>CBDEWD010000004.1:0-2969989 GCA_965243845.1 Spirochaetia bacterium | reverse complement strand
TGCCCCTCGGCCTTGCCCCGCATGCGGTACAGCCCCAACAGCCGCGCGCCGCTGTAGCGGTCGCGGCGCAGGTTGGTCAACAGCCAGAAGTGATCGACAAACAGTTCTTCTGGGCGCTCCACCACCACCAGCACCACCCGCCGTGCGTGGTCCCAGGAGTCGGCTTGGTAACGCAGCTCGTGACACCACGCCCGCCCCTCGCGCGGCGGACGCCCCGGCGCACGGCGCAGGTAAGGCTGCGCCATGCGGTCCAGCACCGTGTTGTTGCGGATGCGAGCCACGTAGTCGATGCCTCGCGCCTCCAGCCCCCTGAGCGTCTGGCCGCCGGGAAACCCGGCGTCCAAGCGCACCAGGACCGACTCACACACCCGCTTGAGGCAGCGCTCGACCACCGTCTCGATGAACGGCAACGCCCCGTCGGCCGACGCTGCCGCGCCGCGCCGCAGCGTGCCGTCGATCAGGTCGCCGCTCTCGGCGCAACTGGCCACCAGCGCGTGGTACATGCGCTGCCGATAGTGCCCGTGGTACTCGCTGCCGGGTTGCTGCCCGTAGACCTGCACCGGCAAGCCGTCGACGTCGATCATCAGCCGCTTGCGCCTGCGCCGCCCGTTGTCCATCCACAGCCGGCGCAGCGCCAACTCGCCGACCGCCTCGCGCACCACCTCCTGATTGGCCTCCCCGCTCAAGGCGTCCAGCAACCGTGACATCGTCGGTTGCGAGGGCAACACGTTGTGAGCCTCCAGCGCGATGGTGCCGCGGCGGGTGTCGTTGGCCACCCGAAAGCTCGGGTCATGCCGCAACCGGTCGGAGTCGTCCTGGTCGCGCCAGCCCTGGCCGAGCAGCAGCAGGCTGGTGCGCAGCAGATCGGCCAGCGGATAGGTGATCGCGTTCGGGTCGCGCGGATCGACCAGCCGCGCGGTCATCCACTCCACGATCCCGGTGCGCTCCAGGATCTCGCGCAGCAGCAGCGCGCCGCTGTCGGCGCTCAGATGATCCGCCCGCGCCTCGACCTGCACGGAGCGGTTGAAGGTGGTCGAAAAGATCGGTAGAGTTTCACCCACGGCGTGTCTCGTCCTTTGCGGTGGTGTTTGTCTAACACCTTGACTCTATTGCAAATCGGCGGACGCGCCTATTCTTTTCCTACCCCTCGGTGAATACTCCGGGTTCAGCCAACTGTCGCCACGAGGCGCGAATAATCCGGGCTTAGCTTCGGCGTCGAGTGTGTCCGCCGGGCGGCGAGCGCTGCCCTCAAGAGGTACGCGAAGACGACAGCACAGATGCAACGGTCGCCGGGTATACTCGTGGTTGCGACCAGAGGCACCAGATGCTGAGAGCCGAAATGACGATGGAAGAGGCAGTTTGGGTCGATCCCGAGCGGATGAGCGGGGCGCCGTGTTTCCGCGAAAGCCGGCTCCCGGTGCAACATCTCTTCGACTGGCTCGCGGACGGCGTGCCTCTTGATGAGTTCGTGGAAGAGTTCCGCATCGACAGGCGAGCCGCGGAAGCGGTTCTGCGGGCGGCGGGTGCCGAGTTGTCACGCCGCCGTGATGGCGCCGGCCCCGCACGCCAGGCGATGAGCTCGATGGGGTGAGGTTTCTCAGCTCTCCCCGGGGCAAGGAATCTCGGCGGGATACGAGCGGGTCACGCGGTACGGCGCTACGACGTCGAGGACACCTTCAATGAGCTGTTTCCACGCCTCGGAAATCGTGTGGCGAACGACCTCCATTCCCGTCCTGGTTCCGATCACCTTCGTGTAACGATCCTCGACCGCGACATGGGTCAGGACGGCCTCCGTTGCCGCATCGCCGGCAAGCGTGATGGCTCCGCCGTTGAGGGACAGTGAGTCGGCGGGGATGCTGATCCCGTCGGTATCTCGATCTTCCGGCCTCACCGAGTAGCAGAAGTACAGGCTGCTCTCCGGATTGACGAAGTCCCAGTGGTCCGGAATAAAGGTTGCCTGCCGCGTTTCACTTCCGATCATCAGTGGTATCTGCGGTACGCCGGTCACGTGCACGGCTCTGTCGAACTCGACCCTTACCTGGATGCGGTGGCCGTGGCGGTACTCCCTGCCACCGACCCCCGGGCGGCCGCGAAGATAGTAGATGTGGCTGATTCGCGGTGCCGTGATCCGGCTGCCATCCACCTTGCGGCTCGCGCCGGCCGGAATCGGCCCATGGGTCAGCTCCGCATCGGTGCTTCGGTCGGCCAGGTCCGTGAACGTTCCGTGTTCGAGCAGGAGTTCTCCCGCGGGGATGCTGATACCGTCAGCGTCATGGTCGTCGGCGCCAATCCTGTAATAGAAATTCAACTCCTGCTGGTTGGTGATGGAATAGGACTGCGCGTACCGGGTGCCGTCGCCGACGGCCAGTGCCAGCTTCAACATGCCATCGTTGAACAGCTCCACGGTCCGATCGAACCGTACCGTCACCTCGATCTTCTCGCCGAGCTCGAACGTATCTCCCCGCGCCGGGCTGTTCGCGAAGGAGACACGCTGTATGCGCGGAACCTTGGATTGCGCCTCGGCCGGCATGGCTGCCAGACCCGCGACGGCGACGAGCGCGAGCAGGAGTGCGGACCATCGGCGGCGGCGACTCCGGTCTTCCTGCGGCCGGCCGTGTCCGGTCATCAAGCGTTCTCGACCCAGGCGCGGGCGCGCCGCACGTGTTCCAGGGGACGGAACACGGATGAGAACAGGTCGCGCACGACGCCCTCCTCATCGATGAGGTACGTCACCCGGCCGGTCGTGCCGAGCAGCACCGCCGAGCTCGCACCGTAGAGCCGCCGCACCGAGCCGTCCCGGTCGCTCACGATCGGGAACGGAAGGTCCCGGCTCGCGGCGAACCTCCGGTGAGACTCCACCGAATCGCTGCTGACGCCCACCACTTCGGCTCCGGCGGTCGTCAGCTCCTCGTAGGCGTCGCGGAATGCGCACGCTTCCGCGGTGCATCCCCGCGTGTTGTTGCGCGGGTAGAAGAACAGCACCACCTTGCGGCCGCGCAGCGAGCTGAGTTGCAGGGAGGTGCCGTCCGCACCGGGCAGAACGAAGTCAGGGGCAGGCTGGTTGACCGCGACACCCATGGGCCGAGTGTATCGCGAACTTCGACGTCGAAGTGAGCTCGGCGCCCTGGACAGGCGTCCGGCTGGCGCGCGGAGCACCCGTGCCACGACACCGCAAACGGGGCGCGCTATGCTCGGACCACCTGGTGGAGCACCGCCGGGCGGGAGGTTTGCAGCGTGGCCGACGTCGCCATCGTAACCGGAGCCAGCCGCGGGATCGGCGCCGCGACCGCGCGCCTGCTGGGTGAACGCGGCTACCGCGTGTGCGTGAACTATCGCACCGAGCCCGAGCCGGCGCGCGAGCTGTGCGCGGAAATCGAGGCCGCCGGCGGACGTGCCATCGCCGTGTACGCCGACGTCGGCCGCGCCGACGAGGTGGCGGAGATGTTCGCCACCGTGGACAGCGAGCTCGGCCCGGTCACGGCGCTGGTCAACAACGCGGCCATGATAGGGCCGAGCACCCGCGTGATCGACCTGGATCCCGCGGACATGGAGCGGCTGCTGCAGGTCAACGTGATGGGCGTCGTGCACTGCACCCAGCAGGCGCTGCAGCGCATGTCGACCGAGCACGGTGGCACGGGCGGCGCGATCGTGAACGTATCCTCGGGAGCCTCGTACGTCGGCGAGCCCGGGGTCGCCGTCCACTATGCGGCCACCAAGGGAGCCGTGACCAGCTTCGGCATCGGCCTGGCGCAGGAGGTGATGGCCGAGGGCGTGCGCGTCAACACCGTAAGCCCCGGCCCTATCCGCACGGCCATGCCCCATCCGGGCGCACTGGAGCGGGGAGCGCAGGTCGTGCCGGCCCGCCGCGCGGGCGAGCCGGAGGAGGTGGCCGAGGCGATCGTCTGGCTGCTGTCGCCGGCGGCGAGCTACGTCGCCTGCGCGAACGTCCGCGTGGCCGGAGGCAAGCCGTGAGCGACCGCAACGGCGGGCGGCCGAACATCCTGATCCTCATGACCGACGAGCACGCGGCGCAGTTCGCCGGCACCTACGGCCATCCTTTCATCGCCACGCCGGGCATGGACCGGCTGGCGCGCGAGGGTGTCACGTTCGACGCCGCCTACTGCAACAATCCGCTGTGCGTGCCGTCGCGGCTGTCGTTCATGACCGGCCGCTACACCCACCGCTGCGGCGGCTGGGACAACTCCACGGCGCTGCCCGTGGACGCGGTCACGTGGCCCTACCTGCTGCGCGCGCAGGGCTACGAGGCGGTGCTGTCCGGCAAGATGCACCTGATCGGCCCGGACCGGCTGCACGGCTTCGAGCGCCAGCTCGCCGTCGACCTGCACGCCGATCTCGTGCATCCGGTGTACCGGTGGGCGGAAGGCGTCCCCGAGGCGGCCGAGCCCTGGTCCGGAGTGACGCGCACCGGGTCGAGGGTGCCCGAGCACGGCCGCCGCTTCGGAGCGGAGATCGACGCCGATGCTCCCATGGAGCAGCCGGTGGAAACCGGCCCCGGCACGACCCCGGAGATCGAGGCGGACGACCTCGCCGTGGAGCGCGCGATCGAGTATCTGCACACGCGCGAGGGCGCCGATGCGCCGTTCGCCCTGTGCGTCGGCCTGATCGCACCGCACTACCCGTTCGTGGTGCCGGAGCCGTTCTTCTCGCAGTACTTCCCCGAGCACGCCGACCTTCCCGAGCTGCCGGCGGGCCACCCGCAGGAGCTGTCGCCGGCATCGCAACGGCTGCGCCGCGCATTCGGTTTCCACGAGCACACCGACGACCAGGTGCGCCGCGCCCGCGCCGCCTACTACGGGCTGGTGAGCTACGCCGACAGCAAGCTCGAAGCCTTGCTCGACGTCCTGGACCGGACCGGGCTGGCCGACAACACCATCGTCGTGCACACCAGCGACCACGGCGAGCTGCTCGGCGAGCACGGGCTCTGGCGCAAGATGTCGTTCTACGAGCAGTCGGCGCGCGTGCCGCTGCAGATCCGCTGGCCGGGGCGCGGCGTGGCAGGCGAGAGGATCCCCGCGTGCACGTCGCTGGTCGACGTGACCGCCACGCTGGTGGACGCCGCCGGGGCGGCCGGACCGGGGCTGGAGCTGGACGGCCACAGCCTCGCCGGCTTGATCGACGGCTCGGCCGAGGCGATCCGCGCCTGGCCCGACGAGGCGTTCGCCGAGCACACCGCGCACGGCACCGACCGCCCGCGGGCCATGCTGCGCCGCGGCCCCTGGAAGCTCTGCCTGTCCGGCGGGGACGATCCCGAGGCGGAGCTCTTCGACCTGCTGCAGGATCCGGGCGAGTTCCACAACCGCGCCGGAGACCCGGACGTCGCGGACATCGAGGCGGAGTTGCGCGACGCCTTGCTCGCCCACTGGGATCCGGCCGTCGTCGACGCGCAGGTGCGCGCCCACCAGGACCGGGTCGCCCTCATCCGCTCCGCCAGCCGCCCGGGAGAACGACCGTTGTTCTGACACGTCCCGATGCCATCTGCGAAGAGACGGTCTGCGGCATGAGTCGATCCAGCTTGCCCATCCGCGTCGGGTTCCGCAGTTGCCTGGCGGTGTCCCTGATCCTTGTGGTCGCCCAAGCTATGCCGCAGGAGTTGCCGGGGACCGAACGCGACGCGGGAAACACGTGGCGACTGGTCCATAGGGGCCGGTTCGGTTGACGTCGACAGCACCGATCCCATGAGCCCGCGGAGCAGGCGATGGAGGACCGTATGAAGCGACCAGATCGCACGGCAGGGACCGGCGGCCGGGCTCTGCTGGCGGGTGCGATCGCGCTCATCTCCTGCTGGGGAGCGCAGGGCGCACCGGTCCTTCAGTGCGGGCCGGGAGACATCGCGCCGGTCCAGGACACTCCGTCCGTCGCCGGCGCGGGGTTGGAGTGGCGTCTGGTTCGACAAGGCGGCGGCTTCACGTCGCCGACCGGTCGTACCGGCGTCGTCGGGAACGACATCGCGTGGGGCGCCGGGCGATTCGTCGCGGTCGGCCGGCACGGCACGATCGTGCACAGCCGCGACGGTGACCGGTGGCGGAACGCCACTCACAGCGGCACGTCGCAGTGGCTTGAAGGCGTTGCCTGGAGTGGAACGCACTTCGTCGCGGTCGGGCCGAGCGGCGCGGTGGTGCGCAGCAGCGACGGCGACCGTTGGGTGAGGGCGCGTCACGTCGAGACCTCCGGCAGCCTGCAGAGCGTCGTCTGGAGCGGCGACGCGTTCGTGGCGGTGGGATGGGACGGCGCGGTCGTGCACAGCCGCGACGGCGATCGCTGGGAGCTGGCGAGCGTCCGTCCCACGACCGAGTGGCTGAACGGCGTGGCCTGGGGAAATTCGCGTTTCGTCGCGGTCGGGAACGGCGGAACGATCCTGCACAGCGGTGACGGAGACAGGTGGGCGGCGGCGAACGCGCCGACGTCGGTCGACGTGCAGAGCGTCGCCTGGAACGGCGCAGGCTTCGTTGCGGTCGGCGATGACGGCGTGATCCTGCGGAGCAGCGACGGGATCGACTGGTCGCACGCGAGCGACGGCGCCGCCGACACACGGCTCATGGACGTCGTATGGAGCGGGGCGCGTTTCGTCGCGGTGGGGTGGGGCGGGGCGATCCTGCACAGCGGCGACGGGGAGCGCTGGGAACGGTCTGGGCGGATGACGTGGGATCTGCTCGGCAGCATCGCCTGGAGTGGTAAGTGGTTCGTCGCCCTCGGCCGGGACGGAGCCGTCCTTCGCAGTCGAGATGGTGTCGCTTGGGAGCTCGCGGAAGACAGCGGTGAGACGATGCCGGACCTGCACGCGATCGCGTACGGCGACGGCCGACTCGTCGCGGTCGGTGATGGCACCACGATCCTGCATGGCCGAGACGGCGCAGCATGGGAAGAAGCCGGAGTCGATGACTTCTGGGGCCAGTTCCAGGGCGTAGCATGGGGCGGCGACCGGTTCGTCGCCGTCGGCGGCAGCGGCACGGTGCACAGCCGCGACGGCATTCGCTGGCGGAAGGCGACCGACGGGCGGCGTTGGATCGATACGGCCGACCCGTCGTCGGATCTCCTTCCTTTCGGGGTTGCGTGGAGCGGGGACCGGTTCGTCGCGGTCGGGTGGGGCGATGCGATCATACGGAGCAGCGACGGCAATCGTTGGGAGGAGGTAACCGGCGCCGCGACGTCGTCGCAGACGATCCTCCTTGACATCGTCTGCGGCGGGGACCGTCTCGTCGCCGTCGGGGTCATGGTCGATGACGGTCTGCCCGTCGCCTCGGTGATCGTGCACAGCAGCGACGGTGATCGCTGGGAGCGCGCGAGCTACTCGCCCGACTCGGACTCGCTCGCAGGCGTCGCCTGGAACGGAGAGCGATTCGTCGCCGTCGGATCCGGCGCATTTTACAGCAGCGACGGTGATCGTTGGGAGGAAGCGCGCGCCGTACCTGAGTTCTTCTACCTGGAGGGAGTCACCTGGGGCGGCGGTCGTTTCGTCGCCGTGGGGAAAGGCGGCGTGATCATGCAGAGCGCCGACGGGGACACGTGGGAGAGGGCAGCAGACAGCGCGACGGATGACCGTCTCAGCGACGTCATCTGGGATGGCCGGCGCTTCGTCGCGGTCGGGGACAACGGCACCATCGTGGTGAGCCCGCCCGAGCCGGGCGGGGACGCTGCACCGGAGTCCGGCGAGTCCACCGCGGAGACGGATCGCGCAGAGGCGACGGGCGCCCCGCAGGACGCCGTGGCGGCGGTCGCTGGCGCGATGGAGTGGGGACTGGTGCGGCAGGGCGGGGGCTTCGTTTCCGCGGCGGGCACCACCGGACAGGTCCTGGTCGACGTCGCCTGGGGTAACGGACGCTTCGTCGCCGTCGGACACGACGGCACGATCGTGCACAGCGCCGACGGCGACCGGTGGCAGGAGACGAGCCAGGGCGCCACACGGGAGGGACTCTCGGGCGTCGTCTGGGGCGGCGGCCGCTTCGTGGCCGTGGGATGGAACGCCATCGCGTACAGCAGCGACGGCGATCGGTGGCAGAAGGCGGGGCAGGTTCCGGATGGCAGCTTCTACGACGTCGCCTGGAACGGTGAACGCTACGTTGCCGTCGGATGGGGCGGCACCATCGTGCACAGCGCAGACGGCACGAGGTGGCGCGAAGCGACACGGGTCCCGGCGGAGGAGTCCCTCGAAGGCGTCGCCTGGGGCGACGGCCGGTTCGTTGCGGTTGGGGACGAGGGCACGATCGTGCACAGCGCCGACGGCGACCGGTGGGAGCGTGCGAGCGAGAGCGCGACCTCGAAACGGCTCGACCACGTCACCTTCGGCAACGGCCGCTTTGTGGCAGTCGGCGAGGACGAAGGCACGATCGTGCACAGCGCCGACGGCGACCGGTGGGAAGAGGCGGCCGACAGCACCGGCTGGATTCAGCTCAGCAGCGTCGTCTGGACTGGCACGCGCTTTGTCGCGGTCATGCCGTACTGGACCAGCAGCGTCGCGGTCTACAGCGCCGACGGGGATACCTGGGAAGAGGCCGCCGAAGAGCACTCCCTGCACGCGTTCAACGCGGTGGCCTGGAACGGCTCCCGCCTGGTGGCGGTCGGGTGGGGCGGCGCGATCTTCCACAGCGATGCCGGCGACCGGTGGGAGGAGGCGACCGACAGCGGTCAGGACGACCTGCTGCCGACGCTCCATGCCGTTGCCGGGAACGGCGATCGCTACGTGGCGGTAGGCGAGGCCGCGATTCTCCACAGCAGCGACGGAGTGCGCTGGGAGCCGGTCCGCGGTGCCGGCACCGACGATGGTCTCCGCGACGTCGCGTGGAACGGTGAGCTGTTCGTCGCCGTCGGGGAGTGGGGCAGCACCATCGTGCACAGCAGCAACGGCATCCGCTGGCAGGAGGCCAGCGACAACGCCGGGTCGGGGCCGCACGCGTGGGACGAAGGGCTGTACGCCGTTGTCTGGAGCGGCGATCGATTCGTGGCGGTCGGCGAGAACGGCAGGATCGTGCACAGCGCCGATGGCGACCGCTGGGTGAAGGCGAGTGACAGCGCCACCTCGAGCACGCTCAGCGGCGTCGCCTGGAACGGGGAGCGCTTCGCGGCGGTCGGGCGTGACGGCGTCATCGTGTACAGCGCCGACGGGGATCGATGGGAAGTCGCCCGGAACGGCTCGTACTGGCTCCGCGACGTCATCTGGGCCGGGGACCGCTTCGTGGCGGTCGGCGACGTCGGGACGGTCGTGCAGAGCAGCGACGGCGCCCGCTGGGAGGGCTCGGACGGCCATGCCGACGGGAGTCAGCTCACGAGCATCGCGTGGAGCGGCGATCGGTTCGTGGCGGTCGGCGGATATGGCAACACGATGGTGCAGAGCAGCGATGGACAGCGGTGGGAGGTGGTGCGGGATCGCGCCACCGCCGACAGGCTGGAGTCGGTCGCATGGCTCGGCGGTCGCTTCATCGCGGTTGGCTGGAACGGCACGATCGTGACGAGTCCACCCGTGACGGTGGCCGACGGGGAGCCCGCCCCGGCTCCAGCGCCAACCGAGACACGGAGCGCCGCGGTGCCGGCGGAGGACCCAGGCCCGGATCGAACGGAACCGGTTGCCGGTTGGCGGTTGGTCCGCAGCGGCGGGACGTTCTCGACTTCCCGGTCATCCGACCCCATCGCGCTCAACGACGTCTTCTGGAACGGCGAGCGGTACATTGCGGTGGGCGAGGACGGGACGATCCTGCACGGCGTCGATGGAGAGCTGTGGCGCGAGGCGCGGTCAAGCTCCGCGTGGGACGCGCTCAGGAGCGTGGCGTGGAACGGCGAGCGCTTCGTAGCGGTGGGCGGCGCCGCGATCGTGCACAGCCCCAACGGACACCGATGGCAGCAGGCCAGCAGTAGCGTCGAAGCCCACGAGCTGAACGCGGTTACGGCCGGAGATGGCAGGTTCGTGGCGGTCGGTGGACGCGGCGCGGTGCTGTACAGCAGTGACGGTCACCGCTGGATGGAGGCGAGCGACAGCGCCACGTCGGACACGCTCGCCGGCGTGGCGTGGAGCGGCGAGCGCTACGTGGCCGTCGGCTGGGACGGCGCGATCGTGCACAGCCCTGACGGCGACCGATGGACCAGCGCCGCTGCCACCGCGACCGCGGGCGTCAGCGGGCTGGAGGCGATCGCCTGGAACGGCGAGCGGTTCGTCACCGTCGGCTTCGAGACCCTCCTGCACAGCGCCGACGGCGATCGCTGGCAGGAGGCGAGCGATGGTACCGTCGCGGCCGGTCTGTACCTCTCCGACGTCGCGTGGGGCGGCGAGCGCTTCGTCGCCATCGGGACGGGAGGAGCCACCCTGTCGAGCAGCGACGGCGACCGCTGGGAACGCCTTGAACACGGCGAGGCCGCGGATGCCTTCTTCGGTGTCGCCTGGGCCGGCGACCGCTTCCTCGCCGTGGGAAAGAACGCGACGATCGCGGCGGGTCCGTACGAAGCGGAAGTCCTGAGCGAGGACGCGCCGCCGAAGCTGGATCAGGCAGAGGCCGATGCCTTCGTCGATGATCCCGTGGATGGGGTCGCCGACGGACAGCAGGTCGTGGCATCCCCGGCAGGAGTCGAATGGGAACTGCTGCGAGCGGGCGGCGGCTTTCGGACACCGTCCGGAGCAACAGGGGCATCGCTGAACGAGGTCACCTGGGGAGAAGATCGCTTCGTGGCGGTCGGGGATGATGGCCTGATCGTGCACAGCACCGACGGTGATCGCTGGCAGGAGGCGGACGGAAGCACTCACGTCGGTTCGGAACCACTGTTCAGCGTCGTCTGGGGCGCTGGGCGTTTCGTCGGCGTCGGAGGATCGGGAACGATCCTGTACAGCGATGACGGAGGTCACTGGATCAAGGCGATCGATTCCTCCGCCGGACTCCTGGGCATCACCTGGGGCGGCCATCGTTTCGTCGCCGTTGGAACCAGCATTCTGTACAGCGACGACGGGGAACGCTGGGAAGAAGCGACCGACGACGGCCTCGCGGAATCGGAGTGGCTTTCCGGTGCGGCATGGAGCGGCCAGCGTTTCGTGGCCGTGGGCCGCAACGGGGCGATCGTGTACAGCGCCGACGGCACCCGCTGGTCACGGGCTAGCGAAAGCGCTGCGTCGGTCTACCTGCACTCGGTAGCCTGGAACGGCGAGCGGTTCGTGACGGTCGGGGATGGTGGCACGATCCTGCACAGCGTTGACGGCGACCGGTGGGTCCGGGCGAGTGAGCGTGGTTCAGTTGGTTGGTCGCAGCTATTCAGCGTCGTCTGGAGCGGCGAACGATTCGTGGCCGTGGGCTCCAGCGGTGTGATCGTGCACAGCACGGACGGTGATCGCTGGCAGCAGGCGACCGACCCGGGGAGTGTTGTTCTCTCGAGCGTCACCTGGGGCGGAGACAGATTCGTGGCCGTCGGCGTCGACGGGGCTGTTGTGCACAGCCGCGACGGGGAGCGCTGGGAGCAGGCGACCGGCAGCCCGGTGCATGACGTGTTGCCGCAGCTTACGGCGGTTGCCGGAAGCCCGGACCGACTCGTCGCGGTCGGATGGCGCGGCACGATCGTCCACAGCGACGCCGGGGACGACTGGGAGGCGGCAAGCCACACCGCCATCGACGCGGTGATGCCGCTCTCTGACGTCGCCTGGAACGGCACGCGCTTCGTCGCCGTCGGCTGGAACGCCTCGATCGTGCACAGCGGCGACGGGGACCACTGGGCGCGAGCCCGCGACAGCGCCACGAGGTCAGCCCTCCATGGCGTGGCGTGGAGCGGCGAGCGGTTCGTGGCGATCGGTGCGGGTGGGACGATCGTGTACAGCGGTGACGGTGACCGTTGGCACGAAGCGCGCGACAGCGCAACGTCGGAAGACCTGCGTGGCGTGGCATGGAGCGGAGAGCGATTCGTTGCGGTCGGCGCGAACGGAGCGATCGTGCACAGCAGCAGCGGGGACCAGTGGAAGGAGGCGAGTGACGGAGCCACGTCGGAAGACCTCCGTGCGGTAGCGTGGAGCGGAAAACGATTCGTGGCGGTCGGATCGTATGGAACGATCGTGCACAGCGGCGACGGGGATCGCTGGCAATGGGAGTTCGGCATCACGACCTCGCACCAGCTCTCCGGCGTCGCCTGGGATGGCGAGCGGTTCGTGGCCGTCGGTGCGGGCGGCACGATCGTGCACAGTCGCGACGGCGACCGCTGGAAGGCCGTGGCCGACACCGGTACCGGCAATGAGCTCCACGGGGTTGCCTGGGACGGCCGGCGCTTTTTCGTCGTCGGTGACAACGGCACCATCGTCGCATCCAGGCTGCAGCCGGACGCAGCGGAGGGACACGATTCTCGACCCGCGACGGATGCTGGAGTGGAGTGGAGGCTTGTGCGGCGGGGTGGTGGCTTCACGTCTCCGACCGGAAGTACAGGGGCGGAGATCAACGATGCCGTCTGGGGCGGCGATCGCTTCGTCGCGGTCGGGCGCGACGGCCTGATCGTACACAGCGAGGACGGGGATCGCTGGGAGCGGGCAGCCGAGAGCGCCAACGAGGACTACCTGCGATGCGTCGAGTGGAACGGTCAGCGCTTCGTCGCTATCGGGATCAACGGTGCGGTCGTGCGCAGCCGCGACGGAGATCACTGGGAAGCCGCGACCGACCGCCTCAATTTCGCCAGCGACCTCGCATGGGGCGCGGGCCGCTTCGTTGCCGTGGGTTACAAGGGAGCGATCGTGCACAGCCGCGACGGGGACCGCTGGCGGGAGGCGGCCGACAGCGCCACTTCGGCATCGCTCTACGGTGTCGTCTGGGGTGCGGGACGGTTTGTCGCCGTCGGCGAGGACGGGACGATCGTGCACAGCACCGACGGCAGCCGGTGGACGGTGGCGAGCGACAGCGGTACCTCGGAGTTTTTCGAGAGCGTGGCATGGAACGGTGAACTGTTCGTCGCGGTCGCGCCCGACAGGGTCGTCTACAGCCGCGACGGCGACCGCTGGCGGCTGGCCGACCAGATCGACGAACTGGGTTCTGTCGATCTCCGAGACGTGACCTGGAGCGGCGAGCGGTTCGTCGCCGTCGGCTGGCGCGGCACGATCGCATACAGCAGCGACGGCTCCCGCTGGCATCGCGCGGGCGACAGCGCCACGTCGCAGGATCTCGGAAGCGTTGCAGCGAGCGGGACGCATCTTGTCTCGTTCGGGAGCGCCGGTGCGATCGTGCGGAGCAACGACGGGGATCGCTGGCGAGAGGCGACCGCCAGCGATGATACGTTGCCGGGGATCTCCGCTGTCGTATGGAACGGCCGGAGGTTCCTCGCTCTCGTTGGGGACGGCACGTTTCTGCACAGCAGTGACGGGGAGCTCTGGGAAGAGGGCGACGACACGACGTGGGACTACCTGACCAGCGTGACGTGGAACGGCGACCGGCTGGTGGCGGTCGGGTTCGGCAGCATCCTGCACAGCAGCGACGGAGATCGCTGGCAGGCGGCGCGTGATCGCGCAACCGACACCAACCTCGAAGGTGTCGCCGCGAGCGGCGAGCGCTTCGTCGCCGTGGGCCGCGGAGGAACGATCGTGCACAGCGGCGACGGCGATCGCTGGGTGCAGGCGACCGATCCCGCGACCTCGGCCGCAACGATTCTGTTCGATGTCGAATGGGGAGAAGATCGGTTCGTCGCGGTCGGCGGCAGGGACTTCGACTCCAGGGACCCGACTATCCTGTACAGCGAAGACGGCGATCGCTGGCACGTCGCGAGCGTTCCCGCCGTGTCCGGTTGGATCGAGTATTCCGGCGTCGTCTGGGGTGACGGTCGGTTCGTCGCGGTGGGCAACGGCGAAACCGTGCACAGCCGCGATGGAGTCGAGTGGGAGGTGGCTAGCTTCATTCCGGAGTACTCGTTCCTTTCCGAAATTGCGTGGGGAGATGGCCGCTTCATCGCCGTCGGGGCGGACGGCATGATCATGCACAGCCTCGACGGGAGCTCCTGGGAGAGGGCAGACAGCGCTACGTTCGACTGGCTCAGCGACGTGGCATGGAACGGCGAGCGCTTCGTAGCGGTCGGGCATAACGGCACGATCGTGGTAAGCCCTTGATGCCGAGTTGGCACCGGCGGTCACCTGCATGTAGGAAGGTGAGCCGCGTGAACGTCAGGTTCCGTGGCGTGGGTATCGTCAGGTTGGGTCTCGGGTTCGGCTCGATCCGCTGCTTGGTTGGGGTATCCATCCTGGTTCTCTCATCTCTTTCGCTGGGCGTGGCACAACAGTCCGAACCCGGTCGCCAACAAGCGGCCGGGCTGGAGTGGAGTCTCGTGCACGGGGGTGGTGGCTTCGTTTCCCCCAAGGGCACCACGGGCATGTCACTCTTCTCCGTTGCGTTCGGCTCAGGGACGTACGTCGCCGTCGGCGAGGACGGCGCGATCGTGCGGAGCACGGACGGAGAACGCTGGCAGCAGGCGGCCGACAACCCGGCATCGAGCACGCTTTGGGACGTGGCGTGGGGCGGCGGCCGTTTCGTCGCGGTCGGATGGAACACGATCGTGCACTCCGTCGACGGCGATCGATGGGTGGTGGCGAGTGACGCCTGGGCCGCTGACTTCCCGCGCCTCTTTGGCGTCGCATCGGACGGCGAGCGATTCGTGGCCGTCGGGCTGGGCGGGGAGATCGTCTTCAGCGCCGACGGGGATCGCTGGAGTCATGCCGGCGACAGCGACACCGAAGCCTATCTGTCAGGAGTCGCGTGGGGTGGAGGCTTCTTCGTCGCGGTCGGCCAGGACGGGACGATCGTGCGCAGCAGCGACGGCGACCGCTGGCAGCAGGCGAGCGAGACCGCGACGTCCGAAGGACTCCAGGCTGTCGTCTGGGGCAGAGATCGGTTCGTCGCCGTCGGGGGCCTCGGAACCATCGTGCAGAGCAGCGACGGCGACCGCTGGGAGGAGGCGGGCGACGACGATGCTTCCCGTTCGTTGGAGGCCATCGTCTGGAACGGCGAGCGGTTCGTCGCGGTCGGATTCGACACGTCCCTGCACAGCGACGACGGCCTTGACTGGACTCGCGCGGATCCGGAGCCCGAGGGCTATCTGCAGGGCGTCGCCTGGGGCAGCGAGCGGTTCGTCGCGGTCGGGATCTTTGGGAGGATCCTGCACAGCGGCGACAGCGTCGTGTGGGAGGAGGCGCTTGACAGCGCTGCGGCCGATCGCCGGCGCGAGCTCCTCGGGGTCGCGTCGGGCAATGGCCGCCTGGTCGCGGTCGGCGATTCGGGCACGATCCTGCACAGCACCGACGGTGAACTCTGGAAGGAGGCGCTGGAGCGCACCACGTGGGCGACGCTCGGGGACGTCGCCTGGGGTGGGGGGCGATTCGTCGCGGTCGGGCCACGTGCGCCCATACTGCACAGCGACGACGGCAGCCGCTGGGAGCGGGCCGGCGATGACGTCGATGCGCTCGGGTTGAACGCCGTCACTTGGGGCGGCCAACGCTTCGTCGCGGTCGGAGACCGCGGCACGATCGCGCACAGCAGGGACGCAGACCGTTGGGCGCGGGCCGGCGACAGTGCTACCGAGGCCACGCTGCGCGGCGTTGCGTGGAACGGTCAACGCTTCGTTGCCGTAGGAGACGGCGGTGCGGTCGTGCATAGCCCCGACGGGGCCATATGGGAGCATGCCAGCGGCGTCGCCCTGCTCCCTTCGCACGGGCTCGAGGCCATCGTCTGGAACGGCGAGCGGTTCGTCGCGGTCGGCTACGGCGCCATCGTGCACTCCGTCGACGGCGATCGCTGGGTGGAGGCGAGTGACGCTCGTGCCGCCGACTCTCTGCTGCTCCATGCCGTCGCGTGGGACGGCGCGAGATTCGTGGCCGTCGGAGGTGAGCGTGCGATCCTGCTCGGAGCTCAAGGCGAAGAACCCCGTTACGTCCCCCAAGGAGGCGGTGACGTGATTCTGTACAGTGCCGACGGCGACCGGTGGCGCCGCGCACGCGACAGCGCCGCCGGGGACCCTCTTCGTGACGTCGCCTCGGGAGGGGGTGCCGTCTATGCCGTGGGCACCAACGGCACGATCGTGGTCGGCCGGCCAAGCGACGCGGAGCCCGCCGTCAGCGACGCCGTGGAGATGCCATGGCGAGTGGTGCGGCAGGGCCGCGGCTTCACGTCGCCTGCCGGAACTGCCGCCGTAGCCCTCGAATCCGTGGCGTGGGGAGAGGGGACGTTCGTCGCCGTCGGAGAGAACGGCGCGATCGTGCACAGCCCGGACGGCGAGCGCTGGCAAGAGGCGAGCGCGACCGCCACCACGGAACGGCTCCATGACGTCGCCTGGGGCGACGGGATCTTCGTGGCGGTCGCCAACGAATCGATCGTGCGCAGCCCGGACGGCGAGCGGTGGGAGCGCGCACAGGTCAAGCCGCTGGCGGAGTGGCTTACCGCCGTGGCCTGGGGAGGCGGACGGTTCGTCGCGGTGTCCTTGGACTTCGGGCAGGGAGTCATCCACAGCACCGACGGCGACCGGTGGGAGGCGGCGAGTGACAGCGGCACCTCGGAGTCCCTCCGCGACGTGACCTGGGGCGACGGGACCTTCGTCGCGGTCGGCGACGACGGAGCGATCGTCCGGAGCAGCGATGGCAACCACTGGAAGCCGGCGAGCGACAGCGCAACCGAGGCTTGGCTCGACGGGGTGGCCTGGAACGGCGAGACCTTCGTGGCCGTGGGGTCCCGCGGCGTGATCGTGCGAAGCAGCGATGGCGATCGCTGGCAAGAGGCGGCCCGGAGCGCTAACAGGGAGCGGCTCTCCAGCGTGGCCTGGAACGGAGAGGTCTTCGCGGCCGTCGGCCCCAAGGGCGTGATCGTGCACAGCACGGACGGGGACCACTGGGAGCAGGCCGGGGAGGTGCCCGAAGGTCCCGAGACGGGCCGTACCCTGCGGGGCGTGGCCTCCGACGGCGAACGGTTCGTGGGAGTAGGGACAGGCGGCTGGATCATACGCAGCAGCGATGGAACCCGATGGGAGGAGTCTGAAGACAGCGCTGCGGCCGAGGTCCTGCACGATCTCAGTGGCGTCGCCTGGGGCAGGGAGCGTTTCGTCGCGGTCGGCTCGGGCGGCACGGTCCTGCACAGCTCCGGCGGCGATCATTGGGAGGACGCGTCGGACGCGACCGTCGCGCTGCGCTGGCGAGCGCCTGTCGCCACTGGCGTGTCGCCACTCACTGGCGTGACGTGGGGCCGCCGTCGATATGTCGCGGTCAGCGGTTTCGGAGAGATCATGTACAGCGCGGACGGCGACCGGTGGCAGGAGGCCCGTAGCGACCGTTCGTCCAACCGGATCCTGTTTCCTCAGGCGGTGGCCTGGGGAGGTGGTCGCTTCGTCGCTGTCGGACGGAGCGTCACGTTCCTGCACAGTGCAAACGGCACGCGGTGGCAGGAAGCGGGCGGGCTCGTCCGTGGAGCCAATCTCCGTGGCGTCACTTGGGGCGGCGGTCGCTTCGTGGCGGCAGGTCTATCCGCGGGGTGGGGCGCCACCATCGTGCACAGCGCCGACGGAGACCGCTGGACGGAGGCGCTCTCGTTCGTTTCCGCGCCACCGTGGGAGCGGGGCAACGTTCCGGGCGCCGTGGCATGGAACGGCGATCGCTTCGTGGCCGTGGGAGAGCGCGGCGCCATCATGCACAGTGCCGACGCCGACCGTTGGGTCTATGCGCTCGACAGCGGAATCGCCGCAGATTACCGGGATCTGCAGGGCGTCACCTGGACAGGAGAGCGCTTCGTGGCAGTCGGCGAGCTCGGCACGATCGTGCACAGCCGCGATGGGGACCGCTGGCAGGCGAGCGCAAGTCCCGTCCGCGAGCATCTCGGCGCGGTCACCGCCGGCGACAGCCGCATCGTCGCCGTCGGCGACAACGGTACGATCGTCGTGAGTCCGTAGCCTCCGTCAGGCATCCGCGGGGTCGGGCAGGATCTTCGCCTGCTCGAACAGCTTGCGGCCGCGCTCGGAGAGCTGCTCGAACTCCTGAGCGCCGATCCGGATCGGGCGGCGGCCGGTCAGCAGCGGGGCGGCCCAGCGCAGCGAATAGCAGATCACCAGCTCCGGGCGCGGGCCGTCGGAGCGGTTGGGAGTGCCGCGGTGCAGCGCGCGCGGGTCCTGCACCCAGAGGGTGCCGCGCTTCATGTTGAGGCGCATGCGGTGCGGGTAGGAGCCGCTCTCGAGGATGTCGTTGTAGTCGCCTTCCACGTGCGGGTCGGCCAGGTACTGGGTCGAGGGCAGGACCTCGAAGCTGCCGTTCTCGACGCTGGTGTCGACCAGCGGGAACTTGACCCCAAGGTGAGGCACCCGCGCCATCGCCACGTGCGTGGCCATGAGCGGGATGTCGCGGTGCCAGTTCTGGTGGACGGAGCCGGGGTATGGGGTGTTGGAGTGCAGGCAGGAGACCAGGAAGTCGTCGGTCTCCCAGTACGCCTCCAGCAGCGCCAGCAGGGTGGGGTTCTCGGCGATCTCGGGACAGGCCAGTCCGCCCTCCCACGGCCAGTGCAGGGTGTAGCGGCTGGGGTGCTGCAGGTGCCCGCAGCCGACGCGGATGTCGCCTCGTTCGTCGAGGCCGAGCTCGTGGTCGCGATCCCGCACGTGCTCCAGCAACGGCATGAACGACGCCGTGATGCGCTCGATGCTGGGGATGGGTATGGCGTCCTCCATCACCGCGAATCCGTTGATGTACAGCTCGTTGCGGAGCTGCTTCACTGGGTCCACGACGCGCTCAGTCAGGCGGCCGTGCGCTCGGGCAGGATCGTCGCACGCTCGAACAGCGTGCGGCCGCGCTCGGAGAGCTCTTCGAACTCGCGCGCCCCCACCCAGAACGGGCGGTTCATGAGCGAAGCGACGCGGCGCAGCGTGTAGCAGATCACCAGTTCCGGCCGCGGGCTATCGGACCCGTTCGGGGTGCCGCGGTGCAGGGCGCGCGGGTCCTGCACCCACAGGGTGCCGCGTTTCATGTTGAGCCGCATGCGGTGGGGGTAGGAGCCGCTCTCCAGGATGTCGTTGTAGTTGTCTTCCCGGGCAGGATCGGCCAGGAGCTGGGTCGACGGCAGGACCTCGAAACTGCCGTTCTCGACGGTCGTGTCGACCAGCGGAAACTTGACCCCGAAGTGCGGCACCCGCTCCTCGGCCACGTGGGGTGTCATGAGCTTGGCGTCACGGTGCCAGTTCTGGTGAATGGACCCCGGATACGGGGTGTTGGAGTGCAGGCAGGTGACCACGAAGTCGTCGGTCTCCCAGTACGCCTCCAGCACTGCCAGCAGGGTCGGGTGCTCGGCGATCTCCGGACAGGCCAGTCCACCTTCCCACGGCCACTGCATGGTGTAGCGGTTGGGGTGCTGCAGGCGCCCGCAGCCGACGCGGATGTCGCCGCGCTCGTCGTGGCCGAGCTCATGCTCGCGGTGGCGGACGTGCTCCAGCATCGGTAGGAACTCCGCGTGGATGCGCTCGATGGTGGGGATGGGTATGGCGTCCTCCATCATCGCGAATCCGTTGATGTACAGCTCGTCGACCAGTTGCGCGACTCCGTCCATGGCTCACTCCCGCGCGGAGGGTATCACGCCGGCTCGGCCGGTGCGGGCGGGTTCTCCGCTGGTGGCGGGGGTGTCTTCGGTGCTGGCCCGAACGGGTCGAGCACGCTCACCCCCAGGGTGCGGAAACCACCTGCGTTGCGGTGACGGCGGTGAGCCCGTGCACCTCGGCCCCGCCACGATCATGGCGTCCTGGATCAACGTGTGCGACTGTCGATGCGTGAGACGCGCCCATGCCCTGAACACCGTCGCGTCCACCCGCAGGACGCTATGCGAGCCGAGCACTTTCGGGATAGCGGCGCTGCGTGAGAGATCCCATCGTTTGGGGCGTCGCTTCCCTTGCGACTGAGATGTGCCGAGGACGAATCGCGTTGACGGGTCCAACGCCGCCGGGCAAGGTTTCCAGTGCGGCTGCCGCACGATCAAAATCCCTGTCAGGAATGAAATCGTCGTTGAATGTCGGAGATTATAGTCCTGGCAGGAAGGAGACAATCCCCGAAGTGGTCAACAAGATCCTCCTAGACACGGACGTTTGGCTCGACTTGGCGAAAAAGGCTAATTCTGCCCGAGATTGTGCTCGACGAATTCTGACACAACCGCGACCGCATGGTCCAACACAGCAGCCCCAGCCTTTTCTCACACATCAGGCGCGTACGGGAGGGGACAATGTGGCATCTCTATGAAGTGGTCATCAGCAATTCCCGAGTATGGATGAAGGTGCAAGCTTCGTGTGAGTCGACCGAACAGGCGGCGGCGTTCTTCGCGGCGCGATTCAATGGCACCGACTACATCACCATGGACGGACATTGCCCTGTCACCCCGTTCAGGATCACGAAACTATCCCATTACGTCGCGAACTGGGCGTCAATTGTGGAGCGACTACCGGCGGGATGGGACGACGACGAATACCGGATCGAGGTGTCTCCCTACCCTTGGTGCGACGCCCTGTCTGACGACTGCGACTGCCAAGGAGCGAAAGGAAGGTTGGACGAGGCGTTTTGTTCAGGCTTCGGATCGCACGATGAAGCGGATAAGCGTACAAAGAAGACCGAGAACGTCCGGCATCAGCACTATATTCTGGATATGGAGGAGAGGATTGCCGGCTTCGACGAACTTCGAAGAGAGAAGAAGCGCCAAAGAGGTCGGCCGTCGCCGCCACGGGGTGCGGTGTTCGTCACCGCGAAACCTGATGAACGACGCGGGGAGCAGAGGGGCGCAGCCGGTCTGCCGGCTGATACGATCGACCGGGTGAACCGATTGGTTGCCCAAGGGTTGTATTGCTCGATCCACGGAAGCCATCATCCGTACGACGATCAGGCCATTCGTAACACGGTGACGAGCCTTGCTGCGGCTTGCGCAGAAGTATCGACCTGGAGTGGAGCGAATCGAGCGCTGGCGATGTCGAGAATGGGGGACATCGCCTCGCACTGGCTCCAAATGCATCAATCGGAGGAGTGCGCGCGAAAGTTTGTGTGGGGTGACGTCGAGATTCCCGAGATCCTGTACAAGTACATTCCCAGTGAACTTATCGGAGCGGGAGCACCGGAAAGCCTGAGAGCGACTCAGTTGCTGGCCCTGAACGACGACATGGAATGCAACGTCATAACAGTGAAGGGAAGCGAGCAGGCGGACACTCTTGAGTTTCTGGCGCTGGTGCAATCGAAGCTGGAAGGGCATTTGGGTGTAGCGGTACCATGGGAAGAACTCCTGACGCGGTCGCTCCGCTACGGCGACTTGAGGCTTTCCACTTTCATCCAGGAATACCTGAATCCGCTGGTGGGGGTGGTCTCGTTAAGCACGGATATTCTGGTTCCCACGATGTGGTCGCATTACGCTCGCAATACCGGCATCGTTGTGGGTTACGACGCCGAGACGTTGAGTGCTCTCGGGATTGAGTTGAGGCCGGTGGTCTACTCGGAGTTGGCTCCCGTGTACCAACCGCATGCAAGTGATGCTATCCGGCTGAATTTTGTCAACCGCGAGGACATGCGACGTGACTTGCGAGCAGGCCGGAGTAGAGAAGGGTTGCCGATACTTACGAGTACAGATCTCGCGGAGTTTGGAACGGGTTGGCAATCGCTGTCGCGGTTGTTGCTGGTGAAGGGAATGTCGTGGGCGTACGAGAAGGAAGTTCGGCTACTGGTGGATCTGGAGCAGGCGCGGGACATCGGTAAGACGGACGCGAACGGGTGGCTCATCAAGGTAATTGACCCTCCTCCAAAGGCGATAAGGGAAATCTACGGCGGAGCGAACACTCGGAAAGCTGACGTAGAACGAGCCGTTCAAATAGCGCGTGGCGAGAACAAGAACGGGCTGTTCGTTGGGGATGTGTCGTCCCACGCCTTCAGGATTCAGAAAACCGGAGGGGTGAGGCACTGAGTTGAGCAGCAGATGATGCAGCCGAAGTCGCTGGGCCTGAGTCTCTGCTGACAGCGATCAGGCCACAAGGCATGGTCGTGCTCGCTGTCTATGTGTTCACGGAATCGAGAATCATGCTAGGTCCTCTGTGACCAAGGGCACACTCCCCAGAAGGCAACCAGTGCGTGGCATTCATTCGCATTGGCTTATTTCGTAGTCGAAATGCGATCAGCTCAGGGATGTTAAGTCGGTTCTCCACTGTGACGAGCTGCTTCAGTGTCTGATCGAAACCGCTGTAGGCGGCGATGAACTCCGTCTAGTGCGCGCAATGTCGGCGCCCGGAAAGCTATGACGTTACCGGCTCCTCCAGCGGTGCTCTGGTCGTCTTGTATGCGGTCAGAATGCCGCAAATCGTTTCCATGCTTAGATCTTTCGACGTTGGCATTTTATCCGGGTTGGGTGGTGGCAAGCGTCCCGGCTACGGTGGCAGGTGCTTGAAGTCGATCCCGAAAACACGCGGGCTTTGTGAATAGCTCGTGCCAGCGGCATCGACGTATGCCAACCAGAACTCGGAGGCTGGATCTGCGGGCACGGAGACCGGACGACATGCGCTGAGACAGGTGAGTTTGGAGTGGACATCGGGTTTAAGCAACGATAATTCACGGCGGATGCCGAGTGCTTCCTTCACGAGACTCTTTCGGAAGTTCGCGGAGGATTTGCACTCCACCGCGAGCAGGATGTTGTGGGGATTGGGATAGTCCCCGGTGTCGTCGACCAACACGATGTCGAGCTCGTGACGGTCACTCAGGTCGGTGAGGGGCCAAATGTGATTGCCGAGGGTGTGGAATTCGATATCGACGAATAGCCAACGGGGCGTTCGGTCCGGGGCGGTCACTCGAAAGTGCGGGTCCGCGGCCTTGATTTCCCTGGCGCTTGTTTGAATCTGAGTGTTTGCCCGGAAAACCGAAGGAGGAAGCCCCGGCGCCGTAGATCGACCAGCAATTCGGAGAGGACGTACAGTTCGTAGAGCTTGCCCTGATCGAGTGCGGACAAGAGTCCTTGGTCGGTGGAGGTGAGCCGTCGATAACGCTGGAGATCGAGGTTATCGCGTTTAGCGCTTGGATCTTGTCCATGGTCACTCCCTTCTCCCCGGAGGACCGTCATCTTCCTGCAATTGGTTGATGAGAGCCCGGATATCCTCGCGAACGGTGCTCAGGGAGGGCGCGTCACCGAGCGAAATTGACGGCTCCTCCACCGCGTCTGATAGCGGAACGAAGGCTGCATCGGCGACTGACGTCTCGGTCAGCGATTCGTTGATTCTCGCCATTGCGGTCGAGAACGTGTGCTTGTCACGTATCGACAAGTAGCGTTCGAACGCCTGCAACATTGCGATCGTGTGGTCCTTGGGAGAGACGGGGTGCAGTTCTCCGGTGTCCGATGAACGCGAGGCATAGAGCGTGATGTCGGCGAGCTCCGCCGCCCCTGCCTCTCGAAGTAGGTTTTGGAGCAACTCGACGAGCTCACGAAAATCGGCCGTGTCCATGTGGGCTCAAACGGGCGTGAAGACTCTCGGGATCAGACACATCGGCTGATTTCGTCACCTCTTTGCGAAATCGGGAGAGACGCGGTGAAGATGGTCCGGACGCGGGGGTGTGAGCGCATCGGTACGCGCTTCCGGGGCGAGCAGCAGCTCCTTGATGTGGGGCTTCCCCGGCCGCTCCAATCGCCGCCACTGGTCGACCGGCACGGGGACGGCGGTCTCCATGTCCCGCTTCGTCAGGATCTGCGGTCCTTCCGAGACCGTCCGTTGCTGGAACTCGTCGAAACGTGGTTTGGCGGACTGTATCTGCCAGGTTCGGTCACATGCTCCTCGCGCTCGTTCATGATGGCCGGTTGTCTGACTATGTACAAGCTCTCTCGTGAGTTGGTGCACTCTCGGTTCGGCGCCACGGGACGCGCTATGATCCTCGATCATGCACGTGGTGCTGGTCGGATACCGGGCTGCCGGCAAGACCACCGCCGGACGGCTGGTGGCCGAGCGGCTCGGGTGGGAGTACCTGGACGTGGACCGCGGCATCGAGGCGCACTGCGGGCTGACCATCGCGGAGATCTTCCAGGACCGCGGGGAGCCGTACTACCGCGACGTGGAGAGCTCGGTGGTGGCCGAGATGTGCGCGCACGATGACGCCGTGGTCACCTTCGGCGGCGGCACCCTGATGCGCCCCGTCAACCAGGAGCACGCCCGCCGCGACGGCCTGGTGGTCTACCTGGAGGCGGACGCGGGGGAGCTGTGGCGGCGGATCGAGGCCGATCCGGCCAGCGCCGCCACCCGTCCGAACCTGGCCGGCGGCGGCCTGCAGGAGGTGGTCACCATGCTGGCGCAGCGTGCGCCGGTGTACCGCGCCAACGCCGACCTCACCCTGGACGCCACTCTGCCGCCGGACGAGCTGGCCGACCGCATCGTCGCCGCCGTGGGGGACCGGCAGCGCGAAGCCTAGACCAGGTCGGCCTCGAACGCCTCGACCTCGGCGAAGCGGGTGGAACCGCGCAGCAGCCGGCCCAGGCGGGGCACGCCGCCGTTGTAGACCTCCACCGCGTCGGCGTCGGCGAAGCGCAGGAACAGGATGCGGCGGTGGGTGGCGGACCGGTTGCCTTCCGACTTGTGCAGCATCCAGCAGTGGAAGCAGATCGCCTCGCCCGCCTTCATCGCCACCGGCATGGCGCGGCTCTCGTCCGCCTCCAGCTTGATCGGCAGCAGGGCCGCCTTCTCCTCCGGATTCTGCGGGTCGGCCTGTCCCTGGCGGTGGCTGCCGGGGATCAGCCACAGGCAGCCGTTCTCGACCGCCGCGTCGTCGAGCGCGGTCAGACAGGTCACCGCCGTGTACGGGTCCAGCTCGCCGTAGGCGTTGTCCTGGTGCCAGTGGAACGGCATGGTGTTGCCGCGCATCTTGAAGGTGAGCTGCGAGGTGGCACCCTTCACGTTCGGGCCGATGATCTGGCCGGCGATGTCCACCGGGGGACCGTGGAAGTAGTAGCGGCGGACCGTCTCCGAGCGGTGGTGGATGTCGCTCAGGAGCGAGTTCTTCAACCACGTGGCGTCCGGGTCGAACGGCCCCTTCTCCGCCTCCCAGGCGGTCATCGCCTCGGCCCGCATCCGCTCCAGCCCCTGGTCGGTCAGGGTGCGCCCCAGGCGCAGGAACCCGTCCCGGTCGAAGGTTTCGAGCTCCTCGCCGGTGAGCGTTCGATAGTTGAACAGCTCGGGATGCTGCTCCGGGATCAGCCTCGCCATGTCTCGCGCCTCCGGTGCGGGGAGTATACCCTCAGCGGTCATGGAGACGGTGGAGATCGGGATCGAGTCGCCGCGGGCGCTCGCCGGACAGCGCATCACCGGCCAGCGGGTGCCGGTGGGGGTGCCGGCCGACTACAAGCCGTGCATCGCGCGGTTGCCGGACGGGCGGCTGCTGCTGGTGGCGTTCGCTCCGTTTCAGCTCGAGGAGGGCAGGCAACGGGAGGAGATCCTGTTGTTCCGCTCCGAGGACGGCGGCGCCACCTGGAGCGACGCGGAGAACCTCACCACCGGTCACGGGCTGCTCGGCCGCGAGCCATACTTCACGGTGTTGCGCGACGGCACGGTGCTGATGACCGTCCACTTCCTGTCGCGCGACGTCCGCAATCCGACCGGTTACACGCGCAGCTTCGTGCACCGCTCGGCCGACGGCGGGCGCACGTGGACGACCACCGTCGCCGAACCGGAAGGCATGGCGCCCGGCGGTTCGAGCTGCACGACCCGCACCGTGCTGGAGCTGGCCGACGGCTCGCTGCTGCTGGGTGTCGGCTCGACCGGCACTCCGTATCTCTGGCGCAGCCGTGACGGCGGTGAGACCTGGCCGGAGCGGCACCCTGCGGTGATCGAGGAGCTCGGCGAGGACTACCCGTTCCCGTTCCTGGGGGAGGCGGTCTGGTGGCAGGCGCCCTCGGGACGCATCCTGGTCCTGGCCCGGCTCGATTCCGCGCATGCAGGGCGGTTCGCGGTCGAGGTCGACGACCCGGAGTTCGGCCGCTCGGACAACGTGGACCGGCTGATCCTCTACGCCTCGGACGACCAGGGGCGCTCGTTCCGTCCGCTTGAGGCATTCGGCCGGCCGGGCGAGATGTACCCGGCGATCCTGCGGCTACAGGACGGGCGGCTGCTGCTCACCTTCACCGTGCGGGCGCTGCACCGGCCGCTCGGCGTGCGCGCCGTGGTGGGGCGGGAGACGCACGACGGCATCGCGTTCGATCTCCGCAACGACCGCCTGATGCTGGACGTGCAGACCGCGCCCGGCGTCTACTCCGGCGGCGGCTTCGGCCGCACGGTGCAGTTGGACGACGGCATGCTGGTCACCAGCTACTCGTGGCGCGACGCGCAGTTCGTCGTGCACAGCGAGGTCGTCCGCTGGCGGCTGCCGCCGGCCGGCTGACCCGCTCGGCTCAGGCCAGCAGCTCGTCGATCACCGCGCCGACGACGCCCACCGCTTCTTCCAGCGCCTCGGCGTCGATGACCAGCGGCGGCGCGATCCGGTAGAAGCCGCCGCCGGTGATGAAGCTCATCAGGCCGCGCCGCACGCACTCCATGGCGACCTGGTCGCCCAGCTCGAACGCCTGCTCGCCCGAGTCGGGGTCGCGGAAGTGGATGGCGTGCCACAGGCCGCGGCCGTCGATCTGCCTGATGCGGTCGGGGTGCCGGTCGCCGATCGGCCGCAGCCACGCCGCCAGCCGCTCCCCGAGGTCGGCCGACCGCCGCACCAGGTCCTCGTCCTCGAACACGTCCAGGTTCGCCAGGGCGGCGGCCATGCAGACCGGGTTGCCGCCGTGGGTGCTGGACATCTCGCCCGGCGGGGCCAGGTCCAGAATGTGCGAACGTCCCTTGACCACCGACACGGGCAGGCTGGAGCTCACTCCCTTGCCCATGGCGATCAGGTCGGGGGTGATTCCGTAGTGCTCGTGGGCGAACAGCCGCCCGGTGCGGCCCCAGCCGACCTGGATCTCGTCGACCGCCACCAGCACCGAGTGCTCGGCAGCCCACGCCATCAGGTCGTCGACGTAGTCCTGGGGATAAGGGGTGGTGGTCATGCTCGCCATCGACTCGAAGATGATACCGGCGGTCTTGGCCGGGTCCACTTCCCGCTCGGCCAGGTCGGCATGGAATCCCTGCGACGCCGGGCTCCCGGGCATCGGAAGCTGGGTCTGGTACACCCGGTCGCGCCGGATCGCGTCGATCGTCCCCGGCGCACCGCCCGCGAATCGGGCCCCCAGGGTGCGGCCGAAGAAGGTGCCCGAGAACGACAGGATGCCGACCTTGTCGGGGGAGATCGACAGGCCGTGCCGGCGCATCAGGGTCAAACAGCACTCGTTGGCCTCGGTGCCGGAGCAGAAGGCGATCGCCTTGTCGAGCTCGCGCGGCGGCAGGGCGGCCACCCGCTCGATCAGGCGTCCCCGGACATCCGACGGAAACGCGTAGGTGAACAGCAGCTCCCGGTCGAGCTGCTCGTGCACGGCCTTGACGATGCGCGGGTGGGCGTGGCCGGCGTTGGCCGCGGCGGCGCCCGAGGTCAGGTCGATGAAGCGGTTGCCGTACGGGTCCTCGACCTGGAAGCCGCGCGCCCGCTGCCAGATGACCGGCGGCAGCCCGGCCATCGAGCGCGGCTCGGCGGCGCGCAAGCGCTCGATCGCCGGGATCGATTCCGGCACGGGAATCGGCGTCGCGATCCGCCGGTATCGGGTGTCGACCGGATCGGTGCGAACCGGCGTCAGCGCGCTTACCTGCATTGGCATGGGTCGTCCTCCGGGATGGGTTCCGGGAGTCTGGCGAATCGGCGCGGAATTTGACACCGCATCCGGCGCGCTTCGATGATCCGGAGTGCCGTGGCGCTGCGCGAATGGGTGACCGAGGGGTTCGAGGCCTTTCGCGCCGGCACGTTCGGCGCCGGCGGGCAGAACCTGTACGTGTCGCGCGCGGGCGTGCTGCAGCGCATCCACCAGTTCGACGTGGACGGGAACGGCCACCTGGACCTGCTGTTCTGCAACAGCCAGGACCACTGGGAGCGGCCGCCGGCCTGCGTGGTCGACGGCCGCGACGGCTACGCCCGTACCGAGCTGCCGGCCGAGGGCGCCATGAGCGGGGCTGTCGCCGACCTGAACGGCGACGGCACCGACGACCTGGTGGTCGCCAACCACTACAACGGCATGAACTCCAGCGGCGTGAACTCCGCGATCTACTACGGGTCGCCCGCCGGCTGGAGCCTGCGCCGTCACCAGTTGCTGCCGACGCCGTTTGCGCTGTCGGTGGCGGCGGGTGACTTCGACGGTGACGGCCGCGTCGACCTGGCGTTTGCGTGCACGACGGAGCAGGGCGCCGGTCGCGTGCGCGTCTTCCTCCAGACGGAACTGGGGTTCGAGCCGAAGCGGTTCGCCGACACCGGCATCCGCGCCGTGCAGCTCTGCGCCGCCGACCTGGACGGCGACGGCTGCGACGACCTGGTGGTCCTGGACGGAAGCGGCCGCGCGGCGATCCATTGGGGCGGTGCCGCTGGGCTGTCGTGCGAGGAGCGCACGGAGATTCCGGGCGAGGCGGGCGGGGCCGGCTGGGAGGAGGCCGCCCGGGGCGAGTACGTGCGGGACGCCCCGCCCGGCGTGCGCGTGGTGGAGCTCCCGGAGATGCACGTGTGCGTGCCGAGTGCCGCCGGGATTCGGTTGATCGCCCTGCGCGGCCGGCAGGTCGAGGAGCGGGCGCTGCTGCCGTGCGCCGGCGCGCAGGCGGCTGCCGCCGCCGACCTGGACGGCGACGGCGCGGTCGACGTGGTGGTGGCCTGCAAGGGCGGCGGGGATGAACGCTCGCTGGTGTTCTGGGGCACCGGCGGCGGGTTCGACCCGGAGGCGACCGTGCTGCCCTCGAGTGGCGCGTGCGACGTGGCGACCGAGGACCTGGACGGCGACGGGCGGCCCGAGGTGGTGATCTGCCAGCACAAGAGCGACGCGTCCTTCACCACCGAGTCGCTGGTGTACGCGTGCGGCCCGGACCGGCGCTTCGGTTCCGCGCGGCGCCTGGTCAGCCACGATGCCCACCGCGCCCTGACCGGTCGGCCCGACGGCGGGCATCCTCGCCTGATCCTGATCAACCACTTCGCTCGCACCAGCCGGGACGACGTGCCGATCTACGTGTACCGGGGCGGGGAAGGGGGCTACGACCCCGAGCGGCGGCTGGAGGTCGCGGCGTCGGGCGCCGTCGACGCGGTGAGCGCTGACCTGTTCGACCGCGGCACCGCCGACCTGGTGATCTGCAACGCTTCCGAGTACTCGAAGGTGAGCGATGACGCCGGCTCGTTCATCCTGCGCCGCGGGCCGGCGGGCTTCCCGGCCGAGCCCGACGTACGCCTGGCCACCACCCACGCGCACGGCATGGTGTGCGCGGACCTGGACCGCGACGGCTGGCTGGACCTGGTGTTCGGCGGCTTCGGCGAGCCGGACCTGCTGTTCTTCCACGGCGGTCCGGACGGCTTCGACGCCGCCAACCCGCGCCGTCTGCGCATGCAGCTCGACGGGGTGGTCTACGACGAGCCGCGCTTCCTGTGCGCGGCCGACCTGAACGGCGACGGCTGGCTGGACATCGTCGTGCCGCAGATCGCCGCCGACCGGAGCTTCATCCTGTGGGGCGGCCCGGACGGCTACTCCATGGAGCGCTGCCGGCCGCTCAGCGTCTTCCACGCGGTCGCCGCCCGCGCCGCCGACCTGGACGGCGACGGCCGGCTGGACCTGGTGGTGGCCGGCCACACGCAGAGCGAGAGCGGCCCGGACGACGCGTTCCTGTACGTGTACTGGAACGGACCCGACGGACTGCGCGAGGACCGGCGCACGCTGCTGCCGGCCCGCGCCGGCAACTCGGTGTCGATCGCGGACTTCGACAACGACGGCCTGCTCGACCTCTTCGTGTCCTCGTACACGACGCCGCGCGAGCGCGACCTGGACTCCTTCATCTACTGGAACCGCCCGGGCCGCGGCTTCTCGCCGGACGACTGCACGCGGCTGTTCACGCACTCCGCCTCCGGATCGCTGGCGGCCGACCTGAACGGCAACGGCTGGACGGACCTGGTGGTGGCCAATCACAAGGTGTGGGGCGACCACCGCGGCTACTCCGAGATCTGGTGGAACGGGCCGGACGGGTTCGACCGCCGCCGCACCACGCGGCTGCCGACCATGGGGCCGCACGGAATGCGCTCGGTCGAGCCGGGCAACCAGCACGACCGGGGGCCGGAGGAGCTCTACACCTCGCCGGTGCGGCGGTTGGCGGACGGGGCGCGGGTGATCGATCTGCGCTGGGAGGCCGAGGTGCCGGCCGATACCTGGGTGCGCGGCCGCGTGCGGACCGGCGGCGACGAGGAAGCAGTGCGGTCGGCTGAATGGTCGTCCTGGGCGGGCAGCGGCGAGCGGTTGGCGGTCGCCAGCGGCCCATCGGCGGACGGAGGACCGTATGTGCAGTATCAGCTCGCGCTCGGCGCCGTGCTCGGCAAGACCACGCCGCGCGTGCGCCGCGTCAACCTCCGCTCGGACGACGCCGGCTGACGCCCGGCTCACGCCGGATCATCCGACGATCCCGGTCGTCGAAGTAGGCGCACTCGGCGAGCACGTCACCATGCTCTGCGCCGGCCTCCGCGATCCTGGTGTGCAGCCGGTCGAACGGGGTGTGCCGGGTGAAGCTCTCCCCGTACTTGGCAACCGGGAAGTCGAGGGTCCGAGCCCGTTGCAGACCGAAGTGCGCCCCCCCTTCCACGAATCGCATCACGTGGGCCGCGCGTCTTGGAAGCACACCCTCACCAAGCATGACGCTCTTGTGGACGACATACTTGTTGAAGACGAGCACGTCCCCCGGCTCGAAGTCCTCCTCCACCTGGTGGTGTTCGAGGATACTCACCATCGGCGGCGCATTGAGGATCGCGAAGCGCATCAAGGAGTAGTCGTCCTCGCTCGTCTTCTCCCCGGCTCGCTCCATGGCCTCCAGGGTAGAGACGATTGCCGGTTCGATGTATCGGAAGATGTAGTCGCCCGATATGACGTTGGCGGGCACATAGGCCATACCGCCCCGTTGGCCCTTCGTTTCGATCGGATGCAGTGGCGCCCACACCGTGTACCCGAGCTCACCCGCGGGCTGGTAGCCGAAGCTCTGCACGCCGACATGCCACGGGAATCCCCGGCTGACGTTCTTTCCGAGCTCGAAGCACATCTCGGTCGTCAGGAACAGGTCACGCTCGGCCAGATCCGTCAGGGCTCGCCGGAAGTAGGGACGCTCCAACAATTCGAAGATGTCGTTCCTGCTGCTGGCGAACCCATACTTGACCCGCTTGAATCGTGTGTCGTCCGCGCTACCGTCCCCGGTCGGCCGACTCATCTCGACATCGACACGACCAAGCAGCGCGTCGACGACGGCGGCGTTGAAGAACCGTGACAGCTTCACGAAGCCGTCGGTCTGGAATCGTTCCTGGTGCTGACGGGTAATGACGAAATCGTGGTCGAACGGATGATCGCTCATGACCGATGAAACTCCGTGATGGCAGCGCCCGGACCACCTGCCGACCGGCTGCGCCACCCGATGGTACACCTACAGCGGCATGTCTCCCACCTCGGCGATCCACTGCCGGGTCCACTCGACGGCCGGCAGGCCCATGTCGCAGATGCAGCTCGCCAGGAAGACTATCCCCTCGATGCGGTCCTGGCGGAGCCACTCCAGCCCCCGCACGCACTGCTGCTCCATCAGGTCCACGGGCATCGGCTGACGGTCGCCGTAGTCCCACAGGTAACAGCCCAGCACCTTGCGGGAGCCGGGCGCCAGCTCCTCCAGCCGGCCGAAGCTCTCCTCCTGCGCGGCCAGGTCGCGGGCGTTCCATGTCCAGAAGTTGACGACGTCGCACTGCGCCAGGTGCTCCCGCACCGGACGCTGCAACTGGTGCTGATAGAGAACGACCCACAGGTCCAGCGGCCGTTCCGCCGAGCGTAGGCGCTCGCGGAGGCCGCGCAGCTCGTCCGGGGTGTGCACGGCCGTCTCCGGACCGCGCTTGTCGTTCGCGTCGTAGAAGAAGTCGTCCATCATCGCCCCGCAGAGGTTCGGGTTGGAGCGGGCCAGGTCGACGACGCGCTCGACCTCCTCCGGCTCGGTGACTCCCGCCTCGTGCACGCAGCTCCACACCACGCGGCGCAGCGGCCGGAACGCCAGCGCGTACTGGTCGTACGGCGGCAGCGGCAGCGGCGTGCCGGACCGGTCCCGGTAGCGGACCATGATCAGGTTCGGGACCCCCAGGTAGAAGGCCCCCTCGGCCGGAGTCATGCGCGAGGTCCAGCGCAGCCCGCCGCCATGGTCGTGGCTGCCGGCTTCGTGCCCCCAGATCCAGAACCGGTCCCGTACCGTCACCGCGCTCATCGCTTCACCCCTGCCCCTGTCCGGCGTGGCGGCAGTGTTGCACCGGCCCCGGAAACGTGACAAGGTCACGCGGCGTCGCTCTGCCGAGGCCGAGCGTTGCGGCAGGACGCGCTTCTTCACATGCAGAGGTCCCCCGCCGCTTCTTCCACCCTCGCCCCCGGCATGCCCGCACGCCGGTCAGGGAGCTTCCTCGAGAGCCTCAAGGCGGACCGCTATCTCTATGCGCTGGTGGCGCCGGCGGTAGGGGTGGTCGTCCTCTTCAACTACCTGCCGATGATCGGCGTGGTGATGGCGTTCCAGGACTACTCGCCATTCCTCGGGTTCTTCCGCAGCCCGTGGGTGGGACTGGAGAATTTCGTCGATTTCTTCTCCGCCCCCTCGGCCGTGCGGGTCATTCGTAACTCCGTGCTCCTGAGCTTCTATCAACTGCTCTGGAGCTTCCCCGTTCCGATCCTGTTCGCCCTGCTCCTCAACGAGGTGGTGAGCCGCTCCTACAAGAAACTGGTGCAGACCGTCAGCATGCTGCCCTATTTCCTGTCCAACGCGATCGTGATCGGCATGGCCATGCTGCTGCTGACGCCGGACGAGAACGGTGCGGTGAACGCCGTCCGCGCGCTGCTGTTCGGCGCGGAGCCCGAGTACTTCATGATCGACCCGGGCTGGTTCCGTCCCATCTACATCACCACGCAGATCTGGCAGACGGCGGGCTTCGTGGCGGTCTTCTACATAGCCACGATCGCCGCCATCAATCCCGAGCTGTACGAGGCGGCGACGATCGACGGCGCCGGCAGGCTCGGCAGCATGTGGCACGTCACGCTGCCGTCGCTGGTGCCCGCGATCGCCGTGCTGCTGATCTTCAACGTCGGCTCCCTGATGAACGGCACCAGCACGGAAAAAGTGCTGCTGCTGCAGAATCCGCTCACGTACGAAGTGTCGATGACGATCGAGACCTATACGTACCGGCGGGGCCTGGGGATCGACGGCGGGATACCCCAGTTCAGCTACGGCGCGGCCGTGGGCCTCTGGCAGACCGTCGTGAACGTGCTGCTGCTGGTGGGCGCAAACGCCGCGTCGGGCCGGTTCTTCGGCCGCAGGATTTTCTGATGGCGGCCGCAGGAACGCACGGGTGCCGGAGAGGGTGCGGGATTGGCTGACGCAGCGCTCGGATCGTCCTCCGCCGGTCGCCCCGGGAGGCGTGGGGTCTTCGACATCGCGCTTTACGCCGTCCTGTTGCTGTTGGTGTACATCACGGCGTACCCGTTCCTGATGATCGTGTTCAGCTCCATCAGCGACCCTCAGGAGGTACTCCGCAACCCGCTCTTGCTGTTTCCGCGATCCGTCACCCTGGTGACCTACAAGGCCGTGATCCAGTACGACGAGGTGGTGCGGGGGTTCAGGAACTCGATCGTCTATACGGTCGCCTACACGTGCCTGCTGCTGGCCGTCACCACCACCGCCGGATACGCGCTGTCGCGGCGGCGGTTCAAGGCGCGCAGGGTGCTGCTGATCGTGTTTCTGCTCCCCTGGTTCTTCTCCGGCGGCATCATCCCCACGTACATCGTGGTCAAGAAGATGGGCATGATCGACACGATGTGGGCGTTCATCTTCCCCGGGCTGGTGAGCTTCTTCTATCTGATCATGCTGCGCACGTCGATGGAGCAGATCGCCGAGGAGTTGATCGAATCCGCGGTCATCGACGGCGCCAACGACGTGCAGATCTTCGTCAATGTGGTGGTCCCGTTGTCGAAGGCGATCATCGCGACCGTGGCCCTGTGGGCCGCGGTCACCCAGTGGAACAACTACTTCGGCCCGGTCCTGTATCTTACCGACGTCAAGAAGTATCCCCTGCAGGTCGTGCTGCGCAACCTGATCGCCACCACGCAGCTCCAGGAGATGGCCGAGACACAGGCCGCCATGATGGAGACGGTGGAGGATCTGAAGCGCCTGCGCGCGCGCATGAAGACGGAGTCGCTGAAGGCGGCGGTGATCGTGATTTCGGCCCTGCCGATCCTGATCGTCTACCCGTTCATCCAGCGGTACTTCGTCAAGGGGGCGATGATCGGGGCGATCAAGGGATGATCATGAAAACGAAACAGTGGAGGTCATTGCTGCCTATGGGAGTGTGAAGGTTTCTGACTCTCAAGATTCCGGCCGTCGTTCGGCGGTCAGCCGCGGACGGCAGAGCAAACAGTATCCGATCGATATGAGGAGAAAAAACGTGCGAAAGAGTCGAATCATTATCACCATGATGGTCATGCTTACCGTGACCTTCGGGGCATGGGCGGACGACCCCGTGCCGGTGTCCGTGTTCGTCGTCCAGCACCCGGACGACCTGTTTTCCAACGACGACAACTGGACACAGGCCGTCAACGAGATGCTGGGCATCGTCATCGACTGGATCCCGGCTCCGCAGGACGTCCGCGACGAGCGCATCGCGACGATGATGGCGAGCGGCGACCTGCCCGATGTCGTCAACATCTTCGACCCGACGACGGCCAACATCTACGGCGCGCAAGGCGCGTTCCTGAAGATGGATCCGCTCATCGAGCAGTACGGTCCCGACATGACCGAGCTGCTCGACAAGTCGCTCACCGCCGCCTACCGCGATGCGGCTGGCGACCTGTACGGCGCCATCGGCATGCACTATGGCGGAGGGGCGCCCGGCTGCGGCCAGTCGCTCAACTACCGGACCGACACCATGGCGGAGCTGGGGCTTGAGGAGCCCGATACGCCCGATGGATGGATGGAAGCGTGGCGGGCGTTCAAGGCCCAGAATACGGGTCCGGGCGTCGCCTTGAGCGGCAGGTCGAGCTACCGGACGCTCATGCAGGCGTTCACCTCGGCGTTCGGGCTGACCACCAAGACCGGCAGCCTGCGTGAGCTGGTCACCTACACGGACCTGCAGAACCACACCGAGTTCGAATTTCTGCCGGCTACCGACGAGTACCGCGACCTGCTCATGTTCGCGCACCAGATCTATGCGGAAGGGTTGACCAACGTCGACATCTTTACACGCGACCACTCGCAGTGGTGGCCGGACGTGGTCGCCGGACACGACTTCACCTGGGCCGACTGCTTCTCGCGCAGCTCCTACGCCCGCATCAACGCGGCCGAGGGCGGTGTGACCATCGCCGTGGAGGGCGCCACCACGCCGATGGACGCGAACGGCAACCGCACCTGGTACAAGACGACGCCGCTGATGGTCAAGCAGCAGACCTACTCGATCGCCTCGACCTCCAAGGAGGTTCCGGCCGCCATGAAGTTCCTGAACTTCTGGTTCAGCAAGCCGGGCGTCGCGACGCGCACCTTCGGTCTGGAATGTCCGGACGCCGCGGCCTGCAAGCAGGCGGTGGAAGACGGCAAGAAGGCGCTGGAAGCCGGGGAGGAGGTTCCCCTGTCGCCGGGCAACTGGTGGCGCGAGGGCGGCGAGTACTTCGCGGTGCTCGACGAGCAGATCGCCAGGGTCTGGACGGAAGTGGACCAGGGCAAGCCCAACTACCTGCCGACAAAGGTCTTCCGCGACTATGCCGACGTCTGGAAGGCGATCTCTCCCAGTTGGTGGGAGACGCACGATGCCGTCGAGAAGAACTGGCCGCACGTCGTGGTGCTGCCGCTGTTCAACATCCGAGACACGGATGCCAGCGAGGAAGCCGCCAACCTGAAGGTCGAGCTGGACCTGTACAAGGAAGAATGGAGCACCAAGTTCATCACGGGCGATGCTTCGTTCGACCAGTGGGACGAGTACGTGGCCGGGTATGAGGCGCTGGGCGCCGACCGGTACGTCGAGATCCAGCAGAGCGCCCTCGACGATTTCCTGATGATGGTCGGAGGCTGAGCGGCTGACGCCGCTTTCGTGAAAGGAAACCTTCGGGGTTTCCTCGATCCACAGGGGAGGATGCGTCCTCCCCTGTGGATTTCTTTTCCATGCCCTTGCGGCATGCCGATCACCTGAACGTGACCGGGCACGTGCCGGCGCTGGAGCGTGCGCGGGACGCATCGCTCGACCTCCGGGGAGTGGTTCGCGAATACGTCGACGCGGTGATCGACCACTGGGTGATCCCGCTTCCCGAGACCAACCCCGCGATCGTGGAAATGTTCGAGATCCGCGACGCGGAGCCGTACCGCGCGTACCTGCCGTGGTCGGGCGAGTTCGCCGGCAAGTACCTGACCGGCGCCGTGCAGCTCTGGCGGCTGACCGCGTCGGCGCCGCTGCGCGAGCGGATCGCCGGGGTCGTCGCCCGGCTGGCCGAGTCGCAGGATCCGGTGGACGGCTACCTGGGGCCGTATCCGAAGGCCGAGCGGCTGGCGCTCTGGGATTCGACCACCAACGAGTGGACGTGGGACCTGTGGAACCACTACCACCTGATGCTCGGCCTGCTCCTCTGGTTCGAGGACACGGGAGACCAGCGCGCGCTGGGCTGCGCGCGCGCCATCGCCGACCTGGTCTGCGCCCGGTTCCTGCAGGCGGGAACGGCGATCGTCGACGAGTGGACCGGAGAGCGCGAATGCGCAGGCAAGGTCTCCGTGTACGCCGGGCCGCTGCTCATGGCGCTGCGCGCCGACCCGAACGCCGCCGGGCCGGGGCCCGACCTCGACGCCGCGCCGATCGACCCCGTCGAGCTCAGCCGCCGGGTGTCCGCGCCGGACGCCCGGCCGGCGGCGGCGTCGCGGGCGCAGGCGGTGTTGCAGGCCGAACACGCCGGCCACGCCCCGGGACCGGCGCCTGCGGCGCCGCTCCCGGCCCATCCCCACCCAGCCTGTGGAGTCCGTCGGACTTGCCGCGTTCGCGGCCAATCCGACAGACTCCCCAGGATCGTCCTCGAGGACTTCGGGACGGTGGGTGCCGGTGGCGACGCGTATCGGAGCTGGCTGCCCGCGAGCACCGGGGCCTCGGCTCCCTTATCGAAGAGCAATCCCGGACGAACCTGGCGGCCCTGAAGGACATGGCCTGAACGACATGGCCCAGAACCACATGACAAGGAACGAACGCATCAGAATCGCCCTCATCGGCACGGGCAAACGCGGGCGCAACGTCCGCCTGCCGGCCATCCGCATGATGTCCGACCGTTTCGAGCTGGCCGCCGTCTGCGACATGAACGGAGAAACCGCCCGCCGCGTGGCGGCCGAATGCGGCGTTCCGGCCTACACCCGCGTGCAGGACCTGGTCGCAGGCGAGCGGCTGGACGCCGCCGCGATCAGCACGCCAGGAGATTCCCACCACGCGATCGGCACGTACCTGGCCGAGCGCGGCATACACATCATCGTTGAGACGCCGCTGGCGACGACGCTGCCGCTGTGCGATGTCCTCATCGAGGCGGTCGATCGCAACGGCGTGAAGCTGGAGGTGGCCGAGCAGTACTGCCGCGACCCGCTGCACCTGGCGAAGCGGCAGATCGTCGAGCAGGGCCTGATCGGCGACGTGCTGCGCGTGTTCACGATGTTCCTGACCGAGGGCTGCCACATCGTCAGCAGCCTGCGTATGTTCCTGGGGGACGCGGTCGCCACGCGCGTCGGCAGCGTGGCCATGAACAGCCCCATCCCGCGCGTGAACGCCAACGCCGTGCGCAGCTACGACACCGAGGAGTGGAACCTGCAAACCATGGAGTTCGACAGTGGCGCGGTCGCCGTCACGTCCTACTCGAACGTCTATCACGCACAGGCGCTTGGCCGGAAGGCCAGGACACTGTTCCAGATCGACGGGACCACCGGCTCCATCGTGGAAGATGACGTGCACCTGACCACGGAGGAGCAGCGCCTCGCAGGGGGCGGGCGCGCCACCGCGTACCCGATCCGCACCGTGACCCGCGACGACGGCGGCATCCAGGTGGTGGAGCGCCTGCAGATCGACACCGACCCGCCGGTGGTCTGGGAGAACCCGTGGCCCCGGTACCGGACCGACGCCATGGGGCTGGCGATCGTCGAGGAGATGGACAGCCTGGCGCGGGCGGTGGCCGAGGACCAGCCCACGCGCTACGACGCGCGCCGAGCGCGCGCCGACATCGAGATCTCGATGGCCGCCGCGGAGTCGGGGAGGCCTGGACGCGGCGCGGTCGAGTTGCCGCTGACCTCCGTGACCGAGTACGAGCAGCAGCTCCACGCGAAGTTCGCCAGCGACCACGGCTGCGACCCGTTCGACACCGAGCGCGTCGTCGACGTCTTCTTCCCTGAGCTGTAGCGTTCATGGCCCGGCTCTCGGTCACGGAGTACCCGTCGTTCGTGTCGATCGACGCCGGCGGGACCCGGACCGCCCGCTACAACCACGTCGGCTCCTGGAAGCCCTACGTCTGGCCGCTGATGGGACCGTGCGGCAACGTGCTGCGCGGCGCCGGCAGCGACCACCCCCACCAGTGCGGGCTGTTCCTGGCCTACGGGGGCCACGACGACGGGCCGACCAACATCTTCTCCGATTGGGACGAGCCGCCGTACGGCCCGTGCGGGAAGATGCTGCACCAGGGGTTCGACCTGCTGGCCGGCGGCGACGGCCGCGCCCGCATCGTGCAGCGGCTGCTGTACGTCGACGGCGAAGGCGCGCCGATCCTGACGGAGACGCGCGACCTGCGGTTCTTCGCCCTGGCCGGCGGCGAGTGCCTGATCGACTGGCGGACCACGGTGCCTGAGCCGTCCGAGCCGGGCGGCGGGCCGTTCGCGATCTCGGCGCGGGTGTGCGACGCCCTGCGCGCCCGCGACGGCAGCAGCCGCGACGGTGAAGGGAAGTGGCCGCTCATCGACGGCGGCGGCGTGATGGCGAGCGCCACCGGCCAGACCAGCCGCGGCGAGCGGTTCGCCGGCGAGCGCTGGATCGACTACTCCGGCACCTGTTCGGCGGGGCCGCAGGGGCTGGCGCTGTTCGACCATCCCGACAACGCGGGGTATCCGGGAGAGGCCGGCGCGTCGGGGTACGGGCCGATCCTGCTGTCCCATCACCATCCGGGCGCGGACGGTGGCGCGGAGGTGGCGACCTTCCGGTTCGGGATCTACGTCCACCGCGGCGATGCGCGCAGCGGCGCGGTGGCCGAGCGCTACGAGCGATTCTGCGCGGAGGAAACAGCATGAGCAAGGGAAGCACCTGGTCGGTGGAGATCACCGAAACGCGCGACGCAGAGACCGGCGCGCTGATCCGGCAGATGACCGACGGTCCGGCAATGAGCCACAGCCTGTACTTCTCCACACCGTCGTGGACCCCGGACGGCGAGGCCATGATCCTGACCTCCTACCGGTCGGGGGAAGCCAACCTGTTCAAGCTGGACGAGGCTGCCGGGCACATGGTGCAGCTCACAGACGCCCACGGGTTCGACGGTCTCGCGGCCTGTCCATCGCGCGACGGCGGGCGGGTGTTCTACAACGTGGCAGGCGAGGTGCGCGCGGTGGACCTGCGCACGCTCGAGGAGACCGTGCTGGCCTCCTTCGCGGGCGGGAGCCGGGTCGGCATGTGCAGCCTGTCGGCCGACGGCGGACGCCTGGTGACGGGCTTGGCGCGCGACGGCCGCTCCGCGCTGGTGGCGATCGAGACCGACGGATCCGGGCACACGGTGGTGTGCGAGCCGCCGCGCGACGTCGGGCACGCGATGGTCTGCCCTGCCGACCGCGACCTCATTCTCTATACCAGCGACGTCAATCAGCGCATGTGGCTGGCCGCGGTGGGGCGGGGCGAGATCGGACCCCTGCACCGCCACGACAAGCGGGAGTGGATCACGCACGAATCGTTCCTCGGCGCCTCCGACCAGGTGATCTTCGCGCGCTGGCCGTTCGCGCTGATGGCGATCGGCGTCGAGGACGAGGAGGCTCGCGTGGTGGCCGACGTCAACGCTTGGCATCCGTCCGGCAACGCCAGCGGCTCACTGATCGTCTGCGACACCACCTGCCCGGACATCGGGCTGCGCCTGATCGACCCGGCCACCGGCGAGCACCGGCCGCTGTGCCATCCGCAGAGCTCCAACGGCGGCACCCAGTGGGCGTTCACGGAGCCGGCCGACGACGACGCGGTGGAGGAGTCCACCTACGGTCCGCAGTTCGGCCACCCGCATCCGTCGTTCCATCCGGACGGCACGCGGGTGGTGTACACCTCCGACCACACCGGCACCAGCCAGGTGTACGTGGTCGAAATTCCCGGGGACCTGCTCAGTCCCAGGGCTTGAAGCCGATCAGGCGCTGACCCAGCTCGGTGAGCTCGGCCGCCGGCTGCCGTTTCTCGCGGCCGCGGGGGTCGCCCTGCGGGTTGGCGATCGGCACGCGCTCCTCGTAGGCGTAGCGGCGTGTCGCGAGCTCCTGGTCGTCCGGCGGGGTGGTGGACATCGTGATGTACTGCGCCATGCGCGGCTTGTCGGACGTGTTGTCGCCGTTGCCGTGCGGCAGCAGGCCGGTCCAGATCAACAGGTCGCCGGCCTTTCCCGGGATCCCCCGCGACGGGTAGCGCTCCTGGTCGATGCCGTCGCAACTGTTCGGATGGCGGTCGGCCGGCTGGGTCTTGCGCCACTCCGGGAACACCTTGTGGAAGCCGGGGATACAGCGGAACCCGCCCTGGTTGGCGGCGGTGTCGGTGAGGTACAGCACCGCCTGCACCTGGAACGGGACCGGGTCCAGGGTGGTGTCGCAGTCCCAGTGGATCCCGGACGGGGCCGACCACGCAGGCAGATCGGCGCGCGCCGGCGGCATCATGTTGACCCGGTCGTAGGTCACCCAGAGCCGCCGCTCGCCGAGCAGCTCGGTGAAGATCTGGTAGATGCGCGGGTGTTGGCGGATGTCCCAGAGCGCCTGGTGGTGGTAGAACTCGACGATACCGACGGCCGAGATGGGCGACCGCCAGAAGCCGCCGCCGCGGGGGCGGTACCCGTACCACGTGCCCGGGTCGTCCGGGTCCATCTCCAGGAACTCCCAGATCGCCGCGATCGCCGCGTCCAGGTTCTCCCGGGGCACGGCATTGGGGACCATCACGTAGCCGTTCTCGTCCCAGAACTCCCACATCTCCGGGGTCAGGATCGGCGGTTCGAACGCGACCGTGTACATCGTCTGAGACTCCTCTCCGAGCGACTATAGGCGGCCGCGATCCCGCGGTCGACCGGTCTGACCGGGCACGGCGGTCAGCTTCGCAGCGCCACGCGCCGATCATCCAATGTGAGAACACCGGTGGACGCCGTCATACGACCCGAAACCGGCCCTCGCAGCGTGCCTGCACCCGCTCGACCGCTGGCGGTGACGGTCGCCATCGCCGCGGCCGTCGTGATGGGACTCGCCGTTCCCGCCTGCTACGCACAGGAGCAGGCGGTGCTGTCGTTGCGCGCGGCGGTGGAACGGGCGCTGGCCGGGAGCGCCCAGCTCCGGGCGGCGGGGGCGGCCGTGCGTGTTGCCGAGGAGCGGACCCGCGAAGCGCACAGCGGGGTGTTTCCCCAGGTCTCGGCGGAGACTTCCTATGTGGGATCCTTCGCCGGGCCGCCACCGACCGGCGCCGCCGTACCCGACCATGCCGTGGCCGCATCGCTGCGGGTCGACCAGGCCGTGCTCGATGTTCCCGCGTTCCGGGCCCTCGATGCCGCCGAGCGGCAACAGCGGCTGCGCGGCGAGGAGCTGCGCGGGACGGCCCACGCGCTGGTTGACGAGGTGCGGCAGCGCTACTTCGACGCCCTGCTGGCACAGGAAGAGGAGCGGCTGACCGCGCGGAGCATCGCCCGCCTGCAACAGACCCTGAGCGACACGCAGGCTCGCCATCGCGAGGGGTTCGCTACCGACGACGAGCTGCTGCGGCTGCAGGTTCAGTTCGCCAACCTGGAGGCGGAGTTGCAGCGGGTCCGCACCGATTTCGCCATCGCGCGCGGCACGCTCCTGGTGGCGATGGGCGAAGACCCCCTGCAGCCCGTGGCGCTGCAGGGTGACCTGGGCGCGCTGCGGCTGGCCGCGGGGGAGCGCAACGGTCCGGCCAACGCGGACCTGCTGGCGGCGTCCGGCGCTGCCCGGCTCGCGGCCGCCGACGAGGAACAGCTCCTGCTGGACGCCATGACCCACCGGTCCGACCTCCGTCAGCTCCGCACTCTTCACCAGCTCGACGAGCTGCAGATCCGGATCCAGGAGGCGGAGTACCTGCCCACCATCCGCGCCTTCGGGAGCGTGGACGTCAACCCCCGCTGGCAGGTCTCAGCCTCGGCCGGGGTGGCGTTGCGGTGGCAGCTCTTCGACGGCTTCAGCCGCGACGCGCGGGTCGAGCAGCGCCGGGAGGAGTTGCGCCAGACGGTCGCCCGCATGCACCACGCGGAGCTGGTGATGCTGAACCAGGTGCACGCCCATGCCGCTTCGATGCGGGAAGCGAACGCGCGCGCCGCGAGCCAGGTGCGGTCGGTCGAGCAGGCGCAGGCCGGCTACGAGATCGCCATCCTGCGCTTCCGCGCCGGAGTCGGCGCCCAGCTCGACGTGATCGCCGCGGAGTCGGTCCTGCGCCAGTCGGAGTTCAGTTACGCGCGGGCGGTGTACGATTACCTGTCCGCTGCCTCGCAGCTCGAGGTGGCCACCGGCGTGGTGCCGCTCGCCGATGCCACCCTGGGCGGCGCGCGAGTCGGCGCGGGCGAAGGGTGAGAACGGGGGCTGATGGCGCAGGACGGAGCCGGTAGCCGCGAGATCCGCGCCGCGCTGGCCGAGAGCCGCCGGCTGTTCGTGGCGTGCGCGCTGTTCAGCGTGGCCGTGAACCTGCTGATGCTCACCGGTCCCCTGTTCATGCTGCAGATCTACGACCGCGTGCTGGGGTCGCGATCGCAGGAGACGCTCCTCACGCTGGCCATTCTGGTCGCCTTCCTGTTCCTGCTGATGGGGGTGCTCGATCACGCGCGCGGGCGGGTGCTGGCGCGCGCCGGCGCGCGCCTGCAGGCGCGGCTCGATCCACGCGTGCTGCGCGCGATCCTGGAGCGCTCGGTAGTGCCTGCCGAGCGCGCGCTGCCGGCTACCGGACTGCGCGACCTGGAAGCCATCCAGCGGTTCGGATCCAGCAATGGCGCCTTCACGTTCTTCGACGCTCCCTGGACACCCGTGTTCCTGTTCGTGCTGTTCACCTTCCACTGGATGATGGGCGTGCTCGCGGTGTTCTCGGGATGCCTGCTGCTGGTGGTCGCGCTCATCAACCAGGCGCGCACCGGGAAGCTGCAAGGGGAGGCGGTCGAGGCGACCGCCCGGTCCGAGCACTTCATCGAGCAGGTGCGTGCCGGGGGAGAGACCGTGCAGGGACTCGGCATGCTCGATGCGGTCCTGGCCCGTTCGGCGGCGCTGCGCGACCGGTTGCTGGACCGGACGCTGGCGACCTCGGACCGCAACGGTCTGTACGGAGTGATCACCAGGACGCTGCGCCTGTTCCTGCAGTCGATGATGCTGGGGCTGGGGGCATGGCTGGCCCTGCGCGGCGAGCTCACGCCGGGATTCATGATCGCCGGGTCGATCCTGCTGGGGCGGGCGCTCGCTCCGATCGACCAAGCGGTCGGCTACTGGCCGCGGCTGCAGCGGGCGGTGGTCGCCTGGCGGTCGCTCGGCGCCCTGCTCCGGGAGACGCCCCCGGAGCCGGTGCGCACGGCGCTGCCGGAGCCGCGCGCGGTGCTGGAAGCCCAGAACCTCACGGTCGCTCCGCCGGGCGCGCGGTTCGCGGTGGTCCGCCAGGCGTCACTGCGCCTGCAGGCCGGACAGGCCGCCGGCATTGCGGGTCCGTCCGCATCGGGCAAGTCAACGCTGGCGCGTGCCCTGGCGGGCGTGGTGCGGCCGCTCGGCGGATCGGTCCGACTCGACGGTGCGGAGCTGCAGCAGTACGGCTCGGCGGTCCTGGGCCGGTACATCGGCTACCTGCCGCAGGAGGTGACGCTGTTCGACGGCACGGTGGCCGAGAATATCGCCCGGTTGGCGCCGGCGCCCGATGACGCGGCGGTGGTCGAGGCGGCGAAGCGCACCGGGGCGCACGAGATGATTCTCAAGCTGCCCGGCGGCTACGACTTCCAGGTGTCGGCGGGGGGAGCGGCGCTCTCCGGAGGCCAGCGCCAGCGCATCGCGCTGGCGCGTGCGTTCTATGGATCACCGGTGGTGGTCATCATGGACGAGCCGGACGCCAACCTCGACGCGGACGGGACCGTCGCCCTCGCCGCCACGGTGAAAGAGCACAAGGCGCGCGGTGGCGCGGCCGTGATCGTCGCGCACCGCCACGGCGCCTTCGCGCAGTGTGACCGGGTCTACCTGATGGAGGCGGGCCGGCCGGTGCCCGCCAGGGCCCGGCGGCAGCAGCCATCCCGTGGCGCGCGGAAGGCTGCCGGACCCAGACCGGCCGCGCCGACTCCGGCGGCCTCGCCGCCGGACCGGGAGAAGCCGAACCGGCCGATGCCGGAGGCGCAGAAGCCACCGGAGCCGGAGAAGCCGGCCACCGCTCCGTCCGAGCCGCCTGCGCCGCCCGGGTCGCCGGCGCCCCCTGGTGCTTCACCGCAGGAGGCTCACTCAGAGCGTGAGCGGCAGATCGCGGGCGCCATCGAACGCGTGCGCGGCGTCCGCGCCCCGGAACCGGACCCCACGGACGCACCGGCAGGGCCAGGCTGATGGGCCGGGCATCCACTCGGTGGTCGTCCGCGCGCGGCGCACTGATCCTGGGGTTCGGAGCCCTCGTGGTGCTGGTGGGCGGCCTGGTCGGCTGGAGCGTGCTCGCCTCGATCCGTGGGGCCGTGTTCGTCACCGGCTGGGTGGCGACCGAGGGCCGCAACCAGGTGGTCGAGCACATCGACGGCGGCGAGGTGCGGGAGATCCGGGTGCGTGACGGCGACCGCGTCGAGACGGGCGAGATGCTGCTACGCCTCGATGACGCGCTACTGCGGTCGGATGAGGCGATCCTGCTGGCGCAGTACGTCGAGCTGGTGGCGCGTCGGAATCGCCTGGAAGCCGAGTTCCGCGGTGCCGAACGGGTGACCTGGGATCCGGAGCTCGCCGGACTGGCGGCGGCCGACCTTCGCATCCAGGAGATCCTGACCGGCCAGGAGCGGCTGTTCCGGGCGCGCAACGAAGCGCGCACCGGCGAGGTGGCGCAGATGCGCGAGCGGATCCGGCAGGCCCGGGAGGAGATCACCGGATTCGAGGCACGGGCGGTTTCGCTCGCGCGCCAGAGCGAGCTGATCGCCCAGGAGCTCGCGGCCAAGCGCCGGCTGGTCGAGCAGGGAGCGATGCAGAGGAGCGTCCTTCTTGAGCTGGAGCGCGGGGCCTCGAACCTGGAGGGGCAGGCGGGGGCGAACGACGCCGCGATCGCGCGCGCCGCAGGCCGCATCGCCGAATACGAGATCGTGATCCTGCAGATCGATGCCAGGAAGATCGAGGAGGCGGAGGAACAGGCGCGCGAGGCTCAGGCGCGGGAGAACGAGATCCGGGAGAAGCTCGCGGCGGTGCGCGGGCGGCTCGGCCGCCTGGACGTGCACGCGCCCGTGGCGGGCGAGGTGTTCGGCCTGACGGTGTTCACGGCCGGCGAGGTCGTGCGTCCGGGCGAGCCGATCCTGTACATCGTGCCGGCCGGCGCGGATCTGGTGGTGAGGGCGCAGCTCGATCCCATCGACGTCGACCAGGTTTATCCCGGCCAGTCGGCCACGTTGCGGTTCAGCGCGTTTCCGGCGCGGACGACCGCCGAATTCGAGGGCTCCGTGAAGCGGATTTCCGCGGACGCCGTGCGCGACGCGGACACCGGCCGGTCGTGGTACCTGCTGGAGGTGGCCATCGGCGGACCGATCGACCCCGACGACGAGGCGTTTCCGACCTTCGCCGCGCCGGACCTGAGCCGATCGTCCGGCGGCCTGGAGTTGACGCCGGGCATGCCGGTAGAGGTCCACGTCCAGACCGGGGAGCGCTCGCCGATCAGCTACCTGGCCAAGCCGCTGACCGACTATTTCCTCCGCTCCCTGCGGGAGGAATGAGCACGCAAGCCGTTCCGGGGAGGGTCCGAGCGTGAACGCGAAGTCGCTGGAGATATCGCTCGCGAACGAGCTACGGGAGATCGCCGGGGTCGCCGCGAAGATCGACGAGTTCTGCGCTTCCCACGACCTGGGGCACGCCGCCTACGCGGTCAACCTGGCCATCGACGAGGTCCTGACCAACACCATCGAGTACGGGTACGAGGACGACGAGGGGCACCGGATCGAGGTGATCGTGCGGGTCGAAGAGGAGTCGCTGGTGGTCGTGATCGTGGACGACAGCATGCCCTTCGACCTGGGAATCGCCCCGGAGCGCGACCTCGACGCGTCCCTGGAAGACACGGCGCTCGGCGGGCTCGGACTGTTCCTGGTGCACCAGATGATGGACTCCGTCGACTACCGCCGCGAGCAAGGGTGCAATGTCGTGACCCTGGTCAAGAACACCCGCGAAGCCGAACCCCTGCCGTCGGACGAGGCCGTCCCCGGCGCCACCGGCTTGACCGAAAGCGACGGTGAGGCCTAGCGTACTTCGTATTCTGTGACCTAGGATTACACAGGAGGACAAGATGTCGGATCCCAATCAGAACGCGGGGCAGGCGAACCAGAACGGCGACGAGGACGAGGGCCTCGACTATACCGGCACCTCCGGGATGGACATCGTCCCCGGCACCGAGCACGACGACACCATCAATACGCTCGGCGGCACCGACGTCGTGGCGGGTGGAGCGGGCGATGACGACATAGACGGCGGCGCCGGCAACGACTTCCTGTTCGGCGACAGCGGGGAGGACACCATCGAGGGTGGCGCCGGCGACGACGTCATCCTGGGCGGCTCCGGCGCGGACACGCTGACCGGCGGGGCGGGCGCCGACATCATCCGCGGCGGTTCGGGCGACGACACCATCACGGGTGGCGAAGGAGCAGACATCCTGCTCGGCGACTCGGGCGCCGACACCATCGACGGCGGCGCCGGCGACGACATCATCTACGGCGGCACCGGCGACGATACGCTGACCGGCGGCGCCGGTGACGACACCTTCGTGTTCGCCCCTGGCGACGGCAGCGACACCATCACGGACTTCGACACCGACGACGACACGATCAACCTGTCGGCGTTCGGCGACGACATCTCGTTCGACGACCTGACCATCACCGCGACCTCGGACGGCACCGGGTCGATCATCACGGTGCCGGGGGAGACGGACGCCGACAACGTCACGATCACGCTGCAGGGCGTGGCGACCACCGATGTCACCGCCGACATCTTCGAGTTCGATGACGCCCCGGACCTGGGAAGCAACGTCCTCGGCACCGAGGGGGACGACAACCTGTCCGGCAGCCAAGTGTCCGGCGGCGAGGGCGACGACACGATCACTGTGACCGGCTCCCTTGTCAGCTACGCGCACGGCGGCGAGGGCGATGACCGGATCACCGGCGGCTCGGGCTTGATCGACATCCTCGTCGGCGGCGAGGGCGACGACACCCTCGACGGCGGCACCGGCACCAACCACCTGCACGGCGGCGAGGGTGACGACACGTTCGTCATCGCGGCGGGGCAGACGCTCACGACGATCTACGACTTCACCGACGGCGACGATACGATCGATCTCAGCAACATCGGCATCACCCAGTTCAGCGACCTGACCATCACCGCCGACGGTGACGACGCGCTGATCGACCTCAGCTCGCAGGGCGCCGGCACCGTGCGGCTGGAGAACGTCGCCGTCTCCGACCTGGACGCCGATGACTTCGTGTTCACCGAGGACACCGGCGCGCCCGACGCTCTATAGAACGACCTACCAGTTCGTGGCCGAGCTCCCGCCGCCGGTGAGCACAAGCTCGAAAGAGCCGGAGCCGGCCTCCAGGACCACGCAGTCGTCTTCCTGCCGTGCATCGGTCACGCCCGGAGCGCCGGGCACGTAAGCGCCGCGCCGCCACACCGGGCGGCCGCCTTCGGTGACCCGGACGTGTGGTCGACCGCCGGTGGGAAGCCGGATCTCGGCGCTGGCGTTGGCGGGGATCCCGGCGGTCAGGCGCAGCGTGCCGTCATCGTCCAGCCGCCACGAGACCGATGCCGGTCCGCGCACCGTTTCGATCGACGCGGCCGCGTGCCTCACCGGACCGATCACCTGTGGCGCGACGGCGATGCGCCGGAAGCCGGGGGCGAGTGCACGAATGCCCGCAACGTCGCGGTAGAAGAACTTGTCGATGCTGCCGAGCAGCTTCATGTTCAGGCTGAGTTGCTCGTCGCGGTCGTCCGACCACGCCTCCCAGAGCGTCGTGGCGTCCTGTTCCAGCATGAATCCCCAGCTCGGGAAGGTGGTCTGCGTGGCGATGCGGTACAGCACCTGGGCGGCGCCGTGGAGCGGCAACGCGTGCACGAGCGCGTTGGTGCCGACCATGCCGGTCGACAGGTGGCCGTCGTGGCGGACGGTAATGTCGTGCAGGAGATGCTCCAGCACTCGCTCCACCGTGTCGTCCGGCACCAGCCCCATCTGCAGCGCCACGGCGTTGGCGGTCTGGCTGCCTGAGGCGTAGGAGCCGCGGTCGGGATCAAGGAAACGGCGGTTGAAGGCAGCGGCGATCCGCTCGCCCAGCTCCGCGTAGCGCGTGGCGTCCCCGCCCCGGCCCAGGATCGCGGCGATCCGCCGCAGCGTGCGCACGTCCCAGTACCAGATGGCGGTCGAGGTGAGCGCCGTGGGAGTGTGCCGGGGCGCCGAGGAGGTGCTGCCGTCCGGCTGCGGCTCCATGTGGTCACCCAGGCCCGGCTCGATCACGTGCTCCTTGGCCAGGCTTCCGAGCCAGGCGACCAACCGCACCAGGCCGTCGTAATGGCGGGCCAGCAGCGCCTCGTCATCCAGGAACCAGTAGAGCGTCCACACCAGCACCGCGTAGGTGCTCGACCACACCGGAGCAGGGTAGCCGTAGGCGTCGTAGGTGCGGCGCCAATGCAGGGGGCTGATCAAGGGCACGTGGCCGTTCTCCTTCTGGGAGTCCGCGATGTCGTCGGTCCACTTGGTCCAGAAGGAGGCGCAGTCGAAGTTGTACAGGTAGTCCTCCGGGATCGGGTCGCCCAGCCATCCCACCCGTTCCGAGCGGTCGGCGGCGTCCTGAGGGTAGCCCTGCATGCTGCTGGCGAACGTCCACCAGCACATCGCGTGGATGCGGTTGAGCAGCTCGTCCGAGCAGGTGAAGCGGCCCGTGGCGGGCGCGGCGGTGCGCACCACCCGCCCGTCGACGGCGTCGAGCCCGGGGGTGCCGGGGTAGCCGGTGACCTCCACGAACCGCGATCCGTGCAGGGTGAAACGCGGCTCCCACTCCTCGCCGGCCGGGTCGCCGCGCAGGATGTAGCGGTCGGTTTGCCGGGCGCCGTGTTTGCTCGCCACGGCGTGCAGGTTGCTGCGCGCGTCCAGGCTGCCGTCCTCGTAGACGCGCGCCGCGTGGGCCAGGGCGATCTCCGTGCCCCGAGGTCCGCGGGCGCGGAGCCGGGTCCATCCGCAGCAGTTCTGCCCCAGGTCGAAGACGAACACGCCGGGCCGGGGCTGAAGGATACGCCGCGGCGCGCGGGTTTCCGCCACCCTGATCGGCGGCAGGGGCTGCGCGACCGGCCCCCCGCCGGGGCCGGGCACCTCGCAGGCTGCGGCCCAATCGCGGTCGTCGTAGTGGGTGTCGTCCCAGCCGGGCCGCTCACGGCGGGCGTCGTAGGTCTCGCCGTGGTTGTAGTCGTTGTAGACGACGGGGCCGCTCGCGGCGCGCCACTGCCGGTCGCTGGCCACCGACACCCGGCGGCCGTCGTCCAGCTCGACCTCGAGCTGCAGCAGCAGGCACGGACGGTCGCCGTACGGCTCGCGGTGATCCGGGGAAGGCGGCACGTCGGCTTCGGCCGAGTACCAGCCGTGGCCGAGCATGACGCCCAGGGCGTTGGCGCCGGGACGCAACAGGTCGGTCAGATCGTCGGTCACGTACAGGACGCGGGAGCCGAGCGGGAAGGGCTGGTCGTTGTGGTAGTAGCTGGTGGCCGGGTCGAGCACGCGGTCGCCGACCCTGGCGCCGTTGCAGGACAGCTCGTGGTACCCGAGCCCGCAGACGTAGCAGCGGGCGCGTCGCACCGGCGCAGGAAGCGTGAGCTCTCGCCGCAGCAGGGGGGAGGACACGCTCTCCGGCCCGGCGATCCAGCGCCCGCGCCACTCGTCGGGCGTCAGCAGTCCCGTCTCGAAGGTGGCCGGAGCGCTGAAGGCGGTGGCCTGATCGCGCTCGTCCCAGCCGCGCACGCTCCAGAAGCAGCGTGTGGCGGAGGGCAGCGGCGCGCCGCCGTAGCTCACGGCCGCGCGGCCGCCTTCCGCCCGGCCGGAGTCCCACAGGTCCGCGGCGCCCGGCATCAGCCGGCCGGGTGCGAGGGCAACCAGGACCTGGTACGCGGTCTGCCGTGCGCCGCGGGCCGCCGACCGCCAGCTCCAGGCGAGCCGCGGCGCCGGCTCGTCGATGCCGAGCGGATCGACGGCGTAGCCACAGCGGAGATCGGCCGCCGTCACGGCGCGCTCTCCGTCCGGCACGTCGTTCTGGCCATGCGCGAACCATGCCACACTGCCCGTGAGGCACGCTGATCCGGAGGCTCCATGCAACCGATTCCCGATCGCCTGGTCGTCCTCACCTTCGACGACGGCCGCAGGTCCGACGTCGAGCTGGTGGGCCCGCTGCTCGCCCGGCACGGCTTCGGCGCCACCTTCTACATCACCGAGGGCCTGGGGTTCGAGGACAAGAGCCGGTTCCTGGAGTGGGACGAGATCAGGTGGCTTGATGACGCCGGCTTCGAGATCGGCAATCACCACGGGCGGCATGTGGCGGTGGACACGCAAACGCGCGAGGAGTTCGAGCGCGACCTGCGCCACATGGAAGAGAGCTGTATCGGGCACGGCATCCCCAAGCCGGTCACCTACTGCTATCCGGGCGGCCATCACTGCCGCACGGCCGTGGAGGCGCTGCACGACGCGGGCTACCTGTTCGCGCGCCGCTGCTGCTCGCCCGAGCATGTCGACCATGCCGAAGGCGCCAACGGTCGCGCCTACGACCCCGAGGAGGACCATCCGCTGCTTATCCCGACCGCCGGCATCGGCGGCGCGGCGATGGATCTGGACGATTTGCGCGCGGCGGTATCCACGGCACGCGACGGCAGGATCGCGGTGATCTGCCTGCACGGGGTGCCGGACGATCATCCCTTCGGCAGCACCACGCCCGCGCTCTTCGAGCGGTTCGTCGACTATCTGGCGGACAACGGGTACACGGTGATCGCGCTGCGCGATCTTGCCCGCTACGTGGACCCGTGGCAGCGGCCGGCCGACCCGTACGCCCCGATCGAGGCGCGCCTCTGCGTGCACCCGGGCGAGCTGACGTGCGGATACAACGATACGCCGGGCGTCGAGGACGCGTGTCCTCGTTTCCACTGGGTCCTGGCATCGGACCAGCGCGGCCAGTGGCAGTCGGCGTACCGGGTGCTGGTGGCCAGCCGGCGCGAGCTCCTGTCCCCGGGCCGCGCGGATCGATGGGACTCCGGCACGGTGGAGACCGGCCAGGAGGATACGCCCGGCGTGATCTACGAGGGGCGGCCGCTCGACCACGGCGAGGCCTGCTGGTGGACGGTGCGCTGCTGGGACGTGGGCGGGCGGCCCGGTCCGTGGGCGGAGCCGGAGCGCTTCGACATCGCCTCGCTCGGGCCGGAGGACCGCACCGGTCCACGGGCCGAGACGGACGCCGGGTTGGGAATCGAGTGGCACCACCCATCGAATCCGCGGGCGGGTGCCGAGGTTCGCATCAGGCCGCGGCTGACACGCGATCTGACCCGAGCCTCCGGCGCGGTCCGGACCGTGCACGGGCGCGTGGTCGCGAGTCTGGAGCGGACCGAGGAGGCGCTCACCTTGCAGGTGACGCTGCCTCCCGGGAGGGGCGGCCGGGTCACCGTCCCCACGCTCGGACTGCCGGCGTACCGGATCGACGAGCACGGCGCGCCGGTCTGGCGCCACGGCTCGACGCGGGCGCCCCGTCCGTGGCGGGTGGAGGGCGTCAACGCGGCCATCCCGGAGGACGGCGGCGTCACCTTCGAGGTGAGCTCGGGCGACTACCGCTTCCGGGTGACCCCTCTGGATCCCGACTGACGCCTGCCGGGCGCCGGCTCGACCGGGGTCAGCCCGGCGCCGCTCCCTGCAGCTCGGCGAGCAGCCGGTCGCAGATGATGTTCATCGCCTCGATGACCTTGGCCGTGATCTTCGCGCCGTACTCGTCCAGGTCGTCGCAGCGCGGGTCCTCGGCCACGTCGATGTCGCACTCCGGATCGATGATCGAGACGATGGTGCTGCCGGGCTCGGGCGGGATCTGCGACAGGTCGACCAGCTCCGGACGCAGCGTCTTCAGGATCGAGGTCTCCCACTTGCCGGCGTGCTTGTCGTGGAACGGCCGCAGGAACTCCTCGTGCTCGCTCTCCGGAAACGCGTCGCGGATCGGGTCGGACTCCATGCCGGCGTACACGCGCATGCCGGGGTTGGCCTCCATGAACTCCTTCGCGACCGGCTGTGCGTCGTACACCAGCGGATAGTGCCCGTACAGCATGAAGATCACGTTGAATCCCAGGCTCTTGATCTGGTAGAGCATGTGGTGCAGAAGGAGCTGGTAGCTGACCACGTGGCCGTTCATGTGGCCGGGCGCCATGAAACCGTGCGGCAGCCCCATTGCGTCGGCCAGCTTGCCCTTCGGATCGAAATTCCGGTCGTGGACGTTGGTCTCCCGGTCCTCGCCCCAGAACTGCACCGGCATGCACACCCCTCCGCCGCGCCGCGCGGCGCGGATGCAGAGCTCGTGCGCCTTGACGCCGTCGAGCCCGACCGCACAGTGCTCGCCGTGCCACTCCAGGATGCCGAGCGGCAGGTAGGCCACCGGCTTCGCCGTGCGCGCGGCCACGGTCTCGTGCGGGAGCATCTCCTCGTAGCGAACGGTCCTCATGTTCGTCCTCCCTGGTGCGGCGTACCGCGGTGCGCGCAAGACGTGCGCAGAATGATGTTCGTGCCGACGTAGCGGAAGGCGGCGCGCGTATAAAGTCCGATCGCGGGAGTGTTGTCAAACATCGTGTGCAGCGTCGCCTCCTGCAGGCCGGCCTGCCGCATGTCGATGAGCATCTCCCGCATCAGGGTCATGCCAAGCCCCTGCCGGCGATGACTGGCGGCGGTGCCGACCTGGTTGATGTATCCGTGATCCCGTGCCGCCGGGTGCCGCGACAGCGCGCTCATGCGGTGCCACGACACGCGGGCCGCCTCGACCTCGCCGTCGGCGATCGTGTAGCGGTGCAGGGTGTCGTGGCCGAACCGCTCGGCGGACGTGGCGATTCGCGGCACGGACGGATGGGCCGGACGATCGCAGCCGAAGTCGAGCGACCGGTGGAACACGACTTCGCGATGGAAGGTCTCGAACCCGTTCGCCAGGAACAGGTTGGCAACGTGGCTCTGCTCCCAGCAGCCGCCGTGCATGGACGTGTAGAACGGGTACCCGTGCTCCATCCGCCACGCCTCGATGCGCGTGCAGCCGGCGCGGCACAGGCGATCGACGGCCTCTTCCAGCAGGGCGGTTCCGACGTCGGATCGTCCCTCGGGAAAGGTGAGAAAGCGGATCAACCCGCACTCCTCGAGCGTGTGGAAATGAACGAAGCCGGCCGCGGCTCCCGCCACGGAGGCCACGAGCAGGCCGGCAGGATCGAACGGAAGATCGACGCTCGCAAGGCGGCCGCTCCCCATCACCTCGTCCGCGAACTCCGCCTCGCTCACCGGCCAGTTGCACGGAATCCCGGCGACAAGCTCATTGTAGAGCCGGACGACCTCGTTCAGGTCCCCGTCACGAAACCGGGCAAGATGGACCTGGTCCGGCATGCAGCTTCAGTCGCTTGGCAGCGATTCGGCGAACAGCCGGATCCAGTTGCCGTGCATGATCAGGCGGATGTCGGCGTCGGCGTAGCCGCGGTCCGCCAGGCGCTCGCCGATGCGTTGGAAGTCGACGGCCGTGTCGATCTCCCTCGGCGCGCCCTGGCTCCCGCCCTGGCCGTCGGTGTCGCCGCCGATCGCCGCGCAGCGGCTGTGGCCGGCGAGCTGGCAGATGTGGTCGACGTGGTCGACGTAGTCGTCCAGCGTAATCGTGTCTTTGGGGTAGGGCCGCTGCCGGGTGACGCGGGTCCAGTCGACGCCGGGCCGGTACAGCATCCAGGTGTCGATGGGCACGCCGATCACGCCGTCGCGCTCGATGACGCGCATCAGCATGGCGTCCGAGAACTGGCGTTCGCCCGGAACCAGGGCGCGGCATCCCTGGTGGCTGGCCAACAGCGGCCCGCCGTAGTGATCGGCAGCCTCCATCACCGACCGGTCGGACGCATGCGTGACGTCGAGGATGACCCCCAGCTTGCTCATCAAGCCCAGGAGCTCCGCGGCGCCGTAACGCAGCCCTCCCTCGGTGCCGGTTCCGGTTCCGTGCGCGTACGTGCTGACGCCGTAATGGGTGAGGCTCAGCACGCGCACCCCCAGGTCGAACCAGTCGCGCAGGTGCTCGGGGTCGAGCACCGCGTCCGCTCCTTCCATGCCCACGATACAGCCCACCGGCAGGTCGTCGGGGATGGAGCCGGCCTCGTCATGGCGCCGCCACTCGGAGACGTGCGCCTGCCACACCGCGCGGTCGGCGACGATACGGATCTCTCCCTGGCGGGCCAGCGCCTCGTAGAAGGCCAGGCAGCCGCGCACCGCCGCGTACGCCTGCGCCGCCATGCGGTGGCCGGGCAGCGGCGCACCCGGGCGGTAGATGCGCGCGCCGATCTTCATCAGGGCCGCGAACACGCGTCCGCGCCGCATTTCGGGCAGCGAGGCGATGAGCTCGCGGGTCTCGGCCGGATCCTCGCCGGCGAGTCCCACCGGCTGCGTGGCGCGCACCTCCGCGATCGGCCGGGTGATGTCGACGTTGTACGTGTAAGCGGACCCCATCGGGTAGTCGCCGTCGAAGATGAGCATCGCGCACACGATAGAATACCGTCATGCCGCCTGCCGACGGGTCCGCGTCCGCCCCGCGCTACCGCGTCGCCGAGTGGAGCCTTCGCTCGGCCGTCCAATACGACAATCCGTGGCGGGAGGTGGAACTGGCGTTCGTCTTCACCACGCCGGCGGGACGTGAGCTGCGCGTGCCGGCGTTCTGGGCCGGCGGCAGGCGGTGGAGGGCGCGCTACTCCACGGGCGAGCCGGGCGAGCATCGCTTCCGCACCGAGTGCTCGGACCCTGGGAACGGCGGCCTGCACGGCCGCACCGGCTCGGTGCGCGTGGTCGAGTCGGCCTCGGGCAATCCGTTGTTCCGCCACGGACCGATCGAGCTCGATCCGTCGCGCACGCACCTCCGGCACGCCGACGGCACGCCGTTCTTCTGGCTGGCCGACACCTGGTGGATGGGCCTCACCGAGCGGCTGCGCTGGCCGCAGGACGTGCAGCGGCTCACCGCGGACCGGGTCGGCAAGGGTTTCTCGGTCGTGCAGATCGTCGCCGGCCTGTACCCGGACATGGAGCCGTTCGACGACCGCGGGCGCAACGAGGCCGGCTTCCCCTGGGACAGGGGCTTCGACCGCATCAATCCGGCGTACTTCGATGCCGCGGACCGGCGGATCATGCACCTGGTCGAAGCGGGCATCGTGCCGTGCATCGTCGGCGCCTGGGGGTTCTTCGCGGACGTCGCCGGCGCGGCGGCGATGCGCGAGCATTGGCGCTACCTGGTGGCCCGCTGGGGCGCCCTGCCGGTGGTGTGGTGTCTGGCGGGCGAGGCGGGGATGCCGTTCTACACGAGCGAGGAGGGCGCGGCCTACCTGCGGTTGGGGCTTGCCGAGCGCGTCCGCTACCGGAATCCCGAGCGCGTCCGGGCGTGGTCGGACATCGCCCGCTCGGTGCGCTCGACAGACCCGTTCGGACGGCCCTTCACGGTCCACCCGACCCGCTCCGGGCGCGCCCAGGTCGACGATCCGTCGCTCCTGGACTTCGAGATGCTGCAGACCGGCCACCTGGGCTTCTCTACGCTGGCCGACACCGTCGACATGATCGAGCGCGCACGGGCAACGAAGCCGCGCCTGCCGCTGCTGGTGGCGGAGGCGAACTACGAAGGCGAGTACGGCTCCAGCCTTGAGGACGTGCAGCGCTACCTGTTCTGGATGTCGATGATGAGCGGCGCCATGGGGCACACCTACGGCGCGCACGGCATCTGGCAGGTCAACCGGCCGGACCGGCCGTACGGGCCGTCACCGCACGGGCTGACTTACGGCGACCGCTCCTGGCAGGAGGCGAGCGGGCTGCCCGGCGCCGGGCAGGTGGGGCGCTCGGCGCGCTTCCTGGCCAGGCTGCCGTGGTGGCGGTTCGAGCCGCATCCGGAGTGGGTGGAGCCGCACCAGGAGCCGGGTGACCGGATGGGGGCGTACGCCGCCGGAATCGAAGGAGAGATGGCGGTGCTGTTCGTTCCCATGCACGCCCTCTGGAAGCTCGCCAACGGCATCATGACGCTGGGCGCCCTGCGTCCGGGCGCAGCGTACGAGGTGGTCTACTTCGACCCGGTCAGCGGCGCGGAGCGGCTCGTGCCCGAGCCGCTGGTAGCCGGCGCCGACGGCACGGCGGTGCTGCCGCCCCCGGCCGAGGTGTGCGACCAGGTCCTGCTGGTGCGGCGGGGGGACGCCGAGCCTCGCTGAGCACCGGCGGGGCGCCGTTTACCCATCGAACCGGTACGCCGCGTAGGGCTCCTCGCAGCCGTTGCCGAAGGCAAGGTGCATGGTGCCGGCGGCCGGCTCGAAGACCATGCTCGCCAGCGTCTTGCCGGGCGCCTCGGCCTGCGGCTTCGCGTGTTGGCAGATCGTGTGGCGGCTGCCGTGGTCGGACAGGAAGCGCTGCGCGGCGCCGACGTCGATGCGTCCGCGGTGCTCGCACAACAGCTCGCCCATCCGCTCGCAGCGGCTGAAGGTCGTGGCGTTCGGGTTGGACGTCTGCCGGTCGGCGGACGCGAGCTCCTCATCCAGGATGTGGTTGGCGTGCCACAGCAGGTGTGTCCCTTCACGTACGCGCATGCGGCTGTGCGGAAACACCTCCACGGTGCGCAGTCCCTGCGGGTGGCCGAGCAGGAAGGCGTTGGGGACCGCGTGCGGGGTCCCGTCCAGGTACTCGACCGCATCCGCGAGACTGCGCATGGTCAACAGCTCCCGGATCAACACGCAGGTCGGCAGGCCGGCGCCGCGCTCGCCGTTGTCGATGTACATCCAGGTGACGCACAGCCGCGCCGAGTTCATCCCCATGTAGGCCGGGACACCGGCATGGGTGTAGAGCAGCGTCTGCAGCCCATCGTCGGCGGTGTGGTGGACGATGACGTCGGCCGCGCCGCCGAGCCAGCCGGCGATCAGCTCGTCGTTGTTTTGGCCGCAGATGACGTCTCCGGCCACGGTCGCATCGCCAGCCGCGCCGAGCGCCGTGCAATGACCGTCCGTCTCCGGCGCCGGCGCGGGCGCCGGCCCGAGGTACTTCTCGTAGGCACAGGCCAGCAGGAGCAGCTCGTCCGCCGGGAGCCCGGCACCGGCGGCCATGCCGGCTATCTCCTCGGCCGTCACCGGCGCGTGCTCGCGAATCAGCGGCTCGAAGCGGCGTGCTGCCGGCAACCAGCCGCGCAGGGTAAGCCCGTCCCGGTCCCGGTGTTCCCGGTCCTGAGCTTCCAGCAGGGCTCGAATACGCTCGCCGGCGGCAGCACCGATCGACGCGCCGCGCTCCCCGGCGGTGCCGGCGGCCCGGACCAGGCGATCATCGATCACGGGAGCACTCAGGGACGTGCGCGCTGCGCGCCGGGCGGCAGCTTGGGCGGCAGGGGCTGTACGATCCCGCGCCGCTCGGGCGTCAGACGGGCGATCAGCTCGGGCGACGGCTGATAGCCGTAGCGGTCGCTGCCCCACTTCGGACCATAGCGAATGATGGCGATGCGGCGCTCGCCCGGGCGCGTGCGCTCCGCGGAACCGTGCGCCATGCAGTCCACGAAGAAGATGGCGTCCCCCGCGGCGAGTTGAATCTGAACCGCCGCCTCGACGCGGTCGAGCGAGTGATCGCTGCCGGTGGCTTCCGGATCGTTGAACGCGGGATGAAGCAGATTGGACTTGTGCGAGCCGGGGATCGCCATCGTCGCCCCATCGCCGTCGCCGACATCGCGGAGCGCGAGCAGGACGTTGATCTGCCCACAGCGAAATTCGTTGTTGTGAAAACGGAACTGCGTGCGGATACGCCTCTTGTGCGCGCCCGAATGCATGCGCGTGGCGCCGCCCCGATCCCGGATGTCGATGAACGACTCGTCGATGTACAGGCCGTCGTCCCCGCCCACGAAGCGCCGCAGGTGATCGATCCAGGAGGGATGGTCGATCAGCCGTTCGAGGGGCTCGCCCATCTCGAAGATGTTGTGCAGGTGCCGCAAGCCGTCGACGTCGGCGCGGTGAACCCATCCCCGCCAGCCGTCGGGCTCGATGTCGCGATAGGTGTCCACGATCGCGTTGATCTCGGCGAGATGATCGGCATCGACGGCGTGCTCGAGCACGATATAGCCGCGCAGATCGAAGAGGTACTCTTCCAGTTCGGTCGGTTGCATCCTTGCCCTCCGCGATTGCGGCGGTTACCCGGCCGGGTGGGGATCGGTGCGGAGCACGCCGCGGCTCACCGGCTCGGCGCGGTCGGGGCGCTCGATCTCCGGCCGGTCGGGCATCGACTTCCGCTTCGCAACCCAGGCGGCGAGACCCGCCTCGAACCCGTCCGGGTCGCGGTCCATCTCGCTGGCGACGATGCGCATCAGGCGCGGGACGAAACCCGACAGCCGCATGAGCGAGAAGTCGTAGTCCCGCTCCTCACGGATGTCGTCCGCCGCCTCTCGCAGGTGAGTGCGCAGCAGGTGGGCGGCGTAGTAGGCGTGCTCCGGACGGCGTGTCAGGTCGTAGCCGAAGCAGACGGTGCTGCAGGCGTAGTTGAACAGCGACTTCGGGCTCCGCCACACCCAGTAGTCGGACTCGGCGATCAGGAACTCCTTGAGCGCCCGGGACGGGAAGCAGCGCAGCGCCGGCGCGTAGAGGTGGTACTTGTTGCCCCAGGCCACCTCCGGGAAGTGGTCGGGGCTGACCATCGCCTCGTCGCCGCGCTCTCCACCGGTGCCGATGCCGTTGGGCAGCATTCCCGGCTCGCGCACCACGCGCAGCAGCCAGTTGAGCGAGCGCTCCGCGAGCACGCCGTACTTCTCGTCCCACGTCGCCTGGTAGACGTCGAGCAGCATGGACAGCGGGCCGGTGAACTCCCGGTGCAGGCCCACGTGCCGGCACGACAGAATGCCGGCCGGCTCCTGCAGCCGGACGATGCGGTCGCCGGCCTCACGCGCCACCTCCAGCAGGCGGCGGTTCCCGGTCAGGTAGTAGTCGGTGAGGATGCCGGAGAGGATGGAGTGCGAGGGGCTGTACCCGCCGCTCCACAGATGCGCGTTGTGGTAGTGCATGACCCCGACCCGTTCCAGATGTCCGGGGAAGGCGTGCACGAAGGCGGTGTCGGCCACCGCGCGCGAGTAGCGCTCGGCGACCCGCAGGTAGCGCGGGTTGCCCGTCCGGAGGTACTGGCCCCACACGCCCATGATCTGGTCGTTGGCCTCGTTGTTGTAGGGGCCGACGTAGCGGAGCGCCTTCGCCGGATCCGAGTCCTTGTAGAGCAGGTACACCCAGCCCACCGCCGAGGAGTGGACGCAGACCATGTTGCCGAAGCGCATCATGCCGTACAGGCGGCAGCGCTCGACCGGATCGACCACGATGGGATCGAAGTAGTCGTCCAGGTCGGAATCGGGCGCGGCCATGCGCGGGTCGCCGGCGTGGTGGAAGTGATCGACGGCGCCGGTGGCGCATACGTACGCCGGGTCGACGACGGCGCGGAGCGGTTCCTGGACGGTGTCGCAGAACGCCTGCGCCGTCTCGTCGCCGATGGGCTCTGCCGAGAAGCGGATGACGATCTCCGTGGTCTTCGCGGCGCCCACGCCGTTCTGGGTGTTGGTGTCGTTGTAGCTGATGGTCCGGCCCGGCGCGTGCTTCTCGACCATCTCCTCGACCCAGCGCGCCTCCTCCAGGCTGCGAATGTTGAAGCTCTTGAGATTGAGCGGCGCCGTGGGGTGCCGGGCCAGGATCTCGATGACCTCGGCCTCATCGCGGGTGGCGCTGGACTTCTCCATCCCCGCGAAACGGACGGCCGTCTCCTCGTACGGCGTGGAGAACGCCAAGGTCCGGCCGCACGCCGCCGGCCAGATGCCGACGTCGATGCCGTGCTCGCCGAGCGCGAATCCCTTCGGGAACTCCTGCCATCCGTCGCGGACCGCCACCGCCGCGCTCGCCCGCGAGCCCGAAAGCGACACCCAGCCCGGCATGCGTGTGCCGGCGCCGAACGGGCGGCCGTCGCGCTCGACGGCGTAGCGCCGGTCGTCGTCCTGCAGCACGGCCAGGGTCTCCCAGTTCTCACACCAATGGGCGCGGTCGCTGCCGTCGCTGCCGGCTGCCGCGCGCAGCGGCTCGCCGAGCGCGAGCGGCAGGTCGATGCCGACCGCCGACAGCTCCACACGCCTGGGATCCTGGTCGAAGACGAACGTGTGGAAGATCCGCACGTCGGCCCTGCCGGCGTACAGGTGCACGCGGAGCTGGTAGGGGCAAAAGCGGATCCCGGCCGCGGAGGCAAGGAGTCCCTTGATGAGCACGCAGGCGCGCAGCGGCCCGGCCTCTTCCAGCACGACCTCGGGCGCGAAGCCGGAGGACAGCGAGTCGTAGCGGGTGCCGTGCGCATCGTTCATGTAGACCACGGGGCCGTCGCCGCGCAGCACGTCGTGCCAGCCGTCCCCGGCCTTGACCCGGCAGCGCGTGATGACGGCCGGCGTCGCGCGCTGCCGCGGCGCGTCGAAGGAACGCCGGAAGTCCATCCGCAGTGTCCCGGTGTCGATCGACAGCAGGCCGTCCGACTCGGCGACGTCGATGCACGGCCCCGCGTCGTCGTCCGCCGGATCGGCGGCGCACGGGTACTCGATCGAGAGCGCGGCGCCGGGATCGAGACCGCCGTCGGTCTGAACGTCGACCAGCAGCCACTTCACGTGCCGCCCGTCCTTCCGCCACGTCGTCAGGCAGTCGGTCTGGGCGGAAATCGGGCGGCCGTCAGGGCCGGCCACGCGAATCGCCTGTGACCGCTCGAGCGCACCATCCGCGAACGGCACACCAAAGGTCAGCGGCTCGGTGCCGGAGCGCAACGTCCCTGTGCCGGCGAGTCCGACCTCGATGCTCTTGTGCGTGTTCGTTCCTTCAGCCTCCCCGAGCATGGCGCCGCGTCTTCAACCCGCCGCCACGAGCGGTTCGATTGCGTTGACGTCGATTGCAGATCGCGCGACATCGAGGTCGTACAACGCTTGCAGATTCAGCCAGGACTCAGGGGTCATGCCAAGGGCCTTGCCGAGTCGTAGCGCGGTGTCCGCCGATATGGAGCGGCGTCCGTGGACGATTTCGTTGATGCGTCTCGGCGGCGTGCCGATGGTCTTCGCCAGTCGGTATTCGGTCACGCTCAACTCGTCGAGGATTTCTGCCAAGTGTTCACCGGGATGAATCGGTTCAATGCTCGCCATCGTGACTCCTGTGACTCCCCCTAATGATAGTCGGTGATCTCGATTTCCGTCGCGCCATGGTCGGTCCAGACGAAGCACACCCGCCACTGGTGGTTGATACGGATACTGAACTGCCCGCTGCGGTCACCGTGCAACGCTTCCAGCCGATGTGACGGCGGCAGTCGCAGGTCGTACAACGCGCCGGCGCTGCGCCGCATCTGGAGGAACGTACGCGGGCGCTGACGCCAGGCGTCCATCATGAGAATCACCGCGGGGCAACCACGACGATATGCGGGCGCGATGGCGACGAAGTTGCGCGAGTCAACGTGTTGCCATCGCGGTCAGGTCTGAAGACGCTCTGCAACGGCTATGAGCCCAGGGCAGGAAGGACCGACAGCAGCTCGCCGGCGGTGCAACGAGCGAAGTGGATCGATCCGTGCACGGTTGCCGACCCGGCCGGCGACGCGGTGATCTCCGGGAAGGCCAGGTCCAGGTCGGTGCAGGGCCAGTACGACCAGCCGACCGCGAAGGCCGACTCGGAACCGATGGCGACCGACATGGCCGGCTCGTCGGCGCCGGCGCGCGCTCGTTCGGTGGCGATGACGGCGGTCTGCACCGAATCGATCGGCATCTTCTCTGCTGCTGACCACGGCGGTACCCCTTCGCAGGGGAACAGCGACGAGCCCGGGCCGCGGCAACAGCTACCGGATGCGCGCGCACCAGGGACTCTGGCGATCCAAGGAGCGCTCTCAGGATCACGGCGACTCTCCCGGGACAACCCAGTGACTGGTGGCGGGCCATGGGTGGGGGGCACGCTCTGGGGCAGGGCTCTCGCTGCGCTCCCGCCGCCCTACCCCAGAGCCCTCTCCGAGCCCCAGGACGAGGTCAACACCGCCGACCACCCGGATCTGGAGAAAGTGCGCAATTTTCGATTGCCATTGACAGGCAGCGGAAGGGCGTCCCACGCGTACGGGCAGGGAAGGACCCAAGGGCTGCTCATTGGTTGCGCCACGATCGTGCAACAGGAGGTCGGGCTTCGCAAACGGTCCGGTCACGGGTACCCTCCGCTCCGGCATGAGGACCTCCGCACGCGCCACGGCGCGCCGCGCGCCTCGCATCGTCTTCAACAGCGACGGGCGAAAGGCCGGCCTCACCCTGGCCATGCGCGTGGGGCGACATCGCCGAATGCGAAAGCTCCGGCCTCGACGTCCGCACGTGGGCTGCCGAGGGGCTGGCCGACCTGCTCATCCCGATGTGGGCGGGGCGCATGGATGCCGAGGCCGACGTGGCCGGCATGGTGGCCCTGGCGCGGACCTCCGATTCAGCGCCGACGCGCGTCGCGGGCGGGCTGGTCGGGTCGGGTCGGGTCGGGTTCGTCTACGGCTACGGCATCCTGCCGGACCACGACACCGGCCTGTGGTGCAACGCCACCCCGGAGATGCTGCGCGCGGGCGCCATGGCCTACTTCTCCCAGGGGGCGGCCTGCACGTACCTGTTCAACTACGACTGCCAGCGCCTGCACGGATTGGGCAAGCCGTACAGCCATGGGGAGTTGCAGGCGCTCCGGGAGATCGGCGACGCTGCGGCGCTGGCCCGGCTGAACAAGCGCCACACCGTGACGGTGGACGGTTCGGCGAGCGTCGAGGAGGGTGCCGCGCAGGAGCCGCCGGACCTGCTGCGCATGGGTCGGAACGAGTTGACGATCACGGTGACGAAGCGCCGCGAGGACGCCGACCCGCTGTTGATCACCGGCATCGAATTCCTCATCAACTACGACGGCGGCGAGTAGCTGGCGAGTCAGTCGTACACGCCGCGACGATGGCCGACCTTGACGACGATGACGACGAGTTCGTCACCGCGGATCTCATAGATCACTCGGTAGACCCCGACCCGGATCCGAAAGAGAGCGTGGCCGGTCAGCTTCTTGCATTCCCGTGGCCGAGGATTCGTCGCTAGTCGGTCGATCGCCTGCAGAATGCGCTTGACGGTCGGCTTCGGGATGCCGCGGAGGTCCTTTCGGACCGACGGCACGAAGCGAATCTCAAATTGCGCCGTCGGCTTCAAGTTGCTTCAGGAACTCCTCATAGCCCACCGGGCGTTCCGATCGGCGTTCATGCCAGTCGGAAAGGTCTTCCAGATCCTCCGCCAGGAGGACGCGCAGAGCCTCGTTCACCAAGTCGGACATGGACTCTCGCGTCTCGGCGGACTTCAGCCGCAGGGCCCGGTGAAGGTCGTCGTCCAGGTATACGGTCGCCTTGCTCACGTTGACAGCATGACGTCTTGATGGTGAGACGGCAAGGCGTGCGGACGCCAGACGGTGTCCAGGAGTCTAGAGCTTGAAGTTGCTGCCGCGAATCGGGCGGAAGGGGCGGCGGGCGTGGTTGGACAGTCGGGCCACGGTCGTGGCGAAGGCGATGTAGCCGTCGACGTCGACGCTGTGCTTGTGCGCGATGGAACGCAGATCTTCCCGCAGCGCTGTCGACCGGGCGAGCGCCAGGAACTCGCTCTTCTCAGCAGGGGTCAACGGGGCCATGGGCGTCTCGGATTTCATCGTAGAGCTCCAACTTGTCGAACAGAGCGAAGTACTCGCGGATTCGTTCCCAGTCCATTTCGGCGGCGAAGTGCTCGGCCAACCGATCGATGTCGGCGAGGTCCCGACGCTCTCGCCCTGGATCGTTTGCGAGAGCTTGCACTTTCAAGCCGACGATGTCTTCCGGACGCAGCGTACGCAAGCGCAGGCTTCCGTCGAACACGCTCACCTCCGGGGCTCGCTCCAGCATCGCCGTCGAGATCTCGCGAAAGGCGTGCAGGAAGTCGACATTACCCATGGGCGCATGGTCGGACTCGAACTGGGACACGTTCTCGCTTCGGTACCGCAGGCGGTACTGCCGGAGTGCCATGATTTCGTCCACCACCGGAAGCGCGTCCCGTGCCACCAGGAAATCGAGGTCCATCGTGGCCCGCGGAACTCCCAGCGCCCCGAGCGCGAACCCGCCGATCAGCGCGTAGCGAACCTCGCGCTCGGCGAAGTCGAACGCCAAGTCACGGAGGACGCGCTCGAAGTCCATCAACGCATCTCCACGGGGGCCATGAGCCGACTCTACACGGCTGCGACCGGGAGCGAGTAGAGCAATCCCGCGGTTCGCGCCATCCTGGGCCCGGCATGAGACGACCGAACATCCTGTTCGCCTTCGCCGACGACTGGGGCCGCTACGCGAGCGCGTACGCCGCACACCACGGCCAGCGGTCGCTCAGCGCGCTGATCGACACCTCGCACTTCGACCGCGTCGCCGGCGAAGGTGTGCTGTTCACCAACGCGCTGGTGCCGGCGCCGAGTTGCACGCCGTGCCGGAGCTCGATCCTGTCCGGACGCTACTTCTGGCAGACCGGGTTGGGTGCCATCCTGCAGGGCGCGGTCTGGGACCGTGCCATCCCCTCGTACCCATTCCTTCTGCGGGACGCCGGATACCATATCGGCTTCTCCTACAAGGTCTGGTCGCCGGGCACACCGCAGGACGATCCGTACGGCGGGACGGGGACGCGCTACCAGGACTGCGGCAACGACTTCAACCAGTTCTCGTTCCGGGCCACCGAGTGGGCCGGGGAGGCCGGTGGGGTGGAGCCGGCCAGGCAGCGGCTGTGTGACGAGGTGCGCGGCAACTTCCGGAGCTTTCTGGCGGACCGGGAGTCCGGTCAGCCGTTCTGTTACTGGTGGGGACCGACCAACACTCATCGCGAGTGGCAGAAGGGCTCGGGCAAGGCGCTGTGGGGGCTCGACCCCGACGCGTTGACCGGCCGCCTGCCGGCGTTCCTGCCCGACGTGCACGACGTGCGCGAGGACGTCTGCGACTACCTCGGCGAGTGCATGGCCGTGGACCGTGGACTCGGGGTGCTGCTCGGCATGCTGGAGGAGATGGGCGAGCTCGACGACACGCTGGTCGTGGTCTCCGGCGACCACGGGATCCCGGGCGTCCCGCGGGGGAAGTGCAACCTGTACGACATCGGCTGCGAGGTGGCGCTCGCCGCGCGGCTGCCGGGGACGATCCCGGGCGGCCGGGTGGCGGACGACATGGTCAACCTCATGGACGTCGCACCGACCTTCCTGGAGGTGGCGGGCGGGGAGCAGCCGGCCGGCATGCCCGCTCGCAGCCTGATGGACATCCTGGGCTCGAACCGCTCCGGGCAGGTCAACCCGGAGCGCACGTTCGCGATCACCGGACGGGAGCGGCACGTGGCAACCGCGCGGGACAGGAATCTTCCCTATCCGCACCGCTCGATCCGCACGCACGACTTCCTCTACATCAGGAATTTCGCCCCGGAGCGATGGCCGATGGGCGACCCCCGCGGATTGGACGATCCGTCCGCGGAGGCGCCGCCGCGCGCGGCCCTGGAGCACGACACCCGCGTGGCGTATGCCGACCTGGACGCGAGTCCGACCAAGGCGTGGATGATCGAGAACCGCGCGGCCGAGGGGGTCCGCGACATGTACGCCCTGGGCTTCGGCAAGCGGCCTGCAGAAGAGCTCTACGACGTGCGCAACGACCCGAACCACATGCGGAACCTGGCCGGCGATCCCGCGCACGCGACGCAGAAGCGGGCGCTGGCCGAACGGATGCATGCGGTCCTGCGCGAACAGGGCGACCCGCGCATGGCCGACGGCCCCTGCCGGTTCGAGGACGCGCCGTTCACGGACTGGCCGTGTCCGGACGAGGCCGCCGAACAGCGCGCCGCGCTGGTCCGAAGAACCGTGGGAGCTTGACGGCCTTGCTCGCAACCGGAAGATCATGAGTCACCCGGCGCAATCGACAGGAGGTCATCCGTGCCACTGAGCCACGATGAGATCGAGCGGTTCGAGGATCAGGGGTTTCTGTTCCGGGAGAGCGTGTTGACGCCCCTGGAGGTCAAGGCCCTGCACCAGCGCCTGGAGGACATCGGCAACGGCCTCGTGCCGTTCCCGGCCGAGCACGTGCAGATCGAGCCGCAGGTCGAGGACGGCCGGTTGCCCGCGGACCCCGTGCGGTTCAACAACGTGCGCAAGATCTGGAACCTCACGCGCTGCGACGAGCTGTTCAAGGAATACGCCCGCCATCCGGCGATCCTGGACGTCGTACACGGCCTGATCGGCCCCGATGTGAAGGTCTACGTCGACCAGACCCTGTGCAAGCCGCCCCGCGTCGGGTCCGCCAAGCCCCCACACCAGGATTCGGCTTACTGGACGAACATCGATCCGCCCAACCTCGTGATCTGCTGGATGGCCCTCGACGACGCGACCGAGGACAACGGCTGCATGCGCTTCATCCCCGGATCCCACAAGCTGGGCGTGATCGAGCACAAGCGCCTGGAGGACTTCCGCGTCGAGGACGCCAAGGTGGACTACGCACGCGAGGTGGCCGTCCCGCTGAAGGCGGGGGGCTGCTCGTTCCACCACAGCCTGGCGCTGCACCGCACCGACGCCAACACCAGCCCCGACCGGCGCATCGGCCTGACGGTGGCGTACATGAGCGCCCGGTCGCGCTACATCGGGTCGGCGCCGCAGCCGGAGTACGACCTGGTCGCGGGGCGCGCGTACGCCGGCTGCGTCTGACTCCATACCGGATCCGGACGTGCTCGCGGAGAGCCAGGACGATGCCCCCGGCTGGCCGTGGCCGACCAGGAGCGCGCCGGGCTGGACGTGACGGCCGCGGAGATCGTCCGCGGCGAGCTCAGGTAGCGGGAGATCTCACCTCACGACGGCTGGGGGCGCGGAGCTACCCAGTAGACGTTGTTGGTGACCAAGTCGCCGGTCCTGATGTAGTCCTGGACGTCCTCGAAGTAGCGCAGCTGGCCGCGGGGGTATCCCGAGGAGCCGTCGAACCAGGTGTAGGCAGGCAACTCGCCGGCGGGCACCACGTTTGCGCCCAGGGAACATTCCGGGGCGGGCCCGTTGGCCACCGTGCCGGGCTCCAGTTCAGGGTAGACCCGGAATCGCTCGCGGGCACGGTCGGACACCAGCCACACGGTCCGATCGTCGATGGTGTCGCGGTCGCGGGTCGGTTTCCCCCCGGGGCCTTGGGATCCCGGCTTGAGCTGCATCAGGGCGTAGAGGCTGCCGTCGGCCCGCATGCCGAGCCGGCCGGTGACCGGCCGCATGTCCGGCCAGGCCTGCTCCGGAGCGGCCACCTCCCGGCGGTCCCAGCCGCCGCGGCCGAACGCGTGCAGCAGGAGCTGTCCCGGGCGCACCTCGCCCGACATGCACAGCATGACGACCTCGCCATCGTCGGCGACCATCAGCCCCAGGCAGCTCACTTCCGGGGGCGGCATCGGCTCGTGGCGCCCGCCGGTGGTCCGGTACAGGACGTCCATGGCCTCGGGTTGCGCCGGAATGGCTACCGGCGTGCCGTCCGCCCGCTGCCAGGTACGTCCGCGGTCGGGGCTGCGCATGTAGCACAGGGCTTGATGGAGCCCGCGCTGCTCGGTTCGGCCCAAGCCCTCGTAGAAGTAGCACACGAAGTGCAGGGCGCCGTCGCGGCCGATTGCCAGGTGGCTGTGGTAGGCCGCATACCCGTCCAGATACTGCTCCGTCCTGCGGATCAGGCGGGCTTGGCGCCGCCACGGCTCGCCCGGCTCCTTGATGAACAGGTCCGCGCCGAAGGGCCGGTCCGGGCGCATCGTCAGGAACAGCGTGTTGTCCGGGCCGCACACCAGGATGGGGTAGGTGCCGGAGCCGGCGGGCTGCTCCGGCGTCCACTCCGAGGAGTCGTTGACGCCGGCCGAGCAGCGGTAGGTGACCGGCGTGCCGTGGCCGCTGAGGACGACGTGCAGCCGTCCGTCGTGGTCGACGGTGATGACCGGCCGCGCGTGGTTGTCGACACCGACGTTGAGGGTCACCGGCTCCGTCCACCGGCCGGTGTCGTGGAGGTAGGAGCGGACGCGGTTGAGGTAGCCGTCCCGGCTGACGTCCTGCCACACGACGTGGCAGACACCGTCACGGGTGACGATGTTGTTGCCGCCGATCGCGCGCTCGCTGCCGATACGGGAGATCCGCGTGCCGTGTGCCGTCATGGTGTTCCTTCCACACCATGACACGCCTGTACGGATACGCCCATCGTAGGCATCGAGGTGATGCCATGGCTGTAGAGGCTCGGGTACTCGACGACGACTCGGTCGCTGACCACCCGGCCGCCGATCACTCGGACCGGGAGATCCTGCGCTACCGCCGCATCCGCGTGGAACGGCAGGAAGTCCTGCCCGGTGACACGGCACCAATCCTCTGCGGGCACGGAGCGAAGCTGCTCCTCTGCGGGCGCGCCGGGTCGCTGGCGCGCAGCACCAACGGCGGCGTGACCTGGGAGCGACTTGAGTCTCTCTGCGAACGTGAGTGGTCCAACGGCCACATCCTGACTCTCGCGGATCTGGCGCCTGACTCCGTCCTGGCCGCGCTCCATCACGAGGGAACCATCACCATCCTGTCGTCGGGCGACTTCGGGGAGACATGGCAGGCCGGAGGCCGGATCGCATCCGGAGCCGAGGCCCTTGCGCTTCCGGCGCGGTTCGAGGCGCCGCCGGGAGGGTCGCTGTCGCTGCGGGTCGGAGCGACGGCCTATGGGTCATCCGATGGTGGGAGCACCTGGGACGCCGGCGTCCAGATTCCGGCAGGCGCCGGGCCGGATGAGCCTGACAGCGGTCGCGAACGGGGCGGGCGGATAGCGTTGCCGGATGGACGGTTGCTGCTGACCTACGCCGAGCCCAGCTACCCCTATGGGGCTCGGGCCGCGATCAGCGCGGATGGCGGCGACACCTGGGGTGACGAGGTGTTCGTGCTGGGGCATGCCCGCGCAGCCACCAACACCCAGCAGCCGCGTCCGTTGCGCTGCCATCCCGGCGCCGGCGCGGTCAGCGTGGCGCTGGACGGCGGGACCATCGTCTCCGCCTACGACCGGGGCGCGGCCATCCCGCCGGCCATGGCTCCGATGGACGGCCGGCGCATGGACGAGTCGAGCCACGGGCCGGCCATCGTGGTGGTGCGCTGGACTCCCGAGGGCTTGCGGCGGCCGCCTCTCGTCTATCCCAACCTGTCGTCGCACCGCGTCGACTCGCGCGGTTATCTGGACAACGGTCTGGTCCGCATGCGGCCCGACGACCGGTTCGAGGGCGGCGACTTCATCGAGGACTACGAGATGATCGTGTTCCGGCGGCGGACCGCTGAGCAGCGGTTCTTCGCCGGCACCGGCACCAAGGGCCTGGTCGTCTGCCGCCATCCCGACGGCAGCCTGGTATTCGCCAGCCGCACCTCCGCGATCCGTCGTTCCACCGACGAGGGACGTACCTGGAAGAAGATGGCCGAGGTCACGCGGCCGGGGAACCGGGCGACCACGTTCGCCTTCGGGGTCACGTCCCACGGGACTCTTCTGATGGGGTATTCGACGCTGCTGCGGCCGGCGGACCCGGCGAACGGCGTGCCCAGCGTTCGGCAGACCAACATCGCGCGCAGCGAAGACGAGGGACGGACGTGGACGGCCGGGCCGCTCCGGCCGGGGCCGATGCGCTACGGCGGCAACGGCGACGGCAGCCGCATCACCGAGCTGTCCGACGGTACGGTCGTGATGGGCTGCGGCACCGCGTCGATCGAACCGTCGCGGCAGGCCGGCTATCGCGGAGACGTGATGCTGCGCTCGCATGACGACGGCCGGACCTGGGACGATTGGACGGTGTTGCCCCCCGGCAGCACCGAATCGAACTTCCTGGAGCTTCCGTCCGGCGAGCTGCTCTGCGCCACCCGGTACCAGCGCCCCGCGGCGAGGGACGATTACTTCGGCGCGCCCGCTTCCGGCGCTTCGCCGGAAGGCTGGCCGTTCCCCTCGCGCAATCTGTGCGGTGAAGGCAGATACAAGAACGAGGCGGTCATGTTCTCGCGCGACCGAGGCGACAACTGGACCACGCCGGAGCTGGTCACGCGGATCCACATGGTGTCGGCGGACGGCGTGCTGTTGCCCGATGGCCGGGTGGTGCTGACGTACGACCACAAGGACGCCTGCGGCGGCCCGCGAGCGATCGTGAGCGCCGATGGCGGGCGCACGTGGGAGCCGGACGCCTATGTCCTGGCCTACCACGCGATCGATGCGCGGACCAGCTCGGTGGTGCTCCGCGACGGCCGCATCCTGACGCTGTGGGCGGGGGCCGGTGAGCAGGGCGTACATGCCACGACGTGGTCCCCGGACTGACCCCGGACACGGCGGGGGCCGTTGCAGCTCAGTCCGGTCTGCGCGACAGTGAGCCTGGAGAGAACAGACGATGGTGGACGGAGAAGCGCCGGCGAGACTGGCGGATCTGGAGCGGGACGGCTTCCTGCTCGTGCCGGGCGCGCTCGATGCCGAAGACGTGGCGTGGTGGAAGGAGACGCTCTACGACCTGCACCGCCGCGGCCTGAACGAGATCGACAACTCGGTCGGCAACGTCGCGTTCGAGAGCCTGCTGAAGATCGCGCCGGAGCGCTCGCGGCTGCTGGTCGGCCACCCGAGCGTCGCGCCATACCTCAGGGCCATCCTCGGCAAGCAATGCCAGCTCCGCTCGCTGCGCGCGCACATGAATCCGCGCGCCTACCTGCAGGAGTGGCACATGGACTTCACCGACTACCAGTATCAGGAGCACCGGTCGGAGGCGGGGCGGCCGCTGCGCGCGCTGTGCATGAACAGCACCTTCTACCTGACCGACAACACGCCGGAGCGCGGGCGGCTGACGTTCCTCACCGGCTACGTCGACCGGCGGATTCCCGACGACATCCTGCCGCACGTCCGCTACACCGAGGATCGCGGCAACCGCTTTCAGAGGTGGTGTGACGAGCAGCCGCAGGAGCACCTCTATCCGATGGCCGGCGACGCGGTCGTGTTCTTCAGCCACATACCGCACCAGGGCGCCAAGTTCGGGGACGACCCGGAGGACGACATCCGCGCCAACCTGGTGCTGCACTACCACCAGAACCCGATGCACCCCGAAGTCCGGTTCGTCAGCACCCCGGACCTGACGCTGGACGCGCTCGGCTACGCCGGCACCTTCCCGTTCGCGGAGTCGTAGCCGAAGCGCTCAGGCGAGCGCGATGCACTCCATCTCGATGTCGAACTCCAACGGCCACGACGCCATCGCAACGAAGGTCCTGGCCGGCGGGTCGTGCGGGAAGTAGCGCCCGTAGATCTCGTTCACGATCCGGTAGTAGGCCGAGTTGGTGACGAAGATCTGACACTTCACCACGCGGTCGAGGGAGGACCCCGCGCTTTCCAGCGTGTGCTTGATGTTCACAAGCACCTGTTCGGTCTGGGCCGCGATGTCGCCCTGGATCATTTCTCCCGTGCTCAGGTCGATCGGCGGCAGACCCGAGACGAAGATGAATCCGCCGGCGCGCACGCAGACCGACAGCGGGACGCCCAGCCTGCGCGGCGCGTCCGACAGTACGGGAATCTCGACGACTTCCTTTTCCACTACGTTCCTCTCCTGAGCGTTCGTACGGGTAGTGTCTCAGTTTAACCCGGCTAATTCGCGTAGGAGTGGAGAAAAAGTAGGCGCGTCCGCCGATTTGCAGTAGAGTCAAGGTGTTAGGCCAAGACTGCCGCAAAGGACGGGACACGCCGTGGGTGAGACTCTACCGATCTTTTCGACGACCTTCAACGGCTCGGTGCAGGTCGAGGCGCGGATCCGTGAGCTGTTCGACGAGCTGTGGGCCGCGGAAGGCGACCGGCTGGCCTACTTCGACGAGGAGGAGTAACCGATGCGGATAGTCCACGTCCGGCGTGAAGAGATGGTGCTCGGCGTCAGTCACGACGGCGTCGCGGCGAGCTACTTCAAAAGGTGCTTCGACCATGACAACGACCTGGAGTGGCCGTGGCACTTCATTGACTCCGTGATCTTTCCGCCCGGCAGCGGCATCGGCCATCACACCCACACCAATGCCGAGGAGATCTTCATCAGCGTCGACAACGCGATGCAGTTCACCCACAACGGGCGGACCGCCGAGGTGGTAGGCGGCGCTGCGGTGCCGCTGCGCTCCGGCGAGTCTCACGGCATCTACAACCACACCGACCAGGACACATTGTTCTTCAACTTCCATTGCTTCGACTCGAGCCGCGAGCCGAGCTCCGAGGACTACGGCGACACCCGCGTGGGGGTGCAACTGGAATCGACCGATCGGCTACCGGTGGGGCGCCTCGACCGCGCCCTCCTGGCACCGGTGTGCTGCCACGGCGGCAAGGGCGAGGTCGGGTTCCGCGAGGTGTGGGGCACGCGCGACTTCTCGACCAACTTCGAGTACCTGAACCATCTGCTGCTGCCGCCGGGCACTTCCGTCGGCTACCACCGGCACGACGGTGTGCAGGAGGCGTACATCATCATGCACGGGGGCGGACGGGTGACCGTGGATGACGAGACCGACGAAGTGGCCCGGGGCGACGTGATTCCCAACCGCCTCGGCGGCGCCCACGGCATCTTCAATCACGGCAGCGCCGACCTGGAACTGTTCGTGGTGGGCGTCAGCCGCACCAAGGGACGGGTGGACGCCACTGAACTGAGAGACGACCTGGCGGCCCGCTAGCAGCTCGTGGCTTAACCTGACTCGAACTTGACCTGGCTAAACACGTGCCAGCGAGGGCGGTGCCGGGGGAGACGGGTGAGCCAGCGGAGGTGGGAGGGTCTGAGACGTGATCGTCGCGTCCGTCGATAGGCTACTCGACGTCGACCTGCACCGAGCTGGATCAGTTGTCCGTCGTATCCGACTCATTCGACACCGAATCCACGTACGCGCCGTAGAAGTAGGCGCCTTGGTAGTCGCCGAGTGTCGTAGGCGCGGTCAACTCTATGGACTGGTTGCTGGTGCCGGCCGGCATGAGCGGGCCGATCGCGCCCCGGCTTCGACACCACCAGGTCCGGCATGGCAGGAGGCGACGTTTGCTCGAGCATGGCGCTTCCCGTGTAGTCCCCGCCCACATTGCCTCCGGAGAACCTGACGAGCAGATCGTTCCCGCTGTCGAGGATGTCCTGCGTGATATTGCCGACCCAGCTTCCGGAAACTCCTGGCACCTCGATTCCTGCGCCATCGAAGACCGCGATGTCCGGGGCTGCGTTTCCGGTTGTCCGGATGGTGAGCGTGCCCGGCGAATCGACCCGCAGTCGGAAGTAATCCACATCGTTCGGAGAATCGATTCGTCCCTGGAAATTCGCACTCAGCGCAATGACAGTGGCGCCCGACGGAGTATCGGAATGGTCGCGCCGGTCAGTCACCGTCACGCTGAAACCGTGGCTGGCGGTGAGGCCGCCAGGATCCTTCGCAGTGAGCGTAATCGTTGCGGTGCCGCTGTCCGCGAATGCTTGTACGACCACGGGTGCGCGGTTAGCAGTCGGTGGCGCGATCGTCATTTCATCCCCGCCGACGGAGACCGTCGGCATAAGACCACCACTACAACCCACGAGTCCGGTGCATGTCATCACGACCAGCGCTGTGCATCTCGGGTAGAGTCCGGCCATGCGACCGGTGGGATTGGTCGGCGTCGGCGACATGGGGATCGGCCTGGCCGCCAATCTGATCGAGGCGGGGTATCCGGTCACCGGCTTCGACCTGCGGACGGAGCGCCTTGCCGCGCTGGAGGAGCTGGGTGGCAGCGGCGCCGCGTCGGTCCGGGCGGTCGGGGCGCGGTGCGATGCGGTGTTCGTCATGGTGCTCAACGGCGCGCAGGTGCAAGCAGTGGCGGCGGAGTTGCTTGAGGAGCTGAGGCCGGGCGCGACCATCATCGTGACGGCCACCATCACCCCGGACGAGATGCGGGCCGTGCTGCCGATGACGGCGGAACGGCAGGTCCACCTGGTCGACTGTCCGGTGAGCGGCGGCAAGGCGGGGGCGGACGCCGGCACCCTGACCCTGATGGCGGCGGCGCCGGCTGCCGCCATTGAGGCCAACCGCGAGCTCCTGGACGCGATCGGCAGCACCCTCTGGCACGTCGGCGAGGAGGTCGGCGCCGGGCAGACCGTGAAGGCGGCGCTGCAGGTCGTGATCGGCGCCAACTACGCCGCCATCTTCGAGGCGCTGGTGCTCGGTGTGAAAGCGGGCGTACCGGCGCAGACCCTGTACGACGTGATCGGCAGCACCGCCGTCGGCGGGCCGCTGTTCCGCAACTGCGCCTCGCTGATCATGCAGCGCCGCTTCCGCGGCACCGGCAGCCACCTCGGCACCATGTACAAGGATCTCTGCATCTCCATGGACGTGGCGCGCGCGAACGGCGTGCCGATGTTCACGGCGGCGGCGGCCAAGGAGCTGTTCCAGGCCGGCATCGCCCGCTTTCCCGGGGAGGACAACTGGGCGATCGTCAAGATCCTGGAGGAGCTCGCCGGGACCGAGGTGCGCGGCGCAGAGGAACCGCGCGCGGAGGCGCAGCCGTGAAGCTGGGCGTCATCACCGACGGCATCAGCCAGGACCCGCAGGTCGCCTGCCGCGCGCTGGCCGAGCACGGCATCGGGTACGCGGAGCTGCAGTTCGTGCTCGGCAAGGAGGTGGGCGAGCACACGCAGGACGAGGCCGCACGGATCAAGGCCGCCCTGCGCGAGCACGGGCTCCGCGTGGCGTGCGTCTCCCGCCACAACTTCAACGGCATCCCCTGGGACACGCCGCTCGACAGCGAGCTGATCGCCCGCCACCGCGCCGGCCTGGAGCGCTGCTTTGCGCTGGCCGCGGAGCTCGAAAGCCCGCTGGTGCGGGTGATGAGCTGCCGCAAGGAGATGATCCTGTTCGGCGATCAGGGCGCCGAGAACTGGGTGGTGAAAGGCGGAGCCTGGCAGGCTCAGGTGCGCATCATGGAGATCGCGGTGCGCATGGCCGAGCGGGCGGGCGTCGACCTGGTGGCGGAGACCGAGAACGGCGGCATGGTTACGTCCTGCTATCTCGCCTCCCGGCTGATCGGAGAGCTGGGCTCCTCCCGGCTGGGGATCCTGTGGGACCCGGCCAACTCCCTCTACTGCACGGAGGAGCCGTTTCCCACCGGCTACGAGCGGGGCCGCCGCCACATCCGCCACATCCACGTCAAGGACGTGCGCGTCGACATCCCGCGCGCGACGGTGCAGTTCCGGGCGCTCGGCACCGGCCACCTGGCTCCCTACCTGGTCGACATCGCCGCCGCCCTGCGCCGCGACGGCTTTCCCGGCGTGGTCTCGTTGGAGGCCAACTACCAGCCTCCCGGCGGTGAGCCGGGATCGGGATTCGCCGCCTCGGTCGCGCATTTCCGCCGCGTCTTCGGCGACCCGGCGTAGCGCCTCATCGGCTTGGCCATGGCACGCGAAACGAACCGACCGGTCTTCGGCGACCACACGGACCGGCAGATCCTGCGCTTTCGGCGCATCCGCGTGGAGCGCCAGGAAGTGCTGGCAGGCGACACCGCGCCACTGCTCTGCGGGCGGGGTACGAAGCTGCTCCTCTGCGGGCGCTCAGGCTCCCTGGCGCGCAGCTCCGACGGCGGCGTGACCTGGGAACGACTGGGGTCCCTGCGGGACCATGAGTCGCCGTGCGGCGACGTGGTGGCGTTGGCGGATCCGGCGCCCGATGGTGTGGTGCTTGCCGCTCTCGCGCGCGACGACACGATCGCCGTGCTGTCGTCGGGCGACTTCGGGCACACGTGGCACGCTTCAGGCACGATCGCATCGCCGGCCGTGCCGGACGCCGATCCGGTCCGGTTCGAGGCGCTGCCCGGCGGGTCGGTCGTGCTCTGGAACGGGCCTGCCGCCCATCGGTCAGACGACGGAGGGCGCACCTGGAGCGGCGTCGGCGAGGGCACGGGCTCGGCCCGGTCCGAAGCGCCCGCAGAGCCTGACAGCGTCCGCGATGGGCGCGGAACGGTCGCACTGCCGGACGGACGGTTGCTGCTGACCTACGCCGAGCCGAGCTATCCGTTCGGAGCCCGGGCGTTGATCAGCGCGGATGGCGGCGCCACCTGGGGCAGCGAGGTGTTCGTGCTGGGCGTCGCCCGTGCGGCCACCAACACGGTGCAGCCGCGTCCCTTGCGCTGCGAGCCCGGCGGCGGCGCGGTCAGCGTGGCGCTGGAGGACGGGACCATCGTGTCGGCCTACGCCCGGGGCGCGGCGATTCCGCCCGCGATGGCGCCGGCCGACGGCCGGCGCATGGACGAGTCGAGCCTGGGGCCGGCCATCGTGGTGGTCCGCTGGACTCCCGAGGGGTTGCGGCGGCCGCCCCTCGTCTATCCCAACCTGTGGACGCACCGCGTGGACGCATCAGGCTACCTGGACAACGGACAGGTGCGCATGCGGCCGGACGACCGGTTCGAAGGCGGCGACTTCATCGAGGACTACGAGATGGTCGTGTTCCGACGGTTGCTCGGCGAGCAGCGGTTTTTCGAGGGCGCGGGAAGCAAGGGCGTGGTGGTCTGCCGCCATCCCGACGGCAGCCTGGTCTTCGCCAGCCGCACGGCCGCTATCCATCGCTCGACCGATGAAGGACGCACCTGGACCAGAATCGCCGAGATCAGGCTCCCGGGACAGCGTCCGGGCCCGGTGGCCTTCGGAGTCACGGCCGCGGGGACGTACCTGATGGGGTACCACACGCTCATCCGGCCGGCAGATCCGGCGACCGGCGCGCGGAACACCCTTCAGACCAACGTGGCACGGAGCGAGGACGGGGGGCGAACGTGGACGGCCCGGCCGATCCGGCCCGGACCGATGCGCTACGGCGGCGGGGGTGACGGCTGCCGCATCACGGAGCTGTCCGACGGCACGATCGTGACGAGCTGCGGCGTCGCGTGGAACGATCCGGCGCGGGAGGAAGGCTACGTCGGCGACGTGATGCTGCGCTCGCGCGACGACGGCAAGACCTGGGACGACTGGACGGTGTTGCCTCCGGGCTGCAGCGAATCGAACTACCTGGAGCTTCCATCCGGCGAGCTGCTCTGCGCCACCCGCTATCAGCGCGCCGCGACGCGAGACGATTACTTCGGCGCGCCGTCCGCGGGTGCCGCGCCGGACGGATGGCCGTTCCCGTCGCGCAATCTGTGCGGTGAAGGCAGATACAAGAACGAGGCGGTCATGTTCTCCGGCGACCGGGGCCGCAACTGGACCACGCCGGAGATCGTCACGCGCATGCACATGGTCTCGGCGGACGCGGTGCTGCTGCCCGATGGCCGGGTGGTGCTGACGTACGACCACAAGGACAAGTGCGGCGGTCCGCGAGCGCTCGTGAGCGCCGACGGCGGCCGCACGTGGGAGCCGCAGGTCTACCTCCTGGCCTACCACACCAGGGATGCGCGGACCAGCTCGGTCGCGCTTCGCGACGGCCGCATCCTGACGCTGTGGGCGGGGGCCGGCGAAGAAGGCATCCATGCCACGACCTGGTCCCCGGAGTGACGCGTCCGCAACCGCCCTCCAATGGCTGCCTGATGTCGTGCTTCGTGAACGGATGGGATAAGGTTGGAGTCAGGAGCTTCCTGGATGTCCGCTGTCCCGACAGTCTCGACAACCGATCCGGTCGCCGCCTGGGTGGGTGACGCGCGCCGCACTCTGCAGGCGGGCGGCAGCCTGCGCGAGGACGACCTCGACCGGCTGCTGGCCGGCGCCCGCGCGCCCCGCAGCCGGCTGCGGCAGCGACTGCTGTATCTACACGCCGTCAACCCGAGCATTTACGTCCACCTGGTAGCCGCCGCCATCCACGAGCCGGTCGCCGGAGCGATCACGGAGATCGATCCGCAGGCGCCGGAGCTGCCATACAAGAGCGTCCACGACGCCATCGTCGATGGCTGGCGGATCGTTCACTTTCCGCAGCAGCGCGCACCGTTCGACGATCGCGAGATCGATGTGATGGGGCACGAGTTCATCCTCGAGAAACTGGAGGAGTTCGATGACTGATCTCGCCACGCAGCCGCCGCGGCTGCTCTCGGACGACGAGGTGCTGCACTTCGTCACCCACGGCTATCACCTGCTGCACCCGGAGTATCGGGCGGGACTCAACGAGGAAATCGCCGAGCAGTGCGGGCAGGTGGACGATGTGGGCAACGGCATACTCGCCTCGGTCCCGCTGCTGCACGAGGTCTACGACCACCCGGAGGTGCGCGGCGCGTTGATCAGCCTCCTCGGCAGCGACTACGTCATGAACGGCCATCGCCACCTGCACGTCAACCAGCCGGGGTCACGCAGTCAGAACTGGCATCAGGACGGCACCAACGTTCGCCATCACCAGATCTGGTGCGTGCTGGCGATGTACTACCCGCACGAGGTGCCGCTGGAGCAGGGGCCGACCATGATCATGCCGGGCACTCACTTCCGCAACGCTCCCACCGAGCGGATGGCGACCTACGCCAACATCACCGACCAGGTGGCGCTGGCGGTGCCGGCCGGGACCGTGGCCATCACCCACTACGACCTGTGGCACGCCGCCACCCGCAACTTGACCGATCGTCACCGCTACATGCTCAAGTTCCTGTTCGACCGGCAGTCCGTTCCGACGGAGCCGAGCTGGAACCACGAGCCGGAGGCGGTTGCGGAAGTGGCGAATCGCCGCATCCGTCAGCGCGTCGGCCCGGTCGATCACTCCTCCGACCACTACAAGGAGTGGGAGCTGCGCACCGAGATGTGGGAGTGGATGCTCGGCCGGCCGGCGCCGGTGCCGGAGGGGGCCTTCAAGGACATGCTCGGGTAGGACAGATTGTCACCGGGAGTCCCAGATCACGGTGACACCCGGATACTGTAGGGGTCAATCGCGGCAGAGTGGTGTTGTCAGCGGGATTCCGCGTGCTGCTGTCCGTATACGTTAGATTTGTTTCGTGACAGACAATCTGGAGCGGTATGCCGACCTCGTGATCGGCGTCGGTCTGAACCTGCAGCCCGGACAACGGCTGGTCATCCGCGCGCCGATCGAGGCGGTCGAGCTGACCCGGGCCCTGGCGGCGCGGGCGTACGATGCCGGCTGCCCGTACGTGGACGTCTCCTATCACGACGACTGGCTGGATCTGCTGCGCTTCCAGCATGCGCCGGCCGACTCCTTCGAGGAGTTCCCCACCTGGCGCGTGCGCGGCATGCTGGAGCGCGCTGAGCAGGGCGCCGCGTTCCTGACCGTCGCCGGTGGCAACCCCGACCTGCTCAAGGAGCAGGACCCGGAGCGCGTGGCGACCGCCATGCGCGCCGCATCCGAGCAGATGCAGCCGTTCAGGCGCGACTACATCAGCACCATGCGGGTGAGCTGGTGCGTGATCGCGGCCGCGGCCGCCCCGTGGGCGGCACGGGTGTTCCCGGATGCGCCAGAGAACGAGCAGGTGGGCCGGCTGTGGGACGCCATCTTTCAGGCGTGCCGCGTGGATCGGCCGGACCCGCGGGAGGAATGGCGGTTGCACATCGGCTCGCTCGAGGGGCGGCGCGAGCACCTGAACGCGCGGTCCTACACCGCGCTCCGCTACGCCGCGCCGGGCACCGCGCTCACCGTCGGCCTGCCCGAAGGCCACGTCTGGAAGGGCGCCGTCGACCGGAACGCTCAGGGGACGCCGTTCGTCCCCAACATCCCCACCGAGGAGGTGTTCACGATGCCGCACAGCCGGCGCGTGGACGGCACCGTATCCTCAACGAAGCCCCTGAACTACGGCGGCCGGCTGATCGAGAACTTCAGCCTGACCTTCGAGCGGGGCAGGGTGGTCGGCGTCCAGGCGGAGTCGGGAGCCGAGGTGCTGGAGAGGCTGATCGCCAGGGACGAGGGTGCCGCCCGGCTGGGCGAGATCGCCCTGGTGCCGCACCGCTCGCCCATCTCCAGCCTCGGCCGGCTGTTCTACCACACGCTGTTCGACGAGAACGCCTCCAGCCACGTCGCCCTCGGCCAGGCGTATGCGGTCTGCCTGAGCGGCGGGGAGGGGATGTCGGAGCAGCAGCTCGCGGAAGCGGGCTCCAACGCCAGTGCCACGCACGTGGACTTCATGATCGGCTCGGACCGCATGGACATCGACGGCGTGCTCGCCGACGGCTCGGCCGAGCCGGTGATGCGCGCCGGCGAGTGGGCGATCCCCGACACCCAGACGTAACGGGCCGGGCGCTGCGGCTCAATTCCGGCCGCGGAGCACGTCTGCGGGGTGCTCGGGGAAGCCGGTAATGCCGCGCGACCGGTCGAACTGGTAGATCCGCTCGCCCCGCCACACCCACGGCTCCAACGGCAGCGCCTTGAGGTTGTCGCCGTCCAGGGCTTCGAGCGCTCCGGGGCGACGGCACGCGGCGGCGGCCGTCGCGCGCAACTCGGCGGTCACCGCCTCGTGCGAGCCGGCGTGGTTGTGGAGCTCGTCCGGATCCTCGTTCATGTCGAAGAGCTGCTCGCGGCTGCCGTTGGCGAAGAAGACGTACTTCCAGCGAAGATCGCGCACCATGACCTTGCATTCGCCGGTGCCGGGCAGTCCGTACCAGCCGACCAGGGAGTCGCGTGGCGGCGCCGAGCCGTCGAGCATGCCCAGCACGTCGATGCCGTCGCGGAGCTGCGGGCAGCCGGCGGCGGTGGTGGCGATGCCGAACAGGTCCGTCAGGCACACCAGCTCGTCGCGACGCCGGTCGGCGGAGAGGCGTGCCGGCCAGCTCACCAGGAACGGGACGTGTGCGCTGGCCTCGAAGAAGCTCTCCTTCTGCCAGGCGTGGTGGTCGCCCAGATGGTCACCGTGATCGGAGAAGAAGCAGATCAGCGTGTCGTCGGCGTCCTCGCGCGTATCGACGGCGTCGAGAATCCGGCCCAGGCAGTCGTCGATGTAGGAGATCTCGCCGTAGTAGCGCGCCTTGAGGATGCGCGCGTGCGGGTCGTTGATGTCCTCCGCCCAGATCAGGTGGTTCATACGCGGAATCTGCTGGTCCATGTGGTCGGTGGCGAGGTCGCCGCGCACCGGATCGGGCATGCGGTCCGGGTCGTACATGCGGTTGAACGGGATCGGCGGGGCAAGGGGAGGGTGCGGACCGACGAACGACACGAAGCCGAACCAGGGCCGGCCGGCATCGGCGCCGGCGCGCGCGCCGATCTCTTCGACAGCGCGGTCGGCGGCCCACGCCTCGACGGCGCAGTCGGCCGGCTGCGCGCTCGTCTGCGGCATGTAGTACATCTCCGTGCGCTCGCCCATGAGCTGCTCCAGGTGGCCGTACTCGGGGTGCTCTCGTGCAAGCCACGCCGCGTAGGCGTCGGTGGCGCGCTCTTCGGGCGAGGCGTGCAGCTCCTCGCTGTGCAGGTGGACGTCGTAGCCGAGCGGCTCGCGCCTAGGGCTGGTGTGGAACTTGCCGATGCCGAAGGTGCGGTAGCCGAGCTGCCGCATGACCTTGGCCAGGTAGAGCCCGCAGCGGCCCTCGACGGTGTCGGCCTGGCCGGGGGCCGGCGCGGAGATGCGGTTGGTGAACACCCTGGTGGCCGGCGGCTCGCAGCCGGTGCGGATCGTGTAGCGGGCCGGCACGCACACCGGGCAGGTGGAGTAGGCGTTGGTGAAGCTCACCCCGCGCCGCACCAGCCGATCTATGTTGGGCGTGTAGATGTCGCGGTTGCCGAGCGCGGCGATCGTATCGAACCGCTGCTGGTCGGTCATGACGAAGAGAACGTTCGGACGGTCTTTCATCGTGTTCAGTGCCTCCGTTCGGTGGGTCCGGCGCGGCTCAATCGATTGACGCCCGCGGGGGTGCGCGACAGGCTCGCGGGGCATGGATACGAAACGCCCCAACATCCTGCTCATCATGAGCGACCAGCAGCGCTGGGACACGCTCGGAAGCTACGGTTGCCGTGCCATCCCCACGCCGGCCCTGGATTCGCTTGCGGCCGGCGGGGTGACGTTCGAGCGCTGCTACGTAAACGCTACCATCTGCACGCCGAGCCGCGCCTGCATGCTGACCGGCAAACCGCTGCCCGGGCACGGCGTGTACCGGCTGCACGACACGCTGCCGGACGACCAGGTGCTGCTGCCGGCGCACCTGGCGCGACTCGGCTACCAGACCGCCCTGGTAGGCAAACTGCACGTCTCCGGGCACGTGGTGGAGGCGGCTCGCCGCCACCCGCACGACGGCTTCGAGCGCTACGAGTGGAGCAACGATCCTCGGCTCCATCTGGACTCGCCGTTCAACGCCTACGCCGCGTGGCTGCGCGAGCACCATCCGGAGTTTCTGCGCCGGCTCGAGTCACGGCCGCAGGACCACCATCCGGCGGAGGCGCACTTCAGCACCTGGGCCGCCGAGCGCGCCATCGCCTTCCTTTCCGAGCGCGATCCGGCGCGGCCCTTCTTTCTGAACATGAGTCTCTTCGATCCGCACTCCCCGTACTTCGATCATCCGCCCGAGGCGGGCGGCTTGGTGGACCGCTCGGCCATCGATGCGGTGCGCCCGCTGACCACGGCGCACGAGCCGGTCCCGAGCGCGGTGCAGCGGGAGCGGGAGGGGTTCCGGCGCCGCTACGGCAGGCACTCGGGCGGTCGCGACCTGGCCGACGCGCGGCACGGCTACCTCGCATCGGTCGCCTTCCTCGACCGGCAGGTGGGGCGCATCCTCGCCGAGCTGGAGCGGCGCGGTCTCTCGGACAACACCCTGGTGCTGTTCGTGTCCGACCACGGCGACATGCTCGGGGACTACGAGCTCATCACCAAGGGCGCCTACTTCTACGACCCGTGCACGCGGGTGCCGATGATCCTGCGCCTGCCGGAGAGCGAGCGGGCCGGCGCGCGGGTAAGCGAGCTGGTGCAGCCGCACGACCTGGCTGCCACCCTGCTGCACGCCGCCGGGCTGCCGGCTGCCGAGACCGCCGCGCTGATGCCCGGATCGCAGGACCTGGCGGCGCTGGCGCGCGGCGAGGTGGCCTCACCCCGCGACCATGCGCTCACGATGTACCGCAACTCCGGCTACGGCAACCGCGGCTACTGGGACCCGCCGATCTACGGCACCATGTTCCACGACGGCCGCTACAAGCTGTCGCTGTTCCACGATCCCGAGGCGCGCTCGGAGCCTGCGGGCGAGCTGTTCGACATGACGGCCGATCCGACCGAAACCACCAACCTCTGGAACGACCGCGGCCACGCCGCGCGCCGCGACAGCCTGATCGCCCGGCTGCACTCGACCCTGGTGGCCAGCGAGATGCGGCACGTGGCCGGCCGCGGCGGCACGAGCTGGCCAGCCGCGAGGAGCCTGGCCGGCTGACCGGCATGCTTTCCGCCGGGCAGGTCAGCCCGTGCGCACAGGCGCCGGCGGCGGCTCGTCGACGGCGAGGTGGGCACCGCGGCGCTCCATCTCCCGCCGCACCTCCAGCGGGTCGAGGCCGGCGGCGTCGGCACCGCGCTCAGCGGCCATCGCCGCGCCGATGCCGGCCGCCTGGCCCATCATCGAGCAGGTGGTGGTGACGCGCGCGGAGGACAGCGCGAGCTGGTCCGCCGACATGCAGCGGCCGGCCATCAGCAGGTTGCGGCCGTCTCGTGGCACCAGGCACCGGAAGGGAATCTGGTAGGGAGGCACGTACAGCTCGTCCTTGGGGAGGATGTAGGTGCGCTTGTCGTCGTCCGGCTTGTGGCCGTCGAGGTAGAACACGCCGCGCGCCACCGCGTCGTCGAACTCGCGCCCGGCGCGCAGATCGTCGACGCGTAGCTGGTACCGGCCGACGATCCGGTACCCCTCGCGGATGCCGATGATCGGCGAGCAGTGATCGAAGCGCCAGTCCTTGCGCTCGACCGCCTGGAAGTAGGAGAGCACCTCCAGCATGCGGCGGCGCGCCGCGATCTCGGCGGCGGTCATGCTCTCGGTGTCGGTGGAGTCGAACATCGGCACCTTGACCTTGATCGCCCGGCCGCGCGGACCGTTGGGCCAGTTGGGGCTGGTCATCGGCAGGTCGTCGCGCTCGCGGATCGGCTTGAACCAGCCGTCGGGGAGCTGGTCGGGGACCGGCTCGCCCATCTCGCGCACGAAGAACATCAGGCTCATCGGGAGCTGGAGCTGGTCCTCGGCGCGTCCCTTCTCGACCGCGTAGCCGGCGGCCTTGGCCACCAGACCGTCGCCGGTGCAGTCGATGAAGTGGTTGGCGCGCAGCGCCTCCGGGCCCGAGGGCCCGGCCACGATCGCCTCGGCCAGCCGGCCGTCCCGCTCGATCACGTCGACGAAACGGGTGTGCAGCAGCAGCTTGACCCCGCGCGCAAGCAGCACCTCCTGCAGGATCACCGCCAGGATCTCGTGATCCAGGACCCGCGACTGGCAGCCGCCGTAGGCGAACGGCTCGTAGGGGACGATGGCGTCGAACCGCTCCAGGTGGCGCAGGATCTCGTCGAACACCTCGCCCTGGCCGGCGGTCTCGCCGCAGAAGTTGGCCACCCCGCCGACCGTCATGTTGCCGCCGGTCACGCCGAACCGTTCGACCAGCACGACCGACGCGCCGCTGCGCGCGGCGGCCGCCGCCGCGCTCACTCCCGCGATGCCGCCGCCGATCACGGCGACGTCCGCCTGGTAACGCACCGGCACGCTACGGCTCCACGTCACCGGCTGCGGCGACGGATTGCGATCGACGAATGACTTCAATGCGCGGGCACCGAAACGAATTGGCGCTCTCGATCAGCGGTCACGCCATCAGCGTAGCACCGCAATGCCGAGCACGGAAGGAAGACGGATGGCCCGACTGTGCCGGTTGGCACGGAGAGCGAGCTACGATCATGATAATCAGGATTCCAAATCCCGATTTGCACGATCTGTCCGGCGGAAGTAAAGTGGAGCCATGGTTGCCCGAGAGGCGGAGCCACTCGCCCGGACCTTGGCGCGCGAATTCAAGGTCGTGGCGATCGTCGGTCCGCGCCAATCGGGCAAGACCACGCTTGCGAAGGCCGTGTTCGCGGCAAAGCCGTACGCCAGCCTGGAGGACCCCGACCTGCTCCGGTTTGCGCAGGAGGATCCGCGCCGCTTCCTCGGCCAGTATCCGGACGGTGCGCTGATCGACGAAGCGCAGCGCTGCCCCGAGCTGTTCTCCTATCTGCAGGGGATCGTCGACCTGCGCCGCGAGGCGGGTCAATTCGTGCTGACCGGGTCCCAACACTTCGGCTTGGTGCAGCGCATTTCCCAATCCCTGGCGGGACGGGTCGGCTTCGTCACTCTGCTCCCGTTCTCGGCATCGGAGTTGCAGGCCGGCGGCTGGCTGCCGGCGTTACTCGATTCGGCGCTCCTGCTCGGTGGTTATCCGCCGGTCTTCGACATGCCGGCGGCTCCCGAACGCTGGTACAACGCGTACCTCGCCACCTATGTCGAGCGCGACGTGCGTCAACTCCGCAACGTCCAGGATCTGCCCACGTTTCAGCGCGTCTTGCGGCTGTGCGCGGGGACGGTCGGCCAGCTTGCCGATCTAACCCGCATCGGCAACGACGCCGGCGTCGACCAGAAGACGGTACGGGCGTGGCTCGGCGTGCTGGAGGCGTCGTTCATTCTGTTCCGGCTTCAGCCGCACCACCAGAGCTTCCGCAAGCGGCTGGTGAAGACGCCCAAGCTCTACTTCTACGATGTCGGCGTGGCCGCGCGGCTGCTCGGCATCGAGTCCGCGCAGCAGATGAGCACCCACCCGGCGCGCGGCGCACTGTTCGAGAACTGGGTGATCACCGAGTACCTGAAGCGGCGCTGGAACGCCGGCAGCCAGCCCAACCTGTTCTTCTGGCGCAGCCATGGCGGCCTGGAGGTCGACCTGCTGCTGGAACGGGGGCAGGTCTTGGCGCCGGTCGAGATCAAGTCCGGCGCCACGGTGTCACCGGACTGGCTGCGGCGGGTGCGCCGTTGGCGCGAGCTGGCGGGTGCAGCCGCCGGCCGCCCGGTCATCGTGTATGGCGGCGATCAGCCACAGCAGCGCAGCGACGCCGACATCGTTCCCTGGCGTCAGTTGGCGCAGGTGCCGGAGACCGATTAGGCGGCCTCCCGGTCCCCGATCCGCTCCGATTCCGGCGTCATATCACTCTGTCCGACACCTCCTGGCACGTGGGAGCGAAGGAGCGCAGGTCGGATAGAACGGACGGGTCGGAGCCGGCCGCGAGGTTGGACGTCTCGGCTGGGTCGGTGCGGTGGTCGTAGAGCTCCTCGGCCTCGACGTGGCCGGCCGCGTGGAGAAAGCGGGTGTAGCGGTGGTCGGCGGTGCGTATGGAGCAGGCCGTCAGACGACCGCGGCGCGCCTGCGCGAACACCGCCGGTTTTCCGGGCGCCGAAGGGTCGTCCAGGAGCGGCAGCAGGTTGTTTCCTTCCGCCCAATCGGGGACCGGGATGCCGGCAAGCTGCAGCAGGGTGGGCATAAGGTCGACGTGCTCGGTCAGGCCCGTGACCCGTTGGCCGGCCGTGCTGCCCGGAACGCGGAGCAGCAGCGGCACTTGCAGGTCCGGTTCCCACGTCACGCCCTTGCCCCAGTGGCGGTGCTCGCCGAGGGCGAAGCCGTGATCGGTGGTGAAGGCCACAACCGTGTCCTGCGCCATCCCGGTCTCGTGGAGGGCGGCCAGGATGCGGCCGATCTGGGCGTCGACGTAGCTGACGGCGGCGTAGTGGCCGCGGCGCAGCTCCTCGGCCTGGTCCGCGGTCGGCTGCCAGGCCGCGCGGGCGCCCGGCAGGTGGTCGGTCTGCTCGTAGTACTGGAACGGTTCGTTGCCGGCGCGCGCCAGCTCGGGCGCCAGCGGTGCGGGGCGCGGCGTGTCGTAGCCCGCTTCGGCGCCGAAGTCGGTGCCGTCGTGCAGCCGCCAGTAGCGCTCCGGCGCGAGCCACGGCAGGTGGGTGTTGCAGAATCCGACGCCCAGGAACAGGGGCGCTGCCTCTGGCTCCACAGCGTGCGCCTGCAGCACCCGGATCGCTTCGGCGGCGACCTCACCGGCGTCGTAGGCGCCGTCGTCCACCGGCGCGCGCTCGACCGGGCCCCCGCGCCAGCGCTTGAACTGGGTGGCGGCATCCGGCTCGGCGGCCAGCAGGGCACGGAAGCGCTCCTCCATCAGGGCGCGATTTGCGGGCGAGTGGTAGCGCCGCGCCCGTTCGCGGCAGTCGAAGTCGTCCGGGCACCACGCCGGCACCTCGCCGGTGGTGGCATGCCACTGCGGTTCGCTCCAGCTCGGCGGATCGGCGTCGTACTCGTGCATGACCTTGTGCAGGCTCACGGTGCGGTAGCCGCCGGCGCGCAGCAGCTCCGGGATGGTGCGGATCCAGGGCAGCCGGCGGCGCATGCCGGCGTAGAATTCCGTGCCGTCGTTCTCGTGGCGCTGCACGGTGTCGGGCCGGCAACCGGTCATCAGGCAGGTGCGCGCCGGCGCGCACATCGGGAACTGGCAGAAGGCGTTCTCGAACAGCGTGCCCTCGGCGGCGAGCGCGTCGAGGTGCGGCGTTACGGCGCGCGGGTCGCCGTAGCAGCCGAAGCGCAGCGAGATGTCGTGCGCGATGAGGAACAGGACGTTGGGCCGCGCCGCCTGGGGACGGCCGGTCACGGGACGGTCGCCGGCTGACGTTCCTTCAGGGCGTCGATCAGGTCGGCGCTGTCGTGGTGCCAGGCGGCTTCCGCGGCCTTGCCGTGCTCCCCCGTGGCGACGATGGCATCCAGCGAGCGGCGCAGGCAGCGAATGGCGTTCCCGTCGACACAGGCCAGCAGAACGCCGTCCGCCGTCGCCGCCAACGCGCACGGGCCGCTGCCGCCGGGGACCGCCACGACGGTCTGCCGCCACCGCCCGGCGGGGCCGGACGTGCCCAGGACCACGCCCTCGCCGGTCGTCCAGGCCGCGGCGTACAGGCGCGTGACGTCCAGGCTGGCGCGGTCGTGCCCGGTCAGCGTCAGGGGCACGACGGCCGCGCCAGGCACCGGCGGTTCCGGCTGCGCGGGCTCCGGACGGGCGTTGCCGTTGCGGGCATCGCCGTTGCTTCCGGTGGCAGCCGCGTCCCGGGTGCGCCACCTGACGCCGCCATCCGCCGACACCCAGGAGCATTCACCTGCGTGCAGCATCACTTCCGGCGGGTCGTCTCGCTCCGTCACCTCGGATGCCATGGCCGGCACCTGCTCGAATCCCTCGGTCCGGTTACGTCCGCCATCCGCCACCGCGAACGCCAACTCGGCACCGGAGCGGGCCGAGTTCGCGGCATCCAGAGCCACGGCCGGGTGCCAGCGCTCCTCGTAGCGGCGCAGCACACTCAGCGATCCTTCCGAGGTGTAGGCGATCAGAACCTCGCCCGTGGCCAATTCGGTCACCGCCAAGGCGGAGACGGGCGCTGCGGCAGCGCGCGCCGAGACGGCGCCCGTCTGCTGGTCATACCCCCGCCGCCGGCGCAGGTAGCTGTAGTACGGGGACAGGTCCAGCCGCACCCCCGCGCGGCGCAGGCGTGCACGCAGCTCCGGCACGTCGACCGCGTCGACCGAGCGAGCGGGCGCTCCCATCGCGGCCGCCACTCCGGCGGCGAAGCCGGTCTGCGCGCAGGTGCCCATGACCCGGAACGAGCTTGTCGCCAAGTGGTCGCCGCCCAGGCAGCGGCCCGGCACCAGCAGGTTCGTCGCTCCCCGCGGGCGCATGGCGCGCAGCGGGATCTGGTGCGGCGGGCACTGCACGGTGACACCGGTCCCGGCGCGCTGCACGACCGTCGGCCAGTGGTAGTCGGTGTGGTATGAGCCCACCGCCACGCCGTCGGGAAAGTGGCGCCCGGCCAGGATGTCGTCGGCGGTCAACTGGTAGACCGCCTCCACCCTGCGGCCCTCGCGGATGCCGATGTGCGGCGCCACCCACGCCAGGCGGTGGTTGGGGTAGCGGGAGCCGCGGAAGCCGCGCGTCTGCAGGTAGTGGACGACGCCCATCATCTGCCTCCGGCCGGCCTGCTCGGCCGCCGACAGGGATGCGCCGTCGGTGGCGTCGTGGCCGATCACCTTCATCTTCACGGTCACGTGGTGGCCGTGCGGGATGACCGTGATCATCGGCACATCTTCGTCGTCCCGAAACTCCGGGCAACCGGGCGGCAGCACCGGCGCCACCGCCTCGCCCGAGTCGACCAGGGTGAAGTAGAGGCTCATCGGCAGCTGCAGCCGGCCGGCCGACGCGTCGACCGTCGGCGGGTCGCCGGGCATCAGCACCGGTCCGCCCTTGCGGAACGGCCAGCCGCCGCGCGCCACCAGGTCGGCGTCGCCGGTGGCGTCCACGGCGATCGCCGGCTCGATGCGGGTCAGGCCGCTCTTGTTGGCGACCACCACGGCCGCCACGCGGTCGGCCTCCCGCTCGACACTCAGAACCTGCGTGTGCAGCAGCAGCTCCACGCCGGCCTCAGCGAGCATCTCCTGCAGCACGAACTTGAGGCTCTCGCAGTCGAAGGGGCGCCCGTCGCCGTTGGGCCGGTAGGCGGTGATGCCGCCGAAGGCGCCGAGCCTGCGCACCATCTCGCGCCAGCGGTCGTTGACCATGCGGGTCTCCCCGCAGAAGGAATGGACGCCGCCGGCGGTCCCCTGACCGCCGACGAAGCCGTGCTGCTCGACCAGCAGTACGCTCGCGCCGTGATCCGCCGCTCCGAGAGCCGCGTACACCCCCGCCACGCCGCCGCCGGCGACCAGCACGTCGACCTGGCGCCGTTCGTGGAGAGGCAGCGTCACGTTGTCGTCAATCGAAGTGCTCACGGATCCGAGTTTCTCATGCCGGAGCCTTGGATCGTCAATGGCGCGGGCACGTCGCCGCGTGAGGGCTAGCCCGCATAGCTCACCAAGGGGGATAGACACGGGGTGGTATTTGTGGTATTTGCAATTGGTACCAACAAATACAAAGCCACAAGGAACCACCCCGTGAATACACACCGTACTACAGATCATCTGGTTTTCGAAGGCCTCGGACGGCGCTCGGTGGTGGGTGCGTTTGACGGCGGTCGACTCACATCGGACAGCGGTGTACTGCTGCTGCGCGAAGCCGACCGGCTCTTTGGCGTCACCGCCAGACTGGCGGCCTGCTTCTGTGATCATCGCGATCGCACGCGGGTCGAGCATGGCCTGCCGACCCTGATCGCACAGCGGGTGCTGGGCTTGGCGATGGGCTACGAGGATCTGAACGACCATGACCGACTGCGTGACGACAGCGCTCTGGCGCTGGCCAGTGGTTGCACCGATGTGAGCGGCGAGCAACGGGTGCGCGAACGTGACCGCGGGCACGCCCTGGCCGGTTCGAGCACCTTGAACCGGCTGGAGCTGGGCGAGCCGGCGACCGCGGAGTGTGATCGCTACAAGAAGATCGTCGCCGATGGCGAGAAGATCGACACGCTTCTGGTCGATCTGTTTCTGCACAGCGAGCGGCGAGCGCCACAGCAGGTAGTGCTGGATCTGGATGTGACCGACGACGCGCTACACGGAACTCAGGAAGGCCGGTTCTTCCATGGCTACTACGGCCATTACTGTTATCTGCCGCTGTACCTCACCTGTGGCGAGCACGTGCTGCGATGCCGGCTGCGCCGCGCCGACGGCGACCCCAGTGACGGGGCCGTGGAGGAACTGGCAGCGGTAGTGGCGCAGATCCGCCAACGCTGGGCTGATACGAAGATCCTGGTGCGTGGCGACTCGGGATTCTGTCGTGAACAGATCATGGCTTGGTGTGAGGGGCAGGGCGTTGATTACGTGCTCGGCTTGGCGCGCAACGCACGTCTACAGAAGCGTATCGACAAGGCGCTGCGCAAGTCGCGGCGACGCGGCGCGGCGACCGGGCAGGCGTCGCGGCGGTTCCGGGAGTTCCGCTACCGGACGCTCAACTCCTGGAGCAGGTGCCGCCGGGTCGTGGCCAAGGCCGAGTGGCTGCCTGGCGCCGGCGGTGGCAATCCGCGCTTCGTGGTAACCAGCCTCGACCGCCACACGATTGCCAAGCAGGTCCTCTACGAACAGCTGTACTGCGCCCGTGGCGACATGGAGAACCGGATCAAGGAGCAGCAACTGTGGCTGTTCGCCGACCGCACCTCGGCGGCGACGATGCGCGCCAATCAGTTGCGGCTGTACTTCTCGGCGTTTGCCGGCATCCTGATGACGATCCTGCGCCGCGCGGGACTGCAGGGAACCGCACTTGCCGACGCACGTTTCGACACGATCCGCTCGCGGCTGATCAAGCTGGCTGGACGGATCACGGTGTCGGTGCGCAGGGTGCGGATTTCGTTCTCGTCGGTCTATCCGCTGCAGGAGCTGTTCGCACAGGCGCTCACGGCCCTGCGCGCCGCCCCCGTGTGCAGCGCCCCGGAGCGTGTCGCACCCGGATAGCGCCCCGCCGCACTGACCACGAAACTCACCGCAGGCCGTCCAGGAGAGGTGTGCTCAAATACGCGGCTTCAGCTCGTGTGATCACCAATTACGAAGCTGTCGACGGCACTTGGCACAAACCACAGACGCTGCGTCGCCCCAGCTCCCCCTCTTGCTCTCTGAAAAGCCCGGCGCCGTCGACTTAGGCCCACGATCACGCCAGCCGATCGACTTGGTGAGCGAAGCGGGCTAGGTGCGGAAGACGATCGTATTGAGCTCGCTGTCGGCGAGCTCGCCTTCGGAGCGGCCGCCCAGAAACTCCTCCGCGTCCGCGACCCGGGACGGGTTGCTCAGCTCGTCGACGCGGGTGCCGTCGGGATAGTAGGTCACGACCATGGCTTCGCGCATCTTCTGCGACCGATTGGCGGGGGCGCCGTGAACGGTCCAGCCCAGGTGGAAGCTGCAGTCGCCGGCCATCATGCGTGGCACCTGGTAGACCGACAGCCCCTCGCGCGCGATGACGTCGTCGAAGAACTGGGCCGATTCGTCGCTGATGTGCGTGCCGCTGAGGTTCCCGTAGCGGTGGGAGCCGACGACGAAGCGCATCGCGCCCATCTCCTCCGTGCAGTCGACGAGCGGCGTCCACAGGCCCACCGACCGGTCGGTGGCCAGCGGCCAGTAGTACTGGTCCTGATGCCAGTGGGAGTCGGTCCCGCCCGGTGGCTTGAACAGGGCCTGCTCGTGGTAAATCCGCACCGCTGCCGAGCGCATCAGTGCCGCCACGATCCCGCCGAACCGGCGGCTCAGACAGAACCGGCGCATGCCGTCGTTGTCGAAACGCATGTTGAGCGTCTGCAGAAACGCCCCTCCGGAGCCCGGCTTCATCCCGTTTGCCCGATAGCGGGCCATGGCGGTGTCGCGAATCACCGGCGCGTAGGCCGCGACCTCCTCGTCGCTCAGCACGCCGGGCAACACGATGAATCCGTCCTGCCAGAACCGCGCTACGTGTTCCTCGGAGACGGCGTATTCGGAATCCAGCGGCGGCAGGTACTTCATCGAGGGCATCGCGCTGACCGGCATGAAGGGCTGAGCCGGCGCGGATGGTCCCCCGCGCAGGCGATCCTGCTGCGGAGGACCGATCGCACGCGTGCGATCAGCGGCTGTCCTGGTAGCGCCGCTCGGCGGCGTTGTGGATCTCCTCCAGGCGCATGCCGTCCGGCTTGATCTGCGCGACCAGCTCGTCCCACTCGGCCAGGCTCATGTCGCCCAGGATCACCTTGTCGATGGCGGCGTGCACGATCGTGTTCAGATCGGCCATCAGGTTGGTGATCTGCTCACGCTCGTCCGCGTTGAACGGGGCCACCACCTTCGGGTCGTCCCAGTTTCCGCTCGCCTCCATCTCCAGGTACCAGTTGATCTGGTACTCGGGCCAGTTCATCCGGTACAGGCGCATGTCGATGTAGGGCGAGAAGGCGCTGTAGGCGCCGGTGCCGACCTCGTTCATGAACTTGTCGATCAGGTAGGCGCCGGTCTCGCTGGTGTACTCGGCCCGCATCTCGTCCGTGAACTTGATGTCGTCGCCGTCGCGCACCCAGTGCTCGCCCTCGATCCCGAACGCCTTCATCTCCGCGAACTCCGGGGTGTACGCGTAGTTGAAGAAGCGGGCGACCGCCTCCTGGTGCTCGGTCTTGCTGCCGACGGCCCACATCTGGCTCCACACCTCTTCCTCGTAGAACAGCGAGCGGCGGTTGCCGGTCGCGTTGGCCAGCACCTCGGTCGGCGCCCACCAAGCGTCCGGATTGATCGGCACGATGGCGTCGTTGGCGCGCTTGCCGTAGGTCGGGTTGTCGTAGAAGAAGAAGCTCTTGCCGGCCGCCTGCTTCTCCCGCCACTGCGTGGTGGTCAGGGTGGCGAAGTCGGGGTCCAGGATGCCGTCGAGGTAGGCGTTGTGCAGGTACTCCAGCAGGTCGCGGTACCGCGCCTGGATCGGGCCGTACGCCCAGCGCCCGCCGTCCAGGTCGGGGTCGTAGTAGACGTCGCCGCCGGTGCCGAAGGCGTAGGCGGTGTTGCGCACCAGGTTCTGTCCGCCGCCGCGGGTGGTCCATACGTGGCTGTCGGGATAGGCCTCCTTGATGGCGCCGAGCACGTCGTAGAGCTCGTCGAAGCTCTGGGGCTGCTCCAGGCCCAGGCCCTCGACCACGTCGGTGCGGATCACGCTGATGATGCCGCGGTGGAACTCGAAGTGCTTGGTGGTCGCGAACGCGTAGTAGACGCCGTCGATGGCCGTCTTCTGCACGCGCTCGTTCCCCTCCAGGATGCGCTTGTAGTTGGGCACCATGGTGTCGATCATGTCGTTCAGCGCCAGGAACACGCCGGTGTCGCCGAACTCGTTCAGGTCGTTGCGGTGCACCCTGAGGATGTCCGGCACGTCGTCGGTGGCGATCAGCGTGCGCTTCTTGGCGTTGTAGTCGCCGCCTGCGATCGCGGTCAGGTCGAAGCGGATGTTCAGCTTCTCCTCGACGGCGTCGATCACGGCCGAGTCGACGTTGATCGGCGCGGTGCCGCGGTCCGACAGGACCACCGTGAGCACGGTGGGTTCCATGGACATGGCTTCTTCGGCCGCGGGAGCGGCGAACGCGCCGCCGGCGGCCAGCAGCCCCACGGCGCAGAGGATGGTCAGTCTCTTCATCAGAGAACCTCCAGTTGAGTTGTCCGGCCGGCAGCGGCCGGGGTCAGCCTTTCAGGCTGCCGATCATCATACCCTTCACGAAGTAGCGCTGCAGGAACGGGTAGAGCAGCAGGATCGGCACCGTCGACACCATGATGATCGCGTACTTCACCGTGGTGTCGACGATCCGCTCGTCGTCCTGGAACTCCACCTGCATGTTGGCCACGTCGCCTTCGATCACCATGGCGCGCAGGATGAGCTGGATCGGGAACCGCTCCCGGTCGCTCAGGTAGATCAGCGCCGGGAAGAAGCTGTTCCAGTGCTGGACGGCGTAGAACAGCGTCATGGTCGCCAGGATCGGCGTGGAGATCGGCAGCACGACGCGCAGGAAGATCTGGATGTCGTTGGCGCCGTCCAGGTACGCCGAGTCGTTGAGCTCCTCGGGGATGTTCTGGAAGAAGGTGCGCATGATGATCATGTAGTAGGTGACCACGGCGGTCGGCAGGACCAGCGCCCAGATGGTGTCCAGCATGCCCAGGCTGCGCACCATCAGGTACAGGGGGATCAGGCCGCTCTTGAAGAACATGGTGGCGACCACGAAGCCGGTCAGGAAGCGCCGGCCGTAGAAGAACTTCATCGCCAGCGGGTAGGCGCAGAGGGCGGACATGGACACGTTCACGGCGGTCCCCACGAACGTGTACCAGACGGTGTTGCGGAAGGAGCCGAGCACGTAGGGCGCTTCCAGCACGGCGCGGTACGACTCCAGGTTGAGGCCGACCGGCCACCAGGTCACCTCGCCGCGGATCACGGCGTGCCCGTGCGAGAGCGACACGATGCCCACGTAGTAGAGCGGGTAGAGGGTGACGAAGGCCAGGACCAGGAGCAGCAGCGTGTTGCAGACGTCGAACACGCGGTCGGCGGGCGTGGTGGCGCGCGCGATCCCTACCACAGGCTGGTCTCCCCGAGCGAGCGGCTGATGCGGTTGGCCGACACCACGAAGGCGATGCCGATCACGGACGTGAACAGCCCCACCGCGGTCGCGTAGGAGAAGTCGGACTCGATCAGGCCGCGGCGGTAGACGTAGGTGGCGATGACGTCGGCGGTCTCGTAGGTGGCGCCGGTGTAGAGCAGAATGATCTTCTGGTAGCCGACCTCCATGATCCGCCCCAGGGCCAGGATGAACAGGATGACCACCGTCGGCAGGATGCCGGGCCAGGTGACGTGGCGGAGCTGCCGCCAGCGCCCGGCGCCGTCCAGGGAGGCGGCCTCATAGAGCTGCGGATCGACGTTGGTCAGGGCCGCCAGGTAGATGATCGAGCCCCAGCCGACGTGCTGCCAGATGTCGCTGGCGATGTAGATGGGCCGGAACCACTCCGGGCGCACCAGGAAGGCTGTGCGCTGGAAGCCCAGGAAGGCCAGGAAGTTGTTCACCACCCCCTCGGTGGAGACGAAGTTGACGATCATGCCGCAGATCACCACCAGCGAGATGAAGTGCGGCATGTACGTGATCGACTGGATGGCGCGCTTGAAGGCGATGGCGCGCACCTCGTTGAGCATCATCGCCAGGATGATCGGCGCCGGGAAGCCGACCGCCAGGCCGAGCACCTGGATCAGCACCGTGTTGCGCACGAGCGTCCAGAAGTAGGGGTCGGTCAGGTACTGCTCGAAGTGCTTGAAGCCGATGCCGGGGGCGGAGAGTATGGCGCCCAGCCCTCGGAACACCTTGATCTCCTTGAAGGCGATCAGCACCCCGTACATGGGCGCGTACTCGAACAGCACGTAGAACAGGAACGGCGCCGCGAACATCAGGTAGAGATACCGCGACCGGTGCAGCTTGCGGCGGATCGACACGGACGGCACCGAGCGGACCCTGTCCGCTGTGCTGACGCTGTTGCCCATGGCTCGGCGGGAGTATAGCAAGGGGCCACTGGACCCGGCCCGTCCGAACACGGTGTCATAGCGGGGGAGGCGACCCGATGAGCAGTCTGACGCTACGCGACCATCTCTGGCTCTGGGGCATGAAGGTGAACGTCCTGCAGGAGCTCGAGGCCTATCCGTTCCGGGAGGAGACTTCGACCCTGACCACCCAGCAGGCGATCGAGCGGACGGGGATCCGCAACGTGCTCATCGCCGGCCACCTGCCGCTGACGAAGGAGACGATGACCGAGCTCCCCGCGGCCAGGCGCATCATCGCCAAGTGGGGAATGCACGAGAGGGTGGACGGCAGCTTCCGGGTCGCCTACGACCGGGCACTGAGCGCCCTGCTGCAGGCCAAGGAGCTGGCCGCGGAGGACCCGCGCATCGAGTCGTTCCTGCTCGACGACTTCTCGACCGGCACCGTCGAGGGCGGCGTGACGCCGCAGCACCTGGCGGACCTGCAGTTCGAGAACGCAGCGCGCCCGCCGCAGTTGCCGCTGATGGCCACGTTCTACGAGATGTCGCTCGACGACGATCGTCAGCTTCCGCTGCTGCCGTACTTCGCGGGCTTCCTCAACCCGCTCTGGCACGCCGCGAACATCGACGAGCAGAAGGGCTACGCCGTGCGCCTGGGCCGCCTGACCGGCAACAAGCCGCTGCTGATGTGCATCTACGTCTACGACTTCGGCAACCAGCGGAAGCTGTCCTACGCCGGGATGCGCCGCCAGCTCGAGGTATGCGAGGAGATGATCCGCGAGCGGAGTGTCTACGGCGTCGTCATCCTGGGCACCTGCATGCTCGACCTCGACTGGGAGGCCAACAAGGCCCTGTACGACTGGCTGGACGAGCGCGGCGACGTGAAGATCGAGTGACCGCTCAGACGGGCCGGATCATCTCGTGTTCGGCCAGGTCAGGATCGTTCGGATAAGGCTGGGTGCCTCCGGTGAACGCGAACCCCAGGGCCCGATAGAAGCCGATCGCGGAGTCGTTGTTGGACGTCACGGTCAGGCGCACATCGCGCACACCCTTGGCGCGCGCCCAATCCCCGACGGTGTCGACCAGGTCACGGCCGACGCCGGCCCGCCGGTGCGTCGGCGCCACCCACATCGCCACCAGATGCGCGCGCGCAGAGTCCTCGCGGTCCAGGAAGCAGCCGACCATGCCGCACGGCGCGCCGGCGTCCATCGCCAGGAACGACGCCGAGCGCTCGCCGTTCCACTCCTCGGCGCGCCGCCGCCAGTCGTCGTCGGTGAGCCGGGCAGTCTGGGCGTACGTGGATCCGAACGCGGTTGGAGCATCCTGCAGCGCGCGAAGCCGTACGGCCTTGAACACGAGCGCGTTCCGCCGGGTAATCGGTTCGATCGAGACCGTGCTGCCCATTCGGGTACCATGACAGTACACGATGGAGGCGACCCGATGAGCAGTCTGACGCTACGCGACCACCTCTGGCTCTGGGGCATGAAGGTGAACCACCTGCAGAAGCTCAAGGCCCATCCGTTCTGGGAGGAAACCTCGACGCTGACCACCCAGCAGGCGATCGAGCGGACGGGGATCCGCAATGTGCTCATCGCCGGCAACCTGCCGCTGACGAAGGAGACGATGACGCAGCTCCCGGCGGCGAAGCGGATCATCGCGAAGTGGGGGATGCACGAGAGGGTGGACGGCAGGTTCCGGGTCGTCTACGACCGGGCACTGAGCGCCCTGCTGCAGGCCAAGGAGCTGGCCGCGGAGGACCCGCGCATCGAGTCGTTCCTGCTCGACGACTTCTCGACCGGCACCGTCGAGGGCGGCGTGACGCCGCAGCACCTGGCGGACCTGCAGTTCGAGAACGCAGCGCGCCCGCCGCAGTTGCCGCTGATGGCCACGTTCTACGAGATGTCGCTCGACGACGATCGTCAGCTTCCGCTGCTGCCGTACTTCGCGGGCTTCCTCAATCCGCTCTGGCACGCCGCGAACATCGACGAGCAGAAGGGCTACGCCGTGCGCCTGGGCCGCCTGACCGGCAACAAGCCGCTGCTGATGTGCATCTACGTCTACGACTTCGGCAACCAGCAGAAACTGTCCTACGCCGGGATGCGCCGCCAGCTCGAGGTGTGCGAGGAGATGATCCGCGAGCGGAGTGTCTACGGCGTCGTCATCCTGGGCACCTGCATGCTCGACCTCGACTGGGAGGCCAACAAGGCCCTGTACGACTGGCTGGACGAGCGCGGCGACGTGAAGATCGAGTGACGATCATCGCCGGCTGAAACCGGCCCGCCGGGCCGCGCTCCGAGAGCCTGCGGCCGGCCTCACGATCACCTCTCCCGTTGCCGCCCGTGGGCGAGATCCGCGGCGCGCGCGCCGTAGCCGCGCCGTTCGCGAATGACACTTGCGCAGGTAGCTGTCGGGTTCGCCGCAGCGACTCGCGAATCTCCCCCGTCATCCAAGCAATCGATCGTTCGCTCACGAACATCGGCGTAGTCCGGCACGCCCCCAAGCGGTAGGTCCATGACGTGGACCGAAGGCGACACCAAGGCAGCACCGATCCGAACGCAGCCGGGTGCCGCCCCACGTCCGAATCAACCGAGGGAGGTGCCGACGCCATGACACCCATCATTTCGTTCTTCCCTGTTCTCCGCTCGCTGCCGCAGGCGCGGGCCGGCGTACTGAGCGCCGCGGCGATGCTCATTGCCGGCATCGCGGCGCTGACCGGGGCCGCGACCGCGTCGGCGCAAGAGTACGATGCGCCGATCGCCACGCTGGTCAAGAACATGGATCAGCCTTCCGGTCCGAACATCCGCAGCGGTCTGTCCAAGTACCAGGACGGGCTGATGCAGGGGTTCAGGACCGGGCCGGTTACCGGCGGCTACGAACTGGAGAGTATCTGGCTGTACGTGCGCGACACGCACGAGAGCCGGTACATGACGATCAACGCCGACCTGTACCGCGGTCCGGGACTGGGCACCAAGGTCGCGACCCTCACGCGAGGTCAACTCAACGACTTCGCACACAATGAGTGGCGGGCCCCGGCCAACACCTTCCTGGAGCCGGACACCGACTACTGGTTCGTGCTCGACTGCATCTCCGGCTGCGCCAATGACAACTGGGCCCAACTCGGCGCCACCTACAGCGCTGCGGAGGATGGCGGCGACGAACCCGGATTCTCCATTCAGAATCAACTGTGGTCTCGGGCGCCCGGCGAGAACTGGGAGCGGGGAGATCGGGCTCTGAGGATCCGGGTCCGGGGGCGTCCGAGCCAGTTCCGGGCCTACCGCACCGAGATCGTGTCGACGCCGCGCGACGGCAGCACCTACCACTACGGGGAGCACATCGACGTCGCCCTGACCTTCAATGCCGCGGTGTACGTCCCCGACAGCGGCTCGTCCATCGCCATCCGCGTGGGAGACGATCTCGACGGTTCCAACTACCGGGCGGCGGAATACCATTCCGGCTCGCAGACCAACCGCCTGCTGTACCGCTACACGGTCCAATTCGACGATGCCGACACGGACGGTGTCAGCATCGACGCCGGCGGTCCCGACAGCGGCTACGGCGGGGCGGTGCCCACCATCGTCGCCAGCTTCGGGCTGCTGCCCGTGCACGACCACTACCCGGGGCTGGCGGACGACCGGCGACACCGGGTGGACGGCTCGTTTCACGTCAGCGGCGTGGCGATTACCTCCACACCCAAGCAGGATTACGGCTATGGGGCCGGAGAGACGATCGACGTCACGCTGACCTTCACCGCCGATGCGTATGCGACCAGCGAATCCGTGGTCTCCATCCGGGTCGGGGACGATGGCCCGAGCTTTCGCCGCGCCGAGTACGTTGCCGGCTCCGGCACCGCCCGGCTGGTGTACCGCTACCAGGTGAAGCTCACCGACTACGACGGCGACGGCATCAGCGTGCCGTCGGGCGGCCTCGTTCGCGAGCTCCCCACCACCAGCCCCGCGCTGGGCTCGATACCCGCATCCCGCGACTACACCGGCCTGGACGAGGACGCCGCCCACAAGGTGGACGGGTCGTTCCGCGTCACCGGCGTGGCCATTACCTCCAAGCCGGAGCGGGGAGACACGTACCGCACCGGCGAAGAGATCGAAGTCACCATGAACTTCAGCGCCGACGCATACACGTCAGGCTCCGTGGTCGCCATCCGCGTCGGCGACTCCGCGCCCGACAACTACCGCCCGGCGCGCTACGTGTCCGGCTCCGGCACCGACAAGCTGATCTACCGATACCGCGTGCAGTCCACCGACTACGACGCCGATGGCATCAGCGTCGACGTGGGCGGCCCGCCGTCCGGCTTCGGCGAGCAGGTGCCCACCACCAGCCCCGCGCTGGGCTCGGTCCCGGTCGACCGCATTTACCCCGGCGTCCCCGACCACTCCGGTCACAAGGTGGACGGCACGGTATACGTCTTATTCGGCGCCCCTGCCTACGTGATCGCCGAGGGCGGGCCGCCGGTGGACGTCACCGTGCTGTTGACCGGCGACCCGGGCGGCGAGGCGGTGATCCCGATCACGGCGACGCCGGACGGGGCGCGACGGCCGCCGACTACACCGTGGCGCCGACCGTCCTGACCTTCGCACCCGGCGAGAGGCGGCGCACCGTCACGGTGGCCGCGGTCGACGACCGCGAAGTGGACGGCGGCGAGAGCGTCCGGTTCGGTTTCGGGACGCTGCCCGCCGGCATACGCCATGGAAGCCAGCTCGTGGTGTTCGTGATCGAAGACAACGACGGATTCGACCCGATCGTGAATATCACCGATGTCGAGGGCGGCCCCGAGCCGGGCAGCATCGGCTTCACGGTGACCCTGACCGACCCCAGCGACCTCGAGATCACCGTGGACTGGACCATCAACGACAGCGGCGCCGGCGACGTGGCGTCCGGCACCATCACCATTCCGCCCGGCGACACCACCGCGGCGGTCAGCGTGATCATCAGCCAGGATGCGATCGTCGATCCCGGCCGCACCTTCAGCGTCACCCTGAGCAACCCCGTGAACGCGGTGTTTTCGGGCGGCGCGCACACCATAGGGGAGCAGCTCCTGGTCCGGGTGCAGTCCATCGTCGAGATGGCTGCACCGGTGGTGGCCGCGGTTCCTGACACCGCGGGCAACGTGATCGTGAGCTGGGAGCCTCCCCAGGACGCAGCGCCGAGCGGCTACGAGGTGCAGTACCGGGTGCGCGGCACGGGAGTCTGGGAGGCGAGCCTGCCGGCCGGCCCCGAAACGAACGTCCCGATCCTGTTCCTGGAGCAGGACACGGAGTACGAGGCGCGGGTCAGATCGATCCAGCACGGCGCCGAGAACGGAGGGGCTCGCATGTACTCCGCATGGTCGGAGCCGGGCTACGGCCGCACCGGCACGCGCCAGGAGGGCAGCAAGCCGGTCGTGACGCTGGCGCTTCCCGACTCCGGTGCGGTGATGGAAGGCGGGGACGCGCGCGTCCACGTCGTGGTGTCGGAGTTGCGCAACTCCTACCAATGGCACGAATTCTCCACCGGGATCTCGGTCGGCCTGGAGTACGGCTGGAGAACCTACGGCAGCGTGTTGCCGGCCAGCTCGCGATTCGGGATCGTGCCGGGAGTCATCACGGTCGATCACGGGCTCGGCGGACATCGTGACTACCCCGTAGATCTGCCCGAATATGCTGCCGACCATGGCCCGCTGACGATCACGCTGCAGCCGGGAGAGGGCTACCGGATAGGCGACACCGATTCGGTGTGCGTGACCATCGCCGATAGCGAGACGCTGGAGGCGACACCCTGTCCGGACGGTGAGGAATCCGCGGAGCAGGACTCGCAGGCCGACGGTGAATCGCTGACCATCGCGGTGCAGGATGCCCGGGCGACCGAGGGCACCGACGAGGTCATCTCCTTCGAGGTGACCCTGAGCGCCGCCGCCGGCGAGCCGGTCACCGTGGACTGGGTCACGGCCGACGGCACGGCCACGGCGGGCCAGGACTACGTATCGTCCTCCGGGACGCTCACCTTCGAGTCCGGAGAGACGGAGCAGACCATCGAGGTGACCGTGCTCGACGACGCGCACGACGAAGGCTCGGAGACGTTCGCGCTGCGACTGAGCAACGCGGTCGGCGCGGAAATCGAGGACGCGGAGGCGACCGGCACGATCGTCAACAGCGACCCGATGCCGCGGGCATGGCTGGGACGCTTCGGGCGCACCGCGTGGGAACACACGCTCGACGCGGTCGACCGGCGGCTGCGCAGCGCAGGGAATCCGGCGACACGGACCGTGATAGCAGGTCAGGAGATGACCGCCGCGGGTGCTGATCCCGTGTCGGACGAGCAGGAGATCGCCGCGCTGGCGGCGTGGATCGACAACGGCACCAAGGACCCGCAGGCACGGACCATGAGCGGGCAGGAGCTGCTTGCGAGCAGCGAGTTCCAGGCGGCTGCCTCAGCCAGCCAGGACGAGGCCGTGCTGACCGTCTGGGGTCAGGGCGCCTACGGGCACTTTGCGGGCCGCGACGGCGACCTTGCGCTCGACGGCGAAGTGGCCACCGGGACGCTGGGCGCGGACTACGCGACCGGGCGCTGGATGGCCGGACTGGCGCTGTCGCACAGCTCGGGCTGGGGCAGCTACGCGCAGCCGATGACCCGCGGGGGCGAGGTGAGCAGTTCGCTGACCGGAGCGTACCCCTACGTCGGCTTCGAGGTGGTCCCGGAGCGGCTGTCGCTGTGGCTGGCCGGCGGCTACGGCCTCGGCGGGATGCGGTTGACCCCCAGCGATGGGGAGCCGCTGGAGACCCGCATCAACGTGTTGGCGGGAGCCGCGGGCGTGCGCGCCACGGTGGTGCCGGCGTCCGCGGCCGGCGGGTTCTCGCTGGACGTGAACGCGGACGGGATGCTGCTGCGGGCGGCCTCCGAGGCAGCGCCGGGACTGGTCGCCACGGCGGCCGGCGTGAACCGGATCCGTCTGGGGCTGGAAGGGTCATACCAGGCGGAGCTGGGCAGCGGCGCGCGGCTGACGCCTTCCATCGAGGTCGGCGTGCGGCGTGACGGAGGCGACGCGGAGACCGGCTTCGGGATGGACGTCGGCGGGGGCTTCCGCTTCACGCATCCGGAGATCGGCCTCTCGCTGGGGCTGAAGGGGCGGGCGCTGGTGCTGCATGAGAGCGCCGACGTGGCGGAGTGGGGCGCGAGCGGCTGGCTGGCGTGGGACCCGAACCCGGGATCGGAGCTGGGACCGGCGCTGACGGTGAGCCCGTCGATCGGCGCGAGCGCGGAAGGCGGAGCGGCGGCCCTGTGGAGCCGCGCGACGCTGGCCGGGCTGGATGGCGATTCCATGGACGCGAGCGGCATGGGACGGGTCGACGCCAGGTTCGGCTACGGGCTGGACCTGATGGGAGGCGTCGGGGTGCCGTGGGCCGGCATCGGCTTCTCGGAGCGCGAGCGCGAATACCGCCTGGGCTACGAGTTCCACGCCCGCCGGCCCGCCGAGACCGAGGTTCGAGTCGGACTCGTGGCGACGCGCCGTGAGCACATCAACGCCGAGCCCGAGCACACGCTCTCCGTCCAGTCGACGGTGAGCTGGTAGACGCACCGAGATCGAAGAGCGACGCGCGGTCGCTCGCCGGCTGGTCCAACCGACGCCAGCCCGGCGAGCGATCGCCGCGTTAATCTCGCGGAGAAACCGCCAACGGGATAGGATGGCTCCCCGAGGCACACGGAGGACAACCGGATGAGACCGGTCGAGATCATCTTCGAGGTGACGGAAGCGCCTGAAGGCGGATACGACGCCAAGGCGCTCGGCCACAGCATCTTCACGCAAGGAGAGGACTGGGACGACCTGAAGACCATGGTGCGAGATGCCGTCCTTTGCCACTTCGATGAAGAAGACGTGCCGCGAGTGATCAGGCTGCATCTCGTCAGAGAGGAAGCCATCGCGGTATGAGGTTGCCGCGCGGCCTCTCGGGCGATGAGGTCGCCAGGCTGCTTGCCCGGCACTATGGCTACCGAGTAACTCGAACCCGAGGCAGCCACATGACCGTGTCGCTGGCGGTCGGCAGCGGCACTCACCGCGTCACGGTGCCTCTGCATGGCGATGTGCGGGTAGGAACGCTCGACGCAATTGTCGGCGACGTTGCGGGGTTTCTTGGCTTGGCCAAGCACGACGTGCGCGAAACGCTCTTCGCCTGATGAAACAGGAGCCGTGCGGTTGCAGACCGTGGGTGGGCTCGTGAACGCAACGCACATACTCTGGGACTGCTACGGTATCCCACACATCTTCGCGCCCGATCACCGCGGGTTGTTCTACGCCTACGGCTACGCGCAGATGGAGGCGCACGGCGAGCTGCTGACACGCCTCTACGCGCAGGGACGGGGACGGGCAGCCGAGTTCTACGGCGCCGCCTGGCTCGACGATGACCGCTGGGTACGGACCAACGGCATCCCGCAACGCGCCGCGCGCTGGGCCACGCAACAGAGCGCGGAGTTCGTGCCGCTGCTGCACGCCTTCGTCGCCGGGCTGAACGCGTCGGCAACCGCGCAGGGCGACTCTCTCGGCACGGCCGCCCGCCGCGTGCTGCCGTTCACCGTCGCGGACGTGCTCGCCCACACGATGCGCGTCATCAACTTCGAGTGGCAGGCGAGTCGCCAACGGGTGGCGTCCCGGCTGAGCGAGTCGGGCGACGCGCCCAGCGAGTCGAACGGCTGGGCGATCGGCCCGTCCAAGTCCGCGTCGGGTAACGTCATGCTGCTGAGCAACTCGCACCTGCACTGGGGCGACCGACACACCTACTTCGAGGTGCAGCTCACCGCGCCGGGAGTGACATCGTACGGCGCGGTCTGGGTCGGGTTCCCGGTCCTGCGCCAGTGCTTCACCGAGTACCTCGGCTGGACCCAGACCACGAACCCTCCCAACCTGGCCACCCTCTACCGGCTGTCGCTGACCGGCGGCGGCTACGAGCTGGACGGCGGCATGCAGCCGTTCGACGTGGAGCGCCAGGTGCTCAAGGTGCTCAGGGAGGACGGCACGGTGGACTCCGAGCCGTTGACCATTCGCCGCTCCGCACACGGTCCGGTGGTGGCGGAGGAAGCGGGCAGGGCAGTGGCGCTGCGGGTCGCCGGCACCGCCCGCCCGCGGATGCTGGAGCAGTTCTGGCGCATGGGCCTGGCGCGTACCCTGGAGCAGTTCCACGCCGCCATGGCCATGCAGCACCTCCCGCTGTTCAACACCATGTACGGCGACCGCGACGGGCACATCATGTACCTGTACAACGCCGCGTTGCCGCTGCGCGAGCCCGACGACGAGCGCTTCTGGCGCGGCCTGGTCCCGGGCAACGACTCCTCGCTGATCTGGTCGGAGGCGGTGGTGCCCTACGCGGAGCTCCCCAAGGTGATCGATCCCCCGGGCGGCTGGGTGCAGAACTGCAACGACTCGCCCTGGACCTGCACGCACCCGATGGTGCTGGACCCCGCCGACTGGACGCCGCAGATAGCGCAGGAGCCCGTACATACGCCTCGCGCCATGCGCAGCATCAGGCTGCTGTCGCAGGCGGGCAGGATCGACCTTGCCGACCTCAAGGCAATGAAGCTCTCGACCCGCGTCGAGCTGGCCGACCACTTCGTGGACGACCTGGCAGCGGCTGCCGAGCGGTTCGGCGGCGAGCGGGCGCGGCGTGCCGCCGGGATCCTGCGGCGCTGGGACCGCGCCACCGACAACGCCAGCGTCGGCGCGCTCCTGTTCCATCACTTCCTGACCGCTGCTGGCGATGACTTCGAAAAGGTCGGCGGTCACCGCGTTCCGGCGGACCCGGTCCAACCCCTGACCACGCCACGCGGATTCGCCGCGCCCGAGCGCGCGGTGGCAGCGCTCGACGCCGCGGCCGCGGACCTGGAGCGCGACTACGGCACCCTGCACGTACGCTGGGGCGACGCGGTGCGCCTGCGCCGCGGGTTCCTGGACCTGCCCGGCAACGGCGCGCCCGGCCAGATGGGTGCGATCCGCACCTCCGGCCTCGGCGAGTTCGCGGACGGCAAGGCGCAGATCGTCAGCGGCGATACCTTCTACGCCGTGGTCGAGTTCTCGGACCCGCTCCGCGGCGAAGTCCTGCTCGGCTACGGCAACTGGTCACGCGCCGGATCGAAGCACGTCACCGACCAACTGGAACTGGCCTCGCAGAAGCGGATGCGGCCGATCCTCCGCTCGCGCCGCGAGATCGAAGCCGCCCTGGAGCAGCGTCAGGACCTGGAGCCCGACTGAGGCGGTCCGCTTCACGGGAGCCGGCCTCGGGGCTACCCTCGCCACATGCGTGTCATCGACGGCGGGGTGGTGTTCGAGGCCGCCTCCGCGGGAGGCGGACGCACCTGTACCTGCTTCACCGGCGTGCGTGTGCTCAGCGACGGCACCGTACTGGTCACCTTCCGGCAGGCGAGCGCGCGCAAGAGCGCCGACGGCAGCATGGTGCTGTACGCCAGCCGGGACGGCGGCGCGACCTGGCAGCGGCGCTACGACACGCGCGGCGCCGATGACTGGGCGGGGACGCCCGGCGAGGTCTACAGCTACTCGCTGCGCGAGGAGCCCGACGGCGCGCTTACGGCAACCGGGCTCTGGATCGACCGGTCCGGACCGGAGCGGCCCTTCTCCCATCCGCGGACCAGCGGTCTGTTGCCGATGCGCATCTTCCACACCAGGTCCACCGACGCCGGCGCGAGCTGGTCGCCGTGGCGGCGGATGGAGACCCCGCCGCACGTGGCGGCCTCGCCCTGCTCAATGCCGGTGCTCGACCTGGCAGACGGAGTCCGCGCGCAGCCCTACGAGTGCTGGAAGGAGTACGAGAACCCGGCCCCGGCGCCGCAGTCGGCCTACCTGCGACTGTCGTACGACGGCGGCGCCACCTGGCCCGACCACGTGCAGGTGGCGCGCGACCGGAGCGGCGGGCGGTTCTACTGGGATCAGCGGCTGGCCGTTCACCCGGAGACGGGGCGACTGGTGGCCATGTTCTGGACCCATGACGCCCGTGCCGGCCGGCCGCTCGACGTGCACATCGCCTGGGGTGAACCCGACGGCGGCGGCTGGACCGAGCCGGTCGGCACCGGCATCACCGGCAACCACACCCAGCCGCTGGCGGTCGGGGGCGACCGGCTCCTCGCGTTCTATCCGACCCGTGGCGCGGGCCGGGACGCCCTGCGGGCGATCATGGCAGCGGAGAGTCACGACTTCGGGCGGACGTGGGACGCGGCATCCCGCACCGTCGTGTATCGGAGCGAGCACGACGAGGAGGCGGGCTCGCGCGCGGGCCGCACGCTGCTGGACACGTGGAGCGACATGACCGAGTGGCGCTACGGGCATCCGCGAGCTGCGCTGCTCCACGACGGCACGGTGTTCGTCGTCTTCTACGCGGGCGCGACCGCGTCGGCGACCGACGTGCGCTGGGCCCGGCTGGAGCTCTGAGCATCCAGTCCCCGGACGCGCGCTGCAACTCCGCCGCGCACTTGAGGATTGCCGGCTGGAGACAGGAGCGAATACGATGTCCAATCACAGCGGTAGTCACATGCTGAACAGCTTGCTCGTCATGCTCGAACGCGAGTCGTGCTCTGCCAAGATTGGGCCGGATAGGATCACCCGGATGAGGCGGCGGGCATGAAGATCACCGAGGTGACGACCAGGACGTTCCTCCATCCCACGACCAGCAGCCATGACGACCTGGGCCATCCGATTCGCGGACCTGCGCACGACGTGTACGAGTCGCTGCTGACCATCAGTACCGACGAAGGGGCGGCAGGCTACTCCTTCGGCGCCAGTCCGAACCTGGTGGACCAGGTGATTTCGCCGATGCTCGTCGGCAACGACCCGTTCGACCGCGAGCGGCTGTGGCAACGGATGGCGATATCGCAGGGCATGATCCGCGACTTTCACCCTCAGGAACTTGCGGCCGTCGACCTGGCGCTGTGGGATCTGGCCGGACGCTACCTGGGTCAGCCGATCCACAAGCTCCTGGGGGCCTACCGGGACAAGGTGCCCGCCTACGCATCGAGTCCGCTGGGCACCTTTGGCGGCGGCGCGCTGGACACGCCGGAGGCATATGCGGAGCTGGCCGCGGCGTGTGTGAAACGAGGATTCAAGGGATTCAAGCTCCACACCTGGTTTCCGTCCGGACCGGACCAGGAGCTGGATCCGAAGCGGGACGTGGAGGCGTGCGAGGCGGTGCGAGACGCGGTCGGTCCGGACATCGACCTGATGCTCGACTGCTGGCACTTCTACAGCCGGGAGCACGCGCTGTACATCGGTCGGGAGCTCGACCGGCTCGGCTACTACTGGTTCGAGGAGCCGATGGACGAATACAGCATGTCGTCGTACCAGTGGCTGGCCGAGCAACTCGACACTCCGATCCTCGGCCCCGAGCGAGCGCAGGGAAACCACCGCGTGCGCGCGGAGTGGATCAAGGCGGGAGCGTGCGACATCGTCCGCGTCGCGGTGGGGCACGAGGGCGGGATCACGCCGGCCATGAAGACCGTGCACCTGGCGGAGTCATTCGGCATGGCTGCCGAACCGCATGGACCGGCCGACCAGTGCGTGCACCTCTGCGGCGCGACGGCGGCAGCCAAGTACCTGGAGGTCGGCTCCAACCCGTCGTGGGAGTGGACGCCGCCGCCCTGGCTCAAGTCGGACATCACCCTGATGGACGCGGACGGGTACGTGCCGATGCCGCGGGGGCCGGGCTCCGGGTTGGAAATCGACTTCGACTACATCGACGACCACGCGGTCGATCCGCCCGCGACGCTGCGCCTCCAGCGCCAGAAGTAGCAGGTCGTAGGAAGATCAGATGGAGGCGGCGGGGTGCACCTGTCGAAGAATCTCCTTGCCACGCTCTCGCTCAAGCATCGCCAAGTTGTGCTGGCTTTGCAGGTCGAGCCAGAAGCGAGGGCTGTTGCCAAAGTAACGGCCGAGCCGCAGCGCCGTGTCAGCGGTGATCGACCGGCGTCCGTTCAGGATGTCGGTGATGCGACCGGACGGTACACCAAGGTCAAGTGCCAATCTGTTGGCGCTCAGGCGGCGGGCTTCGAGCTCGCGCTTGAGCAATCTTCCAGGATGTGAAATCGGGTCCATACTCATGCCTCCCTAGCCCGCATAGCTCACCAAGGGGGATAGACACGGGGTGGTATTTGTGGTATTTGCAATTGGTACCAACAAATACAAAGCCACAAGGAACCACCCCGTGAATACACACCGTACTACAGATCATCTGGTTTTCGAAGGCCTCGGACGGCGCTCGGTGGTGGGTGCGTTTGACGGCGGTCGACTCACATCGGACAGCGGTGTACTGCTGCTGCGCGAAGCCGACCGGCTCTTTGGCGTCACCGCCAGACTGGCGGCCTGCTTCTGTGATCATCGCGATCGCACGCGGGTCGAGCATGGCCTGCCGACCCTGATCGCACAGCGGGTGCTGGGCTTGGCGATGGGCTACGAGGATCTGAACGACCATGACCGACTGCGTGACGACAGCGCTCTGGCGCTGGCCAGTGGTTGCACCGATGTGAGCGGCGAGCAACGGGTGCGCGAACGTGACCGCGGGCACGCCCTGGCCGGTTCGAGCACCTTGAACCGGCTGGAGCTGGGCGAGCCGGCGACCGCGGAGTGTGATCGCTACAAGAAGATCGTCGCCGATGGCGAGAAGATCGACACGCTTCTGGTCGATCTGTTTCTGCACAGCGAGCGGCGAGCGCCACAGCAGGTAGTGCTGGATCTGGATGTGACCGACGACGCGCTACACGGAACTCAGGAAGGCCGGTTCTTCCATGGCTACTACGGCCATTACTGTTATCTGCCGCTGTACCTCACCTGTGGCGAGCACGTGCTGCGATGCCGGCTGCGCCGCGCCGACGGCGACCCCAGTGACGGGGCCGTGGAGGAACTGGCAGCGGTAGTGGCGCAGATCCGCCAACGCTGGGCTGATACGAAGATCCTGGTGCGTGGCGACTCGGGATTCTGTCGTGAACAGATCATGGCTTGGTGTGAGGGGCAGGGCGTTGATTACGTGCTCGGCTTGGCGCGCAACGCACGTCTACAGAAGCGTATCGACAAGGCGCTGCGCAAGTCGCGGCGACGCGGCGCGGCGACCGGGCAGGCGTCGCGGCGGTTCCGGGAGTTCCGCTACCGGACGCTCAACTCCTGGAGCAGGTGCCGCCGGGTCGTGGCCAAGGCCGAGTGGCTGCCTGGCGCCGGCGGTGGCAATCCGCGCTTCGTGGTAACCAGCCTCGACCGCCACACGATTGCCAAGCAGGTCCTCTACGAACAGCTGTACTGCGCCCGTGGCGACATGGAGAACCGGATCAAGGAGCAGCAACTGTGGCTGTTCGCCGACCGCACCTCGGCGGCGACGATGCGCGCCAATCAGTTGCGGCTGTACTTCTCGGCGTTTGCCGGCATCCTGATGACGATCCTGCGCCGCGCGGGACTGCAGGGAACCGCACTTGCCGACGCACGTTTCGACACGATCCGCTCGCGGCTGATCAAGCTGGCTGGACGGATCACGGTGTCGGTGCGCAGGGTGCGGATTTCGTTCTCGTCGGTCTATCCGCTGCAGGAGCTGTTCGCACAGGCGCTCACGGCCCTGCGCGCCGCCCCCGTGTGCAGCGCCCCGGAGCGTGTCGCACCCGGATAGCGCCCCGCCGCACTGACCACGAAACTCACCGCAGGCCGTCCAGGAGAGGTGTGCTCAAATACGCGGCTTCAGCTCGTGTGATCACCAATTACGAAGCTGTCGACGGCACTTGGCACAAACCACAGACGCTGCGTCGCCCCAGCTCCCCCTCTTGCTCTCTGAAAAGCCCGGCGCCGTCGACTTAGGCCCACGATCACGCCAGCCGATCGACTTGGTGAGCGAAGCGGGCTAGTGGTAGTCGACGATCTCCACGTTGTGGGCATCACCCTTGCGAAACTCGAAGCAGATCCGCCAGGGCCCGTTCACCGTCATCGCCCACTGATTCCTGCGTGCCCCAAGAAGCACGACGTGTTCGTGCTCGACTTCCTCAACGACGCCACACCATCCGCGGCGCGTTCGCGGACTTCTACCGGCCGACGATCCTGGCCGACGAGACCGACCCCAACAAGCTGCGCGACTTGCAGGCGGAGCTGGACCGCGCCCAGGTCTATTCCGGGGAGCAGGTCGAAAAGCTCGCGCGGCGCTACCTGGGCGGAGAGGACCGCGACCAGCTCGATCCGATCCTGAACGCCTGCGTGGCGGCCTACCGGAGCGAGCTGGACGAGGATGGGCAGGTGGCGTTCAAGGGTGGCGCCAAGGCGTTCGTGCGCACCTACGCGTTCCTGTCGTCGGTACTGCCGTAAACCAACGCCGAGTGGGAGCAGCGCTCGATCTTCCTGAACTTCCTCATCCCGAAGCTGCCGGCTCCCGAGGAGGAGGACCTGTTCAAGGGCATCCTCCTCGCCATCGACCTGGACAGCTACCGGGTGGAGAAACGGGCGATGCAGCGCATCATGCTGCCGGACGAGGACGCCGAGATCGATCCGGTTCCAGGAGACGGCGGCGGCCGCCGCGGAGAGCCGGAACTGGACCGTCTGTCCAACATCCTGCGCACGTTCAACGAGCACTTCGGCGACATCAAGTGGGAGGACGCCGACCGCGTGCGGCAGCTCATCATCGAGACGATTCCCGAGCGCGTGCGCGAGGACACCGCCTTCCGCAACGCCCAGCGCAACTCGGACCGGCAGAACGCCCGCATCGAGCACGACCGGGCGCTGCTGCGCGTGATGACCGCCGTGATGCGTGACGACACCGAGCTGTTCAAGCAGTTCATGGACAACGACAGCTTCAAGCGCTGGATGACCGACACGGTGTTCAGCCTGGCCTACGAGCCGGCAGCCACGCCGTGAACGAGGTCTCGCCCGGAGCGGGTACTTATCCGTCGCCGGCGGCGCGGTCGAGGACCTCTTCCGCCCACTGATTCAGACTCTTGCCGGACAGTTCAGCCGCCAGGGCAGCCTTGCGGTGCGTTTCCGGGCTGACGCGAAACATCACTCGGCCGGAGTAGGCTCTCTGAGGCTCCTTGCCGATCTTCGCGCAGGTCTCCAGGTAGTCCTCGACTGCCTCGTGGAAGGCTTGCCTCAAAGCGTCCACGGTATCGGCATGGAAACCGACACCATCCCGAATCCCCGCGATCCGTCCGGTGAAGATTCGGTCGTCGTCGTCATATTCGATCCGGGCCGCATAGCCCTTGCAGGACATGATGTTGCTCATGGGGTCGCTCCGATTCGCCCCGACTCGCTTCGCAGCCGCATCCCGTAAGCACGATCATCACCAATCGTGCAGTTCCAGCCGTCAGGGGACCTCGGTGGCATCGGATGATGGCTCCGGGGAGTCTTCTTCGAGCTGAGGATCGAGGTTGCTGACGTGCGGGTCGAACACTCGCTTCATCTGGGCCGAAGCGAGGTTGAGTTCGCGCATCTTGGTCCTGTCAGGCTCGTCTTGGTAGTTGATGTCTACCCGATAGCGGATCACCCACCGGCCGGCGTTCACCTCTTCCGCCCATTCGAGCGGCTGCGGCAGCTTGGCCGCTGCGAAGGCTTCATCGATCGCCTGTCGCTTCTCAAGCAGCACAGCCAGCGCTCCTGTCCACCTGCTTCTCGTGTTCGTGAGGACGACACGGGACTCGCGGCGGTTGACCGCAACCCGGTACACGAGCCCCGCACCTCTGGCAGGCGTGTCCTGCAACCCAATGTAGTCCGGCTTCAGATTTCTGAATGGCGAGTCGATTCCGTCATCCCGCGCTTGCGCGAACAGGGCAGCCATGAAGTCACGCGCCTGACGCTGCGCCGGTGTGAGGTCCACATCGGTCCTTCCCTTGGTCATCGCGTCTTCGGACGGCTGGGCGACGACCGTAAACAGCGGGGCTGCTGGGGAATTACCGATCCTGATCGCTCGCACGGTGACCATCCAGACTTGGCCCACGCCGCGCTCGTTCAGGGTCTCGACAGCCTTGACGTGCTCCGGCCTTGCCGCTTCTACGACCCAGATCGCTCGCTGGACCTCTCTGTGCGAGAGATACGTTACGAGTTGGCCCAAGTGCCGATGGTCGCTTGTGCCGTATTGGTTCTCGATGACGGCGTCGCCGAAGTTGGTTTCCGCCACCAAGTCGATGCTGAAGGCGCCGGCGCCGACTTCACGTTGGGGATCGCTCAGACCGAGCCCGAGCACCTTGTCGAGTTCGCCGATGTGCCGCTGGAGCCACGGCGTGAAGTCTGCATACTCGGTCGGCCAGACCTTGCGGATCTTCACGGTCTCGATGAGTCCGATTTCCAGGGGCATGAATGAGGGTCGACGGGCTGCGTCCCGCTCCAATACTGCACGGTATGGAGCGTCGCCTGCAATCGCCGATGCGCCGTATGTCTCGGATTTCGCCGAGCTGTTCACCAAGGTGGCTCCGGAGTGGCGCTGGGTGGCCGCGGTTCGAGCATCTGCTGATCGATCACCCGGCAGAGCCCGGAGTCGGGCGAGAGCACTCGCTGCAAGTTGGCGCAGGTCACGTTGATGGCGGCGTTCGGGTGGCCAGACGAGAGCTGGTTGGAAGTTGGTCGAACGGGTTCGGCCGGGCACGCCGAAAAAGATCGGAGATTCTTGCCGCAGGGTCTTGACGGGCTTCTGCGCCTGCGAGGTGGCACGCCACCGCACGAACGTGTCCCTTCCGGCCTCCCGGAAGCTCGGATGCCCGTTCGGCCGCCCAGCACCCCCTTCAGCGCGCGCTGCGCGCGGATCGCCGTCCCGTCCCGAACCAGGAAATGAGTTCTATCTGGAAACCGATAGTATATTTGCTTCATGAAGACCGTCACTCCTGCTGGCGCCGTCCGCCCCGCGATCACCTCAACCATCGGCGTGCTGTCCGACCGCGCGCTGCTGCGTCAGACCAGCACCCTGGTCCGTCACGAACGCCACCTGCAGGGCGCCATCATCGACCATCTGGCCGAGATCGAGGCTCGCCGGCTCTACCTGCAGCGCGGCTGCTCCAGCCTGTTCGACTACGCGGTGCGCGAGCTCGGCTACAGCGACGCTGCCGCTGGCCGGCGCATTGGCGCCGTGCGACTGTGCGCGGACCAGCCGGGCGCGCGCGAGCGGCTGCGCGACGGCTCGCTGACGCTGAGCGCCGCCGCGGAGCTGCAGTGGGCGTTCGACCGGCAGCGGCGGCGCGGGTCGATCGCCGGCACCGCGTCGATCGACCCGGCGAGGGCTGTGGCGTCGGGGGTAGCGTCGGCCGGGGCTGCCCTTCCAGGCTCAGCGCCGACGGAGGCGCCGGCCGAGGTCGCGCCGGCGGACGATCCGGTGGCGGGTGAGCCTGCGCCGCCGCTGGTGCTCGATGCGGCAGGAAGACAGAAGCTGGTCGAGGAGGCGGCCGGCAAGAGCGCGCGGCAGGTCCGCCGGATGCTCGCCGACCTGGACCCGGAGCTGGCGCCGCCGGCCGACCGCGTGCGCCCCCTCGGCGACGGCCGCTACGAGCTGAAGGCCGTGATTGACGCCGACTGCCAGCAGGGGCTGGAGCAACTCCGTGGGTTGCTCTCGCACGTGGACCCGCGCATGACTGTCGGGCAGCTCGTCGGCCGCATCGTGCAGGAGGCGCTCGACCGCCACGACCCGAGCCGGCCGCGGCACAGAGCGCGCACCGGCAGCCAAGGGGCGCAGGGCGAATTGCAGCGCGCTCCGGCAGCGAAGGAGCGGGCCGCGCCGGAACCCGGTCACGCCGTGACGGTGCAGGACGCGGCGATCCCCGCCGGCACGACTCCGACGGCGGAGCGGGCGTCGCACCCGACGCCGACCTCCGCGCCCTCGCCGACCCGGCAGGAAGCGACGGACCGCCAAGCCGTTGCCGGCACGAAGCCGGCCGGCGCCGTCACGCCGACGGCGAAGCCGTGCCCTTCTGGCCGCGCGATTCCCACGGCGGTGCGACGGCAAGTGTGGCAGCGGGACGGCGGCTGCTGCTGCTACGTCGATCGACGGACCGGACGCCGCTGCAGCTCACGACATCTGATCGAGATAGACCACATCCTCCCGTATGCGCTGGGCGGTGGTGCCGATCCCGGCAATTTGAGGCTACTCTGCCGAGCCCACCACCGTCATCGGCACGCGCCGCACGGCCGACCGGTGCCTCCTGCAGGATCAGCCCCGAGGCCACCGAAATCGGACCTCCCTCGGTCTCGCCCACACTAAATCCCGCAGACTCATCCCGAAGAGCCCTTGTATGTTGGGAGGATTCAACAAATCGGTCCGCCAGGAGTCGAGGCAGGCGGATTTCATGGTCTGCCTGTGGGATAGCACGGATCTGGTGGAGGTGATTTCTCGGAATTACGAGCGTCTGCCAAGTGTGGACGTCTGACTCAGATCGGATCTGTCCAACATCCTGGGCACGTTCAACGAGCTTCGGCGACATCAAGTGGTAGGACGCCGACCGCGTGCGGCAGCTCATCCCCCGAGCGCGTGCGGGAGGACACCGCGTTCCGCAACGCCCAGCGCAACTCGGACAGGCAGAACGCCCGGATCGAGCACGACAGGGGCGCTGCTGCACGTGATGACCGCCGTGATGCGAGACGACACCGAGCCGTTCAAGCAGTTCATGGACAACGACAGCTTCAAGCGCTGGATGACCGATACCGTGTTCAGCCTGGCCTACGAGCCGGCAGCCACGCCGTGACGAAGCCTCCGGAACAGGCCTTCCGAGGCTCCTTCCCGATCTGGTGTTGCCTGTGGGGTCGTGTGAGTAACTGGCACTATCCCTTCAAGGCGCCGCTGACAAGACCGGATTGAATGTGCCGCTGCAGGAACAGATAGAGAACCATGATCGGCACAACGACGAGTGCCAGCGTTGCCAATATCAGGTTCCATTGTAGTGCATACCGCCCTGCATATTGCACTACCGAGAGTTGCAGCGTCATCAGCCTTGGCTCCTGAAGCAGGAGCAGCGAGAGGATGAAATCGTTCCAGATCCCCAGTGCGTTGATCATGACGGCAGTGACGGTTACCGACTTGACCAGCGGGAACACGATAAGGAAGAAGGTGCGAATCGCTCCCGCTCCCTCCATCGACGCTGCCTCCTCGAGCTCCATCGGGACCTGGACGAAGAAGCCTCGATACAGATAAATCGTGAAAGGACACAGTAACGCCGCCGCCACGATGATGAATCCGAACCTCGAACCGAGGAGGCCGACCCACCCGACCACCTGCACCAGCGGTATCATGATCGTCTGAAACGGCAGCATCATCGAAACGACGAAGAAAAGGAGCAACCACGTCGTCAGACGTGACATCGACCGCGCGATGCGATAGGCTGCCATTGCCGAGAACAGAACCACCACGGCGACCCCGCCACAGGTGACGATCACCGTATTCGCCAGCGCGCGGAAATAGCGCATGTTCTTCCAGGCGAGAGCGTAATTCTCGATACTGATCTGTGTGGGAAACGCCAGGAACGACTGGAACATCTCCGCCTGAGACTTGAACGTGTTGGCCAGAAGGAAAAAGATGGGCACGAAGAAGATCAAGCCGACGACGAGAACCGCCAACTCCAGGCTGCCTCGCTGAATCGCCCTGATCAAGTGTGGATCTCCTTTGATCGAAGGTACTTCAACTGAATCGCGGTCACGACGAGAACCATCACCGCAAACAGGACCGCCTTTGCGGAGCCGGCTCCGTACCGAAAGGCCTGTAGCCCGTCCGCGTAGATGTTGTACGCGATGGTCTGACTCGCCTTGCCGGGACCTCCGCCCGTAAGACTAAAGACGATGTCGAAAACCTTCAGCGATCCGGTCGTGGTGATGAAGAACGACGCTATGAATGCCGGAACGAGAAAGGGAATCGTCAGACGAATGAGCCGCTGAAACGAGGACGCGCCATCGATGGTCATGGCGGCGCGCAGATCGTCCGGTATCTCCTGCAGACCGGCAAGGTAGATGATCATCACGAACCCGATGCTTCTCCAGAGCTCCGGGACCAGAACGACCAGCACGATGCCGTCCGACAGGTTCAGGAGCGTCTGTTCCAGGAAGCCGATATGCAAGACCCGGCCGATATCCGGAACGATGGTCCGATACAGAAACCTCCACAGAAAGCCGACAACGATCATGCTGATGACGTTCGGCATGAATATCAGCGCTCGCGCCACGTTCTTGACGCTGAGTTCCAGGTTCACCAGCAACGCCAGCAGCAGGGCGAGCAGGTTCGTCCAAAGCACGGCCAGGAGCGCGAAGGTGAGTGTGAACCGCACCGAGCGCAGGAAGTCCTCGTCGAACGTCAGGGCTTCGACGTAGTTCGCGAACCCGATGAACTTGAACGTTTTCTGCAGCCCGTCCCAGTCAGTCAGGGAGTACATGAAGCTCAGGGAAATGGGAACGAAGAAGAACGTGCTGTACAGGACAAATATCGGCCCTACGAAGAACACGCTGCTGGCGACTTCTCTTGTTCTTCTGGTGATGGTCATCACTGGGAAGGAAACGGTCAATAGCTGGCGGCGGCGGGTGCCGCCACCAGCTTTTCCGCGCTACCCAACGACCGGCGGGAAGGCTCCGCTCCGTGGCGTTGCGTAGCGCAGGATTCGTGCGTTACTTGAACCAGTTCGCGTACACGCCGCGTATCGCTTGCTCGGCTGAGATCTCCCCCAGGAAATACTGCTGCATGATGGCACTTCCCTCGGCGCGACCGGCCTCGCTCATGAGCACTTGCGACCACGGAACGATGGCGCCTGCATCCTTGTACCTGAGAACATCTTCCGCGGCGGGAAGCAGCGGAACTTCGACGCCCGTCACGACGGGGATCTCCCTGAACAGCTCGCTGTACACGGTGTTGCCTTCGACGGAGCTGACCCAGTCGAGAAACCCGATGGCCTCGTCCCGATGCTCGGTCTGTGTCCCGACGCCCAGGCTTACACCGATGTTCGCTGACAGCGTCGCATCTTCGGGATTCTCCGAATAAGGAACAGCCGCGTACCGCATGTTCACGTCGGGGTTCAGTCCCAGTACGTGGTTGAGTGCCCACGTGCCCATTTGAATCATGGCCACCTGCTCAGTTGCGAAGTGGTTGATGAAGGTACCGTAATCGCTGCCTTGTGATTCATCGAGCGAGTTTTCGAACTGCAAGTCGAGAGCCTTCATGGCCACCAGGTGCTCCTGAAGCAGGATGTCCCCGGTCGCGCCATCATTCGCGAACTGAAATACGTCCGGTTGGACAGACGCGATAGCCGTGTAGAACATCTGTCCGTGAGTCCAGGACTCCAGTCCCGCGACGCTGAAGGGCGTGAACCCGGCGGCACGCAGCCTTTCGACAGCGTCTTCGAGTCCGCTGATCGTCGTGGGGAACTCATCGATACCGGCTTGATCGAACATGTCCCTGTTGTACATGATCCCCATGGCTGCGAAATTGGTCGGCACGCCGTAGATGTTTCCGTCAGGGGCAGTCATTTGCGGAAGGATGGCTTCGTCGAAGTGATCGATGAGGGGCAGACCTTTCAGGTTCACCATGTGCCCTGCCTTCCCCAGATCATAGAGACCCTGGTACTCTCCCATGACGATATCCGGCATGGTGTTGGATGCGATCCTGGCCGTCAGACTGCCGAAGAAGTCCGTCGCGGGAATGATCGTCTCCACGGTGACATTCGGATGCAGTTCCTTGTAAGCATCGCTCAATGCCTGGAACTCGGCAGGCCGGGCATCGTAGACGTACATGACCATGTCTACCGGTTCAGATTCGCTTTCCGGGCCTGCAAAGACCGAGAACGGAAGCATGGTACAGAGCAAGATGGTACATGCAAGAAACAACGTTCCTCTCTTGGGGATCGACATAGACAAGTCCTCCTATAGGTGGTAAGAGCAGTAATCCGTGTCAGTCACGGTCTGCGATTTCGAGGTGATCCCAGTCGTTATGACACCTCGACGGGCAGGCTATGGTGTAACCCGTCGTCTTGTCAACCAATTGGCGGTGCTCGGCTCGGCCGCGACGCTCGCGTGAGCGCCGAGGACCTTGCGAACGGGAGCGAAGCCGGGTACCTTCACGAATGATCATGAACGTTTTCCGCCTCCTGTCGACTGGTGATCCTTTGGTCACCCGTCTTCCTGCGCAACCCTATTGCGCGCAACGTTCAGGGTCGTAGTACAGATGAAACGACGAACGTCGATCCATGCGGTTCCTGGCACCGAAGTCGCGTTGACGACGGGGATGTGGGCCGCGCGCGCAGCCGTCAACGCGGATGGGACCGTCCCCTATTGCCTTTCGCGATGCGAGGACACGGGCCGCCTGCGCAACTTCGATGCGGCAGCCGCCCGGGATCGCTCCCTGTTCGAAGGCCTGCACTTCAACGACTCCGATGTCTTCAAGGCGCTGGAGGGAGTTGCTACCGTGCTTGCGCAGAACCGGGATCCCGACCTCGAGCGCCAGGCGGACGAGCTGATCGCGCGGATCGCCGCGGCGCAGGAGCCTGACGGCTACCTGTACACGATTCGAACCTCCGGGGCGCACCTCGGGAGTGAAGCGGCCGGCCCCGAGCGCTGGTCGAATCTGCGACAGGGCCACGAGCTGTACAACGTCGGACATCTCTACGAGGCGGCGGTCGCGTATGCCGATGCAACGGGCAAGGACAACCTTCTGGCGGTGGCGACGAAGAGCGCCGACTTCGTGGCCGATACCTTCGGTCCGGACGCGCTGGTGGGTGTCCCCGGCCACGAGGAGATCGAGATCGGCTTGATGCGGCTGGCGCGGAAGACGGGACGGAGCCGGTACGCCGAGCTTGCCCGCTTCTTCCTCGACGCCAGGGGCAGGGCCGGGAGGGTCGACGGCGGTGGCCCCGACGGCAGCGGCCCCACCGCCAACGCTGCATACTCTCAGGACCACCTCCCGGTGCTGGAGCAGACCGAGGCGGTCGGGCACGCGGTCCGCGCCGTCTACCTGTACATCGCCATGACAGAGACCGCGCTCGGCGCGGGTGGCGGGTCTGACGCTGACGACTACGCCGCGGCGGTGCTGCGCCTGTGGCACGACATCGTGGGCCGAAAGCTCTACCTCACCGGCGGCATCGGAGCGCGCCCGGAGATCGAGGGCTTCGGAGCACCCTACGCGCTGCCCAACGACAGCGCCTACACGGAGACCTGCGCGTCCATCGCGTTGGTCCTGTGGGCACGCCGGCTCTTCCTCCTGACCGGCAGCGCCGGTTACTACGACGTGCTCGAGCGGACGCTCTACAACGGACTGCTCGCGGGGGTCGCGCTCGGCGGCACCGAGTTCTTCTACGCGAATCCGCTCGAAGCCGACGGCGTGACCGGCTTCAACATCGGCTCGGCAGAACGCCAGCCGTGGTTCGAGTGCTCCTGCTGTCCCACCAACGTGGCGCGCTTCATCAGCACCGTGGGCTCCTACGTCTTCGCCACGAGCGAAGACTGCGTGTACGTGAATCTCTACATTCCTTCTGACGCGAACGTCGCCGTTGCCGGGTCGGAGCTGCAGCTCCGCCTCGCCACGGAGTACCCCTGGAGCGGCAGCGTTTCGCTCACGGTCCGGGCCCGGACGCCTGTTCGGGCCACCGTCCGGCTCAGGCTGCCGGGATGGGCACGGGGGCAGCCGGTCCCCTCGGACCTCTACCGGTACCGCGACGCTGGCGCCGATCATGTCGAGGTCGCCGTCAACGGCGATGCGGTCACTCCGCCGGTTACCGATGCAGGCTACCTGGAGATCGCCCGGGAGTGGCGCTCCGGTGACGAGGTAACGCTCGGGTTGCCGATGCCGGTCCGATTCGTGGAGGCGGACGATCGAGTGGAGGCCGACCGCGGCAAGGTGGCGCTGGAGCGCGGTCCGCTGGTCTACTGCCTCGAACAGGCCGACAACGGCGGCGACATGCGGCAACGGGCCCTGACCGCGCCCGCCGAGTGGCAGGCCGAGCCGCGGCCCGGCTTGCTCGGTGGCATCACGGTCCTGACGAACGGGGAGCTGACCGCGGTGCCCTACTTCGCCTGGGGGCATCGCGGGGCCGGGAGCATGGCGGTGTGGTTGCGGGAGGCGGCGAGTCGATGACCATCGCGAGGTTCGATCCGGCACGGGCCTCCGGCGACGAACTGCGGCGATCCTACATCGAGAGCGGGTACGTGCTGGTCCGTGACCTGGTGGACGAGGGCGACCGCGCGGGGATCAGGCGTGAACTGCGGAGGATCAATCGGGGCGACTACTCGCACTCGCCCCTCGAGGGGGTGACCTGGCGTCACGAAATCGAGCCCGTCGACTGGCCCGAGGACGACGAACGGCTCATCGGCCGCCACATGTACCTTGGGCAGCCGCATGTCTACAGCGCGGTCGTCCGCGACGCCATGACCCATGCCGGCATCTGCCGCGTCCTGGACCACGTCGTCGGCGCCTACGTGCCGTTCTGGGATGGCGCCTACAAGTGCATGCAGAGCATGTTCGTGGTGAAACCGCCCGGCGGCGCCGGCAGCCCGTGGCACCAGGACGAGCACCCGATCCCGACTCGCGACCGCTCGCTGACCGGCGTGTGGATCGCGCTGGCCGACGCGACGGTGGCGGATGGATGCCTGTGGATCGTGCCGGACAGCCACAAGTCGGGAGTCATCTACGAGCGCTACGCCCACGACCTCCCGGACGTCGACAGCAATGAAGTCGCGCGCGGCTTCGACGAGACCGGGGCCATCCCGATCGAGATGGCCGCCGGCAGCGTCCTGTTCTTCAGCGGCTACCTGCTGCACAGCTCGCGCAAGAACCGGAGCGACCGGTACCGCCCGGCCCTCACGTTTCATTATTGCAGCGCATCGACGTGGCTGACCTGGGGCGGCGAACGGAACTTCCGCGGCGTCGTGCAGGTGCGCGGTGAGGACCCGTATGCCGATCTGGGATACACCACGCCGCAGCCCTGGGTGAGGGAGCGGTAGCCGGATCACGTCGCCACCGCGCTGATGGTCGGCGAAGACGCCGGCGGGGTGGCCTTGTTCTCGCACGATGAGGGCATGAACCGCTGTGCCCGGAGCCTCGGCATCAGCGCGGCTTTGCGGTGAACGCGATCAGGCCATCGTTCGGGCGGCCGCGTCCTCGGCGATCCAGCGCTGCCAGGTCTCTTCGTCCGGATCCAGGAAGCCGCAGTTGGCGCGCTGGGCGAACTGGTCGTCCACGCCGAGCAGGCGCAGTAGCCGCCGGTCGCCGCGCGCCCGCGCCCGGGCGATGACCGCCTGCGACACCGGCCCATGGTAGTTGGCGCGGTGCTTCAGCCACGAGTGGTTGAAGGTGAGGAAGAACAGGTAGCGGTGATCGGCGGATCGGTTGACCGTCCCGGAGTGCAGCATGCTGCAGTGGAACACGGCGACGTCGCCGGCTTTGGGGTAGACGATCACCTCGCCGGGGTGCGGCTGCCGGGCCTCCTCGCGGCTCATGCGCAGCGCCCGCATGTGCGAGCCGGGGATGATGCGCAGCGGGCCGCTCTCGTCGGTCAGATCCTGGAGGTAGGACAGCGCGTTGAACAGCAGCGGCCGATGGTACACGCCGTCCTCGGGGAAGAAGGCGAACATGTCGCGGTGAAACCCCAATACGGGGCTGTCGGCCGCTTCCTCCGGCGGCGTGCGCCGGTAGGTGATCGATTCGAGTTGGACATGGGGGCCGACCACCATCTCGGCAAAGTCGAGCAGCCGCTCGTGCGCAAGCGCCCGCAGCACGAGCTGCGGCTGGTGTTCGAGCACGTCGACGAACACCGACGGGCGGCTGCCGTCCGCGGTTGGGATGCGGTCGGCGATGTCCTCGAACGCGGCACGCATCTCCCGTACCCACGTGGCATCGAGCATGCCCGGAAAGAGAGTGAACCCGTCCCGCTTGAACTCGGCAAGATGCTCGTCGAGTGTCTTCATGATCAGCCTCCGGACGCGGTCCGAAGGTATCCGTAGGCGTGGCTCGCTGAAACCCCGGCCCGTTCATTCCGTCGACGGGATGGTCTGAGACCGAGCCTCGCGGTACGTTGCGCTCATGGAACGAGGGCAGCAGGGATCCGCGACCGTCGGTCCGTCCGGGTTGCGCCTGCCGCGGATCGGCCTGGGAACGGGTCTGCACGGCGAAGTGTCGGAGCGGCAGTCGGTGGCCACCGTCGAGCACGCCATGGAGCGCGGGGTGCGCTTCTTCGACACGGCGCCGCTGTACGGCAACGGGCTCGCCGAGGAGCGGCTCGGCATCGCCCTGCGCGGCGTGCCGCGTGACAGCTACGTGCTCAACACCAAGGTGGGCATCCTGTCCGGCGGCGTGGCCGGCGGCTTCGACTACGACTTCAGCGCCCCCGGCGTCGAGGCCTGCTTCGAGCGCAGCCTGCGTCGGCTCGGTGTCGACCGTATCGACGTCCTGCACCTGCACGAGCCGGAAGGGTTCGCCGAGCAGGTACTGCAGGAAAGCCTGCCGCTGCTGGCGGGCTGGCGCGAGCAGGGGCTGATCCGTGCGGTGAGCTCCGGCGTCAACCACTGGTCCATGGTGGAGCCGTTCGTCGAGCACCTGGACTGCGTGCTGCTGGCGGGCCGCTACACGCTGCTGGAGCAGGGGGCGCTGCCGTTCCTGGAGCGCCAGCGGCGGGCGGGTCGTCCGGTGATGGGCGCCGGCATCTTCAACAGCGGCATCCTGGCCACCGGCCCGCGCGGCGGCACGCGATACAATTATGTTCCGGCGCCGACGGAGGTGAAGGAGCGGGTAGGCCGCCTGCAACAGGTGTGCGAACGCCACGGAGTGGAGCTGCCGCACGCGGCGGTGCAGTTCGTGGCCGCGCAGCCGGCCATCGCCTCGATGATCTTCGGCGCTTGCAGCCCGGCCGAGCTGAATCAGGCGCTGGCCGGCACGAGCGCAACCCCGCCGCCAGCCCTCTGGGCGGAACTGCGCGCCACAGGGCTGCTCGAACCCGATGCTCCGGTCCCCGGGCCCAGATAGGCTGCGCGCATGAAGAACATCACCGATCGCGCTGCCGCACGGGCCGAAGCCGAGTCTGAGCGGAACAACGCATGACTCGATGCACGATGCTCGACCCCAGGATCGGGTGATGCGATTCGTGGACACCAACGTGGACCACGATGGTCTGCGGGTGATCAATCCCTTCGCTGGTCTGTAGTCAGGGCGTTACAAGCGCTCATCTCGCGTAACGGATCGGCGGCGGCGCGCAGGCCGTCGCCGATGAAGTTGAAGGCCAGCGCCGTGACGATCACGAGGCTCGGCAGGCTGACGGGGGACTCAGCGCCTCGCGGCGCTGCGTGCCCGCACCGTGCAGAAGATTCGCTGCGGCGTGGTCGTGAACAGCGGGTCCGGCTGCTGGTTGGCGCGCAGCTCGTGCCGCGCGATGGGCAATCCCGATCCCCATCGCTGCACGAGGTTGAGGACTCGCATCGCCTCCGCTACGAGCGGGTTGCGGTATGCGACGAAACCCGGCTCTCCGAAATTCTCGGCCGAGACTTCACCGTACGGGCCGCCGGGACTGTTGATCTCGATGCGGTCGTCGTACCAGTACACGTGGATCGGGCTGTTGGTGCCTTCGTAGCTGCGGTGCATGACCGCGTTGCGAACGAGTTGGCGGAGCGCCACCGGAGCATGGGTGGAGGCACGAGTCTCCAGCGTGGCGGACGTAGCGTCGACCGCCGTACGGTTGTGGGAATCAAGCTTGTCTTCCAGGCTGCCGATCAGGGGTCCGATCGGTCCGTCGAACAGGCGTTCGTCCACGATCGGGCTGTCCAGCGCGGTGCCGGCGATACGCAGGAACTGAACATAGGCCCCCGGCAGGTAGTCCCGCGGGTGCCTGCCCAGGATCAGTATCCCGCAGATCGTGGGCCGCGGGTCGTCGGCCGACGCGACCATCTTCATGGAAGCGAGCCGCTCGATGGTGCTGCGGTCGTTCTGCTCCAACGCCGCCGCGTCAACCGCGCGCGGCAGGTACTCCTCTTCGAAGTAGCGCAGGTCCAGGTCGCCGAGCTGCGCGCCGGGTGTCGGATGCGCGTCGAATGAGCTCTCGCGATGACGGCGTTTCTCGTTGAGTATCCGTTCGTCCTGCAGGCTCGCCACGGCACGCCGCGGCCCTACGCGAATCCAGGTGCGTCCCCGGTATCGGACCGGCGGGGAGTCGGCCGGCTGGACGTTTACGACCGCGACCTCGTGTCCCGCCACGGTGTGCGTGCCGACGGTCAGCGTCGGTGGGGGCACGATGTTGCCGTCGGTCTTGATGTCGGCAAGCTGGCGCAGCAGCGCATCCGTGATCGGCAGACCGGTGGGCCTTCCCGCGTCATCGACGCCGACGAACACGACGCCGGGACGCTGGTGGTCGGGGAGGTCGTTGGCAAAGGCGCAGACCGCCTCCCTGATGCCGGTCGGGGCGTCTCCGCGCAGCGACTCCTTGCGCTCGACCAGGTCGGACTCGACATCCTGCATCATGGACGTGAGCTCGGAATCGGAGTAGCCGCTCGGGGTGCCCATGGCTCCTGAATTGAAGGGCTGACGATGGCCGTGGTCAACCCGGTGGCCGGCTCGCGCTCACCTCGCGTACGGATCGGCCGCGTCGCGCAGGCCGTCGCCGATGAAGTTGAAAGCCAGCACCGTGACGATGACGAACAGCACCGGCAGCAGCAGCCAGGGGTGCAGTGCGACCGTGCGCACGTTCTGGGCTTCCTGGAGCAGCACGCCCCAGCTCGTCACCGGCGGGCGCAGTCCCAGACCCAGGAAGCTCAAGGCGGTCTCCGCCAGGATCATCCCGGGTATGGCGAGGGTCACGGTGACGATGATGTGGCTCATGAAGGCCGGGATCAGGTGGCCGGCGATGATCCGTGCTTCGGTGGCGCCGGCGACCCTGGCCGCCATGGCGTAGTCCTCTTCCCGCAACGCCAGCAGCTTGCCGCGCACCACCCTTGCCAGGCCCGTCCAGCCGACCAGCGACAGGATCACGGTGATGCCGAAGTAGATGCGCAACGGCGGCCACTGCGCGGGCAGCGCCGCGCTCAGCGCCATCCACAGGGGTATGGTCGGGAAGGACCTCAGCATTTCGATGAACCGCTGGATGAGGTTGTCCGTCGTGCCGCCGTAGTACCCGGAGACCCCGCCGAGGATCACCCCCAACAGCAGCGAAAGGGTGACGCCGATCAGGCCGATGGACAGGGAAATCCGGGAGCCGTACACGATCCGTGAAAGCATGTCCCGGCCCAGCCGATCGGTGCCCAGCAGAAAGGCGGTCCCTCCCTCGTCCACGCCGAACAGGTGGACGTCGGTCGGAAACAGGTCCCAGAACCGGTACTCGTGTCCGCGCGTGAGGAATCTCAGGGGGAATACCGCGCTCCTGTTCTCGGAGTAGCTCTTGCGCAGCGTCTCCGCGTCGACGCTGCGCTCCAGGCCGTAGACGAACGGGCGCATGATCCGGCCGTCGTGAAACAGGCGGATGCGCTGCGGCGGCGTATAGACATACCTCCGGTGGCGTTCGGTCAGATCATACGGGGCGATGAACTCGCAGAAGCCAGCCAGGACGTAGAGGACAAGGAGGACCGCGCCGCTGACGATTGCCAGCCTGTGCCGCTTGAACTTCCACCACATCAGACTCCATTGCGATGCGATGAAGAATCGCTCGTCGAAGGAATCGGCACCCGCGGTCCCGGACGGAGGGTCCTGGCCTCCCGGGATCGCCTGCACGTCACCCATCAGGCGTCCTCCCGTGCTCCGAACCTGATGCGCGGATCGACCAACGCCAGCAGGACGTCCGAGATGAGCGTGCCCACCACCGTCAGCCAGCTCAGAATCAGCACGAACGCCCCCGCCAGGAACATGTCCTGGCTCCGCAGCGCTCCCAGGAGCAGCGGCCCCGTGGTGGGCAGGCTGAGCACCACCGACGCGATGATCGCTCCCGAGATGAGCTCCGGCAGCAGCCAGCCGACCGTGCTGACGAACGGGTTGATGGCCACGCGCACCGGGTACTTGAAGAGCAGCCTGGTTTGCGGCATCCCCTTCGCCGTGGCCGTGATCACGTACTGCTTGCGCAACTCGTCCAGGAGGTTTCCGCGCATGATGCGGATGAGGCCGGCGGTGCCGGCGGTGCCCACCACCACCACGGGAATCCACAGGTGCTTGAGCAGATCCAGCGCCTTCGCGAAGCTCCAGGCAGCTTCCACGTACTCGGGCGAGAACAGACCGCCCACGCTGTGGCCGAAGTAGGCCCAGGCGATGAACATCAGCACGAGGGCGAGCAGGAAATTGGGCGTCGCCAGGCCGATGAAGCCGATGAACGTGAAGGAGTAGTCGAACAGCGAGTACTGGTGCGTGGCCGAGTAGATGCCGATCGGGATGGACACCGCCCAGGTGAACAGCAGGGTGGCGAACGAGATGATCACGGTGAGCAGGATCCGTTCCCAGATCAGCTTGCTGACCGCCATGTTCCACTCGAACGACTGCCCGAGATCACCCCGCAGGACGCCCCACATCCACTTCAGGTACTGGACGAACATCGGCTGATCCAGGCCGTAGCGCTTCTTCAGTGAAGCGATCTCCGCGTCGTCGGCGATCTGGCCGGTCTCGGACAGCCGGGCGATGTGGGAGCTGAGATAGTCGCCCGGCGGCAGTTGAATGATGATGAACGAAACGATCGAGATCAGGACCAGCGTCGGGATCATCACGAGGATGCGCCGGACGAGGAATGCTACCATCCGCTCATCTCGACGCTCGCCTCCGGACCGATGGAAGGCATCTGCCTCAGCGGACCACGCCGAGCCTGCCGTCGCGGACGGTGACCGGGGCGGCGGCCGCCAGCAGGTCGGCCACGTCCAGGGTCGAGCGAAGACCGTGGCAAAACAGGGACTGGTCGCTGCCGTCGAACCGGTAGGGGAACTGCACGATCTCGTCGAAGGTGCGCGGCATGGATCCCCCGGATTCGATGGCGGCGAACGCACCGGGATCCCGCGCCGCGGCGAACAGGCCCACCGCCGCCGCGGCCCTGCCGGACGTCTGGATCGTGACTTGGCCGGTGCCGTCGGACCGCAGCCACTCGTCGACGGCGGCCAGTTGCGCCACCTGCAGGCCCAGCAGCGGCCGTCCGAGCGCATGCAACAACAGGCCGTACTGGGGCTGTGGGCTCAAGCGTCCGAAGCCGAGCAGGTCGACCTGGAGGAGCGTGCGGCCGGCCGCGAATGCCCGCTCCCCGAGCGTGGTGTCCGCGCGTGCCCCCGCGCACGCGCCCGCCCCGTCACCGATCAGGATCGAGCACTCGTCAGCGCCGCTCAGCCGGGCGATGGTGGCCGGCAGCGGCCACGTGCCGTCCACCTCCAGCACCAGTTGCTCCACGAGCACGCCGCGGGCGGGAATCCCGCGCGGCGGCTCCGCCCAGGGCAGCACGGGCGCGGTGTCGGGCGGCGGCCGGTACCAGCTTTCCACGACGGAAGCGGCGGTCACGGTGGCCGGCTGCCAGCGCAGCAGTGCGTCGATCGCCCCGCGGTCGATCGCACGGCCGCCCAGCGTACCGCCGCCGGCCGATTCCCGGTCGCGAAGCTCGCGCAAGCGGCCGGAGGCCATGTCCGCCCAACTGCGCCGCTCGGCCGGCAGGCCGACCTGGAGCTCGGCGAACGGAAGCGCCTCGTGCTCCCACGGCAGGTCGGCCGGCGGGGCGTCGAGCCCGAAGTGGCGGTTGAGCCACCCGTAGAGCCTGGCGCGGCTGTCGTGCCCGTAGTGGTGGCCGGGCTCCTCGCTCACGTGCAGAGCGCACCGATCGCCCGCTCCGAGCAGCTCGAACGCGGCGCGGGCCGCCCCGTGGGTGCCGGGCACGGCCTTGTGCGCCTGGAAACAGCACGAGTCGTACGTGTTGTAGATGAACAGCGTCGGCCGCGGGGCCATCAGGGCGGACAGGACATCGTAGTCCGCGATCGTGCACAGGTCGGCGGGGAGCTGCTCGGCATCGCCGATGTCCGCCCGGTCGCGGCGGGCGAACACGGGCATGTGCCCGGCCACCGGAACCGCGACCGTGACGCGCTCGTCGAGGGAGGAGAGGACGATGGTCTGCCACCCGCCTCCCGACAGGCCGGTCATGGCCACGCGGTTCGGGTCGGCTGCCGGCAGGCCGAGCAGCAGGTCGAGCGCGCGCTTCATGATCAGGTAGTACACGCCGGCACCGCACTGGCCGACCACGTCGAGGAGGAGTTGTGCGTTGTGATCGATGAGGTTGGTGCTCTCGCCGCGTCCGCCGAGCTCCAGGCACAGCGTCAGCAGCCCCCGCTTGGCGAGGTTGATCCTCCGCGCCTGCAGATAGACCGCCGTATGGCCCGCCGGGCCGTGGCCCACGGCGTCGAGCACGACCGGGACGGCCGGCGGCGGCCGGCGGGCATCGACGGCGGCGGGCTCGTACAGCAGCGCGGGCATCCAGACGCCCGGATAGCCCTCGAATCGCAGCTTGTGGATGCGGTAGTCCGGGGACGGCTCCAGGGTCGCCGTCCACTCGACGGGAACCGGGGCGTCGACGGCGTCGGGAGGGTGCCCGCGCAGCAACAGGGCGCGCGCGCGGCGGCGCAGGTCGCCGGCGCGTTGCATCCATGCTTCGGGCTCCGCCGGGAGCCGCAGACGCGGCGCGGTCCGGTCCACGAAGTGATGGATGAGCCGGTCGGCGGTCTCCGGCCCGCGGGAACCGGCGATGGCGGTGGCCGGTAGTGGCGGGGCAGGCGAGGGGTCGCTCATGTCAGCGGGAGCCGGATGAGGCCTGTTCGGATGAGGACGGCGCCCCGCCGGTTCGACGGGGACGCCGTCCTCTCAGGCTACTGCTTGAAGAAGAACTGCTCGATCCTGGCCAGTCCCAGGTAGTGACCGACGGACCACGCGTAGAGGGACTTCTCCGGAACGTTGCGGAAGTCGTTCTTGACCACCACCAACTGGGGGGTCTCGCCGACGACGCCGATGATCCAGACGTTTTCCTGATGGGCGTCGAGGACCTCCTGAAACAGCGCGTTCTTGCGGTCGGTGTCGGTCGTGACCTTGATCTCCTCCCAGATGTCCACGAGCCTCTGCAGCTCCGCGGGCGGCTTCTCGCCGGACGTTCCTCCCGATGCGTAGTAGGTGCCATACTTCGGCGCCCAATACGTGTGCTGACTGGTGGGGATGATCCAGATCGGCTCGAAGGGGTACTGGCTCCGATCCAGCAGCCACGTGCCGACTTCGGCTTCGCCAGAATATACCCGCTCTCTGAACAGCGACCGCTCCAGGGGCTTGTAGGCCGCCTTGACGCCTATGGCTCTCCAGTTTTCGGTGATGATCTCCATGGCGTCCAGGTCGTCGGTGACCCCCTCCGGGATATTGATGGTCAGCGCCAGGGTGTCGCCGTCGGGTCGGAGCCGGAACCCGTCGCCGTCACGCTCCGTGAGCCCCATCTCGTCCAGGAGCGCGTTGGCACTCGCGGGGTCGTATTCCGCATAGGCGCTGGCGTATTCCTCCTTGAAGAGCGGGGAGCCGGAGATGACCGTGGCTTGCCGGGGGATTCCCTGTTCCAGGTAGACCAGCTCGTTGATCTCGTCGCGGTCGATGCTCAACGAAAGGGCCTTTCTGAAGCGGGAGTCCTGGAGGACCTTGCCGAGCACCTCGTCGTTCACGTTGAGGTTGGGCATGATCCCGATGTGAGACCCCAGATCCCGTGGCCAGACCAGCACGCGGTAGTCTCCGGCCTCCCTGTTCTCCATGAACAGCGTGAAGTTGCTGACCGCCAGTCGGTTGGACTGCATGTCCGCCTCGCCCGCTATGGTCTTGAAGTTGATGGTCTCGGTGTCCTCGACCAGGGTCAGCGCGACGCGGTCGATGTAGGGGAGCTGGTTGCCGGCCGGGTCGGTCTTCCAGTAGTAGGGATTGCGTTCCAGCACGACGCGCGTCGCCGGCTGCGGCGTGGTGACCACCCACGGCTCGACCACCGGAAGGTCAGGGTTGAACTTCCGGTACCACTGGTCCTTGTTCTGGAAGAGCTGGTACCAGTGCTCGACCCCCTCTTCCTTTATCAGCTTGTCCAGATCGTCCTGGTCGGCATACGCCGGATGGAATTGCTGCAGATAGTGCTTGGGGCGAAAGGGCAGGTTGAAATAGGCCAGGTACTCGGGCAGCAGCCCGTACGGCGCGGCGAAGCGGAACCTGACGGTGTAGTCGTCGATCTTCTCGATCACGACCGGTTCACCGCCGGCCTTGAGCCAAGTGGGGAAGCTGGGCGTCAGCTCCTCGTTCAGCAGCATGTCCTCGTACCAGAAGACGAAGTCGTCGGCCGTGAAGGGGTGGCCGTCCGACCACTTCATGCCCTCCCGGAGGTGGAACACGAAGGTCTTGCCGCCGTCGGTGACCTCATAACTCGTGGCGATGTTGGGCTCGATCGCCGTAGCGTCGGGGTTCCAGCGCAACAGCCGGTCGTAGGCATAGATGGTCATTAGAGCCGTCTGCCCCGCCGACGAGATGAGCTTCTCCCACGTGCCGCCGTACTGGCCGATCTCCTCGACGGGCTCGATCACCAGCGGCTCGGCGGGAAGCCGTTCCTGGACCGGGGGAATCGTCCCCTCCTGCACCATCGCGGCCAGCGCCGGCGCTTCCTGGTAGTCCTGTGCCCAGAGGCCCGGTGCCGTCAGCACCAGGCCGAGCAGTATCGTCGCGCACGACATGAGTTTCCGGTTCGTCATGGGGTTCCGGTTCGTCATGGGGTTCCTCCACCCGTTCGAGCGGGCGAAGTGACCGCCGGTCCGCCGCCTGCTCTCGTGTTGTGCCTGTAAGCGCAGTTGAAGCTCAGACCCTTGCACGCCCGCGCAATGGCGTCAACGAAGGGCAGCGGGAGGCATCAGTAGACGGGGAATCCCAGGACCGTGCGCTGCTCCAGGGTCAGATCCGCGAGCTGCCGGTCGTCGAGCGCCTTGACCTCGGAGTAGTCGGGCGCGGCCGACGTGACGCCGACCAGCCGTTTTGCGGCGTCGGACATGCGTTCGACCGCCGCCGGGGGCAACATGCGGATGCTGTCGGTCTTGCCGCGCAGCCACGGGCGCAGGTAGTAGCCGATCACCGTCCAGCGCGGCTCGTCGCCTCGGTTGATGCCGCCCTGGTGCCAGAGCGCGGCGTCCCAGACGATCGCGGACCCGGCGCGCGCCTCGACCTGCACGGCCCCGCTCGGCTCCAGGTCCGGGTCCGGCACCGCGCACGACCGGTGCGAGCCGGGCCAGAGCAGGGTGGCGCCGTTGCGGCGGTCGAAATCCACCAGGCACCAGACCACGTTGATCGCCATCGGATAGTGCGTGCCGCCGGCGAACGGCAGCACCGTGTAGTCCTCGCGGTCGACGTGCACCTGGAACCCCTTGGCGGCGTCCCGCTGGCCGGTCGGCATGGGAACGCGGATGTTGCCGTCGTACAGCAGCGCGCCGTCGCCGAGCACGGCGCGCACGATGTCCATCACGGGCGGGTTGAGGTAGAACTCGTGGAAGTGCGGGTGCTTGCCGACGATGGCGTGAGCGTTGCGCAGGTTGTCGGTCTGCGTGCCGGTGGAGCGCGCCACCGGCTCTTCGGCGTCGAGCAGCTCGCGCACGGCGCGGCGCGTGGCGGCGGTCTCCGCCGCCGACAGGGCGTCGGGCACGATCGTATAACCCCGCTCGGCCAGCTCCGCGAGCCGGGCGTCGAGGCTCATCGCTCGGTCAATTCCGGAAGCCTTCGGCCTCGTAGAACCCGCGCGACTGGTCGACGGTGCGCTCGGTCTCCTTCAGGAAGCCGAGCAGGCCGTTCAGAACCTCGGGCAAGTCAGGGCGGTCGGGATTGGCCGCGCCGCCCTGCAGGATCGCCTGCGTGGTCTTGGGCAGGTACGTGCACAGGTAGCCGTCGTAGCCGATTCCCTTGAGGATCCTGAATATCTCCTGGTAGTCGCCGTGGCCGGTGCCGTGCTGGCAGTGGTTGGTCTCGTTGAGGTGGAAGTGCCTGATGCGCTTGCCCGCGTAGCGCAGCGCGTCCGGGATCGAGCCCTCCTCGACGTTCATGTGGTACACGTCGGGCTGCACGCCGAGGTTGTCGAACCCCAGCTCGTCGACGTAGTTGACCGCCTCGTACAGGGTGGTGAGCACCTCCGGGAGCCCCTCGTAGGTGTTCAGCGGCTCCAGCAGGATGGTGATGCCGCGCGGCGCCGCGTGCGCGCAGATCTCCCGGATCGACTGGCGGAAGTTGTCGCGCAGCGCCGCCACCGGCTCGACCGGGAACGGGAGTTGCGGGACCGCCGGCTGCGCCGCGCACAGCTCCGTGTAGCTGGCGCCCAGACCCGCCGCCAGGTCGACGACGTTCTTGGCGTACTGTACGGCGCTGGCGCGCTTGGCGGGGTCGGTGCTGGCCAGGTTGCGCTCCTCGCCGGCGTGGTAGTAGCCCCAGGCGGCGAGCACCTCCGGAATCGCCAGGCCGTAGTCCGCGACCCGCGTGCGCCATTCGCGGGCGTCCACCGCCTGCGGGTTGCCGGGCAGGTCGACGCCGTCGTAACCGGCCTCCTTGGCCGCTCGGAGCACCACGTCGGGCTCCTTGAGCACGTGGTATCCGACCCACTCCAGGGTGTCGCACTGCAGACTGTACTTGAAGGACATGCGGGGATTCTACCCGATGGCACCGGAAACAAAGAGGCCGTACCACCACTTTCGTGCCAGGAGGCTGTGATGGTACGGCCGCAACCGCAAGGGTTGGCGTGGGCCTTACAGGCCCATCTCCTTCGCCTTGGCCGTGATCGCCGCCACGGCGTCCGCGTAGCCGTTGGCGTTCCACTCGTCGATCATCTCCTGGTACAGCTCCTCGTTGGATTTGCCGGAGTCATCGATGATGAACCGGGCCCAGGAGGCGCCGACGTCGATGGTCAGGTTCTGCTTCTCGGGCACGTCGATCGCCTGCACGGCGGGGATCGCCGGCGTGTCCTTGCCGCCCACCGAGTGGAACCACTCGATCTCGGCGATGGAGGCCTCCCGGACCTTCGCGGGAATCTTGGGATTCACGTACTGCACCGCGTCCTCGGGCCAGTTGGCCAGGTAGGAGAAGCCGCCGGCCGCGCTCATGATCGGGTAGAGATCGCTCGCGACCAGCAGGTTGCCGTCCGCGTCGGTCTTCAGGGGCACGATGTCGGCTCCGTCCATGCGGTAGTCCTGCCCCTCGTGACCGAACATGACTGTCATGGTGCCTTCCGGGCTGTACATCCAGTCGTAGAGGTCCAGGATGCGGCTCAGCTTCTCGTCGTCGACGGTGCCGGCGATGAAGCTCTCCGACCAGAAGCCGGTCGCTCCGCCACTCCCGATGGCGTGGAAGTCGTAGCCGTCGACCGGGAAGGGCCGCAGCACCTTCACGTGGTCGAAGAAGTCCCGGTCCGGATTGAATTGCTTCCAGCGCTCCACGAACCCGTTGTAGTGCACGGGCACGGACTGGAAGTTGGTCAGTCCCGCCTTGTCGGTGGCGAACAGGTCCACGGAGTCGAAGCCGCCGGTGTTCAGGATGAAGTCGGGATCCAGGCCGCCGCGCTGGTAGAGCTCGCGCAGGAAGCTGAACAGCTCGAACGCCGCCCGGGTCGTGGTGCCGATGTGGTACTCGTCGCCGACCTTGACCCAGCTACCGTCGGTATAGCCGTAGCCGAACGTCTGGCTGTGGAAGGGCCAGATCGCCCGCAGGCTGAAGCCCATCGTGTCGTCCTCGCCGTTGCCGTCCGGATCGTCGGTGACGAACCGCACGCACATGTCGATGAACTCCTCGGCGGTCTGCGGATCGTCGATGCCGAGTTTCTCCATCCAGTCCTTGCGTACGAACAGCGTGCGGCTGCCCCACCACAGGTTGGAAGTGGCCAGCTCCGGGTGGCTGGAGGGCAGCACTTTTGCGCCGCCCCGCGGCAGCACGTACGTCCGGCCGTCCACGTCGTATTCCCGCACGCCGGTGTTGTTGACCGTCCACTCCACGTCCGGCCAGGGCGACAGGTCCTCCGGCAGCGCGCGGACGACGCCGTCCTCGATCCACTGGAAGTACCTGCCGGTGCCGATGTGGGCCATGAAGAACACGTCGGGAAGCGTCGACGAAGCCGCCCAGGTGTTGATCTTGGTCTCCATGTCACCCCAGTTGTAGTCCTTCGGGGTGAGGGTTATGTCGAATCGCTCCTCGATCCAGTCGCGCATCGGATCCTCGGCTCCCTCCGGGAACGCCGCACCGATGTTGATGCTCCCCAGGGTCACCTCGATTCGCTCGGCGAAGCCGAGTGTCGCGACAAGCGCAAGCTGGACGAATGCGATCGCCAGCACCTTGATGAGTCCTCTCATCGTAGCCTCCTGCCTTATGTTTCTTTTCGGGCATACGCCCGAATAAGGTCCATGTTCATGCCTTGATCGCCCCGATCATGATGCCCCGGGCAAAGTACTTCTGCACGAAGGGATACACGAGGAGGATAGGCAGGGTCGCGATCGCGACCGTGGCCATCTGCACGGACAGCCGATAATACATCCTGCCGAACATCATCGACTCCCGGTCGAGCCGGTTCGCCATTTCCTGCTCGATGACGATCTTGCGCAGCAGGACCTGCAGCGGGTACTTGTCGGGATCCTGCAGGAAGAGCACCGGGTAGAACCAGTCGTTCCAGAACGTGACCGCGTAGAAGAGCGAGATCGTCGCCATGATCGGGGCGGCGATCGGGATCACGATCCGGAACATGATGAGGATGTCGTTGGCGCCGTCGATCTTCGCCGACTCCTCCAGGGACTCCGGGATGGTCAGGAAATAGTTCTTCATGAGGATAAGAAAGAACGTGTTGACCGCCAGCGGGAGGATCATCACCAGGTAGTTGTCGACGAAGCCGAGATCCATCATGACCAGGTAGAGGGGGATGAGGCCGCCGGAGAAGAACATGGTGATGATGATGTAGGTGAAGATGGCGTTGCGGCCCGGCAGGCCTTTCTTGGACAGCGCGTAGGCGGCCGAGGTGGTCACTAGCATGCTCACCGCGGTGCCGACGATGGTGACCAAGGTGCTGACCAGGAACGCCCGCGGTATCATGTCGTCCTCGAAGATCAGCGCGTAGGACGCCAGGTCGATGTGCCTGGGAATGAGGTAGAAGGCGCCGCCGGCCACGTCCTGGTAGCGTGCGAACGAGACCACCAGCATGTAGTAGAAGGGCACGACCGTGAGCACCAGGATCACCAGCAGCACGCCGTGAATGACGGCGTCGGCCAGCTTGTCGCCGAGGCTGCGCGTGCGGGCGTATTCCCGTCTTCGCTCCCGGTACGAGCCGGCAACGGGTTGGCGATCGACGCCGAGCAATCGGTCCGACACGTGCGCGGTCTCCCTAGAACAGGCCCTGCTGGCCGAGCAGCCTGGCCCCCCAGTTGGCGGCGAGCAGCAGCGCGAAGTTGATGACCGACTTGAACAGGCCCACGGCGGTCGTGAAGCCGAAGTTCTTGGAGTCCCAGAACGACATTCTGAACACGTAGGTGTCGATGATGTCGGCGACCTCGTACACGGCCGGGTTCATCATGTTGAGGATCTGATCGAAGCCGGCGTTGAGGATGTTGCCGACCTGCAGGATGAGCAGGATGACGGCCGTCGTAATGATGCCCGGCCAGGTGATGTGCAGCATGCTCTTCCAGCGGCCGGCCCCGTCGATGGTCGCCGCCTCGTAGAGCTGCGGATCGATGCCGGCGATCGCCGCCAGGAAGATGATCGATCCCCAGCCGACGCTCTTCCAGATCTCCGTGCTCACCAGCAGACCCCGGAACAGGGAGGTGTCGGTCAGAAACTGGGTCTTCGAACCCCCCAGCATGCCGACGAACTGGTTGAGGGCGCCGTTGGTGCTGAGTATCCCCAACAGGACGCCGGCCACCAGCACCCAGGAGAGAAAGTGGGGAAAGGTGTAGACGGTCTGATACACGCGCTTGACGCCGCTCTGCCGCACTTCGTTCATCAGCAGCGCCAGGATGATGGGCGCGGGGAATCCGAACAGGATGCGGTAGAAGCTGATCAGCAGCGTGTTGCGGAAGGCCCGCCAGAAGTCGGGTCTGCCCCACAGCATCTCGAACCACTGCAGTCCGACCCACTTCATGTTCATGAACTGGCCGATGTAGCCGAGCAGCGGCAGGTCGCCGAGCGCGCTGGGCGTGTTGAACCGGTAGTGCTTGAAGGCCAGCACGATCCCGTACATGGGGACGTAGTTGAAGACGAAGTAGAACAGGACCGCCGGCAGCAGCAGGATGTAGAAGTACTTGTAGCGCTCGAGCCGCGCGCCGAGGCGGGCGGTCACGATCACGGGCGCTACCGGCGCCTGGGCGGAAGGCGCTCCATCCTTCTTGGTCGAGAGCATGACCGCCACGGAACGGGAATGATAAAAGGGTTCTCGGCGGGGACCATGGTACCGGTGTCACGTTGTCACGGATCCGGTACGGGAGTACCGCTCAGGGTGTGCGGAGGACGTCCTTCGCGGCGCGTTTCGCGTGCGTGCGGTCGGCGACGCCGAGCTTGGTGTAAATGACGCTGACGTGGTTGCGGACCGTCTGCTCGGCGATGAACAGGCGTTCGGCGATCTCCCGGTTGTCGAAGTCGCGCAGCAGCAGGTGCAGGATCTCGGCCTCGCGCCGGGTCAGGCGCTCGAACTTCGACTGGATGAAGTTGAGCTCCCCCTGGTACCGGGCGGCGTCGCGCCGGCCCATCTGTACGCCTTCCCGGGCGCGCTGCACGAGCTTGTAGCCGACCGCCGGGGAGACGAAGTAGTCGCCGGCATGCACGGCGCGGATGGCGGTCACGAGCTGGTCGGGCTTGACGTTCTTGAGCACGTAGCCGATCGCGCCCGCGTCCAGGGCGCTGAACACGTAATCGTCGTCGTCGAAGGTGGTGAGGACCAGGATCTTGATCTCCGGGTGCTGGCGGTGGATGGTCCGGGTGGCCTCCGTGCCGTCCATCACCGGCATGCGGACGTCCATCAGGATGACGTCCGGGCGCAGGCGCTCGGCCATGCGAACGGCCTGGCTGCCGTTCTCGGCGATTCCCGCGACCGTGATCTCGTCCTTCCCGTAGGTGCGGAGGATGATGTCGATGCCGTGGGCGAACAGCCGCTGGTCATCCGCGATCAGAACCTTGATCCGGTCCAATGATGTCTCCCATCGCGTACGGAATGGTGCCCGCGAGCTGGAACCCGTCGGCGACGTTCCGCGCCGTGATCGTGCCGCCGAGCTCCGCGAAACGCTCCCGCATGCCGGACATGCCGATGCCGTCCTGGACGGCGCCGTCCTGTGGCAGCCCGCTGCCGTTGTCCCACACGGCGACGCGGATCTCCGCGTCCGCCCGCCACATGGTAATGCGCACGCGGGAGGCATTGCCGTGCCGGAACGCGTTGGTCAGGCCCTCCTGCACCAGGCGGAACAGCACCGAGTCGATGCGCGGCCCGAGCGTGGGCGGCAGGTTGCCCACGTGCAGCTCGACCGAGAGGCCCATCGCCTCCTCGAACGCGCGCGTGAGCTGGAAGATCGCGTCGATCCCCTTGCGCTCGAACTGCTCGACGGAGCGCAGCAGGTGCAGGATCTGCCGCGTGTCGTTGAGCGCCAGCTCGCTCTGCGCGCGCACGTCGTCCAGCAGGGAGTCGAGCGATTCCGGCTCGTCGCGTGCGCGTGCCTTGGCCGCGTCCATCATGACGATGACGTTGGTCAGCGCGTAGCCGACGGTGTCGTGCAGCTCGCGGGTGATGCGGCTGCGCTCCTCGGCCGCGCTCTCCGACTTGACGGTCCCGGCGTACGCCTGGAACTCCCGGTTCGCATGGGCCAGGCGGCCGATGGTGGAGTCCAGGCTGCGCACGCGCGCGGTGAGCGCGACCACGCGTTCGCGATGGAACGCCGCGACCCAGCCGAGTCCGGCGGGCAGGCCGGTGACCAGCGCGAACGTCGCCAGGTACTGAACGGGTGCCGGTGGCCCGGCCGGCGCCCGCGCCGCCAGGACCGCCAGGGACGCGGCGAAGAACGCGCCGGCCAGCGCCATGCCGATCCGGTCGTCGTCGTAGAGCACCGGCTCTATCAGCAGCGGCGCCACCAGCAGCGCCGGCACGAACACCGGCGGCCCGTCCAGCAGCGCGATCGCGATCAGCACTGCGGAGGCCCGCGCGACGCTGACGGCCCGCACCCGCACAGCGCGGCGCATCGCGAACATGGCCACCGCCAGCGCCGCCGATGCGGCGAGGGGAAGGTAGAGCTGGAGGCGTGCGGCCTCGGCCACACCGCCCGCGGCGACCCAGGAGACGCACACGGCGTGTGCCGCGAGCGTGGTGAGCAGCAACACGAAGGAGAGCCGCCTTCCGGTCACGGACTCGCTCAGGAGCTGCCAGCCGTGCTGCAGCCACCGAGCGGGAATCCCCGTCATCCGGAGGTACGTTATAGCAGAAGACCGTGCGGACACCTGAGTTGCCGGCTCCGTGTGGCGCCTGCCGGAGGGCGTCCAGGGCTGCGACGGTGGTGCTCGCGCCGAGTCGGTGACAGAGTGTGCTGCCATGTGACACGCTCGGCGTGGCGGTCACTATCATAGAGGCAAGCGAATGAGATTCGTGGTCACGATCACTCAGGACGAAGACGGCATGTACGTTGCGGAATGCCCGTCGGTTCCGGGGTGTGTCAGCCAGGGCACGAGCGCGGAGGAGGCGGAAGTCAACATCAAGGAGGCGATCAGGGAGTGCCTGGAGGTGCGCGCCGAAAAGGGACTTCCATTGATCGTCACGACCCGTGAGGTCGAAGTCCGTGTCTGATGCCTCCGGTCCCGATTCTTCGCCCGCGTGAGGTGGTCGGCGCTTTCGAGAAGTTCGGCTGGCAGGTGGCTCGTCAGCGTGGGAGCCACATCATCCTGACCCGGGAAGGGCACATCGCGACACTCTCGGTGCCCAACCATCGAACGGTTGCCCGTGGCACGCTCCGAAGTCTCATCGGCCGCGCCGGTCTGACGGTTGACGAGTTCCTCGATGCGATGACGGGACGGTAGCGTCTGCCCGGATGATAGCGGCTGCGGTCAGCCGGCCGCGGCGCACGAGCTGCGGGGTCTGATCGGTCCAGGCGTGGAAGGCGCGGTAGAAGGAGCGGGTGTCTTCGTAGCCGAGGAGGAAGGAGATCTCCCCGGCCGACAGGTCCGACTCGGAGACGTAGTGGAGCGCCAGCGACCTCCGAGTGGCGTTCAGGATCCGCCGAAACGCGGTTCCTTCAGCGCTGAGTCGCCGCTGGAGCGTCCGGGTGCTCATCGCCAGGTCGCGGGCAACCGCCCCCATCGATCCGGCGCCCGCGGGGAGCAGCTCCAGCAGCGATGCCCGGACCCGTTCTTCGTGCGATGTGCCGGCCGCCGTTTCGGACAACCGCCGGCGCAGTTCGGGTTCGAAGAATTCCCACATTCGATCATTCGCGGTCAGGAAGGGACGGGTCGCGTCCTGCGCCGAGAAGGCAACCGTCCAGGCACGATCCTTCGTCACCGCCACTCCGAAGTAGTCGCGGTAGGCGTCGGCGTCCGTCGGGGGATCGGGCGACGTCACCCGGACCGGACGGATCGGTGCGCGCGTGCAGAGCCGGGCCAGCGTCACCCAGAACACCAGCTCGGCTGTGGATAGCGACCGGGGCGGCTGCACATCCGGAGGCCAGACGATCTGGAGACTCGTTTCGGTCTCGGACTGAGCCACCGCCAGTCGCATCGGGCCGATCAGTTTCTTGTGCTGCGCGAGCCGACGGGCAGCGACGTTCAGGTTCGGGCTGCAGGTGGCCGCGAACAGGGGCGGCTCGAACGACTCGAACGAGATCGCCCGTCCGATCGCCAACGGGAGCAGGGGATCGCCCGACTCCGCCTCGATCCCCGCCCACAGCGCAAAGCACTCGTCGATCGTGATCGTCTTTCGGCCGCTGGTGAACAGATCACGACGCAGCCCGGCCCGCCGCAACACGTTCTCGGCGCTGATCCCGGCATCGTTCATCAAGAGCGCCCAACCCGGGCTCAGTGCGAACTCGGCCTGTGAGTTCATGGCTCAGGCCCCGGATGTGCTCGGACTCTCAGCCTGCGAACCGGCGCATGATGCGGTCATACATCCGGTCGGTGGTCCAGCGGCGCAGGAACAGGAACGTGCCCGCACCTTGACCGGTGACGTACCTGGTCCTGGGGCGCGGCGCCTTGAGCGCGCGCGAGATGGTGTCGGCGATCACCGAGGGCGGCGAGCCCATGGGTCTGGATCTCCCCTCGATCCCGTTCATCATCTTCAGGACTCGCTCGCCGTACGCACCGCCGGCCGATCGTTCCTTCAGCGGGCCGAACGCGACATCACCAAACTCCGTCTGGACGCCGCCCGGCTCGACGACGACAACGTCGATTCCGAACGGCGCCACCTCATGGCGCAGGCAATCGGACCAACCCTCGAGGGCATGCTTGGTAGCGTGATACCACGCCCCGAACGGGAACCAGATCTTGCCGCCCATCGACGAGATGTTGACGATCGTCCCGGCGCCCTTCTCCCGCATGTGGGGCAGCGTCAATTGCGTGAGCCGGGCCAGCCCGAACAGGTTCACCTCGAATTGATACCGGGCATCCTCCACCGGGATGTCCTCGACCGCCCCCCAGAGAGCGAAGCCTGCATTGTTCACCAGGATGTCGATGCCGCCCTGCTCGGCCTCGACCTGCTTCACGGCGCGCCGGACATCCTCTTCCCGGGCGATGTCCATCTGCACCGCGGTCGCCCCGCGTTCCACGAGAGCGTGCATCTTCTCGAGCCGACGCGCGGCCACGTAGACCGTGTAGCCGTCCTCGACGAGATTCCGGGCCGTCGCTTCACCGATGCCTGACGACGCCCCGGTAACCAGTACGGTCTTCATCAAGACTCTCCTTTCTCCACTGTGGTCGGAACATACGGACCACACACGTCCCTGTCACTGGCGAATGGAGCCATCGCAGAGACAGAACGCGCCAATCCTGATCTGTTGCCGTTCCGCGAGGCGCGGTGGACAATGGGGGCATGGCAATGCCGATTCCGGTGCTCGACGTGATGACCGACGACCTGGAGCCATGGCGGATGCCCGCCGAGCAGATCCTGAGCGGTTCGCCGCAGATGGCGTCGCGGGACCTCTACCGCGCGCCCGATGACAGCACGTGGATTGCCGTCTGGACCAGCACGGTCGGCTCGTTCTGGTCCCGGTATGCCGGCGACGAAGCGATCTACCTGATCGCAGGGCGCGCGCGCATCACCGACCAGGACGGCCGCAGCGCCACCTACCGCGCCGGGCAGGCGATCCTGATCCGCGCCGGCAGCCGCTGCACGTGGGAGATCGAGGAGCCGGTGCGCATGCTGTTCCACTACCGCGCCGCGGACGACGCCGGCGAGGTGCGGTCATGAGCCGCGGCACCGAGGTCGTCGACCGCCTGAAGGGGCCGGTGGTCCCGGTCAACATCTGCTTCGCCGACGACCACTCGATCGACTACGAGCCGATGCGCCGCTACGTCGACTGGCTGTGCGAGCAGCGCGTGCCGGTCATCCTGCTGACCTACGGCAGCAGCGAGTTCGCGGTCCTGTCCTCGGAGGAGATCTGGAAGCTCACCGAGCTGTTCGCGCGCACCGTGGACGGCCGCGCGCTGTTCGTGACCTCCACCGGCTACTGGAGCATCGACGAGTGCCGGGAGTTCCTGCGTCACGCCGACGCGGTCGGCGCCGACGCGGTCAAGGTGCAGATCAACCCGTGGCTGGGCCAGGAGCGTGAGGTGCTGGTCGGCTACTTCGACGCCATCCGCGGCGCGGCCGGCATCCCGGTGCTGGTGTGGGGCGCGTGGCCCGACCCGTATCCGATCGCCACCGTGCGCGAGCTGGCCGCCCGCGACGAGGTGGTCGGGATCAAGAACGACGGCGATCCGTTCTACGCGTACTACGACCTGCTGCGTGCGACCGCCGACGAGAGCTTCGCGGTGATCTCGGGCGGCCAGATGCGCAACTTCATGCTGGGCTATCCGCTGGGCGGCGCCGCCTACCTGTGCACGGTGGCGCCGTTCCGCCCCGACCTGGCGTTGCGGTTCTACGGGCACCTGCAGGCCGGCGAGATGGACGCGGCCTGGGCGATGGTGGAGCGCTACGAGGACCGCTGGTTGCCCGTGGCCGTCGAGCACGGCTGGCTGGAGAGCGTGAAGGTGGCGATGGAGCTGCACGGCCTGGTGCCGAATGCGAGGCTGGGCCGTCCGCGCCCATCGCTGGAAGGCACGGCGCGCGAGGCCGTGCAGGCGACGGTGAGGGAGGTCTTCGGAGACCCGGACGCGTGACGGCCCGTCAGGTCTGATGAGGAGGTAGAGAGCGATGGCCGGCGACGACATGACCAGAGCGGTCCATTACCAGACGGCAGATCCCGGCACCAGGTGGATCAAGGATGCCGATGTCGCGGTCGACTCGGATGGTCCGCTCGACGCCGTGCGGGTCCTGACCCCGAACGTGATACGAGTGGGCGGGGGATACCGGATGTATTACCACGGCTTTGGACCGGAACGCCCGAATCCCGACTCGAAAGGGTATATCCTGAGTTCTTTTTCCACGGACGCCGAGCGATGGCAGAAGGAGCCGGGTGTGCGGTTGGATGCCGGCGGTGAGGGAGCGGCGCATTATATCTGGAGTCCCGAGGTGATCCCCTTGCCGGACGGCGGCTATCGGATGTATGTCGAAGGGCGGACCGAGCAGCCCGGAGGTGCGGTCCGCAGCGCCATCATCAGCGCTCGCTCGGATGACGGACTGGTGTGGGAACGCGAACAGGGCGTTCGGCTGGGTGGCGAGGACACCTCGTATGGCGCCCCGAGATGCCTGTATCTCGACACGGGCCGAGACGGCCAACCATGCCGCTACCGCCTCTATGCCAGCGCTTCGCCCTTTCCCGATACCGCTCCACCGCCAGGGGCGTTCAACGGGCACAACATCGTCAGTGCGGTGTCCGGTGACGGCCTGCACTTCGAGCTGGAGCCGGGCGTCCGAGTCGCGCAGGAAAGAGAGATGGAGTCATCTTCCCTCTATGCGCCGGAAGTATTGCGCCTGAGTCACGGGGGATACCGGATGTATTATGCCGGATGGGTCGCAGCCCCGGAGGTTCCGGCGGGAACGAAGTATCACGGCAGAATCTTCAGCGCCTTTTCGCGCGATGGGCTCGATTGGCGCAAGGACCCGGGCATTTGCCTCGACAACGGGGGGCGCTGGGATACCGCCAAGGCGTCCGAGCCCTGCGTGATCGACCTGGCCGATGGCAGCTTCCGCCTGTTCTATGAAGCCTGTGATCTGAAGGGCCGCTGGCGCATCGCCAGCGCGACTTCTGCTCACCCGCAACCTAACCGAGTCGCTCCATGAGCGTGCGGTAGAAACGCATGGCGACGTCCGGCCGCGCCTCCGCCACGTTGGTCAGCTCATCGGGATCCTGCTCAAGGTCGTAGAGCTCGGGCAGGTCGTTGTCGTTGAAGACGAACTTCCACCGTTCGTCCCGAGCCATCCTCCCGAAGTAATACTCGCTCACCACCGAGTCGCGGTGGCGGGCGCGGCTTCCCGAGAGGACCGGCATCAGGCTCACCGCATCGACCGGATCGGCGAACGCCGTGCCGGCCAGCTCCAGGATGGTGGGAGCCACGTCGTGCAGCTCGACGAGGGCGTCGCTGGCCAGCCCGCTCGTCACGTGGGGCCCGCGCATCACCAGCGGCACCCGCACCGCCTGCTCGTAGAAGCAGCTCTTCATGAAGTAGCCGCGGTCCCCTAGCATCTCGCCGTGGTCGGAGGTGAAGACGATGAGGGTGTCGTCGAGCCGGCCGTGGGATCGCAGCAGCGCGACGAACCTGCCAAGCCAGTCATCGAGCAGCTCGATGGTGGCCGAGTACTGACGCCGCACCCTGGCCACCTCCTCGGCGGGAGTCCGCCCCTCGCCGTCGAAGCGACGCTGCTGCCAGCCCGGCTTGCCCGCCAGGTCATCCACGATGGCAGGGGGCATCCGGCGCGTGCGGTAGCGCTCGCCGTACTCGCGCGGCGGGTGGAAGGGGGTGTGCGGGCTCGGAAAGTTCACCTGCAGGTGCCAGGGCGTGTCGCGAGCCAGGTACTCCTCGAGCATCGCGACGGCGGAGCGACCCACGAAGCTGTCGAGACAGTGCTCGGTGGGGAGCACCGAGTCGTCGTAGAACGCCGGCGGCACGATGCCGTCCTTCCAGAGCGCCCACCGCTCGCCGCTCTCCATCCACTGGCGGAGCTCGCCTTCGACCGCGCCGCTCGTCCACTGGCGGCCGTGCTCGCACAGCGCCTCCAGCAGTCCCAGGCCGTCGAGGTAGCGGGAATAGGGGCCCAGCTCGCCGCTCGCGCGCTGCCGCTCGATCTCCGCATCGCTCCAGTCCGGGGTCTTGGCGCTCTCGATCGGCCGGGGATCGGTGAAGCCTGCCGCGTGCAGCCGCGCCAGCGGGTCGTCGATTGGCTGATGGCTGAAGCCGCCTCGGAACAGGTCGATCTTGCCGGTGAAACCGACGCGGTAGCCGAGGGCACGCAGGCGCTGGTAGTAGGTGGAGGCGGTGAGGGGCATCCTGCTCCAGTTGTTGATGGCTCCCGACCGGCGCGCCAGGTTGCCGGTGGCAAGGCTGATGCGGGAGGGGCCGCACACCGGAGCGGTGCAGTAGGCGCGGGCGAAGCGGGCACCTCCGGCCGCCAAGGCGTCCAGGTTGGGGGTATCGACCACGCCGGGCCGTTCGTATCCCGTCCAATCGGCTCGTTGTTGATCCGCCACGATCAGCAGGAAGTTGGGAAGGGAACGAGTCACGGGAGTGATTCTGCCGGACCGCCGATGGAACGGGCAATGCGGGATTCGAACCCACGACCTCTGGCTCCGGAGGCCAGCGCTCTATCCAGCTGAGCTAATTGCCCTCGTCTCGCAGAGTACCACAGGTGCTCCGGACCTCCAACAGTAACTGCGTGTCACTGCCGACGCACCGCGGTTCCGTCAGGACCCGTTGCCGGCCAGAGATTGACGGTAGAGCAGCGGTACCTCGTACCGCGCAAGACCCGACCGTCGTTGATTCGCCCGTGCGCGGTCATCGACGGACTCGGGATCGACGATCGATCGCAGGTCCTCGGTCAGTTCGGTACGGACTCCCGCGTATGCCGAGGACGCGGCCACATCCGTCATCTCATCGGGATCGGCGCCGAGATCGAAGAGCTCCGGCTCATGGCCGACGTAGTAATTGAGCTTGTGATCGCCCTTGCGCAGCATGTAGCCGGCGCGCTCCATCCCCCAGGCATGGTACTCGCTGAAGACCGGACGATCGCGAAACGCCGCCGCCCGGCTGCCGGCGCCCGCTGCAAGCGGCATGAGGCTCGTGCCCGGCAGCGACGGGTCGGGCTCCTGCTCGCTGATCTCAAGAAGCGTGGGCAGCACGTCCACGAGACTGACGGGTGCGGACACGACTTCGCCCGCAGCCACGCCGGGGCCGCACATCACGAGCGGGACCCGCACGGCGTGCTCGTAGAAGCAGTGCTTCTGCCACATGCCGTGTGCGCCGCCGTTCTCGCCGTGGTCGCTGGTGTACAGCACGATGGTGTCGTCGATCGCCTCGGCCGCGCGGTGGACGGCGCCGATGAGCTCGTCCGTGAAGGTGACCAGTCCGTAGTAGGCCGCCAGCGCGGTACGCACGGTTTCCTCCGGGAGTGGCCGTTCGTTGCAGAAGTAGCGCCGCACGGACTGCATGACCGGGTGCTGCGTCTCGATCGGCTGGTCGCGCGAATCCGGCAGCTCCACGCGATCGGGATGGTGCCGGTCGAAGTACCGTTCCTGGCACAGGAGCGGGAAATGCGGCCGGTAGAAGCCGACGTAGAGCAGCCACGGCCGGTCGCCGGGCCGCCGTGCCCGCTCGGTCAGGAAGCGAACGGCGAAATCGGCGATCATGCGGTCCAGCTCGGTCTCCGGCTCGGTGGGCGATCGTCCACAGTCGGTGACGTGGGAGTTGCCGCCGACCCGGCGGGACGAAGGCGACCGGTCCGGTGGGTTCAGCGCCTGGTTGGTGCTGTAGGAGTAGTCGAGGAGACGTTTGCCGCAACCCTGCGGGCCCACGAATTGGCTGCGACCGGTGAGAAAGGTGTCGTAGCCGGCGGCCTCAAGGTAGTTGCCGATCGTCGGAACCGACGGCGGAAACGGTGAGCCGTTGTCCCAGGCGTTGACCGCGTGGGCGTACCTGCCCGACCAGAACGAGAAGCGGGACGGCACGCACAACGGGCTGTTGCAGTAGGCGTTGTCGAAACGCACGCCCTGCGCCGCCATGCGATCGACGTTCGGCGTATGCACGAATCGATTGCCGCCGCAACCGGTTACAGACGGATCGTGCTCGTCGCTCATGATGACGACGATGTTCGGGCGGCTCACGGATCGCTCAAAGTTCCTGGGAACGGGTGGCGATCCGGTCCTGGACGCGGTCGATGAACTCCTGCCGGGACAGGGTCTCCCGGGAGCCCGCGCGGGTGCGGAGCGCCACCGTGCCGTCGGCCACCTCGCGGTCGCCGAGCACGGCCATGTAGGGCACCTTCATGAGTTGCGCCTCGCGGATCTTGCGGTTCATACGCTCGCTGCCCAGGTCGGCGTCCGCGCGGATGGCGAGCTTGCGCAGCTCCGCCTTCAGGTCGCGGGCGGAATCGTGGTGGTCGGAGCCGATCGGCACGACGCGCACCTGTTCGGGGGCCAGCCACACCGGGAAGCTGCCGGCGTAGTGCTCGATCAGGAAGCCGATGAACCGCTCGTGGGTGCCGAGCGGCGCGCGGTGGATGCACAGCGGCGTCTCGTCCTGCCCCTCGCGGTTGACGAACGACAGGTCGAAGCGCGGCGGCACGGCGAAGTCGACCTGGTTGGTGGCCAGGCTGAACTCGCGGCCGATGGCGCTCCAGACCTGCACGTCGATCTTGGGGCCGTAGAAGGCGGCCTCGTCCGCCACTTCCGTGTAGGGCACTCCGGAGCGCTGCATCGCGCGGCGCACCATCTCCTCGGTCTTGAGCCAGAGCCGTTCGTCGTCCACGTACTTCTTGCCCAGGCCGCGCTTGTGGTGGGTGCTCAGCCGCATCTCGTAGCGGTCGATGCCCATCAGCTCGAAGTAGCCCAGGTACATGTCCACGACCGCCAGGAACTCCTCCTCGAACTGCTCCTCCGAGCAGTAGATGTGGGCGTCGTTCATCTGCATGGAGCGCACCCGCAGCAGGCCGAACAGCTCGCCCGACTGCTCGTAGCGGTAGCAGGTGCCGTACTCGGCCAGGCGCACGGGCAGATCGCGGTAGCTGCGCGGCCGCTCGGCGAAGATCTTGTGGTGGAAGGGGCAGTTCATCGGCTTGATGTAGTAGGAGAACCCCTCCATCTCCATGGGCGGGAACATGCTCTCGGAGTAGTAGGGCAGGTGCCCTGAGCGCCGAAACAGCGCCTCCTTGGTCAGGTGGGGGGTGCGCACCCGGTCGTAGCCGGCGGCGAACTCGACCTCCCTGGCGAGCTTCTCGAGCTCCTCGATCAGCACGGCGCCGCGCGGCAACCACAGCGGCAGGCCCGGCCCCACCTCGTCGTCGAAGGTGAACAGCTCCAGGTCCTGGCCGAGCCGCCGGTGGTCGCGCTTCTTGGCCTCTTCCAGCATCTGCAGGTGCTCGCGCAGATCCTGCTTGCGCAGCCAGGCGGTGCCGTAGATGCGCTGCAGCATCGGCTTGTGCTCGTCGCCGCGCCAGTAGGCGCCGGCCACGGTCATCAGCGTGAAGGCGTCGGACGGGATCTGCCCGGTGTGCTCGACGTGCGGGCCGCGGCAGAGGTCCTCGAAGTCGCTCTGGCGGTAGGTGCTCAGGACCGGTTCGGCGCCGTTGTCCTGCTCCTGCCCGTATTCGTCGGCGCCGCCGGCCAGGATCGCGTCGATCAGCTCCAGCTTGTAGGGCTGGTCGGCGAACTGCGTTCGCGCGTCCTCGTCGCTCAGCTCCCGGTATTCGAACGGGTAGCGCTGACCGATGATCTGGCGCATGCGCCGCTCGATCTGCTCGAGATCCTCCGGCGTGAACGAGCGCGGACGGCCGTCGTCGTCCGGCCCCAGGTCGAAGTCGTAGTAGAACCCGGTGTCGATCGGAGGGCCGATGCCCATTTTCGCCTGCGGATAGCGCTCGACCACCGCCTGCGCCATCACGTGCGCCAGGCTGTGGCGCACGCGGTACAGCCGTTGCTGCTCAGCTTCGTTCGCCATAGTCGATGATACCCTACGGCATGGACCGAGCGATGGACACCGGAGCGGAGCCGCGGCCGCCGAACGTCATCGTCATCTTCTGCGACGACCTGGGCTACGGCGACCTGGGCTGCTACGGCTCTGCCGACCACGACACGCCCCGGCTGGATCGGATGGCGGCGGAAGGCATGCGCTTCACCGATGCCTACGTGCCGTCGCCGGTGTGCACGCCGTCGCGGGCGGGCCTCCTCACCGGCTGCTACCCGCGGCGCGTCGGGCTGGAAGCCGGGGAGGGGAACCTGCCGGTGCTGTTCCCCGGCGACGCGATCGGCCTGTGTGGCGACGAGGTGACCATCGCCTCGCTGCTCCGGGAGCAGGGGTACGCCACCGGCATGGTGGGGAAGTGGCACCTCGGCGACCAGCGCGCGTTCCTGCCGCCGGCGCACGGGTTCGACGACTTCCTGGGCCTGCCGTACTCGAACGACATGCACTGCGACCTGGAGCTGCCCCCGGAGATCGGGCGCATGCCGCCGCTCATGCTGTTGCGGCAGGACCGGGTGGTCGAGGCCGATCCCAACCAGGTGTCGTTGACCGACCGCTACCTCGTGCACGCGCTGCGGTTCATCCACGACAACCGCGACCGGCCCTTCTTCCTCTATTTCGCCCACCACTACGTCCACCTGCCGATCCACGTCCCGGAGAACTACCTGCGAACCTCGCGCAACGGTCCCTACGGCGCGGCAGTCGCGCACGTCGACTTCACCGTCGGCGCGATCCTGGACACGCTCGCCGACCTTGGCATCGACGGGCGCACGCTGGTGATCTTCACCTCGGACAACGGCGCCAGCGTGGCGCCGACGCCGCGGGAGCGGGACCGGCAGCGGCGGCACACCGGAGGCATGGGCAGCAACGGTCCGCTACGGGGCGGCAAGGGCAGTACCTGGGAGGGCGGCATGCGCGAGCCGTTCATCGCCTGGCGCCCGGGCACCGTGCCGGCGGGCGCCGAGTGCCGGGATGTCTGCACGACCATGGATCTGCTGCCCACGTTCGCGCGCATGGCCGGCGGCAGGGAACCGCGGGACCGGACGATCGACGGACGGGACCTCACGCCGCTGTTGACCGGCCGGCCGGACGCAGACACGCCCCGCGATGCGCTCTTCTACTACTCCGCGTCGACGCGCTGCCTGGACGCGGTGCGCCGCGGACGCTGGAAGCTGCACCTGGGCCGCCACACCGGCGGGCTGGTGCCGGCCGCGCTGGAGGCGAACGAGCTCTACGACCTGGAGACGGACATGGGGGAGACCACCGACCTCGCCGGCCGGGAGCCGGAGGTGGTGCGGGAGCTGCTGGACCTGGCGGACGCCTGCCGCGACGACCTGGGCGACGCGCGCACCGGGATCGCCGGCTCGGATCGCCGGCCGGTGGGCCGGGTGGATGATCCGGTCACGCTGCTGCCGCGCCCGGAGGAGCACCTCTGGGTACGGGCGTACTACGACTGAGCGGCGGCTGCGGCCGAGCTCAGTAGTCGTCGGAGAATCGCCGCGGCGGCCTGGGCGTCCGGTCGGCCCCGGCGGCGTCGAGCAGCGCCCGCGGGTCCAGGCGTGCACCGCCGCGGATCACCAGTTCGATGTTGCGCAACGCCTCGATGTCGCGGCTCGGGTCGCCGCGGACGACGATGAGGTCCGCTTCGCGCCCCGCCGCCACGGTGCCGATCCGGTCCTCCATCTGCAGCGCCTCGGCCGCGTCGCGGGTCGCCGCGCGCAGGCAGCGGGCCGGCTGCATGCCGCAGTCGACCAGCAGCGCCAGCTCGTCCACCAGGCCGAACCCCGGCATCACGTGGCAGAACGGGGCGTCGCTGCCGGTGACGATGCGGGCGCCGCGCTCTGCCAGTGACGCGGTCACGATCTGCATGGCGGCCAGCGCGCGCACGCGGCGCACGCGCTCGGCTGCCGGAGCGGGCCCGCCGTACAGCGTGTCCCACCAGGCGCGCAGCTCGGCCGGGGCGTAGGCGAACTGCCGGTGGCGCAGGTGGCGCGGGTCGCCCGCGTCCGTGATGCGCTTCCACACGATTCGTGTCGGGGCCAGCCAGGTGCCGCTGTCGATCACCGTGTCCAGCAGTTTCCGCACGCGGTCCGGCTCCAGATCCGGCCAGAGGTCCAGCCAGTGCTCGCCGGCCGCGTGCCGCTCCGGCCACAGCGCCTCGGCAAACCCCGAGAGGTGCTCGATCTCGTCGAGCCCCGCGGCGATCGCCTCGGCGGCGTGCATGTGGTCCTGCAGATGGGCGACGGTGAACCGGCCGTGGTGCTTCGCACGCTCCAGTACGGCCAGCGTGCACGGCCGGTCGAGTCCGGCGTAGATCTTGATCTGGTCGACGCCGGCGTCCACGAGGCGGTCCACCTGGGTCCGTGCTTCGCGCGGCGTGCGGATGATCTCGGCCGTGCCGGTCCAGCTCTTGCCGGAGTCGCCGTCGAGCAGCGGGCCGGTGCAGACGAAGCGCGGCGCGCAGGCGCCCGGGCGGTTCCAGGCCTCGCGCCGCGCGATCGCCTGTTCGAGCGGGCAGCCGACGTCCCGAACCGCCGTCACCCCGTTGGCCAGGTACAGGGGCGCGTGCCAGCCTTCGGAGTGCACGTGGACGTCGATCAGCCCCGGCAGGATGAAGGCACCGGCCACGTCCACCCGCTCGACGGCCGACTCGGGCGGCAATTGGGTGACCGGCATCACGGCGGCGATGCGCGTGCCGCGCACGTGCACGGCCCGGCCGGCCAGCCACCCGGTCGTGTCGGTGTCGAACACGTGAGCGCCGATCAGCGCGAACTCACGCCCCATCGGTCTCACGCGTGGCGCATCGGCGCGCCGGGCTACGCCGGAGCCGCTTCGGTCCGGGCCAGGTCGGCACGCCGCAGCCCTTCCCGGAAGCCGACCATCTGGCGGGTCGTCTCATCGTACAGCCGCATCGACATGCAGCGTCCGGTATCGCGCAGGCGGAGGACCGGAACCTGGCGGAACATCGGCTGTTCCCGGTGGGCGCGCTCCAGGTGGTAGTTGGGGATGCGCGGATTGAGGTGATGGATATGGTGGAGTCCGATGTTGCCGGTGAACCACTGCAGCACCCGCGGCAGCTTCAGGTAGGACGATCCCTGCAGGGCTGCGGCGGCGAAATCCCAGCCCTCGCGGCGGCTCCAGTACGCGTCCTCGAACTGGTGCTGAACGTAGAACAGCCAGGTGCCGGCCATGGAGGCGGCCACGAACACCGGCGTGAAGACCAGGACGAAGTCGACGAATCCGAACGGCAGCGACATGGCGGCCACGAACAGCGCCACCCCGAGGTTGGTCCACATGATGGCCCAATTGGAGCGGCTGCTGACGTTCGTGCGCGGAAAGCGGTGATTGAGCAGGAAGCTGAGCGGCGCGATCAGGCCGAACAGCACGCAGGGGTTGCGGAACACCCGGTAGGCCAGCCGCACGGCCCGCGGTGCATCGACGAACTCCTGCACGGTCATCGTCCATACGTCGCCCAGACCGCGGCGGTCCAGGTCACCGGCGCTGGCATGGTGCATGGCATGCAGGTGGGTCCAATGCTGGAACGGCGTAAAGGCGAGAATCCCGGTGAAGTAGCCGACGGCTCGATTCCAGCGGCTGGTGCGAAAGAACGACCCGTGTCCGGCATCGTGAAAGATGATGAAAATGCGGATCAGGAATCCGGCGGTCGGCAGCGCGAGGAGCATGCTGAGCAGGTATGAGGCCTGCGAGATCGCTCCCATGGCGAGGATGCCGGCGACGTACGGGACGACCGAGGTCGCGAGCTGGCCGAGGCTCCTGGCCAGCGACGGCTGCCGATACCGGCGCAGCGCTCGCTGCACGTCCCGGGATTCGCTCCCCGCTGCGATCGACGTTTCATTCACTGCCTGGTGCCCTCCCGGACGGCGAGGGCCGGCATGTGACCTTCCGCCAATCACCGATGATAGCTCAATCCGCGCCGTAGTGCGTGCCGCGCTCAGCGTCGCGCACCGTGCCGGCGCAGCAGCGCGGCCAGCTCGCCGTGGCCCTGCCCGGACGCCCACGCGAGCGGCGTGGCCCAGGCCTCGGCGTCCGGCTCGTCGACGGCGGCGCCGCGATCGATCAGGAGCCGGACCAGCGCGGTGCGCCCCCAGCGGCACGCCCAGCCGAGCGGCGTGGAGCGGAGCAGCGGGTCGCGCCAGGTCAGGCCGGCGCCCGCGTCGAGCAACAGCGTCGCGAACGCCACGCGCTCCTCCTCCATGATCACCTGGCGGCCCCACGTCTCACCGGCCTGCGCCACGTGCTGCAGGGTCGTGAAACCGTGGTGGTCGGTGACGTCCGGATCCACGCCGTGCGCGAGGATCAGCTCAAGGCAGCGGGGGTAGGTGGACCGGTCGAGGCCACCGGGTCCGTCCAGCGGGCCGTGGTTCCAGATGCGCATGGGCTGGTGCAGGACGTGGCTCCACCAGGGATCGTTCGGGGCGCGCTCGATGTGCGGCAGGCAGAGCGCGATGATCTCGGGCTCGCCGCCGCATGCCGCGGCCCACAGCAGTTGTTCCATCGCCGTGCGACCCGTCCGGTCCGTGACCGCCGGCGCCGCGCCCGCGACGACGTCCCGCGCCGCGTGCACGTCCCGGAACAGGCCGATGGTCTCCACCGGCACGAAGGCGCCACGCCCCCGCAGCAGGGCCTTCATCCGCTCGTCCCCGGCGCCGTAGGCGCGCTCCATCGGACCGCCGGATGCGTACACGCTCGCGTTCACGTCGGCGCCGGCGTCGAGCAGCGTCTGTGCCATCGCGTACTCGCCCCAGGCCGCGGCGTGCCAGAGCGGCATGCCCCAGCTCTGCGCCGGCGGCTCGACGTTGGCCAGCTCGATGCGTTCGTCGGGGTCCAGGCCCGTGGCGAGCAGAAGGTCCAGCACGGCCGGCTGTCCGAAGGTGACCGCCAGCGTGAGCAGGCCGCCGGAGTTTCCTTTGGCCTGTTGCAGCCGCTCCTGCGGGATCGGCCGCAGAAAGGCGAGATCGCCCAGCGCCGCGGCGCCCCGCGGCGTCTGCTCGGCGCCGGCGTCGAGCAACGCCTGCGCCGCGGCCCGCGCCGTGGGTGCGCGCTCGCGTTGCGTCCACCCGAACGACAGCACCGCGCAGTCCAGCGGAGCCAGGCCCGTGGCATCCGGCTGGGAAGGACGTTCGTCGCGTGCTACCAGGTAGCGCACCAGCGGCAGGTCGGCCTGCGCTGCTGCGGCGTGCAGCGGTTTCCGCCCCTGGGCGTCGACCTCGGCGATCCGCTGCGGATTCGCGTCCAGCAGCCGCTCGACGCCTTCCAGGTCGCCTTCGCGAATCAGGTAGAACAGCTCGTCGCTCCGTTCCGGTTCCGCGCCTGCCTGCGCGGCGCGGCGGTCCAGCTCCTCGTGGATGAGCACGGCGACATCGTCGTAGCCGCGGTCTTCGGCCAGGGTCAGCGGCGAGGTGGCGTCGCGGTGCGGATAGATCCCCTTGTGCGGGTCGGCGCCGGCCTCCAGGAGGAAGCGCGTGCAGGCCAGGTCGCGCTTGAGCACCGCGTAGTGCAGGGCGGTGTGCTCGTCGTTCTCCGCGCGGTCCAGCCGCACCAGGTCGGGTCGGGCGGCCACCAGCTCGCGGAGGGTCGGGAGTTCTCCCTGCTCGGCGGCCCGGAAGAATCGCTCGGCGGACACGGCCCTACAGCGTGACGGCCCGGCCGGTGCGGACCGACTCGTCGGCGGCCAGCACGATGCGCAGGCTGTCGACGGCGTCGCGCAGGTCGGCGGACAGGTCGCGGTCCTCCCGGATGGCGTCGAGCAGGTAGCGCTGCTCGCGGTCGCACAGCTCCTGGTGGTCGGGCTCGTCCGAGGTGTCGATGAAGCGGTCGGCGGTGGTGAACTGGCCGGCGGCGTCGGTCTCGGACCCGTGCAGCAGCAGGCCGCCGGTGGTGGTGTGCTTGTCGATCACGTCCGATTCGCCCGGCGGGTGGTCGACCATGCTGACGCTGCCGAGCGGGCCGATCACGTCCTTCACGAAGTAGGCGGTCTCGCTCATCATCGGCCCCCAGCCGGCCTCGTACCAGCCCACCGAGCCGTCGTCGAAGGTCACCTGGAGCTGCCCGTAGTTGTACATGTCCTGTGCGATCTCCGCGCTCAGCCGGGCGCCGACCGCCTGCACCCGCACCGGGCACGCGCCGGTCATGCGGCTCATGACGTCCACGTAGTGAACGCCGCAGTCGACGATCGGCGACATGGACCTCATCAGGTTGCGGTGGCCGAGCCAGCGCTCGGCCGACGACTGCTGGTTGAGGTTCATGCGCATCACCAGCGGCCGGCCCAGCCGGCGCGCGTGCTCGATGAAGGTCCGCCACGACGGGTGGTGGCGGAGGATGTAGCCCACGACGACCTTGCGGCCGGCGTCCCGCGCCGCGGACACGATCTCCTCGGCCTCGGCGACGGTCTCGGCCAGCGGCTTCTCCACGAACAGGTGGCAGCCGGCCGCGAGCGCCTGCATGGCGTAGGCGTGGTGGGAGTCGGGATGAGTGTTGATCGACACCACCTGCGGCGAGGAGGCCGCAAGCGCCTCGTCCAGGGACCCGAACGGCGTGGCGTCGAGCTCGCGGGCCACCGCCTCCCGCGAAGAGGGGCTGCGGCTGACCACGCCGGCCAACTCGTAGCCGTCGATGCCGCGGTAGGCGCGCGCGTGCGATGCGCCCATCGTGCCGCACCCGACGACGACGACCTTGAGATCCTCCATCGCGCTATCGCTTGTCGCCGTCGCCGCCGATCGTGCCGCGTTCCTTGCGCGAGAAGAGCTTCTCCAGGTTGGCCGCGGCCACCTCGTCCAGATCCAGATCCAGCTCGGTGCAGATCTGAGCCAGGTACCACAGCACGTCGCCGAGCTCCATCTTCAGAGACTCGCGGTCGGCGTCGCTGATGCGGCCGTCCTTGTCCCGGAACAGCTTCTTGATCTTGCCGGCCACCTCGCCCGCCTCGTTGGCCAGCCCCAGCGTGGGATAGACGATGGGGTGATCGGTCCTGACCAGCCCCCAGGTCTTGCGGGACTGCCGCTGATACTCGGCGAACTCCTGGACATCCATCGGTGACGCGCGCAGGGTAGTCCCCGGCATGCAGCATCCGCAACGGGCGGCCCAATGAGAGCCGCAGGGTGAAGCGCATCGGCGCGCACGTGTCGATCGCCGGCGGCGTGCAGAACGCGGTGGCCAACGCGGTGGAGCTCGGCGCCACCGCCATCGGCATGTTCACCCGCAACCAGCGCATCTGGAACCAGCGGCCGCTCTCGGAGGAGGACGCGGCCGCCTTCCGCGACGCCCTGCGCGAGCACGGGTTCGCGCCGCACCACGTACTGCCGCACGACAGCTACCTGATCAACCTTGGCAGCTCCGATCCGGAGGTGGTCGCCAAGTCGCGCGCCGCGTTCCGGGATGAGATGAGCCGCTGCCAGATGCTCGGCCTCCCCTACCTGAACTTCCACCCCGGCGCCCCCAAGCAGGGCGCTGACCTGTCCGTCGAGCGCTGCATCGAGCAGATCGCCGGCTACGTGAACGAGACGCTGGAGCAGACCGAGGGGGTGACGGCCGTGGTCGAGTGCACGGCCGGGCAGGGGACGAACGTCGGCCGCACCTTCGCCGAGCTGGCTGCCCTGATCGAGCGGATCGGCGATCCCGGGCGCGCGGGAGTGTGCCTGGACACCTGCCACCTGTTCGCGGCCGGCTACGACCTGCGCACGCGCGACGGCTACGAGCGGATGCTCGAGGAGTTCGACGCGACCGTCGGCCTGCGCCATCTGCGCGGCTGGCACCTCAACGACTCCAAGGGCGACCTTGGCAGCCGCGTCGACCGGCACGCCGCGATCGGCGCCGGACTGATCGGCCGCGAGCCGTTCACGTGGATCGTCCAGGACCCGCGCTTCGACGAGACGCCGCTGATCCTCGAGACGCCCGAGCCGGAGAACTGGGCGAAGGAGATCGCCGAGCTGCGGCGGCTGGCCGCCGCCTGCGGTCAGAGCGGTTCGAAGTAGGTCAGGTCGGCGCCGTGGTTCTCCATGGCCGCCACCGCGTCGCCGCGCAGCCGCACGCGGATGTCCCGCGTCCGGTGGTGCAGGACGATCTCGCGCTCGGCCAGCGGAAAGCGGATGTCGATGCCCTGGCCGACCGGCGGTTCCGCGATCAGCAGGTAGCTGCCGGACCAGGTGAGTCGGCGCGGCATGGGCTCGACCAGGACGTCCGAGGGCTTCACCCATGACGGAATGCGCACGTAAAGGGGGCCGGCGGTCCTGACCGTGACGCGCAGACCGTCGTGCGTATAGGGCGACTCGACCGCGACGTGGTCGGTCTCCCGGTCGAACAGCAGGTTCACGCGGTGGATGCCGTGCCCGGTCCGCACCGACTCGCGGACCACCTCGCACAGGGAGCCGACCCCGCCGCCGACGATGTCGGTGTTGAAGCTGACGTCCCGGTGCGGGTCGAGCGGCTCGTGTCCGTACGGGGCCGGAAACCCGAAGCCGCCGAGGTGCCGGTCGGCGATGCGGTGCAGGTGGTCGACGCCGCCGGGGTTGGGCGGGTCCTCGATGAAGCTGTTGTCGCGGAGCTGCGACGGCAGGATGTGGCACCGAACGATCCGCTCGGCGTCCTCGAAGTACTCGGGGAACCCGCGCCGGCCCAGGATCAGCGCCGTCTCCACGATGTCGCCGGTGTTGTTGATCTCCCCCCGGTCGGCGACGGCGTCGTCCCGGCTGGATTCGATCACCCAGCCGATCTCGTCCCGGATCTCCCACAGGCCGTTGTCGTAGAACGCCCTGACCCGCGCCAGCAGCTTGGCGTCGTCGAGCAGGTCGGCGAGCTGCGCCAGCGAGGACATCACGCAGGTGGTCGAGTGGGTATGCGCGCCGAACCGCTCGCGGTCGTAGGCGCCCGATTCCAGGAAGAACTCACGGGTGGTCTTGTCGGCGAGCGTCACGGCCAGCTCCAGCGCCGGGCCGTGTCCGGTCGCCCGGTAGTACTTGACCAGCGGGCCGATAGCGCGGGCGATGCCGGTGATGAAGGTGTCCTCGCGAACCGTCAGCCCGCAGCGCTGCAGGCGGTCGAGGTCCCAGCCCGTGTCGGGCCGGAACAGCTCGAGCAACTCGTCGATGCTGCGCTCGGCGAGCTCGCGGGCGCGCTCGGAGCCGCGGTACTTCACCAGCGGGTACAGGGCGTGGAAACCCTCGCGCACGTTGTGGGTGGTGAAGAGCTCGAGCGGGCCGCCGATCCGGGACCGGTTCAGCGGAAGGGCCAGCGGTCCGCCGTAGGAGAAGAACGCGGCGTTGGCGTGCTTGTCGATCGCGTCGGCGGGCACGGCGATGCCGGCCGCGTCCTCGGCGTTGAGCAGGGCGTTGAGATGGCGTCCGGGTACGTGCGACTCGGTGTGGGCGCCCGAGAAACCGAACTGAGGGTTGGGCTTGACCTCCGAGCCGAAGAACGGGATGTCGCCGTCGTCGGCGTTGAAGACGTTGCACATCATCCGGCAACCCAGCCGGATCGCGTCGGTCAGGTCGGTGGTGTTGACGTCGTTCAGTCGCATGATCCCTCCTTTCAGCCGCCCGTTCGCGGTACCGGCGGCGCCGCGTCGAAGCGCAGCGCGTCCTGGATCGCGCGGGCCGCCGCCAGCACCGCGGCGTCCGATCCCGCCGGCGCCGCGCACTGCAGGCCGAGCGGCAGCCCGCCCGCGCCGAGCCGGGCCGGCAGCGACACCACCGGCGCGCGCACGTGGGTGAACGGCAGGTTGGCGCGCGGATCGCCGGTGATGGTCAGGTCGCGCGGCGCCGCGCCCGGCGCCGCCGGCGCCAGCACCACGTCGATGTCTTCGAACAGCGCCGCGAAGCGCTCCTGCGCGTCCGCGCGGGCCGCGCAGGCGTCCGCGTAGCGCGCGGGCGAGTCGCCGGCCGCGGCCGACTCCAGCACCGCCTTCATCTTCGGCGGGTAGGCGTCCCGGTGGCGGGCCCAGAGCGCGGCGTGCGCGCGCGCGGCCTCCACCTCGAAGATCACGCGGTTGTTGTCGTAGACCGCGGCCATCTCCGCCGGCAGCGAAAGCTCCCGTGTGGGGATCCCGCACGCGCGCAGCCGTCCGGCGGCCCAGCGGAGCGTGGAGGCCATCTCCGGGTCGAACGGTCCGCTCAGGAGATCCTGGACGATCCCGACCACGGGAGCCTGCGCCGCGTCCGGCGCGGACAAGCCGGACGGCGCGGACGCGCCGTGCGGGGCGACGGCCTGCCAGAGCGTCGTCATGTCTTCCACGGTTCGCGTGAAGAAGCCGATCGTGTCGAAGGTGGCGACCAGCGCGAAACAGCCGTCCGTCGAAATCGCCCCGTAGGACGGCTTGAAGCCGACCACCCCGCAATACGAGGCGGGCCGGCACACCGATCCCACCGTTTGCGTGCCGATCGCGGCCCGCACCATGCCGGTGGTGACCGCGGCCGCGGAGCCCATCGACGATCCTCCCGGGGTGTGCTCGGGATTCCACGGGTTGCGCGTCGGGCCGGGGTCCAGGTAGGCGAAGCAGGTCGTGACCGTCTTGGCCAGCGCGTACGCGCCCTGCTCCTGCAGCCGCTCGACGATGCGGGCCGATGCCTGCTTCGGCTCCGGTGACAGGAAGTCGACGCCGCACGCGGTCGGGGCCCCGGACAGGTCCAGGATGTCCTTGACGCCGATCGCCCAGCCGGACAGCGAGCCCGCGCCCGCGGCCTCCGCCCGCCGGCGTGCCGCTTCGACGTCCCAGCCCACCAGCGCCAGCACCACGGGCTCCCACCGTTCGATCGCGCTCAGATGTTCGGCGAACCGCTGGTCGGCGAACCGCTGGTCGGCGGACACCTGGTCGGCGGACACCTGGCCGGCGCGATGCGTGGCTCCGCTCACGCGATCCCCCGGGCGGAGAGCGGCGAGCCGATCGCCGTGAGCGCCGGGTCGATGCTAACGCGGGCGCGCCGCAGTTCCTCCAGCGTCCGCGATCCCGTCAGCAGCATGACCGCGCGCAGCACGCGCCCGAGCAGCCGAATGCGCCGCGCGACCCGTTCCGCGCCGCCTTCGAACACGTCCTTGATGAACGGCAGGGCCAGCGCGCCGATCTCGGCCCCCAGGGCGACCGCCTTGGCCAGGTCCTGGCCGCGGCGCAGGCCGCCGGAGGCGATGATCGAACCGGACAGCCGCGGCTCGTCGCGCATGGCGGCAAGCACCGCGGCGGTGGGATTGCCCCAGCCGGCGAGCTCGCGCGCCGCTTCCGCGTCGTCGCCCTGCAGGCGGTGCGCTTCCACCAGCACCCAGTTGGTGCCGCCGGCTCCGGCCACGTCGACATACGCCACACCGGCGTCCAGCAGTCTGAGCGCCGTGGAGACGGAGATGCCGAAGCCGGTTTCCTTGACGATCACCGGCAGCCGGCAATGCTCGGTGAACTCCGCGATCGCGGCCTCCAGGCCACGGAAGCTGCGGTCGCCGTCTTGCTGGAACAACTCCTGGCCGGGGTTCAGGTGCAGCGCGATCGCCTGCACCCGCAGGTGCTCCAGGGCATCGGTGACCCGGCCGTGGTCGATCTCGCGGAGTTGCGCGGCGGCCAGGTTGGCGATCACCGGCACGTCCGGCGCCTCGGCCTTGACCGCGAAGTGGTCGAGCACGCCGGGGTTCTCGATCCCCACGCGCATCGAGCCCAGGCCGACGGCCACGCCACACTTCTGCGCCGCGATCGCCAGGTCACGGTTCGCGTCACGACCCTGGTGTGTGCCGCCGGTCATGCAGGAGATCATCAGCGGCAGCGCGAGCTCGGCCCCCAGGAAGCCGGTCGTCGTGTCGATCTCGTCCAGGTCCAGTTCGGGTAGCGCTTCGTGCTCGAAACGAACCAGCTCGAATCCGGTCCCCGCGCTGCTGGAGATGTCCTCCTCGGGGCCGTCGACGCACGCGTCGAGATGGCTCTTCTTGCGAGACTGAATGGGGGACAGGGGAAAGGACACCGTGAACCTGCCATTAGTATGGCACGCGTCAGATGTCGCCGCGAATGATCGTGCTGGCCTCCGGTTCGGAGGGCCGCCGCGAACTGTTGCGCCGGGAGGGGCTGCCGTTCGTCGCGGTTCCGAGCGGTGTGGAAGAACCGCCGCCTTCGCCCGCCGAGTCGGCCCGGCCGGATGTCTACACCCGCCGGCTCGCGCGCGACAAGGCGATGGCGGTGGGCGCCCGTCTCGGAGCCATCCCTTCCCTGGCGGAGTCGGTCCGGGCCGGGGCGCCGCGGCCGCTCGTGCTGGGCTGCGACACCTGCATCCACGTCGACGGCGCAATCCTGGGCAAGCCGCGGGATGCCTGCCAGGCCGCCGGGTTTCTGCGAACATTGGCGGGCCGCGAGCATCGCGTGATCAGCGGCCTGTGCGTGATCGACGCCCATACCGGCTCCGTCCACGAGACCAGCGTCGAGAGCACCGTGCGCGTGCGAAGGGTGAGCAGCAATGTGCTCCGGGACTACCTGCGGAGCGGCGAATGGGCCGGCGCGGCCGGCGGATACCGTGTGCAGGGGAAGGGGGCGCGGCTGATCGAGCGCATCCACGGCTCGCACAGCAACGTGGTCGGCTTGCCACTGGAGGCCCTGTATGGCATCTTGCAGCAAACCGATACCCTGGAATAACCACAACCAGCCAGGGAACCAACCAAGGGGGAGAGCGTGGCGGTAGTCACGATGAAGAACCTCCTGGAGTCCGGCGTGCACTTCGGTCATCAGACCAAGCGCTGGGACCCCAGGATGCGCAGATACATTTTTGCCGAGCGCAACGGCATTCACATCATCGACCTGCAGAAGACGATCGCGGCCATCAAGAGTTCGTACGACGTGGTTCGCCAGGTCGTGCTGGAAGGAAAGTCCGTGCTGTTCGTGGGCACCAAGAAGCAGGCCCAGCAGTCGATCGAGCGCGAAGCGAAGCGGTGCCAGATGTTCTACGTGAACAATCGCTGGCTCGGCGGCATGCTGACCAACTTCTCGACCATCAAGCGATCGCTGCTGAAGCTCAAGAAGATCGAGAAGATGGAAGTGGACGGCACGTTCCGCAATCTCACCAAGAAAGAGATCTCGCTGATGCTCAAGGAGCGGGCGCGCCTGGAGCGCAACCTCGGCGGCATCAAGGAGATGAAGGAGCTTCCCGGCGTAGTGTTCATCATCGACACGCGCAACGAGTCCATCGCGGTGGACGAGGCGCGTGCCGTCGGCGTGCCGATCGTCGCGGTGGTGGATACCAACAGCAATCCGGAAGGCATCGACTATCCCATTCCCGGCAATGATGACGCCATCCGCGCCATCAACCTCTTCACGCAGATCATCGCCAATGCCGTGGTCGAGGCGGAGAACGAGGTGGGTCTGGAGGTGATCGAGAACCTGCAGGATGACGAGATGTCCGAGGAGTATGCGGGCTATCCCGAGCAGGCCGCCGACGGCCGGGACGAAGGGGAAAAAGAAGAAGAACAGGACGAGGTGGAGACGGTCGCGCTCGGCGAAACGCTGCAGGCCGATGATCCCGACGCCCCGGAGCGGTTCACCGATCAGGACTACTCCGACTTCGACCCCTCCAAGTACGAGCGTGACGAGACGGCTGCCGAGCAGCCGACCGTGGAAGAGACCGCCGGAATCGACGAAGACCGGCTCTACGAAGACCTGTGAGCCCTGCCGGACCCGCGGTCGTCACGGCAGCCGCGGTCAAGGAGCTGCGCGCCATGACCGGCGCCGGCATGATGGACTGCAAGGCGGCGCTGGTCGAGGCGGACGGCGACCTGCAGGCGGCCGAGCGCAGGCTCAAGGAGCAGGGCCTTGCCGCGGCGGCCAAGCGCGTCGGCCGCGCGGCCGACGAGGGGCGGGTATTCGCAGCCGTTCGGAACGGCGCCGCCGCCCTGCTCGAACTGTCGAGCGAGACCGACTTCGTCGCCCGCAACGATCAATTCGTGGAGTTGGGGCGGTCGCTGGTCGTGCATGCGCTGGAGCAGGCCCTGCAGGAACCGGATGAGCACATGCAGGAGGCGATCGGCGACCTTGCTTCCCGCATCCGCGAGAACATCGGCTTCAAGCGGTGCGCGGTGGTAGCCGTCGACGCCGCAGCGGGCGAGCATGTCGCGGACTACGTGCACGGCGAGGGTTCGATCGGCGTGCTGGTCAAGCTTCGCACCGGCGGAACGGTCGACGAAGAGGTGCGACAGACCGCGCACGATCTGGCGCTGCACGTGGCTGCGTTCGCGCCGCGCTTCCTGTCACCGGATGACGTGGATGCCTCCTACCGTGACGAGCAGGAGCAGATCTTCCGCACGCAGGCAGAAGCGCTCGGCAAGCCGGAGAAGGTCACGGAGGGGATCGTCCGCGGCAAGCTGGGCAAGCACCTTTCGGAGATCTGCCTGCTGGAGCAGGGATTCGTGAAGGACGAGAAGCAGAAGGTGAAGCAGGTCCTTGCCGGCCTCGGCAAGCGCCTCGGAGAGAAGGTGAGCGTCGCCGAGTTCCGCTACTTCAAGGTGGGCGAGCAGGACTGATGGGCGATCAGGCATGATGGGCGGACAGGCATGATGGGCGATCAGGCAGTTACGACCGGATTTGGGGAGAACACACATGGCTGACGCGACCGCGGATGCGAGGAAGCGCATGACCAAGGCGATTCAGGCGCTGGAGTCGGAGTTCCGCACCATCCGGACCGGCCGGGCCTCCGCATCGCTGTTCGACCGCATCACGGTGCGGTACTACGACCAGGACATGCCCCTGAATCAGGTGGCCACGATCACCGTGCCGGAAGCGCGTCTGGTCGTGATCCAGCCCTGGGACCTCTCTCTCCTGGGGGAAGTCGAGCGCGCGATCCAGAAGTCCGACCTGTCGTTCAACCCCAGCAACGACGGAAAGGTGATCCGCATAGCCATTCCTCAGCTCACCGCCGAACGCCGGCAGGAGATCGCCAAATTAGCCCGGGCGGCAGGGGAGCGCGCTCGCGTCGGCATTCGCAACGTGCGGCGCGACGCCAACGAGGCGATCAAGAAAGCGCAGAAGGACGGTGACACCTCGGAGGACGACGCGCGTCGCATGACGGGGGAAATCCAGAAGCTCACCGACGCTCAGATTGCCAAAATCGGCGACCTGGTGGAGCAGAAGGAGCAGGAGATCCTTTCGATATAGGAGTCTCACCGGCTCCCAGGAGAGGGTTGGGGATGGCGGCACCCGCTTCGCGGCCCTCCGGGGCCCGGAAGGAATCGGGCCGGCCCGCCCCCGACGGCTCGCCCCACGCCGAGAGCCGCCGGGAGACGGCCGGCCGCCTGTTGCTGTTTGCCCTTGCCGTTCCCTTCTTCATCACGGTGACGCTGCTGCTGCCGGGGCACCGGCACCTTGCGCTGGCGGTGTCGACCATGGTGGCCACCGCGTTCGCCGCCCACGAGGTGGTGCGGCTCATGCTGGGCGCGACCCGGAACCGGTTCGGTGACGGCGTCGCGATCGCCGCGAGCGCCGGCGTGCCGGCCGTGACCTGGCTGCAGATCGCCGGCGTGGCCGATGAGCATGCGCTGGTCGGATATCTGGCAGGAAGCGCCGCCGTGCTGCTGGTGGTCAGCACCGTTCCCAGCGGGCGGCCGGCATCCGAGCCGCTTCGTGAGCGAGCGTCTGCGGCGCTGCTGGTTCTGCTCTACCCGGGACTGCTGGTCAGTTACGTCGTCAGGATTGCGTCGCTGGACCATGCCGGCCAGGCGCTGCTCGCATTCTTCATCCTGGTGTTCGGCACCGACATCGCCGGGTACGTTGTCGGGCGCCTTACCCGCGCCCGGCCCTGGGGCCTGCCGGTCAGCCCGAACAAGACCGCGGCCGGATTCGCCGGCTCGCTGATCATGGCGCTGATCCTGGGAGTTGCCGTGACCAGGCTGTTTCCGCTTGCGGTGCCGTTCGGCCCGGCCGCGGCTCTCGGTCTGGGCGCCGCAGTCGGGACCGCGACCATCGCCGGCGACCTGGTGGAGTCGGGCCTCAAGCGCGCCGCCGCCGTCAAGCACTCCGGCCGTCACATTCCGGGGCGCGGCGGGGTGATGGACTCGATCGACTCCATCCTGCTCGGTGCCCCAGTGTTCTACGCGGTAGTAGCTTAACGTCGTGGACATGGTGCTCACCATCGTCATTGGCGTGGTCGGACTGGGGGTGATGATCCTGGTCCACGAGGCCGGCCATTTCCTCGCGGCGCGCGCGGCGGGCGTGCACGTCGAGATCTTCTCCCTTGGCTGGGGCAAGCGGCTGGTCGGCCTGCAGCGCGGCGGCACATGGTATCAGATCTCCTGGTTTCCGTTCGGCGGCTACTGCAAGATGCGGGGCGACGAGGTCTTGCGCGGCGGGCCGGATGCGTGGACGCCGGGGCTCACCGAGCACGGGGCATTCTTCGCCGCCGGTCCGTGGAGGCGTATCGCGATCGTCGCCGCCGGGCCGGTCGCCAACCTGGTGTTCGCGTTGCTGGTGCTGACCATCGTCGCGTGGACGGGCTTCACGGTCCGTACGCCGGACAACCGCATCGTGGTCCCGGTAGACCGGCCGTCGCCGGCGCTCAGCGCCGGGCTGCAGACCGGCGACCGCGTCACGGCCATCGACGGGCGGCGGGTGGGGAGCTTCCGCGACATCCGCCGCGAAGTCGCGCCCGCACCGGAGCGGGAGTTGCGAGTCCGGGTGGAGCGCGCAGGCCGGGAGCTCATGGCCGACCTCACGCCCGAGCTCGATCCGCAGACGCAGGGGGGCCGCATCGGCGTCTACGCATGGGTCGACCCGGTGATCGGCGCCGTCGATGGTCATGGCGAAGAGTCCGGCCGGGGCGCCGCCGCCGGGCTCGCGCCCGGCGACCGCATCGTGGCCGTGGACGGGAGGACCGTCGCGCACACGATCGACCTCTACGAAGCGCTCCGCGCCAGCGACGATCCGGCAGACCTCACAGTGGAACGCGACGGCCGCCAGCTTGCCGTGCGGCAGCCGCTCACGGAGACCGCGGCGGGCGTCGACCTCGCCGGCGCACGCGTGCGGATCCCGCTGATCCGCTACCGTGAATCGGGGCCCGCGCAGGCGTTCGCAGCCGCGCTTCGCGAGGTGGTGCGCACGGTCGCCGTGACGATCGAGGGGATCGGCCGGCTGCTGCGGGGGGGCGGCGGCGTGCAGGACTCCGTTGCGGGCCCGTTGCGGCTGACCTACTACGTGGGCACGGTGGCGGCAGGCGGCCTGCAGATCGGCCTTGCCGCCGGCGTCACCGACTTCCTGCGCTTCGTGAGCGTGATCAGCGTCGTCCTCTTCCTGATGAACCTGCTGCCGATACCGGCGCTGGACGGCGGTCACATCGTACTCTACGCCGTCGAGGTGATCCTGGGCCGCCGTGTCAAGCCGTCGGTGGTCTACCGCATACAGACCATCGGCGTGTCGCTTCTGATCCTGTTCGCGATCTCGGTGACCCTGAGCGACATTCTGTTCCTTGCAGGGAGCCGCTGATCCCGTGGCTCGGAGCGGCGTTCGGACGGCAGCGGACGGGGTACGGCGGTGTCCGCGGGGGACGGTCCTCCTCGCGATCGCACTGTCGGGCCTGGTAGCGGCCGTTCACGGCGCCACCTCGGCGCCCCTGCAGACGGTGGGCGCATCGGGCCGCATCCCCGAGTCCGGACTGCAGCTCAACACCGGCCACCGGGGTGCGGTGACGCTGATGGCGTCGTGGCGCGGCGGATCGTTCGTGGTGTCCGCGGGTGTGGACGGGACGCTCCGGGTGTGGGACCCGCGTGACGGGTCGCTCCGGTACACGGTGGCGCTGGGAGGCGTCCCGTCGGCGCTGGTGGTGCACCCGTGGTTGCCGCGTGTCTTCGCCGCGCTCGGCGACGGATCGGAAGAGCGGCTGACAGCCTGGGACTGGGAGCAGGGGCTGGAGCTGTTCACCATTCCGCTGGGCGATCCGCCGCTGTTCCTGGGTTTGTCGCGCACCGCCGGATCACTGCTCGTCGGGCGGGCGTCGGTCGACGGCCTGTCGCTCATCGATCCCACCACGGGGGAGCGGCAGCCGGGATTGGAGAGCGGCACCGGCATCGTCACGTTCGCGGTCACGTCCCGCGACGAACGGACGGTGTTGACCTACCAGCCGTCGGGTTCCCTGGTGTATCGCAATCGGGCGACCGGCGGGATCCTGCAGAGCCTGCGGGTGCCCGGGGACCTTGCCGACCTGGGTCTGAGCAGCGACCGGCGCTACCTGGTCGGCCGCTCCGGGGAGTGGCTGGTATCGGTCGATGCGGTCGACGGCGCGGAAACCGACCGCCTGCGCATCGCCGGCCTGCGCACGATGGAAGTCTGGGGCGCTGCCGACCGGGTCGTGGTGGCGGCGGAGGACGAGTCCGGTCCGTCCCTGCGCACCGTCTCGGTCAGCGCGGGCCGTTTCGACGCGACACGGGCGGCATGGCGGGTCGCGCAGACTCCAACGGCGCTGTCGTACGGCCGCGAGAGACTGTTCGCAGGCCTGCCCGACGGCACGATACTGACGCTCGACCTGCGCGATCCCGAACCGGCGGCTGCCGTGCTCGTACGCGACGAACGGCTCGCGATCCTGGACGTCGCAGTCGCCGGCAACACGATGGTGCTGGCGACCCGGGCCGGACTGGTCACCCTCACCGGCGGCTTCGTCGGCGGGGCGCCGTTGCGGCTTGCTGCCGGAGTGAGAACCGGCATCGCCGCGCGGGTGTTGGCGGCACCGTTCGGGGAGCGTACGGCGAGCACCATGCGGGTCACGGCGCTCGACGCCGCGCGCGTGCTGGTCTGGTCGGATGGCGACGAGCCCGGCATCGCCGTGCTGCATCTCCCGGAACACCTCGTCGGTATACCGCAGCCGCCGTTGTCCGCTCCGCTGGTGAACCTGGACGCTACCGGCGGGACGATTGCCGCGGTCGACCGGACCGGACAGGTCGCGCTGCTCGCCGCGCACACCGGGGAGTCCCTGGCGGAGTCGGGAGACGGAGCGTCCGGCTCGCCCCGTACCGTGTTCGAGACGCTCCGTGCGGTCAGGATCGCGGGCACGACCGACGCGGTGGCCGCGGCGCGTGACGGGGGGCCGGCGCTGGTGGCCGCGCTGGCCGGCCTCGGCGGGATGGGCTCCTCGATCGTGAGCATCGCCGCGGTGACCGGAGAGACGGTGGCGATGGCCGATCGGCGCAGCTTCGTCTACGATCTGGCCTACGACCCGGACGCCGGAGCGGACGCCGGAGCGCTGTACTCGCTGGGCGTGCACGCAGGGGCCGGGAGCCGCACCACCTTGATGCTCCATGCAGGCCCGGGGCTCGATCGGCGCCGTACGCTGTTCGTCTCCGCGGGTGAGGACCTGCGGGCGTCCGTGGCGGTCGAGCCGGGCGACGCAGCCGCTGGGAGGGTCTTCTTCTCGCTGGCAGGAAGAGTGCGCCTCTGGGACGGGCGGCGCATACGGCCGCTTTCAGAAACCGGCCGGGAGGCGCGCCGGCTCTCCGTGCACCGGGGCAGGGTCTACGCGGTCAACTCCGACGGCACCCTCAGCGCGTGGTCGTCCGACACCCTGGCCCATCAGTTCGACCTGCACGTATGGCGTGACTTCGAGTGGCTGGTGAGCGCCGGAGACCGGTACTGGACCTCGCCGGACGGTGCCCGGTATGTGGGCAGTCCCGATGACGGGAGCTAGGCCGCCGACTGTCCGTGCTGGAATGACTCGAACCGGACGTACCGGGGGACGAACGCGAGCTTGATGTCCTCGGTGGGGCCGTTGCGCTGTTTGGCCACCATCAGCTCGGTCTCCACCTGCGGTCCGTCCGGCTCGCGGTCCCGGTGCAGGAACATCACCACGTCTGCATCCTGCTCGATGGAGCCCGACTCGCGGAGGTCGGCCAGCGCGGGGCGCCTGCCCTCGGTTTCGCGCCGGACCTGGGACAGCGCCACGACCGGTATGGTGAGCTCGCGCGCCAGCGCCTTCAGCGATCGCGAAATCTCGGCTATCTGCTCGTGGCGGGGCAGGTCCAGATGCTCCGACGTCACCAGGGTCAGGTAGTCGATGAAGACGATGCCCACGTCGTGCCTGGCGCGCATGCGGCGCGCCTGGGCGCGCAGGTCGAGCAGCCGGAGGCCCGGCGTGTCGTCGATGTAGAGGGGTGCGTCGTAGATGCGGCCGGCGGCATCGGTGATCTGCTGCCAGTCCGACGGTTTCAGCAGTCCGGCGCGAATCCGCGTGGAGTCGATCCGTGCCTCGCTCGCCAGCACGCGCTGCATCACGGCATGGCTTGACATTTCCAGGGTAAACAGGCCGACCGGCACCGGCTTTTCGGCCCGGATCGCGATGTTGGTCGCCATGGAAAGCGCGAGTGCGGTCTTGCCGACCGACGGCCGCGCGCCGATGACGATGAACTCCGATTCCTGGAAACCGCTGGTCAGGCGATCCAGGTCGGGGTAGCCGCTCGGCACGCCCGTGTAGGCGGCGCCGGCGCGGGACAGTGCTTCGATCTTGTCCACGGTCTGGGTGACGATCTCCCGGGCGCTCTGGTAGGAGCCGGAAAGCTGCAGGTCGGACAGGTCGAAGATTCGCTGCTCGGCGTCGTCGATCACCTCGCGGACATCGCGGCCCGCGGCGTGCGCATCGGCCGACAGCTCCGCGGACAGCGTCAGCATGCGCCGGCGCAGGCTGCACGCCTGAACGATCCTGGCGTAGTACTCGACGTTGGCGCTGGTGGGGACGCCGGTGGTGAGGCCGGAGATGTAGGAGGCGCCCCCGCAGGCATCAAGCGCTTCGGCGCGCTCGAGCTCGTCCGTGAGCGTGATCAGGTCGACCGGGTCGCTGCGGTTGAAGAGCGCGACGATCGCTTCGAAGACCCGCCGGTGGGCGGGGCGGTAGAAGTCCTCCGCCCGCAGGTAGCGCAGCACGACCGGCAGCGCTTCCTCGTTGAGCAGCAACGCGCCGAGCGCCGCCACCTCCGCTTCGAGGTTGTGGGGAGGGACGGAGTCGGGCAGGGCTCCGTCAGCCACGGGAGCCGCCGCTACGACTGGGACGGGTCTATGCGAATCGAGAGCGTCGCCATCTCTCTGTCGTAGAGGCGCACGGCGGCGTTGTGCTCGCCCGTGGTCCGCAGCGAATGGCCGGGTACGTCGATCCGGCGGCGTTCGATGCCGTAGCCCAGCTTCTCGAGCTCGGCCGCGATGTTCGCACTCGAGATCGACCCGAACAGTTTCCCGGTTTCGCCGGCGGCGACCTCGAAGACCAGCAGCTCGGACTCGAGCCGTTCCTTGAGGCTGGCTGCATCGTGGCGCTTCTGCTGCTTGCGCAGCTCGATCTCGGCCGCGCGGCGTTCGATGGCCCGCACGTTCTGCGGGGTATGCGGCAGGGCCATCTCCTGAGGGATCAGGAAGTTGCGCGCGTAGCCCGGCTTGACGTCGCGGACGTCACCCTCTTCGCCCAGTCCGATGACGTCGGTGTTCAGTATCACCCTCATGAGGCACCTCGTTTCATGTTGTCCATTCGGAGCATGTTCGTTCGACTACGGCCGCTCCGGTCACGGTCGATCGGTATCGTCTTCGGAGTCCGAGCCGCCGGCCTGCAGGCGCTGGCGGTAGTGGACCCAGATCTCGGAAGCTCCGAACGCGGAGATGATAAGCAACAGCCACGGCAACGCAAAGAGGCCGATGATCAGCATCACGCCGATCAGCAGACTGGTCGTCGTGCCGGACTGCCCGTACCGGCCGGCGAACACCCGCATGATCGCGATCCCCTGGATGCCGAACACGAACGCCATCACCAGGACGGCGTTCCAGCCGATCGCGGCCAGCAGATCGAGCCCTGCGTTTCCGAGCGCTCCGGTCTGGTCGATCGCCACCACGGCAAGGCCGCCGACGAGCACCCAGACCAGGTGGTCCGGCGCGTGGAATTCCGTCACCGGCCGCAAGGGTGACGGCATCCGGGCGCTGCGGGCACCGACCGCGGTGCCGATCCACCACTGGCTGGTCAGGAACACGAAGTAAATCAGCAGGTAGCTGCGCAGGATGCCGGGCGCAGCCTCCCGGAACGTGTCGGCCATGCTGCGCGCCGCCGCGATCGCGTCGGTGGCAAGTTCGTCGCCAAGCGATGCCGAAGCGCTGTTCGCCCAGTTCATCAGGAACGACTCCGCCGCCAGGCTGGCGGTCTCCAGGAATCCCGCCATCAGGGGCATGGTGGCCACACCGGCCGCCACGGTGGCCCCGAGAAGCCGGTACAGCACCCGGTACTGGCTGAAGCGTGCCGATGCCAGGACGTACAGGCCGCCCACCGTCAGGATCAGCACCAGGATCTCGGCGCGCATCAGCCCGTCGGCGATCTGCTCGGGCAGATCGCCCCAGCCGGTGAGCAGACGGAACGACACCGCGGCGATCCCGAACAGCGCCGCGGCATAGCCGAACGCCGTTATGCCGCGGCGGACGAGCAGTGCCTGCAACGGCACGAGGCAGAGCAGCGGTCCGAACAACGGCAGGACCAGGTAGCTGACGGACGCTGCGACTGCCAGCAGGATCACTTCGATCCAGTAGGAGCGGGCTGCGCGTGTCTCGTCGACTTCACTCATCGCCGTTGAGGTCCGAACGCGGAATTCGAGATAGTGTTCTTTTGTAGACGATCCTAGCGCCCCGAAACCGTCGCCTCCGGTTCCGCTTTCGGCCCATCCCACCTATCGCTACGGAGTCTGTCGGCATTCCCGCTCGCGCGGCAAGTCCGACAGACTCCTAAAAAGGTATATCGTCCTCGAAGTCTCTGGAGGGACCCGGATCGGGACCCATGCGGTCGCCGGCCGGACCCGATGGGGGCGCACCGCCCGATGGGGCCGGCCCCTGACCCATGGCGTCACCGCGTCCGCCGAGCAACTGTATGTTGCGGGTGAAGATCTCCACCTTGCTTCGCCGCTGGCCATCCTGCTCCCAGCGGTTCTGGCGCAACTCGCCCTCGAGTCCGATCTGCTTGCCCTTGGTGAGGTACGGCGACAAGCTCTCCGCGGTCTTGCCCCACACCACGCAGTCGAAGAAATGCGCTTCGTCGACCCACTGGTCATCGCGGCGCCGGCGGGTGTTGATCGCCAACGAAATGTTGGCCACCGCGCTGCCGCTGTTCGTGTACCGCAATTCCGCATCGCGCGTGAGGCGCCCGACCAGGACCACGTGATTGATGTCCAACTCACGTCTCCTTGCGCACGATCAGGTACTTCAGGATCTCCGGCGCAAGCTGCAGTGCCCGCTCCGCGTCGCGGATGGCAGTCGGTTCGGACTCCACCTCGTAGTGGAAATAGTGACCTCGGTCGGACTTCTTTATGGCGTAAGCCAATGGCCGTTCGCCCATGTCTTCCTCGGTCAGGAAGGTCCCGCCGGCCCTGGAGAGGACCTCCTTGACCAGCCCCTGACCACGGTCGACGCTATCGGCTTCCGGCTTGAAAATGAACGTAACTTCGTAGACCCGCACAACTGAGTGCAAGCTAACACCTGCCCGTGGGCGCCGTCAACGCCGGCCTGCCCGACTCAGGCGCAGTTCGATGCGCCTTCGGCCAGGTGCCAGCACACACGGCCGACCGTACCTCCCTCGAGAGGCCGGACCAGGACCAGGTAGTCGCCCTGTACCAGCTCGAAGCGGCTCAGACCGGGTTCCTGAGGTGAGATGTCGATCATGCCCGGCAGGTAGAACACCGCCACCTCCGCCGGTGTCTCGGAACTGGCCTCAAGCGACATCTGATAGGCATCGCGGTCGAACACCCGCAGGTTGTGGTGCCTGATGGGGCCGAGGTCAGCCTGTTCGACCCAGGCGCGGTCGGCGAACACGCGAGGCGGCGTCACCACGTCGAGCGCGACGCTGTAGCGCTGTCCCAGGTCCTCCTCCCCGGCAGCTACCTGGAGGACGGCCGGGTCCGCGCCCAGGTAGAGCGCGCCCACCAGCTCGCCGGCGTCGGATGGAATGAGCGGCAGGAACGGCGGTTCGTCTCTCGCGTTGTGCAGGCTGGCAGTCACGGAGTCCGAGTCCGAACGGATCGTCACGCTGTAGAAGAGTCCCGGCCGCGCGCTGAGCTGAAACCACTCCCGCGTCTGCCGCAACGATCGTTCCTGGGGCTCGCCGGGCTGCAACTCCGCCGGTTGGGCGAGCGCCTCCGCGCCGCCGGCGCCGGCCGCGGCCTCAGCGGGCGTGTCGCCGGCAGGTTCGGCAGCGTCCCCGGAGACAAGCGGCGCCGCTCTGACCGTGAGCGCGTAGGCTCCCGAGGAGGAGGCGTCGGCGGCCAACACCTCGATCACGTAGACGCCGGCGTCCATCTCGCCGGTGAAGCCGCTGTCGTGGAGCCCGAACGGGACGGCGTTGCCGGCGTGGTAGAGGGCGATCAGCGTGTCGAGATCGGACTCGATGGCCACGGTGACCGTCGACGGTGCGGGAAGCGCCAGCTCGAAGCGGTCGCGGTCGCCGGCGGTGAGCGTACGCTCGAAGCGGGCGTCCTCCTCCAACGGCAGCGGGACCTCGTAGCCGGCGACGTCGTCCGGCTCGTACGGGTCGTCGGCCGATGGTGGTTGAGCGGCCGGCGGACCCGCCGGGGCGGGCTGCTCGAATCCCTGCGGAGCCGCCGGCTGAGCCACCGGCTCCACGGGATCCGGAGGGACATCCTCCTCGGGCGGGGGAATGGGCGGTTCGATGGACGGCTGCGGAGCGGTTGCCGGAGGCCTGGCAGGTTCCTGGGGGCTCACCACCGCCCCGGGCACGGCAAGCGCCGGCTGCGGCGCCTCGGCCTCGGGCGGTGCTTCCGGCGGCGCTTCGGTGGCAGGCTGCCCGTCCGCCTCAACCGGCGCCGCCGCTGCTTCCGGGGGCGCTTCCGGTTCGGCGGCGATCACGGTGCCTGTTTCGGCCAGCCCATCCAGCAGGTCCGGTTGCAGCAGCTCGGAGACGCCGGTGGAGCGCGGCATTTCGATCCGGTCGGCGTCGACGAGCAGGCCATCCCGATCGAGAATCCTGACCACGGCCAGCACCTGGTGATCGAACGGCTGCAGCTCCACCGAGACCCGAACCGCCGAGTCTGGCGGTTCGCCGGACGCCGGGGCGTCGAGCAGGCGGGCGCTCCGGTAGTGCCGCAACAGCATGATCTGGAGCGCCCCCCGCACACGGGCGCCGAGCCGGGTCATGCGGTGCGAGTCGGTGCGCACCGGCTCGACGTACAGGATCGTGTGGACGTGATCCGGCACCGCGCGCGTGACCACCTCCGCCGCCTGCTGCGCCGCGCGTTCCACGGTCTGGCGAACCGGCACCTCGAGAACGGCGTCGAGCTCCTGGCCGGCTGCGGTCGACGACGGCCACAGCAGCAGCCCGAGGATGCACAGAGACATGACGCACAGGGACATGGCCGGAACACCGGTCCGCCGGACGTTCAGCCGGCTCAAAAGTGGCTCCACCCGGCCGGCCGGGGCAACGGGATCGGATCGGGGGCGGGCTGGGTGCGCTGCAGCGCCGCCCAGTCGGCCTGCAGATCATCCACGAACCAGCGATCGGATTCGAGGACCAGGTAGACCTCGGCCGGAATGCTGCCGAGCGGCCCGGACAGTCTGGCGCGCAGGAATGCGGTGTCGCCGGTCCGTTCGACCCGTCCCAGTCGAAATCCGGCCAGAGTCACGCCGCGGCGCAGGTGATAGTCGAGGGTCGCGGCCACGTGCACCTGCCCCGCGGGGGACAGCGGAAGATCGTGCAGATCGCCGCTCCGAACCGCTGTGAGCAACCGATCGACCGTGCGCACCGCAGCGCGTTCGCTCGCGGTAGCGTCCAGGTCATCGGCGAGCGGGCCGATCATCGCGTCGTCCGGGAGCAGGGGCCGCGCCGTCCGATACGCCAGGAAGTCCGAGGACTCGATCGCGGCAGGCTGGTCGTCCACCGGCAGATCATCGGCCGTCGGCGAAACCTCCGCAACCGGCGGAGAGCCCGGCGCCGGGGCCTCGCCGGCCGGAGCATCGCCGGCTGCGGGCTCGTCGTTTCGGGAGCGCGAACAGGAGGACGCAAGCAACATGATGCCGAACAGCACGCAGGGCAGGGCAGGGCGAGCCCAGCGGATCACGCGGCACGGTATCCGGTCCCGGCGTGACGGGTCAAATCCGTGCGTAACGTGCCGCTACGCAACGTGCCGGCGCGCAACGTGGTAGCCTTGGCCCGTGCCGTCGGACGCCGCCCGGGTGGTGCGCGAGGTGCACTCGGAATTCACCCAGCCGGTGCGCGACCCCCTGTGGCAAAACATCGACCTCAGCCCCGGTCTGTACCGGCTGGCGCAGACGGCGCCGTTCCAGCGCCTGCGGGACATCCGGCAGCTCGGCCCGGTGTATCTGGTGTATCCGGGCGCCACGCACACCCGCCTGAGTCACTCGATCGGCGTGATGCATCTTGCCGGGCGCATGATCGCCGCGATCGCCGACCGGTCACCGGAGTGGCGCATCGAGCCGGAGGAAGTGCGTGCGTTTCTCGCGGCGACGATGCTGCACGACCTCGGGCACTATCCGAACGCCCACTCGCTCAAGGACCTGGCGGTGTCCCGGCACGAGACGCTGACCGCGCAGATGGTGCAGGAGGGCGAGGTGGCGCGCACGCTGCGCGAGCGAGTCGGAGCCCCGCCCGAGCTGGTCGCGGCCATCATAGACGTCACCCTGCCGCACCCCACGCCGGGGCTGCCGTTCCTGCGGGCGCTGCTGGCCGGAGTGCTCGATCCCGACCGGTTGGACTACCTGAGCAGAGACGCGTTCTTCTGCGGCGTGCCGTATGGGATGCAGGACGTGGACTTCGTGATCGGGGAGATGCGCCGCACGGCATGCGGCCGTGTCGCGATCACGGAGAAAGGGACGCTGGCCGTGGAGAGTCTGCTGTTTTCCCGCTACCTGATGTACCGGGCGGTGTACTGGCACCGGACCGTGCGCATCGCCACGGCGATGATCAAGCGCGCGGTGCTGCTGGGGATGAAGGACGGGGAGATCCGGGCTGATGACCTGTACGGCCTGACCGACCCCGGCTTCCTGCGGCTGCTCGACGTCAGGCGCCACCCGGCGTTCGTGTTGGTCGGCGACGTGCACGCCAGGCGCCTGCATCGGCAAGCGTTCCGGGTCCGCTTCGAGCCGGGACGCGGCACCCATCGCCGCCTGGAGCTACCGATCGACCGGCTGCAGGTCGAAAGCCGGCTGCGCGCCGCGGCGTCGGCGGAGCTTGGCGCCCCCGTGGAAGACCACGAGGTGCTCATCGACGTACCGGAGCGCAACAGCTTCGCGACGGACCTTCTGGTACAGCCGGACGATGGCCCGGATCCGATCCCGTTCTCGGGAACGCACACGGTGTTCGGCCCGGACGTCGTGGCCCGCTTCGGTGCGACGTTGCGCTCGATCGCCGTGATCGGCTCCCGGCGCCCGGGGCTGGACGCCGCGTTGCGCCGGGTCGCTCCGGCCGTGATCGATGGCGGCTGAGTCCGGCCTTCAGTAATCGTCCTCCGGGTCGTAGTGCTCGGTGAACACGTGCGCCCCGCTGACACGGTCCGGGACGGCGTCCTCCACGAAGCGCATCACCTTCTGGAGGACCGATTCGGTGTGAGCGCCGCTGTTGGCGACCGCGGCGAACGCCAGCACGGCCCGCCGCAGGTCGTCGTTCGAGGCGACCTCGGCGGCCGCGACCCGGAAACGGGTTCCGGCCCGCTCCTTGAGCGAGGCGATGACGCGCCGCTTCTCCTTCAGCGACGTCGTTCCCGGCAGATCGATGCGCAGGCGAAGCACGGAGACGACCATGGAATTCCTCCCGCCCGGCGTCGGTCGCGCAACGTCGGCGCCGATTTGTGCCGATAAACATAGCAGATACATGCTCAAACGCGGACACTCGACCACGGACAGGCGGGTTCATCGATGACGTCATACGCTGCTCGGATCTTCACCGGACGCTCCCGCGCCGTCCGGGTCGTGCTCGCTGCCCTGATGCTGGGTGCCGCCGGTGCCCGCGTCGGCGTGGCGCAGGAGGGCGCAGACCCTGAAGGCGAAGGCGCCGGCGACGGCATGACCCTCGGAGCGCTGCTCGGCATCGGCGTCGAGCACATTCCCGATGATGACGGCGGCGGCGCGACCTGGCAGTCGTTGACCCTCGCGCCGGAGCTCAGCGCAGGCAAGTTCAGCCTGGATCTGGGAGCGCAGCTTCGCTTCCGGTTCGACGGCGGACCCGCAGGCAGCGAGTGGGAGATCCGGGAGGAAGACTGGAGTCCGGACGAATCGATTGCGGGGCGGTCGTTCCTGGACCTGTTCCTGCCGATCATCCGCCATGCCCGCTACGGCGGTGATGGTGAGCCCCTCGTGGTGCGCGCCGGTTCGTTCGAGGACGCCACCCTGGGAACGGGTTTTCTGCTCGGCGAGTACGCGAACACCGTGCTGCTGCCGGGCCGCCGGCTGTTCGGGGTGGATCTGGACATCGACGGGGCGGTGTTCAACGTGCCGGTGGCCGGTCTGGAGACGGTCGTGGGCCATGTGCCTGCCCTGGACGTGATGGGGGCCCGGCTCTGGGCCCGCCCGATGTATGCCCTGAACATGCCCCTGCTCTCATCATTGCGGATCGGGGCCGTGGCAGCCGCCGACTTCGATCCGTTCCGGTACGTCCCGGACACCGACGAAGAGGGCAGCGTCTCGGCATTCGGGTTCGACCTGGAGGTCCCGGTCGTCGCGACGCCGTCGTTCTCCGCTACCGCCCACGGCGACGTGGTGCTGCTGGGGACCTCGGAGATCGACTCGCGGTCGGTCGGGACGGCGGTGGGCCTCTCCGGCACGGCGGTCAGCAACCTCCGCTACGGGCTGCAGCTCCGGCTGACCGACGACCGCTTCCTGCCGGTCTACTTCGATCGCGACTATGATCGGCAGCGAGCCGACAAGTTCCGCGCGCTGCGAGCCGCGGAGCGGGCCACGACACAGTCCGACGCGCTGGAGGGACTGGTCCATGCCGGATGGGCAGCGCGGGTCGGCACCTCCCTGCTGGACCGTCGCATCGACTTGGACCTGGGACTGTCCGGACCGTTGTCCGGCGCAGGCGGCGCCCTGGCGGAGGTTCCTTACGCGCAACGGAACGGCCTGGCCGTGAAGGGGCGTGTCGGCCTGCGCGACCTTGGCGTCGACGGGATGTCGTTCGACCTGGACTACCGCAAGCGCCAGCTCGACAATCTGGGGGATCTCACCGAGCCCGAGCATCTCTCGGTCGGCACGGCGCTCAGCTACCGGACGAACGGTACGCTGATCATCCTGTCCTACCGCGGCTACTATGACCCTGCGGCCGACGGCCTGGTCGGAGCGCCGGCCGTGGAGAGCTGGATCGAGCTGTTCTGACGAGCCGTCCGACCGCGTGACGACCGGATCGCGTGACGGCCCGACTGCCGACGGCCTTTCCGCGTGCGCCGTGAATCCGACACACTCCCGTCCATGGGCCGAATCCGCGTCCTTGCAGACGATACGGCTCGCCAGATCGCCGCCGGAGAAGTCATCGACCGGCCGTACTCGATCGTCCGCGAGTTGCTCGACAACGCCATCGATGCCGGCGCCGCCAACGTACGGGTGGAAATCGTCAAGGGAGGGTTGGAGCAGATTCGCGTGGTGGACGACGGTGCCGGCATGGACGAAGAGGATCTGCGCCTGTGCGCGCTCCGGCACGCCACCTCCAAGATCGCCGACCACCGCGACCTCGCACGCGTACGCACGCTGGGGTTTCGGGGCGAGGCGCTTGCGAGCATCGGCGCCTGCAGCGTGCTCACGCTGACCTCCCGAAGGAAGGAAGGAGCCTCGGCACACCGCGCGATGGTGCGTTTCGGCCGTGACGAGGGCGTGCGGCCGAGCGCGGGAGTCCCGGGCACCACCGCGGAGGTGAACTCTCTGTTCTTCGAGCTTCCGGCCCGGCGCCGTTTCCTGAAGAGCCGTGGTGCGGAGACGGCGCTGTGCCGGCGCACCTTCCTGGAGAAGGCGCTTCCGCACCCGGAGGTCGCGTTCGAGTTTGCCGTCGATGGCAGGCAGGTCATGAGAATGCCTGCCGGGTCGCCGCTCGATCGGACGGCAGCCGCCGCGGGACTGAACGCGGCCGATTTCGCCTGCGTGCACGGCGGTGGCGAGGGCCTGCGAGTGGCAGCGCTGGCGGCGCGCCCGGAGCTGGCCCGTCGCGACCGGGCGGGGATCCACGTCTATCTCAACCGGCGGCGGATCACCGACTTCGGGCTCGTCCAGGCGGTCGAGTACGGGTACGGCGAGTTCCTGCCGGGTGGCCTGCACCCGGTGGCGTACCTGTTCGTCGAGATCGATCCCGAGATGGTCGATTTCAACGTGCACCCCGCGAAGCGGGAGGTGCGGCTGCGGCGTCCGGGCGAGCTGCATCGGGCGATCAGCGCGACGCTGCAGCGGGAGATCCGGAGCTGGCAGTCGCAGCCCGAGCGCGGCGCGGCTGCCGGGGAGAACCGGCCGGCAGCGGCCGCCGCATCGTTCCTGGCCGAGGCTGCGCCGGTCTTTCCGGCGCTGATCCGGCCTCCTCCGGCGGCAGCGGACGGATCGCCGCCTGGCGTGCTCTCCTCCCGTCCGGACGCGGGGACGGCCCCTGGGGCGTGGCGCGGGCGCGCTCCCGACCCGGACGCCGAGATGCGCTACCTCGGTCAGGCCTTCCATCTCTTCCTGGTCGCCGAGGTGGGCGACCGCATCTATTTCGTCGACCAGCATGCCGCCCACGAGCGCGTGCTGTACGAGCAGCTTCGCGGTGGCCTGATCGAGCGGCAGAAACTGCTGGCCGGGCCATCCGTCGAGCTGTCTCCGGAAGAGGACACCGAGCTCCGCGGTTTCCTGGACGACCTCGAGCGTTGCGGGTTCCGCCTGCAGGCGCGGGGCGGCGGGCGCTACACGATCACGGAGATACCGGCCGCGGCGGCGCGTCTGCCGGCCGAACATCTGTGTCGCTTCGTGCGCCTGTGCGCGGGGACCTCGGAGGACTGGGACCGGGACGTGTACAGCGGCCTGGCCTGCCGCCTTGCGGTCAAGGACGGGGAGGCCATCGACGATCGGTCCGGCCGCGAGTTGCTCGAGCGCTCGTTCCGGATCGATCCTCAGCGGTGTCCGCACGGTCGCCCGCTGTGGTTCGAGATCAGCAGGCAGGCGCTGGCCGGTTCGGTAGGGCGTCCGTCTCCATGAGACGGCCGGCTCGCTGAGTCGGCAGGACGTGAGGACGCCGAACCAGGTACACCAGGTAAGATGGGCCTACGGGTCGTTCTGGGCGCGTCGCCGACGCGCAAGGCGTGCGTACAGCCGTCCCAGCGGGCGGACGACCACGGCGCGCGCCAGCCGCGCCAGTCCCTTCAGGGCCCGCCGCCACCACCTGACGCGCTGCAGCCGCTGCATCCGCTCGATCGCTTCACGCAGCTCCTCCGGCCGAAGTTCCTTTCGCTGGACGTTCTCCTCCAGCTCGAGTTCCAGCGTTTCGCGCTCCGACTCCTTGTCGATCACGATCGCGTTGATGCTCTTCCACCCCAGGCGGCGTGCGCTTTCCAGCCGCCGGTTTCCAGCGATCAGTTCCGACCGGCGATTGATCAGGATCGGACAGAGCAGGCCGTGCTTGCGCAGGCTTTCCATCAGTGACGACAGGTCGCCGAGGGAATACCGGACCCGCTTGCGGATGACGATGGTATCGATCTCCACCTGCATCAGCCGGAGCCCTCTGCAAGCCCGATCAAGCCCCGGTATTCGTCGCTGTCCAGCAGATCGTCGAGCTCGGCCGCGTCATCGATGCCGAGTTCGAAGATCCACCCGGCTCCTTCCGCGTCGGCGTTGATCAGGCGGCCGGCCCCCGGCTCCCGCAGCCTTTCATTGACGGCGGTTACGACCCCGCCGACCGGTGCGTACAACTCGGTCGCTGCCTTCAGCGCGTCGATGGCGCACACCGCGGCGCCGCGTTCGATACGGGTACCCACCTCGGGGAGCTGCACGAAGGTGATCTCGCCGAGCTCCTCCTGCGCGAAATCGGTCAGTCCCACCCGCACGCCGAACCGATGGCGTAGCGCCCAATGGTGGTCGCGCGTGTAGCGGCGTTCGTTCGAGTTCATCAGTCGAGCAGCGGATTGCCGTCCAGCGGCTTCGGGTCCGGCGGCCTTGATTGTCCCGTTCCGACCGAGGGTTCGTCCAGGGGTGCCTGGAATGGCGGCGCATCGACGTCGATCGTTGCCAGGGCCCTGAGCAGGTTGTTCGCCACCACGTCGCCGCGGGCGGTCACGGCGGCGGACAGCGTGTCGCGTGTCTTCGGTTCCGTACCGGTCAGGAACAGCTCGTGGATTATGGGTTCGTCTCCCGAAGGCAGCAGGCCGGAGCGCGCGTCGACCGCGACCCGGATCAGCCCCGTGGCCGGCATCTCGAAGTCCCGGACGGGAGAGCCTGTGTGGACTCGCTTCATGTAGTCCGCCCAGGTGGTGCCCGCGGCGCGTCCGCCCGACAGGCTCCGTCCCAGCGACTCTCCCGGTTCATCGAAACCCATCCACACCGCCGTCACGACGTCCGGGGTGAATCCCACGGTCCACGCGTCCGACCAGTTCTGCGTGGTGCCGGTCTTGCCCGCGATGGGGAAGTGGAGGCCGCCGACCCGGCCCGCCGACGCCGTCAGCGTTCCCGACCGGACGGTGCTGGTCAGCAGGTCGACCATCAGGTACGCAGCGGCCGGATCCATGATTCTCAGCCGTTCCCCCGCCGCCCGCTGACGATCACGCAGCTCCTTCTCTACCCCCAGCACGTCGTTTCCGTCCCGGTCCGTGACGAAGCGGATCGCGATCGGCTCCACTTCGCGGCCCTGGTTGGCGAAGGTGGCATAAGCTCGCGCCATCTGCAGCGGCGTCACCGTGACCACGCCCAGCCCGAGCGGGTACGTGCGCGCGAACGCTTGCTCGATTTCGAGCGGATCGGCGATTCCGAGCAGCCGGCTGGCCCGGTCGATGGCGGCATCGAAGCCGACCAGGCTCAACACGCGCAGGGATGGAATGTTCATGGAGTGCTTCAACGCGGTTCGCGTCAGCACCCGCCCCTGCCATTCGCCCAGGTAGTTTTGCGGGACGTAGGGGGTACCGTCGGGATTGTAGAACACGACCGGCGCGTCCATCAGCATGGTCGCCGGCGTCACCGCTCCGGAACTGATGGCGGCGGAGTAGTACAGCGGCTTGAATGCGGAACCCGGCTGCACCTTCGACTGGACGGCGCGGTTGAACTGATTGCCGCGCGCGAGGTCACGTCCGCCGACCATGGACAGGATGTACCCGCTCGACGGCTCGATCGACACCAGGGCGCCCTGCACCTCCACGCGTCGCTGCCGTACCGTCTGTTCCTCGCGGATCCGCCGGGTGAGCGCCTTGAGTTGTCCGGTGTCCCAAGTCAACGAGAGCAGGTCGAGGGCCGGGCTCAGTTCATCGCCGAACCGCGCGCGTCCGGCCATGCGGTCCGCCTGGTTTCCGACGCGCAGGCGGCGGACATCGAAGGCGAGCGACAACAGGTCCACCGCGGGCAGGAACTGGTCCTTGGCCACGGCGACCCGTGTGCTGCGCTGGGTAGTGCGCAGGTCGTTCACCCGATTCAGGTGCTGCTCCATCACCTCGTTGGCGATCGCCTGATGATCCAGATCGAGCGTGGTGTGGACGATCAGGCCGTCCCGGTACAGGTCCACCTTCCCGAGCAGCAGTTCCTCCAGGCGCAGGCGAACGTACTCGCTGAAGTGCCGGGCGCGGTCGACGCGTTCGTAAAACGCGCTGCTCACGTTCGAGCGCGTGAAGTCGAAGGCGTCCCAATACCGGACGAGCGACCGGTCGGCCTCCTCCTGGGTGACGTAACCCAGCTCCACCATCTGCTGCAGATTGTTCGTCTGCAACTCGCGAGCGCGATTCGGATAGGTGAACGGTGAGTTGCCGCCCGGCCGGTTGAGCTGGACCACCAGCATGGACGCCTCCGCAACGGTGATGTCGCGCGCCGAGTGCCCGGTATAGAACTGTGCCGCCGCTTCGATCCCGTAGGTGCCCTCTCCGAAGTACACCAGGTTCAGGTATCGCTCGAGGATCTCGTCCTTGGTCAGCCAGCGTTCGAGCTGGATCGCGTACCATAGTTCGACGAGCTTGCGGCGCAGCGTGATCTCGGACCGATCGGCAAACAGGCTGCCGGCAAGCTGCTGGGTGATGGTGCTGGCGCCTCCTCCGAAACCGCCGCGCACGGTGGTCCAGGTCGCGCGCAGTATGTCCGGTACCCGGAATCCGCGGTGCCGGTAGAAATGCCGGTCCTCGCGCGTGAGCAGCGCGTCGATCAGATGCCGGGGCAGTTCCTCGAAGCGGATGATCTCGCGCTTCTCCACCGAGAAGAACTGCGTGATGAGCCGGTCGTTGCGGTCCAGTATTTGCGTGGGAAGGGCGGGACGGTCGGTCCCGTATATGTCGGATCCGCGGAAGTTCCGAGTACCCGCGAAGGCAAGGCCCAATCCCGTGCCGACCCCGGCGGAAAGCAACAACAGGGTCGCGATGAGGAGCGCTGCGGTGCGCGGGCGGAGGCGCGCGCGCGGCATGTCACGATACTACGGACCACCGCCGCGGGCCGTCAAATTCCCCGCGTCCGCGGACACGGTGTCCGGACGCACTCGGCATGACGCCGCTGCCGGCTGCGGTCGCGTAGTCGTAAAAAATGGCCGGCCCCTCATGGGGCCGGCCAACCCTTGCGGGAGTGCCGGTTACGGTATAGTAAACTGGGAGGGGAACTATAGATAACCGACACTCTCCTTATCGACACCTGCCTCTCGTACCTTAGCGGCACCGGACAAATGTCGCCAAAGATTGTCCAACAGCATAACTGCCTGCAACGACAGGTCAACCTGCCCCTCGCCGCGCCGGCCGCGCCGGCCGTGCCGGCCGGTCACCCGCGGCGGTCGACAGGGGCGCGCCGGCCCGAGGTGAGCAGGAAACCGATCGCCCCAAGATCGACGACGATCACGGCAATCGCGGCGATGTATGCCCCGGTGCTGAACAGTGCCAGGACAAACAACGGCGCGGCCGCCAGCGTGGCCACCCACGCGATCAGGCGCGCCGCCGCGAAGGCGGCCCCGGCGAGCGCCGTTCGGAGGTCGGTTGCCTCTGCCCGGAGGCGGATTCGGCGCACGATCGTCGCTCCCACGCCGATCGCGAGCGCGGCGACCAGCAGGATGTTGTAAAGGGAGCGCATGCGGGTGGCAACCAGCCAGAGCGGCAGGACGACCGCGGCGCTCGCGGCCACCACCACGCCGGTCAGCAGCAGTCCGACGCCGATCCGGCGGGCAGCCGCCGCGTAGGCGGCTGCTGCCGCCCGCGCCGCACGCCTCAGCGCCGCCGTGGCCTCACCTCCGTCCGAGGCTGCCCGTCCGTCCCTGGCAACGCGCCGGCGACTTCCTGCGGGATGGGCTTGCCTGCGTGCCAGAACCCGAGCGCCCGGCCGGGCGAATGCACGCCGTGATAGTCGGATCCGCCGGTGACGAACAGGCTGTGGCGTCCGGCCAGCGTCCGTACCAACGACGATCGTTGCGGCGACAGGGACGGGTGATAGGCCTCGACGCCGGTCACGCCGGCCGCGGATACCGCATCGAGCAGGGCCTCGAGCTCCGCGGCCGATCCTCCTTCCGGATGGGCCAGCACGCCATGGCCGCCGGAGCCTCGCAGCGCCTCGATCGCCTCGCCGAGTTGCACGGCGCGGCGCGGTACGTGGAACGGGCGGCCGGAGCCGAGCAGCCGGCGAAACGCGTCGGCGGTGCTGGTGGCGACGCCCCGCTTGACCAGCAGCGCGGCCATGTGCGGCCGGCCGACGCTGGCGCCTCCCGCCTCCGCCTGTACGTCCGCGTAGTCGATCGCGAGCCCGTGCCGGCGCATCCGCTCGACCATCGCCAGGTTGCGCTCCACGCGGCGTTGCAGGATTCGGTCCAGCAGTTCCGAGAGGTGAGAGCGGCCGGCGTCGGGATCGAAACCGAGGCCGAGCAGGTGGACCTGGCGTGTGCCGTGCCGGAGCGCCAGCTCGACTCCCGCGATGAAGCGGATGCCGCGCCGGGCGGCGGCGCGCGCGGCATCGGCGACGCCGCTGACGGTGTCGTGGTCGGTCAGCGCCAGGGTGGTGACGCCGGCGCGATGGGCGGCCTCGACCAGCTCCTCGGGCCGGTCGCTGCCGTCGGAGCAGCTCGAGTGCGTGTGCAGGTCGACCGACGCCGTCACCGCCATGCGCTCAATAGCCCCGATCCAGGTCGCAACGGAAGCGGAGCTCCTTGCCGGCCTGGTAGCGGCGCAGGTTGTCGATGAAAATCTCGCCTCGCCGTGCCAGGAGCTGCGCCGACTCCGCGGACACGTGCGGGGTCACGTATATCCGCGGATGGTCCCACATCGGGCTGTCCGCCGCCGGTGGCTCCGCGCTGGTGGCGTCGATGGCGGCCCCTGCCAGGTGGCCGCGGTCGATCGCGGCCACCAGCGCGTCCTCGTTCACGATGCCGCCGCGCGAAACCACCACGACGTGCGCGCCCGGGCGCAGGCGCCCGAGCTGCTCGGCGCCGATCATGTCCTCGGTGTCGGTCGTGCGCGGCGCGGTGATCACCAGCCAGTCGGTCCGCGCAAGCATGTCGTGCAGCCGCTCGATCGGCCACACGGCGGTGACGCCGGTCGGGCAGGGGACCGGCGCCAGGTCGACGGCGTACACCTGCATGCCGAATGCCAGCGCGCGATGCGCGACCGCGCGGCCGATGTCGCCGAAGGCCAGGATTCCCAGGGTCGATCCGGACAGCTCCAGGATGCGACCGCGGTACTCCGCGGTCCGCCACCGCCTGGCGGCCTGGTCCTCGAACGACTCGCGGAGATGGTGGGCGAGCGCCAGCATCATCCCCAGCGTGTATTCGGCCATCGGGATCACGTGCGTTTCGCGGGCGTTGGTCATCGCCACGCCGCTGGACGCGAACTCGGGCACCTTGCGCAGCACCGAGTCGAAACCGATGCCGATGAAGTGAAACCAGCGCAGGTTCGAGGCGCGCCGAAAGGCCTCGCGGTCGAGCTGCCCGAAGATGACGTCCAGCTCGGGCGCGATCCGGCGCTGGTCTTCGGGTGCGTGTGCGATGCTGAAGCGGGTGTCGGGGAATTCCGCTCGAAGCCGGGACTCGAAGTCGCGGCCGAGGTCGTAGCAGACGCCGACGTGGAGCGGGCGGGCGGGTGCGTTCATCGGCGTCATGATAGCCGACGCCCGGCCGCATGCGCTCGGGGCAAGCCACGGGCGGAGCGGGACGCGGCGGACCGGGGACGCTATGATCGGTCGGCATGGAGGCGCGGCGCCTCGTGGACAAGGCGGCCCTGGTCACGGGCGCCGGTTCCGGCATCGGCGCGGGCATCGCCGGCCTGTTCGCCCGGCACGGAGCGCGGGTCGCGGTCGCCGATCGGGACGCGGACGCCGCGCAGCGCACCGTTCGCGCGATCGTCGCCGGCGGCGGACGCGCCGTGGCGATCACCGCCGACATCTCCACCGGCCGCGGGGCCGAAGGGTGCGTGGACGAGGCGATCGCCGCCCTCGGCGGACTGCAGATCGTGGTCAACTCCGCGGGCGTCACGCCGCGCTACGCTCCGGAAGACTGGGACTACGAGCAGGTCTGGGACTGGGTGATGGCGGTCAACCTCAAGGGTACGTACCTGGTTTCGCGCCGCGCGGTTCAGGCGATGAGCGCCGGTGGCGCGATCGTCAACCTGTCCTCGATCTACGGCCTGGTGGGCCGGCCGATGTTCTTCGGCACCGGCGACGATCCGTATCCGCCCGGCAAGCACGGCGTCATCGGCCTGACCAGGGACATGGCGAACAACTTCGGCGCGCGCGGCATCCGTGTGAACGCGCTGTGCCCGGCGTTCGTGTACAGCCCGTTGACGCGCACGCTCACCGAGGATCCGGCCTGGCGTTCGCAGATGGAGGCGATGCAGCCGCTCGGCCGCCTGGGCACGGTCGAGGAGGTGGCGTACGCGGCGCTGTTTCTTGCGTCCGACGAGTCATCGTTCATCACCGGCGTCGCGCTGCCGGTGGACGGTGGATACACCTCGTTGTGAGCGGCGGGCGCATGAGGGTCTGGCGCATGAGCGGACGGGGGTGAGCGCCGGCACCTTCGATCTGCTCACCCCGCACGTGGCGGTGCAGGCGATCGAGTCCGTCATCGGCGTCCACGTGGACGGTTCGCTGGCCAGTTTCCCCAGCTACGTGAATCGGGTGTACGGCTTCGCGGCCGCCGACGGCCGGCAGTACGTCGCCAAGTTTTACCGCCCCGGTCGCTGGACGTATGAGGCCATCGAGGAGGAGCACCGGCTGGTCGGCGAGTGCGCGGCCCTCGACCTGCCGGTCGTGGCGCCGATCGCCGACGACGACGGAGACCGGCTGCACCTGGTGGGAGCCGCCGGCCCGGAGCGGGAGCAGGAGTTTTCCTTCTCCGTCTATCCGAAACGGAACGGACGCACCTTCGACGCGGACCGGGACGAGGACTGGCTGCGCATCGGCTCGCTGGTGGGCCGTTTGCACGTCGCCGCCGCGCACGGAGGTGCCGAGCACCGGATCACCTGCACCCCGCGGTCGTCGACCTCGCGATTCCTGGATGAGCTGGACGAGGCGGAGTTGGTGCCGCCCGACCTGGACGCCGAGTTCTACGACCTGGCGGACGCGGCCGTCGAGCGGATCGCTCCGCTATTCGACGGCGTGGCGCTGCAGCGCCTGCACGGCGACTGCCACCGCGGCAACATCCTGGATCGGGCGGAGGAGGGGCTCTTGATCATCGACTTCGACGACATGATGGTCGGTCCCGCCGTGCAGGACCTGTGGCTGCTCCTGCCCGGCCGCGTCGCCGACAGCCGTCGCGAGCTGGGGCTGCTGCTGGAGGGTTACGAAGAGTTCCAGCCGTTCGACCGGGCTACCGTGGCGCTGATCGAGCCGCTGCGGCTCATGCGCATGGTCTACTACCTGGCGTGGCAGGCGCTGCAGCGCCACGACCTGCGCTTCCGCGAGTCATTCCCCCAATGGGGCGGCCGGGCGTTCTGGGAGCAGGAGATCGAAGACCTGCGCACGCAACTCGGCGTGATCTCCGACCAGCTCGGCTGATCCTGCAGGCCGGCGTCATGCGCCGGCGTCGGCCATCGCCGCCCTGAGGCTTGTTTCGATCCGGTCGCAGATGGCGTCCAGCTCCTCGCGGCTGGCCGTCAGCGCGGGAGCGACCGCGAACCAGCCCGGGTCGGTGCGCATGATGAGGCCGTCGCCGACCGCCCGCCGGCCGAGCGCGGCGCCGACGCGCCGATCGGTCAGTTCCACGCCGAGCAGGACGCCGCGCCCGCGGACCTCGCGCACCACCCCGGTGGCGTGCAACGCATCCAGGCGGGAGCGCAGGTAGGCGCCGTTGTCCCGCGCCCGCGCGAGCAGATCGTCGTCCGCGATCGTGTCGATCACGGCGATGGCGGCGGCGGCGGCCAGCGGGTTGCCGGCGTAGGTGTGGCCGTGCATGAAGTGGACGTCCTCGCGCTCCGAGCCCCAGAACGCATCGCCGAGACCGCGGCGGGCGGCGATGGCGCCGATCGGGATGACGCCGGACGACATGCCCTTGCCGCAGCAGATGACGTCCGGGGTGACGCCGAAGGTCTGGGCGGCGAACATGTTGCCGGTCTTGCCGAAGCCGGTGATCACCTCGTCGAAGATCAGCAGGACGGCGTGGCGGTCGCAGATCTCGCGCAGCAATACGAGGTACTCCTCGGTGGGGGTGATGATGCCGCCGGTGTTGCCGATCGGCTCGACGATGACCGCGGCCACGGTCTCCGGATCCTCGGCGACGATCGCATCCTCCACGGTGGCGGCGGCGAAGCGGTTGCACTCCTCCCAGGTCGGGAAGCGGCCGCGGTAGTGGGTCGGGGGAAACACCTTCACGAAGCCGCCCATCTGCGGCTCGAACTTGCTCTTGCGCGGGCCGGTGCCGCTGGCCGCCATGGCGCCGAAGGTGCCGCCGTGGTAGCCGTGGTAGCGGCTGATCACCTTGTACTTCCCGGCGCGGCCGCTCTGTTTCCAATACTGGCGGGCGAGCTTGAGGGCTGCCTCGTTGGCTTCCGAGCCGCCGGAGAAGGTCTTGATGAAATCCAGGTCGCCCGGCGTGATCGCTCCGAGCTTTTCGACCAGCTCCAGCGTGACGCCGGCCACGCCGTGCATGGGCGGGGCCAGCGTGACGCGTTCCATCTGCTCCCGTACCGCGGCGAGCACGCGCGGATGGCGGTGGCCCAGGCTGGCCACGAACACGCCGCCGATCGCGTCCAGGTAGCGGGTGCCGCCGACGTCCCAGTAGTAGATGCCGTCCGCGCGCTCGACGATCAACGGCGCGTCGGCGAAGCGCTGCATGGGCATGAAGTCGACCCATGTATGCGCCAGCAGCTCCCGCTGCCGAGGTGAGATGCTACCCATCGCCGGCAGCGTAGCACACGGCTGCCGGTCGGCTGACGCTCCTGCTTCGACCGGTGCGGCTAGGTGCGCGGCGTGAGCCGTAGCGTGTTCGCCGCCTCGCGTGTGGCCGTGGATCGATCGAGCGGGAGAACGTGGTAGCGTCCCGCGAGCCACTCCGCGAGCTGATCGCAGTAGTGCGGGCTGCCGGGGTGTCCCGACTGCCCCTGCGCGTCGATCGCCCGGAGGCCGGGCGGTTCGGCGCCGAAGTCGGCGATCATGCGGTAGTTGGCGCCCATCGCCGCCCCCCAGTTGGGATCGAAGCCGGTGTTGCAGACCGTGGTCCCGTTGCCGCGCACCGGCAGGCCGCCACGGTCGAGCAGCGCGCCCAGGTCGCCGCGCTGGCTGAGCACGTGGCGCAGGTGGATCCGGTGCAGGCGGCCCCAGCGCCACTCGCTCATGTCCGCTCCCAGACGCTCGGTGAGCTCGTCCAGCGCGGCCGTCATCGCGCAGGCGATCGCCGCTTCGCGCCCGCCGTCCGCAAACCAGCCGGCCTCGTCGGCGCTCAGGAGCGCGGTGGCAAGGCCGGCGACCGCGCCGGCTACCAGCACCACCATGTCGCCGGGGAACCGCTCGGCCGCAACGCGCGTGCTCCAGTGACCGAAGAACACCTCGAAGATCGCCGCGCCGACGCGATCGGCCTCCATGCGGCAGTCCCACTCCGCCAAGCGCTCGGCCGCATGCCGGATGCGGGGATCGGCATGCCCGGCTACGGCGTGCAGCAGGGGCGGCAGGCAGGTCGCCGCGCGCAGCGAGAGGACGTCCAGATGCATCCGCGCGCAGTCGTCACGCGAGTGCCGCTCGGATGCTTCGAGCATCTGGCGGATGCGGCGGGCGCGATAGCCGCTCGCCCAGCGGCCGGAGAGGGACCATGGGAAGTCCTCCGGGGCGGTGCGGTTGTTTGCCGAGGCGATCCAGCCGCGCTCCGGGTCGCCGAGTTGCGGCATGCCCTCCGGCGGGATGATCCCGTGCCACTGGTGGGCCGGATCCCAGCCGGGGCGGAAGCCGCGCTCCTCGACCGTGCGAACCGGGATCTCGCCCGCGACCTGATAGCCGGTGTGGCCGTCCGCATCGGCCAGCACCAGGCTCCACGTCGGCACCCGCCATCCCCGGACGGCGCGGCGCAGCCCCGCCACGCTCGTCGCGCGGTCCATCGCCAGCAGCGACGTGAGCCAGCCGCAGCGGGCCGCGCCCAGCCAGCGCAGCGAGACCGGGCCGGCCGCGCGCACGGACTCCGGGAGCAGCTCGTCCACGATCGGGCCGTTGCGGGAGTGGCGGATGGCCCTGGTGACCGATTCGCTGCCGCGCACCGCGATCGTCTCCGAGCGCTCCCGCGCCGGCTCCCACCGGCCGTCGTAGAGGAACATGCCGGGGCGCGCGGGATCCGTTCGCTCATGGTACAGGTCGCGTTGCGAGCAGATGTTGTTCGTGATCCCCCAGGCCACGTGCTCGTTGCGCCCGAACATCACCGCGGGCATCCCCGCGTACGCCATGCCGGTCACGTTGAACGAGCCGCCGGCGAGGGTGACCTCGTACCAGCACGACACCGCGGCGAAGGCGATGTGCGGATCGCTCGCGACGATCGGCTTGCCCGTAGTGGATCGCGATCCGGCGATCACCCAGTTGTTGCTGCCCACACCTTCCGAGGCGTCGGCGACCGTCGCGCCGACCGGCCGCGTTCCGGCGGGTCCGGCGGGTCCGGCGGATCCGGTGGGTCCGGCGGGGTAGGAGCCGGGCGGCAGGATGCTCTCATCGTCCGCCTCGCCCTGCAGGAAGGCGCGGTAGAGCGCGCCGTCGCCCAGGACGCGCCTGCCCAGCTCGGGGATGAAGATCACCGGCAGGCGGACCGTCAGGTAGGCGCGAAACTCGCCGGCGATGGCCAGGCAGTCCACCGGCGACCACGGCTCCGGGGCGTAGTCGAGCAGATCGAACTCGATCGGCAGCCGCTCGCCGGCCGCCGCGATCGACTCGTTGATGCCGCCGGAGAACGCGGTCAGCAGGCGCCGCGTCTCCGCCGGGGTCTTTTCCCACTCGGCTTCCGCGATGCGACCGATGCCGATGGTGCGGGCGGCGGTGTCCAGCTCAAGCCCGTCCGGGCCGAGCACCTCGGACAGACGCCCGTTCGCCTTGCGCCGCAGATAGTCGAGTTGAAAGAGGCGGTCCTGCGCCATGGCGTAGCCGAAACCAAAGAACAGGTCCTCATCGGTCTCGGCCGAGATCCGGGGGATGCCCCAGCGATCGCGGTCGATCGTGACGTCCGTGCCCACCGCGGCGTCCCTGCTTCCGCTCTGCTCGGGGACGCGGCGGCGCGCCTCCGCCTGCCACCAGGACCGGAACTCTTCTCCCGAGAGGCCGGCAGCCGCACAAACCGCCCCGATCGGCTCGCCGGCACCGAGGCGCGCCAACAGTTCCTGCGCCTCGAGAGTCATCGCAGAAGCGCCCCACCGAAGCTCGTCACGATGCCACAGTGTGCCGCGGCGGCCGAGGCGTCGCCACCAGGGTCAGCGGGCAGGTAGGATGCGGCCTGGCGATGGCGCGCGCAGGACGGGACTGGCGGCAGCACGGCGTGCGGGTCGTCACGAGCGAGAGACTGGATATCAATACCCCGCAGACGCCGGGCATGACCCGCGCGGCAGCGATCAATCGAGCGACGGCGGGCGCCGAAAAGCTCTGGGCCGGCACCGTGGAGATCCAGCCCGACGCGAAGACCGGAGCGCACCACCACGGAGCCCTGGAAAGCGTCATCTACGTGGTGTCGGGCAGGGCGCGCATGCGCTGGGGCGACCGCCTGGAGTTCGTGGCGGAGGCCGGGCCCGGCGACTTCATCTACGTGCCGCCCTACGCTCCGCACCAGGAGATCAACGCCAGCAGGGATCGGCCCCTGACCTGCGTCCTGGTCCGGAGCGATCAGGAGCCGGTCGTCGTGAACCTGGACATCCCGGCGGTCGAGGAGCCGGAAGAGGTGCGCTGGATCGATCCCATCCACCGCGAGTGACCGAATGCCACGCAGCACCCCGATCTCGAATGCACCGGAAGAGTTGGTTGGTAAGATATATCTTATATAAGACCATAGGGCAATAAATAGTACATGATGACTACCTGAAGGGTCCTCCGCGAAGTCGCCGGGCTGGGTCTGACGAGCGGTGCGGTCTACGACGCGCTCCACGTGCGGTGCGCGCGCAAGGCTGCCCTCGACCGGATCCTGACGTATGACGTCACGCACTTCGAACGGTTCGAGCTTGCCGGCATCGACGTGATGGCGCCCTGACGAGCGCCGGAGTGTCGGACCTGCCGCGCTCGGCGACAGATCCGACAGACTCCGAGGCGAGATCAGTTGAGCGGGAGCGGTCTCAGACCCGGATTCGCCAGGTAGTACTCGTTGGTCTTGTCTATGTAGATGCCTCCTCCCATCTTGTGGAACTCGGCGTATATCTCCCTGCCGCGGGCGATCTTCTCTTCGACGTCCATGTCCCGGTCCATCAGCACGCCATCGAAGAACTCGCTGGTGATGAAGGCGAAGGAGTCCGCGACCTTCTGCTGCTCCTCCGGGGTGTAGACGAAGCGCGCGAACACGTACGGCTCGATGGTGCTGTTCTGCGCGTTCAGGGCATCGAACAGGTCGTGGATCTCATTGCCCGCGAACGTCAGCCCGGCCCGTTCATACGTGCGGTCGTAGTTTCCGAGCAGCCACCGGTGCTCAAAGCCCATGAGCTGGTACGGCTCCTGGATGGTGTCGGTCATTTCGGCTTCCGGGATATGGAGACTCATGTCGCCGCCGGCCGTCTGCTCGATCTCGAAAGTGAGACCCTCGATCCCGTAGCGTGCCAGATTGTAGTTCGCCTCATCCCTGGACATCCAGTTGATGAACTGCAGGTACCTCTCGACCTGCTCCTGCGTGTTCCGCTTGGTGAAGAACAGTCCCCGGAATCCGGCGCTCCAGATAGGCTGTTTCTTCGAAGCCACGCCGTAGACCAGGATCTTGGTTTCGTTGGCCGGATCTTCGTCGATCCATTCCTTGTAGGTCGGGTTGCCTCCGTACCAGCCCTGACCGTCTCGCCCAAGAATGGTGCCGTTGATGAAACCCCTGTCCCGCTCCGTTCCGGCCGGCTCGGCGAGGCTGTGCCAGTAGTATCCCTTCTTCAGGAACTTGTCGAACAGCCGGACCGAGTCCTCGTAGTACTCGGAATCGACCCAATCCTTCCAGATCCCTTCTTCCTGATCGAAGTAGTTCACGTATCCCTGCGGGTTCCAGTTCGACATGGAGATATTGTCTTCGAAGGCGCCCAGAAAGGTCTTGAAGGTGTGGTACCACATGATGCCCATGCCGTCGGGCACTTCGCGGTTGAACGCCTCGCCCAACTGCTCCAGGTGATCGAACGTCAGGTCGAACCTGCCCTCCGGCAGCGGCGGCAGCTCGACTCCCAGCTTGTCGATCAGGTCTTGGTTGAACAGGTAGATCAGCCCCCGCATGCGGACCAGGTGGGGAAGGCCGGCAAGGTTTCCGTCCTTGTCGCTGAACGTCTCCAGCAACAGCGGATTGTAGTCGTTCACCAGCTCCAGGTAGTCCGGCGCATGATCTTCCACGAGACCCTCCACCGGGATCCACATCGGCGCCCACTCGGTGGCGCCGCCCATTTCACCCGTGCCCTGGACGATGTGGATGGGGTCGCCTCCGGCGGCGGACAACTGGATCAGCTGATTGACGGCCATACCCGATTGGCTCAGGTCGGTCACGTCGATCGTGAATCCCAGCTCGGCGGCCATCTTCTCGTCGAGAGCGGCCTTGACCTCATCGTAATGCTTGAGCTCGCTGCGCTCTATGGCCTGTGGCGCGGGGCCTATGACCACGTATTCGTAGTGCGGCACCGCCGCTTCCCCGCCTTCTTCGCCCTCTGCCGAAGCGAACAGCAGAGAAGTGGCGAGAGCGGCCAGCAACACCGTTATCGCTGCCCTCTTGTTCATTCGTTCAACTCCTTGTCACCGATGCTCGGCATCGATGTACGTCGATTCGATCTGTCTCCGAGGCTCTTCTCGGCACGCTTCCCGTCCCTCCTCCCTCAAGCTTTCCTGTGCATGCCCTTCACCCCCTGTGTAACGGATGTCCGTAACGAGTCCGCAGCATCCCTGGATCACCCCTTCACGGCGCCGATCATGATCCCCTTCGCGAAGTGCTTCTGCAGGAACGGATACAGGAGCAGGATGGGAACGGTAGCGATGAACAGGGCCGCCATCTTGAATCCCTCGGACGGCGCGTCCGACATGTCGACGCTCTTCCCGAGTTGCTCGGCGAAGTCGCCGCTGTAGACCTCGATCATGCTCTGCAACAGGCGCATGACCACCATCTTCTTGCGGGACGGAACGAACAGCACGGCTTCCATGTACGTGTTCCAGAACATCACCGCGCTGAACAGCGCGATGGTCGCCATGATCGGCAGGGCCAGGGGCATGACGATGCGTATGAGTATCTGGAACGTGCTCGCGCCATCGAGCTTCGCGGACTCCTCGATCGCCTCCGGGAGCGCCATGATGAAGTAGTTCTTGATCAACAGGTAATTGAACACGGCAGCGGTCGGTATGATCAGCGCCCAGTAGGTGTTGATGAGTCCCATGCGCTGCAACACGAAGAACTTGGGTATCAGGCCGCCGGCGAAGAAGCCGGAAAGGTAGAGAAAGATCAATATGATCTTTCTGCCGGGGACATCCCTCTTGGAGAACGCATACCCGGTCATCGTGCTCAGGAACACCGTGACGCTCGTGCCCATCACGGTGAGGAGCAGCGTGTTGGCCAGCGCCCGCCGGAACAGCGTGGCGTCCACCAGCAGCGAGCGATAGGCAGCAAACGTCACGTCGTTCGGTATCAGCCGCGCTCCTTCGAGATAGAAGGCCTTCGACGTCGTGATCGACACGGAGACCACGTACAGGAAGGGCATGATGCAGGTGAGAGACAGCAGGATGATCGCGCCATTGGATACGACGGAGAACAGCTTGTCGGAGGCCGTCGCTCTCACCACAGCACCTCATAGCCGATCTTGCCGACCAGATAGTTCGCGAACAACGACAGGACGATCCCGAACATCGTCTGGAACAGGCCCATTGCGGTCGCCATCCCGTAGTTTCCCCTGAGCAGGCCCCAATCGTAGATCCAGGTCTCGAACACCTCGACGTTGGGCATGTTACGGCCTAGCAGGAGGATCTGCGTGAGGTTCTCCATGAAGATCGTGGTGATCGCGAACACGAATGAGATCGCGATCACCGGGAAGATCGCCGGGACGGATATGTGCCACATCTGCGTGATCTTGCCGGCTCCGTCGACGATCGCGTTCTCATAGAGACCGGGGTCGACGGCGGACAATGCGGCAAGGTAGATGATCGTGCTCCAGCCCATGGTCTTCCATATGCCGCTGCCGATGAGGACGACGCGGATCCATTCCCGCTTCCAGGTGATGTCCTCGTAGGGCAGGCCGACGGCGCCGAACAGACGGCTCAGAACCCCGGAGTGCTCGTTGAAGACCAGGTAGAGCAGGGTCGCGATGATCACCCAGTTGAGAAAGTGGGGAAGGTAGAGCACCGACTGGGATACGTTCTTCAGTCCCTTGCTGCGAATGTCGTTGAGCAGCAGCGCCAGGAGTATGACGATCGGGAACCCGAACAGGAGGCGAAGGAAGGTTATCTCCACCGTGTTCCGCATCAGGCGAAAGAACCGTGGCATGCCGAACAGCACCCGGAAGTACTCCCAGCCGATGGAGGGACTGTTCAAGCCGTCCTGGAAATTGAAATCGAGCCAGGCTATCTTCAGCCCGTAGGTGGTGAACAGATTGAAGACGATGACGGTGAGAATCGCCGGCAGATACATCAGGTAGATCTGCCTGTTCATGAGCACTCTGTGGCGCGTGGACCGGTCGATGTGAAAGAGTCCGCGTATCCCGCCGTTCCGGTTGCCGAGCCGGCGCTCGGGGAGAGCGTTCTTCGCCGCCGGACTCAGCGTTCGCATGCCGGCGATGTCCATGCGTGGGGCGACCGGATCGGGGATGATCCGATGATCGCGTACGGCGACCTGCTCGGGCCCGTGGCGATCAACTTTCGCGGCATGCTGCTACTCCTTGCGGAACGCGCCGGCCTCGGATCTGCGGACATTTTCCATGGATGGGCCACGTCCCGCAAGCTCGACCCGGGAGTCAGGGACAGGTCGAGGTCGGCGGCACCGCCGCCGCTTCGGCGAACCTCAATCGAGGAGTGACAAGACTCCGCCGGCCGGGTACGGTGGCGGCACGAGATCGATCGGCGGGGGTTCATCGTGAAGCTCTACAGGGCGCAGGAAGCGCCGGGCCTGAAAGAGACCGGAATCAACTACATCCGCCGCGACATTCCGGATCTCGAACTTCCCGAATACCGGGGAGAGTCCTACGAAGATCTGGTGCCGGACACCCTGGACCTCCAGGAGCGCGCCCTCCTGGGGATCAACGGGATGACATCTCCCACGAATCCGGAGCTCGACTACGAGGTGTACTGGCTGGTTTCGTTCTACCGCAACCCGCCCATGATGTTTCACCAGATCCATGACCACGTGCAGTCCAAGTTCCTGGAGAGCGTTCCGCTGCTCCGAACCATCACCGGATCCGCCCACAACAGCCACGTGGACCGGCGGTGGTTCGAGGTGCTCCTGCACTTGCAGGGGCCCGACGGCTGTTTCTACGAACCGGTCGATCCCAAGCGGCCCTGGAGCGACACCACGTTCTTCGACTTCTACCCCACCACCGGTCTGGGCCACTACGCCATACCCATCGTCTGCTCCGTGCGCATGGCCGCGGCGGCGCTGCTGCACGAGCTGACCGGCGACGAAGGCTGGAAGGAGTCCTCCCTGCGCGCGGCGAACGGGCTGTTGAAGCGGTGTCTCGCCTGTGAAGATCACCTCTACCTCCCCGACATCGTCTTCGGGCCGGACACCCCCGTCGACGTGCACGCTGCCAAGATCGTGGCCACGCCGAACGTGGACGTCAGCTCCAGCCCCGTGGTGGACAATGCCCAACTCGCCTGCAACGAGGGGTGGATCGGGCAGGCTCTGGTGCAGGTGTACCGCACGCTTGGCTGCGAAGAGGCGCTCGACGCGGCCGGGAAGCTGCTCCGGGGCTCCGCGCTGCACAGCGTCGCCTTCGATGCCGGCACCGCCGAGTTCATCAACTCCCCCCACTTCCACGGCCACACCCGCGTGCTGCTGGGAATGACCGAGTACGCGACGGAGACCGGCGACGAGGAGTTCTGGGACTTCATCGGGCGCGGATACGCCTGGGGCAGGACATACGGCGAGCCGCTGGTCGGCTTCTTCCCCGAGTGGGTCAGGGCGAACAAGCGCTGCACCTGCGAGCTCTGCGGACTGGCCGAGATGATCGCCCTGGCCATCAAGATCAGTCAGGCGGGACGGGAGGACCTGTGGGACGACGCCGACCGCTGGATCCGCAACCACTTTGCCGAGGGTCAGCTCACCGAGATCTCCTGGATCCAGCGGCGGATCGACCGCCGTCCGGGCATCCCGGCGCAGCCGCCCGAGACCGAGTCTCCGGACGCCGTGCACAGGGTGGCCGAGCGACACGTCGGGGCCTTCGGCGGTTGGCTTTCAGGCAACGAGTGGGGCAACAACGTCATGCACTGCTGCACGGCGAACGCGACGCGTGCCCTCTACTACATCTGGAACGGCGTGTGTGACTACCAGGCCGATGCCCTGAGGGTGAACCTGCTGCTGAACCGCTCCTCCCGGTGGGTCGACATCGACAGCCACATCCCCTACAGGGGACAGGTCGACGTGAAGGCCAAGCGCCCGCTCGCGAGCTGCGCGGTGAGGATCCCCGCGGGCGTGAGACCGGAGGACGCGGTGTACGCGGTCGACGGCGAACGGCGAAACGCCCGGTGGGACGGCCGCTACTGCGCTGCCGGTCCGGTCAAGCCGGGCCAGACGGTCTCGGTGCGCTTTCCCCTGGGTAGCGGAGACGAGCTCGCATACATCGAGAAGGTCCCGCACACCTACACCCTGAAGGGGACGACGGTCATCGACGTCGATCCACCGGGGAGGGACGGAGCGCTCTATCGCAGGGAGCGCTATCGCCAGGACGAGACGCGCTGGAAGAAGGTCACCCGTTTCGTTCCGGAACGGGAATTCAGGTGGTGAAGAGCGTGACTGACCGATGAGACCGCGCGGATTGCTCGGGGTCGGCGCTCCCACTACGATGCGGGCATGGCCGATCCCCGTCTGGCGCGACTGAGCGAGCACCTCTACCGCTTCACCGACATTTGCAATATATACGTTATTGTAGACAGTGACCGGGCGCTGCTGATCGATGCCGGCTCCGGGGCCGTCGCCGGGGCTCTGGCCGACACGGGAGCGGCCACGGTGGAGTGGGTTCTGCACACCCACCACCACCGGGATCAGTGCGGGGGCACGCCGGCCCTTGCTGCCGCGGGCGCACAGGTCGCGGTGCCCGAGCACGAGCGCCACCTGTTCGCGGAGGCCGAGCTGTACTGGCGGACGCGCCGGGTGTATGACAATTACGACGACCGCAACACCTTCTTCACGTCAGCGCGAGACATCGCCGTCGACGCCGTGCTGGAGGACTACGAGGCCTTCACGTGGCGCGGCTACTGCTTCGAGATCATTCCGGCCAAGGGGCACACGCGCGGCTCCTCGATGCTCATCGCCACGATCGACGGGCAGCGGGTGGCGTTCACGGGGGACCTGATGAGCGCCGGCGGCAGGCTCTACCAGCTTCATGCCATGGAGTACGCCTACGGCGGCATGGAGGGGGTCGGCTTCACGATCGAGTCGATCGACGCGCTGGACCGGCTGAACGTGCAGGTCGCCTATCCTTCGCACGGGGATGAGATCACGGACGTCGCCGGCGACATCGCGCGCCTGCGCCGGCGGCTGGCCGACTGCGTCGCGCTGGGCAACGGCCTGCGCGTGGCCGGCTCGCGGGAGGATCTGCCGACCTCCCACTTCCTGCCGGACGCCAGGATGCAGCCGCTGTCCCGCCACCTGCTGTGGGGCGGGCCGTGGACCTGCAGCAACTTCTACGTGGTGCTGAGCGATTCCGGCAAGGCGATGTTCGTCGACTACGGCCACTCGCTGGCCACCCACATGCACACCAACTCCGAACACCACGGCCAGGAGTCGCTGCGCTTCGTCGCCCACCACCTGGAGGAGCTGCGCGACGACTACGGCGTGACCGAGCTCGACCTGGTGGTGCCGACCCACATCCACGACGACCACACATGCGGCATTCCCTACCTGCAGCGCCACCACGGCACCCGCTGCTGGGCGCTGGACGAGGTCGCGCAGGTGCTTGCGGACCCGGCCGCGTGGGCCAGCACGCCGTGCACGTACCCGCGGCCGATCCGCATCGACCGCTACCTGCACGACGGCGAGTGCTTCGCGTGGGAGGAGTACCGTTTCGACATCCATTTCGCGCCCGGCCAGACCGAGTTCCATTCGGTCTACGCCGGCCTGATCGACGGCCGGAGGGTCGCCTTCACGGGTGACAACTTCTTCCTCTCGAACGAGCTGCGCGCCGGGGAGACGATCAGGAAGCCGATTCAGACGACGGTCTTGCGCAACAGCTTCCAGCTCGGCATGCACCGGCGCTGCGCGGAGGTGATGCGCCGCGTCGACCCGGAGCTGATCTGCCCCGGCCACGGCGGCGTGATCGACTGCTCGAAGCAGCAGCTCGACGAATATGCCGACTTCATCGCCCGCAAGGAGCGGGCGTTCCGCAACCTGGTGGCCGAGCCGGCCGATCACTACGTCGACCTGTTCTGGGCGCGGCTGCTCCCGTACCTGGCCACCGTGGAGCCCGGCGGGGCGGTCACGTACAGGCTCCTGCTGCGCAACAACCTGGAGCGGGACGCGACCTACGCCGCGGAGCTCGACGCGCCGCCGGGCTGGCGCGCCGGCGCCGCGGCTTCGGTGCGGCTGCGGCCAGGCGAGAGGGGGGAGGTCGCGCTGCAGGCCACGGCTCCGGCCGCCGGCGACGGCATCCGCCGGCTGGTGACCGCGCGGATCGAAGTCGACGGCGAATCGCACGGCGCAATCGCCGAGGCGCTGGTCACGGTCGGCCGCTGACCGGACCCGGCGGAGCACACCGATGAACGTCCTTTTCTTTCACCTGATGCCGTACGCGGAGCTTCCCGACGACTTCCGCGAGTCGCATCCGTCGATCTGGGTGGACATCGACTCGCGGCTGTACGAACCCGAGCGCGGCGGCGCCATGTACCGCGACTATCTCGACGAGCTGGAGGAAGCGGCGGCACTCGGCTTCGACGGCGTCTGCGTCAACGAGCACCACTCCAACGGCTACGGCATGATGCCGTCGCCCAACCTGATGGCGTCCGTGCTGGCCCGCAACACGACCCGCGGCGCGGTCTGCGTGATGGGCAACGCGCCCGCGCTGTACGACCCGCCGCTGCGGGTCGCCGAGGAAATGGCGATGCTGGACTGCATCTCCGGCGGGCGGCTGATCGCCGGGCTCCCGCTCGGCACGCCCATGGACACCTGCTACGCCTACGGGCGCAATCCCAGCACGCTGCGCGACAAGTATGTCGAGGCGTGCGACCTGGTGGTACGGGCGTGGCAGGAGCGGGAGCCGTTCGCGTTCGCGGGGCGCTTCTTCCAGCACCGCTACGTGAACATCTGGCCGCGGCCGATCCAGAGCCCGCGTCCGCCGATCTGGATCCCCGGCGGCGGCTCACCGGACACGTGGCGCATGTGCGGCCGCGACGGCTACGTGTACGCGGCGCTGTCCTACTTCGGCTACCACACCGCCCGCGGGGTGCTGAAGGGCTACTGGGCGGAGCTCGAGCGCCAGGGACGGGAGCCCAACCCGTTCCAGGCCGGCTACCTGCAACTCGTCGGCGTGGCCGAGACGAAGCGCGAGGCGCTCGAGATGTACCGCGAGCCGGCGGAGTACTTCTACACCAACTGCCTGCACACCAACCCGCGCTTCGCGGTGCCGCCCGGCTACGCGACCGAGGAGTCGGTCCGCTTCCGCGCCCGGCAGGCCAATCCGGGCAATCCGGTCGCGCAGTTCACAACGGCGCCCACCTACGACCAGATCCTGGAGCGCGGCTACCTGCTCGTGGGGACGCCGGACGAGGTGGCGGAGCGGCTGCGGGACATCGCCGTGGACCTGAACATCGGCCAGCTCATGCTGCTCCTGCACTTCGGCAACATGGACCGCGGCCTGACCCGCCACAACACGACGCTGTTCGCCGAACGGGTGCTGCCGCAGATCCGCGACCTGTTCACCGACCGGTGGGAGGACCACTGGTGGCCGGAGGCCGCCCGTCGGGCTCCTGTGGACGACTCGCGGGAGGACGGCTCATGAGCGAGCCGCGGGAACGGACGGTGAGGGTCGCGGGTGTGTCCTGCCGCGTGTGGGAGCAAGGGACCGGCGAGCCGGTGGCGTTCCTGGCCGGCGTGGGCGGCCTGCCGCGCTGGACACCGTTCCTGGAGCGGCTGGCGCGCACGCGGCGCGTGATCGCGCCGAGCCTGCCCGGTTTCCCCGGCGCGGACGCGATCGGCCAGCTCGACGACCACCTCGACTGGCTGCTGGCGACCCACGACCTGCTGGCCGCGGCCGGAGGCGCCGGAGCCGACCTGATCGGCGTCTCCGTGGGCGCCGCGCTGGCCGCCGACGTGGCCTGCGTATGGCCGGCGTCGGTGCGCCGGCTGGTGCTGGCGTCGCCGCTGGGACTGTTCGACGCCGACGACCCCACGGCCGACCTTTTCGCGCAGGGGCCGGGAGACCTGGGTGCGCTGCTGTGCGGCGACCCGGCCACCTGGGACGCCCACGTCGCGCTGCCGGAGTCGGCCGACCCGGTGGAGTGGGCGGTCGTGCAGGTGCGCGCCCAGGAGGCGGCGGCGCGCCTGCTCTGGCCGGTCGGCGACACGCGGCTCTCGCGCCGCCTGCATCGGCTGGACCGGCCGGCGCTGCTGCTGTTCGGCGGCACCGACCGCGTCCTGCCCGCCGGTTACCGCGGGCTCTGGGCGCGCGCGCTCCCGGACGCGGCGGTGCAGGTGATCGAGGGCGCCGGCCACCAGGTCGACCTGGACGCGCCGGAGGAGTCGGCCGCCGCCATCGATGCGTTTCTCGAGTGACCGGCGCCGGCCCGTGTGACTACCCTCGGGATCGGGAGGGCACGGCGCTGATCAGCGAGTTCACGGAACCGCGGCCGTACGCGAAGGCGCGGGCGGCGCTGATAGTCGTCGCGTCCGTGGCGGCGATCGTGGTCGCGCTCATGGTGTTCCGTATTCGCGTTGCACCGGTAGACGCCACGCCGCACTTCGGGTACCAGGAGGTCGAAACCCAGGTCTACGTCGTGGGCGACGAGATCGAACTGAAGCTGCCGACGGCAACGCGCGCCAACGGACCGCTGATCTACACGCTGTATCCGAAAGTCCCGGGCATCACCTTGTCGGGCTCCATCTTGCACGGGACTCCGTCAGCGCCGGGCACGTACTCGATGATCTACACGGTGGTGGACTCGGATGACGATACCACCGGTAGCGACAAGGACTGGCTGACGTTCACGATCATCGTTGAGTCTCCACGCTCGGGATGGAGCTTCGACGAGCTTGACGAAGACATCGACGCGGTCGACTTCGACGGTACCGCGCTGTGCAAGGCCGCGCGACACGCGGGGTATCACGAGGTGAAGACGCTGCTGGATCTCGGCGCCGATCCCAACCTCTCATTTGACGACAAGCCCCGCACCCACCCGATCTCGTGCGCGCTGGCGAGCGGGAAGCCGTTGGACGAGATCCGCCTGATCATGTACGCGCTCGTGGATGGCGGAGCGGTCCTGCCGCGAGGTGGCATCTCCTTCGAGGTTCCCTCAGGCCTGAGCACGGAGGACTATCGGTCCGTGTTGAGCCCGTTCTTCGAAGGCAGAAGATGACCGCGGGACCGACGATGCGGCGGCTGGGCGTGCTCTTCATGCCGCATCCCGCCGGGATCGATCCTTCCTGGGCCGAGGACGTCGTGGCGGCCATCTCCGGCAGTCACGAGTTGCGGGTGTTCGACGCCGAGCGCGAGGCCGGCCCCCAGTTCGAGGGCGTGGAGGCGATCGTCGACCTGGGCGGCAACATCGGCGGCGATCTGGTGGACGCCGCGGCGAACGCAGGGGTCAGGTTCATCCAGGCGCAGACGAATGGCCTGGACCACGTCGAGGTCGACCGGATCCTCGACGCCGGCATGCTGCTGTGCCACTGCCCCGGCCATCTGAGCAGCGTCGCCCTGGCGGACCGCGCGATGCTGTTCCTGCTCATGCTCGCGCACCGCTACGAGGAGGGCCGGCGTACCTTCATGCGGGGCGAGCTCTACTCCCCGAACGGGCTTGAGCCGGAAGGACTCAGCCTGGCGATCGTCGGCTTCGGTAACAGCGGTCAGTTGCTGGCCCGCCGCGCCAGGGCGTTCGGGATGCGGATCCTGGCGGTCGACGTGCGGCCGATCGAGCAGCAGGTGCTCGATGAACTGCAGCCCGAGCTTCTGGGCGGCCCCGAAGACCTGGACCGCGTGGCCGCGCAGTGCGACTTCCTCTCGCCCCACCTGCATCTGACCGAGCAGACCAGGCACATCATCGACCGGCGGCGCATCGGGCTGATGAAGCCGACCGCCTGCGTCATCAACGTCGCCCGCGGCGAGTTGATCGACGAACCCGCGCTGTACGAGGCGTTGCTCGAGCGGCGGCTCGGCGGGGCCGGGCTCGATGTATTTGCCCACGAACCGGCCGATCCCGCCCACCCGGTGTTCCAACTGCCGAATGTCTACGTTAGCCCGCACACGGCCGGCGGGACGGACGGGACGTCGCGCAAGCGGGCCCGCTTCGCGCTGGAGAACCTGAACCGCTATGCCCGTGGAGAGGAGCTCCAGGCGGTCGTGCGGAGGTAGCCTCAGGCAGGTTCCGCGGCGACCCCGTCGCGAAGGTACGCGAGCATGGTCGGCACGTATCGTGTCTCGTGGCAGAGGGACGGTCCCACGCCGCGCGCGCTGGAGGCTTCCGGCGTGCCGAGCGCCAACGGCTCGGCGGCGCGGCGTTCGCCTCCCAGCGTGTCCAGGCCGTGGCGGACGATGTCTTCGAGCTCGGCGTCGGGGCGCAGGGAAAGGGCGTACACCAGCCCCTCTATGACCTGCTGAGTGTGGGCCGGCCCGCTGTCGCCGCGCGAAGGACTGGAGGTGTACCTGAAGTGGCGCTCCTGCCGGTCGTAGGTGTGCTCGACCAGCCAGCGGGCACCGTCCAGGATCGCGGTCGCGACCCGCTCGTCGCCGGTCAGCTCGTGGTAACGCCGCAACGCCGACAGGCAGACGCCCACCATGAAGCTGGCCTCGCCGCGGGTCCGGGGAGGGCCGGCGAAGCAGTGCCCTTCGCCGAGCAGGCGCTCCCAGCCACCACCCGGCGTACGTCGCTCCAGCAGCCGCTCCGCGACCAGGTGCGCGGCGTTCATGAAACGCGGGTCGTCGCTCCAGCGGGCCAGGGCGCACAGGTGGATGAGGTGCCAGCCGGCGTCCCGGAGCTGCCCGTAGTCGTAGGCGTCCAGCCCCTGCCGGTCGGCGACCACGCTGCCGCCGATGACCCCGTGGGTGCGGCCGCCGAGCATCCATCCGCCGATGCGGTCGAGCGTCTCCCGCACGCTCTCGTCGCCGGTGAGCAGGTAGTGGAGCACCGGCCCCTCCACCCACGAATGGGAGTAGAACATGCAGGAGCAGGCGACCTTGCTGCGGAAGTAGGCCGGCAGGTAGCCGCCGGCGTGGCCGGGCATGTGGCCGTACTGGCCGCCGACCTGGGCCGGGTCCGACGAGTGGTTGCAGGTGTCGACGTCGACCAGGTGGCGCGCCGCCTCCGCCGCCAGCACCGCCCACCCGGCCCGGCCGCCGCGCAGGAACTCCTGGTAGTGGGCAAAGGCCGGGTCGTACTCGTTGTTGCCCCATGACCAGCCGCTCTCCCCGTACCAGTCGCCGAAGTTCAGGAACCCGTACTGCCGGAGGTTCCCCCGTTCCCGCAGCCACTCGTCATACGCTTGGTCGACGGTCCGCTCGTAGCGGGGGTGGGGCGAGGTCGCCTTGGCCCGGATGGGACTCAGGACGCCGGTCCCGTTCAGCCAGTCGATCGCGGGGCGCACCAGCGCCGGCTGCTCGCACCAGGCGGCGATGCGCTCGGCTTCCTCCGGCGAGCCGGGCAGGCTGACGGCGACCTCGCCGGTGAGCGCCTGTCCGGCCTTGAGGAGGTAGCCGCGGTTCGTGCGCCAGAAGAGGAGCTGGTGCCAGCTCTCGGCGTCTGTCGGATCGGGCGCGTCGGCGCCGGGCTGCCCGGCCGTGGGCTCCGGCGTCAGCGCGGGCAGCAGCTCCACCGCTGCGCCGTCCCCATCGACCTTCAGCCCCGTGGGGCAGGTCTGCCAGAACCGGCGCACTGCCAGCCCGACCAGTCCGTCCTCCGTCTCCACCAGGAGCCGGCCCGAGAACCGGCCCTCCGCAGCCTCGGCCGGCCCGCCGGATCCAGCCACCTTGTACACTTGGTATTCGCGGTCGTCGGCCTGAACCAGCCGCCAGTGGCCGTTCACGGCCAGTTCGTGGCGGCGTCCGTCCGCGACCAGCGCCCGGGTGCCGGGGATCGCGACGCGGGCGATGGCCGATGAGACCTCGAGCAGCGTGTTCTCTTCCCCCGGACCGCTGCCGACACAGGCGGCCACGTCGGCGGCCGTTGCCGTCGCGTCTGTGCGGCCGGCTTCGGTGATGCCGCGCGATGCGGCGCCGGACTCCACCGCCACCGGCGTCTCGCGCGGATCGCCGGCGGCCGGCCCCAGCGCCGGGCTCACGACCTCCAGCCGGTGCTGGATGCGCAGGTGGCGCTGGCCTCGGTACCCGTGGATGCGGATGGTGCTCCTGAGGTGCGGGGTCCCGTCGCGGTCGCAGTGATCGACGTGGTAGCGGAGCACGCTCCGTTCGGGGCCGGATTCCTCCTGGACGGCGGCCGAGCTGCGTGGTATCAGTGCCGCGCCGTTGGCCAGCCGAATCTCCACGGTCGAGGAAGGCGGGGCCGCAGCATGCGGGACGCTGGCACCGGCTTCGCGCTTCGCGAGCACGGAGGGAAACGCCGGCCGCCCGGGGTCGAGCCCGATGCGCAGACGATCCGCTTCCAGGAAGGCGCGGCCGCCTTCGTATACGCCCGTACCGGGGCGGGCCTCGGGCGTCACGTGCACGGACCCGGCGATCCGTCCGTCGGGCGGGAGCGGCGCCGGGACCACGGCGTCCACCAGCACCCAGCGTGCGCTGCCGTCGGGCCACGGCGAATGGACCCGGCACTGGGCGGGGGTCGACACGCCGCCGGCCTGCAGCCGGCCGGTCAGTGCCCGCGGGAGCCGTCCGCGGGGCAGGGGAACACCAAACGTCACCGGCATGCCCGCCGCCGCCTGACCGGCGCCCGTCACGTCGACGATCTCGACCGGTACGGACACCTCCTGCACCGAGCTCCCGGGGAGGGCGGCGGAAGCGGTGTCGTCGCGGACGGAGACATCGAGCGACGCTCTCTCCGTCTCGCCGATGATACCGGTGGCGGTCACGTCGCAGCGGTAGTCGCCGCCGGCCAGTCCCTCCAACGCCACCGCGTGGAGCTTGGTCCGCCGGTCCGAACGCGACCGGCCCGCCACCGTCTCGCCGGAACGCACGACCAGCTCGGCTCCAGCGACGTGGTCGGTGATGAAGTGCAGCTCGACGCCTCCCGGGCGCGAACGCGCGGTGAGGTGGCGGATGGTCGGCGCGAAGCTGCTCGGCTCGGGACGGGAGGCAAGGAACGCCAGCGCCTCGATCCGGTAGGTGCCCGGCCCCGGCGCAGTGAGCTGGAATACCTCCATGCCGCCGAAGAACTCGACCGGCCGGTCGGCGACGATCAGGTGGCGGCGGTTGTCGTGCCGCGTCGGTTCCAGCCGGCCCACCGCGCGGCCGGCCACCTCCAGCTCCATCGGGCACTGCTCGCCCTGCTGGTCGTAGATGAGCACGCCGATCCACCGGGTGCCGGTGTGGTCCAGCAGACCCTCGAGGGTGCGCCAGAAGCGATGCGCCAGCGTGGTGGCCAGCCCGGAGCGCGCCAGGACCGGCGGCCGGTAGATGCTGCGGTGGGAGTAGGTGGTGAGCCCGATGTCGGGCACCCAGCCGCCGAGGGTCTCGCAGGTCACCGCATCGACCACGGCGTTGGCCGGGTCCTGCAGGATCTCCTCGATGTGGCGGTCTCCGCCGATGTCGATGTGGGGTATGGGCTCCATGTTGCGCCGGCAGTGTACTGCGCGGTGGCTTGGCAGCGGGCGCCGCCCCGGTGCAGAGTCCGCGGCCATGCCAGGCAACAGCGTACGAAGGTGCATCGTCGTCGGCATGGGCGGGATCGCCAGGGTGATGACGCCCGGCATCGCGCGGCAGCCGTGGGCGGAGATCGTGGGCATCGTGGATGTCCGCGACGATGCGCTCATCCAGGGGCAGGAGCTGCTCGGGCTGCCGGACAGCGCGCTGTTCCGGGACCTGGATGCCGCGCTCGCGGCTGCGGCGGCGGACGTCGCGATCATCAACACGCCTTCGGAGTGGCACTATCGACAGTGCAGATCCTGCGTCGACGCCGGGCTGGACGTGCTGGTGGCGAAGCCGATCACCAACGACTTCGACGAGGCGGTAGAGCTGGTCGAGCACGCCGAACGCGCCGGCCGGTCGCTGTCGGTGGGCCAGCAGGTGCGCTACAACCGGCACTATCAGGCGGTCCGCCGGTTCGTGGCCTCAGGCGGGCTGGGGACGCCCGAAAGCGTGACCTTTCTCAACTCGAAGCCGCGCCACAAGGCGCTCAACCTCACCACGCTGTCGCAGCCGGCGCTCTACGAGATGTCCTGCCACCACTTCGACAGCCTCATGGCCATCTTTCCCGAGCATGCGCCCGAGAGCATCGCCTGCGATGGGTTCCGCCCCTCCTGGTCGGTGTACGCCGGCCCCTGCATGGTCAACGCCCTCATCCGCTGCTCCGGCGGGCTGCACGTCCTCTACCACGGCGGGTTCTCCTCGCAGGGCGATCACTACGAGTTCCGCATCGAGGGAACCAGGGGAGTGCTGCGCTGCCGCGGGATCCACATGAGCAACGACGAGATGGAGTACGAGTTCGCCGAGCGCGGCGGAACGTTCGCCCGGCGCGACGACATCGACGCCGACCTGGGGAACGTCGACTCGTGGCAGGTATTCTACGACGCTTGGCACGACTACCTGGCGGGCGGAACGGAGCCTTCGTTCAGCGGCAGGAACAACCTCAAGGTGTTCGCGCTGCTGAGCGCCGCGATCGACTCCATCGACAGCGGGCAGCCGGCTCACGTGGCCGGCACGCGCTACGCCGCCGCGTACCGGCACGCCGGGGAGTGGTCCATCCGCTGAGCGCGCAGCCCCGGTCCGATCCCTGGACGCGCTACTGGTCGTCGGGCGTGGTTTCCTCCCTGCCGGAGGTGTACGGCGATCCCGCCGACGGGCCGCTTGCAGCGGTGTGGCGGCGTGAGCTGGCCGCGCTCGGGGGCCGCGCACGCGTGCTCGACCTGGGCTGCGGCAACGGGGCGGTGGCGCTGCCGGCAGCCGAGACCGCCGCGGCGCGGGAGGCATGCTGGGAGATCCACGGGGTCGACGCGGCGGCCATCGATCCGGCCCACACGGTGAGCGGCCGCTACCGGGAGCTGGCGGCCGGCGTCACCTTCCACCCCGGCACGTCGATGACATCCACGCCATTCGCGGACGGGTACTTCGATCTCGTCGCCGGCCAGTTCGCCCTGGAGTACGGAGACACGCCGGAGGTTCTGGCCGAGGTCAGACGCGTGCTGCGGCCGGCCGGCCGCGCGGTGTTCATCGTCCACCTGCAGGAATCGGCGGTGGTGGCCACGGCGCGCGTGGAACTGGCGCAGCTCGAGGAGGTGGTCGCTCCCGGGGCCGTGCTCGAGCTGGCCCGCGGGGTACTTGCGGTCTCGACGGGAGCCGCCACGGCCCGTGACCGGAGCGCAGCCTGGAGTGCGTTCGCGCGCGAGGTCGTGCGGCTCGACCGGATCGCGAGCTGCCAGGAGGCGACCTGGCCGATCGGGACGCTGCGCGACGTGCCCGCCGCCCTGCGGGACGCCTTGACCGGCGCCGTCGACGAGGTAGGCGGTCCGGCCGACCCGACGCGCGCAACGCCATGCCGTCGAGCGCTGATGGACCTGGATGCTACGCTGCGGGACCGGTCGGCGCGCCTGGCCGAGCTGCAGTCGGTCGCCCCGGATCGTTCCGGTCTGGAGCGCGTGCTGGACACCGCAGGACGATTGGGACTGAAGGTGCGCCGACGAGAAGATCTGCGCGATCCGCGCGGTCCGCTGGTCGCCCACGCGGTCGCGTTGGGTTGAGTCCGGTGCCGCCTTGCGATGGGACGATCAGAGTGGGTTGCGCCAGCGGAGGCCCGGGAAACGACTGAAGTCGGTATCGTTGGAGTGGACCTCCGCCTGGTACTCCATCGCGAGTGCGGCGATGTGGGCGTCGGTCACCAGATCGGCTCCTACCCCGGCGGCGGCGAGGTTCCGCGCAAACCAGGTGAGATGATCGGCGCCGGGGTTGACCGGCGTCACGTGGGGGAAGCGGAACCATGCGCGCATGTGGCCGATCGCTTCATCCGTCGACACCGGATGGACCAGTACTCTGGGGTTGGTCATCAACCTGACGAATCCGATCGATACCACCCACGGGACGCCCACTCGCTCCGTGCCGTTGACGAGCCCCTCCCACCAGCGCCTGGCGGGCTCGTGATGGGGCGCATCCTCGTTGTGAGCGTAGATCAGCAGGTTGAGGTCGGGGACGATCACTCGCGATGTGTCCGGGAGAAGGTCTCCGCCTCGAGCTGATCGTAGACCTGGTTCAACTTCAGCGGATCGACGCCGGGCACAAGTCCGCTGCGGTTGGGGACAACGCGGTACCGGGGTGGAGCGGCATCTCGTGTGGTCGGGGACAGCCCGCGGCGCAGCGTATCGTTCACGACCTTCTTGAACGGCAGGTCGTGAAGCCGCGCCCGCTCTCGCAGCGACTCCGCAAGGTCATCGTCCAGCGTCAGGGTCGTTCGCATGGGAGCATCATGATGTCTTGCGAATATGGTGTCAAGATGTGAAGTGAAGAAGTGAAGGGTGAAGGGGCTGGTCCGCGCGGCTCCTAATCGGTGCGCGCCAGCAGGCCGCCGTCCACGGTCAGGGCGGTGCCGGTGATGAAGGACGCTTCGTCCGAGGCCAGGAACAACACCGCGTTGGCGACGTCCCGGCCGGTGCCGAGGCGCCTGGCCGGCACCATCTCCGCGAAGCGCCGCCGGTCCTCATCCGGTGCGTCGCCCCAGAGCGGCGTCAGGATCGCGCCGGGCAGCACCGCGCACACGCGGATGTCCGGCCCGTAATCGATCGCCAGGGTGCGGGTGAGGCCCAGCAGTCCGGCCTTGGCCGCGTCGTAGGCGGTGTAGGTGGCGAAGCCGACCAGCGAATGCACGGAGCCGGTGTTGACGATCACGCCGCCGCCGGTTCTGCGCATGACCGGAATGCCGTGCTTGGCGGCCAGGAAGACCGCCTTCAGCCCGACGTTCAGGGTGCCGTCCCAGTCGGCTTCGTCCAGCTCGGTGGCCGCCCCCATCCGGAACCAGATCGCGTTGTTGTGGATGATGTCGAGCCGGCCGAAGGCCGCCTCGGTGCGCTCGATCATGGTGAGGACGTCCGCGCTCACACCCACGTCGGTGCGGACGAAGATCGCCGTGCCGCCGTCCGCCGCGATCCCGTCGACCACCTGCTGCCCGCGATCCGCGTCGACGTCGGCAACGCAGACCGACGCGCCTTCCCGCGCGAGCAGCTCCGCGGTGGCTTGGCCGATGCCGGACGCCGCACCGGTGACGATGGCCGCCTTGCCGGCGACGCGGCCGCCTGTTCCCATGAGTCACTCCTTGCCGGTCACGTTGCGGCGATTGTCGCAGATTGAGGCCGCGACGGGATAGTGATCGATGGCGCCCGGATCCGCCTGGAATTGACACGGTTCTCGTGTTCTCCTAGTTTAGTTTCATGAAGAACGTGACCGTGACACTTCCCGAGGATGCCGCGAGGTGGCTGCGGGTCCGGGCGGCTGCAGACGATCGCAGCGTCTCGGGGTGGCTGGCCGACGTGATCGAAGGGATCAGGCGCCGCGAGGACGACTACGAGATCGCGATGGAGCAGGCATTGGCGGTGAAGCCCGGGAATCTGAACGAGAGCGGAGCGCCTTATCCGGCGCGCGACGCGCTCTACGATCGTCCGGGGTCTCATCCGCATTCATGACCGCCGTGGCTGAAACGCCTCGGACGCGGGGAAGAGCAACAACATGACCGGTTCGGTGTTCGTCGACACCAATGTCCTGGTCTACCGGTACGACACGTCGGATCCCATCAAGCAGGCGCGGGCCGACGCGTGGTACCGGCACCTCTGGAACCTGCGGTGTGGCCGGTTGAGCTTCCAGGTCTTGCAGGAGATGTATGCCACGCTGACGCGCAAGCTGAAGCCCGGCCTCGCCGCACCGCAGGCACAGCGGATCGTACGGGCGCTGAATGCCTGGCAGCCCATCCCGATCGACTTTGCCGTTCTGGAACGTGCATGGAACCTGCAGGAACGCCACTCCCTTTCGTGGTGGGACGCGCTGATCGTCGCGGCGGCCCAGCTCGGCGCGTGCCGGGTGCTCCTCACCGAGGACCTGCAGCACGGCCAGGTGTTCGGCGGCGTGTGCGTGATCGATCCCTTCGCTTCGCCGAATCTGGCGCCGCCGGACGTTCTGGAAGCGGTGGGCTCTTGAGGCTTGGTCCGCCGTCTACTCCCAGCGGAACAGCCGCACGGACAGCGCCGCGGCCACTGCCAGCCAGATGCCCAGCACCAGCGCGTCCAGACCGAGCGCGTGCACGGGAGGCGCGCCCACCATGGTCTGCCGCAGCGCGTCGCCGAGGTAGGTGAGGGGGATCGCCTGCACCACCGGCCGGATCCAGTCCGGCATGGTCTCGAGCGGGAAGAAGATCCCGGAGAGGAACATCATCGGGAAGTTGAGCACCGACGTGATGCCGAACACGCTCTCCTCGGTCCGGGACAGCGCGGCGATCAGGTAGCCGAGCGAGACGAAGGTGAGCGCGCCGAGCACGCAGAATGCGGCCACCAGCCCGATCCGGTCGCCGATCTCCACGCCGAACACCAGCCGGCCCACGGCGACGATGATCACCACCTGGGCGAGCGCGATCGTCAGCCGGTGCAGGAGCTGCGACAGCAGCAGCGCCAGGCGTGGCAGCGGCGTGGCGCCCAGCCGGCGCAGCACCTGCCGCTCCCGGAGCTGCACCAGCGGCGCCGCGGTCCCGAACAGGCCGAGCTGCATCAGTGCCATCGCCAGGATTCCCGGCACCAGGTAGTCGATCGTGCGCAGGCGGTCGGCCGTGACGGTCGTGAAGCGGGTCGTGATCAGCGCGGGCCGGCGGCGGATGACGCCGTCCAGCTCGCGCAGCGCGGCGTCGATCACGGGCACGGCGATCTGGCGCGCCGAGGCGGAGGTGGGATCGAAGACCACCTCGACCTCCACCGCCCGGCCTCCAGCCACGTCTCCGGCCAGGCTTGGCGGCGCGTCTACCACGACGCGCAAATCGCCTTCGCCGAGCTGGTCCATCAGCTCGGTCCGCGTCCCGGAGTGAACCTCCAGCGCGGGGATGCTGCTCAGCGCCGCCAGCACGGGGTCCGGCACGCCGCCGGCGCCCTGGGGCCGCACCACGCCGACGGTGACCGGATCCTGTCCGGAACCGGAGAAGATCACCCCGAACAGCAGGATGAACAGGACCGGGAAGGCGAGGGTCCAGAACAGCGCCATGCGGTCGCGCATGAAGCTCTTCTGGGCGGCGACGTAGAGGGGAACGACGGAGGTCATGGCGGTCAGTCGCGGATGTGGCGGCCGGTGAGGCGCAGGAAGACGTCCTCGAGGGTCGGGCGGCGCACGTGCAGGCCGTCGATGTCGGTGCGTCCGCCGGCCGCCAGGGCGGTGAGCGCGCTCAGGGTGGCGCCGGTGTCCGACGAGTACAGTGTCACGCCGTCACCCTCGCGCTGCAGGCGCTCGACCCCGGGTACGGCGTGGAGCTCGCCGTCGTCGGCGGGCAGCTCGATCGCCGTTTCCCTGAAGTGCTCGTCGACCAGGCGGGCGGGTGGGCCCTCGGCGATGACCCTGCCGCCGTCCATGATCGCGACCCGGTCGCACAGCTCCTCGGCCTCTTCCATGTAATGGGTGGTGAGCAGGATGGTCGCGCCGCGCCGGCGCACGTCGCGGATGGTGTCCCACAGCGCCCGCCGCGCCTGCGGGTCCAGGCCGGTGGTCGGTTCGTCCATGAACACCAGCTCCGGCCGGTTGACCAGCGCCAGCGCCACCGACAGGCGCTGCGCCTGGCCGCCGGACAGCGTGCGCGTCAGGCTGCCGGCCTTCTCGGCGAGGTCGAGCAGCTCGATCAGCTCGTCGGCGCTGGCCGTGTCTCCGGCGTAGAAGGTGCGGAACAGGTCCAGCACCTCGCGCACCGTGAGCCGCGGAAAGAGCGCGGTGGTCTGGAGCTGCACGCCGATGCGCTGCCGCACCGCCGGCAGGTCGGTGCGCAGATCGTGGCCGAGGACGTGGACGGTGCCCGCGTCCGGCTGCCGCAGCCCCTCGATCATCTCCACCGTCGTGGTCTTGCCGGCGCCGTTGGGGCCGAGCAACCCCAGAATCTGGCCCGCTTCGACGGCGACCGACACCCCGTCGACCGCCAGGATGTCGCCGTAGCGCTTGCGCAGCTCGACGGCCCGGATGGCCTGCACGCCGCCTCTCATAGCACGGACGTGCCCGCGTGTCTTGACACGGGAGTGGAGACGGCAAACGCTCGGTGGGAGCCGAGGAGGATCTGTCGATGCCCAGCGTACATCCGCCGCTCGCCGACGTTCGCCGCAGCCTGCGGGTCCGGTGGTACCGGAGCCCCATCGAGCCGGCCGTACTGCGCCGCCTGATGCAGCGCAGCGACCTGCGCGGAGCCTTCCAGGCGGTCGGCCACTTGGCCCTGGCCGCCGGGACCGGCGTGCTGACCTGGTACCTGTTCTCGCAGCGGCTGTGGGTCGCGTGCGCGTTGGCGTTCCTGCTGCACGGAGGGGTCACCAGCTTCTTCAGCTCCGGATGCCACGAGCTCGATCACGGCACCGTGTTCCGGACCAAGCGGCTCAACCGCCTGTTCCTGCACGTCTACGGCTTGCTGGCGTGGTTCAACTTCCACGACTACGCGCTCAGCCACACCTACCACCACCGCTACACCCTGCATCCGGACGGCGACCGCGAGGTCGAGCTGCCGAAGACGCCTTCGCTGCGCTTCCTGTACCTGCTGCAGCTCTGCACGATCAGCATCACCGGCGGCTTCGAGTCCAAGGGGCTGATTCCGCTGCTCCGCACCACCGTCGGCACGGCGCTGGGGATCTTCCCCCGCCGCGGCGTCGAGAGCTCGCCGGAAACGACGGGCCCGAACTCCGAGGAGTGGGTGCGGGCGCTGTACGACGCGCATCCGGAAGAGCGCGCAAAGTCCGTGCGCTGGGCGCGGATCACGCTGCTGTTCCACGCGGCGGTGACCGTCGCCGGCATCGCGTCGGGGCTGTGGCTGCTGCCGCTGCTGGTGAGCTTCCCGATCTTCTTCGGGAACATCTGGAAGTACTTCGTCGGCGCTCCCATGCACTGCGGCCTGCGCGACAACGTCCCCGACTTCCGCAAATGCGTGCGCACCATCACGCTCGACCCGCTGTCCACGTTCGTCTACTGGCGCATGAACTGGCACATGGAGCACCACATGTACGCCGGCGTGCCGTGCTACAACCTGCGCGAGCTGAGCCGCACCATCGCCGGTGACCTGCCTGAACCGCGCACGCTGGTGGGCGCCTGGCGGGAGATGCGCGCGACCTGGAAGCGCCAGCAGACCGAGCCGGACTACCAGTACGACACGCCCGTGCCCACACCCGGGATCGTCGGGAGTGCCCGGGCACGGGACGACGACGGGCTCGGCGCCTCCATCGGCGACCTGGCGCCGGGCATCCTGGCGCGTGCCGGCGCCTGAGCGGGCCGGCGTCCGAAAAGGGGCACCCGTGCGCTTCGATCGCGATTCGTGGACCTTCGACTGTCAGCCCACCATGACCGACTCGGAGGTCCTGGCGTTCTGCCGCGACGGCTGCGTGCTGCTGCGCGGGGTGGTGCCCGACGAGATCAACCGGCGCGCCTGCGACTGGCTCGACGGCACGATCCCGGCGGAGCCCGGCTTCGTCCCGGACGGGATGACACAGGCGGAGATGGATCGCATCCGGGCAAGCCACGAGCCGACGACGATCTTCCTGGAGGAGTGGTTCATCGAGCACGTGCTCCTCAACCCGCGGGTCGCCGGGATCATGCGGTCGCTGCTCGGGCCCACGGTCGGCCTGCCGATCCTGGCCAGCCTGCACCGGGTGGAGTGCCCGGAGGAGGCCGGCAACTGGCACCAGGACGCCGACTGCGTGTTCGGGCCGGAGTTGCACTTCGTGGAGGTGTTCTACTTTCCGCAGGACACGCCACCCGAGCTGGGGCCGACCGAGATCCTGGCCGGCAGCCACCTGGCGCGGTTCGACCGTTCCGGGGAACCGGACGGCGGCGTGCTGAGCGACGGCCCGGCCGGCACCATCGGCATCCACCACCAGAGCATCCTGCACCGCAGGGCGCCGTCGGTGGCCGCCGGCAGCCGCCGCATGCTCAAGTACAACTACTGGCGCACCTCGCCGCCGCGGCGTGACTGGCTGGACGACGCCGCCTTCGACCCGCGCACCGCCGACTACGGCGGGCACTTCGTGGCGCGCTATGTCGCGCACATGATGGCGTGGCTTGCCGGGAAGGGTGACGAGTTCCGCGTGATCGGCGGGCAGGGCTGGCCCTGGCGGACCGAGAACCAGATCCGCCCGTCCTACGGCTTCGGCTCCGCCGGCGGCTACGTGCCGGACTGGCGCAAGGGCAACTCCGACGGCTACGCGCGGTCGAGTTGACGGAGGACACGGCGTCGAGTTGACGGAGGGCACGCTCAGGTGCGACCCTGAGGTGGTAGTTACTTCCTGATTGGCGACTTCCCGTCCCGGGCGTCGCTGCCTCGACGATCTGCAAGGCCGTGACCGAGCGGCCGTCATCTTCTTCCACAGGGACACTCTCTTGTCATCGAACAACTTTTCGTCTCTCGGCCTGACCGAGACCATCGTCCGCGCGCTGCGAGCCCGAGGCTACGCGGCGCCCACTCCCATCCAGCAACAGGCGATCCCGCGGCTCCTGGCCGGGGATGACCTGCTGGGCATCGCCCAGACCGGAACGGGCAAGACCGCCGCGTTTGCCCTGCCGGTCCTCCAGCAGCTTGCCGAGGCCCGCGAGCGGGCCGAGCCGCGCACGCCGCGCGCCCTGGTGCTGGCGCCGACCCGCGAGCTCGCCATCCAGATCCACGACGACTTCCGCGACTACGGCGCCGGCCTCCGCCTGCGCCAGACGGTCATCCTGGGCGGCGTGGGGCAGGGGCCCCAGGTAGCGGCCCTTGCGAAGCGCATCGACATCGTGGTCGCGACACCCGGCCGTCTGCTGGACCTGTTCGAGCAGGGCCACGTCCGCCTCGACCGCATCGCCTTCTTCGTGCTCGACGAGGCGGACCGCATGCTGGACATGGGGTTCATCCACGACGTCAAGCGGATCATCCGGGAGTTGCCGCGCCGCCGCCGCTCGCTGCTGTTCTCGGCGACCATGCCGCCCGAGGTCGCCCGCCTGGCGGCGGAGATCCTGCACCGGCCGAAGCGCGTGGAGGTGACCCCGGCCGCGACCACGGTGGACACCGTGCGGCAGTTCGTCTACTCAGTGAAGAGCGCGGACAAGCCCAAGTTGCTCCGCGAGCTGCTGGAGGACAGCCGGCTGTCCCGCGTGCTGGTGTTCGCACGGACCAAGCATCGCGCCAACCGGGTCGCCGAGCACGTCTCCAAGCTGGGGGTCGAGGCGGACGCCATCCACGGCAACAAGTCGCAGACCGCCCGCCAGCGCGCGCTGGAGCGGTTTCGAGCGGGCCGTTCGCGGGTGCTGGTGGCGACCGACATCGCCGCACGCGGCCTCGACGTGGACGGGATCAGTCACGTCATCAACTTCGAGCTGCCCCACGAGCCGGAGAGCTACGTGCACCGCATCGGCCGAACCGCGCGCGCCGGCGCTTCCGGGACCGCGCTGTCGTTCTGCGATCCCAGCGAGGCGTCGCAGCTCCGCGGCATCGAGAGGCTTACCGGCGTCGCCCTGAAGAAGGTCGATGGCCAGCCGTTCCTTGCTGCGACCGCGGTCGACGAGCGGGCGGGCAGCGGCCGGCACGAACGCTCGACCATACCGGTCCGCATCGAGCGGAGCGGCGGTCGCGGCCACGGCGGTGGGCCGCCCCGCCGTGGCCGTCGCCGTCGCGGCGGGAAGGGCGCCCCGGCGTTTCAGGGAAGCTGAGCGCGGCAGGGCGTCGGACACCAGTTTTACTTGGTAAGAGCGAAAGGAGCACGCTGGAGCCCTCCGAAGCGCTTGCGAAGCGCCAATCGCGGGCACGGCGAGCAGCGGCATGCCGGGGGTCGAGCCGACAGCGCCGAAACGGCATAATGGCCGCGATCACTGTCCTGCGAGGGAATCCATGATGCTGACGGACCGCGATGTGGCGCAATTCGAGACCTTCGGCTTCGTCGTGCTGCGCGGCGTGCTCGGCTCCGATGAGCTCTCTGCGGCGCGCGCCGAGTTCGACACCGGCCTGGCGCGGGCGGCCGCGGCCACCGAGCGGCGCGGCATCCGCAAGCAGCTCAACTGGTCCAACCTGGGACCGGATACGCCGTTTCTGGGATCGCTGCTGGAGGACGCCCGCTTCGTTGGCGCCGCCGAGCGTTTCTACGGCGGAGAGGTGATCGGCTACTACGCCAACTCCAACTCGTTCGATGGCGACCGCACCGAGTGGCATCCGGACACGTCGATCCTCCTCAGGCGCGGGGTCAAGTTCGCCTTCTACCTGCAGCCGCTGGACGGGGCAAGCGGCGCGCTGCGCTTCATCCCCGGATCGCACAGGGAGCCGCTCCACTCCGGCATGCGGCAGATCGGCATCAAGGAGGACAACACGCGCGTCCTGGACGCCGAGGGGCTGGAGGTCGACGAGGTGCCGGCGTACGTGGCGCGCTCGGAGCCCGGCGACGTGATCGCGTTCGACAGCCGCGTCTGGCACGCGAGCTGGGGGGGCAGACCCGACCGCAGGATGTGCAGCCTGGGCTACTTCGCCGTACCGGCGACGGCGGCGGAAGAGGATGCGATGGCGGTGCTGGCGCGGCAGGACGCCCAACTGCTGGAGGCGTTTCCCCTGCTCGCGCGCCCGCCGCACTGGGTGGGCAACCCCGCGGACGACCCGCGGCGCGGGCGCTGGATTCGGGCGCTGCGGCAGTGGGGCTTCGCCGGCGTCGCCGGCTGAGCTCGGGGCTCAGGCAGGCCCGGGCAGGCACCGCCTCTCAGGCGTCCGCGGCGACTTCGGAGGCACGCCGCACGCCGTGCCGCTCCGCCCACGCGCGCAGCGGACCGTCGTCGATCTGGGTGTTGGGCTTGCGCAGGCCGCCCAGGAGCTGGCGCTCGATCGGATCGTGCGCGCTCTCCAGCACGGCCGGATCCTGCACGACGTAGTCGTTGGGAGACAGCCACGCGTAGGAGTAGCCGACCATCAGGCACTTGCGGGTGCGGTCGGTCAGGTTGAGACCCTGCCGGTGGAAGGTGCGGTTCTCGAACAGGAACGCGTCGCCTGCATTCAGCTCCGGTTCGAATGCGTCGGCGGGATCGGTGCCGCCCGGCACCAGGTCCATCGGCCGGTCCAGCGCGTGGCTTCCGGGCGCCAGCCAGGTGTTGCCGTACCCCGGTCCGGGGCAGTCGCTGAAGTGGTAGGCGACCCTGACCTGCAAGCGGGTGTTGCCGTGCAGGCCCAGGTCGTCGGAGCTGTTGGCGATGTCGCGGTGCCAGTAGGTCGGCTGCCCGGCGCCGGGCGGATCGGGATGGTTGTAGATCAGGTGCGACTTGGTCAGGTGGATGTTGTGGCTCAGGAGCTGCACCACCAGCGGGACCGTGGTATGCCACGTGAGAAGCGGCAGGAGATCTGCCTCCGCGGCGACCACGTTGGTGAGGCTGGCGCGGCGGGCGCCGGCTTCCCGGTAGCACCGGTCGACCAGGCGGTCGGCCGCGGCGACGAAGCGGGCGAGCGGTTCCGGCGCGATCGCGTCGCGGACGACCAGGTAGCCGTGGTCGTCGAAGAACCGCCGCTGGCAGGCGGTCAGCGGAACGAACCGCATCAGGGCTTCCAGTCGCCGACCATACCGGCGTACTGCCTGGCCTGGGCGGGGATGTCGACGCCCACGCTCGCCGACCACGCATCCAGCAGGCGCCGGTAGATCGGTCCCGGCGTTCCCGAACCGACCGGGCCGCCATCGAAACGCGTCACCGGCACCATCGCGATCGAGGTGGAGGTGTACCACGCCTCGTTCGCCTGGCGGACGTCGTAGGGCTCGATGTCGGTCTCGTGGACGGTGAGCCCGGCGGAGCGCGCCAGCTCCATGCAGTAGCCGCGGGACACGCCGCGCAGGATGTCGTGCGGTTTCGGGGTCAGGATCTCGCCGTCGCGCACCATGAAGAAGTTGTTGCCGGTGCCCTCGGTGATGAAGCCGCGCTCGTCGGTGAGCAGCGCCATCGCGCCAGGCTCGATGCGCGCGGCCGCAAGCTCCGCGAGCTTGTAGTAGATGCGGCTGCGGTTCTTGGCCTTGGGGTCGATGTAGCGCGCCGGCACCGACCGCTGCGGGGTGGTCACGAAGTGCGCGCCCCGCTCGTAGGCGTCGGCGCTGCGGCCGATGTGGCGGATGAGCGGGATCACGTTGATGGTCACCACCGGCGCGGTCCCCTCGCGGATCAGCTCCGCGTACAGGTCCATGCCGCCGCGCGTGACGTTGTGCATGATCTGGAAGTCGTAGTCGCCGAGCGCGTCGCGGTTGCGTTCGATCGTCCGCTCGGTGGCGGCCAGCATCTGCGTCTGGCTCAGGCCGCAGTCGAGCTGCGCGTAGCGGATCGAGTCGTACAGCCGGTCCAGGTGGCGGTCGAGCAGGAACGGCTCCTGCCGGAAGGACCGGGTCATCTCGAACACCATGTCCCCGTACATGAGGGCGCTGTCGAAGATCGAGATGCGGGCGTCCTGCTCGGGAACGAACTGCCCGTTCAGGTAGACGAGGCGTTGGGCGGCCGTGTTCTGCTTCACGGCGTCAACTATGGCACGAGCAGGGGATGGGGTTCAGCCTGCATCCTGTTCTCCGGCGGGCGATCCGTACTATAGTATGCACGTCGCGCGTACCGGCGGCGCGACGGACCGGCCAGAATAGCTCAGTTGGCAGAGCGGTTCACTCGTAATGAACAGGTCGTCGGTTCAAATCCGACTTCTGGCTCCTCTTCAGTGCTGGTGAGTCTCCGCCAGCTTCGTTCCGAATGGATCCACGGGGACGCGCCGCTTCCGTGTCGCCGTGCTACGTTGCCGCCGCCATGCCGCCCAGCGACCTGCCGCCCCGCGGCCTGCTCCCACGCGGCCTGCTCCCACGCGACCCGCAGAGCCGATCGCTGTTCGCGGCGCTCGTGCTGCACATATGCGCCATGGGTGGCGCGGTCGGGGCCATCGGCGCCCTGATCCCGCAGATGATCCGCTCCTTCGACTGGCCGTACACGCATGCCGGGCTGGTCGTGGCGGCCGGGTCGGCGTCGTTCGTGCTGTCGACCACGGCGGCCGGCTTCGTGCTGCCGCGGCTCGGCGTACGGGTGACGGTGGCGGCCGGCCTCCTGCTGGAGGTGCTCGGCCTGCTGCTGTTCGGTGCGTGGCCCGGCGTCGCGCTCACGGCCGCGGTCTATGCGCTGCTCGGCGTCGGCTTCGGCGCGATGGAGGTGGCCGGCAACGAACTGGTGATCTCCATGGAACGCGGCGGGCGCGGTCAGCTCATGAACCTCGTGCACGCCGCGTTCGCCGTCGGCGGGATCACCGTTACGTGGGCGACGTCGTGGTTTCTGGAGAGCGGAGGCGACTGGCGGCTGGTGTACCGGCTGCTCGCCGGGGCGACCCTGCTCGTGGCGCTGTTCCTGCTCACCCGCCCGGCGCTCGCCGTGACCGGCATGGCGCGGGGCGCGGGCGGCGCCGCGCAGCACGGACGGAGGCGTCGGAGCGTCCCGGATCGGAGCCAGGCGCTGCTCCTGGTGATCCTGGCCGCGATGGGCGTCTACGTCGGTATCGAGCTGGGCGTGGCGGCCTGGATGAGCGAGTTCATCGTCACGGCGGTCGGCGGATCGGTCGCGGAGGGGGCGCGGATCGTGTCCCTGTACTGGGTCGGGCTGTGCCTGGGCCGCGTGGGCGTTGGCATCCTGCACCGGGGCACGGGCCATGCCCGAGTGATCCTGACGTTGGCCGCGGTCGCCGTGGTCGGCCTGGTCATCACCGTTCCGGCCGGCGGCCTGGGCTGGGCTGCCGCCGGCGCCGTGATCACCGGGATCGGACTCTCGGCGCTCTATCCGCTCTTGGTCTCGCTGGCGGGTTCGGAGTACCCGACGCGCCGCAGCCAGGCGATGGGGCTGACCGCCGCCAGCGGAGGACTCGGCAGCATGCTCGTCCCGCTGGCGATCACGGTGGTGGCCGACGCGTTCGGCATCCGTTCCGGCATGCTCGTGTACCTGGGGCTTGCCGTCATCCTCAGTGGTCTGTCGGTAGCGCTGCTCTCCATGACGCGGACGTTGCGGACGGCCCGTGATCATGTATGAGAAGCAACAACCGGCCGCATCTCCACCGACCGTGGCTACGTGGTCTCCCACGGCACGTCGGCGGGCCAGTCGGCGACCGCCTGCTCGGCGGCCAGGATGGGCTCGACCATCGACCGCAGGCGGGGACGGTCGCACGCGCGGAGTTGCGGCGCCGGATCGAGAGCTCCGGAGGGCCAGCGCTGCAGCGTGGCGAACTGGGCGTAGCTCCGCGGCCAGCTCGCGTACTTGAGCGCGATGTACCGCCGGGCCGGGCGTATCCTGAAGTATACGGAGTGATACAGGGTCTGGGAAAAGAGCACCGCGTCCCCAGGGCTGGTCTCGATGACGTGCGCGGGAATGTTGGAGCCGTGCTCGCCGAAGAAGAGCGGGTCCCGTTCCACGTGGCGCCGGACGAAGGGGAGCAGCGCCTGGTGGAACGGCGCGCGGTGCGAGCCGGGGATCACCCGCAGGGCGCCGTTGTCCTGCGTCATCGGCACGAGGTACAGCATCACCTTGATGCGCAGGTAGCCCAGCTCGGCCGCGCCGGGCCGGTCCGCGTGCCAGTGGTGGGCGGTGGGCGATCCCACGACGCCGTGGTTGCCCTCCGATCCGCAGAAGATGAACCGCTCGCCCAGGAGCTGCTCCAGCTTGTCGTACAGGCGGGCGTCGTCGATCAGGCGCATGAGGACCGGCCTCCGCTCGACAAAACGGTCCTGGTGCAGGGTTGCCGTGGGATCGGGCCGGCCGCCGAAGTCCTCGCGCCAGAGGGCGTCGGCGGCCTCGATGACCGGCGCCATCGTCGCGTCGTCGAACAGCCCGCGCAGCAGGAGAAAGCCGAACGCCTCGAAGTAGTCGATCTGGTCCTGCGTCAGCCGATGCCTGGGTTCCATCAGAACGGAAGCCTACCGCAGCGGCCGGGCATGGCGCACACCTGCTAAGATCGCATGCGAATGAGGGGCATCGCGGATGAGTGAGGCAGCCGACCCGCTGGCGGGACACTGGGACTCGCTGGAGAGAACCGTGGGAGTGGCGGTGGAGGCCGGCCGGATCGGTACGCCGAAGGCGCTCCGTCTGACCGTGCACGTCCACGCGGGCGATCCCGCGGACGCAGCCGAGGTGCGGGAGCGGACCGCGGCTGCCGCGCGCCGCTGCGCCGCCGCCTGGTTCGGCGGAGAGGCCGACGGCGAGCACGGGGTGGGGGAGGCGCGCCCCGCGGCCGCATGGCTGCTGCGCTGGCCCGGCGGGCAGAGCGCGCTGCTCGCGGTCAGCGCGGGCCGCGGCGCCACCGCCGGCAACCTGGTGCTGATGGGTTCGCACGGCAGCATCTATCACCACATCGGGCACCGCGTCGGGGAGGCATGGTGATGGCCGCCCATCGTGTCGTCGCGCTCGGCGGCAACCGGAGCCACCTGGAGAGCTACGCGCGCGAATTCGCGGCCGACCCGCGCTGCGAGCTGGTCGCCGTCGCCGACGAGAGCGGGATCTCGCAGTATCGCGAGGGGCTGAATCGGCTGCTCGCCGCGGAGCTAGCGGTGCCGTACCGGTCGCTGCCGGAGGCGCTGGCGCTGCCGGGGGTGGACGTGGTCGTGAGCTGCGTCGACGTCGAACGGCGCGCGCGCGTGGCGCAGGCGGTGCTGGCGAGCGGCAAGCATCTCTTCCTGGACAAGCCCCTGGCCGGCAGCGTGGAGGACGCCCGCGCCATCGCCGATGCCGCCGATGCCGCCGGGGTGGTCACGCAGATGCTCACCACCGTGCACACCCCCTGGGCGCAGGAGGCCAAGGCCGCCGTCCGCTCGGGGACGCTGGGCCGGATCGCAGCCGTGCACGCCGACATGCTGATGGCCAAGGGCCGCCCCGGCACGGTGCCCGACGGCACCGTCCGCCGCGAGCACGGATCGGACGGCACCTTCACCCACGTCGCGGCGAAGCGCGAGCTGTTCGACATGGGCGTGTACCCGGTGGCCCTCATCCATTGGCTGACCGGCCGGCGCGTCACGTCGGTCCGCGGCGTGACCGGCAACTACTTCTTCGCCGAGCATGCCGAGCTGGGGATCGAGGACTACGGAGCGCTGCTGCTGACGCTCGACGACGGCACCGTCGCCACCGCCTGCGCGGGACGCATCGGCATGCCGTGCCACCCGCAGGTGGGCGAGCGGCGCGTCACCCTGGTGGGCGAGGCGGGGCTGGCGACGTTCGCGGGCTCCCAGCCGCACATCGAGATCTACAACACCGAACCGGTCGCGACCACCGCCCCGGTGCATCCCTACGACCCGATGCAGATGTGGGCCTCGACGATACGAGAGACGCAGCCGCCTGCCAGGGACCGGCGGGTCTCCCTGGACCGCGACGAGCGTTCCGACATCGAGGCGTTCCTGGACTGCCTGGACTCGGGCGAACGTCCCGAGGTGACCGCCCGTGACGCCCTGCATCACGTGGAGGTGCTGATGGCCGGCTACGAGTCGGCGGCTTCGGGTCGGCCGGTCAGGATCTGACCGCTCACCAGTAGCGCATCGCGCGTTCGAACAGTCCCCGCAGGTCCGCTTCGTCGAAGGGGCGGGGGGAGAGCTTGGTCACCCGGTGCTGGGGCAGCGTGCCGCGCACCAGCGTGTCGACGTCGGCCGGCGTGTAGCCCACTCCGGACAGGCCGTTGGGCATGCCGGTGCGCCGCATCAGACCGATGATCGCGTCCGCCGCCGCCTGCCCCGCGGCGTCCGGGCCGATGCCGGCGACGTCGGCCCCCATCAGCGCCGCCGCCCGCAGATGGCGGTGCGGGTCCGCTGCGGCAGTCCAGCGGAAGACCGCCGGGGCGTTCAGGATCACCGACATGCCGTGCGGGATGAGTGGATGGTCGTCGGGATAACCGTCCGGCTGGAAGTCGCGCACGTTGCTGGACACCGGATACGACATCCCGTGCGGGAGGTGGACGCCGGCGTTGCCGAAGCCCACGCCTGCAAAGGTGGCGGCCAGCAGCATCTGCGCCTGCGACGCCGCGTCCCCGGCCATGGCGGCCGGCAGGTTGGCGGCCACCATCTCGATGGCGCGGGCCGACCAGACGTCGCTCATCGGGTTGCTGCCCTGGTACGCGGGCCGCAGGGCCGGATCGTCCGGCGCGGGCCGGCGGGTGTAGGGCAGGGCGGTGTAGGACTCGATCGCGTGGCTGAGCACGTCCAGCCCCGTGCACGCGGCCGCCAGCGGCGGCAGCGAGCGGGTGTTGTCGGGATCGACGATCCCGACCGTCGGCTTGAGGGCGCGGTGCGCGATGCCGGTCTTGGTGTGCAGCTCCTCCAGGTCGAAGATCGCCACGCCGGTGGTCTCGCTGCCGGTGCCGGCGGTGGTCGGCACCGCGATGAGCGGCTTCAGCGGGCCCGGCACCGGCCGGCCGCGGCCGATGGGCGCATTGACGTAGTCCAGGAAGTCGGCGGGATGGGTGTGGTACAGGTTGGCCGCCTTCGCCGTGTCGATGACCGAGCCGCCGCCGACCGCCACGAAGCCGTCGTAGCCTCCGCGGTCCGCCGCCCGAACCGCTTCCCGAAAGGAGCGGTCGGTGGGCTCGACGCGCACCCGGTCGTACACTGTCCAGGCCACGCCGCTGTCGTCCAGGGAGGCCAGCGCGGCAGCTACCTGCGGCCCGTCCCGGAGTCCGGGATCGGTGAGCACCAGCACCCTCGCAAGCCCGAGGCGCCGGGCTTCGAAGCCGGTCTCGGCGGTGGCTCCGGGACCGAACTTGATGTTGGCCGCATCCAGTGTGACGATTCGCTCGAACTCGGTGGACGGGGGCACAGCGCGAATCATGATAGCGGATCAATGGCAGCGCAGCAGGGCGCCGCTGCGCACGTGGGGCCGTCAACGCGGGCGGTGCCGATGCCGATAAGCGACACAGGCCCGTCGAGGGCGTGCCGATCCGCACGCCCTCCCTGGAGTGAGTCTGCTTGAAACACAAGAAGGCACCGAAGAAGCGTTCCTCTCAGTTCACGTGGGTACGTGTTGCCGGAATCGTGGGAGCCGGCGCGCTGGCGATCGGTATCCTGTTGGTGATTCCTCCCGGAAGCGGCGCCGCTCCGTCTCCGCTGGCGGCGCCCGCCACCGAGCCGGCGTTGCCCGGCCTCGATCTTCCTCCGGCCCCGGCGCCCCGGAGCCCCGCCGCGCCGGGGTCTTCCGCCGGCCGTTCGCACCTTCGCACGCCGCTCCACGACGGACCGCCGATCCCACTGGCGTTCGTGGTCGATGACGCCGGCTACAACATGGCCGACGCCGAAGCCTACCTGCGCTTCCCCGGCAAGCTGACCGTCGCGGTGCTGCCCCAGCTCGACTACAGCGAGCAGGTCGTCGAGCGCGGGATGCAGACGGGCAAGGAGGTGATCCTGCACCTCCCGATGGAGCCGAACGGACCTTCCGACCCGGGACCGGGCGCGATCAGGGTGGGCTACGACCAGCCCGACGTGATCAGTCTGCTGGAGCGCCACTTCAGATCCGTGGTCACGCGCGGCGCCAACAACCACATGGGATCGCGGGCCACCGCCGACCCGCTCATCATGGACACGCTGATGGCGTACCTGAAGCGGACCGGCCGGTTCTTCCTGGACAGCCGTACCACCGCGGAGTCGGTGGCCGAGGAGGCCGCCATGCGCCATGGGGTGCCGTTCCTCAGCCGCGACGTGTTTCTGGACGTGCGCGTCGACGAGGCGACGGTGAGCTCGGCGATCGACCGCGGAATGGCGATCGCCCTGGAGCAGGGCAGCGCGATCCTCATCGGCCACGTGACCAACCGCGTGGTCCTCTCCGTCCTGGAGCGGCGGCTCGCCGAGATCGAGCAGGCCGGATTCAAGCTGGTGTATCTCTCCGAACTGCTGCCGCAGTGAGGGCTGCCGGAGCAGTGAGGGCTGCCGGAGCAGTGAGGCCCAGCCTGGTCCTGGGCATCGAGACATCGTGCGACGAGTGTGCGGCGGCGGTCGTTCGCGACGGGACCGCAATCCTTTCCAACGAGGTGGCGTCCCAGGTCGAGGCGCACCGTCCGTTCGCCGGGGTCGTGCCGGAGATCGCCTCGCGCATGCACATCGAGTGGATCGACGCCGTGGTCGCCCGCGGACTGGCGGCGGCGGGTTGTACTCTGGCCGAGATGGACGCCCTTGCGGTCACCTGCCGACCGGGACTGATCGGGTCGCTGCTGGTCGGGGTCTCCTACGCCAAGGGGCTGGCGCTGGCTACGGGCAAGCCGCTGGTCGCCGTGGATCACATCCGCGCGCACGTGTACTCCCCGCACATGGAGCGGGACATCCGCTACCCGTACATCGCGCTGCTCCTGTCGGGCGGGCACACGATGGTGATCGACGTGCAGGGGCTCGACCGCTGGGAGGTGCTCGGCGCGACGGTCGACGACGCCTGCGGCGAGGCGTTCGACAAGGTCGCCAAGTACTTCGACATCGGCTTCCCGGGCGGCGTGGCCATCCAGCGGCTGTCCGAGGAAGGGGACCCCGAAGCCTATCGATTCCCGGTGCCTTCGATTCGGTCCGGTCCCGGCCGGTTCGACGTGTCCTACTCGGGCCTGAAGACCGCGGTGATCCATCAGCGCAACCAGTTTCGCGTCGATCCTTCCGCGCCGGAGCGCGTTGCGGACGTCGCCGCGTCCTTTCAGAAGACCGCGATCGACATCGTCGTCGACCAGGCGATCGCCGCGGCGCGCTCGCGGGGCAGGAGCCGGATCGTCGCCGCCGGCGGCGTCGCCGCCAACCGCTACCTGCGCCGGCGACTCGCGGACGAGCCGGCGTTCGAGGCGTTCTTTCCCGGCATGGCGCTCTGCACCGACAACGCCGCGATGATTGCCGGTCTCGGCTACCACGTGCTGCACCGCGACGGACCCACGGACCTGTCGTTCGGCGCCGCCGCGCGCGTTGCCGGCTTTCGCCGAGCGGGGTAAAGGCCCCGACGCTGTCGAGAGACGCCGCTGCCCCAGCCACAACCGCCGGCCATATTCTGCCAACCAGCGCTTCGCGCTGGTTGACAGAATATAGATTATCGGAAGATATGGAAGTCGGCGGCGTCGGAGTCACCGGCGGCGTCTGGCGATGGACAGCAGCCAGATGCAGAGCAGCGAAGCGCTGCCCGCGGCGTACAGGTTGACCGTATTGACGTCAGCGAGCCGTTCGAACACGCCCGCGAGAAGCTGGTCGGCGATCCCGCCGAGCACGGCGCCGACCAGTCCGACGACCAGCGCTCCCCAGAAGCGGCCGGGCATCTCGCGCCTCAGCACGTAGAACATCAGGATCGCGCATCCCAGGGCGACCGCCACATAGGTCAGCGCGACGTTCAGGTACGCCAGCACCTACTGCAACGGCAGCGCCAGCTCCACCCGGTCCACCCGAAGCGGAGCGCTGTACAGCCGCTGACCACGATCGAATCCGTAGCTGACCGCGTACGCGTGGAGGTAGATCACGCCACCGGCATCGGCGATCGCAGCCGCGGCCGCCTGGCTGATGTCGATGTGCGCGGCTTCATAGCCGTCCACGTCGGAGAAACTCCTGCACTGGCCGAACTCGTCCGCGACGCCCCGGCGGACATGGATCTCTCCGGAACGCCACGACAGCCGGAGAAACGGATCGGTGTGGGTGGTGCCTGTGAGCCGGAATACCGTCAGATCCAGATGCACGGTGTGATCCGGCTCCGCGTCGGTCGCCCGGATCAGCGGCGGGCGTCCGGTGTCGCAGGATCGGCCGTCAGCCGCTGACAGACGGCCGAATCTGGCGCGCAGGTCTTCGTGGTGAAGCGGCTCCGACGGAGCACCTTCGTTCGCCGTTCGTATGGTGTAATATATTTCATACCCCTGGAACGGGGGCTGTACGGAGGAGCCGCAGAAGCTCAGCACGCCGGGCGTCCCCGCGGGACAGCGCTCCGGACTCGGCAATGTCGACGGAAACGGCAGGCCGCACGCCGCGATCAGACCGCACGCCGCGATCACGGTTGCCGTCGGTACCCAAGGGAGAGGATACGTGCCGGACCCCGCCCGGGTACGGGGATCAGCTTCCGTCAAGCGCGCCGGAGGCCCGGAGGTAAATCACGCGATTGCGGGCCAGCAGCGACCAGCGGCTGAGGGGGTACTTCGCCTCCAGAGCGACGTACGCTTCGTTCGCCCCGAGAGGATCGCCGCGTTCCTCCTCGAGCCGCGCCACCGCGAACAGCGCGCGCGGCGCCAGCGTCGCTTCATTCGGGTACCGGTCTGCGACGTCGCGATAGAGCCTCTCGGCGGTCTCACGGTCACCGAGCTCCTCGTACGCGACCGCGGCGTTGCTCAGCGCCAGCGCGGCCAGGTAGCCGGTGGACCGGTCGGCCAGCTCCGTGAATCGTTCCGCGGCCTCCTGCCACTCCCCGCGCTCGGCGTACCGGGCTGCCACGAGCTGCAGCGCCCGCCTGCCGGCATAGCGTCCGCGATGGCGCTCGGCCATCGACTCCAATTGAGGGATCACTTCGCTGTCCAGGCTCGCGCGCTCTTCTTCCGACGCGATCAGCCAGCGTTGCTCGATCTCTTCGATCAACTCGGTCGATCGCTCAAGCACCGCCCGCCGCTGGTCGGTGACCACCACGATCGCGATCAGCACCACCCCCACGGCTGCCAACAGCACCAGCAAGGGCACCCGGAACCGGGTGATGACGTGGCCGACGGCTTCGTCTATGCGAAAGGGCTCGCGTTCCTGCGCTTCGCTCATCGATTCGAGATCTCCAGTTCCTTGATCAGGCGCGACAAATACGTGCGCTGTATGCCCAATGAACGGGCAGTAGTGGTCTGATTCCAGCCATGTGACTCAAGCGCCCCACGAATGAAGCGGCGCTTGTACGCGCGCACGGCATCCTTCAGTTGCTCTCCATGGTACGCGTCGCCGGACTGGTCCGGCAAGGCGCCGTCGGTGCCAAGATCCAGGTGCCGGGTGTCTATCACCGAATCGGCGGCGATCACAGCTCGCTCGATGACGTTGGCGAGCTCGCGCGCATTCCCCGGCCAACTGTGGCCGCGCAGCGCAGCGAGCGCCGCGGCCGTGAACTTGAGCGGCCCGCGGCCGGCGGTTGCGGAGGACCGCTTCAGAAAGTGCTGCGCCAGGGCGGTGACGTCGGCCGGCCGTTCTCGCAACGGCGGCAGGTAGATCGGCAGGACGTTGAGCCGATAGAACAGGTCGCGCCGGAACGCCGCCCGTTCCACCTGGCCCTCCAGGTCGACGTCGCTCGCGGCGACGATGCGCGTGTCCACCGTCCGCGCGCCGCCGTCCACCGGGTAGATCCGGCCGTGCTGCAGGACGCCGAGGAGCTTGGCCTGCATGTCCGGGGACAGGCCGTCCACGGCGTCCAGCAGGATGGTGCCGCCAGCGGCGCGTTCGAGACGGCCCGTCCGATGCATGCCCGAGGTCGGGGACGGGCCGCCGGCGGCACAGCCGAACAGGTCCGCGTCGATCAGGTCCGGGGGAACGGCAGAGCAGTTGATCTCCTCGAACGGGCCTGCCCGCCGGGCCGAGGAGGCGTGGATCAGGCGGGCGAACAGCGCCTTCCCTACCCCATGTTCACCGAGCAGCAGCACCGACAGGTCGGTGGTCGCGGCCCGGGTGGCCACATCCAGCTTCGCCCGCGTCGTGCGATCGGCAGCGACGATGTCCGGACGCATCACGGCATCCGGCTCGTGGAGAGCACGGCACGATCGAGCCAAGGCCCGTGGGGACGCGGCATCATGCTCGTCGCCTGCGCGCTCTATCCTACCCCGGGTTCTTGCGGCGAATCAGGTCGCCCAGCGAAACGGTGTCGTCGCTGCCGTCGGTATGTGCGTACCGGACCAGCTCCTCACGCTCCTGGCGACGCTGCAATTCGCGGACGGAAAGCGCGAGCCGCTGACTCTGCGGGTTGATCTCGAGCACGATCGCCTGGATCGGATCGCCGACCTTGAGCGCGTTGGAAGCCTCTTCGAAGGAGGTCTCGTTGGAGGTAAGGTGATTCTTGCTGATCAGCGCCTCCAAGTCGCCGTCGACGGTCACGAACACACCGAAGTCGGTCTTGCGGCTCACCGTTCCGGCAATCTTCGAGCCCTTCTTGTAGGCACGGGCCAGCGTCGTCCACGGGTCCTCGGTCAACTGCTTGAGACCGAGCTTGATGCGGCGCTGGCGCGAGTCGACCATGAGCACCATCACCTCTATCTCATCGCCGACCTTGACGATCGTCGACGGGTCGGCAATCCGTTCGGTCCAGGACATGTCCTCGACGTGCAGGAGTCCGTCGATACCGTCCTCAATGGCGAGAAACGCACCGAAGCTGACCAGATTGCTGACGCGGGCGGTGATGCGCCGGCCGACCGGATAGCGTTCCGGAACGTCGTCCCACGGGTTGGCAAGGAGTTGCTTGAGGCCGAGCGACAACTTGGCGTGCTCCATGTCGTACGCGAGGACCTTCACCTCCATCTCGTCGCCCGGTGCAAGGATCTCCTTCGGGTGCCGAACCCGCTTCACCCAGGACAGGTCCGAGACGTGCACCAGCCCCTCGATGCCGTCGGCGATGGCCACGAACGCCCCGAAATCGGTCAGCTTGGTGACCGTGCCGTGTACGGTATCGCCCACCTGGAACCGCTCTTCGAAGGTCGTCCATGGATCTTCGGTGAAGTGCTTGAGGCTGAGGTTGACCTTCTGCGCTTCGCGATCGAGCCGGATGATCTTGACCGTGAGCTGTTGGCCGAGCTCCACAAGATCCCGCGGCGACGCGACGTGACCCCAGCGCATGTCGTTGACGTGCAGCAAGCCGTCGAAACCCCCGAGGTCGACGAACGCTCCGAACGAGGTGAACGACTTGACGACGCCGTCGACGACATCGCCGATCTCGGCATGGCTGTAGAACTGCTCCCGCCGATTGCGGATCTCCTGCTCCAGCCAGTCGCGACGGTTGACCACAACGTTGGCGCGGCCCTTGCTGAAGAGCTGCTCGATGAAGAATGACGTCTGCAGGTTCAGATAGTCGTCCTCGTTGCGGACGCGCATGATGTCCACCTTCGAGAACGGCACGAATGCCCGAGTGCCGGCGCCGAGGTCGACCTCGTAGCCGCCTTTGATCTTGCGGCGGATGATTCCCTGGACCGGCGTCCTCTGCTCGGCGGCCTCCCTGAGCGTCCGCCACAGGACCTGCTCCTCCGCTTTTCGCCGGGAGACGATCACCTCTCCGGAACGGCTCTCCTTGCGCAGCAGAACCACGTCGACCGACTGCCCCACAGCCGGCATCTCCGTAAACTCCGAAGCCGGTACCCGGCCTTCGGACTTCAGGCCAACGTCGATGTAGACCGTCTCCGGTCCCACCTCGATCACCTGTCCGGTCAACAACTGTCCTTCTTCCACGGGCTGGAAGGAGTTCACGTACTGCTGCTGCAGACTTCCCTCGGCGGGACCGGCCTTGGCCCGATCGTCTCTATCACTCACAAGACTGCTCGCTACGACTCAATCGCGCCATCGCGCGTGAGGGACTATTTTGGCACATGAACTCGATGGAGAATACAACAATTGGAAAATGCGCGGCCGGACGTGCGATTCACGTTCCGCGCCGCACGATGTACTCCACCCTGTCACACACCGCGACGGCGGTCAAGTCGGTGGTGTCGACGCGGACCGCGTCGGCGGCCCGAGCAAGCCGGCCCCATGCCTTTGCCCGGTCGGCGGCGTCGCGCCGGTTGATCGCGGCGGCGATGGCATGGAGGTCGCCGCCGTGCTGGCGCTGCCGGCGGCGCGCGCGCTCGGCGGGCGCCGCGTCCAGGAACACCTTCGTCTCCGCATCGGGGAACACGACCGTGCCGATGTCCCGACCATCGATCACGCAGGGAGCCAGCGTCGACGCGGCGTGCAGCAAGGCGTTGATGTGCAGCCGCAGCGCGCGCATCGCCGTATGCGTGGGCAGCCAGCGGGCTACCTCGGCGCCATGCAGGAGCCTGCTGTCGAAGGGTCGGCCGGCGGCGCTGACGCCTTGGACATCGATGGACAGATCGGCGGCGGCCACAGCCGAAACCACGGCGGCCTCCCGGGCCGGGTCCCCGCACTCGCGCAGGGCGATGGCCGACGCCGCCCGGTAGAGCAGGCCGGAACTGATGTAGCGGTAGCCCAGACGGTCGGCCACACAGCGCGCCACCGTGGACTTTCCGGAGGCCGCCGGACCGTCTATGGCGACGACCGTTTTTCGAGCCGTAGGAACCATGCGACTTCGTCTTCGGAGAGCTCTCGGTGGTGACCGGCGTCGAGAGCCCCGAGTCGTATCGGGCCGATCCGGATGCGATGGACGAGGCCGAGCCCGATGCCGGCGTCGGCGAAGACGCGGCGGATCTCGCGATTTCTGCCGGTCGACAGCGTGAGGAGCGCCGCATCGGGGGCACGGCGTCGGTAGTCTTTCAACCGGTAGTGCTCGCCGTCCACCCAAAGGCCGTTGCGGTAACCGTGCAGAAGGTCGTCCGGTATCGCTGCCCCGCCGGCGGTCCGCACAAGGTAGTCCTTGTCCACCCCGTAGGACGGATGAGCTGCATGCTCCGCGAACTGCCCATCGTTGGTGAACAGCAGCAGGCCGCTCGATCGATAGTCGAGCCGGCCGACGCTGAAGAGCCGGCCGCCGTGCCCGGCCACCCCTCCATGCCCGGCCACCCCGCCGTCCCCGTCGACCAGCTCCACCGCGCGCGGTCGTCCCTGCGGGTCGTGGGCGGTGCAGACGAACCCGGGCGGCTTGTGCAGGGCAAGGTAGCGGCTGCGCCGGGCGAGCTTCACGAGAACTCCGTCCAGGCAGACGCGATCGCCGTGGGAGACGGTGAATCCGAGTCGTGTGACCGGGGCGCCGTTCACGGTCACGCGGCCGGCGGTGATCAGTGCGTCGGAGGAGCGGCGGGAAGCGACACCGCCGCGCGCGAGGTAGAGGTTGAGCCTCATGTCAGGTTCGCCGGAACCTGCTCTCTTCCACCTTGTCCAGCTTCGGCAGGTCATCGATCGTCTCCAGACCGAAGCTCTCGAGGAATCGGTTGGTGGTGCCGAACAGGGTCGGACGGCCCACCGAGTCCTCCTTGTACCCGACCGCGCGAATCAGTTGCCGGTCGCTCAGCAGCCGGATCATCGCGTCGGCGGAAACCCCGCGCATCGCCTCGATCTGGCTTCGCGTCACCGGTTGCGAGTAGGCGACGATGGTAAGGGTCTCCATGGCCGCACGCGACAACTTCCTGCCGGAGTCGGTGCCGTAGTGATGACGCAGCCGTTCCCACAGTTCCGCCTTGGGCATGAGCGAGTAGCTGTCGGCGACGCGGGCAACCTGCAGGCCGAATTCCGGGGCCGCGTAGCGCTGGCGCAGCACCGTCAGGGCGCGCTCTATCTCCCGAACGGGCAGGCCGGTGATCCGCGCGAGCCGCGCGGGCGTCGCCGGATGGCCTTCCAGCAGCAGGGCAGCTTCGACGACCGGCGCGCTGCCGGCGGGGAGATGGCATCCGTTCGATCCATCGCGTTCGGCAGCGGCATCCTCCTGCCCGCCATCCTTCTGTCCGCCATCCTCCTGTTTGGCGGCCGCGGGCGGGACATCCACCGCCGTCGTGCGCGCGTGCCCGTTGCCGGAGCCGTTGGCCGGCGCGGAAACCTCCAGGTGCACGCCGTTCGGCGATCTCCCCGGGGGGGCGGGGACGCGCGGATCACGAACGGCGACCGCGTCCCCGCCGGCCTGCCGGGAGGTTCGGTCGTCGGCGCTCATCGCCTGGCCACCAGCGAAATCTCGGCGAACGGGGTGTGCTGGACCACCCGGGCCCGCCCGGCCTTGACCACTTCCAGGATCGCGAGCAGGGCGCAGACCAGCTCCACCGCGGATCCCATGCCGATCAGGACGGCGAACCTCACGCGCTCCTGCCGGTCCAGCCGTTCGCGCAGCAGCGTCACCTTCTCCGCCACGGTCACGCCGTCATGCAGGTCGAATGGCACGGCATCGGCGATCCCGGACCGCAGCTCGCGATAGACTTCGACCAGCTCGGCGATCGATCCGTCCATCTCCGCGTCGTCGTCCTCATCTTCCAGGGCCTCCTGCGCCGTGTGGACGCGGCGTTCCGGCTCTATCTGCCACTCACGCGGCTCGAAGCGCTCGGAGAGTGCCTCACCGAGCAGGCGCAACCGGCGGTACTCGATGAGTTGCTCGACAAGCTCGGCGCGCGGGTCGTCTTCATCATCGCTTCCGCCCGCGGCACTGCCGACCGGCAGCAGCATCCGCGACTTGATGTGCAGCAGCGTCGCAGCCATGCGGTAGAAGTCGGTGGTCCGCTCCAGGTCGAGGTCGTCCGAGGCATCGAGCACTGCCAGGTACTGTTCGGTGATGGCGGCGATCGGGATGTTCCAGATGTTGATCTGGGCGCTCCGCACCAAGTGCAGCAGCAGGTCGAGCGGCCCGTCGAAGTCGCCGAGCCGGTAGCACATGCCGCTCCCGGTGGCGTCGCCCGAGTATCGTTCGCTGATCGCTCCCTCCCCTCCCCGGAAGAGCCTCCCCGGACGAGCGGCCACTGGAGGCTGGCCGTCAGGCCTCCTTCGCGCCGTCACTGTCGGTCTGCGATGGTTCCGCCTGTGGCGCCGCGTCCGGAAACAGCAGCGCGCGCACCTTGCCCTCGATGGCGGCGGCCGTCTCCGGCTGCGCTTCGAGAAACGCCTTGGCGTTCTCCCTGCCCTGGCCGATCCGTTCCCCGTCGTAGGAATACCAAGTGCCGCTCTTGTCGACGATGTTCTCCTGCAGCGCCGCCTCCAGCAGGCTGCCGGAAGAGGAAAGGCCGGTGCCGAACATGATCTCCAGCTCGGCCCGGCGGAACGGCGGTGCGACCTTGTTCTTGACCACCTTGATGCGAACCCGGTTGCCGATCGCGTTTTCCCCGGTGCGCTGAATGGTTTCGATCTTGCGGACTTCCAGTCGCACCGACGAATAAAACTTCAGCGCGTTGCCGCCGGTGGTAGTCTCCGGGTTGCCGAACATGACCCCGATCTTCATGCGGATCTGGTTGATGAAGATCAGGCAGGTGCCGGACTTGGCGATCGTGGCGGTAAGCTTGCGCAGCGCCTGGCTCATCAGCCGTGCCTGCAGGCCCATGTGGGAGTCGCCCATCTCCCCTTCGATCTCGGCCCGGGGCGTAAGTGCGGCTACCGAGTCGACGACCACGATGTCCACCGCGCCGGAGCGCACCAGGGACTCGACGATCTCGAGCGCCTGCTCTCCGTTGTCGGGTTGCGACACCCACAGCTCGTCGGTGTCCACGCCCAGGCCCTTGGCGTAGACCGGGTCCAGGGCGTGCTCGGCATCGATGAACGCGGCGATGCCACCGGCGCGCTGCGCCTCGGCGATCGCGTGCAGTGCCAGCGTCGTCTTGCCGGAAGACTCGGGGCCGAAGATCTCCACGATGCGTCCTTTCGGATAGCCGCCGACGCCGAGCGCAGCATCGAGCAGGATGGCGCCGGAGTGGATCGCCGGGTGATCGCGCTGGGCGCTCTGCTCCCCCAACTGCATCAGCGATCCCTTGCCGAACTGTTTTTCGATCTGCAGACGGGCTGCGTCGAGCGCCTGCCTCCGTTCGGCGTGCAGGGTGTCGTGGGTGCCATTGCCGGTCGAACGGGCGCTGCCGGTCGAACGGACCCTCATTGCGGTTTCGGAACGGTTGGCCATGGGCTTGCTACTCCTTCCCCGGGTCAGGGACCGGGCCTTCGCACACAGATACGCACCCAGCCGCCGCCGCGCTTCTGTTCGGTGGATTGGAGCGGCGTCGATACTCCGCCAACGTGACCCTCCCAGTGTCACCGCGAGTCTACCGTGACGAAGCAGCGCCGGTCAACGCCGCCCTGAGGCGCTCCCGGGCGTTCCCGCTTCCAAACCTCAGAACGTCCGGCGGGAGTCCAGGAGGATGGTCACGGGTCCCTCATTGCACGACTCCACCTGCATGGAGGCGCGGAAGACCCCGGTGTTGACCGGCAGTCCGGCGGCTCGGAGCAGGCACACCAGTCGCTCGTACAGTTGGTTCGCGCGGTCAGGATCTTCCGCCTGCGTGAACGACGGACGCCGGCCGCGCCGGACGTCGCCGGCCAGCGTGAACTGCGATACCACGGTGATCGCGCCGCCTGTCTGTGCGACCGAACGGTTCATCTTCCCATCATCGTCCAGGAATATGCGCAGGCCGGCCGTCTTGTCGGCGATGTATGCAGCATCGGACTCGCGGTCGCCGCGCTCGACCCCCACGTAGAGCAGCAGACCGGCTCCCTGGCTCCGCGGGGCTTCGCCCGCGGGGCGCACGGCACAACGTGAGACGCGCTGAATGACCGCTCTCATCGTTCACCCGCCCCTGCCCGAGGTTCCTGCGCCACGTGGCGTCTCCGCCTCACGCCGCGCCGGCGCGGGCGCCGAGCGCCGCCCGGATGGCGCGAATCTCGTCGGCGGGCACGGCCGCCCGCCAGATCGCCGACCCGATCACGGCGACGTCGATGCCTGCCGCAACGGCAGAGCCGACGTTGCCGCGATGCAGGCCCCCATCCGTGGAGATCCAGAACGAGTGGCGTGCCCGGTGCCGGCGCTCCGCGAGTTCCCGCGCCTTTTCCAGACACGCCGGCATGAGTTCCTGGCCGCCGGCGCCGGGATGTACCGTCATGACCAGCGCCAGGTCGATGACGTCCAGCAGCGGCTCCAGGGCTGCTGCCGGCGTGGGCGGCGAGACGGCGATCCCGGCCCGTATTCCCGAGTCCCGGATCGCCTGCAGGAGCGCCCGTGGATCGTCTCCGGCGTCCCGGCACGCTTCCAGGTGCACGGTGACCATGTCGGCGCCGGCATCGGCGAACCGGGCGACGTGGCGCGCCGGCTCCCGCACCATCAGGTGCACGTCGAAGGGCAGCCGGGAGCGGGGACGCAGGTCGGCGACCAGCTTGGCGCCGAAGGTGATCTCGTCGACGAAGCTGCCGTCCATGACGTCGAGGTGCAGCAGATCCGCAGGCGCCTCCTCGACGGTCGCCAGCGCCCGTGCCAGATGGCCGAAGTCGGCCGACAACAGCGACGGCGCCACCCGCACCCGATTCGGTGCCCGCCGGACGTCCATGGCGGCATCGTAGCGCCGCTGCGCGGGCGTGCCCAGGAGGCACGAGGATTTGACCTCGGGACCTCTCCCGGCGCATACTTGAATTCATCCGGATGGCCGAGCGGCAACTCAGTTTTACGGCCAACGAAGTCGCACATCTCGTCAATCGCGCGGACGCGTGTTTTCGCGAAGGGGCCTTCGCCAAGGCGATCCGTGTGCTGGAGCGAGCCCTGCGTCTGGACGCCGGGCTCACCAGCGTCGCGTCGGCGTTGAAGTGCGCGACGTTCTGGCAGGATCGCGAGGCGCGCTTGGCTACCATCGACGACCCGTACGAGCGGGCCGAGTACCTGGAGCAGCAGTGGGAACTCTTTCAGCCGTTCGCCGGACGCTTGGAGGACATGTCGGAGCGCACGTTGTTCGACATCCGGCGGTATGTGATGACCGAGTGCCTGCGGGGATACCGCAACATCCTGGAGGCGCATCCGGAGCGGGAGGACGCAGATCTGCTGCTGCGCATCGGCCGTACCTACAAGGGCTTGGGAAACTACGCCAGTGCCATCGAACACCTGGAAACCGCAAGCAGAAAGCAGCGCCGTTCGCCGGAGATCCTCGCCGAGCTGGCGGACTGTTACGGGCTGGTCAATGAAGACCGCTTTTCGCGGGTGCTGTTCCGGGAAGCATTCTTCATCGGAGCCGAGTCGATCCAGCTCGAGCGGCTGGAGGCACCGGTCATCCGGCGGCTGATCGTGACGATGGAGCAGGCCGGCCGGACGCCTCAAGAGACCGCCTCGTGGCTGCCGGTATACGCCACGCTCCACGGCGTGTTTACGGTGAAGCGCGAGCTCAAGCCGCTGGAGCTGGGACGCCTCAAGCAGACGATCTTCGCCATGGAACGACAGGTCGCCGCAGGCGAAGCGCCGCCGGAGGTTACCCCGGGACTGCTCAACCACTACTTCTGGCTCATCGACCATTTCATCGTGACCGGCGAAGCGAAGCCGCGCGTCCGCGAAGTGCTGACGAAGATCCGCGATCTGGACCGCCAGGTTCACGACGAGTACGTACGATAGTCGAGACGACAAGACACCCTCTGATGGGGAAACAATGCCGGTGCCACATGGAGGCGCCGAAACCGAGGTAAGCATGACTCCTACCGTGACGGATACACCGACAGGGACCGCGGCCGATGGCGCCGCCGGCAGCCTGACCACCAAGGTCACCGAGCTGCTCAATCAGGAAAAGTGGACCCGAGCTGCGCTGAACAGCTACGTGACGTCCAACTTCGTCGAACTCGACAACCTGCTGGAGGACGCGAGGAAGGAGAACTGCGAGACGGAGCTGCTGGAGCTCTGCGAAGAGCACCTGCGCAGCAATCGCAACAGCATCATCGCCCTGTACCTGTCCGGCATCGTGTCGATCGGCCGCCGACTGGTGGACGACTCCAACCTGGTTCTGCTGGTGAACATCTTCACCGACAACCACAAGTGGAATATCGTCGAGTATCTGTGCAACCGCATCCTCGAGTTCGGAGAGAACCGCTTCGCGCTGAGAACGCTCGCCGAGAGCTACGACAACAAGAACGAGGAAGCGTCGAAACTCGAGGTGTACGAGCGGCTGATACGCGTCGACTACGAGGAGGCGGACTTCGTCAAGGTGCTCGCCCGCAACCGCGAGCAGGCGGGCGACATCGACGGCGCGGTCAATTATTACCGCAAGGCGCTGCACCGCTATATCAACAAGCGGAACTACGCGAACATCAAGGAGGTGTGGGAGCGCCTGATCGAGCACCGGCCGGACGATACGGAGTTCTATCTGCAGCTCGAGCGCAAGGTCGCCCGCACGGTCAGCGAGGAACGGGCCGTGGCGCTTCTGGAGGCGCTGTATCCCCACTACTACGAGAAGGAGGACTGGGACACCACCATCGAGATCCTCAAGCGCATTCTGCGTTATGAGCCGAAGAACGCGGAGGCGCGCGCCCAGATCGCCGAGGCGTATACCGAGAAGCACGCCGGCCACAGCCACCTGGACGAGTACCTGCGCATTTCCAACCTGACTCAGGCGTGGCGCAACGCCCAGGAAGCGATCGCGGACTTCGAGAAGCACATCGCCTTCGACGCCGGCAACTTCGTGTTCCACCGCAGTTGGGGCATAGGGCGAATCTCCGCGATCGACGATGATGAGATCACCGTCGACTTTCCCAAGAAGCGCAACCACCGGATGTCGCTGAAGATGGCCGTCAGCGCACTGAAGATCCTGGCCAGGGACCACTTCTGGGTGCAGAAGGCCACCACCTCCCGCACCAGGCTGCGCGACAGCGTCAAGAGCGATCCGGCGGCTACCCTGCGGTCCATCATCCGGAGTTTCGGCAATCAGGCGGACATGAAGCGCATCAAGATGGAGCTCGTCCCCCGTATTCTGACCGCCTCCGAGTGGTCCAAGTGGAGCACGGCGGCGCGACGCATTCTGAAGACCGACCCGTCCTTCGGCAGCCACGAGGAGAAGCTGGACACGTACGTGGTGCGCGACACCCCGATCTCCTACGAGGAGAAGACGTTCAACAAGTTCTCGGCGGAAAAGTCGTTCTTCGGACGGGTCTCCATCCTGCAGGACTACCTGCAGAACGCCAGTCCCGACTCCGAGTACTTCAGCGAGATGTTCTCCTACTTCAGCGGGTTCCTGAAGGCGTACACGGTGGCCAACGATCAGGTGATCGCGAGCTTCCTCCTGGTACAGCAGATCGGCAAGAAGCATCCCTACCTCGCCACCGATGTCGACCGGGAGTTCGCCGACCTGCTCGGACAGGTCGACGATCTGGAGGAATTGTTCCTGGCACTGGACAACAATGAGCTGCGCAAGGACTTCCTCGCGCACGTGCGCGAGGAGGTCGCGGACTGGCCGGCGGTCTACTCCCGTTTCTTCTATCTGCAGCCGAGCCGGCTGCTGGTGGACGCCCTCATCAACAACAAGGAGTTCGATTCATTGGAGCGGATCGTCGCCAAGGTGTTCGAAAGCTATCGCGACCTGCGCGAGCCGTTCGTATGGCTGTTGCGCAACTGCGAAGACGAAGCCTGGTTCACGAGCGTGGCCGCCAGGCAGGAGAAGTGCCTGACCGCGCTGATCCACCTGCTCGATCTCACCTACCGCGACATCGAGAACAGGCGCGACGTCTCCGCCGGCCGACGCCTCAACAAGCAGATCCACGACTACCTGTTCAAGGACGGCAACCTGCTCCGCTTTACCCTCCTGGCAGACCTGGACACGATCACCCGCGTCCATTCGATGGTCGCCGACATCGAGCACCTGGATCCGTCGATCAAGATCCGTCTCAAGGAGAAGATCACGGATCGGTTTCCCGAGTTCGAGTCGGTCGGCGAGCCGCTGGCAGTGGAACGCACGCGCGCCGGCCTGTTGGTCACGCGCGGCGGTTACGAAACCAAGCAGCGCGAGCTTCGCCACCTGATCGAGATGGAGATCCCGCTCAACTCCAAGGAGATCGGCCTGGCGATGCAGAAGGGAGACTTGCGCGAGAACGCCGAATACAAGGCCGCGCTCGAGAAGCAGGAGCTGCTGAAGAGCTCCGCGTCACGGCTCCAGGAAGAGCTGCAGGAGGCACAGATCTTCGACTCCGGTCAGGTCGACGATCAGACGGTGTCATTCGGGACCACGGTGCGTCTGACCAACGTCGCCACCGGCGATAACGAGCACTTCACCATCCTCGGTCCGTGGGAGTCGGACCCGGCGAGAAACGTGATCTCGTATCTGTCCCCGCTCGGCGCCGAGCTGTGGAATCATCGCCCCGACGATGTGCTGCAGTTCACGATCAACGAGAAGCCGTTTCATTATCGGGTGGACAGCATCGAGCGGGCCGAGGCTCTGCACTAGCGCCCCGAAACCGTCGCCTGCGGCTCCGCTTTCGGCCCATCCCCACCTTTCGCATAGGAGTCTGTCGGCTCTCCCGCTCGCGCGGCAAATCCGACAGACTCCTATGCCGCAGTCCCTCTCTCCGAGGGGTCAGGGCGGCTCGGGGTGTCCGGGACGCCGCAAGGCGAGTTGCCGGACGAATGGCAGGCCGACGAGCCTGTACAGCACGATCGTGACCAGCGCGGCTGCCGCGACCACGCCCACGAGCAACGCCACGTGCTCCACGCCGGCTGGTCCCTCTCGTGGATCGGGCAGCAGGGAAGAGGCGATCCACATGAGGGCGCCTGCCGGCGCCACACCGGCCGCCACCTGCAGAGCACCCCGCGCCAGAACTCTCCACGCCACGACGCGGGAAGGCAGCGCCAGCAGCAGCGTCCCGGCCGAGAACGCCGCGGAGTTGGCAAGGGCGAGCCCGGCCACTCCCAGCGCCGTCTCCTTCCACCACAGCGACAGGGCCACGTCGACGACGGCGACCACGATGGCGGCCCGAAGAGCCCGGCGGGGAGCGTCCAGCGCATAGCAGAGACGCTGGAGAAAGGTGAACACGCCGACGCTGGGCAAGCCGATGGCGAAGCCGCGCAGCACGGCGGCGGTCAACTCGGTGGCTTCGGCGTCAAAGAGTCCGCGCTGCAGGGCGGCATGGACGATGGAATCCCCGAGCAGCAGGTAAGCGACCGCTGCGGGCACGAGGAGCGCGGCAAGCGTCACCATCCCGTCCGTCGCGCTGCGGCGCAACTCCGTGGTTCGATTGTCGGCCGCCATCTCGGCCAGTCGCGGAAATGCCGCGGTTGCCACGGACACCGACAGCACCCCCAGCGGCAACTGGAAAAAGACCACCGCGTAGTAGATCGCGCTGGTGCTGCCGTCGCCGAGGCCGCTGGCCAGCAGGAACGAGACCTGCTGCATGACCGCGAACACCAGAGCCGAGGCGACCGCCGGCCCCCAGCCGCGCAGGATCCGGCGCATCCGATCGTCGAACCGCAGGCGTGGCACGATGCTGAAGCCGCGGTTCAGGAAGGCCGGCACCTGGAACAGGAGCTGAAGTACGCCGCCTGCCAGGACTCCGGCGGCAGCCGCCAGGATACCCCAGCGCGGCGCCAGGACAAGAACGCTGGCGATTACCCCGACCGAGAACAGCAGCGGCGCGAGCGCGGGCACCACGAACACGTTGCGTGCGTGCAGGGCGCCCATGAGCACCGCAGCCGCCCCGGCCAGTGCGGCGTACGGCACCATGAGGCGGAACAGCCCGACGGCGCTCGACATCTTCTCCGGTTCGGGAAAGGCGACGAGGACGCGCGTGATCGGCGCGGCGGCGATCACGGCGACCGCGATCAACGGCACGGTGACGGCGAGCTGCAGGCCGAACGCCGACCGTGCCAGCTCGACCTGCGCCCGCGGATCGCGGTCGCGGGCCAGAGCCGGTACCAGTGCGGCGGAGAAGGCGCCCTCGGCCAGAAGACGGCGCAGGGTATTGGGGACCTGGAACATGACGGTGAAGACGTCAACGGTGCCGCCGGCTCCGAACACGGCGGCGAGCACCGCCGCGCGTACGAAGCCGAGCGCCCGGCTGGCCGCGGTACATGCCATGAGCACGGCCGCCGTCCGCTCGGTCCCGCCGGAAGCGGCGGCCCGGGCGGTCTGACCGGTACTCACGGCCGTTCGTCTGCGCTCGACCGATCCAGGTACCTGTCGAGAAAGCCGCTCTTGAAGGCGGCGAATCTGCCGGTTGCGATCGCCTCCCGCACGGACTCCATCAGCGCCGCCATGAAGGCCAGGTTGTGGTAGGTCGTCAGCACCGCAGCCATGATTTCGCGCGCCTTGAACAGGTGGCGGAGATAGGCACGGCTATGTGCCGCGCACACCGCGCACGCGCACTCGGCGTCGAGAGGATCGTCACGAAGGGAGGCGCTCCCGGTGCGCAGCGACAGGGTGCCGGCACGCGTGAGCGCCAGCGCGTTGCGCGCGACCCGCGTGGGATACACGGAATCGAACAGGTCCACGCCGTGCTCGACTCCGCACAGGATCAGGTCGGGGCTGCCGACGCCCATCAGGTACCGGGGCCGCTCCGGATCGAGCAACGGCGCGGTGTGGGCGACGGTCGCTTCGAAGCGGGCAGCAGACTCCCCTATCGACAGTCCGCCGATCGCGCTTCCGGGCAGGTCGAGTGCCCGGATCTGTGATGCCGACCGCGCGCGCAGGTCGGGGAACAGGCCTCCCTGCACGATGCCCCAGAGTTGCTGGTGGGTCGTCGTGCTTCCACATCGCCACCGTGCGGCCGCCCGGGCTGCCCAGCGTGCGGTAAGCTCCGCGGCCTGCTCCGCTCCGGCGTGATCGACATCCGCCGCCGAGCACACGTCCAGCGGCATGATGACGTCGCTGCCGAGGGCGGTCTGCACATCGACGACCGACTCCGGGGTCAGCCGGTGCCGCGATCCGTCCAGGTGAGACCGGAAGGCCACTCCATCATTGTCCACGTTGCGCAGGGGCGCCAGGGAGAATACCTGGAAGCCTCCCGAGTCGGTCAGCAGATTTCCCTGCCACGCCATGAACCGGTGGAGTCCGCCGTGGCGGGCAACCGTGTCGGCGCCGGGACGCAGGTAGAGATGGTAGGAATTGGCCAGCACCATCCGGAAGCCCAGGTCGAGCAGGTCGCGCGGCCAGACCGCCTTCACCGATGCGTTCGTCCCTACCGGCATGAACGCGGGGGTGCTCACGGTACCGTGCGGCAACGTCAGGATGGCCGCGCGGGCGGCCGAGCGCGTGTCGCGTGCGTCGATCCGGAAATTCACGTGCGTGCCCGCCACAGCATGACAGTGCCCAGCACCAGAAAGACCATGGCCGACAGTGAGGCGCCGAGCAGCGGCGGTATCACATCGGTCTTGGCCAGGATGTGGGCAACCATCTGCAGGACGAAGTAGCCGACCGAGCCGATCAGGGCGATCAGCATGCTGGCCAGCAGCACGTTGCGCCGCAGCATCCCGCCGACCGCCGCGGCGATCACCGACACCACGAACGGCGTGACGGCGAATCCTGCCTTGGCATACAGGTCGGTCTGCGCCGACCGATAGGGCAATCCGGCGCGGCGGAGCGTTCGCACCCACGTCCAGCCCTCGCGCAGGGTCATGTCGGCGACGTCGCGGGATTCCTGGCGGAAGGTGTCGGGGCCGGGTGCGTAGTGGTCGGACGACTCGGCGATGCTCTCCTGGATCAGCCGCTCTCCGGCAGCGTCCCACCGATAGTGCCGGACGTCGTAGAGCATCCAGCGGTCGTCCACCCACTCGGCGCGCGCGGCGTCGGTGCGGCTGGCGAGCCGGCCGTCCGCCGTCCGCTCGACGACGGTCAGCCCGCGCAACGCTCCTTCACGGTCGTTGTAGTAGTCGGCGCGGTACACGCGCCGCCCTCCCCCGTCCAGGACCGTGACGTCCGTGTTGTTGAGAAACAGCGAGTGGCCGACAGCCGCGCGGTACCGCTCGTTGTAGGCGCGCAGGGCGGGCGTGCCGATGCCTTCGTCGAAGGCCAGCAGGCCCGGCGATGCGATCAGGCCGACCAGGAGCAGGGGGCTCATGAAGCTGCGCAGTCCGACGCCCGCGCCGAGGACGGCGATCAGCTCGTTGCGGGCCTGGATCGTACCGAGCGTATACGTGATCGCAAACAGCAGCCCGATCGGCACCGCGAACCGGGCCGCCGTAGGCGCGTACAGTGCGGCGATGCCGGCGATCTGAGCGACGCTCATCTCGTTGGCGGCGAAGGCCGAAAGCTTCGGATACAGGTCGACCAGGAGCAGTATCAGCACGAAGAAGGCGGTGGCCGCCGCGAACACGGGCAGGAATGCGCGCACCAGCATGCGTTGCAGGATGTTCATCGGGCGCGGTTCAGCACGGCGATCGCGCCTGCGGCCACCAGCACGACGGCGTTCGGCAGCCACACCGGCAGCGCCGGTGCGAAGCCGGCGCGCAGCGAGGCCGTCTCGCCGACGGTCAGCAGCGTCCAATAGAGAAAGCAGAGGCAGATTCCGACCAGGAAGCCGAACGTTCGCCCCGACCGCCGTGCAAGCAGGCCGGCGGGCAGGGCAAGAGCCATGAAGGCAAGGCAGGCCAGCGGTAGCGCGTACTTCTTGTGAAGCTCCAGCAGGTAGGTATGCACCGTGCGTTCCGAGGCCGTCCGGCGCAGGCTCCGCTCGAATCCGGTGGTGATGGCACCGATCCGGTCGCGCTCGTCCGGCAGGCGTCCGGGGTCCGCCGCGACGGTCCGCTCGGCCGCGGCCACCTCCGCGAGCAACCGGTAGCGTTCGCTTTCCCGCGTGTCGGCGCGCTGTTCCCCCTCGGTTTCCAATCGCACCTGCATGCCCCGGATCTCGCGGCGGAGGTCGACCGAGCTCATCTGGTCCGGGCCGGCGGCGCTGAGAGCGCCGCTGACGTCGCGGAGCAGGATGTTGTACTCCATGGAATCCGCCCGCAGGTACTCGTGCCGCGTCTCGTCGATGTCCGCGACGTGGGAGAACACGTCCTTCAAGTGCAGCGATACGACACCGTCCTGGGCGGTGCTCTCGGCGAAGGAGGCGCTGCCGGCGATGATGAGCCTTCGCTCGCCCGTGGCCGTCCGGTCCAGAATCAGGGGCGCCTCGATGGTACCGCCGTCGATCGCTCCGGTCACGATCGCCATCCCCTCGTAGCGCTCGACGGCGAACGGCTCCAGCTCCACCGATGGATTGGTGGCGAGCATGCGGCGGTAGGTCCGGCTGAACTCGATGTTGCTGGCCGGCAGCAGCAGATCGTTGAAGACGAACGACAGGCCGGACAGGATGACGCCGGCGGCGGCAAGCGGCAGGAACAGGCGTCGCAGGGGGACGCCCGCTGCCATGATGGCGATGACCTCATTGTCGGCCGAGAGGCGGCTGACCGCCATCAGCGCCCCGAGCAGCGTCCCGAACGGAACCGAGTAGAAGACGATCACTGGCAGGGAGAACAGCATCAGGCGCGCCACCTCCCCGATCGGCACCTGGTTCGCGAAGATCTGCTCCGCGGTGACCAACAGGACGTTGGCGACGAACACGAAGAAGAAGAACAGGAAGGCGACCAGGAACGCGGACAGGAACTCGCGCGCCACGTAGCGCGATATCACGCCGAACAACGTCCTGCGCTCCTGCCATCCACCGGCAACGCGCTAATACCCATCGAACTGATGTCGACGGGTGGCATGGGTCGCTACCCGGGCTTCAGGCGCGCTGGAACAGCGCGCACAAGGCCGAGTTCCCGTAGAACGCACCCCCAAGCTACAGTCTGATGGGGTACTAGTTGGAAGCGGCGTCGGCCGCGTACTGCAGCGAGTCGGCCAGCACGGCGACTCCGCACCCCTGGGTCCCGAAGTACGCGAACGGCCCGGCTTGCGCCACCGCCCTGATCTCGTTGGCCCCCATGCCGTGCCTGGGCGGGCAGTCGACGACCGCGGTCATGTCGAAATGAGTCCATCCGCCACCATTCAGGGCGTACCGGTACGCGCCTCCGCCGTGGGTCCCGAACAGGACCGTCCCGGGCGCGGCCGCGGCGGCGAGGACGAAGTCGTCGCCCAGGGAACCCGACCCCTTGGTGAACCGGGTGATCTCGTCGCTGTCGGGATCCCACCTGAACAGCCCGTTGCCGTGGTCGCCGACCCAGAGCCGCCCGGACTCGTCGAAGGACAGAGCGTGTATGTTCTTCGCCCCCGCGGCCCACAGGCGATCGACCCGGCGCACTCGTCCGGTCTCCAGGTCCATGACGGCAACTCCCCGATCCAGCGTGCCGATGTACAGCGTGGAGCCCCGTCGCAGCAGCGCCTGCACGAATCGGACCAGCGAGCTCGGGTCTTCGACCTGTGTCCACTCTCCATCCGGATCATCGGCCAGCCAGAGCCCCTGGCCCAGGGTCCCGGCGGCGATGCGGCCGTCGATACCCTCCAGCGCCCACACGTTGGGCCGTCCGCTCCCACCGACGCTGAAGCGTTCGACTCTCCAGAGGCGGCTGGTCGCCTTCGAGTACACGGACAAGCCCTCGGCGGTGCCCAGCCACACCCAGTTTCCGTCTACTTCGATCGCGCGAATGGTGTCGGACAGTTCGCCTCCGGTGGTGGCGCCGGTGAAGCGGCTGGCGATGCCGGTGTTCTGCGAATACCGGGCGACACCGCCGTTGGAAGTGCCGATCCACACGTCGTCGGCATCCACGGAAATCGCCGTGACGTTGCCGTCCGGAAGCCCCAGCATCGCCGGGGTGATGGTGCTCCACAGAACGTCCCGAACGAGACGGTCATAGGTGCGGCGATCCGCCGGTTCGAGCGCCGTGGGCTGGACGACCTGCAGGGTCAGGTACGCGGCGGCGGCAAGGTCGTTCAGTTCGTAGAGAGCCAGCTCGGCCGCCTGAATCCGCACCTCATCGAGGCGGTGCCCCGCGATGCCGGCCGGCTGGAGGCGCAGGGCTCTCTGCAGCTCATCCAGTGAATCGGCCAGAAGACGGTCCCGCCGGGCGAGCTCTGCCGCCGTCACCGCGACCTCGAAGTGAATGGCGTCGGAGGTCTGCGGGTGGGAGCGGGCCTGGTCCAGGAAGAATCGTGCCCGAAACGGCTCCGAGACCAGCGCCGCCTGGGCGGCGAGCAGCAGCGCTTCCGGAAGGTGTCTGCTGCCGGGGGTCTGGATGCGCATCGAGCGCACCACTCCCAGAGCGTCGGCGTAGTCACCTCTCGCGAACGCAGCCTTCGCCTCCGCCAGCGCCGCGGCCGGGTCCAACGTCTGGGCGGACGCCGCGCATGCGGCCAGCAGGGTGATCGCGACCAGCTTGACGCGGATGGCGGGGTTCCTCAGCGGCGGCTCAGTCGGACGGCTGCGGGTCGACATCATGGTCAATTGGGTCCCCCCCGTACGCTACGAGTGCGAAAGCATCGGTGTCCGCGACCAGCCCGGCCATGGCTTCCAGCTCGTCGCGGGCAACGCCGTGGATGTACGAGTCCATCTCTTCAAAACTTAATATCGGCCCGAACGTCTGCCGTTGGTACACCATTCGGCGCATGCGCGCCTCCATGTCCTCGCGGGCGAAGACCAGCGCGCCGCGCAGATGGCTCATCGCCTCGTCCACCTCTTCCTTGCCCGGCGGGTGTGCGCGCAGTCCGCGCAACTCGGCCAGCAGACCGTCGATGAGCTCCTCGCGAGCCTCCGGCACGCAGTTCGCGAACACCGACCACAGCCAGAGGTCGCTGAGGTGTATCCGGAACGAGCCGATGGAGTAACACAACCCGCGTCGCTCCCGCAGGTTCTGGAACAGCCGCGAGCTCATCGACTCCCCGACCAGGGTGCTGAGCAGGGTCAGCGCGTAGTAGTTTCGCACCGTTCGATCCACGGGAAGTGGGCGGCCGGCGTACAGGTAGGTCTGATGGCAGGAGTCCTCGTGCCGCCAGACCCCCGCGTGATGATCGGGCGAGCACCGCGCCGCGGGCGACTCCGCCGTTTCGTCCAGCACTGGTGCGTCCATCCACCCCGCCGCGGTTCTCTGCAGCGTGTCGTCTATCGCGGCGATTACCTCTTCAACGGCGACGCGGCCGGCGACCGAGACGATCAGCCGCGAGGGATGGAACCGTTCCCGAAAGAAGCGCAGCAGCCGATCGCGATCGATCTCCGCAACCTCATGTACGTCGCCGGCGATACGGCGTGAGAGTGCGTGCGAGCCCCAGAGCCGTTCCACGTACGCCTGGAAGGCGCGCTCGTCTGGTGAATCGTCGGCCGCATGTATCTCGTTGATGACGACCTGGCGTTCTTTGGTCAGTTCGGCGCCATCGAGCGCCGGAGCGGTGGCCATGTCCGCCAGCACCTCGGCCGCGGCGGGCGCGGCGTCTCCTGGAACGCTGCAATGCAGACAGGTGGTCTCGCGGTCGGTGAAGGCATTGATCGAGCCCCCGACCCGATCGATGTCGCGAGCGATCTGCGACGCCGACCGGGTCGGCGTCCCCTTGAAGACCATGTGTTCCAGGAGATGGCTGCAGCCGTGCTCGTGGGCACGTTCGTCCCGGGACCCGTGGCGGTACCAGAAACCCAGGGCCGCGGTGCCGGTGTGTTCGACCGGATCCACCAGCAGCGTGGCCCCAAGGCTCAGCTCAAACTCCTGAATCAATCCGATGCATGCTCGTCGTCAGATCTCCGGTCGTCAGGTCTGCCCTGGCGACGCGGTCCGCGCCCGCCTGACATGCTCCTCGACCGGGGCGGACGGCCGTCGCGTCCATCCCTGCGTTCGCGCCCATCCCTGCGGTTGGGCCCGAAACGCTCTCTCCTTCCCGGACCGGGGCGACGGCCTCCGCCGCCGACGCGGTCGCGCAACGGATCGCCGACCGGCCGCGATCCCGGGGCGCCCGCGAAATCCTCGACATCCGGGCCCACGGCGTCCAACGTGGCAAGGTTCAGGCGGCCCATGCGGTCGATCTCGATGAGCTTCACCTGCACCTCGTCGCCCAGCTTGACCACGTCCTCGACCTGGCCGACATGGTCGGCGGTCAGCCGGGAAATGTGGCAGAGACCTTCCTTGCCCGGGAGGATCTCCATGAACGCGCCGAAATCCATGATGCGGGTGACGCGGGCCGTGTAGGTCTTGCCGACCTCCGGCTCCTCGACGGCCTGCTCGACCAGCCGCTGGGCGCGCTCGGCGCCTTCCTTGCGGCGGCAGTAGATGGTCACCACGCCATCGTCCTCGATATTCACGTCGGCCCCGGTGGTCTCGGTGATCGATCGGATGTTGGAACCGCCGGAGCCGATGACGGCTCCGATCTTGTCGACGTCGATGCGCATTGTGATGATCTTCGGCGCGAAGTCCGATACCGCGTCACGCGGCCGGTCCATGGTCTGGCGCATGATCTCCAGAATCTTGAGGCGGCCGGCGCGCGCCTTGTCGAGCGCTTCGCGCAGGAGCTCGGAGCTGACGCCCGCGATCTTGATGTCCATCTGGAACGCGGTGATGCCCTGCTCGGTGCCGGCGACCTTGAAGTCCATGTCGCCCAGGTGATCTTCCTCTCCCAGAATGTCGGACAGGACCACGAAGCGGTCGCCGTCGGAGATCAGCCCCATGGCGATGCCGGCGACCGAGCGCGTGATCGGCACACCGGCGTTGAGCATGCTCAGCGTGCCGCCGCACACCGACGCCATGGAGGAAGAACCGTTGCTCTCCAGGGTCTCGGAAACCACCCTTACCGTGTACGGGAAGTCTTCCTTGCTGGGGATCACCCGTTCCAGCGCCCGCTCGGCGAGGTGCCCGTGGCCGACTTCCCGGCGCCCGGTGCCCAGACGCCCGGTTTCTCCGACCGAGAACGGCGGGAAGTTGTAGTGCAGCATGAAGTGCTTCTTGCGGTCGACGTCGGTCTCCAGCGCGTCCAGGATGCGCAGCTCGTCATTGGCGGTGCCGAGCGTGGTGACCGCCAGGGCCTGGGTTTCGCCGCGCGTGAACAGCGCCGCGCCGTGCGCCCGCGGCAGCACGTCGACCTCGCAACTGATGTCGCGGATGTCGTCGGGCGAGCGCCCGTCCGTGCGCACGCGGTTGTCCAGGATCGAGGTGCGCACCACGTCGGTCTCGATCTTCTCCAGCAGCGCTTCGACCGCATCGCCGCCCGTATCGCCGATATGGTCGGCGAACTGCTCGAAGGCATCCTGCTTCACTTGGCGAATCGCGGCGTAGCGCGCTTCCTTGCCCTTCACGAAGCAGGCTTCCTCCATTCTCGGACGCACCCAGGAAGCGATCTCGGTCTCCATCTCCGCGCCGGCGACCTCGGGCAGCGGCAGCTTCTCCCGGCCGCCGAGCTCGGCGAGGCGCAGTTGCGCGTCGCAGATTTCGACGATCACCTCGTGCGCCCGCTCGATGCAGGAGATCATCGTCTCTTCGTCGGCTTCCTGGGCACCCCCTTCGACCATGGTGATGCCGTCGCGGGTGCCGGCGACCACGATGTCGAGCTGACTGGACTCGATCTGGTCGTGGGTCGGATTGATCACGACGTCGCCGTCAAGGACGGCAACCCGGACCCCGGCGACCGGTCCCTCGAACGGTACGTCGGAGACGGTGACCGCCGCGGACGCCGCCACGATGGCCAGCACGTCGGGGGGGTTGACCTGGTCCGCCGAGATCACGGTGGGAACCACCTGGATGTCGCGGCTGAACGACTTGTGGAACAACGGCCGCATCGGCCGGTCGATCAGGCGGGACACCAGGATCTCACGATCCCGAGGCCTGCCTTCGCGGCGGAATATCGACCCCGGGATCTTGCCCGAGGCGTATGCCTTTTCGTTGTACTCCACCTGCAGGGGGACGTAGTCGAGCCCCTCGATCTCCTTGGCGGAGCAGCAGACCGTCGCCAGGACGGCGGAGCCTGCGTATTGCGCGTAGACCGCGCCGTTGGCCTGCTTGGCCAGCCGACCGGTCTGCAGTGTCAGCGTCTCGGCGCCGACCTTCAATTCTACGGTATGTGCCATGTTACTTCCTTGCGCCGCGGCTTTCTGCGCAGCGCCGTGCCGGGTGACGCTATTTCCTCAGGTTCAGCTCTTTGAGCAGATTCCGGTACGTGTCCGCGTCCTTGCGGCTGAGATAACCCATGAGCCGACGCCGCTGCCCGACCATCCGCTGGAGGCCGTGGCGCGAAGCGTGGTCCTTGGGGTGTGTTCTGAAATGTTCGGTAAGTTGGGTGATCCGGCGGGTAAGCAGCGCTACCTGCACCGCCGAAGCTCCGGTATCGGCATCCCCTTTTCCGAAGTCGGTTACGATCTCCGTTTTCTCTTCCTTGGTCAATCCCATCCTGTCCTCAATGCTATCCTGCCTCGATGTTATCCTGCGTCAATCCGGCCCGTTCGCCTGATTCGTCAGGATTCCCGTCGTGCAAAACAAATTCCGCTCAAGGGGCCAATCGCTCCGTGAACGACCGCCCTGTGAACGATTATCCGGTCGTATTCCACCGCGATCAGGGCGTCCCAACCACTCGATACGCTGCTACCCGATGCGCTGCGGGCGAACCCCGAATAGCGGCCCGGTCGGGGCAGGAGCTGTGTCAACGACGAGGCCGGAAAAACCAAGCCGTCCCCCGTGCAGTCGGGCGAGACGTGCTCGACATCCAGTTCATAGTCCCCTCCGAGCATGGACCGTACCACGGGGAAGTCTCCGCTGTCGATCGCCTGCCGTATGCCGCTGCTGCTCACTTTCGCTCCGTCGCTGCCCCGTCCGCCCTGAGTGCCCCGTCCGTCTTGAGTGCCTTGTGCGTCCGCGTTTTGCGACTCCTCGCGGACCAGATTCACCACTTCCAACCCTACTCCGTGCCGGTGCAACAGTCGATGGAGCTGTTCGGTATCGGTGTCGCGTTGTCGTCCACACCGGAAGTCTCGCCCAACCACGACGCCGCGAACGGCGACGCGGCGCAGCAACTGGGTGACGAACTCTTTCCCCGTAAGTTTACTGAACCTGAGGGAAAAGTCAACGACGATCAGGTGGCGGATGCCGATCCGCTCCAGTGCGCGTTCCTTCTGACGCCGCGACAGGATCAGTCGTTCGCTGGTCCCGAACAGCACCGAGCTGGGCAGGGGATCGAAGGTCAGCACCGCGGACGCGTCCGCGCCGTGCGCGAGCACGCGTTGCAGCAGCGCTCGATGGCCTCGATGGAGGCCGTCGAACACGCCCATGGTGAGCACCACGCCGTCGTCGAGCGGCTGGTCGGCCAGTCCCTGCCAGTCGGCGACGGTCACCCGGGCACCTCCGTCATGGGTGTGGCGCCACGCTGATCGCGGGCTTCCGCCGCGCCGCCGTCCGGCCGTGCGGCCAGAACGCAGCGATAGCGGTACCGGGGGCGCGAACGGGTGCAGCCGGTGCCCGGCACGGAGGGCCGGTCGTCCCCTGGCTCGATGACGGCGAGCAGCTCCCGGCCGCTGAGGAGCGCACAGAATCGCTCGCCGGACGGTGCTCCCACCATGAACGTGGACTCTGGCGGCTGCCCGTCGCGGACGCGCCGCGCGCCTTCGGGCGTCACCTGTCGCAGTTCCAGACTCTCGATGCGGTGCAGGAACCCGGATGGAGGGATGACGTCTCCTTCGTCCGCGGCGTCGACCGGCGCGGCGGCCTCCACCGAGAAAGCACCCACCGAGAGCCTGCGCAGTGCGGTCAGGTGTCCACAGCTTCCCGTGGCCAAGGCGAGGTCACGGGCAAGGGAACGCACGTAGGTCCCCTTGCCGCAGACGACCTCGATCTCCACCTGGGGCAGGTCCATGGCAATGATCCGCAGGCTGTCCACGTACACGTCCCGTGCGCGTGGTTTCACGGGGAGGCCGCGTCGCGCGCGCCGTGATGCGCGTTCGCCGTCGACGTGCACGGCGCTGTAGGCGGGCGGCACCTGACGTATGCGGCCGACGAAGCCCGGCAACGCATCGTGCAGCGCTTCGGGTGTCGGCAGGTTCCTTCGCAACTCGACCGGCCCCTCCGGATCAAGCGTGGTCGTCTGTTCGCCGAGGCGGATGGTCGCTCGATAGCGCTTGGGCAACTCGGTAATCAACCAGCTGATGCGGGTCAGCCGGCCGACCATGGCGATCAGCAGACCGGACGCGAACCGGTCCAGGGTGCCGGTATGGCCGATGCGACGGGTCCCGAGCACTCGTTTCAGGCGCCCGAGCGCCGCGAAGGATGTCATGCCGGAGGGCTTGCTCAGAAGGACCATCCCGCCGCCCTGCGGCACGTCTGCCACGTCCGGATTCCGTCTGACCGGCACGTCTCGCGGTCCGCGTGTTCTAGGTGAGGTTGCGAATCTTCTGCAGTACGCGAAAACCGTCCGCCACCGAAGAGTCCGCCACGAAACGCAGCCTTGGCGTTTCCCGCAAGCGGATACGGCGCGCGAGCTCCGCCTGCAGGTAGCCGGCGGCGTGGTTGAGCGCATCCGTGGCAGGTCCGACAACGGGAGCTTCGCCGTGATGGGATACGAACACGACGGCGTGCTTGAGGTCCCGGGAAACCTTGACCCGCGTCAGGTTCAGCAGGGGATCGATGCGCGGGTCGGCCAGCCGTCCGCCCACGATCATCTCGCCCAACACTTCGCGCAGCAGTCGGCCGACCTTCTCGCCCCGCTGGTTCGCCATGTTCCCCTCCGTCCCTGCTCTGCCTACCGGCGCCGACGATGCTCGGAGCTTCCGGTCTCAGAGCTTCTTGGCCACCTCTTTCGTCTCGAACGCTTCGATGCTGTCGCCCTGCTTGAGATCATTGAAGTTCTCGATGCGGATGCCGCACTCGAACCCCGCCTCCACCTCGTTGACGTCCTCCTTGAAGCGGCGCAGGGTGAGGATTCTCCCTTCGTACAACTGCGCTCCGTCGCGGACGACATGGACCATGGCGTTCCGTCGCACGTGTCCGGAGGTAACGTGGCAGCCGGCGATCGTGCCGAGGCGGGAGATGCGGAACAGTTCGCGCACCTCGGCGACGCCCACCGACTCGGTGAGCACCTCGGGCGTCAGCATCCCCTCCATGGAATCGCGGATTTCCTCGACCGCTTCGTAGATCAGGTCGTAGCGGCGAATCTCGACCTTCTCCTGGTCCGCCAGTTCCTGCGCCTTCGGTGTCGGCCGGATGTGGAAGCCGATGATCAACGCGTTCGACGCGGAGGCCAGCATCACGTCGTTCTCGTTGATCGCCCCTGCCGAGGAGTGGATGACCGTGAGCTTGATGTCGTCCGTCGACAGACGCTCCAGCGCGGAAACCAGCGCCTCCACCGATCCGTGCACGTCGCCCTTGGCAACGACCTTGAGCTCCTGGACCTCCCCTTCCTTGATGGTCTCGTACAGGTTGTCGAGGGTGATCTGGCTGACCGATCCGGCCTCCCTCACCTTGCGCAACTCCTGCCGCTTGTCACCGACGGTGCGGGCGGTGCGCTCGTCGGCGGTTACCTGAAACGGGTCGCCTGCCGCCGGCAGCCCGGAGAAGCCCAGTATCTCGACGGGCAGCGACGGCGTGGCTTCCTTCACCGAATTACCGAGGTCATCGAACATCGCCCGCACCTTCCCGGGATACACCCCGGCGATGAACGGGTCGCCCGAGCGCAGCGTGCCCCGTTCGATCAGCACCGTGCCGACCGTGCCGCGGCCCAGGTCGACCTTGGACTCGATTACGCGGCCTTCCGCGCGGACGTCGTACGGGGCGTGGAGCTCCAGCAGGTCTGCCTGCAGAAGGATCGCCTCCAGCAACTCGTCGATCCCGGTCTTGGCAAGCGCGGACACCTCCCGGTACAGGGTGTCGCCTCCCCACTCCTCCGGGACCAGCTCGTGGTCGGAAAGCTGCTGCTTCACCCGTTCGGGGTTGGCGTCCTCCAGGTCACACTTGTTGACCGCCACGATGATTGGGACTTCCGCCTCGCGCGCGTGCGATATCGCTTCCACCGTCTGCGGCATCGTGCCATCGTCTGCCGCGACCACCAGCACCACGATATCGGTCACCTGGGCTCCTCGGGCGCGCATGTTCGTGAACGCTTCGTGCCCGGGGGTATCCAGGAACACGATGCGGCCCTGAGTGGACGAGTCGCGGTCGATGGAGACCGCGTATGCGCCGATGTGCTGGGTGATGCCGCCATGCTCCTGGTCGGCGACGTTCGCCTCGCGGATGGCGTCCATCAACTTGGTCTTGCCGTGGTCGACGTGGCCCATGATGGTCACGATCGGCGGCCGCGCCTGGTCGTCGGAGTCGCCGGGTTTCTCGGATTCGATCACCGTCTCGTGGTACAGCGACACGACGTTGACGGTGCAGTTGTACTGCTCCGCGATCACGCTTGCGGTATCCGAGTCGATCTGCTGGTTGATGGTGACCATGCTGCCCATCTCCATCAGCTTGGCGATCAGGCTGGAAGCCTTGAGGTTCATCTTGCGCGCCAGCTCGGAGACGGTGACCTGCTCCATGATGTCGATCTCGCTCGGCACGGCCGCCGCTTCGTCCTCGCGGCGACGCTGCTGTACGAGCTTCTCGGCGTGTTCCTCGAACCGTTCGCGCGAGTATTGGCCGCGCCTGCGCGGCTTGCCCCTCGACCGCCCCGGCCCTCTCCCGGGAGAGGGCGGCGGACCCGATCCCCCTCCCGGACCCATCGGTGGCCGTCCCGGTCCTCTCCCCGGTTGCGGTGGCCGGAAGTTGAGCGGCCGGTTCGGCGTGCGCCGGTCCGGCCCACCTGGAGCTCCCCGCTGGCCGGGCGGACGCAGTCCCTGCGGCGGACGAAAGCCCCGCGGTGGCCGGAATCCGGGAGGCGGCGACGGCCGGTCGGGCCGCTGGGTGACCGGCCGCGGGTCGCGCTTGGGAAGCTGAAACGGCTGATGCAGCGGATCGATGCGCGGGCCGGACTTGGCGGGGGCCGCCGGCGGCGCCACCGGTACCTCCTCCTTGCGAGGCTGGGGCTTGGGTGGCGCAGGCGACTCGGGCGGCGGCGGGGGTGTCGCCGGGCGCGCCGGTAGCTCGATCGGACGCCGGCGGATGACGACTTTCCGCTTCACCGGCGGCCGGGCGGGCTCTGAGTCGCTCGCGGCTTGAGGGTCGGGCCGCTTCTTTATGAGCGTTACCTTCGGCTTGGGCTTGCTCTCCGTTTCGTCTTCCGGCGTTCTCTGCGCGCCCTTCTCGTTCTTCTCCGCCATGTCTCTGCTGCCCGCCCCCTACTCGTCGCCTTCCGGCGGTTCCTCGATGATCACCACGTTCTCTTCAAGCAGTTGCCGTATGCCCGCCACGTCGTCCGGGCTGAGACCGGGCACGCCGGAGAGCTCGGTTTCCGACATCGACATGAGAGCTTCGGCCTCCTGGACTCCGGATGCCGCCAGCGCATCGGTGACGCGCTGCTCGAGCCCCAGTTCCGAGACGGCGGTGATCTCCTCGACCTCTTCCACCACGTCGACCTCTTCCACCGCGTCGACCTCTTCCATCGCGCTGACCTCGTCGGCCCCGCCGACCTCTTCGTCCACGTCGCCGGCAGGTGCAGCTTCCGCGACCGTCACCTCGGCCTGATCGGCGGGCGGCGGAGCTTCGTCCCCCTGCTCTACCTGGTCGACCTGGTCCACCTCGTCCTCTTCGACGATCTCCACTGTCTCGTCGAGAAGGTTGCGGATCGTCGAAATGTCCTCGGAGGTCAGGCCGCGGGTGGCTGCAAGCTGGTCATCGGACATTTCGACCAGATCCTCGATGCGTTCTATGCCCTGCTCGGCCAATGCCGCCGCGATGCGTTCGGGAACTCCCGGCAACTCCGAGATGCGGTCGATCTCCTGCGCCTCGTCTTCCGAGAACAGCGCCGCCGCTTCCCGCTTCTGCTCTCCGCCCAGATCCATGTCCGCGACCTGGGCGCGGGTCTTGACGTCGATGTTCCAGTCCACCAGGCGGTTCGCGAGCCGGACATTCAGTCCCTGGCGGCCGATGGCGAGCGAGAATTGACCATCGTGGACGACGGCCAGGGCATGCCGTGTCGCGTCGTCCACGATGATCACTTCTTCGACCTCCGCCGGCTGCAGGGCGTTCCTGATGAACACGGCAGGATCGGGATCATACTTCAGAACGTCGATCTTCTCGCCTTCCAGCTCCCGGACAACCGCCTGGATGCGCGCGCCACGCATGCCGACGCAGGCGCCGACCGGATCCACGTCGTCGCGGGTGGAGTACACGGCCATCTTGGTTCGGTAGCCGGGCTCCCGGACCATCTTGTAGATCTCGATCGTGCCATCGTAGATCTCCGGCACCTCGAGCTCGAAGATCTTGCGCACGAACTGCGTGTGCGTGCGCGACAGGATGATCTGCAGGCCGGTGGGGGTCTTCTCCACTTCGTAGATGAGGGCGCGGATGCGGTCGTTCGGCCGATACACCTCCCGCGGGCTCTGGTACTTTCGCGGCATGATGCCTTCCGTCCTGCCCAGGTCCACGAAAATGGCGCCGTTCCGCTCGCGCTGGTGGTAGCCGATGATCATCTCACCGACCTTGTCCTCATACTCCGAGTACAGCGTGTCCTTCTGGATCTCGCGAAGGGTCTGTCGAGCGCGCTGCTTGGCGCTCTGGATGGAGACGCGATCGAAGTCGCGCGGATTGATCTCGATCAGCAGCTCGTCGCCGATCTCCGCCTGATCGTCGTAACCCAGCGCGTCCTGCAGCCCGATCTCCGTGACCGGGTCGTCAACCACGGCGACGATGCGCTTCTGCGCATAGATGGTGACATCGGTGGCGTCATCGTTGAAGCGGATGACGGCGTTCTCGGACGTGCCGAAGCGGCGCTTGTAGGCTGCGAGCAGCACGTCCTCGACCGTCTTGACGATCAGGTCCTCGGAGATGCCGCGGTCCTGTACCAGTTGGCGGATCGCCAACGCCATCTCACTGGACATCGTTTCGGTCCCCGTCCCCCAGTCCGTCGTGCTTGGGTCCGTCGTGCCCGGGTCCGTCGTGATTGCTTCGGTCAATCATGTCTTCGCTCAACCGTCCCTTCCTGATCCGTCCTGTCTCGATCTCTTGCTCTGCCGTGCCGGTGTGAAGCGTTACTATACCGTCTTCGGCCGACAGGATGACGCCCCGCACCCAGTCGTCACCCACCAGCACCGCCACCGTCCGCCCGCGGAAGATCGCGTACTCGTGCGGCGACTTGAGCTGGCGCTCGGTCCCGGGCGTACTCACCTCCAGCCGGGCGTCTTCGGCGCCGGGCACCAATGCCAGCCGATAGCGCACGGCCCGCGCCAGCTCCGCGCAGTCGTCCACCGTCATCGCGCCGGCCCGGTACACCACCAGGCGGACCAGGCTGCGCCGCGCGAGGCGTGCGGCGTCCAGCTCCACCAGGGCAAAGCCGTACGAACGTACCGCCGGCTCCACTTCCGAGCGCACCTGCTCGGCGAAACCGCTCAACCGCAGGCCGTCGTGCTGCCGCGCCGCAGGTTCCGCAACGGACGGCGAGCCGGCCGCTGCCGCGTCGCGATCGCCGCCGGCGCCGTACTGACCGTCGCCGTTCCTCACCTCCCCGGACAATCTGTCACCTCACCTCCCCGGACAATCCGGACTCCGAGGCCGACGCGAGTCCCGCGACCCACGCCACCGCCTCAGGCATAAAAAAGGAGTCGAACCCATCGACTCCCACCGATACAATCCCGCCAGAATCACCGCTCCGCGCGGTTCCCCGTCGCATGCTCAAGGTAGAGCGGATTGGGCGAGCCGGTCAAGGCCGGGGGGTACGGAGCGGCGGCTCAGCCCAGCGCGACGGTCACCACGCGGGTTTCCCGCACCCCGCAGCGCGCCAGCACCAGAGCACATTCATGCGCGGTCGCTCCCGTCGTGAACACGTCGTCCAGCAGTATGACCCGCTCCGGCAGCGGCCGGGTGGTGGCGGGACGGATGCGGCCGGCGACGTTACGCGATCGCGCATCGTAGTCGAGCCGCTTCTGGGGCGGCCCCATGTTGCGGCGGAGGGCGTTGTGGACGGTGCAACCCGTCCGGCGGCGCAGACTGCGCGCGATCAGTCCGGTCTGGTCGAATCTCGTCGACGTCCGGTGCACCGGGCTTCGCGGTCGAGCCGGGACCGGGATGACGTGACTGTCCCCGGGCACGAGCCCGGCAGTGTCCAGGGCGCAGGCGAACAGGTCGGCCAGCCGCGTTCGCGCCCTGAACTTGTAGTGGTACAGCAGGCGCCGGGTCGCGCCGGTATAGGCGAGAAGCGATGTGTTGCACGCGAACGCGTAGTCCCGGTTCCGGCACCGCGTGCACCGGTTCGTCTCCGACATGAGCTGGCGGCTGCACGTGAGGCACCGGCGTCCCGTGATCACCTCCAGCCGCGACCGGCAGGCAGCGCACACGGGAACGCGGCAGTCGCCGGCGCACGTCAGCGCAGCGCCGCATGCCAGGCAACGTTCCATGAGCGCGTGCGTGATCAGCGCTCGCAGCGCGGAGCCGCATGCCGCGGTGCCGCTCACCGGACGCGCCGCTGCCACTCGTGCAGAAGGTTGAGCGCGTCGATCGGGCGCAGGATGCCCAGGTCCAGCCGGAGTAACTCGTCGATGACGGCAGCCCCGCGCACCGGCTCGCGGCCATCGGGGCCGCGGGCGTCGAACAGAGGCGGTTGCGACGGTGCCTCGGTCTGCGCGGGGATTCCTGTCGGCCGCGCGCGGCCCGCCCCCAGCGAGTCTTCGAGATACCGTGCGGCCAGATCGCTGACGGTGCCCGGGATCCCGGCCATGCGCGCGACGTGAATACCGTGCGAGCGGTCGGCCGGCCCGTCCACCACCGTCTTCAGGAACACGACGTCGCCGTCGCGCTCCATGACGGCCATCGACCGGTTCACGAGCCGGGGATGCTCCAGTGCCGTCAGTTCCCGGAAGTGGGTGGCGAACAGCGTCTTGGCGTGCACGGTGGCAAGAAGATGCTCCAGTACGGCACGGGCGATCGCCAGCCCGTCGTCGCTGCCGGTTCCCCGGCCGATCTCATCCATGATCACCAGGCTGGTCGGGCGCGCCAGGCGCAGAATGCGCGCCGTTTCGGCCATCTCCACCAGGAACGTCGATTCCCCGCGTGCGATGTTGTCGCTTGCACCGACCCGACAGTAAACGGCGTCGACGACCCCGAGGCGGGCCTGCTCGGCGGGCACGAACGAACCGACGTGGCTCATGATTGCGATCAGGGCCGCCTGCCGCAGATAGGTGGACTTGCCGGCCATGTTGGGTCCCGTCAGCAGCACGACCCGCTCCGAGGTCCCCAGGTCGATCCCGTTCGGGATGAAGGCCCCGCCCGGCAAGGCTGCCTCCACCACCGGATGCCGGCCGCCGCGGATCTCCAGGATGTCCTCGTCCACGAAGGCCGGACGGGTGTAGCCGAGCTCGGTGGCAGCCGAAGCAAGCGACTGCACCAGGTCGATCTCCGCGACCGCGGCGGCCCGTCGGAGCAGCGCTGCCGACTGCCCGGCGACCCGTTGCCGCAGCGCGACGAGGCCCGCCCGCTCCAACTCCTCACGGTCGGCCTGCGCCCGTCCGATGCGGGCGTCCAGATCCATGAGCCGTTCGGTCGTGAAGCGTTCCGAGTTGGCAAGGCTCTGCCTGCGGATGAAGTGGCCGGGCACGCGGCTCAGGTTCGGTCTGGTGATGTCAAAGAAATAGCCGAGCACGCGGTTGTGCTTCAGCCGCACCGACGCGATGCCGGTTTCCGTCCGCACCTCGTCCGTGTACTGCGCAAGTTCCCGTTCGGCCGCCTCGGCCGCGCCCTGCAGGCGGTCCAGGTCCGCCGAGTGTCCGGCCCGGAACGCCGTGCCGTCGGGCGTGTCGCACAGGGCTTCGAGCAGGGCTTCGAGCAGCGGCCCGAGGTCGTGGTCGTGGACGCGGAGTGCCGCGGCCAGCCGGGGAACGCGGTCGGCCAGGAGCTCGGCGATGGAGAGCGCGCACTGCAGGCAGGTGCGGATCGCCAGCAGCTCGCGCGCGTCGGAACGGCCCAGGGAGCTGCGCGCCGTCAGCCGCTCGAGATCCCGAAAGCGGTCCAGCTCCGCGCGCAGGCGGGACAGCAGCGCCTGATCGCGGAACAGCGCTTCCACGTCGTCGAGGCGGCGCTCGATCGAGTCCCGATCGCGCAACGGCGCCAGGATCGACCGGCGCAGCATCCGTGCTCCCACCGCCGTCCGCGTGCGATCCAGGGTCGCGAGCAGGGTGTGCTCGCGACCGCCGTCGAGGAGATTGGCGGTGAGCTCCAGATTGCGTTGCGTGGGCTCGTCGATGCGGAGATGTGCGTCGACCGCCTCCACGACGAGGTCGTCGAGGTGGGGAGCATCGTGCAGGGCGTGCTGCCGGATGAAACCTACCAGAGCGCCGGCTGCCCGCACTTCCGCGTCGGTGCGCCCCAGTCCGAACGAGCGCAGGTCGATCACGCCGAACTGGCGGCACAGGATCTCGTGGTTTCCCTCGGCGTCGAAGTGCCAGTCCGGATAGCGGTTGAGCACCAGGTCCGGCCGTTCCGCCAGCACGCGCTCCGCCGGCGAGCCGGCGTCCAGCAGGCTCTCCTGGACGATCAGCTCCCGCGGTGCCAGACGCTGCATGTGGTCACGCAGCCACAGCTCCGTCTGGCCGGGCGGCAGGCGGGTGGCTCGCAGTTCGCCGGTGGAAAGATCGGCCCACGCCAGCGCCAGGGCCGCGCCGCCGTCGGCCAGCGCCGCCAGGTAGTTGTTGCTGGCGTGGTCGAGCAGGCGCTCGTCGACGATCGTTCCCGGGGTGACCACCTCTACGACCCGCCGCTCGGTCAGCCCGCCCTCGGGAAGCCCGACCTGCTCGCAGACAGCCACCTTGCGTCCGGCCCGCAGCAGCTTCGTCAGGTAGGTCTGCGCGGCGTGATGGGGAACGCCGCACATCGGCACGCCGTTGCGTTTCGTGAGCGCGATGTCCAGGATCGGCGCGGCCTGCTCCGCGTCCTCGGCGAACATCTCGTAGAAGTCCCCGAGCCGAAAGAACAGGATCGCACCCGGCTGCGACGCCTTCAGACGCAGATACTGCCCCATCATGGGGGTCCGTCCGCTCATCCGCTTCAAGCGTACCCGTGCTCGAGGTAGTCCTGCAGCATGAGTGCGGCCGCCATGCGGTCTATCCGGCCGCGGTCGCCCTGGCGCCGCCGGCGACCGATCGCGGTGGCTGCGGCGCGGCTGGTGAACTGCTCGTCCCACGTGCAGGCGGGGACCCCGCCGGCGGTCAACTTCTCCGCAAGCCGTTCGGCGCGCACGCCGAGCGGCGTCGGCGTGCCGTCGGTGCGAACCGGATGCCCGATCACGATCAGCCGAACCTCGTGTTCGCCGCAGGTGCCGAGGAGATCGTCGAGCAGCGCCGCTTCGGTCGTGGCCGGCAAGGTCGCCAGCGGAGAGGCGATGACCCCGGCGGGATCCGACAGGGCCAGGCCGATACGCCGCGTACCCAGATCCACGCCCAGGAGCCGCCCCCGGGCGCTACGAATCTGTCGGATGTGACGCGTCAGCGACATATCCGACGGTGGCGGTGGCGAAAGGTGGGATGGGCCAATAGCGGAGCCTGCGGCGACGATATTGGAGCGCTAGCGTCGGGCGGCTCGCCGGGCAAGCTCAGCGATGACCTCGTCGGTCAGGTCGACGTCGGTATCCCAGTACAGCAGGCCGTCGGTCTTGCGGATCGTCGTGTAACCGAGTGCCTCTGCCACGTATCGGAGCGCGTCCGCCAGCTCGCCGATGAACAGGTCCGATGTCGTCAGGTCGTGGTACATGCGTTGCAGTCGGTCGTTCATCACGCGCACGTACTGCGACAGATGATCCTTCATGTCGAAGACCTGCTGTTCGAGCCTCAGCGCCAGACTGCGGTTCCCGTCCTGCCGTGCGCGGATGAGATCCAGCTCCAGGACGTGGATCTCCTCTTCGATCTCCTCTCGCTCGGCGATGACTTCCGCACGCCGTGCCTGGTAGGCCCGGAACGCTTCCGAGTCGAGGTAGAAGGCGCGCACGACCCTGTCGAGATCGACGACGCCCATGCGGGTGATCAACTCCTGGGCGGTCGCGGGCGCCGGCAGCGCCAGCAGGGCGGCGACGAGGGCACACGCCGCTACGGGCAGCGGTCCTCGCCGTTTGCGCATCATCATCCGAGCCGCTCCGGCCAGCATGGCGACGCCCGCCGGGGGACCGCCGGGAACCTGCCTCAGAACGTGTCGCCGCCGAGTCCCAGGACGAGATTCATGCCGCCCAGCGGGCCGCTGCTCTGGGTGCCGGGCGGGTCACCGAGCCGGCCGTCCTGGAACGCGAACGGCTTGGCGAGGTAGAGCCGCAACGGCAATTGCGGCACCGCGAAGCGAAGGCCGAAGCCGGCGCTGAAGTGAACGTCGTCGAGCGACGTGTTGCCGATGGCACCGCGGTCATCCCACAGCAGGGCGGCGTCCAGGAACGCGACGCCCCAGATGATCTGGGGATCGATCGGCACCCGCAACTCCAGCTTGTTGTCCCACAGCGCCTCGCCGTCGAGCACCGGCTCCCACCCCCGGCCCACGCTGGTTCCATCGATGATCAGCAGGTCTTCCTGGCCCAGAACCTGGTCCCAGCACAGTCCCGGATCGCCGTCGTTGACGGCGCTGCAACTGCGGAGTTGGGGAAGGATCACGGAGAAGCCGGTGTGGCCGGCGAGCACGACTCTCAGGTCGAACACGTCGGACACCGGTAGCTCGAACAGCGTGGCGAAGGCTTCGGCCTGGCTGTCGAGGACGATGAAGTGCCGGTCGCCGGACAGCGGCCCGCCGGTCAGAGTGACGCGCTGGCTCAGCAGCGTCCCGGCGGTGGGATTCAGGAAGAAGTCGCGCCGGTCCCATGCCACGCCCGTCCAGAGGCTGTTGACCACGCTCCAGCGCTCGAACTGGTCGCGGATCGTCTGGTCGAAGGGCCGGTTGACCTGCGGGTCGTAGACCAGGAACTCGAGGCTGGAGCCGAATCCGCCACGCACGATGACGCGGCCGAGCAGGGTGTCGAACCGGTAGCCGCTGGAGACCTCCGCCGAGATCGCGAACGTGTCGTACTGCATGGTGTACTGGTCCGGGATCAACGTGCCGGAGCTGTAGTCGTCCTTGGAGACGTAGGGGTCGGGCACGGCCTGCTCCGACTCGGCGTCGGTGAACACCGGGTGGAGGATGTCCTGCGCGACGCCGCGGACCACGGAATGCTCGCCGCCCAGGGTGATCCCCGCGGACCACGGTTGACCGAGGAGCCAGGGCTCGCGGAAGCCCAGCGACAGCGCCTGACGGAGCTGAGACGCCGACAGGTCAACGCTGACCGTCTGCCCAAGTCCGCTGAAGTTCCGCTCGGACCAGCGCACGAAGCCCGAGAGCGGGAAGTCGCCGCCGGAAAAGGTGGCTCCGAAGCCGATGTCCGCGGTCGTGCCCTCTTCCACGGTGATCTGCACGTCCATCAGGCCCGGTGCGCTGCCGGGGGGCGTGCCCGGCTCCACGGACGTGAAGTACTGCAGGTTGTACAGGTTCTGCAGGCCGCGGACGATTTCGGTGCGGTTGAACACGTCGCCGACCTCGAACGGCAGCTCTCGGCGCAGCACGTGTTCCTGCGTCTTGACGTTGCCTTCGATGGTGATGTTCTCGATGTGGGCGCCGTCGCGCTCGGTGATGGTGACCCCCACCAGGATCGTTCCCTGATCGTCGTCGCGGATCAGCTCCTGATCGAAGCCGTTGAAGATGTAGCCGTTCTCGTAATAGAGGTCCTGCACGCGCGCGAAGTCGGCTTCGACGGTATCGAGGTTGATCGAGCGGTCGGGGCGATGGCGCACGAGCGCTTGCAACTCTTCGTCGGTGAACACGCTGTTGCCCTCGAATCGCGTGCCCGCGTACTGGAACGTCCGTCCCTCGCTCACGTGCAGGGTGAGGCTGATCAGATCCTGGTCTCCCTCGGCGTCGTGCTCGACGCTGCGCTCGACCCGGTCGATGGAGGCGTCCACGTACCCGTTGCTCCGGTAGTAGGAGATCAGGCTCTCGAGATCCCGCTGAAAGGCGCGTTCGGAGAACAGACCGCGTTGCAGCAGTGCCCGTTCCCGGGTCTCCATCTGGCTCCGCAGGGTGCCTGCCGAGGCGAACTCGTTGCCCACGAAGTCGATCGCGACCACGGTGGTGCGGATGCCTTCCGTGATGGAGATGCGCACGGTGACGCGATTGGCGGCCGCGTCGGGGACGACTGTGGCCTCGACCCGCGCGCTGACGAACCCGTCCGCCTCGTACAGGCTCCGGATCGCGTCCAGATCGTCCTCGAGCCGGCCGGAGTTCAGGATCGTATCCGCTTCGGACGCCATCACGTTCAGTATCTGTCCTTCCCGGATCCGGCGCTCGCCCTCGATGACGATGTCGTCGATGGTGGGCCGCTCCCGCACGGACAGGACTACGATGACCGTCGATCCCTCCTCGTCCCCTTCTTCGGCGTCCGCCTCAAGGACCTCGAACAGCTCGGTCGCGTACAGTGCGCCCTCCATCTCGACATACAGTTCCCACTCGAAGGGTTGCCCCAGGTACGGGTCCACGATCGGCCGGAGATCGCCTTCGTCGACCGTGTCCAGGCCGAGGAACTCCACCGCGCTGATCGGCTTTTCGAGAAACCAGTTGGGTGCCTGTTGGTCGGACTGCTGCTCCGGCTGCTGCGCGGTGCCCGGCACGGCGGCGAGCAGGACGGCCAGCGCCGGCAGGGCGCGGATGATGCGCCGGGGCGTCGAGCGCGTGCGCATCAGTAGTTGAAGCTCCATGACAGCGACAGGGCGCTGCCGGTCTGAAACGGGTCGGTGAGGGACGGCAAGACGGACCACTCCAGGAGAAAGAATGGCGTCGCCCATTCCAGGCTGAGCTCCAGGTCGGTGCGCAACTCGGGTACGGGCGACACGGTGTCGGATTCTACCCGCACGAGCGCCTCGAAGAACAGGTCATCGCCAAGATACTTGCCCACGACGATTTCCGTGTTGTCGAGCAGGTCGGGGCTGGAGACGCCAAGTGGGGTGCGCAGCAGGTTTTCCACGAGCTGCGAGCGTATGCTGAACAGGTCGAGTCCGAGTGAGTCGCGCAGCGCCCGCTCCATGGGGCGGACCACTCCAAACTGCGTGGCCATGCCGCCGGCCACAGCCAGCAGGTCGACGTCTTCGTCCGCCGTGCCATCGGCGAACGGCCCGCCCAGCATCGCGCGCAGTTCGGGCAGGGGCCGCGCCGGATGGGAGCTGAGCCGCACGGTCTGTGGGCTGAGGGCGCTCAGAGGCGAGTCCGCATCCAGGTAGATCGACAGCGTGCCGTCGTCCGGGCTTCGCTCGCGCGTCTCGGCCCGGACCGTGACCATCGGATCGAAGCGTCCTCCGTCCTCGGCGAATGAGACCAGTCCATCGCGCAGTACGAAGGTGCGGTTGAAGAAAAACAGCTCGCCACGGCGGATCGCCACGTCTCCCACGACCGAGTAATCGCCGCTGAATCCGTCGTAGCTGACCGCAACGGTCTGACCCACGTCGACCAGCGCCTCCAGGATCGGCAGGTCGTCCGAAGGCCAGGTCAGCTCGACGCCACGGCCGGTGGTGACCGCAAGCTCGACCGTCAGCGGTTCCCAGGCCGGGGCCGAGCCGCGTCCTTCGTTGTCGATGAACACGCGCGCCGGGTCGGCCTCGACGGAGCCCGCGATGTGGGTGGACTCCCGATCGCCCGTGATCTGCACGCCGCCCCGGGCGACGCCTGTGACGGAGATCGGCCCGAAGCGATAGTCGACGGGAACCCCGTCCCCGTTCGCGGTCTGCACGCTGAAGTCATAGGCGACCGGCGCCCACTGCCCGAACCGCACCGTCCCGTTCACCACCACCGGGGCGACGCCCCGTTCCGGGCGTGTGCCCCCCACCGTGAGCTCCCGGTCGGCGGCATCCACGGGAAACGCAAGCGGTCCGACGCGTTGCGGGATCAGCGTCGACTCCAGGACCACGCCGGTCGCCTGCAGGGTGCCAAGCATGGCGGGGTCGTTGATCGGGCCGTGGAGGCGCACGGTTCCGGCGGCCGAGCCGGCGAGGACGGTCACCGCCGTGGTGTGAATGAGGGTGTTGAGGAGTGTCAGATCCAGCGCCGCGATCGACAGGTCCGCGGACAAGTCGCTGCCGGACAGCGTCCCCGACGCGCTGCCCTGGAGCGGCAACGGCGCCGAAGCCTCCACTGCGAAGGATCCGTCCGTCGCGATCCTGCCTGAGAGGCCGTCAAGAGGGCCGCCCGAGAAGGCGAGCCCATCCCCCTCCCACCGGACCGCGGCGTCCCAGGACGGCTTGCTCAGGCCGCCGACCGTCACCGCGGTGGCCGCGATGGTCAGGACTGCTTCCATGGGCAGGGAGCGCTCGGGGGCCGGACCCGCGGCGAACGATGCCGTCCCGGTCACGGCCAGATCGAGCGACAGCGGTTGCCCCAGGTACTCGCCTTCGTAGCGCCCTCCCAACCCTACCGTGCCGGTGCTCGTATCGATGTTCCCGGCTACTCCGCGGATCCGGTGGTCCCGGAAGTCGGCCGCAAGGTCGTCGATGACGATGCGTCGCCCGTCATACGTGCTCTGCAGCGCCAGCGTCACGTAGTCCTTGTCGAGAGGGACGTCATGGGACGTCAGCTCCGCGGCGATCAGGGGCTGCGCGAGGGACCCGGTGATCCGAATTCGGCCGGAAGCCGTGCCGGGGATCGGCAGGGGCACGAGGCGATCCAGCCGCAGGAGGTTCACGTCGACGTCGACGTCGAGCTGGCCGGGAGCGATCGAGATGGCGGCCTCGTAGCGTTCCTGCCTGCTCTCCAGCGACACCTGCCCGGCGGCGCGGAGTCCGTCGTGCGTCGTCACGTTCAGAGTGCCCCTGCCGGTGACGTCCTGCTCGCCGATGGCGAAGCGAATGCGGTCTGCGGTGAGCACGTCATGGTCGTAGCCGAACTCGAGGTCCAGCCGGGCCGGGAGGTCGCCGACGGTCAGGCCGCCCACGGCGAGCCGCGAGTCGGCCAGCACGACCCCGGCGCCGTCCAGAGCGGTCAGCGCATCTGCACCGCGTCCGCGTGGACCGAGGCTGCCGAGGAACGCCCACGGCCGCTGCACGGTTCCGGCAAGCGTGGCATCGGCCGTAACGTCTTCGCCGAACGCAGCGATCGGATACCCGTCGAGGTTCATTCGGAACGGCGTGGGCTCCCCCGCCTCCGAGGCCGCGACTCGCGCCACAACGTCCGCCGTCTGCAGTTTCTCATCTGGCCACATCTGCACCGTCAGCCCCCACGGCCCGCGCACGGTGACCCCGTCACCGGTATCCAGGCGGAACGTGCCAGGCACCTGCTCGCCGTCCAGCTCGATGCTGCCGGAGAACGACAGCCGTTCGGCATCCAGGTCGGCGGTGCCGGCGGCGCGAATCGACTGGCCGACCACCAGCTCCAGATCGGCGATCCGCAACGACCGCTCCGTGGCGACGGCGCTGAAGTGCGCCCGGAACGGACCGTCCCGCTGCATCACCGATGCGGCCGGCACGTCCATCGAAAGCAGGTCGGGGCCGGCCGATCCCTGCAGCCGCGCGCTGACGATCAGCCCGTCGGCCAGGCCGGGTGCCTCCGAATCGTCCGCATCCGTCGGCCGCAGCAGACCGTACAGGATGCCTGCGTTGATGTGCTCCAGTTCGACGCTGCCGGCGAACGCCGGTCGTGTCCCCAGGGTGACGGCTCCGGTCACCGTCGCCGTTCCGCCGGGTGAGTCGGGCGGGATCCCGGTCAGATCGACCTGCACGGACGGAGCGGCGGTCGCCGCGCCCCCGTCGGACGTGGCACCGGACAGAACGATGCGGCCGGTCAGTTCCGTCACCGCCACGTCGCCGATGGCCGCCACGCCCTCCTGCAGTGTCAGCCGCCGCTCCTGCAGGTCGGCCTCCACCTCGGCGCTCGCGTCGATCGGCCGGCCCTCCAGATCCAGGCCCGTCACCGCCAGCCGGCCGACCGCGACTCCGGTGCCGGTGTCGATCGTGCCGTCGTAGCGGGCGGCGGCGCCGGACGAACGCAGCACGAGTGGCGCGAACGTGGCGATGGCCCCGTCGCCCTGCACGGTGAGATCCACTTCCACGGGCCCCGACGGCACCTCGCCGAGCGCAGTGGGAGGAGCGACGAAGTCGACGTCGGCGCCGTAGCTGAGAACGCCGGAGGGGCCGGCGATGATCGTGGCCGTTCCGCTCATGGTCGTGTCGAACCAGGGACGCAGGTGGCCGAGCGGGCCCGCGGGCTGAACGACACCGAGCGGGTGGAGCTGCTCGGCCCGCAGGTCGGCGCGGATCAGCCGCCGCTCCGGTTCGATCCACACCCTGAGCACCGAACCGCGGTCATCAGGCAGCGCCGTCAGGGAGATCGTCTTTCCGTCCCACGCGGCCTGCACCTCGAGTGCGGGCAGGGTGCCGAGGTTGCTCTGCACGTCGCCGACGCGAACCGTCGTCCGCGAGGCTTCCTGCCCCGGTCCCAGGCGTCCGTCGACGCGGATCCTGGTGCCCAGGGTCGCTTCGTGACCGGCCACGCCGGCGAGTGCGGCATGCAGACGGGCGCGCGCGTCGACGATGCGCACGCCGTCGCCGTCCGGTTCCAGCCGCAGGGACAGCTCGCGCAGGTCCAGGCGGTCGAAGCCCGCGGTGACGGTGACGCGCGCATCGGCGATGGTCAGAGGCCACGGCAGGACCGGGAGCTGCGCGGTGCCGTCGGCGGCAGCGCCGACCCCACCGAGCGCGGCGGACACCGGACCCTGGTCGCGCGGCAACTGCAGGTTCGCCACCACGCCGGTCAACTCGACCCGGCTCACGGCGTCGACCGCGCTGCGCGTGCTCAACAGCGTGCGCAGCGAGTAGTGAACCCGCAGGCGGCGCGCCGACAGCAGCACGTCACCGGACGCGCCGAGCAGCTCCAGGTCGTTGACCTGCAGAGCGCGCAGCGCCGACGGGGCGACGGTACCGTACCGCACGCGCGCTCCGAGCCGGTCGGCCACCTGCACGGACACCTGCTCCCGCAGGTGGCCGACCATCCGGTCCAGGCGGTCACGCGCATAGCCCAGGCCGAACACGACGGCCGCGAACAGGGCGACGAACACGGTGATCTCGATCGTGACGATCGCCGCTCGGGGAAGCCGCCGCCGCTCGCGAGCCCTCATCACCGACGGCGCGGGTCAAACGTGATAGGCACCCTATAGGTCGTATCGGCAGCGCCGAGCCTTGCGTCGAATCGGCAGTCGCGCGCCACGGCCAGCGCGGCGATGTCGATCGACGGGAAGACCGACTCGTCGTCCTCCTCGATCCAGGCATCGGTGACCAGCCCGCGCGCGTTGACCGTCATGTGGACCATCACGGGGACAGCGGCTCCTTCCTGCGCCATCCGCTCCGGGTACTTTCCGTCCTTCAGGTAGCCGACGACCTCCGGGCACTTCCAGGCCCGCTGAGTCTCGCCACCCGCCTCGTCGCCCGGCCCCGACGACACGATGGGGCGGTTCAGCGCCGCGTCGGCCAGACCGATCGTGTCGTCCTCGGTGGGACCGGGCACGGTCAGGTCCGAGGTCCACGCCGGCCCGGTGTCCGCGTCCGGCTTGGGCACCGCGGGGGCCTGATACGGCGTGGTCTGGATGAGATCCGCGGCGGCCTTGGCGGCCGCTTCCCGGGCCAGCTTGGCCAGGTCGACCTTTGGCTCCGGTGGCGGCTCCGGTTCCGGTTCGGGTTCCGGCGCTGGTTCGGGCTCCGGTTCCTCTGTCGGCTCCGGTTCGGCGGGTTCCGGCTCCGGCGGCGGTTCGGGTTCAGGCTCAGGTTCGGGTTCAGGCTCTGGCTCTGGTTCCGGCTGGGGCTCCGGCTCAGGCTCTGGTTCGGGTTCAGGCTCTGGCTCTGGTTCCGGCTGGGGCTCAGGTTCGGGCTCTGGTTCCGGCTCCGGCTCGGGCTCCGGTTCCGGCTGGGGCTCAGGCTCCGGTTCGGGCTCAGGTTCTTCCGGTTCGGGTTCGGGCTCGGGCTCTGGTTCCGGCTCCGCGGGTTCCGGCGCCGCGGCCGATTGGGGCTCCGGCTCCGCTTCCTCCGCGGGCTCCGGACTTCCGGCCGGCGCGCTGTCTCCCGGCGACTCGACGACGATCTGCACGGCGATCGGCGTAACGACGGGCGGCGTCGGCGCCGACAGGCGCGACGCGACGATCAGCAGGATGACGTGAACGGCCACCGACACGGCGAGCGACGCCGGCCGGCGCTGGCCTCTCACGCGGATTCGGGGTCGGTCAACAGTGACAGCGCGCCGATTCCAGCGTCTCGGACCGCGCCGAGCACGTCGACCAGGACCTGGTACGGAAGCGTGGCGTCGGCGTTGACGTAGACGGCGAGATCGGGGTCGCTCTCGTGCTTCTCGCGCAGCACCTCGACCAACTCCTCCTCGTAGAACGGCTCTTCGTCCACGTAGATCAGCCCGGCGGCGTCGATGGTGACCATGATGGCGCGGCTGCCGGACGTGGCGTCTCCCGGTTCGTCGGGAAGATCGACCGGGATTTGCGATGTCACCGCGAACACGGCGTTGATCATGAAGAAGATGACCACCAGGAAGATCACGTCGATGAGCGCCGTCAGCGGCAGGGCGGATGACACGCCCAGATCGCTGCCGGTGACCCGGATGGCGCCCCGGCGGTTCACCGTACCTGCTCGGCGCCGTCGCTGACGGCCGCACCGTCTCCGACGGCCACCACCAGCGACTCCAGCTCGGAGGTGGTGACGTTCAGTTCCGCGGTGCGCCGCTTCACGTAGTTGGCGTACATGTGGTGAAAGAACGTCGCCGGCACGGCGACGCCGAGCCCGGCGGCGGTGGTGACCATCGCCTGCGAGATCCCCTGCGTCAGTCCGCCCATGTCCGCCGTGGCGACGCCTCCCATGCCGATGAATGCGGCGATCATGCCGACCACCGTTCCCAGCAGCCCCAGGAGGGTGGCCACGTTGGCGATGCTGCCGAGCGGGGCGACGTTGTGCTCCAGGGCGGTGACGACCTCAAGCAGGGAACGCTCCAGCCGGCGGTGCGCATCGCCCGGGTCCGCCCCCTGGGCGTCCAGACCGACGCGCGCCAGCGTCGCTTCCGGCGCGATGCTCGATCCCAGCGTCTCCTCCAGGCTCGTCGGCGGCTCGCCGCCAAGGAACGCGGTCAGCGCCTGCTGGATCTGCGGAGTGGGTCGCGACTGCAGGAAGTAGATCGCCCGCTCGATGATCAGGTAGAGGGCTGCGACCGACAGCAGGCCGATCGGCCACAGGAATATGCCGCCGCGCAAGAAAAACTCTATCACTCGTCTCCCCCAGTGCTCTGAGCGCTGATGTTGTCGCGTGCCGTCTCGGAATGAGTCGCGGAATGAAGGATGCCCAAGGCGTGCATTGCCGGGATCGGAGGCTCGCCGGGCACCAGGAAGAATGGCAGCCAGTCCGAGAATGCGGACAGATCGATGCATACCGGTTCGATCACCGGAGCGGCATCGCTCACGTCGCACCCGGTCGGGTGCGGCTGAAACGGTAGCGGCTGCAATTCGACCCGCGGCACGGGTATGCTGCCGCCGGGCAGAACCGGCAATGGCGGAACGATGATGATCGCATCCTCGCCCGTGATGACGATGTCGGGCACACTCAGGGGACTCGCCCCGGACACGGGCGCTTCCGCCTCCTGTCCCGGAACTGGCTGGCCCGGAACCGAAAGCGCGACCAGCAGCAGTGCCAGGATGGAGACACGGCGGAGGTGCCTGGTCGGTGTCACGGCGATCGGTGCGATCATGATGATCGGTGAGATCATAGCGTGATGGACCGAGGCGGCAACCGGATCCTGCCGCGATTCGTTGCGGTCGAAGGCCTCGACGGCGCGGGCACGACGACGCAGGTGGGACTGATCGCCGACCGCCTGCGCGAGTGCGGCGTGCGCCACTTCCGTACCCGCGAACCCACCGACGGGCCGATCGGCCAGCTCATCCGCTCGCTGCTGGCGACGCGCCAACCGGTGTCCGGCAGAGCCTTCGCGTTGCTGTTCGCCGCCGACCGGGCCGAGCACTGCCACGGGGCCGGCGGCATCCTCGATCGCCACGCTGCCGGAGACATGGTGATCAGCGATCGCAGCATCGCATCCAGTCTGGCGTACCAGAGTCTGGATGTCCCTGCAGACTTTATCGAGACGGTCAACGAAGCCTCGCCCCTGCCCGGCGTCGTGGTGTTCCTGACCAGCCCGGTCGAGCTCTGCCAGGAACGGTTGCGCGGCCGCGATGGAGTCCCGCAGCGATTCGACGCGGCCGCGACACAGCGGCGGGTGCTCGCCGCCTACGGGCACGCCCTGGATCGGTTGCAGGCGCGCGGGGTGATGGTTCACCGGGTCGACGGCTCGGGCAGCCCGGAGGAGGTCTTCTCCCGGCTGTGGCCGGTCCTCGGACTCGACTGATCCCGTCCGGGCGCGCACCGCGAGGGCATCACCAATGAGACCAACGGCGGCGCGTTTCGTTACAGTGCCCGCCGTTACGGGTGCCCGACCGTTACAGGATCAGCATGGCGTCGCCGTAGGAAAAGAAACGGTAGCCACGCGCCACCGCCTCCCCGTACGCGGACAGGAGCCGCTCGCGGCCGGCGAGGGCCGCCACCAGGGCAACCAGGGTCGATCCCGGCGTGTGCAGATTGGTCAGCAGGCGCGTGACCACCCGGAACCGGTAGCCGGGCCGGATGAACAGGTCGGTGCGCCACCGGCCGGGCGCCAGCGCTGCGGAGCGGTCACCGGCGGCGGCCGCCCGTGACTCCAGGGCGCGGACCACCGTGGTGCCGACCGCGATCACGTCGCGGCCGCCGCGCCGCGCCGCCTCGATCGCCGCCGCCGCCGGACGGCTCAGCACCGCCGACTCGGCGTGCATGCGGTGGTCCTCGAGGCGCTCGGTGCGGATCGGCTGGAACGTTCCCGCGCCGACGTGCAGGGTCACGCGCTGGACGTCGATTCCGCGCGCCCGGATCGTCTGGAGGAGCTCCGGAGTCAGGTGCAGCCCTGCGGTCGGCGCCGCGGCCGAGCCGAACTCGCGTGCGTACACCGTCTGGTAGCGGGCGTCGTCCTGCGCGTCTGGCGCACGCTCGATGTACGGCGGAAGCGGCATCGCGCCGTTGCGTTCGAAGTAGTCCTCCCCGACCGGCGGGTCCAGCTCCAGCTCGCGCTGGTCGCCGTGGACGGCAGCGATGCGCGCCTTGACGTCCTCAGGCAGGAACAGGCGCTTGCCTACCCGCTGGCGCCGCGCCCGGCGCGCCAGCGCCCGCCAGCGTCCGGGGCCGATCTCTTCCAGGAAGACCAGCTCCACCGCCCCGCCGTTCTCGGAGGATCCGAACACCCGCGCCTTGCGTACGCGCGAGTCGTTGAGCACCAGCACCGACCCCGCGGGCAGCAGCTCCGGAAGCGCCGCCATGGTCGTGTGCCGGTTGTCGGCGCGGGACCGGTCGACGACCATGAGCCGCTCGGCCCCGCGCCTCCCCGCCGGCCGCTGCGCGACGAGTTGCGGCGGGACCTCAAAAGAGAAGTCCCGGACGAGCACCGGTTCCCTCCTGACTCCCAGCGGCTCCGCCGACATGGCGAACGGCAAGATCGGTCACGACGCGGCCGCGGGCGGTGCGCTTCAGGAACCCGCTCTGCACGAGAAACGGCTCGTACACGTCCTCCACCGTGTCCGTCGTCTCCCCCAGGGAGATCGCCAGCGTCTCCACGCCGACCGGACCGCCCGCGTAGCGTTCGATGATGATCGACAGGATCTCCCGGTCGGTACGGTCCAGCCCGTACCGGTCGATGCCCAGCGCGCGCAGGCCGCGGTCGACGATCGCGCCGGTCAGGATACCGTCGCCCCAGACCTGCGCGTAGTCCCGCATGCGCCGCACCAGGCGGATGGCCACGCGCGGCGTGCCGCGGGAGCTCCGCGCCAGCAGCGGCCTCAGGTCCGGCGCCATCTCCATGGACAACAGCGAGGCCGTGCGCTCGACGATCTGCTCCAGCTCCTCCTGGTCATACAGGTCAAGCCGCGCGGTGATCCCGAACCGCGAGTACAGCGGCGCGGACACCAGGCCGGTCTTGGTGGTAGCGCCGATCAGCGTGAAACGGGGGAGCGAGATCTTGATGGTGCGGGCGCTCGGCCCCTCGCCGATGACCACGTCCACCTCGTAGTCCTCCATCGCCGTGTACAGCAACTCCTCGATCGGCGGCCGAAGGCGATGAATCTCGTCGATGAAGAAGACGTGGTGGCGGCCCAGGCTGGTCAGGATCGCCACCAGATCCCCGGTCTTCTCCAGCGCCGGCGCGGAGGTGCTGCGGAACTCGACGTCCAGCTCATTGGCGACGATCGCCGCCAGCGTGGTCTTGCCCAGTCCCGGCGGTCCGGAGAAGAACACGTGGTCGAGCGCTTCCGCGCGATCGCGGGCAGCGCTGACGAACACGCGCAGATTCTCCCGCAACTGCTTCTGACCGATGAAATCGTGCAGCGCTCGCGGCCGCAGCCGGACCTCGTCCCCGTCGCCCGGCCCCGCTCCGGGCGACATGATGCGGTCGCTCACCTCCCGGCACCCAGGATCTGGATGGCCGCGCGCAGCAGCTGCGCCTCATCCTGCCTGCTGCCGGACCGCTCGGACTCCTGCATCGCGGCAGCGACCGCCCGCGCCGCTTGACGCTGGTTGAAGCCCATGCCCGTGAGCGCCCCGATCAGCTCGGTCTCGACCCCGGAGGACACCTCGGCCGGCGGCAGCAGCTTGCCGCGCAGAGCGAGGATGATCTTCTGTGCGCTCCTCGCCCCCAGTCCCCGCACGCGGGCCAGCGCGTCGGCGTCACCGGCCTGCACCGCGGCGCGGATGTCGCGCTCGGTAGCCGCCGACAGCATCCGCATGATCAGGCCCGGTCCGACGCCGTTGACCTGCATGAGCTTGAGGAACAGCTCCCGCTCGGCCGCGGAGGCGAAGCCGTAGAGCTTCATGAGGTCTTCGCGATGGTGCAGAAAAGTGAACACTTTCGCTTCGGAGCCCGCCTCGGGCAGCGCGTCCGCGGTGCTGCCGGAGATGGCGAGGTCCCACTCGACCCCCGCCAGCATCAGGTACAGCCGCTCGCGGTCCTTGAAAGTGACCGTGCCCGTCAGGCTGTTGTACATCTACTCGGGTGCTCGCTCGTCCAAGGGTGAGGAGTGAGCATGACACACCGCGACCGCCAGCGCGTCAGCCGCGTGGTGAGGCAGAGGCTCGTCAGGTCCGAGCTGAAACAGAACCCGCACCATCGCGGTCATCTGCTGTTTGTCGGCGCTGCCGCGGCCGAGGATGGCCTGCTTGACGCGCAGCGGCGTGTGTTCGCCGACGGTCACCCCTGCGTCGGCCAGGCACATCAGGATGACACCGCGCGCCTCCGCCACCGGCAGTGCCGAGCGCACATTACGGGAGAAGAACAGCGACTCCACGCCGGCCTGGTCAGGGCGGTACCGCTCGAGAACGGCGGCCAGGGCGTCGCGAATCGCCAGCAGCCGCCCGCCCCGGTCCTGGGCCGGCGCCGTGGTAAACGCTCCGTGCGCGAGATGGCGCAGGCGGCTGCCCTCGACCTGGATGACCCCGTACCCGGTGGCGGCCAGTCCGGGATCGATGCCCAGGATTACCGCCAACGTGCCCTGACTGCCGCCGAAGATGCCCTGACCGCCGCCGAAGATGCCCTGCGCTCAGTCGGCGACGAGTGAGGGCTCCGGGAGCTCGACGTTGCCGAGTTCGAGGTTGCTGGCCACCGACTGCACGTCGTCCAGATCCTCGATCAGCTCGATCAGCCGTACCGCGGCCGTTGCCGGCTTCGGCGGCAACTCCAGCGGCGCGTCGGCCACCCAGGTGATTTCCGCCCCGGTCGTGGCCAGCTCCGCCGTCTGGATCGACTGCAGCACGACGTCGAAATCGGCAGGTTCGGTCAGGACTTCGATGATGCCGTCGTCGGCGACCACGTCGAGAGCGCCGGATTCGATCGCGACCTCCATCACCTGGTCTTCGGAGTGCTGCTCGCCATCGACGGCCACCACGCCGCGCCGCTTGAAGAGGTAGGACACGGAGCCTGCGTCGCCGAGGTTTCCGCCGTGCTTGGACAGGGTGTTGCGGACCTCCGCGGCGCTGCGGTTCCGGTTGTCGGTGAGGATCTCGATCAGCATGGCCACGCCGCCGGGACCGTACGCCTCGTACAGCAACTCGTGGAACTCGCTGCCGCCTGCCTCCCCGGCGCCCTTCTTGATCGCACGGTCGATGTTGTCGGCGGGCATGTTGGCCGCGCGCGCCTTCAGCACTGCCTGCCGCAGCCGCGGGTTCGCCCCGTCGTCGGAACCTCCCAGACGCGCGGCGACCGTCACTTCCTTGATGAGCTTGGCGAAGAGCTTGCCGCGCTTCGCGTCCGCGGCGCCTTTCTTGTGGCGTATCGAGTGCCACTTGCTGTGTCCTGACATCCCCTTCCCGGAGCCAAGGCTACCAATCGGAGCCGATCGCGGTCAAATCGGACGGTGCTTGCAGACGATGGCCGAGCTACCGCCCCAATTTCGTCGCCTGCCGAGGACGGCGCGCGGCGACCGGCTCCGCTATTGGCCCATCCCACCTTCCGCGACGGACTCCGTCGGATATGCCGCTGACGCGCCACATCCGACCGACTCCTTAGCGGATCGCCGCCCAGCGGGTCGGCGGCCAGTAGTGGAACATCGCCTTGCCGAGCACCCGCCGGAGCGTCACCGGTCCGAAGTAGCGGCCGTCCCTCGACTCGTCCCGATTGTCGCCGAGCGGAAACACCGTGCCGGCCGGCACCACCCAGCCCCGCTCCCGGAGCTGCCACTGCCGGGCGGAATTGCGGTCGGTCGGGTCCATCTCCGCCTTCGTGCGCAGCCGCCACTGGTCCCTGAACACCGGGTCCGCCATCCCGTCGCGTCGCTTCCAGCGGTTCAGGTCGACGCGCTCCTGCTCGTTCAGGGGCAACCCCTCCTCCAGCCTGGTCTCTGCCGTCACGCCGGCCTGCAGGATGTCGTAGTCGATCAGGATCGGGCTGCGCCGCGTCGGGTAGTCGAGTCCGAAAGCAGCCTGCAACGTTGCTTCGTCGCTCCATCCGTCGGCTCCCGGAAGCAGCACCTGCACCTCGCCCCGGCGCAGGCGGATGCGGTCCCCGCCCACGCCGATCGCGCGCTTGATGAGAATGTGAGGCTTGGCGTTGCCGTACTGGTCGCGGTCGATGTCGACCATCGACAGCGTCAGCATGTAGATGATGCGCTTCAAGATGTCCTTGAGCGGCCCGATCGGCTCGTAGGTGGGATTCTCGAAGATGACCACCTCGCCGCGCGCGGGGCGCCGGGGACCGGGAAGCTTGACCTGCCCCGGCACCAGCTCGGGCCCGTAGACGAGCTTGTTCACGAAGATGCGGTCGCTGATCTCCAGGGTGGGGCGCATCGACTGCGAGGGGATCTTGTAGGCCTGAAACAGGAACTGGTTGATGACCAGGACGATGAGCACCGCCGAGCCGATCGCGTCCAGCCAGTCGACTACGGGATTGCGGCGGCGATGACGCTCCCGGCGGCGCAGTTTCCTGCGGCGGCGGCCGGTAAGCAGCCGCTCGGTGCCGCGCTGCAGCGCCGCGCTCCATTTCTGCCACCCGGAGCCCACGCGTCCGGAGCGAGCCTGTGCAGCGGCCACGGCGGCGAGCCTACTTGCCGCCGGTGGCGCGGGCAAGCCGCGTCCGGTGGCATGCGTCTGGCGGCGTGCTTTGACACCGCGAGCGGCGCCGCTCCATCCTGAGGGCGCATTCCGCTCGATGGTGAACCTCACAAGAACCGCACGGTGGCCCATGAGGGCGGTTCCGTACCGCACATCGCGCAACCCGGAGAAGCACCGCTCCCTGCCGGACGTTCGGCCCGTGTCACGATGAAACGGGATCGGCGGCCGCCGGACGCGCGCGTTGCCGCCCCCGGGACCACGGACCTCGAACGCGCCTCCCAGGTCCGCCTGCGCCGGTTCCTGGGGATGTCGCCGGGCGCGTACCTCACCGGCATCTACGCGCTGATCCTGCTGCTGGCGCTGTTCCTGGTGCTTGCGTATCCCGGACTGCGCGCTCCCGGCGGCCGTATCGCGGTCACCGCCACCCCACCGAACGTGACCGTGTGGCTGGACGGCCGCTTCGTGGGCACCACGCCGCTGTCGGTGCACGCCGGTCCGGGGACCCACGACCTGGAGCTCACGCGCGCCGGCTTCGCCGCGGCACGGCTGCAGGTCGACGTGGCGCCGCGAGTCATCGGCACGTTGATCGTTCGCAACCGCGCGTCCGCTCACGCCGACCTGGAGCTGGTGGACGCGGCCGGCGTGGCGCGTCGAAGCGTCGCGGAGTTCGGCGGCGCATCGCACGTGACCGGAATCATCGAGGACGCGGGACGCGTCCTGGCGCGAGCCGAACCGTCCGCTCAATACGCGTTTCTGCGGGATGTCGTGCCGTTCGTGGACCGCCGTCAGGCGCTCGGCGCGCTGGTGCGCGCCGCGGCAACCGCGGCCGCCGGCGGCGGGCCGGTGACGCCACAGGCCGCGCGCGGCGTGTTCGACCGGATGTTGCAACTGGATCGCGACTACTCGGGCGTGCCGCTGTGGCTCGCCGCCGCCGTTCCGAGTGATCTCAGGCCGCGGGTGGCGGCGCAGCGCTGGTACCACGAGCGTGGTGAGCACTACCGGCGTGCCGTTGCCTCCCACCTTTCCGCCGATCCGGCGGCGCCGCAGGACGCCGTGACGATCGGCGGCATACGCTTCCGGCCGGTCCCCGGCGGGACGCTGCTCATGGGGGATGACGTGGACCGCGGCGTGCGCGCGGACGCGGCGCACGACCATCAGCCGCACCTGCGCGCGGTCGGGCCGTTCCTGATGGCGGAGACCGAGATCACCAATCGTCAGTTCGCTCGGTTCGTGGCCGACGTGCCGCGCTGGTCGCCGCAGGCTGCCCCCGGGCTGGTGAGAGAAGGGCTGGCCGAACCGACCTATCTGGCATCGTGGTCCGACGGAACTCCGGCGCCCGGAACCCTCGATCAACCGGTCACGCACGTGTCCCACCACGCTGCGGCCGCGTTCGCTGCCTGGCTCGCCGCGCGCGCTTCGTCGGATGGCGCCTGGCCGTACGGAGACATGATCGTGCGCCTGCCCACCGAAGCCGAGTGGGAGTGGGCGGCGCGGGGAGGCCTGTCGGCCCAGCCCTATCCCAACGGTTCGGGCACGGGCGGCGCGCGGCTCGCGCGGACCCGGGTCGGTGGCACACAGGTCCACGGGCCCGGCCCCGCCCCGGTGTCCGAGCCGAACGGCTACGGACTTCGCGACCTGCTCGGCAATGTCTGGGAGTGGACGGCCACGTGGTACGCGCCGGCCTCCTATCTGCTGTGGACGGGGGACGATCCGGTGCAGCCGTTCGCCGGACAGCCGCGCGCCGGCGCGGAGCGGGTCGTACGCGGCGGCTCCTGGGCGAGCGAGCGTGACCTGATCCGCGTCTACTCGCGCGGAGCGCAGGAGCCGGCGTGGGCGACCCCGTACCTGGGGTTTCGGGTCGTCATCGCCCTGCCGGACGCGCCCGATGGCTGAGCAGGCCGGCCCGCGCACGCTGGCGACCAACCGGCGTGCATTGCACCGGTACCAACCTGTCGAGCGGCTGGAGGTGGGCGTGGTCCTTTCCGGCACCGAGGTCAAGTCGATGCGCGCCGGGCGGTTCGCCTTCGCGGACGCGCACGGGCGCGTGGAGAACGGCGAGCTGTGGCTGCATGGACTGCACATCTCGCACTACGAGCACGGCAACCGTTACAACCACGAGCCGGATCGTCCGCGGCGGCTGCTCGCCCACAAGAAGGAGATCATCGCTCTCCGCCGGCGCGTGTCCGAACGTGGATTGACCCTGGTCCCGCTGCGCTTCTACACTGTGCGTGGCTTGGTCAAGGTCGAGCTGGCCCTCTGCCGGGGCAAGCGCGACGTGGACAAGCGCCAAGACATACGGCGCCGGGACGACGAGCGCGAGGCGCAGCGTGCCTTGCGGACGCGAACTCGCCACTGACCGAAACGGCGCACGACGGGGGTGCACAGGGCTCGACTGGAAGAACGTCTCGCAGGTTGCAGGTGGAGAGCCATTCTCCTAAAACATGGCACCTTTTTTTAACTGCCAACAACAACCTGGCACTGGCTGCCTAAAGTAGCAGCCACGGGGTTTCGGGAGCGCAGCTCTGAGCGACCGCCACCCTGTTGCAAATCAGGGCTCACCTGACGGCAGGCCCGCGGGCCGTCGGGGACACTACAGCGGGATTGGATGGGACGCGGCGGCCGGCGGCCTCACGTCCACATCGACAATGAAGCGCCGGACAAACCTGTAGAAGCCTGCGCGGTGCCTTTCAGGACGCGGGTTCGATTCCCGCCACCTCCAATCGGCATCCGTCGGCGGGCGGTGCTGCCTCAGGCACACGGTGCCTCAGGCACCCTGCCGCTCGCGGTTCGGAACCGCGGCCGTGCCCTCTCCCGCCGTGGGCCGGATCAGACGGATCACGCCCAGCACGCCGCCGATCAGGCCGGCCAGCACGAACACCCCCGCGTAGTCGATGAACGGGATGCGCACCACCTCGGCGAGCCGTTCCCATCCCAGCGCGCCGTACACGGCCAGCACGCCCGCGACGTAGGCGGCCAGCACCAGCCCGCGCACCCAGCGTGGCCAGCGCAGCCCGTGCATCTGCGTGATCACGAAGATCCCGCCGAAGCCGAAGGCGAACATCGGCCACATGCCCTCGCCCTGCATGATCGCCACCAGCGTCCCGTGCGCCAGCACCGACACCTCCAGGAAGAGCGTCCACCACCGGTTCACGTGCGCGCGGGTGAAGAACAGGCTGCCCTGCAGCAGCAGCAGGAACATGTACAGGAAGCCGATGAGGTGGCCGCTGGTGGCCTCCGTCGGGTGGTACCAGAGCGTGTAGACGGTGGCCCAGGCGAAGTAGTAGCCGTGGTAGCGCCGCGCCACGGAGATGACCCGCTTCGGGAAGGCGATCTTCTTCCCGAAGAACAGCCCGCGCCGCGGGTTTTCCATCAGCAGCACCCAGACCAGCATGAGCGCGACCGATCCCAGCGAGCTCCAGATGGATACGTCCTGCGCCAGGCCGTCGTACCACAGGTGCGTCTGCACCACGCGCAGGGCGATGAATAAGCCGTTGACACCCAGGGCCAAGCCGTTGGCCAGGCGCAAGGAACCGCTGTAGCGCGGCGTGCCGCGCCCGATCGTGCGCTGGGCGTAGAAGATCACCGCCCAGAACGCTACCTGGTGCAACAGGTAAAACCCCCAGGCGGTCAATCTGCTGGCCAGCGTGGGGTCGATGAGCTTCCAGTAGTACCACGACGCGCCGGCGTCCTCGGCGTGGGGGATGTCGGCCAGCCGGCCCGCGAGCAGCCAGATGACGGCCGTGTAGGCGACGCTGAACAGGACGCCCGCGGCCAACGCCCGGTATGCCGGAGCCGGTGTCATCGTTCGGTCGGGACGACCTTCCTTGACGTACACAGGTTCTACCGGGAATGTCGGCGGTTTCTCTGCCGCCGGCAACGTGTCTATCGACGCCCGCCGCCCAACGCACTCGCGGCGATGGTCGCCAGGATGCGGGCCGCCGACGGCCGGACCTTGCGCCGGTACACCACCAGCGGGTCCTCGCGGATGCGATCCGCGGTCCAGCGGTACATGTCGGACGCGGTGCGGATCGCCACCCGCGGACGGCGCGGGATGAAGTGGAAACCGGCATCGGCGGCCCGCTGCCAGCCCAGGTAGCGGTCGATCTCGGCGCGTACGAAGCGACGGAACGCCGGCACGTCGCGGTGCGCCTCTTCGGGGTCCAGGCTGCGCAGTCCGGCGGCGGCCAGCTCCGTGGCCGGCAGGTAGGTGCGGCCCAGCTCCAGGTCCTCGGCGATGTCGCGGATGAAGTTGATGTACTGCATGGCGCGTCCGAGCATCCGCGCCGGTGCGTGCGCCTCCTCCGGCAGCTCCATGATGGCCGCCATCATCAGCCCGATCACCTCCGCGCTTCCGTACATGTAGGCCACGGTGTCGTCGACGGTCGGGTAGTCGGTCTGCTGCAGATCCTGAGCCATCGCGTCCAGGAACGCCTCCACCCATTCGTCGCGGAAGCGCTTGCGGACCGCCAGCTCGACGAAGGAGTCGATGACGGGGTCGCCGTCCGCGCTGCCGGCGGCCGCCGACCCGTAACGCTCCCGGAAGCGGTCGAAGCCCGCGGCGTCCTGCCGGCCGGGCGGCTGGTCGACGAAGTTGTCGGCGGTGCGCACGAAGGCATAGAGCGCGAACACGTCGTCGCGCAGCGCCGGCGGGAAGGCGACGCTGGAGAAGAAGTAGGTCCTGCTGCCGCGGCGGAAGATGCGGGTGAGGCGGCGGTCAGGCATCGTTCTGCCGTGCGGCCGCCGCCACGATGCGGTCGCGCGCGATGGTGGCGGCGATCAGCGTCATCGGCACGCCGATGCCGGGCGTCGTGTACTGGCCGGCGAAGAACAGGTTGCCGACCCGTCTGCTTTGCAGCGCCGGGCGCAGAAAGGCCGTCTGCCGCAGCGTGTGCGCCAGTCCCAGGGCGGTGCCGCGGAAGGCGTTGAAGGTGGCGGTGAAGTCGCGGTGGGTGAACACCCGGCAGACGCGGATCGAGTCCTCGATTCCCTCCCCGATCGTCGTCTCCAGCGCGCGCAGCATCAGCCGCCGGCAGCGCTCGCGCGCGTCGTCGTCGTCCCGCAGCCCGGCCGCCGCCGGCATCATCAGGAACAGGTTCTCGCTCCCTTCCGGCGCCACCGCGGGATCGGTCAGCGACGGCCTGCAGACGTACAGCGCGGGACGCACCGGCCATGCGGGCCGGTCGAAGATGCTCCGGAAGTGCTCGTCCCACCCGTGCTGCAGCAGCAGGTTGTGGTGAGCCAGCGCCGGCACCCGCCTGTCCAAGCCGAGGTAGACGATACACGCCGACGGCGCCACCACGCGACGGGCCCAGTAGCGCGCGGAGTAGCTGCGCGCCCCCGCCGGGAGCAGCGCCTGTTCGACGTGGTGGTAGTCGGCGTTGGCCAGCACCACGTCCGCGGGGTAGCTCCCGGAGGCCGAGTCGACGGCGGTCGCCCGCCGCCCGGAGAGCCTGATGGCGGTGACCGGCGATTCGAAGACGAACCGGGCTCCCTGGCGTTGCGCCAGGCGGTACAGGCCGCGCGCCACGCCGTTCATGCCGCCCTCCGGATACCACACGCCCAGGTTGAAGTCGGCGTGCGCCATCAGCGCGTACAGCGCCGGCGCGCGGCTCGGCGAGCAGCCCAGGAAGACCAGGTTGTAGGTCAACAGCTTGCGCAGCCGGTCGTCGCGGAACGCCCGCGCCACCAGCCGGTCCATGCGGCCGAACAGCCGCAGGCGCGTGCCGTGGACCAGCAGTTCCCGATCCAGGATATCGCCCGGGCCGCGGTAGTCGCGGTACACGAAGCGCTCCATCGCCACCCGGTACTGGTACTCGGAGCGCGCCAGGTAGCCGCGGAGCGCCTCCGCGGCGCCTGATTCGATAGATTCGAACAGCGTCAGGTTGCCCTCCAGGTCGGCGGACACGTCGGTGGGCGCCCCGTCGCCGAAAAACACCCGGTACGCCGGGTCCAGCCGCGTCAGGCGGTAGTGATCGGTCGGCACACTGCCGAAGCGGGCGAAGAACCGCTCGAACACGTCCGGCAGCAGGTACCACGACGGTCCCATGTCGAACGAGAAGCCGTCTTCGCGATGGAGCATGGCCCGGCCGCCGGGTTGCCCGTTGCGCTCCAGGACGGTCACGTCGAACCCGTCCCGGGCCAGCAGCGCCGCGGCCGCCAGCCCGCCGAAGCCCGCGCCGATCACCACTACCCGCTTCATCGGTTCGTGTTCAACCTGACCGCGGGTCCTCCATCAGGGGCGGGCCCGGATCGCCGCCCAGGACGGTCGACGCGAAGCTCTCCTCTAGCAGACGAGCCTTCGTCGCCGCCAGCGACGAGGTGTCCCAGAGATTGACGAGCTCCTCGGGATCGTCATCCAGGTCGTAGAGCTCGCCGACGCCGTGCGAGTGGTATACGACCAGCTTCCAGCGCGCGTCACGGAACATGGTGGCGACGCTCATCCGCCTCCCGTCGTCGCCGAGGCCCTGTGCGTCGTGGAACTCGGCTCGGACGAAGTCACGGTGCGGGCTTCCCTGCTCGCCTCCGGTCAGAATCGGCAGCAGCGTACGGCCGGTGACGAGGCGGCCCGGAGCCAGCCCCACCGCGTCCAGGAGCGTGGGCACGATGTCGGTGAGCTCTACCAGGGCGTCGCTGCGCAGGCCGGCTCGCACGCGTCCGGGCCAGCGCCAGATGAGCGGCACGCGGACCAGGCCATCGTAGAACCGGCACCCCTTGCGCACCAGGCCGTGGTCGCCCTGCATGTCGCCGTGATCGGACGTGAGCACGACAACGGTGTCGTCGCGCTGGCCCGATCGGTCGAGGGCGTCAAGCACCCGCCCGATCTGCGCGTCGGCCAGCTCGATCATCGCCAGGTAGGCGGCGCGCAGGTTGCGGATGCCGTCCTCGTCCGGATGCCGTGCCACGGTCTGGAACTCGACCCCTGCCAGTCCGGGCCGGGTGGCGAGGTCCGTCGGCCTGAACGGAGGATCGGGCAGCGCATCCGCGTCGAAACGCCGGTAGTACTCCCACGGCGGATCGTAGGGCGGATGGGGATCGAAGATGTTGAGGTTCAGCAGCCACGGCCGCGCGTGCGGCCGGCGGATGAACTCGATCGCCGACTCGGCGCACCACGTGGAGTGGTGCATCTCGACCGGCACATTGTCCGCCGTGGGCGCCGGCGGCAGAAACGGGGTGATTCCGTGCTTCCGGTCGGCCGCCCGGCCGAGCAGCGCCGAAGGGTCGTGGCCGTGCTCCCGCAGCCAGGCGTGATAGGAGCTGCCGTCCTCTGCCTGCCGGTCCGGCCGCGAACAGTAGCGGACGAAGCCGTACCCGTAGTCGTTCTCGGCGATGCCCCGCGGGTGCCCGGCAAGGTCCAGTTTGCCGACCAGGGCGCACTCGTACCCTGCCGCGGCCAGCCGGTGGGTTACCAGCGTCGGCTCGCCGGCATACGGCGCGGGGAAGTGCGCCGCGCGGTTGCGGCGCTGGCGAACGCGGCTGGGGTACATGCCGGTCATGAAGCTCGCGCGGCTGGGGGTGCAGATCGGGCTTTGGCAGTAGGCGTGCGTGAACGCGGCCCCTTCCTGCACGAGGCGGTCCAGGCACGGAGTGTGAGCGTGGGCATACCCGAGCGCGCTCACCGTGTCGTGGCGCTGCTGGTCGGTCGTGATCCACAGGATGTTGGGACGGCTCCACCCCGGCGAGGCCGCCATGCCGCGCTGGTCTCCCTGGTCCGGCGACCGCCGAGTCTGCATGGTGCGGGCGGGCTCCTTCGGGGTTCCGTGGTGCCCGGAGATCAGCCGTGCAAGCTGCCGCCGCCCGGAACCACGTAGCCGAGCAGGACGGTCACCAGGTAGGCGCCGAGCAGCGCGAAGCCGAACGCCTTGCTGAACTGGCCCGTCCCGGTGCGGCTGATGCCGAACCGCAGCACCAGCACCACGAACAGCATCGACGGGAAGAACAGATAGAAGAACTGCGGCGGCACGGCCAGTCCGCCCGTCGTCACCGCGGCGGCGGCGCCGCTCACGAACAGCACGTTGAGCACGTCGGCGCCGAGCACGTTGCCGATGGCAAGCTCGCCATGTCCCCTGCGCACGGCCGTGACCGCGGTCACCAGCTCCGGCAGCGACGTGCCGAACGCCACCAGCGTGGCGGCGATGATCGCGTCGGGAATCTGCAAGCGGGTCGCCAACTCCTCGACCGCCGTGATCAGCACGTTCGCGCCCACCACGACCATCACCACGCCCAGCGCGAGCAGCGCCAGCGCGCCGAGCGGTGTTGGCGCCGCGGCGCCGTCCTCGTCCGCGGCATCTTCGGAAGCTCCGCCGGGTGCGGTGCGCGACCAGGAAATCGAGCGCCACAGGTACAGGCCGAGCAGCACCAGGAAGAGGATGCCCACGGGCTGCGGCAGGCGGCCGCCGTCGGTGAACATGCCGCGCAACGCCAGGTAGGGCACGCACACCAGCACCAGGAGCACCGCGCTCGAGACCTGGATCCAGCTCTGGCGGCTCACCAGGCGCCGTTCGGTGGGCACGCGGCCGATCAGGATAGCCAGGCCCAGGATCAGGCCCGTGTCGGCGATGATCGACCCGACGGAGTTGCCGAGCGCCAGCCCCGGCGCTCCCTGCACGGCGGCCAGCACGCTGACCGCGGCCTCCGGCAACGTGGTGCCGACGCTGACCACGGTGGCTCCGATGAGCATCTTCGGTACGCCCAGGCGCCGCGACAGCGACACCGCCTGATCGACCAGGATGTCGGCGCCCTTCGCGAGCACCGCCAGCGTTACGACGATGGCGGCGAGCAGGCCGATGAGCGGAGCGTCGGCGGCGATCCCGGAAAGCAGGGCATCCAGGGTGTTCACTTCGGCGGCGTGCGGTTCGTTGATGGGCGTACCTTACTAGCAGCCGGCGTAGAAGGCGAAGCCACGGTCGCGAAACCACCCCGAATGTGGGGTCAAGCACGCGGATTACCCTAGCGGCGTCCTCAACAGTTTTTCTTGGTAACAGGTCATGTAGGGCCAAGGGAGGCCGCTGACGGCCGCCTCTTCGCCCCACCCTGGGGCCTCGTGCACGAGCCGGTGATCCGAGGGCAGCCTGTGGCTGATGGGAGCGGGCAGTGCGGTGTATCCTGCCCGCGACGCTCGGAAAGGTTCGGAACATGGGTAGGCTGATCGGCGGATGCTGTCTGATCGCGGTGGGGCTGTTCGTGCTGCTCGGATTCACGCAGGCGGACGTGCAAGGCGGGTTGGCCACGGTCGTGGCGCTGCTGATCGGGGCGGGTCTGCCGGTGGCGGGGGGAGCTTGGCTGATCGCCGGGCACCTTGGTGCCGGCGGGTTGTTCGGCGCCGGGCCGGTCCGCGGCGAGCGGCGGGAGGCGTTGCGGCGCGAGACACTGGAGGCGGAGGTGCTGCGCCTGGCGGGGCGGCACGCAGGGGCGGCTCACCGCCGTGGAGGTGGCCGGAGAGCTGGCGGTGTCCCCGGCGGCGGCCGAAGAGGCGCTGCATGCGCTCGCGCTGAGAAAGGTGGCGGATCTCCAGGTCACCGAGTCGGGCGTGCTGGTGTACGTGTTCCATGACGTTGCGCACGCGTCCGAGAAGGATCAGGCGAGGAGCCTGCTGGACCCATGAGCGAACCCCGCTGGCCCTGCCCGGTCTGTCTCGGGGTCAAGATGGACAAGGTGCGCATCGACGGATCGGCCGCGCACGGAACGTCTGCCGGCCAGCCGCTCATCCTCGACCACTGCAGCCGCTGCGGCGGCATGTGGTTCGAGCTGGGCGAGGTCCAGCGCCTCCGCCGCCAGCGTCCCGAGGCGCTGCGTGCCCGCGTGCCTGTCCGCGACCGGAAGCACCGGGCGCAGTGCCACTCCTGCCGCGCCTTCCTGGACCGCGACAGCCCCGTCTGCGGAGCGTGCGGCGCCAAGACCCAGCTTGCCTGTCCGGCGTGCGAGCGACCCATGCTGCAGGTGCCGCGCGCCGGCGTCACGCTCGACATCTGCACGAAGTGCAAGGGGGCGTGGTTCGACCACCACGAGCTGGAGGCGATCTGGCGCTTGGAGCGCAGCCGCGTTGCGGCTCGCAGTGACGGGCAGGGCGCCGACGTGGTCGCCGAAGCGCTGCTCTGGACGGGACCCGACCTGGCATTCTTCGGAGCGGTGGGCGCGGCACAGGTCGCGGGCGCCGCGGCCGAAACGGCTCCAGGGTTCCTGGAGGGGGTGGCCGAGGCGGCCGGCAACGTGTTCGAGTCCCTGGTGGAGATCGTGGCCGGCCTCTTCGAGTGAGGTCGGCCTTTCACGTGCGCAGGGGGATGCGCACCGCAGCCTATAGCCCCTAGGGGAATCGAACCCCTCTTTCGAGAATGAGAGTCTCGCGTCCTAGCCGATAGACGAAGGGGCCGCAGTCTCTGACCTGAAGTATGGGCAACCGGGCTGAAAAGATCAAATCGCCGGAGCACGCTCACCGCGTGGTGGCCCGGCCGACGCCCGGCCGGTAGGTTATGGGCATGGAGACATACGAGCGTTCCACCACGCTCCCCCACTCCGCCGAGCGCGTCTTCGCCTGGCACGAGCGCCCGGGCGCGCTGGATCGCATGCTGCCGCCGGGCGAGCGGGTCGAGACGCTCGAGCGCACGGGGACGATCCGGGACGGCGACCGCGTCACCTTGCGCGTGCGCGTCGGCCCGATCAGTGCGCGCTGGACGCTGCAGCACGAAGGCTACCGGCCTGGCGTGGCGTTCGAGGATCGGCAGCTCGCTGGTCCCGGGCGCTCGTGGCATCACCGCCACCTGTTCCGCGCCACCGGGGAGTCGGTCTGTGAGCTGACCGACCGGATCGAGTACGAGCCGGGCGGACTCTCGGCACTTCCGGGTCGCGCGTGGCGGGGGGAGAGGCTGGAGCGCATCTTCCGATTCCGCCACGAACGGCTCCGCCGCGACCTGGACCGCCACGCAGCCGCGCCGGCAGGGCCGCTGCGCGTGCTGATCACGGGCGCGTCCGGGTTGATCGGCGGCGCGCTCACGCCGTTTCTGCAGACCGGCGGCCACGAGGTGGTCCGGCTGGTGCGGCGTCTGCCGGCGGTGCCTGACGAGATCGCCTGGGACCCGGCGGCCGGCCGGATCGATGCGGGGGCGCTTGAAGGCTTCGACGCGGTGATCCACCTCACGGGCGAAAACATCGGCGCCGGGCGCTGGACCGCCGCGCGGAGAAGGAGCATTCGCTCGAGCCGCGTCGATTCGACCGGGCTGCTCTGCAAGGCGCTCGCAGGGCTCGAACGGCCACCGGCGGTGCTGGTGTCGGCCTCGGCCGTCGGCTACTACGGCGACGTGGACGGCACGGTCGACGAGTCCGCGCCGGCCGGCGACGGCTTCCTGGCCGAGGTGACGGCCGCCTGGGAGCGGGCAGCCGATCCGGCGCGGGCGGCGGGCATCCGCGTCGCGCACGCCCGCCTTGGTCCGGTGCTCAGCCCCAGGGCCGGGATGCTGCAGCGGCTGTTGCCGGTGTTCCGGGCCGGCGCGGGCGGCGTGGTCGGCAGCGGCCGGCAGCCGATCAGTTGGATCGGGCTGGATGACGCGGTCGGCGTCCTGCACTTCCTGATATGCAGCGAGCGGGCGCAGGGCCCGATCAACGTGGTGGCGCCCCGCGCCGCCACCAACCGGGAGTTCACGAAGGCCCTGGCCGCCGTGCTGCGGCGTCCGGCGTTCGCGCCGGTGCCGGGGCTGGCCATCCGCGCCCTGTTCGGGGAGATGGGCGACCAGCTCATCCTCAAGGGGCAGACTGTGCGCCCGGCGAGGCTCACGGAGCTGGGCTTCCGCTGGCTGGAGCCGGCCCTGGACGGCGCGCTGCGCTGGGAGCTCGGCATCCCGGCGGACGAGAACTCCGCCGGCTGACAGCCGGACCGCGGGGCGCCTACTCCAGGCGGAAGACTTCCTCCAGGAACCGGATCGGCTCGGCCTCCTCGAAGTCGAACGATCCCTCCACCATCGTGCTGGTGAGCGCGTTCCAGCGCTGGCACGCCTCCGACTCGGCCAGGTAGCGGAACGCCGCCTCGACGTCGTCGCATTCGAAGGTGTAGAAGAACCGGTTGCCGTCCCGGTAGATGGAGTAGTCGCTGATGCCGGCCGCGGCGTGCTCGCGCATGATCTCCGGCCACGGTTCGGAGTGCATGCGCACGTACTCGTCGATCCGGTCAGGCTTGATCCGCCACGTCCACGCGTATCTCATGCGGCCGAGCATCGCAGATCGCCGGGAACGCGTCAGGACGCAACGGGAGCTTGCGAAGCAGTGACCACCCGATGTTCCATGCGTGGCATGGGTACCCACGCATTCACGTTAGGCATCTTCATCGGCGAGCTGCCGATCCCGGATTTCGACCGAGCCCTGGAACGGGTGAGGGCGATCGGGGCAGAGCACATCCTCGTTCACTCGCTGGGCGCCGACGGCTCGGTCGGCGAGCTCACCGACGCACAGGCCGACCGTCTCGGCAAGCGCCTGGAAGCGCACGGCGTGCGGCCCCTGCTGTTCGGCGGCAACGTCTTCAAGGAGGTGCACCTGGCCGACCTGGAGATCGGCACGATGGCCGAGCATCCACAGTTCAAGGACCACTTCGCCCGGCTGGAGCGGGGCATGCAGATCGGCGCCCGGCTCGGGTTTCGCGACGTGTGCACCTTCACCATGGCCTGGCCGGGTGAATACTCAGCGCAGGGCCGCGTGTCGCCCACCTGGCCGATGCGCTGGGCAACGCGCGGCGGCATCATCGGCAGCGCCGACATGGACAAGCTGGAGAAGGCGTACACGTTGATGCTGGAGGCGGCCGAGCGCCACGACGTCAACCTGGTGCTGATGCAGATGCCGTGGAACTACACGAACACCACCGGCAACTTCCGGCGCATCGCCGAGCGGCTGGCTTCCCCGCGCATCAAGGTGATGTGGGGACCCGCCGACAACCTCAACTGCGGCGAGTCGGACACCGCCACCGCCGGCTTTCGCAACGTCCGACCCTACGTGCACGGCCTGCACATGAAGGACCTGCGCGTCAATTGCGGGCCGGAGCTCGACTTCACCTACTGCCCGATCGGGCAGGGGCACACCGACTACGAGACCGTGCTGCGCAACCTGCACGAGCACGGCTGCCCGGCCTTCCTGTCGGTCGCCAGTCACTACGTGCCGCCGGGCCGCGATCGCAAGGATCCGGACGCCTGCGAGGAGGCGTTGCGCGCCAACTTCCGTACGGTCTCCGCGCTGGTGGAGAAGGTCACCGCGTGAGGGCTGACCAGCTCCCGTGAGGTCATGAGCGACCCGCTCGAGTCAATCCGGTGTTGAGGGCGGGTCGGCGTCACCCTGAGAGGCGCGCTCCAGCATGTCGTAGAGTGGGTGTCCCCTGTCGACGGTGATCGATGAAGGGGCGCCATAGCAGCGCGTACACACCGTATCGGTGCGATCACCCCTGTGCCAGCTCCACGCCGCTGCTCGGCACGGTATGAGCCGGCCACAGTTCTGGCAGCGCGCAAACAGCGCCTTCACCCGCACGGGGGCGAATTCGCCTCCCTTCCAGCTCAGCGTTGGCTCGATGACCAGGACCATGGGACCGCCGGGGTGACTCGGACCGAGCCAGGGATCTCGCTTTCGTCCACGGGCTGACTTCATCGCTTGGCCAACCCTTCCGCGAGAAGCGTGGTGGCAAGCTGGTTCAAGCTCACGCCTTCGCTCTCGGCACGTTTGGCCAATCGCATGTGCAGGCTCTTGGGGATACGCTGAACGAACTGGCCGCTGTACGTCCTCGACGGGGGCGCGTCGCCCTTGTCCTCCAGCTCAGCCGCCATCCATGCTGTCCAGGCATCTCGCGCCTCGGAGATGGCTTCTTCGACCGTCTGACCATCCGCGATGCAACCGGGAAGATCGGGAAAGGAGACCAGGTAACCACCTCCCTCGTCTTCGGGTATCGGATTGACGGTGATCGGATAGTCTTCGAATCTCACTGTTCGGCCTCCTCGATCAGAGCTATCAGCCGCCTGATGTAGACCGGCTTGATCGGTTTATGCATGGGCACCGTCAGGTGGTGGCCGCGCGAATTGGTGATCACGGCATGGCTCGTCGCTCGCTGACGGAGCCTCAGGTCGTGTGCCCGCACCAGCCTCCTGATATCGTTCGGGGTCCAATCTCCTTTCGGATTCGCTTGCATCGACTCCAGCAGGCGTCTCGATCGGCTCACGCTGATTGATACTATATACAGTATCGTCATCCAAGTTCACGGCGGCGCGGCATGACAAGGGGTGGCTTCGTGGTGTAGGACTCGGCTATCCGCATCGGCATCATCTACGGCGGCCGCTCCGCAGAACACGACGTTTCACGCCAGTCCGCGTTCAATGTCCTGAACGCGGTCGATCGTTCGGCGCACGAAGTGGTGGTGCTGCGCATCGACCGGCACGGCTCTTGGCGCCGCGAGGACCCGGACGCGTTCCTGGCCCGGACCCTGCTCGCGGACGAGCGCGGCGCGGTCCCGACCGGGGGAGACGAGATCCCCCTCGGGGTAGGCGATCAGCCTGTTCCCGTCCCGGCGCGCCCGAGCATTTCCGCTCCCGCGGCGCTGCAGACGCTGGACGTGGTGTTCCCGGTGCTGCACGGGCCCTACGGTGAGGACGGATCCGTGCAGGGGTTGCTGAAGACCGCGGGGATCCCGTTCGCGGGGCCCGGCGTGCTGGCCGCCGCGGTCGGCATGGACAAGGACGTGATGAAGCGGCTGCTGGTCGGCGCCGACATTCCGGTGGCGGATTTCCGGGTCGCGTACGCGAGCGGTCCACGACCCTCTGGGATGCGATCGCAGGCGCCCTGGGCTCGCCGGTGTTCGTGAAGCCGGCCAATCTGGGATCTTCGGTCGGCATCCGCAAGGTGGCGGAGCCGGCAGCGTTTGCCGCGGCGGTCGAGGACGCGTTCGCCTACGACACCAAGATCGTCATCGAGCGCGCCATCGCCGGGCGCGAGATCGAGTGCGCGGTGCTGGGCAACGACGATCCGATCGCCTCGGTCGCGGGCGAGGTGATCCCCCACCACGAGTTCTACAGCTACGAGGCGAAGTACCTGGACGAGGACGGGGCCGAGCTCGTGATTCCGGCCGAGCTGGAGCCGCCGGCGAGCGAGCGGGTTCGGGAGATGGCGCTCGCAGCGTACCGAGCCCTCTGTTGCGACGGCATGGCCCGTGTCGACTTTTTTCTACAAGAAGATGGTTCGCTGCTGGTGAACGAGTTGAATACGATTCCGGGGTTCACGCGTATCAGCATGTATCCAAAATTGTGGGAGGCGTCCGGGATTCCGTATGGCGAGTTGATCGAGCGGTTGTTGGCGCTTGGGATCGAGCGGTACGAGCGGGAGCGAGGGCTCCGTTGCGACTGACCGGGGGATTGTAGGGACCGGAACTGCAAGGCAGTTCCGGTCACATTGCCACCAGATCCTTGATCTTCATGAGGCGGCTGATGTTGCCGCGCTCCAGTTCCTGCAGCTTGGCGCTGATGTACTTGATGGTCTCCTGCTGCTGAGGGATCAGCACGTACTCCAGCGCGTTCACACGGCGCCGCGTGCGCTCGATCTCGTCGGCGACCAGCTCGATCGTCTTCTCGATCTCGGCCAGCTCGACCATGCGCTGCAGCGTCTCGCGCAGGGCGCCCATGGCGTCGTCGAGGTCGCTGGTGGTCTCGTCGATGCCGTAGGAGATCATGTTGCCTTCGATGGAGAAGTCGAAAACCGGCACGTGCACGTTCATGATCATGCGCTCGCGCATGTCGAGGCGCGCCTCGCACTCCGGAAAGGCCAGGGCCGCGCGGTAGAGCGGAGCCGGCATGGACGCCGACGCCATGATGAAGCGCTTGAACAGCTCGGCGATCTCCGCGTCCACTTCCCGGCGCAGGGTCTGGTAGCGGCGCACGATCTCGGTGAAGTCCTGCAGCAAACCTTCGAGCTTGTCCTTGAGCAGCTTGTGGCCGCGCTCCGCCACCACCTGCTTCTTCTTCAGGCGCAGGAGCTCCATCCTGTTCGGACTGACCGCGATCGCCATCGGCTGTGCTTTCCCTTGCTCTCCGCTGCCGAAACTACGCGCTTGCCGCCGTGGGCTCGGGCTGATCGGCGTCCAGGTACTTCTCGAGGTACTCGGTGTCGACGCGCTTCAACTCGCCGCGCGGCAGCAGGCTGAGCAGGCGCCAGCCGATCCGGAGCGTGTCTTCGATCGAGCGGTTCTCATAGAAGCCCTGGTTCACGTACTCGCGCTCGAAGCGGTCGGCGAAGGTGACGTACTGGCGGTCGACCTCGCTCAGAGACGCCTCGCCCAGCACCACGGCCAGCTCGCGCATCTCGTTGCCGCGCGCGTAGGCGGCGAAGAGCTGGTTGGCGACGTCCTGATGGTCCTCGCGCGTCTTGCCCTCGCCTATCCCCTTCTGCATGAGCCGGGACAGCGACGGCGACACGTTGATCGGCGGCAGGATGCCCTTCCGGTAGATCGCCCGGTCCAGGAAGATCTGACCCTCGGTGATGTATCCGGTCAGGTCCGGGATCGGATGGGTGCGGTCGTCCTCCGGCATGGTCAGGATCGGGAACTGCGTGATCGAGCCGTGCTTGCCCTTGATGCGGCCGGCGCGCTCGTAGATCTGCGACAGGTCCGTGTACATGTAGCCGGGATAACCGCGGCGCCCCGGCACTTCCTTGCGGGCCGCCGACACCTCGCGCAGTGCCTCGCAGTAGTTGGTCATGTCGGTGAGGATGACCAGCACGTGCATGTCGTGCTCGAACGCCAGGTACTCGGCCGTGGTCAGTGCCACGCGCGGGATGGAGATGCGCTCGACCACCGGGTCGTCGGCCAGGTTGATGAACAGGACCGCCCGCTCGATGGCGCCGGTGCGCTCGAAGTCGTCGCGGAAGAAGTTGGCTTCCTCGAAGGTGATTCCCATGGCCGCGAACACGACCGCGAAGTCGCCCGAGTCGCCCAGCGTGCGTGCCTGGCGGGCGATCTGCGCGGCGAGCTGCGAGTGCGGCAGGCCGGAGCCGGAGAAGATCGGCAGCTTCTGGCCGCGCACCAGCGTGAAGTTGCCGTCGATGGCGGAGATGCCGGTCTGGATGAACTCCGACGGAAAGTCGCGGCTGAACGGATTGATCGGCGACCCGGAGATGTCCCGGAACGCCTCCGGCACGATCTCTCCCGAGTCGTCGATCGGCTCACCGATGCCGTTGAGAATGCGGCCCAGCATCTCGCGCGTGACGCGCACGCGCATGCTCTTGCCCAGGAAACGCACGGTCGCCTCGCCGGTGCCGATGCCCTGCGACGATTCGAAGAGCTGCACCAGGGCGCGGCCCGTGGATGCCTCCAGCACCTGGCCGCGGCGAATGCTGCCGTCGGCAAGCTCGACTTCGGCCAATTCGCCGAACTTGACGTCCTCTATCTTGTCGACGATCAGCAACGGGCCTTCCAGCCCTTCGACGGTACGGTACTCGCGGATCATCTGGCCCCCCCGGTCGCCGCCAGCTCTGCCCCGGTCGCGGAACCGGCGCCGAGCGACGCGATGTCCTGCTTGATTTCTTCCTGAAGCTCGTCGAGCGACTCGCGCTCCTGCTCCGGGACGAACTTCATGCGCCCGATCCTCTCACGGATCGGACGTTCGGCGACGGCGTTGACGTCGACGCCACGGTCCAGCGCCTCCAGGCCGTGCTCGTGATAGCACAGGATGGTGCGCAGCATCAGGCGCTGCTTGTCCAGCGACGCGTAGGTGTCCACGTCGTGAAAGGCGTTCTGCTGCAGGAAGTCCTCGCGCAGCGACCGCGCCGTCTCCAGCACCAGCCGGTCCTGGTGGGACACGGAGTCGATGCCGACCAGCCGCACGATCTCCTGCAGGTCCGATTCCTCCTGCAACAGGCGCAGCGCCTCGGCGCGGTCGGACAGGAACGCGGGCGACACTTCCGTGTCGTAGAAGCGGCCCATCGCGTCGGAGTACAGCGAATAGGACGTCAGCCAGTCGACCGACGGAAAGTGCCGGGCGTAGGCCAGCCGCGCCTCCAGCGACCAGAACACGCGGACCTCGCGCAGGGTGCCCTGCACGACCGGGTCGGACAGGTCGCCGCCCGGCGGCGACACGGCGCCGATGACCGACAGCGAGCAGAGCTCCTCCGATCCCATCGGGATCACCTTGCCGGCGCGCTCGTAGAACTCGGCGATCCGCGACGACAGGTAGGCCGGATACCCCTCCTCGCCCGGCATCTCCTCCAGGCGGCCGGAGATCTCGCGCATGGCCTCCGCCCAGCGCGACGTGGAGTCGGCCATCAGGGCCACGTCGTAGCCCATGTCGCGGAAGTACTCGGCCAGCGTGATGCCGGTGAAGACCGACGCCTCGCGGGCGGCGACCGGCATGTTGGAGGTATTGGCGATCAGCACGGTGCGCTCCATGAGCGGGCGCCCCGACTTCGGGTCGGTCAGCTCCGGGAACTCCAGCAGGACGTCGGTCATTTCGTTGCCGCGCTCGCCGCAGCCCACGTAGACGATGATGTCGGCGTCCGCCCACTTGGAGAGCTGGTGCTGGACGACCGTCTTGCCGGAGCCGAACGGCCCGGGCACGCAGGCGGTGCCGCCCTTGGCCAGCGGGAAGAAGGTGTCGACCACCCGCTGTCCGGTGACCAGCGGCGTGTCGGGGTTGACCTTGCGCCGGTATGGCCGTCCGATGCGGACCGGCCAGCGGTGCGCGAGGCGCAGCTCGTGGGTGGCGCCCAGCTCGTCGGTCAGCGTGCCGATCACGTCCTTGACCGTGAACGAGCCGGAGCGCAGGCCGCTGAGCGTGCCGGACATGCCGGGAGGCACCATGATCCAGTGCTTGACGATCTCCGTCTCCTGAACCCAGCCGAGCCGCTGCCCGGCGGTCACCTGCTCGCCTGAGTCGGCGGTTGCGTTGAATTCCCAGATGCGTTGCTGATCGATCGGGGGCGCCTCGATGCCGCGCGCGATGAACTCGCCGTGGTCGCCGGCGATCACGTCCAGCGGGCGCTGGATGCCGTCGTAGATCTGCTCGATAAGGCCGGGGCCGAGCTCGACCGAGAGCTGCGTGCCGGTGCTGGCCACTTCCTCGCCCGGGCCGATGCCGCCGGTCTCCTCGTAGACCTGAATCGACACGCTGTCGCCTTCGATGCCGATGATCTCGCCGAACAGGCCCGCGTCGCCGACCTTGACCACCTCGTACATGATCGGGTTGTCCAGGCCTTGCGCCTGCACCAGTGGGCCCGAAACCCGCGTGATGATCCCAGCCATTTCCTGCTTCTCCCTCTCGTTGTGCTGTGTCAGCTCGCGCCGAGCAGATCGATGCCGATCGCCCGTTCGACGGCATGGCGGATGCGCTCGTAGCCGATGCCGCGGGTCCCCGACTGATCGGGGACGATGATGATCGCCGGCACCGCGCCGGTCTCTATCCGTTCGATGGCGTCGAACAGCGGCTCGGCCAACTGCTCGGTGATGAAGATGATCGCATACTCTCCGCTCCGCGCCAGTTCGGTCAGCACGGACAGCGTCTGCGCAGGATCGTCCGGATCCTGCGGGAAGCCCTGCACGCCGCCGGCCGCGAAGCCCGCCACGGTCGACGCGTCGCCGATCATGGCGATCTTGTAGCTCGTCTCCGAAGGGCTGGCCATGATCAACCGAATCCCAGGTTCAGGCGGGCGGCCTGTGCTTCGTTCGACAGCTCGCGCAGCGCGCCCAGGCAGGCGATGCGGAAGCTGGCCAGATCGTTGAGCTTGCGGCGTACGAAGTAGTAGGCGTACTCCAGCGACGCCGGCGCGTAGCGGGAGGCTCCCAGCCGCGTGGTGAGCTCGGTCTGGAGCCGCAGGATCGTCTCCCGCGTGCCCGCGCCCTGGCCCAGCGCCTGCGCGGCGGCGGTGAGCAGCGGGCGGGCGAAGACGCGCATCTGCGCCCACTCGCCCGTGGGGCTGTCGAACAGCTCCTGCAGCCGCGCCTGCTCCGGCAGTCCGTGCGATCCCCAGCGGACGACCCGCCACGGAAGCCCGGCGTCCTTGCCGCGCATGATCGTCTCGGCCACGGCCAGGTCGCTCCAGTCGGCGAGTACCGCGGCCAGCGCGCGCGACCGCCGCGCGGCGATGTCGACCAGCAGCAGGCTGCGCGAGCGGTCCATCGCCAGCTCCAGCGCCTGCGGGGAGCGGTCAGCGCCGTAGTAGGCGGCGAGGCCGGCCTGAATGGCGGGCAGGTAGTGGTCGGGCACGCGGGCGGTCGAAAGCTCTCCCACCTCGGCCAGCACATCGTCGTCCACCAGCGCGGTGGGCTGATACAGGCCGGTCGACTGCTCGCCACGCAGGTGGCCGAGCAGCGCCGTCTTGAGATTGTGCAGGTCGAGCGGGGCGGCCACCAGATCGGCCAGCTCCGGGACCGGCGCGTAGTCGGCCACGACCTTCCAGAGCTCCGCCAGCTCCTCGGTGGCGGCCCGCTCGATGCCGGCGTCCGTGGGGTCGGCCGCGACGACCTGGGCGAAGCGGCCCGGCGGCAGCGCCGCGACCACCTCGGCCATGCTGCGTGCCGACACCAGCTCGCGCGCGAGGGACTCGTCGCCCAGCTCGCGTTCCCGGCACTTCAGGAGGCCGGTCAGGTAGTTGAAGTCGCGCTCGGTTCGCGGCATCGCTCGCTCAGGCGCTCCCGGCGGATTCCGTGCCGAACAGGACCTCGGCCGCATCGATCTCGGTGTCTTCCTGAAGCTCGATGAACGCCTGATCCAGCGTGCAGTTGAGGCGTATGGTGCCGCGCTCGATGATGAAGCCGGCGCGGAACCTCCCCTGCTCCTCGGCCAGGGACACGCCGTGATCGGCCAGCAGGCCGCTCAACTCGCCGGCAAAGCGGTCCGCCTCGCGCTGCGATACGACCAGCCGGTCGCCGGGCCTGGCATGCTCGCGGAGCTGCCCTTCCAGGTAGGCGCGGTAGGCGTCCCCGGAGCTCACCTGCTCCCACGCGTCGCCGTAGAGGTCGTCGATCAGCCGCCGGCGCAGGGACACGAGTTGCTTGTTCTGTTCCAGCCGCGCCCCCGACAGCCGCTGCCGCAGCCGGTCCTCGGCCTGCCGGTTCTCGCGCTCGCGCCGCTCCTCGATGGTGCGCGTGAGCTCGTTCAGCCCCGCCCGATACCGTTCGTCGTAGTCCTCCTGCGCCGCCTGCAGCGCCTGCTCGCCGCGCTCGCGCGCCGCGGTCAGGATCTGCTCGACCAGGTTGTCGCCGGCCATCTCAGACAAAGGACGGGATGGCGACCTGCAGGATGATCAGGGTGGCGATCAGCGCGAACAAGCCGAAGGTCTCCACCATGACCGGCAGGATCAGCGCGCGCCCGAAGGTGTCCGGCTTCTTGGCCACGGCGCCCATCGACGCGACCGCCACCTTTCCCTGCCAGATCGGCGATATGAGCTCGCCGAACATCGCCGGCACGCAGGCCGCGAACACCCACAGGCCGCGCTTCAGGTCGAGGTCGACCAGGGCGGTGCCGCCGAGGGCCTCGAGCTTGAGCAGCACCAGGATCGCTACCACCAGTCCGTAGATCGCCTGCGTCGCCGGCAGCGCCTGCAGGATCAGCATCAGGCCGAAGCGGTCGGGATCTTCCGAGATGACGCCGCCGGCCATCTCGCCGGCCAGGCCGACGCCCACCGACGATCCGTATGCCGCCAGACCGGCGGCCAGGGCCCCGCCGAGCAGGGCGATCGCAAAGCCGAGAGAGATCTCCATCCGTGCCTCCTTAGGTCACCGATTCAATATGGTGTCGATGATTCGATAGTGCTTGGCCTCGCCGCGCATGGGGGTGAACGCACGTCCTCCCCCTTCGAAGTACCGCTGGAAGGACTCCAGGTAGTTCAACCGCAGCGAGTGTACGAAAGCCCCCAGCATGCTGAGAACCAGGTTCAGAACGTGGAACAGGACGATGATGAGCACGCCGACGAGCACGCCGATCACCATGGCCGCGCCGCCCTCGGCGGCGAAGAACAGGCCGCCCATGATGTTGCCGACCTGGCCGATGAAAGCCGAGGTCAGCGCGAGGATTCCCAGTCGCATGTAGGACAGGACGTCCGAGAAGAACGCCACCAGGCCGTAGTAGCCGACGATCCCGTACAGGGAGACGATCCCGGCCAGGACGCGGCCGATGCGGCCGCCCTGGCGGATGCCGAACAGCACCACGACGGCGGCGGCGGCCGCGACCAGCACCGTGGCGGGCGTATCGAGCGCCGCCGCGCCGGCAGCTTTCACGGCGATCCAGAGCAGCAGCGTGACCAGAAGCCCCAGCCACGATCCCTGCTCCAGGACGGCGTCGCGCCGCTGGCCGGACTTCCAGACGTTGATCAGCCCGGCGACGATCGACGCGAGCTGAAAGACCACGCCGACGCCGATGGAGAAGGCCATCAGCGGCACGATGTCCACCGTCGGTGTGATGAGCGGCAGAATCCCCAGGATCTTGCCCCCTTCGGTGCCGGGGCTGGCGCCGAAGAAGCTCCAGGTGAGCACGCCCACCACGATCGAGGCGATGCCCGTGATCACGAACATGCGCAGGAACAGCCGTGTCTCGCCGGCCGACTCGTAGCGCCGCATCAGCCACAGGCAGAGCAACACCTGCAGCAACCCGTAGCCGGCGTCGCCGAGCGCCAGGGCATAGAACAGCGTCATAGCGACCGCCACGAACGGGGTCGGGTCGATGCCGAAGTACCTCGGCATGCCGAACATGCGGATCAGGAATTCGAAGGGTCTGATCAAGGAACGATTGTTGAGGTCGACCGGCGGATCATCGGCCGTCTCCGGCGCCGAGAATCGCACCCGCGCCCCCGGGCAGGTCTGGGAAAGCACGAGGCGCAGGGGGTCGGCGTGTTCGCTGCGCACCCAGCCGGTGAGGACCGCGGCGCGCTTCGTGTAGTACAGCCGGCGCCGTGCGTCCTGTTCCGCCCGCTTGCCGGACGCGGCATCGGCGTGCGCCAGGATCGCGCCGCGATAACGCTCCGAAGCGGTCACGAACCTGCGCCGCAACTCGGTGAGCTGGTCGTCGATCTCCGCGATGCGGGCGTCGGTCGCGCGCAGCGCGGCTGCCGGGTTCAAGTCGTCGCCGGGCAGGTCGACCACTTCGCCGCGCAGCCGGCGCAGGCCGTCCTGGGCATCGGTGAGATGCTCGTTCAGGACGGCCAGCACCCCGTGGCTGTCGCGCTTGCCGGCCGAGACCGGGGCGTAGGCCGCCGACGGGCCGAGCGCCCCGTCGCCGACGGCAGCGGCCAAGGCGTCGGCGCTGCCGGGCATCCGCACCGGAAGCAGTGTGGTGTGGCGACCGGCGGACAGATCCGCCAGGCTCACGCCGAGCGGCTGCCAGGGTTCGAGGGTGGTCCGGCGCTGCCGCAGGAGCGCCTGCTCCGAGAGCAGCTCCTCGTAGTGGGCGAGCTCCGCGCCGAGCCGGCCGCGCAACTCGGCCACGTCGACGCTTTCGACCAGGTGCGTGACCTGGTCGCGCGTCCGCGGCGGCGGGGAGCCGAAGAACTCCTCCAGCAACCCCTTCTTGACGGGTGCGAAGCGCTGGAAGAGCTGCAACAGGAAGTCGATGTCGGCCTGACGGCCTGCCGCGCCGGCCTTCGCCACGGGCGCCTCCGCTTCATGCTCGGCGAGCTCTTCATCGAGCCCGTCGTGGATGTCGTCGACGTGCAGCAGCCCGGAGCGCTCGAGTCCGGACAGAGCGCTGTCCAGGTCGTCCTTCGGCAGGACGACCTCCACCTTGGTGAGGTCTGCGATGGCCACGCGTGGACTACCGCTGTATTCGCTTCAGGATGAGCTGCAGTGCCGCGTCATGGCGGCTGCTCGCGGAGGTTTCCGCCGCTTCGCGCTGCTGACGCCCGGAGGCGACGATCGTTTCCCGTTCGGCATGGAACTGGCGATCGAGCTCCGCGGTACGCCGTTCCAGCTCGCCATCGAGCTCCGCCGTGAGTTCCTGCCGGCGTTCGTCGAGTCTGTCGCTCACGGAGGCAAGCAGCTCGGCGGCTTTGGTACGGTAGTCCCGTTCGATGCTCTCGGCGTCTTCCTCCGCCTTCTTCACGTCTTTGAGAACGTCCATCGTACCGAGCTCCAGTGGGTGTCTTGCCTAAAGGGGAAACATCAGGCGGTTGTACCGCGACAGGCGGCTGGTTACCCGTAATATGGCCCATCGCATGCCCTTGCGTCAACCCTACCACCGGACCGTCAGATCCACCGGGCCGGCCTCCGTCAGGTAGTCGGCCAGCGACCGCGAGAAGCGCGCGGTGCGGCGGTCGGCGTCGATCGTCCCCCCGTCGGCAGCCTGAATGTCGCGGGGCGCGACCACCACGAACGTCACCCGCGAATCGCCGGCATGGGCCTGCACGAACTCCACCATGCGCTCGTCCGGCGCGTCGGTGGCGGGCCGCGCGGGCACCACGCGCTGGGACAGTTCCCCGCCGCCGGCGCCCGTGGCCGTGAAGGACACCGGCAGGTCCGCGAAACCCGGGACGGCGCGGAGCGCGTCGATGCTGTCGAAGTCGATCCGGGCTTCGATGCGCACCTCTTCCTCCTGGTCCGTGCGCCGGAACCGCCGCAGGCGGACGCCGTCCGCGCCGGCGAGCGACGCCTCGAAGTCCGCCCGGTCGATGGGCAGCGGCACGGCCGGAACGCCTTCGACCGGGTCCATCAGGGTGGCAGCCTCCCGCGGGACGCGATAGCTGAGCTCCAGGCGGCCGGCGCCGTCGCGCCGCATGACGAAGCGCATCTCGATGTCCACGCACGACGTGAGTGTGACGGCCGCCAGGCACACGGCCGCCAGGGAGCGCAACGCGCTCACCGCGGCGCTCCGCCGGCGCGCTCTGCAAGCGTCAGGTAACTCCGGCGGCACACCCAGGCGTCGGTGGCCGCGTAGCGCTGCTGAGCGGGTGTCAGGCGGTGTTCGGCCCAGTTGGACACCTGCGCGCTCTTGGAGATGCGGATGCCCAGAAAGTGCGCGGCCTGCCCCCGCACGCTGGAGGGGGAGAATCCCGCATCGCGCACGATGCGGCCGACGTCGATCACTCCGCGGGGCTGTACGCGGTAGAGCTTGCGAAGCGCGCGCAACTCGTCGGTCGGCGCCTGCGCGGCCTTGACGATCCATTCCGATTCCAGGAGGGCGCGCAGCGGCGGCGGCACACCCGCCCAGCGAAGCTGCACCAGCACCGCGTGTTCCTCGGAGGCGAGCTGCAGGACGGCAACCGGATGCCGCTCGCCACGCCGGAACGAGGGACGGGTCTCGGTGTCCAGCCCCAGCACGCCGACGCCGTCGAAGGCCGCGAGCGCATCGGCGACCGCCTCGGCCGAATCGGCCACGTGGATCGTGCCGGGAAACCAGCCGAGCGGCAGGGCCGCGATCTGTGCCTTGTCGAGGGTGCGGAGCGGCGGGCGGCTACCGTCCGCCGGGGGCATCGACCGGAAACCGCAGCAACTCGACGTCGAAGATCAGGTAGGCGCCCGGCGGGATCCTCGCCTGCGGGACGCCGCGGTCTCCGTAGCCGAGCTCCGGCGGCACGATCAGCGTGCGCCGCTCACCCTTGCGCATGTCCTGCAGGGCTTCCTGCCAGCCCGGGATGACGCGGTTGACCGGGAACACCGCAGGCGTGCCGCGCTCGCGCGAGCTGTCGAACACCGTGCCGTCCAGCAGGCTGCCGACGTAGTGAACCTCCACGTACGTGGCGGGCCCGGGCCGTTCCTCTCCCTCGCCCGCCTTGTCGACCAGGTACCGCAGTCCGCTCTCCGTCACCGTGGCGCCGGGCCAGCGGCGGCGCACCTCGGCATCGGCCTCCGCACGGGCCGCAGCCGCACGCTCGGCGGCCCGTTCCGGGGCGCTGCCGCGCAAGTCGTCGAACATGCGCTGGTCGACCCGAAAGCCGTCAGCCGACGGTCCGATGCGGAGGATGCGCAGTTTCTCGATCCTGTCCCCTTGGCGGATGGCGTCGACCACGTCCTGACCGGACACGACGTAGCCGAACACGGCGTGGCGATCGTCAAGCCACGGCGTCTCCACGTGGGTGATGAAGAACTGGCTGCCGTTGGTGTTGGGACCGGCGTTGGCCATCGAAAGGGTGCCGGGTCGGTCGTGGCGGAGCGACTGGTCGATCTCGTCCGGGAACTGATAGCCCGGGCCCCCGCGGCCGGAGCCGGTCGGGTCGCCGCCCTGGATCATGAATTCGTCGATCACGCGATGGAAGATCAGTCCGTCGTAGTACGGCCCCGCCTCCTTGCCGCTGAACTCGATCGTTCCTTCCGCCAGGCCGACGAAGTTGGCGACGGTCAGCGGCACCTTCTCGTGCTCCAGACGCAGGATGATCGTCCCGCGGTTGGTCGCCATCTCGGCATACAGGCCGGGTTCCAGGTCGCCCGCGGCGCTTCCCTCATCTGCCTGGCAGGCGACGGCCAGCAGCGCTGCAAGACCGGCGCCGCCGATCCGCGCAGTCAGGCGCCGGGCGCCCGGGGTTCGATCGCTTGAAGTCGGTTTCGGGTCGTTCACGGGCGCCATTCTACGTCAGACGTGCCCGGCCGTCGCGTCCGCCGGATGACGCGACAGCCTCGTACGTGATTGACGGCGGGCGGAGGCATCCTCGACCCTGCACGAAAGGAGTCCTGTGATGCCGCTACTCTCCGGGAAGGTTGCCGTCGTAACCGGCAGCGGGCGCGGGATCGGCCGCGCCATCGCCATCGCCTACGCCGCCGAAGGGGCGGATCTGGTCCTCGCCGCGCGCAGCGCCGCGGAGCTGGAGGCCGTCGCCGCGGAGGCCCGCGCCTTCGGCCGCCGCGCCATCGCGGTTCGCACGGACGTTACGCGGCGCGGGGCGGTGGAAGACCTGGCCGGCGCCGTCCGGACCGCGTTCGGCCGCCTGGACATTCTGGTCAACAACGCGGGCGGGGGGCTGGAGCACAAGGGCATTCTGGACAGCGACCCCGACCTCTGGGTCGAGGACGTCACGGTCAATTGCGTCAGCGCCTACCTGGTGTCGCGGGCGCTGCTGCCGCTGATGGTGGAGTCCGGGGGCGGCCGGGTGATCAACGTGGGCTCGGGCATGGGCCACCGGCCGACGGCGACGGCTGCGCTTATCACGTGGGCAAGGCCGGCCTGTGGATGTTCACGCGCTGCCTGGCCGAGGAAGTCTGGCAGCACAACATCACGGTCAACGAGCTCATTCCCGGCCCCGTGGCCACCCGGCTCACGGCCTCCAGCGGGCCGCCACCCTACTCCGACAGCGAGGTGATCAAGGAGCCGGAGGACGTGGCTCCGCTGGCGCTGTTCCTGGCCACCCAGCCGGACCACGGCCCGACCGCGCAGAGCTTCAGCCTGACCCGCCGGTCGATCTGACCCGCCGGGCCGCGACCCTGGTACGATTCGGAATGAAGGCGTGGGACGACGCGTGGAAGACCGAGGCAGGCCGCGCCTGCTGGTCGAAGCCGGATCCGCTGGTGTCGGAGCTCATCCCACGGTGGCAGCGAGACGGCGTGCGCACGGTCCTGGACCTGGGCTTCGGCGTCGGGCGGCACGCGATTCTGTGCGCCGCGGCCGGGTTCGAGGTCTACGGCCTGGACTCAAGCCCCAGCGGGCTGGACTTCGCGAGCGCGTGGGCCGAACGGGCAGGGGTGCAGGTGCTGCTGCAGACAGGCGACATGGCGGCTCTTCCCTTTGTTGACGGGTTCTTCGACCTGATCCTCACCTGGAACGTGATCTACCACGGCACGGCCGAGGTGATCCGTCGCACCGTCGCCGAGATCGAGCGCTGCCTCGCCCCCGGCGGCGCCCTGCTCTGCACGCTGATCTCCACCCGGCACCATCACCACGGCCGTGGCACGGAGATCGAGCCGGGCACCTTCGTCGTTCCCGGCGAGACCGAGAAGAGCCATCCCCACCACTACTTCGACCGGGCGGAGATCGACCGCTACCTGCCGGCGTTCGACCTCGTGCGGTGCGAGGACGTCGAGCAGGACGGCCCCGGCGGCTACCACTGGCAGGTGCTGGCGCGGCTGCGCGACAACGGATAGCCCGGCGGCCGTCAGTCGTGGCGGGTCAGTCGTGGCGGAGAGCCTCCGCCGCGGGCTGCGGTGCCCGGATGCCGGCGGCGACCACGGCGGTCACCCCGGCGATCACCGCCGCGGCCACGAACACGGACTCGTAGCCGAGCGTCTTCCAGAGCACCCCGCCGGCCAGCGGCACCGTCATGGAGAAGACGTGATCGATGGTCACGCCCATGGACAGGGTCGGCGACAGGTCCGAGCGGCCGGGCGCCACGCTGCCGGCATACACCGAACGCGCGGAGCCCGCGAAGAACAGCAGGTGGTCGAGCACGTAGGTGGCGCCGACCACGATGATCGCCACGCCGGGGACGAACAGGTGCTCGGCGAATCCGTACAGCAGGCAGACCAGCAGCAGAACCAGCGCGTCCACGGTCAGCGTCAGGCGCGGCCCCACCCGATCGATGACCGCCCCGATCAGCGGCTGCGTGACCAGCCCCGCCCCCGAGAACAGGAACCAGAGCAGCGCCACGGTGCCGAGCGGCTGCTCGTACACGGTGACCAGCGTCCACAGCGCGAACGTGATGAACACCTGCTTGCGCACCCCGAACAGCGCGCACAGCAGGTAGTAGCGGTTGAAGCGGCGCTCGAACCGCAGGCGCCGGCGGGTGCCGCGCGCGTGCGGTTGCCCGCGGGTGGCGGCCGTGATGAGCACCGCGGCCGCCAGCGAAAGTGCCGCCCCGGCGATGAAGTACGGCCGGTAGCCGACGTCGAGCAGCCTGCCGATCGCCAGGATCGCAAGCGCCGCGGCCAGCGCGGCGATGGTCCGCCAGAAGGCGACCCAACCGAGCCGCCGCCCGGCGCCGGCCAGCCCGCCGGATTCGATGATGATCGACTGCTCCATCACCATCGCCAGGTGCATGCCGGCCGAGTGCACCATCACCAGGCCGATGAGCGGGAGCGCCGGGGCCAGCCCGGCGATCGAGTCCGGAATGACGCGCGCGGGCAGCAGCGCCAGCGCCGTCATGCCGACCGCGGTCACCGTCGCCGCCAGCGCGAACAGGCGCCGCTCGGTCGCCGCCCCCAGCAACACCGCGTAGAACACGACGGCAAAGCCCTGTGACTCGCGCGGGAACTCCAGGAAGCTGCGGAAGCCGGCGCCCATCCGGAACTGCCCGCGCAGGTAGTGCGGGAAGTTGATCTCGAACAAGGTCAAGCCCGCGGAGAACAGCGCGAACGCGCCGATCAGCAGCACGAAGCGCGTGCCACCGACCTCGGCGCCCAGAGCGCTCAGAGACCGGATCCGGGTCAAGTGCGGGACTGCGAAGGGGACGTGGGCTTGCTACGGAATCTCGCGTATCCGCGCGCGAGCGCCGCATCCGGCCACCGAAGCCCAAAGGCGGGCTTGGCCCAGGAGTGAAACACCGGCCGGCGAAGCCGGGAGCTGAGTATCGCGGAGGCAGGCGCCGCAACGGAAGGTGGGCTGGGCCAAAGACGGAGCCGAAGGCGACGACTGCGGGGCTAGGTGAGGTCGACGCTGGCGGCGCCGACGATCTCCATGGTGACCGGGTCGTGGACGATGCAGATCAGGGACGCCATCGCCAAGTCCACGTCCTCCGGGACCTCCAGCGCGAACGTGCCGCTGGTCTCCCGCCCGATCCGTCCCAGGTCGTGGTGCGCGCGGACGACCTCGTCATGGCGCAGCGTCTTGCCCCGATTCTCGCCGCGCGGCACGTGGTTGCCGAGGCCGCGCTCGACGACGATCAGCATCATCGCCGCTCGCCGCGGCGCGTCGCTGACCGAGAAGGAGACGTCCAGGGCTCGCTCGGCGAGGCCGGCGCTCAGGGTGACCTCCGCCTGCGCCGGCTGCTCCAGCGCCATCTCCGCGTGGTCGAACACGAGCTGCCGCCGCTGCGCGGGCCGCACGATGGTGGTGCCGTTGACGATGATCTGCGGCGTGTAGGGCCCGCGCTGGCCCAGCGCGCGGGCGTAGCGCCGCTGCCGTTGCGAGTGCTCGGGGTCGCCGAACGGGTCGGGCCAGCCGAGCCGGTCCCAGTAGTCGACGTGCCACTCGATCGGGATGATGCGAAGGCCGGACTCGCGCGCGTGGGCGCTCAGGTCGCGCAGCACCGCCTCCGCGCCGGGGCACGAGTTGCACCCCTGGGAGGTGAACAGCTCCACGACCGCGAACGGCTCGCCCGCGACGGCGATGCCGGCGGGAGTGAGCGTGGCGAGCGTGACGATCAGGGCAAGCAGGGTCTTTCGCATGCGGTCAGCCTCCGCTTACGGCCGGTACGAACAGGATCGTCTCGGCCTGGTCGATCCGTCGCAGTGACGCCGCGCGAATGTTGTCGGCGACGATGTCGCCGTCCACGGCCACGGCCGACGTCAGCCGCAGCTCCCGGCCCAGGCCGGGAAACTGCGTGTCCAACTCGTCGATGAGGGCGCGCACCGTCGTGGCCGAGCTCTCCACCTCGCCGACGCCGCCGGTAAAGGTCCGGAAGCGAGCCGGAATCTCGACCCGCACGCCGCTACGCCCGATCCCCGGCCTTACCCGGCCGCCGCCGCCTGCGGCGAGCGGGCCTTGGCCTTGATCTCCGCCAGCACGCGCGGCGGCGACATCGGGCAGGCGGTCATGCGTACGCCGACCGCCGCGTAGACGGCGTTGGCGATCGCCGCGAGCGGCGGTACGATCGGCACCTCGCCCACGCCGCGCACCCCGTAGGGATGGCGGGGATTGGGCACTTCCACGATCACGGTGTCGATCATCGGCAGGTCCAGGGCCACCGGCATGCGGTAGTCCAGGAAGCCGGCGTTCTCCATCACGCCGTCGTCGTTGAAGATGTACTCCTCGTTGATCGCCCAGCCGATGCCCTGCACGGCGCCGCCCTGCATCTGTCCCTCCACGTACGAGGGGTGCAGTGCCTTGCCGGCGTCCTGGCACACCGTGTAGCGGGTGACCAGCACGCGGCCGGTTTCCGGGTCGACCTCGACATCGGCGATGTGCGTGCCGAAGGCGGCCGCCGCGCCCGGCGCGTTGAGCGAGCTGGCGGCGGTGATCATGCCGCCGGTGGCGTGAGCCTCGGCGACGATCTCCTTCAGCGTCAGCTCCTTGCCCTGGCCTGAGAGAACTGCCTTGCCGTCGGACCACTCGACCTGGTCGGCGTCCACCTCCCAGATCTTGGCCGCGCACTCGCGCATCTGCTTGATGGCGTCGCGGCAGGCGTTGGTGACCGCCCAGCCGGTGGCGTAGGCGACGCGGCTGCCGCCGGTCACGCCGGTATAGCCGACCGACTCGGTGTCGGCCACCTGCGGGCGCACCTTGTCGACCGGGATGCCCAGCTCCTCGGAGACGATCATGGCCATCACCGCGCGCGAGCCGCCGATGTCCGGGCTGCCCTCGCCGACCGAGGCGGTGCCGTCCTCGTTGATCTGCAGTGTCGCGGAGGACAGTCCGCCGGCGTTCATCCACCAGCCGGCGGCGACGCCGCGGCCCTGGTTGGGTCCGAGCGGGGCGCTGTAGTGCTCGTGTGCCTGAGCCGCCTCCAGCGTCTCAACGAGGCCGATGCGCGGCCATTGCACGCCGGTGGCGTTGGTGATTCCCTCGACGGCCGCGTTGCGCAGCCGGATGTCCATCGACTCGATGCCGAGCTTCTCGGCGATCTCCTCCAGGATGGTCTCCGCGGAGAAGGTGGCGTTGGGTGCGCCCGGCGCCCGGTAGGCGGTCGAGCGCGGCTTGTTCACGCAGACGTCCCAGCCTTCGATCTTGAGGTTGGCCAGGTCGTACGGCGCGAAGATGCCCATCATGCCCGCGCCCACGGCCGAGCCCGGGAAAGCGCCAGCCTCGTAGGCCATGTAGGCATAGCCGGCGGTCAACGTGCCGTCCTTCCTGGCGCCGAGCTTGCAGCGGATGTAGGAGGCCGGCGCCGGGCCGGAGGCGCGGAACACCTCGTCGCGGGTCATGACCAGCTTCACCGGCCGGTCGGACTTGCGCGACAGGAGGATGCCGACCGGCTCCAGGTAGACGGTGGTCTTGCCGCCGAAGCCGCCGCCGATCTCGGCGGGCAGCACCTTGATCTGGGAGATGTCCATGTGCAGGAGCTGCGCGGACAGCTCGCGGATCATGAAGTGGCCCTGGCTGGAGGCCCAGATCGTCACCTGGCCGTCCTCGCTGGTGCGCACGACCGCGGCGTGCGGCTCGATGTACCCCTGGTGGACGGTCTCCACGGTGTGCTCGCGCTCGATGACGACGTCGGCCTCGGCGAACCCGGCGTCGATGTCGCCGAGCTCGTAGATGGAGTAGCTGGCGATGTTCGTGGGCCGGTCGGGCGGATCGGTCAGGCCCTTGGTGCGCATCGATTCGTGCAGTACCGGCGCGTCGTCGCGCATGGCGTCGCGGACGTCCAGGACCGGTGGCAGCACGTCGTACTCGACCGCCACCGCCTTGGCGGCCTCTTCCGCCTGCCGCAGGGTGGTCGCCGCCACGGCGGCGATCGCGTGCCCGTGATAGAGCGCCTTGTCCTGCGCCATCACGTTGCGCGCCAGGTCGGAGAAGTCGGCGGGCGTCTCGCCCGACTCGGCGATGCCGACAGGCGGCGGCGGGAAGTCGGCGCCTGTGACCACGGCCTTGACGCCGGGCATCGCCTCCGCCTTCGAGGTGTCGATCGAGAGGATCCGGGCGTGCGCGTGCGGGCTGCGCACGAACTTCGCGTGCAGCATGCCGGGCAGCGACAGGTCGGCGCCGTAGTTGGCGTGCCCGGTGACCTTGTCCAGCCCGTCGTGACGGACCGGCCGCGTTCCCAGGACCTTGTACGCGCCGTTGCCTTGGGAGCCGTTCTTGCCGTTGGTGTCTGCCATGTCTCTTGCCCTCCTACCCGGTTACCGCCGCGGCCTGCTGCACCGCGCGGATGATCTTGTCGTAGCCCGTACAGCGGCACAGGTTGCCGGCCAGCCAGTAGCGTATCTCCTGCTCGGACGGATCGGGGTTGCGCTCCAGCAGGTTCCTGGCGGCGACGATGAAGCCCGGCGTGCACACGCCGCACTGCAGCGCCGCGTTCTCCAGGAACGCCTCCTGCAGCGGATGCAGCTTCTCGCCGTCGGCGACGCCCTCGATCGTGTCGATGCTCTTGCCGTGCCCTTCGGCGGCCAGGACCAGGCACGAGCACACGATGCGGCCGTCCATCACGACCGTGCACGCGCCGCAGTCGCCGGTGGTGCAGCCCTCCTTGGTGCCGAACAGGTGCAGATCCTCGCGCAGCACCTCGGAGAGGCTCTGATGCGCCTCGCACAGGAACTCCGTCGGGTCGCCGTTGATCGTCGTCTCTACGTGGATCTTCGCCATCTTCTTCTCGTTCCTTCTCTCTCGCGTGTCAGATGCGCGCCCGCGCGCGGTCGCGCGCCACGGCCGCGGTGCGTCTGGTCAGGACCTCGGTCACGTCGTGCCGGAACTCGGCGGTGCCGCGGCGGTCGCCGATGGGCCGTGCCGCGGCGGTCGCCCGCCGTCCCGCCTCGGCCAGCGCTTCGTCGCCAAGGTCCGTGCCGACCAGGGCCGCGCCCGCTTCCTCCGCGATGAATGCGGTGGGAGCGACCGCGCCCAGCGCGACCCGCGCGGCCGTGCAGGTGCCGGATGCGTCCAGGGCGACGCTCACGCCCACGCCGACCACGGCGATGTCCATCTCCGTGCGCGGGATGAACCGCTGGTAGGCGTCGGACGAGCCGGCCGGCGGCGTCGGGATCCGGAAGGCGACCAGCATCTCGCCGGCCGCGAGCGAGGTGGATCCGGGGCCGGTCGGCACCTCGGTGACCTTGGCCGTGCGCGTCCCGGCAGGCCCGGCGATCACCGCCTCGGCGTCGAGCGCCATCAGGGACGGCACCGTGTCGGCGGCGGGACTGGCGTTGCACAGGTTGCCGCCCAGCGTGGCGCGGCTCTGGATCTGCGTGGAGCCGATCAGCTCCGACGCTTCGACCAGGCCGGGAAAGGCCGCGCGGACGTCGTCCCGGTCGGCGAGCGCTGCGCAGGGGACGGCGGCGCCGAGCTGCAGGTGGTCGGCCTGCAGCTCGATCACGTTGACGTCCGGAATGTGCTTGATGTCGACGTAGTGCTCCGGGTAGGAGCCGGTGATGCGCACCTGCACCATCAGGTCGGTGGCGCCGGCCACCACGCGGGCCGACGAGCCGTGCTCGGCCAGCAGGGCCGTCGCCTCCTCGATGGTTCGCGGTGCCGCGAACTGTGAACTCGTACTCAACGCTCTGTTCCTCTTTGGTCTCTGGTTCTTTCTCTGTCCGGCCTCTCGCGCCGAGTCGAGGGCCCGTGCCGGTGCATCTTACTCCCGGAACTGGGTCTCGTACAGCCGCTGATACAGCCCGCCGGCTTCGTTGAGCTCCGCATGCGTGCCGCGCTCCACGATTCGCCCGCGGTCCAGCACCAGGATCAGGTCGGCCGCCAGGATCGTGCTCAGCCGGTGGGCGATGATGATCGAGGTGCGGCCGGTCACGACGCGGCTCAGGGCCTCCTGGATCAGCGCCTCCGAGCGGGTGTCCAGGTGGCTGGTCGCCTCGTCCAGGATCAGCACGCGCGGGTCCTTGAGGATCACGCGGGCGATGGCCAGCCGCTGCTTCTCGCCGCCCGAGAGACGGTAGCCGCGCTCGCCCACCACGGTGTCGTAGCCGGCCGGCAGCGCGGCGATGAAGTCGTGGATGTTGGCGGCGCGGCATGCGTCGGCGATGCGCGCTTCGTCCGCGTCGGGCGCCGCGTACAGCAGGTTGGCGCGCACCGAGTCGTGGAACAGGTAGGGCTCCTGGGTCACCATGCCGATCTGGGCGGCCAGCGACTCCATGGTGAGCTCGCGCGTGTCGTGGCCGTCCAGCAGGATGTGGCCGCGCGTCGGGTCGTAGAGCCGGGGGATCAGGTAGGTGAGCGTGGTCTTGCCGGCGCCGCTCGGCCCTACCACCGCCACGCTCCGTCCGGGCGCTACGGAGAAGCTCACATCGTCCAGCGCCCACTCGCGCGCCTGGTGCTGTGGCGTTGGCGAAGGCGGAACGGCCGCCGCGCCCGACGGTTCCGGTCGCGGCACGCGCCCGCGGGAGCGCCCCGGGCGCGCGCCCCTCGGTCCCTGCCGGCCGGCACCGGGGCCGTTGCCAGCCCGCCCCAAGCCGGCGGGCCGGGCGCGTCGCGCCGACTGCCCCCCGGAGGCCGACTCGCCGCCGCTCGCCGTGAACGCCATGTCCTCGACCCGCGCCGCGCGCCGCGCCTCGGTGAGCAGGAGCTGCTCGTCGCGCTCGTAGCGGAAGCTGACCTCCCGGAACTCCAGCTGGCCTTCGGCCCGCTCCAGCCGTTGCGCGTGCGGCGACTCCTCGATGTCGACCGGCAGGTCCAGCACCTCGAACACGCGCTCGAAGCTCACCAGCGACTGCGCGACCACGACCGCGACGTTGCTCAGCGAGCGCAGCGGCCCGTAGAGCTGGGCGAGGTACGTGCTGAAGGCGACCACCGTGCCGATGGTCAGGCCGCCGCGGATGTGCAGGTGACCGCCGACCAGGTAGATGCCCGCCGTTCCGACCGCGGTGGCGATCCCCATCAGCACGAAGAAGCGGCTGCCGATCACGGCCTGCCGGATGGCCAGGTGGCGCACCCCCTCGGCCTGCTCCCCGAAGCGCCGCTGTTCCTCCTGACGGCGCCCGAACAGCTTCACCAGGACCAGGCCGCTGATGTTCAGCGTCTCGCTCATGATCGCGTTCATGCGCGCGTTGCGCTCCATCGACTGCCGGGACACCTCGCGCAGCGCCTTGCCGAAGCGGCGTCCGAGCAGCAGGAAGACCGGCAGCACGGCCAGCCCCAGCACGGTCAGGCGCCACTCCAGGGCCAGCATGATCGCCAGCGTGCCGGCCACCTGGATCAGGTTGGTCGTAACGTCGACCAGGGTGTTGGTGACCGCGCTCTGGGCGCCGATGACGTCGCTGTTGAGCCGGCTCATCAGCTCGCCGGTCTTGTTGCTGGTGAAGAAGCGCATCGACATGCGCTGCAGGTGGGAGTACAGCGCCGTGCGCAGGTCCAGGATGATCCCGGAGCCGATCGTGGCATCCAGCTTGCGCTGCCAGATGCGGATCACGGCGCCGGCCACGGGGATGGCTATCAGGCCGGCGGCCAGCAGGTTGAGCCGCGCCGCGTCCTTCGCGGGCAGCGCGGTGTCGATCAGGTCGCGCACGATCAGCGGCGTCAGCAGCCCCAGGCCGATGGTCGAGCAGATGCTCGTGAACAGCAGGATGATCCTGCCGACGTACGGGCGCGCATAGGCGAGAACACGGCGCAGCAGCGCTCGGCTGACCTGCGGGCGTGCCTGCTCGTCCCCGTGGCGGAGCAGATAGCCCATGCCGCCGCGGCCTCCGCCGAACATGCCGTACACGCCTGGATCCTACTGCGGAATCAGGGTGCCGGCGCGGTGAGGGTGCGGCACTCGGGAGAGAGCGCGAAGTCGCCTTACACTGCGCCGCCCTCCGGGTAACATGGCGGCAGCGTGGCGGACGAGATTGCCGACGAGCAGGTCCTCGAATTTCTGGAGCGCTTCGAGAAGGCCCAGGGAACACAGGACTTCGACCGCGTCGCACCGATGCTCCACCCCGATGCCCTGTTCCGATTCAACGACGGCGACTACCGGGGGATCGAGGCCGCGCGCGGCGCATTCGAGCGCACCTGGGCCCATGAGATCGAAGACGAACGCTACCGCCTGACCGACGTCGAGCTCCTGCACGTCGACGCAGGCTCGGCCACCGTCACGTTCCGCTTCCACTGGTCCGGTGTCGGCGACCACGGTCCCTTCCACATCGTCGGGCGCGGCACGGGCGTGCTGGTCCGCCACGGTGGAGCGCTCAAGCTCCTCGTGGAACACTTGAGCCGCTGAAGCAGCGGATTGACGAGTGACGCTCTCGCCGGCACGCAGGACGCATGGCTCGCCGTCGACTCGCGTCAGACGGTCAGGGCGCGGTCCCGTGCAGTCACCTCGTACGTCGCCTGCACGCGGCCGTCCTGGACCGCGTAGAACTGGCGGTGCAGGGCCACGCACGGGCAGACGTGCCTGGGTATCACGTAGTGCTCCTCGCCTACCCGGAAGCGCAGGTCGGGGGAGACGGCCAGCAGCCAGTGCTCCTCGTTGTGGATCAGCGTGCGCGTACCGTCGATCGCAAGGAAGCGGCCGCGCTCGCCAGGCGGATCGGCGGCGATCGCCTTGTTGCCCAGGTCGAAGGTCACGTACCCGGGGGTGGAGGCGCTCAGCACGCGCGTGAACAGCAGCCCGGCGAACTCGAAGGTCAGGTCGGGGAGCATGTCGGCGTAGCCCAGGTCGTGCAGGAAGCAGGTGCCCGGGGACAAGTCCGCGTCCGCGTGGCGGGCGTGGCAGGGGAAGGTGGGCGTGCCGCCCATGATGCGGCGCGGCACCGGCAGGCCGGCCGCCTCGATCGTCGCCTGCAGGGCCTTGATCGCGGCCGTCCCCGTGTCGCAGGCGGCGATGCGCTCATCGCGGCTCCGCTGGTGGTTGTGGCCGTCGTAGCCGTGCAGGCCGGCGGGCTCGACCCCCGGCAGGTCGGCGATCAGCCGGTAGAGGGCGATCGCCCCTTCGCCGGCGGGTGCGATGCCGGTACGGTGCATGCCCAGATCCACGTCGAGCATGACGCCGATCGTTACGCCGGCCGCGGAGGCAGCCGCCGACACGGCGTGCAGCGGGCCGGGGTCGTCCACCAGCGTCGAGAAGCGGGTGCCGGGGTGGCGCCGGGCCAGCTCCGCCAGCCGGCCGGGATGCGGTCCCAGGAGCTGATAGGCGACCAGCACTTCCGGCGCCTCCACGCACGCCAGCATCTCGGCCTCGGCGATGGTCGTGCACTTGAAGCGTCGAAACCCGCGCAGCATGAGGCGGCGTGCCAGGTCGGCCGACTTCTGCGTCTTCATGTGCGGCCAGACCCGGTCCGGTGATCCCGCGATGGCGATCACACGATCGGCGTTGCGGTCGAATCGATCCAGGTCCACCAGCAGTGCCGGGCTGGGCAAATCGCTCGCATCGTGGAGTCGGTAGTGCGTGATCGACCTCCCCGTCCGGCTACCGGTCAGGCATCGCGGTGCAGGACGATGCCGCGCATGCTGTGAAGGAGCGTCTGCAAACGCTCACACTCGGGCGCGGCCAGCGCCGCCCGCGCCAGGATGTCGCGGAGGAACACGCGCAACTCCTCCGGACCTGCCTGACGAAAGAAGTCTATCCCGACCAGCATATCAAGCAAGGGGTCCAGGGCGGCATCGACCTCCGGAAGGGAGACCGGTTCGTAGTATCGGGCGGGGAGGTGCCGCCCGCGGGCGCGAAACAGCTCGTAGGTGACGATCTGGACGGCGTGGGAAAGGTTCAGGGACGGGAAGTCGGGATGGGTGGGGATGGACAGCATGCCGGTGCAACAGGCGATCTCCTCGTCGCGCAGCCCGGTCGCCTCGGTGCCGAAGACCAGCGCCGTGGTGCCCGGGCCGCGGGCGGCCAGATGCCCGGGCAGGTGGGAGAGCGGCATGGGCGCCTGCTTGCGGCGCTTGCCGCGGCGCCGGCTGATCGCGATCGCCTCGTCGCAGTCGGCGATCGCCTCCTGCAGCGTGTCCGGACGCCGCGCGGCATCGAAGACGTCGGCGGCGTGCACGGCGGCCGCGCGGGCGTCGGTGGGATCGAAGTCACCGGCGACGATGGAGAGGTCGCCCAGCCCCATGGTCTTCATCGCCCGGCACACCGAACCGACGTTGCGGCCGTCGCGGGGGCCTGCCAATACCAGCCGGACGTGCCGTTCGGGTGCCGTCATCGCGCGGCAGCCACGATGCGTCGCAGCGCCTCGAACTCCTCGAAACAGTCGCCGCACGCCTGCAAGTGCAGGTACACCAGCGGCAGCTGAGCGCGCACGTCCTTGCCCGCGGCATGCATCTCGGCGAACACGTCGAGCAAGTCGTGGACCTCGTCGCAGTGCAGCTCCTCGTCACGCGTGATGTCCAGCGCTGCGCGGAGCGCGCCGCGAGCCAGGCGCGTTATCTCGTCGTGCAGCGCTGCGGCCCGGCGCGGCGGGCGCGCGGGACGGCCGTGCGCGGCCTTCAGCTCGCGGTACGGATCGCCGCTACGCGCGGGCATTCTTCCCCCTCCTCCCCTGTCATCGGTCCGTCAGAATGCCGCCAGTATGTCGTCCGGGCTAATACCGTCTTGGAGCATGCGGCGCCGCAAACGCTTACGTGCGTCGTGCAAAAGTTTGTAGAGGGCGTTGCGATTCATGGACATGCGCCGCGCGACCTCCTCCAGCGGCATGCCCCGGAGTATGGCGGCAGTCATGGCCGTGCGCTGCTTGTCGGTGAGGTCCTCGCGGATGTAGCGCAGCACCCGTTCCAGGCTGGCGGCGCGCTGCGCCGCGACCTCGGGACCGACCGACGGGTCCGCCAGCGCACGCGGGATCGACTCTCCTTCCGAGGACACGAGCAGGGTGTCGAGCGACACGTCGTCCCAGCGCTTGCGGCGCAACTCGGTAAGGGCGACCCGGATGGCGATTTTGTGCGCCCAGGTCACGAAACGGCTCTCCTCGCGGAACGAGTCCAGGCTGGCCAGGATCTTGACCAGCGCCTCCTGGGCGAAATCCTCCGCCTGCTCGGCGAACTCGCGCCGCCGCATGCCGCGGCTGCCGAGCAGTCCGCGCCGCAAACCGGCCACCAGGATCTGGCGAAGATCCGCGATCGCGGCCGACCGTTCCGGCGACTCGGGAGCGAGCGCCGCGAGCCACTCCGCGTTGTTTCGCTCGGCCGCGGACGTTCGCGGAGCCATCGCACTTCAATAGTAGGTCGGAGGCGCCCGCCCGCCAACCGTGCCGGCAGGACCGCGAGCTGTCGTCGCGCGCGACCGTCGGCGGGTCCCATCCATTACAGGGATCGGCCGTGGCGTCCGGACCCTCTACAGCCGCTCCTTGTCTCATTTACCTTGAATACTTGGTAAGCGCTGCCTGAGAGTGACTCACGGGATTGGGGATCGATTCGGCCCCGGTCGCGGAAACGTCGGAGCCGAATGACGATGCCTGTGGTGCGCATGGCAGAGCAAGCGGAGATTGGCCGGCTCGCAGCCACCGCCCCTCGCCCAGGGCCGGATGTGGTCGATCTGGAGCAGGTGCCGCGAGCTGCAGCGGCGTCCGGTCGTCGGATCGACGTATGAGCAGCGTCCTTGATCCCGATCCCACACGGCCCGCTTGGTCGCGGCGGGGATGACCCGTCCGGTTGGCGTGGGCACCCGGTAGCCGGCGTCGCCGTTTTCCGGTTGGTTCTGCGTCGACGGAGCCACACCGTCGTCCGCAGCGCACTTCGCCGCCGAAACAGCGTCGGCCGGCTCCTGAGAGGTCCCGTTCTCGGCCGGAGCTCCGTTGCGGGCAGCCGGCGCCTCCTGGTTCGACGCCGAAGTACCGCCGGCGGCGGCCGCAACGGGCTTCGTGGTGGCGGCACCGTTGCTACCGGGAGATCCGGCCGGCTTCGCGGGCACCGTCCGTTTCGCCGTCGAATCATCGGTTGTTGGCAGCCGGGCATCGTCCCGGTCCGAATGACCCTTGCGCGGGTCGCGACGTCGGAGCTCCGCATGCACGAGCCGGTTCACCAGTTGCCCGTACGACATCGCCGGGTCGACGTGGGACAGCAGTGCCTTGAGCTGATCCATTCCCTGCCGGCACTTCCGGTCGACGACCACCGTGAACGTCCACGTGCCGTCGCCCCGCGCCCGAAGCTGCTCCCGCGGCGCCGCCAAGTTCGGGTCTACCGAAGCGAGCAACTCCTCGACCTGGCGCGAACTCTTGCCGGTCGCCTGCCTGACGATCTCCCGCTGTCCCGTGGAGTCCAGCACGACCACCGGTATATCGGCGCGGACGGCGCCAGCCACTTCCGGGGTGGGCGTCACGGTCCGGGAAGGCATCCGGCCGGTCGATTGCTTTGCCTGAGCCGCCGCTTCCGCCGTCGTTGTCGCGGCTGTCCGGTGCGAGGTGCGCCTCTGCTGCTGCGCCCACTCGCGCCGCCGCTTCCGCTCCTGCCGCTCGAAGGCGCTCTGTAACTGCGCCGCGGTGCTCAATGTGAGGAAGCCGTTCCGCAACCGCTCACGCACGTCAGGCATCCGCCGGCACAGCCGCATCGCCAGCGTGCGCCGCCAGGCCGCGCCGTTGCTGTAGCCCAGCTCGTTGACCGCGTAGTCGAACAGCGTGGAGAACCCGCGCGCCAGATGCAGGTCGCGATCCTCGATCTCCCGCAAGTGGTCGATGATCTCCACGTGGAGATGGCGTTCCCGGTCGACGAGTTGCCTGGTCCGAACGAGCAAGATCCGGTCCGGCAGGCGGCCGAGCGGAAGAGTCGTAGCTGTGTCCATCAGGTCTCAGGCCTCTCTACCTTCCAATGCACGGAACGGCGCTCCTGCTTTGGGCTGCAGCTCGATGCCGCCGACGCGAGCGGAGCCATCGAGGACATCGACCTGCTGCGGGCCGACCTCATCGGCCGGATTCGTTGCCGACCTCGCCGACAAGACCTGCCGGCTGGCGCAGGAGAACGCGCGCCAAGCGAGAGGATCAGGCGGCGGACGGCGGGCGTCACGCCATGGATGACAGGCCAATCTCGCTGCCGCGGTGGACGGCGACGAGGCTTTCGCCCCACTCGCCGCTCCGCAGGAGCACGTCGAAGCCGTAGGACTCGACTTCGTCCCTCAGCCGCGGACCGTCGCGATAGCGGCGGGCCGGGAAGAAGCGCGTCCCGTCGACGGTGATTGCGCCGTCGATCTCCGCTTCGCCGTCGTACGGCCAGTAGCAGAGATCGGTGTGCGGGTCGTACAGGCAGTCCTCGTCGTAGCCGTCGAGCTTCCGCCCCGTCTCGCGGTCGACCGCCTGCCGGTACTGGTGGTGGCGCCGGGGTTCGTATATCGCGGTGCTGACCAGGTAGTAGCCGCGGGGGGCCAGCCGGGCCTTCACGGCGCGGAACACCGCCTCCCGGTCCGCGTCGAGCGCGATGCCCTGCAGGCAGAAGCTGTCGACGATCAGGTCGTACGCGGGCCCGTCGTGCGGGATGCGCGTGACGTCCATGACCTCGAAAGTCACGTCGACGCCGCGCTCCGCGGCGCGACGACGGGCCTGCTCGATGGCTTCCGGGATCAGGTCGATCCCGTGGACCTGGAAGCCGTGATCGGCCAGGAACAGCGCGCCGGGCCCCACCCCCGTTCCCAGCTCCAGCGCCGTGGGCCGCTCCCGGTCGAACCGGAGCCGGGAGATCACGTCTTTCAGGAAAGCGCGGGACGAGAAATCCTCGCAGTCCGTGGTCCCGTACTTCGCCACGGCCCTCGTATCGACTACGCGGTCGGCCACTCTCCGGTAGCGGGAGGCGTTCTCGTGCTCGTAGTTCTTCACGCCGCTACAGCTCGTCCAGCAGTGCAGCGAGCTTGCGGGCCGTGTTGTGGTTGCGGATCGTCACCCGCTGGTAGACGGGAAGGGTCGGCAGCTTCATGAACGCGGACCGGGTGATGCGGTCCTCCGGCGTCGACCAGAACACGACGCCCGGACCCGCAGCGATCGCGTCGATGTCCGGTTTGGCCGGCGGCAGGTCGGCCAGCACCTCCTCGGGCGTCACGCCGGCCATGGTGAACAGCGCGTTATGCCGGCAGGCGGCGTCCTCCCCCCACCCCGCCGGCGCGGCGGTGAGCGCGGCCGTATAGCCGGCGTGCGACAGGACCACGGAGCGCGCGGCGTACGCGAAGCGCTCGGACAGCCCGTGCTCCACCCGCGCATTGAGCTTCGCGACGTCCGCCGAGCCCGTACGGAACAGCACGTTGCCGCTCTGGATGTAGGTGCGCACCCGATCGAAGCCGAGTTCCTCAAAGCAGCGGCGCAGGTCGTCCTTGCCGATGAGATTCCTGCCGCCCACGTTGATGCCGCGCAGGAGCGCCAGGTAGCGCTCAGACATCGGCCCACCGGTCCGGCCGGTCGCCGATGCGCAACGGGTCTGCCGCCGCATCCGGGCGGTCCTCGACCACTCCGGCGACCAGCGGCCCGAACACCCCGCCGAACTTGAAGGCGTGGCCGCTGCCGGCGCCGGCAACCACCAGGCGTTCGGTCCCCGGCACCCGATCGATGAGGAAGTGCGCGTCCGGCGTCGTCGTGTACAGACAGCTCCGGCCGCCCGCCTCCGCGGAGCCGGCCAGCGCCGGCAGGCGCCGCCGCAGCATCGCCTCTGCGTCGGCCGCGAACGCGGCGGTGCCGGCGCGGTCCACTTCGGCATCGACCGCCGGACCGAGCCGGTCGCGGGCCACCTTCACGGAGCCCTCGCGCAGCAGCGGGAAGCCGTACCACTCCTCTCCGCCCGGCTCGGCGCCCCAGGTCGGCATCCGCGGGTAAGAGAACGCCACGGGGTCCGGAGCGGGCAGCAGCAGCATCTCCTGGAGCGTGACCGTCAGCGGCCGGGCAAGCTCCGGCAGGAGTCGCCCGATCCAGGCGCCGGCGGCGACGACCACGCGATCGAACGCCTGCTCTGCGTTGTCGGCGCGCACAGTCACCGCCCCGGCCCGCTCCTCCACGGCCGCAACCGGCGTGCGCTCCCGTACCGTCACGCCCGCGTCGTCCGCCAGATCCACGATCATCCGCACGGCGGCGGCACTCTCCAGGTAACCGCCCCACGGGTCGTACACGCCCACCTCGTCGTCGGCGACCGTGAACTGCGGGAAGCGCCGGCGCAGGGCCGCCGTGCCCAGCTCCTGTACTTCGACCGCGCCCCGGCTGCGTAACAAGTGCACGCTTTCATACATCGGCGACCCGGGGCCGGCGTCGCGGAGAATGCTCAGGTGTCCGGTGCGGTGCAGCACGTGCCGGCCGGTCTCCCGCTCCCACGCGTGCCATCGATCCGCGGAGCGCTCGACCAGGTCGACGTAGCCTGCCTTGTCCCCGGTGTACCAGACCCGGCGGATCGCCTTCGACACGTCGGTGGAGGCGGCGCGCGGCGCCGGCACCGCCTCGGCGTCGAAAAGCGTGACCCGGTGGCCGCGCAGGCCAAGCTCAAGGGCGGCGGCGGCACCGAAGATGCCCGCTCCGACCACCGCGACCGTCATGGTCGCTAGGCTATCACGTCAGCCTGTCACCTCAGGCGGTGTTCATTGCCCGCAACAGCGCCCCGAATCGTTCCAGCGCCTCCAGGTTGTGCGCCGGCAGGTGCAGGTCCACGAACGGCAGCGCCGCCTGCAGGCCGCGCGTGCGCGGCTCGAAGCCGGGAGAGCCGGCCAGCGGGTTGAGCCAGATCAACTGCCCGCAACTGCGCTGCAGCCGGTCGATCTCCGTGCGCAGCAGCGCCGCGTCGCCACGGTCCCAGCCGTCCGAGATCAGCACGACCACCGCGCGCTCGGACAGGACGCGCCGCGCCCAGCGGTAGTTGAAATCGCGCAGCACCTCGCCGATTCGCGTGCCCCCGCCCCAGTCCAGCACGCGGTCCGACACCGTGCGCAGGGCCTCGGCGATGCGGCGGCCGGTCAGCAGGCGGGTGATGCGCGACAGTCGCGTGCCGAACACGAACGCCTCGCCGCGCTGCAGCCCGCGCGCGGCGGCATGCATGAATGCCAGCAGCGCGCCGCTGTAGCGCTCCATTGAGCCGGAGATGTCGCAGATCAGGATCAGACGGCGCGGGCGGCGCTTGCGGCGGCGCCAGCGAAGCCGGGTGAGCTCGCCGCCGGAGCGCAGGCCGCCCCGCAGGGAGCCGCGCATGTCGATCAGATGGCCGCGGTGCGCCGGGCGCGTGCGCCGTGCCGCTCGCAGTGGCAGCTCGACCCGTATCGTGTCTATCAAATCGTACATCACCCGCAGCTCGGCTTCGTCCATGGCGCCGAAGTCCTTGCGCCGCAGGCGCTCCGTGGCCGACCAGGTCAGGGTCCGGTCGGAACTGTCCGACTCCTCCGAGCCGTCGGTGGCCGTCGCCGCCTCGCCGACCACCGTCCGCTCCAGCTCCACCTCCGGCGGCGGCAGCCCGTCCCGGTCGGGCAGGCGCCGGTGGCTCCAGAAGCGGTCGAAAGCGCGGTCGAAGCGCTCGTGCTGGGTGACGCTGGTGGTGAACAGGCTGCGGGCGGCGGCGCGCACGTCGTCGCGCGAGCGGACGCCGATCACCTGCATCGACTGCAGGAAGGCGGTCACGTCGTCGGCGGCGACGCTCAGGCCGAGGCCGCGCAGCACGCGCGCGAACAGCAGGGCCGAGCGCGGCAGGTGTGGCGCGCCGGTCACCGGAGCGATGCTCAGGCGCTGATGCGCGCCTGCTCGATCAGGCCGGGCACCGAGCCCCGCACCGACTGCACGTCGTCCTGATACTTGAGCAGCACGCCCAGGGTGCGCTCCACCACGTCGGCGGCCAACTCCTGCTCGCCGAGGGCGCGCAGGGCGTGCAGCCAGTCCAGGGTCTCGGCGACGCCGGGCCGCTTGTACAGCTCCTGCGAGCGCAACTCCTGCACGAAGGCCACCACCTGCGCGGACAGCTCCTCGGCCGCCTCCGGGATGCGGCGCTGCACGATGCGCAGTTCCTTGTCCAGGTCCGGAAAGTCGATCCAGTGGTACAGGCAGCGCCGCTTGAGGGCGTCGTGCACCTCGCGCGTGCGGTTGGAAGTGATGATGACCACCGGCGGCTCGCTCGCCTTGAAGGTGCCGATCTCCGGCACGGTCACCTGGAAGTCGGAAAGCGCCTCCAGCAGGAACGCCTCGAACTCCTCGTCCGCGCGGTCCAGCTCGTCCACCAGCAGCACCCGGCGGCGGCTCACCGCCGGATCGACCGCCTGGAGCAGCGGGCGGGCCAGCAGGAACTCGCGGGTGAAGATGTCCGCGTCGGCGCTCGCCTCGCCGGCCGCCTCCAGCATGCGGATGCGCAGGATCTGGCGCGCGTAGTTCCACTCGTACACGGCCGTGGACACGTCCAGGCCCTCGTAGCACTGCAGCCGGATCAGGTCGGCGTCCAGGATCGACGACAGAACCTTGGCGATCTCGGTCTTGCCGACGCCGGTCTCGCCTTCAAGGAACAGCGGCCGGTCGAGCTGCACCGCCAGGAACACGCAGGTGGCCAGGTCGCGGTCCGCGACGTACGCGCACCGCTCCATCGCTTCCTGCACGGCGTCGACGCTGTCCAGCGCCGGCACCGGGTCAGCCAACGGCACCGTCTGCCGGATCGCCGGCGGTGCCGGCGCGGTCGCGGGCAGCGCGCAGCGCGCGGCGGGCGTACACGCGTGCGAGATGCGTGCGGTACTCCCCCGACGCGAAGGTGTCGGCCAACGGCTCCTCGACGAGCAGGCAGTCGCCGACCGCCTGCTCGATGGCGGAGTCGTCCAGGTCGCTGCCGGCCAGGGCCGCGGCGACCGCGCCGGCGTCGAGCGGCACCTCCGTGATGCCGTTGAAGCACAGGCGCACCCGCGCACAGCGGCCGTCCGCATCCAGCTCGACCACGGCGGCGGCGCCGCAGACCGCGAACCCGGAAGCGGGATGCTCGAACTTCAGGTACACGGAGCCGGCGCGCGGACCGGGCGCCGGCAGCCGCAACTCGGTGAGCACCTCGGCCGGCTCCAGCGCCGTGGTCAACAGGCCCTGGAAGAACCCGGCCGCCGGCACGTGCCGCGCTCCGTCCGGACCGGTGGCGCGGAGCTCGCCGTCCAGCGCCAGCAGCGCCGCCGGCAGGTCGGAGGCGGGATCGGCGTGCGCGACGTTGCCGCCGGCGGTGCCGTGGTTGCGGACGATCGGGTCGCCGATGCTCGCCGCCGCTTCCGCGAACGCCTGCCAGCGGCCCGTCACGTCGGCCGACGTCGCGACGCGATGATGGGTGGCCAGAGCACCGACGGTCAGGCCGTCGGGCCCCGCGCCGACGCCGTCAAGCGGCAGGCGGCCGATGTCGACCAGCACCTCCGGCTGCGCCAGACGCAACTTCATCATCGGCAGCAGGCTGTGGCCGCCGGCCAGCAGCTTGGCGTCTTCATGCTCGCCGAGCAGCGCGACGGCCGCATCCACCGACTCGACGCGGTGGTACGCAAAGGCTGCCGGGTACATGTCAGCCCTGCTCCGCCATGACCCCGGCGGCGTGCCGGACGGCCGCGACGATGTTGTGGTACCCGGTGCAGCGGCAGAGATTGCCCTTGAGCGCCTCCCGCACCTCCTGGTCGGAGGGATCGGGGTTCTTCTGCAGCAGGTCGACGCATGCCAGGATCATGCCGGGCGTGCAGTAGCCGCACTGCAGGGCGTGCTGCTCCCAGAATGCCTGTTGGAGAGGGTGCAGCGTGTCGCCGTCGGCAAGCCCCTCGATGGTGGTCACCGAGCGCCCGTCGGCCTGCGCGGCCAGTTGCGTGCAGGCACGCACGCCGGCGCCGTCCAGCAGCACCGTGCAGGCCCCGCACAGCCCGGTCTCGCAGCCGATGTTGGTGCCGGTGAGGCCGGCCTGCTCGCGGATGAAGTGCACGAGCAGCGTGCGCGGCTCCACCTGCGCCCGGTGGACAAGGCCGTTGATCGTGATGGTGACCGACACCGGCTCCGGTCGGCCCCGTTCCGGCTGGGCAGGGTCGCTCACGCGTCGCTCCCGCCGGACTCGCCCGCCACGCGCTCCCGGATGCTCTCGGACAGCCCCTGCAGGGCGTCGCGGACCAGGGAGCGCATCGAGCTCTCGACGAGCCGCTGGCCGATGCTGGCCAGGCGGCCGCTGATGCGCGCGTCCAGGTCGTAGGACAGCACGGTGGCTTCCCCTTCCGCGCGCAGCCGGAAGTCGGCCTCGCCGGTGACCACGCCGACCGGGCCGCGGCCGATCGCGGTCATGTGGTAGGAGACCGGCGGCTGCACGTCGGTCAGCTCGATGGAGCCCGCGAAGGTGCCGCGGATCGGGCCGAGCTTGACGCCCCACGACGCGTCGAAGTGCGTTTCGTCGATCCGTTCCAGTCGGTCGGTGCCCGGCAACGTCGAACGCAGCACCTCCGGGTCCATGAGCGCGTCCCACACCTTGTCGGGAGGGGCCTCGAAGGAGAATTCGCCAGTCAGTCGCATGTGCCAGTCAGTCGCATGTGAGTCGGGGTGGGCCCCAACCCCGAGCCGGCGGCACGGTGCGTGAGCCTGCGTGACGGTATGGGCGCTCGCTCGCTCCTGTCAACTCGACCGCGACGGGCGGTCGACTCCTCCGGTACTGTCTGCGTGCAGATGCGCGACATCGAGGCGGCCGTGCGCCGTTGGCACGCGGCCGGGACGCGGTTCGCCCTGGCGCGCGTGGTGGCCACCTGGGGCTCCGCGCCGCGCCGGCCCGGCGGCGCCATGGCGGTGACCGCCGACCTGCAGGTCGCGGGGTCGCTGAGCGGAGGCTGCATCGAGGCGGCTGTCATCGAGGAGGCGGTGCGCCTGCTGGCCGGCGAGCGCGGCCCCGGCCGCCTGGAGTACGGCATCGAGGACGAGCGCGCGTGGTCGGTCGGGCTGTCGTGCGGGGGCAAGCTGTCCGTCTACCTGACGGAGCCGGAGCCGGATGTGTGGGAGGCGATCCTGGACGGCCTGGAGCGGCAGCGGCCAGCGGCGCTCCTCACCAGACTGCACGACGGAAGCGCCTCGCATGCGCTGATCGACCTCGACGAACGGCGCGTGCGGGCATCCGCCGGTGACGACCCGTACGGGCCGGACACGGTGGCTGCTGCCTGCGAGTTCGCCGCGGCCGAGCAGGAAAGCGGGCTGGTCCAGGTATCCGGAGTGGATACTTTCGTACACGTCCTGCCACGACCCGACGAGTTGCTGATCGTCGGCGCGGGCCACATCGCCGTGCACCTGGTCGCCTTCGCGCGCGAGCTGGGCTTCCGCACGGTCGTGATCGACCCGCGGCGCGTGTTCGCGACCAGCGAGCGCTTCGCGGCGGAGCCGGACGAGCTGCTGGCCGAGTGGCCCGACCGCGCGCTCGCCGGCAGGGCCGTCACCGAGAGTACGTACGCGGTGCTCCTCACCCACGACCCCAAGATCGACGACGCGGCACTCGGCCACCTGTTGCCGAGCCCTGCCGCCTACATCGGCGCGCTCGGCAGCTCCCGCACGCACGCCAGGCGCCGACGGCGCCTGCAGGAGGCGGGGTTCGACAAGCAGGCCATCGACCGCATCAGAGGCCCGGCCGGGCTGGCGATCGGCGCCGTGTCGCCGGACGAGATCGCGCTGGCCATCATGGCGCAGGTGATCGAAACCAAGCGGACCATGCGCGGCGCCGCCTGGTCCGGCCCGCGTGATACGGTTTCCTGATGGCCGAGACGACCGCCACGCGGCGGCGCAGCCGGCTGCAGGATCGCGTCTACCGCATCATCTTCGAGTCGGATACGCCTGCGGGCAGGGGCTTCGACATCCTGCTCATCCTGTCCATCGTCGGCAGCGTCGTGGCCGTGATGCTGGACAGCGTGCCCGGGATTCGGGCAACGGCGGGAGATTTGCTGTCGACGGCCGAGTGGGCATTCACGATTCTGTTCACGATCGAGTACCTGCTGCGGCTCTACTCGTCTCCCCGACCGCTGCGCTACGCGCGCAGTTTCTTCGGTGTCATCGACCTGCTGGCCGTGGCCCCCACCTACCTGAGCATCCTGCTGCCCGGCGGCCACTTCCTGCTGGTGGTCCGCGTGCTGCGTGTGCTGCGCGTGTTCCGCGTGCTCAAGCTCGTCAAGTACGTGGCGGAGGCGGAGATGATCATGGCCGCCCTGAAGGCCAGCGGCCGCAAGATCGCGGTGTTCCTGTTCGCGGTGGTGTCGATCGTGATCGTGGTGGGGTCGCTGATCTACCTGATCGAAGGCGAGGACTCGGGTTTCACGAGCATCCCGCAGTCCGTGTACTGGGCGATCGTCACGCTCACCACCGTCGGATACGGAGACCTCTCGCCGGTGACGCCGCTGGGCCAGGCGCTGGCCGCGGCCATCATGATTCTGGGCTATGGGCTGATCGCCGTCCCCACCGGGCTGGTCAGCATGGAGATCTCGCTGGCGCTGAGCCGCCATCAGAAGCGTCTCTGCCCGGAGTGCGGCACCTCGGAGAGCGATCCCGACGCCAGGTACTGCCGGCGCTGCTCGGCGGGCCTGGTCTGAGCGCTCGCGAACGCATGGGCACGCCCGACCACAGGCCGCTGGCGGGGATCGTCGTCGTCGACATGACCAGGGTGCTCGCCGGGCCGTTCGCGAACATGGTCCTGCGCGACCTGGGTGCCGACATCGTCAAGGTCGAGCCGCCGGCGGGAGACGACGCGCGCGGGTTCGGCCCGTTCCTCCCCGGCGGGGCTTCCAGCTACTTCGTCAGCCTCAACTGCGGCAAGCGCTCGATCGCGGTGGACCTCAAGAACCGGGCCGGGCGCGAGGTGTTCGCCGACCTGGTGCGCGTTGGCGACGTGCTGATCGAGAGTTTCCGCCCCGGAGTGCTCGCGCGGCTTGGGTTCGACGACGAGCGGATCCGCACCCTCAACGAGCGGCTGGTGTACGTGACCTGCTCCGGATTCGGCTACACCGGCCCCGACGCCGGCAAGCCGGCCTACGACATGATCATCCAGGGCCGCTCCGGCCTGCTGTCGATCACCGGCACCGAGTCGGGTGAGACCGTGCGTGTCGGCACCTCGATCGCGGACATCGTCAGCGGCCTGTACGCCGTGATCGGCGTGCTGGCCGGGCTGCTGCGGCGTGAACGCGGCGCGGCACGCGGCAGCGGCGCCCGCGTCGACATCGCCATGCTCGACAGCGTCGTGTCCGTGCTGGAGAACGCCGTGGCGCGCTACCAGGCGACCGGCGTCGAGCCCGGACCCCTGGGATCGCGGCACCCGTCGATCACTCCGTTCGAGACCTTCCGCACCGCCGACGGCCAGATCGTGATCGCAGCCGGCAACGACCGGCTGTTCCGGCGGCTCTGCGAGGTGCTGGGCGTGCCGGAGTTGGCATCCGATCCGAGGTTCGCCGCAAATTCCGCCCGCACCGACCACCGGGACGCCCTCAAGGCGGCCCTGGAGACTGCCCTGGCGCGGCGTGGCACCGACGAGTGGACCGCCGCGCTGGAGGCGGCGGGCGTGCCGGTATCGCCGGTCGCGGGCGTTTCCGACGTGTTCGCCGACCCGCAGGTGGCGGCCCGCAACATGCTGGTGGAGGCCGCCGGCACGGACGGGTTCCGCGTCACCGGCTCACCGATCAAGATGGCCGGCGTCGACGATCCGGCGGTCAAGCCGGACGCGCCTGCCCTCGGCGAGCACCGCGAAGAGATCCTGCGAGGACTGCTGGCCTACTCGCCGGAGCGCGTCAGGAACCTGCACGCCGCGGGCGCCTTCGGCCCGGCACCCGCGGAGCCGTAACGGCCCGCGGGTTACCCGCGTCCCAGGCGCCGGTCCTCGTGCGCCAGCCACTCCTGGTACGGGCGGGGGGCGGCCGGCGGCGGCCCCAGCCCGTGCTCGGCCCGCCAGCGCAGCAGCGGGTGGTCCCGCTGCTGTTGCGGAAGCTCGACCGGGTGGCCGTACGCGGCCGACTCGAAGGCGCCCATGATCATCTCCAGCGAGTGGGTGCCCACCTCACCGCTGGATTCGTGCTCGCCGCCCGCGTCCAGCGCGCGCACGTACTCGTCCACGAACGCCAGCTCCATGCCGTGGCGGTGCGCAGGCGTGTCCTCCCCACTGCCGAGCGGGTTGTCGACCTCCGTCCAGAGGTCCGGCTCCCGGCGCGGTCGTGGAAACGGGGTGGCGACGTGCCAGGCGGCGCCGTGCTGGATCAGGACCCTGCCCTCCGTGCCCAGCAACTCCACGCCCATGGACCCGTTCCCGATGGTCGGCAGGCGGTCATGCATCAAGGTCAGGTTGACGCCGCCGGCGAACTCCAGCTCGGCGGACAGGCGCTCGCCGGCGATCGTGCCCATGCCGTTCGGTGACGGCACCACGTCGTCGGGCGTGACCGGCCGCCCGTCGGTGCGCAGGCTCGCGGTCACGCGCCGGCAGCGTCCCAGGAACGCCTGCGCGCCGGTCAGGAGGTGGCAGCCGATGTTCATGATGCCGTAGCCGCCGTAATACCCCTTGCCGCGTGCGATTGCGTGCACGACGTCGCCGATCAGTCCGTCCGTGATCGCGGCCACCGCCGCCCGTGCCGACGGACTTGTCCGCCCCTGGTGATGGACGGCGACCTGCACGCCGCGCTCGCCGGCACGTCGCAGAACGGCGTCCGCCTGTTCCAGGTCGACGCAGATCGGCTTCTCGACATCGAGGTGATACGCCCCGTGGTCGAGCACCCGCATAGCGAGCTCGTAGTGGAACTCGGTGCCGGTGGGGATCACGACGATCTGCGGCCGGACGGCGTCGAGCATCGCCTCCACGCCGGTGAACCGGGCGGCCACCGCCAGCGCGTCTCCGAGCGTCCGCAGCCGCTCCGCGTCGAGGTCGCACAGCCCGGCCAGCTCGGTGCGCGGGTGCCCGGCGTAGGCGCGGCCGATGGAGGTCCCGCGGGGGCCGCAGCCGATCAGCGCGGCGCAATACACGGCGGCCATCAGGACTGCAGCCGCGCCAGCGGATGGCCGCGGTCGGCCAGCGGCACGGCGACCCGCGCACCGGCAATCTGCGACGCGTACACGCCGTGGATCATCTCCAGGGCCGCGCGCGCCGCGCGCGCGCTCGACAGAGGTTCGGTGTCGGCGTCGATCGCGGCGATCAGGTCCTCGATCGCCAGCCGGTTGCCGTCCTTGTGGAGCTCGCCGGCTCCCAGGTCCAGAGGGTCCCAGCCGTCGATGCCGTCCCACGGCGCCCAGTGGTCGTGGCGGGCGACCACGAAGTCGTTGCCGGCGCCGCGCATCGCCACGCTGCCGCGGTCGCCGATCAACTGCAGGCTGAACCCGCGACCGTCGCCGGGCTGGTTGGCGCGCGAGGTGAAGCTGCCGACGGCTCCGCCGGCGAAGCTGTAATACCCGGTGACCGCGTCGCCGGCGATCAGGCCGATCGGCTCGGTCGCCTCGCGCGCGTCGCCGGGGCCGATCTCGCGGCCGCCGGCGGTGACGTGGCCGGAGATCCAGGCGACGTCGCCGGCGAAGTGGCGCATCGTGTTGAACACGTGCGTGCCCAGCACCAGCATGTCCTCTCCGCCCCCGCGCCGGTCCTGCTTGCCGGTGCCGCGCAGCTCCAGGAGCGTGCCGATCAGGCCGTCGCCGACGCGCCGCCGCAGCTCCTGGAGCTGCGGCAGGTAGACGTTCTGGTGGGCGACCGCGATCTTCACCCCCTTCGCGTCGGCCGCGGCGATCACGCGGTCGGCGGTCGCCAGGTCGGCGGTCATGGGCTTCTCGCAATAGATGTGGCACCCCGCGTCGATCGCGGCCATGAGCAGCTCCTCGTGGCGGTCGACGTAGCGCGGGCAGACAGCGACGATGTCCAGCGATTCGGCGGCCAGCATCTCCCGGTAGTCGGCATAGGCATTCGCGGCGCCGATTTCCTGCCGGGCCGCGGCCCGTCCGGCGGGGTCCGGGTCGGCCACCGCCACCGGCTGCACGCCTTCGACGCCCCGGAAGCCGAGGTGCAGGCCGTGGCCGAAATTGCCGCGCCCGGTGTGCCCGATCGCGCCGACGCGGAAACGCACTTGGGTACTCATGGCGCCGAGTATACCCTCGGCCCCGGAAAACGGTGAGATCGATGGAGAACGAAATGACAGGAGACGGGTCCTTTGGCGTGGCGGTCAAGGCGGCGATGGTGGACGGTCCGCGCCTGTTGGTGCTCTACAAGACACGTGAGGAGGCCCTCGGCGACCCCGATCCCGACGTGCGCGTGGATCTGCCCGGCGAAGCGCAGTTGACGGTCGAGTCCTCCGCATGAGCGCGCCGTACCGCTACCTGGGCCGTCCGCGGCCGTTGATCGACGGCCGCGCGAAGGCGCTCGGCGCCACCCGCTACGCCGCCGACGTGGAGCTCGCCGGCATGCTGCACGCCCAGCCGGTGCTGAGCACCGAGGCGCATGCCCGGCTGCGCGCCGTGCATGCCGAGGAAGCACGCTCCGTACCGGGTGTGGTTGCCGTGCTCACCGCCGACGATCTGCCGATGACCGCCGAGCCGCCGACGATCCGGCAGGAGGTGGTGCTGGCACGCGAAACGGTCACCTTCGCGGGGCAACCGGTCGCTCTGGTGGTCGGCGAGTCGGCGGCGGCTGCCGCGGACGGCGCAGCGCTCGTCGAGGTGGACTACGAGCCGCTGCCGCCGGTTGTCGGCGTGTCGGCCGCGACACAGGGCGGGCCGCCGTCGGCAGACGGCGAGTATGTCCGCGGCGACGTCCCGGCGGCGCTGGAGGCGTCCGCTCACGTGGTGAAGCGGACGTGCCGCACGCCGTTCGTGCACCAGGGCTACCTGGAGCCGACCGCGGCGGTGGCGGCCCCGGATCCGGACCTCACTCCCGGGGTGAGCGGAGCGAACCTCACTCCCGGAGTGACCGTCTATTCCGGCTGTCAGGGCCAGTTCGACGTGCGCGCCCGGCTCGCCTCGATCCTGGAGCTGCCTGCCGCCGCGGTCCGTGTCGTGCCGATGGCCGTGGGCGGCGGCTTCGGCGGCAAGGGAGGCGTGATCGATCCGTTGGCCGCGGCCGCGGCCCTGCATCTGAACCGGCCGGTGAAGCTGGTGCTCGATCGATCGACCGACCTGGCGACCACCACACCGACCCCGGCGATGTCGATCGAGCTGGAGCTGGGCGCCGACCGCCACGCCGAGCTCACCGCCCTGCGCGTGGACATCAGCCTGGACAACGGAGCATTCCCGAACGGCATGGGAGGCGGCATCGCCAAGCGCCTGGCCGGCTGCTATCGGATCCCGCACCTCTCCATCCGCTGGCGCGACGTATGCACGAACGTGCACGCGACCGGCGCCTACCGCGCTCCCGGCGCGCCGCAGACCACCTTCGTGCTCGAGACCGCGGTCGACGCCCTGGCCGCCGCGCTGGAGCTGGACCCGCTGGAGTTTCGCAAACGCAACGTGGTGCGGGCCGGCGACCCGCAGCCCGACGGCACGCCGTGGCCCGCGGGCGGCCAGCTCGCCTGCCTGGAAGCGGTCGAATCGCATCCGCTGTGGCGGTCCCGCCACGAGGCCGGCGCCGGCGGCACCGGGCTTGCCATCGCCGGATGGATCCCCCTGGTCGACCCGTGCGCGGCCGCCTGCCGCGTGGATCCTGACGGCACCGTGGTGGTGACGATGGGCGCGGTCGACATCTCGGGCGTGTACTCCTCGCTCGTCCTGGTGGCGGCCGAGGAGATCGGCGTCGACCCGCATCAGGTGCGCGTGCAGATCGCCGACTCGGCCAGCGCTCCGTACGGGCCGAGCGCCGGCGGCAGCAACATTGCCTGCTCGGCGGCCGATGCCGTCCGCGCGGCCGCCGCCGAGGCCAGGCGGCAGCTCCTGACCCTGGCAGCCGACCACTTCGAGGCCGCGGTGGAGGACCTGGAGATCGCCGACGGCGCCGTGCGGGTCGCGGGGGTGCCGGACCGGACGATTTCCGTCGGCGCGCTGGCCCACGCGGCGCAGAGCGCAGAGTCATCCCTGCCGCACCGGCGCGGACCGATCCAGGCAAGCGGTCAAGCCGCCGGGCCCGGCGGCGCCGCCGTGTTCATCGCGCACGTGGTGCGCGTCGCCGTCGACCGGGAGACCGGCCGGGTGCGGCCGACCGACTACCTGTCGGTGCAGGACGTGGGCTTCGCGATGAATCCGCTGCTGGTGGAGGGCCAGCTCCACGGCGGCGCCGCGCAGGGGCTGGGCATCGGCCTGCACGAGGCGCTGCGCCACGACGACGCCGGCCAGCTCCTGACCGGAACGCTGATGGACTACGGCATGCCCAGGGCCACCTCGGTGCCGCCGGTCACCACCCACCTGCTGCAGAGGCCCTCGCATGGGCCGTACGGAGCCCTCGGCGTCGGCGAGCCGCCGATCGTCGCCGGCGCGGCGGCAGCCGCCAACGCCGTCAGGGTCGCCACCGGAGCGCAGCCGGCGTCGCTCCCGCTCGACCCGGAATCGGTCTGGGCGGAAACGGTCCGGCGCGCTGCCGGACCGCCGGGGTCTACCAGATCGACAGGATGATGCCCACGATCGGATAGGAGACCAGCCGGTAGCCCAGGTTGATCAGCACCAACGCCCGCGGCCGTCCCTCGAAGGCTCCGTTGGAGATGATCGACGTGCCCGAGAAGGCGATCGCCAGGACCAGCGCGGCGACGATGCCACCGCCGACCCCGGAGACTCCGGCCGCCTGGAAGACGATCGCCAGCACCAGAGAAGTCAGGATGGCTTCCGCCATCGCGGCCACCAGTGCCGGACTGGGGCCTGCGGCGCGCATTTCCTCCTCGCTCTTGCCGAGCGCCGCCATCCACGCCTTGCCGAACAGGAACGGCGCGTACCAGGCGAATCCCAGCGCCATCAGCAGCACGGCCGCCACGGCCGCCGCCACGTAGTTGATCGCTCCGAAATCAATCCCCGCCATCGAATCCTCCCATGCCGCCTCCTGCGGGCTTCCGACTCATGCCTTTGCGCCGGTCAGGGGCGAGCCGGAGCCGCGGACGCCTGTGACAGCCGGATGGTGCCCCACAGCACGACCAGGCCGACCCCGACCGTCGCCGCCACCGAGCCGGCCACCGTCCAGGTGTTCCAGGCGTCGATCTGCTGCTGTCGGTTCGCCGTCCCGTCCGGCATCGCCTCCCACCGTTCGGCCTCCAGGTTGGCCAGCCGCGCACCCGCAAGGCCGCCCGCCACCACGCCGATGCCGGCCGCCAGCAGCGGCCAGTAGTCCCTGACCGGCTCCGCGGGTGGCGTTGGCCCCGGCAGCACGTGCGCGGGCGCAGTCTCGGACGGCTCGTTCGTTTCCGCGGGCGCTTCCTGGGCGGCGGCCGGCGTGCCAAGCAGTGTGAGGACGACCAGCGCCGCGATCAGCCGCCGTCCCAACGTGCGGTCCACCGTGGCGACGGTAGCGCAACCACCGAGCCGAGCCAAGGCACCCGATACGCCGCGCTGCGCCCGCTGCGCCGCGCAGCTCCAAGCACGGTATGATTCTGCCCGCATGTTGCAGCGACGTCTTGGCCGCACCGGGCTCATGGTGTCCGAGCTCTGCCTGGGAACGGCCGGCTTCGGCGCGCAGCCGTTCGCCGACACGAGCGATCCGGTGCTCGATGCCTTCGTCGAGTGCGGCGGCACCTTCATCGATTCCGCGGACATCTACGGGCCGGAGGTCGGCGCGTCCGAGGCCGCTCTCGGCGACTGGATGAGGCGGCGCGGCAATCGCCAGGCGCTGGTGGTGGCGACCAAGGGGGGCTCGCCGACCGGCCCGCACCCCACCGACCGAGGGCTCAGCCGGCGGCACCTGCTGGCGGCCGTGGAGGAGAGCCTCCGCAGGCTCGGGACCGACTGGATCGACCTGTACCAGACGCACTGGCCCGATCCCGATACGCCCGACGAGGAGACGCTGTGGGCGCTTGACCAGATGGTACGCCACGGAAAGGTCCGCTACGTGGGCTGCTCCAACGTGTCCGCCTGGCGCCTCGCGCACGCGCTGGGCATCAGCACCGCGTCCCACCTGGTCTCCTACGCGAGCGTGCAGCCGCACTACAGCCTGCTGGCCCGTAGCGCCTTCGAACGCGAGCTGGCCGACGCCGCCGTCGCGCTCGGCGTCGCCGTGTTGCCGTACCGGCCGCTGGCGCGCGGCATCCTGACCGGCCGCTTTCACGGGGGAGTCATCCCGGCACCGCGCTGGCGCAGCGGGCCGCACGGCTACGACCTGGATCCCGTGCGCGCCTCCCACCTGGTGACCGAGATCGGCAAGATCGCAGCCCGCGACCGGCACACGGTGGCGCAGACGGCGCTCGCCTGGCTGTTCTCGAAGCCCGGCGTCACCGCTCCGGTGATCGGCGCCTCCACCCCCGAGCAGGTGACCGAGCTCGCCGGCGCGGCCGGCTACCGGCTGTCCGCGGAGCACCTGGAGCACCTCGACGAAGCATCAGAATGGGAATCCTGAAATAGGTCGTTGCCTAAGTGGCCGGCTCCTGCTAAGCTGGCCGCGCGATGGGAAAAAGACTCTATATCGGGGGCCTGCCGTTCAGCGCTACCGATGAAACGCTATTCCAGCTGTTTGCACAGCATGGCAAGGTTGAATCCGCCGAGGTGGTGACGGATCGGTATTCCGGCAGCTCTCGTGGCTTCGGATTCGTGGAAATGGGCTCGGACGAGGAAGCCGCCGCCGCGGTTCGCGGATTGAACGGTGCGGAGCTTGACGGCCGGTACCTGACCGTGGAGGAAGCGCGCAGCGCGCGTGGCGACCGCGGCGGAGGCAGGCGCGGCGGAGGAGGCGACCGCGGGCCGGGAGGCGGAGGCGGCCCCAGACGCTGGTAGGCCTCCCTCACCGAGGACGGGCGTTACCGCGGACGGCATTCATGCTCCACCGGGTGGCATGAACGCCGCCCGTTCATCAACTTCGCAACTCTCTCTCCAGCGCGGTGCAGGCGATCTCGCTGCATCGCATCCAGGTGAGTCGGTCGCCGTAGTGGCGGCCGATTCGCCTTAACACTTCATCGAGGTCCCGGAGACCGGCCGCCGAGCCGTCGTCGAACAGCGACTGCCAATGCGCGAGCATGACGACCGGCCGCCCCGTCCGGATCAGCTCCGGGATGCGGCCGCTGGTGCCGTCCGCGCTGATGACGGCGTCGATCGCGGAGGGATGACGGCCGAATCGGTCCGTGACCCCGCACGGCTGCGACACCACGCTGATGCCGCGCTCGCGGTCCTGCCACGCCACGAACGGGTCGCGGGGCCGGCCACTCACGTCCATGTGCATGAAGTACCACGTGAAGGTGCGCCCGTTGACCGCGTACTGCGCCTCGCCGATGGCGCGGGCAAACTGCTCCTCATTGCTCATGCCAGCGCGCCAGCATGAGGTGACGCCGTTTGCCGGCAAGCCGACGTTGTTGAGGATGGTGAGCGCCAGGCTGATGTAGCGCACCATCTCCGCCACGCTGGCGGTGGCGATCCACTCATCCTCGTAGCGGTGCAGCAGCCGGTCATTGTCGATGTCGTACGCGGCAAGGTGCGTGAGGATTTCCGGGGTGATGTCGAAGCGGACGGCCAGACGGGAGCGGACGATGTCCAGGAACCGTTCCAGGTCGGACGGGGCCACGTAGCTGACCCGGCGGTCGATGCGCCCGGCTCCGGAAGGCATGGGCAGCACGGAATACTTGCCGAGCACGCCGTGCGTCTCGCACACCGCCGCGAACTCGTCGGCGAACGAGTTCGGGATCGACAGGACGTGCTCCTGCTCCGGATGCAAGAAGTAGGCGGCGTTGATCGGCGCGCAGTCGTCCAGGATCAAGGACAGCGGCAACCGGGACGGGTGGGCGGCGCCGGGCCCGTCAGACATGGTCGGTGCTCGGCGTGGACAGCAAGACCGGCAGCCGGTCGCCCGCGACCGCCGTGACCCGTTCCGGACCGAACAGCGCCTTGACCAGCATCCGGCGTGACAGCACTTCCTCGCCGTCCGGGCCGCTCAGCACGAACCGTTCACCGCGCGTTCGCACCGTCACGTCGTTCAGACCCAGCTTGCGCAGGATCTCGGCCGGATCGATGAGCTGCAACATGTGCCACGGCGTGCGCGTCACCGGGATGCCGATTCGGTCGAGCAGCGCCACCAGCCCGGTCTGCTGCGGGATGACCTCGACCTGCAGTTCGCTGGTCAGATCGACGCGCTCCTGGTCGTCGCGCTCGGTCGTGGATCGCCCGTCGTTGACCGCATCGACGAGGGCGTAGACGGCGCGCAGCAGCGCCGCCACAAGTTCCGGCTGCCCGCCGTGCTCCTTGACCAGCCGTGAAGCCGGCTGCACCACCGCGTACGCGACGACCCGTCCGCGCCGCTCGGCGACGAACAGCTCGGGCGACGTCCTGCCCACGATGACGGGCACGTCCTCCTCGTGGCGCACCGTTCCCGCCCCGTCGGTGGAATGGATGCGATGGAGGTCGGCGGCATACCGGTCCAGTCCGGTACGGACCTCCAGGCCACGGGGGTCGGGCAGCAACCCGATGTTGCCGCGGTTCAACTCGTAGCTGAGCAGGCATCCGCCGTCCTCGAAGCCGAAGCGGCGATACCACTCCGGCACACCGGCATCCAGGTGTACGAGGTCTCGTCCGGCGGAGCGCGCGCGCGCCTCGATATCGCGCATCAGCAGGCCGCCGAAGCCCCGTTTCCGCCAGTCGGGATGGGTGGTGGTGCAGTTGACCCCCACCGTGTCGAGCACCGCGCCGCCGGTAGCGATGCGCATCGGAAGGGTTCCCACCGACGCGCGGAGGCCGCCGTCGACGCGGATCACGCGGACGTTGTCGAGGTTTTCCGTCCGATAGATATGCGGGTAGTCCCGCTCGATCGACGGCGCTCTGCCGCGGGACACGCGGAATACCAAGTTGGCCAGCGCGAGCAACTCGGAGCGTTCCTCCGGGCGGCAGGCGCGTGGGCCGTCGATCCGCGATCCCATGCTAGGCAGAGGTTGTTGTATGGCCCCCGCGGCGGCGCTCGAGAACGCCCTTCCCACGGACATCGCCGACGAAGCGCCGGCTTCTGCCCGGATCGGGGCGTGCGCCGGCGCTACGAGATGTCCCGGTCCTTCACCGTCTTGCGCCGATCCTTGCGCGCCGCTTCGATCGCCGCGTCGCAGACTTCCTTGACCTTGCTCGACAGTGCGTCGATGGCCGTTGCTGACGTGTTAAATCCTGCTGCGGACTTGATATAAGCCTTTACCTTAGACGCGACTACCAGGACCTCGTTCGACATGAGCAAACCCCCTCTGGGTATCTGAGCTGCGGGTTACCCGGCCTTGGGCCCCGCGATCCACACGAGTCTAGGACGAGTTTGTCGTGCATGGCAACGCCATGCCGGAAACCTCGATAGAACGCTCGTTCCGGGCAGTCGCGCGACGCTATCGGGGATCGCCCGTGCGCTTTGCGATCCGCTGGCCGCTCCACACGGCGATCGCGGCGGCGGCGGCGCCAAGGACGGCGCCGAGGGCGTCGGCGGCCAGGTCGTGCAACTCCGCCGTCCGCCCGGTGAGCGGCTGCAGCACTTCGATCAAGGCCCCGAAGCAGACGGCGGCCAGCGCAGCCAGCGCAGCCGCTCCGATCGGCGCGCGGGATTTCGCCCACGCGATCGCGGTCAGGAACGCCAGCACCGTCCAGGCCACGAAATGCAGCGCCATGTCGATGCGCGGGACGGTGCGGCCGGGGTGACTCCACGGCACCAGCGTGGCCACGACCAGCGCGGCTGCGTACAGCGACACACTCACCCACCGCATTGAACTCATGGTACCGTGCACCGCGGAGCGAAATGATGGAACAGGCACCACTCGGGCGGACGGGACGGACGATCAGCCGCATCGCGCTGGGGACGACGACGTTCGGCCGGGAGATCGACGAAGAGGAAACGCGGCGGATCCTGGACTACGCCGTGGAGCACGGCCTGACCCTGCTGGACACCGCGGAGGCGTACGGCGGCGGCAACGCACGGCTGTACCGGCGCGACGTGATGGGCGTGCAGGACGTGCGCGAGACGACCGGCGAGGTATCGAGCTCGGAGCGCATGATCGGCACTTGGATGCGCGATCGGGGCGTGTCCGACCAGGTGACCGTGCTCACCAAGGTGTCGAGCGGCAACTCCCCGGACAACATCGAACGCGCCCTCAACGCCAGCCTGGAGCGGCTGCAGCTCGACTCGGTGCCGATCTACATGGTGCACAACTACGACGACGAGGTCCCGCTGGACGAGACGATGGACGCGCTCGACCGGGCCGTGACGGACGGCCGCGCGCAGGCGCTGGGCTGCAGCAACTTCACCGGCGCACAGCTCCGCGATGCCCTGGCGATCAGCGCCGCCAACGGCTACGCGCGCATGGAGATCGTGGAGAACATCTACAACCTGGCCCGCCCCGAAGAGGAGCGGGCCAGCATGGCCGTGTGCGCCGAAGAGGACGTCACCTTCCTGGCGTACAGCCCGCTCGGCGCGGGGTTCCTGGCCGGCAAGTACACGGCCGACCGTGATGCCCTGCCCGAGCGCACCCGCTTCCACGTGATTCCCGGGCACTGCGACGTGTATTTTTCCGAACGGAACTTCCGCGTTGTGGAGAAGCTCCGCGCGAAAGCGGCGGAACTGGGCGAGTCGATGGTCTACCTGGCCGCCTCCTGGGTGGTCGCCAATCGCTCGGTTGGCAGCACGCTGTTCGGCGCGCGCACCATCGCCCACCTCGACAACGCCCTGCGCGCGTATCACGAGGGGATCCCCGCTGAGCTGCATGCCGAGATGTCCGCCTGGGACTGAGAACGCTCCTGATCAGGCCGCTTCGCGCCGCCTACAACTCGGTACGGACGGCGCTGCGCCGGTCCGTGACCACGTCTCCCGAGTGGTAGGTGCCGGCCAGACAGCGGTCCCGCCACGACGCGCTCGCGTCGTACAGCTTCGCTTCCGTATCGATCGTGTTGACCAGAACCGCGGCGCGATGGCGCGGGGCCCGGTCGATCACCCACCCCTCCTGGTCCACCACGAAGCTCGGCCACGCGTAGCGGCGCGCGCCGTTGGTCGCGCTGACCGCGAAGAAGTTGCTGGCCGCCGCCGCCTGCAGGGTGACCGGCACCGACATCAGGTAGTGGGCGTCGCGGTCGGCGGTCATCCCGGCGTTATGGAACGACACCAGCATCAACTCCACGCCGCGCCGTTTGTACTCCCGGAACAGCTCCGGATACCGGTAGTCGTGGCAGATCAGCAGTCCGCAGCGCACGCCGTCCACGTCGAAGGTGATGAACGCGCTGCCCGGGCTGTAGTGCTTGAGATCCCCATCGCCGCAGTCGGCGCCGGTGCAGAACATCTTGTCGTAGCGGTCCACGATCCTCCCCGACGGGTCGATCACGTACAGCGAGTTGTGCGGCCGGTGGGAGCCGGTGAGGCGGTGGTTGCAGCCGATCACCACCCACAGCTCCATCTCGGCCGCCAGGCGCGCGATCGATTCCATGGCGCCCCGCACCGCGTCCCAGTCGAGCTGTTCGACGCTGTCGAGCTCCGCTCCGAGGTACCCGGAGACGCATGCTTCCGAAAAGTGCACGAGCCGCGCCCCACGCCGCCGTGCCGAACGCATCAGCCGCTCAACTGCGGACCGGTTCGGCTCCACGGCGGGCTCGATCACGAACTGGCAGGTCGCGATGGTGAGTCTGGCCACGGCGCGGATACTACCGGCACCACGGCTGTATGTCCTGCGGTTTGGGGACCTGACCCCCGGCGCGTACACTCGCGCGCGATGTCCCTCCACGCCGCCGCGCGGTCGATCGACTTCACGCCGTCCGCCGGCGTCCCGGTGCCCGATCCGCTGGAGCGCGGCGCTGCCGCCGTGCTCGGTCCGCTGCAGGGGGCGTTGCTGCTGCTGGAGGACCGTGCGAAGAGGGTCGCGTGGCTCAGCCTCAACCTTTGCTACGTCACGGTGGAGATGGAGCAGGCCATCGCCCACGCGGTGCGTGCGGGCGCCGAGGTCGCCCCCGACGCGTTGGTGTTCGGCAGCATCGGGCTGTCGGTACGCGAGCACACGGCTTCGACCCGGTTCATGTTCGCCTGCTGTTGCGGCGCGGCGTGGCCGGATGACCCCGGAACGGCGAAATGGGCGTATATTCCCGGCGCACGGGACCTGGACGGAAACGAGTACATGAGCGCCTTCTACCGCCACACCCGGTACCTGACCCAGTACCGGGAGCCTGCCGGCGATCTGCTGATCGCTCCGGCCGCGGAGCTGGTCGATCGGATGTCCCGTGTCGACGGCGATGCCGGCGGTGCCGATGAACGATAGCAGCCCACCGGCCGCGGAACGGCGGTTCCGCACCGCGCGCACGCTGCGGCTCGGCACCTTTCACATCGGCTCGGCGATGAGCGACGTGCTGGTTTCCAGCGTGCTCAACCGCGTCCTGATCAGCCACTTCGGCTTCATGGCATGGCCGGTGGCGCTGCTGCTCGGCCTGCGCTACCTGCTGTCGCCGTTGAGCCTCTGGGCGGGCGCGCGCAGCGACATCTCCGCGGCCGCGCCGTACGGCCGCACCCGCTTCATCTGGGCCGGCCGCGCGCTGATGATGATCGGCCTGGGGCTGATCGGCGTCAGCCTGGCATGGTTCGGCAGAGGCCAGGCGTTGGTCGGCTGGCTGATCGTGATCGCCGGATTTCTCTCCTACGGGGTCGGCGGCCTGATCTCCGGAAGTCCCTTCCTGGCGCTGGTGCGACACTCTGCTCCCGCGGAGAAGCGGGGCATGGCCATCGCGATCGTGGAGACGGTGCTGATCGCCTGCTTTCCGCTGGCGGCGCTGGGCTTCGGCCTGCTGATGGAGCACTACGAGCTGCGCCTGTTCTGGCGCATGGTGGCACTCACCACCGGCGTCGGCGGCCTGTTCTGGCTGGTGTCGATCGCCGGCGTCGAACGCCGCGTGCAGGCGGAGCTGCGCGCCGCGAGCGAGCCCGTGCAGCCGCACGACCGGCCGCTCCGGGAGCGCCTGCGCATGTTGCTCGGTGACCGGAGCAAGATTCGCTTCTTCCTGTTCCTGTCGGTGGCCGCCGCGGCCGCGTGGCTGCAGGAGGCGGTGCTCGAACCGTTCGGGGCGGAGGTGCTGGAGCTCAGCCTGGGGCAGACCACGCGCCTCAACACGGTGTGGCTGGCGCCCACGCTGCTGACGCTGGTGGCCAGCATGGCGCTGTGGCGCAACCGTCCCCCGGAGCGGCAGGGCGGCATCGCCGGCGCCGGACTGTGCTTCATGGCGGCCGGCATGGCGCTGCTGGCGGCGGCAGCGTTCGCGGGCATGAGCGTGCTGGTCATGCCCGCGCTCATCGCCTATGGTGCCGGCTTCGGCGTGTATACCTTCGGAGGGCTTTCCTTGATGGCGGCAATGACCACGGACCAGCAGGCCGGCGCGGAGCTCGGCCTGTGGACGATCGCTCAGGTGGTGTTTCGCGGCGTCGGCATCAGCGCCGGAGGACTGATCCGCGACGTGGGCCTAGTGCTCGGCGGCTCGCCGGCGGTCGCGTACGGCGTGGTGTTCGCCATCGCCTCCGCCGGCATCGTGGCGGCGGTGGCGATCCTGACCCGGGTCGCCGAGGGTCTGCGGGCGCGGCCGGGCGGCGCGGCGGCGCCGGTGGCGGTGAGTTGACATGGCCGATGAGCGAAGCGAATCACGCCCGAAGGGCGAACGGATCGTCTTCGGCTGCATCGCACACGAGACGAGCGCCTTCAGCCCGGTGCCGACCACGCTGGCGAGCGCCGATGAGCGGTTCGGGTACGTACGAGGCGATGATCTCTTCAGGGACTTCCGCGGCAGCAACACCCCGGTCGGCGGCTTCATCGAAGGCGGCGAACACCACGGCTTCGAGCTGGTCCCGACGATCTACTGGGAGGCGCATCCCGGCGGGCCGCTGCCGGCCGCCGACTTCGCGCGTGTGGTGGACGACCTGGTCGAACGGATCACCGCCGCCGGCAGCATCCAGGGCGTGCTGCTGGAACTGCACGGCTCCATGATCGCGGAGGGCGAGGACGATGCCGACGGCGCCATCCTGCGCGCCGTCCGGCGGGCGGTCGGTGCGCTGCCGATCGTCGTCCAGCTCGACATCCACTCGAACGTCTCGGCGGAGATGGTCGAGCTCGCCGACGGCATCATCGTGCGCGAGACCTATCCGGAGATCGACCAGGCCGAGCGCGGCCGCGAATGCGCCGACCTGATGGCGCAGGTGCTGCGCGACGGCGTGCGGCCGGCCATGGCGCTGGCGCCGCTGCCAATGATCTGGGGCAAGAACCAGATCACCGCGCATCCGCCGATGAGGCAGGCGATCGAGCGCCTGCACGAGATCGAGGGGCGCCCCGGCATCCTGTACGCGTCGATCTCCACCTGCTTTCCGCTCGCCGACGCCCCCCACGTCGGCTCCTCGGTCACCGTGATCACCGACGGCGACCAGGATCTGGCGCAGCGCAGCGCCGACGAGCTGGCGGCGTGGATCTTCGCGCGGCGCGCCGACTGGCAGATGGCCGTCCCCACGACCGCGGCGGTGCTGGACCAGATCGGCGACACCGGCCCCTACCCGATCGTGATAGCCGACAGCAACGACAACTGCGGCGGCGGCTCGCCCGGTGACAGCACCGGCATGCTCCGCACCTTCATCGAGCGCTCGCTGGAAGATGCCTGCGTGCTCTACATCGTCGACCCGGAGGCGGCCCTGGCGTGCCATCGCGCCGGGCCGGGAGCCACGCTGCGCATGGCCCTGGGCGGCAAGTCCGATCCCGCGCAGGGCGAGCCGGTGGAAGCGGAGTGGCAGGTGGTGGCCGTCTCCGACGGCGCCTACACCTACGACGGCCCCATGCTCGCCGGCCTCTCCACCACCCTCGGGCCGTCCGCGCACGTGCGCAGCGGCGGCGTCCACGTGATCATCGTCACCTACCGCGACCAGCCGTTCGACTCCGCGCTGGCGCGCAGCTTGGGCCTCCACCCGCGGCGGATGCGCTACATCGGCCTGAAGTCGACCGGCCACTTCCGCGCCCACTTCGAGCCGTTCGCCGGCGTCATCCGCACCGTGAACGAGCCGAGCGTCCACGACCCGACGCATATCCGCTACCGCAACCTGGGCCGCCCGGTGTACCCGATCGACCCGATCTGAGGTCCGCTCGACGGCTCCATGACCCACCGCGCCAAGGTCTGGTCGGTCGCCGTGTCGACCGCGATTACCCTGCTGGCTGGGGCGATCTTCGGGTTCAGCGCGAGATTGATAGTCCCTGCACTCCTGTGGGCCGGTTCACAGTCAGTTTCCATCGCCGGCTCCTGGCTGCACGAACGCTATAAAAGAACGCGCAAACGGCCCTTCCAGATCCTGGGCTTCGGCTCGGTTCCTGCGGCTGCCGGCGTTACCCTCCTGTTCGCTTTGAGTATTCGGTGGTTCGACGCGTCGGTCGGCGAGATCTTCGGCGGAGTGCTCGCAGGAAGCGCGTGGGCGGTCGCCGCGCTCATCAACCTCCGATCGTTCATCAAGGGGCCGGGAGCTCCCCCGCCCCTGCGGTGGCGGGACCTGATCGCTCCGCGTCCGCAGTCTTAGCGTCCGGGACCGACCCGCCGATATTGATCGGTATCGAGAGATGGCGATGATACGCGTGCGCCACCGCTGGAGGATGCTGGCAGCGGCAACCGGAGTGGTCGCGGCTGCGGCATCGCTTGCCGCCCAGTCGGATTCGGCCCAGTCGGGATCTGCTCTGGCGCTGCCCGTCGAGGTGCTCCACGCGCCCGCCACGCTGGCCCCCGGCGATCCGCTCAGCACCCACGTGACGAGCGCCGGTCCGCTTGCCGAGTTGGATCTCGCGGTGGAGTTCGCCGACGGAGAACGGGTCGCCGGCACGGGGTTCGCGGTGCCTGGAGGCCCCGCCGGGACGACGTGGGCGGCCGTGATCGGGATTCCCAGCGCTGCCCCGGCGGGTGAGGCGCGGTTGACGATCTCCGGACTACTCGCCGGCAGCGCGTCTCGGGCGGAGACGCGCGTGATGCTGCACGAGCAGTCGATCGTCATCGGCGAGCGCGAGTTCGCCGTCGAGGAGATCGCGCTGAACACCAGTCTCTCCAACCTGCGGCGCACGACCGACCCGCGCCGCAAGGCGGAGTCGTTGGATCTCTGGCTGCTCCTGAACGCGTCGCGGCCGGTCGAATGGCCGCACTTCGGGCCGTTGCGGCTGCCGCTGGGCGACGTACGGCGCACCGGCGGCTTCGGTGACCGCAGGCTCTACCGCTATGCCGACGGCAACACCGCCACCACCATCCACAACGGCGTGGACTTCGGTGTTCCGACCGGCACGGTGGTGGCCGCGGCCGGAGACGGCACGGTGGCGATGGCCCGCGAACGGATCGTCACCGGGTTCACGGTCGTGATCGAGCATCTGCCCGGGGTCTACTCGCTGTACTATCACTTGGACGGCCTTGCGGTGCAGGAAGGCCAGCGCGTGTTCGCCGGAGACCCGATCGGCACCGTCGGCAGCACCGGCCTGGCCACGGGACCGCACCTGCACTGGGAGGTGCGCGCCGCCGGCGTGGCCGTCGACCCCGACCTTCTGGTGACGGCGCCGCTGGTCGACCTGCCGGACGCTTCAGAAGCTGACGATGCCCGGTGAGGCGCCGTACGAGGCCCGTCAGCCGTCGGCCACCTCGAACGCGGTCACGTTGCGCGTCTGGTGGCTGAACTCCACGCCGATCAGGTGGATCGGCTCGCCCCGGCCGCGGTACTTGGCCGCGTAGTCCCGCTCCTGCAACTGCGCCAGCGCCGATCCCGGCGCCGACAACTCCACCACCTTGAATTCGAACAGGTACACGTGCCCCCCGGTCCGCACCGACATGTCCAGCCGCCCGTGGCTGCTGGATTCCTCCACCACGATTTCGTACCCCAGCGCCGCGAAGTACGAATAGAACACGCTCGCGTAGTACCCCTCGTACCGCGCCATGTCGTTGTTCGTGTACCACTCGTACGGAATGCTTGCGAACAAGGCGTGGAACATCTCCTGCAGCCCCGCGCAGTCATGCGCCGCCAGCAGGCGCGCCAAGCGCACGCTGTTCACCGTCTGCCGTGCCGCATCCTGCACCAGATGGCGCAACAGAACGCGGTTCAGGCTCTGCCGCACCTCCCGGTTGGGATAGCCCAGCCGATACAGCGGCATGCCGCCCAGTTCCTCCTCGCCCGTGATCGTCAGATAGCCAGTCTGGAACAATAGCGCCTCGGTGCCGATGCGTTCGACGTCGAACGCCGACAGCAGGTCCTCCGTGCTCATCATTTCGTTCAACGACACGGAGGCGACTTGGCGCTCGAGCAAGGTGTCCACCAGAAACGCGGGCGTCCCGGTCTCGAACCAGTGCGCCTTGAACTCGCGGCTGTCGAACAGCAACAGCACGTCGTAGGGGTTGTACACCTTGTCCGCGCCGCGCCAGCCGTAGCCATTGTACCAGTCGCGGACCCGCTCCCGGTCCAGACCGGCCAGTTCCGGCGCGAACACCGTGTCCAGATCCTCCTCCGTGTAGCCGCAGATCGCCGAATATCGCCGATCGAGGGTGAGGTCGGTGAGATTGTTCAGCTCCGAGAACACGCTCACTTTCGTGAACTTGCTCACTCCGGTCAGGAACGTGAACCGCACGTGCGCATCGTTCGACTTGATCACCCCGTACAGACCGCGCAGGTAGTCGCGGTTGGCGCGCGCGACGTCCGGCGTTCCCATCGCGTCCAGGATCGGCTTGTCGTACTCGTCGACCAGCACCGCGACCGGCTGCCCGGCGCGCTCGCGCAGCGCCCTGATCAGATAGCCGAACCGCTCCGGCGCCGTGTCGTACCGCGGACTCACGCCCGCCCGGACTTCCAGGTCGTCCAACTGCGCCGACACGTTGGCGCGCAGAGAGCCCGGCTCCCCGAAGTGGCCGCTGCCGAAGTCCAGTCGCGCCACCGGATGCCGCTCCGACCAGTCGTGGCGGTCATGGATGTACAGCCCCGAGAACAGCGCCTGGTTGCCCTCGAACACCTCCTTCAGCGTGTCCAGGAGCAGGCTCTTGCCGAACCGCCGCGGCCGCGACAGGAAGTAGTGCTTACCAGCGTGCAACAGCCGTTGGATGTACGCTGTCTTGTCCACGTAGTAGCAGCCCAGCTCCCGTAACTCGCGGAACGTCTGCATGCCGATCGGCAGCCTGCGCCTGACCATCGATTCAATCGTACCCCGCACTCGATACCGCACGCAGCGCACCTAGTCGGCGACTCGTACGAAATCCACGCGAACGGATGTTGACAAGAGAAGACGTATGTCTGTCAATTCGGTAATCATGCGCGACCCCGATTGGCCGCGGTCACGATCCGCCGGACGCAGGCGCCGCATCTTCCTGTTCGTGCGTGACCGCATCCTGGCCGGCTCGCCGCCCACGACCCGGGAGGTGCAGGAGCACTTCGGCTTTCGCGCCGTGCAGTCCGCGCGAGCGCACCTGGAGGCGCTGGTGCGCGACGGGTTGCTGGACAAGGAGCCGGGCAAGGCGCGCGGCTACCGGCTGCCGGCCGGCTCCGGCCACCCCACCGTCCTGATCCCCCTGCTCGGCCGCGTGCAGGCGGGTGCCCTTACCACGGCAGTCGAGGATCCGGAGGGTTTCGTCGCGGTGCAGTCGTCCTCGGCCCGCAGCGAGCTGTTCGCCTTGCGGGTCCGTGGAGACAGCATGCGCGATGCCGCCATCCTGCCGGGAGACGTGGTGATCGTGCATCGGCAGGACACCGCCCGCTCCGGCGACATCGTCGTCGCCCTGGTGGAGGACGAGGCGACGGTGAAGCGGTTGCAGGTTCACGCCGCCGGGCGGATCGAGTTGCACCCCGCCAATCCCGCCTTCGATCCCATCACGCCCGCCCCCGACGAGGTGCGGATTCTGGGCAAGGTGATCGAGGTGCGCCGCTATCTGGAGGGATCCGCGCCGGTGGGTTGACGCAGGCGGCAACATCCGACCCAATAAACAGACAAATGTCTTTTATGAGAAAGACATTTGTGCTTGCACCATGTTCAACAGGTATCCTCCGGCTGAGCTGCAGAGCCACGATGATCACGCGCGCCGCAGCGCCCTGAGCGGGCTGTCGCTCCAGTTGATGCGCGCTGCAGACCTCGCGGTCGATTCGGGAGCGCCGGCCGCTGACGGACAGACCGGCGTCCGGGGGCAGATCGGCATCCGAGATCAGGCCGGCATCTGGGGACCGGCAGAGCTGGCGGGCCGCCTCTGCGAGCTCTGCGCGGCCCCACGGCAGGTCCATCTGACGCTGGCCTGCGCGATCGTCCGTGAGTTCCAGCGATCGGCAGAGCCCACGGCCTGGGTCACGGCCAGCCCCGACCTCTTCTTCCCGCCCGACCTGGCGCGGGCCGGGGTCGACCTGGCAGCGCTGCCGGTCGTGCAGGTACCCGACCTGCGCGCCTCGGTCACCGCCGCCGAGCGCCTGACCCGCTCCGGTGCGTTCGGCCTGGTCCTGCTGGAACTGGACGCCGGCCGGTTCATCCCGACGGCGGTCCTGGGTCGCCTGATGCGCCTGGCCCGGCAGCACGACACCGCCCTGCTCTTCCTCACCACGCCCGGGACCGAGCTGGGATCGCTGGTGTCGCTGCGCGGCCGGGGCGCGCGCCGCGCCACCCCGCGGCACGACCGCTTCCGGTGCCGCATCGACGTGATCAAGGACCGGCGGCGGGGGCCCGACCGGTCTCTGGAAACCACCTGCCGTGCGCCGTACGGCGTGTGTTGACGTCGGCTCGTTCCCGGTGTGACGAAAATGCAGGTCCGTGGCTGTCCGGCTGGTGAACGGTTGCCGGTAACGGCGTGTGTCGACATCGGCTCGTTCCTGCTGCAACTGCTGCTCCGCCGTCATCCCGACTGGCATGACCGGCCCGCCGCGGTCGTCAGCGAGGACAAGCCGCTGGGCATCGTGGTGTCGGTGAACCGGCCGGCCCGTGACGCCGGGGTGCGGGTGGGGATGCGCTACGCCGCGGCGCTCTCGCTGGCCGCGCACCTGCAGGCGGGCACCGTCGGCCCCGGGGAAGTGGCAGCCGGCGTCGAGCTGATCATCGACCGCCTGCTCTCCATCAGCCCCTTCGTCGAAGGGGCCAGTCCGGAAGCGGATGCGGAGCCGGATGCCGTGTTCGCGGAGCCGGGCGTGTTCTGGCTGGACGTGTCCGGCCTGCAGCGGCATCACGCATCGCCCGCGGCGCTGGCCCGGACCATCCGGCGCAGACTGGGCGAGTTGCGGTTCGACGCCACGGTCGTCATCGGCTATACGCGCATCGGCACCTTCCTGCTGGCGCGCGATGCGCGCCGCGGCTGGCTGGTGGCACGCGATGCCGCCGCCGAGCGCAACGCCGCCAGGCAGGCTCCCCTGGAGCGGCTGCCGCTGGATCCCGAAGCCCGTGACCTGCTGGAAAAACTGGACGTCACCACGGTCGATGCGTTTCTCAGGCTCCCCTACGCGGAGGTGCTGCGACGCTTCGGGGGCGAGGTGGCTGCGGTTCACCGCTCGGTCCGCAGTGACCTCGAGTTGCCGGTGCAGGGCGACGTCCCGGCATCGCCGTTCCTGCACCGGAGGCGGCTGTCGCATGCGGAGACCGACGCCGGGCGCCTGCAGCGTCACGTCGACGCCCTGCTCGATGCGCTGCTCGACCGCCTGCGGAAGGAGGACCGGGCGGTCGCGGCGCTGCACCTGCGGCTGTTGCTCGAGGACGGATCGCACCGCCACGAAATGATCCGTCCCGCCGCTCCCACCTGCGAGCGGCGTCCGCTGGTAGACCTGATCGAACTCCGCCTGCGGGCGCTCGACCTGAGCGCCGGGGTCGATGAGCTGGCCGTCGATGCCGAACACATGAGAGCGCACGCGGATCAGGCGCCCCTGTTCCGGACGCTCAGGCAGCGTGATCCGGCGGCCGGGTCGGAGGCGCTGGCGCGCATCCGCGCCCAGTTCGGAAACCATGCCGTGGTCCATGCCGTGCTCTCCGATGAGCATCTGCCGGAAGCGCAGTTCCGCTGGCAGCCGGTGGCAGAGGTCGTGCTGCCGCGGCCGGATGAGTGCCGCGGCCGGGAGCCGACGGCGACGGGTTGGCTGGTGCGGCGGATGCTGCGGCAGCCGTCCGAGGTGCCGCCGCCGAGGTCCGCCGCCTGCGGTCCCTTCCTGATCTCCAGCGGCTGGTGGCACGTCCGCGGCGCCCGGCTGACGGAAGGCGTCGACCGCGCCTACTACATCGTCCGAGCCCGGAACGACACGCTGGAATGGATCTACCACGACCGACTGACCGGCCGCTGGTACCTGCAGGGATGGGTGGAATGAACGGCACTCGGAGAGTGGAGGCCGTTCCCCCGTACGTGCCGATGTGGTGCAAGAGCAACTTCTCCTTCCTGGAAGGGGCCAGCCACCCGGAGGAGCTGGTGCGGCGCTGCCGGCAGCTCGGCATTCCCGCGCTGGTCCTGGCCGACCGCGACGGGGTGCACGGCGTGGTGCGCGCCCACGTGGAGACCGCCGCCGGCCAGGCGGCCGGCACCCGGACGCCGCGGCTGATCGTCGGCTCGCAGATCACCGTCACCGACGATCCCGGCGACCCTACCGCCCCGACCGCCACGCTGCTGCTGCTGGCGCAGAGCAGGGCCGGCTACGCCAACCTCTGCCGATTGATCTCCACCGGCCGCCTGCGCTGCGCCAAGGGCGAATGCCGCGTCGGCTGGCAGGAGGTGGCCGAGCGCGCCGCCGGCCTCATCGCGCTGTGGGAAGGGCGCCCTCTGCTGGCCGCCGAGGACGAGGAGCTCTGGCGACGGCGTGCCGTCCTGCTCGCGGAGGCGTTTCGCTGCCGGCTCTACGGACTGGTCACCCGCCACCGGCTGCCCGACGACCAGCGCATCGAGCGGCGGTTGACGGCGCTCTGCCGCAGGCTCGTCCTCCCCCTCGCCGCCTCCACCGAGGTGCTCTACCATCACCGCAACCGGCGCCCGCTGCAGGACGTGGTCACCTGCATCCGGCACCGCACCACCCTGAACGGCGCCGGCACCCTGCTGCGCCCCAACGGCGAGCACGACCTCAAGTCGCCGCGTGCGTTCGCGCGCCTGTTCGCCGACCGCCCCGACCTGGTGGCCGCGACCCGTGAGATCGCCGACCGTTGTCCCTTCTCCCTGGCCGACCTGCGCTACCGCTACCCCTCCGAGCGGCTGCCGGCGGGCCATACCTCGGCCGAGTGGCTGCGCTCCCTCACCCTCGCCGGCGCGCGCAAGCGCTACGGCGGGGAGGTGCCGGCGAAGGTCGCTGCGCAGCTCGATGCCGAGCTCGATGTCATCGACGAACTCGACTACTGCGGCTACTTCCTGACCATGTACGAGATCGTCCGTTTCTGCCGCGAGCAGGACATCCTCTGCCAGGGACGCGGCTCGGCCGCCAACTCCGCGGTGTGCTACTGCCTGGGCATCACCGCCATCGACCCGGTGCGCATGCGGCTGCTGTTTGAGCGCTTCCTGTCCCGCGAGCGGGCCGAGCCGCCGGACATCGACCTGGACATCGGCCACCGGCGCCGCGAGGAGGCGATCCAGTTCATGTACCGGAAGTACGGGCGCGAGCACGCTGCCATGGTCGCCAACGTGATCCGCTACCGGGCCAAGTCAGCGATTCGGGACGTGGGCAAGACCCTGGGCCTTCCGGCCACCTCACTGGATCGGGCGGCGCGGCTCATCTCCCACCACGGCAGCGACGGCCCGGCGGCGCTGGCCGACGCCCTCGCCCAGGCCGGCCTCGACCCGGAAGTCCCGGTCCACCGCCTGCTGATCGCGCTCACGGACCAGATCCGCGACGCTCCGCGCCACCTGTCGATCCATCCCGGCGGCTTCCTGCTCGGCAGCGAGCCGGTCACCACCCTGGTGCCGATCGAGAACGCCGCCATGGAGGGACGCACCGTCATCCAGTGGGACAAGTACGACGTGGAGGCGATGGGGCTGTTCAAGGTGGACCTGCTGGGGCTCGGCGCCCTCACCCACCTGGACCTGGCCTTCGCGTTGATCCGGCGCCACTACGGACTCTCCTACAACATGGCCACGGTGCCGTTCGAGGACCCGGCGGTGTTCGAGATGGTCTCGCGCGGCGACACGGTCGGCGTGTTCCAGATCGAGAGCCGGGCGCAGATGTCGATGCTGCCGCGCCTGCGGCCGCGCACCTTCTACGACCTGGTGATCGAGGTCGCCATCGTGCGGCCCGGCCCGATCACCGGCGGCATGGTGCACCCTTACCTGAGGCGGCGCGGCGGCGAGGAGCCGGTGGAGTACCCCCACCCCGCCCTTCGCCCGGTGCTGGAGAAAACCCTGGGGGTGCCGCTGTTCCAGGAGCAGGTGATGAAGCTGGCGGTGGTCGCCGCCGACTACACGCCCGGAGAGGCGGATCAACTGCGCCGCGACATGGCGGCGTGGCGCCGCTCCGGCGCGATCGAGAAGCACGCGAAGAAGCTGATCTCCCGCATGGAGGCCAAGGGGATCTCCCGCGAGTTCGCCGAGCGGGTGTTCGACCAGATCCGCGGCTTCGGGGAGTACGGATTTCCGGAGTCGCACGCCGCCAGCTTCGCGCTGGTGGCGTACCTGACGGCGTGGCTCAAGCGCCACTACCACGACGCGTTCACCGCGGCGCTGCTCAACGCCTGGCCGATGGGGTTCTACGCGCCTGCGACGCTCGTCGACGACGCCCGCCGCCACGGCGTGCCGGTGCGGCCAGTGGACGTGACCCGCAGCGACTGGTGCTGCACGCTTGAGCCGGTGCCGCCCGGCCTTGAGCCGGTGCCGCCCGGCCCCGACGGCCGCCGGCGCTTCGCGGTACGGATGGGTCTGCGCTTCGTGAAGGGGTTGGCGGAAGCCGACGGCGCGGCACTGATCGCCGCGCGCGCCGAGCGTCCGTTCACGACGGTGGAGGAGTTGGTCGAGCGGGCCGGGGTGCCGCGGGAGGCGCTGACCCGGCTGGCGGAGAGCGGCGCCTTCGACTCGTTGGCTGCCGGGTCGGGGCACGGCGCCGCGCGGCGCCGCGGCAGTCTATGGCAGGTGCTGGGCGCGGTACGCGGGCGCCGGCGATCGACGCCGCTTTCCCTCCACGTCCCGGCCTTGGAGCCGGCTTTCACCCCGCTCGATCGCTTCGACACCATCGCCTGGGACTATGGAGCGTCCGGCCACAGCACCCGCGGACATCCGCTGGAGCCGTTCCGGGGCTGGCTCGCCGAGCGTGGGTTGCCCGATGCCGGTCAGGTCGCCGCCATGGCGGACGGACAGCGCGTTTCCTACGCCGGGATGGTGATCTGCCGGCAGCGGCCCGGCACCGCGGACGGAGTGGTGTTCATGACCCTCGAAGACGAGGCCGGCTTCGTCAATCTGGTGGTATGGACCACGGTGTTCCAGCCCTATCGCTCGCTCATCCTGACCACGTCCTTTCTGGGAGTGAGCGGCAGGATCCAGGCTCGCTACGACGTGGTGCACATCGTCGCCGAACGGTTCTGGAAAGCGGAGCTGCCGGTGGAGCCGAACGCCGACCGGCCCGGCGGTCCGCTGCCCCGCGCGCGTCAGACGATCCCGCTCAAGAGCCGCGACTTCCACTGACTGAGTTCGCCGGCAGATTGACGATGGTTGAGACGCATCGATAACGTACCAGCATGGGCGTCTTCCGGACTGGCTGCACCGTGGAGAATCACACCGACCGTTCGAAGTCGGTTCGTATCGCCGGATTGTTGATCGACACCGGCAGCGAGTACTCGTGGATTCCGAAAAGCGATCTGGAGAGCATAGGCGTGGCTCGGGAGAAGATGAATCTCCGGTTCGTGATGGCGAACGGCGAGATGATCACGCGAAGCGCCGGGTTCGCCATCCTGCGCGTCCCCGAGGGCTTCACCATCGACGAAGTCGTATTCGCAGAACCCGGCGATCTCAGTCTGCTCGGCGCTCGCACTCTGGAAGGGATGAACCTGTCGGTGGATCCTGCGCGGAAAAAACTCGTAGCCTCGGGGCCGCTGCCGGCAGCGTTGTCGACATAAGATACGTACTCGCACCCACTGAAGGGACCGTCCGTCCCATCGCTTTCATGCTGTCGCGGATACTTGTGCCGGGATGCATCAACGGCATCCTCCGACGGGTCATTCGTCCCCCTCGAACGGATGCACGAACAGGCCGCTGCGCAATTTCGGCTCGATCCAGGTGCTTTTCGGCGGCATGACCCCGCGGGCATCGGCGACCGCCAGCATCTGCTCGACGGTCGGGGCGACGAGCGAGAACCCAACCGCGGCCTCTCCCGAGTCGACCAGCCGCTCCAGGCGGGTCACGCTGTCGCGGCCCCCCACGGGAATGAACCGGTCGTCCGTGCGCGGGTCGCCCACGCCTAACAGTGGCCGCAGGACGGCGTGATGCAGCCGCTCCGCATCGAGCGATGCGACCAAGCCGGTGCGCTCCTCCGTAGCCGGGCCCAGGTCGAGCTGGTGCCAACCGGAGCGCAGCCGTATCGCGAAGCTGCCGGCCCGCTCCGGCACCGACTCCGCGGGAGAGACCAGACTGCCGATCTCACCCAAGCGCCGCCGCAGTTCGCCCTCGTCACGCTGTGGACCCAGGCCGCGGATTGCCCGGTTGTACGCCAGGATGCACAACTCTCCCGCAGGGAAGAGGACGGCCGGGAAGTGGTCCGACGTTCCGCCCGCGGCAACGCGCGCCGCGGCAGCCGACCGGTGATGGCCGTCCGCCACGTAGCAGTGCGGGACGTCGGCGAACGCGGCGACCAGCGCGGTCGCATCCGGGGCGCGCCACACCTGGTGGCGAACCCCGTCCGCGTCGGTGGCGGCCAGCAGCGGCTCACCGCGGGCCGACCGCTCCAGCAGGTCGCACATGCCGTGCGGCGCACGGAAGGTGAACAGCACCGGCTCCGGGTGGGCGCCAAGCGCGCGCATGTGGCGCACGCGGTCGTCCTCCTGCGCGGCGCGCGTGCGCTCGTGCGTGCGGATCAGCCCGCTCCGATAGTCGGCGGCGCGCACGCAGGCGACGACGCCGGTTTGCCGGTGCGCCCCGTCCTCCATCCGGTACAGGTAGAGTTCCGGCTGCCGTTCCCGGACCAGGACGCCCTGTTCCTGCAGGCCGGCGAGATTGCGGCGCGCACGGTCGTAGACCTGCGCATCGTGGGCGTCGACCTCATCCGGCAGGTCGATCTCCGCGCGTACCACGTGCAGGAAGTTGCGCCGGTCGCCCTGCGCCATGGTCGTGGCCTCGTCGCGGGTGGGCACGTCGAACGGTGGGCAGGCCACCGCCTGCGCCTGGTCCGGCGCAGGCAGCCACGGTCGGAACGGAAGGATCGTCACGTGTGGATGGGATGATGCCTGATCGGCTGCCGGCGGAACAGGACCGGCACCTACCGGACCGGGGCATAATGGCTGCGTCATGAACGAACCACTGCGGATTCTCTCCATCGGGGCCCACCCCGCCGACATCTTCGACCAGTCCGGCGGCACCATGGCCCACCACGTCGAGCGCGGCGACTGGGTCGGCTGCGTCGTCCTCACCCACGGCGCGCGCGTGCACGACGAGGTCATCAGCGAGCAGATGTTCCACCGCGACGTCATCCCGGAAGCCGACGAGCTGCGCACCACGATGCAGGAGCGCGCCGACGTCAAGGAGCAGGAAACGCGCGCCGCCTGTGCCGCGCTGGGGGTGGAGCACATCGTCTTCTTCGGCGCCGACGACGCGGTGCTGCTGGTCACCGAAGAGGTCGTGCGGCGGCTGGCACGCGTGCTTCGCGAGCTCCGCCCCGACGTGGTGCTGACCCACTTCCCCAAGGAGGACGACGGCATCACCAGCGCGCACGCGACCACCGGCCAGATCGTCATGTACGCGCTGCGCCTTGCCGGCAGCGTCGATCCCGGCGACCGCAACCCGCCCCACCGCGCCGCGCAGGTGTTTTACTTCGGCATCGGCGCGGCCTCCACCCGCCACGGCCTGTGGGACCAGACCGGCGGCTTCGCCTGCGACGTGTTCGTGGACATCACCGACGTGGCGGAGAAGAAGCTGGCCGCGCTGGACGCTCTGGTCAGCCAGGGTTACGGCGGTGCCTACGCGCGCAAGCGGATCGAGACCTCGGACGGCGCGTTCGGCCTGGCCGGCAACTGTGCCTACGGCGAGGGGTTCATCTCCCTCAACCCCACCACCCACTACTACCTGCCGGTCAACGACCGTGCCCTGCAGCAGGCACGCGCCTCCGACCACGAGGTGATGGCTTCGTACTCATACAAGCTGCCGGTGTGAGCGCCTTCGGGTCACGGTGAACAGCAACAGGGCGGCGCGGGCCGGGACCATCGATCCGCTGGGGGCGGAAATCGACGACGGGCCGGAACTCTACTTCAAGCTCATGCGCACCTTGGCGGCGTCGTTCAACGAGTGCCTGGACGCGGCCGGGCAAGCCTCAGAAGACGTCCGGTACGAAGCGCTGGCTGTCGATCGGCGGCCGGTCCGGATCGGGGTCGATCTGCCGTTCAGGCAGCTCGACCGTCGCGGGTGACTCGTAGCGGTACGGAAACACGCTCAAGAGGTGGTGGATGCAGTTCAGGCGTGCCCGCCGCTTGCTGTCCGACCTGACCACGTACCACGGGCACGCGTCGGTGTCGGTGTAGGCCATCATCCGGTCCTTGGCATGGGAGTAATCGTCCCATTTGAGGTACGACTGAAGGTCCATGTCGCTGAACTTCCAGCGCTTCACCGGGCTGTCCAGGCGCTGCTGGAAACGGCGTGCCTGCTCGTCGGGACCGACCGAGAACCAGTACTTGACCAGGTCGATGCCGTCGCGGACCAGCATGTTCTCGAACTCCGGGCAGGACCGCAGGAACTCCTGGTACTGCTGCTCCGAGCAGAACTCCATGACCCGTTCCACTCCGGCGCGGTTGTACCAGCTCCGGTCGAACAGGACGATCTCGCCGGCCGAGGGCAGGTGCGCGGCGTAGCGCTGGAAGTACCACTGCGTGCGTTCCCGCTCGGTCGGCTTGGCCAGCGCCGCGACCCGGCAGACGCGCGGGTTCATCGCCTCGGTGATGCGCGTGATCGCGCTGCCCTTGCCCGCCGCGTCACGCCCCTCGAAGATCACCACCACGCGCTTGTCCTGTTGCACGACCCATTCCTGCAGCTTGAACAACTCCGCCTGCAGCCGCCGCAACTCCTTCTGATACTTCGCGCGCTTCATCGGGCGCTCTTCTTGTCGGCGCCAAACTGGCTCCGGTAGAGGTCGCGGTACAGGCCACGCCTCCGGGCAAGCTCCCGGTGGGTCCCCCGCTGGACGACGCGCCCGCCGTCGATCACGGCGATCAGGTCGGCCGCCTGCACGGTGCTCAGGCGGTGGGCGACCACGATGCTGGTCCGGCCGCTCCGCAGCTCTTGCAGCCCCTCCTGGATCAATCGCTCGGTACGCGTGTCGATGTTGGCGGTCGCCTCGTCCAGGATCAGGATGCGCGGGTCGGCGATCAGCGCCCGTGCGATGGCCAGCAGTTGCTGCTGGCCGCGGCTCAGGTTGCGTGCCCCCTCGTTGAGGACGGTCGCATAGCCGTCCGGCAGCCCGCGGATGAACGCGTCGGCCCGGGCCCGCTCGGCTGCCGCCCGCACCTCCCCGTCGGTCGCCGGCAGGCGACCGTAGCGGATGTTCTCGGCGATGGTGCCGGCGAACAGGTACGGCTCCTGCGTGACCACACCCAGCACCTGCCGCACGTGGCTGCGGCGGAGGCCGGCGACGTCCTGACCGTCCAACAGGATGCGTCCGGCCGTCGGGTCATAGAGCCGCTGCACGAGCGCCAGGATGGTCGTCTTGCCGGCGCCCGTCGGTCCCACCAGCGCCGCCATCGTCCCCGCCTCCACCGTCAGGTCGACATCGCGAAGCACCGGCGTGTCCGGGACGTACGCGAACGAGACGCCGCGCAGCTCCACCCGCCCCGGACCGGCCGCCAACGCCGCGGGCGCCGCCGGCTCGGCGGCGACTCGACCGTCGTCGAGCAACTCGAAGATGCGCTCCATGCCGGCGATCCCGGACTGGATGTTCGCCCACAGGACGGACATGGAGCGCATCGGCATGAAGAAGCGGCGCACGTACTGCACGAATGCCACCAGTACGCCGATCGTGACCAGGTCGCGTGCTGTCAGGAAGCCGCCCCAGAGCAGCACCACGGCGATGGCAATCACCGCCAGAACGTCCAGCGTGGGCGCGAACGCGGCGGTGATCGTCTCCGCCGTGACGTTCGCGTCGCGATTCGCGGCGTTGGCGCGCCGGAAGGCGCCGGCGTTGGCCCGCTCCCGTCCGAACGCCTGGATCTCGCGCACGCCGACGATGTTGCGCTCCAGGTGGGAGCTCACCACGCCCATCGTCTGTCGGGTGCGGCGGAAGGCGACGCGCGCCTTGCGCGAGAAGTACCACGTGAACCACATCATCACCGGCAGCACCGTGAAGCTGACCAGGGCCATGCGCCAGCTCAGCGCCAGCATCGCCACCAGGATGCCGATCACCTGCAGGAAAGCCTGCAGCATGCGCACCGCGCCCATGCGCAGGACGCGATCGATCACGCTGGTGTCGTTGGCCATGCGCGAGACCAGGTCGCCGGTTTCAATCGAGTCGAAATAGCCAAGCGAGAGGGCGTGCACCTTGGCGAACACGTCACCGCGGATGTTGGCCAGGATCCCCTGGCCGATGCCGACCATCTGCCAGCGCGCCACGGCATTGGCGCCCCACGCAAGCGCGAACAGCGCCAGCGCAACCACCATCGCCACGGCGACCGCGCGGCGTGCGTCCGCCAGGGGCAGGCCGCCGTCCAGGAAGGCGACGATGTCGTCGACCGCCACCTGCAGCATGCGCGGCGCGTAGGAGGTCAGCGCCACATCCACCAGGACCAGCAGCACGATGCCGGTGATCGGCAGCCGAAAACCTGCCAGATAGTGGTTGAACCGCCGCAGCGTGCCGCGCCGGTCGCCGGCCTTCTGCAGCTCGGCGCCGATCTGCATCGCTCCCCCGGCTCCGGTGAACCCGCCGCCGATGTTCATCATGGGCTGGTCACCGCTTCCACGTCGTCGACGAGCTGCGAGGCGCAGATCTCGACGTACAGGGGGCTTTCCTCCTGCAGCGAGTCGTGCGTGCCGATCGCGGCTATGCGTCCCTGGTCCAGCACGACGATCAGGTCCGCCTCGCGCACGCTTGAGATGCGTTGGGCGATCACGAACGACAGGCGGTTGCGGCGCAGCTCCGCCATTCGTTCCCGTATTGCCGATTCGGTGGCGAAGTCGACGCTCGAGGTGGAGTCGTCCATGATCAGGATGCGCGGGTCGACGAGCAGCGCGCGGGCGATGGCGATGCGCTGCCGCTGGCCGCCGGACAGCCGGATGCCCCGCTCACCGACGATCGCGTCGTAACCGTCCGGCAGCTCGGTGATGAACTCGTGCGCGGCCGCGGCGCGTGCCGCCGCCTCTATGTCGGCGTCGGTGGCGTCCGGCTGCCCGTAGCTGATGTTGTGCCGGACGCTGCCGCCCAGCAGCTTGGCGTCCTGCAGGACGATGCCGATCTGCCGGCGCAGCGACTCGATCTGCACCGCCCGCACGTCCGTGCCGTCGATCCGGACGCTGCCGTCGGAGACGTCGTAGAAGCGCGGCACCAACCCGACCAGCGAGCTCTTGCCCGAGCCGGTGCCGCCCAGCAACGCGATCGTCTGGCCGGGCGTGGTCGAGAAGGATACGTCCTGCAAGGCGTACGCCCCGCTGCGCGTGTAGCGAAAGCAGACGCGGTCGAACGTCACGAAGCCCTCGACCCGCCGCAGGGGACCGCGTCCGGGGCGTCCTTGACGTCGACGGCAGTGTCCAGGATCTCCAGGATGCGTTCCGCCCCCGCCGACGCCTGCGCGATGGCCATCATGATCTGCCCGAGCAGGGTCACGGGGAACATCGCCAGCAACAGGTAGCTCTGCAGCGCGACCAGCTCGCCGATGGAGAGCTGGCCTCCCAGCACCTCCAGGCCGCCGGCCCAGGAGACGACGATCGTGCCGAAGTTCGGGATCGCGAACACCAGGGGAATGGACAGCGCGAAGATGCGGCCGGCCTTGAGGTTGAGCTCCCGCACCTCGTCGTTTTCTGCGGCGAAGAGCTCGGTCTCGTGCGGCTCGCGGGCGAAGGCGCGAACCACCCGTATCCCCTGGATGTTGTGCTCCAGGCGCCCGTTGAGTATGGCCAGCCGATCCTGTGCCAGCCGGAACAGCGGCCGTCCCACCCGGCCCATCACCACGAACAGCGCCCCGACCCCGCACAGGATGGGGATGAACACGGCGAGCAGCCGCGCGTTGGTGGCGATGATGAACGCGACGCTCCCGCCCAGCAGCACGACGGCGTTGACGATGTGCAGCAGCCCGGCGCCGATGAACTGCTGCACGAGGTCGACGTCGCTCGTCGATCTCGTCAGGAGCTGGCCGGTCTCCGCCTGGTCGTGGAAGCTGAAGGACAGCCCCTGGATCTTGTCGTTGAGGGCGTTGCGGATGTCGAACGCCGCTCCCTGCGAGATCTGCGCGGCGCGCCGTTGCTGCAGGTACGTGAAGAAGGCGCGGGCGAGCGCCAGCGCCACGACGAGCAGCGCCCCTATCCAGACGACGGTGAAGTCGCCGCCCAGGATGCCGCGGTCGACCACCCGCTGGGTCACGATGGGTACCGCCAGGTTGCCGGCAGAACTCACCAGCAGCGCGAAGGTGGCGACCGTGATCGCCCACCGATACGGGCGCAGGAAGCGCAGGCACCGGGCGAGGGCACGCGGCGAGCCCTTCACCGACTGCCCGGCGCCGCCCCGCCCTCCTCCCCGCGGTGTCACCGCAGGAAAGCGTACCACGGCCCGCGATCGCCTGATCGTTCGTTCTTCGTCCTGCGCCGACTCCCGACGTCAGCGTCGGCGCGGCGTGTGCTCCTTCCGGTCCCCGCGTTCAACCGCGCAGGGATCGGTCGGCGTCGGCCAGCGCGTCGCCCAGCACCTCCGCCAGCACGGCGCGCTCGTCGGGACGGCCCACCGTGATGCGGACCGTGCGGTCGAGCGGCGGCGCCTTCGCCTTGCGCACGAACACGCCGTGGCGGATCAGCGCGTCGAGCAGCGCGTCGGCGCGGGCCGCCGAGCCGGTGTCGAAGTTGACGAAGTTGGTCCCGGACGGAAGCACCGTCAGGCCGTGGTCCGCGGCGATACGCGCGTATTCGAGGCGGCCGGCCTGCACGGAGGCGACCACGCCGGCGATGAAGTCCGAGTCGCCCAGCGATGCCAGCGCCACCTCCTGGGCGATGCGGTTCATCCCGTAGTGGTGACGGATCTTCTCGAACCCCTGCCACGCATCCGCGGTGCAGATCGCGTAGCCGACGCGGCCGCCGGCCATGCCGTGCGCCTTGGAGAAGGTGCGCAGGCGCAGCACGCCGGGTCCGAGCAGCCCGGCCGGCGGGATTGCCGCGGCAGGAGCGAAGTCCGCGTAGGCCTCGTCCAGGAGCAGGACCATGCCGGGCGGCACGCGCTCGACCAGCCGCTGCACGTCGGTCGCGTCGCGCCAGGTACCCGCGGGGTTGTCGGGGTTGGCTACGTACAGCAGGGTGGCCCCACCGCCGATGGCGGCGTCCAGCAGCCCGTCCAAGTCGACACGGTCGTTCCGGTAGGGCACGGTGATCAGCCGGGCGCCATAGCCGGCCACATGGAAGGCGAACGTGGGATAGGAGCCGGCGGTCATCACGGCGGCCCGCTCGGCGGCGAAGGCGCGCACGGCCAGCCCGAGCAGGTCGTCGATGCCCGCGGCGATGGCGATGTTGTCGGGCGCCACGCCATGGGCGGCGGCCAGCGCGGCGCGCAGCTCGTGGTTCTCCGGGTCGGCGTACCAGGACATCCGTTCCAGCGCGGCCGTGCCGACCCGGCGCGCGATCGGCGAAATCCCGAACGCGCTCTCGTTCGCCCCCAGGCGTGCGCGAAACGGCCCTCCCCGCTCGCGCTCAAGCGCCTCGGGCCCCACGAACGGCACCAGTGGCGGAAGCCCGGCAAGGATCGGAGTGTACGGCAACCCCTGATCAGTCACGTGCCGCCTGCATGATCCGGCCGGTGAACTGGAGCCTTCCGGAGGCCGGGAGATCTGCGGGGAGCAGGCGATGCGTCACAGGCGCTCTGGCTGGATCAAGCCGGGCTGGCGCTCAGACTCCTGAAGCTCACCATGCGGCCGCTTTCCTCGTCGTAGAGGTTTTGTCGGAAGCACCTGATCGTGTCGAACAGGGTCAGAACCGGCGCCCGCGCCATCAGCGGATGTGACTGGTGGCACCGCGGCAGGTAGTAATAGGGGATCCTGGGATCCAGGTGATGGATGTGGTGGAAACCGATGTTGCCGGTGAACCACTGCAGCACCGCGGGCAGCCGGAGATACGAGGCGCCGTCCATGGCCGCCCGGACGAATTTCCAGTCTTCGTGCCGGCGCCAGTACACATCCTCGAACTGATGCTGCATATAGAAGAGCCAGACCCCGATCAGCCCGGCGAGCCCGATCATCGGCAGGTATACCAGCACCAGGTACCGCCACCCGGCGAACAGCAGCATCGCCACGATCATCGCCGCGACCCCGAGGTTGGTGAGCAAGAGGGAGCTTCGTCCCTTTCCCTTGGTGATCTTGCGCGGCAGGCGATGGTTGAGCACGAAGCTCCAGATCCAACCGAACAGCAGCAGGACCAAAGGATTGCGGTACGCGCGGTACGCCAGGCGAGCCCATCGTGACCGACTGCGGTACTCGGCCACCGTGATGGTCTGGATGTCGGTGTTGGTGCGACGGTCGAGGTCGCCCGAACTGGCGTGGTGGATGGCGTGGTTGTGCGACCAGTCGCGCAGCGGAGTGAGGGCCAGAATTCCGGTGAGGTGGCCGATCACGCCGTTCATGCGGCGGCTGCGAAACAGTGTGCCGTGGCCGGCGTCGTGCATGATGATGAAGTTGCGGATGTTGAACCCGGCGGCCAGCACCATGAACGGCAGGCACAGCCAGTAGGAGATCGGCAGCACGAGCGCCGCGGCGGTCATGCAGGCGACGAACGGCACCACGGAGTTGCCCACGTTCCACAACGTGAGAAGGGTCGAGGGCGTTCGGTATGGAGCTATGGCGTCACGAAGCGATCGGATTTCGTCCGCGCCCCACCCTTGTGCGCCGGTAGCCGGCGCCGCGGAACTCATCTGCACGGGACTATAGCGATTCTGCGACTCGACGGCTACCCATCGTCGCGGCCGCGTGTATCATGCGCGCGTGACTGACACGAAGGTGACGGTCGCTTCGTTGAGCTCGGTGCTGATCGACCCGGAACGGAACCTCGATCAGGTCCGCGGCGCCTGCGCCCGCGCCGAGAGGGACGGGGCTCGCCTCCTGCTCTGCCCGGAGCTGCAACTCACCGGCCACGGCGCCCACGACCTGATGGCCGAGAACGCGGAGCCGGTGCCGGACGGCCCGATGAGCCGGGAGCTGCTGGCACTGTCGGAGCGCCACGATCTCTGCCTGGTCGTGGGACTGGCGGAGCTGTCGGGGTCCGTCGTGTACAACTCGATGCTGGTCGCCGATCGCGGCCGCTACCTGGGCGTGCAGCGCAAGATACACATGTCCCGCGACGAGTACGTCTACTTCGGCTGCGGCGAGGCGGTCGAGCGCTTCGACATCGGCGAGCTGTCGTTCGGCATCACCATCTGCTACGACAACAACTTTCAGGAGCTGTCACTGGCGCACGCCCTGCACGACGTGGACGTCATCCTGGCGCCGCATGCCGCCCGGCGCGGCGAATGGCCGGCCGAGCCCGACGCCGGGTTCCTCCGCGGGATGATCGAGCTGCAGCAATCGGGCTGGAAGCGCCAGCACTGCGCGCGCGCCATCGAAGCGAACGCGTACGTCCTCATCTGCAACGTCGTCGGGCCCGCCACCGAGGGGCTGCAGGGGGTGGTCGCCAACCACGTCGGCACCGTGCTGGCCGTGGCGCCGAACGGCGACGTGATCCACGAGACGCAGGTCGACGGGCTGGAGGACGAGATCGTCACGCTTCCGCTTTCCGCGAGCGCCCGCGAGTTCAACCTCGGCCCGACGCGAAGCCGCCGCTGGGGCACCAGCCTGCGCATCCTGGAACAGGCGTTCGCGTATCGGCGCGACCGCCTGTAGAGCGGCCGACTCCAAGAAAGTCATGAACGAGGTGATCCCGTGAAACTGGCACTCTCCGTACGGGTGGCCGAGGGGTTCAGGGACAAGCGGCGGGCGACCGCCTCCCTGGACGACCTGGCCCGCATCGCGACCGACAACGGCTATGCCGCGCTGTGCATGCGCGCGTCCCAGCTCGGCACCCACTCGCCTCCGGACGAGGTTCGCCGCGGGCGGCAGACCCTGGACGCGGCCGGTCTGGCCGTGTCGATGGTAACCGGCGACTTCCCGATCCCGGAAAACCACGACGTGCACGGGCCCGAAGCGCTGCGCGACATCGGCCCCTACCTCGATCTGGCCGAGGCGTTGGGCAGCGACCTGTTGAGGATGTGCATGAAATCAGACGACGACATCCCGCATGCGCAGCGGGCCGCCGATCAGGCGGCAGAGCGAGGTCTGCGCCTTGCCCACCAATGCCATACCCGCAGCCTCTTCGAGGAAGTGGACCGGTCGCTGGACGTGCTGTCCGCGATCGACCGTCCCAACTTCGGGCTGATCTACGAACCGGCCAATCTCGACCACGCCGGGCAGGAGTACGGGGCTGCGACCATCCGGCGCTTCGCTCCGTACATCGTCAACGTCTATCTCCAGAACCACCGTGTCCATCCGCAGGGCACGGACTCCATGGGCACTTGGTGCCGCGGGGCGGTCCCCTTCGACCACGTGCCGATGTGGGAACCGGGCCTGCCGTTCGACGCCATCCTGCCCGCGCTGGCGGACGTCGGCTACGACGGGTACGTGACCGTGCACCAGGCGTTCGCCAGCCTGAGCGGACCGGCCGAGGCCGCGGCCCGCACCGCCGACTACCTGCGGTCGATCGCGCCATTCGACTGATGGCCGCCGCGCAGCCGCTCGGCGTGGGCGTGCTCGGCGCCACCGGCAACATCGGACGCAGGTACCGCGCCGAGTTGCGCGGGATTCCCGACCAGGCGCGCATCGTGGCGCTCTGCGCGCGCCGCCGCGAGCGGCTGCAGCGAGCGCGGGACGAGGACGGCGCCGTGCTGATCACCACCGACTGGCGGGCGGTCGTGGCCCATCCCGAGGTCCACGTGGTGCTGATCGCTACCCCGGATGACCAGCACCTGGAGCCGGCCCTGGCATGCGCCGCGGCCGGCAGGCACCTGATCTGCGAGAAGCCGGTGGCGCGTACGGCAACCGAGGCCGTGGCGATCCGGGAGGCGTTCCGCGAGACCGGACTCGGCCACTTCGTGCCGTTCTGGAGCCGCTACGAGCCGCCGCTCGCACGCGCGCGGGAGCTGATCGCTGGTGGCGCGGTGGGTCGCGCGCGCTGGTTCACCTATCGCCGCCACATGCCGCGCACCGCCGGGAGCGCGTTCACGTGGCGCGACGACGCGGCGGTATCGACCGCCGGCGCGGTCGCCGACCTGGGCGTGCACATGATCGACGTCGTGCGCTGGATGTTGGGCGACGAGCCGCGGCGCGTGATGGCGCAGGGTCAGGTGCTGGAGTCTTCCAAGCCGTACGCGGGCGAGCTGGACATGCAGGAGGCGGCGGCCTGCACAAAGGCGGATGAGGAGCGCCGCCCCACCGCCTGGGACCACGGCACCGTGCTGGTGGAGCTGTCCGGTGGCATCGCCGGCGTGCTGATGACCTCCGAGTCGGCGCGGTGCGCGGCGGCCTGTCGCCGGAGCTCGAGATCCACGGCGAGGCGGCATCTCTCTCCGCCGACTCGAGCAGCGGACGGATCGAGCTGCTTGAAGGCGGCGGACCGCCGCGCGTGGAGACGGTGGCGACCGACGCCGGCGTCAACCGCTTCGGCAGCCACGTCCTCCCGGCGCTCCGGGAGCGGGCGTCAGCCCCGGCGAGGGCGCGTTCGGAGCATCCGGGACTCGAAGACGGCGTGCAGGCGGCGCGCTACGTCGATGCCTGCCTGAAGTCAGCCGAGACCGGATCCTGGGCGACCGTCGAAACGCCGCGCTGACCGGCGGTTCGAAGGCCGCCTACCCTCGCCCGAACAGAGGCATCCCGGTGGCCATCACCGTGATGAACGGCACGTTCGCGTCCAGCGGCAGCGACGCCATGTAGAGCACCGCGTCGGCCACGTTCTGGACGTCGATGCGCGGCTCCGGCCGCACGGAGCCGTCCGGCTGCAGCACGCCATCGTTCATCCGCTCCGTCATTTCCGTGGCCGCGTTGCCGATGTCAATCTGGCCGCAGGCGATGTCGAAGGCGCGCCCGTCCAGGGCGGTCGAACGGGTAAGCCCGGCAACCCCGAACTTGGAGGCCGTGTAGGCGGCGGCGTTCGGCCGTGACACCTGCGCGGACACCGAGCCGTTGTTGACGATGCGGCCGCCGCGGGGGCGCTGGCTCTTCATCAGCGCCATCGCCTGCCGCGTGCACAGGAATGTGCCGGTGAGGTTGATGTCGATCACCATCCGCCACTGCTCGACGTCGAGCTGGTCGGCGGGGACCGCGGCCGTGTTCGTGCCGGCGTTGTTGAACAGCAGATCGAGCCGGCCGTGGTCCTGCCGGATCCGGTCGAACAGCGCCGCAACCGCGTCGGCGTCCGTCACGTCCGAGGGCACGGCGATCGCCCGGTCCGGGCTCTGAGCCCGCTCCACGGTCTCCTGGAGCGCGGCTGCCCGCCTTCCCGACAGGTAGACGGTGTAGCCGTTCGCGCACAGCGTCAGCGCGGTAGCGCGCCCCACGCCGCTGCCGGCGCCGGTCACGAGCGCGATGGGGCCGCTCACGACCCGCTCCTGCGGAAACGGTTCCCAGAACCGTGCCGCTGCTCTACGTTGTGCATGAAACTGTCCTCTGGATGGCTGTCCGGTGGTTCGGAATGTTGAATGACGATCACGTGATGCATTTTATCGCCTTCGGCTACGTGCCTCTACGCGGGCTGTTCAGCCGTGCGGAGGCGGCGGCTCTCCGCGAGGAGTTCGACCGCCTGCTGCTGGAGGAGTTCCCGGACTTCGACGGCTCGCAGAGCCGGGACGTCGCCCGCATCTGCGAGCGCGGCGAGCGGCACGCGGCGCTGCTCGCGGACGAACGGCTGCTGGACATACCCCGCAAGATCCTCGGGCACGACTTCGTCTACGAGGGATCGGCCGGACACGGACACGTGGGCGACACCCCATGGCACGGTGGCAGCGGCGTGGTCGCCTGGGGGCTCCCGCACATCAAGGTGTCGCTGTACCTGGACGACCTCGCCGCGGATGACGGCTGCCTGCGCGTCGTGCCGGGCGCGCACCGCAACTACCTGCGCTTCGTGGACCCGCGCTGGTCGCAGGCTCCCGACTACTACCTGCCGCTGCGCAACCGCAACACCAAGGAGTTCCGGCCGTGGGGGCTCCGCCCGGACGAGGTGCCGCACATTCCATTGGAGTCGAGTCTGGGCGACGTGCTGGTGTTCACGGAGGACATCCCGCACGCCGCCGTCGGCGGTCCCGGCCTGCGCGTGCAGCTCGCCATCGCGTTCATGGCCAACCCGGTCAGCGCCGAGCAGCAGGGGTGGCTGAAGGAGCGCCAGGCCTCCTCCGGCGGAGAGCTCCGGCCGCCGCGCAGCTTCATCGAGAGCGAGGATCCCCGCATGCGCAAGATGGTGCAGCCGCTGGTCGACCTGGGCTTCGAGCCCCGGGACAAGTAGTCGGGCGGACAAGCGATCCATTCCGTACGCTCTTGCCCCGTGAAGCGGGAGCGCCAACGCGCGCGTTATTACCGATAGAACACGCGCCTACTTCCTGCGGATACCGGGTCACGGTGACGTCGAGCCCGCCGGCCGGTACGATCCCGTCAGGGGCGGAGGCGCAGGAGAGGTGTACGTGAACGCAGAGTTGATTGCCATCGTCGCAGCGGCGATCGCGCTGGGCACCGCCATGTTCGCCGCAATGCGCGGCGTGCGTCAGGAAGTGCGTGACCTGCGCGGGGACATGCGCGGCGACATGAACGCCCTGCGCTCCGAGCTGAAGGACGACATGAAAGCCCTCGGCACCGAACTGAAAGGCGACATACAGGCCTTGCGCAGCGAGTTGAAGGACGACATGAACGTACTCGGCAATGAGTCGAGAGGGGGATTGAAAGGCCTCGAAAACAGGCTGCGGGGCGAGATGCAGGCCGGCTTCAAGGAGCTCACCGCGCGGGTCATCAACATCGGCGACCGGCTGTCCAAGGTCGAGGGAGTCATCGAAGGGATGTTCTGGGGCGCTCGCAACCAGCCGGACAAGCCGGGAGAAGGCGCCGCGTAACGGCTCGTCAGAACGACCCCCGGTAGGACTCGGGGTCGATCCGCACTCCGATCACGCACGCGCCGCGACGCGCCACGCCGCGGGCAAGCTCCGCTCGCAGGCCGGCGGCGGTGTCGACCGTGACCGCCGGCAGCCCGAACGCGGCGCCGATCCGCTCGACATCGGGAGCCGGGAACTCCGTGCCGAACGGCTGGGCGCCGGACCGGCGCTGGTGGGCGCGAATCAGGTCCAGGGCGCCGTCGACGAGCACGACCATCAGCACGGGCGTCTCGATCTGCGCGAGGGTGGCGAGCCCGCCCGCGCACATGAGCAGCCCCGCGTCCCCGGTCAGGCAGAGCACCGGCTCATGGCCGATCAGCGCCGCGCCCGCCGCCGACGCCGGCCCGAACCCCATGGCGGACAGGCCGTTGGACACCAGGTAGCGATTGGGCAGCTCCGCGTCCCACTCCAGCGCCGCCAGGATCTTGTGCGAGCCGACGTCGGTCGTGATCACCGCGTCTGCCGGCAGCACCGCCTGCGCTTCGGTCAGCACGGTCTGCGGTGCGAGCACGCCGGAAGATGAGCGGGCGGCGGCGTCGTGGCTGCGGCGCCGCCGCAAATGCCGGTAATGGGCAGCGCGATCCACGCCCCATCCGCTCCGGCACTCCTGGAGCTGCTCCGTCAGGTCAGCGAGTGTTGGCCCGAGCGGTCCGATCAGCGCCTGCTCGGCCGTCTCTGCTCCGATCCTGTCGTGCCAGGGAGCGATCCACAGCACCGGCGCCTCGACCGACCACGGCAGCACCACCTCGACCACGTCCATGCCGACCGCGATCACCCGGTCCGCCTCGGCGATCAGATCGTAGCCGGGGTCGGTGCGGGTCAGCCCGATCGTCTCCGAGCCCAGCGGATGCGACGCCGGAAACGCCCCCTTCGCCTTGGGAGCCGCGAGGACCGGCGCGCCGATCCGCTCCGCGAACGCACGGAGCTCCGCGTAGGGGCCCTCCGGCTCCAGCCCCAGTCCCACGACGATCACCGGCCGCTCCGCGGCAGCCAGGCCGGCCGCCGCGCGGGCGAGGTCTGCCGGCGCTACCGGCGGTGGTCCGTCGTCGATACCGGTTGATGCTTCGTCCCGATCCACCTGCTCCGTCCCGCGTCCGGCGACGTCGTTGGGAATCTGCAGGTGCACGGGGCCCGGCATCCCGCCGGTGGCGATGCGCAGCGCATCGCGCACCGCCGTGGCCGCCCCCGCCGGGGTGACGTCCAGGGTCGCCTTGGTGATCGGCCCGAACAGCCGGTGCAGGTCGACGAGCTGGTGGGTGTGCCGATCCTGCAGGCTCGGCGCCATCTGCGCCGTGAGCACCAGCACCGGGCAGCGGTCCAGGAACGCGTGCGCCACGCCGGCCACGCAGTTGACCGCCCCCGGCCCCAGCGTCGTCAGGCAGGCGGTGGGCTTGCGCGTGAGCTGGCTGGCGGCTCCGGCCATGAAGGCGGCGGCGTTCTCGTGCTCGCTCAGCACGAACCGGAAGCCCGCCTGCCGCATCGCCTCCATCAGGTGGACGTTCTCGCCTCCCGGCAGGCCGAACACGGTGTCGATGCCGGCCGCCTGCAGGCCGTCGGCGACGACGCTTGCAACCGTGGCGCGATGCGCGATGATCGTGGACATGCAGCACAGCGTGATCTATCGCGACCCGGATGCCTACTCACCCTGGCCGGTGCTGTGGCCGCTCCCCGACGGCAGCATCGGCGCCGGCGTGGTCACCTCTCCCATCGGCAGCCACCCGGGCGCCAGCACGTTCGGCCGCTTCCTGGCGATGGCGTCCCACGACGGCGGGCGGACCTGGCAGTCGAGCGACCATCCCGCGCACCCGGCCAACTGGCCGTTCGGCACCGCCGACGAGCACATGGACCGCTTCGCCGTGGTGCTCCCGGATCCGGGCGGGGACACCTTCGTGACCGTCGGCGCGCACGGATTCGAGGCCTGGCACGCCGGCCGCCTCGACGAGGCGCGTGCACAGCGCCGCTGGGTGCGCATGCTCCCGGAACGGCCCGACCGCATCGCCGTGCAGTCCCCGCTGCTGGTGTCGCGGCGCTCAACCGACGGTGGCAAGACCTGGGAGGTCCGCGAATGGGAGGTGCCCGGCGCACAGGGCTTCTGGTGCTTCAACCGCGGCGTCGTCATGCACGACGGCACGCTGGTCGTCAGCGTGTACACCCACGACCACGACGGCGACGAGCGCCCGTACGTGCTGCGCTCGGAGAACACCGGCCTGACGTGGCGGCTGCACGACCTGTGCGCGAAGGCCAAGGCCGTGCCGGCCAACGAGACCGCGCTGTGCGAAGTCTCGCCGGGCAGGCTCATCGCCCTCACCCGAGGCGACCTGGGGCGCGGCGACCACCACCTGCTGCAGATGTGGTCCGACGACGGCGGCAAGACCTGGACGGAACCCATCAAGACGCCGATCTGGGGACACCCCGCCCACCTGCTGAAGCTCGCCGACGGTCGCATCCTCTGCACCCACGGGTACCGCCGCCCGCCGATGGGCGTGCGCGCCGTCCTCAGCGAGGACGGCGGCGAGACCTGGGACGTCGCCGGAACGGTCGTGCTCCGCGACGACAGCACCGGCCACTCCCCTCATCGGGGCGAAGGCACGGGCGTCGGCGACGTGGGCTACCCGGTGTCGATGCAGCTACCGGACGGCGACATCCTGTCCGCCTACTACGTCACGCCCGCCGACAACGTCACCCACTGCGCAGCCACCCGCTGGCGGGCATAATGGGCTGGGGTCCCTTGACCATGACCACACCTCAGCCCTACGACGCCATCGCCGCGCGCTACCGCGACTCGAAGCAGCTCCCGTTCCGGCACGTCGTCGAGCGCTACACGCTGTTCCGGCTCCTCGGTGATCTGCGCGGCCTGACGGTCGTGGATTTCGGGTGCGGCGAAGGAATCCATGCCCGCCGATTCATGCGTTTCGGTGCGGCGGCGGTGACCGGCGTCGTTTCGGCTCCTTACGCTCCGGCGGCAGGCTTGTCGGGTTCAACGACAACGTCCGCTGCCCGCCTCTTCCGGGCAAGTCCCTGGCCAGGTACGGACTCGAACGCACCTGCCGCCATCCTCCGGCGGAGGGCGATGTCATCCGCTATCGGATCACCAACCCGGACGGCCAGGTGTTCGAGATCGACAACTACTACCAGCCGCCGGCCACCTACGAAGCAGCGATGCGTGACGCCGGGTTCCGGGACTTCCACTGGATCGACGTCTCCCTGGACCCGTCAGAAACTCAACAAGCGTTCTGGAAGGATTTCATGAGGCAGTCACCGTTTACCGCGTTCACCGCGAAAAAGCCTTGACTATTGCCTTTGTGACCGTCCTGCGACAGGCACTCTTATCCGCTTCGTTTGAAGCGTTTTATCTCGGCATCAAGGTCTTCCGGATCCTCGACCGACTCGCCACGAGCAGCTCGCAGGTACAGATTCAGAGAGTACGTACAGCATGAGGCGATGTATTCGATGAACTGAGCGAGGTCCTCGGTCCTGTCTGCTTGTTCGAGACTGGTGAGATAGGCTGCTCTCTCGCTGCGATCGACGATGGCCGCGGTGTAGCCGTGCTTGATGAGGATCAGGTTCATCAGCAGGCGCGCCATGCGCCCGTTGCCGTCGTCGAACGGGTGAATGCGGACGAACCGGTAGTGAAACGCAGCCGCGATGATGATCGGATGCTCGCCGGCGGCTTCCTGCGCTCGACACCGGTCGAGGAGATCGGTCATCGCCGGCTTCACCTGCTCCGGCGGCGTGAAGTAGTACATCTCCCCGGTCGAGGTCTTCACGTTGTTCGGGGTTGCCTTGTAGTCGCCGAGGACGATGGGTCGCATCGTACGGCGGCCGTCAGGGGTCATGGCCTCGGTCTGGTACGGTTCCTTCAGCAATACTCGGTGGAGATTGCGGATGAAGACTTCGGTCAGTCCGGTGTCTTCCTTGACCGCACGCTCGATGGCCTTGACGGCGTCGTCATGCCCCTGGATGTCGAGATGATCGCGCATCGGCTTGCCGCGCGCGGTCAGGCCATGGAGGATGAGGCTCCGGGTTTCGCCGAGGGTGAGAGAGTTTCCTTCGACGGCGTTCGAGTGGTAGTCGGACTCGATCCTCAGCTTCTGTTCGACCTTGGCGACCACGTCTGAAGGAAGAGGACGGAGTGCATGGAGCTCGTTCTTGAGCCGGTCGACTGTCTCCAGGATGCCCGATGTCATGGACCCTCTTTCCGCAGAGCTTAGTGGATCATCGCCAGATCCTCGAAGATCGGCTGCATCTCGCGAGAGTTGACCATGGCCTCCATTTCCGCGTCGGAGGGGCGCTCGCCGGGTGACTCGGCGGCCTGCAACAACAGGGGCAGCAGGTCGACGTCGGCCATCGCGTTGATGAACGCGGGGGCGTAGCTCAGGGCATAGGCCACGGCGCGGCCGATGTCCTCGGGCGCTTCCAGCGGCTCGTACCAGGGGCCGCGCGAGCGCTCGCGTCCACCCCACGGCCGCCGCGCGGTCGACTTGATGAGCTGCACCGCGACGCCGCGGTCGTCGCACAGCGCCTTGAGCGCATCGAAGTCGGCGCGGTAACGCTGGTCGCTGGCCATGATGAAGTTCATGGGCAGCAGCACCGAGTCGAACGGGAAGCGCTCCAGGCTGCGCAGGTGCATGCGCGGCGCGGCGAATCCATGCCCGGTCACGCCGATGAAACGGACGTGGCCCTGCTCGCGCTCCTCGACCACCGCCTCCAGCGCGCCGCCGGGGCCGAACGCGGTGGCCCAGTCCTCCTCCCCGGTCAGGCTGTGGAGCTGGATCAGGTCGATGGTGTCGGTGCGCAGGCGGCGGCGGGAGAGCTCCACCTGGGCGCGGGCGCCCGCGGCGGTCCGATCGCCGGTCTTGGTGGCCAGGAAGAAACGGTCGCGGTACCGCTCCATCCAGCCGCCGATGAGGGTCTCCGAGTTGCCGCCGCCGTAGCCGTGCGCGGTGTCGATGTGGTTGACGCCGTGCCGGAACAGCAGGTCCAGGACGCGCTCGGCGTCGGCCTTGGTCGAGGTGGGCTTGAAGGCAGCGCCGCCGAACAGGGTCAGCGTGCTGTGGTGTCCGGTGCTCCCGAACGGTCTGGTCGGAATCATGATCGCCGCGTATGATCCCACCGATGTCTGTCAGCGTCGAGTTCGTGGGCCACGCCTGCTTCCGCATCTGGGTCGACGGCCGTCCGTCGATCGTCACCGACCCCTACCCGCCCGCCCGGCTGGGGTTGCCGCCGCTGGAGCCGCTGGCCGCCGACACGGTCATCGTCAGCTCGCTCACCGACGATGCTCATTCGCACGTCGATCTGGTGGCCGGCAGCCCGCGCGTGATCAACGCGCTGGACGTGGCACGCGGCCAGGAGGCGTCCGTCGGCGGCGAGCAGGTCGCCACCGTGGAGGCGACCGAGGCGCGCGACCACCCGCGCGGGCCGGAGGACAACGCGCTGTACTCCTTCAAGGTCGGCGGCCTCTGGCTGATGCACATGGGCGACGTGGGCTACGAGCTCACCGCCGACGAGCTGGCGCCGTTCGCAGGCAAGTGCGACGCGCTGTTCGCGCTTGCCGGCCAGCGGCTGACGCCGAAGTTCGCGGAGCTCGACCGCATGTTTCAGGTATTGGCGCCCCGGTGGATCCTGCCCATGCACTACGAGCTGCCGCCGCTCGGGTTCGGCATGACCACGGTGGAGGAGTTCCTGGCGGACCGCTCGGACGACCCGCTGGTGCGGCCGCGGCATCACACCATCGAGCTGCCGCTGCCCGCCCTCAAGGAAGGCCATCCTACCATCGTGGTGCTGGAGCCCTCGGGCTATACGCCGGACTGAGCCTGCCGGGGGCCGCGACTGCCCTGTACTGACTGCCCTGTACTGACTGCAAGGTACGCTGATGCTCGACTACGGCCCGGTCTCGCTGTTCAACACGTTCGGCTACGTGCACCTCTCCGGCTTCTTCGGCGCCGACGAGGTGGAGCTCCTGTCGGCCGGGTTCGACTCGGCCGTGCAGGCGGCGGCCCCGGAGGGCGACGGCACGGGCACGCTGTCCGTTCCGCCGTGGGGCGCACAGGACGGCCTGGGCCTGCGGCTGCTGACCGACGAGCGCGTGGCCGACATCCCCGGCAAGGTGCTGGGCCACGGCTGGCTGCCCCTGCACGTGCGCTGCGTTCGGCTCGGCGAGGACCTGCCGTGGCAGGGAGGCGGCGAGCTCACCCCTTGGCCGCTGCAGCACATCACCGTCGCCGTGGCCCTGGACCGCGCCGGCGCCGGCGACGGATGCCTGCGTTTCGTGCCGTGCTCGCACCGCAACTACCTGCGGCTGCTGGAGCCGCGCTGGCAGAAGGCGCCCGACTACCTGTACGGGCTGCGGAATCCGGCGATGCGCTGGGACCACAACGCCCTGGGCGTCACCGACGAGCAGGTCCCGGCCTTCACGGCGCCCACCGAGCCTGGAGACGTGGTGGTCTACACGCCGGACGTGCTGCACGCGGCGCTCGGCGTCACCGAGCCGCGCCGGCTGATCCAGATCACGTACGTGGCCGAGCCGCGCACGGACGCGCAGCTTTACTTTCTGCGCGAGCGCGACGCCTCCGGCGGCGAGTTCCGGATGCCGCGGGCGGTCGCGGCCAGCACTCACCCGTCCCTGCGGGATGCGGTAGCGCGGTGGACGGAGCTGGGATTCGGCCCCGCGTAGGAGGCGCATCGTGTTGACGAGCGATCAGGTCGACCTGTTCCAGGCGTTCGGGTTTCTGCACTTGAAGCAGGCGTTCGATGCGGAGGAGACCGCGTTCATCCAGCGCGAGTTCGACGCGGCCATCCGCCGCTCCGGCGTCGACCCCGGTACGACGGACCAGATCAGCGCCGACCGTGCCTCCGTTCGGGATCTGCGCGACTGGTTCCTGACCCACGAGCTGATCCGCGACATCCCGCACAAGCTGCTCGGCGAGCGGTTCCAGTTCGAGGGATTCGGCTGCGGGATCTACGGCTCCGACTCGCCCTGGCACGCCGACTCCGCGGTGATCCGCTGGCCGTTCCGGCACATCAAGATCGCGCTCTACCTGGACCCGCTGGACGGCGAAAGCGGCGCGCTGCGGGTCATCCCCGGCACTCACCGCGACTGGCACTGGATCGGCGACCCGGTCTGGCACGACGTGCCGGACTACTTCTTCGGGCTGAAGAACCGCGACGTCATCTGGCAGCATCCGCCGTTCGGGCTCGCGCCTGAGGACGTGCCGCACCAGGCGCTCGCCACCCGGCCGGGCGACGTGCTGGTGTTTCCGGAGAACCTCCTGCACTGCGCCTTCGGCACGAAGTTCCCCCGGCGGCAGATCGCCATCGCCTTCCTGCAGTTGCCGTGGCGGGAGGACCAGGTGGCCCACCTGAAGTCTCGGGCGGCCGTGCAGCCGAAGGGCTGCTACCAGCCCCGCTCCCTGCTGACGCACCCGGACGCACGGGTCCGGGCGATGGTCACGGGGCTGCAGGAGCTCGGCTTTCCCGAGGGAGGACCGGACTCATGATCGGAACCGAGAACGTCTGGCACTTCATCGTCTTCGGCTTTCTGCCGCTGCCCGGCCTGCTGTCGCGTGATGAAGCGCTGGCGATCCGCGAGGAGCTGGAACGGCTCGGTCACGAGCGCGGCCAGGTTCCCGGTGACACCGCCACGAAGAGTGGCGGCATCGGCGACGTGGCCGTGATCGGCGAGCGGGTCCGGGCGCTGCTGCTGGACGAGCGCGTGTACGACATCCCGTCCAAGATCCTGGGGCACGACTTCACGTACGAGGGGTCGGACGCGCAGTGGCACGTCGGGGATACCTCCTGGCACGGCGCCAGCGGTGTCGAGCAGAAACCGCTCGTCTCGATCAAGGTCTCCCTGTACCTGGACGATCTGGACGAGACCAACGGCTGCCTGCGCATCATCCCCGGCGCCCACCGCAACCTGCTGCGGTGGATGGACTCCCGCTGGGGCGGGGTGCCGGACTACCTCTTCCCGGTGCGCAACCGCACGCTGCAGGACGAGCTCCCGTGGGGAATCAGCCCGCAGGAGGTGCCGCACCTGCCGCTGCCGTCACGGTTGGGCGACGCGTGCGTGTTCACGGAGGACCTGCCGCACGCGGCCTTCGGCGCACAGGGCGTGCGCCGGCAGCTCTCCTTCGCGTTCATGGCCAATCCGGTCGCCGCGCACCAGAAGCGGTGGGCGAAGTACCGGAACGCCATGGGCCGCGGAATCAACGCGCCGCGCGCGTTCGCGGAGTCCGACGACCCGCGGCTGCGCAAGATGGTCGCGCCGCTGCTGGAACTGGGTCTGGAGCCTTAGCCCCAGGGTGCGGCGCCACGGGCGCCGCACCTTGGCCCAGCCCCTCCTTTGGCGTGGAGCGCATCGGTTCCCGATGCGTTCCACCCCGGATACGGGTAACCCCGGCGCCTGGCGGCGCCGCTGTGACCGCCACATTACCGCATTGGCACCCCTCGTATCATACAAAAAGTATGATACGATCAATATCGTGAAACAGTTCGTCTTCGATCGGCTGGTCGACCGCGAGAACATCTGCAACCTCGATGACGAGCAGCAGGCGCTCCGGCAGGCCGTGCAGCGGTCGGCGCGCGTGGTGGTGTATGGTCCCAGGAACTTCGGAAAGACCTCGGTGGTGCACAACGTCACCATCGACGAGTTCCGCAGCGCGCACAGACGCAGCTTCGTGTTCGCGGCGGACCTGCTGGGCGTCCGCTCCATGCCGTCGCTGACGCAACGCATGGCCGCCAGCCTCCAGAGGTGCTTCGCTGCTTCATTCCCGGTCAAGGGTCTCCTGGAGAACGCTGGCCGCTTTCTTGGGTCGCTGCGTCCCGAGATCACCCTGGACCCGCAGACCGGCAGTCCAAGCCTGTCACTACACCCCGGCGACGCGGAGCCGTCGCGGACGCTGCAGACCCTGTGGGATCAGATCGCCCGTATCACCGAGCAGGTCGACTCGCTCATCGTGCTGGACGAATTCCAGGACGTGGCGTTCGTCGACGAAGCTCCGGCACAGATGCGCTCCTGCCTGGAAGCGCTCGGCAACGTGCCCATCGTGCTCCTCGGTTCCAAGAGGCACATGCTGGCCGACCTGTTCGCGGCGCCGGGCGCGCCGCTGAGCCAGTGGGGGACGGACCTGCAGTTCAGGCCGATCCCGTACGACGATTACCACGCGTACATGCAGGAACGGTTCAGCCGGCGCCGGCTCGACATCTCGCGTGAGGTGGCCGTGCGTCTGCAGGACGGCATGCAACGGGTACCGGAAGCCATCAACCGTCTGTGCGCCCAGCTACTGGAGTTGCACGAAAACGCCGAGATCGACCATGCGATGGTGGGGGCGGCCCTGGAGACGCTGTTGGAGAACAGGGAAGGCCGATACGCGTCCTACCTGTCGACGTTCTCCGGAACGGACGAGATCGTGCTGACCGAAATCGCCCGCCACGGCACGGTCGAACATCCGCAGTCGAAGAGCTTCCTGCGAAGCGTGAACCTGTCGAGCCGGACGGTAGGGCTGTCGGTCAAACGACTGTGGGACCAGGGTGTGGTCGAGCACGTCGAGGGCAGCTACCGGATCGCCGATCCGCTGCTTGCCGCCTACCTCCGTCGCTACCGCTAAGCCCCACGGGTGCGGCGCCAAGGGCGCCGTACCCGTGGCCCAGCCCCTCCTTTGGCGTGGAGCGCATCGGTTCCCGATGCGTTCCACGCCGGATACGGGTAACCCCGGCGCCGGGCGGCGCCGGTTTCTACTGGAATGCCTCGCGGCCGATCTGCTCCAGCGAACCGGGCTGCGCCGGCGGGCTGGACGCGGAGTCGTAGGCGAACACGACCACCCCGCCTACTCCCCGCGCGCGAGCATCCTCGATCTGCCGCAGCGTCTCATTCACCGGGTTCTTGTAGGCGCCGACTCCCACCCAGACACGTTCGCGTTCGCCGACGGAGATCCGCGCCTCCTCGACCCAGGCGTCGAACTGCTCGCGATCGGTCGTGTACGCCATCGGCACCGCCACGTCCAGGACGCCGTCGGCCAGCCAGCTCCACCAGTCTTGATACCGCTTCACGCGAGCCTCTTTCGGGTTCGGGACCAAGGCCGCGGAGACGACCAGTTCCGGGCGGATCTCCTTTACGGAGTGGTAGATGCGGCGAACCAGCATCGATACCTGATCGCGGCGGAACTGATCCCACAGATCGCCCAGCGTCTCTACCATCGCGAACGGGTTGGAGCCGGACGCCGCCACCAGGTCGGCGTAACGCTGGCTGGACAGGTGCGGCCTGACCCAACCGCGGAACCGGTCGAGCGTCCCGCGCGAGTAGTCGAACTCCCCGGACGGCAGCCGCACGTAGTCGAAGTGGATGCCCTGCAGGTCGTAGTTGGTGGCCAGCTCCAGCCAGACCCCCTGCACCCGTGCCTGCACCGCCGGATGCGAGGGACTGGACCACAGTCCGGTAACGGTCTGACTGTTGGCCCGTGCGTGCTCGGTCAGGCGCCGCAGGTAGCGGGGATCGCCGGGGTTGCGGGTGTAGAGCTCCCGGCCCAGGCTACGGGGCACCGCCAGCCAATCGGGGTTGGCGTTGACCAGATGCAGGCGGCTGCGCGGCAGGTCCTGCAGCCCCCACACCAGATAGGTATTCACCCACGCGTGCACGTCCATGCCGCGCGCGTGCGCTTCGTCGATCACGAGCTGCAGAGGGTCGAAGGCCGGGTCGTCGGGCAGGGACTCCGCCCGCGGCTCCAGGCTCGATGCGTACAGGGCATCGCCGCGGCCGCGCACCTGCACGAGCAGCGTGTTGAAGCCGCTGGCGGCGGCCGCTTCCACCATGGCTCGCACCTCAGCGGGGCTGTCGATCGAGTGGCGGATCACCCAGAGCGCCCGCACCTCGTCGAACCGGCTTGCCCAAGCGACAGCCTCATCGGCCGGCTCGGACCCTGCCGGCGCCACGGTCACCAGCGCCACGGCGAGCCACGCCGCGTGCCGTATTATGCGGGCGGTCTTGCCCGACTGCCGGAGTCTGGACATCTGGCTACTCGGCGCAGCCGGCGACCTCGGCGTGGATGTCGGTGCCGACCACCTCGCTCCAACGGTCCAGCACGCGGCGCCACACCGGCCCCGGCGTGCCGTCGCCGATCGGAACGCCGTTGAAGCGCACCACCGGCGCCAGGCAATACGGCGTGGTGGGCACCCATGCCTCCTCCGCGTTGATCGCGTCGTAGGTCTGCAGGTCGTCCTCCATGAAGCCGATGCCAAGATCGGCCAGCAGCTCGGTGAGCACCGTCAGGCTGATGCCCCAGAGGATGTTGCGCCGCCGCGGAGACACCACCTGGCCGGCCCGGTAGATGACGAAGTTGGAGCCGCCGGTTTCGGTGATGTTGCCGTGGATGTCCAGATAGACGGCCATCGCGGCAGGGTCGATCTGGTGCGCCTGGTAGTCGCCGATCCACATGTGCAACCGGTTGCGGTTCTTGATCTTCGACGACAGGCACTCGGGGGGCCAGTGGCGGTTCGAAGGCGTCACGCAGTGCACGCCGCGGGTGAACATCGGCTTCCAGAGATGGAACGGCATCGGGAAGGTGTGCTGAACGTAGGTGGCGGTTCTGTGCTTCGGCAGCGCCGCGGCGCCGGCGTAGACCGGGTTCTGCCCTGCCGTCACGTAATAGATCACCCCGAGCTCGGCGCCGCCGGCGACCTGTCGGTTGTGGGCGATCAGCCGGCGCGTGACCTCCATCGACTCCTCGGCGTCGATCGGCGGATCGATGTGCGCGTACCGGCACGACCGGTACAGGCGGTTCACGTGGTCGGCCAGCCGGTAGGGCACGCCGCCGAAGGTGCGCAGGAAGTCGGTGACCGCCGCTCCCAGCACGATGCCCAGGTCGTAGACCGGCAGCTTGCACTCCTCGGTCGGAATGAACTCGCCGTTCAGGTAGGCGAGCGGTCCTGCGTGGTCCACGTTCACGTTCGAAGCCCGAAGGCTATGCTGGAGTCGGGATGTGTCATGTCCCGATCATGCCCGCTTACCCCGTCGTTGAGGAAGGAGCATGAATGCTCCCGACCAGCGCCGCACCTCGCGCGCGCTGACGCTGGAGTTCCTGTTCCAGAACCTGTTCAGCTACGCGACCGAGGGTGTGGTGTTCACGGGCCTGGCGCTGTGGCTGGGGGCCACGACCATCCAGATCGGCCTGCTGGGCTCGATCGGAGGCTTCGGGTTCGCGGCCATCCTGGTCGCGCCATGGCTGGTGCGGGCGGCGCGCGGCTCGCGGCGCATCGTCATGATGACCGTGTACGCGATCCGGCTGTGCAGCCGCGTCGGCATCCTGCTGCTGCTGTTCACGCGCCCGCCGGACGCGGTGTGGTGGCTGCTGGCGCTGGCCGGCATCGCCCGCATCGCGTCCGCGCTGTACGCGCCGCTGAGCCGGGCGTGGATCTCCGACGCCATCCCTCCTGCGGAGCACAGCCGATTCCTGAGCACCCGACTGTCGGTCGCCATGATCGGCGCGGTGGTGGCGCCGCCGCTGGCCGGCGCGCTGGTGGACGCGCTGCCCGGCACCGCCGGCTTCGCGCTGGCGTTCGGCACCGGCCTGCTGTTCGGGACGGTGGCGCTGTGGCTGCTGGCTTCGGCGCATGACTCCGCCGCCGGGCAGCCGGCGCGCCAGTCGGTCCGCGGCCAGGTGACGCGCTCGCTGCGGTTCGGCCCGTTCCGGCGCATGTACCTGTTCCAGACCGCGACGGCATTCGCCGACGGGTTGGGCTCCTCGTTCCTGGACATCCTCTACCTCAAGTACCTGGGGCTGTCGTTCTTCCTGATCAACGCGTTCCTGGCGGCGTCGAAAGCCGCGAAGGGCCTGTCCGCGTTCGCGAACCGGTGGCTGCAGAAGCACCACGAGCCGCTGCCGCTGTTCCAGGTGTCGGTGGTGATCAGTTCGCTGATTCCCCTGCTGCTGATCGGCGCCACGCCGGGTGCGGCGGTGCTGGTCGCGGTCGCGCTGATCCTGCAGGAGGCGGCGCGGGGCATCATGAGCCCTGCTGAGCAGACGCTGATCATGCGCTGGGGCACGCGGGGCGATCAGACCGGCGACTTCACGCTGATCTTCTTCAGCCGCGGACTGGTGAGCGCCTTCACGCCGCTGCTCACCGCCGCGCTGCTGCGCAGCGTGTTCGGGCTCGACGTGCAGGCCGAGACGATCGATCCCCGGCCCATCCACCTGCTGATCGGCGCCGGCGTGGCCCTCAAGCTGCTGGCGCTGCTCCTCATGCCGCGGCGGGCCGACGCCGCCGTGCGCGGCGAGGCGACCTGAGCCCCGGAGCCGGCGCGGCGCACGTCCGTATGGGGTACGATCCACGGACGGCCCCGGCATGCAGCAACGCACGTATCTTCTGCTCCTCCACGACGCCGTCCGCTCGCATATCGCTGCCCTGGGCAGCCGCCAGAAGGAGCGGCTGCGCGAGAAGCTGGAGTTCCTCCGGCACGGCATGTGGGATGCCGGCGTGCGGGTCAAGAAGCTCAAGGGCGGCCGTTCCAGCTTCGAGGCGCGGCTGACGCGGGGCGACCGCATCCTGTTCACGCTGGGTCGCGCGCCCGCGGCCGGCGTCCCGGGCGGCGAGGTGAGCGGCGCCGGCGACACCCGGATCTACGTCTGGGGCGTGGTCAAGCACGACGATGTCACCGCGGCGGAGCGGCGCATCGTTGCGGCCAACGCGCCGTTTCTGGACTTTCGTCCGGATGAGTTCGAGGATCTCCCGGAGCTGGTGCTCGACGATCTGCCAGAGGAGCGCCTCGGCGTTCCGTTCGAGCGCCCGTTCCCGGTCGCAGCGAGCCACGGCGGCACCGATCGGCCCGGCGGCCAAAGCGCGGGCGGCCATCCCAACGGCAGCGCCCCGGACGCGGGGCCGCAGCGCTGGCTGGTGGTCGACGACGAAGAGTGGCGCCGCATCCTGGAGACGGAAGACCCGGATGGCGTGCGCCTGTATCTCTTTTTGACCGGCGAGCAGGCCCGTCTCCTGCACAGCGAGCCGCCCGTGCTGCTGTCCGGGACCGCGGGCAGCGGCAAGACGACCATCGCCGTGTACTATCTGCTCCGGCACCGCGCGTGCCAGCTCGCCGGCAGTGCGATCGACACCGCGGTCCACGACGGGGCGGTCCACGACGGCGAGCAGGCACGCGCGCACGATGTGCACGCCGATGCGCAGGCTGCCGCGGACGCGGCCGCCAGCGAGCGGGCGTTGTTCGTCACCGGCAGTCCGCACCTGAAACGGTTCTCGGAGCGCATCTACCGCGGTCTGGTGGCGGCTACGGAACTGGCGGACGCCCCGGACGCGGCACGGTTCGCCACCTTCTCCGAGCTGCTGGAAGAGATCCTTCCGGCCGACGAGCGTGCATCCGCCGCACCGCCCGCGGGGCTGCGGGAGTTCCATGCCATCGTCCACAACCACCCGAGCGCGGCCCGCTACGACTCGGAGCTGGTCTGGGAAGAGATACGCTCGATCATCAAGGGCGCCAAGCCGCCGGTGAGCCGGCGGCGCTTCGCCGAGCTGGCGGATCGCTTCGCGCGCTCAACCGCTACCGGGCGCGAGCGCGCGGAGCTCGCCGAGTACCTGGTGCGCCTGGGCAACCTGGAGCTCGGCGACAGGCTGGAGGCGGTGTGCGCGCGCAAGACCTCGTTCCGATCCCTGCACGATTTCGCCGCCGGTATGCGCGATGCCGGCGCCGCCCGGCACGCGGAGCAGACCCTGGTGCTGGACGCGGCGCTGCGCCTCCTTGACCGGCAGGCCGACCGCCTGGACCAGCCGCTGTTGACCCTGCGGGAGTACGAGAGCCTGGGCCGCAAGCGGGCGCCGAATTTCCGGTTCGACCGCCGCGACATCTACGGAATCGCCGAGTATTACCAGGACCGCCTGCAACAAACCGCGCGGCTCGACGAGATCGACCTGACCCGTACCGCCCTGCAGCGGCTGGAGCAGGACGACGACTCGTTCCGGTATGACCTGGTCGTGTGCGACGAGGTGCAGGACTTCACCGACATGCAGCTCGCGCTGCTGTTCCGGCTGGCGGCCGATCCGCAGCGCACGGTGCTTGCCGGCGACCCCAAGCAGATCATCAACCCCAGCGGGTTCCGCTGGGAGGAGGTGCGCGCCCGTTACTACGAGCGCGGGTTGCGGGTTCCGGAGGTGGTCAACCTCAGCGTCAACTTCCGCAGCGTGGGCAACATCGTCGCGCTGGCCAACGAGCTGCTGAAGCTGAAGCGGTCGCTGGTCGGCCTGGCCTCGGGCGAGATCGCCGAGCGCTGGACGTTCCGCGGCCGGCCGCCGCTGCTGGTGGACGGCCTGGCGGAGCCCGAGCTGCTGAGCACGATGAGACGGGCCGGCGCGGGTCAGGTGGTCCTGGTTCGCACCCTCGCCGAACGCGACCGCCTGCGCGCGGCGCTCCGCACCGAGCTGGTGTTCACGATCAACGACGCGAAGGGGCTGGAGTTCGACGGGGTGCTGCTGTGGCGATTCGCCGAGACCGCGGGCTCGGCGGCCCGCTGGCGGCGCATCGCCCGGGAGCACCACCTGGAAGCGGCGGAGACGCCGCGCATACGCCACGAGCTCAACCTGCTGTACGTGGCCGTGACGCGGGCGCGGAACACGCTGGTGATCTGGGACGGTCCGGACGCCGGCCCGGTCTGGTCGGTCGACCAGCTTGCCGGGCACGTGCTGCGCTCCGGCGACGCGGAGGCTCTCAGCACCGTCTGGCAGCGCGTGTCGAGCCCCGCGGAGTGGGAGGCTCAGGGAGACTACTTCTTCGACCGCGAGCACTTCGCGGCCGCCGGGGAGTGCTACCGGAACGCCGCCGCGCACACCAAGGAGGCGCTGTCACGCGCACACCACCTGGAGCGGGCGGGAGACCATCGCGAAGCCGCCGACCTGTTCGCCGCCCACGGCAAGCCGGAGCGGGCGGCGCAGAACCTGGAGCGCGGAAACGCCTGGCGCGACGCGGCGCGGGTCTGGCGCCGCGCCGGCGAGGACCGGCGCGCCCTGACCTGCGACGCCCTTCACTTCGAGGGGTCGGGACGGTACGTCAAGGCCGCCGCCTGCTGGGCGAAGCTCGGCGACACGGAGCGGATGCTGGGCAACTGGGAGCGCGGCGGCGAGCACCGCCTGCTGGCCGACCACTTCCTGGGTCTCAAGAAGAGCGCCAAGGCCGCGCACCACCTCAAGCTGCTGGGCGACCATGCGGAGGCGGCGCTGCAGTATCGCCACGCCGGGATGATCGACTACGCGGCCCAGGAGTTCGAGAAGGACGGACAATACGACAACGCCGCTCCGCTGTACCGCCGGCTGGACGACGTGCAGGCGTTGCTGCGCTGCCTTCTGAAGCTCGAGGACTACCACGAGGCGGCGCTCGTCCATGAGAAACAGGACGATCTCGAACAGGCGATCGACTGCTTCCGCAGGTACGCAGCCGGCTCGGACGCCAGCCGGCAGGACCTGGAGCGACGGCTGGAGGAGATCGCGGGCAAGCGGCCGGGGGTCAAGGAGGCCATCCGGCTGGCGGGGCTTGGACGGAACCGGGAGGCCGCGGAGATCTTCGAGCGCCGCGGCGGCCACCTGCCGCAGGCCTTCGCGCTCTATCACGAGGCCGGAGACCACGCCGCCGCGGCGGCCTGCCTGGCCCGCGACAACCGCTACCGTGCGGCAGCGCGTGAGATCGCCCGCACCGGAACGCCGGAGAGTCTCGGGCAGGCGGTGGAATACCTGGCCGAGTACCTGCTGTCCAACTGGGACCGGCGCCGGGAACGGACCGAGCAGTTGAGCCGCTCCGCGCGCCGCCTCGGCGCCGCCGGCGAGCACGAACGCGCCCTGGCCCACTGGCTGGCGCTGCAGCGCGTCCACGGCGACCGGGTCGCGGCGACCGTCGTGGACGGGGCATGTGACCAGTACGCACGGCTGGAGCGCCATGAAGAAGCGATCCGCTACTTTCTGGAGCAGGCGCGAGCCGGTCCGGCCGCCGCCTACCTGGACGCGCGGCCCGACCTCGTGCTGCCGCTGGAGTTCGTCGAAGGCATGGCGCGAGGGCAGCGCTCGCAGGTCACGCTGTGGACGCTGCCGGACGACCGCCTGGAGATCGTGCTGCGCCTGCTGCACGGCTGTCTGCAGCGTGGCGGCGAAGCAGATCGACGCGACCGGATCGCCGCCATCCTGGCCACGCTGCCGAGGCAGTACGGCGTCACCTCACCGCTGTACGAGGAGCTGAGCGAGATGCTCGTCGAGTTGCGCCTGATCAACCCGATTGTCTCGCTGCTGTCCGTGATCTGGGCCGAGTCGGAGGACGACCGCTACAACGCGCTCTTCGCCCGCCTCCGGAAGGAGGTGGCGGACACGGGCGACCGGGAGCTGCAACTGTGCCTGCGGATCATGGAGCCGGAGATCTTCGACGACGAGCTCGGCGACCTGCAGCCGACCGAACGGAACCATCTGCTGTTCACGCACAGCCCGACCCGTTATGCCGAGGCGGTCGAGGTGCTGCGGCGGCTCGGCGACGACGAGGAAGCGGTCATCGTGTGCCGCCGCCATGGCGACGAGCGGCTCGCCGAACGGATACTGGGCTCCGCGGGCGAGGAGGCCCCGGAGTCATGATCCGTACACGCCGGTAGCGTCCTTTCGCCCCGAAACCGTCGCCTACGGCTCCGCTTTCGGCCCATCCCCACCTTACGCGTCGTAGTCTGTCGGCCTTCCCGCTGGCGCGGCAAATCCGACAGACTCCTTGCGGTCCAGCTCTGCGAGCGTGAATCTCACGCTCACGATCGAGTGTCGCTCCTTCCCCGGCCGGTACTTGATGTAGCTGGTCGCCACGAACGTCCCGTCAGGAAGAAGCTCGATCGCGGGGTATGACGCGTCGGCGCCGGCGTGGGTTCGCAGGAGCCTTGCGCGGTATTGCCCCTCCCGGCCCATGACGACGTCGTCGTAGGTACCGATCCACGCGACCAGGTCGCCGGTTTCCGGGCAGCCCGGTGCGGTGTTCCGCATGGTTACCACCAGCCTCCCGTCGTGGGCATACCGGTGCTTGGGTCGGTCGCCGGTGAGTCCGAGCGGCAGTTCCCGCGGCTCCGACCAGGTCGCCCCTTCATCATCCGATGTCATGAACAGGGAGCGGTTCATCGTTTCCCACCGCCCGCCCTTGTCCCCCATCAGGCAGAGCAGTTGCGAGCCATCGGGCGACCGGACGATCTCGGGGTTGATGGGGATGTGAGGCGGGATGTCCAGAACGATGTCCCACGGGCTCCAGGTGAGCCCTCCATCGGAAGATATGCTCTGAGCGATGCGGTTCCCCTTGTGTCCCGCGGGCGTCAGCGGGGCGTCTCTGTCCACCGCCCTGCGGATGTTGCTCATCCCCAGGAGCCGTGATCCGCCGTCCACGGGCTCGATCGAGCAGAACGGCATGACGCACTCCAGGCCGTTGGACGCCATGGGCGACCAGGTCGCGCCGTCGTCCGCCGAGTGCGACTGCTGCATGGTGTTTTCCGTCGGAGGATCCCCGGCCGCTGCCTGACAGCCGGCGAATACGAAGAGGCGCGCACGGCCGTCCGGGGCGACCAGGCGATAGATGGTCGGGGCATTGCGCACCCTGCTCCAGTTCTCGGGCACCGGCAGCAGCTCGCTCCACGTGAGGCCTCCGTCCGTGCTCTTCTTCAGCGGCCCGCACTGGCCCGCGTGCTCGTAGGTCCACACGGCATACAGCGTCCGGTCGTCCGGGAGGAGCACCGTGGTCGGCGCGCAGTGATAGACAGACTCCGTGCCGCGCGCAACGAAGACGTGCCGCTCCGTCTCCTCCGAGATGTCGATGAGGGGAATCTGAAGACCCATTTCCGTTGCTCCTGTGCGCATGAAACAGGAGAGCCCGCCACGGCGGCGGGCTCTCCGGGTAGCGATCGTGCTCGGCGATCGTCGCTACATGTCCTGCTCGGCCAGACTGACCAGCAGGGTCTCGAGTCCGGCGTCCATCATCGACTGCACGTAGTTGTCCCAGTCGGCGTCGATGTCCACCTGGCCGGTGATCGCCTTCCAGCCCCACTCGTGCTCGATCGTGCGCACGTTGGCCGCCAGGGCGCGCTCCTCCTCCGACCACGTCGGCCGGAAGCCGATGCCCGGGTTGACCGTCTGGTTGTCCTGCAGGAAGGTCTGCAGGGCGTGGCGCGGCGGGTTGATATAGACCTTGTCCACCGGCTCCACGATCTGCGGGATGATCGTCAGCATGCGCACGCCGAGCAACGTTGCGGTGGCGCTGTCCTTGCCCGATCCGGTGCCGGGAATGGAGACCCGGTAGCCGTTCGCATCGAGCTCCCACGTCTCGCCTTCGCGGCCGCCATAGTGGTTCTCGGCGTAGACGTCGGCGTCCGCGTAGATGTCCTCCAGCATCTGCATGATCTTCACGACCTTTTCGTCGCTGGCGTCGATCCCGAAACCGGCGGACGAACCGGTCGGGTCGCGGTACCAGGTGCCGCGACCTCCGGTCGGGCCCACGGGTGTGATCGTGTAGACGATCTCCACGTCGGGATGCGCTTCCCGCAGGGCACCCCACGGTCCAGCTTGGTACTGGGACATCCAGGCATCCAGCTCCGACCAGGCGCCGAACTCGTCGTTCGCCATCGCCCGAATCACGTCGGCGCGTACGGCGGTCGGCGTATCGGGGTGAATGATCTCCATCTCCCACCAACGGTTGACGAACTTGAGGGCTTCCCGGTAATTCGGGTCGACCATGGAGTAATAGCCCTTGCCGTCGCGCACGTCCCACGTGAACAGGCGAACGCCGTATGAACCGAACACGTTGGGCAGGATCGTGCTGTCCATGTTGGGCCCGTTCTTCCACACCATGTAGCCGTAGGAGTTCTTCTGTCCGTCTCCGTCAGGATCCTCGTTGCGGAACTTGAGGAGCAGATCCTCGATCTCCTCGATCGTGTCCGGACCACGGTAGAACTCGCGATCCGCCACCGGCTCCGGCTCCACGCCGACCGCTCGCATCCAGTCGGCGCGAAGGCCCATCACCTGCCCCGTCGATGCCATCGACATCGCCGACGGAATGAGGTAGTTCGTTCCGTCGTAGACGGTGGTGCGCCACTTCGTGTCGCCCAGGTAGTGCTCCACCTGCTGCATCCATCCGGGCATGTGCTCCATGATCAGGTCCTGCGCGATCGACCTGACGATGCCCGCATCGATCCAGGCCGTGTTCCGTGCCCAGACCGACAGGTAATCGGGGATATCGCCTGCCGCGATCCGCACGTTCCTGGCTTCCCCATCGTACGCGTCGATGTCGTACCAGGGTTCCAGATTCACGTCGTAGCGCTCTTCCAGGAAGAGCTCGACCCAGCTATCCGGAGCCAATGTCGTGCCACGGGCCGTGAACGGTATCATCGAGATCGTGAGCTGCTCCTCCGCTGCCTGCTCTTCCTGGCCTTCCGCAAACAGCGGCGTGGCCGCCACCAGCAGCAGCGTCGCGAGCGCACACAGTCGTACAGCGCTTCTCATCATGTCCCTCCTCGGGAATATTGATTGGCCCCTCGTGGGGCGCCGACACCCCGAACCCGGGGTGGCATGGTCGTAATTCGGTCCGGACCGCATCGATGTCATCCCTTTACCGCTCCCAGCATGATGCCTTTCACGAAGTAGCGCTGGATGAACGGGTAGACCGCGATGATGGGTCCGATGGAAACGAACAGAAGGGCCGCCTTGACCGTTTCCGCGGTGATGTTGCGCACCTCGCGCTCCTCGAACAGCTCGAGCTCCGAGGTCTGATTCTCCACCAGGACGCGGCGGAGCAGCACCTGCAGGACGGTCTTGTCCTTCTCGGGCGTGAATATCAACGGAAAGAACCAGTCGTTCCAGTGCGCCACCGCCGCCCACAGGGCCACCGTCGCCACGACCGGCGCGGACAGCGGGACGACGATGCGGAACAGGACGTCCGTCAGCGTCGCGCCGTCGATCGTCGCGCTCTCGGTGAGCTCGGCCGGAATCTCACGGAAGAAGTTGCGCATGATGATGATGTAGAAGGCGTTCGCCAGCGCGGGAAGGAACCATACCAGCCGCGAGTTGAGCAGCCCGAGCTGCTTGTACCAGAGATAGGTCGGCATCAGTCCGCCCGAGAAGAACATCGTGAAGATCATGAAGAACGTGATGATCTTGATGCCGGGCAGCGTTCGGTCCGCCAGGCCGAAGGCGGCGATGAAGCTCACCAGCAGGATCGAGCCGGTGCCGACGATCGCCTTGTACAGCGAGTTGAGGTAGGCCGTGCCGATGATGCCGCTGTCGAACACCTTCCCATAGTTTTCGAGCGTCATCTCGCGCGGCCAGAGCTTCACCCGGTCCAGGATGGATGCTTCCGGCGTGTTGAACGAGTCGACGAACAGGTACCAGAAGGGATAGACGATCGACAGGGCGAACGCCACCATCCCCAGGTGGATGACGGCCACCAGCAACCGGTCCGCGAGCGTCCGCTCCCCTGACCGGCTCGCGGTCAGCCGCGCGACAGCCCCGGGTGTGGCGGCGGCATCACTCATGTCCCTACACTCATGTCCCAACACTCATGTCAGGGTATAGCTCCCCGCGTGCCCCAGCCTCTTGACGAACCAGTTCGCCCCCACCAGCGCGATCAGGCCGACCAGGTTCTGGAACAGTCCGGCCGCGGTCGCGAAGCTGTAGCGGAAGTCCTGCAGTCCCATGCGATAGATATAGGTGCCGATGATGTCACCGACCTCGTAGACGAGCGGATGGTAGAGGTTGAAGATCTGATCGAAGCCGAGCTCCAGCACGTTGCCGAGCTGGAGCAGGAACATGATGACGATGACGAAGGTGATGGACGGCACGGTGATGTAGCGCATCTTCTGTATACGGCCCGCGCCATCGATCTCGGCAGACTCGTAGAGCGATGGGTCGATGCTCGAGATCGCGGCCAGGTAGATGATCGATCCCCATCCAATGCCTTTCCAGATGTCCGAGACCAGTATGATGCCCAGGAACCATCCCGGCCGCTGCAGGAACAGGATGGGCGTGTCCATGCCGGCCAGCTCCGCCAGCAGGTTCATCGGTCCCTGTGCCGAGGTGAGCGGCCTGATCAGGCTGGCCACCACGACCCACGACAGAAAGTGCGGCAGGTAGCTGATGGTCTGCACCACGCGCTTGAACCGCATGTTCACGATCTCGTTGAGCAGCAGCGCGAACAGGATGGGCGTGAAGAAGGCGATGCCCATGCGCAGAACGACGTTGATGAACACGGTATTGCGCAGCACGCGGAAGAAGTCCGGAGCGGTGAACAGCCGCTCGAAATACGTCCACCCGGCCCACGGACTGCCGAACAATCCGCCCGAGACAGTGAATTTCTTCCAGGCCAGCACGAGTCCGGCCATCGGCACGTAACGGAACACGAAGAACAGAACTATCGCCAGCACCAGGAGGAGATAACGCTCCTTGTACTTCAGAAAGGTGGCACCGAATCCCCGTTTGCCGAGCGCGTACCCGGACACCGGAGATGCGCCGGTCTCCGACATGTCCCGCCCATGCTTGGGCATCTGCCGACCGCTGTCAAGGAAGCGGCGAGGAATCGCACCCGCCGCCTGCCATCAGGCCTGACGGCCGCCGGCCCCTCTGCCCGGTGCGACAACCGGATGAGCCGCGGCACCGTTCTCCTTGTCAGCCTCCGCCGGACCTGACAGACTCGCACGCCGTGGCTCAACCGGCCGTGCCGAGCGCCGCGCTGCCCCGGCGCGGCATGCTCGCGACCTTCGACAAGTACAAGGAGCGCTACCTGCTCCTGCTCCCCGCGCTGCTGCTCTTCGTCGTCTTCCGTTACGTACCGATGGCGGGGATCGTGCTGGCGTGGAAGCAGTTCAACGTCACCCTGGGCCTGTTCGGGAGCCCCTGGGCCGGCTGGAAGTATTTCGAGCGGCTGCTGGACGCCCCCGACTTCTTCCGCGCGCTGCGCAACACGCTGTTCATCAACGGCGTGCTGCGCATGGGCATCGCCTTCTTCATGCCGATCATCTTCGCCCTGCTGCTGAACGAGATCGCCCATCTGCGCTTCAAGCGCGTGGTGCAGACGATCAGCTACCTCCCCCACTTCCTGTCGTGGGTGGTGGTGGCCAGCATGATCCGGCCGCTGACCGCCAGCAACGGCCCGCTCAACCTGCTGGTGGAGGTGCTGGGCGGCGAGGTGCCGGTGCTGTTCCTGCAGCGTCCGGGATGGTTTCTGGGCATCGTCCTGGTCTCCGACATCTGGAAAGGGATCGGCTGGGGCTCGATCATCTACCTGGCGGCGATCTCCGGCATCGATCCCGGGCTCTACGAGTCGGCCGAGATCGACGGCGCGGGACGGCTGCAGAAGATGTGGCACATCACCCTGCCCTCCATCACCTTCGTGATCGTCATCCTCTTCCTGCTGCAGCTCGGCAACATCCTGGAGCAGGGCTTCGACCAGATCTTCAACCTGTACAACCCGCTGGTGTACAGCGTCGGCGACATCCTGGACACCTACATCTACCGCATGGGACTGGAGGAGCTCCGCTACAGCTTCGCCGCCGCCGCCGGCCTGTTCCAGAACTTGGTCGGGCTGATCGCGCTGGTGGCCGCGAACCTGTTCGTCAAGCGCCTGGGGCAGGCGGGCTCCTACTCGCTGACGTGACCGGACGGACCCGATGTCGGAAGCGCTGACGCCCGACGCCGGCGCGCAGAGCCGCTCCGCCGGCCTGCGCCGCCGATCGCTGGAGGACCGGCTGGTCGTTGCGCTCACCTACACCGTGATGGTGCTGTTCGCGCTGTCGATCCTGTACCCGTTCTGGTCGATGCTGGTCGACTCGTTCAACACCCCGGCCGCATCCGTGCAGGACCGCCTCAAGCTGTGGCCGGCGGAGATGACGCTGGTCAACTACGAGCAGGTGTTCGGCAACGCCATCCTGGGCACCGCCTACCTCAATTCCGTGTTCAAGAGCGCGGTGGGCACGGCGGTGATCCTGCTGGTCAGCTTCACGGCGGCGTTCGGCCTTGCCGACCGGACGCTCCCCGGCATCAAGGCGATCACCTTCTTCATGGTGTTCACGATGTTCTTCTCCGGCGGCCTGATCCCGACGTTCCTGTGGTACAAGCAGCTCGGCCTGCTCAACACCCGCGTCGCCTGGATCCTGCACCTGGCGGTGAGCGCCTACTACATCATCATCATGCGGAACTTCTTCCGCGAGATCCCCCAGGAGATGACCGAGAGCGCCACCATCGACGGCGCCAGCCTGGCGCAGGTGCTGTTCCGGATCATCGTGCCCCTGTCGATCCCGGTGGTGGCGACCGTGGCGCTGTGGGCGGCGGTCGCGCACTGGAACGACTGGTTTTTTCCTCTGGTATACACCCCGCGCCGCGACCTGACCGTGCTGCAGGTGCTGCTGCGCCGGGTGCTGATCGAGAACCAGGTGACCTCGGAGCTGGAGCTGATGCACGACCTGGACATCCGCAACATCACCGCCGAGACGGTGAAGGCGGCGCTCCTGTTCGTTTCCATCGGGCCGATCGTGCTGGTCTACCCGTTCATCCAGCGCTATTTCGTGAAGGGCATCATGCTGGGCTCGGTCAAGGGCTGACGGAGGAGCTGGCTCTGATACGATGCCGCAACCATTCTCGACCTGAGGAGTAGAGACAGATGAGAGAGACGACGAGAACCGCGCTGCGCCTGTCGGCCGCGGTGGTGGTACTGCTGGCGCTGTCGGCGACGGCGTTCGGCTCGGCGGAAACGGAGACGGCCGCCGACGAGAGGCTGACGATCAGCCTGATCTCGTTCACGCCGCGCGGCACGACGTTGAGCCCGGACACGTGGACGGAGCTGTGGCTCGAAGAGCGCTACGACGTGAACCTGGAGCCGTGGTACGACATCGACGCGTACGACTCGGCCGCCATCAAGGTCCGCCTGGCGACCGGCGACCTGCCCAACATCGGCGCCTGTCAGGGGTCGATCGGCGAGTGCGTCGACACGGGCATGGTCCGGGAAGTGCCCCGCGAGATGATCATGGAGCACATGCCCAACTGGATGCGGTGGCAGGAGCACTACACCGGCGACCAGAAGTGGGGGCGAACGACCGTCGACGGCGTCAACTACGCGATCCCGACCGCCCTGTCGATGGCGTCCACCGGTCAGGTGATCGGCTTCCGCGCCGACTGGATGCGCGCCGTGGGCCATGAGCCGGAGCCCGTGCCCGACCGCGACTTCTTCCGCGGTCCCGACAGCTTCGCCGAGATCGAGGAGCTGCTGCTGAAGTTCCGCAACGCCGATCCCGACGGCGACGGCAACAAGAACTCCTACGGATACATGGTGTGGAAGAACAACGCAGACTTCCAGCGCACGGTGCTGCCCAACCTGTTCGGCTCGTACGGCATCCAGTTGCACGTCTGGGACGTGCGTGACGGCAAGGGCTACTACTCGCTGGTGGACCCCAACTACCGGGACGCGCTGATCTACGTCAATACCTGGTGGGAGCAGGAAATCATCCACCCCGACACGCCGACCGCCGTGCGCGCCGACGTGGTGCGGGCAATGGCCAACGACGAGTTCGGGTCGTGGTCGGAGCTGGACGCCTGGCAGTCGAACTACGGGGCAGGCCCGTGGGGAGCCCTGCGCGACTCCCATCCCGACGCCGACATCGCCTACTCGATCACTCCCGTGGGACCCACCGGCGGACGCGGCACCTGGTACCGCAACCCCAACTGGGGGCCGGTCACGATCGGCGCCGGCACCAGCGATGAGCAGCTCATCAAGATCATGGAGATCCTGGAGAGCCAGTTCTCGGACGCCGAGTCGTACGCCCGCGTCTTCTACGGCGGCGAGCAGGGCGAGACGTGGCAGATCGACGAGAACGGCTACCACGTCGCCATCCCGGGCACGGGCGCTTCCAAGGACGGCGCCACGGGGGCGCTGCTCGGCGTGCGCATGATCAGTCCGGCGCACATCGTGCCGCCGGTCGACAAGGTGTACATCGCGCCGAACCGGCACGCGCTGCAGTCGTGGATCGAGTCCCACCAGACGCCCGGCCCGGGCATCGGCTTCCGGCCGTCCTGGAACGAGGATGAGCGCGCCCTGGCGGGCAACCTCAAGACCATCGAGCAGGAATTCGCCTGGAGGGGGCTCACCGGCGCGATCGACATCGCCGCCTCGTGGGACGGCTACGTGCAGGACATGATGGACGCCGGCCTGGCGCAGCTCCTGGAGTCGCTGGCCAACAAGGGCATGTAAGGACAGACCCTTTGCCGGAGCCGGGCGCACGGTCGCGCGGGGTCGAAGCGCTGCAGGGGACCTACGAGCGCCAGGGGTACGTCACCGTGCCCGGCGCCGTGTCCGAGGCAGTGCTCCGGCCCGCAACCGGGTTGCTGGAACGGGCGGTCGGCGATCTGGCCGAGCGCCTGCATGGCGAAGGCAAGGTCGCCGACACCCGCCGCGACAGCCCGTTCCTGACCCGCCTGGCCGACCTGGACCCGACCGGCCGGCTCGACTTGCCGATCGGCTGGGGCGGGCTGGCCAGAACCGAGGAGTTCTTCCGCATCGCCACATGCCCGGCGGTGCTGGACGTGCTGGAAGCCCTCCTGGGCCCCGAGATCACCTATCTGTGGAGCTTCCAAATCCGCTGCAAGCTGCCGGAGGCGTTCGCCGGCAACCGGCTGCGCCACCTGCATTGGCACCAGGACGCGCAGTACTTCAACAGCGCCACGCGCATCCCCACGCACCGGCTGCACATCGTCACCGCGTGGGTGCCGCTGGTGGACGTTGACGAGGAGAACGGCTGCCTGTGGGTGATCCCGGGGAGCCACCGCTGGGGCCTGCAGAACGGCGCCCGCGATGAGGACGGCAACATGCGCAGCGCGCAGGAGGTCATCGAGCGCGGAACGCCGGTGCCGCTGGTGCTGCGCCGCGGCGACCTGGCGGTGTTCTCCAACCTCACCTACCACTGCAGCGAGTTGAACCGCACGCGTACGGTGCGCTGGAACGTGGACCTGCGCTACATGCCCACGCCGGCGCCGAACGGCGCCGCGGAGACCGACGGGCTGGCTCGCGATTACCTGCGGGAGTTCGGCGAGACCGAAGGCCGGCTGCGACCCTTCCCGGTGCGGAGCGCCGACCCGCGGGTGGTCCCGGCATCATGGAACGACCACGTCACCCGCTATCAACAAGGAAAGATGGATTCATGACCGAGTCAGCTCTCCCGATTCCGCTGATCGACCTGTCCGGAGAGTCCGAGCGGCACGTGATCGTCGCCGCCGGCACCGCCGAGACGTACTACTGCAGCCCCACCACCGTGCTGATGCCGGACGGCAGGACCATCTTCTGCGCCTTCAGCTACGAGCACGGCGGCCGCTGTGGGCCGTTGAAGAAGAGCGCCGACGGTGGCCTGACCTGGAGCGGGCTGCTGCCCGTCCCCGACAACTGGGGTACGGTCCAGAACTGCCCGACCATCTACCGGCTCGCCGATCCGCAGGGGACGGCCCGCCTGCTGGTGTTCGCCGGGCGCGCCGGCACGAAGCTTCGCGCCGGGCCGGAGAACACCATGCACCAGGCGCACTCCGACGACGACGGCAGCACCTGGACGCCGATGGCCTCCAACGGGCTGGAGTGCGTGATGCCGTTCTGCTCCATCCTCCCGATCGACGGCGGAGCGCGCCTGCTGGGCATCACCAACATCCGCCGCGACGAAGACCCGAACAACCGCAAGCCGATGACCCCGAGCGGCCACGTCGGCAACCGCATCGCGCAAAGCATCTCCGAAGACGGCGGGCTGACCTGGAGCCGCTGGCGCATCACCCTGGACTGCCCGCCGCGCATCCCCGGCGAGCCGGAGCTGATCCGCTCGCCGGACGGGCGCCAGCTCCTCTGCCTGCTGCGCGACAACACCGGCCGCTGGGAGTACACCAGCCGGTCGCTGTTCATCACCTCCGACGACGAAGGCAAGACCTGGTCGGAGCCGCGCGAGCTGCCGCTGGGACTCACCGGCGACCGCCACCGGCACCGTGTCTCCCGCGACGGACGCCTGCTGGTGACGATGCGCAACACGGCGCCCGGCTGCCCGGAGCGCGGCGACCTCACGCTCTGGGTCGGCACCTACGACGACATCCTGGCCGGACGCGAAGGGCAGTACCGCGTACGCCTGTTGACCAGCCACGCCGGCTTCGACGGCTCCTACTCCTCGATCGAGCTGCTGCCCGACGACACCTTCGTGGTCGCCACCTACGTCAAGTACCGGCCCGGGCCTGAGCGGCAGTCGATCGTCAGCGTCCGCATCAAGCTCCCGGAGCTTGATGCTCACGTGACGTGACGACCGCGCCGCTCCTCCGCCACCTACTGTCTTGACCCACTGCCGGAACCTGCTGCCCGTCAGTCTATGACCCACCTCCCGTCCGTCGTCACGATGCAGAAATCCGCAGCGCCGATCACGTCTCTGTCGTGCGTGGCAGCAATGATCGCACGCTTCGTATTCTTCCGGAAACCGGATATCAAGTCGCGTGCCGTCTGCCCGTCCAGGCCCGAGGTCGGCTCGTCAAGAATCGTCAGCGGGCACTCACGGATCAACGCACGGGCGCATGCCACTCGTGTGATCTGGCCACCGGACAACCCCCGACCACCCGGCTCCACCTGGGTGTGCACACCTTCTGGCCAGTCCCGCAGCTCGCTCATGAGGCGAGCGGTCCTCAACGAAGCAGTGATTCTTTCAAGGTCCGTGTTATGTCCCAACGCGACATTATCGGCAACGCTCATACTCAGAAGTCTCGGCGACTGTGGCTTGAACGCGCAGAGCGGTGGGCGAAGGGATCCCGGCGCGATTCGCTCCCCGTCCCAAAGCACGTGTCCGCCGGACAACGGTATCAATCCCAGGATCGCCTCCAGAAGACCGGTCTTGCCAGAGCCAGGGCCACCGACCACTGCCACGAGCTGGCCCGCCGAAATCACGCAGGAAAGCGGACCGGCCGGCGCTCCGTCGCGGCCGACCCACCGGAGGTCCACCAGCGAAAGGTGAGCGAATTGCGGCACCTCCCGATTTGATGGTTCCTCCTGGTCGGTGGGCGGGGAATCGAATGAAACCGCCGTTCGATCGCGCAGCGGGCGGTCGCTCGTATTGTCAGTCAGTCGTTGATACGAAACGAGTGCTCTCTGACGGAGCCCGAGCGTACGCGCCACGCGCGTGCCAGCGAGTTGGATGTACGGGACATAAGCGAGCGCCAGAATCAGGTCCGAAACCCCCATCGCTCCACGGTGTATGAGCGTCGCCGCCAGGCCCAGCAGCAACGCGGCACCTACCGCCATGGCCACCGGGCCGCTCGCCGACAGCGTCTCCATGGCACTGTTTTCGCGTCGTTCCGCGGCCAGCCGCGCGCTGCTGAGACTCTCAAGCCGTCCCACGAGCCGTTGCTCGATACCGGCAATTTTGATGCTCTCCAGGGACGCCATCACTCCACTGACGAATTCGAGCACCCGCGTGGTATGCGCCCGACCGACACGTACTCGCGCGCGCAGCGATCGACCGAGTCCCGATGCCGTGAACGCCCCGCCCAATACCGGTATACCGATCGCCAAGAGCAACAGCGGATGGACAAGAGCCACGAGCGCCGACGCACTGATGGCGAACAAGACCAGCGTGGTCACTCGAATGACATCGATTACATAGTCCACGATAGCCTCTGTATCGTCGCGAAACAGGGTGTGAGAGGCACCGCTGGTTGTCCTTTCCTTGCCGTCGATGGCCGCCTCCACCAGACGCACACGGAGAATGCTGCCAAACGCGTGACGCGCTCGTGCCTCGATCGGAACCATCGCCAACGCGACCAGGAACCGCATGATCGCAATCCCCGCGAGTCCCGCGCAGGTGAAGAGGATCGGCCCTACCTGCGCCTCGCCCATCATCATCTCGAACAGCCGCTTCATCAATAATCCGAAAGCGATGTAGCCGACGGCGCTTGGAAGCACGTTGATGAGCAAGCCCAGCACGGGAGGATATGTGCGTATGAGAGACCGTACGCTAATCATCCCGTCCTCCCGCGTCGGAGTCCATGAAGCGCGCGAAATACGAGGTTCGATCGCGCATGAGCTGACTCGGCGGCCCGAATTGCGTAACCGCTCCTCCTTCCAGAACCAGTATCAAGTCAGCATCCTTGAGCGTCCTCCGCTTGTGCGAAACTATGATGCTGGTCCGGCCGGATAGCATTCGGTCAAGCGCCCTGCCAACCAGCTCCTCGGTGTCGGCATCGAGCATGTTTGCCGGCTCGTCGAGCAAGACGATCCCGGAGTCATTGAAGTACAGGCGCATCAACAGCAGTACCTGGATCTCTCCCGGAGACAGTGATTCGATCCGGACCCCGAGCGTGGCATCAAGACGGCTGGAGAGTCGGTCGACGAATCGGGTAATCCCAAGGTCATCGCACGCCGCCGTTACATCGGCATCGCTGATACTGCGCATTGCGAAGAGTTCCACGTTCTCTCGAATCGTGCCTGGCAGCACGTTGTGACTCTGCACGACGCCGGAAACTGCGGCGCGCAACGACTGCAAGCGAAGCACTCTCAGATCGGTGCCGCCCAAGCGGACAGCCCCTTCTGCAGGGTCTATCAGGCGTGCCGCCAGGCGCAGTAACGTGGACTTTCCCCCGCCACTTGGGCCGACGACGCCAAGCCTCATGCCTGATTCGAGATGGAACGTGACGTTGCGCAGTGCCGGCACGCCCCGCCCGTACGAGAAAGTAACCTTCTCGAATGCGATCGGCGCGCTCGCTCCAGGGCGCGCAATGCGGGTGGCACCATCCACGATGGAACGTTGCAGTTGCAGCAGCTCCAAGAGCCGAGACATCGCGGACGCCGCCCGCTGAAGACTGGTCAGCTCGCCCACCAGACGCTCAATCGGGCTTCGGATCATCCCGACGTAGCGAAAAAGCGCGTATGCCGTTCCTATGGTGGCAGTGCCGTAGATATACATCATCGCCCCGGTGGCAAGCGCTACGACGTTCAACAGGGCATAGGTAAGCGACCCGGTCTGCAACAACAGGAGTCCAAGCAGGCGGGCGCGCCTGTCTGCATGGTAATGACGAATCAGACGGCCCCAGAGCCGGCGCACAACATGGTCGCGAGCGCCGCAGGTTTGAATGTCCACCCTTGCGGTGATGACATCGGTCACGAAACCGAACAGGTGCCCCGCCGACTCTCGCAATGAGCGCTGCAGTGGCACTCCTTTCTTGCGGACCCATTCGGACAGCACCAACAAGCCGATGGTGGCTGCAAGCAGGCCAATCGCCAGGCGCCAATCGACGATCAACAAAGCGATATGGATGCCGATCAGAAGCAGAGCTCCCGCTACCAACTCGATCACGAACACGGACAGGAACGCTTGAAACTGGTTCACGTCGCCATCTACGCGTTCTGCCAACTCACCCGGAGACATGGACTGGAGCGTGAGCAGATCTCGGCTGAGCAGATGGCTGAGGAGGTCAGTCCGCAGCTGATTGGTAGCTCGCCAGGCAACCGTGACCGTCAGGACCTTTGCGATCACGGTCGTTGCCGAAGCGGCCAACCCCGTCACCAACAGCCAGAGCGCCAATCGGAGGAGGTGCCGCAGGTCAGGGTCCGTCAGGGCGCTATCGATGAATCGCTGCATGATCATCGGTTGAAGGAGCGTCGTCGTGATTCGTGCAAATACGAGAAGGAGGAGGAGCGCCAGCAGCGCGCGTTGCGGGGCCAGGTATCGCAACAGCAGGGCGAATACGGTCCGTGGCGGAACTCGGCTCATCAGTCGGAGCCCCGGGTGAGGGAGCTGCGCGGCAAGGCGCAAGCCATCCCTACCCTTCCCGCACCGTCAGCGTGGCGGTGAGCAGGTCGTTCTCGGCGTCGCGGCCGATGATCACCGTGAAGTCTCCGGGCTCGACGATCCATTCACCGTCGGGTCCGTGGAAGGACAGCTCGTGGGGGCCGAGCGGCATGCGTGCCGTGGCGGTCTCGCCCGGGGCCAGGCTCAGTCGCTGGAAGCCGCGCAGCAGCCGGTACGGCCGCGCGACCGAGCTCACCTCGTCGCGGATGTAGAGCTGCACGACTTCGTCGCCGGCGACCTCGCCGGCATTGGTGACGTCCACGGACACCGTCGCCGTCCCGTCCGGCGGGATGACGGCCGGCTCGACGCGCAGGTTCGCGTACTCGAACCGGGTGTAGCTCAGCCCGTGGCCGAACGGATAGCGCGGCCCGGTCGGCAGGTCGACGTAGGGGTGCCGTCCCGCGCGGATCCAGCGGTAGTAGTGCACGGGGACCTGCCCCACGTGGCGCGGCACCGACACGGTGACCCGTCCGCCCGGGTTGTGGAGGCCGTAGAGCACCTCCGCCACCGCCGTGCCGCCCGCCTCGCCGGGGTAGCCGGCGTCGACGATCGCGGCGGCGTGCTCGGCGATCCACTCGATGGTCAGGGTCCGGCCGTGCACGAGCACCACCACCAGCGGCACCCCGGTCTCATGCAGCGCTTCCAGCAACTCCTGCTGCAGGCCCAGCAGGTCGAGCGTCGCGCGGTCGGAGCTCTCCCCGCAGTCGGACTCCGAGGTGCGGCGGCCGCTCCACACGCCGTCCTCCTGCACGTGCTCGGCCGCGCTGGAGCCGCCCACGACCGCGACCACCACGTCGGCGTCGCGCGCGGTCTCCACGGCCTCCGCCAATCCCGACCGGTCGAGCGAGCGGATGCCGCAGCCCCGCGCGTAACGGACGCGCGTGCCGGACGGAGCCAGCCGTTCCAGTCCCTGCAGGATGGTCGTGACCGTCTCCGGCGGGTGCGGTGGGCAGAGGTCGCCGAGCTGCACCATCTCGTCGTGGGCGTTGGGGCCGACCACGGCGACGGTCCGCGCCCCTTCGCCGAGCGGCAGCGTGCCGCGGTCGTTCTTGAGCAGCACGATGCCGGCGCGCGCCGTCTCGTGCGCCAGCTCCAGGTGGGCAGGCGTGCGCGACGCCGACGCCGCAAGGGAGCGGTCGACCGACGGATCGTCGAACAGCCCGAGCCGGAACTTGACGCGCAGCACGCGGCGCACGGCCCGGTCGATGTCCTCCTGCTCGATGAGCCCGGCGTCGAGCGCCTCCGGCAGCACGCTGTACATCGCCGTGCTCCCGTCGCCGTCGTCCCGTTCGTCCATGACGCCGTCGGGCGAGGCCTGGTCGGTGCCGGCGCGCAGCGCCAGGGCCGCGGCCTGGACCCGGTCGCCGGCAACCCGGCACTGGATGATGAAGCGCACCGCCCAGGAGTCGGTCATGGTGAAGCCGTCGAAACCCCACCGCTCGCGGAGCAGCTCGGTGAGCAGGTGGCGGCTGGCCGCCGCCGGCACCCGGTCGTAAGTGGCGAACTCGACCATGATCGCCTGCGCGCCGGCGCGCACGGCTTCGCGCCACGGCCACAGCGACACCTCCTCCATGTCGTGAGCGCCGCGGCTGGTGTCGGAGAAGTCCAGTCCGCCGTCGAAGTCGCCGGCGCCCGGGTAGCAGCGCAGCAGCGCCGCCATGGTGCGGTCCGAGCGCAGGTCGTCACCCTGCAGACCGCGGACGAAATGAACGCCGCCCAGCTCGCCGACTAGGTACGGGTCCTCGCCGTAGTTCTCCTCGCTGCGGCCCAGGCGCGGGTCGCGGATCACGTCCAGGTCGGGCGCGAAGTTCAAGGTCTCGCCCCGGCTGCGCGACTCGGCGGCGATGGCAGCGGCGACGCGTCGGTTCAGGTCGCGGTCCCAGGTGCAGCCCATGTTGCGCACCGCCGGGAAGATGGTGGCCTGCATGCCCTCGTGACAGCGGCTGTTGTCGTTGCCGATCGTCACCGGGATGCCCAGCCGCGTGTGCTCGCGCACGAAGCGGTGTATCTGGTTGACCAGGTCGGCGCATTCCTCCGGGCTGAGCGCGGCCTCCGGATCGATGCCGATGAACGGGTCGGCGCGCAGCAGCAGGCCGATGTTGCCCACAGGCGGGTCCGAGAGGAGCCCGATCAGGCTGTCGCCCATCTCCACGCCGCGCTCGGTCCGCCGGTAGAGCCTGTCCGGCCTGCCGATGTCGGCGCGAAGCTGCATCACCTTTTCTTCCAGCGTCATGCGCTGCAGGAGGTCGGAAACCCGCTCCTCGACGGGACGCGCCGCATCTCGGTACGGCGCGGATTGCAATTCATCCATGCGGCGATCATAAATCGATCACGGCTCGCGGATCGCGCGGCGAAGGAGGACACCGATGAAGCTGCTGTTCATGGATCGCGAGGACGTCTTCAACACCTGGGGGCACGTCCGGTTCCGCCCGGCGGTGCTGGAACGGGTGGCGGAGCTGGAGCCCGACCCGACCGTGAGCCCGGACTTCACCGTGCGCTGCTGCGTGCGGCAGGACGACGGCTCCTACGTCGTCTACGCCTGCGACGGCGGCCGCGACCACAAGCCGTGGCAGATCTACCGCTACCGGACCGAGGACGGCATACACCTGCAAGCGAAGGAGCAGGTGTACCAGAGCGAGCCGGGACGCTGGTCGCAGACGACCACCCTGAACTACAGCCCGGACGAGGATCTGTTCCTCTGCCTGAAGAACATGAAGGAGGACGACGGCGGCAGCACCTGGGCCTACCTGAGCCGGGACGGCGAGCGCTGGGACCCCTGCCCCGCCAATCCGATCTACATCGAAGGCGACCGCTGGGGCTGCGTCTGGAGCTCGGCCGTGCAGCGGTTCATCACCTACAACAAGGGCATCCAGCGTTACGCGGGCAAGCTGACCCCGGAGCTCCTCTACGGCGGGGTCGGCCTGTCCGAACGCTGGGACGCGCGCCGCGTGGTCACGATCCGCACCAGCCGCGACGGGTGCCGCTGGGAGCCGGACGATCCCGACTGGTCACGCCGCGGCACACGGGTGGTCGACGGGGTCAAGCGGTTCGGCGGCCCGGCGGTGCCGCCGGAGTACCAGATCACTCCTGACGACCAGGATCCGCCCGACCTGGAGTTCTACGCCGGCTACGTCTTCGAGTACGAGGGGCGCTACTTCATGAACATGTTGAACTACGCGCCCAGCCTGCTGCCGGCGGGCTCGCCGGGCGTCGCCCCCGGCGGCCACGGTCCGAACATCGACTCCGAGTGGTGGATCAGCCGCGACGGGCTGCGCTGGGAGCGTCCGTTCCGCGAAGCCAACACGATCACGGACCGGGTGGCATTCATCCAGCACAACCCGATGGTCGTGGACGGCCGGTTGCTGTTCCACCAGCGGGACCTGGGACGCGTCACCGGCGAGGGGACGGTGCTGCGCCAGGCCCACGACGTCCTGGGCACGCCGCAGGACCGGCTGACGGGCGTGACCTCACGGTCGAACGCCGTGTTCGAGACCACGCGGTTCGCCATGCCCGGCGGCCCGCTCAGATTGAACGCGAAAATCCCCGGCGACGGCTACCCCGCAGGCGGCATCCAGTCCTTCGTCATGGCCGAGCTTATCGACGACTGCGACCGCATCGTCCCCGGCTACGAGCGCCACCGCTGCCGGCTCCTGCCCCCTGCGGATTCGCTCTCGATCGAGCTCGACTGGCAGGGCAGGAACGGCGCGGAGCTCGCCGGCCGCACGGTGCGCATCCGCTTCTTCCTGCGCGCGGCCGACCTGTTTGCCGTGACCGGCTGAGCGCCCTACTTGATGGCGCCGATGCGTATGCCCTTGACGAATAACCGCTGGATGAACGGATAGACCAGCAGGACGGGCACCATCGCGATGACGACCGCCGCGAACCGGACCCCCTGCACGTTCATCCGGTCGCGGTACTCGTACAGCAGGTCCTGCAGTTCCTCGCTCAGGGTCGCCTGCTGCACCAGCCTGATGAGGTACGCAGAAAAGGTGCGCAGCTCCTCGGTGAGCACGAAGTACATCGCGTCGAACCACGCCCCCCAGTGGTGCACGCCCGCGAACAGGGCGATCGCGGCGATGATGGGCGCGGACATCGGCATGTAGATCCGCAGGCAGATGAGCAGCGACCTGGCGCCGTCCATCCGCGCCGACTCCTCGATGGAGTCGTCGATGTCGTTGAACGCCGACATCAGGATGACCAGGAAGAAGAAGCTCCACGCCTGCGGCAGGATATAGACGGCGAAGGTGTCCAGCAGCCCGAAGCGCTTGAGGTTCAGGAACTCCGGGATCAGCCCGCCGCCGAAGAACAGCGGGATCGTGAAGATCGCCAGGTAGATCTTTCTGAGCTTCAGCGTGCGCTTGCGCAGCGCGAACGCGCACGTCGCGTTCACGACGACCATCACGGTGACGCCGGCCGCCACGCGCAGGATCGACACCATGAGCGAGTTGCGCAGCAACGGCTCCCGGAACGCGAACTCGAAGTTGACCAGCGACCAGCGCCGCGGAAGGTACAGGGAGACGCCGTAGTCGAGCATGCCGTTGAGCGAGTTGATGAGCACGAACCAGAACGGATAGAACACCAGCAGCGCGAACAGCGCGAATCCGGTGTAGACGGCGACGTGGAAGGCCGCGTCGACCGGCGACACCGTGCGCACGCGTGCGGACGGGACTCGTAACGACGCCAAGTCAGACCCTCCACATCAGAACAGCCCCTTGCCCGTCAGCCGCCAGCTCAGCCAGTTCGCCGACAGCAGCAGGAGCAGGTTGACCACGTTCTTCATCAGCCCCACCGCGGTCGCGAACGAATGGCGGCCCTGGTCCAGGCCGATGCGGACGATGTACACGTCCAGGATCTGCGACATGGACCGGTTGCTGGGCGTTCCCAGCACGTACGACTGGTCGAACGACGCGCCGAGACCGGCCATGATCTGGCCGCAGGCCAGGATGAACAGGATCATGAAGGTCCCCTTCAGCGCCGGCCAGGTGATGTTCAGCATCTTGACCAGCCGGCCGCCGCCGTCCACCTCGGCCGCCTCGTAGAGCTCGGCGTCGATCGAGGCGATCACCGCCAGGTAGATGATCGCGCTCCAGCCGACCTCCTTCCACAGGTGCGACAGGACGAACACCGGCCACACGTAGCCCGGCCGGTTCAGGATGTCGGTGGGCGACTCGATCGCACCGAGCGCGAACAGCAGCCGATTGAAGGGCGCGTCGGGAGTCCGCAGGAAGAACGTGATCATGATGCCGCCCAGCACCACCCAGGAGATGAAGTGCGGCAGGTAGGAGATCGTCTGGGTGACCAGCTTGAACGGCCGGTTGCCGATCTCGTTCAGGAAGATGGCGAACAGGACCGGCGGAAAGGAGAGGAATACCAGCTTCAGCAGCGCGATCGCGACCGTGTTGCGGAGCACGGCGGCCACGTTCGGGCTCTGGAAGAAGTCGATGAAGTGCTCGAACCCGCCGTCCCTGGCCCAAGGGCTTCCGAGCACGCCCTTGAAGACGTTGAAGTGCTTGAAGGCGATCAGGATGCCGTACAGCGGCAGGTAGTTGAAGACGATCACCAGCAGCAGGCACGGCAGGATCATGAGATGCACGTCGCGCTGCGCGTGGAACTGCCGCCACCACGCGGCGCGCCGCCCGGAGGATGAGAGCGGGCCGGCGTCCAGCGCCGGCCCGCTCAGTCGATCGGAAATCTGGCGATCGGAAATGGTCCGCTCAGCGATGGGCCGATCAGTAGTTGTACTTCTCGATCAGCGCATCGAAGTCGATCATGTGCTGGGTGTGAAGGTCGTTGAGGACCCCGACGCCCAGCTCCTCGATCCGCGCAAGCAGCGCCGCGTAGTCGCCCGCCACGTCATCGGACTGCAGGACGATCCGGGTCGCGCCGTCGCCGAGCACCTCGCGGATCGCCGAGTAGATCTTCAGCTCCTCCGAGTCGGTCTCGTAGTTGACCGGGGCCGCCTCCGCCGACACCGACGTGTCCTGGAAGTTCTCCAGCGCCGGCTGTATGACGTTCAGCGCCTCCACCATCGACTGCTGCTCTTGCTGCCGCTTCACCATCGCCCAGAAGTCGTCACGGAACGCGCCGTGCCAGAGATTGAAGTTGTACTTGAGGCCGGCCACGGTCCGGTCGGCCCCGTACTCCGCCTGGATCTCCGGCTTCATCGCCGGCCACCCGTCCACGACGTCGTGGTGGACGCCCTCCTCGCCGAACTGCTGCAGCTTCTGGAAGTACTCGGACATCAGGTAGGCGACGTAGGCGGCCGCGCGCAGCGTGTTCTCCTTGTTCTTCGGCAGCGTCAGCCCCAGCCAGCCGACCGACACGCGGCCGGACGGATAGTTGCGGTACTTGGCCGGATCGGCCGAGAAGCGGGGGAGGAACGCGTAGCGCTCGCCGGGGTAGATCTCCTGCAGGCTGCGCGTGCGGCCCCCCACGTTGTCGGCGTCGTCCTCGCCCTCGATGAAGATCTCGCCGCGGTTCAGCAGCGCCAGCTTCTCCTGGCTCTCCGTGGTGGTCCAGATGATGGGGTTGAAGAGGCCCAGGCTCTCCATGTGGTTGAGATCCTGCAGCATGTCGACGAACGCATCGGTCTGGAAGAAGAAACGGTGCGGCTCCCCGGCCGTGTTGTAGTCCTCCGGGTTGCGCAGGTCGTAGAACGGGCGCCAGCGATCGATGTTGTGGGGAAGGTTCCAGCGGTTCTCCACGCCGGCGTTGCGCACGTCCATGACCGGATGCCGGAAGCGGTCCGGATGCATGTTCCGCGCCTGCACCGCCGCGTCGACCATGGCGTCCATGGAGTCGATCGGCGGCCTGCCCATCTGGTCGTAGACGGTGTCGTTGATCATCGTACCGGACATGAACTTGACCACCCACGGACTGTCCAGGTACCGGTCGGGGATCGAGTAGAACGCGGAGATGTAGAGCTCGTCGCGGCCGTAGCGCAGCCGCTGGTTGAACCGCGTGTTGATGTTCATCTCGGTCATGACGTCGATCCCGTAGAGATCCTTGATCTCGTTCCAGGAGTAGATCACGTCGTTCTCGACCAGGATCTGGGTGGGCTGCGTGGCCTGCCGCAGCAGCATGATGTCCGGGTACTCGCCGGAGGCGATGAACAGGTTCAACCCTTCCGGCCCCCAGCCGGCGCCGGGCCGCAGGTCGACGGTGACCCCGGTGTCCTCGCGCATCTTCTGGCGCAGCCAACTGTCCGGGTTGTTGGTCACCTCGGGAAACGGCCAGCCGCCGTCCACCCAGATGTCGAGGGAGATCGGCTCGTCCTTGAACGCCTCCCAGGGCTTCTGGGGGTCGAAGTCGGCGGGCAGGGCGCCGGCTGCCTCCTCGGTCGGCGCGGCGACCAGCAGGGCCGGGACGGCCAGGGCCAGGGCAAGTACGAGGGCGAGTGGCTTGTTCATCGCAATCCTCCTTCGGAACTCGGCTCCGGCGGTGCGTCGTTGCCGCGTAGCGTCGTCTGGATCGGAGTTGCGCGTCGCGGCGCGAGCGCACACGCCGGGAACCGAGCGGCATTGTTGGGTGGCCGCGGATGGCAGGTCAAGGCTCGGCCGGCGGCGACGGTTGCGCAACGCCGTTCGGCGTCACATGATCGCGGACGGTTCGACGAAGGACGGCAGAGGAGGTTGCGATGCTGACAGCGCAGCAGATCGAGCGGTTCCACACCGACGGCTACCTGCTGGTGGAGGACGTCATTCCGCCGGAGCGCTATCTCGACCCGGTGATCGACGAGTACGAAGGCGTGCTCGACAACCTGGCCGACGAGTTGTACCGCGACGGCGAGATCGACTCCACCTTCGCGGACCTGCCGTTCGACAAGCGGGTGACGCGGATCTATGCGGAGACCGGCCGCGCGCACGCCCAGTACTTCGACTTCTCGCTGCCGTTCAGCGACGTGACCGAGAAGACGCCGTTCTGGGCCGGCCAGGCGGTGCTCGACGCCCTGACGGCGGAGCCGGTCCTGGACGTGGCCGAGTCGCTGATCGGACCGGAGATCTACTCCAACCCCGTGCAGCACGTGCGCATCAAGCCGCCGGAGCAGTACCTGCCGAAACACGACGGCAAAGCCGTGCTCGCCGCCACCGAGTGGCACCAGGACAACGGCGTGGTCACCGAGGATGCGGACGACACCAACATGCTCACCGTCTGGTTCAGCCTCACCGACACGCCGGTGGAGATGGGCTGCCTCAAAGTGGTGCCCGGCAGCCACCGCAGCGGCCTGTTGACGCACTGTCTGAACCACCCCGGCCCGGGCGCGAGGAGCATCCCCGAGAAGCTGTTCGAGACGGAGAAGACCATTCCCCTGCCCACCAGGCGCGGCGACCTGATCTGCTTCCACAAGCAGACCGTGCACGGCTCGCTGGCCAACGTCAGCGAGGAGGTCCGGTGGAGCTTCGACCTGCGCTACAACCCGATCGGCCAGCACACCGGCCGGGAGGCGTTTCCCGGCTTCGTCGCGCGCAGCCGCAAGGCCCCGCACCTGGAGCTGCGCGACGGCGATCGGTGGCGGGCGAGCTGGGAGGAGGCGCGGTCGCGCATGGCCACCATCAACCAGGGCGGCCAGACCGACGTGCCGTTCGGCCGCTGGGCTGAAGGTCATCCCGACTGCGCCTGAGCGGCGCCGGAACGCCAAAGAAGCGCGCAGAACCGTGCGGCTGGGCGATTACCTGTTTAACCAGGTTGGCCCCCGGATAGCCGCTATCGCTGCATGAACTCGGCGATCCGCTCGCCGATCGCCAGGGATGTGCAGTTGGTGTTGGCCCGCACGCAGTCGGGCATGATGGATGCGTCCGCGATCCGCAGCCGGCCGACGCCGTACACGCGGCCTTCCTGGTCGACGACGCTGTCCGGGTCGCCGGCGGCTCCCATGCGGCAGGTGGACGAGACGTGGTGGCTGGTCGCCGTCGTGCGCAGGAGCCAGTCGTCCAGGGCCGCGTCGCTCGCCAGCTCGGCGGGCGTGGGATGGATCACCTCGTCCACCAGCGGGCGGAAGCTCGGGTGCCGCAGCAGGTCGATCGCGATGCGGACCCCTTCCCGCATCCGCGCCCGGTCGACGGGCTCGCCGAGCAGGTTGTAGTCCAGCTCCGGGGGATCCTCGGCGCGCGGCGACCGGAGGCGGACGCTGCCGGCCGCGGCGGCCAGGTAGAGCGCGGGCACCAGGTGGAAGCCGATCGCCTCCGATCGCGAGCGGGGGAAGTATCCTTCCGTCTTGGCCCACCCGGTCGGCAGCAGGATCATGTCGTTGCGCAGCGGCGACCCCGCGGCCGTGTAGCGCAGGGCGGTCTGCAGCCGCGGCGCCGTGGCGTCTTGCCGGTAGGATTCCGGGGTGCGGGCGGTAACCGACACCTGCGGGTGGTCGCGCAGGTTGGCGCCGACTCCGCGCAGGTCGCAGGCGACCGGCACCCCGACCCGGAGCAGGTGGTCCGCGGGGCCGATGCCGGAGCGCAGCAGCAGGTGCGGCGTGCCGATCGCGCCGGCAGCCACGACGATCTCGTCGGCGTACACGGTCTGCACTTCCCGCTCGCCTGCTCCCGGCCCCCGCAGCACGACCCCTGTCGCCCGTCCGCGCTCGATCAGCAGACGGTGCACCAGGCTGTCCGGCAGGATGGTCAGGTTGGTCCGGCCGCGGACCGGGTCCAGGTAGCCCATCGCGGCGCTCCAGCGGACGCCGCCGATGCTGTTGAACGGCAACGGGCCGAACCCGGTCGACTGCGGCGCGTTGTGATCCGGGCAGGCGTCGTAGCCGGCATCGCGGCAGGCGTCGAGGAACGCCTGCTGCTCCGGGCGCAGCTCCTCCTGCGGGAACCGGCGCACGGGGAGCGGCCCGTCGCTGCCGTGGTACCGGTCGCGGAAGTCGTGGTCGTTCTCGACGCGGCGCAGGCTGGGCAGCAGCTCGTCGAAGCTCCAGCCCGGACAGCCTGCCTCCGCCCAGCCGTCGTAGTCCTCCGGCACGCCGCGCAGGAAGATCAGCGCATTGACGGCGCTCGAGCCGCCGACGATCCTGCCGCGCGGCACGAACATGTCCGGCTGGAGGCGCGTGGCGCGCGCCCGGTAGCCCCAGCCGAACCTCGTCTCGTACCCGAACGACAGCGCCCACGCGTCGCGGTGGCGGCCCCAGCCGTAGCGGATCTCCTGCGGCAGGTTCCCGTCCGGGAAGTCGGGACCGGCCTCGATCAGCAGCAACCGGCGCCGGTCGTCGCGGCTCAGCCGGGCGGCCAGCACCGACCCGGCCGCACCGGCGCCGACGATGACGGTGTCGTAGTGCGCTTCGCTCGCGCTTCGGGCGCTCATCCGGCCGGCGCCAGGTCCTCCTCGGTCAGGTGAAAGGCCTTCAGCACCGGCTGCGGTCCGCCGGTGTTGATGGTCCGGAAGTCGGCGCTGGAATAATCGGCCACTACGATGGTGCCGTCGTCGGCCTGGGTCCAGTCGCTGTATCCCGAGTCGGAGGTGTAGTCGAGCACCACCACGCGGTCGCGCTCGAACTGATCGGGAAACCCGTTCGCGCTGTCCCAGGACCAGTCGATCGAGTAGTCGTCGGGGTTGTGCACGCGCGCGCTCGCGCTGCGCCAGCGGGAGGTCAGCGAGCCTCCGGAGCCGAAGCGGACCACGCGCTGCCGCAGGTCGGGGTCGTCGCTGGCCAGGGCGACCTGCCCGTCCACCAGCAGGCGGCAGGCGTCGGGGGTGCGCTCCAGGCGGTAGCGGTGGAAGCCGCCGGTGTCCAGCTCGCAGTGGCTGGCGCCGCGGCCCTCCCACGGGGTCGCGTCTTCCAGGGAGCCGGTCTCGTGCCGTTTCGTGGCGAACTGCACCAGCCGCACGCAGCCGTCCTCGACGCGCACGCCGAAGCCGGCCGACAGCAGCACGGCGCCGCCGCCGCGCTCGCGGCTCAGCTCGACCTCCAGCGAAACCTCGGCCTTCGAGGTCATGGCCGGGTACAGTGAGAACTCGACCTCGTGCTGCCGGCCGCTCTCGGTGCGGCACACCATCACGCCGTCCTCCAGCAGGCAGCGGTCGCGGTCCCAGATGAAGGAGGTCGGCTGGAAGCCGAGCTCCTCTCCCGGGTCCCACATGAACGCGCAGCTTGCCGGCGTGCCCCAGCGGTGGCGGTAGGTGCACAGCAGCTTGCCCGAGCGGAGCGCGCGCACCACGGTGCGCTGCCCGTAGATCGGTGACAGCTCTGCGGGCTGCCAGGTGCGGCCGCCGTCGTAGCTGCGCACGAAGCGGCTGGGCTGGCCCAGTTTGCCGCCGGAGAAGCCGATGCGGGTCACCGCCAGCAGGTGCCCGGGCTCGACCTCCACGGTACCGACCTCGGCGTCGCCGTGGTACGGAGCATCGGTCACCAGTCCGCCGGGTGCCCACGTGCGGCCGCCGTCGGTGGAGATGACGGCCTGGTTGCGGTAGTAGATGTCGTTCCAGGGCGCGGGCGGATCCTCCATCGCGGCGAACCGCTCGGATTCGGTCCGCGTGTACAGCAGCGTGCCGTCGGCCAGCTCGGTGATGTAGCCGGGCTCGCCGCCGACGTCGTCGATCCGCACCGGATCGCTCCAGGTGGCCCCATCGTCGTCGCTCCAGAACAGGTAGTTGGCCATGCCGCGCGGCGGCCGCTGCTGCCAGCGGGTCAGCATCGGCCAGTCGGCGCCGCTGGTGCGTTGGCCCTCGTCACAGATGATCACCAGCCGCCCGTCAGACAGGCGGCTGAGCTGCGGAGCGACCCAGCAGGCGTGGTGCTCCCAGACGTTGCGGCGCGAGATCGAGCGGTGCTCCGACCACGTCCGGCCGCCGTCGCGGGAGCGGGCGGCCATGATGTGGGTGTAGACCGCGGTGTGCGAGTCCGACAGCCGGTAGGTGGCGACCAGGCCGTCGCCGGTGTTCTTGATGCCGGCGACCGAGTGGTACCAGCCGAGCGGGTTCGGGCAGGGCGGCAGATCGGCGGCCGTGGCGGTATTGTGGTCGGCGATGATGTACTTCTGCGATTCGGGAACGGTACGCATGGGGATGGTTGTAGCGAGGAGGTCCGCGGCCGGCAACCGGCCCCCGGTGCAGCGGGGCGGGGCATGATCGATCGCTTCACCGTCGGCGGCGCCGAGTTCGCCATCGCACGGGAGCTGGGCTGCAACCTGTTCTCCTGGGTGGTGGACGGCCGCGACGTGTTCCATCGGCCCGGCGGCTTCCCGGAGCGGGGGCTACCCTACGCCGGCGGCAATCCGCTGCTGTTCCCGGCGGTGGGCAGGACCTGGGACCGGTCGGTCGAGCCGCCGGCGGCCGACGCCTACCGGCTCGCAGGTCATGAGGCGCCGCTGTCGATGCCCATTCACGGGTTCCTGGACCGCTGCCGGATCGGCCCGCCGCAGGTCGACCGGTCGGCGGAGTACGTCACCCTGATTTATGCCGTCGAGGTCACCGATGCGTTGACGCGGGCGAGCTATCCGTGGCCGGTCGCGCTGCGCCTGGAGCTGTCCCTGACGCCCCACCGAGTGGAGATCGAGCTGTGCGTGCGCAACTTGGGAGGCGAGCCCGCGCCGTACGCGTTCGGCGCACACCCGTACCTGGCGATCTCCGACCCCGGCCGCGACGGCGTGTCGCTCGCCCTCCCCGCCTCCCGGGCCGTCGAGCTGGACCCCGCTCTGATGGTCCCGTCCGGAGCCACGCGAGCGCTGGCCGAGCCGTTCCGCCTCGACCCGGAGGCGAACTACGACAACGTGTTCACGGACCTGAGCGGCGCCGAGGCGGTGCTCACCGATCGCGGCGCCGGCCGGCGCATCGCGGTCGGCTACGACGGCTCGATCACGCAGCTCGTGATCTACGCGCCGCGGGCGGCACGCTTCGTCTGCGTCGAGCCGTGGACCGCCGGACTGGACGGCTTTTCCCGCCTAGCGGACCCGTCCTGGCGCGACACGTCGCCGCTCCCGCTGCTGGCCGCGGGCGCCGAAGCTCGAACCACCGTGAGCATCTGCGTCAGCAAATGCTGAATCCGTTGAATTATCGTGAGGTGCCTTGGGATGTGCTTTCACGACACGACGAGTGCGTCCACCTTGCGAAGACCTGACACGACGCCGGCGCTCAAATCGTGATGAAGATTCCGGAGGTGCTCCTTGAGGTCGGCCAAGGTCTCACCCTGAGTCCAGTAGTCGGGATAGTCCTGAAGGTAGCCGATCCATACTCCGTCCTCTCGCCAGTACACGAACTTTACTGTCGTCATCACCGTTTCCTCACACCATTCGGTTAGGTATAAGCGGCCCGAGTTCCATATTCCCATGTTTTCGCCGAGCCGTCCGTCAGCGAATGGCGAGCAGGCGGGCGGGGGTGGCGCGGGTTATCGTGTCGATGTCGGCCTGATCGACGCCGGCGGACAGCAGATCGGGAATGACGCTGGTGAACAGGTAGCCGAAGCCGCGGCCTCCGCATGCGTGAAGTTGCGAGCGGCGGCAGGTATCGGTCGAGATCAGCAATCGGCCGGCGTGCCCGGCCGCGCAGAGCGTCGCGATCCGCTGCGCCCGGAGCGCATCGGGAGCCAGCTCCTCCCAGCCGAACAGATCGAACTCCAGGCAGACGCCCAGTGACAGAAGCGCCTCGTAGTAGTCCAGGTCCAGGGCCTCGTCGTCGTGCAGGTGTGCGTCGCAGTGGCCGATGATCACCCGCTCCGGATCGGCGCCGGAATCGATGAGCAACCGTGCCTGGGCGACCCCTCCCCGACCCAGGCTGGCATGGGTGGTGACCGCCAATCCGGTGCGCCGTTGCGCGTGCGCCGCGCCGGCGAACAGGTCGCGCTCCGACGCATACAGCGCGTAGCGCCGCCAGTCGGCGTGGCCGGATTCGTTGTGGCTGGCGATCTCGCCGATCAGGCCGCATCCATCGGCGCCCCGCTCCAGGTAGTCGGCAACCACGCGGGCAGGACGGCCGCCCACCTCGTCGGGCTGTGTCCAGGTGTCGTAGAGCCCGAGCGCGGAGACGACCGGCACACCGGATGCCTCGCTGACTGCTCGCAGGGCCGCCAGGTCGCGCCCCAGTCCCAGCGGGGTGACGTCGCAGATCGTCCCGCCGCCGGCGGCGCGGAAGCGACGGCACTCGTCCGCGGCCAGCTCGACGTCCAGACAGGTGTTGTCGGCCCGGCCGGAGTGGATGCTGACGCGGTGGATCAGGTGCTCGTGGGGCAGCACCACGCCGAGGGATCCGGCGTCCAGAGCGCCGCTGACGGTCCGGACCTCCTTCTCACTCATCGAGCTCACTCATCGAAGCGGAAGCGGACCGCCCGGATGTGCGTCACGCCGTCGAGGGTCGCGTAGTGGATCAACAGCACGGTGCTGTCGTCGAGCAGCGTCAGGTCCGGCGTGCCGAAGGTGAACCCGCCGAGCGCGGCCCAGATCCCGGCGCCATGGCGATCGCTGGACGCACTCACCGGCTCCGCCAGCGTGCGTCCGGCGGCGGCATCCCACATCCGTACCGAGGCGTCCTGATCCCAGGTATCGCCTCCGTCACGGGAGACGTGGATGAGGATGCCTTCGGGCTCAACGCGCCGGTTGCTGGCCGCCAGCACCGATCCGCCGGGCAGCTCAAGCGGAGCGGTCACCTGCCCGTGCAGCCCGGTAGGCAGCGGCTCGCTCCAGGTGCGCCCGCCGTCCTCGGAGTGGCAGCTATGCACGTCGATCGTCGTCTCGTCGGAAGCCCGGAACGTCCACAACAGCAGCAGGATCCGTCCGTCGTCGAGCTGCGCGCAGTGCCCGTCGCACAAGGCGAGCGCTCCGCTGTCGTCGGACGCGCAGCGGACGAACCCGCCGAAGCTCCGTCCGTCGTCATCCGAAAACACCATGCCGGTCGCAGGCACTCCCGGCGCCGGGCCCGGGATCTCCAGCGGCATGCAGATGGTGCCGTCCGGCCGCTGGAACGGCTTGGTGGTCGGGCAGGAGCCGAGCGGCGCGGCGTCCAGCACCTCGGGCGCCGTCCAGTTGGCGCCCCCGTCCTCGCTGCGCGCGAGCAGCGTGCGGACCGGCAGATCGCGCGCCTCGTCCGCGAACATGTAGGTCGCCCCGCTCAAGCCCTCGACCACGCCGAAGTTGGCCAGCAACGCGCCGCTCGTCGTGTGCAACAAACCGGCCATCGACGGCACCCGCGCCGGGCCGTCCGCCGCAGGCGAACCGGCCACGCGGCCGCCCCGGTCCAGCACCACGACCGGTTCGCTCCAGGTCGCGCCGCGGTCAGCCGAGCGCTGCATCAGGAAGCGGCCGTCGGCGCCGTGCTTGTCCAGGCCCTGCCGGTAGAGCGCCAATACCGTGCCGTCGGCCAACCGCGTCGCGACCGGAAACGCGCACACGGACGTCCGGTCGTCGGCCGCCAGGTTGGGCGACACCGGGGCGTCGCCGAGCACGGTCAGGCTCACGGACGCTGCAGGGTGTCGAGCACGTCGCCCAGGTCCGGCGGCTCGGTGCGGCCCTTGAACGGGGCCAGGCGCTCGTAGATCTCCGCGGCCGCCGCGTGAAACCCGCCGGGCAGGCCGGACTCCGTGAACGTTGCCGCGATCTCGTGCATCTCGCCCACGAACCGCCACGCCTTGAGGGCGCTGTCGGCGGCGCGCTTGTGCGCGGAAGCGGTCAGGTCGTCTCCCCACTGCCGTTCCAGAGCGTCGCGCACGCCTTCCTGCTCGGCCAGCGCCAGGATCGCCGCGAACAGGGCGGACGTGCCCTTGGTGTTGGCCGCGTAGCACATCTTCAGCGCGGATGCCGCGCCGATGCGGTCGGAGAGGACCACCGCGTGCAGGGCGTCGGCGGGGAAGCAGGCGGCGACTCGGTTCGCCGCCGCGCCGGACACGTAGAGCCACGTGCGCGGCGGTCCGTCGGTCGGAGGACCGCCGACGATGCCGCCGTCGACGTAGGTCGCGCCGGCGTCGGCGATCGTCGTCTCGACGGCGCGGGTGCGCTCGGGCGAGATGGCGTTGCAGTCGGCGTAGACACCGGTGAACCCGCAGGCGGCCACCTGTACGGCGACCTCGGCCGCCGCGTGCGGGGGACAGATCGACAGGATCACCTCCGCCTGCTCAGCCAGCGCCTCAAGGGTGGCGGCGTCGTCCAGGCCGGCCTCCGCCGCGCGCTCGCGTGACTCCGGAGATCGATCCGCGGAGACCCACAGGACCCGGTGTCCGGCTTCGACCAGGGCGCGTCCCACCGCGGAGCCCATCTGGCCCGGATGCAGCAACCCGATTCGCGTGTGTTCCATGAACGGGATCGTACTCCACACGGCCGCAGGATGGTGGGCCCTGGTTCGTGAGCGCTATAGTGCGCCGGTCCTATTTCGTGCCCGGCGTTGCCAGGGGCGGCCGGGGCTCAGGGAGAGCTCAATGATCCAGCATCTGTTGTTCGTCTACGACAAGAACCTCAAGCGCGCCGAGCTGCTCGTCGACGACCTCACGGACGAGCAGATGGTCGCTCAGCCGTCGGGAGTCATCAATCACCCGGCGTGGACGCTGGGCCATCTGGGCGTCACCTCCGACGCGTTGGCCGGCATGCTTGGACTCCCGTCTACTTTTCCGGACACATGGAAGGAGGCGTGCCGCATGGGGTCGATCCCCAGTGGGAACGCCGCCGACTTTCCCGGCAAGGTGGAGCTCCTCGAACAGCTCCGAACGCAGCACGAGCGCGTGTCCGAAGCGATGGCAGCGGTCGATGCCGAACGCCTGCAGCAGCCGACATCGCCCCGTCTTCGCGAGCGCTTCCCCACCGTCGGGGACTTCGCCGTCGCGCTGATGACCATGCACGAAGGGCACCATCTGGGCCAGGTGGCGGCGTGGCGCCGCGCGATGGGGTTGGGATCGGCGTACGGTTGAGTTGGAGCAGGGATTGCCCTGCGCCTGCGCCCCGTAGCCCGTAGCGGCGTCCTCAACCGGCAAGGGAGGTAGCCGGCGGCTCGGTAGCCCGCGGCTCGGTAGCCGGGCACGGCGCAGTTGGTATACTGTCGGCTTGGCGAGCCTGTTCGGCCGATTCTTCCGTTACCTGCGCCCCTACCGACCGCTCATGGCGGGGGCGTATGCCGCGATGACCGCGCATACCGCCGCTCTCCTCGTCATTCCCCTGTTCGTCCGCTGGATCGTCGACCACGGGATCATTGCCGGCGACCGGTCGGTGCTGATCCGCTCGGTCATCGCGCTGGTCGGTCTGGCGGGCGCGCGCGCCGTGTTCGGATTCCTGCAGGGCCAACTGGCGGAGATGGCCGCCCAGCGGCTCGCCTACGACCTGCGCAACGAGCTGTTCCTCAGGCTCGGCGTGGTGGACATCGCCTTCATCGAGCGGATGGAGACCGGTCAGGTCCTGCAGCGCGCGATCCAGGATGTGGAGCGCCTCCGGTTCGTGGTCAGCAAGGCGCTGCTGCGCGTCCTCGACGCGGCGGTGCTGTTCGCGGGGACGCTGGCGTTCATGGTCGCGATGAATCCGGTGCTCGGCGCCGCGTCGCTGATCCCCGTCCCGTTCCTGGCGGTACAGGCGTTCATATTCGCCAAGCAGCAGCGGCCGCTGGCGTCCCGGCTGCAGCAGCAACTCGGCGTGATGACGTCGGCGCTGGAGCAGAACCTGCAGGGCGCGCGGCTGGTCAAGGCGTTCGCGCAGGAGCAGCGGGAGACGGTGCGGTTCCAGCGGCAGGTCGACCGCTGGTTCGTGATCTCGGTGCTCAACACGAAGCTGAAGGCCATACACACGCCGCTGCTGTCGCTGATCGCCAACCTGGGCCTGGTGGTGGTCGTGGGCATCGGCGGCCTGATGGTCGTGCGCGGCGAGAGCCTGGGAGTGCTGGTGGCGTTCACGACCTACCTGACGCAGCTCTTCTCGCCGGTGCGCCGGGTCGGGGCCATGCTGCCGATGATGGTGCAGGGGCTGGCGTCCGCCGAGCGCGTCGCGGAGATCCTGGACGCCCCGGACGCCATCCCGGAGGCTCCGGACGCCCGGCCGTTGCCGCGCGGCCGGGGCGGAGTCCGGTTCCGGGACGTGAGCTTCTCGTTCGGCGGGGAGGACGGGATCGAGGCGCTCTCCGACATCGACCTGACCATCCCCGCCGGGAGCAGGCTGGCGGTGCTCGGCGCCACCGGCTCGGGCAAGACGACCCTGATCTCGCTGCTGCTGCGCCTGCACGACCCGACCCGCGGCGTGATAGAGATCGACGACATCGACATCCGCGGGGTGACGATGGCGTCGCTGCGCGCGCAGATCGGCGTCGTGCTGCAGGACACGGTGCTGTTCGCGGCCACCATCGGCGAGAACATCGCCTTCGGCCGGCCCGACGCCTCGCCGGCGGAGATCGAGGCGGCGGCGGAAGCGGCGCAGATCCGCACCTTCATCGAGGGACTACCCGAGCGCTACGACACGCCGGTGGGCGAACGCGGCGTCACCCTGTCCGGGGGGCAGAAGCAGCGCATCGCCATCGCCCGCGCGTTGCTGACCGATCCGCGCATCCTCATCCTCGACGACGCCACCTCCAGCGTCGACGCCCGCACCGAGGGCCGGATCCTGTCGGCGCTGCGCGACTCCGCCGGCGCTCGCACCATGATCGTCATCGCGCAGCGTGCCAGCACCTGCAAGGACGCGGACGCGGTGGTGGTGCTGGAGGAAGGCCGTATCGCCGCCCACGGCACCCATGAGGAATTGCTGGCAGGCTCGCCGCTCTATGCCGCCATCTTCGCCTCCGCCGGAATGGCGGCACCGTCACCCGCCCCAGCCGGGGGCGACGGCGATGGCCACCTGGCACCGGCGGCCGATCATGCACTGAGGAAAGCGCCCCTATGAGCACCTTCTCGACCGGCACCGGCCCCATGGGCGGCGGACCCAGATCCACGCTGGCCGCGCTCGCCGCCGGCGGCGAGGGACGGGCGATCGATCCACACGTCATCCGCCGCCTGACGGTCTACCTGCGCCCGTATCGCAGGCACATGGCCGCCGCCTCGCTTGCCATGCTGGTGGTCACCGCGCTCAGCCTGGCGGCGCCGTGGCTGATCCGGCTCGCCATCGACGACGCCATCGCCTCCCGGGACCTGCGGAGCCTGGCGCTGATCTCCGGCCTCCTGGTCCTGACGTTCCTGGGCACCTATGCCGCGCACGCGCTGCAGACCTATCTGCTGTCGTGGGTCGGCCAGAGGATGCTGGCCACGATGCGGGCGCAGCTCTTCCGCCACCTGCAGCGGCTGTCGCTGCGCTATCACACCGAGCACCCGGTCGGCGTCACCATCTCGCGGGTGATCAACGACGTCGCCACCATCAACGAAGTGCTGTCGCAGGGGCTGGTGCAGATCATCGGCGACTCCCTGGTCCTGATCGGCATCGTCGTGGCGATGCTGATCATGAACACGGAGCTGGCGCTGACGACCTTCGCGGTGGTGCCGGTGATGGTGGTCGCCACGCTGATCTTCTCCCGCCTGGCGCGGCGCGCGTTCCGCGCCACGCGGACGGCGATCGCCACGATGGTCGGCAACCTGGCCGAGGCGATCGGCGGGATGCGCGTGATCCGGGCGTTCGCGCAGATGCCGGCGGCCGCCGAACGGTTCGAGCGACGCAATCGTGACGCGCGGGATGCGCAGCTTCGGGCGTTCTCCCTGTCCATCGCCTTCACGCCGTCGGTGGAGTTCCTGGGGCTGCTGGCGATGGCGGCGGTGCTGCTCTTCGGCGGCCTTGCGCACGGCCGGGACGCGGTCTCGATCGGCGTGATCGTCGCCTTCCTGGCCTACGTGAGCCGCTTCTTTCAGCCGATCCAGGACCTCAGCCAGCTCTACGCCTCCATGCAGTCGGCGATGGCCGGCGGCGAGAAGGTGCTGGAATTGCTGGACACGGAACCGCGCATCCTCGACGCCCCCGACGCCCCGCCGATGCGCCGAATCGACGGCCGCATCGAGCTGCGCGGCGTCTCCTTCGCCTACGAGCCCGATCAGCCCGTGCTGCAGGACGTCGACCTGACCATCGAGGCGGGCCAGACCGTGGCGCTGATCGGCGAGACCGGCGCCGGCAAGACCACCATCGCCAACCTGATCGCCCGCTTCTACGACGTCACCGACGGTGAGGTGCTGGTCGACGGCGTCGACGTCCGGTCGGTGCAGCAGCGCACGCTGCGCGCGCAGATGGCGCTGGTCTCGCAGGATCCGTTCCTGTTTCCCGGCACCATCGCAGACAACGTCCGCTTCGGCGCTCCGGCGGCCTCCGACGAAGCGGTCGTCGAAGCCGCCCAGGCGGTCGGCCTGCACCGCTTCGTGGAGCGGCTGCCGGACGGCTACGACACCGAGATCCTGGAGTTCGGCACCAATATCTCGGTGGGTCAGCGCCAGCTCATCGCCATCGCCCGCGCGCTGCTGCCCGACCCGCGCCTGATCGTCCTGGACGAGGCGACCTCCAGCGTGGACGTGGTGACCGAGTCGGTGATCCAGGCCGCGCTGCGGCGGCTCCTGCAGGGCCGCACGGCCATCATCATCGCCCACCGGCTGAGCACGGTGCGCGCCGCCGACTGCCTGTTCGTGATCAAGGACCACGGGATCGCCGAGCGCGGCACGCACGACGAGCTGACGGCCGCAGACGGCGTGTACGCCGACCTCTACCGGCGACAGGACGGATCCGAGCTGCCCGCCGGCTGAAGTCCCCGAGGCTACTCCTGGCGAGCCCTGGTCTCCTGGTTAGCCCTGGTCTCCTGGCGAGCACCGGCCCCGGACACGGCGCCGATCACGAACACCAGCACGCCTCCTATCAACACCACGCCGATCGGAATGGCGATCGCCGCCAGGCTGACCCGCGAGTACGAAAGCGCCCAAGCCAGGTACGCCAGGGCGATGCCCGCCGCCACCATGATGCCGCCGACCCGCATCAGGATCAGCGGCACGCGGGGGGCGTCGCTCACGCCGGCAGCACCAGCAGGCTGCGGCTCGGCACCGGCAGCCGTTGCGCGCCGTCCAGGCCGTCCAGCTCGATCAGGAACGCGGCGCCCGCGACACTGGCGCCGGCGCGCTCGATCAGCCGGCACGCGGCCGTGGCGGTGCCACCCGTGGCCAGCACGTCATCGACCAGCAGGACGCGCTGGCCCGGGCCGCAGGCGTCCGCGTGCATCTCCAGCGAGTCGGTCCCGTACTCCAGGTCGTAGTCCTGCCGCAGCGTCTCCCGCGGCAGCTTGTCCGGCTTGCGCACCGGGATCAGCCCGACGCCCAGCTCCCGCGCCACCAGCGGGCCGAGCATGAAGCCGCGCGCCTCCACGCACGCGACCGCGTCGATGCGGTGGTCGTCCGCATCAGCCGCGAACGCGGCCGCCATCCACGAAGCGACGCGAAGCGGAAGGTGGATCGCACCGAACACCGGCGTGATGTCCCGGAACGTGATCCCCGCCTGCGGAAAGTCCGGCACGTCACGGATTACTTTCCGAACGGCATCCGTAAGGGAACTGTCAGTATGTGTCATTTTGTCTCACTCGGCCGTCCTCTGGCGTGATCCAGCGCTTCCTCTACCGTGTCGTAAGCGGGCTTGCTCGCGCGACGGTAACGAGTTTCACTTGGTGCCTTTAGAGTCCCTACTGGTTGACTTTGGTCAAGCCATCCGCATGGCGCGGAGGTGAGGATGGTTGGGACCGCGGAGGACCCAGGCACTTGAGGATGCCCGCGCAGACCGTGTAGGAGTTGGCGGCCGCGCGGCGCAGGAAGGCGCCGAAGTCGGCCGGTGCGGCGGCGTCGGCCTTGTCGGAGACGGAGCGGATGATCACGAACGGCACGCGGTTGACGGTCGCCACCAGCGCGATCGCCGCGCCTTCCATCTCCACGACGGAGCCTTCGAGCCCGCTCAGCCGTTCGCGCAGCGCGGCATCGGGATCGCTGACGAACTGGTCTCCGGTGAGGATGCGACCGGGGACCACGCGCTGGCCGTCCACGGGCGTGGCGAGCGCCAGATCCACGAGCCGCGGGTCGGCCCGCAGGATGCGGTAGTAGGTGTAAGGCACTTGGCCGAGCTCGAAGCCCAGCGGGGTCGCGTCCAGGTCGTGCTGGACGCAGTCGCGACTGACCACCACGTCGCCCAGGTCCAGGCCGGCGCGCACGCTGCCGGCGATGCCGGTGACGATCAGGTGATCAGGCCGCACCCGCTCGATCGCCCGCTGCGCGACCATGGCCGCGAACACCTTGCCGACCCCGGTGCGCATCAGCACGGCGTCGACGGCGCCGACCCGGAAGCGGAAGGCCGCGAACGGCGTCCCCGCTTCCACGGGCTTCAACTCGTGCGCCCCGCGGAACGCCTCGATCTCCTCGTCCAGCGCGGCCAGCACCGCCACCACGGGCATGGGCGAAACCTACCGCATCGCCCCTCGCCCGGACCACCGGCGATCCGGTGTACCTTTCGCCCATGCCCAAGTCCATGGTCATCAGCCCGGAGGAGGTTCGCCGGCCCGGTAGCCTCGAAATCGATCCGATCCCGTTGAACCGGTACCAGCCCGACATCGCCACGGAGCGCGAGCGCTGGGGAGACGCGGCGCTGGTCGGCGCCTATCGCGACATGATGCTCATCCGCCAGTTCGAGCGCATGCTCGACAGCGTCAAGACCACCGGCGGCTACGCCGGCGTCGACTACGTGCACGAGGGCCCCTCGCACCTGTCGATCGGACAGGAAGCCGCCGTGGTCGGACTCTGCCTGCCGCTGGCCCGCGAGGACTTGATCTTCGGTTCGCACCGCAGCCACGCGGAGATCCTGGCCAAGTGCCTGCAGGCTATCCGTCACGCCGACGGCACCTGTCTGCAGCGCATCATGGAGGAGTACCTGGACGGCGACATCCTGCGCGTGGTGGAGCCGGCCGCGAAGGACCGGGACGTCGACGAGTTGGCCATCGACTTCGTCGTGTACGGCTTCATGGCGGAGGTGTTCGGCCGCCGAAACGGCCTGAACCGCGGGCTCGGCGGCTCCATGCACGCATTCTTCGCACCGCTCGGCAGCATGCCGAACAACGCCATCGTCGGCGGCTCGGCCGGTATCGCGGCCGGCGCGGGGCTCTTCAAGCGGGTCAACCGGCGCCCCGGCATCGTCGTGGCCTGCGTCGGCGATGCCTCGGCAAGCTGCGGACCGACCTGGGAGGCGCTGAGCTTCGCCGCCATGGACCAGTACAGGACCCTCTGGGACGCCGATCTGGGCGGCGCGCCGCCGGTGATGTTCAACTTCATGAACAACTTCTACGGGATGGGCAGCCAGACCGCCGGCGAGACCATGGGCTTCCAGGTGCTGGCCCGCATGGGCGCAGGCGTCAATCCCGAGAACCTGCACGCCGAGCGGGTCGACGGCTACAACCCGCTGGCGGTCGCCGCCGCGGTGGACGCCAAGCGCGAGCTGCTGCTCGCCGGCCGCGGCCCGGCGCTGCTGGACACCGTCACCTACCGCCTTGCCGGGCACTCGGGGCGCGATCCGGGCACCTACCGCACGCGCGAGGAGATCGAGGCGTGGGAGGAACGGGACAGCCTGCGCAACTACGGCGACTACCTGGACGAAGGGGGCCTGCTCGACGCTGCCGAACGCGAGCGCATCGAGTCCTGGGCCGTCGACGTGATGGAGCGGGCGTTCCGGCTGGCGGCGCCGCTCGACAGCTCGCCCCGATTCGGCGGCGGCGCGCAGGAGATCGAGGCGGTCATGTTCTCCGCCCGCCCCACCGAGGCGATGGCCGAGGGCGAGCCGGAGCTCACCGTTCCCGTGGCGGACAACCCACGCGTCAAGGCGCTGGCCAATCGTTCGCGCTCGGCCTTCGACGCCGACGGCAATCGCCTGCCCATCTCGCAGGTGATCACCCTGCGCGACGGCCTGTTCGAGGCGCTCCTGCACCGCTTCGCGGAGGACCCGACCATGGTCGCCTACGGCGAGGAGAACCGCGACTGGGGCGGCGCCTTCGGCGTCTACCGCGGGCTCACCGAGTCCCTGCCCTACCACCGGCTGTTCAACTCGCCCATCTCCGAGGCCTCCATCGTCGGCAGCGCCATCGGCTACGCCATGAGCGGCGGCCGCGTGGTGGTGGAGTTGATGTACTGCGACTTTCTGGGCCGCGCCGGCGACGAGGTCTTCAACCAGCTCGCCAAGTGGCAGGCCATGTCGGCCGGCGTGCTGTCGCTGCCGATCGTGCTGCGCATCGCCGTGGGATTCCGCTATGGGGCTCAACACTCGCAGGAGTGGTCGGCCATGGTCAGCCACATCCCCGGCCTCAAGGTCTACTACCCGGTGACCCCGTACGACGCCAAGGGCATGCTCAACCTGGCGTTGCGCGGCACCGACCCGGTGATCTTCTTCGAAAGCCAGCAACTCTATGGGGAGCCCGAGGTCCTGCACGAGTCGGTACCCGCCGGCTACTACGAGATCGAGGAAGGCGCTCCGCACATCCACCGGCAGGGCGACGACCTGACCATCCTCACGGTCGGCGCGAATCTGTACCGCGCCCTGGAAGCCGCCGAAATCCTGTCGGAGCGTCACGGGCTCGAGGCGGAGGTGATCGACGCCCGCTTCCTGAACCCGCTCGACTACGGCCCGATCGCGGAGTCGGTGCGCAAGACCGGCCGCATCCTGCTCACCTCCGACGCCTGCGAGCGCGGCAGCGTGCTGCACACGATGGCGACCACAATCGGCCGCCTGTGCTTCGACGACCTGGACGCGCCGCCGGTGGTGCTGGGCGCCCGCAACTGGATCACGCCGCCGGTGGAGCTGGAGTCGGTCTTCTTTCCGCAGGCCGACTGGATCGTGGACGCCATCCACGAGCAGCTCCTGCCGCTGCCCGGCTACCGGCCGGCGACCGACCAGACCCTGGGCGAGCTCAGTCGGCGCAGCGCTGCGGGCGTGTGAACGCCGACACGATCCGCGCGATCCGCTTCGAGGCGCCGTACCAGGCCCGTGCCGTCACCGTGCCGGCGCCAGCCGAACCCGCGGCGGGCGATGCGCTCGTGCGGACCCACTCGGTCGGCGTGTGCGGCACCGACGTCAGCGCTTATCACGGCACCTTTCCGTTCTTCGACTTCCCGCGCATCCCCGGCCACGAGCTGGGCGTCGAGGTGCTCAGCGTCGGTGACGGCGTCACCGCGGTCGCGCCCGGGGACACGTGCAGCGTCGAGCCCTACCTGAACTGCGGAGGCTGCTACGCGTGCAGCAAAGGCCGCACCAATTGCTGCGAGCGGCTCAGCGTGATCGGCGTCATGCAGGACGGGGGTCTCTGCGACCGCTTCACGATTCCGGCCGGCAAGCTGCACCGCGCCGACGGACTCACCTTCGATCAGCTCGCGCTGGTGGAGACCCTGACCATCGGCTGCCACGCCGCCGCGCGGGCCGCACCCGGCAGCGAGGACCGGGTGCTCGTCATCGGCCTGGGGCCGATCGGGCTGGCGGCGCTGGAGTTCGTCCGGCTGCGCACCCGGCACGTGACGGTCATGGACCGGCTGCCGGCCCGCGTCGAGTTTTGCCGCAACACGTATGCCCCGGCGGGAGCCGTCGTCGCCGACGACGGCAAGGAACCGGAACGCCTCGGCGAGCTGTCGGACGGCCGCCTCTTCGACATCGTGATCGACGCGACCGGCAACCCGCAGTCGATGGCGGCGGCCCTCACGTACGCCGCCCAGGGCGGCACGGTGGTCTTCCTCGGGCTCACCCGGCAGGAGATCTCCTTCCCGCAGCCGGAGATGCACCGCCGGGAGCTCACGCTGCTGGCCTCCCGCAACGGCCTCCCCGGCGACTTCCGGCAGGTGATCGACGCCATCGCCTCAGGCACCATCGACACCGGCCCGTGGATCACCCACCGCATCGCCTTCGACGAGGTGGAGCAGCGCTTCGACGCGCTCACCCGCCCGGAGGCCGGCGTGCTCAAGGCGGTCATCGCCCTGGGCTGACGCCGGGACCGTAGCCGGTGCCTTGCCGCTCGCGCTGCGCCGCGTAGGGGTCCGCGGGCAAATCGGTGATCCTGACGTAGCGGGACAAGTCGCGCAGCGCGATCACGGTGTAGCCGCCGTCGGCCAGCCACTTCAGGTAATCGCGGAAGGTCTGCGGCTCGGTGGACACCCACGGATGGCGCGGATCGGGCACGCCGTGGAAGGTGATCACCGCGACGCGTCCGCCGTGCGCCTGCCGCGCCGCCCAGGTCAGGGTGTCCAGATCGGTGGCGGGTCCGTAGGCGGCGGTCGTGGGCACCAGCAGCGGGTGGTCCAAGCGCGGGTCGTATGCCGGACCGCAGCCGCCGGTCTCGTACGCCTCGGCCGGCGTCGGCTCGCATCCGCAGCGCGCCCAGGCGAAGCCGTGCCCGGCCAGCACCGTCACCGCCTCGGCAGCGGTGTGGTATCCGGGATAGCAGAAGGTCTCTGGCCGCGGGATGCCGAACACCGCGCAGCGGCGGTCTATGTGCTCCACCTCCGCCTGCAGCTCTTCGGGCGCGAGGGTGCGCACGTCGCGGTGGCCGCGTGTGTGGTTGCCGATCTCGAAGCCCTGCTCGTGCAGCCCGCGGATCTCCTCCCAGGTGAGGTAGTAGTCCTTGTCCTCGAACCCCAGGCCCTCGGTGATGTAGAACGTCCCCCCGAAGCCGTATCGCTCCAGGAGGGGGGCGACGAGCTCGCCGTTGGAACGAGTGCCGTCGTCGAACGTGAACACCACCAGGCGGTCCGGAATCTCGGCCTTCATGGCGTCATTATCCACGGCATCCGTCCGAGCGGCTTGCAACAGCGGCTGCGGAGGGCTATCACCCACCCATGGCAGAGATGATGAGCTGGCGCGACCGCATGCGCGGCCGTAACGCGGCACCGGTGGTGGACCACCCGGGGCTGGACTGGTGGCGCGAGGCGCGATTCGGGATGTTCATCCACTGGGGCCTGTACGCCATCCCGGCCGGCGTCTGGGAGGGCGAGGAGGTGCCCGGCATTGGCGAGTGGATCATGTTTCGCAGGCGCATCCCGCGGGAGACGTACGCGGCGCTCGCCGAGCGGTTCGACCCCGTGCGCTTCGACGCCCGCGCGTGGGTGGACCTGGCGGTACGGGCGGGGATGCGCTACGTGGTCATCACCTCCAAGCACCACGACGGGTTCGCGATCTTCCGCTCGCCGTGCTGCCCGTACAACATCGTCGACGCGACGCCGTTCGGCCGCGACCCGCTGGCGGAGCTGGCGGAGGCGTGTGCCGAGGCCGGCATCAAGCTCGGCTTCTACTACTCGCAGGACCAGGACTGGCACGACCCGGACGGGTCGCGCAACGACTGGGACTTCGACGAAGGCGGCAAGGACTTCGGTGCCTACCTGGAGCGCAAGGTAAAGCCGCAGCTCCGCGAGCTGTTGACCCAGTACGGGCCGATCGGGCTGATCTGGTTCGACACCCCCTACACCATCAGCCGCGAGCACTCGATCGAGCTGCGCGAGCTCGTGCACGACCTGCAGCCAGACTGCCTGGTCTCCGGCCGCATCGGCAACGACGTGGGCGACTACGGCAGCCTGGGCGACAACCAGATCCCGGCCGGTCGCGTGCGCGCCGACTACGAGACGCCGGCCACCCTCAACGACACGTGGGGCTACAAGACCACCGACCACCACTGGAAATCGGCGTCCACCCTGATCCTGCTGCTGATCGACCTGGCCAGCAAGGGCGTGAACTACCTGCTCAACGTCGGACCCACCGCGGAGGGATTGATCCCGGAGCCCAGCGCCGAGCGGCTGCGGGAGATCGGCGGATGGATGGCCGTCAACGGCCAGGCGATCTACGGCACCGCCGGCAGCCCGTTCCCGTACGAGCACGACGGCCTGCGGATGACCTGCAAGCCCGGCCGGCTGTTTCTGCACCTGCTGCAGCCTTCCGAGGCTCCGCTGGTCGTGCACGGGTTGCGCTCCGGCGTGACCGGCGCGGAGGTGCTGGGGCTGGATTCGCCGGTGGAGGTCGCGCAGGATCGCACCGAGGCAGGCGAGGTCGACCGGCTGACACTTGCCCTCCCCGATCTGAGCGCCGTCGAGCACGTGCCGGTGGTCGCCCTGACTATCGACGGCGATGCCGTGGCGGACGCGCTGACCGTCCAGCAGCCGGATGGCGCCATCCACCTGCACGCCCACCTGGCCGACGTCAGCCTTGGGCGGGACTCCACGCTCGAGATCCTCTCCAACGGCCTCACCGCCGGCTGGATGGATACCGAAAGCGTCCTGTCGTGGCAGGTCCGGGTGTGTCGGCCGGGCACCTTCGCGGTGTCAGTCATCGCGGCACCCATTCACGACACGGAGGAGGTGACCCCGCACGGCGTCGAGGTGTCGGTCGGCGGCAGCCACGGCGAGGGCCGCACGGCGGAGGGCACCCTGAGTGACACCGCGCGCGCCGCCACACCGCGCTCGCAGTACTTCCCGGAGTTCAGCACGCCGATCGGCCATCTGACGATCGACGCCCCCGGCGTCCACACCTTCACGCTGCGCGCGATTCGCATCATCCCTGGCACCCTCGACGGCGTCACCGTGTTCGGCGCCGCGCTACGGCCGACCGGATCCGGGACAAAGTCGTGAAGCTGGGATACAGCACCATATTCTGGCAGGAGCCGGACCTGGAACGCTGCCTGGCGGAGTTGGCGGAGGCTGGCTGGGAGGGCTGGGAGTGCCGGCTGCCGCTCGACTGGCTGGGGCCGCCGGCGCGTGTGCGGCGGATCTGCGCCGACGCCGGCATGCCGCTTGCCGTGTTCACCGCCAGCGGCGTCCCCGAGGACCGGAGCTTCGGCAACCGCGAGCTGAACCGGCGGCGCATCGAGTTCGCCGCCGAGGTGGAGGCCGACTGCTTCATGTTCATGACCGGCGGCAAGCCGTCCGGCCGGGCGGTGACCGCCGCCGACCTGCAGGCCGCGGCCGAGGCGGCCGACGAGTGGGCGGAATATGGGGCCGCATGCGGCGTGGAGCTCAGCTACCACATTCACACCAACACCCTGGTGGACTCCGCGGCCGACTGGCGCCGCTACCTGAGCATGCTGCAGCGGGCGCAGCTCTGCATCGACGTCTCCCATGCGCAGCTCTGGGGCGTCGATCCGGTCGCGGCGATCCGGGAGTTCGCGCCGCGGCTGAACTACGTCCACCTGCAGGACTACAGCGCCAGCTCGCGCGATGCGGACGGCACCTACCAGCCGGTGTGGTGCGACGTGGGCGAGTCCGAGGCGGTCGACTTCCCGGCCGTGCTGGCGGTGCTGGCCGAGCTGGGCTATCCCCGCTGGGTCACGGCCTGCCCGCGGAGAGGCGACGATCCGTTGACCGAGGCTCGGCGCAGCCGAAAAACGCGCGACTACCTGCGCGGGCTGGGCTACTGAAGCGAGCCGGGAGCGTGTCGGACGGCCTCCCCAGGGAGGCCTGCTGCCTGTTGTGACGCACCAGAACCCGCGTTACACTCGGCTCGGAAGAGTTGTGGACGCCGCCCTCGCACCAATTATGTTTGGAGGTGATTCGATGAGACGTGTTTTTTCAGGATTGTTGCTGATGCTGCTGCCGCTCGGCGCAGCGTTCGCAGAGGACGTAAAGCTGGGAGTGATCCTCGGCTACACCGGGCCGATCGAGTCGTTGACGCCGCCCATGGCAGATGGTGCGGAGTTGGCCATGCAAGAGGTCAACGACAGCGGCGCGTTCAGCCTGGGCACGGTAGTCTCCGTGCGGGGAGATTCGACGTGCATCGACTCCGCTGCCGCGGTCGCGGCGGCCGAGCGGCTGGTGACCGCGGACCAGGTCAACGCCATCGTCGGCGGTGACTGCTCGGGCGTGACCATCGCCATGCTGCAGCAGGTGGCCAAGCCCAACGGCATCGTGATGATTTCCCCGTCGGCTACCTCGCCCGCACTGTCGACGATCGAAGACGACGGGTTGTTTTTCCGGACGGCGCCGTCCGACGCCCGGCAGGGCGAGGTGGTCGCCGACATCCTGCAGGAGATGGACATCCAGGAAGCGGCGCTGACCTACACCAACAACGACTACGGAAAGGGATTGGCGGACAGCATCGCGGCCAACTTCGAGGAGCGCGGCGGTACGATCACGATCAACGCGCCGCACGAAGACGGCAAGGGCGACTACAGCGCCGAGGTGGCCGCGCTGGCGGCGGCCGGCGGCGACATCCTGATCGTGGCCGGCTACATCGACCAGGGCGGCAAAGGCATCATCCAGGCCTCGCTCGACTCCGGCGCGTTCGACCAGTTCTTCCTTCCCGACGGCATGATCGGCGAAAGCTTGGTGGAGGCGATCGGCGACGACCTCAACGGTTCGATCGGGACGGTTCCCGGCACCGACAGCCCCGGGGCCGCGAAGCTCGGCGACATGCTCGAATCGGCCGGTCAGCCGTTCGTGAAGGAGTCGTACGACGCGGCCGCCCTGATCCTGCTGGCCATGCAGGCGGCGGGCTCGACCGACAGCGGCGACTTCAAGGACCACGTCATGGCGGTCGCCAACGCGCCGGGCGAGGAGATCTTTCCCGGCGAGCTCGCGAAGGCGCTCGGCATACTCGCGGACGGCGGAGAGATCGACTACGTCGGCGCGTCGGCGGTGGAGCTGGTCGGAGCGGGCGAGAGCGCCGGCAACTACCAGCAGATGGCGGTCGAGGACGGCGAGCTCGTAATCGTCCGCTTCCGCTGATCACCCCGAGCCATGAGCGGGGGACGGCCGAGCCGCTCCCGCTCATGAGCCGCCGGGATGATCCCTGACCGGATGATTGTCGTACAGGACCTGCACATGCGCTTCGGCGGCATCCGGGCCGTCGACGGCGCGTCGCTCACCATCGAGAGCGGCAGCATCACCGGCCTGATCGGTCCCAACGGCGCCGGCAAGACGACGCTCTTCAACGTCATCGCCGGCATGCACGCGCCGACCTCCGGACACGTGAGCCTGGACGGCGATGACATCACCGGGCTCCCGCCTCACCAACTCTTCTCCCGTGGCGTGCTGCGCACGTTCCAGATCGCGCACGAGTTCTCGACACTGACGGTCAGGGAGAACCTCATGACCGTGCCGGGCAGCCAGTCCGGCGAGCGGCTGCCCAACGTGTGGCTGCGGCCGCGAAAGATCCGCGAGGAAGAGGCCGCGCTGCGGGCCAGGGCCGACGAGGTGATCGAGTTCCTGAAGCTGGACGCCGTGGCCGACGAGCTGGCCGGCAACCTGTCGGGCGGGCAGAAGAAGCTGGTCGAGCTCGGCCGCACCATGATGGCCCAGCCGCGGGTCGTCCTGCTCGACGAGGTCGGCGCCGGCGTCAACCGCACCCTGCTCAAGGAGATCGCGGGGGCCATCCTGCGGCTCAACCTGCACCGCGGCTACACGTTCTGCATCATCGAGCACAACATGGAGCTGATCTCCCTGCTGTGCGATCCGGTCGTCGTCATGGTGGAAGGCAAGGTGTTGACGCAGGGCTCGGCCCCGGAGGTCCAGTCCGACGAGCGCGTGGTCGAGGCTTATCTCGGCGCGGGCTCCGTGACCCGGGAAGGGCGAACCTGAGTCGGGCATGAGCCTGCTGACGGGCGAGGCGCTGACGGGGGGCTATGGCGGCCCCGACATCCTGCGCGGCTGCTCCGTCGCCGTGGACGCGGGCGAGATCGCCGTGGTGGTCGGACCCAACGGGGCCGGCAAGTCGACCGCCATGAAGGCGCTGTTCGGCCTGCTGAACCTGCGCGCCGGCACCGTGCGCCTGGACGGTGAGGACATCACCGCGCTGGCGCCGCAGGCGCGCGCACGCAAGGGCATGGGCTTCGTGCCGCAGACCGAGAACGTGTTCCGGTCGATGACCGTGCAGGAGAACCTGGAGATGGGGGCGTTCATCCGCGATGACGACATCGCCGGCACCATGGACGAGGTCTTTCACCTGTTTCCGGTGCTGCGGGAGAAGCGGCGGCAGGCGGCGGGCGAGCTGTCCGGCGGCCAGCGCCAGCAGGTGGCCATCGGCCGCGCGCTGATGAACCGGCCGCGCGTGCTGATGCTGGACGAGCCCACGGCCGGCGTGTCGCCGATCGTCACGCAGGAGCTGTTCGAGCGCATCGTCGACATCGCAGAGGGCGGCGTCGCCGTCCTCATCGTCGAGCAGAACGCCCGAGCGGCCCTGGAGCTGGCCGACATGGGATTCGTGCTGGTGCAGGGCCGCAACCGCCACACCGGCGCGGGGTCGGAGCTGCTGGCGAACCCGGAGATCCGCCGCTCCTTCCTGGGAGGCTGACCGGTGACGGACCTCGTCAACGCGTTCGTGCTCCTGGCCAACTTCGTGCTCGTGCCGGCCACCGTCTACGGCTGCCAGCTCGCGCTCGGCGCGCTCGGGGTCACGCTGGTGTACGGCGTGCTGCGCTTCTCCAACTTCGCGCACGGCGAGACCATGGCGTTCGGCGCCATGGTCTCCATCCTGGTCACCTGGCTCCTGCAGTCCGGTGAGGTCGGCCTGGGGCCCCTGCCGACGGCGCTGCTGGCCCTCCCCGCCGGGATCGTGGCCGCCGGCGGCCTGTGCCTGCTCACGGATCGCTGGGTCTACCGCTTCTACCGGCGCAAGAAGGCGGCGCCCGTGATTCTGCTGGTCGCCAGCGTCGGCGTCATGTTCGTGATCAACGGGCTCATCCGCTTCGTGATCGGCCCGGACGACCAGGTGTTCACCGACGGGACGCGGTTCCTCGTCAGCGTCCGCCAGTTCAAAGAGGCCACGGGACTCCGCGAGGGACTGGCCATCAAGACCACGCAGACGATCACCGTAGCGGTCACGGTCATCCTGGTGCTCTGGCTGTTCTGGTTTCTCGGCAGGACCCGGACCGGAAAGTCGATGCGCGCCTTCTCTGACAACGAGGACCTGGCACTGCTGTCGGGTATCAACCCGGAACGGGTGGTGGCGGTCACCTGGATTATTGTCGGCGCGCTGGCGGCCGTGGCGGGCACGCTGTACGGCCTGGACAAGAGCTTCAAGCCGTTCGTCTACCTGTCGCTGCTACTGCCGATCTTCGCCGCCGCGATCGTCGGCGGCCTGGGCAGTCCGCTCGGCGCCATCACCGGCGGCTTCGTGGTGGCGTTCTCGGAGGTGCTTCTGACCTACCCGTACCGGAAGTTCCTGACTTATCTGGGGCCGGAAGACTGGCGGCCGGACGGCCTGGTCCAGTTGCTCTCCACCGACTACAAGTTCGCCATCTCGTTCTTCATCCTGGTCGTGGTGCTGGTCGTGAAGCCCACGGGCATCTTCGGAGGCAAGTCGACGTGAGCGGCCGAGACGGCCCGTGGATGGCGCGGATCCCCCGCAAGCCCGTCCTGTTCGCGGTCATGGCGGCGCTGGTCTGCCTGGTGGGGCTGGTGCAGAGCTGGCCGCTGGCGCTGGCGATCCTCAACCTGTGCCTGATCTCGGCCGTCATGACGCTCGGCGTCAACATCCAGTGGGGGTACGCGGGACTGTTCAACTCCGGCGTGATGGGCTTCGCCGCCCTCGGCGGACTGGCCGGCGTGCTGGTGTCGATGCCGCCGGTGACCGCCGCCTGGCGCGCCGGTGGTGCCGGTGTGCTGGTGGCGCTGGGGCTGGCGGCGCTCACCGTGATTGCCGTGCTGTTCGTCCGCCGCCGTCTCGGCACGCCGCTGTACCGGCGGCTGGCGGTGGCGTGCCTGCTGATCGGCGGCGGCCTGGCCGCCCGCGCGGTGTTCGCGCCGGCGGTGGAGGCCATCGAAGCGGTGGAGCCCACCGTCACCGGCTACCTGGGAGGGCTCGGCCTTCCCATCGTCCTGTCCTGGCTGGTGGGCGGTGCGTTCGCCGCGGGGGCGGCCTGGGTCTGCAAGATCAGCCTCAGCCTGCGCTCCGACTACCTGGCGATCGCCACCCTGGGCATTTCGGAGATCATCGTCGCCTTCCTCAAGTACGAGGAGTGGCTGACGCGCGGCGTGAAGAACGTCAACGGCCTGCCGCGGCCGGTCCCCTACGAGATCGATCTGCAGAACGCGGCGTGGTTCCAGGAGTGGGCATCGACGCTCGGCATGTCGCACGTGGAGCTGTCGTCGATCGTCGTCAAGCTGTGCTACGCGGGCCTGTTCCTCCTCGTCCTGGTCGTACTGACGTGGCTCTCCGAGACCGCGCTGCGCTCGCCGTGGGGCCGGATGATGCGCGCCATCCGCGACAACGAGACGGCCGCCCGCGCCATGGGCAAGGACGTGACCTCCCGCCACCTGCAGGTCTTCGTGCTGGGCTCCGCCGTGATCGGCATAGCCGGCGCCATGCTGACCACGCTCGACGGCCAGTTCACTCCCGCCTCCTACCAGCCGATGCGCTTCACGTTCCTGATCTGGGTGATGGTGATCGTGGGCGGTTCGGGCAACAACTGGGGCGCCGTGCTCGGCGGCTTCCTGATCTGGTACGTGTGGATCCAGGCCGAGCCGGTCGGCCTGCGCCTGATGGAGCTGGCCACCTCCGTCCTGTCAGAGGAAAGCGCGCTGCGGATTCATCTCCTGGACAGCGCCGCCCACATGCGCCCGGTCGTCATGGGCCTGGTCCTGCTGCTCGTCCTGCGGTTCGCTCCGCGCGGCCTCATCCCGGAAGAGCGGAGATGAGCCGAGCGGCTCAAGGTGTCCAGATGCGGCCGTGACGCCGTGTGAGCGCCGGGTTCAGGGCCGCGCCCAGCCCCGCGGACGACGGCAACAGCAACCGGCCGCTTTCGATCCGTTCGGCCGGCTCGACCAGATCGGCGCGCCAGCCGACCTCGTGGACAGCGTGCTCCAGCGGCATGGCACCGTCCACGGCGGCCGTCACGTGAGCGCTGGCCAGCAGCGACACCGGTCCCGACGGGCTGTGCAGGGACACTCCCCCGCCCCGCCCGACCGCCGACCGGCCCGCACGCACCGCCTCGGCCACGCCCCCGCAGTACTTGACGTCGGGCATGACGACCGCCACCGCCCGCTGATCCAGGAGGCTGTCGAAGAACTCGACGCCATACCCGCTCTCGCCACCGGCAACCGGCACGGGCACCGCGCCGGCGATCGCGGCCAAGTCGGCGGACGCCGATGTCGGTTGCACCGGCTCCTCGAACCAGCCCACGTCGAGCGTCGCGAGCTCGCGCGCGACTGCGGGCGCCGCCTCCGCCGAGAAGCGGCTGTGACAATCGACCAGCAGGCGCGCGTCGGCGCCGATCGCACGGCGTACCGCCCGCACTCTCTCCAGGCCGGGAAGGGCCTCACCGAGCATTCGGTCCACGGGCGACGCCAGCGACACCTCGTCGAACGGCGCGCACTTGAACGTGCGGAAGCCTTCTCGCGCGGCGTGCCCGGCAGCACGCTCGAAGTCGTCGGGTGTCCGGTCGGTGGCCCGCAACCCCCGGTTGATGTTGGCGTAGAGTTCTATGGCGTCGGTGCGCCCGGCGCCGAGGAAGCGGTGCAGGCTCACGCCGGAGCGGGCAGCTTCGAGTTGCGCGATGGAGCTGCGCAACGCGCTGACCGCGGCGGCAAGCACTGAATCGTTCCGGAGCCGTTGCCTCGTGAGTTGCAACAGTCCCTCGATCCGTGCTTCACCGGTCACATCGACGCCGCGTAGCGCCTCGACCATGCCGGCCAAGGCGTCGATCACCTTGCGCGGATCGCTGGACAGGGTGGGCTCGACCGTGGTGGCGGTGCCTTCGCCGTCGCCCAGCACCGCGAACGTCCAGGTGGTGTGCGGGGTGGCGGTAACCACCGCGACCCTCTCCAGGTGGACGCGCATGCCGTTACCGTCTCTCACGATTCGGAGGACAGGCGCTTCACCAGCAGGTTCACCGAGCGGGCGATGGCCGATTCCACCCAACCCGCGAACGGTCCCGGCAGGCCGTACTCCAGCATGCCCGTCGTGCCCTCGTAGTCGCCCTCGGCCAGCACGCGGCGGGAGGGGATGTAGGCGAGCAGCACGTGGTTGTAGCCCGCCACCCAGGTACGGTTCCAGCCGTAGGCGGCGCGGAAGCGCAGCGAGTAGTCCACCACCGGCTCGCCGGCCAGGGCGATCACGTGCTGCCGGGAGCCGAACCGCCAGACGCGGATGGGATACGGGCAGTGATCCCGCAGCCGCCCGTCCCGCTCCAGCAGGGCGACCTGGTGCTCGAGCGCCCGCCGCTCCACCTCCGAGCCGTCGGATTCGATGGTGCGCAACGCGTCCTTCAGAGCCTCGCGGCCCGGCGGGTCCTGCAGCGACAACAGCGGCTCGTCGGCGCCGGTGGCAAGCGGCCCGGTCACCGGAGACATGGCGCCATACCGTCCGTCGAGCACGTCCTGTACCGCGGCGCCCAGCATGGCGCCACAACTCTCCCCCAGCCCCTCGCGCCAGCGCGGCAGCGGGTTGATGTCGCCGCCGCAGCCGGCCGCGAACATCGCCGTGGCGCCCGGAAGTGCCGCTTCCAGGAAGCTCTGCGCGTAGCCGGCGTAGTCGCCGTTGATGCGGTAGTCATACACGGCCGTGGTGTGGCAGGCGTAGCCGAACAGGATGCCGCGCAGCGCGCCGTCCGGCGCCCGTACGGCCAGCACGGGGACGTCGTGATCGACCACCTGCGGGCGGCTCAGCGTCGCGGCGCCGCGCGCGCGGCGGCGATTGACCCCGAAACCGGCCAGCCCGTAGCCCATGCTGAGCTCGGCCGGCGCCAAGTCCGCCAGGGCATCGCCGACCACGAGGAGGATCCGTTCCAGGAGCTCTTCGGTGTAACGGGCGACGGCCTCCTCTTCGGCTGGTTGCAGGTCGAAATACAGATGCAACAGGTCACCGACCATGGGACCGCTGTGGTTGTGCGAGCTGCCCAGGATGATCCGGTCCGGGGTCAGGCCATGGCGTTCCTGCAGCCGCCGCTCGAGCGTATCGGCCATGGCGCGGCTGTAGCCCAGGATGTCGGCCGTGATCCAGACGCTGGTGTGGCCGGCCGCGTCGCGCAGCGCCAGCGCCTTGGCGTACACGGGATGGCTCACCCCCTCCGACGGGCGGTCGCGGCTCGACCAGCCGGCCATGCGGATCGGCCCCGCGGGGGTGATGTCCGCGACGGCGATGCCTGCCTGCAGGGCGTATGGCGGGTCGTGCTTCGTTGAGGCCATCGCCGGTCCCGCGGTCAGCGGACGATGCGCGCCGAGCTTCCGCCGGCCAGCGTGCGCACCTGGTCCAACGTCGCCATGGTCGTGTCCCCTGGGAACGTGGTCAGCAACGCGCCGTGCGCCCAACCCAGACGGAGGGCCGCCTCCGGCGACTCGCCGGCCATTAGGCCATGGAAGAACCCGGCGGCGAAGCCGTCACCGCCGCCGACCCGGTCGTAGACGTCGAGCTGACAGGTGGGGGCGGTGACCGTCTCGCCCTCCACCCAGGCGACCGCGCTCCAGTCGTGGCGGTTGGCGGAGTGCACCTCGCGCAGCGTCGTGGCCACCACGGAGATGTTCGGGAACTCACCGGTCACGCGATCGATCATCTGCAGGAACGCACCCGGGTCGAGTTTGGACGCCCCCGTGGCCTCCGGGCCGTCGATGCCCAGACCCTCCTGCAGATCCTCTTCGTTGCCGACCAGCACGTCGACGTTGCTGACGATCGAGCGCAGCGTGGCGTGCGCGGTGTCCGCGCCGCCGGCGACCTGCCAGAGCTTGCCGCGGTAGTTCAGGTCGAAGGAGACCACCGCGCCGGCCGCCTTGGCGGCCTGCATCGCCTCCACGATCACCTGCGGGGTCGTCTCCGAGAGAGCGGCGAAGATGCCCCCGGAGTGCAGCCAGCGGACCCCGTCCCGCATGATGGCAGGCCAGTCGAAGTCGCCGGGCCGCAGGAAGGCGGCCGCCTCGTTCGCGCGGTTGTAGAACACCTCCGGCGCGCGCGCCCCGGCGCCGCGGTCGCTGTACACCGTCGCCATGTTCGGGCCGCGCACGCCGTCGTGCGCGAAGCGCTTGTAGAAGGGCCGCACGCCCATGGCGCGCACCGAGCGGTCGATCAGGTCCCCGATCGGATACGACACCATCGCAGCGGCGACGCCGGTGCGCATGCCGAAGCAAGAGGCGAGGTTGGCGGCGCAGTTGTATTCGCCGCCGGAGACGTGGATGGAGAGCTCCGACGCGTGCGGGAACGGGATGACGCCGGGATCCAGGCGGTGGACCAGTGCCCCCACCGCCAGGAAGTCGAGCGCGCCGGAATCGGGGATCTTCAGCATGCGGGTTGTGCTCCTCGCCGCCGATCATGACCGAGCCGCCCCGCCTCGGAAAGCAGCCCCCGTGCGGGTTGTCAGCCGAGCCGCACCTCGCGCATCGTCCGCGCATGGATCAGATCATCGACACCCACACCCACTTCTTCGATCCGCACCGCCCGCAGGGCGTGCCGTGGCCGCCCTCGGACAACCCCGACCTGTACCGCACCACCCTTCCCGAGCACTTCCTGGAGGTGGCGGCCGGTCACGGCGTGACCCATACGGTCGTGGTCGAGGCCAGCCCCTGGCTGGAAGACAACCAGTGGATCCTGAACCTCGCTGACAATACGGAACTCAAGGGGCACACCGCGATCGCCGGGTTCGTGGGCAATATTCGCAACGACGACGTCGACTTTCGCAGCCATCTCGACCGATTCCGCGCGCATCCCCTGTTCCGCGGGATCCGACTGGGCAACGACGCGCTCACCGGACGCGGCCGCGCGATGCTCGTAGATTCCGTGCGGGAGCTTGCCGCGCGCGAGTTGACCCTGGACGTGGTCCCGGGAGCGCCGGAGCTTCCCGCCCTGATCGACCTGTGCGACGCCGTGCCGGAGGCGCACGTGGTGATCGATCACGTGGGCCAAGTCCCCATCGACGGTTCGGCGCCCGACCCCGCCTGGTGCGAGGGCATGGCCGTGCTCGCCCGCGCGCCGCACGTGTACTGCAAGATCTCCGGCTTGGTGGAAAACGCCGTCACCAAGCCATCACCGGCCGACGTGCGCTTCTACGAGCCCACCCTGGACGCGCTCTGGGAGCGTTTCGGCGCCGAACGGCTGCTGTACGCCAGCAACTGGCCGGTCTGCCGCAGGGGCGGTCCGTACGCGACGGTGTTCGCGCTCGCGCAGTCCTACGTGGAACGGCACGGCGCCGAGGCGGAAGCCCGCGTGTTTCGGGAGAACGCGATCGCTGCCTACCGCCTGCCCGCGCCACGTTCGTAGCGTGAGGGGCGCTACCTCCTATGCAGCCCGGTAGAGCTCGATCCCGGTCCGGAGCGCCGTGGAGGCCACGGGAACGCTGCCGTCCGAAATCTCCTCCCGGGTATACACGAAGAGGTCGACCCCGACGCCGATGTCGGTGAAGTGATCCCGGTACGGGGCGGCGCGATCGAGAAGCGGCGTATCGGAGTACCTCACCACCACGAGGATGTCGGCGTCGCTCGACGGGACCGCGCGGCCGGACGCGACCGATCCGAACAGGACGATCTGGACTACCTCCTCATGCTCGCAGCTCAGCCTCCTCGCCGCCTGCCTGATCCGGCTCTTCAGCAGGCTCCGGTCCAGCCAGAACACCTTCACAGAACCGAAGGATTGCTTGCGAATGACAGATCGCGGCATTGGCGTCCTCTTCGGTGATATAATCGGCGGGGCTCCCCGCGGCCCAGCCGTTGGGGTATCGCGCGGGGATATAGTGACGGTCGAGGTTGACGGCCGATGCGTGCAGCTCATCGGGAACGCCGACCCCCTCCCGTAGCGTTCTCAGCAGATCGACGATCGAGGACCCCCACGCCTCGGCGCCGAGCTTCTGGAGCGCCGCCTTCAGGGCTTTCTCGCTCGCTTGCTGGGAGATGAAACACGCCCACTCGCAGAAGCCGGAAGCCGCCTGCGCTCGCGCGCTGTCGAGATCGCGCCGAGCCTGGCGGAACCAATCGGCGCTTCTCTCGGCCATGGCTCATCATACGTGCGTTCTTTCCGGCTCTGCCAGCCGGAACCCGCTCAGAGCCGTTCGCTGGTGGCCCAGGCCTTGATGAGGTGGTGGGCGATGGCGATTGGGCCGGGAACGGTCAGCCGCTCGCTCTTCTCCTCCAGCGCCAGCAGCACCTCCTGCCGGTCGAACCAGCGGACGTCGGACATTTCCTCGTCGTCCTTACGGATCGTCGTGCTGGCCGCCTCCGCCAGGCAGCCGATCATCAGCGAGCACGGGAACGGCCACGGCTGCGAGGAGTGGTAGCGGACGTTCTTCACGCGGATCCCGGCTTCCTCCATCACCTCGCGAGCCACGGCTTCCTCGATCGCTTCCCCCTGATCCACGAACCCGGCAAGCGCGGAATACATGCGCAGCCGCGAGAGGCGCCCGCGCGACTGGCCGAGCAGGCAGCGGTCGGTGTCCGCGTCGCCGACCACGGTGATCACGACCGGATCGGTGCGCGGGAAGTGCTGGGCGCCGCACGCGGTGCATTCGCGAACCTGTCCGCCTCGCTTGCTGTCGGTAGGGCGGCCGCATACCGAGCAGAAGCCGTGCCGGGCATGCCAGTCGAGCTGGGATCTGGCCTGGGCCAGGATGCCGGTCTCCGCGGCCGCCAGCACCGTCCCCAGCGCGCGGCAGTCCTCGAAGCGCCGGGGCGGGTCCTGTCCTTCCGCCCAGGCGACGGCAGTGTCGCAGTCGGACAGGTCCACGGCGAAGTGCGCGACGCCCTCCAGCATGCCAAGCAGCATGGGCCGGGCGTCCGGCGCCAGCGACCGGAGTTGATCGGTGCGCAGCCAGCCGAGGCGCGGCTGGGGGTGAGCGCGGCGAACCTCACTCGAAGAGTGATCGGCCACCATCACATCCAGTTTCCGAAACGGCAGGAACCTGCTGGAATCGTCGCGGGCAGCGGCTTCGATCCACGCCTCGTCCCGGCGCTCCTGCTCGCCGCGGTCGAGGGGATTGCCCGCGAACCTGTGGAGATGTCTCACAGTTGTCAATTCGAACAGGTGTCCATTACAGCACGATCAGAGGAATGCGGACCTCGTCCGGGCTCATGCCGCCGTGGATGCCGACGTTCTTCAGCCCGAAGGAATCCTCGGACTCGTAATAGCCAACGCTGAGGGGCTCCAGCGTCACGCCGATGTAGTCGCCGAAGCGCCGCCGCGCCTGGTCGCTCAGCGGATCCGGCCCGAACAGCCGCATCTCCTCCGCTTCGTCCAGGGTGAGGACGGCCATCCGCCCGCCGCACCGGTCGGCCAGACGCTCGACCAGCTCCGGGCCCCGGCCCGGCCGGACGTGGAAGTGGGGCGTACGCCCTTCCCCGCTCGGCACGGTGCGCAGGCAATCGAGCAGCGGGTCGCCGTCGAAGATCGCCACCTTCTGGTCTTGGGTCAGGTCGATCAGGCCGTGATCGGCCGTGAGCGCCATGCGCGTCCCTTCTGGCAGCGCCGAGGCCAGCTCCAGCAGCATGCCCTGAAGGTCCTCCAGGAGGCCGCGGGCCTGCGTGCTGGCGACCCCGTGATCATGGCACAGGGTGTCGTAGTGAGGGATGTACCAGAAGGTCACGGCGCGCTTCCGGCGGCGCTGCAGCCGCCGTGAACGGCTGCGGATCCGCCGTGCGGCCTGCCGCAGCGACCGGTAGCCGCGCGCACGGCACCGGCCGCTCAGGTAGCGGTTGAAGGTGCTGCGCACGTAGCGCCCTGGCATGTGGATCTCCATGTCCCCGGTCGCCTCCGCGAAGCGGGACGGCTCGGGCCAGAGATCACCCAACTCCACGCCCAATCGCTTGAGCGCGCGACCGGTGTGACGTTCGGTGTACCGCAGAACCGTCACGGACAGATCCCGTTCCTGCAGATAGCCGTACCATCCCGGGACACCGTGGCGTCCGGGCCAGAGGCCGGTGGCGACCGTGGTGATCGCGCAGGCGGTCGTGGCCGGAAACACGGAGTCGAGCTCCATGCGCACGCGCCCGCGGAGGTCGGCGTACGCCGGATCATCGAGCGCGGCCATGCCCATGCCGTCCACCAGCACGACCACCAGGTGATCGCGGTCGAACAGGTGCTCCGCGAGCTTGTCGCCGTGCGGCGTGGACGCGACCGGTACGCCGGCGCCGCGGTGCAAGGCGTTCACCAGATCGACGAAGCTGGGAGCGGCGGGCGACGGCAAGCGCAACCGGCCGTCCGCCAGCGCTTTCTCCACCAGCCCCGCCTGCGCGGTCATCGTCGAGCGAGGTTCGCTTCGCTCACGCCTCGAAGACGACGTGCGAGTTGCGCGGGATGATGCGGGTGGGCGGTCCGTCTTCCGCGAAGGCGGCGGCCCACGCGGCCGGATCGTAGTCGCGCGCGACGAAGCACGCGTAGTGGGCGGGACAGGCGACGCCGACGCGGCAGCGCGTGGCCATGCGCACGCAGCCGTCGAAGTACGGGAACTCGCCCTCCGTCGGGTGGTTGGTCAGGAACGCCACCGTCGGCTCCAGCGCCGCGACCGGCGCCGTCAAAGACTCGTGCTCGGCGAAGGTATTGATCGGGTCGCCGCTGAAGTAGAGCCGGTGCCGGCCGGCCTCGACCACGTAGCCCAAGTGAGGCGTGTCCGGCGGGTCGATGCCGGCAGCCGGATCGCCGCCCGGCGGTTTCGCGTAGACGACGTTCACCGCCATGGTGCCGATCTGGACGCGGTCGCCGGCAGTGACCGCCGTGCATTGCGCTGGCCCGATGGCTGTCCCCTCGACGATCTGGTCGATGGACTCGCGTGAGCCTACGTAGCGGGCGTCCGGCGTGGCGGCGTGCAATCTTCCCAAGGTCTCGGGGTCGGTGTGGTCGCCGTGCGCATGGGTGAGGAGCACGAAGCGGGCCGGCCACTCGGCTTCATCCATCGGGGGCTCGCCGTGGATGAACCGGTCGGCCGGGCGATCGTGGGGCGCGTAGGGGTCGACCAGGGTCAGCGTGCCGGCGGCATCGCGGATCGCGAAGCTGCTCTGCTCGAACCAGTGAACGGCGGCGGCGCCATCGGGGACGTCGTGTTGCGTAAACGGATGCATGAGGGACGCATACCATGAGCCCCGGCCGCGGGCAACGGGTGATGGCCGCGTTACCGGCTCGCCACCCTCAGGTCCTCGTGCTCGAACGCGCTTGACATGCGGTCTATCTGGTCCGGCGTCATGCCGAACCGGGTTGCGGCACCCCGCCACCCGGCCACCGCACTTCCCGCCTGCGCCGCGATGCCCCGGGCGTCTCCTTCCGAGATGCCGAACATCGGTGCGATCGCCATCGCCGTGTCGAGCGACGCCGTGCCGTCGATCTCGTCGATGGCGAGCGCGTGAATCCGTGGCTTCACGTCCACCGGCACAGGGTTGAGGTCATATGCCGGCACGCCGTCTGCCTGGCCGCGCGCGACCTCGCCCAGAGGGTGCCTACGGGAATGGTCTCGCCGGCCAGCTCGATGTAGACCAGGATCTCACGTTCCATGCCCCGCGCCCGACGATTGCCGCGCCGCGCGGATACGCCGCGGCAATCGTTCTTCTTCCAGGCTCAGCCCCACCGGATCGTGAACCACGTCCGCCAAGTCAACGAGCCGGTCCGCCATCCCCAGGACGAAGAGCACCGAGGCGTAGATTCCCAGCGACACGCCGGGATCGCCCTCTCCACCCGCACGAGCGTCGAGCGGCTGATGAAGGCCCGTTCGGCCATGAGCGCTGCCGATATCCGTCTTCGCCTTCGCGCCGCGGACAGGTCAGTGCCCAGCTTCTGGAGAGCACGGCGTACTCCTAGTGGACCGTACCATCTGATTTCGTACTATAATTGGAGGTATGGGAGAAGGAATCGTATTGACGGAGGCCGAGCATCGCGAACTCACCAATCGGGTGAGGAGTCGCACTGGGCGAGCCGAAGACGCGCGGCGCGCGCGGGTCATTCTGCTGCTCGCTGAAGGGCTCACGTGGGATGATGTCTGCAAACGAGCGGAGTGCAGCCGCGGCTTCGTGGCGATGTGGGCTCCTCGTTTTCGCGCTGAGCGACTGGCTGGACTGTACAGCCGGCACCGTGGTCAGAAGCCGTTTCGGTGCACGCCGAGCGTGGAGGCGAAGATCCTCAACGCGACCCGCAAGTCGCCAAGCGATGGCTCCACGCACTGGAGCACGCGCCGCCTGGCGGCCAAGCTGGGAGTGTCGCACATGATGGTGGCGCGGGTGTGGAGCAAGCATCGGCTGCAGCCGCACCGGTTGGAGCGCTACATGAGCTCCAACGATCCGGACTTCGAACAGAAGGCGGCCGACATCATCGGGCTGTACCTGAACCCGCCGGCGCACGCGGCGGTGTTCTGCGTGGACGAGAAGACGGCGATTCAGGCGCTCGACCGCAACGATCCGGTGCTGCCGCTGTCGCCGGGGCGCGCCGAAAGGCACGGCTTCGAGTACTACCGGCACGGCACGCTGGCGCTGTACGCCGCGTTCAATACGAAGACCGGTGAGGTGCTCGGCAAGACCGCGACGCGGCACACCTCGGAGCAGTTCGTGGCGTTTCTGCGCGACATCGTGGCGCATCAGCCGGCCGGCCAGGAGATTCATGTGATCGCCGACAACCTGTCGGCGCACAAGACGAAACGAGTGCAGGAGTTTCTGAGCGACCATCCGACGGTGCGGCTGCATTTCACGCCGACCTACTCATCGTGGCTGAACCAGGTGGAGCTGTGGTTTGCGAAGATCTCGCGCGACGTGATCACCCGCGGAGTGTTCAGTTCGGTGGCGGATCTGAAGAGCAAGCTGATGAGATACATCCGCGAATACAACAAGAATCCTCGCGTCGTGAAGTGGCATTACGTTGATCCATCACGCCACATCGGTGCATGAATGCATGTTACAGTCCACTAGTGGCAAGGCATGTTGAGATCTTGATGCTTTCAAAGTTTTAGAAATCGTTCGCTAATGATGATAATGATCAATATATGACACTTTATCAGCAGCCGAGAACGTCGGTCACCAGCCCCGGCTCATGCGCCGGGCCGAGGTGCCGACCCGGCAGCGGTGAAGCGAGCTACCCGACGCTGTCGAGCGAGGCCAACGCGGCGGCGATCGCCTGCTGCTGACCGGCGTCCGCTGCCGGCATCGGTGCCTGCGAGTGCCGAACCGGGGAGGCGAGTGCGCTACTCGAGCGCGCTCCAGCGCGAAGGTGCGATGCCGGCGCTGCTGCGGTCCAGGTCGTCGGGGCGGTTGGGGACGTCGTAGTCGATCCGCCGCGTGTTGGGGTCCTGGAAGAAGCGGCGCGCCGCCGGCGGGACGGGCGCGAGCTGCGACTCGTCCCACGGGTCGACCTCGGCCACCGGCCCGGCCCAGGCAGGCCGGTAGGCGATCGCCAGCATGCGCCGGTCGCGGTCGGAGAAGTTGGGGAAGTTGCCGTGGAAGACCTTCTGGTTGATGACCACGGCCGACCCTGCCCTGCAGGTCACCATCACCTCCTCCTCGTGGCGGAGAAAGCGGTTGTAGGGGTTGGCGTCGAAGTGCACGGACAGATGCGAGCGCGGCACCACCTTGAACGGCGAGCATTCCGGGGTCAGGTCGTCCAGGTAATAGAGCACCCGCATCAGCACCGGCGAGCTCGCCAGGCTGCCGAAGATGCGCGAGCCGTACGGCTGCGCGTCGGTGTGGATGGCGATGCCGGGGTGGCCGGGCTCGCAGAGCTGGTAGGCGATGGAGGTGAACAGCACCTCGTCCCCGAACAGGCGCTCCAGAAACGCGATCGTGGGCGGCAGCGCGATCGTCTCCATCGTCTGGGGCAGCTCGTGGCCGAGCAGATCGTCCGCCGCCTTCTTGTGCGGCGAGTAGTCCGTCTCGATAAGCGGCAACCCGGCCGCCTCCGCGCCGATGGCGTCGATCTGCTCCGGCGTCAGGAGATCGGGCAGGACCAGGTAGCCCTCCAGCTCCAGGTAGCGGACGCGCTCGCCGGTGGTCAGGGCGCTCCAGTCGTCGACGTCCGGCCGCCGTGCGCCGGCGATCTCGCTGCGCTCGTTGGTGTTGCGGGTATCCATGGTGTCCTCAATCGTCCACGACCGATCCGTCCTCGTGCAAGCGTGTCACGAACGGCCGCGGGCGCGGCGGAATCCGCTCGGCTCCCGGCGCCAGATCGATGCCGATGCCGGGTCCGTCGGGAACCAGCAGGTAGCCGTCGCGGACCGTGAGCGGCTGCGTGACGATGTCGCGCTTGGGAGACTGCTCCTCGCTGGTGGGCAGTTCCTGGATCGCGAAGTTCGGGATCGAGGCGGCAAGCTGCACGCACACGGCGGTGCTGACCGGGCTCAACGGATTGTGCGGCACCACCTGCACGTGGAACGCCTCGGCCAGGGCGGCGATCTTGCGGGCGTGGCTGATGCCGCCGACCATGCAGACGTCCACCCGCGCGAACTGCACGGCGCCGCGCTGCAGCAGCGCCTGGAACTCCCAGATGCTGTGCAGCCGCTCACCGGTGGCAATGGGGATGTTCACGCGTCTCGCCACTTCGACCATCTCGTCGAGGTTGTCGGGCGTGACCGGATCCTCGTAGAACAGAGGGTGGTAGCCCTCGATCGCGTCGGCGAACACGACCGCCTCCGCGGGCGTGAGTCGGCGGTGGATCTCGACGCACAGGTCGACCTCGTTTCCGACCGCTTCCCGGCAGCGCGCCACGGTCTCGATGGCGTCGGCCATCTTGGCGGCGTGGGTGCCCGGCGCGTACGGCTTCTCGCGCGGCTCGTCGTAGAACGGCGACAGGTGCCCGACGGCGGTGAAGCCGCGCTCCTTGGCCGACACGCAGGCGCTCACCAGTTCCTCCCGCGTCTCGCCGAACACGTGGTAGTAGACCCGTGTCCGGTCCCGGCAGCGGCCGCCCAGCAACTGGTGGACGGGCACGCCGAAGTGCTTGCCGGCGATGTCCCACAGCGCGATGTCGATGGCGCTCAGGGCGCCCATGACCGCCGCCCCGCGAAAGTGCATGGATCGATACAGGTATTGCCAGTGATGCTCGATCCGAAGCGGGTCTTGACCGATCAGGTACTCCCGCCAGCGCTCGATGACCGCCCCTGACGCTTCGAGGTAGCCCCACGTGCCCGACTCGCCCAGGCCGGTGATGCCGGCGTCGGTGTCCACGAGCGCATACAGGTAGCGGTCGATGTGCAGCACCCGAACGGCGGTGATCTTCATCCGATGAGCATGATAACCCAGGTGTGCTAGTCGCGGATCCCTTCGGCGATCGGCGTCGCCAGTGCCGAGAACACCGGCAGGACTCCCATCAGGCCGCCCACGCCCAGCGCGGCCGCAACCCCGACCAGCATAGCCGCGGGCGAGATCACGCTGCCGCCCAGATCGGCCTGGGTCACGCCGCTGAAGATCGGCACCACCAGGTCGGTGAGCGGACCGGACAGGAACAGGCTCAGGGCCACGCCGATCGCCGCCGCGAGGCCGACCATGATGAGCGACCGGGCCACGAACTCGCGGAGCATCGCGCCCTTGGTGGCGCCGAACGCGCGCGCGATGGCGATCTGGCGGGTGCGGCCCAGCACCTCCACCAGCATGATGCTGAGGATCCCCACGCAGCCGGTGACCAGCAGCACGAAACCGAGCAGGTTCACCACCAGCGAGAAGGTCCGCACGGTCGAGCGCGCCTCCTCCAGGTCGGCGCTGCCGCCGCCCGGTTTCCCTTCCCACACGACTACGGCCACCTCCTCACCGTACTGCTGCGCCAGCGCGGCTCGCGCCTGGCTCTCGATCGTGTCGAGCTCACTCCCCTCCACGAGCAGTGCGATGCGCGACATCAGGAGTCCCTCCATGAAGTCCACGGCCTTGCCGGGGATCGTCGCGGTCGCCGGCACCAGCATGTCGGCGACGCCGTAGGCGCGGCGCTGCAGCTCGCTGGGGTCGGCGAACACGCCACCCACGGTGATCGGTGGCGACAGGAGATCCCGCAGCATGGCCACGACGGCGCCCTGGAGTTCCTCCCCTCCCTGAATCGAGACATCGGGCATCGGCGGCCGGACGGTCTGGCCTACCGCCTCGACCGGCGAGCCGAACAGGATTTCGGCCAGCGTGGCGCTGAGCAGCGCGTGCCGTTCCCCCGTGGCCATCGCCGCTGCGGTGATCGGCGATCCGATCACGAGATCGAGTCCCATCACGTCCAGGTAGGACTCGCCTACTCCCAGCACGCTCCGGACTTGGTAGGTGCCCCGCTCCGTCTGGAAGTCCGTCCAGCTCGTCTCCGTCACCGGGCTCGCCGCCCGTGCGCCCACTACGCCGTGCAGGAGCGCAGCGGGTGCGCGCCCGTCGAACTGGAACGGCTTGACGGACTCCAGGGCCCCTGCCTCGTCCCACCGCGCATTGGCGACCATGACCACGCGCCCGTTACGTTCCAGGCTCTGTGCGATCAGCCGGTTGAAGGCGGTCGAGATCGACAGCGCGAAGATCAGGACGCCCACGCCCAGCCCCACCGTCGCCAGCGTGATGGACGACTTGAACGGGGAGCGCGCCAGGCTGCCGAGGACCGATCGGAGCGTCCGCATGGCCGGGCGGCTACTCGTACCGGATCGCGTCCGCGGCCGGCATCCGCGCAGCGGCGGCGGCCGGCAGCACGTTGCAGGCGGCGACCAGGGTCCACGCGGCGGCGACGCCGGCGACGACCAGTCCGGCATGCAGCGCGCCGAAGCCGATCGTCTGCTCCATCAGGCGCGACAGCAGCGCCGCCAGCCCCAGGCCGGCCGCTCCGCCGACCGCGCCGACGATGAGCGCCTCCAGGAAGAAGACGGCGAATACCTGCGGCATGCTGGCCCCCACCGCCTTGAGAATGCCCGCCGAGCGCTGCCTGCGGACGGCACGGCCGTAGAAGATGTTGGTCATGTTGACCGCCGCGATCGTCAGCGCCGACAGCGCCAGAAAGAGGATGATGGTCACCAGGCGCCGGTAGCGGTCGGCCGTCGCCTGCGCCTCCGCCCGCGGGATGCCGATCGACGCGGCGCCCTCTCCGTAGGCGGCCGCGAAGTGACCGGCAAGCTGTGCGCGCGCCTCGTCGAGGTGCGCCGGGTCCGCGACGGTGAATCGCAGGCTGGTATTCGTGCCCGCAGTCTTGACGGCGAACTCCTTGACTCTGTCCGCGGCCTGCAGCGCCGGCGTGAATGCCTGCCCGTCCACCTCGGTGCCGGTCGGAGCAAGAACGCCGACGATGCGGTAGAGGCGGTTCATCGACAGCACCTGTCGGTCCAGTGCCGCCCCGTCCTCGAACAGGGTGGCGCCGAGTTGCGAGCCCAGCACCAGGACCGGTTCGCCGCGCGCCATGTCTGTTTTGGTGAACAGGCTGCCGGCCGCAGCGGCGAGGCCCCGCGCGACGAAGAACTCGGGCGTGACTTCCATCCCGTGCAGGTACTCCAGTTGCGGCTGCGGTCCGTCGGGCGCAGACACCCGCGACTGGGAGAAGCCGGTCAGATCCTTGGCCGACAGGAGTTGCTTCGCGTCGTCACCCGACACCACCGCCCCCTTCGTCACGGTGTCCGCCGTGATGGCCGTTCCGGCACCGCCGGCGGCGGCACCCGGCTTCGCGGCCTCGGCCGGCCCGGACGTCGAAGGCGTGGCCGGCATGACGAATACCTGCACCGCACCGGTCGTGCCCGCCGGCCCGGCTGACGCCGCCGACGCTCCCGCTGGGCCGGCGGCGGACTTTGCGATGTCGGTGGGAAGCGGGATTTCGCCGAGCAGGAACCCGGTCGGGTTGGACAGGTAGGCGTACTGGACTGCCGGGGTCACCGATCGCGCGCGTTCCAGGTCGTCGACACCAAGGACCAGGTCCGCGGAGCCGCGCATCCGCGCCGGCAACGCCATGGTGGACGTCTCCGCCCGCGTGGCAACGACGATCTCGCGGTAGCGGGGGGACGCCAGCAGCGCCTCGGACTGCGCCCGCGTGGTCCCGGCCAGCGTGATGCCGGCTGCCGTGGCCCCGACCGCCAGCGCCACGCCGAGCGCCAGCAGCAGCGACTCGGCCGGCCGGCCGAGCAGCGCGCGCACGCTCATGCGCAGATCCTCGCGCAAGGTCACGTGAGCTTGACCGGATCGCCCGCGATGATCACGGTCGCGTCACCGTCCTTTCGCGGGAGCTCCTCGTCCTTGAGGAGTTCCTTCAGTCGGTCCTTGGCTTGGCGGATGACCCGCGCCTGCTCTGCGATCTTCTCGAACAGGTTCGTGCGGGCGTGGCTCCCTTCGGCAATAAGGAACGCGGCCGCTTCCGACCGGCTCCGGGCGAGGCCGCAGTCGACCAATTCATCCAGCCGGTCGAGGCTGTCGCGGCTGACCCTGACCATCACCACGTTCGTCCTCCCATCCCGAACCGTATCGAACGTCTCTTCCAGGTCGGCGAACATGGCGGTAAGGGCCGCCTTGTCGACGTCGCCACCGGCCCAGTTCTTGAGTTCCTCCGCAATCCGGTCCACGTCGACTCGAAAGACGCGCGGACGTTCCCCGCCCTGATTCCGCCGCGATTCGGGCTCTTTTCTGTCCTGCTCCGCCGGCATGTGCTTACCTCACCGATCCGCCCGGGACCGTCACTTGATCTGCTCGGCGTCCGTGATGATCACGGCCGCCCCGCTGCCCTGTTTCCGAGGAAGCTCCTCATCCTTGAGCATCTCCTTCAGCCGTTCCTTGGCCTCACGGATGATCCGCGTCTGCTCGGCGAGCTTGTCGAAGAGATCCTTTCTGGCCTTGACGCCCTCGGCGATGAGGAATGCCGCGGCTTCCGACCGGCTGCGGGCCAGACCGCACTCGACCAGCTCGTCCAGCCGATCCAGACTGTCGCGGCGGACCCTCACCATCACGACGTTCGCCCGCTTGCTTCGAGCCTCTTCGACCGTCTCTCCCAGGTCCTCGAACATGGTGGCGAGGGTGTCCTTGTCGAGGCCCATGAACCCGGCTTCCGAGAGCCCCTCGGCAATCCGCTCCGCATCGACCCGGAAGATGCGCGGCCCCTTTCCATCGGGCTTCCCGTGAGATTCCGACTTCGCGCTGTCCCTACTCATTGGCACCACGCTTACTCCACGTAAGATTACATGTAATGGTAACAGTCCCATTCGGGATTAGTCAAGGACAGCTCTCTTGGCTGGCTGCTCCTGCCTGGCTAGAAGCGTGGCCGAAAAGTCCGGTTGGGGTCGACAGTGACGGCGTCATGGAGTAAGCCAGGAGCCGGGAGGGGCGGTGGATGCTTGGTCGACGCGATCCGCAAGGAGACCTGTTTCGGCCGGACAACGTGCTGCGGGGGCACGTAGGCGAGGATTCGTTCTACGGGTTGTTGGCGCAGCACGGCGGCGAGTGGTTTAGCGACGAGAGCTTCAGCGCGATCTATCGGGACGGCATGGGGCGTCCGAGCGTCTCGCCGTCGCAGTTGTGCGTGGCGTTGCTGTTGCAGAGCCACGATCGGGTCAGTGACGAGGAAGCGATCGCGCGTAGCGCCTACGACCTGCGCTGGAAGGTGGCGCTGGGGCTGGAACTGGACCAGAAGCTGTGCGCGAAGAGCACGCTGCAACGGTTTCGGGCGCAGTTGGTGCTGAACGAGGGAGCCGCACAGATCCTGGAGCAAGGGATCCAGACGTGCCGGCAAGCGGGTCTGCTGAACAGAGGCAAGCTGTCGGTGGCGATAGACACGACGCCGATCCTGGGACGGGGAGCGGTGAAAGACACCTACAACTTGGTCTCGGACGCGATCCGGGAGGTGTTGCAGCAGGCGTGTGAGCTGCGGGGCTGGGAGCGGTCAGAGATCGTGGAGCAAGAGGGGCTGAGCCGCCACTTTGCGGCGAGCTTCAAGGGCGCGGTCGAGATCGACTGGAGCGACGAAGCTCAGCGGCGGGCGCTGGTGGGGCAGTTGGTGGCCGATGCGCAAGTGGCGCTGCAGGTGGCCGCCCGTGCACTGGACGGCTCTGTGGCGCAGGGCGCCGAAACGCAGGCGCTGCGCAGCGCCCAACGGCTGCTCGGCGAGCTGTTGGCGCAGGACATCGAGGAGCACCCGGAGGATGGCGGGGAGCCGAAGATTCGCCAGGGTACGGCGCCGGACCGGGTGGTCTCGACCACGGATCCCGAGATGCGCCATGGGCGCAAGAGCCATGCGCAGCCGTTCACGGGGTACAAGGCGACGGTGGTGGCGGACACCGAGGATGGGGTGATCCTGGCCACCGACGTGCGAGCCGGCAACGTGGCCGACCGCCAGGATGCGCCGGCGTTGGTGGCCAGCGCCGCCGAGCGCAGCGGACAGCGCTTGGACGAAGTGCTTGGGGACACCGCGTATGGCGATCTGGAAACCCGTGAGGAGATCGAGCACCTGGGCGCCGAGGTAGTAGCCAAGGCGGTACCCGGCACGCGCGCCGGGAAGTTCGACGCGAGTGACTTCGAGATTGACGAGCACCGAGGTGTCGCGCGCTGCCCGGCGGGAATAGAGTCCACGCACCGCCACCGCGTGGGTGGACAGGCTCCGCGTTCCAACTACCACTGGGCCGCCACCGATTGTGCCGGATGCCGGCTGCGCAGCCAGTGCACGACGGCACGGACATCAGGGCGGACGGTGGTGGTCACCGCGAACAGCACGCGGCTGTGGGGGCTGCGCGAGCAGCAGAAGACCGAGGCATTTCGCACGCGCTACCGCAAGCGCGTGGTGGTCGAGCACCGCATCGCTCGTCTGGTCCAGCTTGGCATTCGCCAAGCGAAGTATCGCGGGATGGCCAAGGTGTCGTTCCAAGTGGCGCTGGCAGCCACGGTCGCCAACCTGTTCAGGGCCGCGGCGTGCCGTGTGTCGGTCCCATGCACCGGTTGAGCCGTGGCCAAGCCCACGCCGGCTCCACCTGAACGGACAGTTCCAGATCTGCGGTCCGAGCGTCTCTGTCCTTGAACCAGCCAGACCTATTGGCCATCAATTGCCCGCTGTCGCCAGTCCCAGCGATCGCCCCGCCGCCGACTTCGACTTCCGATCATCGCCCTACGGCGCTCGACAGACCCCGCTTTCCGGCCGGGCTTCTAGTCGCGTATCCCTTCGGCGATGGGTGCCGACAGGGCGGAGAACACCGGCAGCGTCCCCAGCAGCCCGCCGATGCCGAGCGATGCCGCGACGCCCGCGACGACCGCAGCCGGCGTGATCACCGGGCCGGTCAGCTCCACCTCCGTCACGTCCTGGAAGATCGGCGCCACCAGATCGGTGAGCGGCGCCGACAGGAACAGACTCAGCGCCACGCCCAGCGCCGACGACGCGCCCATCATGATCAGCGACCGGGCGAGGAATTCGCATACGATCGCCGCTTTCGCGGCTCCGAAGGCACGGGACAGCGCGATCTGGCGCGAACGGCTCAGTACCTCCACCACCATGACGCTGAGCAGGCCCACGCCGCCGGTGGCCAGCAGCAGGACGGCGAGCAGATTCACCACCAGGGCGAACGTCCGCACGGTGGAACGCGTGTGTTGCAGAACGTCGCTCCGGTTAAGCGGCTCTCCTTCCCATACCTCCACGCCGAGGTTCTCGCCGAACTGAGCGGCAATCGCGGCGCGCCCCCTGCTCTCGACGGTCGCCAACCTTCCGGCCCCCACGCGCACGACAAACCGAAGCTCGCCATACGAGACAATGCTTTCCGTTCGTCGCGTTGCGACCAACATGTCGGCAATGCCGTAGGCGCGGCGCCGCAGCTCGTCCGGGTCCGCAAACACGCCGCGCACCGTGTACACACGCGTGAGTTCCTCGCGAAGGAACGCGGGAAGGCCCTGGCCACCGCCGCGGATCTCGATGCGAGGTGCCGCCGTCTGCAGCGGCTGACCCAACGCTGCGAGCGGAGACCCGAACATGATCTCGGCCAGAGACGCGCTGAGGAGAGCACCACGACCTCCGGCCGTGAAGCGCCTACCGGCAATCAGGTCGAGATCCATGACGTCCAGGTACGCCTCCGAAACGCTGAGCACGCTGCGGATCTCGTAGATGGCAGTTCCTGCCACGAAGGAACTCGGATGGTGGAGGAAGTCGACGCGGCTCGCCGCCGCAACCTCGACCACATCGTGCACCAGCGTATCGATGATCTTGGACACGTCGTCGGCGGGAATGCCGGTGGGAATGCCGTCGCCAAGTCCGTCGGAGGCTTCGGGGCTGCTGATCCGAACCATCACGAGCCCTGCGCCTTCAAGCCGTTCTGAGATCACGCGGGCGAACGCGGTGCTGATCGACAGCGCAAAGATGAGGACCGCCACCCCCAGCCCGACCGTCGCCAGCATCATCGACGCCTTGACCGGCGACCGCCTCAGGCTGCTCAGCGCCGACCGCAGCGTCCGCATCGGCCGGTTCCGGCTGCCTTATTCGTAGCGGATGGTGTCCGCCGCCGGCGGGCGCGCCGCCGCCACGGCCGGCACTACGCTACAAGCCGCGACGATAACCCAGGATGTCGCCACGCCTGCCACGATCAGGCCTCCATCGAGCCCGCCCAGTCCGAATCCGTGCGCCAACTGGCGATCCATCAGAACCGCAAGCCCTACGCCGGCCGCGCTGCCGACCGCTCCGACTGTCAGTGCATCGAAGAGGAACACGACGAACACGCGCGTTCCGGTGGCGCCCATCGCCTTGAGGATGCCGGCCGAGCGCCGCCTGCGCAGCGCGCGGCTGGAGAAGATGTTGCTCATGTTCAACGTGGCGATCAGCAACGCCGACAGCGCCAGGAACAGGATCACCCGCACCAGACGCTGGTAGCGGTCTGCCTGCGCGCGGGCCTCGATGCGTGGATCGGTGACGTTGAGCGCACCCTGTCCATAGGTCGCATCGAAGTACCTGGTCACCTGCGTGCGCGCCTCGCCCACCAGCGCGCGATCGGCCACCGTGAATCGCAAGGTGTTTCGGTTGGACCCGTACCTGATTATTGCGCCCGTCCGTTCGCTGGACGGTCGATAGTTCTCCCGCAGGAAGCCCGCCGGAACGAACGCCTGCTCATCTGCGCGGGTGACGCGGGGTTCCAGCACGCCGACGATGAGAAAGCGGCGGAAGTCCGCCACCAGCTCGCGGCCGAGCGCCTGACCATCATCGAACAGCGTTGCGCCCAGCTCCGAGCCCACCACCATGACCGGCTCGCCGCGCTCCATGTCGGCCGGGGTGAACAGGCTGCCGGCCGCGGCCGCCAGCTCGTGGGCGGCGAAGTACTCGGGCGTCACCTTCACCACGGAGAGGTGTTCGAGCTGCGACGGGTCGCCGCTCGCATCCAGCAAATAGGACGTGTCTTCGGCTATGTAGGCGTACTGGACCGCCTCGCTCACTGAGCGAGCGCGATTCAGGTCATCCAGGGTCAGATCGACGTCAGGAGGGGCAAGTCGGGCCGGTGCCTCCGCGGTCGTGCTCATAATCGTCGTGGTGACGACGATCTCTCGATGGTGGAGCGACGAGAGCAGCCGGTCGGAGAACGTGGCCGCCGCGGCTGCCAGCGTGATACCGGTTACCGTCGCCCCCACCGCCAACGCTACGGCCACCGCGAGCAGCACCGACTCGGCCGGCCGGCCGAGCAGCGAGCGGATGCCGAGGCGCAGATCCTCTCCGTAGTTCACTGGTCGCGGATCCCTTCGGCGATCGGTGCCGACAGGGCGGAGACGACCGGCAATGTCCCCAGCAACCCGCCGATGCCGAGCGACGCCGCGACGCCCGGGACGATCGCGGCCGGCGTGATCACCGGCCCGGTCAGCTCGACCCCCGTCATACCCCGGAATACCGGCCTCACGACGTCGGTGAGCGGTGCCGACAGGAAGAGGCTCAGCGCGACGCCGAGCACGGAAGCCGCGCCCACCATGATGAGCGATCGTGCGAAGAACTCGCGGGCGATCATCGCTTTCGCGGCGCCGAAGGCACGGGACAGCGCGATCTCCCGACAACGGCTCAGAGCCTCCACCGCCATGATGCTGAGGAGGCCCACGCTCCCGGTCGCCATGAGGAGGACGCCGAGCAGGTTCACTACCAGGGAGAAGATCCGGACGGTCGACCGCAGCGACTCCAACTGGAAGCCCATGCCCGTCCCTCCTTCCCACACCTCCACGGTCAGCTCTTCTCCGAACCGGGCCGCCAGTGCGGAGCGCACCTGGCTCTCGACGGTCGCCAGGCGGCTGCCTGTCACGCGCGCGACGAACTGTTGCGTCAGAAGCGTCCAGCTCCGATCGCCCTGACCACGTCCGAGTGGGACCAGCATGTCGGCGATGTCGTAGACGCGGCGCCGCAACTCATCGGGGTCGGCAAAGACTCCCCGTACCGTATACAGCGTCGCAGGCATATCCCTTCGGATGTCGTCTGCCGTCGCGTCACCTCGGATCTCCAGCCGAGGCTTCGCCGTCTGCATCGGCTGCCCCAGCGCCGCGACCGGCGATCCGAACAGCACGTCCGCCAGCGACTCGCTGATCAGGACGTCGCGAGATCCGGCGGCCGGTTCCCTGCCCGCGATCAGTTCCAGCCGCATCACGTCCAGGTACGCTTCCGATGTTCGGATCACGCTCCGGACCTGATAGGTGTCCTGCCCGACCATGAAGGATGACAGGGAACCGAACCCGACCGGGCTCACCGCGACGGCGCCGGCAATTTCGCGGGTCAGCGCATCGGTCACCTTCCTGTCGTACTCGGAAGCGCTGCTCGGGAGCCTCCCGCCAGTGGCCGACTTGACCGTGACCCGGACGGTGACCACGAGCTCATCGCGTCCCAGCCGTTCGTCCACCAGGCGGGCGGTCGCGTTGCTGATCGACAGCGCGAAGATCAACACGGCGATGCCCAGCCCGACCGTCGTCAGCATTGCCGACGACTTGACCGGTGACCGTCCCAGGCTGGTCAACGCCGACCGCAGGGTGCGCATGGCCTACTCGTAGCGGATCGCCTCGGCCGCCGGCGTTCGAGCCGCCGTGACGGCCGGCAGCGCGCTGCAGGCAGCGACGATGATCCATGACGCCCCCACGCCGAACACGATCGGGGCCGGATCGAACCCCGAGAAGCCGAGCTCCCGCGGCGTGCCCCCCCGCTCCAGCAGGCGCGCCAGCACCGCCAGACCGCCAGTGCCGATCGCGCTCCCGATCGCCCCGACCACGAGCGCGTCCAGCAGGAAGACGGCGCATACCCGTGTGCGGGCGGCTCCCATCGCCTTGAGGATGCCGGCGGAACGCCTCCTGCGCAGCGCTCGGTTGGCAAAGATGGCCGAAAGGTTCAGCGCGGCGATCAGCAGCGCCGATACCGCCATGAAGAGTATGACCTTCACCATCTGCCCGTAGGCGTCCGAGATATCCCCGGCGATCGCCCGCGGATCAGCGATGTCCAGGAGATCGTCTCCGTAGACGGCATCGAAGTACGCGCCAAGCTGTGCGAGCGCATCATCCAGCAGGGCGGGGTCGGCCACCGTGAAGTGCAGGGAGGGCACATCGCGACCGTAATAGACGATGATTTCGCCCGAGGACTCGTAATTCTCCCTCAGGGAACCCGCCGGAACGAACGCCTCCTCGTCAGCATGTGTGTAAGTCCGTTCCAGCACGCCGATGATGCGATAGCTCCGCAGGTCGGCAATCACGGTGCGGCCCAGGGCCACTCCGTCCTCGAACAGCGTCGCGCCAAGTGTCGCCCCCACGACCATGACGGGCTCGCCGCGGGCCATGTCGGCAGCGGTGAACAGGCTGCCGGCCGCGGCCGGCAGCTCGCTGGCCGCGAAGAACTCGGGAGTCACTCTCCTTCCGTCGACATGCTCGTGCTGCGGCGCCACGCCGCCAACCGTCTTGAGACGGAAGCTGCTCCACTCGTTCAGGTAGGCGTACTGCACCGCCTGCGTCGCGGAGCGAGCTCGCTCCAGGTCTTCGATGCTCAGCTCCACGTTGCTGGGGAGGGTCTTCCACGCCGGGGCGTCCCAGCTTCCGACCGCCGCGGTGACGACGATCTCGCGGAAGTAGCGCGATGACAGCACTCGTTCCAGCGTCGCTGACGCCGTGGCTGCCAGAGTGACGCCGATCACCGTCGCGGCGACGACAACGGTCACTCCCACGACGAGCAAGAGAGACTCGGCCGGCCGGCCGAGCAGCGAGCGGATGCTCAGGCGCAGGTCTTCACGACGGAACACGTGATCTGTCCGGCGTCTGCGCCAAATATCAGCAGCACGACAGGAATCATGGTGACTCTCTTCATGGGTGTTTCTCCCCTGTGCCGTCCACTTCCGGGGCGGGTCCAGAAACGATTGTGGTTCGTCTCGCAAGCCCGTGGCGGCATCCCCCCGTAGGTTCTACCTTGCTAAAACCGTTGCCTATCCTCCACGATCAAAGGCAAGCACGGCTGCTATGACCGCGCAATCGGTGAACGTCGGGCATTTGCTGATGTGCGGCTTCATTATTGCCGACGCCTGTCCAGGCCGCCGCCACTATGGGTCGGCCGGAGTTGGCCTTGATCCGCCGCGCGCCCGGTACAGGTCGACGTAGGCGCGAGCGGATGCCTCGGACACCCGGAAGGAGCGGACCGGCCAGTACCCGAACGAATCGTGGATTCGCAGGTTGGCGTGCAGCAGACACTCGACCGGCTCGCCGACCATCGGGAACGCCGGGTTGTCGCGCCTGGACTCCAGGCTCGTGGCGAGCAGATTGTCGTATTTGTGGGGACTCACCAGGTAGCTGCCGCCTCCCCCATTCACGTGGAGATAGAAGGCATGACTGGAGGTCACGGCCGCGTGGGCCATGCGCTCCAGGCCATCCACGCTGCCCCGCTGCTTGCCGCCGTTGGAAGGATGGAGGATCAGGCGGGCTCCGAACATGACCGGAAGCGTCCAGGTATCCGGGTAGCGCGCGTCGTGACAGACGTGGAGGCTGACGGGCACGCCGTGAACGTCGAACTCGTTCAGGCTCCGACCGTGCCAGAAGTCGACCTCGCAGGAGTGGACCTTGGGGCAGTCGGTGAGAATCCCGCCGTCAGGGTCGTAGACGCGCGACACGTTGTAGCGAATCACGCGGTCGGGGTGCTCCGGATCCCGCTCCCAGACGGGTAGCCCCACCACCAGAAACGGGGCGTCGGGAAGCGCGGCAAGGAACCTCCGCAGCCTGCCCTCCGCTTCTTGCACGGGCTCGGGGTTCTGCGTCACTGCGTGCTCGGCGAACAGGCCGGTCAGGCTTGTCTCGGGAGTCACCAGAAGCTGGATCCCCATCTCGGCCGCCTGCCGCGCACCCCGGCAGATGGCCTGCAGGTTCCTTTCGATGGAACGCTGGTTGAGCACTTGGTAGCCGCCGACGTGGAGGTGCTCCGATACGGGAGGCTGCTCTCCGTAGAGCACGAAGCGGCGCGCCAGGATCGTCTGGTTGCAGACCGCCAGTCGCACCCCCATCTCGGGAAGCACGTCCTGATCCGGTTCACGAATCACGCTCCGCCCGTCCCAGAACAGCTCCAGGTCCGACAATCCGATCAGGTTGCCGCCGCCGTCGGTCTTGCGCAGGCGCAGCACGTGGTCCCGATCCAGGGCGATGTCGATCTTGATGGAGGCGACCGGCTGATCAAGGCGCCAGTCGCTGGTCCACAGGGCGAGCGTCGACGCGGCGAAGTCCACCACCGCGACGGCGCGCTCCGCCCCGCCGAAGTACCCGAACTCCAGCGTGCCGCGCGCATCGCCTTGCGGCCGGAACGTGATTTCGATGGCGTCGCCGTTCCAGGTATGGACATCCGCGGCCCCCACCGATACTGCTTCGTCACCAGTGGAGCGCAGGACTGCTCCGCCGGGCACGACCTCGACTCCATCAGCCGCGACGGGCCAGGCCCATCCCGGATAACTCCTGCCGTCGAACGTCATCTCCTGGCGGATATCCATCCTCGGACTCTATATCATCGTGCCGATGACCGGCCCGCGGCAGGAGACGAGTCGGATAGTAGAGCACCCCGGCGAGGTACGATCGTATCTGTCGCGGTTGTACGGAGAGGAGCGCCGCGCGCACGCATGCCGTGCTCGCAATCCGGCCGAGTTCGAGGCATGGCAGCGGGCGGCGAGATCCAGGCTCCTGGAGCTGCTCGGCCTCGAGAGCATCGCCGACTCGGCCGGACAGGATGCCGTCTCGGTCGAGTTGAGCCAGCACACGGAACAGCTCGACGGATACACCAGGGGAACGGGACGCATGCAGACCGAGCCGGACGTATGGGTACGGTTCTGGATCCTGAAGCCGGACGGGATGGGCCCGTTCCCCCTCGCCCTGACTCCGCACGGCCACGAGAACGGAGACGAATACGCCGGCGTCTGGGACACCATCGCGGCCAGGAAGAAGATCGAGCGTACGGATCAGGACGTCGCCGTGCAGGCGGCGAAGCGGGGATTCCTGACGATTGCTCCCGCCACGCGCGGCATGGGGAACAACCCGGCGAGCTATCGCATACGGGACATTGCCGGCAAGGTCGGCCGCGACTGCCGGTGCCACGCATGGCAGGCCGCGCTTGCGGGGCGTACCTTGATCGGCGAGCGGGTCTGGGACCTGATTCGCCTGATCGACTGGGCTCTCGCGCTACCCGAGGTGGCCGACGGCAGCGTGCTCATGCTCGGCAATTCCGGCGGCGGCATGGCCACGCTCCATGCCGCGGCGTGCGACGAGCGCATCGACGTGGCCGTACCCTGCTGCGCGTTCAACAACTACATCAGTCCACGCGGCACCATGCGCCACTGCCCCTGCAACGTGGTCCCGGGGATGCTCACCTTCGGCGAGTACTGGGACGTCGCGGGCATGATCGCCCCGCGGATGCTCCTGACCGTCAACGGCCTGCATGACGCGCTGCACCCGGTAACGGAGGTCGACCACGCCGTGTCGCGGCTTCGCGCCATCTACGCGGTTGCCGGGTGTGGCGATCACTACGAGCACGAGTACGGACCGGAGGGTCACCGGTTCTATGGCTCGATCATGTGGCCGTGGATCGAGAACGCGCTGCGTGCCGGCAGGCCCGTTGCGTAGATCACGACGCGGCCGATCGGTCGGCTCAGCCGTCGAATACCCAGCGGTCCAGGAACGCGTTGCGGAACCGGCCCCGCGGGTCGAGCGCCCGGGCGGCGTCGCGGAAGCGCTGCATCGACGCTCCGTAGACCTGCTCCAGGTACTCGCGCGGATACGTGAACAGCTTGCCCCAGTGCGGGCGCGCGCGGTAGGGAGCGAGCGCCTCTTCCAGGCGCGGAAGCACCGCCCGCACCGCCTCCCAGTCGTTACGCCAGGAGAAGTGGATGGCCAGCGAGTCGCGCCCGTGGAAGGGGCTCAGCCACAGCCGGTCGGCAGCCACGGCGCGGATCTCGGTCAGCAGCAGCGCCGGCCTGATGTGGGCACCCAGGCCGGCGACCGTGTCAATCGCGGCCGGCGCGTGCTCCCACGGCACGAAGTACTCGGTCTGCAACTCGTCGCCGGAAGCGGGAGTCCGGTCAGGCCGGAAGTGCGGCAGCCGCAGGTGCCACGGTCCCACGGTGCGCTGCCTGGTGCAGGCATCGGCGGAGCCCTCCGGCTGAGGATGGCGATCGCGCGAGGTGGCCGGTATGCCGAACAGAGGCTCCGCCTCCAGGTCCTGAGCTTCGTCGGTGACGACTCGCTTCACCCAGGCGTCGGCATGCGGCCGGTCCTCCCAGGCCGTGAACAGGCAGACGCTGTAGGCGCGCGTCATCGTCGCCTCCAGCTCGGCGGCAATCACGTCCAGCGGGACGCGCTCGTGAACGTGCTGGATCATCGAGAAGGCAGGCTGGACCCGGAGCGTGAGCGCGGTCACGATCCCCAACGCGCCCAGGCTCACGGCGGCAGCCGGGAAGCGCTCGTCGCCCTGCGCCACCGTCACCACTTCCCCGTCTGCGGTGAGCAGTTCGACCTCCTCGATCTGCGCGGCAAGGCAGCCCAGGCGCCGCCCCGAGCCGTGCGTGGCGGTCGCGCAGGCGCCGGCCACGCTGACGTGCGGCAGCGAGGCCAGGTTGTCGAGCGCCCATCCGGCCTCGTGCAGCCGCGGACAGAGCTCGCCGTAAGTACAGCCGCCGCTCACGCGCGCCCGTCGGCCGGCGCTGTCGACATCAAGGCCGCGAGGCATCCCCGCGAGGTCGATCAGCACTCCTTCGGTGTCCGCCACGCGGTTGAACGAATGGGCGGATCCCACGGCCCGCACGCGGTCATGCCCGTCCAGAGCCTGCCGCAACTCGTCCATGCTCCGCGGCCGGTGCAGGCGCCGCGGCTGGAAGCGGACATTTCCGGCCCAATTGGCGATCATGGGGCCGAGCTCCGATGACCGCCGCCGATCCGTTCGAACTGTTCGACCGCTGGCTGGCCGACGCGCGCGCTGCCGGCGCGGTGCTGCCGCAGGCGATGGCGCTGGCGACCGCGGACGCCGACGGCGTGCCCGATGCCCGCATGGTGATGGTGCGCGGATCCGGACGCGACGGCTTCGTGTTCTTCACCGACCGCAAGAGCGCCAAGGGCGAGCAGCTCCGCGCCAATCCGCGCGCGGTGCTGCTGGGCTACTGGCGGGAGCTCGCCCGGCAGGTCCGCGTGGGCGGTCGAGTCGAGGAGACGTCGGCGGCCGAGGACGACGAGGCGTTTCGCGAGCGGCCGCGCGATGCGCAGATTGCCATCGCGGCGTTTCGCCAGGGGACGCGAATCGACGGACCGTGGGAGAGCCTCCACACCGTCGTTCTGGCCCTCGATCAACACGTCCGCGACGGCAACATTCCGCGGCCGGCGCGCTGGGGAGGCTACCGCCTGCTCCCGGACCGGTTCGTCTTCTGGGAGGAACGCCCGGACCGGCTGCACCGGCGCGTGGAGTACCGCCGTGCGGAGGACGGGTCGTGGGAGCGCAGCCTCCTCGCTCCCTGAGGAGACATCCCCCGACCTGTCGATCACTCGCATCGCTCGCGTTCGTGGCATGCTGCCACGGAATGGCGGACCGGTTCATCGTCGTCGGCGCCGGCATCTTCGGCGTCACCGCGGCACTGGAGCTGCGCGCCCGCGGCCACGCGGTGACCCTGCTCGACCCGGGCCCGATCCCGGCGCCACTGGCCGCCAGCACCGACATCAGCAAGGTCGTACGCATGGAGTACGGCCCCGACCGGGACTACATGGCGCTCATGGAGGAAGCTCACGCCGGCTGGCTGCGCTGGAACGAGCGCTGGGCGGCGGACGGCACCGGGCCGCTCTACCACGAGAGCGGCGTGCTGATGGTCACCCGCGATCCGATGGCGCCCGGCGGCTTCGAGCACGACAGCTACCGCACGCTCCTGGACCGTTCCCACCGGCCCGAGCGCATGGACGCGGCTACCATTACCAACCGCTACCCCGCGTGGAGCACCGGCCGCTTCGTCGACGGCTTCTACCATCACAAGGGCGGCTACGCGCAGAGTGGCAAGGTAGTCGCTGCGCTCGCGCGGCGGGCGTTTGGCGAGGGAGTCACGGTGCGCGAGGGCACCCGGATGACGGCGCTGATCGAACGAGCCGGCGGCGTCCGCGGCGTGCGCACCGACCAGGGCCAGGACCTTGAAGCCGACGCCGTGGTGCTGGCCACCGGCGCTTGGGCGGGCACCTTGTACCCACCGGTCTCGGGAGCGATTCGCGCGAGCGGCCACCCGGTGTTCCACCTGCGTCCCGCCGACCCCGCCCTGTTCCAGGCTGAGCGGTTCCCGACGTTCACGGCCGACGTGGCGCGCACCGGCTACTACGGCTTTCCGGTCAACCCACAGGGCGTGGTCAAGATCGGCTCCCACGCGCTCGGCCGACCGATCGACCCCGACGCTCCGCGCCACCTCGCCGCCGGAACGGAAACACGCCTCCGCCGGTTTCTTTACGACACCTTTCCGGCCTTGGCCGACGCCCCCGTGGTGTACACGCGCCTGTGCCTGTACGCCGACACGCAAGACGAGGATTTCTGGATCGCACGCGACCCGGAACGGGTCGGACTGACCGTCGCCGGCGGCGGCAGCGGCCACGGATTCAAGTTCGCGCCGGTGCTCGGTGGACTGATCGCTGACGCGGCCACGGGCGTGGACAACCCCGCGCTCGGCAGATTCCGGTGGCGTCCGGAAGTCACCCTGGCGCACGGCACCGAGGCAGCCCGCTGCCACCTCCCCGAAGTGGACGACTGATGCTCTTTCATGACGATCTGGCCGACTTCATCGCGCAGCAACGGGCGAACCTGCACAAGTGGGAGACGGCCAACATCCCTGAAGTCGGCGTCATCCGCGCCGTTCTGGCGCCGAACGACGACCAGGACATGGCAAGCAATCCCGGTGGCCATTCGGTCACGCAACAGGTCGACCGGCTCGCCGTCGACTGTCACGGCATCGCGGGAGACCGTCACCGCGGCCTCACCAGACCCTCCACCGGGCGGGAAGCACCGCTCTACAAGGAGACCGGCACGGCCATCGTGAACCGGCGCCAGATCTTCGCCGTTTCCTCGTACGAATGTCACCTGTTGACCCGGAGTCTCGGGGTGAGGATCACCCCCGAGCTGCTTGGAGCGAACGTCGTCATCGACCGGGATGACGGCGCCGATTACTGCATCTCCGAGGTGCCCCTCAACACCTATTTCGCGATCGCTCCCGCGGACGCCGCCGAACTGCCGCGCACCCCCATCGCGACGCTGATCCAGCACCTGCAGCAGAAGGGCTGCAGCCGTACCGGGCGCGCCATCACCAGGGAATACGGAGATGCCTCGCTGACGAAACGGTTCGTCGACTACGCGGAGCACCGGCGCGGAATTCTCTGCAGCGTGGAGTACCCGGTCGATGCCCCCGCCTTTCTCGAACGCGGCCAGAAGGTGTTCTTCAGGTTCCCGATGGGTGCGTGCTACTGATCAGTCCAGGACGCGCCGCCCGCTCTCGTGCGCGCGCACCCAGTCCCAGTCGATCTCCACGCCCAGGCCGGGGCCGGTCGGCACCGGCACGTGGCCCCGGTCGTCGATGGCGTCGAGCGCGTCCGAGTAGTCGGCGTACAACCCGGCATTCCGGGCCGTCGGCACCTTGGGATGAACGAGCCCCAGCTCGTAGTAGTTGGTGTTGCGGATGGCCGCCATGCACTGCCGCTGCGCGGGGCCGGGCCCGTGGAACTCTATGTCGATGCCAAGCGCCTCGGCGGCGTGCGCGAGCTTCACCACGCCGGTGATGCCGTCATAGCCCACGTCGCCGCGCACGAAATCGGTGGCGTCGGCCAAGGCGAAGTCGATGTGCGGCTCGAGGGTACGGACGTGCTCGGTCATCAGCAGCGGCGTACGGATGAGCTGCCGCAGCTTGCGGTGCGCGAATTGCGAGATGCCGCCGTCACGGAACGGATCCTCATACCAGTAGTAGCGGGCGTCGTCGCAGGCGTGGCCGACCTTGACCGCGTCCGCGAAGGTGCGCAGCTCGCAGGCGGGGTCGAGCATCAGGTCCATCTCGTCGCCGACGGCGCGCCGCACCGCCAGCACGTTGTCCACCTCGCGGCTCACCGGCCCCTGCCCCCAGCCGTGGATCTTGAACGCCGGGTAGCCCATGTCCCGGCACTGCACGGCGAAGTCCGCGAACGCCTGCGGGCTGTCGAGGCCGCCGTTCTCGTCGCCGTGGTAGGTCGAGGCGTAACAGGGCACCGACGTCTTCCACCCGCCGAGCAATCGGTAGATCGGCTGCTCCAGTAGCCGCCCGGCCAGGTCCCAGAGTGCGACGTCCACCGGCGCCACGCCGATGCGGGCGTTCTGGCGCTGGGCGCGCTTGATCTCGTCGTAGATGAACTCACGCTCCAGGGCGTTCCGGCCCTTGAGGAACGGCCAGATGCGAGGGAGCACGGCCACGTCCACGGGCGCGATCCCGGCACAGAACCCGGAGATGCCGGCGTCGGTGTGGACCGCCAGGATCGTGCCTCCGGCCTGCAGACGCGCCCCCGGCACGTATACCTGGTTAAACATGTGGTAGTCGGTTCCCAGCTCGCGCTGCTCGTAGGAGAAGTCGATCAGCTCCAGGGAGGTGATGATGGGATCTGTCATGTCCGTCACCCCGCGTACTCGAAGGCCGGCACGCCGCGCACGCCCGGGACGGCCCGGAAAAGCGATCCGGCCAGCGGCTGCTCGGCCAGCTCGGCGGCCGTCAGCCGGTACGAAGCGGAGGTGATGTAGAGCTGATCGAGCTCCGGCCCCCCGAACGCGCACGAGGTCACGCAACTCACCGGCAACTCGATGGTGGCCAGGTGCTCGCCGGTCTCCGGGTTGTAGCGCTTTACCGCGCCGCCTCCGAAGATGGCGATCCAGACCATGCCTTCCTCATCCAGGGTCATGCCGTCGAAGTGGCCTTCCCCGTCGTGGCGGCACGTCACCCGCTCGTTGGCGATCGCCCCGGTGTCCAGGTCGTAATCGAAGGCGCGCACGTCGTTCTTGACCGTGTCGATGTAGTACATGGTGCGCGCGTCCGCGCTCCAGACGATGCCGTTGGAGATGCTGATGCGGCCGAGCTTCCAGCTGACCGTGCCGTCGGTGTCCAGGCAGTACAGCGATCCCTGCTCCCGCTCGCGCATACCGTCGAAAGCCATGGTGCCGGCCCACAGCCGCCCGGCCGGGTCGCACTTGCCGTCGTTGAAGCGGTTTCCGGGGATGTCGGCCTCCGGGTCGGCAATGGGCGTCATCCGCTCGCTCTCCAGGTCGAGAAATGCGAAGCCGTTGTGCAGGGCGACCACGACACCGCCCGCCGTCCGTGGTACAACGGTGCCGACGGCCTGCAGCAGGTTGATCTCGCGGTTCTCGCCTGTGGCCGGGTCGTGGATGAACAGCAGATGACCCAGGATATCCACCCACAGGAGATGCCGGCGGCGAGAGTCCCAGATGGCTCCCTCCCCCACCAGGCAACGCCGATCGACGATCACTTCGAGCTCATTCGTACCCATACTGGTTTCGCAGTCTGGCTGATGCGTCGCGACAGGGGCAAGACCTGCAAGGCGCTCACGTGACCGCCGCAGCGAAGCGCGAAGCGCTGGTGCTGCAGGGCGGCTGGGACGGCCACGAGCCCGGCAAGGTGAGCGAGGTGTTCCGGCAGGTCCTCGAAGACGAGGGCTTTGCCGTCACCGTCTCCGACCGCCTCGAGTCCCTGGACGACCGGGCACTCATGGGACGGATCGACCTGCTGGTGCCGATCTGGACCATGGGGACCATCGGCAGGGAGCAGGTCGAGGCGGTTTCCAAGGCCGTGGCCCGAGGCGTCGGCATGGCCGGCTGCCACGGCGGCATGTGCGACGCCTTTCGTGACTCCACGTTGTGGCAATTCATCACCGGCGGCAACTGGGTCGATCATCCCGGAGGGGACGGAGTCGAATACACCGTCAACGTCCGCGCCTCGTCCAGCGGCATCACCGACGGGATCGCAGACTTCGCGGTCTGCTCCGAGCAGTACTACCTGCACGTGGACCCGGCCGTGGAGGTGCTTGCCACGACGCGCTTCCCGGTCGCCGACGGCCCGCACGCCGCCAACGGCGTCGTGGACATGCCGGTGGTATGGACCAAGCGCTGGGGCGCCGGGCGCGTGTTCTACAATTCGCTCGGCCACCACGCTGACGTCATCGCCGCCCCGGCTCCGCTGGAGTTGATGCGTCGCGGCTTCCTGTGGGCGGTCGGCGACCTCTAGCGATCCTGGACCACACGTGGAACCGGTACGCATCGGACTGATCGGCTGCGGGAAGATCAGCGCCGCATACCTCACGGCGGCACGGGACTTGCCGGTCCTGGACATGGTCGCGTGCGCGGACATCGACCATGCGGCCGCCGAACGCGTCAGCGCCGAGTTCGGGCTGCAGGCGATGGGCGTCGATGCGCTTCTCGCGCGTGACGACATCGAGGCGATCCTCAACCTGACCGTGCCGGGCGCGCACTCCGCCTTGAACCTGGCGGCGATCCGGGCCGGCAAGCACACCTACTGCGAGAAGCCCTTTGCCGTGGACCCGAAGGCCGGCGCGGAGGTGCTGGCCGCGGCGCGCGAACGCGGCCTGCGTGTCGGCAGCGCGCCCGACACGTTCCTGGGCGCTGGCCAGCAGACGGTACGCGCGCTGCTCGACGCCGGGCGCATCGGCCGCGTCGTGGCGGCATCGGCGATCTGGATGAGCCCCGGGCACGAGAGATGGCACCCCAGTCCCGCGTTTTTCTACGAGTCGGGCGGTGGGCCTCACTTCGACATGGGGCCCTACTACCTGACCGCGCTCGTGCATGCCCTGGGTCCGGTGCGGGCGGTCACGGCCATGACCGGACGGGCGTTCGAGACCCGCACCGTGGGCTCGGGGCCGAACGCCGGCGCGGTCGTGCCCGTGCAGGTCGACACCCACCTGTCCGGCACGCTGGAGTTCGCAAGCGGCTGCATCGCCACCATCGCCATGAGCTTCGACGTGTGGCGGCACGCCCATCCGTGCCTGGAGCTGTACGGAACCGAGGGCAGCATCTCCGCGCCGGATCCCAACGGCTTCGGCGGACCGGTTGCGGTGGCCGATCCCGGCGGCGAGTGGACGGAAGTGCCGCTGGGCGCCGGACCGACCGAGAACGCGCGCAGCATCGGGCTGGCGGACATGTGCATCGGGCTGCGCTCCGGGACGCCGCATCGATGCAGCGGCGAGCTCGCGCAACACGTGCTTGAGGTAATGGCGGCGTTCGACCGCGCAGCGGCCGAGCGCGCTCAGATCCCGATCGACTCCCGGCCCGGCCGCCCGGGGTGACGGGACGGTAAATCCCGGTCGATCTCAAAGCCGCCGCTGCTCACTGCTGCGACCGGGCTTGGCGAAGAGCTGCCGCGGTTAGCACATTCGTGCCCAACGCATGGACCAGCAATTCCGCAACGACCAGATTCGCAACGCCGCGATCATCGCCCACGTCGACCACGGCAAGACCACGCTCGTGGACGCGATGTTCCGCCGTTGCGGGATGTTCCGGAAGGGACAGATCGTCGCCGAACGCGTGATGGATCGCATGGACCTGGAGCGGGAACGCGGCATCACCATCACCGCCAAGAACTGCGCCGTGCGCTGGCGCGGCATCAAGATCAACATCGTCGACACACCGGGGCACGCCGACTTCGGCGGCGAGGTGGAGCGGGCGCTTTCGATGGTCGACGGCGCCATCGTGCTGGTGGATGCGGCCGAGGGCCCGCTGCCGCAGACCCGCTTCGTGCTCGGCAAGGCGCTCAAGCTCGGCCTCCACCTGATCCTCGTCATCAACAAGATCGACCGGCCCGACGCGCGGCCGGCGGAGGTGGTGGACGAGGTCCTGGCACTGCTGATCGACCTCGACGCCCATGAGGACCAGCTCGATCTGCCCATCCTCTACGCGGCCGGCCGGGACGGCGTCGCCAAGACCGCCGTCGATGGGCCGGAGCAGCACCTGGACGCGCTGCTCGATGCCATCGTCCGCGAAGTCCCGGCGCCGGTTGCGGATCCCACCCAGCCGTTCCGTATGCTGGTCTCCGACTTGGGGTACGCCGACCACCTGGGACGACTCGCGATCGGCAAGATCCACACGGGGCGGGTGGCGTCGCGCGATCGACTCACCCGAATCGGCACCGATACGGAACAGTCGCTGCGCGTAACCCGCATCCAGATGTACGAGGGCGTGTCGCTGGTGAGCGCCGAGTCGGCGGAGGCCGGCGACATCGCGGTGCTGTCGGGGATCGACGAGATCCACATCGGCGATACCGTTTGCACTGCTGACGCGCCCGTGCCGTTGCCCCGCCTCGTGGTGGACGAGCCGACGGTATCGATGCGCTTTGCCAAGAACACCTCCCCGTTTGCGGGCAAGGAAGGCAGCATCGTGCAGATGAGCAAGATTCGCGACCGCCTGCACCGCGAGACGCTGCAGAACGTCTCCATCGAAATCGAAGAGGTCGAGGGTGACGACAGCCTGCTGGTCAAGGGGCGCGGCGAGTTCCAGCTCGCCATCCTCATCGAGACGATGCGCCGCGAAGGGTTCGAGCTGTGCGTCGGCCGGCCACAGGTGATCTTTCGCATGGAGAACGGCAATCGCCTGGAGCCGATCGAGCATCTCACCGTCGACTGTGGCGACGCCTACACCGGCATCGTCACCGAGAAGCTGGTGCGCCGGAAGGGTCGCCTGCAGGGATTGTCCAACCACGCGACGGGAAGAGTTCAACTGCAGTTCCGCATCCCGACCCGTGGGCTGATCGGCTACCGTCCCGAGTTCCTCACCGATACACGCGGCACCGGCATCATGAACTCGTACCTGGCCGGATACGATCCGTACCAGGGTGACTTCAGCCCGCGGCCCACCGGCTCGCTGGTCTGCGATCGGCAAGGCGCGGCGGTGCCGTACGCAATCTCCAATCTGGAGCCGCGCGGCAGGATGTTCGTACGCCCGGGAGATCCGGTCTACGCGGGAATGATCGTCGGCGAGCACAATCGCGGCAACGACCTCTATGTGAACATGTGCAAGATCAAGAAGCTGACCAACATGCGCGCCGCCGGGAAGGACGACGCGGTAACCCTCGCTCCCGTCACGCCCTTTGCCCTGGAGGCCGGGCTGCAATTCATCCGCGACGACGAGATGGTGGAGGCGACTCCAAGATCGCTGCGCCTGCGCAAGATCACGCTCAACGGGCAGTAGCGCCTGCGCACCTCCTCGCGACGAGGCTTGATGACATAACCGCCTCAGAGCGAGGCGCGCACGTCGTCGAGCCAGCTCCGCGACGTGGCTGCACCCTCGGCGAGGATCCCGAAGTCTCCCGTGGCCAGCACGAACAGGAAACCTTCCCGCAGGTGCCGCTCGGCCCCTGCGCCGCCGGTGGCAATCCCGGGAAACCGGCCCAGCTCCAGACAGATGTCGCGGACCTCGAGCTGCATGCGGGACTGCTCTTCCTCACTCACGCCGGGGTCGAGGGACTTGGCCAAATCGCTCGGCCCGATCATGCAGCCGTCCACGCCGTCGACGGCGAGGATCTCGCGTGCCGCGCGCACGGCCTCCCCGGTCTCGATCTGCACCATCAGGCAGATCTCGTCGTCGACGGCTTCCGCGTAGTCCGCACCGTAGCTCAGACAGCCCGGCCTGCCGCCGAGAGAACGTCCGCCACGCGGCGGATATCGTACTGCCTGCGCGGCGGCGCGGGCCTCCTCGGCCGAATTGACCATGGGTACGATCACGGTGAGCGCCCCCCGGTCGAGTATGCGCCCGATCGCGGCGTAGTCGTTGCCGACCACGCGCACCGACGGCGTCGCCGGCCCCGCGCAGATATGGTGAAAGGCCTGTTGGGCGGTGTCGTCCGTCCAGACGCCGTGCTGCATGTCCACCTGCACGAAGTCGAACCCGGCCAGGGAGAACATCTCGCCTGCCACCGGGCAGCCCAGTCCGATCTCCGCGCCGACCACGGGCGATCCCGCCTGCATCGAGCGCTTCATGGTGTTCGCTTTCATGGTTTCACTCCGTAGGGGTGGATCCGCGACCGGGAGCGGCGACGCCGTCTCGGCATCCGCCCCCGGTCACGGTCCGAATGGTTCGAGGATCGATCAGCGGCGGTCGCCGATCTCGCTTGCGAACCGCGTGTGCGCCGCCTGGTGCAGCTCCACGTAGCGGTCGATCTTCATGGACTTCATCTGCTCGACGTAGCCGTCCCACTCCTTGTCGATGTCGCCGGCGCCGGTGATCCAGCGGGCTTCATTGCTCTGCCAGAGCGTGTTGATGTCGGTCCGCAGCTCGTTGACCTCGGTCTGCTCCGAGTCCGTGAACTCCGGGCGCACCCACTGCTCGGCCGCCTTGTAATCGATGTAGTGAGCGTAGTAGGCGTCGTACAGCAACTGCGAGCTGGCGTCCATCGCCAGCCGCACGCCGTAGTCCTCGGCCCGGAAGAGTGCGGGGATCGCTCCGACGGTGGAGATCTTCTGCCGCCGTTCCGCGGGGATCTCCTGCGGCGTCCACACGCCGTCGATCAGCTTCACCCCCTCGGGAGCGATGCCGAACATGCTCTGCACGCTGTTCTCGAGCGTATAGAAGCGGTCGACCCACGCCATCGTGTGCTCGGGATACGGGTTCACGTCGGTCATGAACCAGACGTGCTTGATCGCCAGCCGGCCGGGATGGACCCAGATCTCGGGTTCATGGCCCGGGGCGCGGAACGGCGGTATCGACTCGAACTCGGCGCGGCCGTCGGTGCCCTGGTAGCCGCGCACCGCGATGATGAATCCGTACACGTTGCCGGCCGGATCGTCGACCTTGGCGTCGAAGTCCGCCCGCGACTGGGTAAAGCTCTCCGGATCGATCAGCCCCTCGCTGTACAGATCCGCGAAGTAGGTGACCATCTCGCGATAGGCGTCGGTGATCGGGGCGAAGTACGCCGTGCCGTCCGTGATGGCGATGCCGTTCTTGGTGGGCATGCCCCAGATGCCGTACATCGAGCGCAGGTGCTGGGCGTAGCCGTCGGTGGCCATGTAGCCGAACGGCAGTTCGTCGTCCGCGTCTCCGTTCCCGTTGGCATCGTTGTCACGGAACGCGATCAGCACGTCGCGCAGCTCGTCGGTGGTCGTGGGAACGTCCAGTCCGAGGGCGTCGAGCCACTTCCGGTTGATCATGTAGTTCTGTTCCAGGTAGTGCGATTCCTGAAACTGAAAGCGCGCCAGGTTCGACAGCTTGCCCTCCGGATTGAGCATGTAGGCCAGCGACTCCGGCTTCTCGGTGAAGATCTGGTCCAGATTGGGGGTGTAGCCCTGAAACAGGTAGGGCCGCAGGTCGGCGACGACGCCCTCCTGCAACAGCCGGGCGATGAGATTCTTCTCCAGACCGGCGGTCCCCAGCATCAGGTCGGGATAGTCGTCGGCGGAGAACACGATCGTGATCTTCTCCTCGTTCTCCATCTCCACGAACTCGAGCGTCACCCCGGTGGGCTCCGCCCAGCTCTGCGCCCAGAGGTTCTCCTCTGCGCTGCCCCACCGGCCGGAGTTCCACCCTGCCTGCAGGGTGATGCCCGGCTGCACCGGGAACACCCCCGGCTCGGTGAGCTCGGCGGAGCTCATGGTCTCCTCTTCGCCGGCGGCGAACAGGAACGCGGGGCTCACCAGCATGCCGGTAACCAGCATGGCGATCCCCAGAAACGAAACGAGTGCCTTCTTCATAGCACCCTCCTTGATGAAATCGGGTCCCTTCACTCGGGACCCGTGAGCGCAGCGAACCGCCCCGAAGGGGCCGCTCACAAGCGGCTGAACGGGCATGGCGGTCGGCGTCATCCCTTGATCGAGCCGACCATGATGCCCTTGACGAAATGGCGTTGAATGAACGGATAGAGGATCAGCAGCGGCGCGATCGCCACCACGATGATGCCGTAGCGCAGCAGGTCGGCCAGGATCTGCCGCCGCTGGATCTCCTGTGGGGTATAACTTTCCAGACCCTCTCCCCCCGACAACAGCTCGTTCAGGATAAGCAGCCGCCGGAGCACGAGCTGCAGCGGGTACTTGTCGGAGTCGTTGATGAACAGCAGGGCGTGGAAGAATGCGTTCCAGTTCTGCACCACGTTGAACAGCACGATGATGGCGACGATCGCCTGCGCGAGCGGCAGCGCGACGCTGACGAAGAACCGGGAATTCGTGCACCCGTCGATCTGCGCGGACTCCAGCAACTCCTCCGGCACGTTGCTCGCGAAGAACGTGCGCGCCACGATCAGGTTGAAGACGTTCACGGCGTTGGGCAGGATCAGCGCCCACGCCGAATCGTTCAGGCCCAGCCGCCGCACCACGACGTAGAACGGGATGATGCCCCCGGTGAAGTACAGGGTGAACACGAAATAGAACATGATCAGTCCCCGGCCGCGCAGGTCCTTGCGGGACAGCGCGTAGGCGGCGGGGATGGTCAGCACCAGCGATACCGCCGTCTGCCCGATGGCATACACGACGGAGTTGCGGTAGCCCTGCAGGATGTTGCGGGTGCGGAAGATGTAGGAGTACCCCTCGACGTTCAGCCCGCGCGGCCACAGGTAGACGTGTCCGGCGGAGACCAGTGTCGGCTCGCTGATCGAGGCGATGACCACGAAATACAGGGGATAGACCGTCACGGCCAGGATGACCGCCAGGAGGGCGACGTTGACCCCGTCGGTGACGCGGTCGGCCTTGCTGCGGAAGTCTACCACCGGGACGGGCTACCAGAGGGAGGTCTGGCCGAAGTGCCGGGCCAGGCGGTTGGCGATCACCAGCAGCGCGAAATTGGCCACGGTCTCCAGCAGCCCCACGGCGGTAGCGTAGTCGTACTGCGCCTGCTGGATCCCCGCGCGGTACACGTAAGTCGATACCACCTCCATGGTCGCGATGGTAAGGGGGTTCTGCATGAGCAGGACCTTCTCGAAGCCGATGGTCAGAAGCTGGCCCAGCCGCATGATGAAAAGAATCACGATGGTGGGCGTGATCCAGGGCAGGTCGACGTGCCAGATGATGCGCAGCTTGTGCGCGCCGTCGCAGAACGCCGCCTCGCGAAGCTGCGGGTCGACCGCCGACAGCGCCGCCAGGTAGATGATCGCTCCGAACCCGGCATTCTGCCAGAGCTCGGAGAGCACGAACAGCGTCGGGCCCCACGACGGGCTGGCCATGAAGAAGATCGCCTCCCCGCCGAGCAGCTTGATGAACGAGTTGATCACGCCGATGCGCGGACTCAGGAACACCGTCAGCATGCTTACGACGACCACGGTCGAGATGAAGTACGGTGCGTAAGTGGCCATCTGCACGGCTTTCTTGAAGTGACGGTTGCGCGCCTCGTTCATCATCAGCGCCAGCACCAGCGCGACCGGCCACGTCGCCAGGCTGTACAGGGCGATCACGACCGTGTTGCGGATGACCGGCACGAAGAACGCGGAGTCGAAGAACCGCACGAAGTGCGCGAAGTTGTTCCACTCGGGCGCCGACCGCCCGGTCCGCAGGGAGAACCCGTCGGTGAAGGCGATGCTCAGGCCGTAGATCGGCAGGTACTTGAACAGGAAGATGTGCACGACCGCCGGGAGGATGAAGACGTACAGCTCCCAGGAGCGGCTCAGGTAGCGCGCCGCGTGGTACAGGCGCTCGGTCAAGGCAGGCCGCGCCAGCGCGGAGGCGGTCCCGCCCGCCGTCGTTCCGTCAGTCGTTCTCATTCAGGGCGGGGTGGCCGTTCGCTCCGCCGTCCGGCGGAAGCCGCAGCCGCAACAGTCCAAACATACTACGCATCGAGCACATTGGACAGTTTCCGCGGCCGACCGCGGAGCGCCGCGTGACGCGGCCCGAAGCTGCCGACCGCCGCGCCGTGCGGACCGGCGTGGCCGCCATGCTGGCGGCGACCGTGGTGTGGATGCTGATCCCGATCCTGATCAAGGTCGCGCTGCGCGCCTTCGACCCGATCCTGATATCCGCGACGCGGCTGCCGGTGGCGGCGGTGCTGCTGACCCTGCTGCACCGCGCGCGCGGGGGACGCCTGCGCGACCTGGTGCCCTGCAGCGGCTGGCACCTGCTGGGCGGCATCGCGCTGGGCGTCAACTACCAGCTCTACGCGCTGGGGATGAGCCTGACCACCGCCGGCGCGGGCACGGTGATCATCCAGGTGCAGATCGTCACCCTGGTCCTGCTGGCGCGCTGGATCCTCGGGGAGCGCCTGTCCGCCATCAAGCTGGCGGCGATCACCAGCGTCATGGCCGGCGGCGGGATGCTGCTGGCCGCGCCCGGCGCCCTCGACGAGCTCACGGCGTCTTCCTACCGAGCCGGCAATTTCGTGATGATGGCTGCCTCGGTCGGGTTCGGGATCTACGGACTGACCAGCCGCGCGCTGGCCGGCGGCTCCGGGCCCGGACGCGGCGGCGCGCTCAAGATCGCGGTGCCGATCCTGGCGATCGCCTCCGCCGTGAACCTCTGCCTGCTGCCGTTCGCCCGCCGGCCTGACTCGGTGTCGCTCGAGGCGGTCGCCGCTCTGGCGGCGCTGGGCGTGATCGGCACCGCGGCCAACTACGCGCTGATGACCGCCGCCTTCCGGCGCCTGTCGGCGGCGACTGCCGGGACCATCACCGCGCTCACTCCTCCTGGCGTGATCGTGCTGGCCGCGCTCACGTTGGGTGAGCCGGTTCCGCTGTCCGTGGTCGCCGCCGCCGCAATCGTCACCGTCGCCCTGCTTGCGTTCGTGTGGGACGAGCGCCGTTCGGCCGGACCGGCGCGAGAAAGCGGCGCGCCATGATTCGGACGCTTCAGGCGGTACCACCCTCGTAGCGCAGCAACCCGCGCCGAAACACCAGGGCGGAGGCAAGCGCGGTGGCCGCCACGCCGGCGGCGAACCCGGCCACGTGCCAGCCGAGCCCGCCCCAGAGGACCGACGCCGGCAGCGCCGCGCTCACCACCGCGGGCAGCAGCACGGTCGCGGCCACCCGCACCGCGGCCGGCAGGACCGTCGGCGGAAAGCGCGCGAGGTTCAGCGCCTCCAGATAGGGCATCTGCAGCCAGTCCACCTTCTCGACCCAGAATGCCAGGCACATCACCAGGAACCACAGGCTGTAGTTGCCAACCACTGCCAGCAACAGCAAGGCCACATAGCCGGCCACGCCCCCCGGTGAAGGCCAGCCGGCCCCGGCGGAGGCTCCCGTCGCCACAAGAACCACGCCGAGGACGGCGGGCAGCGCGCTCATCACGGACAGACGGCGACAGGAGACCAGGAACCGCGTGCTGACCGGCACGATCAGGTCGTAGTCCAGGTCTCCGTTGCGGATCCGGTCCTGCAGGCGCGGCAGGTTGCGGATGAACAGGGCCTGAACGACCGCCCGGACGACCTCGAAGGTGCCGGCGAGCGTGAGGATCTGGGCATACGTCCACCCTTCGATGCCGTCGGTCCAGGTATAGATCAGGCCGTAGAACGCGATCGACAGGGCAAGGCTGGCGATGCCCTCGCCGGCCCGCGCCAGGAAGGCGCCGCGATACGCGGTGTCGGCGCGAACGCTTGCCCTGAGCACCGCCGCAGTGATGCGCCGCATCCTACGCCGCGACATTCGCGTACCGGCGCAGGCCGGCGCGGGTGAGCGCCCAGGCGGCGGCCAGCAGCAGCACCGTCCACACCAGTTGGCCCAGGAGCACGGAGTGCTCGGGCGCGCCTCCCGCCAGCAGCGTCGCCGGCGCGAAGACCAGGTAGTAGAACGGCGTCAGCGCCATGGCCGCCTCCACCCGCTCGCCGAGCAGGTGGAGCGGGATCAGCCGTCCGGACAGCACGCTTGCCGCCAACTGTATGGTGAAGTAGACGCCTGCGACGTCGTCGATCCAGAACGAGAGCGCCGACACCGCCACGGAGAGCAGGAACCGCACCACGAAGGCTCCGCAGAGGGCCAGGAGCGCGTAGCACAGGTGCCCGGCACCCAGCCAGTTGCCGGCGAGCAGCACGCCCGCGGCCAGCAGCGCCAGCCCCGGACCCTTGGCGATGATCTGACCTGCCCGCATGCCGGCGGCCGTTGCGAACCAGACGATCCCCAGCGGGGCGCCGGTGAGCGCCTCCAACTCGACCTGGCCCTGCTGAATCCGACCCGCCAGCCCATATTGAAACTCGCCCGTATCCGTCAACTGCTCGACCAGCCCCGCCGCCAGGAAATACGCCAGCAGGGCCAGGCGCTCCGCACCGCCGCGCGACCCCAGGATCGACCACCAGACGAAGGTGAGCATCACCGTCGGCAGCAGCGACATGCCGATGCCGATCAGGTAGTCGGCCCGGTACGTCATCGACTGCGTCATCAGCGCCTTCGTCAGGCCCCACGTCACGCGCGGTGTCGCGCGGGCCGCCGCGACCACGCTCCGCAGACCGCTCATCCGAGGTTCCGATACAGTTCGTCGAGCGCCTCCTCGGCGCTCGGCACGTCGGTACGGACGTCCCGCACGTCGCGGGTCCGGGTGACCGCCGCCAGCACCCGGCGGACCGCCTGCGGATGCACGGCAAGCTCCAGCTCGTCCGCCGTGTCCCGGATGACGCGGGCATCGCGCGGCGGCGCATCGTTCAGCCGCCGCCCCTTCACCTTGATGCGCACAGCCTCCCGCGCGGCCGCGACCACGTCACTGAGCAGCCCGTCATGCACCAGGCGGCCCTCCCTGATCAGCAGCACGCGCCGGGCGATGCGGGTGATGTCGGCCAGGTTGTGCGAGGTGAGCACGAGCGCCGCGTCACGTCCCAGTCCGTCCTGATTGGCGCTGCCCAGGAAGTCGTGCAGCGCCTCGCGCGTCCGCTGGTCCACCCCTACCGTGGGCTCGTCCAGGAACACGACGCGCGGCGCGTGCAGCAGCCCGGCCATCAGCTCCAGCTTGGTGCGCGTCCCGTACGACAGTTTCCGCACCTGCGTCCGGAGGTCGCCGGCCACCCCCAGCATGTCGGCCAGCCGCGCCGTACGGCCGGCGTGCTCGGAAGCATCCAGGCCGTACAGCGCGTACATCAGATCGAAGTTGTCGTTCGCGGTGAGCTCCGGCCACAGCCGGACCCGGCCGGCCAGTACCAGCCCCATCTGTCGGCGCACGGCAATCCGGCGCCGGATCGGCTCGGTGCCGAGCAGCTCGACGCGGCCGGAGGTGGGGCGCAGCAGGCCGCACATCAGCTTGACCAGCGTGGTCTTGCCGGCACCGTTGGCGCCCAGCACCGCCACGCGCTCCCCGGCTCGTATCGAGAAGGACACGCCGTCCACCGCCCGCACCGTCCGGTAGCGGCGCCGGACCAGGTGCCGCAGCGTGCTGAATCTGCCGGTCGGCTTCTGCGCGACGTGGAAGTTCCTGCTGACCGAGCGCGCCTCCATCACGCACGAACTCATCGAACGGCACCTCCTGGCTGGTCCGCCCCGGTCTCAGGGCGAACCGTCAGAATGCCATGCGGGGAGCGGCACGCTCAACAGCGCGCGGCCGGGAGGAGACGTGCGCTCAGCCCAGGCCGATGTCCCGGAGGTACTCCCTGGTCCGCTTGGCGATCGGAAACGGCGCGCCCGGGGCCGGCGGATACATGTCCTGCTCCACCACCCCGAAGCCGTCGTAGCCGATCCGGTGGGCGACGTCGCGCAGGCGCTCGAAGTCGACCTCGCCCTCCGACGGTTCGCAGAACATCCCCTGCCCGACCGCGGTCGCGAACGAAGTGCCGTCGCGCAGCACCTGCTCGCGCAGGTGTCCGCGGATGCTCTTCAGGTGCAGGTACGGGATGCGCTCGTGGTGCTTCTCGAAGAAGGCGATCGGATCGCCGCCGGTGTAGGCGTCGTGGCCGGTGTCCAGGCAGAGCATGACCGACGGATCGGCGTCCGCCAGGAAGCGCTCCATCTGCCGGTGGTTCTCCACGTGCGTATCGGCGTGCGGGTGGTACACGACCTGCAATCCGTAGCTCGCAGCCCGCTCCTGGGCGCGATTGGCGGTCTCGATCAGCCGCGCCCACGACGCGTCGTCCAGCTCCCTGGGACGCTCCAGCTCACCCGTTTGCAGGTTGGTGTATGCGTCGTCGATAAGGACGACGAAGTGCGCGCCAAGCTGGTTGAACGGACCGGACACGTGGTCGATGTCGCCCAACACCAGGTCGGCGACTCCCTCGTCCTCCAGGTGACGCATGATGAAACCGCCACAGAGCTTCAGGGAGCGTTTCGCAAGCTCCGCCTGAAGCACGTTCGTATCGGTCGGCAGGTAGCCGATCGGCCCCAGCTCCGTCCACTCGTAGCCGGCCGCGGCCGCCTCGTCCAGGTACTGCTCCCAAGGGGGTTGCTTCGGGTCCGACGGAAACCAGACACCCCACGAGTCCGGCCCCGTCCCTACGGTAATCGCCATTTGCGGCGATTATAGAGCGCCGCCCGAACGCGCCGCCACGCCGACTCAGTCCACCTCGACCCAGAGCCGCTCGACACCGCGCAGTGCCACTCCCTCCCGGTACTCCGGCTCCACGGCCAGCCGCAGCGAGGAATACCGGTCCAGCAGCGCAGCGAGCGCGATGCGCGCCTCCATGATCGCCAGCGGCCCCCCGAGGCAGTAGTGCACGCCCCGGCCGAACGACAAGTGGCTGTTCCCGCGCCGGCCGACGTCCAGCGACTCGGGATCGTCGAACGCCTCCGGATCGCGGTTCGCCGCGCCGAGCACGGAGATCACCACGTCGCCCGCGCGTATGTGCTTGCCGCCGACCTCGACATCCTCCCTCGCCGCGCGCCCGTCGAGCTGCACGGGGCTGTCGTACCGGAGAAGCTCGTCCACCGCCGAGTCCAGCAGCCCGCGGTCTTCCCGCAGACGCTGGAGCTGCGCGGGATTCCTCAGCAGTGCCAGCACGCCGTTGCCGATCAGGTTCCGCGTCGTCTCGTTCCCGGCCACCAGGATCAGGCGCATCACCGACAGCATCTCCTCGTGCGTCAGCCGGTCCCCCGCTTCCTCCGCCGCCAGCAGCGCGGTCACCAGGTCATCCCTCGGCTCGCTGCGCCGCTCGGCGATGATCCCCTCGAAGTATGCGGACACCTGCTCGGCAGCCTGCCTGATGGCGTGCACCTGTTTCCCGCCGAGGATCGGATCGACGGCCAGCGCCAGCGTGTTCGACCACGTCTCGAATGCGCCCATGTCTTCCGATCGCACGCCCAGCATTTCCGCGATCACCGTGACCGGCAGCGGGTATCCGAGCGCTCCGACCACGTCGAAGCGGCGCTGCCCCGCGACCTCGTCCAGCAGCCGGTCGGCGATTTCCTGCACGCGCCCCCGAAGTTGACGCACCGCCTTCGGCGTGAACGCCTTGGACACCAGCGCCCGCACCCGCGTGTGCTCCGGTGGATCCATGTCGAGCAGGCTCAGCGGTATCGTCTTCACCAGGACCCGGTCGCTGCTGCAGAACCGCCTGTCGTCCCGCAACACCCGCTCCACGTCCTCGTACCGGGTCAGCGCCCAGGCCTTCACCAGCCTCATCCGGTGTACGGGATCCTTGCTGCGCATCTCCCGGTAGGTGGGATACGGGTCCTCTCTCAACCGCGGCGACAGCAGGTCGTAGGCGACGCCCGATTCCCGCCGCTCCCATGCGACCAGCAGCCGTGCGACGGTCGACTTCAGCCACTCGCTCATCAGACTCCTCCTCTTTCGGAAGCCGCGACGCCGCCCACCGGCACGGTGCTGCCGCTCTCCAGGGAGCGCAGCGCGGCCTCCGCCAGCTCCAGCGCGCGCCGGCCGTCGGCGAACGTCACCGACGGCGCCCGGCCGGTCGCCACCGCATCGATGAAGTCGGCAAGCTCGGCCTGGTAGGCGGCCGCGTAGCGCTCGATGAAGAAGTGCTCGAGCGGCGCCGGGGATCCGGCGGCATCCGCCGTGAACAGCCGCGCCTCGTCCTCGCGCCGGTTGCCGGAGCAGACCATGCCGAGCGCACCGTGCACCTCCAGCCGCTGATCGTAGCCGTACGCGGCCTGCCGTGAACAGTTGACGTGGCACTGGACCCCGGACTCGGTCGCCATCATGACCATGGCGGTGTCGACGTCGCCCTGCTCGCCGACCGCGGGATCCACCAGCGCGCTGCCGATGGCCGTGATGGACGTGGGCTCCTCGCCGAGCACGAAGCGGGCGAGGTCGAAGTCATGGATCATCATGTCCCGGAACAGCCCGCCGGACACGCGCAGGTAGGCCGCCGGCGGCGGCGCCGGGTCACGGCTCGAGATGATCACCTGGTGGATGGCGCCGACGGCACCGCTCGCGGCCAGGTCTCGCACGCGCCGGTGGGTCGGGTCGTAGCGGCGGTTGAAGCCGATCTGGATCGGCACCCCGGTATCCCGCACCGCCTGCCAGCACTGCTCCACCCGCTCCAGGCTCAGGTCGATGGGCTTCTCGCACAGCACCGCCTTGCCCGCGTTCGCAGCGTCGATGATCAGTGGCACGTGCGTGTCGGTCGAAGATGCGATCAGCACCGCGTCGACCTTCGCGTCGAGCGCGGCATCGACGTCCGCCACCGCCTGCGCCCCGTGCCGCTCGGCGACCGCGGCCGCTACGGACCCCACCGGATCGTAGACACACGCCAGCCGGGCATCCGACCGGGTGGCGATGTTGGCGGCATGCATGGCGCCGATCCGCCCCGCTCCCAGGAGTGAGAAGTTGACCATGATCCCATCGTAGACCGGTCGGGACGGCCTTGACGCGGTGAGGATTCTTGCGCATGGTGAGATCCATATATGGATACTGATATGGATACCGCTCGCATGACCAAAAAGAGCACCATTCTGTTTCCACCGATTCTCTACCAGGAGTTGCAGGACGCCGCACGGCAACAGGGTCGCTCCGTTGGTGACCTCGTGCGCGAAGCGGTGGAGATCCAGTACGGGTCCGGGGGCGTGGCCGCCCGGCTGCGCGCCGTCGACGCCCTGGCTCAGCTCGACGCTGACGTGCCAGACGACCCTCGCCAGCTTGAGTCGGAAATCGTTCGCGGCGCGACCGAGCGGTGACGGCGAGCGGTGACAGCGAGCGGTGAGGGTATTCGTGGACGCGAACATCCCCATGTATGTCGCGGGCCGCGACCATGAGTTCAAGGAGCCCAGCACCCGGTTCATGCGAGCTGTCGCACGGCGCCACGTGGACGCGGTGAGCGATGTCGAGATCCTCCAGGAGATCCTCTACCGGTATCGTGCCGTGCGCCGGCCCTCGATCGGCTTCGCCGTCTTCGATACGTTCATCGCCACGATACCGCGCATATTTCCCATCCTGCTGGCGGATCTGTGCACGAGTCGCTCGATTCTGGCGGCGCACCCCGAGGTCGAGCCCCGCGACGCCATCCATGTTGCCGTGATGCGTCGCACGGGCGTCCGCGCAATCGTCAGCTACGACGAGCACTTCGACGGCATCCCGGGAGTCGATCGCTTCACCCCGGACGCCGTGCCGGCCTGAATTCCGGCTACCCGCCCAGAAACAGCCGGCCTACCCGCTCGTCCTGCAGCAGGTCGTCGCCCCGTGCGGCCAGCGCCAGGTCTCCCGACACCAGCACGTAGCCGATGTCCGCGAACGCCAGCCCCTTGCGGGCGTTCTGCTCGACCATGATGATCGTCTTGCCCTCGTGGTCGCGCAGATCGGCCAGCAGCTCGAAGACCATGTCGATGAAGCGCGGCTCCAGCCCGATCGACGGCTCGTCCACCAGCAGCACGTCGGGGTCCATCACCAGCGCGCGCGAGATCTCCAGCAGGCGGCGCTCGCCTCCCGACAGCACGCGCGCCGGTTGCGCGCGCCGCTCGGCGAGGCGCGGGTACTTCTCGAGCACGCCGCCGACCGCCGCCCGCGCGGCGGCCCGGTCGCTCATCAGGTAGGCGCCCATCTGCAGGTTCTCTTCCACGGTCATGTCCGGAAACACGGAGTTGTCCTGGAGGATGTAGGCGATGCCGGCGGCCCGCAGCTTGTCGGTGGCGGGCATGCGGGTGATGTCGCGGCCTTCCTTGCTGATGGTGCCGCCCATGATCGTGTTCAGGCCGTAGATCGAGTGCAGGACCGTGGACTTGCCGGCGCCGTTCGGTCCGATCAGGCAAAGCGACTGCCCGCGGCCGACCTGCAGGTCCACGCCGCGCAGGATCTCCATGCGGCCGTACCCCGCCACGAGGCCCCGGACGCTGACGAAGCCGTCCCCGCCGGCAAGCTCGTCCAGCGTCTCGCTCGGAACGCCCCGCTCCACCAGAGACGCGCTCTCGCGCGCGACCTGGTCGACCGACACGGCGTCGCCCAGCTCACCTGCGCCGTAGCCGGAGACGCCGCCGCCCGCGGTCGAGCCGGTGTCCGTCATTGCGAGCGCAGGTACGCGTCGAGGACGCGCGGGTCGTTGCGCACCTGCTCGGGCGCGCCGGACGCGAGCAGCCCGCCGTGGGCCAGGCAGTGGATGTGGGTGGCCAGGTTCATGATCACGCGCATGTTGTGCTCGATGACCAGCAGGGTGACGCCCATCTCCGCGTTCGCCCTGAGCAGCCGGTCGATCACGCCGTTGATCAGGGTCGGGTTGATGCCGGCGGTCGGCTCGTCGAGCAGCAGCATCTTCGGAGCGCGCATCAGCGCCATCGCGAACTCCAGCAGCTTCTGCTGGCCGAACGACAGGCTGCCCGCGACGTGGTCGCGCAGGGCGTAGAGGCCGGCGAACTCCAGCAGCGCGTCGGCGCGCTCGGTCACGGCCGCGGAGAATCGGCGCAGCAGCCGTCCGCCGCCCGCGGTGAGGGGCGCGGCCGACACCAGCATGTTCTGCAGGCAGCTCATGCCGCCGTACACGCGGGTCTGCTGGAAGGTACGCAGCAGGCCGAGCCGGGCGATGCCGGGCACGGTCATCCGCTCCACCCGGGTGCCGTCGAAGGTCACGGTGCCGGCGTCCACGGGGTGCTGGCCGACGATGCAGTTGAACAGCGTGGTCTTGCCGGAGCCGTTCGGCCCGATCAGCCCGTGCACGGCGCCGGATTCCACGCCGATCGTGATGTTCCGGTTGGCGGCCACGCCGCCGAACGACTTGCTGACGCCGTCGACCCGCAGCAGCGCGCTCATGATCCCCTGCCCGCTTCCAGCGCCACGTTGCCGCGCCGCTCCCGGAACCAGCCGAGGATCCCGTCCGGCAGGAACATGACGATCACGACGATCAGCGCTCCCATCGCGACCCGGTGCCAGCCCAGCAGATAGGTCCAGAACAACTCCTGCGTGACGTGGAACACCATCGCCCCGAGCACCGGCCCCCACAAGGAGCCGCGCCCGCCCATGATCGCCATCAGGATCATCCACACCCCGAACGTGGCGCCTGCGAACGCGGTGTCGAGCGGATCGATGAAACCGATGAAATTGCCGTAGGCGCCGCCGGTCAGGGCCAGGAAGAACGCGGCCACCGACCAGGCGACGACCTTGCAGCGGGTGGTGGGCAGCCCCATCGCCTCCGCCTTGTCCTCGTCGTCGCGGATGGCGTTGAGCAGCAGCCCGAACCGGCGGCGGTACAGGACCTGCAGCACGAGGAAGCAGATAACCGCAACGGCCAGGAAGTAGAACGAGAAGAACCGGTTGTGGCTGCCCAGGGCGTCCGGGAACAGCGGCGTGACCATTCCGGAGCCGGCGCCGAGCCAGTCGACGCCGCTGACGATCTCGCCGGCGGCGACGCCCAGCCCCAGGGTGCCGACCGCGAAGTAGTGCCCGCGGAGCCTGAGGATGCTCGATCCCAGCAGGATCGCCAGGCCGAGCGCCACGATCGCCCCCACCGCCACGCCAAGCCCCAGCCCGCCGAGGTACTGAAGAGGCTCCAGGCGGGAGGCGGTGCTGGCCGACACCTCGGCGAATTGATCGGCGCCGAAGAACAGCGCCCGCTGGACCACGGCGCTGGCGTACATCCCGGCGCCGAAGAACACGACGTTGCCGAACGAGTTGTAACCCATCTGGCCGCCGACGATGTCCCAGGTCAGCGCCAGGGTCACCAGCACCCACAGCATCGCGATCTGCGACTGGAACTGCGGCGCGGCGAACGGCCCCGCGATGCCGGCCGCCAGCAGCAACAGCGGCGCGAGACGCCGCAGGGTCATCGCAGCACCTGCCGCCGGCGGCCGCGCAGGTAGCTGCGCACCACCAGGATCACCACCAGCAGCGAGAACACGAACGCGGTCTGGAACTCCACCCCCAGGCTGAAGCCGGCGAAGTTCTCCGCCACCCCGAGCGCGGTACCGGCCGCTGCCACGCCCGCGACGTTGCCCAGGCCCGCCAGCACGACGATCATGAACGACCGCACCGTGTAGGTGATGCCGATGAAGGGATGGATCACCCATACCATCGCCACCAGCGCGCCGGCCACGCCGCACAGCGCCGCGTTCAGGGCAAACGCCAGCGCGTAGACGCGGTCGGTCCGCACGCCCACCAGACGCGCCGCGCGCGCGTTCTGCGCCGTCGCCCGGATCGCCCGCCCGGCGCGGCTGCGCCGCAGGAACAGCACCAGCAACCCGGCGGTGACGAGCGCCACGCCGAACGCCACCAGCTTGACGTTCCCCAGGACCACGCGGTCGCCGAGCAGGAACGTGGAGCCCAGCCCGGCGTTGGCGGTCCGCAGGTCGGCGCCGAACACCTGATTCATGAGCTGCTGCAGCACGATCGTCAGGCCGAAGGTGGCAAGCAGTGACACGAACAGGTCGCGGTCGACCAGGCGGAACACCACCGCCCGGTACAGCGCCCAGCCGACCAGGAACAGCACCGCGCCCGACACCGGGATCCCGAACAGCGGATGCACGCCCAGGGTCGACAGCAGCCAGGTGACGTAGCCGCCCAGGATGACCAGCTCCCCCTGCGAGACGTTGATGATGTTCATCACGCCCCATACCAGGGCCATGCCGTACGCCGCGAGCACGAAGATGGCGCCCACCAGCAGCCCGTCCAGGAAGAGCTGCACCGACAGCGATCCCGACTGCAGCAGCAGCGTTCCGCTGCGCGCGGCCACCGTCTCGGGAACCGGTGCCGAGCCCGGGCGCGGGAACGCCAGTTCGTCGGAGGCCCAGGCGGTCGGCGCCACGACCCGGTACTCCCCGTCCTGGATCTGCAGCAGCACCATCGGCTTGGCGATGTTCTTGCCGGTCTGGTCGAAGCGGATGTTGCCGTAGAAGGTCTGCATGTCAGTCGCGGCAAGGGCGGCGCGCACCGTCTCGGTGTCGAACGATCCGGCGCGCTCCAGGGCGTCGGCCCAGACCATGACGGCGGCCGTGGACTCCGCGGCCTGGTACGGGGGCACGTAACCGTACTCCTTTTCGAACCGGACCGCGTAGTCGGCGGCGCTGCCGAACAGGCCGTCGCGGTAGGTCAGCGTGGGCGCCCACTGGGCCGCGCACAGGATGCCTTCGGCCGCGTGGCCGAACTGCTCCGCGTCGGTGATCTGCGCCGACTCGCAATGCGTCATGGCGACCATCGGCGCCGATGCCCGCATCTCCTCGGCCTGCCGCACCAGCAGGGCGGCGCCCTTGGAATGGCCGGATACCAGCAGCACGTCCGGGCGCAATGCCTTGACCTTGAGCAGCGTCGCCGCCATGTCGTTCGCTTCGCGGGGCAGCTTGTCGTCGATCACCACCTGCATGCCGTGCCGCCGGGCGTCGTCGATGACGCCGGCGCGGATGTCCTGCGAGAACGGATCGTTGGCTGTGGCCACCGCCACTCTGAGCGTCGCGGGATCGCGCGCGCTCTCCCCCGCTTTTTCGGCGGCCAGGTTGATCGCCTCCTGCAGGTACTGATCGGAGGTGGACAGCACCGCGAACAGGTAGCGGTAGCCCTTGTTGAACAGCGCCCGTGAGGCGCCGTTGCCTTCCACCATCGGCACCTTGTGCTGCTCGGTGATCGGGGCGATGGCGGTGGTCAGCCCGGAGCTGTAGGGCCCGAGCATGAAGCGGACGCCGTCCTGGCGGATCAGGCGCTCGGCCAATTGCGCACCGCGCGCCGGCGTCGACTCGTCGTCGTAGTAAAGGATCTCCAGGCGGTACGCCGTGCCCGCAACGACGACACCGCCCCGCTCGTTGATCAACTTGACCGCCAGGTCGTAGCCGTTGCGCGTGTGATGGCCCGCAGTGGTGTACCTGCCGGTCAGCGAGACCGCCGCGCCGAGCACAATGGTGTCATCCGTGACCCGGGCAAGAGCGGACGCCGGCAGGAGGATGAGCGCCGCCGCCAGCAGCCTCAAGCCCGCCGCACCGACACGGAAATACCCGATCCGACGTTCCATGAACGCTGCCACGATAGCAGCAAGCCGAGGCGGGATCGTCAAGGGGCTGGCGGTTGGCGAACCGGCGCCCACCACGCAGACTGCGCCGCGTGGACCTGAGCGGACGCATCGCGGTCGTGACCGGAGCCAACTCCGGCGTCGGCCGATCGGTGACGGAGCTGCTGCGCGCCGCCGGAGCCGAGGTCACGCTGGTGTGCCGCGACCGCACGCGCGGAGAGCAGGCGCTGAGCGAGATCAAGCGCTCCCGTTCCGGCGCCGCCGCCAACCTGGAGCTGGCCGACCTGTCCTCCGCGGATGCGGTGCGCGGACTGGCCGCCCGATTGAGCGATCGGCTCGATGGCATCGACATCCTGGTAAACAACGCGGGCCTGGCGCTCGACCGCCGCCAGATCACCGCCGAGGGGTTCGAGATGACCTTCGCCACCTGTCATCTGGGCCACTTCCTGCTGACCACTCTGCTGCTGGACCGCTTGCGGGGCGGCGGCCGGATCGTGAACGTCAGCTCGATGGTCCATCGGTCCGGCGACCTGCTCCGTGCGCCGCTGGCCGACATCGCCCGTGGCCGGGCGTGGAAAGGCGGTTTCCAGGCCTACAGCGATGCCAAGCTGGCCAACGTCCTGTTCACGGTGGAGGCCGCGCGACGCTTTCAGGATCAAGGGATCTGCGTCAACGCCCTGCACCCCGGGGCGCTGGCCACGAACATCTGGAACAGGTACCACGGCGTGCCCGGCCTGTGCATGCGTGCGCTGGCGGTCTTCATGCGCAATCCCGAGATCGGCGGAAAGGCGGTGCTGGAAACCATCCGGCGCTCGGAACCAGGCGAGGTGTCCGGCCGCTACTTCCACGCCACGGCGGAACGCAGACCGCAGCCACAGGCAGAGAACCGCGACCTGGCGCGCGACCTCTGGGAGCGCAGCCTGACCTGGGCCGGCCTGAATCGATGAATCGCCTCAGCTGATGGCGGCCAGTTCGTCCTCGAGATCGGCCATCTGAGCGCCGCCGGCCATGAGCGTGCGGATGTCGCCGCCGCCGAGATCTTCGGCGACGCCCTCGCCGATCACCTGGCCAAGGCTGAGGAACGTGTAGCGGTCGGCGACCAACTGCGCATGGATCTCGTTGTGGGTGATGAGGATGACCGCGATGTCTCCGCGGCTCCGCACACGCTTGATGGTCTTGAGCACCTCGAGCTGCTGCCTCTGTCCAAGGGCGGAAGTCGGCTCGTCCAGGATGAGCACCCGCGCCCCGAAGAAGATGGCGCGAGCGATCGCGAGGGCCTGCCTCTGGCCGCCCGACATCGTCCCCACGGCCTGCTCGGGGTCGGCGATGTTGATGCCGATCTTGGCCATCTCCTCACGGGTAATCCGGTTCATGGTCGCCGTCCGCATGACTCCGAATGGCCGGGGCCCCCTCGTGATCTCCCTACCCATGAAGAAGTTGCGAGTTACGGAGGTCAGGGAGTTGAGGGCGAGGTCCTGGTATACGGTGCCTATTCCGGCGTCGGACGCGGCAAGGGGGTTGCGGAACACGACGGGCTGGCCATCGAGGTGGATCGTACCCGCCGTCGGCTGATGCACGCCGGCAAGCACCTTGATCAAGGTGGACTTCCCGGCTCCGTTGTCGCCGAGCAGCGCGTGCACTTCGCCGGCGTGCACGTCCACGGACACGCCGTTCAGCGCCGTGAAGTTTCCGAAGCGCTTGACGATGCCCTCCAGCCTGATCAGCGGCCCGGCCACGTCATATTCCTCCGGTAAACCGCTTGCGAATGGTCTCGTTGCTGAGCGCCGCCACGAGCAGCACCGTCCCCAGGAACATCCGGTAGTACGAGCCGTCGATCCAGGAGATGTAGAACACCGAGTTCTGCACCAGTCCGAAGATGACCGCCCCGAAAATGACGCCGACGATCGATCCGAAACCGCCCGACAGAATGACGCCCCCGACCACGGATGCCGCGATCGCCTCCAGCTCCTTGAGGTTTCCCTTCGCGGCGTCAGCCGTGTTCGTGTCGAACACCTGGGTCGCGGCAAAGATGGTGGCGCAGAACGCCGTGAACATGAACAGCGACACCTTTACCTTGTTGGTCGGCACGCCGTTCGCCCGCGCGGCTTCCTCGTTTCCGCCGGTCGCGTAGATCCAGTTGCCCAGCTCGGTACGCGACAGCACGAACCACGCGGCGGCGGAGATCACGATCCACCATGCGACCTTCGCGTCGAAGCCGGTGACCCACTGTTCGCCGGCCCGGTTGAAGTTCAGGCCGAGCCAGAAGAGGATGTCGTAGAACCACTGAAAGGTCTCGCCGCCGAACAGGGCGGCGAAGAAGTCGGTCTCCTTGAAGTCGGGCAGTCCGGAGACCTGCGTGGAACCCTGGTTGAAGGTACGGAAGCTCACCTCGGTCGCGCCGCGCAGGATGAAGAGGAAGGACAGCGAAACGATGAATGATGAGAGCGTTGTGCGGACGACGATCGTGCCGATCAGCCAGCCGATGGTCAGGGTGAGGCACAGGGTGATCAGGAACGCCGCGAGCGGCGATGCCGGCCCCAAACCGAACGGGAGTCCCCACTTGAGCATGATCGCCATCGACATGCCGGCGAAGCCGATCATCGACCCGATGGACAGATCGAACTCGCCTGCGATCATCAGCATGCAGGCGCCGGTCGCGATGATCCCGAGCTGAGCGACGATCGCGAGGTTGTTCTTGATCCCGAGGGGGTTGTAGACAACGTCCCCGGCAGCGATAGCCAGGAACACGAGCAGGACGCACATGCCGGAGAACGATCCGATCTCCGGGCGGTGGACGAGGCGGGAGAGCCAGCCGGCTTCCTTGAGCCGGTCGGCCTCCGAACGGAGCCCGGAGCTTCCCGGTGTCACTCCCTTGTCAGCCGTCGAAGCCATCCTGACGCAGCCTCCTCCGAGCGATGAACGATCCGCCGGCGAACGGCTCACTCACCCCGGGGGAGCGAGCCGACCGCCGGCGTTCAGGCGAACGTTCTCCCCTAGCGGTTCACGCCGGCCTGAGCGGCGACGCCGGCCGCGTTCGACGCGTCGACGAAGCCGGGACCGGACGGGATGTTCGCGCCCGGAAGCAGTCCCGCATTCTGGTTGTAGAGATGCAGCACGATGATGGGCATGTAGCCCTGCAGGCGCTGCTGCTGATCGATCGTGAACGCTACCTCGCCTCCCTCGATCAGGTTGATCACCTCGGGCGACAGATCGAAGCAACTGAGATGGACCTCGGCTCCGACCTCCCGCACCGCATCGGCAGCCGCCACGCACACATGCGGCCCGACGGCGAGCACGGCATCGATGTCCTTGTCCGCCTGCAGGGCGGCGGCGGTGCGCGTCTTGATCTGGGCGACGTCGTTCGAGACGTCGATCATGTTGAGATCCATCCCCATCGAGTCGAAGTACCCGGCGCAGCGGTCGACCAGCGCGGTGTTGAACGACTCCTGGTTGAGACAGATCGCCTTGGTGGCGCCCTCGGCCTTGGCGCGCTCTCCCGCCTTCTCGCCAGCCAGCCTCTCCGGCTGCCCGACGTGCATGAGCGCTCCGACGGCGGCGGACGACTCGAGCCCGGAGTTCATGGTGATGACCGGGATACCGGCTTCGACGGCGCTCCGGATGGCGCCTCCGAGGGCGTCCGCGTCAGGAAGGGACACGACGATCCCATCCGGCTGTGTCGCGACTGCCGCCTCGATGAGGCGCGCCATGTCGGCCATGTCTCCGGAGGGGGCGAAGTTGTACTCGAAATCGGCACCGACGGCGCGGGCCGCGTCCTCTCCGCCCTTCTGAACGACGGGCCAGAACGGATCGGTGCCCTGGGTGTGGGTGACCATCACGAAACGCTCGGCGCTCGCGATCCCGGCCACGAGCAGCATCCCGACGAGGGCCGCTACTGAGACGACAACTGCTTTCTTCATGTTCGATCCTCCATTGATGTCATTGAACCGCCGGCTTCATAGCACGGCCCCCACAGGGCAGGCAACGGGTCAGTAGTGGTAGCGCTGCAGCCCGGCGCGGTCCCGTTCGTACTCGGAGCGCAAGGTCTGGGTGACCTCGCTTCGGCTCACCTCGGCAGGGGCGACGTCCCACCACGTGCCTGCGCCCGGCACGTAGCGGTGCTTCTCGATCTCGGCGACGATGACGCAGCTCCGGCGCTCTGAGCGGGCCTCACGTATGGCCGCGCTCACCTCGTCCGGGGTGGTGCAGCGGAAGCCGCGCGCGCCCATCGCCTCGGCGATCGCGGCCATGTCGACCGCCAGGTACTCGCCGTCCAGGCGGCGGCCGTCGTCGCCGTCGACGCGGGTGCGGAACTCGGTGCCGAACGAGTGGCCGGCGCGCGCCATCTGCAGGCGGCGGATCACCTGGAAGCCGTGGTTGTCGGCCACGACCACCGTGATCTTCATGTCTTCCTGCAGCGCCGTCATCAGCTCCATCGGATTGAGCAGGTAGTTGCCGTCGCCGAGGTAGACATAGACCTCGCCTTCCGGCTGCTCCATGCGCACGCCCAGGGCGGCCGGCATCTCCCAGCCCATGCAGGAGAAGCCGAACTCCAGGTGGCACTCGGCCCCGCCGGTGGTGTCCCACAGCTTCAGCAGGTTGCCGACCGGGCCCCCCGCTGCGGCGACCACGGAGTCGCCGTCCTGCGCCGCGGCGTTGAAGGCCTGGATCAGCTCGCCCTCGCCCATCGCCTGCCCCGACTGGGGGGCGTAGGCGTCGGTGGCCTTGACCTCTTCCCACTCGGCCTGGAGCTTCGCGATCTCCGTCTTCCGGTGCGTGAGGTCCACTCCCCGCTGCCGGCACGCCGCTGCCAGGGCAGACATGGCCTCGCGTGCGTCGCCGACGACCGGCAGCGCGCCGTTCTTGAAGGCGTCGTGGGCGTTCACGTTGATGCTCACGAACTTGACGTCCGGGTTGTGGAAGAGGCTGTTGGAGGCCGTGGCGAAGTCGCCGAGGCGGGTGCCGACGGCGATCACCACGTCGGCCTGCTCCGCCGAGCGCGCGGCCGCCGTGGTGCCCTCGACGCCGTGCCCGCCCAGCGACCACTCGCGCGGGCCGCGGTAGCAGCCCTTGCCGCCGAAGGTCTCCGACACCGGGATCCCCAGCGCGGCGAGCTCGGTCAGAGCCTCCCACGCCTCCGAGTAGTTGACGCCGCCGCCGGCGATGATCATCGGCCGCCGCGAGCGTTCGATCAGCCGCGCCGCCTCCGCGATGCGGGCGGCGGCCGGTGGGGTGCGCTCAATCCTCCACGTGCGCTCCTCGAACAGGTGCGACGGGAAGTGCCAGGCATGCGCCTGGACGTCCTGGGGAAGCGCGACGGTCACCGTGCCGGTGTCGGCCGGGTCGGTGAGGACGCGCATTGCCTCCGGCAGCGCAGTGAGGAGCTGTTCCGGCCGCGAGATGCGGTCGAAGAATCGGCTGAGCGGCCGGAAGCAGTCGTTGACGCTGACGTCGGCGGCCGTGGGGTGCTCAAGCTCCTGGAGGACGTTGCCCTGGTGGCGGGTGACATAGTAGTCGGACGGGAGCAGCAGCACCGGCAGGCGGTTGATGGTGGCGGTGGCGGCCCCGGTCACCATGTTGGTGGCGCCGGGGCCGATCGAGCTGGTGCAGGCCAGGGTGGCGGCCCGTCGCGTCGCCTTGGCGTAGCCAGAGGCGACATGCACCATCGACTGCTCGTTGCGCGCCTGGTAGAGGGGCAGGTCGGCGCCGACCGACTCCAGCGCCTGGCCGAGGCCGGCGACGTTCCCGTGGCCGAAGATGGCGAAGATGGCCGGTACGAGCCGGCGGCGGCGTCCGTCGCGCTCGCTGTACTGGACGCTCAGGTACTTGACGACCGCCTGCGCGACGGTCAGTTGTTCGGTTGCTGCCATGACTCGATCATAGATCGGCACGCAAGAACGCGGAATTGACGCCGGACGGCCGGGCTATACGCCGGCCAACGCCTGCGTTGCCTGCTCCGCGGAGGTTGCCGCCTTGAGACCGTCCAGCGCCTGGGCGTTGCGGACGAAGCCGGCGATCGCGGACACCAGCTCCAGGTGCGGCTCCGGCGGTTCGGGCGGGGAGAGCACCAGGAAGATCACGCTCACCACGTAGCGGAAGCCGCCGCCGAACCGGAACGAGGTCCCCGGCGGCGCGACGCCCAGGGCGGTCACCGAGCGCGGCAGCCCGTCGATGCGGCTGTGGATGATGGCGGCGCCGTGACCGACCAGCGCCGCACGCAGCACCGGCTCGTGCAGCAGCCGATCCAGCACGCCGGCGGCGTCCGGCATCTCAAGGTCGCCGGCGACCGCGGCCAGCAGACGGCTGAGCGCATCGTCGTCGGTCTTCGCCCGCAGCGGCGCCAGTATCCGGGACGCAGGAATGGCCTCGCCCAGGTTCACGGACACGCGGCGGCCTCCCTCACGACGGGACGGGAACGGGCGCCACCGTTTCCCAGGAGCCGGAGTCGACCGAACGGTCGAACGCGGCCAGCACTTGGCCCACGCGGTCAGCTTCCGCCAGGCCGGGCTCGCCCTGCGTACGCTCGACCACGTATTTCGCGAACTGAGCGGCCTCGACCACCTTGAGGTCCTCGTAGCTCATCCCCAGCGCCGCGCCGGGGTTGAAGTTGGCGAAGAACGGATGCTCCGGGCCGGCCTGCACCCAGACCGTTCCGTCCCGCTCCGGCGTCCCGTCCGGCAGGTAGAGCTGCAACTCGTTCATGCGCTCGAAGTCCCACAGGATCGTGCCGTCGGTGCCCGAGATCTCGAAAGCGAGTTGGCACTTGGGGCCATTGATCACCCGGCACACCTCGTAGGTGCCCTGCGCGCCGCAGGCGAACTGCACCAGCGCGCTGCCGTAATCCTCGTTGGTGACCGGGCCGGTCGGACCGCCACGCTTGACCGAGAAGTGCGTCCCCTCGCCCGGCGTGGGCAGCGGCCGCTCGGCGATGAAGGTGTGCCGGTTGGCGACCAGCCGCTCCACGGGACCGGCCAGCATGTGCGCCAGGTCGGCGACGTGCGACATCAGGTCGGCGACCGCGCCGGATCCGGACTGCTCGCGGTCGAAGCGCCACGACAGCACGCCGTGCGGGTCGCGCGCGTAGCCGACCAGGAAGCGGCCGCGGAAATGGGTGATCCGTCCCAGCCGCCCTCCCCGGATCAGGCGCAACGCGTACTGGACGACCGGCGCCCAACGGTAGTTGTAGCCCACGCCGCTGATGACTCCTGCCTCTCGCGCCGCGGCCGCGATCGCCGCGGTCTCCGCCGGGCTGCGGCCGACCGGCTTCTCGCAGAAGACATGCTTGCCGGCCTCGATCGCCGCCAGGGCGACCGGCTTGTGCAGCGCGTTCTGGGTGGTGATGTTGACCACCTCCACCTCCGGGTCGGCGACCGCCTCGCGCCAGTCCGTGGTGGCGCGCTCGAAGCCGGCCCGCGCCACGCCCTCCTGCGCGCGCGCCTCGACGTTGTCCGCGCACACCACCAGGCGCGGGTCGATGTCGAGCTCCGGGAAGCGCTGCGGCACCAGCCGGTAGCAGCGGGCGTGCACGGAGCCCATCCAGCCCATGCCGATCACGGCGACGCCGATGCGGCGGCTCACCGGCCGCGCTCCAGTCGTCCGGCGGTCCCGGCAGCCTCGGTCGCTAGCGTGCGTGGGTTCATCGCAATCGAACTCCTCAGGTGTCGAGGGGTGGCTTTCACTCTACCATCGGTACCGCATGGTTAATGCAAGAGCGTGAGTCTGCACTCTTTCCATAACGTGGATCTGGACGCGGGCCTGCGGCACTTCGGACTTGCCGCGTTCCGCCCGGGACAGCGCGAGGCGATGGAGTTGCTGCTTGGCAGCGGTCGCCTGCTGCTGGTGGCGCCGACCGGGGGCGGCAAGAGCCTGACCTATCAGCTTCCGGCGGCGCTGCTGCCGGGCACGACCGTGGTGGTGTCGCCGCTGATAGCCCTCATGCACGACCAGGTTGCCGCCCTGAAGCAGCGGGGCGTGTCGGCCACGTATCTGGCTGGCACGCTGCCGGCTGACGAGGTGCGACGGCGGCTCGGCATGATCGCCACCGGCCGCTGCAAGCTGGTGTACGTGGCCCCGGAGCGGCTGTCCTCCAACCGGCTGCGCTCCGTGCTGGCCCGCCTGGAGTGCCCGCTGGTCGCCATCGATGAAGCGCACTGCATCAGCTCCTGGGGCCACGACTTCCGCCCCGACTACCTGCAACTGGGGGAGCTCGTGGAGCTGCTGCCGCGGGCACGGGTGTTGGCCTGCACCGCCACGGCGACGCCGGTGGTGCGCGACGAGATCATCGAGCGCCTCGGCCTGCCGGCGGACACGCCGCAGCTCATCCACGGCTTCGCCCGTCCGAACCTGGCGCTGCGGGTAATCGAGGTGATGACGGGGCGGGAACGGGAGCGGCACGTGAACGCCGTGCTCGCGGAGACGCTGGGCGAGCCGGGACGGCAGGGCGGGACGGCGATCGTCTATGCGCCGACGCGCCGGAGCACGGAGGAGCAGGCGCACCGGCTGGACACGCTCGGGTGGCGGACGGCGGCGTATCACGCCGGCATGGACGGCGGCCGGCGGGAGCGCGTGCAGCGCGCGTTCATGTCAGGCGAGCTCGACGTCGTGGTAGCGACCAACGCCTTCGGCATGGGCATCGACCGGGCGGACGTCCGCTGCGTCGCGCACGTGGCGCCGCCGGGGTCATTGGAGGCGTATTACCAGGAGGCGGGGCGCGCCGGACGCGACGGCGACCCCGCCGTCTGCCTGTTGATCGTTTCGCCGGGGGACATGGCGCTGCGCCGCCACCTGGTCGAGCGCAACGGTGACGGGCAGCCGGTGGCGCCGGAGGTTGCGCAGCACCAGTGGAACCTGTTCCTGGAGCTGATGCGCTGGGCCGAGGGCGGCGCCTGCCGCCACGACGCCATCCTGCGCTACTTCGGCGACGAAGCGGAGACCCTGGCCGGCTGCGGGCGCTGCGACGTCTGCCTGCGCCTGGCGGAGGACGAGGAGCAGGATCCCCACCAGACCGCGCTCGTGGTCCGCAAGGGACTGTGCGGTGTCGCGCGCATCCACGGCCGCTTCGGCCTGACGGCGGCCGTGAAGCTGCTCAAGGGAGCGTCCGACGAGCGGCTGCGGCGCGCCCGCCTCGACCGGACGCCCACCTTCGGCACGCTCGGCGACCACACGGAGGAGTGGCTGATGCGGCTGCTGCGGCGCTGCGTCACCGCCGGATGGGTCGACTTCCACGGCGGCGACCGGCCCGTGGCGGTAGTTACGGCGGAAGGCCGGGAGGTGATCCATGACCGGCGGCCGGCCCGCCTGCTGCTGCCGCCCAGGCTGCGTGCCCGGTCATCCGGCGGAGACCGACCGGCGCAGCGGCGGCCGGGCGGATACGAGAATGCCGACACCACGGTGGAAGAGCTCGACGAGGCCGGGCTCGAGCTCTTCGAGGCGTTGCGCGCGTTCCGCATCGAAGAGGCGCGCCGTCAGCAGGTGCCTCCCTACGTCATCGCCAGCGACCGCACGCTGCGCCACCTCGCCGTCCTCCGCCCCGACTCCCCGGCGACCCTGGAAATGGTCCACGGCATCGGCCCCGCGAAGGCGGAGCGCTACGGCGAAGCGTTCCTGTCGATCGTGAGAGAGTCACTCCAGAAAGTATCCTGACACTCTTTCCCGCCACCGCCGTCTGGTAGCCAAGGCTTCAGCCAGGCGGCTCGAGCAACCGGTCGAGCTGGCCGCGCTCGCGGAGCGAGTCGACGATCTGCTCGAACAGCAGCCCGTTGTCGCGCGCCGCGGTCCGGGCGTGGCTGTGGCCGGCCGGTGGCGCCCGCTCGACGCGGAAGGTCGGCACCACGCGCGGCGCGCCGTCGGCGGGCACTTCGCGAGTGGTCGCCGCCAGGTTGAACGCGCCCGGGACCTGTTCGTCCTCCACCCACGCGGCCAGCTCGTGCAGGTGCGTGGCGAGCAGCGAGCGGCAACCGAGCGCGACCAGCACGCGGACGATGTCCAGCATCAGGTAGGCCGCCTCGCCGGGGCCGGTGCTGGTGAAGGTCTCGTTGGACAGCAGGATGGCGCTCGGCGTCAGGCGGGTGAGGATCTCGCGCAGGCGCGCCGCCTCCTCTCCGAAACGGCCGCTCTGCTGCTGCGGCTTCTCCTCCGCCTGGTAGTGGGTGTACAGGCCCGAGGCGATGCTCATCTCCGCCTCGCGCGCGGGACAGAACAGCCCTGCCTGAAACAGGACCTGGGCGAGGCCCACCGCATGCAGATAGACCGTCTTGCCGCCCCGGTTGGGACCGGTCAGGACGGCGACCCGACCCTGTTCGCCGAGATCGACTTCGCTCGACACCACCTCTTCCCCGCCAGTCAGCGCGAGCGCGGCGTTGTAGCAGCCGTCGATGGAAAGCACGCGCCGGTCGGTGTCCGCTACCCGCGGCAGACAGACCGGCAACCCGCGTTCCTGCAGTGTGTGCGCGAGCTTCGCGGCGGAGGCGAACAGGATCAGCTCCTCGCTCGCGCGGGTGACGAACCCGGTCGGCAGCTTCGTGAAGGCGCGCAGGTCGCCGGCGAGCCGGCGGGCCGCGCGGTCCAGCACCTGCGCCAGGTCGTCGAGCAGCTCCCGCACCAGCGGCTTGGCGTGGCCGGGACGCAGGAGGCTGTGCAGGTCGGCAATGCCTCGGCCTTCCGCGGCGGCGGTGCCCAGCACCGTGGACATCAGCTTCGATCCCTTGAACCGCTCGGAGTTGATCGACAGCAGCGTCGCTTCGACCGGACGCAACTGGGCGTCCAGGTTCACCCCGATCGTCACGCTGGCAAGCCCGCGCACGTCGGCGAGCACGTCGGGCAGGAAGCTCAGGAGTTGCTTGTGGGCGGGCGTGTCGCGGATGCGGTCGAGCAGCGCCGCGAAGTCGCGCCAGACCGGACCGGCGTCGCCACCGGCCGCGAGCGCATCGGCCAGCGCCTCACTGGTGGTGACGTACAGCTCCAGCTCGCTGAGGTGGTTGACCACTCGGTACAGCGCGGCCCGGTTGTCCATGGTCGCGAGCGGGCCGGCCAGGATGATGCGCTCGGCTGCCTCGCGGACCACCTGTTCCAGCGGTGAGTGGGCGAGGATCGCCTGCAGGACCGACTGCCGGTGCCGGATCTGCTCAACCGTGCTGAGCTGCGCGCCGAGCAGCCCGGTCAGGTAGCGCTCCGCGGAGCCGTGGATGGCCATGGCGCGGACGACTTCGGCGAGCTGCAGATCCTGCCGCGTCTGGGCCGGCAACTCGTGCACGGTCCGTTCCGGCTCCGGGGCGTCCCACAGGAAGCTGAACCGGTCCAGCTCCTCCTGCGAGGGGCCGGCCGGCGCGTCGCCGTCACCCTGGCGCAGCGCGCGTGCCTGCTCCCTGACGCCGCTCGAATCCGCCAGCAGGTTCTGAGCGACGGCCCGCTTCTGCAGCTCCCGAGAGGCCAGATCGACGAGTTTCCGGAGACCTGCGGCTTCGTTCTGGCCCTTGCCGCCGGGAGCAGAGCTCATCGCCTACGACTCCTGCAACGCGCTCATGAAGCGCTCGAACCGCTCCAGATCGCGCAGGACCAGCGGGTGCGCCTGGACACGGCTGCCGCACGCACGCCGTCGATCTCCAGCGTCATCTGCTGCAGCAGGTCGCTGTGCCAACATTCTCAAGCGACCGGTGAACCCCCACGAGCCGTTGCACCCGATCCAGATCGATCCCGAACTGCTCGGCCACGGCCCGGAGTATAGCCGCTCGCCGGCCTTGACAGGCCGCGCCGCCGCCCTACGATGGAACGCGTGCTGACGCGCGAGCGCCTCAACGGCATGTGGGCCGGTCCGCCGGTGCCGTGGACGGACGACGACCGCTTCCGCGTGCGCGATCCCTACCCGTCCGTCACTCCCGAGCATGTCCGCGAGCTCCGCGCCTGGATCGCCGGGCACACGCCGGCGCTCCTGCGGCTGGACTGAGGAGGACCGGCCACCCATGCGCGTCGACTTCGCCGGCCGCACCGTCATCGTCACCGGCGGCACCGGCGCGCTCGGCGGCTCGGTCGTCCGGGGCTTCCTGGATGCCGGTGCGCGGGTGCTGGTGACCTACGTGGCGGAAGGCGAGGTGGCTCCGTTCCGGCGGCGGTTCGCAGACGCCGCCGATCGCGTGGAGCTGCACCGCTGCGACGTGCGAGCGGCGGCCGAGGTGGAGGCGCTCCTCCATCAGGTCCCGTCCGGAGCATTGCAGGCGGTGGTCAACCTGGCCGGCGGCTACCGGTGGACGAAGGTCGCGGACGCGGACGACGCCACCCTAGAGCACCTCCTGGACCTCAATCTCCGCACCACCTTCGCCATGTGCCGGGCGGCGGCGCCGGCGCTGGCGGACGCCGGCGGGGGTGCGATCGTCAACGTGTCCGCCCGCGCGGCGCTGCGCGGCGAGGCCGGCAACGGCGTGTACGGCGCCACCAAGGCGGCGGTCCTGGCCCTGACGCAGTCGCTGTCGGAGGAGCTGAAGCGCGACGGCGTCAACGTCAACGCCGTGCTGCCGAGCATCATCGACACGCCCGCCAACCGGAAGGCGATGCCCAAGTCCGACCCGGCGGCGTGGGTGGCGCCGGGGGAGCTGGCCAACGTGATCGTGTTCCTGGCCTCGGACGCCGCCGCGGCGGTCCACGGCGCGGCCATCCCTGTCTACGGACTGGCCTGAGCCGGCGTGGAGGGACCGTTCCAGCTCTCCCGCAGCGTCATCGGCGCCGTCGTCAGCGATCCGCGCCCCGCGGTCTTTCTGCTACGACGCATCGAGACGACCCCGCAGTACGCCCACTACCGCGGCCGCGTAGGGCGCACGCGGCGCGGCGAGAGTCTGGGTTCGGCCCTGGGCCGCTGGGTCGGACTCGGCTATCGGGTCTTCTGGTTCGAGCATGCGGACTCGGACCGCGACGCCTTCGAGCGCGAGTGCCGGCTTTGGCATGAGCTGGACGGGGACGCGGGAACGCTCGACAACGACTGCCACCCGCGGCCCGACGGCATCAGCGGCGGGTACTGTCGTCTCTGCCCGGCTTCCGCCCGGAACGGAGCGGCCTGATGTCCATGTGGCTGCGCGGCGCACAGCTCCGCGGGCTGGAGCGCGCTTTCCGGAAACGTGTGGAGTGCCCGGTCCCCACGCAGGTGGTGTCGAGCGGCGAGTGCCAGCCGCCGGCGCAGACGCGCCGCCAGGCGCAGGTCGAGTGGCTGCTGCAGCGCTACGCCGAGGTGCAGGCGCGCCGGCAGAGCGTCGCCCGCGGGCGGTTCCTGCGTTCGCAGAGCGGCATGGCGGCCGCGTTCCTGGCCATGAACCAGGTGTACGGCGAGGTCTACGACGTCGCGCCGGTGGAGGCCGCCGACTCGGACGCCGCCGAGGAGCGGCGCGACGCCACCCGCGGCCAGTTCATCTTCGACGTGCACACCCATCACGTGCACGACGACTACCGCTGGGAGGGGCAGCTCTGGCTGCGCGCCGCCGCGCGCGGCGACCTGTTCGGCAGCGCGCCCTGGAACCCCGAGCTGGTCGGCCAGGAGCTGGACCTCAAGTACTACAAGTTCGACCACTACCTGAAGGACATGTTCTTCGACAGCGACACCACCGTGGCGCTGCTGTCCACCTCGCCGTCGGTCGATCCGCACAAGATGCTGCTGTCGGACGACCAGATGGTGGCGACCCGCAACCTGGTCAACCGGCTGGCCGGAACGCGGCGCATGTTCGCGCACGGCGTGATCTGGCCGAGCGTGCCGCAGTACCTGCCGGCCATGGACCGGGCGGCCAGCGAGCTGCAGGTGGACGCCTGGAAGGGCTACACGATGGGTGACGTGCTGGGGGTGAGCCCGACGTTCGAGCACCCGTGGCGGATGGACGACGAGGATCTCACCTACCCCAGCTACGAGAAAGCCGCGCGCCACGGTGTGCGCAACATCTGCGTCCGCAAGGGCGTGCTGCCCGCCGACTACGAACGCATCCCGACCTGGCGTCACGCCACCGTCGAGGACGTGGGCAAGGCCGCGCGCGACTGGCCGGAGCTCAACTTCCACATCTACCACGCCGCCCTGCGCATGTGGCGCGACCTGCCGCCGGTCGTGGCGGAGTTCGAGGCAACCGGCCGGCTGCCGTGGATCGACGAGCTGGCGGAGATCCCGCAACGGCACGGAGTCTCGAACGTGTATGCCGACGTCGGCCTGTCCTTCGGTGCGCTGGCGGTGAGCGAGCCGCGGCTGGCGGCGGCCATGCTCGGCAAGCTGATCAAGGGGCTCGGCGCCGATCACGTGCTGTGGGGCACCGACTCGATCTGGTTCGGCTCCCCGCAGTGGCAGATCGAGGCATTGCGCCGCATCGAGATCCCGGCCGACCTGCAGGAGAAGCACGGCTTCGAGCCGCTCGGGCCCGCGGACGGGCCGGTCAAGACCGCGATCTTCGGCGCCAACGCCGCCGGCCAGTACGGCATCGGGCTGGACGCCGCCGGACGCCCGGACGCCGACTACGCCGGAGACGACCTGTCACGCCTGAAGGGCGAGTACCTGGCCGCCGGCCACCAGCGCGACAACCTGTTCTGGGGCTGGATCCGCACGGCCGATCCGTGAGCGCGCGAGGAAACCGGGAGGTGACGGAATGGGAAAGACGCTGACATGGCCCTTCGAGGACCACTACAAGTGCTCGATCGGTAGCGAGCGGCACCTGTTCGTCGACGACGCGCTGGTGCAGCGCACCCTTGGCGTCGCCAAGCGGCTGCACCAGCCCGTCAAGCACCCCGCCAACCCGGTCATCCGCGGCGACCTGCCGTACGAGAACGACTACGCCGTGCTGCACGGCACCGTGCTGCGCGAGCCGGACGGCAGGTTCCGAGCCTGGTACCTGAGCGGCACCGGCGCCCTGGCATATGCGGAGTCGGAGGACGGCTTGGCGTGGCGCAAGCCGCTGTTCGACCGCTACCGCATCGACGGCCAGCGGACCAACGTCGTCTACTGGACCCAGCATCCGGAGCTGGCCAGACGGGATGAATGGAAGTTCGGCGGCGGGTCGATCATGCCCGATCCCGGCGCACCGCCCGACGAGCGGTACCGGATGTTCACCTTCGAGGTGCCCCTGAGCGACGCCGCGCGGGAACGCTTCCAGACCGGCTACGGCTACTACGCGATCTCCTCGCCCGACGGTATCCACTGGCCCACGGCGCAGCCGCCGGTGCTCACCCGGCGCGACGACGATCCGCGCATGAGCGACGCCAACGCCTGCATGTACGACCCGTTGCGGCAGCGGTTCATCGCCTTCACCAAGCGACACCAGATCCGCCCCGACGCCGTGGGCGATCAGGGCGTGATGTCACGCGTGCGCGGCATCAGCTTCAGCGACGACTTCCGCGCCTGGACGCGGCCGGTCAACTGCCTGCTCCCCGACGACCGGGATCCGCGCGACGTGCAGTTCTACCGGCAGGGCGGCTGGACCCACCAGGGAATGTATCTGGGCCTGCTGGAGATCTACCACTCCGATCCGGACAGCCCCAGACAGCCGCTGATGCGCGACCTGCAGCTCATCTCCAGCCGCGACGGCGAGCTGTGGTGGCGTGCCGGCGGGAGGCGGACCTTCATCCCCTGCGGACCAGAGGGCTCGTGGGACGGGCAGATGCTCGACCTCAACGCCGGCGGCCCGATCGACGTGGGCGACGAGCACTGGATCTACTACGGCGGACGCGCCTACCCGCACGAGATCAACGACGAACTGTTCCCCTGGGACGGGCCGCGCGGCGCCGGCATCGGCATCGCCACGCTGCGCCGGGACCGCTACGTGTCCTACGACGCCGGCGCGGAGACCGGTGAGGTGGTCACCCGCCTGCTGCGCTTCGAGCAGGGCACCTCGCTTCACGTCAACGCCCGCACCGGCCCGGACGGATTCCTGCGCTGCGAGGTCCTGGACTCCATCGAGCGGCACGGGATCCCGCGCCGGCAGCTCTTCTGGGACTGGGGGATCGGGGCGCCGCTCCCCGGCTTCGGCGCCGAAGCGTGCCAACCGGTCGCGGGCGACCACCTGGACGCCGAGATCCGCTGGCGCGGCGGCCGCTCCATCGGCGAGCTGGCCGGCCGCTGGGTGGCGCTCCGCTTCGTCATGCGCGACTGCTCGCTATTCGCGTTCCAGATCCGCTGAACGTGGCGATCGTGAGAGTGTGATGGCCTCCTCTATCGAACCTCGGCGCGAGACCGTGGCGCAGGACGAGTTCGAGCGGGCGATCGAGGTGTTCGCGCGCGGCTTCTCGTTCGCGCGCAGCTTCACCCACCCGTATGTGGCGGAGAGCCTCTCCCCAAACGGGACCGGATCCACCGACGGCACGCTCTGGGTGTTGCGCGACGCCGACCGGCGGACCGGCACCTACCGGAAGGAGGAGTGGGTCAGCCACGGTCTGGCCCCCGAGCACGTGCACGCCGCCGCCGAGAGCTCGCCCTGGCGCGAGCGGACGCGGGCGTGCCGATCGACCGGGGCACGCGGCGGCTACAGCGTGTGCGCCATCCGCGCCACCGACGAACCGGACCAGCCGCTGCGCGAAGGCTTCAAGGCCCTCGGCTACCGGCTGGGCGGCACCGAGCCCTTCATGATCCACCGCCTGCGGCGCATTCCCCGTGTCGCCGCGCCGGCCGTCATCCGCCGCGTGCGCACCGAGGCGCTGGCCGACCGGCTGGCCAAGGCGGCGCGCAGCCGGCAGATCCTGCCCGAGCACCTGGGCGAGGATTCGTCGCAGCGCCAGTACGTGGCGATGGCCGGCGGCGCCATCATCGGCTGGGTCGGCAGCATCGCCGTCGGCGACGCGACCTGGTGCCAGAACATGTACGTCGCCCCAGCCTATCGGCGCCGCGGCATTGCCCGCGCCATGCTGTGCCGGCTGCTCCGCGACGACCGCGCGGCCGGCACGGTGCTGGCCGTGCTGCTCGCCTCCCACACCGGCGCCAAGCTGTACGCCTCGGTGGGCTACGCGCAGATCGGCACGCTGCTGTTCTTCACGCCGAGCAGGAAGTCGGCGACGGACTGAACCGGCCCGGCGGGGGCGTCAGCCCGGCACGCCGACGATGGTCAGGTACTCCAGCCAGTCGTCGTGTGGATTGCTGACGCTGTGCTCGGTCCCGGCCGGCAGGTGGATGGCATCGCCCTCGCGCATCGGCTCGCGCGCGAAGCCGGCACTGAGCTCGCCCGCCCCGCCGGTGACGTAGTAGACGCGCTCGCTCTGCGGATCGCTCCACGCCTCGGTCGCGTGGCGGGGGTGCAGGCGCTGCATGGCGATCTCCTGCACGGTGTCCAGGGGCGCGTCGGCGAACGCCGCGCCCTCCGCCTTGCGGGCGAACGCGCGCCAGGCAAACAGCGCCCCGGTCGATGACCGGACCGGCGAGACGTCCAGCCAGGAGCGGCACGCGATCGGCAGCTTGGCGCCGGCCGGCCCGTTGGCGGCGATCGCCTCCGCGTTCGCGGCCCGCTGCCGCTCCGGAAGGCGGGCGCCGGCGATCAGCAGATGCTCGATCCAGTCGTCGCCGTCGTTGATGAGCTGGTGGTAGCAGGTGGCCGGCAGGCAGATCAGGTCGCCGGCGCGCACCGGATGGATCTCTTCGTCCACGTGCATCTTCCCGGCGCCGCGCAGGAAGAAGTAGATCTGCTCCTGGTCGGCGTGCACGTGGTAGTCGCCGGTCTGACCCGGCTGCATCACGTGGCGCGCCACAAGCTGCAACTGCCCCAGCACGTGTGCGCCGATCGTCGCCGCGCTGCCGCCGGCGGGGCCCAGCAGGTTGCCGACCAGCACGTTGCGCTTGGACACGTGCGGCGCGTGATCCCGCCAGTTGATCCTGGTCATCATCGGCCTACCATACCCGCAGAGATGGAGGCGAGCGCATGAGGATCACGGCGGTCGAGGTGTTCGGGGTCGAGTGCGACCTGCCCGCACCGCTGCGCTGGGGGACGATGGAGGTCGCGACCAAGGGCGGCGTCCTGGTCCGCGTGCGCACCGACGAAGGGCTGGAGGGGCTGGGCGAGGCGGGCTTCTCGATCGCCTACCTCTCCCGCGTGGCGCCGGTGATCCGCGACCTGCTGGCGCCGCTCCTTATCGGCGAGGACCCGCGGCTTATCGGCCGGCTCTGGCATCGCATGTTCGACGCCACTCACGGCTGGGGCCGCCGCGGGATCGAGACCTACGCCGTCTCCGGCGTCGACATCGCCCTCTGGGACCTGCTCGGCAAGGCGTGCGGCCGGCCGGTCTGCGAGCTGCTCGGAGCCGCCCACCGGGAGCTGACCGCCTACGCGGCGCCGAGCCTGAAGCCGCCCGCGGAGGCGGCGGCCGACTGCGCACGGGCCGTGGAGCGCGGCTTTCGCGCGGTCAAGCTGCGCGTCGGTCTGGATGGGGAAACCGACGACCGCATCGTCGCCGCGGCCCGCGAGGCGGCCGGGCCGGACGTCGACCTGATCGTCGACGCCAACATGTCGCGCGACTACCGCGGCGCGGTCGACATCGCCCGCCGCTACCGCGACGCCTACGGGGTGAGCTGGCTCGAGGAGCCGATCCGCGGCCGCAGCCTGCACGAGTACGTGCGCGAGCACGCGCGCCTGCGGGCGGCCACCTCCATGCCGATCTCCGGCGGCGAGTCGCTGTTCACGCGCTACGAGTTCGTGCCGGCGTTCGAGCAGCGGGCTTTCGACATCGTTCAGCCCGACGCCGCCGGGGTCGGCGGCATCACGGAGGCGGCGGCGATCGCGGCCATGGCCGAAGCGCACGGCTTGCGCTGCACCCCTCACGTCGCCTGCTCGTCGGGAACCGGCGTGGGGCTGGCCGCGAACATGCACGTGCTGGCCACCGTCGCCGATCCGCCGTACGCGGAGTACGACCTGTACGACGACAGCCCGCTGCAGCGGGAGCTGCTGAAGGACCCGGTCCGCGCGGTCGACGGCGTCATCCGCCTCCGCGACAGCCCCGGCCTGGGCGTCGAGCTCGACCCGGCCGCGGTCGAGCGCTACCGCGTCGAACTCCCGGCATGAAGACCGTAATCTCGCTTCCGGACGACCTGTTTCGTGCCGCGGAGCGACTTGCCAGGGAGTCGCGACGGTCCAGAAGTCAGCTCTACGCCGACGCGCTCGCCGACTACGTCAGGCGACACGCCGACGACAGCGTCACCACCGACATGAACCGGGTCGTCGATCAGCTCGGTGAAGACGGCGCCGATCTGGCTCTCACTGGCGCCGCGCGCCGGACGCTCATGCGCTCGGAATGGTAGAGATCGTCTCCATGGATCGCTCGTTTCTGGCCGAGCGCGTCGGTCGACTGCCGGGAGGCGGTCTGGTTCAGGTGCTGCAGGGCATCGACGTCGTGCTTGGCCGCTGACCAGAGCTCGGAACGTCACGAGCGGCGGGCAGGCGTAGGGACGCCTGCTCGACGCGCTCGATGCGGTCGCCTCCCGCCGTCCACGGTCCGACGCGCACGAACAACTCGACCGACTCCGATGAGCGGCGGTGCCACGTCTGCCGCACGGTCGCGTGGCGGCCCGGCTCGATCGTCTCAACCACCTGCGCGGCTCCGATCGATACGCCGCCGTCGCCGGGATCGCCGTCGAACCAGCGGACGCGCACCTCTTCGGCAGGTGTGCCCGAGGCATAGAGCCACCTGCCGCTGATGCAGGCGTTGCGAATAGTGGCGGCGAGCTGCACGATGCCCGTCCGGTCGGCGGGCTCAACCAACAGATACGGCTCGGTGACCAGGATGCGCGGCGGCTGGCGCACCGGAACAGCGACCGTGCAGGCGTTGTTGTCCTCGCGGCGCTCCCAGTAGCCGGCCATCGACGCCGGCGCGCCGGGCCGGTCGTCGGGGTCGACGACGACCGTGATCGAAGTCGCCAGGCAGGTCGCCTGGTTGTTCGCTTCGCCGCCGTGCGGCCGATCGGGAATCGCGCGTGCCCGCCACGACACCTCGGCGACGGCCTCCTCGCCTGGCGCCAGCGACGGGATGAGCTGATCGCCGCCGATGCGGTTCTCCGGCCGCGGCTCTCCCGCGTGGAAACGGACAATGACCCCGGCCTTCTGCGGATCCCACGGGTCGGCCGGCGCCGCGTCGCCGCGGTTGCGCACCCGCGCGCGCAGGGTCACGAGCTGTCCCTGGTACGGATGCTCGGGGTGCCAGCTCAGCGTGTGGTTCTCCCGCCAGCGGTGCACGACCTGCGCTCCAGGCCCGACCGCGGCGGCCGTGAACCGCACGCGGTTGCGCCCGCGCCGAAGCGCCGGCAGCACGCGTGCGTGGTACTGCACGCCGGCGACGATGCGGATGAAGCTCACGCCGACCGCGTGGCCGGCCACCGCCGCGCGCATGCGCAGGCGGATCCGCAGCTCCTGCGGCTGCGGCGGCGGGTGCTGGCTGCCGTGGTGCCGCGGGATGACCGGGCCCAGGTCCGCCGTGATCAGGTGCTCGCCCAACGCGGCCGACCGCGCCACTTCCGCGAGCTCCCCGCCCGCGACCGCCGCCTCCACGGCTACCAGGTCATCCGGCGCCGTGCGCACGGCGTACAGCTCCAGCCGGCCGCCGACGATCGGATAGGGCGAGCGCACGCGCAGCACGGCTGCGGCCGGCCGGCGGTTCGGGAGCGGCTTCAGGCGAGGACGGCCACGATCGCGGATTCCGGGGTCGACGTTGTCCGCGTCCAGCAGGACCGCGCCGCCGGCATCTGCCGCACCCGAAGCCGCCAGGTCGGGCTCGAAGACCAACTCGCCGTTGCCGTAATGGGACGGCTCGGTGACGCTGTGTGACCAGGCGCCGCGATGGTTCCAGCGCCGGATCAGCCGCTCCCGTGTGCGCAGCGCCGCGCGCGGCGAGTACGAGGTGGCCGTGAAATCGCGCTCCTCCGGGGTGGCATGCGCGAAATACGCGGCCAGGGCGCGGCCGGGCACGTCCTCTTTGGCGTCACCGCCGGCTTCGGTGACGTTGCGCTCCACCAGGCCGGGATCGGCGATCAACTCCTCTGCAGAGGCAGCGCCGTCGCCGTCAGCGCGCGGATAGTAGGTGCGCAGGTAGGCGCTCAGCAGGTGCCACGATCCGTCGAAGAACACCTCGCAGTTGTAGTCCCCGTGCAGGCGTACGCCCCGCGCACGGAGCCCCGCGGCCTGCCACAGGGCCGGGGCGAGCCGGTTCACGGTGCTGCAGTAGCCGTAGCCGTACGCGTTGACCAGCTCCAGGGGATCCGAGGTCGCGTGCAGGGACATGCGGTAAGTGATCCTCCCGACCAACTCCCAGATGGCCCACGCCTTCTGCTCGTCGGTCATGCCCGGGCGCACGACGCTTGCGGCCAGGCTGCGCAGCGAGCCGCTGTCCCAGCCGCCGTCCACCGCGACCCAGCCCGACGCCATCGGCCCGGCCAGAGTCAGCTCGACGTTCTCCGGGTCGGTCAACCCGTCCACGTCGACCGTGTAATGCGTCTCCGCCGCATCCAGCGGCTGCACGTGGCAGCGCTCGACCGGAGCGACATCGAAGTCCGGCAGGCCCGCCCCGGCGGAGTCCGTCACCGGAAGAGCCGGCCGTGATCCGCCCGGCCCCTACGCCGCCAGCGGCCCGACCACCTGTCCGTCACCCTCGAAGACCACTCGCCACGACCCGCCGCCCAACGAGCGCGTGGCAGCGTCCATGTAGCAGACGCTGAACGCCCGCCGCGGGATGTCGGTCGAGTTGGTCCCGGACCGGTGCAGCGTCCAGTTGTGCAGCAGCACCGCCTCGCCCGCGTCCAGCTCCAGGTGCACGGTCCGGTAGTCGGGGTCGCCCGACTCGATCTTCGCGTTGAGCTCGTCGATCTGGGCGTCGGTCAGGAACCCCGCCCCGCTGCTCGGATTGACCAGCCGCCGGTGCGACCCCGGCACGATCTCCACGCAGCCGTTGGCGATTGTGGCCGGATCGAGCGCCATCCACACCGTGATCTTGGGATCGCGGTCGAGATCGGTCCAGCGGTCCTGATGCCACTTGAGGTCGGAGCCGCCGCGCGCCGGCTTGTTCATGAACATCGCCCGCATGCAGGCGACCGGGCGCCCCTCGCCGTACACGCGCCGGCACAGGTCGGCGAACAGCGGGCGCGTCAGGTAGGCATGGTACAGCGGGTCCAGCTCCAGGTCCTGGATCTTGCGGTACGCCAGCGTCGGCAGCTTGTGACCCTTCCTCTGTCCGGTCAGCTCTTTCGGCGGATTGGTCGACGGCTCGAGCTGCATCATCATCTCGTCGTACGGCGCGTCCGCGGTGCCCAGCATGATCTGGTCGATCCGCTCGCCGAGCGCTGCAAGTTCCCCGTCGTCCAGCAGCCGGCCGAGCGGTGCGTAGCCGTCCGCACGAAAACGACGCATCTCGTCGGCCGTCACCATCGCCTCGTCGCCTCGTCTCATGGCCCTTCTCCTTGCAAACCTGTTTTACCTGGTATCGGTAGTCTGGTGCCCCACCCGTAACACGCGGCTGCCGATCTGCGCCTTATCCAGGGTCACGGTGAGCCAGTGCAACCCCGGTGCCCGGAACGCAGCGCCCGCCATCGGAAACACGATCTCCACATCGGTTGCCGACGTCCTCACCTGGACCTCGCCGTGAGACCGCACGATCACCGAGCCCGTGTCGTCGAGGACGACGTTGACCGTCACGTCGTGTCTGCCCTTCGCCACGTTGCCGAAGGCGACATACACGTACCAAGTCGGCGCGACCGTCGGGAACTGCGAGAAGTTGAAGCTCTGAAAGATCCCGATGAGCCCCTTCTTGCCGTTGTTCTCCTCAATCGCCTTGTCGGCGAAGACGATGGCATGCAGGACGATTTCCACGTGCTCAGTGTGCTCCACTCATCGTTCGATGGGTACCGCGTGCCGGCCATCTCAGTATCGTCGCCTCCGCCGGCCGGTTCAATACGGCGGTTCGCTTCTTTTCGGGTACGTCGGAATCTGACGCACCCGGCCCGTATCTTGGATCGAAAGGAGAACGACTGCCATGGAACCGACACTCGCCGCGCTGGACCGCTTCGAAGATTCGAAGGACATCCTGAACGCGATCAAGCGCGCCTTCCACGACGCCACTCACGAGATCGGGACGGTCAACGTCCTTATCGCCGGCCGCACCGGCGTCGGCAAGAGCACGCTGATCAACGAGATCTTTCAGGGGCGGCTGGCCGAAACGGGGCAAGGGATGCCGATCACGAAAGAAACCCGCCGGCTCACGAAGAAGGGCATCCCGCTGGCGATCTACGACACCCGCGGGCTGGAGTTGAAGGAGTACCAGCAGATCATCGAAGAGCTCGTGGAGTTCGCGCGCGCGCAGGCCCGCGATACGGACGGCTACCAGCACATTCACGTCGCGTGGCTGTGCGTGGCCGAGGACGGCAGGCGCGTCGAGGCGGCCGAGGTCGAGCTGCATCGACGGTTGGCGGAACTCATGCCGGTGCTCGGCGTGATCACCAAGGCGCGCGCCGATCAGGGATTCCGGGCCGAGGTGCAGCGGCTCCTGCCCGAGGCCAGGAACGTGGTGCGCGTGCGCGCGTTGAGCGAGCGTTTCGACGACTCCGACGTGGTGCTTCCGCCGATGGGGCTGGAGGAGCTTCTGGACGCCACGACCGAGGTGATTCCGGAAGCGGTCCAGCGGGCGTTCGCCGCCGCCCAGAAGGCGAGCATCGAGCTCAAGAAGAAGAAGGCGCACAAGGTGGTCGTCGCGGCGGCAGCCTCGGCGGCGGGGGTGGGCGCAGCTCCCATACCGTTCGCCGACGCCGCGCTGCTGATCCCCATCCAGATCGGCCTGCTCGCCGGCATCTCGGCCACCTTCGGCATCGAGCTCTCCAGGGCCTTCCTCGCCACCCTGGTCGCGGCGATGGCCGGGCCGACCGGTGCCGCGTTCCTGGGTCGCGCCGTCGTCTCCAACCTCCTGAAGTTCGTCCCCGGTCTGGGCATGGTCGCCGGCGGAGCGATCGCGGCAGCGACCGCCGGCACCCTGACCACGACGCTGGGCAAGATCTACATCGCCGTGCTGGCCAAGCTGTTCACGGCGTCCGAGGGGGATGCGCCGTCACCGGAAGACATCGCGCGGGAGTTCAAGGCTCGCATGGCGAACCGCGGCCAGGAGTCGACGTCGGGACCGCGCGCATGAGCGGACCGCCCTCGTCTACGATGAGGGCCGAAAAGCGCAACGAAGGAGACGGCTGAGTGCCTTACGACCGGGCGGCGGACATCGTGCGGCTGGCGATCCGGCTGCAGGGGAGCTGGCGCGGCCTGACCCTGGACGACATCCAGCACGACTTCGAGGTCAGCCGCCGCACCGCCGAACGCCTCCGCGACGCCGTGGAGGACGTGTTCGGCCGGCTGGAGATGGTGGACACGGGCGAGGCCAGGCGCCACTGGCGGCTGCGGACGCCGACGCTGCGCCACCTGGTCTCGGTCTCCGCGGAAGAGTTGGCGGAGCTCGCCGCCGCCGCTGCCGCGCTCGACCGCGCCGGTCTGGACGAGCGCGCCGCCATGCTCCGCCGCCTCGACGACAAGCTGCACGCCCTGCTGGAAGCCGAGGCACGGAACGGGATCGAGCCCGACGTGCAGGCGCTGACCGAAGCCGAGGGGCTGGCCATGCGCCCGGGGCCGCGGCCTCGCCTGGACGACGGCCTGCTTGCGTTGCTGCGCGAGGCGATCACGGTCAGGCACGTGGTGGCGTTCGACTACGCGCCGCGGGAAACCGCGCCGCCCTCCCGCCGCCGCGTCGAGCCCCACGGCCTGATCTACGGCAGCCGCGCGTTCCTGATCGGCCCGGCCGAGGGAGAGACCCACCTGCGGCTGTGGCGCCTGGCGCGCATGAGCGCGGCCGAGCTCACCGGCGACGCATTCGAGCGCGACCCGGCGTTCGACCTGGACCGGTACTCCCGGCGGTCGTTCGGGACCTTCCAGGAAGAGCCGGTCGCGGTGGTGCTGCGCTTCGCCGCCGAAGTCGCCGAGGACGTGGCCGAGTTCGTCTTCCACCCCGACCAGACCGTGGAGCCGAACGACGACGGCTCGACGACCGTCCGCTTCACCGCCGGCGGCGTCGAGGAGATGTGCTGGCACCTCGTCACCTGGGGAACCGCGGTCACCGTCGAGCAGCCCGCCCGCCTGCGCCGGCGCCTGCACGAGATGTCCGCCACCCTCGCCGCCCACCACGGAGCCGCATCCTGAGCGCCACTCCCCTTCCCGTTCACTTGCAGCGGTTCCCCTGCATGCAGCCCTGGATCGGCAGCCACTACCGCGACGCGCGTCACAAGCGCCTCCTGGTGAGAGCCACTACCTGCCGCCCGAGTCCGCCATCCACCACGACCCCGACCGCTGGTACCGCAGCAGCCAGGCCGACCTGAGCGACGAGGAGATCCGCTGGGCCTCCACCATCGGCAACATCACCGGCCACTGGACCCGCGCGCACCGGATCTACCGAGCCAACCAGGACGAGATCGCCCCGATCCTGAAGGAAACCGGGATCGCGCCGGACCCCTTCCCGCTCAATCACATCGCCTATTGCAACCACTTCCTCCGCCCGGCGCCGACGGCCGGCGGCAGCATGCAAGGCAACGAACGTCAGCAGGATCTCGACGCAGCCGAGGAAGTGCTCCGCTGGTTCATCTTGAGCCACCACCCCGAGCTGTCGATCGTCACCTCACGCTCGCCGGCCGATTCGCCGAAAGCGTGTTCCGAGAGTACGGCATCCCCTGCACGAGTACTCCCCACCCGGGCACCCGCTGGTGGAATACTGCTTCCCGAAGCTACTGCAACACCAGAGGGCGAGACCTGTTCTCCAGCTTCCTCGAATACCGGCACTGGACCGACGTGCCCCGTTAGTGTCGTTGTCTCCGATGCCAACGGAGAATCTGCTGCGGCACCACCGCGATGTCGAACGATCGTACATCGTCGTCAAGCTGTTTATCCACTACTGGATCTCTTCTCGTCGAAAACGCTATCGATCACACGAGCCACTTCCTCAATCTCAATAACCGCATTTGTGAAGTGATGCATTGTACCCCATTATTTCATTAATCTCGCGTGGACTTGGAGCATTCTGGCTCCAGTCACGTCGATCTCCATCGCAGTCGACGGACCTCCAACCAGGGGTTGCGACTCCTTTCGCGATGACGCCAATGTCAGTCTGGTAGAGATAGACGCAGTCGCCTATAGAAATCCTGCATATAGACTCTTTTCGGTGATAGTAGACGGAGGCTTTGCCCGTCGAGCTGTCGTTGAGCATGTCGCGCGTGCGAACGTAGGACAGACATCTCTTCGGGTGAGATGTATTGCCGGCCGAAGCGCTTCAGTGCCGTTGTAGCGTTCGCCTGGACGCGTGGTTCCGTCAGCCGCTCGTCGACGTACCTTGGCTCGTGCTCTCCTGGGACTTGTCCTCGATCTGCCCCATCTTCCGCTTCAGGTCTTCCAGCAGCCTGTCCCCGGACGTGTCACGTCCTTCGAGCTGCCGGAACTCCCGTTCGAGCGCCTTGTCGCCGGCGTCGAGCTGGTCGATCTCCTGCTCGGCGTCCGCCTGCGCTTCGATCTGGTCGACCTTCTTGGCCATGCGGTCGAACGCCTCGAACGCCGACGTGTCGCGCGAGGTGCTCAGGGTGGCCTGGATGCGCTGCTGCGCCTCCGCCCGCTTGGCGCGGGCGATCAGGATGTTCTTCTTGCGTTGCGCCTCCTCGATCTTCTGCGTCAGGTCGCGCAGCGATCCCTTGAGCTGCTCGACCGAATCGCGCTGCGCCTGCCACTGGTCCTGATAGCTGGAGACGTACTCGTCGAGCTCCTGCTTGCGGACCAGGGCGCGTTTGGCCAGATCGTCCTGTCCCTCCTGCACCGCGAGGACGGCCCGTTTCTCCCAGTCGTCGGCCTGGGTGCGCTGCTGCAGGAGCTGGCGTTCGAGCTGCTTCTCGTCGGCGATCGCTCCGGCTACCGCCTTCTTGGATTCGATGAGCTGGCCGCTCATGTCCTCGATCAACTGCGTGAGCATCTTCTCGGGATTCTCCGCCTTGCTGATCATGTCGTTCACGTTCGACTTGACGACCCTGCGGAACCGATCGAACAGGCCCATTTCAGCCGCCCTCCGTTTTGACCAGCGGCACGAGCCGCTCATAGTGCTCGGCGACCGACAGGCTGATCGCGTCGAGCGTTGCCTGAAACTCCTCGATGTCGATGGTCTCGCTGAGCAGCGTGTTCATCAACACGACGGAGTTGCCTTCCAGTGCATAGGCCCCGTGCAGCAGGTCGGTGCCGTTCAGGCGCAGCAACTCCTCGTAGAGGGCGCAGTGATCTCCCGGCGGCAGGTCGGCGACCTTGAGCCGGAAGATGATCACCGGTTCCGCGTGCACGACGATCACGTTCTCGACGCCGCGCTCCTCATCATTGATGATCCAGGTGTCGGCGTCCAGCTCGTCGAATGACAGGCCGAGCGTGCGGAGAAAGCTCTCGATTCGTTGTCGGGTCATGCTGAGAATACCTGTGCGATACTATAATGAATGCTGCGGCGGGCCGTCAAATATCGTGCGGTATCAGAGCTTGCAGGAACCGATGACTCGGACGCTTCCCGGTGAGTCGAAAGATCAATACCGAGGCGATAGGTAGTTCCTGATCGACGGATACGCTACTGGGTCTGTGTCGGAATCTGACGTACGCGATGGTACTCGATTACCTTGGCTAACCGCCACTGTCCGCCGGTTGGCTTGCCGCAGCGAATCCGGATAGCGTGCCGGCATGGATTCAGTGTCGGGCGGGCTGCGTGCGGAGGACGTGGCGCGGTTCAACGCGTTCGGGTTCCTGGCGCTGCGGGGCCTGCTGTCCCGAGAGGAAGCCGAGGCGCTGCGCGCCGAGTGCGAACAGATCACCCTCGCCGAGAACCCGGGCTGGGACCGGACGTCCGCCGCCGGCGTCGACGGTCTCTGCACGAAAGGCGAGCGTCACGCCCGGCTGCTGGACGACGACCGGCTGCACGACATCCCCCACAAGCTGTTGGGCCACGACTTTCTCTACGAGGGCTCGGCCTGCAGTTGGTACGACGGCGACACGCCCTGGCACGGCGGCAGCGGCGCGGTCACCTGGGCGGTCCCGCACATCAAGGTCGCGCTCTACCTGGACGAGCTGGGCCCGGACGACGGCTGCCTGCGGGTACTCCCCGGAGCTCACCGCAACTACCTGCGCATGATCGACGACCGCTGGTGCGAACCGCCCGACTACTTCCTGCCGGTCCGCAACCGCAACACGCGCAGCGACTTCCGGCCGTGGGGGCTGGCCCCGGAGGAGGTCCCGCATGTCCTGCTGCCGACGCGGCCCGGCGACGTGCTGGTCTTCACCGAGGACCTGCCGCACGCCGCGTTCGGTTCCGGCGGGCTGCGCCTGCAGGTGGCGCTGTCGTTCCTGGCCAAACCCGGGACCCCGCAGCAGATCGCCTACCTGCGCTCCCGCTCCGGCTGGGGCGGCCCCATCGGCGCCCCCCGCGCCCTGCTGGAGTCCGGCAGCGAGCGGCGCCGGCGTATGGCCCAGGGACTGGTGGACGTGGGCCTGGAGATCCTCTGAGCGGGCCGGCGCCCGCTACCCGAGCATCAGCCGCCGGCACACCTCCGCAAGCTTCTCCAGTTCATCGATCGGCATCGACTCCTGGTTGGTATGGATGTCCAGGTAACCGACCGAGATCACCACGGTGGGCAGCCCCTTGGCGTTGAACTCGTTGGCGTCGCTGCCGCCGCAGGTGGTGGCGCGCCACGGGTCCAGTCCGGCCGCCCGGATCGCCGCCTCGGCGCGCCGCACGGGGGCATCGTCATCGCCGAACCGGTAGCCTTCCGTGCCGCCCTTCGACTGCACGTCGATGCTGCCGCCGAATGCTTCGGCGCCCTGGCGGCAGCATTCGACCAGCGCGTCGCGGTGCGCGCTGAACTTGCCCCGGTCCAGGCTGCGCACCTGCAGGGTCAGCGTGGCGTCCGGCGGGATGATGTTGGCCGCCTCTCCGCCGGCGAGCACCCCGGCGTTGGCGGTGGTCTCGCCGTCGACACGGCCGAGTTGCATGCGGTCGATCGCCCGCGCGGCCATCTGCAGGGCGTTGCGGCCCTCCTCCGGCTCAGTGCCGGCGTGCGCGGCGCGGCCGTGGAAGGTGACGTGGAAGCTCTCCGCCGTCGGACCGGCCATGATGATGCCGCCCACCGGGCCGTCCACGTCGGGCACGAAGGCCATGCGCGAACGCACCCCGGCCACGTCGAACGCCTTGGAGCCGACGTGGCCGACGTCCTCGCCCACCGTGAACAGCACCTCCACCGGCGGATGCGGCACGCCGGAGGCCGCGATCGCCTCCACCGCCTCGACGATCGCGGCCACGGCCGCCTTGTCGTCGGCGCCGAGCACGCTGGATCCGTCGGTGTGCACGGCGCCGTCGCGGATCACCGGCTCCATGCCCGGCGTCGGCCGCACCGTGTCGGTGTGCGCGCACAGGAGCACGGGCTCCTCGTCCGCCCGCGTCCCCGAACCCGGCCAGAAACCCAGGACGTTGCGGTGCGGGTCAACGCTCAGGCGGACCCCGGCGCCTTCCAGCTTGGGCCGCAGGGCGTCGATCACCGGGTCCTCGTTCGGGTGGTAGCTGTCGATGCGCAGGATCGTCAGGAAGGTGTCGAGCAGTCGTCGGGAATCGATCATGCCGCGACGGTCCGTCAGCCCGGGCGCTCGTGTGCGCGCAGCTCCGCGAGCCCTGCGATGACCCCTTCGGTGCCCAGGGCACCCAGCGAGCCCATGTTGATGAACCGGTACCCCTGGTCGTACGCCTCCCTGGAGGGCTCTACGCCCGGCCACGTGATGCCGGCCGGCTTGCCGAAGGCGCCGACCCGCGCCGGGAACTCGGCGATGAACGCCTGGACCTTCGGATGCTGGGGCTGCCCGATGACGCCCATCGACGCGGACAAATCGGCCGGGCCGGCGAACACGACGTCCACGCCCTCGACCGCCGCGATCGCGTCCAGGTTGGCGATGCCCTCGGGGCTCTCGATCTGCACGATCACGCAGGTCTCGTCGTTGGCCGCCGGCAGGTAGTCGTCCCAGCTCACGTCCATGTAGGTGGTCCAGGTCGGCGTGATGCCGCGCGATCCCTGCGGCGGATACTTGGCGTACTCGACCGCGCGCTTGGCCTCGTCCTCGGTCCCCACCTGCGGCACCATCACCGTGCTGGCGCCGATGTCGAGCGCCTTCTTGATGACGCTGGCGTCAAGGCCGGGGACGCGCACCATGGGCACGACGCCCTTCTGCCGGCACAGGATCGGCGACCAGCGCACCTCGTGGACCCCGTACGGGCGGTGCTCCAGGTCGATCCAGAGGAAGTCGGGGTCGCAATTGATCGCGAGCTTTGCGGAGTATTCCGATTCGTCTATCGCGCCGACGCCCCACGCCGCTCTGCCTGACGACAGCAGCTTCTTGACGCGGTTCTCGAACGCCGGTCGCGCGTTCCCATCAGAGTTCATGACGCGGGCAGTGTGACGGCAGCCGCCTTGGGCCGCCACCCTACAGGCGTGGGGTACTGCTGCGCGCACCGGTACGTTTCACACCCCCTTGACGAGGCTGGCTCGCCATGCCTATGGTGCTATTTTGATGGGTCAAAATGTAATGTTCTGGGCGCAAAAAAGGGGGGCAGGCCGTGCCATGCTCATGACGGTCCTGGCCGCGGTGCTGCTTGCCGCCTGCGGGGACCGTTCGAAGCCGGACGATGCGTCCGCCTCGCCGACCGAGGTTGAAGAGGAGCGCACCTACCCGTTCCGGATCACGGCCACCACCGGCATGGTCGCCGACACCGTGCGCCAGGTGGCCGGGGAGCGCGGAACCGTGGTCGCGATCATCGGCGAGGGCGTCGATCCGCATCTGTACGTGCCGACCCGCAGCGACGTGGCGGCGTTGATGGAAGCCGACATCGTCTTCTATTCAGGCCTGCTTCTCGAAGGAAAGATGACCGACACCCTCATCAAGGTGGCCGGCCGCCGCCCCGTGCACGCCGTCACCGAGCTGGTGGACGAGTCGCTGCTGCTGCAGCCGGAGGATTTCGCCGGCCACTTCGACCCGCACTTGTGGATGGACGTGTCGGGCTGGACGCACGCCGTGACGGCGGTCACCGAGGCACTGGCCGCCTTCGACCCGGATGGCGCGGACGGTTACCGGGAGCGTGCGGCGGCCTATACCGCGACCCTCGGCGAGCTGCACGATTACGCGCTCCAGGCCCTGGGCTCGATCCCGGAGCAGCAACGGATGCTGGTGACCGCGCACGACGCGTTCAACTACTTCGGACACGCCTACGGGCTGGACGTCGCCGGCATCCAGGGGATCTCGACCGAGTCGGAGGCGGGGCTCGACCGCATCAACCGGCTGGTGGACCTGCTGGTCACGCGGCGCATCGCGGCGGTGTTCGTGGAGACCACCATCGCCGACCGCAACGTCCGCGCCCTGATCGAGGGGGCGGCTGCCCGCGACCACACGGTGGTGGTCGGCGGCGAGTTGTTCTCCGACGCGATGGGTCAACCGGGCACGTACGAGGGCACCTACGTCGGCATGCTGGACCACAACATCACCACCGTGGCGCGGGCGCTGGGGGGCAATGCGCCCGAGTTGGGATTCCAGGGGCGCCTGTCCCACGCGGCGACGGGGCCATGAGACACGCGCAGAACGGGCTCGGGACCGCCGACAGCCCGCTCGCCGTGCGCGGCCTCACCATCTCCTACCGGCGGCGCCCGGTCCTGTGGGACATCGACGTGACCGCGCGCGACGGCGCCATCACCGGCATCGTCGGACCCAACGGCGCGGGCAAGAGCACGCTGCTCAAGGGGGTGCTGGACCTGGTGCCGCGGGTGTCGGGCTCGGTGAGCATCTACGGCAGGCCGTACCGGCGGCAGCGTCCGCTGGTCGCCTACGTGCCGCAGCGCGAGAGCGTCGATTGGGACTACCCGGTGAGCGCCCTGGACCTGGTCGCCATGGGCCTGTACCGGTCGCTCGGCTGGCTGCGTCCGGTGCGCCGCGCGACGCGCGAGGCGGCGCTCGCGGCCATGGACCTGGTGGGCATGGCGGACTACGCCGGACGGCAGATCTCGGAGCTCTCCGGCGGGCAGCAGCAGCGGCTGTTCCTTGCCCGCGCGCTGGCGCAGGACCCGCGCATCTTCTTCATGGACGAACCGTTCGCGGGCGTGGATGCCGCCACCGAGCGCACGATCGTCGAGCTGCTGCAGCGCCTGCGGCGGGAAGGCAAGAGCGTGTTCGTCGTGCACCACGACCTGCAGACGGTCGACAGCTATTTCGACGACCTGCTGATGCTCAACCTGCGGGTGGTCGCTCACGGACGGGTCGCCGACGTGTTCAACGAAGACAACCTGCACAAGACCTACGGCGGCCGGCTGACCTTGCTGGACCGGGCCGTGGACGCGCTCGGCCGGCGCGGGGGCGGCGCGTGAGCAGCTACCTGCCGCCCTGGGACCAGGTGCTGCGCGTGCTGACCCTGAGTGACTTCAACACGCGGGTCGTGGTGGTCGGCGTCGGCATCCTGGGCATGGCGGCAGGAATCGTCGGAACCTTCACGCTGCTCCGCAAGCGCGCGCTGGTGTCCGACGCCGTCAGCCACGCGACCCTGCCCGGCATCGCGGCGGCGTGGCTGGTGATGGTGGCGCTCGGCGGCACCGGCAAGTGGTTTCCCGGCCTGCTGATCGGTGCCGCCGCGGGCGGCCTGACCGCCATCGCCGCCGTGATGGTGGTGCGCACGGTGCTGCGCCTGCACGAAGACGCCGCCCTGGGCATCGTGCTGTCGGTGTCGTTCGGCGTCGGCATCGCGCTGCTCGGGATGATCCAGCAGATGCGGCGCGGCTCGGCCGCCGGGCTGGACTCGTTCATCTATGGCAAGACGGCCTCGATGCTGGTGTCCGACGCACTGCTGATCGGCGTGATCTCCCTGGTGCTGGTGGTGGTCGCCGCCCTGCTGTTCAAAGAACTGAACATGCTGTGCTTCGACGCCGACTACGCCGCGTCGCAGGGACTGCCGGTCGGGGTTCTGGATGTCCTCATGCTGTCGCTGGTGGTGGCGGTCACCGTGATCGGACTGCAGGCGGTGGGCCTGATCCTGATCGTCGCCCTGTTGATCACTCCCGCCGCCGCAGCGCGCTTCTGGACCTACAACCTGCGCAGGATGACGATCCTGTCGGCGGTCATCGGAGCGCTTGGGGGCTTCGTCGGCGCCGCGCTGTCGGCGCTGGTGCCGCGCCTGCCGGCCGGCGCGGTCATCGTCGCGACCACCGCGGTCGGCTTCGTCATCAGCGTCCTGTTCGGCACCCGCCGCGGCCTGTTGCGGATGCTCATCGAGCGCCACCGGAGCGACCGCCGGATCCGGCGCGAGCACTTGCTGCGGGCGGCGTTCGAGCAGGTCGAGGGGCGGCTCGGCGCCACGCCCAGCCGCGCCGATCTGCAGGCGGCCGCCGTCGACCGGGCGCAGTTGGCCCATCGCCGCGGATGGACAGGGGGCGAGCTGGGGGCGGCGATGCGAGTCGGCCACCGGGACGGCCTGCTGCAGCCGGCGCCGCTCGATCCGGACTCCGTGCGGCTGACGCCCACCGGCGCCGCCCAGGCCCTGCAACTCGTGCGCAACCACCGGCTGTGGGAGCTGTACCTGATCCGCCACGCGGAGGTCGCCACCAGCCGTGTGGACCGCGGCGCCGACCGTATCGAGCACGTGCTGGAACCCGACCTGGTCGCGGAGCTGGAAGCGGAGCTCGACGGCCAGGCGGAATCGGCCACGGTCGCCGCCAGCCCTCACGAGCTGGGCAGTCCCCGCGAGCCGGGGGGCAGAGACACGTGACCTGGACGGCCCTCGACACCGGCATCGTGGTCGTGGCTGCCGTCAGCGCCATGGCGTCGGCGCTGATCGGCAGCTTCCTGGTGCTGCGACGCATGAGCATGATGGGCGATGCCATCAGCCACGCCGTCCTGCCCGGCATCGCCATCGCGTTCCTGGCCACGCTCAGCCGCGATACCGGCGTGATCGTGATCGGCGCCGCGGTCGCCGGCGTGCTCACCGCCGCCTTCACACAGCTCATCCACCAGGTGGGCAACGTGGACCGCGGCGCGGCCATGGGCGTGGTGTTCACCACCATGTTCGCCGTCGGCTTGATCCTGATCGTGCGCAGCGCCGACTCCGTGCACATCGACGTGCACACCGTGTTCTACGGATCGGTCGAGCTGGCGCCGCTGAACGACGTGGTGGTGGCCGGCGTGCGCATGCCGCGGGCGCTGCTGATCCTGGGTGCGGTGTTCGCGGCCGACCTCGCCTTCGTCCTGGTGCTGTTCAAGGAGCTGAACCTCACGTCGTTCGACGAGGACTTCGCGCGCTCGATCGGCTGCAACGCGCGCCTCATGCACTACGCGCTGATGGTGATGGTGGCCGTGACCATCGTCGCCGCGTTCGAGAGCGTCGGCAGCATCCTGGTGATCGCGATGCTGATCGTGCCCGGCGTGGTGGCAAGCCTGTTCACCCGCCGGCTGCGGTCGCTGCTCGTGTTCGGCCAGGGGGTGGCCCTGGTCTGCGCGGTCGGCGGACACGTCGGCGCGATCACGGTGCCGCGCTGGTTCGGGCTGACCGATACCAGCACGGCCGGCATGATGACCGTCGTGGCCGGGGTGGTGGTGGCGGTGGCGCTGGTGGCGGCCCCGGAGCGCGGACTGGCGGCGCGCGCCCTGCACCGCGTGCGATCCGGCCGCCGCCGGAGCGGCGGGCGTCGCGCTCAGGCGCCGCGCCAGTCGAACACGACGCCCAGCATCTCCTTCTCGCGGCGGTAGGCCATCTCGTAGGCCTGCTTCATGTCCCGGTACGGCATTCGGTGGGTAATCAGCCGCTTGGGTGACAGGCGTCCGTCGGCCATCAGCGACAGCACGTGCGCGCATGAGTTGTTCCACGAGAAGCGCTCAGGTTCGTCATGCTCACCCGGGAACCGGTAGCCGGCGCTGCCGTTGACGGCGATCAGCGAGATGCCCTTGTCGTAGAACCAGTCGAGCACCAGCGGGTTGAAGTCCAGCTTCTCCTCGCCCCGCCCCAGCAGGCTGACGATGGAGACCCGGCCGCCTGAGCGCACCACCTCGACGGACGTGCGGTAGGCCGGCCACGGATTCGCGGTCAGGATCACCAGGTCGATGCCGACCCCGTCCGTGAACCGGTCCAGCTTCCCGGCCAGGTCCGGGTCGGAGGACAGGAACGCCTCGTGCGCGCCCATGCGGCGCGCCATCTCCATGCGCACCGGGCTGTTGCCCAGGGCGACCACCCGCGCCCCGAACAGCGGTCCAAGCGCCACGGCGCCGAGCCCCAGCACGCCCAGGCCGACCACGGCGACGTTCTCGCCCGGCTCGAATCCGGCCTTGCGGTAGCAGAAGCCGGACAGCGTGTAGAGGTGCGACCACACCGCGTCCTCCGGGTCGACGCCCGGCGGCACCTTGGCCAGGTGCCCGGTTTCGTCGAACACGTGCGCGGACGCATGCCCATGACGGTCGGCGACCCGGTCCCCCACCGCCGCGCGCGTGACGGCGCTGCCGACCGCGCGCACGACGCCCACGCTGCTGTCGCCGACCGGACGCGGATACTCGATCGGCTGCATGCCGTAGTCCGCTCCTTCGTAGTTGCCGCGGTCGGTACCGATCTTCAGGGCCGACACCTCGGTGTCGACCAGCACCTCGTGCGGGCCGAGCCCGTCCGGGTCCAGTTCCACCGGCTCGATGTGAAGGTCGCGCGGGCCGTGCAGAAACGCCTGCAGCGCAGTCATTCAGTCACCTCCTGTCGGTGGGGATACCAGCCGCCGCCGCCCGGCACGATCTGCCCGCGGCGCACGGTGGCCGCCGCGCGCAGGCAGCGCGTGCCGATGCGATCCGTGCCCATGCTGTCTGTGAACACGAAGCGGCCTTCGCGGTCGTCCAGCACGGCGATGTCAGCGCGCGTCCCCGGCCGCAGGGTGCCGATCTCGTGGTCGCGGAGCAATGCCTTGGCCGGGATGAGGGTCGATCGCTCGACTACCTCCTCCAGCGACAGCCCCAAGTGCAGAAACTTGGACATGGTGGTAGGCATGTCGAATACCGGGCCGTTGACGTTCAGGGTGTGCAGGTCGGTGCTGATGGTCTGCGGCAGGAACCCCTGCGCGATCGCCGCATCGGCGACCTCCCACTCGAAGCTGCCGGAGCCGTGGCCGATGTCGAAGATGACGCCTCGGTCGGCGGCCTCGCGGACCGCCGGCCAGACCCGGTCGTCCGGATCCAGGATGCGCTCGGAGCCGCCCTTGAAGCAGTGCGTGATGCAGTCGCCGGGCTCCAGCAGCTCCACGATCTCGTGGACCGGCATCGGCGTCTCGCCGATGTGCACCATCAGCATGGTGCGCGCCTCGCGCGCCGCCGCGACCGCGTCCCTGAGGTTCGCCCAGCCCGCCTCACCCCTGCCGATCAGGCGGCCGGTGGCGCGGATCTTCACGCCGACGGCGACGCTCGGATGGGCGCGGATGGTGGCCACCACGCCCTCGGGGTCGGCCAGCGCTCGGTCGAGCAACTCGCCGGTCCGGTTGAACGTGGCCAGCCCCAGAGCCGACAGGTGAATGAGCGCCAGCACCTCGGTCTGCGCGGGGACGATCACGTCGCGCAGGAAGCCGGGGAAGTTGTGGCTCCCCGAGCTGCCGGTGTCGAGCATCGTGGTCACCCCGCCCGCGGCGCACAGCGGGTCCGGGTCCAGCCCCAGCGTGGTGTGGTCCCGGTAGGCGTGCACGTGCAGGTCGACCAGGCCGGGCATCACCAGCCTGCCGCGCGCGTCGATCACGTGGCGGGCCTGCTCGGCCGGAATGTCCGGGCGGATGTCCGCGATGCGATCGCCCGCGACCGCCACGTCGAGCCGGCCGCGCATCCGTTGCGACGGGTCGATCACCTCGCCGCCGGCGATGAGAACGTCGTACTTCACCCTACTTCCCTCCGTGCCGAGTCTGGTGCACCGACTCCCGTTCAGAATCCGGCGCGCTTGTCGACGATGTTCTCAAGCGGCTGTCCGGTGAGGTAGCGCTCGAGCTGCTGCAGCGCGAAGGCATGGACCTCTGCCGGCCGATGTTGCGAGTAGCCGGCGCGGTGCGGCGTCAGCACCAGGTTGGGCGTGGTCCACAGCGGACTGTCGTCCGGCACCGGCTCCACCTCGCACACGTCCAGCCCCGCTCCGGCGATCGTGCCCGCGTGCAGGGCCGCCATCAGCGCCGGCTCGTCGATGATGCCGCCGCGGCTGACGTTGACCAGGTAGGCGGTCGGCTTCATGCGCGCAAGCTCCTCGGCGCCGATCAGGTGGTACGTCGCAGGCAACAGCGGGCAGGTGACCGCTACCGCGTCGGCGCGCGCCAGGAACGCGTGCAGGTTCTCCCGCGTCGGCGCCAGCAGCTCGGCGACGCCGTCGGGGGCCGGCCCGGCGCTCTTCACCGGGTCCAGCGCCAGCACGGTCATCTCGTAGCCGGCGGCGCGCTGCGCGGTGTGCATGCCGAATCCCCCCAGCCCGATGATCAGGAGCGTGCCGCCGCTCAGGGACATGACCGTGGCCTGTTCCCAGCGCCGGGTAGACGCCGCGTGCACGACGCCGCGGCTCAGGCCCAGCAGCAGCGCCCACGCGTGCTCGGCGCCCTGCGCGGCGTACTTGCCGGCCATGTTGGTCAGGGTGAACGACAGCGCCGCGGCTTCCGGGGACAGCACCATGTCCAGGCCGGCGCTGAAGGAGTGCGCCCACTTCAGGTTGCGCGCCGCCAGGAACACGTCCGGCGTGAGGGTGCCCATGGCCACCTCGACCTCCGGCGCCGCCGCCAGCGCCACCGCCGGATCGTCGGTGTGAGTCACCTCGTGCCCGCCGTGGCGCCGGGCCACGGCATCGAGCTCCGCGCGCTGCGCGGCGGTGAAGGAGAAGCTGACAAGGATTTTCATGCTGATACCTCAGGGCGTTACGGTGTGAACTTGGCCTGTTCGTTCGACTGGCCGATGCCCCGCACGACGGGCTCGGTCAGCCATCGCTCCGCCGCTTCCTTCAGGTACGGGGTGCCGGTCTCGGCCCCCAGCCGATCGAAGAAGTGCCAGCCCGCCGTGGCAGGGGCCGGGCCATTGTCGCGCGTCAGCTCCTCGTGCGGGCAGGCGTACACGCGGCAGACGTCGGCCGAGCCGTCGCCCACCAGGTAGTCGCCCACATAGCTGACCCAGGGCAGGTCGCCGCCGAGCTGCGGACGCGCGGCGTCCATCAGTGCGTCGATCACGTTGTCGTCGTCGGTGCCGACCCGTTTCATGGCCGGCTGCGCCCCGCCTCCAGGAACGGTCGGTGACCCGTCCGGCCCGTCCAGGACCAGGAACCGGTCATCCTCCTCCACCAGCAGACTGGTCTGCGCGACGCGGCCCTCGATGCGGTTCTCCAGCAGCTCCGCGCCGGCCTGGTCGAACAGCTCCGCCGAGTGCTCGCGGAACAGGTAGGGCCCGCAACCCGGCGGCGCGCTGCGCGCCCGGTACTTGTTGTAGACGCCGAAGCGCAGCGTCTCGGAACGGTTTCCGAACGCCTGGTGCCACGTGAACATGTCCATGAAGGCGACCTGTCCGCGCCGCAGCCTGGTGTCCTGGAACGGCCGGAGCTGGTCGCCCCGCGCCCGCTCCACGTGCGTGATCCGTCCCCGGCGCGCCAGCCTGGGAATCTTGTGCGATCCCGGTGACACCAGCAGCGGGCCGATCTCCTCGGTGTAGTCGACCAGCGGCACGATGACGAACAGCCAGCGCATTGAGGAGCCGACCGGCCGGTACGGCTTGTAGTCGCAGTGCGCGGACTCGTGCGTCCCCTGGTAGTCGCCGCCGGTCCCCTGGCTGCCGGGCGGCATCGCGTAGATCACGAAGGCCGAGATGCGGATCTCGTCCTCCAGCAGCTCGGAGACGGCGCCCGTCACCTGCGGGTGGTCGACCACGCGGCGCACGTCGGCCAGCCGCAGGCTGTCCTCGGACAGGGTGTACTTGCCCGGATCCGGGAAGCGCCTGCCCACGCCAATGTGGCGCTGCGTCACGAACTCGGAACGGGCGGCATCGGCCAGCCCGTCGATCTCGTCCTTGCTCATCAGGTCCGGCACGACCAGGAAGCCGTCGTCGCGGAAGCGGGCGATCTGCGCGGGGTTCAGGACTCCCATGTGAATACCACCTTGCCGGTCGCGCCCGCGTCGAACACCCGGAACGCCTCCTCGGCCTGGTCGATCGTAAAGCGATGGGTGATCAGCTCCTCCAGCGGGATGTCCCGCTCCAGCACGTGATCGACGATCTCCTCGAACTGGCCCAGGTTGTAAATCCAGGACCCCATCAGGGTGAGCTGGCGCATGATCATGCCGCGGAACGCGTCCAGCTCGAACGGATCGCCGACGCCGACCAGCCCCAGCCGCGCCCACTTGCCGGCCGCCGCCACCATCGCCTGTTGCGCCCGCGGGCTCCCCGAGTAGTCGGCAGCGGCGTCCAGCCCGCGTCCGCCGGTCATCTCCATCAGCTCCGCGACCGCGTCCTGACAGGAGACGTCGATCACCCGCTCGGCGCCCATGCCGCGCGCCAGCCGCAGCCGCTCGTGCTGCAGGTCCAGCCCCACCACGCGCGAGCCGCGCGCGACCGCGAACGCGACCGCGCACAGGCCCACCGGGCCGAGCCCGAAGATGCCCACGGTGTCGGCGCCGGACGGATCGATGCGCTGGATCGACTGGTACGCCGTGCCGCCGGCGCAGGAGAGCACCACGGCGCGGTCGAAGCTCAGCCCGTCCGGGATGCGCATGCAGTTTCGCGCCGGCGCCAGCGTGTAGTCCGCGGACGAGCCGTCGTGCACGGACCCGTAGCCCGTTCGCTCCGGGCAGAACATCACCTCGCCGCGGCGGCAGTAGCCGCAGCTCTCGCAGCCGACGTGCTGGTAGACGGTCACCCGGTCCCCCGGCGCGACCGAGGTGACGTTCGCGCCGACCGCCTCGACCACCCCGCACGGCTCGTGGCCGGGAATGGTGTCGGGCGACCCGTTGAACGACTCGCGGAACTCCACCAGCTCATCCCAGCTCTTGCGGTAGAAGTGCATGTCGGTCCCGCAGATGGAGGAGACGGCCATCCGCACCAGCGCCTGGTCGGGTCCGGGCTCCGGGACCGGCAGCTCGCGCACCTCCAGTTGACGGTCCCCCGTGAAGACGACGCCTTTCATCCTGCTCCTCCTCGCCCTCGTCCCGCGCTCGGTTGCCTGCGAGCGACAGGGTAACAGATACTCAGGCGGCGCACCCACGCCGCGCGATCCCATGAGACTGGACGACCGGCAGCTCGCCTTCTACCGGACCTTCGGGTTCCTGCGCTTCCCGGCGCTGTTCGCGGACGAGGTCGGCGAGATTACCGCCGCCTTCGAGCGCATCTGGGCCGCCAGCGGCCGCGTCCACGACCACCGGGAACGGTCGATGCTCATCCCGTTCGCGGACCGGGACGAGTACCTGTGCGGCCTGCTCGACGATCCGCGCATCGACGGCGTGGTGCGGAGCCTGCTGGGGCCGGACTACAACTACACGGGCAGCGACGGCAACTACTACGTCGGCGACACGAACTGGCACTCCGACCACGACCTCGCGGACCCGTACCACTCGCTGAAGATCGCCTTCTACCTCGACCCCGTGGACGCCGGCTCAGGCTGCCTGCGCGTGTTCCCGGGGAGCTGCCACGTCGGCGACGCCTACGCCGACGGCCTGCACCGGGCGGTGCCCCTTACCCTCCACGCCCGCAGCGACGAGTTCTGGGGCATGGACGGCGGCGACCTGCCCGGCTACGCGATCGCCTCGACCCCCGGCGACATGCTGCTGTTCAATCACAAGACCAAGCACAGCTCCTGGGGCGGCGGCACCGAGCGGCGCATGTTCACCTACAATTTCGAGGAACACATGGCGGGTCCGGCGCTGCCGCACCTGGTCGAGCTCCTGGCCGGCTCCGTCAAGCGGGGCGGCATGGTCTACGCGGAGCCGTTGCTGCGCACCGCCGGGCCTGCGCGCATGCGGCACCTGGCGCAGCGCATCCAGGTCGCGCGGGAACACGGACTCGACCAACCACGGAGAGGAGATTCGCGATGAAGAATCCGGTAGTTCACTTTGAGATACAGTCCCAGGACCCCGCCGCGCTGCGCGGGTTCTACACAGAGCTGTTCGACTGGCAGGTCCAGCACCACGAGGCGATCGACTACAGCGTGCTCACCACCAAGGGGGAGGACGATCCGGCCGGCATCAACGGCGGCATCGCCCCCACCAACGGTGGTCCGGGCAGCGTCACCTTCTACGTGCAGGTCGACGACATCGAGGAGCGGCTGCGGAAGGCGGTCGAGCTCGGCGCCACCGTGATCATGCCGGTAACGACGATCCCCAAGACGGTGACCTTCGCCCTGTTCGCCGATCCGGAGGGCAACTGCATCGGCATGGCGGCACGCGAGATCCCGGATTGAGCCGGTCCGGCCGGCCTACCCCTGAGTGGCCAGCCGGTACTCCTTCGTGTCGGCCAGCCCGTCTATACGGATGGCGGTCGATGCCGTCTGCTCGTTCGCGTCATACGGCCAGTAGTAGAGGCTCACGCCGGCAAAGTCGGGCGCCGTTCCCAGGGCATGGACCACGGAGCCTGCGCCCTCCCCCGTGTGGTCGATGACCGCGGCCAGCGGGACGCCGGCCGCCTCGAATCCGGCACGCCAGCGCCGCCAGTGGTCGATGTCCTGACGCTTGCCCTTGGGCGCGACGATGATGTGCTCGGCCGGGCAATACGGTGACAGCCCCAGCTTCTCCAGGACCCCGATGACCTCCCATCGCGGGTGGGTCGTGACGATGCTGATCACGTACGAGTCCCTCATCGCCTCCAGCTCGTCGATGGAGAGGCGGCTCGTGGCGTCGAGGTAGCCTTCCCTCAGTTGGCGCTGCGTCTCCGGTATCGACGGCAACTGCGCCGCGGCCCGCGCGCTCAGGGCGATTATCCGCTTGCTCATCGCGTGCGGAGCCTATCGATCGCGGGCAGCGCGGGCAACAAAAGGGAGCCGGTCCCATGGTACGATCCGCGGCTCTCATGACGGCCACGGTGACGGGAACTCACGCGGGGATACGGGTCCGCGGCATCACGCGCGAATTCAAGCGCCAGCGCCGCCGGCCGGGGCTGGGCGGCGCGGTGCGCGGGCTGTTCGCGCCCGAGTACGACGTGCTCACCGCGGTCGACCGCATCTCCTTCGACATCGAGCCGGGCGAGGTGGTCGGCTACATCGGCCCCAACGGCGCCGGCAAGTCGACCACCATCAAGATGCTGGTCGGCATCCTGGTGCCGACCGGCGGCGAGGTCTCGGTGGGCGGCATCGTCCCCCACCGCCAGCGCATGGCCAACGCCCGCAACATCGGCGTCGTGTTCGGCCAGCGCACCCAGCTCTGGTGGGACATCCCGGTGTCGGACACCTTCAAGGTCATCCGCCACATGTACGGCATTCCGCTGCCGGATTACGAGCGGGCGCTGGCGCGCTTCGCCGACATCCTGGCGATCGACGAGTTCATGGACGTGGCGGTGCGGCAGCTCAGCCTGGGGCAGCGCATGCGCGCCGACTTCTGCTGCGCGATGCTGCACGACCCGGACTTCATCTTCCTCGACGAGCCGACGATCGGGCTTGACGTCGTCGCCAAGGAGCACATCCGCCAGTTCATCCGAGAGGTCAATCGCACGCACGGCAAGACCGTGATCCTCACCACGCACGACATGGGCGACATCGAGAAGCTCTGCGACCGCGTGATCGTCATCGACAAGGGCCGGATCATGTACGACGGCGGCCTCGATGCGCTGAAGCGGCGCTACGCCGCCGAAAGCGTGATCACCGCCGACGTGCAGGGCGAGATCCGGGACCGGGCACGGCTGGAAGCGGCCGGAGCGAAGAGCGTCGACGTGAGCGACGGCACGGTGACGATCGCCTTCGACGCCGGGCGGACCAAGGCCGCGGCGATCGTCGGCGAGCTGCTGCGCTCCAACGAGGTGACCGACTTCTCCACCGAGGAGCCGGACATCGAGCACGTCATCCGCAACCTCTACGCAACCCTGTAGCGCCGAAGCCCCGTGCTGTCCCGGTTCCGCATCTACCTGCACCTGTTCCTCAATGAGGCGAGCTCGCACGTCGCCTACCGGTTCAACACGTTCCTGGGCATGGCCAGCCGCATCGTGTTCATCTTCGTGCAGTTCGCCATATGGCGCGCCCTGTACGGTGGCCGGGAGGCGATGCAGACCGGGTTCGGATCGGTGTCGCTGCGCGAGATGACCACCTACGTCGTGTTGACCACGGCGCTCTCCTACCTGATCGACGCCTACGTGATCGAACGCATCGACCAGCGCATCAAGAGTGGCGAGATCGCCATCGACTTCATACGGCCGATCAGCCACCTGTTGTCGCACCTGGCCGCCGTGTGGGGCCAGACGCTCTATGGGATCGCCGTGCAGCTCGTCCCCATGGTGATCCTGGTGGCGTTGGTCACGGGCTTGCAGCCACCGCCCACGGTGGAGGCCGGACTGCTCGCCCTGGCACTCGTGCCCGGCGCCTCTCTGCTGCTGTTCCTGATGTCGTATGTCCTGGGGCTGCTCGGATTCTGGCACTCGTCGGTCTGGCAGCTCGGCTCGCTGCTCGGCATGCTGCTCGGTCTGTTCTCCGGATCGTTCATCCCGTTGTGGTTCTTCCCGGACTGGCTGCTGGCCGTCTCCGAATACCTGCCGTTCCGGCTGCTCTACTTCGCTCCGTCGGCCACCTGGCTCGGGAAGATCGCGGCCGCGGACGCGGCGTGGCTGATCGCCTGGCAGTGGGCGTGGATCGCCGGGCTGCTGGTGCTGCAGCGGGTGCTGTGGCTGGCCGGCATCCGCAAGGTCGTGGTGCAGGGCGGTTGACGCAGTGAGACTGCTCAGGCTCTACGGCACCTACGTCCGGGTCCTGCTGAAGGGCATGATGGAGTACCGCCTCAACTTCTGGACGGACTTCCTGTCGTTCTTCATCACCAACATCGCCGCCTACGCGTCGGTCTGGATCATCATGAACCGGTTTCAGGTGATCAACGGCTGGACGTACTTCGAGGTGATGGTGCTGGTCGCCCTGTATCAGATCAGTTGGGGCGCGTGCGGCGTGTTCATCCGCTCGCCGCTGCTCACGGTCGAGCACCTGGTTCGCGACGGCAAGTTCGACAACGTCCTGACCAAGCCGATCCCGACGCTCGTGCACGTCATCCTGATGAAGTTCAACCACATCTGGTTCAGCAACATCATCATCGGGCTGGTCGTCCTGCTCGTGAGTCTGCGCGAGCTGGGCATCAGCCTGGGAGTGGCCGACGTGGCCTGGCTGGCAGTCACCCTGCTCTGCGGCGTCATGATCATGAGCGGCCTGATCATCATGATCGGCACGCTCAACTTTCGCTTCATCCGTGCCGGCGGCATCGGCGAGACCATCTTCCGGAACTTCGCGGACTTCATCCGCTACCCCATCACGATCTATCCCAAGGTGATCCAGCTCCTGGTCACCATCGTGCCGTTCGCGTTCGTGAACTTCTATCCGGCGCACCTCTTCCTGGATCGCGGCGACGCGACCTTCGCGCCCGCATTGCGCTACGGCGGCCCGCCGGTGGCCGTGGGCACCCTGGTGCTGGGCATCCTGCTGTGGAACGTCAGCATCAAGCGCTACCAGAGCACGGGCTCGTGAGGTCCGCTTCTTGGAGGTTTCGATGCCCGACCGATTCGGCGTGATTCCTGAAGTCCATCTCTTCCTGCGGAACGACGACAGACTTCTGCTCCTGAGGCGTCGCAACACCGACTACGAGAACGGCAACTACAGCGTGATCGCCGGAGGCGTGGAAGCCGACGAAGAGGTTGCCGCGGCGGCGATCCGGGAAGCGCGCGAGGAGGTCGGCATCAACGTCCACCCGGAGGACATCGACGTGGTGGGAGTGATGCACCGAAAGGGGGCGGACGGAGTCGTGTCGGTGGTGTTCTCCCTGACCGCTCGCGTCTGGAGCGGTGAGATCGTCAATGCGGAGCCATGGAACCACTATGAGGTGTCCTGGCACTCCGTCGACAACCTGCCGCAGAACATGATCGCGTACGTCAGGATCGCATTCATCAATTACCGGCACGGCAGGTTCTACGACCATGTCGGTTGGGACGGGACGGTGCCGGTCCAACCGAACCCCTGGCCCCATCGTTTCACACTGATCTCCGACGTCCACGTCTTTCTGATCAACGACCATCATCAGGTTCTTCTCCTGAATCGACGCGACACCGACTCCGGAGACAGGCGCTTCAGCGTGATCGCCGGAGACGTGCAGGCCGACGAGGAGATCACCGACGCAGCGCTCCGAAGAGCGAAGGAGGAGTTCGGGATCGGGATTCTTCGCCGGGACGTTTCAGTGGTGGGCGTCATGTACCGGCGATCCGGCGACGGCCGCGTTTCGTTCTTTCTCGCCGCATTCACGTGGACCGGCGATATCGCGAGTGCCCGCCCGGATCTTGGTGATGACGTGTCTTGGCACTCTCTCGACGACGTGCCGAAGAACACGATCCCGTACGTTAGACACGCCCTGAGGAACTATCAGGACGGCACGTTCTACGAGGCACTCGGGTGGGAAGCGCCGCCGCGGCAACACTGCGAGATCGGGAAGGACTCATGAGTCGTCCTGTTCATCGCGCCGCTGGGCGCAGCCATCTGGCCGCTCATCCGCGGTTTCCCAAAGCGACCGGCTACCATCCGCACTGTCTCGTTACTGTCACTTCGACGGCACGCCGCTGATGTCGATCTCGAGCAGTCGAGACGGTTCGCGTTCCACGAACCAGCGACGGATGTGCATCAACATCGTCTTCTGACCTGGAAACGGAAGCAGATCGATAGCCCGGCCGATGGAGGTCCAGCAATACTCGCTGTGTTCCTCGTTCAACCTGACGGTGGCCTTCGAGTTTACGTACGCAACGAAGATCGGGGCGACCCAGATCGAATCCGTTCCGGTTTCGTAGAACTGCTCGCAGAGATCAGCGGAATAGAGTCGACCAGGCACCAGTGCAGTCTCTTCCCTCATCTCGCGCAGCGCAGCCTGCCAGGCTGTTTCGCCTGGGTCTATGGAGCCGGCAATCTGGCACCACTCTCCCGCGTTGCTTCCGGTTCTGCGCATCAGCAGAACCTCGTGTCCTCTCGTGGTCGTGCGTAGTGCCACGACCGCAACTCCTCTCATTCCGAACTCCCTTGTACCGAGCGATGCCTAAACCGGTCCGCGTCACAGCATCTTTCGGAAATACGTCGCCGACTCATCGTAGCCCACCGCCCGGTAGAACTCGGCTGCCCGGCGGGTAGCCAGGGCGACGAGCTTCGCTCCGCGGGCGGTTGACCATCCCTCGAACGCCGTCATCAGCGAACGTCCGGCGCCCTTCCTCCGATGGGAGCCGCTCACCATCATCTCTTCAACCCATGCGACCCTGCCGTTCGCGAAGAACGTGACATGGTCGAACCCGAGGCAGTAGCCGACCACTTCCTTGTTGTCTTCGACCACGAGGAGCAGCGCATGGTCATCGGTCAATACCTGTTGATACGACGCCCTGAACGCCCCTGCCTCAACGTCGAACGAAGTGGCGAGCTCCCAGGCGAGAGAGAATACCCGGTCAACGTCGCCAGGAGTGGCTCGTCTGACCTGCATCACGACCTTCTTGGCGGGTGCAACTACTAGGGAGCCGTGGCAAGGAAGTCTCTGCCCAGGCGATACGCGGTGTCCCGGTTGCGCTCTCTCGCCTGCGGCGCGGTCTGCGGATCTGCCATGCCCGGGAGGAGGACGACCTCGCACTGCCTCACGCCCGATCCCGGATGCAAGCGGTCATTCGCGTAGATCCGCTGCATGCTCTGGGCAACACCCGACCGCTCAAGAACTTCGGCCGTGTTTCCGGCCGGGCAGAGAACCAGCGCCCTGCCGACTGCGAGGCGGCGGAACGGAAAAGTCTCCCCGGGAATGCCGTAGTCATAGGCATATCCGCAAACCCACACTCGGTCGAACCATCCCTTCAACATTGCGGGACCATCCCCCCACCAGAGCGGAAACACGAACGCCAAGCCGTCCGCTCGGCTGATCTTTCTGTGCTCGTGCTCGACATCCCTGGGGAGATGACTGTCCGCTCGATCGCCGCGGACGTTCATCTCACGCTGGTACTCCGCAAGCGTCATGTCCGGCCTGAACCCCATGGCGTACAGGTCACCGACCTCGAAGGTATGCCCGCCGTCAGCGAGTCCACGACAGAGTGCCTCCAGGACCGAGCCGCTGAACGACTGCCTGGTGGGGTGCGCGAAGACGACGTACGCGTGCATGGCCCTTGCGTGGTTCCGTTCGCTTCAGTTCAGGCCCGGTCCCGCTTGGCGAACGGGCGGCGGCACTCGTTCCAATGGTTCCGTTTATCCGCTGACATTGGACCTTTTCGCACTTCGAAGACGATGGTATCTCACTGCCACGCCGGGATGCACCCCGGCGTGCATGAGGCGAGGAGACGTCATGGACAACGTAGACGCGAGTTCACCGGCGGCATGAGTCGCGAACGACACAATGAGCTCGGCCAGGTGGTGGGCTTCCCGTTACCGGACTGGAAGCCTCCCCCGCTGCCACCGCACGAAACCGTCCAGGGGCACTGGGCGAGGCTCGATCCGCTCGATCCGTCGAAACACGCTGCAAGCATCTATCGGGGCGTGTGCATGGATCCCGAAGGTCGGAACTGGACGTACTCTCCGGCCGGTCCCTTCTCCTGCTCGGGGGACTTCGTGACGTGGCTGAGGAGCATCACCTCGCGCGAGATCCCGATGTGGTTCGCGGTCGTCGATCGGTCGCGCCGGGAAGCCCTCGGCTTCGCCAGCTACTTCGAAGCCGATCCGCCGAACGGAGTGATCGAGATCGGCGGCGTCCATTTCACCGAACCGCTGAAGCGCACCGTCGCGGCCACCGAGGCGATGTACCTGATGCTCAGGACCGTGTTCGACCTCGGCTACCGCCGCTGCGAGTGGCGTTGCGACGCACTGAACGGTCCTTCGCGCGCGGCGGCGGTACGCCTCGGGTTCTCCTTCGAGGGGATCTTCCGCCAGCACTGGGTCTACAACGCACGGAACCGCGACACCGCCTGGTACTCCATGATCGACAGCGAGTGGGCGGAAACCCGCCACGCGTTCGAGGAGTGGCTGGACCCGGCCAACTTCGATGACCGTGGCGTGCAGCGCACCAGGCTCCGCGAGGCGATGCGGCAGATCGCCACCGCCCGCGGGTAGCGGGGCTCGGGCGTCGCCGTTACCCTGCCCCGCATGGTTCGCATAGGAGTCATCGGGGCGGGAAGCATCGCCCAGGGAAGCTGCAGCGAGTTCGCCGATCATCCCGAAGCCGAGATCGTCGCCGTGGCCGAGCCCAACGCGGAACGGGCTGCGGAGTTCGCACTGCGCTACGACACCGTGACGCAGGTGGTCGAGGAGCCGGAGCGGCTGCTGGCCATCGAAGAGATCGACGCGGTCTACATCGCCGTGCCCAACAACCTGCACGCGCCGCTGTCGGCCTTGTCGCTGCAGGCCGGCAAGCACGTCCTGCAGGAGAAGCCCATGGCGCTGAGCCGGGAGGACGCCGAGCAGACGGCAGCCGCCGCGCGTGAGGCGGACACCCACTTCATGCTGGGCATGAACCAGCGTTTCGCGCCGGAGGTGCAGCGCGCCAGGCAGCTCATGAAGGCGGGCCGGATCGGCCGCGCCTACCACTGCAAGGCGTTCTGGCGGCGCCGATCGGGGATACCGCGGATCGGGAGCTGGTTCACCCGCAAGGAGATTTCGGGCGGCGGCGGACTGCTCGACATCGGCGTGCACATGCTGGACAACGCCCTCTTCCTGCTCGACAACTTCCGGCCGCGCTCGGTGTCGGGGGCGACCTATACCGAGTTCGGCAACCGGGGGTTCGGCGAGGGCGACTGGGGGATGTCGGAACGCGCGAGCGGACAGTTCGACGTGGACGACTTCGCCACCGCGGTCATCAAGCTCGACGGCGGCGCCACCGTGCTGCTGGAAGTGGCCTGGGCCATGCACCTGGACCGGAGCAACGACATGAACGTGGAGCTGTACGGCACCGAAGGGGCGATCGACACGTATGGACAGCGGCTCTGCAGGCAGGCGGCCGACGGCTACCACGTCATCCAGTCACCTGACGCGGGCGAGCTCACCTACCCGCACGCCAGCCGCATGCACCACTTCGTCAACGTCATCCTGGGCCGCGAGGAGCCCTGCGTCACGCTCGACCAGGCGCTCAGCGTGCAGCGCGTGCTCGACGCGATCTATCGGTCGGCCGCCACCGGCCGCGAGGTCATCCTCGAATAGATCTGCGTTCCGGAATCGGACCGCGCAGCCGGCCCCGTGCCGTGATGACCTTCAGCTTGAAAGGCTTCCGACGGGTTGACATGACGTCTTCATGTTTACATGTTTAGCACATGGCTCACATTCAGATTCGCAACGTCCCCGAGTCTCTTCATCGACGTCTGAAGGCACGGGCGGCGATGGAGGGCGTGTCCATGTCGCGGTACCTGGTGTGGCAGATCGAGCGGTCGCTGGCGCGACCGAGCCGGCGGGAAACGCTGGATGCCATTCGCCGGGAGCCGCCGATGGTCCTCGATCCGTCGCCTGCCGAAGTTCTTCGTGAGGAACGCGAAGCTCGCTGATGGTCCTGGACGCCTCCGCGGCTGTGGAGCTGTTGCTCAACACGCCCGCCGGCAATCGAGTGTCGTCCCGTCTCGAGGACGAAACGGAAGTCCTCCATGCACCTCACCTGATAGACATCGAGCTGAATCAGGTCCTGCGCAGACACGTGCTCCACGGCCGGTTGGAGGAAGCTCGCGCCGTGCGGGCACTGGATCGCTGGCGCGACCTCGATGTCGAGCGATTCCCGCATGCGCCGTTCATGGACCGGATCTGGCAACTTCGGCACAACGTGAGCGCATACGATGCCGTTTACGTGGCGCTCGCGGAGGCGCTTTCCGTGTCGCTGGTCACGGGCGACGAAAAGCTCGCGCGGGCACCGGGGCTCTTCGCCCGTATCGAGTTGGCGTAGCGCCCGCGCGCCCGCGCACCTCAGACGATGCGGTTCGGCAACTCCCTGCCTTCCAGCCCGGCCAGCAGGTTACGCACCGAGAGGTCGGACATCGCCTGGCGGGTCTGCTCGGTGGCGCTGCCGAGGTGGGGGATGACGATGACGTTGTCGAGCTCCAGGAGCGGATGGTCGCGGGGCAGCGGTTCGGGCTCGGTCACGTCGACGGCCGCGCAGTGGAGCTTGCCGGCCCGCATCGCATCGAGCAGCGCGTCGTGGTCGATCACGGCGCCGCGCGCGGCGTTGACCAGCACCGCCGACTCCTTCATCAGCCCCAGCTCCCGCGCGCCGATCATGCCCCGCGTCTGGTCGGTCAGCGGCATGTTCAGCGCCACGAAGTCCGACTGCGCGAGCAGCTCGTCGAGCGTGGCGTAGCGCACGCCCAGATCGGTTTCGGCCTTTCGGTTGCGGTTGCGGTTGTGGTAGAGGACGGTCATGTCGAACCCCTGCGCCCGCCGCGCGACCTGGTAGCCGATGTTGCCGAGTCCGATAATACCCAGCGTCTGGTGATGCACCTCCTGGCCCAGCATGAAGCTGGGGTCGTACTCGAGGAAGTCCGGCCCGCGGGCGAAGTGGTCGCCCGTGACGATGTTGCGCGCCCCGGCCAGCAGCAGGGCGAAGGTGATGTCGGCGGTGGCCCCGTCGAGGACGTGGGGCGTGTTGCCCACCGGGATGCCCCGCTCCTCCGCCGCCGCCAGGTCGATGTGATCGCAGCCGACGCCGAAGTTGCTGATCACCTTGAGCCGCGGGGTTGCTTCCATCAGCCCGGCCGTGACCGTGACGTGCGCATACGTGTAGATCCCGTCGATCCCGGGAAGCTCCGCACGCCAGGCGTCGTCGTCGGAGTGCCAGCGCACGACCCGGCACCGCTCCGCGATCATCGGCACGATCGTTCGGTAGGGCTCCACTTCGGCCATCACCAAAACGCTATAGGCCATCACCAACTCCAGGCAGGCTGAGACTATCGTGCCGGTGGCTCACGGTGAACACGTCCGGGAGGATCCGAGTTGTCGACGTGCTCGGGAGGATCCTGCGGACTCTATCCGACATCGGCGGCCGTGCTCCGCAGGCGCGAGTAGCTCGCGATGGACATGGCTTCGACGCCCTCGAAGCGGGCAAAGTCGCGATCCTCGGAGACCAGCTTGTCCACCCCGTGCTCGATGCAGAGTGCGACAAGCTGCGCATCGAACACGACATTGCCCACGGCCTGAGACTGGGTGAGCACCTGCTGGAGAAGCGGCCAGTAGCGTTGTCCGGGCCCGAGGATGCTCGCCGTTGGGCTCTTCAGCACCTCGGCCAGCGCAGCGGCCGCGGCGTCGACGCTCGTCGGTGGGTCGAAGACGCGCGGATGAGTCACGACGCGCAGAAACTCGCCAAGGGAGAACACCGGCACTGCCCACGGCGTATCTCCTTCCGCGAATGTCCGCACCAGCGCCAAGGCTTCGCGGTGTTTGGGCAACTCCTCTCGGTGGTAGTGAACCAGCACGTTCGTGTCGATCGCGGTCACCATCGCCCTTCCATCGCCCCGTACAGGACGTCACGGTCGTCGACGTCAACGCCCGGCATCAGCCGGCCCCGCTTCGTGATCACCTTCAGCTTGAAAGGCGTGTACGGCTCGGGAGCGACGTACGCGCGCAACGCCGCTTCGACCACGCGGGTCAGCGTCGTGTCGTCCTGCGCCGCCCTCAACTTGGCTGCCCGATACACGTGGGGATCCAGGTCAAGCGTGGTTCTCATGCATAAGAGTGTAGCTTCTGTGCATAAATGTGTCTCCTCGGCCGAGCCGCCTTGGTTCGGTAGTTCGCCCCGCTTACCAGTCGCGGGAGTCGGGCACGTCCAGCCAGGCGCCGCCCTGCTCGATCGACTGCTGGCTGATCAGTCCCGGCAGGGTCATGTCCATGGCCGCGTCGATGCCGAGCTCCGGCTCGGTTCCGTCGCGCACGGCGTTCGCGAAGTCCAGCAACTGGATCAGGTCCCCGCCGCCGTGCCCGGAGCCGCGAGCGGCCTCGCCCCACACCCGCCAGCTCTCGGGCAGAAACTCCTCGGCCAGATCCTCCAGGTCCCGCCACTCCGTGCCGGACGACCGGGCGCGCACCCAGATGCGGTCGCGCTCGCCCCCCGCCCGCGCCGACTCGTAGCAGCCGTCGGTGCCCTGCAATTGGTAGTTGTGCATCGCGTGCGGGCGGTCCGACAGCATGTCCACCCGCACCTTGACCAAGCCGCCCGAGCGCATCTTGCCCAGCATCACCGAGGAGTCCTCGGCCTCGTACTGCCGGCCGTCGTGGTCGAGGTAGTGATGGCCGGTGCCGGCGCAGGAGACCTGCGCGACGCGATCGCCGGGCATCCAGCTCAGCAGCGGGCCCAGGCTGTGGGTGCCGTAGGTGATGCCGTTGATTCCCTGCTGCCAGCGCCGCCGCCACGGCGTGGGGTTGGACTGCGGCGCACCGCGCAGCTCGTGCAGGTACTCGCCGTCGCCGAAGTAGACGGTTCCGAACAGGCCGGCGGCGACGATCTCCTTGACGATCTGGTTCTGCCGCATGCAGATGTAGTTCTCGGCCATCATGTAGGTGCCGGAGCTGGCCCGGCACGCCGCCACCAGCCGCCGGCACTCGTCGATCGACACGGCGGCCGGCACCTCGGAGACGACGCTCACCCCGCGCTCCAGCGCCGCGATCGAGTGCTCGGCGTGAAAGGGCATGGGGGTGCCCACGATCACGGCATCGAGCCGTACCTCATCCAGCATGTCGCGGTAGTCGCTAAACGACCGCTCGGCGCCCAACTCCCGCTGCACGTCCGCAAGCGGCTCCGCGCGGGTGTCGCACACCGCCCGCACGTCGACGTCCAGTCCCTCCTGCACGCTCAGCAGGCGGCCGCCGCGCCCGGCCGCGCCGATCACTCCGATGGTCAACCGTTCTCCCATGCTCACGCCTCCTGCTCGTCGGCCGCCCAGTTGCCGGCGCGCTCGACGGCCCGCGACCACGACGCGCGCAACCCGGCGACGCGGTCCTCCGGCAGCGACGGCTCGAAGCGCCGCTCCACGCGCCAGTTCCCGGCCAGCTCCTCGATCCCCTGCCAGTACCCGACCGCCAGGCCGGCCAGGTACGCGGCTCCGAGCCCCGTCGACTCCGTGACTTCCGGCCGCACCACGGGCAACCCGGTCACGTCGGCCTGGAACTGCATCAGCAGGTCGTTGCGCGCCGCCCCGCCGTCGACCCGCATCTCCGCCGGTGCGGCTCCCGCGTCGGCGGCCAGGGCGTCCAGCAGCTCGGCGACCTGGAAGGCGATGCCTTCCAGCGCCGCACGCGCCAGGTGGCCGGCGCCCGTGCCAAGGGTCAGGCCGACGATCGTGCCCCGCGCATGCGGGTCCCAATGCGGGACGCCCAGCCCCGTGAACGCCGGCACCAGCACGACGCCCCCGGAATCGGGGACCGAGGAGGCGAGCGCCTCGACCTCCTCGGCCGAGCCGATCAGGCCGAGCCCGTCGCGAAGCCAGCGGACCACCGCCCCGCCGGTGAAGACGCTGCCCTCCAGGGCGTAGCGCGGCTGCCGGTCGGGCGAGCACGCGATCGTGGTCAACAGACTCCGTTCCGAGGGCTGCGGCGCCGTGCCGGTGTGCAGCAGGGCGAAGCAGCCGGTGCCGTAGGTGGTCTTGACCGAGCCGCGTTCGGTGCAGAGCTGGCCCATCAGCGCCGACTGCTGATCGCCGGCGATCCCCGCGAGCGGCACGCCGGCCAGGTCGTCGATTCCCGTGACCTCGGCGTATACCTCGCTGGACCCCCGCACCTCGGGCAGCAGCGCGCGCGGGACGCCGAACAGGTCGAGCAGCTCGCCGTCCCAGTCCCCGGCGTGGATGTCGTACAGCAGAGTGCGGCTGGCGTTGGTGGCGTCGGTGACGTGCAGCCGCCCGCCGGTGAGCCGGAACGCCAGCCACGAGTCCACGGTGCCGAAGGCCAGCTCGCCGGCCTCCGCCCGGTCACGGGCGCCGGATACGTGTTCGAGGATCCAGGCGATCTTGGTCCCGGAGAAGTACGGATCCAGCAGCAGCCCCGTCCGGGCACGCACGCGCTCCTCGACGCCGGCGCGGCGCAGCTCTTCGCAGGCGTTCGCGGTCCTCCGATCCTGCCAGACGATGGCGTTGCCGACCGGCGCGCCCGTGCGGCGGTCCCAGATGACGGTGGTCTCGCGCTGGTTGGTGATGCCGGCTGCCGCGACCTGGCCGCCGTCGATTCCGGCGGAGCGCAACGCCTCCACCGCGACCGCGGCCTGGGTCTCCCAGATCTCGCCCGCATCCTGCTCGACCCATCCGGGCTGCGGAAAGTGCTGCGTCGTCTCGCGCTGCGCCACCGAGCGGATGCCACCACCGCGGTCGAAGACGATCGCCCGCGAGCTGGTCGTGCCCTGGTCCAGTGCCATCACGTACATGGGGTCAACTCCGCTCCTGCCGGTTCCAGACGAGGGGGCTCCGCGCCGGTTGCGCCGGTTCGCGCAGCCAGGCGACCAGCGCGTGGCGGAGCGCCTCCCAGCTCATGCCCGGGTGCGGCGGCCGTACGCCGTCGGCGGCGAGCACGAAGTGCACGGTGTCATGATCCTCGCCCGGGTCCGGATCGTCCCACACCAGCAGGCGGCTGCCGCCGTCCGGCGCGTCCGGCAGGAGTGCGTGGCTGCTGTCGCCGGTCCGGGATTCGGCGCCGAAACCGACCGTCACCCGGTCCTCGCTCACCACGACCAGCCGGTCCGCAGCCATGTGCCTGGGCATGAACACCTCCGTGGGCGCCGCCGACCGGCGGCCGCGCCACAGCACCAGGATAAAGCGTCGGTCGGCGAGCAGCGACGGCCCGTTCTCCGTGGGCTTCAGCGCCAGCCAGCGCAGCTCGTTGCCCGCGCGATCGCGGGCGCGCGCGTTGTAGGCGAAACTCAGCAGATCGCCCTGGATCCTGCGCGGATAGGCGCGCTCCAGCAGGTACGGGTCCACCCGGTACTCGGCCTCGTCGCCGGCGACCACCGAGAACGAGTGGATCCCCCACTCCCACTGCGCGGCCGACAGTGGCGGCGCCTCCAGGTCCAGCCGCTCGTCCCGCCGGACGCCGGTCGCTGCCAGCCCCGCATACGCGGCGCCGATCATGCGCGAGGGATCCGGAGCCGTGCCGCCGGTCACGCGCGATCCGAACTCGCCCACGAACACCGGCAGGTCCAGGAAGCGCCCCTCGTTGCGAATGCGATCGAAGTCCCGAAGGTACGCTTCGGGCCGCGGCGGGCCGCGCACCAGTCCGCCCAGCCGCGCGATGTCGTAGAAGTGCGGCGCGAATGCGTAGCCGGGACCGGGAGGCTCGGACAGGTGGCCGCCGCCGGTGCGGAGCAACCCCTGGTTGCCGCCCGGAAACCCCAGGTTGGTGTTCCAGAACGCCGACGGTCCGGCGAACACCAGCTTGGCGCCCCAACCGGCGTCATCGAGCACGCCGCGCACGCGGCGGTAGAACGGCCAGAGCCTTTCGTTGTCCCAGGCCGCGGCGCTCATGCCGCGCCGCCCGCCGTCGACCGGCTCGTTCATGGGCTCGACCCCCAGCACCCGCTCGAACGCCGGCGCCGGCAGCGCGTCGCGCAGGTAGGCCAGCACCCGCGCGAGCTGCCAGAGGAACTCGTCCTGCAGCCGGCGGGGACCCGCGGCGGTCGGGAACTCCGCGTTCTCCCAGAAGTTGCGGAACGCCGCGCGCACGGAGCGGTTGACCAGGTAGTGCTGCGCGGAATCGACGCAGGGCGGCCCGCACGGCCGGCGCGGCAGGCCTGGCGTCACCCAGGCCGGCGCACCGTCGCCGTGGCCGTGCGGCACCAGGTGGCGGGAGAAGTTGTCCTGGTGGTAGTCCAGCACCACGTAGATGCCGCGGTCGGTCACCACCTGGATCTGCTCGGCGGTCGTCCGCAGGTAGCCGGTGTCGATCCGGTCGACCTCCGGGTGCGTGCCTTCCCACGAGATGAGAAAGCGCGCGACGTTGGCCCCCGTGCGCTGCCGGAGCAGGCCGGTGAGCGTTCGCCCCTGCTCCAGATCGGCGAACGGGGTGAGGCCTCCGCGGGTCAGCAGCGTCCGCGAGGTGACGTTGTAGCCGCGCAGCAGCACCTCGCGCCCGAACGAGTCGCGGAACACCCGGTCGACGTAGGGGCCGATTCGCTTGGTACCCACGGTCAGCGGTCCGGCTCCGACGAGTTGACCGGCAGCGATGCGGTCGGCACGCGACTCCTGGGGAAACGGGTCCGCGGCCGGCGTGAAGCTCTGCTGAGCCGTCGAGCAGGCCGGCAGCAACAGGACAGAAGCGAGCGCGGCCCGCGCAGCGTATGTCGCTGAACGTCGGCGTTGCGCCGATGGAGGCTCATGGCGCACCCGGAGTCCGTCCTTCAGGCGATGAGCGCTGGTTCCGCCCAGATCAGCCGAGCCATCTGGCCATCTCTCGCTTCGCTTCAGACTCGGCGAAGGTCCTGTTCTCGATCACCGCCTGCTCTCCGCGAGCAATTCCTTCCAGTATCCGCACCTTGCTCTGCATCGCTTCGTACGATTCAAGGTCCACGAGGTAGGCCGACGGCTTGCCATGTTCGGTGATGAGGATCGCCCGTCCTGACTCCTTCGATTCAGCGAGGAGTCGAGTTGACTGCTGGTTGAGGTCGCTGAACTCCACCTTCATGGGGAAGTACTCACTTCGTGCGTAACCACTGGCCCCCTCCAGGCTACCATGCCGCGTGATGGCTCCCACCGCCCCGCGCCGACGGATCGACGTGGCCGAGCGACGCGCCCGCTTGGCCGCACGCCACCACTTGGCCGCTCCGGCGCCGGACGTCCCGACGGCGGCTGCCGACTTGGTCGGACTGCATTCCAGCGACCCGGTCAGCGTGTATCTGAGCGCATGGAGCCGAGTGCGCGGCTTCGAGGTCGCTGATCTGGAGGCGGCGCTCTACGACCGCCGCTCGCTGGTTCGCCTGCTGGGGATGCGCCGCACCATGTTCGTGGTGCCGCGTGACCTGGCGGCCGTGATCGACGCCGCCTGCACGCGCGCACTGGCGCCCGCGGAACGGCGCCGGCTGCTCAAGTTGATCGGCGATCAGGGGATCGACCCGCACCCCGACCGGTGGCTGTCGAGAGTGACGCAGCGGACGCTCTCGGCACTCGGCGAGCGGGGCCAGGCCACCGCCAGGGAGCTCACCGCAGCCGTCCCGGAGCTCACCGCCAGGCTCACCTTCGGCGAGGGCCGCACCTGGGCCGGCACCGTGGGGCTGTCCACGCGACTGCTGTTCCTGCTGGCAACGGAGGCTCGCATCATCCGAGGGCGGCCGCGCGGCGCGTGGATCTCCAGCCAGTACCGGTGGGCGGCAACCGCCGACTGGCTCGACGGAGGCCTGCCGGCCCTGGAGCCCGAGGAGGCCCGCCCGGAGCTGGTACGCCGCTGGCTGGCCGCGTTCGGGCCCGGCACCCTGACAGACCTCGCGTGGTGGACCGGGTGGCCGCAGCGCCAGACCCGCCAGGCGCTGGCGGCGGCCGGCGCGGTCGAGGTCGACCTGGAGGCCGGCACCGGCTACGTGCTCGCGGACGACGTGGCACCCGTGGCGCAGCCGGACGGCTGGGTGGCGCTGCTGCCGGCGCTGGACCCGACGGTGATGGGCTGGAAGGAGCGTTCCTGGTACCTGGGCGACCACCGGGAACGCCTGTTCGATCGCAACGGCAACGCCGGTCCCACCGTCTGGGCCGACGGCCGCATCGTCGGCGGCTGGGCGCAGCGCGCGGACGGCACGATCGCCGTCGAACTGCTCGAATCGATCTTACCAAGTGTACAAGGATTGATCGCCGCAGAGGCCGAACGCCTGCGTGCGTGGCTTGCCGGCACGGTGATCACGCCCCGCTTCCGCACGCCGCTGGAGAAGCGATTGACCTCGACTCCATAAGGAGATAGCTCATGCCTTCCCGCATTCGGGAGTTCCCGTCCCGAACCATCCACCTGGACTTCCACACCGGCCCGCACATTCCGGACGTGGCGCGCGACTTCGACGCGGACGCCTTCGCCGAGCGCTTCGCCGAGGCGAGCGTGGACAGCGTGACCGTGTTCGGCCTCTGCCATCACGGCCACGCCTACTACCGCACCTCGCACCCGTGCCGCCACCCTTCTCTCCCGGACGACCTCGACCTGACCGGAGCACAGATCGACGCCCTGCACCGGCGCGGCATCCGCGCGCCGATCTACCTGTCGGGACAGGTGAACGAGTACGCCGCTGACGAGCATCCCGAGTGGGTGGCCGTCGACCCGGAAGGCCGGCGGGTGAAGCGCCTGCCGGTGGACCCTCCGCCGCGGCCGCCCGACGCGCTCAACGCCGGCTGGCAGGTCCTGGACATGTCCAGCCCCTACCAGGACTACCTGGCCGAGCTGATCGAGGAGGTGCTGCGCCGCTACGCCCCCGTGGACGGCATCTTTCTGGACATGTGCTGGGACCAGCCGAGCGTCTCCAAGTGGGCGCTCGCCGGCATGGTGAAGCGCCGCCTGGACCCGAGATCGGAAGCCGACCGCGACCGCTACGCGCGCGAGGTCGCGATGGCTTACATGAAGCGCTTCTCCGGCATGGTCGAGGCCGCCGCCGGCGGCGCGGACCACCTGGGCATCTGGTTCAACTCGCGGCCCAAGACCAACCTGCACGTCGAGAAGCGGTTCCTGCGCCACATCGAGATCGAAGCGCTGCCGACCGGCGGCTGGGGCTACGCCTACTTCCCGTACGTGGCCCGCTTCGTACGGCCGCTGGGCGTGCCGACCCTGAGCCACACCGGCCGCTTCTTCAAGAGCTGGGGCGACAACGCCGGCCTGAAGCCGCGCGCGGCCCTGAAGTACGAGTGCTGCCAGATCCTGAGCCAGGGGATGACCCTGGGCGTGGGCGACCTGCTGCACCCGCGCGGCGTCCCCGCCCCGGCCGTCTACGACCTGATCGGCGACGCGTACCGCTACGTCGAGCGGTGCCAGGAAGTCGCGGCGGGGGGCCGCCTGCAGAGCGAGATCGCCGTGGTGGTCGACCCGGAGCTGGGCGACCGCCCGGGACCGGCGGGGCTCGGCGCCACGTGCGTCCTGCAACAGCTTCGGCTGCAGTTCGACGTGGTGCCGCCGACGGGCCGGCTGCAGCGCTACCCGGTGGTGGTCGTGCTGTCCAACACGCCGGTGGACGAGGCGTTCCGCGCGGCGCTGAGCGACTACGCGGCCGGCGGCGGCGCCCTGGTGCTGTGCGGCGCCGCGGCGCTCGGCCCGGACGGGGCGCCGCTGCTGCCCGAGCAGGGAATCGAGGCGCGCGGGCCGAGCCCGTACTGCATCACCTTCCTGAGACCGGCGCGCGCGGTGTCGGACGGGCTGGCCGACTTCGACCACGCCTTCTACGAGCCCGGCTTCCGCATGGTGCCCGCCGGCGGCGCGCGGTCGCTGGCCCGCGTCATAGAGCCGTACTTCGAGCGGTCGCACGACCGCTTCTCCGGGCACTCCTACACTCCGCCCGGCCGGCTCTCGCGCTATTCCGCGATCGCCCTCAACCGCCTGGAGTCCGGCGGCTCGGTGCTCACCGCATCGGCGCCACTGTTCGCCGCCTTCGGCCGTCACGCCGTGCCCGAGCACCGGCGCCTGATCGGCAACTGCCTGGCACTGCTGCTGCCGCGCCCGCTGCTGCGCGCGCCGGGCGCGCCGAGCGTGCTGGAAACCACCGTGGCCAGAAAGGGTGCGGCCACCATCGTGCACCTGCTGAGCTTCGCCCGCGAACGGCGCGGCGACCTGGACATCGTCGAGGACGCGCTGCCGCTGGTGGACCAGCCGATCTCCATCCGCACCGACCGCCCACCCCGGCGCGTCGAGCTCGCCCCGCACGGCGAGCGGCTGGACCACGAGTACCGCGACGGCTACGCCACGGTGCGCGTCACCCTGCGCGGCGGCCACGGCATGCTGGTGTGCCGATGATCACGATGCGCTCGGACTGGTGGAACGCGGACTCCTACTTCCCGTGGATCGACCCGCTGGTGGAGGCCGCGTTCGGCGCCGAGATCGACCTGCACTGGGACCTGTACCTCCGGACCCATGCCCACCGGATGCAGCACGGACCCGACTGCGAGGCCTACCCCAGCCCGCCCTCCCGCGCCCCGCTCTGGGCGATCCTGGCCGAGCAGATGCCGAACCCGCCCGAGGTCATCCTGGAGACCGGCACCGGCATCGGCTACGCGACCGTGCTGATCGCCAAGGCGTTTCCCCTCTCGCGTCTGTTCACCGTCGAGCACGACGCCCTGCACCGCCGGATCGCCGAGCAGACCTTCGCGGACGCCGGCGTCGCAGACCAGATCACGATCGTGCCGTCGATGGAAGATGCGCCGTTCGACCGCTCCGACCTCGTGTTCGTCGACGGACCCGTCGTGGATTCCGCTCTCCTGCGCAAGGATTGCCTGTTGATCGACGACGCCGCGAAACGCAGCTTCCGCAGCGCCGCGATCGCTGCCCTGCGGCCGCTCCGCGACCCGTCCGGTGACCCCGACGCGGCCCTACGGCTCGCTCGACAGCACTACCGGGACGCCGCGGCCGAGCTGCTGCACACAGCCGGGTGAAGGCTATCGCTGCGTGGCACTCAACGCGCTCTCGCCCACTCTCAAGGTGACGCTGGCCAGTCCGTTCAGGCCGGCGACGACCGGGTATGTCTGGCTGGGAGCATCGGGGCGGGATGGCGCGTAGCGAGCCGTGGGCGGGAAATAGGCGTAGAGCGCGGTGTGCCGGGGCCGGTCTGAGTGATTCGGGCCGGAGCCGTGCACGATGTTGCTGTGGAACAGGACGGCGCTGCCGGCCTCCAGCGGCACGTCGCGGAGCTGTGACAGGTCGACGTCGTCGCGGTCGGTCTGCGCGGCATCGTCGTGGCGGGAGATGTTCCCCCACTCGCCGACCGGCCAGCGGTGGCTGCCGGGGATGACGTGGATGCAGCCGTTCTCGGCGTCGCTGGCCGAGATGGCGATGCTCACGGTCACCAGCTCCGGCGGCTCCAGCGGCCAGTAGGCCACGTCCTGGTGCAATCCGTGCTGCGACCCGTGGCGCGCCGGTTTCAGCATCAGCGTCGACCGGAACAGCAGCAACTCCGGGCCGAGGAGTTCCGACACGACCGCCACCATCCGCGGGTTTCGGGCCATGTCCGCGAACAGGTCGGAGACCAGGTCGGTGCGCTCGATCTTGCGCAGCACGGGGCGGCCGTGCTCGGAGCGCACGTCCGTGTGCGGCTCGAACTGGAACGTCGCCTCTCCCGGCGGGCTCTCCTCGCCTGCCGCAAACTCGTGCAGCCGCTCGATCTCCTGCTGGGCGGCGTCCACGTCGGCCGGTCCGAGCACCTCGGGAATGACGAGGTACCCCTGCTCCTGATACGCGGTCATGTCGGCGGTCAGATCGAGTGGCATCGGCACTTCACCTCGCGCCACAGTAGCGCCGGTGCAGGAACGGGATCAACGATCCAGGAGCCAGCGTGCGGCCGGGACCCAGGTGATGCGCTCCGGCAGCGGGCGGCGCGGCGGTGACGAATCGAGCGTGACCAGAAGGAGCCGGGCGTCCGGGTACGCCTCACCGGCCGACCGGAGCGCTCGCACCTCCCGTTCCCAGGTCGCGTCCTCGGCCGTCTCCAGGGACACCTGCACCAATTGGGGCCGCTCCCCCGCGCGGTGCGCGATGAAGTCGACCTCCCACCCTTCGGTCGTCCGCACGTAGGACACCTCCCAGCCTCGCCGCTCCAGCTCCAGCAGGACCACGGTCTCGAGGGCGCGGCCGGCGTGGCTGCGGCCGCTGGTGGCGAACAGCTCGATCAACCCCGGGTCCACAGGGTACGCCTTGCGCGCATGGACCATGCGCCGCCGCTCGGAGGGCGAGTGCACGGAGACGGTGCGCACCAGGAATGCGTCCTCCAGGTAACCGAGGTAGGCGTGCAGCGTGTCCTTGCCGACGCGCACGCCCTGTGAGCGCAGCGTGTCGTACTGCTTCTTGACAGAGAACCGGCCGCCCGGATTCGCCAGCAACTGCCGCTGCATCCAACGCAGGGCAAGCGGATTGGTCACGCCGTGCCGGTCGATGACGTCGCGGAGCACGACCACGTCGACGTAACCGCTGAGCAGCGCGGCGCGATCCTGCGGGTCGGCGCCCTGCGCCTCGGGAAAGCCGCCTTCGACGAGGTAGCGCCGCAGGCGGTGGTCGATCGTCTCCGGCGGCGGCGGATCGTCGCCAGTGTGGCGCAACGCCTCGCCAAAGCTGAACGGGTGCACCAGCACTTCCATCCCGCGCCCGCGGAGGCTGGTCGCCACCTCTCGGCTCAGCAGCCGGGCGGAGGAGCCGGTCACGAACACCTCCACTCCGCGGGTGTCGATGAGACGCCGAACCAGCCGCTCCCAGCCGGGAACGTTCTGGACTTCATCCAGGTACAGCGTGACGCCGCCTTCGCCCTGCTGCTCCGGAAACCGCCGGGCGTGCTCCTCCAGCAGCCAGCCCAGGTCGGCGACCGTCATCCCGGCCAGCCGCTCGTCCTCCAGCAGGAGCAGCAGTTGTGACGCGGAAGGCGCGCCGACGCGCAGGCGCGCGGTGCGGCATTGGTGGAGAAACGACGTCTTGCCGCTGCGTCGTACGCCGATGACCGCGAAGGCCTTGCCGGCGATCCCCGGAAGCCGGACGTCCCGCCGCGTAACGGGCCGGGCCGGTGCCGCCAGCGACTCGTCAAGCTTCGCCCGCAGGATCTCTCTGGATATTGTCACTTTGAGAGTGACAATATGATTGTGTGCTGTCCTTTTGTAAAGGACAAATCAGCGTCTACTCCAGCCCGGTCCCCTCGGGCAGGTCGCCCTCGATGATCTCCACCCGCAGGTTGTCGGGCCCTTCGATGAAGGCGACCCGCAGGTGCGGGCCGACGGCGGCCGGCTCGGTGTGGAAGCGGGCGCCGCGGCGCTTGAGGTCGGCGATGGCGGCGTCGTAGTCGTCGGGACGCATGGCGAAGTGATGGATCACCGCGTCCTCCGGGGTCGTATCGGGATTGGTCGGCGCGCGGTGGAAGACATTGACGAAGGTATCGTGGAACCCCAGGTGGGTGATCTTGGTGCCCTTGAACTCCCCGATCCACAGCCGGCGCGCGTCGAACATGCGTTCGAACCAGGCGACCGTGGCGTCCAGGTCGTTGGTCTGGAGGTGGACGTGATCGTACGAGTACTTCATTCGCTTACGGTAGCACGCCCGCCGGGAGCGTCAGGGTCTTCCGCGTCAGCGCAGGCCGTGCTCGGCCTTGAACGACGGCCAGCGCTCCTTGAGATCGAAGAACCCCTCGAAGTCCTCGCAGCCCAGGAACGGGTTGGTCCGCCGTTCCATGCCGATCGTGGACGCGGGCCGGCAGCCGTAGTCGTGCCCGGGCCAGACCATGACGTCGTCCCCGGCGGCATCCAGCAGCCGGTGCAGGCTGTCCCACTCCGTGCGGGCCGCGTCGCGGCCGGAGGTGCCGCCGACCTTGCCCACGAACAGCAGGTCGCCGGTCAGGGCGAAGCGCTCGTCCGGCTCGAACAGGACCAGGTGGTCGTCGGCGTGGCCGGGGGTGTAGAGCGCGCGCAGGCGCAGCGCGCCGACCTCCAGCACGCCGCCGTCGTCCAGGCGATGGTCGGCGTTCGAGCCGAAGGCGACGAGCGGGGCGCCGGTGAGCCTGCGCGCCTCGTCGTTGCCGTTGGTGTGGTCGGCGTGGCCGTGCGTGTTGACGACGTAGGCCACCGACAGGCCCTGCGCGGCTGCCCGCTCCACCACGGCCGCGGGATCGAACGACGGGTCGACGATCGCGGCCACCGCGGCCTCGCGATCACCGACCAGATAGGCGAAGTTCCGGTCGCCGCCGGTCCGTATCTGCTCCAGGATCAATCGCATCGCACCTTCCCCACCATGGCGCCGCCATTGTGGCACACTGAGGCGCCGGCCGTTACCCGGACGAAACGGCCGCATGCAGGAGGAACAGATGTTGAAAGTAGGGATCGTCGGCCTGGGAGGCATCTCCAGCTCCCACTTGCAGGCGATCGCGACGCTCGACGACGTCGAGGTGGTGGCGTGCGCCGATCTGCTCGAGGAGCCGCGCGAGAGGGTCATGAAGGAGTACGGCGTCGCCAGGGGCTACGCCTCTCATACCGAGTTGCTGGCCGACGACGAGGTGGAGGCGGTCGCCATCACGCTCGGGCACCAGCTCCACCACCGGCTCACCGTGGACTGTTGCCGCGCGGGCAAGCACGTGATGGTGGAGAAGCCGATGGCGCTCAACCTCCAGCAGTGCGACGAGATGGTCGAGGCGGCCGAGGAGGCCGGCGTGAAGCTGATGGTCGGCTTGACCCAGCACTTCGGCGGGCCGGCGATGAAGGCGAAGGAGATCCTGGACTCCGGAGAGATCGGGCCGGTGGTCACCGCGGTCAGCTACATGTGCAAGAACTGGAACCACGCCACGCGCCGTCCGCAGTACCGCAGCCGCTTCCATGGCGGCGGCATGTGGATGACCAACGGCGTGCACGTCGTCGACCGGCTGACCTGGGTGATGGCCTCGCAGGCGCTGTCGGTGTCGGCGGCGATCGGCACCCGCGCCCACTACCAGGCGGCCGACGACACGTCCACGGTCTTCATCCGCTACAAGAACGGCGCGGCCGGCATCGCCATCGCCGTGGCGTACGCCGACGGCGCGCCCACGCACGACTGCATCATGTACGGCACGCAGGGATCGCTGCGCTTCGCAAGCGACTCGGTGCAGATCGGCAAGGACAACCAGTGGACGGACGTGCCGTTCGAGACGCCCCCGGCCGGCATGACCGAGCAGTGGCGGGCGTTCGTGGAGGCGATCCGGCTGAACATCGAGCCGCCCGCGCACGGCCAGTGGACGCGTCACATCATGGAGATCCTGTTCGCCGCGGAAGAGTCCGCTCTTACCGGGCGCGAGGTGATGCTGTCCGCCGGACCGGCCTGGGAAACGCAGCGCTCAGGCGTTCCGGTTTCCATCCGCCACGGCTGGATCTGAGCCGCCCATGGCCCGCACGTACGACGCGATCGTCATCGGCACCGGCCAGGCCGGTCCCAGCCTGGCGGCCGCGTTGGCCGGCGCCGGCATGGACACCGCCATCATCGAGCGCCACCGTTTCGGCGGCACCTGCGTCAACGTGGGCTGCATCCCCACCAAGGCGCTGGTGGCCAGCGCCCGCGCCGCGCACGTGGCGCGCCGGGCCGCCGACTTCGGCGTCGTGATCGGCGGCGCGGTCGGCGTGGACATGAAACGCGTGAAGGCGCGCAAGGACGCGATCACGCGCAAGTCCGAGGCCGGCGTCGAGCGCTGGCTCCGCTCGCTGGCCAACTGCACGGTCTACCAGGGACACGCCCGCTTCGAGGCGGCTCACCGGGTCCGCGTGGGCGACGACCTGCTGGAAGCGGAGCGGATCTTCATCAACGTCGGAGCGCGCGCGTTCGTGCCGCCGTTCGCCGGGCTCGACCGGGTCGACTACCTGACCAACTCGACCGTCATGGAGCTGGAGGTCCTGCCCGAGCACCTGATCATCGTCGGCGGCGGCTACATCGGGCTGGAGTTCGCGCAGATGTACCGCCGCTTCGGCAGCGATGTGACGCTCATCGACACCGGCGACCGCCTGATCAAGCGGGAGTCGCCGGACATCTCCGCGGCGGTGACCGGGATCCTGGAAGCCGAGGGCGTGAACGTCCGCCTGAACGCACAGTGCATGGACGTGGGGCGGGACGGCGACGCGGTCACGGCCAGCCTGGACTGCGCATCGGGGGAGCCCGACGTGGTCGGGTCGCACCTGCTGCTGGCGGTGGGACGGCGCCCGAACACGGACGACCTTGGCCTGGACGCGGCGGGCATCGAGGTCGACCCGCGGGGGCTGATCCCCGTGGACGACCGGCTGCAGACCGCCGTCCCCGGCGTGTGGGCGCTGGGCGAGTGCAACGGCCGCGGCGCCTTCACGCACACCGCCTACAACGACTACGAGATCGTCGCCGCCAACCTCCTGCACGGCGACCCGCGCAGCGTCGCGGACCGCATCGACTGCTACGCGCTGTACGTCGACCCGCCGCTCGGCCGCGTCGGCATGAGCGAGCAGCAGGTCCGGGAGTCGGGCCGCCCGGCGCTGATCGCCACGCGGGCGATGACCCGCGTCGGCCGCGCCGTGGAGAAGGGCGAGACGCAGGGCTTCATGAAGGTCCTGGTGGACGCCGAGACCGAGCGGATCCTGGGCGCTGCCATCCTCGGCGTCGGCGGCGACGAGGTCATCCACTCGATCCTGGACGTGATGTACGCCAACGCACCGTATACCGTGATCCAGTGGGCGGTGCATATTCACCCAACCGTCGCCGAGCTGATCCCGACGATGCTGGCGGACCTCGAACCCCTGGAGGCTTGAACATGTGGACGGAACGAGAACTCGCCACCTACCGAGAGGACGGATTCCTGGTGCAGCGGGGCGTGATCCCGCCGGATCGGATCGAGGAGCTGCGCGCCGCGGCGGACGCGGTGATGGCGGAAGACGCCGACAACCCGGCGGAGGTGCACGTGGTGCGGGAGAAGAGCGGACCGGTGCGCTCGGTGTTCTGCGCTCACCGCAGCATCGAGGCGTTCCGTGACCTGTGCCGGTCGGAGCCGGTCGCCGGGCCGGTCAAGCAGATCTTCGGTGACGACGCCTACATCTTCCACAGCAAGCTGAACTACAAGGAGTCGTTCGAGGGCACCGTGTGGCTCTGGCACCAGGACTACGGCTATTGGCGCTACGACGGCGTCGACGACCGCATGGCCTCCGCGCTGGTGATGCTCGGCCCGAACACGAGCGCGAACGGCTGCGTCATGCTGATCAGGGGCTCACACCGCTGGGGCGTGCTGGACCACTACAGCGACGAGGTCACCACCAGCTACAAGCAGTGGTGCATCACTCCGGACGCGCTGCGCGAGCACATCACCGACGAGGCGATGATCATCCCGATCGAGGGTGAGGCCGGCGACGTCTGCTTCTTCGACTGCCGGACCGTGCACGGCTCGAACCACAACTTGTCACCGACGAAGCGCTACAGCCTGATCTACGCGTTCGCGGCGATCGACAACGTGCCGGCTGGCGTGGAGAACCCGCGCCCGGACTGGGTCGTGGCGCGTCAGTTCGAGCCGGTCACCGCAGGCGTGAAGGAGCCGGCCACCGCTCGATAGGGACGCTGCGCCGCCCGCGGCGGATCGGCCCATGACCTACGCCGTCCTGTCCGACATCCACGGCAACCTCGAAGCGTTGCAGGCGGTGGAGGCGTCGCTGGACGCCCTGCCGGTCCGCATCGACGCGTACCTGCTCCTGGGCGACCTGGTCGGCTACAACGCCGACCCCGCAGCGTGCCTGGAGCGCGGGCTGGCGATCGCCGACCACTGCGTCCGCGGCAACCACGACAAGGTGGTCGCCGGCATCGCCAGTGACCGCGACTTCAACGACATCGCTCGGGCCGCGGCGCGCCGGCACCGGCGGATGCTGCCCGCGGCCGACCTGGACCGGCTGCGCGACATTCCGCAGGGGCCGGTTCAGGCGGCCCAGGGGATCGTGCTGTGCCACGGCTCGCCCCAGGACGAGGACCTGTATCTGCTCGACGGATACGACGCGCGCGAGTCGTTCCAGGCGCTGGGTGACGAGATCCCTGATGCCGATGTATGTTTTTTCGGACATACCCATGTTGCCATGATCCTGCAGCAAGAGCGGCCGAAGCGTCCCGCGCGCGCGATCAGGACGCCGGTGCGCGGGGTGGTGCCTGCGTCCGGAGACTCCCTGACACTCGACGCGGGCAGCCGCTTCCTGATCAACCCCGGCTCCGTGGGCCAACCCCGCGACGGCAACCCCGAGGCCGCGTTCGGAGTCTTCGACGCCGAACGGAAGCGCTACACGCAGTACCGTGTGCCGTATCCGGTGGAGCTGGCGCAGCGCAAGATCCGGGCGCTCGGCCTTCCCGAGCCGCTCGCCGACCGGCTGGCCGTCGGGCGCTGAGCCCGCGCAGCGCCAGCGGAAGTCAGCCTGGAACTTCGGCCTGCTCCTTTGGGCGGCGCAGCTCAGAGACCCCATTCGCTTTGGGAACCCCGGAGTCGGCGAACAGACCGCGGAGCTCTTGCCGGAGGTGCGCGCTCACCGGGCGTGCCGGGGGACGCGGCGGGCCGGCTGCCAGTCCGACCTCCTCCATGGCCGCCTTGATGAATGGCCCTTCTCCTTCGGTCTCCTCGCACACCTTGTGCGTCCACTCGTCCCAGCGCCAACTGAAGCGGGCAAGCTCCGCGACCGCCGCGTCGTAGTCCTTGCGCTCCAGGAGCTCCCAGAGCGAAAGCGGGTATTCGGGCCAGAAATTGCTCTGATGGGTGATGAAACCGACGGCACCCAGCAAGTGCGCCCACACCGCCATGCCCAGGTTGTCGATGATCGCCAGGCGGTCGGCGAACCGGTGCAGCCCGGCGGTGTACTCGCCCATGGAGGACGATGACCACTTGAGGGCGACGACACCGGGCAGCCGGGCCAGGCGATCGACCGTGTCGACGTTCATGTTCGGCGTCGTCCACCAGTTGTTGTAGATCATGATCGGCAGCTCGGTCTCCTCGCTGACCGCTTCGAACAGGTCGAGGATGTCCTGCGCCGGCGGCGGGTAATAGGAGGGAGACGAGAGCTGCCCGAGACTGGCGCCAACCCGGTGGGCGTAGTGCGCCAGCTCGATGATCTCCCGCGTGCCGTCAAACTGGATGCTGGCCGCGACCGGGATGCGGCCGGCCGCCGCTTCGACGCTGGCGCGGATGACCTCCTTGCGCTCCTCCATGCTCAGCATCGGGAACTCGCCGCCGGCAGCGGCGACCAGCAGCACCCCCTTCCCGGTCGCCATCCCGCGGTCGAGCATGAACACGATGTTGTCGCGCAGCGCATCGAGATCCAGGTCGAACTGAGCGGTGAAGGGCGTCGCCACCGACACCATGGGGCCGCGGAACAGGTCCTTGGCCTCGTGAACGTCAATCATGGATCCATCGTAGCGGAGTCCGGCAACAGACGCAGCAACCGGCCGCGCGCCTGGTCACCGCAAAACGAAGCCGCGATCGCCGCGTGCGTGCACGCCCGCAACTCCGACCCCGAGAGGCCGAGTTCCGACGCGATCGCGTACTCACGTCCGATCGATGTGCACGCCTTCAGCGGGTCATCGGTACAGATGGCCACCGGGATGCCCCGTTCCATGAACCGGCGTATCGGGTGAGCCCCATAGCTCTCCACGGCTCCAAGCACCACGTTGCACGAAAGTGGACATTCGACGGTGACGCCCCTTTCGGCGATTCGGTCGAGCAGGCGCGGGTCGGAGCCGGCGCCCACGGCATGGCCGATCCGCGTCAGCCCCGGAACGTCAAGCGCTTCGGCCAAGTGCAGGGTGCCGAACTCCCCCGCATGGGCGGTGATGCCCAGCCCGGCATCGCGTGCACGTTCCGCCCAGCCGTACACGATGGACCAGTCCGCGGGCCGATCGTACGTCAACGGCAGGATGTTGATCCCTGCCAGGCCGCGCCGCGCCCCCGCGACGCATCGCGGCAGCAGGGATGCCGCCCATTCTTCGGTCGTCTTGGCGGCGACCAGGGGCACGGCATGCAGGTGAGGAAACCGTTCCCGCACCTCTTCCAGCGCCTCGCCGAAGAGATCCAGGAAGTCCTCGCGCAGGATGGTCGATGCTCCGAACAGGACCTCCACCAGGACCGCCCCGTCCGTGGCGGCTTCGATCAGGATGTGCGCGACCCGCGCTTTGAAGTTGCCCGGCGGCCGGTCCAGCTCGTCGACCGTGGCGCGGGGAAGCGGCAGATCGGGTCCCCATGTCTCCAGCCGCGGCATGCCCGGGGGCAGGTTGCGCATCAGCTCGCGCGCGTGCGCGCGCCAGTTCGTCACCGGCGCTCCGGACCACTCTGCGACCACCTGCTCCAGACGCGGCCCCGCTTCCGAGTGGAGGTGGATGTCGGCCTTCGGCAGAGCAGCGACGGCCGGCCCGAACTCGACCTCCGCCAGCGGCTCGATCAGAGGCAATCCGGTTTCCCGCCCCCGCTTGACATAGGCAGAAGACCCGATGTAGCTTTCGACGCGAGGCGCGAGGTTGACTTGCCCTCTTTCCGAGGCCCGCGCTCCGGCGCGGGCTTTCGTGTATCTGAGGCCCTTGGGTGACTTACTTCGCCTATCTCGATGAGTTTGGACATATCGGTCCCTATCTCAGCCGGAGCGACCCCAGATACGGCGATAGTCCTGTATTCGGCCTCGCCGGGTTCGTACTGCCTTCCGAGGAAGTGCGCGGATTCGGGACTTGGTTCTTCCAGCGCAAGTGCGAGCTCCTCGCATTCGAGATCAATCGATCAGGAAAACATCCCGCTCTATGGGAGAAGAAGGGAGCCAGCCTGTACACCGTGGCGAATGTATCCAAGTATCCGGAACTCCGCAAGTTCACAAATCGCCTATTCAATAAGGTGGAGCGCCTGAACGGGTTCATATTCTACGTCGGCATCAGAAAAACCGCATCGCCAGATCGACACGATCCCAACCATCTCTACACGCGCGTGCTACTCGAAGCGATCAAGCGGATCGACGCGTTCTGCGCCGCAGACAACCAGCCGGCAAGCAACTTTGCGCTTGCGCTCGACGAACACGATCAACGCTCTAAGTTGATCACGGACGCGGCCCGAAGCATGTACGGAACGGAAGATCCTCGCCGACACCTCATCGAGCCTCCTTTTCACCTTGAAAGCCACCGGTATCAGACGGTGCAGGCCGCGGATTGGATCGCCGGACTCGTGGGACGCCTGGGAGCGATCTGGAAGGACCCGTCGGCCTATCCAGAGAACGACGTGTTTCGCAGATACTTCGAGCATCGGCTCAATCACGTCAGCCGTCGCAGTGGTATCCGAGATTAGAAACCGAAGACGTGTGCTTCGTGAATGACCGGAATAATACTGAATTCAACGATACGATCACATCCCCACACTGCCGGGATCTTCCACGCCGCCTTCACTAATTGATGAGCTGGATGCGACAGAGTCGGTTCCTGTCACAGCGGACTGCCCCTGAGACTTGCACTGGATCTCACCTATCACTTCGGTTACCTTCTTGATGCACCTCACGAGCGACACGACATCACCGCGACGGGTGATATACCACCGAGGACCGTGTGCAAGATTGTTACGAAAACGCTCAAGGAACGAGATTTCAGATGGGTCAACCGTCGTGACCAAGCCGTTCTCAGCAGAGTTCCGCAATAACGCTCCAAACTTGTATCGCTCAATCTTTCGCTCAGGGCCCGTTCCTGTGCTTCCGAGATTCTGCGAATCTACGCCTCCTTCCGAACGGACGATTTCCTGAAGATCGGGATTTTTCTCACACAACTGCCTTGCAAGCAAGGTCTCAAGATGACAGAAATACATAAAGAGGAGGGCTCGAACGGGGATCTTCTGCAAGTCCTGTACATCAATAGTCCCAAGCTTATGACCGGGCATCTCAACCAGGCGAAAGGGCTTGTCATCGGCTGTCAGAAGGTAGTCAATCAGGGGGCTGTCTCCAAGAAGACAGTTCTCTGCGCTGAGCGGTTCGCAAATGTCTTCTGCAAGGAGCTTCTGCTTCGGATCGTTATAGCGGACAGTACCCCGAGCGCGATCAAGGTCGAGAATCCCGCAAGCAGTTTTCTCATCAAGGACTATGAGAAATCTTAGGCGTAACAGCTCGGGATGGGAAATCAACTCGCGAACCCCGTGGGACTTCTGGCAAGCATGGACCAAACTCGTGTTGCAGATGGTGCTAACGGGGAATCCCCTGGCACTGATCTCGTCCACGACCTCCTTAGGTGTTCCTGCGCTGAGGTTCACATCGGGAAGCCACGGGTCGACGGCGAGCGATGCGCCGGTTCCGGTTGTACCGTCAGGATTGATCCAAATCTGCAGCGCCCCTGCCGGGAAATATGCGCGATCTCCGGCACGGATTTCGACTCCTGCTTTTGGCGCTGGTTCACTGCCTTCAACGCCGTTCTCTTGGTCATGCATACTCGTAACTAATAGCCTCCTATTACTCACACAGCCTACGGTACAATCCCTTCCGCCGATTTCAGCATTCAATGTGATGGCCGAGATCAAACAAGACGGACGGAACGAGCCGCGATTGGATACTCTACCGAGCTATGCCATTGCGATCAACCATGTCACGGAAATCGAGCGCGCATTCCGCCGCGGCGATAGGTTCGTGTACTTGGGTCGATTTGCTTCGGCTATCGACTATCGGGTACGCCGCAGACCCGGGACCTGTTCCCCGCCGGCCTGCACCTGAATCGACGAGCCTTCGAAGTCGTCGCCGACCGGCTCGTGCCGGCCGCCCAGGCAGCGCGCCAGGAACGCCTCCGCCACCGCCATGAAGGACAGGTTGTTCTCCGGCCGCGCGAAGCCGTGTCCCTCGTCGGCGTACAGCAGGTACGTGACGGGTATCCCGCGCTCGGTCATGGCGGCAACGATCTGGTCGGACTCGGCCTGCTTGACCCGAGGATCGTTGGCTCCCTGCCCGATCAGCAGCGGCCGGACGATCCGGTCGACCCGCGACAGGGGCGAGCGTTCGGCCAGGAACCGCCGACCCTCTGGGGTGGAATTGTCGCCGACCCTGGTGCGCAGCATTCCCAGCATCGGCCTCCAATACGGAGGAACGGAGTCGATCAGGGTGTTCAGATTGGACGGCCCGACCAGGTCGACCCCGCAGGCGAACACCTCCGGCGTGAAGGTGAGTCCCACCAGGGTCGCGTACCCGCCGTAGCTGCCGCCCATGATCGCGATGCGGTCCCGGTCGGCGATCCCCTGCTCCACCGCCCACTCGACCACGTCGATCAGGTCGTCGTGCATCCTGCCTGCCCACTCGCCATTGGCGGCGTTCACGAACGCCTTGCCGAACCCCATGGAGCCGCGATAGTTCACGCTGATCACGGCGTACCCGCGGTTGGTCATGAGCTGGTGCACGGGATCGTAGCCCCAACTGTCCCGGGACCATGGGCCGCCGTGGACCCAGAGAACCGTCGGCAGCGGCTCGGTCGGACGATCCGCGCCGTCCTGCGCCGAGCCAACGGGAAGGCTGTAGTAGGACACGACGTCGAGCTGATCCCGCGATCGGACGACCGTGGGGTGCATGGGTGCCAGAGCCGTCTTCTCCAGATCCGGGCGGTTGGAGAACAGGTACTCCAGGCCACCGGACTCCCGTTCGTACCGATAGTACGCCTCGGGCCCGTCGGCACGGTCGTAGGCGACGATCCAGGTCCGATCGTCGAGCGACCGGGAAATCGTATGGAACTCGCCCCGGTCGCCGTCCGCGAGCCGCTCGAAGTCGGCCGCGACCGATTCGTCCAGGACCGTCCATGCAACGCGCTCATGCTCGAACGCGACCGCCTGCGGCCGGTGGGTAGCAGGATGACTGATCGTCTGGGAGGCGTCGGCGTTCTCGTTCGAGGCCAGCGTCTCCACGATGCCGGTCTCCGTGTCCAGGGCGACCAGCGCCGCCGTATCCCTGCCGCGGCTGTCGCGCAGGTACAGGAATCTGCCGGTCGCATCGAAATGGAGCGGACCGGTGGTCACGTCGTCCTCGGGGCCGATCGCCATGAACGGCTCCCACTCCCCGGACCCGGATCGAGACAGGATCTGCACGCCCCCATCCGGTGGAATCACGGTGGCGAGCCGAGGATTGAAGGCGTGGTCGGTCACGAATCCATTGGCTCCGAAGTCATTCTCGACGATGATCTCCGACTCTCCTGTCACGATGTCGACGCGATGGAGATCGTGATACTGCGGATCCCGCCGATTGATCGCGATCAGCACCTCCTGAGGAAACCGGTCCGAAGAGCCGTGAGGGATTGCCTGAATGCCATCGTACGGAGTGAGGTCCCGCGTCTCTCCGGTATCGGTTTCGAGGGCGTAGGCGTGCCAGTTCTCGTCGCCGTCCCGGTCCTGAACGTAGAGGATGTAGCCCGGCTGGTAACTCCAGAAGTAGTGCCTGATGCCCCTACCCCGATCGCGGGTGACCGGCCTGGCATCTCCGATCGCGTCCACGAGAGCCACCCAGACGTTGAGCACGCCGTCCACCGGCGCCAGCCAAGCGACCCGCGTGCCGTCGTGGCTCAACGTGACCGCAGTGCGTTCAGGATTTCCGAACAGCGTCCTTCTGGGGATCAGGTCCGACCCGTGGTGCTTCATTCATGATGCTCCCGTGACTCAGGCTCAGAGCGGACCAGTCGCTGGCGCCAGGATGCCACTCATTCGCTGGTGACAAGATGGTGGCGCTTGAGAGCGCGGACAATCTGCCGTGTCTCGCGCCCCGTCAGCGGTGTCCGTCTCCTGATCTTCGCCTGTAGGGTCTGGACGCTGATGCCCGCCTCACGGGAGAGCGCAGACATGTTGAGAATCTTCGCCAGATCTGCCAACCGTTCCACGGTCAGCACGACGTCCGTCTCGAAGTAGTCGAGAACCGACTCACCAGCATCGAACCGCCTTTCCAGATTCTCGCTATTGGTTGCGTTCATACAGATCCCTCTCCTCCATCCGCGACCGCCGAACACTGATGAGACGCACCTTGCCGGCGCGTTCGGTGAAGACTGCCGTGTAGTGGCGATCCCCGATCCTCCCGACCGCAAGAAGCCGAGTTCGCTTTCTGACCTTGCTGGCAGGGTCAGAAGTCCAGCGTCTTGCCACAGGTCTTGAGCGTGCTCGAAGTCGATGCCGTGCTTGTCCGCGTTCGTGCCGGACTTCTTGGCATCGTACTCGAACTTCACGATTCTCTACGCTCTCAGGGTTGCACAAAAATTACGCGCCTCAACGTTCCGACGCCGAGCACGCCGTACGTGAATGGTCTGTCCCGCGACGAAGTGCTATGGTCTCCCATGGAAGCGCAGCAGATCCGCATCCGTCAGGCGGTCGATTCGGACGCCCGCGGAATCGCTCAGGTCCACATCGATAGCTGGCGGTCCACCTACACCGGCATCGTACCCGCTGAGCACTTGGCCGGCCTGGACTACGAGGAAAGGGAGGCGCGCTGGCATCGCATCCTTGCGGACGAGCGGCAGACCGCCTTCGTCGCCGAGGATCGGGACGGGCGGATCATCGGGTTCGCTTCCGGGGGACCGGAGCGCAGCGGCGCTCCCCCGGCGAGCGGGACCGCATCGTGTACGGACGATTCGCAGATCGCCTCCGAGGGATCGGAAGAGGCCACTCCCGAGTACTCGGCCGAGCTCTACGCGATCTACCTCTTCGAGTCCGGTCAGCGGCAAGGTGTGGGACGGCGGCTGGTGGCGGCGCTCTGCTCGTGGTTCCTCGCCCGGGGGTGGCGCTCGATGCTGACCTGGGTGCTCACGGACAATCCGTCCCGGAACTTCTACGAGGCGCTGGGCGGTGCCGAGGTCCGAGTGGAGACGATCACGATCGGCGGCACGGAGCTGACCGAGGTCGCGTATGGCTGGAGCGACATTGTACCGCTGACGACCGGCCCCTGACGCCCCCGACTGGTCAGCCCGACTCCGGTTCGACTCCCAGCGACTCCAGGACCACCTGCAGCGCCCGTTCGGCGTCGATCCGGTAGCCGACGTTCGCGTTTGCCGGGTCGCCCTGCAGGCCGCGGCGCTGGTCGACGACGGTCATGCCGCGGGTGAGCGTGCCGTCGATCTCGACGCTGACCGCGCGCGGTGCGGTCTCGATCAGCTCCGGGTGCGTAACCGCCAGCACCGCGCAGGGATCGTGCAGCGCCGCTTCCCGGAAGCCGGTCAGCGCCGCGATGCGTCCGTGCAGGTCGTCGAACACCTGCGCGGCGAAGCCGGCCACCGGCGTCCCCGCTCCACGCAGCCGCTCCGCCACCGCGTCGGTCGTCATGACCTGGTGGGTGAGGTTGAGCCCGCACATGGTGATGTCCGCGCCGGAGCGGAACACCCGCTCGGCCGCTTCCGGGTCGGCGTACACGTTGAACTCCGCGACCCGCGTCACGTTGCCCACGTCGGTGCTGCCGCCCATGAGCGCGATGCCGGCGATCCGCTTTACCCACTCTGGGTCGCGCTCGATCGCCAGCGCCACGTTGGTCATCGGTCCCAGGGCGACGACCCACACGTCGGGGGCGGCGGCGTCCAGCAGGAACCCGACCCCGTCGTCACCGGCCACCACCCTGTCGTGCGCCATGCGGGCCACGTCGCCCAGGCCGGACTCGCCGTGGACGTGCGGGGCGTGCTGCGGCTCGCCCACCAGCGGCCGTGCCGCGCCCGCGTGCACGGGCGTATCGACGCCGAGCAGCGCCGTGAGCAGCAGTGCGTTCGCGGTCGTTGCCGCAAGCGGCACGTTGCCGCTCACGGTCGTGATGCCGTCCACCTGCGCGTGCCGGTGCGCGAGTATCAGGGCGATCGCGTCGTCGTGCCCGGGGTCGCAGTCGATGATCATGCGTTTCATGGCTCTCCCTCTTGGCGGCCGCTTCAGTCGATGATCGCCGCGCGGACGGCGTTCTCGAAGTCCTGGACCACGCCCTGGGTGCCCTGCTGCACCATCAGCACCGCCGTGATCTCCAGCTCCGGGTCGGTCCAGGTCGTCGTGCCGAACGCCCCGCCCCAGCCGAAGGCCCCCTGGCCGCGTCCGCTCTTCGCTGAAGCCGGGTCCAACAGGACCGCCACGGCGTAGCCGAACCCCCAGCCCGACTGCTTGCCCTCCTGCCCGAAGAGCTCACCGACCTGGTTGCGTGCCATGGCCGCGACGGACCGCGGGCTGAGGATACGATTACCGAACAGGGTCCCGCCGTTGGCCAGCATCTGCTCGAAGCGAAGGTAGTCCGCGGCGGTGCTGGAGAGCCCGCCGGAGGCAGAGACGTAGCGGGTCGGCTGATCCCAGCCCTTCGCCTTGGCATCGAGGCCGTGAATGACCACCCGCCTGGCTTCCTTCTCAGGCGGCAGGCTGAAGTGCGTGTCGGTCATGCCGAGCGGCTCCAGGATCCTGGTGCGTACGAACTCGTCGTAGGGCTGGCCGGACACGACCTCGATGACGCGCGCGACCACGTCGTGGCCCACACGCGCGCTGTAGGCCCAGCGCGTGCCCGGTTGAAAGTCCAGAGGCATGCCGGCGTAGAGCGGTACGCGGCTCGCCAGGGTTGCCTCCGGGCCCTGTTCCGGCAGCACGGCGACCGCCGAGCCCAGGCCCTCGCTGGCCAGCCCGGAGGTATGCGTCAGCAGGTGATGAATCGTGATCGCCCGCTCCGCAGGCACCAGGCGGTGCTCGGGCACCTTGCCCTTCGCCACGTACCGGGGGCTGACGTCCCGGCCGGCGGGCTCCTTGAGCACGGCGACCTGCATGTCCCCGAACTCGGGGAGGTACTTCGCGACCTCGTCGGTGGGATGCAGGAGCCCCTCCTCGATCAGGATCATCGCCGCCACGCCGAGCACGGGCTTGGACGAGGAAGCCATGCGAAAGATCGCGTCCTCCTGCATGGCCCGGCCGAGCCCGACGTCCATCAAGCCGTACGCCTTGAAGTGGACGACCTTCCCGTGCCGGGCCACCGCCGTGACCGCACCCTGCAGCTTGCCGACGTCGATGTGGCGCTGCATCACGGCATCGATCTCGAGCACGCGTTCGCTCGACATCCCCACCTCCTCCGGGGACGCCGCAGGGATCTCCTGGGCAGGAAGCGCCGTCGGCCCGATCGCCGCGATCGCCGCCAGGAGGCCGGTTCTGCACACCCCTCTGATCCCGATCACCCGCTGAACTCCTGTCATGATCATGTTCCGGCTGCCGGCGGAAGAGTATCATCGCCGCCGTGACGGTCGAACCGCTCGGTCCCCTGATCGACGAGTGCTCGCTGCCGGGCGAACGCCGGGCGGACGACGTGTTCCCGGCCCATCCGAACGGGCTGCAGGCCAGCAGACGCACCTGGCTGCTGCTGTACGCCACCCGTGGCTGGCGCGCCGTCGACGACGACCGGTCGATCGTCTACCAGCTCCGCCGCGGCGCGCCGAACGGCGAACTGGTCACCGAGGGCGTGCTGGCCGCCGCAGCCGACGACTGGGACGCCACCGGCGACGGCATCCCGTGCGTTCGCCAGCACGGCCACCCGGTGCTGCTCGGGATGCCCGGGGGAGCCCGTATCGGCGGACGGGAGCCCGCGCATGCCGGCCTGTTCGTGGCCAAGTGGCGGATCAAGGCGATGGGGCGCCTCGATCCGGCCACCGGCACGGTGTCCCGCGATCACGATCTGTGGGAGCGGACACAAGGCGTCCAGTGGGTGCAGTTCCGCCTGAACGCTCGCGAGGACGGCATCGAGATCGTGCAGCCGGCCGCCGAGCTGCGCCAGGAGGGCTGGGAACAAGGGGCCCGGTTCTGCGCGGCGGACGTCCGCTGGATGAACCAGACCTTCACGCAGGCGGTCCCGTACGCGGAGGACGGCACCCAGTGGGTGGATGTCAACCACTTCGACGGCGGCCGGGTGGCGGCGCTGCGCTACCGCTTCGACGCCGGAGCTGGCGTCTACCGCTGGACCGACATCGGTCCCCTGGTCGCCGGTCCCGGCCCGTGGCGTCACACGGAAGCCTCGATCGCTCGTTCCGATGACGGCTGGATCATCGCCACACGCGCCAGCACCGCGGATCGGGACGGCTCCCATGCGACCGGCTGGGTCCGTACCGCCGACCCGTTCGCGGACGTGAGCGACCTGACGCTGGCCGGCGATCCGCCCACCACCAGCCCGCGCACCCTGTACCGCTGTCCCGACGGCGTCTTCAGGCTCCTCAGCGGCGATCCGCGCGCCTCACCCTACGGCCTGGGCCGCAACCCGCTGTACCTCTGGGACCTCGACCCACGCACGCTCCGGCCATCCCACCGTCGCGAGGTGTTCGACTGCGTGGCCACCGGCACGCTGCCGCGCGAGACCGATCCGGTGGCCGACATGGCCAAGCTCCTCCCGCACGCCGGCGGCCGCGTGCAGTGGGTGGTATGGCGCGTGCGCACCCGCAACGTCCACCACACCTATGACGATCCGGCCGAAGGCGCCAGAGTGGCGAGCGCCTACGGCTTCCCTCCGCTCCGCGACGAATGGAAGAGTCCGCAAGGCATCTACTACGGACGGATCACCTACGAACGCGACCTGCCGGGGCTCTGGGACCTGTAGGGAGCGCGGGCATGCGGCTGGTGCACGAAGACCTCCACTGGAAGCGGCTGATCCTCGACCACGCCGGAACCGTGCCGGACGACCCCCTCTCGGCGCGCGTCACGGTGATCCAGCCGCAAGGCTACCGCCAGGAGCTGGCCGTGAACGCCGACCGGATCCAGGTCCGCGACGGCGCGGTCGAGCTCGCCATCCTCTATCCCATGGTCGACGACGGCCGCTACGACCCGTCGCACGGAACCTGGAACGGCGCGTGGGAGATGGGCGCCTACCGCTTCGCCGCCGAAGTCGCGGCCGGCGGCCGCACCGTGGCCACCGACACCCTGGAGATCGACCCGAGCGACTTCTTCCCGTCGGACCACCGCTACGTGATCGCCGTCGACGCCGCCCCGCAGATCGCCGAGTGCGCGCCGCTGCAGGCGCTCTATACGGACGAGCCGGAGGCGCGCTTCACCGCCCGCATCCGCCGCCACCGCGTCAGCCGTTGCCACGTGAGCGTGGACGTCACCGCACGCGAAGGCTCCGAGCCGCTCGCCGGCCCGTGGCGGCTCAGTCTCACCCACGGCGGCCTGGAGCAGGCGTTCCCGATCGAAGGATGGCCCGACGGCGAGTACTGGATCCGCCTGCGCGTCCTGGTCGGCGACAGCCCCGCCGGGCCGTTCTGCGTGCGCAAGTTCTGGAAACAGGCCCCCCTGCCCGCCCCGCGCCCGGCGGTGCTGGACCTGGCAGGCCACCCGGAGGTGCTGGTCGACGGCTGGTGCTTCGACGAGGCGCGCGGCGTGCGGTTCGTCCCCGACTCCTTCGAGCGCCCCGCGGCGCCGGTGGTGGACGGCTCCGCCCCGCACGAGGAGGAGGGACTGCAGTTCACGTCCCTGGGCTGGAACGAGGCAACAGGCCGCTGGGAGGCGGAATACGAGAACTTCCTGGTGGCCGGCGACCGATTGGATGACCACGAGACCCGCGCCGGGCTGCGCATGCTGGCGGTGAGCGGCGACGGTCGCACCTGGACACGCCCGGCGCTCGGCGCGGTGGCATACGGCGGCAGCAGCGCCAACAACATCCTGAGCGACGAGCGCGGTCCCCGCACGGCGCGCGACCGGGAGCTGGAGCACGACATCGAGCACGCCACGTTCCGGTTCCACGACGAGCACCGCGACGGCCCCGTCGACCTGGACGGCGTCTTCATCGCCTCCGGCAAGGGCCGGTTCCCGTTCGCCTGCAAGAGCCTGAGGATCGGCGAGTCGGCCGCCACGCTGTCCGCAGCCGAGCGCAACAAGGCACCCGGTCTGCGCCAGGACGGCCTGGGCGTCCTTGACGATCCGGCGGCTCCGCAGGACGGCAGCTTCCGCCCGCGTGCGGGCGAGTTCTGGCCGTTCGAGAAGCGCGGCGACGAGTACCTGGTGCTGAGCCGCGAACCAGTCCTGTACCTGGGTATCGGCATGGACCTCATGCACACCACCGAGTCGATGCGCTGCCACGTCGAGCGCGTGGGCGCCCGGCGCCGGCTGTTCTGGTACTTCCGGCCCGGCTCGCCGGCCTACCCCCCGCACGGAGCGGAGTGCGACAACATGCACATGTGCCTGCGCTGCCTGGGGGTGATGTGGACGGACGACGGTCTGACCTACCACCGGCGCTTCGCGCTGGGGCCGGACGCGTCCGACCGCACCGGCACGCAGTTCTACGCGATGGGCCTGCTGCAGCGCTTCGGCACGTCGGGCGACGCCGGCGGCAGGCCGGTGCTGGACAAGCTCGACGGCAAGATCAACCAGGCATTCGTCGAACGCACCCTGTACCTGGGCTCCGCCCTGATCCACCACGGGATCGAGCAGACCCAGGACCCGGAGCTGATCTGGACGCGGGACCTGCTGCACTTCCACCGTTTCCGCGACGCCCGGCGGCCGCTGGTCGAGCGCGGGCCGGGCGGAACGTTCGACTGCGGCATGCTGCGCGACCGCTACCGCTACGTGGAGCGCGACGGCGAGTGGCTATACGCCTACGTGGGCGTCAACACTCGCCACAACGGCTACGGCATCATGGCCGGCGACTTCCGCGACGCCGCCGATCTGCGCGACCGCCGGCCCAGCCACGCCCTGGCCTCGTACTTCTCGACCTGGGAGGGACACCTCGCCGACGGCCGGGCGACCCGCTACCTGCCGGCGCTGGCGCGCGGCCGGGCGTATCGCGTCGCCCACGCCGAGCCCGACGACGTCGAGGGCACCCTCACCACCGGCCTGCTCCGGGTCGGCCAGCCGGACCTGCGCATCAACGCCGCCACGGAACGGGGCGGCTCCATCGTGGTGCGCGTCGAGGACGAGGAGGGCCGGCCGGTCGGCACCCCCGCCCGGTTCGAGGGCGATTCGGTCGACGCCGCGGTCGTGGCGCTCGACGGCCTGCGGGGCCGGGCGGTACGGGTCAACTTCGAGCTGGTCCGCGCGCGGCTCTACGCCTTCCTGTTGTAAGTACCCACGGCCCGGCTTCCCGAGTATCGTCCCGCACCATCATGGAGTCTCCGGCACGGGTGATCCTGGCCGGCTGCGGCGGTATGTCCGGCGTCTGGCTGCGCTACCTGATGGCGCGCGCGGCCGTGGAGCTGGTCGGGCTGGTCGACCCGGTCCCAGGGCGCGCCGCCGAACGCGCACGCGAGTTCGAGCTGCCCGTGCCCTGCTTCACGGACATCCGCCCGGCGCTGGCCGCCTGCGACGCCGACCTGGTATGCGACACAAGCGTGCCGGACGCGCACGCCGGCAACGCCGCCGCGGCACTCGCCGCCGGCTGCGACGTGTTCACGGAGAAGCCGATGACGGCGACGATGGAGGAAGCGCGGCGGACGGCCGCCCTCGCCCGCCGGCACGGCCGCGGCTACGCGATCATGCAGAACCGGCGCTACCTCCGGTACGTCCGCGCGATCCGAGACCTGATCGCCGCCGGGACTCTCGGGCGCATCGGCATCGTCAACGCCGACTTCTACCGGGACCCGCGGTTCGACGGCGATTTCCGCCGGGAGATGGACAGCCCGCTGATCCTGGACATGGCCATCCACCACTTCGACCAGGCGCGCTGCATGACCGGCGCCGACGCCCTGGCCGTCACCTGCCACGAGTTCAATCCCGCGTGGTCCTGGTACCGGCACGGCGCCGGCGCCTCCGCGATCTTCGAGATGACGGACGGGCTGGTGTTCACCTACCGCGGCTGCTGGTGCGCCAGCGGCCACATCACCGAATGGCCGTCCACTTGGCGCATCGTCGGCGAGCGCGGCACGCTCACCTGGGATGGCGAGAACGCCCCCGTGATCGAGGTTGACGACGCCGAGCCGCGGGACGTGGCAGCCACATACACCGGCAACCTCGGCCACGAAGGATGCCTGGACGAGATGTTCGCGGCCCGGGCGGCCGGCCGCGAGTCCGATACCAGCTACACGGACAATATCAGGAGCCTGGCGATGTGCCATGCCGCCATCGCCAGCGCCCGCCGCAGCGCCCGCATCGAGATCCACGACCCGCTTGGGGACGCGAGCCTACGCTGCGGACCGAACCGGGACTGATCGGACGAGGCGAACTCTCACCGACGATCAGCCGGCCGGCTCCCGCGCTGACCGATGCTCGGCGTGGCAGTGGCGGTGCCGTTGGCGGTGATGGGCCGCACAGAGGAGCCTGAGGTTGGCACGCTCCGCGCCGCCGCCGCGGGCGTACGGGATGCGGTGATCGATCTCCAGCAGATGCCGTGACGCGCAGCGGCGTCCGGTGCGAGGATCCACATAGGAGCAGCGCCCGCCGTCCCGCTGCCACACCTCCCGTCGCACTGCCGCCGGGATCGTCCGACCCGAGGTGCGCGACGTGGCCGCCGCAGCGCTGACGGCGGCCGCCCGCGCGGAACGCTCGCTGTTCGACGGTGCCCGCGCCTTCGCACTTCGCAGCGTCTTCGGCGCCGGAGGAGGTGGGCCGGCAGGTTTGGCGCGCGGCTGCATCACCGAACGCTTCAACGCGTGCGCCGGCATATCTCGCGGCGGCTCCGGCGCCGAAGTACTGTTGCAGACCGATGCTGCCCGCAGCTTCGCTGTCGAGGCCGCGGCGCCAGCATCTGGCCGGTTCCGCGTCGGGTCGGCGTCGGCGCCAAGGCGCACTTCCTGCTTCGGCGCCGAAGTTCGCTCGGCTCCGGCCGACCGGCTGCCGGCAGAGCGACGGGCACGCCGCGGAGGCCGCGCGGGGTCGTGGCGGTCGAGCCCCTCCTTGACCAGCCGCCCCACGAGCTGTCCCAGCGTCATGTGTGGGTCGACGTGTGACAGCAACCCCTTGAGCTGCTCCAGGCCGCGCTGGCACTCCGTGTCGATGACCGTCTTGAGCTCCCACCGCTCCGCGTCCAGCGGCCGCAGCCGATCGGCCGGCGCCGCCAAGCCGGGGTCCACCCCGGCCAGCATCCGCATGACCTCCCGCGAGCTCTTGCCGACCGCCTCGTCCACCAGCGCCTTCCGTGCCGAGAGGTCCAGCTCCGGCGGCGCCGCCGTCGCCAGAGCCGTTGGAGCCGAGCCGTTCGGCCCGGAACCCATCGCGGCTTTCGGCGCCGGACCGGCAGTGGCCGCGCGATCGGCACTGGCTGACCGGTCCGCAATGCGCGTCGCTCGCATTCGCTGCCGCTCGCGGCGATCGAATGCGGACTGCAACTGCGCCGCCGCGTCCAGCGTCAGCGAGCCGTCCCGCAACCGCTCACGGGTGCCTGCCACCTGCGCGCACAGCTTCATGGCGCCGATCCGTCGATACGTGGCGCCGTCGCTGTAACCCAGCCCGCGCTTCACGTAGTCGAACAGGCTGGAGAAGCCGCGGCGCAGGTGCAGCGCGCGCGCCTCGATCTCCAACAGGTGGTCGATGACGAAGACCTGGAGCTGGCGATCGAGCTGGGCCAGGGAGCCGGTCTGCGCCAGCAGTTGGTCGTCGGATAAGCCGGCAACGGAAGTGGCAGGAGCTGCGCTCGGCACGTTTGTCATGACTTAAATATAGCAATACAAGCAAAATAATGCAAGTGGTCCGGCTGAAGTGAGCCGCGTTTCCGTGCTGCCCCGCTGCGGCAATCGGAATGGAGCAGGACGTCACTGCTCCGGACTCAACTCAGGGTATCGCGTCGGGATTGACGACGTCGGCCGGCCGTCGGCCCTGTAACACATCCAGGACGCCCTGCGCGCAGTCGGTGGCCATGCGGTCCATCGACTCGCGGCTGGAGGACGCGATGTGCGGCGTCAGCAGCACGTTGGGCGCCCGGCATAGGGGATGGTCGGCGGAGATCGGCTCCTCCTCGAACACGTCGAGCGCGGCGCCGGCGATCCGGCCCGCCTCCAAGGCCCGGATCAGCGCGCGCTCGTCGATCACGGCCCCGCGGGAGGTGTTGAGCACGCGACAACCGGGCTTGAGCCGGGCCAGGCGCCGGTCGTCGAGCAGGTGTCGGGTCTCCGGGGTCAGTCCCACGTGCAGGGTGAGGAAGTCCGCTGCAGCCAGCAGCTCGTCGAGCGACTCCACCCGTTCGGCCGGCCCCGAGTACGCGCCGGGCGCGACGTAGGGGTCGTAGCCGCAGACCTTCATCGCCAGGCCCGACGCGGCGATCTCCGACACGCGGCTGCCGATGCGGCCCAGGCCGACCACGCCCAGCGTCCTGCCCTCGAGCTCGATGCCGATGAACTGAGAACGGTCGGCGAAGCGCCCCTCGCGCAGGGCAACGGAAGCCGGAACGACGTTCCGGGCCAGCGCCAGCATCAGGCCGATCGTGTGCTCGGCGACCGAGTTGGCGTTCGCCGTCGGGGTGAAGACGACCGGGATGCCGTGCGCGGTCGCCGCGTCGCAGTCGATGTTGTCGACGCCCACCCCGTGCTTGGCGATCACCTTCAACCGGGGGCACTGCTCCAGGTCAGCGGCGCCGATCTCGAACAGCCGCACGATGACGGCATCCGCGCCGCGCAGCATCGCCCGCGCTTCGGCATCGCCGGGCACCCTCCCCTCGGTCCAGGGCGCCGTGCAGTCGCAGGCCGCCTCCAGCAACGCCATCCCGCACGCGGCGATCGGCTCGGGTACGAACACGGTCGGTCTCACAGCTCGCCGGTCTCCCTGAGGTATGCAAGCTGGCGGACGATCTGCCGGTCGCGGCGTTCGGCCACTTCCGCCGCGTCGCGGCCGGACCAGTCGTGGAAGCCGGCACCGCTCTTGGCGCCGAGCTCGCCCCGGCCGATCCGGTCACGCAGCGCCGGCAACGGCTCGCCTTCGTTCGACAGGGATTCCATCAGGTAGTCGTGGATGGCGCCGATCAGGTCGAGCCCCACCAGGTCCATGTTCTCCAGCGGACCGAGGGCGGGCATCCGCAGCGCGAACGTCAGGCGCGCGACCGTGTCGATCTCCTCGGCCGTGGCGACGCCTTCCTGCACCAGGTAGATCGCTTCGCGCCACAGCGCGTGCAGCATGCGGTTGCCGATGAAACCGGGGACGTCGCGGTTGACGCGCACGGGGATCTTGCCGATCGAGGCCATCACCGCGCACACCCGGTCCATCACGCTGTCCGGCGTCCCTTCGCCGCGGATCACCTCGACCAGGGGCATCAGGTGAGGCGGGTTCCAGAAGTGCGTGCCCGCCAGCAGCTCGGCGCAAGCGCCGCGGCGCCCCAGCTCCGTGATGGGGAGCCCACTGGTGGTGCTGATGAAGGTCGCCCCGCGCTCCCTGGCGACCGCGAACCCGCGGAGCAGGTCCCCCTTGCGATCAAGGTCTTCGACGATGGCGTCCATGATCAGGTCGGCGCCCCGGTCGAGCTCCGCCGGCTCCCCGGCAGGCGTGATCGCGCCCCCCGCCCGCAACGCGGGACCGACGTGGCGCTCCATCCAGTCCTCCAGGGACGCCGCCGTATCATCGATCGCGGCGAGCCGCTCCGGGTCCCGATCCCACACCAGGACTTCGTAGCCACCCCGCTTGAACGCCACGGCAGCCGCGGCGCCCATCTGGCCGACGCCGCAGATCCCGACACGGCTAATGCCCGCCGCGACGGTCACGAGCCCGCGGTCCGCCTGGGCGGCGCGGCGGCGACGCCCTCCATGCCGCCGGAGACGCGCAGGATCTCGCCGGTCACCCAGGAGGAGTTCGGGTCGCAGAGCGTGGCGACGGCGAAGGCGATGTCCGCAGGCTCGCCCCAGCGGCCGAGCGGGATCGCCTGCCGGATCCGCTCGATCATCTCCTCCTCGGTGATCCCCAGCGTCTCGCACCGCTGCGCCATCACCTTCCGGTTGAAGTCCGTGTACACCGGCCCCGGACAGATCGCGTTGACGCGTACGCCGTACGCGGCGAGCTCCAGCGCCAGCGAGCGCGTGAAGCCGATCACTCCGGCCTTGGCCACGTTGTACGCGGCGACCCACGCGGCCGGGTTCTGCCCGTTGATCGACGCCAGGTTGACGATGCAGCCCGAGTCCTGGCGCTCCATGATCCGCGCGGCCGCGCGGCAGCACTTGAACGTGCCGTTCAGGTTGACGTTCAGCACCTGCTCCCACTCCTCGTCGCCGAGCTCGACGACCGGCGCCACGTTCTGGCCCAGCCCGGCGCTGTTCACGAGGATGTCCAGCCGCCCGCGCGTCTGACAGACCCCGCCGAAGAAACCGTCCACCTCGGCGGTCGACGTCACGTCCAGGCGGGCGGCTGCCGCGTTCAGCCCTTCCTCGGCGATCGCGGCGGCGACCGCCTCGGCCTTGTCTTCCTGCAGGTCAGCGACGATCACCGTGGCGCCTCGGGACGCGAGGGTCTCCGCGATGCCCCTTCCCAGCCCCTGCGCCGCGCCGGTGACCACGGCGACCTGCCCCGACAGCGTCTGCGGAGAGACGGGCTTCGGATCAGCCATAGCCGTAGAGCCTTCTGGCGTTCTCGCCGAGGATCGAGGCGCGTTCGGCGGCGGTCAGCCAGTCGAGGCCCTCGCGCACCAGCCGCAGCTCGTCGGCCAGCGGCGGCCAGCCATGCGCGACGCGCAGGTGGCCGGGATAGCCTGTGCCCCACAGGCAGCGGTCGATGCCGAACGCGTCGATCCCGCGCTTGATCACCTCGTGCATGTCCCGGTACGGAAATCCCACGTCCGAGCGGCTGTGCACGTCCGAGATCGTCAGGAAGACGTTCTCCCGCTCCGCCAGGCGGAGGACCGGATCGTAGTCGCGCCAGCCGTCCGCGGCCATGCCCGGCTCCGGATACATCAGGTGATCGATGATCCAGGTGATGCCGGGATGGCGGCGCGCGGCGCCGGCGAGCTGGTGCGCGTTGGGGACGCGGTTGTGCACCTTGACGATGCCTCTGCGGTCCTCGATCGCTCCGAGGATCAGCCCGGCAGGGGGCGATGTGAGGATCTCGGCGTCCGGATAGTAGTCGGGGTGGAAGCGAAAGCCTCGCATCCCCAACGTGTCCATCCAGTGCCCGACCAGGTCCGCGCTGCCCGGGTCCAGAGCATCGATCAGGCCGATCGAGCGCAGCCGGCCCGGATGCTTCGAGGCTGCTTCGGCGACGTAGGTGTTGTCCCAGGTCGACCAGCTCGTCTGCACCAGCACGGCGGCGTCGACGCCGTTGGCGTCCATGTCCTCGATCAGCAGCTCCACCGGGGCCGCTTCCTCGGGCAGCGAGGTGAACGATGACGCGGTCGGACCGATCGGCGCGACCGGCGGCATCTCCCAGACGTGCACGTGCGTGTCGACGATCATGCCTGTCGCTCCCCGTACTCTACCCGGACCTCGCGCACGCGCGGGGTGCAGCCGCCGTTGGCCGCTCCCAGCGCCAGCCGATACTGCATCCAGCGCCCGCAGGTCGCGTCCGCGCGCAGCGGTTGCCGGCGGCCCAGCCACGGGTCCTCTTCACGCCCACCCCGCCACGGCTCGCCGTCGAGCTGCTCGGGCGTGGCCGCGGTGCGGATCTGCGCCCGTACCCACGTCGACCGCGCGTGCTCGGCCTCCCAGTCCAGCCGCTGCACGATCGCCCCCTCCGGCAGCCGGTACGGCTCCGAGACGTAGTACTCCTGCTCCGATCCGTCGACCTGGTTGCGGGGCTGGGCGAACGCCAGCGAGTGCGGGCCCACCGTCGGCAGGCGCGTGACCCGCTGCTCGCTGAATCCGTCCGGACCGTTCCAGTACACGAAGGACTCCCCCACGTGATCGCCGAAGATCTTGTGGTTGGCGATGGCGATGTCGACGCGGCCGTCGCCGTCGAAGTCGGCCGCAAGGCAGCCGGCCGACGAGTGCGCGCGCAGCCGGGTGAAGTCGCCGGTGCGGAATCCCGTGTCGCGATTGCCCCAGTAGATGATCGCGTCCACGTCCCGGTCGACGGCGCTCTGATAGCCGCAGCTCAGCAGGTCCGGGATCCCGTCGCCGTCGAAGTCGGCGACCGCCAGGCCGTGGCCGCAGTTGGACGGGAGCTGCGTCTGCCGGTCGGCGCGCAACCCCTCGGGCCCGTTCCAGAAGACGTGGTTGAACGAGTCGTGCGGCTGGCCGGGGTTGGGCTTGCCGCCGCCGAGCAGGAGGTCGGGATAGCCGTTGCCGGTGATGTCATGCGCCACCGGATAGCCGGCGCTGAACGAGGTGGGCAGCACCCACGCTCGTTCGGTGCTGAACCCGTCCGGGCCGCCGCGCAGGATCACGCAGCGGTTGCGCCCGGCCGGCGCGATCGCCAGGTCCAGCCAGCCCGACCGGTCGAAGTCCGCCAGCACCATGCGGCGGGGCGGGATGTAGTCGCCCGGCCCCTCCAGCACGGTCAGGACCGTCGGGTCCTCGAAGTCGAAGCCGCCGCTCCTGCCCCGGTAGATCGTGATCGTCGGGTCATGGAAGTGCGAGACGATCAGGTCCAGGTAGCCGTCGCGGTCCAGGTCGGCGATCGCGCAGGCCCAGCCCAGCCGGGTCGGGATGACCACGTCGGGCTCGGCGGAGAAGCCGTCCGGGCCGCCGAAGTAGACGAAAGAGCCGGCATCCAGGTGGATGGCGTTCTCGTAGCTGTTGATCAGGATGACGTCGGCCCAGCCGTCGTCGTCGACGTCGCAGGCGAGGGCGTCGGCGGCGCCGGGGCTGCGCAGGGCTGCCCGGCGGTCGGGCGAGAAGCCGTCCCTTCCCCCGTAGTACAGGTAGCTGTCCACCGCCATGTCGGCGCGGCGGCCCGACTGGTTGGCGAACGCAACCTGCGGAAGCGGATCGTCGGAGAAGCGGGCCGCGTGCACGCGCCGGGCGCCGTGCGTCTGCAGCCCCACCGGGTCGGCGAGCTGCCGGCTGCCGCCGGCAAACGCCGGCGAGTCCACCGTGAACGACTCTGCCGTCCGCTGCTGGCAGATCACCAGATCGCAGACGCCGCTGTTGCGCAGGTCTGCCAGCGCCACGTCGCAGGCACGATGGGTGGGCACGGCCAGGCGAGAGGACTCCGCGAAGCCGTCGGCGCCGCCCCAGTACAGCCAACTGCACTCCCGGCCGTCCTCGAAGTCCCGGCACGCGAAGGCCAAGTCGATCCGGCCGTCGCCGTCGAAATCCCCGGCCGCCACCGCCAGGGCGTTGCGGCACGCGAACCGTAACGGCGGGCCGAAGCCGCGTTCGCGGGTGACCGGCACCAGGAACTGCGACGCTCCGCCGGAGACGAACACCAGCGGTCCGGAGCCCAGGTCGACGGCGATCGCCAGCGGCGCCACGGCGCCCACGCGCTCGGTCTCGGACAGCTCCTCGGTTTCGGCAAGGTCGGCCGGCGCCCACCCGTCGGGAGCGGGCACGTCCGACCAGCGCTCCGGGTCGATGCCGCCGGCGCCGCCCCAGTAGATGCGCGGCGGCCGGTCGGCCGCGGTCACGATCAGCTCCGCGTGGCCGTCGCCGTCCAGGTCGGCCGCGCCGAGCTGCACGCCCTCGATCGGCATGTCGACGTACTCCTTGGCCTCGATACCCAGGTCGGTCTGGGAGAACAGCCGCACCCGCCCCTCGGCCAGGAAGGCCAGGTCCGCGCGGCCGTCGCCGTCGAAGTCGCCGGCGGCCACCGACGTGCAGCGGTGCGCCGGCAGCACGGCCTGGTAGCGCTCGCTCAGGCCGGCTGGCGATCCGTGGTAGACGTTGGCGTTCATGCGGCCGGCGTTGCCGCTCTTCTCATTGCCGATGACCAGGTCGGCATAGCCGTCGCCCGAGATGTCAGCCACCGCCGCCGTCGCGCTGCCGCCGGCCGGCAGCTCGGTGCGCTCACAGGCGCCGAACACGTCGCGGTACACGCAGGCCGGCGGCGCCTCCAGGTGGACCTGCGCGTTGCAGAACAGCAGGTCCGCGTAGCCGTCGCGATTCAGGTCCAGGTGATGGATTCGCTGCAGCACCCCGGCCCGCGACACGTACAGGTTCTGCCCGGCGTTGCCGAAGGTGCCGCGCCGAAACGCCTCGAATCCGCGAGTGACCCAGATACCGTCCTGCATTCCACCGATTATGGACATGGATCCGCCGTTCGGGCAGTCCACCCATCCTCGACAGTCCAGGCCGCGCTCCGTATGCTCTGCGCCGTCGTGGCACTCCCCTGCCCGGTACCCGAGCCGTGACCTACAACGAGTGGCAGGATGCCGACGGCCGCATCCGCGATCACTACGCGCCGCTGGCGCAGGCCACGGACGCTCTCGGCGCCGCAGAGCTGGGCCGCCGCTGGGAGGACGCAGCCCGGCAGGTCAGCCTGGACGCGTTCACCTTCTACCTGGACCCGAAACGGTTCCGGCCCACGCCGGCCGACTGGATTCCCCGCATCGTCCCGCCGGACCACTGGCAGCGGATCGCCGCAGGCGTCGCGCAGCGCCTCAAGGCGATCAACCGGTTCCTGGTGGACCTGTACGGCGGCGGCCAGGACATCGTGCCGGACGACGTGGTCTACACCTCCCGGCACTTCTACCCGGAGGTGCAGGGCTTCCGGCCGCCACGAGACCTGTTCGTGCACATCTACGGCGTCGACCTCGTGCACCTGGGCGACGGACGCTACGTCGTGCTGGAGGACAACCTGCGCATCCCGTCCGGCATCAGCTATCAGCTCAAGACCGTCGAGCTGGCATCGCGCGTGGTTCCCGAGCTCGCCTCCGGCTACGACATCACCCCGTACGCCATCCGCAGTGCGTACCTGCAGATGTTCCGGTCGCTGTGCGATTCCTCCTCCCCCGCCTGCGTGCTGCTGACCGACGGGCGGTATGGCTCGGCCTTCTTCGAGCACCGCTACCTGTCGGACCTCCTCGGCATTCCCCTCGTGGAAGGCGCCGACCTCTACGTCGGCCATGACGGGCGCGTGTACGCGCGTACCCTGGACGGCGACTACGCCGTGGACGTGGTGTACCGGCGGGTCGAGGACCTGGAGCTGTTCGTCCCCGGCCTGCGCGAGGCGTACCTCGATAACCGCGTGGTGCTGGTCAACGGCATCGGCACCGGCGTGGGGGACGACAAGCTGGTCTTCCTGTGGGTCCCGGACATGATCGAGCGCTACCTGGCCGAGCCGCCCGTCCTGGCACAAGCGGAGAGCTACAACCTGCAGGATGGCGAGCAGCGCCGCTACGTCCTGGCGAACCTCGAACGTCTCGTCATCAAGGCGCGAGGAGGGTATGGCGGCATCGGCGTGTTCGTGATGCCGGATCTGGGCCCGGCGTACAAGACGCGCGTGGCGCACGGCATCCTGGAGAATCCGGAGATGTTCATCGCGCAGGAGGCGCTGGACTTCTCCCGGCACGTGGTCTTGAATGAGCGGACCGGCATGCTGGAGCCGCGCCACGTGGACCTGCGGGTATTCGCCATTCAGGGTGCGGACGGGGAAGTCACGGTATTCCCCGGCGGCCTGACCCGGGTCGCCCTGGAAGGCGGGCGCATCACCAACAACTCTTCGGGGGGACTGTGCAAGCCCACGTGGGTGCTCAGCTAGCGCCACAGACGGTCACGGCGTCGTATATCTACGCAGCGCACTACGGTTACTCCGACCGGGTCCTCCACAATGACAACCAGCTCCGCATCTTTCCCCTCGCCGACGCGTCCCAGGAACCGATGGACCAGCAGTTGTGGACCCGGCCCGAAGGCCGCTCGGTGGAGTACGGCGACCGCTTCGGCAACCGCGTGCAGCGCGTCCGCATCGTCGCGCCGCACGACCGCCTCGTGGTCGCCACTGCGGGACGGATCCGGCTGGCTGATGCGGCGCCGGCGCCCGAAGACGCCGCCCTGGCCGAGGTCACCGATCTGCCGGACGGCTTCGACTTCGCGTTCAGGTCGCCGCTGATCGATCCCGAAGGCGTCGCGGCGGTGTCGCAGGAGGTCGCAGGCGACGCCGGCTCCCTGCTGGCGGCGGTACGCGCGACCGTCGAGTGGGTGCACGGAGAGATCGGGTACCGGCGCGGCGCCACCGGGGTCACGACCACTGCCGAGCAGGTGCTGGCAACCAGGGAAGGAGTGTGCCAGGACAAGACCCACTTGGCCCTGGGCATGCTGCGCGCGCTGGGCATCCCCTGCCGCTACGTGAGCGGGCTGCTCACGGGACAGGTGGGAGAGACCCACGCCTGGCTGGAGGTGCTCCATCCGCGGTCCGGCTGGGTCGCGGCCGACCCCACCCGTGGCGTTCTGTTTCCGCCCGCCAGCGACTACATCAAGCTGGCCGTCGGCCGCGACTACTCGGACGTCTCGCCGGTCTCCGGATCGTTCCTGTCGAAAGGCGCGGCTACCGAGTGCGCGGCCATTTCCGCGGTGCGGTTTGCCGACACCGAGGCCGTGTTCGATGATGCGCTCGAACTGCTTTCGACCGCCTACGTCGTCAGGAACGGCGCCTGACCGTCCGAGAACTTCCGAAGGAACGGCACGACATGGATCCAAGAACGACGAGCCTGGGAACCGATCGCTGGCTGACCGACTCCCGCGTCTACAACCTGATCTGGCTGGGGCGCTGGATCGAGCGCGCCCAGAACGTCGCCCGCATGCTCCTGTGGGCGGCCGAGCACGAGTCGACCAACGACCTGCGGGACGTGCTCGGCATTGCCGCCGACATGCGCGGCATCACCGTGGCGGCCGACGCCTCGGTGCTCGAGGTGCTGTTGACCCGCGACAGCGGCGCATCGCTGCGCGGCTGCCTGGAGGCGGCCCGTTACAACGCCACCCACGTGGCCCCGGTCGAGGTGACCCGCATCGTCGGCACCGCAATCGAGACGCTCAACCGGCACGACCCGGCCTGGTCGCCGGCGGACCTGGCGGCGCTGATGCGGAGCATCCTGGCCACGCTCGACGAGCTGCACGGCGCGGTCGAGGAAGCCTGGTTCCACTCCGACGCGCTCTCCGAGGAAGAGGTCTACCGCCGCTTCGTCCAGCAACAACAGCAGCAATAGCAGGCACAGCCCATCGTGGCCGCTTGGAATCATAGCGAATTCGCTATACTCATTCACTACGAGGACTCAGAGACTCGGGAAGTTTCGATAGTTTCGAAACGTAAACCACGACTGCTTGGGTCCCGATAACTTGAATGGTGTACGATCCAAGGCGTACGTCCAGTGATCTATCACAGCCCGATCCCCGGTAATTCGGCTCTCTTCTATCAAGTCGTAAATCTCTTTACACTCCAGATTGTCTACTCGCTCGCCGAGAATCACACCCCTGATACACTCAGGAGGCACATCCGCCACGTAGACCGGAAAATTGCCACTCATCCCCTTTAGTTTGCAGTCCATCAGATTCCTCGCGACACGTACTTCCTTTTCGAACCTCCACTCAATTGACTTGTCACACACTTCAGAGATCGGAATTTCTTCCTTAAACCCGGCCTATTCGCGCTCCAGCCCGAAAGTTGGCTGAGTTGAAGGATTCGAGGCGGTTGGCGGGGCGGATCGGTGAGAACGCGGACCTCGGTTGACGTTCGTGATCGGACGAGACGCTGGGTCAGCGATCTGCGTGCCCTGATCGGCCGCGTGTGACGATTCGCGGGTCTTCTGAGCGGATGGGCCGGACATGATAATGCCCGTAGCAGAACGCCTGCGAGCCGATCAGAGAGCCCCTGAGCCTCAGCTTGGCGCCCAGTCGAGCGCCGCAAGCTTGCCCCACAGCCGTAGCCAATCGGGAGCGGAGTCCTGGGCGATGACGAACGTCAGTCTGCGCCCGTGGCGGACCACGCGGCTGGCCACCCGCAGCACCCGCTCGCGCAACCGGCGCAGACTCCAGCCGATGCCGGTGGCCCGCTGCATCACGCACCGCCCGGCGTGCAGCACCTCGTAGGCCAGCAGGTTCAGCAGCAACAGTGTCTCGTTTTGCGCCCGCACGCCTGCTTCTTCCGGCTGGGTGGCGGCCTCCAGGAGGCGGCCCCGGTAGTGGCTCTTCGCACGCGCCGCCGACGACAGCGCCGGCGCCAACACGTCCATGAACTCTCCCATGTGCCCTTCGGCCTTGCCCCGCATGCGGTACAGCCCCAACAGCCGCGCGCCGCTGCAGCGGTTGCGTTTGAGGTTGGTGATCAGCCAGAAGTAGTCGAGGAACAACTCTCCGGGGCGCTCCAACACCACCAGCACCACCCGCCGCGGGTGCTCCCAGGAATCGGCCTGGTAGCGCAACTCGTGGCACCACACCCGCCCTTCGCGTGGCGGACGCCCCGGCGGCCGGCGCAGGTACGGCTCGGCCATGCGGTCCAGCATCGCGTTGTTGCGGATGCGCGCCACGTAGTCGATGCCTGCCGACTCCAGACCCGTGAGCGTCTGTCCGTCCGGAAACCCGGCGTCCAGGCGCACCAGCACCGACTCGCACACCCGTCGCACGCGCTCGACTACCCTCTGAATGAACGCAAGCGCCCCGTCGGCCGAGCCGGCCGCGCCCGGCCGCAGCGTGCCGTCGAGCAGGTCACCACTCTCGGCGCAACTGGCGATGAGCGCATGAAACATCCGCTGGCCGTAGTAGCCGTTGTACTCGCTGCCGGCCTGCTGCCCGTGCACCTCGAACGGCAGGCCGTCCACGTCGATCATCAACCGCTTGCGCCGCCGGCCCCCGTTGTCCTTCCACAGCCGGCGCAGCGCCAGCTCGATGATCCCCTCACGAACCACCTCCTGGTTGGTCGGTGCGCTCAACAGGCCCACCAACCGTGACAACGTCGGCTGCGAGGGCAGCACGCTGTCGGGCTCCAGCGCGGCGAGGCCGCGGCGCGTGTCGTTGGCCACACGCAAGCTCGGGTCGTGCCGCAGCCGGTCCGCGTCGTCCTGGTCGCGCCAGCCCTGGCCCAGCAGCAACAGGCTCGTCCGCACCAAGTCGGCCAGCGGATAGGTGATCAGCAGCGGATTGCGCGGATCGAGCAGCCGCTCATCCATCCAGTCGACGATGCCGGTGCGCTCCATGATCTCACGCAGCAGCAGCGCGCCGCTGTCGGCGCTGAGATGGTCCGCCCGCGCCTCCACCTGCACCGAGCCGTTGAAGGTCGTCGAAAAGATTGGTAGAGTCTCACCCACGGCGTGTCCCGTCCTTTGTGGTGGTGTTGCTTGTAACACCTTGACTCTACTGCAAATCGGCGGACGCGCCTACTTTTTCTCCACTCCTACGCGAATACGCCGGGTTAAAATACAATGTCACGTCGCGGATTGGTCGATCCCGTGAATACTGAACCTCAAATGCCCACTCGAAGAATTCATGATTGCCGTCGAATTCTATGACCGCTCCAGCAAATGCGTCGGCGTAATGAGCCCACATTGGCAGCGACTTCCATGTCTTCGACAGACTGAGAAAACCTACATGAGCATCCAGGGATTCGCGCAGTTCACGGGAATGGCGATCATGACAACGCTCTTCGTCGACTTTCGTGTAGTCGAACTCAATGGGTCGTCGAGGCGCTGCAAGGCTAAACTCGTAAGACACTCTTTCTTGACGTACATAGCCTTCTGGCACCACCAGACGAGGCACCAACTCAAACGGATCATTAAAGGCACCGGGCTGCGTGAACCGAATCGTGTGATCGATGAGGAGATTCTTCAATCGATCCATCGTCACGTACTTGTATAATTGCATCTTTTTCACGATCGACATCTTTCCGAAATGACCGATACTATGTAGTCTTATCTATCACATCGTCATCCCGCATCCAGCACCGAGCCGTGGTGTTGCGGTGTTAGGAAATGGCCGAATACCAGGTTCGGCTTCATCGTGATCTCGTCCTCGGAGTACGCCTCGGGCAGCCCCGTTTCGTCGCTGTAGAGAAAATCGAGAATGGTCTGCTTCACCTGATCGCGCGTCGCCTGCTTCTTCTCCCAATCGCGGATCCGGTCCAATTCCTCTCGCAGTCTTGCGTAGAGGTCGACCGCGACCTGCTTGATCCGCTTGATGTCTGCCGGTGTCAGCTCTTCCTTCTTGAGAAGGTCGAACAGGGCCAGCGTGGGCTGGTCGAGGCCCTCCCGGAGGGCGCGCGCCTGCTCATCGTCGAGATCGGCGACGAACTTCAGCAGCGCCTCGAAGGTTCTCTCGATCGTCACGCGGTCCTTTTCCCGATCATAGTCGGCGACCAGTCTCTCGTAGTGCTGCTGGAAGTCGGTGCGCAATGGGTTCTGCGCGAGCATGATGGCGAGGCGTTTCTCGATGGCGTCCTTGAGATTCCCCGGCCCGAGCAGGTTATCGCCAAGCCGCGACCAGTGCTCCAGGTCATCCACCGCCGAGCTCCGCTTCGATCTCTTCGATGGTCGGCAGGCTGCCCTTGAGATCGTCCGGAAGTACCTCGACCAAACGGGTCTCCCAGTCCGCGACGCCGAGGGGTTTGGCGAGGTCGCGCAGAGCGTACTCCACCACCAGCCGGTCCTTGCCTTTGCAGAGCAGCAGGCCGATAGTGGGCGCGTCGTCGGGGTGGCGCATCAGGTCGTCCACGGCGGAGAGGTACAGGTTCATCTGGCCGACGAAGGCGGGGCTGAACGGGACCGCCTTGAGTTCGACTACGACAAAGCGGCGCAGTCGGAAGTGGTAGAACAGCAGGTCGACGCGAAAATCGCTGTCGCCGACCTCAAGGAGCACTTGCCGGCCGACGAAGGCGAATCCGGCTCCCATCTCCAGCAGGAAGCGTTGGATATGGTCCACGAGTCCCTGTTCGAGCTCCCGCTCCGTGCGCGGCTCTGCAGTGCCGAGGAAATCGAACAGGTACGGGTCCTTGAACGACTGCGTGGCCAGTTCGGAGTCGGCGGGTGGCAGCGTCCGGGGGAAGTTGGTGACGGCGTTGCCCTGACGCTCGTGCCGCCGGTTCTCGATCTGAACCGCGAGCACGTTGCGGCTCCAGCCCGCTTCGCGCGCCTTGGCGGCGTACCAGAGGCGCACGGTCCGGTCGTCAACCTTCTCCAGCAATGCGATGTTGTGGTACCAGGTGATTTGTGCAAGCACCTCTTGCACGACTTCGCGTTCGGGCCAAGCTGCGGCGAATGCGCGCATGTACTTGAGGTTGCGAGGCGAGAGTCCCCGCATGTCCGGGAACGCCACCCGGAGGTCGTGCGAGAGGCGATCGATGGTCCCGGCGCCCCAGCCTTCCCGCTCCTGGCGGGCGAGAATCGCCTTGCCGATGTCCCAGTAGAGCAGCACCATCGCTTGGTTTGCGGCCAGCACGACGCGCACGCGTTCGGCCCGGATGCGCTCCTTGATCTCACCGAGCAGGACCCGGTAGTCGGTAGGCAACTCTTCCCTGCCCGGCGGCGCGGGGATCGAAGCGCCTGCGAGCCGGCGTCCCAGAGATTTCCGTTCCGTCACAGGCCCAGGGTCTCGAAGTTTCGCTTGATGATCGCCTGCGCGCGAACGGCGCTGTCAGGCAGGGAGACGAGATGATCGAACTGCCCTTCCCGGCGCAGGAGGATCGCGCCATTCCGGGAGAAGTCCTCCTTGGTGAGTGCGCGTGGCCTGCCGGCGCGACTCGACAGGGAGGGCTCGACCTCGGCCTTGACATTGAGGAAGCGGCTGTAGGAGTGGCGCCGGAAGATCAGCCCCATGACCGGCAGGAAGTACTCGTTGCTGGCGAAAGAGGATCTGGCCCGCAGGTTGTCCGCGCTGGACCAGAGCCGTTTCTCGATCTCGCCGATGTGTTCCAACCGTGTCTCTCCTGACCAGATTCCGGGATTAGCCGATTTGGTGGTCCGCCCACTTGTTGACGGTCGCGCGCTTGATGCCCGGATCGCCAGAGATCTCGGGCGCGACGGGCTCCGGTCTTCTATTGTGGACTGATCATCCGTCGCCGACCAGGCTGCGGCCCCAAACCTTCGCCTTAGTTGATCGATGGCGTCAATCGATGATCCATGACCGCGGACCGGAAGGACGTCACCGCATCGTCGATACCATCGGCGTGGAAGCGAAAGTCGGCCGGTATCGACCGGTAGCGTGAGTCCACGCGAGCCAGCAGCGCCTCCCTCCGGCCTTCGGACGCGTCCTCATTCATCCCGGGACTCGAAACGGTTTCCCGGAACAGCGTCAGCTCGGCATCCAGGAATTCCTTGAACGCCTGGAACATCTGCTGATGACGGGTGAACTTCTCGAAATGATAGCCCAGCGCCGCCAGCCGGATCGCCTCCGCCAGCATGGTCGGGTGGTCCTTGGAGACCTTCGCGATGAACGTGCTGTAGGCAGGGATCTGGCCGGGGGAAAGGCGCCCGCGCACCATCATCAGCGCCGGATAGACTTCGTGCGCGGCCAGGGACGGGCTCACGTGCGGCAGCGGTTTCAGGTGCCTGAACAAGGTCAGGCAGCGCTCGAAGTAGTTCTCGAGGGTGGGGTCATAGACCGAGGAATTCACCCGCAGGTATCCCTCGATCAGTTTCCCCGGATCCATCTGCGGCACGAAGTTCAGGGTGGTCGTGCTGGTCCCGGCGGTCACGTCGAGGAGCCGGCCTTCCGCTTGCATCCGGTGGTAGAGGTCCGTGCCCTTCAGGGCGGTCAGCATCCCGACCAGCGCCATCGGAATGCCGGCGTCCTGAATGAACTGGATCTGGGAACCGAACACCCGCTCGTCGTCTCCGTCCAGCCCCAGGATGAACCCGCCCATCACCTGCATTCCCTTGTGCTGGATTTTGCGCACCGCGTTCAGCAGGTAGTCCGGTTCACGCGTGCTGATGTTCTGCGGTTTCTTGGTGATCGCCAGTGCCTTCGGGTTGGGCGTCTCGATGCCCAGGAAGACGCCATTGAAGCCGGCTGAGATCATCGCGTCCATCACCGACTCCATGCGGGCCAGGTTCACGCTCGCCTCGGTGAACAGCCGGAACGGATACTCGTGAGCTCGCTGCCACTCCGCGATTGCCGGCAACAGCTTCAGTGCGTCGCGCTTGTTGCCTATGAAATTGTCGTCGACCAGGAACAGGTAGCCGCGCCAGCCCAGCCGGTACAGCGCTTCGAATTCCGCCACCATCTGCTCCGGACACTTGGTGCGCGGCACGCGGCCGTAGAGCTTGGTGATGTCGCAGAACTCGCAGTCGAACGGACAGCCGCGCGAGAATTGCACGCACATGGCGTGATAGTCCTGCAGCTCGACGAGGTCGAAGCGCGGGATGGGCGTCCGCGTGACATCGGGCTTGCGCGGCTCGCGATACATCGGTTTGGCTCTGCCTGCTTCGAGGTCCTGCAGGAACCGGGCGAAGGTCTCCTCCGCCTCGTCCAGAACGAAATGGTCGACGCCCTCGATCTCCTCGTGGCACGCGGTCGGATACGGCCCGCCCGCGACCACGGGCACGCCGGCACGGTTGCACCGTTCGATCACCGTGCGCAGCGATTCCCGCTGCACGATCATGGTCGACGTGAACACCGTGTCGGCCCAGTCGAGGTCGGAGTCCTCCAGAGGGGAGACGTTCATGTCGACTACCCGCAGGTCGTACTCCGGAGGGAACATCGCCGCGACCGTAAGCAGCCCGAGCGGCGGGAATGCGGCCTTTGCGCCGAGCATCTCCAGGGCGTAGTTGATGCCCCAATAGGAGGGCGGATGGTCGGGATATACCAGCAGGGCATTACGCACGGCCGAGTTCCCGTTGCGTGAGTCCCGTTGTGAGACGTTCACCATGCATCAGTGGAACGCGATCACTCTTCTCCTTCGTCGGAGACGAAGATCCCGGAGCCGACGATGAGTTTCTGATCGGAGTTGGGTACCGGGAAGCCCTTGGCGTAGCCGATCTTCGGAGAACCGGTCTCCTCATCGCCGTCGCTCGTCGGATCGTCGAAGTGGTACCCGAGAAGCGTGCCTTCCTCGTTCTCGCGCGCTCCCTCAGATTCCCCCTTCTCATTGACTCCTGGATAGCACAGTACCCGCGAGGTGTCGACTATCGGCGCTTCGGCCAGCCACAGTGGTAACCGGGATCGGCGCGTGCCGTCTCCCGCAGCATACGCGCGGCCGCGACTTCTGCCGTCAGCTTGGCGTATACCTCGTCCATGGAGACGTCGGCGCCCGAGCCCGGTGCAAAGCCGCAGTCCGGGTTGAGGGTGATCCGCTCCGGCGCGACGAATTGCAGCGCCGCTTCCACCCGCTGCACGATCTGAGCAGCGGTATCGATCTGCCCGGGCGTTACGCTGACGCAGCCGAGACCGATCTGCAGTTCCTCCCGCAGATCGCGCAACACCTGCATGTCGCCGGCCTCCGGAGTGGTGAACTCCAACGTCAGGTGCTGCGCTTGCAGCCGATTGAGCTGGGCGACGATAGGCGCGTAGTCGCCGCGATGGCTGTGCTCACCGCGCGCACGCGCACCGGCGCGCCGACAGAGGTGCACGGCGGTCGTTACGTCCGCAGCCATGGCGTGATGACCGCTCAGCACCTGGTTCACCATGTCCACCGAAAAGTCGGCCGCAGCGTCGGGATCTTCGTAGCCGGCCCGGACGTCGGGATCCACGAACAGGCACAGGTGCGGGTCGTCGATCTGAATCACATCCGCCCCGGCGTCACGCACCAGTTCCACCTCGCGTCGCAGGATCGGCACGCAGTCGCGCACGAACTGCTCTCGCGTGGGATACGCCTGCGACGAGCGCTGCGCATCCCACATGCGTTCGCCGAGCAGCGCCGGTGCCGGCAACGTGGCTTTCACGGCACGCGACGTCACGCTCTTGAGAAACGCAACCTCACGGGCGATGAACCCCGCCGCTTTGGGCGCCAGCCTGTCTACCACCACCGTCCATGGGCGACCGTCGGCAGGGTTGGCCGAAAGCTCGAAGCCGTGGGCCAGCTCCGCAATCACGCCGATGTAGGACTGGCGCCGCCACTCACCGTCGGTGACTACGTCGAGACCGGCGTGCTCCTGCATGGCGACGACGTAGCGGACGGCGGCGTCCATCCGCGCGCCGTAGTCCTCCGCGGCAAGGGACCCGGAGGCACCGATGAGGTCGCGAACGAATTGTGGCCGCGGTACGGAACCTACCACCGAAGTGGGAAACAGGAAGCGCTCGCGATGGTCACCCACGCGCGCCACCGCCGTCCCAGTGCGCGCGCGCCAGCTCGAAGTCCTGCTGGGTGTCGATCTCCAGGTACTCTCCGGGCGTGTCGACGTGCGCGATTTGCACGCCCTGTTCCAGCATCTCCTGGTACAGGTGGATGAGGTAGGCCTTCTCGAATGACGGCGCCTCCCGGAAGCTCGCACCGGCGTAACGGCGCCGGCAGCGATGATAGTGCTCTCTCAAGAGCGTGGCTCCCGAGCGGGAGAACTTCGAGACGCCGGTGAACTCGCCGTACGCGGCAGACTCCCCAATGTCGCGATGGATGCGCGTGATCCGTCCATCCGCCGCGATCACCTTCTCGGCGTCGTCCGCCGGGTGGTCAGTGCGGTATCGGTAGCGGTCGGCCCACTCCGTGTCCACGACCAGAGCGATGTCGTGGCCGTCGTTCATCACCCGCCGAATGACCTCCGGTGTAAACAGGATGTCGGAGTAGCAGCAGATGAATGGCCCGTCCATCAGATCCTCGGCGTGCATCAGGGAGGCAAGGATGTTGTTGCGCTCCCAGTTGGCGTTGGTCCGGAACGTGAGCCGGGGATACGCTGCGCGGACGACGTCGATCCGGTAGCCACCGATGAAGCAGACATCGTTGATGCCGTTGTCCTGGAAGGCCGCCAGCACCCAGTCGAGTATGCGCTTCCCGCCCACCTCGGCGAAGCACTTGGGCGTGTTCTCCGTGGCAGGCATCAAGCGACTGCCGCGCCCGGCTCCGATGATGATGCCGCGCGTGCCGGAGCTCATGGCTCCATCCGCGCCACCGACCGGCCGTAGCCCATCGGCATCGCCGACGTTCTCCACGGGCCGTGTCATCCCTGGAGGAACAGCCCCGGTACGAACGGATGGGGCAGGAAGGGATGGTCGGGCATCACGCGCACCGTCGCGGCCACCCTCCCCGTCCTTTGGCACACCGCGCTGGCACGGTAGGTCGCCGACTCGCCGTGCCGTTCGACAAGCTCCATCGGCGTGCTCTGGCCGTCGACGATCTCGTCGTCGCCCGGCTGCAGGTCGATGCTGCCCGGCAGCGCGCCGTGATAGAGCGCCACCTGCACGTCGGACGGCTCCAGTCCGCCCAGCCGGACCCGCGCGGTGACTTCCAGCGAGTCGCCCACCTCGAGCGTGGCTGCGCTGTCGGAGTGGAGCTGCTCGACCGCAATCCCCGGCCAGTGGTGGTGCAGCCGCTGCAGATGGCCGGCGAGCTCCGCGGCGTCCCGGTAGCCCGAGTCGCGCAGCCGGCGGGCGTGCGCGAGCGCCGGTTCGTAGAGGTCGCCGTGATACTCGGCGACCATGCGCTGCGCGCTGAAGTGCTCGCCGATCACGGTCATGGAATGCCGCATCTTGGCGATCCACGCGCGCGGCAGGCCGTCGATGCTGCGGTCGTAGAACATGGGGATGACCATGTGCTCCAGCTCCGCGAACACGGCGTCGGCCTCCAGCTCGTCCTGGATGTTCTCGTCCTGGTAGGTCTCGCCGGAACCCACGGACCAGCCGATGTCGGGGCTGTACGCCTCGTCCCACCAGCCGTCCAGGGTGGACACCATCAGCGATCCGTTGACCGACGCCTTCATGCCGCTGGTGCCGCTGGCCTCGTGCGGCCGGCGCGGGATGTTGAGCCACACGTCGCAGCCCGCGACCAGGTAGCGCGCCACGTTGATGTCGTAGTCGTCCAGAAAGACCATCCGGCTGCGCAGGTCGTGCTCGGTCGCGAACTGGACGATGCGCCGGATCATCTCCTTGCCCTGGTGGTCGTTGGGGTGCGACTTGCCGGCGAAGATGATCTGCACCGGCTGCTCGCGGCTGCTCAGCAGCCGCACCAGGCGCTCCGGCTGACGGAACAGCAGTCCCGGGCGCTTGTAACCGGCAATCCGGCGCGCGAATCCGATCGTCAGGGCGTCCGGGCGCAGCGCCACTTCGGCCGCCCGCAGATCGGCCTCCGCGGCCCCTTCGCGCCGCATCTGCGCCACGATGCGCCGGCGGGCGAACCAGATCACCCGTTCGCGGCGCCGCTCGTGCGTCCGCCACAGCTCCTCGTCGGCGATGTTGTCCACCTGCCGCCACACCGCCACCTCGGGCGCGTGCTTGGCCACCGCCGGCCCCAGGTAGCGCACCAGCAGCTCCTGGACGTCATGCGAGATCCAGCTCCGCAGATGGACGCCATTGGTGATGTGGCGGATCGGCACCTCGTCCGCCGGCACGCCCGGCCACAGGCTGCGCCACATGCGGCGCGACACCTGGCCGTGCAGCTTGCTGACCCCGTTGCAGTGCGCGGCCAGGCGCAGGGCGAGCGGCGTGAGCCCGAACTGCCCGTGCGCGTCGCCGTCGTGCCCGATGCGGCCCAGCGACAGGAACTCGTGCTCGTCCAGCCCCAGGGCGGAGCGCAGCGCTCTGGCCTGGTCCAGCACCAGGTGCGGGTCGAAGGTCTCGTTGCCGGCCGGGACGGGTGTGTGGGTGGTGAACACCGTGGTGCTCCACACCGCCTGCCGTGCCTCGAAGTAGCTCATCGCGTGCTCGTGCATCAGCTCACGGACCCGCTCCAGGGCCAGGAACGCCGAGTGCCCCTCGTTCATGTGGGTCACCGCGACCGGGATCTCCAGGGCGCGCAGCGCGCGAATGCCGCCGATGCCCAGCAGCAGTTCCTGGCGCAGGCGCATGCGGCGGTCCGACACGTAGAGCTGACCGGTGATATCGCGCGTCGACGGGTCGTTGGCGTCGATGTCGGTGTCGAGCAGATAGAGCGGCACGCGTCCCACCCGGACGCGCCAGATGCACGCATGTGCCCGTTCTCCGCCCAGATCCACGGTAACCGTCACCGGCTCGCCGTCTGCAGAAGTGCACAGCATGAGAGGCATGTTGTAGAAGTCGTTGGCCGGATAGCTCTCGAGTTGGTGGCCGTCCATGGTGACGCGCTGGCGGAAGTAGCCGGTGCGGTAGAGCAGCCCGACGCCCACGACCGGCAACCCCAGGTCGGAGCAGCTCTTCAGGTGGTCGCCGGCCAGCACCCCCAGGCCGCCGGAATAGATCGGCAGGGTGGCGTCCAGGCCGAACTCCATGGAGAAGTACGCGACCACGGCGTCGCGAGGCCCGGAGTACCACGGATCGGCCTGCAGGTAATCGTGGTAGTCGGCGATGACCTGGTCCATGTGGGCGAGGAATGCCTTGTCCCGCTCCATCTCGTGGAGCCGCTCCTGCGGCAGCTCGCTGAGCAGCCGCAGAGGGCTCTGCTGGGCCTGCTCCCATGCGTCGGCGCCGAACCGCATGAACAGGCGGATGGCGTCGAAGTGCCAGGTGATCCAGAAGTCGTGGGCCAGCTCGGCCAGGGGCGCCAGGCGCTCCGGGAGGTGGGGCTTGACGGTAAAGGTGAGTCGATTCGCCATTCGTGACCCTCTTAGCGGAACGGCTCCAAGAACCGTTTCCAGGGTGCGTCATTAGTCCCCGGAACGCCTTCCGCCGTCCACCGTCTGGCGCACCTGCCCCCGGCGGTGGTACCCATTGACCACGGTGCAGGGCACTTCCGGGGCGTCCATGACCCGCCGCGGCCGGCCGGAGCCGCTGGGCGCGACCGTGCTCGACGGCGCCACGCAGTTCGCGCTGTTCAGCCGGCATGCCACGGCCGTGACCCTGGTGCTGTTCGACGACGCCGGGAGCCCCGCGCCGAGCGCGAGGATTCCGCTGAACCGCACGGGGGACGTCTGGCACGGAATCGTCGACGGTGTCGGCCCCGGCCACGCCTACCTGTACGGGGTGGCCGGTCCGCTAGCGCCCGCGGCCGGTCACCGCTTCGACCCGGACGTCCCGCTGTTCGATCCCTACGCCAAGGCTTACACCGGCGCCCTGCCCCCTCGCCTTCGCGCGACGGACCTGCCCGCCGACGGTCCCCGCTGCCTGGTGGTGGACGATACGTTCGACTGGGGCGACGACCGTGCGCCGCGCCATCCGCCGGCGCGGACGGTGATCTACGAAACCCACGTGCGCGGGTTCACCGTCCATCCCTCTTCGGGAGTGGCGCACCCGGGCACGTTCCGCGGTCTGGCCGAGCGCATCCCGTATCTGAACGAGCTGGGCGTGACCGCGGTCGAGCTGCTGCCGGTGACCGAGTCGGACGAGCACGCCCCCGGATCGGTTTCGGGTGAGCCGCTGGTCAACTACTGGGCCTACAACCCGATCGGCCTGTTCGCCCCCAAGCGCCGCTACGCCGCGGGAACGGAGCCCGGCAGCCAGGTGAGCGAGTTCAAGGAGATGGTCAAGGCCCTGCACGCCGCCGGCATCGAGGTGATCCTGGACATGGTGTTCAACCACTCGCCGGAGCGAGGCGCGGACGGTCCCACATTCTCCTACCGGGGCCTGGACAACAGCGTCTATTACCTGCTCGACCCCGAAGATCCGAGCCGCTACCTGGACTTCACCGGCTGCCACAACACCCTCAACTGCAACCATCCCGTGGTGCGCGAGCTGATCATCGACTGCCTCCACTACTGGGCCGTGGAGATGCACGTCGACGGCTTCCGGTTCGACCTGGCCTCCGTGCTCGGACGCGACCGGTCCGGCAACCTCAGCGCCAACACGCCGATCCTGGAGCGGATCGGCGAGGACCCGGTGCTGCGCGACACCAAGATCATCGCCGAGGCGTGGGACGCCGCCGGGGCCTACCAGGTCGGTCAGTTTCCCGGCGAGCGCTGGGCGGAGCTGAACGACCGCTTCCGCGACGACGTACGCCGCTTCTGGCGTGGTGACGGCTCTGCCGCGGCGCTCGCCACGCGGCTGACGGGAAGCGCCGACCTGTACGGGGACGACGGCCGCCGGCCCGTCCACAGCATCAACTTCGTCACCTCGCACGACGGGTTCACCCTGCGGGACCTGGTCAGCTATGCCGCCAAGCACAACGCCGCGAACGGCGAGGACAACCTCGACGGCAGCGACCACAACCTCAGCGCCAACTACGGCGTGGAGGGCCCCGCCGACGACCCCGAGATCCACGCCACGCGGCTGCGCCAGAGCAAGAACCTGATGGCGACCCTGTTCCTGTCGCTCGGCACGCCGATGCTGCTGGGCGGCGACGAGATGGCCCACACGCAGGGCGGCAACAACAACGCCTACTGCCAGGACAGCGAGGTGTCCTGGTACGACTGGACCCTGCACGTGAGCAACGCCGAGCTCGCCCGCTTCTGCCGCGAGGTGATCGCGCTGCGGGCCCGCCACCCCGCGCTGCGCCGCGACACGTTCTACGAAGACGACGGCTCGGAGATACGCTGGCTGGACCCGCGCGGTGCGTATCCCGACTGGAGCAGCGGGGAGCCCCGGCTTGCCGTGTGCCTGCACGACGAGGCCCTGGACCTCTGCCTGATCCTGAACGCCGCCGAGGAACCGTGCGAGTTCGCCGTCCCCGCCGCGCTCTGCGGCGGCGCATGGCGGCGGACGATCGACACGGCGCTGCCGTCGCCGCACGACATCTGCGATCTCGGCCAGGCGCTGCCGATCACCCCCCAGGAGGCCTATCACGCGGCCCCCCGCTCCCTGGTCCTCCTCGCGGCCGCGTCCGGCGAGTAGATTGTGCACATAATCATATAAAGGAGCTGAGTATCCGCAGGGACCTGGTGTACCGGCCGCGCGAGCGGCCGGGCCGCCAGATCCCTGCCAAAGGCGGGGCTGGGCCAATAACCGGAGCCCCGTGGGCTCCGGTTATTGGGGCGGGAGGTTCGCAGCCGGGATCGTCTCCTGCAGGGCGTGCAGCTCTTCCAGGTAGCGGCGGGCGGCGCCGTCCCAGTACACGATGTTGCGCCGCGCGTTGTTGCGCGCGCGGCGGATCTGCGCGGCCGTGGCGTGACGGAAGAACCACGTGCAGCGCGCCATCGCGTCCAGGAACGCGTCGGCCTGGTAGTCCCCGAACAGCACGCCGTACCCGCTCACGGTCGAGCCCCGAAGCTGCAGCGGGGTCACCGTGTCGCGCAGGCCGCCGGTGGCGTGCGCGACCACGAGGCAGCCGCAGCTCATCGCCTCGAGCTGGGAGATGCCGCCGGGCTCGAACTGGGACGGCATCAGGAACGCGTCGGCGGCCAGCAGCGGCAGGCTGATCTCCTGGTAGCCGATCCGCGTGGCGACCGCGCCCGGATAGAACTCCATCAGGGCGTGCATGCCGGCGGCGAGCTCCTCGGCACGGTGGTCGTTGGGCGCGATGGGACCGCCCAGGATCGCCTGCACGCCGAGGTTGCGGAAGATCCCCTCGGAAGCCTCCAGCAGGATCTGAAACCCCTTCTGGTCGCTGACCCGATGGATCATCACGTACAGCACCTGGTCCGGATCGACCGTGAGCCCGTACTCGAGCTGCGCCAGCAGCTTGGTGCGCATGCGGGTGACCTCGTCCCGCCGCGCCTGGCTGCGGAAGCGGACGGCGTCCGGGTCGTCGGCCAGCATCTCCGGGAACCGCCGTTCGAGCTTGGCGCGCAGCAACGGGTCCTCGGCGACACGCGCGCGCAGCCGCGGATACTGGTGCTCCTCCAGCCCGGAGCGCGACAGGCGCTGCCGCACGCCGCGCCGGAACCCGCGGGCGATGCCGTTGTTGATGCCGATCACGTCCTTCAGCAACGGCTCCAGCCCGTCGCAGTTCTGCTCGATCTGCCGCGCGTAGGAGGGGCTCACGGTGAACACCCGGTCCGCGAAGCGGATGCCGGCGGCCATCAGGTTGAACAGGCCGTCGTCACGCGGATCCGTGAACTGCGATGCGTGGTGTCCGGGGAGGTTGAACAGCCCGAATAGATCGGTGCCGTCCTCGTAGCGGCCATAGCAGTCGAAGTACTGCCAGCCGCCGTTGTGGATGACGTGCACGAAGCTGGTGCGCGCGAAGGGTTCTGCATAGTGCGGATCGGCTCGGACGATGCCGGTGAGCAGGCCGGCAGCCGCGTCGTTGGTGGCGACCACCAGCGGATCGAGGTCGAAGCTGACGATCACCTCTGCCGCCGCCCGCGCCAGGCCCAAGCGGCGGCGGATGCGCTCGTTCGACCGGTAGCCCCAGTACAGCCCGTCGAACAGCTCGTGGTGGTCGAGCAGGTAGTAGGTCACCCCGTCCACCTCGCCTGAGTGCACGCCCACCTCGTAGTGCTCGTCCCCGAGCTGAAAACTCACGTTCACGCCGGAGTAGGTGATGCCGTAACGGTCGATCGCGGCCTGCATCTTCTCCACCGCGCGCGGCTCGCCGGCGCGATACAGCGGCGTGATCACGGACAGCCGCTCGCCCAGGCGGGCCAGCTCGCGCGGCAGCTCGCAGGTCACGTTGGCCAGTCCGCCGCTCTTGGAGAACGGCTCCGCCTCCGCCGACACGAACACCACCGGGCGGCTGCGCAGTCCGTCCAGCACCCGTGCCAGCAGCCGGGAGCGCCGCGTGCGGCCTTTCCCGGGGGCGGGCAGCCTGGCTACCTCGCCGCCGCGGCCCAGGCCGCCTTCCCGGTGGGCGTGAAACAGCACCCGCTTCAGGCCGAAGACGACGGCGTCGTGCTCGGCGTCCTCGTAGAGGGGCAGCAGCTTCTCGTCCAGAAACCGTCCCAGACCGCCAGGAGTCGCCGCGGCGCGCGTGATCTCCCGGTACGCGAACGAGGGGTCCAGCCGCTCGCGGGACGGCGCGTCCTGCAGACGGTCGAACGAATCGCGCAGTAAACGCGGATAACCGGATTCGGCTGGCCGGCCGTCCGGGTCGTCGTCGGCGATCCGGTCGATGCGCAGCAGCTTCACCCGCTGCCGGTAGCTCACGGAGGTGGTCAGCGTGGAGTGCCGCAACTCCTCTCCCGTGTAGTGGGCGTAGCGGCGGGTGACCGGCGAGTAGGTGGGATCCGCCACCACGTAGCGCCCGGCGGGATCGATCGAGGCAGAATCCGGCGAGGAGGCGGCGGCGCGCATGTCGATGCTCACCGTGGCGCTGTCCGCCGCGAAGCTGCACACGGCCAGCCAGAGTCCCTCGGGGGCGGGCTTGATCACCGCGGCCACCTGGTGATGGTCGGTAGGCACCAGCGTCCCGCGGCCCGGGTTGCGGCGGTGGATGGCGTACACGTCGCGGAAGATGCGCTCGACGCTGCGGTCGGCGGCGCTGTCGAACTGGTTCCAGTCGACGTAGACGTTGTCCGGAAACACCTTCCACGCCTCGCCCTCGGCATTTCCCTCGAAGTCCATCACCACGTTGCTCAGAAACGACGTGAGCGTGAGCACGGGCCGCAAGTTGTCGCGGCCGAAGGTGTTGACCGGGCGGCGTTCGTCATGGTTGCCGAACAATCCGATCAGCTCGGTGCCGGGCGGCAGTGCGCCGCGGTAGTGCTGGTCGTACAGGTGGTAGACCTCGCCGACCGCGGAGGTCCCCTGGGCTATGCGCTCGCAGATCTTGAACAGCGCCGAGTTGTACGAAACGATGCCGACGCGGCTGAGGTACTGCTCGCGTCCCCAGTACGCCTCGGCAAGGTGGACGTAGAAGGGCTTGCCGGCCGCATGAGCGGCCTGCTCCATCTCGCGCATCAGCAGGTAGTGCAGGGGGCTGGCGATCAGGTCCCGGCACGCCGAGTCGAAGAACCCGGTGGTGACGTAGTGGTCGTCGACGCGTTCGTTGACCACGACGGTGCCCTCGACCTGCTCCTCGTCGGAACGGGGGCCGGCCGGCACCGCCGGGGCGTTGTTGCGCTTCATCATGATCGGCAGGGCGTGCGAGATGTCGCAGCGCACCCCGTCGACGTCGAACCGGTCGATCAGGGTGCGCACCGAATCGACCAGCCACTCCCATACCGACAGGCGCCGGTAGTTGAGCAGCACGCCGTCGTTCCAGCTCCCGTAGCGGCCGTCGGTCGAGGAGCGCGCGACCAGGGTGCCGTCTTCGTCGAAGCACTGCACGACGTCCTCATCCGGCACGTCGTGCACCCTCCGGTTGAGGTGCGGGATCACGTCCAGCAGCACCTTGATCTCGAGCTCGTGGGCGGCGGCGACCAGGGTCCGCAGGCCGTCGTTCCCGCCGAGCGCCGGCTCCATCTCGGTCAGGCTCTCCGGCGCGAACGGCGAAGGCGAGGTTGCGTGGCCGGTCCAGTCCTCGCGGTTGCTGCCGCGTTTCTGCGCGCCCAGCACGTAGATGGCCGTGAACCCGTACTTGCGCTTGATCTCGGGAAGATGGGCGGCGATGTCCGCGAACGTGCCCAGGCGGATGACCTGACCGTGCTCGTTGTACACCAAGCCGGGGTGCTCGCCGTTCGCCCAGTAGGCGCGCGTGTGGCCGTGGATGTCGGGAAAGATCTGCAGCACCAGCTCGCCGCGCAGGTCGGGCAGCACGTTGATGCGGCCGCTGCACTCAGCGTCCGGCACCCACTCGCGGCGGCCGCTCTCGAATTCCCGCGCCACGCAGAAGTCGTAGTGGCCGAGCTCGTCGAAGCGCCACGCGGCGGTCAGGAGCGATCCCGGCGACGACCGCGCGAGATCGACGTCCACGTAGTCCAGGTCCGCTTCGCTCGGATAGCGCCGGTGGCCGCGGCCGCGGTAGATCCGCAGCTTGTACCGGCCGCGGCTGCGCGGCAGATCGAAGCCGAACCGGTGCGTCGTCCCCTGCACGACGGTCAGGAAGGTCCGCGCCAGCGGAGCCGCGAACTCCTTGGGGGAGAGCATGCGCTCCAGCAGCAGGTTGGCGTGGTTGCGCACCTCGTCCAGGTCGTGTCCCGAGGCGGCGACCAGCAGCCGCATCACCTCGCGGCGCACCGGGTCGCCGCCGTACGCCTTGGCGCGCTGGGCGACGCGTTCCAGGCGGCGCATGGCGGGCATGCAGATTTCGGCGTCGAAGTCCAACGGGGCGTCGGCGCGCCGTGCGTTCAACTGGCGGAGGGTCGCCTGCCTCTGCGCCTGCGAGAAGCGCATCGGCTGCCGCTGCGGCTCGAGCTCCGGCTCGGCAGGTGTCAGGCCGGCGATCGGCTGGCGCAGAACGGCGAACAGGCGCTCCAGGGTCTCGCGGCTCGTCGCGTCCAGCGGCTCCACGTGGGAGTAGCCGGTCTCGATCGCGCGCTCTTCCAGCCGCAGGATGGAAAGCAGCGCTTCCGGTACGGCGCCGCCGCGGTCCACCTGCTCGGCGGCCAGCAGGTCGAACAGCCGCAGCCCCAGGTAGATCGTCGGCTGACGCAGCTCCAGCGGCCCCTGCCCCACGCGCGCGACGACGCCGGTCTCCCCTTCCTCGTAGAGGCACGTGGCGTCCGGCGCCTCCCGAATCAGCACGAATCGCCGCCGTTCGAGCGCCTGCCGGGCGTCGCCGCCGACCGCTGCGATCGCTTCGTGCGTGAGGCGAACGGCGCCGTCCAGCCGCTCGATCAGCCGCGCGTCACGGTTGAGGCGGTCGGCCGTGGTCGGGCTCTTCGTCGCCGCCGCCACCGCCTCCGAGCGGACGGCGGCCGTCCGCTCGGCATGCTGCTCGGGCGCGGTGGCGCTCCACTCCGTATCCGGCAGGAAGGGAAACGCCCGCTGCTCCGCGAACGCGCGGGCGACCGCCGCCCGCACCGCCGTATGGTCGATGCCCGCCACCGTCAACGGCGTCGTCAGGCAGCCGCCGACCCCGACGACTTCTGCGGCGCCGGGCATCACGCGGCTCCGGCGGAGACGGATTCACGGCGCATCGCGCTCCCAAGATAGCTTGCCCCCGGTCCGTCGGCCAACTCGGACCGGTCGTTCCTGTAGATAGGCGCGGCGAAGTCGAACGGTACGGTTTTGGAGCGGTTTCGTCCGATGACGTTGTTGAGGGAGAGAGTCAGGATGAAGATCGCGCTGCAGGAGAAGCTGCTCGCGAGGGACGAGTTCGCCGCGAACCTCGACTTCGCGGAAGAGATCGGCGTCTACAGTCTGGACATGGATTGGCGCGCTCTGTCCGACCGGGTGCACGACTATGACGGTGGGCTCGTGGGCCGCCGGATCCGGGTGGTCTCGGTCTGAGGCCAGGATGACTCCGAGTCGCTCGATCCTGACCGTGGCCCGCGGGATACCGCCATCGAGCAGACCCGGTTCAGCCTGGAGGCAGCCCGACGACTCGGCGAGTCGGTGCGATCGTGCCTCCCATCTTAGGGCCTCCGCGGCTGCCCAACCTTTCGCCGCTGCGGGCTGCGGGACGTCATCTCGCTGGAGAAAGGACCTGCTGTGGAGATCGTCAGGGAACTGGCCCCGTTCGCCCACTGGCACTGGCATATGGCTGGCATATGGGCTGCTGCTTGAGTCCCTGAACCGCTACGAGCGCGCCTGCCGCCCCGTCAGGCGTAACGCGCCAAGATCATCCAGGGCCGCGACGGAACCCGCTGGGCGTCGCCCTCATCACCGACTTCCTGAGCATGCAAATCGAGGAGACCAACACCCCAATGCCCTGCGTCCCTGCGAAAAAGGCTACGTCAAGCACGTGCACGTTGCCAACAATATCCACATGAAGCCGCGAGCAGCGACATCGACTGGCGCGGGGCTGCAGATGATCCCGATAATCGGCTACGCGGGCTATCTGGCGTACGAGTGAGGTGTTGAAGGAGAGCCCCGCCATCGCTGGCCACCTCCTCGCGGGTTGTCCGCGGCATCCTCGACACCTTGAGGTCACCGGTATTCTCCCCGTCGGGAACACCTTCACAGACAATCGACGACTCGTTCACGACACGCAACTCAGCCGTTCGGCCCCAGCGATTGTCACGACCCGTAGTTGCGGATTGCTCGCCCCCCTGAAGGCGAGGGCATCGATCGCTGACTGAAGACGGCTAAAGACTTCGTCGTCCTTGGGGTCAGCATCTTGGGTCTCTATGTACTCTGCTATCATCTCGCCCGTGGCAAGTAACACTGCTACTAATCATCCCCGCGCCCAGAAGTGTCGACCCCAGAACTCCCTTTCAGCCGCCGATACTCCAATAGCACGTGATGTGACGTCTCGCCTTCACGGCCTGAATCAGTCGTCGGGTCGGCGCTACCGATGGTGATACGCTCACAAACAGATGCATATGATCCGGTTTCACCCGTTCCTCTCACGATCTCCGCGGTCTGGCGGCGACAGATCTCGCGGAACTGCTCACGAACCCGGCGACACTCCCGTCGAAGCACCGGCTTGCAGTACTTCGTCGCGAACACGAAGTGACTGACAGTGCAGCTCGAACACCCTGCGTGGGCCGCATCCTGGCACCCCCGTACGCCTTGAGGCGCGCCTAAAGGCGGCGGCTTCCACCCGCCCGCATCGGGCAGTGAACTACAGGAGCACACATGTTCACCACACAGATCCCAATTCTCGAGTCTCTATCACCCTGACCTTCGACTTCGGAACTTCTTATAAGCCGTTAACCCGGCCTATTCGCGCTCCAGCCCGAAAGTTGGCTGAGTTGAAGGATTCGAGGCGGTTGGCGGGGCGGATCGGTGAGAACGCGGACCTCGGTTGACGTTCGTGATCGGACGAGACGCTGGGTCAGCGATCTGCGTGCCCTGATCGGCCGCGTGTGACGATTCGCGGGTCTTCTGAGCGGATGGGCCGGACATGATAATGCCCGTAGCAGAACGCCTGCGAGCCGATCAGAGAGCCCCTGAGCCTCAGCTTGGCGCCCAGTCGAGCGCCGCAAGCTTGCCCCACAGCCGTAGCCAATCGGGAGCGGAGTCCTGGGCGATGACGAACGTCAGTCTGCGCCCGTGGCGGACCACGCGGCTGGCCACCCGCAGCACCCGCTCGCGCAACCGGCGCAGACTCCAGCCGATGCCGGTGGCCCGCTGCATCACGCACCGCCCGGCGTGCAGCACCTCGTAGGCCAGCAGGTTCAGCAGCAACAGTGTCTCGTTTTGCGCCCGCACGCCTGCTTCTTCCGGCTGGGTGGCGGCCTCCAGGAGGCGGCCCCGGTAGTGGCTCTTCGCACGCGCCGCCGACGACAGCGCCGGCGCCAACACGTCCATGAACTCTCCCATGTGCCCTTCGGCCTTGCCCCGCATGCGGTACAGCCCCAACAGCCGCGCGCCGCTGCAGCGGTTGCGTTTGAGGTTGGTGATCAGCCAGAAGTAGTCGAGGAACAACTCTCCGGGGCGCTCCAACACCACCAGCACCACCCGCCGCGGGTGCTCCCAGGAATCGGCCTGGTAGCGCAACTCGTGGCACCACACCCGCCCTTCGCGTGGCGGACGCCCCGGCGGCCGGCGCAGGTACGGCTCGGCCATGCGGTCCAGCATCGCGTTGTTGCGGATGCGCGCCACGTAGTCGATGCCTGCCGACTCCAGACCCGTGAGCGTCTGTCCGTCCGGAAACCCGGCGTCCAGGCGCACCAGCACCGACTCGCACACCCGTCGCACGCGCTCGACTACCCTCTGAATGAACGCAAGCGCCCCGTCGGCCGAGCCGGCCGCGCCCGGCCGCAGCGTGCCGTCGAGCAGGTCACCACTCTCGGCGCAACTGGCGATGAGCGCATGAAACATCCGCTGGCCGTAGTAGCCGTTGTACTCGCTGCCGGCCTGCTGCCCGTGCACCTCGAACGGCAGGCCGTCCACGTCGATCATCAACCGCTTGCGCCGCCGGCCCCCGTTGTCCTTCCACAGCCGGCGCAGCGCCAGCTCGATGATCCCCTCACGAACCACCTCCTGGTTGGTCGGTGCGCTCAACAGGCCCACCAACCGTGACAACGTCGGCTGCGAGGGCAGCACGCTGTCGGGCTCCAGCGCGGCGAGGCCGCGGCGCGTGTCGTTGGCCACACGCAAGCTCGGGTCGTGCCGCAGCCGGTCCGCGTCGTCCTGGTCGCGCCAGCCCTGGCCCAGCAGCAACAGGCTCGTCCGCACCAAGTCGGCCAGCGGATAGGTGATCAGCAGCGGATTGCGCGGATCGAGCAGCCGCTCATCCATCCAGTCGACGATGCCGGTGCGCTCCATGATCTCACGCAGCAGCAGCGCGCCGCTGTCGGCGCTGAGATGGTCCGCCCGCGCCTCCACCTGCACCGAGCCGTTGAAGGTCGTCGAAAAGATTGGTAGAGTCTCACCCACGGCGTGTCCCGTCCTTTGTGGTGGTGTTGCTTGTAACACCTTGACTCTACTGCAAATCGGCGGACGCGCCTACTTTTTCTCCACTCCTACGCGAATACGCCGGGGTTAACCGACTCGGCCGTGCTCGGGACCGATCTCCTTCGAAGTGCGAACACACTCTTTGTGTGTGTTCGTCATCACCTGGGCTTGCAGCGAGGTCCTGGAGGTATCCGTAGAATCTCTTGCCGTCATCATATACCGAATCCTCCACAATACTGCCTTCGATAGACACGTCATGGGAAACGACCGTTTTCCGGAATCCAGCAGATCTTGCTATTTCTTCCAATCGGTCGTAAATATGAGGATATGGTCCTCCACGGCCACCGAGGACCATGATGACAGATCCTGGAGCGGCGTCCACCAGAACATCGACAAGGTTGCTTCTGAACTTCCCAACCGTTTCGGGCGTTGTAAAGAAGTTGCTGAACATGAACAGGCGATATCGATGTAAGGATTGAGCTACAGCACTAGCTTCATCCGGCATGTAACGAACATCAGATGTCCACGCGCCCAGCACGTCGTCATAGTATTCATCGACCTCACGCATCTTTGCCATAAATAGTTCCTTGCGTTCTACCGTCGGCATGATCTTCTCAAAATTGTGCAACGCGTGGCACATCGCAAGCACTCCCACTGATTTTCGCCCCGATTGCTCATAGATCGTTTCGGCGAGGAGATGCCTGAAATGATTCGTTCTGCGAGCAAGCTCGACGCAAGTGATCTGTGGAGGTTGTCGCCATTCTGTGTTTCCCGTTTGGTTAGAAAACTCCGTCATAGCTGCGAAGAAATCATGAATCGCAAACGCGGATGAGCCTGGTCCAGTACCTACGTCTAATGCTCGCACACCATACTTAGCCATCGGAAGACAAGCGTGCTTCACAAGCTCCTCCAGAGCGATCCAAGTCCGAGCATAGCGTTCAAGGAGATGCAGCCATGCGTACGCGATATCAGCACCAGGAAGTTCGTAGGTTTCTTGTTCATTACAACGACAGATTACTGATGGAAGAGCCTTCCAAACGTCCATGGCTTGTTCTGGCGTACGCACATGCGCACGAATCATTGACCACAGTGCATTCGACAATGCATTGAGTTTCTTTGACATGACTTTGTTCTGAGCGAGCCAAGCAAGATACTCGGACCCCTGAAGTCGGAGAAGGGCTGCCCACCCCTGATTGACAGTGCTCATTATCGCTCCTTCGAGATCACGCTGCGGGTGCACATCGTTGCATGTTCAAGACCGTGGACGGAAACCTACTATTTTGGGGAGCGCCTTCACAAGGAGTCTGGCACGATGGCGTAGAACGGGATTTGGCCTCGTAACGAATTCGTGGGAGGTCGAGGGGTTTCATGTGGCCAACGCAGGGATCCACACCGTCTTGCCCCTGCTGGCAGCGGTCGCGACTACCCTACGGCGTCTTCTGGCTCCCGGGCAAGTGGCGGCGGATCAGGATCAGGTTCACGTCGCCATCCGCCACGGACTCTGCCGAGCAGTCGCGCCGACTCCCCTCTCGCCGCACGAGTTGAAGCACGCCTACCGGTCCAGATTGAGGAGTTGACACCAAGCCTTGCACCACAGAGCGTGACAGTTCATCCTTGATCTCACGAAACCGAGGTAGCGGAATCGGCCGATCGGCCCAAGCGTTCCTCTACCAACACACACCCAGAGGATGCCCCAATGACCAGAGTGACCAGGACGCTCGTGGCGGCGGTCGCCGCTCTCGCCCTGTACGCGGCCGGCGCCGTTGCCGAACCGATCAGGATCGGCGTGCTGCTGCCGTCCTCGGGGGTCTACGCCGGACTCGGCGGCGACCAGACGCTTGCCCTGGAGCTGGGCTTCGACGAGTTCGGCCGCGAGGTGGCCGGTCGCCCCATCGAGCTGATCCATGCCGACAGCGAAGCGAATCCGGGCACCGGCCTGGCGCTGATCAAGAGGCTGGTCCTCAGGGATGAGGTGGACATCGTGGTGGGCATCATCTCCTCCGCGGTGGCCGGCGCCGTGCGTGACTTCGTGCACAACGCCGAGGTGCCGCTGATCGTCACCAACGCCGGCAACGACGATCTCACCGGCCCGCTCTGCAGCCCGTGGATCCTGCGCTCTTCGTTCTCCAACGCGCAGATCAGCCGCGAGATGGGGCCGTGGATGGCTGCCCAGGGCTACCGGAACGTGTTCCTGATGGCGTTCGACTACGCGGCGGGACACCAGGCCATGGAGGCATTTCGCTCCGGCTTCGTCGCCGCCGGAGGCACCGTCATCGGCGAGGAGTATCCGCCGCTGGGCGAGACCGAGGACTTCGGCCCTTACCTGGCGAAGGTGAAGGCCGCGAAGCCGGATGCGGCGTACGTGTTCTTCGCGGGCGGCCCGGCGATCCAGTTCGTCAAGGAGTGGGCGGCCTTCGGGCTGAAGGACGAGATCCAGCTCGCCGGCGCCGGCTGGCTCAACTCCGCGCTGTACGTCAACGCGCAGGGCATGGACGCGGAGGGAACCCTGGGGATCCTCAACTACGTGCCGTCGATCGACACGCCGGCGAACCACGTCTTCCAGGAGAAGTTCCGCGCCGCGCACGGACGCGACGGGTCGGAGTTCGGCGTCGCCGCCTACGACAGCGCCCGCCTCATCGTCGAGGCCCTCGAGGCCACCGGCGGCGACACCGAGGACAAGGCGGCCCTGGTCGCGGCGATGCGCGACATCCGCTTCGACGGCCCCCGCGGCCCGTTCCGCATCGATCCGGCAACCAACAACGTGATCCAGAACGTCTACATCTTCGAGGTCCAGGCCCAGGGCGACGGCGTCGCGGCGGTGGTCCAGGACATGGTAGCCGACGTCCAGGACCCGCCCAACGGCTGCGAGCTGTAGTAGTCCTCGTGCAGTACTCGGTAGTCCTCGACGCGATCGATGAGCCGAGATTCGAGGGGTATTACTCCGCGCACATCCCGGCGCTAGATCTGACGACACACGGCAGGGGGATCGAAGGTGCGATGCAGGCCGCCAGGGACCTCGCGGAGTTATGGGTGGCTGAAAGGCGCTCGCGGGGTGAACCCGTTTCGCGGGAATCAGATGCCCTGATCGCCCGCATCGAGATCCCCGATGCCGTTCTCAGCCCGTGAGGTCCTGTCAAAGCTGAATCGTTGCTGGTCTCCGTTCGATGCGAGACATGATCCGATAACGGAGTAACCGTGCTCCTCGATCCCGGGTTTCTGATCGTCCAGACACTCAACGGGCTGCAGCTCTCGGCGCTGCTGTTCCTGCTGTCGATCGGGCTGTCGGTGGTGTTCGGGCTGATGAACTTCATTAACCTGGCGCACGGCACGCTGTTCATGGTCGGCGCCTACCTGGCCCTGAGCGCGGTCCGTGCCTTCGAGTCCTTCTGGCTGGCCCTGCTGCTGGCCCCGCTCGGCGTCGCCGTGATCGGAGGACTGCTCTACGTGGTCCTGCTGCGCCACATGCAGCGGGCAGACCCCATGAAGCAGGTGCTGGTGACCTTCGGCCTGATCTTCGTCGGCATCGAGACGGTCGACATCATCTGGGGCTCGCTGCCGCACATCATCGACGTGCCGGCGCTGCTGGCCGGCCGCGGCTCCGTGCTCGGGCAGGTCTACCCCACCTATCGCCTGTTCATCATCGCCTTGGGCGTAGCGGCGTTCGTGCTGCTGTATCTGGGGCTGGAGCGTACCCGTGTCGGCGCCATCGTGCGCGCCGGCGTGGACGACCGCACCATGGTGGCGGCGCTCGGCATCGACATCGGCCGCGTCTTCTTCCTGGTGTTCTGCCTGGGGTGCCTGCTGGCCGGAGTCGCCGGCGTGATCGCGGCGCCGGTGCTCTCCATCGCGCCGGGGATGGACATGAAGGTGCTGATCCTGGCTCTCATCGTCGTGGTGCTAGGCGGCCCCGGCAGCCTCAAGGGCGTGGCCCTCGGCGCGCTGATCATCGGCATCGCCGACACCTACGGCCAGGTCGTGCTTCCCGAGTTGGCACGGGTAACGATCTACGCCCTCATGGCCCTGATCCTGCTCCTCAAGCCGGCCGGACTGATACCCGTCCGCAGCGGGAGCTCCTGATGAACGGTCGCGACCCCCTCCAGCTCCCGGTGGCGGGAGTCCTCGCGGGCATCGCCGTCGCCGCCTGGTTCGGGGCCGACTATTTCGGCATGGAGCTGTTGGCCGAGGTGGCGATCCTGGCCATCTTCGCCATGAGCCTCGACCTCCTGGTGGGTGCCGCCGGCATGGTCTCGCTCGGGCACGCGGGCTTCCTGGCGCTCGGCGCCTACGCCACCGCCGCCGCCACGGTCCTCTGGGGCTGGCCGCCGCTCGCGGCGGTGGGGCTGTCGGTGGCGGCCGCGGCGGCGATCGCCGTGGGCGTCGGCTTCTTCGCGGTGCGCCTGACCGGCGTGTTCTTCATCATGATCACCCTCGCCATCGGGCAGATGGTCCATGCCTACTTCGTCAAGGCGCGGGTCTTCGGCGGAGACAACGGCATGGCCGGCACGCCCCGTTTCGATCTGGCCCCGCTCGGGCTGGACTCTGGAGATCCGGCGGTGTTCGCCGCCTGCGTCCTCATCGCCGCGCTGCTGGTCTACCTCGCCCTGCTGCTCGTGCGCCGCGCTCCGTTCGGGATGATGCTCACCGCCATCCATCAGAACCCGGGCCGTCTGGCGTCGCTCGGGTGCCCGGTGCGGCGCTACAAGCTGGCCGCCTTCGGCGCCGCGGGCGCGGTCGCCGGTCTGGCCGGCGCCCTGATGGCGCAGCACACCGGCTTCGTGTCACCGGACCTCGCCTTCTGGACCCTCTCGGGCGAGGCGCTGATCATCGTCATCCTGGGAGGCAGCGGCAGCCTGATCGGCGCCGCCGGCGGCGCGGCACTGTACATCCTCCTCCGCAATCAACTGAACGACGGCTCGTTCTGGAAAAGCCTCTCCCTTCCGCCGGAGATGGCCGATCACTGGCAGCTCATCATGGGGCTGTTCTTCATCGTCGTCGTCCTGCTGGCCCGGGACGGCCTGTACGGGCGCCTCACCTGGGCGATCCGGCACGCGGCCCTGGCAGTCGTGCGGCGGAGAAGCCGAGCGTGATAGCCCACGCGCTTCAGGCGACCGGCCTGTGCAAGGCGTTCGGGTCGCTGCAGGTGACCGACCACGTCTCGCTGCGGCTCCCGCCGGGCGAGCGGCGCGGGCTGATCGGCCCCAACGGCGCCGGCAAGACCACACTGTTCAACCTGATCACCGGCGAGCTCGACGCGGACGCGGGCCGGGTGTACATCGGGGGCCGCGACGTGAGCGGAGCGCCGCCCGACGTCCGTGCGCGGGCCGGGCTGGCGCGCAGCTTCCAGCGCAACAACCTGTTCGGCGACCTCACCGTCAGGGAGAACCTGGCGCTCGCCTGCGCGCTCAGGCAGCGCATCGGTCACGTGTTCTGGCTTCCAGCGCGCCGATTCGCCGCGGTGCGCGAAGAGGCGGAAGCGCATGCCCAGCGGCTCGGCCTTGCGCAGCATCTGCCGGCACCGGTGTCCACCCTGCCCTACGGCACCCAGCGCCACCTCGAGATCGGACTGGCGCTGGTGAGGGAGCCGACGGTCCTGCTGCTCGACGAGCCCACCGCCGGGATGAGTCCGGAGGAGACGGCCGGCATCGTCGAGCTGCTGGCTTCGCTGCCCGCTTCCCTGACGCTGCTCATCGTCGAGCACGACATGGACGTGATGTTCGAGCTGGCCGAGCGGATCACCGTGCTCGACTATGGCCGCGTGCTGCTGGAAGGCACGCCGGCCGAGGTTCGCGGCTCGGCGGAGGTGCGCAGCCGCTACCTCGGGGGGCGTGACTGATGGCGGATCCGCTCCTGTCCATGGAGGGGGTGGACACCTACTACGGGCGCAGCCACGTCCTGCAGAACGTGTCGCTGGAGGTGGCGGGCGGCAGCGTCGCCGCGCTGCTCGGACGCAACGGAGCGGGCAAGTCGACCGCGCTCAAGTCGATCATGGGCATCGTCACGGCCGCGCGCGGCAGCATCCGGTTCGCGGATGAGGCGATCGAGCACCTGCCTCCGCACCGCATCGCGCGCCGCGGCATCGCGTACGTCCCGGAGGACCGCGGCATCTTCGCCTCGCTTACGGTGGACGAGCACCTGAGCCTGAACCGGCGGCCGGCGGCCGGCGGCCCCGTCGTAACGGGGGAGGCTCTCTACGAGCGGTTCCCCCTGCTGGCCGAGCGGCGCCGCAACCGCGGCAACGAACTGAGCGGCGGCGAGCAGCAGATGCTGGCCATCGCGCGCGCCATCACCCTGTCACCGCGCCTGCTGATCCTGGACGAGCCGACCGAGGGGCTGGCGCCGATCGTCGTCGAGCGCATCGCTGGAATCGTCCACGACCTGCGGGCGGACGGCATGACGATGCTGCTGGTGGAGCAGAACTACCCGTTCGCCATCGGGCTGTCCGAGCACGTCTACGTGCTCGGCAAGGGCCGCATCCGCTGGCACGGAACCGCGGCGGAGCTCGACCGGAGCCCCCAGGTCAGATCGACTTGGCTCGGCGTGTAACGTCATGACGGCATGTGTTCCGGGCCGCAAGACGCCGGTATCATCGGGCGACGAATCATGAGCTCGTTCTGGGAGCGGGTTCACGGACACCTCGGTGCGGGAAGCCGCGTGTTCGTAGCCTGCGTGGCCGAGCATACCCGCGGCTCGCCAGGAACCGCGGGCGCGAAGCTGCTGGTCGCCGAAACCGGCGAGCTGTTCGGGACGATCGGCGGAGGTGCGATGGAGCAGCGGTTGGTCGATCATGCGAGGGCGCTGCTGCAGGGCGACAACCATGGGCCCGCGAAGCAGACGCTGATGCATAGTGAGGACGCGGCCGGTGATCAATCCGGCCTGATCTGCGAGGGAAGCCAGACCAACATCTTCTGCGTGCTGGACGGACCGTGCGACCTGGCCAGCGTGCGCACCATTGTGGACAGAGTCCGAGACGATCAGCGCGGCTGGATCGAGATCGACGGCGCCGGTCTGCGGCTGGCGGAGATCGGAGCCGGCTTCGACGCGCCGCGCATCACATTCACGGAGGCGGACGGACGATGGCGTTACCGGGAAGACCTTCTCAACCGGCGCCGGATCGCCGTTATCGGCGGCGGCCACTGTGCGGCCGCGCTGGGTGCGGTGATGGCGCCCCTGGGGTACCGGGTACACGTCTTCGACACCCGCACGCGCGTGGTCAGCCACGACCGCGCGACCGCGGTTGGCGGTCTCTCCATCGTAGCGGACTACGCCGACGTGGGCCCTGCGATCGACCATCCAGACTTCACCGCGACGGTCGTGATGACGGCGGATTACCGCACCGACGTGCGCGCTCTCCTCGGCGTCGCACCCCTGTCATTCCCGTTCATCGGGTTGATGGGCGGTAGAAAAAAGATCGCCCGGATACTCTCCCTCCTGCGGGAGGAAGGGATCTCCCCGGAGACGATCGAGCGCATCCATGCTCCGGTGGGTCTGGACATCGGCAGCCAGACGCCGGAGGAGATCGCAATCAGCATCGCCGCGCAAATCCTTCGCGAGCGCAACCGCCGGTAGCACGCGATGGCGCCGAGCACCCGGTTCATTCTCAACGACCGGCTGGTGGAGACGTCCGCTCCGGCGGGGCTGCTGCTGCTGGACTTCCTGCGGAATCATGAGCGGCTGACCGGCACCAAGGAAGGCTGCAAGGAGGGCGACTGCGGTGCCTGCGCCGTCCTGATCGGAGAGCTTGCGGGCGACGCCGTCCGCTATCAGCCGGTAACCTCCTGCCTGGTGCCGCTGGCGGAGGTGCACGGCCGGCACGTGGTCACGATCGAGGGGTGCAACCTGGACGCCGGGCTCACGCCCGCACAGGAGGCCGTCGTCGAGCACGGCGGCACGCAGTGCGGGTTCTGTACGCCCGGCATCGTGGTGTCCCTGCACGGACTGCTGCTGGATGACACCAAGAGGCTCTCCCTCGAGGACGTGAAGTACGCCCTGAGCGGCCACCTGTGCCGCTGCACCGGTTATCGCTCGCTGAAGGACTGCGCCGACACGCTGGATCGCCGCCTCGGCAGCCGGCTCGACGGGATCGGCGGCGGCGGTCAAGTGAGCGGAGCGAACCCCACTCGAAGAGTGGCCGCGCTGGCCGCGGCGGGCGCGATTCCCGGTTACTTCACGACCATCGCGGAGCGCCTGCGGGCGCTACAGGAAGAGACGCCTGCACCCGACCCCGATGCGGACCCGGACGTCCGCATCGCCGGCGGCACCGACCTGTACGTGCAGCAGGGCGAGGAGATCCCGGACTGCCACGTGGAGGTGCTCAATCGGCGGCCGGCGCTCAAACGCATCCGACGCTCCGGCGGCGAGTTCCGCGTCGGCGCGCTCACCACCTTCGAGGAGTTCGGCGCCGACCCGCGTGTCGTCAAGGCGCTGCCCCGCATCGGGGCGTTCAACCACCTCATCGCCTCCTGGCAGATCCGCAACCGCGCCACCCTGGCCGGCAACATCGTCAACGCCTCCCCGATCGGGGACTTCACCGCCCTGCTGCTGGCCCTGGACGCGCGCGTCGTGCTGGACGACCGCGGCACGCGGCGGTCGGTCCCGCTGCGGGAGTTCTACCGCGGCTACAAGCAGATGGACCTGCGTCCAGGCGAGCTGCTCACCGAGGTAGCCTTCGCCGATCCGGCCGGCGCCCGGGTTAACTTCGAGAAGGTCTCCAAGCGGACCTGCCTCGACATCGCCTCCGTCAACAGCGCCTGCTCGATCCGCTGCATCGGGGACACGATCGTCGACGCGCATGTCAGCCTTGGCGGCGTGGCGCCTATCCCGCTCTACCTGCACGAGACCTCGCGGGCGCTCCGCGGCAGCTCCCTCGACCTGGACACGGCGTGGGAAGCCGTGCGCCTCTCCCAGCAGGAAATCGCGCCGATCACGGACGTGCGCGGCTCGGCCGAGTACAAGCGCCTGCTGGCCCGCCAGCTTCTGATCGCCCACTTCGTGACCCTGTTCCCCGACCGCTTCACGGTAGAGGCGTTCCACGCGCGGGGCGTGTCGTGAATCACATCGACTCCCACCTGCACGTGCGCGGCGAGTCGCAATTCGTGGACGACGTGCCGCCCCCGCCGGGGATGCTGCACGCCGCGGTGGCGGGCTCCCCGAAGGCGCACGGCATCATCACCCGGCTCGACACCGCCACCGCGAGCGCCGCACCCGGCGTGGTGGCGGTGCTCACCGCCGCCGACATCCCCGGCGTCAACCGCTTCGGCCCGATCATCGAGGACGAGGAGCTGCTGGTGGAGCGCGAAGTGTGCTTCATCGGCCACCCGATCGCCCTGGTGGTGGCCCGCACCGCCCACCAGGCGCGGCAGGCGCGCGAGCTGGTCGAGGTCGAGATCGACGAGTTGCCGGTGGTAGTCGATCCGCGCCAGGCGTTCGCCAACGGCGACCTGATCCATCCGCCGCGCACCATGGCCGCGGGCGACGTCGCCGGCGCCTGGAGCGATTGTGACGTGGTGGTCGACGGCCGCTGCGAGATCGGCGGCCAGGAGCACCTCTACCTGGAGACGCAGCGCGCCCGCGCGGTGCCCGGGGAGGACGGCGCGATGCAGGTGTTCTCCTCCACCCAGGGGCCGGCAGCGGTACAGCACGTCGTGTCGGCCGTGCTCGGCCGGCCAATGCACAAGGTTGAGGTGGACGTGAAACGGCTCGGCGGCGGCTTCGGCGGCAAGGAGGACCAGGCCACCCACTGGGCGGCGATGGCCGCCCTGGCCGCCGCGCACCTGGACGCGCCGGTCGAGCTGGTGCTGAACCGGCTGGACGACATCCGCATGACCGGCAAGCGCCATCCCTACTCCGCCGACTTCAAGATCGGCTTGACCGCGGCCGGCAAGATCCTTGCCTACCAGGCCACCTTCTACCAGAACTCCGGCGCCTTCGCCGACCTGTCGCCGCCCGTGCTGGCGCGCACGCTGTTCCACGCCACCAACGCCTACTTCATCCCCAACGTCCGCGTGACCGCCGCGCCGTGCCGGACCAACCTGCAGCCGCACACCGCCTTCCGCGGCTTCGGCGGCCCGCAGGGCATGTACGTGATCGAGGCGGCGATCAACAAGGCCGCCGACGCGATGGGGATCGACGCCTCCGCGATCCAGCGCGCCAACCTGCTGCGAGACGGCGACGTCTTCCACTACGGGCAGGTCGTGGAGCGGAGCCGCGCCGGGCGGACCTGGGACGAGCTGGAGTCGGCGTTCGACGTCGATGGGATCCGGCATCGGGTCGACGAGCACAACCGAGACAACTTCGCGGTCAAGAAGGGCTGCGCGCTGATGCCGGTCTGCTTCGGCATCTCGTTCACCAAGACCCACCTCAACCAGGGCAACGCCCTGGTCCACGTCTATGCGGACGGCAGCGTGAGCGTGACCACCGGCGGCATCGAGATGGGCCAGGGCATCAGCAGCAACGTCGCCTCCGTGGTGGCGCGCACCTTCGGCATCTCACGGCGGCGGGTACGCGTCGAGAGTACCAACACCACCAGGGTCGCCAACATGTCGCCGAGCGCCGCCAGCGCCACCACCGACCTGAACGGCAACGCGGCGATCATCGCCGTCGAGGCCATTCTCGACGGCATGCGCGAGGTGGCGGCGCGGGAGATCGGGAGCGCCGACCCGGCCGCGGTCACCGTCGCCGACGAGCAGGTTCGTGTCGACGGCGAGCCGGCGGACATGAGTTGGACCGACCTGGTCAGCCTGACCTACCGGGCTCGACGGCGCCTGTCGGCCCACGGCTACTACACCACGCCGGGCCTCCACTACGACGAGGAGCGCGAGCACGGCCACCCGTTCGCCTACCACGTCTACGGCACGGCCGTGTTCGAAGTGACCGTCGACTGCCTGCGCGGCACCTACGCCGTCGACCAGGTGAAGATCGTCCACGACCTGGGCCGCACCATCAATCCGACCGTCGACCGCGGTCAGGTCGAGGGCGGCCTGGCCCAGGGCATGGGCTGGATGACCATGGAGGACCTGCAGTGGGACTCAGAAGGCCGCTGCCTCTCGCATGCGCTGTCCACCTACAAGGCCCCGGACGTCTATTTCATGCCCGACGACATGGCCGTGAAGTTCCTGGAGCCGGAGGACAACCCCTACGGCCCGCTCGGCGCCAAGGCGGTCGGCGAGCCCCCCCTGATGTACGGCATCGGCGTCTTCTTCGCCCTCCGCAACGCCATGAAGGCCTTCCGCCCGGACGCCGATCTGACCCTTGACGCCCCCATGACCCCGGAACGCGTTCTGCTCGACCTGCACCGCGGAGACATCACACGGAGCACTCCGCCGACTGCTCATGGCCAGCCACTCGAAGTACTCGGATCGACCTGACCGATTGGCAATGCTGACCGTCGACGAGTCCGATCGCGCGGCCCGCGTGGCGCGAGTTCTGGTGCTTGCCGAGCGAGCCTTCGCCAGCCGGGACAAGGCGCATCGATGGCTGCATCGGAACTCGGCCGCGCTCGGCGATCGAAAGCCCATCGACCTGATCCGCACCGACGCCGGGGCCCGTGTCGTCGAGAATCTGCTGGCGCGAATCGCCTGGGGTGCTGCGATCTGATGCGGCTCTGGCGCCTGTCAGGCGCGGCGTACGCACATCGATTCGACGGCGGCTACGGGCTCGATCTCACGGGCCGCTGGAATGATCGGGGCCGGCTGTTCACCTATTGCGCCCCGGATCCCCACTCTGCGTTCTGGAGAAGCTCGTGCATGTCGAGACCCCGACGTGCTGCCGGAGGACACGATGCTCATGCGCTACGACGCGCCCGACGATATGCCGGTGGAAGAGTCGCAACTCGCCGACCTGCCGCGCGGGACTGGCGTGCCAACCTGAAGTTGACCCGAGCGATCGGCAGTGCCTGATTGGACCGTGTCTTGGCTTGTCTGCTCCGGTTCCATCCGTGACCGTATCGATCCCGACAGCGACGGCCGGAACGTTCGCGTCAACGATCGACATCATCAGTGGAGATTACTACGTGTTTCTCCAGCCATCGCACTCTCGCGTCGTCTCTGAAAACTGCGCCACGCTGGTGTCAGCTCCATTCAAATAGCTACGGACTGGTGACGATCGTGCCGTTGTGGCCGATGGCGACGAAATGCGTGCCGTTCCATGCGACTGCCCTAAGGGGCTGCCCCGTGGGGGCGGGGCTGACCTCCGTCCAGGTTGCGCCTTCATCGTCGCTGTAGATTATCGTGCTGCCGCTTACCGCGACGAAGCGCCCGTTGCCATAGGCAGCATCCGACAGATAGCCCGCAATAGAAAGGTCGCTGACTTTCTCCCAAGCGTCACCATCCGAACTCCGCACGACCATATTGCGAGGGTGCTCCTGTTTGATCGCGTTTGCGATGAATTGGGTTCCGCCCCATGCGACGAGATTGAACCAATAGGTGACGCCGGGATCGCTCGCCCGCGTCCACTGGTCTCCATCATCGCTGTGGACGATCATGCCGGAGCCTCTCCCGACCGCGACGAAGCGCGTACCGTTCGACGTGACATTCGTAAGGCGGTCGTCGGCTTCGGTCGCCGTGTCACTAGCGGCCGTCCAGCGGTCACCATCGGCGCTGTACACGATCGTTCGGCCGCCTACCGCGACGAACCGGCCACCGCCCCACGTCACGTCGGACAGCCGCTCCTCGGTAGCCGGAGCGCTCGCTTTCGTCCACGTCACGCCGTCAGGGCTGTGCGCAATCGTGCCGTTGAGGTCGATCGCGACGAAGCGGCCGCCGCCCCACGTTATTCTCCCCAGTCCTTCCGCGCTGGCCGGTGCGCTCGTCCAGCGGTCTCCATCGGTGCTGTACACGATCGCCCCATTGACGCCGACCGCTACGAATCGGCCTCCTCCCCAGGACACATCAAGGAGCGCCGGGAAGACCTCTCCGCCGGTGTCCGCGCGCATCCAATTGGCGCCTTCGTCTCCGTAGACGATCGCTCCGTTGCCTCCGACCGCCACGAACCGATCTCCGTTGGCGGCTACTCCGAAAAGGCGTTCCGGAGAGCCTGAAGCACGGGCCTCCGTCCAGGTGGTGCCGTCGGTGCTGGACACGATCGTGCCGTTATCGCCGACCGCCACGAATCGGGTACCGCTCCAGGCGATGCCCCGCAACGAGGCCTCGGTAGCCGGGGCCCTCGCTGCCTCCCAAGTCATCCCGTCGGTGCTATGGACGATCGTTCCTTCGCGCCCGACCGCAACGAAACGCGTGCGGCCCCAAGCAACTCCGTCAAGGGATGCCGTGGCGGCGGTAGCACTCGCCTCCGTCCAGGTTGAGCCGGTGGCGCTATGGAGGATGTGTGGCTCCTGGCCGTTACGTCCGACAGCAACGAACCCCGTTCCGCCCCCGGCTACTCCGAACAGGCGCTCTGACTCGACCGTCAGTGTCGCCTGCTCCCAGAGTTCGCCATCGGAGCTGTACGCGATGGTGCCATCGCCCCCGACTGCGATAAAACGACCACTATCGTAGGTCATGGCACTCAGCCATCCGTCGGTAATGGCGCGTGCGTTTGTTGACTTCCAGCTCGCGCCGTCGGCGCTGTGCACGACCGTTCCTCCCCTCGAGACTGCGACGAAACGGCTATCACCCCACGCAACGCCGACCAGATGGTCTTCCGTTGCGGTGGCGCTGGCCTCCGTCCACGTCGCACCGTCAGCGCTGTGCGCGATCGTGCCGTTGAATCCCACCGCGACGAAGCGGCCTGCGCCCCAGGCTACGGCACGGAGTTGGTCTCCCGTCGTCCCCGTGGGGGACGCCAGACCGCCGCCGGTGCGGACCAAGCGCCACGAGATACCCGCGTTGGGATCGGGCGTGGCCGGTTGCGGTGGCGGTGGCTCTTCCGTCATCGTGGCCGGTGCGTTCCGGCAACCGATCGCCAGCAGTGCGCTCGCCATCAGTGCCAACGCCACGTATTTCGCTATCAATCCGAGCCTGATCCGGCGCATCGTCTCCTCCTCTAACGGAGCGCCAAGCGTAGAGCGTCCAGCGACATGGACGTCATGCCCCAAACGCGGGACAAGCGCCCGCGGCGTTACGTACAGGAGGAAAGGCGATACCGTGAAGGGTCGGCGATCCGACCACGGCGCGGTGACGTCGGGTCCTTACGATGGCACACTGCCGGCCGTGCGCACGTTCAATACCGAGGGGCCGGTCGTGGCGGCCGACCACTACCACGTCCCGCCGCTGGAGCGCATCGATCTCGACGAGGTGCTCGGCCTCGTGCGGGACAAGAAGTACTTCGTGCTGCACGCGCCGCGGCAGACCGGCAAGACCTCGGCGCTGCTGGCGCTGCGCGACCTGCTGAACGGTGGACATGCCGGCGACTACCGATGCGTGTACGCCAACGTCGAGGACGGCCAGGCGATGCGCGAGAACGTGGCGGAGGGCATGCGTACCGTGCTCGCCGAACTGGCGCTGCAGGCAAGCCTGACCCTGGGCGACGAGACGATGGAGGACCTCATGGCCCGGAGTGCTGGAGCGAGTGGGGCCGGGCCAGGCACTACGGCACGCGTTGCTGCGTTGGAGCATGGCCGACCCGCGGCCGCTGGTGTTGCTGATCGACGAGATCGACGCGCTGGTGGGCGACACCCTGCTGGCCGTGCTGCGGCAGTTGCGCACCGGCTACGTCGACTGACCGGACCGCTTCCCGCACAGCATCGTCCTGTGCGGGGTGCGCGACGTGCGCGACTACCGCATCCACTCGACGGCCGAGAACCGCATGGTGCTCGGCGGCAGCGCTTTCAACATCAAGGCCAAGTCGCTGCGGATGGGCGACTTCTCGGAGCGGGAGGTGCGGGAGTTGCTGGCGCAGCATACGGCGGCGACCGGGCAAGCGTTCACGGAGGAGGCGCTGCGCCTGATCGTGGCACGCACTGACGGGCAACCGTGGCTGGTGAACGCGCTCTGCCGGGAAGCGTGCTTCGATGACAAGACGGGCCAAGACCGCTCCCGTCCGATCACCGAGCAGGCCGTCCTGGAGGCGCAGGAGCGGCTGATCCTGGCGCGGGAGACCCACCTCGACAACCTGGCGGACAAGCTGCGCGAGGAGCGCGTGCGGCGGGTGATCGAACCGATCCTGGCCGGCGCCGACCGGCACGCGTGGACGGCCGAGGACGTCTCCTACGCCTGCGACCTGGGCTTGGTGGCGCAGGAGGCGGACGGCACGCCGCGCATCGCCAACCCGATCTACGCCGAAGTGGTGCCGCGCCATCTGAACTACGCCGTCCAGACCGGGTTGCCGCAGCGGATGGCGTGGTACGTGGGCGCGGATGGCGCCCTGGACATCGACGGGCTGATCGCGTCGTTCCAGGCGTTCTTCCGGGAGCACTCCGAGCACTGGGTGCAGCGCTTCGAGCGTTATCACGAGGCCGGGCCGCAGTTGCTGCTGCAGGCGCACCTGCAGCGGGTCGTGAACCGCGGCGGGCGGATCGAACGGGAGTACGCGCTGGCGCACGGGCGAACGGACCTGCTGATCGTGTGGCCGCAGGGCGGGCGCGAGCGTCGGTTCGTGGTGGAGTGCAAGGTGCGGCGCGGGGAGCTGGAGCGGACCGTCGCCGAGGGGATGGAGCAGACCCGTGCCTACCTGGACCGATGCGGGGCGCACGGCCCACTTGATCGTGTTCGATCGCGCGCCGGAACGGACATGGGAGGAGAAGATCTTCCGCCGCCCACCGTCCGAAGACGGCGTGCCGGTTACGGTCTGGGGCATGTGAAGCTCCCGCGCCGCTAAGGCCGCGGCGTCGAGTTGACGATCATCGGAAAGTAATGCTGGGAACCGACGTACGACGCGAGGCGAGGTCGGGTGACGCCGAAGCGCAGTTCGAGCTGGGCTGCATGTACCATGACGGCTACGGCGTACGCCAGGACTACCCGGAGGCGGCCACGTGGTACCGCCGCGCGGCCGAGCAGGGGCATCCCGGCGGACAGTTCAACCTCGGCCTCATGCACTGGCTGGGCGTCGGCGCGCCGCACGACTACGCCGAGGCCGTCACGTGGTTCCGTCGCGCCGCCGACCAGGGGGACGAGAAAGCGCAGTTCGCACTCGGCCTCTCGTACCTCCATGGCCAGGGGGTCGCCCAGGATCTCGTTGCCGCATACATGTGGTTCGATCTCGCCGCCCGCTCCGAGGCAAGCGACGTGCCGCGCTTCCTGACGACCTGGGCCGAGTTCGTCGCCAGCGGCGACCATGAGGCGCGCAACATGCGTGACCACCTCGCCGAACAGATGACCAGGAAGCAGGTCGCGTCGGCGCAGCGCGCCGCCCGCGAGTCCATGAAACGCATGGCGGCGGCGACCTGACGAACAAGCCGTCACTCCCCGAGGACGCCGCGACCCAGTATCGCTGAGGGACAAGGGTCGGCTATCGGCCGCCATCCCCACTCGTCTATTCGCTCACCTTCCCCTTGTGCAGCGGCTATCCAGCCGCGGAGACTGGCTTGCAGCCAGCGACATGACCATGCGCACCAGATCGGCTCTCCGCGAGATGTTGAGCTTCAGATGGATGCGCTTGACCAGCTCGCGCACGGTGCTCTCTGCCCGGTGGGTGGCGGTCGCGATGTCCCGCATCGTCGCGCCTTCGGCCAGGGCTGACGCTACGCGGCCCTCCGCGCGCGTGAGGCCGAGGCCCGCGGCGACGCTCTCCGGATCGATGCCGGCTTTCGCTGCTGGGTCGACGACCACTACCAGCCCGGCGACCAGGCCGAACGCGAACCCCGCATCGCGGACGTCCGCCGGGATCACGTGCAGCGCCAAGCGCGGCCTTTGAGAGGATCGCGCGACCGTCATCGAACCGCTGGTTCCCGGGCGCCCGGGCTGCGACAGGGCATGCGCGAGCAACCGCGAGAGGCGCTCATCGTCGGCCGTCTGCTTCGCACGCAGGACCCCGTGCCGCTCCACCAGTCCGGCGCCCTCGCGCAAGATCTCCCGCGCACGGGCGTTGACCTGAACGATCATGCCGCGCGAGTCCAGGCAGATGACGCCGACCACCATGTTGTCCAGCAGTCCGGCAAGCGAGGCGCTCAGCGCCTCGGCGCCCACAAGCGCCTGGCGGACGCGGACGAACTGGCGGATGTGGGGCACAAGACGGTTGATCATAGCCGTCTGCTTCGCAGTCCGGCCGCCGGGTGTCGTCGCGTTGGCGAGGACCCAGATGACCTGCAATCCGTTCGCTCCATCCACCCGGATGCTCCGGCCGTCCCCGTGTACGGACTCAGTTTCGCGATTCGGCGCACCCCCGATCGCCAGATGAGTGCCAGTAGTCCCGCACGCATGATCGATCAGGGCGGACGCCTCCCGCCAGCGACCGCCGTCCAGCATCGCTTCGTGCAGCGAATCGACGACACGCTCAAACAAGAAGTCCTCATGATGTATCTTTTTTTTGGGGGGGGGGGGGGGGTAACGGTGTTACACATTCGCCAACCGAAAATTTACCCGTTATGGTAGCATGAACCCCTTTTATTTACAGAAATGAACGCCTTGAGTGCGAGTTTTCGATCTGAAGCTTTCCTGTTCGATGTCGTCCCCCAAACTGGGGACATTCCGTGTGCTCAAGAACAGGCGAGCTTCCCGCGCGGGATGAGTCTTGACGGCCAGAGCGTGTGCTCGGCTCGGCCGAATCTGGTTTGTGTACGTCGATTCGCGACGACTGAGGAGTCCGCGACTGCGCCGCGAGATCAGCTTCCGCGGTAGGTGGTGTAGCCCCACGGCGCCACCAGCAGCGGCACGTGGTAGTGGGCGTCGTCGGCGATCCCGAATCGAATCGTGACGCGGTCCAGGAACGGCGGATCGGCGGTCTGCAGGTCGGTCGCGGCGAAGTACTCGCCGACGTGGAACACCAGCTCCCACTGCCCGGCACGGAAGGCGTCCCCTTCAAGCAGCGGGGCGTCGCAGCGCCCGTCCTGGTTGGTGCGGACGGACGTGACCGGACGGCGGCCGTCGTTCACGTCGAAGAGCTCCACGAGGATCCCGGCGCCCGGCCTGCCCTGCGCCGTGTCCAGCACGTGCGTGGTGAGGGCACCCATCATCCCCTCCTGAGCGTCACTTCAATCTGGCCGCTCGGCTCGTCCGTGGGCAGGAACACCTTGCCGCGAGCGTCCCGACCGAACGGGGACAGGTCGATCGGCAGGTAGTGGACATTGGGCATCCGCAGCGTGATCTCGCAGATATCGGACACGGCGGCGAGGGCTGCCTCGCCCATCCGATACAGGCTGTCCTGCACCGAGGGGCTGTAGGTGGCGAAGACCCGCAGCAACGCCCCCCGGATCGAGTCGGCCACCGCGTCATAGTCGCCGCGTCCATCGAGCGCGCCGCCCTCGAACCGCCAGATGGCCGCCATGCGGGTGGCGAGGATGCGGTCGGTGGTCGGCGGCAGCGTGGTGTACTCGTCCTGCAGATAGTCGACGAACCCGGATCCGGTGGTCTTCATGATCGCGAAGTCCTGGAAGCCGGCTTCGACCTCCCGCGAAGACCGGGTCACGGTCGCGCAAGCGAACGGCGTTCCGCCCTCCGCTCTCACGAAGCCGTGGTCGTGCTCGCGGCCGTCGATCCGCAAGCGGCCCCAGACCGTCTCCTCGACCCGGACGCGCGCTTCCGAAACCTGCCGGTAGCGGTCCAGGAAGCACTGCCCGATGGTCAGGGCGAACGACTCGTTGGCCGCGTCCAGGTGTTCGAGCGCCAGCACGTTGACCAGGTTCTTCATGGTGTCGGTGGCCACGACCGACGCGTTGTCGGCGTCCGTGTAGGCTCGGGAGAACTCGCCGTCCAGGATGACGTTGACGCGGCTCTCGCGCGCCTGGTGACGATCCCCGTCCCGCTGCACCCGCAACACGCGGACGTTGGCCTTTCCGTAGCGCTGTCGAACGAATGGCATGACGTGCTCCTGATCCGATTCCCTTGAGTAAGTTAGGCGACTACAGACGGCGGGTCTTCGGAAGCGAAGCCATCTTTCGATCGAGCGTGAGCACTTCCAGACCGGAGCGAGCATAGTCGTCGACGATGAGACGGTCGATCAGGCCGGCACCGGCAGACGCTTGGAGAGCGGTGAATGCCGCTCCTGCATTCAACGGTGATACCAGTCCGCTCCGAAGAACGTCCGCCAGACCCGCGCGCGCTTCCGGCTTGGAAACCCCATAGTGATGCTGGACGGCCACGTACGCTTCGCCGATGACCTGGTTCGAAGCGTAGATCTCCGCACGCTCCTGTTCCACGAGCGAACCCAGCGCAACGACGGTGCGAGCATACACTTCCTCCGGATCGCCCGTGAGGAGACGAACCAACACGGACGTATCAATCCCGTAGCGTTGCGTCATGTGGCTGGTTGCGGAATGTCTCCACATCGAACGTGCCGTGACCGCGCCGCAGCTTGGTCCGCAACGGCGCGAGCCGCGCATGGTCGACTCGGCGTGGGCGCAAGAGAAACCCGTCAGGGCTCTCCTCGAGCTGGAGCTGGTCCCCGGGTTTCGCTCCGAGCGCATCCAGGACATGCGCCGGAAAGGTCACTTGACGCTTCGCGGTGACGCGTATCAGCACGATCGCCGTCTCCTTACCAGTTCATTACCAAAGTAAGGAGCAATCGTCAAGTGCGGAGATGCCATCACGGCCAGCGCCGCGACGGTGGTGGCCACCCCGCAGGCGGTCTTCATGGTCGCGAAGTCCTGGAAGCCGGCTTCGACCTCCCGCGAAGACCGGGTCACGGTCTCGCAGGCGAACGGCGTTCCGCCCTCCGCTCTCACGAAGCCGTGCTCGTGCTCGCGGCCGTCGATCCGCAAGCGGCCCCAGACCGTCTCCTCGACTCGGACACGCGCTTCCGAAACCTGCCGGTATCGGTCCAGGAAGCACGCTCTGGTCACGTGCAACCGCGTCGATCGGCAGGTTGTCTGGGAAACGCGCCTACGGAGAGGACCGCCCGCACCAAGTCTGCCCTCCGGGAGATGCCGAGCTTGACGTGGACGCGCTTGAGAAGTTCGCGTACGGTGGCTTCCCTCCGTTTCGTAGCCATGGCTATCTCCCGAGCGGTAGCTCCTTTGGCAACTCCTATCGCCACTTCGCTCTCGGCCGGTGTCAGGCCGAGCGCTGGGGCGACGTGCTTGAGGTCCGTGCGCGGCTTCGCCGCTGGATCGACGATGAGCACCGATGCGGCGACGGGCTTGCTTCTGTTACCGACGCCGCAGGCAACCACTGGCGTGACACGCAGCGTGACTGGTGGCAGGTGGGAAGACCGCCGGACGGTCATGGAGCCGACGGCCGTAGCAATGGGTGAGGTCCATGCTGCAGCCAACAACCGGCGGAGACGCGCGTCTTCTTCCGGAAGCCGAGCATGCAAGTAGCCGTTTCGATCCTGCAGCAAACTGTCGCGACGTTGAAGGAGAGAGCGGGCAAACGAGTTGGCATGCACGACCCTGCCACGCCGCTCCACGCAGAGCACGCCTGCGAAGTCGTGGTCGAGCAGTTCCTCGAACGCGGCACTCAGTGCTCGGGCGCCGGCGAGTGCGGCACGGACCCGGATGAAATGGCGTATGTGGGGAGAGAGGCGTCGGATCAGGTCTAGCTGATCGGATTCGCAGGTAATCGGCTCGCCCATCGGATCATGTCCAACCCCGCGGGGTGACTGCGCACCCGCAGTAGGACGTCGCACCTCGGGGGAGTCAATCTGTGTTCGGCGAGGCTTGGGATGTTCGAGATCCCCTCCGTGTCGGAACGACCAGTCCATCGCCCAGACAGCCTCTTCCTGACCCTGGCCACCGGCGATCACCAGATCCGTGCCGGAGATCCCGCACGCTTCTTCGATAAGCATCGATGTCTCCGGCCACTGGGTGTCATCCAGGGTCGCTTCGTGCAACGAAGCGACGATGCGATCGAAGCGGTCCAGACTGTTCACGGTCGGTACAGGTCGACGGGGCACCACCAAGGTCGCGCCGCTCCTGTTCTTCACGGCTGCACTACGGCGGTGATCCCCAGCCACTCTCGACTGTATCGAGCAGATCGTGAAGTGTGCGTGACAACATTCTCGACTTTCGTGACAACGCCGTGAGTTTTGGTCGACGGCCGGCATTCCGTCGGCCACTCTGGAAGGACCGTGGTCGACTACCGTTCGTGTTGGCCGTTCGGTCAGCCGGAGTCAGCAATCCTCCGGCGCCGGCATGAGGTAGCCGACGCTGCGCCGAGTAACGACGTATGCCGGGTTTGCCGCATCTTCACCCAGCTTACGGCGCAATCTCTTCACAAACGTACGTACCAGTTCCGAGTCGCGAGCGTTTGACCTACCCCACACTTGGCGAAGCAAGACAGCGTACGTCAGTACCTGGCCAGCGTTGAGAGAAAACAAGCGGAGCAACTCGTATTCGGTGGCAGTCAACGGCACCGGTCGGCCGGCCACGGTAACGCGCCGCTGCCCGTAGTCGATGGTGAGTTCCCCTAACACAAACCGCTCGGGCTGTGTACGTCGGCGCAGGGCTGCATGCACTCTGGCCCTCAGTTCGGTCGCCGAAAACGGTTTGACAATGTAGTCGGAGGCTCCGAGTTCAAAGGCCCGCTCAATCGTCTCGTCGTGTCGATATCCCGAGATGAAAATGACCGGTATATCGGCCAGTTCGGGCATGCGTTCCATCAACCTGATCCCATCGATCTCCGGCAACACGAGGTCCATGAGGATCAAATCCGGCCTCTCTATCCTGATCAGGCGGGACAGATCCTGCGGGTCTCCGGTCACCGAGATGGTGAAGCCCACCGCCGCGAGAGCGTTGCGTACGTATCGAAGGGTCCGCGGGTCGTCATCCACGACGAGGATGCGCGCATCCTCTCGCGATTCGGGACGATTTCGGAGCTCATCGGTCGCCATGGGGCCAGCAGTCTCGCCGACCGCCGGAAGCGTGAACGTGAACCGACTACCCTGGCCCGTCCCGCCACTCGCGGCGCGTATACGGCCCCCGTGGGCCTCCACTATTCCCTTGCTGATGGCCAATCCCAGGCCGACGCGTCCGCTCTCGCTCGGGTCCTCCGCAGCGCCACCGACATACTTGCGGAACAGGTGCGGCAGCACCTCCGGGCGTAAACCGCGACCCTCGTCCGAAACCGAGATCGCCACATGAACACCGTCGTGCCGCGCGTCGACCCGGATGGTCGATGACTCTGGAGAGTGCGTAGCAGCATTGGAGATGAGGTTGTTCAGAACCTGAACGATGCGATGCTCGTCCGCCATCACCGACGGCAGGCCCGGCGGCAGATCGATGTACAGGGGATGCCTGCCACCGCCGCTCACGAAGGTGTTTCTGGCTTGGTCCACCAAGCCGGAAACCTCCACCGGCGCCGTCGAGACCGACAGCGTGCCGGTCTCGATGCGACCCACATCCAGCAGGTCGCTGATCAGACCGTTCATGCGATCGGCTTGTTCGTCGATAATGCGGAAGAACAGACGGACCTCGGCTGGGTCCAGGACCGGCGGGTCGCCCAGCGCGGTCGTAGTCGATCCCTTGATGGACGTCAGCGGCGCGCGCAACTCGTGGCTCACCATGGCCAGGAACTCCGCCCGTAGCCGCTCCAGATCCTCGAGCGGCGCCAAGTCCTGTATGGTGGCCACCACCGACTCGACGACCCCTTCGGCGGTGCGGATCGGCGTCGCATTGACCAACGTCGTGACGTGCCGGCCGTCGGGCACCGAGAGCACGACTTCCGCGGCGCGCACCGTCTCTGCGTTGCGTAGCACTTCCGCGAACGGCAGTGCATCGAGGGCGAATTCGCGCCCGTCGGAGAGGCGGCACGTCATGATCTTCAACAGGTCCACCGTACGTTGGCCCGCAGAGAGCAGGCCGTGGAGAATTCGCCTGACCTCCCGATTGAACGAGATCGCCTCGCCGGTCCTGACATCGAAAACGGCAACGCCCACCGGCGCGGTGTCGATCAGGGCCGCGAGGTCGGAGCGTGCCCGTTGCTCGGCACGGTGCCTGCGGGCGTTGGCGATCGCCGTCGCCGCCTGCGAGGCAAACAGCACCAACACCTCCTCGTCCTCGTCGGTGAACTCCCGCCCACCCTCTTTTTCACCGAGGAAGAAGTTGCCGACCTGCACGCCCTGATGACGCATGGGCGCCCCCTGAAAGGAGTAAATGAACACCGGCTCGGCCGAGATTCCCAGCGCGCGTACGTAGGCAGGCATGTCCGTGAGCCGCAGGGGGTCCTCCAAATCTCGGAGCTGCTCGTAAATCTGCATGTGTTCCGGCCACTCTCCCAACAGCCGTTCTTGGTCCGCCGAGAATCCAGACATAACGTAGTCCTCAAGCTGTCCCGTGTCGTCGATAGTGATGATCACGGAGTAGCGGGCTCCGGTGAGCGAGCGGGCGGCAGCGGCGATTTCACTGAGGACAGTGTCGATGTCGAGAGTGGCGCTGACTCGCAGGATCGCCGCATTCAGCTCGCGGTTGCGCTCCCGCACCGCCTCGATCTCTCTACTGAGCTCCTCTGCACTCTTCATTTGCCCAACTCTCGGGGAGCCTCCGATGTATTTCGGCCTCACGTCAAGGCATATCACCGATCCTACCTGCAATGAAAATGGGATCTTGGATTCTGTTATTGTCGATCGCGAACCGTTCATATTTCTCGACCACGTCGGACTGAATGGCTTCGTTTCATGGACACATAGCCAGTGACGCACGGAGGAGGGAGCTATGATGGCGAGAACGCATCAGGGGATGAAGGGCGCCCCACTCGTCGCTCCGAGCGGTCCAACAGGCGCTCGCCGGTCGTGCCGTGGCAGTGCGCTCAAGCCAACGCTCGGGCTGCTCGTTGAGATCCGCGTCGTTGGCAAACTGCCGGCAGGGTTTCAGCTTGCTGGACACCACCGGTCGTGGCGAGCAGCGCGTTGGCCAGCGGCCAGGTCGCGGTCAAGCTGTCCCGACTCGATCCAGTAGTGAATCGTGCTCCGGCTCACCACGAAGCGTCTCGACAGCTCCGTCTGCGTCAGGCCTTGGTCCGGTAGTGTCTCAGCAGTATCCTCGTGCTCCATTCGTGCATGCGCTCCCCTGAGGTGACCCGACGGCGACCGTCGTTCACGTCGAAGAGCTCCACGAGGATCCCGGCGCCCGGCCTGCCCTGCGCCGTGTCCAGCACGTGCGTCGTGAGGGCACCCATCACTCCCTCCTGAGCGTCACTTCGATCTGGCCGCTCGGCACGTCCGTGGGCAGGAACACCTTGCGAGCGTCCTGACCGAACGGGGAGAGGTCGATCGCCAGATAGTGGACGTTGGGCATCCCCAGCGTGATCTCGCAGATGTCGGACGCGGCGGCGAGGGCTTCCTCGCCCATCCGAAGCGCTGTCGACGATGGCATGAATCGACGCTCAATCCCCGAGCCCGGTGCCACTCGGTTCGTCGGAAGGCATCGGAGGTCGAACGTACCGCGACCGCGGCTCCCGCCCATACGGCTATGGAATTGGGAGCACTCCGTCAATCGCCCACCGGCAGTGGGGTCCCCTTCGAGAGGCCCCACTACCTGCCCTCTCTACGCGACCCACTGTTCAAGCCTCCTGGACGCGGGCGGGCAATCCCGTGCTGGCGCAGCCAGACGATCGTCAGCTACGGTCAGAGGGCGGCGTACGGTCATGATGGGCACTCGGCGACAAGGTGGGCCCAGTTCCTGGTCGCCGCGCGTTCGATCGCTGGACCAGGTCCGGCGTTGTAGCGATCGATCCAGTCTTGATACGCGGAAACTGGCTGCTCGCCCGCGATGATCTGCCAGAACAGGGTCGCCGATTCGTCGATCAAGTCGCTATTCGCAGCGCGTAGATCGGTACCACCCTCGACGGCGTTGACAAAGGACTGCGTCAGCACGCAGACGTTGTTCGACCCCAGGATTCCGTTCGGGCTGAAGCGCACCTGGTTGAGGTAGTTCACTCGCTCCGAATCGATCCAGTCGGGGTCTCCCAGTAACGCAAAGATATTCAGGCCCAGAGGCACACTGCGCCCGAGGACTCCAAGACCCAGACCGCCGCGAGCGTCATCTTCCGCGAACTCCTCCGTCCACTGCGGCCTGTTGTTGGCTCCCAGTGTCCAGTGTGTCCCTTCGATGCCGTAGTTGATAAGGTACGCGTTCTCCTTCTCAAGCAATGCGTCGACTGCCTGAAGGATGGCATGCACGCGACCTCGGTCGCCGTTGTTGCGTCGAGCGATGCCGTGGGCGTTTCCATGCATCGGGTGCCAAGCGTAGACCACCGGAAAACGCCCCGCCACCCGCGGCGGACCGGTCAGGACGAACCGAGCTCCCGGATTGGCCGCCTTCATGTCTGCCCTGAAGTCGGGATGATCGGGCGGCAGCGATGGGTGCTCCCAGCCCTTCACGATCGCCATACCCGACTCGAACGGCTCGGACTCGCTGTTGACCCCAAGGTCAGACGCCAGGTAACCGGCGTCATACCACCTCCGAAGCACCTGCAGCACCTCGATCATGTCGGGCTGCGCTTGACTGTACACCAGCCGGTTGCCCTTCTTCAGGAAACGGCCGCTTGCCAAACCGAATCCGTGTGTCACCGCGGTAAACGCACGGTATAATTGCTGACGCGTACCATACGAGTAGCGATCAGGGTAGCGTGACTTGTAAGCCGCGAACACGTCCTCCCATTCTTGCAGGGTGGTCGGCGGATCCATGCCGAGATCGTCCAGGTAATCCTTGCGCCACAGGAAGCCGTAGCCATGGTTGGCAGCCAACCACACCATCGGATAGTGCTTGAGCACGCCGTCGCGCTCGTACCTCTTCAGCGTGAAGTCCAGGTCAAGTCCCGACTTGCTGGCAAACGTCGAAAGCCCCTTCCAGTACGTCGGCATGTGACGGCGGACCTCCGCAACGCTGAGGTCTGCCGTTCCTTGCTGGATGATCTCCTCGATCCAATAGGTCTCGAACACGTCAGGCAGGTCGTTCGCCGCGAACAACATCCTGAGCTTGTCCGTGTATCCCATGCCGGCACAGGGGACGTGTTCCCAATCGACGCCAAGTCGCTTGTCGATCTCGTCAAGCAGCGGCGTGCTCGTCTCGGGCCATGCGTTGCAACGCTCCGTCATGTGAGTGATCGTGATCGGTGTGGCAGGGGCAGGGGCAGGTGGAGCCGGTTCCACGGGCTCCGGCACGACGTTCTTGCACGCCATCGCGGCAATTGCCGCAAGGACGGTCAACGACATCGATAGTCGGAGGAACAGAACCCGCTCACGGTCTCTCAAGCGAGTTGGGGCCACTCTTTGTTTCCGGCGGCGGGTCATGACTGTCACCATTTACACGGCTCCCGGTCTGAACTCGGCTCGCGGGTCAGCGTGAGCCAGTAGTTACCGTAGGGCGCCCAAGGACTGTCCTTCCACACGGCGGCAATCTGTTCCTCGACCGGCAGGGCGTGGCCGGGCCAGAGCTGCTCGGACCACCACGTGGACATGACGATGACGTCCCGTCTGTCGGTGGGCGCGTAGGCGTTGCGCCACGTCTTGTTGTCGAACAACTGAGCATTGACGTCGCGGACATTCGACGTCGTGTTGGTAAACGTGATGAACAGTTCGGAGATGTCGATGGTCAGCGTACCGTGGAAGCACGAAGGCGGGAGCGGATCTGCGCCGGGAGACGGTACTTGCACATAGGCAGGTTCCGGAACGACCTCAAAGGTCACGGTGTCGTCCGCGCGTAGTATGAACCGCCACGTCTCCGTGAACGTCCACGTCCCTTCGATGTTCTCGTATCTCGGGCCTGCCCATGAGCCGATCATAGAATCCGGAAGCGGATTCTCCACTCGCGCGTAGCGCTCAATGCGGGGACGCTGTGTCTCGCCCGCGTCGGGGTCATCGTCCCATCTGATGATGAAGAGTTCGCCTCCAGCGCCCCAGGCGTATTCCTTGTCGAAGGACTTATCATCAACAATGACATTACCGTCATCGTCCGCACGCCGGTCTGCGACCGTCTTGGTTACGATGCCTTGCATTGCAGATGTCCACGTTCCGCTGGAGTGCGAGTGGTCGACTGTTTCGTCACCGTCGCGTCGCGTTTCGACGAGTATGTAGCGGCTCTTGGTAAACGTGAGTGTAATTATCTCCTTGCCGGCAACGACGTAATCGTCAAGCAAGTCGTCGTGCTCATGATAGACCCCTACGGACTCCCACGTGCCCAGCAAGGTCGGGTTCGACGGGACGCGATCCTGTACCCGAGTGTAGCGCTCAAACGCGTCCTCTTCTTCGTCACTTTCCCAGTGATGGACGAATAGCACGTTCCCGGAGTCGCTCAAATAGTACGACTTGTCGATCGTGCCGGACTCCCACTGATCATCATCGTCGTTGTCGTGGATGAAGGTCTTGGTGATGGTGTCCTCCGTCGCTATCCAGTCAGCGACATGGCCATATGGGTCGTGGCTTTCTTCACCGGACAGTTCAAGTTGGTCAACATGCCAGAATGCCTTGCCACTCTCGGTCAGGATGAGCTTGATCGTCACGGGGCGGATGTCTCCATCGTCGTCATCCCATTCGGTGACCTGTTCCCAGGTTCCCACCAGTGTCGGCATTGGAGGATCTGGATCTGCTGGTGTCGCTGGCGTCGTCTCCTGACACCCCAAGACCAGCCCTGCGATCGCTGCCACCCCAAGCCAGGTAATAACCGACCCGTACGCTCCTTTCATGCGCTCCCTCCTGATGCTCCGGCAGGCGTGCCGGGGCGTTGGATTCAGGCGTGCAGTCGAGGAAACTACCAACCTGATGCCAATTCGCAAGCATCATCCGGTGCTGCGGGGACGTGTGGCATGCCCCAAAGTGGGGACAAGCGTTATTGGATCACCGGGATATGGGTGAAACGGGAGACGGCGACCAGACCCAGGTCGGAGATGCGCAGCTCGGGAATCACGGCCAGCGCCAGCAGGCTGAGCTGCATATAGCCGTTGTTGAGCGCGCAGCCGCACTCGGCGAGCGCCCGCATCACGCGGGCCGACTTCTCGGCGACCACGCCGGCCGGCTCGTCGGACATCAGGCCGCCGATCGGCAGCTCGACCAGGGCGGTCAGCGTGCCCTCGCGCACCACGGCGACGCCGCCGCCGGCGTCGACCAGCGTGTTCGCGGCCTGCGCCATGTTCGCGGCGCAGGTCCCGGCCACCAGCAGGTGGTGACAGTCGTGGGCGACGGTGGTCGCCACGCCGCAGGCGGCGTCGAAGCCGAAGCCCTGCACGAAGCCGTTCACGACCCTGCCGCTCCCGTGATGGCGCTCCACCAGGGCCAGCGGCAGCACGTCCTGCGCCGGATCGGGCTGCACGCGGCCGCCGCGCACCTGCAGGGTCGCGGTCAGGTGGCGGGTGGCGGCATGGTTCTCGATCACGCCGATCACGTTGGCGGTCACCGTGCCCGTGCGGCCGCCGGCATCCACCGCGAAGTCGCCGGCGGCCAGCGGCCGCGGCACGCGGACCGAGCGGCGGAAGCGCTCCTCGTGCCGCCAGGGCGGCAGATCGAGGAGCAGCCTCCCCTCCTCCGCCGCCACCGCGCCGCGGGAGATCACCGTTCCGGCGGCGAAGTCGTCGAGATCTTCCACCAGCACCACGTCGGCATAGCGCCCGGGCGCCAGGCAGCCCAGATCGCGGTCGACGCCGAAGTTCTGAGCGGTGTTGATGGTGGCCATCTGCAGGGCGATCAGCGGATCGAGGCCCATCCCGATCGCGTGCCGCAGGACGCGGTCCATGTGGCCCTCGGCCACCAGCGTGCCGGCGTGCACGTCGTCCGTGCACAGGATGAACTGGCGCGGGTCGAGCCCCCGTTCCGTGATGGCCGTGATCTGCGCGGCCACGTCGTACCAGGCCGAACCGAGCCGCAGCATCGGCCGCATGCCGCGGCGGGCGCGCTCGACGGCGTCCACCTCGCGCGTGTTCTCGTGATCGTCGGCCGGGCCGCCGGCCAGGTAGGCGTGAAACCGCCGGTCCAGCTCCGGGCTCGGGTAGTGGCCGCCGACCGTCTTGCCGGCGCGCATGGTGGCGGCCATCTCGGCGTGCATCTGCTGATCGCCGGCGACCACACCAGGGAAGTTCATCATCTCGCCCAGGCCGACGATCCCGGGCCAACTCATCGCCTCCTGCACGTCCTGGGGCGTGATGCGCGCGCCGGGCGTCTCCAGCCCCGGCGCCGACGGCACGCAGGAGGGCATCTGCACGAAGACGTGGATGGGCGAAGCCTCCGCCTCGGCCACCATCATGCGCACGCCGTCCAGGCCGAAGACGTTCGCCACCTCGTGCGGGTCGGTGAAGATGGCCGTGGTGCCGTGCGGAAGCACGGCGCGCACGTACTCCGTGATCGTGCACATGCTGCTCTCGACATGCAGGTGGCCGTCGGTCAGGCCGGGCACCATGAACCGGCCCCCGGCCTCGACCACGCGCGTGCGGTCGCCGATGCAGTAGCCGGCGTCCTCGACGATGCAGGCGATGCGGCCGCGGCGCACGGCGATGTCCATGCCGGGCACCACCTCGCGCGTGAGCACGTTGACCCAGCGTCCGCCGCGGATCACCAGGTCGGCGGCGGCCCGTCCGGCGGCGACGTCCACCAGGTCCGTGGCCACCGCGTGCCACGGCTCGCGCTGCGTCACCGCACGCCCTACTTCCAGCCGTCGTCCGGCGGCCAGATGTTGTAGCTGCCGGCACCCGCGCCGACCGGCCGCTCGTCCATCCAGTCCTTGACGGTATCCCGCCACTTGAGGAAGTGCGGGGTCTTCGTGTGGGCCTGGAAGGCCCCCTCGTCGACGTACACCTCGTAGAGCCAGATCCGGTTCGGATCGGCTCCGTCCTGGATCACGTCGAAGCGCAGACAGCCCGGCTCGTCGTTCACGGAGCCGCGTGCGTCTCCGAGCATCGCCTCGATGAACTCGTCCTTGTGCCCTTTCTTGATCTGGATGGGGGCGACGATCACGTACATGCGTTCCTCCTTGGGGACAGTTGCCGTCAGAAGTCTGCCGGATCGCCGGCCGGCTCGGCGAGCCACACCCGGCTGCCGGCGACGTAGGTGGCGCGCACCGCGCGGTCGTCGCCAAGGATCGCCAGCGCGAACAGGGTCTCCTCCAGGTTCGCCGACAGCTCGTTGCGGGCGGCCAGCACGGGCGTGGCCGCCGGGTCGAGCACCACCAGATCCGCCCAATGCCCGGGCTCCAGGCTTCCGACCTGGTCATCCAGGCCGAGCCGCAGCGCGTTGCCGCGGGTCGCCAGGTGGAACAGCTCGTGCGCGGTCGGCCGGAAGCCGCGCAGCATCGCCACCTTGTACGCCTCGCCCATGGTCTGCAGCATCGAGTAGCTGGTACCGCCGCCGACGTCGGTGGCCAGGCCGACGCCGACCGCGTGCGTCCCGTTCCTGAGACTGCGGAAGTCGAACAGGCCCGATCCCAGGAAGGTGTTCGAGGTCGGACAATGCACGACGGTCGCGCCGGCCGCCGATAGGCGCGCCCGCTCGCGCTCGGAGAGATGGATGCCGTGGGCGAACAGGCTGCGGGCGCCGACCAGGCCGAAGCGGTCGTAGACGTCGGTGTAGTCCTGCGCCCAGGGGAAGTCGCGCGCCACCAGCGCGATCTCCGGCTCGCTTTCCGACAGGTGCGTGTGCACGTGGCAGTCGGCGTGGCGGGCGGCAAGCTCTCCGGCAGCGCGAAGCTGCGCCTCGCTGGAGGTGACGGCGAAGCGCACCGTGATCGCGTAGCGCAGCCGGCCGCGGCCGTGCCAGCGCTCGATCAGCGCCTCGCTGTCCGCGGCGCCGCCGGCCGGATCGTCGCACAGCGCCGCCGGGGCGTTGCGGTCCATCATGGTCTTGCCGGTGACGATCGCCATGCGGCGCGCCTCAGCCGCGGCGAACAGGGCCTCGGTCGCGCCGCGATGGACCGTGGAGAAGACTACGGCCGCGGTCGTACCGTGCCGGATCAGCCGATCCAGGAACACCTCGGCCGCCGCGCACGCATGCGCAGGCGCGCGATAGCGACACTCCTCCGGGAAGGTGAACCGCTGCAGCCAGTCCAGCAAGTCCTTGCCCGGCGCTGCCAGCATCCGGTACTGGGGGAAATGGATGTGCGCGTCGATGAAACCCGGCAGCACCAGCGCCGACCCGTAGTCGTCCGAGGCAAGCGAGCGAAAGCGGTCGGGCAGCTCGGCGGCCGGACCGCACCAGGCGATCCTGCCGTCGCCGCCCACGACGACCGCGCCGTGCTGATGAAAGCGGATCGCATCCTGCGATCCGGCGCGCGCCGGGTCGTCGCGGTAACTCAGCACCGCACCGCGCACCACCCGCCCGCCGGCGGCGGCGCTCACGGCGCGATCCGGTCTTCGATGCGGAAGCGAAGGATGCGCTCGACGTTGGCCAGCGCCGTCGCGCGCTCGGTCGCGGCGTCGTTGCCGATGCGCTCCTCGAAGGCGGCCAGGATCATGTCCTTGTTCGCACCCTTCACCGCGAAGATGAACGGGAAGCCGAACCGGGCGCGGTAGCGGGTGTTGAGGTCGGCGAAGCGCTCGAACTCGTCCGGCGTCAAGCGGTCCAGGCCGGCCCCGGCTTGCTCCCTCCGCGACTCCGCGGCGATGTCGCCGGCGCCGGCGTCGTCCGCCACGGCGGCTCGATCGGCCAGGTCCGGGTGGGCGCGGATCAGCGCGAGCTGAGACTCCGGCGGCGCGGCGCGCACCGCGGCCACGAAGGCCGCGACTACGGCCTCACGGCCCGCGAACGGCCGCGCTGCTGCCGCGCGTTCGGCCACCCAAGGCGAGTGCTCGGCGATGTCACCGAAGCGCTCCGTGAAAGCCGCGGCGTCGAGCGCGTTGACCGCGACGACGGACAACGGCGAGGAATCGAGTGCTGGCATCGACAAGGACCGACCCTTTCATTATCGGCAGGTCACCGGCGCTCGATGCTCGATGCTCGCCCGTGACGCCGGGGCGGCACTACGCGATTGCGGTGAGCCGGCGATCGAACACGAACGTACGGATCTCGCCGGGGACGACCTCTTCGAAATCGGCGTGCACGGGGTTGATCACGACATTGCGTTCCAGTGGGTTGACCGCGCTCTGCGCCACGATCGCCAGATGCTCACGGAGCATCCGCGCTCCGGTCTGCCGGGGATGGCCGCCGGCCGCGGTTGCTACGGCGATCAGGTGGTCGGGAACCTCCAGGTCGAGGACGCTGTGGTCAGGAAAGGCGGATGGGCGCGCCAGATTGGCGAGGATCTCCAGCGCGGCCAGGGAGGAGTTCTCGCTGCAGTACACCGCGCGCACTCCCTTGGGGTTCCACCTGCCCCCGTATCTGGCCGCCCCCTCCCCGCTCAACATCTCCTCGATGCTGCCGGCATGCTCGGTCTTGGCTATGCGCCACACTTTCACGTCGGTATGCCGTGCTCCAGGCGGCCGATGAGGTCGATCACGTCGTCTGCGCCAATAGCGGTGTTGGCCCGTTCGAGCGGTGTCTCGCCGGCCAGCGCGGGGTTGGGATGCTTGAGCCACTCGATCGCGTCGTCCCGGTCGAAGTCGAAGTACGCAACCGCCCGGTTGAACACCTTCGCTACCACGGCGGCGCGATCACCCTCGTCTCGGCGCAGAACCCCTTGGCTCTTGCGCCGAACGAGCGTCTGGCGCGCAGTGCCGACCATGTCGGCCAGCTGCGTCTCGCTCACATCTAGAGCGTCCCTCAGCGTGTCCAGAAAGCTGGCGGAAAGGCCGCTGCGAACTTCGGCCAGCGTGGGTGGGTCGATCACGCCAACCGCGCGGGGTTCCTCACTGACTTCCTTGATTGTCCTGCCCATCTGGTACTATCGATCATACCATATGGGAAGCGTGCGTCATCCGGTCGCAAAACCGCTGGGATGAGTCAAGAGAGCGCTGCCATGGGACAGCGCTCTCTTGGGGCGGTCAACCGGGCAGCTTGTCGTCGACGCCCTGCACGTACCAGTTCATGCCGAGCAGCGTGCCGTCGTCGAGCGCCTCGCCCTCGCCGACCACCATCTCGCCTTCCTGGTTGTAGATCGGGCCCTTGAACGGGTGCAGCTCTCCTGAGACGATCGCCGCTTCCGTCTCCATGGCCAGCGCCTTCACCTCATCCGGCATGTTGGTATAGGGCGCCATGCGGACCATGCCCGGAGCGATGCCGTCCCAGGTGTCCGTGGACTCCCAGGTGCCGTCGAGCACGGCCCTGGTGCGAGCCACGTAGTAGGGAGCCCACTCGTCGATGACGGAGGTGAGCTGCGCGCTCGGGGCGAACTTGATCATGTCCGACGCCTGCCCGAAGCCGACCACGCCCTGCTCCTCCGCGATCTGCAGCGGCGCGGTGGAGTCGGTGTGCTGGGTGATGATGTCCGCGCCCTGGCCGATCAGGACCTTGGCGGCGTCCGCTTCCTTGCCGGGATCGAACCAGGTGTTGACCCAGACCACCTTCAGCTTGAAGTCGGGGTTGATCGTCTGTGCGCCGAGCAGGAACGCGTTGATGCCGCGCACCACCTCCGGAATCGGGAACGAGGCGATGTAGCCGGCGACGCCGCTCTCCGACATCTGCGCCGCGATCTGACCGATGATGTAGCGCCCCTCATAGAAGCGGGCGGAGTAAATGGCCACGTTGTCGGCGCGCTTGTAGCCGGTGGCGTGCTCGAACTTCACGTCCGGGAAGTTCGCGGCCACGTTGATGGTCGGATCCATGAAGCCGAACGACGTTGTGAAGATCAGCCCGGCGCCCTCGCGGGCCATGCGGGTGATGGCGCGCTCGGCGTCCGGGCCCTCCGCGATGTTCTCCACATAGATCGTCTCGACCCGGTCTCCGAATTCATCCTGCACGGCCAGCAGGCCGTCGTGGTGCTGGTAGGTCCAGCCGTGATCGCCGATCGGGCCGACGTACACGAAGCCGACCTTCAGCTTGTCCTGGCCGAACGCCGCCACGGTCAGCATCAGCGCCAGCGCGACGATGAGTAGTTTCTTCATCGGGAACTCCTTGAGTTGATGGTGGGCCGGCCGCGGCGACCTACCGATCGGGCACGAACGGCTGCCCAATGCAAGCAGGGGTGTTCGCCTTCGTCAAGAAACGGTTGCCGGAGATCAGCACCAGCGCCGCGATGGTCGCCAGGTACGGCAGCGCCGACAGCAGTTGCGACGCCACGGCGATCCCCACGCCCTGCGCCCACAGGCCCATGATCCACACGGTGCCGAACAGGTAGGCGCCGATCGCGACGCGCCGCGGCGCCCACGTGGAAAACACCACCAGCGCCAGCGCGATCCAGCCCCGGCCTGCGGTCATGTTCTCGATCCACTGCGGCGTGTAGACCAGGGAGAGGTAGCCGCCGGCCAGCCCCGCGCAGGCCCCGCCGAAGGCGATGCAGGCGTACCGCACCGCGATCACCCGGAAGCCCAACGCGTGGGCGGAGTGGTGGTTGCCGCCGGTCGCGCGGATCACCAGCCCGATGCGGGTGCGCGCCAGCGTCCAGGCGACCAACACCGTGATCGCGATCGAGGCGTACACCAGCGGGTCCTGGCCGAACACCACCGGCCCGATGAACGGGAGATCGGTGAGCACCGGGATCTGGAGGTTCGGCAGCCTCACGCCGGGCAGGCCGGTGAAGTTCTCGCCGATCATCCCGGCGAGCCCCAGCCCGAACAGGGTGAGCGCCAGTCCGGTGGCGACCTGGTTGGTCACCAGCGTCTGGGTCAGGTAGGCGAACAGCAGCGCGATGACGATGCCGGTCCCGAGCGACACGGCCACGCCGGCCAGCGCCGATCCCGACGTGTAGGCCGCCGCGAAGCCGGTCACAGCACCCATGATCATCATGCCCTCGACGCCCAGGTTGAGGACCCCCGAACGCTCGACCACCAACTCCCCGATGGAGGCCAGCAACAACGGCGTCGCAGCCGTGATGATGGTGAGGATCACCGCTTCCACACCGGTCATCGCGGCAGCTCCGCGACCGGCCCCACGCGGAATCGCAGGCGGTACCGGATCAGCGTGTCGCACGCCAGGATGAAGAACAGCAGCGTCCCCTGGAACACCTGCGCCGTCTTGCTGGAAAGCCCCAGCGAGATCTGCGCCCCTTCGCCGCCCAGGTAGCTGATGGCGAGTATGATCCCTGCAAGCAGCACCCCGATCGGGTTGAGCCGGCCCAGGAACGCCACGATGATCGCCGTGAATCCATAGCCGGGGGAGATGGTCGGCTGCAGTTGGCGGATCGGCCCCGCGATCTCGCCGATGCCGGCCAGCCCCGCCAAGCCGCCGGAGAGCAGCAGGCAGAACCACACGGTGCGCGGCCGCCGGAAGCCGCCGAATCCGCCGGCTCGCGGTGCGTCGCCGGACACCTGGATCTCGAAGCCCTTCAGGGTGCGCGACAGGAATACGAACAGCACCAGCACCGCCAGCAGCGTGAACGCTCCGCCCAGGTGGACGCGGCTGTAGCCGAGCGTCGGCAGGAGCTGAACGCCCTGCAGCGCCACCGACTCCGGAAAGTTGTACCCCTCGGGGTCGCGCCACGGACCGCGCACCAGCCAGTCCAGGACGAGCTGCGCCACGTAGACGAGCATCAGGCTGGTGAGGATCTCGTTCGCGCCGAAGCGGTTGCGGAGCAGCGCCGGGATCGCGGCCCACGCCATGCCGCCGGCGATGCCGAGTGCCATCATCAGCGGCAGCGCCAGCGGCGACTGCCACTCCGTGGCCAGCACGGGAATGGCGGCGCCGACGATGGCGCCCATGGTGAGCTGCCCCTCGGCGCCGATGTTCCAGACGTTGGCGCGGAAGCATACCGCCAGCCCGGCGCCGATCAGCACCAGCGGCGTCGCCTTGACGACCAGCTCCTCGATCGACCAGAGCGTCGTCACCGGCTCCACGAAGTAGACGTACAGCGCCGGCAGCGGCTCCAGGCCGCGCGCGGCAAAGAGAATGCCGCCGACGATCACGGTGAGCAGGATCGCCAGGACCGGCGAGCCCACGACCATCACGCGGCTGGGGTGCTGGCGTTTCTCGAATTGCAGCGTCACACCGAACTCCCGCCGGTGCCCGGCGCGATGCACCCGCGGCAGGCGCGATGCGCCATCGAAGTCGCCCAGCACTCCCCGCGCCAGATCACCGGAATACGATCCGTGATATCGACGCCTGCGTCGAGCCCCGCACGCTCCCGATATGGCAAGCCTAGGGTGTCGGCTCCTGGATCCCGGGTATCAGTTGCGATCTGGCGCCAGGGATCGCGGATTCAGTCGGTTCGCCCCTGGTCAAGCAGCCATTCGATCACTCTTGACGCTTCCTCGTCGGTGATCCAGTCGCCATCCCGGAACGCGCTCGACCGGTCCGAACCGAGCGCTCTTTCGATCGCTTCCTGAAACGCGACATCACGCTTGCTCAGCAGCCTGTTGATCTCCTGCGCCTGGAGACGCGTCATGGAGCATGGCCGGAAGCTGAACACGATCGTGACCACAACGGTCGCTACCATCGTGAATGAGACGACTCCGATCCAGCCTACTGCGTTCATAGCGCCAACATCCGGGGATCGAAGACAAGACAGGACACGCGCTCCGACGGCCTTCGCGGGAGGGAACTGGGGTCGTCAGCCGGCTTGGCAAGTAGTCAATCTCACCGGGAACCCCTGCGTCGTGCTTGTGGCACGTCGGGTCCACATCATACTCGAATGAGCGGCCCTGTCCATAACGAATTCACATATTTTTGCAAATTTAGAGTATCATGTTCACATTCACGCGACACCGGCCATGAGCAGGCCGACGCGTTCCCGGTCGATGCGGCCGGCTGGATAGGTCGCCGACAGCTCGCCGCGCGAGATCACCGCGATGCGGTCGGCGATCTCGAAGATCTCGTCCAGGTCCTGGCTGATGACCAGCACCGCCGCGCCGTCCTTGGCCATGTCGGCGAGCACCTGCCGGATCAGCGCCGCCGCGCCCGCGTCCACGCCCCAGGTGGGTTGATTGATCACCAGGACCGCGGGCTCGCGGTCCAGCTCGCGGCCGACCACGAACTTCTGCAGATTCCCGCCGGACAGTTCGCTTGCCTGCGGGTTCGCCTCGCTGATGCGCACGTCGAACCGCTCGGTGACCCGCTGTGTCACCGAACGGGTTCCGGACCGGTCGACGAACCCGCCGCGCACCAATCCGCGATCGGACGCGTGACGCGTGAGCAGGACGTTCTCGGAAAGCTCCATGCCCGGCACGGCGCTGTGGCCGAGCCGTTCTTCCGGCACGAAGGCGGCGCCCAGCCGGCGCCTCGCGGTCACGCCGCGTGTCCCGCATGGTTGTCCGGCGATCGTGATCGCGCCCGCCGACGGAGCCAGCCGTTCCCCGGACAGGGCCTCGAACAGCTCGGACTGGCCATTGCCCGCGACTCCGGCTATCGCCGTCACTTCGCCGGCGCGGACGGTGAGCTCGATGTCGCGCAGCGCAACACCGAACGGTCCCTCCGCCGCCAGCGTCAGCCCGTTGACGGCGAGCGCCGCTTCGCCGTCGTGCGCGTGTCCCTCCGCGCGCACGGCGTGGACGTCCTCGCCGACCATCAGCCGCGCCAGGGACGCCGCCGTCTCGGCCTGCGGGTCGACGCTCGCGACGACCTTGGCGCGGCGCAGGATCGTGGCGTCGTGGCAGAGCCGCTGCACCTCCTCCAGCCGATGGGAGATGTAGAGCACCGCGCACCCGTCGTCGGCCAGGCGCCGCAGCGTCAGGAAGAGCTGATCCGCCTCCTGCGGCGTGAGCACGGAGGTCGGCTCGTCCATGATCAGCAGGCGGGGCTCCTGCAGCAGGCAGCGCACGATCTCGATGCGCTGCCGCTCGCCGACGGACAGGTCCGCGACCAGCGCCCCCGGTTCCAGCGGCAGCCCGTACTCCGCGGACACGGCGGTCACGCGCCGGGCCAGGGCGCCGGGGTCGAACCGGCCGGGCAGCGCCAGCGCGATGTTCTCGACCACGGTCAACGCCTCGAACAGGGAGAAGTGCTGAAAGACCATGGCGATGCCGAGCCGGCGCGCGGCGGCGGGACTGGCGATGGAGACCGGTTGGCCGCGCCAGCGCAGCGTGCCGGCGGTCGGCTGCAGCGCCCCGTACATGATCTTGACCAGGGTCGACTTGCCGGCACCGTTCTCGCCGAGCAGGGCATGGATCTGGCCGGGGCGAAGCCTCAGGGTGACCCGGTCGTTGGCCGTGAAGTCGCCGTAGCGCTTGACGATGTGGAGTGCCTCCAGCAGGTACTCGCCGCCCGCCTCGCCCGTGTCGCTCATTGGCCTGGAATTGTGACCAGCACGCACGCTCGCCACAACCGGCGGTTTGACGCGGTGTGCGCTCAGCCCCACCCTGCGGCATGCCCCGGCATCCGAACATCCTGCTGGTCATGTGCGACCAGTGGCGGGCCGCCAGCACCGGCTTCGCGGGCGACCCGGCGGTGCGGACCCCGACGCTGGACCGTCTTGCCGCGCAGGGGACGGTCCTGGAAACCGCCTACTGCTCCTCGCCGGTCTGCTCGCCCGCGCGCGCGAGCTGGCTGACCGGGCTGTATCCGCACGGGCACGGCCAGCTCGACAACTACGGACCGGGGGTGCCGGAGGGCACCGGCCTCCGCCTTCCCGCCCAGACCATCACCATCGGCGACCTGCTCAGCGACGCGGGCTACCGGTGCGGGATCTCCGGTCCCTGGCATCTCGGCGACGACGAGCTCCCGCAGCACGGATTCGAGCAATGGGACGTCTACCGGTACCACGCCGATCCCGAGCGCACGGACCCGTACCTGCGCCACCTGCGGGAGCATGGCCTGGAGGCTGCGTTCGATCACGACCACCGGCAGCGGGCCATCAAGTTCACCCGGGCCATGGCCGAGGGATTCGATCCCACGACCGTGGCCACCATCCCGACACCGCAGCAGCGCAGCACCTGGACGGTGGACCGCGCAATCGACTTCGTCCGGGCGCACGCCGGCGGCCCCGGCCCCTGGTTGCACCTGTGCAGCATCAAGGATCCGCATCCGCCGCTGGTCGCGCCGGCCGAGACGCTGGCGCTGTACGACCCCGGCGCCATGCCTCTTCCCCGCACCTGGGACGACGACCTGACGGGAAAGCCGGGGTTCCTGCGCGGCTCGGGCCATCACGCGGCGCCGCGGTTCGGCGTGCGGATCATGCGGCGGATCGCCGCGCACTACTACGCGCTCTGCACCCACGTCGACCGCCAGCTCGGCCGGCTGCTTTCCGCCCTGGACGACACCGGCACCGCGCGCGACACCATCGTCTGCTTCATCAGCGACCACGGCGAGAGCCTGGGCGAGCACGGCCTGTACGCGAAGTCGGTCATGTACGAGCAGTCGGTCAGGGTGCCGTGGCTGCTGCGCTGGCCCGGCCGGATCATCGCCGGCGCCCGGCTGCGGCGTCCGGTGGGCGGCGTGGACCTGGTGCCCACGCTCCTGGAGCTGGCCGGAATCCCGGCCCGGACCGCGTTTCACGGCCGCTCGCTCGCCCCGGCGCTGCTGTCGGGAACCGAGCCGCCGTCAGCGCCGGTGCTCTCCGAGATCCGCGCGCTGGAACGCGAACCGGAGGAAGCCCCGGAAAGGCTGGCCGGGACGATCATGGTGCGCGACGGCCGCTGGAAGTACATCCGCCACCGTTTCGACCCGTGCGAGGAACTGTACGATCTGCACGACGACCCCGACGAGATGGCGAACCTGATCGAAACGCATCCGTCCCGCGCCGCTGATCTGCATGCCATGATCGCCGCCGTGCTGCGCGCTCACGGCGCCGGCCCGTACGCCTGGGCCGCCGGCGATCGCTGAAACCTCCGGCAACCTGGCTCTGACCGAACCGTGATCCCTACCGAGGTGCTGATGGTGGTGGGCTTCGTGATGGCCTCCTATTCGATCGTCGGCAACGACGCGATCCAGACTCTGGGGACGCTGCTCAGCTCCAACGCCCATCGTCCGTGGTGGCTGCTGTGGCTGTTCGCCGGCGCCGTCATGGTGGCGGTGCTGACCTACGGCTGGCTCGTCCACGGCGACGTCTCCTACGGGCGCCTGCAGACGATACCGTTTCCCGACCGCTTTACCTGGATCTACTGCGCGCCGCCGCTCGTGCTGCTCCTGCTCACGCGCGGCGGCATCCCGGTCAGCACCACGTTCCTGACGCTGACGCTGTTCGCCCCGAAGGCGCTGTCCAGCATGCTGGTCAAGTCACTGCTCGGCTACGCCACCGCGTTCGTGATCGCCATCCTGGTCTACCGATTCGTCACCCGGCACCTGGAGTCCCGATTCAGCCGTACGCCGGGACCGGTGAGCGCCTGGTGGATCGTCGCCCAGTGGTGCTCGACCGGGTTCCTGTGGAGCCAGTGGCTGATCCAGGACCTGGCCAACATCTTCGTGTTCCTGCCGCGGCAACTGTCCCCGGCCTGGTTTCTCATGGCGGTAGGGGTGATGCTGCTGCTGCACGCCGTCATCTTCGCCACCCGCGGCGGCGCCATCCAGAAGGTGGTCCTGACCAAGAGCAATACCACGGATATTCGCTCGGCGACCTTCGTGGACCTGATCTACGGCGTGGTGCTGCTCCTGTTCAAGGAGGTGAGCAACATCCCCATGAGCACGACCTGGGTGTTCGTGGGCCTGCTGGCGGGACGCGAGATCGCCATCGCCTGGAACCAGCGGCATCGCAGCCGCCGTGAGGTGTCACGGCTGGTGCTGTCCGACTTCGCCAAGATCGTCACCGGCCTGGCGGTGAGCGTCGGCCTGGCACTTGCGCTGCCGGCGCTGCAGGAGAGGATCGTCGCCTGACCGGTCGGCGTGCGGGCCGCGCTACACGTGGTCCAGGTGGCTGCGGTAGTAGGCCAGGCCGGCCAGCACGTTGCCGACCACGTTGACCACCTCCTCCAGGACCGGCTCTCCGCCGGCAGCCGATGCCTCCGGGTGCCAGCTTCCATCCGCCTGTTGCGACGCCACGAGGTATCGGGCGCAGTTGCCTGCCGCGTTGCGGTACTCCTCGTCAGGGATGAGCTGCTGCAGCTCGCAGAGCGCCCAGAGATACTTGTGGCACTCCACGCACAGGTAGAGCTCGTCCCGGCGCAGAAAGAGATCGGCGTAGCGTCGGGCGCAGGCGAGGTGGCCGCGGTCGCCCGTGAGCCGGTGCAGACGCACCAGCAACGCGATCGCGGGCCCGAAGCGCGCGGGCCGCTGCGCCGTGCCGTGCAGGTCGATGTAGTGGCGGGAGGTGCGCTCGCGGTAGAACGGCGGCGCACGTCCGTCGCGCCCATCCCAGTCAGCCGGCACCTGCCGGTTGGCGTCGAACCCGTCGTCGAGGCTCGCCTGCCCGTCCCAGAGCTCGTCCAGGAACCGCGCCGCCAGGCGCGCAGGCTCGATCCGGCCGGCCGCGAGCAGCGCCAGGCCGGCCATGCCGGCGGTCATCGCGCCCTGCAACCCGGCCTGCGCCGAGCGCGCTTCCGCCGAGTCCCAGAACCCGCCCGTGCGCCGGTCCTGGTAGGCGGCCACGTCGTCCGTCAGCGCCTGCTGCAGGTCGTAGCGCTCGCAGAGCGCCGCTCCCCACGCCAGCCAGCCGCGGTCGTAGGTGTTCACCGGGCGCCCCCGTTCGACTTCGGCTGCGAGCTTGAGCGTGCCGTCGGCCGCCAGCAGGTGATCGGCGATCCGGTCGAGCACGCGGGCGGCGACTCCCCGCCTGCCGTTCAGCGCCAGCGCAGCAGGCACCTTGAAGTACAGCCCCGGTGCGTCGCTCCGGCCGATCGCGCCATCGGCATCGATCCGCGCCCTCAGCCACGCGCCGCCCTGTTCGGCGGCCTCGACTACCTCGGGATGCGCATCCATCGCCTCCATCCTATCCTGAACCCGTGAGACCCGCTGTGAACGATCCGCACCTCCATCTGCTCGGTGTGGGCGACCGATGCTGACCACCATCATCGGGCGAGGTCACTCCGGCACGCGAGCCATGTCGCACACGCTCTCGGCCAGCGGCGTGTGGATGGGCGAGCCGTTGAACGTTTCGGGTGATCTGCTTCCGCCGCAGGCGATGTACGAGGCGTCCCGTCTCATCGCCAGACACGTTCGCTGGCTGGGAGGGCTGGAGTGGGATTTCGGCGATCTCCACTCGATGCCCATTCCGAGCGAGTTCGAACCGCTGATCCGGTCGTATCTGCACAGCGTGTTGACGAGCCGGGCAGAGCACAAGGGATGGAAGATCCCGGAGACTACGCTGACCTTTCCCTGGATCGTCAGGATGTTCCCGGATGTCCGGTACATCTTCTGGATCCGCAACCCGCGCGACTGCATCATCGGCAAGCACAAGACGGACGACCTCAGCGACTGGGGCGTTGCCTGTCCGACCACCCGCGACGCCCGCTTGCGTCGGGCCATGTCGTGGAAGTACCAGTACGATCTGGTCCGCGCCACGCCGCGACCCAGGAACTGGATCGAGGTGCGGTTCGAGGATTTCGTCCAGCGCCAGGATGAGACGATCGCCCGCCTGGAGTCCTACCTGGGAATCAAGCTTGCCCGGATTCCCGTGAAGCCCGAGGCGGTGGGGCGATGGGAGGCCGACACCGGGCCTAACTACTACGATTTCTTCGCACCGGCGATGGAGAGATACGGGTACGAGACGGCCCGGGAGACCGGCCGTGAATGATCCGCACCTCCATCTGCTCGTCGACGACGGCGAAGTCGATGCCCGCTGGCACGTGACGCGGGTGATCGCCCGGCCCGATGCTCGCACCGCCGAGCCGGTGCTGAGACCGGATCGGGCCTGGGAAGGACGCGCCGCCGGGCTCTCCGGGACCGTGCTCCGCGACGGCCCGGACGGGACCTACCGGCTGTGGTACCGGAGCTTCCACGACGGCAGGCCGGAGTCCGACAGGAACTTCCTCAATTACGCTGAATCGAGCGACGGACTGGCCTGGAAGAAACCCGCGTTGCGGCTAATCGAGTACGAAGGCGACCGCGACACCAACATCGTCTACCGCCCGGGCTTTCCTGGTGTGCGCTCGTTCGAGTCCAACGGGCTCGTCATCGACGACGTCGGCGGCCCCGAGCGGCGCTACAAGCTGGTCGCCCATCACGGCTTCGAGGACAAGGCGCGCAACGGCCTGTTCGGACTGTTCAGCCCGGACGGGCTGCGCTGGGAAGTGACCGAGCGGCCGCTGCTGCCGGGTGCGGGAGACCGCCACGGTGCGCTCAAGGATCCGGTGACCGGCGAATACGTCGTGTTCACCCGCAGCCCCCGCTTCAAGGCCCGGGCCCGCGGGCGGGACGATCCGGACAGCGCGCCCCTGCCCTACAAGCGCATCGTCGGCCGCACGGCCAGCCGGGACTTCGTCAACTGGTCGCCGTTCCGGACCGTGCTCCGCAACGACGACTTCGACGCCCCCGGCACGCAGTTCTACTCGATCAGCCCGTTCCGCTACGGTAACCGGCTGCTGGCATTCGTCGACGTCTACGACACCGACGTGGAGCGCATGTGGGTGACCCTGGCCTCCAGCGTGGACGGCATCCACTGGCACCGGCCGCTGCGCGCCCAACCCCTGCTGGAGCTGGGGCCGGAAGGCCGCTGGGACGACACCTGGGTGAACGTCACCAACAACCCGCCGGTGCCGGAGGGCGACGCGCTGCGCTTCTGGTACGTGGGCCGCACGACCGGCCACGGGCTCGACACGCGCACCGGCGCACTCGGCTCGTTCCTGCTCACCCGCGACCGGTTCGCCGGCCTCACCGCCGGGCGCGCGACCGGCACCATCGTCACCGCGCCGGTCGCGGTGCCGGTGGGCGGAGCCACGCTCTCCGTCAACGCCAACCTGCGCAACGGCCACATGCGCGTAGCGGTAGCCGACGCTCTGGGCGCGCCGATCGCGGGCCTCGGCATGAGCCTGAGCGTGCCGCTGACCGGGGATCGCCTCGACCACGAGGTCCGCTGGGACGGGGGCGCCGACCTGGCGCCGCTCGGCGGACGCATGGTGCGGCTGCACCTCGAGATCACCTACGGGACGGTATTCGCGTTCCGCTTCAACGGACCTTGACGACCAGCTTGCCGAAGTTGGCGCCGGCCAGCAGGCCGATGAACGCCTCCGGCGCCCGCTCGATCCCCTCCACCACGTCCTCGCGGTAGCGCAGCGTGCCGTCGCGCACCCACGCCGTCATGCGCGCGAGCGCCTCGGCATGACGAGCGGCGAACTGGAAGACCAGGAACCCCTCCATGCGCGCGCGCCGGCTCAGCAACATGCGCGGGATGTTGCGCGGGCCCTGCGGCGTCGAAGTGGCGTTGTACAGGGCAATCTGCCCGCAGACGACCGCCCGGCCGCCGACCGCGATCCGGTCGATGGCCGCGTCGGTCACCGCTCCTCCCACGTTGTCCCAGTAGATGTCGATGCCGCGCGGACACAGCTCCTGCAAGCGGCCGGCGACCTCGTCACGCTTGTAGTCGATGGCGGCGTCGAACCCCAGGTCGCCGACCACGTGGTCCACCTTCGCAGGCGACCCGGCCACGCCGATCACGCGGCAGCCGCCCCGCCTGGCGAGCTGGCCCACGACCGAACCGACGGCGCCGGCGGCGGCGGTCACCACGACCGTGTCGCCGGCGACGGGCCGCGCCACCTCGAACAGCCCGTGGTAGGCGGTCAGCCCCGGCATGCCCAGGATGCCGAGCGAGGTGGAGACGGGCGCGACGGCGGGGTCGATTCCGCGCACGTCGCGGGCGTCCATCACCCCGTACTCCTGCCAGCCGATCTTGCCCATGGCGAAATCGCCGACCGCGAACAGATCGGAGTTGGAAGCGACGACCTCGCCCACGGCATCCGCCTCCATGACGCCGCCGATGGCCACCGGCGCGGTGTAGCTGGTGGCGCCGGGGGCGTTCATGCGCCCGCGCATGTAGGGGTCCAGGGAGTGGTAGTGGGTGGCGATCAACACCTGGCCGGGGCCCGGCTCCGGGATCGGCGTCTCGGTGAGGGCGAAGTCGGACGGCTTGGGGGCGCCGTGCGGCCTCGCCGCCAGCGTCCACGCGCGATTCAGCTCGTGTCCCATGACAGGTCGGGACGATAGCACCGCGCGCGCGGACCGGCGATCAGAGCAGGAACGCGAACAGGCGGGCGCGCTCGACCGTGAAGCGCAGCCGCACCGTTTGGCCGCGGAGTTCGCTCAGGTCGGCGACCTCCGCGTCGGCCCGGTCGCCTGAGAATGCCGCCGGTCCGCGCAGGGTGCGCCCCGCCGTGTCGGTGACCTCGCACAGGACCGACCCGTCCGGCTCGGTCTGCGCGTTGAGCTGCAGGTGATCCTGCTCGACCCGGATCGGCGCGGTCAGGAGGCTGCCGCGCACGTCTTCGGGCTCGGCGAACGCCATCCGGTAGGGGCGCAGCCGCGCCAGTGCCGGCAGGTAGGCGGTCGCCTTGCCGTCGGCGAAGTGGCCTTCCCAGGTGGAGAAATAGGGCGCGCGGCGCTGGTTCCACGCTTTCTCCCGCACGTCTTCAAGCGAGGGGTGGCGCGCCATGATGCCGTAGCCGTTATGGCGGGTGTTGATGCCGGTGTAGTAGTACCACCACCAGCCGTCGAACTCGAAATAGCAGTAGCGCTCGCGCACCATGCCGGCGTCGAAGCTGCCGCCCTCGCCGAGCGCCACCAGGCTGCGGCGCCGGTCGCGAAAGCGGTGGAAGGTGATGAAATCGCGGGTCCAGATCAGCTCGGGCGCCTGGGTCTGGTCGATGCCCCAGTGCAGCAGCGTGCTGCCCAGGTAGAGGTTGCGCGGGCGGAAGCTGTGGTTGATCTTGGAGTTGGTCATGTCGACGACCGGCCGCCCGTCCAGGTCGCCGTGGCCGGCGAACCGCTGCAGGAAGCCCATCGAGTAGAACTCGGTGCCGATCGGGTCGAAGGCGTCGGGCCCGATCACGAAGCGGCGCCGGTAGGTCACCCCGTCGTCCGTCCACAGCACCGCCAGGCAGCGCAGGGACATCGGCTGGTTGTCCCAGTCGGCGTCGTGCGGCGGGTAGGACGGCGAGGCGGGCCGGAAGTAGAACAGCAGACGGCGGATGCCGCCGCCGTCGACGACCTCGACGCTTGCGCGGATGGTCTCCGTCGTGTGCCTGAGGTCCATGCCCTGACCGCTGTAGAGCAGCGGCTCCCCGGTCAGCACCAGGTACTCGTCACCGCGCCGCCAGAACGGCCAGTACTCGCCCCGCTGCGGGTCGAAGCCACGGGCGCGCGCCGCCGCAAGCCCCGGCGCCTCGAACGGAAACGGCCCCTTGAGGCCGGAGATGAACACGCCGGCCAGGTCCACGGGGCCGTCACGCTCGGCGTCGTAGAAGCGGAAGGTGGCCTTGGCCAGGTCGGCCGCCCGGTGTCCCTCCTCGGTGGTCGGGTCGCCGGTCTCGTCGCGCAGGATGTTGTTGTCGGTGCTGCCGGCATACTCGCACCGGCCCAGGCTCGGCTTCTCCCAGCGCACCCCGTCGGCACTGACCGCGAGCATCCGCAGGTGCTTGCGCGACGCCCCCGTCGGAGCGCCCTCCCAGGTCTCCAGGGCGTTGCGGTAGACGCACTCGTAGCGCTCCCGCTGGGCGCTCCAGTCGATCGACTCGATGTACAGGCCGCGGTTCTCGTGCGGCTCGGTGCTGGCGATCATCGGGCCGGGGGCGTTGTCGAGCGCCGCCGGCAGGAAGCGCATTCCCTCCACCGCCTCGAAGCTGTAGCCGTCGACCAGCACCTCCGGGACGCCGCCGAGCGCGAGCGCCGCGGGCCGGGGCTGCTCGGCCGGCCGCTGCACCCAGAACTTGCGCACGCTGTAGGCGCCGATCGGGCGGCCGTCCTGCAGCATGCGCGTCCGCACCCAGTACTCGCCGTCGCCCCAGCCGTCGATGGGGAAGCGGTGCTCGCGCGGCCGGTCATCGAGCGTGAAGCGCCACGGGCCGGCCAGCGGCTCGCTTCCCTCCCGGCGGGTGACGTCGACCGCCACCCGCGCCTGCGAGACGCGGTGGCGGCGGATCGAGAGCCAGATCGCAGCCTCCGGCTCATCGAAGTACAGCGACTGGCGAGGCGCGCAACTGATGCACTGCGTGGAGGCGTCGCACGCCATCACGTTCTTGTGGTTGCGCGGAAAGTAGTCGTGCGGGTCGACGGCCAGCGTATCCTCCGCCACCGTCTCCCCGCCGTCGGTCAGCACCACCCGGAAGCGGTACTCGCCCATGACCCAGAGCTTCGGCCGCGCCACGCCGAGCGGCGGGTCGTAGCGGCCGTCGTCGATCATCGGGTAGCGGAAGGTCGCCTGCACCGCGCCGCTCTCGGCGCGCACCGCGATCGCCTGCGCCCGCTGCCGGTAGCCGCACGGCTGCCGCGCGTGCAGCGTGGCGTGCAGCCGCGGCGCCGCCCGTACCGTCGCACCGTCCACCGCGACCGTGAAGGTGATCAGCGTGTGCGAGTCGTGGGCGAGCGTCATGCCGGCCCGTCCAGGCCCAGCGCGCGCAGCCGCGCGGCATCGCCCAGGTGGAAGCCGCGCGCAACGAGCTCGCGCTGCAGCGCCTTCACGTCCAGCGCGCGCGGCGGCACGCCCGCGCGTACCGCCATGGCCGCCGCCAGGCCGCACACCTCGCCGAGCTGCAGCAGCGCCGGCCGGGCGCGCACGCTGCCGGGATCGTGGCCGCGGCGCAGGTAGCCGGAGGCGCGGCCGGTCGCCATCAGCCCGTCCAGCCCGCGCGGGATCATCGTCCGGTACGGCGTGTCGAATCCCTCGGGCGCCGCACCCCATTTGGGCTGGGCGGAGTGCGTGTTGACGAACACGACGTCGTCGAAGCGGCGGCCCTCGTACACGTCGTACGGGGTGATCGTGTACTCGGCGTCGATGTGCGGCCCGCCGCGCGATCCGAAGTAGGGCGCGGTGATCAGCAGGTACGCCTGCTCGAAGCCGGGCACGTTCGCGCGGTAGAACTGCACGGTCTCGAACACGTGCTGGCGAATCTCCGTCTCCAGGCGGGCGTGCTGCCACATGTCGTCGCGGCGGATCGCCCCGCCCAGGTTGATGCGGCTGCCGGCCAGCCCGCCGTCGAACGGCCCCTTCCAGAGGTTCGGGGTGGTCAGGTAGACGTGATCATCCACGTTCTTGTACAGGCGGAAGGAACCGTCCTGCCACGCGCGGCGGAGCAGCGGCACCATCGGCGGCTCGAACTTCTGCGTGCTGATCGGAAACCGCCCCATCTCCTCGAGCCACCGCTCGTCCTCCTCCGAGAGGGTCGCCTCTCCCTCGGCGAAGGCGCGGAATCGCGCGAAGTCGACGCCGCCGGCCACGAAGTAGATCGCGGTGTCGTTCCAGGGAACGTAGGCCGGGTCGAGCCGGTTCTTGCCGATCACGGGCCAGTTCGGGTCCGGGGCCTGGTCGGTCACCACCGGCACCCCGGCGCGGCGGCACACGTCCGCGTCGGCCGAGGCGTCGATGACGACCGTCGCGCGCAGCGCCACGCGGCCGCTCTTGCCCTCGACGAACAGGCCGCTCACCGCGCCGTCCTCGACGATCGGGTCGGCCGCCCAGACCGGAAGCAGCAGGTCGACACCGGCTTCCCTGGCCCACTTCGTGCCAAGGTACGGGATGATGTTGGTCTCGTCGGCATAGCGGTGCGCGGCCGGCAGCTTCAGCCGTCCCATGGCCTCCACCAGCTCCCGCGGGATGCCGGCGATGCCGCCGGGCAGCGTGACCTCCGCCTCCCCGGCGACGCTGCCGCCGACGATCATGGCCGGCCCCAGGTTGCCGCCGACCATGCCGAACCGGTCCAGCAACACCGTGCGTGCGCCGGCGCGGCCGGCGGCGATGGCGGCGATCAACCCGGACAGGCCGGCGCCGACCACGGCGACGTCGTAGGAGCCGGTGACCGGGGTCAGCTTGGCCGCCTCGGCCACCGTGGAAGGATCGGTCCGGGACGACTCCGCGGCCGGCGAAGGATGCAGCCTCTTTGACACGGTACTCCTCCGTTGAATAGCCTAACGCGTCTGCCGTGAGCACTACCACGGACCTCCGGATGGAAGCCATGGCAGGCCGGCGGCGCGGCCTGCTTTACCATCTCAGGCGCGAGCCCGCGCTGTACCTGATGCTCGTCCCGGCGCTGGTCTACCTGGCGCTGTTCAAGTACCTGCCGATGTACGGCATCACCGTGGTGTTCCAGGATTTCCGCCTGGCGCGCGGCTACTTCGGCAGCCGCTGGGTCGGCTTCGATCACATCCTTCGCTTCCTGTCCGACCCGTTCACGCCGCGCATCATCCGCAACACGGTCATCCTCAGCTTTCTGCTGCTGATCACGTTTCCCGCGCCGATCGCGCTGGCGCTGCTGCTCAACGAGGTCGGCAGCGTCGGCTACAAGCGCACCATCCAGACCATCTCCTACCTGCCCCACTTCATCTCCGTGGTGGTCGTCGTCGGCCTGCTGAAGACCTACTTCGCCACCGACGGGCTGGTGAACGACGTGATCGGCCGCCTGGGGGTCGAGCCGCAGCGCTACTTCATCGACCCGCAATGGTTCCGGCCCCTGTACGTGCTGTCGGACGTCTGGCAGTCGGTCGGCTGGGGATCGATCCTCTACCTGGCGGCGCTCAACAACGTCAATCCCGAGCTGTACGAGTCCGCCTACGTCGACGGCGCAAACCGCTGGCGCCGCATCTGGCACGTGACGCTGCCGGCCATGAGCCCGGTAATCGTCATCGTGCTCATCTTCCGGATCGGCAACCTGATGGACGTCGGCTTCGAGAAGGTGTTCCTGATGTACACGGAGACCACCTACGAGGTCGCCGACGTCATCAAGACCTACACCTATCGAAGGGGGATCATGGAGCAACAGTTCAGCTACGCCACGGCGGTCGGCCTGTTCGAGTCGGTGATCAACTTCTTCCTGATCATCGGCGCCAACTTCCTGTCCCGGCGCGTCACCGGGAACAGCCTGTGGTAGCGCCGGGGGTGGTGTGATGACCCGCGCCGCGTCGGCCGGACTGTACCGCTACGACCGCTCGGGCGGCGCATTGGCGTTCCGGGTCGCCAACACCGTGTTGCTCGGCGGCGTGGCGCTGGCGATGCTGTACCCGTTCATCTACGTCGTGTCGGTGTCGATCAGCGACCTGTCGGCCGTCGCCACCCGCGAGGTGCGGCTGCTGCCGATCGGCTTCGACCTGGACGCCTACCGGCGCATCTTCCGCAGCGACCTCCTCCTCGGCTCCTACTGGAACACCATCCACTACACGACCGTGGGCGTCGCCGTGTCGCTGACCCTGATCGCGCTCACCGCCTATCCGCTGTCGATCCGTACCTTCTACGGCCGCCGCGTGGTTACGCTGCTGTTCGTGGTCACGATGTTCTTCTCCGGCGGCTTCATCCCGCTGTTCCTGATCGTGCGCGGCCTGGGGTTCATGGACACGGTGTGGGCGCTGGCGGTCCCGGGAGCGATCGGCGTGTTCCACCTGATCATCGCCCGCACCCAGTTCGAGCAGATCCCGGACTCGCTGCGCGAGTCGGCGAAGATGGACGGCGCGGGCCACTTCCGCATCCTGGGCGTGCTGTACCTGCCGCTGTCGCTGCCGATGTTCGCGACGCTGTTCCTGTTCATCTCCGTCGGTCACTGGAACAGCTTCTTCGCGCCGCTGATGTACATGCGCGAGCTGACCCGGCAGCCGCTGCAGGTCATCCTGCGAGAGATCCTGGTGCGCAACAAGCTCACCGGCATCCTCGGCGAGTTCCAGAGCTTCGAGTGGCGGCAGGAGGAGTACGTGCCCGGCATGCAGCAGGCGCTGCGCGCCGGCGCCATCATCGTCAGCACCGGACCGATCCTGCTGGTGTATCCGTTCATTCAACGGTACTTTGTCAAGGGTGCGCTGCTCGGCTCCCTAAAGGAGTAGGATCAGCGCATGCAACCCCGAGTTTCGGGGAATCATCAACGAAAAGGAGTAGAGAGATGAAACGACTCCTCATCGCCCTAATGAGCGTTGCGCTGCTGGCCTCGCTCGGCACCGTCGCCTGGTCGGAAGGCAGCGCGGAGCAGGCGGCCGCCCCGGCAGCCGACGAGGTGGTTACCGTCACGCTGCTGCAGCGCCAGGACCCGCTCGGGGTCGGCGACTTCCGCACGCGCGGCCTGTACCAGGTCATCCTGGACCGGTTCAACCTGGACATCGATGCCCGGTTGATGGCGAACGAGCCGTTCCGCGAGCAGTTCAAGCTGATCATCGCGGCCGGCGACATGCCGGACATGCTGGCCGGCGTGAGCCGCACCACCATCGACGAGCTCAACCAGTGGGGCACCGACGGGCTGCTCTACCCGGTCGACACGCTCATGCACGTGGCGCCCGAGCTGCAGCGCTTCTATGCGCAGTACCCGGACGCCGTCGACTACAACACCGCGCCCGACGGGCACATGTACAACATCCCCGGCGGCTACGACACGCCGATCTTCTACCACGGCACGGCGGTGCGGAAGGACCTGCTGGACTCGGTCGGCTTCGACCTGGACGGCGTCAAGGACTTCGACGACTACATCGACATGTACCGCGCGCTGATGGAAGCCAACGACGGCAAGCCGGTGATGAGCACGCGCTCGGGCGTCGGCGGCCTGATGGCGCTGCCGATGAAGGCGGTCGGCCTGGACGGCCCGTCGACGATCTCCTTCGACGACGACGCCGACCGGTTCTTCTTCCCGTACACCTCGGACGCCGCCCGCTTCGCGGTCGCGTGGGTCCGCCAGCTCTACGAGGAAGGCATCCTGCACCCGGACGCGCTGATCCACGGTGAGGACGACTGGGAGCCGGACATGGGCGAGCTGGTCTACCCCGCCCTGTTCCACGACTGCGTGTTCTGCTTCACCTACAACAACGAGGAGCGCTACAAGCGCGAGCATCCGGAGTCCACGTCGAACTTCGTCGCGGTGAAGCCGCCGGAGTACGAGGGCGCGCTGCAGCCGTGGCGTAACCGCCGCGTCGGCACCGGCCTGGAGATCATCCTCAACTCCGAACTGCCGGAGTGGAAGGCGGAGCGCATCATGGGCATGCTCGACTGGTTCCGCGGCGAGGAAGGACACGCCGTGTCCATAATGGGCATCGAAGGCGAGGACTGGGTGCTGCTCGACGGCCTGCCGCGGCAGCTCTACGCGCGGGCCGGCAACGAGTACGTCTTTCCCGAGGAGTGGCAGTCCAAGGTCAAGAGCGCCGAGGAGTTCGAGGCGTGGCAGGAGAACTGGGGCTACATCAAGTTCGCCGGCGACGTCGCGCAGAAGGCGTGGCAGCTCGGCGGCCAGCACCTGAAGAACGCGGACACCAACAAGTTCGTGAACGACTACGTGCCCAAATACTCGCAGGTGTATGCCAAGGCGCCGTCCCCGCGGATCACCTTCAACGAGGACGAGGCGGAGGAGATCCCTTCGCTCCGCAACGCGCTCAACACCGCCGCCTACGAGTGGGTGGCGAAGGCGATCGTCGGCCAGGTCGACATGGCCGAGTGGGACGACTTCCAGGGCCAGCTTCGGGCGCTGGGCCTGGAGCGCTACGAGGAGATCTACAACGCCGCGTACGCGCGCACCAAGTAGCGCGCACTTCGCGCCGGAGCCGGCGAAACAGCCGGAATACAGGGCGGCCCGCCGAGGGCCGCCCTTTTCGTTCGCACAGGGCGAGGACCAGGGAGGCACGCGATGAGCGACGCACAGCGAACGTACCTGTTCACGGACTTCCGCCACATCCGCTGCGGGGACGTGGTGTGGCGCGATCCCGGCGGCGAAAAGCTCGGCAGCCCGCCGGCGCCGCCGTTCCGCAGGCTCGTCCCCGAGGCGCGCTTCCTGCCGTGGGGCGTGCGCCTGCAGGCGCAGCCGGCCGAGCAGCTCGGTCCGGACGACGGGCTTGTCAACTTCGGCGGCACCGTGGTCCGGGAAGAAGGCGGATACCGCTCATGGAAGCTCGTCACTCCCGAGGGGCCGGAGACGCTCGGCGGCGTGAGCATTGTCTGCCGCGAATCCGACGACGGCTTCGCCTGGCGGACGGCAGCCGAGTGCCCGATCGACACCGGCGGCCAGTTCAAGCTGATGGGCTCGGGCTTCTTCCGCGACGACCACGGACCGCCCGCGGAGCGCTACAAGACGGTCTGGACCGCGCGCGCGCCGCGCGAGAAGTGGGAGGCGATCTACCGCGAGTACTGCGCGGTCCATCCGCGCTACCGCGACTGGCGCATCCATCCCGCCCGCAAGGTGATGTGCGTGTACGGAGCCGTATCGCCGGATGGCCTTGCCTGGACGGCGCTTCCCGACCCGCTGCTCATCCACATGAGCGATACCGACAGCGCCATCTACTTCGACGAGCGCCTGGGCCGCTACGTGTTCTACACCCGCTGGTACAACGACGAGCGCCGCTCGGTCGGCCGCACCGAGTCCGACGACTTCCGCCACTGGGACCCGGTCATGCCGTGCCTGGAGGTGCCGCTCGACAATCCCACGGTCGACATCTACACGAACGGCCGCACGAGTTACCCGGGCTTGCCCGACTACCACCTGATGTTCCCGATGTTCTACGAGCGCTGGACGCAGGAATCGGACATCCGCCTCTACTCCAGCACCGACGGGATCATCTGGAAGGAGGTCCCGGGCGGCCCGGTGATCCGGCCCGGCCAGGCCGGGACCTGGGACGGGTACTTCCTGTACTCCTCGCGCAACCTGGTGGAGCTCCCGAAGGACCGCATCGGCGTCCCCTACGCAGGCACCCGCTACCCGCACAAGTACCCGCGCTGGCCGGAAGTGGTGGACGACATCCGGAGCGGCTGGGCGGTGTGGCCCCGCGACCGGCTGTCGGCGCTGGTGGCCGACCGGCAGGGCGAGGTGTTCACCTTTCCCATGCGGCCCGCCGGCCGCGAGCTGCGCCTGAACGTGCGCACCGGGGAGTCGGGAGAGGTCCGGGTTGGCCTGCTGCGGGCCGAGGGGCAGATCGCCGACGGCACCGACCGGCTGCCCGACCGCGAGGCCGTGCCGGTCGACGGCCGTGGGGTCGACGACTGCGTGCGCATCTCGGGCGATCATCCGTCGGCCGTGGTGCGTTGGCGAACCGGCACGGACCTCGGCGTCGGGCCGGACGATTCGGTGATGCTGCACGTCACGCTGCGCGCGGCCGAGCTGTTCGCCTTCGAGTGGGTCTGAGCCGCCTGCGTTCGGCGCGGGTTGCCAAGGCCACGTGCGTCGCGGCCTCGCTGATGTTCGCCGCGTGTAGCGGTGGCAGAACGGCCGAAGTGCTCACCCCGGGCCTTCCCCGACGCGCGGGCGCTCAGCCATGCACCCGTCACCGTGTCGATCTCTCCGTCCATCGACGACGACGTCACCGTGCACGACGTGGGAGGCGGCCGGCCGCTGCGCCTGCGCGGCTACCGAACGAGCCTGACCGCAGCAATCGGAGCCGTGCTGCCGGGCTCGACCACCGGGTCCGCGAACCCCGGCTCCGTGGCTCAGGGCGCGCTCCTGTCGATCCGGGAAGCGGCTCCGGGGCTCGACTCTCGCGGCGACGGCGGCGTCACGCTCGATCTGGAGATCGAGATGTCGGTTCCTGGCGTCCCGATGGAGCCGACCGCGTACCGCTGGCAGGAACGCCTCACGCTGGACCGCGCGCGGGGCACCGACGCCGTCCGGGGCCTGGAGATCGCTCTCGGCCGGACGGGAGCCTCGATCCGCCAGATCGTCGACGGCATCGAACGGATCGCCGGCAACGCGACGGCCGCCCCGATCGCCCAGACGATCGCTTGGTCGGATGCCCTGCCACCGGCGCTTGCGCGCGTGTCCCTGGGCATCGGCTCGGGCGTTGCCGTCCGCATCGCCCGCATGGACGCTGACGACCGGCCCGACGTGCTGGTCCTGACCCGTCCCGCCAACGGACGGGGAGAGCTGTTCGTCGTGTTCGGTACGGCGGACTGGAGCGATGCGGGCGGCCCCGTGATTCCGGCGCCCGAAGGCCCGGAGACCTTCGTGGCGGTCGATCGCGGGAACGGCCTGACCGACATCGTGTATCCGGCGCCGGACACGCCGTTCGTCATCGCCCTGCAGCACGCGAGAGGCGGGCTGCGGCCGGCCACCCTGCGCATGCCGCTGCCCGATGGCGCGGCCGACGGGACCGTCAGCGCCGGGTTCGCTCAGGACCTGGACGGTGACGGACGGACCGATTACGGCTTCTGGTACGGCGGTCCGGCGGTGGTCGCCGCCATGCTGCTGCGCACCGCGGGCCGGGAAGACCCGGCGCAGATCACGCTGGACGGCCGCATGTCGCGCGTAAACGCCGTGCGCGCCGAGGACCTGGATGGAGACGGCCGGCCGGAGATCGTGCTGGCCGGCCTGGGGACGGCAGGCAGGCTCGCGATCGTGCGCGATCATTTCGATTCCGGCGCTGACCGGCGGCTGCAGCAGCTCCCCACCCGCGGAGCGGTGGTGCCGATGATCCTGAGCGCCCGCACGAAGGACGGAACGTTGCTGTTCTCCGCCGTCGACGTCTCCGGGGGCAGCGCGGACATCGCGTTGGCCGATCTGGACCGCGACGGGCTCACGGACCTGATCAGCGCCGACGGCGCGGGCGGCACGCTGTCCGTCATGCTGGCGGAGGACGCGGACGGGTTTGGGCTTGCCCCGGTCGCGTTTCCGGCACGGGAAGGCACGGCGCTGGAGTCGCGAGCGGTCGCCATCACCGACCTGGACGACGATTCGCTGCCGGACCTGGTCGTGCTGCTGACCGCCGGCGTGCGGCGTGACGGTCTGCTGCATCCGGCGGAGAGCTGGATCGCCGCCGTGCGCGGACGGGACGACGGCGGCTTCGAGCCGGCCTGGACGCTGCCGCTCCGCCAGGTCGCGTCCGACCTCGTGGTTGAGGATCTGAATCGCGACGGTCGCGAGGACTATCTCGTCACGGGGCGTAGCGACACGGTGCTGTTTCTCACCGGTCCCGCCGGGCCGTAGTTCCCGGCGCCGGTCAGGGCGCCCTGGTTTCCGGCGGGGTCACCCCGAGTTCGCGAGCGATGCTCGCGGTGCGCTCCCAGGTGGACGGCTCGATCGTCACCGCCTCGTCACGCTCCGCCTCCGCGCGCGCCTCCGGCTCGCCCGGATAGAGGATCTCGTCGTGACCGGCCATCAGCCGTGACGACTTCACGTGCGGGATGAGCGCGCCCAGCTCGGCGCGGTAGAATTCCTCGCCGCAGAACGCGGCCGGATCCAGAAACAGCGCCAGGAACCCGTTCGCCACCCGCTGCACGCCCGTCGTGCTGCAGCCGGCGCCGGTCAGGGCCCCGGCCAGCACCTCGCAGAACATCGCCAGGCTGTAGCCCTTGTGCCCACCGAACGGCAGCAGCGCCCCCCGCGGCCCGGTTCCATCCGCACGACCGGCGTACGCCTTCGGATCGGTGGAAGGCTGCCCGGCGCCGTCGACCAGGTGGCCTGGCGCCAACGTCTCGCCCCGCTCGACGGCGACCTGGACCTTGCCGGCCGCGATCGACGAGGTGGCGATGTCCATCATCATCGGCGGCCCGTCCGGAAGCGGCGCGCCGGCCGCCAGCGGGTTGGCCGAAAGGCGGCGTTCGCAGCCGCCGTGCGGGGCGGTGACCAGCCCGCCGCCGTGCGTGTTCGTGAACGAGAAGCAGACCAGCCCCGCCTCGGCCGCCTGCTCCATGAACTCGCCCATGCGGCCCAGGTGCGAGGAGCGCCGGATGGTCAGCACGCAGTGCCCGCCGCGCGCCGCCTCGATCGCCCAGCCGGTGGCGACGCGGCCGACGTACTGACCCCACCCGAAGTGGCCGTCCACCTGCACGACGTGCGGTTCGTCGACCACCCGCTCCGGTTCCGCCGCGGGATCCATCCGGCCGCGATCGATCCAGTCGCAGTACGGGGCCACGCGGATGAAGCCGTGCGAGTCGTGGCCGCGCCGGTTGGAGAGCACCAGCGATTCGGCGACGACACGGGCGATGTGCATGGGCGTGCCCTTGGCCTGCAGCAGCTCGGCGACGTAGGCGCGCAGCGCCGGGACCGCGACGGAGACCATGCGCCTACCCCTCGACGACCGCTTCGGTCGCGGTGGTCAGCTTCTCGGCGCCGTCATCGGTGACGACGTAAGTATTCTCGATTCCGATCACGCCATACTCCTGGTCGGTGTACTTGGGCTCAAGGGCGACCACGTTGCCCGACTCGAGCGGCCGGTCCGAGCGCGGACCGATCACGGGCAGCTCGTTGACCTCCAGCCCCACGCCGTGTCCCACGAAGCTTACCTGATAGCCGGGCGGCCCCATGAAGCCCTCTCCCAGCCCCGCCGCCGCGGCCTCGTCGACCGCCGAGCGGTAAATCTCCGACGGCCGCACGCCGGCTTTGAGCCGGCTCTCGATGCCGCGCAGCACCTCGCCGATCCGGTCCAGGATGGATGCCGCCCGCTCCGGGAAGGCGCCGCGCACGGCCATGCGCGAGCAATCCACGTGGTAGCCGGTGGTGCTCATCAGGAAGTCCAGGATGACCGGCACGTCGCGCCGGAGCGGCGCGCGCGTACCGCCGTGCGACACCCATGCGTGCGGGCCGGTGCCGCCGATCGGGAACATCGAGTTGCTCGCCACCGCGCCGTCCGGACCGCTCACCGCGATGCCGATGCCGGTCTCCGCGTCCAGGCCGCGCAGCCGCACCAGTCCGCAGTGGCCGAGCGCGCGCGCCTCGGCCTCCAGCCGCGCCTGCAGGTCGTAGGGCGAGACGTCCCGTGCCAGCAACCGGCGGAGCGGGTCGCCGAACAGCAGCGGATGGAGGCGGGCGGCGTCCCGGAACTGGTCGAGCTCCCACGCACTCTTGCGCGAGCGTGCCGCCAGCAGCGCAGGCGAGCAGTCCACGATCTCCGCATCGTCACCGAACACGCCCCGGTAGGTGCGCCAGAGTCCGACCGGCAGCACGTCCAGCTCCATGCCGATCCGCCACGGCGGCTCACCGCACAGGTCCCTTACGTGACCGGGAAGCTCCCGGAAGCTGCGCAGCGGGACGATGTCCCGGATCGTGGAGTCGGCCTCCGCGGTCTCCCGCACCTTGCGCACCAACAGGCGCGGTGCGCCTTCGGCCGGCAGCGCCAGGTGACACTGCTGGAGGGTGCCGCTCAGATAGAACAGATCCGCCTTCTGCACGACCAGCAGCAGGTCGACCGGCGAGTCTTCGCGGACAAGCTCGACCTGGACCGCATGCACGCGGCGATCGATCTCCGCCGCGGGAACGCTCGGCATCGCCAAGATGGTAGGGTGATGGGGCCGAGCGCGCAACGTCACAGGAGGACTCCGTAATGCCAGCCATCAAGATCATGTGCCTCGGGGGCGGCAGCCTCTACTTCCGCAACGTTCTCGGAAACCTGGCTCTGGAAGGAGAATTGGCCGAGTCGGATGTCGTGCTCTACGACATCGACCCCGAGAAGGCGGAGCGCATGGCGGACCTCGGACGGCGGTTGAGCGAAGCCGCCGGTGCGCGCCTGAACATCAGCTCGACGGCCGACCCCGATGAAGCCGTCGACGGGGCGGACTACGCGCTTTCGTCCATAGGGGGCAGCGGTGCCGAGATGGTTCGTGGAGTGCATGGTTCGTATTACCACAGCGCCGACATGCACATCTGCGCCAAGTTCGGAATCCAGCTCGCGGTCGGCGACACCGCCGGTCCCGCCGGCATGATGATGGCCCTGCGTTCCATTCCCGCCCACATCGACATCTGCAGACGCATGGAGAAACGCTGTCCAGCCGTGGTGTTTCTCAATCACTCCAATCCGATGGCGACCATCATGCGGGCGTTGCACAAGTACACCGGCATCAAGTCGTACGGGCTGTGCCACGGCGTCCAGGGTGGCATCAGCGCGGCCGCGGATCTGCTGGAGCTGCCCGCCGAAGAGCTCGAGTGCACGTGGATCGGCACCAATCACTACCACTGGTTTACGCGCGTCGACCATCGCGGCAGGGACGTGCTTCCCGAGCTGATGCAACGCACGCGTGACAGGGAGCCTCCCATCGACCATGCATTGACCGCGGCCCTCTCGCGGAGCTACGGACATCGCATCGTCTACCCAGACGATGGCCACGCGCTCGAGTTCTATCCGTTCGCGACACACGCCCGCAGCCAGGACGACCTGCCTTACAATATGGCCGACTCGGCGCGACGCCACGGTTTCAGCGCCTCCGACCCCATGCCTGCCAAAGAGCCTCCGACCGAGGAGTTGCGGCAGTCGTTCCTGGCGGACTATCGGAAGCTCCTCGCCGAAACGGAGCTGCCGGAGCAGAAGGAAGACTCGCGCAGCGACGAAGGGCCAGTTCAGATCATCGCTGCCATGGCCACGGGCAAGCGCATGATCTGCATCGTCAACATGGCGAACGGAGGTGCGATCGGGAACCTGCCCGCCACGGCAGAAGTCGAGGTCGAAGCGGTGACCGAGACCGGCGGCGCCAGAGCACTCATCATGGGAGAGGCGCCGCTGGTGCTGAAGGGGATTCTGGAGAAGCGATTCGTATGGCAGGAGCTGGTCGCCGACGCTGCGGTCACCGGCGACCGCGGCAAGGCCATGCAGGCCCTGCTCGTCGACGAGATGGCGATCGAGCCTGGAAAGGCCGAAGCCATGCTCGACGAGCTGCTGGCAGCGTCGAGGGACTTGCTGCCTCGGTTCTTCCCCTGAGCGAGCCGCGGACTCGATCTACCCTTTCAGGGACCCGATCATGATGCCTCGTACGAAGCGCCGGGCGGCTCAGCTTCGCGAAGGCTCGGTCATCTCCGCGCGCTTGCGGCGCGACAGCTCGGCCAAGTGCCCGTCGTTTGCCATGATCTGCTCCAGGTGGACCATGCGCTCGGGACCGGCGGTGCGCACCATCGTTTCGCCGTACACGCGGTCCAGCCAGAAACGCGCGAAGCTGTCGATGCGCTCCCGCAACCCGTCCATGCGTTCGTCCGGATAGCGGGCGTGGCAGTTGATCGTGAACATCCGCCGCCGCGGGCTGCCGCCGAAGGAGGCGTGCTTGGTGTTGTGGTTGAAGCAGGCCACGTCCCCCGGCTGTGTCTCCAGCGCATACGCCGGCACGTTCGGACCCTCGATCCCCCACAGCGACTCGCTCTCCCGGACCTGCTCCTGCAGCGCGTCGGCGTAGACGTCGCCGGGCCGGTGGCTGCCCGGAATGACCCGTAGCGCTCCGGTATCCCGCGTCAGCGGGTCGAGGTACAGGGCGATCTTGATCGACCGCGGTCCGTCCATGTTCCAGCCGTCCGAGTGCCAGTGGGTGTCGCCGGCATAGTAATTGCCGTCACTGCCGGCGTAGTTGAAGTCCTCGCCCAACAGGTCGGCGGCGATGTCGTGGATGCGCGGGTCGTCGATCAGCGCCGACAGCAACTCACTCTGGTCGATGAAGGGGACGATGCAGGAGCGGCGCTCGCCGTCGTGGGGCTTGCCGTGATGGCCGCCCCCGTGCCGCGTCCAGACCGCCTCGAACTCGTCGATGATCTCGTCGATGCAGTCGGCCAACAGGCCGGGGAACTGCAGAAACCCGAAGTCGGCGAAGAACGCCTTCTGCTGCTCGGTCAGTCGCGTCTGTGTCATAGACCCTCCCCGGTCCGTCGCTGTGTACCACATCGCCCGTTCGTGATCAAACCTGCCGTACCATGCGAATCAGCACGTCGGGAAGTCTGTTGCCACGGGTGCCACGCCCGTGCTATCCGTGTCGGTTACTCGTAACGTCTCTATTGAAGGAGGAACGTGATGAGAACCAGATTCCTGTGTGCGCTCTTGGTCCTGGCACCGATGGCGGGATTCGCCGCGAGCCAGGGCGAGTCCGCCGATGCCGCACCGGACCCCGTCGTCGTCATGACCTGGGAGAACGACGATGCCTCGCTGAGCATCCTGGGGCCGCAGCCGGTGATCGAGTTCGTGGAGGAACGGTTGAACATCGAGTTCGACTGGAGGCTCGTCCCGCTTGCCGATCTCGCTCAGCAGCTCGCCCTGATCATCGCCGCCGGCGGCGACATGCCGGACCTCTTCACCGCTACCCCGCAGGGGATTACCGCGCAGGAGATGGCTCAGAAGGGCGTGATCATCCCGTTCCAGGAGATGATCGACGTGGGGAAGATGCCGCTGGTCAAGGCCAAGCTGGCAAAGCCGGAATATCGGGGCTACCTCAACGAGATCAGCCACGAAGGGCAGATCATCAACCTCAACACCGTCACCCTCGGTTTCCCGCGGCAGCTCAAATGGGTGCTCTACACGCGATCGGACTGGTATCCCCAGCTCGGCATCAGCGAAGACCCAAAGACGGTCGACGAGTTCGCCGATTACCTAAGAGCCGTGGTGTCAGGCGACCCGAACGGCAACGGCAAGGCGGATGAGATCGGCTGGACCAACTTCATGTCGGCCGGCTTCCCGCGGATGTGGCTGACCTCGTTCGGCATCGACACCTTCAATCACTTCCCGTGGACGGACATCAACTACGGGGTGGAGGCAGGCAGCGAGGTCTACTTCGCACCGACCAGCGACCGCTACCGGGCGATGATCGACTGGATCGGCACCATGTATCGCGAGGGGCTGTTCGACCCCGACATCTTCAACGTCGATTCACCCAAGTTCAACACGAAGGCGGTCGAGAACACGGTCGGCGCCATCAACAACTGGCCGGTCAACGGCGCCAACCTGATCGGGCAACTGCGGCTGATCGACCCGGACGCGCTGTATCACATCGTGCCCGATCCGACCAGCTCGGTCTGGGACGGCAGCGACCGGGTCTACAGCACCTGGGGCACGGCGTTCTTCACCACCTATCTGGCCAAGGCGGGCAAGAACATCGACGCCGCGGTGCGCGCCGTGGACTACATGCTGGGCGATACCGAGTTTCCGATCACCCGCGAGATGGGCATCGAAGGGGTCCACTACGAGGTCGTGGACGGCATCTACAAGGTGATCGGCATCTGCGAGCACTGCGGCAACCGGCCGTACGCCGAACTGGCCTCAAGCGAGCGCATGACCGCCCTGGGCTCACCCCTGGGCCGCCTGCCGGCTGAGGGCTACAGCATCATGGACTCGCAGCGGATCGATACCGAGCCGCTCTACGAGGACTTCCGCGCGTTCGAGAAGCTGGTCCGCGACAACGGCTGGGGACACGACGTGCACATCGTCTGGTCGCTGAACCAGGCCGACAAGGATGTCGTCAGCGCCGCTCAGAAGGCGTTCGGGGACTACGTCGCGGAGATGACCGCGAAGTTCATCACCGGACAGGAGCCGATGAGCGCCTGGGACGACTACGTCGCGCAGGTCAACCGCATCGCCGGAACGCAGATCGAAGCCGCGCTGGCCGTGAACCAGGCGCACTTCGACCGCAAGGTGAAGGACATCTACTGACGGGCCGTCGACTCACCGCTGCGTAGGGGGCGTGGAGGAGCGGCCGTTTCTCCACGCCCGTCACTCCGGCACAGCCGCCCGAACGGGGGAGACCCGCTGTGAACGTCATCCACGTCGATACGAATGACCCGATCGGCACCATCAGTCCGCACCTATACGGGTGCCTGTTCTCGAGCTGCTGCTACGGGATGGTGGAGGCCGCCTCACCGATCCCCAACGAAAGCGGATTCCGCACCGATCTCATCGAGGCGATGCGTCGCGCTCACATCGGCATGTTGCAGTGGCCGGCCGGCGATCAGGCCGAATACTACCAGTGGCGGGACGGGATCGGCCCGCGCGCAGGGCGCCCGCTGCGCAAGGCGAACAAGTGGTTCCCGGGCTGCGACGACATGGCTTTCGCGCCCGAAGACAACGCCATGGGCACGCACGAGTTCCTGCACGTATGCGAGCGCGTCGGCGCCGAGCCCTACCTGGGCGTGTCACTCTGCTACGGCAGCGTCGCCGACTTCCATCACTGGGTCGAGTACTGCAACTGTCCATACGACACCGACCTGACCAGAGAACGCCGTTCGAACGGGCGCGCGGAACCGTTCCGGGCGCGCTACTGGTACCTGAACAATCAGGGCGGCTACCTTACCACCGAGGAGTATGCCGCACAGGTGCGCCGGTACTTCGGCTTCATGCCGTTCTTCGACACGAACCCGGTGCGGGTCGCACGGGTCGACCGCGCCGACGGCACCCGCCGCTTCTTTCGCAATTGGCGCGAGCGCGGCGAGTACCGTTGGATGGACTACGTGCCCGCTCCGTGGAACAACCTCAACCCCGGCGTGGATGCGCTCTGCTACATCCGCTACGGCAAGACCGGACCGTCGACCCGGTTCGACACCGAGCAGTGGTACCGCGCCATAGCCTACGGGTTGGGCTTCCAGGAGTGGATCGATGACAAGCGGGAGGAGTTCGAGGAGTCCTTCAACCCGCGGATGGGAGTCGGCCTGAACGAGTGGGGCTGCATGCACGACACCTCCTATATCGAGGAGAACCTGCTCTCCCTGCGCCAGAAGGACACGGTCAGGGACGCCCTGGCGGCAGCCACCACCCTCAACGTCTTCAACGGCAACTGCGATTTCGTGCGCTTCGCCTGCCTCAGCGACATGATCAACGGCATCCATCACGCCTTCGAGGTCGATGAGACGGCGGGCGGCGCGCTGATCACCACGCCGACGGGTCTGGTGTTCGAACTGTACGCACCGCACCAGGGCGGCACCGGCGTGCGCACGCGGGCAGAGGTGCCGGAAGCCGCGCGTATCGCGTCGGCCACCACGTCGACGGTGGCGGACGAGGAGGCGACCGTGCCCATCCCGCAGCTCCAGGCCTCGGCATCGGTGAAGGCGGCGACCCTGACCGTGACCGTGGTCAACGGTGACCGGGACCGGGACGTGGAGAGCGAGCTCCGGGTTTCGGGCGCCGAGCCTGGCGAGGTGAATGCCGTGCTGCTCACCCACGAGGATCCGGCCGCGCTCAACAGCGCCCAGGATCCGCAGCGCGTGCAACTCCGGGAGGTGCCGGCTGCGGTCGCCGCCGGCCGGCTGGCTCACCGCTTTCCCGCTCACTCGGTGACGCGGCTGACGGTGGCCCTGCGGTGAAGCGCGCACGGATCGTGGTCGACGGCGAGGAGCGGCTAGGGGTGATCGATCGGTCGCTCTACGGGGTGCGCTGCGGGCCGCAGTTCGTCGAGACTCAGGACCTGATCTGGGTTGGCGAGAAGCCGATCCCCAACGACGACGGCGTCCGTGTGGACACCACCGAATCGCTTCGTGCGCTCTCCATCGGTTACCTGAGCGCGATCGGCGGCACCTTCTACCGCTGGCAGGACGGCGTCGGACCGCGTCAGGAGCGGCCGCTGCGGGTGAACTGGTGGGCACGCTCGCCATTCGAGGCAGTCGAGCTGAGATGGCCGATGGACTTCGGCACCGACGAGTTCGTCCGCTTCTGCCGGATGAGCGGCGCCGAGCCGATGATGATCTGCAACGAGGAGGAGCCGGAAGGATCGCGACAGTGGCTGGAGTATTGCAACTATTCCGGCGACTCGTCCCTGACCCGGCTGCGCAGATCCCACGGGCAGCCGGAGCCCTACGGCGTCAGGTATTGGAACGTCTACGGCTGGCTGGACCTGGACCCACGCATGTATGCGGAGCGCTACCGGCAGTTCGCCCTGCCGGCGCGCCTGATCGACCCGCAGATCGAGTTGATCGCGGCAGGCGGCGACGACGGCTGGAACCGGTCGCTGTTCGAGACGCTGGACGACGCCCGAACGCCGAACCTGGGCGGCTCCTCACTGGTCGATCACCTGGGGCAGATCATCTACACCGGCGCCAGCTTCCCGGAGGTCGACTACAGCGACGCCGACTACTACCGCGTGCTGCAGAACTCCGCCGGCCTGGAGGGCGTAATCGACGAGCGCATCGCGCTGATCCGTGCGCTTACCCGTGATCGAAAGCCGTGGGGCAGCGATCTGCGGGGCCTCAACTGGATCGATCGCACCGACGTCGGCATGCCCGCGATCAAGTTGGCATTCCTGGAGTGGGGCACCCGGCACTCGCTACACCGCCAGACCATGCGCGACGCGGTGGCGCACGCCGGCATGCTCGACGTGTTCCACCGCCGGCTGGACAGCGTCTCCATGGCGTCGCACTGGATCCACCTGCTGCTGCGGTGTGACGGGCCGCGCCTATGGCGAACGCCCACCTATCACGTGTTCGACCTGTACCGCGCACACCACGGCAACACGTCCGTGGCGGTGCGGCTTGAGTGCGAGAGGATCGCCGGACGCGAGGCGGGACGCGAACAGGACTTCGCCGGCGGGCCGGCCGTGGCCGACCTGGCGCCGCTCCCGTTGCTGTCCGCGTCTGCCTCCCTGAACCCCGACGGCGCCACCACCGTGCTCAGCGTCACCAACCGTCACCTCACCGAGGAAGTCCGTGCGGCGGTCTCGATTCCAGCCCTCGGGGGTGCGGCGCAGGCGGAGCTCGCCACGCTGACCTCCCGAACCGTGCGGGACTACAACGATGCCTCGTGTCCCGACCGCGTGCGCATCGAGAGAGGGCCCGTAACCGCCGAAGGTGCCGTAGTGGAAGTCACGCTGCCGCCGTTCTCGGTCAATACGCTGACGCTTACTACCCCTTGAGGGCGCCGATCATCACCCCCTTGATGAAGTAGCGCTGCAGAAAGGGATAGATCGCAAGGATCGGCGCGATCGTGACGATGATCGCCACGTACTTCATCTGCTCGGCAGCGCCGCTGCGCGTGGCCAATGATTCCTCCGCGCCGATCAATCCCATCTCCCGCCCCTGTCCCTGCACCAGCAGCTTGACCAGGAAGAGCTGGATCGGCTGCTTGTTGGGATCGTGGATGAAGACCAGCGCCCAGAAGTAGGTATTCCAGAAGTTCACGGCGGTCCACAGCGCGACGACTGCCAGAACCGGCTTCGACAGCGGCACCACGATGCTGATGAGAATGCGCAGCTTGCCGGCCCCGTCGATCAGCGCCGACTCCTGCAGGCTGTCGGGAATCGCGGACTGGTAGTAGGTGCGCGTGATGATGATGTGCCACGCGAACACCGCGAACGGCAGCACTAGTGACCAGCGGCTGTTCAGCAGACCCAGGCTCCGAACGACTATGTAGAAGGGAATGATGCCGCCGTGAAAGAACATCGTGAACACGATGAACGCCATGAAGACGTTGCGCAGGCGGAAGTCGCGGCGCGACAGGGGATAGGCGGCCAGACAGGTCAGCACGAGGTTGATTGCAGTGCCGATGGTGACGATCCAGACCGTGTTGAAGTAGAACGTGGCGATCCGCGAGCGCTCGAAGATGTCGGCGTACGACTTCAGGTAGATGCGATCCGGCAGGAACATGACCTCGTTGTAGAACACCCCTTCCGGCGTGGAGACCGACAGAAACAGCACGTACAGGAACGGCAGCAGCGTGACCAGCAGCGCCACGACGGCGATGCTCCATACGGCGATGTCGAGCCCCGGTTCGCGGTTCTGGATCGCCATGCGCGCCTCGCTCACCCTGCCTGATGCACGCGAATCACCACAGGCTCGTCTCGCCAACCCGCCGCGCCAGGTAGTTCGCTCCTACCAGCAGTGCAAGGTTGATCACGGAGTTGAACAGGCCCACCGCGGCGGAGAAGCTGTAGTCGAAGTCGATCAACCCCCGCCGGTAGACGTAGCTCTGGATGACGTCCGCCACCTCGTAGATGCCGGGGCTGTACATCAGGATGATCTTCTCGAAACCGACGTTCATCATGTTGCCGATCGTGAAGATCAGGATGATCACGATGGTCGGCATGATTCCCGGTATCGTGATGTGGCGCATCTGCCGCGTGCGGGATGCACCGTCGATGACCGCCGCTTCGTACTGCTCGGCGTCGATGGAGCTCATCGTGGCGATGAAGATGATCGAGCTCCAGCCGAAGGTCTGCCACACGCCGGAGCTGACGTAGAGAAAACGAAAGTATCGGGATTCGAGGAAGAAGTTGATCCGCTCCATCCCCAAGTGATCGAACAGGTTGTTGACCCAGCCGTGCGTCACGCCGAGAAAGTTGTACATCATGCCGACCACGACCACCGTGGAGATGAAGTGAGGCATGTAGCTCACCGTCTGCAGCGACCGCTTGAACCAGCGGATGCGCAGCTCGTTGACGACCAGCGCGAACACGATCGGCGCCGGGAATCCGAACACCAGCGACAGGACGTTGATCAGCGCGGTGTTGCGAATCAGCCTCCAGAAGTAGAAGGACTCGAAGAACTCCTTGAACCATCTGAGTCCCACCCAAGGCGCGGAGCCGATCGTGTCCCCGAACCCGAAGTCCTTGAAGGCGATGATCGCGCCCCACATGGGCACATAGGCGAATACCACGTAGAAGGCGACGACTGGCGCAACAATCAGCAGATATTCCCAGTCGGTGACGAGCAGGCGGCGCAGCCGTACCGCCAGCCTGGGGTCGGCTGCAAGGACCGCTCTATTTGGTCGTATGTCCGCCATCGGCAACCATGACCGATCCGGTCACGAACGACGCGTCGTCGCTTGCCAGAAACAGGATGCAGCGCGCGACCTCGACCGGTTCGGCGAACCGCTGCAACGGGTTCGCCTCACGGTACGGGGCCAGATGCTCAACGGGCATGGCGGCCGTCATGGGCGTAGCCTCAGGATTTCCTGGCGAGGGCCGAGATGACGCCGCGCCGCAGGAAGTACTCCAGCTCGCCGGCGCCGGGGGACGGAGCACCGGGGGTCTCCACGCAGGCCAGCGAGGCGGTCGACAGATCGATCGGGGCGGCGTGCAGGCCTCCGATCAGCGCCCCGACCAGCGCGCCCAGCGTGGGCTGATGGCCCACCAGCATCACCGACTGCGCCTCCGCCGGGATCGCGGCCAGCACGTCACCGGCGTAGGCCCCGGGGGCCAGGCGGTCGAGCACACGGATCGGTGGGCGGCTTCGCTTGTCGGCCATGGCCTTCACGGCAAGCTCGGCGGTCTGCCGCGCCCGCGGCAGCGGGCTGGTGAGGACCACGGCCGGGATTTCATCCAGCACGCGCAGGGCGACGCCGACGCGCTCGGCCTGGCGCTTTCCCTTCGCGGTGAGTTGCCGACTGGCGTCGGACGATCCCAAGGCCGCGAACTCGGCCTCGCCGTGCCTGACGATGTAGATGCGCATCGATCCTCTGGCGACAGCATAGCCGATTCGGAGGCAGACGACGCACCGTCTCTGCTACCATCGCCGTGTGCCCAGGCGCCTGTCGGCCGAGCAGATTGCGTCGTTCAAGGTCGATGGCTTTCTCCCCGTGCACGACGTGGTCTCCGCCGGGGAGGTTGCCGAGCTCGCCGACTACGCCGATCGGGTGGCGGCAGGGCACGTCAGTCATATCCCCGCGGAACGCGTCCAGCTCGAAGGGCCATTCCGGCGGGGAGAGGCGCCCGTGGTGGATCGGGTGCTGTCCGTGCGCAAGCTCTCCGCCGTCGCGTGCCGGGACGAGGTGTTCTGGCGCCATGCATGCCATCCGGCGATCGTCGACATGGTCGCGGACCTGCTGGGCACCGACGACATCAAGCTCTACAACGACCAGTTGTTCATGAAGGGCCCCCGCACCGGCAGCGAGCAGCCGTGGCACCAGGATTCCGCGTCCTGGCGCGACATCTTTCCCATGGACCTGGTGACCGCCTGGACGGCCATCGACGAGGCGACGAGCCAGAACGGCTGCCTGAACTTCGCCGCAGGAACCCACCGGTGGGGCATGGTGCGGAAGGAGCGGTTGGAGCCCTTCATCGATCAGCTCGGCAGCGACCCGTGGCCGGTGGCGGAGGTGCCGCTGCGGCCGGGCGATGTGAGCTTCCACCACAGCCTGGTGCTGCACCGCAGCGGAGCCAACCGCACCGGCACCCGGCGCCGGGGGTACGCCGTGCACTACATGCGCGCCAACTCGTGGCGTGACCAATCGGTCGACGACGCTCCGAAGGTGCCGGCGTTCCGGCAGGTCAGGGGCAGGTCCTTCCCGGGCCGCGTGTAGCCGGCGCCCGCCCGCGGGCTCCGCTCACTCCCGGCCGAGCTCGCTCATGGCCGCGCGGAACTCGGCCATCGTCTGCCGCGCGCCGCCGACCAGGTAGTCGATGTCGTCGCCGACGCCGAACCAGCGCATCCCGCGGGAGGTCCACTCCTTGATCGAGTCCCAGTCCGGGCCGAGGGAGGCGCCAAGGTAGAGGTCGCGTCCGGCGCACTTGTCGAGCAGGGTGTCGATCATGCCGCGCACCTGCGGGTCGTCGTAACGGCCCAGCTTGCCGACCGAGCCGCTCAGGTCGTTGCGGCCCAGGCAGATGCCGTCCAGTCCCGGCGTGTCCAGCAGCGCGTCCAGGTCGTCGACCGCGTCGACGTGCTCGACCTGGACGATGACCATCACCTGCCGCGCGGCCTGCTCAAGGTATTCGTCGAACTCCAGCCTGCCGTGCCCCATGTTGCGGATCGGCCCGAAGCCGCGCACCCCGGCCGGCGGATAGCGGCACGCCTTCACGGCGGCGGCCGCCTCTGCGGCGGACCGGATCAGCGGCACGACGATGGCGGCAGGCGCCATGTCCACGTACGGCTTGATCACCGCCGGGTCGTTCACGGGCACCCTCACCACCGGAGCCACGCCGGTGCCGCGCACCGTCAGGATGTGCGCCATCACGTCCCGCGTGGTCTGGTAGGAGTGCTCGTTCTCGATCCAGACGAAGTCGTAGCCGGCCTCCACCGCGACCTCGCTGACGATCGGGTCCGGCAGCGTGATGCTCATGCCCAGGCAGACGTGGCCGTCGTCCATGCGCCGGCGGAATCGCTCGACCGCGTTGAGCGAGGTAGCGTCAGGTTGGTTCTGGGAAGCGCTCATTCGTGTGACCTGCCTGTCTGGCGATAAGGAGAATCTGCGGGAGTCTATCGGCCGGCACGAGCCAGGAACAGCATCAGGAGCGTCGCATCTCGGCACCCGCGCCCCGACCGAGGTATGCTCCATGTAGATACGCGGTAGAGAAGCAAGCGATGAAGGCCATGGTTCAGAAGTGGGGCAACAGCCTTGCACTCCGCATTCCGAGGCCACACGCGGCCGGTGCGAACGTCGCGGCCGGGACAACCGTCGACATCGAGTTGCGCGAGGGCAGGCTGATCGTCGAACGAACCCAATCGCCTCACTACGACCTCGACGACCTGCTTGCAGGCATCGACGCCACCAATCTGCATGCCGAAATCGGGACGGGCACGCGCACCGGACGCGAGATCTGGTAGCGTGACCGACCCGTCTGCCCGCTGCCTTCCGACACCCTGTTGGACGCTCTCGCCAAGATCCGAACGCTGACGGCTTGACCCCATGCGGCACAACCACCTGCGTGAGCTCCTGCGGGTCGGCAAGCCCTCGCTCGGCACGCATGTCATCAGCCCCTGGCCGGCGATCTACGAGCTCGTGGGGCGCAGCGGGGGGCCTTCGATTACGTCGAGTTCGTCGCGGAGGAGGCGCCGTTCGACCTGCACGACCTGGACGGCATAGGCCGCGCGGTGGAGCTGTTCCCGGACATGGGCGCGATGATCAAGGTGGACGCCGAGCTGCGGATCATCGAGTCGGCGCTGGCAGCCGGCGTGCAGCCGCGCGCGGAGATAAAGAGACCCGATCAGGCGCGTTTCTACCTGGACCTGGGCGTCCGCCACTTCTCCATGGGCACCGACCTGGGAATCCTGGCCAACTGGCTGCGCACCGAAGAAGGCGGGACGCTTCGCGCCGAGCTCGACCGGCTCTCCTAAGCCCTCTCCTGAGGCCGTTCCCTGAGACGCTTTACCCGACTTCGGCGCCGAAGTAGCCTCGGCCGGTCGGTGATGGCCGGTGCCGCCCCCGAAGGCGACCGTCATCCCTGACGATCCCTCGCCGAGGAGCATGCCGTGATCGTCGACGTCCATACCCACTGCCTGCAGCCCGACCACATCAGCGACGCGGCGCACCGAGCCGACCAGCGCGCCGGCTATCCGCCGATGCAGCCGCTGACCACCGAGCGCTACGACGAGGAGTTGTCGGTGGTCGACCGCGCGATCGTGTTCGGCATCAGGGGCGTCGCCACCGGCGTGCGCAGCCCCAACGAGTTCACCGCGGAGTGGGTCAGGCACGATCCCGACAAGCTCATCGGCTTCATGGCGATCGATCCGATGGAGGACGATCACATGGAGCAGATCGAGCACGGCATCGAGCTCGGCCTGCGCGGCATCAAGATCTACCCGATGCTGGGGCGGTACGACCCGTCCGATCCGACCAACTTCCCGATGTTCGAGAAGGCGCAGCGGCTGGGGCTGCCGGTGCTCTCGCACACCGGCACGCACCCCAATCCGCGCGCCATGCTCAAGTACAGCCACCCGCTGCTGGTCGACGAGATCGCCCAAGCATTCCCGGACCTGAAGTACATCATGGCGCACATGTCCCACCCGTGGCAGCGCGACTGCGCCGTCGTGCTGCGCAAGCATCCCAACGTGTTCGCGGACATCTCCGGCGTGTGGGTCAGGCCCTGGCAGGGCTGGGAGGCGCTGGTCGGCATGTGCGAGTGGAGCGTCACCGACAAGCTACTGTTCGGCTCCGACTTCCCGCTGTGGACGCCGCGGGAGGCGCTGGCAAAGATCCGCCGGTTCAACGATCAGGTCGAGGGCACGCGGCTGCCGCGGGTCCCCGATGAGGTGATCGACGGGATCATCCACCGCGACTCGCTGAAGCTGCTCGGCCTGGAGTAGGCGGCGCATGGAACGCATGAGGATCACCGCGGTAAAGACCTTCCTGGTGGGCGGAAGCTGGCGCAACTGGCTGATCGTGAAGATCGAGACCGATGCCGGCGTGCACGGCGTGGGCGAGGCGACGCTGGAGGGCAAGTCGAAGACGGTGGAGTCGGCCGTCACAGAGCTTGCCCGCTACCTGATCGGCAAGGACCCCGCGGCCATCGAGCGCCACTTTCAGGAGATGTACCGCAGGGCGTTCTACGCCGGCGGAGAGGTGCTCACCAGCGCCATCACCGGCGTCGAGACCGCGATGTGGGACATCAAGGGCAAGGCGCTGGGGGTGCCGGTGTACGACCTGCTCGGCGGCCGCACGCGCGACCGCGTCAAGCTGTACGCCAACGGCTGGTATCGGCAGGGCATGAGCCCGGAGGAGTTCGTGGCCGCGGCCAGGAAGGTGGTGGCGCTCGGCGCCAAGGGCCTCAAGTTCAACCCGTGGGGCGGCCGTCCCGGCATCGACTTTCACCGCCTGGAGAACGACATCCTGAACGCCGGCGTCGAGGTGGTGGGCGCGCTGCGGGAGGCACTGGGACCGAACGTGGACCTGTATATCGACTGCAACGGCATCTTCAACACCGTCGGCAACGCGGTCCGCGCGGCCAAGGCGGTCGAACAATTCAACATCAGCTTCTTCGAGGAGCCGGTTCCGCACGAGAACACCGACGCGATGGCGTACGTGCGGCGCAAGATCGACATCCCGGTGGCCACCGGCGAACGCCTGTTCACGATCTTCCGCTTCCGGGAGCTGCTTGAGCGGGGCGGTGCGGACGTCGTTCAGCCCGACATGTCGCACTGCGGCGGCATGCTGGAGGCGCGCAAGATCTCGGCCATCGCCGATGCCCACTACGCGGCATTCGCACCGCACAACGCCAATGGCGAAGTGTCCTACGCATCGGCGGTGCAGCTCGCCGCGTGCGTTCCCAACTTCCTGGTGCTGGAGCATTTCCCGCCGGAGCCGTGGCGCTTCGAGGTGTGCCGCAACCCGATGGAGGTCGAAGACGGTTGGCTGAACATCCCCGACCGGCCCGGCCTGGGCGTGGAGTTCGACGAAGCGGCAGCCCTCTCCCACCCGTACGAGGCGATCGATCTCTATAACCTGCATCGGCCCGAGATGCAGCTCAAGGTCCCGAAGTTCGGCGACCGCCTGCGCTGACCCTCCGCTGCCTGACGGCGCTACCGGTCGCCGGTTCGGCGCAAAAGCGATATGTAGAACAGGGTCAGTCCCAGATTGATCAGGAACATGATCACCGACAGGCTCGCGCCCCGGCCCATGCGGTACTGGCGGAACGCCGTGTGGTAGATATGCAGCGACAGGGTCTCCGTGGCCCTCCCCGGCCCGCCGCCTGACAGCGTCTCCACGATGTCGAACACCCCGAACGTGAGAATCGAGCCGTAGATCCAGCTTATCAGGATGGAGAAGCGCATCAGCGGCAGCGTGATGCGAAGGAACGACTGAAAGCGGCCGGCGCCGTCCACGTACGCCGCTTCGTAGAGCTCGTCGGAGATGGTCTGCAGGCCGGCGAGCTGCACGATCATGTGAAAGCTCACCCCGCGCCAGACGTTGCCGACCAGCAGTGCGATCATCGCCGGGGTCGACTCGTAGAACCACCCTACCGGCGGCAGACCGACGCTGATGAGCAGGAAGTTGAACAGCCCGTACCGCTCGCTCTGAAAGATCCACTGCCACGTGAAGCCGGTGATAATGCCCGGCACCACCCAGGTGAGGAGCAGGATGCCGCGGATGATCGCGACGGTCGGCCGGTTCTGCTTCAGCAGCAGGGCCAGACCGAATCCGAAGAGAAACTGCAACGCCACGGAGCCGAGCACGAACACGGCCGTGTTGCCGAGGACCTGCCAGAACACCGGCTGTTCCAGCAGGATCCGGTAGTTTTCCAGGAAGATGAAGCTGCCCGGCTCCCGGCTCAGGAGGTCCTTGTCGGTGAGGCTCAACTGGAACGACTTGGCCACCGGGAACACGCTCATCACAGCCACGTACAGCACCATCGGCAGGATGAAGACGAGGTGTTCCCTGCGCTTGAGGAATCGCGCCAGCGGGTTCATGTGATCGCCGGGATCAGCCCTTCACCGCGCCCCGCCAGCCGGTGACGAAATACCGGTTGAAGGAGAGGTACAGCAGCACGACCGGCACCATCATCAGCATCGCGCCGGAGGCGATGCCGGCCCAGTTGGTCTCATGGGGCGTCTTGAACAGGTACAGCGCCACCGTGGCCAGCCGCTTCGAGGAGCTGGAGGTCATGGTCAGCGGAATGATGAATTCGTTCCACGAGAACAGGAACGTGAACACGCCCGCCGCGACCAGGCCCGGCGAGGCCAGCGGCACGACGATGCGGAAATAGGTGTAGAGCCGGCTCGCGCCGTCGACCAGCGCCGACTCGTCCAGGCTGACCGGAATCGAGTCGAAGAAGCCCTTCAGCATCCACACCGCCAGCGGGACGTTCATGGCCGCCAGAATCAGGTACACCGCCGCCAGCGTATTCAGCAGGCCGAAGGCGATCATCATCTGATAGAGGGGGATGATGTTGATCACCCCGGGCAGCATCTGCGTGCCGAGCACGGCCAGGAGCGCCAGCTCCTTGCCGCGAAACCGGTAGCGTGAAAACCCGTAGGCCGCGAAGCCGGACAGCCCCAGGACGATCAGCGTCGCCATGAAGGAGACCAGGCAGCTGCGCAGGATCGCCTGCACGAAGCCGCGGCGTACGAGGAACGGATACCACTCGAACGTGGGCTCGGCCGGAAAGATCGTCGGCGGGTACGCGTACAGGTCCGCTTCGGTTTTGATCGACGTGGACGCGACCCACAGCAGCGGAGCGATCGTGACGACGATCGCCACCAGGAGAACCAGCGCGCGCGGCGTCCTGCGTCCGAGCCTGCGGAGCATTGAAGGTTATGAGGGCCGATGCACACGCGGCCGGGCCTGCAGCCCCTGTTCAACCCGTTCGCCAGCAGTCTGAGGGATCTGCCGCGACGAGCGGCAGGTCCCACGGACTGCGCAGCGAAGGTGGGGATGAGCCAAGAGCGGAGCCGCAGGCGACGGTCTTGGGGCTACCGCATGCCCTGAATCATCTCGTCCGTGGCCTCCTCGGGAGTCGCCAGATCGAGCGAGACCTTGTTGATCGCGATCTGCAGCAGCTCGTCAAGGGTCGACCAGAGTGGCGACTTCGGCGTCGGGCGCGCGGAGTCCAACTGTCCGAGCGCCGCGGGGGAGATCGGCGAGGGCCGGTACGTGGCGGAGTCGAACGCGCTCTTGCGCGTCGGGAAGGAGCTGATCGCGCTGGCGTTCTGCGCCATCGCGTCGGCCCTGGTGATGAACTCCAGCACCTGCCACGCCTTCTCCTTCTTCACCGGATCGTCGGTGGCGATTCCGTATCCGTAGCCGCCGTTGCGGGCAGCCGGATTCGCACCGGCTTCCTGCGGCAGGAACCCGGCCGCCAGGTGCTCGTAGATGGCGGGAGCGCCGTCGGCGATCGCTCCGACCTGCCACGTGCCGCCGAGGTACATCGCCACCTTGCCGTCCAGGAACGCCTGCGGCGGAGCTCCGCCCTTCCAGTCGGCCGACTCCCTGGTCGACACGCCGTGCGTGTAGATCAGGTCGTGGTACCACTGCAGCACGTCGATCATGGCCTGGCGGTTGTCCGGATCGTCGAGCACGAAGTCTCCCGCGTCATCGAACAGGAGTCCGCCCTGGCCCCAGAACATCCCGAGCATTCCGGTGCTGGCGCCGGCCCACCGCGCGGCCGGGAACATGAAGCCGGTCACGTCGCCTGTGTTGAGCTTCATGGCCGTCTCCGTGAACTCATCCCACGTGAGCGCTCGATCGACCGGCAACGGATCGATGCCTGCCGCCTCGAACAGATCCGCGCGGTAGTAGATCAGATAGGTGTCGGTCCAGAACCACAGCGCGTAGATCTTGCCGTCCGGCCCGATGGCATGGCTGATGGTTCCGGGAAAGAAATCCTCTCGATCCGCCTCCGACCAGAAATCGTCCAGCGGCTGCAGCGCTCCGAGGCGAATCATCTCGGGAAACCACGAGTTGTCGACGCTGACGATCTCGGGCAGGGCATCCGCCTGCGCGGTCGCGACCAGCTTGTCCCGGTACTCGCCGTAGCCGAGCTGATACTCCTCGACGATGTCGACGTTGAACATTTCCTCGGCCTGAGCGTAGAGCTCGGCGAACATGGTGGAGATCTCCTCGATCGGCGACTCGGTGCCGTTGTAGTTCTGCACCCACATCGTGATCGTGACCGGTTCGTCCGACGCCGCCTCGCCTTCTCCGGTGGCAACCGCAAACGGCGCGATCGATACCACCAGCGCGGCCGAGAGCATGAGGATAAGCGTTCTTCTGTTCATTCCGAGAACCTCCTGGAACATCGATGCTGATGTATTGGGAATCGGCCCTGACCGTACGGGATCGGCCCTCCCCTTTCAAGCGTCGCGATCCGGGCGGCAGCTCCTGACACCCCCAAGCGGGGCGGAGTACCGTCCCCGACAAGAGTCCCATAGCGATGCATCCCGAGATCAGGAAGGAGCTGTACGAGGAGTCACCCGGTCCCGGTCAGAGCGTCGTACGAGCCCAATCCTACGTCGGCGCAGGCATGCGGCGGGTCGAGTCCCGGTTCATTCAGCGCGAGTCGGACCACAGCGACGACAACACCCGGCGCTTCTCGGAAGACAACGGCCGCACGTGGTCCGACTGGGAGGGGTTTCAGAGCTCCCTCTACCGAATGCAGGGCGCGGACGAACTGGCTACCTCCAACACGGTTCCGGGGTTCTCCCGTTCACACAACCCCGTACACGATCATCTGGTGGGCGTTTATCAACATACGATCTTCGTCTCCGGCCACCGGGAGGCGTTCAGGGTCTTCTGGCGTGAGGGCAAGGCGGGATTCATCAACCATGCGTTCCTGCATGTCTCCGACGACGATGGCCGGACGTGGGGCGTGCCGCAGCTCGTGAAGTTCGAGGACGGCGCGGATTTCGACGACCGCGACTGGCGCAGGCCCGGGTTCCTCCGGAACAACCGTGCTCAGGCATCCGGCAACAGCGAGATCGAGGTGCAGGAGAATGGCGACATCCTCTTTCCGCTGTGTGCCGACGTCGCGTCCTGCTGCAGGGCCCTGGGGCTGGACGTGCAAGAGGTGTTCCCGTCGTGCCCCCAGATCATGCGGGGGTTGATCGTGATGCGCGGCATCTGGGACCCGCACGCCGCCCGCTACACCCTGATCCCCTCCCGCCCGGTCGTACTGAACGACCTGAAGTCGTCCAGAGGGGTGAACGAACCGGCGCTGCACTCCCTGAAGAGCGGTCGGGTGATCTGCGTCATCAGGGGATCCAATACGATCTCCACGGCGTGGACCACCCGGATCGAGCCGGGGACGCCCGGGTACAAGTGGTTCACCTTCTCCGAAGACGGTGGCGCGACCTGGGCGGACTTGGTGCCGTGGCATTACGACAACGGAGATGTCTTCTACTCCAGCTCCAGCATCCATCGCTTTCACCGGAGCGGCCGGAACGGCAGGCTCTACTGGTTCGGCAATATCTCGGGTCCGGCCGTGGACGGAAACCATCCGCGCTATCCGCTGGTGATGGGCGAGGTGGACGAGGTTACGGGTTCCCTGATCAAGGACTCCTGCACGGTGATCGACGACCGTGAACCGGAGCAGGATCACGAGGAGCTGCAGCTATCCAATTTCAGGATACTGGAAGACCGCCGTACCGGTACCATGGAGCTCTACATGACCCGGCTTGGCGCGTTTCTGCCTGACGATCCGTGGCGGTCCCATGCGTACCGCTACCGGATCGAGGTGCCGGCGGAGCAGCCGGAAGGAACAGCGCCATGAGCTGGCTCGCCCAAGAGCACGACCCCGAGTGGCCGTTCGATCTGATCGGCACCGACTTCCGCCTCGACCCCGACACGACCGCGCTGCTGGTGGTCGACATGCAGGGGAGCGACGGGACCATCGATCCCGACAGCCGGATGGGCGCCCGGTATCCGGAGATCGCGGCGTACTGGAACGGCAGAATCGCCGGCCTGGTGGTGCCGAACATCCGCCGGCTGCTGGAGTCGTTCCGGCAGCACGGGAGGCGCGTCGTGTACACGCGCAACGGGGCGATCACCCCGCATGGCGACGAGCTCACCGCACGCCTCCGGGGCCACGTCCGGCGCGCGCCGGTCACGAGGTACCGCGGCACGGCCTCCCACGACGTGATGCCGGCGCTCGCCCCACGAGAGGACGAGCTGGTGGTCGACAAGCTGACGTCCGGCGCGTTCAACGCCTCGATCCTCGACCACGCGCTCCGCAACATGGGCGTGCGCGACGTGGTCATCGTCGGCATCAGCACCGACATGTGCGTGCACGGCACGGCGCGGGTGGCCGCCGAACTCGGCTACAATTCGCTGATCTGCGAAGACGCCTGCGCCACCTACACCGCGCGGGCGCACCGGGACGCCCTGCTCATGCACGCCAGAGTGTTCGGCCGGGTGGCGACCACGGACGACGTGCTGGCGGAGCTCGCATCGTCGTAGCCTGTCGGCTGCGCTTCTCCCCCGGTGCCGCTCACCTCATGTCGAGGTTCCGCACCGGGGACGCCGCATCGGTCTCAGTCTATCGCGGACCCCGCGGCCGACCAGGGGGGCCAGCGCGCGAAGGGGCCGGCCGTTCTGCCCGAGTAGGCGATCGCGATGAGCCCCTTGGCCTCGTCGCCGATGCCGATGAGGAGGCCGGACGCCCGCCCGCCGGCGCTGATGGCAATGATGCCGCCCGCATCGTCTCCGCTGATCGCGACGATGCCGCGCGCGGACCCGGCACCGATGGCGATGATGCCGATCGCGCTGCCCATACCGACGGCGACGACGCCGACCGCAACCAATGGACTCAGCGCGAACGTCCCCACCCCGACCACGTACGCCAGCGCGACTCCCTCGGTCCGCACTGCCTTCATGTCGACCACGCCGAAGATGCCGAGCAGCGTGAAGACCACCGTGGCGAGCACCGTCAGGGCCGTCAGTACCCCGGCCAGGCCCTGCACCCCCTTGCCGGCATGAGTTACGTTCTCTGACATGATCGTGCCTCCAGGCCAACCCTGAGCAGCCGCGTGTGGTCCGTCAACCGCGCGCCCGGCTCAGTCGTGATCCAGGGCGCGCTCCCCGTGGAAGGTCAGGTCCAGACCGGCCTCCAGCTCGTCGGTCTCCGGTTTCAGCCGCTTGATCCAGCCGATCACCTTCAGGACGATCCAGGTCATCGCGAACGCGTAGACCATGCTGATCACCGTGGCGCCAAGATTGGCGAAGAACAGTCCCGTCTCGCCGAAGATCAACCCCGGTGGGGCCCCGGTCTTGGGCGAGGCGAAGACTCCGGTCAGGATCGATCCCAGCACCCCGCCGACGCCGTGCACGGCCCACACGTCCAGGGCGTCGTCCCAGTCCATGCGCTCCTTGAACAGCACGGCGCCGTAGCAGACCGCGCCGGCCAGCACGCCGATGATCGCCGCCGACCCCGGCGTCACGTAGCCGGCCGCGGGGGTGATCGCGATCAGTCCGGCGATCGCGCCGGTGAGCGCGCCGATGATGCTGGGCTTCCCCTTGTGCAGCCACGACATGAGCATCCACACCACCATCGCCGTCGATGCCGAGATGTCGGTGTTGAGGAAGGCGATCGAGGCGATCTTGTTGGGTGACAGCGCGCTGCCGCCGTTGAAGCCGAACCAGCCGAACCACAGCAGCGCCGCGCCCAGGGCGACGAAGCGGACGTCGTGCGGGGCGGTCCGCGTGTGTCGCTTGCCCAGCACGGCGATGGTGGCGAGCGCCGCCATGCCGGCCGAGATGTGCACGACCGTGCCGCCGGCGAAGTCGATCGCCCCCAGCCTGGCGAGCAGGCCGTCGCCCCACACGGAATGGGCCAGTACCGAGTAGACCACCAGGCTCCAGACCGAGATGAAGATCAGGTAGCTGGAGAACCGGAACCGGTCGACGAAGGCGCCGGTGATGAGCGCCGGCGTGATCACCGCGAACATCATCTGGAACAGGAAGAACGTCCAGGTCGGGATCGTCGTGTCGGGGAACACGTCGTCCACTTCGATCTTGAACAGCCCGTACCTGAGGTCCCCGAAGATGCCGCCGATGCTGTCGCCGAACGCCAGGGAGAACCCCAGCACGATCCAGACGACGGTGACGACCCCAAGCGAGATCAGGTTCTGGGCCATGATCGTCAGGGTGTTGTGGCGGCCGACCAGACCGCCATAGAAGAAGGCCAGACCCGGTGTCATCAGGAACACGAGGGCCGAGCAGATCAGAACGAAACCGGTGTCGACGAGATTCATGCGGTACCTTGACTCCAGGAGGAGCGCAGCAAGCGCACCCAGTTGCCGTGCATGACGTTCGCGACATCCGCGTCGCCGTAGCCGCGCTCCCTGAGGATTCCCGCCACCTTGCGCACGTCGGCGATGGTGTACAGGTCGGCGGGAGATTGCTCCCTTCCGTAGCCGCCGTCAAGGTCCGTGCCGATCGCGGCATGCTCGCAACTGCCGGTGACCTGGCAGATGTGGTCGATGTGGTCGGCGACCGTGGCCAGCGTGATGCCGGTGTTGTCCATCGCCTCCGGGTCCCAGAGCGGCGACAGCATCCAGTCGTCGAGCGCGGTGCCGATCACCCCGCCGCGCGCGGCCAGCGCCCGGATCTGATCGTCGTCCAGTTGCCGGTCGTGGTCGCAGAGCGCCCGGCAGCAGTTGTGGGTCGCCAGAACCTGCCCACCGAACCTGTCCAGCGCCTCCCAGAACGCCTGCTCGGCCAGGTGGCTCACGTCCAGCAGCATCCCGGCACGCTCGAGCGCGTCCAGCATCGGACCGCCCCGCTCGGTCAGGCCGCCCGGCGCCTGCGTCCCATGGGAGTACGAGCTGATGCCGTAGTGGACGAGGCTGACGATGCGCAGCCCGTCATCCCACCACTCGCCGACCTGCTCCGGGCCGACGATCGGGTCCGCCCCCTCCATGGTCAGCACGAAGCCGATCGGCGCCTGCCGCGGGTCTCGCTCCCACGCCGCCAGGTGGGCGTCGAGCCCTGCGCGGTCGCGGATCTGCCGCAGGACTCCGCGTGAGGCCATCAGCCGGTAGTAGGCAAGCTCCCCCATCGCCCTGGCGTAGGCGATGTCCTGCGTGCGCACGCCCGCGAACCGCCTGCCCAGCGAGGCCAGCCGGCAGTGCACGGTGACGAAGATCAGGCCGATCCCGCCGCGGCGCAGTTCCTCGAAGCAGACCACGCCGGCTCCCCGGCCCTTTTGGCCCATGCCGGCTTCCGCGTCGCGGATCGCCGTGATGCTCTGCGTCAGGTCGCGATTCCAGTCGAGCGCGTTGTACGCGATGTCGAGGTGCGAGTCGACGATCAACATGGGCAGGGATCCTCCGGTGCGGGTGTTGCCGCCGTGACAGCGTCGCACATTTTCCGCCGGTCGGCGGCCGTCGCTCGGGGTGGTACCATCCCGGCTCGTGGCTGACATCACCGTACGCCACGTCACCGTCCAGTACGGCGACGTGATCGCCACGCATGGCGTGACCCTCCACGTAGAGGAAGGCGAGTTCCTGGTCGTCGTGGGCGCCTCCGGCTGCGGCAAGACGACCATGCTGCGCGCCATTGCCGGGCTGGAGCAGCCGGTGCTGGGCGAGATCCTGATCGGCGGCGAAGCCGTATTCAGCGAGCCGCGGCAGATCGACGTGGCCCCGGCCAGGCGGCGCGTCGGCATGGTGTTCCAGTCGTACGCGCTCTACCCGCACATGACGGTGGCGCAGAACATCGCGTTTCCGCTGCAGATCCGGCGCGCCGGGCGGGGCCGGATCGGCAAGGCGGTCCGTCAGGCGCTGGACGTGGTGGAACTGATCGGTCTGGAGCAGCGCTATCCCAAGGAGCTGTCGGGCGGCCAGCAGCAGCGTGTTGCGATCGCGCGGGCACTGGTAAAGCAGCCGCAGGTGTTGCTGCTCGACGAGCCGCTGTCCAACGTCGATCCCAAGCTGCGCGTCCAGCTCCGCACCGAGCTCAAGCAGCTCCACCGGCGCATCGGCGCCACCACGCTCTACGTCACCCACGACGTGGCGGAGGCGATGGCGCTCGGCGATCGCGTCGCCGCGATGTTCTCGGGCGAGATCCACCAGGTCGGCCGGCCCGCGGAGCTCTACCGGACGCCCGCGACCGTGCCGGTGGCCGCGCTGTTCGGCGCGCATGGCGGCGCGCTGCTGCGCGGCGAAATCGTCTCCGCGGCCGGCGGCGCTCTGGCCCTGCAACCCGAAGGCAGCACCTCCCAGGCGGTCCCCTTCTCCCCCGACGGGTCGCTGTTCCCCGGCCAGCGGGTGGTCATGGACATCCGCGCCGAGAACGTCGCGGTGCTGGAACCGGCGGCCCACGACACCGCCGGCGTGCTGCAGGTCGAGGTGACCGCGGCACAGCCGGAGGGCGCTGCCAGCGTGCTGCATCTGCGCCTGAGCGATGGATGGCAGGAGCTGGTTGCGCGCTACGGCGGACCGCAGCCCCCGCGGCCGGGTCAGCGGCTCGCGGTGCGGGTGCGGTCAGGCAACCTCTACGACGCCGGCACCCAGCGGCTCATCGCCCGTTGTCTCCCGGAGGAGACTCCGCCGGCTGCCCGCGGCGAGCCAGTATCTTCGGCCGCAGCCGCTCGAAGCTGATCTCGTAGCGGTCGGCGATGTCGCGCGCGTAGCTCGAGCCGACCGGCGGCCCCGCGGCGATGCGGTAGGTACGGCGCATGCGGGCCTGCGCGCCGTCGGCGCCGTCACCGTCCGCGGCGATACCCGCGACCAGGCTCACCACCAGGCTGCCGCCGTCCACCTCCGCATTGATCCGCTCCAGCCGCTCGCCCAGCTCGTGCAGGTGCGTGGCGAAGATCGCCCGTGCGCCCAGCAGACGGAGCGCGCGCACCACGTCCTCGGCCAGGTACAGGCTCTCGCTCGGGCTGGTGCTGGACAGCGACTCGTTGCACAGCACGATGCTCTGCTCGGAGGCGTCGCCGAAGATCGCGCCCAGGCGCCGCGCCTCCTCCGCCAGCCTGCCACCCTCGATGCCGTTGCCCTCTTCCGCCGGGAAATGGGTGATCACCCGGTCGGCCGGACTGATCACCGCCTCCCGAGCGGCCACGTGCAGTCCGGCCTGCGCCAGCACGTGCATCACGCCCACCGCGCGCACGAAGGTCGTCTTCCCTCCCTGGTTCGGCCCGGTCAGGATGGCGATGCGCCCCCGCTCGTCCGCGTCCAGGTCGTTGCGGACGACCGTGCGGGCGGGCTCGTCCCGAGCGCCGTTCAGCGCCAGGGAGATGTCGTACAGCTCGCGCGCCTGCGACCGCCGCTCGCCGGCCGGCGCCAGCTCCGGCATGCAGGTCGGCATGCCGCGCTCCTGCAGCGCCAGCACCAGCCGCGCGCCGCCCAGGTAGAAGCGGATCTCCTGCTCCAGCGGCAGCACGTCCCGCACCTGAAGCTGAACGAACTGCCCCAGCGCCTTGGCCAGCGGGCGCGCCACCGCGCCGATGACCCGGTCCAGCTCGCCGAGCAGCGGCGCCATCGCCGACGTGCGGTGCACCTTGGTCAGCGGCCGGAACGGGTTGGAGACGCCGAACAGGCGCGTGAGCAGGGGCGTGTCCTCGAACTTGCGGTCGTGGACGCGAAGCAGCGTCGCCTCCGACGGCCGGAGCTGCGAGTCCAGGTTGATGCCGACGGTGATGCTCGCGCGCCGTTTCAGCCCGCCCCGCAGCGCCGGCAGCTCGGCCTCCAGGCGCTGGTACACCTCGTCCTGCTGCCGTTCGCGGACGAACCCGGCCAGCTCCCGCATGCCCGCGGAGCGCACGCCCGGCAACGCCGCCGCCTCGCCCAGCGCCGTCAGGCACGCCACGTAGGTCTCCAACTCGCCAAGCCGCCACACCGCCTGCTGCAGCGGCGAGCTCTGCTCCGTGCGGGTCTTCGTGAAGTAGGCCAGTTCGTGCAGCATCGGCTGGAGCTGCGCGAAGAGCGTGCGCAGCTCGCCGGAGGCGACCGCGTCGGCCAGCACTTCCTGGCGATAGCGGATGGTCTCCGGGTCGGTGCTGAGCTCGTAGAGGAACTCCGACGGCAACTCGAACCGGGTGCGCAGCGAGTTCAGGCCCAGGTCTTCGGCGGCCCGGTCGACCACGCCGCGCTGACCCGCTCCGGTCGACGCCGGCCGGCCGGCCGGATAACAGAGACTTACCGCCATCGCGTCCTCATCCCCGAATCGTACCGCACGCGGTCACGGAGCCGCCGGTGCGTCTCCCGCGATTCTGCCCCACAGCTCCCGCGCCATGCGCTGCGCCTCCGCGACCTGCTCGGCGGTCATCGACTCGGCCAGCCCGTCACGGCTGCCGGCTGCCTCCTCGTGGCCCTGGGCGGCGGCAAGGTTGAGCCACGCATAGGCGGCCACGTGGTCCAGCGGCACTCCCCGGCCCGTGGCGTACCGCGTGCCGAGCCGCCACTGCCCCTCGGCGTTCCCCTGCTCGGCCGCCGCCCGGTACCACCGCACCGCCTCCGCGTGGTCCTGCGGCACTCCGGCGCCGAAGTGATACGCGCTGCCGAGCCGCCATTGGCCCTCGGCACTCCCTTGCTCGGCCGCCGCCCGGTACCACCGCGCCGCCTCCGCACGGTCCTGCTCCACGCCACGGCCGAAATGGTACGCGTTCCCCAAGCGCCATTGGCCCTCGGCGCTTCCCTGCCCGGCAGAGGCACGGAGCCACCTCACTGCCTCCGCGAAGTCCTGCGCCACTCCCGTGCCGAAGTAGTACGCGCTGCCGAGCCGCCACTGACTCTCGGCGTTGCCCTGCTCGGCCGCGGCCCGGTACCACCGCGCCGCCTCCGCGAAGTCCTGCGCGACGCCGTGCCCCAGGAAGTGGGCGAGTCCGAGCCGCCACTGCCCCTCCGGCGATCCCTGCTCGGCGGAGGCCCGGTACCACCGGACAGCCTCGGCGTGGTCCCGGGTCACTCCCAACCCGTGGAAGTACGCGTTCCCCAGGCGCCACTGGCCTTCGGCGCTGCCCTGCTCAGCCGCGATCCCGTACCACCGCACCGCCTCGGCCCGGTCCCGAGCCACTCCCCGGCCGTAGTAGTACGCGTTGCCGAGCCGCCACTGGCCCGCGGGGCTGCCCTGCTCGGCCGCGGCACGGTACAGCCGGAGCGCCTCGGCATCGTCCTGCGTCACGCCCCGGCCGTGGTGGTAGGCATCCCCGAGCTGCCACTGGGCGTCGGCGTCGCCCCGTTCGACGGCGGCAAGCAGGTCGTCCACCCGTGGCGCATCCTGTGCGCCGGCGACACCAACCAGGATCGCGGCGAGCGCTACGGCCACGACAAGGCGTGGCGTACGAAGGTCAGCCATCGTGGATCGCGCACAGGTGCCGGTGGTCCGCACCAACGACGGACGCGGACGAGATGCGCACATCAAAGGTCACGAGACGCCCTCCTCTGGAGACGGCCAACGCCAGCAGGTACAGGTCGGTAATCTGCTTCGACGTTATCGCCTGCTCCGGCTTCAGCAAGGAAGGGCGGATCAGGCTCACGGAGTCGGGCCAGAACTGATGATGCCGGGCCTGCGTGGCGGTGCGCAGGCGGTGGGCGACCGCACCCGGCGTCACGCTGTTCGGGTAGCTGGTCTGCGACATGATTCGCAGCACCCCGTTCTGAGTGATGGGACATGAGGCCCAGCCGAGCCCGATGTGCTCCTTCAACCACATCCGCGCAGCGTCATGATGGACGTGATCGGCGTCCAGCAGCGCGATCAGCACGTTGACATCCAGCAACGCGCGCATCAGTCACCTGTCTGCTCGCGCAACCGGTCGATGAGTTCATTGGTCACCACGCCGCCCCGTGACGGGAACGGATTGAACCCGAACTCCGCGGCGCCTGCGTCGGCCCGTTCGTCGTGGTTGGCCGCGGACATGCCGAGCCGCGCGAAGTCGGACACCACCGACCCCGCCGAGCGGCGTTCCCGTTTGGCGATCTCCTTGGCGGCCATCAGCAGATCTTCGTCGATGTCGAGCGTCGTTCGCATTGGCCGGTATCCTGCCGCATCAAACATCATGCATCAATATGCGATCGGCAGGAATCCGGCGGGACGGCAGTAACGTGTCATCGGATCGTTGCAGGGTATCCCACGGCACGTCTCCCGCCGTACGATAGCCCCATGATGCGGGTGGCGGTCTGGGGCAACGACCTTTCCGACGGGTATCTCCGTACGGTGACGCAGCTTGGCGCGGAAGCGATCGACATGGGCCGCGGGGCCTTCTTTCCCGGCGTGGCGGAGCAGGGCTATCCGGACGCGGACGCGCTCACCGCGCTGGTGCGCAAGCTGCGGCCGTACGGCTTGAGCTTCAACCGCGTGACGCTGCCGGACATCACCGACGAGTTCATGCTGGGCCGTGACGGCGCCGCGCGCGAGCTCGAGAACACCTGCCGGGCGCTGCGCGTGTTCGCCGACGCCGGCGTCCCGATCGCCCGCCAGCGCTTCGCCGGCGACACCTTCAACCACCGGCTGCTGAGATACGAGTCCTTGCACCGAGGCGGCTACCGGTCGCGTGGCGAGAGCCGCGACCTGGGGCCGGGCGACCCCGATCCGGCCACGCACGAGAGACTGGAGGCATGGTGGGACCGTTTCTGCGCGGTCTACGAGAAGCTGGTGCCGATCGCCGACGAGTACGGCATCCGCCTGGCCATTCACCCCTCGGACACGCCGCTGCCCGACACGCCCCTCGGCACCCTGGGCTTCCACCGGGTGATCGACACGTTCCCGAGCCCGAACGTGGGCTACCTGTACTGCTGCGGCACCCGTGCCGAGGCGGGCGGGCCGCCGCTGGTGATGGACGAGATCAACCTGTTCGGCCGCAAGGGTCGGATCTTCACCCTGCACCTGCGCAACGTTCGGGGCAATCTGGCGACGGCCGGCGGATTCGAGGAGGTGCTGCTCGACGACGGCGACATGAACATGGCGCGGATCGTGGGCGAGCTCGCGCGGGTGGGCTTCGACGGCTGCCTGAATCCCGACCACCTGCAACCGATCGAAGGCGACGGCGACAGCGCCCACCAGGCGCTCGCCTACTCGATCGGCTACATCAAGGCGCTGTTCGCCGGACTCGCGGCGTGAGGTCGGGACGACCATGAGTCCGGGGGGCTGGGTCATCGTCGCCGTGGTGCTGGCGCTGGCACTGTACGGAGCCGGCGCCGTGGGTTGGAAGCTCGGAAGGCGATCAGCCCTCCAGGGCCGCGGCACCGGCGCGAAGCCTGCCCCGCGGGAGATCCGGACACGTACACGCGCGGACCAGTTGGTGGATCTGGGCGAGCTGTCCGAACTGCTCGACCGTAGTGACGTGTTGGTGGTCAGCACCCTCACTGCGGGGAGCGGCGTCCGGGAGGAGGTCGTGGAAACGGCGGTGCTCGATACCACCGGGGTGGTACGGCTCGATTCTTCGCGCCGGCCGGCCGGCGGCGGCGCGAACGAGGGGCCTGCAGGCCCATTTCCAACCGTGTACGGTGAGCTGGTGCAGTTGCTCGCCGCGGCAAAACTGGTGGTGGGCTACAGCGCCGCCCGCCACATGCGCATGCTGGCTCAGACCGCCGAGCGCCACGGACTGAAGAAGCTCCCGGCTCCCGACTGGGGCTGCCTGATGCGGCGCTACACGGAGACCACGGCCGGCACCGGTGCCGAGTGGATCGAGCTGACCGGGGCGCGCACGCGGGAGGGAATCGCCGCGCCGGACGTTCCCGGGGCCCTGGAAGACGCGCGAACCACCCTGCAGATTCTGCGCATCCTGGCGCGCCGCGAAGCGGCGGAGGCCGAGCAGTCCCGCAAGGGCCGCTGAGCGCGGGCTGCCTCCCCAACAGCCGTCTCAGGGAGTCGTGATCGCTGCCCGCCGCAGGTCGAGCACCACCAGCATCGGCCAGCCCACGTAGCGTTCGGCGCGCGGGTAGCGGCCGGCGAAGTCGGCATCCGGGGCGTACTCCCCCACACCGCACAGGGAGAATCCCGCGCCGACTGCCGCCATGACGATCTCTCCGATCCGATGAGGAAGGCTGCCCGGCATGACCACCTCCCCGGAGACGGGGTCGGTAAAGCGCGCCTGGCTCCCGCGCAGGAACATCGCCGGGTGCATCGCGGATACGACCGCGCGGCCGGCCGCCCGCAGGACCCGATGTGCCTCGGCGAAGAATGCGTGGAGATCCCGGAGGTGCTCGAGGACGAGTCCGCTCACCACCGCATCGAACGACGTGTCCGCGAAGGGCAGCGGCTCGTGCAGGTCGTGGGTGACGAAGCGGACGTCGCCGCTGGCGACTCTCGCCCGGGCCTGCTCCAGCATCCCCGCCGAGAAGTCGACCGCCGTGGTCCGGGCGCCCGCCTCGACGAGCCACGCGGTGTGCCGGCCGGTTCCGCATCCGAGGTCCAGCACGTCCCGCCCCCTCGGGTCGCCGAGCGCTTCGCGGACGGGTGGCTCCTCAAGGGCTTGCAGCGGGTTGGCATCGTGGTCGTAGACCGCCGACCACCGATCGTAGCCCTCGCGCACCCCGGCGAGCGGGTCACGGCCGCCGGTCATGGCGCACACCCTCCCGGATTCGAGCCCATCCATGGATCATACAGATGGGAGCTGCCGACCGTTCGCCACGTGATTGCTCCGGCGCGCGCGGATGCACGTGGCCGGTGGTAGCTTCGTGGGGACGGCTCGCGGAGTCAGTGATGGCATGCAATCACTCCTCCGATCGCAGGAGGTTCCATGGCAAGCATCACCATTCGCCGGCTGTCGGATGAGTCGAAGGAGCGGCTCCGCAAACGCGCGGAGCGAAGCGGCTGCAGCCTCGAAGCGCTTGCCCGATCGATCCTCGACCAAGCAGCACACGAACCGATCGAGTCCACTCCCCCGTATCCATACAATCTGATGGCGGTGGTCGAGCCGGGCGAAGAAATCGAGCCGTACATTCGGGAGCACAACCAGAAGCAGAGACCGGTCGATCTGTGATCCTGCTCGACACCAACGTCCTTTCCGAGCTCAGCCGGCGCCAACCATCGCCGCAGGTGATCGCTTGGCATCGGCAGCACGAACCGTTGCTCGCCCTGCCGACGATCGTGCTTGCGGAGTTGCGCTTCGGGATCGCGCGCCTGCCCGACGGGCGCAGGCGATCGAGCTTGCTCCGATTCTGGACCACGACACGCGACCACTATCTGGGTCGGATCTTCTCGTTCGATGAGCGTGCCGCGGCAACCTACGGCGACTTGGCAGCGGACGCCGAGAGAGCCGGCAGACCGATCAATGTCGCCGATGGGCAGATCGCGGCGATCGCCAGGACGCACAGGATGGAGTCGCGACACGCGACGTGAGCGACTACGAAGGCACGGGAGTCTCGCTGGTGAATCCCTGGGACTTCGTCCTGCCCGAGCCGTATCCTGTCCCGGAGGCGTGATCCCGGCAGACGCCGAGCAGAGCCTCCGGACCGCTGACGGCCATTACTCTTCCCGGGGCTCGTTCTCGTAGCCAGGCACCAGCGCCTGGTACCCCTGGTGCGGGCCGGTCATGCAGGCGCGGTCGCCGGTCTCCTCGATCCATGCCTTGAGCAGCGCGCGGTGGCGGCCGAGCTCGCCGGCGTGGCGCGCTTCGACGGCCAGGTTGACCATCTCGCCCGGGTCCCGCTCCAGGTCGAAGAGCTGCTCGCGGTTCCTGCCGCTGCCGTACAGGCAGTACTTGTAGCGCGCGGTACGCACCATCCGCGCCTGTTGCGCGGCGCCGGCGTCCGGACCGAAGCAGGTTTCGGCGACCACGTGATCGCGCCACCCCACCCCACCGGCGCCCGTCCCCGCGTGGATCAGCGGCCGCAGCGACCGGCCGCGCAGGTCTGACGGCGGCTGCACACCCGCGTAGTCGCAGATCGTCGGCAGCAGATCGAGCCCGTTGGAGACCAGGTGCTGGTCGTCCACGCGCGCCGGGCAGCCGGCGGGCGGCCTGACGATCAGCGGTATGCGGGTCGATTCGTCGTAGAGCACCCATTTCTGGTTCCAGCGATGCGCGCCCATGCCGTCGCCGTGGTCGCTGGTGAAGATCACCAGGGTGTCCGCGCCGTGACCGGCCTCTTCGAGCGCGGCCATGATGCGCGCCACGTCGGCGTCGACCTTCTCGACCAGGCGGTAGTAGGTGTGCCGGTAGATCCGCCACTCGTCCTCGGTGAGCTCCGCGGCCGGCTTCATTGCGCGCTCGTGCTTGATCAGGGACGGCTCGTAGGCCGGCACCTCGAAGTTGGCCGGCAGGTTCGGGCACGCGCCGACCGGCGCGTGCGGCACCGGCCCCCACGGCAGCCGCTGCCGGCGGGAGTGCTCGCAGATGTTGTGCGGGTTGTCGAACGAGGCGACCAGGAAGAACGGGGCGCTGCGCGGCGTGCGCAGGAAGTCGATGCAGCGGTCGGCGAGCGCCCAGTCGTCGAAGCCGCAGATCTTGCGGAAGCCGTGTCCCTCGCCGATCTCGATCTCCGGCACGTGCCACTTGCCGCCGTAGCCGCAGTCGTAGCCGGCGTCTGCCATCAGGTTGCCCAGCTCGCCGGAGCGGAATTCCGGGGCGATCGGCTTGTTGTTGTAGTCGGCGCCGATCTCGTGCGGCATGCGCCCGGTGTACAGGCTGGCCCGCGACGGCGTGCACAGCGGGAAGGTGCAATAGGCGCGCTCGAGGCGCACGCCGCGCTCGCCGAGCGCGTCCATGGCCGGCGTCGAAAGGTCCGTGGTGCCGGCCGCGCCCACGGCCAGCGCGGCCTGCTGGTCGGTGGTGATGAGCAGCACGTTGGGCCGGGAGGCGGAGCTCAATTGCCGATCACCTCGGTCACGCCGAAGAAGGTGGCGCGCAGCCTCTGCATGACCTCGTCCGGGAGCGGAGGGCCGGTGACGGCGGCGACGTTCCGCTCCAGGTGGCGGATGTCGTTGGTGCCCGTCATCACCGTGCTCACCGCCGGATGGGCGGCGCAGAACTTGTAGGCGGCGCTGATCAGGTCCGGGGTGTCGCCGTCGAGCAGCCAGCCGAACGGGTCGCCGGGCGGCAGCGCGCCGTCGGCGACGATCCGCTTGCGTTGAAGCTCCGCCAGCGTCTCGCCGACGCGCGCCGGATCCGGGAACAGGCGGCGCACGGCGAACATCACCTGCGTGCCCACGTCGCGCTCCCGGCACAGCGGAAACAGGTCGCGCTCCGCGGACTGGTTGATCATGTTGTAGGCGACCATGACCGAGTCGAACAGGTCGTCGCGCAGCCCGCGCGTGAGGTAGACGTGGGATCCGTCGTAGGCGGACACCTCGCTCGACGACAGGAAGCGGAACTTTCCCTGCTCCCGAAGGCGCCTGAGCGCCGGCAGCGTCTCCTCGACGATCCGCCGGTAGGCGCCCGGCTGCGGCCACCCGGCCAGCAGCAGCACGTCGACGTGATCGACCCGCAGGCGGCGGAGGCTCTCCTCCACGCTGGCGATTACCTGCTCGACGGGAGCCGGGTGTTCACCTGCGACGGCGTCGTCGATCACGACCTTGGTGCTGAGGTAGTAGCGGTCGCGCGGGACACCCGCCAGCGCCCTGCCCAGGATCAGCTCGCTGTCGCTGTAGCCGGGCGAGGTGTCGAACAGATTGATGCCCAGGTCGAGCGCGTGCCGCACCAGGCAGTGGATGTCCGTCTCCGGAACCCCGGCGCGCTGGCCGAAGCGGTTCGGCCCGCCCGAGCCCAGCGCGATCGCCGACACACGCAGTTCGGTACGGCCGAGCCGCCGGTACTCCATCCGGCCAGATAGTATAGCCGGCCCAGGGGGCGAACCATGCAAAAACTGAAAATCACCGGGACGCGCACCTTCCCGCTCGACGACGGGTCGCTGCTGCTGGAGATGACCACCGACGCCGGCATCACCGGCTACGGGCAGCCGCTCAGCTACGGCCACCGGCGGCTGGTGATGGCCGCGGTCGAGGAGCTCTCAGGCTACCTGCTCGGGCGCGACCCGTTCCGGATCGAGGACCACTGGCAGGTGCTGTACCGGACCAGCTACGCGCGGGCGATGCCGATCCTGGTCGGCGCGCTGAGCGGCCTGGAGATGGCGATGTGGGACATCGCCGGCAAGGCGCTCGGCGAGCCGGTGTGGCGGCTGCTCGGCGGCCCGGTCCGCGATCGCGTCCGCGTCTACGCCGGTTGCCGCGAGCCGGGACGGGCCCGCGAGCTGGTCGATCAGGGCTTCACGGCGCTGAAGATGGTCACCGAGCGCAAGCCGTGGCGCTTTCTGGAGCCGCCGGCCGGCATGGAGCCGACGGTGCGGGCGGTCGCCGCCGTGCGGGAGGAGGTCGGCGACGGCGTGGACATCGCCATCGACCTGCACCGGCGGCTGAGTCCCGCGATGTCGCGGGTGCTGCTGCGCGAGCTCGAGCCGTACCGGCTGCTGTTCGCCGAGGAGCCCTGCCACTGGGAGAACGTGGAGGCGCTCGTGGGCGTGGCGCGGGCCACGCCGGTGCCGATCGCCGTGGGCGAACGGCAGATCACCCGCTGGGGCTTCCGCGAGGTGGTCGAGCGCGAGGCGGCGGCCGTGCTGCAGCCGGACATCCGCGCCTGCGGCGGCATCCTGGAGATGCGCAAGATCGCCGCGCTGGCCGAGAGCCACTACCTGGCGCTGGCCCCGCACTCGGGCGCCAACGGCGGCCCGGTCGGGATCGCCGCGTCGCTGCACGTGTGCGCCGCGATCCCGAACTTCCTGGTCATGGAGGGCGGACTGCAGCGCGGCGAGGGGCTGTTCCGCGAGCCGCTCCGCCTGGTCGACGGCTTCCTGGAGCTGCCCACCGGCCCGGGGCTGGGCTTCGAGATCGACACGGACGCCGTGGCCGCGCGGACCGTCGATCCGGAGCCGCTGGACCGGCCCATGCACCGCCTCGCCGAGGACGACTCGTACGCGGACCTGTAAGTCGCGACCCTGACTACCACTCGGCTACCCGCTTGATGTCGAGGGAATCGACCGGCAGGAGGCCCGGTATTCGGGCGGTGCTTGCCATGCCGCACGCATCGGCGATCAGCCGGCCGGCTCCCGCGCTGACCGATGTTCGGCGTGGCAATGGCGGTGCCGTTGGCGGTGATGGGCCGCACAGAGGAGCCTGAGGTTGGCACGCTCCGCGCCGCCGCCGCGGGCGTACGGGATGCGGTGATCGATCTCCAGCAGATGCCGTGACGCGCAGCGGCGTCCGGTGCGAGGGTCCACGTAGGAGCAGCGCCCGCCGTCGCGCTGGCAGACCTCCCGACGCACTGCCGCCGGGACCGCCCGGCCCGAGGAGCGCGAGGTGGCCGCCGAAGCGTTGGCGCCGGCCGGCCGCACGGAACGCGCGTTGGTCGACGTACTCGGCCTCTGCCCATCTTGCAGCGGCTTCGGCGCCGAAGGAGGAGAGCCGGCGGGCTTGGCGGGCCGCCGCGCCACCGAAAGCGCGTGCGCCTGCGGTTCTCTCGGCTCCGGCGCCGGAGTGCTGTTGCAGGCCGGCGTGTATTGCTGACCGGTTCCGCGCTGGACCGTCTCCGGCCGGATGCACCTCCTGCTTCTGCGCCGAAGTTCGCTCAACTCCGGTCGATCGGCTGCCGGCAGGGCGCCGAGCCGGCCGCGCGGGGTCGTGGCGGTCGAGTCCCTCCTTGACCAGCCGCCCCACGAGCTGCCCGATCGTCATGTGCGGGTCCACATGCGACAGCAAACCCTTGAGTTGCTCCAGGCCGAGCTGGCACTCGGTGTCGATGACCGCCTTGAGCTCCCAGCGCTCCGCGTCCAGCGGCCGCAGCCGATCGGCCGGCGCCGTCAAGCCGGGGTCCACCCCGGCCAGCATCTGCATGACCTCCCGCGAGCTCTTGCCAGCCGCCTCGTCCACCAGCGCCTTCCGCGCCGAGAGGTCCAGCTCCGGCGGCGCCGCCGTCGCCAGAGCCGTTGGACCCGAGCCGTCCGGCCCGGCAGCTATCGGCGCTTTCGGCCCCGGACCGGCAATGGTCGCCCGGCCGGCACTGGTCGCCCGACCCGCAATGCGCGTCGCTCTCGTTCGCTGCCGATCGCGACGATCGAAGGCAGACTGCAACTGCGCCGCCGCGTCCAGCGTCAGCGAGCCGTCCCGCAACCGCTCACGGGTGCCTGCAACCTGCGCGCACAGCTTCATGGCGCCGATCCGTCGATACGTGGCGCCGTCGCTGTAACCCGGCCCGCGCTTCACGTAGTCGAACAGGCTGGAGAAGCCGCGTCGCAGGTGCAGCGCGCGCGCCTCGATCTCCAGCAGGTGGTCGATGACGAAGACCTGAAGCTGACGGTCGAGCTGCGCCAAGGTGCCGGTCTGCGCCAGCAGTTGGTCGTCTGAGAGGCCGGCGACGGTGGTGGCCGGAGCTGCCTCGGGCATGATTTTCATACCTTAAATATAGAATAAGAAACAAAATAAATCAATTCATTCGACTGTAAATGGAGCCGTTCCTTCTGTTCTGTCATGTGTGTCCCCGCCGCCTAAGGTTCCGACCTGCGCGGAGCAGACCTGAGGTGCCACAGGGTCGGAACGAACGGCGTCAGAGCGGCCCGCACGACGGTCCGAAGCCTGGCCTCGGACTCTCCCGAAACCGGGTGGTTGCTGGGTGAACGGTCGAGTCAGGACGCGTCCGCATCCGGAAGCCCTGGTGGGCTCACGGACGCGAGGATAGCGCCGCGATCAGGGTGTCGAGGTGCATGACGTACTCCAGGGTGAGCCAGATGCGGTCGGGTTCGATCCGCTCCACCCAGGGGTGCCAGTACCCGTCCTCCTCCTGAGTCGCCACGTACCAGTCGCCCATCCGCATGGCCCAGCGCCGGTAGCGCTCCTCGCCGGTCACCTGGTACAGCAGCGCGCTGCCCCAGCTCGACTTGCAGACCGACGGGTACTTGAACTGGGCGTCGGTGGCAGCCATCGAGAATGCCTGGTACCGCCGCGCCAGCTCGACGTACGCCGGGTCGGGATCGGCCAGGTACAGGCGGCAGAGGAAGCCCGCGCCGATGCCGCCGACCGTCCAGCGCTGCATGCGGTCGGCGGCGTTCTCCACGACCATGTCCGCCTTGAAGTCGGGGTCCGACGGCACGATCGTCCGCTGGCGCGAGCGCGACCAGAAGGAGTAGAACCGGCGGGGGAGTCCCTCCCCGGCATCCAGCGTCTGGGCATCCCAGATCGCGCGCAGGAAGCCGGCGACCCGCCGCGCCGCGTCCAGCCGGCCCACCGCCAGCGCCGCGAAGCCGGGACCGCACGCGTACGGAACGTCCATGTCGTCCGACATCGAGCCGTCGGGCAGGCGGTCGTTCGCGAACGCCCCGCTGGCCGGATCCTGCCAGCGCAGCAGCTCGTCGGTGAGACCATACGAGAGGTCGTACTCGCCGATCTGGTGAGCACCCAGGATGAGAGTGGCGTCGCGGTAGGCCCAGTCGGTCCGCACGACGCGCAACGGGCCGTCGAGCCGCCCGTCGGCGGTGAGCAGGTGGCGGCGAACGAAGCCGCAGACCGCGTGCGCGGCCTCGACCTCGCCGACCAGCCCGAACGTCCACGGCGCCCGGTAGTACTCGAACCCCGCCGCGGGCTCGCCGAGCGCGCCGTCGGGACGCATGCGTGCGAGCAGCCAGTCGGTCCCGCGCCGCCGCGCGGCGAGGAACCGCCGCATCCGCTCGGCGTCATCCTCGGCCTCAAGACTCCGCGCGCGAGCCAGTGCCGCCAGGCATGCGTCAGTCGTCCACCAGTTCCCGGGCTCCGACGGTGTGCTCATGATCAGACTCCTTCGCCCGCCAGGGTTTCATCCACCATGTCGAACACGGTCCGGGTCGGACGGTAGCCGAATACGCGCCCGGCCCGCTCGCTCGATACCACCCAGCTCGGCCGTGCGCGGGGCGTACGCACCGTCACGACGGGAACGTCCATCCGCTCGCCGAGGTAGGCGAGCAGTTCCGCCTCGTCATGCGAGCCCGCCGGCCCGACGTTGAATGCCGCGCCGACCGCGTCGTCGCTGGCGAGCGCCAGCACGATCCCGGCCGCGGCGTCGCGCGCGTCGTTCAGGCTCATCCTGGCCGTCCGGCCGTCCAGGTCGGCCGCGACGAACAGCCTCGGTCGGCCGTCGTCATGCGTCCGGAGGGCAGAGAGCAGATCGGGGTCCGCCACGCCGGACCGCGAGGCCTCCATGGCGCGAATCGCCGACGCCACGAACATCCGCGCCCCGAACACGCTGTCTGCATCGACGAGCTCCGCAGCATCGGCAGTCGCGGTCGGCCGCACGATCGTGACCGGCAGCCCATGCGCTCTCCAGAACGACAGGGCGAGCTCCTCCGCAGCCAGCTTGGAGGCCCCGTAGACCGACCCCGGCCGCCGCGGATGCTCCTCGTCCACGGGCAGGTACTCGGCCGGGACGGCGCCACCGGACCAGTAGACAGCGTCCGAGCTGATGTATACGAAGCGGTCGACCCGGTCGCTGCTGTCCCTGATCGCGGACAGCAGCCGGTACGTGCCTACGACGTTGACGTCGAAGTACTCGTCATCGACGTGGTTCCGTGTCGTGAGCGCGGCCGCGAGGTGGATAACCGCATCGGCTCCGTCGACCGCCTCGCGCAGCGACGCCTCGTCCGCCAGAGAACCCTCGACGAAGTCCAGCCCCGGCCGTTCGATCAGGGGCCGGCGGGGGTCACCCGGCAGGACCAGCGCCCGCACCGCGCGGCCATCGGCCAGGAGCCGCTCGGTGACGTGGCGGCCGATACGCCCGCTGGCACCGGTGACGAGGACCGTCACCGCTCCGGGCGCGGCTCCGCTTGGGAGAACCAGTCGAGCGGATAGATCTTCAGCCGCACCTCGCCCAGCATGCCTCGCACGCCCGACTTCACCGTCGTGTAGTACCCGACCACCGCCTCGTCGCCGACGAACGTGACCGACGGATAGGCGTTGTCGAAGCCGAACCGGTCCTCGATGGTGCGCCGGTTGCGCCACGTCTCGCCGTCGTCCTCCGAGATCGCGCTGCGCAGCGGATTGCGCGGCTGGTGGGTCAGCCCCGAACCGGGAATCGAAGCCGCGTACGGCGGCGTGTCGTTCCAGATCAGGAGCAGGTCGCCGCCCGGCATGCGCTTCATGCAGGTGGCCACCGACGGCGAGTCGAGCCCGGTCGGCTCGGGCGTGCTCCAGGTCTCGCCGCCATCGGTCGACCAGCCGCGGTACAGCGTGCCCAGAAAGGTGCGCAGCACCGCCAGCAGCGAGCCGTCGCGCCGCTCGATCACCGCCGGCTCCTCGGCGCCCCGCTTCGGAAGATCCATCTTCACCCGGCTCTCGCGCCACGTCTCGCCCTCGTCGTCGGAGTACAGGCAGAACGCCTGCCAGTGGTCGCCCTTCCCGTAGGTCGGCCCCGCGTGGCACGGCAGGATGATCCGCCCCGAGCTGTGGCGGAGGATGTGGTCGGCGTTGGTGAAGTACCAGCCCGGTCCCGGCGTGATGTCGCGCGACGGACCGAAGGTCTCGCATTCGTCGTCGGACACCCGCAAGCGCACGCGCAACCGCTGCGCCTCCGCGTCGCGCTCGGTGTAGGAGAACAGGATGCGCCCGCTCGGCAGGCGCAGCAGGTTGGGATGCTTGACGTTGCTCGCCCCGTGGTTCTCCTGCAGCGTCATCACGTCGCTCCAGGTCCGCCCGCGGTCGGACGACACGCGCGCGGAGATCTGGCACGGCGCGTCGTCGAGCAGGCCGGCGTCCTCCGCGAATGGCGTCCGGCCGATCGCGCCGGGCTGCCTGACGTAGTAGGCGCACCAGACGAACAGCAGCCGGTCGCCGGAGAGCGGGAAGACGAGTTGATGGTCGTTGCGCGGGTGCGCGTGGCTCCACGGCGCCGCCGTGACGGCGTGGATCTCGTTTCGGTACACGGATCGATCAGGCATGTGGCTCCTCCGTCTGTCCATCATGACACCACGTCGGCAATAGGCCAGACTGCCGGCATGCACCAGCACGCGTGGGACAGCACCTTGCTCGCGATCGGTCTGGAGCCGCAGCTCTTCGTCGACAACATGCTGGTCGCCTCCGTCCAGGATGCCACGCGGCGCTGGCATGCGCCGACGCGGTACCAGGACGGCCCGCTGTTCACGGAGGACCGGCCCTGGGAGCACCGGCTGTGGATCGCCTACTACGGCTCCACCACCCTGATCCGCGACCCTGACGACGGCCTGTTCAAGTGCTGGTACCAGGACCAGGAAGGCGATCCCCGCAAGGGCGAGTCCCCCGGCAGCCGGCCGCCGGCCAACTTCTCCATGCGCGCAACGCTGCTGTACGCGCAGAGCGCCGACGGCGTGCACTGGGAGAAGCCGGATCTGGACGTGAGCACAATCGGCGGCCGGCGCACCAACATCGTCTTGGGCGGCGGCACGGTGCCCGGTGGCGGCGACTTCGGCGACGCCCACGCCATGACCGTCGTGCGCGACCCGTACCCGCCGCGGCCGGAAGAGCGCTTCCGCGGCATGCTGCGCCGCATCTGGTTCGAGGGCGCGGTCCGCAACCGCGTCACCACCGTCGTGCACTCGCCGGACGGCATCCACTGGTCCATGTACCCGGAGCGGCCCACCTTCGGCAGCCGCGGCGGCAGCCCCGGCGACGTCAACATCCTCTGGTACGACGAGCACTCGCGCGAGTTCGTGGTCAACATCCGCGCCCACATCGGCGGCCTGCCGGGCGCCGTGAACCTGCGCCACCCCTACCGCGCGCACGGCTTCCTGCACCCGTATCAGCCGCACCACCCCCTGTCCCAGAACAAGCGGCGCGTCTGGCAGAGCCGCAGCCACGATTTCATCCACTGGAGCGAGCCGTTGCTGATCGCGGTGCCGGACGACGACGAGGACGGCCTGGACGAGGGGTACTACGGCCTGCCGCAGTTCCGCATCGGCCACCAGCACCTGGGCACGGCGGGCCTGTTCCACAAGGTGGACAACACCATGGAGGTGCAACTCCTGCAGAGCCGCGACGGCCTGCGCTGGCGCCCGACCGCCAAGCGGCAGCCGTTCCTGGCGCCGCGCGGCCCCGGCCACTGGGACGCCTGGATGACGTCGCTGTTCAGCCAGCCGATCGACGTCGGCGACGAGCACTGGTTCTACCAGGGCGGCTTCAACTACCACCACGACTGGTTCCTGGCCGGGCCGAACGAGGAGCTGGACCATGACGAGGCGCGCAATCCCACCGGCACGTCCGGGGGTCTGGGTCTGGTGACGCTGCGCCGCCACGGCTTCGCCTCGCTGTCGGCCAACGCCGTGCGCGAGGGCATCGTCGTCACGCAGCCGGTGATGAGCCCGGGCCGCCGCCTGGCGATCAACGCCCGCTGCCGCCCCGGCGGCTCGATCCGGGTGGAGGTGGCCGACCGCCGCGACGAGGTGATCGAGCCCTGCAGCCGCGACGCCTGCGACCCGATCACGGGCGACTCCGTGCAGCACGTGGTGAGCTGGGGCGGCGACCCGCGCGTGCCGGCGCCCGCCGGAGACGGCAACTGGCGCGTATTGCGCTTCTTCCTGCGCGACGCCGACCTCTACTCCTTCACCTTCCTGCCGGCGGAGTGAGCGAAGCGAACCACACTCGAAGAGTGAGCGCAGCGCGCTGGATCGCGCTGCAGGGCGGGGACTGGCGGGACGGCCGCTGCTGGGACGCCGGCCGCCCGCCGCTCCAGGACGAGCGCGCCTGCTTCGACCGCCCGGTGGCCGGCAGGGTCAGCGTCGAGGCGCGCGTGAAGGTAGCCCGCGTCGAGGTGGACCTGGGCGACACGGGTGCGTCGGTTACGCTGGGCGGCCCCGGAACGCTCGTCCTGACCGGCGCAGACCGCTTCCAGGGCAAGCCGGTCGCGTTGCAGGTCGCGGACGGTACGCTGCACCTGACGGCTTCGCTGCGGGTGGAGGTCGCCGCCCCGCGCTTCGGCGCACATCCCGGCGGGACTCTGATCGTCGCCACCCCGCACGTCCGGGCCGTCGCGGAGGACCTGAAGCTGATGGTGTCGCAGACCGGGGCTCTGGAGGTGCGTGTCGACCACTGGGAGCCCGGCTTCGACCTTGACGTTGCCACCAGCCGGACGCTCGGCCTTGGTCCGCACGTCATCGACTTCGGCGCCGAGCGCGGTCCCGAGCCGCGGCTGCTCGCGTTCCGGAGCTTCAAGGAGCACGATGGCGACGAGCTTCTGATACGTGGCTTCCGCTCCGGTGACCAGCTCCGCTTCGAGGAAGACCCGCACCAGTCCTGCGATCCCGGAAAGGAGTTGAGCCTCGACGCCGTGCGGTTCGCCGGCGCCGGGCACGACGGCGCGGCCCGCGTCGAGCGGAGCGGCCGCTTCTTCTACCTGCTGCCGAGGGACTGTCGCTTCACGGTGCCGGCAGCGGATTCGACCGAACGGCCGGCCACGCGGCCTGTGACGGCCCTGCAGACGGCGGCGCCGGAAACGATCGCGGAGAGGGCCAGCGCCGGCGACGCGATTTCGCTTCCGGGCGGGAGGCTGCTGGCTGCCGTCTGCGCCGGGCAGCCGCCGCTGTCGATCGCGGTGAGCGATGGTGACGGGTGGTCCCGGCCCGCGGCTCTGCCCCTGCCGGGCGGCGTGTCCGGCGCCACGGCGCCGAGCCTGCTGCGCCTCCCCACCGGGGCGATGCTGCTGGTCTATCAGGCGCTGCTGCCCACGGACGCCGCGACCGTGGCGGTGGCGGTATGCACCGATCCGGCGCGTGCCGGGACCGCCGCCGCCTGGTCGCCGCCCCGAATGGTGTCAGGTCTGAATCCGAACCTGCGGCTCGCCAACGGTCGGCTGACCTGGGCGCGGGACGCCCTGCTGCTGCCCTTCACCCTCGGATCAGAGGCGGGGTTGCTGACCTCGACCGACGAAGGAGCCACCTGGCGCCGACTCGGAGCGTTGTTGTCCGGTCCGGGCGCCGGCCTGCGCTACCCCACGGTCGCCGAGCTCGCGCCGGGCAGGCTTCTCCTGCTGGCCGCCACCTCCACCCATCGCATCTACCGTAGCGAATCGACCGACGGCGGCTCGACATGGTCCACCCCGACGGAGGTCACGACCCTGGTCGCTCCGGAGTCGCCCATCGCGCTGACCCCGCCGCTCGCACGCGGCACCGGGTTTCTGGTCGCCTGGAACCATCACAGCCGCCGTAGCGACGGCCGCGACCGCGTACGGCTGTCGGTCGCCACCTCCGTCGACGGCATGCGCTGGGACCGGCCCCGCCTGCTTACGCCTCACCCCGCGCAGCTCGCCACCTGCCCCACGCTTGCCCCGATCGACAATGAGCCCGGCCGCTTCGTCGCCACCTACGTGCAGATCGCTGATCCTGGGAACGGAGAGGGAGTGCTGCAAGCTGTCGAACTCAGCATCCCCTGAGTGTTCAGGATCGCTGTTCCTCGATGAAGGCATTCACCGCCGTGCGGCGGCGGTACGAGGGCAGGGTGGCGAGCGTCATGCAGCACAGCGCCGCGGCCGCGTTGGCGAACCGGGCCGCCTCCCGCAGCGGGCGTCCCTCGGCCAGAGCGACCGCCAGCGCGGCGTTGAAGGCGTCGCCGGCGCCAGTGGTGTCGACCACCTCCGGGATCGCGAAGCCGGGGATGTGCTCGCTGCCGGCGGCGGTGACACACAGGCAGCCACGCTCGCCGAGGGTGAGCATCGCGGCCCCGCAGCCGCGTTCCAACAGTCGGCGGCCCAGCACCTCCTCGTCGGCTCGATCGGCCGCGTCCAGGCCCAGGCATGCGCGCGCCTCGGTCTCGTTCGGGGTGATCACGGACACGCTCGACAGATCCTGGGCCGACAGGTCCCGGGCCGGCGCCGGATTGAGTATGGTCGTGCAGCCCTTCTCACGGCCGCGCTGCATGCCGCGCATGGCGGTGGCGAGCGGGATCTCGAGCTGCGTGAGCACCGTTGCCGGGGGCCGCATCGCGGCCGCGGCGCCGTCCACGTCGGCGGTCGAGAACTGCTCGTTGGCACCGCTGTCGATGGCGATCATGTTCTGACCGCGGGGGCCGAGCAGCACGAATCCGACCCCGGTGGCGATCTCCTCCTGCAGGTGCAGGTGATCGGTGCCCACACCCTCGCCGACCAGCATGGCGCGGAACGCCTGCCCCCGCGCGTCGTCACCGACCCGGCCCACGAACACGCAGTGCGCACCGAGGCGGGCTGCCTGCACCGCCATGTTGGAGCCCTTGCCGCCATGGGTCTCGAAGTAGCCGCCGCCGTTCACGGTCTCGCCGACGGCGGGAAAGCGCTCCACCTCGATCACCAGCGCCACCAGGTAGCTGCCGATCACCACCACCCCCGCCGGCTCCCGCGCCGGCGCTGGCTGCGCGTTCATTCCCGCAACAGGTGTGGCACGCAAGGCCACCAGCATGCCGAACACGAATTGTTACCGATTTGTTGCAGGTTCCCGGCACGTTCCGTTGCGGTCAAGTAACGCAGGAAGGCTCTTGGCGCATGGTCGAGCCGGCCGGCGCGGAAGCCACAATCCGTTGCGCTCAAGGTAACTCCGGACGGCACGGAACTCGCCCATTCTCGTGCACCGGGTGATCTGCTCGGCTGCGAACCTCAGCAGGTCGTCGCGGCAGGCGTCTTTACCCATCTCGGGCCTCCTGGCCCCGCACTTGCCGATGGCAGGCGCCAGCCGGGTGAGGCGGGTCCGCGGGCGCGCCATGCGGCCCGGCTCTGTGCTCCTATTCGTTGCTCACGTGCCCGTTTCTCGACGCTCCCTCTCAGTTCCATGCCTCCACCTCCAGACACCGGCCATGAGAAGCCATCGCTCCACACGATTCTCCGAAGCGTCTGCATCACCGTGGCCGGACCGCCGGTCATTGATCGTGCTGAGGTGAGCAGTTGTATGCAACCAGAGTTTCCTGAGGGGTAGATCAGTATTGCTGAGCCACGCCTTGGCCCGAGCGTCACGAACGATCAGAACCTTCCATTCGGATCCCGTGCCATCCGCTCTGGAGTGCGCGGCGCTGCGAAGGCGCGTCCCGCCCGATGCCGCTGCGAGCGGAGATTGACCGCAGCCCAGATGATATCTAGAGTGCCTCAGTATTACTGAGGCTTCACCGGAGTCCGGAACGCATGAAGACCAAACGGCTGCTTCCACTGAATTCGCTCCAGGCATTCGAAGCGGCGGCGAGGCACGAGAGCTTCCTCGACGCAGCGGTCGAACAGAACGTCACGCCGGGCTCCATCAGCCGGCACGTACGGCTGCTCGAGCACCATCTGGGAACCGAGCTGTTCGTCAGGCGCAGCAACGGGGTCGCGCTCACCGTCGCCGGAAAGGACTACGCCGAGACGGTGAGCACCATCTTCCGGGACCTGAGATCCGCGACGGACCGCGTCCGCGAGCCGGGCGAACGCGCGATCGTGATCTCGACGCTCCCGATATTCTCCGAGCGTTGGCTCTACCGCCGCATCCCGTCATTCAGGAGGGCCTTCGACCGCACGGAGCTGCAGGTCGAGGTCCACAACGGCGAGCATGACGCGGAGCGCGAAGATGTCGATGCGTGGATCCTGTATTCCAACGGACAGCACCCCGGCTACAGCGTCACGCGGCTGTTCGGAGAACAGGTCTTTCCCGTCTGCAGCCCGCAGTTCCGCGAGACGCTCTCGGCCCACCCCAGTGTCGAAGAGGTCATCGGGCAACCCCTGTTGCACGACATCCACTGGGACACCGACTGGCCGGACTGGGCTCGCTCCGTCGGCGCGACCTCCGGCGCGCTTGCCGCCAACATGCGCTTTGCGCTCTACAAGGGCGTCATTCAGGCGGCAGTCGACGGCATGGGCATGGCAATCGGACATGGCGAGATGGTCGCAAAGGAGCTGGCGACCGGAAAGCTCGTACCCCTGGCTCACCTCTCGGTCGACTCCGGCAAGTCCTATCACCTGGTCATGAACCCTTCGTCGGCGAACAACCGCACGCTGGTCCGGTTGAAGGAGTGGCTCCTGCAGGAGTGCGCAGGTAGCGAGTTGTCGGACTGCTGAACCGCCCCGGGTGTCCGGCCGGCAATTCCGGACGCTCCGAACGGATTTCCGCCGCGGCCCGCGATTGACCGTGGCCTTCAACAAACATAGGCTGGATCAACTTATCTGATGCTTAGCCGGTGCCACGTTTCATGCCCGATGCCCCGCTACCGCCGCTGAAATCGCTCCAGGCGTTCGAAGCGGCGGGCAGACATGAGAGTTTCCTGTATGCGGCGGGCGAACTGCGGGTCTCGCCCGCCGCCATCAGCAGACATGTCCGGCAGCTCGAGCGATTTCTCGGAACAGCGCTGTTCCTCAGGCAAAGCAACGGGGTCACGCTCACCCCAGCCGGAAACCTCTACGCCCGCAAGGTGAGCCGCATCGTCAGGGAACTGAGAAGAGCCACGGCCGACGTGCGAACACCGGATCCGGCCACTGGACCCTGATCCGGACCCCCGTACCGCTCGAACCGTCGCGCCCGTCCGGCACGTTCCGGAAGTGCGCCGTGAGCAGCGATCCCAGGCGGTGTCGGGAGGACCGCGCCGGGGGCTCGCTCACTCGCGGGGACCCGTTGACCACGATCTCACGGCGATGGTCGGCATGCTGCGCCCTCCGTTGCAGGCGCTCGCCGATCGCGGCGAAACCCTGAGCGGTGCTTTCCTCCAGGGAACCGATGCATTTGTCGATGGCGTCGAAGCGCGGCTGTAGGCGTTAGTGTGTTGTCTTCGCGGCTCATTCCCTAGTTCGGCATAGTCAACTGTGGAGATGCGCGCAGCCGCGCGCAACCAAGATAGCTTGGAGGGTGGATCAGTATTATTGATGCGCGTCTCGTCCCGAACTTCACGAACAAATGACTCAACAAATTCGAGTCAGACCTCAGATAGCACCAGTTGCAAACGACTGCGTATCTTTTCACGCTCCGTTCCATGTCCACACGCCGTGTGGCGCCTTCCCGGACGCCGACGCCCATGACGCCCACATCCCCATGAGGCCCGCCGCTCACGCCGGCGACGATGCCGTCGTTCACGCGTCGCGTTCCCTCGCCGAGACCGATCCGGCGGTGCGCGACGCGCTCGACCGCGAGGCGCGCCGCCAGCGCGTCCAGATCGAGCTCATCGCGTCGGAGAACATCATGAGCCGCGCGGTGCGCGAGGCGCTCGGACACGAGATCGGCAACAAGACGTTGGAGGGTTATCCCGGCAACCGCTTTCACGGGGGTGGAGAGAATGTGGACGTCGTCGAGCGCCTCGCCGTCGAACGCGCGAGGGAACTCTTCGGCGCGGCCTGCGCGAACGTCCAGCCGCACTCCGGCACCCAGGCGAACCAGGCGGTGTTCTTTGCCTTGCTGTGCCCCGGAGACCGGATCCTCAGCATGAACCTCGCGGCCGGTGGGCATCTCAGCCACGGCGCCGCGGCGAACCTCTCCGGGCGCTGGTTCGAGTCGCATCACTACGGCGTGGACCGGGAGACCGGCCTGCTCGACTACGAAGCGATCGAGGCCCGCGCCCGCGAGGTACGCCCGGCGCTGCTGATCGCCGGCGGCTCGGCTTATCCGCGCGCGATCGACTTCGAACGCATGGCAGCCATCGCCAAGGCCGTCGACGCACCGCTGCTGGTCGACATGGCCCATATCGCAGGCCTCGTCGCCGCCGGCGCGCACGCAACGCCCCTGCCGCACGCCGACATCGTCACCTGCACCACTACCAAGACCCTGCGCGGCCCGCGCGGCGGCGTCATCCTTTCCCGATCGGACGCGCTCGCGAAGCGCCTTCGGTCGGCGGTGTTTCCCGGCGTCCAGGGGAGCCTCCACTCGAACGTCCTCGCCGCCAAGACGGTGTGCTTCGGGGAGGCCCTTCGCCCGGAGTTCAAGGACTATGGGTGGCGTGTCGTGGAGAACGCGCGAACCCTTGCCGCCACGCTCGCCGAGCGCGACATCGGCATCGTCGGCGGGGGCACCGACACCCACATGATGCTCCTCGATCTCGCTTCGCTCGGCCTGCTCGGCCGGCAGGCGGAGAGCGCGCTCGCGCGGGCCGGTATCATGTCCAACAAGAACCCGGTTCCGTTCGATACGCCCAGCCCGTCGAAGTGGACGGGGCTGCGCCTGGGCGTGTCGGCCGTCACCACGCGCGGGTTTGGCGCGTTCGCAATGCAGGTTCTCGGCGAGTGCATTGCGGATCTCATCCACGCCGAAGCCCGATCCGCCTTGGAACCGGCGCTTCGACGGGTCAGCCGTAAAATCGCGCGGCTCGAAGAAAGCGGTGCGGGGCTCGAACGGGGATAGCGGCCCGACTCGCGGCCCGTTAGCATGCGCGCATGGACTGTGATGCCGCGATAGCGAAGATCCTCAAGGCCGAGGGCGTGGAGTGGATGGCCGCCTTTCCGATGCAGAACCTGATCGAGGCCGCCGGCAGGGAAGGCATCCGGCCGATCATCACGCGCCAGGAGCGGGCGGGCGTGAACATGGCCGACGGCTACAGCCGCGTCATGAACGGCCGCCGCATCGGCGTGTTCACCATGCAGCGCGGCCCCGGCGCCGAGAACGCCTTCGGCGGCGTGGCGCAGGGTTACGCGGACAACGTGCCGTTCCTGGTGCTCCCCGGCGGAGCCGAGCGGGACCGGTTCGGCGCCCATCCCGGCTTCGACGCGGTGAGCAACTACGGCGGCATCACCAAGTGGTGCGGCTACCTGGCCGATCCCGCCCAGGTCCCCGGCCACTTCCGCACCGCGTTCACCCGGCTCAAGCACGGCCGGCCGGCGCCGGTCCTGGTCGAGATCCCCTCCGACCTGGGCACCGCCGAGTATGGCGACGACCTGGACTACCGGCCGGTCAAGGTGAACCGCTCCACCGCCGACCCGGACGACGTGCGCGACCTGGTGAAGGCCTTGCTCAAGGCGCAGGCGCCGGTCCTGTACGTCGGCCAGGGCGTCCACTACGCGGAGGCGTACCGGGAACTGATCGACTTCGCGGAGCTGGCCCGCGTCCCGGTGCTGACCACGCTGGCCGGCAAGAGCGCCTTTCCTGAGAGCCACCCACTCTCGCTGGGCACCGGCGCCAACTCCGCCACGCTGATGGCCCACCGCTTCCTGAAGCAGGCCGATTTCGTGCTAGGCGTCGGCGCGGGATTCACCACCACGACGTTCAACGCACCGCTGCCGTCCGGGGTTCCCCTCGCCCAGGTGACCAACGCCATCGAGGACCTCAACAAGGAGCACGCCATCGACTACGGCGCGATCGGCGACGCCCGGCTGGTGCTGCGGCAGTTGATCGAGGAGGTGCGCCGCCAGGCGGGCCCGGACGGTCCCACCGGCCGGGAAGGCGTGGCCGATGAGGTGGCCTCGTGCAGAGCGGAGTTCATGAAGGAGTGGACGCCGTACCTGCACTCGGACGAGGTGCCGATCAGCCCTTACCGCGTGCTCACCGAGCTCACCCGCGCCATCGACCCTCGCAACGCCATCGTCACCCACGACTCCGGCTATCCGCGCGAGCAGTTCGTGCCGTTCTGGCCGGCCGACACGCCCCACTCCTACATCGGCTGGGGCAAGTCCACGCAGCTCGGTTACGGCCTCGGCCTGGCGCTCGGCGCCAAGCTGGCGGCACCCGAGCGGCAGGTCGTCAACGTGATGGGCGACGCCGCCTTCGGGATGGCCGGCCTGGACATCGAGACCGCGACGAGAAACGACATCGGCATCATGACCGTCGTGCTCAACAACGGCGTCATGACCCACTACGACAGCTACATGCCCTACACCAGCGAGCATTACGGCACCAACGCCCTGGGCGGTGACTACGCCAAGATCGCCGAGGGGCTGGGCGCCCACGCGGAGGTGGTCACGACCCCAGATCAACTCGGCCCGGCGATCCGGCGCGCCGCCGAGGTCAACCGGAGCGGCCGCCCGGCGCTGATCGAGGCAAAGACCAAGGTCGAGGAGACGGTGGCGCGCTACTACCGGAAGTAGCGCGGCCCCAACGTCAGGTGAGCCCCAGGGCGCGCAGGTTGCGGTAGCTCGTCGCCAGGCACGCGAACGGGTCCTGTCCGTAGCAGTCGTCCTGCTCCACGAACGCCCACTCGATTTCCGCTCTCCGGCACGCGGCCACGATCTTCGGCCAGTTGAGGTTGCCCTCGCCGACCTCCGCGAAGCGCTGCGTGCGGTCCGGCGCCATAGCCATGTCCTTGAAGTGGACGATGGTCTGCCGGCCGCTCAGATCCTCGATCCACTGCACGGGGTCGGCGCCGCCGGCCACCAGCCAGTAGACGTCCAGCTCCGCCTTCAGCGCCTCCGCCGGCACCCCGCCGTACAGCTCGGCCAGCCAGGTGCGGCTGCCGGATCGAACCAGCTCGTGATTGTGGTTGTGGTAGGAGAAGTCGATGCCGGCCGCGGCCAGCCGCTCGGCGACCGGTCCCAGCTCCGCCGCGAAGCGCGCTATCCCACCGGCTTCGCGGTACTCCTCCGGCAGGCCGCCGATGGCGGCGTGCCGGCACCCCCATCGCTGGTGGACGTCGATCATGCGATCGGTCTCGGTGAGGAAGTCGTCCCACCCGAAGTGCGTGGCCGCGATCTCCAGGCCATGCTCGCCTGCCAGTCGCGCCACATCGGCCGGGTCGATCGGACCGAAGGCTGACACCTGCACGCCGGAGTACCCGGCGGCGCGAACCTTGGCGAAGGTCTCCGCCACGTCGGCGGCGGTGTCGGTGTGGCCGCGCACGGTAAAGAGCTGCGCACCGATTCTGAGGTCGTTCACGTGATTCCTCCCGTATTCGTTGACGCCGCCGCCAGCGCGTCCCGTATCGAGCGCGCCACCTGGGCGGCCAGCACTTCGGCGCCGGCATCGGTGAAATGGACGTTGCGCGGCGGCTGCAGCTCGGTCATGCGAGGCAGCGCCAGCGCGTACAGATCGTCCACGACGATCCCACGCGCCGCGACGATCCGCGCGGCGGCCTGGTTGTAGTGCACCACATCGGCGGGCGATCGCGACGGCGTGCCCTCCTGAACCGGCGTCGTGGTCGCCCAGATCAGCGCCGCGCCGGTCGCCGCCAGCCGGTCGAAGAGCGTCTCCAGGTTGTGCTCGTACTCCTGGATCCCGACCTGCTGGATGCCAGCCGCCTGCACCTGGGTGATGTCGTGGATGCCCCAGTTGCAGTGGATGACCCGCCACCGGCCGTCGTCGAGCCAGCGCTCCAGCTCGGCCAGGCTGCTGCGGGTCGACCGGCAGTTGGCCGGCGCGCGATGCACGCACGCCTCTCCCCCCAGCATCCGGCGCACCGCCGCCGTGTAGGACATCGAGATCGAGTCGCCCAGCAGCAGCACGCGCGGCAGCGCCGGATCGTCGGCGACCCAGGCGAACTCGGGGCGTTCGCGCCACTCCTCGGGCACCAGCCGCCACCACTCCGATTCCGTCATCGCGGGCAACCGTACCCGACCGCGCACACGCATGCCAGACGCAACCGTGTTGACAGCGCGTGTTCCCGCCCGTAGAAAGGGTGATCCGCCCTCCCCTCCCGTCATGAGCACGGCCAGCACTCTCGACCGCAGGACCCTCCGCGCGCTGCGCAGCGAGCGCCTCCGCAGGGCGCGCCGCTACCTGATGCTCTACGGGTTCTGCGTCATCCCGGTCGCCGCGCTGTTGGTCTTCCACTACATCCCCATCTACGGGATCCTGCTGGCGTTCAAGGACTTCAAGTACAACCTGGGGATCCTGGGCAGCCCCTGGAACGACTTCCAGCACTTCCGCGACCTGTTCACCGACCCGTTCTTCCCGCGCATCGTCCGCAACAGCATCATCATCAGCGTCCTCAAGATCATCTTCGCCTTCCCGGCGCCGATCCTGCTGGCGATCCTGATCAACGAGATCCGCACCTCCTCGCTGAAGCGCACGATCCAGTCGATCTCCTACCTGCCCCACTTCATGTCGTGGGTGGTGCTGGCCGGCATCATCGAGGAGTTGCTCTCCCCGCAGCGCGGCCTGCCGCTCTTCTTCGCCACCCTCTTCGGCGCCGATCGGGTACCCGATCTGCTGGCGGATCCGGAATTCTTCCGCGCGATGCTGGTGATGACCCACATCTGGCAGGCGATCGGCTGGGGCAGCATCATCTACTTCGCGGCGATCTCCAACATCGATCCGGAGTTGTACGAAGTGGCCGCCCTGGACGGCGCCGGCCGCGTGCGCATCGCCTGGCACATCACGGTGCCGTCGCTGGTGCCGGTGATCACCGTGGTCTTCATCCTGCAGATCGGCCGCCTGCTCTCAGCCGGCTTCGATCAGATATTCAATCTCTACCACCCGCTGGTCTACGAGGTGGCCGACATCCTGGACACCTACGAGTACCGGGTCGGCATCGTGCGCGGCGAGTTCGGCATCGGCACGGCGGTCGGCCTGTTCAAGAACGTGATCGGCGTGACGCTCCTGGTGGGCGCCAACCTGATCATCAAGCGGTACAACCAGTATGGCATCTGGTGAGCTGACGCCGTCCGCTCCCGCCATCGGCCCCGGCGGCTCCTGGCTGCGGCGGCGCACGCTCGGGGAGTCGGCCTTCAGCGTCCTCAACGTGACGGTGCTGCTGCTGTTCTGCTTCACCATCGTCTACCCCTTCTGGCGCGTGATCCTGACCTCCTTCGCCGGCCCGCAGGAGCTGGTGCACCTGGGCTTCAAGTTCTGGAACGACAACTGGTCGACCTATGCCTACCAGTATTCGGTCTCCAGCTACGGCAACGTCCGCGTCGGCTACCTCAACTCCATCCTGCGGGTCGTGCTCGGCACCGTGCTCACCCTGGCCTGCACCCTGCTGATGGCCTATCCGCTGTCCAAGCGCGACCTGCCGGGACGGACGGTGCTGACGCTGTACGTCGTGATCACGCTGTTCTTCGGCGGCGGGCTGATCCCGCTCTATCTGGTGGTGCGCAAGCTGGGGCTGATGGACACGCGCTGGGCGCTGGTGCTGCCGGTGATGGCCAACGGCTTCTACATCGTGATCATGCGCAACTTCCTGATGACCCTGGACCTGGCGTACGAGGAGGCGGCCCTGATCGACGGCGCCAACTACCTGCAGGTGCTGGCCCGCATCGTCGTGCCGCTGTCCGCGCCGGTCATCGCCGTGGTGGTGCTGTGGGCGTCGGTCCAGCACTGGAACGAATGGTTCCATGCCATGCTCTTCACCAAGAGCCGCGACAAGCACGTGCTGCAGTTCCTGCTGCGCCGCATGCTGCAGGACATGACCGCCGTGCGCCTGGAGATGGCGTCGTTCGAGGAAGAGGTGGACCTGCTGCCGCTGCCGTCGGTCCGCGCCGCGATCACGGTGCTGACCATCGGGCCGATCATCCTGCTCTACCCCTTCATCCAGCGGCACATGGTCAAGGGCATCTTCATCGGCTCCCTGAAAGGCTGAGCGATTCGCTGTAGCATGCAGACCCAGAGTGCAACCTTGCACGCCGGCCGCTCAGGCCGGCAGACACCCGCATCGACAGGAGGACCACAGATGCGACACAGAACCCTAGCGATCGCGCTGGTGCTGGCCTTGGCCGTTCCCGCGGCGCTGCTGGCAACGGGCGAAGAGGAGATGGCCGCCGCCGAGGACGCCCACCTGGAGATCACCTGGCTGGGCGACTCGCCCGACGAGTCGTGGTGGATCGGCCAGCTCGAAGAGATGTTCAACGTGACCATCACGCTGGACGGCACCGCCCGCTTCGACGGCGAGCGCGAGCGCATCATCGTGGCCGCGGGCGAATTCCCGGACACCGGGGCGCCGTGCTGCCTGAACACGCTGACGCTGTACGAGGACCAGGTGATCCGCAGCCTGCCCGAGGACATGCTGCGCACCCACGCGCCCGACTACGCGCGCGCCATGGACGAGCGCTACCCGGCGATCTGGACGATCTACGCGGCGTCGGACATGGAAGGCGAGCAGATGGCGATGGGCGCCATCGCCGAGGGCTCGATGGCGTCGGTGTTCCACCTGTTCACCCGCAAGGACTGGCTGGACGCGCTGGGCGTGGAGCTGCCGGACTACGACGAGACCAAGGTCTACCTGAACCGCGGCATCCACTACTACGAGAACGACGCGCTGACCCTGGACTGGCTGGAGAACCTGCTGGTCGCCTACCGCGACGGCGATCCGGACGGCAACGGCAAGAACGACACGATCCCGTACGGCGCGTACTCGCTGGGCGGTCCCTATGGCTCGTGGCCGTGGGGGGCGATCCAGGGCGCGCTGGGCGTGCCGACCACGAACCTGGACCGCAACCACTACGTCGACGGCGAGCTGTACATTGTCCACGTCAGCCCGCGCTTCAGGGAGTTCACGGAGCTGGTGGCACGCTGGTGGGACATGGGGCTGATCGACAGCGAGTTCTTCACCATCGACCGCGGCGCGAGCTGGGAAAAGGCGGCGACCGGCGCGTTCGGGGTCTACCCCTCCAACTACAACTACGTCGGTCGGGTGCCGGCGCGTCCGCCGGACAACCTGATCTCGGACGAGGACGTGGCGAACGGCGTCGAGCTGGTGATGTTCGCGCCGATCGGACCGCGCGGCGAGCAGTTCGCCGGCATGTACGGCACCTCATACGTGCGCGGACAGGTGCAGGTGATGAACAAGAACCTCGACGACGCCAAGACGGCTCGGATCATGGAGATCGTCAACACCAAGTACCGGCTCAACGACGGCACCACCGAGGGCATCGACCTGTGGATCCAGTGGGAGTACAACCACGGTGAGGAAGGCGTCCACTGGGAATGGGCGGGCGAGCCCTACAAGTCGCAGACGCGCAGGATCCCGGCCGACCAGCGGCCCGAGGGCGCGGCGGGACGCGGCGGCTTTCCCACCAACTACCCGAACTACAGCCCGGTGGAGAGCTTCGCATTCACCTATCCCCCGCAGCAGACGGACTGGATCCTCAACCACCTGTTCGGCGACCGCGTGCAGGGGCAGACGTTCGCCACCGAGTACTTCGACATCTTCAATGAGACCGACTTCCGCGACGTCCGGGGGCGCCGCGGCGAGGCGCTGCAGACCATGGCCGCCGAGTTCTTCGCCAAGGCGGTCACGGGAGAGATCGACATCGACGCCGAGTGGGACGACTACGTTGCCCGATGGATGGAGGCCGGCGGCGACGAGCTGATGGCGGAGATCGCCAAGATGCCGCGCTGGTCGGACTTTTTCTAAGCGCCGACCCGACTCACGTGATCACCGCGCCTCGCTCCGAGCGGGGCGCGGTTTTCTTTGCTCTCAGGGCAGATGGATGATGTCGAGCCTGACCCGCGCCACGCCGGCCTTCACCATGTCCAGGTCGTTGGCGGCGCCGTTCGACAGGTCGATGACGCGACCCTCGACGTGCGGGCCCCGGTCGTTGATGCGCACGACCGTGGATGCGCCGGTGTCCAGCCGGGTCACCCGCACCAGCGTCCCGAACGGCAGCGTGCGGTGCGCGGCGGTGCGCGCGTGCATGTCGTAGATCTCGCCGTTCGCCGTCTTGTTGCCGTGGAACCCCGGCCCGTACCAGGAAGCGACGCCCATCTGCTCCTCCGGCGCCATCCAGGTCGCACAGCCGGCGAACGCCAGGCACGACACGATCCCCGCAAGCAGTATCCCGCGGAACTTCATGTTCTAGCCTATCGGCACGATCGGCCCCGAGACCCAGCGAAGCTGATACGATCGCGGCATGACAGGAACGACCGACGCTGCCCGTGAGCTGGAACGCCGCATCATGGCCGCCTCGCCGGAGCAGGTGGCGCTGCTGGAGCGCGCGCGGGCCGAGGGGCTCATGGAGCTGGCGCCCGTGGTGCTGCCGGCGAACCCGCTCGGCGACAACGACCACATGGGCTGGCCGGTGGCGACCGCCGCCGGCGGCGCTATCGTCGTCATCCACCGCCGCATCCCCGGCCACAACCCCAAGGGGGCCGGCCGCGGCGGCGCCGACTCGACCTTCTCCATGGCGACCCGCTCGACCGACGGCGGCGCCACCTGGAGCGAGTCCTGCGACCTGCGCGACGCGATGGGCGCCGAGCGCAACCGCGGCGGCGAGCTGCCGCTGTCGCACCGCTACAAATTCGGACCGTTCAACCCCGGCACGCAGGGCTACAAGCTGCACCTCAACGCCATCGGAACCGCCGGCGACGGCACGGTAGTGGTGCTCTGCAACTACGGGGCGTTCCGGTCGGAGGACGGAGGCGTCACGTGGGAGCACCAGAGCGAGCCGTTTCGGGAGGACACCACCGGCGGCGACATCGTCTACCTGGGGCCGCGCATCATCGACCACCCCGACCACGGCCTGCTGGCCTTCGGCAACACCGTCGGCTACGTTCCGGCCGGCACCGAGGGCGCCAACTACTCCCAGAACGCCGTGAACGCTCCCGGCGACCACAGCCGCCCGTTCCTGGTGGTGCTCCGTTCCGGCGACGGCGGACGGTCGTGGGAGCGGATCGACCACCGGCTGCCCGACTGGGCGGCGCAGCACGAGCCTGCCGCCCTGCTCCACGATGACCTCCTGTGGGTGATCGGCCGCGACCAGATCACCGGCACCGATCACGTGCAGATGCGCTTCCGCTCCCTCGGCGACCCGGTGGACACACAACGCACCAACATGCGCAACCGCCGGAGCATCGACACGGTCGACCTGGACTTCAACCCGGTCACCGGCCGCCTGGAGGTGGTGCGCTCCAAGCGCGAGGCGATGCGCGTTGACCTGTGGAGCATCGACCCGGCCGACTGGGATTCGGCCGAGTGGCGGCTGGAAGCGACCCTGTACCGCCGCGGCGGCAGCTTCTACCGCGACGGAGACGGCTTCCATCCCGCGGGCGCGATCATCGATGCCGCGGCCGGCGTGCAGCACGTCTTCATCTACATGGGCCACCCCAACGGGCCGGCCGGCTCGTTCCGGCTCACCCGCACGCTGGACACGCCGCGCCTGGCGGAGTTCCTGCGCTCCGCGTAGCGCCTCACCATCGCGACGGCATGCTGAAGACCCTGCGCTCGGTCATGCGCTTCCGCCGCCGCGGACGCACCCGCGCCGAGCGGTTGCGCGCGCGGGCGGTGAACATCGCCGACCTGCGCCTGCTGGCGCGGCGCCGCCTGCCGCGCGGCGTGTTCGGCTACATCGACGGCGGCGCGGAGGACGAGATGACGCTGCGCGCCAATACGCTGGCCTACCGCCGCCGGCGCTTCGCGCCGCGGGTCCTCCGCGACATGTCGGTGGTCGACACCACCACCACGCTGCTCGGGCAGCCGCTCTCCATCCCCCTAGTGCTGGCCCCCACCGGATTCACCCGCATCGCCGGCTCCCAAGGCGAGCTGGCCGTGGCGCGCGCCGCCGCCCGCGCCGGCCTGCCCTACAGCCTGTCCACGGTGAGCACCCGCTCCATCGAGGAGGTGGCGGCGGTCAGCAGCGGGCCGCTCTGGTTTCAGCTCTACTTCCAGCGCGACCGCGGCCTGGTACGCGAGCTGGTGGAGAGGATCGCCGCCGCCGGCTACACCGTACTTATGCCCACGGTGGACATCGCCGCTCCGGGAGGCCGCGAGCGCGACGTCCGCCACGGCTTCACGCTGCCGCCGCAGCTCGTGCTCTCCACGCTGCTCGACGGCCTGCGGCGGCCGGGCTGGACCTGGGACTTCGTCCGCTCCGAGCCGATCACCTTCGCCAACTTCCGCGGCCGGGTAGCAGCGGACGGCTCAACGGCGGTGGCGCTGTCGCAGTACATCAAGCACCAGTTCGACCCCACCGTGAACTGGCGCGATCTGGACTGGCTGCGCTCGATCTGGGACGGGCCGCTGGTGGTCAAGGGGATCCAGACCGTAGCGGACGCGCGGCTGGCCGCCGAGTCGGGCTGCGAGGCGATCGTGCTGTCCAACCACGGCGGACGCCAGCTCGAAGGGGCGCCCGCGCCGGTCGACCTGGTGGCGCCGGTCGTGGACGCGGTGGCCGGCAGGACGGCCGTGATCTGCGACGGCGGCGTGCGCCGCGGCGGCGACATCGTCAAGGCGATCGCCCTGGGCGCCGACGCCTGCATGGCCGGCCGCTTCTACCTGTACGGCCTGGGCGCCGGCGGCGAGGCGGGCGTCGACTACGCCATCGAGCTGCTGACCGAGGAGGTGCGGCGCACGATGACCCTGCTCGGCTGCACGGCCGTAGACCAGATCGACCGGGACCACCTCATGCCGTAGCGGCCTGGCTGCCGGGACACCGCTTCGGGTCCGCGGCGGTCACCAACGCCTTGGCGTACGCCACCGCCCAGGCGGTCGCCAGCTTCTTGTCCCATTCCTTCTCGATGTCCAGGATCGGGATGTGGTCGATGTTGAGCACTCCGTCGTAGCCGGCTGCGTCGAGGGCGGCGACCACTGCGCCCATGTCCATGTCGCCGTCGTCCAGGAAGGTCTCCAGGTACTCGCCGCGAGCCGGGATCGGGCCGATCACGTTGCGGAAGTGGACGTTGAAGATGCGTTCGGAGCCGAAGTGGGCGATGCCGGCCAGCACGTCCTCGCCTGACTCGTACCGGGTGCCGACGCAGTAGGTCATGCCGTTGTTCGGACTCGGGAACTCGGCGAACAGCCGGTCGAACGCCGCGAAGCTGTTCAGCACGTGCGGGACGCCGCGGTACACCGGGATCGGCGGGTCGTTGCCGTGCTGGCAGAGGAGGACCCCCGCCTCCTCCGCCACCGGAAGCGCCGCTTCGTAGACGCGGCGGTAGCCGTCCCAGATCCGTTCCGGTTCCACGTCGCCCAGCGGCGCGTCCATCACGCGTTCGGCGTCGGCGAAGTTGATGCCGGGCCGGCCGTAGCCGCCGCGCCCCCGCCCCACGGTCTGCCCGGGAGGCCCCGCGGGCGGCAGGTACTGCGCGTTGTTGGGCTTGATGCCCACCAGCGAGATGCCCGCCTCCCCCACGTTGCGGATCAGCTCGCAAAGCCGGCCGATTTGCCGGTCGGCGCCGGGGCGCCCGTAGTAGGCATCCCAGAGGTGCTCGATCGCGGCGTTGGCGACGTTGATCCGCAGGCCGAATCCGGCGTACCGCTCGACCACGCTCCGCGCCGAGGCGGCCGTCAGCGACCCGGAGGCGCGGTACTCCTCCAGGTACTCCAGCCGCAGGTCGACGTCGTCGACGCCGATCTGCTTCAGGAACCGCAGGCCTTCGTCGCTGGTGTCCTTGGCGAATACGCCTACGCGCATGGTTCCACCTCCAGGTCGGTGACGAGCGTGTGCTCCGCCGCCGCCTCGGTCAACAGCAGCAGGCGGTAGGCCGGCTCCTTGGTCCCCATGACGAAGTCCTCACCGCCCTCCTCCGCCTGGGGCCGCCAGCGCGGCGTGACCGTGAGGCGACCATGCGGGCCCGCGGTGACCCAGCCGCGCCCGCACCGCTCCCACGGGTAGCGGCTGTGCAGGGAGAAGCCGACCGGCAGCGGGCGTTCCAGCAGCAGCCGGTCGGTGACCGCGAGGAGCCGCGGGTCGTCAGAGTCGAGCAGTCGTTCGGCTCCGGTGACCGGATCGGGCCAGACTCCGTTCAGATCGACCCGGCAATGCAGGCGCCGCTCGTCGCCCTCACCCTCGGCGACGGTGGCGACCGGGCACGGATTGAGCTGCCGCAGCGGCATGCCGTCGGCCGCGTGCGGGACGGCCAGGTTGTGGTAGCGCGCGTGCTTGATGGTCGCCGAACGCGGATCGACGTACGGCATCTGGCCGCGGTCGACCGCCAGCTCATCCCCGAACGCCTCCAGCACGAAGCTGCCGCGGTCGTCGTGGCCGTGGCCGGCGCCGGCCGGGCCGCCGATGATCTGCACCCGCACCGGCCCGTCCGGGGTCGGGCGGTTCGAGCACAGCAAGCCGGTCACGGTCAGGTTGTTGAACACGGGCGGGCGCGCTGCCGCCGCCGGCAGCTCGTCCGGTCCGTAGATGATGTTGAGCTCATGCTCCGGGGCGTAGTTGGCGCGAGGCAACTCCTCCTTGACGCCGGCCAGCAGTGCCGGCACGGCCGGATCGTCCGACAGCCGGCACAGCAGCCCCAGCGATCCGGAGGCCACACACACGCCGGCCCGGCCGCCGTCGGAGTGCTTGATGACCGCACCCACCGGCGGCTCGGTGCTGAGCATGGCCGTGATGTAGTCCACGGAGCGGACGGCGACCTCGGGAACGATCGACTCCAGCGGGACGCCGCGGTGACGGGCGTAGACCGCATACCCGGCCAGCGCCTGCTGCAGTGATCCGGTCGCGTAGCCGATCCCCTCGTACGTCCCGCCGTCGGCCGCGTAGTAGGCGCGCACGGTCTGGTCCAGCGCGTCACGGAACGGCTCCAGGAAGTCGCCGCCGTACGGCCAGTGCCGGGCCAGGGCCACGCTGAGGACGATGCCGCCGAACGCGAAGAATATCCCCTGGTTGTTGCCGCGCACGTACGGGTAGCGCATCAGCGTCTGTTGGATCCACGGCATCGCCTTGATCGACACCGCCTGCGCCAGCAGCTCCTTGCCGGCGTCCGTCAGCAGCGATCCGGCCCAGTCCCAGGCGAAGATGCAGTTGATCGCGACCCGGTACTCGCTGAAGCAGCGCGTCTCCCAGCTCGATCCGGGCATGCCGCTCATGAAGCCCGGCGTCCAGACGTCGCAGTGCGCGGCGGCCAGGGCGTGGTGCAGCGCAATCCGCATCAGCTCCCGGTCGCCGTCCAGCAGGCCGACGAAGGCGCAGATGCGCATCGCCGCGATGTCGATCCAGTGGTGGGGCGTGTTGAGCCCGTCGCCGCGGTGGCCGTTGCGCACCGGGAAGTTGTTGATGGTCTGGCCGATGCCGCGCCACGGCTCGCTGCCCCGGAACGAGCGGGCTACGTCGCGCAGGCGGTCGTACACCGGTCCCCAGGTGGGTCCCCGCACGCGCGCACGCAGACGTTCCAGGTCGCCGGTGTCGAAGAACAGGCCGAGCTGCGGCTCGGCCGCGGCCGGTTCCACGGCGTCGGGCAGCAGCAGGTCGTGCCAGTCGTCGGGATACGGCAGGACGCGGGCTCGGCGGGCGGCGCGCGCGGCGCTGTCGGTGACGCCGAGCCAGAACAGGTCGGCCACGCCCGGCAGCTCCCCGGGATCGGTGAGCTCGATCTCCAGGGCGGAGATCCGGCGCCCGCCGATCTTCCCTTCCAGTTCCTGGCCGGCGTCGATGCCCGCCGCCCCGTCCACGATCACGCGGGGCGAGCCGTCCACGGTCGCCCTCACGGTGATCGCCGTCGACCGCATGGACTGCACGCAGAGCACCAGCAGGTCGTAGCCGTCCACGTCGACGTCGACCACGCGGCGCATGACCATGGCCAGCGGGCGGCCGCCGGGCCACGTGCACTGGATCGAGTGGAACGTCTCCCTGAGCTCGCCGGAATCGGCGCCGCCGATCGTCCAGTCCGCGAGCGGGTGCCGCCGCGGATCGAACATGCGGACCAGGATCGCCTCGCCCTCGCTGTGCCGTATCGGATATAGCCGTCGACTCACGATCGTCCTCCTTCGCGCCGGCGTCCCGCCGGCAGCGTCATTAGGCCGGAGCCCTCTGCCCGCCCGGCCGCGGTCGCCAGCCTCGTGCCACCCAGGGCGGCCGCGACGGCGGCGGCGCCGCCGGCATCCAGGATCGCCGCGAGCAACACGCCGTCCGTCGCACAGCCCCACGCCTCCATCCCGCCGTCGCCGCACGCGACGCGCACCGTCCGGCCGACGGCCGTGGTCACTTCCACCGCGAGCTCCAGGGTGTCCAGCCGGCTCGGCGGCGGCGGAGGACCGGCGCCCGGCGGTGCGGTCTGCACCACGGAAACCAGCCGGTGGCGACGGCCGGCCGGGGTCGCGAACGCGGCGCGCCAGGCGGGCACGTGGTCGCCGCCGTCGATTCGGTGCACGGCGTCCTGAGCGGCGCTGAGCTCGAATCCTTCGTCCCGGTCCAGGGCGAAGGTCGTGACGCGCACCGACGCGCCGGCGGGGCTGCGCGCGGCGCAGCTCCGGCTGTCGACGCGCCACGGCGTCAGGCTGTGCCAGCTCAGCACCGCCGGCTCCTCCGCGCCGAAGGCGGCCGTATCGTCGACGATCAGCAGGTCCGGCCGGATCAGCAGCAGCCGCCGCAGCGCCTGCTCCACGCCGCCCTCCCACGCGCTGGCGGCGTCGCTCTCGGCCGCGGCGAACACACCCGCATCGGCGGCCATCAGCAGCCGCCCGCCGGCGCCGGCGCGCCCCTCGTCCTGGCTGCGGCCGCCCGGCGTGAGCGTGTTGTAGGCGGCGGTGCGCGCGGTGTGCTCGTAGCGCGAGTCGAGATAGGCGACGTGGAAACGGTGCAGAAGCAGTGGCTCTCCCCAGCCGCTCACCGCGACGGCGTTCTTGCGCTTCCAGGTGTGGCCGCGCGGGTCCCACAGGCCGCTTTCCAGCGTGACCTCCGGGGCCCGGGCGTCGGCGTTGCGCAGGAACACCCAGCCGCCGTCCCGGTATGCCGACAGGGGACGCCGCGGCGGCGGCAGCGCCTCGACCCGCTCTGCCTGCGCCCAGAGCGCGTCCAGTCCCAGCACCCCGAACTCCGCCCAGTTGCGTTTCCCGAAGATGTCGGCAAGCGCCGATGACGGCACGCACTGGTCGCGGAAGCCGTCGTCACCCAGCAAGCCGGCGGCGAATGCCGCGCCCAGCGGGCTGATCGTCTGCTCGATGTCGCGGGAGAAGCGCAGGCAGGCGAGCGCCCGCTCGAACACCAGCTCCCGCGCCGGGACGCCCAGGCAGCGCGCCGCCGCGTGGTAGCTGGCGAGCGCCGACCCCAGCGTGCCGAGCCCGTAGGCGTTGCCCTCCACGTAGGTCCCGTCGGCCCGCGTCTGATCCATCATGCCGCCCGACAGCCGGTCGATGTAGTCGGCGACGGCGGCGCGGGCCGCCGCGTCGTGCGGGTCGGCGGTCGTGGCCAGCGTGCCCAGGATCGCGCCCTTCATGAAGCGCACCCCCTGGTTCATGGAGACCAGCCGGTGCCCCCGTGCCACATACGGCTCGATGTACGGCAGCCCCTTGGTGAGGATCGCCCCCCGGATCAATTCCCTCCCCGCGGGCGTCAGCGCGTGCCAGGCGAAGTCCAGCAGCAGCGACGCCTTGATGGTGGCCACGTTGGGGGCGAAGGCGGTGTGCCGCCACGGCGAATCGGGAAACCGGTCGGTGAAGCCCTCCGACCAGTGCTGCATCTGCGCCATGACGACCGCGTAGCTGGCGGCTTGGCGCAGGTAATCGGCGTTGCCGGTCAGCAGCCCCTCAATGGCCAGCGCCATGCCGTCGTTCGCCAGGTCCACCCGCTCGTCGGCGTCGCGGCCGAACCGGTCCGGCGCGTACAGCCAGTGCTGCCGCAGGGTGTCACGTGGATCCAGCGCGGATTCAGCGGCGGCACGATCGGCGTCCTCCGCCACGATCGCGGCGTAGGGCGGCGCCGCACGGATCTGCCGCAGCCGCTCCAGGTCCTCGGCGTCCAGCAGCAGGCCCAACCCCGGCTCGCAGGCGGCCGGCGGACCGGCGTGGATCATCCCGGCAAAGGCATCCGGCGGCGGCTCCCACGCGGGCGCGTCGCGGCCCACCAGCAGCCAACGGAACCACGCGTCGCGCTCGCCGCCGGTCACCGCCCGGAGGGTGATGCGCACCCGTTCGAGCCGGTCGCCGGCAAGCGGCCCGTCGTATTCGTGCTTGCGGTTGCAGCCGGGCCGGTCGTCGACCACCGTCTGCTCGCAGCCGTCCACGGTTGCGTACACGCTGACCCGCGTGTCGGTGTCCAGCCGTATCGCCAGGCTCAGGCGCGAATACCCCCGGATCGACAGGTCGTAGGCGCGGGTCAGCTCCACGGCGCCGGTGCCGGACCAGCACAGCTCGTTGCCATGGTGGCCGTGGTGGCTGCGCCAGCGCGGCCCGCCCGGCGGCGCCGGCCAGCGCCGGTCGGCGGCGAAGGTCCCGTCCCAGAACACCTCGATCACGGCCTCGCTGCCGTTCACGGGCACCGGCGCGGCCGGCCAGCCGAGGCTCGCCTTGTCCACGGTCACTCCAGCCCGATGGAGCCGTCTCCCTGCACGATGATCGGCCGGTCGTACGGGCGCGGGGGAAACTCGGCTGCCGCCTCCTCGTCCAGCTCGATGCCGATGCCGGGCGCTTCCGGCAGCTCCAGGTAGCCGTCCCGGATCACCGGCAGGGGCGCCAGGATGCTGCGCGCCACCTCGTCGTATGGGAAGCAGTTGCACTCCTGGATCAGGAAGTTGGGGATGGCGGCGTCGACGTGCGCGTTCACCAGCAGCGACACCGGGCTGCACGCCTGGTGCGGCGCGACCGTGATGTGGGCGGCCTCCGCCATGGCGGCCAGCTTGAAGGTCTCCAGGATGCCGCCGTTGGCGGTCGGCTCCGGCTGGATGATGTGCACGGCGCGCAGCTCGATCAGGTCGCGCATGTTCGACCGCGTCACCGCCCGTTCGCCGGCGGCGATCGGGATCGTCGTCTTGTCCTTGGCCTCCAGCAGCGACCGCGGGCTCTCCGACAGCGCCGGCTCCTCCAGGAAGTAGATGCCGAGCGGGGCGAGCTCGCCGGCCAGCTTGACCGCCTCCACCGGGCTGAAGCTGCGGCCGTGGTAGTCCAGGCAGATGTCGACGTCCGGCCCGACCCGCTCGCGCACGGCGCGCACGCGGGCGACCGAGCCGCGGATCACCTCCGTCTCGCCCATGGCGCCATAGTCCGGCGGCTGCGGGCTGAACTTGAGCGCCCCGAACCCGCGCGCCACCACCGCGGCCGCGGCGACGGCCGGATCGGGATCGTCCCCCTTCAGCCCGGAGTACAGGCGCACCCGGTCGCGGGTCGGTCCGCCCAGCAGGCGGAACACGGGCGCGCCCAGCCGCTTGCCGGCGATGTCCCACAGGGCGTGCTCGATGGCGCTCAGCGCCGAAAGCTCGGCGGTGCCCAGCGGATAGCGCAGGCCGCGGTAGACGCGCTGCCAGTTGCGGGTTACGGCCGTGGGATCCTCGCCGATCAGCGACCGGGCGAACTTGCCCACGCACGCGGCGAACGGCTCGTCCAGGCTGTGGAACCCCTCGCCCAGGCCGCGCATTCCGGTGTCCGTCTCCACCACCACGAACACGTAGTTGCTCTGCACCATGACGTCGGCGCCCTTGCCCACGGTCACGGTGCGGATCCGCTCTATGCGCATGGCCGTCCTCCTCTCGTTCGGTTGGCGCGGCGCCCTCTGGTCATCAGCGGATCAGGGCGAGCGCCTGTTCCAGCGGAACCTCGCTGAACGACTGCTGCGGAATCGAGCCGCCGTCGACCACGCGCTGCCAGTGGCTGCGGACGCCGGAGCCGTCGTCCGGCAGCGACTCGACGACCGTGCGGGCCCACTCTGCCGGCTCGTCGCGCGTGCAGGTTACCGACAGCGTGGGATGCTCCGCCGAACCGGTCTCCGAGTACGCGTAACACCTCCGGATGTTGCGCCGCGCGCTGGCCATCTGCACCGGTGTCCGCTCGGTGGTCCCGGGTGTCCCGGCAGGCACCAGCAGGACGTTGATCGCCCGGTCCAGGATGGCATCGAGCGTACCGGATGCGTCCTCCGGGACCGTCACGTCCTTGTGCCCCGGCCACACGTCGAGCATCGAGTACGAAGCGGTCGGCGTTCGGCGCTGGAACGTGAAGTAGTCGGGATACGCGAAGAACTCGCTGCCCGACTCCCGATAGCGGTCGTAGAACGCGGTGGTGTGCGCCAGCACCAGCAGACTGGCGCCCAGTCCGTCGAGGCCGCCGGGAGCGAACACGCCCACGCGGTCGGTCGCGCTGAGGTCGCGGAAGAAGCGGTCGTGAGGCACCTCTTCCCGCTGGAGCGTGATCCGAAAGTCCGATCCCCGGAGAAAGCTGCTGTGCATATCGCCGCCGTCCACCCATTCAGGGCCACGGGACGCGTGCCGTCAAGGTCTCGTGAGGCATGCCGCCACGATTTACGGCATGGTACGTTGCTCGCCGTGAAGCAGCCGGCACAGGTCAGGGAGACCGTCATCCGCCGCATGACGCGCCTCGCGGCTGCCCACGGCGCGGTGAACCTGGCGCAGGGGTTTACCGATGAACCGCCGATCTACGACATGGTGTGGAGCGGCGTCGCGGCGTTGCTCGGCGGCACCGAGGAGGGAGCGCGCCGTATCGAGTCGCTGACCGTGGGTGAGCTCCTGCGCGCAACAGGGAGCACTGATGCCGATTCGCTCGATCGCCCGGTGAAGGAGCTGTTCGAACGGATGCGCGGCTCACGCGACGAGCTCAACCAGTACTCCTACCCGTTCGGACTCCCCGAGCTGCGGCACGCGATCGCCGACTACACGCAGGCGTGCCACGGCTACCGGCCCGACCCCGAGGAGCAGATCACGGCGGTGCTCGGGGCAAGCGAGGGCATGGCCGCCGCGTTCCGCTCGCTGCTCGACCCGGGCGACGGCGTGGTGGTGATGCAGCCCTACCACGAGCTGTACCCGTCGCAGGCGGCGATCTTCGGGCTCGTGCCCCGCTTCGTGACCCTGCGCGAGGATCGGCGCGCCGGAACGTGGCGGCTGGACCGCGATGAGCTGCGGGCCGCCCTGTCCCATCCGTCAGTCAAGGCGATGGTCGTGAACACCCCCCAGAACCCGACCGGCACGGTGCTGAACGCCGAGGACCTGGGATTCATCGCGGAGCTCTGCCGCGCACACGACCGGTTCGCGATCACCGACGAGATCTACGAGCACATCACCTTCGACGGCCATCGTCACCGCAGCCTGGCGCGCTTCGAGGGGATGGCCGAGCGTACGCTGGTGGTGAACGCGATCTCCAAGACCGGGCGCGCGACCGGCTGGCGCGTCGGCTGGGTCATCACGCCGCCGGACCGCACGCCGGCGTTGCGCGCGGTCCACGACAACCTGGTCGTGCAGGCGCCGACACCGCTGCAGAAGGGGGCGGTGAAGCTCCTGAGGCAGCCGCGTTCGTTCTTCTCCGGCATCGCCGAGGGCTATCGCGAGAAGCGGGACCTGCTGGTCGGCGGCCTGCGGGAGATCGGGTTCGCGGCGACCCCGCCGGAAGGCGCGTACTACCTGTTCGCGGACTACCGCGGGGTGCCGGCGCTGGCGGCGATGTCGCCGATGCAGGCCGCCATGCATCTCATCGAGCAGGTACGGGTGGCGACGGTGCCGGGCGACAACTTCTACGCCACCGGACGGGAGGGAGACCGTTACCTGCGATTCGCCTTCTGCCGCTCGCTCCAGACGCTGCAGGAAGCCATCGAACGGCTGCGTGCCCGGCTTCAGCCGGTAGCGGAGCCAAGATAGGCTTCCCGCACCTCCGGCATCTCCTTGAGAGTGTCCGCCGGCCCCTCCACGACCACGCGGCCCTGTTCGATGACGTAGCCGTAGCGCGCGACCTCCAGCGCCATCGCCGCGTTCTGCTCCACCAGCAGCATCGACACTCCGCGCTCGCGGTTGATGCGGGCGATGCCGGCGAAGATCTCCTCCCGGAGCCGGGGCGCGAGGCCCAACGACGGCTCGTCCAGCACCATGACGGCCGGCTCGGTCAGCAGCGCCCGGCCGATGGCCAGCATCTGCTGCTCGCCGCCCGACAGGTAGCCCGCGCGGTGGCGCCGGCGCGCTTCGAGCAGCGGAAAGAAGCGGTACACCGCCTCCAGGCCGCCGCGGGGATGGGCGCGGCGCCCGCTCAGGGCCCAGGAGGCGGCCCGCAGGTTATCGTCGACGGTCAGATCGGCGAACACGTGCCGCCCCTCCAGCACCGCGACCAGGCGGCGCCGCGCCCGGTGATGAGCCCGCATGCGGTCGATGCGCCGCCCGTCAAGCAGGATCGCCCCGGCGGTGACCGCACCCTTCTCGTAGGACAGCAGGCCGGCGACGGCGCGGATCGCGGTGGTCTTGCCGGCCCCGTTCGCGCCGAGCAGCGCGACGATGCGTCCCCGCGGCACCTGCAGCGACAGGCCGCGCAGCACCGGCGCGGCCTGCCCGTATGCCGCCTCGACGCGGCGGAGCTCCAGCGCGGGAGCGGCAGGGGCTGGCGGGCCGCCGCCGGCCGCCGCCGTCTGGGCCGTCGTCAGCTCAGTCGTCGAGCGCGACCTAGTCGTCGAGCACGATCCAGTCCGACACCGGATCCATGCGCCCGGTCGCCGAGTTGCCCTTGTAGATGCGACCGACCGGTATCGAATTGTTCTTGAACGTTACCGGCACGCCGATCAGGCCGCCGGTGTCCCAGTCCTCGATCCCGTCGAGCGCCTCCTTGAGGTTGCCGCCGGTGAGCTCCTTGCCGGCGTCCAGCGTCCGCTTGATCGCCTCCGTCAGGATCATGCCAGTGAACCAGCCCTGCAGGGCGAAGGTCGGCACGTACTCCTGCTGCGTCACCTGCGCGATCAGCCGCAGCGTCGCGGACTCTTCCTGATCCCAGTAATACCGGTACGGGAACACGCCCATGTACCGGTCGGCAAGCGGTCCGAGCTGCTGGATCACCAGCGGCTCCATCGCCCAGAACGTGCCCATGAACGTCGCGTCCACGCCCGACTGCACCGCCTGCTTCATCACCTCGGGCCAGACCGTGGTCACGTAGCCCTGGAAGATGACGTAGTCCGGCTCCGCCCGGCGCAGCTTCAGCACCTCCGGCGCCACGTCGATGCCAGCCGGCTCGGTCTCGATCTCGGCCACGATCTCGACGCCGAGCTCCGCCGCCCGCATCCTGGCGGCCGGGATCGGGTCGCGGCCGACCTCCAGGTTGGAGTGGAACAGCACGACGCGCGGCGCCGCGCCGTCCTTGCCCCCCTGCTCGGCGATGTACTCCAGCAGGATGCCCACCATCTCCGCGTACGTGGGTCCGGTCAGGACCTGGTAAGGGTACTTCACCGGATCGGCGAGCACGGTGGCCAGCGACGCGCCGATCATCAGCACCTGGTAGCGCTCGTTGACCTCCGGCGTGGACAGAATCGCGAATTCGGTGGAGTCGCCGTAGAACGCCACGACATCCTCCTCCTCGGCCATGATCTGCTTGAAGATGGCGAGCGCATTCTCCGGCTCGGAGCCGGAGTCGCGTTTCTCCATGCGCACGGGCCGGCCGTTGATGCCTCCCGTGGCGTTCAGGTAGGCGATGTAGGCATCGATGCCGACCACGCCGAGGTTGCCCGCCTGCGCGTAGATGCCGGTCAGCGGTACGGAACCGCCCCAGACGATCTCGCCGTCGTCGGCCGCTACCGGCGTCGTCAGCCCCGCGGCCAGCGCGACGATGAGCGCCGCCGTCGCGGCGCGACGTCCGCCCCTCTTCACGATTCGCCCTATCACGACTCGCATTGTTGTTGTCCTCATGATCTCACTCGTCCAGCACGACTCAGTCGTCGAGCACGATCCAGTCCGACACCGGATCCATGCGCCCGGTCGCCGAATTGCCCTTGTAGATGCGACCGACCGGTATCGAGTTGTTCCTGAACGTCACCGGCACGCCGATCAGGCCGCCGGTGTCCCAGTCCTCGATCCCGTCGAGCGCTGCCTTGAGGTTGTCGCCGGTGAGCTCCATGCCGGCGTCCAGCGTGCGCTTGATCACCTCGGTCAGAATCATGCCCGAGAACCACGCCTGGAGGGCGAAGGTCGGCACGTACTCCGCCTGTGTTACCTGCGCGATCAGGCGCAGCGTCGCGGACTCCTCCTGCTCCCAGTAGTACCGGTACGGGAACACGCCCATGTACCGGTCGGCAAGCGGTCCGAGCTGCTGGATCACCAGCGGCTCCATCGCCCAGAACGTGCCCATGAACATCGCGTCTACGCCCGACTGGACCGCCTGCTTCATCACCTCCGGCCACACCGTGGTCACGTAGCCGTGGAAGATGACGTAGTCCGGCTCTGCCCGGCGCAGCTTCAGGACCTCCGGCGCCACGTCGATGCCGGACGGCTCGGTCTCGATCTCGGCCACGATCTCGACGCCGAGCTCCGCCGCGTGCTCCCTGGCGGCCGGGATCGGGTCACGGCCGAACTCCAGGTTGGAATGGAACAGGGCGACGCGCGGCGCCGCGCCCTCCGTGCCTCCCTGCTCGGCGATGTACTCCAGCAGCATGCCGACCATCTCCGCGTAGGTGGGCCCGGTCAGGAACTGGTAGGGGTAATTGACCGGATCGGCCAGCACGGTCGCCAGCGAGCTGCCGCCCATCAGAACCTTGTAGCGCTCGTTGACCTCCGGCGTGGACAGAATCGCGAATTCGGTGGAGTCGCCGTAGAACGCCACGACGTCCTCCTCCTCGGCCATCATCTGCTTGAAGATGGCGATCGCATTCTCCGGCTCGGAACCGGAGTCGCGGGTCTCCATCCGCACGGGCCGGCCGTTGATCCCGCCCGTGGCGTTGAGGTACCCGACGTAGGCGTCCATGCCCAGCGAGCCGAGCGCGCCCGCCTGCGCGTAGATGCCGGTCAGCGGTACGGAACCGCCCCAGACGATCTCGCCGTCGTCGGCCACCACCGGCGCCGTCAGTCCGGCCGCCAGCGTGACGACCAGCGCCACCGTCGCGGCGAGGCGTCCGGCACCTCTCAACATGCGTGATGTTCCTGTCCTCATCCCGCTACTCCTCCTCCCGTGTGTTTCGTATTCGCCATTCTGGACAGCAGGTTCCTCATTCGTCTACCGATGCCCGCCATGCCCTGCGGCTCGAACGTCAGGAACCCGACGATGAGCAGACCGAACAGCACCTCGCGGGCGGGCGACAGCAGCCCGGCGACACGCGGGCCGAAAACCCCGGTGACCCAGGCGAAGAGCTCCGGCGTCAACGTGATGAAGAGGGCGCCGAGCACGCCGCCGGTCACCGTGCCCATGCCGCCCGCCACGATCGCCGCCAGGAAGAACAGCGACAGGTCGAAGCCGAACTGACCAGGGGTCACGACCCGGAAGAAGTAGGCCATCAGGCCGCCGGCGACGCCGGCGTAGAAGGAGCTGACGCCGAATGCGATCAGCTTGTAGCGCCGTGGGTCGACGCCCAGCACCGAGGCGGCGATCTCGCGGTCGCGCAGCGCGATGAATGCGCGGCCGACGCGGGTGCGGAACAGGTTGCGCGCGACCAACAGCGCGCCCACCGTCAGGGGAGCGATCAGCAGGTACAGCTCCCGCTCCGTGGTGAGCGTGAGCCCGCCGATCCGGGCGGGCGCCACCGGCGTGCCTCCCCGGCCGCCGGTCACCGGCTCCCACTCGTTGAACACGAAGGCGAGGATGAACTGCGCCGCAAGGGTGGCCATCGCCAGGTACAGCCCCTTGAGCCTCAGGGAGGGCAGGCCGGCGATCATCCCGACCGCCGCGGCCAGCAGCCCGCCAAGCGGCAGGCAGAGGTAGAACGGCAGCCCCAGATGGGCGCCGAACCAGGCCGCCCCGTAGGCGCCCACACCCATGAACGCCGCGTGGCCGAGCGAGACCATGCCCGCATAACCGGTAAGCAGGTTGAGCCCGGTGGCGCTGATCACGTTGATGCCGATCATGCAGGCCATGTGCAGGTGATAGCTGTTGCCGGTCAGGGGCAGGGCCAGCACCACCGCGGCCAGCACTGCCGTGCCGGCCGCCGTCCGACCGCCGGACGCGATCCGATCGCCGGTCACAGCCGTTCCACGCGGGGGGTGCCCAGCAATCCGTGCGGGCGGACCATCAGGATCACCAGCATCACCGCGAACGGGACCACGTCCTTGTACGACGCCCCCAGGTAGAAGCCGGTGACCGCCTCCAGCCAGCCGATGATCAGGCCGGCGAGGACGGCTCCCGCCAGGCTGTCCAGGCCGCCCAGGATGACGACCGCCAGCACGGACAGCCCGATCAGGCCCATGGACGGATTGAGCGTCGTGATCGAGGCGACCACGACCCCGGCGAGCGCCGCGCTGGCGGCGGCGCAGGCCCAGGTCAGGTTGAACGTCGCCGGCACGTCGATGCCCAGCGAGCTGGCCGCAACCTGGTCGGAAGCGGTAGCGCGCATGGCAAGGCCGAGCCGGGTGACCCGGAACAGCACCAGGAACACCCCGACCGCGGCCAGGGCCACCAGCGCCCCGAAGCCGGTGTTGGCGGGGAGGTACATGCCGCCGATGACGATCGGCCGCTCCGGGAAGATCGACGGCAGCAGGAAGTCGCGCGGCCTCCAGATCATCTGCACCAGCCCGTGCAGGACGGCCGCCAGGCCGACGGTCGCCAGCACCGCCACGGTCGTCTCCCGCCGGAGCAGCGGGCGCATCAGGACGCGCTCGATCCCGGCCCCCAGCACTGCTGCGGCACAGATCGACAGCGGCAGCGCGGCCCACCAGGCAAGCTCCAGCAGCACGGCGAAGGTGAAGAAGAAGTAGGCCCCGAACATCATCAGGTTGCCGTGCGCGAAGTTGACCACCCGGGTCGTGCGGTAGACGATCACGTAGCCCAGCGCGATCAGCGCGTAGACCCCGCCCACGGCAAGGCCGACCAGGCTGATCTCGAGAAGGAACTCCATCAGCGCCGTTCGGCCGCGGTACCGAGATAGGCGGCGATCACCGCCGGATCATCACGCACGGCCGCCGGCGTGCCGGCCGCGATCACGCGGCCGAAGTCCAGCACGACCACCTCGTCGGAGATGTCCATCACCACGCTCATGTCGTGCTCGACCAGCAGGATCGTCGCGCCTTGCTGACGCCGCAGGGTGAGAATGAGCTCCACCATCTCCTCCCGCTCGCGGCGGTTCATGCCGGCGACCGGCTCATCCAGCAGCAGCAGCCGGGGGCGCAGCGCCAGCGCTCGCGCCAGCTCCACCCGTTTCTGCAGGCCGTAGGCAAGCGTCGACGCCGGCACGTGCAGGTTGTCGGCGACGCCGACCAGGTCGGCGATGCCGCCCTCGATCTCCGACTGGAGCAGGCGCTCCTCGCGCCGCGCGCGGCCCGCGTACAGCCCGGCCGCCGGCACACCGGCGCGCAGATGCACATGGCCGCCCAGCTTGATGTTGTCCAGCACCGTCATGCCGGGAAACAGGGCGATGTTCTGAAACGTGCGCGCCATGCCCAGCGCGGCGCGCCGTGCCGCGGGCAGGCGGGTGACGTCCGACCCGGAGAACGTGACGCGGCCCGACTGCGGCCGGTAGCACCCGGAGACCGCGTTGAACAGGCTGGTCTTGCCCGCCCCGTTCGGCCCGATGAGCGCCGTGATGCTTCCGGCCGGAACCTGCAGCGACACGTCGTCCAGCACGGTCAGGCCGCCGAAGCGGAGGCACAGGCCCTCCACCTCGAGCAGTGCCGGCGGCGCAGCGTCGCGCCGTTCTCTGATGATCCGCCCGCTGCCGCCCGGCAGGCCGCCTCAGGTCCCGGTCACATGCCTGCGATGACGCCGCAGGCGACACGCCCGCCCGCGCCGCCGATGGGCTGGGTCAGGTGGTCATCCGGATTCTCGTGAATGATCACCGCCGAGCCGTCCTCGTCCAGCAGGGCCGGCATGTCGCCGCCCGCGACCGTCACGAGCGTGGTGAAGAACTCGGCCACCGCCGAGCCGTCGTCCGCCACGTACAGGTTGGGCAGATCGCCGTTGTCCGGTCCTTCCGGATGACGCAGGCCGTGCGGCACTCCGGCGGGGTTGATGTGCCCGGTCGCGTGCGTGAAGTCGGGCGTGCATGCGCCGACCGCGTGCAGGTGGATGCCGTGGGCGCCGGGGGTCAGGCCCGTCACCTCCACGTACATGAGCACACCGGTGGGGGCCTGCTCGAACGTGGCCATGCCGATGACCGCTCCCGACGGGTCGATGATCTCCGCCGCGGCCTTGTCGGCCAGCACGGCGGCGGGAGCCGTGATGGACGCAACGGTGACGGCGGCAACGGCGAGCAGCTTCGAGTGGATCTTCATGGGTACTTGCACTCCCTCGTGCGACTGAGATTCTCCAATCTCAGAATAGCAGACGGACTGCAGAGCGTACATCGGTCGACGTGGCGCACCTGTACGTATGATGATCCACGCCCATGCGCCGGACTGACCTGCTGTCGAGCGCCGGGAGCCAGGCGGCCACCAACGAAGCGGGCAACAAGGTGGTCACCGTGGGCCGCCGCACGCACGTCACCTGGCAGGACGTGACGCCCGAGGGCTACTTCAACCGGGTCCGCACCCTCGACCTGGACAGCGGCGAGTGGTCGGAGACCCACACGCTGGGAAGCGCCTACGACGACCACGCGCGGGCGGTGATGGTCGCCGACGGCGACGGGTTCCTGCACGCGATCCTGAGCGGCCACAACACGCCCTGCACCTATCGCCGCTCGCAGCGGGCCAACGACGCGTCCGGCTGGACCGCCCCGGTGCCCGTGGCCGACGGCACCTATCCCTACCTGGTGTGCGGCCCCGGCGGCGACCTGTTCCTGGCGCTGCGCAACGCCGAGCGCTGGAACGGCGTCGAATTGTATACGAAACCACACGACGAGCCATGGCGTCATGTCGGCAAGGTGATCGAGCGGCTGGCCGACTACCCGGGATACGCGGCGTTCCACTGCGGGTTCTGCTTCGGCGGGGACGGCGTGCTGCACCTGGTCAGCGACTTCTACGAGGGGTTCGGGGTCTGGGAGGAGCGCGGCATCCACCAGGCGGTCGCCTACCTGCAGTCGCCGGACGGCGGGCGCACCTGGCGCACGTTCCGCGGCGAACCGGCCGCCACGCCGGCCCGGCCGTGCGCCATGGACGTGATCTGCCAGAGCACCGGCCTCCGCCACGAACCGATGCCGCCGCCGGTGCTGGCCGCGCAGGGCAACATCGCCCTGGACTCCGCCGGCGTGCCGCACGTGCTCTACCTCTATCATATGAACCGGGCCGGACAGCTCATCCTGGCCGCGCCGGACGGCCAGGGAATCTGGCGCCAGCGCTCCATCGACGCGCTGGAGCACACCTGGCCGCACCACCGCGCCGCCGTCTGCCGCGGCACGTTCACGATCGACACGGACGGCGTGATGCGCGCGCTGGTGACCCTGACCCCCGCCGATCACAGCGGCTGGGCCGGCCATCTGCCCAGCCGGCCCGGACTCGCCGGCCTGAGCGGCGGCGCCACGCCGGACGCAGGCACGCCGGGCGACAACCCGGTCGTCTGGCTGATCTCCACCGATGGCGGCGAAACGTTCCGCGTACGCGAGGCATTGTCCGCGAAGGACGGTGCGCGGTCTCCCAAGTACGAGCTTCCGGTGTCGGGCGGCCCGGCCCGCGCGCCCGAGGCGGTCCGCGCCGGCGGCCTCCTCTACTTTGATCGCACGTCGCACCACCTGCCCGGCTTTCCCGAGGACGGCGGCTACCAGAACCGGGTGTACTATTGCCGCGACTCGGCATGGAGAACGGCATGAACGGCTCGGTCCGGCTCGGCGTGATCGGCTGCGGCGTCATCGGCACCATCCACCTGCGCGCGGCGGCCGCGGCCGCGGAAGTCACGCTCGCCGCGGTCGCCGACCAACTGCCGGGGCGCGCGCAGGAGGCGGCGGACGAGTTCGGCGCCGGGAGGGCCTACCTCGACGCGGAGGAGCTGATCGCCGATCCCGGGGTCGAGGCGGTGGTGTTGGCCCTGCACGCCGCCGGCCGGGCGCAGCTCGCCGTGCGGGCGCTCGAAGCCGGCAAGCACGTGCTGGTCGAGAAGCCTCCGGCGCTGAACGCCGCCGAGGTGCGGACGATGCTGGCCGCCCAGGGCGACCGGGTCGCCGCCTGCTGCTCGTCCCGCCGCCGTTTCTACGAGTCCTACGACGCCGCCGAAGCGTGCGTGGCGTCCGGCGCGCTGGGCGAGCTGCGCGAGATCTACTGCCGCGTGATCGAGGGCGCGCAGCCGCCCACCGGCAGGGAGCCGCCGCCGTGGCGGGTGAGCCGCGCCCTGAACGGCGGCGGCATCGCCGCCAACTGGACCTCCTACGACCTGGACTACCTGCTGGGACTCACCGGCTGGCGGCTGCGGCCGGAGCTCACCCTGGCCCGCACCTGGCCGGTTGCCGGGCACCTGGCCTCCCGCGTCGCCCCCGGCTCCGACGGCGAGAGCCACTACGTGGCGCTGGTGCTCTGCGCCGACGGCGCGACCCTGCACCTGGAACGGGGCGAGTTCTCCGCCCTGCGGCGCGAGCACGCGTGGCAGGTGATCGGCACGCACGGATCGCTCCGGCTGGAGATGGAGCGGGACGAGCACAAGCGCATCGTCCTGGACACGGCGACGGACACCGAGGGCGTCGCCAGCCGCGTGATCTGGGAAGGAGCCGAGGATCCGTGGCGCCAGCACCGCTGGCCGGTGACCGACTTCTGCCGCGCCATCCTGGGCGGCGGCCCGCCCAAGACCACCCTGCAGCAGGCGCTGGTCATCCAGCGCATCCTGGACAGCGTCTACGCATCGGCCGACCGCGGCGCCGCCGTGGCCGTGGGCGCCGCCTGACGACAGCGCCAGTCGCCCCGCATGACACGGCGAATCCTGGGACGCACCGGCCTGCCGGTCTCCATCATGGGCATGGGCTCGGGCGGCTACGACCCGCTGGGCGCGGCCAGCGGCCGGCCGGACGCCGACATGGTGCGGCTCCTGCGGCGGGCGTACGACCTGGGCATCAACCTGTTCGACACCTCGCCCGACTACGGCGGCGGACGCAGCGAACGGCTGATCGGCGAAGCGCTTCAGGAGCTGCCGCGCGACCAGGTGGTGGTGTCCACCAAGTTGCCGCTTGCGGTCGCGCCGCCCGGCGTGCCGGTCACACCGGCGCGGCCAGAGGCACTGGCGCCCGCGGTCGAGGCCAGCCTGCGACGGCTGCGGACCGACTACGTCGACGTCCTGCTGGCGGCGGTGGCCGACCTGCCCGAGCACTTCGGCACCGTCGTCGACGACCTGTTCCCGGTGTTCGATCGGCTGCGCCGTCAGGGCAAGGTCCGCTTTCTGGGATCGAGCGAGCAGACCCGTTCGGACGGCGCGCACCTCTGGCTGCGCCACCTGCTGCCGACGGATCTGGCCGAGGTGGTGATGGTCGGACACAACCTGGTCAACCAGTCGGCGCAGCGCTCGCTGTTCCCGGCCTGCCGGCGGCAGAACGTGGGCGTGCTCAACATCTTCACGGTGCGGCGCGTGTTCCGCAGCGCCGACCGCGTGCGGCAGGTCATCGACGAGCTGCGCCGCGACGGCCTGCTGGACGCGCCGCTGCCGGCCGAAGACCCCCTCGGCTGGCTCACCTCCGAAGGCGACTGCGGATCGCTGGTGGAGGCGGCCTACCGCTACGCGGCCTACACGCCCGGCGTGACGACGGTGATGTGCGGCACGGTCGACGAGCGCAAGCTCGCGCAGACCGCCCGCTTGATCGAGCGAGGGCCGCTCGCCGCCGCGAACGTCGACCGTCTGGCGCGGACCTTCGGCCGCGTGGCACAGCCGATAGGCGACTGAAGCTGCTCCGGCTCAGGCTGGCTCCAGCCTGAGCGTCAGCGCCGCGAACGAGAGAGGCGGCAGCTCGCACCGCGCCCGGCCCTCTTCGATCGCCACCGCCCGAAACGGCTGCGCCTTGATCAACTCCGGTTCGGCGAACGAATTGGCCGCCTTCGGCTCCGGCCCGGTGACGATCTCGGCGGTTGCGCACGCGGCTACCGATCGATCGGCGATGTCCAGGGACACCGGCGCCGGGTCGGTCAGGCTGCGGTTGGTCAGAAACAGGTGCAGCCGCTCGCCGTCGAGGATGGCGCTGGCATCGACGTAGGCGACGGTGCCGTTAGTCGCCCCGTCGTAGCGCGGGCCGTCCACCGCGAGACGCAACGCCGTGCCGGTGCGCCGTTCGGCGAACATCGCCAGCGGGTAGAAGATGCTCTGGATCAACAGGTCGTCGCCACGCGTGATCAGCGGCGCGATCACGTTCACGATCTGCGCCAGGTTGGCGATCTTCACCACGTCCGCGTGGCGCACGAAGCTGTGCAGGAAGCCGGCCACCACCAGCGCGTCTCCAGGTTGTACACCTCCTCGACCAGGTGCGGGGCGACCTTGCCCGCGCCGTCCGTCTCCCGGTTCTTGTACCAGACGTTCCACTCGTCGAAGCACAGGTAGGCGCGCCTGGCGCTGCGCCGGCGCGCCTGCACGTAGCGGCACACCGCGTCCATCTCCTCGATCTGGCGGTCGATCGCCGCGGTCAACGCCAGGTAGTCGGCGGTGTCGCCCTCCGGGTTGCCGGCGTAGCGGTGCAGGCTGACGTAGTCGGCCAGGTCGCCCAGGTGCTCCAGAACCGTGCGGTCCCACTCCATGTAGGTGGGAAGCTGCACGCCGCAGGTGCCGCACGCCACCAGCTCGATCGACGAGTCGGCATCCTTCATCATCTTGCCGGCCTGCCGGGCGCGGATGGCGTACTGGTCGGCCGGGACGTGGCCGAGCTGCCACTCGCCGTCCATCTCGTTGCCCAGGCACCACAGGCCGACCCCGTGCGGCTCGGCCGCACCGGATGCCGCGCGCAGGTCGGCGTAGCGCGTGCCGGCGGGGCAGTTGCAGTACTCGACCCAGTCGCGCGCCTCCTCCGGCGAGCCGGTGCCCAGGTTGACCGTGAGCATCGGCGTCCAGTCCATCTTCCGGCACAGCCGGATGAATTCCTCGGTGCCGAACCGGTTGGTCTCGATGCTCTGCCAGGCCAGCTCCCGTACCCGCGGGCGCCGTTCGCGCGGGCCGACGCCATCCTGCCAGTGGTAGCCGGAGGCGAAGTTGCCGCCCGGGTAGCGCATGGCGGTCATGCGCAGGCGCCCGAGCGCGTCGAGCACGTCGGTGCGGAAGCCGTCGGCGTCCGCGTGGGCGCTCTCCGGGTCGTAGACCCCTTCGTAGACGGCGCGGCCCATGTGCTCGAGGAATCCCCCGAACACGCGCGGGTCGACGGGACCGATGCGAAACTCGGTGTGGAGCGTGATACGCGTTGGCAGCATGTCCCGATCGTCGGCGCGCGGCGCCGGCTCCTCAACTCCCGACGCGCAGGCGGTACTTGCGGAGGTCGATGACGTCCAGGGGCAGGTCGCGGGATTCGGTGACGTAGAAGCTCGGCGCCGGCTTGCCTGCCGCCGGGACGATCGCCTCGCCGTGCGGGACGTCGGCGAGCATCACGAAGAAGCTCGCCTCGGGGTCGTTGTAGCGGCACTCGATCATCACGAAGTCGTCCGCGGTCAGGCGGCCGGTCCTGACCTTGTCCTCGAACTCCGGGGCCAGGCACAGCGCCACGGCGAGGTACATCGGCTGGCTGTCGGGGTTGCCGATCAGCAGGAACTCCTCGTTGCCGGGGTGGGTGCCGAAGCCGGCGAACTCGGCCCGGTTCACGGTCACGGCGATCAGCTTGTGCGGGCCGTAGCGGTCGGCGGTCTCGTAGATCGACTCGCCCAGCGTCTCGCCGGGCTGCGCGCCCAGGTCATGGCCGCCGGGCCGCAGACGGATGATCAGGCCGCGCCGCTCCAGGTCGGCCATCAGCTCGCCCGTCATCGGCACCGGCGGCAGCGCCAGGTCGCAGCCGGCGTGGTCGCGCAGCACGGCGGCCTCACCCGGGTCGAACAGCGATCCGTCGGCGCGGATCACGTCGTGCAGCCACAGGCGCGGCTCGGGTTCCGGCTCCGGGCTGTAGCGGGTGTACCAGTGCAGGTACGTCTGGGTGAGCCCGGCCACCAGGCCCCACTGATAGCTGCCGACGTTGCGCTCGCGGAACAGCGGCAGGTGGCTGGCGAACTTGGAGCCGTGGTGGCGCGCCAGCCACTCCGTGCAGAGCACGGGGCGGCCGTATGCCGCCAGCTCGTCGAGGCGCTCGCGCAGGTCGTTGAGGTTGCCGTAGCTGTGGAACGACACCACCTCGGAGTTGCGTTCGCCACACTGCCGGATCTCGGTCATGTAGTCGTCCCAGAAGAACGAGCCCACGGTCAGTGGCTGCCGCGGATCGGCGGCGCGCGCCCAGCGGAACGCCGCTTCCACCAGCGGCAGGCTCTCCTTGGGGCGATCCCCGCCCGGTTCGTTGTACAGGTCCACACCAGCACCCGGCGGTCGCTGCCGAAGGCTCCCACCACGTCGCCGACGTACGCTTCGAGCTGCGGCCAGCGCGCCGGGTCGCCGGCGGTGGCGTAGCCGGGGCTCGGCGTCCCGCGGCTGTTGTGCACCCCGGGCGTAGGCTCGTCCTGGCGCCCGGGTAGGGGTCGCGGCCGTCGAAGCGGCAGTCGTCGAACAGGATCGGCATCATGGTGATGCTGGCGGCGTCGGCCAGCCGCAGGAAGGTCTCCAGGCGCTCGTGGTGGCCCGCCGGGTCGGCCTCCCACACCATGAACTGCAGGAACACGCGCACCGTGTTGTAGCCGAGGCCGGCCGCAAACCGCAGCTCGCGCTCGATGGTGACGGGGTCGAAGGTTTCCGCCTGCCACATCTCGGTGCTGTTCACCGCCGTGCTCGGCAGGAAGTTGCAGCCGAACGGCAACGGGATCGACGCGAACCACTCGTTGGCGCGCTCGGCGCTCCACTGCTCGGTCACTTCTCCTCGGCCTCCTCATCCTGCTCCGAGTACACGATCGGGTTCATGACGCTGGCGGCGAGCTGGCCGGGCAGCAGCCCGCCCACGAAGCGCAGCCCGTCCGGCGAACGCGACATGTCGGTGATGCGCGCGCCGTCCGGGAAGTAGTTGACGGTCATCGCCTCGCGCACCTTGTCGGTACGGTTCGCCGGGGCGCCGTGCACGGTCCAGCCCAGGTGCAGGGAGCAGTCGCCGGTCTTCATTTCCGGCACCTGCACCACCTGCAGGCCTTCGCGCTCGACGTCTCCTCACGTGGTAGGGATCTGCCGCTGGCGGATGCCACCCCGCTCGGGGTTGTCGGGCGCCGGCCGGCGGCGGGTACCGTAACCGTCCCCCCTCCGGGTCAAATGGGCGATCTCGAGATCACTGACGCCACCTCAGACAGCTTGCGTTGACACACCTGTTTTACTTGGTATGCAACGCTGAGGTCACCCGACATGGAGGAGCCGGTGTTCGAAGACCTTCTCGAGTTTGACTATGGTCTTGAGCGTGGGATTGGACCGTGCGGGATCTTCGATCCGCTGATACGTCTGATACGCGACGCCGAGCTGCTCGGCCACCTCCGACTGGGACATTCCCATCGCCTCCCGACGCTGCTTGAGCCAAATCGCAAAACCGACGTTGGTATCGGGCTCAATCGGAAACACGTTGCTGCCAGTCAGCTCCGATGCCGCAGGCACCTTGAGTTTGCGGCTGTCTATCGACTCGAGGTACGCGCTCAGTGCTTCCTTCGCGTTCTCCTTGGCGTCGTCGATGGCGTAGCCGAACGTCAAGCAACCGGGCAGATCGGGGAAGCGGACGTTGTACGTGTCGTCGTCGCGATCGTATTCGATTACCGCCGGATAACAGATCATCGAATCCCAGCCTCCTTGAGGATTGCGTGCAGGGTTCCTTTCGGGACGTCTCGCGAGCCGTGCACCGGAACGGAAACGGTCGCACTCCCCTTCACCAGAATGTGATGTGAACCGCGGACGCGATCGAGCTCCCAGCCGTTCGCCTTGAGGAGCTTGAGCAGGTCGCGGGCCGTCATCTACGGAGGTTACAGCACAAGAGCTGTATGAGCAAGAGTTGCAACGATCACGAACGCAACGACGCCGCCGATCAGTGCAGGCCCGTGATGCGCCCGGTGGCCGTGTCCACGTCGATACGCCGGAACGCGGGGTCGGAGGCCGTGCCGGGCATCAGCTTGATGTCGCCCGCCACCGGCACCGCCAGCCCCGCGCCGCGGTAGAGCAGGATGTCGCGCACCGGCAGCTCCCAGCCGGTGGGCCGACCCTTCAGCGCCGGGTCGTGGCTGAGGCTGAGGTGGGTCTTGACCATGCAGGTCCCGAGGCCGACCGAGGCCGCATCCTGCTCCAACTCCTTCAGCCGCGCTCGTGCCGCGGGCGCGTAGGTCACGCCGGCGCCGCCGTACACCTCGGTGGTGATGCGCTCGATGCGCTCGCGCAGCGGCAGCGTGTCCGGGTACAGGTAGCGGAACCCGGCCGGCTCGTCGCACGCCGCGGCCACCGCCTCCGCCAGGTCGCGCGCTCCGGCTCCGCCGTGGCGCCAGTGGCGGCTCACCACGCAGGTGCCGCCCTGCGCCTCGACCGCGCGCCGCACCAGGGCCACCTCCTCGTCCGTGTCGGTGAGGAAGTGGTTGAGGCAGACGACCGGCGGCACGCCGCTCTTCTGCACCGTGGCCAGGTGCGCCAGCAGGTTCGGGATCCCCTGCCCCACCAGCGCGGGATTTCCCTCCGTGTAGGCGGCGTCCAGCGTCTTGCCCGGCACCACGCGCGGCCCGCCGCCGTGCATCTTCAGCGCCCGGATGGTCGCCACCACCACCGCGCAGTCGGGCGTCAGTCCGCTCAGCCGGCACTTGAGGTTCCAGAACTTCTCGAATCCGATGTCGGCGCCGAAGCCGCTCTCGGTCACGTGGTAGTCGGCGAGCTTCAGCCCCACCCGGTCGGCGATGATCGACGACTGGCCGATGGCGATGTTCGCGAACGGCCCGGCGTGCACGAGCACGGGCTGTCCCTCGACCGTCTGCATCAGGTTGGGGTTGATGGCGCGCGCCATGATCGCGGCCATGGCGCCGTCCACCTCCAGGTCGGCGGTGGTGACCGGGCTGCCGTCGCGGGCGTGGGCCATGACGATGCGCCCGAGGCGCGCGCGCAGGTCCGCCAGGTCGGCGGCGACCGCCAGGATCGCCATGACCTCGGAGGAGACCGAGATCTGGAAGTGGCTGCGCATCATCAGGCCGTCCATGCGGCCGCCGAGCCCGATGACGATGTCGCGCAGCGCCTGCGCGCTGAAGTCCATCGCCCAGCCCATGGTGACGGTGCGCGGGTCGACGTCCAGGCGGCGGAGCTTTCTGCGCGCCAGGCTCCGGTCGCCGTAGTTGGCCTCGTGCTGCAGGCGGCTGGTGAGGGCGACCATCGCCAGGTTGTGGGCGCGGGTGATGGCGTCGATGTCGCCGGTCAGGCCCAGGCTGAGGTCGTTCAGCGGGATGCACTGCGCCAGCCCGCCGCCGGCCGCCGAGCCCTTGATGTTGAAGGTCGGGCCGCCCGAGGGCTGGCGGATCGCGCCGGTGACGCGTTTGCCGATGGCGGCCAGCCCTTCCACCAGCCCCATCGTGGTGGTGGTCTTGCCCTCGCCCAGCGTGGTGGGCGTGATGGCGGTGACGTTCACGTACTTGCCGTCGGGGCGGCCCGCCAGCCGCCGGAGCACGCTCGCCTGGTCCACCTTGCCGACGTGGTGGCCGTACGGCAGGACCTCGTGCGGTTCGAGCCCGAGCTCGTCCGCGAGCTGCTGCACGCTCTTCATGTCGCGCTCGGCGGCCTCGCTGATCTGCCAGTCCGCCATGGTGACGGGATCGAGGTTGCTCATCGCGCCGGTACCATACCCGCGCACGATCGGGGACGCGACCGGACGCCGGTCAGCTCGGGAAGCCGCGGTCAGCTCAGGAAACCCAGGTCCTCCCGCAGCCGCGCCCGCACGTGCTCCTCGTCGGGAACGAGTCCCAGGCCCGGGGTCTCCGTCATCCGCACGTAGCCGTCCCGGATCAGGTGACCGTCGGGGCCGAGCGGGCTCCGGGCCGGGTCCGCCGCACGGACGAACAGCGGCCAGTTCGGGTCGTGGTGGAAATGGTACTCCAGCACCAGGAAGTTGGGCACCGTCGCGCACATGTGAGCCATCGCGTAGGTGCCGACCGGGCTGCACACGTTGTGCGGCGCCAGCGGCAGGTAGTAGAGCTCGCCCAGCTCGGCGATGCGCTTGCTCTCCGCCAGGCCGCCGGCCTTGGCGATGTCCGGGCAGATGATGTCGGCCGCCTGCGTCTCCACCAGCTCGCGGAACCCGTGGCGGGTGTAGAAGTTCTCGCCCGTGCAGATCGGCAGGGTGGTCTGCCGCTTCACCTCGCGCATGGCCGCGACGTTCTCCGGCGGGATCGGGTCCTCCAGCCAGAGCAGGTCCAGCCCCTCAAGGCGGTGCGCGACCTTGAGGATGTCCACCGGCGGGTAGTACCAGTGCGCGTCGATAGCCAGCTCGGTGGCCGGATCGATCCCCTCGCGGAGCGCCGTCACCACCTCGACGTAGTGGTCGATCTCGGTGGTACTGAGCCCCCTGCTGTGCTTGTCCCGCATCTGCGGCAGCGGGTCGATGTCGAACTTGAGCGCGGTGAAGCCGCACGCCTCCACCGCGCGCGCCTTCTCCACGTACGACGCGGGCGTCTCCTCGTCGCCGGCGTGGCAGTCGGCGTAGATGCGGATGGTGTCGCGGTAGCAGCCGCCCAGCATGCGCCAGATAGGCTGGCCGCAGGCCTGGCCGGTGATGTCCCACAGGGCCATCTCGATGCCGCTGATCGCGCTCATTACCGCCCCCTGGTAGAACCCGGAGGCGGACATCGCCCCCATCATGTCCTTGAAGAGGCGATTGACGTTGCGCGGGTCCTGCCCGATGAGCGCCTTCGTCAGGCGGTCGTCGACGGCGATCTGGTGCACGCCCGCGCCGTGGTATGCCTCGCCCAAACCGGTGATCCCGGCGTCGGTGCGGACCCTGATCAGCACCCAGCCCGACTCGACCAGCGCCGCTCCCACCTGTGTGATACGCATGGCCGCGGAGTGTAGTCCAGGAGGTGCGGCGCTCCCAGTCGCGCAGCTCACGGGAGGCTCGACGCTTCCACGCGCGTCCCGTCAGGCTACCGGCGGACCATGAGGATCATGCGGGTCGGCACCGTGCTGATGCGCAGTCCGCCCTGGGTGCTGGTGCGGGTATTCACCGATGCCGGCCTGGTCGGGCTCGGGGAGGCGTACCACGGCGCCGGTGTCCATCGCATCGCGGTCGACCCGCGCCTGACTCGCGCGCTGCTCGGCCGCGACCCCCGCGACGTGGAGCGGCTGGCCCGCGACATGGGCGCCGCCATGTCCGGGTCGGGCTTCTACCAGGGCGCCGTCATGAGCGCGATCAGCGGCGTGGAGATGGCTCTCTGGGACCTGGCTGGGCAGGCCGCGGGCGTGCCGATCTGGCAGCTCTTCGGCGGGCGGATGCGGGAGCGGGTCCCGTTGTACGCGACCGGCCACAACGGCGTGCCGGACACGCCGGCCGCCTACGCGCGGCGTGCCGAGGAACTGCAGCGCCTGGGCATGCGGGCACTGAAGCTGAGCGTCCATCCCCGCGCGCCCGGCGCCGAGCCGCCGCTGCACCTGGTGCGCGCCGTGCACGCGGTGCTCGACCGGCACACCTGGCTGGCGGTCGACGCGCACGGACGCTGCGACCCGAGCGGCGCCCTGCGGCTCGCGGAGCGGCTGGTGCCGCTGGACCTGCGCTGGCTGGAAGACCCGGTCCCGCCGGAGAACCCACGGGCGATGGTAGAGGTGACCGCCGCCTCCCCCGTTCCCATCTGCACCGGCGAGGACCTGTACGGCGTGCACGGCTTCCGCGAGCTTCTGACCCGGCACGGCACCGACATCGCCTCCCCGGACATCGCCAAGACCGGGGGACTGGCACAGGGCCGCCGCATCGCCGACCTGGCCGCGTCGTACGGCGTGCTGATGGCCCCGCACGACATCGGCAGCCCGGTACAGGCCGTGGCCGCGGGCCACCTCGCTTGCTCGCTCCCCAACTTTCTGGCGGCGGAGCAGCACTTTCCGGACCTGCCGCTATGGAACCACCTCGTCGGTGATCATCAACTCATCGCCGACGGCGAGCTGATGGTTCCCGACCGGCCCGGCCTGGGCATCCGCCTGGACGACGCCGTGGTGCGCCGCCACGTGCGGGAGGAGCATGGATTCTTCCCTCAGGCGCGGTAACGGCTCTCTGCGATTACCGGAGGTCGTCGGCCTCGGCACGCTTCGTCCGCGCGAACGCTGCGTCGAGCTTGTCCAGGATCCGCAACCCGTCGTCCACCGACCCGCGGGCGGCCAGCGCACGGAACCGCGTCTCCGCATCGTACTGCGCGATTGCCACGGTCGAGAGCTCTTCCATAAGCTTGTTCACGCTCATGCCCCGCTGTCGGGCGATCTCTTTCAGTCGCCCGTGGGTATCGTCGGGCAGGCGAATGGTCATAGTCGACACTTCACTCCTCCGCTATGAATGCTCCCGGAGTCACGACTCGTAACCCCGGGAAGCTGAGTTCCGCACGTTCGAAGTCACGGCGGTTGTGGGTCACGATTGCCTCCGCCCCGCCAGCAACGGCCAGCTCGACTACATGGTTGTCTGCCTCATCGGGCAGATTCGGCCGCCACAGGTAGCGTACCCGCACCCACCGGCAGCGACTCGCGAATGCCTCCCACAGCGCACCTCGTTCAACAGATGAGATAGGCGAGCGTACGAAGAGGTCCGAACGGGACAGCACCGCTTCGTACTCGGCAAACAGGGCTTGGCCGATCAGTGGTTCGCATGTTCCAAGCAGGCAGCGGCGGATCAATTCCCGGCTCGCCCCGCTCGGACTTGACGCGGCGGCTACCAGCACGTTGGTGTCCACAACGACACGCACTCCGCAATTGATAGCATATAAGCTGTCATCAGACAATCACGTACCGAGGTCTACTCAAGACCGGCGCCAAGCTCGGAAGGGACAGAACGTCCTCTCCGGAGCTATGGTCCACTTGACCGAGGCGCACAACCGTGAACACGTGGCACGTCAGGGGGATTCAGTGAGCGAAGGTGAACGGCGGACGCACGTGTGGGGTGTTGGTAACCACCGCTACCGCGCGGTGCCGGGCTGGGGAGCCGGTCCGGACGGCCGCGAGCCCGGCGGCATGGTGACCGGGGTCGCGGTGGGCACCGGCGACGCGGATCGCGACCGGCTGTACGCGTTCCAGCGCGAACCGGTGGGAGAGGTCCTCGTGTACGAGCGCGACGGCCGCTTCGTCGGGTCGTGGGGCGCCGGCACGTTCGCCGAGGCGCACAACGTCTCCGTCAGCGCCGACGGCCGGGTGCTCTGCACCGACCGCAACGACCACACGGTACGCGTGTTCACCCGTGAAGGCGAGCTGGAGCGGGTCCTGGGGACGGTCAACCGCCCGGGCGCACCGGGCGAGCCGTTCAACAAGCCGTGCCAGGCGGTGGTCGACCCGGACACGGGCGGCATCTGGGTCGCCGACGGCTACGGCAACGCGCGCATCCACCGCTTCTCCGCGGACGGCTCGCTGGAGCTCTCGTTCGGCACCGCCGGCGGCGGCGACGGGCAGTTCAACCTGCCGCACAGCCTGGCGGTGGACGGCCGCGGGCGGCTGGTGGTGGTCGACCGGGAGAACTACCGGCTGCAGCTCTTCGGCCGCGACGGCAGCGTGCTCGCCATCTGGGGCGTCGGCGACCTGCGGCAGCCCATGGACGTCCACGTCGACGGCGAGGGCGTGATCTACGTGGCCGAGTGCTACCAGCGGATCACGATCTACGACCCGGACGGCGCCGTGCTCGCGCGGTGGGGGGAGCCGGGCGACCCGCCCGGACGGTTCCCGTCGTTCCTGCACGGCATCTGCACGGACTCGCGCGGCGACCTGTACGTGGCCGACGAGCAATGCCTGCAGAAGTTCGAGCGCGTGAGGATCGAGGAGGACGCATGATGGAGAACCGGAGATTCGGAGACACGGACTTGGAGGTATCGCCGATCTGCTTCGGCCCGATGCGCTTTGCGAACCGGGACGGCAGCGACGACGACGTGTCCAGGAACGGCAGGCGGGCGCTCGAACGCGCCCTGGAGCGGGGCGTCAACTTCATCCACTCCAGCTATGAGTACGGAACCCGGTGGTCGATGGCGCCGGTGCTGGCCAACCATCCAAGCCGGCACGACATCCACCACGTCATCAAGGTTCCCGTTCCCGACCGCGACGACGGCGGACGCTTCGACGCGGCGAAGTTCCGCCTCCGCGTGGAGGAAGCGCTCGCCGAGCTGCATACCGACCGCATCGCCGTCCTGCAGCACCTGCAGCGGGCCAGGCCGAACACGGACGCGCATCGGCTGCCGGACATCGACGCGATCGATGAGCCGCTCCGCGAGACGTTCGAGACCCTTCGCGCCGAAGGCAAAGTCGGCTACCTGGCCACCTTTCCATACACCGTGACGTTTGCCGAATCCGCGCTCGCGACCGGCACCTTCTCCGGCCTGGTCGCCTACTACAACGCGATCGAGATGGAGATGGCCCGCTTCTTTCCCGCGCTTGAGCGCAGCGGCGGCGGGTTCCTGTGCATACGGCCGTTCCTGGCCGGGCTCCTCACGGACCGGCGCGCCGACCGCGACGCCCTGCCGCATGACGACCGAATGCGCGAACGTTCATGGGACGCCGCCTACGATCGCCTTGCCGTGCTCCGCGAGCGCCTGGCGCCGGCGTCGATCACGCGCTTCGCAGTCCGTTTCGCCCTCGCTCATCCGCTCGTGGCGAGCCTGATCGTCGGCCTGAACACGGAGGCGCAGGTGGACGAAGTGCTCGACGCCGCCGCGGACCCGGCGGACCGTGCCCTCTTCGACCGGGCGCTGGCGATCTTCGACGAGTTCGGCCCGGTCCCGGTCGATTAGGCTGATGGGCAAGCCGGCCCCGCCCTTCCGCCCGCGGAACGGCTCCTCCATGCACCTCCGCTGGTCCGGTTGCGGCGGCTTCGAAGTGCGCTTCCCGAGTGTCAGCGTCGCCTTCGATCCCTACTTCTTCGGTGAGGCGCTGACCGCCGCGGATCCGGTCTACGACTACATCTTCATCACGCACGAGCACTTCGATCACTGCCATCCGCCCACTCTGCAGCGGCTCTGCCGGGGAGACAGGTTCCGGCGGCTCTACGTGAGTCCGGGGTGCGTCGACCCCGCGCAGCCGGTTGCAGAGGTCTACGGCGACGCGGCCTTCGAGCGCGACCTGCCGATCACGAAGAGCGTCGTACCGGACCGCGTGCAGGTTCTCCATCCGGGGACCACGAACAGCCGCATCGGCGCCGCCCGCGAGTTCCCGTCCAGCCGCCCGCGCGACCTCGAACGCATCGCGGTGGAAGTCATGGAGAGCGGCGAGAGCGCCTCCCCCGACCTCCCGACCTGCGGCTACCTGGTCACCGACCTGGAGACCTCGGTCTCCATCTACCACACGGGCGACCTGCACGAGCCGTACCCGGAGCTCGCGTCTCTCGCGGGCAAGGTCGACTATCTGATACACATGAAGACCGGGCTCACCGAGTGGGAAGGCGACGAGCAGACCGACCGGCTGCACCAGCTCGTCGACTGGGTGCAGCCGAGGTTTCTGATCCCCACGCACTACCGGACCGACCGGCGCTCGGACCCGATTCCGCACGGAACCTGGCCGCCCGACGTGACCGACGCCAACGCCTTCGTCGAGTGGATCCGGGCTCAGGTGGGCGGCAAGACGACGGTCCTCCCCTTCACTGCCGGCATCTGGTACGAGGTCGCCCTGCCCTCCCTGGAGGTGATCTGGAAGTGGAATTGGCGCCGCACCTGGGACGTGCCACCGTGGCGGGCGTAGCGGCTACGGGCGTAGCCATGGATCACGCCCCGCACGACCTGTTCGTTGCGCCCGGCGGCTCCGCCACCGCACCCGGCACGAAGGAGGCGCCCCTCGCGTCCCTGCAGCGGGCGCGCGACCTGCTGCGCGCCCGCCGGGCCGCGGAACGGGCGGCGCAGGGCCCGGTCACCGTCTGGGTGCGCGGCGGCGACTACCTGCTGCCGGCCGGCCTGCGCCTCACCGCCGAGGACTCCGGCACCGCGGACGCGCCGGTGACCTGGCGGGCTTGCCCGGGCGAGCGGGTCCGACTCATCGGCGGCGTCCGCGTCGACGGCTTCGAGCCGTGGCGGGACGGGATTCTTCAGGCCGATCTGGCCGATCCGCTCGCGGCGGCCGGCATGGACGAGATCCCCCCGCACCTGCCCAAGCGCTACCAGGTGGCCCCGGACGCCTCGCCGGAAAGCTGCGAGCTGTACCTGAACGGGGAGCGGCAGACCGCCGCCCGCTGGCCGAACGCCCGCCGCGAGCCCGGCAAGGCCGGCCGCTGGGCCTACGTCGCGGGCGTACGCGACGACCTCGACTGGCTCCTGGAACCCGAGGGAAGCGTGTTCCAAGCCGGCAGCGAACGGATCCGCGCCTGGCAGCACAACCCCGACGACATCCAGGTGCACGTGTTCACCAACCCCAACTGGGCCGACGACGTGCTCAACCTCGACCACGTCGACGTCGACACCGGCGAGCTGTGGCTGCATCCGTCCGCTCCCGGCGGCGGACACGCCCACTTCGAGACCGGCGGCCGCTTCTACGTCAAGCACGTGCTGGAGGAACTCGACGAGCCGGGCGAGTACTTCATCGACCGGCCGGCGCGGCGGCTCTACTTCTGGCCGCCGGCAGGACCGGCCGACGGGCTGGCCGTCGTCACCACCGCCGAGAGCGTCGTCGTCACCGACGGCGCCAGCCACCTGACCCTGCGCGACTTTGCCATCCAGTCGGCCCGCGGGTGCGCGGTCGTGATCCGCGGGGGCAGCCACGTCACCGTCGCCGGCGGAAGCGTAAGCGGCGCAGGCGCCTGGGGCGTGCTGGTCAAGGGCGGCCGCAGCCATCGCGTGTCGGGGTGCGACCTGTTCGACCTGGGCCGCGGCGGCGTGTACCTGCGCGGCGGCGACCGCTTCACCCTGGAGCACAGCGGCCACCTCGTCCACAACTGCGACATCCAGCGCTACGGCCGCATCAACATCTGCTACCAAGCCGGCATCAAGCTGCACGGGGTCGGCAACCGCGCCAGCAACTGCCACATCCACCACGCCGGCCACTTCGGCGCGGTGATCCACGAGGGCTGCGACAACACCATCGAGCGCTGCGAGATCGACGACGTCTGCCTGGAGGCCGCCGACGCCGGCGGCATCTACCTGTACACAAACTGGGACAAGGGCCTGGGCAACCTCACGATGTGGGGCAACGCCGTGCGCCACTGCCTCATCCACGACATCGCCGGCTACGGCATGCACCGCCCCTACGGTCGGCAGCGGCGCGGCCAGTTCGAGGCGTACTACGTCACCCCGTACGCCTGCTGGGGCATCTACATGGACGATTTCGCCAGCGGCGCCACGATCAGCGGCAACATCTTCTACCGTTGCCCGCTCGGCGCCATCGAGCTGGGCGGCGGACGCGGCAACGTGATCGAGAACAACATCATCGTCGACTGCATCCCGGCCATCCACATGTCCTCGCGCTGGCATGCGGCCAACCACAGCTACCCGGCGGCGGGGCGGGAAGCGCTGGAGTACGTGGGCTGGGACCGGCCGCCGTACCGCGACCGCTTCCCGATGCTGGAGGTCTACGCCGACATCGACCAGGAGTCGATGCGCATCCCCAAGCACAACACCTTCCGCCGCAACGTCATCTGCTACGCCCACGACAGCTTCAAGGGCTACTGGCAGGCCGTGCACGAGGAAGGCTGCGCGGTCGCCTGGCAGTTCGACGAGTACGACCTCTTCACCTTCGCCTGCGACCACAACCTGTTCTGGCACGACGGCAAGGACGTGCGCGTCGAGGTGCGCATCGCCGCCGACCGGATGCTGGAAACCATGTCGCTGGAGCGGTGGCAGCTCCGCGGCTTCGACGAGCACTCGCTCGTGGCCGATCCCGGGTTCGCCGACCCCGAGCACGACCGCTACGAGCTGCGCGCGGGCTCACCCGCCTTCGCGCTCGGCTTCGAGCCGATCCCGGTCGACCGCATCGGCCTTATTGCCGACGAGTTTCGCCCGTCCGTGCCCCCACGCAACGCGCGCGAGCGCCGTGAGCTGCTGTTTGCGAAGACCCTGCTGCCGCTGCCGCGCTCGGTGTCCTTCGGAACCGAAACCGGCCTCCAGCTCCAGGCCCTGCGCGAGCGCCGCCGCGGACAGGTCACGCCCGACGGCTGACCTGTGCCGCGTCCGCCCGTCAGCCGGGTCTGTGAGCAGCGATAGGATCACGGCGGAAACGGATCTGCCGTCCCCGGTCGCGAACGCCGCCGTCACGGCGCCACCCCATCTCCCCGTAGAAGGCGATGCCCTGGCGATAGCCGGCAACGGTCCACAGTATCGCTGTCCGGTAGCCGTCCGCGGCGAGATGGTGGTGAGCAACCGCGATCAGGGCGCTGCCGACTCCCGTACGCCAATGCGGCTCGTCGACGGCAATGGTGTCCAGTTCGCCGATCGACGGATCGACCGGATCGCGGCTCGGACCGATGCCGGCGAACCCGGCGATCGCACCGCAGCGCTCTGCGACCCACCAGCGGTAAGGGACGGACCGCGAGAGCGCCCGCCGCCAGCGCGCGACCAACTCCGGCTCTACGGTTCGATCCGATCGCGACAGCAACTCGCCGAATGAAGCAATCCAGGAATCGACGTAGATGCGTGCGACCGTCTCGGCGTCCGCCGCGCGCGCCGGTCGGATGACGAGAGGATCCGTGATCGAGTACTTCTTGGGGGAATGGAACCTCCCGCGTACCGGCTCCTTCCCCGTGAAGTCGTACTCCGCAGGCAGCTCGTATTCGTCCCGGTCAGATAGTTTGTTCATCTGACATGGATTAGGATGAGCGCAAGGTAGTTGCGATGTCAAAACGACCCGGCGCTCGTCCTCACTCTGCCCGCTATCTCGGCCTGGTGTGCTCGACAACGGAGTGCGGCTTGGCGGCCGCCGCCGAGGACGGGACCGAGGGATACGTGAGCCTGCCGATGGCCGGCGCGGTCGAATGGCATGGGAGCCCGGCGTTCGACCTGCAGGCGCTTCCCGGCATGGTCCTGGAGTTGCTGGCGCGCCTCCAGGACGACGGCTGGGACCTCTCCGAGCCCGGCCATCTCAGCCAGGCGTGGCGGCAGCACGACCTGGCGCTGGTGGGCCACGACGGCGAGCCGCTGATCCCTGCCCTGAGCTGGCAGTGCAACCTTGCCGGCGCGCAGACCGAGGCGCTCAACGGCATGCCGGCGTTCCGGAGTGCCGTCGGCGCCGTCGAGGCCCGATTCATCGCCGCCAAGCTCCCCTGGGCGCTTGCGCAGGAGCCGCGCCTGCGCGACGAGCTGCACGCGGCGATGACCAGCGGCGACTGGCTGGCCGGGCGGCTCACCGGCGGCCGATACCGCCTGAGCTCCTCCGACGCGCTCTCCAACGGATTGCTCGACCAACAGACCAAGGAACTCGCGACCGCGCCGCTCAGAGATGCCGGCCGGCTCCTCGGCGGCAACCTGCGGCCGGAGTGGTTTCCCCCGGTGATCGCTTCCAGCGGCGTGGTCGGCGCCGTCGAACCGTCCATGGACCGGGCTTGGCGCAAGCTGACCGAGCAGCTCCGCGGTTGGCAGGTCGCGGCGCTGCTCGGCGACAACCACGCCTCCGCTGCCGGCTGCGGCGCCACCGAGTACGACACCATGGTGCTGTCGCTGGGGACCAGCGGTTCGGTCAACCTGCCGGCGCCGCACGCCAGCCGTCCCAGCGGGGAAGCCCTGGGCTTCGAGTACTGGGACGATCGCCTGTTCCTGCTGATGCTGGCGCAATGCGGGGCGTGGTACGAACGGTTTCGCGCCGAAGCCGCGTCTGGGATGGATTACGACGAGCTGAACGGCCTGGCGCTGGCGTCCGACCCGGAACGGATCGTCCGTGCCCCCGAGCCTGACCCCACCCGCACCGGATGGCCGGAGCTCGCCGGCCTGGACCTGGCCGCGCAGACCGCCAGCATCCAGTACTCGATCTCCCTGGAGATGCTGGATCGGGTACGGGCGATGCTGCCCTCCGCCGCCGCGCCGATCCACACTTTCGTGCTCACCGGCGGTCTGTCGCGAGCGCCGCTTATCCGAGACGTGCTCCACACCGGCCTGCTGATGCTGGCCGAGACCGACGGCCGGGTCGCGACCGACGCTAACGTCCTCCTTAACGACCGCTCGGGCCACCTCGCCCACAAGACCGACGCGCTCGGCGCGCTGGTCAACGCACGCATCGCCGCCGGCGGCGGGAGCGCGCGCGACGTAATCGCCGCCGACCGGAGCTGGCGGCCGTGCGACGCCCCGGAGCCCGAACGTGGACGGCGCCTGCGACGCCTTCTACAGTCCCTGGAGGATTCCCGATGAAGATCACCTCTGTCGAAACGCTCTGCCTGTCGCGGGCCCACGAGCCCGAACGCCAGTGGATCACCGGCTCGATCCGGGCGGTCAAGGCCGACTGCCCGATCGTCGTCATCGACACGGACGACGGCGTGCGCGGCATCGCCGAGCCCAGCGCCTACGGCACTCCGTCGCGCATCCGCGACCGCGTCACCGAGCTGGCGGCCGGCCTGATCGGCCGCGATCCGCTGGACCCGGACATCACGCCACGCCTTACCGGTGGCGACCGCAGCGACGACATCCCGCTGGCCGGCATCGACTGCGCCATCTGGGACCTGCGCGCCCGCATCGCCGGCCGGCCGGTGAGCGAGGTGCTCGCCTCCGCCGGCGGCTCCGCCACCAAACCGCCGCTGCGGCGCGTGCGCCTGTACGCGTCCGGCGGCGTCAGCTACGACTGGGAGGACGATCCCGAACAGCTCGTGCGGGAGGCGCTCGCGCATATCGCCGCCGGCTACACGGCGTTCAAGATGCGCGTCGGCACCGAATGGAGCCGCTCTGGCGTCGACGCCGCCCGCATGATCGACCTGCTGCGCCGCGTGACCGACGCGGTGGAGGGCCGCATGGAGCTGATGCTGGACGGCAACTGCCGGCTGAACGAAGCCGACTCCCACACCATCGCCGGCGCCCTGGACGAGCTGAAATGGACGTGGTTCGAGGAGCCGATGCCACGCGATCCGGAGACCTACGCCCGGCTCAACCGCGCCGTCGACCTGCCGATCACCGGCGGCGAGGTGTTCAGCCGGGCGGAGCAGTTCGATCCCTACCTGGAAGCAGACGCACTGGCGATCGCCCAGCCTGACGTGGGAGTCTGCGGAATCGGCGAGTGGCTGCGCACTGTCGAGCGCGCCCACGAGTGCGGGGTCGACATCTGCCCCCATTCCTGGCACAACGGCCTGATGGGCGTCGCCCACGCCCACGCCGTCGCCGCGCTACCCAAGCCCCGCGTGTTGGAGCTCTGCATGGTGCAGGGTCCGCTGCAGTGGGGGATCCTCCGAGATCCGCCGGCCATTGAGGACGGGCATCTGCTGCTGCCCGATGGCCCCGGCTGGGGCGTGGAGCTGGCCGACGACCTGGAGACACGCTTCCCCTATCTCGAAGGCGAATACTCCGCGCCGCTCGACTGACCGCCTCTCTCTGACGGACTAACCCGTCAGCAGGTCACGTCCTTGCCCTCGGAGCCGAACACGGCCATGCGCTCATCGAGGGTGACGAGCTCGGCGCCGGCGGGCCGGTAGTGGAACTGCACCGCGCGGCGCCGCTGGTCGCTCGTGTTCGGGGCGGTGCCGTGCTGCATGAAGCTGGAGAAGAACAGGCAGCCGCCCGGCTCCAGCGGCACGGCCAGCGTTCCGAGCGGGTCCACGTCCGTGTCACAGATCTGCCAGTCGCGGCGCTTGAAGTGAACGACCGGCCCCCGCCGGTGCGAGCCGGGCTTGACGAGCATGCAGCCGTTGCCGGTAGTCGCCCGGTCCAGTGCGATCCAGACGCCGACTACCCGCGTCCGCAGCTCCAGGTCGAAGTAGGCATGGTCCTGGTGCCACGGCTTCTCGCGCCCGACCCGAGGCGGCTTGAGCAGCGCCATGTCCTGGAACAGCTCCGGCTCCGCGCCGACGATGCGGCGCACCACGCCCATCAGGGCCGGGTCTTCCGACAGCGCGCGCAAGCGCTCGTCATGGCCGACGAACCACATGAACTTGCGCACGTAGTCCTGACGTTCTTCCGCCGGCATGCCATCGAGCGTGGCCGGATCCACGCTGTCCTCGTAATCCACGCTGTCGAACGAGGGGCTGCTGCCGGCCAGAAGGTCGAGCAGGCCGTCCAGCCCATCCTGCACCCGGTCGATCGTGAACGCCTCATGCACGACCAGGTAGCCCTGTTCGCGAAAGCGGGCGATCTCCCGCTCCGTGACCGAATCGAAGCCCGTCACGCCCGTGGCCAGACCGTCGTAGCGGTACAACCCGTCCGGCGCGGGCGTGCTCGGCTGAGTCTCCGTCGCGGTTGCCATGATCGGTCAGTATACCCGAGTCGCCGTGCGCTCCGGCGCTAACGGCCGGGATACCACTCGCGCTCGACGCGCGGGTCGGAGGCGACTTCGATGTAGAAGGAGCGCTGGCTCGGCGTCATCCGCTCCAGCGCGGCGCGGCCGGGGAAGAAACGGTGAAACTTCATGCCGGCGTGGTGGTACTTGTAGAAGAGGGTCACCCGCTCCCGATCGCTGTCCCAGGGGGCGGCGCCGTGGCAGAGCGCTTCGGTGAAGATCACCACGGAGCCGGCCCGGCACGGCACGCAGCGGATCAGCGACCGGTCGACGCCGTGCTCGAAGGTCTTCATCTCCTCCGGAATCGGAAAGTTGGCCTTGTGGCTGCCCGGCACGCAGGCGAAGCCGCCCTCCTCCTCGTCGACGTCGGTGAGGTTGAAGGCGACCACCGTATGACCGCTGAAGATGCGCCCGTTTGATTGGCGGTACATCAGCGTCAGGTCCTGCCCGTTGCTGTCGAACTCACCGCCGCCGTGCAGCGGCAGGCCGGCAAACCCCTTGCGGCGGATGTACCCGTAGCTGATCTCCAGCCGCAGCTCATGGTGGATGATCACCTTGAGGACGTCGATGACGCGCGGGATGTCGATCAGCGCGCAGAACTCCGCGCCGGCGCTGGTCAGGTCGCCGAGGCTCGCCTGGGTCGGTTCGTCCTTGCTGCTCACCCCTTCCGGCTTCTCGTCGCCGGGCATGTCGATGAGCCGCTTCATCTCGTCGACGAGACGCCCGCACTGATCCCGCGTCAGCACGTCGTCGAGCTCCAGGTATCCCCGCACGTCGAACAGGTACTTCTGACGGTCGTCCATGCCGGCATTGGATCGCGCCGGCGCCGGAATGGCAACGATTCGCCGCGCCGCCGAGCACCGCGCGTTGGCGAGATGCTACGGTTTCGCCCGTCATGTACGGATTCCCCGACGTCGAACGCATCCCCTACGAGGGTCCCGATTCCAGGAACCCGCTGGCCTTCCGCTGGTACGACGAGACGGAGGTGATCGAGGGCCGCACCATGCGCGAGCACCTGCGCTTCAGCACCGTCTACTGGCACACCTTCCGCGCCACCGGCGCCGACCCGTTCGGCGCGCCGACGCTGCAGCGGCCGTGGGACGACGGCAGCGACTCGGTCGACAACGCCCGCGAGCGCGTGCACGTCGCCTTCGAGTTCATGGCGAAGCTGGGAACCCCCTACTACGCCTTCCACGACCGCGACGTGGCCCCCGAGGGAGCGTCCCTGCGAGAGACCAACCGCAACCTGGACGCGGTGGTGGAGGCGCTGAAGGCGGAGCAGGAACGTACCGGCATCCGCCTGCTGTGGGGCACCGCCAACCTCTTCAGCCATCCGCGCTACGTGCACGGCGCCGCTACGAGCTGCAACGCCGATGCGTTCGCGTTCGCAGCCTCGCAGGTGAAAAAGTGCATGGAGGTGACCCGCGAACTGGGCGGTCAGAACTACGTGTTCTGGGGCGGCCGCGAGGGCTACCAGAGCCTGCTCAACACGGACATGAAGCGCGAGTTGGATCACCTGGGCCGGTTCCTGCACCTGGCGGCCGACCACGCCGACCGCATCGGCTTCGACGGCACCCTGCTGGTCGAGCCCAAGCCCAAGGAGCCCACCAAGCACCAGTACGACTCCGACGCCGCCGCCTGCATCAACTTCCTGCGCGCCTACGGCCTGACCGAGCGCTTCAAGCTCAACATCGAGACCAACCACGCGACGCTGGCCGGCCACGAGATGGCGCACGAGCTGGAGTACGCCGCGCACCAGGGTCTGCTGGGCTCGATCGACGCCAACACCGGCGACCTGCTGCTGGGCTGGGACACCGACCAGTTCCCGACCAGCTTCTACCTGACCGCGCAGGTCATGCTGATCCTGCTGGGCTACGGCGGCATCGCCCCCGGCGGCATCAACTTCGACGCCAAGGTGCGCCGCGAGAGCTTCGAGCCGATCGACCTGTTCCACGCCCACGTCGGCGGCATGGACGCGTTCGCGCGCGGGCTGAAGATCGCAGCGGCCATCCGCGCCGACGGCGAGCTGCGGTCGTTCGTTCAGGACCGCTACGCGAGTTGGGACTCCGGCATCGGCGCCCGCGTCGAGTCGGGGGATGCGGACTTCGCGGCGCTCGAGTCCTACATGCTGGAGAAGGGCGAGATCGCTCCCAACGCGAGCGGGCGACAGGAGATGCTGGAGCATCTCCTCAACCGCTACCTGTGATGAGGACGGAGGCAACGGATGAACACTCGATTGACCGATGAGCAGATCACTTCCTATCGCGACAACGGTTTCCTCGTCGTCCGGGAGCTCCTCGGCGCCGCGGAGCTCGCCGAGCTGCGCGCCGGCATCGACGAAGCGGTCGCGCAACTGGGACGCCGCAAGCTGAGCGGCACCACCGGTGACCGCTGGCTTGCCGGCGAATCCTACTACGACCGTGTGTTCCTGCAGCGCATCAACCTGTGGAAGATCAGCGCAACGGTGAAGAAGTACATGCTCGCGCCCGAGTTGGGAGAGATGCTGTGCGAGCTGGAAGGCATCGACGGCATCCGCCTCTGGCACGATCAGACGCTGCAGAAGCAGCCGTGGGCCAACCCCACGGCATGGCACGCCGACAACCCGAAGTGGTCGTACCACTCGCCGCACGCCCTCTCCATCTGGATCGCCCTCGACCCGGCGACGCTGCAGAACGGCTGCATGTACTACCTGCCCGGCAGCCACAAGGTGAACGGCTACGACGACACGCCGATCGGCGAAGAGGTCGGGGACTATTTCGAGCACTTCCCCCGCTTCCGCGACGTCATGCCGGTCCCGGGTGAGATGGAGCCGGGCGACGCCGGCTTCCACAACGGCCTGCTGGCGCACGGCGCCGGTCCCAACATGACCCCGAACTGGCGGCGCGCCATGACCGCCGGCTACATGCCGGACGGCTCGGTGTTCAACGGCATCCAGAACGTCCTCTCCGACGCCCAGGTGGCAGCCCTGAAGGTCGGCGATCCGCTCGACGACGACACCCAGAACCCGCTGCTGTGGCGCCGGCCGGCCTGACGATGCGCGCTACCGACACCCGGAGAACCGCTCGGTAGCGCGAATCAGCTCGAGGGTGATCGCCGCGTCGGCGTGTCCGGCGTCGTCCACGATCACGAGCTCGGCGCGTGGCCACGCGCGTCTGAGTTCCCACGCGTTCGCGATCGGCGCCTGAAAGTCGAAGCGGCCGTTCACCAGTATCCCGGGGATGTCCCGCAGCGCCCCGGCTCCGCGCAACAGGAAACCGTCTTCCAGCCACGTAATGCCGAACGTAATGCGTCACAATCCGCGCGAACGCCAGCGCAAATTTACGGTCCTCGAACCGCGCTGACAGTCCTCCGGACGGCGGCCAGGCAGGCGTCGCCGACTCCCACAGGCACCACTCGAACGCGGCCCGTTCACGCACGGCCGGGTCCGGGTCATACAGCATCCTGTGGTACGCGTCGACGACATCGCGATCCCCCTCGGCGAGTGGTGCCGCGGCTTGCAGACGCTCCCACTGCTCAGGAAAGAACCTCGCCAAGCCCCCTCGGAACAGCCAGTCGAACTCCACGTGCCGTCCGGTCGTGACGCCGAACAGGATCATCTCCGTCAGGCGGTCCGGAAAGCGTTCGGCGTACGTCAGGGCCAAGGTGCTGCCCCACGAGCCGCCGAGCACCAGCCATCGCCCGACTCCCAGGTGCCGGCGCAACGCCTCCATGTCGTCGATCAGATGCCACGTGGTGTTGCTCTGCAGGTCGGTATCGAAGGCGCTCGCATGGGGCGTGCTGCGCCCGCAGCCTCTCTGATCGTAGAGCACGACACGATAGGCATCCGGATCGAACAGCCGGCGCTGCCACTCCGTGCACCCGGAACCGGGGCCGCCGTGCACGACGACTGCCGGCTTTCCGCGCGGATTGCCGCAGGTCTCCCAGTAGACGAGGTTCCCGTCGCCGACGGCCAACATGCCGCGCTCGTACGGTTGGATCGGCGGATGGAGCGCTGTCACGTCCGTGGCCCGATCCGGTCCGAATGCGCCGTCACTTCTCCATGCGGAGGACGGCGACACGAAACCCGTATCCTCGGTAGAAGGCGACCGCCTCCTCATTGTGGGCAAACACGTCCAACCGCACCGGCTTCCCGGACCAGACATTCGCGTACATCCAGTCCATCAGCGCCGTGGCGATCCCGCGCCGGCGCTGCCCGCGAGCCACGAAGAGCTGGCGCAGATAGTAGTGCTTGCCGTCGTCACGGAAGAGGCAGTAGCCGGCTGTCACGCCGCCGGACCGCGCGACATAACACGCATACCCCTCCTCCATCCACCTGATCATTCGCTCGGCGAGCTCGGCGCGCGTCATCGGATTCGGATGTTGCTCGTCCTCGATGAGCTGCCGGTTGAGCTCGGCCAGCTCCTCCGCGTCCGACGCATCCGCTCTGTTGATCGTCATGTTCGCGCCATGATAACGTCCGCGGCTTCAGGATCGGATGGCACATGATTCAACGGAAGCACCTCGACCTCCTGCTTGAGCTGGATGCCGACACGAACCCCCATAGCGGCGGAGCCCTGTTGGATCACCTGCGCGGAACCCACGACCTCCTGCAGGCGTGGGGCAACGATCCGGCGGTCTGTGTCGGCGGGTTGTTCCACAGCATCTACGGCACGCAGGCTTACCTGACGCAGTCCGCTTCCCTCGAGGACCGTCAACGCATCCGTGCAGTGATCGGCGAGCGCGCCGAACGACTGGCATTCCTTTTCTGCGTTTCGAATCGCAGTGACTTCTTCGAAGCGGTGGGGAAGGACACTGCCACGCTCTGGAATCGCGTTCACGAAGAGGCCGCGCCGGTCACCCAGGACGAGGTGCGCGACCTCATCGAAATGGAACTGGCCAACTGGGTGGAGTTCATGCCGAGACTGTCGTTCACGGACGATGAGCTCACCGGATTCGAAGCAAAGGTCGAACACAACAGGGGCCTCATCACCACAGGCTCGTACACCGCCGTCAAGGCGGCCATCGCGAGCAAACGCCAAAGTATGTCGGGCACCGATGCCTGACCGGAGCGCTGCTAACGGGAGATACGCAGAGGGCCGATCTGGGACGAGGTCGTCCGCGTGAGCCTGGTCAAGGATCTGCCGTAGCCGATTTCTTACAGCTCGGCGGCAAGTCGGCTCCGCAGCGCGTCGACGGCTGTGAGCGTTTCCTTCGCTCTGGCCATGGAGTCCTCGGCTTCATCCCGCGTGATCGAGTCGAAGTCGCCGTAGTCGACGTGCTCCCGACGAGAGAGCAGCGTCTTGTCGCTCAGGGCACGCTTGTCGTCAGCGGAGAGGGTCAAACCTGAATGCTCTCGGCGCTGACGTTCTGGTAGAAAGGGGTATGACGCTGCCGCTCAAGGTCGAACGTCGCCACATCCTTGATCACCGGATCGAAGGAGATGCCACTGCGCTGCTCATGCTCGACGCACATGTCGATAATCGACCGCTCCAATTCGAGCGTGCGCTCGCGCACGACGACCAGGACGTCAAGATCCGAGTCGCCGCGGTGATCTCCCCTCACACGCGAACCAAACGCGTGCACGGAGACGACCAGATGCGGGAGCGTGTCCCGTAACTCGGCGCCAAAACGGGCCAGCGCCGCGCGCGTGTGAGCAAACTTGGTGGACCCTTCCAATGTAGCACGGCTTGTGGGTCGGTACGGTGCCTTTCGCTGCACGAACATCCCGACCCGACTCTCCTTCGATCCGCTGTCGCAACGGGCGTCGGCCCGAGTATGATCGGCCATGGCCACGCCCGCATCCGACCTCCTTGCCCCGCTGTCCCTGGCCGGCGCGTACAACGCCGACCGCGACGCCTTGCCGGAGCCGCTGGCGCCGCCGTCGTACCTTGCCACATCATTCGGGAGTCAGGCGTTCCGCGGTGTGCCGTTCGACCTGGGCTCTGCCGGCGATCCCAACGTCGTGCTGGTCGCCGACGCTCCTGTCACCGTGTCGGCGGGCGGACTTCCCGCCCGTTACCTGGTCTTCCTGCACCAGGTCGAGGATCGCGCCTCCAACTACCTGACCGGCTTCGCGGACACCGGCGTGGACGGCAACGAGCTGGGCGACCACGTCGCCGACTATGTGCTGCGCTACGCCGACGGCTCCGAGCACGTGCACCCGATCCGGCGCCGCTTCGCCATCCAGCAGGCGCGCATCGGCTGGGGGGCCAGTCCGTTTGCCGCCGTGCCGATGTACGAGGATCGCGTGGTCGCCTCCGCCGCGGAGGACCAGGCGGCCGGCAGGCTCTCCACCGTCGGCTACGGCCGCGGTGAGACCCGGCACGGCTCCGGCCGCGACGGGGGCCAGGACGCCGCGTGGCTGTACGCGCTGCCCAACCCTCACCCCGACCGCCCCATCGACGCGGTCGAGCTGCGGCCCGGCGCCGAGCGCTGCGCGGTGTACGGTATCGCCACCACCGATCTGACCGACCATCCGCTGCGTCCCGGGACACGGCGCAAGGTGCGACTGGACCTGCCGCCGGCAGCCTCCTTCGGAGCCGACCGCCAGCTTGCCGGCCTGGAGCTGGACCTCGGGACTATCATCTCCGCGCGTCCCGCACTGGACTACGACCATGCCGCGTGGACGGACGGCGACGGTGCGACCGCCCCCGACGTGCAACCCGCCGTCTCCTCCACCCGCGCGCTGGTGGAGTACGCTGCGCACCCGGACGCCAACCTCTATTTCGGCGGCCGGGCGTACCCGCTGCGGGAACTGGAGGCCGGACCGGCCGCGGTAGCCGCGGCCGAGCGCCCGGTGCGGATCCGCGTCGTGGAGCGTGGCTCGTCGCAACCGGTCGCCGTGCGCCTTCACCTGCACGGCGCGGGCGGCGAGTACCTGCCCCCGAAGGGCAACCACCGCACCGTCAACGGCAACTGGTTCGAGGACAACTACGGCGAGTTCGTCAACGGCGCGAACCAGTACGCCTACATCCCGGGCGAGTGCGTGGCGGACCTGCCGCTCGGCGACGTCTACGTCGAGATCGCCCGCGGCTACGAGGTGCGCCCGCTGCGCACGCGCGTGACCGTCGCCTCGGACACCGAAGAGCTGACGTTCGAGCTCGACCGGGTGCTGCGCTGGCGCGAGCGCGGCTGGGTCACCGCCGACACCCACGTGCACTTCCTTAGCCCGCAGACCGCGCTCCTGGAGGGGGCCGCCGAGGGCGTCAACGTCGTCAACCTGCTGGCCAGCCAGTGGGGGGAGATGTTCAGCAACGTCAGCGACTTCGACGGCGCCACCACGCTGGGCGCGCGCGACTTCGGCGGCGCCGGCGAGTTCCTGGTCCGCGTCGGCACCGAGAACCGCATGCAGGTGCTGGGCCACATCTCGCTCCTGGGCTACTCCGGGCCGATGATCCATCCGCTGTGCACCGGCGGACCGTCGGAGTCGGCGATCGGCGATCCGCAGGAGGTCACCATGGCGGACTGGGCCGCGCGCTGCATCGAGCAGGGCGGCGTGGTGGTGATGCCGCATGGCCCCAACCCGCAGTGCGAGCGCGCCGCCGACATCGTCCTTGGCGTGATCGACGCGATGGAGATGATGACCTTCAACCCCTGCGAGGGTCAGATCAATCCGTACGGCATCGCCGACTGGTACCGCTACCTCAACCTGGGCTACCGGCTGCCGGTGGTGGGCGGCTCCGACAAGATGGCCGCCGCCTCGCAGCTCGGCGGCGTGCGCACCTACACGCAGCTCGGTGAGCGCGAGTTCACCTACGACACCTGGATGGCGGCCATCAAGGCCGGCAACACCTTCGTGACGGTGGGCCCGCTGGCACAGATCACGGTCGAGGGCGCGTCGCCCGGCGGCATCGTGGACCTGCCGGCCGGCGGCGGCAGCGTCTCCGTCGAGTGGCGGGTCGAGTCGGTGGCGGTGCCGATCTCCACGGTGGAGCTGATCTGCGGCGGGGTCATAGTCGAGGAGTCCGACGGGGCCGGGCAGCTTGCGGCAGCAGGCAGCACCACGGTACGCGCGGACGGCTCCACCTGGATCGCGCTGCGGGTACGCGGCAGTTACCGCGGACGGGCCTCCGATATCGCCGCCCACACCAGCGCCGTGCAGGTGCGGGTGGACGGCGCGCGGCCGTTCTCCGCCCACGACGCCGGGTTGATCCTCGACCAGATCGAGGGAGCCATGGCCTACGTCGACACCATCGCCCCACGCCCCGACGCAGAGCGTTACCGGCAACTTCGCGCCACCCTGGAGGGTGCCTGGAACCGCCTGCACCAGACCATGCACCGCCACGGCGTCTTCCACGACCACGTGCCACTGCACGATCACGCCGAGCATCACGAGCACTGAGCGCGCCGGCGATCCGTTCCGCGCGAACTACCGGCGCATCGCCTCACGAGCCGCCGCGATGCTTCGGGCCACCTGAATCAGCGGGGCGACCCAGAACTCAGCGCGACGGCTGGCAAGGTGATCGAGCAGTGTGCCGAAGTCCTCGCCGGTCACCGGCAGGTGTCCCTCGTCCACACCGTGAAAGGTCAGGATCGTCCACATCCCCAGCTCCCGCCCCCGCTCGACCGCGGCGATCAACTGCTCGGCGCTCATGTATTCGCATCGTACCGACCGCAGACACCACAGATCCGTATGAACGGGTGAGTTGTAGGGCGTGGAGTTCTCACTCCCGCCACGGGCGGCGCAGAACCGGGCGGCCACGAGCGGGACGTAGCTGCGTCGGGTCGCGCCTTGACCGACAAACGTGTCGTAGCATGGGTAGCAGAAGCTAAAGGACTCGACTTCAGGGAACACCGCACGCAGGCGGCGGTCGGAGTCGTCCAGCTCCGCCGCCATGTCGTCCAGGATCAGGTCTTCGAGCCCCTTGGCGTCGGCTTCCAAGCGGTGGGCGCGGCTGCACCAGTGATGGACGGTGTGGTTGCCGATCTCGTGACCGCGCCGCTGCGGATCTCGGAAGCGCTCCAACCGCTCGGCATCGTCGGTCTTGAGGTAGAAGGTGCCGGCCATTCCACGGGCATCGAGCGCGGGGCCGACGGTTTCCAGGTGGCTGTCCATGCCGTCGTCGAAGGTCAGGCTTACGGCGCTCACCCGGCCCGCGAACCATGCCGGCGTCTCGGGCGTCACCGAGCTGCCTCCAGCATCCCCGCGTCGTAGTGTGCGCGTACGTTCATGCGACCCTCCTTGCCGCCTGCGGCGGCGACATTCGGCGATTCTACGAGGTGCATCTGGACACGGCGGACCGTGGCGCCACGGACGCCTACACGCGTGCTCCCGTTTTGGACCTTCTGCGCCGACGTAACGCTCCAGAGCCGGCTGGCGCGCCTCAGCTCACTCACGGCGCGGCGGCTTCCGCAACGCTCAAGCCGATCGAGCGCGGCACGCGGACACCCGGCGCCCGATGGGTCACGGCGCACACTCGATAGGCGCAGGCTTCCGAGGCTTTGCATACCTCCCGCCGGAGATCCGAATGGCCCGGTAGACAAGCCTAGCCCTGAGCCGGGACATACCATCGGCAAGACAGATTTCTTGCAGCAATCGATCCGCGCTCCGCCGGTGTTCCTGCCCAAGTATGCATTCGCGCATCAACTGATATAGCGCGTCGTGAACCAGCGACCCTCGCATGAAGTTCCTCGTGTCGATCGTGGGCCCGCTGGGTCCATCCCAAGCATAGCCCTTTTTCGTCTTGAGCATGCCATCGCCGTCGATTACCACCCAGTCGTCGCCGACCGTGCCGGACTTCCCGACGATGTCAGTCCGATACTCGTACGGCTCCATGAGTTGATACTTGTACTGGTGAATTCTCCGATAAAGGACTCTATCGTCCGGCATTGCGATCCACGGGCCGTTTACTATTCTCTCCGCGCTACTGTCCTCAGAGCAAGCGTTCTGCTTCCGCGTCGACTCGGTCCGGCTCCAGATCCACGCCTACTCCCGGAGCATCGCGTAGCGTCACGGCTCCGTCCCGTATCGTCATCGGCGTACGGATCAGGCCGTCGGCGGTGCGCGCCCGCTCGCCGCTCTCGCCGGTCACCCACCGCAGGAACATCGCGTTGCGCACCGCGCCCATGAGGCCGGCCGCGGCGAAGCCGCCGTTGCCGTCGTCGGGATCGATCTCGCAGTTGACGCCGAACGCTTCGGCGGCGCGGGCGATCTTCAACGCCTCGGTGATGCCGCCGACGTCCGGGATGCGTACCCGGATCAGGTCCGCCGACTGCCGGGACAGGTGCGCAGCCGCCTGCCGGGCGGCATCAGGGCCGCCCACGGTCGCCAGCACGGGTGTGTCCAGCTCCGTGGCCAGCCGCCCGAGCGCTTCGCCGTCCGCGCCCGGCAGAGGATCCTCGAACCAGGTGTACCCGGCCTCGTCGAGCGCGCGGCCGATGGCCACCGCCTCCAGGTGACCGCCGGCCGGGACGCCGCCGTAGAGCAGGGGGAAGTCTACCGGGACCGCCTCCCGGACCGCACGGACCGCATCCAGGACGCGCTTTCGGACCGCGGCCGGCGCCTTCGCGCCGATCGGAGTGACGGTGCCCGCGACGCGGTAGCCGCGGTAGCCGTCACGAACGGCGCCCGCCGCTTCGGCCGCGGCTTCGTCCGTGTCGCAAGCGGCCTCGCCCGAGAGACAGGCCGGGACCTCCGTCCGGAAGCCGCCGATCGCCCGGTAGAGCGGCAACCGCAGGGCTTTTGACCAGAGGTCCCACAGCGCGATGTCCACGCCGGCCAAGCCCGCCGGGTCGCTTCCGGACGCGGCGGCGCGCAGATCGCGCCAGAGGCGCTCCCGGTCTGCGAGCGGCCGCCCGACGAGCGCGGCGCGCATCCGCTCGACGGTCGCCGCCGGCGGCAGCCGGTCGGCGCAGATCAGCGCCGCGCCGCAGACCTCCTCGCCTGCCGCCTCCGCAGAGATGCGTACGACGCCGACCGGCGCCTGCACCTGCAGCCGCGTGATCGTCGCTTCCGCCAGCACGCTTCCATCCACCGCCATCACACCACCTCCAGCGCTTCCGACTCGATCCGGTCCCAGTCGGGCTCCGGCACCGGCAGGTCGCCGCACTGGATGCGCATGTGCCCGTCGTCGATCACCTTGATCCCCTGGAACGTGAGGGTCGCCGGGTCCTGCGGCGGCGGCAGAGGCCCCTCCGATCCGTACTCGTAGAGCGGGTCGTTGTGGATGGCCAGCACCACGTGCGAGTTGCCGCCGTGCACGTCCAGGCCGAAGGTCTCGGCGAGTTGCGCCAGCTTCATCTGGCCGGTGAGGCCGATGGCGCGTTGGCGGACGATGTCCGTGGCCTGCATGGCGATGAAGGGCGTCGCGTTGAACGGTTGTCCGGCCAGCGCCCCGATCCACTCCATGGCCATCACCGGCAGGTCCAGCGCCGCGCACAGCTTCTTCAGGCCCATGAGGTCGAAGTCCTGCAGCGGCTCCTCGATCCAGGCGTAGCCCAGGCGCTCCATCTCGCGGCCGATCCTGATCGCCTCGTCACAGGTGTAGTGCTCGACCGCGTCGTGGATGAGGATGAAGTCGTCTCCCATCGCCTCCCGCAACGCCCGGAACAGCTCGGTGTTGCCGGCGACGCCGCGGTAGGAGTGGTCCTTGCCGCCCTTGAAGCCCTGCTCGCGCGCCCTCATCGCATCCGCGACGTAGTCGTCGACGGTCCGGCCGCCGATGTTCCGGTAAGCCGGGATCGAGTCGCGCGCGCCGCCGAGCAGGCGGTACAGCGGCAGGCGGGCATGGCGGCTGGCAAGGTCCCAGAGCATCTCGTCCACGGTCTGGATCAGGCCGCGGCCGGTGTACATGAACCGCTGCGTGTACCACAGGCGCTGCCAGATGCGCTCGCGGTCGAAGGCGTCCATGCCGATGAGCAGGTGGGCGATCTTCACCTGGAACTCCCTCGCCTGCCATGCCAGCTCGCTCGCGCTGAATCCGCTGGCGTAGGTGGCGTGCGCGTCCAGGTCGCCGTCGGTGACCAGGCGCAGGATCAGGTCGTAGGCCGGCGCCTGCTCACGGTATTCCGGGATTTCGGCGTCGGAGCCGATCCCCTCGCCGTGGGTGAACAGGCCGGAGAGGCCCGGCGGCACCAGCTCCATGCCGCCGCGGCCGACCGCGGCCCGTTCCCGTACGCCTGCGGCGACGACGTAGAGCTTGACTTCCTTGATCAACAACGAGGCGCCCTCCTCGCCGCTCACCGTGCTGGGGGGAGGGCGGCGTGTCAAAGCGCGCAGGCGAGGCCGGAGGCCCGTTCCGAAGGACCGCCCGCGCGGGTATGCTCCGCGCATGCACGCGATCGAATACGAACGCCGCCGGCTGGGGAAAACCGGCCTGCAGGTGCCGGTGCTCGGCATCGGCGGCGCCCAGCTCGGCCGCCGCGGAGGCACGCACGACGAGCAACTGGGCGTGGATACGACGCTGGCCGCGCTGGAGGCCGGCATCGACCTGATCGACACCTCGGCCGCCTACATCGGCGGCGAGAGCGAGCGCTACATCGGCATCGCCCTGCAGGAGTGGTACCGCCGGGGCCACCGGCGCGAGGACCTGATCATCGAGAGCAAGGCCGGCTCGCGCCAGCGACCGCACGACTACTCCTACGACGCGATCATGGCCAGCACCGAGCTCAGCCTGCGCGCCCTGCAGACCGACTACCTGGACGTCATGCTCGTGCACGACCCGGAGGAGATCGAGCCGGTGCTCGCCCCGCACGCGGCCCGCGACGCGCTGCTCGACCTCAAGCGGCAGGGCGTCATCCGGCACCTCGGGCTGGGCTGCCGCCCGCACGCGCACCACCAGGCCTGCATCGCCACCGGCGACTTCGAGGTGTCGCTGACCTTCCGCGACCACAACCTGATCGAGCGCTCGGCGCTGGCCGGCGTGGTGGAGCCGGCGGTGGCGGCCGACGTGGGCCTGTTCAACGCATCGATCATGCTGAGCGGCCTGCTCGGAGGCGACGACCCGGTCCGGGTGGCGGCGAGCGCTGCCGGCGTGGCGCCGGACCAGGTGGAGATGACCGAGGAGTTGCGCCGCGCCAGGCGGATGCACGACTGGTGCACGGCTCGCGACCTGGATCTGCACGTCGTCAACCTGCACTACTGCCTGCGCGAGACGCGCTTCGCGTCGGTGTTGCTGGGCTTCTCGACACCGGACCGCGTCGCGCAGAACGTCGCGGCCTACCAGCAGGAAGTCGATCCTGCGGTCTGGGAAGAGTTGGACCGGGACTTCCCCGACTTCGCGTAACGAGGGAGCGTCACTGATGAAGCGAGAAAAACTGCGGGTCGCCGTGGTCGGCGGTTGCGGCGACTGGGGCCGCCGCTACACGTACGCCTACTCCCGCCATCCGGAGGCGGAACTGATCGCCCTGGTCGACACCGCCCGCGCGCGCCGCGCGCGGTTCGCCGAGCACTTCGGGATCCCCCGCCAGTTCGACACGGTCGAGGAGCTGCTGGCGTGGCAGGTACCGGACGTGGTCGCCAACATCCTGCCGGTGAGCGCCGCCCGCGACGCCGTGATCGCGTGCGCGGAGGCGGGCGTCAGGGGGATCTCCTGCGAGAAGCCGATCGCCGCGAAGCTGGCCGACGCCGATGCCATGATCGCCGCCTGCGAGGAGCGCGGCGCGGCGTTCGCGTGCGGCACCGCGTGGTGGGAGGTCCACCAGGTGACCCGGATCGGCGAGTGGGTGCGCGACGGCGCCATCGGCCGGCTCACCGGGGCGGCGATCGACGGCTTCCTGGCGGAGGGCGACCAGGTGTCCGGCCTGGGCTGCGTGATCCTCAACTTCCTGCGCTTCGCCACCGGCGACGAGGTGGCCTGGGCGGAAGGCTGGACGGTGCCCGAGGAGGCGGCTGCCAGCGACGACGACTGCGCCGCGTACGGGACGCTGGGCATGACCGGCGGCTACGAGTGCATTGCGGCGCGCGAGGTGCCGGCGGAGGGCGCCCACAGGGTGGCGCTGTTCGGAGAGGACGGCGCCGTGTACCTGGCCGGTGGCGACGGCACGGTGCTGATCAAGGGCACGGGGACCGGCGCGCGCCCGGTACGGCCCGAGTTCCTGGACGAGCCGACCGACGACGAGCGGCTCGGGGGGAAGTTCCTGGGCGTCGTTGACAGCTTGATGAACGCCGTGCGCGAGGGCCGCCCCGCCCCGTGCAGCGGCCACGACTACCGGCAGGTGTTGGAGATCGCCGCCGCCATCAAGCTGTCGGCGCGCGAGGGGCACCGCCGGGTGGCGCTGCCGCTCGCCGACCGGTCCGCGACCGTGCTGCCGATGCCCTACCGCTGGCACGGCGGCGACGTCACCGGCTGGGAGGTGATCAACCGCGGCGAGCCCACCCCCATTCACCCGGCCGACTGACACCGGCCTCCGTCTACGGCGACGCCGGGAGGACCAACGGGCGCGACCCAAGAAACGAGGTGATGGCGCGGTCGAACGTCACCATCGTCAGCCCGGCGGACGCAGCGAACGCCACCAGATAGGCATCGGTCCATACCTTTGGCGAGTAGGTCCGGGACGAGGCGTACTCGCGCCACAGCCGCTCCAGTCCCGCCGCCTCGGCCACGAATCCCGTCCGTTCGTCACCGCTCAAGGCGTCGTAGCACGACCATGCATCCCGCAGCGTGAGCGCTTCAGCGCCGAAGACGCTGGGATTGCTCGCGAGCCGGAGAAATCCCTGCTGGGTGACGCGGCACCACAGGGCGGTGCGGACGCCGACGGTGTCGAACCACGTCCTCGCCGCCCCATGGTGCGCATGGACCTCGAACGCCAGTGCCAGCCAGACGTTAACGTCCGGCAGCACGCGCATCCTCCTCGGCCAGGGCGCGCGCAAGCGAGTCTTCCGTAATCCGCAGGGAGCCGGGAGTCTGCGAAGGCACCAGCGGCAGGGACACCCGGTGCCCCGCACCGCCCAAGGCACCGTGGGTGAGGTGTTGCTCCAGCGCCTCGGTCACGTAGGCCCGCAGGCTCTTGCCGTCGAGCGATGCCGCCGCTTTCGCGCGGCGCAGCAGCGGATCGGGGATGTCGATAGTCGTTCTCATCAAAGGCATATTTGTGTAAAATGTGCCTCCCGTCAACCGGTATCCGTAGTGCTGATCGGTGCGTCCGGGCTTCGACGTCGGGGCCGGCTTTACTCGCTGACCAGGTGGACCATGCCCTGGAACTCCAGGATCGTGGTGCCGCCGTCTTCCCGGGCGAGCTCGATGCGGGAGTGGCCCTGGGCCGACGAGCGTCCCGGCTGGACCACGCCGTCGGCGAAGCAGCCGACCACCTCTCCCAGGAACAGGTCGTGCGATCCCAGGCTGACCACCTCGCGCACCTTGCACTCGTAATTGATCGGGCACTCGGCGATATGCGGGGAGTTGATGCGCTTTCCCGGTAACGGCGTCAGGCCCGTCTCCTTGAACTTGTCGACGACCGCGTCCTTGGCGCGCGACAGCCGGCCGCAGGCGGCCACCGCCTCGCGCAGCCGGTCCGTGGGCACATTCAGCGCGAAGTCGCGTGCTCGGCGCAGCAACTCGTGCGTCCCGCGTTTGAAGTAGTCGCCGGTGATCTCCTGCACGCTCACCGCCACCCCCAGGTAGAACGGCAGCCGGTTGAGCCACCCCCACCCGACCGACGGCATGATGTTGGGGATGCCGGTCTCCTCGTCCAGGACGCTGATCAGCGCCGGGGTGACCGGCAGGAAGCCGGGTGTGTCGAACTCCTGACCCCGCGGCGGGACGGAGCGATCGTGAGGTGTGTAGACTTTCGCCATCGGGCGGTGACGATGGCGAAGCCGGTCCGGGTCGTCAACGACGCGGCGCATCCGGAGGTGGAGGGGAATCGATGACGACTGACGGGGTGCGCAACATCGGCACGCATCGGCAGCTCTTCGTGGATGCTTTCTGGATCTCGTCCGCGACCGGAGTTGCCCGCAAGCTGCATGCTCCGCGGAAGCGCGAGACCGTCCTGGAGCGGGACAGGCCGTGGGAGCACGACCACGTCTCCTACATGGCCACCATGCAGGACGGCGGCAAGCTCCGGGCGTACTACCGCTGCGGAAAGATCTCGACGACGGAAGCGGTGACGGAGATCACGGCGTACCAGGAGAGCGCCGACGGCATCCACTGGCACAAGCCCAACCTCGGCATCCTGGAGTACGAAGGTTCCCGCGACAACAACATCGTCTGGCTTGGCCCGGGCGCCAACATGGCCCCGTTCAGGGACGACAATCCGGGCGTTCCCGCCGACGAACGCTACAAGGCCGTCGTCCGTACCAGGGACTTGTGGGCCCTGGCCTCGGCCGACGGCTTGCGCTGGCGGTTGCTGCAGAAGGACCCGATCTCCACCGCTCGCCCCTTCGATTCCTTCAACGTCTCGTTCTGGGACCCCTGGCGCGAAGAGTACGTCGCCTATACGCGCGGCAAGGCCGGCACGGAGGGCAGCTTCGTCGGCCCGACCGGAGGCACGGGCGGCGTGCGCTGGATCAGGAGAACGACGTCGAAGGACTTCCGAGACTGGAGTCTTCCGGAGGACGTCGATACCGGGGACACGCCGTTCGAGCACCTGTACACCAACTCATGTGTGGCCTACCGGCGCGCACCGGGGACGTACCTCATGTTCCCTTCCAGATTCGTCCCGGAGCGTGAGCCCACGCCGGGCTGGCACGGAGGATCGGGCGTGAGCGACATCGTGTTCATGTCCAGCCGCGACGGCATCCGCTTCGACCGCAGCTTCATGGAAGCCCTGATACGTCCCGGGCCGGACCAGGACAACTGGCATGAACGAGGGCTGTACATCGACCCCGGAATGATCCAGACCTCACCCACCGAGCTCTCGGTGTATGGCAGCGAGCACTGGCGCCTGCCCACCGTGCGCATCGTCCGCTACACCTTCCGCACCGATGGCTTCGTGTCCCTGAACGCCGGTTACGCTGGGGGAGAGGTCCTGACAAGGCCCTTCGTCTTCGAGGGCCGCCGGCTCGAGCTCAACTACGCGACGTCGGCCGTGGGTTCGGTACGCGTGGAGATCCAGGACGACCAGGGCCGCGTCATCCCGGGGTTCGGCCTGGCGGACTGCCCGGAGATGTTCGGAGATCTCATCGACGGCACGGTGACCTGGAACGGCGATGGAGACGTGAGCCGATTGGCACGGAGACCCGTCAGGTTTCGTTTCGTTCTCATGGACGCCGATCTCTACGCCTTCAAGTTCAACAGGTGAGCCGATGAAGAAGGCGCTGATACGCGGCCGCCTGCTGGTCTGGAGCGCCGCCGCGGAGCCCCGCACCGACGCCGCCCTGCTGGTGGAGGACGGCGCGATCACGGCGGTGGGCGAGGACGCGCTGCGGCTGGCGGACGGCGACACCCGCAGTCTGGATTTCCCCGATCAGGTGATCGCCCCCGGGCTGATCGACAGCCACGTGCACCTGATGTGGAGCGGTGAGCCCGAGCGGAACGGGCTCAACCCCCTGTACGCGGCGATCGGGCAGCCCACTGCGACCCTCGCGGTCCAGACGGTGAACAACCTGCGCGCAGCGCTCAGCCGCGGCATCACCACCGTGCGCGATTGCGGCGGCCTGACCGACGTGATCATCCCGGTCGCGCGGGCCGTGCGCGACGGGCTGCTCATCGGACCGCGGATCGTCACCGGCGGCGCGCCGATCACGTCCACCGGCGGCCACTGCTGGTTCCTGGAGAACGAGGCCGAAGGCGAGGACGCCGTGCGCCGCGCGGTGCGGCGCATGCACAAGGCCGGCGCCGACTTCATCAAGGTGATGGCCACCGGCGGCGGTACGCGCGGCACCAACCCGCGCGCGGCCCAGTACGGCCTGGCCGAGCTGCAGGCGATCACCCACGACGCCCACCGCCTGGGGCTGCGCGCCAGCGCCCACGCGCACGGGAGCGAAGGCATCGAGCGCTGCGTGGCCGCCGGCTTCGACGGCATCGAGCACTGCACCTGGCTGGCGCGCGACGACGACGGCGAGGACTACCGCCCGGAGATCGTCGAGCGCATCCGCGACCGGCGGATCTTCGTCTGCAAGACGATCGCCGGCTTCGAGCGCTGGCCCCTGGAGGAGATCGAGGCGGCCGGCCCGGATCACGCCGGATGGGCCAAGTTCCGGACGTTCCGGGACATGCTCGACGCGGGCGTGACCGTCATCGCCGGCACCGACGCCGGCATCACCGACACGAACTTCGTCGATCTGTCCCGCACCATGGAGACGATGGTCGGGCTCGGCGGCATGTCGCCGGCGGAGGTGCTGCAGTCCGCGACGGGCACGGCGGCGGAGGCTCTGACGCTGGGCGACACGATCGGCACGCTGGAGGTCGGCAAGCGGGCGGACTGCATCGTCCTCGACGGCGACCCGCTCGCCGACGTGCGGGCGCTCAGGCACGTGCGCGCCGTGATCCGCGACGGCGAGGTGGTGGCGCGGGACGGCTACGTGCTGGCGGCGCCCGCGGCTTGCGCGGCCGTTTCACACACCCCATATTCCACCTCGCCATGAGTACCGCGCTGCAACTCAACCTGTCCTGCGGACAGACCGACCTCTACCCGGCCGCGCGCCGGGCGATGAGCCAGGCGTTGCCCAACCCCATCTACTACCCGCCGTTCCACGAAGTCGAGGGCGACTGCGTGGCGATGCTGGCCCGGATCCTGCACACCGAAGGCGACGTACTGCTGCCGGTCGGCTCGGCCACCTACGGCGAGGAGGCGGCGTTCAACACGTTCCTGGAGCACGGCGACGTCTGCGTGACGGTCAACACCGGCATGTTCGGCCAGGTCCTCACCGACCTCGTCACCGTGGTCGGCGCGACCGCCGCGGAGATCAACCTGCCGCGCGGCACCGCGGTCACGGTCGACCAGGCGCGGCAGGCCCTGCGCGATCATCCCGAAGCGAAGATGTTCGCGGTCGTCCACCTGGAGACCACGGCCGGCACCCTCAACCCCGTGCGCGAGATCGGCGCCATGATCCGCGAGGAGTTCCCGGCCGTCCTCTACCTGGTGGACGCGGTCTCGTCCCTGACCTCCGAGCCGCTGCACATCGACGACTGGGGGATCGACGTCTGCTGCACCAGCAGCCAGAAGTGCGTGAACGCTCCACAGGGAATCGCCATCGTTACCGCGGGACCGCGCGCCTGGCAGGCGGCCGAGCGGCGCTCGAGCCCGATTCCCGGCCTGTGCCTGGACCTGGTGACGTGGCGGAAGTGGCATGACGGACAGCGGCAGGCCAGGGCGACGGCTCACGGTGAGGCGCCGGCCGAGCTATCCGCAAACGGCGACTCGGCCGAGGAAGGCGGCGCCGTCGACAGCTCGGTGACCGAGTACAAGGCCGCGCACGGCCCGTCGCAGTCGTACTCGCTGCTGCTGGCGCTGCAAGGCGCGCTGCGGCAGATCATGGACGAGGGACCCGACCGGGTGGTCGCCCGCCACGCCGCCGCCGGCCGTGCGCTGCGCGCGGGCGTCCGCGCCATGGGGCTGCGGGTGCTAGCGGACGAGCGGATCGCCGCTTCCTGCTCGACCTGCGTGGTCATGCCGGGCGACACGTTTCCGACGGAGGACTACATGCGGACCGTCTGGCGCGAGTACGGCATCGCCACCGCCGGCGGCTCGCAGGCGGTGGGCGAGATGGGCTACGCCGGCAGCCGCATCGGCCTGATGGGCTTCGTCGCCAACCTCGAATCGGTGTGCGCGATCCTGAACGCCATGGAGCAGGTGCTGCCGCGCTACGGCGTGTCCGTGACGCCCGGACGCGCCGTGGCGGCCGCACGCAACGCCGCCTGAGCCTGCAGGAGCCTCCCCTGCGATCGATCAATCCCCGCGTCGCGGCCGTGCCACGCTCGGGCATCCGCGAGATCATGGACCTCGCCCAGCGACCGGGCGTCATCCACCTGGAGATCGGCCAGCCGAACTTCCCCACCCCGCCGCACATCGTCGCGGCGGCCAACCGCGCGGCCGAGCAGGGACAGACCGGCTACACGGCCAACGCCGGCCTGCCGGCGCTGTGCGAGGCGCTTGCAGCCAGGCTGCGCCGGAACGACGGCGTCCCCGTCGCGAGCGAGCAGATCATCGTCACCATCGGCGCCATGGGCGCCCTGTACGGCAGCCTCCTGAGCGTGCTGGAGCCCGGCGACCAGCTCCTGGTGCCCGATCCCGGCTATCCCAACTACCGGATGACGGCCGAGGTGTGCGGCGCGGAGTGGGTGCCCTACCCGCTGCCCGCCGCGGGCGGCTATCAGCCCGACCTGGATGCACTAGCCGCCGCCATCTCGCCGCGCAGCAAGGCGATCGTAGTCGGCAGCCCGTCGAACCCGACCGGGACCGTCATCCACCGCGACCGCTTGGCGGCGATCGTCGAGCTGGCCTGCCGCCACGACCTCTACCTGGTCAGCGACGAGTGCTACGGGAGGATCGTCTTCGACGGCGCGCACGCGAGCCCGGCCAGCCTCGGCGCCGGCGACCGCTGCTTCACGGTCGGCAGCTTCTCCAAGACCTATGCCATGACCGGCTGGCGGGTCGGCTACGTCGCCTGCCCGAAGCCGATCGTGCCGCTGCTGGTGAAGCTCCAGGAAGCGACCGTTTCCTGCGCGCCCGTGCTCTCCCAGCACGCGGCGCTGGCGGCGCTCGCCGGGCCGCAGGACTGCGTGGCCGGCATGGTCGACGCCTACCGCGAGCGCCGCGACCTGGCCTGCGAGTTGCTGACGGGCGCCGGGCTCTGCCGCTATCGCCCCCAGGGCGCCTTCTACCTGCTGGTCGATCTGCCGGAGCAGGTCACCGACACCTATGCTTTCGCACGCCGCCTCGTCGAGGAAGCCGACGTCGCCGTAGCGCCCGGCGAGGCCTTCGGCGCCGGCGGCAGAGGACACGTCCGCATCTCCCTTGCCACCGGCCCGGACCTCCTCCGCGAAGGCATCGAGCGCCTCATCGCCTTCACCAGCAGCGATCGCGCCGCAGGCTGACCCACCCGGCCGACCCGCCTCTTATCCGCGTCGCCGCAAGACGGCCACCGCAATCCAGACCGGGGCGCTCAGCACGGCCGCGTAGACGTAGATCGCCAGCGGGCCGAGGAGCCCCGCGAGCAGGGTTGCCGCCACCGTCGCGATCGCCAGCACCGCGAACGCGACCCACGCCACGCGGCGGCGCCCCAGCCTCCACAGCTGCCGGCACGCCAGCGCCAGCGGCAACCCGGCCGGCGCCACCACGACCAGCGACGAGACCATCATGAACAGCATCATCGGCCACGGCTCGGACTCCACCCCGAACCGAAACCCACGTAGTGGAGCCGTGGCGGCGACGCCTATCGGCAGCCACAGCAGCGCCGCGACGATGAACAGCCAGCGTGGAACGGCCATCCGACGCCCGTTCGGATCCGCCGCTCAGATCGGGCAGATGAGCGCGCCGAGCCGCTCCATCATGCGCAGGTTCTCGGTGTAGTCGACCGGGCAGTCGATGACGGCCGGCCGGCCGCACGCGAACGCGTCGCGCAGGATCGGCTGCAGCTCGTCGGCGGCGCCGACCCGGTAGCCGGCAACGCCGAAGCTCTCCGCATACTTCACCAGGTCGGGGTTGCCGAAGCGGATGTGGGAGGTGCGCCCGAAGCGGCGCTCCTGCTTCATGCCGATCAGGCTGTAGCTGTCGTCGTGGAAGATCAGCGTCACGAAGGGAACCTCCTCCCTGACCGCCGTCTCCAGCTCCTGCGAGTTCATCAGGAAGCCGCCGTCGCCGGTCACGGCGACCACGTTCTGCCGCGGATGCACGAGCTTCGCGGCCAGCGCGCCCGGCACGCCGATGCCCATCGCCGCGAAGCCGTTGGAGATGATGCAGGTGTTGGGCCGATAGCACGGAAACAGGCGCGCGATCCACATCTTGTGCGCGCCCACGTCGGAGACCAGGATGTCCCCTGAGTCCATGACCGTGCGCAGGTCGTTCAGGACCCGCTGCGGCTTCATCGGGAACGACGTGTCGGCGCGGAACTCGTCACGCTCGTGCAGGATGAACGCGCGCAGCCCCTGCGTGTAGTCGTCGGTCCGACACGGCTCGGCGCGCTCGGCGATCCGGTCCAGCGTGGTCGAGATGTCTCCCAGGACGCCGACGCCCACCGTGTAATGCTGGTCGACCTCCGCCGGCAGCATGTCGATGTGGATGATCGTCTTGTCCCGCTCCGGGTTCCATCGCTCCGGGGAGTACTCAACCAGGTCGTAGCCGACGGCGATCACGACGTCGGCGCGGTCGAAGCCGCAGGACACGTAGTCCCGCGCCTGCAGCCCGCAGGTCAAGAGAGACAGCGGATGGTCGTCGCGCAGCACGCCCTTGCCCATGAAGGTCTCTGCTACAGGAATGTTCAGCCGCTCGGCGAAGCGGGTCAGCGCCTCCGACGCGTGCCGCCGCACCACGCCGTTGCCGGCCAGGATGATCGGGCTCTTCGCAGCCGATATGAGCGCGGCCGCCCGCTCGATCTGCGCCGCCGGCGGCTCCCACGGATAGGGCGCCTGCGGGAGCAGCGGCTCGGCGTCGATCTCCTCCTCGGCCACGTCCTCGGGGAGGTCGACGTGGGTCGCGCCGGGCTTCTCGGTCTCCGCGACCTTGAACGCCTTGCGGACGATCTCGGGGATGATGGCCGCCGTGTTGATCTGGGCATTCCACTTGGTGATCGGCTGAAAGGTGTCGACCACGTCGATGTGCTGGTGCGACTCCTTGTGCATGCGGTCGCGCGAAGCCTGCCCGGTGATCGCCACCACCGGGCTGCCATCCATGTTGGCGTCGGCGACGCCGGTCATCAGGTTCGTCGCGCCAGGCCCCAGCGTCGACAGGCAGACCCCCGCCTTGCCGGTCAGCCGGCCGTAGACGTCGGCCATGAAGGCGCCGCCCTGCTCGTGGCGGACACCGATGAAGCGGATCGTGGAGTCCAGCAGCGACTCCATCACGTCGATGTTCTCCTCGCCCGGCAGGCCGAAGATGTATTCGACCTTCTCGTTCTCCAGGCAACGGACCAACAGGTCGGAGGCTTTCATCGTTCCACCTCGTAGCCGTCGGGCCCGATCCGGTCCACGGGGATCGGCTGAAAACCCAGCTCGAACGCCGGCGATCCGGGCCGCAGCGTGAAGTCGCCCGCGGCCGGATCCGTGAACAGCGGATCGGCGATCACGCTGTTGCGGTCGAAGCCGGCGTCGCGCCAGCGCTGCAGGCTGCCGAGCGGCGTGATGTCGATCTCCGGCGACTCCAGGTCGAGGGAGCCGCCGCGGTAGTGGTAAAGGTTGTGGTCGCACTCGCGCAGGATCTCCGGATACCAGCGGCGCGGCCGGCACCAGATTACCGCGGCGGTGCGCTCCGACCAGGCCACGACGTTGCGGCGGAAGATGTTGTCGCGCAGCGTCGTGCTCTGCAGGTCGCTGAAGATCGGCGCCAGCGAGAACTGCCGGCGCTGGCCGTCCACGAGGACGTTGTTCTCCACCAGGTTGCCCCAGCCGCCGTGCATGTTCACGCCGCCGACCACGTTGCCGACGATGATGTTGCCGTGGATGGTGACGCCCGAGCACCAGTCGTCGAGGTAGATGCCCCACGAATACACCGGCGTCACGAAGTGGCCGCGGTCGTCGACCTTGAGCCCCACCGAGTTGACGATGCGGTTGTAGCGGACGACGTTGCCGGTCGGCCTGCGGTCGCCGCCGTAGATCTCGATCGCGCCCGTGTCGCTGGTCTCCAGGTTCAGGTCGACGATCTCGTTGTACTCGAGGACGTTCTGGTGCGCGGAGTGGCCGCCGCCCGACTTCAGCGAGATGCCGTAGCGCGGCATGCGGCGGATGCGGTTGTGGGCGATGCGGTTGCGGCTCGACGCGTTGCCGTAGACGCCGGCGACGTGCGCGTATACGCGGCCGCAGTCGGCGATGTCGTTGGCCACGATCTCGTTCTCGAACGGCTGCGTGTGGTCGTCGCCGAAGAGCTCGACGCCGCCCTGCCCCAGGCCGTGCATGGTGCAGCGTTCGACCCGGTTGTGGTGGCAGCGGTTGACCATCCGCACCCCCCAGCCGTTCACGCACTCGAAGCGGCAGTTGACCACCGCGCAGTGCTCGGCGCGATCCAGCTCGATCGCGCCGTCCTGCGCCGCCGCCGGAGAGCCGACGCGGTAGTCGGTGTCGGCGATCACCAGGTCCCGCAGCTCGATGTGGCTGCCGGTGATGCGCACGGCCGTCTTGAGCAGCGCCGCCACCGCTCCGTCGACCGCCTCCGTGCCCGGCGGCGCCAGGTAGCGGATCGTGCCGGACGCCGTATCCAGGTGCCATTCGCCGGGATCGGTCAGGCAACCGCGCACGCCGGAGATGAAGTAGCGGTTGCCCGGCCGCACGTCGTTGTAGGACTCGAAGTGGATGGTCCGTGACTCCGCGTCGAACCCGTGCACGGGCTGGATCAGGTTGTTCCAACCCCACGCGGAGAAGATGTTGATCTCCGCCCCGGACCAGTCGTCCCACTCCGGCACGTCGCCGGGAGCCATCGTCACCAGGCCCGGGCGTCCGCCAGGCTCGGCGCGGGGCGCCCCGCTCGGCTCGACGTCGGCGATGCCCACGCCGGGGCTGGCGCTCGAAAACGCCTCCGCCTGGATCACCAGGTAGTCGGTGCCGGGCGCAGGCGGACGCACCTCGTAGGCGCGCGGGTGCCAGATCGTCAGGCGGATGTTCTCGGCGGGGTCCCAGTCGGGGTCGCTGCACAGCACGACGCAGTCGAAGTCGATCTGGCCCCCGGAGAGGTTCTCCCAGTACAGGTCGTGCTCGCCTTCCTGCAGCCGGATCTCGCCCGACGCCACGAACGGGAAAGCCTCGTGCTGGCCGGAGCGCCAGCCGTGGGTGGCGCCCAGGTCGGCCAGCGTCACCCGTTGGCCGCCACGGACGCCGAAGGCGGACGAGACCTCCGGATGGGTGGTGCTCTCGTCCTTGACGTAGCTGATCCACACCCGGTAGGTCCCGGCCGACGGGACCGTCACCCGCCACTGCAGGTAGTCGCCGGCGCGGCGCACGCGGCTGACCGGCTGCTCGAACCGGCCGCGCTCCCATGGGTGGCGCCACCAGTCCGCGAACAGCCAGCCGCGCTGTATGCGGTCCTCGGCGTCGGCCGACGGGTAGCGCGCGCGCTCGGCCAGGCGGTCGCCGACCCGCAGCGTGCGGAACACGCCCTCGGTGGGCGCCGGCACGGACCAGAGGTCGCGGGAGTCGTCCTCCCGCTGCCAGCCGGTCACCGGCCGGCCGCCGGAGAGCACGACCTCCTCGCCGGGCGCCGCCGCGAAGACGACGGGGGTGTCGGCGGTGCCGGAGACGGAGCCGTCCAGCTCCAGGGTCCCGCTCAGGTGGTAGGTGCCAGCGTGGATTTGCACCGTGATCGGACGCGGCGGGCCCGCGCGCAGCCGTTCGGCCACCTCTTCGCGGGCGCGCTCGACCGTCGCGAACGGCGCCTCCTCGGTCCCCGGCGCGGCGTCATCGCCAGCCGTGGCTACGTGCAAGGTCAGGTGTTCCATCGATTCTCCTCTGTGCTGCATGCGGTGTGAGTTGCTGTTCACACGCGTTCGGAGCGTGAGGTCTCCTCGCCCTCCAGGACGGCTTGAACGACCGCGTCCGACATCCTGAAGTCGTTCTCCTCCAGCCGTTCGAGGGACGGACGAACGCCGTCCACGATGCCCGAGCGGCGGGCGGCGATCAGCACGCCGGCAAGACCGGTGACCTCAAGTCCCCGCGCGTTGGCATGCCAGCGACCCAACGCCTCGTCCATCACCACCAGACACGGCCCCGTGTGTTCCGTGGCCAACGTGAGCGTGCTGGCCTCTCCAGCGTCCAGATCGCCGAACAGCGCCGTGTCCGCCTCGATATCGACGACCTCGATCCATCGGGCCCGCACGGCCCCGGCGAGCTCCGCGGCGCCCGGCAGGTCGCCGCCGGCCACCATCTCGTCCCGTACCACCCCCGTCACCGTGACTGTCCCGAAGAGCTGACGCAACAGATCGAACGCTCCGGCGGCCGCCAGCCCGATCAGCGGGCTCGCGTCGGCCGCGACGAGCCTTTCGTCCATGCCCCGATCGCCTGCGCGTCCGTGCCGACCTCGGCGGCCGTGCCGCGCACGACCGGGATGCCGCATCTCGACACGTACCGGATGAATTCCGCCAGCGGGACGCCCGCGAACCGTGCCGCCCGGCCAAGAGACAGGCTCCGGTCCCGGTAGAGCGCGGTCGCCAGAGACCGCCGGATCCCTGGTTCCGCCAGCAGCGAGTCGTCGTTCAGATGGACCAGCAGCGCCTCCGGCTCATTGCGATTGAGCACGATGACCGGGTGCTTGCGCGCCTCTCGCAACGCCTCCGACGGATTGTTCTTCAACTGGCGGACATTGACTGCCTTCATGCCGTGATCCGTAGGAACATACTGTAGGAATGTCGTGTCGCCCGCAAGGTCGGGTGTCGCGGCTCGACCTTGCAGCGTCCGGCCGCGTTCGGTACCCTGCAGCCCGATCGACGATGGCCTCCGTCCCGACGTACCAGCAGACCGTAACGGCGCACTCCACACGGCTTGCTCGACGTAACCGCGGGCAATGGATACGGGACGTCTACAAGTACCGTTCCCTGCTGATCCTGCTCATTCCCGGCACCGTCTACTTCATAATTTTCCACTACCTGCCCATCTACGGGATGACGCTGGCCTTCAAGGACTTCGACGTCAGGGACGGCATCCTCGGCAGCCCATGGGCGGACCCGCTCCTCAAGCACTTCAACAAACTATTCCTCGATCCCGCTGCATTTCTGCGAGCCGTACGGAACACGATCCGCATCGCCCTTCTGACCACACTCTTCGGATTTCCCGCCCCGATCATTCTGGCCATTCTCCTGAACGAGCTGCGCTCATCGACCTACAAGCGTACGATACAAACGGTTCTGTACTTCCCCCACTTCCTGTCATGGGTCTTCCTGGGCGCCCTGGTGATCGAGTTCATGTCGCCGGGAACAGGCGTAGTGGGGGCACTGTTCCGGTTCTTCGGAGCACAGGCGCCCTACCTGATGGTCGACCCGCAAGCATGGCTGATCGTCTACATCCTCAGCGGCCTCTGGAAGGAAGTGGGCTACGGAACGATCGTCTACCTTGCGAGCATCGCCAGCATCGACCAGGAGATGTACGAGGCAGGCTATATCGACGGCGCCGGCCGGCTGAGCATGGCGTGGCACATCACCCTGCCCAGCATGCTCCCGGTGATCACGATCCTGTTCATCTTCCGCATGGGCACCCTGATCAGCGCCAACTTCGAGCAGGTCTTCTGGCTGTACAACCCCCTCGTGTACGAGGTGGCGGACGTGATCGACACCTACCTGTACCGTCTTGCGTTCGAAGGGTTCCAGTACGAGTACGGCACCGCGCTGACCATTCTGAGAACGGGCGTCAGCTTCGCGCTGGTGTGGGGCACCAACCTCATCGTCCGCCGCTACTCCGAGCACGCCCTGTGGTAACGGGCACGCGCCGGCGCGTCGGCGAGCGGATCGGACACGTCGCGATCGTCCTCATCATGGCCCTGTTCGCGCTTTCGGTCCTGCTGCCGTTCATGCGGCACGTATCCCTGTCGGTAAGCACCCCCGTGGCGGTGGTCACGGGTGGCATGTACCTGCTGCCGCAGGCTGGCGAGGTGACCCTGGAGACCTGGAAGCGCATCTTCCGACAGCGCTCGACGGTGGAGGCGTACTACTGGTCGCTGTATCGAACCGTGGTCGGAGTGGCGCTCTCGGTGTTCATCATGGGGCTGACCGCCTACCCGCTGTCGAAGAAGTACCTGCCGTTCCGGCGCTCCTACACGATCTTCGTCATCATCACCATGTACACCAGCGGCGGCTTCATCCCGCTGTTCCTGATCGTGCGCGGCCTCGGCCTCTACAACACGATGGGAGCGCTGTGGCTGCCGCTGATGATCAACGGCTTCTTCATGCTCCTCACCCGCAACTTCTTCATGACCCTGCCCGAGGAGTTGACCGAAAGCGCCCGCATCGACGGCGCGGGCGAGTTGCGCACTTTCTTACAGTTGATCCTGCCGCTGTCGAAGCCGATCATCGCCGTGCTCTCCCTCTGGATGTTCGTGTTCCACTGGAACGCATGGTTCGACATCCTGATCTACATCAGCCGCGGCAAGATCTTCGTCCCGCAGCTCCTGGGCCGCATCATCGCCGACGTGAACGAGGCCTCGCGCGGCGGCATCGCGTCCGAGATCCGCCTGGCGCAGCTCCTGGAAGAGACCGAGGACAAGCAGTTCACGGCCGAGACCGTCCGCTCGGGGATCCTGCTCTACTCCCTGATCCCGATCATCCTGGTGTACCCGTTCCTGCAGAAGTACTTCGCCAAGGGTATTCTCATCGGCTCGCTGAAGGGGTAGACTGGGTAGCAGCGTTTCGGAACCGATCAGTCGTCCGACGAGGACAGGCATATGGGCCGCGAGCGGTCGCGTCCGGTATGATGTCCATAATTCCTACAAGGAGAACGAATTGAAGAAACTACTGGTACTGCTGTTAAGCGTGACGGTAGCCGGCGGGGCGTTCGCGGAGGGCCAGACCGAGATGGCCGCCGATGAGCCGCTCACGATCGAATTCATGACCGAGCACTGCCATGTGTGGCCGGAAACCTCCACGCCGCTGCTCGAAGAGATCAACGCGACCCTCGGCGTGAACTGGGTCCACATCCCCTGTTCGGGCCAGGGCGGCATCTCCTACCGGGACAAGCTGCGCGTGGTGTTCGGCGCCAACGACCTGCCCGACCTGTTCGAGACCTACTGGTTCGAGCAGCTCATCCAGCAGGGCACCTCCGACCTGAGCGTCGAAGAGGTTGCCGAGCACATGCCTCTGTACTACGGAGGTCTGAGCGCTTTCGCCTCCGGCGCAGGACTGGACCTGGACTTCACCCTGGAGCGCTACAAGCGCGATGGCGTGCTGAAGCACTACCCGATGGTCTGGAAGCACGCCAACTACGGCCACGGCTACCTGTGGCGCCAGGACTATCTGGACGAGCTGGGCATGGACGTCCCGCACACGATCGAAGAGTGGGAGGCTGTGTTCGCGGCCTACAAGGCCAAGTACCCGGACCGCTACTCGTACGGCACGCGCTACCGGGACACCGAGTACTACCGCTCCTTCAACGCCGTGATGAACGCTTTCGGCCTGTCGAACAACCGCTTCCTCAAGAAAGGCGACAAGCTGGTGTACAGCCAGGGGCAGCCGGAGATGATCCAGGCGCTGGAGATTCTGGCCCGCTGGTACGCAGAGGGCTATCTCGACCCCGAGTTCGTCACCGTCAACGGCGAGAGCGAGCCGTTCGACGCCGGCGTGGCCATCATGAAGGGCTGGGAGCATCCGGGCTGGCCGTTCGATCACGAGAACTTCCACAAGACCCTGAAGGAGCACAGCCCCGACGCCACGTTCGCGTACGTCGGCCCTCCGCGGGTCGAAGGGTACTTCCCGGTGACCTACGCCTGGCACCCCATGCACGGCAACGGCCATGGTATCGGCGTCCAGAACAACGACGATCGCGATCGCGTGCATGCGATCATGCAGGCCGTCGACGCGCTGAACCAGCGCGATGCACATTTCCTGATCAACAACGGGATCGAGGGCACCCACTGGACGCTCGGCGAGGACAACAAGCCGATGTGGACCGAGGCGTTCTCGGAGTCCGAGTCCCGGCAGGGGCTGGGCTTCGGCGTCGTGGGGCGCAACACGCCGCTGGGCTACACCGCGATCCGCGACTTCATGGGCGATCCGGAGTGGACCAATTCCATTCAGAACGACTGGGTGCAGCAGGTCCGCTTCGACCCGGACTCGCCCCTGGGAGCGAACAACGTGTGCATGCTGACGCAATCCTTCGTCAGCGCGCTCGATGAGGACGGCAACGACCTGCGCGCCGCCAATCAGGACCTCCTGAACGAGTCGGTGGCGCTGTTCGGTCAGATCATCATCGGCCAGAAGCCGGTGTCCGCCTATCAGGACTGGCTCGACCGCTGGAACGCAGGGCCCGGCCCGGAGATCGAGGCAGCGGCGACCCGCATGTGGGGCCACCTCGTATCGGAGTGCCCCTCGGCGTAACGCTTCCGCCTGACGACTGATCACGAGCCGGCTGGCATCTTGCCAGCCGGCTCCTTTTTTCCTTGGGCACGCAACTCGCGGACGGTCTATGCCGATCGGCAGCCGGTGTCCGGTCGCGCGGGCCACCTTATCCGGCGCGGCCGACGCCCGGTCCGGAAGTCAGTAGCCGCGCGCCTCGAAGTGGGGCTTCATCGCCGTGATGTACTCGCGTCCGCCCAGGCGGTAGAGGCCCATGTAGAAGTAGGGAACCGCGCCGCGGCGGCACATCTCGTCGGTCATCTGTGACAGCAGCATCTGCGTGAGCACGTTGTCGATGATGCCCGTGGCCGGGCAGATCGGCTCCTTGCAGCCGGCCACCTCGACCACGCCGCCCGCTTCGTCGCAGGCGTTGCCCAGGTAGCGGTCGCTCAGTTGCCGCATGCGCGGCGAGGTTTCCATGCCGATGGTCACCACGCGGGTGCCGTTCGCCCGAGCCTCCTCCGCCCAGGCGATCTCCTGCGGATGGTCGGCGCTCACCGCGGTGATGATCAGGGTGTCGGAGTCGCCGCCTTCGGCAGCCGGCCGCGGCCGATGAGCGCAGGTCAGCATCAGGCCCTGGGCGACCGTATTCGCATCCGCGCGCACGCCCTCGTTGCTGCCGTTGACGTCGACGTGGCCGCCTGCGATCACTCGCCGGGCCAGCTCCGCCGCCTCTTCGCCGATCGCCTGCCGGTGGCGGCGGTTCACCTCGCCCAGCCGCTCCAGCAGGACCGCCAGGTAGGCGCGCGCCTTCGATCCGTCGGGCGAGCCGCCCGTGCCGAGCGCCTGCATCACCTCCGCGGTCAGGCACCAGTGGATGGCGCAGCTCACGTTGGAGGAGCCGGGAAAGACCTTCATCTCCGGCACCTGCGGCACGTCGACCAGGCCCTGCTCCCACGGGATGTGGGTGTCGATCACCTGGTCGGCCACGTCCGCCGGCATCAGCCCGCCGGGGTTGTCGGCCAGCCAGCCCGGTGCCGCGCCGGAGTTCACGTAAGCGGTGGTGAAGACGATGACGTGCACGCCGCGGTCGCGCACCTCCCGCACCGCGGGGGTCACGCAGTTGGTCAGCAGCAGGTCGCCAACGCGCATCTGCGCGTACTGCTCGGACGTGTGGTGGTCGGGACCCTGGAACGCGAACGGCGCGGGATTGCCCTCGCGGTCGTTCGACAGCTCCGTGGTCGGCATGTGCCCGGTGGTGATGTTGGCGTGCACGGTGCTGCCGGAGCGGATCGTCCGCACCGCCCGGTCGGCGACCGCCGTCCAGGTCGGCACCTCGTCGAGGGTAGTCCGCAGCAGCGCGCAGGCGCGCTGGAAATACTGGTCGCAGAACGCGATCGTGTGGCCCCAGGTGTGCTCGGGGTCGTGCCTCATGCCGTTTCCTCCGCCGCGCACTGTATGGGTCTGGTATGCCGGCGACAACCGCGGCACGATGCGCGCGCGTGGCCTGCCCCGACTACCGAACCGCCTTCCACTACCAGCCGGAGTCCGGGTACATCGGCGACCCGCTGACGTTCGTCCGGGACGACGAGTACCACGTGTTCTTCCAGTACCACCCGTGCGACGGAGCGGACTGGAACCCGTGGCTGACCGGGACCGCGCACTGGGGTCATGCGGTCAGCTCCGATCTCGTCCACTGGCGCCGGCTGCCCGACGCGCTGGTCCCCTCGGCCGACGGCCCTGAGCGTGAGAGCCCCGACCGCGACGGGTGCTGGAGCGGCAGCATCGTACGAGACGGCGATCTGTTCCATATCATCTACACCGGCCTGCGCAAGAACGTGGCGGGGACGCATCCGCGCGAGGGAGCGCGCTTCACGCAGAACCTGGCCACGAGCCGCGACCTCGTCCATTGGACCAAGGAGCCCGGCGGCCCGCTTGCGGTCGAGCCGCCGGCGGGGTTCGGCGAGAACGGCTTTCCCGGGACCTTCTTCCACGATCCGCTGGTCTGGAAGGAGGGAGCGTGGTGGTGTCTGCTGCTCGACGCCTACGACGCCGCGGGCGTCCCGCCGGCCAACCGGCTGCTGCTCTACCGGTCCGCCGATCTGCGCGACTGGCGGTTCGTGCGCGTGCTGTTCGAGAACGAGGGCGGTCTGCATACGCCCCTCCCCGACTACTTCCCGGCCGACGGCCGGCACGTCGTGTTGCTGCACGGCTACAAGAAGGAGGCCGGACGGTTCGTCCCGGGGTACTACAACCGCTGGTTCACCGGATCGCTCGACGGCGGCCGGTTCCTGCCGGCGGGCGAGGGGCTGCTCGACGGCGGCTACCTGCACGCGCTCCGGACGTTCGCGGACGAACGCGGCCGTCGACTGCTGCTGGGGATGATCCGCGAGGGCCGCCCGCGCGAAGTAGGACTGGCGGCCGGCTGGGTGCAGGCGATGTCGCTGCCGCGGGTCGTGTCGGTCCGCGCCGACGGCCACCTGACGCTGCCTCCCGCCCCTGAGCTGCGCGTGCTCCGCCGAGAGCATGTGCGGCATGAGGGGATCGAGGTGGCCGGCACGCGACTCCTGGACGGCGTCGGCGGAACGGCGCTGGAGATCGTCGCCTCGGTCTCACCGCCGGCCGATGACTCGTGGGGGCTGATCGTGCTCGGTGCCGAGGACCTCAGCGAGCACACCCGGATCGAGGTCGACGCCGCTGCCCGCCGGCTGCGGCTGAAGAACGTCGCGACGCCCCCTCCCGCGCGGGATGCCCAAGGCTACGACGAGGCGCCGCTGTTCATCGACGCCCCCCGCCGCGTACGACTGCACGTATTCGTCGATCACTCTGTCGTCGAGGTGTTCGTCGACGACGGCCGCACCTCGTTCACGTGGCGGGCCTACCCGTCGGATCCGCGTCACGACCGGATCGGTCTGTTCGCAACCGCCGGCCGCATCACGGCGGATCGAATCGACGTCTGGCAGCTTGCCTCGGTCTGACGGCGCGCGAGTGGAACTCCCAACGTTGGCATACGCACGGGCGACGTAATATGGTCACCCATATGAAGACGACCATAGAGATTCCCGACACTCTCCTGAAGGAGGCGAAAGACGTGGCGGCCGCACGCGGTACGACGCTCAAGGAGTTGGTCGCGACCGGTCTCCGCGCGGTCGTGCACGATGCCCGCAGCCCAACCCATGTCTCGTACCGGCGTCACTCGGTGACTGGAAACGGCTTGCAGCCGGGCGTGAGCGCCGGCAACTGGGAAACCATCCGGTCGCTCGCGTATGAGGGTCACGGCGGATGATCGCGGTCGACACCAACATTCTCATTTACGCGCACCGCGAAGACTCCCCATTTCACGCGCAAGCCGATCTCGTTATCGAACGCCTCTTCACCGGGTTCGGCGCCTGGGCGATCCCCTGGCCCTGTGTGCATGAGTTCGTCGCCATCGCCACGCACCCGCGCGTGTACGATCCCCCCTCAACGATGGATGACGCGCTGCAGCAGGTCGACCGTTGGCTGGAGTCGCCGACGCTCCGCCTGATCGGCGAGCAAGGCATTCATTCCTGGAGCACCGTGCGAGCCCTGCTGGAAGGCGGCAAGGCCGTCGGCCCGCGCGTGCACGACGCGCGCATCGCCGCGATCTGCCAGGAGCACGGCGCCGACCCGCTCTACACCGCCGATCGCGACTTCTCGCGATTCCCTGCTCTCAAGACACACAATCCGCTGCACGGGTAGCGCACTTCGCGCCGAAGTGGGCGGGAGCCGCGGCAGACCCAAGCGCACTTACCACGGAACGCTGCTGCGCTCTCGCTCCCGGAACACCGCCTCCCCTTCGAAGCCCATGGCCTGCAGCCGCTCGGCGGCCTGGCCGAATCCGGCGCCGATGTCGCGGCTCTGGTGGGCGTCGCTGCCGATGCTCACGGCGCGCCCGCCCAGCTCCCGGTAACGCTGGAGGATCGGCCACGACGGGTACGCCTCGGCCTCGGGGCGCCGCATGCCGGCGGTGTTGATCTCCGGCACCACGCCGGCGTCGATGAGCGCCTGCAGGATGGGATCGAGGACCGTCGGCTCGACGGGGTCCATCGGAATGTCCCAGTCACGCCGCAAGTAGCGTTTCACGTAGTCGAGGTGGCCCAGGACGTCGAACGGCCGGCTCCCGCGAGCGGCCAGCTCCCGGCAGAGATCGGCCGCTCCGCGTAGCGTGGTCAGGTACGCGCGCCGCATCGCCTCGGCGCCGATCTCCCGCCACTCCCTGGGCGGCCGGCCACCGATCCAATGGACGCTCAGCAGTACGAGGTCGAACGAGTGGCGGTCGAGGTAGTCCAGCGTCTCCTCGATCATTTCCGGCTGGTAGTCCACCTCGATGCCGAACCCGATCCACAACTCTGGTGAGAAACGCCTGCGCAACCCGTCGATGGTGGCGGCGATGGCGTCGTAGTCCCACCGGCACCGGTCCCAGTCGCGGGGATGCATGTCGTAGTGCTCGGTGAAGGTCAGGCCGCCCAACCCGGCCGCGACGGCCTGCTCGCAGTTGGCTACCGGATCCGCCCGCGAGTCCACGGAGTGGCGGGAGTGCAGGTGCTGGTCGTAGAGCTTCACCGCATGCCCGGCAGGGTCTGCCGGTAGAGCTCCTCCCGCTGCTTGAGCGTGTCGTACGGCGCCTCATACGCGCGCTCCAGTTGCTCGCGGGTATGCACCTCGGCCGTGGGGCCGATCAGCAGGTCCTGATCCGGGCGGAACAACACCACCTGATCCGAGTACTGCTCCGACAGGTCGAGCTCGTGCGCGGAGTAGTACCAGGTGAGTCCTTCGCTGCGCACGTACTCGTGCAGAAAGCCCATCGCCGTGCGCTTCTGGTGGTCCTCCATCGCGAACACCGGCTCGTCCATCATCAGCATCCGCGATCCGTACAGCAGGCAGAACGCCAGCAGCGTGCGCTGCAGCTCGCCCTTGCTCACCTCCTGCGTGCGCTTGAGCAGCACCTCCTGCAGGTCGAAGACGCGCACCAGCTCGCGCACGAACTCCTCCGAGTGCTCCTCGTGGTAGCCGCTCAGGTAGACCTGTGCGAGCAGGTCGCCGATCGGCTCCTCGGTCTCGAACTCCATGTTCTGATGGATCAGCGACACGAAGCGCTGCCGCTCGTGCAGGTCGCGCAGGTCGCGCGTGTCGATGCCCTGCAGCAGCACCGTGCCGGCGTCCGGGAGGGCGATGCCCGACGCCAGCAGCATCAGCGTGGACTTGCCGGTCCCGTTCTGGCCCACGAACGCGGCCACGCCGGACGGCAGCCGGAGCGACAGGTCGGTGAACACCGGCTCGTCTCCCTCCGGGTAGGCGTAGGTCACCCACTGCAGCTCGACCGCGTGCATCGCCTCAGGCCTCGGACTCGAACGGTAACCGATACTGGCGCCGCCAGTACGCCGGCCCGCGCTCCGACTCGCCGTGCAGCGGACCCTCGGCGTCTATCAGGCGGTCCAGCAGCGCGCGGGTGAGCCGCTCCCGCTGCGGTGCCAGGTCGGGATCGTCGAAGCGGTTGTCCGCCTCGTGCGGGTCGCGCTGCAGGTCGTACAGCTCCCCGTACGGCTGCCCAGGGTAGTGCACGAGCTTGTAACGCTCTCCCCGCACCATTTTCACCGGCCCGGACTCCGCGAACACGTACTGGCGCCGCGCCGGCTCGCCTCCAAACAGCGCGCTTCGCTGACTCGTTCCCTGCATCTCCGGCGGCACCTCCACACCCGCGCATGAGAGCAGGGTCGGCGCCAGGTCGACCAGCTCGACCGGTTCGTCCACCACCCGGCCCGCTTCGCCGCCCGGTGGGCGGATGATCAGCGGCACGTGCAGCCCCACGTCGTACAGCATCGGGTACTCGTCGATGCTCTTGATCAGCATGCCGAAGTGGCCGAGCAACTCGCCGTGGTCGGACAGGAACGCCACCACCGTGTCCTCGAGCATGCCGCGCTCCGCGAGCGCAGCCATCACTTTTCCCACCTGCGCGTCCACCAGGGAGATGCTGCCGTAGTAGAGTGCGGTCACGCGGCGCAGCGCCGCCTCGTCCAGGTCCTCGAAGTCCTCCTTGCGGCCGTGGCGCTTGTAGCCGAGGTGCTGCGGCGGCTTGTTGGCGAGCCCCGCGCCGAACGTTGGCGGCAGCGGAAGGGACTCCGGGTCGTACATCGACGCATACGGCTCGGGGGCGTCGAAGGGTATGTGCGGGTTTGGCAGGCCCATGAACAGGAACAGCGGCTGCTCGGCGGGGTGCCGCCGGATCAGCTCCACGGTGCGGTCGCCCACCCAGCCGTCGAAGTAGGCGTGCTCGGGCAGCGGGTTGACCGCCGCACGGAACCCCTCCAGGTACTCCGGGCGGCCGTGCATGGCGAACGCCTCCACCGCCGTCTGCCAGTGGCCGTTGGCCTTCAGCCACGCCTTGTAGTGCGGGTGCAGCACCTCCGGGTCGGTGGCGCCGGAGCGCTGGCCTTCGCTCTGGATCAGCTCGTCGAAGGCGGCGAGCTTGGCGTCCGACAGGTGCAGCTTGCCGGTGCCGGCGGTGTGGTATCCGAGGGCACGCAGGTACTCCGGGAGGGTGAGCTCGTGGTCGCCGACGGCAACGTAGTTGGACGTGCTGCCGTTCACGTGCGGATAGCGGGAAGTCAGGATCGAGGCGCGGCTGGGCGCGCACTGAGGATGTTGCGAGAACGCCTGTGCGAACCGCGTGCCGGCAGCCGCCAGCGCGTCGACGTGCGGAGTCCGGATGATCGGGTTGCCGTAGCAGCCGACGCAGTCGGCGCGCAGTTGATCCGACAGGATCACGACGATGTGCGGGGGCCGGCCGGACCCGCCCCCGCGCGTGGCCGCCGCGCCTCCGGTCACTTCGACAGCAGGCGGCGCACCCCGGCCACGTCGGCGCGGATCGCCTCGTCCGCGCTCATGCCGGGTTCGTCGGCCGGAAACTCGATCATGAAGGAGCCGTCGTAGCCTGATTCGCGCGCCGCCGCGCCGAGCTCGCCGTAGTCCACCACGCCGTCGGCGATCAGGGTCCGCGGCGGCCGGTCGCCCGCTGCCGGGACGTAGTTCTGCAGGTGCGCGTGGCGGGAGTGCGGGAGCAGGCGACGGTAGTCCGGCACCGCGCGGGAGATCAGATCCTCGCGCGGCGCCGGGTAGACCACCTGGTAGTTGAGCGCCACGTTGGCGTGGGCGACCTCGGCAAGCACCGTGAGCGGCGCATCCCATCCCTCGGTCAGCGAGCCCACGTGCCTCTCCAGGACGACCAGGATACCGGCGTCGCCGGCGGCGTCGGCGAAGTCGCGGATCTCCGCGTACAGCCGGTCCCGCTCCGCGGGCTCCGTGGCCTGCCGGGCGGCGCTGCCCGGCCAGATGCGGACGATCGGTGCGCCCAGTGCCTGCGCCGCGGCGAGCTGGTTTTCCTTGGTCACTGAATGACCGTCGTAGGCCGGGTGGTTGCCGGGGCAGTAATAGGAGCCGAGCGCGCAGAAGCTCAGTCCCAGCTCGGCCGCCTGCTCGCGCAGGTGACCGCACCACGCCTTGTCCACGGGATACGGCAGGTGCGGCGGCTGCCCCCACAGCTCGACGCTGTCGGCGCCGGCCGCGGCGATGGCGCGCAGCGCGCCGGCGGCGCTCCGCTCCTTGAAGGCGATGCTGCACACGCCGACGCGGGGAAACTCCATCTTGTGTCGCGGCGATTATACCCGGGAGCTCGAGTCAGTCCGTCGCGATGTCCCGCAGCAGATCCGGCGGGTGCCGCGCGTGCCAGTCGGTCAACTCCTGGTAGGCGGAGGCGACGGCCAGCACCACGTTCTCGTCATAGGCACGGCCCAGGATCTGCAGGCCGATCGGCAGGCCTTCGTCCGCGAACCCCATCGGCACCGAGATCGCCGGCAGCCCGACGCAGCTCCCGAACGCTCCCAGCGGATCGGCCGCCCGCTCCCCGGGCTTCTTGACCCATGGCCGGTCGGCCGGCGGCGCGACCGTCGGGCGCGTGGGCGACAGCAAGGCGTCGTGGCGCGCAAGCAGCCGGTCGGCCGCCACCGCGATGGTGCGCCGCAGCCTGAGCGCCCGCAGGTAATCGGTGGCCAGCACCGCGGTGCGGGGATAGATCCCGATGCGCCCCTCCGGGGCGGTGAGCCCGGCGGTGATGCCGCTGTCGATGAGCTCCTCCATGACGCTGGCCGACTCGGCCAGGAAGATCGTGCTGGACACCTCGGCGTACGGCAGGTCCGGAAGCTCGACCTCCTCGATGTCCGCCACCTCCGCCAGCACGTCCAGCGCCTCCCGAAACCGGTCCTGCACGCCCGGCTGCGAGCCGTCGGGCACTCCCCTGGGGACCCCCAGCCGGTAGCGGCGGCGCTCGGGGCGGTGGGGGCGGTACTCGTAGGTCCGCTTCGTGGTCGCCTCGTCGCGATCGTCATGGCCGGCCACCGCGTCGAGCACGAGGCCGCAGTCGTCGGCGGTGAGGCACATCGGCCCCGGCTTGTCCATCCCGTAGGTGAGCGGCATGCCGCCGTGCCGGCTCACCCGGCCGAAGGTGGGACGCAGTCCGGACACGGCGCAGTTGGTGGACGGTCCCACGATCGACCCCCACGTCTCGGTGCCGATCGCGAACGGCACGAGCCCGGCGGCGACAGCCGAACCGGAGCCGCTGGACGAGCCGCCACTCCACGTGCCGGGGTCCCACGGATTGAGGCCGGGCCCCGTGAATGAGGCGTTCGCCCGCCGGTAGCCGGTGCCGCCGGCCAGCTCCACCATCGCCAGCTTGGCGGCCAGCACGGCGCCGGCGTCCCGCAGCCTGCGGGCTATCGTGGCGTCGTAGTCGAAGCGCTGGTCGCGCAGCGGCCCCGCGCCCCAGGTGGTCGGGTAGCCCTTGGTGGCGAACACGTCCTTGAGGCCGTACGGGATGCCGTGCAGGGGACCGCGGTAGCGCCCCTCGCCGATCTCCTGCTCCGCGTCCTGCGCCTGCTTCTCGGCCAGCTCGGGCGTGAGCGTCATGACCGCGTTGTACCGCGGCCCGATCCGCTCCAGGCGGTCCAGGAACAGCCGCGTCAGCGCCACCGGCGACACCTGCCGCGCGCGCACCCGCTCAGACAGCTTGCGGACCGGCAGGAAGACGGCCTCGCGCTCGGTCACCGGTCGTCGCTCCGGTATGGCCTGTACGGCGGAAAGGGCTCCTGGTCCTGGGCGACCTCGGCATCCCGGAGCGTCCTGGAGACCCTGACCAGCTCCTGGGCCACCTGCCTGCGGACCTCCGCTTCCTGGTCCGGCTCCGCGAACCGATCGCCGTACCGCTCCCGGAGCAGCGCCATGCGCAACTCCACCTCCCGCTCGTCTCTCCCGTCGCTGTCAGTCATCATCTTCCCCGCGTCTTGTAGATCTCTCGCCGGTGGCGGATGAAGTGAACGACGATCCGCCCCTTCGGGGCTTCGCGGGTGTACAACATGCGGTAGTCACCCATTCGAAGCTTGAGTACGCCCTTCCACGGGCCAGCCAGCGTCTCATGCCGGATCGTATCCCACGTTCTCTGCCAGCCACTGCAGCTTCGCGATCACCCGGCGTGCGACGGCGGAATCCAGACGACGGAGATCTTCTTCCGCCGTCGGGGTCAGCTCAACCCGGCACGTCACGTGCTCAACGTGAACTCCTGCGCAACATCCGCCAAGCCTCTGGTCGGCTCGCCGGCGCCCACCTCGTCAAGGGAGCGCTGGAGCGCTTTGCCGAAATCATCACGGAGCGGCAACCCCTCATCGGGGTCCCCAAGCAGCTCGGCAAGAGCCTGGGCAACCGTCTCTCGGACGAGCTGCTCGAACTCGGCCACTGTCAGATCGGAAACTCTTGTGCTGGCCATGACTCCCTGCCTCTCGTGCCTTCATGAGCCGCGGTACCACCGCTGCCGTCGAGTCCAAGGGTACGTACCTGGCATCTCATTCGCAACGGTGCTCCCCCCGACGCTGCTCCTCTACCCTTTCACCGCGCCGACCAGCAGTCCCTTGACGAAGTACCGCTGCAGGAACGGGTACAACAGGATGATCGGTCCGATCGTCACCACGATCGTCGCGGCCTTCACCGTCTCCAGCATCGTCCCCTGGAACATCTGGATGTTGAGGTCGCCGATGTCGCTCGGCCCTCCCGTGAGGATCCTTCGTAACACCAACTGAAGGACCAGCTTGTCTCGGTCGCTCACGTACAGCAGCGCGTCGAACCAGGAGTTCCAGTGCCCCACGGCACTCCACAACGCCAGCACGGCCAGCACCGGCGCACACACCGGCGCGATGACGGAGAACACAGTCCGCATCGTGCCGGCGCCGTCCATGAAGGCCGAGTCCTCCAGCTCTCCCGGCACTGTCAGAAGGAAGTTGCGCGTGATCACCAGGTACCACGCACTGGTCGCCATCGGCAGGATCAGCGCCCACCGGGAGCCCAACAGCCCCAGCCATCTCATGTTGAGATAGGTGGCGATCAGGCCTCCGTCGAAGAACAGCGTGAACAGGAAGAACAGGATGATCGTCCTGCGAAAAGGCAACCCCTTCTTCGAAATCGCATAGGCGGCGCAATAGGTGACGGCGAGCAGGATCGCCGTGCCGACGACCGTGCGCAGCAGAGTGTTGTAGTAGCCGATGAAGATCGTGTCCGATATGAAGATCCGCTTGTACGCGTCGACCGTCAGCGGAAACGCCACCAGGCGAAGGCCGATGTGGACGGCATTCTCCGGGGTGGTGAACGACAGCACCAGAACGTCCCAGAACGGATAGACGAACAGCACCAGCAGCACGCACATCAACAGATAGTTCGCGACACCCCACGGTCGAAACCGCCGGCCGCTCACCGCGACCCCGGAACCCTGCCGGACTGCCGTTACCGCCATCTACCAGAGTCCGTATTCGCCGAACCGCCGGACGACGGCGTGCGCCGACAGCACCGCCGCCAGGCCGATGACGTTCTTGAACAGGCCGACCGCCGCCGCCTGGCTGTAGGCGTACTTCTGGATGCCGGTGCGATAGACGTAGGTGTCGATGATGTCGGCCACTTCGTACACGAGCGGATTGTAGAGGTTGAATATCTGGTCGAATCCGGCGCTCATGATCCCCGACAGGCGCAGGATGAACATGATGGCGATGACCGGCATGATCGACGGGATCGTGATGTAGCGCGCCTGCGCGAAGCCGTTCGCGCCGTCGATGATCGACGCCTCGTATTGTTCCGTGTCGATGCTGGCGATCGCGGCCAGATAGACGATCGATCCCCAGCCGACGCTCTGCCAGATGTCGGTGCCGATCAGGATCCCGCGAAACAGCCGTGGATCGCCCAGGAACAGCCTGCGCTCGCCTCCCAGCAGGGCGACGATGTCGTTGACCACGCCGTGCGTGGGATGGAGCATCTGGCTGACGATGCCGCCCAGGATGACCCACGACATGAAGTGCGGGAGATAGGAGACGCTCTGCACCATCTTCTTGAAGCCCAGGTGGCGCACGGCGTTCAGCAGCAACGCCATCAGGATGGGCGCCGGGAATCCGAATGCGATGCGATAGGCGCTGATGATGAGCGTGTTCTTCAGCACGCGCAGAAAGAAATAGCCGCCGAACAACCACTCGAAGTGCTTGAATCCGGCCCATGGGCTGCCCATGACGCCGTCCACGATCCGGTAGTCCTTGAAGGCGATGATGGCGCCGTACATGGGCCGGTAGTGGAACACGATGAAAAAGATCACCGCCGGCAGCAGCAGCAGATAACAGTGTCGGTAACGGTACAGCTCGCGTTTCAGCCGCGGCCACGTGGACGCTTTCGGCGCCGCCGCATCCGGGGTGCCGGCGGACAGGTGCACCAGCCCCTCGCCGGGCGGCGATATGCTCACGGCCGCCGGTACGTTGCGCCCGCGCAGGCGTCAGGCCCCTGGCGGCGCGTCCCCTGGCCGCCCTCCTCTTGACAAGGCCGGTCGTACGCCCGACGGTAAGCGGTCCGACACCGCATCAATCTATGGTCGCATACGTGAAGGAGATGACGCAAATGAGGAAAATCGAGGTCACGCTGCTGGCGATGGCGGCGCTCGTGCTGGCGGCACTGCCGGCCGTTGCGGCGCCGACCACGGAAACGGCAGGCACGGAGGTGATGGAGCTCAAGTGGCTCGGTCCTTACTATCTCGACAGCGAGCCGCAGCCGCCCGAAGGCAACATGATGCAGCAACTCATCGAGGAGCGATTCAACGTCAAGATCGAGATCGCCAACATCTCGTCGGCCGACAACGAAAAGCTCCCCTTGTGGTTCGCCGAGGGCAACACGGCGGACTACGTGAGCGTCAAGCTGGCGTTCGGGCAGAGCCTGGTCGACCAGGGGCTGCTGCGGTCCTATCCCAAGGAGTGGCTCTGGGAGCATGCCCCGGAATGGGCCGACCGGATGGAGGCCATGTTCGGCGACCGCCTGGAGCGGGAAATGACCTACAAGGGCGAGGCGTGGGCGCTCCCCTACAACAACTGGGCCGAGGTCGAATCGTCCTATCTGCCGCTGGTGCGCAAGGACTGGATGGATAACCTGAACATCACCGAGGACCCGGTCACGATCGACGAGCACTTCGAGCTGCTGAAGCAGTTCACCTATGGCGATCCGGACGGCGACGGCAAGGACGACACCTACGGCATGAGCCATATCTCGTTCGTCTACGGGCTCGGCTTCTCGTGGGTGTTCGCCGCCTACGGGTACCAGGACAAGTCCTTCTACGTGAAGGACGGACAGGTCATCTACGCCAACTCGCAGGACGAGTACAAGCAGGCGCTCAAGACGCTGGCCGAGTGGTACGAGGCGGGCGTTATCGACCCGACCTTCGCCACCAACAAGGGCGGCGAGTTCTACGACGGCTGGGGCATGGGTGACTTCGGCCTCAACTGGCAGCCGCCGGTCGCGCTGACCGCCGACACGCCGCGCGGTCCGAAACAGCTCGTGTGGGCGCACACGCCCGATGCCGAGTTCGCGTTCCTGCCCCCGCCGAAGGGTCCCGACGGCAAGTACGGCGCGGCGATGCCGTATCCCAGTCTGTTCATCTTCGGCAACGGCGGCGCGTTCGGCCACGAGGCCTCGGACGAGAAGGTGATCAAGATCATGCAGATGCAGAACGAGATCCTGGCCGACCGTGAGCTGTTCAACACGCTCGTGTACGGCAGGGAAGGCGTGCACTGGGACCGCGGGTCCGAGGGCGAGATCAAGATCAGGGTCGAGGAGGCCAAGACGGCCCATCACGACGGCGTCGGCTTCTGGGGGAGGTTCCCGATCCTGCGCGACGAGGATCCGACCCTCACCAGCGCGGCACGCGAAGTGTACGACTGGGTGGCGTCGCTGCCGGTCAATTACTGGGGCGTCGCGTTCACCCACGACGGCGTGAACGAGGTGTACACCGCCAAGCGGGGCGACCTGAACACGATCAGCAACGAGTTCTACCACAAGGCGATCACCGGCGTGGTCGACATCGACGAAGCCTGGGATCAGTTCCAGGCCGACCTGAACGCCGCAGGACTCGGTGAGGTCATCGCCGAGTTCCAGCGCCTGTACGACGCGATGCAGTAGCGGCCGCGGGCCGTCCATGAAGGCGAGGGCGCAGTGCCCTCGCCTTTTTTCGGCGCTCGCCGGACATCACGTTCCGCGATGAGGATTGAAGAATGGCTCGAATGAAGGTCGCGTACAGCGACGACTGCAGCGTGCTCTCCGTGCTGGAGCCGGCGGACGCGGTGGACACAGTCCGCCGGTTCCTGGACTGGACGACCGAGCGCATCCCGATCGACTACTGGGCGCTCCTGTCGGCCTGCCCGGACGTCTGCATGTACCGGACGAATGCCGGCGAGATCATGGGACAGAGGCTCGAGCCCGGCGACCGATCGGTCTTCACCCGCGGGATGGACGTGCTGCTGCAACAGGGAACGGACCTGCTGCAGATATACCTCGACAACCTGCACGCCAAGGGCATCAAGGTGCTGGCCGAGATCCGCATGAGCGACACGCATCACAAGGACCACCTGTGGGAGATCGAAGGCTGCCCGATCTTCAGCATCGAGCACCCGCAGTACGCGATCCGGAGGCACGACGGCATCAAGGAGGTCGCGCTCGACTACAGCCACGCGGAGGTTCGGGAGCATCGCCTGGCGATCATGCGGGAGCTCGCCGAGGAGCGCGACGTCGACGGCCTGGAGCTCAACTTCATGCGCTGGGCCAAGCACTTCGAGCGCGACCGCGGGCCGGAGAAGGCGCCGGTCATGACCGGCTTCGTCGGCGCCATCCGCAGAATGCTCGATGACGCCGCCCGCGAGCGCGGGGTCGACCGGCTGGTCCTGGGCGCCCGGGTGGCCAGCACGATCGACGAGAACCTGCTGCTGGGGTGCGACGTGACCGCCTGGATCAAGCGCGGCTACCTGGACTACGTCGTGCCGTCGGAGCACAACTGCACGTGGCCGGCGCTGAACGTCGAGCAGTTCGCCGGCCCCGCGCAGGGAACGAGTTGCGAGGTGTACGCGATGATGGGCGACATGATCGGCGGCTCGTGGACGGGCAAGCCGGAGCCGGACGACCGGCCTGAGGGCACCGCGCCGATGTGGCGCGGCTACCACAGCATGCTCAACACCCCGGAGGAAGCGCGCGGATCGGCGTACAACTACTACGCGGCCGGCGCACAGGGGATCGGCTTCTGGAACACGCCCAACAACTGCAACCCGTACGGATCCCGGCAGCCCAACAACCACAACCAGTGGGAGCGCATGCTGAGCTGGATGCGCGAGGTCTACGACCCGGAGCGCATCGAGGCGGGCGCAAGGCGCTACCACTACATCCCGATCTACAAGGACGACTGGACGGCCGTCGGCGCCAACTACAAGTACCGCGAGAGCGGGCGCAGCATGCACGGCGCCTTCAAGGGCAAGACCCTGTACTTCAACGAAGGCCTGCGCGGCACGCGGCAGGTCTACCCGTTCCGGATGGCGGACGGCCGCGGCGGCGGCCCGCTGCGCGGCACCTTCCGCTTTCGGATCATCCACGGTTCTGACGACGACCGCTTCGACACGGACATCAACGGCGCCACCGTGGCGACCCGGCACGTGAAGCGGACCGTCCATGCGCACGATCCGGAGATGAGCTGGACGTGGGCGGAGATCGACCTGGGCGACTGTCCTCCGTTCCGATTCGACAACGAGCTGGGAATCACCTGGCGGAGCGACACCGGCCGGAGCGAGGTCCCCTACCTGGAGGAGCTGGACATCCGGGTCCAGCCGTAGACCGAACGAGCAGTCGCCCGCTACCAGATGTCGAGCGGCGAATCCGCGCGCACCAGGCAGCCGGTCGCGCCCGCCGGTTCGCCGCCGAGCTTCTGGGCCCACGTGCGCGCCTGATCGCCCGTGAAGCACTCGATGAGCAGCTCGAGCGGGCCGTCCATGCGGAACGGAGCGATCTCGCCCTGCCGCTCGACCGCGCGTTTGGCCTTGCGCCGGATCAGGTCGCACGCGTCGTCGGGATGCAGCGACACGGCGGCGTGCAGCCCCAGCCCCCGCTTCACGGCGGCCAGCTCGATGCCGCCGAGCAGGTCCCGTGCCTCCCGGCACCCCGCTTCGTCGGCCGTGACCAGCACCACCGGTATGCCCAGCGCGCCGAGCTGCAGCGCCTCGATGCCGATCTCGCCTATCGGCGTGCCGTTCAGGGCCATGCCCTTGATGGTCACCGGGCTGAACGTGTGCGCCATCACGCCGCCGGGCGTGTCCGCCATCGCGTGGTGGCCGAGCAGGAAGGCTGCGTCGAAACCCTCTGCGGCCACCTCCTTCATGAACGCGCGTCCCAGCGCGATGCGGATGCCGCGCGGCAGATCGTCGTAGCGCAGGACCATGCCGATGGGGGTGACGCCGCGGATGAACCCGCTGTCGTGCACGACGATGTCATCGGCCCCGGCTTCGCGCGCGCCTTCGACCGCCGCCGCCGCCTCGCGCGTGGCGACCGTGCGCAGGTACTCGGCCTGGAAGGTCCCGTAGGCGGCGGTGTCGGACGACTCCCGCGTGATGCACGCCTCGCCCTCGGTATCGACCGCGATGTAGACCTTCACCTCGCCTGTTCTACCACGAGACGTTGCTCCGGTTGACTTGGGTAGTCATCTCGGCACGTGATATGAGCCGTCGGGAACGGAGGTTGTTTGAATAACCTGGGACTTGAGGATTCATGCTTATGAGTAAGAACTCGATGCCCATACCCGCCTTCGAGAACGAGGCCGAAGAGCGTGCGTTCTGGGAGAGCCACGACTCGGCCGACCATGTGGATTGGAGCACAGCCCGGCCCGTGCGGTTCCCGAACCTCAAGCCGTCGAGCAAGTCGATCTCTCTGAGGATCCCTCTCGACCTTCTGGAGCGGATCAAGCTCGCCGCCAACAAGCGCGACGTCCCCTACCAGTCACTCATCAAGATCTGGCTGTCCGAGAAGGTGGACTCCCTCTAAACGACACCGGCCGGCACCTCGCGGATCTGTGAGTGAGCAGTACTGCAAGTGACGGGGACGTTCATGAGCCAAGCCGGCGCCGTGTCGATCGTGGGCGGCGCGCCGGCACGTGTTTTTCGAGTGTCGGCATCTGTCGTTTCATGAAGCTGTCGAACAGCGGCACGGTGAACGCGGTCTCCCCGTGTCGCTGGCTCCAGACCATTCCCTTGTTCACCAGTTGCTGCCGGACCGTCGCCACCGAGGTCGCCGCCACCCCCAGAGTGGTGGCGATGTGCCCTGTCTTGTGCGGCCCCGGTCCGAGCTCGGCCATGGCGCGGAGGTACTTCTGCTGCAGCACGGTCAAGCGATCGAAGCGCACGCGGAAGAAGTTGGCGTCCAGATGGGCGATCACGTCCGGGGTGGCGTCCGCCACCGCTTCTCGTGCGATCGGACTCGACGGTGCGCGATTCCACACCTGGAATCCCCACTCCTGGATGAAGTAGGGGTAGTTCCAGGTGGCCTGCAGTATGGCATCGACGGCGCCGCCATCGAACGAGACTCCCTCGTTCCGTGCCGGTATCACGATGGCTGCGCGGGCCGCATCGGGATCCAGCGGGCCGACTTCCGGATAGTCGAACAGCCGCTCGGCGTACGACTTGGCCTTGCCGGCAAGTGCGGCCACCTGCGGAAGTCCGGCGCCGATGAACAGCAGCGGCAGGTTGCGTTGCGCGATCTCGTGGCACGCCACGACTACGGCGGCGAGCTCGACCGACGAGAGGTATTGAATCTCGTCAAGGAACAGGCCTACGGCCGAGCGCCGCTCGGCGGCGGCTTCCGCCACGGCCATCAGCAGGTGCGGAAGATCTTGCTCGAGGTTGCCGCTGTCCCCTACACCGGGTGCGGGCTCGACGCTGAACTCGATGTCTCCGATCTTGACCTTGAACGCGTTCGCGAAGCCGCGCAGTACGTTCACCGCCCGCCGCAGGTGCCGCCCACCCGCCTTGCGCAGGTCGAGGGCGTAGAGGACGCGCCGCAGCTCCGGCGCCAGCAGGTCAGGCAGCGCACCCCCTTCGGGCGCCTCGATCTTGGCCGTCTCGAAACCCTTGTCGTCCGCGAACGCCCGCAGTCGATTGATCAGCACGGTCTTGCCGACCCCGCGCAAGCCCAGCAGCACGAGGCCCTTGGTGGGACGGCGGGCGAGCACGCGATCCATGTCGACGGTTACGTCCTCGATCAGCCGGTCGCGGCCGGCCAGCTCGGGCGGCTGCAAGCCGGCGCCGGGAGCATATGGGTTGTTGCGTCGATCCATGGAATCAGCTCAGTGGGTCAGGAAGGAGGTTACTCGTTTTAACGAGTTTAATGACTACTCCATTAAAGGCAATAAATCAACCATCGACGCCGGTCGGGACCTCGCGTATCTCCCACAGCCACTGCTTGAACAGGCCGGGGTCGCCGAAGGTACCGTCGTCGATGCGGTTGGCCAGCGCCAGGCGAGGCGGGCCGTCCTCGAACGGGGTCCACACCGGGCACATGTCGGCCGCGCCCACGCCAGGGCGGTCGCTGGTGGTGACGTAGGCGTCGTCGTTGACCAGCTTCCAATGAAACGGGTCCGCGCCGCGGTAGTGGCCGTATCGGCGCATTCCCGGCCGGCCCGGTGTGCTGTAGCGCAGCACGAACATGTGCCACTCGTCCCCGACCCGGAACACGCGCGGCGACTCGCAGCCGCGGTCGGACCGCAGCACCGGCTCGGGATGGATCGCGTACGGCCCCGCCGGACGGTCGATGGGCGTGCGCGCCAGCCCGATCACCCGGTTGGCGTAGGTGTCGCCGGGTCCGATGCCCTTGAAGAACAGCAGGATCTCGTCCTCCGTGACCACCGGCCGCGGGTCGTCGTGCCGGATCGAGCGCCAGGGCGCGCCGTAGTCGGTCATCGCGCCCTGCTTCACGAACGGGCCCGCGGGGGCGCCGTCGGCATCGGCCGGCGCGATGGCCAGCATGATCTGCCCCGGCAGGTCGGCGCGGTTCATGGAGTGCTCGAACGGGCCGGCCGGGTCGGCCGGCCCGCGGCCGGCGTAGAACAGCAAGACCCGGTCGCCGGCCACGGTCACCCCCGGGCTGCCGGCGCCCACGCAGTCCGCGTCCGAGGTGGCCGGATCGCCGCTCCAGCGCCCGCGTCCGACGGCCACGCCGTGGTCGTCGAAGCGTTCGAAGTCGGCGGTCGAGTAATAGCGCTGCACCGCCGCCCAGGAGCTCAGCCGGTCCTGGAAGCGGCCCGGCTCGCTCGGGTCGAAGGAGTCGGCGAAGATGTGCATGCGGCCGGCGCGGTCGCGGTACGGAGACACCATGCGGGTGGTCAGCGGCGCCGTGCTCCACACGGGCCGGTCGCGCGCCGGAACAAAGGTGAATGTCGTACCCATCAGCTATCCGAAGAACGATGGACATCGTATCGGCACGGTGCCCGCCCGGCCATGGCAAGCCGGCCCCGTCGCACTCCATCAAGGTATCCTTCCATATGCTCATTTCCGCGACGATCGACACGGCAGCGGCGTGCCGAACCGCGCGGTAGATCCCGGCGCGGTCGCCGCCGGCACGCTGCCGGTGCTGGCCACGCCGTTCACGGCCGACGGCAGCACGGTGGACCGTTCCTCACTGCGCGGGCTTGTCGACTACGCGGTCGACGCCGGCGCCGACGGACTGGTGTATCCCGGCGTGGCAAGCGAGTTCGGCCAACTTACCGTCGAAGAACGGACCGCCGCCCTGGAAGCGGTCGCCGACGCCACGCGCGGACGGCTGCCGGTGATCGTGGGCGCCAGCGCGGATGATCCGCGGGCGGCTGCGTCCTTTGCCGCCCACGGCCGGCGCCTGGGCGCGACCGCGGCCATGATCATGGCGCCGCCGGCCCTCGGGCACGACCGCGACCACCTGATCGCGTTCTTCGCACGGGTGGCGGCGGAAGGCGGCCTGCCGATCATCCTGCAGAACGCACCGTCGCCCGTTGGGGCGGGGCTGGCCGTCTCCGAGGTCGCCGCCGTGGCCACGGCGGTCGCGGCGATCCGCGGCGTAAAGGAAGAGACGCTGCCGTCGGGGCAGCGCATCACGCAGCTCCTGGCGCAGGCTCCCGCTACCGTGCGGAGCGTGATCGGCGGCGCCGGCGGCCGCTACCTGGTTGACGAACTGCTGCGCGGCGCGGGCGGGACGATGCCGGCGTGCGAGCTCACCGAGGTGCATGCGGCGATGGTCGCCGCCCACCGCCGCGGCGACGAGCCGCTCCTGCGGGCACTGTTCGCGAGGGTGCTGCCGCTGCTGAACATGCAGGCGGTGTTCCGCATGAGCATGACCAAGGCGACGCTGCACAGGCGCGGGCTGATCCGCTCGGAGTTCGTCCGCGCGCCGGTGCCGGCGCTCGACGAGCACGACCGCTCCGAGCTGGCGGTGATGCTCGACGAGGTGCGCGACCTGTTGATCGAACCGCTCCCGGCCGCGCTACCGGAAACGACCGAGTGAGCCACCGGGTCGGGTCCGTCCAGTCGTTCGTGCTCACGCTGCCGCGGGACGATCCCTATCTCGGCCCGCTCCGCGAGGGGGAAACGGTCAACGCCAAGGGCTACTTCGTACGCCGCAGCAACCGCACCGTCTACCCGACGTTCGACCGCTCGGTGCTGGTGCGCGTCACGTCGTCCGACGGCGCCGAGGGCTGGGGGGAGACCTACGGGCTGGTGGCACCTGCCGCCACGACCGCGATCATCGACGATCTGCTCGACGACTTCGTCGTCGGGCGCGACCCGTTCGACGCGGCGGCGATCCACGACGACCTGTACGACCTGATGCGCGTCCGGGGATACACCGGCGGCTTCTACCTCGACGCGCTGGCCGCCGTCGACATCGCGCTCTGGGACCTGGCCGGCCGGCTCAGCCAGCGTCCGCTCGCCGATCTGCTCGGCGGCCAGCGGAGGAAATCGATCCCCGCTTACGTCTCGGGCCTCCCGGCGGCCACCCTTTCCGAGCGCGTGGCCATTGCGCGCCGCTGGTGCGCCCGCGGGTTCGACGCCGTTAAGTTCGCCGACGGCATGGCCGGCAGCGGACCGGTGGCCGAGCTCGCCGCGCTGCGCCGGGCGCTCGGCGCCGAGGTGCGGATCGGCGTCGACCTGCACTGGCGCTATCGGGCGCCGGAGGCGATCCGGGTGATCCGTGAGATGGAGCCGTACGATCCCTGGTTCGCGGAAGCGCCGGTGGCCCCGGAGGACGTGGCAGCGCAGGCGGAGGTGGCGCACTCCGTACGGACGCCGATCGCCCTGGGCGAGGAGTGGCGTACGGCCTTCGACGCCAAGCTGCGTCTCGACCGCGGCTGCCCGGCGATCGTCCAGCCGGAGATGGGGCACACCGGGCCGACCGAGTTCCTGCGCATCGCCGCCCTGGCCGATGCCGCAGGGATCTCGGTCATGCCGCACGCCACCATCGGCGTAGGCATCTTCCTGGCCGCCAGCCTGCACGCCGCCGCGGTCATCGAGACCGTGGCCAGCCACGAGTTCCAGCACTCGATTCTGCTCCGGCATCGCGGGCTGCTGGACGGCCCGCTCGACTGTGCCGATGGCGCCTACACGCTGCCGCCGGGGCCCGGGCTCGGCGTCAGTCCGGGCGTCGAGGCACGGCAGATGATCGGACTTCCGCCGTAAGGTGGATCTCTCAGCCGATCAGAACTTGGCAACGATCTTCTCCAGGGTGTTCCAGTCACGCGCCGTGGCGACGACGCTGAGCCTCTTTTCTAGGTACGCATACGAGAGGGTCATCGCCTTGACGCCATCCGGAGTCCAGATGTATGCCTCGGCACCTTCGATCGCGATGGCCTCGGGGCTGTGATCCTCCGCCAGGAGCGCGCCTGCCGCCTCGGGATCGGGCTCCTCGGAGAGGAAGTTCACCAAGTAGCGCGACGGGTCGGAGACGACCTCCTGCAACGGGTTGCGCTCAAGCACCTCCCGAACCTGGTTGGCCGTTCGGACGACGCAGGGAACGTTGACGTCGAACTCGTCAATGAGCAGACGCTGCATGGCGCCGGCTACCTCATCGGGATGATCCGATTCGGTAGAAACGATTACGTTCCCGCTCTGCAGGATAGTGGCCACGCCGGAGTAGCCCGCGTCGGTCAATAGCGCCGTGAGCTCCGTCATCGGCACCCGATTGCGGGTCCCGACGTTGATGCCCCGTGGCATCACGAGATAGCGCTCGGTCATCGACACGCGTAGTCGAGAACGTAAGAGTGCGCTCCCGCGGCGCTGTCGATCTCGAGCGTGCCCGAGATCCCGGCCAGCTCAGCCGTGCCGGAGTCCGGAACGATCGTCACCGTCAGCGCGGCATCGCCCCGTTCCATCAGACCGCTGTGCTGCAGGACGAACGAGCCCGACTTGCCGCCGACCGAGCCGGTGAAGTGCTCGATGGCGACGTACCCGGCCGAGCCCGGGGTCGCCGTGTAGGCCGCCACCATCTGACCCTCGGACGTGCCGGCCACGTCTCCCGAGTACTCCTTGCGGAGCACGTTCCGGGTGAGCTTGATGCCGTCCTGCTCCAGGAACGGCGGCTCGGCCTCCATGCTGACGTCGAACGTTCCACGTGCGATAGGCATGCGCTGTCCCCTCCCCTTACGCGCTGTCCGCATCATACAGCCAGCACGCCACGCGCCGGCCGCCTCCCGTCTCGTCGAGGGGCGGCACTTCCTGCGCGCAGCGCTCGAAGGCGCGCGGACAGCGCGGGTGGAACCGGCAGCCGGGCGGCACGTCGGTCAGGTCCGGCACGTCGCCGGCGATCTCCTCCAGCCTCACCCCCCGCTCGGTGCCGAGGCTCGGCAGCGACTTGAGCAGTTCCGCGGTGTAGGGGTGCTGCGGGTCGTCGATCACCTGCGCGGTGCTGCCCAGCTCGGCGATCTTGCCGGCGTACATCACCATGATCCGTTCGGCGATCTGGGCGATCACGCCGATGTCGTGCGTGATGAAGATCAGCCCCGCCCCCTTCTCCCGCACCAGGTTGGCGAGCAGCGTCAGGATCTGCGCCTGGATGGTCACGTCCAGGCTGGTGGTCGGCTCGTCGGCGATCAGCAGCTTGGGGTCGCAGGCCAGCGCGATGGCGATCATGCAGCGCTGCTGCATGCCGCCGCTCAACTGGTGCGGATAGTCGCGGCAGCGCCGCTCGGCGGCCGGGATGCCGACGTCGCGCAGGTGGGCGACGGCGCGCTCGCGCGCCTCGCCTTTCCCCATGCCCAGGTGCGTGATCAGCACCTCCGAGATCTGCTCGCCCACCGTCAGCACCGGGTTGAGGGCGGCAGACGGCTCCTGGAAGACCATGCTGATCTCCCGCCCGCGCACGGCCGTCATGGCCCGCTCGTCGAGCGCCAGCAGGTCCACCCCGTCCAGAAGCACCCGCCCGCCCGCGATCCGCCCCGGCGGGCGGATCAGCCGCAGGATCGAGCGCACCGTGACCGACTTGCCGGAGCCGGACTCGCCGACGATCCCCAGCGTCTCGCCCCGGTCGACGGAGAAGCTCGATCCCGACACCGCCTGCACCACGCCGCGCTCCAGCTCGAAGCGGGTGTGCAGATCCTCCACGACCAGCAACTCGGGACGGGCACTCATGACCGAGACACCCGGCGCAGGTAGCGCGATACGAACTGCAGCGCCAGGATCAGCCCCATCAGGAACAGGCCGGGGATCACGCCGTACCAGACCATGCGCTTCAGGTAGCGGCGGCCGGTATTGAGCATCGCCCCCCAGGAGGGCGCCGGCGGCGGAATGCCCAGGCCCAGGAAGCTCAGGCTGGACTCGGTGATGATCGCACGGGTGGCGATCAGCAGCGCCTGGATGAACACCTCCGTGGTGCAGTTGGGCAGCACCGTCCGGAACATGATGTACAGGTTGGACGCCCCGGCCGAGCGCGCCGCGTCCACGTACGGCAGCACCCGCACCTGCAGCGCCACCGCGCGCGTGACGCGAAAGATCGCTGGCGTGTTCACCAGCCCGATCACCAGCGCCAGGGCGATGGGGTTGCGGCCGGTCACCGCGATCAGCGCCATGGCGATGATGATGCCGGGGAAGGAGACGAGGATGTCGTTGGTACGGGCGAGCAGCTCGTCCAGCCTGCCGCCGACGTAGCCGGAGAACAGGCCGCCGGTCGCGCCCACGATCACGCTGAACAGCACGGCGATCACGGCGGTGCGGATCGAGGTGCGCGCGCCGTGGATGCAGCGGCTGAACAGGTCGCGGCCCAGCTCGTCGGTGCCGAACCAGTGCTCGGCGGACGGGAACGCCAGCCGGTTGAGGATGTCCTGCTCGATCGGATCGTGGGTGGCCAGGACGCCGGGAATCAGCGTCATGAGCAGGTAGGCGACCAGCACCAGGACGCCCAGCCACTCGGCCACCTTCATCCGCTTCGCCGCCTGGCCCAGGACTCCGAGCACCCGCCTGCCGGCGGCCGCGATCACGGTCTCCGCCGCCGGCGTGCCGCCGCTACGCTCCGGGCTGCCGCCAGCGCGCTCCGCCCTGTCTCCGCCGCCCATCAGTCCAGCCTGATCCGCGGATCCAGCCAGCCGTACAACAGGTCGGCCAGCAGATTGGCCAGCATCACCGCGCAGATCAGCACCATGAAGTCGGCCTGCACCACCGCGTAGTCGCGGGCGGTGATGGCGTCCACCAGCAGCCGGCCGATGCCCGGAATGCCGAACACGCTCTCGGTCACCACCGCGCCGCCCACGGTCGTACCAAGTTGCAGGGCGGCCACGGTCACGACCGGGATCAGCGCGTTCTTGAGGATGTGCCGGTACACGACCCGGCGCCTCGGCAGCCCCTTGGCGATCGCCGCCAGGATGAACTCCTTCTTCGCGATCTCGCTCACCGAGGCACTGATGAAGTTCGTGTACACCACCGCGCCGGAGATGCCGCCGGCCAGCGACGGCATGATCAGGAAGCGGATCGACTGGATCGGGTCCTCGGTGATACTGCGGAAGCCCGAGGTCGGCAGGATGCCCAGGAACACGCTGAAGAACAGGATCAGCAGGATGCCGAGCCAGAACGGCGGGATGGCGAAGCCGATGCCGGTGTAGACCGGCAGCACCCGCCGCGCCAGGAAGCCGTCGGGATACAGGCCCATCCTGATCCCGAGCGGCAGCGCGATCAGCACCGACACCAGGAAGGCGCCGGCGGTCACGTGCAGGGTGACGCCGATCTTCTTGGTGATCAGCTCGGCCACCGTCCAGGCCGGCTTGCTGAGCGAGTCGCCCAGGTCGCCGCGCAGCAGCTTGCCCAGCCAGATCAGGTACTGCTCGTAGAGCGGCTTGTCGAACCCGTAGGCGGCGCGCACCTCCGCGATCAGCTCCTGCGTCGGCGGCGGCGACATCGGCACCAGCAGCACCGCGGGGTCGCCCGGGATGAGGTGGATGATGAGGAAGATGAGGATGGAGCCAATGAACAGCGCCGGAATCACGCCGAGCAGGCGGCGGACGACGTACGACCTCATGGGTTCAGCGGCTTATGGGGCGAAGGAGCCGGTGCCGCTCCGGGGCGGCACCGACTCGCATGATTCAAGCTCGACCTATGTGAGAACTACTCGAAGTGGACGTACTTGAACACCGGCTTGTCGTGCTGGGTCCAGGTCAGCCCCTTGAGCGCAGACGTGCTCACACTGATGTAGGGCTGTGAGCTGAGGAACAGCACCCAGGCGCCGTCGTTGATCGCCAGCAGCGCGTTCGACCACGCCTCAACCGACTCCGCGTCGGTCGTGGCGGCCATGCCCTTGTTGAAGTTGTCGACGTAGCTCTGGTACTCGGGGATGACCGTCTCTTCGGGATCGTTGAAGAAGCCGTGGTTGACCGGATGGAACACGAAGCTGTCGGTCAGGTCGGCCGGATGGCCGTTGCTGCCGGCCATGACCGAGGCCATCATCTGGAAGGTCTGGCTGGTGCGCATCTGGATGTAGATGTTGCGCTCCTGCGGGTCCAGCTCCAGCGTGATGCCCACGTCCTTGAGGTTGGCCTGCACCACCTGCGCGATCAGCTCGGCGGAGGTGTCGTTCGACGGATAGGTGAACTTCACGCTCACCTCCGGGTTGCCGGCCGCGGCCAGCAGCTCGCGCGCCTTGTCGGCGTCACCCTGCGGCGGAATGGCGTCAAGCTCCGGCGTGTAGGCGAAGCTCGCCGGGACCGCCGGTGAGGCGGTGGGCATGCCCAGCCCCTCGAAGATGGCGCCGGAGACCGCCGCGCGGTTGATCGCCCAACTGATCGCCTGGCGCACGCGCTTGTCCTCCAGCCCCGGCGCGTTCGGGTTGACCATCAGGATGGAGGCCAGACCCACGGTCTCCGGGATCCACACGGTGTAGTCGGAGTCGTCAAGGAAGCGCACCGCGTCCGCGTAGGGCGGCCGGTAGGCCAGGTCGATCTCGCCCGCTTCCAGCGCCGCGACCATGGCGGCGGCGTCGCCGAAGTAGGTGATCTCCACGCGCTCGAGCGCGACCGAGTCCGCGTCCCAGTGGTCGGCGAACTTCTCCCAGTGCATGTGCGAGCCGGGCTCGTATTCCACCAGCTTGAAGGGACCGGAGCCGATCACCTTGTCCTCCTGGTTGAACTCGGCCACGGCGCCGTCGTCGCGCATATACATGTCGGGATCGGTGAGCATGAACAGGGACAGCTTGGTCTCCATGTTCGCGAACGGCTTGCTGAGCGTGATCTCGGCGGTCACGTCGTCGATGACGTTCACGGTCGCGTCGACGCCGCCGAACACCGGCATGTCGGAGCGGCCCCAGCCCTTGCGCCGCTCTTCGATGTCCCACTTCAGCATGTGCGCGTCGGCCGGCGTGCCGTCGTGGCTGACCATCCCCTCGCGCAGCGTGACCGTGGCGGTCGTGAAGTCGGAGGAGACCTCCCACGACACCGCCGCCTCGCCCTCGAACCCGCCGTTGCGCGGATTGAACAGGAGCTGGTCGTAGAGGTTCTCGATGAACAGGTAGTTGGGCGTCGCGTTGCGGTACGGCTCCAGGCTGCGGATGTCGCCAACCTGGCCGATCCTCAGTGTCGTGCCGTCGGCATGCGCGGCAAGCGCGCCGAGCAGCACCAGGGCCGACGCGATGGCGCCGAGCCGTGCTGTGGTCTTCATGGGTTCCTCCCCCGTGTTGTCGTTCGGCCCCCCGGGCCGTGCGGGTGCGAGGCCGGCCGCTCCACCTCCTCGTGATGGAGGAAGCAGGCGACCGATCTCCCTTCCGCTACTTCATGCAGCGCCGGCGCGCGGCGCTCGCAGACCTCCATCTTACGCGGACAGCGGGTATGGAAGCGACAGCCGCGCGGCGGCGTGATGTTGCTGGGGATCTCGCCCGGCAGCACCGCGAACCCCTTGCGGTCGTAGGGATCGGGCACCGACGCCAGCAGCGCCTCCGTGTAGGGGTGCAGCGGCTCGGCGAATAGCGCGTCGGACGGGGCGGTCTCCACCAGCTTGCCCAGGTACATCACCGCGATCCGGTCGGAGACCAGCCGCACGACGCTCAGGTCGTGCGAGATGAACAGGTAGGTCAGCGCGAACTGCCGCTGCAGGTCGTTGAGCAGGTTGAGGATCTTGGCCTGGATGGACACGTCGAGGGCGGACACCGCCTCGTCGCAGATCACGATGCGGGGGTTGAGCGCGATGGCGCGGCAGATGGCGATGCGCTGCCGCTGCCCGCCGGAAAAGTCGCTCGGCATGCGGCCGGCGTCACGCGCCGACAGGCCGACGGTGTCGAGCAGCTCGTGCACGCGCCGCTGGATCTGCCGGCGGCCGCCGGCGCGGTTGATGCGCAGCGGCTCGGCGATGATGCGGCCGATCGACAGCCGCGGGTTGAGCGAGGTGTGCGGGTCCTGGAACACGACCTGCACGTTGGGCATGTAGCGGCGTAGCGCCCGGCCGCGCAGGTGGGTGACGTCCTGCCCGGCGAAGGTGATGGCGCCGCCGGTCGGCTCCAGCAGCCGGGCGATCATGCGCCCGATCGTGGTCTTGCCGCTGCCGGACTCGCCGACCAGTCCCAGCGACTGCCCGTCGCGGAGGTCCAGGTCCACGTCGTCCACGGCGCGCACGAACTGGCGCCGCCCACTCGGGAAGTACTGGTGCCCGCCTCGGAGGGAGAGGATGCTCTGCCCGGGCGATGCGTCCGCCTGCGGACTCACCTCGTCTCTCTCATCCATCCGCCTCGTGCGCTCCGGGCTGCTACTCGAAGGCCGAAGCGCCTTCCAGGCGCGCCACCAGGTCGGAGGTATGCACGACGTCGCGGATGTCGTTGATCGGCGTGGAGCCGTCGCGGATCGCCGCGGCCACGTGGCGGTGCATCTCCAGGGTACCGTCGTAGGCGCGGGAGTCGTCCGCCGGCACCCCCGCCAGGTCGGCGCCGTGCTCGGTGCGCGGCTCGCGGTCGTCCTCCAGTACCTCGAGGTGGTCGGGAATCCTGAAGGAGCAGCCGACGCCCAGGCCGTGCAACTCGCCCTTGAGCGTGCGTCCGCCTGAAGATCGGTGAGCCAGCACGACCCCGGTGGCGCCGTTCTCGAAGCGCATCAGCGAGGTGTAGTCGTTGGTCCAGTCCGTGCCGCGCGCGTCCTGGAAGGCGGTGACCTCGGCCACCTCGCTGCCGGCCATGTGGCGGACCAGGTCGACCGCGTGGCAGACATCCTGCCACATGGTCGTGCGCGGCGGCTTGGACCGGCCCAGCAGGTTCTTGTGGAACTCGCCGACCGCCAGCGTCGGCCCTCCGTGCTCCCGCGCCAGGCGCATGGCTTCCACGGAGACCGCGGCGAAGCGGCGCTGGTAGCCGACCGCGCACGTCAGGCCGTTGCCTTCCGCCGCGGCCAGCAGCGCGCGCGACTCCTCCGGATTCGCGCCGGCCGGCTTCTCGATGAACACGTGCTTGCCGGCGTTCATGCAGTCGATCGCGATCCGCGCCATCAGCTCCTCGCCCATGATCACGTAGACCAGGTCGAGGTCGACCTCGTCGAGCATCCGCCGGTAGTCGTCGAACGTCCGCGGGATGGCGTACTGCCCCGCCACCTGTGCCATGAGGCCCGCGTCGAGCTCGCACACCGCCTCGACGCGGACGTCCGCCACCGCGGTCACGGTGGGATAGTGGGCCGATCGCGCCCTGCCGCCGGCGCCGATGAACGCTGTTCTGAGCATGGAGGACTCCTCCGGCGGGCCGGATGCTACCGTGCCCACCGTGGCCAGCGTGCCAGATCCCGCGCTTGATCGCCACCTGGCGTCGGACGCGTTCTACGCCGACCCCTACCCCACGTACGCGCGCCTGCGCGCCGAGCACCCCGTCTACTGGTGCGAACCGTGGCAGGGCTGGATCGTCACCCGGCACGCCGACGTGATGGCGATGCTGCAGGCCCCGGCCCTCTATTCCAGCGCCGGGCGCCAGACGCCGCTGCTTGCGCGGCTGCCGGCCGCGGCGCAGGAGCGGCTGCGCCCGTTGCGCCGCATCTTCGCGGAGGGCGGCCTGCTGAACAGCGACCCGCCCGACCATACGCGCCTGCGCCGGCTGGTGCAGCGCGCGTTCACGCCGCGCATCGTCGCCGGCCTGCGGCCGAGCGTGGAGCGCATCACCGCCGAGCTCCTGGCCGGCGCCGATCGCTCGGGGCGGCTGGAGGTGGTCGGCGAGCTGGCCTACCCGCTGTCGATGCGGGTGATCGCGGAGCTGCTCGGCGTGCCGCCGTCGGCCGGCCCCGACGCCTACCGCCTGTTCCGGGACTACGCGGAGGCGCTGCGCTCCTACTTCGACGGCAACGGCCATCTGAGCGCGGCGAACGCGCTACGGGTGCAGTCGACGACCCTCGCCGTCTACGACCGCTTCCGGGCACTGCTGGCCGAACGGCGCGCCGCCCCGCGCGACGACCTGCTCACGGCACTGGCGGGCGCCGACGAGTCGGGCGACTTCCTGAGCGAGGAGGAGTTGCTCGCCACCTGCGCCATCCTCTTCCAGGCCGGGCACGAGACCACCGCCAACCTGATCGCCAACGGCCTGTTCACCCTGCTCCGCCATCCGCAGCAGATGGCGCTGCTGCGCGACGATCCGGCGCTGCTGCCGGCCGCGATCGAGGAGATCCTGCGCTGGGTCGGTTCGGTGCCGGCGGTGCGCCGCGTGGTCGCCGGGGACGTCGAGGTGCACGGCGCGCGCCTGCAGCGCGGCCAGCTCGTCAACCTGATGCTCTCCGCGGCCAATCGCGACCCGGAGGTGTTCGCGGACCCGGAGCGGTTCGACATCCGCCGCCCGGCCGCCGAGCTCCGCCACGTCGCCTTCGGCCACGGCGTGCATTTCTGCATCGGCGCCGCTCTGGCGCGGCTGGAGACGGCCGTCGCCCTGCCCGCGCTGACCGCGCGCCGGCCCGCGCTGCGGCCGTCCGAGCAACCGAGCTACCATCCGGGCATGCTCAGGCCCGTGCTCCGCTCGCTCGCCGTCGACCTGGAGCCTCGCCGCGCCAGCGGTGCCGATGGCCGCTGACCTGATCGCCGGCGGCGGCGGCTATCCCGGGCGCTGGGGAGGTCGCTTCGTCTGGTACGGCGACGAGCGCTACCCGTTCCACCGCTTCCTGATGGCCCGCCGCGGCTTCCGGCTGCCCGCCGCACCGCGCCGGGCCCGGCTGGCGATCACCGCCGAGGACCGCTACCTGCTCTACGTCAACGGCACCTACCTGGGCCGCGGCCCCGCGCGCAGCGACCCGCGCTGGAAGTCCTACGACAGCTACAACGTCACCGCCACCCTGCAGTCGGGACGCAACTCCATCGCGGTGCTGGCCTACCACTACGGCTGCCAGAACAACTACTCGCGCGACGCCCGCGCCGGGCTGTTCGTCCACCGGGACGCCGAGGACGCCGACGGCGCGCACACCGTCATCGGCACCGACAGTGAGTGGCGGGTGCGGCCGGCAGAGGGATGGCGGCGGGACGTGGGGCTGGTCAGCGTCACCATCGGCGTGACCGAGGTGTACGACGCCCGCATCGACCCGCCCGACTGGCAGGCGGCCGCCTTCGACGATGCCGCCTGGGAGCCGGCCACCGTGATCGCCGAGCAGATGGCGTCGTGGGCGTATCTGGAGCCGCGGCAGACGCCGATGCTTCAGGAAGCCGACGAATACCCCGCCCGCGTGGTCGAGCGGGGCGAGATCATCGAGCTGTCGCGCATGGCGACCGACGTGCAGGTGCCCGAGCGGATGGCCGTGGAGCCGCACCTGCGTCTGCAGCACGCCCGCATCGACCGGCCCGGCAACGCGCTGTCGCCGGAAGGCGAGCCGGCCGTCCTGCAGCGCTGCTCCCACCGGCCCCGCGACGACCCGCGGAAGGGGGTGCGCTCGCCCTACCTCATCTTCGACTTCGGGCGCCAAGTGTTCGGCTTTCCGCGGCTGCACCTGGAAGCGCCGGCCGGCGCCGTGGTGGAGATGACCTACGGCCCGGAGCTGGTGGCCGGGCGCATCATGCCGCTGGCCAACCAGGTCCGCTACGGCGACCGCTACCTGACGCGCGCAGGCTCCCAGGTCTGGCAGACCTTCGAGTACAAGCAGTTCCGCTACCTGCAGGTCGTGGTGCGCGGCACGGACGAGCCGGTCCGGCTGCACGCGGCCGGCGTGCGCGCCTACCGCTACCCCGCCGAGCGCACCGGCAGCTTCGCCTGCTCCGACCCGGTGCTGAACGCGGTCTGGCAGGCGTCGATCGACACCGTCGATCTGCACATGGAGGACGGGCTGGTCTGCGACGCCGCGCGCGAGCGGCGCTTCTGGCCCGGCGCGGGCGCGCTGGGCCTGTACGCGGTGTGGGCGGCCTACGGCGACGTGGCGCTCACCGACTGGCACCTGCGGCTGACCGCGCGCGGCCAGCTCGGCGACGGCCTGCTGCGTGCGTGGTATCCCGGCACGGAGGGCCGCTACCGCGGCGAGCAGACCGCCGACCCGTTCACGGCCACGGTGTTCGAGGACCCCAAGAACTATCCCACCGAGACCCTCTACTTCACGATCATCGCCGGCGACCACCAGCGCTACCTGGGCGGCTCGGAACAGAAGCACCGCCTGGCCGCCGAGCTCTATCCGTGCCTGGTGCGCGGCGCCGGCTGGTTCGAGCGGCAGCGCGACGCCGACGGCGTGCTCTACCAGCTCCCGAAGGAAACGTTCATCGACTGGATGCCGCACGACATGCGCGGCGCCAGCTTCACGCTCAACGTGCTGTACGCGCGCTTCCTGGCCGTCCTGGGCGACCTGGCCGAGTCGCTTGACAGGCCGCACGAGGCGGCCTCGTGGCGGGCGCAGGCCGCCCGCCTGCGGGAGCACCTGCGCGCCAGCCACTGGGACGAACGGCGCGGCCTGTTCGTGGACAGCGTCTACCAGGGCGAGCGCTCGCGGACGGTCTCCGAGCTCTCCAACGGCATGGCGCTGGTCGCAGGCATCGCCGACGAACGGCAGACCACGCGTATCGTCGCGAACCTGGAGGAGCCCCCGGACGACCTGCTCCGCCCCACGCCGCTCATCCTGTTCGTCGTGCTGGAGGGCCTGGCGGCAGCCGGCCGCACCGACCTTGCGGTGCGCATCATGCGCGAGCGCTACGCGCCGATGATGGCCGCCACCGACGCGCCGACCATGTGGGAGAGCTGGAGCATGTTCGTGCGCGAGCGCGGCGCCATGGCGCGCGCGGAGTCGCGCTTCACGACCGAGCCGCAGTTCGCCTCGCCCAGCCCCTACTCGGGCGAGCTGACCGGCCTTGTGCATTCCTCATCGGTTCCCCCGGCCTGGACGCTGTCCCGACACGTCCTGGGCATCCTGCCGGCCGCCCCCGGCTTCGCCCGCTGCCGGATCGCCCCGCCTGCGGTCGCCGACGTGCGCTGGGCGCGCGGCGTGCTGCCGTCGGCGCGCGGGCCGATCGGCGTGCGCTGGCAGCGGCGGGACGCAGCCCTGACGGTGCAGGTCGACCTTCCCGACGGGCTCGAGACCGAGGTCGTGCTCCCCCGCGACGCCGGCACGGACCTGCGGCTGACCCTCGACGGGAGCACGACCGCCATCTCCGCGGATGCCGCATCGGCGGAGGGCGCAGAGCTGTTGCCGGAATCGGTCACCCTGCGGATGACCGGCGGCGCGCACCGGATCGAACTCGCACCGGCACCGTGAACGCCCGTTTGCTATAATCCTGTCCGCCATGAGTACCATCGCTCCCGCGCGAAGCCCCGCCACCGGCAGCACCACCCAGGAAATCGTCGAAACACTCGGCCGCCACGGCTACTGCGTCGTCCCCGGCGTGATCCCGGCCGACAAGGTCGGCCACGTGCGCGACGAGGTGTTCGCCGCGCAGCGCGCCAACCACGCGCAGGCCCTCGCGGAGCTGGAGAAGACCCGCTCCCGCGGCCACCGGGTCGGCTCCCCCGGCGTGGACAACCTGCGCCAGGTGATCAACGAGACCCAGTGCTTCGCCGAATACCTGTCCGACCCGCGCATCCTGGGCGTCGCCACCGCGCTGTTCGGTGACTTCGTGCGCATCTCCTGCACCGACTGCGTGATCACCAACCCCGGCAGCACACGCGGCTACTGGCACTCCGACTGGCCGTACAACGCCACCAACTCCACGCACGTCAAGGCGCCCTACCCCGACGCGCTGATGCACCTGTCCGGCATCTGGATGCTCACCGACTTCACCACCGACAACGGCGGCACCTTCATCGTCCCCGGCAGCCACAAGCTCACCGACAACCCGGCCGGCGAGACCCTCACGGGCTTCGACAAGGACGGCCCTCACCCCGACCAGCTCCAGGTCACCGGCACCGCCGGCAGCGTGCTGCTCTACGACAGCCGCCTGTGGCACGCCGTCGCCGCCAACGTGAGCGACGACCTGCGCGTGGCGCTGATCATCCGCTACGCGCCATGGTGGCTGAACCTCACGCCGTCGATCCGCGGCACCCCTGACCACGACCGCATGGTCCTGGCCACCGGCGGCAAGAACTACGACGCGGTGCCCATGCGCCGCGACGTGTTCGAGAGGCTGCCGGCCGACGTCCAGCCGCTCTACCAGCATTTCGTCACCGAGGAGTAACGGCGCGGCCGCGATCGACGACCGCTACCGGCCGCGCTTCCACTTCCTGCCGCCCTCCGGGTGGATCCAGGACCCCAACGGCACGATCCATCACCGCGGGCGCTACCACCTCTTCTACCAGTACGACCCCAAGAACGTCGGCGCCTTCGGCTGCGACCCCGAATGGGGCCACGCGGTCAGCACCGACCTCCTGCACTGGGAGCACCTGCCGCCCGCGCTGACGCCCGGCACCACCGGCCCCGACCGCAACGGCTGCTGGAGCGGCTGCACGGTCATCGCCGACGGCGTGCCGACCATCCTCTACTCCGGTCTGGTGCGGAAGTCGCTCGCGCTCGAGGACCGCGTGTGGTGCCTGAGCCAATGCCTGGCCACCGGCTCCGACGACCTCGTCCACTGGCGCAAGCACCCCGGCAACCCGATCCTGGCCGACCCGCCCGAGGAGTTCCGCGGCCGCATCAACGCCTGGCACGACCCGCACGTGTGGCGAGAAGGAGACACCTGGTACCTGCTGCTCGGCGGCGCCTACAAGGACGGATCGGCCGGCCTGACGTTCCTGTACCGCTCGGCCGACCTGATCACGTGGGAGTACCTGCACCCGTTCTGCGAAGGCACGGTCCCCGGCGAGCGCTGGTTGGTCCCCGACTTCTTCAAATCCGGAGACCGCCACGTGATGCTGTTCTCCGACGGCTGCACCGTCGCCCTGATCGGTGACTACCGCGACCACCGCTTCGTCGCGCGGCGGCGCCAGCTCGTCGACCACGGCCCGCAATTCGATTCCGCCCGCACGCTGCGCGACGCTGCCGGCCGCCACCTGCTGTTCGGCTGGATCCGCGAGGACCGCCCCGTCGACGCCTCCCTGCAGGCCGGCTGGGCCGGCATGATGTCGCTGCCCCGCGCCCTCTCCGTCGAGGACGACGAGCTCCGCATCGAGGTGCCCGGCGAGGTCCGCGCCGCCACCGCCCCGGACGCAGAGGTCACCGGCGTGGACCTGGCCCCAGGCAGCGCGTTCCGCATCGACGCAGCGGACGGCGACTGCCTCGAGGTGGAGGCGGAGATCGAGGTGAGGGACGCCGCGTCCGTCGGCCTCACCCTGTCCCGTTCTCCGGACGGCGAGGAACGGACCATCGTCGCTTGGCACCGGGACGCAGCAGTGCTGCGGCTCGACCGTACTCAATCCAGCCTGGACCCGGAAGTCGGCCGCGGCGTGCACGACGCCCCGCTGCCCCTGAAACCGGCCGAGCCGCTCACGCTGACGGTCTTTCTCGATCGATCCGTAATCGAAGCGTTCGGCAACCGCCGCGCAGCGCTGACCGGACGCATCTACCCCACCCGGCGGGACAGCACCGGCATCGAGCTGTTCGCCACCTGCGGCAGCGCCCACGTCCGCCGCTGCCGCGTCTGGCGCCGCGCATCGATCTGGCGATGATCGGAGCCTGCCAAACAGCGGCATGGGGCCCGACTCACTCGCTGAATCCCAATGCCAGGACCAGACTCTCGCCCGTTCCGGCTGTTTTTGTGCCGGTTCTCTCCGATCGCCTGCCGGTGTACAAGGGACCATACATGGGCAAGAATCGATGTGGGCCCAGAGGTGCGGGTCACACCCATGAACGCACAAGTATCGGTTGGAAAGGCTCAGCTTTCGTCTCTCTGTGAAGCAAATGGCATCCGACAGCTGGCGATCTTTGGCTCAGCGCTACGCGATGACTTTCGACCGGATAGCGACATTGACGTGCTCGTCGAGTTCGACACAGACCGCATCCCCGGACTGCTGGGACTCGCAGGAATCGAGTTGGAGTTGTCCAAGTTGTTCAGAGGACGAAGGGTGGATCTGCGGACGCGCGAGGATCTGAGCCCCTACTTCAGGCAGGAGGTCCTCGACGGGGCGGAAATGATCTATGTCCAGAGATGCCGGGATTCGTCTGCGTCACATGCTCGAAGCCGCCCGGGGGACAGCTTCGTTCTCATCTGGCCGATGGGTGAGGTCACCGGCACGAATCAAGCGAGGGCCGCTGCCCCCGAAAGCGTATCGGGCTTCTGACAGTCACACGAGACCATTACCGAATCACCGCCTATATGATCCCCACCCTTGACGACTGCCGTCGCCCGTGATCAACTACTCTACACTGATGTCTCGCATCGCCCTACAGTCCGCCTCAACGCTTCTACTCCGTTTGCATTCCACGTCACTCCCAAATGCACCCTCGTTTTCGATTCCCTCCTGTTCCCGCACGCTACGCCACCGGTGGCCCCGTTTAGAACACCGCAAACCAACCACCCGACGAATTTCACACTCAACATCCACAACCTTCCAGCACATTGCCTTTCGCCATCTCTCTAAGGCGTTTTCCGACTACGGCAAGCCACCCAACTCAATCCACGAACCCTGACCACCAGACCATGGAATACCACTACGAAGCTCTTGATGAGCACAACTTTCAGAAGCTATCGCAAGCTTTGATCGTATCCGATCATCCCAACGCTCAATGCCTACCCATAGCACAGCCCGACGGCGGCCGGGACGCAATTCTCCACGATCTCTCTCAAAGCAAGCGCGACTTCATCGTCTTTCAAGTGAAATACTCTCGCAACCCTAGCAACAAGACCGAGAGGGAAATAATAGAGAGCACACTCGCGTCCGAAACCCCCAAAGTCGCCAATCTGATCGACCAAGGGGCAACGAAATACTACCTGATCACCAACGTCCGAGGCACGGCCCACCCAAACTCCGGCTCAATCGACAAAGCGCACGCGCAACTTACCGCTTCTCTGGGAATCCCCGCGTTTGTATGGTGGCGCGACGACATCGACCGCCGACTTGACAGCAATCCCAACATCAAATGGACCTATCCCGAAATCCTCCGTGCCACAGAAATCCTGCCTATGTTGCTTCACCGACTTGACGAAAACAATGAACAAGCGACCCGCGCGTTCCAAAGTTACATGGGAGTACAGTGGCAACACGACCGGGAAATCAAGTTCAAGCAAGTCGAGCTGAAGCGCTCTCTCGCCGACTTGTTCGTAGATATTCCGATCGCTCTCAAGCGCCCTCTAGATGATCGTGACCGACGACATGGCCCGTCCCGACTCGATTTCGGCGACGAGCTCGCACTTCATTTGAGCAAACTCGACGTTGACCACTCATCCACGGAGCAGAACGGGACCGAGGATGGCTCCCGATTAGCCGCAGCGTTCCTGCTGCAGACACCCCTTACGCAAGGTGTTTCTCGATTCGTAATCGAAGGCGCGCCGGGTCAGGGAAAGTCAACGGTCACCCAGTTCGTCTGTCAGGTGAATCGCCTGAGGCTCCTCAAGAAGACCCACGACCTCAAAAGAGTCGATAAATTGCACGTTAGCGGGCCCGTAAGAATACCATTTCGACTCGATTTGCGCGATTACGCCGCCTGGACGAGTGGGCGCAATCCCTTCCCAAAGAACCCTAACATTCCGGACGCTCCGACGAATGGATCACTCGAGAGTTTCCTGGCTGCGCAAGTCACCTCGACCGCTGAGACGCTTTGGACAACACCTGACCAGTTGCTGCAATTCCTTCGAAACTCCCAAAGCATCTTGGTACTTGATGGCTTTGACGAAGTTGCCGACATCCCAACCCGCATACGTATTGTCGATGAAATATGCAACGCATCCGCTCGCCTCGAAGCCCAATCATGTTCCACGCTGATCGTCGTCACTAGTCGCCCCGCTGTCTTCGCAAACTCACCTGGCTTCCCGGAGGACGATTGGATTCATCTCAAGCTTCAAGACCTTCGCGATGCCAATATTCTCTCGTATCGAGACAAATGGGCGCACGCTCAAGAGCTCACCCCGCAGGAACGCACCATGGTTTCAAGGACGCTCGAGACCAAGCTTGAACAGCCCCATCTGCGCGATTTGGCGCGCAATCCTATGCAGCTATCAATACTGCTCCACCTAATTCATGTCCAAGGATCAGCTCTTCCCGAGAAGCGAACCACCCTCTACGAAGAGTATATGAAACTCTTTTTCAATCGAGAGGCAGAGAAATCCGACATTGTGCGAGATCACCGAGAGTTGATTCTGTCGATACATGGTCTCCTTGCTTGGCGTCTTCATACCGAGGCAGAGGAAGGTACCGGCTCGGGAAGCATCACGAGGCAGGACCTTCGATCGTCCGTCAAGAATTACCTCGAGTCGGAAGAACATAACCCGAACTTGGTAGACCCACTTCTAACCGGCACAGTAGAGCGTGTTGGCGCACTCGTTTCCCGTGTTCAGGGGACCTTCGAGTTTGAGGTGCAGCCGTTGCGCGAGTATTTCGCGGCACGCCATTTGTATACAACTGCGCCATACTCCCCTTCCGGCAAGGGCGCGCAGGGCACCAAGCCGGATCGCCTTGACGCACTCGTACGGAGTTCGTATTGGACGAACGTTACTCGCTTTTTTTGCGGGTTCTTTGACGTTGGCGAGCTTGGCACACTAGTGGATGGCCTTGTTCACATGGACGAGAGCGACGACTACCATCTTGTCAACCAGCCACGCCGGCTATCCCTGATGCTCCTCGCAGATCACGTATTTGCACAGTCGCCTAGAACCATGCGCCGCCTCATTGCTCATGTAACTCGCGAGCCGGAGTTTTATCGCCTAACGGCAACCGAAGCACCTTTTGGTGATCGGGAAATCTCACTTCCCGAAACTGCAGGGCGCCACCTGTTGTTCGCAGCATGCTCGGAAAAACTACTAAGCGAAGACGATCCCGAACATCAACGCACCCTACGGGAGGTCATGAGAGCGAACGCCGACGAGTCTACGCTGATTACACTATGGCGGAATCGACTCCATGAAGGATCTACCAGCATTCATCCTCTGCGAGAAGCGTCGGATTTTAGAATTCTGAGTCATTTATCGCCACGCGAGTTTGAGATGTCAACTAAAGAGGACGTCTCAGCTCGTGTTCACTGGCTTTCATACGCAGGGAATAACGATATTATCGTCAACGATAAGGAACTTTATATTGTCGCGTGCAGGACGTTTTTTGATGGTGATTTGAGCTTCTATCGCTCCCCTACAGAACGCAACTGGAATGTATTGGAAATACTCAGTATGCTTCTCAACACTCATGCACTACCCCACATATGGTCGGCGAATACAAAGGTTGGAACGATGGCCTCGGTTATGTCTCGTTTCTTTTCATTCGATGCCCCCGAGTTGCTCCGGAACGTCGGTGAATATCTCGATACGGAAGATCGCGACACCGTGACGCTATTTGCTCATTTTCTTATCAACCATATGCAGAGCGATGTTGGTGAATGGCGTGCAGGCCTTGAAGCTTGGTCGACGCTTGTTGACAGAGGGCTCAATCTAGGTCTCGGAAGTCTTCGTTTCGAGCAGATTTCTGCGATTTCGACGGCGGTTCGCTCGGAGGAGATCGGCCGGTGGAGCGACGAGTGCTTCAGTGCTAGCTGTGGATTGGTAGAGCGGCTTTATTTTGCACGGAAGAAACATGACGACCTGTTGTGGTGGCGAGGACAACTGGCGTCTGTTGGTGATGAACAGAAGGTGCTAGCACTCTCTGTTTTCCTGTCTTGGTCTGACGGGGAGGCAATCGTGGGGCTCAAACCGGAGGTGGAAGCGATGGTCGATGGGCTCGCCGAGGAGGATTGGAGTCGTCTGCGTTGGCTGATAGGCTGCGTCGCATCGGCGAGGGATACCGATGTCGCGGTACTCACCAATGACATATTCCGTCGGGCGGGGGGGTTTTCGAGACGTCTATGGGTAGCGCTGATTGACAGGATTTCGGATATGATAGTCAAGAGACAATGTTCGCGAGAAGCCTTCGGTGATTACGAGGGATCGGACCAATGGGTTATTCAAACGGCCGCGAATAACGAGCTTGTTCCTGAAGAGGACGAAGGGGGCGGTGTAGACTGGGAATACTTGGGGAGGTTGTCTAAGGTAGGGCGCAAGGCGGCACTGCCTTATCTCTTCTCGGTGCACTGGCCACGGCACGACTGGAAAATCCCTGAGGACTTCGCGAAGCAGGTATTGAGAGAGTCTAGGGAACATTGCGCACAGCTGGTGGTCATGTGCGAGCGCTCGTATAGTGCGAGGGTCGCTGAAAGAGCTGACAGCCTATGGAGGGTCGCTGAGCGGGACGGCTGGTTCTGTGCGGAAGAATCACTCGGAGAGTGACTCATCGTTGATCCGAGCGCTGTCCATTTCTCCGCATCCCACGAGGTCCTGTCAATAGGTGTGTAAACGGGTCAGGCAGCGTCCCGCTCCTGATGCTCAATGGTTCGAATTCCGTCTCGGTATTGGGCTCCCTCCCACACGGCTTGGAGTAGCTCCGTAGCTCCGGTGCGTTCAGCTTCCGGAACTTCGTCGCGGCCACCAGCACCATCTTCCAGATCACCGCGGTGGCGTTCGCGACCTTATTGAACCGCTTGACTGGCGTCCGTCCGTAACCCCAACGCCGCGAACGGTGATTCGATAACGTTGGTCGGCCGCAGGTGCCGCCAATGAGCTCGTGGATACCCTTAGTAGCTCACCATTCGCTCCCAGCCCTCCTCGATCAGCTCGGCGGCTCGCTGCAGCCCCGCGCCGCGCGCCCAGCTCTGAAATGTTCGCCGGCGGCGTTCAGCCTGCTGCAGCGTCGGCGCGTAGGCCACCTCCCTTAGCTTGCTTCGCCGCCTCCTGGCTGCGCTTCGGCACCTAGTTCAGTACGTCACCGAGGACTAGCGGCCCGGCCGCGATCGACGACCGCTACCGCCCGCGCTTCCACTTCCTGCCGCCCTCCGGGTGGATCCAGGACCCCAACGGCACGATCCATCACCGCGGGCGCTACCACCTCTTCTACCAGTACGACCCCAAGAACGTGGGCGCCTTCGGCCTGCGACCCCGAGTGGGGCCCCGCGGTCAGCACCCACCTGCTGCACTGGGACCACCCGCCGCCGACGCTGACACCTGGTACTTGCTGCTCGGTGGCGCCTACAAGGACGGATCTGCCGGCCTGACGTTCCTGTACCGCTCGACCGACCTGATCACGTGGGAATATCTGCACCCCTTCTGCGAAGGCACGGTCCCCGGCGAGCGCTGGCTGGTCCCCGACTTCTTCCCGTCCGGAGACCGCCACGTGATGCTCTTCTCCGACGGCTGTACCGTCGCCCTGATCGGCGACTACCGCGACCACCGTTTCGTAGCGCGACGGCGCCAGCTCGTGGACCACGGCCCTCAGTTCGACTCCGCCCGCACGCTCTGCGACGCGTACGGCCGCCACCTGCTGTTCTGCTGGATCCGCGAGGACCGCCCCGTCGACGCCTCCCTGCAGGCCGGCTGGGCCGGCATGATGTCGCTGCCGCGCGCCCTCTCGGTCGAGGACGACGAACTCCGCATCGACCTGCCCCGGGAGGTCCGCGCCGCCACCGCTCCGGACGCCGAGGTCACCGGCGTGGACCTGGCCCCGGGCAGTCCGTTTCTCCTCGACGGCGCGGACCGCGACTGCCTTGAGATCGAGGCCGAGATCGATGTGCGGCACGCCGCGTCGGTCGGCCTTCGCATCTGTCGGTCACCGGGAAGCGAGGAGCAGACGACCGTCGCTTGGCATCGGGATGAGCAGGTGCTCCGGTTGGACCGCATCCGCACCAGCCTGCACCCGGACGTCGGCCGTGGCGTGCACGATGCACCGCTGTCCCTGGCGCCGGGCGAGCCACTCACGTTGACGGTCTTCCTGGACCGCTCCGTGGTCGAAGCGTTCGGCAACCGCCGCGCAGCGCTGACCGGCCGCGTCTACCCCACTCGGCCCGACTGCACCGGCGTGGAGATGTTCGTCACGGGCGGACATGCCTACGCGCGGTGCTGCAGGACCTGGCACCGCGCCTCCATCTGGTGACTTCCGTGCCGCCCCGCGACAGGGGCCGCCCACCGGGTCTCGACGTGCTTCGCCGCTCCCTCGCCTACGTCCGCTCCTTCAGCCTGCCTGACAGGTACTTGTGGATAACGCTCGACAGGAGCGTCTGATATGGAATGCCCTCTTCTCGCGCCCGTGCATGGGCGAGGTTGAAGTCGCGTTCGGTGACCCGCAAGTTGACCCTCCGAGTCTTGTTGAAGGTGTTGCGGGCCGCTTGACGTGCTGTCTCGATCTCAAGCTCAGCTCCAGCAGCGCGACGCAACTCACCCTGCTCGAACTGTTCCAGGACCTCACGCTCTTCGGCGTTCAGTTCGCCGCTCACGATGATCGCCTCCTCTGATAGTCGCGGGTCGCCTTCCGGCTCGGGATAATCGTCTTCAGGAACCGCGTGCCGTCAGTACCGGTCACGAACGGTACGAGGTGGAGGTATCCCTCGATGTCCACGACGTAGACCTTCTGTCCGGGATACCGTCCTTGGTTCGGGTGTTCCACCACGTCCACCAAGCCGCCCCGCTCGATCGCCGAGATGACTCGCTCAAATGAGACTCCCCGTTGCTCAGCGAGTTGACGGTTCTTGTCGAGACTCCAATCGAAGCCGGTACTCACGGCAAATCTTCATCCATTGTGTGCATTTTGTCAACAACTGAGATCGCGTCGTTTGCGACGCCGCAGGCCTCGTTGAGACACGCGTGGCGAGCGATTTCGCAACGCGCACCGGCTATGCTGTCCTCTATGGATGATGCACCGGCGAGACTCAAGAGCGGGCCGCTGGCCGGCAGGCATGTCGGGCTGCTGGCGGGCCCGGAGTTCAGCGACTTCCAGGCTTACTACCTCAACCTGTACCTCAGCGAACTGGGGGCACGGGTGTGCAACCTGGTGATCGGCTGGCCGGAGGTGGGCTGGAAGATGACCCGCCCCGCCACCTCGGACACCGTGCAGGGCACCTTCGGACTGCGCCTCGACCCGATTCCGACGATGGCTCGCGGCGACCGCTACACCTCGCTCGTGTTCCGCGATCAGGCGGAGCTCACGGCCGAGGCGGTCGGGGAGCTGGATGCGCTGATCGTGCTGGGCGGGCACTCCGCCGACGTGCTGCGCGTCGATCCCGCCGTGACCGGATTCGTGGCCGATGCCTGGGAGCGGGGCGTGCTGGTCGGCGCGCTGGAGTGCGGCCAGATGGTGCTGATGAGCGCCGGCATCATCGACGGCCAGCGGGTCACCGGCTACCGGGTCGTGCGCCCGTTCCTGTCCCGCCTGGGCTCGTTCGTCGATGAGCCGGTGGTGGTCGACGGCAACCTGATCACGGGCCGCGACAGCGACGCCACGCCGCGCTTCGTGCGTGCCTTGGCCCGCTGTTTCCAGCCGGATTGGGAGGATCCGACCGCCGGTCTGCTCGCGGGCAAGCGCATCGTCATCGTCGCCGGCCAAGACTTCGAGGACGTCGAGCTGTGCGTGCCGGCGATGGAGTTCGACGAGCGCGGCGCGCGGGTGATCCTGGGCACCTTCCCGGCGCCGGTGGTGGCACGGCCGCCGATGCTGGGCGTGCAGGCGGTCATGGGCAACTTCGGCATGTCGGTGCCGTTCCAGGAGCTGGACGACACCCGTTATCCCGTGGTGCCGATCGCCGATCTGGGCCTGGACGACTTCGACGCGGTGATGATTCCCGGCGCCTTCTGCCCCTGGAACTGCCTGGACGAGGGCTCGCCGGTGGAGCTGTGCCGGCGCGCTGCCGAGGCCGGCAAGGTGGTAGCGGCCATCTGCCACGGCCCGCTGGTGCTGGCCGCCGCCGACCTGGTGGACGGCCGCCGCATCGCCGGTTTCACCGCGTGCCGCGACGACGTGATCACCATGGGCGCGCGCTACGACTTCGGGTGGCCGGCGATGATCGACGGCAGCATCGTCACCGGCCGCGTCCCCGACGACGTCCCCGACGACGTCCCCGAGTTCGTCGACGCCATCACCGACGCCCTGTGCGGCACCCGCCTCCTGGAAGCCGCCACCGTCGCGCCGGCGTCGGTGGCGCGTTAGAGGTTCTCGATCGCTACCGGTTCGATCGCGTCGGCCGGGGTGAAGCCGAGGATGCGGGAGTAGAAGAAGAGCTCGGCTTCGAGGGCACGCTTCGCGTTCTCGGCCTTGCGGAAGCCGTGCTGTTCGCCGGCGAACGGCAGGTAGGCGACGGGCAGGCCCTTCCGGCGCATGGCGTCGAGCATCTTCTCGGCCTGGTTCGGAGGCACGACCCGATCCTCCAGGCCCTGCAGCAGGATGATCGGACAGGAGAGACGATCGGTGTGGTGGATCGGTGAGCGCTCCCGGTAGCGGTCGCGGCGCTCCGGATACGGACCTACCAGGGAGCCCAGGTAGCGCGACTCGAACTTGTGGGTCTCCTGGACAAACGCTTCGAGGTCGCTCAGCCCGTAGTAGCTGGCGCCGGCGCGGAACACGTCGCGGAAGGTCAGCACGGCCAGCGTGGTGTAGCCGCCTGCGCTGCCGCCGGTGATCAGCAGCCGGTCGCCGTCCACCTCGCCGGCGCGCACCAAGTGCAGGGCGGCGTTGACGCAGTCGTCCACGTCAACGATCCCCCACTTCCCGTTGAGCCGGCGCCGGTAGGCGGTGCCGTAGCCGGTGCTGCCGCCGTAGTTCACGTCCACCACCGCGATGCCGCGGCTGGTCCAGAACTGGGTGGCGAGGCTCAACGCGGTGGAGGCCGCACTGGTCGGCCCGCCATGGCTCATCACCAGTAGCGGCGGCCGCTCCTCCGGCGGGCATGCGAAGTCACGGTTGCGCGGCGGGTAGTACAGGGTGTGCGCGATGTTGCCGTCCGTGGTCTCGAACGCGAGGGGGCGCGGGGCGGAGAGGTACCCCTCGTCCATCGCGACCTTCTGCGACTCCTGTAACCGGGTGATCCGGCCGCTGTCGAGATCCAGCGACACCAGGCAACTGGGGAAGCTCGCCGAGGCAGCGACCATCACCACCCGGCCGCGGGCAGCCTTGATGTCGCCGCGCGCCGGCTCGGTGAATGGGGTCTCGACCGGGGTCAGCCGCCTGCTCCGCGTATCCAGCGCCGCCACGTGCCAGCGGCCTTCCTGCACGTACCGGCAGACGATGCGCCCGGCCGACTCGAAGGCGTAGGTGCGGGTGCCGAGTTGCCATGCCGGCGCCCCGAACTCGGCTTCCATCGGCGCCATCGCCTCGCACTGCCCGTCCCGCCAGCGGCACAGGTTCCACCAGCCGCTCCGGTCCGAGACGAAGTGGAGCACGCCGTCGGGGGACCACTCCGGCTGGAACACCGACTCGCCGCGCCCGCCGGCGATTTTCCGTGGCCCGGCGACCGAGCCGCCGGCTCGCAGGTCGGCCACCCACAGCTCGCTCTCATCCCACGGCATGTGCGGATGGTTCCATGCCAGCCACGCCAGCACGGTGCCATCCGGGCTCACCGCCGGGTAGCCATAGAAGTCGCTGCCGGACACCAGCACCTCGCCGGCGCCGCCGGCGGCCAGGTCCACCGCGACGACGGTATTGACCGCTTCGCGCCCCGTGTCGCGGTGGTCCTCGCGGACGCATACCAGGCGGCCCCGCGCGCCGTCCACCATGCCGTCGCCGTAGCGCAGGTCCACGCCCTCGGGAGTGATGGCCACCGGCGCCGCGCCCGGCTCCTGTCGGTAGAGCCGCTGGTCGGCGAAGTTGGCAAACCACACCACGCCGTCCGCGACCCAGAAGCACAGCCCGCCATACTCGTGCACCCGCGTGCGCACGTTGAACGGCGCCGACGTCACTTCCTGCGCCGCGCCGTCCGGTGTGCGCCGCACGATCACGGTGCGTCCGCCCTCGGCGGGACGCATCTCCGTCCAATACACGTCCTCGCCGTCGAGCTGGATCGACCCGAGCTGCACCGCGTCCTGGACGATCAGGTCGGCGGTGATCGGCGACTTCCACGTGCCGTACGGTGCGATAGTCGACATGTCCATGATGTTGCCGGATGTGCCGCTCGAGTCACACCCGCCGCGGGATCCACTGCAGGTCGCGCAGGCACGCCACCCATCGCTCTCGCACGGGATTGCCCGCGGCCCCGGCGATCCAGTCGGGGTGCGCGAACGGCGCCTCGGGCGGGTAGTTGAACATCCTGTGATGGTTGCTCTGAATGATGCCCGCCTCGCGGCGCCGGGCCTCGGCAAGCTCCGGCGTTCCTGACGGAGCCCAGTAGATGCTGGAGCCGATGCGCCGGTTGGGAGCGCCGCCGAAGCTGGCGTGGAGCAGCGGCAACGCGAAGACGATCACGTCACCGGGGATGGTCTCCACGGACACCGGCGGCAGCAGCGTCTGGTCCGGTGCCACTTCGGCGTGGCGCGGGCCGGCGAGCTCGCTCACGATCTGCATGTAGTGTTCCTGGCCCGCAGTCAGGCGAACCGGCTCGACTTCGCCGACCTCGTTCCGATCCAGCTCAAGATGGGAGCCAGGCACGACGCGCAGGCAGCCGGTCTCCGTCGTAAGCGGGTCGAAGTAGTAGAGGAACTTCAGTCCGGTGTTGCCGGGCACATCCTGGTCGCGGTGCCAGCCCGTGTCGCCAAGCCACACCAGCATGTCGGACATGAGGCCGATGAGGCTCTCATCGAACAGCTCGGTGGCCGTTCCGTAGAAGCGCGGGTCCTCGAGCAGGGCGGCGCTGAACGGGGTCGACGGGCGCTGGAGCGGTGCCCACCTGCCCCGGTTGCCGCCGTCCCGGCCCTGATAGATCTCCTCGATGGCGACTTCCGCTTCGCGCGCGATCGTCTCGATCTCGTCGGCGCCCAACAGCTGATGGAAGATCAGGAAGCCGAATCTACGAAAGAACGCAACCTGCTCGTCACCGAGTGCCGCCATGCCTGCCTCCTCCTGCATATCCATGGTGTTGCCGATTTGATCAATCCAGCGCGCGAGGTTTCCTGCGCAGGTTCATTACCGCCGTGACGACAATCGTATCCCCGTGAACATAGTAGAGAATGCCGTACGGGAATCGATCGACGAGCGCGCGTCTCGTGCGTGTCGCTATCAGAGTCCAAGCGTAGGGATGCTGCCGGATCCGATCTACGGCCCGATCGACCTCAATGGCGAACTCGTATCCGAGGTTGGAGCGCTGCTCGTTGTAGAAAGAGATGGCTTCGGCCCACTCTGTTCGGGCCTGCGGCAGGAACTCAACCGTCACGGTTGAGAGAGTTGTCTCTTGATCTGCTCGTACGGGACGGTGTCCGCATGGCCGGCGAGATAGGCATCAATCCGCCGTTCGGATTCCTCTGCCCAGGCCGACTCGATCTCCCTCTCGCGGTCAGATCGGAGACTCTGGTAGAGCCGATCGATCACCTCCGCCCGCTCAAGGGGCGGCAACGCGAGCGCGTCGGCAATGACGGATTGAGACCGCTCAGACATCGAGACGAGGATACACGAGCGCAGCGGCCCCCGCTACGGAGACTTGGTCGCCCCACAACCAGGGTCCAGCGCGCCGTTCACCCGTTCCACTTCCCGCTCCCAGGTGCCTGCGACCTCGACGCCGTACTCCGCGTGGCCGCCGGTGGCGCGGGCGCCGGTCATGTAGGGACGGGTGCGGCGGTCGCCCTCTACCAGGTCCGGGGCCGCGTAGTCGGCGTGCAGGAAGTGGAACGCCATGCCGGCCCGTTCGCGGTCGGTGGTGTTGGCACGGGTGCAGTGGGCGGTGCCGTAGCAGAAGAAGGCGACGCCGCCCGCTTCCAGCTCGATCGGCGCGGCCCGTTCCTCGGGCGGCCAGGCGCGGATGTGGTGGTCGGAGTCGAGGTCGCGGCGGTGCTCGTAGCGCTCGCGGTGGCTGCCGGGGATCAGGTGCAGGGTGCCGTTGGCGAGCGTGGCGTCGTGGATGGCGATCCACATCGCCGTGCCGCGCAGGGGATCGGCGATCTTGAAGTAGGCGTTGTCCTGGTGCCAGGCCGTACCGACGCCGTGGCGGGCCGGCTTGAGGAACATCTGATCCAGGTGCAGCAGGAACGGGTCGCCGATCAGTTGGCCCACGGCCTCCACCACCTTCGCGTCGAACGGCAGCGCCCGGACCAGGTCGCTCTTGTCGAACAGCGGGATGAGCTGGAGGTTGGCCTTGGTGGTCGAGTGGGTCGTGCCGTCCCCGTCCGTGGCGACGTTGCGCACCAGCCCCTCGCGCTTGAAGCGCTCCACCTCGGCCTGCAGCGCGGCGACTTCGTCCGTGCCGTAGAAGCCGGGCACGGTCAGGAATCCGTCGCGGCGGAAACGCTCGATCTGTTGCGCGCTGAATCTCATCGAGGGCGAGTGTAGTCGCGAGGGCACCAGCGCCGCCAGAATGACACTCATCGGGCGATGCGCTCGCATCTTCGCGCGGCGGCCTGCTACCGTCGGGGCGGTGATCTATAGCTGGTCCTATCATCACGACGAGGCGACCCGGCAGCGGCTGCGCCGGCTGAAGCGCGACATCACCGCGCTCTGCCTCTGGCACGTGTTCCAGATGGGACAGATGGGCATCAGGAGCCTGGAGTCGGGGCTGTTCGACTGGACGATGATCTGGCGGTTCCTGCCGTGGCGGGCGCGGGCGGTGCCGCAGAATCCGCAGGCCGTCACGAATCCACTCTGGAGCGAGTTCTCGGCGCTGACAATCGGGATCGCCGCCCGCTACGCGACGCGCGATGACGCCGCGTCCTTCGTGAAGGCGGCGATGGAGGCGCTCGAACCGTGGTATCTGGCCGAGGAAGCAGCGGAGGATCGCGAGTTGGGAGGCGGCGGGCACCGCGCGATGCTGGCCGCGCACCGGAAGCTGCGCTGGTTCGGCTGCTTCCGCTACACGGTCGGCAAGCCGGCTTTCCCCCCGCACTGGCGCGAGCCCCGGGATGACGTGGCCGAGATCCACATCCAGAACCACGTGCCCCCCGACTCGCCCTTCGGCGACCGCCGGCGGGTGGCGGCGTGGATGCTGGAGCTTTCCTCCGACGTCGAGGCAAGGGCCCCGCACGTCACCCGCATCGGCACCGGGTCGTGGCTGAACGCCACCCCGCACTTCCTGCAGGTGTACCCGACTAGCTACGCCGCATCTCTGGTCCGGTACAGCGGCGAGCACAAGGCCGCGCTCGGAACCTGGGGGCAGTTCATCGCCCGCGACCTCGGCCTCAACGAGTCGCGCGCGCACCTACTGCGCACGAAACAGACCTTCGCCTGCCCACAGTCGTACGGAAGCTGCTCCTTCGACGAGTTCCGCCGCCACACCGAAACCGCGGCCCGTCAGGCCGGACTCTGAGGCGGCGCTCGGCCCACCGCGCTCCGGGTCAGCCGACCGGGGGCAACTCCGGCAGCGCCTCGGTGATGCGACTACGGCAGCAGGGTGGAGCCCATCAGGTAGCGGTCGCACTCGCGGGCGGCGCCGCGACCTTCCATGATCGCCCACACGACCAGGCTGGCGCCGCGGCGCACGTCGCCGGCCGCGAACACGCCATCCACGTTGGTGGTGAAGCGGCCGTACTCGGCGGCGGCGTTGGAGCGGTCGTCGCGGTCGATGCGAAGCTCGTCCAGCAAGGGGCTCTCCGGCCCCAGGAAGCCCATCGACAGCAGCACCAGGCCGGCGGGGATCGCCCGCTCACTGCCGGGGACCGGGGTCGGTTTGCCCTGGCTCCACTCCACGTCCACCAGGTGGACCTGCTGCACGCGGCCGGCGGCGTCGCCGGTGAAGCGCTGCGCCGTGACGCTGTAGCGGCGCGGCTCGGTGCCGAAGGCGGCCGCCGCCTCCTCCTGCCCGTAGTCGGGCGTCGAGGTGCGGCCGAACTCCGGCCACGGCAGCTCCGGCGGGAACTCCGGCACGATCTCGATCTGGGTCATGGAGGTGCAGCCCTGGCGCATGGCCGTGCCCACGCAGTCGGTTCCCGTGTCGCCGCCGCCGATCACCAGCACGTCCTTGCCGGCGGCGTCGATGCGCGGCCGCCCCTGCTCGCCGTCCAGCAGCCACTTGGTGTTGACCGTCAGGTACTCCATCGCCTGGTGGACGCCGTCGAGCTCGCGGCCCGGGATCGGCAGGTCGCGCGGATTGGTGGCGCCGCAGCAGAGCACGACCGCGTCGCTCTGCGTACGCAAGTCGGCCCCCGACAGGTTCCGGCCCACCTCCACGCCGGTGCTGAACTCCACTCCTTCCTCACGCATGAGCTGCACGCGCCGGTCGACCAGGTGCTTCTCCAGCTTCATGTTGGGGATCCCGTACATGAGCAGGCCGCCGATGCGGTCGGCGCGCTCGTAGACGGTCACCCGGTGGCCGGCCTTGTTGAGCTGGTCAGCGCAGGCGAGCCCGGCGGGTCCCGAGCCGACCACCGCCACCCGCTTGCCGGTGCGGACCGCCGGCGGTTGAGGGCGCACCCACCCCTCCTCGAAGCCGCGCTCGATGATCGACCACTCGGTGTTCTTGATGGTGACGGCCGGCTCGATGATCGCCAGCACGCAGGCCGACTCGCACGGCGCCGGGCACACCTTGCCGGTGAACTCCGGAAAGTTGTTGGTCTTGTGCAGCCGGTGCAGGGCGTCGTGCCACAGCCCGCGGTAGACCAGGTCGTTCCACTCCGGGATCAGGTTGGTCAGCGGGCAACCCACCGTCTGCCGGGTGTCGGCGCGGCCCGCGCCGGTGTGACAGAACGGCGTCCCGCAGTCCATGCAGCGCGACGCTTGCGAGCGGAGCTGCTCCTCCGGGGCGTGGCCGTGGAAGTCCAGCCAGTCGCCGATGCGCTCCGCGGGGGCGCGGTCCGGCGGCAGGTGACGCTCTACTTCCTTGAACCCTGTCGGTTTTCCCATGGTTTCGTGCGACCGCGGCAGGCGCGGTCAGTTCCCCGAAATGCGGGCCGCCACGTCGTGGGCGTTCTCTTCGAAGGCGGCCATGACCGCCGCTTCGCCGGTGAGGCCTTCCCGCTGCACCCGCGCCACCGCCTCGTGCATGCGCCGATAGTCGCGGGGATAGATCTTGACGAAGCGGGGGATCATCTCCGCCCAGCCGTCCAGGACCTGCGCGGCGCGCGGACTGCCGGTGTACCGCAGGTGGCGCTCCACCATCACGCGCAACTCCTCGACATCCGCCTCCGCCTCCAGCGCCAGCACGTCGGCCATCTCCGTGTTGCAGTTCAGGCGGAATTCGCCGTCGATGTCCAGCACGTAGGCGATGCCGCCGCTCATGCCGGCGGCGAAGTTGCGCCCGGTGGCCCCGAGCACGGCGACCCGGCCGCCTGTCATGTACTCGCAGCCGTGGTCGCCGACGCCCTCCACCACCGCGGACGCGCCGCTGTTGCGGACGCAGAAGCGCTCGCCGGCGACGCCGGACACGTATGCCTCGCCGCTGGTGGCGCCGTAGAAGGCGACGTTGCCGACGATGATGTTCTCCTGCGGTGCAAAGGTGCTGCCCGACGGCGGCTTGACGATGATCTTGCCCCCGGACAGCCCCTTGCCGATGTAGTCGTTGGAGTCGCCGGCCAGGACCAGCGTCATCCCGCGCGGGATGAAGGCGCCGAAGCTCTGGCCGGCCGAGCCGTTGAACGCCAGGGTGACCGTGTCCTCCGGCAGCCCCGCCGCGCCGTGGCGGCGGGTGATCTCGCTGCCGATGATGGTCCCGACCACGCGGTCGGAGTTGGTGATCGGCAACGACTCGGTCACCTGCTCGCCCCGGTCCAGCCGGGGCAGCACCAGGTCGCGCAGCGCCGTGTTGTCCAGCGCCTTCTCCAGGCCGTGGTCCTGTGCGATCCGGCAGTAGGTGCCGACCGACTCGTCCACCTCCGGCCGGTGCAGCAGCGGGGTGAGGTCGATGCCCTGGGCCTTCCAATGGCCGATGGCCCGCCGTGGCTCCAGGCAGTCCACGCGCCCCACCATCTCGTTGAAGGTGCGGAAGCCGAGCGACGCCATAAGCTCGCGCGCCTCCTCCGCGACGAAATGCATGAAGTTGACCACGTGCGCGGGGTCGCCCGTGAACTTCTCGCGCAGGTCCGGGTCCTGGGTAGCGACGCCGACCGGGCAGGTGTTCAGGTGGCAGACGCGCATCATGATGCAGCCCATGACGATGATGGGCGCGGTGGCGAAGCCGAACTCCTCGGCCCCGAGCAGCGCCGCGATCACGACGTCGCGCCCGGTCTTGAGCTGGCCGTCGGCCTCCACGACGATGCGGCTGCGCAGGTCGTTCAGCAGCAGGGTCTGGTGCGTCTCGGCGATGCCGAGCTCCCACGGCAGCCCCGCGTGCTTGATGCTGGTCACGGGCGAGGCGCCGGTGCCGCCCTCCCCGCCGGAGATGAGCACCACGTCGGCGTGCGCCTTGGCCACACCCGCCGCGACCGTGCCGACGCCGACCTCGGAGACCAGCTTCACGTTGATGCGCGCGTCGCTGTTCGCGTTCTTGAGGTCGTGGATGAGCTCGGCCAAGTCTTCGATCGAGTAGATGTCGTGGTGCGGCGGCGGCGAGATCAGCCCGACGCCCGGGGTCGAGTGGCGGACCTCGGCGATCCACGGGTACACCTTGTATCCCGGGAGTTGCCCGCCCTCGCCCGGCTTGGCGCCCTGCGCCATCTTGATCTGCAGCTCCTTGGAGTTGACCAGGTATTCGCTGGTCACCCCGAAGCGGGCCGAGGCCACCTGCTTGATGGCGCTTGAGCGGGAGTCGCCGTTGGCGTCGGGCACGTAGCGCGCCGGGTCCTCGCCCCCCTCTCCGGTGTTGCTCTTGCCCCCGATCCGGTTCATGGCGATCGCCAGCGTCTCGTGCGCCTCCTTGCTGATCGACCCGTAGGACATCGCGCCGGTCTTGAAGCGCTTGACGATCTGGGCGGCGGGCTCCACTTCGTCCAGCGGCACGGCCGCTCCCGGCGATTCGAACGACAGCAGGCCGCGGAGGGTCGCCAGCTTCTCCTGCTGGGCGTCCACCTGCGCGCTGTACTCCTTGAAGACGCCATAGTCCGCGGTCTGGCAGGCGCGCTGCAGCTTGTGGATGGTCTGTGGATTGTTGAGGTGGTACTCGCCGTCGTCCCGCCACTGGATGTCGCCGCCCACCTCCAGGGCGCCGTTGCCGCCGTTCCGTTCGGCGTAGCCGCGCAGGTGGCGGGCCGCGGACTCGGCCGCGATCTCCTCCAGGCTCACGCCGGACAGGCGCGCCGCCGTGCCGGTGAAGTAACGGTCCACCACGTCGCGGCAGATGCCCACCGACTCGAACACCTGCGCTCCCTGGTAGCCCTGGATGGTCGAGATCCCCATCTTGGAGATGACCTTGACGATGCCCTTCAACAGCGCCTTGCGGTAGTTGTAGCGGGCGCCGCGGTGGAACTCCTCGTCATGGACGCCCGCGCCGTTGCCGGACGGCGCGTGTCCCTCGCCTGCGCCATTACCCGTGCCGTGCCCGTTGCCGCCGTCCTCCTCCGGATCGATGAACAGCCCCTCGTCGATGCCGGCATCGATGCTCTCGTAGGCCAGGTAGGGACAGATGGCGCTGGCGCCGTAGCCGAGCAGGACGGCCATGTGATGCACCTCGCGCGGCTCGCCCGATTCGACCACGAGCCCCACCAGGGTGCGGGTGCCGGCGCGGATCAGGTGGTGGTGGACGGCCGAGGTGGCGAGCAGGGCCGGGATCGGCGCGTGCTTCGCGTCCACTCCGCGGTCGGAGAGGATGATCATCGTCGCTCCGGAGTCGACGGCGGCGTCGGCCTGCCGGAACATCCCTTCGAGCGCTTCTGAGAGCGCACTGCCGCCGCCTTCGGGCGGGAACAGCATCGGCACGGTGACGGAGCGGTGTCCGTTGGCGCCGTCCAGCGCCCGCAGCCGCTCCAGGTCCTCCATGGACAGTACGGGGTTGCCCAGGCGGATCTGCCGGCAGCTATCCGGCCGCGCCTCAAGGAGGTTCCCTTCCGGTCCCGTGGTGGTGATCGTGTCGGTGATCAGCTCCTCGCGGATGGCGTCGATCGGAGGATTGGTGACCTGCGCGAAGAGCTGCTTGAAGTAGTTGTAGAGCAGCTTGGGCGCGTCGGACAGAGCCGCGGGCGGCGCGTCGTTGCCCATCGAGCCGATCGGCTCATTGGCGGTGCGCGCCATCGGCGCCAGGATCATGCGCAGTTCCTCGAACGTGTATCCGAAGGCGCGCTGCCTGTTCAGCAGATCAGCGCCGGACACGCGCGGCGGCTCCTGCCCGGACGGCAGGTCGTTGAGGTCCACCAGGTGCTCGCGCAGCCACAGCCCGTAGTCCTCGGCGCTTGCGATCTCGGCCTTGAGCTCGGCGTCGTCGATGATGCGGCCCTGCTCGGTGTCGACCAGCAGCATGCGGCCCGGCCGCAGGCGGTCCTTGAGCACGATCTCGTCGGGCGGCAGGTCGAGCACGCCGACCTCGGAGGCCAGCACCACCAGGCCGCTCCTGGTCACGCAGTACCGGGACGGCCGCAGTCCGTTGCGGTCCAGCACCGCGCCGACTTGCCGGCCGTCGGTGAACGCGATCGACGCCGGTCCGTCCCAGGTCTCCATCAGGCAGGAGTGGTACTCGTAGAACGCCCGCTTCTCCGCGCTCATGCTCTCGTGGTTCGCCCACGGCTCCGGGATCAGCATCATGAAGGCGTGCGCCAGCGAACGTCCGCTCAGCACCATCAGCTCGAAGGTGCTGTCCAGCTTGGCGGTGTCGCTGCCCGACGGCTCGATCACCGGCAGCGTGGCGGCCAGGTCGTCGCCGAACAGCTCCGAGCGCAGCAGCGGCTCGCGGGCGCGCATCCAGTTCTCGTTGCCCTGCAGGGTGTTGATCTCGCCGTTGTGCATGAGGTAGCGGTACGGATGCGCCCGGTCCCAACTCGGGAAGGTGTTGGTCGAGAAGCGGGAGTGCACCAGCGCGATCGCCGTCTCGATCGCCGGATGGTCGAGCTCCGGGTAGAACGGGCGGAGTTGCAAGGCGGTGAGCATGCCCTTGAAGACGATGGTGCGGTGCGAAAGGCTGGCGATGTAGAAGCAGCCCACGGCCTCCGGGACGCTCGCCCGCACCCGGTTCTCGACCAGCTTGCGGATCACGTACAGACGCCGCTCGAAGGCGTCGTCATCGTCCATGCCCCGGCCGCGGGCGATGAACACCTGACTGACGTGCGGCTGCTGCTCCCGCGCCGCGCGGCCCAGACGCGACCCGTCGGTCGCCACGTCGCGCCAGCCCAGCAGCGTCTGCCCCTGCTCGGCGACCACCTCCGCGACGACGCGGTGAATCCGCACCCGCAGGCCGGCGTCGGTGGGCAGGAAGCACATGCCGACGCCGTACTCCCCGGCGCCGGGAAGCTCCACCCCCGACTCGCGCGCCAGGATCGTGAGCGCCGCGTGCGGGACCTGGATCAGCACGCCGGCGCCGTCGCCGGTGTTCGGGTCGCAGCCCAGGGCGCCACGGTGGTTGAGGTTGGTCAGCACCTCCAGGGCATTGTCGAGCAGCCGGCGCGATCGGCGGCCGTGCACGTCGACGACGAAACCGACCCCGCAGGCGTCGTGCTCATACGCCGGGTCGTACAAACCCTGAGAGGGCGGGACGCTGGAGAAACTCATGATTCGATTTCGACCGACTGTACTACAACCTTTTTCCGGAGCGCGTTATGGCAGGACGACAGACGCTCCGCGGGTAAGCCCTACCATGGTGCATGATAATGCATAACGGCGGCTTGCGGGAAACCCCCGTCAACAGAGCCGGCCGGTCAACCCGCGATTCGGAGGTCCATGTCCCATGCCAGCGTCCAGCCTTGATCTCGCCTACACTCCCGCGCACGTCCTGCGCGGCCTGATCGGCACGCGCCGATTGTCGCCGGTCGAGCTGATGCAGTTCACGCTCGACCGCATCGAGCGGCTCGACGGATCGCTCGGCGGGTTCGTCACGGTCATGGCCGACCACGCCATGGACGAGGCCCGCGCCGCCGAGCAGGCGGTCATGGACGGCCGCGAGCTGGGCCCTCTGCACGGCATACCGGTGCCGATCAAGGACCTGGAAGCGGTCGAGGGTTTCCGGCTCTCGCAAGGGTCGCTCGTCGACGACGGGATCGCAACATCGAGCGCGATGTGCACCGACCGCGTGCGCGCGGCCGGCGGCATCATCGCCGGCAAGACCAACACCCCCGAGCACGGCCACAACGGCACCACCGAGAACCGGGTGACCGGCCCCGCGCGCAACCCCTGGAACCCCGCGCGCACGCCCGGAGGCTCCAGCGGCGGCGCGGCGGTGGCGGTGGCCGCCGGCATCACCGCGATCGCCCAGGGCTCCGACGGCGGCGGCTCGATCCGCATCCCCGGCTCGCTGTCCGGGATCTACGGCATCAAGGCGACGCAGGGGCGCGTGCCGCGCAAGCACGTGGACGAGCACTCCTACAGCGTCTTCAACAACTCGTCGGTCGGGCCGATGACCTGGGACGTCCGCGACGCGGCGATCTTCCTGAACGCGCTGGCCGGGCCGGCCGACGACGCCGAGTTCGGGACGCTTCCGGAGGAGCCGCCGGACTTCACGGAGGCGTTGCCGCGCGGAGTGGCCGGACTGCGCATCGGGCTCGACACCAGCGGCCTGGGCGGCGCCGGCTGCGATCCCGAGGTCCGGGCGGCGGTGAGCGCCGCCGCGCGCGTCTTCGAGGAGCTCGGAGCCCGGGTCGAGGAGGTCGAGTACGCCCCGGACGGACACGAGGCGATCTTCCGCACCTTCATGGACATGTTCTGCATCCGGGCGTACGGGCGCTGGAGCCCGCAGCTCCACGACCCGGAGCGGGCCGCGCAGCTCACCGATTACTTCACGGAGGACTTGGAGCAGGGCCGGCGCGCGCAGGCGCTCGACTACCTGACCTGCATGAACAAGATCGGCCGCTACAAGGCGTACGCCGCCCGGTTCTTCTCCGGACACGACCTATTGCTGACGCCCACGACCGCCACCACGGCGTTTCCGATCGGCGAGTATCCGCAGACGATCGGGGGCGAGCCGGTCGTGCACGGCCGTTTCGGCTTCACCCCGTTCACGTACCTGTTCAACCTGTCCGGCAACCCCGCCGCCACCGTGCCGTGCGGCTTCGACGCCGAAGGGATGCCGATCGGCCTGCAGATCGTCGGAGCCATGCAGGACGAGATGAGCGTGCTCGCCGCCTCCGCCGCATTCGAGTCCGCTCGCCCCTGGGCGGGGACCCGTCCTGCCGGCCTGGACACGCCGCCGGACGACTCCTGACCGGGATCGCCCCCCGCGGCGGTTGTGATCGATCGATGAACGGTCTCCAGGAGGCTTGCACGCAGCTCCGCGGCCGATGGGGACTGGAGTTCGGCCGCGTTCGGGCGGTGGTCCACGAGCTCGGGAACGCGGTAACGCCCGATGAGCTGATCGCCCGGTGCCGCCTCTCCCATCGGGCCGTCACGGAGATACTCGACCACCTGCAACCGTTTCTCTGCCGCCACCATGATCGTGTTCGCCTCACGGACGGGGCTCGGGACGCGGCCGTGGCGGCGTTCGGCCCGCCGCCTGACCGCCGCGACCCCTGGTACGAAGCGGCGCACCGGCACCCGCTGCTGCCCGAGGTGGTCGCCGACCTGACGGGACGTCCCGGCCCGAACCGGCACCTTGACCAGGTGGCCGCCACCGCGGTGACCGTGGTGAAGCGGGCGCTGTTCCTGTCGCAACGGTTCGACCTGACCGGCGCGTCGGTGCTGCTGCTGGGCGACCACGACCTGACCTCGCTTGCCCTCGCCCGCCTCGCGCCCGGCACCGACATCGCCGTGGCTGACGTGGACGAGCGAGTGCTGGAGTTCGTCGGTGACGTCCGCCGGCGGCACGGCTGGCCGATCGAGACCTTCTTCGCCGACCTGCGGCTGGAGCTTCCGCGCAGCCTCACCGCCCGGTTCGACCTGGTCTTCACCGATCCGCCGTACACCCCGGCCGGCATGAAGCTCTTTCTCCTGCGCGGCATCCAGGCTCTGAACGAACGCGCCTTCTCACGGATCTGCGCCTCCTACGGAGTCGGCGAGCAGCAGGCAACGCTCGCACTCAAGGTCCAGGCCGTGGTCGGAGAGCTCCGCCTGGTCGTCGAAGCCGTCGAGCCGGGATTCAACAAATACCGGCATGCGCCCGCGCTGGGAAACCGCAGCGATCTGTACGTGCTGCGGCCGACACGGCGCAGCAGCGCCGCCGCGAAGCGCTGGACCGGGACGGCGAGCATCTACTCCCGGGGCCACGCGGCCAGGGAGTCGTCGACGGGGGATATTCCCGATTCCGTGATCGAGCGGCTGATCGGATTCGCCGCCCCAGGGCACGCGGTCACCGTCGGCGCCGACCAGGGACCCTTGGCCTCGGTTCCGGCCGCCGAGCGGATGCCTCTGGCAGCCTATCTGTCCACCGCCACCCTCAAGCGTTGCCGGCACGCGGTCATCGCCAGCCTCTTTCCCGACCACGCGGATTACCTGGTCCGGCTCTGCCTGCGCTCCCAGGCGGAGGACCTCGCGGTCTGCGCGATGCAGAGGGCGGTGGCGGACCTGTTCGCGCACCCGAATCCCCTGCGCCGCCTGATCGAAAGCCGATTCGAGGTTGCCGACCGGCTCCAGGAGGGGAACGTGGGCACGGTCGTCCTGAAGCGCAAGCCTCCGGATGGCGAGGATGACGCGCTCATCCACGTGCTGCACGGGATCCTCGCCCGGCCCCGGTCCCGCCTGCTCACCGCGTGGCGGGAATCGCTCATCACGTGGTGCAGGAGACGGGGAAAGGCGCTGACCAAGAATCAGGCCCGACGGATCATCTCGGAGTCGCGCCTCGCGACGGACCATCCGCGCAACGACATCGCCGATCTGCCCGGCGCCGCTCTGCGGCGCTTGATCGACGAGGTCGCCGCCTCCATCGCCCGGGCGGTACCCTGAGCCCGAGCACGACGGGCGCGTGCGTCGTCAGCCGGTGTGGTAGCGTTGCCGGAGGAGGCTCCCGTGCCCACCCGCCAGCAGGCCGAGCAGTTCGAGACCGACGGCTACTTTATCGCCGATGACGCCGTCGAGCCCGGCATGTTCGACGAGCTCGCCGCCGCGGCGCGCCGCGTCAAGCACAAGGTCCGGTCAGGACAGGTCGACGTCTATACCCACTGGGCCACCGAGCAGAACACCGAGCCTTGGGCCATCCGCGGCCTGCTGGCGCCGGAGTTCGACGAGCCGGTGTTCGCCGAATACCTGATGTCCCGTCCGGCCATGGCCTACGTCCACCACTTCATCGGCACCGACCTGACCATGGGGTCGATCCTGATCTTCACCAACCCCTACCACTCCCACTACTCGATCGGCTGGCATCGAGACTGGGGCAAGCAGGAACGCGACCTGGACTACGACGCCGAGATGGCGGTGCTGGGCAAGCCCCGCACGACCTGGCGCTGGCACCTCGCCACCGTCGACGACGAGAGCCTGCAGCTCGTGCCCGGCAGCCATTGCCGCTACCGGACGCCGCACGAACGGCGCTGCCTGCTGGAGACACGTCACGACGACATCCCCGGCCAGCACAGCATCAGGCTCAAGGCGGGCCAGGCCGTCTTCTGGTCGGGCGACACCATCCACCGTGGACTCAACCGCAGAGACACCGAGCGGCTGACCGTATCCGCCGGCTGGAGCGTGCATGACCCGGATGCGAAGCCGCAACCGGTCGACGAGCGCCTGCGCTGGCGGCTGCGCGACGACGTCCGCGCCAACCTGCCCGAGACCCTGCTCCCCTACTACGACCGCTGGCGCGTCCTCCAGCTCGCCTGACGATTCGGAGCGTGGTCTTGCCGGCGCACTCGCGGCCTGATGATCAGGCCCATGGCGGCTGTCAGAGCTCGATCAGGACCTGCCCTGCACGTCCATGGGACCGGCCCAGCCGGCCTGCTCCATGCCGGTCAGGTCGTCCCACGGGTAGAGCGGCCGGGTGGTCTGCGTGAACCGGAACTCCTCCAGGTACGGTGACGCGGAGCCGGGTGCGGCGCAGAACAGGATGCCGGCGGCGAACGGCTCGTAGTCGTTGCGGAATCCCTCCGGGCTCTTGGCGAGCACGATCTTGAAGTCCCGCGGATCGGCGCCCGCCGCCTCGTAGAGGAGCGGCGAGCTCCCGGGGCCGCTCTTCTCCACCAGCACGACGGTGAGCTCGCCGGCACGGATGCGCGCCATGCGCCCCATGTCGACCGGGAAGTTGTGGCCGCCGTGGCCGCTCAGCCGGTAGGCCAGCGTGCCCAGCCTCTCAACGCGCGCGGTCACCGTCAGCGGCTCCGAGTACGGGTCACGCTTGCCGCCCAGTTTGAGGTCCACCGTGGCGCCGACGCCCGCTCGCGTGGAGCGGTCGACCGACTCCGGGTCCACGCAGAAGGCCAGCGCGCCCCCCTCGCCTACCGGATCGGCCAGCAGGGCGGCCAGCAGGCGTGTGCTATCGCCGGGCGCGCCGCTGTTGGTGGAGTCGTGGAACTCCGACACCGCCACCGGCCCGCCGTCGATAGCCCGCGCCGCCACCACCAGCCGGTCGGGGGTGACGAACCGCTCCGCCTCCGAGTAGGCGCGCGTCGCCCAGCATTCCCGCGCGACCGCCTGCGGATCCATCGGCGGCTCGGCGCCCCAGTACGCCTGGTAGAAGGTCCAGCCCAGGTGCGGCGCGTCGAGCCACGGCTGCACGGGGTACAGCCCCATGGAGGCGACGTCGTCCGCCCCCTCGGCCGCCACGATGCGGCGCCACAGGTCGCGCTGGATGCCGCGGTCGGTGGAGCGGCCGTCGCCGTTGTGGACCATCGGCATCTTCCAGGCGCTCACCGCCGGCCGCTCGGCCGTTTCCAGGAGGCGCGCCAGCACCACGGCGGCGCGTGCGCCGGTGGTGTCCTCGTCGACGTGCGGATGGGTGTGGTAGCCGACCAGCACGTCCGCCGAGCGCACCATCAGCGGCGTCAGGTTGGCGTGCAGGTCCAGGGTCGCCACCAGCGGCGTCCCGGGACCGACCGCCGCGCGGATCGCCTCCAGCACGCGGCCCGACACGTCGGGGTCGTCGACCGCCGACTGCGCCCCGTGCAGGGAGAGCAGCACCCCGTCCACCGCGCCCGCGCGCAGCGGCTGCACGGCCATCTCGATCAGCTCCGCCAGTAGCCCGGCGGCCAGAGGCCCGCCCGACCAGGTGACCGCCCGGCACAGGCCGACCCACTCCACCGGGCTGCCGAGGATCTTCGGCAGCTCCGTGAACCCGGACAGCTCGCCGACGTCGCCGTAGCGCTCGACGATGTCGGCGCCCGTGACCAGTCCGTAGTCCTCAAAGTGAGAGCGCTCGGTGAGCACGGGATTGAAGGAATTGGTCTCCTGCCGGACCTGCCCGATGGCGATGCGTTTCATGTTCGTCTCAACCTCCTATCGGCAGCGGTGTGTGTGGCCGTTCATGATGATGAGGCGATCTCATGCGGTATCCAGCTCGCTCTCGGTCAAGCCGTTGTCGATGAGATAACGCCGAATCCGCGACAAGAACTCCCCGGCTCTTGTGCACTCTTCTCGTGCTTGCTCTACCGAGCAAGAGGTTCCAATGTCGTAATCTGCGGCGAGGCGATCATCCAGGCTCTCGCCCAGATACCTCGCCCACTCACGCTCGATGGCTCCCGAAAGAACCAGGTGTTTGCCAAACATTCGGCGCGCACCGGCGTGGCTTTCGGTCACGACGCCACACACGCATAGCGCGGCACGCGCAGCGTGCAGAATCGAGTAGTACGTCCTCGACACTGCATCCTCGGGAAAGCCTTCCCGGACGAGAAGCTCCGCTGCACGCAGCGTCTGCTGCGCCCGAACCCACTCGCCGACGACGAGGCCTCGATTCACAGAACCGACACACCGTCGCGCTCGACGGCACACTGGAACGGATACCCCCGCGCGCTCCGTTCGTTCCACTCGTCGAGCGTATACGCCATGATTGAGGGCACGGCATCCGATGTCGCCGCCAGATCGTAGCCGACTCTGCGCAGAGCACGCTTGAGATGAGTCGCGTCGTTCCGGACGATGATCAGGACGTCCAGGTCGCTGTCCGGATGGGCGTCTCCACGAGCCTTCGACCCGTACACGAGCATACGCACGACGCTGCCCGGATGGCGCTGCCGGAGCGAGCTTCGGTATGCCTCCAACCACGCGCCCTCGCCTGGCGTCAGGCTGAGCCCGATCACGTCTTCACTGCGCTGCATCGCGGCGGGGCCCTGCCCAGGCGGTCCATCATGTTTCGCATAGTCTATATTCATGGCCAGTCAGACCGCATCCATGTCGATGGCGCAGGAGGGTGATAGATGAAGTTCGAAGGACAGGCCGCGCTGGTGACCGGCGCCGGCTCCGGTATCGGCAAGGCCGCCGCCCTGGAGCTGGCCCGTGAGGGCGCGAGCGTGGGCGTGCTCTCCCGCACGACCAGCCAGATCGAGCAGACCGTGGCGGAGATCGAGGCGGACGGAGGACAGGCGCTCGCGCTGACCGCGGACGTCTCGCAGGCCGATCAGATGGGGGCGGCGGTCGACGCGCTGGTCGCCGCCTGCGGGCGGCTGGACATCGTGTTCGCCAACGCCGGCATCAACGGCGTGTGGGCGCCGGTCGAGGAGATCACCCCGGAAGAGTGGGACGCCACCATCGACATCAACCTCAAGGGCACCTTCCTCACCGTCAAGTACGCGGTGCCGCACCTCAAGCGCGCCGGCGGCTCGATCGCGATCTGCTCCTCCGTGCAGGGGACGCGCATGTTCAGCGTCACCGGATCGTCGGTGTACTCCGCCTCCAAGGCGGCGCAGGTCACCTTCGCCAAGAAGCTGGCGGTGGAGCTGGGACCCGCGCGCATCCGGGTCAACGCCGTCTGCCCCGGGTGGTTCGAGTCCGAGATCGGCGACAACACCTTCCCGCGCAACGTGGACGGTATCGAGATGCGGCCGGGCCGTTCCGAGTTCCCGCGCGGCTCGATTCCGCTGACCGGGGGCAAGGCCGGCGATCCCGCGCAGATCGGCAAGCTGGTGGCGTTCCTGGCCTCCGACGACGCCCGCCACATCACCGGCACGGAGGTGTGGATCGACGGCGCCGAGTCGCTGCTGATCGGCTGACCGGCGCCCCGCCCGCGGCTACGGCGCTACCGACACCAGGGCGATTCCGGCCACGATCACGACCGCCGCGCCGATGCGCACCGCCGGCGCCCGTTCCCGCATCAGGACCGCGGCGGCGACCACGCCCAGGACGATGCTGAACTGGCGCAACGCCACCACGTAGCTGGCGCGCTCCGAGAGCTGATAGGCCCACAGCACCAGCGCATAGGCCGCGAACATGCTGAAGCCCACCGCGGCGAGGCGCCAGTCGCCGAAGAACGCCCGCCATGACCGCCACGACGCGGGTGCGCCCGACTCCGACCTCGCGCGCCTGCGGGCACTGGCCCGCATGGCCACGACCAGCAGCGGCGCGTACAGGACGGTCGTGAGGACGAACTCCCAGAGGCCGTACTGGATGGCGTCGATCAGCCCGCCGCCGTACGCGCGCAACAGCGCCTCGGCCGCCAGCTTGTCGAATGCCGTGTAGCCGACGGTGCCGGCGGCGCCGACCGCCGCCCAGCCGAGCGTGGCATGCAGCATGCGGGTCCGCCGCACGCCTGCCTCGCCTGCGCGGCGCGGACTGCCGGCCGACGAGATGATCAGGCAGCCCGCCGCGACCAGGGCGAGCCCCAGCCACCCCATCACGCTCGGCGACAGGTTCCGGACCAGGTCGAACCCGCCCAGGAACAGCACCGGCAGCGCCCTCGTCACCGGGTATACGACCCCCAGGTCGCCTGCGCGGTAGCCCAGGGTCAGCCCCAGGAAGTAGACCGCCTGCGAGCAGCTCGCCCCCAGCAGGAACGGCCATACGAGGGGCAGGATGCCCCTCATGAACAGCTCGGCCCAGGCAGCGATGAGGACGGCCGGGATGCTGATCGTGAACAGGATCTGCAGGAACGTCGCCCACGAGTCGCTGCGCTGCTTGGCGACCAGGTTCCAGCCGGCGTGCAGGATCGTCGAGAACAGGACGATGCCGACGGCGAGCGGAGGCACGCCCTTATCTCATCGTTGCATCAGAGGCTGCCCGGAGCGCTCAGCCGTAGGAGCCGGACTTGTGGCGGCCGAGCATCCGCTGCAGCCGCGGGCCGGCTCCCTCCCATACGTGCTCGGGCATGTGGTAGTCGATGAACGGGTAGAAGCGCTGCGCGACGTAGCGCTTGCTGTAGGTGGCTCCGCCGAGCAGCCGGCGGCGGTCCGAGGCGTTGGGCGCGCCGCGGTGCCAGACCTGGTTGTTGAAGATGTAGGCGTCGCCCGGCTCGGCCAGGATCGACACGGGCCCGTTGCCGTCGAAGTGCGGGCGGTCCTGGACCGTCGGGCGGCGGCCCGCGTAGTGGCTCTGCGGCACCAGCTGCGTCGGCCCGCACGCGACCGAGTCGATGCTGGTCAGCGGCGTGAAGAGCTGCATGACATTGCACGGCAGCGGCACACCGGGATCGTGGCGGGGGATCTCCGGCGGCAGCGGGAACTGCACCAGGTCGTCGAGGTGCCAGCCTCCCGGACCGTCGGCCGTGGCGTCGGGATTGGGCTCCGTGAACAGCGCGTTCTGGCCCATGACGTGGCACTGGTCGTCCAGCACCTCCTCCGCAAGGCTGGCGAACGGCTCGCGCACGATCAGGTCGCGGAAGGAGCGGTCGTACTCGAACATCCGCATCAGCGACCTGGCCTTGCGATGGTTGCCGGGCTGGTCCTCCTGCATCGCGGGATCGGCGATCATGCGCTCCATGGCGTCGCGGAGCGCGGCCACCTCGTCCTGCTCCAGGATCGACGTGCCCAGGAAGCAATACCCGTCGCGACTCAACGCCTCCATGATCCGCTTCGTCTCGGCCTCCGTGAACCGCTCGCCCGCGTGAATCGGCCCGGCCGACGCGCCGTTTGTGTATGCCATGGCGGGAAGTCTATACTTTTCGGTCGACCGAACGCTGCCACCGCATGCGTCGCGAATCCCGGCAGACTACCTCACCATGAACCACGGTCTTGGCGTGTGCCCTCGCGGCATGTTTCTCCTGGCGATCGGCCTGCTTGTCCTGAGCGCGGCGCTGGCCTCAGCCTCCGGGTCCGACGAGGTGGAAACGGGTGAGGTGGTCGTGCTGATCACCGACCATCGCGAGGCGATCGACGATTTCACCGCGTTGGTGCTCACCGTGGACGGGGTCCGCGTGCACCGCCGCGGCGCCCGTACCGACCAGGGCTGGCTGGCGATCACGGTCGCCCCGCGCGAGATCGACCTGACACGCTACAAGGACGGCGCCACCGTCGAGCTGGTACGTGAGCACGTGCCGGTGGGCCGTTACGATGCGGCGGAGGTCCTGGCGTCAGGCGCCCGCGGCACCGTCCATGGTGGCGACCAGGTCGACGTCCCCCTGGAGCTGACCCCGGTTCGGGCGGACCTGCACGTCCTGGCCGACCGGGTCACGCAGGTCACGTTCGACCTGGTGGTGCACGATCTGCGCGATCACCCCGGCAAGACCTGGGGCGTCCTGCTCGAAGAGGTTCGGGTGGAGCACGCCAGCGGCAGCATGGTGCATGACGCCGCCGCCCACGACCATGGCGCTCACGATCACGAGACGGCCTTCGAGGTACCGGCCGGCACGACGGCGCCCACGGTCGGCATCTCCGTCGACCGCGACGCGATGACCGGCTGGAACGTGGCGCTGTCGACCGAGAACTTCACCTTCGCCCCCGAGCGCGCCAGTGGCGGCCACGTCATGGGAGAGGGCCACGCCCACCTGTACGTGGACGGCGTGAAGATCGCCCGGCTGTACGGCCCGTGGTATCACATCGCCGAACTGAGCCCGGGCATGCGCACCGTCGAGGTGAAGCTCTCAACCAACGATCACGCGATCTACGCCGTGAACGGAGAGGAGGTAAGCGCCTCGGTGACGATCGCGGTGCCGGAGTAGCGCCCGGGGTGCCGGCTGCCGGTTGCGGTCAATCCGCGCGGTCGCCCAGGGCCGCGTACATGGTGCGCGTGCCCGTGAAGGTCGATCGGCCGTGCGCCATGAGCATGTTGTCCAGGATGATCATCTCGCCCCGGCCGAGCGCGTAGGCGACCTGCGCCGCCGAGCAGAGCTCGAACCAGGCCGCGCAGTCCTCCGGCGGCACCTCGCTGCCGTCCTCCATGACCATGGCGTCCAGGCTGTCCGGTTCCTCCCGCATGGCCGTGGCGATCCGCAGGGCGTCTCCCATCCTGCCGTCGCGCTCGGCGACCAGGCGCCGGCCCGTCGGCTGGTAGTGCAGTCCCTGGCTGCACCACATCTCGCCGTGCACGGGATGCGGCCGGAAGAAGCGTGCCGGCTCCTGCAGGAAGATCAGCGAGTCGTCGGCGGTCCAGGTCAGGTCCCAGCCCTTGCGCGCGGCGAGGGCCTTCGCCTCCCTCCGGTCGCCGGTGCCCAGGACCTCCTGCCAGCTCCGCTCCCTGCGGGAGACGACCCGCTCGCTCCCCTCGGTGCGCAGCGTGCGGCGCAAGCGGGCGCGCCTTCCGTGGTACTTCCGTCTGAGCTCATCCGGCAGCTCCGCGGACAGGCGGCGCATGTCGCCGATCAGGTTCGTCTGCTGGCCGTTCCCGGGCGGCACGTGGCAGTAGAAGGAGACGTAGTCGGGGACATCGTCCAGGTAGCTCATCTCCTGGTGGATCATCACGGTCGTGTCCGGAGGCAGGTCGGTCGCGGTGTACACGCCGCGTCCGAGGTCCGTGCGCGGCGCGGTGCCGCCCACGTAGGAGTGGTGGCGGAAGCCGATCGCCGCCAGAAACCCGGCATATCCGCGCGGGCCGTCGATCCCGGCGCCGCGGAACAGCAGAGCCCCTTCCCGGTCGACGATCTCGAAGATCCGGTCCCTGATCTGCCTGCCGGCCCGCGGCCCGTTCGCTCCGCCCAGGTCGATGTGCAGGCACGGAACCGCCACGCCGTTGCCCAGCTCCTCGTACTCGTACTTCATCGGAACCTCTCCCGGTAGCGTAGAAGCGACGGCCCCCGTGTCAAGGTCGGCCGCCGGCTGGCGTGGCGTCGGGCGGTTCCGTCGAATCTTCACAGGGCGGCGGGCTGACCTGACCGCGGAGATGATCGATGCGGTCGATCAGCCGCTCCGCAAGCTCAAGCGCGCGTTCCGCATCCCTCTCGAAGTACGCTTGGTCAGGGAGGATGTCCGGCAAGCCGTTGGGGTATCGAGTCGGGATGTAAAGGCGGTCCAACTCGGCGGCCATGGGAACGATGTCCTGCAAGCGGCCGTAGTAGTCCGCGTGGAGCTCCTTCAAGTCATCGATCAACTTGCGCACCGAGTGGCCCCACGGATCACGATCGAGCGAATACCACAGGCTCTTCATCGCCTTCTCGGCAGCTTGCTGCGCATGGAAGCAGGCGTGCGCGTAGCGCTCGTTGGAGAGCAGGACGCGCGCCGTCGTGAGGTCACCGCGCGCCGTTTCCAGCCACCGCACCGCTTCGGCGTGGTTCTTCTCCTCACTCATAAACGACGACGCCTTCCCGCAGTATCTGGCGCATGAACGGCCGGTGGGCTATGGCACGCAACTCGTCCTCGGTGTAGATCAGCATCTCGACATGCACCCCCGGCACCTCATCATGGATGGCGTTCACCTCGTCGTATCGGTCGAGGAACCGCTTCTTCGTATCCATGACGATCACCAGGTCGAGATCGCTCCTCCGGGTCTGCGTACCACGCGCAAAGGAACCGAAGGCGATCGCTCTCCTGATCCCATGGCCGGCGCAGAACTCGGCCAGCCTCGGGCGAATCTGGTCGAGCGACGGAGGGGCCGCACGGCTGGACGGAGTTGCCGGTTCGATGATCGCCATGGTAGCGCTCGTCCCCCTCACGGTACAGGAAGCCGCGGCGTCCGTTCGAGCCGCATGCACTGATTGACACGAAGACACGGCGTGCGTCCGAGTGCCTGCGTCTGCTCCGCGCGCGGCCGCCCGTGGTTCTGGACGGCCGCTTTGGCGACGACCTGTTGGAGATTCTTGCCGGAGAGCCGATCGAGCACCGGCACCCGTGGGACTCCTGATCGACTCGACGGTCGCCATCCACGCCGAGCAGCGCGGCCTGCCACCGGCGGTGCCGGTCGTTCCCATAACTCTCGCGGTCGCCCGCATCTTCGGAGAGGTCGACACGAATCTAGAGCTGCGGGTCTCCCAAGCCCCACTTTGGATCTTCTCATCGCGGCGACCGCGTTGTCCCGAGACGACGATGTCGTGACCGGTGACACGCGGCACTTTGCCCGCGTACCCGGTCTTGCCGTGCAGGTATTGCTTGGCGGACCGCGATAGCCCTTCGGCACCGAACGGGACTCGTGGCATAATCGGCTCCATGATCGAGAGCTTTGGCGAGTTTCGTGCCTCCAACGACGCGCTGGCCGACGCGGCTGAGCTGCGGCGGCGCATGGACGACGAGGGCTACCTGTTCTTCCGCGGCCTCCTCGACCCCGGCCGGCTGACGGCCCTGCGCCGCGACATGCTGGAGGTCATCGCCGGCAACGGCTGGCTGGCGCCGGGTACCGATCCCATGGACGGCATCGCCGACCCGGACCGGCGCTGCACGGAAGGCGACCTCGACTACGTGGACGTGTACCACCAGGTGTACCGGCTGGAGAGCTTCCACCGCGCCGGGCACTGGCCGGAGGTCCTGGACGTGCTTGCCAAGGTCATCGGCGGCCCCGTGTTCGCGTTCCCGCACAAGATCGCGCGGATCTGGTTCCCGCAGTTCACGGAGCACACAACGCCCATCCACCAGGACTTCGTCCATTTCCAGAGCAGCATGGACGTGTACTCCTGCTGGCATCCGGTCGGCGACTGTCCGCGCGACCTGGGCGGCCTGGCCGTGCTGCCGGGCTCGCACCGCGTCGGCCGCGTGGTCGATCACCATTTCTCCCTCGGTGCCGGCAGCCTCAGCATCGACCCGGAGGAGCACCCGGACGGCTGGGTGTCCACCGATTATCAGCACGGGGACGTGCTGTTCTTCCACGCCCTGACCATCCACGGCGCCCTTCAGAACGTGACGCCGGACCGGCTGCGCATCTCGCTCGACAACCGCTACCAGCGCATGGGCTCCCCGGTGACCGACCACATGCTCGACCCCCATCTGTCCGGCCACCAGCCGCTGTCGTGGGACCAGGTCTACGCCGGCTGGAGCGGCTCGGAAGACCTGCGCTACTACTGGCACGACTACGAGTTCGAGGTGATCGACAAGGACACCAGCTTCCAGGAGAAGGGCTTCGCCGAGGCGGTCGAGCGGGCGCGCAGCGGCGACCCGCTGGCACGGCTGCACCTGCAGCGGATCGTCACCATGCACCCCGACTCCGAGCAGGCGCAGAAGGCCGAGCGGATCCTCGCCGAGGCGTCGCCGGTCGCCTAACTCACTCGGTCGCGCCGGTGATCAGGGACACGATCTCGTTCATGTCCGTATCGTCCTTCACCAGCTCTCTCATCTTCTTGCCGTTTCTGAGCACGACGATCCGGTCCACGAGCTCTACGACGTGTTTGAGGTTGTGGCTGATCACGATGATGGTCATGTCGAACTCGTCTCTCAGAGTGCGGATGAGATCCAGCGCCCTCTTCTCCTGCACCACGCCGAGATTGTTGGTGGGCTCGTCGAGGATGAGGATCTTGCCTCCCCAGTAGACGGCCCTGCCGATCGCCACCGTCTGCGCCTGCCCGCCGGAGAGGTCGCGGGTGTCGCCCTTGATATCCATCAGCGTGATGCCGAAGCGCTCGAGGAGCTGCTCGGTCTCTCTCTTCATGAAGTCGAAGTCCAGGACCTTGAAGAGGCGTCCCAGGATGCCGTCCCTCACCTTCTCCCTGCCCAGGAAGATGTTTGCGGGCGCATCCAGAATCTTGATCAGACTCTCGGTCTGATACACCGTCTCGATTCCGTAGTTCTTCGCGTCCATCGGGGTCTCGATGTGAGCGACCTCGCCGTTTACGTGGATCGTGCCGCTGTCCCTGCTGTAGACGCCGGAAATCATCTTTATGAGTGTGGATTTGCCGGCGCCATTGTCGCCGACGATCGCCATGATCTCGTTCCTGTGCAGCGTCACGTCCACGTCGTCGACCGCCTTGACGCCACCGAAGCTCTTGCTGATGTTGCGCACTTCAAGAATGGCGTCGGCGTTCACCTTCGCGTCCTGCTGATGCGCCATGTCAGGCCTCCGCCAGATTCCTGTTTCGTATGGAGTCGAAGACGATCGCGCCGATCAGCACCAGTCCCGTGAACGCGTCCCTGGCGTTGATCGGGACATGCACGACCGCCAGCCCATTCGCAATGGACCCGACGATGAAGATCGCGACCAGCACTCCGATCATCGCTCCGCGCCCGCCGGAGAGCGATATGCCGCCCAGGATCACCACCGTGAGCGCCTTGAAGGTCAGATCCTCGCCGGCGGTGTAGGACGCCCGCGCAAGCTGTGACATGAGCAGAATCCCGCCAACCGCCGAGAACACCCCGCAGATGACGAAGGTGGAGAATTGTACCTTCCTGGTCGCCACGCCATACAGCCTGGCGACCATCTCGCTGGCGCCGGTGGCGTACACGTGTCTTCCGTATCGGGTGAAGCCCAGGACCAGAGAGCAGATGATGAGGAGCGCAACCATGTACACGAATGTCACCGGGAGGTAGTCGAACAGGTAGCCGCGGCCCAGGAACAGCAACGCTTCGTTCTCGATTCTGGTGAGATAGGTGTTGCTGCCGAGGATCTGAGCCAGGCCCCTGAATACCGCCATGGTGCCGAGTGTCGTGATGATCGAGTTGACGCCGAGCACCGTCACCACGAATCCGTTGAGCGCGCCCACCGCGGCGCCGGTCAGGACTCCTATGGCCAGTGCCGCCGGTATCGGTACGCCGCTTCCCTCCTGGATCAGGATCCCGGTGATGTAGGCGGAGAAGGCGAATATCGAGCCGACCGAGAGGTCGACGTGCCCGGAGAGCACGACAAAGGTCAAGCCGATCGCAACGATGCCTGGAATGCCGAGGTTGAGAATGATGCTTCCGATGTTCCCCACGCTGATGAAGATGGGGTTGGCCAGCGAGAAGGCAGCGATCATCACGACGTAGAACAGGGTCAGAACCGGTAGGACGGACTTCGCATTCAACAGGTGCAATGCGCTTCGGGCTGTCGGCCTGATCCCGGACGCGGATGTGTCAGTCACTTGCAACCTGCCGCCGGTCACGCCAGGCATACGCAGCTACGATCACAACCAGCATGAGACCCTGGATGACCAGGATGTAGTTCGAGCCGACATTCATGGTGGCAAGTCCGTTGTAGAGCACGGTGATGGCGACCGTACCGAGCACCGTGCCGAACACGTTGCCGCTGCCTCCGGTCAGGGCCACCCCTCCGATCAGAACCGCCGACAGCGTTCGGAGCGGCATCGTGTCGCCGAAGAACGGAGACCCGACCCCGGACGCCGAGACCATCATGATGGTGGCGATACCGGTCAGGAACCCGGCGGAGGCGTAGAGCAGCATCAGGATGCGGTCGGTCCTGATGCCGAAGATGGTGGCGATTTCCGGATTGCCCCCGATCGCCTTTATCCATGCTCCCAGCTTGGTGTAGTCCATCGTCAGCCAGTAGACGACGACCAGCACGACGAGCACCCAGAACATGAGGGGAACCAACAGAAAGGACCCGGTGTAGAAGCCGTACAACTCGTCGCTCATCACGAGGATCATGAATCCCTGCGAGCCGTGTCCGACGGCGCCCTCCTCCCCGATGGTGGCGGCGTACAGCGCCAGCGATCTCAGGATGAACAGCATCCCCAGGGTGAACAGCAGCGGGATGAGCTTGAGCTTCACGATGAACACGCCGTTCACTATCCCCACCAGGACGCACACCAGCACTGCGACGACCAAGGCGATCCAGAGACTGACGCCCATGTTGGTATACAGCAGCGCGGTGATGACCGAGCTGAACGACAGGCTGGAGCCGAACGACAGGTCCAGGCCCCTCGCGATCATGAGGGGGGTCAATCCGAGCGCGATCACCCCGGAGATGACCATGCTCCGCAGCAGCGTCTTGAAGTTGCCGAGCGACACGAAGTTGTTGCCCGTCGACTCGCCGATGACCGCGAAGGCCGCCAGCATGGCGAGGGTCACCAACAGAATCGCAAGAGTGTTGCTGATCCGGATCCTCTTGCGCCGGATCCTCTTGTGTCCGTGCACGGTCAACCTGTTCGAGCTCCCGGCACTATCCTGAACCTGGCGGCTGCGCAGGCATCGAGCCCGTCACACGCCGCCAGGTCTCACGCGCACTCTCGCCGGGTTAACGGTATTGCGGGCTCTCCAGGAGCTCCATCTCCACGAACATGTGCGACGGTACGTGATTGCCGTGGATGTGGGCGAGTGCACCGGGGATGAGGTACCTGGCGTACTCGTCGAAGTGGAAGTTGACGTCGACGTCCATCTCCCCGGCTTCCATGAGCTCGGTCCCGAACTCGTCGATTCCCATCCCAATCACCGTCCACTTGTCAGGATCCCATCTCCCGGCGAGCTTGGCGCCCTCGACCACGCCTGCGGCTTCCGGATTGTTCCAGGTGAAGTACACGATGTTCTCGGCGTCCGGGTGCGCCGCCAACGCGTTCAGTATCTCCTCCTGACCGCCCTCCACCAGACCGGTGGCGTTCACGCTGACCACCTTCGAGCCCTCTCCGTCCAGAACTCCCGTCTCGCCGAATCGTGCGGTAAGGACATCGGCGACACCGGTGGTTCTGAGCGCCGTGCTCTCGCCACTGGCTGCCGTCCAGCTCAGGAACACCACGTCCACGTTGTCCCAGCCGCCGTAGATCTCATCGACATGATCCGCAAACCAGGCGCCCGTCATCTGTGAGATTCCGTAGTTGTCGGCTCCCATGAAGGGGAATCCCGGGACAGGTATGTCGATGCCGATCATCAACACCCCCTGGTCCGTGGCCCTTCTCCCGATCTGCGCGTTGACCTTCGTGAACGCCTGGAATTGCAGGAACACTTCGGAATCGCTGTTGAACACGATCTCGGCGTTGTCCAGTGCCACCTGCGCGTCGATCTGGTTGTCCAGTATGAGAAGATCGTCCGGGTCACCTCCCGCGAGGGCCCACTCTTCGATGATCCCGGCCTGCACGTCGCGGGTCAGTTGAATCACCAGGAACAGGTTGGCAAACGCGATCTTCTTGCCCTGTGCCGGTGCACCCTCGTAGGCGCGGGCCTCCGACATGGCGCGAAGATTCTCGTAGGTGAATCGGGCATCTGCCGCCATCTCGCCAGCGCTGGCGCCGCCCTCCTCGCCTTCCGCCGATGCCCACGCGAATGTACCAAGGGCCAAAAGCCCGATTGCGATGACCAGTGTCCTGCTCACTCCATCCTCCTCGGATCAGGAATCGTTCGGCGACCCTAGAGGACGGACCAGGCATGGTCAAGGCAACGTTGCCGGCTACTCTCCTGCAGTCGCGGCCCAATCGGGCGGCAACTCCGGGATCGGCCAGGCCGGATCGGGTCTCCAGGAGATCAACTCCCCGTCGAAGGGGTACTCCCGCCGCGCCGCGCGTTCGATCACCCGCTCCCCCTCGCTCCTGACCCGACGTGCGTCGTCTGCGGAGATCCAGCCGACGTCGACCGCGCGCTCGAGGTGGTCTTCATCCTTCCACCGGTGCTCGCCGTTCGGGGCGATGACCACGTCGAGCGCCTTGTCCGAGGTATCGAATCCACGGGAAGTCCTGACCAGGGGTGCCTGCAGGTTCACGTACCAGCATCGGAACTCCCAGGTCTGCGCCTCCCACATCAGCCAGATGCTGTGCCACGCCCCGGGCACCGTGAGCATCAGGACGTTGGTATCGACCCAGGTCTTCGAGATGTACGGCCAGTCGGCATCCACGAGGCGATTCAGCCCCTCACGATTCACGACGTCCAAAGCCCACGCCGTGTCCACGACCATGACGGGCCCGCCGCAGGCCTGATACAGCGCCACCTCGTCATCCCGGTCATGGACGACCGTCATGGAGCGCGCAAACACGACCTTGCCGGCCCCGACGTCGCGGTGGAGGATCTGCCGGCCGGGCGGCCATGCGCGCAGCGCGAAGTACGGCACGCTGTCCAGTGTAAGTACATCGAGGAGGACGATCTCCTCCCCTCGCCGCCACGTCATCAGGGAGGCGCTACGCTACCATGCGCGGATTCCACCGCCGTCCGGGAGATGAGCCCATGAACATCGACATCGGCACGCGCCGGCAGCTCTTCTTCGACAACCACATCATCGAGATGGTGCAGACCATGACCCGGCGCATGCACCTGCCGGTCAAGCACGAGCGCAATCCGCTGATCCGCAAGGACCGTCCGTGGGAGCAAGACCCCTACATCCGCACCGGCACCATGTGCGTCGCCCACGACCCGGACGAGAAGCTCTACAAGTGCTGGTACTGCGACTACGCGTGGGACTACCGGACCTTCATGGCCAACACGCCCAGGGCGAAGCCGGCGGCGCGAGGCTCCCGGAAGTCGCTGTCGGAGGCGTTCATGGTCTCCGGGTTCCAGTTCGAGACCACCGACAACCGCTGGCTGTACGCCGAGTCCGAGGACGGCATCGAGTGGCGCAAGCCGGAGCTGGACTACCTGGAGGTCGACGGCCGCAAGACCAACATCTGCCTGGGCGGCGGCCACCACGGCCAGGTGTACGTGGCCTGCTTCTTCCGCGACGAGCTGGAGCAGGACCCGGCCAGGCGCTTCAAGTCCCTCTACTGGCGGCAGCTCTCCGAGCAGCTCAGCGTCACCGAGTCACAGATCCGCGTCGCCCACTCCACGGACGGCCGTTCCTGGGCAGGCGGCGAGGAGCCGATCACGGTCGGGCGCATCCGCGAGCGGCGCCTGGGCGACGAGATGATGATCCTGCCCGACGTGGAGACCGGCCAGTACCTGCTCACCGTGCGGGAGACGGCAATGGGCGACCGGCTGAGCTTCCGCGACCAGCCCGTGCACCTGGCGGGGAGCTGGAACTCGCCCTACTACCCGGACAACCCGCTGTTGATGAACAAGCGGCGCGTGTTCGTGACCAACAGCAACCGGCTCGACGAGTGGCCGACCCTGCGCGAGCTGCTGGTTCCGGACGACCGCCACGACAACCTGGACGAGGGGTACTATTCCCTGCCGGTGATCCGCGCCGGCGAGTACTACGTCGGCTTCCTCAACGTCTTCCACGCCGTGGACAACACGGTGGACGTGCAACTCCTGTACAGCCGCAACGCCTACGACTGGACGCGCGTGGAGCGCGGGCGCACCTTCCTGGGCCTCAGCCCCGGCTCCTGGGACCCGTACATGGTCGAGGTGGGGGCCTCGGTGATCCAGGGCGACGACGCGATCCGCATCTACTACGGCGGCGCCGCGTGCCACCACGACTGGTACCTGTTCGGCGAGCGCGAGGGGCTGGACATGCCGGACGAGCCCGGCGTCACCAAGACGGCGCTGGGGCTGGCGACGCTGCGGCCCGACGGGTTCTGCTCGCTCGACTCCACCGTGCGGCCGGCGCTGTTCGTGACGCGCCCCTTCACGAGCCCCGGCTCCGAGCTCATCGTCAACGCCCGCTGCGGCCCCAAGGGCTACCTGGAGGTCGAGCTCGCCGACGCCACCGACCGCGTCGTGCCCGGCTACGAGCGCGTAGCATGCCGCCCGTTCCACGGCGACGCGACGCGCCACGCCGTCGGCTGGAGGGAGCGCACCGGGCTGCCGCGGGACGTGCTGGCCCGCGGGGCCAAGCTGCACTTCTTCTCCCGCGACTGCAGCCTCTATTCCTTCGTAGTCGAGGACGCCCCGGCCGCGTGACGCCGCCGGCGCCCCGGTCAGTCGCCGTCCGGCAGGCGAACGATCGTGCGCAGCGTGCGAAACGAGTAGTGCTGGTCGTCCGGGTAGTTGTCGGTCGGCCAGCCCGGCGGCTGGCTGCCCCCCATGACGGTGATCCTGCGGCTCGGCGGCGTCTCGAAGATCGCGCACGACATGCCGGTGTGCGGGAACTCCCGGTAGTGCGCCTTCTGCGAGCCGTCGCCCAGGAACGGGTAGCGCTCGCGGGTCGCCTCCGGCAGCGGGTCGTAGGCGACCCCCTTGAAGTCGGCGGGCCGCTCGTCCCTGGAGTACCACTGGTCCACGCGCAGATGGCCGCCCCACAGGTCGGTGGCGCGCATGCGCACCGGCATCACGCCCTCAAGCTCGGGCGGCTGCCGCCACTCCGGCAGGACGTCGCACTCGATCTGCACGTATCCCGGCGGCGTGCAGGCGCTGCCGATCACGGCGATGCGGACGATCGGATGGGTCTCCTCGACGACGATCGAGTCGGCGGCCATGGGCGAGTAGCCCTCGACTCCGTTGGGCGAGTTGACCACGTTCATCTCCACGCCGTGGAGCTCGCTTCCCCGGTAGAAGCGGCGGTTCACGGTCACGTTCGCGTAGTGGAACGGAAACTCGTACTCGTACTCCTCGGTCACCAGCCGCCGGCGCTTCTGCTCGGGCCAGCGTTCGTAGCCGGGCGTCCTGTGGTCGGTCGCGGTCGATGCGTCTGCCATGGGTGCCTCCTGGGGATTCTCAAGGGTTCCCCCGAGCATAGGACGCACGGCGCCGTGAGTCCCCGCCCCGATCGGAGACGAACTCGCCGTGTCGGCCGGGCCGGCGATCTGGTAGGATCGCGCCCGCACAAGGGAGGAACAGTTGTCCGATTCGATCAAGATCGCCGTCATCGGCGGTGACGGCACGGGACCGGAAGTGACCGCCGAGGCGTGCAAGGTGCTGGAGGCGGTGGCCCCGCTGGAGGGGATCTCCTACGAGCGGGTCGACTTCGACTACGGCGGCGACCGCTACCTTTCCACGGGCGAGGTGATCACCGAGCAGCAGATCGACGAGCTGCGCGGGTTCGACGCCATCTACCTGGGCGCCATCGGCCACCCGGAGGTGACGCCGGGCATCCTGGAGAAGGGGTTGCTGCTGGCCATCCGCTTCCAGCTCGACCAGTACATCAACCTGCGGCCGATCAAGCTCTACCCCGGCGTGGACACGCCGCTGAAGGACAAGGGGCCGGAGGACATCAGCTTCGAGGTCGTGCGCGAGAACACCGAGGACCTGTACTGCGGGGCCGGCGGCTTCCTGCGCAAGAACACCCCGCAGGAGGTGGCGACCCAGGAGATGATCGCCACCCGCTTCGGCGTCGACCGCTGCCTGCGCTACGCCTTCGAGCTGTGCCGCCGCCGCAAGGACAAGATGCAGCTCACGCTCGTGCACAAGACCAACGTGCTGACCTACGCCGCCAACCTGTGGGAGCGCGCGTTCCACGAGATGGGACCCGAGTACCCGGACGTGACCCGCGACTACAACCACATCGACGCCGCCTGCATGTGGTTCGTGAAGAACCCGGAGTACTACGACACGGTCGTGGTGCCCAACATGTTCGGCGACATCATCACCGACATCGGCGCCATGATTCAGGGCGGCCTGGGCGTGAGCGCCGGCGGCAACATCAACCCCGATCCGGGCGGCTGCAGCATGTTCGAGTGCATGGGCGGTTCGGCGCCGAAGTACACCGGCAAGAACGTGATCAACCCGATCGCGGCCATCGCCGCCATGGGGATGCTGCTGTCGGTCACGGGCGAGCAGAAGGGGCTGGACAACCTGACCCGCGCGTCACAGCGGGTCGAGAACGCGATCCAGGCCACCACGCCGAAGATGCAGAGCATGTCGGCCGGCAGGATGGGCCATTCCACCACCGAGGTCGGCGACCTGGTGGCCTCCGCGCTATGACCCGAGCGCCTACGCTCCGACGCTGATCCGGCCGATTCGACCGGACCGCGGCTCGCGGATGGCGATCTCTACGTCGTGACCTAGGGCCGTCAGCAGACGAAGGAGACGCTCGAGGGAATGCTCGCGGAAGCTTCCCCGCAGAAGCCGCGATACGTCGGGTTGGGATAGCCCGAGCAGCCTGGCTGCATCGGTCTGCTTGAGCCCGCGTTGGCGAATGATCGTGTCAATGCGCGTGACGATTTCCGCCTTGAGCAGGTGCGTGTCGGCGTCGGGACGACCCAGGTCGGCAAACACATTGCCGCTGCCGGCTTCGATCCTCGTCTCGTCTGGTTCCATACACTTACCCTGCTTCGCCATAGGCTTCCTGGTAGTTGCAGGCGCGCTACGGCCAGTCACCCGAGCGGTCTGTTGGATCGACGCCACGATTCAGGGCGTCCGGGGCGACTGACCGATACATTGCCGGACCAAGGCGGAGATCTGTTCGGCCAGGCCGATCGCCTCTTTGGCCGCTTCTTTGTCGGGCTCGTCCGATGCCTCCATCGGGTAGCGTACTCTCACGCCATACTCGCTCAGAATCTCGGCCGCCGACATCAGTTCCTCGAAGGCTGACTCTCGCGCGGCGCATAGCTGCGTGAGATATACGAGATCGTGAACGAAGCGAAAAGACACTGATTTGGAAGTCAGGTAACCCTTCAGGTATTTCTCGGCGCATTGTTGGGCGTGATAGCAGGCAATCCCGGGCAGCGGTTTCCCGGGCTCCAAAGCGCGACGTGCGATTTCCAGATCTTGATCAGCCTTCTCAAGCCACTTCCGTTCAGGCCGCACGTCGCTCATACAATACTTCCCCCTCCTCCAGCACCCTGTGGATCATGGAGTACGGGTCATTTCGCTGGACTGCAAGGACTTCCTGAGAGCGGATCATCACGTCGACGGGCAACACGAACTGCTCGGCGATCGCCCGACGAATCGGATTGCCGCGCTGTGGCATCACAGCATCTGAGCGCAGCACGACCAGCAGGTCGACATCGCTGTGCTCGCTGCCCTCGCCGCGGGCATGGCTGCCGAAGAGAATGATCCGTTCCGGATCGAAGCGCTCGACGATCAGTTCCGCCATGGCCCGGATCGTCGCTCTGTCAATCTGGTCCTCAACGGCATTCACAAGCTCTCCTCCCATGGGACATTCATTGTCCAGCGTCCGACTGGACCTCGTCCAGGCTACGTGTAGTGAGAGGGGTTCCAGCCGTCGACCAGGAGCAGCCGGTGCATGAGCGGGGCGCACGGCTCGGTCGACATGCGCTGCAGGTCGTCGCGGTGGCCGAGGCGGCGGATCGTGTTCCACTGGCTGCGGGTGATGATGCGGCGGTCGCAGTCCCAGAGCGACAGCCCGGCCGCGCCCCCGGCGTACGCCTCCGCGGCGCGGCGCAGGTAGTCGCCGGCCGCCATGTTGCGCGGGTACAGGTCGGGGTAGAAGACGCAGCCGGTCCCCTCCACCACCTCGCGCATGTAGGCGAATTCCAGGCTGCCGTGCTGGGAGTCGCCGGCCGCCGGCGCCAGGATGTCCACCAGCCCCTCGCGCGCCCAGGTGCGCAGGTCCAGCCCTGACGCGCGGTTGGTGTCGTTGTCCGGCCAGACGTTGGCCGCCACCCGCACCCTGCGGCCGGCGCCCGAGGCGTCCAGCGCCGCGCGCAACTCCTGCATGAAGGTGGTCACGTAGCCGGCCCACAGGTCCATCAGGCGCTCGTCGTGCCCGTACTCGAGTTGCCACTGCGGGTCGCCGCCGCGATGGTCCACCCCGCCGCGCAGCTCGCGCGGGTCGACGCCGTGGGCGGCCCGGAACGCCTCGATCACCGGCGGCTCGTAGAGCACGAACGGCGCCCGCCGCGTGTAGATGAGCTGCACGCCCTCCACGCCGTACGCGGCCAGCTCCAGGAGCAGGTCGACGTAGAAGCGGCGCACCTCCGGGTAGGCCATGCTCAGCCGCGCCACGGTGCGGCCGTCGCTGTCGCGGCAGCGCAGCTCCGGGTGCTCGCGCCAGAACGGCACGGAGTGGGTGTAGTCCGGCGGCGGCCCGGCCATCGTCCCCATGCGGAAGCCCAGGAAGACGTCGATCCCTATCGCCTGCACGAAGTCCACGCGCACCCTGACCGGGTCGATCCCCCGCTCCAGGAAGCCGCGCAGGCTGCGCACGGTGCGCGCGGCCCGCTCCGAGACGAAGGCCTCCTCGCCTTCTCCGTACGGCGTCCCCACCGCGCTGGGATAGAAGGTCGAGCCGGCGCCGGTGCCGCCGGTGCCCAGGAACAACGTGCCCACGTCGCTGTCGGCGAGCGGCGCATAGATGGACAGCAGGTCGTCGACGGTGCGGGCGCCGTCGAAGAACGACGAGCCCGAGTGCCCGTCCAGTTGCGCGATGATCAGCTTGGTGGCCGGATCGCTGCCCGCGCCGGTGTACTCGGCCACCTCGGCCCCGCTCATCGGCACCAGCCGCACGAAGGCGAGCTGCGCGGCGCTCGGCGCCTCCACCCCCGGACAGGCGATGACCAGCTCCTCGTCCGCCAGGTCGCCCGCCTTCCAGAATACCTCCTCGATCGAGCCGCCCGAGCCCGGGATCGACGCGTTCATGCGCGCGCCGTCCACGACGCTGGGGCGCACCAGCTCGGCGCGCGGTTCGCGTGCCAGCCGCACGTCCAGTCCGAACGGGTCGCTGAACGGCTGGCCCGGCTCGATGCCGCCGCGGTACAGGCCCAGGTAGATCGCGTGCCAGCCGGTGACCGGCAGCGGCAGGCGCAGGTCCGGCGGCCGGCTCTGCTCGGTCATGCCGACCATCACGCCGGAGATGCCGCCGGCGGTCTCGTACGCAAGCGTGTACCAGCAGCCGTCGCGCAGCCCGGAGCCGATCGCCGCGCGCGGCTCGCAGCGCGACAGGTCGCTGAGCAGCACCCCCTCGCCCTGCGGGCGGTGCCAGAAGCAGCCGTCCCGTGCGATGCCCCCCGATGCCTCATCCATGCGAGCTCACCTTCCTGACCGTGATCGGCAGCCCCTCCGCGTGATCCGCCGCGGCGGGAAGCCGTCCCGTGAAATCACGTCGATCACCAGGATCGTATCCGGCCCGATCAGCGCCATGTCCTGCATGCCGCAGTGGTACGGCTGGCCCCGCGCATACGCGCCGTCGAAGTGAACGACCTGGTCGCTCCAGACGCGCCCCTGCCCGTCCGGGCTGAAGACCACGCTGCCGCCCGGAATCCCGCGCGCGCGCAACACCGCCAGCACGCCGCCCGCCGTCAGCAGCAGGCGAGGATAGATGCCGGGGATCAGCTCGCCGTCCACGTACACGCGCTGCGGGTCGGTCCAGGTGCGGCCGCCGTCGGCGGACCATGCGGTCAACAGCGGCTGGTCCAGGTGCGCGCGGCCGTGCAGGTCGCGGTGGCCGTGGATGCCGGAGCGCATGGCGGCGAACAGCCGGCCGTCGGCCAGCGCGATCAGGTCGGACTCGTTGCTGCCCATGGGCGTGAGCTCCGGGTGGTAACAGACCGTCGCCAGGAAGCGCCAACTGCGCCCGCGGTCGTCCGACTCGGCGACGATCACGCGGTTCTTGAACCAGTTGTAGCGATGGATCAGCTCGGCGGCCACGGGCGAGGCGGTCCAGACGCGGTCGCCCTCCAGGTTGCCATACAGGGTGATCAGGATCCTGCCGTCGGGCAGCTCCAGGAAGCCGCGCACCGGGATGAAGGTGGTGGCGAGGGGGACGTGCAAAGGCGCGCTGAAGGTCTCCACGGTCCGCCACTCGTCGGTGGAGATGGAGACCTCCAGGGTGGCCGTGCCCTCGCGCGGATCGGCGAAGCGCGCCTGCCCGGCGACCTGCATGACGGTGCCGTCGCGGAGCTGGCCGTAGGCGCCGTCGGCGCTCAGCGGCCGGGCAGGTTCCCAGGTCGTGCCGCCGTCGGTGGAGCGGCGGTCGCAGAGGATCATGGTGCCGCGGCGGGTCACGATGAACTGCGCGCTGTTGCCCGGCAGCGTGCCCAGGTCGATGCGGGCGCCGACGGTGATGTCGAGCTGCGGGACGTCGGGGCCGGCCGGCCGTGCGGCGATGATCGGCGATCGAGTGTCGACGGCCCGGGCGGGGTCGGGCGCCGCGTCGCCGATGCCCCCGGAGTCGCAGGCGACCCGGAACCCGACGCTCAACAAGCGCAGCTCTCCGTACTTGAAGGAGCCGAACACGTCGGCGCCCGTCATGTGCTGCGGCGAGTTGAAGGCGCCGCCGCGGGTCAGCGAGCCGTCGCCGTCGGCGCAGATCTCCCAGACGTTGCCGAGCAGGTCGTGGAACCCCCACGGGTTGGCCGGATACGAGCCGGCCGGCGTGGGGTGGCCGATCATGGACACGCCGTAGTTCATGCGCCGCGCGTCGGGATGCTCGCCCCAGTGGTAGAGGGTATCGGTGCCGGCGCGGGTCGCGCACTCGTGCTCGTGGATGGTCGGCAGGCGGTAGGCACGTCCCTCCCGTTCGGAGAGCCACGCGCAGAACGCGCGGGCATCCTCGTCCAACACCCCGGTCACGGGCAGGTTGTTGCCGCCGAAGTCCGGGCTCTCCCACGGAGCCGTCTCCGGGATCGCTTCCCAGTGGAAGGTGATCAGCTCGCCGCGCGGCTGCCGGTGGCCGGTCTCCTCCACGAAGCGGCGGTACAGGGCGTTGGTGACCGGGAACTGGCTCAGATGGAAGGGAGCGACCTCGACCGGGACGGCCACGTGCGGGCGGTTCTGGCCGAACGCGGCCTCGGGCCGCTCGCCGGCGCTCACCTGCGCGGTGTAGCGCGCCATGCTCGGCGTCCACGCGTCGAACCGGCCGCCTGCCACGGCGATCATCCGCAGGCCGAGCGAGTTGACGAACCAGCTCATGCGGCCGACGCCTCCGGCCGCCAGTGTACGGCCTCCAGGCGCGTGCGGCCGGCGACGGTGTTGGCGCACACGGTGATCATCCCGTGCGTACCGCCGGCGATGGTCCCGGGATAGGAGGAGCCGGTATTGGGGTCTACCCCCTCGCCCTGACTGATCACGTAGGTCTCATCCCCCCACGTGGCGCCCTCGTCATGGCTCACGCGGGCGCGGACGCCGGTATGGGCGAGGTCGTCGGGGTAGCGGTGCAGGTACTGCAGCACCAGCGAGCCGTCGTCCAGCCGGGCAAGGTCCGCCGAGCACTGCAGGAACGAGGTGACCGGCCGCTCGTCGACCCAGGTTCGGCCGCCGTCGGCGGACTCGGTGAGGTGGGTGTTCTTGATGCGGTTGGTGCTCTCGTAGCGCTCGCTCGGGCGCTCCTCGCTGTCGAACTGCGGCCGGTAGCCGGAGGCGATCTTCAGGTCGTACGGCGCGGGCGGATCCCCGGGCTGCCGGTGCCCCCGCTGCTTGCGCACGCAGGCCAGGAGCGTACCCGACGGGAGCTGGTACAGGTGCCCCTCGGCCGCATGCAGGGCCACGCAGGAGCTCTCCGGCCACGTGCGCCCACCGTCGAACGAGCGCAGCACGTAGAGGAAGACCCCCTGCAGCTCGACCGGCAGCGCGCCGGGATCGGCCGCGGGATCGCCGCCCGGCGCGTGGAAGACGTCCACGGTCAGAAGGATCGATCCGTCGGCGAGCTGCAGCAGATCGGAGTTGGCCGCCTGCATGCGCGTGTGCGACGGCAGCGCGGGGTTCAGGGGAGCGAGCGACCACGTCCTGCCGCGATCCTCCGAGCGGCCGATCACGCCACGCCGGGTGGGCAGGTGGTCGTCGACCATGAAGAGGACCAGGAACGTGTCGTCGCGCAGGATCGCGAACGCGCCGAGCCACGGCTCGCTTCCCGGATCGGCCGGCTCGAACGGGTCCAGGTCGAGCGCGAATTCGCCGGAGCTCCAGGTGAGCCCTTCGTCGGCGGAGCGCAGCACGCGCCGGCCGATGCCCGGCCCCATCACGAACAGGTCGCCGTTCGCCGACCGCCGGATCGACCGGCACAGCCCGCCGCTCGCCACCTCCGCTGCCAGCTCGATCCGCCGTGCCGGCAGATAGATCACGCGCCCTCCGCGCACCAGCGCGACCCGGTCGGCTCCCGCGTCGGGTCTCAGATCGAGCATGCGAGCCTCCCCGCCGACCCTACACCCGATCGGGCGGCAGGCGATACGGATGCGCGGGACGCCTCGGCCACGCGGCGCTATGATCGGGAGTCGATGGGTGCCCTCCAGTACCTCTGGCGCTACCGGTGGCTGTATGTGCTGGCCCTGCCGGCGGTCGCGGCGGTCATCGTCTTCAACTACCTGCCCATCTACGGTATCTCGCTGGCGTTCCGGGACTTCAACGCCTCGCTCGGCCCGTTCCGGAGCCCCTGGTCGAAGCCGCTGTTCTACAACTTCTGGTTCCTGCAGGACTCCGAGTTCTGGTACGTGCTGCGCAACACGGTGCGCATCTCCGTCGTCAAGTTCATCTTCTCCTGGCCGGCCCCCATCGTCCTGGCGCTGCTGCTCAACGAGGTGCGGCGGCCCGGCTTCAAGCGCGTGGTGCAGACGATCAGCTACCTCCCCCACTTCGTATCCTGGGTGATCCTGGCCGGCATCACCTACCGCGTCCTGGGTTTCGAGGCCGACAGCCCGATCAACCTGGTGCGCGGCCTGTTCGGCCTTGCGCCGGTCGCGTTGATGGGCGACCAGTCCTTCTTTCTGCCGCTGGTGGTGATCACGGCGATCTTCAAGGAGGTGGGCTGGGGCACGATTATCTACCTGGCCGCCATGAGCACCATCAATCCCGAGCTCTACGAGCAGGGCGAGATCGACGGCGCCGGGCGGCTGCGCCAGGCGTGGAACATCACGCTGCCGGGAATCCTGCCGATCATCGCCATCCTGCTGGTGCTGCAGATCCCGGCGATCCTTCAGGCCGGCCTCGACCAGATCTGGAATCTTGCCAACCCCGCGACCCGCCGGGTCGCCTATATCACCGACATCTACGTGATCCGCATCGGCCTCATGCAGGGGCAGTACTCGTTCGCCACCGCGGTAGGCCTGATCTATTCGGTCGTCGGGCTGACGCTGACGCTGATCGCCAACCGCGTCTCCAAGGGCTCGGTCGGCCACGGGATTTTCTGAGATTCGAGGGAGGAGACCGCACATGTCTGGAGCCGAACCGTTCGAGTGCATGCCGATCGCGGAGGACCTCACCCCGTGGGAGGCAAGCGTGGTGACGCTCGCGGACGACGCGGTCATGCTCACCTACAGCCTGCGGGAGGTGCGCTACCTGCAGGGCGTCGTCTCGCGCGACCGCTGCCGCACCTGGGAGGAGCCGTTCTTCCTCAGGTCGGTGTCGGGAGAGCGGATCGTCGGCTGGCGTTCCAGCCCGCTACGGCTGGCCTCCGGCAAGCTCGGTATCTTCTATTCCACCCTGCCAAAGCAGCCGGGCCGCGACGGCCGCCTGGGGTTTCGGGTGTCCGCGGACGAGGGGCAGACCTGGTCCGAAGAGACGCTGGTGGACTCCCACTTCGCGGTGCTGCGGAACGGCTGCGCGCGGGTGCTCGGCGACGGGCGCATCCTCTGCCCCGCCTACCGCTGGGTCACCCACCACCTGGAGGACGCCGAGCAGGACGGCACGCAGCTCTCCTACTCGTTCGCCTACTTCTCCGACGACGAGGGCGGTACGTGGCAGCGCAGCGCCAACGAGCTGATGATCCGCCACAACGACGTCGAGTACGACCTCGTCGACGGCAAGGGGTTCCGCCTGGTGGAGGAGGAGCCGCCGGGCCTGCACGAGTACCTGCAGTTCGAGAAGTACGGCGAGCCGGTGGCGGAGGAGCTGCGCGAGGGCCGGCTGATCAACCTGGCCCGCTGCCGCCTGGGCACGCTGTTCATGAGCTACTCCGCGGACGGCGGCGTGAGCTGGTCGAAGCCGCAGCCGAGCGGCCTGGCCGCCGCCGACGCGCCGCCGACCACCGCGCGCCTGCCCGGCTCGGGCGACCTCCTGGTGATCTGGAACCAGGCGTCGCCCGACGAGATCGCCTGCGGCCTGGCCCGGCACCGTCTCTCCAGCGCGGTGTCCTCGGATGAAGGGCGCACCTGGAAGCACTTCAGGAACCTGGAGTCGCTGGACGACGAGTGCCGCCTGCCGGTGCCGCCCCTGCAGGTGTATCAGCAGCCGATCGACGGCTACAAGCAGCCGATCGACGGCAACCGCTACCACCGGGCGCCCGGCGCGGTGCGCTGCGCCTATTCGGCGATCACCTTCGTCGGCACCGACGCCGTGATCTGCTACGACTACGGGTGGCGGCCGGACCCGGTCACCGGCAAGCGCAAGCACTTCGGCACCAAGGTCAAGGTGGTGCCCTGCGCATGGTTCACGGAAGGGTAAGGCGATGGGCAAGCTGACCGACGGGTTCCTGGTGGTGGACGCCCACTGCGACACCCTGATCCGGCGCCAGAACAAGAGCGATGCGGTCGACCTGACGCGTCCCGACCCGAGCTACCAGATCGACCTGCCGCGCCTGCGCGCGGGCGGCGTCGACTGCCTGTTCTGCATGCTCGGCGATCAGGACCTGGACGCGTCCGTGTCGCTGATCGACGCCGTGTACCGGATGTGCGGGGACGAGGACGGCGAGTACGCGCTGTGCCTGTCCGCGGGCGACGTACGGGCGGCACAGGCCGCCGGCAAGATCGCGATCGTGATGACGATCGAGGGCCAGGCCATGTTCGGCGAGCGGCTCGGCCACCTGCGCACGTGGCACCGGCTGGGCATCCGCATCGCCAACCTCACGCACGGCGGCGGCCGGCCTCCGGAGCTGCAGTACTCGGACAGCTTCTTCGGCTACATCACGCCCGCCGAGCGAGAGACCCTGCGGCGGCAGTCCAAGGGGTTGACGCCGTTCGCGCGCGACGCGCTTGCGGAGATGGCCCGCCTGGCGATGCCGGTGGACCTGGCTCACAGCAACGATGCGGCGTTCTGGGAGGTGCTGGAGGTCGCCGACGTCCCGGTCTGCTACACGCACGGGGGGTGCTACGCGCTCTGCCCCCACTCCCGCTCGCTGACCGACGACATGATGCGGGCGCTGGCCGAGCGCGGAGGGGTGATGGGCATCGCCTTTTACCCCGGCTTCATCGACCGGGAGGAACCGACGTTGGAGCGGCTGGCGGACCACGTGCTGCACGCCCTCGACGTGATGGGACCCGACCACGTGGGCATCGGCTCCGACTTCGACGGCCTGCCGATGTGGAGCGAGGCGATCCCGCCCGACGTGTCGCGCCTCGACGACGTGTTCCAGGCGCTGGACCGCCGCGGCGTGGACCGCAAGACCCTGGCGAAGATCGCGGGCGAGAACTGCCTCCGCCTGCTGCCTCCGTAGGGAGCACGGGGTAGAGAGAGGCGATGGTTGCCGGGTATCGCCTGACGGCGTCGGAGCGGCTGTTCGGGGTGGCCAACCACCTGTTCCTGACGCTGTTCGCCCTGGCGACCCTGTACCCGTTCTGGTTCGTGCTGCAGGGGTCGTTCACGGATCCGGGCTTTCCGCTCCGCTTCCTGTGGCCGAGGGGCTTCTACTACGCCAACTACCAGCAGGTGTTCACGGTCACGGGGATCTGGAAGGCCTACATGATCACGGTCGCGCGGGTGGGCGTGGCGGTGCCGCTCACGCTGATGGTCACCGGCGGCGCGGCGTTCGCGCTCACGCGTCCCGAGTTCGTGGGCCGCAACGCCGTGATCCTGCTGTTCTTCATCACCATGTTCATCAACGGCGGGCTGATCCCCCTGTACATGGTGCTGCGCACCGTCGGCCTGATCAACAACTTTCTGGTCTACGTCATACCGGTCGTTTTCAACGTGTGGATGATGATCGTCATGAAGACCTCGTTCCGGAGCCTGCCCGATGGGCTGGTGGAGGCGGCGGTGATCGACGGCGCCAACTACCTGACGATCTTCTTCCGGATCGCGATTCCGCTGTCGTTGCCCATGATCGCCACGATGGGCCTGTTCAACGCCGTGTGGCACTGGAACGACTGGTTCTTCGGCGCGTTCTACGTGAGTGCGCCCGACCTGCGCCCGCTGCAGACCTTCCTCCAGGAAGCGATCCTCGAAGGCGGGCTGTCCGATCACCTGGCGGCGCTCTGGCACCACGGCGGCGGCGCCGGCCGCGACGACCTGCGCCTCGACCACAACGTGCTGAGCCAACTCCACCGGCTGACGCCGGAGTCGCTGAAATTCGCGTTCATCGTGGTGACGACGGTGCCGATCCTGTGCGTCTACCCCTTCATCCAGCGCTACTTCATCAAGGGCGTGATGATCGGCTCCATCAAGGAATAGTCAGATGGCCGTGACGTCCACCGCGCCGAGCTCGATGTCTTCCTTGTTCACGGAATAGCCGACCAGCAGCCGGCCGGGCTCCTCCAGGCAGCACGGATACATGTAGCCGGGCAGCTTGAGCAGCCCGAGGATCCGCTGGTCGGTCGGATCGTCGACCAGGATGTGCACGGAATCGAACCGATACCCGTCCTCGCCGATCAGCAGCGTCAGGTGCATGCGGTTGTGCAGCGTCGCGTTGGCGTTGTTGCACAGGTAGTAGCGGCCGTCGGTCAGCCGCCCGGCGTAGTTGCGCGACATCGCGTCGGGAATGTCGGAGATCATGGGATCGCTGAAGGTGCGGCCGCCGTCGGTGCTGTGGTTGACCCAGACGCGCCCCGACTGGCTCTCGTCCCGCCAGAAGATGACGATCGTGCCGTCGTCGGTCTGGTACCAGCTCGACTCGCCGCCGTCCAGCTTCGCCCCGAACGGCTGCGGCAGCGGCAGGATCTCGGGCTCCTGCAGGATGTCGGCGCCCGGCCAGAGGAGGATCGCCGGCCCGCTGCGCCGGTCGATCGATGCCACACCCAGGAGCCGACCTTCGGAGGTCAGGCGAGGCGACTCGTAGGTCGCCGACACCCGCTCGGGGAGCTCCGCTTCCCGCGACCAGGTGCTGCCGTCGCGTGAGGCGTAGACGTAGGTGCGCGCGTTGTGCCAGTCGGCGTAGTAGCCGCCGCCGACCGCCGTAGAGTCGGGATCGCGCACGCGCTGCGCCCAGCGGATCAGCATGAAAAGCGAGTCGCCCAGCGCCGTCAGGCCCACGCACTTGTACGAGTCGCGCGTGTCCTCTTCCCCGCCGATCACGGACGCGGGCGCGCTCCACTCGCGCCCGTCGGCGGAGTGCGAGATGCGCACCTGCTGTCCCTCGGTGTCCTCGTCCAGGCGGCCGTTCGTGAACCCGTAGTAGTAGCGGCCGTCCAGCACGGCGAGCTGCGAGTCGATGTTCCAGGAGCCCGCCTCGCGGCTGGCGGTATAGACGCGCGAGCGCTCGAACGGCGCGTAGGGGACGATCGGCGGCACGCGCGCGCGCAGCCCCTGGTCGGTGTAGCGCAGGATGCAGCCGCGTTCCTGCAGGCACTCCAGGGTGTGGAACTTGCGGAGCTGGTCGGCCGCCTCCGGGCCGAGCATCGTGACGTACGGTCGAGACGCGATCTCCAGGCCTGCCGTGTGCTTCGTCATCGGCACCGCCCCTCCTTGGTAGCGTGTACGAAAAAATGGCCGAGCGGGAACACTCCCGCTCGGCCACGCCATCGGTGAATCCGCGGTCGGATCGTCGTGCGCCCCGCGATTACCAGCCCATCACCGCGGCCCATTCGGCGCGCGGCGTGACGGTGTGCAGCGACTCGCGGTCGTCGACGTTGTTGTCGCTCATCCACTGCTCCCACCGCTGCTGGCGCTCCTCGAAGATGGGGCGCCAGTCGGTGATGCCGATCATGCTGGCAAGAAAGGCGTCGTAGTCGGCCTCGAAGTCGCTGGAGGTAACCAGCCCCGCGAGAGCGGCGTCGAACCGCTCCAGGGCCGTGGCCACCGCCGACGCCTCGCGCGGCGGCAACGCCACCGTGAGCTGCGAATACGACGGGATCGCGCTCACCACGGCCGACAGATCGCCGACGCGCTCGCGGATGATGCCGTTCTCGCGCGCCGACTGCTGGCTGTGGTAGGTGAGCCGCGGCTGCCACGAGCCGTAGTTCGGCGTGCCGAACCAGTGCGCGTGCGGCGTCACCAGCGGCGGCCGTCCCGCCTGAATCGTGATCTCCACCGAGTCCTGCGAGTTGGCGATCTGACGCGTGTCGTGGGGATTCTTGCCCTGCAGCTCCGGCTTCATGCGCCACACCTCGGGTCCCTCCACGAAGTCCCAGTGCACGCCCAGGTAACCGGCCGCGAACATGTTGGAGATCCGGCCCTCGTCGGTCATGTGCCACTGGATGAAGCTCATCACCCCGTCGGGGTTGGGGATGTCGGCCGAGACCAGCGACGGGTTGGGCTGCTTGTTGACGATCCGGCCCGGCGCGTCCTTGATCGGGTTGGCCATGATGAGGAGCTGCGAGTCGAGCGCGGCCTGCGTCTGCGGCGCGTCACGGCCGTGCTCCTCGATGAGAGCGGGGACGACGTCGGTGATGAGCGATGCGTACCACGGCTCGCCGGTGGCGACCGCGATGCTGGCCGTCTTCAGCAGGTCCTGGAATCCGGCCGTGTCCATGATGAACTGACCCTTGCCGAGCAGATCCTCGTTCCAGAGCAGGTTGAGGAACTTGAACGCCTCGTAGGTCTCCACCGACGCCCACTCGGGCAGCAACCGACTTTCGGCGTCCACTTCCCAGCCGGCTCCCTTGAGCTGATAGATGACGCGGCTGTTGACCGGCGACCAGGCGCTGCGCCACTGGAACGGGATGACCGGATCGCCCTTGAGGTCGGTCAGGCCGGAAGCCTTGACCGCCCGCAGCAGGTCGAGCAGCTCATCGGTGGTCTGTGGATTGCCGTGCTCCTCGTAGAGGTCCTTGCGGATGTACCAGAGGACGTCCATGGACACGTCCTCGCACTTCACCGCCCATTCCCAGCCGGGCAGGCCGTAGATCTGGCCGTTGACCTTGTACTTCGACATGTAGCTCTGGCAGGCGCTGGCGATGATCGGGTAGTTCACGGAGTCGCGGAAATACTTGTCGAGCGGGAGTAGCCGTCCACCGGCCGCCAGGGCGGCCATCGTCGTGAACGGCATGTTCCACATCAGGTCCGGGAACTGGTCCTGCGCGATCAGGAGCTGCAGCGCCTGGTCGGCGGTCTGCCCGGTGGGCACCTTGTCGACCCGGTCGACGGTGATGCCGAACTTCTCGAGCGCCCATTCGTTGGAGACGTCGAGCAACTCGCCTTCGAAGGGTCCGCGTGGCACCCCCCAGATCCAGATACCGCGTTCGGGTTCCATCGTTGCGGACTCTCCGCCGCCTTCCGCGTACAGCGGCAGCGTCATGGAGAGAATGATCAGAACTGCACCGATTTTTCTCATTTGGGTTCCTCCCTTGTGGTGAGCATCGAGTTAGTCGATCATGGTGTGCAGATCACATACTGGGCAGCATGCCACCGACCGTCAAGGTTGACCCGCCGCTGCCGCACCGGAGCACGACATGGCAGCACCGCCCGCGGAGGCGTCCCTCCTCGACGATCTGGCTCGCATCGACACTCCGACCATCTGCAACATCGTCGAGCTGTTCGACGTGCGCTCACCGGCCGCCGGCTTCATGGACGGGCGCATCCGCTGCGAGTATCCCGACCTGCCGCCGATGGTCGGGTACGCAGCGACGGCGACGTATCGGTCCGGATACGCGCCTGCGGAGGGCGAAGCGTGCGGCCCTGCCGAGTTGCTTGAGACCTTCGAGTCGCTGCCCGGCCCCGCGGTGGTGGTGATCCAGGACCTGGACGAGCCGCCGGCCGCGGCTTGCTTCGGGGACGTGTCCTGCAGCAGCTACCAGGCGTTCGGGGCGCGCGGCGTGGTCACCTCCGGCGCCGGGCGCGACCTGGAGCAGGTGCAGGCCCTGCGCTTCCCGGCGTTCACGGCCGGGACGATCTGCTCGCACGGGTTCAGCTACCTGGTGGACACCGGAATCCCCGTGCAGGTCGGCGGGATCACCATACGACCCGGCGACCTGATCCATGGCGATCGCAACGGTGTCGTCACCATCCCGAAGGCCATCGCCGCCCAGGTCGCCACGCTGGCCGACGACTTCATCGCCGCCGAACAGGAAGTGCTCTCCTACCTGCAATCGGCCCGGCCGCCGACCGTCGCCGGCTACCGCGACGCGGTGGGGCGCATGCAGCGCATGCAGGCCGAGCTGAAGGACCGGATCGCCGCCGGGCGGGGCTGAGCGGCCACCTGGAGAGGAGACAGCCAATGGCCACCGAACCCGACCTGAACGCCGCCGGCGGCGACCGGCCCACACCGGAGGAGGCGGCGCGCAACGCTCCGTTGCTCGCCGGCTACGACTACGACCGCTACCCATCGTCGATCACGGGGTTCACGGGCATCAACCTGCAGCGCGTGTTCGTGCGGCGGCAGGCGCCCGCCGTGCGCACCCGCGTCGGGCCGCGCGGCAACTTCAAGGGAGCCATCGCGCGCCTGTCCGACGGCACGCTGATCGCCGCGGCATGCCGCAGGATCGATGTGCACGGGCTGTTCGGCGTCCACGTCTACCGCAGCGACGACCGCGGATTGACGTGGCGGGAGATCGGCGAGACGACGCTCCTGGGCAAGGAGATGAGCCTGACCGCGCTGCAGGACGACTCCCTGCTGCTCACGGTGGAGTCGGGGGCTATTCCCGGCAATGGCACCCGGATGCAGTACCACCGGTCGAACGACGGCGGCCGGACCTGGGCGACCGATTTCCTCGACGGGCTGGGAAAGCCGCGCAACGTGCTGGTGGAAGCGGACGGCAGCCTGCTCATGGTGCGCCCGCTCGGCTCGGCGTACCTGCAGCGCTTCTACGACGCGGCAGGCAGGGACTTCGAGCCGAACCCGCATCTCGAATTGTGCCGCTCGCGGGACGGCGGACTTACCTGGGAGCGCACCCCGGGGCGCGTCGCCTGGTCGGTGAGCACCTTCGGCGAGGTCTCGGTCGCGCGCCTTCCCGACGGCCGGCTGCTCGCGTCGCTGCGCACCAACCCGCCCGGAACGGAGGGAGAGGGGCAGCAGCTCACCTACCTCACCGAGTCCGAGGACGACGGCGCCACATGGTGCGAGCCGTGGCCGATGACCAACCTCGCCGAGGTGCAGGTGAACCTGCTCGTGCTGCGCGACGGCCGGCTGCTGGCGACCTACACCAACTACCACCTGCCGTTCGGCGTGTGTGCCCAGACCTCCGAAGACAGCGGCCGGACGTGGAGCTTCGACGCGCCGATCCAGCTCGCCGTCTCGGCGGACTGCTACACGGGATGGCCGGTGACCGTCGAGCTCGACGACGATGAGTTGATCACCTGCTACATGATCACCGCTTTCCAGAACGAACCGCCGGAGTCCAAGGGCGTGCTGCGCAACGTGTGCGAGGTGGTCCGTTGGCGGTTGCCCTGAGGGACGGCGAAGCCGCTCACAGCGTCGTGAGCCGTTCCTGCGTGAAGGCGAACCGCTCGTCCATCAGCTCGCGCTGAGCCCCGAGCAACTCGCGCGAGGCGGCTGCGGCTCAGCCGGCCCGAGGCACAAGACAACCGCCACGGCCGTTGACGGAACGTACCGTCAATCGTTACGCATCAACGATCGATGGCGAATCTGTTTCGTGTGGCGGAATGGAAACGCATGGGACGTCGAGATCGTCGACTACCATTAAGGAGGGAGCGAGTATGGGCATCAAGCGCGAAGCTGTTGATCGACAGCAGATCGACTACTCCGATGTGAGCACGGGGGGGCGGCTGCCGCCGGTGCACCCTGGCGAGATCCTGCGCGACGAGTTTCTGAAGCCGATGAATCTGAGCGTATACGGGCTAGCCCGATCCCTGAATGTGTCTCGGCCTCGGCTGAACGATATCGTGCTAGGACGCCGCGGCGTCACGACCGATACCGCGCTGCGTCTCGGGCGCTACTTCGGCATGACGCCTGAGTTCTGGATCAACCTTCAAACGCGCTATGACCTCGACGTTGCGGCGCGCACGATCAGCAGCCAGATCGAGCAGGAGATCGAGCCGCGCACAGCAGCAATTGGGCCCACCGGCCAGGCATCTTGAAGAACCGATAGGCCGGACCTGGCGCTATCGGTATCCGCTGGCCTGTGTCTCGAACATCCGCGCGTACAGTCCGCTGACCGCCGTCAGCTCATCGTGCGTTCCCTGCTGGACCACCCGTCCGGCGTCGAGTACGACGATGCGATCGGCAAGGCGCACGTTCGAGAACCGGTGGGAGATCATTACCGAGGTCTGCTCGCCGGTCAGCTCCAGGAATGAGCGAAAGACCTCGAACTCCGCCAGGGCATCCAGGTGCGCCGTCGGCTCATCGATGACGAACAGCGATCCCTTCCGCATGTAGCCGCGAGCGAGTCCGACTTTCTGCCACTGCCCTCCCGAGAGGTCCCGGCCGATCCCGAACTGGCCGCCGAGAAACGTCTCGAATCCATCGGGGAGTGCTGCCAGGTCTTCGTCGACGGCTGCGGCATCCGCCGCCGCCCGGATTCGCTCCAGGTCGGACACGCGCGCGACATCGCCGAATCCGACGTTCTCCCGCGCGGTGAGCGCATACCGCACGCAATCCTGGAACACCACCGCGAATCTCCGCTGCAGCTCCGCCAGGTCGAACTCCCTGATGTCCTCGCCGTTGATCAGGATCTGACCAACCGTCGGATCGTAGAGACGCGTCAGCAGCTTGACGATCGTCGTCTTGCCCGAGCCGTTCTGCCCGACCAGCGCAACCTTCTGCCCGCGTTCCATCACGAAGCTGACATCGTCCAGCACGTTCCCCTGCACTGATGGATACGCGAAGCTCACGTGCCTGAACTCCACGCGATCGATCGTCTCCGGCATCCGGCGCTTCACGGTCAGCCGTCGGAGCGAGCCCGGCACCGCCGCGGGGTCGAGATCAAGAAACGTGAAGAGGTTGACCAGCGTCAGCGTCTGCTCGAAGAACTGCCCGCCATAGCTGAAGGTCTGCTGCAGCGCCTCCTTGCCTCTCCAGGCGGCCTGGGTGCCCAGCACGACATCCCCGACCGAGATGGCTCTGGCCAGCGCCCTGAGCACGATGAACACCCACACGCCGGCCACCGCGGCGTCCGAAAGGAGGCCGAGGCTCGCACGCCACAGGGTGCTCTTCCGCGTGAAGGACTGCTCGCGGCGCAGCCGCTGCTCGTTGACCTGCCGAAAGCGGGGGATGAAGTAGTCCGACAAGCCGAACAGCCGCACCTCGTTCGCGGCCTGGCGCTCGCTCATCAAGCCGGTGAGATACTTCAGGAGCCGGTGGTGGGTGGACAGGCTGTTCTCCAGCGCCCAGCCCCGCCTGGCGAACCAGCTCGTGGCGATCAGTTGCGGCAGCGCGGACAGCACCATCGCCACGGGAATGACCCAGTGGATGGTCGACAGGACCGCGATGGTCGCGACCAGCGAGATGGCCGCCTGCACCAGGAAGTAGAAGCCCCACATGAAGCTCAGCGAGTTTATCAGCGCGCCGCGCACGGCACGTTCCAGGAGGTCCAGGTACTTCGGGCTTTCGTAGAACGCCGCATCGAGCGTGCTGCACTTGCGCATGATGAGCGCGTGCACGTGGGACTCCACCCGATTCGTCGAGTGCATACGGACGATCTCTTCCGCGGCACCGGTCGCCTTGTCCAACAGCCAGACCGACAGCAGCAGGCCTCCCAGCAGGTAGAGTCCCTGGGCGGAGTCGGCAGTCGCGCCCACGACGGGAAGGACGAGCGTGCCGCCGCCGATCACCTCCACGGCGACGTCCACGAACAATTTGGCGACGCCGAGCACGAGCAGGGGTATGACGGCGCGAATCGCCGTGATGACGAGCTGGGTCAGCGACAGACCCGGAGCGGCCCGGAAGAACAGGAACAGGGCCCTCGGGACGGTCCTGAGGACGCTCGGCCACTCCCTGGCCGCCGTGGTTTCGGGTTGCATGGGCCGAATCGTAGGAGCCACCGTACTGGTGGCCAAGCCTGAGTGCCCTTACCGCTGTGGAACGATGCCCTCCACACACAGGAGATAGTGTTGCTGCTGGGCAGCCGAGTCCTTCGCCCACGCCCGGAACTGCTTCTCGGCCAGGGCCCGCTCGGCCTTGGTCAGGTAACCGTCGGCCACCATCTGCGCCCCTCGGCTTTCCGCCACCATGGCCCAGAGGAGGATCCGTTCATCGAAGTCGGCGACGCCTCGACGGGTCACCTCGTGCTGCGGCGTCACCGCAACGGAATCGAGGCCGGCCTCCCGGAACCAATCTTCCAGACAATCCGCGATCACGTTCGACATCCCTGCGTCTGAACGCCACGCAAGAAAGGCGTCGTAGAATCGCGCCGCCGCGGGTGGTGGCGCAGGCCTGAACTTGACCTTCTCGTGGTTGTAGTCCAGAACCAGAACGAGCCCGTTGGGACGGGAGGCCGCGATCAACTCACCGAGCGCGTCTCGTGGCTTCGCCAGCCACTGTAGGACCCTGCTGCTCGTCACGACATCGAATTCGCCGGTGAATCCGAGGTCGTACGCGTCACGCACTTCGAACGTCAGCCCGGCCCGACAGTGTGACCGGCGAGCTTCGGCGATCAGAGACTCGTCAGCGTCAACCCCCACCACGCGCCCTTCCGCGCCGACCACCTCAGCGATTCCGGCTGAGATCGCACCGGTTCCGCAGCCGACGTCGAGCACCGCCAGGTCGGGCCGAAGGACTTCACCCAGGCGCCGGTGGCTCGCCGCCAACGTCCGCGATGAGAGCACGGAATGCGCGCCGCGCGGCACCATGGCGCGACTCCTGTCGATCTCCGCGCGCACGTCAGTTCGGTCCCAGGTCGAGGAGCGGCAGCCCCATCGCCCGGGCAGCGTCCGCCATCCGGCGGTCGTAACTGGCAAGCGCGATGCTCCGTTCTCGACTAACGAGAAAACCGATCGGCGCCACTTTCGTCTCGGTCTTCCTGCAGCTCGGCGACCAGCTCGTGCAACGGCGCTACCGGATCCGACGTCGGAGGCGTCGAGTCCGCGGACATCACCGGCGCGGTCAACCAGTCGTTCGGCACCGTCTCCCGTGGAGGACGGATCTCGGCGACGACGCGGTCACGCTCCGTGATCAGAACGGTTTCGCCTGCCGCCGCCAAGCGCACGTACTCGCTCAGCCGGCCGTTCAACGCCGTCATGCCAACCGATTGCATGGATCATAGAGTAGCAACTGGTAGCCACCTTGGCGGAAGTGCCCGAAGACGGCGCTCAGGAGCGGGTTATGACCGGGGCTGCTACGGGCTGAAGGGACACGTTGACGCAGGCGGCGGTGCCGGACGCGTGGGCCGCCTCCAACGCCGCGGGCAGCTCGGCGACCGAGTCGACCGCGGCGCCATGGGCGTCCAGGGCGCGGACCACCTCGTCGTAGCGGGTGGCGCGCAAGTCGCAGCCGACGGCGCGGTCGGCTCCGTAGGTGCGGTGCTGGATCTGCACCTCGGCGTTCCAGCGGGCGTCGTTGCCGATCACGGCCACGAACGGCAGGTCGTGGCGGACGGCGGTGTCGATCTCCAGCGGGTGGAAGCCGAACGTGCCGTCGCCCAGGGTGGCGGCGATGCGTGCCTGCGGAAACAGCGTGCGCGCGGCCAGGGCGAACGGCAGCGCCGATCCGATCGCGCCGGCGGGGCCGTTGATGATGCGGTGCGGCGCGTTCACGCAGGCCTGCGCCCACTGGCCGATCTCGCCGCCGTCGGAGACGAACACCGATTCGGACGAGCGGGCAAGGAACTCGTCCACGGCGTAGCCGAGCCGTGCCGGATGGACCGGTGAATCAGGGCCGATGTTGCGCCACTCGGACGGCCGGTAGGCGACTGCCGCGTCGACCGCCGAGCGCCAACCGGCATCGAGCGAGCAGCCGGCCAACCGTTCCGCCAGCGCGGCCGCCCAGCCCGCCGGATCGCCCTGGGCCTGCAGCAGCATGCGATCGCCCGCGTTGCCCGCACCCTGGTGCAGCGCCTCCTGCTCCGGGTCGATCTGCATGAACCGGCAGCCCGGCGCGAACGGCGGCGATGCGCCCAGCTCCAGCATGTGATCGAGCCGCTTGCCGAGCAGCACGAGCAGGTCCGCCTCGGCCACCGCTTCCGCGAACGCGCCCAGCGCCGGATCGCGCAACCCGCGCGGGCTGTCCATCGCCACCGCCGCGGCGCCCGCGTCGCGCAGCAGTCGAATCGATTCGGCAGCGTGCCGGCGGCGGTACGGCGGACCGGCGATCACCAGCGGACGCGCGGCGTCGCGGATCGCCTGGCAGACGGCAGCCAGATCTTCCGGCGCCGGCGCCTCCGCGGCCTCATCCAGCTCCACCGCCGGTTCTCGGTCGCGAATGACGGACTCGAGCACGTCCACCGGCAGGGCCACATGCACGGGGCCGGGACGCCCGGACGCCGCGCAGCGCCATGCCCGCGCGAAGTCGCCGGCGATCCGCTCCGGGGCCGTGCACGTCCACGACGCCTTGCAGACCTTGGCGGCGAGCCCCGCCTGGTCCATCTCCTGGAACGCCCCGGCCCCCGGGTTGCCGGCCGGCGAGGCGCCGGACAGCAGCACCAGCGGTGACTCCGCGCACTGCGCCACGTACAGGGCCGACAGCGTGTTGGCGAACCCCGGCCCCGCCGTGACCATCGCCACTCCCGGACGGCCGCTCAGCCGGCCGATGGCGTCGGCCGCGTGCACGGCCGGCGCTTCGTGGCGGACGTGGATCAGCTCCAGCGGCGCGTCGATCGCCGCGTCGAACAGCGACATGATCTGGTTGCCGGAGAGCGTGAAGACGTGCCGCGTGCCCGTGCCCACGATGGCGCGCACCAGCGCGTCTGCGGCTCTCATCGAACGCTGGATCGCCGCCGCTTCAGTCGCGGCCGACGACCGGGCTGTCCATGGTCTGCTCGTACAACCGCTGGAACTCGGCGCTGCCGTCGTCCTCGACCAGCTCGGTCACCACGCCGCCCTCATAGGCGGGCTGGTTGCCGGCCGCGAAGTAGTTCCACATCGTCGATCCGGGCCGCGCTTCGGAAGAGAAGTGGACGGTCAGCCCGGACGGACGCCGGTAGCGGACCATCCGCCGCGGCAGGTCCAGGTCAGCTTGGTCGACGCGGTACCGGTCCAGGGCCTCCTCGTCGACCTCGACACCCAGCCCGGGAGCCGTCGGCACCGCGCCGTAGCCCCCGGAGACCGGGATGCGCGCCGTGAGCAGGTTGTGCTCGTACAGCTCGTGCACGGTGACCGCAGGCCATCGCGCCGAGGCCAGTACCGATCCCAGGTGCAGGCACAGTGTGGTCGTCAGCCCGGTGCCGACCATCTGCAGGAAGAATGGCATGCGCGCCGCACCGGCGAAGTGCCCTGCGCGGCTGATGGCGGCGATGCCGCCGCCGACCACGTAGCCGTCGCAGTGCTCGCTGCGCGCCACGCCCTGGCGAGCCTCGTTGTAGTGGTGAGCGATCTGCGTGCGCAGCCCCGCGCGCAGCCGCCGGTTGCCGTCGATGTCGTCAGCGGGAATCGGCCCCTCGTAGATCTTGATTTTCGGGAACTCCGTCTCCAGGGCGCTCAGCACCGGCAGCGCGGTCGGCGCGTCGAGCAGAAAGTCGTTCCAGTCTGCGTCGATCGCGAACCACGGCGGGGTAGCCTCGGATATGCGCGCGATCGTCTCGTGCACGTCCCACCAGGGCCGGGTCTTGATCTTCATGCAGGTGTAGCCCAGTCGTACCGCCTCGCGCGCCTCCGCCTCGTACAGCTCCGGCGACATGTCGTGGTCCCAGAACGACAGCGGGCAGTGGCTGCGCACCTGCTCGCCGAGCAGGCGATGCGCCGGCACGCCGGCCAGCTTGCCGGCCAGGTCCAGCACCGCCATCTGCAGGCCGGCGCCAAGGCTGTCGTCCCAGTACAGGTCGAACGGCGACCGGCCGATCACCCGCTCGTCGATGTCGGTGCGTCCCCAGGTGTAGTTCTGGATGGTCTCGCCCCAGCCGATGACGCCGGACTCGCTGGTGACGCGGATCACCTCGAGTTCCGACCACGCGTGGATGCCCGCCCGCTCCATCTCGAGGCGGATGCGGTCCTCCATCGGCACCCAGTGCAGGGTGCGCTCCACCGAAGCGATTCTGCCGTCCATCTGGCCCCCCATCGAAGCGGCGAGTAATGTACCACGGCCGTGAGTGAAAGATTCGACGTAGTGGTAATCGGCGCCGGGGCCTGCGGCTGCACGACCGCCTACGAGCTCGCCCGCGAAGGTGCGCGGGTGGCGCTGCTGGATTCCGGCGAGGTCGGGCGCGAGGCGTCATGGGCCTCGGCCGGCATCATAGGACCCGGGGCGAGCCCGGAACGCGATCCCTGGTTCGCACGGGCAACCCGGCTGTCGGCGGAGCGGTATGGGCATCTCGACGGCGAGCTGCGCGAGCTCACCGGGCGGAGCATCGGTTACGGCGGCGCCGGCAGCCTGCTGCTGGCGCGGACGGAGGAGGAGCTTCCGGCGCTGCAAGAGAACGCGGACCTGTACCGAGCGGCCGGCGTCGACGCTCGGCTCCTCGAAGGTGCGGAGGCTCGCGTGCGCGAGCCGGCCCTCCCCGAGGACGTGATTCAGGTGGCGCTCAACCCCGACGGCCGGCACCTGGACGCGCGCGCCTACACGGCGACCGCCGCGGCCGCGGCGCAGGTGCTGGGCGCGGAGATCTACCCGGGCCGGCCGGTAACGGGGCTGGAGTGGAGCGGCGACCGGGTGGCCGGCGTGCGAACCGACTCGGGATCGCTGCACGCCGAGGTGGTGGTGAACGCGGCCGGTGCCTGGGCCGGACGCATCGACGAACGCCTGGGCCATCCGGTGTTCCCCGTGCACGGCCAGATCATGGCGGTCGCCGCGCCGCCGGCCGGCCTGCGCCACAACCTGTCCCGCGCCGCCGGCTACGGCTACGCGACCCCGCGACCCGACGGGCGGATCGTGGTCGGCGCTACTCACGAGGCATGGGGTTTCGCCAAGCGCGTGACTCCGGACGGCTTGGCATCGCTTTCCGATATCGTCACCTCGGTCCTGCCCCTCCTCGCCTCGCAGCCGATCCTGGACATCTGGAGCGGCCTGCGGCCGGGCACGATCGACTCGCTCCCCACCATCGGCCCCGACCCGCGCGCCGCTGGCGGCTACCTCTGGGCGACCGGCCATTACAGCTCCGGGATGATGCAGATGCCGGCGACCGCGCTGGTGGTGACCGACCTCGCCCTGGGACGCGCGCCGCGCCTGGCAATCGATCAGCTCACCGTCGAGCGCTACCTGGACGGCGGCACCGTTGCCCCCTCATCGCAGATCCGGGGCATCGAGCGTCGCCGGTTGTAGAACGCCTCGGCCGGTTCAGCTCGGCGACGGCGCCTCCTGCAGCCGGCCCTCCCGCGCCAGGGCCTGGTCCTTGATCGGCAGGTGCACGACCGCCGCCGCAACGCCAAGCACGATCGCGATGATCCACACCGGGTCGTAGGAGCCGGTCGCGTCGTAGATGCGGCCGCCGAGCCACACGCCCAGGAAGCTGCCGACCTGGTGCGACAGGAAGACGATCCCGTACAGGGACGACAGGTGGCGCGTGCCGAAGATCTGCGCCACGGTGCCGCTGGTCAGCGGCACGGTCGCCAGCCACAGGAAGCCGATGACGGCCGCGAACACCAGCGCCGTCGCGCCGGTGACCGGGACGATCAGGAAGCAGGTGATCGCCACGGCTCGCGAGAAGTACAGCAGGCTCAGCAGCCGCTTCTTGCGGAACCGGTCTCCCAGCCGTCCGAACAGGAACGAGCCGAGCATGTTGAACAGCCCCACCAGCGACAGCGCGGTGGCGCCGATCATCTGCGCCACCCCGTGGTCGAACAGGAAGGATGGCAAGTGGGTCGCGATGAAGGCGACGTGGAAGCCGCACACGAAGAAGCCGGCGTTCAGCAACAGGTAGCCGGAGTGGGTGCGCGCCCGGCGGAGCACCGCGCCGAACGGCATCTCCTCTTCGGCAGCGGACGGCGCGTTCCCGCCGGCGGAAGCCGCCGACCGGACCGGCAAGCCGATCGCAAGCACGGCGATCGCCCCGACCGCGAGGGCGGCGTACAACAGGGTCGCCTGCCACTGCACGGCGCCGATCAGCCACTGCATGCCAGGTACCAACGCGAAGGTCCCGAACGAGCCGGCCGCGGTGACGATGCCGAAGGCCGTGCCCCGCCTCTTCTCCGGGACCACCTGCGCCACGGCGCCGAGGATGACCACGTACGAGGTCGCGCTCAGCGCCAGCCCGACCATCACCCCGAGCCCGAGGTAGAGCGTGGCGGTGGAGGCCGCCAGCGACAGCAGCGCGAACCCCACCGCGTACAGGGCGGCGCCGACCACGATCACCCACCGCGGACCGATGCGGTCGGCGATCATTCCGGCCAGCGGCAACCCGAACATGATGTTCTGCACCGCCATCGACAGGCTGAACGTCTCGCGCCCCGTGGCCAGGGTGGCCGTGATCGGCTGCAGGAACAGCCCGAACGACTGCCGGGCCCCCATCGCGATCGCCACGGTGAGGGCGCCGAGCACGATGACCAGCGCGGGACGCTTCATGGCGCTGTCGAGCATAACGGACCGACCGAACCTCGTGTCCTGGAAGGAGGCATGACTCGATTCGCCAGCGCCCCACCGTGCGGGCGGCTGGTCGAGACGGCTTCAGCCGGTATAATAGTAGTGTGAAAGTCAAGACATCCGTAACACTTTCGGAAGAGCTTCTGCAGGCGATCTCCGACGAAGTGGACCGGAGAAACCGCTCCGCGTTCATTGAGGAGGCGTCGTGGAGCCTGCTGCGAGCACGTCGACGCGCTGCACGCGATCGGCAGGAACTGGAGGCGATCGCCGCTCATGCGGACGAGCTGAACCGAGAGGCGCATGACGTGCTGGAGTATCAGGACAGCCCGTGAATCGCGGGGACGTCTATCTGGTCAGGCATCCCAACCGCCGAGATCCCAAACGACGACGGCCGTTTGTCGTGGTCAGCCGCCACGTGACCATTCAGTCGAGGTTCGCAACCGTGATCTGCGCCCCCATCTTCACGACCGGGGCCGGCATCGCCACCCAGATCCCGGTCGGGATCAACGAGGGGCTGAAGCACGAGAGCTCGGTCCATTGCGACGAACTCGTCAGCCTTCCGAAGACCATGCTCACCGACTACGTGGGCTCGCTCTCGGGCGTGAAGATCGAAGAACTGAACGAAGGCCTGCGCGTGGCCCTGGCACTGGAGCGCTGAGCCTCGCTCACGCCGCCGGATACATCGGATAGAAGTCGCTCTGCGGGGTGACGCCGACGATCTCGTCGCCGCGCCAGTGATACTCCACCTCCACCTGACCGACCCGCTCGCGGCTGGTGCGGCGCGGAAGCGCGTAGCGGAGCTCCACGGGAGCCGGACCGCCACCCGGCACGAACGCGAAGTCGCCTATCAGGCGCAGCGGCGCGGGCTCCCCGCCCACGGTCAGGCGGAGCGACTCGCGCGGCGCCCACCGGGGCACGCGGATGCGCACGTTCGTCGCCACCCGCGGTCGTACCGTCACGTGCGCCACATCCCCCTCGGCCGGGTCGGAGCGCACCGAGCGCACCTGCACGCGATCGTCTTCCCAGTCGAAGTGCAACCGCACCGTGACGTCCGCGCGGGTGTGCTCGACGATATGGCTATGGACGTCGGTCAGGCAGTGCAGGGCGGCCGCGGTCACGTCAGTGGTGTGCTTCTTGCCGGCGTGCGGCTCGAGCTGCATGCCGCCGATGGCGCCGATGATGCGTTCGTCGAGGCGGGCGAACTCGTCTGCGCCCTGCCCTGCCCGATCCTCGTCGGCAGCCCGGATCGGCGGGCTTGCGGTGACCTGTGCCGGTACCAGCCGCGCCCGCACCAGCCGCTCCACGTCGTCCAGAAGCCCCGTGGCGCCAGCGTCACGGGCGATCCAGAGGGCGAGCTGGGTGGCGTCCGAGGTCGATCCGACCTCGCCGCGGTTGGGATCGTCCTTCCACAGGTCGTGGCAGGCGAACCCGGACTCCAGCACCGCCCGCGGGACCGTCACGCGGTACGTCTCGGCCACCCGCTGCAGATACTCGCGCTGACCGGTGAGCACGCCCCACAGCCACAGCCCGCGCAGCGTGCCGAGGTAGGAGTGCGTGTGCGCAGCCGTCGAGGACTCGGGGAAGCGCCCGTCGGCGCTCACGGTATGCGCGAGATGAAAGCCGGCGTACCGCTCGGCCAGCTCGTAGGCCAGCGGCTCGCCGGTCGCCTGGTAGAACCACACCAGCACCTCGATCAGCCGGCCGTGGTTGCTCACGTCCGGCTTCACGGTCAGCTCCGGCTGCGCGAGGCGGCGGTGGTAATCGAGCGCCGCCACGTCCCAGGTGGCGTCGTCGCGCGTGATGCGGGCCAGGGTCTCCAGCATCAGGCGAGCCTGCCCGCGCGCCCACGTGCTGCCGCGATACCGCACCAGGGCATTCAGCGCCAGCAGGCTCTCGCGCAGCGAGTGGAAGTCGAACTCCGGCTTCAGCCACGGATGGTCGAACGCCGGCAGGCACAGGTGGTCGGGGTTGTCGAACGACTCCCGGAGGTTGGCCAGCATGGCCGCCTCCAGGTGCGCGGGGATCTCGAATCCGGTCGCCGCTTCCAGCCGCAGCATGGCGTCCCACCAGCGCCCCAGGTTGTGGATGTTCCCGAAGAACACCATCTCCGCGCGGTAGTCGACGTCCATGCGCATCGCCCAGTACGGGTGGAAGTTCATCGCCGGACTCAGGCAGTTGAGCAGGTTGCGCCCGGCAAGCTCCATCGTGCGGGTGAGGTCCATGGCGAGCACCGTCCCACCGGCCTGCTCCAGCGGTCAATGGCTGGGTCCAGGCAGCGATGCCACGAACCGACATCGATAGACTGAGCGTCTCGCACCCCTGCGGTGACCGGCCGCACGAACAGCCCGAACGGCTGCCAAGCCCCCATCGCAATGGCCACGATGAAGACGCGGAGCAGGATGACCAGCGCGGGACACTTCATGACGCCCGCGAACATACCGGAGGTGTCAGCCGACGCTGGTTAAGGGCGAGCTGCCGGCCCGTGCCAACGTCAGCACTCCGCGGCCGATCGCCAGGACCTCGCTGATCAGTCCTTCGATCGTGATCTGGGCTCCTCCGGGATAGAGGCTCTTCCGGGACCCATTTGGTCGAGGGAGGGCGATGAGGTCGGCGCGGCGAGGTCGACCGGTCCCTGATGCGGCCGGCAGCGGCCCGGCGGCGGGCGCGCCCGGGAAAAAAGATCGAGGATTCTTGCCGCAGGGTCTTGACGGGGTTCCGCGCCTTCGAGATGGCACGCCACCGCACGTACGCGCCCCTTCCGGCCTCCCGGAAGCTCGGATGCCCCTGCGGACGCCCCGCACCCCCTTCAGCGCCCGCTGCGCGCGGATCGCCGGCCTGTCCCGGACCGGGCAAGAAGGTCTATCTGGAAACCAATAGTACATTTACTCCATGACGAACGCCACTCCTGCGACCGCTGCCCGTCCCGTGATCACCTCCACTATCGGCGTGCTCTCCGACCGCGAGCTGCTGCGGCAGACCAGCACGCTGGTCCGTCACGAACGCCACCTGCAGGGCGCCGTCATCGACCACCTGGGCGAGATCGAGGCCCGGCGGCTCTTTCTGCAGCGCGGCTGTTCCAGCCTGTTCGACTACGCGGTGCGCGAGCTCGGCTACAGCGACGCTGCCGCCGGGCGGCGCATCGGCGCCGTGCGGCTGTGCGCCGACCAGCCGGGCGCGCGCGAGCGGCTGCGCGACGGCTCGCTGACGCTCAGCGCCGCAGCGGAGCTGCAGTGGGCGTTCGACCGGCAGCGCCGGCGCGGGTCCATCTCCGGGATCGCGTCGACCGCGCCGGCGCCGGCGGCGGCGCCGAGGGCTGATGCGGCAGCCTCATCGGCCGCTGAGGCTGCGGCGGAATCGACGCCGGCCGCCCGTGCGGTGGGCTCAGCGCCGGCCGAGGCTGCGCGGACGGACGATCCGGCGGCGGATGGCGCGCCGGCCGCACCGCCGAGCCAGTGCGAGCTTGCGCCGCCGCTGGTGCTCGATGCGGCAGGAAGACAGAAGCTGGTCGAGGACGCCGCCGGCAAGAGCACGCGGCAGGTCCGACGGATGCTGGCCGATCTGGACCCCGAGCTGGCGCCGCCGGTCGACCGCGTGCGCCCGCTCGGCGGCGGGCGCTACGAGCTGAAGGCCGTCATCGACGCCGACTGCCAGCAGGGGCTGGAGCAGCTGCGGGGGTTGCTGTCTCACGTCGACCCGCGCATGACCGTGGGGCAGCTCGTCGGCCGCATCGTGCAGGAGGCGCTCGACCGCCACGACCCGAGCCGGCCGCCGCGCCGAGCGCGCACCGGCAACGGGGCGGCGCAGCGAGAGTCCGAGCCCGCTCCGGCGGCGAAGCCGCAAGCCGCCCCGGAACCCGGTCACGTCGCGACGGTGCAGGACGCGGGGATCTCCGCCGACGCCACTCCGGCGCCGGAGCGGACGCCACATCCGACGCCGGCCTCCGCGCCCTCTCAGGCTCGACAGGAAGCGACGGACCGACAAGCCGCTGCTGGCACGAAACCGGCCGCCGACGTCACTCCGACAGCGAAGTCGTGCGCTGCGGGCCGCGCGATTCCGGCAGCGGTACGGCGGCACGTGTGGCAGCGCGACGGTGGGCGCTGCAGCTACCTCGACCGGCGGACTGGGCGCCGCTGCAACTCACGACATCGGATCGAGATAGACCACATCCTGCCGTATGCGCTTGGCGGTGGCGCCGATCCCGCGAATCTCAGACTGCTCTGCCGAGCCCACCACCGTCATCGGCACGCGCCGCACGGCTGAGCGGTCCATGCGGGGATCAGACCGGAGGCCACGGCATCGTCACCTGCGGACCCGCCCTCGCGGCCGTGCGCGCCGGGATCCGATCCACCGGCACGGCTGCGCGCATCCTCTGCCTGCGATCGCTCTATCCGCCACCGGAGCACGCCATCGAATCCTTCGCGACCAGCGTCGAGCGCGTGCTGGTGGTCGAGGAGATCGCCCCTACCTAGGAGCGCCTGGCCCGCCCTGGCATCGCAGCGCACGGCAAGCTGACCGGCGATCTGCCCGGCCAAGGGGCGCTGGACGAACGTGACGTGGCCATCTCCCTGCGGCGCATGGCCGGCGAGACGGTCCCGACCCGCACGTGCGACCAACGCCGCGCCGAGCAACTTGGGGCGAAGCTGCGCTCGCGCTGGGTGGACGCGTGCCCGATCGCTGCCGGTCACCACGGGCTGCGCGCGGCGCTGGACCGCATGCAGGACCCGCTCTGCATCGGCGGCGTGGGCGTCGTCTCATGGGGATGCGCGCCGCCGTTCGCCCTGTTCTCCGCCTGCTTCCTGGGCATCTCGCTGTCCGTGGTGGCCGGCATCCGGACCCGGCTATCGCGGGAGCCGCCGGCGCGCTACCCGCGCACGCGCTGCATGAACCACCAGTGGTGGCCCTCGAGGTCCTCCGCCGCGTAGCTTCGGTCCGCCCAGTAACCCTCGCCGTAGTCCTGAGTCGCCGGCTCCGCCGCGATAACGGCGCCCGCCGCGCGCGCCCGTTCGCAGTGGGCATCGGCGTCGTCGACGAATACGGCCAAGCCCTGTGTGTTGGCGCCCCCGGCTGCACGCGGTGATCGCACGTACGGCCGTTCGGGAGACAAGCCGGCCTGCCCGACCATGATGACGCCGCCGTTCAGGACGAGCTGCGAATGCACGATCCGCCCCCGGTCGTCCTCGACCCGCTCCCTCACGGCGAACCCGAAGGCGCGCGTCAGCCATTCGATCGCGGCCGCGGCGTCGTCGTAGAACACGGCGGGCACGATTCTCGGCCAGCCGGCCGGCGGGTTCTTCATGCGCTCCCTCCCTCACGCTCCGGTCAACTCATCGTACGCCGACCGCAGGCCGCACGCGAGCACAGGAGTGTTGCGCCCGGCCGAGGACGGGCTCCCGCGCGTTCAACGCGCCATGCGGTATACTCGTTTCAATGGGCGGCTGCATGGACGGCTCGCCGTCGTTCCACCATCGAGCACTGCGGAAGGCGCGCTCGGCCACGGTGACCGGGCCACCGCGGCGCTCCGGATGATGCGCAGCGCCTGATGGCACGCGCGGGCGCCGAGCGTTTGACCGCCGACCGGGGACTCTCCTGGACGGCCGCCACCCTGCGGGGCCTGCGCAAGACCAAGTACCTGCAGTTCCTGATGCTGGGCGGACTGGCCTGGTTCATCATCTTCCACTACGTCCCCATGTACGGGGTCGTGGTCGCGTTCCAGGACTACAACTCGCGGGTCGGCGTCTTCCGCAGCGAGTGGGTCGGCCTGGAGAACTTCATCCGCTTCTTCTCCCACCCCTACTTCTTCCGGCTGATCCGCAACACCTTCCTGCTCAGCTTCTACGACCTGCTGTTCGCCTTCCCCGTGCCGATCGTCTTTGCCCTGCTCCTGAACGAGGTCCGATCCGGCGCCGTGAAGCGCTCGGTGCAGACCATCAGCTTCCTGCCCCACTTCATCTCGCTGGTGGCGCTGGTGTCGTTGGCGGCGCTGTTCCTGTCGCCCTCCGAAGGCGTATTCAACCGCTTCCTGGTGACCCTCGGCATCGAGCCGATCTACTTCTTGAACGAGCCCGGGTGGTTCCGCCCCCTCTACATCCTGACCGGCATCTGGCAGAACGCCGGTTGGGGCGCGATCATCTACTTGGCGGCGATCTCGCAGGTCGACCCGCAGCTCTACGAAGCGGCCACCATCGACGGCGCCTCCCGCCTGCAGAGCATGCGCCACGTCACCCTGCCGGCCATCGCCGCCACGATCATCATCCTGACCATCCTGCGGGTCGGCGCCCTGCTCTCGGTCGGCTGGGAGAAGGTGTTCCTGATGTACAGCCCGGCGACCTACGAGACCGCCGACGTGATCGGCACCTTCCTGGTGCGGCGCGGGCTGTTCAAGGCGGACTTCAGCTACGGCGCCGCCGTGGGGCTGTTCAACTCGGTCGTCAACCTGGGATTCCTGATCGTCGCCAACCGGCTGGCGCGCCGCTACACGGAGCACAGCCTGTGGTGAGAACGGGCATGATCCGCGACACGTCGCCCGGCTCGCTGCTGCTCGACGTCTTCATCTACGGTGCGCTGCTGCTGGTCGTGATCGTCACGCTGTACCCGGTCCTGCACGTCGCCTCCATGGCGATCTCGAGCGGCGACGCGGTGATCAAGAAGACGGTCACCTTCTATCCCAAGGGATTCAGCCTGCGCGCGTTCGAGCTGATCTTCAGCTCCCGGAACATACCGATCGGCTACCGCAACCAGGTGCTGTACGCGGTGCTGGGCACGACGATCAGCCTGACCTTTACCACGGCGATGGCCTATCCGCTCTCCAAGCGTCGGCTGACCTTGCGCTCCTTCTACATGGTGCTGGTGGTCGTCACGATGTTCTTCGGCGGAGGCCTGATCCCGCTCTACCTGCTGGTCATGAAGCTCGGCCTGCTGAATACGATCTGGGCGGTCGTGCTGCCGGCCGCCATCAGCGCCTACAACGTGATCATCCTGCGCACCTTCTTCCAGGCCGTCCCCCAGGAGATGGAGGAGTCGGCCTACCTGGACGGCGCCAACGACATCAGGATCCTGGTCTCCATCGTCATGCCGGTCTCCAAGGCCGCGCTCGCCACCATCGGCCTGTTCTACCTGGTGTCGCACTGGAACTCGTGGTTCTACGCCGTGATCTTCCTGAAAGACCACGACCTGAAGCCCCTGCAGGTCGTGCTGCGCAACATCGTCCTGGAGCAGGGCCTGATCGCCGAGGAGCTGGACATCAACGAGTCCGACATGCAGGCGATGCGGCTGGTGCCGTCCCGCGACAGCTTCATCAACTACGAGAAGCTCAAGCACGCCACGCTGATCGCGGCGATGCTGCCGATGCTGATCGTCTATCCGTTCATTCAGAGATATTTCGCCAAGGGCGTCATGATCGGATCGCTGAAGGCGTGAGCCGCTCCGTATCCGAGGGAGGATACCGAATGTAAGAACTCCGAATCGCTTCACGACAGTTCGGAATGTTCAACCAACAAGGAGAACCTACGATGAAACGAACCTTCGTAATCCTGCCGATGCTGCTCATCCTGAGCGGTTCGCTGGCATGGGCCAGCGCCACCACCGAGCAGGCGGCTGCGGCAGGCGGGCCCGACATCGTCGAGCTCGACTACATGTACCGCTATTCGCGCGACCTGATCCCGCCACCGGACAACCTGTGGGTGGAGCAGATGCTCGAGCGCTTCAACCTGGACATCACCTTCGAGATGGTCCCGTCGGGCGAGTACATCTCCATCGTGGAGCTGCGCCTGGCAGCCGGAGACGAGCCCGACATCCTGTTTCCATGGCCGAAGTCGACCACCGACCAGTGGGGCCTGCAGGGCTACCTGCGGCCGATGCAGGACGATCTGGACCAGATGCCCAACATCCGCGCCGGCTTCGACGACGCCGGCTGGGCGTACGTGCTCAAGGCGGCGCCGGCTCCGGACGGCAACATCTACTCGTACCCCAAGGCCAACTCCATCTACCTGGCCAACGGCTGGGGGTACCGCGACCAGGTGTTCGACGCGCTTGGCATCTCCTTCCCGACCAACACCGACGAGCTGTACGAGGCGGCGAAGCGGATCAAGGAGGAGTTTCCCGACTCCTGGCCGGTCCAGGGTTGGGCCAAGACGCGGGGATACCGCTCCCTGACCGGTGGCTACCGGCTGGCATGGCGCACCTGGGACGACTGGTACATCGATCCGGACACCAGCGCGGTGACCTACGGCCCGCAGACCGACAAGTACCGGGAGATCATGAAGTACCTGCACAAGCTGTACGCGGAGGACCTGGTCTTCCCGGAGGTGGATCAGAAGGACTTCACCAAGTGGTCGGAGCTGCTGGCAGAGGGCCGGCACCACATCATGTACTTCAACGTCGGCCGCATCGGCCACGTGAACAGCGTGGTGGACCCGGACGATCCCACCGCCGAGTTCAAGATCGTGCACGACGGCGTGGTCACCGGCCCCGGCATGGCGCCGATCGTCGCGCGCTCGAGCCCGTGGAGCGAGGGCGGATCGATCGCGGCGAGCGCCACCGACGAGCAGGTCGAGCGCTGGCTGGAGTACACGAACTTCCTGGCCTCGGCGGACGGCGGCATCTTCATGTACTACGGCGTCGAGGGCACGACCTTCGAGTGGGGCACCGACGATGCCGGCAACCGCATGCCCGTCCTGCTGGAACACATGGCGACGACCGCCAACCCGCAGGGGCAGAGCATGTACGAGCTGGGGTTCGTGAAGGGGATGTACTATCCGGCCGAGTACGCCCTGGCCGCCACCGGACAGGGGGACACGCTGCCCACGCAGACCGCGCTGTCCGTGCACCCGTTCCTGCGCAACTCCAGCCACATCATCTGGAAGCTCAGCGAGGACGACACCGACATGCTGGCCGACCTGGAAGTGGTGGTCACCGACGTGCGCGACGAGTACGGGTCGAAGTTCCTCTCCGGGACCCTGGACCCGAACGACGACGGCGACTGGAGCGACTACCTGGCCGCCCTGGAGCGCGCCGGACTGGAGGAGGTCCGCGCGATCCGCGACATCAGCAAGGCGGACTTCGTACCGTATTAGGCGATTCGTTTCTCCGACTTTGCGCGGGCATCTCCCTCATCGAGGGAGGTGCCCGTTTCGTTTTTGAGGCGAGAGAGCCCCACCGCCCGCTCAATTCGCGTCGCCGAACGCGAACGTGAACAGTTCCGACTCGGTCAGCCGGAAGCGCAGGTGCAGCGGCCGCCCGCGCAGCTCGCCCAGGTCCCACTTCCCGTTCCAGGTCACGCGGTAGTCGATGCGGTTGGTGCGGATCGGGTCGCAGTCCTCCATCGTGAAGCCCGGCACCGTCCGGCCGCCCACCACCGCCTGCCGCGCCGGCAGCGACTCCACCAGCTCGACGCGGATGTCGCCCAGCGCGGCCATGCCGGTCAGGCTGCCGAAGCGCTGGCCGGTGGCACAGTTCAGCCGCAGCTCGTTGCCGGCGATCCGCACCTCCCGCGTCAGCAGGAAGCCGGGCTCGCCTTCGGCCTTGAGCGACACGAAGCGGTCGCGCGGCAGCTTGGCCAGTCCCACGGCGCTGCCCCGGTCCACGGCGACCTGCATCTGCAGCGGCTGGCCGCCGTAGTAGAACCACATCTGGTGGCCGACCGTGACCGGCGCGGACGCCCCCAGGATCCAGCCGTCGTCGAAGTGACCCTCCGGCCCCCGCGGGATGAACCAGGCGCGGTCCGGCGCCTGCTGCCAGTGAAAGCCGTCGCGGCTCCACATGAAGCGGAGCTGTCCGAAGCGGCCGCCGGACGGATCGACGTAGGCGGCGTTGGCCAGGAACAGGCCGTTGTGGAAGAAGGGCCGGAAGTGGTCGATGTCCGGCCATTCGGGGTCGAGCTCGTCCGGATAGAACACCGTCCGAACCTTCCCCCAGTTCACCAGGTCGCGGCTCACCGCCACGCTCACGTGCCGCCGGTGGTGGCGGCCCTCGCCGCGCTCCCAGTCCACGTCCGTCCAGCCCCGCTCCGGCCGCACGTAGCCGAACGCGTGCACGGTCGGCCGCGTGTAGCACAGCCAGTGGCCTGACACCGGGTCCCAGACCGGTGTGTTCACGCAGTCGTAGTGGCCCTGGATGACCGGGTTCGTCGGCTCCTCCCGCCAGTGGATGCCGTCGGACGAATAGGCGAGGCAGACGCCGCTGGTGCCGCGCGGCTGGTCCAGGTACCCCATGATGAAACGCCGCTCGCGGTCGTCCGGGTCGGGGTTCAGGACGACGGCCGAGCGGTCGCACTCGCACACGCCTGCCAGCACGATGTTGTTGCGGTCGGTGCCGTGATGGCGGAGCAGGCCGAGCCTTGGCTTGACCCAGTGCACGCCGTCCTCGCTCTCCGCGTACCGGCAGAAGTCGCCGTGCCCCTCGGCCGAACCTGGCTCCGGGGCACCGCGATGGTGGGCCTGACCATCCGAGTCCTGATACCACATCCGAAAGCGGCCCTCGTCCGAGGCGCCCCCGTCCTCGCGCACCACGTGCGACTCGTAGCAATAGGACTCGCCGATCTGGTCCGGCACCATCACCGGGTTGCCCGGGAACTTCGCAGCCACCTGCGAGACGCGCTTCAGGCTCCAGACGTCCTCCACCGCGTGGTCGTCGAACAGGAACTGCGGGGTGGTCCCCACCTCCAGCGGCTCGCCCCGAAAGTAGTCCAGCGTCCCGCTCATCGTTTCACTCCTGAAAACTCATCGTGCGCACGTCGTTGAAGTGTGCCTCCCGCGGGCCGCTCTCGCACCCGCCGAACAGCCACACCGCGTCGTCCCACAGCAGCGGCGATGCGCTGTGCCGTCCCGGCCACGGCAGCGATGCCGGGTGGCGGCGCCAGTCCGCGCCGTCGTCGGACCACCACAGATCCGGTACGTGGCCGCCCGAACGCTCCTCGCGGCCGTCCATCAGCCACAGCCGGTCCCGGTACGGGATCACCGTGGGGAAGTCCCGCGGCGACCACGCCGCCGCGCCGGTCACCAACTCCCACGCGCAGCCGTCCGCGGAGCGCCAGACGTCGTTGACCGCCGCGCACACCCCCGGCCGCAGCAGCTCCATGCCGCCGATGATCCACAGCAATCCGCGGAAGCTCACCAGCGCCGGGCTCTTGCGGACCGAGAAGCGCGGCCCGTCCGCCGGGCTGCGGTGCCAGTCGGCGCCGTCGGTCGACCACCAGAGGTCATCGTAGTACACCGCGCCGTCCGGGGCGCCGCAGCCGACCCACATGCGCCCGTCGTGGACGGCGGCGGCAAACACGTGGCGCGGAGGCCACGGCGCCGCCCCGATCACCAGCTCCCAGCGCACGCCGTCGGCGGAGCTCCACACGTCGTTGAGGTTGACGCGCTCCGGACGGTAGCGGTGCATGCCGCCGAACAACCAGATGCGGCCGCGGTACACGACCATCTGCTGCAGGTAGCGATCGGGCCATGCCGCCGAGGCCACCTCCCGACGCCACTCCGCGCCGTCGACGGAAGACCAGATGTCTCCCAGGATCGCCGCCGGATCGTCGCTCTGCTCCTCGCATCCGCCGTAGAGCAAGAAGCGGTCCCGGAACCGCGCGACGGTGTGACCGTGTCGCGGAGACCACGCCGCCTGCAGCGTCGGCGACGCGAAGGAGACGTTCACGGCCGGTCGCCGCGGGTCATCCGCTGCCAGACCGGCCCCTCGGGCCTCGCCCCGCTCTCGATGCGCTCGATCGCCTGCTCGATCTGCATGCGCACCTCGAACACCCGGTCGTCTCGGGCGGCCCGCAGGCTCGGCAGCGAGCGCTCGTCGCCCAGCTCGAAGAGGAACCGGGCAGCACGCCAGCGAACCAGTGCGCTGCTGTCGGTCAACGTCCCGGCGATCGCCTCGGCGACTTCGGGATTGCCCAGATCGTTGAGCGCATCCCCGGCGGTTCGTCGCACCGCCGCGATCGGGTCGCGCAGCGCGTCGCGGAGCGGGGTCAGAGCCCTCTCGTCCCTGGACAGTCCCAACAGCACGATCGCCTGTCTGCGCACGGACAAGTGAGGGTCGCCGGCGAGCGCGATGATCCTGGGCAGCAGCCCGGCGTCCGCCCCGAGCTTCCGGAGCGCCCGATAGCGCATGCGCCAATCGGGGTCCTCAAGATCTCCGATCAGTCCCTGGCGGTCGGGCTTGGCCTCCGGTTCGTCCGGATCGGTAGAGAGCGCTCGATCGGTCAGCCATGCAAGCCGATCCGAGTCGTACAGCGCGCGGACCTCCGCCACGACGCTGTCGGCGACCTCCTCGGCGTCCCCGTAGCGCGTGCCGAAATCGACCCAGCGCCGCTCCATCAACGGGTTCCTGGCGGCCGGCATGGCCCGCTTCACCGCCGCGTCGAAGCGGCGCCCGAGTCCGCGGCGGATCTCCGCACGACCGCCGGCCACCTTCGCCTGCATCGGGATGTCGCGAAACACCTGCATCGACACCAGCAACTCCTGTGTCGCGCCATCCGCACGCGGCACGGCGACCTCGGCACTGACGCCGGTCGCGGCATCGAACACGGTCCGTACCTGAGCGAGAATCCCCTGCCAGTCCGTGCCCGGCGTCCGCTGGACGGCCATGAAATCCGAAGTGTGGAAGACGCCCGCCACGCCGGCGATCGACAAGAGGCCACGCATCAGCGGGGCCGACACCTCGTCCCCGGCGCGGTACGTGGCCTTCACACCGGGCGCGAGTGTTTCGTCGAGTACCAGCTTCATGCTGTTCGGATTGGGGGTCGGCTCGATGCCGATGAGCTTCATCGCGGTTAGAGTACACCCCGTCCCATGAAAGTCATCGGCGTCGACTCGATCCCCATCGCGCTGCCGTTCGCGTCCCGGTACGGCGATCCGCAGGCGCAGATCCGCATGCACGACATCGACCATCACATCGTCGTGCGCGTACGCACCGACACCGGGCTCATCGGCTACGGCGACGAGGAGGACGACGCGAGCCCGATCCCGGAGGAAACGATCGCCCGTGTCGTCGGGCACAGCCCCTTCGACTTCATCAACAGCGACCTCCGCATGTCGCTGGCCATGGCCCTCTACGACGTGATGGGCAAGCACCTGGGCGTGCCGGCGTACAAGCTGATGGGGCAGAAAGTGCGCGACGCGGTGCCGGCCGCGGCCTGGACCCGCCCGTGCCCGCCGGACGTCTTCCGGGAGGAGGTCCGGCGCGCCGTCGCCGAGGGCTATCGCGTCTTCAAGATGCACAGCAGCCCGCTCTACGACGTGATCGAGCAGACCAGGGCGGCCGAGGAGGTCGCCCCGCCCGGATTCCGAGTCCATTGGGACTTCAACCACACGCGCACGCCGGGCGTCGTGCTGCCGATCGTGGAGGAGCTGCGGCACCATCCCATCGTCGGCTTCATCGAGGATCCGCTGCCCTGGGACGACCTGGACGGCTGGCGCAGCCTGCGCAGCAAAACCCGTATTCCGCTGGTGATGCACGTCCCGCCACTGGCGGCGGCGCAACGCGGCGTGCTGGAGGCGGCCGACCTGTACATGATCGGCGCGCGCGGCATCGGCCAGGCGATGCGGCAGGGGTACGCGTACGCGGCCGCCAACAAGCAGGTGATCATCCAGCAGACCGGCAACACGCTGATGAAGGCCCTGACGCTGCATCAGGCGGCGGTCCTGCCGACGGCCACCGCCCACACCGTCACTCTCGACGACCAGTACGCGGAAGACATCACCACCACCCGCATCCCGATCGTCGAGGGCAGCTCGCCGGTCCCGGAGGCGCCCGGGCTCGGTGTGGAGGTGGACGAGGAGGCGCTGCAGCGCGCGGCGGATCGCGAGCCGCTTCCCCGCCCTGAATTCGTCGGCATGACCCGCCTGCCCGGTGGCGCGACGCTGTACACGCTGGGCGACCCGGACCTGGCACGTCTGACCGGATTCGAGGAAGGCGCGCAGCCCGGGATCAGACTCGAGCGGTGGGTTGCGGACGGCAGCGCGGCGTACCGTGACACCCTCGAACGCCTGCGACGGGAAGGCCCGTTCACCGAGCCAGCCTCGGAGCCCGCCTGAGCAACCGGACCGAGTCGGTCCACATCGTCGACGCGCGAGCTTGACAAGCCCGTTCGCGTATCCAATATTTAGTTCGTTCATGGAACGAACTATGAGGAACGCCGCGTGAGCCGCGCCGCGCGCATCTCCCGCGGCATCTCCCTGCGCATGGTCATGGAAGCCGTGATCCAGGGCGGTCCGATCTCCCGTGCGAGCATCGCCAGGCAGACCGGCCTGTCCAAGCAGACCACGTCCGAGATCGCCCGCATCCTGGAGGCCGACGGCTGGATCCAGGAGACCGGCCGCACCAGCGGCCACGTGGGCCGGATGGCCACCACCTACGAGGTGGTGCCGGACGCTGCCCTGTTCGCGGCCGTCGACCTGGGCGGCACCAAGGCGCGCACGGCGATCGCCGACCTCTCGTGCCGGATCGTCGCCGAGGAGGTGGAGCCGACCGCGCCGCGGGGCGGCCGGCACGTGCCGCGCCAGATCGCCCGCATGTGCCGCGCCGCGGCGCGCCGTCAGGACATCCCCTTCGAGCGCGTGCGCGTTGCCGTCGTCGGCGTCCCCGGGGTACCGGAGCGGGACTCCGGCCGCATCATGATGGCGCCGAACATCGCCGGCCTGGACGCGTTCGACTTCGCCTCCGAGCTGGAGGACGCCCTGGACATGGAGGTCCACGTCGAGAACGACGTCAACCTCGCCGTGCAGGGCGAGAACTGGCTCGGCGCGGGCGGCGGCGCGGACAACCTGGCGTTCATCGCGCTGGGGACCGGCATCGGCGCCGGTCTCGTCCTGGGCGGCCAACTGGTACGCGGCGCCGCCGGCGCGGCCGGCGAGCTGGGCTTCCTGCCGTTCGGCACCGATGAGCTGAGCCAGCACGCGCAGACGGAGGGCGCGCTCGAGCGGATCGTCGCCACCGAGGGAATCCGCAGCCGGTACCAGGAGCGCTCGGGCCGGCAGGCGACGGTACCGGAGATCTTCGACCGCGCCGACCGCGGCGATGCGGATGCCGCGGGCGTGCTCGACGAGACGGCCGAGTACCTGGCGCGGGCGATCGTCGCCCTGTGCGCGCTGACCGATCCCGGCACGGTGATCCTCGGCGGCTCGATCGGGGCGCGCGTCGAGCTGGTGGGACGCGTGCGCGCGCTGCTCGCCGGCGCCGTGCCCACTTCCGTCCGCATCGAGCCGAGCGCGCTCGGCGCGCGGGCGACCATCGCCGGCGCCGCCGCCGTCGCGCTCGGCCACCTGCACAACACCCTGTTCGGGCCGGACGTGCCCGAAGCGGACATCACGCTCCCGCCCGCGCACATCATCGCCTTCTCGGATGGTGAAGAACCCGCCGCCGGCAGCGCCGAGGCCGGCGACGGCGATCCGGGCCGCGGCCGCACGGGCAGCGAGGCGCTCCGATGACGATGAGCGCCGCGGCCCCGCCCTGTCCGCCACACGCGCGTCAGACCGCACGAAGGAGGACGACCCGTGTGCACCTGAATCCTGCGCCGACCACCGGGCTGCCGACGGCCCGACACATCCGAAGACTCGACCGAAGGAGGACCATGACATGTCCACGCATCTGATCCTGATCCGACGGCTTGCCGTGCTCGCCGTCGCCGCCGCGGCCCTCGCCGCCGCGCTGCCGGCCATGGCGGAGACCATCGGCCCGCAAGGGGAATCGGCGACCCCGTCGCAGACCGTGACCGTCTCCGACGACGGCACCGCACAGCTCAAGGGAGGCGGCCACACCGCGGCGCTGCTGTGGCACGACCAGTCGGACTTCACGAACGCCGTCACCGCCGGCGCGACCGACGAGTTCACCCGGCTGGGAATCGAGGTGATCGCCACCACCAACGCCGCCTTCGACGCGGCCAAGCAGCGCAGCGACATCGAGACCGCGCTGGTCAAGCAGCCCAGCATCATCCTGTCGCTGCCGCTCGATCCGGTGACCTCCGCGGAGGCGTTCCGGGCGGCGGTCGCCGACGGCGTGAAGCTGGTGTTCCTGTCGAATCTTCCGAACGGCTACGTGCACGGCGTCGACTACGCCGCGATCGTCACCGACGACCTGTTCCAGATGGGCAAGCAGGCGGCGGACGCCCTCGCCGAGGCCATGGGCGGCTCGGGCACAGTCGGCTGGATCTTTCACGACGCCGCCTACTACGTCACCAACCAGCGCGACAACGCCTTCAAGACCACGATCGAGAACGACTATCCGGACATCACCATCGTCGCCGAGCAGGGCATCAGCGATCCGGCCCGCGCCGAGGAGATCGCCAACGCCATGTTGCTGCGCCATCCCGACCTGGGCGGCGTCTACGTCACCTGGGCCGGCCCGGCCGAGGGGGTGCTGGCATCGCTGCGCGCGGCGGGCAACAAGACCACCCGGATCGTCACCCTCGACCTGAGCGAGCCGATCGCGCTCGACATGGTGCAGGGCGGCAACGTCGTGGCCATCGTCGCCGACGAGGCCTACGAGCTGGGCCGCGCGATGGCGGCCGCCGGCGCACGGGCGCTGCTCGGCGAACCGACGCCGCCGTTCGTGGTCGCGCCCGCGATCACGGTCAACGCGGACAACGTCGCCGAAGGCTGGCAGACGTCCCTGAACCGCGATGCACCGAAGAGCGTCCTGGAGGCGAGCTAAGATAAGGGCGACCTCGACCTGCCCCGGCCGGACACGGACCGCGTGCCCGGCCGGGGGGGCCGCGGACGCTGAGGCTTGAGCGGGGAGGCCGAGGTTGAGCGGGAGGACGGAAAGCATCATGGCCGGCCGGCTGCGACGCGCGATCGCCTTTGGTCCGCGCAACTACGATCCGCGCAACTACGTCGTCTACCTCGGCTTCCTGGCGATCTTCGTCTTCTTCACCGTGACCCTGGGCCAGTACGGCTTCGCCAGCGTCCGCAACCTGTCCAACATCGTCCTGCAGACCGCGCCGGCGACGGTGCTGGCGGTCGGCGTGGTGTTCGTGCTGTCGGCGGGCGAGATCGACCTGTCGTTCGGCTCGATCGTCGCCGTGGCGGCGCTGGCCGCCTCGGTGGTCATGGGCGAGCAGCCCATGGCGCTCGGGATCATCGCCGGCCTGGGCGCCGGCATCCTGATCGGACTGCTGAACGGCGTGCTGGTCGCGTACGTGCGGCTGCCCTCCTTCCTGGTGACGCTGGCCACCCTCGGGCTGTTCGCCGGGGTGGCGCGGGCGATGACCAACCTGCGCTCCATTCCCGTGACCAACGACGCGTTCACGGGGTTCTTCGGATCGGGGTCGCTGGCCGGCATCCCGTCGCTGGTGCTGTGGACGGCGGCGGTGGTGGCCGCCGGCCACTTCGTCTACCGGGAGACCCGGCTGGGCGCGCACGTGCTGGCGACCGGCGACAACCCGCGCGCGGCCGAGGCGGCCGGCATCAACGTGCCGCGCGTGCGCCTGACCGTGCTGGCCATCAGCGGCGGCTGCGCCGGGCTCGCCGGGCTGCTGTACGCGGGCCGGCTGCAGGCGGCGAAGTACACGCTGGGCGAAAGCGACCTGATGACCGTGCTGGCCGCCGTCATCGTCGGCGGCACGCTGCTCTCAGGCGGCAAGGGCTCGGTCGTCGGCGCGCTGGTCGGGTCGCTGCTCATGGGCATGCTGAACAACGGCCTCATCCTGATGGGGCTCTCGGTCTCCGAACAGATGATCGTGCGCGGCCTGATCATCCTCGGCGCGGTGGCCGTGTCCCTGCGGGAGACGAACCGGTGAGCACGGGAAGTAAGCGATGTTTCTGAACGTCCTCCGACGCCGCAACCCGGCCTTGGTGGAGGCGGCGATCGCCCTGCACCAGGCGGGCCGCATACCCGCGAACTGCTACGTCCTCGACCTGGACGCGGTGGAGGGCAACGCGCGCGCGTTCAAGGAGCGCGCGGACACGCTCGGCCTGACCGTGTTCGCGATGACCAAGCAGGTCGGACGCAACAGCGGCTTCTGCCGGGCGCTGCAGCGCGGCGGCATCGACCGCGCGGTGGCCGTCGACATGGCATGCGCGCGCCCCGTCCGGGCGGCCGGCATGCGCGTCGGGCACCTCGGCCACCTGGTGCAGGTGCCGCGCTTCGAGGCGGACGCCGCCGCCCGCGACATCGCGCCGGACCACTGGACGGTGTTCAGCGAAGCCAAGGCGAGCGAGGCGGCCGGCGCCGCGCACCGCGCAGGCCGCACCCAGAAGCTGCTCGCCCGCATCCAGGCCGCGGGTGACACCTTCTACCGCGGGCACGAAGGCGGCTTCGATGCGGCCGGGATCGCCGCGGTGGCGGCCGAGCTGGATGCTCTGGACGGCGCCCGCTTCGCCGGGATCACCACCTTCCCGGCGCTGCTGTTCGACCACGAGACCGGGACCGTCTCCCCCACTCCCAACCTGGCCACCCTGAGCCGTGCGCGTGAGGCCCTGGAGCGCGCCGGCTACGCCGGCATCGAGATCAATGCGCCCGGCACCACGTCGGCGGTGGTGCTGCAGGCGCTGGCCGGCGCCGGGGCGACGCAATGCGAGCCGGGCAACGGTCTGCACGGCACCACGCCCCTGCACGCGATCCGGGACCTTCCGGAGGTCCCGGCCATGCTGTACCTGACCGAGGTGTCGCACCTGCACGGCGGGCGCGCCTACGCGTTCGGCGGCGGGCTCTACATCGACCCGGTGTTCCCGGACTATCAGGTGAGGGCACTCGTCGCGGCCGAGCCGACGGTCGCCGACGCGGCGCTGGCCGACGTGGAGATGCCCGCGGCCGCGGCCATCGACTACTACGCGATGGTCGATGCCGGCGGGCGCGTGCGGCCCCGCCCCGGCGACTCGGTCGTGTTCGGCTTCCGCGCGCAGGCCTTCGTGACCCGAGCGTACGTGGCCGGCGTCACCGGGGTGCGGAGCGGCGACCCGGTGGTGGAGACGCTCGAGAACGGCTTCGGCCGGCCGGAGCCGTGGCCGGCATGAGCACCGCTGCCGCGACGGCCCCGGTCCTGAGCCTGCGGAACATCCGCAAGACCTTCGGCGGCGTGGTGGCGCTGGAGGATTTCTCGCTCGATCTGCATCCCGGCCGGATCGTGGCGCTGGTCGGCGACAACGGCGCCGGCAAGTCGACGGTGGTCAAGGTCATCTGCGGCGTGCATGCGCCGGACTCCGGCGCGATGCTGCTGGACGGGCAGCCGGCCTCGTTCCGGGACGCGCGCGGCGCCCGCGCGCACGGCGTGGAGGTCGTGCACCAGGACCTGGCCCTGGCCAGCCGGCAGTCGGTCTACATGAACGTGTTCCTGGGCCGCGAGGAGACCACGGGACCGGTTCGGCGGCTGCACCGCGTGCGCATGATCCGCGAGACGCAGCGGCTGCTCGACGATCTCGACGTGCACGTGCCGTCGGTCAGGTCGGCGGTCCGCGTGCTGTCCGGCGGTCAGCGGCAGGGCATCGCCATCGCCCGCGCCACCCACTGGGCGCGGAAGATCATCCTGCTCGACGAGCCCACCGCCGCGCTGGGCGTGGCGGAGACGGCCAAGGTGGAACGGCAGATCCACGCCCTGCGCGCCCGCGAGCTGGCCATCCTGATGGTCAGCCACAACCTCGACCAGGTGTTCCGGCTCGCCGACGAGGTGTGCGTGCTGCGGCGCGGCGCCCGCGTGGGCGTGCGCGCCATCGCCGACACCGACCGCAACCAGGTCGTCTCCATGGTGACCGGGGTGGAATCAGCGTGACCGGCAGCGCTACCGCCATGGCTCGCGAGATCGCCGAGATCCCGGGGGTCGCCGCCCGGCAGGTGTCGCTCGGGCTGGCCGACTACCGGGCGATCGGCGCCCGGCTGCGCCGGCTCGCGCCGGCGGTGATCGTGACCTGCGCGCGCGGCAGCTCCGACAACGCGTCCGTGTACCTGAAGTACTTGGTGGAGACCCGCATCGGCATCCCGGTGGCGGCGATCGGTCCGTCGGTCGCCTCGGTCTACGACGCGCGGCTGTCGCTGAACCGGGCGGTGTGCGTGACCATCTCGCAGTCCGGGGGCAGCCCCGACCTGGTCTCCCTGCAGGACCACGCGCGCGCGGGCGGCGCCGCGGCGCTGGCGCTGCTCAACACGCCGGACTCGCCGGTCGGGTCCGCCGCGGACGAGGTCGTCCCGGTCATGGCCGGACCGGAGACGGCCGTGGCCGCGACCAAGTCGCTGGTCGCCTCGCTGGTCGCGATCGCCGGCATCGTCGCCGGCTGGACGGAGGACGACGATCTGGCGCGCGGGCTGGAGGCGCTTCCGGAGTCGCTCGCCGCGTCGCTGGCGTGCCGCTGGGAGCACGCCCTGCCGGCCGTGGCAGACGCGAACTCCCTGTACGTGATCGGCCGCGGCCCCGGCTACGCCATCGCGCGGGAGGCGGCGCTGAAGCTCAAGGAGACCTGCCGCCTGCACGCGGAGGCCTACAGCGCCGCGGAGGTCCGGCACGGGCCGATCGCGATCGCCCGCAGCCGCCCCCGCGACCGGTTCGTGGCCCTGATGTTCCATGCCAGGGACGCCAGCCGGGCGAGCCTGGAGCAGGCGTGCGCGGCGATGCGTGGCATCGGTGCGCCTGTGTTCGTCGCGGATACAGAGGAGCGCGGAGCGGACGCTCTGCCGGTGGCGCCGGCAGCGCATCCCCTGCTCGACCCGATCTGCCAGATCACGAGCTTCTACCGCTTCGTGGAGGCGCTCTCGGCGGAGCTGGGCGAGGATCCCGACCGGCCCGAGCACCTGCGCAAGGTCACGGAGACGCTGTGAATGGCTGGCGCAGACCAGGCGGCGATCGTCGCCGACGCGATCGACGCGCAGAGCCTGGTCGACCTGGTCGTCGCGGCGGTCGCGGTGCCGAGCGTCACCCCTGACGAGGCGCGGTTCGCGGCCTGGGTCCGGGACGAGCTTGCGCGCGGGGGCTGGGATGAGGTCGAACTCCGCGACGCCGAGCCGGGACGGCCCAACGTCTACGCCGCGAGCGGGGCCGGCGCCGGTCGCTCGCTGGTGCTGGCCGGCCATCTCGACACCGTGCACGGCGACGACTGGGCCGCGCACTGGCGTGGCACCGACCGCGCCGATCCGTTCGCCGCCCGCCTCGTCGACGGGGAGATCTGGGGACGGGGCGCCGCCGACCTGAAGGGCGGCATCTGCACCATCATCGAGGTGCTGCGCGCGGTCCGCCGCGCCGGCTTCCGGCTGCGCGGCCGCGTCCACGGGCTGTTCGTATGCGACGAGGAGTCGGGCCAGCCGGGCTGCGGCCTGTCCGCCGGCATGCGCGCGGCCGTCCGCCACCTGTTCGCGGGCTCCGGCGCGACGCCGGACTTCGCCATCTACGCCGAGCCCACCGACGCCGCCGTGTACACGGCACAGATGGGGTTCCTGATCGCGGAGATCACTCTCACCGGCCGCTCCGCCTACTTCGGCACCCCGGAGCAGGGCGTCGATGCCCTGCGAGCAGGACATGCCCTGCTCGACGCGCTCTGGAAGCACGACCGGGCGCTCCGCTCGGGCGACGCGCACGACCTGCTCGGCGGCCGCTTCCTGTTGGTCACCCACGTCCGCGCAGGCGAGAGCATCGCGGTCCCGGAGCGGTTCGAGCTGTCGCTGATCCGCAAGCTGCTTCCCGGCGACGACCTGGACCAGGCGGCCGACGCCTTGCGCGGCATCGCCGCCGGCATCGCCGGTGAGTTCGGCGTGGCACAGGATGTGCGGTTCACCGCGCCCCGCGACCACCCGGTCGGCGGCACGCCCGACGAGGTGCCGTCCGACCATCCCGGCGTGGCGGCGCTCGCCCGGTGCATCGCGGCGACGACCGGCGCGGATGCCCGCATCGAGGGCGCTCCCTACTGGTCGGAGAAGCCGCTCCTGCACGCCGTGGACATCCCCGGGGTCTACTTCGCTGCGGGCGACATCTCACGCTGCCACACGGCGTTCGAACGGCTACCGGTCGATCAGCTCGTGGCGGTGGCCCGCACGCTGGCCCACTTCGTGGTGTCGTGGTGCGGCGTGACGGAGGATACGCCGGCGACCGTCATGCAGTAGGCTCAACGCCATGGCGACCGTGCAGACGCCGCTCGAAGAGCAGACGGACGCGCCCATCGCCGTGCCGCGGATCGTGAGCGACGCACAGGTGCAGCGCTACCTGCGCGACGGGTTCCTGGCCGTCGAGGGCCTGGTCACCGGCGAGGAGCTGGAGGCGTTGAAACGCGACGTGGTGCGCGTGGCGCGCGGCGACTACGGGGCCGACGGGCTCGACCCGCTGCCGCGGGACGCCGGCGACGCGGAGGTGCTCGACACGGTCCTGTGCATTCACCAGCCCCACTACGTGAGCCCGGTGATCGGGGACTTCGTCAGGCACGAACGGATCTGCGGCGCGCTTGCCCAGATCGCCGGCGCGCACCTGCCGTGGTGGGACGGCAGCGTCAAGTGCATGCAGTCCATGTACTTCGTCAAGCCGCCCGGCTTTCAGGGCCAGGCGTGGCACCAGGACGAGATCTACATCCCCACCCGCGACCGGTCGCTGCTCGGGGCGTGGATCGCCGTGGACGACGCGACGGTCGAGAACGGCTGCCTGTGGGTGCTCGCCGGGTCGCACCGCAAGGGGTACCTGTACCCGCAGCGCGAGCACGGGAACCGGGACGAGTTCGACAACGGTCCGGAGAGCCACGGCTTCGACGAGACGGGCGAGCAGCCGGTGGAGGTGAAGGCGGGCACGGTGGTCTTTTTCAACGGCTACCTGCTGCACCGCTCGCGCCGCAACCGGGGATCGACCTACCGGCGTGTGCTGGTCAACCACTACATGAACGCGTGGTCGCTGCTGCCGTGGCACCCGAAGGAGAACGAGCGGCCGGCCAACGCCGATCACCGGGTGGTGGAGACCGTGGCGGGCGTGGACCCGTATGCCTGGAAGGGATACGAGGAGCCGCCGCGCAGGGTGCACCTGCGCCGGTGCAAGGCGAACGAGGCCGCCGCCGCGGAGTAGCGAGAGACACCTTCTCGGTGCTGTCGCCGGCGTCAATGGTGGAGTGCCTGAGCAAGTACGCGGCGCTCACCGGCGACCCTGATGCGCTCGAGCTCGGCGACGGGATCGTCCACTCGCTGCTGCTGCCTGCGACCGGCTTCACGGACTCCTCGCACCGGCTGAGCGGCAGTCTGCGCGGGTGCGCGGCGGCGATCTCCGGCCTCACCCGCTACGCCGTCCACGTGCAGGACGACCGGCTCCTGGATCGGGCCGAGGGGCTGTGCCGGACCGCGCTGTCGCTGATCGCCGAGGGCGGCGCAACCCCGGAGGAGGAGCCGTGCTGCACCCTCATGGAGATGACCACCGCGCTGCTGGCGCTCACGACGGCGGGACGCAGCGATCACTGGGACACCGTCGACCGCTGGTTCCGCAACACCACGGTCGAGTGCCAGTTCCGCGATCCCGAGGCACTCCACCGCGGCTACGCGCCGGGCGAGCCCAAGCCCTGGGACGACACCCGCGACATCGTCGACCGCTCGCTGAGCGGCTTTTTCTGGGCCAGCCCCTATGAGTACCTCTGCTGGCGCATCCGGCTCATGACCTGCTGCAGCGGCCATGCGATCTGGACGCTCGGCAAGATCGCCGATCACGCCGTCACCTAAGAGCCGGGAGGCGGCATCGCGGTCAACCTGCACTACACGCTGGAGACGCCGCTGGCGGCGGTCTGTTGCCACGAGCCGTTCGCCGGCCGGCTGGACATCGTCCCGTCGCACACCGGACCCGTGCGCATCCGCATGCCCTCGTTTGCTACCGGCATGACCGTGTCTCTCGACGGAGCCGAGGTGCCTCATGACAATCGCGACGGCTACGTGGCCATCGACCGAGTCCCGGCCGGAGCACTGGTCACGCTCGACTACGCGCAACCCGAGCGCCACGCCGATCAGGTAGTCCGTGTCCCCCAGGCGGCGGAGGGTGGCACCGGCGCCTACTTCGGACCCAAGGCCGACCCCATCGTCGGACACCGCATCCCGACCAAGTGGCGCGGCAACACCGTCCTGGCCATCGACTACGCGGACGGCCGTTCCCTTCGCCCGCTGGAAGGTGTCCCCGGACCGGCTCCGCAACAGCCCCGGCACCGCCTGTTCGCCACACGCGAGGCTCGGTTCGCAGCCAGGGCCGGGAATGGCGACCCACTCGCCTGCTTCCTCCCCGACCACCGCTGGACCTCGTAACGCTCAACGGCGAGTGTGAGGGTCCTTCGCCTGTCCCTGCGCCACGATCGCCTGCTCGACGGACTCGCACCACGCGACAAGCGCGTCGACTTCATGGGTCGCGAACTTCCGGTCGATGACACACTTCAACAACGTCGATCGGCTACTTCAAGACCAACGGCCGCGCACTCCCGGCGGATCGGGAGGAACCGGGGCGTGTCCCATGACGGTGGTTCGCGACGCGCAGGAGCCGCAGATCGGCACCGGCCCTACCTCGGCCCCAAGGGCGACCCCATCGTCCGTCGCCGCATGACAAGTGGCACGGCAACTGTCATGGCCAGCGACTGCGGATCGTCGCAGCCGCGGCCAGCCGCCGAAGAGCGCCCGGCCTGCCGCTGGTGTTGGTAGACAAGTCAACGCATGATCGGCCGTTCCACACCAATGCAGGTGCCGCTCGTCATGGTTCCAACACGGACATTGTGCAGACGCTGACGCCGATAGTAGTACTTTCCACTAATAGCGTCATTCGCTACTATCGTAGGCGGTGATCCGAAGCTACCGGGACGACGAAACGCGATGGGTCGCCGAACGTCGACGTGTCCGGAAGTTTTCGGAGGACGTCCAACGTGGAGCACAGAAGAAGCTGATGATGCTGAACAACGCGACAACTCTGAACGACCTACGGACCCCTCCGGGCAATCGCCTGAAGGCCCTGGCTGGAGACCGCCGTGGACAGCACAGCATCCGCATCAACAAGCAGTGGCGAGTCTGCTTCGTCTGGAGCGATGGAGCTGCCTGGGAGGTGGCAATAGAGGACTATCACTGATTCGCGAAACAACAGGAATACCATCGACGCACTGCTGATGATGCTTCGAGAGGAGTAGACACGATGAACAGCCAAGTTAGCTTGGTTTCTGACAAACTACCGCCCATTCACCCGGGAGAGATACTCAACGAGGAGTTTCTTCTCCCGATGAAGATCACCCAGTACCGGCTGGCCAAGGCCATCGGCGTTGATTCTCGCCGTATTCACGCGATCGTTCATGGACAGCGGTCGATCAGCGCTGAGACAGCTCTGTTGCTCTCTCGCTTCTTCGGCAATTCCGCCCAGTTCTGGCTCGGTCTGCAGAGCCAGTATGACTTGGAGACCGCGGAGGACGCCATCTCGCAGAGACTGAATCTCGTCACGCCGCACGTGTCGGGATAGGCTCGGATCCTGGGTTGGAGTCAAGCGATCAGAGTGCGTGTCGGTCTGGTACCCTGTCGTCGAGCGAACACGTGACACTGGGCCAGGAGCATCTCGATCGGTTCGTCGAGCAGGGGTACGTGGTGGTCGAAGGGGCGCTCTCCGACGCGCACCTGCAGCCGGTGATCGACGACTACGCGGCGATCGTCGACGGGATCGCGCGGCGGCTGCACGCGGAGGGGCGCATCTCGCGGCTCCACGCCGACGAGCCGTTCGGCACGCGGCTCGCACGCATCTGCGACGAGGACCCCGCGACCTACTTCGAGACGGACGCGGCCCTGGACATCGGACGGACGCGGACGCGCGGGTTGTTCGAGATCATGCGCAATCCCAACCTGATCGACCTGGTCGAGGGCTTCATCGGCTCGGAGATCGCCTGCAACGCCATCTCCCACGTGCGCGCCAAGCTCCCGTCGGACGAGGCGGGGAACAAAGGCTCCCACGTTGCCCCGTGGCATCAGGACGCGATCTTCACGACACCGGAAGCGCGTGAGCTGTTCGTGCTCACCGTCTGGTTCCCGCTCAACGACGCGACGGCGGACAACGGCTGCCTGCAGCTCTGTCCCGGGCTGCACCGCCGGGGGACCGTGTACTGGACCCTCGATTCGCAGCCGCCGTGCGACCCGGTGACCGTGCCCATGCGCAAGGGCGACGTGATCTTCGTCCACAAGCTCTGCCCGCACGGGTCCGGTCCCAATCGCACCGACGGCATCCGCTGGAGCATGGACCTGCGCTACCAGACGATCGGCACTCCCTCACCGCGCCCGGAGTGGCCGAGCCTGGTCGCGCGCAGCCGCGCCTCGCCCGACTCGCTGACGACGTACGACGAGTGGAGCGCCGCGTGGAAGGCCGGCATCGAGAAGCACCCCGAGAAGCTGTCCTACCCCCGCCCGACCGAGCCGACCCCCTTCCTGGGCCCCATGTACCCCTGGATGCAGGCCTGACCTTGGCCTTCCGGGTTCGGTAGTAGCGCCTCGCGGGCGCTGAGGTCCTTCATGTACGACGAGTTGCACCGCCCGCAGTTCCACTTCAGCCCGCGGCAATCGTGGATGAACGACCCCAATGGGCTGGTCTACTACCGCGGCGAATACCACCTGTTCTTTCAGCACACGCCGGGGTTCATGAACCACGCGGCCAACTCCTGGGGGCACGCGGTGAGCACCGACCTGGTGCACTGGCGCGAACTCGACACCGCCATCGCCCCGGACGAATACGGATTCATCTGGTCCGGGTCGGCGGTCGTCGACACCGACAACAGCGCGGGCTTCGCCGACGGCGGCGGTGAGCAGGCCCTGGTGGCGGTCTATACCACCGGGGGCTTCGGAGCGCCGCGACCCGACCAGCCGGGCGCCACCCCGTGCGTGCAGGCGATCGCCTACAGCACCGACCGCGGGCGCACCTTCCGGCGCTATGCCGGCAACCCCGTGCTCGGCCACGTTCACGCCAACAACCGCGACCCCAAGGTGATCCGGCACGCACCTACGGGGCAGTGGATCATGGCGCTGTTCCTGGACGGCAACGACTTCGCCCTGTACGGATCGCCCGACCTGAAGCGGTGGCGCCACCTGTGCGACCTGGAAGTGGCGGACACCGGGGAGTGCCCGGACCTGTTCGAGCTGCAGGTGGACGGCGACGCGGGCGACACCCGCTGGGTGTTCTGGGGCGCGGCCGGCGTCTACCGCCTGGGCCGCTTCGACGGCACCGCCTTCACCCCCGAGACCCCGGCGCTGCGCAGCGAGCTGGGGCCCAACGGCTACGCCGCCCAGACATGGAGCGACGTGCCGTCCGAGGATGGCCGCCGCATCCAGATCTCATGGCTGCGCGGAGGGCACTTCCCGGCGATGCCGTTCAACGGCCAGATGTCGTTCCCGGTCGAACTGACCCTTCGCACCACGCCGCAGGGGGTGCGCCTGTGCCGGCAGCCGGTGCGCGAGCTGGAGATGCTGCACCGGCGCACGCTGCGCTGGGACGCCCACCGGCTCCGCCCCGGCCTGAACCGGCACGACCTGTACCACGTGCACGGACCGGGCTGGCAGAGCCGCCTCGCCACCGGGTACCGCAACCTGGCGCCCGACACGACCTGGGACCTGTTCCACCTCGAAGCGGTGATCGACCCCGGTGACGCTGCCGCGTTCGGCATCATCATCCGCGGCCACGACCTGCGCTACGACGTTGCAGCCGCCCGGTTCACCTGGCTCGGCCACACGATCCCGGCGCCCCGCGGCGGCGACGGCTACCTGCGCCTGCAGCTCCTGGTGGATCGCACCTCGCTCGAGCTGTTCGCCGCCGACGGCCTGGTGTCGGCATCGTTCTGCTTCCTGCCGGCCGCCTGCGACATGCCGCTGGAGCTGTACGCCGACGGCGGGATCGTGCGCCTGGTCTCGCTGGCGATCCACGAGCTGAACTCCGTCTGGCCGCAGGCGCACGGGACCGGCAGATGAACCCACCGTCCCCAGTGGCCGAGGAACTGATCTGCGTACTCGTTTCCTCGACCTCATGCATTCTGGCTCGATCCACCATGCGGCTCAAGCGCTGCCAGTGGAAGGCAACCTGCGTGCGCTACGTTCCGTCCCGGTAGGTGACGATCAGTTCCACCCCGTCGATCCTGAGCGGCTCGCCCGGCTCTCCGCCCCGCTCTTCCAGCACAATCCGCAATCGGTTGGCGCCCTGGCGGGCCGGCACGTCACCACAACGGAGCTTCTGACCGCTCGCCTCGCAGTCCAGAGGCTTGCCGTCGAGCTCCACGTGCAGCCGGTCGGTTCCCTCCCGGTAGCCGGCCAGGGTGATTCTGAGGACCACGCCGGCGAGCGCTCCGTCGCTCCTGGCTCCGTCCAGGTCGTCGGCGACGGTCAGGTCGATCTCCGCGGTCTGACCGGGCTCGGCCAGGTCGACCGGCAGGGGCTCGTCCGGCCCGCCGCTCCTGCGGTCCACGTCGTGCGCGACCACGTAGTGCTTGTCCTTGCGCGAGATTCCCCCGCGGTCGCCGATCTCGGTAAGGATCCGGTACTCGTCCGGGTTGAACAGCGGCACGTCGTCCAGGCCGACGTGCTCCTCCACCGAGTGGTGCTGGATGCCGGTGCTATGGCAGTCGTAGTTGAACACGTGGATGGCGTCGACGCCCGCGTGCCACAGCCTGGCGGCCGCCGCGCGGAACATCGGCACGGAGGCGCGCGGGTTGCGCTTGCCGTCCCTATCCGGGTAGGCGGTGTAGTACGGGACCCACAGGTCCGAGGTGCCGCCGTACACCTGGCAGCCGTGCTCGTGGCCGAGCGCCACCATGCCGCTCACGTCCGGGGTCATGTTCAGGTAGCCGCGCACGGCGGGCGCCAGCACGTCCACCAAGCCCTCGGCCGCCCAGGTGCGCACGTCCATGCCGATCGCCAGGCACTGCTCCTCGCTCGGCAGCACCCGCGCCAGCAGCGTCAGCTCCCGCCCCTTGACGGCGCCGGCCCGCCGCAGGACCGCGCGCACCTCGCGCATCATCTCGGTCAGGTAGGGGGCGCCCGAGCGCTCGCGGCCCTCCTTGAAGTACATGGGGTGGCTGAGGAAGTCGAGCTCGAAGCCGTCGATGTCGTAGCCCGTGCACAGCTCCTCGATCACGTCGACCTTGAGCTGGCGCACCTCGTCCACGGAGAAGTCGAACGCCCAACTGAAGCCGTCCGATGCCATTCCGGGCCGCGGGTAGCGGCGCTTGTAGCGCTCCGGTGCCTCGTGGCCCAGGCGCACGTGCGGGCGCGCGAGCTCCCAGCGGGTGCGCAGCGACGGCCACCGCTCCGACCAGTCCTTGTGGATGTCGTTCATGCGCATGCTCGGCCAGAACTTCATGCCGGAGGCGTGGGCGCGCTCCGCCCACACGGTCACCGGGTCGTTGCCGGACTGGAGGAGGCCGCGCACGTTGACCGCCCCGCGGCGGAAGTTCTGGCTCTCGAATGCGTCGTCGGGCGTATCGAAGCCGTACACCTCGCCGACCTTCGTGTCGTGGCAGAAGAACGACCCCTCGGAGACGCAGCCGATGTACACGTCGACCTGCGTGCCGGCCAGCGAGTCGATGACGCGGCAGAGTTGATCTCGGGTGATCGGGGGCTCGAACGCGTAGAGCGCGGCTGAGCCGCCGTCGCTGTTGAACAGGAGCCTGGGGCGGTCAGGATCGGTGGACTGCGACATCGTATCCCTCCTGGTCACGGAACGGGCCGGTGGTTCGCGGAACGGAATCATGGTACACCGGAGCCTGGAGGGTAGCGATGTCTGCATCCTGGCCGCCGCGCCTGATGTTCAATTCGGACGGCAACTGGGTGAACAATTACCAGGAGCGGCATGACCCGTCCGACCTCACGCGGATGATCGGCCCGCTCCGCGATGCCGGGGTCGACCTGCTGTCGATCCTCATCGGCATCGACGACGACCTGTCCTGGCGAGGCAGCCCGCACGGTCAGCTCTGGTGCGACAACGTCACGGAATGGAACGTCGACGGCGTGCCCACCGACATCCACGGCAACCCGATTTCCGACGGCGCCGTGCACATCCACGGCCGCGCCACCGCCAACCGGAAGGCCACCAACGCCCACGAGGAGCTGTTCAACACGATCACGTCCGTGATCGACGACGGCTACGACCTGATGCAGATCTACGTCGACGGCGCCCGCGAGCACGGGCTGCCGGTGTTCGCGTCGATGCGCATGAACGACGCCCACACCGATACCGAGGACCGCATGTGGTACGGCCGCTCCACGCTCAAGATCGAGCGCCCCGACCTGCTGATCGGCTCGGCAATGCCGGAGGCCAGACACGGCTCCGAGTGGACCTTCAGCTGGATGTGGGACTACGCGCAGGACGAGGTGCGCCAGCGCTTCCTGGGCATCGCGGACGAGACGCTGACCCGCTACGACTTCGACGGCCTGGAGTTCGACTTCTGCCGGCAGCCGCCGTATTTCCGCGGCGGCCAGGTCGTGCAGAACATCCCTGTCATGACCGACTTCGTGCGGCAGGGGCGCGACGTCGTGCGGCGACATGCGGAGCGGCGCGGGCGCGACCTGCGCTTCGTGGTGCGCGTCCCGACCAGCATCGGCGAATCGCTGTCCATCGGCATCGACACGCTGGCGTGGATTCGCGAGGGGCTGGCCGACGCGTTCGTGATCTCGTCGCCCGGCTACTGCGTGACCGGGGCGGACGTGGCCGCGGCGGTCGAGGCGGCCGGCGGCACGGTGCCGGTCTACCGCGGCTTCGACGGCAGCACCTACGCGGTCTCGCCGCAGGAAGGATACGAGCGCAACGCCCCGGCCGTGCTGCGCGGCGCGGGTCTGAACGGGTACCGCGACGGAGCCGCCGGCATCGCGCTGTTCAACTACGACTACGGCAGCCACCGGGCCGGCCCCGTCCCGGGCGACTACCACGACCTGACCGACGATCACCTGCAGACGATCCGCGACCTGCGCGAGCCGGAGGCGCTGGCGCGGCGCGACCGCTGCTACTACCTGGGAGGGCCGGCCGCGCCGTCCGGCTGGGGTGACCACCGGCCGGTGCTGCCGCGCAGGCTGGCCCTGCGCGGGCGCGGCGCAGGCGATGGTCACGCCCTGCACGTGACGATCGTCGACGACCTCGACGCGGGGCGCGCCGACGGCCGTATCAAGCGAACGGAGCTGCGCCTGCGCCTCACGGACTACGAGCAGTCGAAGGAGCGCCTGCACCTCGCGGTCAACGGCCGGCGCCTGCCCTTCGAGCCGAACCGCACCATCGCCAACAAGGCCGGCGACGAGTGGCTGGTATTCGACGATCCCGGCCTGCGAACGGGCAGCAACGCCGTGCTCCTGATCCTGAACGGGGCTTCGACGCCGAAGCCGTGGCCGGTGCTGCACAGCGTGGAAGCGATAGTGGTCTGCTCATGAGCGCGATGGACATCGGGACGCGGCGGCAACTCTTCATCGACGGGCGGTTCATCGACTCCAGCGAGGGCGTCTCGCTGACCATGAACCCTCCGGTCCAGCACCCGGAGCCGGTGGTGGTCGCAGACCGCCCCTGGGAGGAGCTGGGCATCGGCGCCTACAACACCGTGTGGCGGGAGCCCGACGGCGCCTTCCGCATGTGGTACGACGCCTGGATGAAAGCCGGCATGCCCTCCGAGGGCGCCCGGCGCCTCGCCTATGCCGAGTCCGACGACGGCATCCACTGGACGAAGCCGGAGCTCGGCCTGATCTCCTTCCGCGGATCGGCGCGCAACAACATCGTCGCGCCGCACATCGAGCGCCAGAGCATGCAGGGCGCCACCGTGTTCCGCGACGACCGCGCCCCGGCCGCGGAGCGCTACAAGCTCTGGACCAAGTTCCGCCCCACCGACGAAGAGGTGGAGGCCGGCGCGCTGCAGGGGCTGTGGGCCATGCACTCGCCGGACGGCATCCATTGGGAGACCTATCCCGATCAGCCCAACCCGCGCGACGCCATGTGCGACGTGCAGAACATGCTGTTCTGGGACGACCGGCTCGAGCTCTACGTCGGCTACATCCGCGTCCGGGACACTCAGATCGTGGACGAGGCCGCCGAGGCGGCCGGCCGCGGCAGCTATCGGTGCGTCGGCCGCATCACCTCCCCCGACTTTCGCGAGTGGTCGCCGCTGGAGGTCGTCTTCGAGGCGGACGCGCAGGACCTGGGCATCCCCGTGCCGTGGCAGCGCGACGATCCGCGCCCGAACATCGACTTCTACACCAACTGCGCGATGAAGTACCCGTGGGCCGAGGACGTCTACCTGATGCTGCCGTCGGCCTTCTACCACTGGGGCGACAACGACGTTCCGGCGACCATGGACGTGCAGCTCCTGACCAGCCGGGACGGGGTCCGCTGGAGCCGCGCAGGCGCCCGCAAGCCGTTCCTGCGCCGCGGGCTGGACGGCACCAACACCAGCGGCATGCTGTACGCCAACCCGTGGCTGGTCCCGGTCGGGGACGAGCTGTGGGTGTACTACGCCGGCATGAAGCGCCTGCACGGCGGCCCGGTGGAGAGCGAGGACGAGCGCAAGCTGGGCAAGCACTCCGGCATCTTCCGCGCCTCGCTGCGGCGCGACGGGTTCATCTCCGCCGACGCGGACTACGGCGGCGGAGAGCTGACTACCCCGCCGGTGCGCTTTTCCGGGCACACGCTCACCCTCAACTGCGACGCCGGCGCCGGCGGCTGGCTGAAGGTGGAGATGCTCGATTCCGAAGGGCACCCGCTGCCTGGGTTCGAGCTCGACGCGGCCGACGCGGTTCTGGGCAACGGCGTTTCCAAGACGGTGACCTGGCAAGGACGGGACGACGCGAGCGGCGCCGCCGGCCGGCCGGTGCGCCTGCGGTTCGTGATGCGCGACGTGAAGCTGTACGCGTTCCAGTTCGCGAGCTGACCGGGCGCCGCCGACGCGGCTTTCGACTGCCTGCCATGGCACTGTTCTCCTCCGTTCGGGAGCGCCGCCTCTGGCTGTGGACGCTGGCCGTCGTGGTCGCGATCTATTCCACCCTGGGCCTCGCGCAGACGCTGACCCGGGCGTTGCTCGACAGCGGCCTGCTGGGCGCCTCTTTCCCCCTCGTCTCCTTCCTCGTCGCCATGTTCCTGGTGGGGGCGACCGTCGTGACGCACGGCCTGAATGCCCGACCCGGCGGAGTGGAGATCGCCGTCGCCCTGGGCGTCACGGCCGCCTACGCGCTGGTGTTCCTCAGGATGGTGGGTCCGGAGGAGCGTTCGCACCTCATCGAATACGGCGTGGTGGCCGTATTCATCTACGAAGCGCTCTCCGAGCGCGCCAGCCAGGGTCGCCGCGTCCCGGCGCTGCCCCTGCTCGCCGTCCTGGCCACGGCGGCGCTGGGCGTGGTGGATGAGTGCATCCAGATCTTTGTGCCGAATCGTGTCTTCGACCCGATGGATATGTTGTTCAACCTGCTCGCGGCCACGATGGCGGTGGGTGCGAGCGTCGCGCTGTCGTGGGCGCGGCGGTGGACGAGATCCCGCCGGGCGCGCCGCCACATCTGCCCTACTCGGCAATCAGATCGGCACCATCGACCTTGATCCACCCCGTGACGGGCGTCGGCGCTGATCTGCAGCCGATCGCGCTCGGCCGGCTGGCGATTGACGATAGTCACGCGATACGTTAGTACTGGCGCAGAGTGAGTGGTCAGATCCTTCAATTGCCCCGACAGCCAGTCATGACCGAGTGTGATCCGATTACCCCGGGCGAGGTCCTGCTGGAAGAGTTCCTGAAACCCATGGGCCTGAGCCAGTACCGTCTGGCAAAGGAAGTGGATGTCCCTGCTCAGCGAATCAGCGCCATCGTCGGCGGCAAGCGGGCGATTACCGCGGACACTGACCTGCGGCTCTGTCGGTTCTTCGGTCTGTCCCGTGGCTACTGGCTGCGGGCGCAGGCTGCCCACGACACCGAGATTGCCGAACGCGAGATGGGGCCGGCGCTGGACCGAATCAAGCCGTGGGCGCAGCCGGCGCCTGCCGTGCACGCTCCCGCGCGTGGCGTGGCGGAGTCCGGCGAGCGCCGCTACACCTGACCGGCGTCACTCCGGCGTGGCGGCGATCGGGAGGGATTCGAGGCCGCGCAGCACCACGCTGTTGCGGAAACTCGGGCGATCGGTGAGCAGGCGTATCGAGGCAAATCGCTCGATCAGCATCTCGATGACGATGCGGCCCTGAAGGAGCGCCAGGGGCGCCCCGAGGCAGTGGTGGATGCCGCGGCCGAACGCCACGTGGCTTCTCGGCCGGCGCGTGATGTCGAGGCGGTCGGGCTGCGCGAACTCCGCCGGGTCGCGATTGGCCGCGCCGAGCAACAAGACGATGAATTGGCCCTGCTTCACCGGGAAGCCGCTCACCTCGCAGTCCTCGGCCGCACCGCGGAAATCGGTCTGCACCGGCGAGTCGAAGCGCAACAGCTCCTCCACCGCGGCCGGAATCAGGCCCGGATCGTCGCGCAGGGCCTGGAGCTGTTCGGGGTGGCGCAGCAGCGCCAGCATGCCGTTGCCGATCAGGTTGGTGGTGGTCTCGTTACCGGCAGCCAGCAGCAGGCGCAGCAGCGTCAGCATCTCGCGTTCGGTCAGGCGGTCGCCGGCCTCCTCGGCCTGCGCGAGGGCGCTGATGATGTCGTCCCGCGGGTCGGCGCGCCTCCGTTCGATGATGGGGAGGAAGTACTCGTCGAACGACTGCGCGGCCCGCGCCGCGGCCTCCCGCTCCGCGACGCTGAGCGTCGGCTCCAGCAGGCGGGCGCGCCGGGCCGACCATGACTTGAACCGCGCGCGATCTTCCGGGGGCACGCCCAGCATCTCGGCGATGACGATCACGGGCAGCGGCGTGGCCACCGCCTCCATGAGATCGAAGCCCGCCGGGTCGTCGATCGCGTCCAGCAACGCCGTCATGTGCGCGCGAATGTGCGGCTCGAGCCCGGCGACCGCACGCCGGGTGAACGCCTGGTTGACCAGATTCCGCAGCCGCGTGTGGTCGGGCGGGTCCAGGAGCAGCAAGGAGAAGTCCTCCGGCCGCCTCCGGCCCTGCCGCCGCCCACGAGCCGGCTCCCGCTTGCGCGGATCGCTTGCGAATCGGCGATGGTCCCGCAGGATGGCGTCCACCTCCGCGTGGCGGGAGAAGACCCATGCATTCATCAGCCGGCTGCGGTGCACGGGGTCCCGCTCCCGCAACCGCGCGTAGGCACGGTACGGGTCCTGAGCCAGACGGGCCGACCGTGGGTTGTACGCCACCCCGCTCTGCACGCGCTCGCGCGCCAGCGCGGCACCGATCACGAGCGATCGCACGGCGTTCCGCAGTGACAGCGCCATCGTGTGCCGTCCGGCTCGATCCTTCAGGCCGCTTCCACGGTGAACGAATACAGCTTGGACTCGTACAGGTAGAACCGGAGCCGCACCACCTGGCCCGCCAGCTTGCGCAGCGCCGCGCTGCCGTGCCAGGTCACGGGCACGCGCAGCCCGTCCTCTTCGATCGGCCGGCAATCGCGGACGGCCAGGCCGGGGATCGGCGTGCCGATCGGGTCGGCGACCTCGACCTTGATGCGCCCGCGGGAGGCGTCGGCGTTGATCTGCAGGCGGTCGCCCTCCAGCCGGAACGGCTTGGTGATCAGCACGCCCAGCTCGTCGGAGGCGGCGCGCGCGACGAACCGCCCCTTCGGCAGCGTGGCCAAGCCGGTCCCGCTCGTCCGCCCCGGAACGTTGTGCGAACCCGAGTGTCCGGCGTAGTAGAAGCGCAGCTCGTCGCCGTGCTCGATCATCCGCGAGCCGGCGATCATGCCGCCGTCCCAACTGCCGATCACGCCTCGCGGAATGAACACCGGCCGGTTGGCCAGCCGCTCCCAGCGGAACCCGTCCCGGCTGAAGGTCAGCTGAACGTCCATCGTGTCCGCCTGCGAGGGGTCGCCCAGGTATCCCTTGCGCCCCCACTTGTTGAAGACCTGCAGCAGCCCGATGTACACGCCGTCGCAGACGCAGACGTCGATGCCGTAGAGGCGCGGCGGGTCCAGCTCGTCGGGGCGGATGATCACCTCCGGGTCGGTCCAGTTCACGAAGTCGTCGCTCTCCGCGCGGGCGATCCTGCGGTTGCAGCCCATCCCTTCGTGCGCGTGGTCGGTGGCGCCGATCGCCGCGCGGGTGTCCACGTACGGCTGCGCGCGCAGGTAGCGGTGCAGGTAGTCCTCCGCTTCCCGGTGCCGGTACAGACCCCGCTCGTCGCCCTCGACCTCCGGAAAGCCCAGGTCGCCGGGCACCTCGCCGCGCGGGCCGGCCAGGATGGTCGGCCGGCGGAAGTTCACGTAGCGGCCGATCCGTTCGTCGTAGAGGAAGCAGCCGTTCCCGTCGTTGGAGTCGCGGATGATCGAGCGCTCGTCCGGGTACATGTGCCAGCGGATGCCGTCGGCCGAGTACGCCGCGAACAGCCGTCCGCCGCCGCGCCGGTCGGGATCGACGTGGTGGTACCAGCGCTTGATCGTCCCCTTGTACCGCCTGCCCGGATCGGGATCGTGCGGGTCCTTCATCGCCACCCCGAACTCGCCGTGCATGGCGGAGACGTCGATCAGGTTGTTCCGCTTCGACCCCTCGTGCTCGACGATGCCGAGCTCCGGCTTGTGCCAGTCGAAGCCGTCCTCGGACACGGCATACGCACGGGCGTACAGCGCCTCGTTGCCGGGGTCGTCCTCGGGATCCTCCGGGACCGCCGGATACCACGCCTTGAACAGCTTCTCCTCGGCGTCGTACAGGCTGGGAGCGATCGCCAGCGGGTTGTCCGGATGCTTGGCCGGCATCTCCGGGACCCGGCGGAGCAGCCAGATGTCGTCGACGACGTGATCGTCGATCAGAAGCTGCGTCGCGGTGCCGACCTTAGCCAATCGATACCGGTCCTGCATCGTCACCCTCCGTGCCAACCATTCTGACCGTGGCAGCCGGCCCCCACAACGGCGCCTTGCCCGGCCGGAGGCCCGCCCGTAGACTGGCCCACTATCCAAACCCACAGAGGAGGGTTCACATGAGACGGTTACGGAGATCGCTAGTCACAGGCGTCGTCGTGGGGCTCATCACGCTCCTGGCGGCCGGCGCGGCGTTCGGCCAGGACCACTTCGCCAAGCACCTGGAGATCGAGTGGCTCGGCTGGACGATGCGCTTCCACGACGAGGACAAGGCCTCCGAGAACATCTATCTCAACGAGATGTCGGAACGGTTCAACACGACCTTCATCTGGCCCGATCTGCGGGACTGGAGCAACGACGAAGCGGTGGCTGCGCAGCTCGCGACCGGCCGCCTCCCGGAATTCTCCGCCGTGCTGCAGGCGAACATGGACGAGCTGTACCAGGACGACTTCATCCGCACGTGGTCGTTCGAGGACATCCGCGAGAAGATGCCCAACACCGCCGCGCTCATGGATGACACCGGGGCGTGGTCCTTCCTGCGCGTGCCGGGCGAGGACGCGCTGATGGGCATCCCGCAGCTCTTCCGCACGCCTTCGACGATGATGGTCTCCTACTACCGCCTTGACTGGCTGGAGAAGCTTGGCATCGACGCCCCCGGCGAGCTCACCGAGATCGCACCACGGGTGTTCTGGAGCACCGAGGGCTTCGACACCGACCAGATGCGCCAGATCCTCAAGCGGTTCGTGGACGAGAACGTGTCGGGCGCCGAACGGACCTACGGCGTCGGCAGCTTCTTCCCCGCCACCTTCACCGGCTTCGGCCAGGCCGGCTCGCTGTACGGCACCGAGGGCCGCGGCGTCGACATCAACGTGCTGGAGGACGGCGAATTGAAGTTCGCGTACGCGACCGACGCCTACCGGGACGCGCTCAGGTGGTTCAACCAGCTCTATCAGGAGGGCGTCCTGAGCAAGGAGACGGTGATCGCGGCCCAGGACGCGGGCGCCGCGCGGGATCTGTGGAACTCCGGCCACCTCGGTTACATGCAGTACCACTACTCCTACATCTACGAGGCAGCGGACACCGAGGTGCCCTTCGCGATGCTGTACGCGAACCCCGATGCCAAGGTGCTGGTGGTGCCGACCGAGCTGAACCACATGACCGGCATGTACGGGACCTCGGCCGGCGGGGCGGCGATGACGCCGGCGATCCCCACCGGATTCAGGATCGGCACCCGGGGACGCGCCGCTCTGGCGGCGAGCGACCTGTCCGATGAGAAATTCGACCGCGCCATGCGCATCTTCGACTGGCTGCACTCCACTCGCGAGGGGTTCCTGCGCAACTGGTACGGCGTCGAAGGCGTGAACTATGACTGGTCGGGCGAGCCCTGGAAGTCACCGGTCATCCAGCACGAGTTCCCGGAGGACGAGCGGCACAAGCACGCCGGCAACCTGATCGGCGGATACTGGCTCCCGTGGCTGCACGACATTCGCAAGCTGGGGCAGCCGTACGAGCAGGTCGAGAACGATCTGCTGGCGAAAGACGGCTACATGGACCACTACGTCCACCAGTACCGCTACGACTTCCTCAACGAGACCAACATCATCACGATGCGCAACCGCTACGATTCGGGTCTCACCACCACGGCCCTGGAGTACACGGCCAATTTCATCCTGGGAGATCTCGACCTCGATGAAGACTGGGACGACTACCTGGCCGAGCTCGAGAGGAACGGCATGAGCCGGTACCTGAACGAGTTCGGCAAGGCGCCGCTGGTCGACTCCTACCTCCAAGGCAGGTTGGAGTACTGAGCTTCGCGCTTCGGAGCACCGGCTCCGGGGCCACGTTACAGGCAGGGCTCGCAAGGGCCCTGCCTTTTTTTGTGCGCGCCCGGTTACGCCTTCAGGGAACCGACCATGATGCCGCGCACGAAGTAGCGCTGCAGGAACGGATAGAGCAGCACGATCGGCCCGATGGTGATGATAATCACCGCCGACTGCACGTTGTCGCGCTGGATCTGCCGGCCGAACTCGTCGTTGAACCGGTCGATGACCGCGAGCTCCCGCTTGTTGAAGACCTCCTCCATCATGCGGCGGATGAACTCCTGCAGCACGATCCAGTCGTTCCCGGACGTGAAGATCAGCGCCTCGAACCACTCGTTCCAGATGCTCACGGCCGTCCACAGCGTGACGGTCGCCAGCACCGGCATGCTCAGCGGCATGACGATCGACACCAGGACGCGCCGGTAGGTGGCGCCGTCCATCAGCGCCGACTCCTCGACCCCCGGGTCGATCGCCATGAAGAAGTTGCGGATGATGATGACGTTGAACGCGTTCACCAGGCCCGGCAGCACCAGCACCCAGAACGTGTTGTACAGCCCCAGGCCCCTGATGAGCAGAAACGTGGGGATGAATCCGCCCGAGAAGAACAGGGTGATGATCAGGATCGCCATCAGCAGGCCACGGCCGGGGAGATCCCGTTTGGACACGGTGTAGGCGGCCATCGAGCAGACGAACACGCTCATGGCAGTCCCCACCACCGTGCGCAGAATCGTGTTCCGGTAGGATCGCAGCACCAGCGAGTCGAACAGCAGATACTCATACGCCGACGCATTCCAGTGTTGGTTGGTCAGCTTGAAGCGCAGCGCCTTGGCCTCCTCGACGCCCTCCAGCGACACCAGGATCAGGTTCCAGAACGGGTACAGGACCGAGATGCAGAACGCGGCCATGAACAGCACGTTGAGCCCGTCGAAGGCATGGCTGCCGATGCTCCTGCGAATGGTCACGGAACCGGCCCCTCTACCACAGCGCGTATTCGCTGTAGCGCCGCGCCAGCGTGTTGGCGATCAGCACGAACATGACCGCAACCAGGTTCTGGAACAAGTTCACCGCGGCGCCGAAGTCGTACTGCCGGTCGACCAGCCCGACGCGGTACACGTAGGTCTCGAAGATGTCGGCGACGCTGAACACCAGCGGGTTGTAGAGGTTGAAGATCTGATCGAAGCCCGCCTGGTTGAGGTTCTGGACGCTGAGAATGAGCATGATGATGATCACCGGGACCATCGACGGCAGGGTCACGTGCAGGACCTTCTGCAGGCGGTTCGCGCCGTCCACGTCAGCGGCGTCGTACAGGCCGGGATCGATGGAGGTGATCGACGCCAGGAAGATGATGCTGCCCCAGCCGATGCTCTTCCAGATGTGGGTGAGGACCACCGAGAACAGGAACCAGTCGGGCTCGGCCAGGAAATAGACGGGCTCGGCGCCCACGGCCTGGATGACCGCGTTGATCGGGCCCCGCTCCACCGAGAACAGCACCTTGAAGATCGCCCCCAGCACCACCCACGACAGGAAGTGCGGCAGATAGGAGATGCTCTGCACGACGCGCTTGTAGCGGCGGTTGGTCAGCTCGTTGAGGACCAGCGCGAAGACGATCGGCGCCGGGAACCCGAAGGCGAACTTGAGCACGCTGATCCGGAAGGTGTTGAGCAGCAGCTCCGGGAACTGCGGCGTGGAAAAGAAGAACTTGAAGTGCTCGAAGTCGTTCCAGGAGCTGCCCAGGATGCCGGCGCGGGCGCTGTAGTCCTTGAAGGCGATCATGACGCCGACCATGGGGACGTACTTGAAGATCGCCAGCAGGGCCAGCGGGATCAGAAAGAGCAGGTACAGCTCTTTCATGCGGAGGATGCGCGATCGGGTCTGCCTGCGCAGCGTCTGTCTGACGGCCACGTCGATTGCGCCGGGGGCCGTCGCACCGGACGGCTTGTCCATCCCCGGATGATCGAGAGTGGCCCTTCCCCTGTCAAGGAGGCGCCGCCGTGCTGGAGCCTATTCTCCCGTCATGCCGGAGGTGCCCATGGTCTCCACGATCCTGCTCTGGTTGAAGATGAACACCGCGATCGGCACCGCCATGATGAAGAGGGTGACCACGGAAGCGGCGCCCACGCGGGCGATGCCGCCGCCTGCGACCTGCGACAGGGCGTACGGAAGCGGCTTCAACTGCTCGGAGTAGATGAAGATGTCGCCGGTGTTCCGCCACATCACCTGGAAATTGATGATGATCAGGGTCAGCCATGCCGGCTTGACGATCGGCATGACGACGCGCGCGAAGATCGTCAGCTCGCCCGCCCCGTCGATGCGCGCCGCCTGGATCAGCGAGTCGTGCACCATGGAGTCGATGAATTTCTTCATCAGGTAGAGGCCCAGCGTCTGCGCCCACGCGGGCACGACGATCGCCCAGTAACTGTCGATGAACCCCAGCCAGGACAGCGTCAGGTAGTTCGGGATGATCGTCACCGCTCCCGAGAACATGAGGCTGAGGATGATCACCTCGTTGATGAGTTTCTTGCCGGGAAAGTCGTGCTTGGAGAGCACGTAGGCGGCGATCGAGCAGACCGCCAGGTTGCCGGCCAGCGCGAAGGTCACGATGAACACGGAGTTGAAGAAATAGCGGGACAGCGGAATCCAGGACTGCTCCATCAGCAGGAACAGGTCGGTGAAGTTCTGGAAGGTCGCCCGGCGCGGGACGAAGCGGGGCGGAAACAGGAACAGCTCGTCCAGCGGCTTGAAGGCGTTGCCGACGGCGTAGACCAGCGGCAGCGCCATGAAGATGCCCCCGCCGCAGAGGAACAGCAGGATGACGATGTCGCCCGCCAGCGAGCGGGACAGGTTGCGGTTCCGCAGGATGGTCGCGACGTTGCGCCTCACGCCCTCACCCCACCTTGGCCAACAACCGTTGCACGATCTTCTGCGCCACCACCATGGCCAGGAACAGGAGGAAGATGATCGCCGAGGAGTAGCCCAGCTCGAAGCGCACCAGGGCGTGGTCGTTCGAGTGCGCGACGATCGTCCAGGTGGCCCAGTCGGTGGGCTCGTCGCCGGTCAGCGCGCTGATGATGGTCGTGTTGGTCATCGACTCCGTGATCGCGAGGATGGCCCCGAACAGCAGGTACCCGCGCATGGCCGGCAGGGTGATGTACCAGAGCTCCTGCCAGCGGTTGTCGATGCCGTCGATCGCCGCCGCCTCGTAGAGGAACTCGTCGATGCCCTTGAGCCCGGCGATGAAGACCAGGAAGCTGGTGCCCAGGCTCATCCAGAGGACGACCCCGATCACGATCGGCATCATGTAGTCGGGGTCGATCAGCCACTGGACCGGCCGGGTGATCATGCCCAGGGCGATCAGCGTGCCGTTGATGTAGCCGTGCGCGTCCGGGCTGAACAGCAGCACCCAGATCATGAAGGCGTTGCCGGCGATCGCCGGCGCGTAGAAGAGCAGCGTCAGCACGATCCGGAGCCGGTGGCGCATCTCGTTGATCAGCCACGCGAACAGGAAGGAGAGCAGGTAGCCGACCGGGCCGGTGATCGCCGCGTAGACCAGCGTGTTCTGCAGCGCAATCAGGAAGATCCTGTCGTCCAGGAACATCCGCAGGTAGTTCTCGAACCCCACCCAGGTCGGGCGCTGCACCATGTTGAACTGCGTGAAGCTCAGCACGAAGGAGAACAGCACCGGCACCACCACGAACACCGTGAAGGCGACGAGAAACGGGGCCAGCATCGCGTAGGACACGCGCGCCTGCCAGAGCTTCGCGCCCGTGACGCGCAGCCGCTCGCCCATGGTCATGCCGGGAACGTGCACGGCCGACATCGCCTTCACTCCGCCGCCGCCAGCTCGCGCACGATCTCCGCGGGGACGAAGTCGCCGACGTCCGGCACGTCGGCGTCCTCCAGCCGGTCGATGCGGACGAAGCGCTCCCAGTACCGGTCCTGGTACTCCTGCGGGAGCGCGGCACGGTCGGTCTCCAGCCCGAACTCCGCGCGCTTGCGGTGAAGCTCGCGGTTGATCGCATCGTCGTAGCGCCGCACCGATTCCCGCACGCCGTCCCCGTCCACGACGATGGCGCGGATCATCCAGTTCAGGTTGCGGAACACGTAGTAGCTGCCGATGATCGGCGGCAGTCCCTCGACCCAGTCCGCCTGCTCGAACAGCACGCGCCGCTCGGCCGGGCTCCACGGGATCTCCGCCAGCGCCTCCAGGTTGGCCGGCGCGTAGCGCGCCGCCTCCCCCAGCAGCGACTCCAGCTCGGTGCCGTACAGCACCTGCGCCTCGCGCCCCGACCACCACTTCAGGAACTCCCAGGCGCCGTGGAGGTTCGACGAGCCCCGCACGATCGACGATCCGGTGATGCCGACCGCCGTCAGCGACGACACGTCCCAGGTGTTCTGCACCGCGCCCGGCCCGGCGACCGGCTCCGGGATGATGCTCGGCAGGACGGTCACGGTGCGGTTGACGGTCCCGTCGGCCGTCCGCGTGCCGGGGACCATCGCCATCCCCCACCGGCCGGCGAGCTCCGGCGCGAAGACGACCAGCGTGTTGTAGAAGCTGAACGGCTGGATGGCCAGGGGCATCTCGCCGAACCGGAACCGGTTGAAGAAATTGTAGGCATACGGCACGTCGTAGCGGATGAACAGGTCCGTGAACTCGTCGACCGTCGCGATCACGGTCTCCGAATCGAGGTTGGTCTCGATGCTGTCCTCCTTCATCACCGGGACCCCGCGCTGGTTCACCATCATCAGCAGCGAGCCCGGGTCCATGCCGAGCCCGAAGTCCAGGTGGTGCGCGCGCAGCGTCGGCAGCAGGGCGCGCACCTCGTCCCAGGTCGCCGGTATCCCGATCCCGAGCGAGTCGAGGATGTCGGTGCGGTAGAACAGCACCGGGAAGCTCATGGTCTCCGGGAGGGCGTAGACGCCGCCGCGGTGGCTGAACGGCGCCAGCGCGCCGGGAGCGAAGCGTTCCGCCACCGCCGCATAGCCGTCCATCGCCGACAGGTCGGCGAGCATGCCGCGGAAGGCCAGCTCCATGTTCGCGTGGCCGATGACGGCATCCGGCGCCGTGCCGGCCAGGTTGGCCGGGATCAGGATGGACTGGATGCTCCGCACCAGCTCCAGCTCGACCGGGATGCCGGTCGCGGGCGTGAACAGATCGTCGATGATCTGCCGCAGGATCTGGCTCTGGTCGCGGCCGGTGCCCATCCAGACGGTGACGGGAGCTCCGGATTCCTCCGCAACCTCGCCACCCGCGATCTCATCGCTTCCGGCGACCCTCTCGCCAGCGACCGGGAACGCCTGCAGGTAGTTCGGCGAGAACGACGCCACGAACGCCTGCAGCTTCCTGAACCACCGCACGAACAGGCTGACGCGCGTATCAGGAAACTCCCGGTCCGTCGATGCGACCACCAGGTAGTCGACCTGCAGCGGCTGCTCCCGGTTGCGGGCCGCCCACACGCTGAGCGCCGTGATGGCGTTCTGCAATTCGCTCAGCACGAACGGGATGACCTCCGGGCGCCGCGCCATCCGGTCGAGCAGCACGGCAAGCTCCTGCACGCTCGCCGATATGCCGCCGGAGCCTGCCGTACCCTCGACCCGTCCGGCCGCGGACAACAGCCGCTCCCGGAGCGCGGGCAGCTCGCCGATCTCCTCTGGAATGCGCTCGATGAGCTGGTAGCTCCGGAACGGGTCGGGATTGGACGAGGTGATCATGATCACGTCACGGTAGAAGGCCAGCAGGTCGGCCACGATCGCATCCACCTCGGCGACCGCGCCGGCGAACTCTCCCAGCACCGCCTCCATCCGGATCGTGTGCTCGCCTCCCTCCAGGTGGAACAGGTACGGCGCCTCCCCTCCCAGGGGCATCACCCGGTAGGAAGAGGAGTAAGGGAACGCCACGGCTTCGGCTTCCCGAAACGGGACCTTCCCGTCGATGGAGATTCGCCGCCAGGAGCGGGCGCCGCGGTTGATGTCCTGCTTGGCCTTGACCGCGATCCGGTAGCGTCCGCTCGCGGGCACGGCGAAGGTCCACTCGATCCAGTCCCCGGCCTTCGCCCAGCGGTAGCCGCCGATCGAGTTCATCCTCACCTGGTACGGGTGGTAGGGCTCGATCGACGGATCACCCTTGTCGTGCACGGGGAAGAGGGTCGCCGAGGAGCGCGGCCCCGCGTCCTCGCCCTGGATCTTGAGCAGAAAGCCGGACGCCTCCGGGAAGGCGGATGCCGCGTCGCGGTACTCCGCGTAGGACGGCGGTCGCTCGCGCTGCGTCACGGCCAGCGACGCCACTGCCATCGGCTCGGCGATCCCGGTGAGAGTGACCGTGTTGACCCCGCGGCGCAGGAAGAACGCGAACGGCTCGGCGTGGTCGCCGTCGCGGTCGCGCAGGTAGGCCGTGGTCCAGCGCGGCCGCTCCTCGATCCGGGGCCGGATCTGGTTGCCGCGGACGTCGATCCGCACTCCGCCGCTGTCGTCCCAGGTGCGCGGGAAGCTCAAGCGCCGGGCCTCCTCGAACGGCACCCGGCCGTCGATCGCAATCTCCCGCACGGCGGGCATGCGCCTGCCGGGCAGCGGGTGGTAGGTGACCTGGATCCGGTAGAGCCCGGAGCGCGGGACGGTGACGTCCCAGCTCACCGATCCCCGCTCCTGGGTCTGCAGCGCCGCCACTCCGTCGATCTCCCCCGCACGCGGCGAGCCGGCGGCCGCCGCGAAGTCCGTGCCCGGCACGACGATCGGCCGGTCGAGCCGCACCTCCGGCCAGTCGCGGTGCCGGCGCAGGTAGTCGAGATACGATTCGGCGGCGGCGGGCAGGCACGCCGCCAGCAGCACGAGCGTGAGAGCGCGCCGCGCGGCCCTGACCGTCACGTGGGGTTCACGCTCCTTGCAGGTACTCCCACGTCAGGAGCATGAAGACGCTGGCCGTCCAGGTGTAGCCGGGAGCGCGCAGCCCCACCCCGGTCAGCGCGTCGAAGTTCTCGTACTGGCCCATGGCCTTGTGCTCGGCCATCCGGCAGAACGACGCGGCGATCCGCCCCGCCAGCTCGACACGGCCGCCGCGCCGGAGTCCGTCCACGATCAGGTACGTGCTCGGCGCCCAGATCGGCCCGCGCCAGTAGCCGTCGCTCTCGTAGCGGGAGCTGTCGGGCGCCTCCGTGGCCGGACCGTGCTCGGTCAGGAACCGCTCCTCCAGGATGCCGGCCAGCACCGCCATCTTCGCAGGGTCCAGATGCTCGCCGAGCGCGATCGGCATCAGCGCCAGCAACGACGTGGGCTCGGGATCGTACGAATGGCTCCCCGACCGCATGGCCACGAACCGGCCGCCCACCCAACTGTGCTCGTAGAGCCGCTCCAGCAACTCCTCCGCGGAGCGCCGCCACCTGAGCGCCTCCTCCGTTTTGCCGAGCCGTTCGGCGATCCGCGCGCAGGTGTGCATCTGCAGGACCAGGAACGCCGCCAGGTCGGGCGACTCCAGGAAGAAGCCGTCGTCGAACAGCGTCGAGTTGTCCCAGCCGCTGTCGCACCCCTGCGGGTACTCGGGGATGCCGTCGCCGTCGGAGTCGCGGTAGTTCATCCACCAGTTCGTCCACGCGGCCAGGTGGCCGAGCACCTTCTCCAGGACCTCGGGCTCGAAGTCGAAGACGTCCATCATGCGGCCGAAGCACCAGCCGTGGATGGGCGGCTTGGTCACGGCCCAGATCACTTCCTGGTTCGGATTGGTCATGTCGAACAGGGTCCCGGACTCCGCCTGCAGCTCGAACGGGAGCAGGAACTGCTCGAGCGCCGTCTGCCGGCTGACCTTCATCATCGCCAGCGCGTTGAAGCAGTGGTCCCACGTCCACACCGAGCTCATGAACTTCTTGGACATGAGCATCGCGTCGTACCGGTAGACGTCCCGAGCGCGCACGAAGCAGGACCAGAGCGTGTACCACGTCGTCACCGCGAAGTCGTGGCGGCCCTCGGGCGCCGGCGGCATCCTGGCCAGGAACCGCTCCCACTCTTCCCTGACGGCGGCGGTCTCCCGCGCCATGTCGACCGGAGCATGTTGGAGCTTCCGCTCCACGTTCATGATGGTGAGCGTGACGGTGGCCGTCCCACCTCCCGCCAGCACCGTCAGATCCCGTTTCCAGTCCAGGCTGTCGTTGCTCTGGTACCGCCGCACGGGCCCGCTGAGCTCGCCCGCGCCCCGGAACACGTGGAACCGCGACGTCGTGCGCTGGTTCACGGAGATCACGCAGAAGTCGTCCGGCCCGTACTCGGTGCCGTAGCCGTGCCCGGTAATCGCCCGGAATTCCAGGTCCAGGCCGTGCGACTCGAAAGCCAGCGTGTGGTCGTCCCGGACATGGATGGTGGCACTCCCCCCGTCGCTCGTTACGGTGATCCGGTCGGGGCGCATCTCGTAGGTGTAGTCGACGCTGCCGCCGCCACGGGTGAACTGCAGCGTGAAGGCCTCGTCCTCGCCGAAGCGCCGCTCGACGTTGTGGATGACGAACAGCCCTTTCTCCCGGTCGCGGTTGACCGAGACGTACGCGCCGTAGCGGCTGAACGGGATGTGATCGAGGTCGATCGTGACATCCTTCATCCGGGCTCTCCCTGAAGCAGGTCGATCGTCTCTCCCAGGTCGCTCTCCCAGTCGGCGAGCCGGTCGATCGGGATCTTCTTGTAGACGATCTGGGAGTTCTCGACCATGAACACGTAGCCGGTGCCGTTCCGGATCACCATACGCGGCCAGCCGATCCAGTGACTCTGGCCCGATTCCAGGGCGGGGTTGCGCGGGTGGTACTCCCAGTGCTTCAGGTCCCTCGAGCGCGCCAGCCCGACGGTGTCCCACCAGCCGTGGTGCTCCTTGCCGGGAGGCTTCCAGGTGTTGCAGCCCTCGTACCACAGGTACCAGGTGTCGCCGATCTTGGTCAGCGACCGGGTGCGCACGTGGATGGCGTCCCAGTCGTCCAGCGTGTCAGGGCCGAACACGGGGTTGTCCGGGTCCGGCACCCAGTGGACGAGGTCGTCGCTGTAGAGCGCGTAGCCCCGGTCCCCGGCCAGGCCGCGCGGAGGGTTCGGCGTGAAGCCGGCGTACATCAGCAGATACTTGTAGCGTCCGCCCTCCAGGGCGACCACGTCGAACTCGTGCGCGTGGTCGCCGTGGTCGAACACGGGGTTCCCGGGGTGGTCGACGAACGGCCCCAGCGGGTGGTCGGCCATCGTGAGGCAAAACCCGTTCCACTTCGGATACATCTGCGACGAGTACAGCAGCGCCACCTTGCCCTCGTCGGTGACGATGGCGCCGTTGGGATAGAGGTTGTCGTAGGGCACGTTCGAACTCGTCACCACCGGCTCGGGGTGAAGCTCCCAGCGTTCCAGGTCGTCGCTCATCGCCACGCCGATCACGCGCTCCAGACCTCCTTCCTGCTCGCCGGGGCGGGAGCCCATGACGTACAGGTAGAAGCGGCCGCCATGCTCGATGATGCCGCCCGGAATCACGTGCCCTGCCGTCCAGCTCCCCTCCTCCCCCGTGGGGATGGCCACCGTTGTTTCCTCGAACCACGTCAGGCTGGTGAGCCGGCACTCGTCGATCCGGTAGTGCTCGACGTCGCAATCGATGAACAGGTGCGCCTCGGCCGGCTCGAAGAGCATGTCCCACTGCCCGGTCGGCCCCTTGATGTAGCCGTGCGGCCCGTCGTCGATCCAGAAGCGAACGAAGGCGCCGCGCTTCTGCAGCCGGATCCGCCAGGGCGGATGGCCGGCGTCCGCGTAGGTGCGCAGGATCTCTTCGCTCCCCTGCTTGCGGCGCCCCAGGTAGGTGCGCCCGCTGCCGACGTTCAGGAACGCGCAGTTCTCCCGGCCGGCGTCGGAGGAGAAGTAGATCCTCACGTCCGCGCCCGGCAGCGGCGCTCCGGTCGCGACCGATACCGCCAGCTCCCAGTTGCCGGTGACGAATCTCTCGATCATGGTCGCTTCACTCCTTCAGCCGACCAGTCCCACGCGGTCGACGCTCGTGATGAACCAGCGCTGCACGAACAGGTAGAGCGCCAGCACTGGTAGTATGAACACGAGCATGGCGGTGTTGACCACGGCGGCCACGAAGCCCGGATGCGGCCGTGCGCCGTCGTTGAACGCGACGTACCAGTCTTCGTACTGAAAGCCGAAGCCCACCATCACCGTCGACAGCAGCTCCGCGTTGGGCAGGAACAGCTCCGTGAAGGTCAGGTCGTTCCACTGCCAGACGAACGCCAGCAGGAACACGACCAGCAGTCCGGCGGTGGCCGAGGGCAAGATGATGCGGGCAAAGGTGTTGAGGTATCCCGATCCGTCCACGTAGGCGGCGTCCTCGAGATCGCGCGGGATGCCCTTGAACACCTGGCGCATGACGTAGATGAAGATGCCGTTCTTGTAGCCCATGCAGGTCAGCGAGGTAAGCAGGAACGGCAGGATGCTTCCGGTCATGTTCAGGCCTTCCGGGAACAGCCCGAAGAGGCTGAAGTACCGGAAGTTGAAGATCAGCGGAATCATCATCAGCTGCGGGGGAATGACCATGCTGAACACGGCGCTCACGAACAGGACGTTCGTGAGCCGGTTTCGAAAGCGCGCCAGGCCGTAGGCGACGAGCGTCGACGAGGCCATCTGCGACCCGCACACCAGCAGTGTCAGGCCGAGCGACCGCAGTGCGTTGTGGAAGTAATCGAGCGAGACCATGACGATCCGGTAGTTCAAGAGCGACAGCCCCGACGGGATCCACACGCGGTTGACGTCCATGATGTCGGCCTCGGACATGAACGACTGGACGAGCTTGTGCAGCACGGGGAAGAGCACGATGAACGACACGCCGGCCAGGAACGCGAACCGGAACACCCGAAAGAGCAGGATCCGCCAATCGATCCGGTACGCGATCCGCTGTGCGGGAGTCGTCCACCTGACCAGCGCCGAGCTCACGCCACCACTCCGCTGTTGCGCGTCCAGCGCGCCACGGCCGCGCCCACGATCGCCAGGATGATCGCCACGGAACCGAAGAACACCCACGCCATGGCCGTGGAGGCGCCGTACCCGGCCCCGCTCTGCATGCTCTGCGTGATGTAGCGCAGCAGCTCGCTGTCGGCGGCCGTGAACGAATCCACGATCATGTAGACGACGATCGGGAAGATCAGCGGCGCCGCCAGCGGCACGGTGATGTAGAAGAAGCTCTCCCAGGCGTTCGCCCCCTCGATCCTGGCCACCTCGTACATCGAATCGGGTATTCCCTGCAGGCCGGCAAGGAAGATCAGGATGGGGATGCCCGCGGCTGCGGCGATACCGGGGAGGCGGGCGGTGGCGTCGACGATGTAGGAGAGCGCGCCGTCGACGGCGGCCGACTCCACCACCCATCCGCTCACCATCTGACGCGTGAAGCGCTCGAACAGCGTTCCGATGTCGAGCTCCTGCGTCAGCAGGTATGACTGCTGCAGGGTGACCAGGACACCCGACGACAGGATCACCGGGAGGAACAGAATCGTGCGCATCACGCCGCGCCCCCGGAAGGGACGGTTCAGGAGCGAGGCGCAGATCAGGCCGAACACCAGGACGACCGGGACCTCCGAGGCCAGCTTCACCACGGCCGCCGCCAGGTGGCGGGGGAAGAAGGTGTCGACTCGGAGCACGTGGTGGAAATTCGCCAGCCCCACCGGATGCAGCAGGTAGCCCTCTTCGGTCAGCTCGATCTCACCCACGCTGAACGAGATCGACTGCGCGATCGGCATGATAAGAAAAAGGACGATGCCGACCATCAGCGGCAGCGTGAACAGGTAGCCCATGCGCGCTTTCTTGCGGGCCAGGTCGACGCGCCCTACCACACCACCCGCTCCGGTACCCGCAGATAGTCGTTCGGGCCGACCGTCACGCCCCCATGCACGTACGGCTCGTCGCGGTAGTTGACCACGACGTCCACGCCGTTCTCGTAACGGGTCACGCGCACGCCGTCGGCCAGCGTGGCATGCGCGCGGATGGGCACGCTGCCAAGCCCCGCCAGCGCCCGGCTGAGCGTGCCGTGCATGGCGAGCATGGTGTCCTTCCAGCTCGCGTAGAGCGAGGCGTACAGATCGACGTCATGGAGCGGCGCAGGCAGGGCGGGTGCCTCGCCGACCACGGCGAACGCCAGGCTGCTCCCCGACTCGATCGCCCGCAGCAGCGCCGCCCGCTGGTCGGCCTGGTAGTTGACCGGCTCGGAGGAGTACGGCACCGAGCCGTGCAGGACCATCTGCATGAAGGGAATGGTGCGGGTCACGATGTCGTAGTCCGCGTCTCGGTAGGGGACGCGCATGACGGCGGCCGCGCGCGGGAGCAGGTGCGCGTTTGCCCCCTCGATCAGCAGCCCGAAGCCGGCGTCGGCGAGCTGCGACGCCGCCTCGTCGAGCACGTGCAGGGTCTCCTCCGGGTTGAAGATTCGCTCCGGATCGGCACCGCGCCTATAGTCGCTGAAGCTCAGGAGTCCGAATCGGTCGAGCCCGAGGAAGGGATGCCGCATGCGCCGGTAGCGGCCGGCGAAGGAACCGACCACGCCGCGGAGCGCCGCCGGTGAGATCAGGTACGTGCCGGTGGGAATGTCGTCGGTGAGCGCCGGGTTGGTGTCGAGCAACCTGATCGGTGCCCGGTCCAGGCCGCGCGCCGCCTCGCGGCTGGCAGTGAACCCGTCGAAGAGGCCGCGCTCGTTGACGGCCAGGAAGTCCACGGCCGGGTAGAAGCCGATCCCGCGCTGCCTGGAGAAATCGAGCAGGCGCCGAAGATCCCGCCGGCTCCCCAGCTTGGCGTTCAGGGAGACACGGCCCGGAAACCGATGGGCGGTGCCACCCGCCAGCCAGCCGGCGTAGCGGACGATCAAGCCGTCGGGGTTGTCGAGCTCGGAGAGCATCCGCCGCGCATCGCGGTAGCCGGTCGCCACCGCCGTCGAACGGTACGGGATGCCGGCCACGGTCGCCGTCGTGGGTACCGACGCGGTGACGTCCAGGAACAGCGGCGTGCCGGCGCCGCGGCGCCGGGGCGGCAAGCCTCGCTCCAGCAGGTGTCCGCGGTAGATGCGCGCCATGGACGAGTAGTCGGCGCTGCCGGCCGGCAGCAGGTGGTAGCGCGACACCACGTCGCCGGCGTACGACTCCGGCGCGTAGATGGCGTAGGCGCCGAACAGGGCGTCGCCGGTCTCCCGCGCCTCCGTCCGCCCTTCCGTGATCGTGAAGTCCGCGAACACGGTGTGGTAGGAGTTGTAGACCCCGGCCTTGAGCACGGAGACCGACGCGATCGAGGCGCCGGACTCGATGATCGCCAGGAAGCCGGTGTCCTCCCGCACGGCGCCGAAGACGGGCAGATAGCCGTGGTCGCCGGCGCCCGGCCTCGGTTCGAGGCTGAAGTCCCCGCCGTACACCGGCACGGTCAGCGAGCGGGCGCCGGCCTTGCGCTCGGCAAGGTCGATGAGGGCGCCCGACCCGGAGGGCACGAACAGGTAGCCGGAATCGTCGCGGCGCGCGGCGAAGAAGAACGGCAGCAGCTCCAGTGACAGCACGGGGTACGACACGGTCGTGACCGCCGGGCCGGCGCGGAAGGGAACGTCGACGCCGTACTCGATCTCCCGGCCGCGCACGCGGGCGGTGAAGCCGCGCCCGTCGAGCACGATCTCGAGCGGTATGACGAACCGCTCGTGGTTCTCTTCCGGGGCGGTGAGCCCGAAGGTGCCGTGGTCGGCCACGATGTCCTCGGGCGTGTACCCGTTGTTGCCGAGGGCGGCGAGCAGGGCCTCCGTCTTGAAGCGCGGATGCTTGAACTTCAGGTGGAACGTCCGCCCCAGGAACGGCTCCATGACCGCGGGCGTCAGCGACCTGATGTCGACGTACTCCTCCCGGTCGGCGACGATCACGTCGATGAGCGCCTTGGCGTAATCCGTCTTCTGCTTCACCAGGGAGCCCTGCACCTTGAGCAGTTGCCCGCGCAGTTCCTGCTCCGCGTCGCCGGACGCGCCGTCGGCCTTCCGGCGGAGCTCGGCGAGCTGGGCGAGCCCGGCCAGGTACGCTTCGTCCCGGACGAGCAGCGTGTGGTCGCCGAGCAGCGCCTCGATCCGCTCCGTGAACACCTCGCCGAGCGGCCCCGGGACGCTGATCTCGATCGGGGCCGGCTCGTCCTCGCGCGGGATCAGCGCCGCCGGCACGTAGTAGGTGAGCAGCGTCTCCTTCTCGGCCTCGGTCGCCGCCGCCAGCACGGTGGACGCGAACCGCTCGCCCTCGACGACGCGGGGCATGAGCCCGGACTCCCGCCACTTGCGTCCCAGCCGGAACTCCACGCGGAAGCCGCCGTCGATCGGACGGACAGCGTGCTGGCCGTGCAGCACGCTGTCCGTGTAGCTGTCGTAGGCGACCCGGGCGCCGTTGCCCCGCACATACGACATGCCCAGCAGCGCGCGCAGCCGGTTCCTCTCCCTTCCGGACGCGGTCCGGTCGTAGCCGTCGACGTCCTGCGGGTTGGAGTGCCAGACCGCGCCGCTTTCCTTGTCCTCCAGCGCGAAGTTGGCGGTCGCCGGGTCCACGTGGAGGCGCAGGGAGGCATTCTCGGCCACCAGGTCGAAGGACTCGGGCACTCCGAGGGTATCCGGGGCGCGCGCAGACAACGGCACCGCGGCCATGGCCAGGGTCGCCGCCACCGCGGCGAGCGCCCGGATTCCCCTCCCGCCAGATGCCTTCGTCATCGGGTGAACAGGTACTCCCGCCAGACCCCAGCCGCGAACCTGACGATGGTGTTGCCGACGCTGAACAGCACCAGGAGCACGAACACCGTCACGCCGATGCCGGCCAGGATCAGCAGGATGATGAGGACGCTGCGGAACAGCCGATCGTAGTCGTGCGTCATCATCGTGGAGGTCAGCAGCAGGAATCCGCTCCAGACGAACGCGAGAGAGAGCACCCCGTGGTAGAAACCGGCCTCCTCGCGGACCAGCGCGTGACTGACGGGGATCAGCGCGATCATGGCGAGGAGCACCGGCACCGTGGAGAAGACCGCGGCGACGTAAACCTGTCCCAGGGTGCCCTTGCCCTGCAGGATCGTGGTCAGCGCCCAGCTCACCGTGCACCAGAGGGCCAGTGGCGCCAGGATCGTGGGGATGACGCGCACCAGGTCGAAGCGGGCAGGGTCGAACCCGCCCGTCGTGGTGTTGAACACGAATCCCGCGCCCTCCCGGAACAGCACGTAGACGAAGCAGAGCACGGCCAGAATCACGGTCGCGGCCGGGACGGCTGAAGAGTGAGCGGAGCGAACTTCACTCGAAGAGTGAGCGAGCTTCAGCTCCCGGAAGCCCCTGACGGGGTGGAGGGCGGTGTGCAGCGAAAAGCGGAGGTCGCGCACCAGGTCGCGGCCGCTCACCCGCGCCAGCGGCAGCGGCCGGGTCATGGCGGCCGTCCGGCCAAGCCGGGAGAACAGCGCCCGGCACCGCTCGGCGAAGCCCAGCTTCACCAGGACCGCGAACAGCACCGCGACGATCACGGCGGACAGCACCACCGGCAGGAAGATCCTCCTGACCACCTCGCTGCGCAGCTCGGCGAACGCCCGCGAGTAACCCTCCCGGTCGTTGGCGCGGCGGAAGGAGCGCACCGCTGCCCGGTAGTCGCCGGCGGCGAGCCGGGAGCGCCCGATCGCGGCATAGGCCACCTCGAACTCGCGGTCGTAGGCCAGGACCTGCTCCCACAGGCGCACCGCCTCGTCGTGGAAACCGTTGGCCTCCAGGGCCAGGGCGGCGAACACGTACCGGCCGTGCGACGTCGGCTTCATCACGACCAGGCTCTTCCTGGCGTTGTCGAGGACGACCAGGTCGTTGCCCCGCGCGTCGATGCTCACCGGCAGGCGGAACTGGCCGACGCGGTTGCCCATCCCGCCCATGACGGCCAGCAGGGACCCTTCCCCGTCGTAGGTGAAGATCCTGCCCCGGCGCTGATCAAGCGCGCTGAACACGCCCCACGGCTGCCCTGCCACGTCGACCAGCACGGAGGGGCCTTCGCCCAGGGAGTAGAGAATGTCGCCCCGGGGCGGCGTGCGGTCGCCGGCTGCGATGGGCACCTCGAACCCGGAGTTGCTCAGCCTCCGGATCGGCTCGCCGCTGTAGGTCTCGCCCGCGGCCACCGTGGCGAGGAGGTAGCCGTCGGAGGTGAAGTCGATCGAGCGGTAGTCGATGGGCAGGGAGAGGGTCATGCGGCTGCGCTGCTCGGCGGTGAAGATGCGCGCCCACAGCAGGTCCACGGGGCTGACCACCACGCGTGGCGCCCCCACGAAGCCCTCGAACCGTCCCTCCTCGTCAAGCTGCATGAACCCCTCGAAGAGGTTCCTGACGATCACGTAGACCGTGCCCAGGGCGTTCACGCCCACCTTCACGGGCCGGTACTCGTAGTCCGCGGACATGATCCGGAAGGAGGCGTCCGCGGGCTCGCCCAGGATCCTGAGGAGGCGGCCCGAGGCATCGAGCACGACGATGCGCCGGTTGTCGGTGTCCGCCACGTAGATCGCGCCGTCCCCGGCGACGAACACGCCCTGCGGATGGTTCAGCGTCTCGGTGCGTGCGCCGTCCGTGAACTCTACCTGGACCCGCGCGAGCCGGAATTCGGCATCGAGCCAGACCAGGCGGCTGTTCCCGGTATCCAGCACCACCGCCCCGTCTCCGGTGACCGCCACGTCGCGCGGATCGTCGACCGCGACACCCAGGTCGCTGAAGTGCACGACCCGGTCCACGTGATAGAGCGACGGCGTGCGCACCACCCGGTCGCGGCTGTCGTAGCGGTACGCGCCGTCCGCCCACGCGCCCGGAGCGGCAAGCGCGAGCAACGCGAGCGCCAGGAGGCGCCCGCGCAGATGGGGATACCTGGCGCCTGCCACTCTTCGAGTGAGGTTCGCTTGGCTCACGTCACGCCCCGGAACCGCAGTGCCTCCTTCCGTTACGGGGTCGGTCGGCCTGCCGCTTGCGCGGCAGGCCCGACGATTATTGCTCCCAGAGATCGTCCACGAGCGCCTGGATGGTAGGCGTTATTTCGGCCAGGGCCGTCGATGCCGACACCTCGCCGGCGATCGCCCCGCCCAGCGTCGCAAGCAGCAACTCGTACCCTTCCTGGCCGATCATCTCGGCGCCCGGGATGAGGACCTGGTTCGCTTCGGCGTCACGGAGGAACTGCGAGGTCCGCTCGTCGCCTGCCCGCTTCTCGTCCCAATTGGCGTAGTAGGCGGTTTCCACCTCCTCGATGTCGGCGTAGGGAGCCGTCACCTTGTAGAGCGCGGAGAACACCTCGATGACCGCCGCGGGGTCGAGCTTGGAGTTGCGCGGGATCAGAAACGTCTCGCCGATCACGCGCTGGTAGACCTGGCCGCCGCCCTGCGGCCCCATGGGCAGCGGGACCAGCCCGACCGGCTCGGACATCTTCTCGGGATTGACGAAGTGCTCCATCCAGCCGGAGTCGATGACGCCCATGGCGACGTTGTTCTCGAAGAAGAGCTGCACCTGGTCGTAGCTGGCGCCACGAACCGCGCCCGCGGCGTTCAGCTCCGCCAGCAGGTCGACCGCCTCCACGGCGCGCGAGTCGTTGAGCGCGAACACCTTGCTGCCGCCCTGCTCGGAGACCACGGACCCGCCGTTCGCCATCGCGAACCAGATGGCCTGCCGCTGAAGGATGTGGGGCTCGGCATGTCCCCATTGGCCGAAGGTCAGGCCCCACTGATCGATCTCCCCGTCGCCGTCGGCATCCTTGGTGGCCTTCAGGGCGATGTCCTTGAACGCGTCGAAGTCCCACTCACCCGCATCCATCAGGTCGTAGGGAGACGGCAGGCCCTCGCGCTCGAGCAGCGTCTTGTTGAACACGACGCCAAGGAAGATGGCTTCGTGGTTCATGTTGATCCCGTAGGTCGTGCCGTCGTAGCTGCCCATCACCTCCGCGTAGTTGCGGGAAAAGCTGGGAGTCCGGTCGAGGTAATCGGCCGGCAGCACGTCGTCGACGGGCAGGATCACGTCGGCCCGGGCGAGCCGGATCGTCTCGGCGATGCCGGCGTTGCGGAAGATGTCGACGATCGGATCGCCGTTCAGTACGCTCGCCGTGAGGTCGTCCGCGAAGGTCGCGAAGTTCCTCTCCGAGAACTCGATCTTGACGTTGAACTCCGCCTCGACCCACTCGCGCCACTCCTGCTGGGAACCGCCGTCGACGTAGTCCTGGTACGTCCAGCCCCAGTGGTTCTGCAGCCGCAGCGTCGCGCCGTGCAGATCCATCCCGTCCGCGCCGGCCGACAGCGGCAGCGCCAGCAGCGAAAGGGCCGCGAGCACCCCCACGATCGTCCTGTTCTTCATGGAAACCTCCTGTTCGGGAAGATTCGCGATTATGGCCGGCCGGCATCCGCGCTGCAAAGTAGCGCCCAACCACATCGGCGCCGCCAGAGCCGGTCGCTACCAGGTGATCGTATATGGCGCGACGTAGCGGGTGATGCGTCGCGTCGGGGCGCGGTCGGCACGGTAGTGGTCGCGCAGGTAGATCGGGTACGGCTGCTGCTCCGGTCGGCTCAGGTGCTTCCTGCCGTCGCGCGGTGTGATGTCCACGAGGGTGTTGCCCTTGAAGTGGCACCGGTAGCGCGTGGCAGGCAGCTCCGGGCCGTCCGCCCCGTCCGCGTACACGCCGTCGGCCACCGTATAGTCGACCGTCTCCTCCATCATCGGGAACTCGACGGTCAGCTCGTCTCCCTCGCGCACGCCATCGAACACCAGGTAGTTGGCCACGCGCGCAGGCGCCGCGCGCCTGCCGCCGACGCGGACCTGGACCGCGCCCCGGTCGGCCCAGCCGGGCAGGCGGACCGCCACCGATCGCGCCCGCTTGGTGCGGATCGCCACCCTGCCCTCGTACGGCAGGTGGCTGTCCACGTCCAGCCACGGCGAGGCGCGGTTCAGCAGCAGATTCACCTGCGCGGCGCCGTCCGCGCAGCTCACGATCCCGTCCCAGGCGCGGTACAGCCCCTGCGCGCCGTTGCCGCGGCAGCAGCGCGCCGGGTAGCCGTCGTTGAGCGAGGTCACCCGGCCCGGTCCGCAGAATCCGCCCAGCCAGTTGCGCGACGTCGGGTAGCAGGTGCTGCGCGCCCGCTCGATCAGCTCCGGGTCGGCGAACTGCTGCTCGACCAGGTGGTTGCGGACGTATCCGTCCACGTCGTCCCAGTAGTCGCCCAGTCCCGCCTGGGAGAGGCCCACCGCCAGCCCGACCTGGCCGGCGATTCCGCACGACTCGCAGGTCCGCTCGTTCCGCTGCAGGGGATGCGGGCCGGTCCAGCCGGGATTCCAGCCGATGCGGGCCAGGCCGTAGTTGCGCGTGTGCTCGTAGCTCGCGCGCACAAACTCCTTGAGGCGCCAGTCGCCGGTGACCATCGCCAACCACAACAGCGCGCGCAGGGTGATCATGCGCTCGTGGAAGTGGCCCTGCCAGTGACCGCGCTCGGCGCCGGCGATGTCCGGCGACGAGCCCGCGTGCCAGAACTGCGGCTGCAGGACGAAGCGGCCGATCCTGCGCGCGAGGTCGAGCGCCCGCTCGTCGCCGCTGGTGGCGTACCAGAGGCAGAGGGCGCCGATCTGGTTGCTGTTGTAGAACAGCGCCGCTCCCTCGAACCCCTCTCCCGCCGATGCCGGCTCCTCGGTGTTGCGGTAGCCGGACTCCTTGAGGTAGCTGAAGTCGAACGCGACGCCGCCGTCCGGGTAGTAGGCATAGTCGTCCTTGAGCACCGCGATCTTGCGCAGGCCGTCGGCCATGCGCTGCACCCGCCCGAGCCACGCCGGGTCGCCGTCCCGCTGGTGCCAGAACAGCATGGCCTGCATCATCCGCGCGTTGCCGTACGCGCTGGTGTGCGCCTCGTCCGTCTCCGCGTACTCCCTGCCGTCGGCTGCTCCGCCGCGCCGCGCCGGGGAGTTGGGCGGCGTGTAGAGCAGCCCGTCCTCATCGATGAGGGAGACGAGCGACGTCATCATCGCCTGCTCCACGTCCAGGTCGGCGTCGTCCCCGCTCATTGCGCGCACCATCGGCAGCGCCTCGGCGAACTTCGCGGCCAGGTAGAGGCTGCCCGCGTCGTCGCCGACGCCGTAGTCGGCCTCCGGGCTCAGGTGCCGGGTCAACGCCGGGACCGCCAGCCGGGCGCGGTCCGCCAGGTCCAGCGTGTCGGGCACCTCCGCCGCGTAGCGGCTACCGGCGACGCTGATGTCCCTGATACTCGCCATCATCACCCCTGTCGTACGCGGCGACCGTATACAGAGGGCGGCCGGGCCGCATAGGCTGCCGGTCGCCGACAGGAGCATGCCATGGACGAACGGACCGACGACAAAGCGCGCGAGCTTCCTCGCCTGATCTACAACTCCGATGGCGACTCGACGACCTTCATCACCTTTCCGCCGCCGATGACGGCCGAGCAGGCGTGCCGGGACGTCGAGGAGGTCACGGACACGGCGGTCGAGGTGTTCACCAACTCGATGGGCCGCGGGGACGAGACCTTCTCCCACCGCACCGCGTTCGGCAACGTCTACGGCGCCGACGTGACCGAGTGGCCTGAAGGCGAGGGGCTGGAGTGGGTCAAGTGGATGGCCGACAGCACCAGGGCGCTGCTCGACCAGGGCGTCGACATCATCGAGCTGCTGGCTTCCAGGGCGCACGAACGCGGCATGCAGTTCTGGCCCGCGCTACGCATGAACGACATCCACGAGGACGACACCGAGCGCTTCGGCGCGTTCCGGAGCATCTTCAAGAAGGAGCATCGCGAGCTGCTGATAGGCTCGCCCTATCCGACCGTGGCGGGTTACGGGTATGACCAGGACGACTTCACCTGGGCGTTCGACTATGCGCTCCCGGAGGTACGCGAGCGCAAGCTCGGCCTGATCCTGGAGACCTGCGAGCGCTACCACATCGACGGCTTCGAGATGGATTTCCAGCGCGGGCGCTGGTTCTTCAAGGAGGGGCAGGAAGGCGCCGGCATGCCGCTGATGACCGACTTCATGCGCAAGGTCAGGGCCGGCACCGCGGAGATCGCACGCCGCAAGGAACGGCCGTTCACGCTCATGCTGCGGGTGCCGGCGACCCGTGAAGGCTGCCGCCGCATCGGCCTGGACGTCCCCACCTGGATACGGGAGGAACTGGCCGACCTGATCATCCCCATGAACGGCGGTTACTTGGAGATGGGGGCCGAGATCGCGGCATTCACGGAGATCGCCGCCGGCACCTCGTGCCGGATCGGCGGTGGCCTGGAGCGGTCGGCCAAGGGGTACGGCTACGCCGGAAACGACATGCTGTACGCCGCGGCATCGAGTTTCTGGCACCAGGGGGCGAGCAGCATCTACCTGTTCAACTACGACTGTCATCGAATGGCGCGCGGCGAGGCGTCGTATACGCCGGACGAGGTCCAGCTCCTGCGCGAGATCCACGACCCGCGCCTGATCGAGCGCAGGAACAAGCGCTACACCGTGAACGTGGACATGCTGCTCAGGACCCCGGAGCAGGGCGGCGAGCTGCAGCTTCCCTGCGAGCTGGATGCCGCGGGAGAGAGCCGGTCGTTCACGCTGCACGTGGGCGACGACGTGGAGGCGGCCCGGCGCGACCGGGCGCTGGCGGACACGTGGCTGAGGGTGACCTGCGCGGGGAGCGTCCCGGAGGGAGCGGCCTCGGCATCGCTGAACGGCCGGCGTCTCGACGGCGGGCATCGCCTGGAGCTGCCTTCCACCACGACCCTGACCTGGCGCGACATTCCCGTCATGCAAGGCGAGAACCGGATCGACGTGGCGCTCGACCGACTGGACGGCCGGGACCGCCTGCGCGTCGAGGGGATCGAACTCGTGATCGCTTACCGCTGAATGCGAACCGCGCGGATCGTGCCGTCGGCGTCGACGGTCAGCTCCGGCACCGAAGTGGCGTGGCCGGAATTGGGCCCGTACATGACCGCGCGCTGCTCCGGGGTCATCCTCTCGACGATCGCCGGGTCCCAGTAGGACCTGCGCAGGGTCCGGCCGCTGGCGGACACCGGCGTGCGTACCGGCCGCGCGACCCTGTATAAACGACGTGCATCCGTATTGACGTCATAAATATCTCTTGAGTAACGTCCGTGTCGACGTGCCCGCCTTCGCGACAGTCTCGCCGGCGCGGACGCGGAGGAGGGGATCACCGGTGAACGCCGACGAACCGCAGCAGGAACTGGAGGCACTGCGCGAGCGCATCACGGCGCTCGGCACCGCGATCCTGCGCATCAGTGCGACCCTCGACGTGACCACCGTCCTGCAGGAGATCGTCGACAGCGCTCGCGTCCTCACCCGCGCCCGCTACGGCATCATCACCACCAGCGACAAGGCGAGCCAAGTGCAGGACTACGTCAGCTCCGGCTTCACCACCGAGGAGCACGAGGCGTTCGAGGCCTGGCCGGACGGGCCCAAGCTCTGGGCGTACTTCCGCGACCTGCCGGGACCGATCCGCCTGACCGACCTGCCCGCCCTGGTCCATTCGCTCGGCTACGCCCCCGACCTGATGCGCGCGAACACCTTCCAGGCAACGCCGCTGCGCCACCGCGGCGAACAGGTCGGCAACCTGTTCCTGGGCGGGAAAGAAGGCGCGCCGGAGTTCACGGACGAGGACGAGGAGGTGCTGATCCTGTTCGCCTCGCTGGCGGCGACGGCGATCGCCAACGCCCGCACCCACCGCGACGAGCAGCGCGCGCGGGCCGACCTGGAGGCGCTGGTGGAGACCTCGCCGGTCGGCGTGTTTGTCTTCGATGCCGACAGCGCCCAGCCGGTTTCGTTCAATCGCGAGGCGCGGCGCATCTTGGAGAACCTGCGCATGGCAGGCCGCCCGCTGGAGCAGCTTCAGGAGGTGGTCACCTGCCGGCGCGCCGACGGGCGCGAAATCGCCCTCGCCGAGTACCCGCTGGCAGGGCAGCTCAGCAGCGGCGAGACGGTGCGCGCCGAGGAGATCGTGCTCTCGGTCCCCGACGGGCGCAGCGTCAGGACCCTGGTCAACTCGACGCCGATCCGGTCCGAGGACGGCGCGGTCGCATCGGTGGTCGTCACCATGCAGGACCTGGCGCCGCTCGACGAGCTGGATGGGCTGCGCGCTGAGTTCCTGGGCATGGTGAGCCACGAGCTGCGCGCGCCGCTGACCTCGATCAAGGGCTCGGCGGCCACGCTGCTGGAAGCGGGCCAGGAGCTCGACCCGGCCGAGCGGCACGAGTTCTACCGGATCATCCACGACCAGGCCGATCGCATGCGCGGCCTCATCAGCGACCTGCTGGACGCGGGGCGCATCGATGCGGGCACACTGTCTGTGGCGCCCGAGCCATCGGAGGTGGCCGCGCTGGTGGACCGGGCGCGCAACACGTTCCTGTCGGGCGGCGGGCGACATACGGTGCTGATCGACCTGCCGCCGGGCCTGCCACGGGTGATGGCCGACCGGCGGCGCATCGAGCAGGTGCTCAACAACCTGCTGTCCAACGCCGCGCGGCACTCGCCGGAGTCTTCGCCGATCCGGGTCGGCGCCGTGCGCGACGTCGTGCACGTCGCGGTCTGGGTCGCCGACGAGGGCCGGGGGCTGGCGCCCGAACATCTGCCCCACCTGTTCCACAAGTACACCGGCCAGGGCGCCGGCGGCGGCGGGCGCACGCCGGCCGGGACCGGTCTCGGACTGGCCATCTGCAGGGGGTTGGTGGAGGCGCACGGGGGCCGCATCCGGGCCGAGAGCGGCGGCCCCGGGCAAGGCGCGCGGTTCACCTTCACGCTGCCGGTGGCCGAGCGGAGCCGCGACACCGAACCGGGCGCCGCCGGCGAGCGCCTGCCAGACCCGCCGGCGGAATCGTCCGAACCGACCCGCGTCCTGGTGGTGGACGACGACCCGCAGACGCTGCGCTTCGTGCGCCACGCGCTGGCGGGCGCCGGCTACGAGCCGCTGGTGACCGGCGACCACACGGAGCTGTCCCACATCATCCGCACCGAGCAGCCGCACCTGGTCCTGCTGGACCTGATGCTGCCCGACACCGACGGCATCGCGCTGATGGAGCAGATCGACGAGCTCGCCGACCTGCCGGTGGTCTTCATCTCCGGCTACGGACGCGACGAGACCGTCGCGCGGGCGCTGGAGAGCGGCGCCTCCGACTACATCGTCAAGCCGTTCTCGGCCACGGAGCTGGCGGCGCGGGTGCAGGCCGCGCTGCGCCGGCACGCCGACCCGGAGCCGTTCGTGCTCGGAGAGCTTGCCATCCACTACGAGGACCGGCGGGTCACGGTGGCCGGGCGCGAGGTCCCGCTGACGCCGACGGAGTACGAGATCATGCGGCTGCTGTCGCGCAACGCGGGCCGGGTCACGACCTTCGAGGCGCTGCTGCGCCACGCCTGGGGCGGGAAGAAGACGGGGGACATCAACCTGGTACGCAACTTCGTGAAGAAGCTGCGCACCAAGCTCGGCGAGGACGCGTCCCGACCGACCTGGATCTTCAACGTGCGTGGGGTCGGCTACCGCATGCCCAGGTCGATGGAGCCGCACCCGTAGCGCCCCGCGGCCGGCCGGCCGCTTCCTCGAACGCCGTCATCACCTTGCGCAAACCACCAACCTGCGTAAACGATTAGCATCCTTATTGACATAATAGGTATCCTCAGAGAAACCTATGTGCTGATCCCGTCTTCGCGACGGCAGCATCGGGCGCGGACGCGGGAGGAAGGGACCACCGGTGAACACCGACGACCTGTCGCAGAAGCCCCGGACACTGCGCGAGCGCATCTCCGCGTTCAACGCGGCGTTCCTGCGCATCAACGCGACCCTCGACCTGACCACCGTGCTGCAGGAGGTGGTCGACAGCGCCCGGGTGCTCACCGGCGCCCGTTGCGGCGTGATCACCACCCTCGACCAGGCGGGCGGAGTGCAGGACTTCCTCAGCTCGGGCTTCAGCGCCGAAGAGCACACCTCGTTCCTGACGTGGCCGGAAGTGCCAAAGCTCTGGGAGCACTTCCGCGACCTGTCGGGACCGATACGCCTGACCGACCTGCCCGCCTTCGTCCGCTCGCGCGGCCTCGACCCCGACCTGATCCGGTGGAAGACCTTCCAGGGCGCGATGCTGCGCCACCGCGGCGCGCAGGTCGGCAACCTGTTCCTCTTGGAGAAGGAGAGCGCGCCGGAGTTCACGGCCGAGGACGAGGAGGTGCTGGTGCTGTTCGCCTCGGTGGCGGCGACGGCGATCGCCAACGCCCGCACCTACCGCGACGAGCGGCGCGCGCGGGGCGACCTGGAGGCCCTGGTGGAGACCTCGCCGGTCGGCGTCGTGGTAATGGATGCCGCGGCAGGCCGGGCGGTGTCGTTCAATCGCGAGGCGCGGCGCATCATGGAGCCCCTGCGCACGGCAGGCCGCCCGCTGGAAGAGTTGCAGGACGTGATCACCCTCCAGCGTGCCGACGGGCGTGAAGTCCCCCTGGCCGAGTTCCCGCCGGCTGCGCACCTCGGCAACGGCGAGACGGTCCGCGCCGAGGAGATCGTGTTCTCGGTCCCCGACGGGCGCAGCGCCAGGACCCTGGTCAACGCGACGCCGATCCGCTCCGAGGACGGCGCGATCGCATCGTTGGTGGTCACTCTGCAGGACCTGGCCCCGCTCGACGAGCTGGAACGGCTGCGCGCCGAGTTCCTCGACCTGATGAGCCACGAGTTGCGCGCGCCGCTTACTTCCATCAGGGGCTCGGTGGACACGCTGCTGGAAGCCGGACCGAAGCTCGATCCGGCCGAGATGCGCGAGTTCCACCGCATCATCCAGGAACAGGCCGAACACATGCGCAACCTGATCAGCGATCTGCTCGATGCTGGCCGCATCGAGGCGGGCACGCTCTCGGTCTCGCCCGAGCCCTCGGAAGTGGCTGCCCTGGTGGACCGGGCGCGCAACACGTTCCTGTCCGGCGGCGGTCGGCATACCGTGTTCATCGACCTGCCGCCGGACCTTCCCCCGGTGATGGCCGACCGCAGACGCATCGAGCAGGTGCTCAACAACCTCCTCTCCAACGCCGCCGAGTACTCGCCGGAATCCTTCCCGATCCGTGTCGAAGCGCAGGATGCCGGCGTGCAGGTCGCGATCTCGGTCGCGGATGAAGGCCGGGGAGTGGCCCCCGAGCGGATGCCGTACCTGTTCCGCAAGCACGCCGGCCGTGCCGGGGAGGCCGGTGCGCGCGATGTAAGTGGGACCGGCCTCGGGCTGATCATCTGCAAGGGCCTGGTGGAGGCGCACGGGGGCCGAATCCACGTCCACAGCGGCGGAGTCGGCCAAGGCACGCGGATCACCTTCACGCTGCCGGCGGCCGGGCATGGCCGCGAGGCCGTGCCCGGCTTGCGCCTGCGGGGCGCGCCACCGGACCTGCAGGAGCCGACTCGCGTCCTGGTGGTGGACGACGACCCTCACACGCTGCGCTACGTGCGCGACGCGCTGGCGGCCGCCGGCTACACGCCGCTGGTGACCGGTGACCCCGCAGATCTGGCCCGGATCATCCGCTCCGAGGAGCCGCACCTGGTCCTGCTGGACCTGATGCTGCCCGGCACCGACGGCATCGAGCTGATGCAGAGCGTGCCCGATCTCGCCGACCTGCCGGTGGTCTTCATCTCCGGCTACGGACGCGACGAGACCATCGCGCGGGCGCTGGAAAGCGGCGCCATCGACTACATCGTCAAGCCGTTCTCGGCCACGGAGCTCACGGCGCGGGTGCAGGCCGCGCTGCGCCGGCACGCCGACCCGGAGCCGTTCGTGCTCGGAGAGCTTGCCATCCACTACGAGGACCGGCGGGTCACGGTGGCCGGGCGCGAGGTCCCGCTGACGCCGACGGAGTACGAGATCATGAGACTGCTGTCGCGCAACGCGGGCCGGGTCACGACCTACGAGGCGCTGCTGCGCCACGGCTGGAGCGGGAAGAAGACCGGGAACGCCAACCTGGTGCGCAACTTCGTGAAGAAGCTGCGCACCAAGCTCGGCGAGGACGCGACCGCGCCAAGCTGGATCTTCAACGTCCGCGGCGCCGGCTACCGCATGCCCAAGCCGATGGAGCCGAACCCGTAGCGTCCTCGGTCTTGCCGGCGCTACCGCTGAGGCACGACGCTGACCGTGCCGTCGGCGTCGACGGTCAGCGCCGGAACCAGATCGGTCCGGCCGGACGTGGGCCCGTACATGACCGCCCGCTGCTCCGGGGTCATCCCGTCCACGAACGCGGGATCCCAGAAGGACTCGGGCTCGACCTGCGCCGGATCCGGCCATTGGCGGACCGCGCACCGGGACGCGTACTTGAACAGGATCGAGCGCCGCTCGCCGGCGCCGCGCCACGGCAGCGTACCGTGCGTGAGTGCGCCGTCCATGAAGAACAGCACGTCGCCGGCGCGCATGGCCGGCTGCACGACGGTGCCGCGGTGGTCGTCGGCGGTGCGCACCCCGTCCGGCTTCGGATAGCGGGACTTGTGGCTGCCCGGCACGCAGGCGAAGCCGCCGTCGCCGGCGGCCACGTCGCGGAGCTGCCAGGTGACCGTCACCCCCGCGCAGTAGCCGGCGCCGTTCCGGCCGTGATAGCCGACCCACGGCCGGAACGGCTCGCCCTCGCCGTGCAGGGTGAACCCTTCGGTGCCCTTTACCCCGGCGATCAACAGCGGCCCGTGGTCGAGTCGAAACCCCGGCTGACACATCGCGTTCAGGCGCATCACCACCGCGGGGTGGGCCAGCATGCGGCGGAACGGCTCGCAGTGCGGGGGCTCCAGCCGCAACAGCCCGTGCAGGGTCGGCCGGCCGCTGCCGCGCAGGCTGCGCGAATCCCTGGCAAGGGTGTTGTCCGCCCCCCGCTTGATGCTGCCGGCGTAGTGGTCGATCGCGGCGTTGGCCGCAGCGATCTCCGCCGAGTCGAGCACGCCCCGCAGGATCAGGTAGCCTGAAAGGTCCCAGAAATAGCGTTCCCGGTCGGTCATTCAGTCCCGCCCTCCAACGCTCCGCCGGCACGCACCCGCGCTGCGTCGCCGTCCGACTCCAGGAACGGCCGGCGGCCGGACGCATCCACGCCCGGCCCGTGCAGCACGGCACGCTGCTCGGGTGTCAGCACGCGTGTCCAGTCGCCCCAGACTTCCTCCGGCAGGAAGGCGCGGCCGGCGTGAGCGATCACCGCTCCGCCCGTATAGGTGTACTGCACGATCCGCCGGTCGTCCTCCCCGCTCCCCGGCCGCGGGCCGTGGGTGATGGTCTCTGCGAACAGCACCAGGTCTCCGGCACGCGTCGGCAGCTCCCGGACCACGTCCATGGCTGCGTCACGATCGCCGCCGGCCCGCACGCCCGCGGGCGCGGGCTCCACGGCCTTGTGGCTGCCCGGCACCACGCACAGGCCGCCGTCGCCCGCCAACTGCCACGCCGCGGTCACGGCGCTCGCGAAGATGCGGCCATTCTGCTGGTGGTACCACGCGGCGGGCGAGAACGGCTCCCCGCCTCCCTGCAGCCCGGATTCGGTCTGTTCGGCGCCGGCGAGCAGCCGCGGGCCGTGGTCCAGCCGGAAGCGCACGCCGCACAGCTCGTTCAGCCGCGCCACCACGGCCGGATGGACCAGCAGTCGGCGAAACGGCTCCCGGTACGGATCGGGCCAGCCCAGCAAGCCCGTGGCCGCCGCAGGCGTGCCGGCGACCGCGTCGATGGCTCGATTGCACGCATCGACCTCCGCGGCGCCGAGCGCGCCGGAGACCAGCAGGAAGCCCTGCAGGTCGAAGCGGTACCGCTCTTCATCCGTCACAATCGCTCGTCCACCTTGAGTTCATCGCCCAACTGGTTGAGCCGGGCAGCGATGTCGTCGTCGATGGTGAGCGCTGTGCGCATCATGACATCATATCGGAGTCTCACATGATGTCGATGATGCCGCAGCACCCGCACTGACGACGAACACCGGTCATGAGGCAGGCGACGCGTGCGGATCGACGATCAGGCGAGACGTGGACGCCAGGAAGCCGCGCTTGGTCAACTCCTGTTGCAGCCGGCCGCTCGCGGTGAGTTGCTCGATGCGTGCCCGCTGGTCCTGGCGAGCATGCCCGTTCACGGCGTGCGGGTCGCAGAGGTCATGGAGTCTCTGCCGCATGCGGTCGAGCGCATCCGCGGCAACCCCGCCGGCACCGGCAAGGTCGTTCATCTCGCCCGGATCCTCGGCGAGATTGAACAGAAGCGGCGCGGATCCCAGGGCCTCGATGAGCTTCCAGTCACCCTGGCGAACCGCGAAGGATGCGGCGCGGGGAAACATGTGACACTCCGCGATCGCGTGATCCGGCCGCGACGTGGCGTCGTTGCGGCCTCCGGTCAGGGCGAGCAATGACGCCCCGCGCGCGAAGCCGGGCGGGCGCACGCCCACCGCCTGGCCGATCGTCGGGTACAGGTCGAGCAGCGAGACCGGCTGCCGGCAGACGCGCCCGGCAGCCACGCCCGGCCCGCGGATCAGCAGGGGCACCCGAAGGCTGTCCTCGTACATCGAGATCTTTCCCCACGCACCATGGGCTCGCGCCTGCTCGCCGTGGTCGGAGGAGTAGATCAGCAGCGTATCGCCGGCCAGACCGTTGGCGTGCACGGCATCGAGCACGCGGCCAACGTGGCGGTCCACTTCCTCGATCTCCGCGTGGTACGCGCAGTGCGCCCGCACGATCCCATCCGGATCGCCGGCATACCCGGCCGTCCACCGGCTGCGCACCCGTTCGGCCTCGGAGAGGTCCTCGAACCGCTGCAGATACTTGGGCGCCAGAGGCGTGGCCCGATCCAGGTGGTGCCGGTAGCGATCGGGATCGGGTCGCCACGGCGGATGCGGCTTGTAGTAGTGCACGGCCAGCACCCACGGACGGTCCGCGGGACGGCCGGACTCCAGGAAGCGCACCGCCTCCCGCGTGATCCGTTCCTCGGTGCCGTGCGGTGCGTCCGGCGCGTCGGCGGGCCGCACCTGCCAGAACTGCTCGACCGAGCCGGGACGGGTCACCGGCGGGCTGTCGCGAAACAGGCCGGTCACGTCCCAGTTCCGCCGGACCTTGACCGTCATCGGCCGCTCGACGCTGGCGATGCCGCGTTCGGTGAAGTCCAGCTTGCCGGTCACCGCGTGCAGCACGCCGCAGTCCCGCAGGTACGTGCCCCAGTCCGGCCGGCCGCCGTCGTACGGGGTCGCGTTGTCCCAGCAGCCGATCTCGTGCGCGTAGCGGCTCGCGAACCAGCTCGCCCGCGACGGTGCGCAGATCGGATACGTGCACCAGCAGGCGTCGAACCGGGTCCCCTCCCCGGCCAGCCGGTCCAGGTTGGGCGTCCGGGTCCGGCCCCCGTAGCAGCCGGTGAACTCGGCGTTGTGCTGATCGGAGACGATGCAGACGACGTTCACGTTCTGGCTCACGACCGCTCCGTCCTCAGCTCATCTCCGAAGTCACTCGATGTCAAGGCAAGTTCGAGACGACACCGGTCGGCTATACTTCGATGACGATGACCACCTCCGGAGTCGAGCGCCTGAACGACCTGCCGCAACGGCCTTATCTTCCCGGCCCGTCGCCGCTGCAGAGGATGGAACGGCTCTCGGATCTGCTCGGCGGGCCGGACCTGCTGATCAAGCGCGACGACACGCTGCCGCTGGCGCTGGGCGGCAACAAGGTGCGCAAGCTGACGTACGTGGTGGCGGACGCCCTGGCAAAGGGCGCCGACACGCTGATCACCACCGGCGCCATCCAGTCCAACCACTGCCTGCTGACGCTGGCGGCTGCCAACCGGGAAGGCCTGTCCTGCCGGCTTGTGCTGGAGGAGCGGGTCCCCGGCACCTACAATCCGGAGGCGAGCGGCAACAACTTCCTGTACCGGCTGCTGGGAGCGGAGGGCATCGACGTCGTCGAACGCGGCGGCTCGGCGGACGGCATGCGGCGGGCGGAAGCCGCCGCCCGCGCGGAGGGCCGCGTGCCCTACGTGATCCCGGGCGGCGCCTCCAATCCGCTGGGCGGGTGCGGCTACGCGGCGTGCGCCGTGGAGCTGATGGACCAGTGCGAGGAGATGGGATTGACCGCCGACCGGATCGTCTGCGCCTCCGGCAGCGGCGGGACTCATGCCGGCCTGGTGGCCGGGCTGATCGCCGCCGGCTCCGGCGTCGAGGTCACCGGCATCAACGTGAGCCGGTCGCGAGCCGAGCAGGAGCCGCACATCACCGAGCTCACGGAAGCGATCCTGGCCTTCCTGGGCGTCGAAACCGCGGCTGCGGCGGATCGGGTGACCTGCCGGGACGAGTGGCTCGGCCCCGGCTACTCGCTGCCTTCCGCGGAGATGCTGGAAGCGGTCACGATGGTGGCGCGGACGCAGGGAATCGTCCTGGACCCGGTGTACACGGGCAAGGCGATGGCCGGCCTGATCGGCTTGATCCGCGGCGGCGAGCTGCAGGCCGGTCAGACGGTGGTGTTCCTGCACACCGGCGGCACCTCCGCCCTGTTCGCCAACAGGGGCATGTTCACCTCTGCCCTGGCCGACGCCGGCCATGACAGCCGTCGGGGAGAACCGGCAACGGCCGGCAACCCGTGAACGGCACGGCACCCTGACGAACTGGACCATCCACCTGGGTCCGCGCGCCACGCGTGCGGACCGTAGCGCGGCGGAGCTGATCGGCGCGGCGCTCGCCGCCGCAGGAGCCACCAGCGGACTTGCCGCCGGAGGCCGCCCAGCCGGGGACGTGGTCATCGCCGGCACCACGGCCAGCAACCCGTGGATCGCCGATCTGGCGCGGAGCGACGCCGTCGATGTGGCTCCGGTGCGGCCGTCCAACCCCGAGGAGGGGTTCCACCTGCGCCTGCTGGCGGAAGGCGGCAGGCGGCTGCTGGCCGTGGCGGGGACCGGACCGCTGGGCGTGCTCTACGGCGCGGACGAGCTGGCCGCCCGCATCGGCGAGGCCGGGACCTCCGACCTTGACGCCCTGAAAGGGCTGGACGAGCGCGACGGGCCGCACTTCGCCCTGCGCGCGTTCAAGATGGTGCCGCCGCTCAGCGACCGCTACATCGCTTCGCGCCGCCTGAATGCTATCTACCTGCCCACCTGGATGCCGGTGGGCACCGACTTCGCCGGCATCCACGCCGGCCTGCAGGTGATGGCCGAGCTCGCCGGCGTCACCCCGGGCGACTGGCCGGGGCTGCAGTGGTGGGAGCAACGCAGCTACCGCGGCCGATTCCCGCACCTGCAGCAATCGCCGTCCGAGATCGAACGGCAGGTGGACGCGTATCGCCGCCGCCTGGCCGAGCTTCGCGAGCTGGGCGTGCAGGTGTTCCTCAGCCGCTACGAATGGGGATTCCCGATCCTGACGCTGGCGCGCGCTCACTTCGCCGACGAGGTGGTGACGGGCGACATCGACGCCGGCAAGAAGATCTCGCTCTGTCTGTCCTCCGAACGGATGCAGCAAATCGTCAGTCTGACGTACGAGCGCACCTTCGAGCTGTTCCCGGAGCTCTCCGGCGTCGTCGTGTACACCTCCGCGGAGGGCGGCTTCGGGTCGCCGTGCGGGTGCGAACGCTGCGCCGACGCCCTCCGGCGCTACGAAGCGGAACTGCCGGCCGGATTCCGCATCGGCGGCCCTCGGGCCGAGCGCGGCAGCTCCGCCGTGCGGTTCTTCCACACCTGGGCATTCGATCTCGTCCACGCCGCCGTCAAGCGGATCCGGCCGGACGCCGAGGTGGTGCGCAACGTCTGGGACTTCCAGCCGATCAAGTCGCCGCTGGCGGCCGAGTACGTCGATCGCCAGACCCCGCCGGACGTGATCTTCATGCCCTACACCGTGTCGACCGACACCAACCTGCGCGAGGATCCCAACCCGCAGATCGCCCTCTGGACCGGCCGCGGCCGGCGGGTGGTGCCCAAGATGTGTCAGCTGGTGGAGCTGCATCCGCGCTCCGGCTGCTTTCCCAACGACATGGTGGACCGCGTCGCCCGCTTCTACCGCGACTGGGGCCGAGCGGGCGTGCAGGGCGTCGTCCTGCACGGCGGCTGGCTGCCGGGCGAGCGCTTCGGCGACTACGCCGCCATGGAGGACAACATCGGCTTCGGGATCAACCTCGACCTCCACTGGAAGCTGCTCTGGAATCCGTTCCGGGACGACGGGCACCTCCTCAGGGAGCGCTGGCTGGAACGCACCTTCGGCGCCGGAGCGCGCGACGTGGCCGGCCGCTGCCTGCAGCGGGCGGGCCGGATCTACCGGCTGGGTCCGCAGGTCCACGTGGCCGGCGATCCGACCTACCGGGACTACCAGGGATACGCGGCGAAGGCGGACGGGGTGGGCGGCGACGCCGGATTCCTCTACCCATTCGGCTTCGACATGCTGCTCCTGAATGACAAGTTCACCCACAAGTTCCTGGCCAACCCCGCGTTCATGCACCGCGAGTTCGTCTACAACTACCAGGAGTACCCGCGCTTCCAGCGCGACCTGGCCGACGCGCTGGCCTGGCTCGACCGCAACGTCGCCGAGCTGGAGGCGCTGCTGGGCGCAGGCATTCAGGACATCGACCGTGAGCGGGTGTCCGCGCTCGCCGAGTGGTTCCGGGTCGAACGCCGGTTTCTGCACGGCCTCGAGCTGCTCTACCGGGGAGAGGAGCTCTACCTGATCCGCGGCGCGTGGGCCGATGCGGGGGATGCCTACGGGCAGGCGCACGCCGTGCTGCGCGACGCGCTCGTCCGGTGGGGCCGGATCGCCATCGAGCAGGCGGTGTGGCCGTTCTCGACCGGCGGCCACTTCTACCCCTATCGCGGCGCCCCGCTGGACCCGGAGGGGGAGTGGCTGGAAGGCGACGTCTTCGGCGTGTTCCTGCGCTGGCTGGCCGCCAGGAGCGCCGACCCGCGCGGCCCTGACGTGATCGGCAGCTACGAGTCGGGGCCTCGCCACTTCCTGGCCGGCCTGCGCCGCTTCCGCTGGCCCATGGAGTGAATCGCCGCCACGCTTGCCGCCCTTGCGGATGGCGGATAGGGTCATCCATTGTCCGGTTCAGGAGGTAACGCATGCGTATCCGCTCCTTCCCGTACGTCGTGGTGGCGGTCGTCGCCGCCCTCGCCCTGCCGACCGCGGCGCTCGCCAATCCGTCCGCAGAGACCACGCAGACGGCTGGCGCCACCGAGTTGGCCGCGAAAAGCTGGGAGACCGACACCAGTCCGGTGACCCTATCGGTCTACGTCGACTCGCCCACCCAGCTCCGCCTGACCACGTTCTGGGGCATCGACCCGGTGAGCGTGCGCTGGCAGGAGGACACCGGCATCGACCTGGAGTGGGTCATCGCCCCGGACGACTCCCAGGCCAAGCTCAACGTCCTGATCGCCTCCGGCGACCTGCCCGACCTCATCCACCTCAGCCAGGAGCTGCCGCAGATCCGCCAGCTCGCCGACAACGGGCTGGTCTGGAACGTCAGGGAGCTCTCGGAGAGCCACGCTCCGGGCGTCTGGGACTACCTCTGGGAGCGCAACAAGCACGTCATCGTGCACTTCCGCACCCTGTTCGACTCGATGGACCTCTTCATGGTGCCGTTCCAGCACCTGTCGCAGGACTATTTCGACAGCCCGTACGCGATCCGCGCGTACCAGGGGGCGACCGCCCAGGACGTGATCCTGGACGACGCCGGCAACCCCAGGGTGGCGAGCACGGCCGACTACGTGGACCTGCTGCGCACGGTAAAGGCGGCGCATCCGGATCTCATTCCCGTGCAGTCTTCGCGCAACGCCAGCCCGAGCCGCGACGGCGATCCACAGCTCGTGCAGTCCGCCCTGCCGATCGCCGGACTGAGCCAGCGCTACTTCGACGTCGACGGCACCTGGGTCAAGTACTGGGAGCATCCGAACTTCGTCGCGCTCCTGACCTTCGCCAACACGCTCTATACCGAGGGACTGCTCGACCCCACCGAGTTCACCGACGCCAAGAGCGCCCTGAAGGCCAAGGGTTTCACGGGACAGGTGTTCTCCGAGCTTTCGCAGGACGCGGACAACATGCCGCGCTGGACCACCAAGATGCAGGAGGTCCACCCGGACCGGAGCTACGTCATGCTGCCGCACTTCACGATTCAGCCGGCCACGATGCGCTACACGACGGACGCGCTGGGCGGAGGAACCGGCAGCAGCGGCATGATGGTGTCCACGTCGTCGAAACATCCGGACCGGGCGATCCGCTTCATCGACTACCTGTATCAGGACGACATTCAGCGGATGATCGCCTTCGGTATCGAGGGCCACGGACACACGATGGAGGACGGCATCCCGCGCTATACGCAGCCGGCTCAGGCATCGATCGACGCCGCCACCAACGCCGCCGACTTCGGCATCTTCGCCTACAACATCTGGCGGGACGCCTACTGGAGCGGCGTACGCACGTTCACCAACGCATCGCCGGAGCTGCAGGACATCCTGGCGATGACCAACGCCACCTACGAGGACCTCTCCTTCTACCGCGGAGCGGAGAACTTCCCGTCCAACTCCGAGGAGGTGAAGGCGTTCTCGGTGATCAAGGACTTCTACGCCACGGAGATCATGGAGGTGATCACCGGACCGCCGGATCAGGTCGCATCGCGCTACGCAGCGATGATCGAATCGATGCACGATCTGGGGCTCGGCGTGCTGAACGCCTACTGGACCGAGCTGTTCTCAGGCAAGCTGTCGGTGCAGGAGCGGTACAGCTCGGATTTCTGAGTGGTTGAGGGCGTCCACATCGACGGATAGCGCGGACAACCGCCGGTGAGCGCACCCGCCTACCGGCCGCTGGCGGAAACCGGCGTGCGTGCCGGCGGCCTTCGCACGGGCAGCGGCCTGCCTTCGCTGCGCGAGCGGTTGGCGAGGGAGCGCAGCCTGCACCTGATGGTGCTTCCGTCGATCGCGGTGGCCGTCGTCATCCACTACCTGGCGATGTACGGGCTGATCATCGCCTTCAAGCGCTACGACATCTTTCAGGGCATCCTGGCCAGCCCCTGGGCATCACACGGCGGGTTCGAGCACTTCATCGACTTCTTCCGCGCGCCCAACGCGTTCCGCGTGCTGCGCAACACGGTGGCCATCGCGCTGCTCAAGCTGGCGTTCCTGTCGCTGCCGCCGATGATCCTGGCCATCCTGCTGAACGAGATCCGGGTCATGGCGTTCAAGCGCATCAGCCAGACCATCTCCTACCTCCCCCACTTCATCTCCTGGGTCGTGATCGGCGGAATCATCTACGACCTGCTGAACCCGTCACGCGGGCTGCTCAACAAGCTCCTGCTGGGTGCCGGGATCATCGAAGCGCCGATCGACTTCATCTCCACCGATCTGTATTTCTGGCCCCTGATCGTCCTTTCACATCTCTGGAAGGAGGTCGGCTGGGCGTCGATCCTCTACCTGGCGGTCATCGCCACCATCGACCCCAACCTGTTCGAGGCGGCCGAGATCGACGGGGCCGGCCGCCGGGCGAAGATCAGGTGGATCACCTGGCCGCACCTGACGGGCATCTTCATGATCCTGTTCATCCTGCACAGCGGCAAGATCATGTCCGGGTACGGGGACACCTTCGACCAGGTGTACGTGCTCGGCAACGTCAGCAACCGCGGCGTCTCCGACATCCTGGACACCTACGTGCTGCGGATCGGCCTGGAGAACCTGCGCTTCTCGTTCGCGACCGCCGTGAACCTGTTCAAGTCCGTGCTCAACCTGGGACTGCTGCTGACGGCCAACTACCTCAGCAAACGGCTGACCGAGAAGTCGCTGTTCTGATGGCCGGCCACGCACGCAGCGAGCGCTCCGGCGACGTGGCGATCTACGCGGCGCTCACCGCGTTCTGCCTCGCCGTCCTCTATCCCTTCTTCTACACCGTGATCAATTCGCTGAACGCGAACCTGCCGTTCGGGCCGGCGTTCCTCTGGCCGACCCGCTGGACGCTGACCAACTACCGCGTCGTGTTCCGCGACCCCAGCCTGGCCGGCGCTTTCTCCGTGACCGTCGCCCGCACGCTCGTTGGGGTCGTGCTGGTCACCTGCAACTGCGCCATGGCCGGCTTCGCCCTGCGCAAGAAGCGTCTGACCTTCAGGAAGCTCTACCTGGCGATCTTGCTGATTCCCGTGTTCTTCCAGGGCGGGCTGATCCCCACCTATCTCAACTACCGGCGCCTGGGGCTGCTCGACAGCTTCCTGGTGTTCATCATCCCGCAGCTCTTCGCCTTCTTCTATCTGGTCATCTTCATGTCCGGCTTCGACGACATCCCGGACTCGCTGGAGGAGTCGGCCAAGATGGACGGCGCCGGCTATTTCAGGATCTTCGTGCGCATCTACCTGCCGCTGGCATTGCCCATCCTGGCCACCATCTCCCTGTTCGAGGGGGTCGCGCAGTGGAACTCCTGGTTCGACTCCGTGTACTTCACCAACTCGCCGGGGCTGATGACACTGCCCGCGCTGCTGGTCCGGGTCGTCAAGGGGGGAGAGGTCGAGGACTTCCTGCGCGACCCCGAGGCATACCAGATGCAGAACCCCGAAGGCCTCAAGCTGGCGACGATGGTCGTGGCGGTGCTGCCGATCACCCTCGCCTATCCGTTCCTGCAGCGGTATTTCGTCAAGGGGCTCACACTCGGGTCGCTCAAGGGATAGGCTTCCGGAGGAACTGCACCCATGCCCACGAACATCATGCTGATCATGGCCGACCAGCTCCGCGCCGACGCGCTGGCCTGCAACGGCAATCCCGTCATCGACACGCCCAACCTGGACCGGCTTGCGCGCAGCGGCGTCAACTGCACCGCCTGCTACACGCCGGCGCCGATCTGCGTCCCGGCGCGCGCGGCGCTCGCCACCGGCTGTTACCCGCACCGCTGCACCGGCACCAAGAACAACGAAGGCGCCATCCTCCCCGGTTTCCCGCTGCTCCCGGCCGAGCTGGCCGCGGCCGGCTACCGCACCTACGCCACCGGCAAGCTGCACTACCTGCCGTACGCGCCGCCCGGAGAGCCGCGCGTCACGCACGGCTTCCAGGTGGCGGAGGTGGCGGAATCGGGCCGGGCGCTGGGCAAGTGGGATCCCGAGGGACGGCTGCGCGGCCTGGAGGACTACCTCGACTACCTGCACGAGGTCGGCTGGGGCGGCTACTCGCGCGCCAACGGCTTGGGCAACAACGACGTGTTCGCGTCGGCCAGCCAGATGCCGAGCGAGCACTACGTGGATGCCTGGGTGGCCACGCGAGCGATCCATCACCTGGACCGGCACCAGCAGGATCACCGCGGCCAGCCCTTCTTCCTGTTCGCCTCGTTCCCCAAGCCGCACAGCGCCTTCGATCCGCCTCGGCCGTTCGACGCGTACTACGACCCGCGGCAGATGCCCGATCCCACAGGCAGCCTCGATCTGCTGGCCGAGCGCGGCCTGACGGCGCTCGCCAGTCGGCCGGCGGAGTACGAGTGGGACAAGCTCTCCCCGGAGGCGAGGCGGACGATCAAGGCGCACTACTACGGGCTGGTCACTTTCCAGGACCTGCAGGTGGGCCGGCTGCTGGACTTCCTGGAGCAGCGCGGCTTGCGCGAGGACACGCTGGTGGTATTCACCGCCGACCACGGCGAGATGCTCGGGGACTTCGGGCACTACTTCAAGGAGACCTTCTACGAGGGTTCGGCGCGGGTGCCGCTGCTCGCCAGTCAGCCGGGGACGCTGCCGGAGGGCTGCCGCGAGGACGGCCTGATCGGGCTGCACGACCTGATGCCGACCCTGCTGGCGGCGGCCGGCGAGCCGGTGCCGGCGGGGATCGACGGCCTGGACCTGTCGGCGATGCTGCGCGGCGGCGGGCCCGTGCGGGAGGCCCTGGTCGCGCAGTGCCACGACGCGCCCCGGCAGCAGTACATGGTGCGCGACCGGCGCTGGAAGTACCTCTACCACCAGGACGGCGCGGTCGAGGAGCTCTTCGACCTCGACGCCGACCCGCACGAGCTGCGCGACCTGTCCGGATCGGCTTCCGAGCCGGCCGCGTCCCGGCTGCGCTCGCTGCGCTCGTACCTGGTCGACTGGTGCCGCCGTCACGGCGACGATGCCATGCTCGACGGCGACGAACTGGCCGCGGCCGACGCGCAGCCCCACTTCCGCCGGCCACCCCCCGAGTACTCGCCGTTCGGGCGCCGGTACTACTGAGGAGAAGCCCCCATGACAGAGCATTCCGTCGTCTACCACGACCCGAGTTTCTGGGCCGCAACGCCCGCCAACAACGGCGGCAACGGCCCCACGTGGCAGTGGGGCGACGAGCTGCTGATCGGCTACACGCGCGGCACGTTCCTGCAGGCCGACAAGGGCCATCAGTGCACGTACGACCGGCCGTTCGAGTCGCACCTGGCGCGCAGCACCGACGGCGGCGCGTCCTGGACGACCTGGCAGCCGTCCGGGTTCGCGGGCAACCTGAACCCGGCCGAAGCGCGGCCGCTCGCGAGCGGGCTCGACTTCTCGGACGAGGGATTCGTGCTTCGCGCCGAGGGCGCCGGCTACCACGGCAACCGCGCGGCGCGCTGGTTCCACTCCGACGACCGGGGAGCCTCCTGGCACGGGCCGCACGCGTTCACGGGCCTGCTCGACCACCCGGAGCTCGCCGGAAAAGAGTTCACCGCGCGCACCGCCTACGTTGTCGACGGCCCGCGCGAGCTGTCGCTGTTCCTGACCGTCCGGCGCCGCAAGGAGCCGCACGAGCTGGGCATATCGCTGCAGGAGAAGACATTCCTGGCTCGCACCGGCGACGGCGGTATCAGCTTCCGGTTCGTCGGCTGGGCGGTGCCTTGGAACGACCCGTACCGGGCGGCGATGCCGGCCGCGGTGCGCCTGTCCGACAGCCACCTGATCGTGGCGGTACGGCGCAAGTCCGAGGAGCACAACTGGATCGACTGCTTCCACTCCGACGACGACGGCGCCACCTGGTCGTTCCTGTCGGAGATCACCCGCACCGAGGTCGCCAACGAGTGGAACGGCAACCCGCCGGCCCTGGTGAGCATGACCGACGGCCGGCTCTGCGCGGTCTACGGCAACCGGACCGACCGGCAGATGCAGGCCCGCTACAGCGCCGACGGCGGAGCGGCCTGGAGCGCTCCGCACGTGCTCCGCGACGACTTCCAGTCGGCCAACGGCTTCCCCGACCTGGGATATCCCAGGCTGTTCCAGCGCGCGGACGGCCGGCTGGTGACGACCTACTTCTGGTGCACGGCAGAGCGGCCCCAGACCCACATCGCCGCCACCATCTTCAACCCACCCGAGCGCTGACCACGCTCCCTTACCCGACGGGACCGACGGTCCCGAACGGCATTTGGACGCAGCGAAAGACAGCAATTGAACGCTGTCATAAGCGTCAATCAGACGCATCGATCGGGATGTCCGGGACGTGGCACGGGTACGCGATGCGAACAAGTATCAAGTCGAGGTGGATCTGGTGATCATGCGCGGCGCGCGCACGTGGGGCGTCGAGGTGAAGGCATCCGCCACCGTGCGGTACGGTAGGCCACCTGGAGGGAGATCATGCTGGATGTCGCCGACCGCAAGCAGCTCTTCATCGACCATCGTTTCATCGACACGGCCCGGAACGTCGAGCTGGCCGTGAATCCGCCGGTCAAGCTGCCCGGCCCGGTGCTGCGCTCCGAGCATCCGTGGGAGGCGTTCTCGATCGGCTGGAGCTCCGTGCTGGAAGAGGACGGCCTGTTCAAGCTCTGGTACGCCGCCTCCGACTCCGATCAGTGGTCCGGCGGCCGGTGGCACCTGTGCTACGCGACGTCCGCGGACGGGCGCACCTGGGAGAAGCCGGAGCTGGGGCTGGTCGAGTACGGCGGGTCGAAGCGCAACAACATCGTGCTGGCCGACTGCAAGCTCGCCGACGTCTTCATCGATCCCAACGGCGGGGAGGCCGACCGCTACAAGCTGGTCGAGCAGGTGCTGGGCCAGGGCATACGTATCGGCACCTCCGCCGACGGGCTCGCCTGGGACATGCCGGACCGGCTGGTGTGCGCGCTGAAACCGGACACGCCCAAGCAGGTGTATTGGGATGCGCGCATCGGCCGCTACGTCGCGTGGCTGAAGCTGACGGTCGCGGACGACGGCACGCCGATGTTCCCGTTCGTCGACCCGATCGACAGCGATCCGCCCGTGATCGCGCCCCGCCTCCTGCGCCCCGGGCGCTCGATCGGCCGCATCGAGGTCGACGACCTGACCGCGCCGTGGCCGGAGCAGAACATCCGCACGGTGCTGGCCGCCGACGAGCACGATCCGCCCGACTCCGACATCTACCACCACGACGTGCTCCCCTACGGCGAGGCCGAGGACGCCTATTTCATGTTCCCGATGACCTACCAGCACTTCGGCGAGGGCGAGACCACGGTGCGCAACGACGGTCTCAACGACGCGCAGTTCGCCGCCAGCCGCGACAGCATCCACTGGATGCGCTACGACCGCCGGCCCTACATCGGCCGCGGCCTGCCCGGCACCTTCGACGGCGGCACCATTCACGCATCGCCCGCCCACCTGCGCCACGGCGACCGCTTCCTGCAGATGTACACCGGCAGCCCCTGGACGCACGGCGGCTTCCGCGCGCTCAGCGACGACGAGCGCCGCGGGCGCGGTTACGGCAACGGTCTTGGCCTGGTGGAGCAGCGCCTGGACGGCTTCGTGTCGGCCGACGCCGCCTACACCGGCGGCACGCTCACCACGCCGCCGCTCCGCTTCGCAGGCGAGGGGCTGGAGCTGAACATCGACGTCGCAGCCATGGGACAGGCGCAGGTCGAGATCCGGGACGAGGCCGGCCGCCCGCTCCCCGGCTTCGAGCTGTCACGCTGCCGCCGCGTGATGGTCAACGACGTGCGCCACACCGTGAGCTGGAACGGCTCCCCCTCGCTCGGCAGCCACGCCGGCCGGCCGATCCGCCTGCACTTCGACATGCGGTCGGCCAAGCTCTACGCCTTCCGGTTCCGCTGATCGGGAGCGGCCCCTTCAGGCGCCCTGCGGCAGGTAGCAGACCTTCAGCGCCTGCTTGGCGAGCAGGAGCTGCACACCCTCGTCGTAGCGCTCGAAGGGCAGGCGGGCGCCGATCAGCACCTCGGTGTTGAGCTTCTCCGCGGCCCACAGCCCGGTCACGTACGAAGCGTCAGGCGCCTCCGGCGCAACGCGCGAGGCGATACCCGTGCGGTTGCGCCAGTGGCGGGTCGTGTAGATCGCCTCGCCGTGGATCACTCCGAACGGCGACACCGGCCCGCCGACGGTGTGGTCCAGCGCCACCTGCATCCCCGCGGCCGCGCCGGTGCAGTCGATGCTGGCCTCGAGCGGATCCCGCTCCAGCTCCGCCGGCGCCGTGTCCGGCTCGATGCGCACCACCTGATCCGCGCCCAGCGTGCGCGCCAGCTCCAGCCGCTCCGGCACCAGGTCGATCGCCACCACGGCGCCGGCCCCCTGGGCCCGGACCATCTGCAGCGCGATGATGCCGGCCGGCCCCAGGCCGACGACGCCCACCCGCTTGCCGGCGACGTCGCCGAGCGCGTGCACGTAGGGCGACATGTGGTAGGCCATCTCCATCGACGCCGCCCCCTCGTACGAGGTGTTGTCCGGGATGCGGACAACCATGTCCGCCGGCCGCGCGATGAGCTCGCTGTAGAACCCGGGGTTGCTCTCGCCGCCGGCCTTCAGGGTGGCGACGCGATCCCCGACCTGCAGCGAGGTGACGCCCTCGCCCACCGCCTCCACCCGGCCCGACACCTCGTGGCCGGGGTAGCCCACCGGGATCGGGTACTTGGGGTGGCCCGGCCGCTCGAAGATGTCGACGCCGCGGAACAGCGTGGTGTCCCAGTGCGGACAGGTCACGCACGCCTGCACGGCGATCAGCACCTCGCCCGGGCCCGCGGCTGGCTCCGGCGTGTCGACGATCCGGAAGCGGCCCGGCTCCGTGATTTGAATCGCTCTCATGGCCCGCCCATGATACGACTTCCACGGCCAGCCGGCAGCGCGAGGGAGGAAGCCCATGGACAGCGAACCGATTCACGTTGGCAGCGACAAGCAACTCTTCATCGACCACCGCTTCATCGATTCCGCCGAGCAGGTCGCGCTGCGCGTGAACCCGCCGCGCAAGGAATCCACCGACCTCTTTCCCCGCGACAAGCCGTGGGAGGCGTTCACCATTGGCTGGCACAGCATCGACTGGGATCCCGAGACGCGGCGCTACAAGAAGTGGTACGCCGCCTGCGACGGCGACCAGTGGGCCGGCGGCCGCTGGCGGCTCTGCTACGCGGAATCGAACGACGGCCTGGCCTGGGAGAAGCCCGAGCTGGGGCTGGTCGAGTATGGAGGCTCGCGCGACAACAACATCCTGATCGACGAGGAGAAACTCACCTACACCTTCCATGACCCGCATGCCTGCGGCCCGCACGGCCGGCCGGAGGAGCGCTTCAAGATGATCCGGGGCTTCCCGGAGAAGACCAAGGTCGGCACCTCGCCCGACGGCATCCGCTGGGACCTGCCCGACCGGCCGGTGAGCGACCTGCCGCCCGGCTGGGACACCGCCAAGCAGGCGTGGTGGGACGAGCGCATCGGCCGCTACGTCGTCTACCTGCGCGTGCAGATCGACGAGGAGAACCAGCTCCCCTACCCGTTCGCCGACCCGATCGACAGCGATCCGCCGGTGGTGCAGCCGACGCTGGCGAGGCCGATCCGGGCGATCGGCCGCCTGGAGACCGACGACCTCACCGCGCCGTGGCCGGACGACGAGATCCGCACCGTGCTGTGCGCGGACCAGGACGACCCGCCCGGCTCCGACATCTACCACGCCGGCGTCTACCCCTATCCCTACGCGGCCGACGCCTACTTCATGTTCCCGCTCACCTACCACCACTTCACGGAGGCCGAAAGCCCGGTCGTCCGCAACGACGGCGTCAACGACTGCCAGTTCTGCGCCAGCCGCGACGGCATCCACTGGATGCGCTACGACCGCCGGCCCTACATCGGCCGCGGCATCCGGGGCGAGTTCGACGCTGGCGGGATCCACGGCAGCCCCTACCTGATCCGGCGTGGCGCGGAGCTCTACCAGCACTACGGCGGCGAGCCGTGGACGCACGGCCAGTACCGCCGTCTGAGCGACGACGAGCGGCGCGACCAAGCCAACTGGGCCCGCGGCCGAAGCTGTGCGGCCGTGCAGCGGCTGGACGGCTTCGTGTCGGCCGACGCCGCCTACGCGGGCGGAACGCTGCTGACGCCGCCGCTCACCTTCGACGGCGACCGGCTGGAGCTCAACGTCGACGTGGCCGCCATGGGCGAGGCGCGGGTCGAACTGCGCGACTGCGAAGGCCGGCCCATCGACGGCTTCGGCGCCGCCGACTGCGACCGGCTGACGTGCAACGACGTGGCCGCCCGCGTGCGCTGGCGCGGAAGCGACGAACTCGGTCCGCTCCGCGGTCGCCCGGTCCGGCTGCACGTGCTCATGCGTTCGGCCAAGCTGTACGCCTTTCAGTTCGTGAGCGCCTGATCGGCGGGCGCGGTCAGACCCCCTCGGCCGCCAGCGGCGACGGCATCGGCCCTTCGTCGAGGTCCACCGTCAGCATGCGGTCTCCCTTGCTGGCCCAGCTCCACGACAGGCCGTTGACGCCAGGGATCGCGCGCAGCAGCTCGTTCGTGTACTTCCTGCCGTACATCTTCGCCAGCCGCTCGCGGATCATCAGGCTCGCCCAGAGCCCGACGCCATGCTTGGTGCAGAGCGGGCCGTACTGCTCGCCCAGCATCTCCGGCAGCGGCTGCAGGCCGAATTCGCCGTCGAAGTAGCTCTGCACGTAGCCGTAGCCGGTGCGCAGGTGTTGGCCGACCACGTTGGCGTGGCCGATGTTGATGCCGTCGATGATCTTCTCCGAGATCCAGGTGCGCCAGTCCAGGTGGATGTTGCCGACCGGCCGGCCGAAGTGGTCGCCGGGCGGCACGCCGATGCCGAGCGTCAGGCCGCGCTCGTCGCAGAGCGCCCGGACGTCGCGCAGGTACTGGGTGATGCCCTCGCCGCGCAGCCGCCGCCACGCGTCCAGGTCGAAGTTCCCGGTCAGGATGTCGACGCCGTAGCGCTCGCGGAATGCCTCCGCCACAGGCAGGTTGAAGCCGTACTGGTCGCCGTGATCGGCGTTCATGCGGTGGCCGCGCGTCGAGATGTAGACGCCGTCCCAGCGGTAGCTGTCGACTAGCCAGGCCAGCTCCTCCCGGCACTTGTACTCGCGCACCTCCGGGTAGGAGTACTCGGGCACCCCCCAGTGACGCTTGTCCCAGGTGCGGTCGCAGGCGTAGTACTCCGGATGGTTGGCAAAGAACTCAGACTCCCATTGGAACGCGCCGTGGGTGTACGCGTCGGAGTGCGGCGGCTGCCCTTCGTCATACAGGTCGACGTAGCAGTAGATCTTGACGCCGGCGTCGCGGGCCGCCTCGGTGGCCGCCGCGGCGTCGTCCACCTGCTGCACCACGTCGTAGACCTGGGGCTCGTTCCGGCGGGCGCGGTCCGTGATGCGGGCGAGCTTGGCGAGCCAGCGCTCCTGGCGCCACAGCACCCCGAGGATGCCGTAGGTCTCCTTCCAGCTCACCAGCGCGTCGCGAATGCGCTCGGGCGAGTCGAGCACGTGCTCCGGGCGCTCGGCGTTCAGGGTGTCACCCCAACTGCAGATCATCAGATCGCCGTTCTGGTTGTGCATGGTCGTTTCCTCCTTAAGAGTTCGCGCCGGTTGTACCGGCCTGCCGGAAGCGCAGCGCAAACAGGTCGGCGTCCCGCATGAGCAGGCGCAACCGCACCGTCCGTCCGGCCAGGGCGCCCACGTCGGCTCCGCCGGCCCAGCTTGCCTCTCCCTCGATGTGATTGCCGATCAACTCGCGCGACTCCCCCAGAGTGTAGCCTGGAAGAGGCCGGCCCCGGGCGTCCTGCAGCTCGACGCGAATGCTGCCGGCGGACGAGGTGGAGTAGTTGAGCAGCAGCCGCGTCCCCGCGAAGGTCAGCGGCCTGGTGAGCATCTCCCCGCCCGCGTAAGGCGCGCGCACGGAGGCGAAGCCGTCCAGGCGCAGGGAATAGCGGCGCAGGTGCGCGGTCGCCTGGGCGTTGTCGTGCACCAGGTACAGCGACATCTCGTGCGGGCCGGTCGGCACCAGCCCGGTCGCCGGATAGTTGGTACGCGTGATCCAGTTGTTGGGACCGATGCCGGGGCGGATGAAGCTCTCCGTAAAGGTGCGGTCGAAATCCAGCCCGCCGCGCGAGCTCATGAACACCGCGTCCGAGCAATCCTCGACGTAGTCCGGGGTCAGGCCGAGCCTCCGGCACTCCTCGGCGGTCACCACCTGCCGCCCCTTCTGGAAGCGCGCCGGGAAGGCGATCGACACGTGCGGCGCCCGGAAGTAGGGCTGCACGTTGCTGGTGTACAGGTGCTCCACCGGTTCCGCGCGCACCTTCACAAGCGGGGTCCAGGCGAGGAGGTCCGGCGAGGTGGTGCGGGCGATCCACCGGATGGAGCCGGCGTGGCCGGGGCGCTTGGGCGGCCCGAGCCAGTCGCGCAGGTAGGCGACGTAGCATCCTTCCACCACCGACCAGAACGTCGGCACGGAGGTGGTGTCGCTGACCATCGGGCCGCGGTGCGATTGATCGATCACCGCCTTGTCGCGGAGCTGTTGCCAGCGTCTGCCGTCCTCGGAGCCGTACAGCAGCATGCCGCCGGTGGTGTTGTCGATCTGGTCGTGATCGAACAGGCCCGCCAGCGCCTTGAGCCGGAAGCTGCCGGCGGCGGGGCCGGTATCGAGGAACGCGCCGAAGTTGTGGCGTACCGCGGGCGATTCCGGGCCAAGGATGACGTTGTTGTCGCGCGAGCCGTCGATCTCCACCAGGCCGAGGTCGGGCTTGGTCCAGTGGCTGCCGTCCGTCGACTCGGCGTAGCAGGTGCTCTCGTCCTCTGCGCCGTCGGGGCCGTCGCCGCTCTTGCCGCGGTAGTAGGCGCGGTACGTGTCGCCGTCCTTGAGCACCGTGAAGTAGCCGATCAGGCCCTCCCACGGCTTGTCACGCCGGAGGACCGGCCCCTCGTCACGCGGTTGCTGCAGCGCCAGACGGGTGCCGTCCAGTCGGTCGATGAGGTAACGGTCGACGATCGGTTCCAGGCGCGTGCCGATATCAATGGTCGCAGTCATGTCTCTCCTTGTTGGCGGCGGCACTCTATCTCATTTGACGCCGTATGTGCGCTGGTCCACTTCCTTCGACCTCTCGGACGGGGTTCTCAGGGGCTGAGGCGAGTCGTACCGGGCCGCGGCGCTCAGACGCCCGCTGGCGCGCGGTTCTCGACGATGGACACCGAGTACAGGTCGCCGCGCTCGACGTACACCTTCAGACGAATGGTGCGACCTCGCACGGAGTCCAGGTCCGATCCGGATGACCACGCAGCCCACGCCCGCAGATGGTCGCCAGCGATCGGTTGCGCTTGCTCGCGGGACAGGCCCGGCACCGGCCGGCCTTCCTCGTCGAGTACCTCGACGCGCTGCGAGCCGCGGACGTCGGCGTTGACGGCGATGGCCGGCCCTTCGGAGGTGAACGGCTCGGTGACCAGGACGCCGGCGCCTTCGGCGGACAGCGAGGCGAAGCCGTCCAGCCGTAGCGTCGCCAGCCCGGTCTCGATGTTCCAGGGCTGGATACGCTGGGGCCTGGTCGCGCCGGGCGTCGGCGTGGCGCGGCCGTAGCCGGTGTAGTAGAGGTAGATCTCGTCGCCGTGCACGAGGGGGCGAGCGGCGAGCAGCAGCGTCTCGTCCCAGCTCCCCTCCGGCCCCAGCGGGATCAGCGGTTCGCGGTGGATGCGGTCCCAGCGCACGCCGTCGCGGCTGGCCACCAGCTCGGTGTGCATCTCCCGGCAGCGGACGTTGTTCATCTCGATCGGCGGCCCGAAGAAGCCCTGCCGCCTGTTGCGCTCTACGATCCGCCGCCACTCCTCCCGACCCGGCTCGGGCAGGTTGCGCGCGACCCAGAGCATGCCGATCTGCGTCCCCTCGTAGTCGGTGGCCGCCAGGCCGGCTGCCTCCGTCCCCGGCGGATCGTCGTCGTCCGGCACCAACACCGGCGCGGGCGGCAGGTCCCAGCGCACGAAGTCGTCGCTCTCGCTACGGGCCGTGACCCGCATGCCGTAGCCGTCGGCGCTGGAGTACATGACCAGCCGCCCGCCGGTGCGCTCCAGGCCGAACGGGACCGCGACCTCGGCGTCGCCGACCCAGACCGGGTTGTCCGGATGCTCCTGCCAGCGGATGCCGTCCGCTGAGAAGCCGACGCAGTGGCCGAGCAGCCAGCCCCCCTCCTGCGCGGCGTCGCGCCGCCCGCCCCACCAGACCGCCTTGTAGCGGCGCCGCGGATCGGGGTCGGCCGGATCGATGATCGGCGCCGGGTCGTGCATCATGCAGGTCGCCGCCAGCACGATGTTGTTATCGGTGCTCCCCTCGAACTCGACGAGTCCGAGGGACGGCTTGTGCCACTCGATGCCGTCCGCTGAGGTTGCGTAGCACATGTTGGAGCCGTCGTCCGGGCCGTAGCAGGCGCCGCCCTGGTACCAGGCGCGGAAGCGGCCGGCCGCCTCGTCATGGACGACCATCGCCGAGTCGACGAACGCTGCGTCCTTTTCCCACGGCCGGTCGGCGCGAATCACCGGATTCCGGTCGCACTTCCGCGCCTGATGGAAACGCCGGGTCAATCCGGATGTCTCCGCGACGAAGCGGTCGTCGATGAACAGGTGCTTTGCCACGACGAACTCCCTCCTTCGGGCAACCCAGGCGCGAGGTGCCGGCATCGCCGGGGACCGCTCGACCCGGACCGATTCGAGGCGTACGGTTGGCCGCAGCATGCCACGCGCGCAGGGAGCCGGTCCGGCGTCGCTCGACCTGGCGGAACGCGCCGAGCTCGCCCTCAACGCGCTGACGCGCAACGTCGACCCCGCGCTGCGCTACACCCCGTATTTCGACTGCCGGCTGCAACTCGATCCGCCGGTGCTGAGTCATCACACCTACTGGGACCACTGCGACGGCGCCGGCCGCGCCGTCGACGCGCTGGTGCTGGCGCGCGAGATGACCGGGTCCGACCTGGGGAGCGAGATCGACGTCCACCTCAAGGAGCTGGTCGGCTCGTATCAGGGCGAGCACGGCCTCTGCTGGATCCCGGAGCCCGACTTCCCTCCCCGCCCCACCCGGCGTCCGCGTCCTCCGGTAGCCGAGTTCTGGGGTCAGCGCGCCTGTCTGATGGCATACGTGACCTGCTTCCAGCAGAGCACCGACGCCGCCGAGCGCGCCGGCCTGCGCCGTCGGATCGACGAGCTCATCCACGGCCTTGCGAGCATCGCGGTCCGGCGCGACGGCTACTGCTACTACCCGGTGCCGGCGCGCGATCGCCCGACGGATGCCGACGAGCTGTTCTACCGGCGCGACGGATGGGACGGCGACGCCGAGCCGACCGGCACCGGCGCCATGTGCGCGGCCGCGCCGATCCTGCGCCCGGTCGTGCAGTACCTGGCGACGGGCGCCCGCAACGACGAGGCCGCGGCGCTCTGTGACGGGATCGCGCGCTACGTGGTCGAGCGCGCGGGCGACTTCGGCCCGGATGGGAGCTTTCGCGGGCACTTCCACAGCCGGGTGGCCACCGCCGCCAGCGTGCTGCAGTGGGGCCTCTTCTCCGGGCAGCCCGATCTGGTGCGTTGGGCAGAGGGTGTCTACCGCTTCGCCCGCGCGATCGGCACCAGGTTCGGCTGGTTCTCGGAGTTCGTCGGCAAGCACGCCTGCGAGACCTGCGGCATCACGGACATGATCGACATCGCGATCCAATTGGCCCGCTCCGGACGCCACGAATGCTGGGGCGACGCCGAGCGCTTCGGGCGCAACCACCTGGTCGAGTCCCAGTTCGTCGACGCCGACTGGGAGCGGCAGGTGCCCAAGCTGACCCCGGGCGAGGCCGCCGACTTCATCGCGGCCTGCCCGCCGCCTCAGCTCAAGCGCGACGGCGTGCGCGACGTGCTGCCCGGGGCGTTCTCCGGCGGCAGCGCACCCAACGGCGTTGTCGACACGCGTCGCGGCCACTGGTGGATGGGCTGCTGCAACGCGCACGGAGTACACGGGCTGTTTCTCCTGTGGCATCACGCCGTGCGGGCGACGCGCACCGCGGTCCGCGTCAACCTGCTGTTCGACCGCTCGACCCCGTGGGCCGACGTTCGCAGCCATCTTCCGCACGAGGGCATGGTCGAAGTGATCATGCGCCAGGGCGGATCTCTTGCCGTACGGACCCCCGATGGCGTTCCCTCGGACGAGGTTTCGGTAGAGGCGCCCGGCCACTGGCGGTGGAGCGAGGGCTACGTGCGCGTCGACGGGCTCGCGCCGGGACAGGTGGTCAAGATCCGCTTCCCCCTGCTTGAGCATGACGAGCGAGTCGACGTGCTCGGAGACGAGTATCTCGTCTCATGGCGCGGCGACACGGTGATGGCCATCGATCCTCCGCGGCGCGCCGGACCGCTGTACCGCCGCCGCGGATCGCCGGGAGACGCACGATCCCGCCGCGACCCAGGCCGCCGCTCGTCGCGTCATCCGCGTGCCTCACGTGTCGAGTGGTGATGCGGGCGCGCGGTTTGCCCCCGATAGCGCAAACGGGTACCGTGTCGGCTTCGGCGATACCCGCCTATGGCTGACCATGGAACGCTGACACAGGATCGGCGGCCGGCGGTCGGCACCGTGCGGCGGCCCGGGCGCCGGGCGGAGCTGATCCGCTCGATCAGGGCGACGCCCCTGCTCTACCTGATGATCGGGGTCGTCATGGCATGGGCGATCCTGTTCCACTTCATCCCGATCTGGGGCATCAGCTTCGCCTTCCGGCGCTTCAACCTGGTCAGCGGCTTCTGGAGCGCCGACTGGGTCGGATTCAAGTACTTCGCCCAGTTCCTGAGCGATCCGTTCGCGTTCCGGATTATTAGGAACACCGTGCTGCTGGGCTTCTGGAGCATCGTCTTCACCTTTCCGGCGCCGATCGTCTTCGCCCTGCTGCTCAACGAGATCGGCAACTCGGCCTTCAAGCGGTCGATCCAGACGCTGACCTACCTTCCGCATTTCGTGTCCACGGTGGTGATCGTCGGCATCATCTTCCAGCTTTTCGAGTGGGAGCGCGGCATCGGCACGGACATCATCGAGCTGTTCACCGGCGAGCGGCGGGACGTATTCATCGATCCCCGCTGGTTCCGTCCGCTCTACGTCGTGTCGAGCATCTGGCAGGAGCTCGGCTGGGGGACGATCATCTACCTGGCGGCCTTGGCCGGCGTCAACGCCGAGCTCTACGAGGCGGCGCGCGTCGACGGCGCCGGGCGCTGGCAGCAGGCGCTGCACGTCACCGTTCCTGCCCTGATCCCGACGATCACCATCCTCTTCATCCTGAACACCCGCAACCTGGTGCAGATCGGCTTCGAGAAGGCGTTCCTGCTGCAGAATCCCGGCACCTACGAGACCGGGGACATCATCGCCACCTACGTCTACCGGCGGGGGATCGAAGGGCTGCAGTTCAGCTACGCCACCGCGATCGGCCTGCTCAACAGCGTGATGGCATTCGCGATCGTCCTCGCCACCCACAAGATCGTGCAGCGGCTGCGCGGTGAAGGACTCTGGTAAGGGAGGCCCGGCCGTGAAGGGAGTCCGGCAGCCGCTCTCCTCGCGCCTGTTCGACGGCTGCAACTACCTGCTCTGCGCGCTCATCGCCGCCGCCGCCCTCTACCCGTTCCTGTACATGTTCGCGCTGTCCGCCAGCGACTACATCCAGATCTCCTACGGCAACGTGCGCGCCTTTCCCGTCGGCTTCCACCTCCGCTCGTACCAGAACGTACTGCGCAACACCATCATCCTGCGCGCCTACTGGAACTCCATCCTGTACACCTCCACCTACACGATCCTGGTCATCGTGCTGTCCTCGGTTGCCGGCTACGTGCTGGCCGACCGCCGGTTCCGCCTGCACGGGGTGGTGACCGTGCTGCTGCTCGTCATGATGTTCTTCGAGGGCGGCATGATCCCGACGTTCCTGTGGGTGCGGCAGCTCGGGCTGCTGGACTCGATCTGGGCGATCGTGCTGCCGACCGCGGTGGTGCCGTTCTACATCTTCCTGTTCCGGGTCTACATCAAGGAGAACGTCCCGGACGAGCTCAAGGAATCCGTGCACCTGGACGGCGGCCACGAGCTGGTCGTCTACTCCCGTATCGTCCTGCCCCTGATCAAGCCGATCATCGCCACCATCGGCCTGTTCGCCGCCGTCTCGATGTGGAACGAGTTCTTCCGCCCGCTGATCTACCTCAACGACCTGCGGAAGCAGCCGCTGACCCTCATCCTGCGCCGCTTCGTCGTGCTCTCCGACTTCGGCGGCGACCTGCAGAACTTCACCGACGAGAACTACTACTCGGAGGCGGCGCGCGAGGTCACCGATCACGACCTGTTCACGTTCGGCTTCCTGAAGTCGATCAAGATGGCCATGACCATGATCACGGTCATCCCGATACTGCTGGTCTACCCGTTCGCGCAGCGCTATTTCGTGCGCGGCATACTCGTGGGCTCGCTCCGCGGCTGAGCCGAAAGGAGGTAAGGACCGTACACCAAAACATCTCTTCCCACTCGCTATCTCAAGGAGGAACCCGATGAGAACGAGAACGCTACGTATCGCCGTCGCCGCCGCCCTGCTGTGCGGCGGCGCGCTCGGCGCCTGGGCGGCCGGCCAGACCGGCACCGCGGCCGGAGAGCTGCCGGTGGTCGAGTTCGTCAACGACTTCGCCTACGACGGGGTCGCCGATACCCGGTTGGCGGAGCTCTGGGGCGAGCTGACCGGCACCACCTTCGTGCCGATCAACATCCCGCGCAGCGACTACGACGCCAAGATGGCCACCTTCCTGGCGTCCGGCGACATGCCCGAGATCGCGCGCGTGCTGGACCAGGCCCTCACCAACGCGGTCGACCAGTTCAAGGGCGCCCTGTTCGTCGACACGCTGGCGGAGATCGAGGCCGGCACCATGCCGGGGCTCGGCGCCCTGGTGGACGAGATCCCGGGCATCCTGCAGTACTCGGATGACGGGCGCGTCTACACGCAGCCGTTCGTGAACATGGGGCTGCGCGCGGCCAACTCGAACATCCTGCTACGCACGGACCTGCTGGCCAACGCCGGCTACGAGGTGGAGACGCTCGACGACGTGGCCCGCACGCCGGGCGGCCTGTTCGAGCTGTTCCGGGCCAGCCACCTGGCCATGAACGGCGGCTCCGCACCGATCCTCACCAACCGCCGCGGCATCGGTCCGCGCGGCTGGATCGTCTCGCCGATCGCGCTGCAGTTCGGGACCTACAACCGCATCTACTTCAACGAGGACAACCGCTACGAGTACGGCCCGACCATGGACCGGTTCCTGGTCGCGATCGACTTCATCCGGCAACTGCACGCCTCGGGCATCCTGTTCCCGAACTGGGCGACCATGCCCGAGGAGGATCAGAAGCGCATCTGGCTGGAGGAGGAGCGCGCCGGCGCCTTCATCGGCAGCATGCACGGAAGCTGGATCGGCTGGTACAACAACGGGCAGCGCCCCGCCTACCAGGACGCCGGCGACTTCCACGTCATGCCGCCGGTGATCTTCGGCACCCGCGGCAGGATCCGCACGCCGTCGCGGTCGAGCGGCGCGTTCGTCATCAGCGCGACCTCCGACAACAAGGACGCGGCGGTGCGCGCCTCCGACTGGGCCTACACCGACGAGGGGGCGAACCTGCTGCGCTTCGGCGAGGAAGGCGTCGCCCATGCCGCCGACGACAACTCGCCCTGGGGCGGCATCTGGCTGATGAACCTGGTCGGATGGCCGGAGGACGTGCGCAAGGCGGACCCGGACGGCACCCGGGCGACGGAGTACGGCTTCGGCCGGCTGTGGCGCACCTCGCCCCGCATCATGTGGGGCAAGTCGGACCTGATCGTCTATCGCGACCACACCCTGCCGACCTACACCGGGAAGTTCATCGATGCCATCTGGATCGAGAAGCTGCGGGAGTTCGGCGCCTGGAACGACACGCCCGAGCCGAAGTTTCCGTTCACGGCGGACGAGCTGGACGAGAAGATCCAGCTCGAAGGGGTGCTGTCCACGCTGGTGGACGAGAACGTGGTCAAGTTCACCCACGGGCAGCGGCCGATGAGCGAATGGGGGCAGTTTCAGAAGGAGCTGGCGAACGCCGGCGCCGGTCGGCTGGTGGAGCTCTACAACACCGCGCTCGACCGCTTCCTGGAGCAGACCGGAACCAAGCTGTAGTCCGTTCGCGGCGACCAGAGGGTCGCACTGACCCGACGGCGGGCCGGGCCCGATGGGTCCGGTCCGCCTCGCATTTCATAAGGGAGAAGGCATGAAGAGCGTTCCTGATACCGGGACGGCGTTCGTGGCGCGTGATCCGGGCACGTGGCAGGGATTCCCCGGCATGTGCCTGACCCCGTCCGGCCGGCTGGTGCTGGGCGTCAAGCAGGCATACGGCCATGGCGCGTCGCGCTGGCAGCGGGTGGTGACGATGGTGAGCGACGACCGCGGTCGTACCTGGAGCGCGCCGGCCACCCTCGTGGAGGGCGACTTCGACCGCGAGCTGCCGTTCGTGGCCACCGGCGGCCTCTATCTCACCGCGCTGCGCGACGGCCGCGTGCTCATGCACTACTTCACCGAGGACTGGCCGGAGCGCAAGCCCACCACGCCGGTGATCCATCTCAGCGACGACGCCGGCATCATCTGGTCCGGGCCGATCCGCATGACGCGGGACCTGGAGTTCCGCCAGGACGGTGCCGTCCTGGAGCGGCGCGCCGGCGACCTGGTGGTCTACAGCGGCCTGAACCGGTTGCTGCGCTCGATCGATCGCGGCGAGACGTGGGAGCCGTACGGCGGCCCCGTGGTGCCGGAAGACTGCCCGCTCCAGCTCGCCGAGTCGTGTCTGGCCGAGCTGGCCGACGGCCGCCTGATCATCCTCATGCGCGAGAACCACTACGCAAATTTCCCGATGTTCGCCGCCGTTTCGGAAGATGGCGGGCGCACCTGGAGCCGGCCCCGCCCCACCCCGTTCGTCGGCCACTGGCCGGCCGCCTTCGACCTGGACGACGGAACGCACCTGCTGGCCTACCGCAACGTCGGCGGCCGCGCGGGCAGCGTCGTGTGGCGAGGCGACCTGGGCGCGCTGCCGGAGTACCGCGTGTCGTCGACCCGCTATGGGGAGGCCGAAGCGGCGGCGGCTCTCACCGGCGACGGGCTGGTGCTGGACACCGAGCGCCGGCCGGGCTCGTTCGTGCAGTTCTACCTCATGCCGGCCGACGACCAGGCGGCCCACGTCGTCATCGAAGCGGAGCTGCGCTGCTTGGCCAACGCCGGACAGGCGTGCAGCATCGGCCTGCGCGGCGCCGGCTGGCTGCGCGTATTCCCCGACCACCTCGACCTGGAGCACAGCCCCGGCCACAGCCGCGTACCGGTCGACGGCAGGTCCTGGCATTGCTACCGCATGGAGCTTGCGCGGGGGACGCTGCGCGTCTCGATCGACGGCACCCAGGTCCTGCACTACCCGGCGATCGACCTGGCGCCGGTCAGCCATGTCCCTTGCAACGCCTTCGGCTGCGCCTTCGCGTACCGGGAGCTGCCCCGCCCCGAGCACTACCCGATGCGGGTGCGGCTGCCCTTCTACGTGCGCCCCGGCAACGCCGGCCGCAGCGTGTGGCGCTCCGTGCAACTGGACATCACCGGCAACCGCTGGCTGCCGGACTACCGCTACCGGTGGCGCCACGACCGCGACGGCTTGCCTGACGCCTTCCAGGAGCACGGCCTGCTGGAGCTGGAGTACTGCCGCGATGCCGGCGACTGGGGCAAGCCGGTGCCGGTGGCGTTCGCGGACGGCGAGTGCTTCGCCGTCGACTACTTCGGCAACGGCATGCCGGTCGGTTCCGACGCCCTCGCCTGGCTGCAGCCCGACCGGGGCCACAACTGCTACGTGAACGGCTACCGCTTCCGGTTGGAAGATCTGCCCGCGCCCGCGCTACCGTAAGGCTCGCGGAGGCACGCCCATGCAGGACCTGGACGGCGGACCAAGGGGCCGCGAAATACTCCGTCGCTTCTACAACAGGGCCCGGGACGATCGCCGCTCCTACAAGGAACGACAGTGGAGCCTTCCGCTCGAACCGGGCCCTCACCTGTTCACCGACTGGCGCTACATCCTGTCCGCGGAGGTGTCGGGAGGGTTCACCTGGGTCTCGCGGGAAACGGGAGAACCGGTAAGGGTCACGGACGAACACGATGAACTCACCGCCGAACCGATCGACGCCGTCATGGTTCCCTACGACGTACCCGAGGGCATCCGCATCTCGGTCTGCAAGGCGGAACGCAGCGACCCGGTCCCGAATCACGAACCGCCCGGACAGGTATGTCATTCGCAGGGTTCCTACCGCACCTGGTATCGGCCGATACCTCTCGGAGCGCCCTATTCAAGCCTGCTCGAAGGGGGCGTATTTCACGCGGAGTCGGACGACGGGTACTCCTGGCGCAACAGAACGGCATGCACGTTCGACCTGTCCGAGTGCCCGGATGTCGAGGCATGGGGCCCCTCTCCGGGCGTATTCGAGGATCCCGTCGCCGCGGAGAGCGAAAGATTCAAGATGGTGTTCCAAGGACGTTCCATGCGGCCCGAGTTCGCCCGGCACCGCCAGGAGGTCCTGCGCGAGTTCGCGGAGAACCACGCGGAAGGCTTCGACCCGACGGCGCTGTCCTTCGACGGACCGGACGGCACGCCCCTCCTCCGGCTGGCCAGATACGGGGCCGTGTCTCCCGACGGTCTCCACTGGAGGGTCCTGCGCCATCCGCTCATGATCCTCTACAGCGACTCTCAGAACGTCGTCTCCTACGACCCGAATCGTCAGAGCTACGTCTGGTTCCTGAAGACCCAGTGGTACGACGGACGGAGGAGCATAGGCCGGTCCGAGACCACGGACTTCAGGCACTGGCCGCTGGCTGAAACGATCATCCATCCCGGCGCCGACCTGCATCCGTCGGATGACTGGTACACGAACGGCAAGACCCGGTATCCCGGCACCGCCGACCACCACTTCCTGTTTCCCGCCCTCTACCATCACGCCGACGACTCGTCCGACATCCGCGCCTTCAGCAGCATCGACACCGTGAGCTGGACCCGGATTCCCGGCGGTGCCATCCTGCGGGCGGGCGATCCGAGGGCCTGGGACGCGGGCTTCGTCACAGCGAGCATCGACTTGGTCCCGTTGCCGGGCGGCAAGGTCGGCCTGCCCTACGGTGGAGCCCGTTACCCTCACAAGTACCCGAGGAACCGGCACACCTGGGACGCGATGAAGAGGGCCTATGCACTCTGGACGAAGGAGCGGATCACGGCGCTCATCGCCGACGAGGCCGGCCGGTTCACCACGCTGCCCCTGCTGTTCGACGGCCGCAGGCTCCGCCTCAACTACCGCACGATCCAGGGGGGAGAGATCCGGGTGGAGGCCGCCGAGAGCCGCAGGGCGGGCGGCCACAGCAAGGCACTTCCGGGCCGCAGCTTTGCCGACTGCGTTCCGTTGGCGGGAGACGAGACCGACCGCATCGTCGCCTGGAAGGACGGCGAGGACCTGGGCCACCGCGACGGAAGGCCGGTCACGCTGCGCTTCAGGATGAGATCGGCCAGCCTGTTCGCCTTCGAGCTCATCGCCAGCCCGTAGCGCGACGAATCTGAGCAATGAAGACCCGATTCGCACACCTGCAGGCAGGATTCGTGGCCGCGATTGTCGCGGTTGGCCTGTTCGTGAGCTCGCCGCCGGCTCTCGCCCAGGAGGGAGACGCGGCACCCGCGGACGCTGAATCGCCGCATCTGACGCTTCAACAGCTTCGTGACGGCCACTACCAACTGCCGCTGCTCGGTGACGAGGAGACCCCGATTCGATTCCGCGGGGGGCAGGGATCGATCCGCTATGGCGCGGGTGCGACGGAGCGGGTGGAAGCCGGCCTGGTCGGCGACCTCCTCGCGTTTGGCGACCTGGACGGCGACGATGTCGCCGATGCGGCCGTGGTCGCCTTCGTCAACACCGGCGGGAGCGGCACGTTCATCCACCTGCTTGCGATGCGCGACCGGGAAGGCACGCCGGTTCAGGCGGGACGCCAGTTCCTGGGTGATCGCGTACACGTGAAGAGCATCGCCATCTCGGGCGGCCACATCTTTATGACGATGGACGCGCACGGTCCGGGAGACGGGTTGTGCTGCCCATCGATCGCAACCAGCCGCGCGTTCGCGCTGAGTGGACGCCGGCTGGTGCCGACTCGGGCTCTCGTGATCGCTTCGCCGCTGCCGGGGGAGACGATCGCGACGGGCGTCGAGGTTCGGGGAAGTACGACGCACCCGTCCGCCGATGACCTGACCTACCTGGTGTACGACGCCCGGGGCGGTGTGATCGGCTTGGGGAGGATCCCGCTCGACGCGGACTCGGGCACGCTCGGGACGTTCGCCGCGCCCGTCGACTTCCTGGCCGGCGATGCGGGACCAGGGCGCATCGAGATCGTTGACATGGACTCGGGCGATGGCTCGGCGCTGGCTCGAGCTTCGGTACCGGTCCTGCTCGAAGCGGCGCAGGCGGCTCGCCGGCCGATGCAGCGGCAGATCGTGCTCGAGACGCCGCTCAGCGAGGCTCCCGTGGGCGCGAGCGTCGAGGTGCGCGGGTGGATCAGCACGGTACCGTTCGAGAACAACCTGACCTATCGCGTCTACAGCGAGGGAGGCGTAGTGATCGAGCGGGGATGGATCATGGTGGAGGGCGATCTCGGTGATCCCGGCACGTTCGCGAAATCGATTACCCTCGCGAACGCCCGTGTCGCCGGCCCGTTTCGCATCGAGGTGCGGGACGTCAGCGAAGCCGATGGCTCGCTGTTCACCAGCACGACGGTGCAGGTGTTCTTCGCGGGCCGCGTCACATCCCCCACACGGTGATCCGGCGGCCGTCGAGGGCCTGTTCCTCGCGGCGGAAGATCTTGTCCTCCCAGCGCGCTTCCGCGCCGCGGTCGAAGATCACCAGGTGGCCGGCCTGCGCTCCGCAACGGTCCATGTAGTCGGCGGTCTGCGCCAGCCCCTCGCGGATGGTGCGCTCCAGGCCTCCATGCAGCACCTTGCACTCGATCACGTACCTGGCGGCGGCGTGCGGCGCCGCCTGGTCTCCGTGCGGCCAAATGATCAGGAGATCGGTGCGGCCGCGCCCCAGGCCGTACTCCCGCTCGATGCGGCCGCCGCCGTTTACGATTCGTTGCAGGAACGCCTGCAGCAGGAGTTGCGGGCCGGCCTCGGCGTACGCGAAGCGCCCCTGCCAGTGCTCGGAGTGCTCGCGGAAGAACTCCTGGAAGTCGGCCAGCAGCGCGTCCACGTTCAGGCCGCCACCGCCGTCCACGAACCAAGCGGCGTCCTGGAGCAAGCCTGCCTGTGCCGCGTAGGTCAGCTCGCGCGGCACGACCTCGGCATAGATCGGGTTTGCCATGTGCGGCGGGTCGTCACGGGCGATCAACCCCAGGTCGCGGACGTACTCGATATCGGAGGCCTGGAACCCGTGCTCGCCAGCGCCGCTCAGCAGTGGTTCGATCACGCGCCGCACACGCTCTTCCTTGAGCTTGTCGGCGAGCTGATCGAGATGCGTCACCCGGTTCAGAATGAGTTCCTCCTGGGCGCTCAGGAGGTCGTCGGCGGCAACTTGGCGCGAGCGGTCGCGGCCGGTCTCGAAGTCGAAGCACGCCTTGCGGCAGAGGGCGTTGACCAGCCACGGCTGGCCGCGCGTCTGCCGCCACACCGTGGCCAGCGCCTCCGGCGTGAACGCCTGCCCGGTTTCCGCCGTGTGCTGTGCGAGCAACGCGCGCACCTCCGCCTCCGTGAAGTCGCCGAGCCGCATCGACTCGGCGCGGACGTTGAACGCGCTGCCACCGGCGACGGTGGCGTTCTCGGAGCTGGACCGGATACGGTAATCGCGGACATCGCGCACGCCGCACAGCACGATGCTGTGGGGGAAACTCTCGGGACGCTGCACGTAGCCGTCCCGCAACTGGCGCAACACCGAGATCAGCGTGTCGCCGATCAGGGAGTCGATCTCGTCGATCAGCAGCACCACGGGCGTCGGATCGGCCTGGCACCAGCAGGTCAGCGCCTCCGTCAGAGCTCCCTCCCCGAAGGCGGCCAGGATGTCGGTCCACCTCTCGTACAGGAACCCGTCGCCGAGCAGGCGAGCGCGGGAGGCCAGTCTGCCCAGAATGACACGCATGGCGCGCCCCACATCCTCGCGCACGGCTTGGGCGGCCTCGACGTTGACGTACACGCACCGGAAATCGCCCTCGGCGCCGCTGTTGAGCAGGTCGCACAGCGCCAGGAGGGCAGAGGTCTTGCCGGTCTGGCGGGGGGCATGCAGCACGAAGTACCGCATGTCCCGGATCAGTTCGAGGATCTCGTCGAGATTCAGCCGCTCCAGCGGCGGGATGCAGTAGTGGCGGGCGGGGATGACCGGACCCTCCGTGTTGAACTTGTGCATGTCCCGTGCGGCCATCCTATATCGGTGCGGTGACGTTCGTACGGTTCCGCGCTGAGGCTCGCTCCGTTCGTCGTGATAGCGTGACGGTCCGACATGGCGCTGTGGGTGGGGATCGCGCTGGTCTCGGCGCTGCTGTTCGGAGCATCGACGCCGCTGAGCAAGCTGCTCCTGGATCACGTCAGCCCCTTTCAGCTCGCCGGCCTGCTCTACCTGGGCGCCGCCGTGGGCATGGCGCCGTTCGCGGTGCGCCGGCACCTCGTGCAGCGGGTCAGGCGACTCGACGCAGGGAACGGCCGGCGGCTCCTGGGGGCCGTGCTGCTCGGCGGCATCGCCGGTCCCGTCCTGCTGCTGTTCGGCCTGCGGGTGGCCGCGGCTGCGTCCGTCTCCCTCTGGCTCAACCTGGAGCTGGTCGCGACCGCCGTTCTGGGAGTCCTGTTCTTTCGCGATCAGCTCTCGGGCCGGGCGTGGCTGGGCGCGGCTCTCGTGGTAACGGCTGCGCTGCTCCTGTCCTGGGACGGTGGGCCCGCCGGCTTCCTGCCGGCGCTGCTGGTCGCACTGGCCTGCATCTGCTGGGGGTTCGACAACCACTTCACGTCGCTGATCGACGGCCTCGCGCCGAAGGAAACCACCTTCTGGAAGGGCCTTGCCGCGGGCACGACGAACCTCGTGATCGGCCTGGCCGTCGCGCCGTGGAGCGCGACTCCGCTCACCGCCGCCGGTGCGCTGCTGCTGGGAAGCGCCGCCTACGGGGCGAGCATCGTGCTGTACATCGCCGCCGCGCAGAACATCGGCGCCACGCGCGGGCAGCTCGTGTTCTCCGCGGCGCCGTTCTTCGGCGTGCTGATCGCCGTGATCGTGCTGGGCGAACGGATGACCGCGCTGCAGATCGTGGCGGCCGCGGTGCTCCTGGCCGGGCTGGCCGTGCTGCTGCGCGAAGGGCACGCGCACCGGCACCACCACCCGGCCGCCGAGCACGAGCACTGGCACCGCCACACCGACGGCCACCACGGGCACACGCATCCGGGGCGCCCGGCGTGGCTGGGCCACGTGCACCGCCACGCGCACGACGAGCTGGAGCACGCGCACCCGCACGTGCCCGACGTCCACCACCGCCACGACCACGACCACGACTGAGCGGCCTGCCGAACGGACCTCCGCTTGCCGGATCGCTTCAGGCCGCGAGTTCAGAGTTCATCAGCCGATTCGAGCACGGTTCGCTTCAGGTCTTCAGACAGCCACGTAGTGACGACGAAGCAGAGGCAGCTTTCCGATACGGAAGAGATAGAGTAGTGGCGATGTATCGACGCTACAGGTTCCTGGCATGGGAGAGATCTTGCGCCAGCACTTCTGAGGACAGATTGATGGCGGATACCTTGTAGCACTTCAAGGCATCCAGGAATGACACGCGTTCCAAACCGGCAAGACGGGCGGCTTGCCCCGAGGACAAGTGCCCGAGTTCAAACAGTTTTGCCGCTATCAGCAGACGGCACTCGTCAGCAAAGTGTTCGGGCGTTTCGCTGAGGCTTCGCAGAATGTCATCAGGACATTCAAAGGTGATCATGGACATGTGTGCCCCTCCTGGAGAACATCCGGCAGCTTCAACCGCGACTCGTCCATCACGCTCCACTGATAGCGGTCGGGGCGCCCCGCCGCGTCCGGCATCTCGGGGCTGAGCACGGTCGTACCGGAGTCGAGGGGCGTGCCGTGGACCGTTCCGCCCTCCGGGGTGCGGAACACGTTGTAGTCCTTCGCCGCCTCGGCCTGCGCCAGATCGATCAGGTCGCGCATCGCGAAGCGCCGGGCGACCGCGTTGCCGACGGCGGCGACGCCGACCAGCTTCCGCTCCTCCAGCATGCGGCCCATGCGGTTGAAGTCGGGACGGCGCGTGCTGGTGTAGGAATGCGGCTGATAGTCGGTCATGGCCTGCGGCACCACCGTGCCGTCGGCCAGCCGGACCTTGACGTCGAGCGGGATGACGCGCCGGTAGGGAACCTCGCACAGCCACTCGCCGAAGTGGAAACTGGTGCAGCTCCCGTAGGTCATGCCAAGCATCAGGACCTGCGTGTTCAGGGCGAGCATGACCCCGAAGGCGGAGCGCAGGTCGAACACGGACAGCGCCGGGTCCACCCCGGCGAGCACCTCGGCACGGCGGCCGATGGCCGCGAAGCTGTGCCGGAAGGCGGTGCTCCGCAGCGCCCGCGGATGGGTGCGGGCCGCCTCCGTGATGGCCCCCATCTCGGACCGGTCGTTCCGCGGGTCGATGATGGGGTCGTCCTCCACCTCGTGGATGAACGTGAAGGTGGGCACGACCAGCGTGCCGCGCTCGCCGATCACGTCCAGCAGCGCCGAGACCACGGTGTCGGCGCCTCCCTGAACGCGGCCCAGCGTCCGCATCGCCGAGTGGACGAGCACCACGTCGCCCTCGTGCAGGCCGGTGTCCCAGAGCCCCCGGTAGATCTCGTCGCGGGTGACTTCGTCCTGACTCATCGGTCTGCCCCCAGGCGCTCCAGCTCCGCGACCAACTCCGCGGGCATCGCCCCCATCGCCGACGCTTCCGCCACGTCCTCAAGCTGCTCGACGTCCGCCGCCCCGCTCGACACCGTGCTTACCGCCTCGTCGGCCATGATATAGCGAAAGGCGTGCTGGGCGAGCGTCCCCGGCTCCCGCCGCAGCCGCTCGATCACGCACTCGGCGGAGCCCCGCTCGCGGTCGGACAGCGCCGCCAGCGTCTGGGCGCGCTTCGCTTCGTGGCCGAACAGCGCGCCCAACGGCGTGCCGACGACGATGCCCATGTCCTGCTTCGCCGCAGCGGGGATGACCTCCTGCCGCGCTTTCTGCGCGCACGGATGGTAGTCGTGATAGACCAGCACGGTGTCGAACTCTCCGGTCGCCGCCAGCCTTGCCAGCAACGGAATCGCCCGCCCGGTGATGCCGATCGCCTCGCAGAGGCCGGCGTCACGGGCCGCGCGCAGGCCGTCGAGCGTACCGCCCGGCTCCATGATGCGCTCCCAGCCGACCAGGTTGACCTCGTGGATCTGGGCGACGGCCAGCCGGTCGATGCGCAGCTTGCGCAGGCTCGCCTCCAGGCTGGCCACCACGCTGTCGCGACGGAAGTCGAAGTCCTCGGGCACGAACCCGACCTTGGTCGCCACGTGGAACGGCCGGCCCGCCTGCTGCAGGGCCGGTCCCAGCAGTTCCTCGCTGGGCCGGTACCCCGGCGCGGTGTCGAGGTAGTTGATGCCCAACTCCGCCGCGCGCCGCACGACGGCCGCCGCGTTCTCTTCGTAGCGCCCGGGATCGGGCCCCTTCAGGTAGGCGCCGCCCAGGCTGACCTCGCTGACGGACATGCCGGTACGGCCCAGCGTGCGGTATCTCACGCGCCCTTCCTCACTCGACGCCGAACAGGCGCGCGGCGTTGTTCCAGAAGATGCCCTCCACGGCTTGGTCGCCGAGCCGCTCCGACCAGCACGCCCACTTGATCGAGCGCAGGTGCTCCAGGCCGATCAGCACCGGCCGAATGCCGATGTGCTTCTCGTCCCACACCGGCGAGTCCTCGTACAGCCAGAGGAAGGCATCGGCCGCGCCGGCATGGCGGCCGCGTCCGTGGCAGACCGGCAGGTCGGTGCCGTACATCAGCTTGTCATGGCCGACGATGCGGATGATCGCCTGGTGGGCGATCGGCTCGCAGTTGGCGCTGGTGTCGAAGTAGAGGTTGTCGAGCCCGGTGAGGTGCGGCAGGCCCTCCAGGTTGTGCGCCGGCTGGAAGCCGCGCGCCGAGTGGGCGAGGATCAGCGTCATGTCCGGGTAGCGCTCGCAGTAGTGGCGGATCCAGCGGATGTTGGTCGCATCGGCCGCCGCCCGCGAGCGCACCATGTGCAGGGTGATCACCCACCCCTCCTCGTGCGCGACCCGCACCAGCCGCTCCGGCAGGAAGTCCGGTATCTCCGCCTCCCACGTCGGCGTCACCGGCGCCATGGTGTGGTAGCACTTCAGGCCGTGCAGCCCCAGCCGCCGCACCTCCTGCCGCACCCACTCCGGATCGTCCTCGGGCCGGATGAAGAAGATGCCCCGGAACGACGCGTCGGCGGCGACCGCCCGCGCGACCCACGCGTTCTGGTCCGTGAACGATCCGTCACCGGTCGGACTCACCGACGGAATGAACATCGCGGCCATGCGCCGCCCCGGATGCAGGTCGTCCATCAGTTGCCGGTACTCCGCGAGCCCGACGTCATCGGGGCATCCGGGCAGGTCCCAGCCCGTATCCTGCCGGCGCCACAGGTGCGTGTGTGCGTCGAAGACGCGATCCGGCAGGAACGAGGCGAGCTCGCGTTCGTAGAACTCCACGTCCTGGGGCAAGAGGCGGTCCGATGCCTTGGTGTCGATGGTGGACATGCTTCGTTCTCCTGAGTCTAAGGCTGGTAGCGGGGCTGCTGCGGCGCCCGGTTGCGGTCGAGCCGCACGGTACTGCCGGTCAGCGGCAGCTCCACGCGCACCCCGCCCCGCAGGTGGGACTCGATCGCCGCGAAGATCAGCTCGGTGCCGGCGCGGGCCGCGCGCACGCCGCCGATCGGCGGCTCGCCCGTGTCGAGCGAGCGGACCAGATCCAGCACCAGCCGCAGGTTGGCGCTCATCGGCTGCCACTCCGGGAACGGCGTGTCGACGAACGGACTGCGCTGCTGGCCGAGGTGCTCCCGGCGGCGCATGGAGAACTCCTGATGGTTCGTGACGCGCAGCGTTCCGTCCGCGCAGCGCGCCTCGAACTCACAGTCGCGCCCCGACGGGATCGTGTATGCCACGACCCCGTTCTCGAACCCGATCCCGCCGATCGCGGCGGGGTCCCCGGTGAGCCGGTCGCCCTCCAGCGTCCAGTCGCCGTCCAGGAGCTGCATCTGCACCCAGCAGGCGCGACGGTCGCCTACGAGGAACAGCAGGTTGTCGAAGTAGTGGCTGGACCCGTTGAACAAGGGGTTCGCCTGCAGGATGACCGAGCGGAGCTCGCCCAGCTCCCCGCTGTCGATCACGCCACGCATCGCGTGAAAGCCGGGATGCCAGCGCCGCTGAGTGCCCAGGTTGAAGACCACGCCGTTGCGCTCGCACGCTTCCACGATCGCATCGGCTTCCGCCATGGATGCGGTCATCGCCTTCTCCGCGTAGATCGCCTTGGCCCCGTGCTCGGCGGCGTGCACGGCGATCTCCGCCCGGCCCTCCGGCTGCGTGGCGATGCTGACGATGTCGGGCCGCTCCGCCTCGATCATCTCCCGGTAGTCCAGGTACTGCTTCTCGGGCGGGACCCCGTACTGGCGGCCGACCTCCGCCATCACCTCGGGCCGCAGGTCCGAGCACGCCACCAGGTCGGTACGATCGCACGCGGTGTAGACCGCGGCATGCGAATACGGATGGACGATGTACTTCAGGTCGCCTACTTCGTGGTCGATGAAAGCGCCCATGCGGCTGCAGCCGATGAGGACGGCCCGGTATGTGTCGTTCATGTTCCTGCGATCCAGCATACCAGGAGTCCGCCGGATCGGTCAGATCGGCGCGCACGCGAGGCGGCCAGCGAGGGGACAGCCGGCAGATCCCAGCCCGTTTCCAGCCGGCGCCACAGGTTCCTTCCTTGGCTGGACTTGGACATGTTTGGCGGGTGGGGTCGTTGCAACCAGTGCGTCGCTACGGCACCGGTGTCTCTGACGTTTTCGGAGGGGTTCCGACCGGTGTCGTGGATGATTTACAGAGCGACGCTTCGACCCCCTTTCAGCTACGCCGCGGTTCAAAGCTGGGCTGCCGCGGTGCCCGGTCGCGGTGCAGACGCACGGTGCTGCCGGTGAGCGGCAGCTCGACCCTGGCCCCGCCCCGCAGGTGCGACTCGATCGCCGCGAAGATCAGCTCGGTGGCCGCGTACGCGACGCGTACGCCGCCGACCGGCGGCTCGCCGGTGTCGAGCGCGTGGACCAGATCCTCCACCAGCCGCAGGTTGGCACTGGCGGGCTGCCACTGCGGGAACGGCGCATCGACGAACCCGGCCCGCCGGTCGCCGCGCCTCTCGCGGCGACGCAAGAGGAACTCCTGCTGCTGCGTCGCCCGTACCGAACCGTCATCGCAGCGCGCCTGCACCTCGTTCTCGTGCACCGGCGCCACGACGTAGACCAGCAGCCCGCCGTCGAAGGCGATGACGCCATGCGCCGCCGGATCCTCGGTGAGCCGATCACCCTCGATCCTCCAGTCGCCATCCAGGAGCTGCATCTGCACCCAGCGGGCCGGGCGGTCGCCTGCCAGGTACATGAGATTGTCGAAATAGTGGCTCGCGCCGTTGAACAGGTTGTTGGCCGGCACCAGGATCGTCCGCAGGGTGCCGATCCGTCCGTCTGAGAGCACCTCCTTCATCTTCTGAAAGCCGGGATGCCAGCGGCGCTGCGTGCCGATATTGAAGACCACGCCGTGCCGTTCACACGCCTCTACCATCGCCTCCGCATCCGCCATGGAGGCGGCCATCGCTTTCTCAGCGTAGATCGCCTTGGCGCCGTGCTCAGCCGCATAGACCGCGATCTCGGCGCGGCCCTCCGGCTGCGTGGCGATGCTGACGATGTCGGGCCGCTCGACGTCGACCATCTCACGGTAGTCGAGGTACTGCTTGTCGGCGGGAATGCCGTGCTGCCGGCCGACCTCAGCCATCACCTCCGGCCGCAGATCTGAGCACGCCACGAAGTCCGTGCGATCACAGGCGCGATAGGAAGCAGCATGCGAATACGGAGGCACGATGTATTCCCGGTCGACGACTTCGTTGTCGATGAAGGCGCCCATGCGGCTGCAGCCGATGAGGACGGCTTTGTACGTGTCCTTCATGGCGTGTCAGCATACTACCGCGAAACGGACCACACAGGTGCGGCAGCCCTTCCAGGTTGTGCGCCGGCTGGAAGCCACGCGCCGAGTGGGCTTTTGATCAGCGTCATGTCCGGCGTCCGTCGCTCTCCTATGGTTGGAAACGAGGCTGCCGGGGCGCCCGGTCGCGCTCGAGCCGCACCGTGCTGCCGGTCAGCGGCAGGTCCACGCGCGCTCCTCCCCGCAGGTGGGACTCGATCGCCGCGAACGTCAGCTCGGTGGCGGCGTACGCGACCCGCACCCCGCCGGCCGGCGGCTCGCCCGTGTCGAGCGAGCGGACCAGGTCCTGCACCAGCCGCAGGTTGGCGCTGACCGGCTGCCACTCCGGGAACGGCACGTCGACCAACGGACTGCGCCGCTGGCCCGGGTGCACCCGGCGGCGCATCGAGTACACGTGGTGCTGGGTGACGCGCACGGTTCCGTCCGCGCAGCGCGCCTCGAACGCCACGTCCTGCGCCGAAGGGACGGCGTAGGCCACGACCCCGTTCTCGAACCCGATCCCCCCGTGGGCGTCGGGGTCCCCGGTGAGCCGGTCCCCGTCCAGCGTCCAGTCGCCGTCCCGAAGCTGCATCTGCACCCAGCTCGCGCGGCGGTCGCCTGCGAGAAACAGCAGGTTGTCGAAGTAGTGGCTGGCCCCGTCGAACACGGCGGTCTCCTGGATGATGACCGAGAGCAGGGCGCCCAATTGCCCTCCGTCGATCACGTCCCGCATCGTGCGGAAACCGGGATGCCAGCGCCGCTGCGTGCCCAGGTTGAAGACCACGCCGTGGCGCTCGCACGCATCCACCATCGCCTGCGCCTCCGCCAGGGAGGCGGCCATCGCCTTCTCGCAGTAGATCGCGCGGGCGCCGTGCTCAGCGGCGTGGACGGCGATCTCCGCCCGGCCCTCCGGCTGCGTGGCGATGCTGACGATGTCCGGCCGCTCGGCGTCGACCATCCGCCGGTAGTCCAGGTACTGCTTCTCGGGCGGGATGCCGTATTGCCTGCCGACCTCCGCCATCACCTCCGGCCGCAGATCCGAGCACGCCACCAGCTCCGTGCGCTCGCACGCGCGGTAGGAGGCGGCATGCGAGTACGGACGGACGATATAATCCCGGTTGCCGGTCTCGTGGTCGATGAAGGCGCCCATGCGGCTGCAGCCGATGAGGACGGCCCGGTAGGTGTCCTGCATGACGTGTCAGCATACTGCCGCTGTGCGCAGCACGCCACGAACCGGCGACGACCTGGAGTGACAAGGAGATAAGGATGGGAGCGACCTATCGCGCGGCGATCATCGGCACCGGCCGCATGGGCGGACTGATCGAGGACGAGATTCCGCCGGACAGCTTCAGCCGGCCGTACGGGCACTTCAGCGCCTACGCGGCCATCGACGAGGTGGAGGTCGTGGCCGTCGCCAACCGCGGCGAGGAGCGGCTGGAGCGTTTCGTGAAGCGCTTCGGCGTCACCAACACCTACCTCGACTACCGGACCATGATCGAGCGGGAGAAGCCGGATCTCGTCAGTGTGACCACGCCCAGCTTCGCCCGCGCGGAGCCGATCGTCTTCGCCGCCGAGCACGGCGTGCGCGGCATCTACGCGGAAAAGGGGCTCTGCGCATCACTGGCCGAGGCCGACCGCATCCGCGATGCCCTGAAGGCGAACAGCGTGGCCTTCAACTGGGGCGCCATGCGCCGCCATCACGACGGCTTCAAGCGGCTGCGCGCGGCGATCGAGCGCGGCGAGATCGGCGAGCCGCGGTTCGCGACCCTGCACGCCCGCACCGACCTGATCAAGCACCACCCGCACACCCTCGACCTGGTGGCGATGATGCTGGGCGATCCCGTGCCGGAGTGGGTCGAGGGGCGGCTTGAGGAGCCGGACGACCCCGCCGCGCCACCCACCAAGCAGCACCCGCGCTACGATGCGGCCGCTCACCGCTTCGAACGCCCGCCGGGCGAAGAGATCGGCGACCCGATGGTCGACTTCTTCCGGGTCGGCTATCGCGGCGGCGCCGAGGGCCACTTCGTGCCGCGCTCCGGCTTCGACCTGGAGGTGCAGGGCACCGCCGGCCACGCCCACGCGTGGGACAACGGCGAGCTGATTTTCCTGCACCGCACGGGAGGCGATGAGGTCGAACAGACGATCATCCGGCCGCGCGGGGAGAGCCCGACGATCTGCACGATCCGGGACATCATCCGCGAGCTGGAAACGGGCGAACCCACGGCCGGCCGCATCGACATCACCATGCAGTCGGTCGAGGTCCAGTTCGGCGTGGCCTGCTCGCACCTGCAGGACGGAGCCCGCGTCGCCCTGCCCGTGACCGACCGGAGCCTGTACATCCCGGGCGGATGAGTCCGAACGTCGTCTTCATCCTCACCGACGACCAGGGGCCGTGGGCCGCCGGCTGCTACGGCAACCCGGAGATCCGCACGCCCAACATCGACCGGCTGGCAGCCACCGGCGTGCGCTTCGACAACTTCTTCTGCGCGTCGCCGGTCTGCTCACCGGCGCGGGCCAGCCTGCTGACCGGCACGATCCCCTCCGCGCACGGCGTGCACGACTGGATCGCCGGCCGCAACATGCCGCCCGACGCGGTGAGCTACCTGGAGGGACAGCGGACCTGTACCGGGATCCTCGCCGCGCACGGCTACCGGCTCGGACTGAGCGGCAAGTGGCACCTGGGCGACAGCCTCACCCCGCAGGCCGGCTTCAGCCACTGGTTCGTCCATCAGCAGGGAGGTGGGCCGTACCACGACGCGCCCATGGTCAGGGACGGACGCGCCGTCACGGAGCCCGGCTACGTCACCGACGTCATCACCGACGACGCGCTGCGCTTCATCGACGGCGCGGGCGATGTGCCGTTCTACCTCGGCGTGCACTACACCGCCCCGCACAGCCCGTGGGAGGGCCATCCGCAGGACATCGTGGACTCCTACGACGACTGCCCGTTCCGGTCCTGTCCGCAGGAGCCGATGCACCCGTGGGCGATAGGGCTGACCCGGCAATGCCAGGGCAACCGGGAGAAGCTGAAGGGCTACTTCGCCGCCGTCACCGCAATGGACCTGAACGTCGGGAGGATCCTGGACCGCCTGGAGGAACGCGGCCTGCGGGACGACACGCTGATCGTCTTCACCAGCGACAACGGCTTCTCCTGCGGCCACCACGGCTTCTGGGGCAAGGGCAACGGCACCTTTCCGCTGAACATGTACGAGAACTCCGTGAAGGTGCCGATGGTCGTGAGCCACCCCGCCCGGCTGCGGCAGGGCGCGAGCGCCGGCGCGATGACCAGCCAGTACGACGTGATGCCGACGCTGCTCGACTACCTGGGCATCGAGGAGCCATCGCACGGCGCGGACCGATTCGAGCTGCCGGGGACCAGCTTCGTGCGCGTGCTCGAAGGCGAGGCTGAGGAAGCGCGCGAGGAGGTCGTCGTCTACGACGAGTACGGCCCGGTCCGCATGATCCGCACCCCGGAGTGGAAATACGTGCACCGCTACCCGTACGGCGCGCACGAGCTCTACGACCTGACCGCCGACCCGGACGAGCGGAGCAACCTCGTCGACGAGCGCTCGCGCCGCCCGGTGGTCGAGGAGTTGCGGGGCCGCCTGATCCGGTGGTTCGACCGATTCGTCGATCCCCGCCTCGACGGGACGCGCTTTCCCGTGTCCGGCTCGGGCCAAGTGGACCGCATCGACCGCCGCACCGCCGGCGAGAGCTGCTTCCACGACGGCGAGTTCGGCATCGGCGCATCGGGATTCCCGGCCGTCTCGACCGACTGAGCCCCGGCTTCCGCCCCGCGTACGCCGTCGGTTGCGGCCGGCAGGCCGCGTCCCTATCGTAGGCGGACCGGACGGAAGAGGCGTGGCGGAGGACATCTACGATCACCTTGGCGTCGCGCGGCTGGTGAACGCCGCCGGCGGCTTCACCGCCTTCGGCGGGTCGCGCATGCGCGAGTCGACGCTGAAGCGGATGAACGAGGCGGCGCGGAGCTACACCGACATCCGGGCGCTGCAGGCCGCCGTGCACGGGCGGCTGGCCGAGTTGACCCGCAACGAGGCGGCGTTCGTCTCCAATGGCGCCGACAGCGGCCTGTACCTGTGCGCCGCAGCGGCCGTCGAGCGCCGCGCCGGCCGGCCGATCCGCTACCTGAGCCCCGAGGAGATCGGCGCTTACGAGGTGATCGTGTTCACCGCCCACCACAACCCGTACGACTTCGTGCTGCAGCAGCTCGGCGTGCAGACGAAGACCCTGGGCTACGCGAACTTCATCGAGCCGATCACGCGCGAGGCGCTCACGCACAACGTCACCGACCGCACGGCGGCCATCTTCTTCTTCCAGGCCGAGCACGGCTGGACGACGCAGGGTGGCCTCCCCTTCGAGGACACGGTCGCGGTGGCGCGCATGCACGGTCTGCCGCTGGTGATCGACTGCGCGGCGCAGCTCCCGCCGAAAGAGAACCTCTGGAAGTTCACGCAGGCCGGCGCGACCGCGGCGCTGTTCTCCGGCGGCAAGGACCTGCGCGGCCCGCAGTCGAGCGGCCTGCTGGTGGGCGAGCGGTGGTTCCTGGAGATCGTCACCCGCATCGGCTTCCCGAACTACGGCCACGGCCGGATGATGAAGACCGGGCGAGAGGAGATCGTCGGCCTCTACTGGGCGGTGAAGGAGTACCTGGAGGACGATGAGGACGCGCGGCTTGCCTGGGCCGACGAGGCCGTGGCGGAGATCTGCACGGCGCTGGCCGGCAGCCGGCTCTTCGCGGCCGAGCGCGACCCCTGTAGCGAGGCGGGACAGCCGATCGCCCGCGCCAGGCTGCGGCTGCTCGGCGGAATCGGCGAGCAGCAGGTGCTCGACCACCTGCGCGCCCAGGAACCCCCGGTGGTCTGCGGCAGCGAGTCCCCCGGCGAGGTGACGGTGGCGCCGATGTGCATGGAGCCCGAGGAGGTGCCGATCGTGATCGAAGCGCTGCGGCGCTGTGAGCGCGACCTGGCCCCCGGCGGGCAGGCCCCCTCGGAATCCTAGGCCGACGCGCCCTTCAGGCGCTTGCGGCGGGCACGCATCTCTGCCTCTGATTCGGGCGAGCCGTCGCAGAAACTCCCGAACCACTTGTCGAGGGGGATGTTCTCACCGCCGTAGTTGCAGTCGAAGTACTTGTGGTGGAGGTAGTGGAAGTAGCCGCCGTGCTTGATCGCGTGCTCGTCGCCGACCTCGATCTTGAAGAAGCCGGTATGGGCGGGAACCGGAGCGATCCCGGCGTGCATGAGGTGGAAGATCCCATGCAGCGGATGCGAGGGGATAATCCAGTGCAGCAACACGCCGCTGAAGTACAGCAGGTGCTCGACGGGATGCATGGCCAGACCCGACCACGGGCCGGGATTGACGTTCTTGTGGTGCACGTAGTGAGCGAGCTTGTAGAGCGGTTTCCAGTGGGTGATCCGGTGCGTCCAGTAGAAGTGGAACGTGCGCAGCCACGGGACCGCCAGCATCAGGAGCACGAAGTACACGGGGCTGGCCGCGAAGTTGACCATCCGTAGCGCACCGTTGGCGTACAGCCACAAGGTGACCGCCTCGTAGCCGGTCCAGATCAGCCCGCCCGAAACCAGGGTCCAGAACATGTTGTCCCGCGTCTGGTTGTTGAACAGGAAAACGCGGTTGTTGGAGCTCGGCCAGCGATTGCTGTACTTGTAGCGGTCGCCCTGGGCGCGCTGGGTGTAGAGCCGCAGGTGCACGGCACCGTAGAGGACGATGATCAGGACCGCGTTGCGGGCGTAGATCTCGGCGATCCAGCCGACCGCGAAGGAGCCGGTGCGGCTCAGGTCGGGCGTGAACCACAGCCAGCACACCAGGGCGATCGCGGCGTAGAAGATGTTGTACGGCCAATAGAGGTTGACCAGGTATTTCAGCACCGGAAAGAGCCGGAGCGGCCAGGAGAAAAGCGGGGACGGCTCCGGCAAGGAGTCCGGCAGCCACTCGCCGCGCCGGTCGCGCTGCTGGACGTCGGCTTCGGCCATGCTGCGAGCGTAGCGGCACCCCCAGCCGTTGTCCATCGCTGACCGCCGGCATATCGTCGCCCCGTGGGAATGCAGACCTTTCGGTTCGAGATCGGCGGCGTGGCTCTCGAGGGGCGGTTCAACGACTCGGCGACGGCGGCTGCCATCACCGCCGCCTGTCCCCTCGACATCCGGCTCTCGCGCTGGGGGGACGAGTACTACGGCGACTGCGGCGTGACCGCGGGCGCCGAGCCTGCGGCGCGCGAGGTGATGGAGATCGGGGAGGTGGCCTACTGGCCGCCGGGGCGCGCGCTCTGCGTGTTCTTCGGCCCCACCCCTGCCAGCGACGGCACGGAGCCGCGCGCCGCCTCGCCGGTGAACCCCGTGGGCACTCTCAGCACGGAGAGCGACGCCCTGGTCAAGACGCTTTCCTCACTGCCGGGGAGCGTCCGCGCCCGTCTGACTCTGGTCGGTTAGGCGTCGGATCGGCGGGCGCCGTCTCCCGTTGCGACCGCATGTGCCGGTAGTGCCGGAATCCGAACGTCCGAAATCGAAACGCCTCTTCCCGATTCATGACGACGCGACTATAGCCATGGATCCGCTTGTCTGACCTTCAGGCTGGCGATTCGCGGATACGCGAACGCCAGTAGGCCGGTGATCGGCTGTCGTGCGCAAACGCGATCACATGAATGTGGTTACCAAACTCAAGGTAGACGACGTGGAACGGGACCGCTGCACGCGCGCCCTACGCACCGGAAGCTCGGCAGACACGTCAGGGACTCGGGTGCCTCCTCCCGGGAACCGCGAGATGAAGGCGATGGCGTGATCGACGGCCCGTAGGAACTCGACTCCAAGGCCGCGTTTCCGTTCTTCGTACCAGGTTGCGGCCTCTTCGAGTTCGGCGGCGGCCTCCGGCTCTGTGAGGAATCGGCTTGTCAACGCTCCATGAGACGCCGTGAGATCTGGGCTCGAACGTCGTTCCACGGCTTCGCCGTAGACTCGCCGGCGACGACCCGACGGGCGCGCGCCTCAATCTCTCTCGCCCAGGCCGCCTGCACCACTGCCGTATCCTCTGGCGAGCGGTCATCAAGGCTTGCCAGGAGCTGGGCCGCCATGTCGGCGCGCTCGTCGACAGGAAGGACAAGCGCGTCACGCAACAACTGGTTTCCTCGGCCGGTCATAGGGTCATGGTAAGCCGATCGAAGTCCCGCGCGCCACTGCTCTCCAGGTCCAAAAAGCGGCAGTCCGGCGCCATCCGATCTCGATCTCGCTCACCTTCGTGGCAACGCTGGAGGGGTTACGCGGCTTGGCGGGCGAACGCGTCTTCGACGAAGCTCCACACCCGTTCCTTGTAGTAGCGGTGGCCGCCGTCGCCGACGTACAGCTCGCACCGTTCCGGGACCGCCAGCGCCTGGTACACCTTCGCGAGCTGCGCAAAGGCCGCCTCCGTATGAGCGATCGGGAAGATCGTATCGTCCCTGCCCGTTACCGCCAGAAAGTGGCGGGGCGCGATGAGGCCGGCCACGTCATGCATCTCGCCCAGTCGCAGGATGCCGGGCACGTAGTTGCAGTCGCAGTGGGCGATCGAGCCGATGCTGCCGGCGAACGTGCAGAAGTAGCTGCCGGGAACCGCCACGGAGATCCGCGTGTCGCAGGCCGCGGCGAACAGCGACACCGTGCCGCCGCCGGAGTTGCCGGTGATGGCGATGCGCGTGGCATCCGCGCCCTGGCGCGCGATCGCCCAGTCGATCAGCCGCGACATGTCCCACACGCGGTCACCGATAGGCGTCCGCCCGACCAGCAGGTCGAGCATGAGCTGCTGGCGGCACGACGATGTCTTGTTCTGTTCCCTGTCCTCCGGGGATCGCGTCTCGCCGAAGGCTCGCGTGGTCGGCGCGATCACGAGGTACCCCTGCTCGACGGCCTGCACGGCGATGTCCCGTTCCCCCTCGCGGATCTGCGCCTCCTCCTCCGGGGTGTCGAAGAGTCCGACGTAGACGTGCGGATGGCCGTGGCCGTGCGGGGTGAGCACGAGCGGGAGCGTGTCGGCCGCCGACTTGGGCCGCAGCAGATAGAAGGGCAACGGCACGGCCGGCTCGGTCAGGATGCGCCACGACTCCCGCGTGTACGCCCCCAAGTCCTCGCTGTCGAACCGCTGCGCGGTGGGGACGAACCCCGCAAGATCGTTCTCCACGTTCGCCAATCCGAGGTGGGTTCGCAGGCTGTCGCGAAATCCGGCCTGCCACTGCCGGATCTCCGGCTCGGCGCCGCCGGTGAAGCGGAACTCCCCCTCGCACGCGCGCATGAGACTCCCGAAGTGGTCGTCGAAGTCGAACTTGAAGGCACCGTCCATCGTGTCTACCTGCCCGGAACGACGCTGAGACAGCCGTCGTCCGGGCCGAGAGGGTTCAGGTAGATCGCCGCCCGCATGCTGGACATGCCCGCGGGCGCACAGGCGTCGCGGTGCCACGGCGTGCCGCCCGCGTGGATGACACCTCGGTGGCGGTCAGGATAGCGAAGCACCTCGTACGGCGTCACGGCCAGACCATCATAGCCGACGCGCGCTTCAGGTGAGCGCCGACGGAAACTGCGCTTCGGGGTGATCGGCGCGGCACTCCGGCGCTTTCTCGCTCCGGCGGTGTGCGGTATCGTGCCGGCACCATGCGCATCGATCGACTGGACGTGCACTACGTGGTGATGCCGCTCATCTATCCGTGGCGCACCGCCTACGGCGAGGACGCCGACATTCACTCGGTGCTGGTGAAGCTCACGAGCGGCGAGCACACCGCCTGGGCGGAGAGCACACCGTTCTTCGCCCCGCACTATCTCAGCGAGTCGGCCGGCTCGGTCTTCTATCACGTAACCGAGGTGTTCGGGCCGCACGTGGTCGGCCGCGAGTACGACACGGCCGCGGACATCAACGAGCGGTTGAGCCCCTTCAAGGGCAACTCGTTCGCCAAGGCCGCTATCGAGATCGGCTGGTGGACGCTGCAGAGCCGCATCACCGGCACGCCGCTGCACCGGCTGCTGGGCGGGGAGACGCGCGACGTGGTCGCCGGCGCCGACTTCGGCATCCAGGACTCGATCGAGATGCTGCTCGGCAACATCTCGCAGGCGGTCGACGCCGGCTTCCCGCGCATCAAGCTCAAGGTGGCCAGGGGGTGGGACCTGGAGATGCTCCGCGAGGTCACCTCGGCCTTTCCGGACATGACGTTCCACATCGACTGCAACTCCGGCTACACGCTCGACGACCTGCCGTTCTTCCAGGCGATCGACGGCCTGGGGCTGGCGTTCATCGAGCAGCCACTGCACCACACCGACATCCTCGACCATGCCGAGTTGGCCAAGCGGATCGGCACGCCGATCTGCCTGGACGAGACCATCGTCGACCCGCGCACCGCCGAGCAGGCGATCCGCATCGGCGCCTGCCGCTACATCAACATCAAGCCCGCCCGGGTGGGCGGCCTCCAGAACTCGCTTGCCATCCACGACATGGCGCGCGACGCCGGCATCCCGGTGTGGATCGGCGGCATGCTGGAGAGCTCGGTGGGCGGCGCCGTCTGCGTCGAGCTCGCCACCCTCGACAACGTCACCTACCCCGGCGACCTGTTCCCGTCGTCCCGTTTCTACACGCGGGACCTGGCCGCGCCGCCGCTGGAGTACGATGGGCCGCACACGTTCCGCCCGTTCGGAACCGACCTGCCGGAGCCGGATCCGGAGATGCTGGCCGCGTGGACGTGGCGGCACGCGGCCGTGACGGCGGAAGGGAAGCGATGAGCACCGAAACGGGCGCCGCCGGCCTGTCGGCGCAGCAGACGGAGGGCTTCGAGCGCGACGGGTACGTGGTCCTGGAGGGCTTCCTGGAGCCCGCGTACAACGACCGCCTGATCGCGGAGGTCGACGAGCTGATGGCCGACCGCGCCGGCGGGGCGAAGCCGCTGCTTACCTCCTACCGCGAGATGGGACTGCTCACCTCGCATCCGCCGACGATGACCATGGTCGAGTCGCTGATGGGTCCGCGCTTCGCCATGCATCACATCCACTCGAACAGGCACGACCCCGGCGAACGCGGCGTCCACTGGCACCAGGACTACGAGCAGGAGCCGCACACCAACCGCTCGCACGTGATGGTGCACGTCTTCTACTACCTGAACGGCCTCAACGGCGAGGTCGGCGACCTGCTGGTGCTCCCGGGCTCGCAGAACACCGTGGTTGAGGGGAGCCTCGCCCTGTTCGGCACCGAAGACCTTCCGGGCTCGGTCTGCGTCGACCGCCTGCCGCCCGGGTCGGCGGTGATCGTGCACTCGGCGGTCTGGCACGCGCGGCGCGCCAAGCCGGGCGGCCAGGAGCGCGGGCGCTACTTCATCGACGTCTCCTACTGCCAGCACGGCATCCTCTGGCCGGCGTACGGCACCGTGGAGGAGGTCAACCGGGAGGCGCTCCGGCAGGGGTTCGACCGTGGCGGCCGCTACCGGCACGTCTACGACTCCAGCCAGTTCTTCGACCGGAGGCCGCTGAAGCGGCGCTTCGACGAGGGCAACCAGGGGAGCATGCTGCTGCGCCTGAAGGACGAGTAGCGTGGCGGACCGGTCGGAGAAGCTCGTCCTGGTCACCGGGGCCAGCGGCAAGGTCGGGCAGCACTTCATCGCCCGCTTCCTGGCGGAACCGGCATGGGCCGGCGCCCGCGTGCGCGCCTTGTGCCACAACCGGCAGCTCGCGGCCGGCGAGCGGCTGGAGGTGGTGCGCGGCTCGATGGCCAGGCGGGCCGACGTGGCGCGGGCGGCGGAAGGCGCCACGCACGTGCTCCACCTGGCCACCTGCAAGGAGACGCCGGACGACGTCATCGACGTCACGGTCAAGGGGCTGTTCTGGCTGCTGGAGGAGTGCCGCCAGACTGCGGCCTTCGAGCGCTTCGTCCTGATCGGCGGAGATGCCGGGATGGGCCACTTCGTCTATCCCCATCCGATACCGGTGACCGAAACGCAGAGACACTCCGCCTACGCCGGCTGCTATGCCCTGTCCAAAGTGCTGGAGGAGGCGATGCTCGAGCAGTACTACATCCAGTATGACCTGGACGGCTGCTGCCTGCGCGCCCCGTGGATCATGGAGAAGGACGACTTCCGGTATTCGCTCTCTTTCGGCGAGGACGTGTTCGGCGGCCCGCGGTGGCGCGACCTGGTAGGTCCGGAGGCTGCCGAGGCCTACCGCGATGCGGGGACGGTGCCGGTGATGCTCGACCCGCAGGGCAGGCCGGTGCTGCGCAACTTCGTCCACGTCGACGACCTGGTGACGGCGATCGTCACCGCGCTGGGCCACCCGGCGGCGCGGCAGCAGCTCTTCAACATCTGCATGGACGAGCCGGTCGACTACCGCGAAGTGGCGCGCCATCTGCGGGCGACACGGGGGCTGCCGAGCGTCGAGGTGCCCACCGAGTTTCACGGCACCTGGCTGGACAACACCAAGGCGAAATTCCTGCTGGGCTGGCGGCCGCGGTACGACCTGCAACGGTTGATCGACGAGGCGTGGGACTATCGCCGCGCAGACGACGATCCGCGCCGGATCTGGTATCCCGGCTGAACGGGAACACGACACACGATGACGGAAGGAGAGACATGAAGACCATGCTCGGTGACGGCGACTACCGGTACGAAGAGATCGACGACTGGGCGCAGCTGCCCGCCGGCTGGAGCTTCCTGGAGGTGGCCGACGTAGCCGTGGACCCGGACGACCGCGTCTACGTATTCAACCGCAGCGACCATCCGATGATGGTCTTCGAGCGCGACGGCACGTTCGTCACCTCGTGGGGCGATGATCTGTTCACCCGCGCGCACGGGCTCACATTCGGCCCCGACGGCATGCTCTACTGCGTCGACGACGACGGGCACTGCGTGCGGCGCTGCACGCCCGGCGGCGAGCTGCTTGCGACCTACGGCACGCCGGGAAAGCCCTCGCCGCTGCATGAAGGCCAGCCCTTCAACCGCCCGACCAAGGTGGCGTTCGATCCCGCGAGCGGAGACCTCTACATCTCGGACGGCTACGGCAACGCCCGCGTGCACAAGTTCACGGTCGGCGGCGAGCACCTGTTCTCGTGGGGCGAGCACGGCACCGACCCCGGCCAGTTCAACCTCCCGCACAGCGTCTGCACCGACGGCGACGGCACGGTGTACGTCGCCGACCGCGAGAGCCACCGCGTGCAGAGGTTCGACGACCGCGGCACCTACCTGGACCAGTGGAACGACCTGCACCGCCCGTGTGGGCTGCACATTGCCGGCGACCATGTCTACATCGGCCAGATCGTCACCGAGCTCACGGTCAACGCCGACTACCCCAACCTGGGCTGCTGCGTGAGCGTCCACGACCTCTCCGGTCGGCGGCTGGCCCGGCTCGGCGACGTCCGTCCCGGCGAGGGCCCCGGGCAGTTCATCGCCCCGCACGGGCTGGCGGTCGACTCGCACGGCGACATCTACGTCGGCGAAGTCTCGTGGGCCGCGTACGGCAAGAAGCTCCACCCGCCACGCGAGGTCCGCAGCTTCCGCAAGCTGGTGCGCGTCCGATAAGCGGTTCGACACCGCGGATCCGGGATGTATCGCGTCGCTCGCTTCGATGAGAATCCCCTCCTCCATGCCGGCATGGACCCGCGCATCGGAGCCAATCTCAACGGGCCGTCGCTGATTCGGGTGCCCAATTGGGTGAGCGATCCCCTGGGACGTTACTACCTCTACTTCGCCCACCATCAGGGGACCTTCATTCGCATGGCGTATGCCGACGACGTGCACGGGCCGTGGACGGTATACCGCCCAGGGGTGCTGAGGCTGGAGCAGACCGACTGCCAGCATCACATCGCCTCCCCTGACGTTCACGTGCTCGACGAACACCGCCGGATCCTCCTGTACTTTCACGGCGTGACGCCGGCAGAGCAGCTCTCCTTCCGCGCGTCGTCGGCGGACGGCCTGCGCTTCGAGGCCGAGCACATCGCCCTCGGCCCGTCGTACTTCCGGGTGTTCCAGCACGACGGGGCTTGGTTCGCCATCGCCAGGGTGCCCGACCTGAGCGGCGGCGGGATTCTGCTGCGTTCGCCCGACGGGCGTGACCGGTTCGAGCCCGGGCCGGCTGTGCTCCCGAGGATGCGCCACGCCGCGGTCGTCAAGGAGGGTGCCTCGTTGCGGGTGTTCTACAGCCGCGTGGCCGACTGCCCGGAGCGCATCGTGGCCTCCAGCATGAACCTGGACGGCGACTGGCGGCGCTGGCATGCCTCCGAAGCGGTCGAGGTGCTGCGGGCGGAGTTGCCCCATGAGGGCAGCGACCGGCCGCTGCGGCCCTCGAAATCCGGAGCCGTTCATGAACCGGTCAACGAATTGCGCGATCCTGCGATCTACCGGGAAGCCGGCAGGACCTGTCTGCTCTACTCGGGAGCGGGCGAAACCTCGATCTGCGGAGCGGAGCTCACCTGCCGGTAGTCGTCACACCGACTGCGTTGCTTTCGCAAGCTGGTAAGATTGCCGACGGGTCGGTCGGCAGCCGCCGGCCTCGTCATTTCATGGGGAGGACGCCGAGACATGACTTTTTCCGATGTGATCGAGGCGATTGACCAGTTGTCTCATGATGAGCAGGAAGAGTTGATCGATGTCGTCAGACGCCGTCTGGCAGAAGCTAGGCGACGGCGCTTGGCAGCAGAGGTTGAGGAGGCCCGAAAGGAGTTTGCCTCCGGTCAGTGTCGGACCGTTACCCCACGGGAGCTGGTTCGTGAGATCCGGGAATGATCCGTCCGCTCATCCGCACGAACAAGTTCGTGCGTGCCACCAGAGTGTCCAGAAAGCGATCTCAGTTCGACGCAGACTTTCTGCTCTACTCGGCAGCCGGCGAGACCTCGATCTGCGGAGTGGAGCTCACCTAGTCAGCACGCCCACGTCGCGCGTGCCGGCGTCGCAGTACCAGATCTCGTGCCCGTCGCGCACCGTCATGCCGTGCACCTCGGCCGGCTCGGCGACGCGGAACACGTCGTGGATGCGTCCCGTCTCCGGGTCCATGGCGTGGACGGTTCCCGCGGAGGTATCCGAGACCCACAGCCGGCCGTCGTGGCTCCAGCCCAGCCCATGCGGCCGCAGCCCCGGCAGCGGCAGCGTCCGCAGTGGCTCCCAGGTGGCCGCGTCCATCACGTGCAGGCGCTGCGTCGGCGGCGCCGCCAGGTAGATCCCGCCGGCCCGCCACTCGATGCCGTGCGAGCCCGTCCGCTTGCCGTTGGGATCGACCTGCTCGGCCTGCGCCGTGAGGCCGGCCCCCGGATCCGGATAGCGGGCCAGCTCCATGCCGGTCCGGGGATCGATCTTCACCACGTCGAGCTGAAAGGTCGAGGTGATCCACAGGTTCCCGTCGCCGTCCAGGGTGATACCGCTGGAGTGCTCGGTGGCCGTCTGGATCTCCTGCAACGTCGCGCCCGTATCCCAGTCCAGCAAGTACACCTTGAGATCCACCTGATCGATGCACCACAGCCCGGCTTCCGCTGCCTGGATGCCGTTCGGCTGGGGGCCGGGGCTCTTGAAGCGCTTGTCGACCGCTGCCGTGTAGCGCAGGTCCGACGTGCCGGCACTCATCCGCTTAGCGGGCGTCCTGAGGACGGGGCCGCCAGTGCACGGCCTGGATCGGGCCGCGGTTGCGGTAGGGGCAGATGGTGATCATGCCGCCGTCGTCGGTGGCGATGCAGCCGGGATAGTTCTCGCCTTCGCCGAGCACGTACTCCCCCGGCTCCCACGTGCATCCCGCGTCATAGCTCACGCGGCCGCGTACGCCCGACCAGGCGAACCGGTCCGGATAGCGGTAATCGTAGGTGAGCACCACGGTGGAGCCGTCCGCCAGCAGCGTCAGCTCCCCCGAGCACTGCTCGTAGCCGGTGACGCGCTGCTCGTTCACCCAGGTGCGGCCGCCGTCGTTGGACTCCGACACCGCCATGTGCTTGCAGGACGCCGGCCCGTATTCGATCGGCTCGTGGAAGCCGGTGTACTCCGGATCGTAGCCGTTGGCGCGCATCGTCACCGTGACGTCCTCCGGGTCGCCCGGCAGCCTGGTGTTGCGCTGCTTGCGGCTGGCGACCAGCAGCCTGCCGGACGGGAGCTCCAGCAGGTGCGCCTCGCCGCCGTAGAGCAGGTGGCAGTGCGCCTCCGGCCACGTCCGGCCGCCGTCGGTGGAGCGCAGCACGTAGCCGAACGAGCCCTGCTGGTCGAACGGCAGGGAGGCTTCCTCCTCCATCTCCACGTAGTAGTAGAAGTGCAGGGTCAACAGCAGCGTGCCGTCGGCCAGCTCGATCATGTCGGCGTTGCCGGCCGAGATCGAGCGGTAGCGGCCGAGCGGCAACTCCATCGGCTCCGTGGACCAGGTCGCTCCGAAGTCCGTGGAGCGGGAGAGGTATCCCTCGGTGCTGCGCCGGTGATTCGAGGGCGCGACGAAGATCAGGAACGTGTCGTCCTTCAGGATCGTGAAGGCGCCGATCCAGCCGTACTCGGAGTCCCGCTCCATCTGGCGGAGCTCGAACCGCTCCATGCCCAGGTCGTAGGGCGTGGCCGACCACGACCTGCCATCGTCCGTGGAGCGGAACATGGTGCGCCGCAGGCTCGGCCCGGTGACGTAGAGGTCGCCGTTGCTCGCTCGGCGGACGTACCGGCAGCTCCCCGATGCGCCCTCGTGGGTGTAGCCGATGTCGACACGGGTCGCGGGCACGTAGGAAACCTGGCCGTCTCGCACCAGAGCGATGCGGTCGCCGTGTTCGTCGGGACTGAGATCGACGAGAAAACTGGATGGTGCCATGGCGTTGCCATGATACGGACGAGAGCGCTCCGTTACATCCGGACGTATCGACGTAGAGGATACTCATCCGTTGCGCTCGGCAAGAAAGCGATCCAGCGCCCCCGCTCTGCACGCCACGGCCGCGAGCGGTTTGCGCGGCTCGTGCGAGCGCACCAGAACACCACGCTCTTCCAACTCGGTGAGCCGCTCTGCGATGGTCCGGGGACGCTGCGCGATGGGACGAATCTCTGCGACCGGCTCGCCGCGGTATGAGACGGTGACCAGCGTGCCGGATCGCACCAGGCGCAGCACCTCCGAGAAGCGCGCTTTGGCTTCGTATGTCGAGTAGATGACGCTCATGTGACGCTATCTCGACTAGTCCGACTATCTGCTCCAACACTGCCGTGGCGCTCGTGGCCGACGTAGTTGACGCGGGTCGGCCGGCCTCCCTGCTTCGCGAGAAGGTCGCGGCAGACCTCCGCCAACTCCTCTGCGATCGCGGCCAGCAGAGCGCGACCGTCCTCCACGTTCGCGGTCACCACCGGCCGGTCGCTCTCCGAGATGCCCTCCAGGGGGTCGTCGTACAGGTTGTCGGGGTGCCGCCGGCGGATGCGGTCCAGGTCCACGTGGTCGGGAAGCAGGGCCATCATCAGCGACGTCTCGACGAATCCCGCATGGTCGCCGGTCCGGTCTGTCGCCGCCACCGTGCGCTCCATGAAGGAGCACACCTCCATTTCGGTCGCGTAGTCCTTGGCGATCAGCTCCGCCAGCCGCGCCGCGGGGTAGTGGCCGCCGTAGAACAGCACGACCTTGAAGCCGGTGCGCTCCAGGTTGACCAGCGTGTCCTCGATCACCCCGCGCGAGGTCAGGTGCATGGTCATCAGGCTGCCGAAGTGCTGCGGCTCCTTCTGGTACATCGGGGTGACCAGCCCGGTGTCGTAACACGGCGGCAGCACCACGCCGCCGCCCAGCCGCTTCGCCGCGTGCAGGCAGACGCCGTGCGCCTTCAGCGCGTCCAGCCCGATCGGGTTGTGATGGCCGTGCCACTCCAGGGTGCCGAGCGGGACGAACGCCACCGGGCAGGCATCGATCCGCCCGCGCAGCTCGTCCGGCCGCAGGAACTCGATCTTGTAGGGGTCCAGGCTGGCATCGAAGTACATCGGTCGCTCCCGATCAGGGATCGCCGGCCAGGATCGGATGGACCGGATGGTCCCACGGGCCGCCGGCCCTCATCTCGTCCGCCGCGCCGGCCGCATCGTTGCCGCCGGTGAACGTCACGTAGTCAGGAATGTAGATGATCGCGAAGGCCCGCCGCGGTGTGCCGGTGCGGTTCGGCCCGGCGTAGTGGAAGGTGCAGCCGTGGTGGAAGGTGACGCCGCCGGCGGCCATCTCCATGGAGACCGGCTCGGCCACCGAGAACCCCTGTTCCTGCATCCGGTCGATGATGCTTTCCCCCTCCACCGTGAGCGAGATCGGCTCCTGGCGGCCGTAGCGGTGCGATCCCGGCACGAAGTGCAGGCAGCCGTTCTCCACGGTGACGTCGTCCACGGCGATCCAGGCGGAGAACGAACCGACCGGGGCCATCCGCCAGTACGGCGCGTCCTGGTGCCAGTTGGTCGCCCGGCTGCTCTGGCCCGGCGGCTTGACCATGGCGTGGTCGTGGTAGATGCGCACGTGACGGCAGGCGGACAGTCGCCGCCCGGCCTCGGCGAGCTCGGCGTGGAGGGCGAACGTCTTCGCGGCCGGACAGTCCGTCCACAGGTTGACCATCTGGTTGAATACGCGCTCGTACTCCTCCGATACGCGCCCGCCGCCTTCAGCACCCGTGATGCGCGCTCGGTTGTCCCCGATCGCACGATCTATCGCCTCGCGCAGCTCGCTCATCTCGCCGGCGGAAAAGAACCCTTCGTAGCGCATGTAGCCCTGCTCCTGAAAGAACGAGATGTCCCGCTCGGTCACCCTCCCCGATCGATCCGTCATGTTCCGCCCTTGCCCCTGGAACCCGATCTTACGTGGGTCGGCGACGAGTACGCCACCAGCGGCCCCACCGGCGCGGTGCTCCACCGTCGCGCACGGCCCGCGGCGCCATGCTCACCCCATGCCGGCCTCCGGGTCGATCGTCGTCGTACGACGGCCGTGCCGCTGGTGCACACTAAGTGCCGGTCCCGAACCGGCGCCTTCCGGGCGGACCGGATGACGGCGCTACGCGACTGCACTGCTATGGGAGGCTGAAGCGATGACTTCCGAGAACACACCGCCGATCGACGACCGCACGCACGACCCGGGGCTGCACCTGTTCCTGGATGACCACGACGTGGCGAGCGTCACCAACCTGACGCCGGTCAACGGCCGCCCGCGCCGCCGGCCGGAGCCGGTGGTGCGTCCCGATCGTCCCTGGGAGGGCGACCAGATCAACGCCTGGGGCACGGTGCTGCGGCGCCCCGAGGACGGCATGCTGCAGCTCTGGTACAGCACCGGCTACATGGCGAAGGACGAGCGGCTTCCCGTGACGCTGTGCTACGCGGAGTCGCGCGACGGCATCGCCTGGGAGAAACCCGACCTGGGCATGTGGGCGCTCGGCGAGCATGCCGCCACCAACATCGTCCTGATGGTCGACGGCGACGTCTCGCACGTCTACGGGGGCGAATCACGAGCCGGCCTGACCGCGGAGCGGGGCGGCCGCTACCTCGGGCCGGATACCCCTGCGACCGCGGACCTCACCCACTTCGACAGCCCCAACGTCGTCATCGACCCGGACGAACCGGATCCCGAGCGCCGCTACAAGCTGCTCACTTGTGCCTGGCGGCTCGGCGAGAGCCGTCACGTGCACGTCCTGTTGACCAGCCCGGACGGCATACGCTGGACCGCTCCTCCCACGAAGGTCCTGGAAGGGATCAACGACGCGACCTGCCTGCGCCGGGACCCCGTCAACTCCCGGTGGCTGCTCACCTGCCTGCGCGGCCAGACCAACCGGCACGGTCTGCGGGTGCGCAACCCGTACCTCACCTCCAGCCCGGACCTCCTGCACTGGAGCGTGCCGTGGAAGCCGTTCCCCCTGGACGAGGCGGACGACTACGGCTCGACCATGCAGGCGCACTTCATGAACTGCTTCCCCTACGGCAACCAGCACGCCGGCATCTACTCGAGCGTCTCGACGCGCGAGGGATGGTGTCAGGCCTACCTGCTCTCAAGCCGCGACGGCACCGTGTGGGAGCGCCCGCGGCGCGAGGAGCCGTGGCTGGCCCGCGGAGACGAGGGAGCGTTCGACGAGGACCAGATCGACATGGCCGTCAACAGCCCCATCTTCGCCGGCGACGACATGCTGCTCTACTACACCGGACGCCGGACGCCGGCCGACGGCAAGTTCGGCTCCCTGGGGGTGGCTGTGATCAAGCGCGACCGGTTCGCCGGTCTCAGCGGCGGCTCGGCCTTCTCCTACGGCGCCGGCGGCGGAGGTCTGGAGCTGCGCGGGGGTGAGATCGTGACCACGCCGGTGACCGTCTCCGGCAAACGTCTGTATCTCAACGCCCGCAGCTACTACGGGTACCGCTGGGAGGCCGGGCTGGAGATGGGCGGCACGGTGCGGGTGGCCGTTCTCGACGGCGACGGACGGGAGATCGGCGGCTTCGGGCTCGCGGCATCCGAGCCGTTCTACGGCGACGCCGTGCGCCATCCGGTGTCCTGGGAAGGCGGCGGCGACCTCTCCCGCCTGCAGGGCCAGCGCGTGGCGCTCAGGCTCGCCGTGAACCGTGCTACGGTGTACGCGTACCGGTTCGCAGACTGATCCTCACCACCGGACGACGCCGAAGGAGGCTCGATGCGGGAGCTGTCGATCGACGCGGCGGGCCCCGGCACGCCGCAGCCGAAGTTCTGGCAGGCCCTCGGCTGCGACCACCTCTACCAGGACACCCGGTCCGGCGCCGCCGAGCACCTGTTCGAGCGCATCGGCGAGACCGGCGCCGTCCGCTACCTGCGCAACCACCACGCCCTCTCCGACGAGATGGCCGACTTCGCGCCGGTCGGCGAGGGCGAGACCGAGCGCATCCCGATGGGCGGCGGCATCTACCACGAGGACGACGCCGGCCGCCCGGTCTACGACTTCTCCATCATGGACCAGGTCTACGATCGCTGGGTCGCCGCCGGCATCAGGCCGATCGTGGAGATGGACCGGGTGCCGTCGTTGCTGCGCGCCCCGTCGGGTCCGGTTCCCGTGAACGACTTCACCAAGTGGACGGCCCTCATCAGCGCCTTCACTGAGCACCTGCTTGCGCGCTATGGAGAGGACGAGGTCCTGTCCTGGTACTTCGAGTGCTACAACGAGCCGGACCGCATGCCGGGCTGGGTGCACAACCTGCTGTACGACCACTTCGTCGCCGCGGTCACGCGCGTGCACCCGCGGCTGCGCGTGGGCGGCCCAGCGATGTGGACGGCCGCCCTCGGCCAGTTCCTGGAGCACGTCGGGCGCGGCAGCGACCAGGTGAGCGGCGGCCCCGTCCGAATCGACTACGTCTCCTCGCACCGCTACGCCATGAGCGCCGACGAGACCAGCAACTTCCCGCTGGTGTTCCCCTACGTGGGCGACCTGGTGCGCTGGGTCGAGGAGTACTGGGCGTACGCGCGCACCTTCCCGCGGATCCTGGAGGTGCCGTTCCATCTCAACGAGTGGGGCCTGATCGGCCGCTACGCGTGGGGCACCCGCCACTTCCGGGCGATGGAGCTGCGCGACACGGAGTACGCCGGCCTGTTCCTGGCCAAGCTGGTCACCGGCCTGGTGGCGCTGGAGCACTGGCGGCCGGAGCTCGGCCCCGAGCGCGGCAAGACACCGGACCTGATCCTGTACTGGGGCTTCGCCTACGAGGTGAGCCGCGGCACGTTCCTGGGCAACCGCTCGGTGCTGACCGGAGGCCCGGTGCTGAAGCCGATCTGGGCCGTGTACGAGATGCTGGCCCGCCTCGGTGACGAGCGCCTCGACCTCGGCGGCGCCGGCGCGGGCGACCGCGTGGCGGGACTCGCCACCCGCGGCGCCGACGGCTCGCTCCGCATCCTGCTCTACCACTTCGCAGAAGGGCCCGAGCCGGCATGCGCAGCCGAGGAGGTGCGGATTCGGCTCGACGCGCACGGCGCCCTGCGCCCCGACGAGGCCTCCTGGTTCCTGCTGGACCGCGAGCACGGCAACACCTTCCGCGCGTGGGAAGCGATGGGACGGCCGGGGCAACTCGCGCCGGAGCAGCTCGCGGAGCTGCGGAGTCTCGAACGGCCGCAGCCGCACGCGGGCGGCATCGCCGTGGAACCCGAAGGCGACCGGTGCCGTCTCACCCTGTGCCTGCCGGCGCAGAGCGTGAGCCTGCTGGAGATTCCGGCAGCGGCGTGAGGGCACGCGGTATGGATGGGCGGCGGACGGGAATCGTCGAGCTCGGCATCCGTACCACCAGGGGCGCAAGCCTGCGGGCGGACCTGGTCCGCGACCGCTGGCTCTACCTGATGCTGCTCGTGCCGCTCGTGCACATCCTGGTGTTTCTGTACATCCCCATGTACGGGATCACGATCGCCTTCAAGGAGTTCAACGCGTTCCTGGGCTATTGGCGCAGCCCGTGGGTGGGGCTCAAGCACTTCATCCGCGTGTTCGAGGACGACCACTTCTGGGTTGCGTTCCTCAACACCCTGAAGTTCGGGATCAGCAGCCTGGTCTTCGGCTTCCCGGCGCCGATCCTGTTCGCGCTGCTCCTGAACGAGCTGCGGCACCGGATCTACAAGGGCACGGTACAGACCTTTCTGTACATCCCGAACTTCGTCTCGATGGTGGTGATCGCGGGCATCATCATCGATCTGCTCGACCCCAACAGCGGCCTCGTCAACGGGCTCATCGTGCTGGCCGGCGGACAGCCGATCTACTTCATGGTCGAGCGGCCGTGGTTCCTGCCCATCTACATCGGCTCCGAGATCTGGCAGACGACCGGCTTCGGCATGATCATCTACCTGGCGGCGATGTCCGGCATCGACCCGCAGCTCTACGAGGCGTCCACGATCGACGGCGCCAACCGGGTGCGGCGCGCCTGGCACGTCACCCTGCCCGGCATCCGGCCGACGATCGCCATCCTTCTCATCCTGCGCATCCCCGGCATCGTGCACGCCAACTTCGAGAAGATCCTGCTGCTCTACCGGCCGATCACCTACGACGTGGCCGACGTCATCCAGACCTACATCTACCGCAAGGGGCTGCTGGGCGCCGACTGGACCTTCGGCACCGCCAGCGGATTCTTCCTGGCCGTGCTGAACTTGATCCTGCTGCTCACCGCCAACACCGTGAGCCGCCGCGTCAGCGAGTACCGGCTGTGGTGAAGGAGCGCGTGCGTGCGGACTGAGATCAGATCACGGGCGCTCTCCGGCGGGTTCGACGTGCTCAACGCCACGCTGCTCGGCGTGTTCGCGCTGCTCACCGTGTACCCGTTCCTGGAGATCCTGCAGATTTCGCTCTCCCACCCGGCGCAGGTCGAGCCGGAGTATCGCTACGCCCTGGCCGCGTGGGCCAAGACGGCCAGCTTCGACATCTACGGCTTCATCCTGGGGTGGAGCAGGACCCTGCGCGGCTTCGGCTACAGCATCTACTACACGGCCACGGGGATCTGCGCCGCGCTCGTCCTCAACACGCTGGCGGCCTACCCCCTGTCGAAACGCCGCCTGCGCTTCAAGGGGCCGATCGTCGTCTACATCGCGCTGACCATGTTCTTCTCGGGCGGCCTGATTCCCACCTACCTGCTGGTGCTCAACCTGGGGCTGGTCAACACCGTGTGGGCGATCGTGCTGCCGACCGCATTCTCCGCCTGGCACATGATCATGATGCGCACCTTCTTCCAGCAGATCCCGAACGAGATGGAGGAGTCGGCGCAGATCGACGGCGCCAACGACCTGGTGGTGCTGGTGCGGATCTACCTGCCGCTGTGCTCGGCGCTGTTCGCCACCATGACCGTCTACTTCTTCATCATGAACTGGAACGCCTGGTTCGCGGCGCTGATCTACCTTGACGACGCGGCCAGGTATCCGATCCAGCTCGTGCTCCGCGACTTCGTCATCGAGGGGGAGGCGGCGTACGAGATCACCGGCATCGGCTTCTACAAGGGCTATTACCTGAGCGAACCGCCGGTGCAGCGAATCCTGGGCGCCTCGATCATGGTGCTTACCCTCGTCCCGATCGTCCTCATCTACCCGTTCGCGCAGAAGTACCTGATCAAGGGCACGATGATCGGTGCCATCCGCGGGTGACCATGCAAAGGTGCGCGCGATGAAATCACACCGATGGCCGAGGGGGCCTCCGCGGAGGCGCGCCCGACCTCGAATCCACTCCAACCACATCACAGGAGGTGCGACATGATCGCTCCCCGATTCCGAATCTTCGTTTTGATCGCCGCGGGGCTCGTGCTCGCCGGGGCCGGAGCCTGGGCCGACGGCCAGGGCGAGGCCGCCACGGAGGCGGCCGCCGGCATGGGCGTGGACCTGGCGGACGTCTCGATGCCGTTCGACGAGACGCTCGAGCTCACGATGCTCGGTCCGAAGTACTGGTACCCCTCCGAGGGTCAGCTCCTATGGATCGACGTGCAGGAAGCCCTGAACGTCCAGCTCACCTTCAACGAGGTGCCGTACCCGGAGAAGAAGCAGATCACGCTGGCCATGGGCAACATCCCGGACCTGGCGCAGGTCACGGCCAGTGAGAGCTTCGAGTACGGGACGTTCGGAGGCTTCCTGAACCTGGCCGACTACCTGGACTGGATGCCGAACCTGCGGAGTTGGCTGGACCGCTACGAGCAGTACCGCTTCGCCTACACGCTGATCGACGGATCGCTGTACATGGCTCCCAAGTTCTCGACTCAGAACGACAAGGACATCCAGTGGGGCTACAACGAGGACCAGCTCGTCGAGCGCAGCGGCCTGCCGGTGCCCGGCTCGCTGGATGAGCTGGCCGAGGTCGCCACGCAGTTCCGGGACATGGAGCCTGACATCTACCCGATCGTCGGCCTCTACTGGCGGGGGATCGCCAACGGCGCCAACACCGCGCTGCAGGCGACGCTGAACTCGATGGGCATCGGCGACATCGACATCAACTACTTCCGCGACGAGGACCAGTTCCTGTACACGGCGCTGCATCCGCGTTTCAAGGAGGCGGTCGAGTACGTCAAGGGGCTGTATGACGAGAAGCTCATCTCGCAGACCTACATCACCGAGAACTACCGGGACTGGCAGAAGCTGTTCGAGGCGGCCCCGAACAAGGACGGCCGCCACACCCTGGCGCCCTTCTCGGCCTACCAGATCAACCGCCACGCGAACATCCTGCGCTGGCACGAATGGTCCGTGAACGGCCTGCGCGAGCAGTGGTGGCCGGAGGTCTATCCGCTGTTCCTGGGCGATCGCATCAGCCTTCCGCTGGCGCAGCCGCTGTCCGGCAGCTCGCTGGACCCGGACGGCCTGGCGGTGAGCAAGGCCCTGGAGTCCGACCCCACGAAGCTGGCCAAGACGCTGGCGTTCGTCGACTGGCTCTACTCCGAGGAGGGAGTCCGGTGGACGAACTACGGCCTGGAAGGCGAGCACTACGACTTGGTAGGCGGTGAGGTCGACGTGCGGCCGGAGTACACCGGCAACACGCCCGAGTTCTACGAGCGGGACGGGCGCTGGAAGGCACTTCGCGAGCGCGACGACGTGAAAGGAGACGTCACCAAGGTCACGCCGGAGGAGAAGCGCGAGGTGCAGTACTACAGCCTGTACCAGGTGTGGCCGCGCTGGGCGCTGTACCAGATCCACCTGTTCGACGGCGACGCGCAGCGCTGGCCGTCACCGGCCTTCGCGTTTACGACGGCGAAGATCGCCGAGCTGGAGCAGGACAGCAACGTGATCGGCAAGTTCCCGCTGCCCTTCTCGGTCGACGAGCAGCGCAAGGTGGCCGATCTGAAGACCAGCACGCTCGACACGGTGCTGGAGAACGTCGACCTGTTCATCACCGGCCGCCGGCCGATGGATGAGTGGGACGACTTCATCGGCGAGGTGAAGAGCGCCGGCGCCATCGACCTGGAGGTGATCTACAACCGCACCTACAACTTCAAGGTCAAGCGCTGAGCGGAGTGGCCGCCGATGAGGGCGGCTTCGCTCGCGCGGCTGCCCCCGAGGTCTCCCGCCTCGGGGGCAGCTCTTCTTTGGAGCGCCGGGGGCTCCACCTCAGCCGGCGTCGGCGGTTTCGGTGAGCATCGCTCGGCAGGGGCGGCGCTTGAACACGTGCGGAATGCGTTCCATCTCGGCGCGGATCAGCGGATTCAGGCAGTTCTCGTCGGCGAGTCCGCAGAAGATCGACTCATCGTAGGAGTAGTACACCACCATGACGCGGCCGTCGGGCAGGTTGCACATCGACGGCTCCCCCGACTGATGGTGGGCGCTGTAGCGCAGCCCGCTCGGATCGGGAAGCGTGAACCGGTAGCGCCAACGTGAGCCGTCGGCGGGAGCCTCCGCCGTGAAGAAGTGAATGCCGTAGCCGGTCTGCTCGCTGTACCGGCGGCTCTCGGGCCGGATCTGCTCCTCCCGCAACAGGCTGGTGCCGTCGATCCCGCGGCAGGCGGCGATCAACGTCCCCCGCGCCGTGACCCAGGCGTTCATGTTCTGGCCGACCACGTCCGTGCGCTGCGGCTCGCTCCAGGTGCGGCCGCCGTCCTCGGAGTGCGCGTAGTCGACCCAGTGCACCTTCGACGCGGGCAGTTCGCCCGCGGAGGCCGGCCGTTCGTCCGGAAACCCCACGGTTCGGATCAGCGCCAGCAGCCTGCCGTCGGGCAGCAGGGTCACGTCGGTCTCGCTCGCGCCGTTGGGGTGGTCGTGGCAGATGAAGCTGTGGTCGCCCCACGTCACGCCGCGATCGGACGAGCGCAGCACGAAGCAGGTGCCGAGGTAACCGCGGTCACGGCCAAGCTGTCCATGAGCCGGGCAGAGCAGCGTGCCGTCGGCAAGCTCCACGATGGTGCCGTAGGGCGACACACGATGGAACGGCAGCGCGTGCTCGTCCCACCCCTGCCAGCTCCGTCCGTGGTCATCGGAGCGCAGGCACACGAAGCGGGTCCGGCCCGTGGGGTTGTGCTTGAGGCTGTCCCCGTGGGTCCACGGCAGCAGGATGCGGCCGTCGCTGAGCGTCTGCATGCCGAGCGAAGTGTGGGTTCCGCCGCGCCACCAGCGCGGCCGCAGCGCCAGCTCCGGCTCGCCCCAGCTCTCACCGCCGTCGCGGGACCGGACCAGGTAGCCGGTCTGGCCCTCCATCTGGTCGGTGAAGTCGCCGTACATCGCCAGGATGTCGCCGTTGCCGGCCCGCGTGACCGCGGTGTGCTGACCGAGTGTGTGCCGGATCTCGCCAACGGAATCCACGGAGAACGAAGCCATCTCGTGAACCCTACCCGAGTTCGCCCCTCGCCTGCCCCCAACCTCGCGTGGACATCGGGACGGCGACCCGGCGACGCTTCCGAAAATCGGGGGGGCCGCTGCTAACGTCGTTCAGTCCCGCTCCCCGTGCCCCCTCGAGGTATGCCCACGCAGGCCGCCACCCACGCGGCCGGGACACGGCTGTCGGGACTGCCCGGAACGCCTCCATCTACAGCAGAATACTTGACTTATTTATTTTTATATATTATATTTAAGTCATGTCAAACGCGCGGACCGCAATTCCCGAGACCGCCGTTGCCGGCCTCTCCGACGACCAACTGCTGGCGCAGACCGGCACCTTGGCGCAGCTCGATCGTCAGCTCCAGGTCTTCGTCATCGACCACCTGCTGGAGATCGAGACGCGCGCGCTGCACCTGCGCCGCGGCTTCTCCAGCCTGTTCGACTACGTCAAGCACGGGCTCGGCTACAGCGACGGCGCCACGTATCGGCGGATCGGCGCCATGAAGCTGTGCGCTCAGGTAGCGGGCACCCGTGAGCGGCTGCGCGACGGCTCGCTGACGCTGGATGCGGCGGCGCAGTTGCAGTCAGCGTTCGATCGCCGCGATCGTCAGCAAGGGCGGGCCGCGCGCGGTGCCCCCGCGACCAGTACCGGTCCGGCGCCGAAAGCCGTGGTGGCGGCGGGGCCGGCCAGGCAGCCGAGCGGCTCGCCTCCGGCGGCTCCTGCGAAGGCGCCGCCGCCGGAACTGGACCTCTCGGCACGGAAGGCGCTGGTGGACGAGGCGGTCGGCAAGAGCTCACGGGAGGTCATGCGGATGCTGGCCGGGGTGGACCCCGACCTGGCGGCGCCGGCCGACCGGCTGCGGCCGCTGGACGCGGAGCGCTGGGAGCTGAAGGCGGTCATCGACACCGAGTGCCAGCGCGGCATGGAGCAACTCAAGGGGTTGCTGTCGCACGTCGATCCGCGCATGACGCTGGGACAGCTCGTCGGGCGGTTGGTCAAGGAGGGGCTCGACCGCCACGACCCCGCCCGGCCGCCGCGGCGTGCCCGTCGCCCTGCCGGCAGCCAGTCGGACAGCGCCGAGCGAACTTCGGCGCCGGAGCCGCCGCGAGATTTGCCGGCGCACGCGTGGAAGCGTTCGGTGATGCAGCCGCGCGCCAAGCCTGCCGGCCCACCTCCTCCGGCGCCGAAGACGCTGCGAGATGCGAAGGCGCCGGCACCGTCGAACAGCGAGCGTTCCGCGCGGGGGGCCGGCGTCAGCGCTGTGGCGGCCACGTCGCGCGCCTCGGGCCGGGCGATCCCGAAGGCAGTGCGACGGGAGGTGTGGCAGCGGGACGGCGGGCGCTGCTCCTATGTGGACCCTCGCACCGGACGCCGCTAGGCGTCACGGCATCTGCTGGAGATCGATCACCGCATCCCGTTTGCCCGCGGCGGCGGCGCGGAGCGGGCCAACCTCAGGCTCCTGTGCGCGGCTCATCACCGCCAACGCCACCGCCACGCCGAGCATCGGTCAGCGCGGGAGCCGGCCGGCTGATCGTCGATGCGTGCCAGGCACCAGTCGGAGGAGGCTGGCGCGACTCACCGCTTCAGCGCTGCCCTGATCGCACCGGCCAGCGGTCCTGGCGACTCCAGGACCATACGCTCGGTCGAGAACACGCCACCTCCGATCTGTTCCCCCGGCAGACGCGGTATCAGCTGGAAGTGCAAGTGGGACAGAGGTCCCGAGCACATGGTGACCTGATACACCTTCTCGCAGCCCGTGACCTCCGCCAGGGCTCGCGCCAAGCGCACCATCAACGTCATCAGGTGACACCCAAGCGGATCCGGCAGATCCGTAATGTCCGCGATATGGGGCTTGGCGATCACGATGGTGTGGCCCAAGCCACGAGGAAACCGCTCCAGAACGGCGAATGATCGTTCGTCGTCGAAGATCAGGCGACCGTCCTCGTCTGCCGTCGCAGCACCGGTCTCGATCTCGCGGCACGTCGGGCAAACACCGGCATCCCTGAGACGCGACCACGTCTGGTTCCCGTCGGAACGTGCCGCATGATCTTCCGCGGAAGGCGGCCGCATACAGTCGGTGAATGGAACTCTCGACACTACCCGCAGCGTATCATGGGCGGAGTTTGAGCCAGTTGTCGCCGGCGACCGCCGCACGTCGCCCTGCATTTTCCCGGAGCGAAACGTGACCGGTCGGCCGTCTTCCTACATGGACCCACGGCGCGTGGGTATCCTCCGCAGGTTCGGCCGGTTCATCGGCATCCGGACGCCGCTCCTGGCGCTGGCCGTGACTCTCGGAGCCTCGTACGGGCTGTATGCCCTGGCAACCAGGGTGGAGCTCACGGATTTCGCAACCGCCGCGGCCCGGATCACCCGCGTCGAGTCCGACGGCACCGTCGAGATCGTCGCGATCGTCTCCGCGCCCCTCGAGGTCGGCACGAGAGCCGTCTGGCGACATGACGGCGGAGTCATCGACGCGTCAGTGACGGACGGCGCCCGCGACGGCACCAACTGGTCCGCCAGGATCCTCGCCTCGATCGACCCCGACAGCGGCAAGCTGCCAAAGGCCGGCGCCGCGACCGAGATCGACGTTGCGGTCGGCACGAGCTCGGTTCTGCAGGCGTTGCAGACGCGCAGGCTCTGATGTCGGATCTGGCGGCGAGCCAAGGCCGCCTCTGGCGGATCCGCGGCGTCTGGAGATGGGTGCGGCCGGCGCTGCTCACCTTCGTGAACCTGTTCGTGGCGATGGTGGCGGCCTCCTTCCTGCGCGGCGCCTACCCGTACGTCTTCGGGCTGATCGTCGACGAGGTGATCCTGCACCGCCAGGTGGAGCTGCTGGGCGCGATCGCCGCGGGGTTCCTCATGCTCTTCGCCGCCGACCAGGTGCTCTTCCTGCTGGAGCGGCTGACGCAGGTCTCCCTGCAGCGGGACTTCTGGTACCGGTCACGGCTGCGGATTCACGACGTCGTGCTGAGGCTTGAGTCCAAGATCCTCGACACTTCCAGAACCAGCGACCTGTTCACCACCATCCACTACGACTCCGGTCACGCGCATCGGATGCTGGGGGAGATCATCCGCATTATCAGCGGTTGCGTGCTGATCGCCGTGTGCACCGCCGCCGTGGCGACCATCAGTTGGCACGCGCTCGTGCTGATGGCCGTGACGCTCCCCGCGTCGGCGTATCCACGCGTCGCTTCGGAGGGAAAGCGGGCGCGCAGGCGCGCGAGCTCCGCGGCCGCTACGGAGTCGTGGGCTCATGGATCTACGAGATCGTCACCGGGCTGCCCGAGATCCGGCTGCTCAGCGCCGAGGCCACCGTCAACCGGCGATTCGTCCGTCACTGGATGGAGCTCATCCGCTTCAAGGTCGGAGTCGCCCGAGCGACGTTCACCTCGGAGCGATGGACGGAGGCCATCTCCCTGCTCGCCCACCTCGCCCTGCTGGGAATGGGAGTCCTCCTGATCGGCAGCGGAGAGCTCACCGTCGGCGGATTCGTGGCGCTGGTCGAGTACTTCGCGATGACCAGGGCCGCGCTGGCCACGATCAACTTCGCCGGCGTGATGAGTCAGCAGCGGGTGGCCGGCATCGACCGGTATCTCAGCACATTGGAGCTGCCCACCGAGGTCGAAGGCACCCCGTCCGGCCGGCGGATAGAACGCGGGACGATCCGGTTCGACGGGGTCACGTTCGGCTACGCGGGGCGCAGCGACGTGCTGACTGGACTCAGCCTGGACGTGACGGCCGGCGAGAAGATCGCACTCGTCGGGCCAAGCGGCGCCGGCAAGTCGACGATCATCAGCCTGCTGCTCCGCTTCTATCGCCCGGGCGCCGGCAGGATCGAGCTCGACGGCAGCGACATCGCATCCTTTCCGCTCGCGGCGCTGCGCCGGGATGTCGGCGTGGTGAGGCAGGAGCCCATCCTCTTCACGGGGACGCTCCGGTCGAATCTCTGCCTCGGGATCGAGAACGACCCGCCCGACGAGGCCCTGTGGACGGCGTGCGAAGCCGCGAAGATCGACAACTTCGTGCGCTCGCTTCCCGACCGGCTCGACACGGTGGTCGGCGCCGGCGGCCGGCAGATGTCAGGCGGACAGCGACAGCGCCTGGCGATCGCTCGCGTGCTGCTCCGAGACTCCCGGATCCTGGTGTTCGATGAAGCCACGTCGGCGATCGACCACCAGGCGGAGACGGCTATCCCGCTTCGCTCACCAAGTCGATCGGCTGGCGTGATCGTGGGCCTAAGTCGACGGCGCCGGGCTTTTCAGAGAGCAAGAGGGGGAGCTGGGGCGACGCAGCGTCTGTGGTTTGTGCCAAGTGCCGTCGACAGCTTCGTAATTGGTGATCACACGAGCTGAAGCCGCGTATTTGAGCACACCTCTCCTGGACGGCCTGCGGTGAGTTTCGTGGTCAGTGCGGCGGGGCGCTATCCGGGTGCGACACGCTCCGGGGCGCTGCACACGGGGGCGGCGCGCAGGGCCGTGAGCGCCTGTACGAACAGCTCCTGCAGCGGATAGACCGACGAGAACGAAATCCGCACCCTGCGCACCGACACCGTGATCCGTCCAGCCAGCTTGATCAGCCGCGAGCGGATCGTGTCGAAACGTGCGTCGGCAAGTGCGGTTCCCTGCAGTCCCGCGCGGCGCAGGATCGTCATCAGGATGCCGGCAAACGCCGAGAAGTACAGCCGCAACTGATTGGCGCGCATCGTCGCCGCCGAGGTGCGGTCGGCGAACAGCCACAGTTGCTGCTCCTTGATCCGGTTCTCCATGTCGCCACGGGCGCAGTACAGCTGTTCGTAGAGGACCTGCTTGGCAATCGTGTGGCGGTCGAGGCTGGTTACCACGAAGCGCGGATTGCCACCGCCGGCGCCAGGCAGCCACTCGGCCTTGGCCACGACCCGGCGGCACCTGCTCCAGGAGTTGAGCGTCCGGTAGCGGAACTCCCGGAACCGCCGCGACGCCTGCCCGGTCGCCGCGCCGCGTCGCCGCGACTTGCGCAGCGCCTTGTCGATACGCTTCTGTAGACGTGCGTTGCGCGCCAAGCCGAGCACGTAATCAACGCCCTGCCCCTCACACCAAGCCATGATCTGTTCACGACAGAATCCCGAGTCGCCACGCACCAGGATCTTCGTATCAGCCCAGCGTTGGCGGATCTGCGCCACTACCGCTGCCAGTTCCTCCACGGCCCCGTCACTGGGGTCGCCGTCGGCGCGGCGCAGCCGGCATCGCAGCACGTGCTCGCCACAGGTGAGGTACAGCGGCAGATAACAGTAATGGCCGTAGTAGCCATGGAAGAACCGGCCTTCCTGAGTTCCGTGTAGCGCGTCGTCGGTCACATCCAGATCCAGCACTACCTGCTGTGGCGCTCGCCGCTCGCTGTGCAGAAACAGATCGACCAGAAGCGTGTCGATCTTCTCGCCATCGGCGACGATCTTCTTGTAGCGATCACACTCCGCGGTCGCCGGCTCGCCCAGCTCCAGCCGGTTCAAGGTGCTCGAACCGGCCAGGGCGTGCCCGCGGTCACGTTCGCGCACCCGTTGCTCGCCGCTCACATCGGTGCAACCACTGGCCAGCGCCAGAGCGCTGTCGTCACGCAGTCGGTCATGGTCGTTCAGATCCTCGTAGCCCATCGCCAAGCCCAGCACCCGCTGTGCGATCAGGGTCGGCAGGCCATGCTCGACCCGCGTGCGATCGCGATGATCACAGAAGCAGGCCGCCAGTCTGGCGGTGACGCCAAAGAGCCGGTCGGCTTCGCGCAGCAGCAGTACACCGCTGTCCGATGTGAGTCGACCGCCGTCAAACGCACCCACCACCGAGCGCCGTCCGAGGCCTTCGAAAACCAGATGATCTGTAGTACGGTGTGTATTCACGGGGTGGTTCCTTGTGGCTTTGTATTTGTTGGTACCAATTGCAAATACCACAAATACCACCCCGTGTCTATCCCCCTTGGTGAGCTATGCGGGCTAGCGCCGGCGCGATCTCGGCCGGGGCTGACCCCACCGCACCGGCGGCCGGTGCCGAGTCCGCCGCCGCGGCCCCGGCCGCCGCAGCCTCCGAGGGCGATGCACCCGGCGCGTCACCCCTCGGCGCCACCACCCCAGTCGGCGCGATCGACGCGGTGCCGGCGATCGCGCCGCGCCGCCGCTGCCGGTCGAACGCCCACTGCAGCTCGGCGGCGGCGCTGAGCGTCAGCGATCCGTCGCGCAGCCGCTCGCGCGCGCCCGGCTGGTCGGCGCACAGCCGCACGGCGCCAAGGCGCCGCGCCGCGGCAGCGTCGCTGTAGCCGAGCTCGCGCACCGCGTAGTCGAACAGACTGGAGCAGCCCCGCCGCAGAAAGAGCCGCCGGGCCTCGATCTCGGCCAGGTGGTCGATGATGGCGCCCTGCAGGTGGCGTTCGTGGCGGACCAGCGCGCTGGTCTGACGCAGCAGCGCGCGGTCGGAGAGCACGCCGATGGTGGAGGTGATCGCGGGGCGGGCAGCGGTCGCAAGAGTGGCGGTTTTCATGGGGTAAATGTACTACCTGTTTTCAGATAGAACTTCCTTACTAGTCCGGGACGGGCCGGCGATCCACGATCAGCGGGGGCTGAAGGGGGTGCCGGGCGGCCGAACGGGCATCCGAGCTTCCGGGAGGCCGGAAGGGGCGCGTCCGTGCGCTGGCCGGCCACCTCGCAGGAGCGAAACCCCGTCAAGACCCTGCGGCAAGAATCCTCGGTTTTTTCTGCGCGCAGCGCCCGCGGGACGCGTAGAATGCGCTGTGGTCGAACGGAAGTTCTCGGAGCCGCATCTGGCTGCTCTGTACGACCCGTACTGCGGGCGGGAGAGTCGCGCCGACTTTCGCTTCTACCTGCCGCTGGTGATGTCGGCGAAGGCCGTGCTCGACATCGGCTGCGGTACGGGTGCGCTGCTGCATTGGGCGCGTGAGAAGGGGCACACGGGGCGATTGGTCGGACTCGACCCGGGTCAGGGGATGCTCGACGTGGCGCGGACGCGCTCCGATATCGAGTGGGTCCCGGGCGACCTGACGACGGTCGCATGGGAGCGGGAGTTCGACTTGGCCGTGATGACCGGGCATGCGTTTCAGCAGTTGGTCGAGGATGACCTGATCCGTGCCTCGCTCGCCTCGATCCATGCCGCACTCGCCGTCGATGGTGTCTTGGCGTTCGAGACCCGCAACCCTCTCGCTCGGGCTTGGGAACGGTGGACTCCCGAGCACGGAGTCGACTTCACAGGCGCTGATGGCGAAGCCGTGCGGCTCGAGAAAGAGGTCGAACCACCGGTCTCAGGCGATATCGTCCGTTTCACGACCACGTATACCAGTGCCGGCTGGGCCCGGCAGGAGCAAAGCCACGGCACCCTGCGGTTCCTCGATCGGGACACGCTCTGGGCGTTCCTCCACGAGGCCGGCTTCGTGATCGAGGAGCAGTTTGGCGACTGGGACCGGAGTCGGGTCCTGGACGCGAGCCCGGAGATCATCACGCTCGCATGTCGGAACTGACGCACAGCACAGCGAGGTCGGCTGCCGACCTCGCTCATGCCGACGCCCCCGAGTAGTGGCGCAGCCCGCGCATCCAGACGAACCGCGCCGCGGCCAGGGCGCCGGCCGCCACGCCCCATGCCAGCAGCACGCGGCTGCCGGTCAGCCGGCCGACCAGCGCCTCGGCCGGCACCGTGATGGCGATCGCCACCGGCACCACGAACGTGAGCAGCATCCGCAGCCACCCCGGGTAGATGCCGATCGGCCAGCGCGCCGCCTGATACAGGTCGCTGAAGATCACCAGGATGTTGCCGATCCGCACGAACCAGAACGACGCCGCCGCCATCGCCAGCAGGAAGCTGTAGACGATCGCGCCGCCGGCCAGCAGCATCAGCGCGAACAGGCCCACTTCGCCCAGCCCCACCGCCGCGCCGCGGCGCGCCAGCGCCACCCCCAGCACGGCCAGCCCCAGCGCCACGTCGACCAGCTTCCACACCCGGATCTCGGCCACGCTGACCAGGAACTGCGCCTCCTCCGGCTTGGTCAACGTGTAGTCCAGCGTGCCCTGGCGCACGTCCTCCATCAGCTTCTGCATGCTCGGCTCGATCACGCCGCCCATCGCCGCGCCCATCAGCAGATACACGCCAAGCACGGCCAGTACCTCGTCCGGGCCCCAGCCCCGCAGCGTGTCGGTATGGCCGAACACCACGATCAGGCCGCCGATCGCCCCGGCCACCGCCACGCCGGACTGCAGGACCTGCAGGTACAGGTTCGCGCGATAGGCCAGCTCGTTCAGCAGGCCGATCCGGAGAAAGGTCCATGCCACCCGCAGCCGGTGCACGCTCAGGACCCCACCGCCGCGTACTTGCGGACGCCGAGCCGCCACATGACGCGGAGCAGCAGCAGCCCCAGCAGCAGCCACAGCGCCTGCATGCGGAAGCCGGCGGCCATCACGTCGGGACTCAGCCGCCCCAGCGCCAGCTCCACCGGGAACCACACCGCCCACCGGAACGGCAGGTACCAGGTGATCCGCTCCAGCCAGCCCGGGAACAGCTCCAGCGGCGCCAGGCGCCCCGAGCAGAACAGCAGCAGCAGGAAATAGATCTGGTTGATCGCCGCCGTGCGCGTCGTCCAGAACGCGCTGAGGGCGAACGCCCAGTCGATGAAGAAGCGGATGAGGTAGGCGACCACCAGGGCTGCCGCCGCCGCGGCGAGCGTCGCGGCGCTGAACTCGAAGGCCGGCTTGAACAGCACGGACAGCAGCACGGCCGCCGGCACGAGGATCACCAGCGTGAGCACCTTGTAGGCGAGGTTGTCGGCGATGTCGCCGTGGATGGGATGGATCGGCTTGAGCAGCATCGCCGACAACTCGCCCGTACGCACGCGCCACTCGAACTCGTGGATGATCCACGTGAAGGTGAGCTGGTTCACGACCATCAGGGTGATGAAGTAGGCGGCGAAGTCCGCGGCGTCGTAGCCGCCGACCCCGCCGCGCGTCGCGGCCACGGTGCGCCACACCACCAGGTAGACCGTGGGCTCGACGATCCGGTTCAGCATCCAGATCGCCAGCTCGACGCGGTACTGGAGCTGCAGCGCGAGGTTCGTCTTCAGGTAGACCCAATAGGCGCGGAGCATCGTCTCAGTCGCGGTCGCGGGGCCGCGCCCCTTTCTCCCCGTCCAGGGCGCCGGCGAACACCTGCTCGATCACGTCCTCGATCGGCGGGTCCTCCACCGTCAGATCGCTCACCGGCAGGTCGCCGAGCAGCCGCGCCGTGACCTGCGGCGTGTCGGCCTTGGGCACCAGCAGCGTGTGCCGGCCGCCCTCGGAAGCGACCACTTCTCCGTAGCTCGACAGGTCGGCCGCGTCGCGGTCCAGCTCGACCACGATGGTCTTGTGCGGCGAGAAGCGGCGGACCAGCTCCTGCAGCGCGCCGTCGAACAGGATGCGGCCGTGGTCGATCATGACGATGCGGCTGCAGAGCGCCTCGACGTCCGCCATGTAGTGGCTGGTCAGGAGCACGGTGGTGTGGTGCGCGCGGTTGTACTCGGCAAGGAACGCGCGGATGCGGCGCTGCATGGTCACGTCCAGGCCGATGGTGGGCTCGTCCAGGAACAGCACCTGCGGCCGGTGCAGGAGCGCGACCGCGATCTCGCACTTCATCCGCTCGCCCAGCGACAGGTTGCGCACCGGCCGCTCCAGCAGAGGCGCCAGGTCGAGCAGGCCGGTGAGCTCGTCCAGCGTCCGCCGATACTCCGCCGACGGCACCCGGTACACGACCCGGTTGCGCTCGAACGAGTCGATCACGGGAATGTCCCAGAGCAACTGGTTGCGCTGCCCCATCACCAGCGTGATGCGGCGCAGGAACGCGCGCTCGCGCCGGGCCGGCACGTGGCCGAGCACCCGCGCCCGGCCGGCGGTGGGATGCAGCAGCCCGGAGAGCATCTTCAACGTGGTGGTCTTGCCGGCTCCGTTGGGACCGACGAAACCGACGAACTCGCCCGGCTGCAGGGCGAAGGAGATCTCCGCCACGGCCTCGACGGCGCGCGTGCGGCGCCGGAACACGCTGTGCACGGCGGCGCCCAGCCCGGCCTCCCGTTCCGGGACCACGTAGGTCTTGGTGAGCTGCCGGACGTCGACGGCGAGCATCCGGCTATCTTACCGGGCGCACACGAAGACCTGCGTGTCGTAGCACTCCCGGAACCCCTGGCGGACCAGGTTGGCGAGCGACGGCCGCAGAATGCTCAGGGTCTCCACCATCACGATACGGCAGCCGCGAGCGTGCGCGGCGCGGACCCGGGCCGCGATCAGCGCGTTCTGCGCCCCGCGCGACCGGTCCGCCTCGCGCGTCGCGGCCAGGAACAGATACCCGGCCGCGCCGGCGACGCAGAGGCCGGACGCGGCGACCGGACGGTCACCGTCGAAAGCAAGGTAGTGCAGGCAGTCGTCACGGCCGATCGTTCCCAGGAAGGCGCCGGCAAAGTCGCCGTAGAGCTCGGTCAGAAACGGCGTGTGCGCGTGCAGCTCCGGCGCCGTCAGCGCGCGCACGCGAAGTGCCGTCTCATGGGGCGCTACCGCTTCGGCGGAACGCGCCAGCGTGATGTATCGCGGGCCGTCGAACGGCCGCAGTCCCAGTTCACTCAGCCACCGCCGGATCTCTTCCGCCTGCGCACACGGGCTCAGCCAGAAGAACCAGCGCGTTACTCCGGCGGCGGAGAATCGCTCGGCAGCCTCCTCGATCTCGCCGCGGCTCGCCGGCCGGGTCACGCCGATGAACTCGGCCCGGTTGCGGTTGGTCGACGGATACTCCGTGGTCGATGCCCGATCGATCGTCAGGAAGCCGCCACCGAGGTCCGCAAGCTCCGCGCCAGGGACACTCTCGGCCAAGGCACGTCGCGGAGCGTAGAGGTGGCCCACAACCTCGGCAGCGGTCATGCGGGGCGGCCCGACCGATTTCCGGAGCATCCATCGATTGACATCAATACATCAGCAATTCTGTGTACGATGTCATGCGCACAACCATCACGATCGATGACGACGTAGCCGCACAGCTCGCCCGGATCCGGAGCCAGCGCGGCGAGAGCTTCAAGAGAGTCGTCAACGACACGCTCCGCGCCGGGCTCGCCCACGCTTCAGCGTCCCGGCGCCCGCGCCGGCCGTATCGGACCCGGCCCGTGTCGCTCGGACGATGCAGGCTCGACAGCATCGATGACGTCGCGCGGCTGCTGGCGACGGCCGAGGGAGAAGCGCATCCGTGATCCTGCCCGCGGAGATGATACCGGATGCCCATCTGGCCGCCCTTGCACTGGAGCATGGCCTGGTGGTGTGCTCCAGCGACTTGGGGTCGATCGAGCACGCCACGTCGCACCCGCCCGGTGCATAATGCCGGCCGATGTCCGCCGGAGTCATACGATCCCTGCAGCGCCTAGGCCCCGCGACGGCGCTGCTGCTGGCGGCCGCCCTGACCGCCGGCTGCTTCCTGCTGCCCAGGGAGGAGGCGATCCTGGCGCCGCCGCTGGTCGAGCCTCCGAAGATCAACTACCGCACCATGATCGTGGAGCTGGACACCATCGAGCGCCGCGTCGTGGTCGGCGGCGCCATCGTCTATCCGACCCAGATCGCGCTGCAGTTCGGGGAACGCTCCGGGCGGCTCAAGGAGGTGCTGGTGCGGCTGGGCGACGACGTGACGGCGGGTCAGGTGCTGGCGACGCTCGACACCGACACGCTGCGCCTCGACGTCGAACGCCAGCGCATCCGCGTGCGCCGCGCGCAGCTCGGGATGGAGCGGACCGCGGCGCTCGGGGGAGACCGTTTCCAGCAGGAGATGGGCAGGCTCGACGTTCAGTTGGAGCGCCTGGCGCTGGAGCAAATGGAAACGGAGCTCGAGAAGTCCACACTGCGCTCGCCGATCGACGGCGAGGTGGTGTTCGTCACGCGCGTGTTTCCGGGCGAGCCGATCGGCGCCCGGCAGACTGTGGTGCAGGTCGCCGACCCGCGCGACCTGCTGTTCGCCTACCGCGGGCAGCGCGACGACGAGTTCTCGCTCGGCCGGGAGGTCACCATCAACCTGCGCGGGGACACGTACCCCGGCGAGGTCGTCATGACCCCGCGCAACGCGCCGCTGGATGCGCCGGACGAGATGCGCGACGTGGTGCTGGTCCGCGTGGACGCGCCGCCCGGGACGCTGACCCGCGGCCAGACCGGCACCGCGTCGATGGTGACCGATCGGCGCGAGAGCGTGATCGTGCTCCCCTCCGACGCGGTGCAGACCTACGTCAACCGCCGGTTCGTGTTCGTGCTGGAGGATGACCTGCGCGTCGAACGGTCCGTGGAGGTGGGGCTGTCCACGTCGACGCAGGTGGAGATCGTCGACGGCCTCTCGGTCGGCGAGACGGTGGTGCTCCGCTGAGCGCACCGTTGATCGCGCGGCGCATCCGCGGGCGAGGCTGGCTGGCGATCGCGCTGGCGGCGGCGGCCACGCTCAGCGTGGCGCTGCTGGCCTCCACGCCCATGTACGCCGACGGGGTGCTGCAGCGGCTGCTCACCCGCGACCTGGAACGCCAGCAGGCGCGCACCGGGCGCTATCCCGGCACCGCCGTCCTGGAAGTCGACCTGTACGCGCTGCGCCGCAAGGCCGAGCGCGCGCCCTACGTCCGCGAGATCGACCGGGAGCTCACCGAGCGCCTGGTCCCGTCCCTGAGGGTGCCGACGATCGCCGCGATGCGGCAGTTGCGCATGGACTACCTGTACGACATCCGGCCTTCCGGGGACGGCGAGGCCAAGGTGTTCGCCCGCGTGGAGGCGATCGAGGACCTGGACGCGCACGTCGAGGTGACGCACGGCCGCATGTTCGAGCCGGCCACGGGCGACCCGGCCGGCGACGGCACCGACGTGTACGAGGCTATCGTGACCGCGGAGGCGTTCCGGGAGCTGGAGCTGCAGCTCGGCCGCACCTATCAGCTCCATGATCTGCTCGGCCACGTGCCGCGGCTCAGGATCAAGGTCGTGGGCGTGTTCACCAAGAGCGATCCGCGGGACCTGTTCTGGTTCGGCCGTTTCTCCCGGCTGTCCACCAGCTACCTGATCGACTTCGCCACGTTCGAGCGCCACTACCTGGACACCGAGGCGCGCAACCTGACGCGCGCCTACTGGCATTACGCGGTCGACTACCACGAACTGACGATCCGCGACGTGCCCCACGTGATGCGCCGCTACCAGGACTACGTGCGCCTGGCGGCGCCCGCCGGCGTCAGCTTCAACTTCGCCATCGCGCCGCTCCTGGAGTCCTACCTGCTGCGCGCGGCCACGCTGGAGCGCACCCTGTCGTTCCTGCAGATCCCGTCGGCGCTGCTGCTGCTGCTGTTCGTGGCGATGTTGTCGCAGTTGGTCATCGACGGCGACCGAAACGAGATCGCCGTGCTCAAGAGCCGCGGCGCCGCCGGCCGGCAGATCCTCTCCGCCTACCTGATCGAGGCGCTGTTGCTCGGCGCGGTCGGGCTGGTGCTCGGGCTGCCGCTGGCGGTCTTCATCGTGCGGGTGATCGGCGCCTCCAACGGTTTCCTGGACTTCGTCGCCCGCCCGGCGCTGCCGCTGCTGCTGAGCTGGCGCATGCTGGGCTTCGCGCTGCTGGGCGTGGCGATCTTCGTCGGCTCGCTGGTGGTGCCGCTGGTGCGGACCACCGGCGTGTCGATCGTCGGCCTGAAGAGCCGCCACGCCCGCGCGCCGCGCTCGCTGCCGTGGCAGCGCTACCTGCTCGACTTCGTGCTGCTCGGCGTGGCCGGCTACGCGTTCGTCTCGTTCCGCCAGCGCCGCACGATCCAGGAGCTGATCCCCGCCGAGTCGGCGCCGCTCGACCCGCTGCTGTTCCTGGCGTCGACCGCGTTCATCCTGGGCGCCGGCCTGCTGACCCTGCGCCTGTTTCCGATCGCGGTGCGGCTGGCGTTCCGCCTGGGACGGCGCCGGTGGTCGCCGGCCGTGTACGCGGGCCTGGTGCAGGTGAGCCGCTCGCGCGGCCGCGAGTACTTCGCCATGATCTTCCTGATCCTGACCCTGGGCGTGGGCCTGGCATCCAGCACCACCGCCCGCACGATCAACCGCAGCGCCGAAGACGACATCTCCTACCAGGTCGGCGCGGACATCGCCCTGCTGCCGGAGTTTCAGAGCGACGCGCCCCCGGAGACGGCGGACCTGCTCGATCCGCTGGCGGCCCCGGCAGCGTCCAGCGGCGCCGCCCCGGCGGTCCAGTACCGGGCGCCGCCGCTCGGGCCGTTCCGGGCGCTGCCGGGGGTCGATCAGCTCACCACCGTGTTCCGCGCCCCGTCGGCCAGCATGATCGTCCCCGGCAGCTCCCGCGTGGCCCTGCAGGTCATGGCCGTGGTCCCGCACGAATTCGGCCGCATCACCTGGTTCCGCAGCGACCTGCTGCCGTCCCACATCAACCACCACCTGAACCTCCTCTCCGATCACCCGACCGGCGTCCTGCTGTCGGCCGACCTCCGTGATCGGGGCAATGTGCGGCTCGGCGACCTGGTGCGCCTCACCTGGAAGCGGCAGCTGCCGCTCCAGGCGGTCGTGCTGGGCTTCGTCGACTACTGGCCGTCGTTCGATCCGAACGCCGCCGGCCGGGGCCGCACGCGCACGTTCGCCGTGGCCAACTTCGACTACGTGTTCGCGAAGATGGCCACCGAGCCGTACGAGCTGTGGATGGATCTGGAGCCGGGCGCGCAAAGCGGCCCGCTCTACACCGCCGTGGAAGCCGAGGATCTGCGCGTCCTGGAGATCCGGGACACGTCCCAGCTCACCATCGAGGCCAAGAACGACCCGCTGCTGCAGGGCACCAACGGCGTGCTCACCTTCGGGTTCCTCACCGCCGTGCTGGTGAGCGTGACCGGCTACGTGCTGTTCCTGGTGTTCGCGTTGCGCGAGCGCACCCTGCAGTTCGGGTTGCTGCGGGCCCTGGGCGTGCACCGGCGGCAGGTGGTCGGCATGCTGGTGCTGGAGCAGTTGCTGACCGGCGGCTTCGCGATCATCGCCGGGCTGGCGATCGGGCAGCTTGCGGCGGTGCTGTACGTACCGCTTCTGCAGCTTGCCGGCCCCGCCGCCGAGCAGATCCTGCCCTTCCGGGTGGTCGCCCTGCGCGGCGACTACCTGCGCTTCTACGTCCTGGCGCTCGTCATCATGGCCGCCGGCGCCGTGCTGTTTCAGTCCCTGGTGCGCCGGCTTCGCGTGCACGAGGCGCTGAAGCTCGGCGAGGAGTGAGTCCGCTGCCTGTTCAGGACTTCCGCAGAGGCCCCGTATCCCGTACAATGCAGCCGATCGATGGCTGAACCCCACGCCCCTGTCTCATCGCAGGCGGCCCCGGCCGACGCACCTGCCTCATCTCGGGCGCTGCCGAGCGACCTGCGCCGCCGCCTGCGCGCCGAGACGTGGCAGCGCGCCAAGCAGATGCGGCTGCTCTACCTGCTGTTCCTGCTGCCGCTGGCGATCTTCATCATCTTCCACTACTTCCCGATCTACGGGAACATCATCGCCTTCAAGGACTTCCGCATCGGCCGCGGCTACTGGGGCAGCCGCTGGGTAGGTCTGCAGCACTTCGAGGACTTCTTCCGCAACCCGTACGCGTGGCGGATCATCCGCAACACGGTGGTGATCAGCACGCTCAAGCTGCTGTGGGGCTTCCCGGCCCCGATCATGCTGGCACTGCTGGTCAACGAGCTGACCAGCCAGCCGTTCAAGAAAACCGTGCAGACCGTCTCCTACCTCCCGCACTTCATGTCCTGGGTCATCCTGGCCACGATCCTGCGGGAGATCCTGTCCCCGCAGAGTGGCCCGCTCGCCCAGATCGCGATATGGCTCGGCCAGGAACCTCCCGACGTGCTCCAGACCAGCTCCCTGTTCCGACCCATGCTCATCGTCACGGAGATCTGGAAGGAGATGGGCTGGCAGTCGGTGATCTACCTGGCCGCCCTGGCGTCGATCGATCCCGAGCTCTACGAGTCCGCGACCGTGGACGGCACCAACCGCGTGCAGCGGGCGATCCATATCACGCTGCCGTCGCTGCTGCCGGTGATCACCATTCTGGCGATCCTGCGCATCGGCCGCCTGCTGGAGGGAGGCTTCGACCAGATCTTCAACCTGTACAACCCGCTGGTCTACGAAGTGGCTGACGTCATCGACACGTTCGTCTACCGGCGCGGCATAGGCGGTGAGGGCGGCCTCAACCAATACGACTTCGTGACCGCCGTGAGTCTGTTTCAGCGCGGGCTGGGGTTGTTGCTGCTGCTGGGCGCCCACAAGCTCGCCCGTCGCCTTACCGGCCAGGGGGTCTGGTAGATGGCCCAGGCGCTGGGTACGCGGCGAGGCGTCGGAGGGTTCGCGTTCGATCTGGGGAACACGCTGGTCATGGCGCTGTTCGCGTTCACGATCCTGGTGCCGTTCTGGATCATGCTGGTGCTGTCGTTCACCCCCAACGAGTGGGCCAACGACCTCGGCCTGAAGCTCTGGACCCGCGAGTGGAGCTTTGCGACCTACCAGTTCTCGCTGTCCAGCTACGGTGACGTGGTCACGGCGTACGGCAACTCGATCTTCCGTACGATCCTGGGTACCGCCGCGATCCTGGTCGCCACGGTGGCCGCTGCCTATCCACTATCGAAGACGCGCCTGCCGGGCAGGACCTTCATGACCGTCGTCGTCCTGATCACCCTGTTCTTCTCCGGCGGCTTCATCACCCTGTATCTGGTAGTCCGCGGCGTGGGCCTGCTCAATTCGCGCTGGGCGCTGATCCTGCCCACCATGGCCAACGGCTTCTACATCCTGATCATGCGCAACTTCCTGATGAACATCGACGACGCCTACGAAGAGGCGGCGCTCATGGACGGCGCCAACTACGTGCAGATCCTGACGCGCGTGATGTTGCCGCTGTCCAAGCCGGTGCTGGCGGTGATCGCCCTGTGGGCGGCGGTCCTCCACTGGAACGAGTGGTTCCATGCCCTGCTGTTCATCAACGACGAGTCCAAGCTGGTGCTCCAGCTCATCCTGCGGCGCATGATGTTCCTGCTGACCTCCGACGAACTGTTCGACATGCTGGACTGGGCCGACCAGCAGGGCATCATCCTGCCCACCAAGGCGGTGCGCGCGGCCGTGATGCTGCTGACCATCGGGCCGATCGTGCTGGCCTACCCGTTCCTGCAGCGGTACTTCGTCAAGGGCATTTTCGTAGGCGGACTGAAGGGCTGACGTGATGATTCGAAATCCGGCGCGTTGTCGCCGGTCGCGCCGGATGGCGCACAAGAACCTCCCAAGGTGGTACGAATGAAACGAGTACTGTTCGCGACATGCGCCGCAGCGCTGCTGCTGGCGCCGATGGCCCTGTGGGCCGAAGGCCAGGACGAGGCGGCGGCCGACGTCACCGAGATGACGTGGATGAGTCAGTACGCCGACTCCTACGCCTACAAGGACATGCAGGAACGCTTCGGCGTGACGGTCACCAGCAACGAGATCTTCGAGAACGACGGTGAGAAGCGCCAGGCCATGCTGGCCGCCGGCGAGCAGCCGGACTTCGGCAACTTCTGGGGCAATCCCGTAGAGTTCTATCAGGACGGGGTGACCCGCGCCATACCCAAGGAGTGGATCCGCGAGTACGCGCCCAACCTCTCCCAGATGTACGACAACTATCCGCTGGCGTGGGACACGTGGGAGAATCCCGACAATCCCGACGAGTTGCTGGCGATCAACGGCATTTCACTGAACACGGACGGCAACCTGATGCTGCCGTTCTTCCGCTACGACCGCGCCACCGAGGTGGGGTTGGAGATGCCCGGCTATGACGATGGCAAGGTTTCCCTGGACGTGTACGGCCGTGTCCATTACTACGAATACGACATGACCTGGGACGAGATGGGTGACCTGCTGCGTGGCTTCCGCGACGTCCAGCCCGGAACCGTCGAGATCCCATTGGGCGCATGCAACCTCACCCACTGGTGCCTCAACCAATGGCTTGGAGCGTTCGGGATCCGCGGCGACGGCACCAACCGCGAGGTAGACGGCCAACTCTACTACTTCCATACCGACCCGGGGATGAAGGAGTTCATCAAGGCGTTCGGCGCGTGGTTCGGCGAGGGGCTGATCGACCGCGAGCTCCCCACCCTGAACCGCGACAAGTACTGGGAGAAGGGGCAGGCCGGCCTGTACGGCGTGCAGTCGGAGCCGTATACCAACGCGGGCCAGACCTATGCCATGTACCGCACACCCAACAACATGATTCCTGACGAGGAGCTGGGGCAGCCCGGTGCCGAGGTCGTCGGCATCCCGCCGATCATCGGTCCCGGCGGCGAGCGCGGCGGGCGCGCGTATTCCGCGATCGCCGGCGTCGGCAATTACAAGTTCTATGCCAGCGATTCGGTGTCCGACGCCAAGCTGATCAAGATGCTGGAGATGCTCGACTTCTACATGGGCACCATGGAGGGCTGGATCATCTTCCGCAATGGCCAGGAAGGCGTCCACTTCGACTGGGACGGCGAACCCTTCGAATCGTTCGCGCGCGAACGGACGGAGAGCGAGCTCCCCGAGGGCGCGGGCCACGGCCGACTGTCGGTCTACCCGGTGTTCTACACCCTGGACCGGTTGAAGATCATCGCGCCCAGACCGCTGGCAGACTTCCAGAGCGGCTACGCGCTGGTGGACGGCGGCGTCAACGTGTACACCACCCGGTCGCACCGCGCCGACTTCCGCACCGAGACCGATTTCGAGGATCTGCGCCAGCGCTTCATGTCCACGCTCAACACGATGTGGAGCGAGTTCTTCTACAAGGGGATCACCGGCCAGATCGACGTCGACGCCGAGTGGGACGCCTACGTGCAGGCGTGGAACGATGCCGGCGGCGCCGACATCGTCGCCGAGCTCGGCAAAGCGCCGATCGTCGAAGAGTTCCGCCAGGGACGGTGGGTCTACTGAGACCCAGCCGGATCAACGTCTGGACTCATCCTCATCGGATGAGACGAGGGGAGCGGTCGCAAGGCCGTTCCCCTCGTGCTTTCAGTGTCGGGCCCCGGGTTTTCGCGGATGGACCCGAGGGGTAGTATCGAATCCGAGTTGTCGGCGCATTGCCGCCGGCCCGCGCCTTCGGGCGCACGACAATCCTCTTCAAGGTGGTACCAATGAAACGAGTACTGTTCATGACCTGCGCGGCAGCGCTGCTGCTGGCGCCGGCGGCCGTGTGGGCCGAAGGCCAGGACGAAGCCGCGGCCGACGTGACCGAGATGACGTGGATGAGCCGGTATACCGACTCCTACGGCTTCAAGGACATGCAGGAACGCTTCGGCGTGACGGTCACCAGCAACGGCATTTTCGAGAACGACGGTGAGAGGCGCCAGGCCATGCTGGCCGCCGGCGAGCAGCCGGACTTCGGCAACTGGTGGGGCAATCCCGTCGAGTTCTACCAGGACGGCGTCACCCGCGCCATTCCCAAGGAGTGGATCCGCGAGTACGCCCCCAACATCGCCAAGATGTACGACGACTATCCGCTGGCGTGGAACACTTGGGAGAATCCCGACAACCCGGACGAGCTGCTGGCGCTCAACGGCATCTCGCGAAACACGGACGGCAACCTGACCCTGCCGTTCTTCCGCTACGACTACGCCACCGAGGCGGGGCTGGAGCTACCCGGCTATGACGAGGGCAAGGTCTCCCTGGACGTGTACGGCCGGGTCTACTACTACGAATACGACATGACCTGGGACGAGATGGGCGACCTGCTGCGCGGCTACCGCGACGTACAGCCCGGCACCGTCGAGATCCCGCTGGGAGCCTGCAACCTGACCTCCTGGTGCCTCAACCAGTGGACGGGGGCCTTCGGCCTGAAGGGCGACGGCACCAATCGCGAGGTGGACGGCACGCTCTATCACTTCCAGACCGACCCGGGGATGAAGGAGTTCATCAAGGCGTTCGGCGCGTGGTTCGCCGAGGGGCTGATCGACCGCGAACTGCCCACGCTGAACCGCGACAAGTACTGGGAAAAAGGCCAGGCCGGCCTGTACGGCGTGCAGTCGGAGCCCTACACCAACGCGGGCCAGACCTACGCCATGTACCGGACTCCCAACAACATGGTCCCGGAGGAGGAGGTCGGGCAGCCCGGCGCCGAGGTCATCGGCATTCCGCCGATCATCGGTCCCGGCGGCGAGCGCGGCGGCCGCGCCTATCAGTCGATCGCCGGCGTCGGCGGCTACAAGTTCTATGCCGACGCCGACGTATCGGACGCGAAGCTGATCAAGATGCTGGAGATGATGAACTTCTACAGCGGCACCGTGGAGGGATGGGTCATCTTCCGTAACGGCCTGGAGGGCGTGCACTTCGACTGGGACGGCGAACCGTATCAGTCGTTCGCCCGCAACCGCGCGGAGAGCGACATCCCCGAAGGTCAGGGGCACGGCGGCATCTCCGGCTACCCGGTGTTCTATCCGTTGGACCGGCTGCACATCATTCAACCCAAGCCCATGGCCGAGTTCCAGAGCACCTATGCCTTGGTGGACGGCGGTGCGAACGTGTACACCACGCGCGCGTATCGGGACGACTTCTTCGGCGAGACCGAGTACGAAGACCTGCGCCAGCGCTTCATGTCCACGCTGAACACGATGTGGAGCGAGTTCTTCTACAAGGGGATCACCGGTCAGATCGACGTCGACGCCGAGTGGGACGCCTACGTTCAGGCGTGGAACGATGCCGGCGGAGCCGACATCGTCGCCGCGCTCGAGAAGGCGCCGATCGTCAGCGAGTTCCGCCAGGGACGGCGCGTGTACTGAGCGCCAGCCGGATCAGATCCGGATTCGATCCTGAGCGGATCACAGGGGAGCGGCTTCAGGCCGCTCCCCTTTCTGTTGCGTTGTGTCCTGAGTGATGCTGTCTTGACAGCATGCTTATGAGGCATCAAGATGATCATAATCTCGTATGAGGACCACCGTCACGCTCGATGACGATGCGGAGCAGATGATCCGCGAAGAAATGCGCCGCACCCAGCGCAGCTTCAAGGTCACCCTGAACGAAGCGGTCCGCAACGGCCTGCGACGAGCCCCGGAGAATCCGGAGCGCTTCCAGGTGCGCGCCCGCCCCCTGGGGTTGCGCGGCGGAGTCGACTCAGCCCGCATGCATGAGCACGATCAGGACGCTGAGGAGGAACGCTTCCTCCGCGTCACGCAGCGGGCCATTCGCGCGAATCCGTGATCGTCCCGGACGTCAACCTCATCCTGTACGCGTACGATCAGGACGGTCCTTTTCACCGAGAATCGGAGAAGTGGTGGTCGCGATGCCTGAACGGCTCGGAGTCGGTCGGCCTTGCGCCCGCGGTGATCTTCGCGTTCATTCGCTTGTCCACCAGTCCGCGGATCTATGCGGCCCCGCTGTCGTTGGAAGAGTGCGCCGGGATCGTCCGCAGTTGGCTGCCGGTGCCGGCCACCACGCTGCTGGAGCATGACGCCGGCGACATCGACGTTGCCTTCGATCTGCTGCAGTCCGCGGGGGCTGGCGGCAATCTGACGACGGACGCCCAGATCGGCGCGTTGGCGCTCAGGTACCGGGCCACGGTGCACACCGCGGACACCGACTTCGCCCGCCTGCCAGACGTTCGCTGGCGAAACCCGCTCACGGGCCAGCACGGACCGCGATAGCCGAGCGCGCCAACCGCGCGGTGCTCTATGCCAGCACGATCCGGGCGTCGGCCAGCAGCGCCGGCCGCGTTGCGGCAGCGTCCAGGGTCACCTCGATCCGGTTCGCTCCCGGGATGATCGTGTCCGGCTCGACGGCGGCCGTGGCCAGGTCGCCCTCGCCTGCCTGCAACGCAAGCGCCTGGCCGTTGACCGCGGCGCTGATCTGGCTGGCGTCGGCATTCCAGATTCGAAACTCCACCGCCGCCGAGCCAGCCCGCGGCTCCGCGCGCGGATCCTCTCCCACCGTCAGGTACTCCGCGACCGGCCGCCCGGGAAAGAGCTGCCGCGGGTGCTGCGGCGTGAGGGTCGGCACGCGCAGGTAGCTCTCGTGCGGGAAGCCGTCGCCGGCCACCCGCGCCACGCCGCGCACGCTCACGAAGTAGCGGCGCTCGGCGCTCCGGATCGTCTCCATCTCCCCGAGCTGCCGCAGGATGGGGCTGGAAGGGTTGAAGAAGTTGTACAGGTACACGCCGTCGGCCCCCCCGCGCCACACATTGGCGGCGCGCGCCCGGTAGGAGGCGTCGCTGCCGCGCGCCGTGCGGAAGGTGCCGGTCTTGACGTCGGCCGTGCCCGGCTCCTGCACCCGGGACTCGTCGAGCGCCGGGTAGACCATGGCGCCGTAGCGGTGTCCGAGCTCCACGGAGGTCTCCCACGGGTTGAGCTGCAGGTAGCCGGCGGGGATCAGCAGGTCCAGCAGGTCGTCGGCGAGCCACCGTTCGAGGTCCAGACCGATCGCCCGGCAGTAGGGCACCGAGTCCGGCAGGCGCGCCGCCACCAGGATCGGGCGGCCGCGGCGCTGGCCGACCTCCTCGGTCATGCGGCGGATGCGGCTCACCAGGTCGGTCATCAGGTCTCGTTCCACGCCGCCTGCGGGAAAGCCGCGGGCCGGCTCACGAAAGAAGACCGGGTGCCGGTAGAAGTCGAGCTCGATCCCGTCCACGTCGTAGTTGAGGCAGACCTCCTCCACAAACCGGAAGGTCAGCTCGCGCACCTCCGGCTCCGCGAAGTCGACCGCCGACCAGCCGCCGTACCGAGGGCGCGTCTCCGGGGTGGCCAGCAGGTACTCCGGGTGGGCCTGCTTGAAGTCGTTGGCCACGAACATCTCGGCGGAGTAATCGGCCCCCTGGCTGTCGTGCGTGTCGTTCATGCGCAGCGACCAGAAGAACTCCCTGCCCTGTTCGTGGATGAAGTCGTTCATCACGCGCAGCGGATCGATGCCGGCCTCCGCCAGCGCCGCCATCATGTTGCGGTTGTACCACTCGCCTACGACGGTGAAGAGCTGCCCGATCTTGGTCAGGTGCGTGAACATCGTGAAGCCCGAGCACCACGTCGCATAGAACACGGTATCCACCTGCGACCCGGCCAACGGGCCGGTGCGGTACTTGAGCAGCTCCTCCTCGGTCGGGGCTTCGATCAGGTAGACCGGTTCGTTGCCGTCGTTGTTGAGGATGATCCGGCGGCGGCGCCGCTTGAGAGCCTCGCGCTCGGCGCGGAATGCGGCGGTCATGTCGCTGGCTTCAGGCCGGGCCACATGCCGAAGCCCGGCGGGTTGCCCGTGTCCCCGTCGCACAGCTCGTCCGCGTGGGCGATCACCTTGCGGAACGCCATGGCGTAGCGCTCGATCACCTCCGCGCGGTCGTGCTTGAACCAGGGCACGTGGAAGGTGCGCGCGTGGATGCCCTCCGCCACCGGCAGGTTGTCGGTGGCCTCCGCGTTGGTGGGGGCTCCCCGGCCGTATACGTCCACGTCGCGGAACAGCGGGTGCAGGTGCAGCGGCATGTTGATGCCGACCCCGAGGCGCCCTACCCCCTCCGCCGCCAGGGCATCCAGGAAGCGGGTCAGGGAGAGTCCTCCCAGCTCCTCGGGCGCGTACAGGCCGTGCGGGTTGTACCAGCCGCCCATGGTGCTGCCGGTCGCCTCGTCGACGCGGTGGCCGCGGATGCCGGGACAGTCGTCGAGCAGGTCCCAGAACCGGTTCATGGCCGACCTGATCTCGCGCTCGCGATCGTCGTAGTGGCGCAGTTGCCCGCGCCCGATCGCGGCGTTGAGCTGCTGCATCCGGTACTTGTAGCCGCCCAGCGCGATGCCGGAGGTGCGCACCAGCTCGGGATCGGTGAGCTCGCGCTGGCTGCGCGAATAGTGGCCCCAGGCGAGGGCGCGCTCGTACATGCCGCGGTCCTGGGTCACCATGACGCCGCCCTCCCCGGCCGGCAGCGCCTTGCCGCTCATCACCGACATCGCCGCAACCGCGCCGAAGGTGCCGACCTTGCGCCCCCGGTACAGGGCGCCGTGGGCGTGCGAGACGTCCTCCATCACGGCGATGCCGCGCGGCTCCGTGATGGCCAGCACCGCGTCCATGTCGGCGGGGTGGCCGCAGTAGTGGACGACGACGACGACCTTGGTGCGCGGCGTCAGGCGGCGCTCCAGGTCCTCGGGGTCGATGCACAGCGTGACCGGGTCGATGTCGGCGAAGCGGACCGTGGCGCCGAGCGACAGCGCCGGCCCGCACGATGCCCAGTAGGTCGTGCTCTGGCACACCACCTCGTCGCCGGCGCGCACGCCCAGGGCGTACAGCGCCGCCTGGATGGAGCCGGTGCCGGTGTTGTGGGCCAGAACGTAGTCCACTCCCTGCCACTCGGCGAACTCCGCCTCGAACTGCTTGGTGACGTCGAATCCGGACATGCGCCCGGAGTTCAGCACTTCCAGGACGGCCTGTTCGTCTTCCTCGGTGATGATCGGCCAGGTGAACAGGTCGTCCGGGACGGTCGCCGGGTCAAGTGCAGGCGGACCGCCGAGCAGCGCCGGGCGCTGCGTTACGACGGTATCGGTATCAACGGCTGTTGTGGGCATCGGAACCTCCGTGGCGATCGTATGACTGCGGCCGGCGACGGGCAACCGGCTGCCGACGACGTCACGCACGGGGTGCCGCATGTGCGTAAGCTTGGCGGCACGGCTGGTCCCGGATCCTCCGTACGTCCCTGCAGTGCAATACTCTCGGGCGGAGATGGTGTGATGTGTGCGCGTACACCTGCGAGTGAGCGACTCCCGCCGAAAGGCACCCTGTCGGCCCTGCTGCGCGCCGTGGAGAAACCTGACCCTCGGACGGTGCGGGAGATCCTGTCCCGCCACCCCGACCTGGCCCGCGCCCGTCTTTACGACGAGAACGAGGATGGCGACACCCTTCTGCACCGCGCCGATGCCGGAATCGAGCTGCCGCGCGATGATCGCGGGTGGTCGCTGGAGGACGGCACGACGGACGCCCACCTGGAGGTCGCCCGCGTCCTGATCCGTTATGGGGCGCCCGTCGACGCGATGGGCGGGTCCGAGAACACCGTGGGCGAGACGCCGTTGGGTGCGGCCGCCTGGGCCGGCAATCTTCGCATGTGCCGGTTGCTCCTGGAGCATGGCGCGGATCCCAATCACGTTACGGAGCGCGGATTCGACGCCCTGGGTACGGCTGCCGATCACCGCAAGACCGCCATCGTCGAGGCGATGATCACCGCCGGCGCCCGCTACGAGCCACGCCACCTGCTGCAGTGCGGCCTCAAGGAGCGGCTCAACCACCTGCTCGACCGCGAGCCGGAACGGCTGCATGAACGCATCGACCTGGGCCACTTCAGCGGCGAGTCCGGCACCCTGCTGCACGTGGCGGTCAACGAGGGCTTGGAGGAGATGGTGGCGCTGCTGCTCGCACGCGGCGCCGACGTCGAGGCTCGCGATGACAAGGGCAGGACAGCCGTCTGCTGCGCACTCGAGCCGAGCCACGCCACTCGGTCCGACGCCATCATCGACCTCTTGCGACGACACGGAGCCAGGATCGACGACGATGCAATCGACGAAGACTGCGAACGCCCGGGCACCCGGCCTTCGTGACGCTGGACGCTACTGTCGCGCCTGCGGCCGCACGCCGGGGAACGTCCATCGCGTCAGGCTCGGGTCGGCGTCTGCGCATCGAGTGAGGAGCAGGTCGCGGCGCAGATGGCTCGGGCCGCCGGTCGGTTGGCCCTCGCCGGGCTCGACCGCCAGGCAGTACGCCGTTTCGGCCGCGCTTCCCTCTGCGGCGTCCAGCCGAAGCTGACCGTCGTCCGTGAGCATGAACCGTTGCATCGGTTCGTCCGCACATACCTTGAGGTAGAGTTCCGCCCCGTCCGCGGCGCCGTCCGCTTCGACGCATCGGTCGTAGGCCGGCATGTACAGGTGCCCGGGCGACGGATGGCCCACGGTGAACAGTTCGTCGTCCGCTCGCGGCTTGCAGGTGTGGGCTGTCAGCGCGCCATCGAGATTGAGCCTCGCTCCGAATCCCGGAACGTCCACGCAGTAGAACTCCGGCTCGTCCAGCGGGTCGACCAATTGAATCAGCGTCGGGGATGGTGGCGGTCCCGGCTCCCCCGCGCTGTCTTGCGTGGTCTGGGCAGTGCTGAGCGCGGCCGCAAGCATCAGCATCGTGACAGACGCTTGAGCGCGAGTACTCCGGATGACGGCTCGGATGATGTCCTTCACCATGGTCGGATGGTACGACGCGTCGATTGTTTGTGTCAATTCAGCTTGACACATGATACTCATACCTGCCATCGTGTAGCAACATGCATCTCAGTGTTCTCAAAGCGGTTATGGCCAAGCGAGGCCAGAGCCAGGCGGACATCGCGAGAGCCGCCGGGGTCAGCCGTCAGGCGGTGTCACTGTGGTTTGCGTCCGAGCGCGACTTTCAGAATGTCCGCGTTGCCACGCTGCTGAAGCTGAGCGATTCGCTTGAAATCGAGCCCGCCGAGCTCCTGGAGCCGCTTCCCGGCATGGACGATCCCGTGGCCGTGCGCCGGCTCGCCGCCGAGTTCTGCTGGGACCAGGCCTACCCGGACATCTATCGGTTTCTGACCGCGTTGGCGGATGCCGAGCCGCGTGCGACGGCACGATTCATCGAGAGTCGAGGGATCTATGCCGCGGCGGCAGTGCTCGGCCATCGGATATGGGATGACTACGCCGGCCTCAGACCGCTCCTGGCACCGGTCAGGCGTTCAGAGCTCGATACGGTATGGCGGATACACCGAGACTTGACCCGGAATTAGCGGACCGCGTTCTGCCGCAACCGCTCCTGGACGCACTGCGTCACGTCTTCGCGCAGGGGATCGGTGACTGCATGCTGGTAGGCGGGACTGCGCTCGCCGGGTTCTATGCAGGTCATCGGCGCTCCGACGACCTGGACCTCTTCACCGGCACGGCGACCGCGTTCCGGCAAGCCGTGCTGGCCGTACGCAGCCTGGTCGCGCTGGGAACCGAGATGCAGGAGCGGAGTCACAGCAACCAGTACTACCGGGCTGTCTGCTCCAGTCGGGAGTTGGACTTCACCGTCGACGTCGTCCTCGACCCGCATGCCCTCGACATCGGCGGGACCAACCTGGCGGGCGACGTGATGGTGGCCGACCTGACGACGCTGCTCTCGATGAAGGCCGCGACCCTGGTATCGAGGTGCAGTGAGAAAGACCTCTATGACCTGCTGTGGCTGTTCGGCGCGTTTCCCGACCGGCACTTCGCCGATCTCATCGAGCTCGGTCGCGAAGTCGACGGCGGCGTCAACGGAGAGACGATGCTCTACAGCATCGGCAGCGCCGACCTGGAGCAGGAAGCATGTGGGTTCGCGAGCGATTTCGGCACGTCGGCGGCTGCGGTGTTCACCAGCATCAAGGATCTCCAGCGAGAGCTTCTGGTCGCACTCGACCGGCACCTGACGACGCGCACGAAGGACACGCTCGGCGACGTCGTGCGGCGGATGCGCAGGTTGTGACTCTTCCGGGAGCCGCCTCGGTGTAGACTGTGTGCCGTCATGGCTCACGACCTTCGCATCGGCATCATCGGGCTGGACTCCAGCCACACGATCGAGTTCACGCGGCGCTTCCAGGCTCCCGACTGTCCCCCGGAGCAGCGCGTCGCCGGCGTCACGGTGACCCGCTGCATGCGCTTCGAGACCCCGTTTCAGGACCGCGCCGGCCTGGACGGCCGTCAGCAGGAGCTGGAGGGCTGGGGCGTGGAGGTCACCGAGGACTTCGACACCGCGGTCGCCGGCGCCGACGCAGTGCTGATCGAGATCAACGACCCGGGCCTCCACCTGCAGTACGTGCGGCGCTGCGCCGGCCTCGGCGTGCCGCTGTTTCTCGACAAGCCGCTCGCTCAGGACCTCGCCGCCGGACTGGAGATCGCCCGTCTCGCGGCCGAGCACGACCTTCGCATCTGTTCCGCCTCGTCCCTGCGGTTCGCGGCCGGGCTGCAGGACGCGTGCGCCGCTCTGCCGGCGCCGCGGCACGTGACCACCTTCGGACCCATCAACCGCGCGGCCGCCGGCAGCTCGATCGTCTGGTACGGCGTGCACGCGGTGGAGATGCTGGTGCGCGCCATCGGCGGCGGCGCACGGACCGCGTCGACCCACCGCTGGGGCGAGGACGCGATCGTGGTCGTCGACTACGCGGACGGCCGCACCGGCGTGGTGGAGCTGTTCGTCGGCAGCGGTTACGGCGGCGTGCTGCGCGGCGGCAAGGACGTCGTGCCGTACACCGTGGACCAGGCCGGGATTTACACGGCCATGCTCAGCGAGCTGGTGCCGTTCCTGGCCGGGGGCGCCTCGCCGGTGCCGCTGGAGGACGCGGTGGAGGTGATCGCCATCCTGGACGCCGCGGAGCGCTCCTCGCAGGCCGGAGGAGCGGCCTCGATGCCGGTCCGGCCCACGCCGGAGAGCCCGGCCGCGCAGGGAGCCCCGGCCTCGTAAGGGCGGGAGGGCGTCATCGACTACCCACGCGTGTTCCGCGTTCGCCAGCGGTTCGACGCGCCGCGGGTCGATGACGTCGCCGGCGCGGTCGAGCGTCAGCTCGCGGAGCTGTCGCTGGACGAGGTCATCCGGCCGGGGCAGAGCGTGGCGGTCGCCGCCGGCAGCCGCGGTATCTCCGACATCGCCACGATCCTGCGCACGGTCGTGAGCGTGCTTCGCCGGCTCGGCGCGCGGCCGTACCTGGTGCCCGCCATGGGCAGCCACGGCGGCGGCACCGCCGACGGCCAGCGGGCGATCCTCGAGTCCTACGGCATCACCGAGCGGTTCTGCGGCTGTCCGATACGCGCCTCCATGGTCACCGTCGTCATCGGCCAATCGGAGGAGGGCATCCCCATCCACCTCGACCAGCACGCGTACGCTGCCGACCACGTGGTGGTGTGCAACCGCATCAAGACGCACACGCAGTTCTCGGGCCGGGTGGAGAGCGGGCTGTCGAAGATGCTCCTGATCGGGCTCGGCAAGCACGCCGGCGCCCGCATCTACCACCGCGCGATCCAGGACTTCAGCTTCGACCGGATCCTGCGCAGCGTCACCGGCGTGGTCACCGCCCACTGCTCGGTCATCGGCGTCGGCATCGTCGAGAATGCCTACGGTCGCACCGCCCGCGTGGCGGCCGCCATGGGGCCGCGACTCGCGGACTTGGACGAGGAACTGCTGGTGCAGTCGAAGCGGTGGGCGGCGCGGCTGCCGTTCGACCGGGCTGACGTGCTGCTGATCGACGAGATCGGCAAGAACATCTCCGGCACCGGGTTCGACGTCAGCGTCGTCGGCCGCAAGTACCTCGACCACGAGCCGGCGCCGGACGAGTACCCGAAGGTGCGGATCGTCGCGCTGCGCGACCTGGCCGGCCTGAGCGGCGGCAACGCCGAGGGCATGGGCCTGGCCGAGTTCTGCCGCACGCGGCTGCTCGACAAGGCGGACCTCCGCATCACGCGCATCAACGCCCTGACCAGTGGCCACTACACCGGCGCGATGCTGCCCATCGATTTCGAGACGGACGCCGAGCTGCTGCAGGTGGTGCTGACCGAGATCGGTCTCACCGAGCCGCCCGACGCCAGGATGATCTGGATCCACAACACCCTGGACCTGGGCGAGGTCGAGTGCGCCGCCGCCTACTGGGACGAGGCGCGCTCCCGCGACGACCTGGACGTGCTCACCGACCCGCGGCCCCTCCCCTTCGACGCCGACGGAAACCTGCCGGATGACCTCGCGTCGCTGTCCCCCGGCCAGTCAAGTTGATCGTGGTCAGGCGACTGCCGATTCGACGATCGAGAGTTGACGCTCTCCTGAATCGATTCGCATCCGGACGCCCAACGGGAGAACCAGCATGGGGTCCGTGTGCCCGAAGTCCATGTCGCTGACGATCGGCATCTCACGGAAACCGTACTCCTCGCGGATCGTATGGCACAGTGTGTCGGCGTACGCAGCGAACTTCGCCGGGCTCACCGGTCCGCCGGGGCGCCCGAGGAGAATGCCGTTGAGCCGGCGCAGAATGTCCATCGCGGCGAGGCAGCGTGCGAACGCGGCGAGCACCGCGGGTGGTGGCGCATCCTCCGAGGTCTCCAGGAACAGAATGGCGCCGTCGAGTGAGTCTGCCGTGGGAAACTGAGGAGTTCCGCGGACCCAATCCAGCACTGAAACGCACCCGCCGAATAGCGGGCCCTCGGCAACACCGTCCCTTTGATGAAACTGCCACCCGGTGCATGGGTTCAGCTGCCGCTTGACCGACAGGTGCGCTGGATTCGACCAGTCCTGCTCTTCCACGGTCCAGCCGGTTTCGTTGGGAGCCAGCACGCCGATCGGCACGGCGCGAAACAGGGTGCGATACAGCGAGTCGACCAGGTATCGGGACATCCCGCCGCTCTCGGCTAAGCCGGCCATGAACGAGGGGCCGTAGAACGATACCAGGCCGGCCTGCCGGCAGACGCAATGGGAGACCGATGTATCGGAGTACCCCATGAACACCTTGGGGTTGTTCCGGATCAGATCGAGATCGACGTACGGAAGGATCCTGATGGAATCGTCGCCGCCGATGGTGGAGATGACGCCGTCGATCGTCGGGTCGGCGAACGCGGCCATCAGATCGTCGGCCCGAGCCCGTGGGTTCCTGGACAGCCACTCCGGGTCTCGTAAGGCATGCTCCGTTTCGATCACCGATACCCCGAATTCCTCCTCGAATTGGCGTTTGCCCGCGGCGTAGCGGTGAATGAACGCACCCGGACCACCCCAGGACAGCGAAACCGCCGCGACGCGGCTGCCACGACGCAACCGCCTCGGCTTGACCATCGACATCAACGGAGGAGGAACGCGTTCACGAATCGTCGCGCGCGGCATCGGGCTTCAGCCGGAGCGTCACGCATACCCATCTGCTGTCAGCGTCGTGTTCAATCTCCGGCTCGGTTTCGTTGAACTCCTGCATCGCGTGGCGCATTACCAGCCACCCGCGACCGCGCTGTTCCATCATGCCCGCTACGACTGCGTAGTGCGCCATTGACTCGTTCCGGGAACGAGGGCGGCCGCCTCGGCGTACCTTGTCGATCGTCATCCGATTCGGCAGGGCACCGGGGTTCGTTACCTCGATCCGGTCGCAGAAGACATCCACCATGATCTTGGATCCGGTGATGGTGTAGTCGCGATGGATGACGGCGTTGACGATCGCCTCGCGGAGCGCTCGCGTCGGCAGGAGCGGCACGTCCTTGCGGACGACGTCTCCATACACCTCTCGCCGTCCCAGGCTTCGTGTCCATCCCATGATCCGGCGAACCTGTTCGTCGAGTCGTCCCTTCCCTTCGCCGACCAGGAGCACCTCCGAGCCGCGATCCGCACCGGAGTACGCCGTACATTCCACGAAGAAACTCCGTGTCTGAGGATACGCCTGCGGCTCCTTGCCGAACGCCATCAGTCCGAAGAGCGTGGCATGCAACGCTCCGTCGACTTCATCCAACACGTCCAGGTTGCGCAGATCGACGGTGAAGTCCGGCTGCGGCCACTGCTCCATGTCGAGACCCTGAGCTCGGAGAAAGGAGTGAACCACTTCCGGGTCGATGTCATCTGCGCCTGCTGCGGGAATCACCTGCTCCTCGGTCATCACGAAGCCGAATGCGTTGAACAGGTCCTGAAGCTCGCTCGGCGACGGTTGCACGCTGCCGCGTTCCCTCCGAATCCAGACCCGTTGGCGATAGCGAAGGGGCTCGAAGCCACGCTGGCGGAGTACTTCGATCCAGTGCACCCATCCGTCGCGGGTTTCCTGCCTCCCACAGCGCGCAGAAACCGGCGTACTGCACGCGGTCTGCAGGAAGCTCGTGAGGCGCTCCTGCATCGTCTCCGGATGCTCCTTGACGCCGACGATCGTTCCGCCGTCGTCGATGCCGACGATGATCAGTCCGCCATCGGTATTCGCGAAGGCGCAGATCGCCTTGCCGATGTCGCGCAGATCACCGGGACCGCGCTTGAACTCGACGCTCCTCCCTTCCCCCGCCTCGATGCAATCGCGCACCTGCGGCCACTCCATCACGTCTCCCCGGAACGCTCCAGGCCGCGTAGCACCGCGTCGAGAATCCGCTCGGCGGTGCCGGGCTCGAAGTGGGCCGAGCCGGTCTGCGCCTCGTAGCCGCCGGCGGCGAGATCGTGCCGGAACGGCAGGTAGCCCTCGTAGCCGTTCGCGTAGGAGATGACCAGAGCGTCCGGGAAGCGATCGGCCACGCGCAAGCCGAGCTCGGCCAGCACCTCGAAGGGCAGGGCCACCAGCGGCAGATCGCCGATCCGTACCTGCTGGATGCGAACCGCGAACGCGCTTTCCGGCCACCGGCGCGCCGCGTAGGCCAGGTGCAGCGCTTCCAGGTACTCGTCACGCGCCGCCCCCTCCTGTCCCGAGGAGTCAGACCGGAGCCGGTCCGCGGCGGCCTGCAGCCGGGCAGCCGGATCGCCGGTCAGGTCGTGGCGCACCCGTGCACGCAGCTCATCCCAGGTCACGTCCACCCGCTCGGCGGCGACGGGACGAAACGCCCGATCGCCCAGCAGCACCGCGTGCGCGAGGGTCTCGCCGATCCAGCGCCGCGATTCGCCCAGGCGGCGCATCGGCACGACATCGCCGGCCGCCGCCTGCGCGAAGAACACCGGGCAGCCGTATTCGTCTGCCAGCGCGCCTCTCAGGTAGTGAACGAAGTCCGACGACACGAGCAACGACGTGCTGTCGCCATGCCGGTCACCGGTGACCGTGTGGCAGCCGAAGTGGACGAGCACGGCGCCCACGTCGCCGGAGTCGGCGGCGCGGAACCGCAGCGCCGTCAGGCGGTCGTCGGTGGGGGACAGCTCCGGAGCGGGATCGGAGCCGTCCGGGTAGCGGAAGGTGGTGGCCACCGAGCCGTCGGGCTGGCGGATGCGCCGGTTGTAGTGGACCTGAGGCACGCGCGTGCGAAGCACCTCGACCGTGCCCGGCGCCAGGCGGTCCACCGCTTCCGCGCATGCGGAGACCACCTTCGTGGTCATCTCGTCCACGTAGGCGGCGTCCGCGTCGTTGATGCCGTTCGATCCCACGTGCGGGCGATAGATCCGCTGCAGTCCCGCCGCCGGCGCGTAGTGGGTGTGCGAGCAGGCAAGCATGATGCGCTCCACCGGGACGCCGGTCCGCTCTGCGACTCGGCCGGCAAGCGCCCGCGCCGCCGCGTCATGTACGCCGACCAGGTCCAGGGTCACGATCAGCGCCGGCTCCCCGCCGTCGGCCTGCCCCTTACCGGCCTGAACGGCGACGCAGCCGGCCAGGATCGGCTCGCTCACACCGGTCGACGGCCCGTCGCGGTTGGCGTAGCCTCCCATCCACACCGGCCGATCCGGCGTGATGTCCCTCGTTGCGCACCCGAACTTCAGCATGAGCCCATGGTAGCAGGCGGGCGGCAGCGCCGTACGAGGCAGTGCGGGGTCGACCTGCGGAGGTGACCGTACGATGATGCCTCATGCGTAACGGCGATCTGCTGTCCACCGCCGGCAGCCAATCGGCGACCAACGAGGGCGGCAACAAGATCGTCACCGTGGGCCGCCGCACGCACGTGACGTGGCAGGACGTCACCCCGGAGGGCTACTTCAACCGCGTGCGCACCCTGAATCTCGACAGCGGCGAGTGGTCGCCCACCTGCACCCTGGGCAGCGCCTACGACGACCACGCCCGCGCGGTGCTGGTGGCCGACGCCGACGGGTTTCTGCACGCGGTACTGAGCGGTCACAACACGGCCTGCACCTACCGGCGCTCACGCGCGGCAAACGATGCATCGGCGTGGACCGATCCGGTGGAGATCGCCGACGGCACCTATCCCGACCTGGTCTGCGGTCCCGACCAGAACCTCTACCTGGCCATGCGCAACGGCGCTCAGAACGGCCTGGATCTCTATCGCCGGCCGCCCGGGGGTCCGTGGCACCACGTCGGCAAGGTCATCGACCGGCTGGTCGACTACCCCGGATACGCCTGCTTCGCCTGCGGCCTCCGATTCGACGGCGACGGCGTCCTGCACCTGGTGTGCGACATCTACGAAGGCACCCACGAGCAGCGCGGCATCCACCAGGCGATCGTCTACCTGCAGTCACCGGACGGCGGACGGAACTGGCGCACCTGCCGCGGCGAGCCGGCCCCGATTCCGGCCCGCCCGTGCGGCATGGACGTGCTCTGTCAGAGCACCGGCCTGCGGCACGAGTCGATCCCTCCGCCGGTCCTGACCGCGCAGGGCAGCATCGCGCTGGACCCGGAGGGCACGCCCCATGTTCTCTACCTCTACCACCTGAACCGCGCCGGTGAGATGATCCTGGCATCGCCCGACGAGTCCGGCATCTGGCGCCAGCGATCGATCGACGCTTCGCTCCGGTCGGCCTACCCCGGGCACCGCGCCATGTTCTGCCGCGGCACCTTCACCATCGACACGGACGGCGTCTTTCGCGCGCTCGTCACACTGGTGCCTGCCGATCACTCCGGGTGGGACGGTCACCTGCCGACCCGGCCGGGACTGCGCGGGATTGCCGGCGGCAGGGTGCCGGCCGCGGACCCGGACGCCGACAACCCGGTCGTGTGGCTGATCTCGCGCGATTGCGGCGCCACGTTCACGGTCCGGGAAGCCTTTCCGGCCGTGACGGAGGCGCGATCGCCCAAGTACGAGCTTCCGGTGTCGGGCGTTCCCTGGCCGGGAGGCCGCGGGATCCTCTACTTCGACCGCACCTCACGCCCGGTGCCGGGCAATCGGGAGGATCCCGGCTTCCAGAACCGCGTCTACCTCTGCCGGGAAACGGCCTGGTAGCTGGTTGACGCCGAACCGGCCCGGCCCTACCGTCGCCGAATGCCGCTCGAGCTGATCGCCGACCGCCCCGGGCACGCCGTCCTGCGCGAATACGAGGACCCGCCGCTCGCGGCCGGCGAGGTGCGGATCGCGACGCAGTTCAGCGCGGTGAAGCACGGCACGGAGTTCCGCGACTTCCGGTTCGACTCCGCCGACGCCACCGACCGCTGGGACCCGGATCTCCGGCTGCACCGGCGCGGAGAGCCGGCGGTGCCCCGCTTCCCCAAGAAGCTCGGCGAGGGATTCGTGGGCATCGTCACGGAGGTCGGCGAGGCGGTCCGGACCGTGCAGGCGGGCGACCGGGTCTACGCGCACGGCAGCGTGGCCGACACGCACGTCATCGCGGTGGAGCACTTCTCCCTGCGGACCGTCCCGGCAGAGGTTCCCAACCAGAGCCTGGTCTACGACGAGGCGGCGATGTACGCCCTGGGCGGCATCCGCGACGGGCAGGTGCGGCTCGGGGAGCGGGTCGCGGTCTTCGGGCTCGGCGCCATCGGCCAGATGGCGGTACAGATGGCGAAGCTGTCCGGCGCGCGGTGGGTGGCGGCCAGCGACCCGATCGAGCGGCGCCGCGCCGCCGCAGCCCGCCACGGCGCCGACGTCGTGTTCGACCCCGCGGAGATCGACGTCGGCCTTGCGATAAAGCAGATGACCGACAGCCTGGGGGTCGACGTGTCGATCGAGACCTCCAGCTCGCATGCCGCCCTGTACGACGCCCTCCGCTCGACGCGCTTTCAGGGCCGCGTCGCCTCGACCGCCTACTACACCGGACCGGCGCAGGGCCTGCTGCTGTCAGGCGAGTGGCACCGCAATCAGCTCACGCTCATCTCCAGCCGGGCCGCGGCTCCGCCGCCGCGCGAGTTCAGTTGGGACGAGCGGATCAAGCCCGAGGTGGTGGCGCTGCTGGAGGAAGGCAAGCTGCAGGCCGGGGACCTGGTCGATCCGATCGTGCCGATGGCGCGCGCCGCGGAGGCCTACCTGAAGCTGAACCGGCACCCCGAGCGCTCGATCAAGCTGGGAATCGACCACACCCTGGGCGGCGCATGAGGCGGGTCACCCACAGCGGCCAGCCGCTCATAGAGCCGCGGCATCCGCTGCGGCCGCACGAGCTGCCGAGCACGCTCCGCTACCTGAACGACCGCTACTTCGACTTCGAGCGCGCGCTGCCCTACCCGCAGACGGAAGATCCCGCGGCGTGGCGCTCCTGGCGCGGCCGTCTGCGCCGCGCGCTGCGCCGCACGCTCGCCCTGCCGCGGCTCGGCCCGGTGCCATGCCCGCAGCCGGTGGTCCTGGAGACCGTCGAACTTGACGGCTACCGGCGCCACAAGCTGGCGTACGAGACCCTGCCGGGCAACTGGGCGCGCGCCTACCTGTTGGTGCCCGATGGTGACGATGAACCGAATTCCCCGCGGCCAGCGGTCCTGTGTCCGCATGGGCACGTCGACGGCCAGAGCCGAGCGGTAGCAGACCCGGAACAGGCGGCCGTCGCAAACGTCGGTGTCCCCTACGCACACGAGTTCGCCATTCGCGGCCTGGTCGCCCTGGCGCCCGAGCACGCCGGCATGGGGGAGCGCGGCGGCGGACCCGAGCACGACGCCAGGAAGAGCCCCGGGCCCTGTCAGGCGCTGTGGTTCCGGCTCAACCACGTGGGCCTGGACCTGACCGGCTTGCGCGTGTTCGACCTGATGGCGGCGCTCAACCTGCTGGCGGCGCGTCCCGACGTCGACTCCCGGCGCATCGGCTGCGCCGGCCTGTCCGGGGGCTGCTGGCTGTCGCAGGTGCTCACCGCGCTGGACGGGCGCGTGCGGGCGGTGGTGCTCTCCGGCTTCTTCACCACCTTCGTGCAGACCGTCTGGCACAGCCACTGCATCTGCCACCACCCCTTCGGCATCGGCCGCGTGTGTGACATGCCGGACCTTTCGGCCCTGATCGCGCCGCGGCCTCAGTTCGTCGAGTCGGGCGAGTCGGACACGAGCTATCCGTATCAGCCCGCGTTCGACATGGTCGCGGACGCGTACGCGCTGCTCGGCGCGCGCGACCGCCTGGGGATCCATCGGTACGCCGGAGGGCATCTGTTCCACGGCGGAGAGTCGATACCGTGGATGGTGCGGCAACTGGATGGCTGAGGGCTGACAGCGGATGAGCGAAGGTCGTACGAGCGCGACGCCGCGGACGATGATCGGCGCCTACGGGCCGTGGGCGGCGGGCCTGATGGGCCCCGGTCCCCCCACGCACTCGTTCCGATCCGACCGGTGGACGGATGTCGACGAGTGGCAGCCGGCGGCCCGCGCACGCCTTCTGGAACGGATCGCGCAGCCCGACTGCGGCGGCCCTCCGCACGCGAGAGTCAGCCGGCACTTCACCTACGACGGGCTGCACGTCGAGGAGCTGGAGTGGCAGCTACCCCACGGGCCTCCCACCCGCGCGCTGTTCCTGAAGCCCGCGGGCGCGCACGGACCCCTGCCGGCCGTGCTCGCCCTGCACGATCACGGCGGCAACCATTATTTCGGCCTGCGCAAGATCACCCGCACCTCCGACCGGCCCCATCCCGACATGGTCCGGCACCAGGAGCTGGCGTACGGCGGCGTGGGCTGGGCCAACCGGATCGCCAGGCGCGGCTACGCCGTGCTCGTCCACGACGCCTTCTCCTTCGCCAGCCGGCGCGTGCTCGCGGCCGATCTGCCCGGATACGCCGTGCACTCGATGATGGGCAGGGTGCGCCGCATCGCCGACGTCGATCCGTCGGAGTGGCACGGCATGGATACCGCTCCGTGGACGGTGTCAGACAAGGAGCCGGCGAACGAGATCGAGGCATACAACCGCTTCGCCGGCCCGCTCGAGAACCTGATCGCCAAGTCCCTGTTCTGCGCGGGTACGACCTGGCCCGGCGTCTTCAGCGCCGAAGACCAGCGCGCGCTGGACTACCTGTGCGCGCGCGATGACGTCGACCCGAAGCGGGTCGGTTGCGGGGGGCTGTCGGGCGGCGGGCTGCGCACGGTGTTCCTGGCCGGCCTGGACGACCGGATCCGTTGCGCGGTGTGCGTGGGGTTCATGACCACGTGGCGGGACTTCCTGCTCAACAAGTGCTTCGTGCACACCTGGATGGCCTATGTGCCGCTGCTCCCGCGCGAGCTGGACTTTCCCGACATCCTGTCGCTGCGCGCGCCGCTGCCGACCATGGTGCTGAGCACGCGGCAGGACGAGCTGTACACCCTGCCGGAGATGCAGGCGGCCGACCGGATGCTGAATGCCGTCTACCGCAAGGCAGGGACGCCCGAGCGCTATCGCTGCTCCTTCTACGATGGTCCGCACACGTTCGACCTGCCGATGCAGGACGAGGCGTTCGCCTGGTTCGACCGCTGGCTGGAGGCCTGAGGCGACCGTCGTCAATCCGGTACGCGCGCGGCCCACACCTCGAACCAGTCGTCCTCGCTCGAAGACTGAAACACCACCCAGCGGCTGTCCGGGGTGACGCTGGCGTTCGCCTCGAGCCGGTGGCCGAGCACCTTGGGCGAGCGCATCATCGTTCGGTACTTGCAGATCGGCGTGGTCCTGACCGTCTTGTCCGGTTCCCGCATCAGGTCGGCGTCGAGCGACTCGGGATCCAGGTGATAGCTTCGATACATCTGGTCGTAGTCCTGCCAGTACTTCTCGTCGTCCAGCACGCTTTCCTCGGGGAGCACGTACTTCCAGACGGTCTCGGCGCCGTTCGAGATCGGCGCGGGCGGCACGGTGCCGGACAGCACGGGCAGACCGGTCAGATAGAACGCCGACCAACGCGGTTCCACTCCCTCATCCAAGCGCTGCTGCAGCAGCGCCTGGAGCTCGGGCGGAAAGCTGTTCACGTCGAAATCGTAGCCCTCGCCAACGACGAACTGCTCGTTCGGCGCGATGTGCGCATGAACGGAAAGACCGGTGTGGGGAGGGCACGCGAACCAGCGGTTCTCTCCGGTCTCGAGATCGATGCGCGAGATGCACTGCACGTGCGGCGAGGCGAGCTGCTTCGTGTAGATCCGCTTTCCGTCGAGCGCCCAGTGGTAGTACCCCTGACCGTGCCAGCGGGCGCGGACGCCGTCGTTGCAGTGATCGAGCCACTCTCCGGTGTCGAGGTCGATGATATGCGCCCCCGACAGGAACAGGTTCGGCAGCACCGGATGCGGGTTGCTGTGCTCGAGGTTGAAGCGCCTTCCGTCTGCAAGGACGTTCTCATGGGCGACGGAGACCTGGCCCGTTTCCAGGTCGATCCTCAGCATCTCCTGGTGACCCGGGCCTTCGTTCTTGGAATCCTGGAACTGGTTCGGCGTCATGGTCTGCATCAGCTCGTAGTTTTCCTTGCGCGGGCAGTAGTAGTACCGCTCGGAAGCGTCGAAGCTCGCGAAGTACGGGTAGCGGATCGGCTCCGACGGCACGACACGGCGCCGCTCGCCGGTGTCGATGTCCACCTGGATGATCGCCCACGTATCCGGGTCCGAAGGGTCCAGCACGTTCACCCGGTGGGAGTAGCGGGCCGCCGCGAAGTGCACGCAGCAGCCGCCGTGGTGCTGGAAGTACGCGGTCAACGACTCCGGCACGGCGGGGATGGGACCGAGGTCGCGCACCTCGCCGGTGATCATGTCGCGCGCCCACAGCGACCGGGTCCCCGCGGCGACCCCGGCCCTGATCTCCTCGAACCCCATGAAGACGGCGTAGCGGCCATCGAAGGTCATCAGGTTGTTGTAGAAATAGTTGTTGCGGAAGTGCATCTTCCGGTCGGGTGACAGGCGGACCACGCGCGTGCCGGTGAGAGGGTCCTGCCAGCTCTTCTCTGCCCATTCGAAGGTGAGCTCCGGTGCGATGGGTACGTTCATGGGGACTCCTCTCGCGTCGCGTTGTCAGGGTGACCCGACCGTGCTCCAATCTTACCGGACGGGAAGATGACGGACAGGAACGGCGCACTGACGTGGATGGACGAACCCTATCGCTTCAAGGTTCTCCATGAGGGACGCCTGCTGACGGCGTACAACAAGGGAAATCCCCAGTACGGGGACTTCTTCAAGGCGTTCCCGAACATCGAGCCCGTCCACACCCTGTCAGGGCTCCCGGTTACCGCATCGGGAGCGGCCAACTTCAACCACCACAAGTCGATCTTCCTGGGGCTGGGCCGGCTGAACGGGCACAACTTCTACCACGACTGCTATCCGCCGTTCGCGGCGTACCGGCCGTTCCCGTCCGGGGACATCGTCCAGGTCGACGCGCAGGTGCGCGGCGAAGCGGATGCCGTCGTCCTGGCGGCGCGCAACGAGTGGGTCCCCAAGGTGGACGTGCCGCCGCCGCTGCGGGAGTTCTTCGCGCCGGCCGAGGGCACCGACGGGAGCGAACCGGAACGCGTGTGCACGGAGCGCCGCACCGTCCGCTTCGCCCTGGCACGAGGCTGCTACACCATCGACGTCGACTCGGAGTTCGAGGCCACCGACGGCGATCTCCACTTCGGACAGGACGGGCACAGCTACCTCGGCGTTCGCGTCGCCGATGCGATAGACGAGGAGGACGGCGGCCGGGTCACCGACTCCGCCGGCCGCTCGGGGTGCGACGCCATCAACGAACAGGTGGCCGACTGGGTCGACTACTCGGGCTCCCTCGGCGAGCACGCGGTGGGCATCGCGGTCATGAACCACCCGGCCAACCTGCCGACCCTGTTTCGGGCGCGCGCCTACGGGTTCTTCGGGCCGAGCCCGTTCTTCGCTGCCGATCACCGGTTGCCGGCGGGCGGGAGGCTCCTGTTCCGCTACCGCGTCGTCGTGCACGACGGCGACGCCTCGGCGGTCGACCTGCCGCGGCTGTTCGACGAGTTCCGGAGCGTCTCCCGGCTGTAAGGGGCGCTACTGCACGCGCGCGGCCCACACCTCGTACAGCCCCTGCTCGCTCGCCGACTGGAACACCGCCCAGCGGCTGTCGCGGGTGACGTGCACGTTGGTCTCGAAGCGGCCGGCCCTCATCTTCAGCCGCGGCATGCTGCGGAAACGGCAGATCGGAGTGGTTCCGACCACGTGATCGGGGTTCTCGGCGATCGCCTGGTGCGCCTCCGCCTCGGTCTGGAACTCCCGCACCTCCGGCCACAGCGTCCGTTCGGGCAGATCGAACTTCCAGATGACCTCGGTGGCGGACGCACTGTTGTGCAGCCCGTCCCACGGGTGGGTCGAGGTGGGACTCACGTCCTGTCCCAGGCTCTCGACGAGGCCGACGTCGACGACGCTGAAGCTGCGCCCGTCGCCGGTCATGAACGACTCGTCGGGCGCCGGTGTCATGTGGATGGAATTGCCCACGTGCGGGCGCCCGATGTAACGGGTCGCGCGCTCCCGCTCGAGGTCGTTCACGTAGATGGCGTGGCACGCGAAGGGCCAGCCGTGCGAATAGACCCGCGCGCCGTCGGCGCTCCAGTGCTCGTGGGTGCCGCGCGAGCGCAGCTTTCCCTGCAGGTCGAGCCAGCGGCCGGTGGACAGGTCGACGATGCGCTGGCGCTGCATGTCGACCGGGCGCCGGTAGCGCTCGGTGAAGTAGTAGCCCTCCTGGCAGCACATGAAGAGTGACGGATCCACCGGATTGGGGTTGGGATGGCCGACCCAGAACTGGTCCGTTTCGACGATCGTGTCGACGGCCCCCGTCTCCAGGTCGATCCGGTACATCAGGTTGGGGCCGGGCTCCGAACCCAGGATCGCCGACCGCTCCAGAGGCGTCGTGCCGGCAGGCAGGTCGCGGTCCTTCAGCGCTTCGTAGGCGAACGTATAGCGGTCGTCGGCCGTGCACTCGGCGAACACGACAGGCGGCAGCGGGCGGTCGGGCTCGATGCGGGTCTTCGTGCCGTCGTCCAGATCGATGCGCACGATCTCCGGGCGGTCCCCCGAGTGCTCCGCCACGTGCAGCAGATGCGACTGCGGCGAGACCGCCCAGCCGGCCAGGCCATCGCTGCCGTCGTCGAAGACCCGGTACTCGTGGACGCGCTCGGCGTGGCCGCTCTGCAGGTCGATGGCCCAGAGGCAGGACGGCCGGCGGCCCTCCGGGTCGTCCCCGCGCAGCACGAGCAGGGCGCCGTCGCGCGTGACCGCGGTCGACCGGAAGTAGCTGATGCGCACGTGCAGCCCCTCCTCGGGCACCAGGCGCACCACCTCGGTTCCGGTCCAGGGGTCCTGCCAGCGGCTGCCCGCCCAGTCGAAGGTCACCGGCAACATGGCGACAGGGTAGCAGGTTGACGGAAGGGCGGCCCGCTCCTACGGTCGCTTGCGATGAGGAACACCGATTCGCCCGAGGAGCGCTTCGCGCAGGATGGTTTCGTCCGCATCGAGCACTTCTGCTCGCCCGCCCAGGTGGCGGAGGTGCTGGCCGAGATCGATCGCTACATCGCCGAGGTGGTGCCGGTGATTCCCGACACGGACGCCTTCTACGAGGACAAGAGCAGGCCGGAGACCCTCAAGCAGCTCGTCCGCCTGGCCGATCACGACCGGTACTTCCATGACCTGCTGCACCGCGGCGCCATGCCGCAGATGGCGGCGCTGCTGCTCGGCGAGGAGTCTCGGCCCATCAACCAGCAGATCTTCATCAAGCCGCCGGGCGGCTTGAGCAAGGCAACTCCGCCACACCAGGACGGGTTCTACTTCCACCTGGAGCCCTGCTCCGCACTGACTCTGTGGCTGGCGCTCGACGACGTGGACGAGGAGAACGGCTGCCTGCACTTCGTGCGCGGCTCGCACCTGCGCGGCGTACGCGACCATCAGCGCACGCAGACCCTGGGCTTCTCGCAGGGGGTCCCGGACTTCGGCAACCGGAAGGATCTGGCTGACGAGGTGGCCTGCCCGGCCGCGGCCGGCGACCTGATCGCCCACCACGCGCTGACCATCCACCGCGCCGGCGCCAACCGGGCGGCCGACCGCCAGCGCCGCGCGGTCGGCATGATCTACTACGGCGCAAGCGCCCGCGAGCGCACCCAGGAGCACGAGGCCTACCAGCGCGAGCTCGCCGACGACCTCCGCAAGGCCGGGAAGATCTGATGGAGGGCCGCCGCAGCGACCGGCTCGTCACCTACGTCGAGATCGCGCCGGCGACCGACGCCCATCCGCGCAACGATTCGGCGTCGATCGTGCAGCTCGACGACGGCAGCCTGTTCATGGTCTGGATCGAGATGCATGCCAGCGAGCTCGGCGGCCACGACGAGGCGCCGTCCAGCATCGCGTCCATGCGCTCGACCGACGGCGGCCTGACCTGGGGCGAGCATCGCATCGAGCAGTCGCCCGGCGGCGACATCCACAGCGTCTACAACCCCAGCCTGATCGTCCTGCCGGGTGGCGAGCTGCTGTTCTTCTACCTGCAGTACAACCAACTGGTGTGGAACGAGCCGTTGCAGGCATCCGGGTGCCTGCGCCGCTCCGCCGACGGCGGGCGCACGTGGGGCGAGGAGACCCGCATCTGGGACCACGAAGGCTACGGCTGCGCCAACCACACCTTCACGCGGCTGGCCGACGGGCGGCTGCTGAAGTCGGTCGAGTACCTGCCGGTGTGGGGCTCCTATCCCGCGATGAGCTCGCGGTCGGGCTGTTTCGTGAGCGATGACGACGGCCGGACGTGGCGGCCGCCGGCAAGCCTCGTGCAATTGCCGCTGCGCGGGACCATGGAGAACCACATCGTCGAGACCGCGCAGGGCGGGCTGCTGATGTGCATGCGCAACCAGCTCGGCTCCGTGTTCCTGAGCCGCTCCACGGATCGCGGCGAGACCTGGAGCCTGCCGCAGACCTCCGGGCTGTCCTGCTGCGAGTCGATGCCGAGCCTGACGCGCATCCCCACGACCGGCGACGTGCTGCTGATCTGGAACCACTCGGCGTTCGACCCCACCTACGACCACTCCGGCAAGCGCACGCCGCTGACCTGCGCGGTGTCCACCGATGGTGGAATCACCTGGGGCCCACCCAGGGATCTGGAAGACGATCCCGGCATCGAATTCACGAACGTCGCCTGCTCCTACACGCGTGAGGGGAAGGCGGTCGTCACCTACCTGACCTCGCAGATGGAGAACCCGGAGCATCCGGGCAAGCTCGGCCGGGCGGCCATGTCGCTCAAGGGCGCCATCTTCGACATCGAATGGCTCTATGCCTGAAAGGAGCTCGAACGATGACTGAGACCGGGACCGAAACGACGCACCCTGCCATCAACACGGACCCCGGCAAGGGATACCGCCGCAACGGCTACGCGGTCGTCCGCCGCATCTTCGACGCGGATCGCGTGTCGCGGCTGCTGCCGATCTGCGAGCGCGTCCTCGCCCAGTGGCGGGAGCGCCCGTTGAGCGACAACCCGCCGGTCGATTCGCTCGCCAACTACATGCGCCACCTGAACAACCCCGCCTACCACCGCGGCCGGCCCGAGGACCTGGCCGCCGTCCTGGACGCCGCGGCGGCGCCGGCCGTGCTGGACGCCGTCGACCAGGCGCTGGGCGAGCCCTCCGTGTTCACCAGCACCAGCATGTACTTCAATCCCGTCGGCGAGCCGCTCGACGGCTTCTGGCACAAGGACGGGATCCGCCCGGAAGCCGACGATCCGCGCGACCACGCCACCGGCAGCGGCCTGCAGGTGCAGGTCGCGCTGGTCCCGAGCGAGGACCTGCAGGTCGTCCCCGGCTCCCACGTGCGCGACTTCACCGACGCGGAGCGGCACATCTGCGTGGACGACGGCGGCGCAAACCGGCGCTCCAACGACATGCCGGGCGCCGTCCGCCTCGCCCTGCAACCGGGTGACGCCGTCCTGTTCAACCAGATCGTCATCCATCGCGGCCGCTACCACCGCGAGCCGCCGCGCCGCACCTTCATGATCAGCTTCCGCAAGCGGCGTGTGACCGAGGCCACGCTGGCCCGGCGCGGGCTGGACCAGTACAGCGACCAGCCGTGGTTCCTTGCCCCCGACTACCTGGACGGCACCGCGCCCGAGACGCGGCGCTACTTCTCGGAGCACACCGCCTTTTACGCCACGCAGTGGCGCAGCAAGCTCGCCGAGATGCTCAAGTACCAGCACCTGATCCAGCACCTGCACGACACCGGCAGCCCCTACCCGTTCGCACCTCGCGAAGCGGCCGACTTCGCCGATTGACCCTCGGCATGAGCGAGCCGATCCCCGCGGGAATGAAGATCGCGGCGCAGATGAGCGCCGAGCCCACCGAGTCGGACTTCCGCTTCGTACGGCAGATGGGCGTCGAGTACGCCGTGGCGTGGACCGGTCCCGAGCACGCCGGCTACGACTACTACGCGAGCCGGCGCGAGCTGTTCGAGAAACACGGGCTGACGATCTACGGCTTCGGCAACTCCGGCGTACACAACCAGGACGCCATCGTCCTGAACCTGGCCGACCGCGACGCCAAGATCGCCGAGTACCAGCGCCACCTGCGGGCGCTCGGCAAGGCCGGCATCCCCTACACCACCTACGCCCACATGGCCAACGGCATCTGGACCAGCGGCCGCGAGGAGACTCGTGGCGGCGCGTCGGCGCGTGCCCTGGACATGGAGGACGACCCGTGGGGCAGGTGGCAGGACCGGCGCTACCACCTGCCGCTTTCGCACGGGCGCGAGTACTCGGAACAGGAGATCTGGGACAACTTCAGCCACTTCATCCGAGAGGTGGCGCCGGTCGCCGAGGACGCGGGCGTCCTGATCGGGATCCATCCCGACGATCCGCCGCTGCCGATGCTGGCGGGCGTGCCGCGCTGCATCTTTTCGAGCTTCGACGGCTACCAACGCGCCATGGAGATCGCCGACAGCCCCAACGTCGGCATCTGCTTCTGCGTGGGCTGCTGGCTGGAGGGCGGCGACCTGATGGGCAAGGGGGCGATCGAGTCCATCCGCCACTTCGGCGCGCAGGGCAAGATCCACAAGGTCCACTTCCGCAACGTGAACGCCCCGTTGCCGCACTTCGTGGAGACCTTCGTGGACGACGGCTACGTCGACATGTACCCGGTGATGAGGGAGCTGCAGGCCGTGGGCTTCCGCGGCGTGCTGATCCCGGACCACATCCCGATCATGAGCGACGACGGCCGCGCCGAAACCGCCTACACGATCGGGTACATGAAGGCGCTGCTGGCGCGTGCCGAGGCGGAGGTCTGCTCGACGCCCTGACGCACTCGGGCGCCCGAACGCGTCCGGCCGTCACGCCGTGCGGATCCGCTCAAGAGAACGGATCTTCTATCCGATATACCAGGTATACATGGCAAAAGAGAGAATACGTGTTGCAGATGAGGTGTGGGTCGCCACGGCGCTCCTGCACAAGCAGCATCCGGACCGCGATGACTTCACGGTCGCCGAGATCAGCCGGCGCGCGGCCGCGGAGGCGAACGGCGCGGGGCCGCTGCGCCCGGGCTTCGTGGTACATGCCTCCCAGCACTGCGTCGCCAGCAAGGCGCCCAATCCTGGCCGCTACCGGATGTTGATCGAAACCGAACGCGGGCGCCGCCGGCTGTTCCGGCCGGGCGACCCCTACCACCCCGACCGCCGGGGCGGAAAGAGCGTCCCGCGCACCGAAGAGCTCCCCTGGGGATACCGCAATCTGGTCGACTGGTACAGCTCCGAGTATGTGGGACCAGCCACCATCCCGATTCCGGTCGACCCGATCCTGTCCCTGCTCGACATCGGCAAGTCGCTCCGCTCGACCGAAGCGGCCGACACGCTGGTGCGGCGCCTCCGCGAGTCGAGCCGATGAGCCGTATCTTCTGGGACACGAACCTGTTCCTGTACTTGTTGCAAAGCTTCGGCGAGCCCTCCAGGCGGGCGGCGGATCTCCGCCGGCGCATGCTGGAGAGGGGCGACGAACTGCTCACGTCGGCGCTGACGATGGGCGAGGTGCTCGTCCACCCCGTCGAGCACAAGAACGAGCCCGTCCTGGCCGAGATCGAGCGCGCGATTCCGGCCGGCGCCGTCGTGCTGCCGTTCGACGCGCGCGCGGCCCGGCGTTTCGCCGAGATCCGCGCCGCATGGCAGATCTCCGCCTCCGACGCGGTCCAGCTCGCCTGCGCATCGGTGGCCAACTGCGACCTGTTCATCACCAACGACGACCGGCTGAATCACACGAACGTCGACGGGATACATTTCATCCAGTCGCTGCAGCGCACGGTGCTGTGATGATGGATCTGGACGGGACGCGCACATGGGCCTGCGCCGGCGGCGAGTGGCGGGCCGGTGACGACAGCCGCATGACGCCGGTCGATGCCTTCGACGCCAACACCGAGTGCGGCATGCAGGGGTGCCGGTTCGCGTTCGCGACCGACACGTCGTACCGGGACTTCCGTGCCACCTTCCAGGCATGCCACGACGTGGCGCACAGCGACGTCGGCCTGATCTTCCGCGCCCGCAACCGCTGCGACTTCACCCTTCTGCACTTCCCCTGCTGCGGCCAGGGGTACCGCGCACAGCATTTCTGGACCGCGCTGTCGCGCATGGACGCGAGCGGCTGCCTGCGCGTCGACCAGCTCGCCATGGTCAACCGGGTCGCCTCGAGCACCCGGATCTGGCACGACGTGGAGGTTGAGGTACGCGGCGGCGAGCTCCGCGCCCGGATCGACGGCCGCGGCGTCTTCGAGCACCGCGGTCTGCCCGACGGGGCGGGCTGCGCGGGGCTGTTCGTCTTCGGCCGCGCACGTGTCCGCGATGTCCGCATCGACGGCGAGCCGGCACCGGGCGCCGGCTGGGACGACTCGGTCGAGCAGCCGGCCAACTGGTTCTACCCGGTCGAAGACGCCGCACACGGCGTCTGGCAGAAGCCGCAGACCCTGCTGCGAGCCGGTGACGGCGAGCTGGCCTTGACCTACAACGCCAGCCGGCCGGGACCCGCGGGCACCACGAACCACCTGATGACCCGCTCCGCCGACGACGGCAGGACCTGGAGCGCACCGGAGGTCACCGGCACCGTGGACGACGATCCGTGGACGGTCCGCGGCACGCTGCACCGGTTCCCCGACGGCCGGGTACGCCAGCTCTCCATGAACCAAGACGGCGCGTTCGCGCTGGCCGACGTGTCCGACGACATCCGAACCATCGGTTCGACACGGCCCCTCGATCTGGGACCCGTGCCCGACGGCATGGCCGGCCTGCACATGGGTCCCCAGGTGTTCGCAAACCTCGCCGATGGCACCGTCGTCATGTTCCTGTACGGCGGCCACGAGTCCGGGCCCGGACACGATCTCATCCACACCTGGGGCGCCTGCCACTGCCGCGCCTACACCTGCCGCTCCACCGACAACGGCGCCACATGGTCACCCCTGGTCAACATCGACCACGCGGTCAACGGCAAGGGGGAGCCGGTCCCCGGGTCTCTCGACCTCACCGAGGTGTGCGGCGCCGAGACGGCCGACGGGACGATGGTCGCGCTGATCCGGCCGGTCTATTCGCCCTGGATGTGGGAGACGTGGTCCGATGACGGCGGCCTCACCTGGACCCCGTGCATGCGCGGCCCGTTTCCCGGCTACGCGACGCCCAACATGCTCCAGACCAGTTCCGGGGTCCTGCTGGTCGCCCACCGGCTGCCGATGATGACCGTGCACGCCAGCTTCGACGCCGGCGCAAGCTGGCAGGGGACGATCATCGACAGCTCGATCTGGGTCATGGGATCGATGCTCGAGGTGCGGCCCGACCTGGTGCTGTACGTGTACTACGACAGCTTCGAGTCCCGGATGCGCGCCCAGTACCTGAGCGTAAAGGACGGCACGCTGACGCCGGTGCGGCGCGACCAGATCGACTGACCGCCGCCTCCCGCAAGGAAAGGAGCAGCAGATGGACGCAGACACGGGGACGCGGCTCCGCATTGCGGACGGGTCGGGCTGGACGTTTCTGGGTGGCAGGTGGACGGAGGACACGGACGGCGCGCTGTGTCCGCCCGACGACACCGCCGTCGAGCACCTGGCGGTGCGCGACGACGCCGTGTACGGCGACTTCGAGGCGACCTTTCGCTTCCGCCTGCGCGCCAGCAATCCGGTCCGGTTCCTGTTCCGAGTCCAGGACAGCCGCCGTTTCTACGCGTTCGACGTGCCGGTCGGCGGCCAGCAGTTCCGTTCGCGGGCGTGCTGGGCGGGCATGGTGGTCGCCGACGGCACGCCGCTGCAGCGCTATCTCGGCTTCGGGCTGGTACCGGGGCTGTGCGCCGTGCTGGGGAGCTGGTACGAGGTCCGCGTGCGTGCAGCCGGCAGTCGCCTGCAGGCGTGGATCAACGACATTCCGGCCGCGGACGTGGAGGACGACACCTACCGGACCGGCCGGATCGGCCTGGGCTCCATCCAGACCCCGTACCCCGAAGCGGCCCGGTTCGACGCGCTGCGGATCGTCGGAACGCCGAGTCCGCCAGGCGCGTGGCATGGGCTTGCGCCGGCCGTCCCCCACTGGATCACTCCGTGCCGGGAGGTCGACCCCGACACCTACCAGAGCTACGCGACCCTGCTGAAGAGCGGTCCCGGCCGCGCGACGCTCTACCTTACCTTCGGCAATCCCAACCTCGGCGAGACCCGGCGGGCGGTCCTCATCCGTACCGAGGACGGCGGCAGGACGTGGGGAGAGCCGGAACCGGCTCCACGCGACGGCAGACTGGCCGGCGCGTTCGTCCGCCGCGACGGGACCTGGGTGAGCGTGCGCGTCGACCAGGATGACGCGAGCGCACCGCTGCGCTCCTACGAGTCCTCGGACGAGGGTCGGACATGGCAGGGACCGACGGTGACGGCGATCGCCGGCGGCTGGCCTGCCGAGTGGCAGGCCGGAGGACCGTGGCCGCCGGTGCGGTTGCGCGACGGATCCCTGGTCATGCCGATGATGGTGAGCCCTCCGGACGAGCCGATCCTGCCGACGCAGTGCCAGTACGCGGCGGCCATGGCTCTGCGCAGCGGGGACGACGGCCGCACCTGGTCGCCGCCGGTGCTCTGCGACGCGGATGCGCGCCAGCAGCACCTGCCGCCCGCGATGCTCCGTTACGCCGCGCGTTACTACGAGGTAGCCATGGACGAGGCCGCCCCCGGCGTGCTGGTCGGGATCGGCAGGCCGGACCGCGACCCCTACATGTGGCAGCTTCGCAGCGAGGACGGCGGGCGCACGTGGCAGCCGGCCGCGATCGGACACTTTCCCGGCTTCTGCCCGTCGCTGACCGCGACGCGGTCGGGAGCGCTGGTCGCCACCACCCGCTATCCCCACTTCGCCGCCCACCTCAGCCGCGACGGCGGACGCACCTGGTCGCCGCCGGTCATCGTCGACTACGCGATCTGGGCCAACCAGCACGCGGTCGAGATCGAGCCGGACGTGGTGCTGGTGACCTACATGGGGGACATCATGGAGCACGGGCAGGCCGACAGCCGGATCGCCCGCCTGCGCGTAACCGGCGACGGACTCACGCTCGACCACTGAGAGGCGTCAGCTCCACCGTCACCGCACAATAAAGGGCCGCCTGCTGCCGAACGACAGCGGGCGGCCCCTGAGGCTGCGTCTTCGGACGCCGGACCCTGGTGCTTCCTAGCTGGAAGCGGCCTTGTACAACTCGATGAGCTCTGCGGCCCCGAGGTTCCTGATCTCGTCCTGGAACGCCGCGAACTCGCTCAGCGGGCGCTTGCCGGTGATGAACAGGATCGACTGCTCCTGGGCGTAGGTGTCCAGGGCGGTCTTCAACTGCGCCTCGCGGTCGGCCTGTTCGGCCGTGAAGTTCGTGACCGGCTCCGGCCGCTGCGGGGTCGACCCGTCCGCCACGTACTGGCGCGCCTCGACCTCGAACTGCGTGTAGTCCGGGTCGCTCTCGATCGTCATGTTGGCTTGCATGCGCGGGTTGTCGATGCCGACGATCGGGACGTTGGCCAAGCTTGTGCGCACGCCGAACTTCTGCAGGAACCACTCATGGTCGGCCAGCGTGCCTTCGGGATTGTACGGGGTCTTGATCTCCGGAGTGAGCCACCGGTACTTGCCGTCGACGATGTCCCAGTATTCGCCGGGCGGGCCGAAGAAGATGCTGTAGCTGTTCTTTTCGACGGTCATGAAGTCCATGAATGCCATGATTTCCGGGATGTGCTCGGACTGCGACGAGATGAGCTTGACGTAGCGGTAGTTGCCGTAGGGCATGGTATTGCGGGAGCGCGCCCGCGGGCCGCCTTCCACCAGACTGGGGATGCGCAGGGCGCTGAACGTCCACTCCTTGCCGGGTCCGTAATCGGGGAGGTCGAACTGCGTGACCGGGCTGAACCAGTTGCCCGACGCCGACCACCACCAGGTGAAGAACGATTCGTGGTTGGCCAGCGACTGGCTCCACTGGTCGTAGCTCATGGTGAAGGTGTCCGGGTGCAGCAGTCCCTCCGCCCACAGGCGCGAGAAGTACTCCATGAAGTACTCGTACTCGGCATCCAGCGGGCCGTACTGCCACTCACGGTTGGTATGGTTGAAGTAGATGCTCTCATCGGTGTTGAAATTCGCCCCGGCCATGAACAGCAGGACCGAGCGGTCGCCGGTCTGCCACGCGTTGACCGGATAGGAGTCCGGGAACTCCGCCTTCAACGTCTTGAAAGCTTCGTACAGGTCCTCCCACGTGTCGCGCGGCAGGTCCATCTTCTCCCACAGGTCTTCCCGGTACGCCAGCGTCAGCGAGAACGGAATCGGATCGGCGTTGTAGCTGGCGAAGCCGTACTTCTTGCCGTCCTTGGTGACCATGTTTGCGAGCGGCTCCACCTCTTCCATCAGCTTCATATAGCCCGGGAGCAGGTGCGCGTAATCCATGATGTTGACGAAGAGCCCCTTGTCGCCGAACGCGTCAAGATCCGCTTTCGTGAGCGTCGAGGCGCCAGGATTGAATATGTCCGGCAGGTCGCCGGTGGCCAGCATGACCTGATACTTGGCGTCGATCTCACCGGGAGGTATCTGGATGTCGTTGATCTCGATATTCGTCTGTTCCTCCAGCCAGATGAACCCGGGATGGCCGTCTTCGGCGAAGGCGTAGTGGCCGATCGTGGTGTGCTCCGCAATCGTGTAGTCGACGGTTATCTTCTCGGCAAGTGGCAGCGTGATCTGGTCCGGGATGGCACCGGCACCGCTGCCGTCTTCCTGTCCGGCAGCCCAGGCGCCTGACGCGGCCAGCAGCAAAACGCCGAGCGCAGCAAACGTGCGCGCGAATGTCTTCATCGTGATCGTCCTCCTGTGGGAAGCGCCGGCGCGCTCCCGTTGACTGAAGTGTCCTGCCAGTGTACCACACCGGCATGGGAGTGTCGCGGTGACGGAGGCCCTTCACGTCGGCAGGGGGACGCTCCTTGTCCACTGACGCTCCCGTAGCGACCGGTACAGCGGGCCGCGGCCGTCTGGCGCAGATCCTGCACGACCTGCCGCGCCAGAAGAGCCTGTACCTCATGACCGCCATCGGCCTGGGGACGGTCGTGCTGTTCCAGTACCTGCCGATCTACGGCATGCAGGTCGCCTTCAAGCGCTTCAGCCCGGTCGAAGGCATCTGGGGAAGCCCCTGGATCGGCCTGGACAACTTCGAGGCGTTCCTGACCGGACCGTACGCCGTGCGCCTGATCAGGAACACCATGTGGCTGGGGTTCCTGTCGATCGTCTGGGGGTTCTGGCCGCCGATCATGCTGGCGCTGCTGCTCAACGAGCTGCGCCTGTCCAGCTACAAGCGTGTCGTGCAGACCATCAGCTACCTGCCGCACTTCGTCGCCATCGTGGTCATCATCGGCATGATGAAGGAGTTCTTCTCCTACGACGGCCTCGTCAATCGACTCATCGGCAGCCTGGGCGGCGAGGCGACCAACTTCTTCATGGAGCCGGGTTGGTTCCGGCCGCTTTACCTGAGTTCCGCCGTCTGGCAGGGGGTCGGATTCGGATCGATCCTCTACCTCGCCAAGCTGGCCGGCATCAATCCGGAGCTCTACGAGAACGCCACCTGCGAAGGCGCCAACCGCTGGCAGCTCGCGTGGCACATCACGCTGCCGCAACTCGTGCCGCTCATGATGATCCTGCTGATCTTCACGACCACGAGTATCGTCAACGTGGACTTCGAAAAGGTGCTCCTGATGCAGAATCCGGGCATCTACGAGACCGCCGACGTCATTCAGACGTACGTCTACCGCGTCGGACTGGCAGGTGGTCAGATCGGCTACGGCAGCGCCGTGGGAGTGCTCAACTCCGCGGTCTCGCTCATGTTCATGGTCGCGGTGAACTACATCGGCCGCAGGACCACGGGCCACAGCCTCTGGTAATTCCGATAAGAACGGCAAAGATGACGGGAAAGCACAACTGGTTCGACGTTCTGAACGTGATCCTGCTGTTCGCGTTCGCGCTGTTGATGCTGTTTCCCTTCTATCACATGTTCTCGCTCTCCACCAGCAGCGGTCCCGGGTTGGCCAGCGGGCACGCCAACTACATCCCGGTCGACTTCAACCTGCACGCATACCGCATGGTGCTAGAACATCACGAACTGCTCACCTCCTATTACAACTCCGTTCGGTATGCCGTGGTGGGCACGGTGATCTACCTGTTGGCTACCTCGCTAGTCGCCTACCCGCTCACAATGCGCTTCTGGCTGAACACGCCGGCCACCATCGTGTACGTGCTCACGATGTTCGTCTCGGGCGGTCTGGTCCCCACCTATCTGCTGTACCGGACACTCGGCCTGATCGACACGATGTGGGTCATGGTGCTTCCCGGAGCCGTGACCGTGTTCGGCGTCATCGTCTTCAGGACCCAGTTTCGGAGCGTCAGCAGCGAGCTGCGCGAAGCCGCCTACATGGACGGCGCGGGCGACTTCCGGGTGCTGTTCCGCGTCATCATGCCGCTCTCGAAGCCGGTCATCGCCACCTTCGCGCTGTTCCGCATCGTGGCGATCTGGAACGACTTCGCGACGCCGTTCATCTTCATGAACGACGACCGCTTGCAGCCGCTGACTGTGCTCATGCGCCGCCTGTTGATCACGCTCGAGATCACGGACGTCAGCCGCGACCGCAGCCTGCAGGACCTGCTGCTGGAGGTGGAGCGCGAGCCGGTGCCGATCCAGGCGTTCCGCGCCGCGTCGGTCATCGTCATGGTGCTGCCGATCATGTGCATCTATCCCTTCATCCAGCGCTACTTCGTCAAGGGCATCATGATCGGCTCCCTCAAACAGTAAGCAGCGCGGTCTCACGCGCTATACTGGGAAGCGGAGACACGGGCCATGGGTGTCGATCCGGCGGACACGGTTGCCTTCCTGCGTAGGCGCGAGGCTACCCGCCAACTGGAGTTGGACGCGCGCTTCCACGCGGCGTGGGCGGACTTCGACCGCATCGTGGAGATGACCGTGCGCGAGTTCGCTCCGGCGCGCATCTGGCAATGGGGTTCGCTGCTTCACCGACGCCACTTCTCCCTGCGTTCCGACATCGACGTCGCCGTGGAGGGACTGGGCCGTTCGGAGCGGCTGTTCGAGCTCTACGCGCGCGCCGAGTCACTGACCGCGTTCCCGCTCGATATCGTGGAGCTGGAGCGCATCGAGCCGGAGTACGCGTCCCTGATCCGCACTTCGGGCCGGCTGGTGCATGGCGTCCCCTGACCGCATCGCGGCGCTGGCCGCGGAGCTCGACGCCGCGCTGCCGGTGCTCGACCGTATCAACTCGTTCTACGATCGGTTCCAACACCAGCGAGCCGACGCCGACCGGACCGTCGAGGACGCGATCATCGTCAGCGACGTGATGGTGTCGTTCTACACCTGCCTGGAGACCGCGTTTCTGCGCATCAGTCAGTTCTTCGAGAACGCGCTCGACGACGCTCGCTGGCATGAGCACCTGCTGCGGGCGATGACGTGGACCGTTCCCGAGGTCCGTGAGCGAGTCATCTCCGACGCGACCTTCGCCGCACTCTCGGAGTTGCGGCGGTTCCGCCACTTCAAGCGCTACTACTTCTCGTTCGACTACGACTGGGATCGGCTGGAACTGGTTCGCTCCAAGTACCTAGCGTGCCGCGAGCCGGTCCGCGGCGAGCTGCTAGCGTACTCGGCCTATCTCCAGCGCCTCGCGAGGGACGCACGGGAGTCTCTGCCGCAGTAGGACCGTCGCCGGTCGTCGATCGGCGATCGGCACGACCGGCCGTACTTCACAGCCCGTGCCGATCTGCGCATGATCGGCGGATGACACCGCGACATCCGTCGATCTTTCTCGGCGCCGAGCCGGGACCGAGCCGCCGCTCCCTGGAGCAGCTTGGCGACACGATCGCCAGTCCGTACGGGGCGCGCCTCTGGGAGACGGTCCGGCAGGGGGCCGAGGAGTCCGTCGGGACCGATCCGCTGCTGCCCGGCACGGCGCTCCCCGGCCGCCCCGCCGAGCAGATCGGGCACGCCAACGCGGACAATACGATCTGCCAGGCGGTGGTGCGGCGGCTGCTGCGCGACTCGCTGGTCCATCTGGTCACCGGAGAGGAACGCTTTCGGCAGGACGCGCTCATCCAGATGGAGGCGCTGTTCGACCCGAAGCGCTGGCCGCAGTGGCTGGACTTTGCCCATGAAATGTTCGAAGCCGACCTGCGCACCGGCCAGCTCGGCGCCGGCGTGGCGCTGACCTACGATTGGCTGTACGCGCACCTGAGCGCGACCGAGCGGACTATGATCGTCGAGGGGCTCGACCGCTGCGCCATCCGCCCCTACCTGGCCACCGCCCCGACCGACCCGCACTGGCTGACCCGGCCGAGCAACTGGATGACCGTCGTCGTGGGCGGGCTGGGCATCGTCGGCATGGTGCTGGGCAGCGAGCACGACCAGTCCGATCTGCTGGTGGAGATGGCGCAGCCGCGCATGGAGCGCTACCTGACCGTCCTGGGCCCGCAGGGCGAGTTCAACGAATCGGTGGGGTACTCAGGCTCCGTGCAGTACCCGGTCCGGTACTTCGCGGCGCGCCATTCGGTGACCGATGGGCAGGAGGACCGGCTGGCCGATCATCCGCTCCCGCAGTTCTGCCGCTGGCTGATGCACGTGACGGTGCCGCCGGGCCACACGATCCCGTTCGGGGACTCCCACTCGCAGGGGCCGCTACTCATCGGCTATTTCGCACCCGTCGCGGCAGCGGCCCGCGACGGGCTGCTGCAGTGGTTCATGGAGACCTACGGGCTCCTGCACGATCCGGCGGCCGATCTGACCCAGGTCGACGTGGTGGACCTTCTGTGGTACGACCCCACGCTGGCCGCCACGCCGCCCGGCGGCGATGCATCGGATGGGAGCGACCTCCCGCTCGGCGCCGCCTTTCCCGGCTGGGGAGGCTTGGCCGCCAGCCGCTCGAGCTGGACCGATCCGGACGCGGTGGTCGTGCACGGCAAGGCCGGCCGCGAACCCATTCACGAGCACCAGGACGACGGGCAGCTCATCATCCATGCCGGCGGAGCACCGCTGATCGTGGACCTCGGCTCCCCCTCGTCCTACCCCGCCGACTTCTTCGGTGAGCACCGCGCGCGCTACTACAACGCCAGCGTCAGAGGCCACAACCTGCTGCAGGTCGGCGGCCGTGAGATGCGGTTCGAGAAGCCGATCGAAGGCGTGTTCCTGCATTCGACGTTCGACGAGCACGGCGCCGCATGGTCGATGGACCTCACCGGCGCCTACCATGACGTGGTGCGGGTGCGCCGGCACGTGATCCATCTGCTCCCCGACCTGGTGGCGGTGCTCGACGAATGCGAAACGGGACGCGCCGAGGACGTCACGCTGCGCTGGCACACCGCCGACCGTGCCGCGATCGACGGCGACGGCTGCTTCCGGGTGCAGGCCGCCGGTCCGCGCGGTCCGGTGCGCCTGCTCGCCCAGATCAGCGCGCTCTCAGGCTCGACCGCCACGTTCCGGCGCGACGAACATCGCTACCAGGCGCCCTACGACCGCACCCGGCTGGACGAGCCGCTCGAGCAGCGGCGTGAGAGCTTCGTCAGCGCCGAAGCACACGCCAGCCGGCTCCAGCTCCTGACGCTGTTCCTGGTCGTCCGCCGCGGCGGCACCCCGCCGGCGTGGCCGCCTGCGCGCGACGGCGACACCTGGCGGATGCCGGATGCCGGCGCCACCGTCACCGTTTCGGCGACGGACCTGACCGCCTCGGCGGCCGGCGGCAGCGTGCGCGTGCCGCTCGCGACGTGATGGCTGGCGCCATGACGATGGAGCGCTGCCTGTCGGAGCTGGGCGCCGCCCCGGAGCTGCTCGACGAACGCCGGCGCGAGGAGCTCTCCCGCAAGGGCTTCGCCCTGTTCACTGGCATCATCGACGCCACATGGCTGGATATGCTCCGCACCAGGTTCGAGGAGATCACCGCCGCGGAGGGCGAGCGCGCCGGCCTGGAGGTGCATCAGGAACAGGGCACCCGGCGGCTGGCCGACCTGGTGAACAAGGGGCGGGCGTTCGACCGCGTCTGGTCGCATCCCGTGGTGCTGGCCGCAATGCGCCACGTGATCGGCGCGCCGTTCCGGCTTTCCTCCCTCAACGCCCGCGACGCCCTGCCCGGCGAGGGACAGCAGGCGCTGCACCAGGATTCGGACTGCCGCGCCCTCCCGCTGACCGGTTGCAACTCGATCTGGATGCTCGACGACTTCACCGCCGACAACGGCTGCACGCGCCTGGTCCCGGGCTCCCATCGACTGGGCCGGCCGCAAGACCTGATGGACGACCCAACCGCACCGCATCCGGAGGAGGAGCTGATGGAGGCGCCGGCCGGCAGCGTCGCGGTGTTCAACTCGCTCACCTGGCACGGGGGCACGCTCAACCGCACGCGCGGCGCCCCTCGGCGCGGCATGCACTGCTTCTTCGACGTTCGCGAGCGGCCGCAGCAGACCGACCAAGGCGCCTATCTGCGGCCGGAGACGGCCACGCGCCTGACCCCGGCGCTGCGCTACCTGCTCGACGTCGACTGAAGAAGCGCTACGCCGAGCCGAGCGGCACGCGCCAACCGGCGCCATCGCCGCCGGTGACCGTGAGTGTCTCCTCGTCGACGGCAACGCGGACCCGATCCGGTCCCGCGCCGATCGACCATCCGCCATCCTCGCCCGTCCAGCGAACTGTCGCCGACCGCCGTCGAATCACGGAGAAGAGCGTCAGCAGCGCCACCCGGTCGGCGCGCAGCGACGCCTCGACGTAGGGGTGGCCGTCCTCGAACTTCGTGCCGTAGCAGTCGCGGTCGTACGGCGGGTGGTACCGGTGGCGCGCCGCGGCCACGGCCGCCTCGCCTGCCAAGCTCACCACCCGGCACGCTGCCGTCGCGTTCCGGCCTGCCACCGTGAAGCTCCCGTCCGTCTCCGGCGCGCACGGATGGGCCGTGTGCCAACGCAGGGACACGTCGCGGGGCTCGCCTAGCACCGCCTCGTCCAGCACCGCCACCGTGCCGGGCAGCAGGTGCACGAGCGTGCGCACGACGCTGGCTGCTCCCTCGTAGATACCGGTCAGGTCGAACCGGTACCAGGCGCCGCGCACCGGATCGCAGTCGGCCGCGGTCATCTCCGGCACCGGGTCGCCCAGCTCCCGCGTCGTGGCGCCGTCGAGCATCAGCACGTTGTGGCCGGCGGTCCCCTTGCCGTAGTAGCGCCCGCGCTCGCCCCAGGAGGCGTAGCCGCCGCTGGAGCCCAGATCGACGATCAGGTGCTCGTCTCCAGAGGCGATGCAGACCTGACCGGCGTCGTAGTCCATGTGATAGGAGGAGGTCTCGCCGCGCGCCCGCATCACTTCCCAGCCGTGGGCGGCCTTGGCGCACACCAGGCAGGCGGCCCCCGCGGGGTCCCAGTCGGAGCGGCTGATCACGCTCTTGCCGTAGGCGTCCCAGGCCATCGCCAGCGGCCACCGCCCGGCCGGCTCGCGCACCTCGCCGGAGACCGCCAGCGTCAGCAGCTCCAGCGCCAGGTTCGGGTAGCCGTTGACCGGTTGCAGGCGGCGGTAGAACCAGCGCAGCACCGGGTCGTCGCAGAGCTCCGCGATCATCCCGATCTGCACGGCGTTGGGCCGCGCCTCCCGACCGCAGTCGCCGAACGGCACGATGTCCCGCGGCAACACCACGTGGAAGGCGTACCAGCGGCCGAAGCGCCCCAGCCGCTCGCGCAGCTCCGGCTCCAGGACCGCCTCGCCGCCGGCCGCACCCCGGCGGTGGTAGCGGAGCGCCTCGAAGAAGCGGATGGCGGTGAGCACCGAGGACGCGTAGAACGGCGACTCGTTGAACTCCCCGTCCGGGCCGAGCGTCTGCAGGTAGGTGCGCTGGTAGGCGGTCGCGGCCTCGACCAGCTCGTCGGCATCCTCGATCTCGTCCGCGAGCGCCATGCCGGCGGCGCCCATGCCGCCGACGATGTCCCCGGTCCAGTTGTTGTAGTTGCCCCAGTGCGCGTCGCGCGTGCGGCTGTCCCGCACCCGCTGCAGCGCCCGCTCGCCGATCCCGGCCAGCAGCCAGGCGCGCTGGTCAGGCCGCAGCGCCGGGTAGAGCCAGTCGTAGGCGATCGACAGGTGCCCGAGGTGCGAGCCGATGCGGTGGTCGGCGACCACCCCGCGCTCGGCGTTCACCGGATGCCGCCACTCCGGCCACGGCTCCGGGTCGAACACCCACTCGAGCTGCCGCAGCGCGTCGTCGCGATATTCGGGGCGCTCGGCGATCAGCCAGGCCAGCGCAGCGTCCGTCACCCGCTGCAGCGCCGCCTCCGAGAGCACGTAGTCGTTCTCGTGGCGCTCGATCACCCCGGCGGACCGTCCCGGCATGGGCGTGCTCGGATCGTACGGGGGCAGCGCCGCCCGGCGCTCGACCTCGCCCTGAATCGTCTGCCAGAGCTCGCGCCCCGGCCCCCCGGTCACGCCGCGCCGCAACTCCTCCAGCGACAGCAGTCCCGGGTACGAGCGGGCCGTCACGTGCAGCCGCGGATGCTCGGGGCTCATCCGTTCCACCGTGTCCGGATCAGGACGCGCGGGCGGTTCGCGGTACGCGCCAGCGGGCGCCGGCGCCGCCGGTGACGTCGAGCGTCTCCCGGCCGATCACCACGCTGACCCGGTCCGGTCCCGCGCCGATCGCCCACCCTTCGGCTTCCTGCCGCCAACGGCGCGCGTCTCCCGGACGGCCGGCGACCACGGAGAACAGCGTCAGCAGCATCACGCGGTCGGCACGCAGGGACGCCTCGACGTAGGGGTGGCCGTCCTGGAACTTCGTGCCGTAGTAGTCGCGGTCGTACGGCGGGTGGTACCGGTGACGCGCCGCGGCGAAGGCGGCCTCGCCTGCCAGGCTCACCATCCGGCCGGTCGCACTCGCCTTCCGGCCGTTGACGACGAAGCTCCCGTCCGCTTCCGGCTCGCACGGGTGGGCGGTGTGCCAGCGGAGCGATACGTCGCGTTCTTCGTCCAGGACCGCTTCGTCCAGCACGACCACCGTGCCGGGCAACAGGTGCACGAGCGTGCGCACGACGCCGGCGGCGCCCTCGTAGATGCCGGTCAGGTCGAACCGGCTCCACGCGCCCCGCGCCGGATCGCAGTCGGCCGCGGTCATCTCCGGCACCGGATCGCCCAGCTCCCGCGTGGTGGCGCCGTCGAGCATCAGCACGTTGTGGCCGGCGGTCCCCTTGCCGTAGTACCGCCCGCGCTCGCCCCAGGAGTAGCCGCCGCTGGAGCCCAGGTCGACGATCAGGTGCTCGCTTCCGGAGGCGATGCAGACCTGGCCCGCGTCGTAGTCCATGTGATACGAGGAGGTGTCGCCGCGCGCCCGCATCGGCTCCCAGCCGTGCGCGGCCTTGGCCGACACCAGGCAGGCGGACCCGCCGGGGTCCCAGTCGGAACGGCTGATCACGCTCTTGCCGTAGGCGTCCCAGGCCATCGCCAGCGGCCACCGCCCGGCCGGCTCCTGCACCTCGCCTGAGCGGGCCACGGTCAGGAGCTCCAGCGCCAGGTTCGGGTAGCCGTTGACCGGCTGCAGGCGGCGATAGAACCAGCGCAGCACCGGGTCGTCGCACAGCTCGGCGATCACCCCGATCTGCACCGCGTTCGGCCGCGCGTCGGGATTGCCGTCCCCGAACGGCACGACCCCGCGCGGCAGTATCACGTGGTAGGCGTACCAGCGGCCGAACCGGCCGACCCGTTCGCGCAGCTCCGCATCGAGTCCCGCTTCGCCGTCGGCGCGCCGCCCCCGGTGATAGCGCAGCGCCTCGAAGAAGCGGATCGCGGTGAGCACCGACGCGGCGTATCCCGGCGACTCGTTGAACTCGCCGTCCGGTCCGAGGGTGTTCAGGTAGGTGCGCTGGTAGGCGATGGCGGCCTCGATCAGCTCACCGGCCTCGTCGATCTCGCCTTCCATGGCAAGGCCGGCGGTGCCCATGCCGGCAGCGATCACGCCGGTCCAGTTGTTGTAGTTGCCCCAGTGCGCATCGCGCGTGCGGCTGTCCAGCACCGGCTGCAGCGCCCGCTCGCGGATGCCGGCGAGCAGCCAGGCGCGCTGATCGGGCCGCAGCGCCGGATGGAGCCAGTCGTAGGCAATCGAAAGCTGGCGCAGGTGCGAGCCGATGCGGTGGTCGGCGACCACGCCGCGCTCGGCGTTCACGGGGTGGCGCCACTCCGGCCAGGGCTCCGGGTCGAACATCCATTCGAGCTGCCGCAGGGCGTCGTCGCGGTGCGCCGCGCGCTCGTCTATCAGCCAGGCCAACGCCGCGTCGGTGACCCGCTGGAGCGCGGCCTCGGACAGGGGGTAGTCATTCTCATGCCGCTCCGCGGCCCCGGCCTGCCGTCCCGGCAGGGGCGTGCCGGGATCGTACGGAGGCTGTGCCGCTCGGCGCTCGACCTCGCCCTGCAGCGTGTGCCAGAGCTCGCGCCCCGGCCCGTCGGTCACGCCGCGCCGCAACTCGTCCCGCGACAGCAGTCCCGGGTAGGAGCCGGCCGTCACGTGCAGCCGTGGGTGCTCGGGGCTCATCCGTTCGGCACACATCGGATCAGTCCACCGCGATCCGGTACACCATGTTGTCGGCCGTGAAGGATCTCTCCCGCGCAAAGTAGCGCGGCAGGTAGAGCAGGATGTCACCCGAGCCCCGCTCCTCGCGCGCGTAGAAGTTGGAGAGCGTGAGGCGCTCGGACTCGCCCGGCTGGCGGCCGTCGATCACCATGAGCGTGTCCCGATCGAGCAGGCCGCTGTCGCGCTCCACCTCCGCGATCACGATCGGGTAGCGCGGGCTGTTGCCGCGCGGGTTGCCCTTGCACAGGTTGCCGATCCAGAACAGCCGCCCGTCCGAGTGGTCGAGCAGTTGCGAGCAGGAGCTGGGCGAGTGCAGCGGCCGGCCTGCCGTGTCCGTCCACGGTTGCGCGTCGGTGAAGGTCCAGCCGCAGTCCTCGGAGATCGCGTACCAGCGATAGCCCGGCAGCTCCGGCCGCACCTCGTTGGAGCCGCGCATCACCATCAGCACGCGCCCGGGAGCCAGCTCGGCGATGGTCCCTTCCAGGAACCCGCGCGTGGAGCGCTCCGGATCGCCGATGACGCGCTCCGACAGCCGCCACCGCAGGCGCGGCCCGCCATCCACCCAGCGTCCGTGCAGCACCGCCGAGTCGTGGAAGGTGTAGTCGCCCCCCTTGTTGTGGTAGGTGCCGTCGGGTCCCACCGGGCAGATCTGGCACGGCACCAGGATGTCGCCTGCGTCGCTTCCACCGCGCAGCGTGAGCGGCAGACAGGTCAGGTCACCCAGCATCACCCCGTTCCGGCCGCGCCACACGCCCGGCAGCGGGTGCTCGGCGTCGAACGGCACGCCGTCCCGGTCGCGGCCGTCGTGCACCACCGGCTCGTCGACCAGATCGGTTCGCCCGCCGTCTGCCGACACGGCGTAGTGGAGTTGCCACTGCCGCATCCCCTCCAGCGGCTCGTCGGTGGGCAACACCCCCTGGACGCGCAGGGTGACGTACCGGTCGGTGGCGGCATCCACGTGCCCGGCCCGGGGATACCGCCGCCACATGCCGCCGGCGCGCGGTCCGCCGGTCGCCACCTCGCTCACCGGTCCCCAAGTGGCCCCGCCGTCGTCGGAACGGCGGTACAGGGCGACATCCGCGGTGTCGGAGCGGGAGTGATGGGTGTGGATGCTCACCAGCTCGTGGCCTGTGGCGCGCGTGTAGTAGGCACCGCCTGCCACCCCGACGCCGGCGCCCGGGGACGGTACGAATACCTCTTTCGAGGCAATCTTCATCGCTTCACTGTACGCGACCTCCCCGCATGCCGCCAGAGATCGCCGGTCGGTGTGCGGCGGGACTGATTCTCTGGCTTTGACATGTGTATCACATGTCCACATGCTAGTCGCATGCACAAGATGATCCAGATCCGTAACGTGCCCGAACCTCTTCACCGCAAGCTCAAGGCACGCGCGGCGATGGCCGGCATGTCACTCTCCGCCTACCTCCTCGAACAGATAACCGTCCAGGCATCGGTGCCCACGCCACAGGAACTGACGGCACGGATCGAGCGACTGAAGCCGGTCACGCCGCGAGAGAGTGTGGTCGAGGCATTGTAGCGGACGCGTGACGAACGGTGATCGTCGTCGATGCGTCGGCGATCGTGGAGATGCTCCTGCACACCGTGGCGGGGGTTCGAATCACACCTTACGTCCAGACCACGACTTCGACCGTGCACAGCCCCCATCTCCTGGATGCGGAGGTGGCGCACGTGGTGCGCAGGTATACGCTCGCGGAGGACATCGACACGGAGCGCGGCGCGGAGATGATGAGCATCCTGCGCGACCTCATCATCCATCGGCACGACCACCGGCCGCTTCTGGGCCGGGTCTGGGAACTGCGCCACAGCGTCGGCGCATACGACGCGCTCTACGTCGCGTTGGCCGAGACGCTGGACGCGCCGCTGCTGACCGCCGACAGCCGTCTTGCCACGGCTCACGGCCATCGCGCCGACGTGCAGGTCATCGGATGAGCCGCCGCCGGGGGCGGCTCAGACGTGGGGGTTGATCACGAGGCCGCCGTCGATCACCAGCGACTGCCCGGTGATCATGCGGGCGTCGGCCGAGGCCAGAAAGGCGATCGCCTTGGCCACCTCGAACGGTTCGACCACCCCGCCGAGCGGCGTGATCGACTCGATCTTGGCCTCGTCCAGCACGCCCCTGGCCACTGCGTCCTCCAGGATGAAGGTGCGCACCCAGGTCGGCGCCACGGCGTTGACGCGGATGCCGTGCGCGGCCCACTCCACCGCCAGCGTGCGCGTGAGCGCCTCGATGCCGCTCTTGGCCGCACAATAGGAGGCGCGCAGCGGGAACCCCAGGTGGGCGCCGACCGAGGACATGTTGACGATCGCCGCAGTGTCGGAATCGCGCAGCGCCGCGAACGCGGCCCGGCAGCACCGGAACGTGCCCGACATGTGGACGTCCAGCATGCGGGTCCAGGACGCGTCGGTCATCTCCGCCGCGGGCGCCCGGTCGGTGATGCCGGCGCAGTTGACCAGCACGTCCAGTCCGCCCAGCTCGTCGACCGCCGCCGCGATGGCAGCGTCCACCGCCGCGCTGTCGCGCACGTCGGCCGTCGCCGGGATCACCTGCTGGGAACTGTCGGCCATCGTGGCCCGCAACTCCTCCGCTGTCCGTCCAGCCGCCTCCGCGTCGCGGTCCACGATCGCCACGGCCATGCCTCGACACAGGAACTCCCGGCAGATCGCCAGGCCGATGCCCGCCGCCCCGCCGGTGACGGCCGCCGCGCGACGTCTTCTGCTGTCGATCGCCATGCCGGATACTCTCCCGCACGGTACCCTCGACGCCAGCGTCTCCGATGGCAAGTACCCACCTGGCGTTCGATCTGGGCGCAGGCAGCGGCCGCGCGATGCTGGGCACCCTCGCCGACGTCCGGCTGCAGGTAGAGGAGGTGCACCGGTTTCCAACGCCGCTGCGGGAGCAAGGCGAGCGGCTCACCTGGGACCTGCAGTGTTTCAGCACGAGAACGAGAACAACCTGGCACGATCGATGTCGAATCGAATCGACATGACTCGACCCGGCGTCCCTTCCAGGTACGCGGCGCCAATCACATCGGCCGGAAGCTGAGACTTCCCTGCCCAGCTCATCGTGTGGTCGAGGCTGTCGCCGCGGACCGGATCGCTATCGCCCATCGTGAAGCCTGGAACGGGTTTGTCTGCAACATCCAGAAGCTCGGCACGAATCGAACCGCCAGTGGCGTCGGCGTTGATACGCAGCTGGCGATCGGCCCAACTGATCGGGTGGGTTTTCAACACCCCGTGGATATGGACCGGTTCGATCGCTGCCCAGCGATCGCGTTTGAGTGTGGCCAATCCGATCCCGCGCTGCGTCTCGCCGCGACCCGCTTGATACAGAATGTAGATGTCGTCGCCGACCTGGATCGGGTTTGCCGGTGTGATGAGCAGTTCGTCCCAGGTGCCCGGTTCGCCGACGGTCAACATGGACTGGCGACCGGCCGGCCGACTCCATGTGCGTGCATCCCGGCTGAAAGCCAGTTGGCAGTGGATGTGCCGAAAATCCCTCGATTCTCGGCGATTGTACTCGGGAAACAGAGTGCGCACCAGCGCGACGTATCCGCCCGAAACCTTGATCGATGCGCAGCGGTCAAACTCGGTGCCGGGCGTATCCTCGTCGTCGGGTACCAGCGCCATCTGCGGGTACGGAATTTGCTCAAGATCGCGTGCGATGCTGATGCCCATGGTTCGGAATTTCGGGCCAATGCGCGGACGCCACCACAGTATCCACGCGTTCAGGTCTTCGTCGAACCCGTGAACGGTAGGTCCGTCCATGCACAGCGCGTGGCTCATGATGGGTCGCGGCCGCCGGGTCCAGGTAAAGCCGTCTGGCGAGTCGCAGAGGTAAAAGCCGCGCCCGTTGGGATCGTCCTTCGGATCCGGGCCGCCCGGCCACGTGATGGCTTTTTCGCCCGGTTCGCGGGGGTGGCGTTCCGAACTCAAGGACAGGTAGCGGCGGTTGGGATCGCCGTCCCGCGGATTCTTGAACACGTTGGCGTTCGGGCCGTCACCGCCGGCCGGAGGAAAGTCCACCAGGTTGTTGCGGGTGCTTCCCTGCCACGGTACGACACCAAGCTCCGGCTTTTCCCAGGTCAGCGCGTCTGCCGAAACCGCGTAGGCGCGGCGATAGTTCCACCCCAGGTCCGGGTATTCGTCGTAGAAGCTGGGGTCGTGACAGTGGTACCACAGCTTGAATACCTTTTCATCGCGGTCGTAAAGCCACCCGTTGTGCATCCACACGCCCTCTCCTTCCCAAGGCTTCCGGGCCTGGACGACAGGCTCTGGATGCTTCTGCGGCTCGCACAGCGCGCGCTGCACGCCCTCCATCCTGCGAATGTGCAGGTCGTCGATCAGAAGATAGGTCACCGGCGGATAGAATCCGGTCTCCACATGCCGTTCCTGCCAGTCGCTCGTGCATGTTGCATCGGACATTTCCGTTGCCTCCGTGTTCAGGGGAATGCGACAGCGCCACGAATCCAGGACGAACGAATTCGGAGTGTGTTGCTGGGCTGCGTGCAGCGTCAACCCGCCGGCGGCCTCACGCGAACTACTCCTTGAGCGCCAGGTAGACCGTGAGCTTCACGCGCGGCGCGTCGCCGCGCACGTCGCAGCGCAGCCGCAGCCAGCCGCCGAAGTGGCGGACCTCCAACTGGTGGAGCCCGATGCCGGGGACCGCCAGCGCCACCCCCTCCTTGTCGCACCAGCCGAGGCCGTCCGGGGACACCTGCGCCTGCACCCGGAACGTGGTGCCGGCATCCAGCTCCGCGACCCTCAGGAACCAGGTCGCCTCGCTCGCCCAGCCACACTCCATCGGCTCGGTGTCGAACGCCTCCCCGTAGGTCTCGTTCTTCTCCAGGACCGCGGTGTGAAAACGGCGCAGCATCTCACCAGTCCACGCTGACCAGGACCGAGTCCAGGAACAGGAAGTTGCGCACCGGCAGATGCGTGCGCACGTCGATGCAGAAGTTGAGCAGCCGGTCGCAGCCGTAGTACTTGTGGTCGTACACGGGAACGGGCAGATCGCGCAGGTCCATCGTCCGGTCGTTCACGCGCAGCTCCACGTTGCGGCGCGCGTCGGTGTCGAACGTCCAGCACAGGTAATTCCAGTTGATCTTGGTCGGCACCTCGTTGTGGCAGAGGGAGAACGCTCCGCCGGGCACCTCCTCCCAATCGTCGGGATGCACGGTGTGGTAGTCGGTCGGCGTCGGCATGCCGGCGAGCTGCATCTTGGTGGTCACCTGCAGCGAGGTCTTGTACATCCACTTCCGGACGAAGTTGCCCTCGAAGTCGGTGTTGACGTAGCGCAGCGCGCAGTGGTGGCGCTTGCCGTCCGGGCCGTCGTTGACGTCGTTGCTGAAGCAGAAGTCGCCGAACATCGCCTCCACCGGGTGGTAGTTGCCGTCCCACTGCTTCGGGCCGGTGAGCGACGGGTCGAACACCGTCTCCGCCTTGTAGGTGAACCACGTCTCCAGCCGCACCAGCCCGCGCCGCACGTAGCTGACGCGCTTGATGAGCTGGTTCATGTGGTTGACGCGAGGCCGGGTGGCCAGCTTCAGCGAGTAGACTCCGTCGAAGCTTCCGTGCGTGCCGATGTCGAAGAAGGTACAGGTGGAGAGCTGCGCCGGCCGCAGGTCGCGCACCAGCGGGCGGATGTTGTCGAGGTTGTTGTCGTGGTTGCCGACCAGCTCGCACCAGCCGTTGATGCCCTCGTCGAAGTCGTCGAAGAACAGCACCCGCGGAAGCGGATCGAACTTGGCCAGCCGCACGTCGCCCGCGGCGGTGCGCGCGGCGCTCACGTCAGCCAGCGCGGCCAGACCGCCTCCGCCAGGAAGAGCTGAGACTGGCGGGGGCCGCCCGCGCCCCAGGCCGTCCAGCGGTCGTCGGGCGAGAACACCGGGTGCGGATGGATGCAGCGCCACACCGTGTCGTGGCGCGCCAGCGGCCGCATCTCGATGAACGGACCGCGCTTGCGGAAGATGCCGATCCAGCGGTGCGCCTGCGGCCAGCGGTAGCCTTCCGGCCCGATCGCCTCGGGATCGCGGCGCGCCGACGAGAGGGGGCCCTCGGCGGCCTCCCCTTCCCCTTCGTCCACGAAGCGCTCCAGGTCGCCGCGGCCCTCGAACCACAGCGGGCCGGGGTCGGCGGCGTCGCCCACCCAGAGGTCGGCCTTCGAGTTGCATTTGAAGTGGATGGGCTCGCGGCCGGGGAAGACCCAGCGGCGATCCACGCGGCCTACCAGGTCGACGTCGATCATCTCCGCGCGGCGCACGGGGCTCACCGGGACACCGTCGCGGTCGTGCTGGGTGTAGGTGAACAACTGTGACTCGACGTGGTTGTTCGGCGCCGGGTAGTAGTGGTTGACCATCTCGAACGGCTGCTGCGCGAAGATCGGCAGCGGATCCTGCAGTGGCACCAGCCGCTCCAGGTCGACCCGCATGAACCACATGGTCTTCAGCCCGGTCGGCTGCGTGCGCGTGTAGCTGCCGAAGAACAGGTAGGACGGATCGCCCCGGCAGATGAACTGGTGGCTGTCGGGCGCGGCGCGATTCTCGGCGCTCGGGCCGTGGTAGACGACCGCCTGCCGCCCCTCCTGCAGGTCGCACAGTATCATCAGCATCTCGCTGCCGTGCCGGTAGCGGTTCTCGTTTCGCGACGGCCACGTCGATGCGCCCTCCGGCCGGCAGCCCAGCACCAGGTAGCGCCCGCAGCTCGACAGGTCGGGGCCGCCCAGGGCGCCGCACCCCGGCGGCGATTCGGCCACCACCTCCTCGCGCAGGGTTTCGATATCCAGGCAGCAGACGCGCTGCCCGCGGCTGTAATAGATGCGCCCACGCACGGGATCGCAGGTCAGGCCTCCCGAGCCCGCTCCCCCTCCCGGCCGATGCTCGATGCCGGCCAGCACCGGGGGATCCTCCGAGTCGGTGAGCTGCACGATCCTGCCGGAGCCGGTCTCCACCGCGTAGATCTGCCCCTTGCCCGACCGGTTGGAGGCGAACACGTACCGTTCCGAACCGCCGACGAATCCCTGCTGGTTGTAGTAGGGATGCACGTTGTGGCACGGCGCGTCGGTGAGCTGCACCACCCTCACGCCGGTCGCCGCTTCGCGGTACTCCCGTTTCTCCGACCGAAGAACGTCACCCTGTGCCATCCGCAGAACCCCTCGTTCATCATACCGTGTCCGCGGCCCCGGCGCGGCGCACCGACTCGCCCGTCGGATTTGGGTGTCGGCTGCCGGCATGCGTATGCTAGCGGTGGAGGTAGTGAACGATGCTGACTGACCAGGCGAACGTCACCCGAAGGCCGGCGCGGTGCCCGCACTGCGGACGCGCCCTGACGACCCCGCGCGGGGTCGAAGCCAACTACGGCCCCGATCGCATCTGCGGCGCCTGCGCCCTCGTGCCGGCGACGACCTCTGCCGCGCCCAGCCACTCCGTACGTGCGCACGTCGAAGGGATGACCGAGCTGCAGAAAGCGAGCTGAGCGCCCGCGCAAGGGCGGGAGGGGAGAAGCCTCCCCTCCGCGCCGATAACGTCGACTATCCGCCGACGACCGCCTCCCACTGGGCGCGTGCCTCATCGGCCTTGTGCGCCCATTCGGCAAGGAGCTGGTCGCCGCCCCGCTCCTTGTACTCCTGCACGAACGCATCCCATTCGGTGGCTACGTCCTTGTTGCCGAGCAGGAAATCGACAAACCACTTGGTCTTGACGTCGCTGAGCGCACTCTGGATCTGAGCCGCCTCGTCGGACAGCGAGATGAAGTCCATCCACTGCGGCAGGGCTTCCCAGCCTTCGCTCACGAAGTTCTCCCAGACCTCGACCGCGTTTCCCTGTGCCGCATAGTGGTCCCGCGATCGCTCCCAGCGCACGTCGATGTAGTTGAGATGCGCTTCATAGTAGCTGCCGTACGTCTCATACGGCACGATGCCGGCGTTGTAGTGGGTGGTGTTGTAGAACGGTTCGTACATCACCCGCATCGGATCGACATCGTCGACCGTCTTGCCCATGTAGAAGTAGCCCTTCATCGTATCGAACAGCTTGCCCAGGTCGAAGTCGCTGCGATCGTCCTGCGTGTAGTGGACACCCTTGACGCCGAACCACCGCATGTACTGGAACTCTTCGGTGAGCGTGTAGTGCAGCACGTCGAGCGCCCGTTCCGGGTTCTCGCTGTAGACCGGTATGAAGTTGCCGCGGCGCACGAAGAACGGGACCTCGTGGGTCGTCGTCTTGCCACCGGGACCGCGCAGCGGATGCAGCATCTGCGGCATGTGCTGCTCCATGATCGCTTCCGGATGCGCCTGCTTGAACCTGTCCCAGAAGTAGAGGTACTGAGATGGACTGGGGCCCTTGAACGAGCCGGAAAGGTGCTTTCCCGCGACCAGGTCATCCATGTAATCCCACAGCTCTCCGGTCAACCACCGCGGATGGAACAGACCCTCCTCGGCCAGCGTCTGCACCTCTTCCCAGATCGCCTGGTTGCCAGGTGCGATGGTGGCGTCGAACCAGTTGCCGTCGGCGTCCGTCCAGAAGCCGTCGAGCTCCGCTCCATGCGGCTGGAAAAAGTGACGGGCCATATACGAAAACTGCGTTCCACCGTACGTCGGCCAGCCGTATCCCGACACACCCAGTTCCTGCTTCGCACGCCGCATCGCGTGCACCAGCTCGTCATAGGTCTCCGGAACGTCCAGCCCGAGCTCGTCGAGCAGATACCCGTTGAAGGCGATCGACCCCCCCGGCCTCCTGGTCGCCCAGCCCGGATGGATCAGGTAGTTGGCGTCAAGGTCGCCGTTCTGCTTGAGGTTGTAGAGTCGGTACACCGGATCGGCAAACAGGATCTCCAGCACCGGGTAGCGCCCCGGGTTCGCGTCCACGATCTCCTTCAGATCGACGATCAGCCCGTCCTTGATCCAATCGCGCCACTGCGCGACCGGAGTCGTCGGATGACCGACCCAGGTATCGATGATGTCACCGATGTCGCCGGACGCCATTCCGGCGATGACCACCTGGTAGTCCCCGGCCGTGAACGGCATCTCGATCTTGACGTTGAACGTCTCCTCAATGTGCTGGAGTATGACGTCGTTCTCCGCGACATAGTCCCAGTCGATCCGCGTTGTATCCCAACCGCGGTAGTTGCGCGTGATGGTGACCAGCGGCTGCTCGTCGGCACTCGTCATGCCCTCTTCCGTCGTGCCGGCCGCGAACGCCGGTGCCGCGCCGATCACCATGAGCACGATACCGGCCGCGATAACCATGATATTCCTAGACATGTAGTCCTCCTGTAATGTCCTATCGCTCACGATGCGTCATCGAGTCCAAATACAGGCATAGACCTATCCCTCCTCACTCCTTTACCGCGCCGATGAGAATGCCCTTCGCAAAGTGCCGCTGCAGGAACGGATACAGTATCATCACCGGCACCATCGCGAGCACGATCGTCGTCATGACCAGCTGCTTGGGCGGGAGAAAGACACCTACATCCTCGACGAATCGCTGTCCGCTCGCCGTCGACATCACGTAGTACGAGTACTCCAGCACGCGGCGCAACAGGTATACGAACGGCATCAGCGAGGTGTCCTTCACGAAGATGAGAAAACTGTAGTAGTCGTTCCAGTGCCACACCGCTTCGAACAGGAAAATCGCCGCGAACATGGCTTTCGATATGGGGAAGACGATGGTGAAGAAGGTCCTGAATTCGCTCGAACCGTCGATCAGGGCCGCATCCTCCAGCTCCGTCGGCACGGTGTACGAGAAGTAGTTGCGCATGATGATGAAGTGCCCGGTATTGACGATCCACGGCAACACCATCACCCAGAACGTGTCGATGAGCCGCAACTGGATCATCAGGATGTAGGTCGGGATCAGTCCGCCTGAGAAGAACAGGGTGAACACCATCAGCACGTTCAGCGTCCTGGTCCCCATCACGTATCGCTTCGACACGCCGTACGCGAACATCGCCGTGACCAGCACGCTCACCGTCGAGCCCACGAAGGTCTTCAGGAACGAGACCGACATGGTCTGAAGGAAGATGTCCCGCCCGCCGACGATGATCGAATAGTAGTACAGGAAGGACGGGCTGCGCGGCGGCGCGAACACGAACTCCTTCATGATGTACTCCCCGTACGGAGTGATCGACACCACGAAGACGTACCACATGGGATAGAAGCATATGAACGCAAAGAAGCCCGCGAAGAGGACGAACGACACGTCCAGCAGATTGAATCCGAGCGCTCGCTTCAGCATGTCTCAACTCAGAAGATGCCCATGACGTTCATCCTTGAGATGAGCTTGTTGGTGACGATCACCGCGATCAGACCGAGCACGTTGAACACCAATCCCAGAGCCGTGGCCATTTCGAACTTCCCTTGCAGGAGGCCCGACCGATACAGGTAGGTGGACAGGACATCGCCGGTCTCCCAGACCGCCGGATTGTACAGATTGAACACCTGGTCGAAGTTCGAAGAGAACAGGTTGGCCACGTTGAGGATGAGCAGTACCGCGATCGTCGGACTGATGCGAGGAAGATAGATGTACCACATGAGGTGTCCGCGGTGTGCTCCGTCGCAGATGGCGCTCTCCATGAGCGAGGGATTCACGCTCGACAGAGCGGCCAGGTAGATGATGGTGGCGAAGCCGGCCGTCTTGATGATGCCGGAGACCACCAGGATGAACCGAAAGTACTCGGGTACGGCCAACCAGTGCTGGGGCGCGACGCCGAACAGCCCCACGAACGCGTTGAACGCGCCGGTCGGTTCCGGATCCAGCATCTTGGCGACGATGGCCGCGAACACCACCCACGATACGAAGTGCGGGATGTATACGAGGGTCTGCACGGCGCGCTTGTACCATCCTGCCTGCAGTTCGTTCAGTATCAGCGCAAGCAGGATGACGAACGGAAAGCCGACGGCGATATTGTAGACGTTGATGAGAACGGTATTGGCGATGACCTTGTAGAAATACTCCTGCTGAAACAGCACGGCGAAGTTGTCCAGGCCGACCCATGGACTGGCCAGGATGCCGATCCGCATGTTCAGGTCCTTGAACGCGACCAGCATGCCGTACATGGGCACGTAGCGGAATACGACCATGAACACGATGCCCGGCAGCATCAGCATGTAGATGAACCAGTGACGGCGGACGTGCTTGGTGACGTAGTCGCGACGGCCGGCGAGCCGTTGCCGCGTATCGGCGACGATCATCGGCGCGTGGAGCCGTGCGTCATCGGTGCGCACGCCGACCGACGTCGTTCGTCCCTGTGGCGGACGGGGCTCGAAGGAAACGTGCGGGGCAAGCCAGCGTAAGCACCTCCTCGACCGACGCGCGACCGGATCGGATACGTTCTCCCGAGCCTGCCCCTACTCCACAGCCCTGTCAAGCTCCTATCGAGCCGGCGGGAGCGCTCACGTAATCCAGCGCGGCCAGACAGCCTCCGCCAGGAAGAGTTGCGCCTGCCGGCTGTCGCCGGACCCATAGGCCACCCAGCGGTCGTCCGGTGAGAACACCGGGTGCGGATGGGTGCACCGCCAGACCGTGTCGTGACGCACGTGGGGTCGGATCTCGATGTACGGCCCGCGCTTGCGGAACATGCCGATCCAGCGGTGCGCTTCGGGCCACCGGTAGCCGGCCAGTCCGACCGAGTCCGGGTCGCGGCGCGCCGACGACTCGGGACCCTCGGCGGCCTCGCCTTCCCCTTCGTCCACGTACCGGTCCAGATCGCCCCGGCCCTCGAACCAGTGCAGGCCCGGGTCGGCCGCGTCGCCCACCCACAGGTCCGGCTTGGAGTTGCACTTGAAGTGGATGGGCTCGCGGCCCGGGAAGACCCAGCGGCGCTCCACGCGGTTGATCAGGTCGACGTCGATCATCTCCGCGCGGCGCACCGGGCTCACCGGTATGCTGTCACGGTCGCGCTCGGTTAGCGTGAACAATAGCGACTCGACGTGGTTGTTCGGCGCCGGGTAGTAGTGGTTGACCATCTCGTGCGGCTGCTGCGGGAAGATCGGCAGCGGATCCTGCAGCGGCACCAGGCGCTCCAGGTCGACCCGCATGAACCACATGGTCTTCAGGCCGGTCGGCTGCGTGCGGGTGTAGCTGCCGAAGAACAGGTAGGATGGATCGCCCCGGCAGATGAACAGGTGGCTGTCGGCTGCGGCGTGGTTCTCGGCGCTGGGGCCGTGGTAGACGATCGCCTGCCGCCGCTCCTCCAGATCGCACAGGATCACCAGCGTCTCGCTGCCGTGCCGATAGCGGGAGTCGTCGTGCCACGGCCACGGCGATGCGTCGTCGGGCCGGGTCATCAGCGCCAGATAGCGTCCGCAGCTCGACAGATCCGAGCCGCCCAGCGGTTCGCATCCCGGCGGCGACTCGGCCACGATCTCCTCGCGCAGAGTCTCGATGTCCAAACAGTAGTAGTGCCGGTCGCGTCCGTAGTAGATGCGGCCGCGGGCCGGATCGCAGGTCAGGCCCGCCGAGCCGCCGGTCCCGGTGTGCGGGTCCAGGCCTGCCATCACCGGCGGTTCCTCGGAATCGGTGAGCTGCACGATCTTGCCGGAGCCGGTCTCCACCGCGTAGATCTGACCTTTTCCGGAGCGATTGGAAGCAAACACGAACCGCTCCGAGCCGCCGATGAACCCCTCCTGATTGTAGTACGGGTGGACGTTGTAGCAGGGCCCATCGGTGAGCTGCACGACCTTCACGCCGGTCGCCGGTTCGCGGTACTCCCGCTTCTCCGAAGGAAGAACGTCACCCTGTGCCATCAGCAGCCCTCCTCCGGTCATCATAGCCGGAGGCCGGCCGCGGCGTGCACAAGGATCCTCATGGACGACCGGTCCCAGCCTTGGCCACGCAGCCACCCTCGGACCGGGGCGGGGATTTCGGCATGGTACCCTGCGCCTCCGATGAGCGCATCCTCCCCGCCTGTCCCCTCACCTCACGACACGGGTGCCTATCCGCCGCGCATCTATCTGTTCCTGGACGACTTGCATGTCGCCCGGATGGACGGTCTGCACCGTGTGACGGGCAGCGTCGAGCACGTGGCCGACGGTCCGGTGCTGGAACCGGAGGCACCGTGGGAGGGACTCGGGCTCATCGGCCGCAACTGCATCCTCTGGGACGCGGAGGAGTCACGGTTCAAGTGCTGGTATCCCGCCTACGACCCGGCGCTGCCCGACGGGCCGGTCGGGGCCAGACGGCGCTGGGCCTATGCCGAGAGCCGAGACGGCCTGTCCTGGGAACGGCCGAGTCTGGGCCTCACCGAGTTCGCCGGCTCGACCGTCAACAACCTGCTGCGCCTGGAAGGCGTCGGCGAGTCGGCCGCCGCGCTGTGGAGCGTCGCCAAGGACCCTCGCGATCCCGACCCCACACGGCGCTACAAGGCGATCGGCCTGGACCGCCATCGGCTGCGGCCCGGCGAGCTGACCTGGACCGGACCGGACGGAGAAGACGAGTGGTACCGCACCCACGGCCGGCACCTGGCATGCGGGGTGTACGTCGCCTACTCGGCTGACGGGCTGACGTGGCGCCAGCGGCCGGGTTGGGCCGGATCGGGCGCGTTGATCACGGACAACACGATCCTGCACGGTTGGGATCCGGCGACCCGGCGCTGGGTGCTGTGGCAGCGGCCGCGCATCATGCCCAAGCACCGCGTCATCGGCGTCAGCTTCTCGGCCGACTTCGACGAGTGGACGTTCCCGGAGTGCGTCCTGGCCCCGGACAAGGACGACCCGCCGGACACGCAGTTCGACCAGCTCTCCACGGTCGCGGCCTCGGACGGGGCCTTCGTGGGACTGCTCAGCGCCTCGGCCGTGGTGCGGGAGGACCGCGGCGTCATGTCGGTTGTGCCGCAACTCGCCTATTCCCGCGACGCGCGCCGATGGACGAGGGTCGACCGGGAGCCGTTCATCCGCCCGCGGCAGCCCTTGGCCTGGGACGACGGCTGCATCATCCCCTTCAATCCGCAGGTCGTCGGCGACGACGTGTTCGTCTTCTACTACGGCAAGAACGCCGGCCACATCTGGGGCGAGCCCACCACCGACGGCACGCGCGTGACCCGGTCGGCGTTCGGGCTGGTGAAGCTGCAGCGCGATCGCTGGCTGGCGCTGACTCCCGCCGGCGGAGCGGAGGGCACGCTGACGACCTCGCTGATCGCCTTCGCCCGTCCCGAGCTGCGGATCAATGCCGATGCCGGCCGCGGAGCGATCGCTGTCGAGCTGGCGGACTGCCAGAGCGGGGACGCGGTCCCGGGCTTCACCTTCGCCGACTGCGACCCCATCTCCGGCGACGGCCTGGATCAGGTCGTGAGCTGGGGCGGGCGGAGCGACCTGTCGGCGATCGTCGGTACCGCCCGGCGCCAGCCCCGGGTAGGCCGAGGACTGCTGATCCAGGTGCGCCTGCGGGGCGACGCCCGGCTGTACGGACTGGTCTGCTGAGGTTAGAGTCGGACGGTGGCCAGCTATCGCATCGGCATCATCGGCCCCGGCCACAAGGGGGTGGAGTACGCGGTCGCGTACCGCTTCCATCCGCAGACCGAGGTGGTCGCGGCGGCCGACCCCGACGCGGAGACGCTGGGCATGTTCTGCGACCGCTTCGGGGTGCCGGGTTACGCCGACTATCGCGAGATGCTGGCGCGCGAGCGGATCGACGTCGCCGCGGCGATCCTGCCGGTGGCTCCCAACCCCGACGTCGTGGTGGCCTGCGCGCAGGCCGGCGTCCGGGCGGTGCAGTGCGAGAAGCCGATGGCGGCCACCCTGGCGGACGCCGACCGCATGGTGGAGGCGTGCCGGGCGAACGGCGTCTCCTTGGCGGTGGGCGACCTGGACCGCAACCTGCCGGAGTACGGCACCGCGCTGGCGCTCATCGAAGCGGGTGAGATCGGCGAGGTGAGCTCGATCACCGCCACCGGCGGCAGCGGGACCGAGTTGTCAGGCGGCGGCTGCCAGGTGCTGAGTCTGGTGCGGCTGTTCGCCGGCGACGCCGACGTCGCCTGGGCGATCGGCTGGATGGCGAACGATGCGGAGAGCGACCACGACCAGGGAGGTGCCGGTTACTTCCGCTTCGTCACCGGTACGGAGGCGGTCCTGCACCGCAGCGCCGACGCCCGCGGCATGGGCATCGAGGCGGCAGGCAGCCGCGGCGTGATCCGCGTCAGCGACAACGTGGTGCGCATGTGGCGCCGCCCGAGCGAGGATCCCGGCGCACCGGCAGCCGAGCGCGACTCCTGGCAGCGGCTGCAGCCGGTCGACGGCGTGTTCCCTGAAGGGTCGATCCGCAACTGGAACAAGGGCAGCCGCGACGGCTGGGGGATTCCGGCCAACCGCCAGGCGGCGACCGTGCAGGAGCTCGTGACCGCGCTCGACGCGGGCGACGCCCCTCTGAGCGACGGCATCAACGGCCGCGCGGTGCTGGAGATGGCGATCGCCATCCGCGAATCGCACCGGCAGGGGCATGCGCCGGTGCGGTTGCCGCTAGCCGACCGCAGCCTCCGGCTGCTCCCCACCCGGACGCGCCTGCATCACAAGAAACCGCTCCGGGGCCGGGAGTGGTACCTGCGCGAACTGCGCAAACACCTCGGCACCGAGGAGCCCTGATTACGCCCTTGAGCAAAACTACTCAAGAGCGTACATCGACCTGAATCGTCCTACGTGAACGGGCCCAGGTCGGGATCGCGATCGCGGGTGAAGCTCTTGCCGATCAGGTAGTCGACCTTGAGCTCGACGTCGTGCAGGGCGCGCGGTATGGCGAGCTCGGGATCCGCTTCGTCGAGGGTGACCTCCAGCGTGTTGCGGCCGCGGCGCGGCCAGTGTCCGGCGGTCAGCGGAAACAGGTACCAGTAGCCGGCAACCCGGTGGCGGGTCCAGTTTATGTTGGCCGTCAGGTTGATGGCGCGGCCGGCGGTCGACGTCAGCACCGCGCCATTGACGCGGATGGTCAGGCGGTCCCGCTCGCTGACGCCCGTCACCCGCACGCGCAGCAGGACCTGGTGGAGCCTGCCGGCGGCGTCCTGCCGGGGCAGGTCGTCGCTCACCACGAACGTCGCGCGGGCCGCCCGGCCGGCCGTCAGCGGCGCCGGGAGCTGCCGCTTCACTCCGGGCTCCGTCTCCGGGTCGGGGAAGCGGCCGGTGGCGGTGGGGACGAAGTAGACCTTGTCCTTGGCGGCCATCACGTCGGGGTGCGGCAGCTCGCGCAGCATCTCGTAGAAGTCGGCGCCGTACGGCCAGGCCGCGTGCCAGTAGGCCAGGTACAGGCCGTCCACGCCCTGGTCCCAGTAGTTGGCGGCGGCCGCCCGCACCATCTCGATCGGCGCCGAGGCCACGCGGTCCGAGTCGACCAGGCGGAGCAGGGCCGCATGCACCCTACCCGGCGTGCCGCGCGCGGCGGCTACCAGTGGGCTCAGGTCCATCGTCGAGTCGAGGATCTCCGGTCCTCCGAAGGCCTCCGCCACGACCACGTCGACCAGGCCGAGGCGCAGCCACTCCGCGACGTCGAGCCCCGAGGCTCGGCACCCCTCGATGCTGGCCGGCACGCGCATGACCAGCTCCCGCTCGGCGCCGCCCGCCTTGACCGCCGCGTGCACCCGCTCGATCCACTCGGTCATGATCCGCCGGCCGGCGTCGACGGCGTCCGGGTGGAAGTACCAGGGCCGATAGGCGAGCTGCAGCTCGAAGCCGTCCACGGGGTAGCGGCCGAGGGTCTCCTCGATCAGCGCGAAGCGCTCGTCGCGAACCTCGGCATGGGCGAAATCCAGGCAGTGCGCCCCGGGGTGGTCGGGCGGCAGCGCGCCGTCCGCCCCGATCTCGAGATGGGTGTTGGTGAACCGGAAGTCCGAGCAGCGCACGTCGTCGCCGCCGCCGCCACGGCCGTTCTGCACCAGCAGCGTCGGGTAGAAGCGCATGCCCTTGGCGTGCGCGCGGTCGCAGACGACCCGCAGCGGGTCGTGCCCGGCGTCGATCAGCCCGCGGGCGTTGCGGTGAGTGCGGTGGAATATCATGTGCGGCCAACTCGCCACGTTGTGGCCCCAGAGCTCGCCGACCTCGGTATCGTGCAGCACCGTGCGGCCGTCGCCCAGGCAGAACATCAGCGCGTCGACCGGCGTGCCGGCCAGCTCGTCGACGGCGATCTCGAGCTCGTCCGTCCGGATCGGCGGCTCGAACTGGTAGATCAGCGGATGGCGGCCGTCGTTGTAGAACATGAGGCGCGGCGCACCTCGCGAACCAGGCTCCCCCGCCCGATCAGGCATCGGCGGTCGACCAGCGGCGCAGCGCCTCCAGGTACTCCCGGCGCGGCAGCACGCCGTAGCCGCCCGGCTCATCGGCCGGCCCGCCGATCGGCACGCCGCCCGAGTCGAGCGAGGTGTAGTGGTATAGCGAGTGCAGGAACGCCCCGCGGGCGCCCGCCTGCCGGGCAGCGCTCACCATGCCGATCACCTCTTCGACCGAGTAGCGGTCCCAGTTGCCCAGGTGGAACGGCCCGTAGTCGCGGTTGATGAAGCGGGCGTTGTCCAGCCACAGGAACAGCGGAAATCCGTCCGGCAGGGTGCGGCGGAACAGCTCCAGAGGCGGCGCGTCCAGGATCACCTCGTGCGGACAGGAGCGCTCCGAGCAGATGCCGTCCACCGACCCGTCGGCCACCCACCGCTCCCAGTCCTTGTACAGCAGCAGGTGCGGCCCTCCCGCCATCCTGCCCTCGCCGAACGCCACGCACAGCTCGTACCGGTCCGGCGACAGGCCCACGACGAACGGCTTGCCGGCGCCGTGCATCTGGCTGCCGGTCCGGGCGATCACCTCCGAGAAGTGCTCGCCCTTGATCCGGTAGAACTCCTCGGTGTCGTACGGTTCGTAGCGGATGTTCACGCCGTGCCGCTCGCGGTAGTCGGCGACCACGCGGTCAGTGAAGCCGAACGGCTCCAGGTGCTCGTCCCAGCCGGGCGTGTCGAAGCAGGCGTACCAGCTATGCGAGCGGGTCGACAGGTAGAGGCCGTCGATGCCGTAGCCCAAGAGCTCGCCGGTCATCGCGGCCAGCCGCTCCTGCACATCGGCGTCGCCGTAGTCGGGAATGCCGTGATAGAAGCGCGATCCGTCGCGCGAGCACCAGTACTTGCGCGGCGCCGCGTACCAGACCGGGTCCACCAGGGAGACGTAGTCGCGGCGCACGCACTGGAACTCGTTCCAGTTGACCCAGCCCCAGATCGGCACGCCGTGCCGGCGTGCCGCCTCCACGGCGCTGGCCAGCGGATCGCCGATGTCCAGGATGTCGGCCACGCGGTGCCAATACTGGGCCGCCGGGTTGTGCGGGTCGACGCAGCCGTGGTCGAACGGCGCCATCGTCCGCGACGGGTAGTAGGCGCGGCCGGCGGTGTTGCACCGGTACAGGAAGGTGAGCCCGGTGCCGGCCAGCATCTCGAACAGCCAGTCGAAGTAGTCGCCGTCGATCGGCCCGTCGTGGAACCGCGGCGGATCGGTGGGATCGTAGTTGTAGAAGACCAGGAACTGATCGGGCAGCATGGAGCATGCTACACGACGGCCGCGATTCTGGTCAGCACCGGCACACGTTGGCGAGGCCGCGCTTCGGGCTGCTACCTGGGCCGCCCCAACAGCAACGCTTCGTCTTCAGCGACACCTGATGCGACTGGCCGGCGTCCAGGAATCCGAGCTTGCCGCTGACGGCCTTCATACAGCTATTTCGATCACTCTATCCTTCTTGGACAGTGGAATGTCGTCGACATCGACGGACAGGCACCCTTCGACAGCTTCGTAGAGGTTTTCAACAGCTCTTCGAAGGACTCGCCTTGCGTTGCACAGCCGGGAATGGACGGCACCTCCGCCCAATATCCACCTTCCTCCGCTTGATGAACCACGACCTTGATCTTCATCCCGCCACTCCCTGCTCTTCCGTTCATGCACCATCGCAGATCGGGGCGGACACGGTCAACGATTCTGGATCAGCTCCCGGGATTGGTAGACAGAGAGAGGGCGGCAATCAGTGTGCCGCCCTCCCCTGTTCAGATCCCGTTCAGGGCTCTGAGTACCAGCTTAGCCTTCGATCCAGTACTGCTCCACGTTGGTGTAGCCCGGGCTCTTCAGGCGCCAGCTCTGGATGACCGTCTCCGGCACGTTGCGGAAGTTGTTCTTGACGATCGCGACCGCCGGGTAGCGGACCGTGCCGATCATCCACACGTTGTCGACGTGGGACTGGATGATCTGCTTGCCGAGCGCGATGCGCTCATCCGGATCCGCGGTGGTCTGCATCTGCCCGTACCATTCCTGCAACTGCTTGATCTCGGCCGTCGGCTCCTCGCCGGCCTCGCCGTTGCTGCCGTACCAGCGCGCGGACTCGGGCGCCCAGCCGTGCTGGGACGCGCTCACGGGCACGTACCAGTTGGGGTCGATCGACCAGTGAATGCCGACGGTCAGGTAGGCGTTCACCATGAATTCGCCGGACGCGCGGCGCTGCGACCAGAGGCTGCGGTCCTCGATCGAGATCGAGGTGCGAATGCCGACCGCCTCCCAGTGGTCCTTGATCAGCTCCAGCATGTCGGCCCCGCCGCCGGCTTCCTCGGCGCCGTACGAGGAGATGATGAGGTTCAACTCATCGCCATCCGGGCGAACGCGAAAGCCGTCGCCGTCACGGGCGGTCAGGCCAATGCCGTCCAGCAGCTTGTTCGCGCCATCCGGATCGTAGTCGATGTGCACGGGCGGCACGAAGAACGGATCTGCCTCCACCGGGACCGCCTGCCACGGAGTGGCGACGCCCAGGTAGACCAGGTCGCCGATCTCCTGGCGGTCGATCGCCTTGGACATGGCGATGCGGAAGTCACGCTCGTTGAACAGCTCGCGCAGGACCGGATCTTCGTAGGTCAGGTTGAACTTCAGCGCGTCCGGGATCGGGTTGACCCACTGCCGCACCTGGTAGTCTTCCGCCGCCTCGTTCTCGACGAACAGCGTGAAGTTCCCAAAGCTCATGTAGCGGGACTGCATGTCGATCTCGCCGGCCATCGCCTTGAAGTTCGCGGCCTCGCCGCTCTCCACCACGTCGATCGCGATGCGGTCGATGTACGGGAGCTGTTGGCCGGCCGTGTCCACCTTCCAGTAGTAGGCGTTGCGCTCGGCGATCTGGCGCGTCACGCCGGTCGCCTCCGTCGCCAGCTTCCACGGGCGGATGGTCGGGAGGTCCTGGTTCAGCGTCACGTTGGCCAACTGGCCGTAGCGCTGATGCCACAGCTCGAAGCCTTCGGCCTGGGCGGCCTCATTGAGCTTGTCCTTGTCGGTGAAGTCGGCGTGAAACTGCTCCAGGTAGTGCTTCGGGGCGAAGATGCCGTCGCCACGGAAGGTCAGCACCTCCTCGAACAGGCCGTTGGTGTCAGAGAACGTGAAGATGATGGTCTGATCGTCGACCTTGGTGAGGGTGGGCGCCATGGTCTTGACCGTCAGCCACGACGGAAACACCGGAGTGATCTCCTCGTTCAAGTAGACGTTCTCGAACTGGTAGACGATGTCATCCGCCGTGAACGGCGCGCCGTCGGACCACTTCATGCCCTCGCGCAGGTGGAAGGTGAACTGAGTCCCGTCGGGGCTCGCCTCCCAGCGGTGGGCGATGTTGGCGACCACGGCCGTGCCGTCGCGGGCGCGGCGCAGCAGGGGCTCGTAGCCCATCCGGTCGGCCAGGCGGTTGTCCGTGGGCCGCGTGGCCACGCGCCGCCAAGTGCCGCCGTACTGGCCAACCGCTTCCGCGGGGGCGACCACCGCCGGCTCCAGGGGCAGGCGGTCGGCGACGGCCGGCAGAGAGCCGTCGGACACCATGGCCTGCAGGACCGGCGCTTCGGTGAACTCCGTGATCGAGGCGCCGGTGTCACGCTCGAAGGCGGCGACCGTCGCCCACTGGCCCAGCGGGTACCCCACGCCGGCTTGGGCTACGCCCATCGCGGCCGCTACGGTCAGCAGGACAGCCGCTACGAAAAAACGAACATAGGACACGTCGAATCTCCTTGTGTTGGTGATCCCGCGTCGTGCCGTGCACGAGGCGGACACGGGAAGGTAGCGCGGTGTCCCGCGCGAATCAAGCCTTGTACGGGTCCGCGGCGTCGCGCAGGCCGTCGCCGACGAAGTTGAACGCCAGCACGGTCAGCACGATCGGGACCGCCGGCAGCAGCAGCCAGGGGTTCAGCCCCACCGCGGTAATGTTCTGCGCCTCCTTGAGCAGCACGCCCCAACTGATCTCCGGCGGGCGCAGCCCGAGGCCCAGGAAGCTCAGCCCGGTCTCCGCCAGGATCATGCCGGGGATGCTCAAGGTGATGGAGACGATGATGTGGCTCATGAACGACGGCAGCAGGTGGCGGCGGATGATGGGCCCTTCGCGTTCCCCGGCCACCAGCGCCGCAGTGACGAATTCCTCCTCGCGCAATGCCAGGAGCTTGCCGCGCACCACGCGCGCCAGTCCGGTCCAGCCGAGCACGGACAGGATCACGGTGATGGCGAAGTACCGTTCCACCTGCGTCCACGTCTCCGGGATCGCAGCGCTCAGCGCCAGCCACAGGGGGATCGTCGGGAACGAGCGCAGCAACTCGATGACGCGCTGCACGACCGTGTCGGTGAGGCCGCCGTAGTACCCGGATATGCCGCCGAGCAGCAGTCCCAGAACCAGGCTGATCGCCACGCCGATCAAGCCGATCGACAGCGAGATGCGCGCCCCGTACAGGATGCGCGACAGCATGTCCCGACCAAGCCGGTCGGTGCCCAGCAGGAAGATCGTCGCCTCCTCGTCCACGCCGAACAGGTGCACGTCGGTGTCGAACAGCCCCCACCACGTGTACGGCTGGCCGCGAGTGAACAGCTTGACGTAGAACCGCTGCGACCGGTCCTCCGTGTAGCTGCGGCGCAGCGAGCGCGGGTCGATGTGGCGGTCCAACTTGTATACGAACGGCCGCAGCGAGAAGCCGCCCTCGCTGTCGTAGAAATGCACGGCCTGCGGCGGTACGAAGGTGTGGCGGCCGTGGCGGTGCCTCGGGTCGTAGGGGGAGACGACCTCGCAGAAGGCGGCCAGCAGGTAGAAAAGCGCGGTCACGACGACTCCGACCAGTGCGACCTTGTGCCGGCGGAACTTCAGCCACATGAGCCGCCACTGCGAGGCGACGAAGAACCGTTCTTCCGCGCGATCCGGTGTCTCGTGCTCCCGAGCGTCGGAGAGCCCGACTGGGGACCTTCCGACCGGAGGCAGGCTTGCCGAAGCCCCGCTCATGCCGTCGTCACTCCGTTCACGCGCCGCGTTGTTCGAACCGGATGCGCGGATCGATCGCGGCGAGCAACAGGTCCGACACCAGCGTGCCGATCACGGTCAGGAACGCCATGAACATCACGATGGTGCCGGCCAGAAACATGTCCTGGGCAAGCAGTGACGAGAGCAGCAGCGGACCCACGGTCGCCAGGCTGAGCACGACCGCGGTGATCGTCTCTCCGGAGATGATCTCCGGCAGCAGCCACGCGACGCTCGACACGAGCGGGTTGACGGCCAGCCGTACCGGGTACTTGAACAGCAGCCGGCGTTCGCCCAGGCCCTTGGCGCGCGCGGTGATCACGTACTGGCGCGAGATTTCGTCGAGCAGGTTGCCGCGCATGACGCGGATGAGCCCGGCTGTGCCGGCAGTCCCGATCACGATCACGGGGATAATCAGGTGCTTGAGCAGGTCGACCGCCTTGCCGAAGCTCCACGGCTCTTCGATGTACGCGTCGGAGAACAGGCCGATGCCGACGATGTCGAAGTTGCGGTAGAGGACGAACAGCAACACCAGCGCCAGCAGGAAGTTCGGGATCGACAGGCCCAGGAAGCCGACGCCCGAGAACAGGTGGTCGGCGGGGGAGTATTGGCGCACCGCCGAGTAGATGCCGATCGGGATCGACATCACGTAGGTGAAGACGATGGATAACAGCGAGATCACCACCGTGAACAGGAGTCGTTCGCCGATCAGCGTCCGCACCGGCTTCTCGTGCTGGAACGACTGGCCGAAGTCGCCGCGCACGAAGCCCCACAGCCAGCGCAGGAACTGGGCCGGCAGCGGTTTGTTCAGCCCGTACCGCGCCTCCAGGGCGGCGATCTCGTCCTCGGTCGCCGTCTCGCCGGTGGCGGCGAGATTGGCGATGTACGTGTCCAGATAGTTGCCCGGCGGCAGGTGGATGATGGCGAACGACACGACGGCGACGACGAACAGCGTGGGAAAGAGCAGCAGGAGCCGCTTGACGATGTACTGGGCCATGTGCGGGCGAGGCGGGCGGCGGTGCGGACCGACCGTGGTAGAGTGAACGGCCCATGAGCGCCCCGTGTCAAGTTCCGCCTGAGGGCGTGAGCGAAGCGGACCTCACTCGAGGGGTGACCGTCCGGACCGCCGCCGAGTTGCATCGCCACTGGAGCGGGCCCCGCAACGTGTTGCTGGCCGGCGACTGCGTGCCGTTCAGCTACGAGCCGCCGCCGGTGGCCGACATCGTCGACCGGCTGCGGCGGGACGAAGAGGTACGCCTGCGCGACCTGTCGCCGGAGCGGCCGGACAGCCCCTACTATCGCGAGGACGGCTTCATCGACGAGTTCCGCGCCCTGCCGCTGGAGCGGGTCATGGAGATGCCGTTCGGGCTGTCCCACTTCAAGCTGACCAACTTCACCAGTCGCGGCGACCTGTTCGCCGGGCTGTGGAAGGACGTGATGGAGCCGTGGCAGTCGTTCCTGGGACGCGCCGGCTTCACTTGGTACCGGTGCTACCCGATCGTGTTCATCTCGGGCGCGCACGTCCCCGGCCGCTACCACATGGACGTCTCGCACGTGGTCGCCTGGCAGATCCATGGCACCAAGGTATTCAACGGGCTGACCGATCCGTACCGGTGGGCACCGCTGGAGCACGCCGCCGATCCGGAGTGGCGCACGGGAATGGTCAAGCCGGAGGGGCTGACCTCAGCGGACGTGCTCAGCTACGCCATGCCGCCGGGGACGCTCCTGTGGAACCAGCTCCTGACCCCGCACTGGGTGGACGCCGGTGACGCGGACGGCGAGGTTGCGGGAACCGCGGCGGTTGCGGGAACCTCGGAGGTTGCGGCCAGCATCAACCTGTCGCACGGCGGGCTGCGCCTGGAGGGCGAGCTGTCGCCGGCCGGCAAGGCGCTGGAACGCTTCTACCGCGAACGGCCCGAGCGGCGGTTCTGATTCGACGCCGTTAACCACGAGCGGCGCATCCATGACGGATGCGCCGCTGAATCCTTGATGCGCGCCCGCCGAGCGAGCGCACATCGCGAATGTAGGGCTGCGACTACTGGACGCTGTCCCAGGTTGCCTTGGCCTCGGCGAGCTTGACGCTCCATGCGTCGAACAGCATCTGGCCGCCCGCCTCGTTGTACTCGGCGACGAAGGAGTCCCAATCGGCCTCCACGTCCTTGTTGCCCAGCACGAACGCGACCCACCACTTGTTCTTGATGTCGGTCAACGCGGCCTGGACCTGCTGTTCCTCCTCGCTGAGGGCTACCAGGTCCACGTACTGCGGCCAGCCTTCCCAGCCCTCGGCCAGGAACCTGTGCCAGAGCTCGTTCCCGGCCTGGAACTGGCACCACTTCGGCGGCGCGGGTCCCGTGCACGCCGCGCAGCCGCCGCCGTCCCAAACGGCCGTGAACGGCGCCGAGCACTCGACACCGTCGGGGACCGCCAGCGCCCCGTTCGTGCGCTCGGTGCGGACGTCCCTGAGGTGCTTGTAGGCCTCGAACCAGCCACCGGTCTCCGCGAACGGGACGATTCCGTTGTCGTAGTTGGAGGTGGCAGCGCCCGGCAGGAACATCAGGTCCCCGGGACGTTCCACCATGACCTCGGCGAGCGTCTTCCCTGCAACATCAGGGTTCCACGACTGGTCCTTGAGGAACTCCTCCGCGTTGAAGTCGCTGAAGTCATCCTTGGTGAAGTGGATGCCCCTGATGCCGAACCAGCGCGCGACCTGACCTTCCTCGCTGACCCACCACTCGAGCAGATCCAGCGCCCGGTCGGGGTTGTCGGAAAAGGCCGGAATGGCGGTAGCCCGGTAGATGTTCAGCGGCACCGCGTCGTCGTGCGCGCGGCCGCCGGGACCGCTGATCGGGTGCAGCCCCTGCGGGAAGTCCGCCAGGGTCGCCCCCGGGTTGGCGGTCACGAACTTCTCGAAGTGCGCCATGTAGCCGTCGGGCCGCGGGCCCTTGTACAGGCCGGACAGGTGCTTGCCGGCAACGAGCTGATCGATGTATTCGAACAGCTCGCCGGTCAGCCACCCCGGATAGAGGAGCTGCTCGGCGCCATGCTCCGCCACCGTAGCCCAGATCGCCTTGTTGGCCGGATCGACCGCCGCGTCATACCAGTTGCCGTCCGCGTCCTGGTGGTAGCCGTCCAGCTCCTGTCCGTGCGTCTGGAAGTACAGGTAGTTCAGGCCCTTCCAGTGGGTGCCCTTGTAGGTCGGCCAGCCGAAGCCGGTGGCGTCGAGCTTGTCACGCGCCATCCGCATGGCGTTGATCTGCTCGTCGTAGGTCGCCGGGACCTCCAGGCCGAGATCGTCCAGCATGTAGCCGTTGTAGATGATCGCGCTGTCCGTGATCGGCTTGAAGCGATTGCCGGTCATGAGCGCGTGGTAGTTGTCGACTCCTCCGTTCTGCACGATGTTGTACAGCCGGTACACCGGATCCTGGAAGATCGTGTTGATGACCGGATAGCGCTCCGGATCGGCGGAGACCAAGTCGTTCAGGTTGGTGAGCAGCCCGTCGTTGATCCAGCTCTGCCAGGTCGGGATCCCCAGCCACGGGTGGCCGGGCCACATCATCACGATGTCCGGCGCGGTGCCGGCGGCCATCGATGCGACGATGATGTCTCCGCTGCCGCCGTACTCGATCCTGAAGTCGATGTTGAACTTGTCCTCTATGTAGCCCCAGACCCGATCCTGCGCGATCAGATCCGAGTCCCAGGCGGACGAGTCCCAGCCCCGGTACATCATTCCGATGGATACCCGTTCCATCTCGCCCGCAGTCGCCTCGTCCTGAGCGGCGGCGAAGACGTGGGCACCGGCAAGTGCGAACGCTGCTATCAACAGGAGAGACAGCAGCTTGCGTGCATTAGCCATGCGTTACCTCCGAACCGGTACGGTACGCGCACGCGGGCCGGTCGTCCAGCGTCCTCCAGGCCGGATGACGCGCTACGCCTGCATCTCGATCTCTGAGCACCGTATAGTTACTCCCACATGAAGGAACACTTCGAGTCCGATCACACCGAGAGCCACGTGCTGCGTTACCGCAGGCTGCGCGTCGAGCGTCAGGAAGTGCTGTTCGGCGACGCCGATCCTCTGCTCTGCCGGCAGGGGGATGCGCTGCTGCTCTGCGGGCGCGGCGGGTCGCTGGCGCACAGCCAGGACGGCGGCGTCACCTGGTCGCAGCTAGTCGACCTGGCAACGCCCGCAGCGCCGGGTGGCGTGGTCCTGGCACTGACCGCCGGCCGGGACGGGACACTCGTCGCCGCGGTCCAGCGGAGCGGCGCCTTGACGATCCTGGGCGCCGGCAAACCGGCGGGACCGTGGCGGGTGATCGCCACGCTGGACCTGGACCTGTCCGAATCGCCGCGGACGTGCCTGACCGCACTGGCCGACGGCACGCTGCTGCTGTGCCTGCCGGGACGCGTCCTGCGCTCGACCGACGGCGGCGCGGCGTGGGAGCCCGCGGCCCAGCTTCCGACCGACGGGGGGACGCTGCACCCGCTGCAACTCGGCTCCAGTCGGCTGGTCGCCCCCGTCGGCGGCGCCGCGGGAGAGATCGCTCTGGGCGAGTCCGATGACGGCGGCGCCACCTGGAACGTGCCGGAAGGATTCGCGCCGCTGTCCGCACCGCTGGCCGAGCTTCCCGACGGCCGCCTGGTGCTCAGCTACGGCATGCCGCACTTCCCGTACGGCGCGCGCGCGATCGTCGGTTCAACCCCCGACGACGACGCCGAAACGCACTGGGGAGACGAGGTGTACGTGCTCGCGCTCAGCCGGTACGCCATTCGCGAGAAGGCCCGCCCGGTGCTGGCCGGCGCCGGCGTGAGCGCCGCCACCGCCGTGACCGCGGACGGCGCGATCGTGTCCGCCTTCCACCGCGGCGCGGCGCTGGGGTCGTATGCGCCCACCATCTACGGCCCGGGCATGGACGAGTGGGGCCGCCGGCCGGCGATTGGCGTGGTGCGCTGGACCCCGGAGGGCCTCGAGAAACCGCCGCTGGTGTACCCCAACCTGTGGAACGACCGGGTCGACGCCCGCGGCTACCTGGACAACGGCATGGTGCGCATGCGCCCCGACGACCGCTACGAGGGCGGCGACTACGTCGAGAACTTCGAGATGGTGGCCTACCGGCGCGTGCTGGCCGAGCACCGCTACTTCGCCGGAGCCGGCGGCAAGGGCGCGGTCGTCTGCCGCCATCCCGACGGCAGCCTGGTCTACTCCAGCCGCGACTGCCGCATCCACCGCTCCACCGACGATGGCCGCACGTGGAGCTTCCTGGCCCAGATCCCGCTGTCGGGACGCGACCCGGCGGTGTTCGGGTTCGGGGTGACCGGCGCCGGCACCTTCCTGGCGAGCTACGCCGCGCTGATCGATGACGCCGACCCGGCGCACGGCACCTTCCCCACGCGCGAGCCCCGCGTGGCGCGCAGCGACGACGGCGGACGGACCTGGACGGACTCCGAGCTTGCGCCCCGGCCGACGCGCTACTGCGGTCAGGGCGACGGCAGCCGCATCGTGCAACTCGCCTCCGGTACCATGATCTGTTTCTGCGGCAACGCCTGGAACGATGCCGCGCGCCAGGCCGGATACGAAGGGGACGTCCTGCTGCGCTCGCAGGACGACGGCAGAACCTGGGGCGACTGGACGGTGCTTCCGCCCGGCTGCTGCGAGTCGAACCTCCTGGAGCTGCCGTCGGGCGAGCTGCTCTGCGCGACGCGTTTCCAGCGCGAATACCTGCACCCGGACCTGTTCGGCGCCCCCGCCGGGCAGGGAGGCGGCCACGAGAGGTGGCCGGCGCCCTCGCTCAACCGGGTCGGACCGGGCCGCTACAAGAACGAGGCGATCATGTTCTCCGCCAACGGCGGCCACGACTGGACCACTCCGTTCCTGGTCACCCGCCTGCACATGGTGTCCGCGGATGCCATCGGCCTGCCGGACGGCCGCGTCGTGCTGACCTACGACCACAAGGACGCCGTCGGCGGTCCCCGCGCGCTGGTCAGCCCCGACGGCGGGCGCACGTGGGACCCGGAGCCCTACATCCTGGCCTACCACCCCATGGACGCCCGCACCAGCTCGGTGCTGCTGCGCGACGGCCGCGTGCTGACCCTGTGGGCCGGAGCCCGTGACGAGGGCGTCCATGCGACCACCTGGTCGCCCGAGTAGCAGGGTCGCAGGAGTGACGGCGATGTCCGCCTCGACGCCCCCCGACACCAGGCCGCCGCGCGACTGGGAGCTGGTCTACGTCAGCGATCCGTCCAACGTGTGCAACTACGACTTCGATCCGGGCGACGCCCGCCCGCTGCTCACCTCGCACCCGGCCGCGCCGGAAGAGCTCCGCAGGTTCATCGACCACGTGGCCACCAGCGCCGCCGACGTGTTCGTGCAGGAGGTCTACAACGCCGGCTGGACCATGTACTTCCGCTCCGAGCGGTTCGAGTACGACGCGCGCCCGCAGCACCGCCGATTCCTGCCGATGATGGACGACGGCATCATGCCGCTGCAGGTGATGCTGGAGCGCTGCCGGGAGCGCGGCATGCGCTGCCTGGCCGGGTTCCGGGTCAACGACAACCACGGCGCGCCGGACCAGGGCGGCATGTTCCTGCACCGCAACCCGCAGTGGAAGATCACCGACGTGCCGGCCGGCGGCGCCTTCCTGCCGGGCAACCGGATGGACTTCACGGTCCCGGAGGTGCGCGACTACCTGTACGGCGTCGTCACGGAGGTGACCTCGCGCTTCGACGTGGACGGCGTGCTGCTCACCATGCGCGACGGCCTCTACTTCCCCGCCCCCGGCGGCGACCGGAGCCCGGCCCGCGAGCGGCAGCCGCTGATGACAGAGCTGATCGAGCGGCTGCGCGTCATGCTCGACGAGCACGGCGCCGCGCGCGGGCGGCGGCTGGAGCTTGGCGTGCTGGTGCCGCAAACCGTGGAGGAATGCCACATCCTGGGACTGGATGTGCCGGCCTGGATCGGCGCGGGGCTGGTCGACTTCGTCTCGCCCATGGACTCGTCTTTCTCCGATTTCAGTCCCGCATACGAGGACTTCAGCGCACTCACCGCCGGCTCGCCGTGCCGGCTGATCCCCGGCGTCCAGCCTTATTGCTCATCGCGCGAGAGCTTCGGGCCACCAGCGACCGTGGAGCAATACCGCGCACTCGCGCAGACGATCTCCCAGCAAGGCGCCGACGGCATGACGGTCTACAACTTCCAGAAGCACTGGGGCGGCTTCCGCTCTGGCAAGCGCGGCGCGGAGACCGGCTGGCCTGCGGCCTTCCGCGTGCTGCGCGAGGCGCGCGACCCCAAGCGGGTGGCGGACGGCGTGCGCCACTACACCTTCCGCTCCATGTGGGGTGGCTACCACGGGATCAGCCCGTCGGGCACTAACGTGTGCGGGACGATGCGCGACCGGAAGCTGGTCCTGCCACGCGAGCCGGGTGAGCCGTCGGGAAGTTACCCTTTTCGGTTATATGAGGACGTGGAGAAGGCCGCCAGCGCCACGCTGTTCCTGCGCGCCGTCGGCCTGGGATCGGCCGACCGGATCGCCGTGCACCTCAACGGCACGGAGGTTCCGGCCGGGCAACTCCGCCGCGTGTACCACCGCGAAGGGCGCCCGGCGCAGGCGGGCAGGCCGCTGCTGCCGCACACTACCTGCGTCATCGACCTGACCCCCGACCTGGTGGTGCGCGGCGACAACGATCTCAGGCTGACGCTGCTGTTCTCGGGAATGGTGGACGTCGGCGCGGTGCCGGACCCCGAACCGATCGTCGTCGACGAGGTGGACGTGACGATCGTGCCGGCCTGACCGGCACCGCTCTCCGGCCGGCGCGGCTATTCCTTGACGGCGCCGATCAGGATGCCCTTGGCAAAGTGCCGCTGCAGGAACGGGTACAGCATCATGATCGGCAGCATGGCGAGCACGACGGTCGCCATCACGAGCTGCCTGGGCGGAATCCAGCCCTCGTCCTCGATGAAGCGCTGCCCGGCCGCCGAGTCGAAGAAGACCGTCGGTCGCTCCAGCACCCTGCGCAGCAGGACCGCGAACGGCGCGAACGTTGCGTCACGCACGAAGTACAGCCAACTGACCCAGTCGTTCCAATGGTAGACCGCCAGGAACAGCAGGATCGCCGTGACCATCGGCTTGGAGATCGGCAGGATGATCCGAAAGAACGTCGTCGCCTCGTTGGCGCCGTCGATCACGCAGGCATCCTCGAGATCCCTGGGCACCGTGTAGGAGAAGAAATTGCGCATGATGATGAAATAACTGGTGTTGACGAACCCCGTGACCAGGACCAGCGCCAGCGGAGAGCCGAGGAGACCCAGCTTCACCACCAGCAGATACAGCGGGATCAGGCCGCCGGAGAGGAACAGGGTGAGGACGATCAGGACGTTGATGAGCCGCGTGCCGGGCACGTGGCGCTTGGTCACGGCGTAGGCGAGCATGCCGGTGACCACGACGCCGCCGCCTGCCCCGACGGCGGTCTTGACGATGGACGTGGACATGGCGCGAAGGAAGAGCTGTGGAGCGCCGATGATGATGCCGTGGTAGAAGGTCAGGTCCGGGTTCAGCGACGGCAGCAGGATGAAGTCGGCCCGGACGAATTCGGCGTACGGCATGAGCGACACCACGAGCACGTACCACATCGGATAGACGGCGACCACGCCGAACAGCCCGACGAATGCGACCGCGAACACGTCGAACACGTTGAAGCCCAGGCGGCCGCGAAGCATGCCCCCGGTCGTCATTCGAAGATGCCCATCACGTTCATGCGCCTGATGAAGCGGTTGGCACTCAGAAGCAGAATCAGCCCGAGCACGTTGAAGACCAGCCCGAGCGCGGTCGCCTGCTCGAACTTGCTGTTCAGGAGCCCGGTCCGGTACAGGTAGGTGGAGAGCACGTCCCCGACGTCGTACACGGCAGGGTTGTACAGGTTGTAGATCAGTTCGAAGTTGGAGCCGAAGAGGCCGGAAAGCTGCAGGATGAACAGCACGGCGATGGTCGGCGCGATGCGCGGCAGGTAGATGTGCAGCATCAGGTGGCCGCGGTGCGCGCCGTCGCAGTGGGCGCTTTCCACCAGGTCGGGACTCACGCTGGACAGCGCCGCCAGGTAGATGATGGTGGCGAAGCCTGCCTCCTTGATGGTGTTGACCATCACCACGATGCCGCGGAAGTACTGCGGGTCCGTCTGCCAGTGGCGCGGCTGCACCCCGACCAGGCCGACCAGGACGTTGAACGGGCCGTCGGGCTCCGGGTAGAGCATGCGCGACACCAGCACGCCCATCACCACCCAGGAGACGAAGTGGGGAAAGTAGACCATCGTCTGCACCGTGCGCTTGTACCAGGAGACCCGCACTTCGTTGAGCATCAGGGCCAGGAACACCGTGAAGGTGAAGCCGAAGGCCAGGTTGTAGAGGTTGATGATCAGCGTGTTGCGAAGCGCCGCATAGAACGGCGGTGTCTGGAACAGGATCTGAAAATTCTCCAAGCCCACCCAGGGGCTCCGCATGATGCCCTTGACGATGTTGAAGTCCTTGAAGGCGACCAGCAGGCCGTACATCGGCGCGTACTGGAACACCGCGATCCAGGCCAGACCGGGCAGCATCAGCAGGTAGACGAACCAGTAGCGCCGCAGGGTGAACACGATCCGCTCCGGCATGGAGCGGGTGGTGCTCGACAGCCGAACCTGGACGTCTGCCACGGTGTGCTCGCCGCCGACCCTACGTTCGCGCCCGGAGCCGGTCAACCGGCCGGCCTGCCACCGCCGGCCCGGTGAGGCTATGATCCGCCCGTCATGAGCACTTCAACCTCCCCCGTGCGTACCGCCATCGCCGGCCTTGGCCGCAGCGGCTGGAGCATCCACGCGCGCCTGCTCGCCGAGCAGCCCGAGCGATTCACCGTGGTCGCGGTCCAGGACCACCTGGCCGAGCGCCGCGCCGAGGCCGAGCAGCGCTTCGGCTGCCGTTCCCACGTCGAGTTCGACGACCTGCTGGCCGACGCCGAGGTCGAGCTGGTCGTGGTCGCGGTGCCGAGCCACCTGCACGCCCCGTACGCGATCGCCGCGCTGGAGTCCGGCCGCCACGTCGTCGGCGAGAAGCCGATGGCCACCTCGCTCGAGGAGGCCGAGCGCATGGTGGCGGTCCGGGACGCCACCGGCCGGCTGCTGTCCGTCTTCCAGAACTGGCGCTTCCGTCCCGAGCTGCAGAAGGTGCTCGCCATCGTGGGCGCAGGCGAGCTCGGGCGCCTGGTGCAGGTACGGCTGGTCAACCATGGCTTCGGGCGGCGCTGGGACTGGCAGACCCTGCGGCGCTTCGGCGGCGGATCGCTCAACAACACCGGCGCCCACCTGATCGACGCGGCCCTGACGCTGTTCGGCCCGGGCGAGCCGCGCGTGCTGTACGTGAGCGACTGCGTGCAGACGCTCGGCGACGCGGAGGACCATCTCAAGGTCGTCCTCACCCCCGATCCCGCGAATGCGGATGCCGCCGCGTCGCCGACCATCGACATCGAGATCACCTCCACCTGCGCCTACGAGCAGCCGATGCTGCACGTCATGGGCTCGGAAGGCGGACTGGTGGGCGGAAACGGCGAGCTGACGTGGCGCTGCGTGCGGCCCGGCAGCCGGCCCGAGCGCCAACTGTCCACCGAGCCGACCGGGGACCGCAGCTACAACCGGGAGCAGGTCGACTGGGTCGAGCATCGCTGGACGCTTGAAGAGGCAAAGGCCGCCGGCGGCCCGGAGGCCGAGGGCGAGGCCCGTTACTACCGGGAGCTGTTCGGCGCCATCCGCCACGGCGGTCCGCTGCCGGTCACCGCCGAGCAGGTGCTCCGGCAGATGCGCATCATGGAAGAGTGCCGCCGACAGTCGACGATCGACTGAAGCATGGCCAAAGCCGGCGACGACCTGCAAATCACGCTCGGGGTCGAGGAAGAGTTCTTCCTGATCGATCCGGACACACGCGACCTGCTGGCCGATCCGGACCCCGACATCTTCACCGCCTGCGAGCGGAACAGCGGGCCGCACAAGGTGGTCCCGGAGTTTCTCCGCTCCCAGATCGAGACCAACACGCGCATCTGCAGCACGGTGACCGACGTGCGCGAGGCCCTGGTGGAGACCCGCGCCCTGGTGCTGGAGTCGGCTGCCGCCCACGGCGCCGCGGTAATCGCCTCCTCCACCCATCCGTTCGCCGAGTGGACGGAGCAGGCGCCCACCCGCAAGGAGCGCTACGAGCGGTTCGCCGCTCTCTTCCAGGACGCGGTGCGGCGCATGCTGATCAGCGGCATGCACATCCATGCCGGCTTCGGCGACGAGGACGAGCGCATTCGGGTCATGACCGCCCTGCGCCGCTACCTGCCGTTCCTGCACGCGCTGTCCGGGTCGTCACCGCTCAGCGGCGGCCGCATGACCGGCTACAAGTCGTACCGCCTGAACCTGTTCGGCGCACTCCCGCGCACCAGCACTCCCGCTCCGCTGCAGTCGCGCGCGGAGTATGACCGGCTCGTGGACGAGTACCGGCGCCTGGACTTCATCCAGGACGGCAGCGAGCTGTGGTGGGACATCCGGCCGGCCGCGCTGCATCCGACGGTGGAGCTGCGCATCTGCGACATCTGCCCGCGCATCGATGATGCGGTGTCCATCGCCGCGCTCTATGCGTCGCTCATCCGCATGCTGCTGCGGCAGGCGCGGGCGAACGAGCTGCCGGCAGAGCCGCGGACCGAGATCATCATGGAAAACCGGTGGCTTGCGCAGCGCTTCGGGGTGTTCGCCTTCCTGGGCGATGCCGGCGCCGGCGGGCGCATGGACATCGACGAGTACGCCGAGGCGCTGATCGACACCTTGGCGGGCGATGCCGGTGCGCTCGGCTGCGAAGAGGAACTGCGCCGCGTGCGGGACATCATCCGCGACGGCACGAGCGCGGACCGGCAACTGGACCTCTTCCGGCTCCGCCGCGTCGAGGGAGCGACGGAGCCGGAGGCACTCCGCTCGGTCGTCGACCAGGTGGTCGCGGAGACGCAGGAAGGCGTTCCGGCCCGTGCCGGATCTCCGTCAGCGTAACCGGCTGACGGTCTGCAGGCGTCAAGCGCCTCCCGCCCGCGCCGCGCGGTCGACGCGGGCGAACGCGGCCGCGATGTTCGCCGCCTCCGCTTCGCCCCACGACTCGCGCAACGGCAATGTGAAGTGCTCGGCGACCGCCGCGTGCGCGTTCGGACACGGGAAGGCGCGATCCGGGTCGCCCCGGTACTCGGCGGCCGTCCACGGAAAGCCGCTCCGCCTCCCGAATACCTGCCGGTCGCGAAACCAGGTGTAGGTGGCCGGCAGCGCGGCGTAGGTGGGGTTGACCGGCACCCCCTCGGCGGCGACCGCCGCGCAGAAGCGCTCCTTGTCCCAGCCGCCCATCGGGCGGTAGCGCAGCCGCAGGAACCACCAGGACGGCTCGGCGCCGGCGGGCAGCTCCGGCACCTGCACCGACGGCACGTCGGCGAGGCGCTCGGCCAGCGCCCGCACGAACGCGCGGCGGCGCTCGACCGCCACCGGCAGCTTCGCGAGCTGCGCGCGGCCGATCGCGGCGCTCAGCTCGTCCAGGTTGAAGTTGAGCGACGCCAGGTAGTTGCGGCCCGCCGGCAGGGTGTCCCCGAACGGCTTGCCGCGGTCGGCGGCGCCGCGGATCGTGGGGTACAGCTCCCCGTCGCGGGTGAACAGCACGCCGCCCTGCCCGCCGGTCGAGTGGTGCTTGCCCCACATCGTCGAGAAGGTGGCGACGGTGCCGAAGCTCCCGACCGGCGCGCCGCCGATGGCGGCGCCGTGCGCCTGCGCGCAGTCCTCGATCAGCGGCACGCCGTGGCGTTCGGCCAGGCGGGCGATGGCCTCGATCCGCGCCGGCTCGCCGGCGATGTGGGCGACCACGATGGCGCTGGTCAGAGGACCGAGGACGTCCTCGACCTGCTCCGGGCCGCAGTTGAAGGAGCCCGGCTCGGTATCGGCCACCACCGGGATGCAGCCCAGCAGCGGCACCGGCATGATGCCTCCCGGGTCGGTGACCGCCGGCACCACCACCTCCGTGAACGGCTCCACGCCGAGCGCCCGCAGCGCGACGTACAGGGCCGCGGTGCCGGAGTTGACCGCGTCGGCGTAGCCGCCGCCGAGGGTCGCCGCGAACTCGGCGCAGTACGCCTCCTCCTCCGGCCCCCCGTACTCGATGGCGCCGCCGGCGGCGATCGCCCGGTCGATGACCCCGAGCGCGGCGGCGCGTTCCTCCGCGCCGATCAGGGCGCGCTCGGGCAGTTCCGTCACCAACGGCGTGCCGCCGTCGATCGCCAGCCGGTCGGTGGTAGTGCTCATGCTCATAGGTCGATCAGTCTACCGCACGCCGCTCATGCGTAGCCGATGGCGGACGGTACCGGAAGCCGAGGTCTCAAAACTCATCGCGATGAGCCGTCTCGGGACTGAATGCGGGCACGCACACCGACACATACTCCGCTCCACCCTCGATCGGACTGCTGTATCTGACCCACTCCCCCTTCCGAGCAACGACTGCTTGTCCCGCGCCGACATCGAAAGAGCCCTCTCTTGTCTCTACGCGAAGGACTCCCGAAAGCACCACCGAGTACTCGTCGAATTCCGGAGTCTGTCCCGGCTCGCCCCAGCCCTCGGGGCTTCGCATTCTGGCGATGCTCACGTCGCGCGAGTTCGAGTTGACTCGACCGACCAGTTCGTCGATCAGCTTGGGAGGGCTGCCGTCTTGCGGAATCCTGGCGGGAGCCTTGATCAGCAGCGCCATCTCGCGCGTGCCTCCAATCCGAGTCTCTTCATGCGGGCTCTTATCGCGCTGGGGTGGGCATGTCAATCTGACGGGTGCCGACGACGCGTGCTCTTCAGGCGATCGACGATCCGGGGGTGTCGGTCGGCCACGTCGTGACGCTCGGCGCGATCGTTCCACAGGTCGAAGAGCTCCGGCGCCGCAGCGGCGCGCTCGATCAGCTTCCAGCGGCCGTCCGTGCGCAGGCGCCAGTCACCGAACGCCGACTCGGCGACCGGGCGGGTGCGCCGGGCGCTGCCGCTCAACAGTGGCCAGAGCGAGCGGGAATCCCAGCCCGAAGGCGGTTCCGCCCCGGCGGCTTCGACGAACGTAGCGGCCAGATCGATGGTCTCGACCGGCGCGTCGCTCCAGCGGCCGGCGTCGACGCCCGGACCGGACACCGCCAGCGGCACGCGCACGGAGCCATCGTGCGGCTGTCCCTTGTCCCAGAGTCCGCGCTCGCCGAGCATCTCGCCGTGGTCGGCCGAGAAGGCGAACAGCGTCCGGTCCGACTCGCCGCGTCGCTCCACGGCGTCCCGGATCCAGCCGATCCAGTCGTCGATGCCTTCGATCTTGGCCGCATAGCTGCGCCTGATCGCCTGGTGGTCGTGCGCCGACGGCGGTGCGTCGGCCGGCTCCGGGAACGCGACGCCCTCGTAGCGATCCAACAGCTCACGGCAGGCGTCGAAATACGGGTGCGGGCCGGAGAAGTTCACCTGCAGGAACCACGGCTGACCGGCAGGGAGCCGGTCCAGGAGACCGAGCGCGGCTCGTCCGGTGAAGTCGTCGATCTGGAAGAAGCGGCCGTGCGGGCAGGGCCATGCGGCGATCCCCTTCCCGTCCTCGTCGTGGCGCCGGCGCCGTTCCCAGTCCTCCAGCACGGTCGCGGCCAGGCCATGCTCGTGGAGGAACGCCAGGTAGGGCTCGATCGGCTCGGTCCGGCCGGCGACGGCAGCGCTGTCGCGGTGGCCGGCGTGATCGAGGGTGTCGGTGAATCCCATCCGCCCCAGGAAGCTGGACCAGCCGTAGCGGCCGTGCAGGTGCGAGCGCTTGTGCAGGTCGCTCTTGCCGCACATCGCCACCCGGTAGCCGGCCGCGCGCAGCGACTGCATGAAGGTCGGCAGTGCCGGATCGGCGTCGGCGCGGTTGTCGGCGACGCGGCAGCGGCCGTAGCGCACACCGGCGGCCAGGCAGGCGCGGCTGGGCGCGCACATCGGGCTTGCCACCCGGCAGCCGCTAAAGGCCACGCCGCGCGCGGCGAGCCGGTCCAGGTTGGGGGTGCGCACCGGCATCCGCCCCTCGTACCCCACCCAGTCCCAGCGGTGCTGGTCGGTGAAGACGAACAGGATGTTCGGGGGTGTCGGGCTCAGGGCTGCCGGCATCCTGACTCGCCGTCGTCGACGATGAAGCGGGCGAGCCTCTGCGCACGTGCCGGCAGCGTCCGGTACAGCGACCGGGGCACCACGCCATGCATCCTTGGCTGCCGGAACCAGGGCGCGTAGTACCCGATGCCGAGCATGATGCGCACCTGGTCGCTGCTGTTGCGGGTGCCGCCGTGCCAGCAGCGCACGTCGCGGATGATGGCGGTTCCCGGCGGCGCACAGATGAACGACTGCCGCATGCGCTCGGGTTCTTCCTCCAGCGTGGGAGGCTTCTGGCGCGTGCGGTGCGTGCCGGGCACGAAGCGGGTCGCTCCCGTTCGTTCGCTGAATTCGGTCATCACGTAGTTGGCGACGATGAACGGGCTCGGCAGATCGAAGATCGTGACCTGCTGCAGCGGGTCCGCGATGTCGTCGCGCAGGTCGGCGTGCAAGTGCTGAATCTCCGCTCCGGGCGCGGAGTAGTCGCCGCCACCCAGCCCGCAGATGTACTCCTCGGAGCCCCAGATCTCATCCAGCACCGGCAGGATCGTCGGCACCGCGATCAACTGCGCCCACTCGGGGTGGTGGAGCTGCAGCCCGTAGGAATAGCGCGCATAGCCGCGGTTCGCCTCCTCGAACGGGATCGCCGCCATCTGCTCGGCCGCCACGCGCCGCGCTCCGGCCTGCGCGAGCGCGAGCTGGTCCGGCGTGAGCGCGTCGCGGATGACGACCAGGCCGTCCCGCTGGAACACCGCCGCGGCGCCGGCCGGGTCGCCGGGAGCGAAAGTCTGCAGATCAAGCACGACGATCCCCCTCAGGCGTCCTTGCCGTCGCCGTCCGCGTCATCCTCCGCGTACAGCGCCTGGCCGCGATGCAGCCGCCGTGCGATCAGGGCGGTGCTCAAGCCACCGCGCCGGGTCGGACACTGCGCGGCCAGGTTGCGGGTGACGCCGATCATCAGGTGCTCCCGCTCGGGGCCGTCTCCCCAGGTGTGCCCCTGGGCGACGGCCGCCTCCAGCACCTGCAGGCTGTGGAAATCCAGGTCCTCGCGCACCGTCGCGTAGGCCAGCGTGTCGATCAGCCGCTCCATGGAGCCGTCGGCGCGCAGGTACCGCGCGGTCAGCGCATCCGCGTCGCCCGGTGTGCTGCGGCGGTCCATGGTGTCGAGCAGGCGCTCAAGCAGCTCGTCGTGGTCATCTGGCAGCGTGTCGAGGCCGTCCCGCTCGTCCGGCAGGCGAGCCGGAGGCACGTTCAGGAACCGGTCGGCGTGCACGGACAGCGCGGCCTGGACTATCGCGGCCACGGTCCGGGACGCGGGGTTGCGCCGCACCGCGCGGTCCACGGCGTTGGCGAAGATGAAGGTGTGCTGGGCGCTGAACCAGTCGCCGACGTCGTTCGATGCCGAGAAGCGCGCCAGGCGCAGCCCCGCCGCGTAGGCGACCACGGCCGACAGGATGCGGGGGGCGGTTCCGCCGGCCAGCTCGTCACCGACCGCCGCCACGACCGCGCGGCCGTCATCGCCGAGCAGGACCGGAAGCAGGCGCCCGGCGACGTCGCGAGCCTGCGCCGGCTCGGCGGTCCCGTTCGCGCGCGCCGCGTCCTCGCCCGCCGCCAGCAGCTCCGGGAGCCGCGACTCCAGATCGCGGGCGGCGCTTACCAGGTCGACCGGGTGCCGCCAAGCGCTCCCCTCCTCCTCGCCGCGCGCCGCGGCGATGCGGCCGGCCAGGAGCGCCACGTGCGTCTCCGCGTCGTCGGCGCCCACGTGGTCCATCAACTCGAACACCTTGTTGCACGAGTCGAGCAGGTGCCCGCCCTCGGCATAGAGGCGCTGCGCCGCCGCGTCGGACAGCAGGCCGGCGGCGTCGCGCTCGCTCAGCGTGCGCAGCGCCGTGGCCAACGTGCGCTCGACCCCGTCCGCGTGGCGGGCGCCGACGAACGTCCGCAGCCAGCCGGACAGCTCGCCGAGCCTGCGGCCGTCCCCGTCCAGCGCCCCTCGCAGGCGGTGCGGCACCGCTCCCGACGCCTCGGCGGCGATCTGCCGGGTCGCGTAGTACAGCGCCAGGTAGCGCGTGTCGTCGCTCAGGTACGGCGCCAGGTTGGCCACGCAGGTCAGGCGCACCAGCCCCTCGCCCCAGCTCGCCAGCCTGCGGGCGCCGAATTCGGCGACCGTGGCGATCACGCCGGCCGGGTCCCGGTCTTCGTCGAGCAGGCCGAGCAGCGCCTTGGCCTGGATCAACCCCACGCCGATGTCGAGCCCGCGTTGCAGCCGGCTGGAGTAGAACGCCGCGTCGGCCTGCTGGCGCGGGCTGCGCGCTACCAGCACCTGTCCGTCGGCGATGCGCACGTCGTAGGACGGCACGTCGTCGGCGAACAGGTCGAACGCGCATCCCGATGCCAGGTCGAAGCGGGCGTGGTGCCAGTGGCAGGTCAGGATGCCGTCATGGAGCGATCCCCGGTGCAGCGGGAAGCCCATGTGCGGGCAGCGGTTGTCCACCGCGGCGATGCGGTCGCCGTCGGCGAACACGGCGATGGTGACCCCGTCGCCCTCGACCAGGACGACCCCCTTGGCGCGCACCGCCTCGACCGTGCCCGCCGCGACGTACTGCCGTTCGTCGACCAGCGTCTGCTCTGCCATGTAGCGAGTGTACGCCTTAAGCCAGCTCGACGCTCACCTCGCGCAGCGACGGCGTGCTGCAGCCGTCGAGCGAGGTCAGCGTCGCCTGGTACTGCAGCCAGCGCTGCGGGCCGCCGAGCCCGACCACGCGGCCGGGGTGCGCGAAAGTCGTCCCTGCGCCCTCCGCGCCGTACCACGGCGCCGCTGCCAGCTCATCGCGCGATGGCGCCCACCGGAGCTGCAGCTCGACCGACGTGCGCGGCGGCGTGTCCGCTATCCAGTCAACCCGCACGGGCCGCCCGCCGGCCAGCTCGTACGGCGGCGACCGGTAGCGCTCGCACGGTTCACGCGTGAACGCGTTGCCGAAGTCGCGCGGCGTGCTCAGGTGCGGACCCATCCCCGGAAGCCGCACCGGGTGGTCCAGATCGAGACCCTCGGGGCCGTTGTGGAACAGCAGCGAGTCGACCCGGTGGCCGAGGTCGGTGCGATGGCAGACCGTCAGCACGTCGCGGTAACCGTTGCCGGTCATGTCCACCACCTGGAAGGCGCAGGACGAGTCGCACGGGATCACCGTGGGCTGCTGGTAGTCGATGCCGCCCGGCGTGCCCCAGTAGATGTACGCCGGCAGCACGCGGCTGAACTGGGTCGAGTACGCCGGCACCAGCAGGTCGAGGTGGCCGTCGGCGTTCACGTCCGCGACGGTCAGCAGGATGCTGGACGCGTCGGTGCGGTGGTACTCGCTCCGCTCCTGCGAATAGCCGTCGGGTCCGCCATAAAGGATGTGGAACCCCGACTCCATGCGCGTGTAGTGGCCCATGACCACGACGATCAGGTCCAGCCAGCCGTTGCCGGACAGGTCGGCGCAGTTGATCGCCGCGACGTTGCCGTCTCCACCCAAGTCCAGCTCGATACGGCTCATCCGCTCGGTGGAGAAGCCGCGCCGTCCACCGTGGTAGACGGCCAGGTGGCCGCGCGGGTTGTAGAACACCACGTCCAGCCACCCGTCGCCGGTCAGGTCGGCCACGCGGGCGTTGCCCTTGCAGTAGGTGGGAAGCACGGTGGAGCGCTCGGCGGAGAAGCCGTCGGGCGAGCCGTGGTAGATCACGGAGGAGGCGGCCATCGTCTCCGGCTTGTCGTCGTAGGTGTAGGCCACGCCCAGCAGGTCCAGCCAGCCGTCGCGGTCGAAGTCGCCCACCTGCACGTAGTGGAAGAACTGTCCCCGGCCGGGGAGGAACGTGCAGCGGTCGGGACGCAGGCCGTCCGGGCCGCCGTGGAACACGCGCAATCCGTCGCGCCCCGTGCACACCAGGTCAGCGTGGCCGTCCTGGTCGACATCGGCCAGGACGTAGGTGTTGGTGCCCCCCGCCGGCAGCTCCAGCCGCCGCCGCGGGTCGAAGCTGCCGCCGGGGCCGCCCGGGTAGACGTACAGCGGAAAGTCGGGATCGTTCTGCGACGGACCGGCCATCGTGTTGTTGAACACGATCTCCGGCCGGCCGTCGCCGTCCAGGTCGGCGGCCGTGCAGCCCATCGCGCCCCTGGTGGGCAAGGTGCTGACCCGGCCCTCGGAGAGTCCCTCCGGGCCGTTCCAGAAGACGACCGACTCGGTCTCGTAGGAGCGCCCGTCCTCGAGGCGCGAGGCGATCAGGTCCACGCGCCCGTCGCCGTCCAGGTCGGCGGCGGAGAGCCAACTGCAGTTCGGCAACGGGAGCGTCTGCGTCACCCGGTCGAGCGCGTCGGCCGACCGGATCTGCACCCCGTCGCTGGTCACGACCAGGAGCTCGTCCCGCCCATCGCCATCGACGTCGGCACAGGCCACCCGCACCGCCCCCTGCGTGAACAGTGTCCAGTTGCCTTCGACCGGCAGGATCGTCCGGTCGTCCGGGGAGAAGCGTCCGCCGCGGTTCCAGTAGATCTGCACCTGGTTGCCGCCGGCGAAGATCACCTCCCTGGCGCCGTCGCCGTCCAGATCGGCCAACTCCACTTGCATCGCGTAGTGGGTAGGCAGGCGCAGCGGGCGATCCACGGCGAATCCAACGCCCTGCCGGCGGTAGATGAAGGAGTCGGTGTCGTACTCGAAGCCCTCGCGGTAGTTGGCGACCACCAGCTCCAGCTCGCCGTCGCCGTCCAGGTCCGCGCAGGCGACCGCCAGGGCGGCGACGCCGGGGATGGCGAAGCGCGCGGTGGCGTCCTCGAACACGCGCGGGCGAGCCTGCAGAAAGACGTGCAGCGGCCGCGGCTCGCCGGCGTTGTGGTGGTCCACCCACGCCGACGGGATGATCAGGTCGGGCAGTCCGTTGCCGCTCAGGTCGGGGGCGGCGAAGTCGTACGCGCCGGCGGTGGGCAGCTCGACCCGCTCGCCGGTCAGGCCGCCGGGACCGCCCCAGTAGACGTAGGACGAAAGCTCCGAGGTGACGCCGTTCTCGGCGTTGATGACCACCAGGTCCAGGTGGCCGTCGCCGTCCACGTCGACCGCCCGGCTCATCCAGCCGCTGTCGTTGGGGAGCTCCCGCCTGCCCCATTCCCCGCCTGGAGCATGCGGCTGCGTGTAGATCCAGGTCGGCCCGCGCTCGTCGTAGCCGTGCGAGTTCGGGAACACCAGGTCGACGTGGCCGTCGCCGTTCGTGTCGGTGCGATGAATCCACTCGACCGCACCGGCGGCGGTCACGTAGAGGTTGTCGCCGCCGTTGTCGAACTCGCCTTGCCGGAAGGCATCGAAGCCCCGGTGCACCCAGCGGGACGGCAACGGTCGATCAGCTCCCGCTGACAAGACGCTTCAGGCGGACGGCGGGCAGCCGCTTGAGCCGCTGATTGCTTGGGTCCGCTTCGATACCCACGGACTCCAACGCCGTGACGCCGAGCAACGGTTCGGACCCCGATTCCCCGAATATGATCGTCCCGCCGACGATCTCGCCCATGAACTCGACATCCGCGGTCGTGATGTCGAGCTTGATCTCCTGCCCGTTGGCCAGTTCGTACACGCGCTGCCCCTTTGGACGGAGGCCGATGCTCTCCAGCCGGTGACGTGGCACCAGACAATCGGTCGCTCCAGTGTCGACCAGGAACAGTCCTTCCCAACACCGCTTCGGGTCCGCGGGGTTGCGAATGGTAACGGTGACGTGCGTTGCTCCCATCTGCCTCCTCCTGGAGTGACTGACATCATGCCCTTTACGCCTCTGTTGGTCCTGGGAGTGCGCGGTCAGCGTTCGCGGCGGGCCGCCAGCAGAGCGCCGATGGTAGCCAGAATGACACCAGCGACGGCCAGTCCCCCCACCCGGTCGCCGCGAACGGCGACACCCAGCACCAGCGCCACCACCGGGATCAGGTAGGTGATGAACGATGCGCGCACCGAGCCCGCGCGGCCGACCAGGGTGCCCATGATCCAGTAGGCGACGCCGGTACCCACGACTCCGACGGCCAGTACCGCAAGCAGGGCGGACCAGCCGAAGGAGGAGCCGCCGAGCCCGTACAGGCCGTACGGCGCCGTCCACAGCGCCCCGAGCGCCGTGACACGCGCCATCACTGGCACCGCCCCGTAACGCTGCTGCAGCGGCACGGCCAGGTTGACCGCCACGCCGTAGCACAGGGTCGCGCACAGGATCAGTGCCACTCCGGCGGCGCTGGTGGCTCCGGGCGCAGCCGTCGACCAGGCGATGGCCGTGACGCCCACCGAGCCGACCAGCAGCCCGGCGAGCCGTGCCGGCCGCGGCATGCGCCGCAGCAACGCCGTCGACAGGAGCGCGGCGAAGATCGGCATCGCCCCGTTCAGCATGCCCGTCAGCGCCGAGTTCACCCACTGCTGGGCTACCGGGAAGATCGTGAACGGCACCGCTACCCAGACGAAGGACAGCACCACCACCCGCAGGCGGTCCTCCGGCGCCAGCGGCCGGCGCGCGGCGGGGACCAGCCACAGGGTCACCGCTCCGCCGGCTGCCCGCAGGAAGGTGACCACTCCGGGCCGGAACGCATCCAGGGCAATGTCGATGAGCAGGAACGACGCGCCCCAGATCGCCGATATCGAACAGAACAGCGCCCAGTCGGTCGCGGTGAAGGCTCCGGGGTTGGTGCTCTCCGCGGTCGTGAACAGCCGGTTACGGACGCCCATGCGCGAGCGTCAACGGAGTCCCAGCTCCTCCAGGAGCGGCGGTATCCGCTCCCTCTCCGCTTCGTCCAGCCCACGGAACGGAGCGGACACCGTGTCGTGCTCGATAATCCCCATCAGCTTCAGCGCGCACTTGATCCCGGAGAAACCGGCACCGGCGCTGCCGCCGGCCCGGATTCGGGTCACCCGCGTCGCGGCGAGCGTCTCGTGGTGGCAGCGTGCGGCCGTCTCCTCATCGCCGCTCCGGCCGGCCTCCCAGGCGCCGGACACGCTGCCCGGCGCCAAGTTGGCGATGCCGGGGATGATTCCGTGAGCCCCGAGCCCGGCCATGGTCGCGCGCCACACGGAGCCGACGAACCGGTACAGGTCGAGGTTGCGGCTCCGGCAGAGCATGACGAGCTGCGCGAACGACTCGCCCCCGCCGGAGCTGTCCTTGACGCCAGCGACGGTGCCGTCGGCGGCCAGCGCCGCAATGGTGTCCGGCTCGACAGTCACCTTGACGGTGCTGGGGATGTTGTAGACCCACAGCGGCTGCGCGGAGCGGTCGGCGATCGCCCGGAAGTGGTCGAGCAACTCATCCTGGGTGTTGCTGTAGTAGTACGGCGGGGTCGCGGCGACACCCGTGACCGGGCAGTCGCGCAGCGCTTCCGCGGCGGCGATCGTGGCCCGCGTCGCAGGCGCGGATACGTTGCCGATCACGGGCACGCGGCCGGCCGCCTCCTCCACCACCGTCTCGATCACCAGCCGGCGCGCCGGCTCGTCCAGCGCGGCGAACTCGCCCGTCGTGCCGGCCGCCCAGATGCCGTGGACGCCGCCGCCGATGACGTAGTTCGTGAGGCGCCGCAACGACGCCACGTCGACCTCCCCGTCCGGCCTGAGCGGCGTAAGAATCGGCACGACCACGCCGCGCATGTCCCAGTCGCCGTCTGTTTCGTTCATCGATGTTGCTCCTTGTCTCAGCATGTGTGCGGGCTACCCGCATCTCCTCTGTCGCAGCCGGCCGGCACTATACGCGCAGGTAGCTGGAAACGAGGTCAGAGAGACTCCTGTCGTGGCGGCGCGCATACTGCTTTGCCTTGTCGATCAGGTCTCTATCTATGCTGAGAGCCAGTTTCACGCGATCGAGCATGAACGGGCTACGCGCCATCCATCTCGACGATGCGGGCTATGCCGATCTCGTCGGCCAGCACGTCGAGCAGCTCGACGGTGGACGCGTCGAGCGGGACCCCGGCGCGCAGGCGCTCGGCGGCGTTGCGCGACTCGGGCTCGCCGGGCATGAGCACCTCGTCGAAGCCCGGTTGGGTCGCCGAGCCCTTAAGCCACTGCGAGTACTCGTCGACGATGGCCCGCATCGCGTCGGCCCCGCCGAGCGCGTCGGGATCGATGGCGGTCAGCAGGAAGTGGTTGCGGAAGCTCCCGGCCATCACGCCGACATGCGAGCCGGACAGGGACCCGCCGAGCAGGTCCGCCATCACCGCAAGGCAGTAGCCCTTGTGACCGTTCACGCCGCCGAACGGGAGGATCCCGCCGCCTCGATAGACGTCGTTGGGGTCGGTGCTGGGGTGTCCGCTGGCGTCGATGAGCATCCCCTCGGGCATGGTCCGCCCGGCGTTGCGGTACACCTGCACCTTGCCTTCGGCGGTCGCGCTGGTGGCGATGTCCATGACCACCGGCCCGTCGCCGCCCGGTATGGCGATCGCGATCGGGTTGGTGCCGAACCGAGCCTCGCGGCCGCCCCACGGCACGACGAACGCGGCATGCACCAGGCCGCAAAAGAGCTGTGCCACCAGGCCGTGCTCGGCGAGGCGCAGCACGTAGGAGCCGGAGCGCCCGATGTGGGCGGCGTTCTTGACGCTGACGGCGGCGACACCGACCGCCTGAGCCTTGCGCTCCGCCAGCTCCACGGCCAGGTACCCGGCCGGCGCGCCCCAGCCCGCGCGGGCGTCGACCACGGCCGTGCCGGCGGTCTCGGATTCGACCGCCGGCAGCACGGCGGGGTCGATCTGGCCCGACTGGACGGCGTCGTGGTACTGGCGCAGGCGCATGACCCCATGCGACTCGAGCCCCGCCAGATTGCCCTCGACGAGGTGGCGCGCCACTACTGCCGCCTGCTCCGCCCCCGTGCCGGTGAATTCGATCACCTCCTCGGCGAAGCGCTGGAGCTCGTCGGCGTGGTACACGGATGGTGTGTCGCTGGTGTCTGGCATGGGTCCCCCGGGAAGTGTGCGGCTCAGTCGAAGATAAGCACGCCGCGCTTGTGGCCGCCGGCGAGCATGTCGGCGTACCCCTCGTTGATCCGGTCGAGGGAGTAGCGCCTGGAGATGAGCTCGTCCACGAGCAGCCGGCCGTTGCGGTAGAGCCCGTGCAGGCGGCCGAACTCGCGGCTCGGATCGGTCGACCCGAAGAAGGAGCCGAGGATGCGGCGCTGATGGACGTGCAGGTCGAGTCCGGGGAACGAGGTCGTGCTCCCGTCCGGCGCCACGCCGACGATGACCAGCGCGCCGCCGCGACGCGTCGCCTCGTACGCCGCCTCCTGCACCGCCGGCGGTCCCACGGCTTCGAAGGCATACTCGACGCCGCGGCCGCCGGTCAGCTCCTTCACCTTCTCGTGCGCGTCGTCGCCGGCCGGCACGAAGTGGGTGGCGCCGAACTGCCGGGCGATCGCCTCCTTGGCCGGGTCGGTGTCCACGGCGATGATCGGCCAGGCGTTGCTCAGCCGGGCGCCCTGCACGACGTTGAGCCCCACGCCGCCGCAGCCATAGACGGCCACGCTGTCGCCCGGCCGGATGTCCACGGTGTTGAGCGCGGCGCCGACGCCGGTGGTGACGCAGCAGCCGACCAGCGCGGCCACCTCGAAGGAGATGTCGTCGGCGAGGGGCACGCAGCTCTCGACCGGAGCGATGGTCTGCTCCGTGAACGTGGACAACACGCTGAACTGACGAGCGGCTTCGCCGGCGATGCGAAAGCGGGTGGAGCCATCCGGCATGGTGCCGTTGCGCCAATCCCAGAAGGTCTCGCACAGGCCGGCCTCGCCCCGCAGGCAGTAGTAGCAGTGCCGGCAGGCGGGCGCCCAGTTGAGCGCCACGCGCTGTCCCCTGCGCAGCGTGGTGACCCCCTCGCCGACCTCCTCGATGACGCCCGCGCCCTCGTGGCCGAGAATGACCGGGAGGTCCCGCTCCAGGAGGCCGTGCACGAAGTGCCAGTCGCTGTGACAGAGACCCGCCGCCTTCAGCCTGACGCGAACCTCGCCCGTGCGGGGCGGCAGCAGCTTCACCTCCTCGATCGCGAAGGGGCCGCCGACCCGGTGCAACACCGCCGACTTCATCGCCAGGAACCTATCCCCGCCGGCCGCGCCGCGCAACCTCGCCGGCCGACAGCCGGACACGGACGCCGACGTGTCGGCGCCGCCGCGATCCTAGTACCCCTTCAAACTGTAGTTTGGGGGTAGCGTGCTACGGGAACTCGGCCTGTGCGCGCTGTTCCAGCGCGCTTGAAGCCCGTGTAGCGACCTGTGTCACCCGTCGACATCAGTTTGAAGGGGTACTATTCGGGCAGCCAGGCCTTCGGGGCGATGCCGTCGACGTGACTCTTGACGTCCATGACCACCGGGCGGTTGGCCGCGAACGCCTTGGCGAGGGCGCCCTGCAGGTCGCCCGGCCTTTGGACCGTCAGCCCCATCGCGCCCATCGACTCGGCGATGGCGGCGAAGTCGGCATCCGGAAACAGCCACTGTTTGTCGGACGCCGGCGAGCGGCCCTCGTAGCTCTCGACGCCGTGCTTCTCCTGGTTCAGCGAGTGATTGTTGTTCACCAGGATGACGACGTTCAGATGCTCCTTGACCGCCGTCTCGATCTCGGCGATGTGGTACCAGATGCCGCCGTCGCCGGTGAAGCACAGCACCGGCCGCTCGGGGGCCGCGCACTTGGCGCCCAGCGCCGCCGGCAGCCCCCACCCCAGGGAGCCCGCACAGCGGATGTAGCTCTGGGTGGGGTGCTTGAAGTCCAGCATGGTGCCGGTCCACACGCCCGAGTGGCCGGTGTCGGACACCAGGATGGCGTCGGCCGGCAGGTGCTCGCTCAGCTCGCGGCAGATGCGCTCGGGCCTGGCCGGCGCGACGTCGGAGCCCCAGTGCTCCTCGACGCTCTCCTTCCAGTCACGGACGAGCGTGCGCACCTCGGCCAGCCAGGCGCCGCGGTCCGGTCCCGGCTGCGCCGCGTCCAGCATCGCCGCCAGCGACGCCCTGGCGTCCCCCTGCAGCCCCACCTGCACCGGGTAGTTGCGACCGATCTCCGCCGGATCGATGTCGAGCTGGATGACCGGCGTGCCCTGCGGCGGAACGCGGAAGTCCAGCGTGAGCTGCCCGCCGGTGTGGCTGCCGATGAAGAACACCAGGTCGGCCCGGCACAGGATGCGGTTGGCGCACTCGCGCGAGTAGTTGCCCGGCGTCCCCACCGCCAGCGGGTGGTCGGCCGGGAACATCGCCTTGGCGTTGAGCGCCGTGGCCACCGGAATCGACAGCTTCTCGGCCACGGCGATCAGCTCGTCGCGTGCGCCGGAGGCGGTCACGCCGCCGCCGGCAACGATCACCGGCCGGGCGGCGCCGTTCAGCACTCGGAGCGCCTCGGCGATCGCCGCCGGGTCGGCCACCGGCCGGAACGGCGGCACGCGGGTGAACTGCCGCTCCACGACCACCTCGGCATCGAGCTCGCCTTCGGCGATCACCAGCCCGCTGATCTGCTCCAGGTCGAGATGGGTCGGCCCCGGCGTGCCGCTCACCGCGCTGCGAAACGCCTGCCTCAGGTACATCGGCAGCATGTCGGCGGCGTGCACGCAGGCGCTGTACTTGGTGACGGCCGCGAACGGCGTGACGTGATCGACCTCCTGGTACGAGTGGCGCTGCTGGTGGAACTGGCGCTCGCGGCCGGTCAGCGCTATGACGGGCGAGCAGGCCAGGAAGGCGTCCTGCAGGCCGGCAGCCAGGTTGGCGGCCCCGACCGACTGGACCATCACCAGCGACGGGCCGCGGCGGACGCGCGCGTAGCCGTCGGCCATGTAGGCGGCCGCCTTCTCGCCGTGGGGCTGGATGGCGGTCACGCCCAGCTTGCCCATCTCCAGGATGGCGGGGGGCATGATGTAGGGCATGTAGAAGACGTGCGTGAGGCCGTAGCCGTGGACGGTCTCCGCGACGAAGCGGGCGCCGGTCATCGTGGGCATTGCTATGTGATGGGGACCCTTGGCAGGCTTGCCTGTCAAGTATGCCCAACATCCTGCTCATCATCGCCGACGAGCTGCGAGCCGACGCGCTGTCCTGCTACGGCAATCCGATCTGCGCGACCCCCCATCTCGATCGGCTGGCGGCTGCCGGCACGCGGTTCTCCGACTGCGTGGTCACCCAGCCCACCTGCACGCCCAGTCGAGCCTCCCTGCTCAGCGGCTGCTTTCCTTCCGTGCTGAAGTCGCGGATGGTGGGCTGCCACACGCCGGACGATCCGCGCTTCCTGGGACACGTGCTGCAGGCCGCCGGATACCGGAGCGTGTCGATCGGCAAGATCCACCTGCGGCCGCAAGGGGCCGAGCCCGACGCGGTGGCGGCGGCCATGGCGGACGAAGCGGGCGACGGGTACTTCGGCTTCGCGGAGGTGGATCTGGTCAATGGCCACGGCGACCTCTGTTTCGGCCGCGACTACGAGGCGCGTGCGGCCGATCTCGGCGTCGATGTGGCCGCCGGCAGACGAAACCAAAAGGCGCACAGCCGGCAGCTTTCGCCGGGCCTTGGGCCGTACCGCTTTCGACTGCCCGCCGAGCTGCACTCGTCGCACTACATCGCGGACCGCGCCATCGAGATGCTGAAGGCCGCCCGGCACGACGAGGCGCCGTTCTTCGCGCACGTCAGCTTCCCCGATCCGCACCACCCCTTCACGGTGCCGGAGCCGTGGGATGCGGCGTACGACCCGGCCGACGTTCCGGCGCCGATCCCGCACGGCGGCACCGACATGCCGTCGTGGTACGACCCGATCTACCGCGCTGAAGGGACCGAAATCAACCGCATCACGGGCACGACGCCGCTGGACTACTCGCGCGTCGATGAGGCCACCTGGCGGGCGGTGCGCGCCGCGTACTACGGCATGACGACCTGCCTGGACCACCACATCGGACGTATCCTCGATCAGCTCGAAGCGAGCGGGCTCGCCGAGTCGACGATCGTGTGCTTCGTCGCCGACCACGGCGAGTACCTGGGCGACCACGGCTTCGTGGGCAAGGGCATGCACTTCGACTCGGCTCTGCGCGTCCCGCTGCTGATCAGGGGGCCGGGGATCGACGCCGGGCGCCTCATCGACCCGCCGGCATCGACGCTCGACGTCGTGCCGACCCTCCTGGACCTTGCCGGCGTCCCCGAGCCGGAAGGAGTGCAGGGCATCTCCTGCGCGGGTGCCCTCCGCGGCACGGGTGCCTACACGCGCAGCGCCGCACTCACCGAGAACGACGACGACCGGCTGCCGGTGCGGATGCGCACCCTGACCACCGCGGACTGGCGCCTGACCGCCTACGCCGGCGGCGCGGACGGCGAGCTGTACGATCGCGCCGCCGACCCGGAGGAGACCCACAACCGATACGGTGACGCCGCGTTCGCACCGATCAGGCGCGAGCTGGAGGCGATGCTGTTCGAGGAGGTGCTCTGCGCGTGCGACCACGCCAACGGCAGCCGACAGGAGCCAGCGCCGGCGGCTACTCACTGGATCCCGCGCCACAACCGGGCGTCCTGACTCCGGTCACCGGCGGAGACGGCTCCCTGACGCCCACCTTGTCCCGGCACGAGGCGGCGGAATAGCGTTGGGTCCGTGGAATCGCCGCTGGTCGCAAAAGGGTCAGCTACCACCTGTTTCGACGCGGGGAAACTGCTGTGGCAGCTCAATCACCCGAAGACGGGCGTACACCCGTGGTTCCACCCCCTGGCGACCCCGTCCGGTGTCGAGATTACCCGCAACCGTCCCTGGGACCACCCATGGCATCGCGGGCTGTGGTTCTCATGGAAATACCTCAACGGCTTCAACTTCTGGAACGAGGATCCGCATACCGGAGAGCAGGCCGGGCGCGTGGACCTGGAGTTCACGGGCGCGGCGCCGACGCCCGCCGGCGGCACGACCGCCGACCTGCGACTCACTTGGCGCGATGCGGCCGGCAATGACCTGCTGCATGAACGCCGCTACCTGACGATCGGGCGGGTGGAGTCCGCCCGTTACCGCGTCTGGTGGGACAGCGAATTCACGGCCACCTCCGATGTGGAGCTGGCGCGCACGCCGCGGCTGGACGAGCCCGGCGGCTATGCCCATGGCGGCTATGCCGGGCTGTGCCTTCGCGTCGTCCCGTCGCTGGCCCGGCCGGAATACCTGGGCGACGGCGTCCGCCGCGGGCGGGACCTGCACGGCCGCCGCTCCCCCTGGTTGCTGCTTGCCTCGCCGAGCGCCGAGGTCGCCATCATGCAGCATCCCGGGAATCGCGACGCGCCCAGCCCCTGGCACATCTTCGCCAGGGACTACGGCCCGGCGCAGGCCGGCATGGCGATAAATCCGGCGCCCTTGTTCGATGGCGGCTGGCAGCTCACGGCAGGAGATCGGCTGCGGTTCCGCTACGCGATCGTCGTCGCAAGCGGGCCGCTCGGCGGACGGATGGACGCGCTCTACACCGAGTACGCCGACGACGCCGCAAGGGAACGGCGGTCTTGAGCGTTCCGCTGCCCGAGGTCGACTTCCGCCCGCCCCCGCTGAGCACGAATCCCCCATCCGTCGGGCTCATCGGATGCGGCGGGATCTCCCGGACGCACCTGCGCGCCTACGGGTCCATCGGACTGGAGGTCGTCGCACTGTGCGACCTTGATACCCAACGTGCCGAGCGGCGGCGCGCGGAGTACTGCCCCGATGCCGTGGTCTACGCCGATGCCGAGGAGCTGCTCGCCGCGGGCGTCGAGGTCGTGGACGTGGCGACGCAGCCGGCCGAGCGCGCGCCGATCATCGAGCAGGCGATTGCCGCCGGCTGCCACGTCCTCAGCCAGAAGCCGTTCGCGGCCGATCTGGCGACCGCCCGCCGCCTGGTCGCCGCGGCGGGTGCGCGGGGGGTCAGGCTCGCGGTCAACCAGAACGGACGCTGGGCGCCGCACTGGGCGTACGCGCGCCGGCTCGTCGCCACTGGAGCGCTCGGCGCGGTACGGTCGGTGCATCTCGACTTCCACTGGCACTGGAAGCCGAGCCACGCCGGAGGGCTCGATGAACGCACTGCGGCCGCCTTCCTGCTGCTCGACTACGGAATCCACCTGTTCGACTTCGTGCACTGTCTGGTCGGTGACGCCCGGCCCCGCGCCGTTGCGACCGTCGTGTCGCAGGAGCGGACGCTGAACGGCAGCGCCGTGCCGGCTCTGGCGTCGACGATCATCGACTTCGGCGCATCGCAGGCCACGGTTTCCATGAACGCCGCCGCGGAGGGCTTCTTTGGCCATGGTACCCGGATCGTCGCCGAGCGTGGCGTGATCAGCGCCGTCCGCGACACGCCGCGCTCGCAGTCGGTCGTGGTCCGCACGGACGCGGGCGATTACTCGCCTCGCCTCGCAGGCTCCTGGGCGCCCGACGGCTTCATCGGTGCGATGACGGAGCTCCTTGCAGCGATCGAGGAGGATCGCGAGCCCGAGCACAGCGGACGGGACAACCTCGTCACGCTCGACCTTACGCTGCAGGCCATCGCGGCAGCCCGGGAAGCCCAGGCGCCATGAAGGACGACACCGGACCATCCGGCCGACTGACCGGCAAGGTTGCGATCGTCGCCGGCGGCGGCACCCGCAGCGATACGGAGGAGCTCGGCATCGGGCGCGCCACCGCCCTGCTGTTCGCCCGGGCCGGCGCCAGGGTGGTGGTGGCCGACGTGTCCGCCGAGAATGCAGAGCGCACCTGCTGTGACATCATCGCCGAAGGCGGCGTGGCAACGGTGGTAGCGGCCGACGTCAGTGATGCGGCCGCGTGTCAGGCGATGGTCGCGGCGGCTGTCGAGCGGTTCGGCGCGCTGCACGTGCTGTTCAACAACGCGGCCGTAGTCGGCAAGGGTACCGTGGTGACCTTCGAGGACGAGAACTTCGACCGCAACGTGGCGGTGAACCTCAAGGGACCGGCGCTCGCCACCAGGTACGCCGTTCCCGCGATGGAGCGATCCGGGGGCGGGTCGATCATCTACGTCTCCTCCATCGACGGCATCGCCGCGCCCTACTCGCAGACCGTGCCCTACTCCCTCACCAAGGGTGCGCTGCACATGCTGACCAAGACCACGGCATCCAATCACGGACGCCAGGGCATCCGCGCCAACTGTATCGCGCCAGGCCACGTCCACGGCGCTTTCCCGACCCGGCTGATGAGGCCGGGGGCGCGGGAGCTCCGCAGGAACGCATCCCCCCTGGGCACCGAGGGCACGCCCTGGGACGTGGCGTGGCTGGCCGTGTTCCTGGCCAGCGACGAGTCGCGCTGGATATCCGGCGTGACGATACCGGTCGACGGCGGCCTGCTGGCGGTGGCTCCGCTGCGAGCTTACTCCTATCTGACCGACACGACGGTGTAGAGCTAACCGGTCGGGGCTGCCGCGAACGAACCGATGGACGAGGTGATCACGCCGCCCGTCATGCGTCCTTCCCGCCGCTCGAGGTACCCCGCCCACGCATCGGTCCACCAGCCGAGGCGGCGCGCCCACTTCTCCCGCCAGGCCATCAGGATCGTCTCCCGCCGCCTGACGTCGAAGCCCGCCGGCGTGCAGGTAACCCAGCGCTGTCCGTCACAGGACACCGCACCGAACGTGCTCCTCGCCGGAGACTGGAAGTAGAACATGCTCTTCGCCATGTACTCGTGGTAGCGCGCCTCCGCCTGCTCCGGAGCGTTCGGAAAGTCCACGGGGTCATTGCACGAGATCTCCGCTTCGTCGGCGAACCGGGCGCGCACTTGCCAGGGGCTCAGGATCGCCCCGTCCGGGTCCTTGAACCAGGATCCGGTCATGGGATCGAGCATCACCCATCCGGAGGCGGGACCGGTCCACACCACGGCCACCACATGCTGATCCATGTCATACGGCGAGAGCGGATGCAGGTCCACCGTCCGCGCCTTCAGTCCCAGCGAAAGGCATGCTTCCACCAGCGTCGTGGAGAGCATCAGGCAGTTGATGCCCGACTCCTTCCCCTTGTCGAACGCATGCTCCAGGAGGCTCAGGGAGTTCATCTCCAGGCTAAGGCGCGTGTCGGCGTGCCGCACGTGGCGATGCAGCCAGTCCAGCAACCTCATACTGCGCGTCATCTCGTCAGCGTCCGCGGCGACGTCGTCGAGCCGGTAGCGATCGCGAAGCTCGCGGAGTCCGGGGTGAGCGTGGTCATACTCGAATTCCGGGACGGAGCCATCTTCCTCTGCGGCGAACCCGTCATACAGTCGCAGGAGGCCGCAATAGGTCTCGAAGCCTTCGCTCACGGGTTGCTCCACCGCAGGACAGGCGGGCTTGGCATGCGGTGCCCAGTATAGCGCGACCCAGCAAGGTCGCCACGGATGACGCCACGCAATCTGGACTCCTCAAGAAGTCGTCCTCTGTTCCGCTTATGACCCCGTCGCGCGTCGCCCCCCGTGACGCGTCAGGTCTGCCCACGCACGCCGGCGCCCCGGGCACCCGGGCACGGCTGTGACAGCACGAAACGCCGCACGATGCAGCCGAATTAAGTTGACTTATTTATCTTATTGTGATATATTTATTTATGTCAAGCGTGTCGACGAAAACTCCTCTGACCGCCGTTGCGGGCCTCTCCGACGATCAACTGCTGGCGCAGACCGGCACCTTGGCGCAGATCGATCGCCAGCTCCAGGTCTTCGTCATCGACCACCTGTTGGAGATCGAGGCGCGCGCGCTGCACCTGCGCCGCGGCTTCTCCAGCCTGTTCGACTACGTGACGCGCGGGCTGGGCTACAGCGACGGCGCCGCGTATCGGCGGGTCGGCGCCATGAAGCTGTGCGCGCAGGTTGCAGGCACCCGTGAGCGGCTGCGGGACGGCTCGCTGACGCTGGACGCGGCGGCGCAGTTGCAGTCTGCCTTCGATCGCCGCGATCGGCAGCGGAGGCGGGTGACGCGCGGTGTCGGTCCAGCGGCCAGTGCCGCTCCGGCGCCGAATGCCGTGGTCGCTGCGCGGCCGGCCATCCGGCCGAACGGCTCGGCTCCAGCGGCCCCCGCGACGGCGCCGCCGGAGCTGGACCTCTCGGCACGGAAGGCGCTGGTGGACGAGGCGGTCGGCAAGAGCTCGCGCGAGGTCATGCGGATGCTGGCCGGGGTGGATCCCGATCTGGCGGCGCCGGCCGACCGGCTGCGGCCGCTGGACGCGGAGCGCTGGGAGCTGAAGGCGGTCATCGACACCGAGTGCCAGCGCGGCATGGAGCAACTCAAGGGGTTGCTGTCGCACGTCGATCCGCGCATGACGCTGGGACAGCTCGTCGGGCGGCTGGTCAAGGAGGGGCTCGACCGCCACGACCCCGCGCGGCCGCCGCGGCGTGCCCGTCGCCCTGCCGGCAGCCAGTCGGACAGCGCCGAGCGAACTTCGGCGCCGGAGCAGGAAGTGCACCCTGGCGCCGACGCCGACCCGACGTGGAACCGGCCAGAGATCCACGCCGGCGCCGCGGCCTCGAAAGCGAAGCCGCGGGCAGCATCGGCCTGCAACGGCACTTCGGCGCCGGAGCCGCCGCGAGATTTGCCGGCGCACGCGTGGAAGCGTTCGGTGATGCAGCCGCGCGCCAAGCCTGCCGGCCCACCTCCTCCGGCGCCGAAGACGCTGCGAGATGCGAAGGCGCCGGCACCGTCGAACAGCGAGCGTTCCGCGCGGGGGGCCGGCGTCAGCGCTGTGGCGGCCACGTCGCGCGCCTCGGGCCGGGCGATCCCGAAGGCAGTGCGACGGGAGGTGTGGCAGCGGGACGACGGGCGCTGCTCCTATGTGGACCCTCGCACCGGACGTCGCTGCGCGTCACGGCATCTGCTGGAGATCGATCACCGCATCCCGTACGCCCGCGGCGGCGGCGCGGAGCGGGCCAACCTCAGGCTCCTGTGTGCAGCCCATCACCGCCACCGCCACACCGAGGATCGGTCAGCGCGGAACCCTGCCGGCGGTTCGTCGATGACTGCCGAGCGGTCCGGCATCACCGGAGATTCCGCCCAAGCACGCCATCGATGCGATTGAGACGTCGCTGCTCAACGCATCAGGATCGCGGCTCGGAAATATCCGCCTCGTTTGGAAGCATGGGGAGCAAGGCGCGTTCCGACCGGCGCGTGATCCTCATCGGAGGGGCTTCTCACGTAGGAAAGTCTACGCTCGCGAGATCGCTGGCTGACGCACTGGGCTGGCGCCTGCTCGCCACCGACCAGATGGCACGTCACCCCGGCCGACCGTGGCGATCGCCGCCGGAGAGGCTGCCGGATCATGTGGCCGAGCACTATCTCAGTCTGTCCGTCGACGAGCTGATCACGGACGTGCTCCGCCATTACCGGATCAACGTGTGGCCGAAGGTCCAGACGCTGATCCGATCAGCCATTGCCGAAGAGTGTTCGGATCGATTGATTCTGGAGGGTTCCGCTTTGTGGCCGGAATTCGTAGCAACGCTGAAACTCGATGGAACCGCTGCGGTGTGGCTTACGGCGGGTGACGAGGTCTTCCGACACAGGATCCACCGCGAGAGTCGATATCACTCCAAGTCGGCGATCGAACGGATGATGATACGCAAGTTCATGGACCGGACCCTCGCCTACAACAAGCGGATGATCGACGTCGTCGATCGCCATGGGTTCCTTCGTATCGACGTGCGCCAATCCGGTGTCGAGGAGCTTGCCGATCGGTGCCTGGCCGGACTCAACAGGTAGCGGTGGGTTGCGTCATCATCGATAGATGGACGACCTCGCCGACATACGTGACCTGTACAACGCAGCCTGGGACGTCGAGGACGCCAGGCTCGAGCGTCATCGACTCGAAGCTGACATCACGTGGCGCTACCTGGACCGGCATCTGCCGCGCGCCGGCCGGCTCCTCGAGATCGGCTCCGGCACGGGGGCCTACACCTTTCCGTTGGCGCGACGCGGCTACCGGATCACGGCGATCGATCTTGCCGAGGAGCTCGTTGCCCGCTGTCAGGCGAAGGCGGACCAGCTTGGGCTCGGTGACCGCGTCGATTTCCGGGTCGGCGACGCACGCGACCTGAGTGACATCCCGAACGGCGAATTCGACGCCGTAATGCTCATGGGTCCGCTCTACCACCTCGTGCTCGAAGCCGATCGGATCGTGGCCCTGAAGTCGGCCCATGCCTGCCTGAAGCCCGCAGGTGTGATCATTTCAGCCCTGATCTCAAGGTTCGCCGTCCTTGGCAGGCTCATCAGGAGAGACCCCGCGTGGATCGAGAACGAAGAGTGGGTCCGGTCAATCATGCAGCACGGTCACCGGCCGCATGACGCCCCCAGAGGCGGCTTCCGAGGCCACTTCGTCCGAACGGACGAGGTCGCTCCCATGCATGAGGCCGCCGGATTCCGAACCGTTCGTATTGCCGGCGTCGAACCGGTCGTCGCGGCGTACGACGAAGCGTACAACGCGCTCACCGGCACGCAGCGAGATCTCTGGCTCGATCTGCTGTTCGAGGTCTCAGGCGAGCCGAGCATGGTCGCGTCGTCGATCCACCTGCTCTACATCGGTCGAAGGGAGGGATGAGCCGCGACGGATTCGAACCGTCGACCCACAGCTTAAAAGGCTGTTGCTCTACCACCTGAGCTAGCGGCCCCACACAACATATGACCAGTGGCACCGGCCACGGTCAACGCCTTCCTGCCTGCTACGTGGCCTCCGCCGGAAGTGTGCCATCTCCGGTGCCCGACCCCGTGTCACCGCCCATCACACAGCGTCCGTTGAGCTTGCTGCCGCCCTCCATCACCAGCTCGGGGGTAGCCACGTCGCCCGTGACGTCCGCGGTCGAGTACAGCTCGACGCCGCGGCGGGCGATCACGTCGCCCTCGATCCTGCCCTTGCAGCGAAGCCGCTCCACCTCCACGCGTGCCGCCACCGTGGCGTGCTCGTCGACGTACAGCGTGCCGGAGACCGTGATCTTGCCGTTCAGGTCGCCCTTGACGATCAACGCCCGGTCGAAGCTCAACTCCCCGGTGAACTGCACGTCCTCGCCCAGAATCGTGTCGATCGTGCTCTCGTCGAATTCGGCGAGGTGCCGGGCCGACATCGCGCTTGCCACCCGGTCAGTCTGGCGCGTTGCCCGGTCCGCGACAAGGGCGTCCTGCGCTCCCGACGGGTACGGCGCTCGCCGCCTCGATGGCCGGGTGTGCGCGGCTACCTGTCATCAGACGGGTCGTCCAGCCGCGTGGCGATGTTTCGGAACGCCTCCTCCAGCCGGGCGCGCATCTCAACGGTGTGACGATTGAACCGCTGCAGATCGGCGAAGAGCTGCCACGGATCGTTGCAGGTCTGCTCCACGATGGACAGCAGCCGCTGGTAGCCCAGCGGCGCGATGCCGGACTCGCTCAGACGCATCTCGGCGAGAACGCGCCCGACGTAGTGGGTGACACCCTGCGTGAACGCCGCCTCCCGATCGTGCGCGTCCGCGTCCATCACGACCACGTGCAGATCGAGCCCGGCGAAGAAGCGCTCCCACCGGGCCAGAGGTTCCCGGTCGATGCGGACCGGACAGAGCACCATCGGCAGGCCGGCGATCGTTTCACGGCCCGAATCCGGGCCGAACATGGGGTGCGTGCCGAGGATCCGCGCGTCGTCCGGCAGCAGCTCGGCCATCAGCCGGGTCGGGTGGACCTTTACCGAGCAGGTGTCCATGACCGTCACGCCCGCCGGCAACCGGTCACCGATCCGGCCGAGGACCTGCGCCATCGCCGAGATCGCGACGCACAGGATCAACACCGGGCACTCCAGCAGCCGCTCCTCGGAGACCAGCTCGACGCCGGCCGGGGCGGAACGGCTGCGCCGGGAGTACGCCTTCACCTCCGCATGGTCCGCCAGGCGTTCCGCCCAGAAGGTCCCGAACCTGCCGAGGCCGTAGATGCCGAGCTCCAGGCCGTTCACGATTCGCTCGATCGGCGCTCGACCAGCACCGAGATCTGGTTGCTGACCGCGACCAACTCGTCCGCGCCGAGCGTCTCCGCACGAACGCCCGCTTCCACGCCCATGTGCTGCACGACCGCCAGCAGGTCGCGCTTGCTCAGCGGGAACGGTGATTCCCGCAATAGATTGTTGCGCAACGTCTTGCGGCGGGCCGCGAACGCCGAACGGACCAACGCGAAGAACACGGCCGGGTCCCGGACTCGATCGGCGTCCGCGCGCAAGTCCATGGTCACCACGCCGGACTGCACCTCCGGCGCCGGAAAGAACGACCCGGGCTGCAGCTCACCCCGATTGGCGACGGTATAGAACGCCTGGCAGATGGCGGAGAACGACGAGTACGTGCGCGACCCCGCCGGCGCGCACATCCGGTCGACCACCTCTTTCTGCAGCGTGAACACCATGCGGCCGACCCGTGGCCCATGCTCCACCAGCGCGGCCACGATCGCAGCTCCGCTGCTGTACGGAAGATTGCCGGCAACCCGGCGCGGCGCGCCGTGTGCCGCGACGGCATGTTCGCGGGTGTCGAGGAAATCCCCGGCCACGACCCGCACGCTCGATCCCGCGAACTCGGACTCGAGGTGCCGCACCAGGCCATGGTCGCTCTCGAACGCCACGATGGCGGAGGCCAGCGGCGCGATCATCTCGGTCAGTGCGCCCAGGCCCGCTCCGATCTCCCAGATCAACTCGTCGGGCTGGGCGTCGAGGAGCTCCACGATCTTGCGCCGCGCCCCGCGGTTGATCATGAAGTTCTGCCCCCAGCGCTTCTTCAGGGCGATGCCGGCGGCTTCCATCGCCTGCCTGATGTCGGTGGGCGAGTCGTGATTCACGGGGCGTCGTTCATACGGAGATCCCGGGGATGGCGGCGCTGAGCGAAACCCCCGTGTCGAGGATGATAAACGCCAGATTGAGGAGCGCGCCAGCGGCCTCGGACGGAAACGACACCGTGAGCTGACCGGCGACGCCCATGCCGAGCGCGGCCACCAGAAAGACCGTCACGGCGGGCATCAGCAGGGGCGCGAGCAGCACCGACCCCGGGTAGAGAGCGCCAAATGTCGTCAGAACGAGCGGCGCCGTGGCGACCTGGGCACCGACCGAGCAGAGCACGGCCCCGCCGATCCAGCGGACCGGCCCCGGCGGCAGGCGGGCGGCGATCCGAGCACCGGCCAGCACGCCCAGCAGAGCCAGAAACGAGAGCTGGAACGAGAGCTGCGCAGCGGCGCCGGGCTCGATTGCCAGCAGCATGAGCGCGGCCAGCGCGATGATTGGCACGGGACGCCGTTCGCGGTCGGTCACCGCCAGCAGCGATCCGACCGAGGCCATCATCGCCGCGCGGGCCAGCGCCGGGCCGCCGGTTGCGATCAGCGCATACGCCGCGGCGACCGCTGCGGCCACCGGCGGCCCGGCGCGCCGCGGCGCCAGCCGCATGAGCACGAGCACGCAGCCGTAGACGATGCCCACGTGGAGGCCGGACAACGCCAGCAGGTGAGACGCACCGGCCCGTCTGAACCGATCGATGACGGCCTGGTCCAGGTACCGCCGGTCGCCGACCAGCACCGCCGTGGCCAGCCCGGCGGCCGGCCCGGCCCGCGCGAGCGCCGCCACGACCCGCTCCCGGAGCGACGCCCGCAGACGCCAGAAACGCGATCGAAACCCGTGTCGCTCCAGGTGCGACGGCCGCCCGACCAGCCGCCCGCGCCAGCGCTCCGGCGGCGTTGCCAGCACGACCGACAGCACTTCTCCCCGGTGCACGGACTCCGCCTCCCGCAGAAACAGCTCCATTCGCTGGCGCGCCGTGGCCCTCAGAACTCCGTCCGGACGGGAGACCGAGGAGACCTGGACCGCAAGCGCCGTGCCGCCTCGCGCCAGGGGACGGCTGTCGTCCACCACCGCGCCGTGCAGCACCAGCGGCCCGGATGCGGCGAGCCCGACGTAGGCCGACCGCTCCTCCATCCTCATCCTCAGGACCCCGTTTGCCGCCAGCATCGCCCCGACAAGGGCAGCCGCGCCGCAGGCGCGCAGCGGCGAGCGCGCCCCCACCGTCCCGCAGGCCCAGAGAATCCCGCCGGCCGCCGCCGCTCCGGCGATGATCCCGATCGCGAGCGGCGGCACGGCCGGCGCCACGCTCAACGCACCCGCCGCGACTGCCGCGGCGACGAAGGACGGTCCCACCTCACCTACCGCAACGGCCGATCCGAACGTGGCGCTTCAGACGGCCGCGATCGTCCGGTGGTTTCCGGCGAAGGGGGGCGTTCGTATCATGTGCCCATGGGGGGAGCCGGAACGCGGGCGGCCGCGATCCTGGCCGCGGTGCTTTCGCTGGCGTTGTTCGGCTGTTCGGAGCGTGGCGACCCGCCCGGACCGGCCCGGGCGGTCGAAGCGGCGGATGCGCCCGCGGGAGGTTCCGCGCCGGCCGGGGCGCCCGCGGACACCGGGAAATCCGTCCTGGAGACGATGGCGGACCTGGGATTCGAGCCGGCCCGCAAGGAGGCGCGCGTCCCCTTCGAGCTGTCGGCGATGGACGGGACCACCCGCACCCTGGACGACTACGCGGGCAGCTACGTGCTGCTCAACTTCTGGGCGACCTGGTGCGCGCCGTGCCGGATCGAGATGCCGGCCCTGGAGCGGCTGCATCAGGAGCTCGCCGGCCGCGGCCTCCGGGTCGTTGGTGTCGACATCGGCGAGGAGACCGGCGACGTCCGGCGCTTCGTGGAGGAAACCGGCATCACGTTCGAGATCGTGATCGACCACGACCTGTCGACCGGACGCGTATACGCAGCTCGATCGCTGCCGATGACCTACATACTCGATCCTGAGGGGAAGATCGTCGCGCGGGCGATCGGCGTGCGCGACTGGGACTCCGAACCGATGCGCAGCATGTTCGCCGCCCTGGTCGAGGACGGTTGATGCCGGGGCAGGTTCCGTAGTATCAGTAGCCGCCGACATTATGGGCCGCTGCTCCGTTGATCCGAGATCCGACCTCTCCGATGTATGACCACGGGCGACGCTGACAGCCACGGGCCCACCGCCACGCGCCCACCGGTCGACCTGTTTCAGAGGTGTCGCGACTATCAGGCGTGGTTCGACGACCAGGTCGGGCAGATCGGTTTCTACCCCTACTTCGCCGCCATTCAGGAGGTAAGGGGCACCACCGCGGTGATCGACGGCCGCGAGTTGTTGATGATCGGCTCCAACAACTACCTTGGGCTTTCCTGGGACCCGCGCGTCCGGGAGGCGGCGATCGCGGCGGTGAAGCGCTACGGCACGAGCTGCTCCGGCTCACGCTACCTGAACGGTACGCTCACCCTGCACGAGGAGTTGGAGGCGGACCTCGCCGACTTCGTCGGCAAGCAGGCCGCGCTCTGCTTCACCACCGGCTACCAGACCAACCTGGGCGCGATCTCCTCCCTGCTCGGCAAGAACGACCATGTCTTTTCCGACCGGGTGAACCACGCCTCGGTCATGGACGGCATCTTTCACGCTTCGGGTCTGCGCCTGGGCACCGTCAAGGTGCACCGCTACGCGCACAACAACCCCGAGGAGCTGGATCGGGCGTTGAGCTCGGCACCGGCCGAGGCCGGGAAGCTGGTGGTTACCGACGGGGTGTTCAGCATGGAGGGGGACATCGTCCGCTTGGACGAGATGGCCGAGGTCGCCCGCCGGCACGGTGCGCGCATCTACCTGGACGAGGCGCACGCGATCGGCGTGATCGGACCCACCGGCCGCGGTACCGAGGAGCACTTCGGCCGGCCGCTCGCCGACCTGGTGATGTGCACCTTCTCCAAGTCGTTCGGCTCCATCGGCGGCTTCGTGGCGGGAGACCGCGACGTCGTGAACTACATCAAGCACCACGGCCGATCGCTGATCTTCAGCGCCAGCATGCCGCCGGCCAACCTGGCGGCTGCGGCCGCCGCGCTGAAGATCATGCGCGACGAGCCCGAGCACGCGCAACGCCTGCAACGGATCGCGGCGCGCATGATCCGCGAATACAAGGCCCTGGGCTTCAACGTCGACGTCGCCGAGACGCCGATCGTGCCGCTGATCATCGGCGACGACCATCTGACGTTCCAGTTCTGGCACGAACTGTTCCAGGCTGGGATTTACGCCAACCCGGTGGTCAGCCCGGGCGTCCCGCCCGGCAAGGCGCTGATCCGAACCTCTTACATGGCGATCCACACCGATGAGGAACTGGATCGGGTGGTTGATATCACCTCCACGGTGGGGCGCCACCTGGGGATCATCTGACCGTGAGCTTCCCGCCCGTCACGGAGTTGATCCCGCATCGGCCCCCCTTCCTGTTCCTGGACCGGCTGGAGCGGGCCGACGCCGACCTGATCGTCGGCTACAAGCAGTTCGCGCCCGATGAGCCATTTTTCGCCGGCCACTTCCCGTCGTATCCGGTCGTGCCCGGGGTGCTGCTGGTCGAGTGTCTGGCCCAGTGCGGCGGCGCCGGCATCGCCGCGCGGAGCGACGGGGCGGCGCGTGACGGCGCCGGCTCGGTCCTGTTCCTGGCGTCGGTCGAAAAGGCCAGGTTCCGGCGGCAGGTACGACCCGGCGACGAGGTCCGGCTGGAGGTCGCCACCACGCGCAGCTCTCCCGCGATGATCCGCCAGAGCGGCAAGGCGTTCGTGGGCGAGGAACTGGCAGCGGAGGCGACGTGGCTCTGCCTGCGCGGATCCGCTGAAGCCGGAGCGTAAGCCCCAAGACCGTCGCCCGAGGCTCCGGCTACGATCAGCCGAGGGTCAGCTCGATGCTCTTGAAGAACCGGTGCACGGGCCGGACCGAGTCGCGGTTGCCGTACGCCATGATCATCGGGAAGATGCCCGTCTCGCCGGCACTGTCGCGGACGAATGACGCCGGAAGCGCGACCTCCAGCGTGGTGGCTCCGTCGGCCTCGCTCACCGCGTGGGCGGTCGCGACCGTATCGGCGACGTCGTGGTGCTTGTGACCCTTCCCCTCCTGCTCGGCGAAGAACACCGTCCCGTCCGCTTCGACGTAGCTGAACAGGATCCGCGCCCCGTCCATGACGTCGGACCCGAATCCGACGGCTACCCAGCCGGTGGTGGCCGCGACGGCCGCCGCGTGCAGCGTGTCGCCCACCAGCGCCAGGCTGATCACGATGCCGTCGTACTGCAGACTGACCCCGTACTCGCCCTCCGTGACGGCGCCGTCGACGACCGGCGCGGCCTCCTGCGCTACCAGGACGCCTGCATCCTCCGCCGCCGCCGCGGCCCCGTGATCGTCGTCGTGCGCGCCCGCGGCCCAGGCGAGGCCTGCCAACAGCAACACTGCCATCCAACGCATGGCGCCATGCTTACCGCAACCGGCCATCGCACGCAACCGCCGGCGCAGGGTTTCCACCCGTGGCTCCGGTAGTCGTCTACCTCACCGGCTACCGGCAGCACGCCGGCAAGACCGTCACCAGCCTGGGCATCATTTCCCAGCTCCGCCGCGTGCTGGACCCCGCGACGATCGGCTACATCAAGCCGGTGGGCCAGGAGGTATCCGCGCTCCGCGACGGCATGCACGTGGACAAGGACGTGCAGCTTCTGTCGGTGTTCAGCTCCCTGCCCGGATTCGAGCCCCGGCACCTTTCGCCGGTCCGGTTCACGTCCGGGTTCACCCGCACCTACCTCGAGTCGGGAAATCGGGAGGCGCTGACCCGGACCCTGGAACGCCGCATCCTCGAGTCCGTGGCATCGCTCGCCGACAAGAAGGTGATCATCGCCGAGGGCTCCGGACATCCGGGTGTCGGCGCCATAGCCGGGCTGTCCAACGCCGACGTGGGAAAGCTGCTCGATGCGGAGGTCGTGTTCCTTTCGGAAGGAGGCATCGGCCGCGCCATCGACACGCTGGAGGTCTACCTGTCGTACTTCCTGCACAAGGGATGCCGGGTGCGCGGCGTGATCTTCAACAAGCTGATCCCGGAGAAGATCCCGACCCTGCAGCGATACCTTACCGACGAAGCGCTCAACAGCCGGTTCCCGGGCTTCGGCGGCACGTTGCGCATCCTGGGGTTCATTCCGACCGTCCAGGACCTGCCGCAGCCGTCGATCGATCTGGTGCGAACCTCGCTGCGCCATACCGAGCCGATCGGCGATCCGCGCCATCCCACCTGGCAGCGTCCCTGCCGGACGATCCGCGTCATCTCGCTCCCCGCGCAGTTCCTGCGGCCCGCGCAGGCGATCCGCAGGCGCGACCTCGTGGTCATCAGCGCCAACTCCACGCCGCGGATCCGCAGCATCATCGCCTACCACCGGCAGCTCGGAGCCACACGCGGGATCGGGGGGCTGGTGCTGACCTGCGACGAAGGCGAGTCGCTGGCCCCCGACCTGCGCGCCGAGATCATCGCCGCGGGCCTGCCCACCCTGCTGATCCGCGGTGACTCCGCGGCCATCGAGGCTCGCCTGTTCTCGCTCTACGAGAGCACCAAGCTGCAAGTCTACGACGTCGACAAGGTGCGCGAGGTCGAAGAGCTGTTCAGCGCCTCCTTCGACGTGTACCGCTTCCTGGAGGTCTTCGGCATCGAGTAGGCCTCCCGGTCTATGGTGTCGGCGGAGGGCGGATCATGCATGCGACCGGGCTGCCGCCGGGTGGACGGACCGACTTCGGGGCCATGGGAGCTGATCACGTGCTGGCCGTCGGCGGCGACGTTCAGCTCTTCTGCGACGACTTTCTGCTGACGCGGGGCACGGCGGCGTCGCGGGACTACCCGGTCAACATCCGGTTCACTCCCGGCAACGCCGTCAAGGACCCGGCACCGGTGATGCTTCCGGGACGGGACGCCCCGTGGGAGACCGGCGGCATCTACTGGGTGACGGTCCTGCACGACGGCGGCCGCTTCCGCTGCTGGTACAACACCGGGCGCAACGCGCAACACGACCCGCGCTACCCGCATCAGCGGCCCGCCCGCGAGCCGGGCATGGTCTCGCAGATGATGGTCGCCTACGCCGAGTCCGACGACGGCGTGAACTGGCGCAAGCCCACGCTGGGACTGGTCGAGATGGACGGATCGACGGCGAACAACATCGTCCTGCGCGGCGACATCGACCGCTACGCGGAAGGCGCCTGCGTGTTCGTCGACCCGACGGCGCCGCCGGCCGAGCGCTACAAGATGCTGCACCGCGGCCGGACGCCGTTCGGGCTGCGCGGTGCCTGCTCCGGCGACGGTCTGTCGTGGACCATGTACCCCTGGGGTTACAACATCCCCGGTCTGGACACCCAGAACGTGGCCAACTACGACCCGGTACTGGGCCGCTACGTGGCCTACATACGCTCGAACAGCCTGAAGCGGGCCGGCCGCGACGTCGGCGACCGTCCCGTGCTGCCGCAGGGCTGGGGACGGTCCGTCGCCCGCATCGAGGCGATGCGCTTCGACGGGCCTCACCCCGAGTGGACGCGGCCGGAGATCGTCCTGGCGCCCGACCACGAGGACGGGCTGGACGTCGACTTCTACAACGGCCCGTGGAGCCCGTACCGCGACCTGCACCTGATGTTCTTCTCGCCCTATCACCACTGGAGCGGGAAGCTCGGCCTGCAACTCGCCGTCAGCCGCGACAACCGGACCTGGATTCGTCCCACGCGCATGCCGATCGTGGCCAACAGCGACCAGCCGGGGGCCTACGACCAGTTCCGGATCTATGCCGGACCCGGCATCCTGCCGGCCTCACCGGACCGTCCGGCCTCACCGGACCGCGTGGCGCTCTACACGCGCACCGGTCAGGGACCGCACAACGGCGCGGTGGACGCGACCTACACGCCGGGGCCGTGGCGCGCCGCGGGGCTGCGCGACGGCGAGACGCCGTCCGACGGCGGCATGGGGCGGGTCACGTTCGGCCGCGACCGGTTCGTCGGGATCGAGGCCGGCAGCGAGCTCGGCATCTTCGCGACGCGCGAGATCCGCTTCGCCGGGCGCCGGCTCACCGTGAACGCGGAGCCCACCGGCGCGGAGGCGGAGCTGCGCGTGCAGGTGGTGCGGGGAGACACCACCCCGCCGGCCGGCTCCTTTCCGCGGCACGACGGCCCGCCGATCGAGGGACTGACCTTCGACCGCTGCCGTCCGCTGAACGCGGACGCGCTCGACGCGCCGGTCACCTGGGACGGCGGCGCCAGCCTCGGCGCCTGGGCCGGCACGCCGGTCCGGCTGCAGTTCCACCTGCGCCGGATGAGGATCTACGGGTTTCGTTTCGTCGCGTGACTCCGCGCTACCCGGCCGCGACCAGCCGGCCGTGCGGGTCGTGGTGCGCCGGGTGCTCGGCGCCCGCCTTGCGGCGCGCTTCGCCCTGCTCGTAGCGGTTGGGCATCTCCACAGCCCGCCAGCGCAGAAACGCTGCCTCGTGCCGGTCCCGGTTGGCGGCCGAGGGCGCTGCCGGCACGTCGATCTCACCCACGGTCAGCGCATCCACCCGGCGCTCGCAACAGACCACCTCGCCCTTGCTGACGATCAGCGTCACGCCGACGTTCGCTTCCACGATCGGGACGCCGTTCTCCCGGGCGCGCGCGAGCACGGCCTTGTCCTGGCTTCGCGAGCGCGATCCATAGGACGGGATCAGCAGGTAGCGGGCTCCGTCCAGCACCGGAATGCGGGCGATGTCAGGGTTCCAGCGATCGTTGCAGATCAGCACCCCGCACTTCCCGAACGGCGTCTGAAACGCGCGCGAACGCTTGCCAAGGCGGTTGAACCACCAGTCGTCGTGGTAGCCCTCGGCAAGCTGCATCTTGTGGTACGTGCCACGGATCTCGCCCGCCGCGTCGATGAAGACCGCGCAGTTGTAGACGTCGCCGCCTGAGCGCTCGGCCAGGCCGAACGCCAGGCACATGCGCAGCTCACGGGCCAGTGCCCGGAACCGCCCGATCTCCGGGCCCTGCAGGCTCACGGCCGCCTCGTGCATCCGCTCTGCCGGCTGCTCGCCCTCGATGATCGGCATCACCACGTAGCCGTCCAGCGCCCCTTCCGGGGCGACGGCGAGCTCGGCGCCGGCGGATGCGGCCCGGCGGAAGAGATCCTCCAGCCTTTCCCCGTTGGCGGCGACGTCGAACTTGCGGGGCTTGAACGAACATGCGGCGACCCGGACCTGAGTGAACATACCGGCCACGCTACGCGCCGGTCCGGGTCGAATCAAGCGTGGCGCGGGCCTTGCCAGCGCCGCCGCATGCTTCCAGAGTTGCCGCATGAGCCAGCGAACGGAATTCGACCCGCTCAGGCTGCTGGACGCCCTGCATGCCGCAACCGAGCGCGACTGCGCCTTCACCGCCACGACCGCCGAAGCCGCCCGCGAGTGGCAGGCGCGCGCCCGTCGGGCGCTCACCGGGCACCTGGGCTTCCTGGACCGGCCGGCCCCGCCCGTGGAAGCCGAAATCGAGCAGGCGGTCGACCGCGGCTCATACGTCCGGGAGCGTGTGGTGCTGCGCACGTGGCCGGATGCGACCATGCCGGTCTACGTGCTGGTGCCGAAGGGCCTCACGGGGCCGGCGCCGTGCGTGCTGGCACTGCACGGGCACGGCTACGGCGTGCGCGACATCGTCGGTCTGTGGGAAGACGGCTCCGAGCGGTGGGAGCCGGACGGCTACCACAAGGACTTCGGGTGCGCCCTGGCCGAGCGCGGCTTCGTGGTGGCGGCGCCGGAGATAAGCTGCTTCGGCGAGCGGCGCGCCGACTACTCGGCCCTGGCCGACGAGCTCACCGGCCCCGAGCCATCGACCTGCCACAACGCCAACACCTACGCGATCATGCTGGGCGGCTCGGTGATGGGCCTGCGCGTCTGGGACGGCATGCGCGCGGTCGACTACCTGGCCACCCGGCCGGAGGCGGACATCGCGCGCCTGGGGGCGATGGGGATCTCGGGCGGCGGCGCGCACACCTACTTCTCCACCGCGTGCGACGACCGCATCCGCGCCTGCGTGATCTCCGGCTACTTCTGCGACTGGCGGCAGAGCATCCTGACCTTCGCTCACTGCACGTGCAACTTCGTGCCCGGGCTGCTGGGCCACGGCGAGCTCAGCGACTTCGCGGGACTGATCGCGCCCCGTCCGTGCCTGATCGAGGCGGGCCGGCGGGACACGATCTTTCCGATCGACGGCGTGCGCGCGTCGGTGGACCGGGCGCGGGCGGCGTGGCGCGCCTTCGGCGCCGAAGACGCGCTGGTCACCGACGACTTCGAAGGCAGGCACCAGATCAGCGGCCGGCTGGCCTACGACTTCCTGGCGCGCCACGTCTGACCGTGCGGCCCCCACGGGGCCGGCAGCATGGCTACAGCCGGTAGAGCTCGCCGAACTTGGTGCTCAGGTAGTCGGTGAAGTAGCGCGCGTCGAGCGGCTCGCCGGTCACCCGCCGGCAGATCTCCTCGGCCGGGTAGACGCGGCCGTGGCGGTGGATCCGCTCCCGCAGCCAGGTGAGGATCTCCTCGAACCGGCCGCCGCGCACCTGCTCCTCCCAGTCGGGGATGTCGCGCGCCATCGCCGCGTGGAACTGCGCGCTGTACAGGTTGCCCAGCGTGTAAGTGGGGAAGTAGCCGATGGCGAACATCGACCAGTGGATGTCCTGCAGCACGCCGTCGGCGTCGCGCTCCGGGACGATGCCGAGCAGCGCCCGCGACTCCTCGCGCCACGCGTCCGGCAGGTCGTCCACCTGCAGGTCGCCGTCGACCATGCGGCGCTCCAGCGAGAAGCGCAGCAGGATGTGCAGGTTGTAGGTCACCTCGTCGGCCTCCACGCGGATGAACGACGGCTGCACGGCGTTGATCGAGCGGTAGAACCGGTCCAGGTCCACGTCGGCCAAGGCTGCGAAGCGCGGCTGAAGCTGCGGGTAGAAGTGCTCCCAGAACGAGCGGCGGCGGCCGATCAGGTTCTCCCAGAAACGCGACTGCGACTCGCAGATGCCGAGCGAGGTCCCGGAGCCCAGCGCGCTGGTGGCGAGCTCCGGGGCGACTCCGAGTCCGTGCAGCCCGTGGCCACACTCGTGGATGGTCCCGAACACGCTGGCGGAGAGCAGATTGGCGTGGAAGCGGGTGGTGAGCCGGCCGTCGGCGGCGCCGAGCGTGGTGGAGAAGGGATGCGCCGACACGTCCAGCCGGCCCGTATGGGATGAGAAGCCCAGGGCGGCCAGCAGGTGGTCGCTGAACGCGCGCTGCGCGCCCACGTCGTAGTCGCGCCGCAGCACCGCGTCGTCGATCGTGACCGGCGATCCGGCGATCCGCTCCAGCAGGTCGACCAGCGGACCGCGCAGCGCGTCGAGCACGGCCGTGAGCTCGGCGGTGCGCATCCACGGCTCGAACGCGTCCAGCAGCGCGTCGTAGCGGGTGTTGCCGAATCCCAGGTGGTCGGCCTTCTCGCGGGTGAGGCGCAGCGTCTCCTGCAGGTCGTCCCGGAACACGCTGAAGTCCGACGCCTTGCGCGCGGCGACCCAGCTCGCGTGGTTGACGCTGGCCTGGCGGGCGATCGCCCTCACCAGCTCCGTCGGCAACCTGGTCTCGCGGTCGTAGGTGCGCCGCAGCTCGCGCAGAAAAGCCCGATCGATCTCGTCGAGGTCGGAGCGCGCCTCCCCGGCAGCGATCAGTTCGCCCATCTCGGGCGAGGTCTGGCGCTCGTGGACCTGCCCCTCCAGCAGCGCAAGCTGATCCGACCGCTCCGCGACCGCCCCCTCCGGCATGTAGGTCTCCTGGTCCCACTGCAGCAGGCCGATGACGTGCTGCATCAGGTGGATCTCCCGATCGAGCGTGCGGAGGCGGTCCAGCGCCGGCGCGCGGCTGTCGTTCACGAACGCGAGGTTCAGTTGGCGCTGTCTACGCGCACGTAGCGGGCGTAGCCGGTGGGCAGGGTGATCTCCTGCCCGGTGTCGTCCTTGCGGAACACCACCTCGGCTTCGGAGATGCCGGACACCGTGATCCTGGTGCCGGGCAGAAGCTGGTCCTGGTCGAGGCGGCGCATCAGCTCCTCGTTCTCCTCGGCTTCCTCGGTGATGCGCAGGATCGAGGTCCGCTCGCCCGCGTGCACGGTCGTCAGGCGCGGCGCGTCGAGCAGGCGCCGCTCATCGGGCGAGCCCGGAAACGGATTGCCGTGCGGGCAGGTGGTCGGACGGCCGAGCCGCTCGAAGAGGTGCGCCTCCAGGCGCGCCGACAGCGAGTGCTCCAGCTTGTCGGCCTCTTCATCCACGTCCACCCAGTCGAAGCCCAGCTCGTCGACCAGGAGGCGTTCCAGCAGGTAGTGGCGGCGGATGGTGCGCTCGGCCTGCCTGGTGCCGCGCGGAGTGAGGCGCACGCCGTCGTCCGGGTCGAGGACGAGGAGCTTGCGCTGCTCCAGGCGTTTGAGGGCCTGCGACACCGCGGCGGCCGAAACCCCGATCCGCTCGGCGATGCGGGCGCCGACGACCGGCCGCCGCTCGCGCAGCATCAGATAGATCTGGATGAGGTATTCGTTCGCCGTGGCCGACGAAGAGCTTTGGGCTTTTGCCATGATTTCCGGGGTACCGCCGGCACGGAACCGTGCCTACAGGGTAGCCCGGAGCCCCCACCCGGTCAAACCGAGCCCGGCGGGATGCCCGTTTCCCGGCGGTGCGCGACCTCGCCGGCCTTGATCACGACGAGCGGAGCGCGCAGGGTGCGGAGGTCCTCCAGCGGATCGCCGTCGAGCAGCAGCAGGTCGGCGCGCTGGCCGGCGGACACCTGCCCGACTCCGTCCAGCCGCAGGTGACAGGCGGCCAGGCTGGTGGCCGAGCGCAGCGCCTCCGCGTTGCTCAAGCCGGCCTGCACGTAGGTCAGCAACTCGTCGACCAGGGCATCGAAGCGGGTGTCGATCGCCCCGCAGTCGGTGCCGGCGATCTGCGGCACGCCCAGCCGGTGGAACAGCCCGGTGTTGGTCAGCCGGCCGCGCAGGCGCGCGACCGCGCCCACGTCTTCGGGGTTGTAGGTGCTGCCCTGCCGCTCGAACTTGGCGGCGTTCTGCAAGGCGCAGAACACGGTGGGGACCACGACGATGCCGCGGTCGCGGATGCGTTGCGCGACGTCCGGATCGTAGCGGTACCGGCCCGGCGGCTCGGCGAAGGTGGCATGCTCGATCATCTGCAGTCCCGCATCGATGGCGCGCCGGATGCTCTCGGTGGCGTGGCAGTGCGCGGTGACGTAGGTGCCGTGCGCCGCGGCCACCTCGACCGCCTCCCGCATCAGCTCCAGCGGCAGGTCCGCCTCGTGCGGGCGCGTGCCCGGCGTCAGGCCGCCGCCGGAAGCCATGAGCTTGACGTAATCGCCGCCTTGGCCGAGCTGCCGCTCGACCGCGGCGCGCACCTCCGCTCGGGAGCTCACCTCGATTCCCCCGAGCCAGTGGCAGTGACCGCCGGGGCGCATGAGCGCGTAGCCGCAGCAGATCACGTGCGGGCCGGCCACCCGCCCGGCGTCGATCTCGCGCCTCAGCTCGAACATCGGCTCGGCGGGAGCGGCCAGATCGCGCATCGTGGTGATGCCGGCAGCGAGCGCGACGCCAGCGTTGCGCACCGCGACCCGCCGGCGCTCGGCCCCGTCGACGGCGACGAAGTTCTGGCGCGGCGTGCTGCTGCCGTCCAGAAAGAAGTGGACGTGGGTGTCGATCAGCCCCGGGCACAGATAGCGGCCGCGGCCGTCGATGGTCTCCGCCCCGGGGGGCGGCGGCACGGCGCCTGGACCCACTTCGGCGATGACGCCGTCCGACACCCGCACCGATTGCGATGGATGGATCGCCCCGGCGGCCACGTCCACCACGCTCACGTCCGCGATGTGCAGATCACTCATGGTCGCGTCCCTCCCCGAGTAACAGAGTGCGAGGTTACCGCACCATTTCGGAACTCGCTCCAAGATAGTCTAACCAACTCGGAACAGACTCCGGATTGGTCAAGTGCTTCCAGCCTTGTTCGGTCGGCTGGAGGCCGGTCAGCCCAGGCGGTCGAGGATGTTGCGCGTGATGCGGTCCACTGTTGGATCGCCGCCGCGCAGGCCGTTGCTCCACTCCGTGCAGCCGGCCGTCACCACCGTGCCGCCGCGGGTATAGGTCCCCATCACGGCCAGCCCCGGCTGCGGGAGCGTGCCGCCGTCGTCGCCCAGGATGGCGCGGCTGGCCTGCTCCAGCGAGGCGTCCACCCGGCCCAGCGCGGCAGGCGCCGTGGCCAGGATGCGGAACGTATCGGGCGTCCCGTCCCGATGGGTGGGAACCGGCAGCCCGTCGCGCCATTCGACCTGGCAGCCATCGCACTCGTAGCCGACGATGCGGTCGCGGGCGCCGAACGCCTGCCCGCGCTCGAGCCCCGTGCCGGCGAAGATCCAGTGCTCGGGCCGGTAGACGGTGTAGGCGTCCGGTCCGTCGTCCAGCATGCCGAAGAAGCGGTGGTAGCCGCCGTAGGCGAAGCTCACGCCGGTGAGCCGGTTCTCCGGCCGGCCTATCAGCCGGTGGCACCACATGGTGGTGAGGGTGTCGTGCTCCCCGCTCGCGAAGTGCGGGTCGCGGGTGTGATCCTTGAAGCAGACCAGCGCGCGGCCCTCCTCCTCCGAGCGCACCTGCCACCAGACGCAGTTGCCGGAAAGGAAGGCGACGTTACCGCCACGGCCGATGTAGTCCTCCAGGTGGTCGCGCATCGGCTTCGACCAGTACTCGTCGTGGCCGACCGAGAGCACCAGCCGGTAGCGGTCGAGGATCTCCGGGTGAAACTCCAGGTCGGCGTTGACCGCGTAGTCGATCCGGTAGCCGGCCTGCTCGGCCCAAGCCACGAACGGCCCCTCCCAGTTGTGCCAGCAGCTCGCCCAGGAGCTGAACGAGTCGTACACGTCGACCCGGCCGGGCTGCCGGTGCAGGCCCAGGGTGACCTCGGCCTGCTGCAGGTTCCAGCAGTCCGCCACGCGGGCGGGCCGCAGAAAAGTGGGGCGGCCGGTGTCCACGCCCCGCTCGGTCAGCGCGGCCGCCATCTCGTCCGTCAGGGTGCGGCCGTCGGTGGTGATCGCAAGCTCCCCCCGGATGGCAAAACGGTAGTCGCCTACGGATGCGAACCCCGCGAACGGCCGTTCGAACGACACCCGCGTCGCCGGTCCGTCCGGCCCGTAGTACAGCGTGGACCCGCCGTAGCGGTTGTAGGCGTTGTCGGTGTTGGTGGTGCGCTGCAGCAGGATGCGGGCGGTCCGCCCCGGCTCCGCCGACCGGACCACGAACGCCATCGCTCCGCGCACGGGGCGGCCGTCCGGAGCCTCCCCTCGCATGGACACCCGGTAGTAGCCCGACGGCCATTCACGCCCCACCGCCAGCTCCAGCGCCGGCGGCCAGCGGCAGCCGTGCGAGGAGGCGTCGTCCGGCACCGGGTGCTCGCTGCCGGCGATCCGCTCCCGTCGCCAGACCTGCTCCTCGCCTGCCCCCACCCGCGCGACCGCCAGCGAGTAGCTCGCAAGGCTGGTCGAGACGTGTAGATCGAGCCGCTCTCCGGGCGCGACGCTCTGCCGCGACGGGTAGCCGTGCAGGTGGTGACGGCTCGGCCCGACTGGGGTCACGTCATCGACGACATCAGCTCGTGCAGCTCCCTGGCCGCCGGGTACAGCAGGTGCCAGTCGCCGCCCGAACAGAGCCAGGAGACGCCCCCGTCGATCCAGTGGCGAAGCGCCTCGGGATCGGGGCCGATCGACTGTCCCATCGGCACGCCCGCGGCGCGCGCCGCGTCGAGCATCCGCTGGATGGCGGCGACCACGTCGGGATGGCCGGGCTGGCCCAGCAGGCCCATCGTGCCGGACAGGTCCATGGGGCCGGGGACGATGCTGTCCACGCCCGGGATCCGCAGGATCTCCTCGATCTGGTTCACCGCGTCGATGTGCTCGATCTGCAGGATCACCAGGATCTCCGAGTCGACCTTGGCCAGGTAGTCCTCGGTGTCGCGGGCGCTGAAGCGCACGCCGCGGATCGGGCCGAAGCCGCGCACGCCGCGCGGCGGGTAGCGGCAGCTCCGCACCGCCTGCTCGGCGTCCGCCACGTTCGAGATGCGCGGCATGATGATGCCGGCCGGGTGCATCTCCAGGAACGGCTTGACCACCACTGGGTCGTTGGACGGCACGCGGATGAACGGCGCCATGCCCACGCCGCGGCAGGTGCGGACGTGATTGAGGCAGTGATCGAGCGTCATCGCGGAGTGCTCCATGTCGATCCAGACGATGTCGAAGCCGACCTCGCCCAGCAGCTCGATCACGGTCGAGTCGGTGAGGGTCACATTGGTGCCGATGCAGACCTTGCCTCGGGCCCACTTGTCACGAATCTTTTCCAGTTGGTTCACGGTGGCTGAGCATATCGCTCGGCGCCGGCTTGATCGACACGTCCGGCGCTGCCACGCTCGATGGGCGACGTGAAGCTGATCAAAGGAGCGCTGGCCGGCGCCGCGGCCTTGCTGCTGGCGGCATGCGGCGGCCTGGACGACGGTCTGTACGCGCGGATCGTCACGGATGAAGGCCGCATCCTGGTACGCCTCCACGAAGAGCGGGCGCCGCTGCCGGTCGCCGCCTTCGTGGGGCTGGCCGAGGGGGCGCTTGGCCCGGCTCAGTTCTATGACGGTTCGATCTTCGAGATCGCCTCCGAGCAGCTCGTCATGGCCGGCGGCGTGCGCGGGCGGGCAGTCGTGGCGCCGGACTGGGAGATTCCCGACCAGTTCCACCCGGATCTGCGGCACGACCGGCCCGGCGTGGTGTCACTCCTGACCGAGACTCCGCACACCGGCAACAGCCGCTTCGTGATCACCCGGCGCGCGGCCCCGGAGCTGGACGACGTGTATCCGGTGTTCGGAGAAGTGGTCGACGGGCAGGACGTGGTGGACGCGCTGCGCCGCGGCCAGATCCTGAAGCGGATCCGCATCGTGCGCGTCGGGCCGGCGGCGCGCGCCTACCGTGTGGACGGCCCGGGACTCGCCGAGCTGCGCTCGCAGGTGGCCGAAGAGTTGCTGCGCGCCGTCCTCAAGCGGCACGAGGAGGTGCTCGACGAGTTCCGGCGCCGCTGGCCGGACGCCGCCGCCACCGAGTCCGGGCTGCTGTACGTCGTCCACCGCGAGGGCGAAGGACCGACGCCGGACTTCGGAGCCAAGGTCCTGCTGCGCTACACCGGCAGCCTGGCGGACGGCACCCAGTTCGGCACGTCCGGCCTCGAGCCGATGGAGTTCACGATCGGCGCGGTGGTCCAGGGCCTCGAGGAGATGCTCCTGCAGATGCGCCGCGGCGCTCGCCGCACCGTACTGATCCCGCCCGACCTGGGCTACGGAGCCATGGGCGTGCCCGGCACCGTGCCGCCGCGCGCCTTCCTGATCTTCGACGTGGAGCTGGTCGACTTCAGCAATTGACCGCCGTTCGGCCGAAGGCGCCGCTACCGTTCCAGGCGGCGACGAAGTCGGTCGTAGACATCGCCACGCCGGGCGACGGTGAGGATCAGGATCACGAGCCGGTCATCCTCGATCGCGTAGCAGATGCGCCAATTCCCGACCCGGATGCGCCAGATGTCGCCGACGCCACGCAGTTTCCCGGCATTGGGCGGATGCGGGTCGTCTGCCAGAGCCTGGATGGCAGTCGACAGTCGCCGGAGGAGTGCCCGATCGCGAATGGCGCGAACGTCTCGTTCCGCCGGCCGAGAGAAGACGATCCGATACGTCAAAGTCCGAGGTCGGCCTTGAGGTCCTCGAACGGCACGCCCCCGTGTGCCCGATAGTCCGCCAACGCGTCGAGAGCGTCGAGCAGATCGAGCCGGTCTTCCAGCGCCTCCAGCGCATTGAGGTCCGATGGCGGCACCAGCACAGCGACCGTCTTGCCGTGCTTCTGAACTGCGATGCGCTCCCCGGCGAACTGGACGCGACCGGTGATCTCGGCGAGCTTCTCCCGAACCTCACTGACAGGCAGAGCATCGGACATGGCATTCTCCGTTTCTGAGCGATTTGTACAAAATAGCTTATCCGTACGAATACAACACGGCAAGCTGTCTCCATTCAGGTGCCGGAACCGGCACGCGCGCGGTACAGCCGGCCGGCGCCCTGTGCCGCGTACGCCCTCACCGACGCGGCGACGAACACCGCGTCTCCGCGCCGCAGCGTGAGCGTCCCGCCCGGCCAGCGCAGGTGCGCGCGGTCGCCTATCAGCAGCAGGATCTCCGGGCCCTGCGGCGTGAATCGCCCGCCGGCCTCAAGGTCGATGACCGACAGCCGGAACTCCTCGGCCGGAGCCGGATAGACGCGCTCGGCGGGACTCGCCGGCCGCGGCACGATGCGCTCGGGCGCCGCCGGCCTGAGGTCGCTCGCGGCCAGCAGCTCGTCGGCGTCCACGTGCTTGCTGGTGAGTCCGGCTCGCAGCACGTTGTCGGAGTTGGCCATCAGCTCGATGCCGGCGCCGCTGACAAAGGCATGGAGCCGCCCCGGCGGCGTGTACAGCGCCTCGCCCGGCTCGAGCTCGACGAGGTTGAGCAGCAACGCGGCGATCACCGTCGGGTCGCCGGGGTAGTGCTCGGCCAGCTCTGCGAGAAGCGCGCCCCCGGCCGTGTCCCGCGCCGCGCCGTCGACCAGCCGGCGGTGCAGTAGGGCTCCTGCCGCTCCATCGAGCGTCAGCGTGGCGCGAAGCAGCCGCCGGATGGCCTCGGCGGCATCCTCACGGCCAGCCGGCGCCGCCAGCGCTGCCAGCTCCCCAACGCCGGCTGCGGTCAAGGCCGCTTCGATCTCCTGAAGCGGCCGGATGCCCGACAGCACGACCATCGGTTCCAGCGCTACCATGACCTCCGGCTTGTGCCCCCGGTCGCGGTAGGAACGGTGCGGCGCGCCGAGCGGAACGCCCGCACTCTGCTCGGCTTCGAACCCGCGTACGGCGCGTGCGCGGGTGGGGTGCGCCTGCACGGACACCGGCTTGCCCAGCCCCAGGACCTTGAAGAGAAACGGCAGCGTCGCGCCGTGCCCGTCCAGCGCGGTACGGCCGAGCGTTTCGGCCGGATGCTCGGCGATCAGGCGGTCCAGCGCCATCCGCCGGGCGCCGACCCGCGCCACCGACGGCGCCTGAGGATGGGCCCCCATCCACAACTCCGCCTCAGGCCGGCCGCTCGGCTTGCGGCCCAGCAGGCGGCCGAGCGCGGATCGCGACCCCCAGTCGTAGTGTCGGATCGGGCACTCCAGGGGAAGGATTCCGAGCATGCGGGAGTGTACGAAGACGCCGCATCGAGAGGCCACCGGCGCCTTGCCGCCGTGCGCTGATTTCGCCACCCTCACCGTCGCCCCGCATGGACTCAGACCGCGCCCAGGCCATCGACCAGGCCGTGATCGACGCCCTGTCGTCCCGGTCGGCCGATGACGAAGCCGCCGGCGGGCGCCCGCGCCGGTCCGGCGACGACCTCGTCGACAAGCGTTCGGGGCTGCGGAGCATCGACTTCCTGGAAATCCTGGAGTCCCAGTACCAGGCGCGCCACCTCGACCTGGAGGCGCGCCGGCTGCGCAGCCGCGGGACCGGCTTCTACACGATCGGCAGCGCCGGCCACGAGGGGAACGCGGCGCTGGCCGCCGCCCTGCGCCCCGACGACCCGGCGTTCGTCCACTATCGGTCCGGCGGCTTCTTCGCGCAGCGTGCCAAGCAGGTAGCCGGCCACACCCCGGTGTTCGACGTGCTGCTGTCCCTGTGCGCCAGCTCCGAGGATCCGATCGCCGGCGGCCGCCACAAGGTCTTCGGCAGCACGGCCCTGTGGATGCCGCCGCAGACCAGCACGATCGCCTCGCACGTGCCCAAGGCCATGGGGACCGCCTTCGCCATCGAGAGGGCCAAGCGGCTCGGGCTCGTACAGTCCCTGCCGTTCCCGGAGGACGCCATCGTCGTCTGCACCTTCGGCGACGGCACCCTGAACCATGCCTCCGCGCTGGCCGGCATGAACGCCGGCGCCTGGGCGGCCTATCAGAACCTGCCGATCCCGATCCTGTTCGTGTGCGAGGACAACGGCGTCGGCATCTCGGTTCAGACGCCGCCCGGCTGGGTCGAACACGTCTGGCGCTCCTACCCGCGCATCACCTACCTGAAGGCGGACGGCTGCAACATCGTCGACACCTTCCGGCAGGCGCACGCGGCGGTGGAGGTCTGCCGGCGCCAGCGTGTGCCGGTCTTCCTGCACCTGGAGCTCGTGCGCCTGCTCGGCCACGCCGGGGCGGATCTGGAGATCACCTACCACTCACGCGAACGGATCCGGGCGGCGGAGGCGCGAGACCCCGTGCTCGGCAACAGCCTGCGCGCAGTCGACTTGGGTCTCGCTCCGGCGCGAGCGCTGCTGCGGTCGTACCTGCAGATCGGCGACCGGGTGCGCGCGGCGGCGCGGGAAGCCGAGCGGCGGCCGCACCTGACGAGCGCCGCCGAGGTGGCGGACCCCATCGCCACGGATCGTCCGTTGCGGGTGATGCGGGAGGCCGCGCGCGCCGACCACGCGGAGGAGCGCGTCGCGCTGTTCGGGTCGGAACGGCGGCTGCCGGAGCGGCAGGGACCGCAACACTTCGGCCGGCTGTTGAACTGGGGCCTGCTCGACCTGATGGCCAAATACCCGCAGATGGTCCTGTTCGGCGAGGACGTGGGCCGCCGCGGCGGCGTCTACGGGGTCACGACCAGGCTGGCCGAGCGGGCCGGCTCGGCGCGCGTGTTCAACACCCTGCTCGACGAGCAGTCCATCCTGGGGCTGGCCATGGGCGCCGCCCACGTCGGCCTGCTGCCGGTCCCGGAGATCCAGTATCTGGCCTACTACCAGAACGCCCAGGATCAGATCAGGGGCGAGGCGGCGACGCTCTCGTTCTTTTCGCAGGGCGGTTTCCGCAACCCGCTGGTGGTCAGGATCGCGAGCTGGGCGTACCAGCGGGGATTCGGCGGGCACTTCCACAACGACAACAGCATCGCCGCGCTGCGCGATCTGCCGGGCGTGATCATCGCCAGCCCGTCGCGCGGCGACGACGCCGTGGGCATGCTGCGCACTGCCACGGCGGCGGCGGTCACCGACGGACGCGTGGTGCTGTTCCTGGAGCCGATCGCCCTGTACCAGACCCGCGACCTGCACGAGGCGGGCGACGATCTCTGGAGGTTCCGGTACCCGCCGCCGGGCGACGCCGTCGAGATCGGGCGGGCGCGCGTCCACGCCGCGGACGATCCGGACCTGACCATCGTGAGCTGGAGCAACGGCCTCTGGCGGTCGCTGCAGGCGGCGCGCATCCTGTCCGAGCGGCACGGCATCGCCGCGGAGGTGATCGACCTGCGCTGGCTGGCGCCGATCGACGCCGAGACGGTGGTCGCGCACGGAACCCGCAGCGGGCGCATTCTGATCGTCGACGAGGGCCGCGCCACCGGCGGCGTGAGCGAAGGGCTCGTGGCCGCCGTCGTCGATGCGACCGCCGCCCCGGCCCGGCCGGAGATCCGGCGCTACTGCGGGGAGGATTCCTTCATTCCCCTGGGACCGGCCGCCGAGCACGTCCTGCCGTCGACGGACGGGATCGTCGCCCGCGCGGTCGACCTGGTCCGCCCGGAACGGCGGCAGGCGCCGCCGCCTGACGCAGCCGAGCCGGAAACCGGCCGGGGCGCCACCGCGGCGACGGCAGCCCGGTGACGACCGGCGCCGACTCGCACAGGCGGGTCGTCGTGATCTGCCCCGGCCGCGGCAGTTACGGACCCGCCGACCTGGGCTCCCTGTCCCGGCCGCTGCCGGACGCATCTCGGGAAGCATTCCAGGCGGTCATGCAGGCGACCGACACCCGCCGCGGCGACGCCGGCGACCCGACGCTGTCGGCGCTCGACGGCGCCGAACGGCTGACCGCCGCCCACAGCGCGGGCGAGCACGTGTCGCCGCTGATCCTTGCCTGCACCGCCGCCGATTTCCTGCGCGTGGAGCGGGAGCGCTGCCACGTGGTGGCCGTGGCCGGCAACAGCCTGGGCTGGTACTCGGCGCTGTTCTGCGCCGGCTCGCTGACGCTGGCGGACACCATGCGGGTGGTGGAGACGATGGGCGGCATGGGCCGTGACGGGCTGGTCGGCGGCCAGATCGTGTACCCGGTCACCGACGATCGGTGGCTGACCGACGAGGCTCTCATCCGGCGCGTCGACGCCGCGCTCCACGACGCGCGGGCGGCCGGGCACAGGGCAGGAGATTCCATCCGCTATGGCGGCTACCGCGTCCTCTGGGCCGACGACGGCGGTATCCGCGCGCTGCGCTCCGGGCTTCCACGCCACGAGTCCGGCGAGCGCACCTACCCCCTGCATCTGCACGGTCACGCGGCCTTCCATTCGCCTCTCCTTGCGGACAACGCACGCCGCGCGGTGGCGGCCCTGTCCGACACGGTCGGCTGGCGGGCTCCCGAGGTCCCGCTGATCGACGGCCGCGGCCACCAGTGGTCGCCGCTCGCCACCGACGCCGCCGCGCTCGCCGAGTACACGCTGCGCACGCAGGTGACGTCCACCTTCGACTTCACCGCCTGCGTGCGGGTCGCGCTCCGGGAGTACGCGCCCGACCTGCTGGTCTGCCTGGGCCCCGGCGACGCGCTGGGCGCCCCGGTGGCGCAGGTGATCATCCGGGAGCGCTGGCAGGGCATCGGCGACCGTGCCGCCTTCCTGCGCCGCCAGCAGGACGACCCACTGGTCGTCTCGTTCGCCCGCGAAAAGCAGCGGCGCCTGGCCACGGGCGAATAGTCCAAGCCGCTACGGGGCGGCTCGCTGAGAACCGGTTGACCTGCACGTCCGTGTGTGCTAACGGGTTCTGTTACGCCGCCCGGCGCCACCCCGCGGGTTCAGGCGCCAATCACGGGCGCTCAGAGGAGGACTCGCCATGACGAAACGGTTATTGGCGATCGCGATCGCCCTCACGACCGTCGCGACGTTCGGCTTCGCTTCCGGCGAGGAAGAAGGGGCAACGATGGAGGAGACGCCGCTGGTCTGGATGTGGGGTGTCCGAGCCGTCTACGGGGACAAGACTCCGGAGATGATCCCGGAAGCCAACGCGTGGGTGGAGGAGAACTTCGGGTTCCACGTGCAGATCGGCGCGGTTCCCGAGGGATCGACGGCGGATGAGGCGCTGCAGCTCCTGATCGCGCAGGGCGAGATGCCGGACGTGATCATGGGCACCAGCTTCTTCACCCTGGGCGATTTTGCGACGCAAGGCAGACTGCTGCCGCTCGACAAGTACTTCAACGATCCCACCAACTACCCCGTGTACTCCCGCACGCCGCGCTCCTACCTTGCCAAGTACGTCGTGAACGGACAGGTGATGGCGCTGCCCGGCCGGGGTTGGCCCGTCGACCTGGGCCGCGGTCCGGTCACCTGGCACAGCAATACGTGGATCCAGCGCCTCGACGTGATGGAAGCGCTGGGGATTCCCAAGACGCACGACGACCTGCTGGAGAACCTGCGGGCGGTCCGCGACGGCGACTTTCCCGACCTGGAAGGCAACCAGCCGGAGGGATTCGCCATGTGGATCCGGGAGGTGGCGGTCCAGAACGTGATCTACTCGCTGAAGGGTGCCGGCTGGGAGGTCGACGACCAGAAGCGCCTGATGCCCCCGTGGGCGTCGGTCCAGACGCGTGAGGCGTTCGCCTATCTCAACCAGCTCTCCCGCGAGGGGTTGCTGGACCCGGGGCAGTTCTTCTACGACGTGGGCAAGTTCTACGGCAAGCTCAAGCCCGGATCGATCTCCTACGCGGCCGGCGGCACCCACCTGGCGTCGCTGATGCACGACACCGTCGGCGCCCTGATCAGGGAGCACGGCCAGGACAGCGCCATCGCCCAGGAGGGGTTGGCCAAGCAGCACGTGTCGCTGGCTCCGCCCGTGCACGACGCGCCGGGCCGCATCTACAACATGCAGCCCGCGCCGGTGATGATCTCCGCGGAGGCGCCCGTGCCGGACAACGTGCTGTCCTACCTGCACTGGAGCCTGACCGAAGAGGGCTACATCTCGGCGTCCCACCAGTCAGGCATCAGGGGCGTGCACTGGGACTTCGTCGACGGTCCGGAAATCTGGAGCCTGTTGCCCGAGTGGGTCGGCTACAACGCACAGAACCCGCACAAGGACGACCGGCCCCAAGCGATCTCGCAGTCGACCTGCTTCACCCGCAACCTGGAAGCGGGCACGTGCAAGCCGATCCTGGCGCCGTCGCTGATCGTCTTCAGTCAGCCGTCCTACGCCAGCGTCCAGTACCTGTTCCCGCTCACCATCCAGGACAAGGCCAGTCAGGGCTTCATGATGGGGGTCGACGGCGGCCCGGCGTGGGCGCCGCGCCTGGGCAGCTTCCAGCCGCTCTGGGCCGAGGTCACCAGCCCGATCCCGTCCTACGCCCAGCTCACGGAAAAGGCACCCCCGCTGGAGGAGTCGGCGATCATCTCCGCTCAGGAGCGCCTGACCAACTCGGTGGCGCCGCTGATCACGGCGGAATCGGTAGACGAGTTCAACCGGCTGTACGACGAGTTCATCGACTCGGTGATCAAGCTGGCCAACTGGAAGGCGATCTACGGCGCCAAGCATGACCGCTGGGTCGAGTGGATCACCGCCAACGGATTCGACGACCGGGACAGCCTGCTGACGGTGACGCCGCTGCCGGAGTGGAAGGAGGTGATGGGCTGGTAAGCCCACGCTGAACCGGACGCCATAACGACGTGGATGGCGGCCTCGCCCGAGGCCGCCATCCATACTTGGTCGGGCACACTTCGGCCGGGCAGGAGGAGGGAGCGGATGCTCGCGCAACGACACATCGCAACCGTGCCCGAGCGGCTGTTTACCGTTGCGAACTACGCGGCGCTCGGCCTGTTTGCGCTCATGACCGCCTACCCCTTCTGGTACGTCATCCAGGTTTCCGTCACCGATCCGCTCTACGACTACCGGTTCTCGCTGCTGTGGCCGCGCGGCTTCTACTACGCCAACTACGCCAAGGTCTTTTCCAGCTCCGGGATCGGCCAAGCGTACCTGATCAGCATACTGCGGGTGGTGATCGGCGTGCCGCTGATGGTGCTGGTGACCGGCGGGGCCGCGTTCGCCCTCACCCAGAAGCAGCTCGTGGGGCGCAACATCATCATCCTGTACTTCTTTCTCACCATCTTCTTCAGCGGGGGGCTGATCCCGACCTTCATGGTGTACCGGAGCGTCGGCCTCCTGGACACGTTCTGGGTGCTGGTGCTGCCGCTCATGTTCAGCGTCTGGACGATGATCGTGATGAAGACCTCGTTCCAGACCCTTCCCTACGGGTTGACGGAGGCGGCGCTGATCGACGGCGCCCACTACGGCTACATCTTCTTCCGCATCGTCCTGCCGCTGTCGATGCCGATGGTGGCGACGCTGTCGCTGTTCACGGCCGTGACCCACTGGAACGCGTGGTTCGACGGCGCCTTCTTCGTCCAGAACTGGAGGCTGAAGCCGCTGCAGACCTTCCTGCGCACCTACGTGCTGGAGTCCGCGTGGCACGCCAAGGGCGTGTACCGCGGCGCCAATCAGGAAATCCTGGATCAACTGGAGCGGTTGACGCCGACCTCCCTGATCTACTCCTTCATCGTCGTCGGCACGGTGCCGATCCTGATCGTCTACCCGTTCATCCAGCGCTACTTCATCAAGGGCGTGCTGATCGGATCGATCAAGGAGTAGTCCGCGCGCCGGTCGGACTCGCGGTCGGAAACAGCCTGTCCGCGTTTCCCCAGAAGATGTCCTCCACCGCCGAGTCGCCGAGCCCCATGCCCCAGCACGCCCACTTCAGCGACCGCAGGTGCTCCAGCCCCACCAGCGCCGGCATCACCGCGCCGTCGCGCGCCCCCCAGATCGGGTTGTCGGCCTCAAGCACCGCGAAGGAGCTGCCCGCGGCCACGTAGCGGCCCAGCACGTGGCTGCACGGGTAGTCGCTGCCGTACAGCAGGCGGTCGTGGCCCATGATGCGGATGATCGCCTGGTGAGCGGTCGGCTCGCAGTTGACGCTGGTGTCGAAGAACAGGTTGTCCAGGTCGGTCAGCTCGGGGAGACCGGCCAGGTTGTTCTCCGGCTGGAACCCGCGCGCGGAGTGGGACAGCACCAGCCGGATGCCGGGATAGGTGGTGCAGTAGTGGCGGATCCAGTGAATGTTGGACGGGTGGCCGACCGCGCGCTCCTTCACCAGGTGCATGTTGATGATCCATCCCTCCTCGTGCGCCACCTGCACCAGCGGCTCCGGCATGTACTCGGGAATGTCCGCCTCCCAGGTCGGCTTGCGCGCCGCATAGGTGTGGTAGGACTTCAGCCCGATCGCGCCGAGCCGGCGCACCTCGGACCGCACCCATTCCGGGTCGTCGTCCGGCCTGGCGAAGAAGTAACTGCAACAGGTGCCGCCCGAGCGCCGCGCCTGTTCCGACGACCAGGCATTGGCCGACGCAACAAGGTCGGACGTGAACGAGAACGGGATGAAGGCCGCCTTCACCTCCCTCCCCGGATGCAGCAGCTCGCAGCCGGGCGCGACGTCCTCGAACCGCGTCGGGATGGCGATGCCGACCGCGCCTTCGATGGTCGCCTGCGCATCCCAGATCTCGAAGTGGGCGTCGAACACGCGGTCCGGCACGAATGAGTGCAGCTCGCGGTCGAACAGCTCGCGCGAGCGCTCGACGATCTCCTGCTCGGTGGTGGCCATGGAGCGTAGCAGGCCGCGCCACCGCTTCGCTGTCAAGCGAACGGCTTCTCACGGATCGTGGTGGATGAGCCGGTCCCCGCTCACCTGGATGCTCGGCTGCCACACCGCGGTTGACGGCACGACCGTGACCGGCTAGCGTGAACGCCTCGCCGCTTCAGGAGGCTGCGATGGCTGAACGCACGACCGTCGACGCTCCCGCCCGCCGTCAGGCGCGCGTACGGAACACGCTTGAGACGATGGTGCGCCAGCGCTGGCTGTACCTGCTGCTCGCTCCCGCGATCGTCGCCGTCTTCGTCTTCAGCTACCTGCCGATCTACGGCCTGACTCTGGCGTTCCGGGACTTCAACGCGGCGCTCGGCCCGTTCGCCAGCCCCTGGTCGAAACCGATCCTGTACAACTTCTGGTTCTTTCAGGACCCGGAATTCTGGTACGTGCTGCGCAACACGGTGCGCATCTCGGTCGTCAAGTTCGTGTTCGGCTGGCCGGCTCCCATCATCCTCGCGCTCCTGTTGAACGAGATCCGGCACTCGGGATTCAAGCGGACGGTGCAGACGGTCAGCTACCTGCCCCACTTCCTCTCGTGGGTGATCATGGCCGCGGTCACCTATCGCATCCTCGACTATGAGGCACACAGCCCCGTAAACGTGATCATCGGTTTGTTCGGGGCGGAGCCCGTGGCGCTGATGGCGGACGAGAAGGCGTTCATCCCGATCGTCGTCATCACGGCCATCTTCAAGGAGATCGGCTGGGGCACGATCATCTATCTGGCCACCATCGCCAACATCAATCCCGAGCTGTACGAGCAGGCGGACATCGACGGCGCCGGCAAGCTCCGCCAGACCCGTCACATCACCCTCCCCGGCATGGTGCCGATCGTCTCCATCCTGCTGGTGCTCGCCATTCCCGGCATCCTGCAGGCAGGCTTCGACCAGCTCTACAACCTGATGAACCTGTCCACTCGCAGGATCGCCTACGTCACCGACATCTACGTGCTGCGCCTCGGCCTGGTACAGGGACAGTACTCCGCTGCGACGGCGATCGGCCTGGTGTACTCGGTGCTGGGACTGGCGCTGGTACTGATCGCCAACCGCATCTCCAAGAGCTCCTACGGCCACGGCATCTGGTAGCCGGCCGCCGGGCCGTGGTCCGGCAGCATGCGGTCTCCGTTCCAGCGCACCAGGCCGAAGCGCAGCACCCCGAAGAAGGAGCGGGTCTTGTAGATGTGCAGGTTCCGATCCCGGTCGGCCCAGCGGAACAGCCACTTCGTGGTGCTGAAGGTGCGCGGCGGCGTGCCGTGCCAGTCGAGCGGATCGCCCGAGACGTGATAGCGGATGCCGCGGAGCTGGTAGACCAGGTACCAGAGGCCGCCGCGGCGGAAGACGCAGCACGACTCCAGCGGCGTGCGCTGCTGGCCGTCCGGCTGGTAGTGGACCATGCGCAGCACCGGGCCCCGGTCCTGCCAGTGCAGGAGGTCGTCGCTGGACGCGGCGGCGATGCACGGCACGTCGTCGTCGGCACGGGCCGTGTAGTACATCAGGTAGCCGTCGCCGTGCTGCAGCAGGAACGGATCGCGGCAGTCGTAGAAGTGCGCGTGCAGGGCGTTGCGGTCGAACCACGGGAACAGGGCGGCGTCGAGGACCGGTCCATCCGTGAACCGTTCCCACCGGTGGAGATCGGCGGAGCGGACGATCCCCAGGCGCTGGATGCCGTGCCGGTCGACGCCGGCGTACGCCATGTACCAGTACCCGCCCCGCTCGACGACGTGCGGCGCCCAGACATGCGTGCCGTCCCACGCCCCCGCGTCCGCATCCGGCTGCAGGGCGTCGGCGCAGGTGCGCCACGCGAACAGGTCGGGGGAGTACGCATGGCCGATGGTGCTGCCGGCGGTGGTCCCCACCCCGTCCCAGAGGTCGTAACGGCGATAGATGAAGAAGTAGTGCCAGCCGTCCGCGGCGCGCACGATGCAGTGATCGTTGACGCCGCCGTCGGCAGGGGCATAGGCCGCCAGACGGACGTCGCCGTTCACGTGTTCGGCGGATTATCGGAGTCGTCATCGGCGCGCCGGATGACGATGTTGTCGTCCTCCAGATCCACGCGCACGCGGTCGCGCCCGGAGATCGACAGCGCCTGCAGGTGATCGCGGGGGATCTGCAACCGGCCCACGCGGTCGACGACGACGTACTCCCGGTGCGAGTCCGCCTCCTCCATGTGCAGGGCCGGCCGCGCGAGCTGCGGGTCGCGGCCTTCCCCGCCCGCGGCATCGCGTTGGCGGATGAACTCGCTGGAGGTCCGTCCGTCACGGATGGCGACCACGCGGCTCACCGCCTGCGCCACGGCGCGGTCGTGGGTGACGATGACCACGGTCACGCCCAGGTCGCGGTTCACCTCCCGGAACGTCGCGAGCAGATGGCGGGCGGTTTGCGAATCGACGTTGCCGGTCGGCTCGTCGGCCAGCAGCAGCGGCGGCTCGTTGGCCAGCGCCACCGCGATCGCCACCCGCTGCTGCTCGCCCCCGGAGAGCTCCATGAGCCGGTTGCCCGCCCGGTGGTCGACGCCGACCTGCCGCAGCAACTCCAGCGCCCGCTGCCGCCGTGGCCCGCGGCGGCGCGCCAGCAGCATCGGCACCTCCACGTTCTCCGCCGCGGTCAGGTACGGCACCAGGTTGCGGGCGCTGTTCTGCCAGACGAAGCCGACCGTCTCGCGCCGATAGCGCACCAGGTCCTGCGGACTGAACTTGAGCAGGTCGGCGCCGCCGACCTCCACCGTCCCCGCCGACGGACGGTCGAGTCCCCCCAGGATGTTGAGCAGGGTCGACTTGCCGCTGCCGCTGGAGCCGATGATCGCCATCACCTCGCCCGCCTCGATCTCCAGGTCCAGCCCCTGCAGGGCGACCACCTCGACCTCTTCGGTCTTGAAGATGCGCACCAGGTTCTCGCAGCGCACTCCTGCGCCGCGCATTCCTGCGCCGCGCACTCCTGCGCCACGGATGGCCGCGCCGCGCGGGCGTGGTCCGGCACCGGCCGGGCCGGTGGCAGCACCGGCAGCGGTGCTCATGAGGCGGCCCCCGGCACGGCGGGATCCGGCTCCACGACGCGCCCGTCGCGCAGCGACACCCGCTGGTCGGCCATGTCGACGATCGCCGGGTCGTGGCTGCTCATCACCACCGTGACTCCCTGCTCGCCGGTGAGCTCGCGCAGGATGCCGACCACCTGCAGGCCGGTATGCGTGTCCAGCTCCGCGGTCGGCTCGTCCGCGAACAGCACCTGCGGGCGGTGGGCGAAGCCGCGCGCGATCGCCACGCGCTGCTGTTCGCCGCCCGACAGCTCGCCCGGCCGGTGGTTCATCCGCGAGCGCAGCCCGACCATCGCCAGACACTCCTTGGCGCGCTCCTCCCGTCCGTTGCGGTCGGCGCCGGCGATGCGAAGCGCGAACTCGACGTTCTCCAGCGCCGACATGGCGGCGATCAGCGCCACCGACTGGAACACGAACCCCATGCGCAGGCGCCGCAACTCGTCACGCTCGGGTTCGTTGAGCGCGGTGATTTCGGCGCCGTCCAGCAGCACGGCGCCGCTGGTCGGTTGGTCCAGTGCGCCCAGGATGTTGATCAGGGTGGTCTTGCCCGACCCTGACGGCCCGTGCAGGACCGTGAGCGTCCGCGCCTCGATCGCGATGCTTACCCGGTCCAGCGCCGTGACGAGGCCGCTGCCCGCCCGGTAGCTGCGGGTGACGTCGACCGCCGTGATCATCGCCCGCCGGCGGCGGCTTCCCCCGCTCCGTCGCTCAGGCCGTACGCCTCCCAGGTGTCTGTCAGATCGACCACCGCACCGGTCGAGCGCGCTTCGTCGATCCCGAGGGCGGTGACGCAGGCGACCAGCCCTTCACGGCCTCCGGACATCATGGGACGGCCGTCGCGCAGCCGCCGGAGACAGTCCCCGAACTGCGAGTCGTCGCCGCCGCCGTGCTGGCCCGCGCGCACCACCTCCGTTCGCTCCCACGGCAGCCCCTCCCAGTCGCCGGTGTAGCGGATCGGCGCGTACTGGAAGAATCCCCAGTAGATGTCGCCCTCGATGCATCCCCGCTCGCCGACCAGGTACATGCGGCGGCTGGGGCTTGCGGCGTTCTGGTTGCTATGGAAGGTAGCGCGGATGCCGTTGGCGAACTCGATGATCACCACCTGGTTGTCGACGATGTCCTGCGCCGAGTTGAAGCAGCACAAGTCCAGGTCCTTGCCGCGCGTCAACTCCGGCTCCGACTCCGGCTTCGGAGGCAGCGGATCGAGCTCCAGGCGGTGGGCGCAGTCCAGGTCGCAGTCGCGGCAGTACAGCGGCGCATCGGAGCGGGGGGTGAAGAACGACCGGCCGCCGAACGACGCCACGCGCCGCGGCAGCGAATCGGCGAACCAGCACAGGATGTCCAGATCGTGGCAGCACTTCTCCAGCAGATAGGTGCCGGTGAAACGGCGGAACCGCCGCCAGTCGCGGCGGAAGAAGGCCCCTTGCGCGAACGGCAGGTTCTCGTTCGCTTCGATCGACATGATCGGACCCAGGTCACCGTCGTCCAGGCGCTGCTTGATCCCCCGGTAGAACGGCGCGTAGCGCAGCACGAAGCCGACGATCAGCTCGCGGTCTGCCGCCTGCGCGGCGCTCCAGATCGCCCGGCAGTCCTCGGAAGTGGTAGCCAGCGGCTTCTCGCAGAACACGTGCTTGCCGTGCTCGAAGGCCGCCACGGCCGGCTCGCGGTGGGCGTGGTCGGGAGAGCCGACGATCACAAGGTCGACGTCGTCGCGGCTCACCACCTGATCGATGCCGTCCACCACGGCCGCGTCCGGTGCGTGCTCCCGTTGCGCCTGCAGCGCCGCCTGGGGGTTCGGGTCGTACAGCGCCGTTATCTCGACATCGTCGGCGCGCGCGGCATGTCGGAGCAGCGAGCGCCCGCGGGCGCCGCAGCCGATGGCGCCTACGCGGAACGGGGAATCAGCCATCGTCGAGGGCCCATCGTGCCATGCACCCGTCACCGGTGACCATGCGCCGCACCTCGCCTCGGGCGGCACCTGGACTCAGGGAGCCAGCAGTTGCATCGGCGCGCACTCCACCACGCACGCACGGCAGTCGCCACCGTGCCGGGTTTCCAAGTCGCCCAAGGTGTCGTCCCAGGTCGTATACGAGGCAGCGCCGGGCGGAAAGTAAGAGGCTACGTCGTGCCGATTCAGGCCGGGCGAGCAGACGATCAGCCGCCGGCCCCGCATCGCGTCCGCGCCCGCCACGGCGTAGCCCTCCATGCCCTCGCCGCCCAGGTAGTGGAGCGCCCCGCCGTCGACCGCCGGCGTGGTCACCACCACCGTGCCGCCTTCCGCCACCAGCGTCTCGTTGCCGAAGAACGCGACGTTCAAGGCCATCAGCGACTGCACCCAGTCGATGTCCTTGGGGTAGGCGTTCAGCACCGCGACGTCGTAGCCGCCCGCGGTCGGCGTGGCATACCGCTCGCGCGCCGACGCGCACGCGCTGCGAAACACGGCATCAGGGTCGCCGGCGAACAGGTCGGCGATCCCCCGCCGCGCGGTCATCACGGCGTTGATCGCAAAGTCGATCCCCACCTTCGCCCCGATCTCCTGCACGTACTCCTGGAAGCGGTTGCCCTCGATGCGGGCGACGCCGGCGTCGAACTCGGCGATCCGCTCGATGTGGGTCTCGTGCAGCGCGCGGATGCCGCTCAGGCCCACCGTCACCGTCTTGTAGCCGCCGCCGAAGCCGGCGAAGTCGTGCGGGGTGATCCCGCCGATGCTGATGCGGAAGTCGCAGTCCAGGTAGCTGCGGTTGATCGCGATCGGCACGCCGTTGCTGGTCCGGCCCAGGTCGGCGAGGTTGTCGTACGGGTTGTGGTAGACGACCTTCAGCCGCTCGGCGAGCGGCGCGCCGATCTTGCGCACCACGTCGCCGCGCACCGGCGTACGGTGGGCGCCGGAGGCCACGAACACCTGGATGCCGTCTTCCGGAACGCCGGCGGCCAGAAGCTCGTCCACCACCTGCGGCAGGAACTCGTGCACGGGCGTCGGGCGGGCAATGTCGTCCACGGCGATGCCCACCCGCCGCTTGCCGCGCGCCAGGAGACGGAGCGGCTCGCTGTCCAGAGGCGCGGCGATCCTTTCCGCTATCGTCGCCGGCGGCGCCGGCGGCGCGCGCATGCGCAACGCGTCCACGTGCCATGCGTCCGGGAACGAAAGCTCGAGCTCGCCGTCTTCGAACCAGGCGTTCCAGGGGATCGTGACCGTCATGCCGCTTATCAGACCGTCGGGACCGCTCCGCCGCGCTTCATCTCTGCCAAGGCGTCCTCCATCACGTTCAACGCCTCGTCCAGATCGGCCGTCGTGTGCTGCACGGAGAAGCCGTGGTGGATCGGGCCGCCGCCGTAGTCGTGCAGGTAGACGCCGCGGTCGTAGCACCCCTTGATGAACCGCAGCATCACCCGCTTGTCGTGACAGAGGCAGTCCTCGTACCGGGACGGCGGCGTGGTGCGCCCGAAGATGACGGTGAACCGCCCGCCGGACACGGGCGCGATCATGTTCAGCCCATGGTCGGCGATGATGCGCTTCAGGCCGCGATCGAAATGGTCCTCCAGCGCCTCCAGCGTGTCGTAGAAATACGGCTTGCCGGTCTCCCGCACGAACGCCAGGGCCGCGAGGATCGGCACGGGGTGGGCGTTGAACGTCCCGGAGTGCTGCACCGGGCCGACCGGCTGAAAGAGGTCCATGATCCGGGCGTCACCGGCGAACGCGGACACCGGCAGCCCTCCGCCCAGCGACTTGCCGATGGTGGTGACGTCGGGGGTGACGCCGTACTCGGCCTGCGCGGTCAGGTGGCGCGTCTTGAACGCCGACTGGATCTCGTCGAAGAACAGCACGATGCCGGCCTCGGCAGTGAGATCCCGCATGCGCTTCAGGTAGGCGGGTTCGGGTCGGATCGCCCCCCAGTTCCAGTTCACGGGCTCCAGCATGAGCGCGGCCGTCTCCTTGCCGTGGCGCTCGACCACCTGCTCCAGGGCGTCCACGTCGTTGTGCGGGATAGGGACGATCAGGCGCGCGAACTCGCGCGGGATGCCCGGGGACTCCAGGTACGGCTGCGTTCGATTGCGTGCCAGCCGGTCGGCCGGGGGATGGCCGCCGATGTAGATCAGCTCGTGGTAGCCGTGGAAGTGGCCCTCGATGCGGATGATCCTGTCGCGGCCGGTGTGAGCGCGGCAGGCGCGGATGAGGTGCAGCGTCGCCTCCGATCCGGAGGAGCAGAACCGCACCCGGTCCGCCGACGGAACCGACCGGCACACCAGCCGCGCCAGCTCCTCGTGGTGGGTCGTTTCGTAGACGGAAGGGAAGCCGATCCGGGCCGCGGTCGCCAGGGCGTCCGCGATCGCAGGATGGCCGTGGCCGAGCAGTGCCGCGCCGTGGCCGCAACACAGGTCGATGAAGGTGCGGCCATCGATGTCGGTGATGCGGCTGCCCTCGGCACGCGCGACGTACATGGGCGTGCCGAGCGCCTTGTTGACCCGGGTGGAGGAGTTGACCCCGCCGGGCATCACCTCTGAGGCGGCGCGGAAGTGCTCGGCGATCAGGGATCGTTCGGCAATCGAGGAGCGATTGGCAATCAAGGATCGTTCGGCAATCGAGCCGGATGGGGTTCGGGCGTTCATATATGGTAACGATGCCGCGTGACCTGATGGTCACCGCGGAGGATGCAGCGTAGCATCCACTCCCCCGAGCGTTCCACGGCATGCCACGCATCGAGAACGATTACACGCAGGAGCCGTACGAGATCCACACGATCGCACTGACACCGACCCGCCACAAAGGAGGATGACGATGGCCAGGACCACAGAGAACGACCGCGGCGCGCAGCATGACCCGACGGCGCTCGGACGCGGCTTCAGGCGGCGCGTGCGCGGCGGGCCGCCGCTCCTCGGCGCGATGGCGGTCGAGTACCTCCGGCCGTCGCTGGTCAAGATCTTCCGCAACGCCGGCTTCGACTTCATCTTCGTCGAGAAGGAGCACGGCATGTTCGAGGGCAGCGAGCTTCCCGACTTCGTGCTCTCTGCCCGCGACAACGGCATTCCGGTCATCTCCAAGGTCGGCGAGCTGAACCGATCCGAAGTTGCGCGCCTGCTGGACGCGGGGGTGGTGGGCATCCAGCTCCCGCGCACCGAATCGGCCGAGCAGGTGGCCGAGCTGGTCGATCTGGTCAAGTACCCGCCGCTCGGCAGCCGCGCCGGGGCACCCGGCTACGGCGGCGCGGACTACACGTACCCGCAGGACGACGCCGACTGGCTGCGGCGCAGCAACGAGGCGACCGCCGTGATCGCCCACATCGAGACGATGGCCGGCCTGGAGCGCGCAGCCGAGATCGTCGCGACGCCGCACCTGGACATGGTGTACGTGGGCCCCTACGACACGGCGATCTCTCTGGGGCATCCTGGCGAGTACGATCACCCGGACATGAAAGCGGCGCTCGGCACCGTGCTCGACCTGTGCCTGCAACACGGCGTTGCGTTCGGCACCACGCCATCCGGGCCTGACGCAGCCGCCGATTGGGTCGGCAGGGGCTGCCGGTTCTTCGAGCTCGTCGACGAGCTGGCCCTGCTGCATGAAGGCGCGCGGGCGGCCGTGGCCGCGGTATCAACCGTGGCCGCGGTATCAACCGGAGCCGCGGTATCAGCCGGAGTAGAGTAGAGCCACCATGGACAACGGGCACACCGGCACCACGAATCCCCTGAGCGACGAGCAGGTTCGGCAGTTCATCGCCGACGGCTACCTGATCCTGCAGCCGTCGCTGCCGCGCGAGCTGCACGAATCCATCCGGCGGCGGCTCGACAAGTCGATCCCCGACCGGGCGGGCAACCCCGGCAACAACATCCTCCCGCTGGTCCCGGAAATGCGGCACGTGCTGAAGTCCCCGGAAGTGCACGGCGCCCTCCAGACCCTGCTGGGACCGGACTACCTGGAGCACCCGCACCGTTTCTGTCACGTGGAGGAGCCTCCGGAGGATCCCGGACTGGATCGCGCCGCAAAGCTCGCGGCCAACTGCCACCAGGACTCCTACACCCCGCTCGCGCGGCCGCGTCACCACCACATCCGCTATGCGCGGGTCATGTACTACCCGCAGGACACGCCCGATTCCCTGGGCCCCACCCACGTGATACCGGGGACACACCTGAACACCACCCTCAACGAAGCCGAGCGCGGGCGGCCGCTGGCGGTTTCCGGGCCGGCCGGTACGGTTTCCATCACCCACTTCGACGTCGGCCACGCGGCCGGCATCAACCTGAGCGGCCAAAGGCGGTTCATGGTCAAGTTCATCTATCAGCGTGCGTCGCTGCCGCAGCCAGACGGCCGGGCGGGACCCGATCACCTGTGGAGCGACCCGGAGCGCTACGGTGGCGACCGGATGTCGCTCGCCTGGTCGCATCTCTGGGACTGGCTGCGCGGCGCCAGAGACCGCTACGCGAGCCTTCGCAACGGCGCATTGCCCCACCGTCAGCCTCGCGTCGGCGTGAGCGCGCTGCTGTCCGCGTTGGAGCACGACCGCCCGGACGCGGACCGGGTGGCTGCAGCCGAAACGCTGGCGACCCTGGGAGGGGATGCGGCGCCGGCGGTCTCCGCCCTGATGAGCTGCCTGAATCGCCGTCCCGACCCGGTGCGGGTGGCCGCCGTCTACGCACTGGGAGCGATCGGCGGGCCGGCGGTCTCCGCGCTGATCGAGTCACTGCGCGGCCGCGGCGACGCCGCTTCGATGATGCGGACACGGATGGCCGAGCAGCATCGCCGTCACGGCTCGATCGAGAGCGCGCTGCGGCTCGACGACGCCGCCTATGCCCTGTCCGCAATCGGCACCGCGGCGGTCCCTCCCCTGCTGGACCTGCTGGAAGGCGGGGACGGGTGGGCGCGGATGAACGCCGCGTTCGCGTTGGGCGAGATGGACCGGCAGGCGCTGGCGGCCGTCCCGGCGCTGATCGGCGCGCTGGACGACCCGTCCCATCTCGTGGTGCGAACGGCGGCGGATGCGCTGGGCGCCATCGGCGCATCTGAAGCGGCAGCGCCGCTGGGAGCGCTGTTCCGGCTGAACAGGACCGCATGGGAAGAGGAGGAGATGAGAACCTGGAGCGTGCGCGACCAGGTGCGCGTGAACGCCGCCACCGCGCTCGCTCGCCTGGGTCCGGCCGCGTCCGCCGCGCAGGACGACCTGATCCACGCGCTCGACGACCGCTGCGGTCAGGTCGCGACCTACGCGGTGGAGGCGCTGCGGCGCATCGGATCCCCGGCGGCGCTGGCCGCGGCGATCGGCCTGCTGACCGCAGAACGGTGGGACCCGTCGATCACGCCGGCCAACGAGTTCTGAAGGGAGGCGACCGGGATGCGACTGAGGGACAAGGTGGCGATCGTGAGCGGTGCCGCCAGCGGCATCGGCCGTGCCTCTGCGCGGTTGTTCGCCGCCGAAGGGGCAGTCGTGGTGGCGATCGACATCGACTCGGCCGGCCTCGATGAGACCGCGAGCGCCGGGGACGGCCGCATCGTTCCGATCGCCGCGGACGTGGGCGCCGCCGACCAGGTGGAGGCGGTCGTCGAGCGGACGCTGGGCGAGCATGGCGCCCTGCACGTCGTGTTCAGCAACGCGGCGATTCTCCGGGACGGCTCCGTCGTCGATCTTCCGGAGGAGGACTGGGACCGCATGTTCGCCGTGAACGTGAAGGGCGCGTTCCTGCTCGGCAAGTTCGGCATTCCCGCCATGATCCGCTCCGGCGGCGGCTCGTTCGTCATCACCGCCTCCGCGAACAGCTTCTACGCCGAATCCGACATCGCCGGGTACTGCGCCACCAAGGGAGCCGCGATGCAGCTCACCCGCGCCATGGCGCTCGATCACGGCCCCGACGGCGTGCGCGTCAACTGCATCTGCCCGGGGTGGATCGAAACGCCGATGTCGGCGCCGTTTCTCAGCGAACGGCCGGAGAGCCGGCGGTTCGGAGAGCAGATCGCGCCGCTGGGGCGTATAGGGGTCCCCGAGGACATCGCCCGGGTGGCGCTATTCCTGGCCGGAGACGAGTCGGGCTTCGTCACCGGAGCCGCGTACAACGCCGACGGCGGCTGGACCGCCGGCTTGGCGAAGGCCGTCGCCCTTGTCTGAAGGGCGCATGCCGGCCGCCGGCAACCCACCTTCAGGACAACGCCAATCGACCAGGTAGCGCTTCCGGCCCTGATCGGCGCCGGCGTCTCCCTCGCCGCCAGCATACTGATCGTCGTGACCCGACGCTGGCACGGCCGGCTCAGCCTGGACAGCCTGAGCGGCCCCCAGAAGGTCCAGCGCACCGTGGTGCCGCGAATCGGCGGCGTCGCCGTGTTCGCCGGCTACTGGGCGGCAACGCTCGCCGCGCCGCCGGCGATCCGGGGCGAGTTGGCGATCCTGGGCGTCTGCGGCCTGCTGGCCTTCGGAGCCGGTCTCGCCGAGGACTTCACCAAGAAGGTCTCCGGCACCATGCGCATGTCCGCGACACTGCTCGCGGGCCTTCTGTTCAGCCTGGTCACCGGCCACGTGGTCGCCCGAGTGGAGATCGGCTTCGTCGACCGCTATGCCCTGGCGTACCCCTGGATCGCGATCCCGTTCACGGCGTTCGCAATGGCCGGCATCGCCCATTCGGTCAACATCATCGATGGCTTCAACGGCCTGTCGGCCGGCGGCGTCCTCATCATGCTGGCCGCGTTCGGCGTGGTCGCCCTGCAAGCGGGCGACCACGGGCTGGCGGCACTCGCCCTGCTCGTCGGCGCCGCCGTCGCCGGCTTCCTGCTGGTCAACTTCCCGCGCGGCCCGGTCATCATGGGCGACGGCGGCGCCTACCTGGTGGGCTTCCTCCTGGCCGCCGTCGGCGTCATGCTGCCGCAGCGCAATCCCGAGGTGTCCCCATGGATCGTCCTCGTGGTGCTGGGCTACCCGGTGTCGGAAACGCTGTACTCGATCCTCAGGAAGACCCTCCACAAAGGCGATGGCCCCGGCCGCGCCGACAAGGCCCACCTGCACCACCTGATCTACCGCAACCTGCGCCGCGGCCTGCGCGGCACCACAGCCGCCCGCTACGCGAACCCGGCCGTCGGCGCCCTCCTGTGGGGAGCGATGGCCGCCAGCCTGGTCTTCGTCAGCGCAGCCCCGCACACCCGCGCGTGGGCACTGCCCGCCCTCGGGGTGCAGGCGGCGCTCTACCTGGGCTCATATCGCGTTGCCGTGCAGGGGTTGCGCCGCAGGTATCCACGGTAGCTGACCAGTACGCGAGGTCAGCGAGCGAGGGGAATCGAACCCCCGTCACGAGCTTGGGAAGCTCGGGTAATAACCATTATACGACGCTCGCGTTGCAGCCACGCAGTGTACCACGGGCGTGGCAGGTCAGTCGATGGCGAAGCGCTCGGCCGGCCGGCGATCGACCTGCCGGTCCAGGACGGTCAGCACCAGTGCCGCGTCCCGGTGGGTGACGAAGGGGACTGCGAGCGGGCCGCCCTGGGAGCGCGTCTCCAGCAGCACGACCGGGTCCGGCTGGTCGGGGATCTCCGCGGTCAGCGTCAGGTCCACCAGGATCGGGTACTGCTCCACCTCGTACTCGTACATGCCGAACACCAGGTCGTCGCTCTCCGGCGCAGGGCGGGTGATACCCACCTGCAGGACGGTGCTGTGCGGGACCTCGGCGCCGCCGTCGGGGGACTGGAAGACCACCGTTCCCGGCAAGGCCTCGGTGCCGCCGGCACGGACCGTGAACACGAAGGCGTGGTTGCGTTCGGCCAGCGCGGCAAGGGCGGCTACGTAGGTGGTGCCGATGAAGTAGGGAACCTCAACCAGGTCGCCCTGGGGGCCGCGGCTCACGGTCACCAGGATCGTCAGACCCTCGGCGACCTCCGCGCCCGGGTCCGGGCTCTGTCCGAGGATGGTACCGGCCGGCCGGGGATCGGTGATGCGCGGGCCGTCCTCGCGGATCCTGATCGGCGACTCGCCGGTGGCCGACAGCGTCTGCAGCTCCAGGCGCACCTGGTCGATGTCTCGACCCAGGTAGTCGCCGACCTCCGGGACGGCCCGGCCGCGGCTGACCACCACCGTGACCGGCCGGCCGGCCTTGACCAGGGAGCCGGCCTCGGGGGTCTGCGCCACCACGTGCCAGATCGGCACCTCCGACGTGAAGCGCCCCTCCACGCGGGCGACCAATCCCTTTTCCTGGAGCTGCTCCATCGCCGCCAGCAGGTCCTCGCCGACAATCGCCGGCACCTGGGTCTCCTCCTCCCCGCGGACCATGGCGAAGAACGTGACGGCGGCCGTCGCGATCAGGACGGCCGCGGTCAGCAGCGCCAGCGGAAACGTCACGACGGTGGTGCCGCGCGGGGTCTCGCTCACGTGAGCCGTACTCCTGCAAGGCCGCCGAAGCCGTTGGCGAACGACCTCCAGTCCATCGCGCGCCGGCCTTCGAGCTGCAGCTCGGTGACGCCCAGCGTGCCCCGTGTCGTATGCACCAGGATCCCGTGATGGCCATCCACGCGAGCGACCTGTCCCGGCACGCCCGGTGGCAGATCGGCGCCCAGGGCTGCTGCCAGCAGATTGAGGCGCCGCTTGCCCAGCCGGCAGTGGGCGCGCGGCCAGGGATCGTACGCGCGAACCATCCGCTCGATGACGGCTGCGTCGTGGGCGTTCCAGTCGATCCGGGCGTCGGCGGCTGCCATTTTCGCGCAATAGGTCGCCTGTTCCTCGACTTGTGCCTGCTCCGAAACCGTTCCCCGTTCAAGGCCGGCCAGCACTTCGACCAGGAGGTCGGCGCCCGTCTCCGCCAGCGCCTCGGTCAACTGTCCGGTGGTCTCGGCGCCGTCCAGGGGATGGATTCGCGTGGCCATGATCGGCCCGGAGTCCAGGCGCCGTACCACTCGCTGAATGGTGACGCCGGTCTCCCGGTCACCGGCGAGGATGGCCGCGGGAATCGGCGCGGCGCCGCGAAACCGGGGCAGCAGCGACGGGTGCACGTTCACGGCACCGCGCGGGAACCGGTCGAGAAACCGCTGAGTGAAGATCATGCCGTACGCGGCCACCGCCAGGACATCGGCGCGCAGGCCGGCCAGTTCACGCGTCGCGGCGTCATCGAGCCGATGGGGAGCGATCACCGGCAACCCCAGGCGGTCGGCCTCTATCCCGACCGGTGCGGGCGTCAGTCGGCGGCCGCGCCCGGCCGGGCGGTCCGGAGCCGTGAGCACCCCGCAGACCTCGAACCGGCCGGCCACCGCCACCAGCGCCGGCACCGCAAACCGGGGCGTACCGGCGAACAGCACCCGCATGATCACGCCGCTACGTTGCGGCCAGAGGCTCCGTCGCGTGCGCAAGGCAGACACCGTGTTGCTCGATGAAGCTCACGAACATCGCCTCGACATCCGGCAGGTAGGAGCTCGCCACGGAGATCCGCCGCACGTCGACGGACTTCAACGCGGCGACCCGGGATAATCGGCGAGCAGCGCCGCACGCTCCCGTTCTTCCAGGTGGTCGATGAACAGCCGGCCGTTCAGGTGGTCCAGCTCATGCTGGATCGCGCGCGCCAGCAAGCCGTGGGCGTTCAGGCGGAACGTGCGGCCCTTGAGATTGGTCGCCTGCACGCCCACCCGGACCGGACGGGTGATGTCGGCGCGTTTGTCGGGGATGCTCAGGCAGCCTTCCTCCGCGGTGTCCTCCTCGATCGAGGTCTCGACGATCTCCGGATTGATGTAGACGCGCTCGCGGTCGTCCCGGACCTTGGTGATGAACACGCGCAGCGGCCGGCCGACCTGCACCGCCGCAAGTCCGATCCCCTCCTCGGCGTACATCGTCTCGAACATCGCGCGGACCAGATCGCGTACCTCGTCCGGGTCGGTCGGCTCCGACCGCACGTTCAGGCGGGGGTCAGGGTACGTGACCAATTCCAGCATCCTCCCCGATTCTACAGCACGGCGACGGGGTCCGGATCGAGCTCCAGGTGCACTCCCGGCTCCAGCCGCAGGCCTCCGACGAGGCGCCGCACCGTGGCCAGGATAGGGCGCATCGCCGGCGCGCGCACCAGCAGGTGGTGGCGGTGGTTGCGCGCCACCTTGGCGATCGGGCAGGGCGCCGGCCCCAGAACGTCCACGCCGGCGGCCTTCATCGCAGGCTCCGCAGCCAGCGCCTCTGCCAGCCGATCGATCGCTTCGGCGACCCTCTCTTCGTCCCGGCCCCGCACGACCAGGCGGACCAGGCGCACGAACGGCGGAAAGCGCTGATCGCGGCGCGCGGCGAGCTCGCCGGCCATGAACTCCGCGACGCGGCCGGCGGCCGCATGGGCGATCGGCGCCGCCTCCGGATGGGCGCTCTGGATGTACACCTCTCCGTCGGCGGCGGCCCGGCCGGCGCGGCCGGCCACCTGTACCAGCAGCGCGAAGGTGCGTTCCGCGGCGCGAAAGTCGGGCAGACGCAGCGACGTGTCCGCATCGACCACGCCCACCAGCTTGACTCCGGGCAGGTCCAGCCCCTTGGCGACCATCTGCGTGCCCACCAGCACGTCGATGGAGCCGTCGCGAAGCCCTTCGAGCAGCTCCGCGAACCTGCCACGGCCGCGAACCGAGTCCGCATCCGCACGCTCGATCCGCGCATCGGGCAGCACCCGCCGCAGCTCGACCTCCACCCGCTGTGTCCCGAATCCGGCGTAGCGGACGTCCAGCGAACGGCATTCCGGGCACGAGCGCAGCGGCCTGGTCCGGTAGCCGCAGTAGTGGCAGACCAGCGCTCCCGACGGCCGGTGCAGGGTCAGCGTGACCGAGCAGCGCTCGCAGGTCATCGCGTAGTCGCAGGAACGGCAATGGAAGAAGTGGGAGAACCCGCGCCGGTTCATGAACAGGATGCTCTGCCGGCCCTCGGCGTGTACGCGGCGCAACGCGTCGGTGAGCTCCGGGCCCAGGACACCGCGGTTCGGCATGCGCTGCACGAGGTGGATACGAGGGGGCGCGCCGCCGCCCACGCGCCGCGCGAGGTCGTAGCGCCCGATTGCACCGGACTGCATGCGCAGGAACGCCTCCGCCGAGGGGGTGGCGCTCCCCATCACCAGGCGCCCCTCCTCCACCCGGCAGCGCTGCGCCGCTACCTGGCGCGCGTGATAGCGCGGACTGGCGGAGGCCTTGTACGAGCCGTCATGCTCCTCGTCGATGACGATCAGGCCGAGCTCGCGCACCGGAGCGAACACCGCGCTGCGCGCCCCGACGGCGATGCGGGCGCGGCCATGCTGCAGCCGCCGCCACTCCCTGAGGCGCTGCGACGGCGTCAGACCGGAGTGGATCACGGCGACCAGGTCCCCGAAGGCGGCGGTGAAGGCGGCGACCACCTGGTGGGTCAGGCCGATCTCGGGAACCAGGTAGATGACCGAACGGCCTTCGGACAGAGTGCTGCGCGTCGCCTCCAGGAACACCGCAGTCTTGCCGGAGCCGGTCACCCCGAACAGGTAGGAGGTGCCGGCCGCCTGCTCCAAGATGCCCTCGAGCGCGGCTCTCTGCGCGGGCGTCAGCCGATGCGAGTGGGCGACTGCCGGCTGCACGGCGTCCTGCAGCAGCGACTCGCGGCGCCCGCCGGGGACGATCGCGGCCAGCGCCTCGCCGAGGGAGCACAGGTAGGTGTCCGCAAGCCAGCGTGCCAGCGACAGCATGCGGCGATCGACCAGCGGCTCCCCGTCGACGATCCGCGACAGCGAGCGAACCGCCACCCCGGCCGGCGGCCGGTCCCGCGCGGCCACGACGAATCCGGTCAGGGTACGGCCACCGAACGGCGCGGTGGCTCGGGCGCCGATCGGCGCGTCGTCGACGTCCTCGGGCAGCCGGTAGGTGAACCTCCTGTCGATCGGCAGGTTGAAGGCCAGATCCACCAACCTGGACACGCTCAGGCTCCCGGCATCTGAATGTTCCGCATCTGAATGTTCCGCATCTGAATGTTTCGCATCTGAATGTTTCGCATCTATGTCTGGTCGAGAAAGGCGCGCAGCTTCTTCAAGTCCTCCCAGACCGGCGCCCGGAGCGACGAATCGCGCAGCACGGCGCTGGGATGGTAGGTCACGAACAGGGGGAGGCCGCGGTGCTCGTACCGCCCGGACCGGTGCTCGGCCAGGGTGCGGGTCACGCCCAGCAGGTGGTTGGCGGCCACCCGGCCCACGGCGAGCAACGCCCGCGGACGCAGCACGTCGATCTGGCGCGCCAGGTACGGCATGCAGGCGGCGACCTCGTCCGGGTTGGGATCGCGGTTGCCGGGCGGTCGGCACTTGACCACGTTGGCGATGAAGCAGTTCCTGCGGCGGTCGAGCTCGATCGCGGCCAGCCACCGGTCCAGGTACTGGCCGGCCGGCCCCACGAACGGCCGGCCGCTACGGTCCTCGGCGGCGCCGGGCCCCTCGCCGATCACCATCACCTCCGGGTTTGGCACGCCCTCGCCCGGGACGGTGGTGGTACGGCCCTCAGACAGCCTGCAACGCCTGCACCCGGACACCTCGTCGCCGATGGCAACCAGCGCCTCCACGGTCGATCCCGGCTTCGTCCGCGGAGCATCCGCGGGCGCGGTATCGCCGCCAGGCTCCCGAGCCGATTCTTCCGCCGGTGTGCGGGATCGGAGCACGGGGACCGCGTACTCCCGCTCGCTACGCGTCTGACCGTCGAAGTAGTCCTCGGCAAGCCGCAGCAGTCTCCAGTACTCGGCAGTCACGTCACTCATCGGCGGGACCCCGTTCACGATCATACGGCAGCGCGCCGGCCAACGGCGGGTCGCCGGCGTAATACACCCGCTCGAGGAACAGCCCCCAGGCCGGCGCGGTCTGCCCCACCCGCTCCCGTCGCGGCGCGGCAAGCAGCTCCGTCACTCGCGCCCGCGGCGCCGCGTTGTCTTCCCTGCACTCGGCTTCCAGCGCCAGCATCGTCCCCACCAGGCTGCGCACCATCTTCCAGAGAAAGGACTGCGCGGCAATGCGGAACACGATCAGAGGTCCATCGGCAAAGAAGGACGCCTGCACGACCCGCCGCAGCGACGATCCGGACGCGCCGGCGGCCGCGAAGGTCGTGAAGTCATGCTCGCCGACCAGCGCCGACGCCATCCGGTTGAGCGCCTCCAGCCGCAGCGGCCGGCGCACCCACAGCGTGTACCGCCGCAGGTGAGGAAGCTGCCGGCCCGGCAGCAACTGGTAGCGATACACGCGCAACCGCGCGGAGCGCCGGGCGTCGAAGCCGTCCTCCTCTTCCCGCGCGTCGACCACCCGCACGTCGTCGGGAAGGTAGGAATTGAGCGCGCGCGGCAGGACCTCCGGTGTCAGGCTCTCGATCCCGGTGCGGAAGCTCACGACCTGGCCGAGCGCGTGAACGCCTGCATCGGTCCGGCCGGCGGCCCGGACCGGCACGCGGGCGCCATGCATGCGGGCGAGGGCCTGTTCGAAAACGCCCTGCACGGTCCGGGGCGCAGGAGTGCGGGGCGCAGGAGTGCGCGGCCTGTCCTGGATCTGCCAACCGGCAAAGTCGGTCCCGTCGTAGGCGACCGTTGCTCGAATGGTGCGCGTCAAGCGATGCGGCCGCTCAATCGCCGGCGTGCGGTGGGTTGCCCTGGATGATCACGACCGCGATGGCCGCTTCGTCTTCGTGCGACAGCGACACCATCACGTCCGTCCCGCCCGCCGCCGCGAGGGCCCTGCGCGCCGTGCCGATCACGCGCAGCACGGGCCGGCCGCCGGGCTCGTTGGTCACGATGATGTCGCGCAGCGCCATGCCGCGCAGGCCGGATCCCAGCGCCTTGCCGAACGCTTCCTTGGCCGCGAACCGCGCCGCCAGCGACAGCAGCCCGCCATCCGCCCTCTTCCGGCACTCTGCCAGCTCATCGGGATGGTAGAAGCGCTCGAACAGGCCGGGCCACTCCTGCCAGCGACGCAGGCGCCGCGGATGGACCACGTCGATTCCCAGGCCCAGGATCACCGCAGGGTCCCGCCGATCACGGCTTCCAGCACCCTGACGGTATCGACGGCGGCAGGCACGTCATGCACGCGAATGATATCGGCCCCCCCGGCGAGGGCAAGACAGCCCCCGACGATCGACGCCGTATGCCGACCATCCACCGGCCGGTCCTCCAGCACCTTTCCGAGAAAGGACTTGTGAGAGAGCCCGATCAGCACGGGCCGGCCCAACCGGCGGAACGCGCCGACGCCACGGAGGATCGCCAGGTTGTCCTGGACCCGTTTGCCGAAGCCGATGCCGGGATCGACGATGATCCGGTCTTCGCGGACGCCTGCCGCAAGCGCACGGTCGATCGCGGCCTGCAGCTCGGCCGTGACCTCCTCGATGACCGCGTCGTAGTGGGGAGCATGCTGCATGGTGCGGGGCGTGCCGCGCATGTGCATGAGCACCACGGGCACGTCCCGCTCGGCCGCCAGCGACCGCATGTCCGGGTCGGCCAGTGCGGACACGTCGTTGATGAGATCGGCGCCGGCATCGAGGGCGCGCTCGGCAACGATCGGCTTCTGCGTGTCGATCGAGATGGCGACGTCACAGGTGGCACGGAGGCGCTCGATGACCGGCAGCACCCGCCGGCATTCGTCGTCCGCAGAGACGGGATCGGATCCCGGCCGGGTGGACTCGCCGCCGACGTCGATGATGGCGGCGCCACGAGCGGCCATCGCCTGCGCGTGCCGGCACGCCTCTCCGGCGGAAGCATGCCGGCTGGCCGGAAAGAACGAATCGGGCGTGCGATTGATCACGCCCATCACCGCCTTGCGGCGCAGATCCAGGACACGTCCGCCCTTTCCCGGCCTGGCGATTCTACTCCACAGGATCTGCATGGAACGGCCCCGAATCGGCGACCGCGGCCGACACCCCATCGACAGGTTCGGCCGCACGGTCGCGGTCGGCCGCGCGGTGACGGTCGGGCACACGCGGCAGGCTCATCTCCACACTCGAAACAGGGCTTCCGTCGGACAGGCCGCTGACGCGCCAACCCGACAGAGTCCTATCCCTTCTTGTGGCGATTCTTCCGCAGTTTCTTCTTTCGTTTATGCGTAGCGATCTTGTGCCGCTTGCGTTTACGACCGCAAGGCATCAGCGCTCCTGTTGGGGGGTGTCGATGGGATGGTGCGGAGTATCGGCAGAACGTCAACCGCTGTCAACAGAGCGACGCCCGCGACTCTCCGCTCAGGGATTGCCGATCAAGGACCGCAGTGCCTCCCGGTCATCGGCATCGATCCAGCTCACGCCGGGAAGCGACCGAAAGAAGGTCATCTGGCGCTTCGCGTAGCGTCGCGTGCTGCGTCTGATCGCATCCCACACTTCCGCCGTGGCCGTTCCGCCGGCCGCGGCGAGCTCCCGGTAGCCGATGCCTCGCAGGCCCGGGCACGTGCGGGCGTAGCCGCGTGCCAGCAACTCGCGGACTTCCTCCGCGAATCCAGCGGCGCGCATCGCCTCCACCCGCGCGTCGATACGGACGACCAGCTCATCGCGCGGGCGCTGGAGCCCGATCAGGCGGAAGCGACCGGGATCGGCCGGTCGATCGGGCACCCGGAACGACGAGAGCGGCCGGCCGGTGGCGGCCAGGACCTCGAGCGCCCGCACGATCCGGTACGTGTCATTGGCATGAATGCGGCGAGCGGACTCCGGGTCGGCGTCCTGCAACTCGCGACGCAGGGTCTCTCTCCCTTCCCCGTGCAGCCTCAGGGTCAGCCGCGCGCGGATGTCCGGGTCACCACGCGGCGACTCCGGCAGTCCGCACACCAGGGTGCGCAGGTAATACGCGCACCCGCCGGCGACGATCGCGCGGCGTCCGCGGGCGCCGATGTCGCGCAGCGCGGCATCCGCGCAGCGGACGAAGCGGCCGGCGTCGAACTGCTCGTCGGGTTCGGCGATGTCGATCAGGTGGTGGCGGAACCGTTCGCGCTCGGCGCGGGTCGGTTTTGCGGTGCCGATGTCAAGATGGCGGTACACCTGCAGGGCATCGGCACTGACGACCTCGTCATGTTCCCCGCCACCGCAGCGATCGCTGCCGACTTGCCCACGGCGGTCGGACCGAAGATCACCGGCACCGGCCGGCGCATGTCAGGAGGCTCAGTGGCCCGGGAGGCCAAGTGGCCGAGAACGCTGCGCGTCGCCTACAGGCTTGTGCGCTCTATCTCGTAGCGGACCTTCTTGGTCAGGATCTGCTTGACGGCGGTGGACACCACCTTGCCGCCGTTGGCCTCCACGTCCTCGTCGGCGGCAAGGCTGAGCTGGTTGGCCCGGCGCATGGACGCCGAGCACAGCTCGTAGCGGTTCGAGTCGTCGGCTATCAACAGGTCAAGAGGCAGAATCATCGCCGCATAGCGTACGCCATCGAGCGCGCCGCCGGCAAATCACCGGCGCCGGCAGACCGGATCAGTCGAGCAGGCTGCGGGCGCGCAGCGCCTCGATGATCTTGCCCACCACCGCGTGTTCGTCGAGCTCCTCGGTGTCCACGACCAGGTCGGCCTGCGACGCGTCATCGATGTCGATGTCGTACAGCCGCAGATAACGGTTGCGATCGCGGCGATCGCGCTGATCGGTGGCGGTGAGCGCGGCCCCATAGGACATGACTTCCCGAGACGCGATGCGCGCTGCCCGCGTCTGCTGGGTCGCCTCCAGGTAGACCGACAGGTCCCGGTCCTCGATCAGCCAGATCGCCAGCCGCGTGCCAAGCACGCATCCCCCGTCGGCGGCGAGTTCCATGAGCCTGCGGTCAAGGTCGTGATCGACCGACTGGTCGTAATTGGCGCGTTCCCACAGTTGCTCGAAGCTCACACCGCGCTCGCGCGCCAGATCGCGCAGGGTGAAATTTATGTGACGCAGGCCCAGGCGCTCCGCAACCATGCGGGAGACGGTCGAGTTGCCGCAGCCCGACTTGCCCGAGATCGTGATCACCAGGTCACCACCGCACTCATTCTCCGAGTGTGATTCGCTCCGCTCATTCGACATTGCGTAACTGCTCGCGCATGCGCTCGACATTCTCCTTGACCGTCAGAACGTGCCCGTCGACCTCCGCCGCTGACGCCTTCGCGCCGATCGTGTTGGTCTCGCGGAGCAACTCCTGGCAATAGAACTCGAGCTTCTTGCCGTGCGGGCCCTCGGCGGCGGCCATCCCCGTGCGCATGCCGGCGAGGTGCGCGCGCAGGCGGCTGAGCTCCTCGGCGACATCGGAACGAGCCAGCAGCAGGGCGACCGCAGGCACTACCCGGTCGGCGACGTCATCGGCGGACAGCAGCCGTTCCATGCGCGCCTGCACGTCCCGCTCCAACCGTTCCTGCCACTCCGCCGCCAAACCGGAGAGGGCTGCCGTCTCCTCCTCCACCCGGTCGAGGCATGTGGACAGATCGGCCTCCAGCTCCGCTCCCTCCCGGTCGCGTTCGGCGTCCAGGCGTTCCAGACAGCACTGCGCGGCCTCCAGCACGCCGGCATGAGTCTCCGGGTCCGGTCCGCTCCCGTCGGATCCTGCGTCTACCACTCCCAGGCCAAGCCGGCGGTCGGCCTCCAGAATGTCCCGTACGGTTATCTCCTCGGGTGCGCCGGCCGCGCGCGCGATCGAGCGGAGCAGTTCGGCGGCCGCGCGCGCCCCCTCGGTGCTCACCCGCGGCCCGGCTGCCGCCCCGGTCATGCGGATCTGCAGCTCCACGCGCCCGCGCGACATCCGGCCGGAGACCAGCGCCCGCAGCGCCGACTCCGCGGCGGCCAGCTCCTTCGGCACCGACACGCTCACGTCGAGAAACCGGTTGTTGTAGCTGCGAGCCTCGGCGGTGATATCGACGCCGTGCACATGCCGCTCCGCACGCCCGAAGCCGGTCATGCTCTTCATCGGGTACGGTCTGTCCACAGGAGCCGTTCGCGCAGACGTGCGCCGAGCTTCCAGTTGTCGCCCGCCCCCATGGTCACGAACACATCTCCGGGACCGACGGAACGCTGCGCGAGTTGCACGGCATCGCGGTCGTCAACGCCCGGCGTGTACGCGACGGACGGATGGCGGCGGCTGACCGCCCGAAACAGGTCCTCACCGGAGACGCCGGAGTCGTTGCGTTCGCGGGCCGATGCATAGATGTCGTGGAGTATGACCCGCTCGGCGTCGCCGAAAACAGTGGCGAAGTCCTCGAGCAGCCGGCCGGTACGGGAGTAGGTATGCGGCATGAAGTCGACGACCAGCGGCCGGTCCCCGAAGAAGCGACGCAACCCGCTCAGGGTCACGCGGATCTCGGTCGGGTGGTGCCCGTAGTCCTCGACGAAGGTGACGCCGCCTGCCTCGCCGACCACCTCGCTGCGCCGGCGCGTCCCCGTGAACCGGGACAACGCGCGCGCCACGGAAGCCGGCTCGGGCGAGCCGCCGCGGTGACGGCGGTGCAGGGAGGTCGCCGCCGCGACGGCCAGGGCGGCGTCCTTGGCGGAGTGGGCGCCCGGCACGCGCAGGGCGAGCTCTCCGGGTACCGCGGCGAGCCTGAACACGGTCCGGCCCGCTGCCAGGGTGACGCCGTCCATCCGGAAGGCGCCCGGAGCCGTGCGTCCCACCGGGGTGCGCACCACGTCGGCGCGCTCACCGGCGACGGCCGCCGCGACCGTCGCCGCGCCGGCGTCGTCGGCGTCGTAGACCAGCTCACCGCCGGGCGGGAGCCGCCGGCACAACTCCACGAACGCCGCCACCGTGTCGTGGTGGTCGGCGAAGTAGTCCACATGCTCCCACTCGACGCCGGAGAGCACGATGCGGTCGGGGTGATAGTGCAGGAAGTGGCGCCGGTACTCACAGGTCTCGGCCGCCAGGAGCTCGGTGCCCCGGTTGAGCGTGCTGCGGTCGCCGAAGCTTGCTACCGGGCTGCCCACCAGCACCGTCGCCGGCAGCTCCAGGCCGTCCAGCAGCGTCCCCAGCATCGCCGTGATCGTGGTCTTGCCGTGCGTGCCGCACACCGCGACCGCTTCGCAGTGCGCGGACAGCCCCCCCAGCGCCTGCGGATAGTTGGCGAGCGGCATGCCGGCGTCCCGAGCCGCGCGCAGCTCCGGGTGGCGGGCGGGGTCGTAGGCCGCCGAGTAGACGACGAGGTCGGCACCGCGCACGTTGCCGGGGTCGAACGGGAGCACCGGCACGCCGATCCGCTCCAGGACCGGGGTGGTGAAGAACGATTCGTCGACGTCCGAACCGGTGACGATAGCGCCCCGCGCCTGAAGCACTTCGGCAAGCGCCGACATTCCCTGTCCGGCAACGCCGACCAGGTGCACCGCGAGCCCGCGGACATGGTTGAACCGGGAGGCGATGGCATCGTCCGGGGCCGTTCCGCCCCGCTGTCCGGACTCGCGCCGTTGCAACTTATCTCCTAGGGGAGTCGAACCCCTGTTGCCGGGATGAAAACCCGGTGTCCTAACCGCTAGACGAAGGAGACAGAAAGAATTAGCCGATGCGCTCAGCAGCGCGCCGACGGAGCAAATGTGCAACCGGCGCTCATGTTCTGTCAACCAGGCGCCGCGCCAGTGGGGCGCCCCCTATCCTCCGCGACGGACCTCCATGCAGGTCATCCGCGGCTTCCCGAACTTCGCCAGCGGCCGGTAGCCGACCGCGCAGCCCGGCATCTCTGCGCGCACACGCGCTTCGAACAGGGCGGCGTTGAACCACTCGACTGCCGAGCCGTCGTACTTCACGGTCGTCCGAAAACGGCCGGCATATTGCCGCGCGTCGGCCACCATGATGTCGACGATCTCCAGCATGCCGCGCTCGTGCAACAGTCCCAGCAGGGTCAGTGCGCTGTCGATCGCGTCCCCGGACAGCGCCATCCGGCCGTCGGGCGGGCACTGGAGCAGGTTGTCGGGAACGGCACCCGGTGGTGGCGGGACCAGCCGCTCGCCCATCCGCAGCCCGCGGTAGAGGTCGCGCCAGAGAAGATACGCGTGGTCCGCTCCGGCGATGGCGCGCAGGCGCCCGGGCAGTGAGACGGACGGGCCGCAGAGCGCCGCGCGCAGGAGTCCGCCGCGGATGCCGTACCGAACGGCGAGAGCACGGGCCTCATCTGCCGGGAGATGGAGCAATCCCTCCACCAGGTAGCATCGACCGCCACGCCACTCGACATGGTCGGCCGGGAGGTTGTCGAACAGGCTGCCGACGTGGGCGTGCAGGATCCGGCCCCGCCACGGATCGAGGACTGCCTCCGGCGAGCTCAGGTCGAGTTGCAGATATCCGACGCGCAGGGCGCCATGCCGGTCGCCGAGCGCGGTGCGGACCCCTCCCAACACCTCGGGCGACAGGTCCGCCACCAGGTACCACACCCCGTCCAGGCCGACCCGCCCGGCCGCCGCGGCGCGGCTCAGTTCCTCCACGAACAGGCGCGGCCCCTCCACACCGGAAGCACCGACGCTCAGATACGCCAACTCCGCGCTTCCGCCCGACTCCCGGCGGTCACGAACCATCCGCAGCGACGCACAGAAGCGCTCGGCCCGCTCCCGCACCAGCGGCCGGATCAGGTCGGGAGACCCGCCGACGGCGTCGCGGTAGTCGCCTCCGCTGGCCGCCATGTAACGGTCGGCATGCTCCCAGAAGGCGCGGTTCAACCCCCAGATCGGACTCTGCCGGTACGGAACGAAGGCACCGATCGGCAGATCTCCGATACCCTCGCCGGTGATTCCGCCGGCCAGCACGGTACGGAACGAGTCGGTCAACTCGTCGCCGCCGGCAGCCTGCGACAGGTCGACCACCACCTCGATCTCTTCCTGGGGGAGGTATCGGCGCACCCCCACGGCCGGCCGGAACCGGCCACCGGCGCCGGATGCCACCCAGAGCGAGCGCGGTTCCTCGATCCCCAGGGCCCGGCACGCACGGCACAGAGCCGACCGGCCCGCGCGCACCTCGGCGGCGCGCCGCTCCAGGCCACGCTCGACGCGTGTCAGCCCGAGCGCCCGTTCGCGGCCCGGGCCGCCAGCGCGACCAGCGCGTCCCATCGATGCAGGCTGGACTGCGCTGCATTCCTGGCGTTGATCATGTCGTGCTGCCTGCGGACCGATTCCGGCCACCGGCTCTTGATGTACGACATGACCGCGATGATCTCGTCGTCGGTCAGCGTCTTCTGATAGGCGGGCATGGCGGAACGGTAGTCACGCCCGGCATACCGCTGCATGCCGTACTTGGTCAGCTCGAACAACACCTGATCGGGGTGATGCCACGTATGTCCGGTCGCGTCATGCGGAGGAGCGGGCATCAGTCCGTCAGCGCCACGCTGCTGCCAGTTCGGCTGTCCCTCCAGGTTGGCGCCGTGACACTCCGCGCATGCCGCCCGATACAGGTACCTGCCCTCTTCGACGACCCGGCGGTCGTCGGGCCGGAACAGGGCTCCCGCGGCGGTCGGCGACGGATCGGGCTCGGGCCAGAAGAGCACGAACGCGCCCACCCCCGCACCGGCCAGCACCACCAGGGCGCCCGCCAGGACAATCGGCCGCCTCATGTTCCCGTCCCGCTTGCCGGAGTCCCGGCCCCGTTTCATCGCCTGATCCCCGGCGCGCTCGCCAAGTCGTCCAGGATCGGGCACTCCGGGCGTTCATCGCCCTGACAGCGCTCCACCAGGTGGTTGAGCGTGTCGCGCATGCCCTCGAGCTCCGCGATCTTGCGATCGATGCCACGGACATGGCTCCGCACGATCTCCCTGACGTCGCCGCTGGCGCGGTGGGGATCGTCGTAGAGCGCGAGCAGCGTGCGGCAGTCCTCGATCGAGAAGCCGAGCGACCGCGCCCGCGCCACGAAGGCGAGCTTGTGCCCCTCCGCCTCCGGAAAGTCCCGGTAGCCGTTCTCCTTCCGGTCCGGGGTGACCAGGCCGATCTCCTCGTAGTACCGAATCGTCTTGGCCGGCAGACCGCACGCCTCCGCGACTTCGCCGATGTTCACGACTGCACCCTCCGGAACCGATAGAACACATTCCAGTGACTGGAAGGTCAACCCCCCAGCCGGACGAATCTGCCACGATTGCGGGCGGGACGCGCCGGTCGTAGAGTCTGGGGCCATGACCGAGCCGGCCCGGAGCGTGGTCGATCTCCTGCGGCGCGCGGTGCCCGGAGACCTGACCGACAGGCTGCGAGAGGGACCGGGCTTCGGCGTGAGGGTCGCGGGGAGCCTCATCTCCTGGGACCCACTCGAGCAAACACGCGAGGCCGCCGATCGCATGCTGCTCAGGCTCGCGTCGGATCACGGGCTCGAGGCGGCCGTGCGCGTTCACGTCGACCCTCGTGCCGGCTTCGCCGTCTATCGGACGACGCTCACCAACATCGGTGCCGCCGCTCTGCAGCCGCTCACCGCCCTCTCCCCGCTGCTGCTGTCGATCGGCGACATCCGCACCCCACCGCGCGTGATGAGCTCCGCCGGCGGTGGCGACCCCGGCGGCCGCTATCCGCCGCGCGGCGCCTACTGGACGCGACGGGACCTCCTGCAGTTCCCCCACTCACGCCACGGTGTCGAGCTGTCGGCGGAGGGCGATCAATCGTCCGCCAAGGACCTGCCCATCGTCTTCGTCAGCCCCGGAATCGAGCCGGATGGCGCGGGCTTCATCATCGGGCTGGAGTGGTCCGCCGGCTGGACGATGAGCGTCCGCTACGAGCCGGACGACCAGATCCTGGTTGCCGAGGCGGGACCGGCGGTGAGCGACCTGGTGCTCGCGCCCGGCGAATCCCTCGAGCTGCCGCCCGCCCACGTGATCTTCTTCGAAGGGGGGTTCGAGCAGGCGACCAACCGGAGCCGCGGCTACATCAGGGAGCACGTCACTCCCCGCTACGAAGGACGCCAGGTGGTGCCGCCGGTGGCCTACACCATCTGGCCCGGCATCCAGGCGCCCTACACGGACCGCGACATCTACCCCCAGATCGACACCGCCGCCGAGCTGGGGGTCGAGGTGTTCATCGTCGATGACGCCTGGTACGAGGGCCGGTTCCCCGGTGGATGCGGCAACTGGTACCCGGACCCCGCCAAGTTTCCCGACGGGTTGGAGCGCGTGGTCGACCGGGTCGAGGAGCAGGGCATGCGCTTCGGGCTGTTCATCGACGCGGAGGCCGAGCCGGGCACCCGGATCCTGCGGGAGCACCCCGAGTTCTTCTACGGGCCGGAGCTCGGCAGCGCCTGGACCCCGCACCGCCGGCTTTACAACTTCAGTCTCCCGGAGGCCTGCGACTACTACCTGGAGCTCCTGGGCGGCCTCATCGAGCGCTACCACGTGCGCTACCTCCGCTGGGACTACAACATGGACGGGCACCCCATCTTCCGGAGCGTGGACCCGACGCTCAAGGTGAAGTTCGCCCACCTCGCGGGGCTCTACCGGGTATGGGAGACGCTTGTCGAGCGGCACCCGGCGCTGATGCTCGAGTGCTGCGCCGGAGGCGGCCAGCGTCTGGACTTCGGCACCATGCGGCGACATCACGCCTGCTGGTGCAGCGACAGCAACGCCCATCCGCATCTCTACCACGTGATGCAGGCCGGCGGTAACGCGTTCTTGCCCGCGAACTACCTCGGCAGCTCTCTGGGATGGCCGCCGAGCAAGGGCCTGCGCGACCGGCCCGGCATGACGCTCCACCCCGACGCGAAACTCACCGATCTCTCGTTTCTGAGCCGCATGGCGGGCGAGCTCTTCCTGCACGGCACGATTTCCGAATGGCCGGCTGCGGCCAGGAAGCGCGCGCGCCACTGGATCGACGTCTACAAGCGGGTGCGCCACCTGTTGATGCTCGACTACTACCGGCCGCTGCCCCAGCCCCAGTCGGAGGCAGACTGGAACGCCATGCAGTTTGCCGCGGGATCCGATGAGGGCATCGTCTTCGCCTTTCGTGTCGCGGGCGAAACGGGCGAACAGCGGATTCCTCTTCGTGCCGTGGACCCCGCGGCCCGCTACCGGATGAGAGACGAGGGCTCCGGCGTCGAGGGGAGCGTGACGGGTGAGCAGCTATCCCGAGGGCTGTCGGTCGCGCTGCAGCCGGAGTCGGCCAAGCTGATCTCCTATCGCGTGGATTCACGAGGTGATGCGGCGCCGACGCTCCTGCCGGACGGTATAGTTTAGACGTGCCAAACAGAGCCCGCGACTGGCTCGCACAGTCTGAGCGCAACCTGGCCCAGGCGGTGGCCTCTCAGGCGGAACAGCGCCACGAGTGGGCGTGCTTCGCCGCCCACCAGGCCGCAGAGCTCGCGGTGAAGGCGCTGCACCTGGCTCGTGGCCAGGAGGCGTGGGGGCACGTCCTGACACGGCTGCTGGCTGATCTCCCCGATTCGCCAGCGGAAGACCTGGTAGAGCGGGCTCGCGTGCTGGACAACTACTACGTCCCGACCCGGTACCCGAACGGACACGCTGAGGGGCCACCCTTCGAACACTACGGCCCTCGACAGAGCGCGGAGGCAATCGAGCATGCCAACCAGATCGTTGAGTTCGTCCGTACTGCGCTGGCCTGACGCCGACCAGGTTCATGCCGCCGTCGTCGCCTGGACCGCACACACCTGCCGCCAGTCACCTGATGTGCGCGCCGTCGGCTACTTCGGCTCCTATGCGCGGGGCGACTGGGGCGTCGGCAGCGATCTCGACCTGTTGGTGCTGGTTGACGGTGGCGCGAGCTGGCACGGCAGGACAGAGGATCTTCCCGTACCGGTAGAGGTCACGGTCTTCACCGAGCGCGGCTGGCACGACCGGCTGGCCCGCGGGGATCGCTTTGCAAAGACCCTGGTCGCTGAGACCGTGTGGGTTACAGAACCGCCACCAAGGAGGCGATGAGCCTGGCTCAGCCAACCTTCATTCCGTCTCGAGTTCCTCTTGACCTTCCGGTTCCTGGAAGGTTGACGATAGGGACCCCATGACGACTACCGATCCGGTCTGCGGCATGACCGTCGATCCCAAGGCGGACACTCCCACGCTGGAGCATGCCGGACAGCGGTACTACTTCTGCTGCGAGCACTGCATGCACCGCTTCGCGGAGGCTCCGGAGCAGTGGCTGGACGGCCCCGCGGAGCCGCAGCCGGTGGCACCGCCAGCGAAGGGCAGCGGCTACACCTGCCCCATGCATCCCGAGGTCGTGCAGGACGAGCCGGGAACCTGCCCGCACTGCGGCATGGCGCTGGAGCCGGTCGCGCCGGCGGCGGACGACGGCCCGAACCCGGAGCTTGTTGACTTCCGCAGGCGGCTGCGGATCGGCGTCCCGCTCGCGCTGGCGGTCTTCCTGCTGGAGATGGGCGCGCACGTTGGCGTACCCGTGGCGGACTGGCTGGGCGCCCGCCTGCACGCATGGATACAGCTCGTCCTGGCAACGCCGATCGTCGTCTGGCTGGCGCGCCCGGTGTTCGAGCGCGGGTGGGCGTCGGTCGGGAACCGCAGCCCGAACATGTGGACGCTGATCTCCCTGGGGACGGGAGCGGCCTACCTGTTCAGCGTCGTGGCGGTGCTGGTGCCGGGCCTGTTCCCGCCGTCGATCCGCGGCGCACACGGACTGCCGCCGGTCTACTTCGAGGCCGCGGCGGTCATCCTGATCCTGGTCCTGCTCGGCCAGGTGCTGGAGCTGTCGGCGCGCGAGCGCACCGGAGACGCCATGCGGGCGTTGCTGGACCTGGCTCCCGCCAGCGCCAGGGTCGTCCGTGACGGCCGGGAGGAGGACGTGCCACTGGAACAGGTTCGGCCCGGCGAGCAGCTCCGCGTCCGGCCCGGTGAGCGCGTTCCGCTCGACGGCGTGGTCCTTACCGGCCACAGCTCCGTGGACGAGAGCATGATCACGGGCGAGCCGATCCCGGTAGAGAAGACGGCGGAGGACGCGGTGACCGGCGGCACGTTGAACGGGTCCGGCACCTTCGTGATGCGCGCCGAGCGGGTCGGCGCCGACACCCTGCTCGCCCGCATCATCGACCTGGTCGCGCGTGCCCAGCGCAGCCGCGCACCGATCCAGGCGCTGGCGGACCGGGTCGCCGGCTGGCTGGTCCCCGTGGTCGTCGCCGTCGCCGCGGTCGCATGCGTCGCGTGGCTGCTGCTCGGACCCCCGCCGGCGCTGTCCTTTGCCGTAATCGCGGCGGTCAGCGTCCTCATCATCGCCTGCCCGTGCGCGCTCGGGCTGGCCACGCCGATGTCGATCATGGTGGCGACCGGCCGGGGCGCCCGTTCCGGGGTGCTCGTACGCGACGCGGAAGCCCTGGAACGGCTCGCCGAAGTGGACGTGCTGATCGTGGACAAGACCGGGACCCTGACCGCGGGCCGGCCGTCGCTGACCGACGTGGTCCCCTCCCCGGATTTCGAGGCCGACCGGGTCCTGGCGCTGGCCGCCGCGCTGGAGCGGGGGTCGGAGCATCCGCTGGCGGACGCCGTCGTGGCCGGCGCCGCCGACCGCGGGATCGAGCGCCTCGACGCCGATCCCGATCGCTTCGCCGCGGTCGCCGGCAAGGGGGTCCGCGGCCGGGTCGGCGGACACGAGGTCGCGCTCGGCAACCCGGCGATGATGCGGGACGCCGGGGTCGATCCCGCACCGCTGGAACAGGTCTCCAACACGCTCTCTGCAGCCGGGAAGTCCATCCTGTTCGTGGCCGTCGACGGGGAGCCGGCGGGCGTCATCGCGGTCGCGGACTCGGTGAAGAAGACGACGCCCGGGGCCATCGCCGCGCTGCACGCCGGCGGGCTGCGGATCGTCATGGCGAGCGGCGACAACCGGCGCGCCGCCGAGGCGGTCGGGCGCACGATCGGCATCGACGAGGTGCACGCCGAGCTCGGACCGGAGGAAAAGGGCAAGCTGCTCGATTCCCTGCGCGCCCGCGGCCTGAGGGTCGCGATGGCCGGCGACGGCGTGAACGACGCGCCTGCCCTGGCCGCGGCGGACGTCGGCATCGCCATGGGCACCGGCACCGACGTCGCGATCGAGAGCGCCGGAGTCACGCTGGTGCAGGGAGACCTCGACGGCATCGTTCGCGCTCGCCGCCTCGCTCGCGCTACGATGCGCAACATCCGCCAGAACCTGTTCTTCGCCTTCGTCTACAACGCCGTCGGCGTGCCGGTGGCCGCCGGTGTGCTGTACCCGATCTTCGGCGTACTGCTGTCGCCGGTCATCGCCGCCGTGGCGATGAGCCTGTCGTCGGTGTCCGTGATCGCCAATGCGCTGCGGCTGAGGTCGTTCGAGTGACCCGGCCGTCAGCCCCCCTCCGCTGTCTGTCGGTTGTCCTCCTGCTCGCGGGTGCCGGGATGGCGTGGGCGGATGACGTGGTGGCGACCATCGGCGAGGAGTCCGTGCAACGCGCCGATCTCCTGACGGTGGCGTCGTTCTCCCTGGAGGAGACCGAGCTCGAGCGCCTGCGCTGCCAGGTCGAAGCGGACCGGAGCCATGCCGAGGTGTTGCAGACCTTCCTCCGACAGCTCGTGCACGAACGGCTGCTCGACCTGGAGGCCGCCCGTACCGGCATGACCGTGCAGGCGATCCTCGGGTCGGTATACGAGTCGGTGCCGCCGATCGAGGACGCCGCGGTCGAGGCGTTCTACAAGGAGAACCAGAGCCGCATCCCCTACGCGCTGGGGGCCGTGGCGGGTCAGATCCGCGACTTCCTCAGGCAGCAGGCGGAGCAACAGGCCGAGGCGGAGTTTCTTGGCGTCCTGGAACAGCGGTTCGCCGTCGACTACCGGCTCGAACCCTTCCGCGTGGACATCGGCGCAGACGGCTTCCCAACCCTCGGACCGCAGGATGCGCCGGTGACCATCGTCGAGTTCTCGGACTTCGAATGCCCGTTCTGCGCCAGGGTCCAGCCGGCCCTGCAGCGCGCCAAGCGCGACTACGGGGACAGGCTGCGGCTGGTCTACCGCCACTACCCGCTGGCCAACATCCACGCCAACGCGCAGAAAGCCGCCGAGGCCTCGCTCTGCGCCGGCGAGCAGGGGCTGTTCTGGGAGATGCACGACCTGATGTTCGCCGAGCAGACCACTCTGTCGGTGCCCGATCTCAAGGACAAGGCCGGACGGATCGGTGTGGACCGCGCGGCGTTCGACGCGTGTCTCGACTCCGGACGCCACCACGAGACGGTGCGAGACGACATCCGCGCGGCCGCCGCGGCTGGCGTCTCCGGGACGCCAGCGCTGTTCGTGAACGGCCGCCCGCTGGCCGGCGCGGCCCCCTTCGAGACGATCGCCGCCACCATCGACGACGAGCTGGAGCGCCTGGGCGCCCGGTGACATTGGGCGCCCAGACGCCCCGCGTCAGGCTGCCTTCCGGTACTCCTTCAGAAAGCCCTCGAACAGCGTGCGGTGCTGCTCCTCGTCAGCCATCAGCTTGATCGCCAGGTCCTGGGTGACGTAATCGACACCCTCGCACTGACGGATGATCCGGTCGTACTGATCGATGGCGGCGTTCTCGGCCGTGATCACGCCCTCGATGACGCCGATGACGTCCGTGGTCTGGGCGGGGGGCTGCAGCGCGTCCTGCGACAGGCTCAGCGCGAGCGAGCCGGGAACCGTGCCGCCCAACTGCTTGATCCGTTCGCCCAGGTCACGCGCGTGCGTCAGCTCCCCGTCGACGTCGGCGGCCAGGGACTTCTTGATCTCTTCCGCGCGGACGCCGTCCAGGACGATGGAGTTGGCCAGGAAATTGGTCACCGTCTCCAGCTCCATGCAGTAGGCCTTCGTCAACTCCTCGATGATTGATTCGCGTCCTTCTATATTCACTTCGATCCCTCCTCACGTCACGACTTGCAAGTATTATCCGAAATGCAATGTTCTCGATAAGAACATAACAGATCCCAAGAAAAGAGGCAAGTACCCGGATCTATATCGACATATATTGCAACCAATAATGCACATTAATGAACGATATTTATCTCCATTTGTTCATATTGTTTATCACCCTGACGCACATGATATGGTCTGATGCTACGGGCCGCGAGAGCACCCCCTTCCGAGTACGCAAGGAGAAGATCGTCTCGTTCGAGCCGGACTGCGATGGACTTGGCATCATTGCGGGACACGGCCGCGCCAAGCCGGAAATCTTCACCATGGGGACGACCGACGTCTGGTTCGCCGTCCACCTCATCAGCGCCCTGCTCGCGAGGATGACAGACACGCCACGCGCGACGACAATGGCGCCAGCGTGCGCAAGTTCAACACCGCAGGCCCGATCGATACGCAAGACCACTACCACATCCCGCCACTGGAGAGGATAGACCTCGACCAAGTGCTGGACTTGGTGGCGGACAAGAAGTACTTCGTGCTGCACGCGCCGCGCCAGACAGGCAAGACCTCGGCGCTGCTGGCGCTCCGCGACCTCCTGAACAGCGGCGAACATGGCTCCTGGCGCTGCGTCTACGCCAACGTGGAAGCGGGCCAGGCAGCCCGCGAGAACGTCGGGGAAGCGATGCGTGCGATGCTCTCCGAGTTCGCGCTGCGGGCGAGCCTGACACTGGGCGACGACTCGCTGGAGGACATCGGCCGCGCGGCCATGGACAGCGCCGGACCGTTGGGCGCGCTGGGGCTGACCCTAAGCCGCTGGGCCGCCGCCGACCGCGCACCGCTGGTGCTGATGATCGACGAGATCGATTCGCTGGTGGGCGACACCCTGCTTTCGGTCCTGCGCCAGGTGCGCGCTGGCTACGACCGGCGTCCATCTGCCTTTCCGCACAGCATCGTCCTGTGCGGGGTGCGCGACGTGCGCGATTACCGTATCCACTCCACTGCCGAGAACCGGATGGTGCTCGGCGGCAGCGCCTTCAACATCAAGTCGGAGTCGTTGCGGCTGGGCGACTTTTCCGAGCAGGAAACGCGCGCGCTGCTTGCGCAGCACACGGCCGAGACCGGGCAGGCGTTCACGGATGAGGCGCTGGCGCTGGTCGGTACGCGCACAGCCGGCCAACCATGGCTGGTGAACGCGCTGTGCTACGACGCGTGCTTCCGCCACAAACCGGGGCGTGACCGCTCTCGGCCGATTTCCGCGGACGCCGTCCTGGAAGCACAGGAGCGACTGATCCAGCGCCGCGACACCCACATCGACGACCTTGCCAACAAGCTGCGCGAAGAGCGCGTCCGGCGGGTGGTGGAGCCGATCCTGACCGGGGCGATCGAGTCCCCGTGCTCGGACGAGGACCTCGCCTACGTCCGCGACCTGGGACTGGTGGCACAGGCGGACGGCGGCCCACCGCGCATCGCCAACCCGATCTACGCCGAGGTGGTGCCGCGGCATCTGAACTACGCGGTGCAGGAGACACTACCGCAACAGATGGCGTGGTACGTGGGCACCGACGGCGGGCTGGACGTGGAGGGGCTGATCGCCGCGTTCCAGGCGTTCTTCCGCGAGCACTCCGAGCATTGGGTGCAGCGCTTCGAGCGGTACCACGAGGCCGGCCCACAGTTGCTGCTGCAGGCGCACCTCCAACGGATCGTCAACGGCGGCGGGCGCATCGAGCGGGAGTACGCACTGGGGAGCGGGCGCACCGACCTGCTGATCGCTTGGCCGCAGGGCGGGCGCGAGCGGCGCTTCGTGGTGGAGTGCAAGGTGCGTCGAGGCGAGCTGGAGCGGACCATCGCGGACGGGTTGGAGCAGACGCGAGCCTATCTCGACCGGTGCGCGGCGGAGGCGGGCCATCTGATCCTGTTCGACCGGTCGCCGGAGCGGAGCTGGGAGGAGAAGATCTTCCGCCGTGATGCCTCGTCAGGCGGCGACGTGCCGATCACGGTATGGGGAATGTGACGCCGGCATACGTCAGCGCTCCAGGATCTCCTTGAGCGTTCTATCGGGCGGCAACTGGTCGGCAGGCGGCAGGAACTCGGGGGGCGCGAACGACGCACTGCCGGGAGACCACAGCTCGACACTCTCGGCGTTCTCCTCGTAGTAGGCGGGATCGGTCGTGACCCGTAGCGGCTCGGACATGCCGGGGAGCGTCAGGCCGTATTCGCGGCGTCCCAGAGGTTGTACGTCGGCTCCAGGGGGCATCAGGTCGGCTGAGGCGATGACCCGGTCGAGGTCGTCCATGTTGACAGGCGACGGTGCCTGCTCCGGCATGGTGAGGTCGTCGCCCAAAGCGGCGTCGATCTCGAAGCCGCCGGTTTCGGCTTCGCGGGCGCGACGCTCGATCGTATCGGCCAGATTGGCCCGGCCCTCGGCGTCCCGCGCGCTGTCCGGGAGGACCGCGTTGGCGATCGCTTGAGGCAACTCGGCCAGGATCGGCTGCAGGCGACCGACCACCGTCTCGAACAGACCGATGCGGTCCCTGAGAGCGCGGTAGACGTCGGTCTCGACCGTGCCTTCGTAGTGCAGGTTGACGATGCGGATCGTGGCATGGGCTTGGCCAACGCGATCGACGCGGCCGATGCGCTGCTCGACCCGCATCGGGTTCCAGGGCATGTCGTAGTTGACGACCGCGCCGCAGAACTGGAAGTTCAGACCTTCGGCGGCGGCGTCGGTGCAGAGCAGAATGTCAGCCTCTCGGTCTCGGAAGCGGCGCTTGGCGTCGTCTCTGCCGATTTCCCGCCATGAGCCATCCGCGGACGGGACCTCTCCACCGCGCCCCGAGAAGCACATCAGCCGCCAGTCGCCGGCGTTGCTCAGTTCATCGCGCAGGAAGTCCATGGTGTCCGCGTACTGAGTAAAGACCATCGCCTGGCGGTATCCGTCGCGACGGAGCCGAGCCAGGACTTCCACCAGGTGCGCGCACTTGCTGTCCGGCGGCAACAGCCGCACGCGGCTCAGCAGGTGCTCGATGTCGGCCCGTTCCTCGGCGTCGAGCGCCTGCCGTTCGCGCTCCGCGACTTCCTCCGCCTCCAACCAATCGTCGGCCGTTTCGTCGTCGGGCGCGTCTTCGTCTAGGCCGGACAGGTGCGCCCGGTCCCCACTCGCGATTGCCTCGAGATGCCGCTCCAGCGTGGCGCACAGCGCCCGGAAGCTGCTGGCAAGCCGTCGGCGGTAGATCGTCATCACGAACCCGACCGCTGATCGCTCGGCGGCGGCCGCCTGGTTGTACGTGCTCGCGATGTACGCTTCCACCGCTGCGTACAGGTTCCGCTCCTCCTCCGTCAGCTCGATGAAGCGATCATCGACCTTCCGTTGAGCAATGGGGGTCGTGAGCATCCCGGCTTCGAAGTAGCGGCGCAGAAGCGCGCGAGTATGCCGCGAGACCAAGTGGCGAATCGGCGTGTGTGCACGCAGGATGGCCAGAGCAGCGCGCCGTTCGGCCGTCTCCAGACGCCGCCGCGGAGTGTTGGCCTCGTCGCGCAGGGCGCGGAGCACCTTGTTGGTCTTCAACCGCGACAGACCAGTCAGACGGGCCACGTCCGCCGCAACGGCCGATCCATATGAACCCTCGACCGCCCGGAACAGCCGCGCCATGCGATCCAGCCCCTCCGGCGCCGGGTTCGCCTGCGCGAGATCGTCGAAGAAGCCGAGGAACGCGTCGGCGGTCCACTCCGCCGGCAGCCCCAGCAGGTGCAACAGATCCCACACTTCGACGGGATGCACCTGCATCGGGGTAGCCGTGAGCAACACCAGGCCCTCGGTGCGCTCCTTCAGTTCCTGCATCAGTCGCAACAAGGCGTTCGCGCCGCCCTCGCGGGCTGAACCTGCCGCACGCCGGCGGGCATGATGTGCCTCGTCGAGCACGACGAGGTCCCACGGCTCGGCGTCCTGCAGGAGAGCCGCGGCTCGATCGCGACGCCGCAGCAGGTGGCTGGACGCGATCACGACCGGTTCGCGGTGCCACTCCCTCCGGTCGACCTCCCGCCCATGCGCCACCCCCAGCGCTGGCGAGCGGCCCCACGACAGCTTGCGGCCGTCGTAGATCGGCCAGTTGAGGTTGAACTTCTCGCGCAATTCGACCTGCCACTGGCGCAGCACCGCCTTGGGAGCCAGGATCAGGATCCGCCGCGCCCGCTTGGCCAGCCACGCTTGCCGCAGCAGCATTCCCGCCTGGATGGTCTTGCCCAGTCCCACCTCGTCGGCGATCAGCAGCTTCGGCGGCCACCGCGAATACAGACGTTGGAAGGCGCGCACCTGATGCGGCCACGGCGTTACGGCGGCCGTCGCCTCGCCGACTCGGTCGCCCTCGCTCCGCGCCGGGGCGTCTCGGATGAATGCCCAGACCACGCCGCGCCGTTCGACGGCGGGCATCGGTGAGGCACGATCGGCTGCCGGAGTCCCGATTTGACCAGCAGCCGGATGGTCATGCGGCTCCGAATCCTGCGCCTTCAGGCGCGCGGGCACATCTTCTTCAGGCATGAACCGCATCAGATCCCGGCGCACCGCTTCGGGGACATCGAGCACGATCACTCGGGCGGAGCGTCCGGCCCAGAGTCTCGCGAAATTCTCCTCTTCGTGGGCGACGCGTTCGGGCTCCGTCCCCCAACTGGTATAGACGTTGATGCTCTCCCAGTTGTGCCGCCACCCAGCCGCGGTTTCGTTCAGGCTCCCATTCCAAGCGATCCGGTGTCCGCTGCCGTCCTGGATGATGCCCGCCTTCTCGTGGAAGATGCCGTCACTTGCGGTCGGCGTGCGGTCGGCGGCGCACGGGACCGCCACCTTCACCGAGAGATGGTCGTGGGCGATCATCCAGGAGAGCAGCTCGAGGGCGTCGGCGGCCGCCGCATCTTCGGGCGCAAGGGGCGCCTCGGACAGGCGTCGCTCTACAGCGTCGCGCAACCTCTCACCGCGCTCTATCGCTTCGATCTCGGGCGCTTCGAGGGTGCAGCCGACCACCAGCCGCAGGTGGCCTTCGTTGCGCACCAGACCTTCAATGCCGCGGGCTGCAAGAGCAAGCGCACCGGCGCTGAAGTAACCGGTAAGCCGGTCGTAACGCACGGCGTCCTGCAGCGCCGGTACGTAGAACAGTCGGACCAGGTCACCGTCGTCGGGGGTGTACTTGAGCTTCCACGTGCGGTCGGTGAGCATGGTCAGGCACGGTCATCCTGCCACAGCCTGAGCTGCTCCGGCTCGTCGATGCGGTCGCGATAGGCGAGGCGGTACAGGTTGTAGAGCACTTCGAAGTCATCGCCGGCCGCCGCGGTGTCGCCGCCGAGCGCCACGCTCGTGAAACTCTGCGAGAGGGGGAGCACCTCCAGCACCGCCTCGAGCGCGGCGAAGAAGCGGGGATCCTGCTCGACCAGGGACTCGACGAGCATCTCGTGAGCGGCGGCCAGCGAGCGCGCTCGGGCCAAGTTGGCGGCATGGTGCAGCGCATCGATCATGCCGCGCGAGCCGTCGACCGGTCCCAGCGCCCCGGCGGCGGCGCGACGCGCGCTGTCCCAGAGGCGCAGGTCGCTGCCCTTCTTTTCGGCCAGACGCCCAACTACGTCGCGTTCCGGGTCGACGCCGACCGCGCGGGCGAGCCGCAGCGCTTCGTCGTAGGGGAATATCGGCGCGCGGAACGCGTCCCACGCCAGCACGAAGAACGCGGTGGCCGGATCGAGGTCCGCGGCGGCCTTGAGGTGGGTCAGTTGCTCCAATCGCCAGCGTTTCACCTCGCGCCGGGCTACCTCCAAGGCGTCCTCCGGCGTCACCGCGTAGGGATCCCATGCCTCATCGGCCGCCGCACGTCGACCACGGCGACGCGACCCGGGTTGCGCCCGTGGCGTGCCGCGCCGCAGCGGCCAGTCGCGGGAGAACTCCTCCAGAGCCGGCCCGAAGGAAGCGAGATACAGATCGACCCCCGTGATGCCGGCGTCCTGATACTCGGAAACGCGCTTGCGCACGGCGCCGGCGACCCGCGGCTCCACATCCTCCCAATACGCCGTTGCGGTCTCGCGGATCGCCGAGTCGCCATCACCCTGCCCATCGGCAGATTCGCCGTATGAGACGCGTGCGCGGCATACCAGCAAGATGGTGCTCTTGGCCGCCGCCTTGTCTTTGATGTGCATGCTGCCCTCGGCCTGGGTATTGACCGGCCAGGACGCGGTGATGGCGAAGCCGGCATCCATCAACCCCTTGGTCAGCGCGTCCCAGGCGCCGGTGGCCTTGTGGGTGAACATCAGCGTCATCACGCCGCCGGGTTTCAGCGTCCTCCGGCACTCGGCGAATATGGACGCCATGCGCTCCTGGTAGTCGCGCTCCGCGAGCGCCTTGGCCCCTTTCTGCCCGCGGAATCGCGCCGGATTGGCCACGGCTTCGCTGTCCTTGTCGGTCAGGTAGCTGCGGAACAGCTCCGGGAACACGTGACCGGCGGTGCGCTTCAGCCAAACGTAGAAGAAGTCGGCCAGCTCTGCGTACATCACGTTGTCGTAGTAAGGAGGATCCATGACTACCAGGTCGATGGTGCCGTCGCCGATGTGGTCCAAGCTGTCGCCCGGCTTGCAGGTGATCGTGACGGGCGGTCTTGCAGCAGTGGTGCCGCCGACATCCGCGAACAACCCATCGGTGACGTTACCCGCTTCTGAGCGGACCAGAGCGACCAGTTCGCCGATACACTTGGCGGTCTGCTCTAACGCCCAGTCGTAGCCCAACCCCACGACGAGCGGGGCCATCTCGGCATGTGACCAGCAGAATGCGAAGTCGTGGCGGTTAAAGGTGTTGGCTACGACCTGACGAGTTGGCATCCACACCGACATACGGGAGTTGTAATTGAGCAGCTTGTCGAGTGATAGCGCCAAATATCCGTACGCCGCCCGCCGCACCTCGGTGAGTTTCCCGCCCGCACGATCGGCCTCCAGCAGTTCGCGAAACACCTCGACGCCGGTGCCGTGGCAGAGGAGCTGCCTCGGCGAAAACAGGTCCCGCCAAAGCGGCATCCCATATTGTATGGGCCGATCGTCGTTGCTCATTTCGGGGAACTTCTCACTCGGGACGATGTCGAAGGCCTCCCACTCCGGCAGTTTGTCCGCCAACCGTGCGCCGATCTCGACGCTGTTGTCGTCCTCGGGCCGCGGCGCCCGATACCGCCGCACCCACTTCTCCCGGGTCCTCCCCGTCTTGGTCGTCGTCAGCACCCGCTCCTTGTACACCACGGTAAAGAGCTGGTCCCCCATGCGACCCGACTGGGCCTGCTCCTTGATCTCATCCCCATCGATCACGCGCCCGCAGTCCGCATACGGGCAGACCCCGTCGCCGCGCGCCACCGTGCCCGACGACTGTTCTCGAGCCGAGTTGACAACCTCAAACGAACAGACGCGGCCCCTCGCCCCCGGCCCACTACCGAGATGCGGCACAAGCCTTATGCCGGTTCCGTCCGGCGTCAGCCGCCAGTTCGGCGACAACGGTACCAACCCGTCGCAATAGGGACAGGTAACCGTCCGCGCCCAGAGGTAGGTCAGGTCGACACGAGTTGGAAGATCTCGCTGAGGGAAGCAACTGCCAAGTCTGTGATCGATACGCCGACGCAGTTCCGCAGCCAAGTCCGTGAATTCATCCACAATGCCATCGTAGAAGCTCGATGGCCACTCAATCGTAGCCTTCAGTAGTAGAGTTGCCACGGGATTGAGATCGCTAGCAAAGCTGGAGAGACCGAGCCGCGTCGCCTCGAAAGCGATGCTGCCACCCCCCGCTGTCGGGTCAAGAACCGAAACCCTGTCAAGTGATGCTCCAACCATTCCGTTCAACCATTCCGAATCACTCTTCGTTGGGCAGTAACTGAACGCACGGTCATAATCGTAGGGGTTGTCGATGCGGACGCCTTCCCTTCTAGCCCGGTCAATTGCGACGCGCGCGCCCACGGCATCACCGCGGATACCAAGAACGTGAAGAAACTTATCTCGGTCAGCGTCCGCGGGCAACAGCGATGCAAGAATCGCCGCCCGCGACGCCACCAGCGGGAACCGTGCCCACCACACGTGCAGATAGTAGGTAGGAGGCAGCGCCGTCATCGAACGCCGCTCGCGGACGCTCTCTTCTCCGATTGCCGCAATCGGCAACCAGCGCTCGATCAGTCTGACATCATCCGTACTCATCCATTTCCCACTACTCGTTGCTCAACGCTCGCCAGCCGGGGCCGCCACGTAGTCACTGAGGTGGCACGCGTCGCCCAGCAGTTCGACCCGCCACTGCGTGCGCGGCGCGATCGCACGACGTAGGCGAACGACACCCGGCGGTGGCGTCCGTCGTAGTGCGATCCCGGATTCGCGAATCGTGCGCTCGACCGCACTGTTCCTGTGAGGCGGACGGACTGGGTAGTTCTTCGCCGTGGTGTAGGCGTCGCGGGTTCGACTCAGGATTCGCCGAACGTCGTCGTCGGTTGGAAGCGACCGGTTACCCCTTCGCCACGGAGCCAGAATTGCCAAGGGATCATCATCCAGCATTCGTTGCCAGATCCCTGCTTCGTCGCCGCTCTCGGAGCCGTGGTGGGATACCTTGAACGCCGATGCTGTTCCGGTCGGCAGCGCATCGTCCTGAAGTATCTTGGCCCAACCGCGCCGTTCGAGGTCGGAGCCGAGCAACACCCTGATTCCACCGGCTTCAACCCACAGCACGACAGCAACTTCATTGGGTGAGAGACTGCGTAGCCTGGTTCCAGTCTGGCCTCCCTTCGGCACGAGACCGGCTATGGCCCGCATGGAGTCGAGGACTACGTCGTCAGCGGGCGAGAGAGACCAGATGTGGCACAAACCGTTGGAGAAGACGCGGCGGTTGGCGAGCGCCAGTCTCGGTGACCATCCCACCTCTTCGAGTCTGGAGAACACATCGTAGATCTCTCGAACCCCGGAACCGAGAGCAGCGAAATGGTGCTCCTCCAGAGCGAATACCTCAAGGAACTCATCCGTGCAGAGTGCGGTGGAGCAGCAGAATGTCGCGCCGGTACAAGTGTGAGCGAGGTGCGCTATACCGCGTATGTGGTCGTCGTGCCAATGCGAAGCCACGATGAGCTTTACAGCCTCGGCAGGATCGACGCCGACATTCGCCAGATACTCCAATGCGGCCGGGGCATCAACACGGCCGCAAGAGTCCACCAGCACCCAGACACCCGCGCCAACGTGCATGACTACGCTCTCACCGTACCCGGGACCGAGAAGGGTCAGCTCAAATTCGTCATCCCTTGGGGGGGCGCCCCCTTCTCTCACAACTTGAATGCGCGTCTTATCTTGCGCGCCCACTCCCTGCCTTGCTGCAGGTCGCGGTCGGTGATCCGGGGGGGATCACGGAACACGATCTGGGAAACACGTCTCTTGGTACCGGAACGTGAGCGCTCGTAGCCGATCACCCAACGGAAGATCGAGCCTACACTCAACGCGGCCGCATCGCCATCGGCTATCTCGGTCAACGGGATGATCGCCTCTTCCTCTTCTCGCGACGAGTTCGGCGTCAGGTCAACCAACCCCGCCACGAACTCGTCGCCGTTGATCTCGAGCACATGCCCTTCCCACTCCTGTAGAGCGTGGAATGTAGCGTACGCCGGAAACGACGATGGTATTGGTGGCACACTCACGCCAGGGACAGCGCCCCCACCGTCCTGCGCAGGTTCTGAAGATGAGTGCAACGCTACCTCGTTACCAAGCACGTCGGCGGATGTTGCATCCCCTGATACCGATACGACTCCCGTGGGCCGCTGCAGGTGGACGGGTGGCGCCTGAAGGCGATCTGTCTGGGGACTACTGTTCCCAGCGTGGAAGTCGTACGCGCTGGTAGCTTGGCTGCTTTCCACTATCCTTGACTCTCTTTTGCCAGAGACACTACATGGTCAACTATGGATTCGCTGAGCATGAGGGAAGAATCGAACTTGTCCTCCAGGGCCCGTAACAGTTCCTGGCCATTCGAAGGGTCATCCTTCGCAATCGCATATTGGTCATTTACTTGAACGTAGACACCCACGCGACCGCCGCCAATCCGATTGGACGGTTCTACCGTGATGTTGATCTGGCTGCCGGCCGGACGGCCGTTCGGCTGGAGTTGAGACATCTTGAGCGTCGTCATTCCACCAGACTCGCCGTCCAATCCGAGTTCCTCCACATAACGCCCCCACGGTTCGACCGGAGCCAGCCTTCTGCCGATCCGATCCCGCTCAGCCGGGGTTAGCGGAACGTGAACGTTTCGATTAAGGCCCATCAGCTTGAGCGGCGTATGGTGGAGGTGTTCCTTGAACACCCGCAGGACAAGGTCGCGCACGCGGATGTGGGGCGCCTGGGCGGTGTCCGCTACGAACGTATCGGTCGTCACCTGCAGAGAGAGCCAGTCGAAGGAAAACTGGGTCACCTGCGGATGGGCGACCTGCAACGTTGCCGTGTCGGCGGCGGTGTTCGGGAGCAGTTGATGCAAAACGAACCAAGCCGGTGTGAAGATCGACGGATTGAAGTTTCCGCGAAGCACGACTGACACGCCGTCGATTTCCGGTTGAATCCTCACGGTATTACCCCTTTGTCCGCTCGGGCGAGCGCGACGACCCGGACCTAAGGGGGGGTGACGCGTTATAGGTCGCGCCGTCGGTCAGCAGGATGCGCAGCGCCATCAGCACGCGACGCGGATGGCGGCGGTGGATCGCCATTCCCGCCCAGTAGGCTGCTTCCTCGTGGCGCATGGTCTCTATGCCCTCGACCACGGCACGCATGTTGGCGCGGTTTCTCATCGGCGCCAGGGCGCGGAACAGGAGCCCGAGCACCAGCGCGACGTCTTCGGGCACACGGTAGCCCCCCTTCCCATCGCCGGAGTCCGGACCGAACCTGACACCCGATTGCGCCAGCAGGCGCAACACCCGGTGCTCGATGAGGTCCAGATTGGGCCCGCGCAGACGAGCGACGCGCCGCGCAGAGGTCAGTTGCGGCATTGCCAAGGACGGAATCTGCCAGATTGCGTATTCCGTGTCAGCCGGACCGTAACGACGCACACGCAGCTCATACCGAGGGGCGGACTCCGGAGCGTCGAGCGCCGTCGTTCGCAGTAGATTCGCCGTCACGCGTGCGCCTCCGCGGAGGCGGATACGTAGGCGGCGCCGCTCGCGAATCGCGACAGTCGGTCGCTGAGCCGTTCCGCCGCATCGCCCTGCAGCACCAGTCCACCATCGAACGTCAGCGCGAACGCGACTTCCAGGTTCTGTGACTGCGCCGCGCGGAGCTGGGGTTCCAGAAACTCCTTGACCGGCTGCGCGTCCGGAACCGGACCGGTGAAGTCCAACTCGAAGGATCCACCGTCGCGGGTTTCGTAGCCTCCAGTGAACCGGACCTCCTTGCTGGCGCCGGGCACCGCGCCGACGGCGCCGAGCAACCGGAACGCATCGCCGGCCTCGAACATGCGGATCGACAGCATCCCGACCTTCTCCATCCGCTGCGCGCGAGCTTGCTCCCAAAGCTGCACCAGCGCGTCCCGGAGCACCCCCTCGGCAGTAACTGACGCCGGGGCCTCGCGCGGCGAGTCTCCTTCATCATCCCGGCGTGGCGGTTCCGGATCACGGATACCCGGACTCTCGCCGCCGCCCTGCATGGCCTCCTGTCCGTGGTCGTCAGTCCCCGTGTCGCGCGTAGGGCGCGGCCAGATGCCGCGATTGCGGGCGTATGCCATGGTCAGCACCATTGCCTGCTCATCGATCAGGATGCTGACCGCCGGGTCGCCGGGACCGCACAACAACTCGCCGCGGCGGTAGACGTAGTCGCCTTGCTCGACACCGCGCCGGACGCCCCGGACGAACAGGTCGTCGCCGGACAGGATCGGCAGCGCCGGGTCGCGGCGGAACTCTTCGCGCAGCGCCAGCGTGGTGATCTCGCCGTGCCTGAGCGGCGTGCGGTCGCGGACGTACGTCGGCGAATCCGGTTCGTCCTCAGACATCCGCAGTTTGCCGAGTTCGCGCAGCGCGCGCAGCACCTGCTGTTGCCCGGCGCCCGGCTGATCGGAGGTCGCCGGCAGCTCGATTGCCGAGTGGGCCAGATCGGCGCCGCTCACCCCGACCCGATTGCGGGAGGGATAGAAGATGTGCCGGTAGCACTGCTGTATGGCGATCGCCAGTGCGTGTTCGGAGCCGGCCTCGAACTGGCGAATCTGTTCCTGCTGATGCTCGGCCAAGTCCGCCAGTCGATCCGCCCGCTTCAACGCCAGCAGGGCCAACCGCCGCACCGAGGCGCGCCGCATCTCCTCCTTGCGGGCGTCGTCCGCCACCACGAACACCAGGTTGTTGCGCAGCGCCCGGAGTTGGGCGCCATCCGAACCACGCCTGGTATGGATACGCTCGACCAACTCCGGCACGCTGTCGACCGATGCTCCAATCGCCACGCCGTCGTAGGCGACCACGATCAGTCGCGGTCGCCCGTCGCCGACCTCGTCGGGCACGTCGAATGGGCCACCCGGGAACGGAATCGCCTCGAAGGTCTTCCCAGAGAACACCCGCCGGATGCGGTCGTTGAGTTCGGCGCGCGCGTCGGCGGCTTCCACGTGCTGCTCTTCGCGGCGAATGATCTGGCGCAGGTTTGCCTCGGCCAGAAACCGCATCGGGGCGCCCGGGCGGTCGTCGAGATAGGCGGAATCGGTCACGAACCGCGTGCGCGCCTGGTCGATGAAACTGATGTCGGCCGCCGGCCCGAGCACCGAGTAACGGAGGCGTTCCGCGGACACACCCTTCAACGGTTCGTTGAATGCAAGGGTGTGCATGAAGATAGTGCGCGCCACATAGGCAGCGTAGGGCGGCATGCCGCCGTGGTGGGCCGCATCGATCTCCTGTGCGAGCGCGCGCGCATCCGACCCGCCGGCGGCAACGTCGTTGGCGATCGCCGGCAAGTATGCAGTCTGCCCAAGGCGGGTGACGATCTCCTGCCGAATCGGTTCGTAGCCGGGGTCGACATGATGGAGATGCACGGCGGTCGCGTCCGCCGGCTTCATCTGCCACAGGTGGGCGATGGTGCGCGCCAGCAGCCGCAGCATGCCGCGCACCCGCTGGAAGTTGCCCAGGGTCGCCGTCTTGCCGGTGAGGGTTTCCAGTACCTCGGGATGCAACGGATAGCTCGCGCGGAACGTCTCGGCGGTCTGCGGGTGAACGGCCTCGCCGATCAGCGTGTTGCCATGGGCGGCCCACAGTTCCTGGTAGCCGGCTACCACGGACACGGCTGCATCGTCGTCAATCCGTTCGAACAGGCGCCGGAGCAGGACCTGGATGGTCTCGTCCTCTTCAGTCGGGTTGAGAAGCGTCGCCTTGCGCGCCGACACGCTCTCCGCCTCCGCCATCCGATCGCCGATGAATTGATTCTCCTCGCTGTAGGCATCGGCGGCGCGGCCGTCCTTGCCGATCGCGAGCGTATACACCAGCGCCGCCCTGGGCTCGCTCTCCACCGCCTTGAACAGCGAGGTCAGGAACGCTGTCAATTGGTCTCGCGCGTGGTCGACGCGCTGGACCTTGCGCAGGTAGACCGACAGTTCGTCGAGCAGAATCAGGGTGGGCCGGCCACCGAACAGTTCGCGCAGGGTCTCCGCGCCCGGCGCGATGCCCCGTTCGTCGCTGTTGCGAAACCGCTCGTAGCCGGCCTTGTCGGCAAGAGCGAAAGCGATCTCGCCCCAGGGAGTGTGGGCAAGGACGCCATCGCCCATCGCGCGTCCGTTGGCGGGGTCCGCGTTCTCGCCGTCGAACGCGGCGACCCGCACGGGAGCCGCCGGCAGCAGGGTCGGATCGACGAACTCGTCGATCCCAGCTACGTCCGCGCCCCCGGACACGGCATGCGCCAAGGCGATCAGGCCGTGGGTCTTGCCACCGCCGTACGAGGTGTCGAGCCGGAAGATCGCAGCCGCCTCGCCACCGGCGCCGCTGAGCCGCCGGCACACGTTGGCGAGGAGATTCGTGAGCCCGCGGGTCGGCCACGTCCGGGCGAAGAAGCGGGCCGGGTCGCCATACTCCTCGCTCGCGCGGCCGGCGATGACCTGCGCCAAGTCCGCTGCGAAGTCCGCCTCCGAAACGCTGCCCGTGAGCACGTCGGCGCGCGGGCGGCAGGTTTGGAATATCGTCGGAGTCGTCATCGCTTGCCGGCCGCATTATGCCCGTCTGCGGCCAATCGGTCCTCCGGTGCCAAGCCAGCGGCCGTGAGGACCCGCTCCAGCCGCGGCTAAGCGAAGATGGGCATCATGTGCACGCTGGCCACGCCGCGGGTGGCGCGCAGCCGCTGGAGCAGCTCCACGGTGTAGGGCATCCTCTCCTCGGCCGCCTCGCCACGCGCATCCTCCTCCCGCAGGCGATCGAGCAGGGCGTCGGTCTCCGCGTGCGAGCCGGCGAAGCCGACCCGGAACAGCCACGTGCGTAGCGACAGCGGCGAGGTGATGACCGGCACGCCGCAGACGATCGGCGCGGTCACGCCGAGCCGCTCGACCTCGGCCCGCCAGCGCGTGAAACGGCCCCACAGGAAGGGCGGCTACCTGAGATCATCTGCCGCGCCCGCGGCAACCTTGCGCGGCATGCGGCGGGCGCGCGCCGCTGGCTCCGGCAGGATCGGGTCTCTACCGCCCACAGCGGCTGGTCGCGATGCGCGCGCGGGGTGCGGAACGAGTTCAGCGGCAGCAGCCAGCCCAGCTTCACGATCCGGAACAGGCGGCGCACCAGACCCCCTCCCGACAGCACCCGCAGCGCCGCGGCGCGTAGTGCAGCCGATCCTGACCGACGCGGTCGAGTCCCCGTGCTCGGACGAAGGACCTCTCCTACGTCCGCGACCGGGAACTGGTGGCACAGGCGGATTGCGGCCCACCGCACATCGCAACCCGATGTACGCCGAGGTGATCCCGCGCCATCTGAACCACGCGGTACAGGAACGCTGCCGCAACAGATGGCGGCAGTAGGCGCCGACGGCCGGCTGGACGCGGAGGGGCTGATCACGGCGTTCTTCCGCGAGCACTACACGCACGCGTTCAGCGCATCGAGCGGCACCACGAGGCCGGCGCGCAGTTGCTGCTGCAAGGCGCACCTCCAGCGGAGCGTCAACAACGGCGGGCGCATCAAGCAAGATTACGGGCTGGGGAGTAGGAGCAACGAACTGCCAATCGCGTGGCCACAGGGCCCGCGCGAACGCCGTTTCGCAATGTAGTGCAAGGTTCGTCGCCCCGAGCCAACGGACCATCGCAGAGAGATTCGAGCGGCCGCGAGCCTGTGTCGACCGCTGCACGGCGGAGGCTAGCCACCTGATCGTGTTCGACCCGTCGCCCGAGCCGAGCACAAAGGAGATAGGCGTCCATGTCCGGCCATGACGCGAGCGCTCCACCAGTCAACAAACACTAAGCTTCACGAGTAGTGTTTCTGTGCAGCATTACTATCTCGGCGGACCTTACGGCCGCGCCCGCGAGATCATCAAGGTCACGCGCATCCGCCGGGCGCCGTGCCCGCAGCGTTGGTATGCTCCCGCTCATCCGCTCCGTATGCCGTCGTCTGAGCGAGATCGGCAGGCGCCTCGGGCAGCGGGCCTCGAACCTGAGCCCGGCCGCTGGCCCCGGCTCATCCAGAGGGCTATCTCCGCCGCGAGTTCGCTCCACCATCGATCACTCCCAGAGTTCACAAAAGTCTCTCTCCCTATTTGCCCGTCTCGATCGCCCTGCCCGTGCCTATATAGCGGAACTGAACGACCCCATCCCCTCGACGTCCAGATCCCACCATCCAATCTACTCCTACGCCGAATCACCAAGGTGAACTCCGGCCCGTCTTGCAGCATTTCCCAAGAGCACGTCCATCCCACCCACTTGACGCGCAGCCCCAATCCATACTACAGAGTCTCCGTGCCGTCTAACGAACCACACCTCCACCAAGCTCCTACATGGTCACACGGCGCCGACACCGCGACATCCTATACCCTTCACCAAATCGCCCCCTACATCGGACGCATGAAAGCCTCAATCGCCCAACACTTGGTAAACGCATGGACTAACGACGGAGACTTCGTCGTCGACCCGTTTTGCGGCTGCGGCACGATCGCCCTAGAAGCTGCTGCTCAAGGACGCACCGTCGTAGCCAGTGACTGGAACCCCTACGCTGTATCTTTGACCAGAGCCAAACTGTTTCCCCCGTCGACGATACAAAGCGCAGAGCGTCAACTACAGACCGTGTGGACTCTTTCCCGAGGCCTTGTCCCCGACCAACGTCTGGACACTGTGCCTCCTTGGGTACAATCTTTTTTCCATCCTAACACACTGATTTCCGCCCTCGCATTCCGAGACGCATGTCGCGCAAGCAACAGTCACTTTCTCATGTCCTGCCTTCTCGGAATCCTTCACCATCAGCGCCCCGGATTCTTGTCTTATCCAGCCAGCCACCTAGTACCGTACCTCCGGGACCGTAGTTTCCCTCGTCACACCCACCCCCAGCTATACGAGGAACGCGAAGTTCTCCCGCGGTTGCTCCGTAAAGTCCGTAGAACATACCGTCGCACCCCACTGCCATATTGTGTCCCCCGCCACGTACAATTCCAGGACGCCCGCAAATTGAACGTCTCCAAACCGATTTCCGCGGTCATTACTAGCCCACCGTACATGAATGAACTAGACTACGTTCGGGATAACCGATTGCGGCTATGGTTTCTCCAGCGCGGACTTCCAGACGGGATAGAGCTAACTGCGAAGAACAGACTCGCTGCATTTTCCAGCCTCATGAAGGCAGTGTTCGCTCGTTTGGCGCCTCGCGTCCGTCCCGGTGGAAGATTTGTGATAGTTTTGGGAGACGCTACCCGAGGCCGCGGAACCGCCGGGAGAACTGCGGACGTCACCGAGCGGATCTTTGCTACTCTTCCCGCACTGCGGGAGTTTCGTATTGAGGCGATTGTGGAGGACGCTATACCCGATCTCCGACGCTCCCGTCGAACCTGCCAAGGCACCAAGAACGAGACCGTCTTCATCTACATGAAGCAATCCACAAATCAGGATCAACCAAAGCAGCGATTGCGATGACTAAGGAGCAGCTCAAAGCGTGGCGACGCGGTCTATCAGAGCAACACGTAGACCGCAAATATCGCCTCACGCGATTTCTCGGCAACGGGCGCATCGGATACGTGTATTGCGCCGAGCGCTTGGATGTCTCGCAAGTTACCTATGCACTCAAACTTACGTTTGGCGAACTCAAGGCTGGATGGGACAACGAAATTCGGAAGGTCGCCAGACTCCAATCGATAGATGGTGTAGTTCATTTCCACGATATCGGCGCAAGTATGATCCGTTCTGGCGGACGCGACGAACCTGCGCAATATACTGTTTGGGACTACATCTCACCAGGCCGGAATCTCACAGATTACATGAGACAAGTACACCGCGTTCCGGTAAGTTTCATAATGGCCGTCGTAGAGCAGATACTCAAGGTACTCCATGCATGCAGCGCACGAGGCGTGACTCGGCATGGAGATCTTCACGCTGGCAACATACTAATCGGAGACGAGTCTTTTGGACGCCTGGACGACGACCTTCAACCTAGGCTGCCGATCTTTGTCTCCGATTTCGGATATGGAGCAACGGAAACTACGCAAACTCCAAAGGACGACTACGCGGGTCTTGCGGGCATATTCAACCTCATGACGAGGTCCTGTCAATAGGTGTGTAAACGAGTCAGGCAGCGTCCCGCTCCTGATGCTCGTCGACTCGAACTCCGTCTCGGTATTCGGCTCCCTCCCACACATCGTGAAGTAGCTCCGGCCCGTTCAGCTTCCGGAACTTCGTCTCGGCCACCAGCAGCATCTTCCAGATCACCGCGGTGGCGTTCGCTACCTTCTTGAACCGCTTGGCCGCGTCGGTCCGTAACCGCAACGCCGCAAACGGTGATTCGATCACGTTGGTCGTCCGCAGGTGCCGCCAGTGAGCTCGCGGATACCCGTAGTAGCTCACCATCCGCTCCCAGTCCTCCTCGATCAACTCGGCCGCCCGCTGCAGCTCCTCGCTTCGTGCCCAGCTCTGGAATGATCGCCGGCGTTCTTCGGCTTCCTTGAGTGTCTTGGCGTAGGCGATCTTTCGCAGCTTCCCCTTCGCTTCCTCCTGAGAGCGTTTCGGCACTTGGTCGAGCACGTTGACGATCCGGTGGTTCCAGCACCGCTGCTCATCGGCGTCCGGATACACCTCCCGCAGCGCCGCCCAGATCCCCAGGTGCCCGTCGCCGATCACCACCCGCGGACAGCGAAGACCCCGCTGCCGGGCATCCCTGAGCATCCCCTTCCAGCTCTCGGTCGACTCCCGGTACCCGTTGCGCAGCGCGATGAGCACCTTGCGCCCGTCGGCCAGCCCGCCGATCGCCACCAGCAGTGCCGCCTTGTCCTTCTCCAGTCCCGCTTTGACATACACGCCGTCGACCCACAGGTACACCAGAGCCAGGTCCGCCAGGCTGCGCTCCTGCCACGCGGCCGCCTCGGCGTGCCAGCGTTCCTTCACCCGTGCCACCGTGCTCGCCGACAGCGGCGCCTCCTCGCCGAACAGCCCGCGTAGCGCCAGCTCGAAGTCTCCCAGCGCCAGACCGTGCAGGTACAGCTCCGGCAGCACGTCGTTGACCTCCGGCGTGCGCCGCGCGAACAGCGGCAGCAGCGCGCTCTCGAAGCGTTGCTCCAGCCCTCGTACGCGCGGCCGACGCACCGTCACCGTGCCGGCCCGTGTCGTCAGCTGCCGCGGCTTGCCGTAGCCGTTGCGATATCCGCGTTCCCCTTCATCTCGGCGACGGTAGCGGGTTCGGCCGAGAAACTGCGTCACCTCGTCCTCAAGCAATCCCTGCAGCCACTGCTGAACGTGGTGCCGCGCCATCTCCTCCATGGCCTGCCAGCACGCGCTTGACTGGGTGCTGTCCTTCGTGACCAACTCTTCCACGGCGGTGTCCTCCTGATGTTGTGGTGATTTCAGGATTCTACAGGGCGCCGCCTTTTTCGTTTACACACCTCTTGATGGTAGCTCCTCATGACCGAACATCTTGATTACCATCACGCAAGCGCGGCAGACCGTACCGTTCTGACTCATTCAACATCCCTCCTACGCAAGATCCTTCGTGAACCCCTACTCACTGACCGCGAGCCACCGTTACAGTTGCTCCAGACACTCCTTCAAATCAAGCGCGACGCGGGCGCCGGCAGGCCAGCCGCCACGACCGACTACCGGAGCACTCCGTCGGCGAACGATCGAGGTCGATTCAACTCCAGCGTGGGTCAGTTCCAGGTAAGCGAGATGATTGGAGATCGTTGGGAGGTGTGGAGGCGACTCTTTGTCCCCTCCGTCCCCGCTCGATCAAGAATTCTCTCTTTCGACATCCCGACCGTTTTGACCGGTCCGCGCGGATGCGGCAAGACTATGTTACTGAAACGCCTAAGCGAACGTCTGGCCGTCGAGTGCGGGCCCGTGCGTGAGGTCGCCGGCGGAGAGTTCGTAGCCTTCTATGTGAATGCAAACGACTTTGCCGACGCGTTTGCCAAGTATCCAGACACACCCACGACGCTCGACATCCAGCGCCTCACCTGTTACGCCAACCTTTGCGTACTCTCCGAGGTTCTTGCAGTTCAGTCTGCGTATGCCGCAAGCGATAGATATGGAGCATCGGAGTTTCTTCTTGACCGGGTTCGAGAGTGGTTTGTGTCGCCCTCTGCCAATCAGCCCCTTGTAGAAGGCGAGAACGCGCTGGAGAGATTTCGCACGATGTTGGAGGAGATCAAGTGGGGCTTCCCAACGACCAAGGGTGAGGCGACGTTTCCCGGATGGCGCTATCTTTCCCAACATCGATGGCTACCGGACTTGTTCTCCCTACTTCCGGACTGCTGCCCGTGGATCGATTCCCGTCCGATATTCATGTTCGTCGACGACTACTCCACTCCCCGTATTTGCGAGTCCATGCAGAAAGTTCTTAATCGGCTCTTGTTCCAGCGATCATCGCAGTTTCTCGCCAAGGTGGCTACCGAGTCCTGGAGCACTTTTTTGCCCGCTGACTCAAGCGGCAAGACTTTGGAGGACGGAGATGACTATCAACTCGTGGACGTCGGCGAGGAGTCGTTATTCTTACCAGAAGAGGAGCGGAACAGCTTCTTGAATGATGTATTCTCTCGCCGGCTCTCCACCGATTCGAGGATTCCCTCCACCGCCGCTACCTTGGAGGCTCTTCTAGGGAACGCCAAGATGAGCAAAACGGAGTTCGCACGGCGCTTGAGGACTCGGAACTCAGACGCAACGCGAACAGAGACTCCGCCGGGCGGGACCACGCAGCGCCGAGGTCGGTCAAGGCCACGTGTGCTGTACTGGGGAGAAGACGTGTTTTCGAGCCTTTGGTCGGGGGACACACGAACCATGATTCAGCTCATCGCCGATATCGTGGATCAACCGTCAAGCTCGTCCACGCCCTCCGGTGATTCGGAGATATCGATTCCGATAGATCCGCAACGCCAAGACAGCGTCCTCCGGAACCGTGGTGGAGAGTGGCTCACGGCCCATGAACGCAACCAACCGACGCGGCCTCAAGAAGTGTCTCGGCTTCTCAGCGAAGCGCGTCGACAGGACTCGGACTTTAGGCTTTCCGGAGAATACGGCGAACACCTCAAGGCAATAGTGGAGTCTTTCGTCGTCGCGGCTAAGGCTCTTCTCCACGGACCCACATATCAGATTTTGGAGAATGGAAAGACTCGCGATGTCCCGCGAATGGCCTTTCGCATTGAGGTGGTCGATGAGTTCCGCATAGACGGACTAGCACGCGAGATTTACAGAGATTTGGTGCGTTATGGATTATTCATCAGAGACAGCCGAGGGAAGAGCGTGCGAGGAACTTTTGTGCCGCGTCTTTTCCTAAGACGCCTTTTGATCCCCTACTGCACACTTGCTCTTTCGAAACGTGATAGCGTGCCGCTTACCTGTGATGAGTTCCGGCTGTTGCTGCTTTCACCGGATCAATTTAGGAACTCTTATCGACTCGGTACTTGGAAGCCACGGGACAAAGGGCAGTTGGAGCTTTCCCTTCACGATGGAGCTGACCCCGTAGACCCTGAGTACAACGATCTCGCCGGTTTCTGACCCAGTTCAGATAGTGAACGGCAGAGGAGGAACAGACGCTCTCCTATGAACCTAAATGCTGGGCGTGCGGATTACATCGATGATGCTCTTCCGAACTTGGAGTTGGCATGCGGGGCAGACATGCGCACTGGGGATCTACTCGTCATTGCTCCCGGATTCGAGGAACGGACAACAGCTTTCGTGCGAAGCCTGGAGTCCGTCGGGGACACAAGCGCGGTTATGCTGGACTATAGACCGGCCAATTCTCTAAACAGAATCGCCGAGATACGCTCGCTACTGGAGATAGCTGGGATATCGGAGATAGTAACTCTCGTATACGATCGTTTTGGACCGGCGGGATTCGAGGAGTCTTTTCGTCAATACTTGACGAGTTGCAACCGTAGTCGAGTAATCGTTGACATTTCGACGATGTCAAAACTGGCATCCATCATCATACTCAATATTTGTCGCACTATGGACGTCGACTTGGAGATATGGTATGCAGAGGCGGCGGAGTACAAACCGACGGCGGAAGAGTTCCACTCGGCTAAGGAAACCAATGAGGTTCATAGGCCGTCCTTGCAGATCTATACGGGGGTCCATGGAGTCGTTCGCGTGGAGTCGCTCTCCAGCGTGTCGATGCAAGGTCAACCAACAGCTGCCATCGCGTTCATGTCGTTTCACGACGTGCTTACCCAGACGCTACTCAACACTGTGTATCCGGCGCGACTGTTTCTTATCAATGGGCGCCCGCCTAAACACTCTTGGCGGGAAGATGCCATGGCATGGATTCACGAAAAGCTCCGAGGGGAGTGGGAGGAAGATAATCCGTTGTGCCCAAGTGCATCGGGCGCTGATCCATTGCCTGCGCGGGTTACGTCGACTCTGGACTACAGGGAGACGGTCGGTGTTCTCCTTGAATTGTATTGGAAACTCTCATCAAGCCACAGGGTCTTGATCGCTCCATCAGGAAGTAAGATGCAGACTGTCGCATGTGCGATCGTCAAGTTCATCCATCCTGACATCCATATGGAGTACCCGTCGGCGCAAGGATTTGTTAAGGAGTATAGTCTCGGCATTGGAGACAAGTGGCAACTGTCGATTCCACGGTTTCGGCGGCAAATAGAACAAATGACGTCTGCTGAACGACGCGAGCGTTTGCAGGTGCACCTGTGAATTCAGGTCAGGTCGCATGCATTGATCCTATGCTTCGGTGGATGTTCTGTCGGCCCCATCCGCCGCCAACCGGTCGGCGGCGGCCAGTCCGGCGGCCGTGAGGACCCGTTCCAAGCGCCGCCAGGCGAAGATCGGCATCATGTGCACGCCGGCCACGCCGGGAGTGGCGCGCAGCCGCCGGAGCAGCTCGACGGTGTAGCGCATCCCCTCCTCGGCCGCTTTGCCGCGCGCATCCGCCTTCCGCAGACGGTCGAGCAGGGCGTCGGTCTCCGGGTGTGATCCGGTGAAGCCGACCAAGAACAGCCACGTGCGCAGCGACAGTGGCGAGGTGATGACCGGCACGCCGCAGACGATCGGCGCCGTCACGCCGAGCCGCTCGACCTCGGCCAGCCAGCGAGTGAACCGGCCCCACAGGAACGGCGGCTGCGTCAGGATCACCTGCGCGCCGGCGTCGATCTTGCGCTGCATGCGGCGCGCGCGCGCCGCCGGCCCGGGCAGGATCGGGTTCTCGACCGCCCACAGCGGCTGATCGGGATGCGCACGCCGGATCGCGCGCAGGATGCGGAACGAGTTCTGCGGCAGCAGCCAGCCCAGCTTGACGATCCCGAACAGGCGGCGCACCAAGCCACCTCCCGACAGCACCAGCAGCGCCACCGAACCGCCGGCGCGCGCCGCAGCCACCCGCCGCGCCACCATGCCGGCGGTGCGCAGGCTGGCCGACACCGTGAACACCGGCTCGGCGCTCTTCTCAAGCGCCCCGGCGATGCGCCGCTCCAGCGGCTCACGCGGACCGCGGGCGGCCGGTTTGCGGCGTGCCAGCAGGTCGCGGAAGCGGCCGACCAGCGGAAGGTCCGGCAGCGTCACCGCGTCGATCAGTCCCTTGTCCAGCATGCGCCGGTAGGAGCGCGCCTGGCTGGCCTGCGTCTGCTCAACGGTGATCACGAAGCGGCCGTCCGCGAGGCGTTCGAGCACCGTGCCGAACCGAGCCCGATGGTCATTCGTCGGCTTCTCGTCCTTTGCCATCCGCTGCTCAGAGATAGGGATACAGCTTCGTGGGGTCGTAGCCGGGGATGAACAGGTCGTGCGGGCGGCCGGTGACGAGCTCGCCGTCGCGGACGAACCCCTCGGGGCGGTCGCGCAGCACGTCTACCAGGCGTGACCGCCACCGGGCAAGCCCCGCACCGCCGGCGGGCGCCAGGTTGTGCAGCTCCGCGGGATCTTCGTCCAGGTCGAAGAGCTGCTCGCGGCCGGTCTGCGAGTACCAGACGTACTTGCGGTGGCCGTCGGTCAGGTAGTGCTGGCCCAGATCGTAGGCGTACTGACCGGCGTGCTCGCCGTGCAGGTACTCGCGCACGGTCTGCGCTTCGCCGCGCATGACCGGCAGCAGGCTCCTGCCGGTCACCGAGTCCGGGGTCGGCGCGCCGGCGATGTCCAGGATCGTCGGCATCAGGTCCTGCAGCCCGACCGCCTCCTGCGACACGATGCCCGAGCAGAGCGGATCACGCTGTGGGCCGCTGACCAGGAACGGCACCCGTGCCGAGCCCTCGTACGGCCAGCACTTGCGGAACATGTGGTGGTCGCCGAGCATCTCGCCGTGGTCGGCGGTGAACAGGAACACCGTATCGGCCAGCTCCGTCTTCATCACCTGCAGCAGCCGCCCGATCTGGTCGTCGATGAAGTTGATCATCCCGTAGTAGGCCGCCTGGCTGCAGCGGCGGTCGTACTCGTCCAGGTCGATGTACCAGGCGTTGGGATCGACGCCCTTGCGCGGCAGCGGCCCGCCGGGCATGTCCAGCGCCCAGTCGCCGACCGGCGGGACCGGCAGGTCGCGGCCGATGTAGCGGTCGTAGTAGTGGCGCGGCGGCGTGAACGGCGGGTGCGGGTCGATGAACGACAGGTTGAGGAAGAACGGCTGCGCGTCGTCGCGGTGCTCCAGGAAGTGGATGGCGCGGTCGACGACCCAGAACGTGTGCAGCAGCTCCTCCGGCAGGTGATGAGGCCGGCCCACCCAGGCGTTGGAGGCCACCCCGTGAGCGTAGCCGGCGTGCTGGTCGCGCACGCCGCGGTCGGCCAGCCACTCGGCGTAGTCGCCGGTGTTGCTGCTGTCGGCGATCTGCACGTGCTCGAAGCCGTAACGCCAGCGGCTCGACCCGCGGCCGCGCACGTGGCTCTTGCCGATCATCTCGGTCTGGTAGCCGGCGGCGGTCAGCTCACCGGCCAGCAAGTGAGGCGGCGCCCAGTCGTGGTCCGGACCCATGCCCACCGCGCCGTTGGCCGCCGGTGCCGTGCCGCTCATCATGGTGCGGCGCGCCGGTACGCAGCTCGGGCACTCGGCATAGGCGCGGCTGAAGCGCGCTCCCGTGGCGGCCAGCCAGTCCAGGTTGGGCGTCTGCAGCACCGGGTGGCCCTCGATGCCCAGGGCGTCGCCGCGATGCTGGTCGGTCAGGATCAGGACGATGTTGGGTCGGTCGCTCGCCATGGCGCGGGTAGCTTAGCTCATCGGCCCGCTGATGCCTGACGGCGCTGGCGGAGCGCCTCGAACAGCAGCGCCGCTCCCGCCATGGCGACGTTGACCGAGTCGGCGCGGCCCAGCATCGGGATCGAGACGGCGGCGTCGGCACCGGTCAGCCACGCCTGGTCCAGGCCGAACTGCTCGTTGCCCAGCACCACGGCGACGGCGCCGGTGAGGTCGTGGTCGGTGTAGCAGCGCTTGGCGGCTGGCGTGGTGACGACCGTGCGCACCCCGCGCGCGGCCAGCCAGCGCCGCGTGGCCTCGGCCTCGGCCTGGGCCGCCGGCACCGTGAACAGCGTGCCGACGCTGGCGCGCACGACGTTGGGATTGAACAGGTCGGTGACCGGGTCGCAGACGATCAGCGCAACGGCGCCCACCGCGTCCGCGGTACGCAGCAGGGTGCCCAGGTTGCCCGGCTTCTCGATCGCGGTGGCGACCACGTAGAGCGGGTCGGCCGGCGGTTCCGGCAGTCCGTCGATCGTCCAGTCCGGCATCGGCGCCACAGCAAGCAACCCGTCGGGCCGGTCGCGGTACGAGAGCTTGGCGAACACCTCGTCGTCGGCCGGGACCAGATCGGCGCCGCAGTCCCGGCCCGCCCGCTCGAGCAGCGCCGGCTCGTTGCTGCCCAGGTAGAACGCGGGACAATGGTAGACCGTCTCCAGCGGCAGCCGCACCTCCACGGCGCGCAGCAGCTCCCGGTAGCCCTCGATCAGGAACGCCCGCTCCCGGTCCCGCGCACGCCTGCGGCGCAGCCGCACCACGCGCTTCACACCGGCGTTGTTCATGCTGAAAACCGCAGGTCTGGCCACCGTGCGCTCCACGGCGCCAGTATGGATCCTCGACACGGTGCCCTCCATCCGGTTGTTCCGACGGCGGCGAGCTTGAGCGGTACCTGCCCGCACGCAAGGATGACAGCCGCGCCACCTGCCGCGACAATGGCTTCAGCCGTGCGCCAGTTCAACACCGCAGGCCCCATCGATCCGGCGGACCACTACCACATCCCGCCGCTGGAGAGGATCGATCTCGAAGAGGTACTCGGCCTCGTCCGCGACAAGAAGTACTTCGTGCTGCATGCGCCGCGGCAGACCGGCAAGACCTCGGCCCTGCTGGCGCTGCGCGACCTCCTGAACGGCGGCGAGGCGGGAGACTGGCGCTGCGTGTACGCCAATGTCGAGGCAGGGCAGGCGGCCCGCGAGAACGTCACGGACGCGATGCGCGCAGTGCTCTCCGAGTTCGCACTGCGGGCGAGCCTGACGCTGGGCGACGATTCGGTGGAAGGCATCGGCCACGCGGCCATGGACAGCGCGGGACCGATGGGCGCGCTGGGGCTCGCCCTGAGCCGCTGGGCCGCCGCGGACCGGACGCCGCTGGTGCTTCTGATCGACGAGATCGACTCGCTCGTGGGCGACACCCTGCTGTCGGTGCTGCGACAGGTGCGCGCCGGCTACGACCGGCGGCCGGCCGCCTTCCCGCACAGCATCGTCCTCTGCGGCGTGCGTGACGTGCGCGACTATCGCATCCACTCCACCACCGAGAATCGGATGGTGCTCGGCGGCAGCGCCTTCAACATCAAGTCGGAGTCGCTACGGATGGGCGACTTTTCGGAGCTGGAGATACGGTCACTGCTGGCGCAGCACACCTCGGACACTGGGCAGGCGTTCACCGAGGGGGCGCGGGAGATGATCGGCACGCGCACGGCCGGCCAGCCGTGGCTGGTGAACGCGCTGTGCTACGACGCATGCTTCCGCCACAAGCCGGGGCGCCACCGCTCGCGTCCGATCACGGAGGACGCCATCCGGGAGGCGCAGGAGCGGCTGATCCTGCGCCGCGATACGCACATCGACGACTTGGCGAACAAGCTGCGCGAGGAGCGCGTGCGGCGCGTCATCGAACCGATTCTGGCCGGCTCGGACGAGGTCTCCTGCTCGGCCGAAGACCTCGCCTACGTCCGCGACCTGGGCTTGGTGGCTCAGGACGTCGGCGGCTTGCCTCGCACGCCGCGCATCGCCAACCCGATTTACGCGGAGGTGGTGCCGCGGCACCTGAACTACGCGGTGCAGGAGACGCTGCCGCAGCAGATGGCATGGTACATGGACGCGGAGGGCACCCTGGACGTCGACGGGCTGATCGCGGCGTTCCAGGCGTTCTTCCGCGAGCACTCCGAGCACTGGGTGCAGCGATTTGAGCGCTATCACGAGGCTGGCCCGCAGTTGCTGCTGCAGGCGCACCTGCAGCGCATCGTCAACGGCGGCGGGCGTATCGAGCGGGAGTACGCCTTGGGCCGCGGGCGCACCGACCTGCTGATCGTGTGGCCGCAGGGCGGACGCGAGCGGCGCTTCGTGGTGGAGTGCAAGGTGCTGCGCAAGACTCTGGAGCGGACCATCGCAGAGGGGGTGGAGCAGACCCGCCGCTACCTGGACCGGTGCGAGGCGGAAGCGGGCCACCTGATCGTGTTCGACCGGTCGCCGGAGCGAAGCTGGGAGGAGAAGATCTTCCGCCGTCAGGCCCCGCCCGGCACGGGCGAGCCCGTCACGGTGTGGGGAATGTAACGCCCGCTGTCGGAGCTATGATGCGCCTGCCATGGCACCCGTTCGCATCCATCCCGACAACCCCAAGCTGTTCGAATTCCGCGGCCGCCCGCTGGTCCTGCTGACCGCGACCGAGCACTACGGCGCGGTGCTCAACCGGCCGTTCCGGTTCGAGCGCTACCTGCGCGACGCCGCCGCCAACGGCATGACGCTCACGCGGCTGTTCACGCTGTTCCGAGAGCTGCAGACGCCCATCAACCCGGCCTCCACCTGCAAGCCGCCCAGCCCCGACTACGTGGCCCCGTTCGCGCGCACCGGTCCCGGCTTCGCGCTGGACAGCGAGCCGCGCTTCGACCTGGACCGCGACAATCCCGAGTTCTACGAGCGCCTGCACCGCTTCATCGGCCTGGCGGACGAGCTGGGCGTGATGGTCGAGGTGGTGCTGCTCAGCAACACGTACGGCGATCCGGTGTGGCGGCTGAACCCCCTGCACGCTCTGAACAACGTCAACGGGCTGCCGCCCTGCCCCTCCCCCGAGTACCTGAGCATCCGACACCCGGCGCTGTTCGAGCGGCAGCGCGCGCACGTGCGCCGCATCGTCTCCGAGACCCGCGGCTACGACAACGTCATCTACGAGATCTGCAACGAGCCGGGCGGCCGCGCGGTGCCCACCGAGGGGCCGTTGGTGGACGAGGTCAACGAGTGGTTGGACCATCTGATCGCGGCGGTGCGCGACGCCGACCACGAGGGCGCCGGACGGCACCTGATCGCCGGCCAGGAGGCGTTTGTGGACAAGCCGTTCCTGCAGACCATCGACCGCAGCTACGACGCGATGGACTACGACGTGGTCAACGTCCATCCGCTGCCGGGGACGCGGCTGCGCGGCGCCGACCATCACCTGGGCGACTTCATGAGCAAGCAGCTCCGGCTGCAGGCGTTCCGGGACATGACCCTGGCCGCCCATGCCGAGCGCAAGCCGCTCAATCACGACGAGGACAACGTCGCCAGCCAGTACCGTGACCCTGACGGCTGGACCGTGCACCGCAAGCGCGCCTGGGTGTCCCTGCTCTGCGGCGCCCACTACGACGTGATCGACTTCTCCATCCAGCCGTTCCTGGAGGAGGGCACGCCGGACGCGCAGCAGCACCTGCGATCCTGGTTCCGGCACCTGTCGGCCTACGTGCACGGCCTGGACCTGGTGCGCAGCCGGCCACTGCCGGCGGAGCTGCGTTCCGCGCCGCCGCACACGGTCGCGGTGGTGTTCGGCGTCCCGGGAGCGGACTACTCCGTGTATGTCGCCGACTCGCGCGAGTACCCGGGCGTGCGCGACCTGGAGGACAAGACCCCGGACGAAGGTTCAGGCGAGGCCGGGACGGCCCTCGGCGGAGCGCTGCTGCTGGATCTGCCGGAGGCGACGCTCGCCGTGAGCAGGTTCGACCCCACCACCGGGCGATCCGTCCCGCTGGAACGAGTGCAAGGGGGACCGGCCACCCGCATCGACCTGCAACCCTTCCGGCACGACGTCGTCATCCGCATCACGATCGACAGGCCATGACGCAGGTCCTGTTCGTCTCCCTGCGGGACGACGACCGCATCGCCCGGCTGACCCTGCACGAATCGGGCGCGGTGGAACCACTGGAGCCGGTGGCCGTGAGCGGCGGGCCGGCGCCGCTGGCCGTCGACCCGCGGCACCGGTTCCTCTACGTCGGGCAGCGCCGCTCCCGGCAGATCTCCAGCTACGAGATCCATCCCGGCGGCGCGCTGCGGCTGCTCGGTACGATCGACGTCCACTCCGACCCCAACTTCATGCTGACCGACCGCAGCGGGGCGTTCCTGCTGTCCTCCTACTACCGCGGCGAAGGCGTGCACGTGCATGCCGTCCGCGAAGACGGCTCCCTGGAACCCGAGGCGGTCGAGTGGCGGGACACCGCCCTCTCCGCGCATTCATTCCAGACCGATCCCGGCAACCGTTTCGCCTACGCCCTGCACATCGCGGCGGGCGTGGGGCCGAACGCCATCTGGCAGTACCGGTTCGACGCGGCCAGCGGCCGGCTCTCCCCGCTCGATCCGCCGTTCGTGCACGCCCGCAACGAGGCCGGCCCCCGACACTGCTGCTTCCACCCGCGCCTGCCGCTGCTGTACGCCTGCAACGAGCAGGGGTCGAGCGTGACCCGCTACCGCTACGACCCGCGCACCGGTGTGCTCACTGAAGAGGACACCGTGTCGATGATTCCTTCCGGCTACACCGGAACCACCGGCTGCACGCAGATCCGCATCACGTCCGACGGCCGCCTGCTGTTCGCGCCGCTCGGCGGCCACGACAGCATGGTCAGCTTCATCGTCGATGACGACGGCGCTCTGCGCGTGAGCGGCCACGCGCCGACCGAGGCGGGGCCACGGGCGTTCGGGCTGGACGCCGGCGAGCGCTTCGTGCTGTCCACCGGCACCACCTCCGGAGCCCTCTCCGTGTTCCGGATCGCCGACCCGGACGGCCAGCTCACCCGCGTCGTGCAGGTCCCGCTCGGCAACACGCCGATGTGGATCACCGCCGTCCCCACCGAGCCGTAGCGTCATGCGCCGGGTGCGCCCCCGGCGATCAACGGGTATGCTGCACGGACTCCCCGGTGAGGCGAATGCCATGAAGCTCATTCTGATCGGGTGCGAGTACGCGGGCACGACGACCCTGGCCATCGCCTTCCACGAGCATGCCCGCGCCCACTTGGGCATCGACTTGGGCTCCATCCACGACCACTGGAAGATCCCGTACACGGTCACCCACTACCCGGACGAGATCACCGAGGAGGAGGCCGACCTCTACCTGGCCCTCTCCACCCGGCAGAAGGAGGCGTGGCAGCGCCACAACCTCTACTACCACGCCGTGGCCGAGCACGGAGAGCCCGAGGACCAGGTCATCGTCGGCTTCTACATCGAGGACACCATCTACGCCGACCTCTACTACGGCTACGGCGGTCCCGGAGAACCCGGCGACCGCGCCGGCAAGCACGCGCCGGCGATCGAGGGGCGGATCGTCGCTCTGGCGCCGGAGACCGTTCTCGTGCACGTCAAGGCAAGCCCGGACGTGATCCGGCAGCGGATGCGCGAACGGCCGCACACGCGGCCGGTGTTGCCGGAAACCGACGTCGAGCTGGTCCTCGACCGCTTCGCCGCCGCCTTCGCGGCATCGACCATCCCCAACAAGCTGGAGATCGACACCGGCGACGCGACCGTCGAAGAGTCCGTGCACGCCATGGCGTGCGGGCTGGAGCCGTTCCTCACCGATCGGGACCGCGCGAAGCGGGCCGCCGTCGCCTCCCCATGAGCTTCCTCGCACCGGCCGAGACCCAGGAAGACCTGGCCAGGCGCTACAAGGTCATCCTGCGCCGGCAGACCATGCGCCGGTTCCTGCGCATGCGCTCATTCTACGTGCTGCTGTCGCTCTCCCTGGGGCTGCTGATCCTCTTGAAGTACGTGCCGATCTACGGCGCGCTGATCGCCTTCAAGGACTACCACGTCACCAAGGGCATCCTGGGCAGCCCGTGGAACGACTTCGCCCACTTCAGGCGGCTCATCACCGACCCGTTCTTCCCCCGCGTGGTGTGGAACACCTTCTGGCTGAGCGTGCTGCGCATCGTCTTCGCCTTCCCGGCCCCGGTGATCCTGGCACTCCTGCTCAACGAGGTGCGCAGCGCCGCCTACAAGCGGACGGTGCAGTCGATCAGCTACCTGCCGCACTTCATGTCGTGGGTGGTGCTGGGCGGCATCTTCCGGGAGGTGCTCTCCCCACAGCGCGGCATCATCGGCTACCTGTTCACCCTGGTGGGGCTGGAGCCGATCCCGTGGCTGACCAACGTCCCCACCTTCCGCGGGCTGCTGGTCGTGACCGGCATCTGGCAGAGCGTGGGCTGGGGGACGATCGTGTTCCTGGCCGCGCTGTCGTCGGTGGATCCCGAGCTCTACGAGAGCGCCGAGATCGACGGCGCCGGCCGCTTCGCCAAGGCGGTGCGCATCACCATACCGGCGATGATGCCGGTGATCATCATCCTGCTGCTGCTGCAGGTCTCCAAGGTCCTGGACGAGGGCTTCGACCAGATCTTCAACCTGTACAACGAGCTGGTGTATCCCGTGGCCGACGTGATCGACACCTACATCTACCGTTCCGGCATCGTCGGCGCCCAGTACGAGTACGCGGCGGCGGTCGGCCTGTTCCGCAACGTGGCCGGCCTGGTCATCGTGCTCGCGGTCAACGAGGCGGTCAGACGCCGCAGCGAATTCGGGCTCTGGTAGATGGCGGTCGTCAAAGGCAGGGAATCGCTCGGCAGCCGGCTGTTCGACGCCGCCAACGTGGCACTCCTGTTCGTCCTCTCTCTCACCTTCATCTATCCGTTCTGGACCATCATCCTGCAGGCCTTCTCGCCGCCCGAGGACCTCTATCGCCTAGGCCTGCACGTCTGGATCAGCGACTGGCGGCTGGAACCGTGGCAGTACGTGTTCCGGGAGGAAAACGTCGGCCTGGCCTACTTCAACACGATCTTCCGCACGGTGGTCGGGACCCTGGCCACGCTGCTGGTGACCCTCACCGGCGCCTACGCGCTGTCCAAGCGCAACCTGCCGTTCCGCGCGTCCATCACCGCGGTCTACCTGATGACCCTGTTCTTCTCCGGCGGCCTGATCCCATTCTACCTGCTGATCCGCAACCTGGGGCTGATCAACACCCGCCTGGTGCTGATCCTGCCGCTGGCGATCCAGGTCTTCCACATCATCATCGCCCGCAACTTCCTGATGACCATCGACCAGGCGATGGAGGACTCGGCCGTGATCGACGGCGCCGGATACTGGCGGGTGCTGTTCCGGATCATGATTCCGTTGTCCAAGCCCGTGATCGCCGTGCTGGCCCTGTGGAACGCCGTGAACTACTGGAACGAGTGGTTCCAGGCGCTGATCTTCGCGTCCAAGAAGAACCTGCAGGTGCTGCAGATGTTGGTGCGCGAGATCCTCAACCGGGAGGCGCTGATCGACCAGGTGGAGAACTTCATGGCGCGCATGCTGGAGGACCTGGGCGAGCTGGGGCTGGCGCGCATCCCGCCGGAGTCGATCAAGGCCGCCACGGTGCTGATCACCATCGGCCCGATCATCCTGTTCTATCCCTTCATCCAGAAGTACTTCGTCAAGGGGGTCATGCTGGGATCGCTCAAGGGGTAGCCGCCCCACCTCGGAAAGGCCATTGGAAAGGGGCGCCCGCAGGCGCCCCTTTCTTCAAACCGTTCCGTAGAATCCGGTTACGGAGGCGTGACGGCTCCGGAGCGGATGTCCGCGACGGTCGGCGCCATCTCCAATTCGTCCAGCAGCTCGCGTCCGCCGGCGTTCATCCAGGTCTCGACGTAGGCCGGCCACTCCGCGTCGATGTCCATGTCGGTCGTGATCGCCCGCCAGAAGAAGTCGTTGCGGATGGTGGTCAGCGCACCGCCGCGTTGCGCCTGCAGCTCGTTGTAGCGCGTCTGGTTGAACAGGTCCTCGCGATAGGCGCGCTCGGAGGTGTTGTACCTGCCGCCGGCCTTGCCGAACCAGTCGTTGTCCCGGTTCGACCATTCGTCGCGGTTGTACTGCAGGATGCCCTCGTGCGGCGAGTAGGCGTTGTAGTACAGGATGCCCTGCGTGCTGGAGTAGATGCCGCCGCCCTGGCGCTTCTCGTCGGTCGGGATCTGCCGCGAGGCGAACGGCTCGCCTTCCCAGTTGAAGTGCATGCCGGGGATGCCGTAGTAGGCGATCACCATGCCTTCCGGGTCGTAGTTGGTGTAGTCGTAGATCTGCAGGATCAGCGCCAGCTTCTCGTCGGACACGTCGTGGCGCACCACGAACGCTCCGCTGGCGGCGGCGATCGGCATCGCCTTGTTCTCCATGCGGCATCGGCTGTCGCCGAACGGCGAGATCGGCATCAGCGTGGTCAGCCACCGGGAGTTCGGATCCGGGCCCTGCTGCACGTTCTGGGCGCACAGGTCGGGCCGGTTGCCCAGCTCCACGCCGCGTCCGCACGCCCTAGTGCGCATGAAGGAGCCGACCTGGCCCTGCACGATCTTGTTGGTGAGCAGGGTGTTGTCGACCGCCGGCAGCTCGGAGTCCATCAGCCCTTCCTGCCACCACTGCTGCAGCTTCTCCAGCGCCGCCTTGCTGCGCGAGTAGGTAGCGTCCTTGACGGTGCTGCCGTCGGTCTCCAGGTAGTTGTCCACCTCGTTGACGCCGTAGCTGTAGAAGACCAGGCCGGCGCCGCTCCAGTGGACGAGCGACTGGCCGCGCCAGCCGAAGGCGATCGTGTCGTCCTGGCCGTTGCCGTCGAAGTCGCCGCCCGCGAAGGAGCGCAGGATGGTCTCGAGCTGATCCCAGTCGTACTGGTCCAGCCATCGCATGTAGGTGCCGGGCGCCGCCGTGGGCGCCAGGTCCTCCAGCGCGTCGGCGTTCAGCTCGGTGGGAGTGAGGCCGAGGCCCGCCTTCTCAAGCCAGTCCAGCCGCATCTGCGGCAGGTAGCCGCACCCGTCCTGGTAGTCCTCACGCCGGGGGATGCCGTAGTACTCGTCGCTCGACCCGGGGACCAGGCCGTAGAACCAGGAGCCCGCGCCCAGCTCGTTCATGGACTTCACGTAGTTGGGCATGTGCTCCTCGATCATCGACCGGGGAATGGATCGGAACGCTCCCTTGAGGTACCACTCCAGCCGGTTGAAGCCCCACGTGTACATGGCGTCGGGATGCTCGTCGGAAGCCACTCTCAAGGCGTTCTGCTCCCCTTCGCGATAGTCCGCCAACGTGTTGATGAACTTGACCGGGAACATCTCCTCCAGATGCTGCTGGATCGGGTTGTCGTCGACGATGTCGGTGCTGTACAGCCCCAGCCAGCTTATCTCCATCGGGCCGGCGGCCCCTTCTTCCTGTCCTTCAGCCAGCGCGCCCGCGGCGCCGAGCAGAAGGAGCGGAAGCACGAGGCCGATCGTCAGTGTCTTTCTCATGAGACACCCCCTTCGTAGGATTGTTAGCCTGTGAGCCTACACCAACCTCGCCCGGAAAACACGACCATGCTCATCCACTGGGCTCGACTGGAGATCTGATGGACGACAACGGCACGAGACAAGGCGGAGCGGCTGCGGGCGAGCGGAAACCGGATCCCGGGCTATGGGACCGCTATCGCCGTATCCTGGCGGCGAGCGGCGCCGAGAAGGAGGATCTGGACCAGTTCGACCGGGTCTCGCGGCGGCGCTTCCTGACCACGGTCGGCAAGGGCGCCGCCCTCGCCCTGGGCATCTTCGGCGCCGGCCCCATCGCCGCCGAGCGCGGCCTGTTCGGGCGGGGGCTCCTGCCGAGCGGGTGGGAGAACATCCGGGACGGCGGGCTCCCGAAGCCGGACATGGTCATCCACTCCGAGCATCCCTTCAACGGCGAGCTCCCCGTCCATCTGCTCGACGATGCCATGACGCCTACCGCCCGCCACTTCGTCCGCAACAACGGCGGCATTCCGGAACGCGCGCGGAGCAAGGATCTGCGCGGATGGGCGCTGCGCGTCGACGGCCAGGTCGACCGCGAGCTGTCGCTGACGTTCGAGGACCTGTACTGCCTGCCGCAGGTCACCATGCAGATGGTCCTGGAGTGCGCCGGCAACGGCCGCAGCCTGTTCGAGCCGCGGGTCGGCGGCACGCAGTGGATCCGCGGCGCGGTCGGCTGCGCCGGGTGGACGGGGGTGCGGCTGCGCGACGTACTGGAGTCGGCAGGCGTCAAGGACGGCGCCGAGTACGTGGCCCTGTACGGCGAGGACGCCGCGCCCGAAGGCGGCGAGCCCTTCTCGCGCGGGATCCCGATCGCCAAGGCGATGGACCAGCACACCCTGATCGCATTCGCGATCAACGGCGCGCCGCTGCCGGCCGCGCACGGGTTCCCGGCGCGGCTGCTGGTCCCCGGCTGGATCGGTAGCTCCATGCAGAAGTGGCTGACTCGGATCCGTGTCATCGATCGCGTGCACGACTCGCCGAAGATGAGCGGCTACTCCTACCGCGTGCCGGCATACCCGGCGGCGCCGGGGGTCGAGCCGCCCGAGGAGGACATGCGGATCGCCACCGCCTGGATCGTCAAGTCGCTCGTCACCCGGCCGCGCGCGAACCTGCAGATCCGCGCCGGCGAAGCCGTGCAGGCCGGCGGCCACGCCTGGGCCGGCGAGAACCGGGTGGAGCGGGTGCTGGTGTCGACCGACTTCGGCATCTCCTGGAAGGAGGCGTCCCTGGCCGCTCCCGCCAACCGGTACGCCTGGCATAACTGGCAGGCCGACCTGACCTTCCGCAACCGGGGCTACTACGAGATCTGGGCGCGCGCGTTCGACGACGCCGGCAGCGCGCAACCGTTCCGGCAGCCGTGGAACCCCAAGGGCTACCTGGGCAACGTCATCCACCGGGTTCCGATCCTGGTGGCCGCATGAGTATCATCTGCAGCAAGCACTGACATGAACGAATCTCTTCTTGCTCCGGTGATCGCCGGAGCCGCCGAGCCCGAACTCGGCAACCGCCTGATGTACGAATACGTCGCCCGCCACGGGCCGCGCCTCCAACTGCCGGACACGGCGGCCGCGTGGGAGTCCCGCGCCGCCGAGCTGCGCTCCCGCTACCTGGAGCTCTACCTGCACGGCCATCCGCCGGACCTGCTGGCCGAGCCGCCGCGGGTGGTCTGGGGCGACACGCTCGAGCCCTCCCCCGAGTACCGGATCCGCAAGCTGCGCTTCGAGGGCTACCCCGGCGTGTGGGTGCCGGCGCTCCTCTACGAGCCGGCCCAGCCCCTCGGCGGCGAGCGCTCGACCCCGGCCGTGCTGGACGTGAACGGCCACGAGCCGCGCGGCATCGCCGTCGAGCACAAGCAGGCGCGCTGCAGCAACCTGGCACGGCGCGGACTCCCCGCGCTCAGCCTGGAGCTGCTCGGTCGGGGCGAGATGACCAACCTGTCTCCGCACGACCACCAGCAGCTCCTGGACCTGCTGGGACGGGCCGGCGCGGGCGTCTTCTACCTGACCATGAAGCGCGCCCTCGACATCGTCCTGGACCACGAGCTCACCGACCCCGCGCGCGTTGCGATGACCGGGTTGTCCGGCGGCGGCTGGCAGACGATCGTGCTGTCCGCCCTGGACGAGCGGGTGGCGGTGAGTGTGCCGGTCGCCGGGCACATGCCGGCGGCCGACCGGCGCGACCTGGCCGACGTCGGGGACGCCGAGCAGTTGCCGGCCGACCTGTGCTCGATCGGCGACTACGACGTGCTGTCGGCGCTGGTGGCGCCGCGTCCGGTGCTGTTCATCTTCAACCGCTACGACGACTGCTGCTTCCAGCCGCACAAGGCGGCCTCCGGTACCCACGAGGCGGCCCGCGGCGCCTACGAACTGCTGGGGGTGGCCGACCGCTGCGGCCTGCACGTCGGCACCGACCCCGGCCACAACTACGACGAGGGCAACCGCCTCGCCTTCTACGCGTGGGTGAACCGCCACTTCGGCCTGGACACGCCCGACCGGGAGCTGCCGTACCGGGACGAGCTCTACCACGAGCGCGACCTCTGGGTGGGATTGCCCGCCGAACGGGCTACCTTCGCGACGCTGGCGACCGATCGCCTGCAGGAACTCCGCCGCCGCGAGGCCGAACGGCCGCGGCAGCCCACCGTGGCTGAGGTGGACCGGCTGCTGCGCTACCGCGACAGCACCGTCACTGCCACGACCACGCAGGCGAGCTGGGTCTGGGTCCGCGACGGCTTGGGGGTGCAGGTGGAGGAGATCACGCTGCAGGTGGACGGCTACTGGCCGCTGCCGGCCCGCCTGGCCGTCCCCGACGGCGCGGCCGGGGCCACCGTGCGCATCGGCGGCCCGGCCCGCGGCGCGGACGCCGATCCGGAGTCCCGCGCGCGGGACACGGGGCGGGCGTTCCTCCACGTCGATCTGATCGGCAACGGCGCGCTGGCGGCTTCCCACCGGTACGGACTGCTGCTGCGGACGCTCGGCCGCCCGGCTCTGGGGCTGCAGGTCGCGCAACTCGCCGCCGCAGCCGCCTGGGCCCGCGAGCGCTTCGGCGGCCCCGTCCACCTGGAGGCGGCCGGCCGGGTCGCCTCGATGGTGGCGCTGCTTGCCGCCGCGCGCGATCCCGGCGCCTTCGCCGAGGTCGGCACCGACGGGCTGCCCTACTCCCTGGACGACCTCATCGAGTCTCACGTGCTCCCCGAGAGCGCGGACTACCCGCTATTCTGTTTCGGCATGCGCGAGCTCCTGGACATACCCGACCTGATCGAGCTGGCGGACTCGCTGCCGATCACCGACCGCGCCCACGGCCCCCTCACGGCGAGCGCCCGATGACCCGCTACCTGGTGACCGGCGCCGCCGGCAACCTGGCGCGCCTGCTGGTGGAGCGCCTGCACGCCGCCGGCAAGGATGTCACGGGCATGGACCGCGAACCCCCGGTCGTCCCCGGCGTCCGCTTCGAGCAGGCCGACATCACCGACAGCGCCCGCATGGCGAAGCTCCTCGACGAGGTCCGGCCCGAGTGCATCCTGCACATGGCGTCGCTGTTGACCCTCTCCTCGGAAGCCGACCCGCCCACCGCCTGGCAGGTCAACGCCAACGCGTCGGTCGAGCTGCTGCGCATGGCCGCCGAGCGCGGCGTGAGCCGCTTCTTCTTTCCCAGCACCCTCGCCACCTACGCGGGCGAGCTTCCCGATCCGCTGCCGGAGGACCAGCCGCAGTGGCCGTCCACCATCTACGGGGTCACCAAGGTCGCGGTCGAGCGCATGGGCGTGTACCTGTGGCAAACCGCCGGCCTGGACTTCCGCGCCGTGCGGCTGCCGGTGGTCGTGTCGCCGTACGCGCCGCCGGGAGCGGTGAGCGCCTACCCCTCGCACGCATTCCTGGCCGCCCGCCGCGGCGAGGCCTTCGTGTACCCCGCCCCGCCCGATCTGCGCGTGACGACCATCTACGTGCGGGACGTGATCGACGGCATCCTGGGGCTGGTACACACCGACGGCGGGCGCCTGACCCGGCGGGTATACAACCTGCACGCCTTCTCGCCCTCGACGCAGGACTTCGCCGACGCGGTCAGCCACCGCGTGGACGGATTCCGCTACCGCTTCGAGCCGCACCGCGACGTGATCGCCATGCTCGGCACCATCCCGTCGGTCATGGACGACGCCAGCGCTCGGCGCGACTGGGGCTGGAACCCCCGCTTCGACCTGGACGCCTGCGCCGACGACCTGGCGCGGCTCATGGATGCCTGACCGCGACGCCGTCGGTGCACGTGCGGTATCGTGACCCCATGAGCAGCGTTGCGACAGCGGCTCCGCCGGCGAAGCCCGCGCGCGCACTCACGCTCGACGCCGGGCAGGTCGACTTCTTCTGGGAGCACGGCTTCCTTCGCGTCGAGCAGGTGTACACGCCGGCGGAGATGGACGAGCTGGACGCGGAGATGGAGCGGCTGATGGTCGAGTGGGCGCGGCTCACCTCGGGCTGGAGCGGCGATTGGCGCAAGGCGTACATGGACGCGGAGACCGAGAAGAAAGCCAACCTGCGGGCGATGCACGATCTGTGGCTGTACTCGGCCGCCTTCGCGCGGGCGGTCACCAACCCGCGGCTCGTGGGAGCGGTCGCCGACCTGATCGGGCCGAACGTGGAACTGCACCACTCGACCATGCACGTCAAGCCGCCGTCCACCGGGCAGCCCTTTCCGCTGCACCAGGACAACGCGTTCTACGTGCACGGGAACGAGCGCTACGTGGACGCGCTGATCCATCTCGACGACACCTGCCACGAGAACGGTGAGATCAGGTTCCTGGACGGCTCGCATCGCCGCGGTCCCCTGGATCACATCCGCCGCACCGCGACCGGAGAGCGGTGCACGCCCCACCTGCCCACGGACCGCTGGCGGCTGGCCGATACCGTGGCCGTGCCGGCGGCGCGCGGCGACGTGGTCCTGTTCGACCTGTTCACCATTCACGGCTCCTACCTGAACCAGACCGACCGCGCGCGCCGCATGGTCCGCGTCGGCTACCGCGACCCCGACAACCGCCAGGTGCAGGGGCAGAGCGCGCTGCGTCCCGGCTGGATCGTCGCCGGCAAGCGATCGCGGGCGCCGGGGGACGAGCTGTTCGACAACCAGAGCATTCCCGCCGACCGCGACCGGTAGCGTCCCATAGGCATCGGAGCGTTCGTTCGATGGTACGCGTCGAAGGACTGATCAAGAGGTACGGGGCGGTACAGGCCCTGCGAGGCGTCTCCTTCACGGTCGACCGTGGCGAGGTCGTGGGGCTGCTCGGCCCCAACGGGGCCGGCAAGACGACCACGATGCGCATCCTCACCGGCTACCTGCCAGCCACGGGCGGCCGGACGCTGGTCGACTCCGTCGACGTCGCGGCCGATCCGCTGGCTGTCAAGCGGATGGTCGGCTACCTGCCCGAGTTCGCGCCGCTCTACGCGGAGATGCTCGTGCACGACTACCTGCACTACGCGGGGTCGGTGCGCGGCATGCGCAAGGCGGACCGGCAGCGCCGCATCGGCGAGCTGGTGCCGCTGTGCGGGCTCACCGAGGTCATCCACCGCCCGTTCCGGGAGCTGTCGCGCGGCTACAAGCAGCGCGTCGGGCTGGCGCACGCCATGATCGGCGACCCGGACCTGCTGGTCCTGGATGAGCCCACCGCCGGCCTTGACCCCAACCAGATCGCGGAGATCCGCTCGATCATCCGCGCGGCCGGGGAGCGCAAGGCGATCATCTTCTCCACGCACATCCTCAGCGAGGCGGAGAACACCTGCGACCGCATCGTCATCATCGACCGCGGCACCGTGGTCGCCGACGGCACCGCCGCCGAGCTGACCGGCGGGCGCTCGCTGGAGGAGCGCTTCCGCGAGCTGACCACGGCCGAGGGCGAGCCGGAACACGAGGCCCCTGCGCCCGAGGAGAAAACCGCCTCCCGGCGGAGAGCGCGCAGGAAGCTCCGCTCATGAGCCGCGCCGCCCTGTCGATCATCGGCCGCGAACTGCGCGCCGCGTTCCTGGCGCCGATCGGCTACATCGTCGCGATCGTCTTCCTGGTGATGACCGGCTGGCTGTTCATGCAGCCGTTCTTCCTGGGCGGGCGCGCCGACCTGCGCCAGTTCTTCGAGCTGCTGCCGCTCACCCTGGCGCTCATGGTGCCGGCGGTGACCATGCGCGCGTTTGCGGAGGAGTTCTCGACCGGCTCCTACGAGGTGCTGGCCACGCTGCCGGTCACCCATCTGGACGTCCTGATCGGCAAGTTCACCGGCGCCGTCGGCTTCGTCGTGCTGGTGCTGGCGCCGACCGTCCTGTACCCGGTCGTGATCTCGCGGCTCGGGGACCTGGACTGGGGGCCGGTGATCGCCGGCTACATCGGCGCCGTGCTGCTCATCGCGCTGTACTGCTCGGTGGGCATCCTCGCGTCCGCCCTGACCCGCAACCAGATCGTCGCGTTCGTGATCGGCCTGGCGATCTCGGTGAGCCTGGCACTGATCGACGACCTGCTGATCTACGTGCCGGGCCGGATCACCCAGGTGGTGCAGCACCTGGGAGCGGACTACCATTTCCGCAATATCGCCCGCGGCGTGCTCGACTCCCGCGACCTGGTCTACTTCCTGTCCGGCATCGCCGTCTTCCTGACCGGTACGGGCTTCGCCCTCCGGCGTCGGCCATGAATCACGACACCGACGCACGCTCTGCATGGCGGCTCGCCGACCGCCTGGTGCCGCCGCTGCTCTGGCTGGGGGCGGTGGTGCTCCTCAACGTCGCCTCCACCACCCTGTTCTTCCAGGCCGACCTCACCGAGGGCAGGGTCCACTCGCTGGCGCCGCAGAGCATCGATGCGGTCAGCCGCCTGCGCGAGCCGCTGACGATCCGCGCGTTCTTCTCGACCGACCTGCAGGCGCCGTTCAACAACATCGAGCGCGCGGTGAAGGACCTGTTCGACGCCTACGCCCAGCACGGCGGCGAGTTCTTCAACAGCACCTTCCACACCATCGGCGACGGACCGGAAGCGCAGGAGACCGAGTCGCTCGCGCGCGACTACCTGATCTACCCGATCCAGGTGGAGCAGGTGGACCGCACCGAGGTCGTCGTGCGCTCGGTGTTCTCCGGCCTGGCGATCGTGCACGGCGACCTGGTGGAGACGATCGGCGCCCTGACCAGCACCGACGGACTGGAGATGCGGATCACGGAGGCGATCGGCCGCCTCACCGAGCGGGTCAGCGTGCTGCTGGCGCTCGAGGAGGACATCGCCGTCCGGCTCTACTTCTCGGGCGAGCTCGCCGCGCTCAACCCCGGACTGCAGGCGCTGCCGGCGGCGGTAGGCGGGATCGTCGAGGAGCTCAATGGCGCGTACTTCGGCCGGCTGGCCTTCACGGCCGTCGACCCGTCGGTGTCCGGACTCGACCCCATGGACGCCCTGCGCCTGCAGCTCACGCCACTCGGCTTTCGCACCGCGGACGGCGAGGAGCGCTTCGCGTACGCCGGCATCGTGCTGTACTCGGAAGGGAAGACGCTGACGCTCAACCTGATCGAGACCACGCCGCAGGGCGCACGCGTCGCCGATCCGGAGACGATCCGGCGGTCGGTCGACAGCACGCTCAAGGGACTGCTCGGCAGCCAGCCGGAGATCGGCTACCTGGCCGACTTCGGCACCCCGCCCTATCGCGGCAACCTCACCGAGGGACGGCAGCCGGTGATGACCGACCTGGCCGACCTGTTCGCGCTGCTGTCGCGCGACTACCAGTACCGGGGCCTGCTGCTTGCCGACCGCGAGATTCCGCCCGACCTGCGCACGCTGCTGATCGTCTCGCCGCAGGAGCCGCTCGGCGACTGGGCACTGTTCCAGATCGACCAGCACCTGATGCGGGGCGGCGCGCTGCTGGCGTTCGTCGACACGCACTCGATTTTCACCACCCAGACGTTCACCGGCGGGAGTTCGCTGCAGATCCCGCGCCAGACCGGCCTGGAGGAGCTGCTCGCCCACTACGGGGTGCGGGTGCGCCCCACCTACGTGCTCGACGACGAGCAGGCGTTCGTGCAGGTACAGCCGAACGAGCGCGGCGGCGTGGACGAGGCCCGCATCGCCTTCGTGCCGATCGTGCGCCGCTCGGAGATGGACACCTCGTGGCCGCCGCTGCAGCGGCTGGACGACGTCCTGGTGATGAACGCCTCGCCACTGGAGCTCACCGACACGCAGCCGGACGCGCGCTTCGTGGAGGCGCTGCGCACTTCCGCCACCGCCTGGGAGGTGCCCGGAGGCACCGACCTGATCGACCCCCGCGCCACCGCGGCCCCGCCGGCCGAGGAGCGGGCCGCAAGCCTGCTGGCGGTCTACGGCGAGGGGCGGTTCACCAGCTACTTCGCCGACCGCACGCCGCCGGTGCGGCCGGTCGACGAGGAGGACAACGAGGAACAGGAGGGAACGCTGCTTTCAGGCGACGCGGTGCAGGCCGCGCCGCAGGTGGTGCCGGAGAGCGCGCCCGGCGCCCGGCTGTTCGTGATCGGCACCTCCACCATCCTGGGCAACGGCTTCATCGAAGCCGGGCAGCAGAACCCGAACACGATGCTGATCCACAACCTGGTCGACTACCTCTCCGGCCAGGAGGACCGGGCCGCGCTGCGCGGCCGCGGCGGCCTGGTGCGGCGGCTCGGCACGTTCTCCACGGACATCCAGAGCGCCGTGAAGACCTTCCTGATCGCCGGACCGCCGGCCCTGGTAGCGCTGGCCGGTGCGGCGCTGTGGCTGTGGTTGCGCCTGCGCCAGCGCGGCATACAGGCGCGCTTCGGACCGGCGGCTGCAGGCGCCCGGGCAGGCGGGAGCTCGTCGTGAGCCTGGCCGTTCGAGCGCTGTTCCGCTACGCGCTGCCGCTGGCGATCATCGCCGCCCTGTCGGTCTACCTGGTCGTGCGGCGCGACGACCGGCTGCACTACGAGCTGCCGGTCGTGCCGCCCATGGCGGAGGCCGCTGTCGACCGGGTCGAGGTCGAGCGCGGCGATGCGCGGGTGGTGCTTGAGCGCACCGAAGACGGCTGGCTGATCGACGGCCCCGGGTATCCCGCGGAGCCCAGGATCGTCGACGGCATGGTGCGCGTGGCGGCCACCCTCACCCTGAGCGACCTGATCGCCGAAGAGCCGACCTACGGGCGCTACGGCCTGGACGAGACGGAGGCCATCACCGCCACCTTCCTGGAGGGCGCCGACCGGCTTCGCGTGCTCAGGATCGGCAAGCGGGCGCCGACCTACAGCCACACCTACGTGCTGATCGACGACGACCCGCGCGTGTACCAGGCGACCGGCGACCTGACCCGTGCCTTCTCCACGCAGGAGCAGGTGTTGCGCGACAAGTCGATCCTGAGCTTCGAGACGGCCGACATCTCCGCGATCTCGGTACGGACCGCGACCGGAACTTTGGAGTTGCGGCGCGGCGTGCCGCCGACGCAGGAGGAGTCGGTGACCTGGACCGCCGTCGGCGGCGGCGACCGCGATCCCGAGGCGATCAGGCGCGCGCTCGACCGTCTGGCGGGGATGGTGGCCACCCGCTTCGTCGCAGCCGTCCCGGAGGCCGCGCCGCTGGTGGACGTGGAGTTTCGCGGTGCCGAGACCTCGCACCGGCTGACGATCTACCCGAAGGCGGACAGCGCGCACGTGGCGACCTCGTCCGACATCGACGGGCCGTTCGTGTTGCTGCCGGTGCTGCTGAACGACGTGTTCGCCGCGTTCGACGTGGTGTCAGAATGAGCGAAGAGACTCGGCACGCGGCCGCGACGGACCGCGAGCACGGCGAGCGCATGCGCGCGCTGCAGGCCGAACAGCGGGCCAAGGTCGCTCGCGCGTCGAATCCCGACCGGGGGCTGGTGCTGGTCCACACCGGCAACGGCAAGGGCAAGTCGAGCGCCGCCTTCGGCGTCGTTGCGCGCGCCCTCGGCTGGGGCAAGCGCGTCGGCGTCGTCCAGTTCATCAAGGGCACCTGGAAGACCGGCGAGCGCCAGTTCTTCAGCCGCTTCCCGGACCTGCTGGAGTGGCGCACCACCGGCTCGGGATTCACCTGGGACACCCAGGATCGCGAGGCGGACATCGCCACCGCGCGCTCGGGACTGGACGTCGCGCGCGAGATGATCACCGGCGGCGATCTCGACCTGGTCGTCCTGGACGAGATCAACGTGGTGATGAGCTACGACTACCTGCCGGCGGACGAGGTGCTGCAGTGCCTGGAGGCGCGCTCGCCCCGCACGCACGTGATCCTGACCGGCCGCGGCGCTCCGGCGGAGCTCATCGACCACGCCGACCTCGTGACCGAGATGGTCGAGGTCAAGCACCCGTTCCAGGCCGGCATCAAGGCACAGCGCGGCATCGACTTCTGAACTCATTCGACCTCGCCCGGAGCCACTCGGCGTGGTCCTCCTCTTACCGTGATCACCCTCGCCAAATTGCGCTCACCGCCTGCTTCACGCACCCACCCACACGCGTGCTCGTCTCGCCACGCATCCCAAACCAAACCGCGCGAGCAAATTCCAACATCGGGTTGCCTCCACCCCTGTCCCCCACATAAGCTTTACCGCGGTATGCGAATCGCCCAGCTCGTAGTAGAAAACTTCCGCGCGATCAAGCGCATCGAACTGTCCGGCCTTCGGGACATGATCATCATCGCCGGACCAAACGGCTGCGGGAAATCCTGTATACTCGACTCTATACGTCTCTTCAAATCCGTGTACGGGGGATACCAGCCGAACGAGTGGCAGCAATGGCTAGGTGAATTTCAGATCAATTTTCAACGTAATCCCCAACAGATGTCCTCCCTATTACGTAGCTCGTCCCGCTCATCAATCATACAAGCTTCCATCGAATTGTCTGAGGAAGAAGTCGTATTTATCCGCTCGCGGATCGATCGAATGTTAGAGGAACTCGTGTGGAAGAGCGTGGTCCCGGCTCTCAATGATCCGTGGCTACGAGCTCGGAGCGCACTCGCAGCCGAAATACGAGTACACAAACCTACCGTTGATGCCCGCGTGAAGGAGCTGAAACCCCGGATTCTTCAGCAACTCGACAACCCCGTTCAGCAAGGGCAACTCGAAATCAGCCCGACCGGCGATGCCACGACTCACCAGAACGTCCTCTTGGAACTAATATTCTCCTCATTCCATCCGAAACACATAGGACTAATCGACTACCACGGGTCCCACAGGAATTACGGACGCGAGGAATTGGGCGGCATAAACCTAAATCTCGACCAAGAAGAGGACAGATATAGGACCACTTCTCTATACAATTCATCACAGAAATATGAGAACATCAAGAGTGAAATGGCCGCCGAATATGTCCGTCAAGCCTTGCGGTCGATGGCGGGCGAAGACTGCAACGACCCCGGTAACACGCTCTCCTCAACTCTACAGGAGCTATTCACGATCTTCTTCCCCGGAAAAGCCTTCCTGGGCCCAGTTCCAACGGAGGATGGCAACCTCAGCTTCCCTGTCCAGATAGAGGGCGGCGGGACGCATGATATCAATGAGCTCTCTTCCGGGGAGAAGGAGGTATTGTTTGGCTATCTTCGACTGCGCAACTCGGCTCCAAAACACTCTGTCATTTTGCTCGACGAACCCGAGCTTCACCTTAACCCGGCCTATTCGCGCTCCAGCCCGAAAGTTGGCTGAGTTGAAGGATTCGAGGCGGTTGGCGGGGCGGATCGGTGAGAACGCGGACCTCGGTTGACGTTCGTGATCGGACGAGACGCTGGGTCAGCGATCTGCGTGCCCTGATCGGCCGCGTGTGACGATTCGCGGGTCTTCTGAGCGGATGGGCCGGACATGATAATGCCCGTAGCAGAACGCCTGCGAGCCGATCAGAGAGCCCCTGAGCCTCAGCTTGGCGCCCAGTCGAGCGCCGCAAGCTTGCCCCACAGCCGTAGCCAATCGGGAGCGGAGTCCTGGGCGATGACGAACGTCAGTCTGCGCCCGTGGCGGACCACGCGGCTGGCCACCCGCAGCACCCGCTCGCGCAACCGGCGCAGACTCCAGCCGATGCCGGTGGCCCGCTGCATCACGCACCGCCCGGCGTGCAGCACCTCGTAGGCCAGCAGGTTCAGCAGCAACAGTGTCTCGTTTTGCGCCCGCACGCCTGCTTCTTCCGGCTGGGTGGCGGCCTCCAGGAGGCGGCCCCGGTAGTGGCTCTTCGCACGCGCCGCCGACGACAGCGCCGGCGCCAACACGTCCATGAACTCTCCCATGTGCCCTTCGGCCTTGCCCCGCATGCGGTACAGCCCCAACAGCCGCGCGCCGCTGCAGCGGTTGCGTTTGAGGTTGGTGATCAGCCAGAAGTAGTCGAGGAACAACTCTCCGGGGCGCTCCAACACCACCAGCACCACCCGCCGCGGGTGCTCCCAGGAATCGGCCTGGTAGCGCAACTCGTGGCACCACACCCGCCCTTCGCGTGGCGGACGCCCCGGCGGCCGGCGCAGGTACGGCTCGGCCATGCGGTCCAGCATCGCGTTGTTGCGGATGCGCGCCACGTAGTCGATGCCTGCCGACTCCAGACCCGTGAGCGTCTGTCCGTCCGGAAACCCGGCGTCCAGGCGCACCAGCACCGACTCGCACACCCGTCGCACGCGCTCGACTACCCTCTGAATGAACGCAAGCGCCCCGTCGGCCGAGCCGGCCGCGCCCGGCCGCAGCGTGCCGTCGAGCAGGTCACCACTCTCGGCGCAACTGGCGATGAGCGCATGAAACATCCGCTGGCCGTAGTAGCCGTTGTACTCGCTGCCGGCCTGCTGCCCGTGCACCTCGAACGGCAGGCCGTCCACGTCGATCATCAACCGCTTGCGCCGCCGGCCCCCGTTGTCCTTCCACAGCCGGCGCAGCGCCAGCTCGATGATCCCCTCACGAACCACCTCCTGGTTGGTCGGTGCGCTCAACAGGCCCACCAACCGTGACAACGTCGGCTGCGAGGGCAGCACGCTGTCGGGCTCCAGCGCGGCGAGGCCGCGGCGCGTGTCGTTGGCCACACGCAAGCTCGGGTCGTGCCGCAGCCGGTCCGCGTCGTCCTGGTCGCGCCAGCCCTGGCCCAGCAGCAACAGGCTCGTCCGCACCAAGTCGGCCAGCGGATAGGTGATCAGCAGCGGATTGCGCGGATCGAGCAGCCGCTCATCCATCCAGTCGACGATGCCGGTGCGCTCCATGATCTCACGCAGCAGCAGCGCGCCGCTGTCGGCGCTGAGATGGTCCGCCCGCGCCTCCACCTGCACCGAGCCGTTGAAGGTCGTCGAAAAGATTGGTAGAGTCTCACCCACGGCGTGTCCCGTCCTTTGTGGTGGTGTTGCTTGTAACACCTTGACTCTACTGCAAATCGGCGGACGCGCCTACTTTTTCTCCACTCCTACGCGAATACGCCGGGGTTACTGGTGGCTAGAGAGCGGCTACAGCAAACCCAACCTGGTCGCGAAGTCGACTTCTTCGACGCTCCATTTAGCGACGTTTGGCAGGAATCACCCCCTCCGGCAGCCAACGACGATCAAACGGACCGCCCCGATGCCGAAACATGGTACCGTGATCGCTTCGGCTCGGCCGACGTGTGGACCATCGCGCCCGGCGAGGGCGCTCGTCTGTGGGAGGATTTCCTCGAGCACGGTATCGCTGCAATCGGGTGGGATTTTCTCGGCGACCTTGGCGAATACGCGACCCGAGATGACCTTCACTCCGCGTTGATCAAGAATGGAGCAGGCGACAATCCATGGAATCAGTCACTGGCGACGTGGGAATTCTCGCGCAAGATGAAACCTGGGGACATCGTACTGGCCAGACGTGGCCGCAGCGGCATTCTCGGCTGGGGAGAGGTGACCGGCAACTATGTTCACGACTCCGACAGATCTGAGTATCCGAATACCCGATCCGTCACATGGCATCCGTGCCGGCCGCCGATCGAGCTCGACCACCCCACGACTACCAAGACTCTTACTAATTTTACTCCCTACAAAGACTTGCTACGCGATGTCTTCGCCCGAATCGATGATCCTGTACGGCCAATTGCCCCACCGGGCCCCTACGTCATCGCCGACGCACTCAGCGAACTGTTCCTCGAGGAGATCCAACTGTCTCGAATCCTCGACTCGATCTCGATTCGCAAGAACCTGATACTCCAGGGGCCGCCAGGAGTCGGCAAGACCTACATCTCGCGCCGCATCGCATGGTGCTTGACCGGCTACAGGGATGCACCGTCCGTCGAGATGGTGCAGTTCCATCAGTCCTATGCCTACGAGGACTTCGTACAGGGCTGGCGGCCCACTGAGTCCGGCGGGTTCACGCTTCGCAACGGCGTGTTCTTCGAGTTCTGCAAACGAGCCGAGGAACACCCAGACGTGCGGTTCGTCTTCATCATCGACGAAATCAACCGCGGGAACCTGTCCCGAATCTTCGGCGAACTGCTCATGCTCATCGAAGCCGACAAGCGCGGGCCTGAGCACGCGATCGCACTGACCTACAGCACTTCGGGGGAACGTTTCAGCGTTCCTGCGAACGTCTACATTCTTGGTCTCATGAATACTGCGGACCGCTCGCTGGCGATCGTGGACTACGCATTGCGGCGCCGATTTGCATTCGAAACGCTCATACCTGCGTATCGCACCGCGAGATTTCGCGAGCACCTGCTGGAAGCGGACGTCGACCGAAGGCTCGTTGATCGAATTCAGAACAACCTTGACGCGGTAAATGTCCGCATCCGAGCAAACAAGGATCTCGGACCAGGTTTCGAAATCGGCCACAGCTATTTTGTTCCCGATACATCCGCCGACGAGAATTGGTATTCGACGGTCATCGAGACACAGATCGCTCCTCTGCTGCACGAGTACTGGTTCGATCAGCCCGAAAAGGCGCAGGAGCTGATCGAGACACTGCGGCAGTGAACGGCATGCCGATTCCAATCGAGAACATTTACTACCTTCTGTGCTACGCTTGGGGTCACGTCGATGAAGCCGACGTGGTCCGGCTGGACCAGTTGGGGGAGTTGGAAGCCGTTCATGACCTGCTGGGCAAGGTGTTGGCAGCGGGCACCCTCAAGCTGATCCGCCGAGGCTTTGACCGGGGCTACCTTGAGATGCACGAGGACCTGTCTGGCATCCGCGGACGGATCGCGGTGAGCGATACCGTGAAGCGGGCGCTGCGAGCCCGGGGCCAGGTGGCCTGTACCTTCGAGGAGTTGTCTTACGACGTGCTGCACAACCGCATCCTGCGGTCCACGCTGAAATCGCTGATGCGGCTCCCGAACCTCCACTCCGATGTGCGAGCCGACGTCCGGAACGCCTATGAAAAACTGCCAAGCGTAACCGCCGTGGCGTTGCATCGCGAGTTGTTCCAGCGGGTTCACCTGGACCGCAACCGCCGATACTACCGTTTTCTGTTGTCTGTGTGCCAACTCATCCTTGAACAGTTGCTGATCGACGAACGGTCAGGGACGACCGAGTTCGCAGACTTCAGCGAGAAGCGAATGGAGAGATTGTATGAGGATTTCGTCATCGAGTTCTTCCGTCGCGAGCAGGACCGATATCGGGTCAACCACCGCGGTCGCAGAATCGCTTGGGTCGACGAAGGCACGCCCGACCGTCACCGAGCCAAGCTGCCGCAGATGGAAGCTGATGTCATTCTGGACTCACCTAGTCGGCGTATTATCGTGGATGCCAAGTACTATCAGAACTCCCTCGGCGGTCGCTTCGGCGGGAAACTCCATTCGCACAATCTCTACCAGCTCATGGCCTACGTGAGAAATCGAGAGGCCACCGCACTGCCTGGGGCCAAGCATGAGGGGATTCTGCTCTACCCGACCGTGGATGCACCCGTGGCGGTCGATGTCTGCCTGGAGGGGTTCTCGATCCGTGCCCGCAGCATCGACCTCGCTCAGAGCTGGCGCGGAATCCATCAGGATCTGCTGAAACTAATCGCTTAGCCGCACTGCTTCTACGCTTCTACGGGCCTACTCTCCGGCTGTAGTGGGGCTCTGTTCGCACGCGCCGCCTGAATGGGCGGGTTTCATATAGCCCAGCGCGAACGCCTTGGACGGCCAATGGCCGGCCGTCGGCCAGCCGCCGAAGCCGGCGTCGCGTAGGCTCGCATCGCCTTCACCATGTCCACGTAATCTTCGCTGATGAACGTCTCCGAGAACGTCGGCACTGCACGCGTTCACGTTCCTGAAGCGCACGTGGCGGATCCCTTTGCGGGTGCCGATTACCGAAGGGCGTCGAACCCGTCCCCGGCATCTGCCGGCTCAACCGGACCGTCCTTATCGGGGCCTACCAAGCCTATGCCCACTTTCCGGAAACGCGAGAAGGTGCGCAACGATCCCTGCTGGACTGGCGAGTACCTCCCCCGGGTGAAGGGCCTGGTGGTCAGACAGCAGGACATGATGGTGCAGGGCGCCGACTTCTTCCCCGGTCCTCCGTAACGGCGCCGGCTCGGTCCGGTAGGCAGGAGCGGCCGAACCGGGCATCCTCGGGGCCATGAAGCACGCGATGCAGAACTGCGTGGCGGAGTGGTCCTTTTCGTCCGCACGGGCGTACGCCGATCCGTTCGACGAGATCGAGCTGTCCGCCGTCGTCACCGATCCCGACGGAAAGGAGACGACCGTCCCCGGGTTCTGGGCCGGCGGCAGCTTCTGGGGTGTCCGCTACTCCTCGTCCACGATCGGCCGGCACGTGCTGGAGACGACCTGCTCCGACGAGGCCAACGCCGACCTGCACGGACGCAGGAAGTCCTGGAGGTAACGCCGTATCGGGGGGACAACCCCCTGTTGCGGCACGGTCCGCTGACGGTGAGCCCGGATCGCACGCACCTCCGGCATCGTGACGGGACCCCGTTCTTCTGGCTGGCCGACACCTGGTGGATGGGCCTCACCAAACGGCTCACCTGGCCGGAGGGATTCGACACGCTGACCGATGACCGGGTCGACAAGGGATTCTCCGCGGTCCTAATCGTCGCAGGCCTCTATCCGGACATGTTCCCGTTCGACCCGCGCGGCGCCAACGAGGCCGGCTTCCCGTGGGAGGAGGACTACTCGCGCCTGAATCCGGCCTACTTCGACCTGGCGGATCGCCGTATCGAACGGCTCGTCGCCCGAGGACTGCTGCCGTGCATCGTCGGCGCCTGGGGCTACTTCATCGAGTACGCCGGCGAGCAGGTGATGAAGCGGCACTTCCGGAATCTGGTCGCTCGCTACGGAGCCTTTCCCGTGGTGTGGTGCGTAGCCGGAGAGGCGAACCAGCCGAAGAACCCCGACGTGCGATATCGGATCTATGGGGGGAACGACGAGCGGTTCGCCGCGAAGGCTCGCGCGGCCTAGTCGAACGTCGCCCGCTATCTGCATGCGATCGACCCCTACGACCATCCGGTGACGATCCATTCGGGATTCGTCGAGGCGCTGGTCGACGACCCGTCGATCGTCGACCTGGAGCTCTTGTCCGGATCGCACAGCCCGGTGCAGAGCGAGAGCGTCCCGATGACCGTGAGCGAGCTGGCGAAGGCGCTCGCCAGGAAGCCGCGCATGCCGGCCCTCATCGGCGAGACCAATTACGAGGGGATCCTGGGCGGCAACTGGGAGTACCAGCAGCGCCTGATGTTCTGGACGAGCGTGTTGAGCGGCGCGGCCGGCCACAACTACGGTGCGAGCGGCGTCTGGGAGGTCAGCACCAGAGCGCAGCCCTACGGTCACTCGCCGCAGTTGATGGGCGAGCGCTGGGCGGACATCCCGTGGCAGGAGGCCTACGGGTCGCCCGGTCAGGCGTACAGCGCGCATCCATGGGAGGACTCCTACCGGTTCGCGGGATCCGCGCAGGTCGGCATCGGCAAGGCCCTGCTGGAGCGCTACGAGTGGTGGCGCTTCGAGCCGCACCCGGAGTGGGTCGAGCCCCACCGGAGCCAGGACGACTACTTCAACCCCTACGTTGCAGGGATCCCGCACGAGATCCGGATCATCTACGCCCCGAAGGGGATCTCGTCGCAGCGGGCAGACCAGTTGACCGTCAAGGGACTCGATCGCGACATCGCGTACCAGGGATTCTTCTTCGACCCGCGGACCGGCGCAGAGCACGACATCGGCGAGATCCGACCCGACGGCGAAGGCGATTGGCGCATCGCCGCCACGATCCGGGGGACACCGCCGATACGCCAGGACTGGGTCGTGGTGGTCCAGTCCGGCTCGCCCGAAGGCGTTCGCGCTCAATCCGCTCCCGCCGCCTGAATGGCGGCCTTCATATAGCCCAGCGCGAACGCCTTGGCCGGCCACTGATCGGGGCCGCCGGCCATCTCCGGCACGTGGTCCTCGACCATGGGCCCGTCGAAGCCGGCGTCGCGGCAGGCTCGCATCGCCTTCACCATGTCCACGTAGCCTTCGTCGATGAACGTCTCGGCGAACGCAGGCACCGTGCCGGTCACGTTCCTGAAGTGCACGTGGTGGATCTTGCCGCGCGTGCCGAAGTACTCGATCGCTTCGAACACGTCCCCCGGCATGGCCCCGATCGTTCCCACGCAGAAGGTGAGTCCGTTCGCGTCGCTGGGCACGATGTCGACCACGCGCTTCAGCGCGGCGTGATCGCGCAGGACCCGCGCCACGCCGGCGATCGGCGACACCGGCGGGTCGTCCGGATGGAGGGCCAGCTTGACGCCGGCGTCCTCGGCGACCGGGACGACCCGCTCCAGGAACCAGGTCAGGTTGTCCCACATCTGATCGTCCGTCACCTCCAGCGACCGGTCGACCGGAGGGTCCCAGAAGTCCTGGGTGGCCGACTTGATCTGATCGTGGTCGAAGCTGGTCACCTTCGCGCCGCCCCTGCCCGGTGTGCTGCGCGAGGTGCGCAGGCCGTAGTGGCCTATGGAGCTGCGCAGCGCGAAGCAGTAGTGGAGGATCGGCACGCCGGCTGCTCCCAGATGCTCGATGGACCGGCACCAGCTCGTGACCTGCGCGTCGCGGCCCGGAAGTCCCAGCTTGATCCGGTGCGTCCACTCCTCCGGGATGCCGGCCACCGTCCACTTCAGGCCCGCGTCCTCGACGCGGTTGCGGGCGATCATCAGCTCCTGGAAGCCGAACCAGTCCCGCTCGCGCGGGATGTCGGGTGGGTCGCCCACGTAGTCGGTGGCGCCGATCTGAACGCCGAAGGCCAGAACCTCGTCGGTCAACGGTCCCGATATTGCCAGCCGCATCGTCTTCCTCCTGAGAACGCGATCGTAGCGTCAGCCGCGGTCGATGTCGTCGGTGGGTGTGCTGATGATCCCGTACGCCTCCGGGCGCCGGTCGCGGAACATGAAATGCATGCGGCGCGCACGCAGCAGGTGGTCGCGGTCCAGGTCCACGCGCAGCACCTCGTCGCGGTCGTAGCTGGCCATCGCCAGCTCCTCACCGTAGGGGTCGATGGCGATGCTGTGGCCGCCCATGACGATCGGCATGTCCGGGGCCGGCACGTAGCCGGTGTTGTTGGCGGCCGCCAGGTAGACCATGTTCTCGAACGCACGGGTCGCCAGCAGCTCCCTCCAGATCGTCTTCTTGGTGTCGGAGATCCCGAACGGCGCCAGGATGACCTCGGCCCCGCCGAGCGCCAGGCAGCGCGCCGCCTCCGGGAAGTAGGTGTCGTAGCAGAGCATGATGCCGACCCGCCACTCGCCGATGCCGAACACCGGGAAGCGCATGCCGGTGCGGAAGTAGATGGACTCGATGCCCAGGTCGGTGGCCAGCTCGCCGTCGACGACGATGTGGCGCTCGCCGCCGATGTGGGTCTTGCGGTACTTGCCGGCGATGCGGCCGTCCGGCCGGACCAGCATGGCGGTGTCGTAGCAGAGGTCGCTGCCGTCCCGCTCGAAGATGGTCGCCACCACGTGCATTCTCAGCTCGACCGCCTTGTCGCGGACCGCCGTCATGGCCGGCCCGTCATCGGGCGCCGCCAGGTCGTAGCGGCGGTAGTCGCGACTGGCGGGGAAGAAGCCGGTGCTCCAGTACTCGGGCAGCAGCGCCACCTCCGCCCCCGACGCGGCGGCCTGATCGAGCAGGCGGAGGGCGGAGTCGATGTTGCGGCGCACCTCACCCATGACGCTCTCCATCTGCACGATCGCCAGCTTCATCGGCGGCTCACCCGAAGGATCCGGCCGTGGGGCGCGCGTGCGGCAGCGCCAGGTCGGCCACGGTCAGGTAGCCCGGCCCTGCCTCCACGAGCCGCGGCATCGCGTTGGCGATCATGGCGGCGGTGCCGAGCTGCGGCTGGCAGCCGGGATTGATGGCGAGGTTGACCGCGTTGTAGCCGTCGATCCGGATCGAGTCGGACGGCTCGTGGCCGGCGGCCGGCGGGTCCACGTGGGCGATGAACTCGGCGGACATCCACGGCCGGCCGTCGCAGATGGCGCGGTAGCGCTGCACGAAGCCGGCGGTGGTGCCCGGCTCCACGCGGAGGTGCTCGCCGTCGTGGGGCCGGTCGCCGACCAGCGGCTCGAAGCCGCTTTCGATCCGATCGATGTGGACTCCCATGCAGCGGGCCGCCAGGTGGAAGGACTGCGGAAAGCCGATGTGGCCGGTGATGGAGCCGGCGGCCACGCCTTCCGCGAAGCGCTCGGCGGTGAAGCCGATCCCGAGCCGCCGCTGGATCGCGGCGCTGAAGCGCGACACGTCGACCACGCGGCGGATGCGGATCTCCCGCACGTCCCAGGCGATGCCGCTGGCGGTCAGCAGCAGCGCGTCGAAGATGAACCCGGGATTGAGCCCGACGCCGATCACGGACACGCCGCGGTCCCGCGCCAGCTCGTCAAGCTCCCGGGCCAGCCCGTCGTCGATGATCCACGGGAACGCCGCCTCCTCGGCGGTGGTGATGACATTCAGGCCGCGCTCGAGCCCCGCGCGCACGTCGGCGGCCACCTCGCCCAGGAAGGAGGTGGTGGCCACCAGCAGCAGGTCGGCCGGCTCACGCAGCGCCGTGCCGAGGTCGCCCGCCACCGCGACGCCAAGCGGCGCACCGCCGGCCAGCTCGCCGAGGTCTCGGCCGGCCAGGTCGGGGTTGCGCGAGCAGGCCGCCACGATCCGGCAACCCGGGCGCGCGCGCAGCAGGCGGGTCACGTTGCGCCCCACGCCGCCGACCCCGCACAGCACCACCCTCATCGCCGAACGCCACCCCCTTCGCCGCATGGTAGCATGGCCGGCGCGCGGTGCCGGGCCCGAACCGGGCTCCAGCGGCACCCGCAGGAGCAGTTCGTGGCCGACAACACCCTGACCGCCGGGACCGCCCGGATCGATATCACCCCTCCCCTCGGCTTCCGCATGCAGGGGGCTATGCGCCGCATCGAAGGCGCCGTGGGCGTCGAGCAGCCGCTGACGGCGACGGCCCTGGTGCTGGCCGACGACGACCACAAGGTGGTCATCCTGGACTGCGACCTGATCGGCTTCGACCTGCCGCTGGCCGAGTCCATCCGCCGCCAGATCGCCGACCGCGTCGGCACGACCACTACCGGCGTAACGCTCGGCTGCACGCATACGCACAATGGCCCGTGCACGGCGCGCGGCAGCCTGGGCGGCCCGCACCACGTCGCGCCCCGCGACGGCGAGGTCGAGGCGCTCGACCACTACATCGAGGTGCTGGTGCAACAGCTCGTGGGCGTCAGCGCCATGGCCAACGCCGCCCGCGGGCCGGCGCGGGTGGCGGGAGGCCACGGCCACGCCGCCGTGGCGGTCAACCGCGAGGAGGTTGCCGCCGACGGCCGCGTGCTGGTCGGGCGCAACCCCGACGGCGTCAGCGACCACGCCGTGGACGTCCTGCGAGTGGACGACCTGGCCGGCAACCCGATCGCGGCGATCGTCGGCTACGCCGCCCACCCCGTGGTGATGGGCTACCAGACCTACGAGCTCAGCCCGGACTTTCCGGGCGTGGTGCGGCGCATCGTCGAAGGCGCCACCGGCGCCACCTGCCTGTACCTGACCGGCGCCGCCGGCAACCAGGCATGCCTGTCGTTCCTGCAGAGCGACTGGGGCGAAAAGGAACGCATCGGCGGCCAGGTGGCGGCCGGCGCGCTGCAGGCGTACTACGGGATCGAGACGCGGCCGCACCGCGAGGTCCGCGAGGAAGGCACGTCGCTCTCGTCCATCGCGCTCTACCACAAGGAGTTCTCCGACGGCCCCACGCACCGGATCCTGCGCAGCGCCGAGCGCAAGGGGACGGTGGCGCTGCAGCCGCTGCCACCGATCGAGGAAGCCGAGAAGCAGGTCGCGGCCGCAGAAACGAAGCTGCAGCGGCTGCGCGACGAGGGCGCCTCCACGGTGCTCACCGCTCCGCAGGAGATCGAGGTCTATTGGGCGCACACGGTCCTGGACCGGGTCCGCGCGGGCGAGACGCAGTGCTCGGTCGACTACGACCTGATCGGCCACCGGATCGACGACTTCGTGCTGCTCGGCATGCAGGGCGAACCGTTCGTGGAGATCGGCCTGGGCGCCAAGCAACGCTCGCAGGCTGCGCACACCATGTTCGCCGGCTACGTCAACGGCGTGCTCGGCTACGTGCCGACCGCGCAGACCGTGCGCCAGGGCGGCATGTCCGTCTCCTCGGCCGTGCGCACCTACGACCTGCCGGCGCCGCCCGCCGAGGACGCGGTCGACACCCTGGTGGCCGGCTTCGGCGAGTTGCTCGCGGACCTCGGCCTGTGACGGACGGCCGGCCGCCGCGCAGCGCTCTGATCACCGGCGGCGCCAACGGCTTCGGGCTGGCCACGGCTCGGGCGCTGCTCGGGCGCGGCGAGCGGGTGACGATCGCCGACATCGACCGCCGGCATCTCGACGCGGCGCGCGCCGCTCTGCCGCAGGACGGCCTGCACGCGGTCGAGATGGACGTCACCAGGCCGGCCTCCGTTCGGGCCGCGGTGGAAGCCCACGTGGCCGCCCACGGCGGCCTCGACTGCCTGGTCAACTGCGCCGGCATCATCCACCTGGCGCCGCTCGCGGAGATCGGCGAGGAGGACTGGGACCGGACCATCGACGTCGACCTGAAGGGCACGTTCCTGTGCTCGCAGGCGGCGGCGCCGCACCTGACCGCGAGCGGCCGCGGCCGGATCGTCACCATCGGCTCGGACGCCTCGCACGTCGGCTTCCCGATGATCCCCCACTACTGCGCCGCCAAGCACGGCGTGCTCGGGCTCACCAGGGCGCTGGCCGGGGAGCTGGCGCCCGGCAAGGTCACCGTGAACTGCGTCTGCCCGGTCGGCGTGCCCACCACCGGCATGGGGCAGCAGGTCCTGCAGTGGAAGATGGACGCCACCGGCTCGGCCGCGAAGGAGATCCGCGATGCCACGGCCGCCGGCATCCCGCTCGGCCGCAACGCCACCGAGGATGACATCGTGCAGGCGATCCTCTTCTTCCTCAGCGACGAAGCGGCGTTCATCACCGGATCGGCGCTCGACGTCGACGGCGGCATGATGAGCACCATCCCGGTGCCCGGCACCTGAGCCGCGGCCCGCGCTGAACTCGTCGGCGCCGGGTCGAGTCGTCGACCGTGATTCGCGCCGTTGACATGCCTATCGCGCGAAGCCGTACGATATCGAGCGCGGACCATCGATCCGGTGGTCCTGGAGCGGGTCCCGAGATGGACAAGAGTCAGATTTACCACTCAGATCCAAACATCATGGGCGGTGCGCTGGTGTTCACAGGTACCCGCGTCCCGGTCGACGGTCTCGTCGCGCACCTGAAGGCCGGCGACTCACTGGAGCAGTTCCTCGATGGGTTCCCGAGCGTGAGCCGCGAGCAAGCCGAAGGGTTCCTTGAACATGCTCTTGCGCAGGCAATTGAAGCCGCTCCGACAGAGCGCTCACCCTGATTCGGATCCTGCTTGACGAGCAACTCGACTGGCGGCTGGCACGCTCGTTCAGCAGCGCATGCGAAATACGGTCGGTCCACGCGATGGGATGGTCAGGGATGCGCAACGGCGAGCTGCTGGACGCAGCTCAGCGCGCCTTCGACGTCCTGATCACAATGGACCGGAGTCTGAGGCACCAGCAGCACCTGCCGAGGTATGATCTCTCCGTGATCGTATTGTTGGTCGCGAGCAATCGTCTGGCAGACACCAGAGGTGCCGTCCCAGCGATCGAGGAGATCCTGGCCACCGGCGCCGAGCCCGGACGGCTGTACGAAGTGATGGGTGCCCGGCACTAAGATGGAACCTGTGATCCCTTGCGACGCGCAGGCGACGGACGAGTTGCAACTCCAGGAGTACCTGTTCGATCTCAACGGCTACCTGGTGGTCAGGGACGTGCTCGCTCCGGAGGAAGTGGCGGCGCTCAAGCGATCGGTAGATGAGAAGCTGGCGGCCGAAGGCGAAGTGCTCGGCGACCACATGGTCCGCTTCGGCGCCGCGCCGCCGGGGTCGGGGTTCCTGGAGTGGGGCGACCCGTTCTGCGCCCTGCTCACCCACCCGCGGATCATGCCGGTCCTGCGCTTCCGGCTCGGCGACTGCTTTCGCCTGGACCGCATCTACGGCATCTGCATGCGGCCGGGGATGTCACGCGGGGTATTGCATGCCGACTATGGCGCCAGCGCTCCGGTGGGTGGAGCCTCGCCCGGAAGCTACTTCCCGTTCCGGGAGAACCGGATCGCCGAGGGGTTCGTGGTGGTCACCTTCAACCTCACCGACGCCGGGCCCGAGCACGGCGGGTTCTGCTGCATCCCCGGCAGCCACAAGAGCCATTTTCGGCTGCCGGAGCGGATCGCCGATTCACCGGAAGACTGCCCGTTCGTGGTGGTACCGGAGGTGCCGGCAGGCTCCGCGGTGCTGTTCACGGAAGCGCTGACGCACGGCACCGCAGCGTGGAGCGGCCCCCACGAGCGCCGCTCGCTGCTGTACAAGTACTGCGTGTCGCACGTCGCCTGGACCGCCAACCGGGTGGCGCCGCCGCCCGCCACAGAGCTCACCGAGCAGCAGCAGATCCTGTTTCGCGAGCCGGCCGACCCGCACCGGCACTTTCCGTCCCTGTTCCCGGAGACCGACCGTCCCCTCGAACGCGGCTACAACTGAGGACGAACGATGGACACCGACCCCCGCACCCCCGGCCGGACGCCGGACATCGAGCGCCCGCCGCGCGCGCTCATCGAGCGCTTCGCCAGCGTATCGGCGGCCACCGCCGCCGGCGGTCTCAACGAGCTGGGAATCCGCGATCCCTACCTGCGCGGCCCGACGCCTCGCACGCCCGGCGCCCGGATCGTCGGCCCCGCGCTGACGCTGCAGTTCATGCCCAAGCGCGAGGACCAGTACGCCAAGGGCGCCTACGACGATCCCGAGCTGCAGCTCCACCGCCACTGCCTGTACCACGCGCAGCCGGGCGACGTCGTGGTCGTGGACGCCCGCGGCGATCTGCAGAGCGGCGTGTTCGGGGAGATGATGCTCACCTTCTTCAAGGGCCGCGGCGGCATCGGCGCCGTGATCGACGGCTGCATCCGCGACTTCCCCCATGCGCGCACGCTCGGCCTCGGCCTCTGGCTGCGTGGCACGACCCCGAACTTCCACACCCAGACCAACATCGTCCCGTTCGCGGTCAACGTGCCGGTCGCCTGCGGCGACACGCTGGTGATGCCGGGCGACCTGATCATCGCCGACGACGACGGCGCCGTGGTGGTGCCGATCCAGTTGGCCGAGCAACTCGCCGAGCAAGCCAGCGAGCACGCCGAGTGGGAGGACTTCAGCCGCCAGCGGCTCAGCGAGGGCGGCGACCTGCGCCGCTACTATCCGCTCACCGGTGACGCGCAGGCCGAGTACGAGGCATGGAAGGAGCGCGGCTCGTCCGACTGACCGGTCAGGGCTCGATCGAGAAGATCCGCCTGATGCGCTGCATGTCGAACTTCTCCGAGCGGTCGTAGAAGTAGATCCCGTTCCGCTCCTGCTCGACGTCGGTGAGTTGCGTGTAGCACCAGCCGCAGATGTGGCCGTGTGCCGTCACGGCCCGCACCAGGGCTTCCAGCCGCTCGTAGAACTCCTCCAGGGACGCCGGCGCCTGCCCGTAGCCCCAGGAAACGGGGTTCTGGCCCGAGCCCGCGGCGGCGTCGGCCTGCGTGGCCGGGTCCCACTTGATGCCGCCGAACTCGTCGATCAGATAGGGCTGACCCTCGTAGGGCGCGTCCATGTCGGGATGGTTGCGAAACGGACCGATCCCCGGCCGGTCGGCGAGCTGCTCGCCCAGCTTCGCGGGATCCTGCTCGTAGCTGTGCACGGTGTACAGGTCGGTGACGTGGTGGACGTAGCCGGATGCGTCGTTCACCGGCCGCGTGGGATCCAGGCTCTTGCAGACCGCGTAGGCGTCCTCGTGGATCCGTTGGTGGGCCCGCGGCACGCGGACGTCCAGGGTCTCGTTGAACGGGGTCCAGGCGATGACGCTGGGATGGTTGCGGTCGCGACGCACGATCTCCCGCCACTCTGCCAGGAAGTTGCGGTGCGGGGCGCCCTCGTCCAGGAGATCGAGCCCCCAGCTCGGTGACTCGCCCCACAGCAGGTAGCCCAGGCGGTCCGCCCAGTAGAGAAACCGCTCCTCGAACACCTTCTGGTGGAGCCTGGCGCCGTTGAAACCGGCGGCCAGAGCCAGCTCGATGTCGCGCCGCAGCGCATCGTCGGCAGGCGCGGTCCAGATGCCGTCCGGATAGAAGCCCTGGTCGAGGACCAGCTTGAGGTAGCGGGGCGTGGCGTTGAGGAACACCCGGTCGCCTTCGACATGGGTCTCCCGCAGCCCGGCGTAGCTGGACACGCGGTCGGCCTCGGATCCGTCGCCGCGCGTGACGCGCAACTCCAGGTCGTAGAGCACCGGCGACTCGGGCTCCCAGAGTTGCGGGTCGGCGATCTCCAGAGACAGCGGAATGCCGTCCCGAGCCGGCCGGCCCGCACGGCCCACTTCGCGGCCGTCAAGACTGGCGGCGACATACAAGCGCTGACCGGCCGCTATCCCGTGGAACGATGGCGTGACGATCAGGCGCCCCTCCTCGACGTCGGCGACGATCTGCACGTCCACCAGACCACCTGGGTCGACGGCCTCCATCCACACCGTCTGCCAGATACCGGTGGTCCGGGTGTAGTGGCAGCCGTAGGAACGGTATCTCCACGACTGCTTGCCGGAGGGCTGCGCTCCGCTCCACAGGTCATTGGTAACGGCCACCGTCAGGTGATGGCTGCCCCCCGGCTTCACGAAGCGCGTGACGTCCACGGCGAAGGAGACGCTGCCGCCCACGTGCTGGCCGGCGTAGGAGCCGTCGACGTAGATCTCCGCCCGATAGAACACCGCCCCGAAGTGCAGCAGAACGCGCCGCCCGGCCCACTCTGGGGGCACCTCGATCACGCGGTGGTACCAGATGACACCGATGAACTCCCGGTCTCCCACGCCCGACAGCGGGCTCTCCGGACAAAACGGGACGGTGATCGGGGTCTCGAAGCCGCCCTGCGACGCCATCTCGCGGTGCTTGTCCGGGTGGAGCCCGTGCGGCCGCGTCGGCTCGATCCGGCACGTCCACGGGCCGTTGAGATTGATCCACTCCGAGCGCCGGAACTGCGGGCGAGGATGCTCCGGGCGCGGGATGTGCGCCGTCGGGGAAGTGTCCATGACGCGACTATGCCACGGCTCCGGCGCGTCAGCGCCGGGTGATCCTGAACGCTACCGACTCGTCCGACGGGGCCTGCCGCGGGGCGCGGATGCGCAGCTCGAGCACGGAGATCTTGCAGACGCTCAAGTTCGCGCTTATCGTCGTTGCCAGCGTGCCGATGATGATCCTCTATCCGTTCATCCAGAAGCATTTCGCCAAGGGCGTGATGATCGGCTCCATCAAGGGGTAGCGAGATGAGACTGGCGCTGCACATGCCGGGCGAGCCGGGCGAACGCTGGGACCTGGCCCGCCAGATCGGCGTCACCGACCTGGTATGCGGCGTGCCGCTGGGCGCCGACGGGACGCCGGCGGCAGACCGCGAGGCGCTGAACAGGCTGTGCGACCGGGCGGCCGACGCCGGGTTGCGCCTGTCGGTGGTCGAGGGACCGACACCGATGGAGGACGCCAAGCTCGGTCTGCCGGGGCGTGACCGCGAGGTCGACCGCTTCTGCCGGATGCTCGAGCACCTGTCCGCCGCTGGCGTGGAGGCGGTCTGCTGGAACTTCATGGCGGTCTTCGGCTGGCTGCGCACCGACAAGGCGGTGCCGGTGCGCGGCAACGCGCTTTCGTCTGCCTACGACCATGCCGCGATGGAGGCGCGCGGACCCGCTGCCGCCCGTGGTCTGAAGCCCAACGCGGACGGGTTGCTGATCAGCGAGGAGCAGCTCTGGGAGAACTTCGCCTGGTTCAGCGAGCGGGTCGTTCCGGTGGCGGAGGCGAACGGCGTGAAGCTGGCGCTGCACCCCGACGACCCGCCGCTGTCGCCGATCCGCGGGGTCGGACGGATCATGCGCAGCGTCGAGAACATGGAGCGGGCCATCAATCTGGTGCCCAGCCCGTGCAACGGGGTCACCTTCTGCCAGGGCAACTTCACCGCCATGGGAGCCGACATTCCGGCGGCGATCCGCCGCTTCGGCGCGGACGGCAAGATCTTCTTCGTGCACTTCCGCGACGTGCGCGGCACCGCATCCCGCTTCGTGGAGACCTTCCAGGACGACGGCCCGACCGACATGGCCGCGGCGCTGCGCGCCTACCGGGAGGTCGGCTTCGACGGCCCGGTCCGCCCCGATCACGTGCCGACGATGGCCGGCGAGCCCAACGATGATCCCGGCTACATGATGAAGGGCCGGCTGTTCGCGATCGGGTATCTGCGCGGTCTGCTGGAAGCGCTGGACGCCGTCGGATGACGCTGTCCCCATGCCGGTGAACCTGCAGGGCCGCGGCGTCCGGGTCGCGATCGACGACGCGCTGCGGCTCACGGTGTCCGGGCTCGACGGCGAGCCGCTGTGGGAGAGCTCGCCGAGCGTACCTCCGGCGGTCTGCGCAAACATCGGCCGCGGAACGCCGCGCCGCTTCGCCCTGGCCGACGCGCGCGAGCGATCGGTCCGTCTCTTCGCCGACGGGCGCTACCGCGGCCAGAGGGTGGCCCTCGCCAGCTACCCCGGCGCGGACGTCGCGCTGGAGCTCATCGTCGCGCTCGACGCGGATGATGACGAGCTTCTGATCGGGATCGAGCAGACCGGCGGCGAGCACGCCGTGCAGCGCGTCGAGCACCTGTACCGCTTCGAACGCCCGTCCGACCAGGGTGGCTGCCTGGTGCTGCCGCACGGCTCCGGCTACCTGGTCCCGGCCGACTGCCTGGACGCGCTGCCCGGCCGCGGGCCGGAGCCGATCCAGGTCGGCGGGCGCTGGTCGCTGCCGATTTTCGGCCTGACCCGACACGGCGCGGGGCTCTGCGCCACGGTGGACACGTGGTGGGACGCCGAGGTCCGCGCTCACCACCTGCCGGGCGACCGTTCGATCCTGGACTTCTCGTGGGCGGACGAACTGGGCACCCTGGCCTATCCCCGGCGGCTGCTCGTTCACTTCGCCCGCGATCTGGACTACGTGTCGATGGCCAAGCGCTACCGCGCCGCCGCGCGGCGGCAGGGACTGGTGCGAACCCTGGAGGAGAAGTCGGACGAATCGCCCCGCATCCGGGAGTACGCCGGCAACGTCCTGTTCCGCTGGACGGAATGGAGCGGCGCGGACGCGGAGCGGGTGCTCGGTGATCTCCGCCGGTTACGGTCGATGGGCATCGGCGCCAACCTGTTCTACCCCAAGTGGGGCGGTCCGGACGGGCGGCCGCCGATCCAGAATCACCAGGCCTTCCTGGTCGACGAGCCGGGCGACGGCGGCTGGGCGCCGATGGTCGACTTCGCCAACCGCACGCGCGAGCTGGGCTGCCTCACGCAGGGGTTCATCCGCCCGTGCGAGCAGAGCCCCGGTGTGGCGGGCTATGACGAGTCGTTCTGGGCGGTAGAGGCCGACGGATCCCGCTCGGACCATCTCGGCACCCACGCGGCGCTCGCGATCACCTCTGCGGCGCTGGACGGCCTGGAGGAGCGAGGCCTCCCCTTCGACGTGCTCTACTTCGACGGTTACACGGCGACGAGCATCCCGCCGCGCAACTTCTCGCCCGCCCATCCGGTGACGCGCCGGCAGGTGTTCGAGCACCAGCAGGCCTGTTTCGACGAGACGCGCCGGCGGGGGATCATCCCGGCCGGCGAGCTGCGCCAGTTCTGGGCCATCCCGCACTGCGACCACTTCTTCTTCACCGACTGGAGCGGCCACCGGCTGAGCGCCCGCGTGGACGACGAGGCCGACGAAGACTCCGAGTCCGAGCATCGGCCGGTGGGCGAGCCGATCCCGTTGTGCCAGCTCGTGTTCCATGACTGCTGCATGTCCGGTTTCTCGGGCGACCCCGGCCAGGGGGCGTTCTACGACTGGTTCCCCAGCCGCCCGCATCGGCTGTACGAGCTGATGTACGGGGCGCCGCCGTCCTGGAACTGGATGCTGTCGCCGCGCGACGGCTACCCGGTCCCCGTCACCGACTGGCGAAGCGGACGCACGGCACGCGCGCTCGTGTGGCTGCGCACATGGCGCGCGTTCTACCGCTCGATCGCCATGTCGGAGATGACCGCCCACCGGATGCTTTCACCCGACGGCGCGCTGCAGCGGACGGAGTTCGCCTGCGGCGTCGCCGCCGAATTCGACCTGCCCGGCGAGCGCTTCCGCATCCTCGGATCGCCCGACTTCGACGGCACCTGGCAAATCCCGGTATCGCCATGAAGCCCCCCATCGGGGGCAATCAAGCGCTGACGGAGTGTCGGTCAGCCCTGGGCTTCTGTGCTGCGCCGGGGCTCCGAGGCGGTAGGCCAAGGGGCCGCGCGCACCAACACCGCCTCGCGCAATCCTTCCAGGAGTCCTTCGAGTCGCGCCAGCCCACGCTCCTGCGTGCGCATCCGTTCGTCGAGGCCGCGGATGTCCGCGCGCAACTCGTCGCGCAACTCGTCGCGCGCAGCATGGATCTCGCCGCGCAGCTCGTTGCACACCGTTCCCGTTTCCCGGGCGATTTCGCGCCGCAGGTCGGTGCGGACAGCGCGCAAGGCGGTCAGCATGAGCGATGCCAGCGCTACCCCTACCGCCAGGATGCCGATCAATTCGGCGCTCACGTTCGCGCCTCGTCTCGAGCCATGGCTTCCTCCCTCGTTCTAACGCTCCGCGGCGCAGGCCGTCAACCAGAAGGGCTTCGGCGCACGCTACCTCGTAAAACGCCGGGAGATCCGTCGCGCTTCAGGATAGGATCCGAACGTGCCACTATCGAACAGCTCGGACGTGACAGGAGGATGGCGACATGAAGATCGTCGACGTGCGGATCCACCAGGTTGTGGTGCCGATGCGGCCCGGAGTCGTCCACTCCGAGGGAGTCGACGACAAGCTGTGTGCGCCCGACCCGGTGACCGGCCGGTCGCTGAACTTCTGGGAGTTCCCCAAGTGGGTCATCGAGCTGGAAGCGGACAGTGGCCTGGTCGGGCTGGGTGAGCCGCGCCGCGGCGACCTCTACGGCCCGCTGCGCGAGCAGGCCGACCTGATGATCGGGAAGGAGCTGATCGACCTGCCGATCGGCAACCTGCCGCTGCCGCACTCGGACGACTACGAGTCCTACATCATCTACGAAGCGTACGAGATGGCGTGGCTCGACTTGCTCGGCAGGCACCTGGGCGTGCCGGTCCACCACCTGCTGGGCGGCAAGAAGATCGACCGCGTCCCGGTGGACTTCTGGATGGGTCGCGGGACGCCGGAAGACACCGCCGCGCGGGCGCAGACCGGACTCGATCTGGGCTTCCGCGGCATGAAGATGAAGTGCGCGCTCGGCGACCCGATCGCGGAGCGCGTGGCGGCCGTTCGCGAGGTGGCCCCGCACTTCCCGATCGTGCTCGACCCCAACGAACGGTTCCACCACCCGGAGGGCACGCGCGAGGTGTCGCGCTCGCTGGACGGCCTGGACCGCGTCACCTTCGAGAGCCCCATGCCGCAGGACCGCCTTGACTGGTACGCCGAGGTGCGCGGGACCATCCCGCAGCCGGTGGCGCTGCACCTGACCTCGATCACCGACCTGCTGCCGGCGGTCCGCGCGGAGGCCGCCGATTGCTACAACCTGCTCGGCCCCCTCAAGGAGTTCGTGGAGTGGGCGACCCTCACGCGCAAGGCCGGGCTGCCGACCTGGCGCGGCACCGGCGTCGACCTGGGGGTGCGCGACATGTCGAGCGTGCACGCCGCGGCGGCGGCCGGGTGCGAGTTGCCGTGCGACATCATCGGCAGCCTGCTACGCGAGGACGACCTGATCGTCGATCCGATCCCGTTCGAGGACGGCCTGCTGGTAGTGCCGGACGCTCCCGGCCTGGGGATCGAGCTGGACCGGGATGCCCTGGCTCACTACAGCGCGCCGATCGAGGGGGCGGCGGCATGAACTCGGCCAATCTGCGGGCAGCGTACCTGTTCTGCTATTCGTGGGACTTCGTCGACGAAGGAATCGAGGACCTCGTCGGCCGCGCCCGCGACCTCGGCGTCACCCACCTGGCGGTCGCCAGCCTCTACCACGCCGGCTTCTTCTTCTATCCCCACAACCCGCGCCGCAAGGTGCACATGCTGGAGGACGGGGTCGCCTACTACCGTCCCGACCCGGCGTGCTACCCCGAGGGGCTCACGCCGCGGATCGCCGCCGTCAGCAACGGGCGTGACCTGTTCGGCGACATCTGCCAGGCGGCTACGCGCGCCGGACTGCGGATGTGCTCCTGGACGGTGCTGCTGCACAACTCGCGCATCGGCCTGGCCCACCCGGAGCTGACCATCCACAACGCGTTCGGCGACAGCTATCCGCACGCGCTCACCCCCGGCCACCCCACGGCGGCGGCGTTCGCGCGCGGCGTGATCCGCGACCTGTCCTCCCGTTATCCCCTGGACACGATCATGCTGGAGGCGGCCGACTACCGCGCACGCGCGCACGGCGGCTCCTGGGTCGGCGGCCATCACCACGAGCGGCAGGGGACGCACCTGCGCGAGCTGGAGACCGCCCTGCTGGACGTGTCGTTCAACCCGGCGGACATGGCCGGCGCGGAGCGGGACGGCGTCGACGCGGCCGCGCTGCGGGAGACCGTACGCGCGCACCTCGACGCCTACCTGGCGGTCGCGCCCGACACGCCCGCCGATCTGCCCGATACGCTCGCGGCGTTCCGCCGCCTGCATCCTGCCCTGGAAGACTACGAGCGCTCGCTCGCGGCAAACGAGGCACGGCTCCTGCAGGAATTCAGGCAGGAATCCGAGCCGCACGGCGTGCGGCTGATGGGCTCGGCCGATCCGGCCGTGCAGTTGGTGATGGGCGGCGCGTACGGCGAGCCGCCGGAGCGGACCGCGGCGATCGCCCGCGCCGCCCGCGCCGGGCTCGGAGGCGGCCAGGAGCTGATCGTGCTGCTCCGCATGGGCTTCTACGGCGGCCCGCAGTACGGCACGCCGATCGTCACCGAGCAGACGATGGTCGACAGCGTGCGCGCCGTGGCAGATGCCGGCGCCCACGCGGTGGGGTTCTACAACTACGCCGAGGCACCCGCGCGCTGCGTCGACTGGATCGCGCCCGCGCTGCGTGCCGTCGGCCTGGCAAACTGACCGGGGCTCGGACAACAGCCGTGCAGTACACCCGCCTGGGCACCTCGGACCTCCGTGTCTCCCGGCTGTGCCTGGGCACCGTGTTCCGCAGCGAGCCGGACGACGCCACCGGCATCGCCGCCATCCACGCTGCCGCCGATCACGGCTGCAACTTCCTGGACTGCGCCGACTTCTACGGCACCGGCCGCTCCGAACGGATCGTCGGCGCGGCGGTCAACGGGCAGCGCGACCGCTTCGTCATCACCACCAAGGTGGGCTCGCCGATGCCGGAAGCCCCGGCCGGCGGCCTGAAGCGCGACTACATCCTGCGCGCCTGCGAGGCGAGCCTGCGGCGGCTCGACACCGACTACATCGACTGCTACCTGTGCCACTTCCCCGATCCGGACACGCCCCTCGACGAGACGCTGTCGGCCTTCGACCGCCTGGTGGCCGAGGGCAAGGTGCGCTATCCGGGAGTGAGCAACTTCAGCGCTGCGCAAGTGCTGGAGTCGGCCCGGATCAGCCGGGAACGCGGCTGGGTCGGCTACGTCTGCAACCAGGTGGGCTACAGCCTGCTCGACCGGCGCATCGAGGAAGAGCTGCTGCCGGCGATCGAGCCGGGCGGGGTCGGCGTCACCGCCTTCGCGACCACGGCGATCGGCCTGCTGGCCGGCCGCTACCGCTACGGCCAGCCGCCGCCGACCGGCACCTCCTGGCACCGCGGCCCGTACAACTTCCGCGCCGCCATGACCCCGGCGGTCGGCGGCGTGATTGACGCCGTCGTGGACATCGCCCGCCGCTGCGACACCACGCCCACCCGCGTCGCCACCGCCTGGTGCCTGCGCCTGCCGGCCGTGAACGCCGCCATCATCGGCACCGACACGCCGGAACAGGTGCGACAGAACTTCCGCGACGCCGACTGGGAATTGCCCGCGGAGGCGTCCGCGGAGCTGGACCGCTGCTCGGCGGGGCTCAGGCTGGCGATCCGCAAGGACTGCCCGCAGGGCTGGGTGCCGGACGCACCCTGACCGGCACGCGGCGGCCCGTTACTTCAGAGATCCGATCAACGCCCCCTTGACGAAATAGCGCTGGATGAACGGATAGATACAGACGATCGGCACGATCGAGACGATGATCGACGCCGCCTGGAACGCCTGCACCGGCACCGGCTCCTGCCGCTCCCGCTCCATAATGCTGCGCTCCATCTGCTCGCGCAGCGACTGGACGTCGACCTCCACCAACAGGCGCCTCAGGAACAAGGTGAGAGGCTGCAGGTCCTGGTCGTTCATGAACAGCAGCGGGCGGAAGAAGTCGTTCCAGATCAGGACGATCTGAAACAGCGCCCCGAAGGCGACCACCGGCTTCGACAAGGGCAGATAGATGCGGAACAGGATGTAGAGGTCATTGGCGCCGTCGATGTGAGCTGCCTCGCGCAGCTCGGAGCCCAGGCCGAGAAAGTACGTGCGAAAGACGACGGTAGTGAACACCGCGATCGCGCCCGGAAGCACCATCACCCACATGGTGTCGATCATCCCGAGCGACCGGTACACCAGGTACATGGGAACGAGCCCGCCGGAGAAGAACATGGGGATCACGTGGAAGATCATCACGCCCCGATTGAGCCAGAAGCCGCGCACCGCCAGCGGATACGCGACGATCGAGGTCGCCAGCACGAAGATCACGGTCCCGATCGCTGCGTAGCGCAGGGAGTTGTAGTAGGCGCGCACCATGCCCTCGTCGCTGAACACGAACCGGTACGCGTCGATGTTCACCCCCGACGGGTACAATGCCACGGCACCGCTGGCGATCCCGGCCGCGTCGCTCAACGACACGGCCACGATGTGAATGAACGGATACACGGTCAACGCAGCGAGCAGGAACAGAACCGCGACGTTGCCGTAGTCGAACAGCGTCACCGGGAACAGGGCCAGGTGCTTCTCTTTCACGCCTGCATGCATGCCATGCCCATCCCTACCAGAGGCTGTGGCCGGTGACGCGCCGCGCCAGCAGGTTGACCGCGACCATGAAGATCAGGCTGACGACCGAGTTGAACAGCCCCACCGCCGTACCGAACGCGAACTGCCCGCCCTCCAGCGCGAGCCGGTACACGAAGGTCTGGATCACGTCGGCGGTTTCATAGGTGGCCGGGGAGTACATCAGGAACACCTTCTCGAAGCCGACGTTGATGATGCCGACCGTGCTCAGGATCAGGAGCACCATGACGTACGGCAGCAGGTGCGGGAAGGTGATGAAACGGGCCATCTGCAGGCGGCCCGCACCCTCGACGATGGAGCTCTCGTAGAGCTCCGGATCGATCCCGGAGAGCGCCGCCAGGTAGATGATCGTGCTGAAGCCGATCCCCTGCCAGACACCGGATCCTATGTAGATGGTGCGAAACCAGCCCGGTTTGGCGAAGTAGCTGACCTGCTCGCCACCCAGTGCGGCCACCAGGCGATTGACCACTCCGTCGTATGCCAGGAGCTCCTTGAGCATGCCGATGATGACGACGACCGCAATGAAGTGAGGCAGGTAGGTGATCGTCTGCACCGCACGCTTGTAGCCCGGCGAGCGGACCTCGTTGAGCAGCAGCGCCAGCAGGATCGGCGGCCAGAACCCCCAGACGATGGACAGGACGCCGAGCAGCACCGTGTTGCGGATGAGCCGCCAGAAGAACGGGTTCTTGAAGAAGAGCTCGAAGTTGTGGAAGCCCACCCACGGGCTGCCCAGGATGCCTGCGGTGAAGTCGTAGCGCTTGAACGCCAGCAGGACGCCGTACATGGGCAGGTAGCTGAAGAGGAAGACCAGGACCACTCCCACGGCGGTCATCAGGTAGAGATACTTCTCATGGCCGAGACTCCGGGTGATCCGGTCGATCCGCGCGCGGCCCTTTGCGAGGCCTCCCCCCGCTGCTACCCTCGACCCGCTTGTGCCCGACGCCATCTCAGCGCTCTTCACTCCACCGATCTGGATGGTGGTGATCCGCGTCTACGGCAGCATCCTGTACACCACCCGACTCTGGCCTGACGATGGCACGCCTTCGGCAACCGCCATGCCGCTCACCGAAGGGCACATCGACGCGTGGTTCGAGGACTGCGCCCGCCACGGCGTGGCGGCGGTGCTGTGGCAGGCCAACTGCGGGGGCACCCTCACCTACCCCAGCGCCTGTGCGCCGCTGGCCGGGGATCCGCCGCTGCCGCCGCGGTTCCGCCTTGGTGCCGAGCTGTACGAACAGGGATGGAAGGCCGGGGACTGGGCGTGGCTGGGCGAGCAGTGCCGGCGCTTCGACACGCTGGAGGCGGCGGTCCGCGCAGCGCACCGCCACGGCCTCGCTCTGATCCTCAACTTCAGCGTGTTCGACTTCGTCGGTGGCTGGTGCACGGCGGAGAGCTGGACCGACGGAGGGCCGTTGTTCGACCGGGATCTGTGGCTGTGGTCTCGCGACCAGGGGACGCGGCTGGAAGGGATCCCCTGCTACGCCGATCCGCGCGTGCGCGAGCTGCGGCTCGCGGAGGTTCGCGAGGCGCTGGACTACGGCGTCGACGGCGTCGCCCTGGGCTTCTTCAGCCACTGCGATGCCGCGGCCGGCGACGAACCGCACCGCTTCGGCTTCAACCCGTGCGTGGTGGAGGAGTTCCGGGATCGCTACGGGGTCGACGTACTGCGCGAGCCGTTCGACACCGCCGCGTGGTACGCCCTGCACGGCGAGCATTTTACCCGGTTCGTGCAGGCGGTGAGCGCCGAAACCCGGCGCCGCGGCCGCGCGCTGCTGGGCTACGCGCGAACCGACGGCATCCACGGCTGGGCCGGTCCGCGTAACCCCGTGATCTCGCAGGGGATGGCCGCCGGCGGCGTGCACGGCTTCGACGCCCGGACCGGGCGTTCGAGCGACCAGCCGGCGGCCGGTTTTCACGTCGAGTACGAACGGTGGGGCCGGGAGGGGCTGGTCGACGCCCTGGTCGCGCTGCCCCCTCCGCATCCGCACGGCCTGGACGCCGCCGCGGCGATGCGGGAGGCAGCGGGCGTGCCGGTGCTGGTGTGGCGCAAGATCATGGCCTCCGACCCCGATCTTCCCGACCACGCGCGCGCGGAGATCGCCGCCGTGCGCGCCGGCTCCGTGGACGGATACGTGCTGCACTTCATGTACTGGACCGACTGCCGCCACCCGCGCGGCGACTACAACCACCCGGCGTCGCTGTTGGCTTGAATGGTCTGAAACGACACGGCGAGGCCCCGCCTTCGCGGAAGCCTCGCCGTCGTTCGCCGTGCCGGGCGAGCGGCTACCCGCCGGCCGCTTCCTTGTACAGCGCGATCAGATCACCGGCGCCGAGCTCGTCGAGGCGAGCCTTGTAGGCATCGTAGTTGGACAGCGACTCCTCGCCGAAGATGAACTTGATCGTCATCTCGTGCGCGTAGGTGTCCAGGATCGTCTTGAGCTGACCGGCCTGCTCCTGAGCTTCGGCGGCGAAGCGCACGATCGGCTGCGGATCGGTCTGCGTGCTGCCCTGCTCCTGGTACATGAAGCTCTCGCGGATGAACTGCGCGTAGTCGCCGTCGGAGGCGCCGTCGTGCAGCTCAAAGAAGATGCCGTCCACGCTGATGGAGCTGAAGTTGTTCTCCGACCGGAAGAAGTTGTAGACGTTGCGGTAGTAGTCGATCGACGCCCACTTGCCGTCCGGATTGTACGGCGTCTTGATGTCCGGATGGATGAAGCGGTACGTGCCGTCGACGATATCCCACTCCTCGCCGGGAGCTCCAAGCGTCATCTGGATGCTGACCGCGGGATCGGCGATGAAGTCCTTGAGGGCGATGATCTCGCGGATGTAGTCGGACTTGGCGTTGATCAGCCACGGCGGTCCATGCACGTTGGTCGGCGCCTTGTTGCCGGTCCAGCCGCGCGGCCCGTCGGCCGAGATGCGCGGCACGGGATGCGCCTCTACCCAGTGCTTGCCGGGGCCGTAATTGGGGTTGTTGCCCGGGTTCTCGATGAACCAGTTGCCGGTCGCCGACCACCACCAGGCGAAGAAGGTCTTGTCGTTGATCCAGTCCTGCACCCACTGCTCATAGGAGGTGGTAGTGGCGTCCGGGTTCAACAGGCCTTCGCTGTAGAGCTTGGCCATGTACTCGACGTAGTACCGGTAGTTGTCCTCCGCCGGGCCGTACACCCAGTCGCCCACGTCGTGGTTGTAGTAGATGGTGGGGCCGGTGCGGAACGTCGGCGCCGCCAGGTTGATCAGCGTAATGACGCCGCCCTGGGTGAAGGGACCGACCGGGAACGAGTTGGGGAACTCGTTCTTGAGCAGCGTGAAGGCATCATGCATATCATCCCAGGTTTCCGGCTGCAGATCGTACTTCTGCCACAGGTCGTGCCGGTACGGCAGGAACTGGTTGAACGGGAAGTAGAACTGGTTGACCTGCCAGAAGCCGTACAGCTTGCCGTCGTAGAGCAGCAGATTGAGGTTCGGCTCCTCCTCGACCAGCTTCGCGTAGTTCGGCATCAGGTCCTGGTACTCCATGATGTCCACGAAGATGCCCTTGTCCCCGAACGACTCGAAGTCGGCGCGCGTCCAACCCGAGCCCTGCGGAAACAGCATGTCCGGCAGGTCGCCGCTCTGCAGCATGAGGTTGTACTTGGCCTCCCGCGCTCCTTGCGGGATCTGCGTGACGTCGAGCACGATGTTGGTCTGCTCCTGGAGCCACTGAAAGCCGAGATGCCCGTCCTGGGCCCACTCGTAGGCCCCTTCGCTCGGATGCTCGGTCAGGGCAACGGTAATGGTGATCTGCTCTTCCAGGGGAAAGGTGATCGGTCCGCCCTCCTCCATCGCCGTGCCTTCGGTCTCGCCGGCGGCCCAGCCGAGCACGCTCGCGAGTGCGAGCAATGCCACGATGTAGAACGCTCTCTTCATGCGTCTCCTCCTAGCCCGAGTTTCGGGCGTTCCCGATCGGGACAGCATGGACCCTCTGAGCGGCGCGTTCAAGCGCGGGCGCGGTGTCGGCGTGATCGTCAAGGGCTGACGTCGTGGACCACGGCGCTGGCGATGACCTCCCGGAAACGGTCGAGCGGCATGCCGACCGAGCGGATCCAGCGCCAGATGCACTCCATGAGCTCCATGCTGTAGTCGCAGACCAGCTCCGGTTTGCCCTTCTCCCACGGCTCGGGAGGCCACACCGTGTGGCCGAGCTTTGTGCACACCTGGATGCGCCGGTCGTCGAGCCTGAGGCCGATGCGCCGGCGGTCGATCCACTGCGCGTGCCGCCGCGCCTGGAACATCGCGGCGCCGGTGCCGTCCGGGAGCTCGAACAGCCATGCCTCGACGTCGGTGCCTGGCAGCGGGATCACCTCGTACCCGAGATGGCCGTACAGCAGGCGAGAGTCGTGCACGGTCATCTCAAAGCGCATGCGCGGCGCCCGCCCGAGCGGCAGGTACTGGGCGAAGGCGCCGCCGTAGCCGGGGACGCATCCCTCGAACGACTCGCCCCAGAGCTCGGATTGCACGGTGTCCAGGTCGAGGGCCAGCCGGTTCGCCGCGACGTGGCGATGGAACTCGGCTGCCAGTCCGTCGTAGAAGCGGGTGATCGATCCGTCGAACTCGGTGGTGAAGCGCAGCGCGTACGGCGCGCCGAGCGCCTCGACGGCCGCGTCGGTCAGGTACCGCGGTCCGCCGAGCTGCACGAACAGCGTCGGCTCCGGCCGGTTGCGCAGATCCGCGAGCCAGCGCTCCTTTACTTCCCGCTCCATGCGGACGAAAAGGTCCAGGTTGTCGGCGCGCACCTGCTCGTCCGACAGCACCTCGTAGCAACACGGGTGGATGAGGAAGATGATGGAGCCGCAAGGTCGCTCCCCGTTTCCGCCGCTCATCGGCCGGACAGGCTACCATGCCGCCCGTGGCTCGCACGCGTGTGATCGACCGCATCGTCTTCCTGTTCCATCCGGCCTGCTGGGCCATGAGCGACGCGCCCGATCCCGCGTACCTGGAGACGTACGGCGTGCGCCGCTCCTGGTGGTACGCCGCGCGCAATCGCGAGCGCCGGGTCGTCGCCCTGCAGAAGGAGTTCATCTCGGCCATGCGGCCGAACGAGCTGCTGTACCTGCACCCGATCGGCGACAGCGGCCTGATGCGCGACCTGGAGCGGCACGCGCTCGACACGTTGGGCGACCGATGCCTGGTCGAGCGCGGCGCGGTGATCACCGAGCCGGCAGGCCTGGACGGCGTGCCGGAGCCGATCCGTCACGTGCTGCACGACCCCGACCATGCCGGCTGCGCGGCGTACTGGTCGAGCATTCCGGCGGAACATCGCGCGCCCATCCGGTCCGAGATCGAGGCCGCGTGCGCGCGCGACGGCTACGCCTGGGGGACCGGCGCGCTGAAGGTGATCGCCAACAACTACCTCTACGCCCGCTTCCTGGAAAGCGAGATGGAGGCCCGCGGCTTCACCTGTGACCCGCGTACCGTTACGGCCGTCGCGTTCGGCGAGGGGTTCGAGCAGTGCGCGATGACCTGGAAGTCGATGGTCCCGCCCATCCTGGGCTGGCGGCACCCGGTGGAGAACGACTACGACCTGTCGGTGAGCGGCGCGCCGGTCCTGTGGGGCGCCCGATTCGTGGAGCGACTCGCCCTCGACCACGACGTGCGGCTGTTCCTGTGGGAACTCTCCAACGGGCTGCAGCTCGGCTTCTACGCGCGGGCGCGCTGCCGGCTCGCGGACCCCCACTACGCCGCCGACGTCGACGCTGACGGCGAAGTCATGGAGGTGCGCGACATGCGCGACCACGTGCTGCGGCCCGACGGCGACGGACCCGTGACCGATCGGGACGGGCGGCTGGCGGTGCCGGTGCTGTCGGGTATCCGCAAGTTCCCGGAGACCACGTGTTACGTCGTCGGCTGCAGCACCAGCTACGGGCGATTCCGCGACCTGCTGGCCGGCGCGGGGCTCCGCCCTCACGTGCCGCCTGCCGCCGCGTGACATACACTGCGCGCATGTCCACCACCACTCCGCTCACGATCGGCGACGGCTCAGGTTGGCACTTCGTCAACGGCGCCTGGACGGACGGCAGCGACGGCGCGTTGACGATTCCGCCCGAGATGGCGGACGCCGAGATCGCTCCCCTGCAAGGGGCGCACTTCGCGTTCGACCGCAGCCGCGCCTTGCAGGACTGCCGGGTCAGCTTCGACTTCCTGCTGCGCGGCCACAGCGACACCGGCATCGTCCTGCGCGCCCGCGACGAGTCCCACTTCTACCTCGTGCATTTCCCCAACTGCGCGCAGGCGTCGCGCGCCCAGCACTTCTGGGCGGCGCTGTCGAAGATGGACGACGCCGGCTACCTGGAGCTGATCCGGCTGCAGATGCTCCCGCGCGTGCCGAGCACCAACGGCATCCGGATGCGCTGCGAGATCACCCTGCAGGGCGACCGTTTCACCGTCCGCGTCGGCGACTACGGCCGCTTCGAGGTGCGCGACGGCACCTATACCGGGCCCGGTGCGGTCGGCGCCTACCTGTTCGGAAAGGCGGAGCTCGGCAACGTCCATGTCGAGGGACGTTCCGCGGCGCCAGTCTGGCGCTCCGGGTGCGCGCACCCCACCAACTGGTGGCACCCACTGCCCGCCGGCCCCGGGTACTGGCAGCAGCCGACCGACATCAAGCGCTTCGATGACGGCGAGCTGCTGATGCTCGTGAACGTGCAGGACGACACCTCGGATGCCATGACCGCGCACGCGCAGCCGTTCCTGACCCGGTCGGCCGACGACGGCCACACGTGGTCGGAGCTGCAGCCCCTAGGCTTGGGCGAGCTGGCCAGCTCCTGGTCGCCGGCGCGCATGCACCTCACCCCGCGGGGGCGCCTGATCGCCATGCTGCCGGGAACGGACCACAAGCTGGTGTACGAGTCGGGCGACCGCGGCCGCACCTGGAGCCAGGCCGGCACCACCAACCTGCACGTCGGGCCCCCCAAGGACCCGCCGGTGCAGAGCCTGGCGCCGATGGGCTTCCTGAACCTCGCCGACGGCGGCGTCCTGGCCTTCCTGCTGCTCGGCAAGGACATGCACGACAACCCGTTGCACCTCCACACCTGGGGCTCCTGGCACTGCCAGGCATTCTGCGCGCGCTCGGACGATGACGGCGCCACATGGAGCGCGCCGGTGAACGTCGACACGCCCGGCGTCCACGACGACGGCACGCCGATGGAGGGCAACCTGGACCTCACCGAGTGCACGGCGACGGAGCTCGGTTCGGGCCGCGTCGTCGCCTACATGCGGCCGATCTACTCCCCCGTGATGTGGGAGAGTTGGTCGGACGACGGCGGCCGCACCTGGGGGCCGGCGGTGCGCGGACCGTTCGCCGGGTACGCCTCGCCCAACATGGTGCGCACCGCCTCCGGAGCGTTGCTGATCGCCCACCGCATGCCGGGGCTGACCCTGCACTGCAGCCACGACGACGGGCTGACCTGGGATCAGGGCACCATGATCGACACCGGCCTGTGGGCGATGGGCTCGATGGTCGAGGTCGCCCCGGACGAGGTCCTCTACGTGTACTGGGACACCTTCAAGACCCTGGCCCGCGCGCAGCGGATCCGCGTCACCCCAGCCGGGCTCGAGCCGGTCCGCCCCACGTAGCGGCTACTCCTCGAGGCTCCACCGGAGCACCCCACTCACGGGATCTTGTTCTCCAGGAACATGGTCACCCCCATTTCCTCGAAGTGGGAGGTGTCGTCGCCGGCCGCCACGCGCATGCAGGCGCGCACACCGGTGCCCTGCAGGTCGTTGGCCACGTAGGCGACGCAGTCTTCGACCGTCTTGAGGGCGTGGTTGGGATAGCGCCGTATGTCGAGCGTCATGTCGGAGGGACCGAAGGTGACGAAGTCGACCCCGGGCCGGACCAGGCGGCGCGCCGCGGTGGCCGCGGTGATGGACTCGATCTGCATGGCGAGCACGCCGGTGCGGTGCCAGAGCTCGATGTACTCGTCGAGCGTCTGGTCGATGAAGCGATAACGGTCCTGGCCGCCCATGCTGCGAACGCCGTCCGGCGGGTAGTAGAAGTTGGCCACCGCCTCGTCCACCGTGGCCTCCAGCTCCACCTGCGGCACCTCGATGCCGGCCGGGCCCAAGTCCAGCAGGTTGCCGATGAGGAAGGTGAGGCGCGTGTGCTTGATGCGCAGCACCACCGGCATCGACAGCTCGGCGGCGATCTTGCAGAAATCGCGCAGCCTGACCTCCGCGAAGGCCGAGTGCTGGGCGTCGACCTGGAACCAGTCGTAGCGGTGGCGGGCGGCGAGCTGCGCCAGCCGCGGGCGGTCGGAGAACATCGGCACCGCGGCGCCGACGAGCGGAGCGCCCGAGCGGACCTTGTCCTTGAGGGTGGTCTGATCATCTGCCATGGCGCGGACATCAGACACCCGCCGCCGGCCGCAGGTCAAACCCGGTGCGCGCGCCGGCTCAGCGGCCCAGGGCGCCCGAATCGCACCCCGAATGGGCGAGCGGGTCGCAGGGCGACGAGAGGGCCGTGCGGAAGGTCGCGAAGCAGGCCGGTTGGAGACGCGGTGCGCAGCGGTGTTGCAGGTGTTCAGAACGCGGGGGCTGCCGCGGCGCGTGTCGGAATTGGAGGGAGTCTCCACCGCGGCGCGGGTGCAGGCCGCTGGAGTGCCGCGACGAAGAGCATCTGCTACGGCTGGTGTCGGATCGGAGGTAGTTCTCAGCGACGCGGGGCGTCGTTGGCCGCGGCCAGGATCGCGTTCTCCGCGGGCAACTCCCAGACCTCGTTGAAGGCGTATGGGCGAGGCCGCCGCGGCCTGTGGTCCGGCGGCGCAACTGCGGGATCGATGAGCTCGAACCGGTCGCGGCCGCGCGGCCGGTCAAGCCAGCGCCGCTCCTCCGGCGCGGCCTCCACCTGCCGGCGCAGAATGAACTCCACATGGTCGAATGCGGAGAAGGCGGCGTGCGCCAGGAACACGCGCCCCGGCTGCTGCCCGTCCCACGTGGCCAGATCGGGCAGCAGGACGGGCCCGGTGCAGACCTGGAACTCGGCGTCCTCTTCGTTGAGGTTGATCAGGTTGACCGGGTACTCGACTGTCACGGTGAAGCCGTCGCTGACGTAACGGCTCTGCGCGTTGAGCAGGTCGTGGCGCAGGGTCGCCTGCACCACTGCGGCCGCGTCGGTGAGACGGGTCGCGTCCGCGAACGCCCGGATGTCGATGCTGTGGTCCTGAAACCCCGTGCCGAGCGGCTCCGTGCTCACCGACTCCGTCTCGGTCGAGGGCTCGGTGGCGAGGCTCAACTTTGCGGTGCGGCTGAACGCCATGCGGTACTCGCCGCTCGGCACCTGGAACAGATTGCGGCTGGCGATCGTATACTCGCTCCGGCACGGCGCGCCCAGGAACAGCTCGGCCGTGGTCCCGGAAGCGTGGTGCTCGACCGTACAGGCCGCCTCCAGCGTGAACCGCACGTGGTACGCCTGTCCCGGCGTGCCCACGAACCCGCCGTGGTACCGGTAGTACCGGTGCGGATGCCACGGCTGCGACTTGCGCGTGAACAGCGACCTCGGGAAGTCGATCATGCAGTAAACCATTGACAATGAGGATACCCGGAAGGATGGAGTTTCAGCTATCCGAAAAGCAGCGCCAAGAGCTAATCCACGACATTCAACGGTTCTTCCGCGAAGAGAGAGGCGAGGATATCGGCGTTATCGCGGCCGAGCAGGTTATGAACGCGCTCATGGCACCGATGGTGAAGAGGATTTACAACTCCGCGCTGGATGACGTGAAGGCTTGGTGGACGAAGCGTTTCGATGATCTCGATTACGAATTCGATGGGCTCTATCGATAGAGGCACAGCGTAGCGGGTGGTCAGCGTCAGCCCGCAGGGAGACACCGCGTCGGGGCGCAGCGCCACCGGCATGCTGTAATCGGAGGGAGGTCTACAAGGCGGTGGACGAATGGTTGATGCAGAAGGGATCATCTCTCAGCGACTGTCCGCTCCGGGCCTGAACTGAGCCTCCTACTTCGGCGCCGAAGTAGCGCGCTATCGCCGAGGACCGCTTCTCCACGGAAGGCGCTCGCCAGTCCGAGTCTCGCTGCTTCGGCGACCGAAGCGCAGGCTCTTCATGCCGGGAGCGCTCTCTCACATCCGGCGATCAGATTCCGATAGAACTCCACGCACTCGGCCACGACGGCGCTGCCGCGCGCATAGTCGTCGATGACACGGGCGCACGGCTCCTTCTCCGGGAACCCCGGCACGTGTGTCTCGAATAGAGCAGGCATCCTGAACTTGTCGAGGATCTGCTCACCGTGGGCAAGTTGCAGGACGACGGCCGCCTTGTACGCGGCGTACAGCGCCCGCTGCCGACCGCCGGCCGCGTCCTCGATCTGCGACACGCGCTGCAACCGCAGCCTGATGAATAGCCGGGCAAGCTCACCCGGTGGCGGCACGGGCGGCAGCCACTCACGGAAGTCATCGCCCCACAGAATCTGACAATTCGCGTCCAGGTCGAAGCGGAAGACGTTGAAGTACGGATACGGCGAATCGACAGCCTGACGGGTTGTCTGCGGCAGGGCGGCGCGGTCGATCAGGTTCCAGTCGACGCCACCGTCTACGTGAGCGGCGAAGATGGCTCCCGCGATGGCCTCGGACGCGAGCCGTTCGAGCTCGGCGAACCCTGACTCCCAGTCGCTCTCGGTCACCATTCCGATGTCCAGGTCGCTGCGTCCATCGAGCCAGTCGCCACGAACGTAACTGCCGTTCACAAAGACGCACCGTATGCCGCGGAGTCGGATCCTTGGCAGCTCGCGCCTCAGGTGCTCCACGCACGCCCTGGCGACGTCCCGGGTGCGCGCGCCCGCCATGGATGGGACCTCCGCAGGGTCAGCCGACAGCGGTCTCTCGCAGCAGTTCCAGCGCTGCCTCCGTGACTCGGTCGGCCGAGTCCGGGCGCAGCGCCACCGGCATGCTGTACGCTTGGAAGAACAGGTCCGGGACCGCGTAGCGGGCATCGATGTCCCAGCCGCCGTCCGGGTAGTCCTCCGCCCGCGGCAGGTAGGTGCGGCAGCCGGCTGAGTAGCCGAGCACCTGCGTGTGGGCGATCGGTGAGCTCGCCTTGATCGTCATGCCGGTCTCGAAGAATACCTCCGCGCCGACCCCGACCCAGGCGATGTCTCCCACACGCAGCACCTGGACGGGCATCGGGAAGCGGGGGGAGCCGTCGCGCACGGCCGCCACCAACCGTTCCGACCAGTGGGCGAACCGCTTCGCGATCGCCACGTCCCAGCGGTGCCCGCCGCCGGACTCCGCCTCCGCGAGCTCCCGGTGCCAGTGGTCGTGGATCTCCTGCGCCTTCTCCGGTGACGGCAGCTCGCCGAAGTCCAGGTCCAGCGTGCGTTCGACGGCGGCAAGCGTGCTCTCCGACTCGCCACGAACCGGCTCCCACGGCCACACCGACACGGAGGCCAGCGTATCGATTGGCCGCTTCGCGCCGCGCCGCACGTGCGTGCGGATGCCGGCCGCCACCTTGACGACCTCGCCGCCGAGCATGGCGCCGATGCGGTCCTTGTTGTCGCGGCAGTCGACCTCCGCGCCGATGCCGGTGACCGGGTTGATGTTGCCGCCGCACGCCTGCAGGAAGAGTGCCGTGCCGCCCAGCGCCCCCTCGACCACTGCCCGCGCGGCGCCGGGGAAGTCCGAGGAGGCCACGTGCGAGTGCGGGCCCATCGTCACCGGGTGGCAGCCGTAGCTGAACAGGGTGGCGATTGGCCGCCCGCCCAGGTCGTCGACGCGCACCACGCCCACCGACGGATCGGTCGGCGCGCCGGGCACCTCGCCCAGGTGATCGGTGCCGTCGGGGCCGCGCTCGCGCCGATAGGCGGCGATGCCGCACTCGCCCCAGCCCGCACCGATCCGCGCCGGCTGCAGGGTGGCGCCGGCATCCCGGGCCGCCTGCACCACCGCCTCCTCCATCTCGTCCTGGTACGCCTGCTGGATCGCGGCCTGCTCCGGCGGCTCGCTGATGAACTCCGGCAGCGCCGGCCCCGAGTGCGTGTGGCTCTCGTTGAACAGCACGTGCTCGAACGTCGTGTCGAGCACGGCGGCGATCCTGCCCCGCAACCGATCGACCACCGACACCGGAATGGCGCACAGGTCGCAGGCGACGATCGCAGCCCGGCTGCCGCCGGCTGCCAGCACCAGCACGGTCGCGTTCAGGTCGCTCTCGATCGCCTGGATGGGGTCGGCGAAGAGTCGGATCCCCGGCCGCTTGATGCCGAGGGGCGGATTGATGACCCGACGCGCCACCCCGGCGCGCAGCCGGCTCACTCTTCGAGTGAGGTTCGCTACGCTCACCCAGCCAGTTGCAACCGGAAGATGCGGTCGGCGTTGCCGGAGAACAGCGCCACCTGCTCGTCGTGGCTGAAGTCGGCGATGATCTGCCGGTACGCCTGGATGACGTCGGTATACGACGAGAACAGCCGGTCCACCGGCCAGTTGGTGCCGAAGAACGAGCGCTCGACACCCCAAGCGTCGATGCACTCCAGCACCCACGGGCGGATCGACTCGACCGTCCAACGGTGGTCGCACATCCCCAGCCCGGAGATCTTGACCACCGTGTGGTCGAGCGCGGCCAGCGAGCGCATGCCGCGCTTCCACTCCTGGAAATACTCGGGATCGCGGCGCCGCGGAAAGCCGGTGTGGTCGATGCAGTAGGTGATGCCGGGGTAGCGTTCGACCAGCTTCACCGCGTCGCCCATGACCGGCACCAGCGGATCGTCACAGCAGACCAGCCCGTGCCGCTCCAGCAGCGCGTAGCCTGATTCCCAGCGCGGGTCGGTCAGGTAGTCGTCGTAGCGCAGGTCGCGGATCCCGCACACGCCGGGATACTCCACGTGCCGCTCGATCACCCGCTCCGCGTCGCCGGATGTCAGATCACAGAAGGCGACGATGGTGAGCGGGAACCCCAGGCGGTCGGCGAACCCCTGCACGAAGCGGGTTTCCTCCACCGGGTCCTCGATGCCGAGCGCCGCCTGCACGTGCACGGCCTTGGTGGTGCCGGCCAGGCGCGACTCCGCGATGAAGTCGTCCGCCCAGTAGCGGACGGCCTTGAGCGCGTCGTGGTTGCCCAGGTCCGGGTCCTCCTCGGCATCCGGGACCAGCCACGAGTAGTGCAGGCCGGGATCGCGCAGGTCGTAGAAGTGAACGTGCGTGTCGGTGAATTCCAGGTCGCTCATCGGTTCCCCCTCAGGATCATACCGCGAACGCCTCGCTCACTCTTCGAGTGAGGTTCGCTTCGCTTCACTCCTCGCCGAGCTTGAGCGCCTGGTGGACGGAGACGCGCGCCACGTAGATCTGGAACACGATCGACTGAACCAGCAGCGAGGCGGCCACCACCGCGTACACGCGCAGGAAGTCGGCGCGCAGAGCCGTGACGCGGAACGGCGGCACCTGCGCCGCGCCCTCCGCCACCTGCACCAGCGGTATGAACAGGTCGGCCGCCAGCCCGCCGGCGGCGAAGCCGATCAGCGCCGCGCCCACCGCCAGCACCAGCAGCTCCGCGATCAGCATCGCCGTCACCTGACGGGGCCGCAGCCCCATCGCGCGCAGCACGCCGAACTGCAGCGTGCGGGTACGCAGCGCCATCACCCAAAAGACGATGAAGCCGGCGACGCTGGTCAGCATGGCGACCGCGAAGCCCAGGGTGAGCGCGCCGTTGGTTGACTGCACCATCGCGTCGTTGCGGGCGGTCAGCAGCACCTGCGCGGTGTCGTGGACCCGCTCGACGACGAGCCCCTCGTCCTGCATGGCGGCATACACCGCCGCGCTCGACACTCCGTCGCGCCTGTCCAGCCAGATTTCGTACGGCTCCAGAGCCAGCTTGGCGTGCAGGTAGGCGAGGTTGGCGACGATCAGGTTTGTCGGTCCCCGGCGGTCCGGGATGCCGGACAGCCAGCGGCCCTCTCCCAGCGGGTTGAAGGTGGGCCAGTAATCGACGAAGCCGACCACGAACCCGGCCAGGGCCGGCTGCCCGCTCCAGCGGACCTCGATGCGGTCGCCCAGGCGCACGCCGTGGCGGTCACGCAGGGCACTGCCCGCAAGCAGCGCCAGCGGGCTGGAGGCGAGGGCCTGGGCATAGCGGTAGTGGTGGCTTGGCAACAGGCCGGGCGGAAAGTAGGCGACCTGCGCGAACTCCGGCGCCACCACCCCCAGCACCTGCGTCTGCGTGGTCTGTCCGTCCGGCAGCCGCACTGTGGCGCGGGCGCGCCGGAAGACGCGCGTGGCGCGCTCCACGCCGTCCAGGCGGCCGAAGGCGTGATGGGGAGGCTCGCGCAGCGCTCCGGACGCGACGCCGGAGACCGCCGAGGACGGCGGCGCATCGATCGGCGCTACGCTCGCCGGCTCCGCGCTCGGAAAGTAGGGCTCGACGACGATGTCGGCACCCACGCGATAAGCGATGCGGTCGATCAGGCTGGCGTTGATCGTGCGCGCCGTCTGGCTGTTGAAGATGCCGAGGGCGACCGCAAGCAGCAGGAACAGCGCGACGAGCTGGCCGTTCGCCGGAGCGCGCCCCACCTGGATGAGGGCGGCATACAACGGCGCCGGCCAGCGGCTTCCTCCCACCGCCGCCAGCCCTCGAACCGCCAGGGGCAGGAGGCGCAGCAGCGCCAGTCCGCAGCCCAGGATGAACGCGACCGACAGCCCGAACAGGAGCGGGTCGAGCGGCGCCGTGCTCCCCTCGACCGCCGTCAGCGTCAGCCTCGCGTTGTCGCCCGTGAAGCGCAGGTACCCGTAGGCGGCGACCGCCAGCAGGACGGCGTCCAGGTAGTAACGGTGCCAGAACGGCGCGCGCGACTCGCTGCGGGCGTGCGCCGCCTTGCGCTCGACGATCGACCCGCGCGCGGCGACCGCTGCCGCCACCGTGGTGAGCACGAACAGCACCGCGCCGGCAGCGGCGAACAGCCACGCGCGCAGCGACAACTCCACCGGCAGCGACGCGCGGTCGACGAAGACCAGGAAGCCGTCCGCGGCCCCGATCACCGCCGCGATGAACAGTCCCACCGGCGGCCCCGCCGCCAGCGCCACCACCCCCAGCGCAGCCGCCTGCCCCAGGTAGATGCCGACGACCTGCTCGCCGCCGGCGCCGCGGCTGCGCAGTGTGGCGATGGCGTCGCGCTCCGACTCGACGAGCAGGCGCGCAACCAGGTAGGTGAAGAAGCTGAGCAGCAGCGCCACCGGGACCAGCAGCAGCGTCAGTGTCAGGCGGAGCTGGCCGGCCCGTACCAGGTAGGTGTCGATGACCTCCCGAAGCGGGAACTGCACCTGCACGCGCGCCGGGTCCGCCATGCGCAGGAACTCCTGATGCCGCTGCAGCACCTCTCCCAGCGCCGCGACGCGCAGCGCGCGGTAGTCGAGCGCGTAGTGCCAGCGCACCTCCGCGACGGGGGCGAGCGGCCCGTCCACGAATCGCCTGCGGAACTCGCCGGAGTCGACCACCAGGCTGTCGTCGTACTGGCGCAGCCCGTACGGCCAGAACAGCCTGGAGTCCGCGGCCGGGCGGAAGACGCCCACGATCCGCACGGTGAAGGCCGGCCCGCCGGGCGTGATCGAGCTCACCTGCAGCTCGTCGCCGAGCAGCACGGGACGGTCGCGCAGCACGTACTCGGAGATGATCGCCTCCAGCACGCCGTCGTCGCGGGCGCGGTAAGCTCGCCCGTGGACCAGTTCGACCTCCTCCAGCAGGCCGTCGAGCGCCTCTACCGACAGAAACAGCCGCGCTCCGTCGCGCTGGTTGTCCTGCCGCAGGTAGGAGAGCGTGAGCTGCGTGCTCTGCGCCAGGACAGGCAGGCCGAGCGACGCGATCGCCCCCCCTACCGCGGCATCCAGATCCCGGAACCGCTCCCCGCGCTGCTCGGCGGGAGCGGCCCGAAACAGGTTGATCATCGCGCTGGTGCGTCCCGGATGGCGCCCGCGGTCGCGCTGCCGGGCCTCCAGCTCCTTGACCAGCAGGCGCTGCAGGACCGCGTCGGCGTAGATCGGAATCGCGGCGAGCAGGCCGGCCGATGCCACGGCACTGCCCAGCAGGGCCAGGGCCAGCCACCCGGAGGCCAGCGTCTTGCGGATCAGCAGCAGGAGCGTGGCCGGTTACCTCAGGACGACGGCCTCGCCCGCGCTCAGGCCGCTCCGGATCTCCGCGCGGGTCGGCGTCTGGATGCCTACCTCAACGTCCCGCTCGATCGGGAGGCCGTCCTCCAACACCTGCACGTAGGTGCGGCTCACGTAGGTCTCCACCACCGAGCGCGGCACCACGACCACCCCTTCCCGGCGCTCCAGCACCAGGTGGACGACCGCGCTGGCGCCTGCCGTGACGCGGGACGGCAGCCCGTCGACCCGGATCAGCACACGGTCGTTCTCCTCGTCAGTCGCGTCGTGCGGAGCCGATCCCGGCGTGGCGATCACCTCTCCCGGGTACGTATCGCCGGCCATCACCACGCTCACGGCCGCGCCGACGATGAAATCACGCGCCTGCTGACCGCGGTAACCGAGCACCAGATCGCTCGGATCGGCCACCTGCACCACGGTGCGAAATGCGACGACCTGCTCCCCCGGCTGCACGGCCGCGATGTACACGACGCGGCCGGCGATCGGAGCGAACAGCCGCGACCGGTCCAGGTCGCCCCGGAGCTGGCCGAGTATCAGCCGGGCGCGCTCCAGGTCGAGCTCGGCCAATCCCACGGCGAACCGGTCCGCGCCGGTGGCCACCGCCCGCTGATGGAGCAGATCCGCGCGGCGCAGCTCCAGCTCCTGCAGCGCGATCCGGTCGAGCAGCGCCTGCGTGTCGAGCTCGGCCAGGAGCTGTCCCGCCGCCACCGCATCGCCCCAGCCCACGTGAATCGCCCGCAGCGGTCCGGCGCGGTCGCGGAAGAAGACCGGGTGCTGCTCCCGATAGACGAACTGCCCGGTGACGATGGTCTTGCGCTCGATCGCACCGAGCTCGGCGACCACCGTGCGGAAAGTGATCTGCGGCGCCTGCAGCAGATCGGCCGAGAGCACCTCCTCCTCGTCCGGCAGCAGGAAGCAGCCGAGCACGGCGAGCGCCGCAACCGCGGCCAGGGCTGCCCGTGCGCTGGCGCGCATCATCACCGGACGAGTGTACGGGACCAAGCCCCGCCGAGGTAGGTCCTCCAGTGCCTCCCGCGACCCAATTCCGAAAGTGTTCGATCGAATTTGTTTCCCCTGGATTCAACACGCTATGGGTCGACCAGGTGAACGCCCTCGATTCCGGCAGAGCGGCCTTTCCCGAGGCGCTCGCCACGCTCCATTGCCGTTTCGAGCAGATCCACCCGTTCCTCGACGGCAACGGCCGGACCGGACGGCTGATCCTCAACCTCATTCTGGTCCGTCACGGCTATCCGCCCGCCATCATCTACAAGCGCGACCGCGCCCGGTACCTGCGCGCGCTGCAGCGAGCAGACACGGGAGACGCAAGCGCTCTGGGCGAGATGCTCGCGCGGGCGATCCTCGACAGCCTGCACCGATTCGTCATCCCGGCCGTCGCCGATCCAGACCGGCTCGTGCCACTGGCCGCCCTCGAGACGCCCGGCATGAAGGCGTCCGCGCTGCGCGCTGCGGCCGACCGCGGCCGGCTCCGCGCCACGAGAGCGTCCGACGGTCGCTGGCGCAGCTCCCGCAGATGGGTCGACGAATACCTGGCCAGCCGCTATCGCCGCGGCGAAACGAGCCCCGGCGCCGGCTGACGGCCGCTACGGCTCGCGCCGCCAGACATCGACCACGCAGTACGGGCCGGGCTCGCAGTTGCCGGTAGCGAAGTCGCGAGCCATCGGGATGGCGGTATCCAGGTCGTCGACCAGGCAGTACCGGTTCACGGGGTATTCCTCGGCCATGCCGTTGCAGCACAGCGGCGAGCAGCCGAAGCTGGGCGGGAAGTGCATCTCTCCTTCGGTCTTTCCGACGGCCCCTACCACGGCGTCCAAGCCGAGACGGAAGAACCCATCCGGTATGGGGACCGCCGTCAACTCCGACAACGGATGTTCGGTCTCCTCGCCGGACTCGTGAAACAACGTCGGCAGGAGACGGTATGCGTACAGACGGTACCGCTCCCGTTCGCGCGCTGGCACGACCGACCACGCCGCCTCCGGCGTGTCGCCCCGACGGTACCTGTCGGCCACACCGGCTTCGACGGCGAGGCCTCCGGGACGGGCGCTGTGACCCTCCGCCGATTGACGTCTGGTTGAAGCCTATGTGTATGATTCATACACACGATACGGCGACTGAGAGACATCATGGCAAGAGTGCAACTTGTGATCCCGGACGAGGATCGAGATCGGTTCGTGCATCAGGCTCGACGAGAGGGCATGACGTTGAGCGGGTGGCTCAGAACAGCGGCCCACGAACGGCTGGAACGCCTGCAACGGTCCGCTGCGTTCGAGTCGCCCGAAGAACTCGATGCGTTCTTCCGGGAATGTGACGAGCTTCCAGGCCCGGAGTCGGAACCCAACTGGGACGAACACCTGAACGTGATCGACGAGTCACGCCGACGTGGGGCGGCTCGCACGTGACGTTCGTCGACACCAACGTCTTCATGTACGCCGTCGGGCGACGGCATCCCCATCGAGATCCCGCTCAGGAGTTCTTCAAGGCGTCCGCCCGCGACCGCACGCCTCTGTGCACCTCCGCCGAAGTGGTACAGGAGATGCTCCACGCCTACGTGCCGGTCGGCAGACTGCAGACCCTCGATGCCGCGCTCGCGCTGCTCGCCGGATCGGGAGTCGATGTGTGGCCTCTGGAGTACGAGGACGTCACGCTTGCCCGCCAGCTCCGCGACACACACCCCGGCTTGGGAGCGAGAGAACTGTGCCATCTGGCGAGCTGCCGCCGACGTGGCGTGAAGCAGATCAAGACCTTCGACCAAGCCCTCGACGCCGTCTCAGGCAACAGGTAGAGCCGCACTCAGCGAGGTTGTCCGGCCCGAGTGATAATGGGGCCCGGCCTCCGCTCGCGATGGAGGAGATCCGGGCCGTCGAAGCCAACACCATCCGTGCTGCGCGATTGTCGCTGGTGCGACTGGGGCCGAAAGTGTTGGCACGTCGTCGAACGGTGCCGACATGATTTGAGAACCGCTGCTAGATGTCGGCAGTTGCGCGGAAGTGCCGACATACAACATCATGACCTCGGAATGGCCGAACCCTTTGATGCAACGCGGCTGCAAGAAGCCGGCTTGGGCGTATTCTTCCGCCCACGGGACATCGCACCGCTCGGGGTCTCGCACCGCCGGCTGCAGGGAATGGTCTCCGAGGGCGCGATCGAGAAGTTCGGGAACGGGCTCTATCGGCTCGCCCAGGTGGAGCCCACGGAGGTCGAAACGCAAGCGATGGTGGCCGCCGCCGTCCCGAACGCCATCATCTGCCTGCTGACTGCACTTCACTTTCACAACATCGGCACGCAGGTGCCTCATGAAGTGTGGATCGCTCTCGATCGCAAGGCGCGCAAGCCCACGCGCACTCCCGCTCGCGTACGTATCGTGCGTTTCTCCGGCGTCATGCTCACCCACGGCGTGGTCGCTCACTCGCTGCTGGGGGTGCCGGTTCGGGTCACCTCGCCAGCCCGCACGGTGGTGGACTGCTTTCGCTATCGCAACAAGATCGGCCTCGACATCGCCATCGAGGCTCTGCGCGACGCGTTGAGCCTGCGCGTGGCGACGGTCGACGAGATCATGCGCGCAGCCCACGCCTGTCGGGCTCGGTCCGTCATCACCGCGTACCTGCAGGCGCTGGTGTAATGACACGAAGACCACTCAGAAACGTTTCCGCATCGGTGCGCACCAGACTGCTGAACAGGAGCCGCGAAAAGGACGAGGACTTTCAGTTCCTGCTGCAGCGATACGCGGCCGAGCGATTCCTGCACCGCCTTGGCGAGTCCGAGTATCGCAGCAGCCTGGTTTTGAAGGGGGCGATGCTGCTCGCTCTGTGGGGAGAGTCTACCTACCGCCCAACCCGCGATCTCGACTTCACCGGGCACGGCGATGCTCGGCAGGGCAGTATCCGCTCTGCCATTCGTGCCATCTGCTCGGTACCGGTTGTCGAGGATGGAATCGTGTTCGATGCCGCGACGATGAGCATGGAACCATTCCATGAGCATCTCGAATATTCCGGGGTTCGCGCCCGCTTCTGGTCCAGAGTTGGCAGCGCCCGAATACAAGTCCGCATCGATATCGGATTCGGAGACGCGATTCAGCCACCTCCAATCGATGCCCGTTATCCGACTCTTCTCGAAGGATCACCGCAGCCATGGATCCGCGCCTATCCGCCCGAAGCCGTCGTTGCCGAAAAGCTCCATGCGATGGTTTTGCTGGGAGAGCAGAACAGTCGCTACAAGGATTTCTACGACATCTACTCCATTGCCAAGCACGTCTCCTTCACGGCTGAGAGGCTTGTTCGGTCTATCACCACGACTTTCGACCGACGCCATACCGCGATCTCCCCTGGTCTTCCTCAGTCTCTCACGCCGCAGTTCTATGCCGAACCCGCTCGGAACGATCAGTGGCGCGCGTTCCTGATCCGCAACGCGCTGCCGGGGGCGCCCGATGACTTCCGAATCGTTGGTGAACTCATCCAGGCGTTTCTTGTCGACCCATGGCGTGCGCTCGCACATGACTCCGCGATCACCGGTGCGTGGTCCACGGGTGACCACTGGAGCTTCGATGCCGCGAGCCCACGACTGAAGACGAACACCTGAACGTGATCGACGGATTCCGCCGGCGTTGTCCGGCGCGGAAGTGACCGGTGCCGGCAGCGACGTTTGCATGGACGCGGCCGGGCGCACGCATCCGTCTCAGACTCTCAGGCCGTCGGCCGTTTCATCCCAAGTTGTCCGGCCCGAAGGACGACGGGAGGAGGTCGCCCAGCGTGAAGAGTTGGCGGAGTCCGTCGGGGCCGCACACGAGGATCGGCGTGGTGTCGGCAGCGAACTCCCGGATCTTCTGCCGGCATCCGCCGCAGGGGGTGCACAGATGCTCACCGCCGCCGGCCACGGCTATCTCCACGATACGGCGCTCGCCGGCCATGACCATGGCGGCAATCGCTGCCGCCTCGGCACAGATCCCCTCGGGATAGGCCGCGTTCTCGACGTTGCAGCCGGTGTAGACGACGCCGCTCTCGCCCCGTACCGCGGCGCCTACGCGGAACTCGGAATAGGGTGCGTACGCCGCCTGCCGAGCCGCGATTGCGGCGGCGATGATTCGGTCGGACGAGGTTCCCACGGAGGCAGCCGCAAACGTAGGCAAGCCGCCCCTGCCCGTCAACGTCAGTTCGCGCGGAGCAGCGGGATGCGGCCGAAGTCGTCTGCGGTCAGGCCGTCGATCGAGCCGGTCGCGGGCGGGTAGTCGGAGAGCAACTCCTCCTGCACGCCGCGCTCCGGCCATGCCACGTCCAGGATGCGGGGCTGGTTGACGGCACCTGAGCCGCCTCCCAGGCGCCAGCGCTCGGCCGAGCGTTCCACGTCGCGGATGCGGCGCACGCCGGCCGACGGGAACCCCTCCTGCGACATCAGGGCGGCGGCGTACCCCCACTCCGCCGGATCGCCTTCCGGGAACAGCTTCCGCGGGAGCCGGACCACCACCCGGCCCTTGGCGGGAAACACCACCAGGTCGAAGGACGGCTGGCGCTCTTCCAGCGCCCCGGCCGCGTCAGCCACGTAGAACGCGGAGTCCCAGCCCTCCACGGTGAGCGCGTACTCCCAGCCGTGCCCCGCCGGCAGCGCGGCGTTGCGGCCTGGCAGCAGCAGGCGGGCTCCGCCCTTCCCGTCCGCATCCGTGTCGACGTAGACGTCGAAGGTCTGCACCGACAGGCCGCGCGGCGAGCCCCAGGGATTGGCGATCGGCGCGCGCACCTCGAACGCGAAGATCAGGTGCTCGTCATCGGTGCCGACCTGGAAGCGCGTCAGGTCGTAGCTGCCGGCCACGAACACCTCGTCGAGCGGATAGGTGTAGGCGCCGGGGCCGTGGTCGTCGCCGGCCGGATCCTCGATGTCGATCAGCACGGTCATCGCCGAGATGTCCGGCACCTGCAGCGCGCGGACCGCTCCGCCGCCGAGCTCGATGCCGGCGCCCGGAAGCTCGGCGACGATCCTGACCAGGTCGCCTGACTCCATCGCGCCGAGGATGGCGAACGGGATCTGCAGCTCCACTCCCTGCTCCGAGCGGCCGGCGGGCAGCGGCTCGCAGGTGTCCGGCATGGCCAGGGCGGCCAGGCACGCTTCCCCCTCCCCGCCGGAGCGCGCCACGTGGGTGGCGCGGAAGCCGAGCACGCGGCCGGCCAAGTTGAGCCCGACCGCGGTGCCCGATCCCTGCAGGTACAGGTCCACCGCCTCGCCCGCGGCCGGGCCGTCCAGCGCCACGTACAGGTTCTCCGGATCGAAAGCGAACCGTAGCCGGGCGCGCGGATCGCTGACCGCCACACCAGTACGCGCCGCCGCCGACCACTCGCCGAGATCCCCATCGACCGTGACCTCCGCCGCCTCGTCCGGCTGGCGCACCACCGGGACCGGCGCCGCCGGGATGATCGGCACCTGCAGGAACGGCGGCCGTTCCCGGCCGAGCCGGTCGTAGACCTGGCCCAGCAACTCCCGGAACGCGCGGTCGAAGTAGCCGTCGTCGCCGGACTCCTGGTCGGAGCCGTACCACCAGAACCAGTCCGAGCCCTCGGCGAACAGCATGCGCTCGTAGGCGGCGGCGAACGTCTCGTCTTCCACCTCGCCCGACCGCTCCGCCCGGCGCAGGTCGTCGCGCACCCGCCACAGGTAGTCCCAGGCCAGCGCCTCCTCTTCCTCGCCGATCCAGGTGGCAAAGTTGGGTTGGAACCAGGAGGCGGGAAACACCTCGCCCAGCGGCTCCGGCTCCGCGAACCGCTGCAGGTATTCCGACGGCGTGATGGTCGCCACCCAGTCCGCCTCCCCCAGCCGCCGGTAGAGGGCGCGCAGGAAGTCCTTGCCGTCGTTGGCGTAGTGCTCCCACGCGTTCTCGCCGTCCAGGATCACCGACACCACGGGAGGCTGCGCGCCACCGAGCCGCCCCTCGGCGTACAGCCGGCCGCGGATGGCGCGCAGCCGGCGCATGAAATCGGCCGCCGCCGCGCCCCCGGGCATGCCGGAGTACTCGAAGCCGATCAGGTCGGACAGCCGTACGTCGCGGAAGAAGATCGGAACCGGCGGGTTGCGCCGCAGCGTCGCCTGCCACGGCCGGTACAGCTCGCTCTGCTCGACCGTGTCGCTGCCGTCGCGCGTGATGGACAGGCCCAGGCTGCGCGCCAGCACGTCCTCGCCGGTCGCGACCCAGCGCACGCCGTTCTTGGAGAAGAGCGACATGACGAGCTGCGCGACCGCCCCCTCCGCCGGCCACATGCCCGCGGGACGCCGGCCGAGCAGCCGCTCGGCGACGTCCAGGCCACGGATGACCTGCTGGTCGGCATCGATGATCTCCCGGAAGCGATGCTCGGGCAGGCGCGCGGTAGGGTCGCCTGCAAGCGCGAAGTCGGTGTCCGCGATCAGCGGCAGGATCGGGTGCGCGAGCGGCGTGGTGGTCACCTCGATGCGGCCTTCCTCCCACAGGCGCGCGTGCAGGGGGATCACCTGCCGGAGGATGCGCCGGTGCTCGGCCAGCACCGTCTCCTTGTCCGACTCGACGTAGCCGCGTCCGCGTTCCACCAGCTCCGCCAGCGGCGCGGCGGCCAGGAAGTCCGGATCGGTCCAGGCGAGGTTGAACAGCACCTGCAGATCGCGGAAGTCCTGCTCCGACCACGCTTCCAGCGCCGCGTCGATACCGCGGCCGGCGCGGTCGTCGGCCAGCTCCCGGTAGCGCGGGAAGCGGGCGATCACGCGGGGATTGACGTCGAAGAAGCGCTCCAGCAGGAAGCGCTTGTCGTCCGCGCTCAGCCGCCCTGCGGGGACCTCCGTGGCCACCCAGTAGCGGTCCCGGGCGCCGGCGGCGAGGTCTTCGAGCTGCAGCAGCAGGGCCGGCGTGAGGTTGAACACCGCCCGCACGCCGGGGTGCTCAGCCACCAGCGCCGCCATGTCGTGGTAGTCCTTGGTCGCGTGCACCCGCACCCATGGCCGGGAATAGACGCCGGCGGCGTCCTTGGGATAGAGCGGCTGGTGCTGATGCCACATGAGCACCAGGTAGAAGCCGGGATCGTCCGCGGGCGGCTCGGTTTGGGCGGCGGCCGGCAGCCAGGCAAGTCCGGCGAGCAGCGCGGCCGCAAGCGCACGCCGCGTCATGCGCGCACGATGGCAGCGTCCCGGCCCGCCACGCGGAGGCGCCCGTCGGCGACCGTCCCGCCGCCCCAGAGCAGGCGGGCCCGCGTGCTGCCCAGCTCCACCACGGCGGCCGTACGCCCGCGGTTGAGCGCCACCACCACGCGGCGCCGGCCGCGCCGGCGCTCGAAGGTGACCAGCGACGCGCGCGCCTCTCCCGCCCGCCACTCGCCGTCGCTCAGGGCCGGCTCCGCGCGGCGCAGTGCGGCCAACTCGGCGACGGTGAGGAACAGCGGATGGCGTTCGGGGTCGCCGGCTCCGTCGCCGGCTCCGTCGCCGGCGTGCCCTGAGTCCGGCCACGGGAAAGTCCCGCGGCAACCGGGGTCGCCGCCGCCGGCCATGCCCACCTCGTCCCCGTAGTAGAGGCCCGGCGCGCCGGGAAAGGTCATCTGCAGCACCACCGCCAGCCGCAGGCGCCAGAGCTCGCCGCCTGCCAGGGTGAGGAAGCGCGGCGTGTCGTGGCTGCCGATCAGGTTGTGCGCGGCCTGCGTCACCGGCCACGCGCCGCGCGCCCACATGCGCGCCAGGCCGTCGGCCACCTCCCTGCCGTCGATGGCGCCGGTCGCGAAGAAGCGCAACGCCAGCTCGCGCAGCGGGTAGTTCATGGATGCGTCGAAGGCGTCGCCCTGCAGCCAGCGGCCGGCGTCGCCCATCACTTCACCGAGCAGGTACGCGTCCGGCCGGACCTCCCGCAGCACGCGGCGCAGGTCGCGCCACACGTCGGGATCGACGTAGCGCGCCACGTCCAGCCGCCAGCCGTCGATGCCGTAGTCCCTCACCCAGCCGGTGAGCGCCTGCAGCATGTAGGAGCGCGCCGGCGGATGGGCCAGGTTCACGCGCGGCATGGTCGGCACTCCGTACCACGCCTCGTAAGTGGGCTCCACCGCGGGGCCGGCGTCGGCAACCTTCTCGACCGGCAGGCCGGTTTCTTCCTGCCACACCGGCAACCACTCTCTGAGGCTTCGGTGCGCCTTCACCTGCGGGCGGTAGCGGATGCGCGGCGGCCACTCCTCGATCACGAACCAGTCTCGGAACTCCGAGCGACTCCCGTTCCGCACCAGGTCGGCGAAGGCGAAGAAGCGCGGGTGTACGTGGTTGATGGACACGTCCAGCACCACCCGGATCCCGGCCGCGTGCGCGGCGTCGACCATCTCGTGCAGCGCCTCGTTGCCGCCCAGCAGCGGGTCGACGGTCAGGTAGTCCACCGTGTCGTAGCGGTGATTGGAGGGCGAGGCGAAGATCGGCGTGAGGTAGAGCACCTCCACCCCCAGCCGCGCCAAGTAATCCAGGCGGGATGCGATCCCCGCCAGGTCGCCGCCCCAGAACCCGCGCGCCGCGGGCGCCGTCCCCCACGGCCGCACGTCCGGTGGGTCGATCGAGCGGTCGCCGTTTGCGAACCGGTCGGGGAAGATCTGGTAGATCACCGCGCCACGCGCCCAGTCGGGCACCGCGAGCGGCGCCATCTCCCCGGCCGTCGGATCCGGGAAGCGCCAGCGGTCGAGCCGCTCGATGGCGACGGTGATGCCGGCCGGCGACAGGTAGACGCCCTGGCCGCGGCCGCCGTCGGCGCGGAACGCGAACGAGTACCGCGAGCCGGCGGCGAACGGCCCGGCGACCGTCTCCCAGAACGTGAAGCGCTCGCTCGCCGCGACCGCCATCATGGCATGCGAGTTCACCTGCCGGCCCGTCCGCACCACCAGTCGGGCGGACCCCAGCGCCGGCTCCGTCCACACGCGCAGGCGGAACCGCCCCTCGCCCTCCGCGTCCAGAAACGCCCGGTCCCCGGCGTCGAAGCGGACGTCCCAGGGCGATACGTCCCCGGGCAGGCCATAGATGCCGCGATCGTCGTCGTGGCGGCGGCTCATCGATCCGCGCTACGCCAAGCCGCGAATGATGAGCACCGTGCCGGCTACCAGGGGCAACACCGTGTAGCCGATGACGTGAATCCGCAGGGCGGCTTTCTCGCCCCACTTCTTCTTCATGGTCTCCAGTTTCCAGAACCGGTCCGGCGCAACCCTGCGCAGGATCAGCGTGACGACTCCGTACACCACCATCAGCGCACCGAGAAAGACATTGGCATCCATCCTGATCTTCTCCTACGAAACCGTTCCCGCGCGGTCAACCCTTGACCGCGCCGCGGGTCAGGCCGCCGATGATCTGCCGCTGCGCGAGCAGGAAGGTCAGCACGATCGGCGCCGCCCCGATCAGCGCGGCCGCGGACAGGTTGCCCCACCGCGCCGAGTAGTCGCTGCTCACGAAGAGCTGCAGCCCCAGCGCCAGGGTCATGTTGTCGGTGCTCCGCAGCAGGGTGCGGGCCAGGATGTACTCCGAGTAGAAGCCGATGAAGGTGATGATGAAGATCACCGCCAGCACCGGGCGGCTCAGCGGCAGGATGACGCGGGCGAACACCTGCCACAGCGACGCCCCCTCGACGGCGGCCGATTCGTCCAGCGAGCCCGGCACGGTGTCCATGTAGCCCTTGATCAGGAAGGCGTTGAAGCCGACCGCGCCGCCCAGGTAGACCAGGATCAGGTAGCCGTGGGTGTTGAGTCCGACGAAGTCGGCGACGTCGCCGATCTGCTGGCCCAGCAGGAACAGGGCGATGAAGCCCAGGAACTGCGGGAAGACCTGCACCAGCACCAGGCTCAGCAGCCCCACCCGCCGCCCGCGGAAGTGCAGCCGGCTGAAGGCGAACGCGGCCAGGGCAGCCAGCGCCACGTTGCCGAGCGCGGCGACGACGGCCACCTTCCACGTGTTCCAGATCCAGGTCCCGAACGGCGTCAGCGGGTTGGTGAACAGCTCGACGAAATTGGCCACGGTGAGGTGCCGGGGGATGATCCGCGCCGTGCTCAGGTTGTCGACGGCGTTCACCGACGACGAGACGATCCAGACCAGCGGGAACAGCGCGAACACCGCCGCGGGAACCAGCAGCACGTGACGCCACGCCAGCTCGCGCAGCCAGCGGCGCACCGACAGCCGCGGCACGCGCCGGGCCTGCGCCTTGCGGCTCCGCACTCCCGCGCGCTCAGACGTTTCCATACACCCGCTCCAGGCGCCTGGTGAACCGGAAGCTGAACGCCGACAGGGCTGCTACCACGAGGAAGATGACGATCACGATGGCCGATCCCAGCCCGAAGTTCTGGCCGCGCCCCGCCTGCAGGGCCAGGTTGAAGGTGAAGGAGATGAGGATGTCGGTGTGCCCGACCGGCACCGAGGCGCCGGCCACCGGCGGCCCGCCGGAGGTGAGCAGGAAGATCAGCGTGAAGTTGTTGAAGTTGTAGGCGAACGATCCGATCAGCATCGGCGCCGTGGCCACCATCAGGAGCGGCAGCGTCACGGTGGCGAACACGCGCGCCGCGGAGGCCCCCTCGACCCGCGCCGCCTCCTTCAGCTCGTCCGGAATCGACTGCAGCGCGCCCGAGGTGATCAGGAACATGTACGGGAACCCCAGCCAAGTGTTGACCAGAAGCACCGCCACCTTCGCCCACCACCGGTCCTGCAGCCACGGGACGCCGGCCAGTCCGAACAGCTCGATCACCCGGTTGACCTGCCCGAACTGGTCGTTGAGCAGCCCGCGCCAGACGATCGCGGAGATGAACCCCGGCACCGCATAGGGGATGATGAAGATCGAGCGGTAGAGCGGCCGGCCGCGCAGGCGCGTGTCCTGCAGGGCGTTGGCCAGGGTCAGGCCGACGGCGAACGTGAGCGCCACCGAGGCCACGGCGAAGACGATGTTCCAGGTGAACACCCGCACGAACGGGCCGCGGAAGCGGCCGTCGGCGATGACGCGCACGAAGTTGGTGAAGCCCACGACCTCCCGCCACCCCGGATCGAGCTGTCGCCCGTCGGGACAGGCGAACGCGCCCACCACGGTGCTGCAGGTGGATTGCGTCTGCGTGTCGAGCAGGGTGTCGGTGGCGGGGTCGTAGCGGTAGCGCTGTCCGGACGCCACCAGCCGCACGCTGGAGGTGGTGAGCACCTCCGCCTGGGCGCCGGGGATGTCCAGCACCAGGTCCTCCATCGCGCCGGCCACGCCGATCACCTGCAGCCCCTGCAGGCGTGTCCAGGCGCCGATCGACTCCGGCAGCCCGTCGCCGTCCTCGTCGGTCACGCCCAGCTCCGCCGGCTCCAGCAGCCCCGCCTCGCCCGGATCCTCTCCGCGCGGCCGCGGGATCCCGAACCAGGCTTCGCCGTCGCTGCCGGTCACGTGGAAGGCCAGACCGCCCTCCGCATCGCGGAACACCGCCAGATCCAGGGTCACGGGATCACCCGCCGCCTCGACGGCGATGCTCTCCAGGCGCTCGATCGCCTGCTCCTTGCTGAGGATGTGCCCGGTGCTCCAGTTGGTGAGCCCGACGTAGGCCGTGTACAGCACCGGCCACAGGACGAACAGGCCCATGAACACCAGGCCCGGTGCCAGCCACGGCAGGGCGACGGCGCCGGGCCGCAGGTAGGCGTAGTTGATCAGCAGCGCCGCCGCCAGCAGCAGCGCCAGCAGCGTCCACGATCCGGACGCGATCAGGACCGGGATCAGCCACACCACCCCGGCGTCGAGCAGGCCGACGGCGGCCAGCTTGACCCAGAAGCCCCAGCGAAGGAGGCCGTGGGAATCTCCGCGCGAGCGGCGATCGCCACGGCCTCCAGAGCCCAAGGTGGGGATGGGCCAAACCCGAAGCCGCAGGCGACGTGTTTGGGGCGCGAGCGCCCGGCGCCCGGCTGGGCTCGCGTGGTGGTCGATCACCGGCGGGCGGTCAGCCCTCTACCGCCTCCCGCACGCCCTCCGCGGCGGTCTTCATGGCCGCCTCTGCCTCCGACTCGCCGTTGCGCACCAGCAGCAGCGCGTTGCCGAGCGGCCCCCAGACCGCCCCCATCTGCGCGATGTTGGGCATCGGCACGCCGTCGGCCGCCGACAGCGCGAACGTCTGCGCCACCGGGTTGTCGGCGAGCTGATCGAACACCTCGCGATAGGCCGGGTTGCGCGGGTCGGCGTCGTAGAGCGCGCGCATCGTCTCCGGCGTGGCCACGAAGTCCAGCAGGAAGGTCCGCGCCAGCACCTTGTTCGGGCTGAAGGCGCTCATGAACATGCCCTGCGAGCCCACGAACGGTGCCGGCGCCTGACCGGCGATGGTGGGCAGCTTCGCCACGCCCCAGCTCACGCTGTCCTGCGCGTTCAGGCTGCCCAGCTCCCACGGACCGGTGATCCAGAACGGCTGCTTGCCCTCCAGGAACAGCGTCTTGGCGGTGTTGTAGTTGGTCGGCCCGACCAGGCCGTCTGCCACCAGGCCGGCCAGGAACGCCACGCCGGCCACGGCGCCTTCGCTGTCCAGGCCGACGTCGCCGGGGTCGTAGCCGGTCGCCGGGTCGTACTTGAAGATGTAGCCGCCGAGCGCCGACACGAACGGATAGTTGTGATAGGCGTCGGCGCCGTCACCGCCGCCGGGGATGCCGACGCAGTTGTCGATGCCCTCCAGGGCCGCGCAGACGGCGCCGATCTCCTCGAACGTGGCGGGCGCCTCGGCCGCCATGCCCATGTTGTAGTAGAGCGCGATCGTCTCGGTCACGTAGGGCACGGCATAGAGCTTGCCTTCGAAGCTGAACGCGGTGAGCGCCACCTCGAAGAACTCGCCGGCGCGCGCCCCCAGGTCGATCGGCTCGACCAGGCCGTTGACCGCCAGCTCGCCGGTCCAGTCGTGCGCGCCCACGAACAGGTCGGGCCCCTCGCCGGCGGGTCCCGCGACCCCGGCCTGGGTCCTGATGTCGCCGAAGCCGACGACCTCGATCTCGACCTCGACGCCGGTCGCCTCCGTGAAGGCCGGCACGACTTCCTGCAGCGCCGTGGCACGGTTCTCGTCCGCCCAGATCAGCAGGGACTGGGCGGAAGCGCCGGCGGTCGCTACCAGGAGCGCGGCGGCGCCAAGGATGAAGACTCTTCGCATGTGTGTGGATTCTCCTCGTGAGTTTGCGCGAGTATCGCACGCAGCGTGCGACAGCGTCCGCCCTGTAGGCGCTACGGAGGGATCTCGGACATGCAGACCGGTACGAGGAGGACGCGGTGAGCGAGCCGATCGTCCGGCTCACGGCGGCGGACTTCGAGGAGGCGATGGACCTGCTCAACTACGCGTTCTCCTTCTCGCACGGGCCGCACGACTTCCCGTCGCTGCTGCCGAAGATCTACCGGCCCACCGAGGAGCTCATGCGCTGCAACTACGCGATCCGCCGCGACGGGCGGCTGGCGGCGGCGGTCGGCGTCTTCCCGCTGACCTGGCACGTGGGCGGCGCGGCGCTGCGCGTGGCCTGTATCGGCGGCGTCTCCACGCATCCGCGGTATCGCGGCAGGGGCCTGATGCGCGCCCTGATGCGCCACTGCGTGGAGGAGATCCGCGCCGCCGGGTATCCGCTCTCGTGGCTCAGCGGCCGCAGACCCCGCTACCGGCACTTCGGCTACGAGCAGTGCGGGAACGAGCTGCACTTCACGCTGGAGCGGAACGATCTGCAGGCAGCCGGCGTCGACGGCACGGGGATCGAATTCCGGCGCCTGAACGAGGACGACCCGCTGCTCGCGGATGCGCGGCGCCTCCATGCCGGGCAGCCCATGCGCTGCGAGCGCCCGGCCGCGGAGTTCGTCACGATCTGCTCGAGCTGGAACAACCGGCCGTACGCTGCGATCGTCGGCAGCGGGCTGGCCGGTTACCTGATCGCCGGCGGCGACGGTTCGCAGGTCACCGAGCTGCTGGCCGCCGACGTGCCGACCACGCTGCGGATCGCCGCCGCGTGGTGCGCCCACACCCACATCGCTTCGGTGACGGTCTGCGTGTCGCCGGCGAATACCGCGCTGGTGCGGAGCCTCGACGCGATCGCGGAGGCCACGACCGTGCGCTTCGCCGACAGTTGGCAGGTGTTCGACTGGCCGGCGGTGCTGACCGCACTGCTCCGCGAACGCGTCCGCTCAGACGGTGTCGAGCCGGGCAGCCTGGTCCTGCAGATCGGCGAGGCGAACCGGCTGCGTCTCAGCGTCGACGGTACCCACGCCCAGGCGGTGCCCACCGAGGAACCGGCTCAATTCACGATGGACGAGGTCGCGGCGATGCGGGCGCTGTTCGGACCCCTGAGGCCGCCGCTGCCGGTCTCGTGGTTCCCGCTGCCGGCGTACCTGGCTCACGCCGACCGGGTCTGACCGCGGCGCCGACGGCGCAACCGTCAGCCCTTCAGCGACCCCAGGAAGATCCCCTTGATGAAGTAGCGCTGCAGGAACGGGTACAGGGCGATGATCGGGCCGATCGTGATCACGATCACCGCCGCCTTGGCCGCCTCCGACGGCACCTTGGCCGCGTAGGTGGAGAGGAACATGTCCAGCGCGTCGGTGGCCTCCTGCTCCCAGGCGCGCACCAGCCGGCGCAGCAGCGTCTGCAGCACTACCTTCGACTCGCTGTTGAGGTAGATCAGGGCGTCGAGCCAGGAGTTCCAGTGCTGCACCGCCGACCACAGCGCGATGGTCGCGATCACCGGCTTGGCGAGCGGCACGATGATGCGCACCAGCACCTGCAGGTAGCTGGCGCCGTCGATGAACGCCGACTCCTCGTAGGCGCTGTCGATGGTCATCAGGAAGTTGCGCATGATGATCACGTAGTAGGCCTGCGCCATCAGCGGCAGGATCAGCGCCCAGCGCGTGTCGAGCAGGCCGATGCCGCGCACCAGCAGAAAGCGTGGGATCAGGCCGCCGGTGAAGAACAGCATCAGCAGGAAGTAGAGCGTGATCCACTTGCGGCCGGGCAGATCGCGCTTGGCCAGCGGATAGGCGGCCAGCAGCGTCATGGCGAGCGCCAGGGCGACGCCCAGCACGGTACGGTAGATGGAGTTGTAGTAGGCGACGCCGGCGTTGCCGAACTCCGAGAACGCGAACCGATAGGCGCTGGCGGTCCAGCGCTCGTTCCACACCCGGAAGCCGAGCGTGCCCGCCTCCTCCGCCGGCGCGAACGACAGCACCAGGGTCGACCAGAACGGATAGAGGATGGTCAGGCAGTAGAGGGACAGCAGCGCCAGGTTGACCGCGTCGAAGGCCACGCCTCCCCCGCTCCGGCCCCTCCGCACCCGCGACAGGCGCAGCGGAGCGCTACCAGAGGCCATAGTCGCTGTAGCGGCGCACGACGACGTTGACGCCGAGCAGCAGGGCCAACCCGATGCCGTTCTTGAACAGGCCCACCGCGGTGGAGAAGTCGTAGCGCCGGTCGATCAGCCCGACCCGGTACTCGTAGGTGTCGATGATGTCGCCCACCTCGTACACCGGCGGGCTGTACAGGTTCAGCACCTGATCGAAGCCGGCCTCCATGATGTTGCCGATGCGCAGCAGCAGCAGGATGGTGAGCACCGGAACCAGCGACGGAATGGTGATGTGCCAGGCGCGCTGCAGGCGGTTGGCGCCGTCGATCGACGACGCCTCGTACAGCTCCGGGTCGATCGAGGCGATCGCCGCCAGGTAGATGATCGCCCCCCAGCCGGCCTCCTTCCAGATGTCCGACGTCACCAGCAGCGGGCGGAAGAACGCCTCGTCCGCGAACAGGTTTACCGCCGGGGTGCCGAACAGGTTCGCGGCAAGCGCCACCAGCCCGCGCTGCGGCGAGAGCACCTCGAACAGCATGCCGGACAGCACCACCCACGACATGAAGTGCGGCAGGTAGGAGATGGACTGGATCGTCCGCTTCACCGGCATCCTGCCGACCTCGTTGATCAGCAGCGCCAGGAGGAGCGGCGCGGGCACGGCGAAGCCGATACGCAGCAGGCTCAGGATGACGGTGTTGCGCATGATCCGGCCGAAGAACGGGTTGCTGAACAGCATCTCGAACTGCAGGAAGCCGGCCCAGGGGCTTGCCCAGATGCCGCGCCCGATCTGGAACTCCTTGAAGGCGATCTGCACCCCGTAGATCGGGATGTAGTGGAAGACGAAGACGGCGGCCATCGGGAACAGCAGGAACACGTAGAGCGGCGCCATGCGCCTGGCCTTGCGCCACTTCTCCCCGCGCTGGCGCTCGGCCAGCGCCCGCTCGTCTATCGCGCTCGCCATTTGCCCAACCCCCCCAGATAGAACGAGGGGGGTGAGTCGACTCACCCCCTCGGCTGATACACCGTCAGATCGGTCCGGTCAGTAGACGATGTTGCCCTTGAGGAACTCCGCCCGGATCGGCATCTTCTTCATCTCGTCCATCCACTCCTGGCCGCCCGCGTCCAGCCACTTCTTCACGTAGGCGTCCCACTCGGACTCGATGTCGACCTGGCCCATGACGGCCTTGTACAGGAATTCGTCCTCGATCGTGGTCAGCGTGTCGCCGTAGCGGCGGTTGAGCTCACCGACGCGGGTCTCGGCCAGCCAGTCCATCTTGTAGGAGTTGGTCTGCAGCTCGCGGCCGCGCCCGTCGATCGCGTAGTTCTCCAGGAAGCTGGCGAGCTGGAACGGCAGCAGGTACTTGAAGCGCGTGCGGGTCTGCACGCCGGGATAGGACTCGCCCCAGCCGCCGACCTGGTAGTTGCCTTCCGCGACCTCTGCCATCGGCCGCAGCATTGCCGCGGAGTTCCACTCCTCGCCCTGCCAGTCGAAGTGCACGCCGGGCTGTCCGAACTCGGCCTGCACCCAGACGCGGTCGTCGCCGTAGCGCGCCCAGTCCAGCACCTGCAGGATCTTGGCCAGCTTCTCGTCGGAGACCTTGGCGCCGATGTTCATGTAGCTGGCGCCGATGTTGCCGGTGTCCTTGCCGGACGGGGACCCCTGAATGCCGGTCGGTCCGACCGGCGGCGGCACCATCAGGACCTTGACACCCGCGGCGGCTTCTTCCTCGGTGGCGAAGGCGTTGGGCGGACGCGACCAGAAGCGCTCGTTCTGCCCGCCGGCGTACCAGGCTGAGGACATGCCGGCGCCGATGATGCCCTGGCCGACCTTCTCCCAGTACTTGCCGACCGAGAGGCTCGCGAACTCGCTGTCCAGCAGCCCCTCGTTCCACCACTCGTTCGCGTGCAGCAGGAAGTCCCGGTAGCGGGGCGAGACCGCCCAGAAGTAGAGCTCGCCGTCGACCAGCGAGTTGCCGCCGCCCGCCGGCCGCGCCCAGTTGGGGGCGTAGTGCACGCCGTAGGCGCCCATCAGCGGCGACCAGGTCCAGAAGATGTTGTTGCTCGATCCCCACGGGATCGTGTCGTTCTTGCCGTTGCCGTCCGGGTCCTGGTCGCGGAACGCCTTCAGCAGCGCATCGAACTGGTCGAGCGTGAAGTCCTCGTCCAGGTAGAACACGCGGCCGATCGGGTCGACCTGCATCGCCTGGTCCAGGTTCGGCACCGTGAAGCCGACCTTCTCGGCCCAGTCGCTGCGGAAGGTGGCGTAGGTCAGCAGGGTGTCGGCGTTCTCGCCGATCATGTGCAGCGCCACGTACTCGTCCGGGTCGTCCGGGCTCTGGCCCAGCAGCCAGCCGACCGGGTAGTAGTCGTTCAGCAGCTTGGTGTATTGCGGTGCGTGCTCGTGGAGCATCTCCACCGGGATGGTGCGGGTGAGACCCTGCGCCAGGTTGTCGTAGGGATCGCCGGGGCAGAACAGGTCCGGACACTCGCCGGTGGCGAGCAGCAGGCTCACCTTCTCCTTGTCGCCGTGGTAGACGCCGTTGGGGACGATGCGGACGTTGAACTTCTCCTCCACCTGGTCCAGGAACCAGGTCGACTCCTCGCCCGAACGGATCTCCATCAGGAACGAGACCTCCATCGGGGCATCACCGGCGGCTCCGGCCGAGGTCTGGCCGGCCGCGCCCGCCAGCAACGGGGCCAAGGCGAGCAGTCCGATGAGCGTGACGAAGCGAAAACGTGTCGGTTTCATGGCGTACGCAGCCTCCGTAAGTCCCATCGAAGCACCGCTCCGTGGGTAATCCGATGAGCTTACTCCCGGAACCCGTTCCCCTGCAAAGTGATTCGCGGCTACGGTGCGGCATGGCATGCACCGGCACCCGGCCCAATATCCTGTGGATCTGCACGGACTCGCAGCGCCCGGACACGATCGGCGCGCTCGGCAACCCGCACGTGCGCACGCCGACCCTGGACCGGCTCGTTGCAGGCGGCGTCGCCTTCACCCGCGCCTACGCGCAGAGCCCGATGTGCACGCCGTCACGGTCCAGCTTCCTCACGGGCACCTATCCCAGCACCGCGCACGCCAGCCGCAACGGCGTCCCGCGGTTCTCCGATCGCTTCCCCCTGGTGACCCGTCTGCTGGCCGACGCCGGCTACGACTGCGCGCTGGTCGGCAAGCTGCACCTGGCCAGCGCCTACGGCCAGGTGGAGCCGCGGGTGGACGACGGCTACCGCCGCTGGCGCTACAGCCACGCGCCGCGCGACGACTGGCCGGAGGGCCACGACTACGCCGACTGGGTGAAGGGCCACGGCACCACCCTTGCCGAGTTGATCAAGGACCCGAACGGCGTGCCGGCCGAGCTGCACCAGACCACGTGGTGCGCGAACGAGACCATCAACTTCATCGGGGAGCAGCGCGACGGGCCGTGGCTTGCCAGCGTCAACATCTACGACCCGCACCCCCCGTTCAATCCGCCGCTTTCCTACCGCCGCCGCTACGATCCGCAGGCGCTGCCCGGTCCGGCGTACCGGGAGAGCGACCTGGCGCAGCAGGAGCGGCTGGCCGCGGTCGACTTCCAGTCGCGCGCCCGGCCGCCCGAGGAGCTGGACATGGCCAGTCCCGTGCTGCCGCGCACGCCGGGCCCCGGCGGCGTGTGGCATGACCCGGCACCGCCGAGCGACGCCCCGGCGTTCCTGGAGGCGCGCGATGCGTGGACGCTGAAGGCCGCCTACTACGCCATGATCGAGCAGATCGACGACCAGGTGGGGCGCATGCTTGCGGCGGTCGAAGCGGCCGGCCAACTCGACGACACGCTGGTGATCTTCATGAGCGATCATGGCGAGGCGCTCGGCGACCACGGCCTGATCCAGAAGGGCTGCCGCTTCTACGACAGCGCCGTGCGCGTGCCGCTGATCCTGTCGTGGCCGGCCCGCCTGCAGGCGGGACTTCGCTCGCAGGCTTTGGTCGAGCTCACCGACCTTGCGCCCACGCTGCTGGAATCCGCGGGGCTGGCGCCGCCGCACTGGATGCAGGGCCGCTCACTGCTGCCGCTGCTGACCGGCGAGGCCCCGGGCGACCATCACCGCGACTTCGTGCGCAGCGAGTACTACGACGCCGTGGACATGCCGGACAACACGCACGCGACCATGTACCGCGACGACCGCTACAAACTGGTCGTCTACCACGGTCACGACCGGGGCGAGCTGTACGACATGCAGGCCGACCCCGACGAGCACGACAACCTCTGGGACGTTCCCGACCGGCAGGCGCTGAAGACCGAGCTGCTGCTGCGCAGCTTCGACGCCACCGTGTTCGCCGTCGACCACGGCGAGCCGCGGATCGGCCCGATCTGAGAATCCGCAGCCCTAAAGATCGGCGAACGGCAGCGCCGTGACACCCGCGCCGAGAGGCAGGCGTACGCTGCCCGGATGCACCACGTATCCGGGCAGCGCCGCGCTCCCCAGATCCCTTTGGAAGGTCCTGATGGAGGCCGCCATGGCCGGGCGAGGCGTGGCCGAGAGCTTCACTTCGATGGGGACGAGCCCGCGGGGGGACTCGACCACGAAGTCCACTTCCGTCCCCGCCGTCGTGCGCCAGAAGTAGACCTGGGGGTCCATCCCTCGGTGCGTCAAGGTCCTGACGATTTCGGACAGCACAGCCGTTTCCATGATGGCGCCGCCCATGGGCCCGGAGGCGGCATGCGCCGGGTCCTTGAGGCCCGCCAGCGAGCAGAGCGTACCGACGTCGGTGAAATATACCTTCGGAGTCTTGACGAGCCGTTTCCCGACGTTGGCGAAGTAAGGGCGCAGCACGATGACCTGGTAGGTAGCTTCCAATACGGAGAGCCAGGCCTTGATGGTGTTGAGCGCAACCCCGAGATCGCGGGCGATGTCTGCCACGTTCAGAAGCTGCGCACTGCGAGCCGCCAGCACGCGGAGGAACCCCTGATACTGGGTCAGATCCCCGACCTGCCGGAGCGTACGCACGTCGCGCTCGAGGTAGGTCTGGATGTAGCTGGCATGCCAGAGGGAAACATCGCGGTCAGACTGGATCGCGAGCTCCGGGTACCCGCCTCGCAGGAGGCTCTTCCACAACGGGCCAAAGGCATACCGCGACTGAGACGACGGCCGGTTCCCACGCTCCCAGGCAAGCGGCGCCCCCGGACGCCCCTCCGCCTCGCGCCGGGACAGCGGCAACAGACGGAGCATGGCCGCACGTCCCGCCAGCGATTCGGTCACCTGTTCGGCAAGCAACAGGTTCTGCGACCCGGTCAACAGGTACTGACCATTGCGTGCGCGGTCCGAGTCGATGACTTCCTTGACGTAGGGAAGCAGGTCGGGGGCGTATTGGACCTCGTCGAAGATGATGGGCGGTGGGTGCAGGTTCAGAAAGCCGCGCGGGTCTTCCGCGGCGGCTGCGCGAACATCCGGCGGCTCCAATGAGAGATAGCGGCAACGCCTCCCGAACAGCCGTCGCAGCAAGGTCGTCTTGCCGGACTGGCGGGGCCCGGTCAGCACGACGGCGGGAAACTCGGCCGCCGCCTTCGTGACGATTGGTTCCAGCGAGCGCCGGACATACAGCACACTCACAACTCGACATTATGCATTTAAAATGAATAATGTCGATCTATGACGGCAGGCGGGATCCATTCCTTGCGTCTCCGCCTGTGTTTGGACGCTAGCCGCCGGCCAGGAGCTCGTCGATCTCGGCCCGAGTGGGCAGGCCCGTGATCGCCCCATGGCGCATCGCGGCCCGCGCGCCTGCCGCATTGGCCGCCTCCACCAGCCGGAGGAGCGCTCTCCGGTCGAGCTCGTCCAGCATGCGCGGCTCGGCTACCAGGCCGGCAAGGAACGCGGCCAGAAAAGCGTCCCCGCAACCGGTCGTATCGACCACTTCGGCGCCGAAGCCGGGAACGCTGCCCGACACTCGGCCATCGTCGAACCACGCGCCGTCGGCGCCAAGCGTGATCAGGCACAGCCGCACTCCCAGGTCGAGAATGCGCCGACTGCCGGCCCGCAGATCTTCGGTGCCGGTCACCAGTTTCAACTCCACCTCGTTGAGCTTGGCGATGTCCGCGGACCCCAGCGCCTCCACGATGGCGTCGAGGGCGGCCGCCGCTCCCGGCCACACGCCCGGCCGGTAGTTGGCGTCGAACGCCACCAGCACGCCGTCCTCCCGCGCCCACCGCGCGGCCTGCAGTGCCGCGTCGCGCGCGCCGGCGCTCAGCGTCACCGACCCGTAGGTGAACACCCGTGCGCCGGCCAGATAGTCGCGGTCCAGGTGTTCCGGGCTCAGCGCCGTGTCGGCTCCGCGGAACAGCACGAAATCCTGATCCACCGGGCTGGAGGTCGCGACCAGCGCGATCGTCGTCTGACCGCCCGCGACCGGCACGCAGTGCGTGGTGTCCACCCCCTCCCCGCGCAGCAACTCCAGCAGCCGCTCGCCGAACGAATCGTCGCCCACCCTGCCCACGAAGCCGGTGTCGATCCCGAGCCGCGCCAGGCCGACGGCGACGTTGGCGGGCGCGCCGCCCGGCGCCGGGGTGAAGGTCCGCGCCGCCCCCAGGGTGGTCCCCGCCGGGCCGGCGAACAGGTCGAACAACGCCTCGCCCAGACTGATCACGTCAGGCATCTGCGCCCTCCGGCCTCCCGAGTCCATGCATCGCGATCGTGCAGCGGGATACGGTACCATCCGATCTGTGAAAGCGCGAATCGGTGTGATCGGGACCGGCTGGTGGTCGACGGCCGCGCACCTGCCGGCGCTGGTCGGCAACCCGGACGCCGACCTGGTGGGCATCGCCGACCTGCGCCCGGACGTGCTGCGCAAGGCGGCGGACCACTACGGCGTGGGCACCACCTGCACCGACTACCGCGAGCTGCTCGACCGGCACGAGCTGGACGGCGCCGTCGTCGCGGTCTGGCACGCCGCCCATTACGAGGTGGCGCGCGCCGTACTGGAGCGCGGCCTGCACCTGCTGCTGGAGAAGCCGATGGTGCTGAGCGCGAACCACGCGCGCGAGCTGATCCGGCTGGCCGAGCGCCGCGAACGGCAGATCATCATGAGCTATCCCTGGCAGTTCATCGACATGAGCCTGCGCGTGCGCGACGTGGTGGCCGGAGGCACCCTCGGCCCCATCCACTACGTGTCCAACACCTTCAGCTCGGAGCCGCTCTACCTGTACCGCGGCGACGACCGCGCCGGCGACCCCGAGATGGCCGCCGCCTACCCCGTGGTCGGCCCCGGCGACGTGTACTCGGACCCGGAGCGCTCCGGAGGCGGCCAGGGCCACCTGCAGATCACCCACTCGGCGGCGCTGATGTTCTTCCTCACCGGCTCCCGCGCGGCGCTGGTGACGGCGATGATGAACCATCTGGACGTGGCCGTGGACGTGGCCGACGCCATCACCGTGCGCATGGAGGACGGCTGCCTGGCCACCGTCGGCTCGACCGGCGGCGTCACGCACGCGGAAGGCAAGCTGGACCTGCAGCTCTACGGCACCGAGGGGTGGATCGACCTGGACTACATCGAGGGCACGGGGACGATCTACCACGCCGACGGCACGGTCGAGGCGCTGGCCTGCGACCCGTCCGCGTACGCCGGCCAGCCCGGATCCGACTGCCCCGGCGCCGGCGCCTCCTACCCCGCCCACCTGCCGTCGGCCAACCTGGTCGACGTCATCCTGGGGCGCGACCGCAACCGCTCGCCCGGCACCTGGGGCTGGCGCTCGGTGGAGCTGCTGGACGCCGCCTACCGCTCCGCCGCGCGCGACGGCCAGCCGGTCAGCATCGCTTCGCTCTACGACGACAGCCAAGTACCCCATCAAACTGATGTCCACGGGAAATAGGACGTGTCCCCAGCGGATTCAAGCGCGCTGGAAGCGCGCGTATGGAGTGGATCGCGTAGCATCTGACTCCCAACCTCAGTTTGATGGGGTACAAGGAGGCAACCGGTGAAGATCGCATCGATCGAGGCTTTCCCCCTCGAATACCCGGAGCCCCACTACAAGGGGATTCTGCGCTATATCACGCTGGCCAAGGTGACCGCCGACGACGGCACCGCCGGCTGGGGGGAGTGCATCTCCCAGTTTCCCGAGTCGGCGCTGGCCACCGCCACGATCATCGAGCGCGGCTACGCGCCGCTGCTCGTCGGCGCCGACCCGCTGGATGTCGAGGCGCACTGGCGCACGATGACGGACCGCACCTGGTGGTACGGGCCGGAGGGCATCGCCGCGTTCGGCCTGAGCGCGGTCGACATGGCGCTCTGGGACCTCAAGGGCAAGGCGCTGGGCCTGCCGGTGAGCCGGCTGCTCGGCAGCCAACTTCACGACGAGGTGCCGGCCATGGCCTCCATCATCTTCGACATGGAGGACACGGCGTGGACGGACGACGAGTTCCGCTGGATGCGCGACCAGGGCTACCGCGTCGTCAAGGGCGGCTGGGGCATGCGCCCGGAGGCCGTGTTCGGCCAGGACCGCGCCGCCGACCTGGCGCTGGTGGAGCGCATCCGCACCATCATCGGCGACGAGCTGGATCTGGTGGTCGACACCCCCGGCGCCCGCGCCCTGTGGGACGTCCCGACCGCCATTCAGCGGTTTCGCGACCTGGAGCCGTACCGGCTGAAGTGGATCGAGCAGCCACTCCTGCCCTCCGACCTTGCGGGCCACGCCCGGCTGCGGGCGGCCGTGCGCACCGCGGTCGGCACCGGCGAGGACGAGTGGGACCGCGAGAGCTACGGGCGCCTGATCCGCTCCGGCGGGGTCGACGTGGTGCAGATGGACCCCGGCCGCTGCCAGGGGATCACCGGCTGCCGGGAGGTGATCCGGATGGTCGAGGCCGAATACCTGCACTACAGCATGCACACCTGGAGCAGCGCCCTGAACACGGCCGCCAGCGTGCACCTCATGGCGATCTCCGACCGCGGCGTGGCCATGGACTTCAAGCCGCACGAATCGCCGATGCAGCACGAGCTGGTCGCCGACCCCTGGGTCCAGTACGACGGCATGCTGACCGTGCGCGACGCCCCAGGCCTGGGGGTCGAGGTGCTGGACGAGGCGGTGAGCAGGTACCGGTTTACGTGACGGTGGCCTGAGGGAGCCGATGGCTGATCAACCCGGCGCCCCCCGCGCCAACATCCCGGTGCCGGCCAACCCGGACCTTCCGGGCATGCCGCTCGAGCTGCGCGTGAACCGCGCGGAGTTCCACTTGGTGATCCTGCGCACCCTGGGCTCCGGCGACTGGAGCACGTTCGCCGGCATGGAGATCGAGGACTTCGTCGACTGGGTCGCGGAATTGGGCATGGAGGTGTGGTACACGCAGCCCGGCGGCATCGGCGGGCATACCTCCGACCGCCTGCACACCTGGTACGCCGACCCCGTCAAGTCGGCGCTGACCTTCGACACCGCGCCGGACGACCTGGCCGAGCGGTTCCTGCGCCGCGCGCACGCGCACGGCATCCTGGCGATCTGCACGTTCAACATGAATCTCTGGGAGACCGTCGGCATGCTGCACCCGGAGTGGCGCATCCGGGACCTGCCCGACGGCCGCGCCATCCGGACCAACACCTCGTTCCTGTGCCACAACTCGCCGTTCGGAGACTTCCTGGTCGACTACCTGGAGGACTACGTCAGCCGCTTCGACATCGACGGCGTGTGGTTCGATGACGCCAACTACGGCTCGCGCGGCGCGTCTCCGTTTCCGGCCGGCTGCACCTGCCGCTGGTGCGCGGAACGGTTCTGCGCGGAGGCCGGAGCCGAGCTGCCTGCGCGGGTCGACTTTGCCAGCCTGGACTTCAAGCGCTGGGTACGCTGGCGCTACCGCAACCTGCGCGAGTTTCAGAACCGGATCGCGTCGAGCGTGCGCGCGATCCGCGACGTCGGGACCGTGCGGTTCAACAGCTACCCGCGGCCGCACATCCCCTGGACCTCCGCCAACGAGCTGGCGCCGATCAGGGGCGGGGCGCAGTTCTTCATCGAGACCGAGTACCCGCTGCTCGGCCCGCACCTGACCGCCAAGGTGGCCCGTGCCCGCGGCGACTGCGAGATCTGGGGCCACGCGCCGCAGCCGATCGGCCCGGTCGGCTGGGCCCCCTACCAGGAGCCCACCTACATGGCACGGGTGACGCTGGGCGCGCTGGCCAACGGCGTGCACGTGCAGAGCCCGGTCGACTACCACCACCCCGAGCAGCAGCGCTTCGTGTTCGCGGAGCTCGCCCGCCGCCGCGCCTTCGTGGGCGGCGACAGCCTCCGGCAGTGCGCGCTGCACCTGTCGCAGCGGACCCGCGACTTCCATTACGCCGCGCACCCGCCGGTCGGCCGCGACCTGGTCGAGCGGTTCCGGCAGGCGCTGGACGCCGACCCGGAGTTCTCGGCGCTCGCGCAGGGGCCGGTCGTGGCGCCGGCGCTGCGCGAGCTGGCGCAGGAATGCGAGGGCTCCGACCACTACTGGAAGCAGTGGGCGGGCGTGGCCGAGATGCTTGAGCGTAGCCACATCCCGTTCGACGTGCTGTTCGACGACGGGCTGACCCCCGAGGGCCTCGCCGGCTACCGCGCGCTGGTGCTGCCCGACTCGGTGTGCCTGTCCGACGCCGAGTGTGCGGCGATCGGCGCCTGGGTGGCGGACGGCGGCACGCTGGTGGCCACCTACCAGACTTCGCTGGCCGACGAGTGGGGCGACCGCAGGGAGGACTTCGGCCTGGGCGAGGCCCTCGGCCTTCGCTATCGCGGCACCTACGACGCCGGCGGCGACGGCGGCAGCATCTACGTGCTGCACAACGGGCTGACCCGGCACGGCGCCTGGATCGGCTTCGACGGCCAGCACACGGAGGTGGCGACGCCGGGCGCCGTCGACACGCTGGCGACACTGTCGGTGTACCACTCGCTCGTGCTGCATCCGCTGGGCGCTGCCGTCGACGAATCCGACACGGATCGGCTCGACTCCGGCCACCCGGCCATCACCGCCCATCGGCACGGCCGCGGGCTCGCCATCTACGTCTCCGGAGACGTGGGCGCCGCCTTTTGCGGCCACCCGGTGCCGCGGCTGGCCGCGTTGTTCGCCGACCTGGTCCGGCAGGCCGGCCTGGCCCTGACGATCGATGCGCCGCCACGCCTGCTGGCAACCGCGCGCACCCGCGCCCCCGGCGACGGCGGCGACGGGTCGCGCATCGACGTCCACCTGTACGAGCGCATGCTGCCGCTGCTCCCGTGGGACCGCCAGCACGCGGACGTGCAGACCTGGGGCGCGCTGGACCCGCCGACCGTGTTCCGGGACGTCTCGATCACGCTGCACGAAGGCCGGATCGCCCGCGCGCGGCTCCCGCTCTCCGGCCGCGAGCTCACCGTCACGGACGGGACGGTCACGGTTCCAGAGGTGGTGCTCCATGAGGTCGTGGAGCTCACCCTCGCGACGTAGCGCCGGCCGATGACGCCGGACTGCCGGGTCACGGTCACCGCCGACCGCCTGCCGGGGCGGATCGGCCCGTTCCACTACGGGCAGCTCTTCGAGTACCTGTGCGAGCTGGTGCCGTCGCTGTACGGGGAGAAGCTGGACGACCCCGGCTTCGAGGGCATCGTGCCGTGCGCCGCCCACTTCCTGCCGGGCGCCGACCGGCAGCCCAGGCCGTGGCGTCTCGCCGGGGCCGTGCACCGCGGCTCGTTCGACCTGGACGCCGCGGCTCCCTACGCCGGCTCGCGCTGCGCCAGGATCACCATCCGCGGCCAAGACCCGGCGCCGGTGGGAGTCGCGCAACCCGGGATCGCCGTCCGGGCCGGCGCGCGCTACCGCTTCGCCGTGTCCGCGCGCTGCCGCGGCCTGAGCTCCGGCCTCACCGTCCGCCTGGCCGCCGCCGGCCGCGTGCTGGCCGCCCGGCGCGTCGATGCGGTGGGCGCCGACTGGTCGCGGCTTGCATGCGAGCTCCGCGCCGAGGCCGACGCCGACGACGCCACGCTGGAGATCATCACCCGCGGCCCCGGCACGCTCTGGCTGGACGCCGCCAGCCTCACCGGCGCCGACACCGTCGACGGGTGGCGCCCCGACGTGGTCGCCGCGCTTCGCGCCCTGCGTCCCGGCATGCTGCGGTTCGGCGGCACCACCATCCGCAAGCACTTCGAGTGGAAGGACGGCACCATACCGCCGGACCGGCGCGCCCCGTTTCGCGACGCCGGCGGCAGCACCCAGCCGGGCAACGTGGGCGTGGACGAGTTCCTCGACCTGTGCCGCGCGACCGGGTCGGAGCCGCTGATGTGCGTCCGCTTCAGCGACCGGCGGCCGGCCGACGCCGCGGAGCTGGTCCAGTACTGCAACGGGAACGCGGACGCAGGCTGGGGCGCCCGCCGCGCCGCGCTGGGCAGGCCGGCGCCGCACGGCGTGCGCTACTGGCAGATCGGCAACGAGGTGCGGGGTGAGGCATACGAGCGCGGCCTGCCGGCGTTCTGCCGCGCGATGCTCGCCGCCGACCCGGGCATCCGGCTGCTCTCCTCCAACCCGACGGCGGGCGTGCTGGCCGGCGCCGGCGCGCACCTCAGCCACGCTTGTCCGCACCTCTACCACGGCGCGGACCTGGAGCGCTGCGCCGCCGAGCTGCGCGAGCTGGAGGCGCTCATCGCCCACCATGCGCCGCAGCGCCCAAACCCCGGCGTGAGAGTGGCGATCACGGAGTGGAACGCCTCCAACCCCGACTGGGGGCCGGGCCGCGGCGAGCTGATGACGCTCGGCAACGCGCTGGCCTGCGCCCGCTTCCACCATCTGCTGCACCACAACGCCGCGCTGGTGGAGATCGCCTGCCGGTCGAACCTGGCCGACAGCTTCTGCGGCGGCGCCATCGAGACCGACGCCGGCCGCCTGTACTGCCGGCCCGTCTACTACGTGCAGCAGCTCTACGCCACGCTGGGCGGGCGCCTGCCGCTCGCCTGCCGGACATCGGCAACGGCGCCGGACGTGAGCGCCGCCCTGACGGAAGACGGCGAAGACCTGATCGTCCACGTCGTGAACGACAGCGACCAGGATCGACGCTGCACGATCGACGTGTCCGCGGTGGCGCCCGATCCCGGCCCGGCGGACGCCTTGCATGTGGTCGACACCCGGCACGCCGGCAGCGCCGACGCGATGAACTCCGTCGACGACCCGGAACGGGTCAGGACCCTGATGATGCCGGTCGCCGGTGCGGGACCGGTGCTCGACTGCGAGCTGCCGGCGTTGAGCGTCGCCGCGCTTTCCGTGCGCCGATCCGAGTGCACCCGATCCCCTTGACGCTCAGCGATTCGTCGTACAACTGTAATGCGCATGAGGATGATCGCGTCACGGGCACTGGCGGCGAAGCCAGGCAAGGTCTGGGAGGATCTCGATCGGGAAGGCGCCGTCGTGATTACCAAGGACGGCCTGCCGCGCAGCATCATGATCCCGACGAGCGACGCCACGTTGCTGGAGGACATCCAGGAACTGATGTTCGCACGTGCGCGAAGAGCCGTACGGGAGATTCGGTCACGAGCCGCTGAAGCCGGTATCGAAGGCTTGACCGGCGCAGACATCGAGCTCGAGATCAAGGAGGCGCGGCGCACGCGCACTCGCACCGCCGGGGGTGAGTGAGCGGAGCGAACCTCACTCGCAGAGTGAGCGACGCGAACCTCACTCGCAGAGTGAGGCTCCGGTCTGGGTGCTGGACACGAACGTCTTCGTCTCCGGACTGCTGTCACCATTCGGGCCGCCCGGACGGCTCGTCGATGCGCTGCTCTCCAGGCATCTCCGGATCGCGATCGACGACAGGATCGAGGCCGAGTATCGCGAGGTGCTCGCGCGGCAGCGCCTGGACATACCCGCCGTTCGGCGTGCGGCGGTTCAGGCCATCTTCCAGTTCCAGCACCACGTGACTGCCTCGCCCTGGTCAGGCTCAGCACCGCCCGACCCGGATGACGTGATGTTTCTGGAGGTCGCACTGCAGACCTCTGCGCGGACGCTGGTGACCGGAAACCTGCGTCACTTCCCGGTCGGTTGCCGCGGGCCGGTGGTGGTGTCATCCCCGCGAGAAGCGTGGGAACGCTTCGTCGCCATCGGCCTGCGCGGCGGCGAGGTACCATGACGGCGGCCCGATCCATGTACGCCGACCTTCGCAACGCCCGCGCGCGCCGGACTCGCGTCCTTGCCGAAGCGTACCAGCGGCGCCGTCTGCGGAAGCCGGCGGTGCAGTTTACGGCGTTCGCACTTGGGGTCGTCTCCGTCGCGGTCAACTGCAACCTGCTGCTGCAGGGCACCGACTACCTGATCGACGCCCGCGACCTGGTCGGCCGGTTCACGCTGCTGACCCTCCAGACCGCCTACCGGCAGCGCCTGTTCTGGGGCCTGCTGCTGCCCGTGACCCTGGGCGTGGGGTGGCTGGCGTCGCTGCTCGTGATCGGCCGCGCCTATGCCGGCTATGCCCTGCACCGGCGCTGGTGGCTGTCCCAGACCGGCTCCACTCCGTACTCGTGGCTGTCGCCCGGGTCGGGCTACCTGGTGCTGCTGTCGCGCTTTCTGCTGGTCACCGCCCTGCAGGGCATAGCCGGGCTGCTGATCGTGCTGGTCCGGGTGCTGTCGGTGCCCGCGATGCTCGTCACCGCCGAGGAGATGTGGCCGGCGGTGCTGGTGTACGCGGGCGGTGGAGCCGCCGCCCTTCTGGCTCGGATACCCGTTCGCCGCCGCCTGGACGCCGCAGTCCGGCGCCGCGGCGAGATCGTGGCGGCACAAGGAGGAAATCGATGACGATCTGCCTGATCGGAGCGTTCGACACCAAGGGAACGGAGTACGCCTTCGTCCGCGACCGCATCCGGGAGCGCGGTCACGACGTGCTCACCGTCAACACCGGCGTGCTGGGATCTACCGACCTGTTCGGCGTCGACGTGGAGGCGAACGAGGTCGCCCGAGCGGGCGGCACGGAGCTGGAGCCGCTGCGCGAGCGGCGCGACCGCGGCGAGGCGATGCGGGTGATGACCGCCGGCGCGCCGGTCGTGATCGCCCGGCTCCACGAGGGCGGCCGCATCGACGCCGTGCTCGGCATGGGCGGGACCGGCGGCACCACGGTGGTCACGGCGGCCATGCGGGCGCTGCCGCTGTCCGTGCCAACGGTGTGCGTCTCCACCGCCGCCGCCGGGGACGTCGGCCCCTACCTCGGCACCCGCGGGATCACGATGATCCCGTCGATCGTCGACGTGGCCGGCATCAACCGCATCTCGCGCATCGTGCTGACACGGGCCGCCGCCGCCGTGTCCGCGATGGCGGAGGCGTCACCCCCGGCCGATGAGGCGGACCGGCCGGTGATCGCCGCGTCGATGTTCGGCAACACCACCGAGTGCGTGGACGCCTGCCGGGAGCGGCTCACCGCGCAGGGCTACGAGGTGCTGGTCTTCCACGCCACCGGCGCCGGCGGGCGCACGATGGAGAGCCTGGTGCGCGACGGGCTGGTCGACGCCGTGCTCGACATCACCACCACCGAGTGGGCGGACACCGTCTGTGGGGGCGTGTTCGACGCCGGCCCCGAGCGGCTGGACGCGCCGGGGCGGATGGGGGTTCCCCACCTGATCGTCCCCGGTTGCGTGGACATGGCCAACTTCGGCGCCATGGACACCGTCCCGGAGCGCTACCGGCAGGCGGCCCGCACCTTCTACGAATGGAACCCGTCGGTGACGCTGATGCGTACCGATGCCGAGGAGAACCGGCGGATGGGCGAGGTGTTCGCGCGCAAGGCCAACGCCGCCGCCGGCCCGGTCGCGTTTCTGGTCCCGCTGCGGGGGGTCTCCATCCTGGACGGCGACGGGCAGCCGTTCTGCGACCGCGCGGCCGACGCAGCGTTCCTGCAGGCGGTCAAGACGGGCCTGCGGGACGACATCGTCGTGGAAGAGCTGGACGCCAACATCAACGACGCCGCCTTCGCCGACCGGGCGGTGGCGATGATGCTCGACCTGGCCGCCCGCGGGAGGGGATAGCATGGCATTCACCAGGCAGCAGATCCTGAAGCGGCTGCGCGGCCGCGTGGCCGCCGGACAGCCGATCATCGGCGGCGGCGCCGGCAACGGCATCAGCGCCAAGTGCCAGGAGGCCGGCGGCGTCGACCTGCTGGTGATTTACAACTCCGGCCGCTTCCGCATGAACGGGCGCGGATCGCTGGCCGGCTGCATGCCGTACGGCGACGCCAACGCGATCGTGATGGGGATGGCCGGCGACGTGCTGCCGGTGGTGCCCGATACGCCGGTGCTGGCCGGCGTCTGCGGCACCGACCCGACGCGCCTGATGGACCGATTCCTGCGCCAAGTCCGCGACGCCGGCTTCTCCGGCGTGCAGAACTTTCCGACCGTCGGCCTGATCGACGGACTGTTCCGCGCGAACCTCGAGGAGACCGGCATGGGCTATCCGCTGGAGGTGGAGATGGTCCGCCTGGCGGGCGAGCTGGACCTGTTCACCTCGCCTTACGCCTTCGATGCGGACGAGGGCGCCGCAATGGCGAAGGCGGGAGCGGACGTGGTGGTCGCCCACATGGGCCTGACCACCAAGGGGACGATCGGCGCGGAGACGGCGCTGGAGCTCTGGGAGTGCCCGGCTCGCATCCAGGCGATCGCCGACGCCGCGCGGGTGGCGCGGGACGACGTCATCGTGCTGTGCCACGGCGGCCCGATCGCCATGCCCGAGGACGCGGAGTACGTGCTCGAGCGCACCGAGGGGGTGGACGGTTTCTACGGCGCCTCCAGCGTCGAGCGCCTGCCGACCGAGGTGGCCATCACCGAACAGATGAAGGCCTTCCGAGCGATCCGGAGCAGTTAGCAGGAGCCCATACGCCTTCCCGTAGCCGATTCGGCCGCCCCGAGAAAAGATCGCTTCGATCATGGTCGAAACCGGCGCGATCCGGAGGATGCATTCGACTACACTCGAAGTCCGTTGCTAATGCTAATCGCCGGCACGAGATCACGGGGCCGCATGGGAGCGGCCCGAGGCCACGACATCGTCGCGCTACTGGAGCGGTCGGTCTCCCTGCGCCTAATCTACGTTGAGCAGCGATACGTGTGCATGCTGCGGCACGTTCACGATCACGAAATAGGCAGTGGGATACAAATAATCCTCACGCGACTCGTCGATCACGCGAATGTATCCTTCGCGTGCCGCGTTCTCGTCCGGAATTATCTGATATACCTTTCGCTTCTCGAGATCCGCACAATCCCTGTTCTCAATGCACAACGCGAACATCTCTTGCATATCGATCAATCCATCTCCCGGATTCATCCGCCTACCGCGATCGTTTCGACATCCGCCACGCGTACCGACGATCTCAAAATGCACCAGAGGTTACCGCAGTTAACGAACAAGGGTGCACGATAGTGAGGATAGTGATCGGCGTCAATGCGCATGGTTTACGCCGTCGAATGGGCGCAGCTCCGCGGCCACGACGACATCCGGTCGTCGTGCTCGCTGACCCTGCCGCCGTTCCACAGGGTGCGTGGTCGGATCGCCAGCCACCACGCGATCAGCATCGCCGCGGGGTTCAGGCAGCTCCGCTCCCACGCGGCCAGTCCCAGTGCACGAGATCATCGCTCCAGGCCAGGCCGAGCGAGGCATGCCCATGGACCTCCCGCAGTGCGCAGCCCGCGGGACTGCTGCCGTGGAAGAACATCAGGTAGCGCCCGATCCCCGGCTCGGCGCGCAGGTCCAGGACGTGGCCGGCGGTGATGCGCCCCTGGGCCCACGGCCACTCCTGCTGTCCCAGGGTGAGCAGGCCGTGGTCCGTCCACCGCTCCAGGTCGCGCGAGCGCTTGACGCCGATGCCGTTGGCGGGTGAGTGGAACATCGTGTACTCGCCCTCCTCGGCCAGCAGGCACACGTTCTCTCCGGCATCGAGGCGGCCGGCATGGGTCCAGTGCCGCAGGTCGCGCGACCATGAGCGGCTGGCGCCGTTCTGCTTGTAGAAGCACCACCACCGGCCTGGTTCCGCCTGGTCCTCGATCAGGTACGGGTCGATCATCCGCCCCATCTCCTCCCGCGCCACGTCCGGACCCTTGACCCGCAGCAGCTCCGGCTCCGACCAGGCCGCAAGATCGGGACTGGCCATGGTGAATATGCGCGCCGTATGGTCGGCCGGCCTGCCGTCGTGACTGGGATAGGTCTGCAGGCACATCAGCCAGCGGTCACGGAAGCGGATCACGTTCCCGGGGCTGGAATAGTTGAGCGCCCGGTCGCGCGGGGTCACGTCGCGCGGCTCGCTCCAGGTGATCAGGTCGCGGCTCTCGGTGACCGCCGTGGCCGCGCTCCAGCTCGAGTCGGCCGCGCCGCGGATGCTGCTGTGCCACACCCGGAACACGCCGTCGTGATAGTGCCCGCACGGGTCGCGGTGCGCCTGAAGCGCGCTGCCGCGCAGAATGACCGGGCTCGGGATGGCGGTGAAGTCGATACGAGGCAGCCGCACACCCCCCTATGGCGCGAACGTGAACGAGTACAACTGCGCCCCGCCGTAGAGGTGGAAGCGCAGGCGTATCGGGCCGGCGCCCACGCCGGCGAGGGTCCGGTGCTCCCGCCACGCCACCGGAGCCGCGATCGAGTCTGCCATCAGCGGCCGCGCATCGGCGGCGCCGTAGCCCGGGATCGGCTGCAGGGTCCGGGCGTCGAGCACCTCCACCTCGATCCAGTCACGCCAGGGAATGGCGTGGTCGAGGTTGACCGTGAGGCGCACGGCGCCGCCGTCGGCGACCTCGATCGGCTGCGTGGTCACCTCGCCCGGAGCGACGGGATCGGCTGCCTGCAGGCTGGCGAAGCCATCCTTGCGCAGCGTGGCCAGTCCCGTGCATACGCGGCCTGACGCCGGTCCCGTGAAGGTCGCGGCGGAGTTCTCGTTGAGGCCCGTATAGAACAGGAGAATCCGGTCCTCGTGCTCAATGGCACTGCCGCCGCCCAGCACCAGGAAGCCGGAGTCCCATTCGCCGCGGCCGCCGCGGGCGACGACCGGCACGCGCGGCTGTACGCGCTGAAACGGCCCGAGGGCGGATGCGCTCACCGCCAGGCGGATGTCGCCGGTATAGATGCCGTACGCGTCGGACACCGGCTCGTCAGGCAGCTCGCCGCGGCGTAGCGCCACCCTCGCCTTGATCCGGTCCTGACGGGTCATGTTCAGGCTGCCCTGGTGCGTGTAGCCCAGGTGGCCGTGGAAGGGCCGGTAGCGGTTGAAGTCGTAGAGCATCACGTAGCTGCCCGCCTGCGGCAGCACGTAGACGAAATGGATCTCGTGCTCCGCGCCCTCCTGCGGATCGATCGGCAGTTGCGCCTGCTTGACCAGGTGCTCGATGTCCGGCCCTGCACCGACCGAGTGCTGCCCGTAAGCCTTGATGCGGACGTCCGCCGGAGCGCTCGGGTCGATGAACAGGTGTCCGGTGTCGCCGTCCGGCCACTCCACGCCGTCGCCGGATCGCTCCCAGTGGATGCCGTCGCGAGAATAGTGCGGGACGTAGCGCATCCGCCGGGTCACGCCCTCGAACACGTTGCCGGCCGCCTCGCCGCCGCCGTCCGCCACCGGCATCCAGGTCAGCGCCTGGTAGCGGCGGTCGTCTGCGGCGTCGGGGTCGATCAGCACGCAGAAGTGGCTGGCGTCGGCCCCGTCAGGCCGAAAGCAGATGTTGTTGTCCGTCGATCCCCGGAACTCGTACATGCCGACCCGGGGCTTCTCCCAGACCACGCCGTCGTCGCTGACCGCGTAGCCGATCGAGGAGTGACGCTCCGTCTCGAACGATACGGTCGAGCCGCGGTCGGTCCCGTAGTACCAGGCGGTGAACTGTCGCTGCACGGGGTCCCAGGCGATGCTCGCCGCCCAGTTGGACGCGCGGTCGGAGTCCCACGCTTCCGCGTCACCGGGAATCAGCACCGGATTCGCCGGATGCTTCTCTGCCCGGCCGACCACCTGCTCCGCGAGCAGGCAGCCGTCGACGGCGCTCAGATCGACGAAGGTGACGTACGTGTCCGGGTGAGTCCGCATGCTGATCATCCTCGCGTCTGCGCGCCATGGAAAACGGCGACGACATCGACACTCACGTCATCGTGGGTATAGACGACTATGTAGGGAAGGCCGGGCACGACAACCTCCCTCGTCCCCTGAACTTGGCCGCTACGACCGGACCTGGGGAACGACCGCAACCGCTCAACGGAACGAAACACGCGATCGACTACGGCCCGTGCTGCTGATGGACTATCGGCCGAAATGTAATCGCGTATGTTGGCCAGATCGCTGACCGCAGACACCTGCCATCTCAGCGTCATCCCATGGACTTGCGCCCAAAGAAGGCAGCCACCTCTTCGTGCGTGGCGTATCCCGCTGGAGTCTCGAGCCGGCGAGCCGCCTCCTGAGCCTGTTCCGGGTTGAGCTGCAGGTCCATGCGTTTCTCGATCACGTTCAGGAGCACTTCCGCAGCCTCATCCTGAAGGTCGCTGGGAAGGTCTTGGAGCTTCGCAATCGCCCTTTCGAGCAACTCGGTCATAGCACGATTCTATCAGCCATAAGGGTTGGAACAAGCCGTGACGCACTCCGCCGGTTCCTCGGGCAACCCGCCAGCAGCCGCAGCGAGCTCACCGATCAGGACCCGCAGGCCGGAGGCGGCCGAGCGTGTGATACGCTGGCCGGGCGATGGGCACGATCCGGGCGCTCGCGTGGTCGGGACGGGCGGGGTTTCGGAGTCACGAGCAATGGCTGGAGCACTGTCGGCTCTATCCGGATGGCATCGGACCCTCCCTCGCCTCGGCTCTGAACGAGCTCAGCGGCGTCCGCGCAATCGGCGTGCACGGCTTCGGCGTCGATCGCGAGGCGGAGCTGGAAGCGCTGGCGACGTGGACCGGCGATGCGAAGCGGTTCACCTACGTCGACAGCCACCAGCTCGGCCTCAATCCGGGTCGCGACCGCCTGGAGACGGCGTTCCCGGTCGCCGGCGAAATCGAGGAGCTGAACCACCTGGACCGCTACCAGGTGTTCGTCGCCTGGGCGCACGGCGGCCCGCCGCCCGCGTGGGACGCGGCGGTGGGCGAGCTGGTCCGCGCCGGCTGCCTCGGGCTGGTGGCCCTGCACAGCGTCGGGAACCATCACGCCTACCCGCAGATCACCGGGCTGACGGGCGCCGTCTCCGGCATCGGCACGGTGCGCGAGGGAGTACCGATCGACGTCGAGGTGCTGTGCGATCATCCGGTCACCGCCGGGGCCGGCGACTTCACGATCCGGGACGAGATCTACTTCGAGCCGCTCGAGATCGCGTCCGACGTGACCCATCTGCTGCGCGGCCGTTGGCAGGAGCACGCATCGCCGTTCGGATGGGCCCGCGAGGTGGGCGCCGGGCGAGTGGTGTACCTGCAGCCCGGCCACGAGGACTGCCCGGTGTACGCGGCGCCGGCCGTGCGCCGCCTGCTCGCCAACGCGGTCCGCTGGGTCGCCCCACGCTGATCCACAGCCGATGATCCGCAGGCGCCGCTTCGGGCGATCCGACGTGCGGATCCCGGAGATCGGCCTGGGCTGCTACAACCTGACCGCCGACCGGGGGGTGGACCGCGACACCGCGCTCGACACCCTGCAGCGCGCCTACGAGCTGGGAGTGCGCTTCTTCGACACCGCGCCGATGTACGGCGACGGCGAATGCGACGAGCTGCTCGGACTGGCCTTCGGCCACCTGGGCGCCGACGACGTGCTGATCGGGGCCAAGCTGTCCGGCCCGCCCGGTGAGCACCTCGGAGACTACCACCGCGACTCGGTACTGCGGGTGTTCGACCGGACGTTGCGCGCGTTGCGCCGCGACGAGGTGTTCGCGCTGCAGGTCCACGGCTTCGCCTCGCCGCGCGACATCCCGCGCCAGACGGCGGAGTGGCGCGCCCTGTACGAGCCCGGGATGGCATTCGAGGCGCTGCGGGAGCTCAAGGAGCAGGGTGCGTGCCGGTACATCGGCGCCACCAACCACAACTCCGTGTTCCTGGCGGAGGCCGTGCGCCGCTTCCCGCTCGACGTGGTGGAGATCGCCAGCCACTACAACATCACCAGCCACGTGGCGCCGCTCACCCTGCTGCCGCTCGCCGAGGAGCGCGGCGTGGCCACGGTCATCGCCAACCCGATCGGCGGAGGCCGCCTGGTGAGCCTGGAGACCTACCGCGCAGCGACCTACCTGGGTGCGCTCCCGCTCGACGAAGCGGTCGGGATCCTGGAGCGCTTGATGCGTGACACCGGGCTGGCGCTGTACGAGCTCGCGCTGCTGTACCTGCTGCACGACCCGCGGGTGACCTGCGTGATCCCGGGGCCGCGCAACGTCGCGGAGCTCGAAGCCGACGTGGGCGTTGCGGATCGCCCGCCGCTCTCCGACGAGCAGGCGGCGGAGCTCGCCCGCATCGGCAGCCGGATGCTGGCCAGGAAGGTGCCGACGGAGAGCGACGTGGAGGTAGTCGGCGTGCCGCTACGCCCCGAGTGGCTGGCAACACCCGACTGACCGACAGGTCCAATCGTCAGGGAAACTCCACCTACACCTGTCATTTCTGCCGCAAAAATGCCAGCCATGGTTGCATGAATGCTACAGCGGCTCCGGCGTCGTGCCCTCTGCCAGACGGCGAGAGTAGCTGGCCGACGGTGCGGTGCGCTGACGAGCCCTGCCGGGCGGCATCGACAAATAGCCCCGGAGCCTGATGGCCCCGGGGCTTGAAAACGGAACGAAACTCGGGCGGATCAGCCGCCGAGCGTCTTGGCGCGCTCTTCTGCGTCCCGGTGGAAGTAGATCGTCGGCATCTGGATGAACCACTCCTGCACGTTGCCGATGTCCGGCCCGTAGACGCGGAAGCGCGGCGCGAACTGAAGCAGATCGATGCCGATCAGGTGCTCGGCCTGCAGCTTCTGCAGGGCGATGATCTTGTCGGTCAGCTCCTGGTCGCTTTCGGCAGACTTGGCACCCTGTGCCAGGTCCCACATCTCCTGAGCCCAGTCCGGCGGCTGCTCGCCGCGCTCGCCGCCCGAGGTGATCCACAGGTACCAGGGCCGGGACCACGAGTTGGACGGGTAGAGGCTGTTCCAGCTCCCGCCGAAGTTGGAGGGCCAGTCGCGGTTGGCGTAGCCGGTCAGGCTCTGCCAGCCGATGATCTCCCAGTCCAGGTTTTCGATGACTTCGGTCTGGCCGCCCCAGCCGACGCCGCGGAAGTTGCCCTTGAAGCCGATCTTGGGCAGCTCCTCGACGAGCAGCGTCCATGTGTCGTCGAACCACGTCGCGATCGAGAAGATCGTCAGCGTGATGGGCTGGCCGTCAGGGCCAAGCCGGAAGCCGTCGGCGTCCTTGTCGGTCAGGCCCATCTCGTCGAGCAGCGCGTTGGCCTTGTCCAGGTCGCGCTCCACCGCCAGGGTGGCCAGCTCCTCGACGTACCACGGGCTTGACGGATCGCTCACGCCGATCTGGCGCAGCGGCGCCAGGCCCTCGAACTCCAGGTCGCTGATCAACTGTCGTGGCGCCCAGTAGCTCATAGCCAGCCGAAACCGTACGTCGCGGAACATCTCCGCCTTGAACTCGTCCTGCGCGAACCAGTTGTACGCAAGCGTGCGCTCCGCCAGGTCACCCCGGAACGGGAACGAGATCATCTGCAGGTCGCCGCGGTCGGCGGCCTGCTTGTGGATCTCCACCTTGGGCAGGCCGACCGAAGCCACGGAGATCTCACCGGCCAGGACCCGCAGGTCGCGCGCGTTGGCGTCGGGGATGATCTGCGTGTGCTGCTCGTCCATGTACGGAAGCTGATTGCCTTCCGAGTCCACGGCCCAGTAGTAGGGGTTGCGCGTCCAGATAACCGGCGTCGCCTCGATGCCGGTCGAGGGCGCAAACGGGACCATCGTCGGATTGTCCGGATTCGCGTTGACACGGCGATCAGCCTTGGCGTTGAAGAGCTGGGTCCAGTCCTCGAATCCGCCCTCACTCACCTTGGCTGCCAACGCGTCCGCCTCGGCATACGACTTGTGGAACTGGGTGAGATAGTGCTTGGCGTGCCCCATCGCCTGCCGTTCCTGGCGGGCGCCGAAGGCGATGTCGAAGCCGGGATAGGGGTTGGGAAACTCGAAGCGGAGCGTCACGTCGTCGACGGCGGTGATCTCGGCCACCGCATCGCCCTGCGTGAGCCAGCCCGGAATCGCCGCGCTCAGCTCGGCGTTGCTCGCGACATCCTCGAACCAGAACAGGTAGTCCTCGGCCGTGTAGGGTTCACCGTCGGACCAGCGCAGTCCGGTGCGCATCGTGATGGTGAAGACGCGGTTGCCGTTGGAAGCCTCGATCGACTTGAAGGCCAGCGGCAGCACCTCCGGCCGCTCCATCTTCGCCTCGCCCCAGAAGGGGATGGCGACGTTGGTCAGCCCCTGCGCGTTGGCCGCGTCCGGTGCCTGGCTGGCGTAGATGCCGCCGAACAGACCGATCTCGGTCATGCCGTAGGTGCCGGGGGAGATGACCAGCGGATCCACGGGTACGCGCTCCTCGACCGGCGGCAGATCCATGCCGTCCAGGTAGGGCGATTGCTGGTACTGCCCGAACAACGGTGCCGCTGCCAAGGAAGCGACCAGCGCAAACAATAGTGTTCTCTTCAAAACGAACCTCCTCGTGCGCCCGCCTGGCGCCGCAACGGCGCCGGCCAGCGCAGCAGGGAGGAGCCTACCCGCACAAGGGCCGGGTCGCAACCGGCCGTACTACCGGTACGGGTCCAGCGCGTCGCGCAGTCCGTCGCCCAGGAACTGGAAGGCGACCACGGTGAAGATCACCATCAGCGCCGGGATCAACAGCCAGGGACGTAACGCCACGACGCTGACGCTCTGAGCTTCCTGAATCAGCACTCCCCAACTCATCGCCGGCGGACGCATGCCGATGCCCAGGAAGCTCAGCGCCGTCTCCCCCAGGATCATCGCCGGGATGCGGTTCGAGCCTTCTACGATCAGGTGGCTGGCGAACGACGGCAGCATGTGGCGGAAGAGCTGGCGCCGCACCGGCGCGCCGTCCAGCTTGGCGGCGATGACGTACTCCTCCTCGCGCAGGGACAGGAACTTGCTCCGTACCGTCCGTGCCAGCCCGGTCCAGCCCAGGATGGAGAGGATGATGGTGATCATGAAGTAGACCCTGACGACACCCCAGTCCAGCGGCAGCGAGGCGCTCAGGGCCATCCACAGCGGCAGCGTGGGGAAGGACATGAACACCTCGATCAGGCGCTGGATGATGTTGTCGACCGTTCCGCCGAAATAGCCGGAGATGCTGCCGATGGTGATGCCCAGCACCCAGCTTATGAGGATCGATATCAGGCCGATGGTGAGCGAGATGACCGCCCCGCGCACGATGCGGGAAAACAGGTCACGGCCCTGGCTGTCGGTGCCCAGGGGGAACCAGAGCACGTCCGGAGTCCCGGTGCCGACGAAGTGAAGGGTGCTGGGGATGAAGCCGAACAGGTCGTATTCGTGGCCCTGCACGAGCAGGCGCAGCGGTGTCTCGGTGTCCAGGTCCGCCGTGAACTCCCGTTCCAGCGTCTCCCAGTTGAGCTCGCTGGTGATCTGGTAAACGACGGGCCGGAAACGCCCTTCCTGGTCGAACAGGTGAATGCGCGCGGGCGGCAGGAAGCGGAAATCGGGACGCCGCTCGACCGGGTCGTTGATCTCGATGAAGCCGCTGAACGGCACCAGGCTGTAGAGCACCGCCAGCACGACCAGGGCGGCCCGCGCCCAGCGGTGCGCCCGGAACTTGAGCCAGATCAACTTCATCTGGCCGGCGTTGAAGTAGGCTTCCCGTCTCTCGGCGTCTCGGTCGCGTGGGCCGCGCGTGTCGCCCCGGTCGATCGGTTCGCCCCCCCTGATCGGTTGGTCCTGCGTCGCCATGGTCAGTTCTGCAGCCGGATGCGCGGGTCGAGCACGGCCAGCGCCAGGTCGGAGATCAGGGTGCCGATCACCGTCAGAGTGGCCAGCAGCATGATGATGGCGCCCGCGATCTGCTGGTCCTGATTGACCAAGCCCTCATACAGCAACGGTCCGATGGTCGGCAGGCCCAGCACCAGTGCGACCAGCACCTCCCCGCCGACGAGGCCGGGCAGCAGCCAGCCGATGCTCGAAATCCAGGGATTGGCGGCCATGCGGATCGGGTACTTCACGAGCAGGCGGGTCTCCGGCACGCCCTTGGCACGCGCGGTTGTGACGAACGGCATGCGCAACTGGTCGAGCACGTTCGCGCGGATGGTGCGGACGCCGCCGCCGATCGACTCGAAGCCCAGGATCACGATCGGCATCCAGATGTGCTTCAGGAAGTCGACGAACTTGGCGATGCTCCATGGCTCCTGCACGTACTCGGTGGAGAAAACGCCGCCCGGCGCGTAGTTGATCAGCTTGAATGCCGCATACATCAGCAGCAAGGCGAACAGGAAGTTCGGGATCGCCATCATGAAGAAGGCAATGAAGCTGAACACGTTGTCGAACAGCGCGTATTGACGGATCGCCGCGCCCACGCCGGCCGGCCAGGAAATCGCGGTGCCGACCAGCAACGTGATCAGGCCGATCATCACCGTCAGCAGGAGCCGGTCCCCGATCAGCGCGCGCACCGGCTTGTTCCATTCGAAGGACCAGCCCCAGTCGCCGCGGAACCAGCCGGCCCCCCACTTCAGGTAGCGGACCGGGAACGGATCGTCCAGACCGAGTTGCGCCCGGATGTTGGCCACCATCTCCTCGGCTTCCTCGCTGCCGATGCGATCGCGCATCTCTTCCAGCCGGCCGACGTAGGCGCTCGCCATGTCGCCGGGCGGCAACTCGATGACGATGAAGGAGATGATCGAGATGAGGATCAGCGTCGGGATCATGTGCAGGACGCGGCGTCCGATGTACCCGAGCATCGACGGCCACGGTGCCAACCGACGGCGCGCTTGTCAATCTGGCGGCGGCCGGCTGCGGGGCCTGCGCTCGCGCGTCCACGCTCACTCGGTCAAGCGGATGCGCGGGTCCAGCACCGCCAGGGCCAGGTCGGAGACCAGCGTGCCGATCACCGTCAGCCCCGCCATCATCATGATGATGGCCCCGGCTACCTGCTGGTCCTGATTGCTCAGGGCGGTGAACAGCAACGGCCCGACCGTGGGCAGCCCTATCACCAGCGCGACCAGGACCTCGCCGCCTACCAGCGCCGGCAGCAGCCAGCCGATGCCGGAGATCCATGGGTTGGCTGCCGCCCGGATCGCGTACTTGACGATCAGACGAGTCTCCGGGACTCCCTTGGCGCGTGCGGTGGTCACGAACGGCATGCGCAACTGATCGAGCACGTTGGCGCGAATCGTACGCAGCCCGCCGCCGAGCGACTCGAAGCCCAGGATCACGATCGGCATCCAGATGTGCTTCAGGAAGTCGATGAACTTGGCGATGCTCCACGGCGCCTGCGCGTACTCGGTGGAGAAGACACCGCCCGGCACGTAGTCGGCCAGCCTGAAGAACGCGTACATCAACAGCAGGGCGAACAGGAAGTTCGGGATCGCCATCATGAAAAAGGCGATGAAGCTGAACACGTTGTCGAAGAGCGCGTATTGACGGATTGCGGCGCCCACGCCGGCCGGCCACGAGATGGCGGTGCTGATCAGAATCGTGATCAGGCCGATCATCACCGTCAGCAGGAGCCGGTTGCCGATCGCCTGGCGCACGGGCTGATCCCAGTGGAACGACCAGCCCCAGTTGCCCTGCAGCCAGCCGGAGGCCCAGCGGAAATAGCGCACCGGCATCGGGTCGTCCAGGCCGAGTTGCTTGCGGATGTTGGCCACCATCTCGTCCGCTTCCTCGGTGCCGATACGGTCACGCATCTCCTCCAGACGGCCGACGTAGGCGCTTGCCATGTCGCCCGGCGGCAGCTCGATGATGATGAAGGAGACGATCGAGATCACGATCAGCGTCGGGATCATGACCAGGATCCGGCGGCCGACGTAGGCGATCATCTCCTGCCACGTTGCAAATGCGGCGCGCAAGTTGTCAATCTGCGCGGGTGTCCGGTCGTGTCGCGACGCTTGCGGGCCTCTGCTGGCTGCTGAACGCGGCCGGCGGATTCGCCGCCGGCATGTTGGAGGGCGGGGCGGTCGAGGAGCGGTTCGAGCTCCCGGCGCGCGGCGAGCTGGTGGTCAAGGGCTCGTTCTTCTCGCTGGACATCACCGGCTACGAGGGCGACATGATCGCCGGCCTGGCGGTGATGTCGGAACGGGTCAGGCGCCGCAACGCGGTGGCCATCGTCACCCGCGACGTACCGGAGAGGGTGACGGTGGAGGTCGTCACGAACGACCGGAACGTGCTGCGTTCGTCCATGCTGTGGTACCCGCAGATCCGGCTGCGCGTGCCGCACGGCGTGTCGGTGGCGGTCACCGCGGCAGGCGACCTGATCCTGCAGGGCCTGGAAGCGCCGAGCGCCGATCTGTACACCTTCGAGGGAGACATCATCGTCCGCGACGTGACCGCCGAGCTGCACACGACCAACGCCGCCGGCGTCACCCGCGTGTTCGACAGCGACGGTCCCAAGTGGCTGCTCTCCTCCGACGGCGACATCGCCGTTGACGGCGGCACCGGCGACGTGTGGGTGCAGACCATCGGCGGACGCCTGACGCTGCACGGGGTCGCGGGGGACGTGGTGACCAACGTCGCGGCCGAGGACATCAGGATCGAGGGTCTGGACGGGACGATCACGCATGCACCGGCACCGGTGAAGGGGGAGCCCGACGCGGCCGGGGGCTGACTCAGCCGGCCGGCGCCGTGCCGGCCATCTGCGCCAGCAGGTCCAGCAGCCCGGTTATCGAGCGCCGGTCGACCAGAAACATGGGCGCCGGAGCGGATCCGCCCCGGCGTACCGCGTGGAACTCGCCGTCATGCGGCAGGACCTCGACCGACCACTCGGAGAGCTCGGGCTTGGCGAGCCGCCAGGTGACAGTCAAGACGGGCTGGACTCCGGCCGCCCGCGCGTCGCCGGCGACGTCCTCTTCCACTCGCAGGCCGTTCAGGTGCTCCAGCAACTCGGCGGCGTCCACGGCGGACAGAGGCTCCCCGCCGAGCTGGTAGACCGCCGCACCCGACTCACCGTCCCGGTCGATCATCACCCGGTAGATGGCTTCGCCTGCCGTAAACACCATCTCATGCACGAGGTCGTAGTCGACCTCGGCCACCGCCCGCGCCACGAGGTCGAACGGCCGCAGGCGGTCCAGGGTTTCGACGCGGCTGTTGCCGAGCCGGTACACCGTCGGCCGGCCGGCAAGCGCGGCGTAGCGATGGGTGGCACCGGCCGGGGAGCCGATCAGGAGGTGGTACGTCCCTTCGGCGTCCTCGACCTCCAGCTCGAACTCGGGCTCGGCCAACCCCAGCGCCGGATCGTCGGCCGCGGCTTCGGCGACGATGCCGTCGGCGACGTCGCCGGTCAGATCGTCGCGCAGCCGCGCCAGCACGCCGGCCAGCGCCGTGTCGTCCACCAGCACGGGGCCGGCGTACGGCTCCTTGATCAGATACGCGGCGCGCTCGGCGGCCTGCGACGCGTCGTGGAAGGCGTCGTACCGGACCTCCAGCTCGCCGCCGGTCCCGCGAACCCGCATCCGGCGGACCGTCACCAGCTCGAACGTCGGCAGCGCCGTGTCGATCAGCGCCGCCGGCTCTCTGCTCAGAAGGTACACGGCGTCTCCGCTGACGGTGTAGACCGCGTCCCGGCCGTCCACCATCGCGTAGCTGGTGCCGGTGGCGGTGCGCGACCCCAGCAGCACGTTCAGCCGGTCGCCGCCGGCCGAGACCAGCTCGATGCGACCGCGCGGTGCATCCAGCCCATAGGCCGACAGATCGCCCGGTTCCTCGGCGATCACGCGCAGCGGCCGCAGGCCGATCGCCGCGTCGACCACCTGCAGCACCTGCGGCTCGCGCAGGGGAGCGCCGAGTGCCGCCGGGTAGATCCATGCGAGCCCGGCATCGGTTTCCAGGATGGAGCGGCGCTGCAGGGTCAGCCCGGTGTGCTCGATCGTGATCGTGGCCACCGACTCCGGATCCCCTGTATGGAACGGCGGTAATGACCGCTCTTGACCTGCCTCCTCGCCCGCGGGTTCGCGGCCGGCCAGCAGCAGGTAGCCGGCGATCAGCACGCCGATCGCGGCGACCGGCGCAATCAGCCGGACCCAGCGACGCCTCGCCCGCCCGTCCGATGCCGGGCCGCTCACCGGGCGCGCCCCAGGTTCAGCCAGTTGAGCAGCCGCTCCGCCCCGCGGTCGCGCAACTCCTCCCGAAACGCGTCGAGCTGCGTCAGGGGGCGGGCGCCGGCAATGAACTTGGCGGCTTCCGCCGCGATGTGCTCGACCAGCGGACCGGCCAGCGCGTCCACGAAGTTGCGGCTGTGCGTGGTGATGGCCGGCCACGGCTCCAGGATCACCGCATCGTCATCCAGGTAGGTCGCCACGTCGTGGCGCTCGAAGTACCGCGCGGCCGGCGTGTCTGCCGAGCTGCCCTCGCCTGCCAGCCGGAGCGCGAAGTCCAGGCGGTCGGGTGCATCCGAGGCCGCCGCGACCTCGCCCGCCACCTCCTCTTCCAGCAGCAGATCCAGGAACGCCACCGCGGTCTCGGCGTTCGGGGACGCCGACGTCACGGCCCAGCCCGGCGCGATGGCGTTCCACGCACGCGGCGCGACCCAGCCGCGGTGGCCACGGTTCGCAGGCAGCCGCAGCGCGCCCACCCAAGCCCCGGCGCGGTCCCAGTCGCCGTCCTCGGTCAGCCCGCCGTAGCCGCGCGAGCCGGCCAGCTCCGGACCGGTCCGGCCCGCCCAGGGGACCACGAATGCGCGCTCGGAGCCCAGCAGGCGCAGCAAGTCCAGGTCGCCGGGAGCGGTCCGCGGGTCGAGCGACCCGGCCGCCATCAACCCTTCCGCCACCAGGCGATGGAACCAGCGCAGGTAGTCCTCGAACTCCCGTTCGAACGGTCCGAGCCGCCACTCGCGCCGCTCGCGATGGTAGTAGGCGGCGACCCGCTCATCGACGCCGGAGCGGAACCACGACGGCGCCCGGAACAGCAGCGCCCGGCGGGTGGCGGCGAACGGCGTGCTTCCCGCGAACTCCGATTGGAGGGCACCGAGCGATGCAAGCAGTTCCTCCCACGTGTCGGCGCCGAGGCCACGGGCCTCGAACAGGTCCTGCCGGTAGGCGATGGAGCCCAGGTACGGGCTGGCGCTCGCGTCGAACACGCCCAGCGCGTACAGCTCCCCCGGCGCCAGCAGCCGGCCGTGCGTGCTCTGGCGGAAGCGTTCGTGCTCCGCCAGCAGGCGCTGCAGGTTCGGCGTGAGCTCCGGCCGTTCGAGCAGATTGACCAGCCACTCCCGCTGGCGGATGAAATCGAGCGGCGCCACTCCCTCGGCCAGCAGGTCCGGCAGCTCGTCCGAAGCGGCCAGCTCCGCCAGGCGCGTGCCGCGGGCCGCGGCGCTGGCTCCGGCGATCGCGGCCGGCCGTAGCGTGATGTTGGCGCGGCGCTGCACCACCTTCCAGGCCGGGCGGTCGGCAGCCGGGAGCGACGACTCCGGCACGCCGACGGTGAGCGTGACCGGCTGCGCAAGCGGGAAGGACACCGCCGGAGCAACACCGGTCTGATCGCTGGCCGACACACGATCGCCGCAGCCGGCGAGGCCGATGCCAGCCGCAGCCACCAGGACGGCCGCGACCATCAGTCGCGTTGGATGCGTTGCTCGATCCAGATGCGTATCTCCTCGACGCCGATATGGGCCGACGCGGCCGCCATGGTCAACTCCTCCAAAGCAGCTCACGTGGCCAGCGTGCGGACGCCGTACTTCGCGATCACGCTGTCATGGGTGACGATGGTGAGCCCCTCCACCTGCGCCTGCGCCACGAGCATCCGATCAAAGGGGTCCCGGTGGTGCGGCGGCAGGCCGCCGGCGTGGTCGGCGTGGACGAACGTCACCGGCAGCTCCTGAAATCCGGCCGCTTCGACGGTGGAAAGAAGGTCCTCCGGTGCCTTCAGCTTGCCGAGCGAGCGCTTGATGGAGATCTCCCACATGCTGATCGCGCTCACGAACACGTCGTTGCGCGGGTCGACGATCGCACTCCGAGCGGACTCGCCGAGAGCGTCGTGGTCGTCGAGCACCCACAGCAGCGCATGCGTGTCCAGCAGAAGTCGACGCATCTTACCGGCCCTCGAATGCCTCGATCACTTCCATCGGCGTTTCATCGAAATCGGGAGCCATCCAGATACGCCCCTTCAGCAGCCCGAGCTTGCGCGGAGTCCGCGGCCGATGCGGGACGAGATCCAGATACGGCTTGCCGGCCTTGGCGATGACGACCTCCTCGCCCTTCCAGGCCAACTCGCCCAGCCGCGAGAGCTGAGACTTGGCTTCGTGCATGTTCACTTGCATGTCACTTCCTTCCGATCGAATTAGCTCGCCTAAGCTTAGCCAATTCGATGCCATGAGTCGAACGGTCCGGAACCTCCCGCTCTGGCGACCGATGGCTGCATTCGACTACGCTCACAGGCCATGTGGCGCAAGCTCGCGGCCGTGCCGCCCGTCGGTTGGATGACCGGCGCACGGCGAGTGCCGATCGTCGGTGGCGTCCGCGCTGCCCTGGCGACGGCAGCGGGCAAGCGCCGCGTCATCGGGGTGGTCCTGCTGCTGGCCATTCTGCTGCCATTCGCCGCATTCAACCGCCTGCCCAAGCTCGACACCGTGCGCGCCGACCTGCAGGCGGCGCTGGCTCCGACGGCGGAGTGCTTCCAGGGCTTCTGCGTGGAGGCGGAGCCGCAGTCGGGCTTCCTCACCCGCTGGTGGCGCTTCTCCCTGACCTACCTGCAGCTCGTCGCCATCGGCATGGCGTTCGCGTTCCTGGCCGGCGGAATCGCCGAGGCGTTCCTGGCACCACCCGGAGTTTCGCGCCGGCAGGCCTCCGGTCCGGTGGGGCGCATCCTCAAGGGCCTGGGTCTGGGGCCGGTGGTGAACCTCTGCTCGGCCTGCATCGTCCCGGTGTCCAGCGCCGTCCGCCGCCGCGGGCTGGGGATCGAGGGAGCCCTGGCGCTCGTGCACGGCTCGGCAACCCTCAACGTACCGTCGCTGCTGATGATCACCGCCGTGTTCTCGCCGCTGCTGGGCGCCAGCCGCGTGCTGCTGGGGCTGGCCGCCGCCTTTCTGCTCGGCCCGCTGGTGGTACGGGTGGCGGGCCACTCCACTGAGCCGGAAGCCTGTGACCTGAGCCTGCCGGACGCAGCCGAGCCGAACCTGGGCTGGGCCGGGGAGTTACGTGAAGGGCTGCCGCGCTGGGCGCGTGCGACCGGGCGCCTGCTGGTCCGCATGGGGCCGATCATGGTGGCCGCCGGGTTCGCGAGCGGCGCGGCGATTCAGTTCCTGCAGCCGGAAACCGTCGAGGCCTTCCTGGGCGACAGCGTCACCGGCATCGCCGTCGCGGCCACGCTCGGCGTGCTGATCAACGTGCCGCTGCTGTTCGAGATCCCGCTGGTCGCGTTGCTGCTGCTGCTCGGCGCCGGCAGCGCCCCCGCGGCCACGCTGCTGTTCGCGGCAGCGGCCGGCGGTCCGATTACCTTCTGGGGCCTGACCAGGGCGCTGCGCTGGAGAGGGATCGGCACCTACGCGCTGGGCACCTGGGCGCTTGCGATGGCCGGCGGTCTGGCGGTGCTGGGAGCGAGCCGGCTCTTGCCGCAGGAGGAGCCGGCGCTGCGCCTATCCGCCGCGGCGATGACACACGTCGAGCGCACCGCCCCGGACCCCGCCACGGTCGGGGACACGCCCATCCGCTTCACCGACGTCGCCGCCGCGGCCGGAATCGGTGCCGATCGGTTCTTCGCCAGCTCCACGCACAGCCTAGGCGTGAACTGGATCGACGTGGATGCCGACGGATGGCCCGACCTGTTCGCGGTGGGAGGCGACCCCGGATACCCGCCGCGGCTGTACCGCAACCTTGGCGATGGCCGCTTCGAGGCGGCGCACCACCTGATTCCCGAGCTGCCGGCGTACGAAATGTCGGGCTCTGTCTTCGCCGATTACGACAACGACGGCGACCCTGACATCTACATCTACACGGACAACACCCAGTGGGCGCTGCACGGCGACAATCTCCCGGACGGCCCGCCCAACCTGCTGCTCCGCAACCTGCTGGTCGAGCACGGGGGCCGCGTCCCCGCGCGCCGCCCGCTGTTCGAGGAAGTGGCAGCCGCCGCCGGGGTCGACGACCTGGCCGCCGCCCCCTACGGGCTGCTGCCCGGCCACCGGTCCAAGGCGGCTTCGTGGCTGGACTACGACCGCGACGGCTGCGTCGACCTGTACGTCTCCCACCTGGTGATCAACTCCCCCGGGACGCAGGCCAACCGCGACCGCCTGTTCCGCAATCTCTGTGACGGGACCTTCGCCGATGCGACTGCCAACGCCGGCCTGTATCAGGGCATCACCGCTTGGCGAGCCGCCTTCCTGGTGCTCGGCGCCCACCTCGACGGCGACCTGTGGCCCGACCTGTACGTGGTCAACGTGGCCGGCGACAACGCCAACCGGTCGAGCCACCTGGACCAGATCTTCCGCAACGAGGAGGGCTCGTTCACGCAGGTGTTCCGCGACTGGTACTGGATCGGCGACGACGCGCAGGCCGGCATGGGCATCGACACGGCCGACGTCGACGGGAACGGTACCTGGGACCTCTACATCTCCGACCTGAAAAACGGCGGCACGCCCCTGGAGGACGAGCCTTGGGGGAACGTCCTCTACCTCGGCAAGCCGCGCGGCTCGTACGCTGACAACGCGGCGGAGCGCGCCGGCGTCGCGGGCGACGACTCCTGGGGCGTCAACTTCTTCGACGCCGACCACGACGGCGACGAGGACCTGTTCGTCGCCACCATGGCCGGCTCACGGATCGACCTGTTTTACTCCAACGACGGCGACGGCGCGTTCCGGAACGTCGCCCGCCAGGCCGGCGTGCGCGTGCCCGACGGGCGCGGCAGCGCGATCGCCGACTACGACCGGGACGGCGACGTCGACGTGGCAGTCGTCAACCAGGCGGGCTCGCTGCAGCTCTTCCGCAACGACACCGAGCTGCTGGGCGGGGCGCTGCAGCTCGACCTGGTCGGCACGGACAGCAACCGCAGCGCGATCGGCGCCGTGGTCAAGGTGCACGCGGACGACTCGGTGCTGATGCGCCAGGTGAAGGGCGGCTCGAGCGGCCACTCGCAGAACTCGCTCGCCGTCCACGTCGGGCTCGGCGGCGCGACGCGGGCCGACACGGTCGAGGTGTTCTGGCCGGCCGGCGGAGTCGCGCGCTGGCACGGCCAGCCGACGGGGCAGCGCCTGCGCCTGGTGGAGGGCTCGGCCTGCTCCAGCATCCCGGCCGCAAGCCGCTGCCAGGAGACAGCCGCCGAGCGGCCCCGGCCCGCGGAGAGCTGATTCGCGATCCGGTAGTCAGGCCGAGTACGATCGCCTCAGGCTGAGTACGATCGGCTTCAGGCCGAATACGCGAACAGCTTCGCCTGGAACATCCGCAGCCGCACCGCGATCTCGTCGCCGGCGGCGCTCAGGTCGGTGCTGCCGCGCCACGACACCGGCCGGTCCAGGTGATCGCCTGACAGCAGGTCGCAGTCCGCGAAGCTGAAGCCCGGGATCGCCTCGGCGTCCGGGTGGATCCGCGACGGCACGGTGCGGATCAGCTCCACCTGGATGTGGCCGCCCGGCGCGCAGCGGTAGTTGAGCCGCAGCGCGTCGCGGCCGCGCTTGACCGTCGGGATGGTGAAGCGCCCCTCCATCTCCGCCTCCACGCCGCAGAAGCGGTGCGGGAGCCAGCGGGCGAGCTGCAGCACGCCCGGGCGGTGCGGGATCTCCGGGTCCGAGGCGCGGTAGTTGTGCAAGCCGACGTGGCCGCGGTACATGGTCGCCCAGTAGCCGTCGGGCAGCTCGATCAGGCCGCCCCACGGCCGCGCGCCGCCCGAGTCGGGATTGCCGGGCTCGCCGCAGGGGATAATCGGTCTGCGGTCGGGCCGGAACCAGTGCGTCATGTCGCGGCTGAAGGCGATCTGCGCGTCGTTGTAGTCGCCGACCTGGTGATAGGTCTCCACGAACGCGCAATGCAGGTCGGGGTTGCCGGGATAGCGGAAGTACGAGCAGCCGTAGAAGGAGAGATCCGGATCGTCCTGCGGGTCGGGCGCCAGCACCAGCGATGCGGGCGGCCAGTGCCAGAAGTCGTCCGTCCGCGTCAGCCCGGTGGCGCGCCGGCCCATGCCGCCGACGCGGATGTAGGCGTAGTAGCCGCCGGTCTCCTCGTCGTACTGGGCGGCGCTGCCGCCGTCGGAGCTCATGTCGCCGACGCGGCCGACCGAGGTCCAGCGAACGCCGTCCGGAGAGGTCCACCCCTCGACCCAGTGGCGGGACTCGGCGCGCGGTCCGGTGTAGGCGTCCCCTTCGTATTCCTGCCGCCGCCAGCGGTTGTACGCTTCCACGGTGTCCAGCGTCTCGCCGGTGTCCGGATCGAAGCTGGCGCCAACCTGGCCGATCGCCTTGAAGCGCTCCTCCGGGGTGCCGCGGGGATCCTCGAACGGCGTGCCGGTGGGGGGATTGGCGATGATGTTGTTGGCGCGCGAGCCCTGCCACTCGATCTGTCCCAGCTCCGGCCGCTGCCAACGGTAGCCGTCAGCGCTCTCGGCATAGCACAGGTGGTGACCGCCGCCCAAGCCGGGGTTCTTGTCCTCGCTGCGGTGCGCGTAGGCGGCGTACAGCATCTTGTAGGTGTCGCCGTCCCGCCAGACGCGCAGCGGCACCATGTTGCCGCCTCCTTCCCAGCGGTCGTTGGAGATCAGCGCCGGCTCGCTCTTGGCCGCCTGCTCGACACTGATGCGTACGCCGATGGGCGCGTCGTACAGCTCGTAGCGGCGCTGGCGGTTGACGCCGCGGTTGCCGGGGTGGGTCTGGGACCAGTCGATGAACGGCACCCATTCCTGGGTGGACAGGTCGCGGGCGATCGCCGCCGCCTCGCCCTGGGCGTAGTCGGGTGTCTGCTGCTTCGCCATGGCCCCGACTGTGTCGGCTCCGCGTCCGGGCCGCAAGCAGGCCGGCACGCAGCTCGCCAGGGATCCCGCGCGTTGCGGCGGCGCTACGGACCCGGTAGGCTGCACGGAAGGATGGCGCTCTCCTTTGAGGAACTGCGCTTCTTCAAGCGCAACGGGTACCTGATCAAGCGCAAGGTGATGGACCCCGGCCTGATGGCGCAGGCGCGCCGCCGCCTGTGGGACGATCCGCCGTCGTCGCTGAAGCCCGACGACCCGCGAACCTGGGTGGGACCGCTGCCGGAGGCGGACCATTCGCCCGATCCGGACAACCACCGCAAGGAGTACCGCTGGCAGTACCGGCGCATCGGCTCCGAGCCGTGGATCATCCGCATGCTGGCGACCGATCCGGCGATCTTCGCCATGGCGGAACAGATGCTCGGCGCCGGCGAGCTGCAGGAGCCCGACCGCATCCGCGGCATCTACTGCACGCTGCCGTTCGGCGACCGGCCGCGTCCGCCGGTCGGCTGCCACTGCGACGGCCACGCGTTCCACCTGGGGGTGGTCGGCTACATCGACGACGTGGGCCCCGACGGCGGCGGCTTCTGCGTGTGGCCGGGCAGCCACCGGCGCTTCTATCACACGTTCACGACCGGCTACCAGAGTGACACCACCCCGGCGCAGGACGGGGTGCGGGACGAGGTCAACCTGGACGGCCCCGTCGACTGTCACGGCGAGGCCGGCGACATCGTCTTCTGGCACCACCGGCTGGGCCACATGGCGGGCCACAACTACACCGGCCGCATCCGCCAGGCCGTCCTCTACGACTACAAGAAGCAGGACCTGGAAGAGGTACAGGGTCAGCCGCCGTGCGCGGACATGTGGGAGCACTGGTCGCCCGCGCTCCGCGCAATCTGAATCCGAGGCGCCGTACGTGAAGAGGCCGCACCCTGTCAGGGTGCGGCCTCCTGCATCGCGTACCGCTTGAAAGCGGCCCCGCCCGGTTACTCCTTCAGGAAGACCGCGGGCTTCGGGGCGACGTTCCACCTGGCGTTGAAGTTGCCCAGCTTGGGGTTCACCAGGAAGATGCGCGGCGCGAACGCCGTCCAGCCAACCGACCAGACGTCCTCGATCGCGCGGCGCTGCCATTCCTTGTACGCCTCCGCCAGCTCCTCGGCGGTGGCGGCGGCCTGGATCTGCTTCCACACCTCGTGGTTGTCCTTGATGCGCTGCGGCGGCTCCTCGCCCTCGGCGCCGTCGGTGCGCAGCCACGCCTGCCAGCCCTTCGCCCACGGGCGGCCGAAGTTCGAGGACGGAGATGCGCTCGACAGGCGGTCCGGCACCTGGTTGTCCCAGGCGTCCGCGCTCTGCTGCTGCCAGATCTCCCACTCGTTGGTGGCCGCGAAGTCGCCGGACTGCTCCCAGCCGACAACGCGATGGTTGCCCATCAGGCCGATCTTGGGGAGCTCCTCAGCCAGCAACTGACCCGCGATCTCCCACTCGCCGGCGTGCGGCTCGGTGGTGATCAGGAAGGTGATCGGCTTGCCGTCCGGCCCCAGCCGGAACCCGTCGTCATCCTTGTTGGTCAGCCCGATCTCGTCCAGGAGCTGGTTGGCCGCATCCAGGTCGTTGTTGAGCAGCGGCGTCGACAGCGCTTCCGGCACGAACCACGGGTGGTCCGGCTTGATGATGCCCTGCACCTTGAGGGGCGCCTGGCCGGCGTACAGGATGTCGTTGAGCTTCTGGCGCGGGACGAAGTACGACCACGCCTGCCGGAACCGCTTGTCCCGGAACAGGTTGCGCTTGAACTCGTCGTCGGTGTCCATGTTGAAGAAGGTCAGGTTCGAGCTGTAGGCGGCGCCGGGACGCGCCACCAGCTCCATGCGCACCTTGCCTTCGTCATGCGCCCGCTTGGCCAGCTCCAGGCTGTCCAGCGGCACCGTCGCGACCCAGCTCTGTCCCTGCAGCGCGCGCAGCTTGCGCGCCTCCGCATCCGCAACCAGGAACACGCGGTTGCCGCGGATGTACGGTAGCTGCTGATTCGCCTCATCGACCGCCCACCAGTACGGGTTGGCGATGTACACGGTCGGATCCGCCGGTGGCGGCTCGTGCGCGACGAACGGCGCAAGCTGAGGCGCGTCCGGATTGGCGTTGATCGTCCCGTCCCGTGACCAGCGCAGCAACTCCTGCCACGTCTCGAACGGCGACGCCTCCACGCGCGCCGCCAAGGTGGCCGCGTCGGTGTAGTCGGGGTGGAACTGGCTGAGATACGCCTTGCTCTGCGCCAGGAAGTGGCGCTCGGCGCGGTCTCCGGTCAGGATCAGGTGGTAGTTCGGGGACGGCTCTTGCAGCGTGACGCGCATGGTGTAGTCGTCGATCGCCTCCACCACCGATCCCGGCATGATGCCCTGATGCGGGGCCGCGGCCCCGACGGCCTCCATGTACAGGTCGTTGAGCTGCAGGTCGTGCCACCAGAACAGCACGTCGTGCACGGTGAACGGCGACCCGTCGGAGAACTTCATGCCCTCCCGGAAGTAGAACGTCCAGACCGTGAAGTCGTCGTTCGACTCCAGGTCCAGCAGCCCGTACGGGTTGTTCTCGCGCGTCAGGGGCAGTGTGTAGTCGGTCGGTCCCTGGATGTTGGCCTGGTCCGGCGAGTCGCCGGTCGACCAGGCGTCGGTGTAGCGGCCGACCTCGACCATGCGCATGTCGCCGCCGTTCACGTACACGAACGGCTCGTTCGGCAGCCGTTCCTCCACCGGCGGCAGCTCGCCGCGGGCGACCTGCTCGGCATGCCAGGGCGCCTCCTTGTATTGTCCGATGGCGGTGCCGCCGACGACGATCAGCAGCCCGGCCACCATCAGTGCTGTGGCTCTTTGCACGATTCTCCTCCTCCTTTCGGATTGGATGTAGATTGCGTGATCCAATCAGAATCGGCGCCCGGCGGCAACCCCTCGGCCGCTCCGGAGCGACGACTCCTACTCGGCGACCCGTATGCGGGGGTCGAGCACGCCCAGCAGCAGGTCGGAGATCAGCGTGCCGATCACGGTCAGCGTCGACAGCAGCATGACGATGGCGCCCGCCACCTGCGTGTCCTGGTTCATCGCCCCCTGCAGCATCAGCGGGCCGATGGTCGGTATGTTCAGAACGGTGGACACCAGCACCTCGGCGCTCAGCAGGGCGGGCAGCAGCCAGCCGATGCTGGAAACCCACGGGTTCGCCGCCATGCGGATCGGGTACTTGATCAAGAGCCGCGTCTCCGGCACGCCCTTGGCGCGCGCGGTGGTCACGAAGGGCTGGCGAAGCTGGTCCAGCACGTTGGCGCGGACCGTGCGCAGGCCGCCGCCGATCGACTCGGCGCCAAGGATCAGCAGCGGCATCCAGAGGTGCTTCAGCAGGTCCAGGAACTTCCTCAAACTCCACGGTTCGTCGATCATGTCGGCCGAGAACAGCCCTCCCGGCACGAAGTCGATCAGCTCGAACGACAGGTACATCAGCACCAGCGCGAACAGGAAGTTGGGCACCGCCATCATGAAGAAGGCGATGAAGCTGAACACGTTGTCGAACAGGGCGTACTGGCGGATCGCGGCGCCCACGCCCGCCGGCCAGCTCACGGCCGTGCCGATCAGCATGGTCAGGAACGAGATCGCCACCGTCGTCAGGATGCGGTCCTGGATCACCGCGCGCACCGGCAGGTCCCAGTAGAAGGAGTGCCCCCAGCTTCCGCGCAGGAAGTCGCGCGCCCACTTCAGGTAGCGCACGTGCAACGGCTCTCCGTAGCCGAAGCGCCGCCGCAGCCTCTCCAGCATCTCGGTCGCGTCGCCGCGGAACTCCTCACCCATGCGCTCCAGCCGGGACACGTAGGCGCTGGCCATGTCTCCGGGAGGCAGCTCCACGACGAGGAAGGAGAGCATGGAGATCAGGATCAGCGTCGGGATCATGATCGCGACCCGGCGGATGATGTACCCCAGCATGTCCGTCTCCCGACCTACCGGTACGGATCGACGGCGTCGCGCAGGCCGTCGCCCATGAACTGGAACGCCACCACGGTGAAGATCACCATCAGTGCCGGCACCAGCAGCCACGGATGAAACGCGACCGACTCGACGTTCTGTGAACCCTGCAGCAGCACGCCCCAACTGACCGCCGGCGGACGCAGCCCGACGCCCAGGAAGCTGAGCGCCGTCTCGCCCAGGATCATCCCGGGGATGAGGTTGGAAGCGTTGACGACCAGGTGGCTAGCGAACGCCGGCAGCATGTGCCGGAACAACTGGCGGCGCAGCGGCGCGCCGTCCAGCTTGGCCGCCAGGACGTACTCCTCCTCGCGCAGCGCCAGGAACTTGCTGCGCACGGTGCGCGCCAGCCCGGTCCATCCCAGGATGGACAGGACCACCGTGATCGCGAAGTAGACCTGCACGATGCTCCACTCCAGCGGCAGCGCCGCGGCAAGCGCGATCCACAGCGGCAGCGACGGGACCGACATCAGCACCTCGATGAAGCGGTTGATGACGTTGTCGACCACGCCGCCGAAGTAGCCGGCGATGGAACCAATCAGGATGCCCAGCACCCAGGTGATGATGATCGACATGATGCCGATCGACATCGACAGGATGGAGCCGTGCACCACGCGCGAGTACAGGCAGCGGCCGCTCTGGTCGGTGCCGAGCGGGTACCAGCGGACGTCGGGGTCGCCGGTGCCGAGCAGGTGCAGGTCGGCGTCGATGAAGAAGAAGAGCTTGTACGGATAGCCGCGCACGAACAGCCGCAGCGGCCGCTCCGAATCTTCCACCCGCACGTACACGCGCGTGAAGAGCTCGAAGTCGAGCCTGCTGGTCACCTGGTAGACCACCGGGCGGAAGTTGCGCTCCTCGTCGAACAGGCTGAACGACACGTCCTTGCGACTGAACACCCACGGCTGGAGCTGGATGTCGGTGTTGCGCTCGATCGGGTCGTTCATGGCGAAGAAGCCGTTGAAGATCGCGATGAAGTAGACGACGGCGATGACGCCCAGGCCCCACATCGCCCAGCGGTGCGAGCGGAACTTCAGCCGGATGAGCCGCCACTGGGTCGCGGTAAAGTACGCCTCACGCCGCTCGGCCTCGGTGAGCTGCTTGCGGCGTAAAATGCCGACCGCGCGCTGCTTGGCGACATCGTCGGCGACGCTCTCGGGAGCGTCGCTCAGGGTGGGTTCGGCCATCGGCGTCGGCACGGATTAGAGCACCGCGGCCCAACCCCGGTCAAACCGGAGCGGCTTTCTGACGCCGCCGGATGGCACTACGATCCGATCCCATGCGCTCGCTCGCACTGCTCGCGCTCCTGGTCGTCGCGGCCCCGCTCGGCTTTGCAGCGGGCTTCCTGGAAGGCAAGGCGGTCGAGCAGTCGGTCCGCGATCCGGGACCGATCCGGCGGGTCGTCGTCGAAGCACGCTACCTGGACGTCGATGTCGACGGCATCGCCGCCGACGGCATCGCGGCACGCGCGGTGGTGTCGAGCAAGTTTCTGGAGCGCAACGGCTTCGAGCTCCAGATCGCGGTTGACGAAGGCCGCGCGAGCGTCGGCTTCGCGGTCAACGACCGGCCCGTCTCCGGCTACTCCGTCCTCTGGGGCCCGCGGCTGACGCTTGCCGTGCCTGATGCTGCCGAGGTCTACGTCCGCACCACCACCGGCGACGTGCTGGTCACCGGGCTCGGCACGACGTCGAGACCGGCGGCCGTCCATGTCGAGTCGGTAGGCGGCATGGTCGTCGTCACCGACTCATTCGCGGATGTCCGCCTAGTGTCGGGCGCCGGCGACCTGGTGATCCGCCGCGTTGCCGGCGACGTGCACGCCGCATCCGAAACCGGGGACATCACCGTCACGGACAGCCGCGGCGACGTCCGCGGGCACACCGCAGGCCGGCAGCGCTTCGCCGACGTGGACGGCTCCATCACCGTCTCATCGCGCGAGGGCATGACGCTGTCCGGCGAAGTGGGCGAAGTACGCGCCGGCGCACCCGGCCTCCCATCGCTTCCCGAATGGGGCGCCGAGACGCCCTGGCGGCGCCGTTGACGGTGCGCTTCGTCAGGTGGCGCCCGCCTCGGCCGCTTCCCGTTCGGCCTGCGCCAACTGATCGAGCAGGAAACGGTGGATGGAGCGCAGCAGGTCCAGCGCGTGGTCGCGCCGGTCCGGGCCGATGTGGTGGGTCGAGAACTTGGCCACCTCGAACAGGCCGGTGAGCTCCAGGAGCTCGCGGCCCGGAAGCCCGGGTCCAGCATCCAGGATGCCGTGCATGTACTCCAGCGGCGTCTGGTGCAGCGGGTGCGGGAATCCATGCGCGTCGAGCACGTCGCCCACGCGGGCGTAGCACATCTCCACCGCGCGCCGGTGGTCCGGTTCCGCGGCGATGTCGTCGATTGCCAGCCCGGTGGCGTGGGCGAGGTCGCGCTTCAATTCCTCCGTGATCGGCGAGGAGTCCTCCAGCGCCTCGGGCGCCTCGCGCAGCAACCGTCCGCCGAAGACCGCCACCGCCGCGAACAGCGCGACGATGATCCCGAACAGGATGAACGGCCGGCGCTGGCGCGCGATCCGCCGGCGCTCGTACTCCTCGACCGTCAGCAGCTCGCCGCGCTCGGCCTGCCGGTCGACCTCTTCCATCTTGGCGGTGAGCTCCTCCGCGTAGCTCGGCCGGTCCTGCCCGGTCCCGACGACCACGGACAGGAACACGATGAACAGGCACGCCACGATCAGCGGGGCGGTGATAAACATGATGACCGCGCGCGGGATGCGAGTGCGCTGCAGCCCGCGCTCGGCCTCTGCCTGGCGGCGGAGGCGCTCCTGCAGATAGACGAAGGTGAAGCCGCCGGCGACCACGGCCGCGCCCAGCAGGATGAAGCCGGCGACCTCCGATGCGGTGGAGTCGAGCCGCGGCACCAGCACCATCCGGACCGCGCCGCCGTCATCGGCGCTGAGGCCGCTGATCGAGCTGATCGAGACGCCGATCAGCGCTACCAGGGCGACCACGGCGAACAGCAGCACCACGACCTTGCGCCGCTCCTCGTCCGTGCCGGCGCGCAGCCGGCGGTAGTAGTCCCTGAGCCCTTCGTTGTCTGCGATGGGATGAGTCTGATGGACGCGCCGCGTGAGCGGCAAGTCCGTCAGACGAATAAGGTGGGTATTTGGGGCGTTAACGGATGCCGGGGGGCCGGCCAACGAAGTCCCCGCGCCCGAACGCGGCTTCGCGGTCGGCGAGCGCCTTCGCGATCCGGGCGCGCACCCGGAACGCTGCGGCGAACGCCGCCGTTCCCACCGCCGCGTAGGCGGCGACCACCGCGAGCAGCAGACCGTATCCGGCTGCCGGAGACCGCAACAGCCCCGTCTGGAAGGCCAGCACGGCGACCCCGGTGCAGCCCTGGATGCCCAACACGAACAGGAAGCGGCCGATCAGCACGGCAGCCCCCGAGCCGGGCGACAGCTCCCGGAACGGGGTGGCGGCCGTCCACGGCCGCCACCAGCGGGTGTGCAGCCCGTATGCCTCGTAGTACTTGGCCAGCACCAGCAAGGAAGCCAGCCAGGTGCCCCCGGCCACGAACGGCAGGACGAACCCGTACAGAAAGCGGTTCTGGAACGCGGCCGCAAACGACACGACGATCACCTTCATCGAGTAGTCGCGCATCCACTCCAGGTGGTTGACCGACTGCACGAGCAGGTAGGTGCTGACCGCGGCCGAGAGCAGCCACAGCAGCAGCGCCAGCGCCCGTACCGCGGGACTGTGCAGCGCGTGCCGCGCCTGCGCCTCCAGGTACGAGCGGCGGTAGCGGACCACCGGCGACGCGTCAGTCGCCAACCGTCGTCTCGATCCGCTCCAGCAGCGCCGCGACCGCGCGGCCGTCGACCAGCAGGTCGATGCTGTCGTCCATCACGAGCAGAGTGAAGTCCTGGTCGTAGGGGAGAAACCGCGCCTCCAGCGTGTACCGGCCGCCGCCGCGCAGGTGGTACGCGATGGTCAGCACCGGATCTTCGCCGGAAGCGTCCCGCCCGGCCGGCGCGGGCGCGTCCACGGCCAGGCTGGCGATCTCCTCGGTGAGCAGATCGAAGGCGTCCTGGTCGAGGGGCCGGCCATCGACGGCCAGGGTGACCTGCTCGGCGCCAAGGTCGTCCGTGGTCCGCCGCAGGTCGATCCGGTGCTCGCGCTCGCCGCCGATCCGGAACTGGATCGAGTTCACGCGCTCGACCGGGACGTTGAGCACGCGCGGCTCCGACAGTTCGAACGGAGTCAGCGAGAGGAAGTCGAGCGCGGCGGCCGGGACCGTGTGCACGCGTCTGGCGGCGGGCATCCTGACGTAGACCTGCCCGTCGACGGTGGCGCCGAGCAGCAGGTGCAACTCGTCCTCGAAGTCGCGCACCCGCAGCTCGCCGCGCGGGGGATCCAGGCCGAACTCCGCGTAACCGCTCGGATTGTCGGCGACGGCGTCGCTGATGGTCATCTCCGCCACCCGGCGCGCGATCGACGCGAACCGTTCCTCGTCGGCCGGGGCTAGGTACGGGATGCGCATCACCTGTGCGCTGCCCATGTGCGCGTAGCGCGCCTGGTCGCCCACTGCGACCAGCTCGATCTCGTAGTCGCCGTCGCGGAACCAGATGCGGTTGACCCGGTCCGCGGTGAGAGCCGGCACGGTCTGGTCGCGCAGATCGGCCACCGTCCACGAGAAACGCGTGCCGTGCACGGCGTGGACGGTGAACACCGCGCGGTCGTCGCGCGAGCTCAGGAAATAGGCTTCGCCCGAGGAGGTGCGGTTGCCCAAGTGAAACTCGAAGGTCTCACCCGACTCCAGCCGCGCGCTCGCCACCACCGCCGGCGGGTCCAGGCCGTACTGGACGCGGTCCTCCGGGTCCTCGACGACGAGCCGCTGTGCGAACAGGCTGGCGAAGCTGGCGCGCAGCTCCTGCAGGCGCGGCCAGTCCCAGCGGAACGGATACGGCTCGCGGACCAGCCAGACGGCGCCCTCGCGCTCCAGCAGGACCGTCTCGCCGCCGCGCGGGGCCAGCTCCATCGCCACGATCAGGTCCTCGTCCACGCCGGAGAGCTGCTGGCGGTCGGAGGCGACCGGACCGGAGTACTCCGGCTCCGGCCGGTTCGCCAGCAACAGATAGGCGCCGACCAGCACGACGATCCCGGCGCCCCCGGCCAGGATGAGCAGGCGGCGCACCCGATTACTCGCCGGCCAGGAAGAGCTCGATCACCGGCACCTCGGCCGGCGGCTGCAGGACCGGCAGCTCCAGGATCAGGTCGTCCGCGCCGGCGCGCTCCATGCGCGCCTGATGCTCGTGCATGGCGGTGATCTGGACCTCCGACGCGTCGCCCAGCAACTGCGCGTAGGCGACCTTGCCGCGGTAGCCGCGCAGGTGGAGCTGCCGGAACGGCCACGCGAACACGTGGACGTACAGCCGGCGGGTCTCCGGGTTCCAGGTGAGCCGGCAGTCCTGCGGGACCGCGAACTCCGGCGGCGCCTGCGTGCAGCCGTAGATCGACCGCCCGTGGCGGCTCATCCACTCGCCCATGCCGCGCAGTCGGTCCAGCGCGCGATGGTCCAGCTCGCCGCGGCCGGTCGGGCCGACGTTCAGCAGCAGGTTGCCGCCCTTGCTGACGGTGTCGGACAGCATGCGGATCAACTGGCCTACGCTCTTCCAGGAAGACTCGTCACGGTGGTAGCCCCAGGAGCCGGAGAAGGTCTGGCACGCCTCCCAGGTGACCGGCGTGCCGTCCACCTCGATCCAGCCCTGCGGCTGCCACTGCTCGGGCGTCTTGATGTCCCAGCCGTCGTCCAGGTCCATGCGGTCGTTGAGCAGCACCTGCGGCTGCAGCTCGCGGATGGTCCGGTAGAGCCGCGGGCTGTCCCACTCGTCCCGCCCCTTGCCGCGGTCGGGATAGCTGAAGTCGCACCACAGCACGTCGACCGGGCCGAACCGCGTGAGCAGCTCGCGCACCTGGCCGTGCAGGTAGTCGATGTAGCGGCCCTGATCGCGCGTGCGGTTCATGGCCTCGCGCTCCGGGTGGTTGCGCTGCGAGTGGACGTCGTCGATCACGAAGTCCGGGTGGTGCCAGTCGATCAGCGAGTGGTAGAAGCCCACCCGCATCCCGCGCGAGCGGAAGGCATCGACCATGGGATGCAGGAGGTCCTTGCCGTACGGCGTGCGCGTCGCCTTGTAGTCGGTGAGCGCGCTGTCCCACAGGCAGAAGCCCTCGTGGTGCTTGGTGGTGACCACGAAGTAGCGCATGCCGGCGCCGGCGGCGGCGTCGGCCCACACGGCGGGATCGTAGAGATCGGGGTCGAAGCGGTCGAAGTAGCGCTGGTAGACCTCGTCCGGAATCTCCTCCTTGTTCTTTACCCACTCGTGCCGGGCCGGCAGCGCGTACAGCCCCCAGTGGATGAACATGCCGAAGCGGTCGTGCACGAACCACGACGTGTCCCCGGGGCTCGGTCGGATCGTGGGATCGCTCATCTCGCAACCTCCTGCATCTGTGCGGCCGGCTTCGGATCGGGCGAGAGTCTGCGCTCCGCGGCCGGCGCGACGATCGAGCGGCGGTGCGGCGTCAGCCGGGCCAGCAGCTCCGGCGACGGCTCGTACGCGTGGCGGAGCCGGCCCCAGGACGGACCGTACCGGTAGATCACCACCCGCCGCTGGCCGTCGTTGCGGCGCCGGGCCGAGCCGTGCGTGCAGCAGTCGACGAACAGCAGGGCGTCGCCCGCGCTCATGTGGACCTCCACGGCCCCCTCGATCAACGCCGCGTCGGGGCGTACGTCTCCCATGCAGAAGCGCTGGAAGGACGGGTGCTCGAAGTTGGACTTGTGCGAGCCCGGGATCAGCACGGTGCCCCCGTCCCCCGCGCCGATGTCGGTCAGGGCGACCAGCACGTTGATCTGATTGCAGTGAAATCGGCCGGCGTGGTAGCGGAACTGGCAGCGGCTGATTCCCAGGTGGCCGCCGTTGTGCACGCCGATGCTCTGGCCGGCGGTGCGGACGTTGGCGAAGGCCTCGTCTATCAGCAACGGGCCGTGCTGCTCGTCGAAGGAGTCTTCGGAGCCGACGAAATGGCGCACCTTGTCGAACCAGGCCGGATGGTCGATCAGCTCCTCGAACGCCTCCCCCGCCTCGTAGATCTGCTGGTAGTTCGTGCCGTCATGGTCGCCGAAGTTGTGGGCCTGGACGTACCCATGCCACTCGTGGTCCGCCAGCGGGGGGATGGCGTCCAGTCCCTCGTTGCACGCCTGCACCTCGGCGGGGGTGAGCGCCCCCTCCAGGTGCAGGTAGCCGCGCAGGTCGAAGAAGTAGACGTCGTGGTCGGTGACCATGCGCCGATGGTGGTCGGAGCCCGCGCGCCCGTCAACGCGCCGGCGAGCTGTCGGCCCGAGCCGCGGTGGTGTAGGCTGCGGGCCAGACGCACTACACGGAGGAGACATCCATGGCGAAGAAGACGAGCGGTCAGGAGCCGTTCCGGTTCTCACTCTGCGACGACCTTTACACCCTGCCGGAGCGGGCGCGGCCGCACGAGGTCGACCTGCACGGCGGCTTCGCTGACGACACGGGCGCCTCCGGCTACATCTATTACGGGATGCCGGGCTGCGGCATCATGCGCATCAGCGCCGACCTGACCGCGCAGGACATCATCGAGCTGCCCTCGGATCTCAAGCCCATCAATTTTCACAGCACCAAGATCATCGAGTTCGACGGCAAGCGCCGGATGGTGCTGCCGGCCAACAACGACGCCCAAGTGGCCGTGGTCGGACTCGACGGCAACGTCGACTTCATCCTGTCGCGCCCCGAGTTCGACGAGTACCGCGACGAGCAACTCGAGTTCAAGCCGACCGACACCGCCTTCGCCGACGGCACGCTGTACGTGTCCGACGGCTACGGCGCCAACTACATCTCCTCGGTCGATCCGTCGACCCACCGCTACACCGGCCTCTTCGGCGGCAAGACCGAGGATCCGCACGCGCCCGGCCTGTTCGGGACCGCGCATGGCTTGGCGCCCGCACCCGACGGCCACCACCTGTCGATCGCCGACCGCCCGCACTCCCGCTTCCAGCTCATGGGGCTGGACGGCCACTTCCACTCCTCGCATGCCATCCCCGACGGCTCCAAGCCGTGCGGCATCGACTTCAAGCAGCACGGCGACGGCTGGTACGCCGTGGTCGGCAGCCTGGACGACCCGCAGGAGGGGCGGCCCGCGCCGATCTACATCCTGGACGGCCACACCTACGAGGTGGCGTCGACCATCCGCCCCAAGGAGGACCTGGGCGTCGAGCTGGCCGACCACATCCACAACACCGTCTGGTACGAGCGCGACGGTCAGGTCTACCTGATCTGCCAGGCGTGGAACCCCGGCCACTACTTCGTGCTGGCCAGGGAGGGATAGGCGCACGCCGTCGGAGTGACCGAGAACGCCGTGTCTTTGCGTGCGGCGCGAACGGCCGTACCTTCCCGGCGCGATGAACATCAACACCTACCTCACGTTCAAGGACAACTGCCGGCAGGCCTTCGAGTTTTACCGCTCCGTGTTCGGAGGCGACTTCACGGACATGCAGAGCTTCGGCGACGGGCCGCCTGACATGGACATTCCCGAGGCGGAACGGGACTTGGTCATGCACGTGTCCCTTCCTATCGGCTCCGGCGTGCTGATGGGCAGTGACAGCGCCTCGTTCGGCCCGCCGCCGACGACCGGCAACAACTTCTCGCTGTCGATCGCCCCGGACAGCAAGGAGGAAGCGGACGCGCTGATCGCCAAGCTGTCCGACGGCGGCCAGGTGACGATGCCGATGCAGGACCAGTTCTGGGGCGCATACTTCGGCACCTGCACGGACAAGTTCGGCATCAACTGGATGATCAACCACCACACCGGCTGACGCGAAGCGCCCCTGGCGCGGACCGCGAGCAACCGACCGCCAGTGTCATCCCGCCCGCGCGGCGAGCCGTTTGCCGAGGTCCTCGTGCCCTCCGGCGTGTGCCCAGCCGGCCGGCGTGCCGTCGAACACATTGTCCCGCAGGCTGAGGTCTGCGCCTCGCGCACGCAGCTCCTCGACCAGCTCGGCGTTCCCGTCGAAGGCGGCAAGATGCAACGCGGTCGCGCCGTCGCCGCGCCGGCTGTCGACGTCCACGCCGGCGTCCAGGAGCGTCCGCATGATCGCCGTCTCGCCGAGCGTGACGCTTTCCACCAGGGCACGGCCGGCAACCCCGGACGACGGGTCGACGACCGCCGCCGCGTCGCCGGCACCGCCGGCCCGTAGCGCCGCGAACAACCGTACCAGCAGCGAATTCGCTTCATCCAGCCGCGCTCCGCCACGCGCCAGCGCCGCGAGCATCGGCAGCGTCAGCCCAGCATCGCGGGGCGGTGCGCTGCCGGCCAAGAGCCCCGCGGCAGTCTCGTCGGGGCCGCCTCGGTAGGTGTAGCAGCTCGCGTCGGGATCGCTGCCGGCGCCGATCAGCACTTCGATCACCTCGACCGCATTGGCCGGCGTCTTCTGGCGTTCGCCCTCCACTCCGTTGGCCGCCAGGTAGTGGAGCAGCGTGCAGCGGTGCGGCCGGGGTGAGCGCGCCGTGGCCAACTCGGCGTGCTCGTTCAGGAGTGCACGCAGGCCATCCACGTCGCCGTTGACGACGGCGTCCGCGGCGCGTTCGAACCTCGCGGCGAACGCCGGATCGTCGAAGGGAGCCGTGCCCGCGCTCGGCGCGGCGCCGCCCAGCAACGCCGCCAGCGCGTCCCGCGCGGTGCGGTCTTCGATTCGCAGCGCGCAGTCCAGCGCGGTCTGACCCGCGTAATTCAACGCCTCGGGGTCGGCGCCGCCGGCGAGCAGCGACCGGCACGCCTCGACGTCGGCTGCCGACGCGGCCAGGTGGAGCGCCGTCTGCCCGTCGTCATCGACCGCGCAGGGGTCGGCCCCGCCGGACAGCAGCAGCGCGACCGCCTGAGTATCCGCGCCGCGGGCCGCCCGACAGACCCACAGGTGATCCGCCGGCCGCAGCGACACGGCGCCGGACGCGAGCATACGCTCGGCCCGCTCGCGGTCGTGGGCGAAGCAGGCGCCGACCCAGCGGTCGACCTCCCGCACGTCACCCTCCTGCGCGCCGCGCTCGCGCAGCGACCGTGCCAGCGATTCCCGGTTGAGACAGACGGCAAGCGCCAGCGGAGTCCGCCCGTACCGGTCGCGGGAGGCGACCTGAGCGCCGTGGTCGAGCAGCGCTTCCACGACGCTCCTCCGGGCATCGAGCACTACCGCCTCGTGCAGACAGGTGCCGCCGAATCCCCACGCCCCCATGGTCCAGTTGGGATCGCCGCCGGCTTCCAACAGCCGGCGTGTCAGCGCGGCGTCGCCGTAGTGCAGGCTCTCCGGCAGGGCGTGGCAGAGGTGCCACTGCGGCGGGTCCGCGGCGAGCAGCGCTTCCAGACTGTCTCGGTCGCGGAGACGCAGGGCCTCCCACATGGCGCAGCCCTCGTAGAGCGTCGGGCCGTCGGCGGCATCGGCTCCCGACGCCAGCAGCATGCGAACCAACGGTGCGCTGCGAGCGCGGCCGACCGCGGCACCGAGGACGGTGCGGTAGCCGCGAACGGTCTCGGCTTCACGCGTACCGGCGTTGGGATCGGCGCCCAGTTGCAGCAGCTTCGCCGCCACGTCCAGGCGCGACGCGGCGACCGGCGCGTCGCCGGTGCGATAGCGTGAGCTGCACAGCGTGAGCAGCGGCGGCCAGCCGGTCGGGGCGACCGCCGTGTTCGCGTTCGCGGCGCTCAGCCGTGCCGTCGCATGCGGGTCGGCCAGCAACAGCGCGCACGCCGGGGAGTCCCGGCGCACATCCGGAAATCGATCCAGGATCGCGTCCACCTGCGCATCGTCCCCGGCCAGCGCGGCCCGGACCAACGCGCCCTCGGCACCCGCCGGGTGCAGGCTCTGCACGTCGATCCCATCCGCGTGCCGACCCTCCTCCAGTTCCTGGCTGGTCCTGCCGCCGTGTTCGCGGAGCAGATCGGCGGTCCGCCGGTTGCGGCTGCGGACAGCGATGTCCAGCGGCGTCCTGCCGTTGTCGTCGGGGCGATTGACGTCCGCGCCGGCGTCGAGCAGCACGGTCATGGTCGCCGTCGCCTGCGCGGCACGCGGGTCGCCGGCGGACGCCGCGAAGTGCAGGGGCCGGCTGCCGGCCCACTCCGGGGCTCGCTGGTCGGGGTCGGCTCCGTGCGCCAGGAGCGCCCGCACTGCCTCGGTCTGCGTTGCCCAGGCGGCCCAGTTGATGGCGCCGAAGCCGTCCGTGGCGTTGGCGTTCGCTCCGTGCTCGAGCAGGAGCCTCACGCACTCCGGGTCCTGGTTTCGCCACGCCGCCGCGATCATGGCCTCGTCGGCCGGCTTGGCGCCATGCTCCAACAGGAGCCGGCAGGCGATCGTGTCATCGAGGCGGGCGGCCTCATGCAGGGCGGTCTTGGAGTCCCACGGCGCGTCCGGATCGGCGCCGGCGTCCAGGAGCGCTTCGAGTGCCCCGTGGCTGCCGCTCATGGCAGCGAAACAGACCGGACTCGCGCCATCGGGGAGCCGGGCGTGCACGGTCTCCGGTTCCGCGTCAAGCAGCGCCGTCAGACTGGCGACGTCGTCCATCGCCGCAGCGGCGTAGACGTCCATGGTGGCGCCGCGCCGCACCAACGAATGGATGATCCGGCGTCCCGATTCGACGCTGCCGCGCATTCGGTCCGCGCGTGCGGCCGCCGCCTGCAGCAGCGTGTACCCTTGGTCGCTCCGCGCGCTGAGCAGGCCCGGGGCGCGCTCCACCAGTTGCATGACTCGTTCGCCGAGTCCCGCCTGGATCAGGCTCCACGGGGTCACCGGCGCTCCGTACGTTTCGAGCAGCTCGTAGCGGTCCAGTCGCCCGTGGTTGGCCGCGGTCGTGAGCGCAGCGGCGCCTTGGCCGCCGGTTACGTCTGCGCCGTGCTCCAGCAGCACCCTCATCATCTCCGGGCCGCCCTCCCACGTTGCCAGGACGATCGGCGTGCACAGGCCGTTGTTGTCGTCCCAGCCGATCGCGTCGACGTCAGCGCCCCGCTCCAGGAGCAGGCGGGCGATCGCCAACAGCGCGGTGGTGGCCTCCTTGAACAGACCCGTTGCCACCAGGTGCAGCGCCGTTCGCGTCTCGCGGGACGTGGGATACGGATCGTCGCGCACCGCCCGTCGGAAGGCGTCGCCGTCGAGCATGTAGTTGCCGTCCTCCATCAGCGCGGAGACCAGCGAGGGCGCGGCGTCAAGCGCCTGCTTCACCCGTTCGGCGTCCTGAGCCTTGACCGCCTCGAAGAACTCCGCGACCTGGTCCGGTGAGCAGGCATGGCGTTGCTCGGCCTGAGAGACCAGAGCGGCCCAGCTCTCGAAGCCGTGCTCGAAGGCCACGACCCGTTGCGCATCGTGCAGGGCGAGCTTGGCGGCGAAGACCGCCTCATCGGACGTCGCGACGAGCTGCGGGACAGCGCTGCGGAAGCGCTGGGCCGCCCCGACATTCCGCGTCCGGAGGTCGCGCAGCAGGTCCTTGGCCCGCTTGCGCGCCTGTTCGAGATTGAGATTCCGGGAGTCGAGAGGTTGCATGGCACACTCCTTCCTTGGGCCCGGCGTTCGCGTGACACGGGCGAAAGAGTGCCGCTGTAACGAAATACACGACATCGAGGTGGGCCCAGCCCTTCTCGCGAACTTGGCAGCTCCCTCGTGAGCGTGATTCCACAGTGCCGGGCGGCGCGCGGCTCGTCAAGGGCACTACGAGACGGTGATTCGCCTGCTGCTGCAGGCGGGAGCCTCGGTGCCGGAGGGCCTCACTCTGGGCCGAGCTCCTCGCGCCGTTTCCCGCGGTGCTCGCGCAGCAGGTCGGCCATCGCTTCCTTGTCCTGTTCGATCGCCATATCGAGAGCCGTCTTGCCGTCGTCGGAGAGGGCATTGACGTCGGCGCCGTGCTCGATGAGGAACCGTGCAGCCGGAAACGGATCGTAGTACGTCTCGACGTAGCCTCTCCCCGGCTCGACCAGGGCCTGGAGCGGGGTCAGACCACGATAGTCCTTGCTGTCGATATCCGCTCCGTGGCGCAGCAGCACCTCCGCCGCTTCGAGTCGCCCGAAGAGCGTCAATTCTCCAACTTCGTTATCGGTCCCGTCGAAACTGGCTCCCGCCTTGACGAGCAGGTCGACAAGCTCCGGGGATACGTCATCCCATGCGACGGTGAACCACCCCACGTTGGGGTCGGCACCGGCGGAGAGCAGGTACTTCGCGACTTCGAGCTGGCCGGCTCGGACCGCCCACGTCAGTGGCGGGGCGGGGTCGCCGCCCAGGGGGCGGCTGACGAACCCGGGCTGGTTCCGGACGAGATCCCTGACCGAATCCAGCATCCCCAGGCAGATGCGGGCGACAGGAGTCACTTCCGCACCCTGCTCGATCAGGTAACCGGCGACCGCCCTCTGCCCAGGCGTCTCGTGCCGGCGGAGAACGTTCCATTCGAGCGCGGTCCGGTTCCGCACGGGGTCCGGCTGGCTGAGAGCCCGTGACCTGTAACGCGCTGTCAGCAGAGGGAGCTGCTGCTTCAGGAAGTCAAGGTCGCCCACGATGGACGCGCTGTAGATGTCGTGCCGTGCGCCATGCCGCAGCAGGCTCTCGATCTTCGGCGCGTCCCAGTGTTCGATGGCGGAGTGCAGCGCCGACACGCCGAAGAACGGGCAGACGGACGGGATGTTCGGGTTGGCTCCCGCGTCCAGGAGCACGTCGACGATCTCCCTGGTGCCCTCCCAGCACGAGAGCACCAGAGGGGGAGCCCAGCCGTGGTTGTCTTCGTACCCCAGGGCATCGAGGTCTGCGCCGAACTCGATGAGCAACTCCAGCAGCTCGGTGTGTCCGAATGCGGCGTAGTGGACCGCCTTGCACGTCATCCAGTCCTCGGGATCGCCCCAGCTTGCGCCCCAGCCCCAGGTACCGTCCGTCTGCGACCGGCCCCTGACGTCGGCATTCGCAAGCGACGAGTCTTCGTCCAGCAACGTGCGCACGCGTGCCAGGTCAAGGGCGCCGACCGCCCGGAAGAACTCGTGGTCCTGGTCGAGCGGCGCCCGCTGCTCAGACCTCGCCGGCTCCGACGTCGACCGCTCCTGCATGACGCCTGCCATCCTGCCTCACTGTGACTCGGCGCCCACCGAACGCAGAAACTTCACGATGGGGCGCTCTTCTTCCTGCGTATGAAAACCATGAGTTGCCCAGTACAGCCCGGTTGAGGAACCGCCGAGAATGTGGGATCGCGAATTCACGTCCGCACCCTGTTCGAGCAGGAATCTGATCACGTCGAGCCGCAGGTGATAGCAGGCCATTCCGAGCGCCTGCCCGAGCACGGCTTTCTCATCACCCGCGATTGGGAAGTGAGGCCCGTCGTATGCCGCACCGGGCTCGAGTCGGCCATCGCAGTCGAAGAAGGACCGTACCCGTTCCAGGTCACCAGCGCCGGCGGCGAACAGCAGGTTGCCGATGCGGGCGCCACACTGCACCAGCACGTCGACGGACCGGGTGTAGCTGAACATCAAGGCGGTCGCCAGCGGCGCTCCGTCATCGGCGACGCCGTTCACGGCTGCTCCCGCATCGCACAGGACCTGCGCGAGCGCCGGCTGCAGGCCCGCTTCCGCAGGATGGCAACTCGAGACCAGCAGGCACAGCGTCGTCTGATTGGTTCCGCCGCCGTACGTGTCTGCAAGGGCGTCGACCTCTGCTCCGGCCTCGATCAGGATGCGGGCTATTTCCACGGCATTCGCCGGTGTCTTCTGCAGCTCGTCCTCGACGCCGTTGGCCGCCACGTAGTGCAGGAGGGTCGCTCGGTGCCCGGATGCGGAGCGGGCTGCGATGAGGCCGGGGGCTTCCTGCAGGAGCCCCTTCAGGGCGGTCGCGTTCCCCGTGATGATGGTCCGGACCGCGTCCTCGAATGTCGTGCTCATCTTACCCGGGCCTCCAGTCGAGGATGGGGCGAGTATGGATCTGCAGCAGCCACGGTGCAACTCGAGGACACCGATCTTCATGGTGAGACAGCGCAGCCGACGGAATCGGGAATCGAGTGCGTCTCGTTGCCGGCAGAACGCCGCCTTGGTACGCTCACGGACCCATGGACAAGGCGCGCGCGAAGGCGGCGGCGGGAGCCGCCGGCAAAGGCGATCTGAAAGCGGTCACGACGGCGATCACGGCCGACCCGGCGATCGCCGGCCACTGGCAGGTGTTGATGAACGCCTGCCACGGCGGTCATGCCGAAGTGGTCGCGTTCCTGCTCGACCACGGAGCGGACGTCAACGTCCTGTCACCCACCGCCTACCGCTATCGACCGCTGCATCGCGCGGTCGAGTTCAGGAAGACCGCCCCGAAGACCGCCGACCACGCGGAGACGGTGCGACTGCTACTGGAACGGGGCGCCGACCCGACGCTGCGCGGCAGCTATTACCTGGTGAGCGCCGTGGCGGCGGCGGCCATGGGCTCCACGGAGTACGTGCCGGTGCTCCTGGAGCACATGCCCGGCGATCTCGATCTGTATACCGCGTGCGCGGTCGCGGACCACGAGCGGGTCGCCCGCATCCTGGCGGAGTCCCCGGACGCGTCGACGCAGGCCGATGCCGATTCGCGTGACGGATCCTGGCTGCCGTTGCAGTACTGCGCACGCTGCAACGCGGGCGGCGATGAGGACCGCCTCACCACGGCTACGCTGCTGCTCGGCCACGGCGCTGATCCGGCCACGGCGCTGGATCAGGCGTGCTGGGCCGACAACGGCGCGATCGCCGACCTGCTGCTGGAGCGGGGCGCCCGCCTGGGCGACGACGACACGCCGAACCACCTGGCGTGCGACGGACAGTTCGACGTGCTGGAGTCGCTGCTGCGCCACGACGCCATCGACATGAACGGCACGCGCGGCACCGCACACCACGGCGGCTACAACCCGCTGGGCTGCGCGGTCAACATGCGCAGCGTGCAGGGCGTCACGTGGTTTCTGGATCACGGCTGTGATCCGAACGAGGTGATGAGCCAGACTGGCGAAACCGCTCTGCACGTGGCGGTCAACTCCGGCGCCGGCGTGCCGCTGCTGCGCCTGCTTGTCGAGCGCGGCGTCGACGTCGGACGGCGGGACGCCGCCGGTCAGACGGCCCTCGACCTGGCCCGATCCAGGAAACGAACCAAGCTGATCGAGTTCCTGGCTGAACGGTAAGCTACTGCTACGCTCGACGCCGAGAGGTCCACGATGAAGAATCCGGTCGTTCACTTCGAGATTCGGTCGAAGGAGCCGGCTGCGCTGCGCGATTTCTACTCCAGCCTGTTCGACTGGAAGATCGACGTCGGCGTGAACGACTACGCCCTGATCACCACCAGGGCGAAGGATGATCCGGCCGGCATCGACGGCGGCATCACGGGAACCGACGGCGATCCGAATCTGGTCACCTTCTATGCGCAGGTCGATGACATCGACGCGAGCCTCCAGAAGGCAGTGGATCTCCGGGCGACCGTCATCGTGCCGGTGACGATCATCCCGAAGTCGGCCACGTTCGCCCTGTTCGCCGACCCGCAGGGCAACTGCATCGGCATCGTTGCCAGCCAGATCCCTGACTGACGATCTGCTTCGAGAACGTGGCGCCAGAGTCAGGCTGAGGGAGTAGATCCTTGGACACCACCCGAGCTGCCGCAGACTTCCGGGGCAACTGGTTCCTGCGCGATGAAGCGAAGCCGGACCTCACGCCTGCGGAAGAGAAGCTCATCGTCGCGGCGATGGGTCCTGCACCCGAGCGCTGGGACGGCCGGCCGGACGTCGCGCGGATGCAGGAGACAGTGGCCGCCGAGCCGGCGGTGCTGGAACGGATCGGCTCATCGCTGTTGACAGCCGTGATCGGCAAGCGCGGCTGCGGGCCGGCCGCGGCGTTCCTGCTGGCCCACGACGTGCCGCTCGCGATCGATCACACGGCGTACAACGTTCTGCACGAGGCGGCGTGGGCCGCGGCGGCCGATACGCTGCGGGCGGTGTTCGAGTCGGGAGCGGCCGACGCAACCGGCGTCTCGGCTCGCCCGCATACCGGCTGGCCCGACAACCTGCCGCTGATGTACTGGGCGGCCTGGGGAGGGTATCCCGAGGTCGCCAGGCTGCTGCTCCGGTACGGAGCCCGCGTGCATCACGAGCTGCCGATCAGGGGCAACGGCGAGCGCGGCACCACCTCGCTGCAGGAGGCGCTCGCGCCCAGCCATTGGGACGGGACGGCGGACGCGGGCGAAGGCCCCGTGGGCGAGCTGCGCCGCAACGCCCGGCAGGGAAAGCTGGCCGTGGCGCAGATCCTCATCGACGACGGCGCCTGCTACGGCGTGTACGCCGCGAGCGCCCGCGACGACACCGCCCGATTGCGTGAACTGATCGCCGACGACTCCGGGATCGTGAACGCGGCCGACCCGTACGCGATGACGCCCCTGCACTGGGCAGCGCGCACCGGGTCGACGGCATGCGCGGAGCTGCTGATCGCCTCCGGGGCCGCGCTCGACGCCGGCAACCGGGCCATGCGTGCGCCGCTCCAGCTTGCCGCCGAGCAGGATCAGGCCGCCATGATCCGCCTGCTCGCGGCGCATGGCGCCGACCTGAACACGCAGGACCGCAAGGGCCGCACGCCCCTGCATCGCGCGACCTATGAAGGCAAGGTCGCCGCCGTGGAGGCGCTCCTGGAGGCTGGCGCCGACCCCGAGGCGCGCAACAGGAGCGGCAAGACCGCCTTTCAGATCGCCCGCAAGGATGCCAAGCGCTTCAGGCGCTGAGCCGTCAGTCCGCCCCGGCAGTCTTCAGCAGCTTGATGACGGCCACGATCCTCACCTTGTCCCTGACTGTCGAGCGCATCGCTGCGGCGAGCGGGGTGCGGCCGTCGTCGTCGGTGGCGCTCACGTCCGCGCCGCGGTCGAGCAGCAAGTCGACGATCTCGACGAACCCGGCCCTGGCGGCGCAATGCAGCGCGGTCTGCCCCTTGTGGTTCCTGACGTTGACGTCGGCGCCCCGGTCGAGCAGGTCACGCACGCGATCGACGTTCCCGCCCCGGTCGCCGCGCGCCTGGAACACCAGCGGTGGCCAGCCGCCCTCGGCATGGTCGACGCTGACGCGGACGCTGCGTGCGGCCAAGACCGCGGCGACCTCGGCCGAGACTCCCGATCGCGGCATCTCGGCCCGGGTCGGATCCGCGCCGGCGTCGATGAGCGCCCCGAGGATGTCGGCCCGATCCCGCCAGATCGCAAAGCGGATCAGCCAGCCGCTGTCCGTACGCGGGTCGGCGCCGCGCGCCAGCAGCGTGGTGACGATCTCCAGCCGGCTCGCGCTGACCGCATAGTGCAGCACCGTCGCGCGCAGGCCGGCGTCGTGCTGCGGCTTCTCCTCCGTCGCCAGCCGCGGATCGCGCTCCAGGTATTCGACGACCGCTTCGCGATCCCCAAGAAATGCGGCGGTGTAGATGTCGGTCGCGGCGCCGCGCTCGATCAGACGGGCGGCCACCGCCTCGTGTCCCCGGCGCCGCGCCGCGCAGTACGGGGAGATCTCGAGCAGGAGCGGCGTGAAGTGGCAGCCGCACGCGTCGATGTCGGCACCCCGATCGAGCAGGTACTCCACCATTTCGAGGCGTCCCCGGTATGCCGCTTCCCACAACAACGTGCGGCCGTGCGAACCGATGCGTCGGATCCACGCGGGCTTTTCTGCCAATACGGCCCGTACCGTATCGAGGTCGCCTCGGCCCGCGGCTGCCGCGGCGACTCTCAGAAAGTCGCTGGCTCGGCCGGTCAGGATCGACATCGCGCTGCGTCATGCTACCCGGTGCCGTCGCAAGGTACGATGACGAATGAGCAAAGCGCCGCCGTTCATGGTCCTGCTCATGCGCGCCATCAAGGCGTGCGACTTCGCCGAGGCGAGCGGACTCATCGCAGGGGAAGTCGAGCAACGCGGAGACAGCGACTGGCTGTGGCAGCGGGATCGCTACGGCCGGACGGTGTTCTCGATCGCCGGCGGTGCGGGCATCCGCGATGCTCTCGACCTGTTTCGGCCCTACGGCATCCGGTGGGATGCGTGGTCAGCCGCGACCTGGGGCGAGGTCCCGCGGCTCGAGGCGATCGCACGGGAGCCGTCACCACCCTGGAGTGAGACGCTGTGCTACGGCACGCCCCTGCATTGGGCGCTCATGGGCGGACATGAGGCGGCGGTTCGCTATCTGATCTTCGACGTCGGCATCGACGTGGCGGCGACTGACGACGGGTACGTGCGCAGCGCGGTGTGCGGGCGCAACGCCGCGCACCTGGTGCCGCTGTTGATCGAGCAGGGCGCCGACGTCGACTGGGACGCGTCCGCCGACACGGCGCTGCAGCACCAGTGCAACCACGGCCGCACCTCCCACGTGGCGTTGCTCATCGCGCACGGGGCCGACGTCAACCGCCCCCGGAAGCGCGACGGCCGAACGTCCCTGCATTGCGCCGCCGCGACCGGCATCGCCGGCAAGCTGGTGCGCATGCTGCTCGACGCCGGCGCCGATCCCGACGCCCAGGATCAAGCCGGCGATCGGCCGATCGATCTGGCGCGGCGCGCCAAGCGGCCGACCGCGGCCCGCGTGCTGTGTGAGGCTGAAGGGGACTGAGTCGGACGTGCCAGGATTCGCCCATGGCGCTGGGAGCTCGGCTCCTTGACCGTCGGTGGACACGGATCCCGTGCGCACGTATTCTGTGGACATGAATCTCACGTTGTCACTGGACACCAAGGTCGTCGCCGAGGCCAGGAAGTCCGCCGCGGCCATGGGGCTGAGCCTCAATCAGGCGGTGCGGAACTACCTGGTCCGCCTTGCCGGACTGAACTCGCCCGAAGAGGAGATCGCGGAGGTGAAGCGCCTGTCCGAGATGGCCGCAGGCGACCGAGCCGGCTGGACCTTCGACCGGGAAGAGATCCATCGGCGTGCGTAGCTTCTTCGACAGCAACGTCCTGGCCTACACGGACGACGCCGGTGACAGCGTCAGGCAGGCACAGGCGTTGGCACTGTACGAAGAGTGTCACCGACGGGGTGAAGCGGTGATCTCGCTGCAGGTTCTGCAGGAGTACTTCGTGACGGTGACTCGCAACCTCGGTGTGGATCCGGCCCTCGCGCGGCGCAAGGTCGAGGTGTTCGCGAAGATGGACGTCGTGGTTCCCCAAGTCGATGACATGCTCTCTGCCATCGACTTGGTACGGCTTCATTCCGTGTCGTTCTGGGATGCCCTGATCGTACGCGCGGCCCAGGTGGCGCAGTGTTCGCGGCTCTACTCCGAAGACCTGCACCACGGATGGAGAATCGACGGCCTGGAGATCGCCAATCCGTTCGTGAGCTGAACGAAGGAGCGTCCCACTTCGGCGCCGAAGTGGGATGCGATCACCGTGCCACTGACCGGCGCGCGGCCTGAGCCGTCCCAAGGTACGCAGCGGCAGCGAGCACTACCAGCGCGGGGATGCCGAGGTCCCAGGCTATCTGAGGCGCCAGCGCCGCGCCGACCACGGACGCGGCGCCGTTGGCCGCCCACGCACGCGCGGTCGCATACGGCTGCGGGGCGAGCAGCCGCATGCCGGCCGGGAACGGCAGTCCCAGCGGAACCGCCACCGCAGCCAGCAGGAGCGCAGCGCCGACGACGCGGAGGACCACCGGTAGCGCAAGCAGCAACCGGACCAGCGGGAAGGCCGTCAGCGCTACCACTGCCAGAAGTGCGACGATCAGGAGCAGCACCACCGGCAGGCGCTGGCCCCCTATGCGCGCCGAGACCAACCCGCCCAGGCCGGACAGCGTCAGCATGGCCGACAGCACCACCACGACCGAGACCACCGGGTCGCCGACCAGCAGGGTGAACAGGCCGATCAGGGCGAGCTCGGCCCAGATGTAGCCGGCTCCTACCGCAAGGAAGTAGGCGAACACGCGCGGCGAGAGCCGGCCGTCCCCGCGTCCCGCCGCGGCCGGCAGCGCCAGCAGGAGCGCGGCGGTCACCGCGGAGATGCCGATCACGGCCGCCACCACCACCTCCGCGGACAGCAGGAACCCGAACCAGCGCCCGCCGAGCGCTGCGGCCAACTCACCGATCCGCGTCCAGCGCAGCGTATGGCTGAAGAACGGCCGGCCGTCGCGGCGCGGCGCCACGTCCAGCACCTGCGCACGGAACCAGGCATCTGCTCGCCCTTCGCGCCAGGCGGCGATCAGCCCGCCGATCGCGACGTGGTAGTGCGGCTCCACCAGGACGGCGAAGCGGTTCGCCTCGTCGCTGCTCATGTCGCTCAGGTAGACCAGATCGAAGCCCCGCTCGTCCGCGAACGAGCGGACGGCCGCCAGCCGTTCGGCCGACAAGGGAGCGTGCGACACGGCCAGGACGAAACTCTCGAAGGAGCGAAGCATCACAAGGTGCCGTTCCGGCGTCTGCGTCCGGCCGTCCAGTGCAGCCAGAGCCGTCGCCGCGGCGCGCACGCTGGTCGACGGCGGCAGCGACAGCTTGCGGCCCAGCACCAGCACACCGTCCTCGGTCAGCAGGTCCAGGTAGCGCCGCACTGCGTCGACGGTCAGCGTGAACTGGCGGCTCAGGCTCTCCACGCCGGGCACCGACGCCCCGGCGTGATCCAGGTAGATCAGGTCGTAGCGCTCTCCCGCGTGCGCCGCGAAGCCACGCAGCGCCGAGCGGCGAACCGAAACCGTCCCGTCCCAACCCAGCTCCGCGACCGCCGCGCGCACCGCCGCGGCGCGCCAGGCCGACGGATCCACCACCGTGACCCGCGGCACCCCGGCCCGGACCACGATCGGCAGGGCGGTGCCGCCGCTCGCCTGCAGCACCAGCGCGCTGCGCGGCTCCCTCACCAGCGCCGCGCCGACCGATCCGAGCAGGTCCCCGGCGTAGCGAGGGTCGGGATCGCGTGGGACGAACAGCGACGCGTCGCCGTCCGTGAGCAGCGCATCCTGACGCGGAAGCCGTTCCATCCAGCGCAGGCTCAGCCCCGGGCCGAAGCGCAGCGCCGGCCCCTGCAGCCGCTCGTAACGGCCGCGGATCGTGGTGCGGCGCTCGACCACCTCCGTCTCCGGGAACTGCAGCGCCTGGTAGCCGAGCTTGTACGAGGATGGCGTCACGTCCCCGATCAGACCGGTGGCCAGCGATCCGATCGCCACCGCTGCCGCCACGGCGCCGGCAAGCGCTCCCGGCACCGAGCGCCCGGCCTTGCCGGCGCGCCACCTCGCGGTGGCGACGGCCAGGAACGCGGGAATCCCCGCGATCGCCGCGACGGCGCCGGCGATGCCGAACGCCGGCAGCAGCCCTATCGGCGCGACGGCGCCCAGCCCCGAGCCGGCCATCGCCGCCAGGTAGGTGCGCCCGGCCGGGATGTCCGGGGCGGCGTAGGCCAGCGCGGTCACCAGTCCGGCGATCGCGAACGGTACCGACAGGACCAGGAACGACACCGCCAGCAGCGCGAGCTGGCCCAGCTCCAGAGGGATGCGGAAGTAGTCCACCTCCATAGCACGGATCGCCGCGAACGACCCCAACACGGCCAGCGACAGCCCCGCCAGCAGGACGGCGATCCCCGCGGGTCGGCGCAGCCCGGCGGATGCCCCCGGCCCGCGCGACACCAGAACGGCCAGCACCACCCCGGACGCGGAGAAGCCGAGCAGCGCGACGCCCAGGACCAGGAACGTCAGGTGGTTCCACTGCGAAAGCGAAAAGAACCGGACCAGGAGCGCCTCGTACGCCAGGGCGGCGAAGGAGGCGACCGCGGCCGCGATCAGCAGCGTCAGCCCAACCTCAGTTCAGGACGGCGCCGGTCATCGGCACGAACAGATTCACCCGGAGATCGGCGGACACGGCGCAGTGGTCCGGATGGTCATCGTGACGGGGCCACTCACGGGTCGATCCCGGGACAAGCAATGCTGCCGCAGTCGGGTCGAGCACGATGTGGTCGATGAATTCCACGTATCGCGGATCGCACTGAGTCTCGATGTCCGCGGTGAGGAGATCGAGCGGAGATGATTCCGGCGACAGCACTCTCCAGGCCCAGTCGTCGCTTATGGCGAGACGGCGGTTGAAGTCGCCCAGGATGCCGAAAGCGGTCCGCTCGTCCCCCCGGCGGTCGGCCCAGGATCTGAGTTCGAGAACCTGGTTCCTCAGCGTGGCGCAGGTCTGCTTGCGGGACTCGCTCGCGTCTTGTTCGGCCGACCAGCATCCCGACTTGAGGTGCACGGACAGCAGGCGCAGTTCGCGGTCGCCGAAAGTGACGGTTATGTCAGTACCCCAGCGCAGCGACGAAGCCGGGTCGCCGAGGGATTCCAAGTCTTCGTTGCGACGGTAGACGATCTCCTTGCGGATGGCGAACCCGGTCGCCTGATGGTGGAGGTACTTTCCGGGAAGTCCCCAGCATTCGCGCGGCGCTGCTTCCGGTTCAGGACGCATGGAAACTTCCACATGCCAGTGTGTTGCCGGGAACACCCGAAGCGCTGCTTCCATGTTCTCCACTTCCTGGAACGCCACCACGTCCGGGGCGATCTCCCGGATACGGTCGGCGATGGCGTCGTAGTCCGCCTCGTCCCGGGGCACGCAGCCAGCGTCGTCGGTGTCGTTGAGATGCTCAAGATTCCAGGCGGCGATGCGCAGTTGCACAGCGTCCGGCGAGTCTGCAACCGTGCCCAGTTGCCGGCAGCCGGCAAGCAGCAGCGGCACGCCGATCAGGACCGCCAGCGCGGCAGCGATGGGCTTCCGGCAGGGGGTGCGGTCTCGGTGCGGGACAACACTCACGGCATTCCTCCAAGAGGGGTTGCGGCCGCGAAGATCAGCGACATCAGTTCAGGGCGGCGCCGGTCATCGGCACGAACAGCACCCCCAGGATCTCCTGCATGAGGACGCGGTCCTCAAGCTTGGTGACCACGAAGAGGCTCTGGTGCGCGAACGGATTGCCGAGCGGCAGGATCAGCCGGCCGCCGACCGCGAGCTGCTCCAGCAGCGGCGGCGGCACGTGATCGACCGCGGCGGTGATCATGATGTGGTCGAACGGCGCCGCCTCCGGCCAGCCGTAGTAGCCGTCGGCGTGCTTCGTTTGCACGTTGGCGTACTCCAGCTCCTCCAACAGCGCCGCCGCCGAATCGGCCAGCGGGCCGCGGATCTCGATCGAGTACACCTCCGCCACCAGCTCCGCCAGCACCGCCGCCTGGTAGGCCGAGCCGGTGCCGATCTCCAGCACGCGGTCGTCCTCATCGACGGCCAGCATCTCGGTCATCAGCGCGACGATGTAGGGCTGGGAGATGGTCTGCCCCTCGCCGATCGGCAGCGGATGGTCGTTGTACGCCGAGCGCGACAGGCGCTCCGGCACGAACCGATGGCGCAGCACGGTGCGCATCGCCTGAAGCACGCGCTCGTCGCTCACCCCGCGCGCGGCGATCTGGCGGAGCACCATCTCGTTCCGCTCCTCCTGCCGTTCCTGAGCCGTCAGAACCGCCGGCACCGCCAGCAGCAGGGCTGCGCACGCCGCGCATGCGCGCGCCAGAGGACGGATCACCATGCCTCGAACATCCCCGTCTTCTTGGGAAGGCGCAGGGACCCGCGGCGCTCTATCTCCGCGGCCACGGCCCGCCGCAATTGCGGAAGCCGTCCGGGATCCAGGGCCATGGTCGACGTGGATTGCACGTAGTCGATCAGCGGTTCGATTTCGGTGATCTCCAGCGCGTCATCATACCGGTGCGTCACGACGTGAGAGAACACGTCTCTCAGTTGCGCATCTCCCGTCTCGAGGCTGAAGAGTTCGAGATCGGTGCGACCGGTCGCCGGCGGGTCCTCCCCGTGCACGGCCTTGCGGACCCAGGCCGCCAGGCCGGGCCCCCTGGTGCGTCCGTTGGTCGACGCGTACAGACACCCGCCGGGAGTGAGGAAGCCGCAGCCGATCGAACACCCACGGCAACCAGCCGCGCGTGTTGACGCTGAATCGCTCATAGAACCGAATGCGGGCCTCCAGGTTGCCGGCGTTACGATACTGGTGCTCGACCAGGTGTTCCCGGTTGGTCATGCCGTTCATGCCACGCCTTCCCCAAGCCCCTCATTGACGAAGGGCATCCCAACGGCGGGATGCCCTTCGTGGCGAATACGCTCAGCGCATCGGCGCTACTCGTACCACATGCCTCCGAACTCGAACGGCCGGCCGGTCCTGGGGTGGACGCCCTTGAAGTTGGGCTGCCACACGTCGAACTCGGGCGGGAACGTCAGGTGCGGAAGGGTCCAGACCTGCTCGGCCTGGCGGCGGTACCACTCGTGGGTGAGCTCGGTGAGCTTGTCCGCGTCCGCCTCCTGGATCATCTGGTGGAACAGATCCCAGTTGTCCTTGATCTCCTGCGGCGGCTCTTCGCCCTTCTCGCCGCCTGAGTCCAGCCACTCCCACCACTTGTAGGCCCAGTTGGGGCCGAACCGGCCGGTGGGGACGATCAGTGACTGCCGCTCCGGGAGCTGGCTCTTCCAGCCCTCGGTGCTCTGGTCGACGATGATGTCCCACTCCATCGACTGGATGAAGGCGCCCCAGCCACCCCACGCGGTGGCGCGGTGGTTGGCCTTGAAGCCGATCAGGTGCAGGTCCTCCATGATGATGTTGGCCGCCTGCTCCCACTCCTCGTGGGTGACGGTCGCCAGGAAGAAGGTGATGGGCTTGCCGTCGGGGCCGAGGCGGAAGCCGTCGGCATCCTTGTTGGGCAGGAGCTCGTCCAGCAGCGCATTGGCGCGGTCCAGGTCCTGCTGGATCAGCGGCGATTCGCCCAGCTCCGGCAGGTACCACGGATGATCCGTCTCATACATGAAGCCGCCCAGCGTCGGCAGTGGCGCGCCGGCGTACATGATGTCGGCGATCTTGCTCCGCGGGATGAACAGCGAGTAGGCCGTGCGGAAGCGCACGTCCCGGAACAGCTCCGCCTTCCACTCTTCCATCGCGTTCATGTTGAACAGCGTCACCGTCGACTTGTAGGCGTCGCCCTTGGGGGTGAGCTGGAAGTTGATCTTGCCCTCTTCCTGCGCCCGCTTGGCCAGCGGCAGTGACTCCAGGGTCTTGATGATCCCCCAACTGTCGCCGCCGGACAGCAGCCGCAGCTTCTGCGCCTCTCCGTCGGATACCAGGAAGTAACGCTGGGTCTCCAGGTAGGGAAGCTGCTGGCCGCGGTCATCCACCGCGAAGTTGTACGGGTTGGCGGTGAACACCGCGGGGTTGGCCGGCGGCGGGTTGAACGGGCCCCACGGCATCAGGTGCGGCTTGTCGGGGTTGGTGTTGCCCATGCGGTCGCGCCGGTCTTCGAAGAGCTGCATCCAGGTATCGAACGCGCCCGCCGATACCTTGGCTGCCAGCGCATCGTCGTCGCCGCTTGCGGGGTGGAACTGAGGCAGGTAGTGGGCGTCGACGTTCAGCAGCTCACGCTCGGAGCGCTGTCCGACCAGCCACTCGAAGCGGGGGTCCGGTTCCTTGAGATGGAAACGCAGCGTGTAGTCGTCCACCTTCTCCAGGCGCTCGGTGGCGTCGGCCACCGCGTTCTTGTTCATGGCGCCCGCTTCCCGGTACTGCATCGCGGCGTCACCGTCGCCGTGCACGTTCTCGAACCAGAATACGATGTCGTCCGCGGTGTAGTCGTCGCCGTCGGACCACTTCATGCCCTCACGCATGTAGAACGTCCAGGTCATGTTGTCGTCCGAGCCTTCCCAGCCCTTCCAGGCCCACGGCAACAGTTGGACCTCGAACCGGTGGTTCCTGAACGGCGTGGAGGTCAGTCCCTGGATGTTGGGGATGTCGACGGAGCTGCGGTCGTACGAGCCCTCGGTGTGCCTGCCGTCAGCCGGGAACGCGTAGCCGGCGCCCGGCGCCAGCACCAGCGGCTCGACCGGCAGCCTTTCCTCGATCGGCGGCAAGTCGCCGCGCGCCACCGCCTCCGCGAACCAGGGGCCTTCGATGTACTGGCCGAATGCACTCGCACCGACGACCATGAGGCCCGCGATCAGTCCCGTGAGTCTCTTCACGATTTCCTCCTGGTCGGGAGCGTCGCGGGACCCCCCCGACGTCGCTCAGATCATTCTGGAATGCCATGCCCAGGTCAAGAAGAACGCCACCCGTCCCCCGCTTTGCAACGAGCTCGACGGGCGATGATAGATGAACGCCCTCGAATGGTCTGTTACAGACCAATCATCGGATGTGATAATACTTGGAAGAAGGTTTGGTGGTTCTGTTGAACGATATTCCAAGACCGATGAAAATGGCATCATGAAAACCACGATCGATATTCCCGATCGCGAACTTGAGGATGCCATCAGGTTTACGAACGCGAAGACCAAGCGCGCGGCGGTCGTCAGCGCCGTTGCGGACTTCAACCGCCGCATGCGCATGGCGGAACTCACCAGGTACGCGGGCACCTGCGACGATCTGGTCACGCCGCAGGAGCTTCAGGCTGCACGACGCCGGGGCTGAACAGTTGATTCTCGTCGATACGTCGTCCTGGATACACTTCCTTCGCGCGCGCGGCGACCCTGAGGTCCGCAGCCGCGTCGATGCCGCGCTGAGAGCCGGGCACGCATGTTGGTGCCCGCCCGTGCAGCTCGAGCTGTGGAACGGGGCCCGCGGGGCGCAGGAGCGGAAGGCCCTGCGAGACTTCGCCCGCACGCTCCCCGAGGTTCCCATCGACGAGGGCGTCTGGCGGCACGCGTACGACCTCGCGCGTCAATCTCGCGCTCGCGGCGTCACGGCACCGGCGATCGATGTGCTCATCGCCGCGTGTGCCCGCCGCCACGGCGCCGCTCTCGAATACGCCGACTCGGACTTCGACCTCCTGGAGTCGGCTGACGAGCCGACGGAGTAGCTATCTCAGGCCGCCGTAGTGCTCGCTGTCGCGGTAGCAGAAGGTGTTCCAGAAGTTCATCGGATACGGCGCCGGCAGCCGGCTTACCCGATCGAGCTCGGCCAGCTCGCCGCCGTCGAGCGTCAGCTCCAGCGCGCCCAGTCCGTCGTCGAACTGATCGGGAGCGAACGCGCCCAGCAACGCCACGTCGCAGCGGCCGCTCTGCAGCAGCCACGCCATGGCGACGTTGGCCAGTGACCGTCCGTGGCGGGCGGCCACGCCTCGCATGACCTCCTGCGTATCCCACACCCGGTCGACCGCCAGGCACTCCCAGGAGCTGGACTCCTCCGGCTTGCTGGAGGTGATGCGCGACCCGGGCGGCGGCTCGGTCATCTCGCGCGTGTAGCGGCCGGTCAGGAAGCCCTGCGCGTAGGCGCCCCAGGCCATGATCGACACGCTCTGGTCGCGGCAGGCCGGGATCAGCGCGAACTCCGCGGTGCGGTCGGCCAGATTGTACCAGATCTGGTTGGAGACGATCGGCGTCAGCCCGTAGCGGTCCGCGTGCATATTGGCCTTGACCACCTGCCAGCCGCCCCAGTTGCTGACGCCCACGTAGCGGATCTTGCCGGCGCGCACCGCGTCGTCCAGCACCCGCATGGTCTCCTCGATCGGCGTGTACGGGTCCCACACGTGGCACTGGTACAGGTCGATGTAGTCGGTGCCCAGCCGGCGCAGGCTGTCGTCGATCGCGCGCGCCAGGTAGGTGCGCGACAGGCCGAAGCCGTTCGGCCCCACGATGTCGGTCATGGTCCAGGCGCCCTTGGTGCCGATCACGAACCGGTGGCGGCGGCCGGCCACCACCGCCCCCACCGTGCGCTCGGAGGTGCCGGCGTCGCGCTCGTGCGAGCCGCGCATGCCGCCGCCGTACACGTTGGCCGTGTCCAGGTAGTTGCCGCCGGCGTCCAGGTAGCGGTCGACCATGCGCCTGCTGGCCTGCTGGTCGATCGTGGTCCCGAACGGGATGCAGCCCAGCCCGATGCGCGCGACCTGCAGCCCCGAGCCGCCGAGTTGATGGTAGTGCATGCCCTCTCCCACTCCTGCTCAGACGCGGTAGGCGAACACCTTCGCCTGGAACATCCTGATGCGGACGGCGACCGTCTCGCCGATGCCAGCGATGTCGTGCCGGCCGCGCCAGGTCACCACCCGGTCGAGCTCGTCGCCGGTCAGCCGGTCACAGTCCGCGAAGGTGAATCCCGGCAGGCCGTCCATATCAGGCTGCAGCCGGCCGGCCACCAGGCGCACCAGCTCCACCTCGATGAACCCGCCGCTCCGGCAGCGGTAGTTGAGCCGCAGCTCGCCCCGGCTGCGGCGGATGGTCTGCGTGGTGAAGCGGCCCTCCAGCGACGTGTCGATGCCGCACAGCCGGTGCGGCCGCCAGCGCGCCCAGCGGATCGACGCCGGCTGGTGCGGCTCCAGCGTGATGGCGTCCGCGGCCGCCGGATTGGCGATGAGCTCCGGGAAGTGGCGGTATCCGCTACGGTTGTGCAGTCCCGGGTTGCACTCGTGCGAGACCGCCCACCAGCCGTCGGGCAGCTCGACGATGCCGCCGGCAAAGGTCCGGCACATCCCTTCGTAGCCGGAGCCGACCGGCCCGCGCGGGATGATCGGGTCGTGGTGGCGGTACCAGATCAGCCCGTCCCAGCTCACGGCGAGCTGGTCGTCGATCTGGTCGGCGTTCTGGTGGTAGACCTGCAGGAACAGCAGGTGCAGGTCGTCGCGCCCGGGGTAGCGGGAGTAGTTGGCGCCGTAGAAGGAGACGTCCGCCGCGTCCTGTGGCGTCGGGTAGATCACCAGCTTCGGCGGCGACCAGTCGAAGAAGTCGCGGGTGCGCATCAGGCCGATCGAGCGGCGGCCGATCGAGCGCTCCGGGACGCCGGTGCCGATGCCACGCGGCGACTCGGGGTCGCGCCCGTGCACGCGCACGTAGTCGAAGTACATGCCGGTAGCCGCGTCGTACTGGGGCCGGTTGCCTCCGTCGGACGGAAACGGCGCCGCCGGCCGCTCGACCCGCTTCCAGTGCAGCCGGTCGGGGGAGACCCAGGCCACCACCCAGTGGCGCATCTCCGCCTGCGGCCCCTGGTAATCGGGGCCGTTCTCTTCCATCGCCTTCTGGCGGGCCTGGCCCTCGCGGCTTTCCAGCTTCTCGCCGGTCAGGGGGTCGAAGTAGCCGCCCTCCTGGCCCAGCGCCTTGTAGCGCTCCTCCGGCGGCGCCTTGGGGTCGAGCAGGATCCCGGCGGGAGGCCCGTCGGCGAGGATGTTGTTGGCCAGCGACCCGCTCCACTCCACCTGGCCGAGCGCCGGACGGTGGAACTGGTAGCCGTCGGGGCTGCGCGCCAGGCAGATCGCCCCGTCGCGGCCGGCATAGACGATGCCGTAGCTGCCGTCCTCCTCCTCCCGCCACGTCGCCGACGGCTGCATGTTGGCCGGGTCCTCCCACGGCTGATCGACGACCAGCAGTGGCTCGGAGGGCTGGCTCGGCTCGACCTCGAGTGCGATGCCGACGGGAGCGTCGAACAGGTTGTAGGCGCCGTGCCGGTCGACGCCGCGGTTGCCGGGGAACACCTCCCGCCAGTCCAGGAACGGTATCCAGTCGCCGGGGTTGTCGCGGGCCGATCTCCCCGATCCTTCGCCCGGCAGGTCGGTGCGTGCGCGCGCGGGCTCTGCCATCGTGCCCTCCTGTGTCCATAGTAACGGGTCCGTGGGCGATGCCGGCTCCATCGGCTAAGCTCGCCGCCGTGGCTGAGATCCGACGCCCCCGCGGCGGCTACTACCCCGGCGACTGGGTGCGTCCGCGTCCCAACCCTGGAGGCTGGACGCCCATTGCCGACACCCAGGAGATCCACACCGGCAACCGCAGCACCAACCGCGCCGGCACCTTCGAGCTGTACGACGCCCCCATCGGCGTGCGCCTGCGCGTCGAGCAGGCGGCCAAGAGCGCGCCGCTGGTGCTGGAGGGAGGTTCGGGCTCCGATCACATGAAGCCGGTGCGCGCGTGGCGGGAGGACGGCGCGCTCTACGCCCTGTACGACGCGAACGGCAGCATCCTGCTGGCCCGCAGCGAGGACGGCCAGCGCTGGCGGCTCGTGGAGCGGGTGACCGAGCGCGGCGGCGACCGGCTCAAGTCCGTGTTCGAGGATCCCACCGCGCCGCCGGAGGAGCGCTTCAAGGGCATGGGCTGCGACGGCGGCTGGTTCGACCCCGACACGGGGGAGCGCATGGACACCGGCGGCGAGGAAGGCGCCAACGAGGAGGCGGTGCGCCGCTGGAAGGCGCAGGAGTACCAGGGGCCGGCCTACCGCGGCCCGCGCGTCGAGCTGGGCGGCGAGGTGATCGGCTGGACCTCGCCCGACCGCAGGCGGTGGCGGACGCTCGACGCGCCGCTCGCGCCGTTTCCCATGGACGGCGGCCTGTCCGCCGGCTACGACCCGGCCACCGGCCACTACTTCGCCTACTGCCGCGTGCACGGCATGGAGATCGAGCCCGGCGCCGCGCCCGGCGTCGGGTCAGGCTCCGCCGAGGTGGGTCTGGTGCGGCGCGCCATCGGCCTGACCCGCACCCGCGACTTCCGTTCGTGGCCGCCGCCCAAGCTGATCCTGGCCCCCGACGGCCAGGACGGCCTCGACGTGTCGTTCTACGGCTGCGACTACTTCCCCTACCCCGGCTTTCCGAACGGGGTTAGGGACGACCTGCACTGCATGCTGATCCAGGTCTACCACCAGGCGACCGACCACGTGGACAGCCAGATCGCCTTCAGCCGCGACGGCCTGTTCTGGCACCGCCCGGAGCGGCGGCCGATCATCCCGCTGGGCGCGCCGGGAGAAGGCGACAGCGGCATGGTCTACTCCTGGGGCTGCGGCGTGATCGAGTTGCCCGACGGCGCCTGGGGATCGCTCTACGCCGGCTCGTCCTGGGTGCACAACGCCGGCCGGCCCGCCGGCGCACGGCCCGCGGAGCTGCGCTGGGCGACGTGGCGCCCGCACCGCCTGTGCGGAGTGGAGGCACCGGTCGAGGGCCGCTGCACGATCCCGACGGTGTACCGTACGCGCGACGAGCTACGCCTCAACTACCGCTGCCGTCCCGGCGGCTGGGTCTCGGTCGAGCTGCTCCACTCGGTGCCGTCGCGCGTCCACTCCGACGTGGACCCGGTGTCCGGCTTCACCTTCGCCGACTGCGGCCGGCTCACCGGAGACGCCGAGGACGCGATGGTGACCTGGGACGGCCGCAGCGACATCTCGCCGGTCGGGGAGATGGTCGGCATCCGGCTGCGCCTGTTCCAGGCCACGGTGTTCGCGTACGCGGTGTAGGTTTCCCATGCACGATGACCGCTTGCACGCGATAGAGATACGCCGCTTTCGCGGCTTGGCGCAGCTCGAACTCGACGGCTTGGGGGCATTCAACCTGCTGTTGGGTGCCAACGACATCGGCAAGACCTCCGTCCTGGAAGCCGTGTTCCTGCTGGCCGGGTTCGCCGACGTGCAGTCGCCGGTCCGGCTACAGAATTGGCGCAACCTCCTGGTGCAGGATTTCGATGACCTGGGCCTGCTGTTCCACGGGCTCGACATCGACGCGCCGGTCGCGTTGACGGCGCACTCGGACGGGCCGGTGAAACGGCGAACGCTGGAGATTTCCGCGGCAGCGACCGCAGGCGGCATCGAGGCACAACAAGCCGGCAACGGCAACGGCAGCGCGAGCAGCATGACGGGCGCCGTTCACAACGGCGATCGGCCGTCGTCGACGGTCGCGGCCGGCGAGCGCGTGCTCCGCTATGACGCCACCGTGGAACCCCGGCAGGGCAGCCCCACGTATTTTGCCGGGACCCTTGAGGTAAGCGAGGGCGATCTGCGCGCCGCCTCGTCCGGCACACCGGCCGCCGAGCCGACGATTTCTGCCCGCTATATAGGGCCGAGAACCGAATACGACGGGGCCGTGATCGCCGACGTGACCGTCGCCAAGAAGGTGGACCGGCTGATCCGGTACCTGCAGGCGATCGACCCGCGCGTTCAGGGCGTGGCCACGAATGGCAACGTGGCGTACGTGGACGTCGGCCTGGAGCGGATGATCCCGTTGAACATGTACGGCAGCGGCGTCACGCGCGCGGCGATGATGCTCGCACCGTGCATCCTGGGCAACGAACGCATCCTGTTGATCGACGAGCTGGAGAACGGCCTGCACCACGCCGCCATGTTGCCGCTGCTGCAAGCGCTGCTCACGTCGGCTCGCGAACAGCGCGTGCAGGTGTTCGCCACCACCCACAGCCTCGCTCCGCTGGAGAGCCTGCGGCTGGCGCTGAACGACGAGCGCTTCGCCGCGTTTCGGGACACGACCAATTGCTTCACGCTGCAACGGGACCAGGACGGCATGGTGCGTTCGTACCGCTACGATTACGAGCAGTTCGAGCAGTGCATCGCGCGCGGAATCGAGATCCGGTAGTGGCCAAACGCCGGCGCTGTTCCTCGGCAAGGCTAACTGGTGGCTGTGCTCACCGGAGGGATGAGCCCGAACTCGTCCCTGACTGGAAGCCGGACGAGCTCTCACTGCCTGACGCCAGAAGCCGACTTCGATCGGTAGCCGGTACCGGGTCGCTCCACCGTCACTTCGGCGGCTGCCCGTCACGCACGGTGAGGGTGCCGCTGTGCGTGCTCAAGGTGAGGTTCTCCGCGGAGGCGACGCTGACGTCGCCGTCGATACGGCGCAGGCGCTGCTTGCCGCCGATGTCGGTGAAGAGCGGGCCGCGCGAGTCGGACACCTCGATCGAGCCGGACTCCGCGGTGATCCGCTTCGGGCCGTGCACGCGCTCCAGCACGATGAAGCCGGCGCGCGCCGAGATCTCGACCGTGGCGGTGACGTCGCTTAGATAGAGATCGCCGGCGGTCGTCGTGATCGTCACGTGCGGCGCCGCCACGTCGTGGACCCGCACGTCGCCGGCCGTGGTGGTGACCGCCAGCGCGGTGGGTTCGGGCACCTTCAGGACGAGCAACGGTCCCCACGTCACGGCGGCCTTTGACAGCGGACGGCCGTCGTAGCGGACCGAGATCGAGGCCCCGCCGTCGCTCCGCTCGACGGCGACATGTCCGTCGTGGAACCGGTGGAAGCGGGTGGACATGCGGCTGACCACGGTGACCGTGTCAAGCTCCGGAGCGCCCAGCACCTCGACCGTGAAGTGGGCGGCGTCGATGTCGATCGCCTCGACCCCGGAGATCTCGATGCGCCGCTCGACCGGGGCGCCCTCCAGGAAGCCGCCGCCGGCGGCGATCCGGGCTGCCAGCAGCAGCACCGCGAAGGCCACGGATCGCCCGAGCCCCATGCTGCTATGGTAGATGACCGGGGGAACACCGATGGCGGAGTCGTTGCAGGCTCGCTTCCACGTGGCCACGACCGGCAACGATGCGTGGTCGGGCCGGCACCCGCAGCCGGCCGCGGACGCCACGGACGGCCCCTTCGCGACGCTGTCGAGAGCCCACGACGCCGTGCGGGAGCTCGCGGCGCGGATGCGAATCCGGGACTCCGCCCCCGAAGGAGAAATCCGCGTCGAGGTCCGGGGCGGCAGGTACTACCTGCCCGAGCCCCTGGCACTCACCGGCAACAAGCACGAGGTCTGGGACCACCGGCCCGCGCCCGATGCGACCTGCCTGATCGTCGTGGACATGCGGGGGCCGCCGGAGCCCTGGGCCGGCGAGCCGCTTGCCTCCGTTCTGGGAAACTGCCGCCGCCTGCTTGCGGCGGCCCGCACCGCCGGCCTGCCCGTGTTCCACGTCCACGGCCACGCTCCGGAACCCGGCGGGCAGGCGGCTGCCGGAGCGGTGCTTCCCGGTCTTGCTCCGGCCACCGGGGAGACCGTGCTGCATCCGGCGGCGGGGGGCGCCTTTGCCACCACGGGCCTTGCCGGCCTCCTCCATACGATGGGCGTGCGGGACCTGGTCCTCTGCGGCCAGCGGACGTACGACAGCCTGATCAGAATCGGCAACGAGGCGGCCCACTGGGGATACGCGGTGACGGTGACCGGGGATGCCAGCGCGGCTCCCGCGAGCCGCGAGGCTCACCTGGTGGTGCTGCGCTTCTTCGATCAGGTGTGGGGGCGCGTACGCTCAACGGACGAGGTGATTCGGGAGCTGACGCCCGGCCCGGTCAGTCGAGTCTGAAGAACGTGCCGTCCACCTGCCGGACGACGGCGTAGTCCGGCACGGGCTCGCCCCCGTCGTGCGCGGTGATGTAGTAGGCCGTGAACAGCCGTCCGTCGTTCAGCTCGGTCATGACCGGGTAGCCGCAGTCCCAGGTGTAGGAGTCGCCGCGGAGCACGAACTCGCGGCTCCAGGTCTCGCCCAGATCGTCGCTCGCCACGCCCAGGATGCCGCGCGGGCCGCCCACCGATCGCCTGGCGAACACGATGACGATCCGCCCGCCGCGGGTAACGAGCGCGCACGGCGAGCGATACCGGGGTTCGCCTCGATCCAGCGGCGCCTGTGGCGGATCGTCAGTGTCCAGGGGGCAATGCGTGGCGGGGCTCACGACGTAGCGCGGCTCCGACCAGCTCATGCCGTCGTCGGCCGAGAAGGCCACGCACGGCCAGTTCTCGGACATGCGGTGCATGCAGGTCATCAGGCGTCCGTCGGGCAGCCGGTGGACGCCCATGTAGGTGTAGCCGGCATCGGGGTCCCCGGCCATGCCCCGCGCCACCACGCTCACGTACTCCCACGAGATGCCGTTGTCATAGCTGACGTAGAAGCAGGAGATGTTGCGGTGGTTGGTCGTTCCGACGATGCCGATGACCCCGTTGTCGAACGCGACGTGGCCGAGGTTGGCAACCAGCAAGCCGGTATCGGGCGAGATCGACGGCCCCTCGATGAGGGTCGGATGCCGCTCCCACGTGCGTCCCCGGTCGCTGCTGCGCAGGCAGAAGGTGGGCATGGTCATCGGGGGTCTCTTGCCGAGATGGAAGTTGCCCTCGGGCGCAAGCTGCGGCCGCAGGGCCCCGCCCAACGGCCAGCGGAGGTGCTCGCCGGCGGGTGAGAAGTGCATGATCGCATCGCCGTCGGACAGGTCGATCCGCTCGCGCTGATCGGGCTCGCGGGGGCGCAGCCACTCCAGGAGCTCGTCCGTCGACCGCTCGTTGTTCCAGATCCACGCCTTCTCGCTCTCCGGCCACGTCCGGCCGTCATCGAGTGACCGGTTGAGCAGAATGCCCGAGGTGGCCCCGGCGGGCAGATGGGAGAAGTCGTGCGCGCCGGGCGCAAGCCAGTCCGCGTTCCGGTAGTCGGCCGCCTTCACCCGGTGCGCGACGGCCAGCTCACCGTCGCCGAAGTTCCAGATCCCGCCGCGGTTGACATGACCCGCGTAGCGGTTCGGGTCGTGGAAGATGCGGACGTGCCGGATGTCGCGCACGGCCGCGTCGTACGCCCCGAGCCGTCGCCGGTCAGTTGTCTCCATGGGTCCATGGAACCCCCTCCGGGGATCGATGTCTACCCCGCGCTTGACCCCATGCCGCCCCCGGCATAGCCTCGGACCTTCGTCGGAATCCGTCCAGGGAACCTCTGGGAGTGGCACCGGAAGACCCCACGCCGATCGGTGATCCACTGACCGGTCGGAGCGTGCTCAGACCATTCGCTTGAAGCCCGCCTCGCTCTCCGCCGACTGCAGGTAACCGGAAGCATCCCCGTCGTCGATCGCCCGTTTCACCACCTGCAGCGCTTCCGTCCCCGCCTGCACCGTATGCTCAACGTCTTCCATCGTGTGCGAGTAGCAGATGTAGAACATGCTGTCGGCGCAGACGCCGCGCCGCAGCAACTCCTGCTCCAACAGCGTCGAGATGCCCTTCGCGAACACCGGATCGTCGATGTCGAACCGGACGAACGCGTCGCACGGCTTGCCCGGGAACCTGATCGGTACGCCGAGCTCCCGAGCTGCCGCTCCCACGCCGTCGACGATCCCCTGCCCGATCGACCAGAGGTGCTCGTTCACGGGATTGTCCCGAATGAACGTCAGCGCGGCGACACCGGCCGCGAGGCTCGTCGTCTCCCCCCAGAAGCAACTGCTGATGAAGCTGTCCTTGCAGGCCATCATCACGTCGCCACGGCCGGCCACGCACGTCAGCGGGAACCCGTTACCCATCGCCTTGCCGAACACGCCCAGATCCGGCGTGACGCCGAAGTACTCCTGCGCGCCGCCGCGGCTATACCGAAACCCGGTTACGGTCTCGTCGAAGATCAGCACCACGCCGTACTCGTCGGCGATGTCCCTGACCTTGTGCAGGTAGTCGTTCTCGGGCTGGTACGTGCGTGCCGGCTCCAGGATGATGCACGCCACCCCACCGCGATTGGCGTCCAACGCCGCCTTCAGCGAATCGATGTCGTTGTACTCGAAGGGGATGGAGGTACCGGCGAGCGCCGCCGGCACCCCGAGTGGATCGATGTCCGGGCGCAGGTGTTCGTTCAGGGTGTCGCCGTCGGACAGGTTGGCGGAGATGTACCAGTCGTGCCATCCGTGGTATCCGCAGAAGAGCACCTTGTCCTTGCGGCTGTAGCTGCGGGCGATGCGGACGGCAACGGCGCATGCCTCGCCCCCGGTGCGGGCAAATCGGACCATCTCCGCACAGGGAACCAGCTCGATGACCAGCCGCGCCAGATCCAGCTCCAGGGGAGAGCTGGTCGCATAGAGCTGCCCGAGCGGAAGCTGGCGCTGCACGGCTTCGATGACCGGCGGGAAGGCGTGACCCAGCATCACCGGCCCCGCACCCAGGTTGTAATCGATGAACTCGTTGCCATCGACGTCCCAGAAGTGCCCTCCTTCCGCCCGAGTCACATAGGCCGGCCAGAAACCGGATGCGTGAAACTCGCTCCGCTTGCCATACAGATGGGTGCCGCCGGGCACCAGCTTCACCGCCGTCTCGTACAGATGGGCCGACTCCCGTGTGCCCTTGAACTCGTACATGCGCTTCCTCCGATTGCAGGCACTATAGCAAATCCGCCTGTGTTACTATGTAGACGGCAAGCTACAGGAGTAACAGATGGCCCTCAACATCAGGCACGCCGAGACCGAGCGACTGGCGAGCGAGTTGGCCGAGATGACCGGTGAGACCAAGACCACGGCCGTCCGCGAGGCGCTCCGCGACCGTCTGGAGCGGCTGCGAAGGGAGCGGTCCGGGCGGTCTCTTGCTGCCGAGCTGAATGCCATCGGCCTGCACTGCGCGCGACAGCCGCTCCTGGACAGGCGTTCCCCTGACGAAATCCTCGGCTACGACGAGACCGGCCTGCCCGCGCCGCGATAATGGTCGTCGACACGTCGGCGCTCCTCGCCATCCTGCAGGACGAGCCGGAACGGGAAGCCTGCGCAGAAGCCATCGCGTCGGCGCCATCTCGCTACGTCTCGGCGGCGACGCTCGTGGAGGCGTCGACGGTGATGGAGTCTCGCTACGGCGCCGTCGGGATCCAGGATCTTGATCAGCTTCTTGAGACCGCCCGTATCGAGATCGTTGCGGTCGACAGGCAGCAGGCCAATGCCGCACGGCGCGCGTTTCGTGACTTCGGGCGCGGTCGACATCCGGCGGGACTCAATTACGGCGACTGTTTCTCCTACGCGCTCGCTCGCGTTCGGGGCGAGCGGCTGCTGGCGAAGGGTGACGACTTCACGAAGACGGATCTCCCCATGGTCCCGCTCTACCGAGCGTCCGCACCGACGCCTGCCGAGCCCCGTGCGACGCTGGACGGCGGAGCGGTTGTGCCTCCAGGAATTGAGGCATCGGTCGAGCTCAACGGCGTTGCCTATCGCCTGCCGGCCGCCCCGGTCGCCGTGGTGTGCGTGGACGGCGGAGACCCCGAGTATCTGACGGCCGCGGCAGCAGCCGGCCTGATCCCGGCGATCGAGCGGTTCACGCGGCAGGGTTTCAGCGCCACGGCGCACAGCGTGGTTCCCAGCTTCACCGGGCCAAACAACATGTCCATCGCCGCCGGTGCCCCTCCCGCCGTGCACGGCATCTCCGGCAACTTCTTCCTGGACCGGCAGACCGGCCGGGCGGTGGAGATGACCGGGCCCGATCTGCTGCGCTCGCGCACGATCTTCGACGTGATGTCGAAGGCCGGCGTGCGGACCTCCGTCGTAACGGCCAAGGACAAGCTGCGGCGACAGCTCGGACGGGGCCTGGCCGTGGGCGCCGGCAACGTCTGCTTCTCCTCCCAGCACGCCGACCGATGCACGGCGGCCGAGCACGGCATCGACGATGCGCTCGGCTTCGTCGGGCAGCCGCTGCCGGACATGTACTCGCCCGAGCTGTCGCTGTTCGTGCTGGACGCCGGCATCAGGTTCCTGGAGCAGGACGATCCTCCGCGGCTGCTCTACCTGACGCTCACCGACTACGTGCAGCACACCTTCGCGCCGGATCATCCGCAAGCGCTCGAGTTCCATCGTGCCCTGGACCGGCGCCTGGGGCGCCTGGAGGAGCTCGGCGCGACCGTCGCCGTGACCGCCGACCACGGCATGCGGGACAAGTGCGCGCCCGACGGCAGCTACCGCATCATCTACCTGCAGGACCTGCTGGACCAGCGCTTCGGCGCGGGAGCGGCCCGCGTGATCTGCCCGATCACGGACGCGTTCGTCGCCCACCACGGCTCGCTCGGCAGCTTCGTGCGGGTGTACTGCTACGACGCGCCGGTGCGCGACGCGATCGACTTCATGCGCTCGATCGGCGGGATCGAACTGGTGCTGGGCCGCGAGGAGGCCGCCGCCCGGTTCAAGCTGCCGTTGGACGTCGAGGGTGACGCGGTCGCGATCTCGACCAGGACGCACTGCATCGGCATGGGACGCGCGGACCACGACCTCGGCGACCTGCACGGCGCGCGCCTGCGCACCCACGGCGGCATCGCGGAGCGGGAGGTGCCGTTCATCCTCAGCCGCCCGCTCAACCGCCACTACCGGGAGCTCGCCGAATCGGAGCAGCTCATGAACTACCGGATCATCGAGTTCGCTCTGAACGGCGTCGACAGGTAGTCGGCTTCAGCAGAGGCGATGAGGCGGACCCGCCAGCGGCGCCTTCGGTCACCCGTCGCCGCCGTCAGATTCCGACACCGCCTCCCTGGCCCGGCAATCCGGGTATCGCGCAGCGTCTCGAGCGCCTCGAAGCCCGCGGGACCTCGCTGGCACTCTGGTACCGGCCGATGCAACCAATCGCCTTACGAGCCGAGCTTGGTGGTCCGTGAGCACGACGTTGTGCGGGTGGCATGACCGCAGAGCATCTGTATGGCATAACATGCCAATGATCCCGATTCACACAAGTCTTCAAGGTTCGATGCCGTGACACGCTGCACCCACTCCTGGACCGACGACACGGCGACGATCGAAGTCGCCGGCATCGAGCGCCCGCTGCGCGTCCTGCACGTGACCGACTCCCACATCAGCGTCCCTCACGAGGCGGTCGATCAGCCCTACGTCCACTACGGGGCGCGGATCGACGGGCTGTTCGCCGACTTCCCCACGCTGCAGACGTTCGCGGCGCAGATGGAGCGCGCGCGCGCCGAGGCTCCCGACCTGATCGCGCTGACCGGCGACCACGTGAACTATCCGTCGCCCACCGCGGTCGCCGCGGTCGAGCGGCTGATCCTCGCCACCGGCCGCGACAGCGTCTTCACGGCCGGCAACCACGACTGGCGCTACGCCGGGCTTCCGGGGAGCGACGACGACCTGCGCACGGAGTGGCGCGAACGGTCGCTGCTGCCACTCTATCGCGGCCGGCCCCCGCACGCGGGCTCGCTCGATCTGGGCGGCGTGCGCTTCGTCGCGATCGACAACAGCACGCGCCAGGTGGACGCGGAACAGCTCGCCTTCTTCGACCGCGCCCTCGCCGGCGGCCTGCCCGTGGTCCTGCTGACCCACATGCCGTTCCGTCTGCCCGGCGATACCGCCGCGCATCGCGCGCCGCCGCCATCGAGCGGCCAGCCCATCCCCCTGTGCGGGGACCCGGAGTCGGAGCCCGCCACGGACGATTTCATCGCCCGGCTGCTGGCCGCGCCCAACCTGGTCGCCGTGCTGTGCGGGCACATCCACGTCGCCGGCGCCTATCGGATCCACGAAGGCGCCGTCCAGTACGTCACCGGCCCGGGCTTCCTGAACCAGTCGCGCATGGTCACCATTTGCCCGCGACAGGTTGCGGAAGCGACTCGCCGGTGATTGAATGACGGTTCATACCCCACGCCAACCAGAAGGAGGAGTGGACCCGTGAGAAACGTCACAGCACTGCTGGCGGCAGGACTCCTGACCGTCGCCTGCGGCATCGCCATCGGCCAGCAATACCAGGAAGCGCCGTGGTTCGCGGAGATGGTGGCTCGCGGCGAGCTGCCGCCGGTCGCCGAACGGCTGCCGCTCGAGCCGCGCCGCATCAGCCCGGACGACGAGTTCAACACCTACGAGACCGGCCGGTACTCCGACCGCTGGGTGGACGTGGTCGCCGGATCGGTCGAGGAGACGCAGGGCCTCACCGGCGAGGCGCGCGCAGGGCGCGAAGATGAGGTCGGCAACATCTCGCCGTGGAGCTTCAAGGGCTGGGAGGCCAGCGCCGACAACACGGTCTGGACCTTCTACATGCGCGAAGGGCTGAAGTGGTCCGACGGCGTGCCCTACGACACGGAGGACATGCAGTTCTTCCTGGAGGACATCCAGCAGCGGCCCGAGTATTTCGCCGCCACCGGCTGGTCACGGCTGAACGGCATCGTCGACGGCATGCAGATCGAGTACCCGGACGACCATACCTTTCGCATTACCCTGCCGGAGGGCAACCGAAGCTACGACGGCGACCTGCTCGGCCAGTCGTCCGAGCGCTGGATCGGCGGCTATCCCAAGCATTACCTCGGGCAGTTCCACGAGGCGCATGCCGACGCCAGCGAGTTGGCCGCCAAGGTTTCCGCGGCCGGCGTGGAGAGTTGGCTGCACCTGCTGAGCGACCGCAAGGACCACTACGGCTCCATCAACCCGGACATCCCGGTGCTGATGCCCTTCGTGGTCGAGAACGGCGTACCGGCCAACCCGACCACCTGGACCCCGAACCCGTACTTCTTCGTGGTCGACGCGGAGAACAAGCAGCTCCCCTACACGCGCGGCCGCCGCAGCCTGCTGGTCCCGGATTCCGAGGCGCAGAAGCTGCGCGCCCTGGCCGGCGAGGTCACGATGACGCGCCTGCCGCTCGACGCGATCGAGCTGGCCAAGGTGGAGGCGGACCGCGGCAGGATCCAGATGCACGTCATCAAGATCCTCCGCAACGACGGCCTGTCCTCCGGCATCACCGCCTTCAACATGAGCGCCGAGGACGAATTCAAGCGCACCCTGTTCCGCGACCGCCGCTTCCGGCTGGCCTGGTCCTACTTCGTGCCGCGCCAGAAGATCGGCGACATCGTCTACCAGGGACAGGCGGTGCCGTTGGCCACCGGCGGCGGCATCCTCAATCCGGAACATCGCTGGTACACGGCGGCGATCCACCAGCACGACTGGCTCAACCGCGACCTGGACAAGGCCAACGCCCTGCTGGACGAGATGGGACTTGCCAATCGCGATTCCGACGGCTTCCGTGTCGGTCCGGACGGAAAGGCGATCACCTTCGCCATCACGGTCCATCCGCTGGAGACCGAGTGGATCCCCGCGGCCAACATCATCCTGGAGGAGATGCACCTGATCGGACTGAAGGGCAACGTGCGCACCGTCGACTGGGGCGGCGCGCCGCAGATCCAGAAGGAGGGCGCATGGGAGATCTGGGTGGCGCAGTCGTGCGACGTGCAGATCCACCGTTGGCCGGAGTCGATGCAATGCGCGGCGCCGACCCACGAAGGGGGCTCGTTCCCCGGGCAGCAGCCGACCTGGGCGATCGGCTGGCACGACTGGCTGGCCTCCGACGGCGCCAAGGGCGAGGAGCCGCCCGACCGCATCAAGGAGAACTACGGTATTTGGCAGGGCCTCAAGAACGCCACCGGCGAAGAGCTGGCGGCGCTGTACCGGGCGTGGCAGGAAAATGCCGCCTACGACCTCTGGGTGGTCGGCCACCACGCGTGGCCGCCCGAGCTGTGGATCCTGCAGCCCGGCGCGCACGGCATCAATCCGGCGACCGGCGACCGCCCGTGGCTGGGCATGTGGTTCGAATAGAGGACGCCGCTTGACGCGACCCGGAGAAGACCCGCCCCCAGGGCGGGTCTTCTCGTCTCTGCAGCTTTCAAGGCGACGGCTCGGCGGCCCGGATCGACCGTCCCATGGCTGAGGAACGACCGGTAGAGGGCGCCCGCCGGCGGGAACAGGACTATTACACCGCCACCCAGTGGCGGCTGATGTGGCTGAAGTTCCGCAGCCACCGGTGGGCGGTCTGGGGGATGCTGGTCATCGGCTGGTTTTACTTCGTCGCCATCTTCGCCGGCTTCTTCGCACTGAACGACCCGGTCGATCGCCGTCCCGACATGCAGTACCTGCCGCCCGAGCTGGGCGGCAAGCTGGGGGCCTTCCGGCTGTTCGACACCGAGGGACGGTTCCGGCCTGTCGTCTACCGGGTGACCAGCAAGCTCAACTTCACGACCTTCGAGCGCGACTTCTTCCCGGTTCCGGAAAGCGAGGCGCCGCTCCGGCTGTTCGCGCGGGGCGATCCGTACCGGTTGCTGTTCCTCATCGAGACCGACATCCACCTGCTCGGCACCGGGAGCGACGAGACGCGCTGGTTCCCGCTGGGCACCGACGGCTCCGGCCGCTGCCTGTACTCGCGCATGGTGCACGGCGCCACGCTGTCGCTGTCGATCGGCATCCTGGCGCTGATCATCACTTGGCTGCTGGGCATCGTCATCGGCGGTATCTCCGGCTACTTCGGCGGGACCGTCGACACGGTGATCCAGCGCATCATCGAGGTGCTGATAGCCTTTCCCACGATCCCGCTGTGGATGGCGCTGTCGGCCACCCTGCCGCTGCACTGGACCATCATCCAGGTCTACTTCGCGATCACGCTGATCATCTCCATCATCGGCTGGACCGGTCTGGCGCGCCTGGTCCGCAGCCGCTTCCTGGCGCTGCGCGAGGAGGAGTTCACCCTGGCCGCCAAGCTGGACGGCGCACCGACGCGCCGGCTGCTGTTCCGGCACATGCTGCCGTCGTTCTACAGCCACCTGATCGTGGAGGGCTCGAACCGTATCCCCGGCATGATCCTGGGGGAGACGGCGCTCAGCTTTCTGGGCCTGGGCCTGCGCGAGCCTGCGATCAGTTGGGGGGTGCTGCTGCAGGGGGCACAGAACGTGCAGTCGGTCGGCACCCGCCCGTGGCTGCTGCTGCCGGTGCTACTGGTGATCGCGATCGTGGTGGCGTTCCAGTTCCTGGGCGATGGGCTGCGCGATGCCGCGGACCCCTATCGGTAGCGGGCGCCGACATGCTCGCCTTCATCGCCCGGCGCCTGCTGATCATGATCCCGACCTTGTGGCTGGTGTCGATCGTGTCGTTCATCATCATCGAGCTGCCGCCCGGCGACATCGCCACCACCATCGTCGGCCGCATGCAGGCGGCCGGAGAGGAACTGTCCGCGGACGAGATCAGGGCGATGACCGAGAACCTGCGCGTCTCCTATGGTTACGGGGAGCCGTTGCCGGTGCGCTACGGCCGCTGGATCAGCCGCTTCGTGCGCGGCGACTTCGGCTTCTCGCTCACCTACCGCAAGCCGGTGCGCCAACTCATCGACGGTCGCATCGCCCTCACCGCACTGATCTCGGTGGTGACCATCCTGCTGGCATCGAGCGTCTCCTGGCCGGTGGGCGTGGGCGCGGCGATCCGGCAGTACTCACTGTTCGACAACCTGTTCAGCTTCGTCGCCTTCTTCATGATGGCGGTGCCCAATTTCCTGTTCGCGCTCGTCCTGATCTTCCTGGCGTTCCGCTGGTTCGGCTTCGTGCCCGGCGGGCTGTTCTCGCTGGAGTACATCGATCAGCCGTTCAGCTTCGCCAAGTTCCTGGACTTCCTGGCGCACATCTGGGTACCGCTGGTGGTGTTGGGCTGGGAGGCGTTGGGAAGCGAGATCCGCGTGATCCGCGCCAACGTGCTGGACCAGCTTCGCATGCCGTTCGTGACCACGGCCCGCGCCAAGGGGGTGCCAGAGACGCGCCTGTTGATCAAGTATCCGATCCGCATGGCCGCCAACCCCTGGGTGGCAAGCATAAGCTGGCGCCTGCCGGCGGTCTTCTCGGGCGAGGTCCTGGTGGCTCAGGTAGTGGGCATACCCACGATCGGACCGCTGATGCTGGAAGGGCTGCTCAAGCAGGACATGTTCCTGGCCGGCGCGGTGGTGATGATCCTGGCCGCCCTGACGGTGGTGGGCACCCTGATCTCGGACCTGCTGCTTGCCGTGCTGGACCCGCGCATCCGCCTCCAGCGGTGAGCGGAGCGAACCTCACTCGAAGAGTGAGTCGGCGCGTGACCGTTGCGGCGCTGGCGCTGCTGCTGGTCACCACGTCCGTCGCCGGCGACCCGCCTCCGTTCGCGACCTGTCCGAGAGACCGGAGCCTGTGCGCTGAGTCGACCGGTCTGACGCACGCGCACGCGCCGCTGTCCTGGAGCCGCACGGCCATGTCCGGCGGCGGCGCCGTGCTCGACTTCGACGGCGACGGCGACCAGGACCTGTTCATGGTCACGAGCGGCGGCGCCCCGGACCGGCTGTACCGCAACGACGGGGACGGCACCTTCACCGACGTGGCCCTGGCCGCCGGCGTCGCGCGCGTGCATCGCGGCCAGGGAGCAGCGGCCGCCGACATCGACGGCGACGGCGATCCGGACCTGTTCGTGGCCAGCCAGGGTCCGGCCGGCGAGCCGCGGCCGGGATTTCACCTGCTGTACCGCAACGACGGCCGGACCGGCGCCGGCGGGATGGTCCGCTTCACCGAGATCGCCCGTCCGGCCGGGGTCGCCGTCACCTCGGCCGGTATCGAATCCGGCATGGGCGGTTCCTTCGGCGACTACGACCTGGACGGCGACCTCGACCTGTTCGTGGCCGCCTGGTCGGGCGAGGTGGACGGGAACACCCTGTTCCGCAATGACGGCGTCGTCGACGGCGTGCCGCGCTTCACCGACGTGACCCGTGCGGCAGGCGTCGCGGCCCAGGGCGTGCGCGCCTTCACGCCGATCTTCGCGGACGCCAACGGCGACCGCTATCCGGAGCTGCTGCTGGCCGCCGACTTCGGCACCAGCCGCTACTACGTGAACCGCGGCGACGGCACCTTCGCGGAACGGACCGCGGCCGCCGGTGCCGGGCTGGACGAGAACGGCATGGGCGCCGCCGCCGGCGACTTCGACGGCGACGGTTCCCTGGACTGGTACGTCACCTCCATCCACACCGCGCATCCGCCGCCCAAGTCGGGCGGCACCGGCAACAAGCTCTACCTCAACCGGGGCGACGGCACGTTCGCGGAGATCGCCACCGAGGCCAAGGTCAAGCGCGGCGGCTGGGGCTGGGGTGCGGTCGCGATCGACCACGACCTGGACGGCCGGCTGGACATCGCCGCCACCGGCGGCTGGAACGAGGCGAACGGTGAGGGCTTCCCGGAGTGGGCGGACCAGCGCAGCGTGCTGTTCGGGAACATGGAGCGGCGGCTCGACCCCGACCTGCCGCTGTTCGCCGACCGCACGGGACCGGCCGGCTTCGCGCATCGCGGCCAGGGCCGCGGCGTGGTCCACCTGGACTACGACGACGACGGCGACCAGGACATCGTTATCTTCAATAACCAGGGCCGGCCGGCGCTTCTGCGCAACGACGCCATCCACGCCGGCCGCCCGGCCGTCGGCGGCTGGCTGCGCGTGTTCCTGGACACCACCGGCGATCCGGCCGTGGCGCCGGACGGCTTCGGAGCACGGGTGGTCGTCACCACCGGCGGCGTCGAGCAGGTGCGCGCCATGTTCGGTGGCGCCGGCTACCTGACCAGCTCCGAGCGCTCCGCGCACTTCGGCCTGGGCGCCGGCCGCGCCGCGGGAGCTTCCGTCGTCGAGCTCCGCGTCGAGTGGCCGGACGGCCTGATCTCCCGCTTCCCGGACGTGCCGGCCGCCGCCTCCTACACGGTGCGGCGCACTCCAGAAGAGGTCTCCCTGATCCCGCGCTGACGCTCTACTCGATCCCCCTGCCGAGGAGATGGAGCGTCTTGGTGATCTCGCGCTCGTCGACCAACTGATCGTTGACGTACTTGTGGAGAATGCTGGAGATGAGGGTCTGATAGGGCAGCCCCTCTCGTTCCGCCTTCCGCTTCACCGTCTCCAGATCGTGCTCGCTGATGCGAATGTTGATGCTGCGGGTCTTTCGGCTCTTCTCCAGGACGCGCTCGACGCGGGCGCGCTCCTCACCGACGATCGGTACGTACCGGTGCGCTTCGTCTTCGATCTGCTGCTCCAGATCGTCAAGCTTCGGTCGATTCATCTGATCCTCCGTATCTCGCGTGGAATCGGCGGCTGGGAAATGCCGTCTTCAGGAACAGGGTCGTCGCGTCATGCTCCAACACGAACGGCACTACCCACGTGTATTCATCAATGTCGAGGATGAATATCGACTGATTGTCTCGGGTCGGATGTTTCAAGAGAGCCTTGAACTCCCCTCGGCTGATCATCGCAGCTACCCTCTCCAGGGAAACCCCCCGCTCCAGACGCAGTTGTCGATCCTTCTGCCTGCTCCATCGAATCATCGAGGGTACTGCAAAGAGTATACAATGTGATCACGCTCATGTGTCGAGTGCCCGCCGCCGACCTGCGCCGTGGAGGCCCGCCGGGTTGCTTGCTTGCGCTGGCGATGATTCTATTCGTCGAATGACGAGCGCAGAGATCAGCAGCCATTACCGGGCACACGGGTTCGCAATCCTCCGGGGCGCCTACGACCAGGAGCGCGTCACACGACTGCTAGCCATCTGCGATCGCGTGCTGGAGCAGTGGCGGCGTGCTCCCCAGACCGACAACCCGCCGGTCGGGCCGCAGTCGACCTACATGCGCCACCTCAACCATCCCGAATACCACCGGGAGGCGCCCGGCGATCTGGCGTACCTCCTGGACTCCGTCGCCGAGCCGAAGTTGATCGAAGCCATCGAGGCGGCGCTGGGAGAGGAGTTCCTGTTCTCGGCGACCAGTGTGTACTTCAACCCGACGGGAGTCAGTGAGGACGGCTTCTGGCACAAGGACAGCCTCGGCGAGTGGCCCGATCCGCGCGACAAGGAGACCGGCATCGGCGTGTCGGTTCAGATCGCGCTCGTTCCCAGCGAAGACTTCGAGCTCGTGCCGGGGTCGCATGGCCGCGAGTACACGGACGCCGAGCGCCGCATCTGCGTGGATGACGACCGCGCCCACAACCGCTCCAACGAGATGCCGAACGCGGCGAAGATGGAGCTCGCCCCGGGAGACGCGGTGCTGTTCAACGCCCTCACCGTGCATCGCGGGCGCTATCACGCCGACAAGCCGCGCCGCACCTTCATGGTCGTGTACCGCAAGGTCAGAACGGCTCGCGAGGAACTCTCCCGGCGCGGGCTGCACCAGTACACCGACCAGCCGTGGTTCCTGCTCCCGGGCTACCTGGACGGCGTCAAGAAGGAGACGGAGGCGTTCTTCCGCCGCTATGTCGACTTCTATGCCGACAACTGGCGTTCGCGCCTGAGCGAAATGAACAAGTACCTGTGGCTGGCTGCCGCGCTGAAGCAGGCGGGCGACCCGAACCCCTTCTTTGCCAACCGGAGGTAGCGGAGCCGCGGAACGCCTCCTGCTCCGAAGTCCGCATCCCGGTCGATAGGCGTCACGCGTGGATCGCGGAACGACTCAACCCGGCGGCCGATCCTGACTTGGCTCTTCCAGGTTTCGTGTGGATGAGAGGGCCATGAGGCCGGCGTCGGCGAGGTCCACCGGTCCCTGATGCTGCCGGCAACGGCCCGGAAACGGGAACGCTGCGAAAAAGATCGAGGATTCTTGCCGCAAGGTCTTGACGGGACATTGCGTCTGCGAGATGGCACGCCACCGCACGTTCAGGCCCCTTCCGGCCTCCCGGAAGCTCGGATGCCCGTTCGGCCGCCCAGCATCCCCTTCAGCGCCCGCTGCGCGCGGATCGCCGGCCCGACCCGGACCAGGAAAGAAGTTCTATTTAAAAACAGGTAGTACATTTACTACATGAAGACCGCCACTCTTGCGACCGCTGCCCGCCCCGCGATCACCTCCACCATCGGCGTGCTCTCCGACCGCGCCCTGCTGCGTCAGACCAGCACGCTGGTCCGCCACGAACGCCACCTGCAGGGCGCCATCATCGACCACCTGGCCGAGATCGAGACCCGCCGGCTGTATCTCAAGCGAGGCTGCTCCAGCCTGTTCGACTACGCGGTGCGCGCGCTCGGCTACAGCGACGCTGCCGCGGGGCGGCGCCTTGGCGCCGTGCGGCTGTGCGCCGACCAGCCGGGCGCGCGCGAGCGGCTGCGTGACGGCTCGCTGACGCAGAGCGCCGCGGCCGAGCTGCAGTGGGCGTTCGACCGGCAGCGGCGGCGCGGGTCGATCGCCGGCATCGCCTCGACCGCGGCGGCGGGGGTCGTGGCGCCGAGGTCTGACGCGCCGGGCTCATCGCCCGCGGAGGCTGCGGCGGCCGGGGCTGACCTGCCAGGCTCAGCGCCGACGGAGGCGCCGGCGGACGATCCGGTGGCGGGTGAGCCTGCGCCGCCGCTGGTGCTCGATGCGGCAGGAAGGCAGAAGCTGGTCGAGGAGGCGGCCGGCAAGAGCGCGCGCCAGGTCCGCCGGATGCTGGCCGACCTGGACCCGGAGCTGGCGCCGCCGGCCGACCGCGTGCGCCCGCTCGGCGACGGGCGCTACGAGCTGAAGGCCGTCATCGACGCCGACTGCCAGCAGGGACTGGAGCACCTGCGGGGGCTGCTCTCGCACGCCGACCCCCGCATGACCATGGGGCAGCTCGTCGGCCGCATCGTGCAGGAGGCGCTCGACCGCCACGACCCGAGCCGGCCGCCGCGCCGGGCGCGCACTGGCAACCGGGCGACACAGGGAGAATCCGAGCCCGCTCCGGCAGCGAAGGAACAGGCCGCGCCGGAACCCGGTCATGCCGTGACGGTGCAGGAAGCGGCGATCCCCGCCGGCCCCACTCCGGCGCCGGAGCGCACGCCGCACCCGACGCCGACCTCGGCGCCGTCGCCGACTCGGCAGGAAGCGACCGACCGCCGAGCCGCTGCCGGCACGAAGCCTGCCCGCGCCGCCACTCCGACGGCGAAGCCGTGCACTTCGGGCCGCGCCATTCCGGCGGCGGTGAAGCGACAGGTCTGGCAGCGGGACGGCGGCCGCTGCAGCTACCTCGATCGGCGGACCGGACGCCGCTGCAACTCACGACACCTGATCGAGATAGACCACATCCTGCCGTATGCGCTCGGCGGCGGGGCCGATCCCGGAAATCTCCGATTGCTCTGTCATGCCCACCACCGCCATCGTCACGCGCCGCACGGCTGACGGTGCGTTCCGGAGATCGAACCCGAGGCCGCCCGCGGTCGCATTTCCTTCGCTCTCGCCCACACGGAATCCTGAAGACCCCCTGAATTAGACGCTGCGACGGTACACGCTCAGTCGCTGGCGTCGATGGGCACGTCGCCCATGGCATCGCCTGCCTCTCGTACCGCGTCGGCGCGGTCCAGGATGACGGCGCCGTCGTCGACCAGCCGGCGCTGCAGCCCCGGGACGTCCAACTCTCGTGCGGCGACGCCCTGTCGCGCCGCCAGCGCAGCGGCGGTGCCGGCGGCCTGGCCCATCGCCATGCAGGTGACCGTCACGCGGCTGGAGGCGAGCGCGGCCTGCTCGGCTCCGTGGCAGCGGCCGGCGACCCAGACGTTGTCCAGCTCCTGCGGGACCAGGGTGGCGTAGCCGATGTCATAGGGGCGCACCATCAGGTGCGGGTGGTAGCCGGACGAGCCAGCGGGGTGGCGGTCCACCCACCAGCCGCCCAGGCAGACCGCGTCGGCGCGCGGCTCCGCCGCGGCGATCGCCGCAGCGCGCAGCGGATCGTCACAGCGGATGCGGCGCGACTCGCGCACGCCCACGGCCGGCCCGGTGCCGACCAGGTAGGCGTCACGGAACGCGGGCAGCCGCTCCCTGAAGAGCTCGAACATCGTATGCACGTCGCGTCGGCCCTGCATCTCCGCCGCCGTCAGGTCGGCGGGATCGACCGGATTGCCGGCCAGGCGGGTGGCGTTGAAGTAGATGTCGTCATCTTCGACGCGGCCCATCCACGGGCCGCCGTAGAGGCCGATGCGGCCGGCCGCGTGCGCGTCGGCCAGCACCGCTCCGCACGCGCGACGCAGCTCGGCGTCGGCCGGCAGCCGTCCCACGCGGAAGTGCAGGCTCATCGGCTGCGGCGCCGACGCATCCAGGTCGAACGGCGCCCCCGCGAACGCGACGACGTCGGCGTCGCCGGAGGCGTCGACCACCGCGCGCGGGCGCACCGCCTGCAACCCACCCTTGTTGGCGATCACCACGCCGGTGACCCGCGGTCCGTCGCAGACCACGTCGGCCACCGTGGTGTGGTACAGCACGCGCGCTCCGGCCTCCGTGAGCAGCCGGTCGGCCGCCAGCTTGAAGCGCTCGAGATCGAACCGAATCGCGTGCCGGTCGGCGACCGCCAAGTTGTGGACGAGCTCGGTGTTGAAGCGGAACGGCGTCCGCGCCACCTGTCCCGGATCGTCGAGCGGCACGTCCGAGTACGCCGCCGCCCGCACCAGGTCGAGCACGACCCCGCCCACGATCGGCAGACCGGAGCGCAGATCGACGAAGCCGTCCAGCGACGGTCCGACCACGTTGGTGACGTACCCGCCGCAGTAGCCGGCGCGTTCGACCAGCAGCGTGCGGGCTCCCGACCGCGCGGCGGCGATGGCGGCCGCGGTGCCGGCGCAACCGCCGCCGACCACCAGCACGTCCGGCTGCGCTGCCACCAGCAGCCTGCGATGAAGTATCACGGAATCAAGCGCAATCCTTGCACGGGCGCGCCGTCAACGGTAGCGTGCGAGCGCAACCGCCGCGCGCGTCGGTTGCCAGCGGGATCGCTTCCCCTGTTACTCTGATACCGACGTGATTCCTGATCTCAGCGCCGACCCGGTCGGCCCCACCGGCCGGCCGTGACGACCTACCGGGCGGCCGTCATCGGTTGCGGGCGAATGGGTGGATTCATCGACAACGAAGTCGCCGGGACCCCCGGCTTCGTGCCTCCCTATTCGCACGGGGGCGGTTTCACGGCGTGCGACCGGACGGACCTGGTGGCGTGCTCGGACTTCCGTCGCGACCTCATGGAAGCGTTCGGGACGAAGTACTCGGTGGACCAGAACCGCCAGTACACCGACTACAAGGAGATGATCGCCCGGGAAGAGCTCGACATCGTGAGTGTCGCCACGCACGTCGAGCACCACGCCGACATCGTGATCCACGCGGCCGAGCACGGCGTGAAGGCTATCTACTGCGAAAAGGGCATGGCCGCCTCCCTGGGCGAGGCCAACGCCATGGCTCGAGCCTGCCGGCGCAACGGTGTCGTCTTCAACATGGGCGCGCAGCGGCGCTACCACCCCGACTTCCGTAAGATGCGGGAGATCATCGCGGGCGGCGAGCTGGGGGCTCTCCAGAACCTGGTGATGACCTACGCGTCCGGCTTGTTCGACCACGGCTGCCACACGATAGACTTGGCCCAATACCTGAACGGCGACGCGCCGGCTCTGTGGGTTCAGGGCAGCGATCAGCGGTCGGTAGCGCCGCGCGAGGGCGACGTGTATCGGGAGGACCCCGGCGGCAGCGGTGTCGTCTTCTTCGCGAACGGCGTCACCCTTTACCTGCTGAACACGAACGGCTACGAGTATCAGGCGCACTGCGAGAACGGCATGGTGGGAACCTGCAACGACACGCGAGACTGGATCATGCGTGCCGGCAAGCCTCGCGACCTCCAGCCCCGGCAGTTTCCCTCGTGGCCGCGCCAGAGCCCCACGTCGAACCTCATCCTCGACCTGGTGCGAGCGCTCGACACCGGCCAGCCGCCCCGCGGCGGGGTGGAGTCGGCGCGTCACGGCGTCGAGATCGCGGTTGCCGTCCTGGAGTCACATCTCCATGGGGGAAAACGGATCGAGCTGCCTCTCGAGGACAGCTCCCTGCGCCTGCACCGGGTCAGCCGGGATGCCTGGCAGAGGCGGCGCCGGTGGCGCGAGCCAAAGCTCGACGGTTAGCGCTTCCCTGTCATGCCCGCTGACGGGCGACTCCGAGAAGGACCGATGGCTGGCGACAGGACGCTCCGAACCGCAATCGTCGGACTTCGCCACGGTCACGTCGGCAGCTTTGGCCCGGAGAGCCCCGGGTACCTCCACACGCTGCAGCACACCGCCGGCGTGGAGATCGTGGCCTTCTGCGAGGATGCGGACCCGGCGCGGCTGCAGGAGGCGCGCCGGCACTACCCGGCTGCCGGGATCCATACCAGCGTGGACGACCTCATAGAGCAGGAAGACTTCGAGCTCGCCTGGGTGGTCCTGCCGGCGGCCGACGTGCCGCGGGCGGGAGTCAAGCTGGCCGAGGCGGGGAAGCACTTCTACATGGAGAAGCAGTTCGCCAGAACCTCCGCCGATCTCGCCGAATTGGTGCGCGCCGTGCGCCGGCACCGGGTGAAGGTACTGCCCGGCTATCCGCACCGTTTCAACCCGGTTGCCCGCGACCTGAGGCGGCTCATCGAGCGGGGAGTCCTGGGGAGGCCGCTCGATCTGGAAGTCCGCATGGTCACCGGACAGGTGCGGTCCGGGGTCCGCGACCCGTCGAGCTTCCTGTATAGCAGAGAGGCTGAAGGTGGCGGCGTGCTGCACATGCTGGGCGGGCACTACATCGACGTGATGCGCTTCCTCATGGGAGACGAGGTGAAGGCCGTGCAGGCGATGATCGGACGACCGGTCGGGCACATCGAAGCGCCGCTCGAGGATGTGATCACCGCCGCGTTCGAGTTTCACAACGGCGCGATGGGGACCATCCACGCGGGCTATCTGCAGAGCACGCCCCGACCCTATGACAGCGGCCTGGTGTTCCACGGACTGGACGGTGAGGCCACCTGGTCACCCATAGGCTCACCCCGACTGGAGGTCAGCAGTTCCGCCGCAGAGTGGAGCGACGCTCCGGACCGGACGTTCGAGTACGCGTTCGCCCCCAGCCCACCGGGATATACCCGCGGCGGCCTGTGGATGTTCAACTGGATTCAGGACTTCATCCGCGCCGTGCAGACCGGAACGGAGCCGCAGCTCACCGTGGAGGACGCCCTGCGCGTGCTGCAGGTCATCGATGCCTGCTACGCGTCCGCGCGTACCGGAAAGCGCGTGGAAGTGTCCAGCCTGCGATGAAGGATCACGGCGTCAGCCAGCGGTAGCCGCGGATCTCCAGTGGCTGCATCTCCGCAACGGAGATCGTTCCCGTGCTGGATCCGGCCGCCACCGCGTGTATCGTGCTGTCCCCGGCGAGGTCCTGGCGCAGCTCGGTCACCTGCCCGGTCCCCGTCACGCCCAGTTCGTCGAGGTCTATGCGGAGCTCGCCGGCGAGCGGCTGCTCGCTCAGGTTGGCGCCGGTGAGCAGCAGGGTGCCGTCCGCCAGGTGGTAGAGCGCGAAGTGCAGTCCCGGCGGGGAGTCCAGGATCTTCCTGCCGTACGCCAGCGGGACGTAGAGCGTGGCGGCAGCCAGGTCGGCGCTCGCCAGGAGCTGCCAGAGCGGCACCATGAACTGGTTCCCCTCGTCCTCCGGGTCGAGCGGATAGCGGCTGCCCAGGACGATCTGCGGGCCGGTTCCGAACGCGGCCTCGTAGGCGGTCGCCTTCGGACCCCGCGTCACCGGGTGTGTGTTCGTCCAGACTAGCGCCCCGCAGGCCGAGTGGGCGCCGTAGTAGACATGCTGCTCGGGGCTGTTCAGGAAGGTGGTGCCCGCGCTCTCGCCGGTGAGCATCGCGTCGAAGTAGCCGAGCGCGAACCCGGAGTACTCCTTGTGCTGGCAGCCCGGGTGGCCGATGAGGAAGCCGTCCCGGCCGACCAGTTGGCGGAGCTTGCGCGTGTACAGGAAGTGCGTGAACGCGTGCGCGCGGCGCGTGCTGTTCTGCCGGTGCTGGAGCTTCTCCCCGTACACGGGAACCGAGGCGGGCAGGTAGCGGTGCGGCTGGTAGAGGAACGACGACCAGTCCACGTACACACCGTCGAAGTCGCGGGTCAGGAAGTCCGTGAACCATCGCGTGTCCCGGTCGAGCGCGTAGTACTCCAGCCCGCGGATGTAGAGCCCCACCCGCATGCCGGCACTGTGCGCCCGCGCGACCACCCGCGACAGCTCCTCGTGGTCCGCGACGACGTAGTTCCCTTCCCAGCCCGCGCCCTCGCCGCCGGCATCCATCCAGCCGGTGTGCAGAAGCAGCACATTGGCGCCCTTGGCCGCCATGACATCGATGTCCCGGTCGCGCGGATACCACGCCTTCTCGCCCATTCGGCCGTGCCCGACCCCGTCGTTCTGCCACGTATAGACCCGCGCGCCGACCAGGCTGTTCTGCGCCTCCCGCCGCCCGCGCTCGTTGTTGCGCGGTCCGGCGAGCGACAGTCCCCACCGGTTGGCGTACGTGTACGGCGCCGTGACCTGCAGGGGCTTGCCGCGGTAGAGGTGCCAGCGATAGGCGAGCGAGTCCCCCTCGCGCCGGCCGAACGTGTGCGCGAACGCGGCGGGATGCCCGGTCCCGAACGGCCTGCCCTCCTCCACCACGAAGCCGGCCCGGTTGGTGAACGCCGCGTGCTCCCGTACCGACCACGCCACGTCCAGGTACGGATGGAAGGTGCCGGCCTCGTCCACGGTTCGGTCCGCCGGGAGGTTGAGGACCGGCCGCTCCACTTCCACGCCGGGCTCCGGCACCGGGCGGTCGTAGCCCCACCGGTATTTCCCGAGGCCGGTCAACACGCCTCCCAGCCGCAGCGCCAGCGAGGCCCTGGTGATCAGCAGCGACTCGCCGGGCCTGACCCACAGGTGCAGGTCGCAGAACAGCACGCCGCAATCGAACACCCGGAGCGACTGCTCGACGTCGACCGGCGCCGATCCGTCCTCGAAGACGAGCCGGCCGCGCACGGTGACGCACACCTCGTCCGGAGCCTCTTTCGACACCTCGGTCGCGGCGCCGTCCAGCCGCGGGAGCGTAGCGCCGCGTGACTCGTCGACGAGCTCGTATGCCACCAGGGGTGCACCGTCCGCGGGTCCCACGGCGACCGGCCCGCGGCCGTCGTTGACCGACGCCGCGGCCGGCAGTCCGTCACGGAACCGGATGTCGAAGCTGCCGCCGTCCACGACGAGCTCACCGTCCCGCCTTACGACCCGGAGCGCGCCGCGCAGTCCCTGTGGTGAACCGTCGGATTTCATCAGTGTCCCCCCACGACTTCCAGGTGCAGCGCGTCCCTGCCCCTGCGCACGCCAACGGCGGATGCGCCCGGTTCGTCGAGTCGAACGGGCGCCGCCTCCACCGGCAGCGGATAGCGGGCGTGCGGTCCCTGGCGTCCGCTCACGCACAGCCACCGCCCGGCGAGCTCGATCGCGACGACGGCGGCATCCGCGACGACCGTGCCGGACCGGGCATCGGGCCGGCGTTTCGCCGCCTCGACCAGCTCGTACCAGAGATCGTCCGCGGCGTCCGCCGACCAGCCGGCGCGCGCATGCACGACCTCCAGCACGAACCGGTAGGCGGTGATGCCGCGGCAGGCGTTGTACACCGGATACACCCTGCCGTGGCGGTCCTCCATGGCGACCGCCTGCGCGATCATGCCCAGCAGGGCGCGGTCCAGGGCCGGATCATTGCGCTCCGGCGGGATCGTGCCGCGCACTGCCGCCCGCAGGCGGAAGTAGCACTCGGCGATCCATCGCCACAGCCGTGCCGTGTCGTGCAGCAGCGCGAACCGGCGACGGAGCTGCCGCATGCGTGGCCCCGGCAGCGCATCGGCCGCACGCTCGACGTCCCGGCACGCCGCGGCCGCCAGCGCCACGGCGCGGTCCTTCTCCGCGAGCACCTCCCGGACCGTCTCCTCCGCGGGGTCGAGCAGCTCGGCGGTGAGCCGCTCGATCGCAGGCTCCCCCGGGTTGAAGCGGCGCAGGAAGTTGTCGTCGATCTCCCAGGTGATCTGCTCCAGGTCCGCGATCTGGTCCAGTTGGCTGAGCGCGTGCAGGCCCTTCACGTAGTAGATCCCCTGCGTGATCTCTCGCGTGCTGCGCAGCGGCGTGGCCAGCAGATCGGGCGCCCGCTCCCCGTACCGCGCCGCCGCCCACTCGCGCCACAGGGCATCCGTATCAGCCGCCGGATCCCACAGCAGCCGGCTGAACAGGTGGACGTTGAAGTCGTTCTCGGTATCGAAGGTGAGCACCGGCGGCCCGGCGGTGAAGAACGCCTCGTGCGAGTTCTGCAGGTGGTAGTCCACCCGGCCGACACAGCCGGCCGCCCCCTGCCCGCGCGCATGGGCGATCCGGTCGCGGTAGAAGTCGCCGAGCAGCGCCGGCAGGTAGCCGAAGCCGTTGCACTCCGGGGTCAGGGTGAACTCCACGATCTGTGGGACGGCCGGAAACATCCCGATCAGCGGGTTGTGCGGGTAGTCCACGCCGCGAAAGTCCGCCGGCGTGTACTTGGTCATCACCACGGCGTCGGTCAGGCGGCCCGCGGCCGCGACCATGTCGCCCTGCCGCTCCCGCTCCAGGGCGTAGGTCCGTGCCTCGAACACCCGTCCCAGCCGCGCGCACACCCGCTGGAAGGCGTCGAACACCCGGCTCAGCTTGTCCGCCACGGACGCCGTCCGGCACGCCCGGCAGCGGCAGCCCGCGTCGCGCAGGATGTTGTAGCCGCGCAGCGTCTCCTCGAAGGTCAGGTTGACACCGTCCACCTCCGGCACCAGGCGGAAGAACTCCTCCAGCTTGCCGGCGATGAAGTCGTCCCAGAAGGGATTGGAAAAGCACACCGGGAAGTCCGTGCCGCCGCACTCGGGATAGCTCGCCTCGATGTCATCCGGGAACACCAGCTCGTGGTCCCAGACGAGCAACTCGAGTCCGTGCGCGTGCGCCCGCGCGGCGATGCGCCGCAGCATGTCGCGGCGCTCGCGCAACGCCGGGGTGTCGGTCCGGCCCAGGCGGGGCAGAAAGCGGTAGGGGATCAGCCAGTCGATGTCCATGCCTTCCCCCGGCCGCCCGGGAAGCTGCAGCCGGTTGATGCCGTAGAACGGCGCCCGGTCGATCACCCGGTTCACGGCCGCTTCCAGCTCCCACAGCGGCCGATCGAACGCCCCGCCGGCCGGCAGGTTGAACCCTCCCTGCAGCATCAGCGTGCTCCATTCGCGGATGGCGAGCTGCGGCGCCGCCCGCACCCGGAACGACTCCGGCAGGCCGCGACGCCGGCGGATCTCCTCCACGAGGCGGCAGACCCCGTACAGCAGGCCGCGCGAGGTGGGCGAGCTGACCGTGACCGTGCGCCCGGCCGCCGCGGCCGATGAATCGATCCGGTATGACTCCAGCTCCGGATCCGGCAGGAGCCGCCGCCCCCCCGCCCCGTCCCCGCCGGCAGAGACCCGGCAGTCGATGACCACCTGCGCCGCGGCGGCACTTCGCCCCGTCCTGAGCGCGCAGCCGAGCTCGCGCAGGCACTCGCGCAGGTACCCGGTGGCCGTCCGGCGGATCTCGGAATCGACGCCGGCGAACACGGCCGCCACCGTGGCGTTCACGTCGGCCTCACACCGCCCACGGCGCCCTCACTCCTCCTGGATGGTCGTGTCCTGTACGCGCAGCACCGGCTTGTCCTCCGTGCCGTGATACTCGTAGAGCCCGAACGAGTAGAGCGACGCGTCGGTCATGTCGAAGCGGATCCGGATCGGCCGCGCGTACACGTTGAGCGCCGCGACGTCGCTCACCCCCTTCCAGCTCACCCGCGCGTGCAGGTGGTCGCCGGTGATGACGTCGGCGTGCGCGGCGTCCAGGGGCAGCTTCTCGCGCGCGACGATGCACGCGCCGTGCTGGTCCAGGATACTGACGCGCAGCTCGCCTCCCTTTCGCACCGCCGCGTTCACGAACAGCGACAGCGTGCCGTCCAGCGGAAAGGTGTCCCGCGCCGGGCAGCGGAACGGCCGGGTGACCACCGTCCCCAGGTGGTCGCCCGCGTCGAGCGACACGAAGCCGTCCTTGCGCAGGTAGGCGGCTCCCGCCACCGTCGGGGAGCGGGTCTGCATGTTGTGCGTCTCGCGAACGGCGGAATAGGTGAGGCGGAGCCGCTCGCCGTCGAACACGGGAAACCCGCACCAGATCATGCCGCCCTCCGGACCGCCCTCGGGGCCCAGCGGCAGGAACGGCTCGCGGAAACGGGAGAACCGGTACCCGTCGCGGCTGCAGGCGAGCTGCGGGAAGCAGAGTCCGGACTCGGTGCGGTAGAGGTGCACGACCGCCAGGTAGATGCCGGCGTAGATGCCGGCCTCGACGTTGTAGACCTGCGTGTCCTCCGGATCGTCCGCGTCCTCGGTCAGCACCCGCACCGGCGGCGTCCAGTGCAGGCCGAAGTCCGGGCTCTCCCCGCGCCCCATGGTGCGGCCGTGCGGGTAGTTGCTGCCCATGCGCACCATGTCCACCAGGCACCCCTTGCGGTAGTCCCAGAACAGGGAGTGGCATTCGCCGGGGCCGTCGTTCACCCGTGGCCAGACGAGCTGCCACGGGCCCCAGTCGGCGCCGTCATAGCTCACGGCCCGGTGCAGTCCGTAGCCTCCTTCGCCCTTGGCTTCCCAGCAGAAGCGCACGTGGATCGGCCGGCGCGTGGGCGTCCGCGGGTCGTACAGACCGGGAATGTCCTCGGGCGAGAAGGTCCAGGCCGGCGGATCGGCCGCGCGGCCCGACTCGTCGGTGTGCGGCAGCGCCGGGAAGGAGTAGTGCCCGAGCTCGCGGGGGGTGACCACGCCGCCGGGCACGGCCGGCGTCGCGCGCACCTCGGCGGCCTGCTCCGGCGGCACCTTCTCCGGCTGATGCAGGACCGGCGTGATGCCGCTCATGGTGTCGATCAGGTGATCGTCCACGAAGAGCTGCGGGCACTCCGGCTTGATGTCCAGCCGCTCTCTGTCTCCGTACATGCTCACTTCCTCCTTGGGTACGTACAGCACAAGAATAGCGAACAGCTCCGGCTCATCCTGCCGCGCCGTCACCTTCAATCGTCCAGGCCATCCAACCACCGGCACAGAACATCGGCCGGCAGCTCGGACACGTCCGGGCCGGGGGTCTGGCGGTCGCCCGCCTGCATGGTCCCGTACAGGCGGCCCGCGAAGCCCAGATCGCCGCGGCGGGCGCCCATGAGCAGCAGCGGCCGCGGCGCCAGGGCCGCCGCCAGATCGGGGATGTCGAAGCCTGCAAGCGCCCCGGGCAGGAAGGCGACCTCCGCGCAGTGCGGCACGCGGCAGGCCTTGTCGAACAGAAACTCCCGGAACGACGCCAGCAGCGTGCAGGCCGCGGCGCCGCCGGCGCGCTCATCGAGCAGCGCCGCGAACAGGGCGGCGATGCCGGCATGGCCGTCCGCGCCGACGTAGACCAGCCGGCCGGGATCGATGCCGTCGCAGGCCCGCAGCACCTCGGCCGCGCGCAGCAGGTCGGCCGCCTTCATGGCCAGCGGATAGCGGCCGGCGTAGACGGCCGAGGTGCCGCGCTCGACGCGGTTGCAGCGCGCGTGCACGGCCAGCACGGCCCACCCGCTCGCCAGCACCGCCTCCAGCCACGCCGCGTCCGGACCGGTGGACCGCTGATTCAGGTAGACGAGGGCCGGCGCGTGCGCGGCGGGCCCCTCCCCGGCCGCGGGAACCCACAGATCCGCCGAGACCCGCATGGGCGGCTCCGTGTCGAACCACATGCGCTCCGCCGGTCCGGCGGCAGGTTCGCCGTTCGCGCCACCGGCCGCGACGAGCGCCACGTCGCCGCAGTCGCGGCTTGGAGAACCGATCTTCAAGACGCCGCGCACCGCGTCGCGCATCTCCGCGGCATAGCTTCGCGCCCGCGCGGGAGACGCCAGCGCTTCCAGCCGGCGCCGCTCGAGCGCGCCGGCCTGCCGCTCGACGATCGCCCTGCGCAGGCTCCACACCGACTCCGAGTCGGCGAAGTCGGTGTCCACCAGCCCCGAGGCCGTGACCTGCAGGTCCCGCTCGTCCAGCACCTCGAACGGCGGATCGTCCAGTCCCGCGGACTCGTTGTCCAGCCACCGGTTCAACCACCGATACACGTTGCGCCGCATCGCGCGGTTAACCTCGTGGCCGGCGTCCGGCGCATCGCAGGCCACCTGGTCCTCCGCTCCGAACGCCGCCCACACGCCCTTCACGTCCCGGTAGACCCGCTGCCCGCTGCCGACCGGGAACCCCGGATCGTGCGCGCCGTTCTGGATCACGAATCCGCGCGGCGCGATGCACGCGACCAGGTCCGCGGTGGTGCATCCGTACTCCCGGATGCCGTCGTCGAAGGTGCCGTCCGGATCGTAGCTGCTCCACAGCAGGCACTCCATCTGCACCACGGAGCCCATGGCAACCGCCCCCGTGACCCGCCGGTCGTATGAAGCGAGCATCATGGTCTGCACCCCGCCGCCGGAGATACCGGTCACCCCGATGCGGGTGCCGTCCACCTCGGGACGCCCTTGCAGGTAGTCGATCGCCCGCACCCCGTCGTGGATGAAGTACATGGGATTGAGGTCGCGCGGCAGGAACCCCTGGATGCCCTGGCACTCGTGGTTGTTGCCCGGCGCGTAGTACGGCCCGCGCTCGCCCTGGCCGACGGGGTCGATGTTGAGGACCGCGTAGCCCTTGCGCGCCAGGCACTGGCAGATGACCTGGTACGGCTCGTTCGCCTTGCCGTTCGCGGCGTGGCCGGGCAGGTAGAGGACGGCCGGCAACGGTCCGGCGGCCTCGTCCGGCAGATACAGGTTGGCCGTCACGTAGAGTCCCGGCCGGCTCTGGAACCAGAGCCGTTCGATGAGGAGCCCCGCGTGCCGCGTGACGCCGGTCGTCCGGCTCGGGAGCTCGCCCGGTTCCGGCAGCGGTCCGACGGTCCGCTCGAAGTTGGCGCGCACCCGCTCCTGGTAGCGCCGCGCGTCCTCGGCGGTGCGCAGCGCGGCGCGAATCTGCCGATTCGCGGCCAGCCCGGACCGGTACCCCTCGCTTATGCCCCAGCGCCAGTCGGTCGCCGTGGTCGCCGTCGGGCGCAACTCCACGTGGTCGAACAGGAACAGGGGGCAGTACCCGGGCTCCATGGGCTGGTGCACCCATACCGTGTGCTCGCCGGCCGTCAGCTCGGCGCGCGTCACCATGCACCAGTGGCCCGAATCCGCGTGCGCGGCCGCGGTGCGGGCCGGGGAGCGCCGGCCGGTGAGGATGGCGGGGGCGTTGGGGTCGCCCTCGGAGAGCGTCCGGTACGTCTGGTACTCGACCCACGGTCCGTCATCGACACGCACCCGCACCAGCGAGTAGATCGACGGCCAGTACCCGGTCTGCCGCAGGTAGAGGTCGTACGATCCCCCCTCGCATCGAAACGGGTAGGCGAGCGTCCGGAAGCCGTCCGCGGCATGCCGCCAGTGGCCGATGCGTATGGCGCCGGGGGCGCGTGCAAGTCGTCGCATGCAAAATGGGCGATGGTCCCCGCGCAAGGGAACCATCGCCCCAGGCTATCGCGCGGCGGGGGCGCTACCCTCTAGCGCCACGGATACCGGTCGCCGACGATGTCGATGAAGCGGTCGGCCTGCTTCTGTCGTACGGCGATGATCTGGTCGATGCCGAGCTCCTTCACGGTCGCCACGAACTCGTCCCACTTGTCCAGGCTCTGCTCGCCGATCATGAACTTGGCGACGTTCTCGTCGACGTAGGTCTGGATGTCGGGCATGTAGCGGGCGACGATGTCGAGGTCCGCCAAGTCGGTCTGCAGCCCCTCCGTGAACGGAATGTCCACCCGGTGGAAGGGCCGTGCCGCGCGCATCGGCGCAAAGCGGTCGGACGACCACTGCGCCTCCCAACTGTCGTAGGAGTGGCCGCGCAGGAAGTTGCGGCGGCCGCCCATGGCGCTGAACGCCTGCCCGGTGCTCAGGCCGTCGGGATTGTCGATGAGCTTCTGGGTCCACGTCCGCTTTCCGTCTTCGCCCCACTCCCAGGTCTCGCCCTCGATGCCCCACACGTTGTTGACGCCGCCCTCGGGGCTGCGCGCCGTGTCGTAGATGATGATCGCGGCCACCGGGTCGGCGTCGCGCGAGATCGAGGTCGGGATGTCCACGCCGGGTGCCAGCTCCATGAACTGATCCCCATGCGGCCCGATCAGGACCGGCAGGCTGATCAGCTCCGCGCCCGGCGCCGGGTCGTACGTCTCGTTGTAGGACGCGGCGGTGCCCATGTAGCCGATGGTGGCGCTTGCCAGGTTGCTGTTCATGCGCGCGACGAACTTCTCCGTGTTCATCTGCATGAAGTCCGGGTCCAGGATGCCCTCGGTGTAGATGTCCTGCATCATCTGCAGATATTCCTTGGCCCGCGGCGAGATCCAGGAGTAGGAAACCAGGCCGTCGCTGTCGGCCTGGAAGCCGCCGGACCGCCAGAGCTGCAGGCCGTACCAGGCGCCCATGGTCAGGTGCTGCGACCGGTTCACGCTGATCAGCAGCTCGTTGTTCTCCCCGTCTCCGTTGACGTCGTTGGCGCGGAAGGCGCGCACCGCCGCCAGCAGGTCCATCGACGTGGTGGGGGGCTCCAGGCCGAGCTTGTCCAGCCAGTCCTTGCGGATGGTCACGCCGCCGCCGTTGATGTACTGCGGCGGGCTGACCATGGCGTAGCCGTACATCTTGCCGTCGGGCGTCATCGGCACCGCCCTGAGGATCGGACGCTGCGCCATCTCCGCCCGCATGTTCGGCGCGTGCTCCTCGATCAGCGGCAGCAGGTCGACCAGAACGCCGGCCTCACCCCACTTCTGGTGGTCCTGCACGTTCCAGATGAACCAGGGCAGATCGGAGCCGGAGGCGAGCACGATCTCCTTCTGCTCGTTATAGTTCGCCCAGGTGTAGGTGATGAACTCGAAGACGATCGGGAACCCCAACCGTGCTTCGGCCATCTCGCGGTATGCCTCGATGATCGGCAGGCCGTTCGAGTACGGGGCCGGCGCGTAGTAGTTCTCCACCGTCATGATGGAGACCTCGACCGGGTCTGCCATCGCCGCCTCCTCGGTGCCGGCGGCATAGCCAAACGCTGCCACGATGACCAGCAGCGCGCATATCGAACGCAGTTTCATGGATCGCTCCTCGTGCTATTGCACTGTCGATTATTTGGACTGTCGACGTGTTGCTGAATTGCGGATTCGGTCGCCTCCGTTACCCCCTTAGCTCACATGATGGTGGTGTCGATCACGCCTTCGAGGCGCCGATCACGCCTTCAGGGCGCCGATCATGGCGCCCTTGACGAAATATTTCTGCAGGAACGGGTAAAGGCAGATGATAGGCAGGATCGACACGATGATCAAGGCGTACTTGAGCTGCTCGTAGATCGCCGAGGTGTTGACGTGCCGTACCCACTCGTCCACGGAGTCGATCAGCGCCGGGTCGTTCATGATCACCACGCGCCGCAGATACACCTGCAGCGGATGCAGGTCCTGCTTGGTGATGAACAGGATGGCGTTGAAGAACGCCTGCCAGTGGCCGACGGCATAGAACAGCACCAGCGTCGCCAGCGCCGCCTTCGACAGCGGCAGGGCGATGCGGACCAGCACGGTCGCCGGCCCCGCACCGTCGACGATCGCGGCGTCCTCCAGCTCGTCGGGCAGGGACCGGAAGAAGGTGCGCAGGATGATGATGTACAGGAACGAGACGGCGGTCGGCAGGACCAGCGCCCAGCGGGTGTTGAACAGGCCGATCTCCTTCACCAGCCGGTAGAACGGGATCAAGCCGCCCGACACATAGACGGTCAGCACCATCATGGTGATGATCAGGTTCTTGCCCAGCAGATCGCGGCGGGACAGCGGATACGCGGCCAGAATCGTCATGGTGATGTTGACGGCGGTGCCGACCACGACGTACCAGACCGTGTTGTAGTAGGAGCGCCACATGCCGGGGTTGTCGAGGACGATCTCGTAGGCCTTGACCGACAGGCCGGCCGGCACGATCCACACCTTCCCCCTGAATGCCTCCTCCGCGTCGCTGATGGAGACCGACAGGACGTAGATGAACGGGTACAGCGCCACCGCCACGGCGACCAGGCAGACCAGGAGGATGACGCCGTCGAAGGCCAGGTCGGAGCCGCGCCGGGAGGCTACCACAGCGAGATCTCCGTGATGCGCCTGCTGACGCGGTTGAAGACCACCAGGAAGACCAGGTTGATCGTCGAGTTGAACAGGCCGATCGCGGTGGCGTAGCTCACGTCGGCCTGCAGCACGCCGCGGCGGTACACGTAGGTCTGGATGACGTCGGCCACCTCATAGGTGGCCGGGTTGTACATGAGGATGATCCGCTCGAAGCCCACGGCCAGAATGCTGCCCATCCGCAGGATGAGCAGGATCATGATCGTCGGCAGGATGCCCGGCAGGTCGATGTGCCACATGCGCTGCAGGCGCGAGGCGCCGTCGACGGTGGCCGATTCGTACAGCTCCGGGTTGATGGTGGTCAGCGCCGCCAGGTAGATGATCGATCCCCAGCCGAAGCTCTGCCAGATCTCCGAGCCGACGAACAGCGGCCGGAACCAGCGCACGCTGTTGAAGAAATGGATGGGGGAGCCGCCTGCCGCCTCGATCATCCGGTTCACCACGCCGTTCACGGGCGACAGGAAGTTGACCATCATGCCGACCACGATCACGGTCGAGATGAAGTGCGGCAGATAGGACACCGACTGCACGAAGCGCTTGTAGTACGGCCGGCGAATGCCGTTCAGGGCGAGCGCGAACAGGATCGGAATCGGGAAGCCGAAAAGGATGGAATAGAAGCTCAGCACGAACGTGTTGCGGAGCAGCCGCCAGAAGAATATCGAGTTGAAGAACAGCTCGAAGTTGGCGAACCAGATCCACTCGCCGGCCAGATATCCCTTGCCCGGAGCCACCTTCTTGAAGGCGATCAGCGCCCCGTACATGGGCACGTAGTGGAAGATGACGAAGAAGGCGATCACCGGGACCAGCATGAGCAGGTAGACCCGGTCGCGCCGGAAACGCTTCGCCACGGACAGGCGCCGCTCTGCGAACGTCGGCTTCACGGGCGATTGTTCGGCGACGGGCAGCATCCAGCGCGACTCCCTGTACCGCGGCGGTTGTAGGCGGTCAGCCTGTCCCGCGGGCCGGCCGTCGGTCAACCGCGCGTCGCGTGCGGCCGGCTCCTTGACATCCGCGGGCGCGGGCCGCTCCGGTAGTACCCATGGCTGACCTCGTGGGCGACGGCGGCCGGGATGACCGCCGGCCGGCCGAGGGCCGCTCGGCGACCTGGCTGGAGCTGTTCTTCGACCTGATCTTCGTCATCAACATCGCCGGGCTGACCCATCACCTGGTGGCCCATCCCGACTTGCCCACGCTGGGACAGGTGACGGCGCTGTACCTGCCGCTGTTCCTGGTGTGGGCCGGCCACACCACCTACGCCACGCGGTTCGACGACGGCAGCGTCCTGCAGACGCTCCTCACGCTGCTGTTGATGTTCACCCTGGCAGGCTCCGCGCTCTACGTGCAATCCGGACTGGACGAGCACGCCGCATCCTTCACCCGCACGCAGCTCGGCGCGCGCGTCGTGCTGGTGCTGCTCTATCTGGAAGCGCACGTGCGGGTGCCCGCCGCACGCCGCTTCACGTGGTTTCTCATGATCGGCTTCGCCGTGTCGGCGATGGCCTGGGGAGCACTGGAGTTGTCCCCGGAGGCGTGGCAGCAGCCTCTCTACCTGGCAGCCGTCGGCGCCGAGTTGCTGGCGCCCCTGCTGGCCGTGTCCGGCCTCGGTCGCTGGCCGGCGAACCCGTCCCATCTCCCGGAACGGCTGGGCCTGTTCACGATCATCGTCCTGGGCGAGGCGGTGCTGGGCGTGGTGATCGGCGGCGTGCACGCGGAGGAAGCGCGGATGGCGTTCGCGGTCGGCTTCGCCCTGCCGGTCGGCATCTGGTGGTTCTACTTCCGCCTGCTCGATCGCTCCGAGCTGCGAGGACGGGTCGGCGGCGGCCAGATCCTCACCTACCTGCACCTGCCGATGACGCTGGCGGTGGTCGTGATGGCGGCGGCCGTGGAGGTGAGCCTGGCGGCGTTGGGCCACGTGGAGCCGGATGGCGCCGGCAGGCGCGTGCTGACGGGCCCGCGGATGCTGTTCGCCGGGCTGGCCGCGTGGCTGACCTGCTTCCTGGCGATGCGCGTCCACGTGGTGGGCATCCGCCGACTGGGTGCTGCCGAGTGGACGACCGCCGGCGTCGTGGCCGCGCTGGCCGCCGGGGCGCTGCTGATCGGACCGGTGACGACGCTGGCGCTGTTCATCTTCGCCGGGGGGCTGACCCTGGTGCTCGCCGCCCTGGGCTCGCTGCTGAAGGAGCTGCGGCAGCGCCGCGCTGCCCGGCGCGCACGCGGCACCTGACCGAGCGGCACGGCCGCGTGTGCGACTTGCCGCTCGCACGGCCATTCCGCCACACTCCCAGCCCTCCATGAACCTGATCAGCGCCTTCGCCGACGAGATCGACGACGATCCGGACGTCCAGATCCGGGAGCTCGAACGGAACGACGTGGGCAACATCGAGCTCCGCGGCGCCTGGGGCAGGAACGTGCTGGCGCTCCGCGCCGGCGAGGTCCGCGATATCAAGCGGCGGGCGGCCGACCACGGGATCGGCTTCTCCGCAGTCGGCTCGCCGCTCGGCAAGTTCCCGCTCACCGGCGACTTCCAGGAACAGCTCGACGGCCTGCGCCGCGCGCTGGAGTACGCGGAGATCCTGGAGGCGCCCTACATCCGGGTGTTCTCCTTCTATCCGCCCGAAGGCTCCGATGCCGCGACCCACCGAACCCAGGTCCTCGACTGGCTCGCCCGCTTGGTCGAAGTGGCGGCTGCGACGGCGACCCGGCTCGCGCATGAGAACGAACGGAACATCTACGGCGAGACCGGCGACCGCGTGCTGGACCTGCTCACGTCGATCGACTCGCCATCGCTGGTCTGCGCCTTCGACTTCTCCAACTTCGTCCAGTGCGGACAGCGGCCCTACCGGGACTGCTGGGCGAAGCTCAAGCCGTACCTGGGTTACTTCCACGTCAAGGACGCGCGGCCGGACGGTACCGTGGTCCCGGCCGGACAAGGTGCGGGCGACGTGGCGCGCATCCTGTCCGAGGCGTTCGCGGACGGCTTCGCGGGCTATCTCACGCTGGAACCGCACCTGAAGCCCGCGCCGGGTCGCCCGCTCCAGTCCAAGGCGGACCGGTTCGCCGTTGCCGCGCAGGCGCTGCACGGACTGCTGGCGGACATCCCCGGCAGCGCTGCCGTCATCGGGGAGCGCCCGGACTCGCCCTGACCGAGCCTGCCCCAGCCGCCTCAGGCGCCGGCGCCGGATCCCGCTCCTCGCTCCCGCAGCTTCTCGTAGAACAGGTCCTCGTCCGGCGGCACCGTCACCCAGTCGTCGAGCCACGCCGACAGGTGCATGGCGTTGGAGATCGACAGCCCACGGATCCCCTCCTGGCCCGGGGCGAGCAGACAGGCGCCGCCGGTGATGGCTTCCACGAAGTTGCGCGTGATGCCGGCGTGCCCGGTCGTCCGGCCCGCGACCGGGACGTCCACGCGTGTGTACCCCGGTTGATCGGGCCCCGTCCGATGTTCGCGCCTGAACCGCGGTTCGGGAACGTCGAGCTTCCAGAACGTGAGCCGGCCGTCCTCGACCACGACCTTGCCGTTGTCGCCGGTCACCTCCAGGCGGTTCGAGCCAGGGGCGTCTCCCGTGGAGGTCACGAACACGCCGGTGGCGCCGTTCGGGTACTCGACGAAGGCCGTGACGTCGTCCTCCGCCTCGATGTCGTGGTGCTTGCCGTAGTAGCAGAAAGCGCGCAGGCGCGCAGGCATCCCGCAGCACCACTGCCACAGGTCGAGCTGGTGCGGCGCCTGGTTGATCAGCACGCCGCCGCCCTCGCCCGCCCAGGTGGCGCGCCAGTCGTCGCGATCGTAGTAGCTCTGCGGCCGGTACCAGGCGGTGATGACCCAGTTGGTGCGCTTGATCTCGCCCAGCTCGCCGCCTTCGACCATCTCCTTCAGCCTGCGATAGAGCGGGTCGGTGCGCATCTGGTAATTGATGGCGAAGACCTTGCCGCTGGCCGCCGCTGCCCGGTTCATCTCCCCCACCTGCTTCGCGTACACCCCGGCCGGCTTCTCGGTCAGCACGTGCATGCCGGCGGCGAAGCACCGGATCGCGAGCGGCGGATGCTGGTAGTGGCGGGTGGCGACGATGACGGCATCGGCCACGCCGGCGTTCAGTAAGGCATCGAGGTCATCGAAGCACGCCGGCTCGGACGACAGGTGCTCCCGGGCCCAGGCAAGCCGCTCCCGCCGGACGTCGCAGATCGCGGTGAGCGCGGCGCCGGTCACCTCCCCCGCCAGGAGCGAGCGGGCGTGCCTGACCCCCATGCCGCCGAGGCCGACAACGCCGATCCGAACCGTGTCCATGCGTGCTGCGTCCGGCAGGCTATTTCTTGAACAGCGCGAACGCGAACCCGGGGGCGGGAGCGTCCATGTCCGTGCGCCCCTGCAGGTAGCGCTTGTCCGCCTCGTCCGGCGAGACGCTGTCCTCTTCCTGGAAGCCCACGCGCGCCATCTCCGCGTTGATCGCGTCGGGCGTGAAGGTCGAGATCATCGGCTCCCCGCGTCCGGCGACGAACTTCTCCAGCTTCTGGACGAACTCCATGCCCTCCGCCGGGACCAGGTCGTGAGGATACTTGTAGTCGCAGACGATCCGGCTGCCGGGCGGGGCGAGCGAGGAGACACGGTCGAGCGAATCGCTGATCGCCTCCCCGGTGAGGTAGTAGGTGACTCCCAGCCATGAGAAGAACGTGGGCGTTTCGGCGTCGAAGCCGGCCTTGCGCAGCTCCGCGTCCAGATGGTCGGTCTCGAAGTTCACGGGCACCAGCACCAGGTTGTCGGGAACGCTGCCGTTGATGGCGACGAGGCGCTCGCGCTTCATCGCCTGCGAGCCCGGCTGGTCCACCTCGAAAATGCGCAGGCCGTCGGCCAGGTCCCCCTGCCGCAGGGAGAAGGAGTCCAGCCCGGCGCCCAGGATCACGTACTGGCGCACGCCGTCGGCGATCGCCTCGCGGAGCCGCTCCTCGGTGAAGCGGACGCGCAGGATCGCCTCGGTGTGGATGGGCTTGAGCACCCCCAGCACCACGTCGGCGATCAGCCACTTGAGCCACCGCCGCTTGGCGACCTGCCGCCAGAACGGCGTCACCATCTGCAGCGCGTAGGTGTCGGAGAACAGCGGCGGATCGTTCCAGATCAGGTGCGCCGCGCGGACCGCCGCCACCAGGATGGCGGTCGTGCTGGCTTTCGGTTTCTCGGCGTCGTCCTTCTTGCCTTGTGCCATGACGAGTGCCAATCAGAACCCGAATCTCAAGTCCGTGTCCAAGGCCGGCGCGCGCCGGGCTCTCGCTGGGGACCCGGCCGCCGTGCCGGTCAGGCCAGCTCCACGGCGAACGCGTGCAGGTTGCGGGCGACCTTGCTGAACTCCGCGGCGACCAGGTAGATCGGCACGTCCAGGCCTCGGTACTTGTCCGCGTAGCCCTTCTCCCGGAGCTGCGCCATCGCCGCTCCGGCCGCCGCCAGCTCCACCACCTTGAACTCGAACAGGTACACGGTGTCGTTGAACGGCACCGCCATGTCCAGCCGCCCGCGGCTGCTCGAATCCTCCACCCGGACGTCGAACCCCGACCCCGTGAAGTACGAGTAGAACACGCTGGCGTAGTACCCCTCGTAGGCAGCGATGTCGTTATTGGTGTGCCACTCGTAGGGGATTCCGGCATAGACCGACTGCAAGAGCGCTTCGAGCCCGGCGAAGTCGTTGGCCTTCAGCACGTCGTAGAGCCGGGTGCGGTGCTCGGCCACGCGGTGCGAGTACCCCAGCAGATGGTTGAGCAGGCTCGCGTTGAGGCTCTGGCGCACCTCGTGGTTGGGGTAGCCGAGCCGATAGTACGTGTCGCTGCCGCGCCGCTCGGTGCCACGGATCGTCAGGTAGCCGGTCTGGAACAGCAGCGCCTCCGGGGCGATGCGGTCGGCATCGAACTCCGACAGCAGGTCGCCGCTGCTCAGCATGCCGTCCAGGTCGACGGAACGGACCCCGCGCCGGGCCAGGGTCTCGATCAGGAACGACGGCGTCGCGGTCTCGAACCACCAGGCGCCGAATCGCCGCCGGCGGAACAGCAGGAGGATGTCGAACGGGTTGTACACCTTCTCCGCGCCGAGCCAGCCATAGCCGTTGTACCAGTGACGGACTTCGTCCCGATCCAGACCTGGCAGCTCCGCCGCGAACACGGTATCCAGATCGCGGTCCGTGTAGCCGCAGATACCCGAATGCGCCGGCTCCAGGGTGATGTCGATGAGGTTGTTGAGCTCGGAGAACACGCTGACCCTGGTGAATTTGCTCACCCCCGTCAGGAAGCTGAAGTGGATGTCCGCGTCGGCAGACTTGATCGTGCCGTAGAGGCCGCGCAGGTAGTCGCGGTTGGCGCGGACGATCTCAGGCGTATCCAGCGCATCCAGAATCGGCTTGTCGTACTCGTCGACCAGCACGACGACGCGCCGCCCCGCCTGCCGATGCAGCTTTCGCAGCAGGTCGCGGAAGCGCTCCGGCGCCGTGTCGTAGCGGGCGGCGACGCCGGCTTCCTCGGCGACGGCTTCCAGTTGCGCCATCGCGTTCGTGTGCAGATAGCCGGCCTCCCGGAAGCTGCCGCTGCCGAAGTCCAGACGCACGACCGGGTGACGGACGGTCCAGTTCCACCGGCCGTGAATGTCCAGTCCCGCGAACAGCGGCTCGTTGCCCTCGAACAGCTCCTTCAGCGTGTCCACCAGCAGGCTCTTGCCGAAGCGCCTCGGGCGCGACAGGAAGTAGTGCTTGCCCTCCTCGGTCAAGCGCCACACGTACTCCGTCTTGTCCACGTAGTAGCAGTTCCGCTCCCGCAGTTCGCCGAACGTCTGCATGCCGATGGGCAGCCGGCGTCTGGTCAGGTCAGGCATGTACGATCACATTCCCCACACCGTGACCCGGCTGCCGCCTTCGGCCTCGTCACGCCGGTACAGCTTCTCCGCCCACGACCTGTCCTCGCGCCGGTCGAAGATCACCAGGTGTCCTTCCGTCGCCGCGCACCGATCCATGTAGGCGCGTGTCTGCACGAGCATCAGGTCGTCGACATCGATCCGGGAGAGGGGTGGGACGTGGTAGTGCATCCCCGGACTGACCGGACCGGCCGCGTTGAAGAAGCGCATCTGCTCTCCGTCGCCATGATACGCCTCATCACGCGCGACGCGTCAGTCCGGTATCAGGCGAGGCCGCCCGCGCGGCCGGTGCGCTCGCGGCTACGGATCGTCCCCACGGTAGGCGGCGAGCAGCCGCTCGAAGCGGCCGGTGCTGTCGTGCAGGCCACCGGGCCGGTCGCGCGTCAGCCACAGCCGCCGGAAGTCGTCCACCAAGGGGGCGAGCTCCGCTTCCAGCGCCGCGCGCGCGGGCGCCGGCAGGGCGGCGTACTCGGCGTCGATGGTGCGGCGCGGCCACACTTCCGCGTCGCTCGAGAGCTCGCGCTTCGCCACGGCGGTACCGTGCGTCCGGATACGCGCCGCCCACAGGTGCAGCGCGTGGCGGTACAGGCCGGCGCCGTTGCGCAGCTCGGCGGCGACCGTCTCCGCGTCCGGCCGGTCCATGCGCGCCGCGGCCAGCGGCGCCATCACCTGTTCCAGGCGCTCCCCGGCCATGCCCAGCGCCTCTTCGGTCAGCCCCGCGAGCTGCTCCAGAATGCCGGGCAGGCCGATGAGGATCCAGGCCGTCAGCGGCCCGTGCGAGCCGGCCAGCGCGCCATGGCAGCGCGACACGTCGCCGAGGTCGCAGACCAGCCGGCCCATCACCCCGGCCGCGTCGCGGAAGGCGTGCGCGTCCAGCGCGGCCGGCAGGTCCAGGTCCGCGTTCGCCGCCGGCGCCCAGCTCATGGCCGCACCGTACGCATAGCCCGGGAACGCCACCGGCAGGTGCTGCCAGTGCCCGTTGTCGCCCCAGTGGGTGTTGAGGACGCCAGCCGCGCCGTGGCGCGCCGCGCTCTGGCCGGCGCGGCGGATGTTGGCCACCGCGGTGGCCGTGTTGCCGATGATCGTGCTCCAGCAGTTGATCCCCGGCGACAGGTAGAACGGCAGCCCCGCCTGCACGCACGTCTCCGCGTAGGTGTCGAACGGGGCGTCCGCCGAGTAGTTCTCCATGACCGGGATCGCATCGGCGGGCATCTCGGCGGCCAGCTCCGGGTGGCTGATGAGCACGTCCCCCCAGAGCTGCGTGGTGAGCCCGCGCCGGCGCACCAGCTCGTGCACCTGCCGGACGTAGTCCAGGTAGACCGGTCCCGCGCCGCGCTCCTCGACGATGCGGCGCGACCGGGCCAGACCGACGCGCGCCTCGTCACAGCCGACGTGCACCTGCCGGCTCGTGAAGTGCGGGAGCAACTCCTCCAGCAACTCGTCCACCAGCGCGATCGAGCCGGGATCGGTCGGGCAGAGGGTGCCGTACAGGCCGCGGTGCGGGAGGAAGACCGCCGGATCATCGTCCTCGCACAGCGGGCGGTAGCGGGGATGGACCATCCAGCGAGCCAGGTGCCCGAAGGTGTTCTGGTTCGGCACCAGCTCCACGTAGCGCTCGCGGCAGTAGGCGTCGAGCTCCATCACCTGCTCGCCGGTCATCGGCGACCAGTCGGCCCACACCTCGCGGTGGTTGCGGTAGGCGAAGGTGTGCTCGGTGTAGAGCTGGAGCTGGTTGACCTTCCATTCGCTCAGCAGGTCGACCAGGCCGCACAGGCCCTCCATGGTCGGCACCCGGTCGCGGCTGATGTCCAGCATCAGGCCGCGCTGGGCGATATCGGGGTGATCGGCGATCCGCAGGCACGGCAGGACGCCGCCCTGTGCCTGGCGCACGATCTGCCGTAGCGTCATCGCCCCGTAGAAGGCGCCCGCCTCGTCATGGCCGGCGATGTCGATGCGCTCCGGGCCGATGGTGAGCACGTACCCCTGCGCCCGGCTCACGCGGGCCGGGTCCACGGCGACCGTGGCGCCGATCTCCGGTCCGGATCCGCCGCGCGCGGTGAGCTGCCAGCTCGCGCCGGCCCCGTCGAGCGCGTCCCGCATCGCGGCGCCGATACGCAGCAGCGCCGTCCGTTCCCCTCCGGTCAGATGGATAAGCCTGCCGGGCCGGAGCCGGTGGCCGCCGTGCTCCCGCCGAAGGCGCTGCGGCGCCGGCAGGAGGATCGGGTCCCGGACGTCGGGGTCGCGACTCGCCACGGGCGTATTACCAGCGGCAGCTTACCGGGTACGCGTGGATCGCATCATCCGGCGTGAGTATCGTGGCCGTTGCGCCGAGCGCGGCTGCGACCAGCAGGCGGTCGAACGGGTCACGGTGAAGCGCCGGCAACTCGGAGGCACGATAGATGTCGTTCCGCTGCAGGCGCAGGCAGTCCATGCTCCAGGCCGCGATCTGCTGCTCGATCCAGTGCCTGGGGGGATCGGGCAGGATGATCTTGCCGGCGCTCCACTTGAGTGCGATTTCCAAAGCCGACACATCGCTCCACAGCAGAACGGTTTCCGGGGCGTCGATCGCTTCCGTGGCCGTCGCCGAGAGCCGCTGCGGCTCGGTGCACAGCCAGATAAACGTACAGGTATCCAACAGGTAGCGGTTCACAGGCCCCACTCGCCCATATCCTCATCCGAAAGCGGTTGAAACGCGTCGGCGGAGTAGTGCACCGGCGGCGACGTGAGCGTGCCTGCTTTCGGACGCCGGGGCACGGGGTGGTCGATGGCGGTGAGCCGTGCGACCGGCGTGGTGCCGTTGAGGATGATGATGGTCTCCCCCGCCTGAACCTCCCTCAGCATCCGGGAGAGGTGGGTCTTCGCCTGGTGGACACTCGCGGTCTTCATGGTGAGGGAAGTGTATATGACTTAGTCATGCCTAAGTCAACTCTGCGAGACGGCCGGGCCTCGCTGGGCTGTTTCGGCGTCGAACCAAGCCCATAGGCCCGGCGTGTCGGCTATGATGGCCGGAGCTTCCATCGTGAATCCGCTGTTGGCGACTCCTGCCGATGCCGAGCCGGCCCTGCTGCAGCGCCGGCTCGCAGAAGAGGGATACGTGTTCGCGCGCGGGCTCCTCGATCCCGATCTGGTAGGCGAGGCGCGCGCGCTGGCGGCACGGCTCCTGGAAGAAGCCGGGCTGGCGTCCGGGTCGGACCGTCCGGTCTGGTCGGGCCGCGCGCCGCGGGAGAACGAGCTGGCCTCGGACGGGCCGCTCGTCTCCGCGGTGGCGGAGGACGGCGTCATCTGCCGGCTGGCCCATTCGGCCGAACTGGTCGCGTTCCTGCAGCGGCTGATCGGCGGAGAGGTGTTCGTCTGGAAGGACTGCGCGGCACGCCTGCGCATCATGCCGGGCGACCGCGCCGACGACGCCGGGGCCGGCGGACCGCTGCGCTTCTCCTTCAGCACGCCGGCGCACCAGGACTTCTACTTCTTCCGTCCCGTGCGCACGCTCACCTGCTGGATCCCGCTGATGGACATCGACCAGTCGGTGGGCGGCCTGGCGCTGCGGCGGCGGTCGCACCGCGACGGCCTGTGGGCGACGTGGTGGAAGGGGACGGAGTTCCTGGGCGTGCCCGCGGCCGCCACGCAGGCAGACGCATGGCGCCGGGACGGCGCCGTCCCGGTGGCCGGCACGGTCGAGCCGGTCGATGGCGAGGAGGACCCCGAGAGCGGCTGGCTGCGCTCCGACTACCACCCCGGCGACGCGCTCATCTTCGCCGGCGAGACGCTGCACGCCGGCGTGCCCAACCGTTCCGAGGCGATCCGCCTGTCGGCCGACGTGCGCTACCAGCCGGCCGAATCTCCCCTGCACTGGGAAGCGAAGCAGCCGATCGCCCGCACTCAGGCGTACTTCGGCGAGATCCTGTCTGCGCTCGACGAGTTGCAGGCCGGCCCCGGCCACTTCGAGCGCGCCTGGGAAGCGATGCGTGTCGCCGGCCCCGACCCGGATCGCGGCGTGCACGAACGAGTTGAGCATACGCTCGCCGAGTTGCGCAGACGCTGAGCGACCCACCCGATGCAGTTCGACACACAAGGCAGCCGGGGGATTTTGGCAGGCCGGATCACCGTTTCGTTCCGCAACTGGAAGCGCCCGCACGCGGCGGTCGGCGGCGTCTACCGGCTGCGCCCCTCCGGCGCCGTAAAGGTCACCAATGTGCGGCCCGTACGCCTGTGCGACATCGAAGCCGGTGACCTCCGCCGCTCCGGATTCGACAGCGTCGCCGAGGTAGCCGCGTTTCTGAAGCTGCCGGATTCGGCGAACGTCACCCGCGTCGAGTTCGAGCTGACCGACGAGCCGGCAGGCAAGCCCCTTCCCGAGCTGAGCGCCGACGAGGTGGTGACGCGCCTGCAGGCGACCGACCGCCGTAGCGCGACGCCCTGGACCGCTGACGTACTGGCGCTCATCCGGGACCAGCCTGCCACCCGCGCCGGCGACCTGGCGCCGCGGATGGGCTGGGAGACCCCGGCCTTCAAGGCGAACGTGCGCAAGCTCAAGGCGCTCGGCCTCACGCTGAGCCTGGAGGCCGGCTATCGCCTCACAGATTTGGGCGAGCAGGTCGCGACCCTGATGTCGGACCGACCGAGCAACCGCCGGTAACCGCGTTCAGCGGCCGGTATCCACCTCCGTGCAGCCGGCCAGGTCGCCGGAGCGGCAGGCTTGCCCCTCGATCACCTCGATCCGGCGGTTCGCTTCCTGGCGGCGCCAGCGGGTGCGCAGGCCGGAGGGCCAGTCGATCTCGACCACGTCGGCCACTCTCGCCTCTCCCAAGCCGAAATGGACGGTCAGGGTACTCTGCGAGTGGCCGCCCGAGCCGCCCTTGACCTGGCGCATCATGGCGAGCTCGCCGGCCCGCACCCGGACCACGGCGCCGATGGCGTCCCGGTTGCTGCGCGTGCCGGTCAGCCGGAGCTGCAGCCAGCCGCCGTCGGAGGGCGTGTCGTTGCGCAACAACTGCAGCGAGCAGGCCGGACGGGTGTTGCCGCACACGTGGTGGTTGACCACGGCGATGTCCAGGTCGCCGTCACCGTCGTAGTCGGCCACGGCGCTGCCGCGGCTGTCGCCGGTGAGGTAGCCGGCGCCGGCGGCGACGTTGGTGAAGGTGCCGTCGCGGTTGTTCGCGAACAGCAACTCGCTCCCGGCGCCCATCATGGTCGCCACGTACAGGTCCTCCCAGCCGTCGTGGTCGGCGTCGAGGAAGTTGACTCCCCAGGAGTCGTCGCCGGCGACGCCGGCGGCCACGGCGACGTTGTCGTCGAGCAGGGCCCCCTCGCCTCCCAGGTAGAGCACGTTCCCGAACGGCGGGCTCTCGTGGGGGGTGCCGTCCAGCAGGTCGGAGATGTACAGGTCCCAGCGGCCGTCCAGGTCGACGTCCGCCACGTCGATGCCCATCGCCGCCTGCGCGTCGTCGCCCACGCCCGGGATCGCCTCCGCCGGCAGCTCCTCCAGCGCGCCGCCGCGGTTGCGGTACACCTGGTCCCAGTGGTGCGGCCACGACAGGTCGAAGCTCACGTTGCCCACATACAGGTCCGGCCACAGGTCGGCGTCCAGGTGCGCCGCCAGGATCGCGAAGCCGGACCGCAGCGCGCTCGTCGGCACCGCCACCGCCTCGAAGGTACCGTCGCAACGGTTGCGGTACAGCCGGTCACGCTGCGCCTCCAGATCGGCCCGGTTCATCACCGAGTGGGCGACGTACAGATCGACGCAGCCGTCGCGGTCGTAGTCCAGCCACGCCGCCGCCTTGGTGCGGTAGGCCGGCTGCTCCCCGAACGGCTCGGCGGCGCGGTCGTCCACGCCAGCGGCCGCGGCCACCTCCTCGAACAGCGGCCGGCCCGCCGGGACGCGGCCGCCGTGCTCGGCGAGCAGGTTCTTCAGCAGCAGGTTGGGCGGGCCGTCCGGCACGTTGCTGCCGTGCAGGTACCATTCCTGCCGGTCGGTGTAGACGTAGATGTCGGCATCGCCGTCGTTGTCGTAGTCGGCGAAGAGCGAACCCGACATCTCGTACGCGGGGAGCTCCGGGAGCAGGTGGTGCGCGGCCTCGAAGGTGCCGTCGCCGAGGTTGCGGAACAGCCGCGGCGGGAACTCCGGGTCGCCCCCGACGGCGAACAGGTCCGGCCACCCGTCGCCGTCCACGTCGATCCAGTTGACGCCCAGGCTGTGCGCGGAGCGCGAGTGGTAGGTGTCGCCGGATACGCCGGACTCGATGCTGACGTCGGTGAAGCGTAGCGGCGGGAAGCGGGCGAGCGCCGCCGCATCCGGCGCCGCGACCGCGGCCCTTTCTCCCAGCTCCACGGCCTGCAGGCGCAGTGCCGGCTGCTCGGGAAGCAGCGCGCTCACGCCCAGGACCCCAAGCCCGCCGGCCGCCGCGATCGCCCAGGTGCCGGCCGCATAGGCGCCGATCCCGCGCCACGGAATCGCCCGCGACAGTCCCCAGAAGGTGACCGGTCCGCCGGCGGCGGCCGCGAACAGCAACGCCGCCGCGGGCGCGTTGCCGGCGCCCAGCAGCAGCAGCACGGTGACGAGCGGGATCTCGAACAGCAGCGGCACGTTAATCAGCACGCCGAGCGTCGCCGCGACCAGGATCCCGGCCACGTTGTCACCCAGGAACGCCTCTACCGTCTCCGGACTGAGCACCTGGACGGCGGCGCCGGAGACCAGGCCGGCGGCCACCATGATCGGCCCCATCTGCAGCACCATGCGGCCGGAGGCGCGCGCCCAGGCCGGCAGCCCCTCGGCCAGCACCTGCCCCCAGGTGGCGGCCGGGTCGGGCAGCGACGGCGGCGCCAGATCGCACGCGCCGCCGGCATCGCGGCGGCCGGCCACGGCGGCCACCAGCGGACCGAGCAGGAACGCCGCCGCGGCCCCCAGGAGCAGCCGGCTGGCGCCGATCGCCGGCGTGAAGATCACGGCGATCATCAGCAGCGACGGCACGTTGAGGACCGCCGAGCCGTGCACGAGCGCCAGCGCCCCCTCCACGCCCAGTCCGCCCCGGCGCACGGCGCTGGACACCGGCACCACGCAGGCCGAGCAGAGGTTCACCACCGGCCCCATGCCCAGCCCCGTGAGGATGCGCCGCAGCCGGCCGCGGGTGCGCACGGCCGGGAGCTGTCCGTCGCCCACCCCCGGCACCAGAAATGCCTCGGCTATGCCCGCGGCGGCGAAGGCGAACGCCATGCCGATCGCCACCAGGCGCAGGTAGGTGGTCGAGAACCGCCACCAGCGCGCCAGGAACGTGGACTCCGGATCCGCTTCGACGCAGAAGCCCTGGAAGCACTCCGCGGTGGGCGCCAGAGCCGCCGCCAGGTCGGCGCGCACCGTATCGAGCTTGGGCAGGCGGTTGAGCCCCGCGAACGGCACCAGGATGGCCAGCAACAGGACGACGCCGATCACGCGGCGCTTGCCGGCCGCCGTGTGCAGCGCAAAGGCTGCCGGGAGTCGTCGCGCCGCCGCCGTCACCATGCCGAGAGCGCCCGTCGCCGGGCCGACGCGACGATACCACGCGGCACGGCCGGACGCGCCGGCGCACGGCGCTGTGTTACTCGATGCTCATCCTGTCGCGCCCCGCTGCCAGAAGGGCTGCAGGTCCGCGTAGGTGATCAGCTCGATGCCCTCCTCGGCGACGATTGCCGCCGCCTCCGCGGAGGTGATGAAGTCGAAGTCCGACTGGCGGTCGGCGGGCACGGCGGTGACGCCGGGAATGCGCGGGTCGACCATGATCGCCTCCAGCTCCGCTGTCGCCACGGCGGGGTGGTACGCCCACTCGCTGAGCCCCTCCGGCAGCTCGCGCAGGAGCTTCGCGAAGGCGACCGGCTTGTCCGCGGGCGGGTGCCGTCCCGAGTCCAGGATGTCGTGGTCGTTGGTCGGGTAGCCGCGGGCGCGCAGTGCGCGGATGTGCGCCGGGTCGCGCGTCCGCAACGCCAGCCCGTACTCCAGCGCCAGGTCGACGGTCAGGCCGAACAGGTCGTCGCGCTCCTCGTGCACGTGGTAGTGGCTGTCCAGGTGGGCGGGCGCGAGCCCGCGGTCCAGCACCCACTCGATCTGCGCCCGGAACTCCCGCTCCGCCTCGTGCAGCCGGAGGTTGGCGACCAGCTCCGGGATCCGGTCGTCGGGATGGAAGCAACCCGCCTCGTCCACCAGCGACCGCACCTCCCCGTGCGGCAGCAGCGGGCCCCAGCGGTAGGTGCGGAACTCGCTGACCAGCGTGAGGTGCACGCCGAAGGGCACGTCCGGGTTCTCGCGCAGGAGCTGCGCGCCGTGAAGCCCCCACGGCGGCGGCGGCATCAGCGAGCAGGAGCGCACCAGCCCCTCGCGCATCGCCCGCACGGTGCCCACGTTCTGGGTGTGGCACATGCCGAAGTCGTCGGCATTCACGATCAGCAGGCGCGCGTCCGGCGGGTATCCCAGGATGCGATTGGCCAGCGCGCGCTCGCTCACCGCACCCCTCCTTCCAGGGCTCCGGCGGCCAGCGTTCCGACGCCGGACGCGGGCAGCGCCCGTCCCGTGTCGATCGCGCGGCGCACCGCCCGGAAGCCGTGCTCGCTGGCCTCCAGCGTCTCCGCCAGCTCCGCCTCACCGTGCGCGGCGCTCACGAACCAGTGGTGGTGGGGATGGAAGAAGATCCCGCGCCGGACCGTCTCCGTGAAGAAGATCTGCTTGGCCGCCTCGCGCAGGCCGGGATCCCGATAGGTGAACTGCAGGTACGGCGTCGGCGGCAGGCTGACCGCCCTCGCCTCCACCCCGTGCTCCCGGGCCAGGCCGTCGAGCCCCTCCATGAGCCGGCGGCCGATCCGCCAGATGTGGCCGATCCCGTCGGTGCGCCGCAGCTCGCCGATCGTCGCCAGCGCCGCCGCCTGGTCGATCGAGCTGGTGTTGAACGTCGACGAGAACCACGACTCGCGCACGTGGCGCATGTGGTCGGCGCGGCCGGCCACCACCGACAGCGTGAAGCCGTTGGCCAGCGCCTTGCCGAAGGTGGCCAGGTCCGGAACGACGCCGAAGTGCTGCTGCGCGCCGCCGAACGCCAGGCGGAACCCGGTGCGGATCTCGTCCAGGATGAACAGCGCGCCGTGCTCGTGCGCGAGCTCCCGGACTCCTTCCAGGAAGCCCGGCTTCGGAGTCTCGATCTCGCACGGCCACATGATCACGCAGGCGACCTGGTCCCGGTGCGCCTCCAGCACGGCGCGCAGCGAGTCCAGGTCGTTGTACGCGAAGGTGAGAGTGAGGTCGCGCACCACCGTCGGGATGCCGGCATCGCGCGTGCACGACCAGTCGTGCCAGCCGTGGTAGCCCAGCCGCACGATCCGGTCGCGGCCGGTCGCCAGGCGGGCCAGCCGCACGGCGGCCGAGGTCGCCTCCGAGCCGGCCTTCATGAACAGGACCTGCTCCGCGCACGGGATGAGATCGACCAGCGTCTCGGCCAGCTCGGTCTGCACCGGCCGGGTCAGCGGCAGTGCGAACCCCTCCTCGATCTCCCTGATCGCCGCGGCGTTCACCACCGGATGGCTGTGGCCGAGCACGATGGTGCCGAAGCACAGGATCCAGTCGACGTAGCGGTTGCCGTCGATGTCCCAGATGTACGCGCCCTGCCCCCGCGCGCCGAACGTCGGATATACGCCGGGAATCAGCGTCGCTGGAGTCCTGGACTGGGTCGTCCCCTCCGCCACCGTGCGCAACGCCCGCGCGTATTCCCGCTCGGAACGCTGCAATCTCCCGTCTGCCACCGCGCCTCGCCTGCGCCCGTACTATGCACGAATGTCGCGCAACGGATGTTCGTGGCATCGTGCGTCATGAACTTCGTCGACAGCAGCGTCTTCGTCGCCCTGTTCGACGAGAGCGATCCGGCCAGGAAGGGCCGGGCCCGGGCCATCGTGAGATCGGCGCTGCAGGAGAGCTGGACGATCAGCCACCAAGTCGTAGCGGAGACGCTCGACGCCCTGACCCGCAAGGTCGCGGCGCCGCTGACAGAGGACCAGGCCCAGCGCTTTCTCGACGACGTGCTCCTGCCCCTCTGCACCGTCTCACCGAGCCAGGGGCTCTACCACCGCGCTCTGGACATCCAGTCACGGTATCGATACGGATTTCACGACGCGCTGAACATCGCCGCGGCGCTGGAGGCCGGCTGCGCCGGACTGCTCAGTGAGAGCTTGAGCCACGGCCAGACCATCGAAGGCCTGACGATCGAGAATCCCTTTCCGCAACCGCCCGAGAGCTGAGCGACGGCCGGCGGTACGGGCGAACCAGCTCGTTGTCCATTCCGCCCGCAAAGCATACCTTCCAAGTCAGGAGCACCACATGGACGCAACTGGCGTCAGCCGGATACGCGAACGGGTGGAACGGTTTCTTGCCGAGGAACACCCCGAGCGCCTGAGCGACCTCCGTGACTTCATGCGCCGGCATCCGAAGTTGCGTTCGGACCTGCGTTCCGGCCGCAGGCTTACGAAGACGCAAGCCGGGATCGACGGATCGGTCGAGAACCTCATTCCACTGCTGCATCTGAGGCGCGCGCTACAAGGCGCCCCCGCTCTGCTGGAGACGCTGCGGTACCGGTGCTGGGAAACCGGCTTTCAGTCCGGGATCGAGATCGACGGCCGCCACGACTTCAGAACGTGTGCTGGACCGCTGGGCTCGGCATGGAAGCGACGAGGGCGACCTGGACGGGGGGCGCAACGAGCCCGAGGATCTGGCCGACGCGGTGGTGCGCCGATTGCGCGCCTCCCGTTTCTGGAAGCTTGCCCTAGGATTTATACCGATCGTTGGTCCGGTCGCCGCCTACCGGATCGACGCGACACTCGCGCTTCGATTCCACGACCGTGCCAGGGAGTACTTCCGCGAGCTCAGATCAGCCGGGATCCGACCGCTGCCGGAGGACTTCGCGATCCCGCCGCCACCTCGACCGCCTCGAGACAGGCGGAAGGACCGCTCCCCTGCATCGACGCGAAGAGAGGTGCGGCGCTACCTGTCAGAGCACCGCTCCGAGGAGCAGATGCGTCAGGTCCGCAGGACAGCGCGACTGGGGAACTCAGTGCGCCAGTCAAGGATAATGGCGGGATCCTGGGGGTTCGGGGTCTACGCGGTCCCGGTTCTGCACCTGTGGCTCAGCCGCATCGATACTGGCCTGCTCCTGAGCCTGCTGCAGGGGATCTGCTGGCATGCCGGCGTCAAAGCCGCCCGCGAGGACGACCACTTCGACGATTTCCAGCAGATGCTCCTGCAATGGGCAGGAAGGAGTCGGGACGACGAAGTTCCCTCGCCCGAGGAATTGATCGCCGCGGTATCGGCCAAGCTGCGCGTGCCCCATCTGTGGAAGCTCGTCCTCGGCTTCCTCCCCGTGGTGGGACCACTGCTGGGTCTCATCGTCAACGGTTCGCTGGCGGCCGGTTTCTACTGCCTCACGCAGCAATTCTACGAGCAACGACGTTCGCCGAACCAGATCGCTCGGTGACTCCGCCGTGCTATACTCACGACACATCGTCAATCGAGGATGTATGCGATGCAACGTGCGAGCTACTTCGACTTCGTCAACGACTGCGCGATTCGCATCAAGGGACACCGCATCGGGATTGAGCATGTCTTGCGCGACTATCGCAACGGTGCACGCACAGATGAACTCATGCGGCGCTATCCAACGCTGACGTGCGATGAAATCCAGTCAACGATTCGTTACTACTTGGCCAACAGAGACGAGGTGGACGAGTATCTGTGTCGGGTCAAGGAGCTGCAGGAACGCGACTGGCGGGAGCAGGCACGAAACCCACCCGACTTCATCATCGAGTCGCGCAAGAAGCTCGACGAGTGCCGGAAGACGTTTTGGGCGCAAACTCCTGCCCTCAAGACCCCTGAGTGATTCGTTTCCTGCTGGATGAGCATGTAAACCCCGTGATCCAGCGACAGCTTCTCCGCCTTGATGCTCGGATCGAGGTCCTGTCGGTCGGCGATGCGGGAGCGCCTCCGAACGGTACGCCGGACAGCGAGCTTCTTATCTGGATGGAGGAGAACGGTTACGTACTTGTGACTGAAAACCGGAGTACGATGCCCCGCCATTTCACGGACCACATTACCGGTGACAGGCACGTTCCTGGCGTACTCTGTGTTCGGCCCAACGTGACGGTCGGTCGGATCATCGAAGAACTATACTTGATGTGGCATGCTTCCGTGGCTGACGAATACCGGGACCGAATCGCATTTATTCCTTTCTGACGCGTCATGCCATCAGTCGATCGTGGCGTCGGCCGGATACGCGAGCGAGTGAAACGGTTTCTCGCCGAAGATCGCCCTGAGCGCCTGAGCGAGCTCCGCGAACTGCAACGGCGAGCGGTCGGCCATCTTCTCCGCTCCCGCAAGTGGATGAGGTCGACGGCGGGGATCGGCGCCCTGATCGACAACTTCATTCCGGTGGTGCATGTCGCGCGCATGCGGCGAGGTGTCCCCAAGCCGCTGGAGAAGCTGCGGTACGAGTGCTGGGCGCTCGGCTTTTCTGCGGGAGTCGAGGTCGACGAACGCCGGGACTTCCAATGCGTGCTGTATCGTTGGGCTCAGCGGCCCGGAAATCGCGAGCTCGGTGGCGAGTTGCCTGAACCGGATGAGCTGACCGAGGCCGTGGTTCACCGGCTGCGTCCGTCCCGTTTCTGGAAGCTGGCGCTGGGATTCGTGCCGATCATGGGACCGATCGCCGCGTACCGGCTCGACGTGGCGCTGGCGCTCCGCTTCCACGACGTTGCGACGGAGTATTTCCGCGACCTCGAGTCTGCGGGAGTCCGCCCTCTTCCGGACGACTTTGCGATCCCGCGGCCGCCGCGCACAGATCGAGCCAGGAAGGAGGGCGGCTCGGATTCCATGCGACGAACGGTTGAGCGCTTTCTCGCCGAGCACCGCTCCGAGGAGCATCTTCGCGATGCGCGCGGCATGGCGAGAATCGGCGAATCGGCACGAACCGCCCGGTGGATCGCCGGATCGTCCGGGATGGCCACCAACCTGATTCCCATTCGGCACGTTCAGTTCGGATTTCGGGACATCGACGCCTCGATGTTCCTGACGATGCTGCAGGCGATCTGGTGGAAGGCCGCGACGAACGCCGGCCGCGAGGACGACCCGGGCGACGACTTCCAGCGCGTACTGTTGCTCTGGGCAGGCGGCGCTCAGGACGACGAAACGACTTCCCGCGAGGAGTTGGTCGCCGCGGTAGCGGCCAAGCTGCATGCGGCCTGTCTCTGGAAGCTGGCGTTCGGTTTCCTGCCGCTGATCGGCGCCGTCATGGGCCTCATGATCGATGGATCGATGGCGGCGCGCGTGTACCGCGTTGCCCAGCGATTCTACGAGCAACCAGAGCCACTTGCTCAGATCGCTCGGTGATCCCCGACGACGCCTCCGTCACGGCACCTGCAGCCGGCAGAGCACCAGGTTGTCCTGGTCGAGATTGTGCGACCAGATGAAGTCGGCACGCCCGAACTCGCGCCGGTAGTCCCGGTACGCGCGCTGGTTCGTCACGTCGCGCGCCCGGTAGGTGGATGCCTGATGCCATGCCGAGTCGTCGTACTCGGGGGAGGCCCAGTCCTCGGGCACCGGGAAGTGTAGCGCCCGGCACGAAGACGGGTCCCGCTCGACGCAGGTTGGCCGCTCGGGACACGCCGAGGAGTCGGGTCCCGGCGCAACGCAGGACCGGTCCTCGAGCGGGCTGATGTAGTGCGCCCGGCACTTCCACTCGGCTCCGGTCTCGGTGCCGTCGCTGAAGCGCGCGATGAAGCCTCCGTCACCGACGTTCCAGCGGTCGTACTCCATGCCGACGCCGAGGTGGGTGCCCCAGTCGACCAGCTTGACGGCGTAGGTGAGCGGCCGTCTGGCCTTGAAGCGGACGACCCCCGAGTTGAACGGTACGAAGCCGATGGGATCCCGGGCGACGATCGTTCCGTTGACGTAGAGCTCGTAGTAGTTGTCGCCGAACAGGTACCCCGTGACCTCCTCCCCGTCCGCATCGATCACGACGGTCTCGAGATCCTCCAGATGCGCGGGGTTGTGGCCTGAGCCCGTGCAGTCGTTGTACAGGTCGGCGGGGTCCGGCCCGGCGGCCGGTATGACGGGCACCTGCAGGCGGGTGCCGTCGGGAGCGACGACGATCCCGCATTGCGCCTCGATGAAGCGGCGGGCGGTCCCGGGACAGGCCGTGGGCAGGTTCCCGCACGGGAAGGTCTCGACCGCAAGCCCTCGGGTCACGATCCCGCCCTCCGGAGATTCCTCCGCGAACGCGGCGCTCGCGAGCATGAGCGGGATCAGTATCCCGACGGCCCCACACAGGCCAAGGTCCCGATGACGAGATCGGCGCAGCTCATGCCGTACCCGTAGCCCGTCGGCCAGCGCCGATGCGGCATGCATGCGCGAAGAAAGATGGTAGCTGGAAATGAGAGGGGCGCTCAAGCGCGCGGGCCGCGCACCCAAGGCCGTCGCGGATGGCGAGCGCACGAAGACCGTCCGGACGCCGCCCCGGCGTCCGCGGTAGAGAGCCGTCTGTCGCGCGCGGTTCGCCGACCGCCGCTACCGCGACAGCCGGTTACGGACCCCGATCAGTGCGTGCGGGCGTGTACCTTGACCGAGTCCTTGAACTCGTACTCGGTGCCGGCATGGTGCTGCGCCATGCGCAGGACCGCCTGGTGGTCCGGCTCCGAACGCACCACGCCGAATACCTCAAGCACCTTGCGCCGGTTCAGGAGCCCCTTGCCCCGACGGATCTCGACGCCGAGGTCCGAAGCGTCTATGCCGCTGTCCTCGATGTCGCTGAGGATGGTCTGTTCAAGCGTTGCCATCGCATCCCTCCCTGTCCGGCGCTATCTCCCACTCGCCGGATCTATTTATTATAACGGCCGAATTTTCGTTCCGTAAAGCGAAAACCCGCCCGAGCCAGGAGGTTGCCCATGGCCCGCGACCGCACTCTGAGTCCCGAGCAGTTGCGCCGGTGGGCCGGCGACGGCTTTCTGCTGCTGAAGGGAGTCTTCCCCAAGACGACGACCGCCGCGCTGATCCGGGAGATCGACCGGCTTCACCGGCGCGAGGTCCGGCGCAACCAGGACGGCACGGCGCGGCCGGGCATGGACCGGCGCAACATCCTGCCGGACAGCCAGGTCTTCATCGACCTGATCGACCATCCGGCCACCTTCGGGCCCGTGGTCGAGCTGATGGGCCCCTACATCCAGCTCAGCATGGCCGAGGCCGTCGTGCGGCCGCCGAATCCCGAGGACAAGGGCTTCATCCACACCGACGGCGGCCAGGCGCTGCGCCGCATCCGCGTGAGCGAGACGAGCTGGCCCCTGCAGCTCAAGGTGCAGTACTTCCTGACCGACCTGCGCAGGCCCGGCAGCGGCAACTTCACCCTGTTTCCCGGCAGCCATCTGCGCCCGTATCCCGAAGACGACACCCCCGTCACCACCTCCACCCCCGGCGCCGTGCAGCTCTGCGCAGAGGCCGGCGACGCGGTCGTCTTCCCCCACTCGCTGTGGCACGGCGTGTCGACCAACCGCGCCCGCCGCGCCCGCAAGACCCTGATCTACTGCTACAGCCAGATGTGCTTCCGCACGTTCGACTTCAACGGCCACGCCGCGGTGGTGCTCGACCGCTGCACGCCCCGCCAGCGCCGCTTGCTCGGCGACCTCGACAAGGAGTGGCAACCGGGCGCCTACTTCTACAGTCCCGAGGATCAGGCCGAGGTCATCGAAGAGCCGGCATGACGCCGCGCATCGAGCATCGGGGCAAGCTGATACACGAGTGCGCCCTGCCGGGCCAGACGCGGGCCTGTGGCCTGTACCCCGGGCACATCAACGCCGCCCAACTCAGCGCACGCCGGTTCCTCCTGATCTACACCACCCGCGGCTGGCGCGGCACGGACGACAACTGCAGCGTCATCTACCAGCTCCGCGCAGGCGCCTACGACGGGAAGCTGCTCGCGGAGGGCGTGCTGGCACGGTCGGTCGACGACTGGGACGCGCTCGGCGACGGCAGGCCGCACGTCAAGGGTCACTTCCACCCCGTGGTGTTCGGCGTGCCGGCCGGAGCCGGAGACAACCCGGCCGCAGGCCACTTCGTCGCCATGTGGGGCCGCCACGCGCGCTCCATCGATCCCGGCACGGGATTCATGCGGAACAGCGATCCCGCCACGCACCTGCGCACGAACGCGGTCGAGTGGGCCCAGTTCCGGTTGCGCGCCGACGGCGCCGACATCGAGCTGACCGCACCGCCGGCCGTCCTGCGCCAGCAGGGCTACGACGCCGGTTACCTGCTGTGCTCGACCGACGCACGGTCGATGCACCAGACCTACACGCCGCCCGTCCCGTATACGGATTCAGGCGACGAGTGGGTGGGGTTCAACACGTTCGACGGCGGCCGCATCGGCGCGCTCCGCTTCCGGTTCGACCCCGCTAAGGGGCGGTACGCATGGGTCGAGAGCGGGCCGCTGATCGGTGCCGGGCTGATGGAGCCGAGCGTCTCCCGCTGGCGCGACGGCTGGGTGGTCTCCGCGCGCAGCGTGCCCGCCAGTCGCCGGGATCGCGGCGAACGGGTCGGCTGGGTGCTGTGGGACGACCCGTTCGGCGGGCCGGCACCGGAGCTCGTCTGGCCCGGCGCGCCCAACACCCGGTCGCCGCTCACCTCGTTTCGCTGCGCGGACGGCCAGCTCCGGCTGCTGACCGGCGCCCCGGCCGTGTCGCCGTACGGTCATCCGCGCAACCCGCTGTACTGGTGGACGATCGACCCGGACCTCGGGTTTCGCGCCGGCGCGCCCCAGGTCGTGTTCGACGCGGTCGCCGCGCGCGTGCCGTTCCGGGAGCAGGCGCGGTTCGTCGTGGACCAGGCGAAGGTCCTGCCGCACGCCGGCGGACCGCGTCAGACCATCGCTCACCGGGTCCGGCCAGTCGCCACCAATGATCCGGCCAAGGTGGGCGTCCCGGTGCTTCCCGTCGAGCAGCAGGCGGCCGGCATCTACTACGCGAAGGCCGTCTTCCCGGAGCCGCTTCCCGCGCGGTGGCGGTTCGATCCGTAGGCGGCTACGATCCATGGCCATGGCACACAGCGGCAAGCCGGCCGGCCCCCTCGGGCGCCACTACCGGCTCATGTGGGACATCAACCACACCTTCGAATCGACCTTTCATCCGCCGATGACGCCGGAGACGGTGGAGATGGCGCAGTTCGCGGAGTTCGAGGGCCGCGCCGTGGACGCCTACGTGGCCGGCATCGGCCCCGACGCCGGCTACGTGACCGCGTTCAAGTCGGAGAAGACGCGGATGGAGTACCTGGTCGACCGCTACGAGCGCGGCGCGGCGCTCGGCGACCTGCGCTACTTCAACCATGCCGAGAACCTCAAGCGATCCGCGCAGGCCGGCCTGGATCATCTCGCCATCCAGGTCGAGGGAGCCCGCCGCATCGGGGTCGATCCCTGGTTCCGGATCAGCATGAACGACTGGCACCACGTCGACACCAGCAGCGGGGACGTCTATCGGCTCGGCGGCAGCGCGTTCTACGAAGAGCGGCACGACCTCCTGATCGGCAAGGAGGGAGCCGCCGGCTGGAGCGACCATCCGGCGCTGCAGCAGACGATGACCTGGCTGCAGGATTTCGCCCACGACGAGGTGCGCGCGCTGCGCCGCGACATCGCCATCGAGGTCTGCGAGCGCTACGACTGCACGGGCTTCCTGTTCGACTTCATGCGGGTGCCGGGCTACTTCCGCTTCGGCGAGGAGCGCAAGAACGCCCACCTGATCACGCAGATGCTGCGGGAGACGCGCGCGGGCCTGGACGAGGTGTCAAGGACGCGCGGCCGCCACGTGGGCCTTGCCGTGCGGGTGCCCACGACCATCGACGGCGCGCGGCGGCTGGGTCTGGACGTGGACGAGTGGGTGGCCGAGGAGCTGGTCGACGTGCTCGTGACCGCACCCTTCTTCGCCCAGGAGATGGAGCACGACGCGGGCGAATGGGTGGAGCTCGGCCGGAGCTCCCGCGTCAGCATCATCGCCTGCCTGGAGGAGGGGTACCTGGCCGGCCACACCGACGGCCATAACCGCTGGTTCTACAATCCGCCGATGATGACCGGCATGACCACCGAGATGGTGCGCGGCCTGGCCGCCCGCCACCATGCCCGCGGCGTCGACGGGCTGTACGTCTTCAACTGGTTCGGCAGCGCCCTCACCTACGGGGCCAAGCACGACTTCGGGCCGAACGCCGTCAACGACGTCGCCGATCCGGAGCGGCTGCGCCACCGCGACAAGACCTTCGCGCTGATGCGCACGAACACGAGCTTCCCCAACTGCCTGCGCACCGAGTGGCAGATTCCGGCCCGGGTCACGCGCGAGGTCACCGAGCTGACCTTCGATTTCGCGGACGACGTGGCGGCGGCCGGCGACGTGGTCCGTTCCTGCCGACTGCTCCTCCACATCGACAACATGAGCGTCGTCGACCGCCTGCAGGTCACGCTGAACGGCACTGAGGTACCGGTGGTGAACCCGATCCGTCCGAGCACCCGCATGGGGACCATCAGCCGGTGGCAGATCTACGACCTCATCGATCACCGGCCGCAGCGCGGCGTCAACACCGTGACCGTGCGCGCCGTCGCCGTGAACGAGAGAACGTCCGCCGAGCTGCCGATGAGCATCGAGGATGCCGAGATCGAAGTGCGCTACGAGCATCCGACCGGCAACGTCGCGAACCGCCCCGGCGCCGCGCGGCTGCCTCACCTGGCGCTGGCGGGCAGATGACCGGCCGCGCGCCGGTCAGGTGCGCGGGAGGTAACCGGGCGGCTCGCGGAACGGGCCGTGCGGGTACCGGTAGCGGACGGACAACTCAAGGTCGGTGAGCACCAGGGGTATCTCCGCGGCGAGGCGGGCAGCCCGCTTCACGGACACGGCGACCTCGTTCCGGCCCTGCCTGGGTGGGGCACCGGCGAGGTCATAGACCAGCCAGGCCCGGGAATCGGGGGCCGGCTTGCCCGCTTCCACGGGATTGAGACACGGCAGCGGTGTCCCGTTGAAGGTGACGGTCAGCTCGTCCAGGTGGCACGGCGCTTCCAGCAGCAGCTCCAGGTGCACGTGGTCGATCCGCGCGCCGGCGCCGGCCACGTCGTCGGCGACGTCGATCGGGAAGATCGCGCGTTCGGGGCCGAGCTCCGCGGGCAGCCGGTACTGTTGCGGATAGCAGTTCGGGAACGACCCGGTCCGGCGCATCACCGCGTAGCGCTTGTCCCGGTGCCGGAGGCTCCGCGGTGAGCCGACCTGGTCGAGCACCTCCCGGGTGTCGACGCCGTAGGAACTGAGGGCCCCGGGGCCGTTGAACAGGTAGATGCCGTCGACGCCGGCGCGCCAGTGGCGCGCCGCCATGCCGCGGATCAGCTCCGGCGTCAGGCCCTGCATGTACGCGTCGCGCACCTGGTAGTAGGAAACGCCGAGCCCCAGCACGTCGCCCGTCTGGTAGGCGGAGTCCATGCCGTGGTGGATGCGCACCGTGGTATCGGCCGCGGCGGCCACCCACGGCGTCGCGTCCTCCTCCATGTGCTGGGCGAAGAACGCGCACGGCACGACGATGTCCACCAGATCCTCTTCGATCCACTGCACGACGTCCAGGCCCAGCATCGTGCAGCCTTCGATGGTGTTGGGCACGCGCACCGAGAAGCCGAGCGGGCGTCCCCGGCGGCGCGCCGCTTCGTCCAGCATCGCGCGCGTGTCGCGGATCAGCTCGGTGACCAGACCGGCATGCTCCCGTTCCCGGCCGTAGCGGAACAGTCCGGGGCAGCGCACGAAGTCGTACTCCCACCCGTCGACGTCGTAGCGCTCGACGGCCTCCGCCGCGACCGCGAGCCGGATGCGGCGCACCGGCTCGTGCGCGAAGTCCTGGAACCACCGCAGGGAAGTGGCCAGCTCGTCGGGCCACCCGGCCACCCCCTCGTCGCCGATCAGGTATTCGGGGTGCCGCTCGTACCACTCGCTGCCGATCAGCCGATAGATTTCACCGGACGACGTGTCGACGTGGTGCCAGTCGTTCATCCTGAGCTGCAGCCAGAAGTCGATGCCTGCGCGCCTGCACTCGTCGAGCACGAGCTGCACGGGGTCGTGGCCCGCGGCCCACAGGGAGCGCAGGTTCTCGGCGCCACGCCAGAGATCCACGCCGCCGAGCTTCGCGCCCGCTTCCAGCCGGTCGACGATGAACTCCATCCCGTCGACCTCGGTCGGGTACGAGGTGGTGTACCCGGCCCCATGGCCGACCGTGCACACGAACGCGTCGACCTGGGTCCCGGCGAGCCCGCCGACGATGGCGTGACGAAACCGCTGCGGGGAAACCGGCGGGTTGACCATGTGGGCGCCGATGCCGCTGTCGTCGACCCAGGTGATACGGTAGTCGCGCTCGAGCCGGCCTTTCGTCCTGTCCGCTGCCATGGCGCTTTTCTACATTGGATGGGGGCCGGTCTGCATGCGCCGGGCCGGACCCCATCCGCCGTCCCACGGCGTGATCGCCCGCGTTTCCCGCTCGTAAAGCCCGACCAGCTTGGCGAACCGCTCCTCGACCCCCTCCCGCCCCTGCGGGATGTTGGTCGCGTTCCACCGTGGCACGAAGTCACGGCCGAGCTGTCGCAGCTCATGCGCGAGGCGGCCGGCGGCGCCGGTGTCCGGGTCCGCCACGAAGCGCACGCTGTCGAACAGCCAGGCGGCGCGGCGCAGCTCGTAGGCCACCAGGTCGGCGACCGCCCGGTTGCGCGGCAGCGACGGCGCGGCGGCGGTCACCTCGCCCTCGAGCGCCCGCGCCTCCCCGGCCAGCCGCTCGGAAGCCGTCGCGTCCGCCGCGCTGCCGGCGCCCGGCACGGGCTCGTTCCAGAACACGGCGTGCGCGGTCATCGGCCGCCAGTTGAATTCGCGCGGGTAGCGGTGGTCGTGGCGCGCGGCGGCGAACGCCTTGGCGTTGAGGCCGCCCAGCCACTCGTGGGCGCGCGCGAGCGCATCCGTGGGCGCGCCGAAGAACTGCCGTGCCCAGCGGGCGATGAACGGCTCGTCGGTCTCGACCCGCGGGGCGCCGTTCCACTGATGCTCGGCGGCGAAGGCGTAGTTCAGCCAGTGCAGCTCGCGGAAGCAGTCGCGCGTGTCGTTCCAGGCGCAGGTGATGCTGTCGGTAATCCCCTCCTGGAAGCCGAGCCGCGTGAACACCGGCAGCGTCTCCCGCGTCTGCGCGAAGCTCGGAAAGAGCTGCCGCCAAGTCCACACCCCGGGCGAGATCACCTGGTCGACGCCGTGGCGCTGCAGCTTGTGCAGGAAGGGGAAGTACTCCTCCGGCTGCAAGTCGTAGTAGTTCCAGTTCACGAACGACAGGCCCTCGTCGCGCAGCGCACGGATGTCGTCGTCCGCTCCCTGAACGTCCGGGCGGTAGCGTTTGTCGGCGAATTCGGCGAAGAACAGAACCCGCCGCCAGTGCCTGCGCGCCAGGCGCGCTATCGCGCGCACGTGGTCGACGTACACGGCCGCGGCGCCCCGCTCGCGCACCATCGCGCTGGAGCGCAGCCCGTGGTCGCTCAGGGCCACCTCGTCGCAGCCGACGTGCACGGTGTCGCCGTCGAACACCTCCGCCAGCTCCTCCAGCAGGTCGCCGAGGAATTCGTAGGTGGCAGGCACCGCCGGCGAGTAGTGGCTGGCGCCGCCTTCCAGGTCGGACAGGTGATTGAACTCCGGCATGCCGGTCACCCGGCCGGCGTGGCCGAACGTCTGGAAGGTCAGGAACAGCTCGACGCCGTAGCGCCGGCCGTACTCGACCAGGCGGCGCCACTGGCCGGCGTCCATGGCGCCGTGCGCGCGGCCCAGGGTGGGGTAGCGCTCGAAGGCGAACAGATCCTCGGTGTGGAAGGTGAGCACGTTGTACTTCAGGCGGGAGAGCTCGCGGATCAGCCGCTCGTAGCCCGCGACCGTGGAAACCTGCCCGCGGGCCGGGTCGTCCTGCAGACCGCGCAGGCGGAAGTCCGGCCAGTCGGAGATCACGCAGGCCGGCAGCTCCACCTCCCCGCCGCGCGGACGCGCCAGGGAGAGCAGCGTGTGGATGCCGTACACCAGCCCGGCGTGCGATACGGCGCGCACCTCGATGCCGCCCTCGCCGGCCACGCCCAGCCGGTACGCCTCCGGGCCGTGGTCGCCGGCTGGAGGCGGCGGCGCGCGCAGCGACAGGTGGACGGGGATGCGGACCCCGCCGGAGCCGGCCTCGCCTGATCCGGCCTGCCCGGCGCCCAGCAGCTCCGCCACGCATTCCGCGTAGACCGCCGCGGCCGCCGCACACTCCGGCCCCGCCTTCAACTCCAGGGTCCCGCGCACCCTGCCCGGCAGTCGCCGGACCGACTTCGGCCGCGGGATCAGCGCCACGTCGTCGCGAGCGTCCACCCCTGCTGCTCCGCTCACTCCGTGATCCCCATCATTCCGTGATCCGGATACGCGGGTCGAGCACCGCAAGCAGCAGGTCGGAGATCAGCGTGCCGATCACGGTCAGGGTGGCCAGCAGCATGAGGATGCCGCCAGCGAGCTGCATGTCCTGGTTCCTCAGTCCCTCCAGCATGAGCGGTCCGATGGTGGGCAGGCCGATCACGATCGAAACCAGCACCTCGCCCGCCACCAGCCCCGGCAGGATCCAGCCCACCGTCGAGATCCATGGATTGGCCGCCATCCGGATCGGATACTTGACCAGCAATCGCGTCTCCGGCACCCCCTTGGCGCGCGCGGTGGTCACGTACGGCATGCGGAGCTGGTCCAGCACGTTGGCGCGGATGGTCCGCAGTCCGCCGCCGATCGACTCGAATCCCAGCACCACCAGCGGCATCCAGATGTGCGCCAGGAAGTCCAGGAACTTGGCCACGCTCCACGGCGCGTCGACCATGTCCGGTGAGAACAGACCGCCCGGCCGGTAGTCGAACCACTCGTAGGCCAGGTACATCAGGATCAGCGCGAACAGGAAATTCGGGATCGCCATCATGAAGAAGGCGGTGAAGCTGAAGATGTTGTCGAACAGGGAGTATTGGCGCAGCGCCGCCCCCACCCCGGCCGGCCACGTGATCGCGCTGCTGAGTATCAGCGTCAGAAAGGCGATGGATACGGTGATCAGGATGCGCTCCTGGATCAGCAGCCGCACCGGCTTGTTCCACAGGAGCGAGAAGCCCCAGTCGCCGCGGGCGAAGCGGCTGGCCCACTTGAAGTAGCGCACGAAGAACGGATCGTCCAGTCCGTAACGGGCGCGCAGCTCGGCGATCATGTCCCGTGCCTCGTCTCTGAAAACCTCCTGCGATGCCTCCAGGCGCGCGACGTACGAGCTGGCAAGGTCGCCCGGCGGCAGGTCGATCACCAGGAAGGAGACCAGCGAGATCAGCACCACCGTCGGGATCATGATGAAGACCCGGCGCACGATGAAGGTGATCATGGGCGGCCGACCCGGGCAGCGGTCACCGGTAGGGATCCATCGCGTCGCGCATGCCGTCGCCCAGGAACTGGAACGCCACGACGCTGAACACGACGAGCAGCGCCGGCAGCAGCAGCCACGGCCGCAGAGCGACCGACTCCACGTTCTGCGCCTCCTGCAGCAGCACGCCCCAGCTCACCGCGGGCGGACGCAGGCCGACGCCGATGAAGCTGAGCGCCGTCTCGCCCAGGATCATGCCGGGCACCTGATTGCTGGCGACCACGATCAGGTGGCTGGCGAACGACGGCAGCATGTGCCGGGCCACCAGCCGCGGGCGAGCGCAGCCGTCCAGGGTGGCCGCCAGCACGAACTCCTCCTCGCGCAGCGCCAGGAGCTTGCTGCGCACCACCCTGGCCAGTCCCGTCCAGCCCAGCACCGACAGGATCAGGGTGATCGCGAAGTAGACCTGGATCACCGTCCATTCCCTGGGCAGCGCCGCCGACAGCGCGATCCACAAGGGCAAGGTGGGAAACGACATCAGCACCTCGATGACGCGCTGGATGACGTTGTCGACGACGCCGCCGAAGTAGCCGGAGATGCCGCCGATGAGGACGCCCAGCACCCAGCTTATGACGATCGCCAGGATGCCGATCGACAGCGACAGGGTGGCGCCGTGCACCATGCGCGAGTACAGGCAGCGCCCGGAGCCGTCGGTGCCGAGCGGAAACCAGCGCACCTCCGGGTCGCCCGAGCCGAACAGGTGGATGTCCGAATCGATGAAGAAGAACAGCGTGTACGGGTCGCCCGTGGCGAACAGCCGCAACGGCCGCTCGTTCTCCAGGTCGGGGAAGATGTCCTGGTCGAAGGTCTGCAGGTTGAGCTTGGTGCGCACCGGGTAGACCACCGGCCGGAAGGTGCCCTCCTGGTCGAACAGCCGGAACGAGCGCGCCTTGCCCAGGATCGACGGCGGCAGGTACTGGTACTCGGGTCGGCGCGTGACCGGATCGTTGGTGGCGAAGAAGCCGGCGAAGATCGCCACAAAGTAGAACACGGAGATGACGAGGAGTCCCCACAGCGCCCAGCGGTGGCTGCGGAATTTGAGCCACATCAGGCGCCACTGCGTGGCCGTGAAGAAGGCTTCGCGCTTCTCTTCCTCGGTCAGGCGCCGGCGGCCGAACAGGCCGCGGCGCGCGGTTTGGACCTCAGGCGGAGCGGCCTCCTGCGTGGTGGCCATGCAACCGCGACGGTACCACGCGACCGGAACGCGGGGAACCGGAACGCGCCGCCAGGAGTTGCCCTGATTCTTCCGCGACCGGCTGCGGGAAATCGTCTGGGCCACATCGGACACCGGTCGGGCGCCGGCCCGCGTGACGCCTCGGGTCTGCCCGTGCGTGCCAGCGCCCGGGCGGCCGGGACCCGGATGTCGTGACCGCCCGGAACGCCGTACGATGCAGCCGACATATTTGACTTATTTACCTTATAATACTATATTTATTCATGTCAAACGTGTCGACGACAACTCCCCTGACCGCCGCTGCAGGCTTCTCCGACGACCAACTGCTGGCGCAGACCGGCACCTTGGCGCAGCTCGATCGTCAGATCCAGGTCTTCGTCATCGGTCCTCGACGATCAGGCGGCCTCGATGCTCGGAGACCTCCAACTCGGTGCCGCGCAGCACCGTGAGGTCGCCTTCGATCCGGAAGAACCGCTGCGCTCCGCTCTCGGTATGCGCGATCACCGTACCGCGGGCGTCTGCCACGTCGATGGCGCCGCTGGTGGAGGTGAGCCGCTTGTCCCCGTCGCAGCGCGCCACCCGCAGCGATCCCGACCCAACGGCCACCAGCAGTGGACCCCCGCAGTCTCCCACGAACACGTCCCCCTCGGCCGTGAACACCTCCAGCCGCTCGGACCGGAGCCCCTGCACGACAACCGCGCCGCTGCCGGTGCGCACCGTCAGCTCGACGCCGGCCGGCACGGAGAGCGTCAGCTTCGGCCCCCACTCCACAGAGGCGCGGCTGATCGGCAGGTCGTTGCCGCCCACGCGCAACGTCACTACGGCGCCGTCCCGGTCCACGGCCAGCTCCGGACGGTTGCGACGCGACATGCGCTCCGACACCGACAGCTCCACCTCCACGTCCTGCCGGTCGGCCGCGAACACGCGCACCTCCTCGAAATCGGTGTGGATCGTCAGGTCCGCGACGTCCGCGATCGTGGAGCGCTGCGTGGCGGCCGGACCCTCCAGGACTCCTACCGCGAAGGTCCCTTCGGCGCCGACGAGCGCGGCAGCGCCGAGCACGGCGGCGCGTGCCGCCTTCAAGCCGCGCTTCAACGCGGCGCGGAGACCTCGAGCGCAGCGGCGCCGCGGCCGGCACACGCGAGCGAGGACCCGAACCCGTTCACCCGCAGCGTCGCCGTGTGCCCGTCCACTTCGACGGCGACCACGCGCTGGCCGTCGATCCCGGCTTCCGAGCCGTGGTGCTCGACGCGCACCGGCGGCAGCTCCTCGCCCTCGCGCCCGACCTGGATCACGGTCACCGGCAGCCGTTCGCGGCCCGCGGCAGCGAACGCCGCGGTCAGGTGCCACTGCGGGGGGTATTCCTGCTCGTGCGAGCGCTCCGGGTCGACCGGGAAGCGATCGGCGCGCGCCAGCCGGGCAGCGGCGGCGCCGGGCTCCGCGCAGAAGGTGAGCCGCGCCAGCGCCGGGGGGTTACCGACCGTCGCGGTCACGCCGCCGTCCACCTCGGCAGGCGCGGGCACCTCGAAGGGCACCGGCGCGTGGAAGGCGAGCTGCACCGGCCGCGGCTCCCGGGTGACCACGTCGTCGATCACGACGAAGACGGCCGGGCGCAGGAAGATCACGTGGCGGATGGCGCGCTCGACGCCCAGCTCCGCCGCGCTGCGCTCGCTCAAGCGCAGCGGACGGTGGGTGTGCTCGTGGGACTCGAGCCCGTACGCCGCGGTCGCGTCACCGGCGCAGTAGTCGTAGTCCGGCCCGGTCGCGAAGGCGATGATGCGGCCGCTCGCCTCCACCCTCCAGACCGCCTGGCCGCGGTCGTCGACCAGCACCGCGTTGTGCGCGCGGGTGTGGCGGGTCCAGGCAAGATCGTGCGGGCTGCCGTACCAGGGGTAGAAGCCGCTGTCGATCAGCAGCGGCCGCCCGAACGCCTCCAGCACGAAGCTGTTCTGGTCGGCATGGCTGTGGCTGAACGAGCCGAAGCGGCTGCTCTTGAAGCAGAGCATGACGTTCGCCTCGCGCGAGGTGAGGTCGCTGTGCAAGGCGACCCAGCCGGTGTCGGCGAAGTGGACCGAACGCGGCAGTTCGTGCGGCGGCGTGGCGGCCGGCGGTTCCGGCCAGGTGAGGCGGGCGCTCAGCTCGGCCAGCGGGTCGCGTCCGGCCGCGTCGCCGTCCTCTACCTGCTCCGCGTACCAGCGGTAGACCGGGTCGCCGTAGACGCGCCCGTACATCCCCATGATCTGCCGGTTGAGTGCCGGATGGGTGGAGTAGGAGGCGTCCCCGAAGCTCGTGCAGGTGCTCCACGGCGGCCGGAAGTACAGGAAGTGGCGGCCGTTGTTGCGGCCCCACGGCCGGTCGAAGTGATCGGCGCCGGTGGCGACGCGAAAGAGATGCGCGATGCGCTGGAAGTAGTGGCTGTAGACGTAGCCGAAGCCTTGTCCCCAGCCGCCGTCGGCGCCGCCGTAGCCCGGGAACGCCTCGGCCAGGAACCGCTCGACGTCGGCCAGCCAGCCGGCCGCCTCCGGCACGTGGTGGTAGAGCGCCAGGGCCGCCACCGCCATCTCCGGCGGCCCGTAGACGATGCTGTGGCTGTCCAGGGGGTTGTCGAAGGTGTTGAGCACGCTGTGCGCGTGGAACTCGCCGGCGCGCGCGGCAAGCCCGGTGACGACGGATGAGCGGTCCGCGCCCAGGTCGTCCCACAGGTAGTCCAGCGCCTGCGCCACGGAGGGCACCACGCCGTGGAACTGGTGCGTGTTCAGGTAGGAGGTCCTCTCCAGGTCGAGCCCGGCCAGGTGCCGCATCCCCGCCACCGCGTAGTCCCGGCACGCCCGGTCGCCGTCGAGCATGGCCACGAAGGCCGTGGCCGGCAGCGCGACGTACAGCGCGCGCAGCGGGTACATCATCCGCTCGTGCGCCGCGAAGGTCTCCTCGTCGCGCGGGTAGCGCTGGTCCCAGGTGGGCTCGCCCGGAAGCAGCAGGTCGTCGGGCAGCACCACCTCCGGCATCGGCTCGGCCAGCGCCGCCTGCGCGCGCTCGCGCATCGTCGCCAGGAGCGGCGCGAACGCCTGCGAGTCAGCCTGCCCGCGCAGCCGTTCGAGCGACTCTGCGGTGAAGTAGACGCGGGGATGGCCGGCCGCGGGCGCCGCGTTCGGCTCGGAATCCGCCGCCGGTGCCATCACTCCAACCAGAACGAGAAGAGGTCGGCGTCGTGCAGCTCGATCCGCAGCCGCACCCGCTGCCCGGCCAGCGCTCCGATCCGCCGGTCGGGCCAGGCCACGGTCGCGTCGGTGTGATCGCCCGACACCGCCCGCGACGGCTCGAACCCCTCGATCGGCACCCCGTCGTCGTCGCAGAGCGTGACCACCGCCCGCCCGCGTGCGTTCACGTTCAGGTGCAGTGCGGCCTCGCCCCGGCCCGCATCCACCGCCACCGGACGCGTCAGCAGCCAGCCGCCGTCGCCGTCGCCGCTCATCGAAACGAACCCGTCGCGGCGCAGCAGCGCCAGGCACAGGCCGGTCGCCCGCGAGCCGCCGCCTTCGAACTTGCGCCCGCCGTGCGGCCCCTGCACGGCGCCGTAGTACAGGTAGATCTGATCGCCGCGGACGATGAACCGCTTGCCGACCCGGCACATGCCGTCCTCGGGGCCGCCCGGCTCGCCGAGCGACAGGAACGTCTCGCGCGCGCCCACCCGCTGCCAGCGGATGCCGTCGCGGCTGACGGCGAGCTGGGTGTCGATCGTGCCGTCGACCCCCTCGCGGTAGATCCACGGCATGCCCAGGTAGAGCCCCTCGTAGAGGTCGATCGGCACCCCGTAGAACTGCGTCTCCTCCTCGTCGCCCTCGTCGCACTCGAACACGAGCTCGGGCTCGGTCCAGTGCACGAAGTCGTCGCTCTCGGCGCGCGCCATCTTGCGGCCGCCGGCGTTGAAGCGCCCGAAGGCGACGTAGCGGTGCAGGGCCGGGTCGCGCAGCACGGTCTGGTCGGTGTCGGAGCCCAGCGCGATGGCCGGGTTGGTGGCGTAGTTCGTCCAGCGCACGCCGTCCGGCGAGTGCGAGATCCACATGCCGTCGCCGTCGCCGGTCCCGAACAGCACGCGGCCGCCCGGCAGCTTGGTCAGCGTGCCGTCGCCGCCGTGCTCCCAGTAGAAGGCCTTGAAGCGCTTGTCGGGGTCGGGGTCGTCCGGATCCTCGATGATCGAGGCGCCTTCGCAGTTGAGGCGGCCGATGTGCAGGATGTTGTTGTGGCTGTCGCCGGCGATGGCCATCTGGCCCAGGTCCGGTTTCTCCCAGTGCACGCCGTCGGTGGAGGTGGCGTAGCCCAGCAGCGTGACGTTGCCGGGAATGCTGAGCACCCGGCCGCCGGCCGGACCGACCGGGACCCGCTCCTCGTTGCTGCCCGGGCTGGTCAGGTACCAGCGGCGGAACAGGCCGCGCTCCTGGTCGTACAGCGTGGTGCCGTACACCGACACGTGCGTCTCCCACGGCGTGTCGCCGTCCAGCACCGGGTTGTCCGGATGCCGGCGCGGCTGATGGACCCGCCGGTACAGCCGCTCGACCCGCGTCAGCTCGCCGTCGTCAATGAACAGATGTCGCATGAGACCTGACGGTAGCACGGCGGCCCGTGCGGCACTAAGCTGGACGGCGATGAATGACCCCGACCTGCACCTGTTCGTCGACGACGCCGAGATCCAGCACTACGTGAACCTGTTCCGCGTGGTGAACAAGCCGTCGCGGTATCCGCAGCCGGTGCTGCGCGCCGACCGGCCGTGGGAAGGCGACCGCGCGCAGGCGTGGGGGAGCGTGGTGCGCGAGCCCGGCCACCGCCTGCGCATGTGGTACTTCGCGATGAACACCGCGCGCAAGCCGGGCGAGCTGGACCGCGGCGGCTACGCGCTGGCAGAGAGCATGGACGGCCGCCACTGGACCAAGCCCGACCTGGGCGTGGTGCGCTACCGCGGCAGCTCCGCCAACAACCTCTGGTACACCTTCGCCCCCGACGGCGACAACCTGGTCGAGTTCGAGCTGGCCCGCCGCGGCGAGGGGCTGCCGGCCACCGACGAGAACGGTGACGTGATCGGCGTGCTCAACAACATGGACGGCCTCACCGTGATCCGCGACGAGGACGACCCCGACCCGGAGCGGCGCTACAAGCTGATCGCCAACATGCAGGACCACCGCATGTGGGCGCCGGCCTACCCGGAGCAGTATCCGGACGTCACCCCGGAGCAGGTGGAGCAGGCACGGGCGGTCTGGGGGCAGTACCTGGACACCAGCCCGGACGGCGTGCACTGGACGCGCCGGCCCAGGCGGCTGCTGCCGATGCGGCACGGCGACTACATGATGGTCACGCGCGACGAGCGCAACCGCCGCTGGTGGCTGAACGAGCGAGCGCTCAACCTGTTCGGCCGCAACGCGGCGCTGCGCACCAGCGCCGATCTCGTGCACTGGACGGACCCGGCCGAGATGGCGGTGTTCAACCAGCCGGACTCCGGCTTCGGCCGCGCGTACGAGTGGCACGGCGGCATTACGCCGTTCAACTACGGCAACCTGAACCTGGGATTCCTGGAGCGCTGGTGCAACGCCGGCTACGGCGACGGCTGCGAGCTGGTCAGCAACCGCGACGGCCAGCCGTGGCAGCGCGTGTGCCCCGGCACGCTGTTCCTGGACCCCGGACCGGCCGGCTCCTTCGACCGCGTGCTGGTGTACCCCACGCACAACCTGCCGATCGAGAACGGCGAGAAGATCTTCCTGTTCTACACCGGCGGCGCGGCCGGCACCGGCGCCGGCATGCCGATGGCGATGGGCCTGATGTGGATCATGCGCGACCGCTTCGCCGGCATGGCGCACTCGCGCCGCGAGCCGGGCGAGCTGCTCACCAAGCCGCTCCGGATCGAGCGGGACAAGCTGGAGGTGAACGCCGAGCGGCTGTTCGCCGGCGTCGTGCAGGTGGGCGTGCGGCGTACGGACGGCGCGTTCATCGACGGCTACGGCCTGGACGACTGCCGGATCGAGCTGGCCGGCGGCTCCCGGACCGCGGTGCGCTGGAAGGACAAGGCCGACCTCCGCGAGCTGCGCGGGCAGACCGTGTGGCTCCACTTCCGCGTGGACGGAGCGGCCCTGTACGCGTACCGGCTCTACGATTAGCGATCTGGAGGGACCCATGCCAGAACCCGCTGGAGCGAACGACCGCGTCGGCATCGCCTTCGTGGGCGCGGGCCTGGTCGCGGAGTTGCACGGGCGCGCCGTCGCCGCCTGCGAGCGCGCGCGGTTCATCGGCGCGTACGACGCCGAGCCGGGCAAGGGCACGGCCCTCGCCGCCCGCCACGGCGGGCGCGACTACCGCACCCTGAAGGAGCTGGTCGGCGACCCCGAGGTCGACGCCGTGCACGTCCTGACCTCGCCGGAGGGGCACGTCGCCGCGGCGCTGGCCGGGCTGCGCGCCGGCAAGCACGTGCTGGTGGAGAAACCGGTGGCGCATCGCACGGCCGACATCCGCCGCCTCATGCGCGCTGCCGAGCGCGCCGGCCGCACCTGCATGCCGGGACACAACTACATCTACGTGCCGGCCCTGCGCCGGGCCAGGGAGCTGATCGAGGCGGGCAAGCTGGGCCCGGTCGCCGCCTTCTGGATGCTCTACAACCTGTTCCACGACGCCGACCTGATCCGCAAGTACGGCTCCATCCTGCGGGTGGTGTGCGTCCACCACTGCTACTCGCTGCTGTATCTGCTCGGCCGCCCCGAGCGCCTGAGCTGCATGGCCGTCCCCGGCGTTCACGCGCCGGGGGTGCCGGACGCGGCGCAGACCGCGATCACCTGCCGGATGCCGGACGGCGCGCTGGCCAACCTGTGGGCGAGCTTCGCGGCCACCGACCCCACCAACGACCCGTGGCTGGTGCAGTACAAGGTGCTGGGCACACGCGGCGGCGTCAGCTACTCCTGGAGCGAGGCGGTGTACCAGGAGGACGGCGGCCCCGGCTTCGGCATGCCCGGCTACGTCGACGCCTTCCGCTACGAGGTGGAGTACTTCGTCGAGCAGTGCGTGCTCGGCGGCTCCCCGCCGCTGTCCACCCTGTCCGACGCGCTGGACGCGCTGCGCATGGTGGAGGCGGCCGAACGCTCGGCCGCGCACGGGCGGGAGGTCACGCTGCGCTGGGAGTGAGCGCACACGGGCGGCGGCACCCCACTGCGGACCGACCGGCCCGTTCGTCTCCTATTGGTGACCTATCGCGTTTGTCGCGTAACTTCATGATCCCTTCGAGCTCCCTTGTGACTCAGGTATGGCACTCGCGGGCGGGCGGGCGGGCGCTCGCGCTGACGGCGCTCCCGCGGCGCCAAGGTTCGGCGCCCCCTCCCGGTCCGGCAGGACGCGTTGCCATTGCCGAGTCGTACCGGTAGAATGGGCATGCCACATTACGGGGGTGGCGGAAGCGCCCGTAGAAACCATCGGAGAACCAAGGAGGAGCGGAAATCTGATGAGAACATCAACTCACATCAAGGCGGTCGGACTGGCCGCCGTGTTCGCGGTCATGGGGGCCGTCGCGCTGCAGGCGCAGCAGACGCTTGCCGCCGTGCAGGCCGCCGGGGAGCTGAAGTGCGGGATCAACACCGGTCTCGTGGGCTTCGCCAACACCGACGACGACGGCAACTGGGAAGGCTTCGACGTGGCCTACTGCCGGGCGCTGGCAGCGGCCGTGCTGGGCGACTCCGATGCAATCGCGTTCGTGAACCTGACCGGCGCGAACCGCTTCCCGGCGCTGCAGGCGGGCGAGATCGACGTGCTGTCCCGGAACACCACGTGGACGTTCTCGCGCGATGTCGACCTGGGCCTGACCTTCGTCGGCGTCAACTACTACGACGGGCAGGGCTTCATCGGCCGCACGTCGCTGGGCATCACCAGCGCCACCGAGCTGGACGGCGCGTCGGTGTGCATCCAGACCGGCACCACCACCGAGCTCAACCTGGCGGACTTCTTCCGCACCAACAACATGAGCTACGAGCCGGTGCCGATCGAGACCAACGCGGAAGCCCGCGCCGCCTACGAGGCGGAGCGCTGCGACGTGTACACCACGGACGCATCCGGCCTGGCCGCCACCAAGGCGACCTTCGACGATCCGGACGCGCACATGGTGTTCCCGGAGATCGTCTCCAAGGAGCCCTTGGGGCCGCTGGTCCGCCAGGGTGACGACCACTGGGCGGACATCGCGCGCTGGGTTCTGAACGCGCTGATCATCGCCGAGGAACTCGGCATCACGCAGGACAACGTGATGGAGCTGGCCGCCGGCACCGACCACCCGGAGATCAACCGCATGCTCGGCACCGAGGGCAGCTACGGCGAGATTCTGGGGCTCGACGCCGAGTGGGCCGTGCGGGCGATCGCGGCGGAAGGCAACTACGCCGAGATCTTCGACCGCTACGTCGGCCCGGACACCGCGCTGGGACTGCAGCGCGGCTTGAACGCGCTGTACACGGATGGAGGCATCCTCTACGCGCCGCCGTTCCGCTAAGCCGTCAGGCCGTCGCGGAGTACCGCTCACAGGCGGTACTCCGCGCAGCTTCGCCCTCCAGTTCCTGCTGGTGCTGGGGGCGGCGCTGTTCATCGCGATCGTCGTCTCGAACACGATCGCCAACCTGCAGCGCGCCAATCTCTCACCAGGCTACGGATTCCTGTTCGACACGTCCGCCTTCGACATCAACCAGCGGCTGATCGCCTACGACTCGACGCACACCTACGGGAAGGCGTTCATCGTCGGCGGTCTGAACACCGTCCTGGTGGCGGCCCTCGGCGTCGTCGCGGCCACGATCGTCGGCTTCCTCGCCGGCGTGCTGCGCCTGTCGAGCAACTTCCTGGTCAGCCGCATCGTCACCGTCTACGTCGAGTTCACGCGCAACGTCCCGCTGCTGCTGCAGATCATCTTCTGGTGGGTGATCCTGCTGGCCCTGCCGCGGGTGCGCGACAGCATCTCCATTGCCGACACCGTGTTCCTCAACAACCGTGGCGTGCAGTTGCCGGCGCCGATGTTCGAAGCGGCCGCGATCGGGATCCTGATCGCGCTGATCGTCGCCATCGGCGCGACCGTGATCCTGGCACGCTGGGCCAGGGCACGGCAGGAGGCGACCGGTGAGAAGTTCCCCGCGGGCTGGACCGGGCTGGGGCTGATCGTCGGGCTGCCGCTGATCATGTACTTCATCCTGGGCCGGCCCATCGCCTTCGACGTGCCGGTGATGGGCCGGTTCAACCTGCAGGGCGGCTTCAGCGTCACGCCGGAGCTGGTCGCCCTGTGGATCGCCCTGTCCACGTACACCGGCGCCTTCATCTCCGAGATCGTGCGCGCCGGCATCCTGTCGGTGAGCAAGGGACAGACCGAGGCGGCCGGCGCGCTCGGCCTGCCGCCCGGGCTCACCCTGCGCAAGATCATCCTGCCGCAGGCGCTGCGCGCCATCGTCCCGCCGCTCACCAGCCAGTACCTGAATCTGACCAAGAACTCCTCGCTGGCGGTGGCCATCGGCTACCAGGACCTGGTGTCGGTCGGCAATACCATCCTCAACCAGAGCGGACAGGCCATCGAGGTGATCTCCCTCTTCATGGTCATCTACCTCTCCCTGAGCCTGCTCACCTCCACCTTCATGAACTGGTACAACCGCCGCATCGCGCTCGTGGAACGGTGATGAGCGAACCCGAGGCGCGACAGGCCCCCGCCGATCAGTCGTTCTACCGGACGCGGGCACAGATGGTGCCGGGCCGTGCGGCCCCGGTCACGACCGTCGGCGTGCTGGGCTGGCTGCGCACGAACCTCTTTTCGAGCTGGCTGAACACCGTCCTCACCGTGGCCGGGCTGCTGCTGCTCTGGCGCATCGTGCCGCCCTTGCTGGGTTGGGCATTCTTCAACGCCGACTTCAGTGGCGCCACCGGTGAGGAGTGCACGGCAGCGGGCGCCTGCTGGGCGTGGATCGACCAGCGCATCTCGCAGTTCCTCTACGGCTTCTACCCGAACGACTCCTACTGGCGGGTCAACCTCGCCGTGATCCTCCTGATTCCGGCCGTGGCATACGTGCTGTTCGACAAGCTCCCCTACGCCCGCTACGGCCGCCGGTTCTCGATCGCGTACGTGGTGATCGCCACCTTCCTGCTGGTCGGCGGGCTGCCGATCTACAACGAGGAGGGAGAGGTCATCGGCAGCCTGTTCGGCATCCGCAGCATCTCCACGGACAAGTTCGGCGGCTTCATGCTGAACCTGGTGGCGGGCCTGTCCGGCATCGCGATGTCGCTGCCGATCGGCATCCTGCTGGCGCTCGGGCGGCGCTCGACCCTGCCGGTGATCCGCTTCGCCTCCATCGGCTTCATCGAGGTGATACGCGGCATGCCGCTGATCACGCTGCTGTTCGTGGCGATCATCATCCTGGAGTTTTTCCTGCCTCCCGGTGTCTCGCTCGATCAGCTCATCCGCGTCATGGTGATGGTCACCGCCTTCTCCTCGGCCTACATGGCGGAGGTGATCCGCGGCGGCCTGCAGGCGATCCCGAACGGCCAGTACGAGGCGGCGCAGGCGATGGGCCTGAGCTACTGGAAAATGATGCGCCTGGTCATCCTGCCGCAGGCGCTCAAGATCTCGATCCCCGGCATCGTCAACACCTTCATCGGCCTGTTCAAGGACACCACCCTGGTGGTCACCATCGGGCTGTTCGACATCCTGGGGCAGGCGCGGCTGCTGCAGACCAACCCGGACTGGATCGGCAAGGTCGATCACGAGACCTTCCTGATCGCGGCGCTGTTCTTCTTCGTGATCTGTTTCTCCATGTCGCGCTACTCGATCAACCTGGAGAGACGCCTCGACACCACCCGGCGCTAGGGACAAGGGAGCGAAGCATGTCAGACACCGACCGGTCGGCCGAGAAAGAGCCGATCATCCGCATCACCGGCCTGAACAAGTGGTTCGGCACGCTGCACGTGCTGCGCGACATCGACCTGACCGTGGAGCAGCAGGAGCGCATCGTCATCTGCGGCCCGTCCGGGTCCGGCAAGTCGACCCTGATCCGCTGCATCAACCGGTTGGAGGAGCACCAGCAGGGATCGATCGTGGTCGAAGGCACCGAGATGACCAACGACCTGAAGAACATCGACGCGATTCGCCAGGAAATCGGCATGGTGTTCCAGCAATTCAACCTGTTCCCGCACCTGACCGTGCTGCAGAACTGCACGCTGGCGCCGATCTGGGTCCGCAAGATGTCGCGCGCCGACGCCGAGCAACAGGCCATGGAGCTGCTGGAGCGCGTGAAGATCCCGGAGCAGGCGCACAAGTATCCCGGGCAGCTCTCCGGCGGACAGCAGCAGCGCGTCGCCATCGCCCGGTCCCTGTGCAAGCAGCCCAAGATCATGCTGTTCGACGAGCCGACCTCGGCGCTCGACCCGGAGATGATCAAGGAGGTGCTCGACGTGATGGTCGACGTGGCGGAGTCCGGCGTGACCATGCTGGTCGTCACGCACGAGATGGGCTTCGCCTCGCAGGTCGCCGACCGCGTGATCCTCATGGACGAGGGTCAGATCGTCGAGCAGAACACTCCGGACGAGTTCTTCAACAACCCGCAGTCCGACCGCACCAAGCTGTTCCTGAGCCAGATCCTCAGCCACTGATCGCTCGCCGCCTGCCCAAAGCCGAGGCGCTGCACAGAAGCCTGCTATGATGTCGTCATAAAGCGGCGCAAAATGACGACGGATATGTCACTTTCCACCACGCTGCCTTGCGGAGATGCGCGCCGGGACGGACGAGGACCGTGAAGCCCCCCTACCGTCCACGCGCCTTGGCGGGACCTCGCTCGTCCTTCTTTCTGTTCGGCCCGCGGGGCACCGGCAAGACGACCTGGGTCCGCCATGAGTACCCGGATGCCCATCGCGTCGACCTGCTCGACGAGGCCCTGTATCAGAGCTACCTGGCAGACGCGGGACGATTCAACGCGGAGCTGCGAGCGATCGAGACGGAGGCCTGGGTGTTCGTGGACGAGATCCAGCGCCTGCCGGGTCTCCTCAACGAAGTCCACCGGCACATCGAAGACGGCGGTCTCCGCTTCATCCTCACCGGATCGTCGGCGCGGAAGCTGAAGCACTCCGGCGTCAACCTGCTGGGCGGGCGCGCGGTGCACACCCGCATGTATCCCTTCCTGCCGCACGAGCTCGGAAACAACTTCGATCTCGAGACGGTGCTCTGCCACGGCAGCCTTCCCGTGATCTGGAACGCCGACGACCGGGTGGCGGCGTTGCGTTCCTACATGCAGCTCTACCTGAAGGAAGAGATCAGGGGCGAGGCGCTGGTTCGGAACCTGGCCGGCTTCGCCCGCTTCCTGCCGGTCGCCGCCCTGTTCCACGGCCAGACCCTCAACGTCGCTTCTGCCGCCCGAGATGCCGAGGTCAGCCGCACGACCCTGGCCGGCTACGTGGAGATCCTGGAGGACACACTCGTGGCGTTTCGGCTGCCGGCATACGACCCCAAACTGCGGGTCCGGGAACGAAAGCACCCCAAGCTGTACTGGATCGATCCCGGATTGGCACGGGCGGCGGCCGGGCGCTTCCGAGAGCTCGACCCGCGCGAACGCGGACCTCTGTTCGAGGGCTGGATCGCCACCGTGCTCGCCAGCTATCGCGACTACCGTGCGGCGTTCGACGAGATGTACTACTGGGCGCCGGCGCGAGCCCGCGAAACGGAGGTCGACTTTCTGCTGCTGCGTGACGGCGACTCCGTCGCGATCGAGGCCAAGGCGTCCGCACGGACCCATGACCGGCATCTGGCCGGGCTCCGCGCAGTCGCCCCGTTACCTGGCCTGCGGCGCCGAATCCTGATCTACACGGGTTCGCGACGAATGAGGACTGAGGACGGGATCGACATCTGGCCGCTCACCGAGTTTCTGGAGGCCGTGGAAACCGACCGGCTCTGGTAACCGCTGCGCTCGAAAGCCACTGATCGCGGGCTCGGGGCCAAGAGCCTGCACATCGTCAGTTCCAGGAGGAACTGGTCGACTTCCTCGCCTGGATTCGGGCTCAGGAGTCGCGCACGGATCCGTCGTAGCCGAGGGGCGTGGCGAGGACCTTGTCCTGCACGGGATGGCGGGCGAGCGCCTCCTCATTCAGCTCGATGCCGAGGCCGGGCCCGCCCGGGACCAGCAGGTAGCCGTCCTCCAGGACCAGGGGCTTCCTCAGCAGGTCGCTCTTGGGCGGCTCGGCTTCACCGGTATATTCCTGCAGAGCAAAGTTCGGGATGCACGCGTCGAGCTGCACGCAGGCGGCGGTGCTGACCGGGCTCAAGGGGTTGTGCGGAATCACCTTGACGTGGTGGGCCTCCGCCATCGCGGCCACCTTCTTGCATCCCGAGATGCCGCCGCACAGGCACAGGTCGGGGCGCACGTAGGCGGCGCCGCCCGCCTCCAGCACCTGCTGGAACTCGAAGATGGTCGTGAACCGCTCGCCGGTCGCGATCGGCAGGTTGCAGCGCTCGTGCACGTCGCCCATCACGGCGGGGCTGTCGGGCAGCATCGGGTCCTCGTAGAAGTACGGGCTGAACCGTTCCAGCCGGCGGCCCAGGGCGATGGACTCCGCGGGGGCCATGCGGCGGTGGATCTCCACGCACAGGTCGACTTCCGGGCCGACCGCGTCGCGCACCGCGCCCACCGCGCGCACCGCCTCGTCCGCCCACTTCGCGTACGAGTGGTAGCGGGGGAAGTCCGGCCCGAACGGATCGAAGCGCACGGCCGTGAAGCCGGCCTCGACCTTGGTGCGCGCGTCCGCGGCCAGGTCGTCGATGGTGTCGCCGGCCACGTGCATGTAGCAGCGCACGCGGTCGCGGGTGCGGCCGCCCAGCAGGTCGTGGATGGGCACGCCCAGCCGCTTGCCCTTGATGTCCCACAGGGCGATGTCGATCGCGGACAGCGCCCCCTGCACCACCGAGCCCATGAAGTGCGAGGACCGGTACAGCCACTGGTAGTGGTGCTCGATGCGGTCCGGGTCCTGTCCGACCAGGTAGCGGGCCATCACCTCGATCATGGTCGCGGTGGGCCGCTGCCAGCCGTGCACGCCGCCCTCGCCGATGCCGACGGTGCCGTCCTCGCAGTACACCTTGAGCAGCAGCCACCGGTCCCAGAGGATGGGCTCGACCCGTTCGATCCTGGTCTTTTTCATCGCTCGACCTCCTCGAATGCGAAAGAATAGAGGCGGGCCCGCCCCCACAGGTAGAAGCGCAGCCTGAACCGCCGCGGCGCAGCCCTCAGATCCGTGTGCTGGTCCCAGCGCACCGGCACCGACAGCCCTTCGGTGATCACGTGGCGGCAGTCCTCGCGGCCGTACCCCGGCACGACGCGGCCCGACTCGGCGTCCAGCACCTCCACTTCGACCCAGTCGCGGTACGGCCGGAGGTCGGAGACGTTCACCTGGACGGCGGCCGGCCCGGCGCCGGCCTCGATCGGGGCCGTGGTGGCCGTCGCCTGCGTCAGGCCGTCGCGGTTGCAGAGGTGGGTGAAGCCGTCGCGGCGCAGCGTCGCCATCCCCATCTCGCACTTGAAGTAGGGGTAGGACAGGAAGCCGGTTCCGAAGTGCGAGAGCGCGGTGTAGAACAGCACGATCCGGTCGTCGAAGGGGATGATGCTGCCGCCGCCCAGCACCAGCAGCTCGTCGTCCCACGTCCCCCAGTCGCCCATCGGGATCACCGGCAGGTCGGGCCGGATGCGGCGGAACGGGCCCAGGCCGTCGCGGCTCACCGCCAGCCGGCAGTCGCCGGCGTAGGCGCCGGCCGCCAGCTTGCGCCGCTTGCGGGTGCCCAGGGGCTCGGCGTGGTGCGGCCACGGGATCACGGCGTCGAAGTCGTAGAGCATCACGTACGCGCCCCGGTAGGGCAGCGCGTAGATGAAGTGGATCTCCTGCTCGCGCCCGTCGGCCGGATCGATGACCGCGCGCGGCCCCTGCCGCAGATGCTCCAGGTCGGGGCCGTACCAGGCGCCGTGCTGGGTGTAGACCTTGATCCGCCGCTCCGGGTCGGGGTCGGAGGCGTCGTCGATCACGTCGGCGGTGTCGCCGATGGCGCAGGCGCGTTCCGGGGTCGGCGTCAGCGTCCAGTGGATACCGTCGGGCGAGTAGTACGGGAAGTTGCGCTTGCCGTCGATGCCGGGCGCGTCCGACCAGGTGAGCGCCTGGTAGCGGCGCGCGGCGGGAGCGTCGTCGTCGACCGTCAGGCAGAAGTGGCTGGTGGCGCCGGTCACCGGACGAAAACAGATGTTGTTGTCGGTGGAGCCGCCGTAGTCGTAGAGCCCCAGGCGCGGCTTCTCCCAGAGCACGCCGTCGGCGCTCAGCGCGTAGCCGATCGAGGGGGTGCCTTCCAGGTCGGAGGCGTAGTACCAGCACTTGAAGACCGACTCATCGGCGTCCCAGTGGATGTCGCCCGCCCAGTTGCCGACGCGCTTGCAGTCCCATTCGCGGGCGTGGCCGGGTTGCAGCACCGGATTGGCCGGGTGCTTGACGGCCTCCGTGGGCCGCAGGTCCACGTTGTCGCGCTCCTCCAGTTCTCCCAGGTCCAGGAACGGCACCGTGGTGCCGGGTGTCGCCTTCATCTGTCTGCTCCTCCTCGTTTATCCGGACGCCGCGTCAACCTGACGCCGCGTCATCCTGACGCCCGGAACGCGTACAGGTCGGTGTTCTCCAGCAGGAAGCGCAGGCGGACGGTCTTCCCGGCCAGCCGTTCGATGCCGACGCCGTCACCCTGCCACTGTTGTTCCTGGCGCACGCCGTCGCGCGACAGCGGATCCGCGTCCGCCGCTCCCAGCCCGTCGATCTCCGACAGGTCCTCGCGCAGGACTGCCGTGCGCAGGGAGGCGGCGCCTCCTCCACCCAGACCGACCGCGTTGATCAGCAACCGGCCGCCCGGCCACGTGAACGGCTTGGTGACGACGGTGCCGGGAAAACGGCGTGCGCGCAGCGAGCAGAAGCCGTCGCCGCGGAGTTGCGCGACGCCGATCGTGGCGCCGAAGGTGAGGTGGCGGTCGCCGTGCATGGCCGGGCCTCCCCAGGAGTAGAACCACAACGTCTCCATGTTCGGCGCGGGCGAGCCCGCCTCGTTCTGCTCCGCGGTCCGCACCGGCGGCGACAGCGCGGTGTCGGTGCGCGCCGCGTCGTACGCTCCAACCCGGCCGCCGCCGGGCGTCGGCGAGAAGAACGGCGTGCGCGGCCGCGGGCGCTGCCAGGTGACGGTGTCGCGGCTGGTCAGGAGCTCCATCTCCGCCCACGGCTGGTCGTGCTCCCAGTACCACTGGAACAGCCCGACGTAGGTGCTCTCGTAGCGGAAGCCGTAGGCGTGGTAGATCTGCCCGGCCGGGTCGTCCTCCAGGTCCGGAGTCAGCACGCGGCGTGGCGGGCCGTCGGCGGCGTCCGCGTTGATCGCCACCCGGTGAGCGCTGCGCACCAGGCCCCAGCGCCGGGTATCCTCGCTGCCGCGGCTGAGCATCACGTACGGGAACTCCGGGTCGGGCCCGCGCATCGCCGTGCAGCGGTCGTGCATGCCGTGGTCGACGCCGTGCGGCATGGGCCGCTCCCAGCGCCAGTGCACGCCGTCGGCGGAGCGCAGGATGTAGCCCTTGTAGTTCCAGGTGCCGGCCTCGCACGAGCTGATCACCAGCGTCCACGGCTCGTCGCCGTGCTCGGGCTCGTGCAGGATCGTCGCGGCGCCGGTGCCGCCCACGTCGCCCATGTCCAGCACGATGTTGCTCCAGCCGCCGTCGTGCGCGCGCACCACGTCCAGCTCCGGCCGCTCCCAGTGGAAGCCGTCGGTGGAGGTGAGCATGCAGACCGCGTAGGTGATCTCCGGATAGGCGGGCGGGTTGAGCGTGGCGTACCAGAGCTTCCACAACCCGTCGGCAGGGTCGATGTAGACGCCGGCCAGGTAGACGACGCCGGAGCCCTCCCAGGGCGCGTCCGGCGCGTACACGGGATTGCCCCAGTAGCGGAACGGCTGATGGATGACGCGCTGCACGCGCACGCTCTGCTCGATCACCTCGTCGTCCAGGAAGAGTTGCGCTTCGCGCGCGTCGATCTCCACTGCCATGCCTGCCTCCTCGTTCAGTGATGCCCGTCGAGCACGACCACGTCCATCGTGCAGCCGGCGGGGCGCTCCAGCCGCAGGCGGCGGTTGACCGCGACCTCGTAAGTGGCCGTGTCGCACCCGTCAGGCCACTCGACGCGCAGCTCGTCGGCGACCGCCGCGTCACCCAGGCCGAAGTGGGCGCTCAGCTCGGAAGAGCCCAGGTAGCCGCCTCCCGTCTCGATGTGACGGGTCTGCGTCGTGTCTCCGGTGCGCACGCGCACCACCGCGCCGATCCCGTCGGCCGGCACCGGCAGGTCCAGCGCCGGGCGCAACTCGACGCGCAGCCAGTTGCCCGAGGCGGTGCCCCCCGTGTTGGCGACCAGCGTCGGCACGCCGCGGCTGTTGATGATCAGCAGGTCCTGGTCGCCGTCGTCGTCGTAGTCGAAGCGGACCATGCCGCGGCCTTCCGCGCGGTGGTCCAGACCGGCCTCGGCGGCCACGTCCCGGAACTTCGCATCGCCGAGGTTGTGGAAGACGCTCGTCCGGTCCTCCAGCCACTCCTGATGGCCGTCGGCGTTCTCCGCCTGCCAGCCGTTCGTGGTCACCAGATCCAGCAGGCCGTCGTGGTCCAGGTCGACCGCCACCACGCCCCATCCCCAGCCGCCGCGCGCGAGCGGTCCGCGGGTGCGCGGTCCAGGGTCGAAGGCGCCGCCGCCGAGGTTGCGGTACAGGTAGTTCCCCGTTCCTGGCACGTGCCCGGTCGCGTCCTCGAACGGCGTGTTGGTCCAGATCGAGGTCACGTACCAGTCGAGCAGGCCGTCGTTGTCCACGTCGGCCAGCACGCTGCCCATGCCGTTGCCGTCCAGCCCCACCTGCGCCTCGCGCGTGACGTCGGCGAAGGTGCCGTCGCCGTTGTTGTGATACAGCCGGCTGGTGCGGTAGTCGGCCGCCACCAGCACCTCCGGCCACCGGTCGCCGTCGACGTCGACGATGTGCGCGGTCAGGCCGTGCATCTCCGTCTTGAACAGGCGTGCTCGCGGGGTCGCGTTGGAGAAGCGTGGCAGGCCGGTGCGCTCGTGGATGCCTTCGTTGCGCAGCAGCAGGCTGCCCTCGGCCCAGGTCAGCCAGGAGACCACGAGCAGGTCCAGGTCGCCGTCGCGGTCGTAGTCGCCCAGCGCGGCCCCCATGCCGGACGGCTGATCGAAGGACGTCATGTCGGCGCGAGCCGCCCGTGCGATGTTCCGGAAGGTCGGCGTCCCGTCGGCCAGCAGACCGCCCGGCTGCCCGCCCTGGTTGAGCCACAGCAGGTGGTTGCCCGGCATGCTCCATTCGTCGGCCATCGGCCCAAGGCTGGTAACGAAGATGTCCAGCCACCCGTCCTTGTCGATGTCGCCGACCACCGAGCCGTGGCCGCGGTGCAGCTCGGCCACGCCGGCCGCCTCGGCCACCTCCCGGAAGGTGCCGTCGCCCTGGTTCAGGTAGAGCCGGTCCGGCGCCTCGCCGCCGGTCACCAGGAACAGGTCCTGCCGGCCGTCGCGATTGAAGTCCCCGACCGAGCCGCCGCCGGAGAAGGTGAAGAAGCTGTCGATCGCCGGGGCGTGGGGGTGCATGAGGCCGGTAGCCTCCGGGCACAGGGCCGGGTCGGTGTCGCAGGTGGCAAGCCGCACGTCGGCGCCCGCCGCTGCCGAGACAGCGCTCAGACAGGCCAGGACGGCCGACCGGACGCGCCCCCTCGCCATCCCATTCATACCCCGGCCATGTCATAATAGCCGCGCCATGGACACCGCCGCGACCACCGAGCTCACCTACCAGGGCCGACCGCTGCGTGATGAGTCACACGCGCCGGGCCGGCTCGCCGTCACCGCGACCGATGCCGCCGGCTCCGAGTTGCGCGAGCGGCTCGACGCCGACGGCTACGTCCTGCTGCGCGACGCACTGCCGCGGGACGAGGTGCTGGCAGCCGGGCATGAGCTCTACCGCCGCATCGCGGCGGCCGGCCAGCTCCATCCCGACTATCCGCCCGAGGAGGGGATCGCGAAGCCCGGTCTCTCGGTACTGGCCGCGCACGACGAGGGCAGGCACAACCCGCCGCTGGAACGGGTGGTGTTCGGCGCGCCGATGCTGGCCGTGTTCGAACGCATCTTCGACGCGCCGGTGCGGCACTTCGACTACATCTGGGTGCGCGCCAAGTCGCCGGGGGTCGACACCCCCACCCCGCCTCACTTCGACATCGTCTTCATGGGCCGCGGCACGCAGAAGCTGCTGACCGGCTGGACGCCGCTGTGCGACGTGCCGCTGGAGATGGGCGGCCTGATGATCCTGGAAGGCTCGCACCGCCTTACCGAGGTGCAGGAGACCTACGGCCGGATGGACGTCGACACCTACTGCTCCGGCACGCCGGAGGCGGACCCGGTACTGTCCGGCGCGTCGCGCTGGGTGGACCGCCACAACGGCGGGCACTTCACCAAGGACGCCACCTCCCTCCCCGGCCGGCTGGGGGGCCGCTGGCTGATGAGCGACTACCGCGCTGGCGACCTGCTGGTCTTCACCATGCACACCATGCACTCCGCCGGGGACAACCACACCGACCGCGTGCGCGTCTCCTCCGACACGCGCTACCAGCGCGCCGGCGAGCCGGTGGACGAACGCTGGATCGGCGAGAACCCGGTCGCGCACGGCGCGGGAGCGAAGCGCGGCCTGATCTGCTGAGCCCAAGAAACCGGAGCCTCGGGCTCCGGTTTCTTGGCCTATCCCTGCGTTTGGCGCCGGGAGGACGCTCCAACCTGTCGGATTATCATCTGCGTGTGCGTAGCCCCCGGGCCAGTGCGCGGCTGCTTGTCCCACTGCTCACCGCGGCCCTCGTCGTCGCACTTACCCTGTGGCGGCCGGCTGGCGGAGACGGAACGGGCACCGCTCCACCACCCGATCACGAGGCGCGCCTGCCTTCACAGGGCGAGAACGTCGTCGCCGTGGCCGTCGACCTGTCCGCGCGCGGCGGCGACGGGCTGGATCAGGCGAACCTGAGCGTCATCGCCCGCGTGGACTCGTTCATCCGCGGCCTGGAGGGAGTCCGCGGCTACTCGTCGCCGCTACGCGCCACCGTGGTCAGCGCCACGGCCGCCGACATCTCGGCACGGCCGTTCGTGCCGCCGGACCTGGTGGATGCCTACGACCCCGCAAGGGCGGAGGATCTCCGCCTCGCCTACCCCCTGTTTCCGGAGATCCATCCGTACTGGAGCGCCGATCTCCGCACCGTGGCGTTCTACCTGGAGCCGGGTTCCCGCCTGCCGCCGGAGGAGCTGGTGGCGCGGCTGGAGGAACTGCAACGCACCCTCGCCGGGGAAGACGTCGACGTCCACTTCACCGGGTTGCGTCCCATCGCCGTCATGGTCGCCCGGCTGATGACCCGCGATGTGCGTGCCTTGCTGCCGTTCGCGGGCGTCCTGATCGCCGCCGTCTTCCTGCTGACGTTCGGCACCGCGCGCGGCGTGCTGCTCGCCCTGTCCGCGACCGCCTCGGCAGCCGGCATCGGCTACGCGGTATTCACGCTCCTGGGCGCGGCCGCAACTCCACTCCTGGTCCTGCTGCCGGTGTTCGCCGGCGGGCTGCTCAGCGACTACGCCATCCACTCAGGCTACCACCTGGGCTCCTTCGGAGACGGTTCGCCGCGCGCCGCCCGCGCCTACCTGGGACTGCCGCTGGCGCTGACCGCGGCCACCACCGTGATCGGATTTCTCAGCCTGGTCGGCCTGGGCAGCGGTTCCCACCTGTTCGTCGGCGTGACGGTCAGCGCCGGGGCGGTGGCTGCGCTGCTGCTGGCGCTCTGGTGGGTGCCGGCGTTCGGCCCCTCCCGCGGCAGCGCACTCCGCGTGCCGCGCCTGACCACGCGGCGCATCCGCCGGGTGCTGGTGATCCTGGTTCTGGCGCTCGCCCGCCGCCGGGGCGCGGCAGCGTTGATCCTGGCCGTGATCGCGGGACTGGCGGCCCTGAATCTGCCCCGGCTCCGCCCGGAACCGTACCCGCTGCACCAGCTTCCGGAGGCGTCGACGATCGTGCAGGCGGAACGGATCTTCAACGGCAAGTTCGCCGGCACCGTGCCGTTCGCGATCGAGCTGGACGCCGGGGAGCCGAGTGCGTTCGTGCGGCGCGCACCGCTGGAACGGCTCGCGGGCGTCCACCGGTCGCTGGCCGGGAGCCGTGACATCGGCCATCACCAGTCGCTGCTGACGGTGATCGAGCGCATCAACTCGTACTTCACCGACGGCGAGCCGGAGTCCCGGCGGCTGCCGGACGAGGCCGACCCCGCCGCCTTCGAGCGGCTGGTCTCGCAGTACCTGCTGTTCTTCGCCGCCTCGGCCAACCCGGCCGCCTACGACGCGCTCACCGACGCGGACTTCAGCGTGGCACGCGTGCACGGCATCCTCCGTTACCGCGACTTCGAGACGCTGATCGGTTTCCGGGACCTGGTTGATACGCTCCGCGCCGAGTTGCCCGACGGCTGGATGCTGCGGGTCACGGGGCCGGTACAGGACCTTCTCGGTCACGCTGCGCGGCTGCGCACCGGCTGGCTGCGTACGTTCGGCAGCGGCGCGCTGCTCATCTTCCTGACGGTGCTGGCGGCGTTCCGGGACCTCAAGCTCGCCGCGCTCAGCCTGCTGCCGCCCTGCGTGATCCTGCTTGCCGTGGCCGGGGCCGCTCCCCTGTTCAGAGTGCATCTCGACGACTACACCGTGATCGCGATCGCGGTCACCCTGGGGCTCACCGTCGACTACACCATCCACGTGATCAACGCACTGCGCCGCTCCCCGGCGGCGCGGCGGACGGAGTCCGGAACCACCGACCGTGTCCGGCTGGCGATCGCCGTGGCGCGCGGCAGCGGCGTGCCAGTGTTCATGAGCTTTCTGACCTCCGTGGTCGCGTTCCTGAGCCTGGCGGTCTCTTCGTTCGCGGGCGCCGTCCACTTCGGTATGATGATCGCCGCCGCCATCGCGGGCGCCTTCGTCCTGAGCCTGTTCATCGCGACGTGGGACCTGCCCGCACGCCAAGGGAGGAACCCGTGAACGCCCGCCGCCTGCTCGCGATCCCACTGCCCCTGACGCTCGCCGCACTGGTGGCGATCGCGGCGCCGTTGTCCGCCCAGGACGTCGAGCAGATCCTGGAACAGTCCGGCGCCCTCACCCGGATCGAAAACCTGAGCGGAGAGCTGACCCTGACGGTCGTCTCCCCCGGCGGAGACCGGCGGGTGACGCGCGTCACCGCGTACCAGAAACGGCGCTCTCCGGAGCGTGAGGACCGGCTGTTCGTGTTCACCTTCCCGCCCAACGTGCGCGGCACGGCGCTGCTGGTGCACTCCAACATTAACCGGGGAGAGGACAGCATGTGGCTCTACCTGCCGGCCGTGGGCAGGGTCAAGCGGGTCGATCTGAGCACGGCCGGGGGCGGCTATTTCATGGGCAGCGACTTCACCTTCCGCGACCTGATCAGCCGCGACGACGCGGAATACGTCCACACCCTGCTGGATGACGCGCCCGGCAGCGACGGGCACCACGTCCTGGACGTGCGCGGCAGGACGCCGGAGCTGCAGCGCGAGTTCGGCTACTCGCGCGAGGAGCACTACATCCGCAAGGACGACTTCGTCGCGGAACGGATCCTCTTCTACGACCTGGCCGGCGACCTGCTCAAGGAACTCACGGTGCTGGAGCTGTACCGGGAGGACGGACTGGCCTACCCGTCACGGGTGCACATGATCAACCACCAGACCGGTCACGTCTCGGAGATCGTCGCCGAACGGCTGTCGTTCACGGACGACATCCCCGACCGCTACTTCACGCACCGCTACCTGCAACGGCAATGAGACCGACACGCGGATCGATCCGGGGCATGCTTCGCCCGATCGCGCTGGCTGCCGGGCTGGCCCTGGCGATGCCGCAGGCAGCGGCGGACGGCTTCGACCTTTCGTTGGGCGGCTTCGTACAGCTCGACCACTACGGCCTGGTCGCCGAGGAACGGCTCTACACCAACGAGCGGATTCGACTGACCGCTGCCGCGCAGGTTGAGGCGGTCAACGCCACCGGCGACCTGGCCGCGTTCGCGGAGCTCCAAGCCTTCGCCCAGATCGGCGAGCACGTCGCGGTGCCGGAGACCGCTGTCGAGCGGCGCTTCGGCGAAGTCGTCGTGATCGACCCCGAGTTCATCGTCCGCCAGGCATACGTGACGCTGCGCACCGACGGCTTCGACGTCGACGTCGGCCAGAAGTTCGTGCACTGGGGAAAGATCGACCTGCTGAGCCCGCTGGACGTGATCAACCACACGAACACCGCCACCCTGGGGCTGGGCGACGCGTTCGAGAGTCCGCTGGCCGACCCCATGGTCCACGTCACCGCCTACCTGGACGACACGCTGAGCCTGGAACTGGTCTACGTGCCGTTCCTGGCCCCCGACCTGATAGGCATCGCCGAGCTGGACTTCGACCTGACCTTCATCAACTACGACATCGACGCGCGATTCGAGAACCCGCGGGTGGCACTGTTCTCGGAGTGGGCGCACTCCGTGCACGCGGCCCTGTCCTACACCTCGTTCGACGTGGACGCACAGGTCACCTACTCGTTCTTCCGCGATCAGACGCCGGACTTCGACCTGAGCGGGATCGGGGAGACGAGCCCCACGGTGGACGGCGAAACCCATTACGTCGTCAGGGGCGTCGTCGTGCCCGGCTACAACCGCGCCCACAACTTCGGCGTCGGCGCGAGCGCGGCGCTGGCCGGATTCGTGCTGTCCGCCGACGCCGGCCTCAAGCTGACCGAGAACGTGGATGGCACCCGCATCGACGTCAAGCGGCCGGAGATCCTCTACGCCGTGCAGGCCGACCGCGCCGTCTCGATTGGCCAACAGCCGTTCAACGTGTCGGCCGGCCTGTATCACCGCCTGATCCTGCACCCGGACGCGGAGTTCAGGTCGGAGTACAGCCCGCTCGTGGAGAACGTCGTCGCCGCTCTCCGCGACTTCTACTTGCTGCAGGAGGATCCGTCCACCGTCTACGTGGTGACGCGGGCGGACACCAGCCTGTTCCGGGAGACGTTGAGCGTCGGCGTGATCGGCGCGTGGGGGATCACCGAGCGGGCGCTCCACCTGGCGCCGCGCGCCGGACTGCGGCTGAGCGACCACGTCTCGGCCGCGGCCGGCGCCAACCTCTGGTTCGAATGGGCCCCCGGCGTCGCCTCCGGCTTGCTGGGCCGGGACGACGCCAAGGACAACGTGTTCGCGCAACTCGTCGTGCGCTACTGATCAGCCCTCGTCTGCGGGCGGGTACGTGCCGGGGTCGTCACGACCCAGCAATGCCGTGCCGACCATGTTGACGTGGTACAGCGCGTCGTCGCCGAGGATCTTCTCCGGCGGGAAGTCCGAGCCCGGATAGTGCGCGCAGTACGGGCTCATCGGATTGTGCGTATTGCCGTAACCCGCCGCGATGTTCATCTCCCGGCAGTTCAGCGACTCCCACCACTCGCCAACGCTGGAGAAGCTCATGTAGCCGTTGATCTCGTCCGCCGCCATGAGCACCTTCACCTCGGTGGCTGCGTCCAGGTCCTCGAACATCCGCTTCGCCGCCATTGCCTGCTCCATCGTGGCCATGTCGCCGTACAGCGCCGCGACCATCTGCGGACCGTCCAGGGCGTTCCACCACCGTTCGGCGGCGGCCGGGTGCACCATGGGCACCATGTGCGTCCCCCTGCCCAGCAACGCCCCGCCCACGTGGTTGACGTGCTTCAGCGCGTCGTCGCCAAGAATCTTCGCAGCTCCCGTATTCGGATAGTGTGCGCAGTACGGGCTCATCGGATCGTGTGTGTTGCCGTAACCCGCCGCGATGTTCATCTCCCGGCAGTTCAGCGACTCCCACCACTCGCCGACCGTGCGGAAGCTGCGGTGGCCGTTGATCTCGGTCGCCGCCAGATCCACCCTGGCTTTGGTAACCTGATCCAGGTCGGCGTACATCTTCCGCGCCGCTGCGTCCTGCCCCTCGGAGGCCGTATTGCCGTAGAGCGCCGCCACCATCTGGTCACCGTTCAGCGAGTTCCACCAGTACATCGCGTACCCGACATCGGGCGTCGGTACCGCCCTGGTGCAACCACTCAGCACCAGCACGAAAGCAGCGACCGCTGCCACGCACAGCGAAATCTTCCTTGTCATCGAAATCCTCTCCAAAAAAAGAATTGCCAATCTGGCGAGGACAGAATAATAGTTCTTTTCTTGAGCGGCAATACCGCGACGGCGTGGTCAGAAGGCGAAGAAGCGCGGCAACCAACGGCGATTGGCGGCCAACAGCTCGTCGGCCAGATCGCCGATCTCCGCGAAGTCGGCGCCCGCGCACATCGGATCCAGCGACAGCGCCTCCACCAGCAGCTCGCGGTCGCCCCGCAGGGCCGCCTGCACGGTCATCTCCTGCACGTCGACGTGCAGCCGGCAGAGCGAGCCCACGGCGCCGGGGAGCTCGCCGCACGACTGAGGTTCGATCTGCTCGCCGGTGACCGTCGCCAGAGTCTCCACGATGGCTTCGCGCGGAAGGTTTCCGACCTGTCCCTGGTTGGGCAGGTTGAGGATGGCCGTGGTGCTGCCGCCGGTGAGAATGGCGTGCATGACCTCGGTCATCTCCTCGCCGCTGCGGGTCCAGTCCATCTCCTCCGCGCCGGCGGCGATGCGCTGCACGCGCGCGCGGTTCTGTTCGCGGCGGTGGCGGCGCGAGTCGACCGTCGTCTTCTCCACCGCGTAGCGCATGGCATAGCCGTTGCGCACGTTGCACAGGTGAGGCCAGAACTCCACCAGGTGGCGGTCGCCGGCCAGCGGCAGGTAGCCGAAGGTCCGGCACAGCGCCAGCTTGGCGGCGTGCCGGTTGCTCAGGCTGTACGGCGCGCCGGCCGGCGCCAGGTCGCGGTGCTCGCGCGCGAAGCGGCGGATGTCCGGCAGCACGTCGCGGCCGTTCAGCTCGGCCCCGATGATCCAGATGAAGTGGTTGATGCCGGCCACCGTGTAGCGCAGCCCCTGCTCCGGCAGCCACCGGTAGAGTTGCTCGACCACGTTGAGCTCCGCCGGCGGGTGCAGGTCCAGGATGGCGGCGGCCAGGGCCGGGAACGCATGAAACTCGTGGCAGAGTCCCACCACGTGCACGCTGTCGGCGGCCAGGTTCATGGCCCGCGTCACGGCGCTCATGGGATTGGTGACGTTCAGCAGCCAGGCGCCCGGGCAGTGCCGCTCCATGTCCTCCACGACCTCCGCGGCGACCGGCACGGTGCGCAGCGCCGCCGAGATGCCGGCCGGACCCACCGTCATGGAGACCGGCTGCCGGATGCCGTAGCGGATCGGAATCTCCAGGTCGTACTCGAACGCGTCCATGCTGCCGGGGCTGAAGGTGGTCATCACGAAGTCGGCGCCGGCGAGCGCCTCCGCCCGGTCTTCGCAGACCGAGATTCGGTAGTCCTTGCCGCGCTCCGTGTTGAAGCGGGCGAGCATCGACGCCACCGCCTCCGTCCCGCCGCGGTCCGGGTCCACCAGCCGGATCTCGCCGCCGTCCACGGCGTCCAGCAGGTAGACGTCCTTCATCAGCGAGATCATCCACTGCGAGCTGCCGCCGCCGATGACCGCCAGCACCATCGTCTTGCTCATTCCGAAGTCACCTCACCGCCGCCATGGTGGCGACACGCGTCGCGCAAAACCAGCGGCTCCGCAGCGTCCAGGGGGCCGTCACGCTCGGCGGAAAGCGCATCGGCCAGCTCGGCGCGGTTGCGTACGCCGATCGCGACCGTGGCCACCTCCGGGAGCGACAGGACGTACCGGTAGGCCAACCGGGCCGCCGGTACGCTACGCGCCCGTGCCAGACTTCGGAGGTCGGCCGCTCGCCGGTAGTCGACGGCGATGGGATGGTCGTCGTCGACCTGCTTGTCGAGCACGTCGGCCAGCGCGCCGCGGCCGACCGCGCGGATGCCAATCACGGGAACGCCTGCAGCAACGGCCGCCGGCGCCACCGATCCGGCCGGCGGCCCGCGGAACGGCACCTCCTCGCCGGCCGAGCTCAGCACGTTGGCGATCGCCTGCACGGCCGCGGGCCGGGGTCGCGACAGCAGCGACTGCTGCACGGTCACGGGTGCGCCGATGCCGCTGATGCCCCATGCGCCGATGCGGCCGTCCGCCACGAGCCGTTCGAGCGCCGGTCGCACCTCCTGCACGTAGTCCCGGAACGGCAACCCCGAACGGCCGGCACCTTCCTCACCGTCAGGCAAAAGCCAACAGTGGGTAAGCAGCAGATCGGCGCGCGGCAGCCGCAGGCGCTCCAGGCTCGCGTTCAGGCTGCGCTCGATCAGGCCGGAAGCGGCGCCCGGCGAAGGCCGGTCCAACGGCACCTTGGTCGAGATCCGCATCCCGGCCGGCAGCGCTCCGCCGAACGCGGCGCCTACCGCCCGCTCGGCGCCGCCGGCGCCGTAGCCCGGAGCCACGTCGATGTGATCGACGCCGGCATCGACCGCGGCGCGGATGGTGGCGACCGCCTCGTCCAGGTCGGGAGCGTGCCCCCAGCCGCCCATCAGGCCCGCGCCGCCCAGGGTGAGCGCACTCACCTCACCCAGAACTCCGAACGGACGCCTGGTCATGCCGGTCCGCTTGCTGGCGGCGCGGCGGTGCCACTACCCTCGCCTGCATGCTGTACGAGCGCATGGTCGAGCGCGAGCGTCAGGGAACGCCGGTCAGGATCGGGCTGATCGGCATCGGCACCTTCGGCACCCAGATCGCCGGCCAGATCCGGCACATGCCCGGCATGCGGCTGGCGGCGATCGCCGACCTGCGGGTGGAGGCCGCCGCCGCGGTACTGGGCGCGGGGGCGGACGATGAACCGCTGCGGGCCGTCTCCGCCGATCAGGTCGCGGAGGCTGTTGCCGACGGCACGCCCGTCGTCACTGCTGATGCGCAGGCGCTGATCGACAGCCCCGTCGACATCGTCATCGAGGCGACCGGACTGGTGGAGGTCGGGGTCCGCCACGCCTACCGCGCCATCCTGGCCCGCAAGCACCTGGCCATGGTAACGGTCGAGGCCGACGTGCTGGTAGGCTACCACCTGCGCAGGCTCGCCCGGGCCGCCGGCGTGATCTACAGCCTGGCCTACGGCGACGAGCCGGCGCTTGCCGCCGAGCTCTGCGACTGGGCGCGCACGCTCGGCTTCCGGCTGGTTGCGGCCGGCAAGGGCACGCGCTTCACGCAGAGTTTCCGCAAGATGAACCCGGATGACGTGCCGGGCGTCTACGGCTTCACGGGCAAGGACTACAACGCGCAGATGTTCGGGTCGTTCCTGGACGGCACCAAGCACTCGATCGAGGTGGTGGCGCTGGCCAACATGACCGGGCTGCAGCCCGACGTGCGCGGGCTGCACTTCCCGACCGTCGACCTGCGCGAGATCCCGGACGTGCTCGCCTCGAAGGAGAAAGGCGGCATCCTGAACCGGGAGGGCGTGGTCGAGGCGGTCAGCGCGATCCATCCGGACGACACCTTCGTGGAGCGCTCCATCCGCGGAGGCCTGTTCGCCGTGATCGACGGACCGACGCGTGAGGTCAACGAATCGCTCGCCTCCTACGGCGACATCACCGGCATGATCATCGGCAAGCGCTCAGGCTACGCGATGATCTACCGGCCGCAGCACTTCGTCGGACACGAGATGCCGCTCGGGCTGGCGCGCATGGCGGTGCTGGGCGACGACGTGGGCGCCCCCACCTGCCGCGCCGCGGAGGTGGTGGCCGCCGCCAAGCGCCCGCTACGGGCCGGGGAGACGCTCGACGGCGAAGGCGGTTACACCGTCTACGGCATGGCCGAACGGCACGACGCCGCGCGCGCGGAGAACCTGGTGCCGATGGCGCTCACCCACGGCGCGGTCGCCACGGCCGATATCGCCGAGGACGAGATGATCTCCTTCGACAACGTCGAGGTTCCCCCCTCCCTGAGCCTCAGCCTCTGGCAGGTGCAGGAGCAGCAGGGAGCTGATACCGCTCGTGTGCAGGGACGGCGGTAATGCGGTCGCCTATCACGTAGCGCATTGGTCCCCGATACACCACGTCGAGAGCGTCCAGCGACAGGTCCCGGCACGCGATCGTCATCGAGGGAGTGCGCCGCGCGGGCCCACGACGGCGACGACCGGAGTGCGGGAAAACGCGTGTCTGACCGTCTGCAGGGCGGCTCGATCAATCACCGGACGAAGCCATACCATGAAAATCCACAGTTGACGATGCATTTTTCATGGTGAATCGGGCTCATCAAGACGGTCAGCCTCGATTATCGGCTACGCGGTTACGTTGTAGAACGCCTCCGCGTTGGTGCGGAACAGCTTGACCTCCACCTCCGGATCCAGGGGGCCGAGCAGCGCGCGGTGGGTGGCGAGCATGCCCGCGTAGTCGGTGGTCAGCAGGGCCACCGGCCAGTCGCTGCCCCAGATCAGCCGGTCCGGCCCCAGCTCTTCCAGGTAGAGGGCGGTGTACTGGCGCATCGCCTCGATCGGCCAGCCCTGCTTCGGGTGGTCCAGGTACTCCTGGATGCGGGTCACCTGCGGCGACAGTGACAGCTTGCAGAACGCGCCCGTGTCGCGCGCGATGCGGCGCATCGCCTGCTCCCACGCGGGCTCCAGCGTGCCGTCGAAGTCCGGCTTGCCGTAGTGCTCGATGATGCACTTGAGGTCCGGCACCTGCTCGATCGCGGTGGCGATGCCGTCCAGGTGACGCACCAGCGGCAGGAAGTCGTGGATGAGTCCGCGCCGCGCCAGCTCGCGGAGGCCCTCGATCACCGCCGGCTTGGTGGCGATGCCGGGATCGGGATGCGCTTCGAAGTTCATGCGCATGCCGCGGAACTTGGGCAGCTTCTGCCACTCGTCGAGCCTGTGTCCCAGGCCGGGGTCGTCGAGGTCGGCGCGCAGGATCAGGCCGCCCACGAAGTCGAACTCCGCGGCGAAGTCGATGATGGTCTGGTTGTCGACGTCGGTGTCGCCGGCCTCTACGATCACGCAGCGGGTCACCCCCACCAGCCGGGAGGCGGCCTGGTGCTCGACCGGCGTGTAGTCCTGGTAGAGGATCTCCCAGTCGGAGTCGAGCCAGCTATTCGTTTCCCGCCACCAGAAGTGGCAGTGCGTATCGACTATGCGGTCCATGCGGGCAAGATAGCAGATTCCGCGGCCCCGCCGGCGCTCAGGCCGCGAACTGGAACGCGTACAGCCGGGCGGAGCGCAGCCGCACGTGGAGCCGCACCGGCCGGCCCGCAAGCTCGGCCGGCAGCCGGTCGCGGCCGCCCCAGCCGATCACGCCGTCGAGCGCGTCGGCGCGCAGCGGCCGGCAGTCGTCGAACCCGAACCCTTCGACCGGCTCGCCCGATTCCACGGACACGAGCTGCGCGGTCAGCTCCGCCTCCGGCCCCAGCGTCTCCAGGTTCACCTGCAACTGCGACCCGGTGAACGTCAGGGGCCGGGTGATGAACTGGCCCCGATCCGAGCCTGCCTCGATACCGATGATGCGGTCGCGCTTGAAGGTGACGCGGCTCACGCGGCTCTTCGACTGGTAGCCCAGCTCGATCGGCTTGGAGCCGCCGTGCGGCCCGTCGCCCGACCGGTAGTAGAGCGCCAGCGTGTCGTCGTCGATGGCCACGAAGCCGGGGGCGACCGAGACGATGAAGCAGTCGTACTCGCCGGGCGCGCCCAGCGGGACGAAGGTGTCGCGGTTTGCGCGGAACCAGTTCCGGTTGTCGCGGCTGGTGCAGACCTGCACCTCGAAGGTCCCCTCGTAATGGCGGTAGAAGGACGGGAACATGAAGTGCAGGTTGGGCGAGTACGGGTAGCGCGCGTAGGCGCTGTTGTAGATGTCGGTGTCCATGGTGTCGTGGAAATCCGCCTGCAGGGCGATGCCGGTGCTCTCCCAGATGCGGTAGTCGACCGACTCCAGCCGGCCGACCGCGCGCCCGCGTCCTTCGCCGCGGACGCGCACCCCGCCGGCGGAAAGCGACGCGTGCTCGGCGATGGCGCGGTGATAGGCGACGTAGCGGCCCAGGGTCCCGTCCCAGCATGCGCTGTTCTGCGAGTCGCAGTACTTGCCCAGGAAGTTGTCGTAGTAGCGGGTCCAGGAGAGGCCGTCGGGCGAAGCGGCGCCGCGCAGCATGCCCACGTTGTGCGTGAACGGCAGCTCGTGGACCTCCGGCCCCCACCAGTCGGTGTAGATCAGCTTGTAGCGCTCGCCGTCGAGCGCGTTGGGGTCGATGAAGACGTTGCCCGACTCGGGCGAGATGCCCGCCAGGCCGCCGTCGAAGACGACGTTGTTGCGCGTGGAGCCGGCCACCTCGACCAGGCCCAGCTCGCGGCGCGTGAACTCCACGCCGTCGTCGGACTCCGCGTAGCTCAGGAACAGGCCGCGGCGCGCCTCCGGATGGTAGGTGTTGTACCACATGCGGTAGCGCCCCCCGTCCTTCAGCACGGTCAACCAGGCCGAGCTGTCTTCCCACGGCTGCTGCCCCTCGAACAGCGGCGCGCCGTGCTTGTCCACGCTGCCCAGGGTCCAGGCGATGTTGCGCGGGTACTGCTCGTGCCCGCGGCCCATCGCCTGGAAGAAGTCGTCCACCAGGAGCTGGCGCTCCGCGCCGACCGGCACCGCCTCCGCGCGGCGCGGGTCCACGTGCGTGTTCACCGCCAGGTTGAAGTTGTCCATGTCGTGCGAGATGACTGCCATGCAGCGAGTATACTCGGCCCCATGCAGACCCATGATTGCGAGCCGACGCTGACCGACACGGAGGTCCTCGAATTCTGCAAGAACGGCTACCACATGATCGAGGGCGCCGTGCCGCCCGAGGTAAGCGAGCGGGTGGTCGCTGCCATGGACGATCAGTGGGACCGCGGCGGACGCCAGATGCACTCCTTCACCGAGCAGGACTGGTTCGTGGAGTCGGTGCTGTGCAACCCGGCGGCGGCAGGCGCCGCGCGCTCGCTGCTGGGCGCCAACTTCGCGCTGCCCAACTGGGCCACCTGGTTCCGGGAGGCAAGCCCGGTGGCCGCCAACCAGTGGCACATCGACGGCGGCTCCATGTTCGACGGGCAACTGAACACGCTGAAGTGGTTCTACTACCCGACCGCCTGCCCGGAGGAGATGGGGCCGACCGAGTTCGTCCCCGGCTCCCACCACGTCACCAACCAAGTCCGCTTCATGGGCCACTACGACTCGATCCGCGGCACCTGGAAATCGACCGCGCCGGCCGGCAGCATCTACTTCACGGCCTACGCCACCTGGCACCGGCGCGCCCACGCGACCGCCACCGGCATGCGTCACATGCTCACCGCAACCTATCACCGCACCGCGCCCCCCACGCGCGACTGGATCCGCGAGCCGGATTTCGACTTCGCCACCGCGAACTACTGGCTGGAGGAGCCCCGCTTCGGCGAGCAGTACCGCAGCTCGCGCGACGCCGCCCGCCAGTTCATGTGGCTGTGCGGGCTGGGCGACAAGTTCGCCGTGCGCGAGGGGCCGGTCTGGCCGATGCCGGCAGTGATCGCGGGACGGCCGTTCGGCGTTCCCGCCGGCGTATAGGCGAGGTTCGCCCGTGATCGAGGTACGCAACGGCAGCACCAACGGGCCGGTTGCCGAGGCGGTCCTGTTCGCCTTCGACGAGTACAGCCTCCGCTACACCACCGGCCTGAAGCTGGACCTGGTGCCCGGCAAGGAGCCGGGCGATTCCAACCCGATCGTGGTGGGCCGCGGCCCGCAAGGCGCCCCGGACGACGCCGGGGTGCGCTACTACGGCGCGGTCGCGGAGGTCGATGGCGAGCTGCGCATGTGGTACGAGAGCAGCGGATCGCTCGACGAAGGCGGCCGGCGCATCTGCTACGCGGTCAGCCGGGACGGCGAGCACTGGGAGAAGCCGCCGCTGGGCCTGGTCGAGTACGGCGGCAGCCGCGACAACAACATCGTCGACCTGTTCGGCGGCGATCCGGTGATCAGCGCCGCGCCGGTCATCCACGACCCGGACGATCCGGACCCGTCGCGGCGCTTCAAGATGTGCATCGAGTCGGGGCTCTACGGAAACGGGCTGGCGGTCGCCTTCAGCGCCGACGGGCTGCGCTGGGAGGTGCCGGACTTCAACCCGGTCGGCCCGCCGATGGAGATGGCCGGCCTGATCAGGTGGGGCGGCTGCTACTACGTCAACGGCCAGGACGAGTTCGGCTGGCACGGCTCGCAGTGGGGCCGGGCGCGCAAGCTGGTGACCTTCGCGTCCTACGACTTCGAGCACTGGACGCAGGCGTCGGCGCTCGGCTTCCGGCGCGACAACCTGCCGCCGCGGCAGGTGATGCACAACTGGAACACGGCCGAGGAGGTGCACCTGGGCACCTGCTGCTGGGACCGCGGCAACGTGATCGTCGGCGTGTACGGCATGTGGCACGGCACGCCGAGCGGCAACCGCCGCTTCATCACCATGGACCTGGGGCTGCTGGTCAGCCAGGACGCCCTGGACTACCGCGAGCCCGTGCCGGACTTCCTGTTCATCCCGGCCCTGGAGGAGCCCGGCCTGGCACCCGGCAACTCGCCGGCGCTGATGCAGGGACAGGGGATGCTCAACCGCGGCGACCGCACCCTTTTCTGGTACGAGCTGTGGGCGGGCAGCGACGTGCGGCTGGCAACCTGGGAGCGCGACCGGCTCGGCTCGCTGTCGGTCTTCCGCGAGAAGACGCTGCTGCCGCTGCCGGCCCCGCACGCCCTGAGCTGCGCGCTGGCGCCAACCGGCGACACGTTGGTGAGCCTCAACGCGAGCGGCCTGGGGCCGCATGCGCAGATCGCCGTCGAGCTGGTCGACGAGCGCTTCCGGCCGATTGCCGGTTATTCGGGCAACGACGCCGCCGTCATCGGCAGCGACGGACTCGACGTGACGGTGCGGTGGCCGGGCGGCGTAACCGTGCCGGCGCGGCTTGGCCCGTATCGGGTCAAGCTGGACTTCCGCGGCATCCGCGCCGAGGACGCCCGCCTGTTCGCCGTCTACGTCCGCGACGCCTGAGGAGCCGCCACCCGAGGAATCCGCAGCTCATTTGCGGAAAAACACCACTTTCCCGCATCTTAGTTGCGGAAACCGGAAGCCTCGCGAAGCTCCGGCGCGGCGGCGTCAACGTTCTGTCGGACACGACACGCATCGAAGCCGGCAGCCCGGCATTCGGCCGCGCCCTGGAACAGCTCGTCTTCTGCGAGCTGCGCGCCTGCCTCGCCTACAACCGGTCCCCGGACGCCCTGACCTTCTGGCGTACCACGGACGGCTCCGAGGTCGACTTCGTCATCGGCGACGCGGTGGCGATCGAAGTGAAGGGCACCGGCGCGGTCACCCGCCGCGACCTCACCGGCCTGCGGCGCATCGCCGACGAGACGGCACTGCGGAGGCGAATCGTCGTCTGCACCGAGTCGGCCGCACGCATCGTCGACGGCATCGAGATCCAGGAACCGATCGACCGTCTCGCCACCTTCCAGGTAGTCGAACAGCGTCTGGGCCGGCACGCGTGTCCCGCGGAAGACCGGCGTGCCGCCGGAGATTCCGGGATCGCTGTGCACGACCGACGACCAATCGACGTCGTGCCGCTCCCTCGTCATGGGGAAATGACTCCGGGCAAACACCTGGCGATCGTCAGCTGCGTCCCGGCCCGCGCGCAGGCGGTGGCTCAGCCCGTAGGGCGCAACTCCCGCAGGTCGACCGGCTCCGGGTTGATCTGCCCGGACAGCCGGCGCTCGGCTGCCGCCGGCTCGATGACCGGCTCCTTGCCCTCCACGTCGCGGATGCAGCCGAGCAGCCGCTGCCGGAGCAGGGACGCCACCTCGGCATGCCTGGGGTTGCCGGCCAGGTTGCACAGCTCGTAGCGGTCGGCGCGCAGGTCGTAAAGGAACTCCTCGACGTAGCGGTCGGCCGCCGGCACCTGGCCGCCGTCCAGTTCCGGCGCGCTCACCGAGTACTTCCAGCGCTTCGTGCGCAGCGCGCGGCCGACCTGTGACTCCGAGATCTGCACGAAGACCTGGTCCGGCCACGCGGGATCGACCGGGCCGGCGCCTGACAACGGCAGCACCGAGCGGCCCTGCATCGCCGCCGGCACCTCGATGCCGGCGGCGTCCAGCAGCGTCGGCGGCAGGTCGACCAGGCTCACCAGCTCCTCGACACGGCCGCCGCCGTCGAAGCCGGGGCCGCCGATGGCGGTCGGCACGCGGATCGACGACTCGTGGCAGGCGCGCTTGTACTCGCCGTTGCGCGTCTTGAAGTGGTTGCCGTGGTCGGAGGTGAAAAGCACCACCGTGTCGTCGGCGAGCCCGAGGCTACCGAGCGCATCGAGCACGCGGCCGAACGCCTCGTCCAGCCGCTTGACCATGCCGTAGTAGCCGGGCAGGTGCTGCTGCGTGCTGCCGCCGAGCGCCGCCAGGTCGGGTGGCACCCAGGCGCCGGTGTAGCGCTCCTCGTAGCCGTCCGGGGCGGGATAGTCGTCGCGGTGGTTCTGGTGGTGCGGCTCGATGAAGGAGAGGAACAGCAGGAACGGCCGGTCGCGCGGCCCCCCGTCGCGGCCGTCCAGGTACCGGATGGCGGCGTCGGCCAGCGCATCCACCCGGTAGCCGGGCAGCTCCACGGGCCGCTCGTCGCCGTCGTACAGGGTCGTGCGGTAGGCGTCCGAGGTGTACTCCAGCACGTTGGAGGCCAACCAGTAGTCGTACCGGCCGCGGTGCTCGGCCGCCACCGGGCCCATGCAGCCGCGCGGCGCCAAGTGCCACTTGCCGATGTAGGCGGTGTCGTAGCCGGCGCCGTGGAAGTGATCGGGAAGCGTGGGTAGCGCCGGGTCGAGGGTGATCGCGTTGCGGAACACGCCGGTCTCGGTGGCGTACAGGCCGGTCTGCAGGCAGGAACGGGCCGGCCCGCACACCGGCTGGCAGGTGAAGGTGTTAGCGAGGTGCGTGCCGCGCGCGGCGAAGCGGTCGAAGTTGGGCGTCAGGCCCGCAGGGTTGCCGTGGATGCCGGTGGTGTCCCAGCGCTGCTGGTCGGTGAAGAAGACGATGACATTTGGGCGTGCGCTCATGTTCGGGGGACCTCGACTCAGGCGAAGTTTCGGGCGACATCGTAGCCGCGCGTGCGCTGCGGCGGAATCGGCGGCGCCGGCGACAGCAGGTCCGGCCGCTCCCGGCAGCGGCGCGCCTCGGCGTCCAGGGTCGTGACCTCGTGCCCCCGCTCGCGCGCAAGCCGCAGCAGCAGGTCGATGCACTCGCCGTCGGGATCCTGGCGGCGGATCATCGTCCACGGGTGGAACACGAAGCAGCAGAACGGCAGGCCGGCCTCCTCCGCGGCGTCCAGCGTCCGCCGGTGCACGGCGAACTCCTCCGCCGGCGTCTCCACCAGGCGCCGCGGGTAGGCGAACGGCGACGGCCAGCGCACCGCGTACTGCAGGCCGCGCCCGTAGTCCTTGACCAGCGCGTCCTGCCAGCCATGCCCGGGGAGCTCCAGCAGGTCGTCGTAGCCGTCGTCGGCGTAGCTGAACGGCCCGTGCAGGTCGCCGGGAAGCGAGTCCTCGAACGCCGACTTGAGGTAGGCGGAGCTCCACTCGCAGCCGGAGGCGCGCAGCGCGAAGAGGTTCTCCGGGCAGCCGCGAAAGCCGCAGCCGGCGCCGGAGCGGGGGCGAAAGCCGCGGCAGGGCCGGTCGAACCGGTCGCGGATCGCCGCCACGCCGCGCGCGGTCTCATCGTGGATGAACTCCGGGGTGGGAACCGGCAACGACCATGGGTTCTTGCAGATCAGCCGCGAGTGGCTCCACGTGTGGCTGTTCACGTCGTGCAGGTCCGGCGTCTCGTCGAGCAGGCGCTTGAGCGCCGGCCCCTCCTCGCCGGCGGCCAGCTCGCCCACCACGAACAGGGTCATCGGCGCGTCGAACCGCCGATGCACGCGGGTGATCACCCCCAGCGCCGGGATGCACACGCCCGGCTCCTCGGTGTCGTAGGTGAAGACGACGCGCATCAGGCGAACAGGGTACCCGGGTCGAAGTCGGCCGCCCGGCTCGGCGGCACCTCGGGGGCGGTGAGCGCCGCCGGCTCGGCGTCCGCGAATCGCCCGGCCAGCTCGTCGAGGGTGGTGAGCGCCAGATCCTCGGCGGCGGCGTGGTCGATCAGCAGCTCCACGATGCGCGCCTCCCGGTCCTGGAGCCGGACGGTGGAATCGGCGTCGAAGGCCAGGGAGCAATACGGCAGGCCGGCGTCACGGGCGGCCGCGATCGTGGCGCCGTGCACGGCGAGCTCGTCCTCGGGCGTCTCCACCAGTCCGTCGGGATAGGCGAAGGGACTTGGCCAGCGCACGATGCGTTGCTGGGCTCCGGCGCCGGCGCCGCCGTCGGCCTTGAGCGCCGCATCCGGCCAGCCGTGCGCGGGGAGCTCCAGCAGGTCGGGGTACCCGTCGTCGACATAGCGGAACGGTCCACGCAGGTCTCCGGGCGCGGTGTCCCCGTAGGTCGAGCGCACGTAGGCGGACGACCATCGCAGCCCGGCAGCCCGCATAGCCGAGAGGTTCGCGGCCCAGCCCCTGAAGCCGGCGCCAGCCCCTTCGGCGGGCCGCACGCCGCGGCAGGGTCGGTCGAGGGCCTCGCGCACCGCCAGGGCGCCGCGCGTGATCTCCTCCGCGATCAGCCGGTCGGAGGGCTGCGGCACCGACCACGGCGGCTTGCGCAACACGCGCGCATGCCGGTACGTGGCGGTGTTCACGTCGACCAGGTCGCCGGCCGCGTCGATCGCCGGCAGCAAATCCTCGCGCTCGGTCTCCGCGATCCGGCCGGCCACGAAGACGGTGGCCGGCGCACGCCGGGCGCGGTGCACGTTCAGGATGACGGCGAGCTTGCCGGCCGCAGCGGCCGTGGCGGCGGTGTAACTGAGGACCAGCTCCATCCGGCTGAGTCTCCAGAGGACAGGGGGCTATGGCCGCCGCGGCTTGCGCAGCACGGGCCGGTCGCCGTGCCACTCGATCTCGGCGACGTAGATACCCTCTTCCAGAGTCTTCTCGTCCTCGTACGAGCCGCGGTAGCGCAGCACTCCGGCGACGCGGTTGAGCTTGCGCGTGTACTCCTTGCGGTCGGTGGTCAGGTAGGTGCGGCCGTCCTGCTCGACGATCTCGGTCGCATGGTACGGCCCCATCAGGTAGGCGCCGGTGCCCACGTCCCAGGTGTTGCCGCGCGCGGCGACGAACCCACCCGGCGACGGGCTGACGGCGTGATGGAGCCCCTCGCCGTAGGTGTAGAACAGGTGCCACATGCCGTCCCGGTGCAGCACGAACGGCGACTCGATCCCCATGGTGCCGCGCAGCGACGGCGGCAGGGCCAGCACCACGCCGTGATCGTCGATCGTCCGCCAGTCGCCGGTGCTCGCCAGTGCGATGCAGGCGTACCCATGCCGGTCCATGGCGATGTAATAGAGAAGGTAGCGGTCCCCGAAGCGCATGACGTGAGCGTCCTTGCAGGTCGAGCCCTCCTTGCACCACGCCGGCGGCCCCCACACGGGATTGACGTCGCCGGCGGCCCAGGTCTCCAGGTCCGGCGACCACGTGAGGTTGAAGCCCACGAAGGGCGTGCCGTCCGCCCCGCCGCCGCGCACCCCGTAGAGCAGCCCGTAACGGCGCGGGCCGCCGGCGTCGAAGTGGAACACCTGCGCGTTGGAGCGGCTGGCAAGATCGAAGCGGCCCTCCGGCTCGAACAGCAGCGTGTCGCGGTACTGCAGGTTGAACAGGTCGGGACCCACGGCGTGGCCGCATCCCGGCTCCAGGCAGACCTCGTTCGCCTTCTCGTAGTCGCCCGCGCGATAGGCGGCGATCCACGCCTCGGTGTTCCGCATGTCGCCGGTCACGTAGTACAGGTGCAGATTCCGCCCATCGTGAAAGAAGCAGTGATCGACCTGGTAGCTTCCGGACGGCGGCGCGTAGGCGTGCACGGTGACCTCGTCGAACCCTTGCGTGTCGGACGCGAAGAGCTCTCGGTGCAGCGTGAGAAAGCGTTCCTCGAACTCGGCGGGCGTCAGGCTGACGCCGAAGTCGGGGGCGAGAGGCGTGGAGCCGTCGGCGACGCGGTCGGCGGTCATCGGGCGGCTGGCGTGACGGTGGGCGCTACCAGCGCACGCCGCGAAGCTCCAGCTCCTCGGCGCGCAGGCAGGCGACGGTGTGGTCCGAGCCCTCCTCGAGCGCCTGCAGGGCCGGCACCTCGGTCTTGCAGCGCTCCTCCGCGTACGGACAGCGGGTGTGGAAGGGGCATCCCGGCGGTGCGTCCGCGGGGTCGGGCACGTCCCCTTCCAGGATGATGCGCTCCATCTTGGCGCGCGGATTGGGCACCGGCGCGGCCGACAGCAGCGCCTCGGTGTAGGGGTGCAGCGGATCCCGGAATATCGTTTCCGTCGTGCCCATCTCCACGATGCGGCCCAGGTACATCACGCCGCAGCGATCCGAGAAGTGGCGGACGATGCCGAGCTCGTGGGTGATGAACAGGTAGGACAGCCCGTGCTCGTCCTGCAGCTTCTGCATGAGGTTGAGGATCTGCGCCTTGACCGAGACGTCGAGCGCCGAGGTGGGCTCGTCCGCCAGGAGCAGCCGGGGGTTCATCGTCAGCGCGCGCGCCAGGCCGATGCGCTGGCGCTGGCCGCCGGAGAACGCGTGCGGGTAGCGGCCCATGTGCCGGGCGTCGAGCCCGACGTCCTCCAGCAGCTCCCCGACCCGCTCGCGGAGCCCCTCGCCGTCGGCGACGCCGAAGTTGCGCAGCGGCTCACCGACGATGTCGACCACCGTGAAGCGGGGGTTCAGCGACTGGAACGGGTCCTGGAACAGCATCCGCACCTGCTGGCGCAGCAGGTTCAACTGGTCCCGGTCCACGTCCGTGACCTCCAGGACGGAGCCGTCGCGCGCGTGGAACCGCACCTCGCCGCCGGTCGGATCGACCGCGCGCACGATGCTGCGCGCCGTCGTCGACTTGCCGCAGCCGCTCTCGCCCACCAGGCTGACCGTCTCCCGCTCGCCGATCTCGAAGCTGATGCCGTCGACGGCCTTGATCCACCCGACGTGCCGGCGGAAGAACCCCTTGCGGATCGGGAAGTAGGTGCGCAGGTCGTCCAGGGAAAGGACCGCGGCCCCGGTGGTGCCGCGCTGCACGGCGGTTCGCGCGCCGGCTGTCCCGTCACCGTCCTCCCCTTCCGGCGTACCGGGCGGCTGTGCGCCGGGGCGCCGGTGGCGGCCGGTGGCCGCACTCGACGCCGCGGGCTCGTCGGCCACGCCCGTGTCCGGCTCCGCACCCAGCTCGATCTCCTCGGAGTGCAGGAAGCAGCGGGCGTCGTGGTTTTCCTCCAGCTCCACCAGGGCCGGCACGTTGCGGTCGCACACCCCTTCGATGAAGTGGTCGCAGCGGTTGCGGAAGGCGCAGCCGGTCGGCCGCGAGTACGGATCGGGGACGGTGCCGCGGATGCTGGCCAGCGCTCCCCGCTCGTGCTCGGCGCTGGGCAGCGATCCGATCAGCGCCTGCGTATAGGGATGCCTGGGGTTCTCGAACAGGCGGGTGACGGTCGTGCGCTCGACCACCCGCCCCAGGTACATGACCACCACCTCCTCGGCGATCTCGGCGATGACCGCCAGGTCGTGGGTGATGAACAGCACCGACATGTCGAAGCGCTGCTGGATGTCGCGCATCAGCTCCAGCACCTGCGCCTGGATGGTGACGTCGATGGCGGTCGTGGGCTCGTCGGCGATCAGCAGGCGGGGATGGTTGATGAGCGACATGGCGATCATCACCCGTTGCCGCATGCCTCCCGAGAAGTTGAAGATGTAGGAGTCCAGGCGCGTCTCGGCGCGCGGGATGCCGACGTCGCCGAGCATCTTGACGGCGATCTCGTTCGCCTGATCCTTGGACATCTCCGGGTTGTGGACCAGCACCGCCTCGCGGAGCTGGTTGCCGACCGTGTGCAGCAGGCTCAGCGCCGCCATCGGCTCCTGGTGGATGTAGGCGATCTGGTTGCCGCGGATCTGCCGCAGCCGCTCCGCCTTGGGCAGGTGATCGGTCAGGATTTCCGGCTCGCCGCCGTTGTCGCCGTGCAGGATGACCTGCCCGCCCTCGATCTCGCCCGGCCAGGTCTGAATCTGCAGGATCGACTGGGCCAGGACGCTCTTGCCGCAGCCGCTCTCCCCCACCAGGCCGATGGTCTTGCCCTTGTCGATCGAAAAAGACACCCCGTCCACGGCGCGGACGACGCCCGCCTTGGTGCGGAAGTAGGTGCGGAGGTCGTTGATCTCCAGGAGGGTGTCAGCCACCGATCGTGCTCCGGCAGGTACGCGGCACGACGGGCGACCCGGTGAACGCTCCCATCAGGGCCATGATCGTAGAAAACCGCGGTAGGGGAGTCAAACTGCAGGCGGCGGGTCACCACGCTTTCCAGGGCGCGGCTGGCGGACGCGTGTCAGGCGTTGCGCGATTCGTTTGACTGCTGAGTGCGCCCGCGCAGGAAGCGCGCGAGCACGAACGCGGCGGTTGCCACCACCACCAGCACGGGCACCGTGATCAGCGCCGGCGTCAGACTGCCCTGCTCCACCTCCAGGGCGACCAGCAGGGCGAACACCGCCTGCACGACGCTGCCGCCTCCGAGGGCCACCCCGATGGCCATCGCCGCGCGGGAGTAGACGGTGCCGTACCGGTGCGACCACACGTAGCGGAACGAGACCCACACCGCGTAGGCCCAGCCACCGGCCAGCACGATCATGATCAGCGATCCGGCCGCCGACCGCCGCGTCGTCGACCGCGTCGCCGGCTCGCCGCCGGTGTCGACCGCCGCGAATACCACCGGGCTCACCATGTCGTACAGCAGCACGAAAAAATAGGTGGTGGTCAGCGCGACAAGCGACGACAGGATGCGTCCCGCGATGCGCTCGTTACGCGTCGCGGGGGCGCGCGGGCGCGGAATCTCCACCACGGCAGTGTATGCCGCGGGCCGGGACCGTAACCACCGCGCGGGCGCCGCGGACCGCTTGCGGCTCCTTCGCGCGCCGACGATGCTATGCGACGAGGAAGCGATGAAGATCACCGGCATCTCCACCCACATGACGGCTCTTGAAGCACGCTCGCGCGCGCTCGTAAAGGTGCACACGGACCAGGGTATTCACGGCTGGGGCGAGGCGTATTCCACCGGACCGGACCTGAGCGTGGCGCCGATCGCCGACTACCTGTTCGAGCTGGTCGGCGGCGAGGACCCGCGGCGGATCGAGTACCTGATGATCAAGATTCACCAGCAGTTCAGGTTCCCGCCGGGGGGAGTCGGGCTGGCGGCGATCTCCGCCTTCGACCAGGCGCTGTGGGACATCGCCGGAAAGGAGGCCGGGTTGCCGGTATACCGCCTGCTCGGCGGCGCCGCGCGCGACCGCGTCCGCGTGTACCACGCGATCAAGGGACGAGACGGGGCCGGGGCCGCCGAACGTGCGCGCCGGCTCCACGACCAGTGGGGTTTCACGGCCTTCAAGACCAGCCCCTACCTGCTCGACCCGGACGCGGACCGGTGGGGCCGCGTGTGCGCGGCGGCCGCACGCTACTTCCAGGACCTGCGCGCCCACACGCCCGAGGACTGGGAGTACGCGTTCGACCCGCACGCGCGCATCCTGGAGCCGATCCGGGCGCTGCAGTTGGCAAACGCGCTGGCGCCCTTCGATCCGTACTTCTACGAAGAGCCGCTGCGCCCGGAGCACATCCCCGCCTGGGCGCGGCTGCGCGCGCAGATGCAGGTACCGCTGGCCACCGGCGAGTGCCTCTACGGCCGCTTCGAGTTCCTGAGCCTGCTGGCCGCGCAGGGCGCCGACATCATCCAGCCGGACGTGTGCGTCTGTGGCGGGCTGCTGGAGATGCGCAAGATCGCCGCCATCGCCGAGGCGCACTACGTGCCCGTCGCCCCGCACAATCCGATGGGACCGCTGGCAACCGCGGTGAACGCGCACTTCGCGCTGGCGACTCCCAACTTCAAGATCCTGGAGTACGTCCTGCCCAGCGAAGAGACCCGCCGCAGGTTCGACGGGGTGCTGCTGCCGGCCGGCGGGTACCTGCAGGTGAGCGACCGGCCCGGGTTCGGCATCGAAGTGGACGAGGACGCGATCCGGGGCGACCCGTACCGCCACTGGGAGCGCCACGCACCGACCCGTCCGGACGGCTCGACCGGCTACAACTGAGCCCGCCGGGCGATCGTGATGATCTCCGGGCTCGTATCCACGAGCGTGCTCCGATCCCAGTCGCCAAACTGGTCCTCGATCGCGAAGCCCGCATCGGCAAGGAACGCCGCCAACGTCTCAGCATCGAGGAACCGCAAGATGGCGCGGCTCGGCTCCGGTTGGTTCCAACCCGCGCTCGTGTAGGTGCAGGTGAATCGAACGACATCGCCTGACACCGGTGCATCCACCCTGGCCTCGAAACGCACCATGACGCCATCGGGGCCTACGAAATCGACTCCGCGGTCGGGAGTCCAACGCTCCCACTCCCGAGCGAGCGGGTTGCGGGTCTCGAACGCGAAGACGCCATCGTCGGCGAGCGAGGAGTGAATCGAGGCGAGCGAGGCACGAATCTCGTCATCCTCGACCAATTGCTGAAACGCATGACCGGTCATCACGGCCAGGTCGAACTCCCGCTCCCATGCGACCGTCGTCAGGTCGCCGAAGACCCACTCGATGTCCGCGCGTGTCCGAGCCATGTCGAGCATCCCGCGGGCCGGGTCGAGTCCGACCAACCTCCCGGCGTGCCCGGTCTCGCGCGCCCAATGCAGCAGCGCACCCGTCCCGCAGCCGACGTCGAGAACGGCCTTCGCCGCCATCACCAACGGCAGGTAAAAGCGAAAGTCCGTGCGGCGCTCACGCCCGCAGAGGGGATCGTAGAGAGCGGCCAGACGCGGCTCGGCAAATTGGCGCTCGACCACCGAGATATCGTACCAAGGAGCGGCGAGACATGCCGCGGCCTGATCCCGTCAGCTCGTCGCCACGCGCAGGCTGCGCAGTCGGTTAATGGCGGAAGCGATCTCGAAACGGCGGACCTGCGCCCGGTCGCCGAACCCCGGCTCGGCCAGTTCCTCGACACCGCCGGCACGCATCCTTGCGTCGAGCTCCGCCATGACTGCGGGAAGATCGCGGCGGCCGTCGCACAGTCCGCGCGTGAGCCACAGCAGCACGTCGCCGATCATCCGGCACTGCGCCGGATCCACGATCTGGTACAGCAGGCTGACGTCGATCTCCTCGCGCCCGAACTCGATCGCCCGCGTTCTTACGGCGCGCACCCTTTCCGGCCGGCGGCCTCGACGGGGATCCAGCCCGTCCGGCAAGGGAACTCGCGGCGCGGCTGGCGGCCATGCATCGGGAGCGCGCGGCCGCGCCTCGCCCAGCGGATGTGCGGCCGCGACCTCGCGCGCCCGTGCCGTGACATCTCGGGGCTGGTAGCCGTCCAGTTGGATGACGCAATCGGCGACGTCCAGGTAGTCGCCCGCCCCGCCGACCACCACCACCGACGATACTCCGCGGCTCTCCCAGAGCTGGCGCACGCGGTCGATATAGGGAGTGATCGGCTCACGGGCACCGGGAACCAGTCGGCGCATGCGCGCATCACGGATCATGAAATTGGTAGCGGCCGTGTCCTCGTCGATCAGCAGGCCGGACGCCCCGACCTCCAGGGCCTCGACGATCGCCGCCGCCTGCGAGGTGCTGCCCGAGGCGTCGTCGCTGTCGAAGCTGCGGGTCTCCCGCCCGAGCGGCAGATCGCGGATGAACGGGCTGAGGCACACACCCCGCACGGAGCGGCCATCCTCCGCGCGCACGGTCACCAGCTCTTCGGCGGAGACGCACCGCTCGCGGCCGTCGCCGGGCACGTGGTCGTACATCCCGAGGGCAAGCGCCTGCAGCAGCGTGGACTTGCCGTGGTAGCCGCCGCCGACGACCAGGGTGACGCCCGCACGAATCCCCAGCCCTCGGAGCACGCCGGCGTGCGGGGCCCGAAGCGTGACCGCGAGGGCGTCGGGCACCGTCAACGGCAGCGCTTCCGGCAGCGGACGCGCATCCACGCCACTGCGGCGCGGCAGCACGCTTTCTTCGGCAAGAAACGCGATCAGGCCGTGCCCCGTGAGCTGCGAGCGCAGCGCGACCTGGTCCTCCACCGCATGCACGTGCAACCGCAGTGCGCTGCGGTCGAGCCCGTCTGCGACGGCTTCGATCGCGAAGCGCAGACGCCGTGCCAGCAGGTCGGCGGCAGCGCGACCGAGAATGCGCCGCCCCGCCGCAGGCAGCCCCGCGCACAGACGCAGCCGCGCGCTGCCGTCCGCGTCCACCACGACACCGGTTCGGTCCAGCACCTCCTGACCGGCACGCGTGATCTCCAGCAGTCCGCTCTTGCCGCTGCCTGCCCCGCCCGCAGACCGGGACAGTGCAGGACCGAGCGCCCGCTGCAGAAAGTCGGCCGTCGCGCGGCGCGCTTCCCTGCCGCTGCGCGCCCAATCCGGCAGCCTCAGAGTGGCGCAGGGTACGTCGACGCGCAGTCGACTCGGCGCAGCGAACGGATCGCCCTGTACATGGTCTACCTGCAGGGTGCAGCCACCCAGCGGATAGCGGCGCCCACGGAGGTCCCGGTAGTGGCCGTACGGCCGGCCGTCGATTCTGATCAGATCCCGCTCAAGGGCATCGGTCATTGCACACAGACCTCCGGACCTCACCGCGCGGGCTCGGCGCGCCGGGACGATCCGATCATCCCGCTCCGAGTGGAACCGGCCGATGTACCGACCCTGCTACGGGCTGAGCCGCCTTGTCCACCGTGGCGGAGCGCCGCAGCCGCGCCCTCGGACATGATCCTGACGTAAATCACACAGTTTTTCGCGAATCCACTTGGCGAATCGCGCTCCGTGAATGACCGTTCCACGCCGATCTCACGCATGGCGATTGACATTCGCGCACGAAACTCGATCCGGAAGGAGCGTCATTTTACCTGAGTGATCGACAGGCATCGCCTCTCTATTACGTGCAATATGCGCACGTTTCATCGCTCCTCGATTCGCGAAAACGCAGTGGCCGGACCAGCCATCGGACGGTAGCTTTCGCACATGGAATCTCGACAGCGCGTCATCGACGGCGATCCCGGCGCCGGCGCGGAGTCGTCATGACCGGCAACCGGGACGACGCCACGCGTCAAGGTGCGGCGCACGGCGATCTCCTCCCCGTGAAATGGGGCTGCTGCCTGCAGAGAGCGCACCGGGAGATGCTGGAAGGGACCGTGCTTCTGGTTTCCTTCTGCACGGTCGTCGGCGCGACGTTGATCTACTCCATCACCGGACCCTTGAGTATCGAGGACACGGTTGCGGTAGGCACTCGCCTTCTGTACGTCGGGCTGTGCGGCCTGATCTGCTGGCCGCTCTGCCACTCCCTGAGCACGACGATCCTGTACGTGGCACGTCGGCGAAAGCCGCACCAGATCGCGGTGGCGGCCGCCGCCGGAGCGGCCTTCATGGCGCTTGCCTGCTCCGCCGTCGCCTATACGATATTCGGGATTGCCGGCAAGAGCTATGTGGGCGGTCTTGCGGACATTTACCTCAGCGTATCGCTGGCGGTGGCAGCCTGCAGCACCGTCGTTCACTACACGGCATGCCTGCGCGCCAGACTCAGATCCGCCACCGAAGCAGTCCATGCCGGAGAGCCCGAGACACCCTCCCAAGCAACAGCCGTGACCGAAGCTGACCGCACGCCTCTCCCGGACCCGGGAGATCGTGATGTGGCGGAAGCGCCTTCCGGGGTCGAGCCGAGTCCCACGGCCTTCGGGCAACACCAATCCGGCGCCGAGACCGGGCCCGCGAACGCCGGACGCTCCCGGTTCCTCGACCGGTTGCCCGGGAACATCGGACACGACCTGATCTATCTCAACGTGAACGGCCACTACGTCAATGCGGTCACCACCCAGGGGTCCGCGGTCATGCTCATGCGACTCGCCGACGCCATCGCTGAGCTCGATGACATGGGAACACAGGTGCATCGCTCGTACTGGGTGGCGCATCGCCACATCACGGCGATCCTTCGGCGCGACGAGCAAACGCTGGTGCGGGTGACCGGCGGGCACGAGCTGCCGGTGAGCCGCACCTACCTTACGGCCGTCCGCGCCCTCATCCCTCGCATCCATGACCCCGGAACGAGGCAACAGGTCGATCGGCCTCCCGGGGCGCCGACGAGCGAGCCTCCTCCCCGAGTCTGACAACCCGGCGACGGGCCGTCTGTCGGTGGCACGCCGATTCTTACGCGTCAAGACGCCGCTATCGCCGGTTGTTACGCGAACGACGGGATTATTCTTGAATCGCATTCGTGTATCAGAGATCGGAAAACGCCTTCGCCTGCTTGCGTCCGCGCAGAGCGAAGGTCACTCATGCAGCCAAGGGCGGCGAATGGAACGGGCCCTGTTGTGCATGCGCGGCAGGAACCACCGTTCTGTCGCTTGGTACGGTGACGCCGAGCCATCCCCTCCGGCTTCACTACTTCCCAACGTCGCGTTGCGTTCGGCACTATCCGTTCTTGCATATGCTTCGCGGCCGGACAGTCAACAGTGTCGCGCCACACGGTGCAGCGGGCAAACGAGGATGAACGACGCCAGGAACACCGCTCCGCCTCGTGAAGACGAACGGACGAAGCCCCTGATCCCGCTTCATGCGGGTCGGTTTCTGCAGCGGGCATACGGCGAGGTGCTCGACCCACCGGTGATCGCCGTCTCCCTCGCGACGGCAGTCGGTGCGACGCTGGTCTATTCGGTCACCGGCCCCTTGGGCCGGGATGATTTCTTCAGCACGGCGCAGCGCCTCTTCCTTGTCTGCATCTGCACCCTGATCGCCTGGCCGTTCTGCCACTCCCTCAGCGCCGTCGTGCTCTATTGTTCCCGGCGCAGGAATCCGTACGTGATCGCTCTGCTATGCATCGCCAAGGTTCCGTTCATGGCGATGCCCTACGCGGCGATTGCCTACTCCGTCTTTGATCTGTTTGGCCGCAACCCGGCTGGCAGGTTTTGGGATATCTACTTCAACGCAACCGTATGGCTGGCCGCGTGCTGCGCGGTCATCCACTACACGGCATGGCAGCGCGCCAAACTCAGGTATACCGAGGAGGCTGCCGTTGACGACGTCCGCGCGACCTCCGAACCGCGGGCGCCGGCCGGCTCCGGCGGCGCGCGAAGGCCTGCCAGATTCGTGGATCGCCTGCCCGAGAAACTGGGGCGTGACGTGATCTATCTCAACGTCAGCGGCCACTACGTAAACGCCGTCACCACCGAAGGTTCGGGCGTGATTCTCATGAGATTCGCCGACGCCGTGGCCGAGCTTGGAGAGTCGGGCACGCAGGTGCACCGGTCCTACTGGGTAGCGCACCGACACATTACGGAGATCTTCCGTCGTGACGAGCGAACCCTCGTGCGCGTCACCGGCGGACACGAGGTACCGGTAAGCCGGACCTATCTCACCACCGTGCGTGGTTTGATTCCGCGGATCGCGCAGGGCGACGACGAGCATCCGGGTACCTGACCACGAGTGGGCTGACGATGCAGTATAAAAGCCACGGCGAAGCGCCGCGCCCCCCCTCCCCCGGCGGCTCCTGCCTGCACGAAGCTCATAAGGAGATGCTCCGGATGCCGGCGATCGGGGTTTCGATGAGCACGGTCGTCGGCGCAACACTGGTCTATTCCCTCACCGGTGCGCTCGGCATCGACGAGACGCTCAGCGGCCCGGTTCGCCGCCTGCTGTTCGGAGGAATGTGTGCCGTGGTGTGCTGGCCCGTTTTCCATTCGACGATCGCCACGGTTCTCTACCTGATGCGCCGCCTGCAGCCGTACCTGATCCTGGCTACGTGGGCTGCATCGATTCTCTACATCGCCATGCCGGGCGCGGCAATCGGCTATGCCGTCATCGGGCTGTTCGGCCTGAGCGACGTCCCATTCCTCAGGGTCTACCTTCACTTCGGAGTAGGGTTGACAGCGTGCAGCGCGATCCTGATGTACACGGCTTGCCTGCGCGCCAAGCTCCGCCACACCGCTGAAGCCGTCCTCCCCGAGGACCGCATCATTCCCGAAGACTCCGCGCCCGAAGACGACCGTCCCCCGGGGAAGCCGGTGGCGGTCACGGCTGCCGACGCTGAGTCCCACCGCGACGGCGATACGGGGGCCGAGTGGTCTCAAGGGCAGCCCACCCGGTTCATGAATCGCCTCCCCGACAAGCTCGGGCGGGACGTGATCTACCTGAACGTCAGCGGCCATTACGTAAACGCCGTCACCACCGAGGGGGCCGGTGTCATCCTGATGAGGTTCGCCGACGCCGTCGCCGACCTCGGGGACACCGGGATGCAGGTGCACCGCTCCTATTGGGTGGCGCATCGCCACATTACCGGAGTCTTCCGACGCGACGAACGGACCCTGATACGCGTCACCGGGGGACATGAGCTGCCGGTGAGTCGCACCCACCTTGCCGCCGTCCGTGCGCTCGCCCAGCGATGATCCGGGCGATGGAGACCGTCCGGACCCGGAAGCGCGCCGGCTGCCTGCAAACGGCCTACAGGGAGACGCTGGAGTGGCCGGTGGTCGCGGTCTCGCTCAGCACCACGCTCGCTGCAGTCCTGGTCTATTCCGCCACGGGTCCCTTGTTCTCGGACGCCATGTACCGCGTCGGCCAGCGTCTCCTGCTCACGGGATTGTGCGCAGCGATCGCATGGCCGCTCTGGTACTCGACCACCGCCATGCTGCTGTATGTCGCCCGGCACCTGGCGCCGGCCTTGATCCTTGGTCTGTATGCCGTGTCGGTGCTGTTCGTCGCCATTCCGCTCGTGGCGCTCGGCTACGCAGCGGTCGAGCTGTTCGGCCTGGGGCCCACCGCCTTACCGGACATCTACCTCAACGCCGTCGCGTGGGGCGCCGCATGCAACTCCATCCTCCTGTACACGGTCTGTGTGCGTGCCAAGCTCCGACGCAGGGCCGTGGTGGTGCCGTCCGAGCGCCCGGCCTCGGAGGGCCCCGTGGAGAGCCCTCCGCCGACCGTGTCCGGCGCTGACCACCGTGCCGCCCCCCCGGACGTCGACCCGCGCGAGCCGCGAACAGGAGCGGCCCGCCTCACCACCGAGCAGCACGTCCGGTTTCTGGACCGCCTCCCCGCGAAGCTGGGGCAGGACGTCGTCTACCTCAGCGTCAGTGGCCATTACGTGAACGCCGTTACGAGCCAAGGGTCAGGGGTGATCCTGATGCGATTCGCGGACGCCGTCGCCGAGCTCGGAGGCGTGGGGATGCAGGTGCACCGCTCGTACTGGGTGGCCCACGACCACATCACGGCGGTCTATCGGCGTGACGAACGGACGTTCGTGCGCGTGACGGGAGGCCACGAGGTGCCGGTGAGCAGGAGTCACCTGTCAGCGGTGCGCGCACTGACTCCCGAGGGACGGCATCCGACGGCGAGCGGGTGACGGAGCCATCCGCGAGCTCACTTCAACCGCCCGCCAGGAGCGCCTCCACCTCATCGGCAAGCCCGGCCAGCTCGCCCAGGTCCCGCAGTCCGGCTACGGTCGCGCCGCGCAGCGGCACGCCGTTCTGCCGTGCGTCGCGCTCCCGCCCGTGCTCGATCTCTCCCGGCAGATAGATGCGCTCGGCGCCGGGCGCCCGACGGGCCCCATGCACCTGCCCGGCCAGGCGCGCCATGCGTTCCTTGAACTCCGCCAGCGGCAGCAACGGCTCGATGTCGATGGCGATGAAGCTGTGCGCCTGGTTGCTGCGCCCTTCCGGGTCGCCCACCCAGTCGCGCATCTCCGCCATGATCGCCGCCCCGCCCAGCACCCCGGTCAGGCACTCGATCAGCACAGCCAGGCCGGAGCCCTTGTAGCCGCCGACCGGGACCAGTGACCCGCCCTGCCGGACCGCACCCGGATCGGTCGCGGGCTCTCCGTCTGCGTCGAGCGCCCAGCCCTCGGGGATCGAGCGCCCCTCGCGCGCGGCGATCGCCAGCTTGGTGCCGGCCACCGCGCTCATGGCGATGTCCAGGTAGACCGCCTGACCGTCGGCGCCCGGAACGGCGCATCCCAACGGGTTGTTGCCGACCGTGCGCCCGGCTCCACCGGCGACCGCCATGTACGGATCGGCGTTGGTCATCGCCACGCCCACCATGCCGGCGTCGGCAGCCATCTTGGCGTAGTACCCGGCGGCGGCGAAATTGTTGCCGTCGCGGGCGACGACGAACGCCACGCCGTGCCGGCGGGCCCGCTCGATCGCGAGTTCCATGGCGCGGCAGGAGATGAGAGGGCCGAGCCCCCCGTCCCCGTTCAGCACCAGCGTTGCGCCCACGTCGCGCTCGATTGTGATGCGCGGCGCAGCGGTCATGCCGCCGGCCTTGATGTGGCGGATGTACGGCGCGAGCAGCGCGACGCCGTGGCTGATGCCGCGCATCTCGTTGGCGACCATCACCCGCGCGACGATGGCAGCGTCCTCGCCGGGGACGCCGGCCGCACGCAGCGCCCGGGCCCCCAGATCGCGCAGAGCCGCTTCAGGCACGCGCGGTTCGTTTCCGTTGTCCGTGTTCATGCGAACTCCTCAGCGTCCGGTGCCGGCAAGGTAGGCCAGCAATGACGGTACGTAGCGGGTCTGGCTGGCCCAGTCCTTTCCGAAGCCGGAGTGGTCGGAGTCCGGGGAGGCTTCGGGCAGATCGCCGAGATCGCGCAGGCCACGCTCGACGATCTCGCGCAGCTCGCCGTCGCCGTTCAGCGCGTGGGCGTAGGCGATGCCCTCGACCACCTGGCGGGTGAACACGGCCTGCGGACCACCGCCCCGGTGCAGGCACGGCGTGTAGCGGAAGTGGCCGCTGTCGGCGTCGTAGGTGCGGCGGATGAGCCAGCGCACGCCGCCCAGGATAGCCTCCGCGACCCGGTCGTCGCCGGTGAGCTCGTGATACCGGCGCAGCCCGGACAGCAGCACCCCGACCATGAAGCCGGCCTCGCCGCGCTCGCGCGGCGGCTCGCACCCGCAGTGGCCCTCCTTGAGAACGCGCTCCCAGCCGCCTTCGGGCTCCTGCCGCCCGAGCACCCGGTCGACGATCAGCGCGGCGGCGTTGAGGTAGCGGGGCGAGGCGCTCATGCGCGCCAGCGCGGTGAGGTGGATCAGATGCCAGCCGCACTCCCGGCAATTGGCGAAGTCGTAGTGCTGGATGCCGCCGGCGAAGTCCTTGAGCCCCGCCCCGAGCAGCCAGCCGGCGGTGCGGTCGAGCGACTCCCGCAGGTTCTCGTCGCCGGTCAACAGGTAGTGCAGCACCGGCCCCTCGACCCAGGTGTGCGACGGCACGCTCGAGGAACCGCCCATCTTGCTGCGGAAGTACGGCGGCAGGTAGCCGCCGGCGTGGCCCGGCATGTGGGTATACTGAGCGCCCACCTGAGTGGCGTCCGTGGAGGCGTTGACGGTGTCCACGTCGGTCAGGTGGCGCGCCGCCTCGGCGCCCAGGATGGACCACCGAGGATCGCCGCCGCGCAGGAACTCGCTGTAGTGCGCGAAGGGCGGATCGTACTCGTTGTTGCCCCACGACCAGGCGCTCTCGCCGTACCAGTCGCCGAAGTTCACCCAGCCGTACTGGCGCCAGATGTCGCGGTCGGCCATCCACTGCTCGTACCCGGAGTCCAGCGCACGTTCGTAGGCGTCCAGCACACCCGTATCCTTGGCAGCCAGCGGGCCGAGCACGCCGCATCGGTTGAGCCACTCGAGGGACGGACGCACCGCCGGCGGCTGCTCGAACCAGGCGAGCAGCGACTCGTCCCGCGGGCCGCAGGCCAGCAGGATCTCGCTGGTAAGCGCCATTCCGGCCTTGAGCAGATAGCCGTCGTCGCGGAGCCAGAAGTAGATGCGGTGCCAGCTCTCCTCGTCCGCGGGACGGTCCGCTCCGGCCGGCGCCGGCAGCAGCTCCACGGCGATCTCGTCGCCGCTCACCCGGACGGCCCGCGGCCAGGTCTGCCAGAACCGCCGCAGCGCCACGGTGAGCGTATCCGCGGATCCCTCTTCGGAGTCGGCGTCGCCGCATACGGTGACGTGGCCGGGAACGCGGCCGGCAACCTCGCGCGGCGCATCGCCGTTCTCGACGCGGTAGGCCTGATCGTGGTCGTGGAGCAGGCGCACGGCCCCGCCCTGCGGGACGTCGGCGCCATCCGCCGGTGCGTCAGGCCACCGGACCGCACGGTTGCCGGGGCGGCTGATGCACAGGGACGCACCCCGAACCGTCAGCAGTGTCGCCTGCTCGCCGTCGGTGCCGGCAATGGCGTCCCGCGCGGTGGCGGCGCCCGCCGGGATGTCCTCGGCGGTCCCGCCGGCGGCCGGCGGCAGGTGCGGGGACGTGACCTCCAGGCGGTGCACGATCCGGACCGCCTGCAGCCCGCGGTACACGTGCACGCGGACGGTGCTCGTCAGGTGCGCGACCCCGTCCCCGTCGAGGTGATCGAAGCGATAGCGGATCACGGAGCGCTGCCACCCCTCCTCTTCGAGGGCGAGGTCCCGGATCGGCCCCTGGCACAGATCCACGCCGCTGCCCAGCGTGAGCGTGGCGGCGCTGCCGGCATGCGCCGCGCGCCACGGGCTGGCGCCGGACCGCGTCTCGATCACCGGCAGCGGCGCGACCGAGCCGGCCGTCACGCTCACGCGCAGCGAGCCCCCGGACACGGTCACGGCGCCGTCGCCGGACGTGCAGCGCAAAGCGCCGTGCGGCTGCGCGCCGGCGGCCGCGGGACCGATGGTCACGGTGCCGGCCAGATCAGCGTCCGGCGCGAGCGCCCGCGGCAGGCGCCCGTCTATGAGCATCCAGCTCGCCGATCCGTCCGGCCAGAAACCGTGCGGCCGGCACTGCACCGGCGTGGCCGTGCCTGCCGATTCCCAGCTCCCTCCGGCGGCGCCCATCAGCCGGCCGCGCGGGACGGGTACCCCGAACGTGATGGGCTGGTCGGCCAACTCGACGCCGGCGAGGTTGTACAGCTCCACGGGCACGCTCACCGGGCCGGCTGCGGCGCCGGACTCGCCGGTCACGGCTGCTTCCGCCGTCTGCACGAGCCCGTCCGCCTCGGTCGCGCGGACACGCGCCCGATACCCGGCCGCGGGCGGCTCCGGCAACCCGGTCACGTCGATCGAGTGCAGGGTCAGCGACTCCTCCTCGGCCGCCTCGGCGACCGATTCGCCGGTATCGGCGCGGATCACCGTGACGCTGCAGCGGGACGCCGGCCAGGTCGTGGCATCGACGGCCACGGCGAATGAGCCGTCCGGGCTCAACCCCAGTCGCGCGGTCAGCCGGTCGACGCGCGGCCGGTAGCAGGTGGGCTCCGGGCGCGCGTCGAGCAGCAGCACGTGCTCCAGGCGGTACGACGCATCACCGGTGCCGGTGATGCGCAGCACCTCCATCTCCCCCATGAAGTCCACGGGACGGTCCAGGACGTAGAGATGGCGCCGGTTGTCGTGCCGGAACGGCGCGATACGGCCGATCGCGTCGGCTCCCAGGGTCACCTCCAGTGGGCACTCGCAGCCGTACTCGTCGTACATCACCACGCCGAGCCAGCGGCGCCCGGTGTGGTCGGCGGTGCCGTCGATGGTGTCCCAGAACCGGTGCGTGAGCGTGGCCGGCAGGCCGGCGCGGGCAAAGCTGCGCGGCCGGTACACGCTGCGGAACGGATACTTGCCGGTCAGCCCGATGTCGGGCACCAGGCCGTCGAGGTTCTCGGCAGCGTCGGCGCGGAAGGCAAAGGTGCCGGGCGCGGTGGTCAGGGCGGCGATCCGCTCCGTCTCGGCGACGTCGATCAGCGGCAGTTGCTGCATGGTCGCATCCGGTGCCGATGCATCGCCTCTTCGAACGCGGCCCGCATGCGCCGGTGCAGTCCATCCGGTGGCTCGAGTCGGCGCCAGGCGCCGAACGACGCATCGATGGGGTCCGCCTTGCGCTCGTCGACTCTGGTTGACAGGACCTTGTCCATACGCTGGCATGCTGACGCAGCACACAACAGGAATCAACGAGCCGGCGCAGGCGGTGGACGCACCTGGGAGGTGGACGCACCTGGGAGGTGGACGCACCTGGGAGGTGGACGCACCTGGGAGGTGGACGCACCTGGGAGGTGGACGCACCTGGGAGGTGGACGCAGCCCGGATCGCTGCGCCACGGTGTGGCCATGGGCACGGAGAACGGCTTCGAGATACGGCGCGCGGGCGACAACGACGCGCTCGGCAACATGGTCATGGAGCAGGCCACCGGCCGCCTGCTCGGAGGGGTCGGCCACAACGACCTGCGTTCCTGGTGCTATCCGCTGAATACCCCGCGCGGCCTGGGCGTGACGCAGGAGTACGCCTTCGATCACGGGTTCCACAACGGGGTGTTCGTGGCCCAGGCGCGGGTGGTCTGTGGCGGCGTGCTCTCCAACTTCTGGGTGGTGCATCCCGACTGGCGCTCGCCGGACTCGCACGTCTACAACCATCTGGGCCGGATCCGCTATCGCGAGCGCGCCGGCATCACGCCGCTGGAAACCGGCTTCCGCTTCACGTATCGCAGCACCTGGGAGGGCTGTGACGGAGCGCCGGTGCTGGACGAGGTGCGGCACTTCGATCTGTACGCCGCTGCCGACGCCACGATCTGTGACCTCATCTCCCGCAAGACCGCGGCCTACGGCGAGCTGCGCTTCGAGGCCAACAAGCACGGCTCGATCGGGGTGCGGGTCCAGCCCCAGCTCCTCCCTCCGTTCGGGGGCGAGATGGTCGCCGGCACGGGCGCGGAGCTCCGGCGCGGCCTCGCCGACGAGGTGGCGTTCGGCAAGGAGCGCGACTTCGTGGCGTACGAGGCGGAGCCGGCCGGCCTGGGACGCTTCGGCGTCTGCCTGCTGGTCCTGAACAACACCGCGAGCGCCCGCCGCACCGGGCCGTGGTTCGTCCGCGACTACGGGATGGCAATGTTCAACGCCACCATGGACGACGACGTGACGGTGGCGGAGGGCACCACCTGGGAATCGGCGCTGCGCGTCGCCGCGTATGACGGGGCGGTGTCGGCCGAGCGGGTCCGCTCCTGGGCGGCGGCGCGGAGCGGCGCCCGGTGAAGACCACCGTCGTCGGCAGCTATCCCGTCCCCGAGTGGCTGAAGCAGTGCCAGGACGAAGAGGCGCTGGCCGATGCGCTGACCGTTGTCATGGACGCCCAGCGGCGCGCCGGCGTCGAGGTGATCTGCGACGGCGAGCTGGGCCGCTGGGACCTGCAGCGGCGCGCGCCCGGCGGGATGGTGGAACGCTTCGTGCGCCCGCTTGCGGGCGTCAGCGTGGAGCTCACCCGCGCCCAGCTCGAAGCCTGGCGGGCACGGGACGAGATGGCCTTCCGCAGCGCGCCGCCCGGCGTCGTGGTCGGGCCCCTCGGCGACGGGCGCCTGAACCTGAAGCGGGACTGGGACCGCGCCCGCGCGCTTACCGCCTCACCGCTCAAGTTCACGATGTCCAGCCCCTACCTCATTGCGAAGACCGTGGCGGACGCCCACTACGGCGACGTGGAATCGCTGGCGATGGCGTTCGCGGAGCTGCTGGCCGGCCAGCTCGCCGGCATCGACGCCGCCGTCGTACAGGTCGACGAGCCCAACCTGCCGGGCTCGCCCGGCGACGGCCCGCTCGCGGCCGCCGCCATCAACCGATTGCTCGACGGCGTCGAGCCCGGCACCGAGCGGGCCGTGCACCTGTGCTTCGGCAACTACGGCGGGCAGATGATCCGGCGCGGCGACTACGGCCGGCTGATCGACTTCATGAATGCGCTGCGCTGCGACCACCTGGTGCTGGAGACCACCCGCCGCGCGCCGGAGGAGCTGGACCGCCTGGCCGACGTGCGCGCCGGCATCCGCCTGGGACTGGGCGTGATCGACGTCAAGGACCTGCAGGTCGAGACGCCGGACCAGGTGGCGCGCCGCATCGAGGAGCTGGCGCAGCGCGTCGGGGCCGAGCGCATCGCCTACCTGCATCCCGACTGCGGCCTGCGCGTGCTGCCTCGCCCCGCGGCGGACGGCAAGCTGCGGGCGCTGGTCGCCGGCCGCGACCGGTTTCTGCGCTCCGGCTGACTCCGCCCCTTGACGGGGCTGCGCGCATGGCCCAGCATGCCGCCCAATTCACTTTCAGAATCCATAAGGGGGATACCCATGGGTAAATGGACCGGCATCGCCGGTATCGCACTGGCATTGCTGCTCGCGTTCAGCATGACGGCCTGGGCCGAAGGCTCCTCGGAAGGCGCCGCGCCCGCCGAGGACATGGTCATCGCCGATCCGAGCTGGACCACCGACACCAGCCCGATCACGCTGACGTTCTTCTTCGACAGCATGGCGGGCAGCGACAGCAACCTCAACGAGCACTACGGCGACGACGAGCTCACCAAGATCTTCGTGGAAGAGACGGGCGTCGATTTCGACATGACCTTCGCGCCCGACAGCGACCAGACCATGCTCAACGTGCTGATCGCCTCCGGCGACCTGCCCGACATGATGCGGCTAAGCCACAACCTGCAGCAGGCTACCCAGCTCGTGCAGCGCGGTCTCGTCCACGACCTGGACGCGCTGAGCCAGAAGTTCGCGCCCAAGTACATGGACAACTGGGACGCACGCATCCGGCTCTACTACCGCATGCACTTCGACGACATGGGCTTCTACTTCCATCCATCCTATTACGTAACCGACGAGCAGATAGCAAGCCCGCTCGTGCTCAAGGCGATGCAGGGCGTGACCGTGCTCAAGGAGGTCTACGAACACCTCGGCTCACCGGAGATCAACAACACCGACGACTACATCGATCTGCTGCGCCGCGTGAAGCAGGAGTTCCCGGAGCTGACGCCCGTGCAGTCGCTGCGCGGCCCCTCCCCGGACAAGGACGGCAATCCGCGGCTGGTCGAGCGCTCGCTGCCGCTGGGCGGCCTCAACCAGCGCTTCTTCCAGGGCGATGACGGCGTGTGGTACAAGTACTGGGAGCACGAAGACTTCGTCAAGGTGCTGCAATTCGCCAACACCCTGTACAACGAGCAGCTCATCGCGCGCACGGAGTTCACGGAGAAGCAGCCACAGCTCTGGGGCAACATGATGACCAAGATCTTCTCCGAGCTGAACCAGGACGCCGACAACGCGGCCGGCATCCACAACGCCACGGATTTCAAGCAGGCGCGGGCGCCGTTGGCAGAGAAGCTCGGCGTGGAGAGCCTGCGCTTCATCATGCTGCCGGCATTCACGATCGAGCCGCACATGAAGTATGAGATCGACGACCTGCGCGGCGGCGTCGGCGGCTCGGGAGTGATGGTCACCACGCAGGCGGAACGCCCCGACCGGGCGATCCAGTGGCTGGACTGGCTGGCTCAGGAGTCGACCCAGAAGCGCATGATCTTCGGGATCGAAGGCGTCCACTCCGACGCCAGGGACTTCAGAGGGTACGACATCCCGGTGACGAAGCAGCATCTCAAGGATTTCCAGGCGGAGAATCCGGGTCCTCAGCTTTTCCGCGCGAAGTTCGGCGTGGGATCGATGTACCTGTTCCGCGACAAGTACACCGCCGAGCAGGGGGGCTGGCCGAATCTCGACGAAATCGGACAGCAGATCTATGACACCGCGCTCGCCAACTATACCGACCTGATGAAGTTCCGCGGCGTGGACAACTACACGGCCGGTTCCGAGGAAGAGAAGATCGCCGCGACCATCAAGGACTACTACAGCACGCAGATCTTCGACATCATTTCCGGACCCGCCGACGCCGTGCAGGCCGGCTACGACGAGATGATCGCCACCATGCGTGACCTCGGGCTGGACAAGCTCAACGCCTGGTATAGCCAGGTGCTGGACGGACACGCCGAGCGCGTCGCCAAGTACAGCGTCGGCCTGTAGGGGCCGACTCGTCTACGAGACCCGACGAGGGGTGGTGCCGCGCGTAGTGGACGCGTGGCGCCGCCCCTTTTGCTAATGGTGCGATGAGCGAGCTCACCCAACGGACTCTGACCAGACATCTCACGCGCAGGCGGCGAGCGTGGGCCGACCGCGGCATCCACATGCTGCACCTGATGATCCTGCCGTCGCTGCTGGCCACCATCCTCTTCAACTACCTGCCGCTGTACGGGATCATCATCGCCTTCAAGCGCTACGACGTGTTCACCGGCATCTGGGCCAGTCCGTGGGCATTCAACAACGGCTTCGAGCACTTCATCGACTTCTTCAAGGCGCCCAACTTCAGCGTGGTGCTGCGCAACACCCTGGTCATCTCGGCGCTCAAGCTGGGGCTGCTGTCGCTGCCGCCGGTGCTGCTGGCCCTGATGCTCAACGAGGTGATTCACCGCGGCTTCAAGAAAACGGCGCAGACCGTCTCCTATCTCCCGCACTTCATCTCCTGGGTGGTGGTGGGCGGCATGATGTACAACTTCCTGCGGCCCACCCCGGAGTCACCGTTCAACGCACTGCTGCTCGGCCTCGGCCTGATCGGTGAGCCGGTCGACCTGATCGCCGACAAGACCTTCTTCTGGCCGTTGCTGGTCCTGTCCGACTTCTGGAAGGAAGTGGGCTGGGGGTCGATCATCTACCTTGCGGTGATCGCCGGGATCGACCAGGAGATGTACGAGGCGTGCGAGATCGACGGCGGCGGGCGCTGGACCAAGGCCATCCACATCACCTGGCCGCACCTGCTCGGCACCTTCATGATCCTGCTGATCCTGCGCTGCTCGCAGATCATGCAGGGCACCGGCGACACCTTCGACCAGGTGTTCGTGCTCGGCAACCCCTTCAACCGCGGGGTGTCCGACATCTTCGACACGCTGATCCTGCGGGTCGGCCTGGAGCACGGCCGCTACTCGTACGCCACCGCCGCCGGCCTGTTCAAGTCGGTGATCAACCTGGCGATCCTGCTGACCGTCAACAACCTCAGCAAGCGGCTCACCGGCAAGGGGCTGTTCTGATGGGTTCAAGAGCCCAGCCCGGGATCCTCGCTCACCACCGGCGAGTCACGCCACTGATGTACGCCGGGATCTACGCGCCGCTCGTGGTGCTCGGCATCTCCATCATCTACCCGTTCTATTACTACCTGATCAACTCCGTGAACACCCTGCTACACGCCGGTCCCGCGTACCTGCTGCCCCCGGACTTCACGCTCAGGAACTACCAGGTGATCTTCGCCAACAATCGCCTGCTGACCGCGTTCACGACGTCGACACTCCGGACCGTAATCGGCACCGTGTTCACGGTGTTCAACTGCGCGATGTGCGCATTCGCGCTGCGCAAGCCCAACCTGCCGTTCCGCAACTTGTACCTGGTAATCTTCGCCATTCCGCTGTTCTTCTCCGGCGGCCTGATTCCGATGTTCCTGAACTTCCGGTTTCTCGGGCTGCTGGACACCTTCTGGGTCTACATCTTTCCGCAGCTTTTCTCGTTCTTCTACGTCATCATCATGATGACCAGCTTCAACGACGTGCCGGTGTCGCTGGAGGACTCGGCCCGCATCGACGGCGCCGGCTACTTCCGCATCTTCGTGAGGATCTACTTTCCCATTTCGATGCCCCTGATCGCCGCCATCGCCCTGTTCGCCGGCGTCGCGCAATGGAACTCCTGGTTCGACACCCTGTACTTCACCCGTTCGGACAGTCTGGAGACCCTGCAGGCGGTTCTGCTGCGCATCATCAAGCAGAGCAGCCTGGGCAGCTTCGTCCAGGAAATGGCGGCCCTGCAGGATGAACAAATCATGAACCATCTCAATCCGGAGGGCGTGCAGTTCGCGACCATGCTGGTCACGGTCCTCCCGATCGTCATGGTCTACCCGTTCCTGCAGCGCTACTTCATCAAGGGCATCCTGATCGGCTCCATCAAGGGTTAGCGCCCCAAGACCGTCGCCTGCGGCTCCGCTCTTGGCCCATCCCCACCTTCCCCTGAGAGTCCGCCGGATATGCCGCTGACGCGCCAATCCGACGGATTCCCAGGGTCCTCCATGACCCGGCCGACACTGGCAGTGTACCTCGGCATCTACGTTCCGATCCTCATCCTGGCGCTGAGCATCCTCTATCCGCTCTATTATTTCGCTCTCAATTCCCTGAACGGCGGGCTCGTCTTCGGTCCGGCATGGCTGCTCGCGGAGGATCTGACCCTGCGCAATTACCGGATCATCTTCGGCAACGGGCGGGTGCTGGACGCCTTCCTGATGTCGGTCAGCCGGACGGTCGTGGGCGCCGCGGCCACGGTGCTGACGTGCGCCATGTGCGCGTTCGCGCTGCGCAAGCGGGAGCTTCCCTACCGTAACCTCTATCTGGTCCTGTTCACGGTCCCGCTGTTCTTCTCGGGCGGGCTGATCCCGATCTACCTCAATCTGCGGGCTCTGGGCCTGCTCGACCGGTTCGCCGTCTACATCCTCCCGAACCTCTTCTCCTTCTTCTACGTGATCATCTTCATGGCCCAGTTCAACCAGATCCCGGTCTCTCTGGAGGAGTCGGCCCGCGTTGACGGCGCCGGCTACGGGCGCGTCTTCCGGGCGATCTACCTGCCCATCTCGACTCCGGTGATCGCCGTGATCGTGCTGTTCGCCGCGGTCGCGCAGTGGAGCTCCTGGTTCGACACCGCCTACTTTACGCGCTCGGATTGGCTGGATACGTTGCAGGGAGTGCTGGTCCGGGTCATCAAGCAGGCGAACATGGGCGACTTCACCACCGAGGCGGCGCGGACCATGGTCGATGAGGCCAGCTCCCACTACCTGCATCCCGACGGCCTGCAGTTCGCGACCATGATGGTGACGATCGTTCCCATCGTGCTGGTCTACCCGTTCCTGCAGCGCTACTTCATCAAGGGCATCCTGGTGGGTGCGGTGAAGGAATGAGCGAAGCGAATCTCACTCGAAGAGTGATCGGGTTCCTGTTCGCCGCCATTCTGGCCTGCGTCTCGGCGGTGCCGGGGTTGGCGCAGACCTTCCACGACGTGACGGACGCCGCCGGCATCGATTACGTGCAATTTCGGCGCGGGGACGACATTCCGGCGGCCATGCAGACCTATACGACCGGCGGGGTGGCGGCCGGCGACTACGACGGCGACGAGCTGGTCGATCTGTATGTGACCCGCCTGGACGACAGCGACATCCTGTACCGGAACCGCGGCGACGGCACCTTCGCGGACGTCACCGCTGCCGCCTTCGGCCCCGACCACCTGGCCGACGTGCAGTCCAACGGCTCCGCCTGGGGAGACATCGACAACGATGGCGACCTGGACCTGTACGTCACCAGCCTCTTCTCACACCGCTTCCACCTGTTCGTGAACGACGGCGCGGGCTCCTTTTCCGAAGAGGCGGTGGAGCGTGGAGCCGCCACGGAAGGTGACGACCTTCACTTCGGATTCAGCGCCACCTTCGGGGACTACGACCTGGACGGCTACCTGGACCTGCACACCACCGAGTGGCGATTCCTGCGCCAGATGACCGTGGGAGCGCAGAGCAACGCGCGGCTGCTGCGCAACCTGGGGGCAGAGGCGCCGGGCAGCTTCGAGGACGTGACCCGCTACGCCGGCGTCTCCCAGCACCGCGTCATCGCCGTCAACCCGCTGGCCGAGGGCCAGAGTCTCACCTCGACCTTCGCCCTGCTCGACGACGACCTCTACCCCGAGCTGATCATCGTCGCCGACCACAACGCCAGCCAGCTCTACTGGAACCGCGGCAACGGACGCTTCGTGCACGGCACGACCGGGGCGCGGGTCGGCACCGACGAATACGGCATGGGGTCGGCGGTGGGCGACTACGACGGCGACGGCCGCATGGACTGGTTCGTGAGCGCCATCTACGAGGAGGGGGTGCCCTACCGCGACGGCAACCGGCTGTACCGCAACATCGGCCGCGGCTTCTTCGAGGACGCCACCGACGCCGCCGGCGTGCGCGACGGCTCCTGGGGATGGGGCACCACCTTCCTGGACTACGACAACGACGGAGACCTGGATCTGGTGCTGGCCACCGGCGTGGACTACGCCGACGAGGTCCCCTACACCGCCAACACGACCGGCTTCGAAGATGACCCGATGCGGCTGTGGCGCAACGACGGCACCGGCCGCTTCACGGAGGTGGCGCAACAGGAGGGGCTCACGGCGACCGGCGTAGGCACCGGGCTGGCGGCCTTCGACCTGGAGCCCGACGGCGACCTGGACCTGATGGTCGTGCACAACAGCGGCCGCCCGGTGCTGTACCGCAACGACACCAACCGTCCGGGGCAGATGGGAGCGAACCGGTGGCTGCAACTCCGGCTGGAAGGCACGGTGTCCAACCGGCAGGGGGTCGGCGCGCGCATCACCGTCACCCCGCGCGCGGCCGAGCCGGATCGGCGCCTGGTGCAGGTGCTCGGCGGCAGCAACAACTACCTGGGCCAGAACGAGGCGATCGCCCACTTCGGCCTGGGACCCGGCCTGGAGCACGTCGCCGCGGTGGAGATCGAGTGGCCGGGCGGCGCCCGCCAGACTTTGAACAAGGTGCCGGCCAACCAGCGGCTGCTCGTCAGGGAGCCGGTTCTACCGGCTCCCTGACCTCCGGAGGAGGGCTATCCGCCCCGCTTGTACCACGCGGCCTGCGCGGTGAACATCTCGTGGTACAGGCCGCGCCGGTCGAGCAGCCGCTCGTGCGTGCCGTCCTCGACGATGCGGCCGTCCCGCATCACCAGGATCCGGTCCGCCAGCCGTGCCGAGCCGAGGCGGTGTGTGACCAGGATCGCCGTCCGGCCGGCGGCGACCTCCATGAACCGTTCGTACACCGCCTGCTCCTCCAGCGGATCGATCGAGGCGGTCGGCTCGTCGAGCAGGATCACGTCGTGCTCCCGAAACAGGCCGCGAGCGATCGCCACCCGCTGCCACTGCCCGAGCGACAGGTCGCGCGTCCCGAACTCCCGCGACAGCATGAGATCGAGTCCCTCCGCTCCCTGCCACAGCTCCTCCGGTACTCCGCCCCGTTCGAGCGCCCGGATCACCGCCTCTTCGTCCTCCGCGCGGGCCACGTCGGCCAGGACCACGTTGTCCCACAGCGTCATCTGATAGCGCTGGAAATTCTGGAATACCGCGGAGGTCCTCTCGCGGATGTCGCTGCGAGTCGCAACCCTGGTGTTGACGGTGCCGCGGATCACGTCGCCGCCGGTCGGCACGAAGAGCCCCAGGAGCAGCTTTGCCAGCGTGGTCTTGCCGGCGCCGTTGGCCCCGACCAGCGCGACGGTAGTGCCGGGCGCCAGGTCCACGTTCACTTCGCTGACGGCAGCCGCGTCCGTTCCAGGATAGGTGAACGACACGTTCCGGGCCGTCACGGCCCCGCCGGTCCCCCGTCCCGCACGATCACCCGCCGGCCTTCCTGCGCCGCGATCCAGGAACTCGACCAGGTGAGATGCCCTGATGCTCTGGCGGTACGACACCCCGAACCCCTCCATGATGCCCTCGGCCATGAGCATGAACCGGCTCATCGCGTAGACGACCACGGCAAACGCGCCGACACCGATGCTGCCGCCCGCCAACAGCAGCGCCGCCAGCACGAACGAGCCTCCGTACCCGAGCAGCACCAGGACCCCGAGTCCCAGATCGATCAGCCCCACCCGGAGGTCCTCACGCCAGCGCGCCGCGTTGAAGCGGCTCAGGACCGCTCGATACCGCCGCAGCAGCCGGGATCCCGCGCCCAGGATCCTCGTCTCCTTGAAGTACTCCCGATCGGTCAGGCAGCGCTCCAGATACTCGAACTCCCTCTGCAGCGGCACCGTCCTGCGCTCGAGCCGGTAGTACCGGCTGCCACGGATGAGGTGACTGGCGATGCGGGGCACGAAGACGAAGGGAACGACCAGCGCCAACGGTGGGGCGAGCGAATGGAGGTAGACGCCAGCCGCCGCAAGCAGCGTCAGCATGGCGATCGGGTCCAGGAACGCCACCAGCATCCGAAGCGCTCCCTCCGGCCCCGTCTTCGCCAGCTCCAGGCGCTCGTGCGCATCCAGGGTCTCGAAGTCGACGACTTCGAGCCGCGCGGCTGTCCGACTGAGGGCCTCGGTCAGCACGCCGATGCCCTTGCCGCCGAGGTACGCGGCAAGGGGACGATGCACCGCCTCGACGAACTCCCGCGCCAGGATCACCAAACCGACCAGCACGATCGCGCCGGCGATCTCGTCCCACCATTCGTCGGCCAGTGCTGACAGGACGCGCTCCAACAGGTGGAACACCAGCACTTCGGTGCCGACGAACCCCAGGTCGACGACCGCGATGGCCAACAGCGGGAGCGGTGCCCTGCGGCCGACCAGCCACGTCACCCGAGCGAGAAGCCGGAAGTACGAACGGCGGCTATCCTGTTTCATACCAGTACCTCTGCGCCGCGAACATCCGCGCGTACAGGCCGTCCTGACCCATCAGGCCATCGTGGGTGCCGGATTCGACGATCGCACCGCCGTCGACCACCAGGATCCGGTCCGCGATCCTGGTCGAGCCCAGGCGATGGCTGATGAGCAACGTCGTCAGCCCGGTCGCGGCGCGCGAGTAGGACCGGTACAGCTCGCTCTCTGCCAACGGGTCCAGGGCCGCCGTCGGCTCATCCAGGATGCGCACCGGCGCGTCAGCGGCCAGTGAACGCGCCATGGCGAGCCGCTGCCACTCACCACCCGACACGTCCACGCCGCCGCGCAGCACCTTGCCGAGAGGAGTATCGTATCCCTGCGGCAGCCGCAGCACGAAGTCGTCGCCGAGGCCGGCCCGCGCCAGGCTCGCCTGGACCGTCGCATCGTCAAGGCGGCCGGCAGCGGCGACTTCGACGTTGTCGCGGACCGTGAGCGAATAGCGCGCGAAGTCCTGGAACACCACGCCGAACAGCCCGTTCAGGGCGTCCTGCGGCCACTCCGCGATCGGCGTGCCGTTGATCAGGATCCGCCCTCCGTCGGGGCGGTACAGGCCCATCATCAACTTGGCGATGGTCGACTTGCCGGACCCGTTTGCGCCGACCAGCGCGTAGTGTCGGCCGGCTGCCAGCACAAAGCTGACATCCGTCAGGACCGGCTGCCTGGTGCCGGGATAGGTGAAGCTCACGCCCGCGAACTCGATCGACCGGAAAACCTGCTCAGGCGCGCGTCGCGTGAGCGCCCGTGGCGTTTCGGCCATCGCCGAGAGTGCGGTCAGGTCGACGAAGAACTCCCGGTGTTGGGAGAGCCGCGAGGTGATCTGCACCAACTCTTGCGTCACGACCCGTTCGGCCTGCAGGAACGCCATGACCGCCGCGACGTAGAACGCGATGTCGATCACGCCGGTACGTAGCGGCCGAAGCAGCGCGAGCATGGCGGCGATGACCACCACGATCGCTGGAAAGGCCGCTCCCTTGTATCGGACCCAGAGACGGACGATCCAACGGACGGTCAGCCGGCGCACTTCGTCGTACACGACACGCCACCGCGCACTGACGTAATCCCCGAAGTCGAACAGCGCCCGCTCCTGCGCGGCCTCCCGCCCCTGCAGCACCTCCTCCGACAGGTACTCGGCGCGGCGCCGCCGGCCCGACAGCTTCCGCTCCAGCTCGTAGTGGCGGCGCCCGCTACGGATCCCGAGCAGCACGAACGGAACCGTGATCGCGACCGCCGCGGGGACGATCCACCAGCCCAGCCGTGCCAGCACGGCAGCGAGGCCGATCACGCGCACGGCCAACGCCGCCAGACCGACCCCGTCGTCGAACGCCTGCTTGACCGGTCCGTTCTCCGGCGCCTGCCGGGCCTGTGCTTCCGGGCCCGCGGCCACGCGGCGCATCAGGTCCCAGGTGCTCGATCTCTCGACATGGTGGTAGTCCAGGCGCGCCCGCTTGCGGGTCAGATCCGCCCGGAAGCCACGGCGCACGCCCGCCTCGATGCGCGCGTCGGCCAGAGCGCGCACGACTGACTCGACGATCTGCATCGCGAACAGCGCGCCCAGCGCGATCACCGGCGCGGCGATTGCCACCGGCGGTAGACTCCCGCCGGCCACGTCGAGGGCGGTGGCCACGAAGCGCTCGGTCGCCAGCACCAGCAGCGGCCCCGTCGCGGCTCCCGCCGCCAGCGTCACCGCGGCGCGAGTCACCGCGGCCAGTGGCGCGTCCTGGAACACGATCCACGTCCCGCTCACGAGCCCGTAGCGGCGGCCGCCGAAGCGGGGGCGAACTGCGGGTTCCTTGGTCTCCATCTTCTCCATCAGGTGCGCTCGGGAATCCCGGGCATTGCGAGTCACGGACCGGACCGGGAATCATCCGTGACCGGGGGATCTCACCGTGAAATACCGTTTCGCCCAGATGACCATGCACGAGGTCAAGGACGCGGCCCGACAGGATCGCGTGGCCGTCCTGCCCGTGGCAACCTACGAGGACCACGGAGCGCACCTGCCGGTCGACACCGACGTCGTGCTGGCGACCCGGATCTGTGACCGGGCCGTGGCCCGGATCCCGCAGGAGGCCATCCTGGTGCCGGCCGTGCCGCACGGCTACAGCCCGCACCACATGGACTATCCGGGCACGCTCACCATCGGCTGGGACACGTTCATCCGCTACGTGCGGGACGTGTGCTGCAGCCTTGCCCACCAGGGCTTCGCTCGCATCCTGATCATCAACGGGCACGGCAGCAACGCCTCGCCGCTGGACCTGGCGGCGCGCCTCGCGAACGTGGAATACGAGAGCCGCATCCTCTGCGCCTTCGCCAGCCACTGGGACCTGCGGCGCGTGAAGGAGGTGGCGCGGACCCTGCGTGACTCCGACTTCAACGGCGCCGCGCACGCCGGCGAATACGAGACGTCGCTCTACCTGGCGCTGGAGCCCGACCTGGTCGACATGTCCAAGGCCGTGGACGAGCGCACGCCGCTGCCTCCGAGCTTCAGCATCGACCTGCTGGAAGGCGCCCACCCGCAGGGGTCGGCCGCCCGGCTCATGCCCCACTGGAGCAGCCTCACGGCCAGCGGCGTGATGGGGGACGCAACGAAGGCGACGAAGGAGAAGGGTGAGCTGTTCCTGGAAGCGGCCGTCGAGGGCCTGATCGAGCTCATCCGGGAGTTGAAGGCCACCCCGATCCCGGTCCGCCGCGACGGGCACGGCGGAACGCCGCCGCGATCGACGGTCTGGACCTGAGCCGTCAGGTCAGGAGTCCAGCCCTTCCGGCACCCCGTACGGCGGCGCGATGAGCGCGTGGTTGTCGGAGTTCGGCACCGGCCACCCCTGACCGCCCAGGACGCGGAACTCTTCCGCCTTGCCGCACAGCCAGCAGAACATCTCCGCGTTGTCGATGGTGTCCCGGTGCTGCTGGCGGTACGTGAGCGGCTCGCCGAACCCGTAGTCCGCGGTCGCGAAGTCGAAGCCCTCCTCGCGGATCCAGTCCCGCTTCGGCGGCGCCGTGCGGAAGTAGTTGTACTTCAGGTTGTTGCGGACCCCCGAGCCGGTCGACGCGCTGCGGCGATGCCAAATCGAGTAGACCGTCAGGAAGATCGTCCCCGCCGGCGCGGTGGTGTAGTGCGACCCGCGGATCCCGCCGTAGTGGCCCATGTAGCTCTGCGGGAGCTGTCCGTTGGTGTACAGGAAGTGGGAGCCGGGCAGCACCTCCGTGGGGCCCATCTCGCGCGGGACCTCCTGCGGGTAGTAGAAGACCTGCAGATACTTGAGCGCCGGGCCGTGCGGGGAGTTGCCGTCCCGGTGCCACTGCTGCCGCGGCATGGGACAGGTCACCCGGTGATTGCTCATCAGGACCGGCAGGCCGAAGTTCCGGCCGAGCAGCGAGCGGACGGCTCCGGCCGCATCGGGCTGCAGGATGACGTTGTCCATGAACCAGTCCTGCTCCAGGATCTCGCTCGGCTCCCTGCTCCTGGTCTCCACGAACTCGACCGTGCGCCGGTTGATGTCGTCGCCGACGACTCCCTCCAGCATCAGGAACCCCTTCTTGCAGAATTCCAGGACCTGGGTGTCGGTCATGGTCGGATCGCAGTCGTGCAGCCTCATGTTGCCTCCCTGTTCATGTGATCGGCCTCCACTTCTCCAGGATGAACTCGCAGCCCAGTCCGTAGGTGCGCCGGTCGTCGAGCAGGATCGCCATCTCCGGAAACTTCACGATCCGCCACCCGTCGGCCAGCGCGTCGCCGACCGTCTGGTAGGGCCAGTCGTCCGGGTCGTCCGGGCCGTCGGTGAACTCGCCGTCAACGAACATGCTCATGCCGATCACCCTGCTCGTCATCGAGGTCTGCTCAGCCTGCAGGTAAAGCAGATCCTGCCGGCCACCTGCAACCCCGTCGGCCAGCTCCGCGATGCGCCCCAGGCTCTCCTCGCTGAGCGCGCCGCGCCGCAGCTCGCCGAGGCACACCTCCACCTGCCGCTTGATCTCGTCCCTCATCACCTTCTCTTTTCCGCGATGCGCAGGGTACCGCATCCGTGCAGACTCACGCTTCCTCCTCGGCTACGCCCAGGCTGGCCGGCGGCTCCAGCGGCAGCTCGATCACCATCTCCGTGAATTGGCCGGGCTCGCTGTTGACCTGGATCGTCCCTCCGTGCTCCCGCACGATGTCGGCGGACATCGCCAGGCCCAGTCCCGTGCCCTTGCCGGCCGGCTTGGTGGTGAAGAACGGCGTGAAGACCTTCTCCACGACCTCCGGAGGCATCCCGTCGGCGTTGTCCCTGATGCGGATCACGGCGCGCTCGTCCTCGCGCTTGCTGGCGATCGACAAGGTCGGCTCGTAGGGGCTTCCCTCCTGCTCGTCGGCCCCTCCGCCGCGCCGTTTCTCGTCGGTGGCGTCGCAGGCGTTGGCGACCATGTTCAAGAACACGCGGCCCAGATCCTGCGGGATCACCAGCAGTTCCCCCATCTGCGGGTCCAGGTCGTACGTGATGTCGAGCTGGAACTCCGGGTCGCTGGCGCGCGCGCTGTGGTAGGCGAGCCGCGCATACTCCTCCAGCAGGCCGTTGATCTCGACCTTGAGCACCTCGGCCGAGTGGCGGCCCATCATCAGCATGTCGTGCACGATGCGGTTGGCGCGGTCGCCGTGCGAGCGGATGCGCCCCAGGTTGTCGACCAGGTCGCCGGTGACCTCCGCCAGCAGTGAGCGCGGCTCGTCGTCCAGTTTCCCGCCTTCCTCCTCCAGCACCTCCTTGAGCTCGTCGATCAGCTCCTCGGAGGCCTCGGAGAAGTTCTTGATGAAGTTCAGCGGGTTGCGGATCTCGTGCGCGACCCCGGCGGTCAGCTCGCCCAGGGCGGCCAGCTTCTCGCGCACCACGATCTGGTCCTGGGCGCGGCCCAGGTCCTCGAGCGCCTTCTCCAGCTCCTCGTTCTTGCCCTGCAACTCCTGCGCCAGCCGCTCGACCAGGTTCAGCCGCTGCACCTCCAGCGCGTGGCGGCGGAACACCTCCAGGGCGGCGGCCATGTCGGCCACCTCGTCACGGCCGCCGATCTCGACCCGCGCCTCCAGGTCGCCGCCGGCCATGCGCCGCATCCAGTCCGACAGCATGCCCAGTCGGCGCAGCAGAACCCGGCCCACGAACAGCCAGGCGATCAACAGGGCGCCGACCAGGCTGACCGCGCTGATGAGCAACAGCAGGGTGCGCGCGGTCACGATCGCCTGGGTGGATGCCTGCGTCGCCTCCCGGGTGTCCCCGTGCGCGGTGTCGACCAGCTCGTCCACCACGGCGACCAGCTCCACGGCCAGGTCGCGGTTGCGCGCCAGCAGGTCGCGTTGCCGCTCGGCGAGCCTCAACTCCCGCGTGCGCAGGTCGAAACCGCTGCCTTCATCCAGCCCCAGCGCCAGCAGGCGGGCGAAGATCGGCACCACCGCGGCGCGCAGCAAAGACTCGTCGAGCGCCGCCAGGCTGCGCTCGATGCGGCCGGCGGCGGACTCGAACCGCTCGCGCAACGGCTCGATCGAGGAGGCGTCCTGCAGGTTGAAGGCGCTCGCCAGGAGCTGCGAGGCGATGCCGCCGTCCGCCTGCAGGTCGGCCAGCCGGCGGTAGTGGCCCAGCTCCTGCTCGGACAGGTGCTCCGTGCGCGGCGCCGGGGGCTCCCCGAGGGTGTGGTAGCCGGTGATCGTGTAGAAGAGCTGATCGTCGATCGCCGGGATCACCAGCTCGTCCAGGCTGCTGCGCAGCGCGGCCAGCTCGGCGCGCAGCGCGGCGCTCCGCTCGTGCAGCGGGAACAGCTCGGTCATGCCGCCCCGGATCTCCTCGATGTTGGCCAGCAGCGCGTCGGCATGGGCGCTGACGCGGCCGATCGTCTCCGCGTCGGCGCCGGCCTGCTGCAGTGCGTCCAGGTCGACCTGCAGGGCGTCGTGGGTATCCGTGATGCGGGAGGCGGCGCCGGCGAACTCCTCCAGCGTCGCCGCGGTGGTCAGTCGCGGGGCGGCGGCCACCAGGTTGCCGGCCGACTGCGCCACGCCGAACGCGGCCACCATCCGCGGGACGCTCCCTTCGTTGACCCGTCGCTGCACGCCGGCGACCCGATCGAAGAAAAACCAGCCGACCAGGCTGGCGGCCACGGTGAGCGCCACCGCCGCTCCGATCCCCAGGGAGAACTGGCCCGACAGGCGGGAGCGGAATTGCAGCAGCCGCTGCAGGTGCCCGGTCATCGCCCGTGCAGGGTAGCGGCGGGCCGGTAGCGGCCGTCCGCACCGATCCGCGTCAGGAACACCGCGTCGGAGCCCTGGTTGTCGGCGTCGCCGTAGCGGAGCCGGAAGCCGTCGATGTCGATCGCGTCACCGGCGCGCAGGCTCCCGAGGAAGCAGTCGCGCGTGACCTCCGCGCCGCAGCCGGCGACCCCGGCGGCCGCCAGCCGGCCGGCCAGATACCCCTCGAAGGACACGAAACCGGGCACCGCCTCCGGATCGTGGGCCGCGAGGGCGCGCAGATACGAGCCCACTACCGGCAGCGAGTCGTCGGTCGGAAACGGCACCACCTGCGTCACGTAGACCCCCTCGCCTGACGGTCCGAGCTCCTGGGCCAGGGCGTTGCTGCCCACGAAGGAGACGGTGAGGAAGGTCGGATCCATCCCCACGTGACGCGCCCAGGTGATCAGGGCCGCCACCGGCTGGTAGGCACCGATCATGATCACCGCCTCCGGATCGCCCCGCCGCAGGTCGAGCAGCGCGGTCTTCACGGCCGTCGTGTTGCGCGGGTAGAGGCCGATCGACACCGGCTGCATGTCGCGCCGGTCCAGCGCCAGCCGCACGCCGCGGTAGCCGGCGCGGCCGAACGAGTCGTCCTGATACAGCACCGCGATGCGGGTCACGCCCAGGTCCTCGGTCAGACGCGCGACCATCTCCTCGGTCTCCTGGTAGTAGGAGGCGCGCAGGTTGAGAACCTTGTCCCACGTGGGGTCGCGCAGGAACTCGGCGCCGGTGAACGGCGCGATGTACGGGACCCCCGCCTCCGCGGCGACCGGCGTGGCGGAGCGCGAGGTGGGCGTGCCGACCGCGCCGATCAGGGCGAACACGCGGTGTTCATCGATCAGGTGGACGGTGTTGGCGATTGCCGCCTCCGGCTCGTAAGCGTCGTCGAGGGTCACCAGCTCCAGCCGCCGGCCGTGGATGCCGCCGCCGCTGTTGGCCTCGTGGAACGCCGCCTCGATGCCCAGCCGCATGTTCCGGCCCAGCTCCCGCGCCGGACCGCTGAAGGCTGCCGACTGCCCGAACAGCACGCGCTCCGGCGACACGCCGGGGACCGGTTCGCGCGCGGGTTCGGGAGCGGCGGCGCTCACCTGCTCCGTGCGGCCGGCCGGCGCTTCCGTGACGGCGGGCTGGTCGGCGCGGCTGCAGGACAGCAGCATCGCGAGCAGCGCCGCACCGGCAAGGACCGCGACGGACGCCGTGCCCGCGCGACGCCAGAGCTTCATGCGCTCCCGTGGGTCACCGGGGTCGGCCGCCGCCGTGCGTTCACGTCCCGAACTCGCCCCGGGAGAGCGTCAGACAGGTCACGTCGTCCGATTGCGGCGTGTCGCCGGCGAACGCATGCACGGCATCGAAGACCGCCTGGCTGCTCGCCCCGCTGTCTCCCGGGGGAGCGCCGGCGAAGATCGCCTGCAGGCGCTCCACTCCGAACTCCTCCTTGGCTTCGTTCATCGCCTCGGTGACGCCGTCGGTGTACAGGACCAGGGTGGAGCCGGGCTCGATGGTGATGGAGTGCTGTCCGTAGTGGTAGCCGGGCATCACCCCCAACGCGAGCCCGTCGGTCAGGGGCAACAGCTCCGAGCTGCCGTCATCGCGCACCAGCAGCGGTGAGTTGTGTCCGCCGTTGGCGTAGGTGAACGCCCCGCTCGCCGGATCATAGGTCGCGTAGAAGACGGTGACGAACATCGCCGCCTCGTTGTCGTCGTTGAGCAGATCGTTGACCTCGCCCATCACCTCGCGCGGTTCGCCGAGGCCGACGGACGCGCCCTTGAGCAGGGTACGCGTCGACATCATGAACAGGGAGGCCGGCACGCCCTTGTCCGAGACGTCGGCGATCGCCAGGCCGATGCGGCCGTTCTCCAGCGGCATGACGTCGAAGAAGTCGCCTCCGACGGCGCGCGCCGGTTCCATGTGGCCGCGGATCCGGAAGTCCGGTCCCTCCGGGAACCGGGTGGGCAGGATCGACTGCTGCATCTTGCTGGCCAGGTCCAGCTCGTTCTGCAGCACGACCAGCTTGTCCCGCGACTCCAGCGCCGCGCGCCACTCGGCCACCCGGCGCAACGTCCGGTCGATGGTCACCCGCAGATCCGCGAAGTCGAGCGGCTTGGTGACGAAGTCGAAGGCCCCCCGGTTCATCGCCGTGCGGATGTTCTCCATGTCGCCGTACGCGGAGACGATGACGCAGCGCAGGTTGGGGTCCACCTTGGCGATCTGCGCCAGCAGGGTCAGTCCGTCCATCTTCGGCATGTTGATGTCGGACAGGACCATGTCGATGTCGGCCTGCTGCTCCAGCAGTTCCAGGGCTTCCACCCCGTCGCTGGCGAACACGAACTCGTACTTGCCGGCGCGGACGTCACGCCGCATCCGCTGCCGGATCAGCGGCTCGACGTCCGGCTCGTCGTCGACCACGAGGATCTTGTGAGGCTGCTTCACCACGCTCATCGCGGATCGGAGCTCATCCTACGCCTTGCTCCAGGTGCAGTCGGCGATCGTGACTAGTACGTCCTCCAGGTACTCGGTTTCGTACGAGCAGGTCCCGGTGACGCCTGCGTACTTGCCGGTGCCGCCCAGCAGCTCCCAGACACCCTGGCCGCCGCCGCCAGCGACCACCTCGCCCTGCTTTCTCACGGCGCGCGAATAGAGGATGTCCCCGGACGCGTCGGTGTCGGTGCAGGGCGCCTCAAGTAGCGACACGGTTCCGTCCACGCTGCTGGAGAACACCAGGCACTCGGAGTAACGGTTCGACCCTGCCATGAACGGGCCGCCACTGCTCTCGATGACCGTCCCGGTTCCCGTGATCACCCCTCCCGTAAAGGTCCGCCCACCGTGATCGATGGTCAGGTAATCATGGTGGTAACTTCTCAGTGAGCGGAATGTGCCACTCTCGTCCGCCATTGCGGCCTGAGCCGCCACCATCATCATCGTCGCGGCCAGCACGGCGACCGCACCCTTGCCAAAGCGCATTGCCATTCTCCTTCCTGTACCAGGGCGTTCGCCCGATCCTGGGATGGCCGGGATCATCGCCCATCCCCCGATCGCACGCAACGGCCAAACGACCGTTCCGGGATCAGGGCTGCGAGCCGCAGGCCGCCGTCAGCTCCGCTCGTACCAGTCGGCCTGGGCCGTGAACATCTCGTGGTATAGGCCGCGCCGTTCGAGCAGTTGCCGGTGCGTGCCGTCCTCGACGATGCGGCCGTCCCGCATCACCAGGATCCGGTCGGCCAGCCGCGCCGAGCCCAGGCGGTGCGTGACCAGGATCGCCGTGCGGCCGGCGGCGATCTCCATGAACCGCTCGTACACCGCCTGTTCCTCCAGCGGGTCGATCGAGGCGGTCGGCTCGTCGAGCAGGATCAGGTCGTGCTCCCGGAACAGGCCGCGGGCGATCGCCACCCGTTGCCACTCCCCGAGCGACAGATCGCGCGTCCCGAACTCGCGCGACAGCATGAGGTCGAGCCCTTCCTCTCCCTGCCACAGCTCCGCGGGCACCCCGCCCCGTTCGAGCGCTCGGATCACCGCCTCCTCGTCCTCCGCGCGGGTCACGTCGGCCAGGACGACGTTGTCCCGCAGCGTCATCTGATAGCGCTGGAACTTCTGGAACACGGCGGAGGTGCGTTCGCGGATGTCCTGCCTGGTCGCGTCCCTGGTGTTGACGGTCCCGCGCATCACGTCGCCGCTGCTCGGGACGTAGAGCCCCAGGAGCAGCTTGGCCAGCGTGGTCTTGCCGGCTCCGTTGGCGCCGACCAGCGCCACGGTGGTGCCCGGCGCGAGGTCCAGGTTCACGTCGTCGACGGCGGCCGCGTCCGTTCCGGGATAGGTGAATGACGCCCCGCAGGCGGTCAAGTCCCCGGCGGTTTCATCTCGACCGCGACCACCCGGTGGCCTGCCTTCGTCGCGTTCGAGGAACTCGAACAGATGGGAAGCGGTCGCGCTGAAGCGGTAGGAGTTCCCGAACATGTCCATCACGGCACGGGTCATGAGCATGAGCCGGCTCACCGCGTAGATGACCACGGCGAATCCGCCGACACCGATGCTCCCGTTCGCCAGCAGGAACGCCGCCAGCGCGAAGCAACCCCCGTACCCGAGCCACACCAGGAGGCTCAGCCCAAGATCGATGCAGCCGATCCGGAGATCCTCACGCCATCGTTCCACGCTGAAACGGCGGAGCGTCCTTCGGTACCGCTCCGCCAGACGAGAGCCGGCTCCCAGGACGCGCGTCTCCTTGAAGTATTCGCGATCCGTCAGACAGCGCTCCAGGTACTGAAACTCCCGGAGCATCGGCACCGTCTTCCGCTCGAGCCGATAGTAGCGACTGCCGCGAACGAGATGACTCGCAATGCGAGGCACGAACGTGAGGGGAACGACCAGGGCCAACGGAGGAGAGAGCGAGTAGAGATAGATCGTTGCGGCCACGAAGAATGTCACCTGGAAGACCGGAAACAGGAAGGTCAACAGCATGGAGATCGCTGCCTCTGTCCCGGCTTGGGCCAACTCCATGCGCTCGTTCGCGTCCAAGGTCTCGAAGTCGATGACCTCCAGGCGCGCGGCCTTCCGGTTCACGGCCTCGGTGAGCACCGCGATGGTCTTCCCCCACACGTAGGCCGCAATGGGATCCGCCACCATCTCCAGCACCTCGCGGAGCAGGATCACGGCTCCGGCGACGAGAATGGCTCCGGCGAGCTGACTCACCCGTTGGTGGCCGGTCAGTTGCGACAGCACGCCTTCCAGCAGATGAAACACCAATACGTTCACGCCCATGAGCGCCAGGCCGACAACCACCATGGCAAGCAACGGGAACGGCGCCCGGCGGCCGACCAGGGCGATCAGCTTGGCGAGGAGCCGGATATACGGAGGGCGGCCACCCGGTCTCACGCCAGCGGCTCCCGGGGCCGAGAGGTCCACGTTTCCCATGCCGTGCCTACGAAGTCCGGCTACCCGGTCTCATACCAGTGCCTCTGCGCCGCGAACATTCGCCCATACAGGCCATCGTGCCTCATCAACTCCTCGTGGCTGCCGGACTCGACGATCGCACCGCCGTCGATCACCAGGATTCGGTCCGCGATCTTGGTGGAACCCAGGCGATGGCTGATGAACAGCGTCGTGAGTCCGGCCGCGATGCGGGAGTAGGACCGATACAGTTCGCTCTCGGCGAGCGGATCCAGGGCGGCCGTGGGCTCGTCGAGGATACGTACCGGCGCCCCACCAGCCAGCGAACGGGCCATGGCGATGCGCTGCCACTCGCCGCCGGACACGTCCACGCCGCCACGCAGCACCTTGCCGAGGGGTGTGTCGTATCCCCGCGGCAGTCGCCGGACGAATTCATCAGTGAGACCGGCACGCGCCAGGCTCGCCCGCACCGTGGCATCGCCGAGACGGCCGGAACCTGAGACCTCGATGTTGTCGCAGAGCGTGAGGGAGTAGCGCGCGAAGTCCTGGAACACCACGCCGAACAGCCCGTTCACGACATCTTGCGACCACTCCGTGATCGAGCTTCCGTTGATCAGGATCTTCCCGCCGTCGGGGCGGTAGAGACCGAGCATCAGCTTGGCGATGGTCGACTTGCCTGATCCGTTGGCACCCACCAACGCGTAGTGCCGGCCGGCCTCCAGCACGAAGTTGACCTCCTTGAGGACCGGCTGCCCGGTGCCGGGATAGGTGAAGCTCACTCCGGCGAATTCGATCGATCTGAAGGTCTCCTCCGGTGCGCGCCGCGTGAGCGGGCGTGGCGTCTCTGTCATCGCCGAGAACGTCGTCAGATCGACGAAGAACTCCCGATGCTGCGAAAGGCGCGAGGTGATCTGCACCAGTTCCTGCGTTACGAGACGCTCCGCTTGCAGGAGCGCCATGATCGACGCCACGTAGAACGCCACGTCGATCACGCCCGCCTGCATGGGGCGAAGCAGCGCCAGCATGGCAGCGATGACCAGGGCGATCGCCGGAACGGCCGCGCCCTTGAAGCGGACCCAGTTGCGGATGTTCACCAGGACGCCCGACCTGACCACGCCGACGTACACGGCGCGCCAGCGTGCGTTCAGGTAGCTCGCATAGCCGAACAATCCCCGCTCCGAGGCGGCCTCCCTCGCCTGAAGCACGTCGTGTGACAGGTACCCCGCGCGGCGTCGCCGGCTCGCCGCGCGGCGCTCGAACTCGTAGAGGCGGCGCCCGCCCCTGACTCCCAGCAGCACGTACAGAACCATGACCGCCATCGCAACGGGGAGGATCCACCACCCCAGCCGCGACAGCACGGCGGCGATGCCGACCACCCGTACGACGATGGCTGCCAGACCGATCCCGTCGTCGAACGCCTGTTTCACCGGTCCCCGCTCGGGCGCTGACCCCGATTCCATCCGCGGACCAGACGAGACGCGGCGCAGCAGGTCCCACGTCTCCTGACTCTCGATGTAATGGTACTCCAGGCGCGCCCGCTTCTCGGTCAGGTCTGCTCGGAAGCCGCGCCGCAGGCCTGCTTCGATCCGGGAGTCCGCCAGGGAGCGCACGACGGTTTCGAGGATTTCCACCGCGAACAGCCCGGCCAGAGCGATGACCGGTAGGGTGATGGCCGACATGGGGAGTTGACCTCCGGCGACGTCGAGCGCCGTGGCGATGAAGCGCTCGGTCGCCAGTACCAGCAGGGGGCCGGTCGCCGCGCCGGCCGACAGCGTCACCACGGCACGGATCACCGCGGCCAGCGGCGCGTCCTGGAACACGATCCAGGTTCCGCTCAGGAGCCCATAGCGGCGCCCGTCGAAGCGGCGGAGACTTCGCTCCTCGTGTGGCATCACAACCGAGCCGCGCGATACGTGGAAACCTTCGACCCGCTCACGCAACAGCTCCCGGTACCACGGAGCCTACAGGGCCAGGAAACCGATGTTGTTGATGCCGGGTGACTCCTCTTCCTCTTCCTCGGCTATCGTGCTGTCGACCAGCGTGCCGCTGTTGCGGTCCATGCGGGACCGCAGCGCGCCCATCTGCGCCGGCGTGCAGCGAATGGTCCCGAAGTTGTGGACCTTGGCCAGCTTCTCCACGAGGATCTCCGGGTCAATCGCTTCGTCGATCGTCAGCTCTCCCTCGATCAGGAGGGTGGCTACCCCGTCCAGGAACGCGAAGCGCTCCGGGTTGAGCTCGGTACTGCCCTCCTCCAGCCACAGGGTGCCGTCGTAGAACAGTACTTGGTCCCGCTCCAGGTCGCACTTGGGGGCCAGCGAGTCACGCAGGGCCGTGGAGGCCACGATCATGGCCGAGCAACGCAGCTCCCGGATATTCCGGTCCATCTCCTCCGCGGCGACGGCAGGATCTACGGTGATCCTCCCATCTACGTACATCTTCGGGGTGGCGCCGAACCGAAGGAATGTGCTGTCGATGACAAGCGCCCGCTCGATGACCTTGAACCCGGCCGGCAGCAGTGTGAATGTTCCTTCTAGATCAGGCATCAGAGCGCGCAGGAACCGAGCGTTCTCCTCGCGGCACCGTACCGCACCTTCCACGTTGAGCCACAGGATTTTCCGCGCCAACAGATCTGCCGGCAGCGGCTCCGGCACCGTCAGGCGGCCCTCCACGTTGAGCGCCGTACCGTCCTCCAGTGTGGCGAGCGCATCGTGATTGAGTTTCAGCGCTCCCTGGACCGAGACGAGTTTGGCACTGGCCGGATAGCTGGTGACGGGTCCCATCTGCTGCCCGGTCTTCGAGCGCAGGGCTGCCACCAAGTTGTCCGGGCAGATCAGTGGACCCATGATGAACAGCCGTTCGATGCCCTGCTCGATGTCCTCGACCGACACATCCGTATCTACGGTAACCGGACCCATGATGACCATCCCGACCGGTTCGGACCGGGTGCGCAGCGCCTTGGCATCGAACCGGACCGGCGCCATCTCCAGCTTGTAGTGGGCCGGAGCTTCGACGGTGCAGCCGAGATTGCCGACGGACAGCGTGTTCACCAGAGCCGCATTGTCCGGGCCGTGCAGCAGCAACCCGAGATTCCTGATACGCCTGATTCCGCGCAGCGTCGCCGCATCCGCCGCGCGAATGTCCAGGGCGCCGATGTTGCCGTAGACGATTCCCTGATCCTCGTTGCTCATGCCTTTCCTCCTGAATTACAGATATCGTTCCACTTCCCCGCGCAGACGCCTGCGCGCGGCATGCAATCTCGAGCGCACGGTGCCGTGGGGAATGCCCAGTTGGCGGGCGATCTCCGCGGCGTTCATCCCCTGCACGTAGCGGCGGTACCACGGGTCACGCAGCGATTCCGGCAGGATCCCCAGAAGCTCCTGCACCTGCAGGGACAGGGAAGGATCGACGGCGTTGTCCGACGAGTCGTGATCGAGCGTGGCGATCAGGTCACGTTCCCGTACGTTCCGCCGGTACTGGTCGATGAAGATGTTCTTCAACACCCGCCGCAGCCACGCCCGTCGCTGCGGGAGGGACAGCACGCCGAGCAGCGGGAGGTGGCTCCATGCACGGATGAAGGTCTCCTGCACCAGATCGTCGGCCCCGTCCCGGTTGCGCACCAGCGACATCGCGTACCGATGCAAGGGGTCCTCAAACTCTTCGAACAGTTCCGAGAATCGCACCGCTCCATCTCACTGCCATACGATCGCCTTCGCCTCCCCGCTTCTACATGAATAACGAACGAGCCTCCAGAAGTGTTCGGGCACGGCACCGGATTCGTCGACCGATGCAGGAGAGGAGGACTATGCTGCCCGCATGACGATGGTGAGCGTGCACGAGGCGGTACCCCAGCTCGCCCGGCTGGTCGACCGGGCGCACGCCGGGGAGGAGATCGTGATCGCCAAGGCGGGCGTTCGCTGCGTCCGGCTGGTACCGATGGAGACGCCTCCGCCGCGCGAGCTTGGACGACATCGCAATCGCGACGGTGTGGTGCCCGACTCGTTCGTGCAGCCGCTCGACGATGCCGAGCTCGCGGCCTGGGACGGGGGCGGATGAGGATAGTGCTCGACACCTGCACGCTGCTGTGGGCCTGGGCGGAGCCCGAGAAGCTGAGCAGCCGGGTCCGCGGACTGCTCGAGGATCCCCACAACAAGGTGTGGGTCAGCGCCGCGAGCGCCTGGGAGATCGCCACGCAACACCGGCTGGGCAACTACCCGGCGGGCCGCCACGTCATCGAGGAGTGGGACGACCGGCTGGCACAGGACGGCTTTCGCCAACTGACGATCGCCAGCGCACATGCGCTGCGTGCCGGCTCCCTCCCCCACGCCCACCGCGACCCCTTCGACCGGATGATCGCCGCTCAGGCCATCGTCCAGAAGATCAGGGTCGCGACGCCCGAGCCAGCGATCGGGGCGCTCGGCGCCGACACGATCTGGTGACCGCCGTAGGGGCGGGCAATGCCGAGCTGTTGACAGCGCGCGCGGTGACGGAACAGCGTGCTCCCATGGACGCGGGCAAGCTGGCTGACGAGCTGCAGGAGTGCGTCCGGCTTCTGGAGTCGGACCGGCTGCCGGCCGAGCGCCTGTGCGCCTGCGCGGACGCAGCTCGCGCGCTGGCCGGCAACGGCCAGCGACAGGATGTCCTCTACCTGTGGACGCTGTTCTCGTCGGTCACCTCCAAGGTCAACGGCATGGCCCTGGTGGAGGACGGCGAGGTCAAGGCGTGTCCCGAGGATCCCGAGGACTGGCCGTACCAGAGCGTGCTGGAGGCGATGAACGACGGCTGGCGGATCATCAGCTTTCCGAACATGGCGCTGATGATGGATGAGTCGAAGACCTACGGCTTGGGCAACGAGTTCATCCTGGAAAAGCTGCGCGGCACACCGGCCGGGGAGTAGACCGATCGCGCTCGACGGCGAACAACTCGATCGATTCCATGCCGACGGCTACCTGCCGCTTGGCGCGGTAATGAGCGCCGGGGAGCTGGAGTCGCTCAGCCGCCGCACGGACGACCTGACCACCGGCCGAGTCCCTCCCGGCCGCGTCGGCTTCCAACTGGACAAGAAGTGGCACCACGCCGGTTATGACTCCACCGGCTACGACTACGCCGGCCCGTCCGACGGCTACCGCAAGATCGGCGGCCTGGAGTGGGATCCGATCTTCTATCCGGTGATCACCGGGCCGGCGATGCTCGATGTGATCCACCAGCTCGTCCCGCAGCCGCTTGCCATCCACCGGGCGATGATCCTGATGAAGCCCGCGCACGGCGGCACCGCTCTCGGCTGGCACCAGGACACGGGCACCGGCTTTCCGGTTCCCGGCACCCCCTATTTCACGATCTGGACCGCGCTCGACGACGCCGGTGCCGACAACGGCGCCATGTACATCCTGCCGGGCAGCCAGCACTTCGATGCCGACGGCCTGCCGTGGCAGGAAGTCACGGCCCGCGCCCGTTCCCGTGCGACCGCACAGGAGAACGACGGGGAGAAGGTGGTCCTGACCGCCGCGGCCGGCGAGTCCTATCTCCTGAACCCGCGCGTGCTGCACGGCTCCGACCCCAATCCGACCGATCGGCGGCGGCGGGCCATGAACGTGATCTACATGCCGGCCGGAGCCGCGATCACCGAGGACCCGGACGGCAGGAAGCAACAGGAGCGGCGCCGCATCGAGCCGGCGGTGGCCTGAGGCCGGCCCGTCTGCGATGTCCGCACGGTCCGCATCCCGGGAGACGCCGAACCTGCTGCTGATCGTCACCGATCAGCAGGCGCGCTCCACCCTGGCCGCCTACGGCAACGACCGCATCCAGGTGCCGCGCATGAACGCGCTGGCCGAGCGGAGCACGGTGTTCCACCGCGCCTACTGCGCGCAGCCGGTGTGCGGCCCGGCGCGCGCGTGCCTGTACACCGGCACCTGGCCGCACTACAACGGCCAGGTCACGCTGGGCCGGCATCCCATGCACGACCACATCCCGTGCCTGACCGATCTGCTCGACGACCGCTGGGTGTGCGGGTTCTTCGGCCGCAGCGGCAGCCACCGCTATGCCGACGGACCGGCGCCGCGCGCCGGCGGCATCGACGAGCTCGACTTCAACGACATCGCGCCCGACCACCTGCTGCGCGCGCACGGGCTCACGCCGGTCGACGGCGTCCGCTTCGGCAAGGCGGACCGGCCCGCCGTCCCTGAGCACCTGGGCGGCCCGTCCAACGTCGCCGCCAAGGCGTGCGACTTCATCCGCCGCCACGCGGGCAGGCCGTTCGCCCTCACCCTCTGCTTCTACGAGCCCCACGACCCGCTGTCCGGCCCCCTGGACGACCTGCATCCGTTCGACCAGGTGCCGCTGCCGGACAACTGGCACCATCCGCCCGGCCCGGATCAGCCGCGCAAGGCGCTGCTGGAGCACCTGTCCGTGCTGCACCACCGCAAGGACGGCATCGCCCTGCGCTCGGAGCTGGCGTGGCGCCTCTTGATCCAGCGCTACTGGGGCCTGTGCACGCAGGTCGACCGGGCGCTCGACCGGGTGTTCGACCAGCTCGACGCCTCGGGCGCGGGCGACGACACGCTGGTGATCCTCACCGCCGATCACGGCGAGCTGGCCGGCAGCCACCAGCTCTTCGGCAAGAACCTGATGTACGAGGAGTCGATCGGCGTGCCGCTGCTGATCAGCCGGCCGGGTCAGCGCCGCGACCGGCACGTGCACGCGCCGGTCGGTCACGTGGACATCGTGCCGACCGTGCTCGACGAGTTGGGCGTCGCCGCGCCCGAGCACCTGCAAGGCACGTCGCTCACCCCGTGGCTGGACGGCGCCGATCCGCTGCCGCGGCCGGCGTTCGTCGAGTGGACGGACATAAACTACCTGGTCCACGAAGACCTGAAGCGCGACCCGCTGCCCGACTACCTGGCCGGGGTGACCACGCGCGAGGCCGGGCTGGCCGACCTAGCCGACGCCGTGCGCTGCATCGTCACGCCCGAGGGGTGGAAGTTCTGCCTGAGCCCCGCCGGCCAGCATGAACTCTACGACCTGAACGACGATCCGGGCGAGACGGCCAACCTGGCCTTCCGCCCGGAGCACGCCGAGCGCTGCCGCGACCTCACCGCCCGCATCCGCGACTGGCAACTCGCCACGGGTGACTCCGAGCTCGACAGCACGGGGGCAGCGCACCATGCCGGCTGACACCGCCACGCCGCGCAGGCCGCGCGTGCTGCACTTGCCCGGTCGCGAGCACAGAGAGAAGGTGTTCACCCCCGAGTCCTGGGCGCGCCTGCAGGAACGCTTCGAGGTGACCGGCAACGAGGGCGAGAGCGACCTGACGGAGGGGGAGGTCTGCTCCCTGATCGGCGGACACGATGCGCTGATCACCGGCTGGGCGGCCCCGGCTTCCGGCGGACCGCCGGCGATCACGCCCGCGGTGATGGAGGCGGCCGACCGGCTGCGGATCATCGCCCACTCGGCCGGCTCGGTGCGCCGCATGCTGGACCAGGTGTGGGACCGCTACATCGTCCCGCGCCGCATCTGCGTGTGCACGGCCACGGTGCCGATCGCCCACAACGTGGCCGAGACCACGCTGGGCCTGATCATCATGAGCGCGAAGCGGCTGATGGAGCACGCTCGGCACGTGCGCGGCACCGGCGGCTGGCGAACGCCTGCGATCCCGGTGGGTGAGCAGTACCTGACCGGCGCCACCGTCGGCATCGTCGGCGCCAGCGACGTCGGCCGCGAGGTGATCCGGGTGCTGCGCCCGTTCGCGGTGCGGATGCTGGTCTACGACCCGTTTCTGACCGCGGAGGGAGCGGAAAGACTGGAAGTCGAGAAAGCGGAGCTGAACGACCTGTTCGCCCGCTCGGACATCGTGTCCCTGCACGCGCCGAGCATCCCGGAGACCGACCGCATGGTGGGCACCGAGCAACTCCGCCTGTTGCGTGATGGCGCCGTGCTGGTCAATACCGCGCGAGGAAGCCTGATCGACCACGACGCCCTTATCCGGGAGGCGTCCACCGGCCGGATCCGGGTGGCGCTCGACGTCACGACTCCCGAGCCCCCGCCCGCCGACAGTCCGTTGCGCGCGATGCCCAACGTGATTCTCACCCCGCACGTGGCCGGCCACGGCCGCTACGGCCACCGCCGCATCGGCGATGCCACGGTAGCCGCGCTGGAGGACTTCTTCGCGGGCCGGCCGGTGACCGGCGCCATCGACCCCGCCCGGTGGGAGCGGCTGGCATGACAGCCGCTCGGCCCCTCCCGGTGTGCGCTGCGGCGCTCACGTCCGGACGCGTCGTCCTGATGCGGGACGAGGCCTTCTACTCACGATACTTCCTCGCGGTCACCTCGGTGGCCATCGACTTCCTGCAGACCGAGCGCGAGTACCGGGCAATCCGCGATCGCAGCCGATGCTGGCAGCGCTGCGCAACCTGATGGCGCACGACTACCTCGACCTTCGATTCGGACGGATCACGCGCTTCGTAGCCGAGGGCGCCGGAGCCGTCGGCGATCTGTCCCGGCTCACGCGAACGTGGGTCAGCCGATCCGAGGAGCCCTGCGAAACGTAGTCGGACGGAAGCGAGGCGAGGAGCTATGGATCCGGTTCGTGTACCGCGTCCAGCACGGTGCGGCGCACGAATGAAGCATCCGCCAATGCCTTCTCCGCGTCTTCCCGACGATAGAACGCGTTCGGCGTCAGATCCTCGCTCCCATAGAAGGCCAACTCGCGGTCACGCCGCAGCGAACGCGACACGCCGCTCAGTCGATCCAGGTGCGACAGCGCCGCCGCCGGCAGGCGATCGCGGTTGTCCTCCAGCACGGGACTCACGTCGTGCAGGCGCGGAACCTCGATGCGGACGTGACGAAGCAGCGCCTTGAGACAGATCTCGACCACCTCCTGTGACTCGCGCACGACATCCGCCCAACTCGATTCCGCCAGCAGTACCTCGATCGCCTTGAGCCTGCTGGCGGCGCGCTGCAGGTAGTCGCTGGTGAGATCAGGGTTGTACATCAGGCTCCCCGTGCACCCAGTACGGGGTTCCATAGGCGACGCGCCGGCGCACCTGCCCCGCCGCTATCCGCTCCCGGGCGCCGGCCAGGCGGCGCGTCAGGCCAGCGTCGCGCTGCCACAACACCCGTCCGTGCAGCGCCGCCTCCAACCACAGCGATCCGCCGCCGTCCGCAGGTGGCAGATGGATGAAGTGCGGACTCACCACCGGATCCCGTGTGCCGCGATCGACGCGCTCATCCCAGGTCCGGTACAGATCGCGGGAGAGCGCTGTCGCCGGCGTCATGACCAGCACGACATCCCAGTCGGAGTCCGGCCTCGCGGTTCCCTGCGCACGGGAGCCGAACAGGATCACTCCGACGATGTCCGGCCGATAGGACTCGGTGATCCGGGCCAGCATCCCATGGTCCGGCAACGCCGACTCGGCCACGGTGCCGACGGGTTCCGCGTCGACGGCCGCCGCAAGTGCGGCACGGCACACCTCGTTCAGTGACACGCCCAGCCGACCAGCCCGCTCTCGCAAGGAGCCGTGCAGCCGCGAAGACACTCGCACCACGAACCGGCCGGACAGAGCTCCCATCGACATTTATGGTACTATAGTACCAATAGATGACCAGCCGATCTACCAGCGCTCGGGGGCGATCCGGAACCGACGCCGCCTGCCGACGCGGTACGTCCGAAAGTCGTCATGGTCGATGGTGAACACCGTCGTGATCCCCTCGCGATCCGCGGCATGCACCAGCGTTGCGTCCGCGAAGTCCATGGGACGGTCGGCGTAACGCTTCATCAGTTCATCGAGAGCCGGAAGATCGTCATCGACGATGGGAAGAACGGTGATCGCATCCGACCTGATCAATCCCCATGCTGGAGCCAGCTCTCCCGAGTGGCCGAGCAGGTGAAACAGCTCGGCGAGAACCGCAGCGGTCGTCCCGAGCGGGAGACGCAGACGCTCGAATGCCGCGACACATCGTTCGTGCCACTTGTCGTCCTCATCGAGGAAGGCAAGCAGAGCGCCGGTGTCGGCAAGTCCCTCAACGCGCACGTCGATCCTGCAACGCCGCTCGCACGCGACTGCTTGCCTGTTCCGCTCGATTCGGATCGCCCCCCCGGATCGATCCGGCGCAGCGGAGCGCCTGGTTGCGCATCCGGAGCTGGGAAGCCGCGTCGTCTCCATTCGCCGAGTTGCGCGCAAGCCAGTCGGTGACGATCGTTCGCAGCAAGCTCGCGACGTTCGTGTCTTCGGCGCGAGCAGCCCTCTCCAGCGCCTCTTTCAGCGCCGCGTCGAGCCGCCAACTGTAGACTTCGTTCTTCTGCATTGCACTACACTGTAGTGCACCGTTGGGGATCTCGGCAAAGCTCAGGCTGCCGAACGAGGGCGTTACTCGCCTCCACCCCCGCCATCGCCGCCGCCCCCTCCGAAGTCACCTCCGCCGAAGTCGCCGCCACCACCGTCGTAGCCGCCACCTTCAGCCCCGCCGCTGTACCGGCCTCCGCGCTGACCGACCATCCGCCGTGATCTGTCCAGCCGCCGCTCGTTCTCGCGTTCGCTTCGCCAAGACGTCACCGCGTAGAACGCCACGAGGAGCAGGAACGTCACGATCAGCACTACGAATACACGCCCCGACACCGTATCCTCCACTCGGGCAGATGGCAGGGCCCGTTTCGTTCGCACGCACCACCGAACGCCGTCATGCTACCCGTCCGCTGGTTGATAGCGGCGGATGCCGCGCACCATCAGTCCCCAATCGTCCTCGGTCTTGGACGTGACCGGCGCCTGCGCGGCGCGCTCCCGGTCGGCGACGTTGGCCACATCGATCACGCAGAAGTCGTCCGCGCGCCGGTAGCGCTTGATGAACACCGGGCGCGGCCGGTCCGAGCGGTTGTCCGGCGAGCCGTGGATCGTGCAGGTGTGGAATATCACGGCATCTCCCGCCCGACCCTCGATCGGCACCGCCCGTTCCCACCACACCGGATCGTTGAGCGCAAAGCCGGCCCAGCGGTCGTCCTCGTGCCGGACCAGCCCCAGATCGTGCGAGCCGGGCACCACGTACAGGGGCGCGTTGCCCATGTCCACGTCGACCGCATAGCTGAGCACCGCCGTCGGGCTCTGCAGCTTGTGCTCGAAGTAATACCCGTCCTGGTGCAGCGACTTGGGGACCCCGGTCTTGGGCTGCTTGTAGACGCACTGTCCCCATTTCCACAGCTCGATGTCCGGGCCGATCAGCGCGGCCAGCAACTCCAGCAGCTCGGGGTTCACCAGCGAGCGGAGGAACGCGCCCGAGATCATCGCATTCAGCCGCAGCGTGTTGACTACCATACGCTTCGGATCGTTGGGGTCGGCGTTGAACAGCGTGCCGTCCGGCGTCGTCACGGCGTTGGCGTGGTGCTTGGCCGTCGCCGCCTCGGGAAGAAGCGCCTGACTCTGCTCCAGGATCGCCTCCATGTCCTCCAGCAGGTCGGCCACGTAGTCGTTCGACAACCCGCGCACCACCACGGCGCCGTGCCTGAGGTACGCCGCCCTCATGGCGTCGGCGTCCACCTGCCCTGCGGTGAAGTCGAAGTCTTCGACGGACGTGGTGGAAGGCGAGAACGACGCGGGCGTCAGGACTGAGGAGCTCATCCGTCGATCATGCACGATTGGGGGATTCAGCCGCCATAGCGCCCCAGAACCGGCGCCACGGGCGCCGCTTCTGGCCCATCCCCACCACTGCGCCCGTAGCTTGTCGGAATCCGACAAGCTACGGGCGTGTCCACATTCGCAGCACCTTGACGGTTCGCTCATGGTCGAGGACTTGGTACACGAGACGATGCTGAATGTTGATCCGGCGCGAGAACGCCCCCGTCAGATCGCCAACCAGCTTCTCGAACGGTGGCGGATTGCGAAACGGATCCTCGCGCAGTACCTGTAGCAGTCGCTCCACGTTCGCGCGGAGCCCACCCGCAGCCACCTTCCGCGCGTCCTTCCGGGCCTGTCTGGTGAACACCAGCCGGTACGTCACCACCCAGGCTCTGGGTCGCACTCCTCCACGGGGGTTTCGAGCCCTTCCCGTATCGAGTCGGTCATGCCGGGGATGGAGGACAGATACAGCGTCTCCTGAATCGCGTTCCAGTCCTCTTCGCTGACCAGGACCGCCGACCGCTCCTTACCCGTGATCGTGATCGGCGTGTGCGTTTCGCTCACCTCGTCGATGAGCCGATACAGGTTCTTTCGCGCGTTGGTGGCGTTCATGGTCCCCATCACTTGCCTCCCGTACGTCATACCGTACGCAACGGTCCCGTGGCGGTCAAGATAAGATGCCGCAACCAGGAGAGACGATCATGATCAGACCATTCGGCGACGGGCGCGACCGGTACTTCACGGAGCGGCTGGGGATGTTCATCCACTGGGGGCTGTATGCGATCCCGGCGTGGCACGAGCAGATCCTGTGGCGGTCGGACATGAAGCGGCGCGACTACGAGCAGCTCGTCCAACGCTTCGACCCGGACCGCTTCGATCCCGACGAGTGGCTGGTCGCGGCCGAGAGCGCCGGCATGAGCTTCGTCGTGATCACCACCAAGCACCACGACGGGTTCTGCCTGTGGGACACGAAGCTCACCGACTACTCGGTGATGCACACCCCCTACGGCCGGGACATCCTCGCCCAGCTTGCCGAGGCGTGCGCGCGCCGCGGCATCGCCCTCGGCTTCTACTACTCCTGCCCGGACTGGCACCACCCGCACTACCCGAACCTGGGGCGCCACCACGAGATGTTCGGTCCGCGCCCCGGAGACCAGCCGGACCTCGGCGCCTATTGGGAGTTCGTCCGCGGCCAGGTGCGGGAGCTCTGCACCAACTACGGCCCGCTGCGCGACTTCTTCTGGGACGTGAACGTGGCCGAGCACCACGACCCGAGCCTGAACGAGATGGTGCGCGAGCTGCAGCCCGGCATCCTGATCAACGACCGCGGTCCGAGCCCCGGCGACTACGGCACCCCGGAACGCCATGTCCCCGAGGCACGCGAGTTCGACTCACCGACGCAGGCCGTGCAGGCGCTCGGCCGCGAGAGCTGGGGCTATCGAGAGGACGAGGACTACTACAGCGACCGCCACATCATCGAGAGCATCGACCGCGTGCTGGCGATGGGGGGCGACTACATCCTGAACGTCGGCCCGAAGGCGGACGGCAGCCTGCCGGTGGGGAACCTGGGCACGCTCGCCCAGGTGGGCAACTGGTACCGGCAGGTCCGCGAGGCGTTCGACGGCACCGTGCCCGCCTCCACCGTGATCGAGGACGACGCGATCGGCATGCACGGCGGCGAGCGCCACGTGCCCCGCGACAGCATGCTGGTCACGCGCAAGGGCAACACCATCTACGTCCACCTGCCGGCGGCGCCGCAGAGCACCGGCCTGATCCTCAAGCCGCTGCGTGTGGCTCCCGAGCGGGCGACGCTGCTGAACGACGGAAGCGAGCTCCGCGCCACGGTGGAGACCACTCCGTGGCACTGGCAGGAGCCGCCCTACCTGCGCCTGAGCGGCCTGCCGGTCAACCGCATGACCGGCACCGTGATGGTGATCCGCCTCGAGTTCGGCGACGACGTGGTCGCGTAGCGTGCTCGATCGGCGGGACTCACGCTCGACACGAGCCGTGTCTGCCGACTACGGTCTTCCGGCTATGGACGAGGAGCGGAAGCGATTCCTTCGTGGCGTAGCAGAAGGGCTGAAAGCGCGAGAGCGCCGGAGATCGGCTCATCTCGACCACATGCGCCCGGTGTGGCGATCAGCCGGCCTCGCCGAGGCCCAGCGGCTCACGAAGTGCTTCGCCCAGGCGGACCCGGACCTCCGCAAGGTCGTGCTTTTCGGTTCGCTGGCGACCGGCAACCTCGGCAGCCGGGAGCCGGACATCGATCTGGCCGTGGACTCGCCACAGTATCTCCGGCTGGTCTCCATAGCGCTCGACAGCCCCTTCAAGGTCGCCTCCCGCCGTCGGCATGGCATCGCGAACTGGTGGAACGCATGACGATCGAGATCGAGGGCCTTCGCCCTCGTCTCCTCGATCGATCGCTCGCGCAGCACATTCATGAACTGCGCGCGTTTCGCCACGTATTCCGCAACATCTACGGCACTCGCCTGGACCCGGAACGCATCCGGATCGTGCAGAACCGTGTTCCATCCACCCTATCGGCATTCCACGCCGCTCACGCCCGATTCACCACCGAGCTCCGCGCGGTCGAGGAAATGACTGAGTAAACGAGCAGGAGCCTTCTTCGCCTATCCTCCCGCGATCGGGTTGTCTGGCCGCCTCACGTCAACCGCGCACGGGCCACGGTCGTTGCTGCCGAGCACGAACAGGACCATCTCCCCCACCCGTAGCTCATCGAAGTCTCCGTTCTTCACGGACCGCCAATGGAAGAACAGGTTGTCACCGCCCGAATCCGGCGTGATGAAGCCGAACCCGTCCTTGAGATTCTGTATGACACCCTCCTGCAGCTCGTCTGACGCAACGCTGGGTCGCGTGGTGCGTGCGGCGGGTGACTGGGGCGGTGCGACGAACAGGTTGTTCACGACCCGGTCGCCGCTGCGTGATCGATCGTCGATGATGCCGTCCATCATGACGGCATAAGTGACTTCGTTGATCAGGAACTGCGAGGCTCGGGTCTCTCGTTCCTGACCGTCAACGCCGCTGGTCTTGAAGTCCCAGGCCGTGACCATCGTCCGCGTTCCGAGGGTGTTCAGCTTGCGGACCAACGGGACGTAGTCACCATCTCCTGCGACCAGCACGACCACGTTGAATTTCTTGTAAATGGCGAGCTCGAATGCTTCGAGGGCGAACCACACGTCGATGCCCTTCTCGCCACGTGGCGTGGACGGCAGAAAGTGAGTCGTAACGCCCTCATTGATCAGCACGTCCTCGAAGACCCGCTCCCGATACAGCACGTCACGATCCTGCGCATCGGCAGCCGAGACCCTGGCACGGAAGTAGTGTGCGTCGACGATCCGACAGTAGCGGGCGTCCGCCTGCTCGTTCTTCGCAACTTCCTCTCGTATGAAATCGTGCAGGCCCGAAATGCTGATCCGCGCCCTCCGCTGGTGGTCGTAGCAGTAATAGTTGCTCACGTGCGAAAAGTAGCTTCCGTCGTAGAACACTCCGATTCTCGTCAATTTCGTATCCATGATTTGGTCCATTCTCTTGATGAGGGATCGGGACGCGCGCTCAGTTGGCGTAGATCGCGTACAGTTGGCCGTCCTCGGGGCGGATGCCGGCGAAGGTCACCTGCAGCCGCAGCGCGCCGGCGTCGGCCGGCACGGGGCGCTGCCAGCGGACCGGCTCGCGCAGTCCGGCGGCCGGCGCGGACTCCCGCTGGCTCTGCTGACCCGGCACCAAGTCCTCCTCGCCTTCTCCGGCTCCTTCCAGCCCGGTGAGCACCGCGGCGTCGGCACCGCTGAAGCCGGGCAGCGGATGGAAGCCCTCGTCCAGCAGCTCGAAGCGCAACTCCGTGTAGGGGCCCAGACCGCCGACGTTGGCGCTGAACTCGGTGGCACCGGCCAGCGGGCAGGTCACCAGGTGGCCGCCCTCGCCGCGCATCGCCTCGAAATAGCCGATCCGGTCGCGCTCCCAGGTGGCAAGGCGCACCTCCACCGGCAGGTTCCCCCACGCCTCGTACCACAGCATGGTCTTGTCGCCCCAGTTGACCATGCCCTGGCCGTGGCTGACCGTCGGCGGCTTGCCGACCACGGCGCCTGCCTCCTCGTAGGCAGGGAGGATCGGAAAGTCCTTGATCGGCTCGTAGAAGTGCAGGGCGTCGTGGCTGACCAGCAGGCCCAGGTCCATGGAGATGAGCTGGCGGTCGCTGGTCGGCGTCCCGTGCCAGATGTCGTAGATGCCCAGGATCACGTTGCCCCGGTCCCAGAGGCCGGCCCCCAGGTGCACCTCCTCGCTCTGGTTCCACTTGGCTTTCGGCGCCGAGGAGAGCGGGTCGTAGAGCAGCGGTTCCGGCGGCACCATGTCGCGGCGGTAACCCAGGCACGACGCCTGCGTCCAGGTCTCGAAGTCGTAGGAGGCGAAGGTCGCGAGCGCCCGCCCCGTGGTGTAGTGCGAGCCGCCCTGGCCGTTGACGTAGTAGCAGCCGTTGTGGCGGATCAGCCCGGTCTGCTCCAGGCCGGGGCCGACCGGGTTGTTCGGCGACTCGGTCCAGTTGAGGCCGTCGGCCGAGTAGGCGACGGCGAACTGGTTGCCGTACGCCTCGCTCTCGAAGACAACCTTGAAACGCCGCGCCGGGTCGGGATCGTCCGGCTCGTACATCACCGGCAGGGCGGCGAAGTCGCAGCGGCCGGCGCGCAGGTTGACGATGTTGTTGTGCGTGCTGCCTGCGAACTCGATCAGGCCCAGGTCGGGCTTGTCCCAGTTGACGCCGTCCGTGCTGGTGGCGTAGCAGCAGCGGAGTTGGCCGCCGTTGCTGCCGTCCGCGTCCAGGGTGCTGCGGGCCAGGTACCACATGCGCAGCTCGCCGTCGATGGGGATGACCGTGCCGTAGAAGCGGGTGCTGTAGTCGTCGGGTGACCCCGGCTCGCCGGCGGCGACGACGATCGGGTTGCCGCGGCCCGGGATCTTTCCCGGGATGAGCTGCAGCCGGAGCCCGGCCGAGAACGGACAACTGTAGGTGTCGAACGGGAACAGGACCGCCTCTTCGACGACGGGGTTGGGGACGCTGTTGTGCACGGTGATCATGCGGTGCTCCTTGCTGGGGTTCCGGCTTGCTGGATGGTTCGGGGCCTCACTGCAGCCAGTAGCTGTAGAGGCGGGAGTTGGCCATGTGGAAGCGGATCCGAGCCGGCGCGGCGATGGCGGACAGCGGCCTGCCGGCGGCCTCCCCGCGCCAGCGGATGACCTGGTCGGTCGCATCGGCGCTGACGGCGATGCAGTCGTCGGCGGCATGGCCCGGGATCGGGCGATACCCCTCGTCCAGCAGCTCCGCCGAAATGCGGCCGAAGTCGCACTTGGCGTTGACGTGCAGCTCGGCGCCGGCCAGCTCGAACGGCACCGTGGTGATGGTGCCGCCGTCGTAGCTGGCGTCGATGGAGGCGAAGCCGTCCAGCCTCAGCGTGGCCAGCCCGATGGACATGCCGCCGCGCTCCTGGTCCGGGTCGATGCGGGGCTCGAACTCGCCCACCACCTTGTTGTGGCGGCGGGAGGTGCCACGGTAGTAGATGTGCAGGCGATCGCCGACCGGAATCGGCGGCGCGCCGGTGAGCATGATCTGGAAGCGGTCCCAGTCGCCGACCTCGCCCAGCCCGACCAGGGGCTCGGAGGCGGGCGCCCGCATCCACACGTCGCCGTCGCGGCTGGTCAACAGCTTGAGGGTCTGCGACTGGTGCTCGGCGCGGCGGTCGAAGTGAGTCAGGATGCCCAGGTACTGAGCCCCGTAGACGAAGCCGTTGTTGTTGTACAGCGACTCCTCGTGGTTGAGATAGAGCAGGAAGCGCTCCGGTTTGGTCCAGGTGACGAAGTCCTCGCTGACCGACATGACCCGCCAGCCGGGGTGATCCATGGCGCCGCGCAGCATCGCCACGTAGCGCTTGCGACGGGTGTCGATCATCATCGCCTGCGCGTCGCCGATCGGCCCCAGGTCGGCGGTGCCGGGCCGCGGGTGGTGACGGACGATCGGCTCCGGCGTGAAGGTCCAGCGCATGCCGTCGGGCGAGGTGCCGGTGTAGATGCCGCTCAGCGGCCCGTCCCAGTCGTAGCTGGCCCAGCCGAGCGCCTTGTAGCGGCGCTCGGGGTCGGGATCCATGGGATCCTTCATCATCGTCTCGAAGTGGTCCCTGCCGTCGTGGTACTCGGCCGGGACGACGATGTTGTTGTCGGTGTTGCCGAGGGCCTCGTGCAGGCCGAGCACGGGCTTGGTCCAGTTGATGCCGTCGTCGGACAGCGCCAGGCACTGCACGTGCTCCTTGTCGGGGGCATACATGCCGGCCATGTACCACGCCTTGAAGACGCCCTCCTCGTGGTCGTAGATGACCGAGGCGGTCATGCCGCCCATCTGCTCCCAGGGCTCTTCCTGGGCGATGACGGGCAGGCCGTGCTTGCGGGCCTGGTGGAAGGTGAGGCTCACGTTGTCGCGGCGGTCGACGTCGATCAGGTCGACGAACAGGCGCCGCTCGGCGTCCAGTCGCGCGGGGGTGGTTCCGTCACTCACGAGGGCGAGGGTAGCACGCCGCACAGGCGCCGGACGCCCGCTCCCGGAACCCGGGGCGCGACGCTGAATGACCGCCCACACGGGTTTACATCCGGCGGGCCCATGCTATCCTGCAACGTCATGGCTGAGGCGGATCTGGGCGTTCGCGACGCGAAGGGCGAGTGGCAGCCGGCGAATCTCCCGCAGCCGTCCCCGATGTGGGACCGGCCGGTGCGGACGAAGGTGATTCTCAAGGCGATCTTCGGGCACGACGGGATCCTGTGGCCGAAGAACCTGGTCTACATGGCCATCGCCGTGGTGGCGTGGCTCTTTCTCACGCCCTCCCTGGAGCGCACCGCCACCTTCCAGCTCGGCTGGATCGCGGAGATCTACCTGCGCAACGTCGCGCTCCTGGTCCTGATCGCCGGCGGGCTGCACCTGCGGCTGTACATCAAGCGCGCGCAGGGGAAGAAGTTCAAGTACAACGGCCGCTGGCTGGCGAAGAAGAACCGGGCGTTCCTGTTCGGCAACCAGACCTGGGACAACATGTTCTGGTCGCTGGTCTCCGGCGCCGGCATCTGGACCGCGTACGAGGCGGTGACGCTGTGGATGTACGGCAACGGCTGGCTGCCGCGGGTCGACTGGCGCACGCCGGCCGGCATCGCCTACTGCTCGCTGATGATGCTGGCGGTCCTGTTCATACGGCAGATGCACTTCTACTGGACGCACCGGTGGACGCACTGGAAGCCGCTCTACAAGATCGCCCACTACCTCCACCACCGCAACGTCAACATCGGCCCGTGGTCGGGGCTGTCCATGCACCCGATCGAGCACCTGATCTACTTCTCCGGCGTGCTCGTGCATTGGGTGATCCCGTCGCACCCCATCCACGCGGTCTTCCACCTGATGCACACCGGCCTGAGCCCGGCGGCCGGCCACTCGGGGTTCTCGGAGTTCGTGGTGAAGGACGACAAGACCTTCAGCAACGGCGGTTATTTCCATTACCTGCATCACCGCTACTTCGAGTGCAACTACGGCAATGAGGGCGTGCCGCTGGACAAGTGGTTCGGCAGCTTCCACGACGGGTCGCCGGAAGCGCACGCTGCCATGCGCGGCCGCCGCAAGCGGTTGGGGTTCCGGGACGGCCAGGCCCAGCAGAAAAGCGCCGTTCGGGAGAAGACCACCGCGGCAGCGGGTTAGAGACCGTGGCGCCCGGTAGTGGGGCGTAACGATCAAATACCCGCAGGTGGGCGAATGGCTCGCTGAGGCGCTCGGCCTCGCCGGCTACGCGGACGGGGCGATCCACGCCGGTGCGGACGGCGCGCTGGCGGTGGGCATGCAGCAAGGCCCCCGCCCGGAGCAGCAGGACTGCGGCGTGGCGCTTCTCTGGGTTCCCCGCGGCGGCGTGTTGTCCCCCCACGGTGCGGCCGTGGTCGCAGACGGCATGGGAGGCATGGAGGACGGCGGCTGGGCGAGTCGCCGCGCCGTGCAGGTCGTCGTCGAGCGCTGCCTGTCCGGCGACCACGATACGCCCCGCGACATGCTCGCGGACGCCCTGGTTGCCGCGCAGCGTGACGTGGTGGAGGCGCTCCGGGGCCGGGGCGGCACGACCCTGACCGCCGCGGTCTGGAAACGGCGGAGCGGGATGCTCGTGCACGTCGGCGACACCCGCGCGCACCTGATCGAGCCGGGGCGCCCGTTCCGGTGCCTGACCACCGACCACACCCGCGCCGGTCTGGACGACGCGCTGGAACGGCTGACCACGGGCAAGCCGGCGGAGCCCTGTCGGACGGAGGAACCGTATGTGCCGACCGAACCGGACAACAGCCTGCTCGACGCGGTCGGCATACCCGAGGGAATCCTCGCCGAACGGCACATCCTGCACACCCCGGAGGAAGGCAGAGTGGTCATGACCTCGGACGGCGCGCACGACCCGATCCGCCGGGCAGGGACCGCCGCCTTCGAAGAGGGAACGGGCGAGGAGCGCTGGACCGCGCGGCGGAGCGTGGAGGCGATCTGGGATCGCCTGGCGGATGAGACGCTGACCGACAACGCGACCGTCGTGGCGATCGAGCCCGGCAGGGCTCTGCAGCACGCGGAAGAGCAGTTCATGGAGAAAGAGCTCCGCTTCGGCGACGTCGTCCTGGTCGGACCGACGGGCGTGCTGCGCGAGACGCTGGAGCGGTAGTCGAGCTACGCCGGCGGCGAAGCCTCGCCTGAAGCACCGATCGCATCCAGGTACAGGTCCACCGGCTTCCGTTCGAACGGCGCGGCGTGCTCGGCGACGATCCGGCCCTGATCGATCACCACCAGGTTGTCGCCGATCGCGTCGAACACCTCCGCCACGTGGCTGGCCACGAAGACGGTCCGGCCTTCATCGCGGAGCTTCAGCAGCGTCCGGTTCAAGGCGATGTTGGCCATCACGTCCAGGCCGTTGTGCGGCTCGTCGAGCAGGATGTTTCCGGGATCTCCGATCAGCGCGCCCACGAGCTGCACCTTCTTCTTCATGCCCGTGGAATAGCTGTCGAACGGATCGTCGATGAAGGCGTCCACCTCCAGCTCGGTGATGAACCGTTCCAGCGCCGCGTAGGCGTCGCGCGTGCCGGTCTTCAGAACGCTCAGGTATTCCAGGTTCTCGCGGCCGGTGAGCCGCGGAAAGAAGTAGTCGTCGTTGGGCAGGAACCCCAGGTCCCGCTTCAGCGTGTAGATGTGGTCGTACTGCCAGAGATCCCGCCCGTCGATGAGCACCGTGCCCCGGTCGGGGGCCAGCAGCCCCATGATCAGCCGCATCGTGGTGGTCTTGCCCGATCCGTTGCGCCCCAGGAAGCCGGTCAGCCCGGCCTCCAGCCGCAGGCTGACGTCGGACACGCCCTTGCCGTTGACGTAGGTCTTGCCCGCGCCGCGCAACTCGATCATGCCGCCGCCCAGTCTTCGATGGTCGCGTCCTGATACTTCCGCGATGCGCCGCCATACAGGACCCACGGAATCGCCACCACGAAGCCGGCATAGGCGGCCGACCAGGCCACACCCTCCAGGGACGCCGCGGCCAGCGCCAGGATCAGCCCTCCGCCCATTACCAGCATCATGAAGAGCGCCGCCACGATCTGCGAGACGAACAGAAGCCGGAACGAGATCAGCCACGTCGCCAGCGCCACGAACACCCCCTGCGACAGCAGGATGGGCAGGACGCCGGGCCGCATCCCTTGCAGAACGGCCACCGCCCCCACGATGGCCGCCGGGACCAGATACCCCACGCAGTGCGAGCCCAGCCTCGACACCGTCAGGCGGCCGAAGGTCACGGGCGTCATCTTGGCGAAATACAGCTCCTGGGCATCGAAGGCCCCGAGCGCCATCGCGGAAGCCACCGCGGCCCCGTACGTGCACACGATGACCGTGGGCGCGCGCTGCTCGCCCGGAATGCCCATGATCAGCGCCACGATCAGGTAGACGAACAGCGCCGCCGCAATCAGGAATGCGACAACGAACTCCCTGCGCAGGAGGCATTCCTTGACGTAGAGCCTCGTCTCCATCGGCAGCGCCTGCAACAGCCGGTCGAGACCAGAGCGCCGCGCTCGGCTCGGGATCTCGCTCACCAGAAAGCGCTGGATATGCGCCGCGTCCAGGCGGCCGATCGCGACGGTCCAGCACGCGACGACGGCGGCGGCGTTTACCGCCAGGAGCAGCGGATCGGCCCAATGCCACGCCCGAAACAGGAGCAACTCGGCCCCCATCAAGGCGACGAAGCCGCCGGCGGCGTATGCCCCTCCCGTTCTGCCGCGCCGCCACAGTACGACGATGAGCGCTGCTGCCAGGTAGTGCACGACTATCGCAGCCGCGTCGCCCGCCGCATGCAGCACAGCGCGCTCCAGCGACGGCGACAGCCGCGTCACCAGGGGCAGCACCGCCGCGACGTAGATCGTCCCCCAGCGCAGCGGCCGGCCGGCGTTGCTGAGGATCAGGAGTCTCAGCGCATTGCCGGGCTCAAGCCGAGTCAGCGAGCAGAAGGTGACCAGCCCGGGCCGCCGGCGCAGCCCGGCAATCAGGAATCCGACGGCGAACGGCAGCGTGGCCGCGCGCAGCATCGGCAGTGACGCCGTGACCGGCAGCCTGCCTTCCACGACCGCCATGAAGAACTGTACGTAGGCGTAGCCCGCCACGGCTCCGAACACCGCCGCGGACAGCATAGAGACCAGGGTGGTGCTGGCCAGCAGGCGCCTGACCGCCGATCTCACGTGATAGCGGAGGAACAGACCGATCACCGCCGGACCATCGCCCGGGCGGCGAGCGGCTTGTCAAGGCGGCGCGCGCCGACGTTCAATCGCTCCGGTATGGAACACGGCACCGGTCTGACCGATTCGCAGTGCGCGGAGCTCCACGAACGGGGCTACCTGATCCTCCCGGGGCTGTTGCCGCCGGCGGCCTTCCAGCCCCTCGCGGACGACCTGGCCGCCGCCGTGGAGCAGGCGGTCGAGCAGCTCGTCATCTGGGAGCGCCTGGATCCCGCCGCCACCTTCGCGGACGAGCCCTTCGACCGGCGCCTGGCCGCGGTCGCCGCCGAGCTGGACGAGGAGTCGCTCGCCTGGATCTGGCGCCGGCTGCACAGCAAGCGGCACAAGACGGCCGGCATGTACGCGCTGCGCACCCATCCGGCCCTGCTCGACGCGGTCGAGTCGGTGATCGGGCCGGAGATCCTGGCCCATCCTCAGACGGTGCTGCGGGTGAAGCTCCCCGAGCACGACCCCGCCGACGTGCCCTGGCACCAGGACGACGCCTACCTGGCCGAGGACATCGGCGACAGCGTGATCCTCAACCTGTGGATCCCGCTGTCCAGCGCCAGACGCGAGAACGGCTGCCTGGAAGTGATCGCCGGCTCGCACCGGCTGAGCGTCCCGCACCTGCTGGAGACCAGCATCCCCGGCGTCGTCGCGTACCACGGCATCAACGACGAGGACCTGCCGGACGGCGAGCGCGTCACCTGCGAGATGCAGCCCGGCGACGCCCTCATGACCATGGAACGGGTAGCGCACCGCTCGCTGCCGAATACGTCACAGACCGTGCGCTGGAGCCTCGACACCCGCTATTGCCGGCTCGGCGCGCCGACCGGACGCAGCAACGTCCCCGGCTTCGTGGCCCGCAGCCGCACGCGCCCGGAATCGGTGACGCGCAACCACCGCCAATGGGTGGGCATGCTGCTGGCGGCCGGCGTCAATCCGGGCGAGACCGGAGAGCCCGAGCCGCTGCCGGACGCGAACCGCCTGCGCGGCGAGTGGCGGACCGACACCCCACGCGCGGAGCTCGCGCCGCGCGCCCGGATCGAAGCGGGCGGCGACGGAGAACAGGAGCTGGTCCTGGAAGGGACCGGAGACCTGCACGCCTTCGGCTGCTGGCACCGCCCGGTGCACCTGGTCCCCGGCTGCTGGTACCGCGCGAGCGTGCAGGCCCGCCCGGAGAACATCGAGCGCCCGGCACTCTCGGTGTTCGCCCAGTGTGCCGGCCACTTTCTGACGCCACGGCCGCTGCGTTCCGCCGAACAGAGGGCCGCGCCGGCGGGCACGCTGTCCCTGGAGTGCACGTTCCGGCACGAGCCCCACCCATCCGAGCACGAGCGGATGGAGCTCTATCTGCGCGCCGCACCGAGCGGGCGGATCGCCTGGTCGAGCGCCGTGGTCACCCAGGTCCCGCGCCCCCCGGCGCGGGTCGCGCGCATCGCCACGATCCGTTTTGGCGAGCCGCCGGCGCCGCTGACCATGGCCGAGCAGCGCGAGCGCATCGCCGCCAAGCTCGACCAGGCCGGGTCGATGGGGGTGGACATCGCCGCCCTCACCGAGTTCTCCCCCGTTCAGGGCGTCCCCGAGCGCGCCTACGGGTCATGGGCCGACGCCGCGGAGCCGGTTCCCGACGGCCCCGTGTGCCGGGTGCTGGCAGAGGCCGCGCGCCGCCACCGCATGTACGTGATCGCCGGCGTCATCTGCCGGCGCGGCCCGCACGTGTTCAACACGGCGGTCCTGTTCGACCGCTCGGGCGAGCTGCTGGGCTCCTACGACAAGACCCACCTGACCTTCGGCGAGCTGCGCGGCGGCATCTCCTGCGGCACCGGGTACCCGGTGTTCGACCTGGACGTCGGGCGCGTGGCGCTGCACATCTGCTACGACGAGTGGTTCCCGGAGGTGGCCCGCTACTACGCGCACCTCGGGACGGAGATCCTGTTCCTCCCGGTCGCCGGCGGCAAGCCGATCACGTGGCGCACGCGCGCGCTCGACAACCGCCTCTACTTCGTCGCCGCCGCCACCGGTCCGCCCAGCATGGTCATCGACTCCTCAGGGGCGATCATCGCCGAGATCCACGGCGACGGCGTGGCGTGCGCGGACGTCGACCTTGCCGAGCGGCAGACCAACGTGTACCGCGACCCGACGCTCAGCCGCGGCATGCCCTGCATCGCGCCGCAGATGCGCATGACCACCGACGACCGGCTGCTCACGGACCTTCACCGGCTGATGTACGACGCCTCCGGAGACACCACCGCCCCGGATCCGCCGAGATGAGCGCCCGCGACCTGCGCTTCGGCCTGATCGGCTGCGGCAGCCTGGGCGCCGTGCACGCGGACTGCGTGCGCGAGGTGGGCGGCGCCCGCTTCACGGCCTTCGCCGACGTGGTGCCGGCCGCGGCCGAGCGCCTTGCGGCCGAGCACGGCGGCTACGCGACCGAGGACATCGCCCGCCTCCTTGGGGACCCCGACCTGGACGCCGTCTACATCTGCACCCACCACGACTCGCACGCGCCGCTGGCCATCGAGGCGGCACGGGCCGGCAAGCACATCCTGATCGAGAAGCCGCTGTCGCTGTCGGTCGAGGAGTGCGAGGCGGTGGCCGCCGCGGTCGAGGAAGCCGGCGTGTGGCTGATGCCGGCGTTCAAGATGCGCTACTACCCGCTCCTCCAGAAGGCGCGGGAGTTCGTCCCGGAGCCGCAGGTGATCGTCGGCCAGATGATGGACAGCCGCTGGCGCGACGACGCCTGGGCACAGGATCCGGTGCGCGGCGGCGCCAACGTCTACAGCCAGGGCTGCCACACCACCGACGTGATCCGCTGGATGGCGCGCAGCGAGCCGGAACTGCTGTGGGCGGCCGGCGGCGCCATGACCCACCCCGGCCACCCGCGCATCGACCAGTGCGTGGCCTCGATCCGCTTCGCCTCCGGCGCCGTGGCAAGCTGGATCCAGGGCGACGCGGCCCTGGGGCACATGACCAGCAAGTTCTTCCTGGAGCTGTTCGGCGGCGGCCGCAGCGTCCAGCTCCACGACCGCTTCAAGGCCGCCACGTTCAACGACGGCGAGCGGCAGTGGTCGGAGCGGGTCGAGACCGAGGAGGGCTTCCTGCTGGAGAACCGCGAGTTCATCGCCGCGCTGCGCGCCGGGCGCGCCCCGGAGCTCGACGCAACCGACGGCATCCAGGCCACGCGCATCGTGCTGGCCGCCGACCGGGCCATCCGCACCGGCGAGGTGCAGCGGCTGTGAGTATCCCGCGCCTCGTTCAGTACGTGACCGCGTCCGGTCAGCGCCGCGTCGGCGTGGTCGCCGACCGCGACCGGATCGACGAGCTTGCCGGCGTCGCGTCCATCCTGGAGCTGGCCAACGAAGCAGACACGTCCGGCCGCGCCCTGGTCGACGTGGTGGCCGGCTGCGACCGCGCCGCCGCCGTCGACTACCAGGCGCTGGTCGACGAGCGGCGCCTGCTCCCGCCGATCGACCACCCCGATCCCGCCCACCTGATGATCTCCGGCACCGGCCTCAACCACACCGGCAGCGCCATGGCGCGTGACGCCATGCACGGTGGGTCGGGCGCGGGCGACGACGCCGACGACGAAGGCGTGACGGACTCGATCCGCATGTTCCGGCTCGGTTTACGCGGCGGCAAGCCGGCGCCCGGCACCATCGGCGTAGCCCCGGAGTGGTTCTACAAGGGCGACGGCAGCATCCTCATCCCGCCCGAGCAGGAGCTTCCCCTGCCCGGATTCGCCGGCGACGGCGGCGAGGAGGCGGAGGCGGTAGCGATCTACCTGATCGGCCGCGACGGCCGCCCGCGCCGCGTCGGCTTCGCGCTCGGCAACGAGTTCGCCGACCACGTCATCGAGCGCCAGAACTACCTGTACCTCGCGCACTCCAAGCTGCGCGCCTGCTCGATCGGCCCGGAGCTGCTGCTCGGCCCGCTGCCCGACTCCGTCCAGGGCGAGGTGCGCGTGCGCCGCGGCGGCGCCGTACTCTGGCAGGCTGCCTTCCTGACCGGCGAGGCGAACATGACCCACACCCTGGCCAACATGGAGCACCACCTGTTCAAGTACGACCTGTTCCGCCGCCCCGGCGACGTCCACTGCCACTTCATGGGAGCCCCCATCCTGAGCTGCGCCCACGGAGTCGAACCGGAGGTCGGCGACCGCTTCGAGATCGAGGCCCCGTACTTCGGCCGGCCGCTGCGCAACCCCCTCGCCGAGCGAGGCGAGGAGCGCCTGATCACCGTAACGCCGCTGTGAGCCCGCATGAAGCCACTTGACCGGACGTACGGAGAGCTGATCCGAGTCGATCCCAACGACACCGCGTCGGCCGAGACATTGCAGCGGCTACCACTCGGAGCACCGGCTGCCCAAGGCGGCGTCGACGAGGCGTTCCTCCAGGAACTGCTGTTCCGATTTCCAGAGACGCTGTCGATCGACGCCATCGACGCGGCATACGCAGGGGCCGTTCCGGTGTGCCGCGAGCTGACGACCGCGGCCGGCTACGTGGACGCACTGTACGTGAATCCCCTCGGCAGGCTCACGCTCGCCGAGTTCAAGCTCTGGCGCAACCCACAGGCCCGACGCGAAGTGATCGGGCAGATACTCGACTACGCCAAGGAGCTCGCGTCCTGGGGCTACGAGGACCTGCAACGAGAGGTGTCCAAGACGCTGAAGAGAACGGGCAACGTGCTGTACGAGCTGGTCCGGGAGCAGGCCTCGGACGAAGCGGCATTCGTGGACCGTGTGACGCGCCACCTGAAACGCGGCGAATTTCTCCTGCTGATCGTCGGTGACGGTATTCGGGAAGATGTCGAGCACATCGTGGATTTCGTGCAAAAACACAGCGGCCTGCACTTCAATCTCGCACTGGTCGAGGCCGCCCTGTACCGCGAAAACGGAGGCCACGTTATCGTGCAGCCGCGCGTTCTAGCTCGGACCGAGATCATCCGCCGCCACGTCGTCGAGGCCGGTCTTGTCTCCGAGATTGCAGACGTTGAAGACGACTCGGAGACTCTATCGGACCAGGAGGCCGAGAACGCTCGATTCTGGTCGGCCGTGCTCAAGGATTATGCTTTCCTGGATGTCACCATGGAGGTTCCTCCACCGACCAAGGGATCGACGTTGTACATTACGGTCAGGAACTCGGGGGCGGGGGGCTATGCACTCTGCTTCGGCGGCTTTCTCCACCGCGGAGGTTCACTCCTTGGTTGCTACCTCACCTGTCGGAAAGGTGAAGCGTCCGCAGCTCGCATCTTTGAGGGGATCGAGCCCGAGTTGGAGGGACTACAGGCAGAGATGGGAGAAGACCTTACGCGCTGGGTCAACCCGGCGGGCCGTCCGAGAATCGGATTCAAGCGTAAGGTCAAGCGCGGCTTTCTCGCCAGGGACGACCGGAACGCCGACTATCGTGAGGCTGTGTCCTGGATGCGCGACCACTTGAATGTGCTCGTCAGCACGCTTCATCCTCGCCTTCAGCGCATGATCTCCGCCGACCGTTGAGTTCTGCCATCTCGCGGCCACGCCGCAGACTCCTCCTTGAGTCCCTGATCAGCGTGATACAATCATCCGGGGCGGAGGATTCAGGTGGCCATACAAACGACCTCGATCTCGGCTCCCACAGGGCTCTCCGCTGCCGAAGTGGAGCGGTTTCGCCGGGACGGCTATCTGGGACCCTACTCCTTGTGCTCGCCGGACGAGATGGCCGCGTTACGGCCGGCCATCGAGAGCGTTCTGGAGACCGATCCGCCGGTGTCGCACAACCGTGTCCACAACCGCCACCTGGACAGCCGCGCCGTGTACGACCTGGCTACCGATCCGGCGATCGTCGAGCGCATGGCTGCGCTGTACGGGCCCGACCTGCTGCTGTGGCGGACCAACTTCTTCGTCAAGAACCGGGGCAGCAAGGCGATCCCCTGGCACCAGGACTTCCACTACTGGCCGCTGGAGCCACCGGTCATCATCTCCGCCTGGATCGCCGTGGATCCTTCCACGAAGCAGAACGGCAACCTGCAGGTGATCCCCGGATCTCACCGCACCATCGTCCCTCACGTCGAGGCGACCCCGGACATGCAGTTCAAGGTGATGGCCGATGCCGGCTACTACGATCCCGGCGACCTGACCGATCTGGAGATGCGGCCCGGCGAGTTCATCCTGTTCAACGAACGCACCCTGCACCACTCGGAGGCCAACCGGTCCGACCTGCGCCGCATCGGGCTGGCGGTGCGGGCGATCATCCCCATCGTCAAGGTGCTGGAGTACGACTCCCCGGACCATGCCCTGCAGATCATCCACGGCACGGACACCATGGGCCTCAATCGGCTCGGCCCACCGCCGACGCCATAGTTGACGATGGATGCTACGACCAGCACCCGAGAGCAGAAGCCGACGGAGCACGCACAGCGGGCCGATATCGAGGCGTCGCTCTACCGGTACATCCGAGCCGGCAGAGACCTGCGGGAACGATATGCTGACGGCAGCGGCCCGCCACTGTCACAGACCCTGCAGGAAGCGCTCTACGACGATCGGGGCCTGCCGAAGTGATCGTCGGTTGCTTGAGCCACCGATCCGCTTCTCGGTTGGATGCCTTCAATTCGGTGTCCTGTCCGGACGGCGTGCTTGACGAAGTAGCGACCCTCCTCCGAGAGCATCGCGTCCAGCTCGGCGGGGGTGTAGATCAGCAGGTCGGCCGCCCCGAACTCGAGGCGCAGATCCATGACCTCGCGGATGCGATCGAAGAACGGCAGCGCGGTATCGCGGACCAGAATGACGTCGATGTCGCTGTGCTCGTCTGCCGTACCGGAGGCGACCGAGCCGAACACGTAGGCCGTGATGAACTTGTCCGCGTGACGGGCAAAGATCGCCTTGGCCGTATCCAGGTTCATGCCCGAGGATCGCACAGAATCCGGTCAGGCGATGGTCTCGCCGGCCGGGAGCCGGCTCAGGAAGCTCTCCCACGGCACGATGCGGATGCCGCCGACCTCGCGCTCCACCGGCTCAGTGCTCACCGGCGCTGCGCGCGGCCGGTGCTCCCCAACGAACGCCCGCAGTGGACGCAGCTCCCGGTCGCGGACGTGACGAGCCTTCACATCGATCGCGATCTCGCCTGCCTCCCAGAAGTCGGCGCTGCTGTCCCGCACCCTCATGCATCGTAGCCGGAGCCTGCCGCACGATGACCGCTCGCACGCACCGGACCGGCATGGGGTGGTAGACTCACAGCCGAACACGGGAGGATGAACATGAGTGAGCGTGAGCCCAAGAGAAGGCCGGGTATCGGCAGGGGCGTCCTGGCGGCGTTGTGCGCCGTCAGCCTTGCCCTGACTGTGCTGTCCGGCTGCAGGGTCTACGTCATGGGTTCCACGGTGCGGAATCCCTTCGTGGGGGAGTGGCACGCTGAGTTCGCAGTGACCGGAGGCCGGATCTCATACGAGTACGAATTCGAGAGCGACGGTAGCTACAGCTACGTCAGGGCGTCGGCCACCGGCGCGGGAAGTCTCCGCTTCGAGGTCGAGGGCACCTATGACTACGACAACGACACTCTCACCCTGACGCCCAACGCCAGCAGCATCGCTCGCTCCCAATTCGGGTACGAGTTCACGAGCGACGACGAGTTGCAGCTCGAATCCGAGATCGATACGGGCGTCACAGTCACCCTGACCTATCACCGCCACTAGCGGCGCATCCATGCCTGTCGACGCCGCCACGCTCGGCAAGCGCTTTGCCGAGGAGGGGTACGTGGTTGTCCGCGGCGCGTATGCCGGTCAGGTGCGGGAGTTGCGACGGATCTGCGAGGGCGCGCTCGCCCGCTTCGTCACGACCGGGACCGAGGACAATCAGCCGAGCGGCCGCAACTATTCGGCCCGGGCGCGCATGCTCATTCACCTCAACCACCCCGACTACCACCGCGAGCGGCCGGCGGACCTGACAACCCTTCTGAACGCCGTGGCAGGCGAGGAGGCGATCGCGATCGCCACGGCGATCCTGGCCGAGCCGCCGCTGTTCATGCAGTGCAACCTCTACGTCGAGCCGCCGCGCGAGTCGTGGGTGGGCGGCTGGCACCGCGACTGCCAGTACGACAAGTTCGACCTGCGTCCGGACGAGGACACCGAGCGCATCATCCTGAGCGAGGCGGTGCCCGCGCGGGAGGTGCACATGCACATCTGCCTCTGCGACTCGGCAGCGACCGAGATCGTGCCCGGCTCCCACAATCGCTGGGACACCCCCGAGGAGTACGAGGTGCGCGTCAACGACTACTGGTCGGACGCCATGCCCGGCAGGGAGCCGATCCGGCTGCAGGCCGGCGACCTGGCGTTCTTCCACGTCAACTCCATCCACCGCGGCCTGTACAGCCGGCGCAAGCGGCGCCGCACCATCGCCGTCACCTGGGGGACGGCATCGCGCCCGCGGCCCGCCACGCGCGAGGACATGAACGGGCTCGGCGGCTACGTCGCCAGCTATCAGCCGTGGTTCGACGATCCGACCTACCTCGATGACACCACGCCGACAGCGCGCGAGACCTTCGAGCGGTTCACGGCAACGTACCGGGACTCCTGGGACGAGTCGTTTGCGGCCGACCTGAACCCGGATCTGCGCCGCTACTTCGCCGCACGGCGTGCCACGTAACCCGCCGCGATCAACCGAACGGCCCAACGCCTGAGATGCCGGGACGGGCATCGCATTCACGTGAGTCGCTGCTGTCGAAGACCGGTTCGGCATCGCATCAAGCGATCAGACGATCGGCTCTACCCGGTTTCGTGTGGCTAAGGGGCCATGAGGTCGGCGGTGGCGACGTCAACCGGCCGCTGATGTCGCCGGCGCCGACCCGGCAGCGGGCCGCGCCGCGAAAATAGATCGATGATTCTTGCCACAGGGTCTTGACGGGGTTACCGCCCCTGCGAAGTGGCACGCCACCGCACGTTCAGGCCCCTCCCGGCCTCCCGGAAGCTCGGATGCCCCTTCGGCCGCCTAACACCCCCTTCAGCGCCCGCTGATCGCGGATCGCGTGCGGGTCGCGGACTGACCAAAGAGGGCTATCTGGAAACCGTTAGTACATTTACTCCATGAAGACCGCCACTCCTGTGACCGCCGTCCGTCCCGCCATCACCTCCACCGTCGGCGTGCTCTCCGACCGCGCGCTGCTGCGTCAGACCAGCACGCTGGTCCGCGAGCGCCACCTGCAGGGCGCCATCATCGACCACCTGGCCGAGATCGAGGCCCGCCGGCTGTATCTGCAGCGAGGCTGCTCCAGCCTGTTCGACTACGCGGTGCGCGAGCTGGGCTACAGCGACCCCGCCGCCGCGCGGCGCATCGGCGCCGTGCGGCTGTGCGCCGACCAGCCGGGCGCGCGCGAGAAGCTGCGCGACGGCTCGCTGACGCTGAGCGCCGCCGCGGAGCTGCAGTGGGCGTTCGACCGGCAGCGGCGGCGCGGATCGATCGCCGGCACCGCGTCGACCGCGCCGGCGGGGGCTGTGGCGCCGGGGACAGCGACGGCCGGGGCCGACCTGCCAGGCTCGGCGCCGACGGAGACGCCGGCGCTGGTGGGCGGTGCGGTGGGGTCAGCGCCGGCCGCACCGCCGAGCCGCTCCGAGCCTGCGCCGCCGCTCGTGCTCGATGCGGCGGGAAGACAGAAGCTGCTCGAAGACGCGGCCGGCAAGAGCGCGCGGCAGGTCCGCCGGATGCTCGCCGACCTGGACCCGGAGCTGGCGCCGCCGGCCGACCGGGTGCGGCCGCTCGGCGACGGGCGCTACGAGCTGAAGGCGGTCATCGACGCCGACTGCCAAGAGGGCTGGAGCACCTGCGGGGGTTGCTGTCGCACGTGGACCCCCACATGACCGTGGGCCAGCTCGTCGGCCGCATCGTGCAGGAGGCGCTCGACCGCCACGATCCGAGCCGGCCGCCGCGCCGGGCGCGCGCCGGACGCCAGGCGGCACAGGGCGAATCCCAGCCCGCTTCGGCAACGAAGGAGCGGGCCGCGCCGCAACCCGGTCACGCAGTCACGGTGCAGGACGAGGTGACCCCCGCCGGCGCCACTCCGACGCCGGAGCGGAAGCCGCACCCGACGCCGACCTCGGCGCCCCCGCCGACCCGCAAGGAAGCGACGGACCGCCGAGCCGCGGCCGGCACGAAGCCGGCCGGCGCCGCCACTTCGACGCCGAAGTCATGCGCTGCGGGCCGCGCGATTCCGGCGGCGGTGAGACGACAGGTGTGGCAGCGGGACGGCGGGCGTTGCTCCTATGTGGATCAGCGCACCGGACGCCGCTGCAACTCACGACACCTGATCGAGATAGACCACATCCTGCCCTATGCGCTGGGCGGCGGCGCCGATCCCCGTAATTTGAGACTGCTCTGTCGCGCCCACCACCGTCATCGGCACGCCCCGCACGGCTGAACGGCGCAATTCCGGAGGATCAGACCCGAGCCCATCGCGGCTGCACCCTCCCTCGGTCTCGCCCATACGAACCCTGAAGACCCAGACGGTCAGGCACAGCCGCCGGCCATGATCCGGTCGAGGTGGGCATGGACGTAACTCGCCTTGCCGTCGCGCACCAGCCGATCTGGCGTGAGCCCGGCGAACCCGGGCAGCGCCTCGGAGCGGAACCAAGCATACGCCACGAGCGCAGAGCAGCCCGTGTAGTCCTCGACGCGGCGAAGAATCTCCACCATCTCCCGGAGCCGGGTCTGCGTCTTCCGTGCGCGGATCCGCGTGGTCCGCGACAGCGCGTCCCGGCTGAGCCCGAGCGTGCCGGCGATCTCGGCCTTCGTCGTGCGCAACGCGCCCGCGATCAGCGTAGGTGAGAACGCTTGATCCTCGACAACCTCTTGGAGCTGCATGCCAACGCCTCGTGCCGTGTACATACAGTGTCACACCAAATCATGTGAATCCAAGCGAGTCTATGGATCGCTCGGCCTCAGGCCGATGTCATCGGTCGCGTCCGTATTCGTTGGTGGGGTTGCGGTAGATCGAGTGGTAGTGGCCGCCCGCGGCACCGAGCGAGCCACGGGTCGAGAACTCGATGAGGAGCGTCGGGCCCTGTATGCGGTAGTAGATGGAGCCCGACCCGTCGGTCCGTCCGTGCCAGGCGAAGCGCACGTCGGGCAGCTCCGCTTCGATCTCCGCCAGCCTGCGCCCGGCGGCCGCGGGCGGCATGACGCCCACCCACAGGCCGATCAGATCGAGGAGCTGCCGCTGCCGTTCGGCGGGCCAGCCGGAGACGCGACTCCCTTCGACCGGCGGGATCACACCGTCGCGGCCGGCCCCCGCATACAGGTCCCGCGGCCGGCCGGCCACGACCGCGGCGTCCCGCTGTTCGCCGGACAGGGCGACCAGCAGAGCCACGCCGCCCGCGGCGTACCCTTGCAGCGGCGCCATCTCCGACCCGTCCAGCACGAACGCCGCCGGTTCGATGCCGATGAACGACGGGGACATGCTCATGACGCCGCCGGTCACGGCGACGTTGATCGCGAGGTGGTGGCCGCCGAACTGCCAGCTCCAGTCGCCCGCCGCCGACGGCTGGCCGAAGAAGGCCAGCCAGTAGTTGTCGGGGTGCCAGCCGAGCCGGGACGCTCGCGAGGCATCGGCCAGCACGGCCTCCGCGGCGATCACGCCGTATACCAGCGCGGCACCCGCGCGGCTGAGAGCTGTCGTCAGGAAGTCGTGCAGGGCGGCCCGCTGCGCGTCTTTCAGGTCGCCGATGCGCACCCCGTTGCGCTCGAACCCGGCCATGCCAGCGGGCAGGTTCGACCAGTTGGCGATCAGCGGGCTGTCCGGCGGCAGCAGGGCGGCGCGGGCCTGCGCAGGATCGAGCGTCCGCAGGAACCGGTTCGCCGCGGCGGCCGCGGTCTCGTCCCGGGCCGACGGGTCGGCGATCGCGGCGGACGCCGCGAACAGCACGGCGCCGGCGGCCAGCAGGGTCGCTCGCAGCCGGCGGGAGCTCACCGCGCGCTCGGCGGGGGCTGCAGCAGCTCCAGCGGAATGCCGTCGAAGTCGTTGAAGTAGACGGCGAAGCCACCTGTGTTGCGGCCCTCCTCGATCGCCACCGGTTCGCTCTTGAAGCGCACGCCCTCGGCGATCAGCCGGTCGTACATCGCGTGGATGTCGTCGACCATGAACGCCATGTGGGCGACGCCCGGACGGTTGGTGGCGGTGTCGATGGGCGCGCCGGCCGGGCGGAGGTACTGCACGAGCTCCAGGTGGTGGCCGCTCACGTCCACCGGACAGTCGGGGATGCGCAGCATCGCCACGTCGATGTCCGCGTCCGCGTACGCCACCAGGCGCGCCGTGTAGGGGTTGGCCCCCCGCTGCCGGTGGACGAGCTCCATGCCGATCAGCCGGCAGTAGAAGTCGATGCTGCGGTCCAGGTCGCGGACCGTGTAGCTGAAGTGCCAGAGGCCCGTTGCCACCGTGCTCATGCTCCCTCCAGATCGGACTTGGCCAGGCTTGGTCTCGCCAGTACCGGCTGATCGCCGTCCCACTCGATCTCGCTCAGGAACACCCCTTCCTCCAGGACGATCTCGTCCTCGTAGGTGCCCCGGTAGCAGAGCCGGCCCTGCCGGCGGTTCTCCAGCCGCGACTGCTCCTTGCGCGTGGTCGACAGGAACCAGCGGCCGCTGCGGCTGAACACCTCGCCGGCGTGGAAGTGGCCGAGCAGGTAGCTGCCGGTCCCCACCCGCCAGTAGGTGCCGCCCTGCAGGAACCCGGTCGGCCGGTCGCTGACCGCATGCCACGTCCCCGGCCCGAGCGTGAAGAACAGGTGCCACATCCCGTCCCGCTCGATCACGCACGGCGACTCCAGGCCGATGGTGCCGCGCAGCATCGGCGGCGAGCGGAACACCGGGCCTAGTTCCACGAAGGTGCGGAAGTCGCGCGTCGCGTTGAGGCCGACCGCGACCTGCCCCTCGCCCGCCTTCGACTTGAAGAAGATCAGGTACAGCCCGCCGGGCCGCCGCAGCACGCAGACGTCCTGCGCCGCTCCGCCCGGGGTCGGCCCCCACGACGGCAGCCCGAAGGCGGGGTTGTCCCCATCCTGCGCCCAGTCCTGCACGTCGTCCGACCACGCCAGGCTCTGGTGGTCGCCCCCTTCGCCGCGCACCTCGTAGAGCATTCCCCAGCGTCCCTCGTAGCGAAAGCAATACGGCACGCCGCGGGTCACCTTGTCAAAGTCGCCCTGCGACGGCAGCAGGAGATTACGGTGGAAGGCCAGCGTGCCGAGGCTGTCGCCCCTGGCATGACCGATCCCGACCTCCGGGCTCTCGGCCGCCGCCTCGTCCAGCCGGCCCGCCTCCATGTGCCGGCGGTAGGCGTCGATCCTGCTTATGTCGCCGGTGACATACAGCAGATGCCAGCGCCTCCCGTCCCACAGGAACTGGTGATCGGCGATGTGGTACGGGGCGGGCGGGCGGTAGACGTGCGTCGTGACCTCGTAGAAGTCGGGCTCGTCGGTGCGGAAGAGCTGCCGGTGCAGCGCTAGGAAGCGCTCGTCGAACTCGGCCGGCCCCAGCGTCGGCTGCAGGTCGGGGTCGTCCGCGAGCATCTCCGCGGCTTCCTGGGAGTCGTGCCGGATCAGGACGCGGCTCATACCCGGTAGGCGAACAGCGTGGCGGCGAACATCCTGATGCGGATCACCACCGTGGAGCCGGCGGCATCCAGGTCGCTGTTGCCGTTCCAGGTCACCTCACGGTCGGCCTCGTCGCCGGTCAGCGGATCGCACGCCTCGAACGTGTAGCCGTCGAGGCCCTTCACGTCCGGGTTCAGGCGGGACGGGATCGAACGGATCAGCTCGACCTTGATCCAGCCGCCGGCCCGGCAGCGGTAATTGAGGCGTAGCGGCCCTCCGGAGCGGGTAATCGTGGGGATGGTGAAGCGCCCCTCCGTCTCCGCGTCGAAGCCGGCCAGCCGGTGCGGGCGCCAGCGCGCCCAGCGGATGACCCCGTTCGCGCGCGGCATCGTGTCGCCGGCGTTGTGCAGCCAGGAGCCGGCGTCGTACGGCACCGCCCACCAGCCGTCCGGCAGGGTGATCAGCCCGACGCCCCACGGCCAGGCGATGCCGGCCTCGTCGCTGCCGGGCGGGCCGACCGGGATGGCCGGCCGGCGCTCCGGCCGCGTCCAGTACAGGCCGTCGCGGCTGAAGGCGAGCTGCGCGTCGCCGTCGTCGCCGATCTGATGGTAGACCTGCACCACGCCCACGTGCAGGTCGTCCCGGCCGGGATAGGGGAAGTAGTACATGCCGTAGAACGAGGTGTCCGGCGGGTCCTGCGGATCGGCGGTGAGCACCAGCCGCGACAGCGGCCAGCGGCGGAAGTCGGCGGTCTTGGTGATGCCGATGCTGCGGCGGCCGGTGCCGCCGGGACGCACGAAGGCGAAGTAGCAGCCGGTCGCCGGGTCGTAGCCGGGCGCGATGCCGCCGTCGGCCGGCATGTCGGCCAGCGGCTGGTCGATCACCGTCCACTGCAGCCCGTCCGCAGAGGTCCACCCCTCAAGCCAGTTGCGGTTGACGATGCGCGGGCCGTCGTAGGCGGCCCCCGCGTAGTCGGCCGCTGCCATGCGTCTCTGCCACTCGCCCGACGGCAGCAGCTCGTTCGTGTCGGGATCGAAGTAGCCGCCGGCCATCCGCATCGCCTTGAAGCGCTCGGCCGGTTCGGCGGTCGGGTCGATGAACATCCCGCAGTGGGCCGGCCCGTTGGTGACGTTGTCGGACCTGCCGCCCACCGGCGTCTTCTCGAAGCGGTAGCCGTCGGCCGAGCGCGCGTAGCGCAGCGCGGAACTGCCGTCCGGCGGGAAGGAGCCGTACAGGATGTGGTAGTCGCCGTCGTGCCAGGCCAGCACGTTGTGCAGCCCGCCGCCGCCCTCCACCGCGGGGTCGGAGCGGATCAGCGCCTCCGACTTGCTGGCCGGCTCGACCGCCAGGCGTACCCCGACCGGCGCGTCGAACAGCTCGTAGCGGCCGTCGCGGGTGACCCCCCGGTTGCCCGGATGGATCTCCTCCCAGTCGATCAGCGGGTTCCACGCGGCGCGCGCCTCGCGCGTGCGCAGCGTCTCCCGCCCCTGTCCTTCGTCCCGCCACTCGCCGGGGCGGAACGCGTACGTCCCGATGCCGGTCAACCCCTCGGTCATGATGCGGACCATAGGAGTTTGCCCCATCCGCGACAACCTCCTATGGTCTCCCACGATGGGCAACACAACCCAACCGACCGAGTGCGTGACCTCCTCTTCTCACTCCCGTCGCCGCAGCCCACTGCGGCCCACCTCCGTCCCCTCCCGCCACCGTGTGTCGTCCTCACTTCCCGCCCCTTCCTCGCCCTACTTCGACGCTCCACCCTACCGCCCCGGCCCTCTACACAATCCCTTCCTCTTTGCCTTGGTTGCCAACAGACGTATACTCTCGCTACAGTCCGATCCTGTCGATACTCGGAAGCCACACCATGTCTGCTAGAATAAGAGATGTCCTTACGGCGAACCTCGTACTCGTTGGCATAGACTTGCTTACAACCACCGAAACCATCCATGCCTTCAGAGATTCGGTTGACTCCGAGGTCGCCCTCGGATTGGCTCTCGTTCCGAACGTCCCAACACCAGACTCCAGTCAGGAACGGACCCTCACACTCTCAAAAGACCGCATCTCCTTGACGCTATCCTCCGCCCGTTCCGTCGTCCAGCGAGAATACCCAACTCGTGAAGGATTGACTCGCTTGGCCGAGGTCGCTGGACTCGCCATTGCGAATACCCAATTGCAAGATACACACGTCCGTGCATTCGGATACAATGTTGAGTTGGTCTATGATCAGGACTCGGGTCGCCCAGCCACCGAGTATTTGGCACACCGACTCTTCCCAGACGACCACCCCCGAAACCCGGGCTGGGATCTTACGGGAGGCTCCGCAAAACTAACCTTTCGTAGTGATGGCATCTCTTGGATCGTGACGATCGAGCCTAGATTCAATGACATTAATACCAAGAACGTGTTCCTTAGCTTGAACCTACATAGAAACGATCAACGCATCCCAGAGACAGAAGAAATCCGAGATTCACTAGAAACTTCGTGGGATCATGCCATCATGTTTGTGAAGCAGCTAGACGACAGTGGCTGACCTTATTACCACTAGCACAGAAGCCGACTCGGCCGGCAATCTGAGTCCATCCGATATCTTAGTCAATCGCGCTTCACTCGATGCGTTGACATATCGTAATTCCAATGACCGAGATGCCGCGTCGCAACCGCCGTATGTAGTCGGATCTTTTTCTCCGAAAAATGTTTCGCATAATCTCGCGGAAGAAGCCCATCATGATCCTCATCATCGGCGGTATTGTCGCGTCCAAGAACTCACCCTAAATCGACGCATACTTGGTACGATCGAGCCAATTGAAGAGTATGTATCTCCATCGCTGACACTGACCATCGCATCCAATGACGACGACACGCAAGACCCTACGCTCATCGGCGGGCAAATCGGCGAATCAAATGAGTTGCCGAACTCCCCATATCTTCTCGCGAACACCTATCAATATTGGCATGATGCAAGCCCTCCTTCGCCGGCCTTAAACACCGCCATACTATGCGCGAACGATTCTGGGAGCCGAGATAATTTGCGGATGATGCTCGCCGGAACTCAACCCGCGCGGGAGTCACAGGGTCATGTTGGCTACCTCATGAATGTCCTCCAGGAGCATACCGAAGATGACCCTTGGTCCGTTCCTGGATTCACGTGGATTCTCCCAACTGACGTAGGCGCTTGGACACACCATCAACTACCTGAGTATTCCCGTGAGAAGTCAGCCCTGTGGACTTCGTATCCCGAACTTGCAGAACGGTTGGAACACCTATGTGACCTGAAACCAAATTGGAACGGCTACGAGTCATTGGCCATTACCGTCGCCGCAGCACGCAAGTGCGCTCGTCTAATAGTCGCGATAGACAGACACATCTACTCCCAAGCGGGCGATCCTTTCCTTGCCCCGATGGCTGACGGAGGGCTAGAGTTAGAATGGGAAGGCGTATGCAGTAGAGACCTGATGGTGGTTATTCCTCCCGAAGGTGCGCCAGTTCGATATCTGTTGACATCCTACAATGAAGGCGATGGTTTGGACGAACTTAGCGGGGATTTCGCACGGGACTCCGCAGTCAACACGTTGCTCGAATCCATACTGCCGTAGAGCCACTCCTTGCCAGTAGCCCGAACAGGGATCTCGTTTCCGCGCCAGATAACTGAGCACGATGAGTTCTTCAGGGCAATCAACCCGGACCTCCACCTGAAACCTAGCGGCAGAGTTTCTTCTGCTGCTTTCGCTAACTCATCACAGACGAACGAAATGTCGGTGGATTGGGCCGAGCTGTCGACACCAGAAGACACAGTGAGCAGGTTCCCAAAGTGGCCGCATGGGAAGCGAGTTGCATCTGTTACTGCTGGGGACTACTGGAATCTGAATCAGTCTATCAAGTTTACACCGACGGACAACAATCCCGCACATAGCAGTATAATTGGAACCAAGACGGACTCGGTGCGCAAGAAACTCGCCAAGAAAGCGCGGGTTCTGGTCCCCGGTGAAGCGACGTAGAAGGACCTCGTCGGTCAGAAGAAGGCGCCGCCCACGGCGTCGATATACTATGTGCTCAATACTCACGATCTTCCCGGGAGCAGACGCGCGTCGTGTTTCGAATTATCGGAGAATTGGACTCGGTCCGAGACGTTCCCCGAACAGATGAGTGCGAAGTGACTTTAATCACGTGCGGCGGATCGAATGGGGAGCTTGGGGCAATCATCGTTAACGGGGCGTCAGCGGAGTTCAACTGATCGAGTTCCGTCGTGAGGTACGATGGGGTAGTAGGCCACGGGCCAATCGCTTCACTGGAAGCTCGGACTAGTGTTATGATCTCAAGCTGATGAGCAGCTCCACTTGGGGACCGTCGGCATTCCGCGCCCGACGGACGGGACGCAGCCGCACGCGGCGCCTGCTGAGCACGGTCGGTCTGGCGGCGCTCACCGCCGGTCTGGTGCTGCTGGTGACCTTCACCTCCGGCGTGCAGGACCTGGACGAGGTGATGCTCGCGATCGGCGCCGCGGTCGCCTCGCTGGCCGCGGTGGTGGCCGTGAGCTCGGTGCAGAGCGAGCTGGCATTCCACGAAGCCCCGCGGCTGGAACGGGTGCTGAGCGAGCAGGCCGCCCGGCGCGGACAGCCCGCGGTGCCGACGCCGTTGACGAAGATCACCGCGGAGCTCGAGCTCTCGCAGACCAGCAAGCGCTACTACCGGCGCGTGTTCCTGCCCCGGCTCGCGGCGGTCGCGTCCGGTCTGGTGAGCACCGCCGACCGCGGCCGCATCCTCGACCGCATCGAAGCGCTCGGACGGCCCGGCGACAAGCTGGCCGATCGGCTGCCGGAACGGCTGACACGCCGGGGTGTCCCGCTTGCGCAGCTCGCGGGCGTGGTGCAGGAGCTGGACCAGGCGGATGCGGAGCACATCACGTGACACAGGAGTGACCGAGTGAGCACAGAGTTTGGACAGACAAGCGGCACGACGCCGCGGTCCATGGACCTGAGACGGGTCAGCGAGACCACGCAGCGGGCGGTCGAGGAGGTCGGGCGTTTCATCGTCGGCAAGGACGACGTCCTGCGCCAGATCCTGATGGGACTGTTGGCCGACGGGCACATCCTGCTGCAGGACTTCCCCGGCCTGGCCAAGACCATGATCGCGCAGTCGTTCGCGCAGGTGCTGGACATCCATTTCACGCGCATCCAGTTCACGCCGGACCTGCTGCCGGGCGAGATCACCGGCGGCTACATCTACAACCAGCGCGATGCCGCCTTCGAGTTCCGCAAGGGCCCGGTGTTCGCCAATCTGCTGCTCGCCGACGAGATCAACCGCGCCACGCCCAAGACCCAGTCGGCGCTGCTTGAGGCCATGCAGGAGCGGCAGGTCACCGTCGAAGGCGAGCGCTTCGCGCTGGGGAAGCCGTTCGTCGTCATCGCGACCCAGAACCCGGTCGAGTTCGAGGGCACCTACCCGCTTCCGGAGGCGCAGCTCGACCGCTTCATCATGCGCACCAGCATCGGCTATCCGAGCGCCGACGACGAGTACGAGATCCTCAGGCGGCGCCAGGAGCGCAAGGAGGACACCGTCGATCTGACACCGGTCGTCTCCCACGAGGAGCTGCTGGCCATGCAGCTCGCGCTGGAGGACGTTCACGTCTCGGAGCCGATCGGCAAGTACATCGTCGACCTGACACGGGCCACGCGCGAGGACTCCAAGGTGCAGGTAGGCGCTTCGCCGCGCGGCGTGTACGCGCTGTTCAAGCTTGCGCGGGCGCACGCGGTCCTGAACAACCGCGACTTCGTGACCCCGGAGGACGTCAAGGACGTGGCGGTGGTCGCCCTCGCTCACCGCATCGTTATGAAGCCGGAGTACTGGGTCCGCGGCATCTCCGACGAGTCGATCGTCACCGACGCGATGAACGAGGTGCCCACACCGCAAGCCGAAGCGTGACCGGGGCCGGAGCGTGATCAGGACCATAGGGTGATCAGGGCCATAGGGTGACCAAGCACTTCGGCTCCCGATTCGTCGTCTACCTGGCGCTGACCCTGGTCAGTCTGGTGTTCGCGGCGTTGCTGCGGCGCATCGAGCTGGTGATGATCGGCACCACGTTCGCGGTGGCGATCGTCGCAGCACTGCTCGGCGACCGCCAGCCGCGCCTGCGCTTCAGCCACAGCATCTCCCGGCTCACCCTGTTCGAAGGGGACGAGGTGGACGTCGAGTTCACCGTCCATGCCGGCACCGCGGTGCCGATCGCGGAGGTGGTCGATCCGCTGCCGGCCGGCGCCTCGCTGGTTTCCGGCCGCAACGGCGTGATCGTGTCGCTCGGCCCCGGACAGACCGAGACCTGCCGCTACCGCCTGCGCATCGACCGGCGGTCCCGTTTCACGCAGGGGCGGCTGTTCCACCGCGCCTACGCAGGCTCCGGCATGATCATGTGGGAGGCGGAGTGGAGCGACCCCAAGATCTGCACGGCCTACCCGCGCGTCGACTCCGTCAGCCGGCCGGTCCGGCCATTCCACACGCAGGTGAACGTCGGCAACTACCCCTCACGCGAAGCCTCCGAGGGTCTGGAGTTCGCGAGCATGCGTGAATACGTGCCGGGCGACCGGCTGCGCACCGTCAACTGGCGCGCCACGCAGCGCAACGGCCGCATGTACGTCAACGAGTACACGCGCGAGCGCAACGCCGACGTCGTGCTGCTGCTGGATGCATTCGAGGACGCCGGCGCGTTCGGCTCCACGGTGCTCGACCAGGCGACCCGCATCGTCGCGTCGCTGACGCGCTACTTCCTGACCGGCAACAACCGCGTCGGCTGCATCGAGCTGTCCGGCCTGCTGCGCTGGGTGAGCCCCAACCTGGGCACACGGCAGCAGTACCGGATCCTGGAGTTCCTCACCGACGTGCGCGCCCGCGAGAGCGACGTCGACCGCGACATCACCAAGGTGCCCCGCCAGATCCTGCCGTCGCAGGCGCTGATCGCCGCCTTCACTCCCCTGATCGACGTGCGCTTCACCGACACCCTGCTCAACCTGGCCAGCCGCCGCTTCGACGTGGCGGCCGTGGTGATCAACCCCGCGCTGGCGCTGGCGCCCGTCTACGGCGCCACACCCGGCGAAGCCGCGGCGGTGCCGTTGTGGCGCATGGAGACCGACACCGCCTCCCGCCAACTCGCCGAGGCGGGCGTGCCGATCATCCGGCTGGAGCCCGACGAGCCGGTCGAGCTCCTTGCCGCCCGCCTCGACGCGCTGCGGCGCCGCCGGCTGCTGCTGCAATGACCCGGCTCGTCCTGCTCGGCCTGCCGCTGGTCCTGGGCGCGTGGAACCTGGCGCTGGCGGGCATCACCATGGGCACGGTGGCCGCGTCGCTGGCAGGCGTGGCCGCGGTCGTCTACGGCGCCCAGCAGCATCGCTCCGGCTTCATCACCGCCGGCGTGTTCGCGCTGCTGGTGGCGCACGCCGGGGCGCTGGTGACCGCAGGCACGCCGGTGCAGGTGTGGCCTGGCCTGGCGTACGGGCTGGGGCTGCTGATGATCATGGAGGCGTCCTACGACCACCTGACCATCCTGCGCGGCCGCGCCGCCGGCCGCCGCTACGCGGTCAGGCGCGCCTATCTGACGAAGGTCGGCATCGGCACGGTGGTCGCCGGCTTCGTGGTCGCCCTCCTGGGCGTCGGGTACGCGCCGCGTCTGGCCGACCAGACGGCGCCGGCGATCTTCTGGATCGGCGGCCTGAGCGTGGTCGCCCTGTCGGTGGCGGCGCTGATGCTGCTGCGCTTCTGGCTGAAAGAGCGGTCCGCCACGGAAACCGACAGCGGCGGCGAAACGTAGTAGACTCCGCGTGTCCAGTGGGCATCCGCGCCTGCTGGGCGTGGAGGGGAACGACATGCGAAGGACGACGCACAGGCGATTCGCATGGTTGGCAGCGGCAGTCGTGTCGCTGAGCGTATCGGGGCTTGCCGTGGCGCAGGACAACCCGCAACAGGACCTGCTCGCGGCCTTCTACGGGCCACCGGACCTGACCATGCTCACCTACTACAGCGCCGGCTGGACCCATCTGGGGTTCGACGAGGAGTATCCGAACCTCCTCGCGCGGCTGAATCAGAGTCGTGATCCGGAACGCAACAGCTTCTCGCATGGCTGGGGAGCACTGGTCACCTACGGACAGTTCGTCGCCATGCTGGAGAGCAGCCACGCAGGGACCGCAAGCACGCGGAACAGGCGGTCCGTGGAGCTGTCCAGCGACGCGCTGTCCCTGCAGGTCGGCTACGCTCCGCTCAAGCTGCCGGCTGCCATCGGCTTCGTCACCGCCGGAGCGGGCGTGCAGACGGTCGGCCTGCGCGGCTATCCGGACAACCCTGGCAGTTTCGACGCCGTGGTAGTCGACGGAGACTCCAGGGCTTTCTCGGTCAGCACCAACGCGCTCGTGCTCAGGGCCTCGGCCGGCTTCGAGCTGGCGGTGCTGCCGCCCGGCGACCCCTGGGGAGTGCACGCCGGCCTCATCGCCGGTGTCGCTTACGCCCCTCTGGAGCCGACGTACCGGCTGTTCGGCGGCGCCGGCCTGCTCGACGGCGCCCCGGTGCTGGAGGGCAGCAAGCCCAAGCTCACGCCCTGGTCGTTCAGCCTCAGCCTGCTCGTGGGAGTGGGCGGCGGCTTGTAGCGAAGCCGCTCAGACCGCCAGCGGGGCGGCGCGCTTCATGGCGCGCATCCGGTTGAAGTACGTGCTGTCCGCGACCTGATCGCGCCACTCGGGCCATCCCTCCTCGGCCGCCGGATCGGCGCGGCTGCGGGCGATGAAGCCCGGCAGAAAGTCCGGCTTGCGCGGATGCTCCATGCCGGCCCGGTGGTAACGCAGGTCGATGCTCCAGCGGGTGTGATCGCTGCCGTTCATCAGCGAGCGGTGATAGGTCAGGTTGCTGAAGAACAGCACGTCGCCGACCTGCATCGGCAGCGTCACCGGCTCCCCGAACCGCGTGGGATCGTCCAGCGGCCGCAGCGCCTTGTGGTCGGGGTCGATCTCCGCGGCGTGATAGCCGTGCCGGTGACTGCCGGGGATGATCTGCATGCAGCCGTTGTGCGCGTCGGCGGGCACCAGCGGGAACCACACGCTGATAATCCGCTGTGCCGCCGTCTGCTCGCCGAAGTAATTGCTGTCCTGGTGCCAGAGCACGGTGGTGCGCTTGTCGTTCGGGATCTTCGGGCGGACCGCGATCATGCCGGTGGCCTCGATCTCGCCGCCGATGACGGACTCGACCACGTCCAGCACGCGCGGGTGCGCCATCAGGGCGTGCAACTCGGGGGTGACCACGTCTGCATCCCAGCTCCTCCGCTCGTGCTCGCCGCCGAGCGCGGCGACCGCCTGCTGCCAGCGCGCGACCATGGGGTCGTCCCCGAACCGCGACGGCAGCCGGCCCTGCTCGCACAGGTCGTCGATAAGCCGCCCGGCCGCCTCCAGGATCACCCGCAGGACCGGGGCGAGGTCCTCCGGCGCAAGCAGCCCTCGCAGCAGGAGGAAGCCGTCCCTCTCGAACGCGTCGCGATCAATGCTCGCCATCCTCTCCCTCGCCATGACCGGTATCCGCCGATATTACGGCACGGCCGCGCATGTTACGATCCACGCCCCTCGTGCTCGAGACGGTCATCGGCTGGATCGGCGACCTGGTGACAGCGACCCGGGAACGCTACGCGGTCAACCCGTACGTGTTCCTGGCGCTGTCGGCAGTCTGCGGTCCCCTCTTTTACTATTCCCTGTTCCGCATGGCGCGCGCGCTCCGGAGTGACCGCCGCGCGGTCGCGCGATGGAGCATGATCTTCCTGGCGGCCACGGTCATCCCCTACCTGTACGTGCTGGTCTTCGGGCGCAACCTGCCGTGGTGGGTGTACGCGGTGCTCGTCGCCGCCGTCGGCTGGGGCGTCCATCAGCTCGTTGCCCGGCTGCGGGCCCGGGGCAGCGGCTGAGGGACCGTCAGAGTCGGAGGAGGCGTGCCGCGTTCTCGCCGAGCACCTTGCGCTTGGCGGTTTCGCTGATGTCGGCGGTGAGCACCTTGGCGATCTGGCTGCGCGGGTCCATGAGCGGGATGTCGGAGCCGAACAGCACCCGGTCCTCGCCCCCCTCGGCGACCAGCTCCTCGATCACCCCCGGCGTGCGGAAGGTGGAGCAGGTCTCCAGGTAGACGTTCCGGTATCCCTGTGCGGCGGCGAGCGCCTGGCCGCGGTACGGCTGCACGTTGCCGGTGTGGCCGGACACGAAACGGGCGCCGGGGAACAGCGGCGCGACCACGGACAGGTACTTCGGGTGCCCCTGCCACTCCTGGCCGGTGTGGCTGATCACCGCCAGCCCGCGATCGTCAGCGAAGCGGTAGATCGGCCAGTAGCGCTCGTGGTCGAGCGACCACGGCGCGTACGGCGGGTAGATCTTGATCGCGACCAGGCCCAGGTCGTCGGCGGCGCGGCGGAGCTCGGCGGTGATGTCCGCTTCCGGAAGGTGCGGGGACACGAAGGAGAAGCCCAGGAAGCGGTCGGGGTGGGCGGCGCAGAAGGCGGCGGTCTCGTCGTTGGCGCGTACTCCGGTCGGATGATAAATGTTGAACAGGCAGGCGCGGTCGACGCCGGCCCCGTCCATGCATCGCAGCATCTCGTCGGCGGTGGCGCCCATGCCGGTGTGGCCGTGGAAGTCGATGATCACGCGTCTATCCCCAGCAGTCCTTCGAGCGTCCCGGCCAGCAAGGCCGCGCGGTCGCCGTCGGACAACTCGATCGTGCGCAGGAAGTGGACGATGGGGCCCATCGCGTAGCGCGGATACCACGATCCGTAGAGGAGCCGCGAGGAGCCGAATTCCCGGCAGAGCGCCTCCACCCCGCCCAGGGGCTCGTAGCGGCTGAGCTCAAGATGCATGCCGTCGACCGCGCGCAACATGGCCGGCACGAAGTGCTGGTGCGTGGGATGGGCGCCCACCACGATGCTGCGCAGGCGCGGAAAACCCTTGAGCGTGCGCACGATGTCATCCGGTGCCAGCTCCGTCAGGTCGATCACGGCGGGCGCGCCGATCTCGGCCAGCCACGTCAGCAGCTCGCCGTACAGCCAGGGAGTGAACGGCGAGAACACCCGTTCGCCGGCGCAGATGCGCACACAGGTCAGGTCGCCGGCCGCGTGCCGCTCGACCAGGCGTTCGATCGAGATGGGTACCGGCAATCCCGTCCACTGCGGGAACAGCCGATCGTTGCGCCATTCGTCCAGCTCCTCGTCGGTCACGACGCCGTCCACGAACGGCTCGTGGCTGTTGGGGTGATGGATCAGCGCGCGGCCGACGCCGTGGCGGTCCATCTCCGCCAGGAGCTGCGCGCGATCGCGGAGCGGCGAGAGGCTCACCTTGGTATCGCCGACGGCGATGTTTGCGTCGAAGACCGGAGGACTGTCCATGTTCTGCACGATCGGCGGGAACGATACCAGATCCGCGCGCGACGGTCAGGACGTCCGGCGCGTGCTACCGCCCCGGACGCGACGCCTACCGGCGCCGCATCCGGCCCATCCCCACCTGCGGCTGCGGGGTCTGTCGGACTTGCCGCGCGGGCGGCAATCCGACAGACTCCGCAGCCCGGCGAGGAACCTGTCCATGAAGTGCGTGATGCTGATGTTCGACTCCCTGAACCGCCACATGCTGCCCCCGTACGGCGGCGCCGCCGGCCCGCCGGTCCATGCGCCCAACTTCGCGCGGCTGGCCGAGCGCACCGCGGTGTTCGACCGCTCCTACATCTGCTCCATGCCGTGCATGCCGGCGCGGCGCGACCTGCACACCGGCCGCCCCAACTTCCTGCACCGGAGCTGGGGGCCGATCGAGCCGTTCGACGACTCGGTGCCGGACTTCCTGCGCGAGAACGGCGTCTACACGCACCTGTCGTCCGACCACTACCACTACTGGGAAGAGGGCGGCGCCAACTACCACGCCCGCTACCGGAGCTGGGAGTTCTTCCGCGGCCAGGAGGGCGATCCCTGGATCGGCATGGTCACCCCGCCGCCGGCCGGCAGCGCCCTGGGCCAGAACGCCTCCGACGACCCGACGCGGGTGCAGGATCGCGTCAACCGCCTGTTCATGCGCACCACCGCCGAGCTGCCGCAGTCGCAGACGGTCGCCGCCGGCATCGACTTCATGCGCCGCAACCGCGACGACGACAACTGGTTCCTGCACATGGAGACCTTCGACCCGCACGAGCCGTTCCACAGCAGCCGCGAGTTCAAGGACCGCTACGCCGATCACTACGCGGGGTGGCGCGCGAAGAACGGGCCGCTGTTCGACTGGCCGCGCTACGACTACGTCAGCGAGGACGCCGAGCTGGTCGACCACATGCGCCACGAGTACGCGTCCCTGGTGTCGATGTGCGACGCACGCCTGGGTGACGTACTGGACACCATGGACGAGCTGTCGCTGTGGGACGACACGATGCTCATCGTCTGGACCGACCACGGCTTCCTGCTCGGCGAGCACGAGTGCTGGGCCAAGGTGTGGGCGCCGTACTACGAGGAGGTGTCGCACACGCCGTTCTTCGTATGGGACCCCCGCGCCGGCGTGCGCGGCGAGCGGCGGGAGGCACTGGTACAGCCGTCGATCGACCTTGGGCCGACGCTTCTGTCGTACTTCGGCTTCGAGCAATTCGACGACATGCTGGGCCGCGACCTGGCGCCGGTGCTGGAGCGGGACGAGCCGGTGCGCGAGGCCGCTATCTTCGGCCAGCACGGCGCGCACGTGAACGTCACCGACGGCCGCCACGTGTACTGGCGCGGCCCAGCGGACATCGACGACCAGGAGCTCTACGACTACACGCTGATGCCGGCGCGCATGCGGACGCGCTTCGGCGCCGACGAGATGCGCGACGCGACGCTGGCCGAGCCGTTCTCCTTCACCAAGGGGCTGAGCACGCTGCGCATCCCGACCCGGGTGCGGTTCGGGGCGGAACGGGGCCGGCACGCCGACCGGAACCGTTCACGGCTGTTCGACCTGCAGAGCGACCCCGGCCAGACCTCGCCGCTGGAAGACGACGCGATGGAGGCGCGCATGATCGCTCACCTGGTGCGGCTGATGGCCGAGGCGGATGCCCCGCCGGAGCAGTATCGGCGCCTGGGCCTGTCTCAGCCGGCCTGAGACGGTCCGGCCGGCGGCGCCTCAGCAGAGGTCGATCCGGTCCTCGCGGTTCGGGACCATGCACAGGAACTCGAACGGCGCCTGCTCGACCTCGTAGGAGTGCGGCGTGCCGCCGGGAATGAGCAGCACGTCGCCCTCCCCGACCTCATGCACGGTGTCGCCGACCGTGACCCTGGCGCGACCGCGGACCACGTACTGCTCGTGCTCCACCAGGTTGGTATGGCGCGGCATGCCGCCGCCCTCGCCCATCGTGAAGCGCCGCATGGCGAAGTTCGGCGCCCCGTCATCCGGCCCGATCAGCACCGCCGTCTCGGTCGCGGTGCCGGCGGCCACCGGCGCGCACGGCACCTCGGTCGAACGCTTGACGACCCCTTGCGTTGCCATGTGCTGAGCGTACCACGGGTACGCGTCCCCTTTGCGACCGAGCCGGCCTCTCGACGGCTGCAAGCCACCGATGGGATGATCCGCCGCACCTACGGGAGGGGCAAATGGCGACACTCATTTTTCACGGGCACGCGTGCTGGGAGGTGCAGGGCGAACACCGCCTGCTGATCGATCCGTTTCTGTCCGGGAACCCGGTGGCCGACGTCGGTCCCGAGCACTTCGACACGCTGGACGCGATCCTGCTCACCCACGGCCACGGCGACCACATCGGCGACGCGGAGCAGATCGCGCGCGCCACCGGGGCGCTGATCGTGGCCAATTACGAGATCGCCTCGCACTTCGGCGACAAAGGCCTGGACACCCACGCGATGCACATCGGCGGCGGCTTCCACTTCCCGTTCGGCTTCGTCAAGCTCACCATCGCCCACCATGGATCGACCGGCCCCAACGGCGAGGCGCTCGGTAGCCCGACCGGCATCATCCTGCACGCGGACGGCAAGCGGGTGTACCACGCCGGCGACACCGGCGTGTTCCTGGACATGCAGCTCATCGCCGAGCTGAACGGGCCGTTCGACGCCGCGCTGCTGCCCATCGGGGACAACTTCACCATGGGGATCGACGACGCGGTCAAGGCCACCGAGTTCCTGGGCGCCCGCATGCACCTGCCCATGCACTACGGCACCTTCCCGCAGATCGACGTCGACGCGCAGGAGTTTCAGCGCAAGGCGGCCGCCGTCGGACAGGCGGTCACGGTTCTGGAGCCGGGCGGCAGCTATGCCATCCCGTGAGCCGCCATCCCAGTGCCTGCCCGACCCGGAGTGCCCGCCCGACCCGGATCGGTCGTCTCGGCCAGGAAGGGGTGCAGGCGCTCCAGACCATACAGCGGGATTGACACGATGCCGTCGTCGCGACGCACGCGATCGGCGTAGACGCGCACCATCACCGGCGGCCGGTAGCGCTCCGCGAAGACGACCAGGCTCCGCAACCGTCCGGCCTTGCCCGCCTTGACCTCCACCGGCACCACCCGACCGCCCGCTGCCACCAGGTAGTCGACCTCCGCGCTGCTGTTCTTCTCCCGCCGATGCCAGTAGAACAGCTCCGGCCGTTCGTACGGGCTGCGATGCGCCAGCAGCTCCTGCCCCACGAACTGCTCGGCAATCGCTCCGTCGTCGATCCGCATCGGATCGCCGTCGAGGAGTTGCTCGGTGGCGCCGCTCAGGTTCTGCATCAGACCGACGTCGACCATGAGGAGCTTGTAGTGGCGGTCATCTGCCTCCGCGCCCAGTGGAAGGCCGGCCCCCGAGGTCGAGCAAATGCGATGAACGACGCCGGCCCGCGCCAGCAGCTCCACGGCCGAGCGCAGATCCCGTGATCGGCTGTCCGGATCGACCTTCGAGTACATGAACTTGCGTCCGACCAGGCGTGCGGCGTGCAGGAAGACCCGATCCAGGTGATGGTGATGCGAGGCGCGGGCGTACTTGCCGAAATCGTCCCGGAACGTCTGCGTGATGGCGCCCTGTACGCGGGTCGCCCGCGCGACGCTGCCGGTCTCCACGTACTCGGCGACCACGGCCGGCATGCCGCCGAGCAGCAGATAGGTGCGCAGCAAGCCGATCAGGTGCTCGTGAACGGCCGGGCTCGTGCCGGGGGCGAGCTTCCTGGAAGCCTGCAGCGCGGGCTCTTCACCGACGGCCGGCAGGAACTCCGAGAATGACACCGGATGCATGAAGAGCGGCTGGATTCGGCCGACGGGCATGGAAATCCGTTCTGCCTCCAGCGCGAACTCCAGGAGGGATCCGGCGCCGATCGCGTGCAGCGCGGGCATGTCCTCGTAGAAGTAGCGCAGTGCCACGACGGCAGCCGGGCACGTCTGAATCTCATCGATGAACAGCAAGGTGCGGCCCGGCTCGACCGGCTTCCCTCTCAGAACGCCGATCTGGTCCAGGATCTCCTGTGGTTCCAGGGTGTCGAAGCAGCTCCGGTAGTGAGGTTGCCGCTCGAGGTTGATCGAGGCGACGTCCGCGAACCTTCGTTCGCCAAGAGCCGTGACCGAGTAGGTCTTGCCAACCTGACGGGCGCCACGAATCAACAGCGGCCGGCGCCGATCGTCCTCCGCCCAAGCGTCCAGCACACGGTCTACAACTCGCCGCAGAATGATCGTCGGCCTCCGTGCGACACAGCGTACCGCGTTGAGTGGCTTAAATCAAGGGCATTTTTAACCACATAATGGCAATAACATTGCCATATTATGATCATTTCGACGTCCAGGGTCACCCTGGACGTCAACGGCTCAGACGCAGCCGGGGTGCGACCTGCCGTGTAGGAGCGGGTAGTCCGGCTTGTCGGCCGGCTCGCCGGTCCAGCGGGAGCGGGCGCTCATGTAGTGCACGGCCAGCCCGCGCCGCCGGTAAGGGGTGCGGTTCGGCCCTGACCGGTGTAGCAGCACGCTGTGGTGGAACGAGCAGCTTCCGGCGCGCAGCGTGATGGGCACCTCCCGCGTCAGGTCGATCGCCTCGTCCGGCACCTGCATGTCGGTGCGGTCGCCCACCTGCCACTCCTGGCTGTGGTCGCGGATGCCTTGCCGATGGCTGCCGGGGATGACGTACAGACAGCCGTTCTCCAGCGTGACTTCGTCCAGCGCCATCCAGCAGGTGGCCAGATCGGTCGGTTCGATCTTGAAGTAGGCGGAGTCCTGGTGATACGGCTTCTCCACTCCTCCGGGAGGCTTCATGAAGGTCTGATCCCCGAACAGCATGATGTCCGGGCCGAGCAACGCGGTCACGACCTCCATGACGCGGGGGTGCCGGGCGTAGTCCATGAAGAACGGATCGTGCGGCGCCGCCGCGTTGATCTTGCGCAGCGTGTCCAGGGAGCGGCCCTTGTCCCGCGCACCGGGCTCGTATTCGAGATTGGCCTCCGGGAACGGAATCCGGCCCTCGGCGATCGCTTCGATGTGATCGCGCGTCTCCCGCAGCTCGTCCGCGTTCAGGACGTCCTCCACGACCGTGAAGCCGTCGCGGCGGTACGCCGCCACCTGCTCGCTCGAAATCTTCATTGCTTCAGCTCCCATCGACCGATTATCGCAGACCGCCGGCCGAGGTTCACGACGGGAGGTAGCTGACCGGCAGCTCGGCGCCCACGGTCGCCAGCCCCAGCGTGTACTGATAGACGTTGATGCGGAAGTCGGGGTTGATGCAGGTGTGCAGATAGGCGCGTTCGGCGCTCACGCCGTAGTCGTCGACCAGCCAGCGCATCAGGTCCTCGACCGCCTGATCGACCAGCACGGCCAGCGGCGCGCCGGTGCGCAGCGCGACGATCGAGTCCGGTTTCAGCAACCGGATGAACGGGATGCGCGTACCCTTGATCACCCGGCAGCGCGCCTGCACGACCGCCCGCGTCTCGTCCGCGGTGCCGTAGTACTCGGTGTCCGCCTGGCTGGCGTGCACGTCGCCCAGGAACAGCAGCGCACCGGGGTGGTAGACGTTGAGCTGCACCCTCGTCCCCACGGCGATGTCGCGCGAGTCCAGGTTGCCGCCGGAGATGGTCTGTCCCGTGGACGTATTGAGCGCCTCCCGTTCCGGGGCGACGCCGATGCAGCCCACCATCGGCCGGGTCGGCCACAGCCGCTCGCCGTCCAGGAAGGTACTGCCGTCGCGGTGCTCGAACACGCGCACCGTCCACCGGTTCAATTCCGGCCAGCGGAAATCGTCGCCGATCTTCGTGCGGTCCGGTCCCCAGTTGGTGTAGCCGGTGGGCTGCAGGTCGATCGCCTCGATCTCGACCTCCAGCAGGTCGCCCGGCTCGGCGCCGGCCACCGCGATGGGCCCGCCGACCGGGTTGCTCTTCGGCGGCGTCGAGCGCTTGGTCGGCAACGACGGGAGGCGGTCGGCCATCTCCGGGGAGGTGACCAGCCCGGAGCCGGCATCCTCGGTCTCCACCTGGAAGCTCTCGCCCTCCTGCACCGTGATGAGCGGCTCGTCCGCGACGAACTCGTAGCGCATGGCCTGCGCTCGCCTGATCCTCTGCATGCCGCCCACGATAGCAGTTGAGCCGCGATGAGCGCCGGACCTATGCTTGCCCGCATGGAGCGAGTGAAGTGCGCGGTGATCGGCGCCGGCTGGTGGGGGACGACCTCGCACGTGCCGGCCCTGCGGGACAATCCTCACGCCGATCTGGTGGCGATTCAACATCAGGACAGGGAAACGGCGGAGCGCATCGCCCGCGACTTCGGCGTGCCCCACGCCTGCACGACCGCGGAGGAGGTGCTGGCGATCGACGGCCTGCAGGCCGTGGCGATCAGCTCGGTGCCGAAGCTGCACTACGAGCAGGGCAAGGCGGCGCTCGATCGCGGCCTGCACGTGCTGATCGAGAAGCCGTTCACGATCCGCGGCGAGGAGGGCCGGGAGCTGGTCAGCCTGGCCGACGCGAAGGGGCTGCACCTCATGGTGGGCGCCACCTACCACTTCACCCGCCACTGCCAGGAGGCGCGCCGGGTGCTGCGGTCAGGCGACATCGGCACGGTGCGCATGATCAGCATCCTGTTCACCAACCTCACCCAGGGCCTGTACCGCGGGCTGGAGTGGGACCAGGCGATGCCGTCCGAGGACGAGGCGCGCTCCGAGCACCAGCGGCCGTACCTGGTGCCCGGCCAGACCTCGTACAGCGACCCGGCGATCGCCGGCGGCGGCCAGATCTACACGCAGGTCTCCCATCCGGCGGCGTACGTCAGCTACCTCACCGAGCGGCAGCCGGTCGAAGTGTTCGCCCGCTTCGAGAACGACGGCGCGGCGGTGGACGTCTACGACGCGCTGGTGATCGTGCTCGACGACGGCACGCTGGTGAGCCTGGCCTCCAACGGCGCGGCGACGGCCGCGAAGATGCACTACGAGCTGCGCGTGCACGGCACGGGAGGCGTGCTGGAGCAGGAGCTCTGGAAGGGGACGCTCACCGTGGACGGCGCAGACGGCCTCACCGAGCACGAGCCGCTGGAGGACACCTATCCGGTCGGCGGGCCCTCCGCGAACCTGATCGACGTGGCGCGCGGCGCCGCGGAGAACCTGTCGCCCGGCCGCCACGGCGCGTTCGGCTCCGTGGTCAGCGAGGCGGCGATCGAGTCCGTCCGCACCGGCCGGCCGGTGGCCCTGTAGTACCGAGGGCTGTCGAGCCTCCGGTCAGCGCTCGACCGGGCCGTAGCGGTAGGTGATGCCGACGGCGTCGATCGCGCTGGGCAGGTCCCAGCCCAGCCGGAACACCAGGGACAGCTCGCGGGACTCGCCGGGATCCAGGCGCTCCTCGAAGAAACAGAAGCACTGGATCAGCTCGACGTGTCGCTGTGCGGCCGGCGGAGTGTAGGCGTGCGTCGCCATCACGCGCAGAGGCTCGTCCGAGGTGTTGCGCACCGCGAACGTGGCGCGGGCGGTCTCGCCGGGCCGCACGCGCAGCTCCGGTTCGGAGACGACCGCGAACTCCAGCGGCAGGCCGTCGGCCACCAGGGCGGCGAGCGTCACCGGCAGATCCGCGTCCCAGCCCATGATCACCCGCCAGCGGCCGCCTTCGCGGATCAGTTCCACCGTCTCGGTCACCTCCACCACCGGCAGGCGGCCGGCGCGCGCGTCGGCGCGGATGCTGCGCACCACGTCCCGAGGCGACTCCGTTCCTCCGAACGCGCCGCCGGCCTCCGTGGCGTGCAGCAGCGCGTTCAGGTCGCCGTCGGCGGAGTTGGGCAGCTTGGCGCGGATCGTCACCCGCGCCTGATCGCCGGTCACGTCGGAATCGGCCCCCAAGAAGCGTATCGCCGCCGCCAGGGCGTCGACCCCCGGCTGGAACGCCTCCGGGAACGGCGGATTGACCTCCACGAACTCTTCCAGGGTCCGCTCGGCCCGATCGGCCGCGGAGGCGAGCTCGTAGAGCCGCTCGCTGTGGCGGGCATAGCGGGCGCGCAGGAACCGTTCGGTCACCTCCCGCGGGGAGTCGGGCAGCGCCACGGCGACGACCAGCGCGGCGGTCACCACCACCACGGTTGCGGTCAGGACGATGAAGGCGGCGCGGCGCAGGCGCGACAGCGGCAGGTTTCCCATGGGGCGCGGCGGCATCCTACACTGCCGCCACGATGAAGCACTTCATGCCCTCCCCGAGGATTTCGTAGTGGCGGCGCTCGACGGCACCGCTGCCATCGTCACCGGCGCCGGCACCGGCATCGGCGCCGCCATCGCCGCCGCGCTGCACGGCGCGGGAGCCGCGGTGACCCTGATCGGCCGGCGGCCGGAGCCGCTTGCCGACGTGGCCGGCCGGATCGGCGGCGACCGCGTGCACTCCTGCCCCTGCGACGTATCGGCCTACGACGCCGTGCAGGCATCCTTCGCCGAAGCGGCCAACGTGCACGGGCCGGCCACGATCCTGGTCAACAATGCCGGCATCAACACCAATCCCCGTTCGGTTTCCGGAGTGTCGCTTCCGGACTGGGACCAGACGGTGGCGGTAGACCTGTCGGCCGTCTTCTACTGCGTGCGGGTCGCGCTGCCGGCGATGCGCGCGGCAGGCGCCGGGACGATCGTCCACATCGGCTCCACCGCGGGACGCTGGGGCTCGAGCCTGGCCGGCGCGGCCTACAGCGCGGCCAAGCACGGCGTGATGGGACTGAACTCGGTCATCAACGACGAGGAGTCCCGCAACGGCATCCGCTCCACGGTCATCCTGCCCGGCGAGGTGGAGACGCCGATCCTGGACCGGCGCCCGGAGCCGGTGAGCGCCGAACGGCGCCAGGCGATGCTGCAACCGGAGGACGTGGCGGCCGCCACGCTGCTGGCGGCCACCCTTCCCGACCGCGCCTGCATCACGGAGCTGGTGATCAAGCCTCGGGTCTCGTACGCGTAGCATCCGGGACCGCGTGGCCGATCCCTTCGAAAAGTTAACTTTCATATTGACTATGTGATGGGGTATGCTTACTTCACACGGTGATGGTGGCCTCCCGCGCGAAGAGTGAGCAGAGCGAACCTCACTCGAAGAGTGACGAACGGAGCCCGGTTCACTACGTTTTGGGGGTGCGGTTCCTCGCGGCGTTGACGCGCGCGGCCACCCAGCCGGGGCGCGCCTTCGACCCGAAGGACACGCCGACCTTCTCCATGTTCGCCGTGCTGGTGCTGGTCTTCGGCGTCACCGCCGTCGGCGAGACCCTGATCCTGTGGCACGCCCGCTCGCCGGTCATGCGGGAGATCGCCCTGGTGGAGGCGCGCCACATCGCCGAGCGCGCAGCCGTGTTCAGCGGCGAGGATCGTATCCACGAGCAGCAGGCCCGCGCGTACAGCCGCCTGATCGCGCCGTCCACGCCGGGCGCGAAGACGCTGCGCGTCATGCTGGCCTCGGCCGCGTTGCTGGCCGCGCTCGGCATGACCTGGGTGGCGTTGATGGTTCTGACACAGTTCTTTGGCGGCGAGGAGCCGATCGCCCCCGACCGGCCCCGCGCGTCGATACGCCTGGTGGGCGCCGCCTTCGTGCCGCTCGCCGTCCGGCGGCTCCTGTCGGGGGCCCTTACGTTGGCGACGGACGCGGAGTCGGCCGCCAACGTGACCACCGTCGCGGAGTACCGCGAATTGATCGTCGCGCGCTTCGACCTGGCGTCGCTGGCCGGCTGGAACCTGCCGGGGATCGTCGAGCGCTTCGCGGTACTGCTCACCGATCCTTTCAGCCTGTGGGCGCTGGCGGTGCTGGCTGCCGGCACCGCCGTGCTGCTGCGCCTGCCTGCGCGGCGGGCGCTGGCACAGACCGCCTGCATCGCCGTGCTGTGGGCGGTCGTGGACGCCGCCGTCGGCGGCCGGCTGGCCATCCTGGCGTGAGGGAGACCGAAACATGAAACGAAGAACCAGCCTGCTGCTGCGCTTCGCGGGCATCGCGGTGATCCTGCTGATCGTCGCCAGCTTCGCGCTCAGCCGCCTGTTCCGGAGCGACCCGCTGGCCGAAGCCGTGCCGGTGGAGCTGGAGGAGGCGGTGGTCACCGCCATGCAGACCCGCGTCGTCGGGAGCTGCACCTTCCGTTCGCGGCGCAGCGTGGAGGTCACTTCCGACGTGGGTGGACGGGCGATCGCCATTCCGGTCCAGGTAGGCGACCCGGTCACGGCCGGGCAGACGCTGGTCCGCTTCGAGCAGTCGGAGCTGCGCAACGCGCTGGCGCAGGCGCAGGCGTCGCTGCGCGAGACCGAGCTCGGTCTCGCGCACCGGCTTGCCAAGCTGCGCGCCACCATCGTCTCGGCGGAGCGGACGTGGGCTGACCGCGTCCGCTCCCTCGAGCGCAGCCGGACCCTGCACGGCAGCGGCACGGTGTCCGACGACCAACTGGCGCAGGCCGAGCAGTCCGAGCGCGACGCCTTCGATGCGCTGCAGAGCGCCCGCGCCGAGCTCAACCTGGCGGCCAGCCTGCCGGTCGACATGGAGCCGCCGATGGATGCCGGGGGCGATGCGCGCATCATCAACGACGATCCCGCCGTGATTCAGGCACGGCTCGCCGCCGCACGAGCCGCGGACGACCTGCGCCAGGCGACCGTGGTGGCGCCGCTCGACGGCACGGTGACCAAGCTGGAGGCGACCCTCGGCAACCACCTCGGAGCCGGTCGGCCGGTCGCCACGGTGGAGACTCTGGACGACATCCTGGCCGGCGTGCAGATCGACGAGGTCGACATCGGCAAGATCCGACTCGGCCAGGAGGTGCTCCTCACCACCGAGACCCTGCGCGACGCAGAGCTGCTGGGGACGATCACGCTCGTGCCGCCGAGCATGGAGCAGACCGGCAACGTGCCGCTGGTCACCATCGACGTCGACGTCGACGAACACAGCCTGCCCGATGGGGCGCGGCTGCTCGCCGGTTCCTCCTGCCGCGCGCGGATCGACGCCGAGTTGAAGCAGGAGGCGACCGCCGTCCCCTACGCCGCCCTGCTGGAGCGGGCCGGGGCCACGATCGCGTTCGTGGCCAAACCCGTCGAGGGAGAGGAGGGCCAATACGTCCTGGAGCGCCGCGAGGTGGAGATAGGCGTGTCCACCCCCAGCCAGGTGGAGGTGAAGGAGGGCATCGAGCCGGGCGAGATGGTCGTGGTCGGCAACCTGGCGCTGCTGCGCGACGGGCTGTCCGTGATGGTCGAGCAGGAAGCTGAGCCGCCCGCCCCGGAGACCGACGACGCGCAGGCCACCGACGGCCCGGCCTCGGATGAGGCTCCGCCAGAAGGCCAGCCGGCTGACGAGGCGTCCACGGAAGGGTCATGATCCGCTTGGCCGGCATCACCAAGGTCTACCCGATGGGCGCGGACGTCACGGTCACCGCCCTCGCCGGAGTCGACCTGTCGATCGACGAGCACGAGTTCGTGGCGGTCATGGGCCCGTCCGGATCGGGCAAGTCGACCCTGATGAACATCGTCGGCTGCCTGGACCGGCCGAGCGCCGGCACCTACGAGCTGGCCGGCGCCGACGTGTCGCGGATGTCCGACCACGAGCTGGCGCGCGTGCGCAACGAGCGCATCGGCTTCATCTTCCAGACCTTCAACCTGCTGCCGCGCATGACGGCGCTGCGCAACGTCGAGCTGCCCATGATCTACGCGGGCGTCCGGCGCCGCGACCGCCGCTGGCGCGCCACCGAAGCGCTGGAGCGGGTCGGCCTTGGCGACCGGGTGCGCCACCGCCCTACCGAGATGTCCGGCGGCCAGCGCCAGCGAGTCGCCATCGCCCGCGCGCTGGTCAACTACCCGTCGATCGTGTTCGCGGACGAGCCCACGGGCAACCTGGATTCGGCCACCGGCGAGGAGATCATGCAACTCCTCACGGACCTCAACGTGTCGGGAGCCACCATCATCCTGGTCACCCACGACGCCGACGTCGCCGCCTACAGCCGCCGCGTGATCCACCTGCGGGACGGCCTGATCACCCGTGACGAGCCGGTCGCCCGGCGGCCATCGAGCGCCCCCGCGGCGGAGCCGCAGTCGTGAAGGTAACCGAAGGCATCCGCGAGGCGTTCGACACCGTCCGACACAACAAGCTGCGCACCGCGCTGACCATCCTGAGCCTGGTGATCGGCGTCGCCTCCGTGATCGCGGTGATGGCGATCGGCATCATGGGACGCCGGGCGGTGATGGAGGACGTCGCCGCGCTCGGCGGCGCCCTGTACTGGATCGAGCCGGAACGCAGCGACAACTGGTGGGAGCGCGGCGAGAAGCGGCGGCAATACCTGCGCGACTACCACGTTGCGGGCATCCACGACCTGGTGCGCGACACGAGCTGGCTCACCCCGCTGGTGCGCGGCGAAGCCACGGTCGGCTTCCGCAACACCGAAGAGGACGCGCAGCTCTTCGGGGTGGGTCCCGAGTACGGCGATATCTGGTCCCCGCCACTGCTGACGGGCCGTTTTCTGGACGAGGACGACCTGCGGACGAAGCGCCACGTGATCGTCCTGGGCAACCGCACCGCGGGCGCGCTGTTCGGGGATCCCCAGAGCGCGGTGGGGGCCACGGTGCAGGTCGGCCGGCTCCACCTGCAGGTCATCGGCGTGCTGGACCAGCGCGGCCTCAGCTCCGCGGGCGACGGCTCCGACGACCGCACCGCGTACCTGCTGTACGACGTGTACAGCACCATCCACGAGTGGGGGGACCTCGGGCCACACGTCCCCGAGGTGACCATGCGCGCCCGCGACAGCGCACGCCTGGCCGAGTCGATCACGCGCGTGCAGTTCTTCCTGGACCGGGTGCTGCCCGGCTCCGACTCGCTGCTGCCCTTTGCCGTGGAGACCGACCAGGCGCGCATCGAGACGGAGGGTCAGGTGCTGGACATCATCACCACGGTGGTGACCCTGGTCGCCGGCATCTCGCTCCTGGTCGGCGGCATGGGGATCATGAACATCATGCTGGTCTCGGTCTCGGAGCGCACCCGCGAGATCGGGCTGCGCAAGGCGGTCGGCGCCCGCGACGGCGACATCATGGGGCAGTTCCTGATCGAGTCCGTGGTGATCTGCCTGCTCGGCGGGACGGTGGGCGTGATCCTGGGATTCGGCGGTACGCTGGCGGTGGCGGTGGCGCTGGGCTGGAGCCTGCTCCTGCCGCAGGTGGCCGCGGTCGGCCTGGGCGTCTCGATCGCGATCGGCCTGTTCTTCGGCGTCTACCCGGCCAGCAAGGCCGCCCGCCTGCCACCGGTGGTGGCACTGAGCCGCGAGTAGGGCCCCGGCACCCCCGCATGGCACTGCGCATCGCCCGACCCGCGTCATCGCCCGGGAGTCCGCCGGCGAGACGGCGCTTCCTGCCCGGCATGCGTCCCGGGTCGCTGGTGTTCGAGGCGGCGGCCGCGGTGGCCACCAACCGGTTCCGCGCCGTGCTGGCGGTGCTGGGCATCACCATCGGCGTGGGCTCGGTGATCGCCATCGTCGGTCTCGGCGACGGCGCCAAGGTCGTGGTGCGCGACGCGATCTCCAGCTTCGGGGCCGGCTCGCTGATGGTGATGCCCGACTGGCGGGCGCGCGACGCCGACGGCGAGCGCTACGAAACGGAGTTCATCACCATCGCGGACGTGGAGCAGATCAACGCCCAGGCCGACGCGGTCAAGGCGGTGACGCCCGAGGTGATGATCAGCGGCCAGACCGTTCGCTACCGCGACCGCTCAAGCGACACCGACACGACGCTCTACGGCACGCTGCACTACTACCTCGCGGCGAGCACGGTCAGCGTGGCGCAGGGCCGGTTCCTCAACCCCGACGACGAGCGCCTGCAGCGCAAGGTGGCCGTGATCGGTTCCGAGGTCGCGGCCAGGCTGTTCCCCGACGGGTCGCCGCTCGGCGAGCTGATCTCCGTCGGCACGTGGTTCGAGCTGGAGGTGGTCGGCGTGCTCGCTCCGGAGGAGCAGGGCCTCCTCGGAGTCACCAGCTTCGCCGGATCGGTCGACGACCGGGTGTTCCTGCCGGTGTCGACGCTGCAGCGTCTCACCGGCTGGCAGGGGATCTTCTTCCTCTGGGGTCAGGCGGCCAGCCTGCGCCAGATCGACGAAGCCAAACGGCAGATCCTGGCGATCCTCGACGCCAACCACGGCCGCCACGACGGCCGCCACCGCAAGTTCGTGGTGGAGGACATGAACCAGCTCCTGGAGACGATCGACAGCACCACCGGCACCATCACCACCATGGTCTCGCTGCTGGGCGTGATCGCGCTGGTGGTGGCCGGGATCGGCGTGATGAACATCATGCTGGTCTCCGTGCGCGAGCGGACGCGCGAGATCGGCACGCGCAAGGCGATCGGCGCCCAGCAGGCGTCGATCCTGAACCAGTTCGTCGCGGAAGCGGTGCTGATCTGCGGAGGCGGCGGGCTCGCCGGCATCGGCCTGGCGGCGGCCGCCATCACCATCGTCGCCGAGGCGACGCAGTGGCCGGGACTGATTTCCCTCGGGACGGTGCGGCTGGCGTTCCTGCTGGCGTTCGGGACCGGCCTGGCGTCCGGGCTCTACCCGGCCAGCCGCGCCGCGCGCATGGACCCCGTGGACGCGCTACGCCACGAGTAACGCCCGGCGGCGTTACTGCAGCACCGAACGTGACGTCGGCGTGACGCGGGTCACCTGCATGGTGTCCCGGTTGATCAGCTCGCCCGCGCGGGGGCTGATCGTCTCCTTCCACTCCTCGTCCTCGTACACCGCCTCGTAGAGGCGCTCCCGCTCCGCTTCTGACTCGAAGCGCCGGATCCAGATGTAGGTGGTGTCGTCCTCTTCGCCGCGGAAGCTGCCGGCGATCACCATGCCGCGCGCCACCTGGAAGGGGATGATCGTCCCCTCCATGAGGCTCAGCCATTCGTCCATCTTGCCGGCTGCGACTTCGTACCGTCGAATCTCGTAAAAGGCCATGGCCGGTGATGCTATCCCAGCGCGATCGGCGCCCGCCAGAGCTCCGGCAGCGTGTGGTCGTCCGGCACCGACGCGTCGCGATAGGTGGGGATCAGCGCCCAGCGGTCACGGCCGCTGACGTTCGGGTGGGAACCGTGCAGCAGCCGGTCGTGGAAGAACAGCGCGTCACCGGCGGCCATCGGCACGGACCGCAGCGCGGCGGCGCCGAACGCCGCGGCCACGTCCTCCTCCGACACGCGGTTGCCGAACCCTTCGGGACCGTGGTCCCGGTGGTGATCCCAGGCACGGGCGTGAGACCCGGCCACCACGCGCAGGCAGCCGTTGTCGACCTCCGCGGGGTCCAGCGCGATCCAGGCCGACACCTTGTGGGCGCCCTTCCAGTAGGGCCAGTCCTGGTGCCAGGGAGAAGCCGCGGTGATGCTGGACGTCTTCACCACGGGCTTGACGCTCAGGAACTCCACCTTCGGTCCGATGATCGCCCGCGCCGCCGCCCGCAAGGGATCCCCGGTGCAGACCCGCAGCAGGTCCGGCGGCGTGTGCTCCGGCGCGAGCACGCGCACGCCGGTCTGGTTGATGCCATCGGCGAGCACTCGCGCCACCGCCGCGCGAATGGCCCGCGCCTCTTCCGCGGACCACAGGCCGCGCTCCAGCAGGTACCCGTCCCGCTGAAACGCGGCGGCGTTGGATTCGCTCACGTCGCGCCTCAGAACCGCCGTGACCACCCCTCCGGCCAGCGCTCGACCACCACCTTGGTCTGCGTGAAGAACTCGATGGCGTGCTTGCCCTGGCCGTGCAGGGTGCCGAAGAAGCTGTCGCGCCAACCCGAGAACGGGAAGAACGCCATGGGCGCGGCCACGCCCAGGTTGATGCCGATGTTGCCCACGTCCGCCTCGTGCCGGAAACGCCGGGCGGCGGCGCCGCTGCCGGTGAACAGGCACGCCATGTTGCCGTAGCGGCCGCTGTTCACCAGGCGGATCGCCTCGTCGACGTCGGCCACCTCCATCACTCCGAGCACCGGTCCGAAGATCTCGGTTCCGGCCACGGTGCCTGCCGGCGGCACGCCGCGCAGCAGAGTCGGCCCCACGAACGATCCGCCGGCGTGACCGTCGACCGTGCGGCCACGGCCGTCCACGACGACGCGAGCCCCCTCGCCTGCGGCGGTGCCGATCAGCCCCTCGATCCGGCCGCGGCTCTCCCGGGTGATCACCGGCCCCATCTCGACGCCGTCGTCCAGGCCGTTGCCGACCACCCGCGTGCTGGCGATCTGCCCCATCGCGTCGGCGAACGGGTCGGCCGCATCGCCGACCGTAATCGCCAGCGAGGCGGCCAGGCAGCGCTGACCGGCGCAGCCGAAGGCGCTGTCCGCCGCGATCGTGCAGGTCGCGTCGATGTCGGCGTCCGGCAGCACGACGATCGGATTCTTGGCGCCGCCCTGCGCCTGCACGCGCTTGCCGGCCGCCGACGCGGTCGCGTACACGTGCCGGGCGACCGGCGTGGAGCCCACGAAGCTCACCGCCCTGATCCCCGGGTGCTCCAGGATCGCGTCGACGACGCCGCGGTCGCCGTTGACCAGGTTGGCCACGCCGGACGGGAACCCCGCCTCCTCCAGGAGCTCGAACACGGCGCGCATGGTCAGCGGCGTGCGCTCGGACGGCTTGATGATGCAGGTGTTGCCGCACGCGACCGCATACGGGAAGAACCAGAACGGGATCATCGCCGGGAAGTTGAACGGGCAGACGATCGCGCACACGCCGACCGGCTGCCGGACCATCAGCTCGTCGATGCCTGAGGCCACGTCCTCCAGGAAGTCGCCCTGCATGAGCGTCGGCGTGCCGCACGCCACCTCCACGTTCTCGATCGCGCGCTTCAGCTCGCCCACCGACTCGGCCAGCGTCTTGCCGTTCTCCTCGGTGATGATGCGCGCCAGCTCGTCGGTGTGCTCGTCCATCAGCGCCTTGAGCCGGAACAGCGGCTGGATGCGGTCCTCCACCGGCGTGTTGCGCCACTCGCGGGCGGCCGCCGTGGCGGCCTCCACCGCCGCGTCCAGGTCGTTCGCGGACGACAGCACGACACGGCCGATCGTCGCGGCCGTGGCCGGGTTGTGGACGTCCAGGAGGTCGGCGCCCCCGGACCGCTGCCATCCGCCGCCGACGTGATTCAGTGCCGTAGTCATCCCGCCGACGGTACCATGCCCGGCACGGGCAGATGAACGATCCGGTCACTGATGACGCACCGAACGCGGATGACGACGCGTGGACGCGCGGCCTGAGGCTCTACGCGGCCGGCGATCACTGGCACGCGCACGAGGCGTGGGAGGCGCTCTGGCTGCGCAGAAAGCACTCGGAAGAGGGCGTCTTCCTGCGGGCGGTCATCCAGGTGGCCGCGGCGATGGTGAAGGCCGAGCAGGGCAACATGGCCGGCGTGCGCAAGAACCTCGGCAAGGCTCGCTCGAACCTGGCGCGAGCGCCCGAGCGATGCCGCGGGATCGACACCCCCGCGCTGGCCGCGGACTGCGATCGCTGCGCCCGCCACGCACGGGAGAACAGCGGCTCGTTCGACTGGCGCTTCAAGCCGGGGATCGAAGAATAGGAGGAACGCGCGTGCAGACCGTGGAGTATCGGGACAGGTTGCTGCCTGATCTCGCAAGGCTGGCGAACCGGCATCTTGGTCTGCTGACGCCCGGCTGGGAGCTCACCGAGCGCCAGTTGGCTTCGGTACTGCGCGACCCCTTGCAGTATGGGCCCTACTTCCGCGAGGAGCCGCGGCCCGGAACGACGGAGACCATGTGCGTCATGGACCGCGAGCGACTCGTCGCCGCCGCGGCCCTGTGGCTGCCTGAACGAAGCGATCCACGCTGGTCCGACGGTCGATTGCGGGGCGACGGCCGCGATGAGGCCGAACTCCTGTGGCTGCTGTCCGATCCTGAGTCCGAAGGTGGCCTCCGCACCCTGCTCGAAGCGGCGTGCAGACGGGCGGCGCGCCTGGGATGTCGCCGCATCACAGCCGGTGACGTCTGCAGCGTATGCCCGGCCCGGTACGGCGTGCCGGCGTCCTGGACCCATCTCGGCGCGGGCCTCGAAGACCGCGGATTCGAGGTCACATCGCAGTCAGCCATGATGCATGCGCGGCTCACCGACCTTCACGATGGCCCCCCGGCGGACATAGACGGTCTGACCCTGGAGTGGCGGGAGGATCCGGAAGTACCGGAATGGGAGCTCCTCGCCCGCCTCGGCGGCCGGCAGGTCGGCGAGTGCCTGGCGTGGGGGTTGAGCCGCCACGTCGCCGATCACCCCGAGTACCGGCGCTGGATGATGGTCGAATGGATCGAGGTCGCCGAGTCGCATCGCCGGCGGGGGATCGGCCGCCGACTGGTGCGGGAACAGATGCGGGCGCACGCGGAACGGGGCGGCACGGATGCGCTGCTGCAGGTGTTCCTCCCGGACCCGGACGCAGCCCGTTTCCACGAAGCGATGGGATTCTCCGTCATCGAGACCGGGAGCACGTACCGGAAGGACGGCCTGTAGGGCGCCTCCCGCGGATCGTCGTCAGCGGATCCGGGCGTCCTCCGGCACCGCCGGCACGCGCAGCAGCAGCACGCCGCCGATCGCGAACAGCACCACCAGGCTGAGCACGCCGGTGCTGGTGTCGCCGGTGAGCTGCGCGAACACGCCGACCAGCAGCGGTCCCAGGATCGCCGCGAACTTCCCGAAGATGTTGTAGAAGCCGAAGAACTCGGCCGCCGAGTCGGCGGGGATCAGCCGCGCGTAATACGATCGGGACAGCGCCTGGATGCCGCCCTGCGAGGTGCCCACCAGCAGCGCGATCGCCCAGAAGGTCGGCACCTGCGCGGGCACGGGAAGTCGCGGGATCGCGAACGCCAGCGCGGTCACCACGATGTAGACCCCGATGCCGGCCAGCAGCATGGTCCGCGGCGAGGTGAGCGCGGCGAGCCTGCCGAACAGCAGCGTGCACGGGAATGCCACGAACTGGACGACCAGCAGCACCACCAGCACCGTCTGCGCCGACATCCCGATGTCCGTGCCGTAGGCGGTCGCCAGCTTGATGACGGTGCCGACGCCATCGATGTAGAAGAAGTAGGCCAGCAGGAACAGCATCACCGTGCGGTAGCGGCGGATCTCCCGCACGACGTTCACCACCCGACCGATCCCGTCGCGAAAGGTGTCGATGACGCCGCGCCCGGCTGCGGGCAGGAAGTGGACCTGCCGCACGTGCCGGAGCATCGGCACCGTGAACGCCAGCCACCACAGCGCCGCGATCACGAACGCCAGCCGCACGCCCCAGCTTTCGAGGCTCAGGCCGAGCTGCGGCAGGCCCAGCATCACCGCCATGGCCACGACGAACGGCAGCGAGCCGCCCACGTATCCCCACGCGAAGCCGGCGGAGGACACCCGGTCCATGCGCTCCGGCGGGCTCACGTCGGTCAGGAACGCGTCGTAGAAGACGTTGGCGCCCGCGAAGCCGATGCCGGAGACGACGTACAGCGCCAGGGCGGCCAGCGGCCGGCCGGTGACGGCGAAGGCGATCGCGCCGGTGGCGGTCACCCCCAGCACGAAGAACGATGCGAAGAACCGCTTCTTGCGTCCCTCGTAGTCGCCCATGGGGCCGAGTCCCGTCGCCAGCACGGCAACCACCAGCGTGAACAGGCTGTTGGCGAACGCCAGCCACGCCGTGGAGGTGGCGCCCGGAACCCCGGCGGCGATCTCGGTCTTGAAGAACAGCGGGAACACCGCGGTGGTGACCGCCAGCGAGTAGGCGGAGTTGGCCACGTCGTACAGGACCCAACTGCGCTCGCCGCGGCTGAATCTGTCCCGCATGGTCTCGGTCAGCCGGCGCGGGCGTCGCGCACCCAGGACAGGAAGCGCTCCGCCGGCCATGTGTTGGCGATCGCCTCTGCGGGAACCCAGCCGCCCTGGGCGAGCTGCACCCCCCAGCGCATGCGGTCGAACTCCCGCACGTGATGGGCGTCGGTGCTCATCACGAAGGTGACGCCCGCCCGCGCCGCCTGCCGCAACAGCGCCGCGTCCGGATCGAGGCGCGGCAGCCCGCTGTTGATCTCGATCGCCGTGCCGGTGGCGACGGCGGCGTCGACGATCCGCTCGAAGTCCAGCTCGACGGCCGGCCGCTTGCCCATCATGCGCCCGGTGAGGTGGCCGATGACGTTCACGGCAGGATCCCGCATCGCGGCGATGATGCGCTCGGTCTGGCGCTCCCGGTCCAGCTCGAACCCGGAGTGGACGGAAGCGACGCACCAGTCGAAGCCACCTCGGAACGTGGCGTCGTAGTCCATACCGCCGTCAAGGTCGATGTTGAGCTCCACCCCGTGCAGGAGCCGGATGTCGGGATGCCGCTCCTGCTCCCGTGCGAGCCGTCGGCGCTGCTCCAGCAGGCCCTCGCGGCTCGCGCCGTTGCGGCCGATCGCCTCGGCATGGTCGGTGACCGCCAGGTAAGCGTAGCCGCGCTCGCGCGCCGCGCCCACGACCTCGGCCAGGGTGGACACCCCGTCCCCGGACAGGTCCGTGTGCAGGTGCAGGTCGCCCCTGATGTCCGCCAGCGACACCGGCGGCGGCAACCGGCCCGCCGCGGCGGCATCGACCTCGCCTGCTCCGTCCCGAGCCGGCGGCGGGACGAACGGCAGTCCCAGCCTTCCGTAGATCTCAGCCTCGTCGGCGACGCAGACCGGCGCGCCGTCCGCGTGATCGAGCCGGTCGGGGTCCAGCCGCAGGCCGCGCCCGGCTGTCCGGCCGGCGAGCTCCTGCAGGTGCCGATCGGAGCCGGTGGTGAGAAAGAGCGCGACCGCGTACCGCTCCGCCGGCACCACGTCCAGCCGCACCGGCACGCCCCGATGGGTGACGATCGTGGCGCTTCGGGAATCGGCCTCGGTCGTGCGGGCATTCGGCACCGCAGCGAAACGGCGCAGCACCGGCGCCGGATCGGCAGCGGCGGCCACCAGCCGAGCCGCGCGCACCATCGGCAGCAGGCGGCGGAGCTCCCCCGACACCTGCACCCGCTCCACTCCGGCCACCTGAGCCAGCTCGGCAGCGATGCGCTCGGCAACCGGCATGACCCGCGCGATCGGCCACGCGTCGCGCCCCGTCTCCACCAGGAACCGCTCGCCCCGCGCCAGCGCCGCCTTGACGCCCTTGCCCAGCCCCGGCAGCGCGTCGACCGCGCCGCTCGCCAGAGCGTGCTGCAGCCGGTCGAGGGAGTCGATGCCCAGCTCGCGACGCAGGCGGGCGAGCGTCTTCGGACCGACGCCCGGCATGCTCACCAGCCGCTGATACTCCGGTGGATAGCGCTCCCGTAGCCGCTTCAGCTTGGCCATTGTGCCGGTGTCGACGTACTCGCGAATCTTGCGCGCGATCGTCGCGCCAACGCCCGGCAGCGCCACCAGCTCCGCCTCGGTCATGGCCGGAAGGGCCTCGCCCACCTCGTCGCGCAGGACGGCGAGCGCCCTCCCGTAGGCGCGCGCCCGGAACGACTGGGCGCCGTCGTCGAGCACGGTCAGCGTGCGCAACTCGTCCAGCGCTTCCAGTATCGCGTCCGCGGAAACCCGCCCCTGCAACTCCGGCACGCGCACAGCCTACCAAAGCGGAACCCACAGGCGACGCGTTTTGGGCGATAGTGTCCGTAGTGGCCAGCAGGACACCGCCCGAGACGCTCGACGTCGACGGGCGCGAGGTGCGCGTCTCCAACCCGGACAAGGTCTACTTCCCGGAGGCGGGCATCACCAAGCTGGAGCTGGTGCGCTATTACCTGGCGGTAGCCGAGGGCGCGGTGCGCGCCGTCTACGACCGGCCCATCGTCCTCAAGCGCTACGTGGACGGCATCACCGGCGAAGGCTTCTTCCAGAAACGCGCGCCGGCCAAGCGCCCGGACTGGGTGCCGACCGTGGAGCTGCGCTTCCCGTCCGGGCGTACCGCCCACGAGCTGGTGGTCACCGAGCCCGCGCAGCTCGCCTGGATGACCAACCTGGGCAACATCGACCTGAACCCGCACGCGGTGCGCACCAGTGGGATGGAGCACCCGGACGAGCTGCGCATCGACCTGGACCCGTGCCCGGGCGTCCCCTGGGAAGACGTGCGCCGCGTCGCCGCCGTCACGCGCGAGGTGCTGGAGGAGAACCGCCTGGTCGGATGGCCGAAGACCTCGGGCTCGCGCGGCATGCACGTCTACGCCCGGATCGAGCCCCGCTGGGGCTTCACGGAGGTGCGCCGCGCCGCGCTCGCCGTCTCCCGCGAGGTGGAGCGGCGCGCCCCGGGCCTGGCCACCAGCAAGTGGTGGAAGGAGGAACGGGTCGGCGTGTTCCTGGACTACAACCAGAACGCCAAGGACCGCACCATCGCCGCCGCCTACTCGGTGCGGCCCAACCAGCGGGCGATGGTGTCCGCCCCGCTCACCTGGGACGAGGTGCCGGCCTGCGACCCGGCCGACTTCACGCTGCGCACCATGCCGGCGCGGCTGCGCGAGGCCGGCGACCCCGCCGCCGGCATGGACGCCCACCCGGGATCGCTGGAGTCGCTGCTGGAGGTTTCCGCGCGCCACGAGGCGGAGGGGCTGGGCGGCGACGCGCCGTGGCCCCCGCACTTCGCCCGGCAGCGGGGCGAGCCGCGGCGCGTGAACCCGTCACGCCGGCGCAGCGACCCCTCGCCCACCGGCCGGCGCCGCTCGGCCATGCCGCTGATCGTGATCGCCCAGGCGAAAACGGAAGCGGAGGCGCAGGCCGGCCTGGACCGCTGGCGCGCGCGCCACCCCGAGGCGGCGGCCTGCCTCCAGCCCGACGACGTGCTGGTCGACGCCATGCGCGGCCGCCACTCGATCTGGACCCGCATCCGCGTCAACCTCCGCCACGTGCCGGAGGCCGAGCGCCCCCCGCAGGAACCGCCCGACCCCGACTACGACCCCTCCGTGGAATGGAACCCACCGACCGGCGATCCTTGACGTGCACCGTTACCCAACCCGACGCTATGCGTGGCCGAAGGAGCGTCCGACCTGTGATCACCGATCCTGATAACAACGCCATGCCGGCGAACACCGCCAAAGACGACTCGGCAGCCGATCGGATGCCGGTCGAGGAGTACTCCCCCGAACGCAAAGCGGAATTTCTGCTGTCCAACGCTGTCGATGAATTCGACTACGCTTGGGCGGTACGCGAAGTCCGGAAGCTCGGAGTAGACTCTGAGGACGTACCACACGAACGCCCGAGAGCCGATGCGGAGTGGCAGAGACCTTATTCGACTCCGACATGCCTTCCTCAGCCGCCGGTGCTGGAGCGGTTCGGCCGTTGCGGGGTATGAGTGGTGCACGGGGCTGCCCATCCAAGAGTCGGTACGGAAGGGCTCCCTGGCTAAGAGGAGGAACGCATGCTGAAACCGTTGCGAGCGATAGGAGTTTTTGTGGATTTTCTGATTAAAAAACTCGACCCGGAGCCGTCCGACCTTGGAGAATCCTATACCTCGGACGACGGACGCGATGGTTCAAAAATGCTGGTAGCAGGGGATCTAGGTGGATGGACGATTCCCGACAGAGACGAGAGTTTGCCCCGGCGCGAGCCAAGGTCGGGATCATACGACGAAGCGCCGAATCAGTGGCGCAAGCCCGAGCATGGCGAAGGGTAAGCGCTGCCGAGGGTGGTACGTGTAGCTCGCGACGGGCGGCGGCCCTTGGGGGTCGTCGCCCCGCGTGCTCAGGACACATGCGGTAAATGATCCATTCATTGAGGCTCTTCCGGGTTTCGTGTGGATGAGAGGCCCGGGCATCGCTTCGCTTCCTGCGCCCGGGCGTCGGCGCCCAGACGGCGGCCCTCGGTAATGGCTCTTCGGGCGGCGCACCGACGAAAGAGCCGGCGCCAACACGTCCAGCAACTCCCCCATGCGCCCCTCGGCCTTGCCGCATGCGTTACAGCCGCGACAGCCGCACGCCGCTGTAACGGTCGCGGCGCAGGTTGGTTATACCGCGTCAGAACGGACGGCTGGTGCCGTCAGCCAGTCGGGGCACGGGCCGCAGGCTGGCGCGGTCGTCGCACGGGAAGCGGGCGGCCAGCCGCTCGTCCATCTCGATGCCCCATCCCGGACGCTCGTTCACGTTCACGGCGCCGTCGGAGACCTCCGGGATGCCGGGAAACAGATCCTCCTCGGCGGGGGCGCGGAACGCCCACTCCTGGATGCCGAAGTTCGGCACGTGCAGGTCCAGGTGGACGTTCGCGGCCATGCCGATCGGGGACACGTCGTTCGGTCCGTGCCAAGCGGTGCGCACGCCGAAGGCCGCGCACAGGTGCGCCAGCCGTAGCGCCGCGGTGATGCCGCCGTAGGTGGAGACGTGCACGCGCACGAAGTCGATCAGCCGCTCGCTGACCAGCGGCTCGACCTCCAGCGGATGGACGAACAGCTCGCCCATCGCCAGCGGCACCGCGCACTGCCCTCGGATCATGCGGAAATAGGCGAGGTCCTCCGGCGCCAGCGGGTCCTCCAGGAAGAACAGACGGTACGGCTCCAGCGCCTTGGCCAGCCACACCGCGTCGATCGGCGCCAGCCGCTCGTGGATGTCGTGCAGCAGCTCCGCCTCCGGCGGCAGTCCGGCACGCACGTGCGCGAACAGTTCCGGCACCCGGAGCAGCTTTTCGCCGGGATCGAAGAACGCCGAGCCGCTGCCGCCGGCGTCCGCCAGGCTGCCGGCCGCGCTCCCGACCCGGCCGGCGTCGACTCCCTCGTAGCCGCCGATCTGGCAGCGGATGTGGCGAAAGCCCCGCTCCCAGAAGGCAAGCGCCCGGTCCAGCACCTCCTGCGGCTCGCTTCCGTCGGCGTGGACGTACACGGCCGCGGTGCCGCGGCTGCGGCCGCCCCAGAGCTGGTAGCACGGCAGCCCGGCGGCCTTGCCCTTGATGTCCCAGAGCGCCATCTCCACGGCGCTCACCGCGTTGTTCAGCACCGGGCCGTTGCGCCAGTAGCTGTCGTGCATGGCGCTGTGCCAGAAGTCGGCGATGGCCTCCGCGTCGCGGCCGATCGCGAACGGCTTGATGTGGCGCTCGATGGCAGCCTCGACGGCACGGAACCGCTGCGTGAAGGTGCCGCAACCCCAGCCGTGCAGGCCCGGCTGATCGGTGTCGACCTTGGCGACGATCAACGGCATGCCGGCCGGCTGCACGGCGTAGGTGACGACGTCGGCGATACGCATTCTGTTACGCCGCGGCCGCACTGCGGATGTTGGCGCGGGTCCCTTCCAGGTCGAAGCACTCGTACTGGTTGTCGCGCATGATGCGGGAGGCGACCTGCATCGCCTTTTTCTCGGTCAGGTCGCCGTCGGCGACCTCGGCTTCAAGCGCGGCGCGGATGCCACGGCGCGCCTGCATGGCATAGGCCATCGCGCTGGTCGGCCAGCCGGTGTCGCCGCCGAAGGCGAACAGCTTGTTGATCGGCGCCGCGTGGATGAAACGGCGCACGAAGTCGCGGGAGCTGTACGGATCGATGCTCCACGCCCAGCAGAGATCGACCCAGATGTTGCGGTAATGCTTGGCCAGCGCCACCAGCTCGTCGCAGTAGGGATAGGCGATGTGCATGAGCACGAACTTCGCGTCCAGGTAGCGGGCGAACAGCGCGCACATGTTGCCGGCGGGAATGAACTCCACCGGCATCCGGTCGTTGCCGGCGTAGTAGCCGGTGTGGATCTTGAACGGCAGGTCGTGCTCGATCGTCAACTCGACGCCCCGCGCCCAGCACCAGTCCCCCAGGCAGAGCCAGGTGTCCAGGTCGACCTGGTCCTTGGGGCGGCGGAGGATGGCGTCCAGGGCGGTGGCCGCGTCCGCGTCGCTTCGCTCGCTCCAGTTCAGGGTGCGCGCGTACGCGTGCTGGGCCTTGACCGCGATCGCGCAGGGCGCGTGCTTCGCGAAGATCGCTTCCATGGCACGCTTCAGCGACGGCAGGTCTGTCACCTCGATCCGGGTATCCGCGTGGATGGCCCGAGGATCGAGGTCGCCGCGGCAGAAGCTGAACCAGGAGAGGTCGTACAGGAAGAAGTCGAGTCCGGATGCGTCCGGCGCGCACTCCCAGAGGCCGTCGTCGGTCTGCACCTGGTCGAGGTTGGCCACGTCGTGCAGCAGGCGGTAGCGCTCGCCCGGCGCGCGCAACTCGGCGGTCCTGCCGTGCGCGGCGGCCAGGCCGCCGGCGGTCAGCTCGTCCAGGCCGTAGGCGTGCCGGGCGATCAGGCTGACCGCCTCGCCGTAGCCGGTGAACTGCGTGGCCCGCCAAGCGGCCTCGATCCCCCGAAACCGGCCGGCGATGTCCGGATCGGAGCCGTCAAAGAGACGCTGCATCGCCTCCTCCGAAGCGCCGGCGGTTCGCAGGTCGGCCCCGACGTAGTTGCCGAACAGGTCCTGGAGGATGTCGGGGCCGTCGTCCACCCATGCTGGCTCCCGCTTCATATGCTCGTGGGTGTCGACCAGCGGCGTCTCCTCGATATGACTCGCCAGATCCGTTGCCACCGTTGCCTCCTTCCCGCGGCCGGCCGCGCTCGGCGACGGTAGGCGACCTGCCCCAAGGGGTCAAACGCGCCGGTTCCGAAACACCCTCGACGGCCCGTGGTTCGACGGGCACCATCTGTCGCATGCCGGTAACCCGAACGCTGGTACGCACCACCTACCTGGAGATCACGGCCGACGCGCCGCTACGGCCTCCGTCGCGCCCATGCCCCGACTACGAGCTGCGCCAGGCCGTGGCGATCACGCCCGACTTCGCCCGTTTCCTGTACCGGGGGGTCGGCTACCCCTGGAACTGGACGCGGCGCGTGGGGTGGAGCTACGCGAAGTGGGAGCGCGACCTGGCCGACGGGAGCAGGGAGTATTGGGTCGCCTACGTCACCGGTACCGTGGCCGGCTACTTCGAGCTGGTGGACGAGGGCGAAAACGGTGTGGAGGTACGCCAGTTCGGGATATTCCCGTCGTTCACAGGCCGCGGCCTGGGCGGCCGCCTGCTCTGCGACGCCGTGGAGCGCGGGCGCACGATCGGCAGCGGGCGCGTCTGGCTGCACACTTGCACGGCCGATCACCCGCACGCGCTCGCCAACTACGTGGCGCGCGGCCTGCAGCCGTACAAGGAAAAGGAAGAGTACCAGGACGTGGAAACCGGCGCCGAACCGTGGCCGGGTGCCTTCGCAACGCCGTAGCTGCTCCGTGCGCTGCCCTGACCCATGCGCTTGCACATAGCCCTGGACGACAATCTGGTGGCCGAGCTCGACCGCCGAGCCGGCCCGCGACGGCGCAGTGCGTTCATCACGCAGGTGATCCGGCGAGCGCTGGAGGACGAGCGGCATTGGGACGACATCGAAGCCGCGCTCGGTGCGATCTCCGACAAAGGTCACGAGTGGGACGCGGACCCTGCCGAGTGGGTTCGGCGGCAGCGTGGTGGAGATTCGCGGCGAACCGGGTGACGCCAGTGCGCCATCACTCGTGGACGCGACTGCTGACAGCCCCAGCTATGCCCTGAAGATCGTGCTCAACTCCACCGGCGCGGTGACCGCAAGCTGCTCGTACGTGCATTCGCGCGGGGCCTTGTCTGAGCGCCACCGCACGAGGTGGGCGGTGTGCCGGAAGCGGCTGCCCTGCATGTGGTCGTAGGTGACCTCGACCACCCGCTCGGCGCGCAGCGGCACCCAGCTCTGGTCCTTGCCCTGGCTCCACCGGCTCATGCCGCCCGGTCTCCGACCGGCCGGCACCCGGCCGGGCCGGCCCTCGGCCGCGCCGGCAGCTTCGATCCAGCCGTGCCAGGGATGGCCGTCGATGCCGTCGCGCAGCGGCGCCAGCTCCTCGACCAGCTCCCGCCGGTAGGATTCGCGGAAGCTGGCCGCGACCCCCACGTGGTGGAGCTTCCCCTGGTCGTCGTACAGGCCGAGCAGCAGCGATCCGACCATGGTGCCCGGTCCGTTCTTGTGCCAGCGCAGCCCGGCTACCACGCAGTCGACGGTCCGCTTGGGCTTCACCTTGATCATCGAGCGCTTGCCAAGCTGGTACCGGCCCGCCGGATCCTTGACCATCACCCCGTCCAGTCCGGCGCCCTCGAAGCGCTCGAACCAGTCCTGCGCGGCCGCCCGGTCCCGCGTCATGGGGGTGAGGTGCAGTGGCGGCGCACAGCCGGCCATGACGCCCTCCAGCGCCTCGCGCCGTTCGGCGAAGCCGGCCGCTGAAAGGTCGGCGTCGTCCGTGGCCAGCACGTCGAACGCCACGAACGCGGCCGGCGTGCGCTCGGCCAGCATGGCCACGCGCGATGCCGCCGGGTGGATGCGCTGCTGCAACGCCTCGAAGTCGAGCCCGGAATCGGTGGCGACCACGACCTCGCCGTCCAGCACGCACCGCTGCGGGAGGTGCGCCGCCAGCGGCTCCAGGAGCTCGGGAAAGTAGCGGTTCATCGGCTTCAGGTCGCGGCTCTGCAGCAGCAACTCGGCGCCGGAACGGAATACCAAGGTGCGGAAGCCGTCCCACTTGGGCTCGAAGATCCAATGGTGTCCGTCGGGCAGGGCGTGCATGGCCTTGGCCAGCATCGGCCGCACCGGAGGGGGCACGGCCAGCGCCGCGAGCGCTTCGCCTTCGCTCGGCATCGACGCCTACGCGGGCGCGGCGGCAAGCCAGCCACTCACCGCCTGGAGCGTCACTCCCGCCAGCGAGTCGATCACCCGGTCGGCATGATCGAATGCCCAGCCGCGCGTGACCGGATTGGGCACCGCCACCGTGTAGATGCCGGCCGCCTTGGCCGCCTGCGACCCGTTCGGGGAGTCCTCGAACGCGACCGCCTGCGACGCGCTCACGCCGACGCCGTCGAGCGCGGCCAGGTAGACGTCCGGCGCCGGCTTGGTCTGCCGGACGTGGTCGCGGCAGCGGATCGCGTGGAAGGGCTCCAGTGCGCCGATGCGCTGCAGGTGGCCCTCGACCCAGCGGCGCGACGACGACGATGCCACCGCCAACCGCAATCCGGCCGCGACCGCCGCGCCGATCAGCTCCGTCACGCCCGCGCACGGTCCGAGACGCGCGTCGGCGGCATGCTTGAGGATGCGCACCTCTTCGCGTACCGGCGCGAGGTCCACCCCGGGACCGACGAGCTGCTGCAGGTGATCGTACGGATCGACGATGGATCCCACGCAGCGCTGCCAGAGCGCCGGCGGGAGGTCGTGGCCGTGGCGGCGATACGCCTCCTGGACCGCCGCCAGCGAGGACGACTCGGTGTCGACGATCAGGCCGTCGAAGTCGAAGATCAGTGCGCGCAGGGTCATCGTCTCTGGCCGCCGATCCTAACCGGCGCCGGCGCTCGCACGAAGCAGGCCCGCGACCGTTAGGATCGCCTGCATGTCGCGTCGGACCGGGACGGGCGGCTACGGGGAGTTGCTGCGCACCAATCGAGCGTTTCGCCTGCTGTGGTTCGCCCAGATCGCCAGCCTGTTCGGCGACTGGTTCAACACCATCGCGTCGGCGTCGCTGCTGGCGCAGCTCAGCGGCGCCGGCGCGGCGCTCGGCGCCCTGTTCGCCATCCGCATGCTCGGCGCCTTCGTGGCCAGCCCCCTGGCCGGCGTGCTGGGCGACCGCTTCAACCGCAAGCGCATCCTGATCGTCACCGACCTGTTGCGCGCCGCCGTGGTGCTGGGCTTCCTGCTGGTCCGCACACCGGGTCAGATATGGCTGCTGTTCGTGCTGACCGCGGTCCAGGTGGGCATCAGCGGGGTGTTCTATCCGGTGCGGGTGGCGATCCTGCCGGAAGTCGCCACCCGCCGCATGCTGGGCGCGGCGAACGCGCTCACCTCGGTGACATGGTCGACGCTGATGACGGTCGGCGCCGCGGCCGGCGGCGTGTTCGCCGGGCTGTTCGGCATCCAGGCGGCGTTCATCGTGGACGCCGCGACCTACGCGCTGTCCGCCGTGCTGCTGGTACGCATGCCGTACACGCCCCCGAGACGTTCCGCCGCCCCCGACGGCCAGACGGCACGCGTGGCGTCGGCCGTTCGCGCCGGCGCCAGCGCGTATGCCGACGGACTGCGCTACCTGTGGCGGCAGCAGCGCGTGCTGGCCGTGGCGCTGCAGAAAGGCTTCCTGCTGTTCTTCTTCTCCGGGTTCCAGGTCGCGAGCGTCGCGATCGCCGGCACCGCGATCGCCGTCGGGCAGGGCCACGGGATCGCGCTGGGCCTGCTGTTCGCCGCCGGCGGCGTCGGTTCCGGCCTCAGCCCGGTGGTGGCGCGCTGGCTGGTCGGGGACGACCACCGCGCCATGCGGCTGACGATGCTTGCCGGCTACGTGTCCATGATCGCGGCCCTGGCGCTGGCCGCGCCGCTGGCCAGCTTCGCGCTGGTGCTGGTCGGCTCGACCCTGCGCGGGGTCGGCGGCGGTTTGGTCTGGGTCTTCAGCACCCAGCTCCTGCTGGAGACCGTTCCGGAGGAGTTGCGCGGCCGGGTGATCGCCACCGAGCACGCCGCGCTCACCCTGCTGGGCGCCGCCGGCTCGGCCGGCGTGGGCGCGGTGCTGGAGTGGGCGTCGATCCCGGCCGCCCTGTGGGCCATGGCCGCCCTGGTCGTGGCGCCGACCCTCCACTGGGCGGCGGTGGGCGTCCGCGGCGCGGCGGACCCGAGGGAGCCGATCCGGGAGACTTCGTAACGTGTATCCTCGGACGATGAAGATCGCCGACCTCAAGCTGACCACGTTCCGCTTCCGCACCCGAACCGTCCGCGACTACGAGGGGCACCCCCACGTCGGCGACGAGCACTGGGCCACCAACCGCCTGCTCACGGTGGTCACCGACGAGGGGGCCGAGGGCTACTTCATCTGCGGCGGTTGCACGCCCGATCTGGTCGAGGGCCTGCTGAAACCGGCGCTGATCGGCGAGGATCCGTTCTTCCGCGAGATGCTGCACCAGCGCATGCAGCGCATCGGCAAGCTCACCAACCTGAGCGAGATGGCGATCGGCCAGGTCGACAACGCCCTGTGGGACCTGGCCGGCCGCACGCTCGGCATCCCCGTCTACAAGATGCTCGGAGCCGCCCGCACCAAGGTGCTGGCCTACGCGAGCACCATGCCGGGCGACGACGTCCCCGGCGGCCTGAGCACGATCGAGGAGTACGCGGCGTTCGCCGAGCAGCTCGTCGCGCAGGGCTACCGCGCCGTCAAGCTGCACACCTGGATGCCGCCGATCATCCCGGAGCCCGACGTCAAGCACGAGGCGGCGCTGTGCGCGGCCGTGCGCGAGGCGGTCGGCCCCGACATCGACCTGATGCTGGACGCCCACCACCACTACGACCGCCACGAGGCGCTCTACCTGGCCCGGGAGTGCCAGCGCCTGGGGTACGTCTGGATCGAGGAGCCCATGAACGAGTCGCGGCTGGCCAGCTACGTCTGGCTGCGCAGCAAGCTCGACGACCTGGCGATCTGCGGTCCCGAGCACGCCGAGAACGGGGCGCTGACCCGTGTACAGTGGGCCGAGCGAGGCGGCTGTGACATGCTGCGGGCGGCCGCCGGCTCCGGCGGCATCACGCAGATGATGAAGACCATCCACTTGGCCGAGACCTACGGCATGCGCATGGAGGTGCACAGCGGCGGCCCGGACAACATGCACGTGCTGTGCGCGATGGGGATCAACGGCAAGTACTACGAGCGCGGGCTGGTCCATCCGATGCGTGACTTCGAGGTCCCCTTTCCGTGGCAAAAAAGCCAGTACGACCCCCTGGACGCCGACGGCTACGTGCACGTGCCGGAGCGCCCCGGCCTGGGGGACGACATCGACTTCGACTTTATTGCAGCGAACGAGGTGAGTGCCTGATCCATGGCCGACTCCCCGCCGGTTGAGCGAGCGGTCGACGGCGCCGCCGGGAGCGACTACCGGCGCATCCTCCGGCGCCAGACCATCGCGCGGGCGCTGCGCATGCGCTCGTTCTACCTGCTGCTGTCGGTGTCTCTGGCCATGGTGATCCTGTGGCGCTACGTGCCGATCTACGGCATGAGCCTGGCGTTCAAGGACTTCAGCCTGCACAACGGCTGGCTCGGCAGTCCCTGGAACAACTTCGACCACTTCAAGCGGATGCTCACCGATCCGTTCTTCGGGCGGGTGCTGTTCAACACCGTCTGGCTGAGCATCCTGCGCATCCTGTTCGCGTTCCCGGCTCCCATCGTCATGGCGCTGCTTCTCAACGAGATGCGCTCGCCCTGGTACAAGCGGACAGTGCAGAGCGTCAGCTACCTGCCTCACTTCGTCTCCTGGGTGATCCTGGGCGGCATCTTCGCGCAGATCCTCAATCTCAAGCGCGGGCCGATCGCCTGGACCTTCGTGCAGCTCGGGCTGGAGCCGATCAACTGGCTGACGCACGAGCCCACGATCCGCGGCCTGATGGTGGTCACCAATATATGGCAGAGCGTGGGCTGGGGAACGATCCTGTACCTTGCGGCGCTGTCGTCGGTCGATCCCAACCTCTACGAAGCGGCCGAGATCGATGGAGCCAGCCGCTTCCACAAGGTGCTGCACGTCACCTTGCCGGCGCTGGTGCCAGTCATCACCATCCTGTTGCTGCTGCAGGTCGGACACCTGTTCGACGATGCCTTCGACCAGATCTTCAACATGTCCAACGCGTCGGTGATGTCCAAGGTCGACATCTTCGGCACGTTCATCTACCGGTCCGGCGTGGTGAACGCGCAGTACGACTACACCATCGCGGTGGGCCTGTTCCAGAACGTCGCCGGGCTCATCGTGCTGCTGTTCGCAAACTGGTTGGTTCGGCGCATGGGCTACGGCGCCTACGGGATCTGGTGATGCAAGCGGAACCATGCCCGCGGTCATAGGCAAGCGGTCGGCCGGCGGCCTGATCTTCGACGCCTGCAACTACGGGCTGTTCTTCCTGCTCAGCCTGACCTTCATCTACCCGTTCTGGACGATCATCATGCAGTCGTTCTCCTCGGCCGAGGACATCTACCGGCTCGGCTTCCACCTGTTTCCCCGGCGCTTCAGCACCGAGGCGTGGGTCTACGCGGTCGAGGAGGAACGGGTCGGACTGGCCTACTTCAACACCATCTTCCGCGTGGTGGCGGGAACGGCATGGGCCGTGTTCGTCACCTTCACCGGCGCCTACGCCCTGTCCAAGCGAGACCTGCCGGGACGGCGGGTGCTGACCACGATCTACGTCCTCACGCTGTTCTTCAACGGCGGCCTCATCCCGACCTTCCTGCTGGTACGTGGGCTGGGGCTGATCAACACGCGCCTGATCCTGACGATCGCCATGGGGAGCGCGACCGTGATCGGCGTCAACGTGTTCTACGTCATCATCGCCCGCAACTTCCTGATGACGATCGACCAGGCGATGGAGGATTCCGCGGTGATCGACGGTGCCTCCTACTGGCAGGTGCTCTGGCGGATCATCACGCCGCTGTCCAAGCCGGCCATTGCCGTCATCGCGCTGTTCTCGGCCGTGGCGCACTGGAACGGCTGGTTCGACGCCATGGTGTACTCGCGGAGCAGGGATCTGCGCGTGCTGCAGCTCATGATCCGCGACCTGATTGCCGACCTGCGGGTCGCGGTTCTGCAGGACTGGTGGGAGCAGATGCGGTTGGCCGGCATCGACATCGAGCCGTTCCCGCCGGAGGCGGTCCAGGCGGCCACCATCGTCATTACCATCGGGCCGATCATCTTCATCTACCCGTTCATCCAGAAGTACTTCGCCAAGGGGGTGATGCTGGGGTCGTTGAAAGGATAAGGCGCGATCACGACGGAGGACTCGCGCGCCGTTACTGTTAACCGTGCACGCCGGACCCGGCCCGGGCCGCCGTCGGGGATGAGCGATCACGTGCGACGCACGATCAACAAGGAAGAAGACATGCAACGAAAGTCTCTCGCCATAGCGCTCGGGCTGCTCCTGACAGCGAGCTGGGCGTTCGCGGAGGGCCAGACCGACCGGCTCTCGTTCACCACCGACGATCACATGACCATCTCGTGGGGCGGCCTGACCTCGGACATGGCCGAAGAGAACAACGCCGTTCAGGAATTCCTGGAGGACAAGTTCAACGTCACCATCGTGACCAAGGGCGTGTCACGCTCGGACGAGGACGCCAAGCAGCTCTTCATGTCCTCGGGCGAGTATCCGGAGGCGTTCTACACCTGGATCGACATGGTCGACTGGTACCACAAGGGCGCCTTCCGCAACATCCCGCGCGACATGATCGAGACCTACGCGCCGCTGCACTCCGCCTACCGGAGCCAGCAGGGGCCGCTGGCCTGGGGCGTGAGCCTGGCGCCGGGGACCACCGACGAGTACATGAACATCCCGCGCGGGGAGCATTACCAGCACCACTGCGACGCGACCCTGATCATGCGCCTGGACTGGCTGGAGCAGGTCGGCCTCAACCCGGCCGAGCTGGACCCCAAGGCGCCGGGCTGGGACCGCGCCGGGGAGATGGTCGACCTTGGCGAGCCGACGGCCCCTGATACGTACTTCTGGTGGGCCGGGCACTTCGACTGGGACGAGATGGAGACCGCCATGTACGGCTTCCGGGATGCCGACTTCAACGGCAACGGCAAGCGTGACGAGATCCCCTACGGAACCATCGGCGATCACGGCGGGTTCCAGGGACGCGAGTGGCTGTACCACTCCGGCCCGGCGGTCCCGTTCTGGGCCTACGGCCTCAACGACGTCGACAACTACCTGGACATCGAGACCGGGCTGACCGTCAAGGTCGACATCGCCAGCCAGTCGCGCGAGGCGCTGAAGATCCTGCAGCGCTGGTTCGCCGACGGCATCCTGGACCCGGCGCTGCCGGCGGTCGGCCGCTCCGAGTGGCGCCAGCAGGTTCGTGCCGGGCTGGTCGGCATGTGGGCGCGCGGTCCGTGCGGCCTGGCGGCCTTCACGGGCGGCAACGACGACTGCACGATCATCCGCAGGGACGCCGTGCCCGACGCGCGCTTCGTGACCATGTTGCCGGCGTACGGCCCCACCGGTGAGATGCGCTGCCAGTGGGACAACCGCTCCACGGTGCTCAATCCGCACGAGGGCTTCAGCGTCAAGACCGGCGTCTCCGACGAGAAGCTGGCCCGCATCCTGCAGATGTACGACTACATCAACCACGACCCGGAGGGTGTACTCGCCGTCGGTTATGGGGTCGGCGGCCCGTTTGCCGAAGACCAGAACTATGCCTGGCTGGGCACTCCCGGAGACTGCAGCGTCGCCCAGTTGGTGGGAACCCCCACCCTGGAGCGGCACAGCAACGGCACCAGCCTGGTCTACACCGCCTATAGCTGGCACGACCTGTTCTGGCAGTGCCCGCAGATGAAGCCCGGGATCCCGATCGAGGCCGCCGGCGGGGCGACCATCAATTCGGCGCAGGGCTTCAACTGGGCCATGATGCTGCGCGAGCCGTACCCGATGGAGATCGCCGTGCGCGACCACCGCGAGGACATCTTCAACCGCACCGAGTACGTCAAGCTCTGGGCCCGCTACGGCGGCAACCTGCAGACCTTCCGCGAGGAGACCTGGTGGAAGTGGGTGACGGACAGCTCGATCGACATCGACGCCGAATGGCCCGGGTTCGTCGAGCAGTGGCTGGCCAACGGCGGCCAGGAAGTCATCGACGAGCTGCAGAAGGCGCCGCTGGTGGCGGACATCCTCTCCGGCGCGCTGCCGATGCCGACGAACTGACCGGTTCCGAGGCTCGGTGAGCCGGCTCCGGCCGGCTCGCCTTCATGCAAGGACGGCGGGCGCTCCGGTGCTCGCCGTCCTTTCTGTCAGGACGGCATCCCCAGCTTGGTGAGCTTGGGGGCGATCACGACGCGGCAGTAGCCGGCGCGGCGATTCTGGTTGTAGTAGTTCTGGTGATAGCGCTCGGCCGGGTAGAACTCCTCCAACGGCACGATTTCCGTCACGATGGGCTTGCGGAAGCGCTCGCCCGCCTGCTCCTTGGAGCGCACGGCGATCTCGCGCTGCCGCTCGTCGTGGTAGCAGATGATCGACCGGTACTGCGTGCCCACGTCGGCACCCTGACGGTTGAGGGTGGTCGGGTCGTGCGCCTTCCAGAACACCTCCAGGACGTCCGCGTACGACAGCGTGTTCTCGTCGTACTCGACCTGCACCACCTCGGCGTGGCCGGTGCGGCCCGTGCACACCGCCTCGTAGGTGGGGTTGCGCTGCTTGCCGCCGGCGTACCCGGACATCAGCCGCCGCACCCCGGAGATGCGCTGGTAGACCGCCTCCACGCACCAGAAACATCCGCCGCCCAGCGTCGCCGTCTCCATTCCTCGCCTCCCTGCCGTGCGGGCGATGCTATAGTCCGCCCCGCACGATGACCAGAGCGACTTTGGAGGCCGCCCCGGCCGTCGACCGGCGCAGCCGCACCGCCAAGGCCGCGTTCATCGTCGAGGCGCTCGACGACCTGGTCGGCGACGTGCCGATCCCGCTCCGCCACCGTGACCCGTTCACCTTGCTGGTGGCCGTGATCCTGTCCGGGCAGAGCACCGACGCCAAGGTCAACCAGATCACCCCGGCGCTCTTCGCCCGCGCATGCACTCCCGCGGCGATGGCCGTGCTTCCGGTCGCCACGATCGAGGATATCATCCGGCCGTGCGGGCTGGCGCCGAGCAAGGCGCGCAGCATCAGCGAGACCTCCGGCATCCTTCTGGAACGGCACGGCGGCCGGGTGCCGCGCACGCAGGAGGAGCTCGAGGCGCTGCCCGGCGTGGGGCCCAAGACCGCGCAGGTGGTCCTGGCGCAGGCGTTCGGCGCGGACGCCTTTCCTGTGGACACCCACATCCACCGCCTGGCGTACCGCTGGGGGCTCTCCCCGGGCCGCAGCGTGGCGCGCACCGAGCGCGACCTGAAGCGCACCTTCCCGCAGCGGCTATGGAGCCGCCTGCACCTGCAGATCATCATCTTCGGCCGCACCCACTGCCCCGCACGCCGCCACCGGCCTGCCGACTGCCCGATCTGCAGCGTGGTCGGCCGCCGCGACCTCAAGCCGTCATGACCGGCACCCCCTTGCACAGTCCCCGGCCTTGCGGCCACGCTTCGGGCAAGCCGCGACATCGAGCCAGCTCCTGATTGTCGCGCCACAGCGAATGACTCCCGCGCGGGCGGACACTTTCAGGATGCACGGCGGTGCCCGGCAGACTGGATGGAACCGAGTATGCAAGGGTCACGTCACAAGGGCCGGCTGTTCTACTCCTACCTGCTCTCGTTCCTGCTGATCCTGATCGTCCCGGTCGTCTTCAGCTCGCTGGTGTTCAACCGCGCACGCTCGATCCTCAACGCGGAGGCCGGCCGCGCCAACGAGCTGCTCCTTCAGCAGATGAAGTCCTTCCTCGACACCGTCATGGGCGACGTCGTGCAACTCAACTCCATGGTCACCAATCACATCACGCTCGGCGGCATGCTCTTCGAGTCGCTGCCGGTGTCCAACGACGAGTACTACCGCGCGTACCGGATCGCCAGCGACCTCTACGGCTACGACACGTCCAGCACGGGCAGCGCCGATCTCTACGTCTACCTCCCCAAGCTCGACATGGTGATCTCGCCCCGCGGCTACTTCACGACCGCCAATTACCAGATGGCGCAGAGGCCGCTGTTGGAGAGCGACTACGAGGCGTGGCTCGGCTCGTTTGCGGACGTCACCGGACCGCGTTTCCGCCCGTCGCAGAGCATGAGTCTCTCCGAGGTGGTCAGCGACACGGTGGAGATGGTCACCCCGCTTCCGGCGTGGCAGCGCATCGGCACCCCGCACGGCTGGCTGGTCGTCCACGTAGCCCGCGACCTGTTCGAGAAGATCTTCGCCGAGACCGCCTGGACGCCCGACTCGCTGCAACTGGTCTACCACCCCGAACTCGGCGTCATCGCCTCGTCGGACAGCGCCATGGACGTGGAGGAGATCGAGGCCGCCGGTGCCCGGGCACTCGCCAACGGAGTCGTCGACCGGATCACGTTGGGCGACCAGACCTACACTGTCAGCGCCCTGCGGTCCGACGTCGTCGACTGGTACTACGTCTCCCTGGTGCCCGGCAGCCTGTACGCACACCGGTTCGCCGGCCTCTACCGGTACGCGATCCTGGCGCTGGCCGTCGGTGTGGTCATCGGCGGACTGCTCATCTACTGGATGGCGTCGATCCGGTACCGGCCGATCCAGGACCTGATCGCGCTGGTGAAGCCCGACGCGGACGGCACCCTGACGCTGCAATCGGACGAGTTCGCGCTCATCACCGGGTCCGTGCAGAACACGCTGCGGGAAGACCGCAGGTTGCGCCAGGAGCTGACCCGGTCGCGGCCGCTGCTGCTGCAGAGCTACCTTCGCCGCCTGCTCCGAGACGGGGCCCATCGGGCCCGCGAGACCCAGGCGAACCTGCGGCGCTTCGGATTCGCGCTCACCTACGAAACCCTCTACCTCGCCCTGGTGGAGATCGACCAACCTGCCGAGGTGTCGCGCGAGTCGGTGGAAGCCTATCTCGACCGCTACCGGCGCCCGCCCGGACTGCAGCTCCTCACGGTGCCGGACCTCGCCGGGAGAACCGGCCTGCTGGTGAGCACGGAGCGGCCGAACACGACGATCGTGATCGCCGCGCTTGCCGGCATGAAGAGCGACCTGGAGGAACACTTCGGCGTCACCTCGGCCGTCGGTGTCAGCGACGCGCACTCGCTGGCGGATGTCGCCGCGTTGCTGAGCGAAGCCCGCGCCGCGCTGGCATACCGGCTGGTCAAGGGCGGCTCGGACCCCATTCGCTTCACCGACGTCGTCATCACGGGACCGGCCTATCACTACCCGCTCGACGACGAGATCCGGCTGACCAACTCGATCAAGGCCGGCAACGATGCCGCCGCCGACGCCATACTGGAATCGATCTACGCCGCCAACTTCGCGCAGCCGCGGCTGTCGATCGAGATGGCGCGCTGTCTGATGTTCGACCTGATCTCGACCATGATCAAGACGATGGACTCGTTGCTCGCCGGCGAGGAGGATGCCGAATTGTGGGCGCGCATCGAGCCGGTGGCGCGCCTCACCGCCTGCCGCTCCCTGGAGCGACTGCAGCAGGAGATGAAGACGATCCTCACCGAGGTATGCCGGCACGTGCGCGGCCGGCGCACGTCGCATACCGAGCACCTGCGGCAGGCGATCGTCGAGTACATCGAGGAGCACTGCTACGAGCGCAATCTCGGTCCGGAGGCCGTCGCCGACCACGTGCAGCGCAACAGCGCCTACATCGGCCGCTTCTTCCGCGAACAGTTCGGCGTCGGCATCAGCAGCTACATCAAGAACCTGCGCGTCGCAGGGGCTAAACGCCTGATCGAGACGACGGAGCTCACGGTGCGCGAGATCGCAGCGCGGACCGGCTTCGCCGACAGTAACGCCCTGATCCGCGGCTTCAAGGAGCACGAAGGGGTCACTCCCGGCGAATACAAGACGACGCTGCAAGGCCAAACGGTCTGACGGGACCGCTGCACGATCCGCGACCCATCTGCGAAATACGATATCGAAACCTTCCGTTTCGGCGATGGATGTGCCGACTGCGCGATTTACAGGCTCCGATGGAGACGGGACCATGGTGCGATCGACACGCAACACTGGAGGTTGTCATGAAGAAACTGTTGATCGTGGCGGCGGCTCTCTGCGCCGCCGGCCTCGTCTTCGCAGCGCCGGCAGACGAGAGCTCGGCCGAAGGCCCGCGAGAACTGACCATCTGGGAAGGGCTGTGGCACAACGCGTCGGTTTCGGTGACGAACCTGGCGGAAACCCCGCTCTACCAGGAGGTGATGCGCCGCACCGGCATCGACGTCACCTTCATCCATCCGGCGCAGGGGCAGGATACGGAGGCGTTCAACCTGATGATCGCGTCCAACGAGCTGCCGGACATGATCTACACGCGCTGGACGACCGGGTATCCCGGCGGCCCGGAGAAGGCGATCTCGGACGGCGTCATCATCCGGTTGAACGACGTGATCGCCAACCACGCACCAAACCTGAGCGCGCTGTACGCCAAGCATCCCGAGTGGCTGAAGGCCGTCAAGACCGACAGCGGCACTCACTACATCTTCCCGTTCATCCGCGGAGACGACTACCTGATGGTGTTCTACGGCCCGCAGCTCCGCTCCGACTGGCTGGACCAGCTCGGCCTGGAGGTGCCGGAGACGCTCGACGAGTGGGACGAGGTGCTTTCCAGCATGAAGTCCGCGGGACTGGTCGAATACCCTCTGACGTTCACGAACTTCCGCCGCGGGCGTGGCATCAACGGACCGGGGAACGCCTTCATTCAGCCGTTCGGCACCACCTGGAGCTTTCACCAGGACGGCGGCGGCCAAGTGCACTTCGGCCCCTACGAGGACGCGTTCGGCGACTTCCTGGCGTACTTCAAGGACTGGTTCGACCGCGGACTGGTGGACCCGGAGTTCTTCAGCAACGAGCGCAACACCTTCAACGCCAAGATCCTCAACGGCGAAACCGGCGCCTGGACCTCGTACACCGGCTCCGGCATCGGCGCCTACCTGGACGCCAACGGAGGCAAGGGCACCTTCGACATCGTCGCCGCCCCCTACCCGGTGCTCAACGAGGGCGACACCCCGTTCTTCGGCCAGCGCGACAATCCGGTGCGCGGCAGCGGCATGGCGATCACGACGCAGGCGCGCGACGTCGAGCTGGCCGCGGAGTTCGCCGACTTCGCCTACGGAGATGAGGGGCACGTCCTGTTCAACTTCGGCCTTGAGGGAGAGAGCTACGAATGGTCGACCAGCTACCCGGGATTCGAGGGCGAACGCTGGCCGGTCTACACGGACGTCATGAACAGCGACCCCGACGGCCGGACCCTGTCACAGATGGGGGGCCTGTACACCCGTTCCTTCTACAGCGGTCCGATCGTGCAGGACCGGCGCTACATGTACCAGTACGCGCGACGCCCGCAGCAGCGCAACGCGGTCGTGATCTGGGGGCAGACCGACGCGGCGAAGCACATGCTGCCGGCGGTGACCGCAACCCCGGAGGAAGCCGAGGAGCTGGCCGAGATGCTGAGCGACATCGAGACCTACGTGGAAGAGATGTTCGTCAAGTTCATCACCGGGCAGGAGCCGCTGGTCAACTTCGGCGCGTTCCAGGACCGGCTGCAGCAGATGGGCATCGAGCGCGCCATCGAGATCAAGCAGGCCGGACTGGAGAGGTACAACGCGCGCTGACGCGCCCTTTTGACGCCCGGCTTTCCGTGCGATACCTAGGAGCGGCCCGGCAACCGATGCCGGGCCGCTCTCTTGTCCGGAGGAGAACACCGTGATGGCAGAACGCGAGAGTACGGTAACGCCGGAGCTGGTGCATCGGCCGAAGTTCCTGGGAGCCGGATACGGCGGCATGCTCAGGAAGGATTTCGTCCGCAACCGCACCGTCTACCTGATGGCGGTGCCCGTGGTGGCGTTCTTCCTCATTTTCTACTACGTCCCGATGTTCGGGCTGGTCATCTCGTTCAAGCGCTTCACGCCGGCCCTCGGCATTCTGGGCAGCCCGTGGGTTGGTCTCAAGTACTTCGAGAACTTCTTTCAGTCCTACTTCGCGTTCCGCATCATTCGCAACACGATCCTGCTCAGCGTCCTCAGTCTCGTGTGGGGATTCCCGGCACCGATCATCCTGGCGCTGCTGATCAACGAGGTGCGCGTAACCCCGTTCAAGCGCGCCGTGCAGAGCCTCACCTACCTCCCCCACTTCATCTCGCTGGTGGTGGTCGCCGGACTGTTGCTGGAATTCTCGCAAGGCGGCGGCCTGTTCAACGACATGCGCGGCTGGTTCGGCGCGGAGCCGATACCCTTCTTCCAGGATCCCCGCTACTTTCGCGGCTTCTACATCGGCAGCGGCATCTGGCAGGAGATCGGCTGGGGAAGCATCATCTATCTGGCGGCGCTGTCGGCGATCGACCCGCAGCTCTACGAGGCCGCCACCATCGACGGGGCCAACCGGTTCCGCCAGCTCCTGCGCATCACCCTGCCATCCATCGCTCCCACGATCGTCGTCCTGCTGATCCTGCGGCTGGGCCAGCTCATGACCGTCGGCCACGAGAAGATCATCCTGCTGTACAACCCCTCGATCTACGAGACGGCCGACGTGATCTCCACGTTCGTGTACCGCAAGGGGCTGCTGGACTTCAGCTGGAGCTACGGCACCGCCGTGGGACTGTTCAACTCCCTGATCAACCTGGCGCTGGTGGTCATCGCCAACGCGATCAGCCGCCGCGTCAACGAAACGAGCCTCTGGTAGCGTCAGCGATGACAGCTCATCACCGGCGTTCCGTCGGCAGCTTGCTGTTCGATTCCGTGAACGGTGCAATCCTCATCGTCCTGTGCGTCACCATGCTCTATCCGCTCTACTACGTGCTCGTCGCGTCGCTGAGCGACGGCTATCGCTTGATGGCCCATACCGGCCCGCTGGCGGGTCCGCTGGGCTTCAGCGGCGCCGCCTACCGGCTGGTGTTCAACAACCCCATGATCCTCCGCGGGTTCATGAACACGATTCACCTGGTCGCCGTCGGCACCGCGGTCAACCTGCTGCTGACCAGCTTCGCCGCCTACGTGCTGTCGCGCAAGAACCTCTACTGGAAACCGGTCATCATGGTGATGGCCGTGGTCACGCTGCTGTTCGAACGCGGGCTGGTTCCCTTCTACCTGACCGTGCGCTCGCTCGGGCTGCTCAACAGCCACTGGTCGGTGATCCTCTCGTTCGCGATCAGCGCCTACAACTTGATCATCATGCGCACCTATTTCATGACCATTCCCGACAGCCTGGAAGAGTCCGCGAAGATCGACGGTGCGCACGACTTTTCGGTCCTGTTCCGTATCATCCTGCCGGTGGCCGCGCCCGTGGTCGCCACCATGGTGCTGTTCTACGGCGTCGGGCGCTGGAACGGCTATTTCTACGTGATGATCTTTCTCCGCGATCGTATCAAGTATCCGATTTCGCTGATCCTCCGCGAGATTCTCATCGCCAACTCCGCCGACACGATGCTCGCCGGCGGCGATGTCGGCTCCATGGGCGATCACGAGAACATCGCCGACACCATCAAGTTCGCCACGACGATGGTGGCGACCGCCCCTATCCTGCTGCTCTATCCATTCCTGCAGAAGTACTTCGTCAAGGGAGCGATGATCGGTTCGGTGAAGGGGTAGCGGGCAGCGCCCGTCGCGCTCAGCCGGCCCCGTCCGCCATGAATACCTCGGCGTCCGGGACGATGGAAGAGTACGGCAGGCCGGGATTGACCAGCGCGTCGCGGACGATGCGGCGGTTGAAGTCGTGCACGTCCTCCGAGGTGAGGTAGTCGTCGACCGGCATCCAGAAGCACTCCTCGATCTCGCTGGCCTGGATGACGATCTCCCGACTGAGCGGCGCCAGCCGGCAGACGATGTACAGGTCGGAGTGATCGAACGCCCCGGTGTGGCGGTGCCTGATCGAGTTGATCGCCAGGAAGCGCGTGCGCACGCCGGTCTCCTCCAGCACCTCGCGCGTCACCGCGTCGGCCAGGTCCTCGCGGTGGTGCAGCAGCCCGCCGGGAAGCTTGTAGTAGGGCCGGCTCATGTCGCCCCGGAAGCGCTCGCTGACGACCAGCACCCGGCGCCGGTCGTCGATCACCACCCCGCCCGCGCCGACGTAATGTGATGGATTCGGGTAGACGAAGCTGTCCGGCGCCGGCGCCAGCGTCAGCGTGACCGCCTCCGGCCGCGCGTGGTGGAATCTGAAGCCGGCCGCCACCGCAACCGGGATCAGCGCGACCGCATGCAGCGGAACTTCCAGCCACAGCACCTTGTGGCCGGGCCGCCAGTCCGGCAGCGCGCGGCCGAGCTGCTCCTCGAACTCGGACGCTGATGCCGGCAGGCTGCCGGCGTCGATGATGAAGTCCCCGTAACGGTTGCGCGCCCCGGCGAGCCCTTCGGTGGATGCTTCGTTCGCCATCCGCCGCAGTGTACCGGTACTCCGGCAACCTTGCCCCCTCCCCCGCCCCGGCGTACGTTTGCTCGGACCCGTGCCGGCCGGGCGCGGGAGGGGGACCGATGGCCGAGCAGGGCAGCACCGAAGTCGTATCGCGTGGCCGGGCCGGGAAGCGCGCCTTTCCGGAGATCAGCCCGCGCACCTGGGAACATCCCGCGGACCGTGCGGCGCTCAACGCCCTGAAGAAGATCCCGGGATTCGACGAGCTGCTGCGCAAGTTCATCGGTTCGACCACCGAGCGGTCGTTGCGCCTCCTGCACCTGGCCTCCGCCGTGCGGGTCAACGACCGCCAGTTCCCGCGCATCAACGTGCTGCTGCAGGAGGCGAGCGCCTGCCTGGACGCCGAGCACACGCCGGAGCTGTACATCGTCCAGCACCCGATCCTGAACGGCACCATCATCGGCGTGGACAAGCCGTTCATCACGCTGACCAGCTCCATCGTGCACACGATGAGCGACGACGAGCTGATCGCCGTGATCGGCCACGAGCTGGGTCACTGCCTGAGCGGGCATGCCCTGTACAAGACGCTCCTGGCGATGCTGCTGCAGGTGTCGCTGTCCTATGTGCGCGTCGGCCAACTCATCGTGCTGCCGATCCTGCTGGCGCTGCTGGAATGGGACCGCAAGAGCGAGCTGAGCGCCGACCGGGCCGGCCTGCTGGTCTGCCAGGAGACCGGCGGCAGCTACGATCTGCTGATGAAGCTGGCCGGCGGCGGCGACACCAGCCAGCTCAACATCGGCGCGTTCTTCGAGCAGGCGGAGGAGTACCGCAAGGACTCCGGCTTTCTGGATCAGGTCTACAAGGTGCTCAACCTGCTCGGCCAGCGCCACCCGTTCGCCGTGCTGCGGCTGACGGAGCTCAAGACCTGGGTGGACGCCGGCTCCTACCAGACGGTCCTGGACGGCGACTACGTGCGCCGCGGCCAGGAGCCGGACGACGCGGCCGCCGACTTCAAGGAAGCGGCCGGCAGCTACCAGGAAGGGTTCGAGAAGGCCAAGGAGACCGTCTGGGGCGGGATCGACTCGATCAAGGACACGCTGGACGGGCTGTTCAAGCGCCCGGAGAGCACGTCCGGGAAGGAAGACGCGAAAACCGGGTCGTAGCGCCGGGACTCCGCCCGCGTCCCGCCCCCGGCCTCAGAGACTGGCGTACAGCCTGCTCACCTCTTCGATGATGGTCTGCAGGTAGCGCCTCCCCGCCTCCGGCGTCGCGGATGCCGGGTCATCGGTGTAGCCCGGGCCGATCCCCCAGTCGCGGTTCTGCTGCGTGGCGGTGCCCGGCTTGCCGGCCGGAAGGCCGATCCGCTCGCGGTCCACGGCGGGCAGATCGTCCAGCACCTCCTGCCGCACCAATTCCGGCCGGACTGCCATCACCATGGCGGTCTCGAAATGGCCGGCGTGGCCGGGGAGCCGCTCGTTCTCCAGGCCGCCGGCGACCAGGGCCGCGCGCGCCACGTCCCAGTATGGGGCCGCGTGCACCTTGCCCGGCAGCCCGTAGCGGTTGACCGCGTCCTGCGCGGCGACCTGGTTGGCGGCCGTGTTGCCGCCGTGGCCGTTCAGCAGCAGGATGCGCCGGTAGCCGGACAGGCTCAGCCCCTCGATCACGTCGCGGGTGGTGGCCAGGAAGACGTCGGACTGCAGCGACAGCACGCCGGGATGGGGGCGGTGATGGTGCGAGTTCCCGTAGCAGACGGTGGGCGTGACCACCACGGAGGCGCCGGTCTCCTCGGCGCTGCGGCGGGCGACCGTGGTCACCAGCAGCGTGTCGGTGACGACGGCCAGGTGCGGGCCGTGTTGTTCGATCGACGCCGTCGGCACGACCGCCAGCGAATCGGCGGCGCGCTCGCGCGCCTCCTCACGGGTGAGCTCGGCAAACAGGGTTAGCATCGGTCCTCCATTCGCATCATTATGGCCGAGCATGAAGATTAACGCCGCCACCACTCTCGGCTTCTCCGCGTATGGACTGGAGACCGCACTGTCCCAGTTGGCCGACGCCGGCTTCGGCGAGGTCGAGATCAGCCACATGGGCAGCTTCTGTGTGCACCTTCCCCACCCCGACACCACGGCCGAGGCGGTGGCCGACGCGCTCGACCGCAACGGCGTGCGGCCGATCGCCTGCAACATCTCGCTCGGACGGTGGGAGCCCGAGGGGCGGGACCGCTTCTTCGACTACACCGACTCAGCCGACGCGCGCGAAGCGGTCGCGCTCGGCCGCTGGTACCTGGAGCTTGCCTCCCGCCTGGGGGTGCGCACGGTGACGATGAGCACGGCCCGCCGGCAGCTCGACGAACGCGAGTGGCTGCGCCACCTGAAGGGGGCGGCACGGGCGTTCAGGGAACAGGCGAGGATCGCCGCTGACCTGGGGTTGCACATTCACCTGGAGGTGCCGCACCTGTTCCAGATCACCGACTCGGTCGATCACGTCAAGGCGATGTTCGAGGAGGTCGACCACCCCGCGGTAGCCGCCACCGTCGACACCAGCCACTGGGGCGTGATCGGCTACGATCCGGACGACCTGTTCGGCTTCCTGGGCGACTGCCTGCGCCACGTGCACCTGCGCGACGCGGCCGGCAGCGACACGCGCGACTTCCGCCAGGACCTGGAACTGACGCCGGGCCGCGGCACCGCCGACTTCGCCGCGTTCCGGGAGGCGCTGGAGCGGGCCGGCTACCGGGGCACGGTGTCGCTCGACTTCGAGTACCGGATGCCGGACATCCCGCACATCAGAGGCGAGTTCGACTACGGGCTCGCCGCGCTGGCCGAAGCCGGCTGGCGGACGGACGGCTGACGGCGCGCGCCATGACCATCGCCACCTGGAACATCAACGGCATGCAGGCGCGGCTGGGCTTCGTCCGGCACTGGCTGGCGGCTCGCACCCCCGACCTTGCGCTGCTGCAGGAGCTGAAGCTGCCGGACGACCGCTTCCCGCACGACAAGTTCCACGAGGCCGGGTACCGCGCGCTCGCGCACGGCCAGAAGAGCTGGAACGGCGTGGCGGTCCTCGCCCGGGAGGAGACCATCCGCGCCGCCGAGTTCACCTGCCGCGGCCTGCCGGGCCTGGAGGAGCAGGGCGCGCGGCTGATCGGCGTGCGGGCCGAGGTCGACGGGCTCGGCCCGCTCGACTGCGTGTCGGTGTACGTCCCCAACGGGCGCACCGTCGAGCACCCGGAGTTCGGCCACAAGCTGGCCTTCCTTGACGGCCTGGTGAGCTACGCCGAGCGCGAGGTGCGCCCCGATCGTCCGCTGGTGATCGGCGGCGACTTCAACCTCTGCCCGGCCGCGCTGGACACCTGGGACGAAGAAGCGTGGCGGGAGAAGATCTTCCACACCGCGGAGGAGCGGGAGCGCTTCCGGGCGCTGCTCGGCCTGGGCACGGTGGACCTGTTCCGCGCCGTGAACCCGGAGCTCCAGCAGTTCTCGTGGTGGGACTACCGCGCCGGCAACTTCCACAAGAACCTGGGCCTGCGCATCGACTTCCTGCTGGCCACGCCGCCGCTCGCGGAGAGGACCGATGCGGTCACGATCGACCGCGACTACCGCAAGAAGAAGGACGGCATGATCGCCAGCGACCACGCGCCCGTGATCGCCGAGATCCGCACGGCCTGAGCGGAGTCGTGCACGCCGAGGCCGCCGGACACGGCGGCGAGATCCGCACGGGCATCAAGTTCGGCCTGCTGTCCGGGCTGGCCGGCATCATGTGCTGCGTGTCGCCGGTGGTGCTGGTGCTGCTCGGCATCGCCACCGCCGCGGAGGCGGTCACGCTGGGCGACACCCTCTACTATGGCTACGCGTGGCTGTTCCGCGCCTTCGGCCTGGCCGTCGCGGCCACCGCGGTGGTCCTGTACCTGCGCAGGCGGCGCATGTGCACGCTGGCGGGCGCCCGCCGGTCGTGGCGGCTGCTCGCCTTCCTGCCCGTGGCCGCCGTGGGCACCTATATCGGCCTGTTCTGGTTCACCAAGTACCTCGGCATCTGGTTCGGGTAGCGACTCGACACCAGGACGCCGCACCTGCGACAAATCGCGGAGGCGCCAAAGGGAAGATGGAGTGGCTAGCTAGACGATTGGCCATCGGATGCAGTGCGTTATCGCCTGGTGACGGCCTGCGTTGAACCGGCGTGAGGCGTTCAGCCCGGCGGCGCGGCCGACCCGCGTGAGGTCGATGGCGTGCCCGGCGTGCGTGGCAAGCTGCTTCAGATGCTGGAGCTGCAGGCGGCCGTTAGGTTGGGGCCGGCACCGGGATCAGGAAAGCGGAAACGGATAGGTGGGATTGTGCGCGGCGGGCACTGGATCGTGGCTCGGAGGGGCCTCGTGACCTCGACGTCGATCTTCAGATGCTGCCGATAGTTGCCGGCGTCGCCGGAAGCCCGGACGTCTTGCCGGCCCTTGAGGTTGACCGCACACCCCAGTCCGACCATCTCCGCCTCGTCAAGGATCACTCGCGCGGCCTTGCCGAGGTTGCGCGCCTGTCCGGTGTCGATCAGCGCCTGAGCCGCGGATTCCCCGACAGAGGTCTCGAAGTAGCGCCAGCTACCGAACGTCTGGCGGCCGGAATCAAGGGCGGCCGCGATGGCGGGATAGTCGGCCGCCAACCGGCAACGGCTCGGTTCCGGGAGATCGTCGTACAGCAATTTCAGATCGTGTTTCCTGAAGGCTTGGTCGTTAACCGTTAGGGAGACCGCCTTCATGGCGAGTTCGCACGCGAACGCGGAGATCATCGCGGCGGTCAACGTTTCTCCCAGGTTCCGGAATAGCCGGCGTTCGCGGAACTGGGGGTCATCGGCGATGCCGTCCATGGAAATGGTCCAGACGGTCGTTCGGTCGTCGCGGAAGCAGATGTCCGGAAAGTCCATGACAGATCGAGCGTGCGGATGGGTGATGTCTTCGACACTCGCCATGAGCACGGTGGCCTGAAGAACGAAATATCCGGGCGACCCGGGTGGAAAGTCGTTGCGGTCGATTGTGTTGCGCGTGCTTCGTGCAGCCTTGGAGCAACCTATGCGGGCGTGGATGTCGTCCGGCGACATGCGTTCGCGCACGGGGAAGGTCTTGAGGACGAAGATGGCGTCGTCGGCATAGCAGGGAAGCCGTCCGGATGAGACGTTTCCGAGGTTGGTTGCATGTTCGTTGAACATTCGCGAGTACTCCTCGCGCGCCGCGTCGCCCTCGAGCTTCTCGCCGCACACGCGACACTTGATGCCTGTGACTTGGTGACGGTCGTCGTGTCGGGCCACGAGGCCGCCCCAGCATCGTGCGCACCTGGCCTTGCCTGTCGCTTCGTACGGGGACCCGTCCCAGTTGTTCCCTCGGAAGGTGAAACTTTCGAGATCGCCGCCCCATTCGAATGCGATCGCGCTGTCGGGGGCTGGGACGCGTTCCTCCGCGCCTGAGGTGTGGGACCCACGGAATCGGTCGCGGGCGCGGCGGATTGCGTTGGTCACGGCGCCGATCAGTCTGTGGCGGCCCATTTGTGGCTCCTTCGGACGGTTTCCGTGTACTCCTTGAGAGCGACGCTGCAGGCCCGCATTCGGGGGCGCAATGGTGAGGGAGGTTTTGCGGATTCACACCTGCTGCCTCCCGCCCGATGGCGAGCCTGATTGCCTGTTCCAACACCTTCTCAACCGAGCGGGCGGTCGGGTTCCGGCGGTGTTGTTGGCCAGCGGCGTCTCAGCTACCCTGAGGCTGACATGAGGGACCTCTTGGATCGTATAGTCATCGATCCAGCCCGGCGATCGAGCAAGCCGTGTATTCGAGGGACCCGCATCACCGTATACGACGTCCTTGAATACTTGGCGGGAGGAATGTCCGTGCACGAGCTTCTGGCTGAGTTCCCCGAACTTGCCCGCGATGATGTGCAGGCGGTCCTTCAGTTCGCCGCGGTGCGCGAACGACGGTTGGCCTCCAGCCACGGGTGAGTCGTCTCTAGGAGTCTGAGACGGCTCCCGAGAGTCTCCTCATTATCAAGCGTCGGGCTCCGTAGCAGTCATATCGTCGTGAATCCGCCGTCCACCAACAGGTTGTGGCCGGTCACGTACGCGGAAGCATCCGAGGCCAGGAACACCACCGCGCCCTTGAGGTCCTCGTTGTCCATCATGCGGCCCATCGGCACCCGCTTGTTGTAGCGCTCCACGAACGGGCCGGCCTGCCCGGTGTAATAGCCGCCGGGCGAGATGCAGTTCGCGCGCACGCCCTGCTTGCCGTAGTAGTTGGCGACGTACCGGGTGAAGTTGATCATGCCCGCCTTGATGAAGTTGTAGTTCGGGGGCTGCACCATCTCCGTGTCCTCGTACAGGGAGGGATCGTTGCCGACCACGCCGTAGATGCTGGAGATGTTGATGATGCTGCCGCCCCCTGCGGCCACCATCGAGCCGATGAACGCCTTGCAGATGGCGTAGAGCCCGACCATGTCGCCGGCCGCCGAGCGCTGCCATGCGTCGATGGTCTGCGTCTCGAAGCTGCCGGCCGTCGCATCGCGCACCAGCGCGCTGTTGACCAGCACCTCCACGTTCCCGAAGCGCTCGATCACCTCGGCGTGGAAGCGACCGATCGCATCGGCGTCGCCGATGTCAGCTCCATGCCGTGCACCTCCGCGCCGGTCTGCGCGGCCAGCGCCGCAGCGTACTCACGGTTGCGCTCCAGCGACCGCGACGCGGTGATCACGCGCGCGCCGGCCTCCGCCAGCGCCTCCGAGATGCTGCTGTCGAACAGCGACCCCGCACCGGCGATAACCACCGCCATCTTGCCGCGCAACGAGAATCCGTCAAGAACACCCCTGGCGCCATCCTGCGCATTCGCGGCAGGGGCGTCCACCGAAGGTGACGTCCACCGTTCCGACGGCACCCGCCCAGCGCGGGTCAGGTTTCGAGAGGGGGGCCCGCGCCGGCCGCCACCCGCGCGATGGCGTCCAGCTTGCCGCGCGGCCAGATCCGCCTCCACCTCCACGATCGCGTCGCTCATCGCCACGCTTCGCCGTTCGACTTCCGGCGGCGCGAACAGCGAGCCCAGGCGGTCGACGTCGCTCGACTCCGCCGCGTACGCCTTCAGCGTCCGCCGGGTGCACAGGTAGTTCCCGATCTCACGCCGCTCCCATACCAGGCACTCGACCGGAGCGAGGTCCGGCGGACCGTCCGGCGCGCGGTCGAACAGGGCGATCCCGCGCAGCGCGGGGACCGCTTCCCGCGGTGAGCGCCTGCAGCGCTTGGCTGCCGCGTTGGCCGATGCGGTGCGGCGCGCCGACGAATGCGACCACCGTGTCCCTGCCCGACGCCTCGTTGAGGATCACCTCAGAGTGGCTGGCGGCGACCACCTGGTAGCCGGTTTCGCGCGCGACCTCCGACAGCAGGTGGTAGGTGCCGAGATCCGCTCGACCTGAGCGGCACGATGCACGCCGACGCCGCAGGACGCGGCGGCGAGATCTCGTCGCCAGGACAGCGATTTCCGATCGGAACGCTACAGCGCTCCAAGGCGGACAGGGCAACCGGAATGTAATGACACGGCTTGAAGCAGGAGAGCCGTCGAGCCCGTTAACGGCGTATGGTAGGAGGGAGCGGTGGCAGAGCCCATGACCCTGAGGGATGAAGACGTCGGCCGCATCGGCGAGTACGTCAAGCCGTGGCTGCGCGAGCTGGTGGACGAGGTGGTGCCGCGCCCGGAGCCGGCCAGCACGGACACCCGGCTGCTCGAACGGATGATCAAAGTCGAGGAGGAGATCAAGGCGCAGCGTACGCTGATGGACGAGCGCTTCGGCCTCATGGAGCGCCGTTTCGAGGCGGTCGACAAACGTTTCGAGGAGTTGATCGGTCGTACGGACACGCGCTTCGAAGAGTTGATCGGTCAGATGAACGCGCGCTTCGAGACCGTCGACAAGCGGTTCGAAACAGTCGACAAGCGCTTCGAGGAGTCGAATGCGAACGCCAACAGCCGCTTCAAGACGCTGGCCTTGATGATCGGCGTCGGGTTCGGCGTCCTTACATCGTTGACGACGCTGTTCGCCCTGCTTCTCTGAGCCGCGTCAGTTCCCGGCGCTCGCATCCGTTGCCCCGGAGAGCGGCGCAAGCGCGCGCACGCCGGCCTGGGCGGTCTCCAGGTCCGGGTCCAGGGCCAGCGCGCGCTCGAAGCTGCGCAGGGCGTCCTCGCTGCGGCCCAGGTAGTACAACGTTGCGCCCAGGTTGGAGTGAGTCTGCGCGCTGTCGGGAGTGAGCTCGGCCAGCGTCTGGTACAGGGCATGCGCGTCCTCGTAGCGCTTCTCCGCGAAGCGCGCCATGGCGAGCCGGTCGATCGCCTCCGCGTCGCGGGGGTCGAGTTCGACCGCGCGCGCGTAGTGCTCGGCCGCATCGGGGCGCCCCAGCTCCTCGGCCGCCCGTCCCATCAGGCGATGCAGGGATCCCGCGACCGGTGCGTCCGGCTGCAGCGACACGGCCGTCGCCAACGCCTCCAGAGCCTCTTCGAAGCGCTCGAGATGGAACAGCGCGTCGCCCATGCCGGCGTACGCCAGGGCGTACTCCGAATCGATGGCGAGCACGTCGCGGTACGCCGCCAGCGCCTCTTCGTAGCGGCCCTGCTTGCGCAGTGATTCGCCGACGTTCTGCAGCGTCGCCGTGTCGCCGGGCCGCAGCTCGCGGGCACGGCGCAGGAGATCGTCCGCCTCCCGGTGGCGCTGCTGCGCGGCGCGCAGAGCGGCCAGGTCCAGCAGCGGGGTGGCGTCCCGGGGTTCGATCGCCATGGCGAGCCGGAAGTGCTCCTCCGCGCGGTCGAGCCGGCCCAGCTCCCGCGACGCACGGCCCATGAGCATCTGCAGGGTGCCCGCCATCGGCAGGTTCGGCTGCAGCGTGACCGCCTTCTGCAGCGACTCGACCGCCTCCCGGTAGCGCTCCCGTTGGAACAGCGCGTCCCCGAGGCCCGCGTGCGCCAGCGCGTACCGGCGGTCGCGCGCGAGCACCGCCCGGTATGCCTCGATCGCCTCCTCGTAGCGCCCCTGCTTGCGGTACAGCTCTGCGGTGTTCTGCAGGGCGCTCTTGTGGCGCGGGTCCAACTCCAGCGCGCGGCGGAGCGACTCCCCGGAGGCGTCGAACCGTTTCAGATTCATCTGGGCGAGGGCGAGGTTCGAGTGGGCGTCGGCGGAATCGGGTCGCTGCTCCATGGCGATGCGGCTGGCTTCCAGACCCTCCTCGTTCCGCCCCGCCTCGATCAGCGCATTGCCCAGGTTGAGGTGCGCGTCGCGGGCCTGCGGGTTGTGCGCGACGACGTGGCTGAACAGCGTCACCTCGTCCCGGTAGACCCCCGCCTGCCGCCACGTCAGCGCCCCCAGCACCAGCACCACGGCCGCAGCCAGCCCCAGCGCGCCGCGCCGGTATCCTTCCGGCAGCTTGCCCACGCCGTGCGCGGCCGCGCCGATCAGCACCGCCAGCACGCCGCTGGACGCCAGGTACTGGAACCGGTCGGCCGCGAACGAGAACTGCAGGTAGCCGTAGTCCACGAAGCCCAGCACCGGCCCCAGCGTCACCGCGAAGTACACCACCCCCGCCAGTGGTCCCCGCCCGATCCGGTGCCGCCCCAGCCACAGCCCGGCGGCCAGCGCCGCCGCGGCCGCCACGTACGTCCACGCCAACGGGTCACGGGCGTCGATCTCCCACAGCGGATAGATCACCGCCAGATCGGCCGGCCACAGCAGCTTGCCGGCGTAGAACCACAGCGCCCTCGATGCGATCAGGGCCCGCTCGGCCAAGGTGTAGCCAAGCTCCAGCGGCTCCCGCGAGGTGTAGAACGACAGATCGCCGGCGGTGACCGCCACCGCCACCGCCATGAACGGCGCCAGGCGCAGCAGGTCGATCCGGGTGACCCGCCCGTGCTGCCACCAGTGCCAGACCAGGAGCGCGACGGGCAGCGTCACCACCACCGACTTCGACAACAGTCCGGCGGTGAACAGCGCCAGCGCCAACGCGTAGCGCCCCGCGCGTGGTTCCTCCACGAAGCGGACCCAGACCAGCACCGCGCTCAGGTAGAACAGCGCCGACAGGACGTCTTTTCGCTCGATGATCCAGGCGACCGACTCCACGTGCACGGGGTGCACGGCGAACACCGCGGCGATCACGGCGGCGCCCGGCACGCGCAGGCGTTCGAGCAGGCGCCACAGCAGCAGGCAGTTGAGCACGTGCAGGGCGATGTTGACCGCGTGGTAGCCGGCCGGCTGGAGGCCCCAGAGCTTGTGCTCCAGCCAGAAGGACGTATAGACGAGCGGCCAGTAGTGTCCCTCGTTCTTGATGTCCGCGGGAGAGAACCAGATGTTGCGCAGGCCGGAGACGGCGTGGATGACCGGCTCCTCGGCGAAGATCACGTCGTCCCAGACGAAGCCGCCGGACAGCGCCGGCACGTAGCTGACGGCGGCCAGCCCTCCCAGCGCCAGGGCCATCAGCGCGTCCCGTGAGGAGATGGCGCGCAGCAGCGGCACCGCCGGCTGCTGCTGTGGAGCACTCGGCGTGCGGCCGGCGCAGATCACGACGCTATGCATCCGCCCGGCGCCGGTACACGTACCGGTTCGCGACCAGGAAGTTGGCGACGCCGCCGAGCGCAACGCCGCACACCAGCGCCAGCAGGCGGTGCCGGTCGAACGGAGCCACGAAGCTGGTCAGCGCCGTGTAACTGCCGACGTTGACCCCGAGGCCGATCAGGCTTGATGCCACGAACTTCGTCCACTGCCGAACGCGCGGCTGGCGCGGGCGCTCCGCGAAGGTCAGGCTGCGGTTGAGACGCCAGTTCCAGGTCACCGCCGGCCAGAACGACAGGAAGCGCGCCACGCGGTGCTCGACGCCGACCGCCTGCAGGCCGAGGTAGACGGCGACGTCGATGACGAAGCCGCTGCCGCCCACCAGGGCGAAGCTCGCCAGCCGGGCGGCGACGCCGTAGCGGTACAGGTACAGGCGATACAGGTGCCGGAGGTAGTTCACCTGCTGCCGCCAGTCCATCTTGCTTGAGCCCACTTCGCGGTCGACGAAGTCGATCGGCACCTCCGTGACCCGCAATCGTCCGCGCACCATCAGCTCCAGGGCGATCTTGTACCCGATGGGACGCATCCGCTCCAGGTCGGGCAGCGACCTGCGGTCGGTCGCGAAGAACCCCGACATGGGATCGCTGCACCGGACCAGGGGCAGCGCCAGCAGGGTCGCCACGCGGGAGTTCAGCCGCCGCGTCCAGCCCCACGTGCGATCGACGGTGCCGCCGGGCGCGTAGCGGCTCCCGACCGCCATGACGAAGTCGCCGTCGAGCGCTCCGAGCAGATCGGCGATCCGCTCAGGGGGATGCGACAGATCCGCGTCCATGACCACCACTTGGTCGAAGCGCGCCAGTCGGATGCCGTGAAGGACGGCCAGGGACAGGTCGCGCGGCGCGTTGCGCCGCACCTCGATGCGCACCGGCAGACGCCGCGCCAGATCGGCGACGATCTCTTCGCTGCCGTCGCCGGAGTCGTCGTCGACCAACAGCAGCTCCCACCGCACGCCGGCGGCTGACAGGGCGTCGTCGATGCGCCCGGCCAGGATCGGAATGTTGGCCGCCTCGCACAGGGTGGGCGCGACGATGGACACGGCGCCGCGCGGGCCGGAGGCGCTCACCGCGGGGCTACGAACGGATGCCGGCGTCGGACGGCGGACTCCTGCGCGTCAGATCGTCGTGAATCCGCCGTCCACCAGCAGGTTGTGGCCGGTCACGTACGCGGACGCGTCCGAGGCCAGGAACACCACCGCGCCCTTGAGGTCCTCGTTGTCCATCATGCGGCCCATCGGCACCCGCTTGTTGTAGCGCTCCACGAACGGGCCGGCCTGCCCGGTGTAATAGCCCCCGGGCGAGATGCAGTTCGCGCGCACGCCCTGCTTGCCGTAGTAGTTGGCGACGTACCGGGTGAAGTTGATCATGCCCGCCTTGATGAAGTTGTAGTTCGGGGGCTGCACCATCTCCGTGTCCTCGTACAGGGAGGGATCGTTGCCGACCACGCCGTAGATGCTGGAGATGTTGATGATGCTGCCGCCCCCTGCGGCCACCATCGAGCCGATGAACGCCTTGCAGATGGCGTAGAGCCCGACCATGTCGCCGGCCGCCGAGCGCTGCCATGCGTCGATGGTCTGCGTCTCGAAGCTGCCGGCCGTCGCATCGCGCACCAGCGCGCTGTTGACCAGCACCTCGACGTTCCCGAAGCGCTCGATCACCTCGGCGTGGAAGCGTCCGATCGCATCGGCGTCGCCGATGTCGAGCTCCATGCCGTGCACCTCCGCGCCGGTCTGCGCGGCCAGCGCCGCCGCGTACTCACGGTTGCGCTCCAGCGACCGCGACGCGGTGATCACGCGCGCGCCGGCCTCCGCCAGCGCCTCCGAGATGCTGCTGCCGAACAGCGGCCCCGCCCCGGCGGTCACCACCGCCGTCTTGCCGCGCAACGAGAACGTGTCAAGAACACCCATGGCGGCATCCTGCGCGTTCGGGCCGGGAGCGTCCACCAAGGCGACGGCCATCGCCCCCGGCGTGCATCCGCCAACGCAGGTCAGGATTCGAGCGCGGGGCTCGCGCCGGCCGCTACCCGCGCGATGGCGTCCAGCTTGCGGACGATATCCGGCGCGATCTCGCCCTCCGGCACGTGCTCGACCAGCTCGTGGACGCTCCGGTTCGCCACCGGCAGGTCGAGCTTCCGGAAGAAGGCTGCGAAGATGGGCTCCAGGATCTGCTTCCCGGCCCGGAGGTCGGCGCTCCACGGTAGCGCCACGCCCTTCGCGGCCAGCTCCGCCTCCACCTCCGCGATTGCGTCGCGCATCGCCGCGCTTCGCCGTTCGACTTCCGGCGGCGCGAACAGCGAGCCCAGGCGGTCGACGTCGCTCGACTCCGCCGCGTACGCCTCCAGCGTCCGCCGCGTGCACAGATAGTTCCCGATCTCGCGCCGCTCCCACACCAGGCACTCGACCGGAGCGAGGTCCGGCGGCCCTTCCGGCACGCGGTCGAACACGGCGATCCCGCGCAGCGCGGGTACCGCTTCCCGCAATCCGTGATAGTGCCGCGTCACCTCGGTCGGGTTGTTGGCGACATAGCGCACAAACGGCCGGGACAGCGCTACCGATGCGGCCTCGTGGCCGAGTCGGCGCGCGAACGCCTGCAGCACTGCCAGATCGGTCGAGCTCCGCAGGTACAGGACCCAGCCGGTCTCGCGCGCCTGGAAGTACTGCTCGAAGCCGATCTCGGTGAGCGCCTGCAACGCCTGGCTGCCGCGCTGGTCGATACGGTGCGGCGCGCCCACGAAGGCGATCACCGTGTCCCGCCCCGCCGCCTCGTTGAGGAGCACCTCCGAGTGACTGGCGGCGATCACCTGGCAGCCGGTGTCACGTGCGACCTCCGACAGCAGGTGGTAGGTCTGGCGCTGGCGCAGGATCTCCAGGTGCGCGTCCGGCTCGTCCAGGAGCAGCAGCGAGCCCGGATTGGCGTACAGGTAGGCGAGCAGGAGCAGCGTCTGCTGCAGGCCCCGGCCGGCCGAGGACAGGTCGAGCGCCGTGCCGCTCTCGCGGTAGCTCATCGTGATCTCACCCCGATCGGGGAGGTAGCGCGGCGGCTGGAGCTCCGCCCCGAACAGCCGGCGGATCCAGGCGACGAGCTGCTCCCAGCGGTCTTCTCGTTCCTGGTGGACGGTGTAGCAGAGGTTGCGCAGCACCTCCGCGGTCCGCCCCTCGCCGATTCGCACGTTCACGGAGCCGGCGTCAATCCGCGCCTCCGTCGCGGCGAGGCCGGACATCGGAGGCAGGAAGGCGATGCGCACCTTCGCCGCCTCGTCCGGCACCGCCATGCGCTCCGGCGACTCGCCCCCGACCCGCAGCGGCCGGCAGTAGAACGACTCCTCGTTGGCGTAGTCGAACTCCAGGCCGCAGGTCCATGCCCGGTCGCCGGTCACGCCGTCGACGACGATGTCGATGCGAATGTTGCTGGTCCGCGGCCGGCCGTCCACGGTACGCACGTCGCGCACTCGCAGGTTGCGCCACAGCAGGTTGGCCTCCGGGACGGGAATCGAGACCAGGTCGCGCCGGTTGACCGTGACGCCGGGACGCTTCTCCGGCGTCTTCCGGCCGGCCCGCCGTTCGTTCCAGCGCTTCAGCCCGACGTCCCAGAGCGCCAGCGCCTGCATGGCCGAGGTCTTGCCCGAGTTGTTCGGGCCGATGAAGACCACCGGGTTGCCCAGCTCCACCACCAACTCCCCGAAGCGCTTGAAGTTCCGGACCGTGAGCCTGGTCAGCATGTCACACCCGTGTCGTGGTTCGCGGCACACGATAGGACGTTTCCCTGCGAGCTGGTAGGCACCGCAGACGAGGCGCGGTGGGCTCTGCGCCAGTCAATAGCAGCCCCTGAGCGCACTTCGGCGCCGAAGTCACAATCGCCTCTGGACCGGCGACCACCGCTACTTCGGCGCCGAAGCCATGCGCAAGCGAACCGCTCTACTCCACTCCAGCGATGGTGATGTAGGAAAGCTGCCAGCAGGACATCGTTTGTTCGGTCAGCCGGCGGGAAAGATCCAGAGGCGACTGATCACAGGTCACAGAGCCAGCGATGGCCGGGAACGTGACGCCGGAGAGCCGCACCAAGCCAAGCGCGGCTGTCCAGATCGAGCAGCGGCGCCGCCCGATCGAAGTCGGCGTGGTCGTTCGGGCCCGCGGCCATGGATCTCGTGCACCGGCACGGTTTAGCAGCTCGCCGGGGAGCCAGGAGACCCGACGGTGGTCCACCACCTTGCGCAGGCTCCATCCCGCAAGGTGCTCCTGCAACACCAACTGGTCGTGGCGGAACACGGCGATCTCGATATCCTTGTGGGGACGGGTGAGGCGGCCGATGAACAGGTCCACGGCCCAGCCTCCGGCCACCCACCAGGGCATGCCGAACCCGGCGAGCAGCGAAAGAACCTGCCGGGGAAGGGCGAACTCGTCCGGGTCGTCGGCCGCGACGCTTCCGCTCATGCGGGCATCTGCTGCAGTCGACGAGACTGACGACCTGATCGTCCACGAGCTGCCGCTCGCTCTTCAGCTTCGGCGACTGCGCCGGCGGGACTTCCTCCCCCGGACGCCCCGCCGGCGGACGCCAGAAGGACCATCGACTACACGAGCGCCTGCCGGATGCAGCGTGTGGTCGCGGCGTGATCGCCCGCGTTGGACCGGAGCGAGGCGTCCAGCCAGGCAGCGCCGTCGATCCGCGTGAGGTCGATGGCGTGGCCGGCGCGCTCGGCAAGCTGCTTCAGATACTGGAGCTGCGTGCGGCCGTTGCCCTCGCGGAACGGGTGGACATGGTTGACGACAAGCTGGCGCTCCGCCGCCTCCAGCGTCGGGGCGGCCCGGATATTCAACCTGTTGCGGAGAACGGTGTAGTCAGGCGGATAGCAGTAGTCGCGGTCGCTCATTCAGCCGCGGGGACACGGCCGCGGTCCCGGATACGGCGGGCGATATGGGTGCGGCGCCGCTCGGGCGACCATCCCTCGCGCTCGAACATCTCGAACATGGCGATCTCCTCCGCCGTCAGGGGATTGCCCTCGATCGCCTGCAAGTGCGCGGCCTCCGCCAGCCGGCCGTTCGTGGCGACCGTCGTCGCTGAACTGGAACCATGCTGCATCCTGGCCATGGTGGGACCCTATCACATACAGCAGGACGAGCTGCGGCGAAGCCGTCGCGGGCTCGGCGGGGCGTCGGCGCTCACGCCGGTAACTGCTGCAGGAACGCCCGCAGCATGCGCGCCATCTGCGGCTCGTAAAGAGGGGCGTAGGCGGTGAACTCGCGCAAGTTGCGCGCAGCTTCCGCGGCCGGGTCGAAGCGGTCGCCCATCAGCTCGTAGTCGCCGGCCAGCTCCCGGTTCCAGACGCGCAGCTCGTCCAGGGTGAGCTGCGGCTCGAACTGGAAGCCGTAGGACAGCCCGTAGCGGAACGCCATCGGGAAGCGCAGCCAGGCACCGTCGCGGCGCAGCATCGTTCCATCCGCCAGCAACTCCCCGCCTGCCGGGACCGTGAACCGCTCGCCGTGCAGGGTGGGCACCAGCGGCACGACGATCTCCCGGAACACGGGATCGGCGGCGCCGGCCGCCGTCACGTCGATCTTGCGCAGGCCGAACTGGTAGCCGCCGGTCGGGGCGACCTCGCCGCCCAGCGCACGTGAGAGCAACTGCGCTCCCAGGCAGATGCCGAGCACCGGGGTCGGCGGGCTGCCGGTGGCGGCCGCGCGCAGGTAGTCCATCTCCTGCCGCAGAGCCGGCAGGTCGTCGTTGGCCGACATCGGACCGCCCAGCGCGACGATCAGGTCGATCTCCGCCAGATCCGGAGCGTCCAGTTGCTCGAACCCCGGCGCTTCTCGATACAGGGGCACCGGGATCAGCCGGAAGCCGGCCTCCTCCAGCACCTCGGTGAAATTGCCGCCCAACGTCTCCACGGCCTCGTGCTGGATGACCGCGGCGTGCTTCCCCCTCGCCTGTTCCATCGCCTCCTCGTCACTGCCGTCGGCCCCTCACTCCAGGAGCCGCCGCAGGCCGCCATGCTACCCTGAGACCAGCACGCCGACGCAGAAGGAGACGCAGGATGTACTCGATCGGGATGGCGCTCAAGCTCAAGCCGGGCCAGTACGCGGAGTACAAGCGGCGCCACGACGAGCTGTGGCCGGAGATGGAGCGCATGATGCACGCGCAGGACGTCAGCATGGTGATCTACCGGCATGGGGAGTGGCTGTTCATACACGGCACGGCGCCCACCGAGGAGCACTTCGGGCGGACCGGCACGGACCCGATCACGCCGAAGTGGAACGAGTACATGAAGGACGTGCTGGAGGTCGACGAAACCGGCGACCTGATTGTCCACGAGCTGCCGCTCGCCTTCAGCTTCGGCGACTTCGCGTGAAGTCGCCGCACGCCGCACAAGGAGACCCACTCCCATGAAGTTCCTGTTCGCCGATTACTCGGACATCTTCGAGCCGTGGGGGAGCGTGGGCTTCCGCGCCAGCGCTCCGCGCGTGTTCGCGCCGGCGCCGCCGATCCCGTTCAACGTCAGCCACACGCGCCGCCTGCCGGACGGGTCGTACGACGTCATCGGGCACAAGGTCGGCACCCGCATCCCCTGGCAGATCTACCGCGCCTCCACGCGCGACGGGATCCACCTGGAGAACATCCGCATCGTCCACGACGAGCCCGGCAACCACTGGGGCTACAACGCCCGCTGCCTCTACAGCCCGGAGCTCGGCCGCTACATCTACACCAAGAACACCTCCGACGACTCCGGGTTCACCATGCACATCTTCCACAGCGAGAACGGGGAGGACTGGACCCCGTACGAGCACAACCCGGTGTTCAACGAGGGCGACAACTGGGGCGGCATCTGGAGCTCGGCCGCGCAGCGCTTCATCCTCACGCCCAAGGGCATCCAACGCTACGAGCACAAGGCGGTGAACGAGCTGTTCCTCAACGCCCGGCGCGTGCTGACGGTGCGCACGAGTCCGGACGGCTTCACCTGGACGCCGCAGATCGCCAGCGACTACAAGGTCGACAAGGAGGTCGTGCGCGGCATGCGCATCCTGCACGCGCCGCTGCTCTCCGCCGAGTACCAGCTTGAGCAGAACGAGTGGGATCCGCCCGACATGGAGTTCTACAACGGCCACCCGTTCGTCTACGAAGGCCGCTACTTCATGGGTGTGAACAATTACTCGGGATCGTTCACGGAGCCGGCCTGGCCGCCGGTGCGCTCCGACGGCCACGGCGCCGGCGGCGCGCTGGGCAACGAGCTGTGGACCAGCCGCGACGGCCTGACCTGGAACCGCCCCAACCAGCACGGCTGCAACGGTATCGGCGGCACCCACGACCCGATGCTGATCGGCGACCGCGTCGTGTTCCGCGGGCCGAACTCGGTCGACGGCGTGCCGGTGGACCGGTTCACCTACGTGACCGGATGGTCCAACAGCCACTTCACCACCGCGTCGCTGGTGATAGGCTCGGGCGGTCTGTTCCTGAACGTCGCGGTCCCGGGCGAGGGGGTAGACAACACCGCCAACGAGAATTACGTGCTGGCGGAGCTGATCGACGGCGCCGGCAAGGTGATCACCGGCTACGACCGCGAGGGCTGCCAGCTCCAGGGCCCGCTGGACCAGTTGCGGCATCCGCTGCGCTGGCGCGGCAAGGACGGCAGCGAGCTGGCCGGCGAGCGCGTGCGGGTGCGCATCTACCTGCGCGGGTCCGCCGTGTACGCGCTGACCTCGCCCGATGCCCAGAGCGACTACGACACCGGCAGCCCGTACGTGGCGGTCACGCCGCCCCGGCCCACGCGCCGCCGCAACAGCACCGGCAACTAGGAGAAGAGGGATGAGAGCGGTTCACGTGACAGGACCGGGACGAGTCGAGGTCGTTGACCGCCCCGAGCCGGCGGTGGAGGCCGACCAGGTGATGTTGCGCCCGGTCACGGCCACGCTGGCGCGCGACGACGTGCGCCGCGTGTACGACGGCGCCGCCGACACCTACCCGCTGCCGGCCGGCGCCAGCGCCCACGAGCTGGTGGCGCGCGTGGTCGAGGCCAAGTACAACGCCCGCGAGTGGCGGGAGTACGAACCGGGCGAGCTGGTCACGTTCTACGGCACGCAGGCGATCGGTCTGGCGGAGACGGTGGTCGTCCCCCACTCGACCGTATATTGGCTGCCGCCGGCCGAGGACCCCGACCTGCAGGTGGTGCCCACCGCCCGCCCGCTGGGCCAGGTGATCGAGGCGTGCAACACCTTCCCGCCGCTCGCCACGGCATGCGCGGCCGTGGTCGGGCAGGGATCCTCCGGCCTGCTGTTCGACGCGCTGCTGGCGCGCATGGGGGCCGGTGTGGTTGCCGGCATCGACACGCTGCCGGAGCGCGTCGCGGCTGCCGCGCGCTTCGGTGCGACGCTGGCGCTCGTGCCGGATGCGGACACGGTGCGGCAGGTGCAGGACGCCAACGGCGACTTCCTCGCCGACGTGGTGGTGGAGACCTCCGGGACCACCGCCGGCCTGCGGCTTGCGGTGGAGCTGGTACGCCCCGGCGGCCGGCTGCACCTGTTCGGCGCGCCGAACGAGTCCCCGTACCACCTGGACGCCGCGGCCCTGACCGAGAAACGGTTCGAGACGCAGGCATCCGGCGCCGGCATCGAGGACGCGACCCCGTACTGGTCGCCGTACGGCGCAGCCATGAACCTGGTGCTGCGGGGCGAGGTGGACACGCGGCCGCTGCTGACGCATCGCTTTCCGCTGGAACAGGCCGCCGACGCTTTCGAGCTGGCCCGCTCCGGCGACGACGGCGCGCTCAAGGTGAGCATCGACTTCGGCGATGACGGCTGAGCTGACCGCGGCGCAGATCCGCCACTTCGACACGTTCGGCTTCGTCGTCCGCCCGCAGCTCTTCACGCCCGCGGAGACGGATGAGATCGTGGCTGGCTTCGAGGACGTGATGGCCGAGGACCGTCAAGGCGAGTCGTTCCGCGGCGACAAACGCCACTCCGTGGTTTCCTGCGCCGAGCGCCACCCGGCGATGAGGGCGCTGATCGACGATCCTCGCATCGTGCGGCCGATCGAGCAGGTGTTCCGGCAGCCGATCATGTGGTGGGGCTCCGACGGCAACTACTACGTGGGCGATACCGCCTGGCATCCCGACGGCTGCGACCTGGAGCTGGCGCTGCGCCGCATCAAGGTGTCGCTCTACCTCGACCCCGTGGACGGCGACACGGGCGCGATCCGCTTCATTCCGGGCTCGCACCGCAATCCCATGCACGGCGAGCTGCAGGTGCTGCAGGTGGAACGGACCAGGCAGGTCATCGCCGAAGGGCGCGGCGATCCGTCGCAGCTCGACGAGTACCGCGAGCGCGGCTTCGACGTGGAGGCGGCCGATCCGGCGTTCGGCGTCGAGCAGGACTCCCTGCCGTGCCAGGTGGTGGCTTCGCGCCCCGGCGACGTGGTGTTCTTCGATCAGAACCTCTTCCACGCTTCCTTCGGCGGCCGCTCGGGCCGGCGCATGTTCACGCTGTGCTACTGCACGGTCCCGGAGGACGAGCCCGCGCGGGCCGACATGCAGCGGTCGTACGAGGGCTCGCACCGCGCCGTCAGGGCGCTCTCGTACTCAGGCGCCACGCCGGCCGCGGACGGCGTCCATCATCCGGCGGTGCTGCACACCGACCGGCCCACGCTGCGCCGGCTGACCGAGCCGCTTGTGAAGCAGGGCTGGGTCTGACGCGGGCTTGACCCCCATTCCGCTTACGCGCAGCCAAGTGACCGCGTCGAGCAGATCGTGATCACCAGACCTCCTCGACGAACCCGATATGGACTCTTCGCCGACGGGGTCACGAGGTAATTCCCACCCCGCGGATAGAGACTGCGGAACGCCTCCATCGCCGTGGTGGTCACCCGTTCGGGATCGATCTTGCACTCGAACAGATCGACGTGGTCGCGCGGGCGGCGGACCACGAAGTCCACTTCGCGGCGTGACTTGTCCTGCCAATAGAAGACGTCCTCGTCCCGGTACCGGAACCTCAGGGAATCCAGCACCAGATGCTCCCACAGGAGACCGCGGTCATCGTCCCTGATGCTGTCCCAACCCTTCTCGCTCGCGACGAAGCCGGTGTCGAAGGCGTAGCACTTGGGGCGCCGTACGATCTCGCGCGTGCCGCCCCCGTGGAACGGCGGTACCAGATGGACCGCGTGGGCGATCTGCATCGCCTCGATGTGCGCCCTGACGGTCGGCCGGCTCAGCTCGCTCAGACTGGCCAGCTTGCTGTAGTCGAGCTGCCCTCCGCTCTGTCGCAGCAGCAACCGGAAAAGGGCCAGGAAGCCCTGGCGATTGCGAATGGCAAACAGCTCCAGGATGTCCCGCGCGTAGAAGCTGTCGATCCACTCGCTGAAGACGCCCGGTCCCGTGCGGTCCGTCAGCAGCGCCTCCGGCAATCCGCCGTGCAGCAGGCGGCGGTCCAGATCAGGAACACCGAACGGTTGGGCACACTCCTCCCACAGGACCGGACACAAGTGAACGACCTGCTTGCGACCGGCCAGGGAATCGCGAAACTTGCGGGTCGCGGCCAACGTTGAGGAGCCCGTGGCCAGCACGCGGATCTGCGGATACTCGTCTGCCGCGATCTTCAGCAGCCGGCTCGGATCGGCAAGGCGATGTACCTCGTCGAACACCAGCACCGACCCTGGTGGCCGGCCGTCGAGAAACAGCTCCGGATCGGCGAGCGCCCTCGCCACGGAGGGAAGCTCGCAATTCAGGTAGACCGGCTCATCCGGCAGCATGCGCGCCAGCGTCGTCTTTCCGATCCGGCGGACGCCGGAGAGCCAGACGATCGTGCGATCGGACCATGCCTGTTGGATCCGCTTCATCCAGAGGGAGCGCCTGATCAAAACTGTACTTTACTAATAGACGCCTAAATGTAAAGTGCAAGAACCGAATGGTCGCACGAGATTACGGTGCGTACACGAGCCGGCGGAATCCTCGCTCAAGAGACGGGCGGCCGGTGCTGGATCCAGGGGCGGGCGGCCTCGAACGCCGCCGAGGCGGCGATGACCGATGCCTCGTCGCCCTTCCTGCCGACGATCTGCAGGCCGATGGGCAGGCCGTCGGCGGAGAAGCCGGCCGGCACGGAGGCCGCCGGATGCCCGCTGGCGTTGATGGGCATCGTGAACGCGCCGTTGAAGTATTGGTCCGGGAACTCCGAGGTGCCCGAGACCTCGCCCGGATAGGGCGCGTTGCGGAACGCCGGGAACCGTGCCGTCGGTGACAGCAGCAGGTCGTAGTCCTCGAACAGGTCAGCGAAGTCGGCCCGCAGGCGGTCGATCATGGCGAGCGCGCGGGCGTAGTCCGCGGTGGTGACCCGCGAGCCGTGCTCAAGGAAGAACGTGGAGTAGCCCATGAGCCGGTCGCCGTCGGACTCGTAGAGCTCCCGGTAGCGGTTGAATGCGTTGGCCGTCATGAGCGCTCCGTAGGTGTCGTACGGGGGTTCCAGCGTCAGCTTCGTCTCCTCCACCTGGCATCCCAGCTCCTCGAACGCGCGCGCCGCGCGATACGTCACGTCAGCGACGTCGGGTTGCACCTCGGCGAAGCCGAAGTCCGGACTCCACGCGACGCGCAGGCCGGCGATGTCGCGGTCCGCCGCGGCGACGTAGTCGGCCGGCTCCTCGCGGAGCGAGAGCGGGTCGCGCGCGTCGTGCCCGGCCAGGACCTGCAGCAGCAGCGCGGCGTCCCGCACCGTGCGGGCCAGGGGGCCGCTCTGGGAGAAGATGTTGGGCGCCGGCGCGGGTGGGGCGCCGCTGTAGAACGACACCCGTCCCTGCGTGGGCTTGATGCCGTAGATCCCGCAGAAGTGGGACGGAATGCGGATCGAGCCGCCGCCGTCGCTGCCGGTAGCCAGCGGGCACAGGTACGCGGCCAGCGCCGCCGCCGCCCCGGCGCTGGACCCGCCGGGAGTGTGATCGGGGTTCCAGGGGTTGCCGCCGTCGGGGCCCAGCAGGTTCTGGCACGTCCCCACGAAGCCCAGCTCGGACGCGTTGGTCTTGCCCAGGATGACGGCGCCCGCCGCCCGTACCCGCTCCACGACCGCGTCGTCCCGTTCCGGAACGCGGTCCTGGAACCACACCGACCCGCTGGTCGTGCAGATGGCGGCGGTCATCTGCGTGTCCTTGATCGGGATCGGCAACCCGTGCAGGGGGCCGAGCGCATCGCCGCGCATCACGGCCTGCTCGGCGGCCCTGGCTTGCTGTCGCGCCAAGTCCGGAGTGAGCAGCAGGAAAGAATGCAACCGCCCATCGAGCCGCTCAATGCGGTCCAGGAAGAGCTCCGTGAGCTCGACCGGCGAAACCTGCCTGGCGGCGATCAGCCGCAGCAGCTCCGTGGCGGACGCGTATGCCATTTCGTCATGCCCCATGCCGGGCACTGTCCTACGGATGCGTCCCGCGTGACGATGCGCGGGCGCCTACTTCGACCGGGAGAAAGCTCGCCTGGCTAGAAACAACCGCAGGCGGCGCCGTGCGCGCAGCCGCCGCGCGAGACGGCCGGGTTGTCCATGCACACGTCCGCGGCTTCCTCCGCTCCCGTGGCCACCATCGGCGTGTTGAACACGCGCTTGACCGGCGCGTCGGCCGGGGTTTCGCCCAGGTCGAGCCCACCGGCGTCGCAGAGATCCTTCCAACTGGTGAGCATCGAGGTCATCGAGTGGCTGACTTCGACGGTCTGGCCGTTCGTGGGGCAGTGATAATCGTAGGCTGGCATGGTTCCTCCGCGTATGATTGTCTTCGCGGAACGGCTGCGGCGTCAACGCCGATGCGGAAGGAAGGAGTCGGAAGGTCGCCGAGCCGTCTGAGCCGAAGCCCGCCCTCGAGTCGAAACACGACTGCCGGGCTTCACCTGAATGCGACTGCTCTGTAGCGGGCCGTTTGCCTGCACGGCCATCTCACCTGTCCATCGGCTCAGCTACCTCCGCGGTTGCTTCGAGGTTGTCAAGCCCGAACTCCCCTCCCTTCAAGGTGCAGCTCGGCGGCCTTCCGACACTTTGAGTATCGGCATCGCAGGGTGAGACTGTAGCCCCGCCCGGAAGATTTCCGCCGATCAGCTCAGGGTCCAGCCACCGTCCACCACCAGGCAGGTGCCGGTCACGTAGGAGGCGTCGTCGGATGCCAGAAACAGCGCCGCGGAGGCGATCTCGCCCGGCTTGCCGAGCCGCCGGATGCTGCGCACCGCCAGCGCCTCTTCGATCGCGTTCGGGTTCTCGGCCAGCCGCTTCTCCTCGACCTCGGTGCGGATCCAGCCGGGCAATACGGCATTGACGCGGATCTCGTCCGGCTGGAAGTCGATCGCCATCGAGCGGGTGAGCTGGTTCATCGCGCCCTTGGAGGTCAGGTAGGCCGCCGCGTTCTCCCAGACGACCAGGCTGCCGACCGAGGAGACGTTGACGATCGCCCCGCCGCCGCGCGAGCGCAGATGCGGGATGGCCAGCCGGCTGAGGTAGTACACCGACCGCACGTTGACGCGGAGTTGTCGGTCCCAGGAGTCGGGATCGAGGTCCTCGGCGTTGTAGCTGTGGCCCTCGTCCACCGCGGCGGCGTTGTTCACCAGCACGTCCAGCCCGCCGAACTCCTCGACGGTGCGGGCGACCAGCGCGTCCATCTCGGCGTCGACGCCGACGTCGCAGCGCACGAAGATCGCGCGCTGGCCCCGCTCGCGGATCGCGGCCGCAATTTCCTCGCCCTGGTCCTTCCGCCTGCCGCTCACCACGACCGAGCCGCCTTCCGCGGCGAACCGTTCCGCCGTCGCCCTGCCGATGCCGGCCGTGCTGCCGGTCACGATGCATACGCGCCCTTCCAGTCGTCCCGTCGCCATGACGCCGCATTATAGCGGCGCCGGCAGCGCCCGCAGGGTATGATCGGCGACGTGGACCGGCGCGGTCGGATTGGACGGATCGCTGTCACCGCGCTGATCGCCTGCGCGGCCGCTCACGCGCAGCACAGCACCGCGACGGCGGTATACGAGTCGGTAGCGCCGGCGGTGGTCTTCGTGGACACAGCCGGCGGCACCGGCAGCGGCCTACTGCTGACATCCGACGTCATACTCACGGCAGCGCACGTCGTATACCCATACCGCTCGGCACGCGTCGTCTTCTCCCATGGCAGCGAGTTGCTCGACGTCCCCCTGATCGGCTGGGATCTGATGGCCGACGTCGCCGTGCTGGGCCCGGTGCAGAGCGAGGTGCCCGCTCCGCCGATCGACGCGGCGTCGGAGCTGGCAGTCGGCTCCGACCTGTTCACGATCGGCTATCCCGCCGAGGAGGAGCCGTACCCTCAACCGGCGATCAGCCGTGGCGTCCTGTCGCGGTACCGCCATTGGCCGGAGCAGGAGATCACGTACCTGCAGACCGATGCCCTGGTCGACGGCGGTCAGAGCGGCGGGGTTCTGGCCTCCGCGGACGGTGCCATCGTCGGGATGACGATATTCGGAGACTTCGGCCACTTCGGACTGGCGATCTCGGCCCGCGACGTGCTGTCGCGCGTGGACGCCCTGCTTGCCGGCGAGGACCCGGCCGATCTCGGCGACCGTAGCTGGGACGGGCCGCCGAACACAGGGCCGATATCGTTCGTGCTCTCAACCTTCTGGTCCGAACGGGCGTTCGTCATCGACGCGCAACCGGGCACGGAGGTGGCGATCACGGCTCGCAGCGCGAATGACGTCGCCCTGGCAATCGTGGACGCATGGGGTGGGATCGTCGCCGAAGCGGACGAGACCGAAGAGGACGCCGAGTCGGTCACTGTGACGCTCGACGGCACCCCGCCGTTTCTGCTGATCGTGGAGCAGTTCATGGAAGACGCGGCGGACGTAGTCATCGAAGCGGATGTCGATCTCGGGCCCATCGATGACCCGGATGACGGCGCGCTCCTGCAGGTGCCTGCCAGGAACGCGGCAGCGCTGGATTATCCGTACGACGTCGACTACTTCCACGTTCCGCTTCGGGGTGGCGAGACCGTCCGCATCCGCGTCGATTCCACCGCGATCGATCCTTATCTGAGGGTCGACTACCAGTTATCCGACGACGTGATCTCCGCCGACGACGACAGCGGCGGCGGCGTATTTGGAACGAGTGCGGAGCTGGTGCTACGAGCCGACCGGGACCGCACCTATCGGGTCGTGGTCGATGGCGCCCATGCGGACGAGACGGGCGGCTACACGCTGACGATCGAGCCGGAGGAGCCCTGAGCGATGTCCCTGGACACCATTATCCGCACCCTGCCGGCAGGCGAGGTCGCCGTGCTGGCCGGCGCCGGCTTCCGCGACGGGGTGCCGGCCCGCGAGGCGCCGACTGGCTGGGCCATGGGTGTGGCGCGCCGCCCGGATGGCGACCTGATCGTCAACGACTACTGGGGCAACCGCATCTGGCGCATCGACCGGGACGGCATCCTGCACCTCTTCGGCGGTGACGGCGTCTCCGGCACCGAGGGCGACGGCGGCCCCGTCGCGGAAGCGCGCTTCCGGGAGCCGCACGACCTGCATCAGGACCGGCACGGCAACCTGTACCTGTCCGACCTGGGCAACCACACCATCCGCCGCATCGACTACCGCACCGGCATCGTCGCCCTGGTGGCGGGCAACGGCCGGATCGGGCGCGGCGGCGACGGTGGGCCTGCGGTCGATGCGGAGCTCGACTGCACGTGCGGGGTGGCCGTCGACGCCGACGGCAACGTCTACCTGTCCGACGAGTGGGCCTGCAACATCCGCCGCGTCGACGCGCGCACCGGCATCATCGACCTGTTCGCCGGCTACGCGGCCCGGCACTACCCGTCCGAGCGGGGCGAAAGCCGCCCGTTCGCCGGCGCCGGCCTGAGCCTGATGGGCTACCACGGCGACGGCGGCCCCGCCTCGCATGCCGCCTTCTACCACCCCGAGCACCTGGCGTTCGACTCGCGCGGCGACCTCTACGTCTGCGACAACTCCAACGACCGGATCCGCCGCATCGACATGCGCACCGGCATCATCACCACCGTCCTGGGCAACGGCCAGCGCGCCTCCAACGGCGACGGAGGGCCGGCGGTGGAGGCCAGCACGCTGATGCCGGACGCGATCTGCCTGGACGTCCACGACAACCTCTACGTCGGCGAGAAGTACGGCTTCCGCATCCGCAAGGTGGAGGCCACCAGCGGCATCGTCACCACCCTGGTCGGCAACGGCGTGCCGGCCTGGGGCGAGGAGGGGCTGCACGGCAGCCGGACGGGCTGCAATTCCGTCGAGGCGGCGATCTGGGCCGACCCGGACGGCACCGTGCTCTGGGGCGACTGCTCCGGCCGGCTGCGCCGCTACGACGGCGCGACCGGGATCGTCACGACCGTCCTGGGCGGCACCGGCGTCGGCGACGGCGGGTCGGCGGGCGGCGCCTTCCTGCGCGGCCCGCTCGGGATCGACGTCGCTGCCGACGGCTCCATCTACTTCGCCGACCGCTGGAACCAGCGCGTGCGCCGCATTGACCCCGCCGGCACGATCGCGACCGTCGCCGGCAACGGCGCCCGCGCGTACGGCGGCGACGGCGGCCCCGCGCCCGATGCCTACCTGGGTAACCCGACCGACGTGGCGGTCGACCGCCATGGGCGGGTCGCCATCGCCGACAGCCGCCACCATCACGTCCGCGTGATCGATCCGCACGGGACGATCCGTGCCGCCTGCGGCATCGGCCAGCCCTGGGACAAGGGCGACGGCGGACCGGCGATCAGCGCCGGCGTCGTGATGGTGATGTCCGTCCGATACGGCCCGGACGACGCGCTGTACTTCGGCGACGCCGTGGGCCGCGTGCGGCGCATCGACCCGCAGACCGGCATCGTCACCACGGTGGCCGGCATCGGACTGCCCGGCTACTGCGGAGACGGCGGCAAGGCCACCGCCGCCCGCGTCGGCACGCCGGAAGCGCTCGCCTTCGGCCCGGACACCAGCCTGTACTTCGCCGACAGCGTCCATCACGTCATCCGCCGCGTGGCTCCGAACGGGATCATCGACACCGTGATCGGCGACGGCACGGCCGGACATGCCGCAGACGGGAGCGACCCCCGGCGCGCGCGCATCGACACCCCGCGCGGGCTCGACGTCGCCCCGGACGGCACGCTGTTCTTCACCGACTCCGGCAACCACCTGATCCGCTGCCTGACTGCGGCCGGCGAGCTGCGCACCCTGGGCGGCTGCCGCGAGGCCGGCGAGACCGGCTCCGGCACGGCCGCACGCGCCCGCTTCAACCACCTCGGCGGCATCCGGCGCTACGGCAAGGACCACCTGCTCTTCGCCGACCACTTCAACAACCGGCTCAAGCTGCTCCGCTGGCGGTGAGCGCGGCCACGCGCGTATGCTCGTGGCCGCGAGGTAGAGACATGGCGCTGTTCCCCACCACCGTCGTCGGCAGCCTGCCGCGGCCCGAGTGGCTGCGCGAGTTGATCCTGGACCGCAAGGACAGCCGCATCACCGAGGAGGAGGCAAACCCGCACCTGGACCGGGCCGCTGCCATGGCGATCTCCCTGCAGGAGCGCGCCGGGCTGGACGAGGTCACCGACGGGGAATGGCGGCGCGAGAGCTACGTCAAGGTGTTCGCCGAGCGGGTGCGCGGCTTCCGCAACGACCTCAACATCAGCAACATCCCCTATCCTGCGGTCGTCGAGCCGATCGAGTACTACCGGCCGATCGCCGCCGAGGAGGTGGCGTTCGCGCGGCCGCGCACCACGCGGCGGCTCAAGATCACGCTGCCGGCGCCGTACATCATCGGCCGGCGCATGTGGCACCCCGACCACTCGCGGGACGCCTATCCCCGGCGCGAGGACCTGATGGAGGCGGTGGTGCCGATCCTGCGGCGGGAGATCGAGGCGGTGCGCGCCGCCGGCGCCGACGTCGTGCAGCTCGACGAGCCGTGGCTCGCCGTGATGGTCGACCCGGAGTTCCGCGCCGGCGAGGGCATCGGCGATCCGGAGCCGGAGATGGAGCGCTGCATCGACCTGCTCAACCGCACCCTTGAAGGGGTATCCGGCATCGACACCGCCATGCACCTGTGCCACGCCCATTTCCAGCACCAGCACAGCACCGCGGGCTCCTACGACCTGATCATGCCGGCCCTGGCCCGCGCGCGGGTCGGAACCATCCTGATGGAGTACGCCACGCCGGACGCCGGCGGCATCGAGTCGCTGGCCGGCTTCCACCGGGACGCGCGCCTGGGGCTGGGCTGCGTCGACCACTGCGACGAAGCCATCGAGGCGCCGGAGACGATCTTCGCCCGCGTGGAGGCCGCCATGCGCCACGTGGACAAGGAGCGGATCGTGCTCAACCCCGACTGCGGATTCGCCCCGTCGGTGCAGAACCCGATCCCCGTCGACGAGGCGTACCTGAAGCTGAAGGCGATGTGCGCGGCCGCCGGGCAGCTACGCCTGCGCCATCCGGCATGATCCTGCCCACATGATCCACGAGCGCGTCGAGCTGCACAACGTCGCCGAGCTGCGCTACGAGGCGCGCCGCGGCGGCTACCGGCTGCAGCGCGTGCCGGAGTCGGTGCGCAGGGCGCTGAATCCCGGCGCGCAGCTCTGCGTCCTGCAGCCGGACAACGCCGAGATCCGCTACGTGGCCACGGGACCGTCGCGAGTGACGCTCTCCTCGCACGGCCAGACCCGCGTCAGCGTCTTCTTCGGTCAGTTCGACTCCTATCAGCGCGCCGTCGTGGGCCGCCAGCCGCAGACGATCGAGGTGACCCCCAGCGAGGCTCTCGAAGCCCTTCCCCATCGCTACACCACCGGCATGCCGTTCTCGCCGCGCGTGGTGCGGCTGGTCCTGGGCGGGCCCGAGCGCGACCCCCTGCTGCTGCACGGCGTCGAAGGCGAGGAGGTCCGCCCGCCGGCGGCGGACGAGCTGCCGTCACTGCGCCTGCTCACCTACGGGACCTCGATCACGCACGGCTACTTCGCCGAGGGGCCACACCTGACCTACGTCGGCCACGCGGCGCGCCGGCTGGGCGCCGACCTGATCAACCTGGGGGTAGCCGGCTCCGCCCACTGCGAGCCGGAGATCGCGGACTACATGGCCGAGCGGACCGACTGGGACGTCGCCAGCCTGGGCCTGTCCGTGAACATGCAGGGCTTCCCGATGGCGGAGTTCCGGCGGCGCGTGCAGTACCTGATCGACCGCGTCGCGGGCGCCGATGCCGGCCGGCCGGTCGCCTGCATCACGCTCTGGCCGTACTACCGCGACTTCGGCTGGGAGCCGCCGGGCGAGTACGGGGGCACGCCGGAGGATTACCGCCAGGAACTGCGCGACGCGGTGGCGGCCACCGGACACGCGAACGCGCACGTGCTCGAAGGACCGGACCTGCTGACCGACATCAGCGGCCTGAGCGCCGACCTCATCCACCCTGCCGACTACGGCATGATGGAGATGGGCCGGTGCCTGGCCGAGCGCCTCTCCGCGCTGCTGGCGCGCTCGGACTAACGCCCCGAGACCGTCGCCTACCGGCTCCGCTTTCGGCCCATCCCCACCTTCCGCGTCGGAGTCTGTGGGCTTTCCCGCTGCCGCGGCAAATCCGACAGACTCCTAGCGGGCGACGGCCTCCACGGCCGGCTCCAGCAGTCCGGCAAGCGCCGCGATCGCGGCGTCCATCTCGTCCGGGCGGTTCCAGCCGAAGCACAGGCGCATGCGGTCGCGTCCCGACACGCCGTCGGCGGCGGTGCGCGGTCCCGGCGCGAACAGCACGCCGCTGGCGGCTCCGCGCTCGCTGGCTTCCACCGCGTCCGAGCCGTCGAGCATCTGCACGAACACGAACAGCCCGCCGGACGGGCTGGTCCAGCGAGCGCGCCCGCTCAGGTGCGTCTCGAGCGCCGCCAGGATCGCGTCACGCTTTGCCTGCAGCAGGCCGCGCACGCGGTCGATGTGGGCGGCAAGCCCTCCGCTTTCGGCATAGCGGTGCACGGCCATGGCGGTGAACTGACTGACGGCGCCGACGCCCTTGACGGCCATCATCCGATCCATCAGGTCCGGGGCCGCGGTCACGTACCCGATGCGCATGCCCGGTCCGATGTTCTTCGAGAACGATGCGACGTAGATCGTCCGGCCGCGGTCGTCGAGCGAGCGGATCGCGGCGGGCACCTCCCGGCCCTCGAAGGCCAGGTCGACGTAGCAGTCGTCCTCCCACACCGGCACGCCGTAGCGGCCGGTGATCTCGCTCACCGCCTCGCGCCGCGCCATGGACTCCACCCAGCCGAGCGGGTTCTGGAAGGTCGGCACCGTGTAGACCGCCTTCACCCGCTTGCCGTCGTCCAGCGCGGCCTGGATCTGGTACTCCAGCGAGTCCGGCAGCATGCCGTCGTCGTCCGACTCCACGCCGCGGATGTCGGCGCCGAAGCGGCGCAGGATGCCGAGCGTGCCGGCGTAGGTGAAGTCCTCGACCAGCACCACGTCGCCGGGGTCGATCAGCGCCTGCGCGACCAGGAAGTTGGGTTCGCTCGACCCGGAGCCCAGGAGGATGCTGTCGGCGTCCACCGTGAATCCGCGCGTCTCGGCGAGCCGGCCGGTCAGCCACTCGCGCAGCGGCGGGTAGCCGAGCGGGTGCGGGTAGTGCGCCAGGCTGCGTCCGGCGACGGCCAGCTCCTCACGCAGGCACTCGACCAGCTCGTCGAGCGGCAGCGAGTCGGGATCGGGATAGGCGACCCCGAAGTCGTACAGGGCCGTCGGATGCGCCGTGCGCGCGACCGGCTCGCTCGGCACCGAGCGGGCCAGCAGATCGTCCCACCCGCAACACTCTGAACTCATCGACGATACCTCCGTTCGGGGCATACTAACGATCGGCGCGCGCCGCGGCGACAGCCCGCGGGTGCGGCCAGGCTTGGAGGCAGAGCGGATGACGTACGGACAGGTGAACGGGGTCGGCAAGCCCGTGGCGCGCATCGTGCACGGCACGACCATGCTGAGCACGGACGCCCTGGAGGAAGGCGTGGACCTGCTGGACGGGGTGTTCGCGGCCGGCGGCGCCACCTTCGACTCGGCGTGGAACTACGGCGGCGGCGAGTGCGAGCGGGTGCTGGGCGCCTGGATGGAGCGGCGCGGCAACCGCGAGCAGGTGGTGATCCTCACCAAGGGGTGCCACCACAACCAGGACCGCGACCGGGTCACGCCGGCCGACCTGACCTCCGACCTGATGGACTCGCTCATCCGGCTGCGCACCGACTACGTCGACCTGTACCTGCTGCACCGCGACGACCCGAGCCTCCCGGTCGACGCCATCGTGGCGACGATGGCCGAGCACCACGCGGCCGGCCGCATCCACGCCTACGGCGGCTCCAACTGGAGCGTGCCGCGCATCGAGGAGGCAAACGCCTACGCGGCCCGCCACGGACTGCCGGAGTTCGCGGCGAGCAGTCCCAACTACAGCCTGGCCGTGCAGCTCCAGGCGCCGTGGGCGGGCTGCCTGTCGATCGGCGGACCGGAGGCGACCGAGGACCGGGACTGGTACCGCCGCACACAGCTCCCGGTGTTCTCCTGGTCGAGCCTGGCCGGCGGCTTCTTCTCGGGCCGTTTCGGCCGCGACGAGCCGCGGCCGGACTCCGGCCGGGAAGAGCTTTCCGCCGCCACCTACTGCTCGGACGGCAACTTCACCCGCCTGGAAACGGCGCAGGCGATCGGTCGCGCGCACGGCGTGTCGGCCGCGCGCGTCGCCCTGGCCTACATCATGCAGACCGGCCTCGACGTGTACCCGATCGCCGCCTCGGCAACCCCCGACGAGTTCGCGGACAACGCCGCCGCCCTGGACCTGCAGCTCAATGACGAGGAGATTGCGAGGCTTCAGGAGGCCGGTCCGGGGTAGGCTCGTCGCACCCTTGACCGAGATTAATCAGGACATCACGCTGGAAGCATGAAGACCTCGGTGGATATTCCGAAGCATGTCCTGGAGGAAGCCATGCGGCTCACCGGCGCCAAGACCAAGCGCGAAGCAATCGTCACGGCCGTCGCCGACTTCAATCGCCGCGCGCGGTGCGCCGCGCTGACACGCTACCTGGGAACCTGTGACGACCTGATGTCCCTGCAGGAACTTGATGAGATGCGCGGAACGCCGTGACCCTGATCGATACGTCGGCGTGGATTCACAGTCTGCGACGTGACGGTGACCCCCAGATTCGCGAGCGCGTGGCATCGCTTCTGGTGGCGGGAACCGCCGCATGGTGCCCGATCGTTCGCACCGAGCTGTGGAACGGCGCTCGCGGCGGCCGGGAACAGAGGATGCTCCGCGAAATGGAGCGTGATCTCATAGAGCTTCCGCTGACACCCGCCGTCTGGAACACCGCAGACGAGCTCGCGCGTTCGGCCCGCGCCCAGGGTGTCACGGTACCGACGGTCGACCTCGTGGTGCAGGCGTGCGCGAACCATCACGGCACCGTTCTACTCCACGCGGATCAGCATCTACGCATGCTCGAAGAGCTGTAGCCGCAACTCCTACGGCCCTTCGACCGCCGCCCAGGTGCCGGTGTCGCGTGACCGCTCGGCGGCCAGGCCGAGCCGATGCAGGCGGGCGACGCGCTGGCGCCCCGCATCGCCCTCGGAGCCGGACTCGATGCAGTCCAGGAAGGCGCGCACGCACTCGTGCATGCCGGGCAGTCCCAGGATCGGCTCGATCGGCGGGCAGGTTTCGATCGTCCAGGCCGGGCTGTCGGCACTGCGCCAGCGCAGTCCGCCCGTGAGCAGGTCGACGCGCACGTCGCCGGCGGTACCGGTGACCGCCATGCGCATGTCGGGGCCGGACACGGCACCGGTGTTGACGGCGAAGGTTCCCCAGCAGCCACCGTAATCGAGCAGCATGGCGCTCTGCGCCTGCGCCCGGCCGGCCGATCCCGAGCCGTCCATGGTCAGGACGCGCGCGGCGGTCCGGCCGAGCATCCGGTCGAGCGGATCGACGTACCACGGCGCAAGGTGATCGACCTTGCAGAGGTCCTCCTCCGGCAGCGCGCCCCAGTCGGACTCCAACCGCACCTCCGCGAACTGCGGGATGCCCACCGTCCCGTCCGCGACCAGCTCCGCCGCGCGCCGCACGACCGGCAGGAAGCCCAGCTCGATGTCGGCGTGCGTGGGAGCGGGCGCGGCCTCCAGGCGCTCGATCATCGCCGGCATCTCCTCCCGCGTGGCCGCCAGCGGCCCCTCGTAGAGGACGGCCGTTCCGGCATCGAGCGCCGCGCCGATCGCCTCCGCGTGCGCCGCTTCCGACACGGCCACCATCACGCCGTCCACGGCGGTGCCGGCCAGCAATTCGGCGGCGGACGCGTACACCGCCACCTCCAGCCCCAGCTCGCGCCCGGCGCGCTCCCGGGTCTCCGCGCTGGGCGCCGCCGCCGTCACGACCCGCGCGCGTCCGTCGGCTTGGAGAGCCGGCACGTAGGCGGTGCGCGTCCAGCCGCCGTATCCGATCAGACCGATCCGTATCTTCTCAGCCATCGGCCGCAGCTTACGGGACGGGTCCCCGCTTGGGTACCGGCCGGACGCCGTTCTACGCTCTGCCCATGCCGCCTGCCACCCGTTCGCAACTGTGCGCGGAACTCCGGGACCTGGGCCTCCGGCCCGGCGCGGCGGTGATGATGCACAGCAGCTTGAGCGCGCTGGGACCGGTGAACGACGGCGCCGCGACCGTGGTGGACGCGCTGCTGGACGCGGTCGGTGACGGCGGCACGCTGCTGGTGCCCGCCTTCCGCGACTCGGTGTGGGGCGACCCGGCCGAGTTCACCAACAGCGACTGCGACTGCACCAGCGCCGACGGCCTGTGCCCGAGCCGGCAGCGCGGGTTCCAGGGCGTGATCCCGGAGGAGGTGCGCCGCCGGCCCGGAAGCCTGCGGAGCTGCCATAAGACGCACTCCTGGGTGGGCCTGGGCGCCCGCGCGCGCGACCTGCTTGCCGGGCACCGCGCGGCGCCCAGCTCGTGCGGCGCCGGCAACCCGTTCGAGCGGCTCGGCGACGACGACCTGGTGCTCACCCTGGGCGTCGGCGTCGACCGGGTGACGCTCTGGCACTTCTACGAGGAGGTGTGGCTCCTCCCCTACGCCGGTCACCTCTGGCCGGCCGAGCGCCACCTCAACAACACCGTGCCGGGCCTGCGCCTGCAGTACGAGCACCCCGGCGTCCTGCAGGACCTGTGCCGGGCGGCCGGCATCCTGGCCACCGGACCGGTGGGCAAGAGCACCTCCGGCCTGATGTCCGTCGGCCGGTTCCGCCGCTTCATGGCCGCCGCGCTGGCCAACGACCCGTGCTGCCTGGTGCTGCGCCCGCCGGACCGCTGTGACGGCGACCTGGCGGTGGATGCCCTGCACAAGGCCGCTGCCATGCTGCGCGCCTGGCGGCGCACGGACCCCGACGCGCCGCCCGTCCGGCCCGCGATCGAAGAGCATCCGCTGGCGCCCGTGCCGATCCCGGACGCCGCCGCTGACCGCGCCGGCGACCTCACGGTGCGGGAGGACTGCCCGGCGTTCGCCGGCTACCACGCGGCCGGCAGGATGCGCGTGCCGCTCTGCCGCGCCAACGGCCGCCACCCTGGCCTGTTCCGGCGCGGCGGCGCCTTCGACCGCCACGGGGTCACCACGTGCGGGACGTGCGGTTGGCACGCCCGCTTCCCGCCCCTACCATCCGGCTCGTGATCAAGTACACCGGCGACCACGCCTACCAGGACCACGACCGCGAGTTCTTCGAGCACGAGCTGGCTTCCTTCGTCCCCGACAAGGTGTTCGACTGCCACGCTCACCTGTGGCGCGGCGACGCCTACGCCGCCCCGCTGCCACCGGGCTTTCCGGCCGATATGAACAGTGACGACTACCTGCGCCTGAGCGGGGAGGTGTTCCCGAACCGGACGCTGGGCGCCTGGTTCCTGCCCAAGCCGGCCGTCAAGAAACGGGAGCAGACCCTGAGTGTCAGCGAGTGGGTCGGAGCGTCCCTGGAAGGCAAGCCGACCTGCCGCGGGGCCTTCCTGGTCAAGCCGGAGGACGACCCGGAGTGGGTGCGCGAGCATGCCCGCCGGCTCGGCCTGCGCGGGCTCAAGTGCTACCACACCTTCTCGCTGCGTACGCCGACGCTGGACTCCGAGATACCGGAGTACCTGCCGGAGGCGGTTATGCAGGTGGCGCACGAGGAGGGGTGGTACGTGACCCTGCACATGGTCAAGGACCGGGCGGTCGCCGACCCCGGCAACCAGCACTGGATCCGCACCTACTGCGAGCGCTACCCGGACATGAAGCTCATCCTGGCCCACTCGGCGCGCGGCTTTCAGCCGTCACACAACTTCGAGGGGCTGCCGGCTCTGGCCGACCTGCCGAACCTGTACTTCGACTCCAGCGCCAACTGCGAGCCGATGGCGCACGTGGCGATCATGCGCATCTTCGGCCACGACCGCTTCATGTTCGGCACCGACTTCGGCGCCGCCAGCCACAGCCACGGCCGCCACTCCGCGGTCGCCGACACCTTCTTCTGGGTCTACGACGACGCGCCGGTCTGGAAGGAGAAGCACATGACGATCAAGCCGGTCTCCATCGTCCTGGAGCACCTGCGCTCGGTGAAGTGGGCCTGCTGGGCGGAGCGGCTCACCGACCGGCAGGTCGAGGACGTGTTCTGGGGGAACGCCGCTCGTCTGTTCGAGCTCTGAACCGGCGCCGAAGGCGCCGGGGCTACCCGTATCAGCCCGGAGCGCATCGAGCATCGATGCGCTCCGGGCCAAAGGAGAGGCTGGGCCGGTGCCGGCGCCGAACGGCGCGGGCACCGGGGCGTTCCAGGATCAGGACCCAGTCCTGGAGGACCGGCGGGTTGGGCGACTGCCAGGCGCCGTCCGGGTCCGGGGCCGCCGCGCCGATCTCGACCTCCTCGCCGGTGACCGGATCGAAGAAGTACGCGTGCCACGTGGCGGAGCGATCGAGGCCGGTCACCCGCACCCGGCCGCTGTAGGCGGCGCTTGCGTGGGCGAGCACCGCGGGGTCGCGGCGGTCGACCGGGTCGACGGCGCGGTCGCGCTCCCGCTGCCGCATCACGTCGAACAGCACCTCGCCGGCCAGGCACGGCACGAAGACGACATACAGCCGGCCGGGGATGCCCGCGGCGTACGGGGCGATGCGGTTGCCGGGCCCCTGGTGGTACTCCAGGCACTCCGGGAGCGGGCGCAACTCCCACCAGCGATAGCGGGACAGGAGACGCGCCGCCAGGCCGACCTGTGTCGAGCCGGGCAGGGCCGCCGCCTTCCGCCACGTCACGCGGCCCCATGACTGGCCGTGCGGCGACGCGCCGTACGGATCGTCCCGCGTGCTCACCTGCCACAGGCCGTTGGCGCCGTAGGTGAACCCGTAGGCGCCGCTCAGGATCGAGGACCAGTACATGAACCGCTGCACGTCGGCGAAGCACGTCGCGCGTATGCCCTCGTAGCACGCCTCCGACATGACCACCGGCTGGCGCGGCGCGGCGCGGACCTCCTCCTCGATCATGTCGGCATTGGTCGACAGCGTGTGGAACCCGAAGTGGCCGGTCTGCAGCATGTTCACGTCCAGCAGGTCCGGCTCGTCGACCATGCGGCGTCCGTAGAAGGTGGGATGGATGGTGAGCGGCCGCTCGAACGGGTCCTGCTGCCTGACGTGGTGGAGCACGCGCGTCCAGCCGGCACGCAGCTCGTCCTCGGCCGCCTCGGCGCGCGCTGAGTCCCAGTCGACGCCGGTGGTGTAGTAGCGGCCGGTCGCCTCGCCGGCCAGGCACCAGACCACCGGCAAGGCGCCGTAGCGCGCGATCAGGTAGTCCCAGTGGCGGCGGACCGACTCGGAGCCACAGAGCTCCAGGTAGTAGCCCCAGCAGCCCACCACGCACGGCACGAGTCCCGACGAGACCAGGTGCGCGATGCGCTCGTCGGCCCGGTCCCAGTGCGCGGGGTTGGGCCGGCCGAGCTCATGGCCGTCGTCGCTCGCCCGCGTCCACGGGTGACCTGCCTCGTTCTCGCCGCGCGGATCGAACGGCGGCTGGTCCGGGTACAGCCCGGCGACCATCTGGACGAGGGTGAACCCCTTGCGGGCGCGGTCGGCGGTCAGCCAGCGGAAGTCGTCCGGCCACGTGAGGCGCCGGGTGAGGCCCATCCACCACGTGTCGCCCAGCCATTGGAACGGCGTGCCGTCCTCGTGCTCCAGGCACGGGTGCTCAGCCGAACGGCGCAGCGGCCCGTGCCGGTAGATCGGATTGTCACCCTCGTACGGGATGACCTCGACTTCGCCCTGCCGGCCGTGCAGATCCGTGTCGGCGGTGTCGCTGCACTGTGTCCTCCACGTGTGGACGCCCGGCAGCGGCGAGGCGTACCGGAAGGACCACCGGTCCCCGCCGCGCCAGAAGGCTGGCACGCACCGCTCGCGGCCCTGCGGATCGCGCACCAGCGCGCTCAGGTCGATCTCCGCGTACGGGTCGTGGCGGTCCACGCCGGACTCCACCGACCACTCGGCGACCATGTTGGCCGCGCACCGGTGACGGGTCACCGCCACTCGCGGGCGAAGCTGAACAGCCGGACCAGGCGCTCCTGATCGGCGTCCGGCAGGCGCGGCTCCTCCAGTGCGCGGATGTTGGCCTCCAGGTGGTCGAAGCTGCGGGTGCCGGTCAGCACGGTGGAGACGCCGGGATGGTCGGCCGCGACCTTCATGCCGGCGCCCACCACCGACTCGACCCCGTCGTGCACGAGCCACCCGAGCGGGTCGTCGTCCAGCACCGCGTCCGGCGCCAGCGAGCCGTCCGCCTTCCAGGCCGCGATCCGCTCGGCGAGCTGCTCCGGGTGCGGCAGCAGGTAGCGCGCCGGCGACATGTTCATCACCGCGAGCCCGTGCTCGGCGGCCAGCGGCAGCGCCCGGTCGCGGGCGCACTGATTGAGGATGCCGTAGCGCAGCATCGACACGTCCCAGAAGGACGGATGCCGGGTGACGGCATCGATCGTGACCTGGTGCTCCAGGTCGTCGCCCATCCGCTCACTGAAGCCGGCAAGGCGGATCTTGCCGGCCTGCTTCAGACGCTCGATCGCGGGGCCGTGGCGTTCGTAGACCGCGTCGTAGTGCTCGGGCTTGAGCCCGTGGATGAACATGACGTCGACGTAGTCGGTCCGCAGCCTGCCGAGGCTGGCGTCGACCGCCTGTTCCAGCGCGTACGGATCGCCGATCAGGTCGCCCTCCACCGGTTCGCTGTCGAGCCCCGTCCACTGGTAGTAGACCCACTTGGTGGACAGGAGATAACTGTCGCGGGGCACCCCGGCCAGCGCCGTGCCCAGGAACAGCTCGCTGTCACCATACTCCTGCGAGGTGTCGATCAGGTTGATGCCCTGATCCAGGCAGCGGTGCAGGAGGCGCGTCTTGTCCACGTCGGAGATGCTCGCCTCCGTAAAGGTGGTGGGGCCGCCGGTCCCGAACCCGAGCAGGCTCACCTCGATACCGCTGCGCCCGAGGGTCCGATAGTGCACGGCGGCAGCGCTATTGTTCGGGGGTCATCAGGCCGAGCGCGGCTCGCTGCGGATCGGCGATGACGGCGATGCGCCCCACGGTCGCGATGTCCGCGGCGGGCATCAGCACCGAGCCGCCGCCGGCCTCCGCCGCCGCGACGGCAGCGTCCGTGTCGTCGACCTGCATATAGGTGCTCCAGTGCGCGGGATGGCGCATCTCCAGCAGGTGCTCGGGCATCTTCATCACGCCGGCGACCGGGATGTCCCCGGCCATGACCACCGTGTACTGCACGCCGTCCGGCATCGGGGCGGTCTCCGTGCGCACGTCCAGCAACGCGGCCAGGAACCCGGCGGCCGCGGCAGGATCGGCGGTCAGGACCTCCGCCCAGCAGAGCGCGCCGTGCTCGGCCCGGATCTGCGCGCCGATGCTGCCCCGCGGCTGCCAGAGCGACACGACGGCGCCGGTCGGGTCCTTGATGGTCGCCATGCGGCCGGCGTCGAACACGTCGAACGGCTCGGCCAGCACTTCCCCGCCGTGCTCGACGGCGCGCACCGCGGTGGCGTCGGCATCGTCCACCGTCAGGTAGACGTTCCAGTGCGGGGGAACGCCCATCTGCGCCTCCTCGGGCGGCTGCGTGTACATTCCGGCGACGCTGGCGCCGTCGATGGTCGCCGTCGTGTAGAGCCGCTCGCCGGTTTCGTCCACCGGCATGTCCCGGTAGCTCCAGCCGAACAGGCGGGCGTAGAACGCCTTGGCGGCGTCCTGATCGGTGGTGGACAGGTCGACCCACGACGGCGTCCCCTGCAGATAACGATCGATTCTCATGTGTGCGTTTCCTCTCTTTGTATCGTCGTGGCGTGAAACCCGGATCTAACGGTCTCCGCGCTCTTCATCCAGCAACCGCGTCGCGCTCCCTTCGGGGAGCACCCGAGGCATCTTACGTCAAGTCATCCACGTCCAGGGACAGGCACTTCGCCAACGCCTTCATGGTCGACACGGAACCGTTGCGGCTGCCGCCCTCGATCTGTGACAGGTAGGCAGCGCTGATTTGGGCGCCCGCAGCCAGTTGCTTGACGCTGAGACCTCGGTACTCCCGCCACACACGAACCGGGCTTTCACCGTCGAGAATGCGATCGCCGAACTCCGCCGGAATCAACTCGTCCGTACCCGCTGCGAGGCTCTGCTTCGACCGGTCGTAAGCCCACATGTCGGCCAGGTCCTCGGCGGCTGCGCAGAGCCGCTCATAATCCTTGAGCGGAAGAACCACCATGCGCTCTCCGCCCGGGGTGTCGATCATTTGTGCAGGGGGCATCATGTGCTTCTCCTAACGATAGATGCTTCCTCGCGAGCCGATTTCGAGGATCTCCAGGACTCCGCCGTTCACGTCGAAGAGAACCCGCCAGTTGCCGACCCGAAGCCGGAAGCCATCCCGACCCTTGAGCTTCATCACATGATGTGCGCGTACGCTCGGTTCGGCTGCGTATTCAGCGATTGCGGCGCGAATCCGTCGTGCGTCGTTGGTCGGCAGTTTCCGAAGAGCATTCAAGGCCTGATTGCTGTACGCTATCACGTACACGCCAAGAACGTAGCTCATAGATCCATCGTCGACAAGTGACCTCGGACCGAGATCGCTGAGTCCGGTAGCCGGACGCACTGGCCGCTACCTGCCTAGCGGCGGGACGCGTGTTGGGTTCGCCGTCGCCCCGAAGACTGCTCGCTATAATCGACTCCTGCCGATGACCTCCGATCAGCCGCTCATCGTCCAGGGTGTCGACACGCTGCTGCTGGAGGTGGCCAGCCCCCGCTTCGAGGAGGCTCGCTCTCGCCTGCTCGCCTTCGCCGAGCTGATCAAGGCGCCCGAGCACGTCCACACCTATCGCATGACGGCGCTGTCGATCTGGAACGCCCGTTCCGCCGGCGTCGGGGTGGAGGACATCATCGCCACCCTGCACGAGTTCAGCCGCTACCCGGTGCCGGACGCCACCCTCGTCGAGATCAGGACCCATGCCTCGCGTTTCGGCAAGCTGCGGCTGATCGCGGACGACGACGGCTTGATGCTCGAGTCCCGCGACGACGAATCGATCGAGATCGCCCGCCGCAACCGCGACGTCTCCAGGTGGCTGGGCGACCGCACCGGCCGGCGCACGTTCCAGGTCGACGCCGAGCGCCGCGGGCTGCTGAAGCTGGCGCTGGTGCGTGCCGGATTCCCGCCGGATGACGAGGCGGGCTATACCGCCGGCACCCCGCTGGCGTTCGAGCTGCGGAAGACCACCCGTGGCGGCCTGCCGTTCCAACTGCGCGACTACCAGGACGAGGCCGCGCGCGCCTTCGAGGACGTGCGCCACTCAGCCGGCGGCAGCGGCGTGATCGTGCTGCCGTGCGGCGCCGGCAAGACGATCGTGGGGCTGGCCTGCATGCACGCGCTGCAGACCACGACGCTGATCCTCTGCACCAGCGTCACGGCCGCCAAGCAATGGATCGCCGAGACGCTCGACAAGACCACGCTCACCGAGGATCAGATCGGCATCTACGCCGGCCCCAAACGCGCGCTGCGGCCGCTCACCGTCGCCACCTACCAGATGCTCACCCACCGCCGCCGCAGCGACGAACCGATGGTCAACCTGGAGGTGTTCGACCGCGCCGACTGGGGCCTGATCGTCTACGACGAGGTGCATCTGCTGCCGGCGCCGGTCTTCCAGATCACCGCCGCCCTGCAGACGCGGCGCCGGCTGGGGCTGACCGCCACCCTGGTCCGCGAGGACGGGCTGGAGGAGGACGTGTTCGCCCTGATCGGACCGAAGAAGGCCGAGGTCCCCTGGCGCGAGCTGGAGCGGCAGGGATGGGTGGCGACCGCGCACTGCACGGAGATGCGCCTGCCGCTGCCGCCGGCGCTGCGCATGGAGTACGCGGCAGCCTCCCCCCGACAGCAGTTTCCGATTGCGGCTCAGAACCCGGACAAACGAGCGCTAGTGCGCGCCCTGCTGAGCCTTCATCGCGGCGACCGGATCCTGGTGATGGCGATGTACGTCGACCAGATCAAGGGCGTGGCGGACGCGCTCGACATGCCGGTGCTCACCGGCGCCTCGTCGCAGAAACGCCGCGACACGCTGTTCCGGGCGTTCCGGGACGGTGAGGTCCGCTGCCTGGGAGTCAGCAAGATCGGCAGCTTGGCGATCGACCTGCCGGACGCCAACGTCGCCATCCAGATCTCCGGCACCTTCGGATCGCGCCAGGAAGAGGCCCAGCGCCTGGGCCGCATCCTGCGCCCCAAGCGCGACGGCACGCAGGCGCACTTCTACTCCCTGGTCAGCGCGGCGACCGTGGAGCAGGAATTCGCCATGAACCGGCAGCGCTTCCTCTGCGAGCAGGGCTACGAGTATGCCATCGCCGACGCCCCGGACGCCGAGCGGGTGACGAGCTCGTCGGTAGCCGAGGCGATCGCGAGTGCCGGCGGGACGGTACCGGAGCCAACAACGTGAAGCTGTTGGAGGTCGACTGGCACGAGGTCTTCGGCCTGCTGTCGAAGTGGGAGGCGCTGTCGATCGAGCAACGCCGCTTGCTGATCGATCGACGTGTTGCCGACCATGGGACCAGGAAAGCGGACGGTCGGCTGATCGACGACGGCTGGCTGCAGCGGGTCGGTTCGAGGAGCGGCCCGCGCTTCCGGGTGCCGCGGCCGCGGCGGTTCTGGCTGAAGCTGTTCCGCGAGTTGTCCCGCGCCATGCCGCTGCCCGACGAAGCCGAGTCCGGCCGGGACGCCGGCGCCGCAACCCTGGAGCACTACCTCCTGCAGCACTACACGGCTCCCGAGATCGAGCGCATCGCCCGCCGGGGCCCGGGCGTCACGCGGTACGGGCTCGCGCGCGACGTGCGCCGGCTGGACTGGTGGCGTCAGTTCCTGGACTGGAACGGCGAGCGCCCGGCCTCGGTGTTCGATCCGCAGCGCCGCTGGCACGAAGCGCCGCCGTCCGTGGTTGCCACGGCCAGGGAGCTGATCGAGGCGGTGGTCGTCCACGGCGGCCCCGTCGCGCTCATCGATCTGCTTGAAGCGGCCGGCGACAGCTCAGAGCGCGACGCGCTGGCCGCCGGACTCGACTTCGCGTTCCGCGAGGCGCTTCTGCTGATCGCCGCCGATGCGGCGATGATGCCGTTCGTCTGCATCTGGCCGCCTGTTATCCCTCGCCTGCAGCGGGGACGTGCCACGTCACCGCGCGAAGGTACGTTCCGCGGCGACGAGTTGCTGTCCCGGCCGTTCCTGATCGAGGACATCTCGACGGTGCTGCTGGAAGCGATCGCCGATCCGCCAAGGTTGAAGTCCGGAACCTACCACCTGTTCGTTCGCAACCTCCGCTCGATCGGCAGCGCGCTGTCCGCACTGCCCGGGTGGATCGCCCCGGAGTTCGCGCCGCTGAGCCGCGAACGGCGCGCCGCACGGGCCGCGCACTTCGCCATCTGCCTGCGAATGGCCGCAGCGCGAGACGGCTCCGGCACCGGCCGCACGCTGGTCGTGAGCGACAACGGCCGCCGGTGGCTGACGCTTCCGGCCAAGGAGCGGCTCCAGCAGATACTCGACCGGCTGCGCGAAGACGCGGTGCCCGGCCCGGAGGACAGCCTGGGGTTCGTCGATCCGTGGTACGCCGAAGATCCCGAAGCGGTGCCGCTGGACTTCGTGCCGTACGTGGACGGCCTGGGCTGGTTCTTCACCAGTCCGAGCCGCGGTGTGGTCGATGCCTTCCGCACGGTCGGCCAGGAGTCGGTCGTCGACCTGCACGCGTTCGTCCACTTCCACGCCGAGGAGCGCAATCATCTGCTGCAGCACGGCCACGTCATCACCTACGAGCAGATCCTGGACTCCGAGCGGCGCGAAGAAGCCGAGCGGATCTGGGGATCGACGCTCCTCACGTTCTTCCACGAGCGTCTGCTCCCGCTCGGCGGCGTCGCGCTCGGCCCCCTGACCGAGGGCGACGTCGGCTTCCGCATGACCGACATCGGCCGCTATCTGCTCGGCGAGGCAGACGACTTCGATCTCGACGGTCCGACGGACACCGGCGACGTGATCGTGCAGCCCAACTTCGAGGTGGTCTTTCTGTCGCCCTCACCGATCGACCAGGTGCGGGCACGCGCGTTGGCGACGCCCACCGACGCCCTGCAAGGCCCGAAGTCGGTGGGGACATTGTTCACCATCGACCGCGGGTCCGTACAGCGCGCCGTGACCGCCGGCCAGGAAGCCGAACAGGTGATCGCCGCGGCCGGCGAGCTCTCCAAGCAGCCGTTGCCGGCGAACGTCAGCCGTCAGATCCGGGATTGGGCGGCCGAGGTGCGCTGGATCGACGTCCGCCCCGCCGTCGTGGTCGACTGCGGAGACCCGGAAACCGCCGCCCGCGTGCTGTCCGCGGTGGGCAAGCGAGGCCGCCTGCTGTCGGAGAACGTCGTGGAGCTGGTGCAGGGCACCGACCTGACACCCGCGATGCGCCGCAAGCTCGTCAGCCGCGGCGTCTTCGTCCGCTCCTGAAGCTGAACCGACACCAGACGGCCTTTCGGCTTTTCGAGATGGGCCTTCTACAGCGAACCGTAAGCGGCTTCCGCTTGAGGAGTGGGGGCATCGCGACGCGGCAGCACGATCTGAGACACCAATCGCTGCGGGATCGACTCCATGTGTCGGTCTCGATGAACCAATACGGCCTTGGCGGCGTGGGCGCAGCCGGCGATGATCGCGTCGGTCAGGGGCAATCGCTCCGCAGCCTCGCGGCGCAGGGCGATGGCGCTCTCCGCTACCGCACTGTCCACGACCAGACTGGACGTGAGCTCGTCGGCGTACTCCTGGCAGGCGCGATCGATCTCCCGTTCGTCCTCGATCTCCGCCCGCATGCGCCATCGCAACTCCGGCAACGTGAGCACGCAGATCGCGATTCGGTTGCGTGAGTCCTGCCAGAGACCATCGACGATCTCCGCGCCGGGCTCGTCGAAGTAGTGCGCCAGAACGGCAGAGGTATCCAGCACGTGGGTGACGACACTCACCGAGGCTCTGCTTCGCGGTCTTCGAGCCGACGCTCGTCCATCAGCCGGTCCACGGCACTGCCCGCCTGCTTCGCGTACCTGGCACCCCGCCCACGCAAAGCGGACGCGACACGAGCGATATTCGGCAGCACGCGCACCTCGATCACGTGTTCGCGATCCGTTTGAACCCACTCCAGCCGTGTCCCGGGCTCCATCCCCTCCATGGCCGCGATACGTGCGGGAATGGTCACCTGGTTCTTTCCTGTCACCCGTGTTACCATGGAATCAGTGTAGTCAAGGGGACCGTGATGTCAAGGAAGCGCTATCCCGTCGTAGAATCGGTGCGTTTGACACACGTTCCCGCTCGCACTAGCGTGCGCCGGGCCAAACACCCCCTCCCGCATGCGCGAGTCTCCCACCCTGTCGTCGACCACACACGAGGAGCCCGCGGCCGACCCGAAGGCGACGCGCCGCTTCGACCGGCGGCAGGCCCTGCAGCGCGCGTGGCGCATGCGCCCCTTCTACGTCCTGCTGGTGCCGGCGGTGACGCTGCTGATCGTCTGCAAGTACATCCCCATGTACGGCGTCGGCATCGCGTTCGTGGACTACAACATCGTCAAGGGCATCCTGGGCAGCACCTGGAACAACTTCAAGTGGTTCAGTTGGGTCTTCAACGACTACTTCTTCTGGCGCGTGCTGCGCAACACCGTGATCCTCAGCCTGCTGCGCCTCGCGATCGGCTTTCCGGCGCCGATCATCCTGGCGCTGCTGCTCAACGAGATCCGCAACGACCCCTACAAGCGCGCGGTCCAGTCGGTCAGCTACCTCCCGCATTTCCTGTCCTGGGTCGTCCTGGGCGGCATAGTCAGGGAGCTGCTGTCGATGCAGACGGGCGCCGTCCCCTACCTCATGGCTCTCGTCGGGCTGGAGCCCGTCAGCTTCCTGACCAACATCCCGACATTCCGGGCGCTGCTGGTGGTGACCGGCATCTGGCAGGGCGTCGGCTGGGGCTCCATTATCTACCTGGCCGCGCTGTCCGGGATCGATCCCGAGTTGTACGAGAGCGCCAGCGTCGACGGCGCCAACCGCATGCAGATGGCGCTGCGCGTCACGCTGCCGGCCCTGATCCCGGTCATGACGATCCTGTTGCTGCTGCAGATCGGCAACATCCTGGAACAGGGATGGGACCAGATCTTCAACCTGTACAACGACGTGGTGGTGTCGGTCTCCGACGTGTTCGAGACGCTGGTCTACCGGTCCGGCATCGAAGGCGCCAAGTACTCGTATGCCACCGCCATCAACCTGTTCCAGAACGTCGTGGGGTTCGTGCTGCTGATCGCGGCCAACCAGGTCGTGCGCCGCTACAACGAGTACTCGATCTGGTGATGCGACATTGACGCAATGCACCCCATCCGGTAGGGTCGCGACCGGCATTCGCCACCCCGTGATGACCCCCAGACGACACCGATCGATCGATGGCTGACCTCCCCACCGAACGACGCGAGCAGGCGTCGGCGTCCCCCGCCCCGAGCGTGGGCGTCTACGACAGCCTGGGCACCGAGGAGGAGCGCGCCGCGTTCCTCAAGAAGATCCTGCGCAAGCAGACGGCGCGGCGCGCGTGGCGCATGCGGGACTTCTACGTCCTGCTGGCTCCGGCGGTGGTGCTGCTGTTCGTCTTCAAGTACATCCCCATGTACGGGATAAGCATCGCCTTCGTCGACTACAACATCGTCAAGGGCATCCTGGGAAGCACCTGGAACAACTTCAAGTGGTTCAACTGGGTCTTCAACGACTACTTCTTCTGGCGCGTGCTGCGCAACACGGCGATGCTGGCCGTCCTGCGGACGATCTTCTCCTTCCCGGCGCCGATCATCCTGGCGCTGCTGCTCAACGAGGTGCGCGTCACCGGGTACAAGCGCACCGTGCAGTCGATCAGCTACCTCCCGCACTTCCTCTCCTGGATCGTCCTGAGCGGCATCGTCAGGGAACTGCTGTCGATGCAGAGCGGCGTGGTCCCCTACCTCATGGAGCAGGTGGGAATCGAGCCGTTCCCGGTGCTGACCGCCCCGGAGCTGTTTCGAGGCCTGATCATCGCCGTCACGACCTGGCAGAGCGTCGGCTGGGGGACGATCGTCTTTCTGGCGGCGCTGTCGGGGGTGGACCCCCAGCTCTACGAGAGCGCGGCCATCGACGGCACCAACCGCTGGCAGAACGCCATCCACATCACCATCCCGGCGCTGGTGCCGGTGATCACGATCCTGTTCCTGCTCAGCGTCGGCAACATCCTGGAGTTCGGCTTCGACCCGATCTTCAACCTGTACAACTCCAACGTCTACGAGGTGATCGACGTGTTCGAGACGCTGGTGTACCGCTCCGGCATCGAAGGCGCGCGCTACTCCTACGCCACCGCCGTGCAGCTCTTCCAGAACGTGGTCGGCCTGGTCGTCCTGGTCGGGGCCAACCAGATCGTGCGCCGTTACAGCGAGTACGGGGTCTGGTAGGAGATACGCATGGCGAATCCACTGATCAGAGTGACGCCGCTCGGTCGCGCGTTCGACGTCGCCAACTACGTGTTCCTCGGACTGTTCGCGCTGTCGATCCTGTATCCGTTCTGGACCGTCATCACCACCTCGCTGGCGTCGCCGGTGTCGTTGCCCGGCCGGGGGCTGCACCTCTGGAACGACGAGTGGCGTACGGAGGCGTGGAGGTTCGTGTTCAAGGAGAACGCCGTCGGGACCGCTTACCTGAACACGCTGCACCGCGTCGTGTTCGGCACTACCTTGACGCTGTTCGTCACCTTCTGCGCCGCGTACGCGCTCTCGAAGCGCAGCCTGCCCGGTCGGGGGGTGATCACCTTCCTGCTCGTCTTCACGCTGTTTTTCTATGGAGGCATCATTCCCACCTACCTCCTGGTGAAGAACCTGGGCATGATCAACTCCCGCTGGGTCCTGGTGTTCATCCCGGCGATCAATGCGTTCAACATCATCATCACGCGCAATTTCATCATGACCATCGACCAGGCGATGGAGGACTCCGCGGTGATCGACGGCGCCAGCTACTGGCGCATCATGTTCAGCATCTTCATCCCCTTGTCGAGGCCGGTGCTGGCCGTCATCGCGCTGTGGACGGTCGTAGCCCACTGGAACGCGTGGTTCGACGGGCTGATCTACATCACCGACAAGGACAAGCGCATTCTGCAGCTCCTGCTGCGCGCCATCGTGCAGCGCCTGCAGGGCTTTCAGACCGACGAAGCCATGCAACGCCTGGTGGAGGAGCTCCGTGCACAGGGGATCGAGCCGGACTGGGCCCGCATCCCGCACCGGTCGATCCAGGCCGCGACCACGCTGATCACCATTGGCCCGGTGGTGCTGTTCTACCCTTTCGTTCAGAAATACTTCGTGAAGGGCGTCATGCTGGGATCGGTGAAAGGCTAGCTCCGGCACCTCGCGGTAGAGCCACCGAGCTTCGGCCGTTTGGGAGCGGTCCTGTTCGTCGTGCCAGCGGTCTGTCTCGGGCTTCCTTCAGATCCCGCCTCGTGACGGGGCACCCTTGCCTTCGACTCACCGTTCCCCCTGCCGGGTCGGTAGAGGACTTGGCGTGCTCGGCGCACGCCGCACCTCCTGGCGAGAGCCCATGCCGGGCGCAGACATGAAGAAGGGACGGCCAACGACGGCCGTCCCTTCTCAGATCTGAGCAGCCAAAGGACAGGCTGCTCGTACCGGATGCTTGCGCCTACTTGTTAGCGACGCACCCGGAATCACCGCAGGTCACGCCGACGGAGCCCAGCTCTGCGACCGTGTACTGCAGCTTGTTCAATTCGGCGTTGATCGCAGCCATGCCGGCAGAGTTGAGCTGCCTCATGTACTTCGGCCACTCGGCATCGATGTCGAGATCGGTGGTCATGGCCTTGTACATGAACTCGCCGTGGATGGTGTCCAGAGCGCCCTTGAACTGCGCGCGCAGCTCATTGTGGTCCGTCTCGTTGAACACATCCTCCTTGTACATGCGGATCAGGTGGGTGGTGCCGCCACCGCCCGGCCCGCGCCACTGGTTGTAGGTCTTCAGCGGCTCCCACTGGGTGTTGCCGGGGAAACCGTCGCCGTACAGCCGCGTGTAGTACCCATTATTGGTGAAGTAGTGGGCTATGCCGTCGGCAGTGAGGGCTGCCCAATCCGCGGTGGCGCGGACCGCCACGCCGCCGGCGCGGGCAGCTTCGATCCCGTCGTCCGCGCACATCGGTGCGCCACCCTCGACGTTGTAGTGCGTGCCCTCGATCCCGAACAGCTGAAGCATCATGCCTTCGCAGGTGCTGTTCGCGTAGTCGAAGATCTGCAGGATCTTGGCCAGCTTCTCATCGGAGACGTCATGGCGGATCACGAACCACTCGCCGGGGCCGCCCAGCGGCAGCGCCGTGTTCTCGTGACGGAGCCCGTAGGTCCCGTCCGGAGCGGTCACCGCATGCACCATCAGCTCCTGAAAATCGGGGTTGTTGACACGGGCCAGACAGCCGACCACCGGATTGGCATTACCCTCGGGCGTATTCCAGCATCCCTGGGCGCCGCGGCCGTACATCGCGACCAGGCCTGCGCCGACCTTGTCATCGAACGCGGCGCGGTCGAATGCCGGAATCTCGCTGTCCAGGATGCCCTTCTGGTACCAGCGCTGCAGGACCTTCAGGGCCTCCTTCACGTTGTCCCAGCCATAGTGGATGGTGGCGCTGCCGTCGGCGGCCTCGTGAACCCACCAAGACTCCGAGGCGACGCCGTAGGCCTGGCACACCGCACCGAACGACCACCAGTAACACGGCCTGCCTTCACGGGGCCAGCCGCTGTAGCCGATGGTCCGGCCGCCGCCGACCGGGTCGGCCGCGACGATCGCTTCCAGTGCCGCCTCCACGTCGACGATGTTCGGCGTGTTGTAGCTGATGAACCAGTGGCCGGGGTCGAACCCGGGATTGCTGTCGAGCACGCCTTCCGGACTCTCGGGGCTCGACTCCATGTCCTGGGACACGCCGAGCGCCCCGCGTGCGCCGACCAGGCCCAGCCAGTCGTAGCGGAAGTTGACCGCCGCGCCGGCACCGGCCTGGTGCGCATAGCCGCGCGGGAGGCCGCGCAGGGAGGTCGGATCGCCGGGGACCGCGGACATCATCCAGGCGCCGGGACCGATCGTGTCCCAGTCGCGCGCCAGGTTGGGCGCGTGCTCGCGGATCATGTCGATCGGGATCGGGCGATACGCGCCGGCGGCGTACCACTGGTCGTGATTCGTCCAGGAGTACATGGCGTCCGGATGCTCGTTGGCGCCGATCATCAGATCGATCGTCTCCCGCGGGCGCCGGGCCAGATTGGAGTCGACGATCTTGATGTTGAACATCTCTTCCAGGGCGCGCTGTACCGCGTTGCCCTCTTCGACCGCGTCGCCGTAGATGCCCTGAAAGCTGATCTCCATCGGATCATCGGCGGTCGCCACAAAGGCGGACCCGAGGACGAAGCCCAGGGTCAGTAACGAGATGAGCAATTTTCTCATCGTTCTGCGAACCTCCCTTTCACGTGGGATTCTTATGAGATTGTGCCCATCGGCCCGACGAGCCGTCCGGGCATCCTGGAGAAACTATCCGTCGACCGCTCCTTCCGTCAAGGCGCATGCCCGGCCGGCCGGGTTCAACGGGACCGCAGACGCACGAGGAATCGGTCCATGGCTTCTCTGAGGTCTTGTCGCAACGCCATCGCCGTTGCAGCCAGAGCGGTGATCCGGTCGGCATCGAGCTCGGCGTCGTACGCGTGACGAAAGAAGTGGCGGAACCCGCGCAGCTCGTTCAAAGCCGTAGCCAGCCCCTCGCTGAGGAACGCGGGTCGGACGCCGACGATCTCCGCCTTCATCCGGCGCAACAGATCGACGTGATAGGTCGGGCCGTCGATCTGGTTCTCGAACGCCCGCGCGATCAACTCGAAAAGCTGCTCGCAGGCGCCGTAGAGATTGTGCAGTTGGTAGGCCAGCGCCTCCACCTGCACGGCCGATGGCGAAGCGCCGACGCCGCGGTCCGCAATCTTGGCGAACACGCGGTCGATGATCTCCCACCGATCCTGCAGGTCCTGCCGAAGCAGCGCCAGCCATCGGTCATCCAACGACCCGCACTCCGTTCCGCCGAAACAGCTCAGGAACCGGGTGCCGATCCAGGTCGATCACGTCCACCACGCGCCCGGAGACATCCTCGACCAGACGCATGACCGCAAGCGGATCGCCTCCGTGAATCGCCACGTCAACGTCCGAGTCTTCGGACCAGCCGTGCTCGCGCGTCAGAGAGCCCACGACATAGGCGCGGCGGACACCGAGCGTGCTTGCCTGCGCGCGAAGCGCGGCCGATACCCGCTCCAGGAGCTCGACCCGTTCCCGCTCCAGCCGATCGCGGCGGCGGCGGATCGCCGCGTCGAGCACCGACGTGTCGAACGCCATGGCAGTTCCGCTGACGAGTCTACTCCGTGCCGCCTCGGCACGTCAGTTGCGGTCGTTGTAGCATCATGAGAGGCGCTCTGTGTCGTCCATTTCCATTTTGAGCGTCATAACGAAATCTTGATGGACATTTCGCACATTGTGCGCCATGCTGGGGCCACCTCCCATGTACGCCCGCCTCTACCGGCCACCGGCCGCAGGCTACTTCCTGTTCGGTCCGAGAGGGACGGGAAAGTCGACGTGGCTTCGCGCCCGGTATGCCGACGCGCTGTGGATCGACCTGAACGACCCCGAGAACACGCGCTTCTACGGCGCTGCCCCCGAACGGCTGCGAGCGTCGATCACGGCGAATCCGTCAAGCCGGCCGATCGTCATCGACGAGGTGCAGCGGGTGCCCGAGTTGCTGCCGGTCGTCCATCAACTCATCGAGCTCGACAAGAGCCTGGTCTTCGTCCTCACCGGCTCCAGCGCTCGCAAGCTCCGGCGCACCGGCGTCGATCTCCTGGCCGGAAGGGCGGTGCTGACCACCATGCACCCCTTCCTGGCGGCAGAGCTTGGCGGCAGCTTCGATCTCGACCAGGCGCTGACGTTGGGAACCCTCCCGCTCATCGTGGACGCCGACGACCCGCACGACACGCTACGGACCTATGCGGCTCTGTACGTGCGCGAGGAGGTGCAGGCAGAGGGGCTGGTCCGCAATGTGGGCAACTTTGCCCGCTTTCTGGAGGCGGTGAGCTTCAGCCATGCCGCCGTCTTGAACGCCTCCAACGTGGCGCGGGAGTGTCAGGTCGAGCGCAAGGTGGTGACCGGCTACTTGGGCGTACTTCAGGACCTGCTGCTCGCGTTCACGCTGCCGGTGTTCACCCGCCGCGCGCGGCGGCGGATGAGCGCCCATCCCAAGTTCTACCTGGTGGACGCGGGCCTGTTCCGCTCGCTCCGGCCCGTCGGTCCGTTCGACCGACCCGAGGAGTTGTCGGGAGCGGCCCTGGAAGGCCTGGTGGCTGAGCACTTGCGTACCTGGATCGCCTACGCCAAGACCCACGACACGCTCAGCTATTGGCGCACGCGCAGCGGCAGCGAGGTGGACTTCGTCCTGTACGGCGAAAGCGGGCTGTACGCGCTGGAAGTCAAGAACAGCGCGACGCTCCATCCGGGAGACCTGACCGGCCTGCGCTCGTTCGCCCAGGACTATCCGGAAGCGACTCCGATCCTGCTGTATCGGGGACGCCGCGTCCTGGAGCGCGACATCCTGTGCCTGCCGTGCGACGCGTTTCTGCGCGAGCTCAATCCGAAACGGTCGTTCGCCGCGGTGGTCGACGCCGCCTGAGCCAACGCCTCCAGTCGTCAGGCGAACGTTGGCTGACGGGTGCGCGACCAGACCACAGCGCTTGTCCGGCGGTGCGCTACACTGTCGCCGGCCATCCATGAAAGCACTGCTCAAGGAGGCGGCGGGCCCCGGCCTGACGCTGGCCGAGGTGCCCGTGCCCGAACCCGGCCCGAAGGAGGTCCTGGTCCGCGTCATCAAGGCGGCAGTGTGCGGGACCGACCTGCACATCTACCACTGGGACGAATGGGCGCGGAGCGTCGTCGAGCCGCCGCTGGTGCTGGGCCACGAGTTCGTGGGCGAGGTGGTCGCCCTCGGCCCGGGCGCGACGCTGCACCGGGTGGGCGACCGGGTCTCGGGCGAGGGGCACATCACCTGCGGCCTGTGCCGCAACTGCCGCGCTGGCAAGCCGCACCTGTGCCACCTCACCAAGGGGGTCGGCATCCACCGCGACGGCGCCTTCGCCGAGCTGGTGGTGATGCCGGAAAGCAACCTGTGGCCGATCCACGAAAGCATTCCGACCGAGATCGCCGCCTTTCTGGACCCGCTGGGCAACGCCACGCACTGCGCCCTGTCGTTCGACCTGGTGGCCGAGGACGTGCTGATCACCGGCGCCGGGCCGATCGGGGTGATGGCCGCGGCGATCTGCCGCCACCTGGGCGCCCGCCACGTGGTGGTCACCGACGTCAACGACTACCGGCTGGACCTGGCGCGCCGCATGGGCGCCTCCCTCGCCGTCAACGTGACCCGCGGCTCGGTGGAGGACGCCGTCACGCAGCTCGGCATGTCCAACGGCTTCGACCGCGGCATCGAGGTGTCCGGCAACCCCGACGCGTTCCGGAGCATGCTGGCCAACATGTACAACGGTGGTCAGATCGCCCTGCTCGGCTTCCTGCCGGAGTCCACCACCATCGACTGGAACCTGGTGATCCTCAAGAGCCTGCGCATCAAGGGCGTCTACGGGCGCGAGATGTACGAGACCTGGTACAAGATGACGCAGATGCTGCGTAGCGGCCTGGACGTGTCGCCCGTGCTGACGCACCGGTTGGCGCTGGGAGACTTCGAGGAGGGCTTCGCGGCGATGGCCGCCGGCCGCTGCGGCAAGGTCGTCTTGGACGTCACGGAGTGAGTCCTCAACATCAAGGAGTAACCGCCTCATGGCAACCATCGACAGCGTGATTCAACCCACTCTGGAGCAGATCCGGGACAACGGCCTGTACAAGGACGAGCGCGTGATCACCTCGCCGCAGGGCGTCGCGATCCAGGTGGGATCGGGCGAGGAGGTGCTCAACTTCTGCGCCAACAACTACCTCGGGCTGTCCAGCGACCCGGCCGTGATCGACGCGGCGGCCGACGCGTTGCGCACCCACGGCTTCGGGCTCTCGTCCGTGCGCTTCATCTGCGGCACGCAGGATCTCCACAAGCGCCTGGAGCAGGCGCTGGCGCGCTTCCTGGGCACCGACGACGCCATCCTCTACACCTCCTGCTTCGACGCCAACGGCGGCCTGTTCGAGACCCTCCTGCAGGAGGGCGACGCCGTACTCTCGGACGCGCTCAACCACGCGTCGATCATCGACGGAATCCGCCTGTGCAAGGCGGCCCGCTACCGCTACGCGCACGCCGACATGGACGACCTGGAGGCGAAGCTGAAGGAGGCCGCCGGCGCGCGGCTGCGGCTGATTGCCACCGACGGCGTGTTCTCCATGGACGGCGACATCGCCCCGCTGGACCGCATCGTCGAGCTGGCGCGCGCGCACGACGCGCTGGTGATGGTCGACGACTCGCACGCCACCGGCTTCATCGGCGCCACCGGCCGCGGCTCGATCGAGCACTGCGGCGTGCTGGGCGAGATCGACGTCATCACCAGCACGCTCGGCAAGGCGCTGGGCGGCGCCTCCGGAGGGTTCACCGCGGCGCGCGGGCCGATCGTGGAGCTGCTGCGGCAGCGATCGCGTCCCTACCTGTTCAGCAATTCGCTGCCGCCCTCCCTGGCCGCGGCCGGCCTGGCGGTGCTGGAACGGCTGGACCAGACCACGGAGCTGCGTGACCGGCTGGCCGGGAACACCGCCTACTTCCGCGACGCGATGACGTCCGCCGGCTTCGACATCCGGCCGGGCGTGCATCCGATCGTCCCGATCATGCTGTACGACGCCCGGCTGGCACAGGGGATGGCCGCCGACCTGCTGGCCGAGGGGATCTACGTGATCGGCTTCTCCAATCCGGTCGTGCCGGAGGGGCAGGCCCGCATCCGCGTGCAGATCTCGGCCGCGCACGAGCGAGCCCACCTGGACCGGGCGATCGAGGCGTTCGCCCGCGTGGGCCGGCAGCACGGCGTCATCGAGTAGCCGGGCTACCGCTCCCAGTACTCCTTGAGCGCCGCAAGCCCCTCCCGTGCATCGTCCGCGTCGATGCCGGAATAGGCGAAGCGCACGTACATCCGCTGCTCGCCGGGCAGCGCGCGCCCGAAGTGGGTGCGGGAGCAGAACGACACCCCGGTCTCGCGGAGCGCGTCGGTGCGGAAGGCCTGCGGGTCGCCGTAGCCGAGACGCCGGTAGACGCCGGTGACGTCGACGAACAGGTAGAAGGTGGCGGTGGCGCGATGGACGCTCACGCCGTCGATGGCGTTGAGGCCGTCGACCACGACGTCACGCCGCTCGCGGAGCGTGGCCAGGATCTCGCGGGCGCCGGACTGGTCGCCCTTCAGCGCCTCGACGCCGGCGTGCTGGATGAACCCGCAGGTGCACGACTCGTGGTTGGTGTTGAGCGTGTTGATCAGGTCGATGACGCCGGTCGGACCGATGGCGGCGCCCAGCCGCCAGCCGGTCATGGCGTAGGTCTTGGAGAACGTGTAGCCGATCACGGTGCGTTCGACCATCTCCGGCTCCGAGACCAGGCTGCGGCTCGAGCCGCCGTAGCGGATGTCGAAGTACGGCTCGTCGGCGAGCACCCACAGGTCGCGCTCACGGGCGATCCCTGCCAGCCAGGCGATCTCGTCGGCTGACGCGTCGGCGCCGGTGGGGTTGTGCTGGGCGTTGACGATCAGCACACGGGTCGCGTCGCTGAGCGCCGCTTCCACCGACGCGCGGTCGATGCGGAAGCCGTCGGCCTCCTCGACGTAGGCGTAGGGGCGCCCGCGTCCCCCCAGGTAGTCGACCTGCGACTCGTAGATCGGGTAGCCGGGGTTGGGGTACACCACCTCCTCGTTCGGGTTCATGACGCTCATCAGCAGCTTGCCGATGATCGGCTTGGCACCCGGCTGCACGGACACGTGCTCGGGGCCGTAGCGCACGCCGCGGGCCGCGCCGATCTCCTCCGCCAGCGCCTCGCGCAGCTCCGGGATGCCGGGGGCAGGCGTGTAGCCGGTCTTGCCGTCGCGCATGGCGCGCTCGGCGGCCTCGATGATGTTCAGCGGGGTCCGCAGGTTGATGTCGCCCAAGTGGAACGGAAAGACGCGGTGGCCCTGCGCCGCCCACTCGGCCGCGTCGGCCGATACGGCGAAGGCGGTCTCCGTGCCCAGCCGGCCCATGGCCGACGCCGTCGGCCTCGACCGACTAGACGGAGGTGAACCCATAGCGCTCCACTACCTGCTCGTCGATCTCGACCCCCAGGCCGGGGCTGTCCGGCACCGTCACCCAGCCGTCGCGCTGCCCGAACGGCTCCCGCACCAGCTCGTGCTGCATCGGGCTCGGCACCGGCTTGAGCTCGAAGACGATGTAGTTGGCGCCGGTCGCGGTCGCGTGGATGGAGGCGGCGGTGTTGATGGCGCTGCTCCACGAGTGGGCATTGAAGAACAGGTGCGCCTGCGCGGTGAGGTCCATCACCTGCTTGTAGCCGGTGATGCCGTCGGCGCGGCCGGGGTCGACCAGGTAGACGTCGGCCACGCCCAGCTCGATCAGCCGCCGGTAGTCCGAGGCCTGCCAGGAGCGCTCGCCGGCTCCGATCTGCGTCTCGATCGCCTCGCGCAGGTGTACGTAGGCGGCCACGTCGGTGGGCTGGAACGGGTCCTCCAGCCAGCGCAGCCGGTACTCTTCGAAGGCGCGCGCCATGCGGACGCCGGAGGCATAGTCCCAGCGGGTCTTGTTGCCGACGTCGACGATGAAGTCGACGTCGTCGCCGATCGTCTGCCGGACGGTGCGCACGTAGGCGATATCACGCTTGGGGTTCACACCGAGCGCGGCGTCGCCGGCCTTGCCGAAGCCGACCTTGACCGCCGTGTAGCCGTCGTCGGCGTGCGCGGCCAGCTCGTCGGCCAGGTCCTGCAGGTCGGCCTTCGACGGGTGGGTGCTGGCGCAGGCGCGCAGGCGGTCGTGCACCTTGCCGCCGAGCAGGCGGTGCACGGGCTGACCGAGGATCCTGCCCTTGAGGTCCCAGAGGGCGACGTCCAGGGCGCTGACCGCGAAGTTGGCCATGCCGGTGTCGCCGTACCACCAGTCGTGCGCCTTCATGGCCGCGAACAGCGCGCCGTTGTCGAGTGGGTTCCTGCCGAGCAGGACCGCCGGACCGAGCCCCTGCTCGATCAGGATCTTGACCGCCAACGCCGCTTCCGGCCACTGCGAGATGCACTCGCCCCAGCCGACGTGGCCGGAGTCGGTGGTGATCCGCGCCAGCGTGACGTGGCGCCACATCATGCGGTCGTTGGGCTCCTGGTAGCGCTGCGGATAGGCGCGCACGTCGACGATCTTCATCTCATTCCATCCCGTTGCGACGCTTCAGTCCGGCATGAAGGAGCCGCCGTTGACGTCGGTGGTGGCTCCGGTGATGTAGGTGTTCGCTTCGGAGGCCAGGAACAGCACCGCGCGCGCGATCTCCACCGGCGCGGCCAGCCGCTTCAGTGGGATCACGTCGACCGTGGCCTGCTGGTCCTCCGGCGGCAGCATGCGGATCAGCCGCGTGTCCACGGCGCCGGGCGCCACCGCGTTGACCAGGATGCCGTCCGGGGCGTGGTGGCGGGCGAACCCCTTGGTCATCGAGATGACGGCGGCCTTGCTGGCGGCGTAGACGGTGACGCGGTGCATGCCCCCCGTGCGCGCCCCGACCGAGGTCATGTTGACGATGCGGCCCCAGCCGGCGCGCCGCATCGCCCGGCCGGCGGCTCGGCTCAGGAAATACACGGACTTGAGGTTGGTATCCATGATCCGGTCGTAGTCGGGCTCGGTCATGTCGGGGATGTCGATACGCGGGCAGATCGCCGCGCAGTTGACCAGGATATGCACGGCGCCGTGCCGCCGTTCGGTCTCTTCCGCCACGCGGTCGCACTCGGCCGGCTTGCTGACGTCGGCGGCGTTGGCGTCGGCGGCATGGCCGGCGTCGCGGATGCGGGCGGCCTGCGCCTCGGCCAGCTCCCCCTCGATGTCGCAGACCATCACGGCCGCCCCGGCGCCGGCCAGCGTCTCGGCGATGGCGGCGCCGATGCCGCGTCCCGCTCCGGTGACGATCGCGACCCGGCCGTCGACGCGCAAGTCAGCCCCCACGAGGCTGCCCTACGGCGTGTTGGCCAGCAGGAAGTCGCGCATCAGGATCGTCTCCGACACGTTGTCGACCTCGTTGTTGCGCTCCCAGTCCTGCCAGACGTACTCGACGCCGACCCAGCCACGGTAGTCGGCGGCGTCGAGCGCGCGCAGCACGCCCGCGTAGTCGATGACGTTCTCCGTGAACTTGACCTGCAGCCGCCCCTTCGCCGCGCCGCGGGCGTGGAAGTGGGACGCGTGCGGGACCAGCTTCTCCGACTCGCTGTCAGGCAGGCCGTCGCGGGTGAAGTGGGTGTAGTCCAGCGTCAGGGTCAGCCCCGGCGTCATCTCCACCAGCCGCAGCGCGGCGTCCGGATCCGGGACGATGGAGCCGACGTGCGCCTCGACGCTGACCGTGACGCCGGTGCCGGCCGCCCGTTCGAGGCGCCACGACAGCTCCTCGGCGGCGCGCGCCAGCGACGTTTCGGCCGATTCCCCGTCGAACTCGATCCCCGGCAGGATGGTCATGTGGCTGGTATCGCAGAGCTGCACGAACTCCAGCGTGCGCTCGAACAGGTCGCGCGAGCCGCGCCGCTCGGTGGCGTCGGGGTGGTTCACCGTCATGGTGTCGAAGCCGGCGGTCTGCAGGAAGATGTCGGCAATCGCCAGCCCCTTGTCGGTCGCGCGGGCCACGAGGTCGGCCGAGGACGCCTTGGGGTCGGCCAGCACGTGGCTGGGGTACAGGTGCGAACGGTCTTCGAACAGGCCGATGTCGACCCCGGTCAGCCCCAGCATGGCGATCAGTGTCAGCGAGTCGTCATGCGACAGCAGGGGAAAGGTGAAATCCGCGCCGGCCAGTTTCAGTTCGATGCGGACAGTCTACCCCAGGTCGCCCTCGCGTGCATCACCCAGACATTCAGCGGACGGTCGTTTCCTCCGGCTCGTGGTCGGGTCTTCAGCGCAGGGGTGGAGTGTGTATGGCGAGCAGCTCGACCTCCGCGTCGGCTTCGAGCGAGTGCTCCAGGCCGGGCGGGATGGAGACGCCGCCGCCGGCGCGCAGCTCGGTCGCCGCGCCCTGGCAGAGCAGCCGGGCCGAGCCGCGCAGCACGTAGGCGGTCTCGGTCTCCACGGGATGGGTGTGCGGGTCGATGCGTCCGCCGGCTGCCACCTTGACGCGCATCAGGCTGAACGTGCCGGCCGGATGGGCGGCTCCCGGCTGCAGGTCCTTGATGTCGATCGGCGGGAACAGCGGGTGTGCCTGCCACTCGACGGCGTCCGAGTCGAAGAAGACCGGTGCGTCTGCGCGGCTCACCGGTCCGCCGCCCGTTGCACGTCGCGATCGGTGATCTTGCCGCCGGGCCCGGTGCCGGTGACCGTCCCCAGGTCGACGCCCAGATCCTCGGCCAGCCGCCTGGCCCTTGGCGAGGCGACCGGTCGGCCCGAGGCCGGCGCGGCCGACGGTGCAGCCGAGGGCCCCGCGGCCGGCGTGCCCGCCGATGGCGCTGAGGACTGCGACCCACCGGCGGTGCGCGCGTACGGATCGACCTGCGGAACCGGCTCGGACGGATTGCCCACCAGCGCGACGATGGTCAGCGGCGGCACCTCCGTCCCGGCGGGGATGAGCTGACGCCGCAACGTGCCCGCGGCCGGCGCCTCCACCTGGACCAGCGCCTTGTCGGTCTCCACCTCGCAGATCGGCTGCCCCTGCTCGACCCGCTCGCCTTCCTGCACCAGCCAGCGCTCGACGGTGGCGACCTCCGTCGTCTCGTCCAGCTTCGGGATGACCGCTTCGACCATGGGCGTCAGGCGAACACGTCGGTGGCCAGCGCCGAGGGCGGTGGATAGGGCGCGGCGATCGCCGCCTCGGCGGCGCGCTCGACCTCGTCGCGGGCCTCGTCGCGGATGCGCTCGGCCGCCGCGGCGTCCAGCGCTCCCTCGGCGATCGCCTGCTCGGTGAAGCGCGGGATCGGATCGGTCTCCCGCCACTTCTCGCCACCTTCGCTCGACCCGCCGGCGGCCACGGCGCTGTGCCGGGTCCAGCGAACGGTCTTGGCCTCGATCAGGGTGGGACCCTCGCCTGCCCGCGCCCGCGCGATCGCCTCCGCGGCGGCCGCGTGCACGGCGTCGTAGTCGCAGCCGTCCACGTGCACCCCCGGCAGGCCGAACCCCTTGGCCCGGTCGGAGATGCGCGGCACGCTCACCGCCTGCGTGTAGTGGGTGGAGATCGCGTACTCGTTGTTCTCGCAGACCAGCACCAGCGGCAGCTTCCAGAGCACGGCCATGTTCAGGGTCTCGTAGAACACCCCCTCGCAGGAGGCGCCGTCGCCGAAGAAGGCGACCGTCACCGCGTCCCCGCCGTCGATGCGCGTGGCCAGCGCGATGCCGCCGGCCATCGGGATCTGCCCGGAGACGATGGCGTTGCAGCCGAACAGGCGATCGCCGACGTGGCTGAAGTGCATGGAGCCGCCCTTGCCCTTGCACAGGCCGCTCTCCTTGCCCAGCAACTCACCCATCATGGCGGTCACGTCGCAGCCCGCGGCGATCGCGGCGCCGTGGCCGCGGTAGGTGGCCAGCACCGTGTCGGTCGGCCGCAGCGCCGCGCACACGGCCAGCGCGGTCGCTTCCTGAGCGATGTACGGATGAGTCGAGCCACGGTAGCGGCCCTCACCGTACAGGCGGACCGCCGCCTCCTCGAAGTGGCGGATCAGCCACATGCGGCGCAGAACCTCCGCGCGCTGCTCACCCGAGATTGGGTCAACCGAGGGCACGACAGGCCTCCACGATCTCGTCCGTTCCCGGAAACACCTGCGCCTCCAGCGGCTGGCTCGCCGGGATGGGATTGTCCAGCGCCGCGACCCGCCGCACCGGCGCTTCAAGGTGATCGAAGGCCAGCTCCGTGATCTGCTGGGCGATCTCGGCGCCGACGCCGGCGGTCTTGTGTGCCACGTGGGCGATGACCACGCGGCCGGTTTTTCGCACCGACTCCACGATCGTGTCGATGTCAAGTGGGGCCAGCGTGCGCGGATCGATGATCTCCACGCTGATGCCGTCCGCGGCCAGCGTGTCGGCGGCCTCCAGCGCGCGCGGCACCATCGACGCCAGCGCCACCACGGTCACGTCGCTGCCGGTGCGGACCACGTGCGCCTCCCCAAAGGGGATCAGGTACTCCTCTTCCGGGACCTCCACACGGCTGGGGTAGAGGCTGATGTTCTCCAGGAACAGCACCGGGTTGGGGTCGCGGACCGCGGTCTTGATCAGGCCCTTGGCGTCGTAGCCGTTGGAGGGCATGGCGATGCGCAGGCCGGGCACGTGCATGAACCACGCCTCCAGGCTCTGCGAGTGCTGGCTGCCGAAGCCGAGGTTGGCGGCCACCGGAGCGCGCACCACCAGCGGTACCGAAACCTGCCCGCCCCAGAAGTAGCGGAGCTTCGCGGCCTGGTTGACGATCGGGTCCATGGCGAAGGTGACGAAGTCCATGAACTCCAGCTCCGCCACCGCCGGCTTGCCGGCCACCGCCAGGCCGACGCAGAAGCCGACGATCGCCGCCTCGCACAGCGGCGCGTCGCGTACGCGCTCCGCGCCGAACTCGTCCTGCAGGCCGCGCGTGACCCCGAAGACACCTCCGTAGTGGCCGACATCCTCGCCCATCACCACCACGCCGGCGTCGCGCCGCATCTCCTCCCGGAGACCGGCGTTGACCGATTGCGCGAACGTCATCTGCGCCACGGTTGGCGACACTGGCGAGGTCGCTACCGGCTGTCAAGGAGTCTGCCCGCGGCCTACAATCCGGCCCGCTATGGCGACCATCACCACGCAACGGCGCCCCGGCGGACGCTTGGAGGTGCTCTTCGACCAGCCGGGATCGAGGGTGAACACCTTCTCCACTCCGGTGCTGGACGAGCTGGAACGCCTGCTCGACGACATCCACGCCGACCTCGACATCCGCGCCGTGGTGTTCCGCAGCGCCAAGCCGGGCTGCTTCATCGCCGGCGCCGACATCGGAGAGCTGCGAACCCTCATCCGACCCGAGGTGGCGGACGCTTTCATCGGCCGCGGGCAGCGCCTGTTCAGCCGACTGCAGGCCCTGAGGGTGCCGACCGTCAGCGTCATCGACGGCGCCTGCCTCGGCGGCGGGCTGGAGTTCGCCATGACGACGACATGGCGGCTGGTCTCCGACGACCGCCGCTGCGCCCTGGGCCTTCCGGAAGTGACCCTGGGCCTGATCCCTGGCTGGGGCGGCACGCAGCGGCTGCCGCGGCTGGTGGGGGTGGCGCATGCCCTGCCGATGATCTGCAGCGGCCGCCCCGTGGACGGACCGCGCGCCGTGGAGCTGGGGCTGGCGACCGCCTGCGCGGCGCGCGAGGACCTGGACCGGGCCGTGGACGAGCTGCTGGCCGTGGCGCCCGCGCCCGATGGGCCGGACCTTCGTCTGCCGGCGCCGGCGGTCGGCGAGGAGCAGGCCGAGGAGGCACGGCAGCTCGTCGCCCGCGGGCGGCTGCATGACGAAGCGCCGCTGGCCGCGCTGGAGGTCGTCGCCCGCACGGCCGGGACGGCGATGGCGGCCGGGCTGGACGTGGAGCGGGCCGCCTTCGTCGACCGGGTACGCAGCCGCGCCGGGCGCAACCTGATGCGGATGTTCTTCAACCGCGACCGGCTGCGGAAGGAGCGCTGGGGCATCGCCGCCGCCCCGCTGCCGGTCGAGCGCCCGGCGGTGCTGGGCGCCGGCACCATGGGCGCCGGCATCGCCTGGGCGCTCTGCGACTCCGGCCTGCCGGTCACCGTCCGCGACGTCGACGCAGGCCAGCTCGAACGAGGCATGGCGGCGGCGCGCGCGATGTACGACTACCCGCTCCAGCGCGGCCGCATGATCGCGGAGGACGTGGACGCGAACCTCGCGCGGATCGAGCCCACCACCGACCCGACGACGCTGGCCGGCGCGGACTTGGTGATCGAGGCGGTGACCGAGGACCCCGATCTCAAGAAACGGGTGCTGCGGGAGCTGGAAGGGCGGGTCGGCGCCGATGCCGTCATCGCCACCAACACCTCGTCGCTGCCGATCGACGAGCTTGCCGGCGTGCTGCAGCGGCCGGAGCGGTTCGTGGCCGTGCACTTCTTCAACCCCGTGAACCGCATGCCACTGGTCGAGATCGCGCGCGCGCCTCAGACCACGGAAGCGGTGCTGGCGACCGCCGTCGCCCTCGCCCGCAACCTGGGCAAGACGCCGATCGTGGTGGGCGGCCGGCCGGGGTTCGTCTCCAACCGCGTGCTGTTCCCGTACTTGCTGGAAGCCCTCCACCTGGCGGATGACGCCGGCGCGATCGACGACCTGGACGGCCTGGACCGCTTCGCCATCGAGTTCGGCCTGCCGATGGGGCCCTACCGGCTCATGGACGAGATCGGCATCGACGTCACGGTCAAGATCGCCGACTCGCTGGAGCGCTCGTTCGGCGACCGCTACCGGTGCACGGAGCTGGCGCGTGCGCTAGTCGAGGCCCGCATGCTCGGCCGCAAGGCCGGCCAGGGATTCTACGCCTACGGCCCCGGCCGCGAGGTCCTCCCCAATCCCGCAGCCGCCGCTCTGCGCCGCCCCGGCAACCGCCGCCCGGCAACCGACGGCGACCTGTACCGCTGCCTTGCTCTGATGACTAACGAGGCGAGCCGCTGCCTGGAGGAAGGCATCGTCATCGGGCCGATGCCGCTGGACATGGTCATGATCCTGGGTACGGGCTTCCCGCAGGAGCGCGGCGGCATCCTGGCACACGCCGACGACCACGGCCCGGACCGGATCGTGGCGCGGTTGGACGAGTTGCGCGAGCAGCACGATGAACGCTTCGCGCCGTCCGATCTGCTACGCCGCGTCGCGGAGTCCGGCGCGCGCTTCTACGAGACCTGACGATGCGGATGGGAAACGTTCAGGCGTACGGGTCGGCGGCGTCGCGCAGGCCGTCGCCGAGGAAGTTGTAGAGCAGCACGGTCAAGACCACGAAGATGCAGGGGATCAGCAGCCACGGCTGACTGGCCACCGCCTGGAAGTTCTGTGCGTCCTGCAGCAGCGTGCCCCAGCTCACCGCCGGCGGCTGGATGCCGAGGCCCAGAAAGCTCAGCGCCGTCTCCCCCAGGATCACCGCCGGAATCGCCAGCGTCAGCGACACGATGATGTAGCTCAGGAACGACGGCAGCAGGTGGCCGAAGATGATGGTGCGCTCCCGCACGGCCGACACCACCGCGGCCATGACGAAGTCCTCCTCCCGCAGCGACAGGAAGCGGCCGCGCACCGCGCGCGCCAGCCCGGTCCAGCCTACCAGCGACAGGATCAGCGTGATGGCGAAGTAGGTCGTCACCACCGACCAGTCCCTGGGTACGGCCGCTGCCAGCCCCATCCACAGCGGTATGGTCGGAATGGAAGACAGCAGGTCCACCAGCCGCATCACCACGCGGTCGACGATGCCGCCGAAGTAGCCGGCCAGCCCGCCGAGCAGCACTCCCAGAACCGTGCTGAGCAGCACGCCCACCAGGCCGATGGAAAGGGAGATGCGCGCCGCGTGCAGCACGCGCGAGAACAGGTCGCGTCCCAGCCGGTCGGTGCCGAACAGGAACAGGGGCGCATCCTCCGCCGCCGGCACGAACAGGTGGCCGCTGGCCTTGAACAGCCCCAGGAAGCGGTACTCCTCCCCGGCGCCCAGAAAGCGCACCGGATACCGCAGCTCCCGGTCGAGATGGTAGATCTTGCGCATCGTGTACGGGTGGCGCTCCACCTTCAGTCCGTACACGAAGGCTCGCGGCGCCCCCTCCTCGCCGCCGCCTCCGAACCGGATCAGGTTGGGCGGCGCGTTGAGGTAGCCGGGAAACCGGGTGGTCACCCCGTACGGCGCGACGAAGTCCGCGAACAGCGCCAGCAGGTAGATGAGGGCGAGCGCCGGACCGGCAACCACGGCCAGCCGGTGGCGGCGGAACTTCCACCACATCATCCGCCACTGAGACGCGACGAAGTAGCTCTCGTCGTCGGTGCGCGTGCGCTGCTTCACGACTCGATGCGGCCGAAACGGATGCGCGGATCGACCCACGCCAGCACGATGTCCGAGATCAGGTTGCCCACCAGCACCAGGATGCTGAGGATCATCACGAAGCTGCCCGCCAGGTACATGTCCTGCGCCAGCAGCGCGCCCAGCAGCACCGGGCCGGTGGTCGGCAGGTTGAGCACGATGGACGTGATGGTGGCGCCGGAGATGATGGCCGGCAGCAGCCAGCCGATCCCGCTGATGATCGGGTTGACGGCGATCCGCACCGGATACTTGAACAGCAGACGCCCTTCGGCGACGCCCTTGGCGCGCGCGGTGACCACGTATTGCTTGCGCAACTCGTCCAGCAGGGTGCCGCGCATGACGCGGATCAGTCCCGCCATCCCCGCGGTGCCCACGACCACCACCGGCGCCCAGAGCCGCTGCAGCATGCTCCACACCCGCGCCAGACTCCAGGGAGCGTCGACGAACTCGGGCGCGAACAGCCCCGTGATCGCGACGCCGAAGTAGCGGAACGCGATCCACAGCAGCACCAGCGCGAACAGGAAGTTCGGGATCGCCAGCCCCACGAATCCCCAGAAGGTCCAGAAGTAATCGAAGAAGGAATACTGGCGCACCGCCGAGTACACGCCGATCGGCACCGCCGCCACGTAGGTGAAAATGAGCGTCGAGATGGTCACCACCAGCGTGAGCCCGAGCCGCTCGCCGATTACGACGGACACCGGCCGGTCATGGGCGAAGGACCAGCCCAGGTTGCCGCGGAGCAGGATGTTGCGCAGCCACAGCAGGTAGCGGGTGTAGACCGGCTGGTCCAGCCCGTAGTACGCGGAGAGGTTCGCGGCCTGGTCGTCGGTGATCCGGTTGCCCTGGAGCTCCAGGCGCAGCATGTACGAGGTGAGATAATCTCCCGGCGGGAGCTCGATGATGGCGAAGCTCACCGCCGAGAGCAGCAACAGGAGCGGCGCGAAGGCCGCCACCCGTCGCACGATGTATTGAAGCATCGGCCCGCCGGACTCGGCGCCGTCAGGCCGATGCCGCTACGGCCAGGTCAGCTCTCGTAATAGAGCTGCTCCGAGCTGTAGATCACCCACTGCGCCACGCCCTCCAGAAAGACATTGCGCAGGTCCTGGTTGACGATCAGCACCGTCGCCGGATTGTAGGTGACGTTGATCTGCGGGATGGTGTCGTAGAACGTCTGCTGGTAGCGGTCGACGACCTCCTGATCCCACGGGATGCCGGGCCCGATGCCCAGGCCGAGGTCGTACAGCTCCTGGAACCATGCCGGCGGCTCCTCGCCCTCTTCCCCGCCCGAGTTGTACCACTGCCGCCACGGCGGGATGTGCCCGATCAGGTGGTGCTTGGCATGGCCGAATGCGTGCAGGGTGGTCGCCTCGTTCCACAGCGTGTCGATCTGGTACTGGTTGGCGTTGCGCCGCTCGATGAACAGTCCGATCTCGACCACCTCCAGCGTCGTGTACAGCCCGACCGCGCGGTAGTGCTCGGCGATCAGCTCGTTGGCGGGCACGGTGTCCGGCAGGTGCGCGGTCACCTCCAAGTTGATCTCGAAACGCTCCCCGTCGGGTCCCAGCCTCCAGCCGTCGCTGTCCCGCTTGTCCAGTCCCACGGCGTCCAGCAGCCGGCCGGCCTCGTCGGGATCGTAGGTCGCCGGGACCCACTCCGGCGGCGAGGCGAAGCCGTAGTACACGGCGTCGATGATCTCGTCGCGGTTGATGGCCAGGTTCAGCGCCTGCCGGAAGCGCAGGTCGCCGGCGACTTGCCGCCAGACCTCGTCCTCGAGCGCGAAGTTGAACGCGTGCACGACCGGGTTGTAGGCGACGCCGGAAGTGACCGCACGGTATCCGTTGGATTCGTTCTCGCGATAGATCGGCAGCGATGAGATCTTCGCCAGCTCGTCGGCCAGGTCCACCTCTCCGGCGATGATCTTCAGGCTGGCGCCCTCGGGGCCTTCCACCTTGGTGCTGACGATGCGGTCGATGTACGGAAGCTGGTTGCCGGCGGCGTCCACCTTGAAGTAGTAGGGGTTGCGCTCGAACACGGTCTGCGTGGGCGAGGTCGAGACGACCACCCACGGATGCAGCACGGGGATGTCCACCACGTCCGGGGTCTTGCCTTCCCACGGCGTGAGCATCTTGAGCTGGAACAGGCGCGACCACTCGTCGGCAAGCAGGTCGGCGGCCGCCACCTTGGCGGCCAGCTCCTCGGCGTCGGCGAAGTCGGCGTGGAACTGCGAGAGGTAGTGCCTGGGCTGCAGGAATCCGGTGTAGTCCATCCACGGCTTGTTGATCTCGTCGAGGAAGCCGGGCGTGGACTCGGAGAACGTGATCCGGTAGGAGTAGTCGTCGATCACCTCCAGCTCGTATACGTCACCGGTGGGCAGGAGCTCGGAGCGGAACCGCGAGCCGATGTTCGGGGTGAGCTGCTCGTTGTGCAGGATGTTCTCGTAGTGGAACGTCACGTCCCCGGTCGTCACCGGTTCGCCGTCCGACCAGCGCAGTCCGCGGCGCAACTGGAACGTGAAGGTCGTCCCGTCCGGGCTGATCTCGTAGCTCTGGTAGATGTTGCCGGTGAGCGGATGCCCCATGCTGATCCAGCCCGGCCGCGCCAGCAGCGTCTCGATGGTCATGAAGTACATCTCGGGCGCGAAGTTCGGCGCCAGGTTGATGAGGCGCACGTCGCCGCCGTAGGACCCGATCGCAAGCTCGTCGAGCATGCCGTCGGGGGCGGCGCTGCGCTCCAGCGTGAGCACCAGCGGTTCGTCCGGGAGCCGCTCGTCCACAGCCGGCAGGTCGCCCGAGGCCACGCGCTCGGCCAGCATCGGCGCCTCCTGGTATTGGGCGAATGTCACTGCCGTGCAGGCCACGAGCAGCGCGAGGATGGTCAGAACTCGATTCACAGCGTTTCCTCCATGGGTGTCTGTGCGATGGCCGCCGATCCTACCATGCACACGGGGAGCGTCATCGGCGGCGCTAAGCGGGCAGCGGTACCCGGATCAGCCCGCCGGCTCCCGGCCCGAAGTCGGCGGCGGCGTCCGCCACGGGGTTGCCGTCCGCGTCCAGCACCCGGGCGGTGTAGCGGGCGACAGCCGGGACCATGTTGCGGGCTTCGATGGTGACGGCGCCGTCGGAGCGCCACCCGCGCACGCGATCGAGCGTCTCCAGCGCGCCGACCCAATCGTCCCGTGGCGAGTCCGACAGGCGGTAGGTGATGCCGCCGTAGCGCGCCAGGATCGGATCGACGTCGAGCGCCTCGGCCAGCATGTACATGCTCAGGATGGCGCCGTACTTGGTGGTCCAGTTGCCGCGGTAGGGCCACGCCGGCAGCACGTCTTCGGTGCCGCCGCCAAGGCAGGCGGCGTCGAACTGCGTGTCCGGGTTGAACGCGTGCTGCGCCGGCACCCGTGCCTCGGACTGGTAGTGGGCGTTGAGCCAGCGCCGCTTGTCCTCGGTCAGCGAGCTCTGCACGCCCTGGTGCAGCAGCGCGCGCGCCCGCTCGAACCACTCCGTATCGCCGGTGTGGCTCCACAGCCGCAGGAAGTCCGTGGCGCCCTGGGCGTACACGAGGTTGTTGGTCGAGTACTTGATGTCGACCGTGGTGCCGCCCACCGTGCGGTAGTCCCAGCGTCCCAGCGGCAGGTCGCCCAGTCCGTCGGTGCAGGCGTTGAAATGGTATTGCCAGGTGCCGAACCAGCTCGCCGCCACTTCGGCCGCCGCCAGCCAGCGCCGGTCGCCGGTGGCTTCGTACAGGTCGTTGTGGGCGGCCAGCAGCGCGTGGCCCTGGCGCTTGTCGATGTTGTAGAAGTCCATCTCGGAGCCGGCGAAGGCCGCGAACCGTTCCATCACCTGCAGGGCCAGATCGCCGAGCGTGACCGCGTAGTCCAGGTAGCGCTGCTCGCCGAGGTCGCGGGCGGCGCGCGCGTAGGCCCAGATCAGGTAGACGAAGTTGGTCGCGCCGCGCTCGCTCGGCTTGGCGAAGACGATGTCGGCGGCGCGGGTCTGCCGCTCCGTCCAGCGCGAGCGTTCCCAGTAGAGAAGCTGGATGCGGCGGGCGGCGGGATCGCCGCTCGTGCCGTCGATGCGGCCCGGCACGTCGCCGTCGGGGAACAGCTCCATGATGCGGTCGAGGGAGCTGCGCACCGCCGCATCCCAGCTCTCCGGCGGCTCGCTGCCGTGGCTCCGCAGCCGGTCCGCGCAGCGCAGGTACCAGTACAGGCCCTCGCCCAGCGGCCCCATGTCGATGCGGCCCGGGTCGTAGTAGGTGCCGAACGTGTCGACCAGCCCGGCGTGGTCCTCGTGATAGGTCGGGTACAGGATGCCCAGTGGCGACATGCCGTGCTCGGCGAAGAAATCCATCGTGTCCACGGCGACCCGCACCGCGTCGTCGTCGCCGTGCTGCAGGCCGTGGTCGAGCGCGGCGTGGGCCACCAGCCCGGCCATGCCGGACCAGGAGAAGCCGACGAACCGGTGCAAGTACTCCTTGGGAAGGAACCGCCCGCCGCCGGTCGGAGCGTCGCCGTATACCCAGCGGCCGACGTAGAACACGCGGTAGGTGCGACCGCCGCGCTCGATCTCCTGGATCAGCCCGTGGTCGTCGAGCGTGGTGCGCAGGCGCATCTCGTAGTCGGTGCGCAGCGTGTGCGGCGGATTGGTCGGCGAGACCGGGTAGAGCTGCCGCCACGCCGCCGACATCGCACCGCAGTAGCCCGGCCGGTACACCGGTCCCGGCCGGCGGTCGGCGTCGAACAGGTAGAGCGTCTTGGCGTGGCAGTCGCCGTCGTCCAGGGTGAGCCGTGCGTCGCTGTCCAGCAACAGCCGGCGGCCGAAGACGGCCGACTCCGGAAGCTGGTGGACGGCTTCGTAGCGGCCCGACTCCGGGTCCACCTGCAGGCGCACGCTGGCCGTGAGGTCGTCGGCCCGCTGTTGGGGCGCCACCCAGCCGGCACAGACCCGCTCCGCGTCCTCGACGCTGAACCCGGCGGGCACGGTGGAGGCGGCCTCCGGGAAGTCCTCGCCCAGGTAGTGGCACGCCTCGGCGGTGGGGTTGCCGTCATACAGCAGCCCGGGGTGCAGGGTGTGGCGCGCGGCGCCGGCCGCGATCGGCAGCCGGCTGGTGAGGCGCAGCTTGACGCCGCTCAGCGTCGGGCCGCGGTAGCGCCAGGTCACGGACACCTTGCACAGATCAGGGGCGCGCCGCTCGACCGCGGCGTCGCAGTACAGGGCGCCTGCCGCCCCGCCGCGCTCGCGATCCCGGATCTCGAAGACCCCGCCGGCACCGCTCGCATCGTGAGCGGCGGCAACCGTGAAGCGCTCCGGCAGCAGGGTCTCGAAGTCGAAGTTGCGCGCGCGGTCGCCGGCTTCGTCGACGCGGCGGGGATCGGCGGCCCCGTCGGTCTGGCGGATGTCGTCCACCAGGATGAAGCCCCAGTCATCCTCCGGGTAGCGCGGCGCGGCGTGCCACCCCCACGGCTCCACGGGCGCGTAATCCAGGATCTGCAGGTAGGCCTGCCGGCCGCGGAATTCGGCCACGTCCCAGCCGCGCCGCACCAGCTCCAGGTTGCGCTCGCCGGTCGCGGTGCGCGCCCGCTCCCACCGCGCGGCGCCGTGCACGTACAGGTTGAGGCAGGTGACGTCCGCGAAGTCGCCGCCGCCGATCAGGAAGTCGATGCCGTCGCCGGCGATCGTGAACACCTCCGACTGCAACTCGCCGATCAGCGTGCCCAGGTTGCGATTCTTGCTGTTGACCAGCCGCCGCCCCTGGAACCCGGTGACCGGTTCCTGCCCCGGGAACGCCCCGCACGCCGGCTCCATCCCGAACGCCGTTCCGTTGGGGCGCACCTGGCCCGTCTGGTGGACGTTGAACGGCACCGAACCCGGGTCCCATGCGCCGGCCACCGGATGCCATCCCCGGTAGCGGTTCTGGCGGATGTCGATGCTGGCGACCAGCTCGATGCCCCACGCCGCTTCCGCGTCGCCCGCGGGCCCGACCGGCCAGCGCAGCGTTGCCTCCGGCGCCATCAGACGGACGCTGCCAGCGAGATGTTCAGCGGCGCGACTGGGGTGACACGGACCGGATCGCTGAAGACGAGCGTAACGCCCTCCCGTGCGAAGGCGGCTGGCTCCTCGCCCACCCGCACGCCGGTCACCGTGCCGCCGCCCATCCGGTCGCTGGCGAAGCTGGACAGCGGCAGCTCGCCCGATTCGACCTGCAACCTGATCTCCCCGGGTTCCAGCGTGCAGGTGCCCCAGCCGGAGCCCAGGCTCCAGAAGGCCGTGAACGGCGTGTCGTCCACCTTGGGGCTGAAGCCGACGTGGCCTCGCACGGCGTCGAACTCGAAGCCGGAATACGCCAGCAGCAGCGAGAAGGCGGCCATCGACCGCGCGTAGTTGCTGCCGCACTCGATCTCGTTCCAGGGATTGCGGCGGCTGCCGTCGTAGCGGTCGCGCACCGCGCGCACCAGCTCCACGCCCTCGGCCAGCATGCCCTCCTGGATCATGTGGCCGGCCGCCTGGTACTCGAAGCCGTGCATGGTCTCCTGGGCATAGGTAATCGGCACCACCGGCAGGGCGCGCGGATAGGAGCAGATGATGGTGCCGGCCTCGTCATCCACGGCGTACAAGCGGGCCGGATTGAAGTGCTCGCGGAAGGAGCGCTTGAAGTTGTGGCGGTAGATGGCCGCCAGGGCGGTGCGGGTCTGCCCGCGGTCGAAAACCTCACCCAGGCCACAGACGTTGGCGTGCCACTGCGCCAGTACCTGGTCGATCGCGCACCCCTCGGCCACCTGGTACTTGATCTGGCCGTGCTCGTCGTCCCAGTAGTTCCACACCTGCGAGCGCCCGCCGCGGTAGCGCTCCGCGGCATCGCCGACCTCATACGCCTGCAGGATCGAGCGGTCGGCGAGGTCGATCCGCTGCTGATAGTACTCGCCGTTGAACAGGTTGGCGTCCGTCCACGCCTTGCCACGCGCGAACAGCGCCCGGTACTCGGACGCGGTGTCCGGCTCGCCGAGGTGCTCGGCCATCTCGGCGCCCGCGGCCAGCGCCGCCAGGTAGAAGCCGTTGAGCCAGGAATTGGGGCCGAACAGCTCCATGTCCAGCGTGTGGTGCTGGCGGCCCTCCAGCACGCCGTCGCGGTCGGCGTCCCAGCGGTCGGGATTGCTGTCCGCCCAGGCGAACGAGATGTTCCGCTTGATGGTCTCCCAGTGGCCGCGCAGCCACGCCGAGTCGCCGGAGATCTTCCAATCGCGGTAGGCCTTGATCACCCCGCCGAACTGGCCGTCCGCGCAAGCGCGGAAGCCGAGCCGCTCCCGCCCCAGCGGCAGTTGCAGGCGGAACGTCATGCCGCCGTCGGCGCCGGCGTTGTAGCGGAAGTCGGCGTCGCGCATCGACCGCTCCAGGTCCGGAAACAGGAACGGCAGCGCGTACGCGTAGTTCCACACGTGCGTGCAGCTCCCCTCGCAGCAGCCCTGCTCGACGCGCACCCCCTCGAAGCCGTAGAAGGTGCCGTCCTCCAACCGCAGCACCGTCGGGCTCTTGAGCACCGACAGGGTGGCGGCCGCGGCATCGAGCACGGCGGGCGGAACGCTGGATGCGTAAAGCGCGTCGCGGAACGCCAGAGTGTGATTCCACAGCCGCTCCCACTCGCGCAGACAGTAGGCGGCGCTGGCCGCGGAGTCCGGAAAGCGGGTCGCGTAGTGGTTGCGCCACTCCGCGTGGTCGAGCACCGGCGGCGGCTCGTCCCGCTGTTCCTGCTCGACCCCCACGGGGTGCCAGTAGTTGACGCAGTTGGGGTAGCTCCAGGTGAGCACGAAACGGGCAGCGCGCGTTTCCCCCGCAGGGACCCCGAGCGTGGCCGCCAGCACGCCGGTGTCGCCCCCGCCGAACCCGTGCCCGGCCTTGCCGGGCTCCGCATAGCTGCGATTCTCGAAGCCGCCCGGCGCGGTGAAGTCGTGCCAGTAGATGGTCAGGTCGTCGAACCACATGCCGCGGAACCAGCACTCCTGGTAGCTGACACCGGGGCTGTCGGTGGCGACGGTGAGATCACCGGCGCTCGGGTGGTCGCAGGCGATGCCGCTCGCCGCCAGCGTGAGCAACTGCGCGGCGCCGTCGCGCCGGGCGCGGTTGACCGATCCGGCGCGGGCCGGGTTCGACACCGCCAGCGCGACGGTGTAGTCCAGGTCGTCGGCGCCGGGATTGGTCACCTGCACCTCGAAGCAGGCGGCGGGAATGCTGGAGTCGTCGGCGTTGCCGGGGATGAAGGGATTGAAGGCGCGCAGGGTGACGGCGCCGGGGAAGGTCCCGTCCCGGAAGGTGAGCGTGGCGACCGGGAAGGTGCCTTCGAATTCGACCTCGGCAAAGTGGGGCAGTCCTCCCAGGGACGCGCGCGTCGGGCCGAAGCCGAAGCTGTGCAGCCAGGTCGAGCGCAGGCTGCCGGAGAGCGGGCCGGGCAGGTCGCCCTGCAGCACCCGCGCGTCCACCACTTGGCCTGCGCGCTCCGCCTTGACGGCGAAGTGGCTGAAGCCATTGACGCTGCCCTTCGCGGGCCGGTTGAAGATCTCCCAGTCGATCAGGCGGCCGTTGCCGGCCAAGCCGATGCAGCCGGAGCCGATGCCACCGAGCGGGAACGAGATCTCGTTCAGTTGCTCGCCGCGGTAGGTGAAGTGGGCGCGGGTGGCCTCACTCAGGGGATGGTCGCTCATGCCGCGGCATCGTGGGGAGAAACCACGCCGGCGGCAAGCTCGCGCCGTGGCTGCCGGCACCATCGCCACCACTTGGAAGATCTCCATGAGCGGCCTTCCCTCCCAATCGCCTGGCAATGGCAGATCGAGCGACAGGCGTGATCTCGGACTGACAGTTCAACCTGGGCCGATGGCGTCGAGGCAGGCATCCACCGCGCCGAGAACCGCCGCCCGCGAGAGTGCGGGATACCTGGTAAACGCGGACTCCGGTATCGCATCGACGAGCCTCCGAAAGCGGCCGGCGTCGACCAGCCCGTCCTCGATGAAGTGGCGGGCATCCTCCAGATCGCGGCGGAAACCGCGCACGATTTTCGAGAACACCTGCGAATACGGATCGTAGTGAAAGAAGCTGATGCCGCCGAAGGCAGCGATGAAGACATGGCGGTCGGCCACGCCGGCAAGCGCCGGGACGAAGTGCTCCGGCCGCGCGAATTCCACATTCAGCCGCTGTGTCTCCTTGATGCGCTGAATGTCGCTGAACACCGCCTCGTCGTCGGCATACAGGTCCACATCGATCGTCGACTCACGCCATCCCTGAGCCACGGCCGTCCCACCCCCTACGACGAACACCCGAAAGCGCCTCCCGCGAGGTGCGGCCTCGGCGAGGCGCTGCATGAACGCCAGCAGGCGATCGCGAGTTACGCTCTCTCGCATCTTCCTACGTGCGCGGCTCCTCCTCAGCCAAGGTGGCGACCGAGCACGCGTCCGCAAAGGACACGATCAGCCGGAGGTGCGCGTTGTAGCGCGCATACGCCAAGTCGCCCTCGGTGGACGAGAGCAGCCGATAGAGCTGCAGCTCCGGTTCAGGTTGGGTGGCCGTGACCGGCACGCCCTCACGGCGAAGGCGTGGGGCCGCCAACGATACCAGCAGGCTGGCGGCGCTCGTACGACCGGAGGCAAGGTCGGCCAGCCCCTCATCGACCACGTCGCCACCCGGCAGCCCCAGATCGGCGAACCGAGGACGTTCCACGCGGACAATGTAGCGCGTACCTGGCTCCCTTGCTCAGGGGGTAAGCATCGACCTGGTCGCATCGACACCGCCATCGTCGGCTTGCCGCGGACGCGGCGTTCCGACAGACTTCCGCCTCAGGACATGCCCGCCGAACGCGCCGTGATAGCCGCGGCCTGCCGCACCCCGATCGGCGCGCTGGGCGGTGCGCTGGCGTCCGTGCCGGCTCCACGGCTGGGCGCGGCGGCCATCGGCGAGGCGGTGCGCCGCGCCGGCGTAGCCCCGCACGACGTGGACGAGGTCTTCATGGGCCAGGTGCTCACCGCCGGTGCGGGCCAGGCGCCGGCCCGGCAGGCGGCCATCGGCGCCGGGCTTCCGGAAGCCGTTCCCTGCACGACGCTCAACAAGGTGTGCGGGTCGGGACTGCAGGCGGTGATCCTGGCCGCGCGCGCCGTGCTGGCCGGCGACGCCGGCATCGTTGTGGCCGGCGGCATGGAGAGCATGTCGAACGCCCCCTACCTGCTGTCCGGCGCACGCCGCGGCTTCCGCTACGGCCACCAGCAGGTCGCCGACAGCATGATCGTCGACGGCCTCTGGGACGTATACAACGACTTCCACATGGGGGATGCCGCCGAGTTGATCGCGAGCGAGTACGGCATCGACCGCGCCGCGCAGGACGCGTACGCGGCACGCTCCTACCGACGCGCGCTGGACGCTCAGCGCAGCGGGCGCTGGGACGCCGAGATCGTTCCGGTCGAGGCGAGACCCGGCCGCGCGCCGGTCACGGACGATGAGGAGCCGGCTCGCGCCGATTTCGACAAGATGACCTCACTGCGCCCCGCCTTCGCCGCCGACGGCACGATCACCGCCGCCAACGCGTCGTCGCTCAACGACGGCGCCGCCGCCTGCGTGGTCATGACCGACCGCCGCGCGGCCGAGCTGGGCATCACGCCGCTCGCCACGCTGGTCGCGCACGGCAGTGTCGCGGCCGCCCCAGCTCGCTTCCTGGTGGCGCCGGCGCAGGTGATACCGCCGATCCTGGAGCGGGCCGGCGTGGCGATCGACGACGTCGACCGGTTCGAGGTCAACGAGGCGTTCGCCGTCGGCAACCTGGCCGTGGAACGCGACCTGGGCATCGACGGCGATCGCTGCAACGTGGACGGCGGCGCCGTGGCGCTGGGCCACCCGATCGGCGCCAGCGGCGCGCGCATACTCACCACCCTCCTGCACGGCCTTGCCGGGCTGCCCGCCGGACGGGCCGTGCGCGGCGTGGCGGCGCTGTGCATCGGCGGCGGCGAGGCGTGCGGCGTGGTCGTCGAACGGGAGGCGGCATGATCAAGCTGTCCGGCGTGGAGCGCTTCGCGCAGCCCGCCTCGGAGGTGTGGCGACGGCTGTCCGACCTCTCCTTCCTGGCCGGCGCGATCCCCGGCTTGTCGTCGCTCTCCAGCACGAGCGAGGACCACGTCACCTGCAGGGTGAAGCCGGGGCTGTCGTTCCTGACCGGATCGCTGTCGACCACGATCGATGTGCAGGAGCGCTCGGAGCCACGCTTGGTGCTCGGCATCCGCAGCAAGGGGATCGGATCGATGGCGGCGGTGACCACCACGTTCGAGGTGGGCGAGGCCGGAGGAGGCGCCGGCGTCACCTGGACGGCGACCGTGGACGATCTCGGCGGGCTGCTCAAGCCGGTAGGCGCCGGACTGATCGAGGCGTCCGCCGGCAGAGTGATCGCCAGCGCGTGGGAGGGGTTCCGGGCGCAGCTCGACGCGCAGGCGTAGCGCTCAGCGGTAGGCCTCGTACTCCTTGCCGAGCACGCCGGCCGCCACCTTGAGCTTGAGGATCTCGTCCGTTCCCTCGTAGATCCGGCACACGCGCACGTCCTTCCAGTGCCGCCCCGGACGGAACAGCTCCGAGTAGCCGCGTCCGCCGAACACCTGCATGGCGCTGTCGGCCGCGCGGAACGCCGCGTCGGAGGCGAACAGCTTGGCCTCCGCCACCAGCAGGTCCACGCGCGCCATCAGGGCAGCGTCCCCGGGGTTTTCGTAAGCGGCCTGCTTGGCGTCCGCCGCGGTGTGGATCAGGCTCTCCGAGGCCTGACGCGCGAGCTCGATCGTGGCGATGTGCTCCTGCACCAACTGGTGGCGGGCGATCGGCTTGCCGTGCTGCGAGCGCTCCTTGGCGTAGGCGCACGCCTCCTCCAGGCAGTCCTCGATCACGCCCAGGCAGCCGGCCGCCACGCTCAGCCGCCCGGCGCGCAGGGTCTGCATGGCGATGGTGAGCCCCTGCCCCTCGTCGCCCAGCAGGTTCTCCACGGGCACCGGGTAGTCGGTGAGCTCGAACATCGAGGTGTCGCTGGTCGGTAGCCCCACCTTGGCGGTCATCATCTCCCGCTCGATGCCCTCCTGGTCGGTCGCGAGCAGAAAGGCGCTGAACCGCCGCGCCTTGTCGGCCGCAGGATCGCCGGTGGGCTCCGGGTAGGCGAACACCACGATCAGGTCGGCGATGCTGCCGTTGGAGATCAGGTACTTGACGCCATTGAGCAGGAAGCGGTCGCCCTCGCGCCGGTAGGTCATCTGCATCTCGCGCGGATTCGAGCCGGCCTCGGGCTCGGTCAGGCCGAACGCCATGATCGCGCGGCCGGCGGCGGTCTCCGGCAGGACCCGACGCTTCTGCGCCTCGCTCCCCCACTCGATCAGCACGGTCTGGCCGATCGAGCAGTGGCCGGAGAACAGGGTGCGCACGCCCGTCCCCTCGCGGCCGATGCGCGCCAGCGCGTCGACGTAGGTGCGGAGGTCGGCCCCGCGCCCGCCGTAGGCCACCGGCACGTTGAGGCCCATGATTCCGTGCTTGCGCGCAAGCTCGACGGTCTGGTCGTTGAAGCGGTGCTCCAGGTAGCAGAGATCCTCGACCGGACGGACCTCCTGGCAGAACGCCTCGACGTCGGCCAGCAGCCTGTTGCGGGAATCGGTGTCCATCGTCACTCCGCTACCGAATATCGGCGGGATCGGCGCAGGCGGCCATTGGGCATGTCCCGGGCCGCGTCCGCCGCCTCACGCCTCCGCCGCTTGCAGCAACTCCCCGAGGTCGGCCGCCAGCGCCTCGACCTGCGCCGCTGCGTGCTCGGTGCACAGGAACAGCACCTCGTAGGCGGACGGCGGCAGGTAGTGTCCCCGCTCCAGCAGCGGCCGGTGCAGCGCGCCGTACCGCTCGACCGCCGCCGCATCGATGCCGTCGGCGCGGCGCGGCAGCTCTCCCGGCGCAAGGTAGAGCCAGGCGATCGAGCCGGCCCGTCGGATCTGCACGTCGCCGCGGCCGAGACCGGCGATCGCGGCGTCGAGACCGGCGCCGAGCCGCTCCAGCCGCTCGTACGGCGGGTCGTCGCGCAGCGCCTGCAGCGCCGCTATCCCGGCCGCCATCGAAAGCGGATTGCCGCTCAGAGTCCCGGCCTGGTAGACCGCGCCGTCCGGGGCCAGCAGGTCCATCAACTCCGGCGCTCCGGCCACCGCACCCAGCGGCATGCCGCCGCCGATCACCTTGCCGAAGGTGAGCAGGTCGGCGTCCAGGCCGAGCCCCTCGCCGTAGCTTCCGTACCGCAGCCGGAAGCCCGAGATCACCTCGTCCAGGACCAGCAGGGCGCCGGCGCCGCGCGCCAGCGACGCCACCAGGCGGAGATATTCGGGACGCTGGACCAGCAGCCCGTTGTTGGCGGGTAGCGGCTCGATCACCACCGCGGCGATCCGGCTGCCGAACTCCGCGAACACGGCCCCGATCGCCGCGTCGTCGTCGAACGGCACCACCACCGTGGTCGCCGCTACCGCCTTCGGCACGCCGGCCGAGTCGGCGATCGCCTGCGTGGCCAGCCCGGAGCCCGCCTTGACAAGCATGCCGTCCGCATGGCCGTGGTAACCGCCGTCGAACTTGACCACCAGCTCCCTGCCCGTGGCCGCTCGGGCGATGCGCACCGCGGTCATGACCGCCTCGGTCCCGGAGCTCACCGCGCGCATCCGCCGCCGCCCGGACACCGCACCCAGCACCAGCTCGGCCAACTCCAGCTCGCGCTCGTGACAGGCACCGAACGACAGCCCGTCCGCCGCTGCGCGGCGCACCGCCTCCACCACCGTCGGCGACGCGTGGCCGTGGATGAGCGGCCCCCACGACAGGCAGTAGTCGGCATATGCGTTGCCGTCCAGGTCGATGCAGCGGCTGCCTGAGCCGCTACGGAAGTAGATCGGGTCGCCGCCGACACGGCGAAACGCTCGCACCGGGCTGTTGACGCCGCCGGGCAGCAACTCGATCGCCCGCGCGTACGCCGCCCGACTCAGTCTCAGATCAATGGATTCCACGTGTCCTCCCAGTATACTGCCCGCAAACCCCGGTCGAAGACTCGGCCGTCCACGCTGGAACCTCCGCGCCAGGAACACTCCATGCATGAACGCCCACTGCCCGAAACCACCCTGGAACTAACCGCCCCGATGCCGGCGCCGCACTGGGCGCTCCTGGAACGCCGGCTCATGGCCGCCCTCCCGGATGCGCTCGAGGAGTTCTACGCAAAGTACTTCGACGAGCGCGGCTACCTGCTGTGCTACCCGCGCTGGGGGGCGCTGGACGGCCCCGACGACGCGGCGGAGAACGTCACCGGCTGGACGGAGCTCTACGCGCTCGGCGGACCGGAGCGGGTGCTGGATCTGTACCGCCATGGCATCGAGGGCCACATGCAGCAGTACACCGAGGCGCGCACCGTCAAGTGCCCGCTGGCGCGCGACGGCATGTATTACAAGGAGTTCCCGACCAGCTTCGACTTCGTGCACAACGCCGAGGGCTTCCACGGCCTGTTCCAGCAGGGGCTGGCCGAGCCGTGGGACCCCACCTATCAGGCGCGCATGCGCCGCTACGCCGGCTTCTACATGGGCGAGGACCCCGGCGCCGCCAACTACGATCCCGAGCACCGCCTGATCCGCAGCGTGATGACCGGCAGCCGGGGCCCCGTCTTGCGCCGCACCACCCCCCTCGACTGGGGGGGCGACCCGTTCGAGTGCGAGGGCCGCTTCACGCCGCTCCGCTGGCACCGCACCTGGCAGGACTACGTCGATCACTTCTCCATCTACCAGGACGTGACCGGCGACACCCCGTGCAACCTAGCGGTCACCGTGATGGCGCTGAACGCGTACCTGTGCACGGGCGAGGCCAAGTACCGCGACTGGATCCTGGAGTACGCCGACGCGTGGGTGGAGCGCGCCGACGAGAACGGCGGCATCATCCCCAGCAACGTCGGCCTGGACGGCACCATCGGCGGCGGCGCCGGCGGCCGCTGGTGGGGGGCGGTGTACGGCTGGGACCACAAGGCGTACTTCCGCTCCCTGGCGCCGTACGGCTTCGGCAACGCGTTGCTCGTCTCCGGCGATCAGCGCTACGTGGACGTGTGGCGGCGCAACATCCAGGCGGTCAGCGCCCACGCGAAGGAAATCGACGGCGTGCTGCAGTACCCGCAGAAGCGCGGCGACGACGGCTGGTACGAGTTCACGCCGGAGCCCTACGACCACGGGGCCCTGGAGATGTACTACTGGTCGATGGCGGAAGGCGACCGCGCGCTGGCACGGCGCAGCCCCTGGGGTGCCTACCTGTCGGGAGACGACCCGGACTATCCCGTCGCGGCGCTGGCCGGCGAGCTTGCCGCGCTGCGCGAGGCGGTGCAGCGCATGCGGGAGGACGAGAGCACCCCGGACACGCGGCTGTCGGAGAGCATGAACTCCATGAATCCGGGCGCCTGCATCTGGCGGCTGGTGGAGCTCATGCTCGGCGGCCTGCCCTCACGGCACATCGGCGTCGCATGGCACACCCGCGTGCGTTACTTCGACCTGGACCGCGGCCGCGCCGGAATCCCGGAGGACGTGGCGTCGCTGGTCGACTCGATGAGCGACGACGACGTGACCGTCACGCTGGTCAACCTCAGCCCCGCACGCCGCCACGCGTTGGCCCTGCAGGCCGGCGCCTATGCCGAGCACCAGTTCACGGCGGTGGAGGTCAACGGCACCACCACTGCCCTGGACGAACCGGCCGTCACCGTGCACCTGGCGCCGGGCGCCGGCGCCCGCCTGACCCTCAAGATGAAGCGCTACGCCAACCAGCCGACGCACGCGTTCCCGGGGATTCGCTAGGCCGGCCGGTCAGCCGAACTGCTGCGGGATGACGCCGCCGCCCTTGAGGTCGGGATAGGGCAGCCAGCGGGCGCCGTACAGATCGCCTTCCGCGTCGAAGACGCGGCCGTCGCTCAGCATGTACTGGTTGGGGGTCGACGGCTTCAGCCCGGACAGGAATTGCGGCAACCGTTCGCGGTCGGCGGCGAGCTGCCGGTGCACCCCGTCCCAACTGAACCCGTCGAACAGCGCCGCGCGCATCTGGTGGCAGCGCTCGGCATGCCGCGGGTCGGCGGCCAGGTTGGTGGTCTCTCCCGGGTCGCCACGCATGTCGAACAGCACCGGCCGGCCGCCTTCGACCTCGACGTACTTCCAGTCGCGGTCACGCACCAGCCGCATCGCCTGGTGCGGCTCGAGCTCCTTGCTCTCCGTCAATCCGCGGACCCGGTTGCCGTAGGCGTAATACGCACTCGGGGCGTAGCGACGGGGTGCCGCGTCGCTCACCGGGTCGGCCAGCAGCGGGCTCAAATCCACACCGTCCAGGTCCGGCGGGATCGGCAGGCCGGCCAACGCGCAGGTGGTCGGAAACAGGTCCAGCAGCGACGCCGGATGCGCGACCCGCGCGCTGCCCGGCGCGATGCCCGGCCCCGACATCAGGAGCGGGACGCCCACTGACGGCTCGAAGTGGACGGTCTTCCCCCACAGGCCGTGGTGGCCGGCCATCTCGCCGTGGTCGCTGGTGTAGATGACGATGGTGTCGTCGAGCAGGCCGGCGGCATCCAGCCCGCGCATCAGCTCGCCGATGCAGTCGTCGACGAAGTCCACGCAGGCGTAGTACGCCTCGCGCGCGCGGAGCTGCTGCTCTGCGGTCAGCTCCTCCCCCACCTCGTCGGCGAAGCAGCGGCGCGCGTAGTCGTCGAGCCCGTCCGGGAAGTCGGCCGGCAACTCCGCCGGCGGCACGCGGTCGCGGTAGCGCCGGATGTAGCGGCCGGGAGCCGTGAACGGCGAGTGCGGGCGGCTGTAGGAGGCGCACAGGAACCAGGGTGCATCGGGCTGGGAGTCCTGGTGCTCCAGCAGGAAGGCCAGCGACTCGCGCGTCACCACGTTCTCCTGCAGCAGGCTCTCCGGGATCTCCGTGACGCCTGCGCCCGAAGCCCCGGCGTAGACCGGGAAGTAGTCGATCGGGTCGATCTGATGGCCCAGCCCGTGGCGCAGGTCGCCGTACGGGCGGTGCTGGAACCCCTGCATCTGCTCGGCGCCGCCGAAGTGCATCTTGCCGACCAGGCAGGTGCGGTAGCCGTGCGCGGCGAAATGGCCGGGCCAAGTGACGTGCTCGGGGAAGATCACCCAGTGGTTGTTCCAGGCCGCGCAGCGGTGCGCCTCCTTGGCGGTCATCAGGCACATGCGCGACGGAGTGCACACCGGGCTGGCGCACAGCGCGGTGTCGAACTGCACCGCGTCCGCGGCGATCGCGTCCAGCGCCTGGGTGCGCACGATCGGGTCGCCCGCGAACCCTGATACCAGCGGCGCATGCTGATCGGTGAGCAGCAGCAGGATGTTTGGCCGCCGCGCTGGCCGGGATGCCATCAGGCCGGCCCGAAGTACTGGTTGAACTTCTCCGCGTAGTCTTCGCGCACGGGGCTGAAGACATCGAGCGCCTTCACCGGCCCGTCGATCGGCCGCGCGCTGTGCGGGGTATCCGGCGGGATGATGAACATGTCCCCGGGCTCGCAGATGCGGGACTCGTCGCCGATGACCAGCTCCATGCGGCCTTCGATGAGCAGGCCCCCCTGCTCGTGCGGGTGCTGATGCATGGGCACGAAGCTGCCCGACTCCATCTCCAAGTAGGAGAGCATGATCCGCTTCCCGTAGGGCGTGCGCGCACGCACGCCGGGCACCAGCTCGATCGATTCGTAATCCTTGATCCTGATGAACGGCATGGTGCAGACGGTGGCATGCGAGGACGCCCTGGGTCACCATGCCACAAGGGCTCCATTCGTTGACAAATGGTGAGGACCCCTGTAGCCTCCCACATACCAACGCATTGTTGACAAATTAAGGACAATGCCGCTCTCTTCGATGAGAGTCCGGGCTACTTGAGCGAAGTCGAACACCTGCCGAATCAACGGTGAGCTGGTTCTGGAAGGGGCACCACACAACGACGTGCTCCCGGGGAGGGTGATACGGAACGCGGGGTGACAACGATACCCATCGATGCCGGCGCGCTCGTTACCTCACAGAAGGGGTCTCTCCGCAAGCGTCTCAAAGATCACAGATTACTACTGCTGATCTTTCTCCCCGGCCTCATTCACCTGCTTGTCTTTCGCTACGCGCCGATGGTCGGCCTGGTCGTTGCCTTCCAGGACTACAGCCCCTTCCAGGGCGTCCTCAGGAGCGAGTGGGTTGGGCTGGCGCATTTCAGGGAAATCCTCGAGATGCGCAAGGTGTTCACCCTCATGTGGAATACTCTCATGCTGGGTGTGTATCGGCTCGTTTTCGGATTTGCCGCTCCCATCCTGTTGGCACTCGTCATCAACGAGATACAGCAGCCCACGTTCAAGCGGGTCTTCCAGACCGTCAGCTACCTACCGTATTTTATCTCGAATGTGGTGGTCGTGAGTATCGTGGCCACCGTCCTGTCGCCCTACAGTGGTCTGGTCAACAGGATTCTCGGGCTCTTCAACATCGAGCCGATATATTTCATGGTCCAACCGGGTTTCTTCAGACCCATCTACACACTTTCCGAAATCTGGAAAACCGCCGGCTGGTCCGCAATCATCTATCTGGCGGCGCTGTCCAACATAAGTCCCGAGCTGTACGAAGCCGCATACTCAGACGGCGCCGGCAGACTACGACAGGCTTGGCATGTCACGCTGCCGGGGATTACCCCCACCATCATCATACTCCTCATCCTGAACATCGGCGCTCTCTTTGGCGCAGGCTTCGAGCTCGCTTTCCTGTATCAAAACAGCTTCAATCTCCACCATTCCGAGATCTTGGACACATATATCTACAAGATCGGTCTCGCCGGAAGTTTCGGGCTGCCGAAATACAGCTTTGCTGCCGCGATTGGCATCTTCCAATCGGTGATCAATATCACATTTCTGTATGGCGCGAACCTGCTCGCGCGCAAATACACCGAAGAGAGCCTCTGGTAAGCCGATGACTCGAGTCGGAAAGTCTTCAGCCACCGATGTCGTGATGAGGTTTTTCTTCTACACGATATTGGTGCTGTTCGGCTTCATTTGTGCATACCCGTTTCTGAATATGATCGCGGTGTCCTTGAGCAGTCCGGCGTATGTGGTCGCAAACAAGGTCTTCATCTTTCCGGTAGGCACACAGCTTGCCAATTACAGGATTCTGGTGAAGGATGCCTCGTACATAAGATCTTACGGTAATACGATACTATATACAGCCCTCGGGACCGCCAGCGCGCAGTTCTTTTCCATCGTCACCGCCTATCCGCTGTCGAGGAAGACGTTTCCGTTCCGAGGCGTCTTCATGAAGCTCATCGTATTCACGATGTTCTTCTCCGGCGGACTCATACCGACCTTTCTCGTAATAAGAGGGATCGGCATGTACAACACGCTCTGGGCCATAATCATTCCCAATGCACTGGTTGCCTGGAATGTGATAATTCTCAGAACCGCGTTCATGGCAGTTCCAAACGAGCTTGCCGAGGCAGCGGTCATTGACGGTGGGTCGGACCTGCAGGTCCTCACTCGCGTCGTCCTACCGCTGTCGGTTCCGACCATTGCCGTGATCGCCCTCTACTCATCGGTAGGATTGTGGAACGATTTCTTCACTCCGCTCGTGTATCTGAACGACAGCGACAGGTGGCCGTTGTCGGTGATGTTGCGTCAGCTCGTCCTGTCGGCGACCGGGTTGGCCGAACAGCACAAGTTGGCGGAAGCAAACGAGGAGTACATCGTCGAAGCCTCCTACAAGGCTACCGCTCTCATAATCTCAACATTACCGATTCTGATGGTATATCCATTCATTCAGAAATACTTCGTAAAGGGGGTGTTGGTAGGTTCAGTGAAGGGCTAAGCGGAGAGGTGACGTGGATAGGGGACGACCGAGGCTGTGTCGCATGTGCGCGTTGCAGCCAAACCGATCGGTCGTATCTCAGGATTACGTATCGGAAACGTAACAAGGAGAAGACTATTGAAGGGTAACAAACTCTTTCTCGGGAAGCTGATCGTCGGCCTTCTGTTGTCAGCGGGTACGGCCGGGTCCGTTTTCGCGACGGCGACCCAGGAGGCCGCGGCATCAGACGAGCCGATGGTGATAACCGCCATGATGATGCAGCACCCGAACAACCCGTGGACGATGGTCGGTGATTCGATCGTGTTTCAGGAGTTGGAGAAGAGGACCGGCATCGACTTCGAGTGGCAGGGAGTCCCGGCAGAGGACTATCCAGCGCGACTCAGCACCGTGATGGCCACCGGGGAATTTCCTGATCTCATCCAGATATTCCCGAAGGAAGGTCAGGTGTATGGGCTGCAAGGCGCCTTCGAGCCGGTAAACGAGCTCGCGAGAATGTACGCGCCGACGTACTACGCCGCTATCCAGGATCCGATCAACCGATTCTACAACGCCGACGAGGCGGGTGACATATACACCGTCGCCTCCCTCATGGATCCACAAATGGACATGGGAGAAGCGGTGTTGGGCTACGTCTTTGTCGATTATCGCAAGGACATTCTCGAGGACATGGGAGAAACGGAGCCCACTACCCTCGAGGAATGGAAGGCTCTGTGGAGCAAGGTCAAGGACGAAAGAGGTCTGATTCCGCTAACCACCCGGTGGAGAGGATGGCTGTACCAGTTCTTGATCAACATGACCGGGATCGTGCATGAGCCGCAGTACAACACCTTTCTCGAGAACGACGTGTATCACTACGGTCCGATCGACGCCAGAGCCCGATGGGTTGTCGAGCAGTTGCATGAGCTCTACGCCGAAGGACTCCTGGATCAGGAGTTCGCGACGATCCAACACGCGCAGTGGGAAGAGAGGGTGACAGCCGGACAGGCGTTCTCGATGATCGAAGGGTTCGGAAGGATCGACTGGGCTAACGGCCTCGGTCGCGAGCTGAATCCCGATTACACCATGTGGGGCGCGTGGCCGGTGCAAGGCCCGTTCGGAGTGGAACCGAAAGTCGTCGGCGCCTATATCGGTCCGGGCTTGTTTGCCAACCAACCGGGGTGGGGCATCAATCCCAACATTTCCGATGAGAAGAAACAAGCCATCATGGGCGTCGTGGAATTCCTGAGCTCGCCTGAGGGCTCGGAGCTTACCACCTGGGGAGTCGAAGGCGAGACATTCGCGATCAACGACGGAAAGCGCGAATACATCGTCGAGAATCCAAGTGAGTACGGGGTCAGGACTTCCTACGGTGTCTGGCCGGTGGTGGACGCGATCTACATGGAATCCTACGATGCGGCCAACCGGCCCCGCCACCCGGAAGGGCAGCACGCCTACGATAACATCAGCTTGAAGATGGCGACGAAGCCGCATCCGCCGGTGGTTTTCAACACGTCGGAAGCCGAGAGGATCGGCGAGCTGTGGGCAGCCATAAACACCTTGCAGTTGGCGTACTACGACAAATTCACCGTCGGAACGCTCGACATCGACAGTGAGTGGGACACCTTCATCAGTGAGATCGAGGATGCCGGTGTTGAGGAGTTCATGACGATCATGAACACCGCTTACCAGCGGCAGAAAGCTTTCTTCGGTAGCTAAGGGCGTTTGGCGGGCACTTCCTTCGGGAAGTGCCCGCCGTTGCTTCATGAAAGAGCTACGGGCGATCTGCTCGCACCAGTTTGAAGCCATTCTCCTCGGTGATTTCAAACCGGAGAATGTCGATGTCATGGTGGACGAGGTCGCGCAGGCGAATTTCAACGCCATTCAGTTGTGCGTGAAAGCTCCCGGCGTTCTCTACTACCCCAGCAAGATCGGAGTGGTCCACGACTACTGCAGGGAGTACGATCTTCTCGGCGAGACCCTGCGCAAATGCCACGCCGCCGGACTCGAGTTCCACAGCTACTTTCCGGTAGCGCTTGCCGGCGGCTGGGCCGGGAACGAGTACCGATTCGACAACAACGGGGGGATACTCGCGGATCACCCCGAATGGGCCACGCTCAACCACAAAGACGGCAGCTACGAGCCCAGCCACTTCGCCTGTCTGTCGAATCCCGAATTCCTCGACTACATAGACAAGCTCGTCGAGGAGCAGTGCATGAGCTACGGTATCGACGTCCTGATCCTTGATTTCATTCGGTACAACGCCAGATGTTTCTGCGAGAGCTGCAAGAAGAACTATCAGGAGATGTTCGGCGAGAAGCTCCAGTATGAGAACGTGCAGTACTGCGATACCTACACACAGAAGGACGTGCCTGGCGAGCTGGAAATCGAGTACCGCTGTCTGACTGTTCATACTGCGGTAAAGCGCCTTTCCGATACCGCGAGGCGAGCCGCGCCCGACGTCAAGGTCGCGGCGTACGTTTTCCCCGTTCCGCGAACCGGTCTCCTAAGGATATTTCAGGACTGGTCGCGCTTCTCGAGATATCTGGATGCGATTTTCATCATGTACTACGACACGTTCAGCATCGATAATCTCAAAGCGCTATTCCCGATTCACAGGGACGCAACCGACCGTCCAGTCTTTCCGGGAACGATAACCATGCGAGCCCCGGCGGTGTACAGGAGCCGAGATACTCCGGAGTTCCATTGCTCCTTCCTCGACGAAACGCGGCGGGCCGGCTTCCCGGGGTTCTTTCTTTTCAACTACGAAACACTCTTCAGGAGGCCGCCGGGCGAGAGCCTTGGCAAGGTGATTCGGCCGCCACAGAGCCCCGAAGATCTGACTGCCATCAAGGCCCGGATACTTGACGAGCCGGCGGAGCCCTTCTTTGGCATTCGCAACGGATAGCTCGACGAGATGACCTTCTTTACGGGATTACACCGGTGTTGTTGAACCAGGATCAACTGGACGAGTTCCACCTGAGGGGCTTCGTTGTCAGTCCTGTTCCGGTTCTCGGCGAGGCTGAGGTCGACGAGCTGCTCGCAGAGCTTCAGCTTGTCGTGGAGGGCAAATCTTCCAGGCAGCCGGTATTGAACCGAAACCTCGTCGACGGAGCTACGGGGTACGGCGATTCACAGCAGACCGCGAAGGAAGTTCGTCAGGTCGTCAATATCTGGGAGGCCAGTGAGAGGTTCTTCGAGCTGGCGCGTAATCCGAAGATCACCGGGACCGTCGCACGGATGTGCGGCAATACCCCGATTCTCCGCATCTGGCACGATCAAATCGTCGCCAAGCCCGCCACACGCGGTGGTCGCGTCGGCTGGCATCAAGACTTTCTGGCATGGCCGATCATCGAGCCGGGAGACCTCGTCGGGGCGTGGGTGGCGTTGGATGACGTGGAAGTCGAGAACGGCTGCATGTGGATGGTGCCGGGGTCCCATCGCTGGGGTGCGGTTCGACCGCGAACCGGCGATGCCCTGGAGCCTCTGTACGATGAAGCCTTGCTCCCCGAAGGGGTGGACGTCAGGCCGGTTCCGGTGCAAGTCAAGAGAGGGCACGTCGCCTTTCACCACTGCATGACCTGGCACGCCTCTCCCGAGAACGAGAGCGAGCGCCATCGTCGAGCGATTGCGATTCACTACATGCCGGGCTATACGATCTTCATGCCTCGGGGGCGATCGCACGCCGTTGGCAAGCACGTGACCGTGAAGCCGGGGGAGATCCTGGAAGGCGATGGCTTTCCGGTCGTCTATGAGAACAAGAGGAATCTCCAGGTGAATCTCGAGCGATACACACCGAGCCATCTCGATGGAAGCTCGATAGGATAAAGGTACGGGCGTGAAGGGACCATGATGACAGATCAGGGGATACCAGAGGCAGCCATCAACCGGCTTCTCGTAGAGAACCCCGCGAGACTCCTTGCCTAGCTCTCAGGAGAGTGAAATGGCGTCCCGGCCGATGCGGAATATCAGTGCGTACGAAGAATCCACACCAATACTGGAGGCCCCGGACGAGCTCCGCAGAGCGGCGGCAGAGAGGGGTTATCTCTTCTTTCGCAAGTTGATACCACCGGCCGATGTCCTGGGATTACGTCGCAAGGCTCTAGCGGTCACGGCACGCCATGCGTTTCTCCGCCAGGGTAGCGATCTTATGGATGGCATAGTTCGAGATGGGGCGAACCTCTCGGAGAACGACTACCAACCAGAATTCATAAGCTACTACAGGGACCTGCTGCGAATCCGCACTCTCTACGTCCTGTCGCATAGCGAGCATGTACTGCGGATCATCCGTCAGCTTGTAGACAGTCCCATTCTCATTCATCCGCGCCATCTCTATCACCCGATGTTTCCCGGCAGGCCGGACCACACCACACACCCACACCAGGACTTTGGTCCAGTCCGCGGAACGCCCGACACGTGGACGGTCTGGATTCCTTTGGGAGACTGTCCCGCTAATCTCGGTGGAGGTCTCGCAGTGGTTCCCGGGTCGCACTTAGGCCCGTTGATGGAAGACGGTCAGGAACGCTTGAGAGACGACTCGGATTTGATGAACGAGTGGGCGTGGGGCCAGACCGCCACCGGGGACGTCTTGATGTTTCACGGCATGACCATCCATCAGGCGAGGGACAATGAGACAGACGACCGTATCAGGATCGCCACCAGCTTCCGATATCAGGCGGCGAGCGATCCGGTGGACGAGTATTCGATGAAGCCACATATGCGCTGGATGGAATGGGACGCCATATATGACACATGGGGACAAGACGATCCTCTGAAATACTATTGGCTGAACCTCGACCTGGACGTCAAGCCGCACTTGAAGGCCGCTTCCGCCCAATGATGGCTACATCCAGGCGAGCGCTCGAGGAGATAATCCCCACCCCTCGAGAGATAGTCAGACGCGAAGACAGCGTGAAGTCGTACTCGCACGATGCCGTCTACTCCATTCATCTGTTGGGCACTGAAACAGACCAGCTCGCCTTCGCAATGAGCTACCTCGGGAGAAATCTCAAAGAGAGATTCGGAATACACACCATCCGCTCGAGCCGAGGCGAGGGGCTCCAAGACCATGACATCCTCATCTGCAACGATCCGGCCTTGGTGCAGGGTGCCGTCGGAGTTGCGCTCGAGCCTGATTTCTTCGCTACCCTGAACGCTCGAGAGCAGGGCTATGCCATCGACAGCGGCGAGGGGCACCCCGTGCTGCTCTGCGCCGCCTCCGATCAAGGTTGCCTGTACGCGGTCACGACCCTGCTGCAGCTGTTCACGCCCGCGGAAGACGGGGTGGCACTGGATTCGGTACGAATCAGGGACTACCCCGAGTTCCGTCTGCGAGGGAACAAGTGGACTCTATGGTGCGAGATAGGGGTGTGGTCATACGACTGGGGTGACGGCATGGGGGCTTTTCGCCAGCGCATCGTCGAGAAGCTCGATTTGTCGCTTCAGTACAAGATCAACATGCTCATATTCGATGGCTTCGGTTGGGATGTGGCCGTGTTCCCGGAATACGCATCACTGATGAAGGAGCTAAACCGCGAGGCGCGCCGACGCGGCATATCGCTCATGCATACCGGCCAGAGCTCCGGCTTCTGCTTCAAGCGGAACATGATCGATACGCGTATCTATCGGGGCGAGGTACTCGAGAACAGGGAACACTATCCAGACGGCGAGAAGTATCGGTGCATCGGAGAGGACATGTACGCCGGCACCTGTCTTTCCAACAGGGAGCTGATCGATCGGAATCTGCGGAGTATCCGAGACTTCGTTCAGAAAGTGGAACCGGGTTCCCTCTACGTCCATCAGCTCGATGTCCTGGATCTTCCGCAATCGATGTGGGACTCACGCTGCCCGAGATGCCGGGCACGATGGCCAAACGACAGGCTCGATGCCGAGGATGGAATGGCAGGTGCCTACGCGGAGTACTACGGCGAGGTGATTGCAGCGATACAGGAGGTGCGGACACCAGATTACGACGCCGCGACCGACTGCCTCATTATGCTCATCAGCCCAGGGTACCTGGACGCCGTCGCCGTCGACGACGAGCACTGGCAACGTGCGCTCCGGTACTGGTCGAAGGCGAGCGCCCTGATCGAGAACACGGCGAACGTATTCCTTGGCTTTCGCGAGTTGTTCTTCAATCACGACGGCGGCAGCCGAAGGATCGCCGAGCTGAAAGCCGCAATCGAAGGATCTGGCAACGGTCACCGTGTCGGCATCATCCATTTCTACGGTGGCGACGGCTGGCAGAGCGAGCATCTGTTTCTGCCGACACCTGCGCTCAACTACGTATTCAGCGGCGCCGACATGCTGCTTACGGCCAGCGGCCACGCCTTTCAGGAGCCGCAGCAGCTCTTCAATGCGGAGTTCATGTGGAGTCCCCTGCACAGCCCGTACCGTCTCGATACGGAGCCCGAGAACTACCGGGACTTCCTCGATCTGTACGACACGAGCAGGCGTGGCGATCTGAGACCGAGTCGAATCTACGGCGCTGCTGGCTTTCTCGAACTTGCCTGCAGCAAACTCTACGGCGACGCGGCCGCAGCGGCAGTCGCGAAGGTATTTTCACTCAGAGGAGAGTCCGGCAAGCCACCGATCCCATACCTGAGGAGCACCGAGCTCCACACGACACCCGGCCCGGATGGGGCTCTACAGCCGTGGATCGGTTTCGCCGACCGCAGGGAATTGCCGGAGCTGATCGAGGCAACGAATACGTTGGACGAGATGGTGCGAACGACCTCGGAGGCTCGAGATATCCTCGACGACGTGGCCTCCCATCAGGACCTCGCGTCTCTGCGGGATTTCATGGCAATGGGCGTCGAGTACATCGGCTATCTGGCCGCGTACGTCGAAATCTACCAGAAGGTGGTGCGACCGGAGAGCACCGATCACGATTTGGAGAGTGACATCCGGAGCCTGGCCCAGCGAGTCGATTCGGCGGCAGACAGGAACGAGCGATCGCGGCGGACCCCGCTGGATTACCTGGATGGGGCTCTGTCCGGAAGAGACATCATCGTGCGCTTCGTTCGAGAGAACCTCGATCTCATGTCAGAACAGATACGGAGGAGATGATACGATGACCGGCAACAGCGTGTCAAATACGAGCTCCCTGAAACTGATCCCCACTCCGCAAAATGCGCAATTCGTCGACGGGAATCACAAGACCTATTCCAGAGACAAGGTCTATACCATAAGCGTCATGGAGCAAGAGACGGCGAAGCTCCGCTTTGCCGCGCACTATCTCAAAGAACAGCTCGAGGAACAGTTCGGTCTGCACTTCAACGTTCAATGGCGTCAGATGCCGAATCACGAAGAAGACATCGTTGTCTACAGCAACCCGACCCTCCAAGACACGCATCTGCCGCTCGACCTCGGTGTGTTCGATCGGGAGAACGCGGCCGAACAAGGATACCTAGTCCGGAGTGAGCCGGGACAGCCGGTCTGCGTCTGCGCGCAAAGCGACCAGGGGTCTCAGTATGGGATAGCCACTCTCACTCAGCTGTTGTCAGCAACGGACGGACACGCCGTGTTACCGAATGTCCTCATCGAGGATTTCCCCCAGTACCGATACCGGGGCAATCGTTGGCTGATCAAGGTCGAGCAGACCAACTGGGGCTACGACTGGGGAGACGGCGGCGGCGCCCTTCGCGAGCGCATTCGCGAAAAGCTGGATCTGGCCCTGCTGTGCAAGGTGAACGTCATCATTTTCGACGGATGGGGTTGGGGACTCGATGCATTCCCGGAGCTCGCCGGCTGGATGAGAGAGTTCAACCGGGAAGCGAGACTGCGCGGCATCCACCTCATGCACAGCGGGTTTGGCTCAGGAATCGCCGGCGGGTTTCGGGACAGACCGCACCGGCATCGCGGCCAAGTACTCGAAAACCGGAGAGAGTATCCCGATGGCGAAATCTACCATTGTATAGCCGGCCAGCGGTACTGCGCCACGTGCCTGTCCAATGAATCGCTGATGGAGCTGCGACTCGACGACATCCGGACGTTTGTGCAGGAAGTGGAGCCCGGAGCCCTCTACATCCACCAGCAAGACGAAGGGTTGACGCCGGAAACATGGCTCCAACGCTGCCCGGATTGCCGGAAGAACTGGCCGAGCGATGAAATGGCGGCCGCAGATGGCATGGCGGGCGCGTACGCCTACCTCTACGACCGCATGACCGAAACGGTCCAGAGTGTGCAGAACGACGAGTACACGGGTGCCAAAGACTGTCTGATCATGCCGATAAGCCCCGGTTACCTGTCCTACGGATTGGACGACGAGGAATGGACGATCGGGCTTCGATATTGGTCCACGTTGAGCCGGCTCCTGAAGCGTCGTGAGAACGTCTTTCCCGGGTTCCGCGAGATCTTCATCAACCACACGGACGACCGCCGCAGAGCTCGCCAGCTGAAGGAAGCGTTCAACACCAACGGTGAAGGGCAGACATACGGGATCATGTTCTTCTACGGAGCCGATAGCCACCACAACGACAAGCTCTTTCTGCCGGTGCCAGCGTTGAACTACATCTTCGAGGGCACGGACATGCTCCTCTCGCCGTGCGGGCACTCCTACTCCGAGCCTCTGCAGCTTCTGAACGCGGAGTACATGTGGAACCCACACTCGAGCGGATTCTTCAACATCGAAGAGAAGCCGGAGGATTTTGCCGGCATCAAGAAGCTGTATTTCGCGTATCAATACAACGAATTCCAACCGGAAGCCCTGTTTCACGATTTCCTGGGGACTGCCTGCGCAAAGCTCTACGGCAAGGAGGCCGGAGCGGTCATGCACGAGATGTTCCGTATCGAGGGCAAGAATCATGAGCCTCCCATTCCCTACCTCGACAACAGCGGACTCATTCGCGGAGAAATGAGGGGCGCGGAGGCCGAGGGAGGCCGCAGGGAAGGCAGCGTATTTCAGTACTACAACTGGCCGTCCGAGGCTCCGGAAGAGAAGCGGGATCTGATTCGAGAAAGGATACGCGAATCTCTTGCAGCGACCGTCAAGGCATCAGCGGTACTCGAAAGAGGTCTGCAGAAGGAGACTCTGGAAGAAAAGGGCCGCAACTATATCCGGTGGTATGCCAGCTCCTTGGAGGAAGGGGTTCGGTACGTCGGGTATCTCGATAGGTACGTTTCCCTTGTCGACGAGGCGGATCGCGGGCGATCACCCTCGATCGCGAGTGACACCAACCTTCTCTTGGGTGAGCTAGCTGAACGAAGGGAGTACAACCGGCGGTCGAGACTTCAGCCGGTAGACTATGCCGGAGGAACACTCTCAGGCCGAGAGGAGATCATCGACTTCGTAGAAGCGAATCTGAAGAAACTGCTCGAACACGTTGAAGACAAACAGGGGGCCTCCGATTGAGCACAACATTGCTATTCGTACCACGACCCAAACAGGTCGTCCTGCGATCAGGATCGTTCCTGGTGTCGACAGACCAAGCGATCGTCATCCCCGCCCAAGAAAAAGCAGCGATGTTCCCGATCGCAAAACGGGTTCAGAGAATCGTGGCAGAACACTGTGGAATCCGGCTTCCCGTCGCGCTCGCGGGGGCCAACGACCGCCCGAGACGCCTGGCCTTCAAGAAGAATCCCTCGCTCGCCGACGATACCTATCTCCTGACCGTCGACGGCACGAAGATCGAGGTCGAATACTCCGAGCCCAGCGCTGCCTTCTACGGCGTGAGCACCCTCAGCCAGATCGTTCGTCAGAGTGGGAAGCACATACCGTGTCTCGAGATCCGTGACCATCCGGATTTCGAGGTCCGGGCCGCAATGCTGGACATCAGCAGAGACAAGATTCCAAAGCTGGAGACGCTGTTCGATTTCGTCGATTTCATGGCCGGCGTCAAGCTGAATCAGCTTCAGCTCTACATCGAAGGGTTTCCCTTCGCTTATCCATCCTTCCCGCAGGTTTGGCAGGCCGAAGACCCGTTGACCGGCGAGGACATCATCGAGCTGGACCAGTACTGCAAAGATCGATATGTCGAGCTGGTGCCGAACCAGAACAGCTTTGGTCACATGGGTCCATGGCTTTCCCGGAGGGAGTTCGTGCACCTTGCTGAAGAAACGGAAGGCAGGGAGGCGTTCGGCAGATACTGGAAAGCCGTCCTGAATCCACTCGATTCGCGATCAATCGATTTTGTCAACACAACGTACCAGGATCTCCTGCCGAACTTCTCCTCCAACTTGTTCAATGTCGGCTGCGATGAGGTTGCTCTTGGGCAAGACAAAACGAAAGAGGCATGTGAAGAAAAAGGGGCAGGTAGGGTATTCATCGACTATGTGAAGAAGATCTACGAGCTCGTCCAGCGGCATGGGAAAGAGATGATGATGTGGGGTGATGTCTTCTTCGAGCACCCCGAGGTGTTCGACGAGCTCCCAAAGGATATCGTCGTCCTGGATTGGGGCTACACCCATGACTTTCCCTATGACGATCATGGCACGTTGCTGGCAAGCAAAAATCAGCCGTTCTACGTCTGTCCCGGAACGGGAAGCTGGAGGAGCATTACCGGCAGAACGAACAACACGCTGGAGAATCTGGTGAACGCGACCGCCAACGGGAAGAAGCACGGAGCACGAGGGTGCCTGATTACCGACTGGGGGGACCGAGGGCACTGGCAGTACCTTCCGATCAGCTACCCGGGGTTTGTCTACGGTGCCGGTCTCTCGTGGGGCGTCGAGGAAAACGGGGACCTCGACATCGCCGCGTGTTTGGACGCGTTCGTTTTTGAGGATAGGGCCAACGTCATGGGCGCCACGATGCTGGATCTCGGGAGGTACTGTCTTCGGGAGAGCAATCCCGGGATCTTCGGCCCCAACATCTTCAGCATACTGAACGGATTGAAACCCCTGAACGATCCGAAGTCCGTCGAAGGCGTGCGGGCGAGAGATCTTCTTGTTCTCGAGGAGTATATTGTCGCGCTGTCCGACAGGCTGGATTCCGCGCGAATGGGCTGCAGAGATGCGTCGCTCGTGCGCAGAGAGCTCGGCAACGCAACACGGCTGTTACTCCATGGCATCAGCCTTTCGCGGCTGAAACTCTCCGCTACGGGACAGGATCCCAACGTGACAGTCGACCCGGCAGACCTCGTGGACGACATCTCGGAGATAATGAGCGCACATGTTGTGTTGTGGCTCGAGCGGAACAGGATCGGCGGACTGTCGAGAAGCATGTATCCGCTGGAGGAGTGGCGGAGAAAATACGTAGAGATCTCAGATTGAGCGTGGCGTCAGGGGTTTACCGGGAAATAGACCGTGTACGGCTCGTCAATGATCTCGTGGAGCGGTTTGAATTTGATGCCTCGCTCCTGACCGTTGGTGCGATATCCCGTCAGCCATCTGCCGTGCTTCCGCTCGTTGTCAGGTAGTAACATGGAGCCGGGCTCGTCTTTGTCGCCCCGTAGCGTGTGCTCCGTCTCACAGAGCCCGGCGAGGACGACGGGACCGTCCATGAAGGCGACCGTCTCGGGCTCGTCGGGAATGGCGCTCGACGTCAACCGTTTTGGCAGCTCGACGCGGACGGAGTCCGTGTGCCACGTGCGCGACAGGGAGTAGAAGCGCGGCGGCGGCTGTTCGACCGTCTGCCGCTCGCCGTTCAGCAGCACCGTCGGGTGATCGCGCACCCAATCCGGAACACGGAGCTTCAGGTCCATCTCGGTTGGGCGATCGCAGGTCACCGCGATGTCGATTGCCCAACGCTCCGGCCGGTGAGAGAGCTCGGCTTCGGTGTCAAACTCCATAGCCAGAGTCACCTGCTTTCCGTCGACCGTGGTCCTCAATCGCGACGGAATGTACTGGGAGACGACAACTTCCTTCTCGCGGCCGTAGTAGATGTATGCGTTATGCGCCGTGTGCGCTTGTACCAGCGTGCCGTGGCAGCACCAGAAGTCGTGGGTTGGCGTGCCCCACTTCTTCCGGCCTCCCGCTTCCAAAGGAAGGAAGTAGGAGATCATGCCGGTGTGGGGATGCTGCTGCGCGAGGATACCGTTGTAGAGGTTCCTCTCGATGTAGTCGGCGTACGCTCCATCGCCTGACCACCGGAACAGGTAGTCTGCCAACCGAATCATGTTGTATACCGTGCAGTGCTCCTGAGTCGCGCTCCCGCGGCGTGCCGCGAACTCGTACGGTGGGGTCCACACTTCTCCTGATGTCTGGCCGCCGGTGCAGAATGTGCCGCGAGATGCGACAGCGCATTCCCAGTAGCGCTCTACGATGCTCCGCCAACGCCCATCGCCGGTGACTTCATAGGCACGGGCCGCTCCGTGTATCTCGGGTATCGTCGTGTTGGCGTGCATGTTGGTGAGAACATCCTTGGACTCCAACAACGGATCGAACAGGCGGGCGCGCGTATAGCGCTCCAACAGGTCCTCGAGGTGCTCCGCGCCGGTTGCACCGTAGAGGTTGGCCCACACTTCAAGCATCCCGCCGGTTTCGATGTCGAGGATGTCGTCCATCTGGTCGCGTGAGAACTGACGAGTCCAGGCATGGAACCACCTCGATGCGTTCTCCAGGACGGTCAGCGCTTCGGCGCTGGAAGCGTACCGGTAGGCGTCGAACAGCCCCATGAGCGTCTTGTGGACGACGTAGTGTGGTACCGCGACGCGTACTCCCGAGGCGGTCCAATCCATGTATTTCTCAGGTATGGAGAAGACCCATTCGCCACCGTTCCTTTCCTGGCATGTGCCAAGCTCGGTGACTACCCGGTCGAGTCTGACTTTCAGCTCCGTATCGCCCGTCGACGCATAGACTCGTGACGCAGCCGAGAGCCAGTGGCCGAGGAAATGCCCTCGTACCTGGCAGGTGGGTGTTTCCCACCCCCAGTGCGGGTCATCTTGGTGCTCTGGCGTTTTGTCTCTGAAGATGTCGATACCGGCTTCGAAGAAGTGGTTCTGGAGGAGGTTGCCCGTCTTCAGGCTCTTCAAGTAGGCCAGATTCACCTCGAATCTCTTATGAAAGAGGCCGGGCTCGAGGTGCACGGCGCCCGGTGCAAAACTGCAGTATTTCTTGCTCGGACGTTGTGGCGCAGGCATATTCAGCTCAGGACCTCCGTTGAGCCGCCGGCCGTCAGCTCTTCGACCGGGTACTCGAAGTAGGTGGCGTTCACCAGTTGGTGGAGCGTGCGGCAGTGCGCAAGCACGTCCCGCAGCAGTTCCTCGCGATCCTCACGGCGCGGCCACTCGTCGTGCACCAGGGCCGTCAGGCGGCCGGCCGTGTGGTGCGCATCCCCGCCGGGACGTACCGGCGGACCGCGGCCGATGGCGATGAGCGCCGTTGCCGTGTCGTCGAGCGCCCTGCGGAGCGATGCGGGCAACAGCGGGTCGGTGACCAGCAGGTCCATGACACGGGCCGGTTCGACCGAGACGCTGCCGAGGCGGTTGTACGTCTCCAGGGCGTGACAGCACCGCAGCAGGCTGGTCCAGTCGGCGTCATCCGGCTCGCCGCTGATGCGCTCGGTGGCGAGCTGCGCCAGCAGCAGGGAGGCGGAGAGCTGCGCTCGCTCGACGGCGCGCGCGAGCTGCATGAAGCTCCAGCCCGTGTCGCGGTACATGGTCGCCGCGGCCACTCCCGACAGGGTGTCGATCTCCTCCGCGGTGCGCGCGTAGAAGCTCTCCGGAGAGGTGCGCCAGATGTTCTGGATCTCCAGGTCGCGGACGCGCAGGTAGGTCCGGTTGAGACACATCCACACCTCGGCGCTGATGCATTGCCGCATCTGGCGGGCGTTCTCGCGGCCGAGCGCAAGGCAACTCCAGACGGAGTCCGCATGCAGGCGCTCGAAGGTGAGGTCGTCGGCCAGGGTGTAGGAGTCCGCCAGCGTGTAGTCCTCGCTGTCGAACGCTTCCAGGCTGCCCTCCGGCGGCTGCCGGCCGATGCCCTGGTAGATGCGGTGCCAGCCGAAGCGGATCTCCCGCACCGGGCGGTCCACCAGCGCCTCGGTCTGCAGCCGCAACAGGCGGCAGAGGTGCTGCGCGCGCTCGAGGTAACGGCTCATCCAGTAGAGGCCCTGGGCGCTGCGCGCAAGCATGCTCAGTCCCCGAGCACCCAGAGGTCCTTGCCGCCGCCGCCCTGGCTGGAGTTCACCACCAGGCTGCCGCGGCGCAGCGCCACGCGGCAGAACGCGCCCGGCACGATGCGGGTCCGGCGGCCGTGCAGGATGAACGGGCGCAGGTCGACGTGGCGCGGCTCGAGGCGGCCGTCGATCAGGCAGGGAGCGCGCGACAGCGCCAGGGTCGGCTGGGCAATGAAGTCAGCGGGATCGGCACGCACCTGGCGGGCATACTCGTCGCGCTCGCCCGGCGTGGCGTGCGGGCCGATCAGCATCCCGTAGCCGCCCGACTCCCCCACCCGCTTGAACACCAGGCGCTCGATGTTGTCCAGCGCGTACTCCAGGTCCTCCGGACGGCGGCACAGGTAGGTCTCGACGTTGGCGATCAGCGGCTCTTCGCCGAGGTAGTAGCGGATCATGTCGGGCACGAACGCGTAGACGCTCTTGTCGTCCGCGACGCCGGTCCCGGGCGCGTTCGCGAGCGTCACGTTGCCACGCCGGCAGGCGTCCATCAGGCCCGGCACGCCGAGCAGGGAGTCCGTCCGGAACTCCCGCGGGTCGATGAAGTCGTCATCCAGCCGCCGGTAGATCACGTCGACGCGGCGCAGGGCGTCGGTCGTGCGCATGTAGACGCAGCCGTCGCGCACCACCAGGTCGCGGCCCTCCACGAGCTCCGCGCCGAGCTCGCCGGCCAGGAACATGTGCTCGTAGAAGGCGGAGTTGTAGACCCCGGGCGTGAGCAGCGCGATCACGGGATCGGAACGTCCGGCGGGCGCCAGCTCGCGCAGCGTGCTCAGCAGGACCCGCCCGTAGTGCTCGACCTCCCGCACGCGGGAACTGCGGTAGAGGCGGCGGAAGTTCGCCTTGACCGCCCTGCGATTGGCGATCATGTAGGAGACTCCGGAGGGCACGCGGAGGTTGTCCTCCAGCACCCGGAAGCCGTCGTTGGTGCGCACCAGGTCGGTGCCGCAGATGGCGACCCAGGTCCCGTGGGGCGCCCGGAACCCGCGCATCTGCGCCCGGAATTGCGGGCAGCCGTACACCATGTCCGACGGGACGACGCCGTCGGCCACGACGCGGGCGGTATCGTAAATGTCGGCGAGAAACAGGTTCAGCGCCTTCAGCCGCTGCGTGAGGCCCGCCTCCAGGTGCCGCCACTCATCCGCCGCAAGCACCCGCGGCACGCAGTCCACGGGGATGATCCGCTCCTCTGCCTCGGCGTCACCGTAGACGGTAAAGGTAATCCCTTCGGTGGAGAACGAGCGCGTCACCCGTTCCTGGATGCTCGCAAGCTCCTCGACGGGCAGGCGGCGCAGTTCCTCGTGGAGCGCCCGGAAGTGCTGGCGCGGCGCGCCGCCGGGCAGAAACATCTCGTCGTAACATGCCTGGTCGACATCGTAGGAGTCGAAGTCCAACGCCCAGCCCTGCCTCGTACGCGCTACGATGACGCAAGCAGCCGGTCGTCGCTGCGGATGTCGAGCGGCCAGTCCCGCCAGTAGTAGCGCAGGGGATCGTCGGCCGCCCAGCCGGCGTAGATCTCCTCCCAGCGCGTCCACCCCATGTGCGGCATCAGCGAGTAGTGGTGCACGGGCGTGCTGCGGCCCTGATAGCGAAAGTCGCAGGAGAACCTGATCCGGTCGGGCGACCGGTTGTCGCGCGCCTGGTGGACGGTCAGGCTGTGGAACAGCAGCACGTCGCCGCACCGCATGGGGCTCCAGCGCCACGCCACATCGCCGGCCGTCTCGAAGTAGATCGTGCCTGCCTCCACCGGGTGCAGGCCGGCCCGATGGGACCCTGGGACGACCGCCAGGCCGCCGAGCTGTTCCGGGCAGTCGCCGAGCGGGATCCAGGCGGTCCACACCTCCGGCGACGCCTTGATCGGCCGGTGGTCCTGGTGGGGCGCCGTGGTGATGGACGGTCGGCTCGGGAATACCGTCCTGACGATGTTGCGCGGATGCGCCAGCACCGACTCGCCAAGCACCGTCTCCAGAGCGCCGATCAGCTCCGTACGGACCGCGAGCGCGTGCACGGCGCGCAGGCGCAGCAGGTCGTTGTAGTAGGCCCGATACTCCGGTGTGGGATTGCTCTCGTGCACGAAGGCACTCTGCTCGGCGACGGCGTCACCGGTCGGCGCCCCGCGCCGGAGCAGGCCGTGGTGCGCGGCGACGGCCGTGACCTCCTTCCGCACGGTCAGCACCGCGTCCGCGGGGAGCAACCCCGGAAGGGACAGATAGCCGTCCTCCCGCGCCGCGTCCGCCCAACCGTCTTCGGCCACGGTGCGAAACGGCGTCACGGCCGTCATCGCCGCCATGCTCATACCGTGCTCCCTCCGCTCAGGCGTTCCAGACCGACTCCCACGCCCCGCTCCGTGCCGAGCGGTAGAGCGCGAGGGCGGTCCGCATCTCTCCCAGCGCCTTCTCCGGAGGCGCCACCGGCGCCTTGCCGTCCAGCACCAGCGCCGCGAAGTCCTCGAGTTCCGGCTTGAACGAGTGAAAGTAGCCGTGGTCCCCCGGCAGAGCCTGCCCGTCCGGATGGTCCTCGTCGTACAGCTCGACGCCGCCGCCCTCGAAACCGCCGCGGATCAGCACCTCGCCCTCTGTGCCCATCACGCGAAACCACGGCATGTCCGACAGGTTCGCCGGCGACGTCAGCGCCAGGAACGATGCGATCACGCCCGACTCGAAGCGCAGCAACGCCTGCGCGAGCGACTCGCCGTCCATCCCCCCGATCGGCCTGCCGGTGGTGCCGACGACTGCGTCGATCTCTCCCAGCCAGACGCGCAGCGGCCTGATCCAGTGCGCGCCGCCGTCGATGACCACACCGCCGCCGGTGCGCTGCAGGTCGAAGCGCCAGGGACGGTTCCCCGGATACCAGAACGGATCGAACCGGCATTCGAACGCGGCCTGCGCGGCGATCACTTCTCCCACGGCGCCGTCCCGGAGCAGGCGTTCGACCGCCACCACGTCCGGCCAGTACTGGGAGTTCTCGCCGACCATGAACGCCTGATCGGCCGCGGTGCCGGTGGCAAGCACGCGCTCGGCCGTGGTCAGGTCCTGCGCGATCGGCTTCTCCAGGAGCACGTGCTTGCCCAACGCGAGGGCCTGCTCGGTCAGCGCCTCGTGCAGGTCGTGGGGCGTCATGATGTCCACGGCGTCGAAATCGACCGTCGCTGCCGCCTCCTCGATGGTCGCGAACGCGCCGACGCCGTACTCCTCGGCCAGGGACTCGGCGGCTTCTCGCTTGGGATCGATCGCTGCCGCGATCTCGATGCGGTCGATGGAGCGTATCGCCCTGGCGTGGTAGCCGGCGATCGCGCCGCAGCCGACCAAGGCCAGCCGCACGCTGTCAGCCATGCTCGGATCGTGTCATCCGCGACTGGCGCGTGGCAACGGCCGGGATCAGCCGGTGCTCGGTCGACAGGGTCAGCCGCATGGTTCCAGGTGCGGAAATTGAAGCGCCACGGACACCGGCATAGTATCGGGGGCGCGATGCCGACACCTCAGGGAGATGCGCTGCCGGTGATCCCGCGGCCGGCCGAGATGGTGAAGCAGGAGGGCGAGTGGCTGCTCGGCCACGAGCTGCACGTGAGCATCGCGGACGAGTCGCTCGCGGAGGTGGCCTCCCACCTCGCCGGCGAGCTGGACGCAGCCGGAAACTGCCGCACGTACGTCGCCGGCCCGGGGGCGGGCGCCGACGTACGCATCGTCGGATCCACCGAGCTGCCGGCCGAAGGCTACCGCCTGACGGTCGCGCCGGACGGCGTGGAGCTGGCCGCCGCGGCGCCCGCGGGGGCCTTCCACGGGGTGCAGACGCTGCTGCAGCTCGTCAGCGGCGCCACCCGCCGGCGGGTGCCCGCGGTGCGCATTGTCGACCGTCCCCGCTTCGGGTGGCGCGGTGTCATGCTGGACTGCGCCCGCCACTTCTTCCGGGGCGCGACGGTCAAGCGCTTCATCGACCTGGCGTCGCGCTTCAAGCTGAACCGCTTCCACTGGCACCTGACCGAGGACCAGGGCTGGCGTCTTCCCATCGACGGCTATCCCGATCTGCTGCGCGTCGGCAGCCGCCGCCGCGAATCGACAGGGGACGGCACCCCGCACGCCGGCGCCTTCACACCCGATGAGATACGCGACGTGATCCGCTACGCGCGGGCCAGGCACGTCACCGTCGTGCCGGAGGTCGAGCTGCCCGGCCACTGCGCCGCGGCCCTGGCCGCCTATCCGACCCTGTCCTGTACCGGCGGCCCGTTCGAGGTGGGCACGACCTGGGGGATCTACAAGGACGTCTACTGCGCCGGCAACGACGACGTGTTCGAGTTCCTGGAACGGGTGTGGGACGAGGTTCTGGATCTGTTTCCGAGCCCGTACGTGCACATCGGCGGGGACGAGGTCCCAAAGGATCGCTGGACGGCGTGCTCCAGGTGCCGGCGGCGCATGCACGACGAGGGCCTCTCCTCTCCGGAGGAGTTGCAGGCCTGGTTCGTACGCCGCGCCTGCCGCTACCTCCGCGAGCGCGGCCGCACGGTGATCGGCTGGGACGAGGTGCTGGAAGGGGACGGTCCGGGCGGCGACACGGTGATCATGGCGTGGCGCGGAGCCGACCGCGGCATCAAGGCGGTGCGGCGCGGCCACCGGGTGGTCATGACCCCCAACCCTTCGACCTACCTCAACTACACCCCGTACGACCCGCCGCGGCCGCCGGGACATCAGACGCGGCGGCTCTCCCTGGAGACCGCATACGCCTTCGACCCGGTGCCGGCCGAGCTCGACGAGCACGAGGCCGGCAGGATCATGGGCTCACAGGCGTGCCTCTGGACCGAGTACGTGGAGACACAGGCCGACATCGACGAGCTCACCTGGCCGCGCCTGTGCGCGCTGGCCGAGGCCGCGTGGAGCCGACCCGAAAAGCGCGACTGGTCCGACTTCCAGGCCCGCCTTGCCGGTCAGGCGCCGCTGTTCGAGCAACTGGGCGTCGCGCGCACCGCCAACTGGTAAGAGCGCGCCGGCCGGCTATCCCTCCAGGGACAGCAGGAAGGGGTTCTCCAGCGCCTCGACGATCCAGCGCAGGAAGCGCACGGCGTCGGCGCCGTCGATGGCGCGGTGGTCGTAGGAGAGCGACAGCGGCAGCAGCAGTCGGGGTTCGAACTCCCCGTCGCGATGCACCGGCGTGACGCGGGAGCGTGACATGCCCAGGATGGCCACCTCCGGGTGGTTGACGATCGGGGTGAACGACGTGCCGCCCAGGCCGCCCAGGTTGGTGATGGTGAAGCAGCCGCCCTGCATCTCCTCCAGGGTGAGCTTTCCGGCGCGCGCGCGCGCGGCCACCTCGCCGATCTCGACAGAAAGCTCGGTCACGTTCTTGCGGTCGGCGTCGCGGATCACCGGTACCAGCAGACCCCGGTCGGTGTCGACCGCCACGCCCACGTGGGTGTAGCGCTTGAGGATCACCTCGCGGCTGGCCATGTCGACGCTGGACGCGAAGCGGGGAAAGACCCGCAGGGCGCCGGCCACCACCCGCACCGCGATCGCGGTCATGGTGAGCTTGCCGCCCGCCTCCTGCACGCGCGGGCCGAAGCGCTTGCGGAGCTGCTCCAGGTCGGTCACGTCGGCATCGTCGTGCTGGGTGACGTGCGGGATGGTCGTCCACGAGGTGGACAGGTGCACGGCCGTGGTACGGCGGATGCCGCTCATCGGCTCGCGCTCCACCGCTCCCCAGCGGCTGAAGTCCGGCAGCGGCGGCGGGGCCGCCGGGCCTCCGCCCGAGGCTGCCGCCTCCAGCAGCGAACGCGCGGTGCGCACCACGTCGCCGGACAGGATGCGGCCGCCGTTGCCAGTGCCCTGCACCGAGGTGATGTCGACGCCCAGTTCGCGCGCGAAACGGCGGGTGTTCGGAGTGGCCGGGATCGGCCACTCCGGCAGGTTGAACTCGTCGGCCGGCGCCGGCGCGGAGGGCGCTCGAACAGCCGGGGCCGGCGGCGTCACGGGTGGAGCCGGGGCCGGGGACGGCGTCGGTGCGGCGACGGCCGCAGGCTCCGAGTCGGGTGCCGATGCAGCCGCGGCTGGCGGCGCGGCAGCGGGTTCCTCGGCAGGAGCAGCGGCCGGATCGCCATCCGGTTCGCCACCCGGGTCGCCATCCGGATCGATGGTGGCGATCACCTGCCCGACGGCGACGGTGTCGCCTGCCTTGACCGGCAGCGAGGCGACGACACCGGACTCGGTGGCCGGCACCTCGATCACGGCCTTGTCGGTCTCCAGCTCGATCAGCGGCGCATCCGCCGCCACCGTGTCTCCCGGGGCGGCCAGGACGCCGGCTACCGTGCCGGAGTCGACCCCCTCGCCCAGCACGGGCAACTTGATCTCTATCGCCATCTCACCGATCCATCTCAGGCGGACAACGGGTTGTGCTTGTCGGGATCGATGTCGAGCCGCCGGATGCCGCGCTTCAGCGCGCGCTCGTCGATCGCCCCTTCGACAGACAGCCGCTGCAGCGCCGCCAATGCGATATAGCGGGCACTCACCTCGAAGTGGTCCCGCAGGCCGGCGCGGGTGTCGCTGCGCCCGAAGCCGTCGGTTCCGAGCCGGGCCACCGGCCCCGGCAGATGGTCGGTGATGAGCGCCGGCAACACGCGCAGGTAATCGGTGGCGGCGACGAACACGCCGCGCTCGCCGGCGAAGGCGCGCGCCACGTACGACTGCCGCGGCTTCCGTCCCGGCTGCAGCACGTTGTGCCGCTCGGTCTCCGCGATGTCCCGGTAGAGCTGCTGGTAGCTGGTGACGCTCCACACGTCGGTGGAGACGCCCAGGTCCGCGAGGAGCGCCGCCGCCTGCACCGCCTCGTTGAGGATGGCGCCCGAGCCGAGCAGGTGCGCCTTGGGCAGCTTCGCGTCCGAGTCGCCGGCGCTGAACCGGTACAGGCCGCGCAGGATACCCTCGCGCGTGTCCTCCACGGGTTCCGGGATCGGCGGCATCGGGTAGTTCTCGTTCATGACCGTGAGGTAGTAGAAGCCCTCCTCCTGGTCTACGTACATGCGCCGGATGCCGTCCTCGATGATCACCGCCAGCTCGTACGCGTAGGTGGGGTCGTAGGAACGCAGCGTCGGCACCGCCAGCGCGGCGACGTGGCTGTGGCCGTCCTGGTGCTGCAGGCCCTCGCCGTTGAGGGTGGTGCGGCCGGAGGTGCCGCCCAGGAAGAAGCCCTTGCAGCGCATGTCGGCGGCCGCCCAGATCAGGTCGCCGATCCGCTGGAAGCCGAACATCGAGTAGTAGATGAAGAAGGGGATGGTATTCACCCCGTGCGTGGCGTAGGCGTTGCCGGCGGCGATGAAGGACGAGAACGATCCCGCCTCGGTGATGCCCTCCTCCAGCACCTGGCCGTCCTTGGCCTCCTTGTAGTAGAGCAGGTTCTCCCGGTCCACCGGCTCGTAGAGCTGCCCGACGCTCGAGTAGATGCCGACCTGCCGGAACAGCGGCTCCATGCCGAAGGTGCGCGCCTCGTCCGGGACGATGGGAACGACCAGCGGCCCGATCTCCTTGTCGCGCAGCAGCTTGGTGAGGATGCGCACGAAGGCCATGGTGCTCGACGCCTCGCGGCCGTCGGTGCCGTGCAGGAACTCGGCGAACAGCTCGGCGGGCGGCGGGTTGAGCGGCGCGGCGCGCGCGGCGCGCGCAGGGAGGTAGCCGCCCAGCTCCCGGCGCCGGGCGCGCAGGTAGGTGCGCTGGCCGCCGTGCTCGTCGGGCAGATAGAAGGTCGCCGCGGCCGCTTCCTCGTCGGAGATCGGGATGTCGAACCGCGAGCGGAAGGCGACCAGCTCGTCCTGGTTCAGCTTCTTCTGCTGGTGGGTGATGTTCTTGCCCTCGCCCGCCTCTCCCAGGCCGTAGCCCTTGATCGTCTTGGCCAGGATCACGGTCGGCGCACCGGTGTGTTCGACGGCCGCCCTGAACGCCGCATGCACCTTGGCCGGATCGTGGCCGCCCCGGTACAGCTTGCGCAGCTCGTCGTCCGAGTAGTCCTTCACCAGCTCCAGCAGGCGCGGATCGGTCCCGAAGAAGTCCTCGCGGATGTAGGAGCCCGGCTCGACGGTGTACTTCTGGTACTGGCCGTCGACGGTCTCCTCCATGCGCCGGCGCAGCAGCCCGTGGGGGTCGGCGGCCAGCAACGGGTCCCAGTCTGAGCCCCAGATCACCTTGATCACGTTCCAGCCGGCGCCGCGGAAGGCGGCCTCCAGCTCCTGGATGATCTTGCCGTTGCCGCGCACCGGCCCGTCGAGCCGCTGCAGGTTGCAGTTGACCACGAAGATCAGGTTGTCCAGCCGCTCGCGCGCCGCCAGCGTGATCGAGCCCATGGACTCCGGTTCGTCCATCTCGCCGTCGCCCAGGAAGGCCCACACCTTCTGCCGGTCGGTCTGCTTGATGCCGCGGTCCTGCAGGTAGCGGTTGAAGCGCGCCTGGTAGATCGCCTGGATCGGGCTCAGCCCCATGGAGACGGTCGGAAACGACCAGAAATCGGGCATCAGCCACGGGTGCGGGTAGGACGACAGGCCGCCGCCCGGAGCCAGCTCGCGCCGGAAGTTGGTGAGATGCTCCTCACTCAGGCGGCCCTCCAGAAACGCCCGCGCATACATGCCGGGCGCGGCATGGCCCTGGAAGTAGACCTGGTCGCCGCCCTGCGGGCTGTCCGGCCCGCGCAGGAAGTGGTTCTGCGCCACCTCGATCAGCGTGGCGGCCGACGCGAAGGTGCTGATGTGGCCGCCGATGCCGTCGTCGCTCTTGTTGGCGCGGACCACCATCGCCATGGCGTTCCAGCGGATGATGCTCTTGTTGCGCCGCTCGACGGCGCGGTCGCCGGGATACGGCGGCTCCCGGTCCGGCGGGATGGTGTTGACGTAAGGGGTGTTGGCCGTGAAAGGCAGATCCGCGTCGACCGCCTTCGCGTAGCGGTGCAGGGTGCGCAGCACCTCGTGCAGCCGCTCGGCGCCGCCGGTCCGGTAGACGTAGTCGAGCGACTCCACCCACTCGCGGAGCTCGACATCGGAGGCCTCCCCACCATTGCGGCCGTGCGCGACCCCGGGATCGACGGGGCGCGACGCAGCCGGCGGCTCCGTTCCATTGCCGATCCCTCGGGATGCGGTTGCGGCGGAAGCGGCCGAACCGTGTTGCGGGAGATCGACCCTGCGGGTCGGGTTCTCTGCCACCGCCCGGAAAGATAGCCCAAACAGCCGCCCGATTCCACCATCCCGCCGGACCGGACCGGCAGCGGCCGCCTTGCCGGGGCAGGGTCCGCCGATCTACGTTGAGGCGTCATGCGCACATGGAACGGCCTGAACGTCGACGACCGCGACTGGTCCGCCTTGAGCGAGGGGGAGCGCATCCGGCAGATCGAGCTGGAGGGCTACCTGATCGTCCCCGACATCCTCTCCCCGGAGCACCTGGAGACGCTGCGCGCCGAGACCGACACGCTGCCCACGGAGGGCCGGGACTACAGCGAACGGCAGCGCGGCTGCAGCCGGGTGCACCTGCGCAGCCCGGTCCTGGCCGAGCTGGTGACCCATCGGCCGACGCTGGATCTGTTGGAGCGGCTGTTCGGCGACCGCATCCTGTGCCTGCACAACGTCACCTACGACTGTTCCGAGCCCGGCACGCCCGGGATCAGCCTGCACACCGACGGCCAGCCGTACGGCTCCACGATCTTCGGCTACGAGGGGAGCTGCCCGATCACGGTGCGCGTCCTCTACTACCTGGACGACCTGACCATGGACGTGTCGCCGTTCCGGGTGATCCCGCGTTCGCACGTGTGCATGCACGCCGATGCCCACCCGTACAAGCGCTACACCACTCATCCCGAGCAGGTGGTGGTGCCGTGCCGCGCCGGCTCCGCGCTGTTCCTCAACCACCGCACGTTCCACGGCACGCTGCCCAATACCGGCACGCGTGCGCGGCGCATGGTCGCGATCGCCTACCGGCCGGCCTGGGCAGGACCGATCGCGGAGGTGCCCATGGCGACGGAGGAGGAACTGGCCTCGCTCCCCGCGTCGGTGCGGCCCTACTTCAGCGACTCGAACGCCCGCGAGTTCGACTTCGGGGTGGGCAACAAGCCGGAGGGCATGGCCGCCGACGCGCCGGGGATGGCCCCCAGCCGCTGGTCACGCGCCTGAGGCCGCACGGCGCGCCGTCCAGGTCACCCTGCCTGCGCCGAAGCCGTCCACGAGCTGCTCGCCCAGCCTGAGCGTTCCCGCCATCGTGCCGGCGCCCGCATCCAGGATGCCCGTGAAGCGATAGGTCAGCCGGGCGCCCTCGGTGGCCAGCACGCTGTCGAGCACCACCGCGTCGCCGTCGATCTGGCCGGACAGCTCGCCCGCCGCCCGCGTCCCGCGGTGCCGGCCGCAGAAACCGTTTCCGCCGGTCGAGCCGGTCAGGCTGAACCGGTGCCGGGCGCAGCCCGAGACGAAGCGGACGTCCACCTCCCACTCGCCGTCGATACCGTCCACCGGCGGCTCGACCGGACGCGGCTCCGTTGCGCCGCCGAGGATCTCCACCAGCCGGCGGGCGGCCACCTCCGCGTCCCCTTCGACCATCGACACCGGCCGGACCATGAACTCGCAGCCGTCACCCTCGGCATGCGACAGGATCGGCGGCGAGCCGGCGCGCAGGGCCGCTCCGACCTGTCCGGCGGCCAGCGGCACCTGCTCGGGATCCCAGGAGACCATCAGGATCGGATACGGACTGCGGCCTCCCGACTCCCGCACCTCCGTGCGCACGCCCCCGACCGGGGCGAGGGCGTCGGCGATCCGCCGGTACCATCCGCGCCAGCGCCCGAATTCCGCGTCCAGGTCGCGGCCGTCAACCAGGTGCTCGACCGCCGCCAGCATGCCGGCGATCTCCTCCTTGCTGACCTTCATCATGCGGCCGAAGGTCCCGTGCGGGGCGCAGTGCATCCACGCGGCCTGCACGAGGTCCTCGCGGCCCAGCAGGAGTCCCGCGCCCTGCGGTCCCTGCAGGACCTTGCCGCCCGAGTAGCAGACCAGGTCGGCGCCGGCCGCCAGCCAGCGGTTCGGCACCGCCGGAAGCTCGGCCGCCACGTCGATCACCACCGGCGCCCCATGCTGCCGGCCGGCAGCGGCCAGATCCTCCACCGTCACGGACTGGGCGGCAGCCGCGCCGGCCCACATCGCCACGAGCGCGGTGCGCGGGCCGACCGCCGCGCGCAACTGGACGGCGGAGTCCACCGGGACCAGCCGCACGCCGACCGCGCGGATGGTCTGGTCGAACACGGTGCGTGACTGCACCGGCATGACCACCTCGTCGCGCATACCGTCGAGGTCTGGAAGCTGCACCGCGCGCTCGGGGTCGCCGCCGGCCACGCACGCGCAGGTGGCCGCGGTGAGCGCGCCCGCCGCGCCGCTGGTGACCAGCGCCGAGGGAACGCCCAGCAGCCCGGCGATCCGCTCGCCGGCCCGCGTCATGAGCTCGTCGATGACCACCGAGCCGTCGGCGGCTTCTGCCATCGCCCGCCGCACCTCCGGCAGCATGGGCGCGCCGCCGTGGATGGACTCGGTGGCCGTCAGGTCGATGTAGGTCCGAACCCCGAGCCGGGCATAGATGCCGCGGCTATCCGTCACGCTCCCAGATCCGCGTGTCCGGCTTGAACTGGCTCCAGGCGAACCAGAACGCCTCGTGCGCGCCGGCGTCCCGCTCGCCGATGAAGGCGCGCAGCCCGCTGCCGTCCAGCTCCAGGCGGACGCCGCCCATCTCCACCGCCACGCCTTCCTGCAACGCGATCACCGCCGGCGCCACCGGGAAGGCGATCGGACCGTCCGGGCCTTCCACGCCCAGCACCCGCTCCTGGATGGGCAGGCGCTGGTCGACGTCACCGACCGGGAAGATCGGGCCGTGGTCATCACGGCCCCGCAGCGGGTCCAGCGGGTAGGCGCGGAACCGGTCGAGGATCGTCGTCTCCGGGTGCGCGCGCTTCCAGTCGCCCCACGTGGAGGTGACCACCGCCACCGGCGTCAGCACCACGCCGACGTCGTGCAGGGGGCCGGACAGCGCCTGGCCGGTGAAGGTGTCGACCGCCGACCACGTGCTGCGGTCGTACATGAACTTGTTCGAGCGGGACAGCAGACCGGAGGTGCGCAGCACGGGACTGAAGCCTTCCACGTCGTCGGTGAAGTACGCCTGCGCGGACCCGCACAGCGTGCAGTAGGGCATGCCGAAGCGCCGGCCCCCGAGCGTGTCGTTCACCATCTCGTGCACTTCCATCATGTTCTTCGGGTAGGCGCGCGCCTCGCCGTTGATGACCAGGCCGAACACCAGCCGCTCGTCCGGATACCAGTCGCCGCCGGAGGCGGAGGTGACGGCGGGATCGTCGATCGCCGGGATGCAGCCGCGCAGGCAGCGGGCCTCCGGCGTGGCGTGCAGGCGCTCGTCGATCGCCACGCCGCCCCAGCCGACCAGCCGCCAGTCTATGATCGAGTCCTCGTCGGTGAAGAACGGCTCCCACAGGGGCTCGATGAACCGGAACAGCCGCCACTTGTACTCGCGATAGCCGGGAAAGGCCGGCAGATCCCAGGCGATCAGGCGGTTGATCATCGTCAGGCGTCCGTCGTCCTCGGGCGCGAGCTCGGTTTCGGTGAGCCCCACGAAGGCGGCCCGGACCGCCGTCAGCATCTCCCGGTTCGAGAACGGGAACAGGTCGGTCAGCAGCCACAGCACGCGGGGGTCGCCGGCGGCGCCCAGCCGGTCGATCGCCTCGATCGGCCCACCGGGGACCGTGCGGTCGAACAGCGCCTCCAGGCCTTCCGCGACCTCGGCCGAAACCGCTCCGTCCGGCACGGCGGGGGCGGACGGTATCGGGGTGCCGGCCGGCCCGTACAGGACGACCGGTGTCCCGTCTGCCGGCTGGCCCTGCGCCGTCTCCCCGCAACTCAGGAGCACCAGGACCGCCGGGATCAGCGCCGCCACCCGGCGTCTGGCGCGCGAACGCGCTCTCATGGACACGTTCATGCGGGGACCGTAGCGCGGCTCCCAGGAGGCGTCAAAGCACGAGGGCGCGCCAACCGTGCGCCACGACCGCTTGCCCCGCGTCCGTGGAACCGGAACACTCCCGTCGCTATGAAACACACCATACGAGGGTTCGTGGCGGCTCTGGTGCTGCTGGCAACGCAGGCGGCATTCGGCCTGCCGGATCTGGGCGGGCGCACGGTCGTCGCCGTGACCGGCAACGATTACGTGCCCCTGAACTTCGTGGACCCGAAGACCGGAGAGGCGGTGGGCTGGGAGTACGACGCGGTCAACGAGATCTGCAGGCGGCTCAACTGCTCCGTCGACTGGCAGGTGACCGCCTGGGACGCGATGATCGAGGCGGTGCGCAACGGCCAGTTCGACGTGGGCATGGACGGCATCACCATCACCGAGGAGCGCGCCGAGCGGGTGGATTTCTCCATCCCCTACCTCACCTCGCAGCAGTTCATGCTGGTGCGCGCCGGCGAGGAGCGCTTCACCACGCCGGAGGAGGTCGCCGCCGACGAGGATCTGCTGATCGGCTCGCAGGCCGGCACCACCAACTTCTACGTGGCCGTCTACGACATCCTGGACGGGAACGAGGACAACCCGCGCATCAAGCTGTTCGACACCTTCGGCGCCGCGGTGCAGGCGCTGATCATCGGCGACGTGGACCTGGTGCTCATGGACGCGGCGAGCAGCCGCGGCTACATCGGCGCCAACCCAGACGCCCTCAAGACCGTCGGCGAGGCGCTGGGCACGGAGGACTTCGGCTTCATCTTCACGCCCGGCTCCGACCTGCGCGAGCCGTTCGACGAGGCGATCCGGGAACTTGCCGAGGAGGGCTTCCTGGAGGCGCTGAGCGTCAAGTGGTTCTTCGAGTACAGCCCGTAGAGGCCCGCCGGACTCTCGACTTGCTGCCGTGAACAGGGGCGCCGCCGGCACGTCGCGGCGGCACCTGCTGCCGGTCGCGTCCCTCGCCCGCCTGCCCTACTGGCTGCTGGCGATCATGCTGCTGGGCGTGCTGGCCGTGTGGTCGGTGGTGCGGGAGGAGGACTACCGGATCATCTTCCGCGCGGTCAGCCGCGGGATCGTCACCACGCTGTACGTGTCGGTGATCGCCTACGTCGCGGCGGCGGCCGTGGGCCTGCTGTTCGGGCTGATGCGTGCCTCCCACCGTCGGGTGCTGCGCGAGGCGGCGAGCGTCTACATCGAGGTGGTGCGCGGGGTACCGATGCTGGTCATCCTCTACTACGTCGCCTTCGTGGCGGCACCGGCGGCGGTGGTGCTGATCAACCGGCTGGCCGAGCCGCTGATCGCCGCCGGCTGGATGGAGCCGTTGAGCGTCCGGCGCGTCGACTTCGTCTGGCGAGCGATCATTGCCCTCACCATCGGCTACAGCGCCTTCCTGGCCGAGATCTTCCGTGCCGGCATCGAGGCGGTGCCGCGCGGGCAGTTGGAGGCGGCGCTGTCGCTGGGGATGAGCCGGCGGCAGGCGATGCTGCACGTCGTGCTGCCGCAGGCGGCGCGCACGGTGCTGCCGCCGCTGGGCAACGACTTCGTGGCCATGATCAAGGACTCGGCCCTGGTCTCCGTGCTGGGCGTCGGGGACATCACCCAGCAGGCGAAGGTCTACTCGGCCTCCTCCTTCCGCTTCTTCGAGACCTACAACACCGTCGCCTTCCTCTACCTGGTGATGACCATCGGCCTGTCCATCCTGGTGCGGGCGCTGGAGCGGCGCCTGCGCCGCCACGTCGCGCACGAGCGGTAGCCGCCGTCGCGGCTGACCGGCTCCGTCAGATTCCGAGCAGCTTCCCCGCCAGTCCCCAGCCGCTGATGCCCGCGAAGACGACCAGGATCACCGCCGAGATGATCGCGCCGGCCAGCATCGGCGGGCGCGTCCGGTAGGCGCCCGGCAGCTTGAAGTTCAGGTAGAGCGCGCCGAGCATCATGAGGGCGATCGACAGGTTGGCCAGCACGAACCCCGCGACCTGCGTGAGGATGTCGAACGGGATGTTGAGCCAGACGATCACGAACGTCGTGACCAGCAGGTACGCGCTGACGTACCGCCGGATCCGTGCGTAGTCCCACGGCCGGCCGGGCCAGATCGCCTGGAAGAACTCCTGCAGGACGCGGGAGTAGATCTCGGGAAACGCCTGCAGCGTCCCCCACAGCGCGGCGACGATGCAGACGTAGTAGACCCAGATCAGCGATCCGTGAATGGCGCTCCAGACGTGGCGCTGCTCGGTGAGCAGGCTCCAGCCGGCGAACTGGCTCTGCAGCGGATACAGCACGGCGGCGCCGGAAATCATGAACGCGCCCGTCACGATGAACAGGACGACCGCGCCCATGCCGACGTCCCACCGCAGCGGCGCGACGATCCTGCGCATGCGCGCCACCTGCTGCGGGTCGTCGGGCAGATAGTCGATCCGGTCGCGGGTGAACGCGTGGCGGCGAATCGCCTCGATGTCCTTGTGCCCGGTCATGCCCCAGCGGTGGATGCCGACCCAGTTGGCGTACACGACGTAGCCCATCGCGGTTCCGCCCACGTAGGCGAACGCGGTCGCCATGGTCAACAGCGGGTTCTGCACCGCATCGCGCGGCGCCCACTCCGGGAACTCGGGCAGCCGTCCGAAGCTCAGGCTGCCGATGAGCGCCTCGCGGAAGTCGGGACGCACCATCAGGGTGCCGGCGATGGTCCCAAGCACCAGGATGCTGCAGATGACCAGTTGCTGCTTCTCCAGTTTCTCGAAGGACAGGCGCAGGCCGAACGCCAGGGCCAGGGCGATGAAGCCGCAGGTGATGAGATTCTCGTACGTCAGCTCGGGGACGGCCGCCGGCAGCGCGTCTTGGAGGAAGAAGTGGAACAGGTCACCGACGGGCTTGGCGATCGGCACCCAGGCGAGCGGTGCGCCGATCATCTCCATCGCCCCGATTGCGAGCAGCAGCCAGCCGCGCGGGCCGGGCAGCCGCACCAGGCGGTGACCGATGTGCTCGCCGCTCACCGCCGTGTAGCGGCCGAGCAGGTAGGTGACGAAGATCCCCTTCACCACGCAGCTCAGGAGCACCAGCCACAACAGCCCGTAGCGCGCCCAGGCGCCGGCGCGCACGACGACGATGGTCTCGCCGGCGCCGATGCTCACCGACGCCACGATCGCCGCCGGGCCGAACACGGCCAGCAGCCCGATGATCTTCTTCAGCGACCACGGTTGCGCGAAGACGCCGCTCGGCGGCGGCACCTCGACCTTGTCGATCAGGAAGCTCCCGGACGCTGTTCGTACGGGATCCAGCCCCGCTCCGGGCCGGGCGGACGGGTTCGCTCGTAGCGCTGGCGGATGCGGTTGAACTCGGCCGCGGAGCGTACGACCGACTCGGGTTCGCGATGACTCTGCACGACGAAATCCGCCTCCGGCGGGTAGCAGGCGATCTCGGCGTCCGGCCGCTCCCAGGTGAAGTCCTGCGGCGCCTCGCCGACGTTGTTGGGCACGCCCGCGTGCTGGTAGCGCAGGTCCAGGCTCCAGCGCACCACGTCGGTGTGGTTGGGCGTCGAGCTGTGCGGGGTGATGTTGGTCATCAGCAGGACGCCGCCGAGCGGCACGGGCACCGCGACCGGCGCAGCGGTGTCCGGAAGGTCCGGGTCATCGATCGCCAGGTAGCCGTTGGGACCCTCCGTGTAGTGTCGGACCACGCCCTGCCGGTGGGCGCGCGGCAGCACTTCCAGGCAGCCGTTCTCGACGGTTGCGTCCACCAGCGGGATCCAGCAGGTCACGATCAGGTCCCGGTCGCAGTGCGGGTTGAAGTAGCCGGAGTCCTGGTGCCACGGCACCACGCCGCGCGCCATGCCCGGAATCTTCGGACGGACCCGGTAGACGGAGGAGGCGACGATTTCCGGACCGATGAGGGACTCCACCACCTCCAGCAGGCGAGGATGCGTGATGACCGCGAACAGCGCCGGCCCGCTGTGCCCGCCGCCGCCCCGGCCGATGATCGGCCTCAGGATCTCGTCGGTCTCCGCGTAGATGCGGGACAGGCGCCGCTCGAACGGCTGCTCCTCGTACAGCCGCGACAGCTTGCCCGCGGCCTGCAGCTCCACGGCGGTCTGGTGAATGACCTCCGTGAACTCGTCGCGCAACGGCTCCAGGTCGGCCGCCGCGAAGACGTCCGGCACCATCACGTAGCCCTCGCGCCGGAAGAACTCGACTTGACGCTCGGCGAGTGCGCTCATGTTCGATCGGTCCTCCTCATGGATGGCACGTCAACGCAGCACCGGACGCATGATATGCGGCATCGGCACCCGCGTACTACGCCGGCCCGGGGCGGGACGCGAAGGCCCGCAGCACGTTCTCCGTGATGCGGGAGACGTTGTTGTCGTAGCCGTTCCAGGAGAGCGCGCCGCGCCAGCAAATGGCGCCGGCTGCGAACACCGCTCCGCCGTTCGGGTACTCCAGGTAGGCCATGTCGGCGCGCACGAAGCGGTGCGGCGCGTCCGGCCGTTGCGGGTCGTCCGGCCTGGCGCCGTCGCGGCCGGCCATGAACCAGAGCCGCTCGTCGATCATGGGGTTGGCCAGCGCGGTGTCGAAGCCGACCGACGATGCCAGCAGCAGCGTGCCGGGCGGGGAGCCGAGCTCGGCCTCCACGCGGTCGAACTCGTATCCGGCGGCGCCGTGCCGGACCTGCAGATTGGGAAAGTCGCCGATCGGCTCGTCGTCACCCACCCCTTCGAAGATGAACGCGACGCGAGGATCGCGGCTGGCCGGCATCCGGTGGAACGGGACTCCGCGGCCGAACTCGGCGCCGGCGGCGCCGACGCCGACCAGCAGGTTGGGCGGCCGGCCCCGGTTGCGCCAGGTACCGCCCGGCTCGCCCGTGGTGCTGTGGTAGCGCTCGGCCGGGTGCACCTCGAACGGCCAGCTCGTCCCCCAGCGACGCACTTCCAGCACGTGCGGCCGATTGGGATCGATGCTGGACACGCCGTACAGGCCGTTGCCCGACAGGTACATGAAGCGGCCGCCGGCATCCAGGTAGGACGCCAGCGCGTCGAGCATCCGCCCGGTCCAGTACTCGTGGTGGGAGCTGGAGATCACCACGCGGTAGCCGTCCAGCAGCGCGGAGCCCTCGGCGTGCAGGTCGTGGTCGGTCAGGAAGTCGGCCTCGATTCCCCTGGCGTCCAGCCAGTCCACCAGGTAGAGGTCGGCCGGAAAGCGCGGCGGCGTCGCCATGACGCGGTAGCGGAACTTCGGACGCATGGTGAGGTTGGGCTTCAGCCAGGAGCCGTACATCACGCCGGAGCCGTCGGTGTGCCGGTCGTACGGCCCGTACAGCGCGTTCTCGTCGATGTAGCGGTAGACGTCGCGGGACAGGGAAGGATCGGCGAACGGCGCGTTCGAGGTCCAGGTGGGGTCCGTGCCATCCCGCCATGCCCCGGGGCCCAGGTCGGTGTAGTTGCTGTAGCATTGGTAGGTGACGGTCGACATCAGCACCGCGATGCGGGAGGTGCGGCGGCCGGACCACGAACGGCACATGCTCCTCGTGGCGCCCGTCCGGGGTGGTCAGCCACGCCGCGTAGACGCCGCTCGGCAGATCGTCCGGGACCTGCAGGGGGAAGTCCTCCGCCCAGCCGGCATCCTCCAGGTCGTCGCGATGGAAGTGGATGGCGCCGTACTGCTCCGGGGCCAGCCGGAAGCAGGTCTCCTCGCCGCGGAAGTTGTGGCCGGTCACCGCGCGTGCCGGCAGGTTGACCACGCGCCCGTGCCGGCCGTTGCGGGACACGTCGCGCGCCAGGGCGGTGTCGACGTCGCGCGAGAAGTCCCACGCTCCGGCCAGCTCGCCGGCCTCGGCGAGAGTGGCGAGGTCGTCCGGGCGTTCGGCCCACGCCCGCAGCCGCTCCCCGGTCACCGTTCCGGCCAGCAGCCGCGGGCGGTCGATGCGGCCGTCGAAGTGGTGGGCGTGACCGCCGGCCGCATCGCGCGCTCCGGCAAGCATCAGCGCGGCGCCCGGAGCCGGCAGGATGGAGGCCGCCGCGAACGCCGCCTCGGCCGGCGGATCGTCGGCCAAGGCTCGCACCGGCCGGCGCCACGCGGTCCCCGTTGCGGCCGCCCCGTCCTCCCGGATCGTCAGCGACAGGGCCAGCAGGTACCACGCCCAGCGCCTCATCGGACCCAGCCGGGCGACCACCTTCCCCGCGCCGATGACCTGCAGGTCGCCCTCGGCGGAAAGCGCGAGCGCCCATCCCGTGCCGTCCACGGGCGTGCCCTGGCCGGCGATCACCTGCGGCGTCCCGGCCGCCGGATCGGTCGCTTGGACGAAGGCGCAGAAGCTCACCTCCCGGCTCAGATCGACGCCGGCCAGCGCGATGTCGACGCAGGAACCGCTGCGGATCGCCTCGCGCTTGCCCGGCCTGCGGCCGTCGATCGCGGACGGCACCACGCGCTGCTTGAAACCGGGGCCGCTGGGGTTGGTGTCGCCGTGGATGAGCCGGACCAGCCGCACGTCGTAGGCGGGCTGCTCGCAGCTCACCATGAACCGGATGCGCTCTCCCGGAGCGGCGCCGGGCCGGTCGCTGTAGCCGACCAGCGTCATCGCCGCCGGGCCTCACGGGCCGCTTCCGCCAGCGCGCGCAGGAAGGCCGCCGCGCTCTCGCGGTCGCGCGACGGGTGCACGGAGAGCCGGATGAAGGGCATGCCGCGCAACTCGCCGTACCCCTGCCCCCAGCCGCCGGCGGCCATCCGCCGATGCACGTCGGCCAGGTCGATGTTCCGCGACGTGAACGCGACCACCGACACCGCGGGTGCAGCCAGCAGCCTGAAGTCCTCGATCCCGCCGATGCCGTCGGCCAGCATGCTCACGACGTCGATCAGGTGGGCGGTCGACCGGCGGTAGCCGGCGCGTCCCAGGTGCCTCATCACCGCCCAGGCGCCGGCCGCGCGGCTGCCCGGCTTCGTCGACGACGTGGTGTGGATCAACGTCGACTCGGTCGGGATGGCGTCGAACAGCGACGGGTCGCGGACGATGAAGAAGCCGGTGGAGATCGGCATCAGACCCAGCTTGTGGCCGTCGGTCATCATCGACGAGACCCCCGGCAGCGCGAAGTCGAACGGCTCGACCGGGTGGCCGAGGTCGCGCTTGAACGGCAGCATGAAGCCGCCGAACGCGGCGTCCACGTGCAGCCACAGGCCCTTGCGCTGCGCGAGATCGGCGAACGCCTCCACCGGCTCGATGGTGCCGAAGCCGCCTGCCGGCGCCGAGCAGACCAGTCCGACGGTGCGCGGCGTGATCGCCCGCTCGACGTCCTCGATGCGCGGCACGAAGCTCTGCCGGTCCACGTCCACCTCGGCCAGCTCGATCCCCATCAGTTCCGCGCCCATCCGGAAGCTGAAGTGCATGGTGACCGGCGCCACGATCTGCGGCTGTGCCTGACCGCCGTGCGCCCGCGCCAGCCGCATCGACGCCAGGTTCGACTCCGTGCCGCCGGTGGTGATGAAGCCCGCCCCCGCAGGCTCACCGAGCAGCGAAGCCACCATGCGCACCGCCTCGCGATCGAGCGCCACGGTGCCGGGCTGCTGATCGGCCGCCCACTCCACGAAGTACGTGCTGCGCATCAGCTCGTCGAGCTGGTGAGTGATCCGGTGCGGGATGCCCGAGTAGGAATTGCCGAAGTCGCGGTCGACGGCGTAGGGGGTGCGGCCGAGCCGCTCGCGGATGCCGCCGATCACCTCGGCCTCCCCGGCCCCCTCCTCCGGGAACGGCGTGACCGGAGCGGTGACGACCGGCGTCCTCCCGGCCGGCTTGTCGAACTCTGCGGTGACCATGGACTACCCGGGAGCTACACCCAGCAGGCGGTGCGCAGGCCGTCTACCCGGTCGAACTCCCGCTGGTTGTTGGTCACCAGCGTCAACGCTTCGCTGCGGGCGTGGCCGGCGATGTGGAGGTCGTTGGGGCCGATCACCTGACCCCTGCGTTCGAGATCCGACTTGATCTCTCCATAGTGGTGGGCCGCGCTCTCGCCGTACTCCAGCACGCTCAGCCGTGAAACGAAGTTGTCCACCCGCCGCCGTGCCGTGGTTGGGTTCGCGCTCTTCTCCGCTCCATGGAACAACTCTGCCAATGTAATCGCGCTGAGACAGATCTCCCCCGCATGAGCGTTGAAGGACTTCAACGCGGCCAGCGGCTTTCGGTTGATGACGTAGATCGACAGATCGGTGTCGAGCATGAATTGGATCACTGAAGGGGCTGGCGCACCTGATGCGGTCCTTGCTCGCCTCGTTCGATCAAGTCATTCGACGATGCCTCCCCTTCGAGGAAGAAGGTGTCCCACGTGCGGTCGACGGGAGACAGTACGCGGTCCGGACCGACTACGCGGACGTTGACCTTCTTGATCCCGGGAGGAAAACGCGTCTCTGCCGGAAGTCGAACCGCCTGGGTGCGATTGTTCTCGAACACTGAACCGGTTGCCATGGCTCGCTCCTCATAGCTCTATACAAATAATATATAGCATGAGGGCCTGGAATCGCAAGTGGCAGCGCGGCGGCCTTCACGACCGAAGCGGCTCCGGGGACATCAACCGACGCTGCAGCTCGTCGACGGCGCCGCGCAACAGGTCGCCGCCGCCGAAGCGAGCACGAAGTCTGCGCAGCCGGCCGTCAGGCTGGCGTTCGAGTTCCTGGTGCTCACGGCGGCGCGGTCCGGCGAGGTCCGGCTGGCGACATGGGACGAAATCGACCCTGCCGGCGCCGTGTGTACGATCTCCGCGGCGCGGATGAAGGCGAAGCGAGAGCACCGTGTTCCGCTCTGCGGGCGGGCGCTGGAGATCCTCGATGCAGCGCGGGCGCTCGGCGACGGCCCGCGCCGGCTGGTATTTCCCATGCGGAGCGGGAAGCCGATAGCGACGTCGACGCTGCCCAAGATGCTTCAGTACCACGAGATCGCCGCCGTGCCACATGGGTTCCGTTCGTCGTTCCGGGACTGGCCGGCCGAGGAGACCGACCACCTGCGGGAGGTCATCGAGGCGGCGCTCGCGCACGTGGTCCAGAACAAGGTCGAGGCCGCCTATGCGGGGTCAGACCTGTTCGAGCGCCGACGGCGGCTCATGGTCGACTGGGCCGGCTACCTCAGCGGACATGGTGCATCCTAACGTGCCAAGCGATCGTGACGGTGCCTCGCAGTGGGCGATGCGTGTGGACAGCTCCGCCCCGGTCTCAGGTGTGCCAGTGCGTCTGTGCTATCGTCCATTATGTGCCACATTTGCTCAGATCCGTCATCGCCTTACTCTTGATTCTCCTCGCCGCACCGGCAACCGCCACGACCATTCTGGCGATCCGGCAAGGTGCGAGAATCCTGCTCGCGGCCGACAGCTTGCGGATCGGCACGACGGACGGAAGTGACAGAGTTCCACTCCGTGTCTGCAAGATCAAGAACTACGGGAGTATCGTCTACACGGCGGCGGGAAGGTACCAACCGCCGGCGATCGCACCGGACGCGATTGCAGCAAACCTGCTACCGCGATACCTGTCTGAGCCCATTCGTGACAGGGTCGCACGGTTCGTAGAGGCAGCGAAAACGTCTTTCGAGTCATACAACCCCGGCGTGCCCTCGGACCAGATCATCTTCACGTACGTAATCGGTTTCTTTGAGGCGGGCGAGCCAGTCTTGCTGACGCAACGTTCCCTCAGTGTCGGAGGACGGTTGGAGGTCCAGCTCCAGAGGGAAATCGAGGACAATACCCTTTTGCCGGCAGGCCAGAGCGGGTTCCTCAACCATGAGCAACTCGTAGGCCGTACGTTCCAGGCCGAAGAGTATCCCGCAATGCTCGACGAGATTATTCGTCTCCAGGCGCGGCTCACGCCGGACATCGTCGGTGAGCCAGTGGACATCATCCAACTGACCACCAAAGGCGCTGAGTGGCTGCAGGTCAAGCAAGGATGCCGGCGGACGATTGCAGAGTAAGACGCTGCCCGCACGAGTTACGGCACTTAGCCGCTGGGACCAGCGCCGCGGTTCCGGCTGTCGGGCGGCACGGGGTGGCGTCTCGGTTCGTCGTCATCTGATGCGCTCCTTGATTGAGGTGTACGGTCGCGATTCCCTCGCGAACGACCTGGAGACAAGCGTATCACAGGATGACGTAAACATAGCTTCATCAACACTTTGACCCGATTAGACCCTTCAGAAAGGCTCCGCTCCCGTGAGTCGACCTGGGACCCTCAGAGACCCGTTCTGCTCGGGCGATCGCCGGCGAACCGACAGGCGGCGCGCGAAAAAGGTCTCCACGATTCCCGCGGACCGATCCGGCCGCTACGCTCCGGGGAAGTCGATCCGTGCGGTCCGAGTCGGGCCGCAAGCTGGCTTGCGGCCACAAGTGCCCCGAACGTCGCGGCGCGCGGCGGGTCACCTGGAAGGCCGGAACGGAGTGGAGGAGCCGCGCAAGCGGCTTGACGCGCCGCCCGCCGAGATGGTCCTCGGATCCGCTCCCATACGTCCGGCCAATCTCATGGTTGTGGCCCTGGAAGCCCGAAGACTGGTCGAGATGCGCGACCGCTGGCTCAACCCAATCGGCGCGCCTCACATGCCGGAGTCGGGCACCTTGAGGTGCCACCCGTACTTCTGCAACGCTTCCATGTAGGTGCCCGGGCTTATCCGTCCAGCTCGCGAGAAGCGGCCGGAGAACACTGCCTCTTCGACGTTCCTCCGGTGCACGTATAGCGTGTAGGTCCCGGTGCCCGAGAACGTCGCCCAACCTACAGCTCCGGATAGCGACGCGCGCTTGAATTCCACGACCGCCACACATTCCCTGATCACGCATACGTTCTTCACGATCGGTCCGAACCAACTCACGAAGTCCACAATGAACTCTGCGGCGTACCACGCAGAAGCCGACGCCCGTTCCCGGTCCTGGCCGTCGAGGAGGTCCACCGCCGTGCCCAGGGAGCGCCAGCAGGCCAACGCGTGCTCCACCTCGGCCCGGCTGCAACGCGCGAGACCCTCGTAGCGCCTGGGCGGTCTCGGCACGCTCGGGTTAAGGCACAGTTCGAGCACGAATCTCGGATCCGTCGGCGGTTCGTCCAGCGCTTCGAACCGGTCCGCCGCCGGTACTTCGAGCGCCAGCGGCAAGCCGCCCTGACCGGAACCTCTGACGATCGCTGGATTCGTCCGAAGCGTCTCTATGCGCATGCGTTGCGTCTCTTCGTCCCGGTAGACCTGATGAGCAAACCGCACCTGCCCACCGATCTGCTCGAACATAATGATGTCAGGTTGCTTGACCTCCTCGGGAAACGGCTCGGGGACCTCTTCCGGCGACGTTACCGTCTCCTCGACGATCTCCTCCTTCGCCCGGCCCGAGCCTGGCTTGCCGTCTTTCCAGTTTCCGGTCTCGCGCCGCACCCTACGTCGCCGGTAGGTGTAGCCCCGGAACGTCTCGCGCGGTTCGCCGGGTTTCCGTTCGTCCCGCCCGATCGTCACCGGCACGTTGGCCTCGCCAAGCGGAGACTTCGGCGGCACAAGGCAATCCCTCAGTATCCCCGAGACGGGCAGGTCGAACACCTCGCCTACCTCCGACCGGATCGACAACATGGCGAACCGGTACTCCTTCTGCGGCGCGTACGTGCGCGACTTCACGAAGATCATCGAACAGATCTGCGGCCATCCCGCCTCGGCCTCGGCGATACAGCGATAGGGGTCGCCGACGTACAGGACAGGGCCGTGCAGCACGATCTGAGGCGTGCGATGCACCTCGAACGTCTTGAATCCGTGGAAGGCCCCTGTGACCGGGGTCGGCTTGCCGGTCGCGCCGATGTGCTCGCACACCCCGAGCCCCAGGGATTGCGCGAATTGCGTGGGCCGATGGATCCGGGCCACGCTCGTGTAGCTCTCTGGGAACGTGCGCCGCCAAGCGTCCTCTTCGCCAGCCTTCGGCCAGACCGAAGCGCAGTAAATCAGCCAGTCCTTGCCGAACGTCACGTACGCCGTGGCGCTTCGCGCCTTTTCCGTCCGCGTTGCGGCGCTCGTCGACACCTTCCCGTGGCAGAGGCGCAGGCCCGCGTTGACCGCTCGCACGCGCCTGTCCATTTGGGCCGTTGCCCCTGTCGGACCCTCCGTCGTTTCGCGAGTCGATGTCCGGGCGCGTCCCTCCTGTTCGTCCTTGACGAGAACTTCCCCCGTATCGCGGAAGACGCCCGGGCGCGAGAGCCGAACTGCACCGGTCGTTCGGAAGTCGAACCGGGGCTCGGAGGCTTTCGCCAGACACAGTCCATCGAGCGGCAATTCCCCGGCGAGGTCGACATAGATTGTCTGGACGACGTTGCCCTGCGGCGTCGTGAACGCTCCCTCGCTCAGCATCCGTGCATCGGCAAACGTGGATCGGCCCATCCGTTCGGTCGTCTTCATGCTCGTCGGTCCCACTGCTCCCGGCGGAAGCGGCCACCGGTCAGATCTTCGACGAGGTTTCTGAACGAGCCCCTGCGCCATCCGAACGTCTGAAGCCGCGTCGGAGCGCGCCGCGCGGGAAGGGCCAAGGGCACTACGGTGCCATACGGCTCGACGCGACTCGGGACCCGGCCAGTGCTTGGGTCGGGTGCCGCATGAGCACTCGTAGAAGCGTACTATGAATCGGCATTGAACCGTGAAAGGCGGGAACCGCTCGCGGCTCGCCGCGAGCCGACGATGTTCAGTTCAGTGCGCTCCGGCAGCTTCAAGATTGGAGCACTCGGACGGCGACAACGGTGGGGTCCGTGGGCGGCTTCAATGGTCCCGTTGATTCCCGGCTAATATCGTTGCAAACGCATCTGTTGTCAATGCGCCTGCCGACCGTGAGATGGCCTGCGGTCGCACCGGAACGAACCCCATCACCGCAGCGACTCCTTCCCTCGTCCGCTATACTTCGGCCATGAGCCTCGACTTGGATCGAAGCCAGAGCAGCGGGCCGGGATCCGAGACTGACAGCCGACGAGATCGCCGACATGGCGGACAGCGGACGATCCGTTTCCGAGTACTTCACGAACAAGGGTACGCTGAAGCAACCTATACCGTCTCTGCGAAGAGGATTGGATCAACTCGGCCCGACCGAGGGCCAAGGCCCGTAAGGCGAGCACGGGTGTCGACGTGACGGAGCGGCCTCGCCTCACCACCGACCTGGAGCGCTGCAAGGCGGACCTGGAGCGGAGTGGCTACTGCCTGCTGGCGGACGCCCTGACGCCCGCCGAGTTGCGCGAGGCGCAGGGGCGGCTGACCGCCCAGGCGGCCGCCGAGCGGGAGCGGGGCGTGGCATATATGGACGGGACGCCCGACAAGAACTGGGGTGCCTTCGCCGACGCCGACGGGACGGTGCAGCAGGACCGCTTCACGGTGGCGGCCGGCGGCGTGAGCCAGCGCCTGTTCATGCTGCTCAACAAGGGACGGATCTTCCGTGACATCGTGCTCATGGAGCACGCCCTGGAGTTGGCCGGGCACGTGCTGGGCCAGCACTACCAGCTCTCCTGCAGCACCGCCAACATCATCGGCAAGGGGGCCGCGCCCATGGAGCTGCACACGGACGCGTGGTGGATGCCGCCGCCGGTGCCCAGGGGCCGGTTCGGGCTGCCGGTGGGATCGATCACCCGTGCCGAGGCGGGCGAGGTGCGCGACGGCGCCGCCATGATCGCGCCGCCCGCGGCCCTGAACAGCATGTGGCTGCTGGTGGACTTCCACGACGACAACGGCGCCACGCGCGTGGTGCCCGGCAGCCACCTGAGCGGCCGGCAGCCGAAGCCGGGACTGTATCGGGAGGAGGACGTGGTGCCGATCGAGGCGCCGGCCGGCACGGCGATGTTCTTCGAGGGCCGGCTGTGGCACGGCTCCGGCACCAACCGCACCGAGGAGCCGCGCATGGGTCTGCTCAACACCTACTGCGGCCCGCAGTTCCGGCCGCAAGAGAACTACACCCTGGGCCTGATGCCGGAGGTGGCCGCCGAGGCTCCCCTGCGCCTCAAGGAGCTGGTCGGCTTCAAGGTCTGGAACGGCTACGGCCGATTCGACGCGCCGGCCGTGGAGTTGATCTCCCACGACCAACTGGTGGGGGAGCTCACTCCGAGCGAGGCGCCGGACGCTCCCCGCTACCTTTCCAGGTAGTCGCGCGCCCAGCTCCCGCCGGCGGCGCCGCTGCCGGGAGACCGCCACAGCGCCTGCACGGCGTCACCGGCGCCATACTCCTCGAGGGACGCGAGCAGGAGCTCGTGCATCTCGGCTACCGTGCCGCGGTTCGCCTCGGCGACGTCCCGCTCGGCACGCGGATCGGCCGCCAGGTCGAAGAGTTGCGGCGCGCCGTCCGGGCCGACCGGCGCGTAACCCCAGGTGCCGGTGCCGGGGAACGGCGTGCGGGCGCGCAGGAACGGCGTGCTGGCGCGGGCCGGAACCCGGTCCGGGGTCTCGGCTGCCGGCCGGATGTGCGCCGCGGTGATCACGTGGTCGCGCAGCGTACCGGAACCGGCGAGCAACTCGGCGGCGAACGATCTGCCGTGCAGCGGCTCGGGCGGGGCGATCTCCACGCCGGCCAGCTCGCACAGGGTGGGCAGCAGATCGAACGGCTGGGCCAACAGGTCGAGCCGCCCTCCGGCGGGCACCGGACCGTCCTGGGCGCGGCCGGCGACCAGGCACAGCTCGTCGCTCAGCACCGGGTACAGCGGCCAGAACCGCCCGTCCTCGTCAACGTGGTTGCTCTTCCCGCAGCAGCCGTGCTCGCCGATCGCCATGCCGTGGTCGGCCATCACCACGATCAGCGAATTGCGCCACAGGTCGAGGTCGTCGATCTTGTCCAGCACGCGCCCGATGTGGCGGTCCGCCAGCTCCGCCTCGGCGGCGTAGTGGGACCACAGGTTGCGCAGCTCGGCGGGGGTGTAGTGGTCGGCAGGCCCGTAGTTGGGATGCAGCATCGGCGGCCCGTCGTAGTCGGGATCGTATCGCCGCACCAGGTACTCGGGCGGGTCCCACGGCTCGTGCGGATCGAAGAAGTCGACCCACAGGAAGAACGGCCCGGCGCGGTAGTTGCGCTCCAGCCAGGTGGCGGTGGTCGCGGCGGTACGGGCGCAGAAGGTGTCGGCCTCGGTGCGGATGGCGTTCGTCCACTCGTGCAGATCGACCAGCGTGCCGCCGAAGGTCTCAGGGAGCCGGCGCGTCTTGCCGCGCGGCATCGCCTGAACGACCGGGTCGTTCCTGTGCAGCAGGGGCCGGGTAGGCGGGGTCGTTACCGAGCCCCGCCCCCCACAGATCCGAGCGTGCGCGATTGACGCACTCGGTTCCTCACCCGTCAGATTCGCTCAAGTGGCGTAGATCGAACGCATGACCTTCGCTGGCGGCAGCGGGTGCCGTCTCAGGAGTTCGTCCATGCGAGCCCAGTTCAGATGACCCGCGCGGCGGCGGCGTGAGAGCCACGTTCGCCAGGAGCGGATCATCTGCCAGCGGAACCATCCGAGTCGTTTGTGGTTCCCCGTCAGACCGTAGTAGCCGCAGTGGCCCCGAAGGACCCGCGACAGGTGCTCCTGCTGGCGCTTGATCGGCAGGTGCCGATGGCGTTTGCACCAGTCGTGCACCGCTTTCACGGCTCGCGCGTAGCGGCTCTTCGCCGTGATCTGTCGGACCGCCATCCCGCCCTTCCGCGTCCGTCCCCATACATGGGTGAAGCCGAGGAAGTCGAACGTCGTGTCCCGATGGTGCCCATGCCGGCGCAGTGGCCGGAAGTCCACATACCGGGTCTTGGTCGCATGCAGGGCCAGTCCGAAGCGCTCAAGCCGTTTGCCCAATACGGCAAGCATACGCCCGCCGCTCTGGCGATCTTCGAAGGTCAACACAAAATCGTCGGAGTACCGCACCAGTTGGCACGGTCCCCTCAGCCGTGGCTTCGCCTCTCGCTCGAACCATTCGTCCAGCACGTGGTGCAGGAAGATATTGGCGAGCAAGGGGCTGAGCACCCCGCCTTGCGGCGCTCCGGCATCGGATCGTTGCAACGTACCCTCTTCGAGCACGCCCGCTTTCAGCCATTTGTCGATCATGCGTCGCACGACGCCGTCCTTGATCCGCAGGTCCAGGAATGTCCGCAGATGCCCGTGGTCGATGCTGTCGAAGTACTGTGTCACATCGGCATCGATCACCCACCGGTGGCCCTCCTCCGTGATGCCGGCTCGCAGTGCTGCAAGCGCATCATGGGCTGACCGCCCCGGTCGGAAGCCGTACGAGCACGGCAGGAACGCCGCCTCGTAGATCGGCTCCAGCAGCATCAGGATCGCCCGTTGCGCCACCTTGTCTTCCAGCGTCGGGATACCCAGCGGCCGTTTCTTGCCGTCCGCCTTCGGGATGTAGTGGCGTCGCACCGGCGGCGCGTAGTAGCTGCCCGCTTTGATCCGGTCCAGCAGGCTCTCAAGGTTGGCCTCCACGTCCGTCTCATAGTCGGCTGCCGTCACGCCGTCGACCCCCGCCGCGCCATCCTTGCGCGTCCGTCGATACGCTTCGTGCATCCAGTCGCGGTCGATCACGTGGTGCAGGGACGTAAACACCCGCTCCAGGTGCTCCTTCGCCTGCGCGGCTATCCACTGCTGTTTCGTGTACGTGTTTGTGGAACTCAAGGTTTCCTCCAGCGTGTCCCATCAGTGGTTCTGTCCAGGTGACGCCCCGCTTCCCTCCGGCGGGTCCCGCTGGTCACGGTTCCCCGCTTTCCTCGGTACTATCAGGGCGCTACGACTTCCTGTCATGCCAGCCCTTCGACTTATTGCTTCGTCAGCCGGGTCCGCAGGCCGCTTGCCGCTTCGTGTTCGCGCCTCGCGCTCCCGACGCCATGCAAGCCTGGCGTCGGGCCGGGAGTCTTTGGTCGCCGGCTCTCCCCGTATCCGGCTGTTCCCCTGCGGGCTCTGACAGGACCTCCCAGGTTTCCCGGCGACCCCATCCCGTGACTCTGCGTCGGTCCACGACCCCGGACGACCCGCGCGGCGCCTCGCCGTTAGCGGCGCGTGCGGTGCTGCTCCCACTATCTTAACGATGAAGGCGTCGTCGTTTGGGATATCGAGGCTTACCCTCGACGCTTCGTCACCTCCTGTCTACGCTTCACGACGCCCGTTACCGCACGCCGCGCAAGACTCGGTTCCGGCTGGCGGGCTGCGCCTTTGCCGGGCGGGAGTCGAACCCGCTGGATCGCCACGAAGGGTTTCAGCTCATGCGATCATGCATCCTCCCTTCCAGGACTTCGCCTGGCGCAATAAGGTCCCCCTCCTGGCCGCGGTGCTGATAGCTGCCCTGGAAGCCCACCTGCAAGCCCGCCTTGAAAAGGTGCGGCGTGTCGCAGATGAGCTGCGTGAAGTAGCCCTGTTCGGCCAGCAGCGTGGCGATGTGGTTGCCGGTGCTGTGGCTGATCGGCTGCCAGCCGTAGTGCGGCCAGCCGGCGCGCCCGCTGGCGAAGTCGGTGCGGTGCGGGATGGTGGGAAAGCTGCCCATGGTGAGGCCGGTCAACTCGGTCGCGCGGTCGGCGGCGAAGCGGTCGAGCTCCGGCGTGCGCACGGGCCGCGCGGCGCGGTCGCCGAGGTTGTCGCGCCGAAACGTGTCGGTGATCAGAACGATGACGTTAGGATGCTCGGAGGCTGCCACGGGAGCCGAGTCTACGCGCCCTGTCTCCGGATGGGCAAAGCGCCCGCCGTGAGCCTACTCAGCGAGCCCCGAGCACAGGTCCCCGCTGGTCACACTCGGGCACCAGAACTGCTCGATATAGCGCACCACCAGCTCCGTCGCTTCTTCGTGGCTGACGTAGGGGACGCGCGCCGGGTTGTACATGCAATCGGTGAGATCGCGGATCAGGTAGACCGGAATACCCCAGCGCACCAATTGCTTGATGGCGAAGCTGCGGTTCAGCACGCACATGTTGGTGTGCACCCCGGCGATCAGCACCGTGTCGATACCGCGCTGCCGGTACAGCGCAAGAAGCTCGAGGCCGTCGTCGCCGATGGCGTCGCGTTCGCCGTCGATCCATACCCCGGCGTGCTGGCGGCTCCAGCAGCGGGTGCCCTCGGCAGCCGGATCGCCGGCGGTGTCGGAGGAATCGCTGCCGTCGATGGGCAGCGCCGGATCGGGGTGCGCGCGTTCGGCCGGTGCGGCTACCGGCGGCGCCTGCAGCAGCCGCACCCGCGCCGGATGGCCGGCGTAGAACGGCATCGTGCCGGAGGGCGCGTGCACGACCAGCATGCCACGCTCGCGGGCAACGCGGGCCGTGCGATCGATACGCGGCACGAGGGGCTCCAGCCGCTCCTGGGCGCCGCGGCACCAGTGGCGGTCCCACACGTCGCACAGCAGGAGCGCCGTGCGCTCCGGGTGCAAATCGACCGGCCGCTCGACAACGCGCCAGTCGCGGTAGCCGAGCTCGTCCAGCGCCAGCTCGCGCCGGCGGACGGTGAGGCGCACCGGCGCGTCGCCATCACCCCCGCGCCCTTCGTCGGATTCGGACGCATGCGGCGTCCTCCTGGCTCTTGCGTCGGAGTTCGGCATGTCGCCACCATAGCGAACTCCGCCATGGCCCCCAACATCCTCTGGATCTGCACCGACCAGCAGCGCTACGACACGATCGGCGCCGGCGGCAACCCGCACGTCCGCACGCCGCGGCTGGACCGCCTGTGGCGCGAAGGCACCGCCTGGACGCACGCGTTCTGCCAGAGCCCGATCTGCACGCCGAGCCGCGCCAGCTTCCTGACGGGGACCTACCCCAGCACCTGCCAGAACACCCGCAACGGCAACGCGCGCTACCGCGGCCGCTACCCGCTGGTCACCCGGCTGCTGGCCGGCGCCGGCTACGACTGCGGCCTGATCGGGAAGCTGCACCTGGCCGGCGCGTACGAGCGGCCCGAGCCGCGCGGCGACGACGGCTACCGCTACTGGCGCTGGAGCCACGCGCCCCGTGACGGCTGGCCGTCCGGCCACGCCTATGCCGACTGGGTGCGGGCGCAGGGCCACGACCTGGGCGAGCTGATCGAGGACCCGGCGGGCGTACCGGCGGAACTGCACCAGACCACCTGGTGCGCGGAACAGACGATCGACTTCATGCGCGAGCGCCGCGGCGCCGACACGCCGTGGCTGGCGACGGTCAACATCTACGACCCGCACGAGCCGTTCAACCCGCCGGCGGCGTACCGCGCCCGCTTCGACCCGGAACGGATGCCCGGCCCGCTCTTTCGCCCGAGCGACCTGGACCAGCAGCGGCGGCTGCGCGCCGTCGACTTCCAGAGCGAGGCGCGCGAGCCGTCCGGCCCGCTCGACATCGCCCATCCGGTGCTGCCGTACTACCCCGGCCGCGACTCCGCGCAGGAGGCCGACGCCGCGACGTTCGCCCGCGACGCGAAGACGTTGCAGGCCGCCTACTACTCGATGGTCGAGCTCATCGACGATCAGGTCGGGCGCATGCTGGACGCGCTGGAGGAGTCCGGCCAGACGGAGGACACGCTGGTGATCTTCACCAGCGACCACGGCGAGACGCTCGGCGACCACGGTTTGATCTGCAAGGGCTGCCGATTCTACGAGGGGCTGGTGCGGGTGCCGCTGATCCTGCGCTGGCCGGGCCGCGTCGAGTCAGGCAGGGCCACCGACGATCTGGTCGAGCTGACCGACCTGGCGCCCACGCTGCTGGCGGCGGCGCGGCAGCCGGTGCCGCCCTGGATGCAGGGCCACTCCCTCCTGGACGGCGGCGCCGACCGCGAGGCGGTGCGCAGCGAGTACTTCGATGCCGTCGACGGGCCGGACGGCAGCTACGCGACCATGTACCGCACGCGGACGCACAAGCTGGTCGTCTACCACGGCCACGGCCTGGGCGAGCTCTACGACCTGGAAGCCGACCCGGGCGAGTTCGACAACCTCTGGGACGAGCCGGCCGCGGCCGGCGTCAAGTCCGATCTGCTGCTGCGCAGCTTCGACGCCTCGATGCGCGCCGCCGTCGACGTGGGCGAGGAACGCATCGGCCCGATGTAGCCCGGACGGAGCCCGCCGCGGTGCTACCGGCCGCGCACCCGGGACGCGAAGATCCGCTCCACACGGCCGGTCACCAGCATGATGCCGATGAGCGTCAGCCATACCACGAACGCGGCGCCGGATGCGCGGTGCACGACGATCACGGCGTGGACCCACACCAACTGCATGGCGACGCCGACGATCGCCGAGCCGGGCGCAATGAACCGCAGCACGTCGCCGACGCGCCACATCCGGTAGGCGGCGGCGATCAACGCGATGCCTGCCAAGCTGAACCCGGCCCTGCCGGCGACGCCGTGCAGGGTGTCCAGGATCGCCATCGCCGGAGCGATCGCATCGAGCGCCGTGGCCTCCAACGGATTCGGCGCCACCAGCGCCAGCACCACCGCGCAGGCACCGGACAGCGCGGTCAGGGCTCCGGAGCCGGTCAGCAGGAGCGGCACCGCTCGCGTGCCGAGGCGCTCGCGCATGATCCAGGTCCGCAGCAGGAAGCGCGCCCCGACCGCCAGCGTGATGCCTGACAGCAGCCGCGCCGCGCCGCCGAGCCCGTAGCTGCCCCGCGCGGCGCCGATGGCGGCCAGCGACTCCTCCAACGTCGGCAGGTCGGCGCCCGCAGACACGCGGCCGGCAACCGCCACCACGGTCGCGGCCGCGGTGATCAGTAGCAACCAGCCCGCTCTCCGGGCCGCGTCGTCCGGCCGTAGATCGATGCTCGTCTCCATACTCGTCTCTTCTCGCCTCTGAGAGCGAGCTTACATTAATATTCATTAATCAGGTTAAGTATAGTTTGTCACTCGAGAGCGAAGCTTATCCGTCCGCCGCGTCCGCCCGCTCCGCCACGGCCGCCAGCATTCCGCGGAAGATCAGGAGATGCGGCAGGTAGAGCACGTACCAGTACAGCAGTCCGCCGAGCCCCATCGGATCGAAGACCGCGGTCTGCCGGATGCTCGCCCCTTCCGCGCGGGACGTGACCTCGAAATGCAGCCAGGCTCGTCCGGGCAGCCGCATCTCCGCCTCCAGCGACAGCACCCGCGGCGACTCGCACGCGACCACGCGCCAGCAGTCCAGCACGTCGCCGGCGCGCAGCATCTCCGGATCGCGGCGGCCTCGCTTCATCCCCACGCCGCCCAGCAAGCGGTCCACCACGCCGCGCAGCCGCCAGAGCGCGTTCGCGTGGTACCAGCCACGCCCCCCGCCGATCCTCCGGATCGGGGCGAACGCCCGCTCCGGGGAGGCGGCCACCGTGACGGCCCGCGAATCGATCAGGCGGTTCCCGAACCGCGTACCGGCTCCGGGGCCCCGCCTGCCCGCGGACGTGGACAGGGCGTCTGACCAGCTCGTCGCAACCAGGCGTGCATCCTCGTCCGCCAGCGCCTGGCGAATCGCATCGCGATACCCGCGCGGCCGGACCGCGAAACCGTCGAGCGCGCTCCGATCGCGGACGACGCTGGGCATGGTGATGCTCTCGATCAGCTTGCGCCCGACGCGCGCGAAGATCGGCGTCACCAGCCCCAGCCACAGGCTGGAGAGCTGCGGCGTCAGGAACGGCACCGGCGCGAACAGACGCCGCAGCCCCCGCTGCCGTGCGTACTCCTCCATGAGGCCCCGGTACGACGTGACTTCCGCACCGCCGATCTCGAACACCGGCGACCCGTCCAGGGGCAAGTCGAGCGCCGCCACCAGGTAGGAGATCACGTCGGCGATGGCGATCGGCTGCGCCTCCACCGATACCCACCGCGGCGTGATCATCACCGGCAGCCGCTGCACCAGAGCGCGGATCAGCTCGAACGACAGGCTGCCGGCGCCGATGACGACGGAGGCCCGGAACTCGACGGTGGGGATGGCCGAGCCGCGCAACAGCTCTCCGACCCGCAGGCGGCTGCTCATGTGCGCGGACGCGCCGGCGCCCGCCTCCCGCGCGAGCTCATCGGGGCGCGCCAGACCGCCCAGGTAGACGATCCGGCGCACGCCGGCATCCTGCGCGGCTGCCACGAACGACCGCGCCGCGCGCTCCTCCTCCTGCTCGAAGTGCCCGCGCGACCCGAGGGAGTGCACGAGGTAGTAGGCGAGGTCGACCCCCGCCATCGCGCGTCGCATGCTGTCCGCATCCAGCACATCGCCGGCCACCACCTCGGTGCCGGCTCCGAAGCGGTCGGCGGTGAGCTCCGGCCGCCGCGTCACACACCGTACGCGTCGTCCCGCGCTTTCCAGCGCGGCTACCAGCCGGCCGCCGACGTAGCCGCTCGCGCCGGTCACCAGAACCGGTGCGGGTGGTCGCGTGCGGCCGGCCACCGTGGCTACCCTTCCGAACCCGTCGGGATCAATGTCATCGGCACCGTCAACGTGCTAACGGCTGTGGTCGCCGGCAAGCGGTAGTGGTCCCCCGGCGGTGGTGGCGGAGGATGGCCGCCACCACGCCGCAGGACTCGGGCTATTGGCGGATGAAGTACTGCTCCGCCGCGGTCAGTCCGATATAGCGTCCTACCAGCGAGTCGAAGATCGACTCGTCCGGCACGTTGCGGAGGTGGTTCTTCACGATCAGCGTTTCCTTCACTCCGCCGACCAGACCCAGGACCCAGATGTTCTCCGCCTGCAACTCCAGGATGCGATGGAACAGCTCGTTCTTCTTCGCGGTGTCCGGCGTCTGCTTGATCTGGTCGTAGGCGCTCAACGCCTCCTTCATCGCCTCCGGCGGTTCCTGACCCTCGGCGCCTCCGGTGTTGTACCAGACTCCCAGGTCGGGTCCGAAGTCACTGCCTGACGATGACGCGATCAGGAAGAGCGGGTTGCTCGGATACATCATGAAGCCCATCTCCCACACGTTGATCTGCGTCTCGTTGGCGTTGCGCCGTGCCCGATAGGCGCTGCGCTCCGTGTGGTTTGCGGCGGCCTTGATGCCGATGTCGCCCCAGTACTCGATCACCAGCTCGATGGAGTCGATGGTGGCCGTCTTCTCACCCGGCGAGTCGAGCAGCAGGGACAGGGTCTCGCCGTCCGGACGCAGCCGGAAGCCGTCGCCGTCACGTTGCGTCAGCCCGATCGCGTCGAGCAACTGATCCGCGCGCTCCGGATCGTGGTCGGCGTAGGCCGCCGCATACTCCGGCTTGAACAGCGGCGACAGCTCCACCACGGTCGCCTGCCGCGCCTGGCCTTGGCCGTCGAAGACGAGCTGATTGATCTCCTCGCGATCGATCGCCAGCGACAGCGCCTGGCGGAAGCGCAGATCCTGGAACAGTTCGCGCAGCACCAGGTCGGGAGTCGACTGGTTGAAGAACAGCGCAGCGTCCGAGCCGATCCCGGTAGGCCATTCCAGGATGCGATAGTCGCCCCGCTCCTGGTTGTCGTAGAACAGCGTGAAGTTGGCGGGGTTCAGGTAGCGCATCTGGAAGTCGAACTCGCCCGCCATGGTCTTCAGGTTGAGCGTCTCGGCCGTCGTGGTGATGGCGACGGCCACCTCGTCGATATAAGGAAGCTGGTTGCCGGCCTGATCCACCTTCCAGTAGTAGGGATTGCGTTCGTACACCGTCAGCGTCGGGGAGTCCTCGAAGGAGGTCTTGACCGCCCACGCGTTCAACACCGGGTAGTCGTGGTTCTGTGCCCGGTACCAGTCGCGCTTGTTGCGGAAGAGCTGGGTCCAGTCCTCGAACCCGGCCTCCTTGGCCATCGCCTGCACCTTGTCGGCGTCGGTGAACTCGGCATGGAACTGCTCCATGTAGTGCTTCGGCGCGAAGATGTTGCCACGGGTGGTGGCGAAGTCGTTCAGCAGCAGCCCCGGCGGCGCGGCGAAAGTCCAGCTCACCGCCGTGTCGTCGATCTTTTCGCCGACGGGCAGCTCCCCGGCCACCAGCAGCCAGCCCGGCTTGCCCGGCGAGAGGTCGTCGTTGCGCACGAAGTCGTCGAGCCAGAAGACGATGTCGTCGGCCGTGAACGGCTGGCCGTCGGACCACTTCATGCCGGCGCGCAGATGCATGGTGATGGTGCGGCCGTCTTCGGAGAACTCCCAGTCGCGGATCACGTTCGGGATGATCTGATCGGCGGGTCGGTTCCAGCGAGCCGCGAAGTCGTAGGTGGCGTAACTGTACACGCCCAACTGGCTCTGCGTCGGGATACCGAAGGTCCAGCGGCCGCCGTACTGACCCACCTCCTCGACGGTCTGGATCACCATCGGCTCCGCCGGTAGCCGTTCCTGGACCGGGGGAAGCGCCCCCTCCTGCACCATCGCGGCCAGCGCCGGTGCTTCCTGGTACTGCATCTGTGCCCAGATGCCCGGTGCGGCCAGGACCAGACCGAGCAGTACCGACACGCACGACATGAATTTCCGGTTCGTCATGGGATCCCTCCAGTTGAATCCGCAAAACGTTGCACGCGCGCGGGATGAGGTCAAGGTCAGCGGAGGCAGAGGCAGCAGCAAGGACCCTGCCGGCGTCCGGTGGACGGCGTGATCGGATCGTTGCAGAATTTCAGCCGCGCTGGCGGTACGGGACGCCGCGCGGCGGCACACCCATGGGACGATTCATCGGCCACAGACTGCTGCTCATGGTACCGACGCTGCTGCTCATCTCGGTGGTGTCGTTCGTCATCATCCAGCTCCCGCCCGGTGACTACCTGAACACCTACGCCGCCAACCTGGAAGCCAGCGGCGACCTGGTCGACGCAGCCACGCTGGAGGCGCTGAAGGCGCAGTACGGACTGGACGATCCGTTCCACGTCCAGTATCTGAAATGGGTTTCGGGGTTCGTGCATGGCGATTTCGGCCACTCCTTCGAGCAGCGCCGTCCGGTGGGGGAGCTGATCGGCAGCCGCCTGCTGCTGACCGTCGTGATCTCGCTCTCGACGCTTCTGTTCACGTGGGTGGTGGCCATCCCCGTGGGCATCTACTCGGCTACCGCCCAGTATTCGCTGAGCGACTACACGGTGACGTTCCTGGGGTTCGTCGGCCTGGCAATCCCCAACTTCCTGCTCGCGCTGATCCTGATGTACGTCGGCTACCGCTACTTCGACATCAGCGTTGGCGGGCTGTTCTCCATGGAGTTCATCGATGCGCCATGGAGCTTCGCGCGCGTGCTCGACCTGGTGAGCCACCTGTGGATCCCGATCATCGTGGTCGGAACCGCGGGGACGGCGGGACTGATCCGCGTGATGCGCGCCAACCTGCTGGACGAGTTGCGCAAGCAGTACGTGATCACCGCACGGTCGCGCGGCGTGGGGGAAACACGGCTCCTGTTCAAGTATCCGGTGCGCCTGGCCCTGAACCCGATCGTGAGCAGCGTCGGCTGGCTGTTGCCGGAGCTGATTTCGGGCGCGGAGATCACCGCCGTGGTATTGAGCCTGCCGACCACCGGGCCGCTGCTCCTGCGCGCCCTGCTCAGCCAGGACATGTACCTGGCCGGCACCTTCGTCATGTTCCTCGCCGCTCTGACGGTGATCGGCACGCTGGTCTCGGATGTCCTGCTCGCCGTCATCGACCCGCGCATCAGGTTCGGCCGCCGTGGCGACTGAGGCGCGCATCGGTGCGGCGGCGACCGCGCGCACCGCCGCCGAGGAGCGGCTCTACCTTGCCTCGCAATGGCGGCTGATGTGGCTGCGCTTCCGGCGCCATCGGGTGGCGGTGGCTGCCACCGCCATGGTGGCCTTCCTCTATTGCCTCGGCGCGCTGTGCGAGTTCGTCGCTCCGTACGGCCTGAACACCCGGCGCGTGGAGTTCGTCTACGCCCCGCCGCAGCGCCTTCACGTCGTCCACGAGGGGCGTCTGCAGGCGCCGTTCGTGTATCGGATGACGCGGGAGGTGGATCCCAAGTCGCGGCGCAAGATCTATAGCGAGGACCGTACGACGCCCTACCCGGTCGAACTGTTCACCCGTGGCGAGCGCTATCGCTTCTGGGGGCTGTTCGACACCGACCTGCATCTGTTCGGCGTCGCCGACGAGGCGACCTTCTTCGTGTTCGGGACCGACCGGCTGGGCCGCGATCTGTTCTCCCGCATCGTCTACGGCGCCCGGATCTCGCTCTCTATCGGCCTGGTCGGCGTCGCTCTGAGCCTGATCATCGGGCTGATCCTGGGCGGAATCTCCGGGTACCTCGGGGGCGTGACCGACACGATCATCCAGCGTGTCATCGAGCTCCTGCGCTCGTTCCCGTCCATACCGCTGTGGATGGCGCTGAGCGCCGCGGTCCCGGCCGAGTGGCCACCGTTGCAGGTGTACTTCGCCGTCACCATCATCCTGTCGGTGCTCGGCTGGACAGGCTTGGCGCGCGTGGTGCGCGGCAAGCTCCTGTCGCTGCGCGAGGAGGACTTCGTGACCGCCGCGGTAGTCGCCGGCTCCTCGGAAGCGGCGATCATCGGCCGCCACCTGTTGCCGTCGTTCATGAGTCACATCATCGTCACCATCACGTTGAGCATCCCGCACATGGTGCTGGCGGAGACCGCGCTGAGCTTCCTGGGCATCGGGCTGCGGCCGCCGGTAACCAGTTGGGGCGTACTGCTGCACGAGGCCCAGAACATCAACGCCGTGGGCCTCAATCCGTGGCTGCTGATCCCGGCGTTCTTCGTGATCATCGCGGTGCTGGCGTTCAACTTCGTCGGCGACGGCCTGCGCGATGCGGCCGATCCGTACGCTTAGGAAGCGTCACGCATGAGGACGAACGGATGACGCTGCCGGTCTGGAACACGCGCCGGGGGCATCTCCGGGAGGAGCTGTGGCGCATCCTGGGCCGGCCGCGGGCGGCCGTGGAGCCGGCCGGCGAGGTGCGCGACCGTATCGAGTGGGACGGCGTGGCGGTCGAGAAGCTGGTGTACGAGACAGAGCCCGGTCAGGCGGTGCCCGCGCTGCTGTACCTGCCGACCGCATGCCCGCCGCCGTTTCCGGCGCTGGTGATCAGCATGGGGCACGGCGAGAGCAAGACCACGCCCGGTCCGTTGCACGCGGGTCCGCTGTTCGCCCGCCTCGGCATCGCCTGCCTGTGCGCGGATCCGATCGGCGAGGAGGAGCGCAACCGTACGGGCCACCGCGGCACCCGCGCGCACGACGCGGCCGACGTGTCCGCCCGCTCCCGCGGCGCCGGCCGCACGGTGATCGGCAAGATGGTGTGGGACCTGATGATGGGGCTGGGCTACCTGGCCACGCGCCGCGACGTCGATGCGCGGCGGCTCGGTTGCGCCGGGGTCTCGCTCGGCGGCACCGTGGCCGGCTATCTATTGGCGCTGGACGAGCGGCTGAAGGTGGCGATTCCCGCCGGCTGGTTCTTCCGGCCGGAAGATCGGGAGATCGGCAAGGACTGCTCGCGCATCCCGGCCGAGGAGATGCAGCAGGTGATGAGCAACGGGGAGCTGCTCGGACTGGCGGCTCCGCACTGCGCCGTGCTGGTGGCCAACGGCGACGCGGACACCGTCATCGACAAGCAGGGCAGCGGGATGATCGCGGTGCGCGGTCTGGGCGCGAGCCTGGCACAGGCGCAGGAGATCTACCGGCTGTACGCAGGAGCCGAGGGCCGCATCGGCGCGCTGCTGGAGCCCGGCGGGGGGCACCGCCACTACTACCTGGCCAGATCGGCGCTGCTGTGGGCGCACGCGCACCTGCAGCCGGCCGGCATCTCCGCGGCCCAGCTCCTGGAGCTGCCGGAAATGCTGTACGGCGACTGGGCCGACCGCTGCGGGGTGGCGTTGGAGCCGCTGTACGGCACGCCGCTGCACTTCCGCGGACTGCGCCTGCCGGATCTGCAGGTGCGGCCCCTGCCCGACGCGGACCGGCGCTGCCTGGAGCCCGGCGAGGTGGGCACAGCGCGATTCACCCTGGAGGGGTGGCTGGACGGCGTGGTCGCGGAAGCGGCCGGCTAAGGACGCAGGAGGAGGACGACATGGCTGAGGTCAAGCACGGACTGGCGGACTACGATCCGCGGTGGGAGCGCGGGACACGCGGCAACAGGGGCGACGTGTTCACCGACGCGGAGGTGCTGCTGGCCTCCGACTTCGAGGGCGCCAACGGCTGCAACTTCCGGGCGCTGGCGCCCGGCCACTACGCGGTTGATCTGGAGAAGGAGCCGGGCACGCACCGTTTCGGCGGCCTGGGCTACTACGTGTGCGTGGGCGTGCGCAACGAGCTGCCGCGCGGGCGCCGCGTGCGGCTGCGCCTGAACGCCCCCTTCGAGGGCACCTGGGGAGAGCAGTCGGCCAGCTTCCAGGTGCGGCACGCAGGCGTATGGAGCGAGATCCCGAGCGGCGACATCCACCGCGTGCCGGAGTTGCCCGACTCCCTGGACCTGGACCTGACGCTGCCGCCGGGCGGCGCGGAGCGGGACGGGACGATCTTCCTCAGCAACTACCACTGGTGGCCCTACACCGAGATGCTGGACTGGCTGCAGACGGTCGAGCCCGGCACGGTGCGGCGGATCGGCAGCAGCTTCCAGGGCCGCGCGGTGTACGCCGTCGAGTTCGGCGATCCCGGCAATCCCACCATGGTGCACACGCAGACACCGCAACCTTCCGAGATGGGCAGCCTGGCGTGCCGGGCGCTGATCGACTTCCTGGGAACGGGCAGTGACGCGGCGGACGCCATCGTGGAGCGTTTCCACGTCTGCTTCATCCCGATGACCAACCCGGACGGAACCGTGCTCGGCTACGGCGTCAGCGACTCGCAGGGGCGCTTCCCGTACCTGGAGGGGATTCAGGGCGCCGAGCACCTCCCGGAGTCCACCCCGGAGGTCAACAACGTCTGGCGCTACCTGGAGGAGAAGCGCCCCTGGCTGTTCTGGGAGTGGCATTCCAACCATTGGAAGCGGCGCCCGGGCCACATGCTGCTGCGCTATCGCCCGGAGTGCCTGGCGGACGACGCACTGCGGGACATCTGGCTCGACATCGATGACCGGCTGCTGGCGCTGCCCGACACCCATCACGGCAACTGGACCGGTCACCAGGAGGGGTTGTATCAGTCCAGCCTGGGTTTCCAGGCGGTGATCCGGCTGAACGCCATCTCCTGCATGGTCAAGCAGCACGACAAGTTCCCCCTGGAGCAGAGCCGGCGCCACGCCATCGCCTGCCTGCAGGTGGCCGCCGACGCCTACCGCCAACTCAGCCGCTGACGCCGGACCAGGATCGAGGCGGCCGGTCGCGCCTGCGGCGCCGCGGCGCTACGCTACCGCATGCGTGTGCTCGTCACCGGCGGCAGCGGCATCGTCGGCAGCTACCTGCGCCGCGCCCTCGCGCCGGCGCATCTGCTGACCTGCTTCAGCCGCACGGCGCCCGCGGAACCCTGGGACGCGTGGATCGGCGGCGACCTCATGGACGCCGACGGCCTGCGCCGCGCCACGGCCGGCCATGACGCGGTCATCCATCTTGCCGCGGTGCCCGGACCCGGCAGAGCGGACCCGGCGGACCTGCTGACGCTCAACGTCATCGGCACGGTCAACGTGCTGGAGGCGGCCGTCGCCTGCGGGGTCGATCGGGTGATCCTCGCCTCTTCCGCAGCCGCCACCGGCTTCTCCTTCCAGACCCACGACATCTCGCCGCGCTACCTGCCGATCGACGAAGCGCATCCGGACGCCCCGCAGGACGAGTACGGGCTCAGCAAGCTGCTGGCCGAGGCCGCCTGCAAGCGCTACACCGACCGCCACGGCCTGTCCACCATCTGCCTGCGGATCAACCACAACTGGTGCGTGGACACCGCCGGGGCCGACGTGGCGGTGCGCTGCGGCTGGGCAGGCCGCGCCGACATGACCCGCCAGCGGCTCTGGGGCGAGCGCTACCGGCGCGCGATCCACGAGCCGGACGGCGCGTGGCCGACGCCCGGCCCGCCGCCGCCGCGCAACCTGCTGTGGGCGGTGACCGACCTGCGCGATGCGGCTGGCGCCTTCGGCCTCGCGTTGGGCGCCACCGGTCTCCGGCACGAGGTGTTCCTGATCGCCGGCGCCGACACCTGCAGCCTGATCCCGACGCCGGAGCTGCTGGACCGGCACTTTCCGAATGTCGAGCGGCGCGCGCCGCTGACCGGGTTCGAGTCGCCGTTCAGCTCCGCCAAGGCGGCCGAGCTGCTTGGCTACCGGCCGCGCTCGGGATGGCGCGGCAGCGACTTCGACGCCTGGCTGCAGGCGCAACCGGAGGAACCGAACGCATGAGCGAGAACGCGGCTCCGCGCTGGACGGGTGGCGGCTGGGTGTTGCCGGGCGCCGCGGGCGACACGCCGGTCATCGACGCGCACTACCACATCTTTCCCCGGCTCGGATCGCAGCCGCAGGGGATCCCGCCCGCGCTGCGGCTCAAGTTCTGGCAGTACCACTCGCGCGAATGGGTCGACTTCTGGCGCACCGACACCGGCGAGCACGTCACCGACCCGCTGCTGGAGTTCGGCTCCCCCTCCATCGCCGACATGCCGGACGTGGGCTTTCACCTCACCGACCACGGACAGGCGGAGATCACCGTCGGCGGAGTCGGCTATCGCATGCAGATCTATCCGCCGAGCCTCACCAACAACGAGGCGACGCCCGAGCGGATGGTGGGCGAGATGGACCTGGCCGGCGTCGACGTCGGCGTGTTGCAGTCCGACCACGTCTACGGCGACCTCAACGAGTACTACGCCGAGGCGTTCGCGCGGTACCCGGGCCGTTTCGTCGCACTGGCGCAGATCTGGGAGCCTGCGGCCGACGACCCCGGCCGGCTGGCGCGGTTGCGAGCCGGCTTCGACGACCTGGGCATGCGTGGCCTGTACTTCAGCGTCGAGCCGCTGTCGGTCATGCAGGTCGACCGCTCGCTCAACGATCCCACCTTCGACGCCCTCTGGCGGCTGGTCGAGGAGCGCGGGCTGCCGGTGTTCTGGTTCCTGGACGACCGCGCGCTCGACCGCGTGGGCCTGTTCATGCGCCGGGTCGCCGAGCTGGACGAGTGGACGCGGCGCCACCCCGACGTGCCGTGCGTGATCACCCACGGCCTGGTGCCGGCCGCGATCATCCACCGGATCCGGGTGCCGGAGGAGCTGCTGCGCGTGCTCGACCGGCCGCAGGTGCACGCGGAGCTGCTAATGCCGGCCAAGTGGCCGGACTACCCGTACCCGGAGGCGCAGAAGCTGCTGCGCGAGCTGCGCGACCGCGCGGGAGCCGAGTCGCTGCTGTGGGGCTCGGACAGCCCGTACGGGATGTCGCAGTGGTGCACGTACCGGCAGTCGCTGGACTTCATCCGCGTGCACTGCGACTTCCTGTCCGCGGACGAGAAGGCGGCCATCCTGGGCGGCAACGCAGCCCGCATGTTCGGCCTGGAACGCGCCGCCCGTCGGGCCGTGTAACGCGGCGAGCGCGCCGGCTTACGCGGACGGTTCGGCGAGCGCCTGGTGCAGCACCGCTCCTTCGCTGTCGCGCGGGTACGGCAGGCCCATCGTGTGGGCGATGGTCGGCGCCACGTCGACGATCCACGCGGTCCGCTCCATCCGGTAGCCGCGGTGATAGTCGGGGCCGGCCATCACCAGGAAGCCCTGCAGTGAGCCGTTGCCACGCGCGGCGACCGGGAGCTGCCGGCCGTGGCTGCCGGCCAGCGCAGTCTGCGTGAAGATCACGTCCCCCACCCGATCGCCCCACAGGCCCAGGCTGCGGCACTCCTCTCGCCTCAGCGCCAGGTTGACCAGCCGTTCGCCGCCGGCCGGCTCGCGGTAGTCGAGCAGCAGGTCGATCACGCGGGTGCGCACGCGCTCGAACTCCGCCCCCGGCGCGACGATGCCGTGCGGCTCCCGCCCGCGCAGATTGACGTAGACCTCGTTCAGCGACATCGGCACGGCGAGGGTGCGGCACCAGTCGACGCGCTCGATCCAGAATGGATCGTCACTGTCCGTGCGTCGTCCCGGCGTCTCGGCGACCGTCTGCCGGTCCATCCCGTCCACCTCGTCCTTCCAGACCAGCAGGCCGGCTTCCGAGAACAGGTCCACGATCGGCAGCTCCGCGTGACCCGGCACGAAGCCGTGGTCGGAGACCACCACCACGGCGGTGCGCTCGTCGGCCAGCGCGGCCACGGCGCCCACGAAGTCGTCGGTGATGCGGTAGGCCTCGTCGACCAGGGCGGTATAGGTGCGGTTCGTAGCGACATCCCCGGTGACTCCGGCGTCGGCGCGGCTCAGCCACATGTGCTCGACGTTGTCCGGGATGTGGGTCTGCGTGAACAGCAGGTCCCAGTCGCGACCTGCGGTCAGGTGAGCAGCCGCCCGGCCCAGCCAGTCGGCCTGGTAGCGGCACAGGTCCAGGACCGCGCGCTCGCCCGCCGCGCCGAACCGCGTCCCCATCCGCGCGAAGCCCTGCTCGGTGTCGCAGCCGCCGATGTTGGGCAGGAACGGCCCGACCGCCTCGGTCAGCTCCGGGGCGAGCGCGGCCGGGTGCGTCCAGTCGCCGTTGTCCGGAAAGACGTTGGTGCTGTACAGGGTGAGCTCGCGCGCGTCCGGAGACAGCGCCAGCAGGGCGAACCGCACGTGGCCCTCGGTGCCGGAGCCGGGGTACCGCACCGGCAGCCATGCCGACCACTCGCCGGGAGTCAGGCTGGCCAGCGGTCCGGATGCGTCCGGGCCGTCGGTGATCAGCACGCGTTCGTACTCCGAGCCCGAGCCTGTCGCCAGGGCGTGCCAGCGCACCCGCTCGGGGCCGTAGCGATCCTGCAGGCGGCGGCCCTCGACGATCTGCCGATCGGCGATCCGCCCCAGCTCGACCGGGAACTCCAGCGGCGTCACCTCGCCCGCCGGCAGCGAGCGCCAGCCCGTGGCCGGCCGCGGGGTGATGCGCGGCACCCCCTCCGGCGCGGTGGAGAAGATCTTCGGGATCTCCAGCGCGTGCCGGCACTCGTGGATGTGGCAGCCGTCCACGACGACCTCGGCGCCGCGCGCCGGCAGTCCGCCCGGATACTTGAGCAGGATGCTCTTGCGGCCGGCGCGGGCAGCGGTCTCCCACAGGTACTCCGCCCGGCAGGACTCGGTGGTGAAGCCGTTGGTGGTTCGCGACAGCGGGTCGCCCGCGTGATGGACCCGGAACTGCGGTATGCCGTGCGTGCCCACCCAAGCACCGGTGGCCAGGCTGGTCCAGTTGGCCGGCGTCAGCGTCGGGACCGCGACGAAGGCGTTGCACGCGTAGGTGCCCGCGGCGATGAGCCGCACCAGGTTCGGCATCGCCCCGGAGGCCATCAGCCGCTCCGCCCACGGTTTGATCAGCCCGTCCAGGCCGATGACGATGGTCCGTTCGGTCACGCGGTCACACGTGGAAGCCGCCCAGGATCCACCAGAGCTGGATGTAGTGCGGCGGCGAGCCCAGGCAGAACCGCCGGCCCGTGCCGACGTCGCGGCAGCCGTAGCAGGAGCCGTCGGGGTCGCGCATCGCGTCCATCCATCCCGCCAGATACCGGTAGTGGTCGGTGCCGGTATAGACCTCTTCGCCCGCGGCCAGATCGAACATCCGCATCGCCACCGCCAGCGCCCCGTTGGCGCGGATGTCCACGTGCTCTCCCAGCTCCTTGATGTGGCGGACGTCCCGGCGCTCGTGCTCGTACCGCCACGACTCGTCGGCCAGGAAGGCGTCGATCGCCGGGCCGATCGTCCCGCGCAGATGCTCCGTTCCGGTGGTGGCCAGCAGCAGGTGCATGCGGACGGCGGTCACGAACGGGAAGTCGAGCGCCGCCCCCGGCACCAGCCCGGCGCGCACCCAGTCGACGATCGGTCGCGCCGCCTGCCAGTACTCCGGGAACTCCTCACGCCACAGGAAGCTGGCCAGCGCCACCCACTCCGGGGTCATGTGGTGCAGGGCGGCAGGATCCCCGAAGTAGGCGCCGGCCCGCATGCGGTCGAACGACGTGCGCACGCTGGCGGCGAACCGGCGGTCGCCGGTGATCCGGTGGTACACGCCCAGGCAGTACAGGACGATCGGGGTGGTGTAGGTGGTGTCGGGCCGGGTCAGCTCGTCACGCCAGTCGATGGGCAGACCGCGGTACACGGGAAACTGGCACCAGCGTCCCACCGACCACAGCGCGCCGTCGACCCGCTCGGCCAGGATCCGTTCCAGCATCGCCTCCGCCACGTCCATGCAGCGCCGCCGGCCCAGCAGGTGGCCGGCGATCGCCAGGGTCGCGGCCAGCTCTGCCCGGTAGGCGGTGCTCTCGGCCCAGAGGGCTTCCGGCGGCACGTAGCGCCAGTCGCGTACGCGACCGATCACGCGGTCGCAGACCGCCTCCGCCGCCTGCCGGCGCGTGGCGTCGATCCGCTCGGCTGCGCTCCCATCGGGACGCATGGCGCAACCATACCACCTGAGTCACCGCATCATGGTTCGGATCTCCCCGGATCCGCGTGCGAAGGCGCGCCACGCAGGGAGGTTTGCGGATAGAGTTGGGGTTCCGAAGCGAGAGGCACAGCCAACATGGACGCCGGCACGAGTGACAAGAACCTGGACTACCTGTTCGACCTCCGAGGCTACCTGGTCCTCAAGGGTGCGATCGGCCGCGACGATCTCGCGGAGATGAATCGCTGGGTGGACGATCACTGGTCCTACGTGGAGAACGCTCCGGTGGAGGCCGCCGGGGTTGGCGAACAGGTGCGGCCTGACTGCTGGATCGGCCACGTCGAACTGCACAGCTACGGGCCGGACGACGGCGTCAACTTCCAGAACATCGTGGAAGGCGGCGCGGTGTTCGAACGGCTCATCGACCACCCGGCGTGGCTGGCCCTGGTCACGCGCTTCATCAATCCCATCAACAGGCTCTCCATCCACGAGAACCTGCTCAACGTGCGCGGCCCGGGCGGCTTCCTCTACATCCACTCCGGCGGGCACATGCCCATCAGCTACATGACCTTTCGCCAGCACAACACCGGCGAGTGGATGGTCGGTCAGATCAACGTGATGATGGCGCTGCACGACATCGGCCCCGGCGACGGTCCCACGGTGCTGGTTCCGGGCAGTCACAAGGTGACCGAGGTCCATCCCCGGCTGGCAGTCGACGGCGCCCCCATAGCCGCTGCCAGCCACGAACGGGAGGCAGCCGGCACCGCGCTGGGCATGCAGGAGGTCTACCTGGAGGCCGGCGACGCCCTGCTGTTCACCGACGCGGTCACGCACGGCTCGGCGCGGCGTACCGCAGCCGGCTACCGCCGCACGGTGCTGTACCGGTACTCGCCGCGATTCGTGCGCACCCGCTTCAACTACGAGTTCTCGGCGGCCCTGCTGAGCCGCCTGACCCCGGAACGGCGATCGATCCTCGAACCGATTCCGCCGCGCCGCCCTCCTCCTGAGTAACATCCATCACCGCTTGACGTTAGCCGATTGGCGATACAGATCCGCGATCCCCGTCCAAGTTGCTCCAGCCCTCGTATCCGCGGCCGACGGGCCGTCACCGTGCCGGCCCGTGTCACGTGTCGTCAGCTGCCACGGCTTGCCGTAGCGGTTGCGATGTCCGCGTTCCCCTTCATCTCGGCGACGGTAGCGGGCTCGGCCAAGAAACTGCGTCACCTCGTCCTCAAGCAATCCTTGCAGCCACTGCTGAACGTGGCGCCGCGCCATCTCCTCCGTGGCCTGCCAGCACGCGCTTGACTGGGTGCTGTCCTTCGTGACCGATTATCCGGGCTAAAGGACTCCGGTCACATGCACACGGTGCCAGCCGGCGGAGTGCCCGCCAGCCGGCTAGCCGTGTAACTGTCTCGTCCTGGCGCACATGGCACACGAAGCGCGCCTGTAATATGTCCTTCTGAATGCTTGGGCCCTACTTATCAGCTATCGAGTACAGCACCAAACACTTGGACTCGTCGTGCCGAACTGTTTCACCATCCATGCCTTGAAGGCGGCTAAGTCGCTCCTCGGAGCCGCGCTGCCATAGCACGTTGCAGTCCTATCGACCTGCTCCCCACAAGTAGGTATTGCCGCTCTGAAAATCACCAAGTCCTGACGTCTTTGCTCTACTGTCTTAGCACTGTCGCATGCTCTTGGGCTCTTCACACCCAGAGATGCGTCTTCGTAGCCAGCAAAGACTTCGTCGATGCCATCAAGCGCACTCTTCAAGGCATTGCTGATTGGCGTTGAACCGTCAAACTCACACCTTAGTAATTCAGGGCAAGCCGCCGCGGCCATACGTACATTGTGCTTTCCCGTTATTCCGGCCTCGGCGCACAACGGGCATATGCACAACGGTTCCTGACGCTCAATCCAATCGCATTGCGCGTCGCTGTTTGCATCCGATTTTGCCGAGTCGTCACACTCAATTACACTTCGCTTTCTCCACTCTTGGTCACAAACTGCTTTGGCTGTATAGTCGGTCGCTCGCTTACCAGAGCCATTATAGCACATGTAGGCGACCCGGCCAAACCCCGGCGCCCCCGCCCAGTGCGTGCCTCCGGCAGAAACGCAAGCTGCGGCAGTTCTCGTGTCGGTGATGTAACCTGCTTCCCCTGTGCACCGATGGGTATGAGACTTTGGCCGCGTGCACGTCCCGGTATATTCCCGCGTACACGTCCCTGTTACTTCCCGTGTGCACGTTGCGTCGACTTCGCGCGTACACCTACCCCTATACGTTTCGGTCTCCCACTGGCAGCGCCGTTCGGGCTGGCACACCCGCTTTTTCACGTCCCTGCATACGTTCGTGCGAAGGTACGGGTTCCAGGAGCAGACCCTTTCCGTCTTCGTCGTGCACACCTGAGCGGTGTGGCATCTGTAGACGCGCCGGGTCTTGCTACACCAGTAGGTTTCGGTCTCCTTGCACGCGTACGTTACGGTGTGCACGCAGGCGTACGTCTCGGTCTTCTTGCAGCTAAACGGCTCGGTCTGCTTGTCCGCGACCGCCGGCACGAGGATGCCCACCAGCAGCACGGCCGCGACCGCCGCGCATAGCACGATCTTCGCTCGTCTCATGGTTCGTTTCTCCCTGTAGTCGTTGGTTTGGGGTTGTTGGAACGCGGACTGCCGTGCTATCTCATGGGGACACCCTCCCTGCCGGCCCGTGCGCGTCACTTGCTGGGAGGCAGTCAGCGCGCGGGCCGGCGGCGGGGATCACGGCGCCGCGGGGCACCGGTATCTGCTCAGATTGAGGAGCGGGATAGGGGCGGCCGGCCGCAGACGGCACTACGGCAGGTAGACGGTTACCGAGACCGTCGCGGCGCCCGTCGTGGAGACGCTCATCCACGCATAGCCGAACGAGAACCACGTGACCTGATCGACCGTGACCGACACCACCGGCGGCTTCGGGTTCATGTCGTAGTTCACGCTCACCCCGAACTCGCCCGGCGTGCCGCAGCCGGACAGCAGGCAGCAACACAGCCCGATGCACCATGCCGCCGTGCGCCACCCGGTCACCCGCGAAGCGGCCGGCGGGCGGAATCACTCTCAAAAAGGGAAAGGGCGCCGACGCTACTGCCCGCCGGCACTGGCGGTGCCGCTGTCATGCTTTCTTCGCCTTCGCGGCCTGTGCCGCGCGGCGCAACTCGTCATCGATGAGCTCGACCAGAGCCGCGAACGGCACCGCGCCGCCCACGAACCGCCCGTTGATGAACATCGCGGGCGTCCCGGACACTCCGGCCGCGTCGCCGGCGCGAACGTCGGCCAGCACGGCGTCGTAGTAGCGCCCGGAGTCCAGGCACTCCCCGAAGGCCTCCGCGTCCAGGTTCAGCCGCTCCGCCTTCGCTTTCAGATGCGCGGCTGTCAGCGCGCCTTGATCCGCGAACATCAGGTCGTGCAGCTCCCAGAACCGGCCTTGTTCGCCGGCGCAGAGCGACGCCTCGGCCGCCTTCCAGGCATCCGGGTGTATGCCGGTCAGCGGGTAGTGCCGGTACACCACCCGCACCGTGTCGCCGTACTGGCGCTTCACTTCGTCCAGCACGGGCGCCAAGCGCGCGCAGTAGGGGCACTCGAAGTCCGAAAACTCCACGATCGTCACCGGCGCATCCGCCGGCCCGCGGGCAGGGAACCCGTCGACCGCTACCTCGATGCGCAGCGGCTCCAGCAGATACGCCACCGCGTAGCGGCGCTCCAGCTCGGCATACGCCACCGCGCCGGCGTCCTCGACCGCTTGGCGTTCGAGGTAGGAGCGTATCTGCGGCCCGATCTCAGCCAAGGGCTCGGTGATGCCGCGCTCCCGATGGAATGCGCTCACCTCGGCGTCGGTCACCGGCTCGGCCGCTTCGTCGATGCGGGCCGCGAGCGCCTCGGCCGAGATGCCGAGCCGGGCGGCCTCCATTGTGCGCAGCCGCGCGTGCACCAAGTCGCGCAGGACCGATTGCAGCGCTTCGTCCCGGTTGCGCTCGGCGTCCAACTGGCAACGTCGCAGGGCCGCGTCGTGCTCGTCGATCGCCGGCGCGGCAGCCGCGTGCAGGTCGGCGAGGCTCAGCGCCTCTGAGCCGTCGATCCGGGCTGCTGGCTCAGCCCACGCCGTCAGCGCCGACAGCAATAGGGCCAGCGCCGACACCGCACAGCGCGCCGCCCGCAACCCGTGGGCTTCCTGGCGATGTGGCGGTAGTGCCAGGGTGCATCGGGTGAGTTGCGGTCTACTGCGGTTAGGGGTGTCCAGGCACCGAGACCCCGTCAGGTACCGATAATTGCGATTGTCGGCCGCGACTGCGGCCGCACGATCTCGGCGGTCTGCTTGCCTAAAGCACGACAGGTAAGAGAAATGGGCGAGGCACCCACAAACGAGTGGCCAGCAGGGTCGCAGCGTCTCGGAGCCCACGTCGATGCCGGCGATCGGCCCAGTGGGCGAGTGGATCCATTAGTGGCCGCTGAAGGCGGAGATAGTACCGAACGCTAATAAATATGAAAAGAATATCGAAGATCCTATACTGTTTATGAATCAAGGATAAAACTGCCGTTCTTCCAAGTGTACGGTGGACTCCGTCATGCCAGCGAATACCGTCTCGCCCCCCCTTGTTGCCCCGTCGGTGTCACACAATGACACTCTCCCCTCCGGACTCCTGACGAGCCCCCTCGTGTTGAGGGGTATCGTCATGGCACTCGATCTTCTTGCCGTCATCAGGGTCGCGGTCGCCCGCGCCATAGCCACCCTGTCGGTGGTGTACGACCACGCGAATCAGCGGCGGGGTGAACCTCGTGGCCTCTCCGACGAGGACGCGGCGCGCATCGAGGCTGCCCTCAAGACCGCCTGCCGCGCGAAGAACACGCACCGTGCCTACGTCGCTGGGTGGAAGCGGTGGCAGGCATGGGCTCGCGAACACGAAGTGCGGGCTCTGCCGGCCGATCCGGCGTCGGTGGCCGCCTATCTCGCCGAGCGGGCGGCGTCCGGCAAGGCGCGGGCTACGGTGCGCTTGGACCGCGCCGCGATCGGCGCAGCGCACCGCGCCGTGGAGGCTTGCGATCCCACCGCTGACGAAGGCGTGCGGCGTGTGATCCGCTCAATGGGCACGGCGAGCCACGGCAAGGGCCGAGGGCAGGTCCAGGGCCTGGATTGGGGCGGCGTCGATCGAACCGCTGCGCTGGCCGAGAGGACGGGCTCACTCGCCGGCCTCCGCGACGCCGCGCTGATTCGTCTGGGCAGCGATGCCCTCTTGCGCGTGTCCGAGCTTGCGTCGCTCGTGGTGCCCGACCTGCTCGTGCAGCCGGACGGCAGTGGCACGATCACGATCCAACGCTCCAAGACGGATCAGGAGGGGCGTGGACACGTGCGCTATCTCGGCAAGCCGACCGTGGCGGCCCTTCGGCGCTACCTGCAGGCGGCCGGGGTCAAGGCCGGCGCGCTGTTCCGCGCCGTCAACAAGGGCGGCGCTGTGCGCGAGCGCCTCGGCGTGCGGTCCATCCGCCAGATCATCACGCGCCGGGCGGCCGATGCCGGAATCGTGGGCAGGATATCGGGTCACTCGCTGCGAGTTGGGGCGGTGCAGGCCCTGGTCACCGCCGGGGCGAGCCTGGTTGACCTACAGCGTGCCGGCGACTGGACGTCGCCGCAGATGCCGGCGCACTACGCCCGGCATCAACTGGCGGCACGCGGCGCCGTGGCACGGCTCAGGTATGGGGAGCGTAGCGAAGCGACGGCGACCACCTAACCTCCCAGAAGACAAACCGCCGGACCGGCGGCTCGCGCCAAAGTCGACAGAGTCCCGGCCGGGAGCCATGACCGCAACGACGGCCGCACCGACAAGGCCGTCACGCTCGTCCCTAGGTCGTCCGAAACCCGCCAGAGGATGTCGCGTGCCGCGTGCCGGCTCGGTGCCTGCCGAAACGGGTTGACAGCTACGCTGCGCTATGATTGGATAGGCATATGACTGACGAACGTGCCCTCATCAATCCGGGCCGAAGTCGTCCGTCAGGTGCCGACAATCGCAATTATCGGCATCTTGCTCGGTTCGTTCACTGCTGATCGCTGGGAACCTCAAGCTTCACTTGCTGACCGGGTCCGCGGAGGATCGCGCGGCTTGGCGTCGTTCTCATACAAGGGCGAACATCGCATCCCAACCGCACTTGGCCTGTACTGTCTGATGTAAGGCAGAATGTCAAGTACAACCGGCTGGGCTGCGAGAGCGAAAAGGGACATTGAAAGCCCGGCTATGGGACAGCTTCGACCGCACTACAGGTGTGCGACCAGCGCACCACGTCCGAAGTCTGCAATCGTCCGCCCCCAAGGGGGTCCTATGGCTGCTCCAAGGGCATAGGCGGCCCCATCGTCCCGCCGAGCCGTCGCCATCCATGGCTAATTCATGCTTCAGCATGAATATAGAGACCGTCGCAGACGAGCCACGCCCAAGTGGATCTTGGATGAGTCAATCAATTACCAATGCGTGCGCTTGCAAGACCTCGTCAGCCATGCCATAATCGTTTTTGTTATGTCCACATCCACAGATTCGGATTCGACAGAAAGCTTCGCACACAGAGGGACCCGCCGGCTCCTCATCGCCCTGCTCGGCATGGCCTTGGTCGCGCCGATCGCTGTCGCCGACACGGAGGACTGCAACGGCATCGACCGCGAGCTCGTGTTCGCCGGCCTGGACTGGGCCAGCGCTCAGCTCCACAATCACATCGCCGGTCAGATTCTCCAGATCGGGTTCGGTTGCGAGTACACCGATATTCCGGGCTCCACGATCCCGATGGTTCAGGGACTCGTCCGCGGCGACGTCGACATCAACATGGAGATCTGGTTCAATACCGCGCCGGACCTTTACCATGAAGCCGCCGACGCTGGCGACGTGCTTGACCTGGGCTTGAACATGAACGCCGCCGAGATGTCGTTCCTGGTGCCGCGTTACGTGATCGAGGGCGACGCGGAACGGGGCATCGAGCCGATGGCGCCCGACCTGAAGTCGGTGGCCGATCTGCCGATGTACGCGGACGTGTTCACCGACCCGGAGGAGCCCGGCAAGGGACGCTATTACAACTGCATCATCGGCTGGCAGTGCGAGCTGACCAACAACAAGAAGATGGAGGCGTATGGCCTGGAGGAGCACTTCACCAACTTCAAGCCCGGCGCCGCGCCGGCGCTGGACGCGTCCATAGTGGCCGCCTACGAGAAGGGCGAAGCGTGGCTCGGCTACTACTGGGGCCCCACCACCATCCTCGGCCTCTACCCCATGATTCAGCTCGAAGAGCCCGAGTGGTCGGAGGAGTGCTGGGATGGCGACCGCGGCTGCGCATTTCGCCCCTCGGTCGTCAACGTCGCCGTGAGCAAGGAGTTCGCCGATGGCGCATCTGAACAAATGGTCGAGTTCCTGACCTCCTACGAGATGGACCAGATGGTCGTCAGCGCGTATCTGGCTGAGCAGAGCAATACCGATGCGGAATGGGCAGACGTCGCCCGTGAGTTCCTGGCGAACGAGGCCGACATATGGACGGCATGGGTGTCCGACGAGGTGGCCAGCCGTATTCAGGCGGCGCTCAACTAGAGACAAGAAGTCACCGGATTGCCGCGTGACCCACCTGGAGCGGGGGCAGAGATGCCCCCGCTCTGCAATGGAGTGAGTATCCGCGGCTCGGATTCCTGAGTCATGCAGAACTGGTTGAGGGAGTGCGCCGGCAGTCTTGCCGGGATATTCTCCGCGTTCCCGGAAGGCTGTCAGATTCCACTCCGCGAGTGGACCAACGACGGGCTGAGATTTCTGGTGCGCAATTTCGGCCATACGTTTGACTCACTCAGCCGCGCAATGCTGCTGGCATTGCGCCAAGTGGAACTGTCGCTGCTGTCGGTTCCTTGGTGGATTGTCGTCATCGCCATCTGTCTGGTTGCATGGCAGGCATCGCGCAGCCGACTACTCGCCGTGGGGTTTGGCGCCGCACTGATCGCCATCGGCATGATGGACCTGTGGGAGGAAACCATGCGGACGCTGTCGATGCTGTTCATGGCTACCGCTCTCACGGTGATCGTGGGAGTACCCACGGGTATCGTGATGGCCACCATCCGGTGGGTGCGTTCACTGATCAGCCCGCTCCTCGACGCGATGCAGGCCGTACCGTCCTTCGTCTATCTGATCCCTTTCATCTATTTCTTCGGTCTCGGCAATGTAGCGGCAACCTTTGCGATCTTTACCTTCGCGGCGCCGCCGATCATTCGACTGACCAACTTTGGCATTCGAACAGTAGACCCAGCTGCGGTGGAAGCGGCGTCTGCGTTCGGGGCCACCGGCAGTCAGGTTCTCTGGGGCGTTCGCATGCCCCTGGCGATGCCGGCCATTATGGCGGGCGTCAAAGAGACCATCATGCTGGCGCTGTCCATGGTAGTGATCTCGTCGATGATCGGCGCTCGAGGCCTCGGGCGTCAGGTGCTGCGGGGCTTACAGAACGCGGACGTTGGCATGGGACTGGAAGCGGGCTTGGCTATTCTCGCGCTGGCGATCATTTTCGACCGCATTTCGGCGGCGTTCGGCCTCCGCCTCGACCCCACGCGAACAGTAAAGGCGTAGTTGGCATGGGTGACCTCGACCGCACCACCGGCTCTCCGAGCGACATCGAGGTAACCCACTTGTACAAGATCTTCGGGCCACGCCCTCAGGAGGTGATGGCGCAGGTCGCGGCGGGCGTGACCAAGGAAGAGATCCTGGATCAGACCGGTCACACTGTCGGGTTGGACGACGTGAACCTGCTCATCGAGGGCGCGGAGACCTTCGTGGTGATGGGGTTGTCCGGCAGCGGCAAGTCGACCTTCGTGCGCTGCGTGAACCGGCTCATCGATCCGACGGCAGGCCAAGTGCTGATCGACGGCGCCAACGTCGTTGAGATGGATGCCGCAGAGATCACGAAGCTGCGGCGCACCAGGATGAGCATGGTGTTCCAGAGCTTCGGGCTGCTCCCGCACCGCAACATCGTACAGAACGTGGCCTACGGGTTGAGGGTCCGAGGCGTGCCCAAGGAGGAGCGTTTGGAGCGCGCCGCCCGTTGGATTGAGGTCGTCGGGCTGCAGGGCTACGAGCGCATGCGACCGCGCCAGCTATCGGGAGGCATGCAGCAACGGGTCGGTCTGGCGCGGGCACTCTGCACCGACCCGGAGATCCTGTTGATGGACGAGCCGTTCAGCGCGCTGGACCCCTTGATCCGGCGCGACATGCAGGACGAGTTGATCCGCCTGCAGCGCGACCTGCGCAAGACGATCGTGTTCATCACGCACGATCTGGACGAGGCACTGCGGCTCGGCGACCACATCGCCATTCTCAAGGACGGCAAGGTCGTGCAGGTCGGCGCGCCTATCGACATCATTACCAACCCGGCGGACGATTACGTTGCCGAGTTCGTGCGGGACGTCAACCGCGCGCGCGTGCTGACCGCCTGGGCGACGATGGAGAAGGTCACCGCCCTGGACGTGGACACCTCGCCCGACAAGGCGCTGGCCGACACGAGCGGCAACGGCCGGAGAGTCGTGTTCGTGACCGAGGGGGACAGCCGCTATCGCGGCTACATCGAGCTCGACGACGTACCGGATGCCGTCGAGCGTGGCGACTCCGATCTCAGAAAGGTCCTGCACGACAACGCCCCGACGGCCCAGGGCGACCAGTCCCTGGACGAACTCCTGGGGATCGTGGCCGACAGCCGCCTGCCGATCCCGGTACTGGACGACGAACGCCGCCTGCTGGGAGAACTGACCCGCCAGAGAACGCTGTCCGCCCTTGCCGGCGAGTGCGAGTTGGAGACTGCGCCGAGCGAATAGCCCACGCCACGGCTCACGAGGGATCGTAGCCGCGCAGCCGTCGTAGAATCTCGACCGTGTCGACCTGCGCCCAAGTGGCGGTGAGCTCGCCGACGCCGAAGCCGGCCGGCATGTCCACGAACGCGTGGCGCATGCGCTCGGCCTGGAAGCCGGGCATGAAGCCCTCCTCGTCGTTGTTCAGCCGCGCTTCCATCGGCGCGAAGCGCTGCCACAGGAGATCGGCTTCCTCGGCGGTGAACCGTTCCGCGAATCGCGGGCCGTAGTTCAGCGTGATCGGGTGCTGGGTGGCGCTGGATGCGGCGACCCGTTCCGGGACGGTGGACCGCAACTCCGGCCGTTTGCACAGGCGGATGAACAGCGCCGCCTTGGTCAGGAACACCGTCTGCAGCAGCTTGCCCTTCTCCGCCACGCCGGGCCGCAGCTCCGACAGGGCCCGGTCGTAGGCTGCGGCGTCGCCGGCCAGTGCCGCGCGCAACGCCGCCTCCGTGCAGTCCTTCTTGGCGTCGCTCGCGCGCTCCCAGCGCCGGAAGATCTCCTGCACCGGCGGCTGCAGGTGAGCGACGAACGGATCGCCCTCCCGCAGTGCGAACGGTGAGAAGCCGCCGTGCACGGTGCGGCGCAGCCTGGCGCTGTAGTTGCTGCCCCAGTGCAGGATCGGCGTGATGTAGACGACGCCGTCGCCGGCACGCAGATGGGTCTGCACGGCGTCCGGCAGCGGCCGGCGGTCGTCCTCCAGCAGCAGCCGGTTCTCCCGGTCGGTGTTCACGCGCACGTGCGTGCCGGGCATGACCCACAGCACGTCGTCGTCGTACAGCGGGATGTTCCACTGGATGTAGGCAGGCCCGTTCTCGACGATGTCGTCGATGTAGCCGCGCAGGGGCGCGGTGTCGATCGGGTGGATGTCGCGGTGCCAGTTGGCCGGACCGTGGTCGCGGACCGGGCTGCACATCATCATCAGCTCGGTGGCGCCGGCGTCCTCGACGCCCAGGAGCCGGTCGGCCACCGCGCGCAGCCGGTCGCGGGTCCAGATCTCGACCGCCGCCGCGCAGCTCCCGTCCACCTGCGCGCCGAGCTCGCGCGACAGGTGCAGGCGCGGCTGCCGCGCGGTCTCCCACATGCCGCCGGGCGGGTCGCCGGGTGCGCGCTCGGCGGCCCACACCGCCCGCTGGCGCTCCACCAGGATCTCGTAGGCGCGGCGCACCTCAGGCAGCCGGGCCGGCTCGATCACCTCGGGAACGACCAAGTATCCCTCGCGGAGGAAACGGTCGCGATCGACGTCCGCGACGAGGCCGTTGCCCGCCGTGCCGTTATCAGGTGCCATGTCTCAATTCCTCCTCGGTCCCTCTCGACTCGTGGTCACGACCACGCCGCAGTTGCTCACGGAGCTCGTCCCTGATCCGCCGGTGGGCGCCGTCGGACCACAAATCCTCGAGCTCGTCGGGGTCGCGCTCAAGGTCGAAGAGCTGCCCCTCGCCCGTGCCCGGATACTCGACCAGCTTGTAGCGCTCGTCGCGCACCATCAGCAGGTGCCCGACCGTCTGCAGCATGGAGCTGGCGGCGTGTTCGGAATGGACGTAGCGCCGCCGCGCCGCGACCGCGCGCCCCTGCAGGTGCGGCAGCAGCGACACGGCGTCCATCTTCGCCGTCGGCGCGGCGCCGGCCAGCTCCAGCACCGTGGGGGCGATGTCGAACCCCTGCGTCAGGGCGTCGCAGGCGCGGCCCCCGTGGAAGCGTTCGGGGCTCCACACCACCAGCGGCACCCGCACCGACGAGTCGTACATGTTCCACTTCTCGACCAGGCCGTGGTCGCCCAGGCAGTCGCCGTGATCGGAGGTGAAGATCACCGCCGCGTCGTCCAGCAGTCCACGCCCTTCCAGGCGCTCCAGGATGCCGCCGACCTGTTCGTCGATCATGGTCATGTTGGCCAGGTAGTAGGCGCGCTGCCGGTGGCGCTGCTCGGCCGCGGGCAGAGCATCGAAGGCGATGGAGTCGACCATGCGCTCGACCAGGCGGGCGCGCAGCGCGTGCAGGGTCGACGGCTGCCGGTCGATCTCCGCCTGCGTAGCCGGCAGGATGGGCAGCTCCCGCTCCAGGTACGGCCGCGCGTAGCGCTCGATCGGGTCGTAGGGCGGATGCGGGCCGGGAAAGCCGATCTGCAGGAACAGCGGCTCGTCGCCCATGTCCGGCGCACGGTCGATCCAGCGCCGCGCCAGCTCCCCCACGAACACGTCGGGATGCAGCTCCTCCGGCAGCCGCCACTCGAAGGCGCCCTGCCGTTCGGCCACGTCCGGCCACGCCTGGTAGAACGGCTTCTCCGGACGCTGCAGGCCGCGCACGGCCAGCGCCTTGTCCCACTCGTCGTCGCACACGTGCGGGTTGCCGCTACGCAGCGGCTCCGCACGGCCGCGCTGCTTGTTCTCCACCACGAACCGCTCGTGGAAGCCGTGCATCTCCGCGTGCGGATCGGCGTGCATCTTGCCGACGCTCACGCAGTGATAGCCGGCCGCGCGCAGGTCGTGCACCCAGGTGCGGGGCCACGGGTCGCTGTTGCGCAGCGCGCCGGCGTTGGGCGGGTAGAAGCCCGTGAACAGGCTGGCGCGCGACGGCCCGCACGACGGCCCGGTCACGTGGCACTGCGAGAAGCTCACTCCCTCGCGCACCAGCCGGTCGAGGTGTGGCGTGTCGACGTGGGGATACCCCAGCGCGCCGATCGTCTCGTAGCGCTGCTGATCGGTGATGATCAGGATGATGTTGGGACGGCGGGCTCCGTCTGGAGTGCTCATTGCGGCGACAGCATCGCCGGTGCGGCCATTTTCTTCCACCGCCCCAATACCCGTCGCCTTCGGCTCCGCGTATTGGCCCATCCCACCTTTTCGGCTCGGAGGCTGTCGGTCCTTGCCGCTCACGCGGCAAGTTCGACAGACTCCGAGCCACACACACCATGGCAAAGAGACAATCAACTCGTACGGCGATCAGTCCGACCCGCGCGGAGAATTACGCGGAGTGGTATCAGCAGGTGGTGCGCGCCGCCGACCTGGCGGAGCTGTCGCCGGTGCGAGGCTGCATGGTGATCAAGCCGTGGGGCTACGCGCTGTGGGAGAACATGCAGCGCGTGCTCGACGGCATGTTCAAGGACACCGGCCACACCAACGCCTACTTCCCGCTGTTCATCCCGCTGCGCTACCTGGAGCGCGAGGCCGAGCACATCGAGGGGTTCGCCAAGGAGTGCGCGGTGGTGACCCACCACCGGCTGGAGCCGGGCCCGGAGGGCGGGCTGGTGCCGGCGGGCGAGCTGGACGAGCCGTACGTGGTGCGGCCCACCAGCGAGACGATCATCGGCGAGATGTACGCCAAGTGGGTGCAGTCCTACCGGGACCTGCCGATCCTGATCAACCAGTGGGCGAACGTCGTGCGCTGGGAGCTGCGTCCCCGCCTGTTCCTGCGCACCGCCGAGTTCCTGTGGCAGGAAGGCCACACCGTCCACGCCACCGCCGAGGAGGCCGTCGAGGAGACCCTGCGCATGCTCGGCGTGTACGCGGACTTCGCCGAGCAGTACATGGCGATGCCGGTGCTGCGCGGCGAGAAGACCGCGGGCGAGCGCTTCCCCGGAGCGGTCAACACCTACGCCATCGAGGCGATGATGCAGGACCGCAAGGCGCTGCAGGCCGGCACCTCCCACTTCCTGGGGCAGAACTTCGCCAAGGCGTGCGACATCAGCTTCAGCGACCGCGACGGAGCGCTCGTGCACGCCTGGACCACCTCGTGGGGCGTGTCCACGCGGCTGGTCGGCGGCCTGATCATGACCCACGGCGACGACGACGGCGTGGTGCTGCCGCCGCGCCTGGCGCCGCAGCAGGTGGTCATCCTGCCGATCTACAAGGATTCCGAGCAGCGCACCGCGGTGCTGGGCGCCTGCGACGCGCTGAAGCGCGAGCTGACGGATGCGCGCTATGCCGATGAACCGCTGCGCGTGGAGATCGACGACCGCGACCTGCGCGGCGGCGAGAAGAACTGGCACCATGTCAAGCGAGGCGTGCCCGTCCGTGTCGAGATCGGGCCGCGCGATCTCGACGCCGGGGTGGTGTCGGTGGCGCGCCGCGATCAGCCACCTCGCGAGCGGCAGTCGCTGCCGCGCGAGCGTTTCGCCGCCGAGGCGCCCGCGGTGCTCGGCCAGTTTCAGGACGGCCTGCTGGAGCGCGCGCGCGCGTTCCGCGACGGCCACACCGAGCGGGTCGAGGACCTGGGAGCGTTCGAGGACTACTTCCGGGACGAGGAGCGCTCCGGCTTCGCCATCGCCCCCATGGCCGCCGAGGCCGAGGAAGACGGCGCGTCCCAGGAGCTGCTGAAGCGGCTGAAGATCACCCCGCGCTGCATCCTGAGCTCCGAAGGCGACAACGGGGCGGCTTCACCGGCCGGCCGGACGTGTGCCTTCACGGGCGTGCGCGGCGCAGCCGAGGTGGTATTCGCCCGCTCGTACTGAGTCGCCCTGACGCTGCGAAACTCAGGCCGCAGGCTTGTGGCCGCGGCACCGGGACACGGCTGCCGAACGGTCCTGAACAACCTTCGCATACTTGACTTAAATCATTTATCATATGATATTTACGGCATGTCAACGCACTCCTCGTACGCCGCGGTCACCTCCACCGTCGCCGGCCTGTCGGACGACCAGTTGCTGGAGCAGACCCGCAAGCTCGCAAGCCTTGACCACCAGATCCATGTCTTCGTCATCGATCACCTGTGCGAGATCGAAGCTCGCCGGGCATACCTGGACCGCGGCTTCTCCAGCCTGTTCGACTACGTGAAGCGCGGGCTCGGTTACACCGACGCCTCCACTTGGCGGCGGATCGGCGCCATGAAGCTGTGCGCGCGGCTCGACGGCGTGCGCGAGCGGCTCTGGGACGGCTCGCTCACCCTGGACGCGGCCGCCCAGTTGCAGGCCGCCTTCGAGCGGCGGGAGCGAGAGCGATCGCGCCAGACGCGCGGGGCCGGGACCGTGGCCGGCTTGGCTCTGCGGCCGGACGGCTCGGCGCGGCCGGTGCGCGCACCGTCGGCCCAGGGGAATCCGGCGCCGAAACCAAGCCCGGGACCGGTGCTGGACCTGTCGGCGCAGCAGGCGCTGGTGAACCAGGCGGTCGGCAAGAGCACGCGCGAGGTGGCGAAGATGCTGGCCGACGTGGATCCCGCGCTGGCGGTGCCGGCCGATCGGATGCGGCCGATGGGCCAGGGGCGCTGGGAGCTCAAGGCGGTCATCGACGCGGAGTGTCAGCGCGGGCTGGAGCAACTCCGGGGACTGCTCTCGCACATCGATCCGCGCATGACGCTCGGGCAGCTCGTGGAACGGCTGGTCCGCGAAGGCCTCGACCGCCACGATCCGGCTCGTCCGCCGCGCCGTGGCCGTGCCCGCAGCGCTGCCGCGGGCGCCGACCGACCTCCGACAACTCAGCAGAGGGCGAGCTCCGACCGGGCTGCCGCGTCGGAGCCGAAGCGGGCCGCCACGCGCGCGGAGGCAAGGACTACGGCGGCGAAGACGCAGCCGGCAGGCTCATGCCGCGGCGTGCGGTCACCGGCGCAGCGACCCGCGCAGGTGGCCGGCGCCGACAGCATGCCCGCAAACAGGCGGCTGAACGCGGATCGCCGCACCACTTCGGCGCCGAAGACGGGGCGGGGGCTCGGACGGTCGGGCGCCGTCCCGCAGAAAGCCGACGGCACGGGCCACCGACATCCTCACTTCGGCGCCGAAGGAAGCTGCATGAGGACCGCCCATGTGAGCGTCGTGGACGCGCCGCGCAACATCGTCAGCCGTCGATCGTCACCCGAACTCCAGGTGCCGCCCAACCCGCTCGCGCCGGACGCGAAGCGTCTCAATGCTGTCTGTTAATTAACATTTATTAACATTATATTACAAGCTAAATTGGCCTCCCTTCGCCGTCTCGGTATCCGAAGATGGGTTGGTTCCGCATCCTCCGGTTGGATCTCGCGACCTCCATAACTGCCCTAAAATGACTCCGCCGATCCCGGATGTTCCTGGACTACTTGACGCCGGGCGTTTGCGGACGATCATTGACGGTAGGTGAGCGTACCGGCTTCCGGACCTCCGACTCCGGGCACGCCACCGGAGTGAGGGAGTAAACGCGATGGCTGAAACGGTCACCATGACGGTCAACGGCTGTACATCAGAGCACCAGGTCGAGCCGCGGCGATTGCTGGTGCACCACCTGCGCGACGAGTTGCGTCTGACCGGCACGCACGTCGGTTGCGACACGTCGAGTTGCGGAGCGTGCACGGCGATCGTGGACGGCAAGGCCGTCAAGACCTGCACCATGCTGGCCGTGCAGGCCGACGGCGCCGACATCACCACGATCGAGGGGCTGGCCGACAACGGCACGCTGCATCCGCTGCAGGAGGCGTTCCGGGAGGAGCACGGCCTGCAGTGCGGCTTCTGCACCCCGGGCATGATCATGACGGCGGTCGACCTGCTGGAGCGCAACGACAAGCCGAGCGAGGCGGAGATCCGCCACGCGTTGGAAGGCAACTACTGCCGGTGTACCGGCTATCACAACATCGTCCGTGCCGTGCAGCGCGCTGCCGGCACCCTGACGTAGGAGGCGGTCATGGCTACGGCACAAATCGGCAAACCGGTCCGGCGCGTCGAGGACCAGAAGTTCATCACCGGCGCCGGCCGCTACACGGACGACATCCAGCTTCCCGGCATGACGTACTGCGCGTTCGTCCGCAGCCCCCACGCGCATGCCGCGATCGATAGCGTCGACACGGCAGCCGCCGCCGCGGCCCCCGGCGTGGTCTCGGTGCTCACCGGCGCCGACGTCGAGGCCGACGGCCTCGGCGGCCTGCCCTGCGCGTGGCAGGTCGACTTCAACACCGGCGAGCCCATGAACGAGCCGCCGCACCCGGTGCTGGCGTCCGACACGGTGCGCTACGTCGGCGACGGCGTCGCCTGCGTGATCGCCGAGACCCTGGAGCAGGCGCAGGACGCCGCCGAGCTGGTCGAGGTGAGCTACCGCGAGCTGCCGGCCGTGGCGTCGGTCCCGGAGGCGGTCGCCGACGGGGCGCAGCAGATCCACGCGGAAGCGAAGGGCAACCTCGCCTTCATCTGGGACCTGGGCGACCGCGAGGCCACCGACGCGGCCTGTGCGAACGCCGCCCATCTCACCACCCTGGAGTTCATCAACCAGCGGCTCATCCCCAACGCGATCGAGCCGCGCGCCACGCTGGCCGACTTCGATGCGGCGTCAGGCCGCTCCACGCTGTACACCTCGACGCAGAACCCGCACACGATCCGCGCGGTCATGGGCGGCGTACTGGGCCTTCCCGAGCACAAGCTGCGGGTGGTGGGTCCGGATGTCGGCGGCGGCTTCGGCAGCAAGATCTTCCACTACCCGGAAGAGGCGGCCGTCACCTGGGCCGCCCGCAGGATCGGCCGGCCGGTGAAGTGGACGGCCTCGCGCAGCGAGAGCTTCATGACCGACGCGCACGGCCGCGACCACGTCACCACGGCCAATCTGGCGCTCGATGCCGACGGGAAGTTCACGGGGTTGCGGGTGCGCACGCAGGCGAACATGGGCGCCTACCTGTCGCTGGTGGCGTCGGCGATCCCGACCTACCTGTACGGGACGCTGCTGCAGGGCCAGTACACGACGCCGGCCGTCCACGTCGAGGTCACCGCGGCCTTCACCAACACCACCCCGGTGGACGCCTACCGCGGCGCCGGCCGGCCGGAGGCGACCTATCTGCTGGAGCGGCTGGTCGACACCGCCGCGCACGAGACCGGCACGGATCCGGCGGAGCTTCGCCGCAAGAACTTCATCCCGCCGTTCGACGGGGTGACCGAGCCCGGCTACGAGACGCAGGTGGCGATGGTCTACGACAGCGGCAATTACGGGGGCGCGATGGATCGCGCGCTGGAAGTGTTCGACCTGGCCGCGTTCCGGGCCAAGCAGACGGCCGCGCGGGCCGAGGGACGCCTGCTCGGCGTCGGCTTCTCCAGCTACATCGAGGCGTGCGGCGTGGCGCCGTCCAAGGTGGCGGGCGCGCTGGGCGCGCGCGGCGGCTTCTACGAGAGCTCGACCGTGCGCGTGCAGCCTTCGGGCAAGGTGACGGTGTTCACCGGCACCCACTCGCACGGACAGGGCCACGTCACCACCTTCGCGCAGGTGGTCGCCGACGAGCTGGGCGTCCCCATGGATGACGTCGAGATCGTGCACGGCGACACCGACATGATCCCGATGGGCAACGGCACCGCCGGCTCGCGCAGCATCGCCGTGGGCGGCAGCGCCATCCACGTGAGCCTGGGCAAGATCAAGGAGAAGGGCGCGCAGATCGCCGCCCACCTGATCGAGGCGTCGCCCGAGGATCTGGAGTATGTGGACGGCGGCTGGAAGGTGCGCGGCACCGACCGCGGCATGAGCTTCCAGGAGGTGGCTGCGCAGGCCTACACCGTGCACAACTATCCGGACGGCGTGGAGCCGGGGCTGGAGTTCACCTCGTTCTTCGACCCCGAGAACTTCACCTTCCCGTTCGGGACGCACATCGCCGTCGTCAAGGTCGATGCCGACACCGGCCAGGTGAAGCTCAAGCGGTTCGTGGCGGTCGACGATGTCGGCCGCGTGATCAACCCGCTGATCGTCGACGGTCAGGTGCACGGCGGCATCACCCAGGGCGTCGGCCAGGCGCTGCTGGAGGGCGCCGCCTACGACGACGCCGGCCAGTTGCTCACCGGCTCCTACATGGACTACGCGATGCCGAGGGCCGACGACGTTCCCTCGTACGAGGTGGACCGCACCGAGACGCGATGTCCGATCAACCCGCTCGGCGTCAAGGGCGCCGGCGAGACCGGCACCATCGGCTCCACGCCGGCGGTCGTGAACGCCGCCGTCGACGCGCTCTGGCATCTGGGCGTTCGGGACCTGCAGATGCCACTCACCCCGCAACGGGTCTGGCGCGCCATGAACGCCAACGGAGGTACCACGTGATTCCCGCGACATTCGCGTATCGACGCGCAGGATCGGTCGACGAAGCGCTGCAACTGCTGGGCGAGGCCGACGGCGACGCCCGCCTGCTGGCCGGCGGACACAGCCTGCTGCCGGCCATGAAGCTGCGGCTCGACCGGCCCGGCACCCTGATCGACATCAGCCGCATCGACGAGTTGTCCGCCATCAAGGAGAGCGGCGGCGGCGTGTGCATCGGCGCGGCCGCCACCCATGAGCGGATCGCCGGCTGCGACGTGGTCGGGTCACGGGCGCCGCTGGTGGCCGCGGCCGCCGCCGTCATCGGCGACGTGCAGGTGCGCAACAAGGGCACCATCGGCGGCAGCGTCGCGCACGCCGACCCGGCGGCCGACTACCCGGCCGCGCTGCTGGCGTCCGACGCGGTGATCCACGTGCGCGGGGCCGGCGGAAGCCGGCAGGTCGCCGCCAGCGACTTCTTCGTCGACCTGTACGCCACCGCGCTGGAGGAAGGCGAGATCGTCACCGCCGTGGAGGTGCCGGACCAGGGCGGCGCGGGCAGCAGCTACCAGAAGTTCCCTCACCCCGCTTCACGCTTCGCCGTGTGCGGCGCGGCCGTGTCGGTCGCCACCGACGGCGGCCGCTGCACGAGCGCGCGCGTGGCGCTTAACGGCGTGGCCGGCGCCGCGTTCCGGGACGCCGGCGTGGAGGCCGCCCTGCAGGGAGCAACGCTCGACGCCGCCACGATCGAGGCCGCATCGGCCAAGGCGGCCGACGGGCGCGAGTTGCTCGCCGACATGTTCGCGGACGAGGACTACCGCCGCCACTTGGCCAAGGTGTTCGTACGCCGCGCGCTGACCGCAGCGGCCGGTTAGAGACCATCGGGTCGCGGCGGCACCGCACGGTGCCGCCGGCGGCCCACCGGCGCGTGCCGAGAGAACGAGCGGCATGATGACGGCCGAACAGCGCTACCTGTTCGACCTGCACGGCTACCTGCTCGTGAGGAACGCGCTCGCCGCCGAGGAGCTGGCCGCGGCGCGGGCGGCAGCCGAGCGCTACGTCACCACCCCGCCGGAGGAGTTGCCGGAGGGATTCCGCGTCGACGGCAAGCGCTACCTGAACGGCTTCGCGTTCGACCCAGCGCTGGAGCGGCTGGCCCTGCATCCGGCGACCTGGCCGATCGTCACGGAGCTGACGCGCGGGCGCCCGCGGCTGGCCAGCGGGACGCTGCAGGTCGACGACGCCTCGGAAGGCGTGTCAGAAGCCATGCGGCTGCACTGCGCCCGCGACGACTTCGGCTGGGACGCGATCCGCTACGAGGTACGGGATGGCCGCATCTTCTGCGACCACACCGTGGTGTTCCCGTACCTCAGCGACGTCCACCCGGGCGACGGCGGCCTGCTGGTGGTGCCGGGCTCCCACAAGTCGATGTTCGAGCGGCCGCCGGAGCTGTTCAACAACGGCACGATCGAGACCCTCGACGCGCTCCCGGAGGGCGTCGTCAACATCACCCCGCGAGCCGGTGACATGGTGGTCATGAACGAGCTGGTCACCCACGGGGTGCTGCCGTGGACCCCGCGCGGCCGCGACCGTACGCGCATGATCCTGGTCCTGCGCTACGTGCCGCAGTACCAGCGCAACCGAGAGCTGCCCGAGGCCATCCAGGGGCGCCTCTCCCCGGACACGCTGGAGCTCACCCGGAGCGCCGGCTACCAGGACGTGAAGGAGATCGTCCGCCGCGACACGACGGCCAGTTAACCGTCGGCGTGGCTGGTCACCCAGTCCACGAACCTCCGGCGCATGATCGGCGAGAACGCGTGCCCCACGTCCGGGTCCACGAAGTGCTCGGCCTGTCCGCCACCGGCATTGATCAGCCGCACCGTCTCCGCGTTGGTGGCCGCCGGGCAGTCGGTGTCGAGACCGCCGTCGATGAACAGGACCGGCCGGTCGGTGAACCGGTCCGGGTGCGACTGCGTCGCGTATTGCGCGCACCAGTCGTCGCACCAGGTGCCCCGCTGCGCCTGCCGGCACCACTCGTCGGCCTGGAAGAAGCTGGAACGTCCCACCACCGACACCATCGAGACGTAGTCCTTGTTCTCGGCGAACACCATCTGCGCGATCAGCCCGCCCATCGAGGTGCCGGTCACCTGCGGCTGCTCCGAAGAGCTGCAGGGCAGTGCCATGACCGCCTCCAGCAACCCCGCTGCCTCCCGGCGGGTCCGATCCATGGCCTGACACACGAATGCCCAGCCGTTGAACTGGGCACGAAACCAGGCATCGGTCCTGCGCTCGCCGTGCTCGTAACAGTCGGGCGCCACGACCAGGAAGCCGGCCGACGTCAGTTGCACCAGGGACTGGTCCGGGGTCTCGACAGCCCCCTTGCTACCCGTCCACCCATGGTAATGGACCACCACGGGAGCCGTGCGGAGGCGCGTGTCGCGCAGCACGATGCAGGGAATCTGCGCAATCTCCTGTCTCGCGATCTCGATCATCGCCTCGAAGACTGCCACAACCCAGCTACGGCTGCACGGCGCGGTCAGTCGTCGGGGTACAGGAGGGTCTTGATCGAGCGCTTGGCCAACACGCCGTCGAACGCTTCCTGCCAGCGGGTGAGCGGCAGGCGGGTGGAGATCAACGGGGACAGGTCGATCGTGCCTGACGCCAGGAAGGCCATCGTGCGTTCCCAGGTCTGCCACGTGTGGCAGATGGAGCCCTGGACGCGGAGCTGCTTGATCACCACCGCGTCCAGGTTCACCCGGATCGGCACGCCGAAGATGCCCACCTGCGTGTACGAGCCCTCGCTCTTGAGCAGCTCCAGGCACTGCGCGGCGCCGCCGGCCGCCCCCGAGCACTCCAGGGCGACGTCGGCGCCGTAGCCGCCGGTCAGGTCGGCGACGACCTCGGCCGCGTCCTCCTGTTCCACATCGAGCACGATGTCTGCGCCCAGGCTGCGGGCGCAGTCGAGCCGGACGGCATCGGCGCCGGTGCCGAGCACCAGCACCCGCGCGCCGCGCACCTTGGCCAGCAGCAGCGCCATCAGCCCGATCGGGCCGGGGCCGGTCACCACGACCAGCTCGCCCGCCTTGATCCCGGTGAGCTCGACCACCGCCTGGTAGACGCATGCCAGCGGCTCGCTCAGCGCAGCGACTGAGGAGTCGAGGCTGTCCGGTACCCGGAACAGGATCCCCTGACGGGCCGCGCAGTACCGGGCGAAGCCGCCGTCGATCCCGCTGCCCAGCCCCGCGCGGTCGACGCAGAAAAACGGGGCGCCGGAGCGGCAGTAGCGGCAGGTCCCGCACAGCCTGCCCGCGGTCGGGTTGACGGTGACGCGGTCGCCGACGGCGAAGGCGGTGACGCCGGGCCCCGTCTCGACGATCTCGCCACACACCTCGTGTCCCATCACCACCGGTGGATGGATCACGTACTCGCTCTTCAGGATGTGGATGTCGGTGCCGCAGATGCCGGCGTTGTGGACCTGGATGACCACGTCATCCGGGCCGGCGGTGGGCTCGGGGACGTCCAGCAACTCGACGTTGCCCGGCTCCGGGCGCGTCTTGACGACCGCCTTCATGCCGCCGCAGGCAGCTCCTTCAGCACCTCGCGCATGGCTTCCAGCGTGCGGTCCAGATCCTCGTCGGTGTGGGCGGTCGACAGGTAGATCTTCTCGTACGGGCTGACGAAGAAGCCTCGCCTGATCATGCCGACGCCGAAGCGGAACGCGCGCTCCTTGTCGGCGTACAGCATGCTCTCGTAGTTGACGATCTCGTCGGCCTCCGTGAACAGCACCTGCAGCACCGGGCCGTCGCCGCCGACCAGCAGCGGGATGGAGAACTCGCGCCCCATCGAAACGACCTCGGCACGGATGCGGTCAGCCATCGCGTCGAGCCGCTCGTAGGTGCCGGGCTCGGCCAGCACGTTCAGCGTGGCCAGGCCGGCCGCGGCCGAGAGCGGGTTGCCGTTGAAGGTCCCGGACACGAAGGTGCGCTGCGGGTCGTCGAGCGCCCGCCACGGATTGACGGTCTCCAGCACGTCGGCGCGGCCGCAGACCGCGGCATTGGGGTGGCCGCCGGAGATCGTCTTGCCGTAGGCGGCCAGGTCCGGCACCACGCCGTAGCGCTCCTGCGCGCCGCCCCAGGCGATGCGGAAGCCGGTCACCACCTCGTCGAAGATGAGCATGATGCCGTGTCTGGCGGTGAGCTCGCGCAGGGTCTCGAGGAACGGCGGCTTGGGGCGGATGCAGCGCTGCAGCGGCTCCACGCAGACCGCGGCCAGGTCTTCGGCGTGCCGCTCGATCAGCCGGCGCGCCATCTCCGGGTCGTTGAACGGCGACAGCAGCAGGTCGTCGGGCATCGCCTTCGGCAGGCCAGCGGCGTCCGGCGTGGCGCGCGGATACGCGCTGGGCGCAAGCGGCTTGGCGCCGTGCAGGGCGAAGTCGCTGACGCCATGCCAGCCGCCCTCGAAGCGCAGCACACGCCTGCGCCCGGTGAAGGCGCGCGCCATGCGCACGGCGAAGGTGACGGCGTCGGAGCCGGTGGCCACGAAACGGATCTTCTCCCCGCATGGCGACGCATCGACGATGCGCTCGCCCAGCTCGATGACCTTCCGGTTGACGCCGAAGTAGGTGGTGCCGCGCTGCACTTGCTCGGTCACCGCGGCCACCACCGCCGGGTGGCAGTGGCCGAGGATCATCGGCCCGCTGCCGTTCAGGAAGTCGACGTACTCGCGCCCGTCCGCGTCGTAGAGCTTGCTGCCCTGCGCACGAACGAACACCATGGAGGCGTCCTCCGGCAGGTGAAACTCTCCCATCGTGCCGCCGACGAAGATGCGCCCGGCACGCTTCAGTAGCTCCGCTTGAGACATGCCGCACCGTAGCACGGCCGACAGGCCCGGGCGACGGTCAGCGGGATTGCTTCTCCCGCGCTTTCTCCTCCGCCCACAGCCTCTTGGCCTCCTCCACCGTGACCTGCGTGCCGTCAAACACGAACGGCTTGCGGCGCCGCATCTTGGCGACCACGCCGTCCATGACCTCGCGCGCCGGGAAGGAGCCGCTCCGCTCGGCCAGCAGCATGCAGACCACGACAGTGAACAGCAGGTCGCCGAGCTCCTCCTTCACGTTCTGCCGATCGCCGTCTGCGACTGCGGCCATGAGCTCGTCCGCTTCACTGCGGATGTACTCGACGTACTCCTCTACCGTCCGGACCGTCGTCCATGGACAGCGGTCGATCACCTTGCGCGCCGCATCCGCCAGGGTCGCGAAGCTGTCGGTCACGATCGGTCGGCCGCCGAGCGCATGGTGACCGTGATCGGCACTCCCTCGACGTGATACCGGCGCTCGGCGGCGCTGTCGATGATCACGTCGGTTACCAGCACGGTGTCCGGGCCGGCCGGGATCAGATCCTGCATGCCGGCGTGGCGGTGGCCTTCTTCGGCACGGTAATGGAACACCTCATCGGTCCAGAGCGAGCCGGCGCCGTCCGGGCTGAACACGACGCTGCCGTCGGGGCGCGCCCGGAACAGGGCCAGCACGCCGGAAGCGGTGCGCTGCAGGCGCGGATAGATGCCCGTGATCAGCCGGTCTCCGACGTGGATGCGCTGCGGATCGGTCCAGGTGCGGCCCGCGTCCGCGGACCAGGTCATCAGCACCGGTTGGTCCAGGAACTCGCGGCCGTGCGGATCGCGGGTGCCGTGGATGCCGGTGCGCATGACCGCGATCAGGTCGCCGTCCGGCAGGATCAGCAGGTCGCTCTCGTTCTGCCCCTCGCTGGTCAGGTCGGGGCGATAGCTGACCGTCGCCCGGTACCGCCAAGTCCGGCCACCGTCGCTGGACTCGAGCAGGATCACCCGCGTCTTGATCCACTCCGGATCCAGCTCGAAGGCGACCGGCGAGTCCTCGCGGATCAGGTCGCCGTCCACGTACCCGTACATGGTCAGCAGCAGCCGGCCGTCGTCGAGCTCCACCAGGCCGCGCACGGGCAGGAACTGCCGGCCCAGCGGCACGTGCACGTCTGCGGCGATCTGCTCCACCGTGGCCCAGTCGTCGGTGGAGCGGCCGAGCAAGATCCGCCCGTGACCGGACAGCGGGGCGTCGATCCGGCAGGGGACGCCGCCGGAATCGGGGCCGAGCACCGCGAGCACCGTGCCGTCGCGGAGCTGGCACTTCGCTTCGCCGAGCTGCGGGCACGGCTGCCACGTCCTTCCCCGGTCGGTCGAGCGCTTGCCGTTGAGCACCCAGGTGCCGTCGCGAGTGGCCAGCATGTTCGCCGCGTTGGTCGCGACCGGCCCCAGGTCGATACGATCGCCGACCGTGACCTCCAGCGCCGGGATGACCGGGCCTTGACCGCCGGCCGCCGTCACCGCGGTGGGCCGTTCGGCCGGCTCCGATCCGCCGCGCCGTGCCGCCTCGCCGCCGTCGCACGCCAGGCGGAAGCCGGTGCTCAGCAGGCGCATCAGGTTGGGCCCCTGGTTGAAATTCCCCCATGCGTCGGCGCCGGTCAGGACCTGGGGGGAGTTGAACGCCGACCCCATGGCCATGAACCAGTCGCGGTCGGCGCAGTACTCCCAGACGTTTCCGTGCAGGTCGTGAAACCCCCACGGGCTGGCCGGATAGGAGCCGGCAGGCAGCGGGTGGCCGATGCGAGACAGCGCGAAGTTCATGCGGCGCATGTCCGGATGTGGCCCCCACCAGAAGAGGGCGTCGGTGCCGGCGCGGTTGGCGTACTCGTACTCGTTGATGGTCGGCACGCGGTAGGTCCGGCCCTCGCAATCGGACAGCCAGGCGCAGAAGGCCGTGATGTCGCCGTCGTCCACGCCGGTCACCGGCAGGTCGTCGCCTGCGAACGCATCCAGGTCCCAGGTGTCCCCCTCGTGCAGGCGGCGGTGGATGTCCATCACCACGCCACCCGGCTGCCGGTGTCCGGTCGCGGCGACGAAGCGACGGTAGACGGCGTTGGTGACCGGCAGCTCCGCCAGGTAGTACGGCCGGGCGAGGTCGGACGGCTCCGGGACGCGCGGCCGGTTCAGCGCGAACGCGGCGTCCGGCTTGCCGTCCCGCGCCTGCTGCTCGCCGCGGCGGCGCATACTCGGCACCCAGGCGTCGAACGGGCGGGGCTCGACCCGCAAGAGCCGCAGCCCCACCGAGTTTACGAAGCCGGCCTGCGGCAGCGGTTCGCTCACGTCCGCCCCGAGCCCGCGCCGGCACCTACCGAGCCGGGCGTCTCCAGCCCGATGCGGTGCACGTCGATCGGCCGGAAGCCGAGCGCGAACGCCGGCGACTCGCGCCGCAGCCGCAAGTCGCCGTTCGCGTAGTCCACGAACAGCGGGTCGGCGAACACGGAGTGGCGGTCGAAGCCCAGCGCCCGCCACGCTTCGAACGATCCGTCCGGCACGCCATTGACCACGGGCGTCTGCCCCGCGGCTGGCCAGTACAGATTGTGGTCGCACTCGGCGAAGGCGCTGCGGGTCTGCTCGGTGGTGTTCAGCAGGGCGGCATCGCGCGTCGTGTAGAAGATGACGTTGCGCACGAAGCGGTTGCCGGAGGCACCCTCGCCCTTCGTCCGGCCGCCGCCGATCTGCAGGTCGGCCTGGCTGGCCAGCGCGTCCACGAAGACGTTGTTCTCGATCAGGATGTCGGTGGGGTTGCCGACCGGCAGCGACACGCCGCCCAGCACCGTGCCGGCGACGATGTTCCCGGAGACCAGGATGCTCATGCCGGTGTTGTCCGAGTAGATCCCCCAGTTGAAGTACGGCGTCCAGATCCTGCCGCCGGCCCTGGTGCCGCGCACGTAGTCACGCTTCATCGGCGTCCCGTAGGCAGCGCAGCCGACCACGTCCCGGATCAGATTGTTGCGAATCACCAGGCCCTTGTTCATATCCGGGTCGTCGGGGAGCACGAACCACGACTCCGACATCACCGCGGCGGTGTCCGCGCACTCCAGCCCCAGGCGCTCCATGCGGTTGTACTCGACGGTGATCCGCCCGAAGCCGTCCTTCATCATCACCGCCTTGTCGGAGGTGTCGTGGATGAGGTTGTGGGCGATCACGTTGTCGACGCTGTTCATGGCGAACACCTGGATCGCGCCGCAGCGCTTCTTGATGGCGCCGTTGTGGTGGATGTGGTTGTTGCGAACCACGTTGCCGGTGAAACGCGGGTACTCGCGGGTGCGCTCGGCCACCACCTCCCGGTCCATCCACGTGACGGTGTTCTGCTTCGAGTTGCTGGCGACCGACACGCCGCATGCGCCGGGGTACGCGAACTCGTTGGAGGCGATGGTGTTGTGGGCGTTGGGTCCCTCCAGGTGGACGCCGTCGGCGCCGACCGCGCGGAAGGTGTTGCGCTCGATCCGGCAGCGCTCGGCGTGCTCCAGGTGGACGGTGCCGCCGCGCAGTCCGGGCGAATGGAAGGTCTCCCCGTGCTGGTGTTCGGGGAACGGCGAGCGGGTATGGGCGAAGGTGAAGCCGCTGATGGCGATGTCGTGCACGGGCTCCGCGGCGGTGCCGCGCAGCTCGAAGATGCGGTCGGTGACCGGCGCGACGACCTCGCCTTCCGCAAGCGGGCCCGGCGGCCAGAAGTAGACGGTGCCGGCCTCGGCGTCCAGGCACCACTGGCCGGGACCGCGCAGCTCCTCCAGCACGTTCTCGACGACGAACCGGTTGCCGACCGTGAGCTCGTGCTTGCCGTGGTGGGCGAATCGGGTCAGCGTGATCGTGCCCGACCCGTCCACGGACTCGACCGGGATGATGTCGTTCAGCCAGCACAGCCACGGGTGGATGAAGACCTCGGCCTGCCGCGGTCTGGCCCACCGCCGCGGCGGCCGCTCGGGACCGCAGCGGAACGTTCGCGGGTATTCGTCTCCTTCGGCCTTCGGCAGCACCTCGTCGATGAACGCCCAGCCGCCGTAGCGAGGATCGGCCGGATCGCGCGCCGGCCAGCGAGCCCTGACCTGGCGCCGGTCGCGACAGAAGAGCTGCCGGAACATCGTTCCGGGCGGCACCGCGCACCGCACGATCGCGCCGCCGTACGGCTCCCAGCCGGTCAGCGCCCGGCCGCCGCTCAGGACCGGCCGCTCGCCCGGAAACGCGGCGTACGTGACCGGATGGTCGGGCGTACCGGAGTCGCGGGCGTCAAGCGTCAACGGCTCGCTGAACCGATAGGTACCGCCCAGCACCAGCACGTCGACGGGTCCGTCAATCCGTCCCTGGGCCCTGAGCGCCCGGATCCCGTCGCGCGCACGGGTGAGGGTGGCGAACGGCCCGTCGGCGTCCCGTCCCGCGCTTGCGGACGGCGCTGGGACGGCGCCGGACCAGCGGTCGTCGCCGCGGGCGGAGACGTAGAAGCACCGGCACGGCCGGCCGACGCCCGACGGGCTCATGGTTGCTGTGACGATACCAGCCGGCCCCAGAACTCCCATGCCAGGCTTTTCGCTTCGGCGATCTGTTCGTCGGTCAACCGCGTGGCTGCCAGTTCGCGCTCGGGTTCGGCCCCATCTTCTCCTTGCGCAGCGGCAAGGAGCAGCCACGCATACGCACGCACGCGATCATCCGAATCGCCCCACCGGTAGGTGTTTGCAAGCTGATGCTGAGCATAGGCGTCCCCTTTCTCGGCCGCGAGCCTATACCACCGGGCAGCCTCAAGGTGGTCCTGCGCTACCCCTTCGCCGGCGGCATACAGGTACCCGACCCATGACTGCGCCCAAGCGTGCCCCTGCTCGGCAGCGCTCTCGAACAACTGGAACGCCCGGACATGGTTCTGCGCCGCTCCCTTGCCATGGTAGTACAGGTATGCGAGCAAGGCCTGTCCTTGAGCGTTCCCTTGCGTGGCGGCGCGTCCGAACCATCGGACCGCCTGGCCGTAATCAGCCGGCACGGTGCAGAAACACGGGCTGACCCCTGCCGCGCGGTACGCCTCGACGAAGTCCTCGCGGAAGAGGAGCAGGTCGGTGGTGTACAGGCGGCCGAGCAGCACCTGTGCCATGGCGTTCCCCTGCTCCGCTGCGGTGCGGACATCGACGACGGCTGGCAACGCGGTTAACTCCTGCTCGGCGACAGCCTCGGCGTACGCTGCAGCGGACAAAGCCAGGGCCAGCGGTGGCGCCAGTACCATTGCGGCCACGATCCTAGGCAAGCGCACGATGACCTCCAGCGTCCAGTGAGGGCGATCCAACGTCACGGCGCGTCTGTCTCTTCGGGCTCGATCACCTCGATCCCTATCTTCCGACATGTCTCAGACAACGTAGATGCTCCATCGTGTTTGCGTCCATCCCGAGAACTTGACGCCGCCTCCCGTACGCGTCCCTGACGATGACCTGCTCGCCGGCGTCCAGTCCGCGCAGGATCTCCGCCTGGCTTGCCGTCATCAGCCCGACCTCGACCGCCCGCTCCAGCTTCTCACCACCGTCCAGCACGTACACGTAGTCGGCATCCAGGTAGCTGCGCACCAGGTTGCTGCGGGATGACCACCACGTCCTCGCGGCGCTCTTCGGTCAGCGCTACCCGGACCGCCTGGCCGAGGTAGAGCTCCGGCAGCGGTTCGAGCATGCGAATGCGGATCCGGTCACGCGCCGCGGGTTCCTCCGTCAGCCGCGCCGGCGGCACGGACAAGGGCGTTTCGATCACGCGGCCGCGGTGCTGCGGCCTGCTCGGCGCCGACGGTCAGGTCGACCGACACGCCGAGCTCGAAGCGGTCGGCGTCGGCGCCGCGGTACTCGACCACCAGCGCGGCCGGGTCGGCAATCCGCACTACCGTCACGAACGGGTCGAGATGGTCGCCGAGCAGCCGGCAGCGTGTACCACGATGTGAAGCAGCGCATGCTCACCTTCGATGGCGGGGTCCGTGCCGGGGAGCGCGACCGTCACCACCGGCTCGCTGTCCGGTTGGTGTGTCCCGGTGCGGCCGTATCCGGACTCCGACCACGGGGCGTACGTGCGAGCTCCGTTCGATAGCGCGTAATCAATTGAACTTTCCCGGGCCATGCAAGGAACCGAAATACGCTCAAGGAAGAGCCGATGAAGCGCATATCAACTCCGGGTAATCACGGACATCGGTCACGCTCTCGGCAGCCTTCTTGATACCGCACTCGCACTGCCTGGTTGCAACTTGCTACTCCGGAACCGGCGTTCATATATTGCCAACAGACATGAGTTGACGAACGACAGGAGGACTTCCGTGGAAGAAGTAACAGGTCCTTCGACGGAGCAGATACGCTCCGGGAAGTTGGCGATGTTCCCGGATGGCGCCGATCGACCGCAGGCTATGCGCTACGAGTACCGGGAACTGCTGACGCCGCGCATGATCCGGGACGTCCTTGCCGCCCTCACTGCGGTCGTGGCCGTGTTCACCATCATCGGCCCCATCAGCACCTTCGAGCAGCTGTCCACGCTCCGGCGACTAGGCTACTGGTCGCTGTGGTACTTCGTCGCCTGGCCCGTGTGCTTCTGCATGAGCGCCGTGGCGCTGTACTGGCTGCGCGACAGCACGCCGCGGACGGCTACCATCGGCCTGGCAGGCGCCACGCTGCTCGCGGCCGTTCCCGCGACCGGTGTCGTGTGCACGATCGATCAGCTGATCCGGCCCGAGTGCGTGGGAGGACTGCCGGTCACGTACCTTCGTGTCCTGGCCGTGCTGATGCCGGCGACGCTCCTGATCCACTTCATCGCCCTGCAGCGCGTCAAGCTGAACGGTGCTCCGGAGCGACCGGAAGCGACCGAACGGCCTGCGGCTTCCAGCCGGGCCGACGATGCCGAAGTCGCCCGCCATCGCTGCGACCACGGCCATCTGCCAGCCGTCGTGCGCAACGCCGATGCGGCCGCTGCGCCGGAGGCCGGGTCGAGCCGCCAGCAACTCACCGGGAGCGCCGTACGGCCGGCGGCCCGCGCCGCCGCGACACCGCTGACGCGGCCACGTTCGGTATTCGACCGGCTGCCACGCAAGCTCGGCACCGACCTCATCTACCTCAAGGTCGAAGATCACTACGTCAAGGCGTTCACGCCTGCGGGCTCGGGCCTCATCCTGATGAGATTCGCGGATGCGGTGGCCGAGCTCAGCGCCCACGGCCTGCAGGTGCACCGCTCGTACTGGGTATCACGGCGCTACATGAAACGCGTGATCCCGAAGGACGGGCGAACGATCCTGCGGCTCACCACCGGGCAGGAGATTCCGGTGAGCCGCACCTATCTGCACGCCGTTCGCGCTGCGCTCGGCGCCCCGGAACCGGACAGCGCCCGGTAGCGCCGAGTCGCCGCGCCGGCCCAACGGCGTCCGTTAGTCCGGCAGGCGGCTCCGGTTCCCGTCCGCCTGCCTCACTACCGGACGATGACCTGCTCTCCGGCGTCCAGGCCGCGCGCGATCTCCGCCTGGCTCGCCGTCACCAGCCCGACCTCGACGGCCCGTTCCTGCTTCTCGCCGTCGTCCAGCACGTACACGTAGTCGGCGTCCAGATAGCTGCGCACCAGGTTGCGCGGGATGACCACCACGTCCTCGCGGCGCTCCTCGGTCAACACGACCCGGACCGACTGGCCGAAGGAGAACTCCGGCGGCGGTTCGAGCATCCGGATGCGGATCCGGTCACGCGCCGCGGGCTCCTGCGTCAGCCGCGCAGGCGGCATCGACGACGGCGTTTCGATCACCCGGCCGCGGTGTTGCGCCTTCTCGGAGCCGACGGTCAACTCGACCTCCACGCCGAGCTCGAAGCGGTCGGCCTCGGCGCCGCGGTACTCGACCACCAGCGCGGCCGGGTCGGCAAGCCGCACCACCGTCACGAACGGGTCGAGGTGATCGCCCGGAGCGGCCGGCAGCGTGTAGGTGACCACGCCGTCCATGGGAGCGCGCAGCTCGGTGCCGAGCAGATCCCGGCGCGCGGCCTCCAGGTGCAGCGCGGCCAGCTCCACGTCCAGGGCCGCCAGCTCCGTCCCGATGCGGTCGGCGCCGGTCGCCCGCGCCCGCTCGTGGTGCAACTCCGCCTTGCGCAGCGCGATCTCCCGCTCGCGGAGTCGAACCCGCAGATCTTCGTTGCGCAGCTCGGCGAGCAGTTCCCCGGCGCGCACGCGCTCGTCGAACTCCACGGCTATGCGAAGCAGCCTGCCGCCACCACGCTCGAAGGCGACCGCGCTCTGCGTGCGGTAGGTGACGTGCCCGGTCACCACCACGGTCTGCTCGATGGTTGTGCGCAGCGCCGGAACCGTCCGGTAGGTGATCACCGCCGGGCGGATCAGCGGCGGCGCCAGCGGCTCCTCCTCGCGCGGGAACAGGCATCCGGAAAGCGCCGGCAGGAGGGCCAGCCATGCCGCCGCCATCCGCACCCTCGCCGCGCCCGAACGCATCACTCCTGCCCCAACCGGATGGCCTGGTGGATCCGGAGCCGCCCGATCAGGCCGCCCACCACCAGCGCGCCGGCGATGAACGTCGCCGCCGCGATCGCATAGAGACGGATGAAGTCGCCTGTAAGGGCAACGACGCGCAGCGGCGGCACGCGTTCGGCGGCGGTTGCCACCACCTGCATCGTCGGCACGTAGATCCTGGCGGCAACCGCGCCCAGCACCACACCCACGACCACCGCCGACAGCGCCACCAGGAACTGCTCCCACGCCGCCATGGCCACCACGCGGCGGCGCGACAGTCCGATCGACCGGATCACGGCCAACTCCGCCTGCCGGGAGCGGAGCGAGATCGCCGCGGCGATGACGAACGCGGCGGCGGCGACCCCGGTGACCAGCAGAAAACCGATCGTGAGCGTGCCGTTGAGGCCGAGCATCGCAGGCTCCCGCCGCGCGGCGCTGACCTGAGCGCCGGTGTCGGTGAGCGCGCTGATGCGCACGCCCGCGCGGTCGATGCCGTCCACGATGGTGCGGTTGTCGACGCCCCTCGCACGCTCGGCCCACAGCTCATACGGCTCGATCTGCATCCTGGCATGCACGTACGCCAGGTTGGCGACCACCAGGTGGTGCCGGTGCGGGTCGTACGCCGGCCAGAAGTCCACGAACGCGGCGGCATGGCCGGCAAGGGGCGCCTGGCCGGCCCAGGTCAGGCTGACCGGAGCGCCGAGCTCGATGCCGTACGCGCGCTGCAACGTGGTGGACAGGAGCATGGCCCGCGGGTCGGCGGCCAACACGTTGAGGTAGTGATGGCGGTGCGCGGGCAGCAGGCCGGCCCGGAACCAGGCGACCTCCGCGAAACCGTCCGGGACCACCGCCATCAGCTCGACCACCGTGCCGCGCCCGCCGCCGATCACGGCGGTCACCCCGGAGCGCCGCAGGACGCCGGTGACCCCTTCGATGCCGTCGATCCCGGCGTAGCGCCGCAGGTCCGGCTCCACGTACCGGTAGCCGGCGGGACCGCCCGCGGCTGCAGCGGGTTGCCTGCTCCATAGCGGCTCGATGACGAGATCGGCTCCCTCGCGATAACGGATGCGGTCCTCGACGGCGGCGTTGACGGTGCGCGCGGTGATGCTGAAGAACGCCCCGAACGCGAACGCCAGCGTCAGAAACAGCATCACGCTCATGCGCTCCCCGCCGCCACGGCCCAGGCGCGCCAGCGCTCCATACCACGCCGGGCTCCAGATGCGGCGGCCGGACGTGAAGACAAGACCGACCAGGTACGGAAAGAGCGCCACGAACAGCAGCGCGACGCCCAGAGTGAACAGCGCGGCGCCCGCGAACAGCAACGGATCGAGCGGGAGATCGGCGCCGGCGGTGCCGGTCCGCTCCAGGACGGCCTCTTGCGCCGAGGCGCGCAACAGGCCGTACAGCGCCACCGCGATCAGCGCTGCCCCGGCCGCGGCGGCCCGACCGTTGCGCCCGGCCTCCAGGGTCCCGGCCGCGACGGCGCGCTCCTGGTGGCTGACCCCGTGCACGATGGTACGTCGCGTGTGTCGCAGCGTGGAGCCGAGCATGGCCAGGAGGAACAGCAGTGCTCCCGCCGCTCCCGCACCGCAGGCGCCCGCGTCGACCGTCACCGGCAGCGCCTGGCGCTGCACGAAGTTCAGGAACCCCGCCGACGCGCCCACCAGCCGGCTGAGCACCAAGCCCGCCGGCAGGCCGATCAGCAGCGCCACCACCGCCAGCAGCGCGCCCTCGACCAGCGCGCGCTTCGCGAGCTGGCCGGCGTGCGCGCCGCGGCCGATGAAGGTGGCAAGCTCGACCCGTTCTGACTCTACCCGCGCGCGGGCGATCGCCTGCGTGAACAGCAGCAGCACCACGAGCACCGGCACCTGCAGGAACCAGAGCGTCACGCGCAGCCGGTACGCCCGCTCCCGATAGGCGGCGAGCGTGTCCCGGAACGCTACCCGCCACCGGAGACCGATATCCGCGGCGCGGCGGGCGTAGGCGTCGATCACGCGCTCCACCCGCGGCAGGTCGCCGACGGTCAACTGGTGGTAGTCCACGGCGTAGTGCCACTGCGCCGCCTTCAATCCCTCGGAGCCCGCGTGCAGCAACTCCCGCCGGAAGCGTCCGTCGTCGACCAGGAAGCTGCCGTCGTAGAAGCGCGGCGGCAGGAACCAGAACGGATCGCGCTCATCGGCCAGCGTGAACACGCCGACCACCGTGACCGCCAGCGGCCCCGCTCCGTCGGGCGACGGCCGATCGAGCTCGTACGTGGCGCCGAGCCGCAGGTCGAGCTGCGCGACGGCGCGCTCGGTCACGATCGCCTCGTACGGCCCGTCCGCTGCAGCGGTGGAGCCGGCACTGCCGAACATGCGGCCGCGGGTGATCCGCACGTGTTCGGCAAGGCCGGACAGCGCCTCAACCTTGATCAGCCGCCGCGCCCCCGGCCGCCCTCGGGGCTGGAAGAACACCGGGCCGAGGGTGAGTTGCCGCGTGCCGGCCAGCAGGCCCAGTCCCAAGTCGCCGACCAGCGGCCCGATCGCCGCATCGACGGCCCGGTACCGCGCGAAGCCGTCGCCGCCACGCGCGGGGCGGGAGAAATCGAGCTCCGCGTGGATCCGTCCGGGGAACGTCGCTCCGGCGTGCTGCAGCCCCTCCAAATCGGCGCGCAGCAGCTTCTGCAGGACCCCGCGCGTGTAGATCGGGACACTCGCCACCGCGGCGACGCAGAGGACCGCCGCCAGCAGCAGCGACGCGCTCAGCGCCCCGCTGTGGACCAGCCGTCTGAGGGCGAAGCGGACCATCCTCGACCTGCCGATCGGATCCCGCGCCCGCGACCGGTCAGATCATCGGGGGACGCTAGTACCCCATCAAACTGGAGTTTGGGGGTGCGTGCATTGGCACCGGTCGACCTCAGTTTGATGGGGTACTACTCGCCCAGCCGGAACGGCGGATAGCGGTCAGTCACCAGCAGGAACGCGTAGGCGGCGACGCGGAGCCCCCAGCGCATGAGGCCCTCCAGGTACTGGAATATCCACGTCGGCAGCTTCCCCGTGATCAGAACCGCGAACCAGCCGAGCACGACCACCACGACGCTCACCGTACCCAGCACGCTCAGCACGATGTAGTGCGGGATGGCGAGGAACCACTTGAACAGCGGCAACACGCGGTTGAGATCGTTCTTCGCATCCGGGTAGTCGATGTCCACCGTCACCGCCTGCCGCTCGTCGGTGGACGGATAGTCGTCTCTCAGCAAGAGGACGAAGGCGTTGATCCGGGTGGTGAACCGCGCCACCTCCAGGTTCCAGTCGAACCACCAGCGCGGGTACTTCTGGCGAAACAGGATCATCAGCGCCGTGGCCAGGAACAACCCGATCGCGCCCACCAGAGCCTCGGTGCGGCCGAAGTCCCAGCCGGGATCCGCCTGGCCGGTCTGGGAGGATCCGGTCACGAGGGCGCCGATGATCAGGATCGGTATGGCAAGAAGGATCCGCACCAATACCGAGAGCCGGTCCCGCGGCCCGTCGGGGTACGCCACCGAGAGCCGCGCCGGATACGCCTGGGACGCGTTGTCAGCCACTTCTTCATCCTCCAGGAGCGATCGAGATCCGGGCCTGCGGCTTCCCTCGACTCGACCGCAACGCCTGACGTTACCGTACGTTCCCGTTGGGTGCCAGCCGTCAGCCCTTCTTGCGCACCGTGATCGGCAGCGCGCTGACGTGGCCGATCCGCTCGCCGCCCTGCATGGTGATCTCGTCCACGTACACCGCCAGCAGCGTGTCCGGCCCGATCATCGCCATGCCGTCCATGCTGCCGCCGCCCCGTTCCGTCCGGTAGACGACCTCTTCCGTCCACACCGTGCCGGTGCCGTCCGGGCTGAAGATGACACTGCCGTCGGGGCGCGAGCGCAGCACCGCGAGCACCCCCCGGGACGTGAGCACCGACCGCGGCCAGATGCCGGTGACCAGCCGGTCGCGCACGTGGATCCGCGACGGCTCGCTCCAGCTTCGCCCGTCGCAGCGCGACCAGGCGCACAGCAGCGGCTCGTCCAGGTGCTCGCGGCCGTGGCGGTCGCGGTAGCCGTGCAGTCCGGTGCGCATGGCCGCGAACAGGTCGCCTGACGGCAGCGCGATGATGGTGGTCTCGTTGGCGCCCTCGCGCCCCATCTCCGGGTGGTTGCAGATCGTCGCCCGGTACCGCCAACTGCGCCCGCGATCCTCCGACACGACGGCGATCACGCGCGTCTTGTAGGCGCCGTCGACGATCGGGAACATCGGGTTGTCCTCGCGCACCTGGTCGCCGTCCATCCAGCCGTACAGGCCCATCAGCAGCGTCCCGTCCTCCAGCTCCACCATGGCGGCGTCCGAGCCGAACTGCACCCCCAGGGGGATCTCGATCGGCGCGTCGCAGGTGCTGACCGTCTGCCAGTCGTCCGTCGAGACGGTGACCCGCATCGTCCCGAAGCCGCCGGACATGCCCTCGAAGTCCCATCCCGAGGAGCGCGCGCCGGGGCCCGTGCACTGGATGATCGTCCCGTCGCGGAGCTGCAGGGCGTTGAACGCCAGCATCGTGCACGGCTCCCAGGTGGCCCCGCGGTCGTCGGAGCGGCGGTCGTTCATCAGCCAGCGGCCGGATCCGGTCACCAGGAACGAGTGGATCTGCGTGCCGGTTGTGCCGAAGTCGAGCGTCTCTCCGAGCGTGATCGAGAGTGGGGACAGCTCCGGTCCGGCACCGCCCGCCAGTACGATCGGCCTGCCCTCCGCGCTGCCCGGCGCCGGCACCTCACCGGCGTCGCAGCAGATGCGGAAGCCGATCTCCAGGGTGCGGCGGGTGATCGGCATGTGCGGCATGAAGGTGCCGCGCACGTCGACATAGATGTCGGCGCCGGTGAGCGTGGCCGGGTAGTTCCAGGCGGCGCCCTTCTGCACGCCGCCGGGCCGGCCGATCTGCTCGCAGCACTCGGCCACGTTGCCGTGCAGGTCGTGGAACCCCCACGGGTTCGGCGGATAGTAGCCGACCGGCGTCGGATGGCCGATACGCGACACCGCGTAGTTCATGAAGCGCGGATCCGGCCGGTCGCCCCACCAGAACAGGGTGTCGGTGCCGGCGCGGCAGGCATACTCCCACTCGTAGACCTCGGGCAGGCGGTAGGTGCGTCCCTCCGCCGCCGACAGCCACGCGCAGAACGCGACCGCGTCCATGTAGTTGACGCCGGCGACCGGCTGCTCGTCGGACGTGAAGCCGTCGCGCTCCCAGGCCTCGACCCCCTCGCTGACCTGGATTACGCCGGAGAAGCCCTTGCCCGTCTTCACGCGGTCGATGTCGAAGAGCTCGCCGCCCGGCGTGCGGTGGCCGGTCTCCGCCACGAAGCGGCGGTAGAGGCCGTTGGTCACCGGCACCTGCGCCAGGTAGAAGTCGCCGGGGAGCTCCACCCGGTGCGGCAGCGGCGGCCGTTCCAGGCCGCCGGACACCTCGACGGAGGCGGTCTCGGCGTCGGCGAACGACGGGGTCCACGCGTCGAACGCGGCGGCGCCGACGCGGATCATCTTCAGTCCGAGCGTGTTGACGAAGTGCTGGGCCGGCTGCATGGGACCTCCTCGACGGGCTGCGATCGCGTTCCGATCGCACCTATAGGCTGAACGCCTTCACGCGGTTCAGGGTACAGGTGAACGCGGGAGCGTCCTCGTACTCCAGCGTCAGCTCCGAGCGGACCTGCTCGAAGCGTGCGGAGCCGGACCAGGAGTCCACCTCCAGCGTCAGCCGGTCTCCCTTCCGTTGGTACGTCCCGCTGGACACGTTCCCCTCCGTGGATACGGTGACCTTGTCGTCCCTGAACGTGAGGCTGATCTCCGCGGTGGCGTCTCCGTCCCGAGCGGCGCAACTTCCCGACCACGTGCCGATCAGCGGGTTGGAGCACGCGGACACGACCAGCGACAGGCCGGCGATCACCGGCGGCCACCGCGCCATCCACCGCGCCACGACGGGTCAGACTACCATCCGGAGGAAACGTGGTCATAATGCTCGCGATGTGGATGCCCCCGTGACCGGCTGGCGGCAGCTCGACACGGCGTGGTACGCGACCGACATCGTGCACTGTGAGCTCTGCGGGCAGATGGTCGCCGGCCGCGTCTGGGTGGTAGAGGAGCGCGGGCGCGTGAAGCGGTTCTGCGGCCCCGCCTGCGAGCGCATCCACGCCACCTACTGGGTGCCGCGGTACGGGCGGATCGGGAATCCGCCTCCCGAGCGCACGTAGGAGCCGGAGGAGCGGGGCGATGGCGTATCGCATGGGCATCGATACCGGCGGTACCTTCACCGACTTGGTCGCGGTCGACACGGACGGCCGCGGCCTGCTGCACATCGCCAAGGTGCCCTCGACGCCGGCCCAGCCGGGCCGCGCCGTGTTCGACGCGCTCGCGCGCTCCGGCGTTCCGGCCGAGGAGCTGTCGCTGCTGGTGCTTGGCACCACGCTCGGCATCAACGCCGTGCTGGAGCGGCGCGGCGCCCGCGTGCTCTACCTGACCACGGACGGCTTCCAGGACGTGCCGTTCATCCAGCGGATCGACAAGAAAGACCCGTACGACCTGCAGTGGCAGAAGCCGGTGCCGTTCGTCGCGCGCCGCGACTGCATCGGCGTGCGCGAGCGGGTGGCGGCCGGCGGCGAGGTGCTCGCGGAATTGACCGGCGACGAGCTGGAGCGCGTCGCCGGCCTGGTCGCGGAGCGGCTCGCCGAGCATGGCGGGGCGCCCGCGCGCGGCGCGGCGCTGGCGGTGAACCTGCTGTTTTCCTACGTGAACCCCGAGCACGAGCGGCGGCTGGCCGAGTTCCTCCGCCGCCGCTTCCCCGACCTGCCGGTCTCGGCCGCCTGCACCATCGCGCCGATGTGGCGCGAGTACGAGCGCGGCAGCACCGCCATCCTGGACGCCTACCTCAGACCGCGCATGTCGGGCTGGATCGAGGAGCTGGAGCAGGGCTTGGGCGAGCGCCGCTTCGGCGGCGCCCTCACCATCATGAAGTCCAACGGCGGACAGGTGGCCGCGGCCGCGGCCAGGGAGTTGCCGGCCCACACCATGCTGTCCGGACTGGCCGGCGGCGTGATCGGCGGACGCTACTTCGGAGAGCAGGCCGGCCGCCACGACCTGATCACCTTCGACATGGGCGGCACCAGCACCGACGTGGCCCTGGTGCTCGGCGGGCAGATCTCCTACACGACCGGCTACGAGGTGGACTTCAGCCTGCCGGTGTCGGCGCCCAGCGTCGACCTGCGCACCGTCGGCGCCGGCGGCGGCTCGATCGCCTGGATCGATGCGGGCGGCATGTTGCGGGTGGGGCCGCAGAGCGCCGGCGCGACGCCGGGCCCGGTCTGCTATGGCCACGGCGGCGAGCAGGTGACCGTCACCGACGCCAACCTGGTGCTCGGCCGGATCGATCCCGGCTCCTTTCTGGGAGGCGAGATGCGGCTCGATGCCGCGGCCGCCCGTCACGCGATGGAAGAGCTGGGTGGCGCGCTGGACATGAGCATGGAAGAGACCGCGACGGCGATCGTCGATCTCGTGAACGAACAGATGGCGGACGCCATCCGCGTGCTGACCGTGGAGCGCGGCATCGACCCGCGCGGCTTCGCGCTGGTCGCCTTCGGTGGCGCCGGGCCCCTGCACGGCGCGGCGGTGGCCGCGGCTCTCGGGATGCGGGAGATGATCGTACCTCCGCACCCGGGACTCACTTCCGCGTTCGGGGCGCTGGCCGCCGATGTCCGCGTGGACAGGCGCGCGACACGCTTCCATCGGTCGGACCTGGCGGAGGCCGCCGAGATCGACGCCACCCTGAAGCGCCTGCAACGCGAGGCGGCGGCGGAGGCGCATGAGCAGGGATGCGCGGGCCAGCCGGTCGTGCAGCGCTCGATCAGCATGCGCTACGCCGGCCAGAACTACGAGCAGGACGTACCCGTCCCCCCGGGGCCGGTCGCCGACGATGCCCTCAAGGCCCTGCTCGACGACTTCGGCGAGGCGCACCGCCGCTTCTACGGCCACCACTTCCCCGGCGAGGTGGTGGAGATCATCCACTTCAACGTCACCGCGCTCGGCGCCACCGCCACACCCGCCCTGCCCGAGCTGGCGCCGGGGCCGCCGCCTGCGCCGCGCGAGCGCCACGCGGTGCGGATCGGCGCCAGCGCCCATCCCGCCTGTCCCGTCTACCGGCGTGACGCGGTGCCGGCCGCCTGCACGCTGACGGGCCCGCTGATCGTCGAGGAACTGGACTCGACGACGCTGGTCCCGGCCGGCCACGCCCTGTCGGTGCTGCGCAACGGCATCTTCCGCGTGGCGCTGCCGGAAGGCGAGGCAGCCGCGTCCACCGCGGGCGCTGCCGGCACCGCCGCCGAAGCAGCGGCGCTCGATCCGGTCACCCTGGCCATCATCGACAACCGCCTGGCCAACATCACGCGCGAGATGGGCACCGCCATGATGCAGGCGGCCTACTCGCCCATCTTCAGCGAGTCCAAGGACTTCTCGTGTGCGGTCTTCGACGCCGAAGCGGAGCTGGTCGGCCAGGGCGAGTTCTGCCCGGCGCAGCTCGGCGCGATGACGCACACCGTCCGCTGGACGGTCCGCGAGATCGGCGCCGACAACTTCGCCCCCGGCGACGTGGTCATCCACAACGACCCCTACCGCGCCGGCTGCCACCTGCCCGAGCACCTGCTCTTGAAGCCCGTGTTCGACGGCGAGGAGCTCCGCCTGTTCGTGGCGGTCATCGGCCACGTCGCCGAGATCGGCGCCATGGTGATCGGCTCGTTCGCGAGCAACGCCACCGAGGTGTTCCAGGAAGGGCTGCGCCTGCCCCCCGTGAAGCTCATGAGCCGCGGCGAGCACAACCGCGACATCTGGCGCATCGTCATGGCCAACCACCGCACGCCGCGCGCCACCTGGGGCGACTTCCACGCCATGCTGGGCGCCCTGAACGTGGGCGAACGGCGCTGCCACGAGCTGTTCGACCGCTACGGCGCCGCCGCCGTGCTGGCCGCGACCCGCCAGCTCATCGCCTACTCGGAGCGCCTGATGCGTGCCGAGATCGCCGCCATCCCCGACGGCGAGTACGAGGCCGAGGAAGTCCTGGAGGACGACGGCATCACCGGCGACCCGTACGTCATCCGCGTCACCGTCGTGGTGCGCGACGGCGGCGTCCTGGTCGACTTCACCCGCTCCGACCCGCAGGCACGCGGCCCGATCAACGCCACCTTCGGCGTCACCGCCTCGGCCACCTACAACGCCGTGCTGCAGGTCACCGGCACCCACATCCCGCGCAACGCCGGCTGCTACCGGCCGATCACGATCATCGCGCCGCCCGGCTCGATCGTGAACGTGCGCTACCCGGGGCCGTCGGTGGGCGGCAACACCGAGACCCAGCCCCGCATCGTCGGTGTGATCCTGCGCGCGCTGGCCGCGGCCGTCCCGGAACGGACTATGGCCTCCGAGGGCGCCACCTCCTGCAATTTCCTGTTCGGCGGGGTGCACCCGGGCACCGGCGAGTACTACGCCCACTACCACTTCGAGGCGAGCGGCTGGGGCGGACGGTCGGCCACCGACGGCAACAGCGCCCAGAACCACATCCACGGCAACTGCCGCAACACGCCGGTGGAGATCTTCGAGACGCTGTTCCCGTTCCGGGTGCTCTCCTACGGCCTGAACCGCGACTCCGGCGGCGCCGGGCGCAGGCGCGGCGGCCTCGGAACCCGTCGCGACCTGTTGGTGACCGGTGGCGACGTCACGTTGAGCATGATGATGGACCACGTGAAGAGCGGGGCCCTGGGGCTGTTCGGCGGCGCCACCGGCGGCTTGAGCGGCGTGTGGGTGCGGCGAGCCGGCGAGCGCAAGCTCCTGACCTTTCCTGAGGCTTTCGGCGTCGTCAGCCCCTCGAAGTTCGCGGACGTCGCGGTGCGGGAGGGCGACCGGATCCGCATCGATTCCGCCGGCGGCGCCGGCTACGGCGACCCGTCCCAGCGGGACGCCGAGCTGGTGCTCGCCGACGTACGCGAAGCGTTCGTGTCGGCCGAGGCCGCGGCGCACGAGTATGGCGTGGCGATCCGCATGGGGCCCGACGGGTTGCCCGCGGTCGATGAGACGGAGACCGCGCGCCTGCGGGCCGCGGACCGGCAGGGCGCGGGCTGATGGCGGACCCGCCCCGAGCCGGCGGCCGGCTGGCCGGCCGGACCGCGCTGATCACCGGCGCCGGCAGCGGAATGGGCCGAAGCGCCGCGGAGCTGTTCGCCGCCGAGGGTGCGCACGTCGTGGCCGGCGACCGTGACGCGGCAGCGATCGACGCTACCGTGGCCTGTATCCGCGCCGCCGGCGGGTCGGCGCTCGGCGCCGTGGTCGACGTCACCCGCTCCGCGGAGGTGGAGGCCGCCGTGCAGTCGGCGGTGCGGACGTTCGGCGCGCTGCACATCCTGTACAACAACGCCGGCGTCTGGCTGCCCGACGACGGCCCGGCCCCGGACCTGGAAGAGGAGGTCTGGGACCGCATCATCGCCGTCAACCTCAAGGGCGCGTACTTGGGCTGCAAGTTCGCGATCCCCCACCTGGTCTCCGCGGGAGGCGGCTCGATCATCAACGTCTCCTCGATCTCCGCCCTTCGCGCCGGCAAGGACATCGACGACGCCTATGCGGCCAGCAAGGGCGGCGTCATCGCCTTCACCCGCAGCGTCGCCAGCACCTGGGGTCCGAAGCGGGTGCGCGCCAACGCCATCTGCCCCGGCTCGATCGACACTCCGATGACCCGCGGCTCCTACGAGGACCCGTTCGTGGAGCGCTTCTGGCGCGAGCGCACCGCGCTCGGCCGCGTGGGCACGGCGGACGAGGTGGCGCAGACCGCCCTGTGGCTGGCCTCGGACGAGTCGTCCTACGTGACCGGGGCCGTCATCGTCGTCGACGGCGGCTACATGACCAGATGAGCGCGCAGCGTCTGGACGGCAAGACCGCGATCGTGACCGGCGGCGGCGTGGGCATCGGCCGCGGCATCAGCGAGCGCCTGGCAGACGAAGGCGCCCGGGTGGTGATCGCCCAGCGGAGGCTCGACAAGGCTCAGGAGGCGGCCGCCGCGATCGCCGGCAGCGGCGGACAGGCCCTGGCGGTGCGAAGCGACGTGACCGACCGCACCCAGGTCGACGCGCTGGTGCGCTCGGCGCTCGACTGGACCGGCGGACTGGACATCCTGGTCAACAACGCCGGCCGTTCCGGAATGGCCAAGTTCAGCTCCTTCATGGAGATGGGCGAGGATCTCTGGGACGAGGTCCTTGACGCGAATCTCAAGGGCGTCTTCCTGGCCAGCCAGGCGGCAGCGCGCCACATGATCGAGCGCGGCGCCGGCCGGATCATCCACATCTCCTCGGTCATGGGCCTGATCGGCGAGGAGTTCGCCGCCGCCTACTGCGCCGCCAAGGCCGGCGTGATCGGGCTCACGAGAGTCATGGCCCTGGAGCTCGCCCCCCACGACATCAAGGTCAACTGCATCGCCCCCGGATTCATCAAGACGGAGACCGTGCAACCCATCATCGACCTGATGGAAAGCCCTCAGAGCCCCTACACTTACACCCGCACGACGCCCCTCGGCCCCGGCACGCCCTCCGACGTCGGCGCCCTGGTCGTCTTCCTGGCATCCGACGAGGGCCGCTTCTTCACCGGCTCCACCCTCACCCCCGACGGCGGCCTCCTCGCCTACTGACCGTCCGATCCATCGCAACATTGGCACCGAACCATAAATGTGGCAATGTTGGCCGATGAAGACCACCATCGATCTACCCGATGGGCTCTACCGGCGTGCAAAGATCCGCGCGGCTGAGCGCGGCACCACGCTGCGCTCACTGCTCATGGAGTCGCTGGAAGTGTACCTGCTCGAACCGGCGGCGCGTGGTCCGGAGCTTCCGCAACGCGACCGCATCCGCACCGACGAGCGCGGGTGGCCGATTCTCCAACGGGCACCCGACGACACCCGAGTTATCACCGACGACTTCATCAACCAGCTTCGGGAAGAGGAAGGGGTGTAGGCGGTCGTGCCGTTCCTTCTGGACGTGAACGTCCTGATCGCACGGATCGACCCACGGCACGAGCACCACGACCGGGTCGCCCGCTGGGAACGCGACAACGCGTCGGAACATCTCGTGACATGCCCGCTCACGCAGAACGGGTTCCTCAGGATCTATGGGCATCCGCGATACCCCGGCGGGCCCGGCTCGCCGGCCGAAGCGATGGTAGAACTGCGCCACCTCCTCAGCCTGCGTACTCACCGCTTCATCTCCGACTCCCTCTCGCTGTCCGATGATCGAGTGTTCAGGTCGCTGACCGGGGTCACGCCGAGACAGCTCACCGACGTCTATCTGCTCGGTCTGGCGGCCAGCGAAGGCATCGACTTCGCCACCATGGACTCCCGGATTCACCCTGAAGCCGTCGTTCGCGGAAGGGAAACGCTGCATGTAATTCCGAAGCCCTGATGCTTCTTGCCACCGAAACTGGGCCGCGCTACGTTGGTCACGTGACCGTTGACGGTCGCAGACTGCCACCCCGCCCCATCATCGGGTGGCTGAGCGTGTTCTGCGTGGTCTTGGCCGGCTGCGGCGATCGCGCGGCCCTGCGTGACGCGGTCGGAATGGCCGAGGACACCGGCTCCTACGGGATCGAGTGGTACGCCGGGAGTGTCGATTCGGCATTCTTTCTGGCGCGTTCGCAGGGGACACCGGTGCTGCTCTACTGGGGTGCGGACTGGTGTCCGCCCTGTAGCGCCCTCAAGGCGTCGGTATTCAACCGCCGGGAGTTCATCGAGCGGTCGCGGCTGTTCATTCCGGTAAGCCTCGACGGTGATGATCCCGGTGCGCAGAAACTGGGCGAGCGGCTCGGCGTGTACGCGTATCCCAACTTCATCGTGTTCTCGCCGCACGGCGAGGAGATCACGCGCCTCGGTGGCGGATTGCACCTCGACCAGTACCTCGAAGCGATGGACCTCGCACTGGCCGCAACGCGGCCGGTCGCTGCGGCCTACGACGCCGCGTTGCACGGCTCTGCCACCCCTGCCGACTACCGTCTGCTGGCGTACTACTCTTGGGGCCAGGACCGTGAACGGCTCGTGCCTGAGGAGCACCTGCCCGACGCGCTGCGGAACCTGCAGGGCCGCATTCCCGACGAGCTTGCCGCGGAGCGAGCGCTCCTGTTCATTCATTACCTGGGCGCCTTCGGGATGGCGACGTACGACGAAGACCGGGAACCGACGTTGCCCGCACAGGAGCGCCCGGCGGCACAGAAGTGGATGCTCGAAATCCTCCAGGATCCCGCCCTGGCCGCGGCCGTTCAATACGACATCGTGTACGGTGCCCATTGGCTGCTGCCGATGATCGCGCAGCCGGATGACGAGGCTCGGGCGGACCTGGAGAATGCGTGGGAAGCCGCGCTCGAGCGTATCCGCAAGGCCCCGGAGACATCGCCGGCGGATCGCGTCGGCACGTACTTCGGCGAGATCTGCGTTGTCATGGCAACGGGACCCGCGGGACCGCTGCCCGGTTCGCTGGTGAGGAGAGCGCGCCGCGCGGTGTTGACGGCCGCACGGGACACCGAAGATCCGTACGCCCGGCTGGCGCTGTTCAGTAGTGCGTGGGCAGTGCTGGACCAGGTAGGGCACGACGACGAGACCTGGGATTACGTCCTGAACGAGGTCGACCAATCGCATAGGCCCGAAACCGTCATGCGAGCCATAGGATCGGCTTTCGAACACGGTCAAGACGCCGAGAACGCGCTGTACTGGAGGGAGCGTGCTTGGGACTCCGCGACGGGGCCGACGACACGGTTCGAGGAAGGTATCAGGCTTGTCCGGACCAGGCTCGCGCTATTGCCGGAAGAGCCCGCGGTCATCGCAGAAACCACGATCGAGGTCTTTCGGCAGTTGAGCAGCGAGCCGGACGCGTTCTTCCACCGCGTTACACGGGCGATGGACCGCCTTGAAACCGAGCTCCATGAGTGGAACGCCGACGGCGCACACGACGACAGCTTGGCGACCATACGCGCCGAGGTCCTGAAGGTCTGCGCGACGATTCCGGCCGGCAACCAGTCCCGCACCAACTGCGAAGCCTTCCTCGCCTCGCTCGACGGCGACGCAGCGCCTTGAGTGGCCCGCTCCTTGCCGCTCGCTCAGGACATCCGACAGAATTCCGGGCTGACGTGCGAAAGTTCAACACGGAAGGCCGCGTCGTAGCGGAACGCCACTACTGCATCGTGGTGGGAGTGGCTATGTCGACTTCGTTCGGCACATCGGATTCTGACGTGAATGATGCTGCGGCCCTTGATGAACGCACCCGTGAAGTAGAACGCCGGGTCGATCAGCAACCGGTTCGGATTGAGCATTTGGCTACACGCGAAGATCTGGAGAAGGCGAAGAACTCGATTCGACGCTGGCTGATCGCCAGCCAAGCGGCTCTGGTTGTCGCTATGGCCGCAATGCTCAGGTTGCAGTGATGGCGTGGTGGCATCGGATCGTCCGCTTCTCACGTCGGCACTGGAAGGGGTTGGCGGTCGCCTTGCTCCTGATCGTGGCAGCTCCCTTCATCGGTGGTCCGCTTATTCGGCGGCTCAGCTATCAGGATTACTTGGCGAAGGCAGAAGCAGGCGATTCCATGTACCAGTACCGGCTGGCGAAGCTCTACGCAGACGGCGTTGGCGTCGACCGCAGTAGCGCCAAGGCGGCCCACTGGTATTTGATGTCAGCGCAGCAGGGGTTCGTGATGGCTCAACTCACTTTGGCAGAACTCTACGCAACCGGCTCTGGCGTGCCGCAGGATCTAGAGCAGGCTTTCCGCTGGCACCTTGTCACGGCTGAGCAGGGAATCGTAGAGGGCATGATTGAAGCAGCAAGTGCCTACGGAACACCCGGCAAGGGAGTAGAAGTCGATTACATCGAATCCTACAAGTGGTGGCATCTGGCGAAGTATTGGTACCAACGGGATGACGTTGTGCGTGTGACTCCCGTTACGCGCTTCAATGTGACGGAAACGATGTTGCCCGGCTTGCTCGAAGGTAAGCTGACGTCGGAACAAATCGAGGAAGCCAAGCGACGCGCGGACTCCTGGAAAGCGAAGACGTGGGCTGCGGTCAATGAATAGCGCGTTTTGTGTTCATGATCACGGTACTGGGGGGTTGCGCTGCGCTGATGGTGCCCGGGAAGCGCTGGCGGCGAGGACGAACGGCGCGCCCGTCGGCTGCGCCAAAGGCGACGAAACGATGCGGAGGGTACTACGATGACCTGCCCGGTTCTTGCGGAAGCTCCTGGGATCGGTGGTAGGGGAGCAGCTCGACGGCTCCGCCAAGCTGCCGCCCGAAACGGACCCCGGCGTAGAACGCCGGATCATTCTGCTTCGGACCACGTCGTGGAGGTCTTGAAGGACCCGAAGCGCCCAGACCCGTCCCGACGTAATCGGGACGGCGCCGGACCGAGAGTCGCTGCCGGTCGGGCCACCGCCGCTGATTGGATCAGGCGATCGACTCGCGCGGCGCGCGTGTCCTGCTGATCAATCCCTGTCTCGAAACAAGTAGGCAACGGATACCATGCACTCCTTGATTGACCAGCACCGCAGCGAGATTCTGGCGATCGCCGCGCGGCACGGGATCCGGGACGTGCGCGTCTTCGGATCCATGGCGCGGGGCGATGCTGATGAGACCGGCGACGTCGACCTGCTCGTGTCGCTGCCTCCGCAGAGAACCGGCCTCAGCCTCGGCGCGCTGCTGATGGACGTACAGGAACTCCTCCAACGACGCGTGGACGTGGTCACCGAGAACAGTCTCCACCCGGCCCTTCGCGAGCGGATCCTGCTGGAGGCGCAGCCGCTGTGAAACCCGGCATGGACTCGGATCGGGTACTCCTGGGGCACATTCGAGAGTGTATCGAACGAGTTCGTGAGTATACCGGCGGCGATCAAGCTACATCCCATGCTTCCCGTCTGGTTCAGGATGCCGTAGTACGGAATCTGCAAACGCTGGCCGAGTGGACGCAGCGCCTGAGCGCGGCGATCAAGTCCACCGAGAAGGACGTTCCGTGGCAAGCCAACCGGGCCACCACGGCGGCTGATCTCGGTCGTGGTCTGCTGATCGACCCGTCATTCGCTACCGTATGCTCGTCGGTACCGTTGGAACCACTCATGGCACGCCGACCGAGGGTCATTGCCGTATGGGATTTGATACAGGAGACCGCCGCGGTGCTGAAGCAGGTGCAGTCTTCGGACAGCCTGTGGTGATCATCGAGCGCGGACGGACCGCGACGGTGCTGCTGAGCGCAGATTCCTACGAGCGAAGCGAGCGAGAGCGCCACGTGCTACGACTCCTGTTACGCGGCGAGCAGGAGGCCAACACGGTCATCGGGCACGACCTGGATGACGTATTGGCAGAGGCGGATGCGATTGTGGCGCGCGATCGTTCGTGAGAGTCCGACGCTCCTTCGGACGGGTGATGTACACTTCGGCCATAGGACGGTCGGCGCCGCAAGAGGTGAGACATGGCAACACTGACGGTTGAGGGATTCGTCGAAGACGGCCGGATTCGGCTACGCGACACGGTCACGCTCCCGGAGCACACCAAGGTCTATGTGGTCATTCCGGATGTCGACGCTACGCCCATCGCTCGTACCCATAGCCCACGACTGCGCCATCCCGACCAAGCCCGAGACTTCGCGAAACAGATGAGTTCGACGTCATGCCACGCGCGCTGGTAGCCACCGCCCCGCGAACTCCCGAACTGGTCGAGTATCGGGAGCCGGAGCTCGGAGCCGGCCAGGTACGCCTGCGCAGCGTGCTGTCGGTCGTCAAGCACGGCACCGAACTGCGCGGGGTCCGGGCCGACACCCGCGACGCAACGCATCCGTTCGACCGCACGCTGCGCCTGCATGTGCCCGGGGAGCGGCGCAACGCCTTTCCGCTTCCACTCGGTCACCAGGCGGTGGCTGAAGTGGCGGAGCTCGGGCCAGGGGCGGAGCGCTTCCGGCCGGGCGACCTGGTGTTCGGTCCGCTGCCGGTACGGGAAACCCATACCGTAGCGGAGGAGATCCTGCAGGCGGTCCCCGCCGGCGCCGATCCGGAGGCGCTGGTGTGCTGGGACCCGGCTTCGGTGGCGCTCTGCGGCATCCACGATTCGGGCATCCACGTCGGTGATCGGGTGCTGGTCACCGGCCTGGGCGCGATCGGGCTGATGGCCGCGCAGCTCGCCCGGCTGCAGGGCGCGGGCTGGGTGGCGTGCTCGGATCCGATCGCCAGGCGGCGCGATCTGGCGACTGCGCACGGCGCGCACCTGGTCATCGATCCCACCGCCGAGGACGTGGGACTGACCGTCAAGCGCGAGACCGGTGGCCAAGGCGCCGACGTCAGCGTCGAAGCCTCCGGCAGCTACGCGGCGCTGCACGACGCCCTGCGGGCGACCGCGTACGGCGGCACCGTCGCCTCCCTGGCCTACTACACCGGCACCGCCGAGGCCCTGCACCTGCAGGGCGAGTGGCACCGCAACCAACTCACCCTGATCTCCAGCCGCAACGTCAACGACCCGCTGCGCGCCGACCCGCGCTGGGACAGCGAGCGGATGCATCGGCAGGTGATCGACCTGCTGGTCTCAGGGAACCTGCGCGCCGACGGCGTGCTCGACCCGATCGTGCCGTTCGAGGAGTGCGCGGAGGCCTATCGCGAGATCGAGCGCAATCCGGAGGCCGGCATCAAGCTGGCCGTACGCCACCCGTAGCCACCGGGCGGCCCCGGCTCATTCCGCGAGCACTGCTTCGAGATTGACGCGTTCCAGGAGCGCCGCGTCCGCGGGCCGCTCCAGGAAGGGCGCCACGTCGCGGGCCAGGGCGGCGGCGTCCAGATCGGCGAGCCGCGCCCGGAGCAACCCCTGCCAATCGGCTGCCCGGTAACGCCTGGCGCCCTGGGTCTGATCCAGGGCATGCTGGAGGAGCGGCAGGTTCGGCTGGATCGGCGGGCGCCGCGACCGGTACCACACCAGGTCGAACCAGTCGCGTCCCTTCGGATAGCCGCGCGTGAGCAGCGCGTGCAGCTTGCCGGCCATCAGCGACGGAAGGTCGTAGTGACGGATGACGAACGTGAAGTGGCGGGTGATGACGGAGCGCTGCATCGCCGCTCCCGCGGGCGGGCGCGTGTCGATCTCGACCTTGATGGAGAGCTTCTGCTCGCGGTGACCGGATAGCCCCGCTTCCGTCAGCAGGGACGCCGTGCGGATCCAGGCGACCTGCACCGGCGTGCGCTCGATCCAGCGCACGGTGCTGTCGAAGCCGGCGAGACCGAGGTCCCTCTTGAGCTTTCGCAGCCAGCGCACGGGATCGTACCCGTCGGCCAGGATTCGCGAGAAGTCGAGGTCTTCGGAGAAGCGCGGCAGGTCCTCCAGAAACCTCAGGGCCGTTCCGCCGACGAACGCGATCGCTCGCGCCGCTTCGCTCTCATGCAGGGAGCGCATGATGAACGCCTGCAGATACTCGCGGAGGGCATTGAGCCGGCGCACCGGATCGTCGAAGCCCATCGCCGCCTCCAGAGCACGATCCTTCACAGGTCCATTCCGGCGTCATCCGGCGCGTCGCGACACTCGCGCCACACCTGCACGGCGCGCAGGATCCTGGGCTTCCCCATCCGCTGCGCGTATTCCTGCAGCCGGCGCCGGTCGATGCTTTCCCCCTGCTGAAACCGCATCTCCACCATCCGCGGGAGATCCCACTCGCCGCTGTTCAGGTGGAACAGGTCGAGCAGCGCCTTCTCAGGGGCAGCGATCACCACGTCGGAACCGGCGATCGAAACGGTTCGGTAGCCGAAGAAGAAATCCCGCTTGATCGCGGTGTAGACGAATGCCCCGAACGGATTGTCGAACCTGCGCGGCGTGCGCGTGGTGACGCTGGTGTATGAGGACACGGCCTCCGGGATCAGGCCGTAAAACCCGAGCGCCCAGAGCCCGCTCACGTAAGAAGGGGAATACAAGGCGTTGGCCAAGGCGGCCGGCGACACCGGCACCCGGCGATAGCGATCGGCGAACGCGTACATGCCGCGACGCAGAGGGACCAGCTTTCCGGCACGGCTCCAGCGATGCATCTGGTTGACGAGGCTCCCGTGCGGTTCGTCCGTCAGTTGCGCGACCGTGGCCAGGTCGAAGAAGGGCAGGGATCCGAGCAGATCGAGGGCCGCGTCCAGACGCATGACGTTCGTTTTCGATACTACACTATATTGCCTATTTTCGCCAATGATTCGGGGCGCCCGCGGTCATACTTCGGCGAGGCGGCCGTCCAGCTCGATCAGACCCTTCATCACCGCCCACGCGTTCCAGAACCAGAGCGATTCGCCGGTCGGCCGGCGCCGCAGCACGCGGTCCGGCGACTCCGGGCAGACCGGTCCGTCCGGCAGTACCGCCGCACGCATCGCCCGGCCCGCCGCGCGCGCCTTGGCCAGGTACTCCTGTTCACCGCACGCCGCATGCAGGTCGAGCAGGAGGCCGCACCAGTTGGCGGCGTGGCCGGTCACGGTGCGCTGGTAGAACGGCTTCTCGATCACCGCCGGCGTCACCGGCTCGGTGGCGACCACGCTCCGGTTGCCCCAGTGCAGCTCCCGCCCGTGGAGCACGAAGTGGTTCTCCACCCAGCGGCATACGCCGCGGGCCAGCCGCTCGTACGACGGATCCTCATCGCGGTGTGCGACCAGGAAGCGCGCCGTCCAGACAGCGTCCAGGTGGCTGACCGAGATATAGCGCGGACGGTCGCCGGAGTCGTCCACGTAGTAGCCCTCCCAGCGCATCGTCCGCAGCGGATTGGCAAGAAGCCAGTCCAGCCCGCGGCGCGCGGCGTCGCGCCAGGCTGCGCGCGGGTAGACGGCATCGAGCATGCGGAACAGGCGCACCATCTCGATGGTCTGCGAGGTGTAGTCGGCCCCCGGGTCCGGCTCCCCCGATTCGGCCTGCACCCGCCACGGCCAACTGCCGTCGGAGCGCTGCGAGCGTTCCAGCGCTGCGCCGGCGACGATCGCCGCGTCCAGATAGGCGTCGTCGCCCGTCCGTTCGTACGCCCACAGGTAGGTGCGGGCGATGGTGGCCACGCCCGGCAGCGAGATCGCCCCTCCCTCGGCATGCCCCCCGATCGCGCCACGCGTGAGTGTGGTGGCCGGCAATCGGCCGTACGCCCACGCTGCGGGCGTGCGCTGCTCCAGGGTCCAGTCGATCATCCGCAGCGCCTCGCGCAGCGCGCGGTCGGGGCCGACCGTCAGGCCGCCGGCGCGATCCCAGTCGTGGTAGAGCAGCCACCCCTCCACCCCCACCTCGAACTGCGAGGGATAGGAGCTGCCGGAGACGGCGCCGAAGTCGTTCATGCTGGAGTGCCACAGGTGCACGGGAAGGGCCGGCCGGTGCGCGTTCGGGCTGCGCACCGACACCAGGTACCTTGCGATGCGGTCGACGCACGCGCGGATCGCGTCGCGCTCGGCTGCCGCGTCAGGATCGCCTGACCCGTCCGTGGCCGCCGCGCCACCGGCAGCGAACTCGCAGCCGCGCTTGAACACGATCTCCCGGCTCACGCCGATGCAGCGGCCGGCCGCATCCACGGCCTGGATGCGCAGCGCGCACGGCCCCACGGCCACGCGGTCCCAGACCGGAGCCACGTCGAGCGCCGGCCCCGGCCCGTCGACCGTCTCGCAGCCGCCGCCGTGCACGATCTGCAGCCGCCAGCCCGCCACGGACCGTGCCTGTGCCGCGTCGGCGATCGTGGGCCTCACCACGAACGGATCGAGGTGGCGCATCATCGCGCCGGTCACGGTGTCCCACTCGACCGTGCCGACCCGCGCCCCCTCCGCCAGGGTCAGCTCCGGGAAGCGCAGCAGGCTGATCGGGTGGACGTCCTTCACGAAGTTGTGCAGCAGGCTGCAGCCGATCTCGCGGCCGTCCGCGTCGAACGCGACGATGTCGTAGCGGATGATCCCGCTCGCCAGCCGGTCCCACACCGGCGCCAGGTCGGCCTGCGCCTGGGCGGCCTGCGCCTGGGCGGCCTGCGCTCCGGCGCCCGGCACGACGACCGGCTGGTCGCACCCCGGTCCGGCCAGCCGGACCTCGTAGCGCTGCGGGACCGGCGCCGGGTCCGGCCCCCAGTCCGCGGTCTCGGCCCGCCAACGCAGGACGAACGGGGCCGTAAAGGGCGGCCCCGCCTCCATCGGACGCCAGGATCGCGGCAGGCCGTCGTTCAGCGGGAACAGTTGCACACGAAAGCGCGGCATGCGGATTCCGTTCATCGGCGCCTCCAGCCCGCCGCTGCGGCAGCGGCCCTGTGTCAGCGTAGCAGACCGGTACGGTGGGTTGCGGCGATCGCGCGCGCCGTTTGATCCGGGACTCCGGCACGTTCCGCGAACTCGTGCCAACGCGACACCGCGTGCTGGACCTCTCGCAGGATCTCCGTGGCGCGCCCGCGCTTCATGGCGGCGTTCTGCGCGCACGCGACGAAGTCCCCGGCCGCGAAGCCGTCGCGCTTGCCGTTCAGGGTCATCTGGTGCGTGCCGGTCCAGCGTCCGGTGGGGTTGTAGCTGTAGGTGACGTCGAAGGCGGGAGAGAGCGACCAGCGCCCCGAGCGATCCATCAGGAAGGCGATGTTCTTGGCGTGATCATCCTGATTTCGCGCGACGATGTTGAAGGTCATCCGCCGGAACTGCTCTTCCACGGCTTCCTTGGGCAGCTCGAGCCGGTCGATCACCCGCAGCGCCTGCTCGTAGGAGTAGGCGCCGGGCTGGTTGAAGTCGTAGTGAGCCATGGCGCACAGCGACTGCATGTGCAGCTTCCGGCCGGTGTCCGTGCGATCGAAGCGCCGGGTCATGAAGTGATTGCGGCCGTTCTCGCGCAGGATCCGGCACTCGTTCATGTGCATCCCGGCTTCCCGTGCCATGGCGTGGTAGGCGGACTCGATCAGCCCATACCCCTGCGGATCTTCCAATTCCCGGTCCCGGTTGCCGGAGACGCCGTCGAACTTGAGCCGCCAGTGCGTGAACCCCTCTCCGGCAGCGACCTGCCCGGAACGGACTTCGTCGGTCCGTGGATTCCAGGCGTCTCGCCCTCCGCGCCGCCGGTGTCGTACCACGTCGCCCAGAGCCTGCTCGGCGTCAGCCGGGTTACCGAGTAGTCGGTCGGATCGGACCCGTGCTGCTGCCAGACCGTCACCGGGATGTCGTTGCCGAAGAACTTGGGCCAGAAATTGGAGCCGTCCATGATCTTGACGTCGGTCGTCACGCCGACAGCTTCCCAGTACGCCTTGGTCAGCTCCGCGATCGGCGTGTTCGATGCCAAAAGCTGCGGATGCTCGATGATCAGGGCTACCGGTTGTCCGTCATTGCGCCGCCGAACCTCGCCCTTGTCGTCCCATGCCAGGCCCATCTCGCCCAGCAGGGCGTTGGCGCCCTCCGGATCGTAGTCGGCCCAGGCGGTGTCCATGCCCTCCTCGTAGTAGTCGCTTGAGGGTATCGGCGAGATCTGCGCGGTCCGGCCGAGCCCCAGGAACACCGTCTCGTTGATCTCGTCGCGGTTGAGGGCCAGCGACAGCGCGCGGCGGAAGCGCGCGTCCTGCACCAGCTCCCGCACGGCTTCATCGCTCGTGGTCAGGTTGAACACGATCACGCCGGTCATGTCCTGCCGCGGCGGCAGCAGCATGGTCCGGTAGCCGCCCGCGTTCTCGTTTTCCTTGTAGAGCGTGAATTGCTCCAGCGTCGGCTCGTACACCTGGAAGTCGGTGTCGCCCTGGATGATCGCCAGGTCCACCACCTCCCGGTTCGACACGAACGTGCGATGCACCCGATCGATGTAGGGAAGCTGGTTCCCGGCCACGTCGACCATGTAGTAGTGCCCCCTCTGCCCGGCCGGGCACCAAGGGCCCGTGATCACAGGCTGACCGAGCGCGGCACGGCCTGTTGTGCCGCGTCAAAGGGATGGACTTGTCCGCTGCGTCGTCCGGCTTTCGGTTGACTCCCTTGGCGGCGAGGGCATAGCCTGAGCGGCCCAGATACACTGGGCGGTTGCCGCCTGATCGGCGGTCCGTCCCAACCGGAACAGGAGGCACCATGAGAACCTCAGCAGCAGTCTTGCTCGCACTGCTCGTCGCCGCCGCTACCGGGTTCGCGCAGATGGGCGAAGCGCCCATGCTACAGGCCCGCGTCGCATCCGGGGAGTTGCCGCCGGTCGCGGACCGCCTGCCCGACGACCCGCTGGTGGTCGAGTCGGTCGAAGGGATGGACCTGGAGATCGGCACCTACGGCGGACAGATCAACGTCGTCCACATCGGCAGTTGGATCGGCAATGACGCCTGGCGTTCTTCCGGCACCGAGCCGCAGCTCCGCATCGCTCCCGACCAGAGCAACCTGGCGCCCGGGGTCATCCGCGCGTGGGAGTGGAGCGAGGACGGCAGGACCATGACCGCCCACCTGCGGGCCGGGATGAAGTGGTCGGACGGAATGCCTTTCACCGCGGACGACTACCTGTTCTGGTACGAGGACAGGCTGCTCAACGAGGAGCTCACGCCGTCGATCCCCGGCAACTTCCGGCCGGGCGGCGAGCCGATGGTGCTGGAGAAGGTGGACGACACCACGATCCGCTTCCGCTTCGCGGTGCCGTACCGGAGCATGTTCTCCACCCTCCTGGTCGGCCCGGACGGCGCGATCAACTACGTGCGGCCCAGGCACTACCTGTCGCAGTTCCACATCTCCCACAACGAGGACGCGAACGATGACGCCAAGAAGGCCGGGTTCGACACGTGGGTGCAGCTCTACAACGAGCGCGATAAGCAGTTCGTCTCGGTCAACCGCGGCAACCTCGACCTGCCGGTGTTCAACGGCTTCAACCTCATCGAGCTGGGCACCGACGTGTTCGTGTACGAGCGCAATCCGTACTTCTGGCAGGTGGACGCGGCCGGCAACCAGCTTCCCTACGTCGACCGGATCGTCAGCCGCAAGATCGAGAACCTGGAGGTCTACTACGGCAAGATCATCGGTGGCGAGGTCGACTTCGCCGGCGGCGAGAACTGGGTGCACAACTTCAACCAGTTCCCGCTGCTCAAGGAGTACGAGGAGTCGGGAAACTACCGCGTCGTGCTGCGCAAGGCGACGCAGAACAGCCCGATCTACAAGCTGAACCGCACGACCCCCAACGAGCAGGTGGTCGAGCTGTTCAACGACGTCCGCTTCCGGCGCGCCCTGTCGATCGCCATCGACCGCGACGAGATCAACGAGGTGATCTACTTCGGCACCACCGTCCCCGCGCAGCTCACCGCGAATGCCACCTCCAGGCTCTGGACGGAAGAGAACGAACGGGCGTGGGCGCAGCACGATCCGGAGCTGGCCAACGCGCTGCTCGACGAGATCGGGCTGCAGTGGGACTCCAGCGGCAAGTTCCGGCTGGGAAATGACGACAAGCCGATCACGTTCCAGCTCGAGATCCCCGCCTGGGAGGGCCAGCAGATCGTCGACCTGCACCAGATCGTCATCGAGGCGTGGCAGGAACTGGGCTTGGTGGCGACCATCAAGACCTGGGGCCAGGACGTCTACTACCAGCGGGGCGGCAGCAACCAGTGGGACGTGTGGGCATCCGGCAGCTCGGGCACCACCGACTGGCGCTTCATGATCGATCCGGGCGGCTTCATCTGCCCCGGCCCCGGCAACTACTGCGGCGACTACGGCATCTGGTTCCGCTCGGACGGCGCCGAAGGCCCCGAGCCGCCACAGGAGTTCCAGGACGCGTGGGATCACTACCAGGCGATGAAGCAGTCTGCGAACGACGAGGAGTACGTCCGCCACGGGTCGGCGATCATGGCGTGGCAGGCCGACCAGATCAACGCCATCGGCACCGTGTCGCAGCATCCGGTGGTCCTGATCTTCCGCAACAACCTCAAGAACGTGCAACTCGACCCCAAGCACCACGGCTGGGACTTCGCCTACACCACGCCGTTCTTCCCGGTCGCGTGGTACCTGGAGCCGCCGCTGATGCCCACGCAAGAGGTGCAGTAACGGCGTCCGAAGGCGCAGGCTGATGCTGACGGGTCCCTGTCCATCGGGCGGGGACCCGCTTTTGACGACGAGCGATGAAGGAGTACATCGTCCGCCGCCTGCTGTACGTGGTGGTGGTGCTGGTCGCCGTGGCGGTGGTCGGCTTCCTGATCATCGAGCTGCCGACCGGGGACTTCGTGACCACCCTGATCGCCCAGTTGGAGGCGAGCGGCCAGCGCGTCGAGATCGAGGAGGTCGAGCGGCTGCGGCAGCTCTACGGCCTGGACAGCCCGGTCTACGTCCGCTTCTTCAAGTGGGCATCGCGCCTGGTGCGCGGCCAGCTCGGGGTGTCGCTGGCGTTCAACCGGCCGGTGAAGGAGCTGATCCTGGAGCGGTTGCCGGTCACCATCGCCCTGTCGATCGCCACGCTGCTGTTCACCTATGTGGTGGCGATCCCGATCGGCATCTACTCGGCCACCCGCCAGTACTCGTTCACGGACTTCGCGCTCACCACCCTGGGATTCATCGGGCTGGCCACGCCCAACTTCCTGCTGGCGCTGGTGTTGATGTTCTTCTTCTTCTCCTGCTGCGGCGTCTCCATCGGCGGCCTGTTCTCGCTGCAGTACGCCGCCGCCGACTGGAGCCTGGGCAAGGTCTGGGACCTGCTGAAGCACCTGCCCACGCCGATCATCGTGATCGGCACGGCCGGTACCGCCGGCGTGATCCGGGTGATGCGCGGCAGCGTCCTGGACGAGTTGCAGCGCCAGTACGTGATCACCGCGCGCGCCAAGGGCGTGGGCGAGACCACGCTGCTGTTCCGCTACCCGGTACGCGTGGCGCTCAACCCGATCGTCAGCACCATCGGCTGGGTGCTTCCGGCGATCGTTTCGGGTGAGGCGATCACCGCCGTGGTGCTGAGCCTGCCCACGACCGGTCCGCTGCTCCTGAACGCTCTGCTCGCCCAGGACATGTACCTGGCCGCGACCATCGTCGTGCTGCTCACCGTGCTGACGGTCATCGGCACGCTGCTCTCCGACATCGTGCTGGTGACCCTCGACCCCCGCATCCGCTACGAACGCGCCCCCGGCACATGACCATCCGACGCAGGCGAGCCCGCAGCGAGCCGGCTGCCGACGAACGCTACTTCGTCGCGTCGCAGTGGCGGATGATGTGGCGCAAGCTCACCAGGCACCGTCTGGCCGTCGTGGCCGCGGCGGTGCTGGCCATCGCCTATCTCGTCGCCGCGTTCGCGGAGTTCGCCGCCCCCGCCGCCGCCGGCACGCGCAACAACGACTTCATCCATGCGCCGCCGCAGCGGATCCGCTTTCTCAGCGAAGAGGGCCTGCACCTCCGTCCGTTCGTCTACGGGCTCACCCAGACCCGCAACATGGAAACCATGCGGCGGGAATACGCCGTGGACCCGAGCCGGCGGCATCCGCTGCGGCTGTTCGTCCGCGGCGACCCGTACGAGCTGTGGGGGGTGATCCCGTCCGACCTGCACCTGGTCGGCAGCGACGAGGGGCCGGTATTCCTGCTCGGCGCCGATCGCCTGGGCCGCGACGTGCTGTCGCGGGTGATCTACGGCGCGCGCATCTCGCTGTCGATCGGCCTGGTGGGCGTGGCCATCAGCTTCGTGCTGGGCTGCCTGTTCGGAGGCATCTCCGGGTATTACGGCGGCGCCGCCGACCTGGTGATCCAGCGGGTGATCGAGTTCATGCTGTCGATCCCGACCATCCCGCTGTGGATGGCGCTGTCCGCGGCGCTGCCACCGAGGTGGCCGCCGGTGCGCATCTTCTTCGTGATCACGGTGATCCTGGCGATCGCCGGCTGGGCGTCGCTCGCCCGCGTGGTACGCGGCAAGCTGCTGGAGCTGCGGGAGGCGGACTTCGTGCTGGCGGGCCGTATCGCCGGCCATGCCGATGGTGCGATCATCACCCGGCACCTGCTGCCGTCCTTCATGAGCTACCTGATCGTGAGCGTCACCCTGTCGATACCCGGCATGATCCTGGGCGAGACGGCGCTGAGCTTCCTGGGCCTGGGGTTGCGCGCTCCGGTAGTAAGCTGGGGCGTGCTCCTGCAGGACGCGCAGAACTTCCGGGCGGTGGCGATCCATCCCTGGCTGCTGTTTCCGGCGCTGGCGGTGATCGTCACCGTGCTCATGTTCAACTTCCTCGGGGACGGGTTGCGCGACGCCGCTGATCCGTACAAGCGATGATGCGCCGCGCCGGTCGCCGCCGGGGTGCCGCACGAGCCCTGGCCGCCGCCCTGCTGCTGACAGCGGCGGCGCCATACGCTCCGGCGCAGAGCGGACCCGCAGTACCGCCGCCTCCGGCATCGAAGCCGCCAGCTCCCGCGCCGCTGCCTCCCTTTCCCCTGCCACGGCCCTTGTCGACGGAGGCGGTGCCCAGCCGTGTCGACGCCCGCGCGTGCCTGGGCCGCTTCGTCGAGCACCTCCTGGAGCACACCACCTCAGCCGGCGGCGGACGCATCGGCTTCTACGCCAGCAACGGCGCCGGCGTGGGCGTCGGCGACCTGGACGGCGACGGCGACCTGGACATCGTGCTGGCCAACCTGGCCGGCCCCAACACCATCCACTGGAACGAGGGCATCCTGCGGTTCCGCGTGGAGGTACTGCCGGTGGGTGCATCGCGGGCCGTGCATCTGATCGACGCCGACGGCGACGGCCGGCTGGACCTGTTCTTCACCCACTCGGTCTCGCCGCCCACCCTCTGGCTGAACGCCGACGCCTCCGGCGGGACGGAGTTCGTGCGGGCCGACGCCGGCGTACGGGAACCGCTCTACACCGCCGACTGGGCCGACTTCGACGCCGACGGCGACCTGGACCTGGCGGGGGCCACCTACGACGCCGAGCTGCACGCCGTGGCACCGGGTGCGACCGGCGGCGTCTTCGTGTACCGCAACCGCGGCGACCCGCGCGCGGCCGGCGGGCTGCTTCAGCTCGACACCAAGCTCGCCACCCGCTCGCTGGCTCTGGCGGTGCTGGCCAGCGACCTCGACGGCGACGGCCGCATCGACGTCGCGGTCGGCAACGACTTCTTCCTGCCCGACTACGAGTGGCTCTGGTCGGCCGACGGCTGGTACCCCGGAGGCCTGTTCGGCCGCATGGCGCACAACACCATGAGCCTTGACGCCGGCGACGTGGACAACGACGGCCACCTGGACCTGCTGGCCACCGACATGAAGCCGTACGCCACGGACGCGGAGTCCCGGAGCGCCTGGGAGCCGCTGCAGTTGCCGCCGGCGCCCGACCCGGCGCAGATCGACCGCAACGTGCTGCAGCTCGCGCGCGGCGGCGCCTATCACGAACGGGGGATCGAGTGGGGGATCGACGCCAGCGGCTGGAGCTGGTCGTCGAAGTTCGGGGACCTGGACAGCGACGGCTTCCTGGACGCCTACATCGTCAACGGCATGATCGCCGTGGAGCTGTTCGAGCATCTGCCTGGCGACGAGCTCGTGGAGGAGAACCAGGCGTTCCGCAACGTGCAGGGCGCCCGCTTCGTCCCCGCCTCGGATTGGGGGCTGGGCGCGCGGGAGAGCGGCCGCGGGATGAGCATGGCCGACCTGGACGGCGACGGCGACCTGGACATCGTCATCAACAACCTGGCGACGCGGGCGCGGCTGTTCGAGAACCGGCTGTGCGGCGGCGACCACCTGCAGATCGACCTGCGCTGGCGTGCCGCCGCCAACCGCTACGCGCTCGGCGCACGGGTCTACCTGGACACCTCGACCGGCAGCTACCTGCGTACCGTGCGCGCGGCGAGCGGATACCTGTCCGGCGACGCGTCACGCCTGCACTTCGGCGTCCCGCCGGGCAGCCGGTTGCTAGCGGCTCGCATCGTCTGGCCGGATGGAAGGCCGTCAGTGCTTCGGACTCCGCCCCTGAATCACCTGATCACCGTCACCCGCCACACCGGCCCGGACGGAAGCTGACCTCCGGGCGAGGTCAGCTTGACAGGCGGGCGGTGATGACCAAGCGTATGCGGACACGGAAGATGACGTAGGCTCGCGGTCACGCGACGACGCTCTTCGCGGCCGGCTCACGGGCGAAACCTACTGCGTCACGTCCGAGGAGGAGTCGCATGTCTGCACTACGCAGAGTACTCGCAGCGTCACTGGCGTTGATGTTCGTGGCCGCGGGGCTGTTCGCCAGCCCGCAGTCCGATGCCGCCATGGCGGAGGGACCGGTCGAGCTCACCATGCTGCTGCATGAGTGGCCGAAGGATCCCATCAAGACCGAGTGGCCGATCTGGGAGGAGCTCACGACGCGGGCGAACGTGGTGATCGTGCCGCACATCGTGCCGCAGTCGGAGTGGCAGGAAAAGGTACAGGTGCTCCTGAACTCCGGTGACATCCCGGATCTCCTGCCGACCGTTCGCGCGCCCGACTCCTGGCGGTACGGCCAGGGAGGCGTGCTGCTCAACCTGAGCGACCACGAGGACAAGATCTCCAACTTCACGGCCCTGGTCGAGACATTCGGCTTCGGGGGTGAGGTGGACAACGTGCGCGACGTGAACGGCGACCTGTACGGCATTCCGGCCTTCTCCGAGGTTGCCTTCCAGGGACACGCCTGGCTGGTGCGCATGGACCTGGTGGAGAAGCACGGCTTCACGTGGCCGCCGGCGGACCTGGACGCGCTCACGGACATGATGACGACCATCCAGGCCGCGGAGCCGGAGCTCAAGTTCGGCTACTCGAACAAGCTCGGCATGGGACTGATGCTGACCCTCTGGGGGCCGCTGTTCGGCGTCATCGGCAACGACAACGACGGCATGATCTATGACTGGGAAGGCGACAGCTGGTACCACGAGCCCACCTCGGACAACTACCGGGCGCTCCTGACGCACCTCAACAGCCTGTACGAGGCCGGCCTGTTCGATCCGGAGATACCCACGCTCGAGGCGGCGCAGTGGATGGAGAACGTGGCCAACGGCCAGTACTTCCTGGCGTCGGACTGGTCCGGCAACGCGATCCGCTACACCGAGGGCGGCAAGGCGAACTACGGCGAGAGCTTCAACATGATCCCGGTGCTGCCGCCGACCGGCCCTGCCGGGATGGTGCACAAGGCCAGGAACCGGATGAGCGATTCCCTCATGGTCACCCCGGCGCGCATCGCGGACGACGGCAAACTGGACGCCGTCCTCGGCTTCATGAACTGGATCTTCAGCGAAGAGGGGATCACCCTGATGACGTGGGGGACCGAGGGCTACACCTACGAGACGGTCGACGGCACGACCCGCTTCACGGAGGAGTTCCTCCTGCCGAACGGTTCGGTCAACCGCGACAAGTTCTCCAAGGACACCGGGTACAACATGATCTACGGACTCTCCCGGTTCCAGCCGGCCGACAAGCTCCTGGCGTGGAACGTGGGCTCAGCCGGCGCGCAGAAGGACTACTACGACGAGCTGTTCCAGCTCGACATCGTGCCGGCCCAGGATCCGGTGGTGAAGCTGTCGGCGGATGACACCGAGGACGCCAACCTCGTGGTCGGCAGGCTCAAGGGCTACACCGACGAGATGATCTCCCAGTTCATCTACGGCCGCGCGTCGATCGCGGACGGCTGGGATGCCTACGTGGAGGAGGCCAAGAAGCTGGGGCGCGACGAGCTGGTCGATCTCTACAACGCGGCCTGGCAGGGAGGTTAGGACGTATCGCTGATTCGTTTGAATCGGCGGACCGATTCTCCCGAATCGCGGACAGCCGATGAGCAAGCGGCCGGCACCGTCACTCCTGGCGGTTCCGGCCGCTCCTTTTGATCATGATCCAGACCACGGAGCAAGACCGGAGACGAGGACCCGCCCTGACGCGGCAGGGAAGCGGAATCCGCGCGCTGGGCGCGGCGGTGAGCAGGGACCGCCTGCTCTATCTGCTGCTGGTCCTGCCGGTGGCGTTCTTCGTGGTCTTCCACTACGTCCCGATGTACGGGCTGAGCCTGGCCTTCCGGCAATGGGTGCCGGGAGGCCCCATGTTCGGCGGACGCTGGCGCGGCCTGCACTACTTCGAGTCCTTCCTGACCGATCCCACCTTCTGGCGGGCGTTCAGGAACACGATCCTGCTGAGCGCGCTGAATCTCGTCGTCGGCTTCCCCATTCCGATCGTGTTCGCGCTGCTGCTGGAAGAGGTGCGCAGCCTCCGTTTCAAGCGAGCGGTGCAGACCATATCCTACCTGCCGCGCTTCGTATCGCTGGTGGTCGTGATCGGACTGACCAAGGAGTTCCTCTCCCCCAACAACGGCCCGGTCGCGGCTCTGTTCACCTACCTGGGATGGGAGCCCGTCCACTTCCTGGCGGAGCCGGGTTGGTTCCGTCCGATCTACATCGGCACCGAGATCTGGCAGTGGACGGGGTGGCAGGCCATCATCTACATTGCCGCGCTCGCCAACGTGAACGTCGAGCTGTACGAGTCGGCCGCCCTGGACGGCGCCGGCAGGTTCAAGCAGGCCCTGCACGTGAGCCTGCCGCAGATGATGCCCGCGATCGTGATCATCCTGGTCCTGCGCATCGGTCACATACTGGCCGTCGGCTTCGAGAAGGTGTTGCTGCTGGACAACCCCCTCGTACGGGAGTCCTCGGAGATCATCCAGACCTACGTGTTCCGCATGGGCATCCTGGGCGGCCACTTCAGCTTCTCGACGGCGGTCGGATTCTTCGACGCCGTGGTCGGGCTGCTGATGGTGATCACGGCGAACTGGTTCGCCAGGCGTTTCTCCGAGACGTCGCTCTGGTAAGGCAGGAGGCACGATGATACCCGGCGGCGGTTCGGCCAGGACCTTTCGGGCGTTCAACACGGTGCTGCTGCTGGGCGTGCTGGTGGCCACGCTCTACCCGCTCTGGCACGTCCTCATGGTCTCCTTCAGCGACCCGCTGGCGGTGATGGGCGGACAGGTGTCGCTGCTGCCCGTGGGCTTCGAGCTGGCGTCGTACGAGAGCATCGTGAGCGAGCCGCGTTTCTGGACCGGCTACGCGAGCACGCTCAGGTACACCGTCTCGGGCGTGCTGGTCAGCGTGATGATGACGACCGCCTGCGCCTATGCGCTCTCCAAGAAGCGGCTGAAGGGAAGGACCATCCTGATGGTGCTGATCATCGTCACGATGTTCTTCAACGGCGGCCTGATACCGCGCTACCTGCTGGTGCGGGGACTGGGCCTGTTCGACACGCTGTGGGCGATCGTGCTGCCGATCGCGATCGTGCCGTTCAACATGATCCTCATGAGGGTGTTCTTCGAGCAGCTCCCGGAGAGCCTGGAGGATTCCGCCAAGATCGACGGCGCCAACGACATCCAGATCCTGATGCGCGTGTACGCGCCGCTCTCCAAGCCCATCGTCGCCACCATCGCCCTGTTCTACGCGGTGGACTACTGGAACCTCTGGTTCCCGGCCCTGATCTATCTCAACGACCCCAACCTGCACCCGGTCACGCTGTTCCTCAGGAACATCGTCGAGGGCGCGGAGCTCAAGCTGAAGAGCGGCCGGGTCGACCTGGACAGCCTGGACGTCTATCGGTATCAGGACGTGATACCGCGAACGTTGAAGTCGGCGACGATCATCCTGGTCGTCGTGCCGATCCTGCTGGTGTACCCGTTCGTGCAGCGCTACTTCGTCAAGGGGATCATGCTCGGCTCGCTGAAGGGCGGCGCCCTGTAGCGAAGTTCACGCGGCCCGGTAGCTCACGCGCCCAAGCCGGCCTTCGCGGCGTGGCGCGGGTAGCGGGCCCAGGCGCAGGCCAGGTGCATGAGCAGCTCCCTGGTCAACGCCTCCCGGCGCTCCGCGTGGCGCTCGTCCGCGAACAGGTTGTGCCACTCGTGCGGATCGTGCTCCAGGTCGTACAACTCGCCGCGCACCCGGTCGGTTTGGTTCACCGCCTGCGAGAGATCCTCGGCGAAGTACAGGATCAGCTTCCAGGTCTTCGTGCGCCACATGTACGCGGGACCGCTCTGCACCGTCTCTCCGCCCACGCCGTGATACTCGGCAAAGCCGCCCCTGCGGCAGGGCGCCTCCAGCAGGCTCCGGCCCGGCAATGTGCCGTCGGGGGGCTCGCCGGTCACCTGCAGCAGCGTCGGCAGCACGTCGATCAGCTCGGCGCAGCGGTCGTCCACGCTGCCGCGCCGGTCCTCCGGGACCCCGGCCCCGGAGACGATCAGCGGCACGCGCACGCTGCCCTCGTACAGGCAGTACTTGCTGAACAGGTGCAGGCGATCGCCGAGCATCTCTCCGTGGTCGGAGCAGAAGATGACGAAGGCGTCCTCCAGCTCGCCCGTCTCGCGCAGCCGGCCGAGCACGCGGCCGAACATGTCGTCCACGTACGAGCACATGGCGTAGTAGCGCAGCGTCGTGCGCCTCCGCTCCCGAGGATCCATGTTCGCCCAGCGTTCCCGCAGGTCCATGCGGCCGCTGGTCGGCAGCGGAGCGTGCTCGTGCGGGATGCAGTGCCGGGAGGCTCCGTCGGCCCACGGCGGCAGCGGGCGGTCCGGAATGTCGTCGAGCCGGTAGAGGTCCTCGTAGCCGGCAGGGACGTTGAACCCGGCATGTGGCTGGTCGAAGGAGAGGTAGAGAAACAGCGGCCGCGCCGGATCGCGCTGCTCGTCCAGAAAGCGGAGCGCCTGCGCGGTGCCCCACCCTTCGCGGTGCTCGCTCGCAGGAACCGCGCTGGTGCAACCGATGTAGCCGGCCGCGTTCTCTCCACCGTATCCGTAGGGGGCGATCTCGCGCCTGAACCGGGCGAACCCTTCGGGGTCGTCCTGGTCCTGGTGCAGCATGCCCGGTTCCGCGTGCACGGTGTGCCGGCCCTCGGTGTGGGTGCGCACCTCGAACCCGCGCCGCGACGGCCGCGGGCCGGGGGCACCGGGAACTTCCGCGTACCAGTGGGTCTTGCCGAACCCGGCGGTCTGGTAGCCGAGCCGGTGGAGCCGCTGAGGAATCACCGGCAACGGCAGCTCATCGTCGGTGGGGATCATCTGGGCATTGGCGCGGATGCCGCACTGCGATCCGTAGAGGCCGGTCATCATCGAGTAGCGGCTCGGGATGCAGCACGGCACGTTGCATATCGCCTGGCCGTAGCGGATGCCCTGCGCCGCAAGCGCGTCGAGGTGCGGCGTCCTGACCACCGGATTCGCGCAGCCCAGCGCGTCCCAGCGGTGCTGGTCGGTCATGAGAAAGATGATGTTCGGACGCCTGGCATTCGGCACGGGTGTCCCCGGTCAGTGAGACCCGGCGATCCAGCGGACGATCTCCTCGTCCGCGAGGCCGCCCTGCTCGATCCTGAGGTACTCCGGGCTGCCCAGGGCATGGAAGAGGCGGGACACCCTGGCAGCAGGAAACCTGTCACTGGCGTTGTGGACGCAGAGCTTCGCCGGAGCGGCCAGCGCCAGCGCGGTGTCCAGCCCTCCAGCGCGCCGGATGAGCGGGATGAAGGCGCGCTCGATCCACGCCTCGTCGTCGTCGGGGTCGAAGCCGTCGACATCGGCGACGGTGGCCCCGGTGCTCCCTGCCACGGCCCTGGCAAGCAGGCACCAGATGCCGGCGTCCTTGAAGCCCGCGAGGTCGATGGCCTCCGTACCGGCGGCATGCCGCAGGTAGGCGAGCGCCGTCAGAATGTCCTGGATGCGCTCCATGGCGACGGTCCGGTTGTAGGTCTGGAAGAACCGACGCTCCTGCTCCCTGCGCTCCAGCTCGTCCCAGCCGTTGCTGCCGGGAGCCGCGAAGCATTCCGCGACCAGCACCCTCCGGCCTTGAACGACGAGCTGCCGGACCAGCGGGGCGCAGAAGCCGCTGTCCAGGTCGACCAGCGCCTTCGAGCCGTCGCCGTGCACCAGCAGAGCGGCGCCGGTCGGCGGCGTGCCCTCCCGCGTTGCCTCCACCGCCGCTACCCGGTCGCCGATCGGGTGCCGGGAGAGCTGCACGGCGTTCAGGACGATCCCGTCGATGTGGACCTCCCCGGTCCGGGCGACGGAGATGCCGCTCGGCTGCGGCAGGGATGCCAGCAGTGCGTGCTCGTAGAGCGGGCCCATCGCATCGCACCAGCTCCGAACGCCCGCGGCATCCCGCGGGGACAGGTCTTCGATCGCCCGCACCGCTTCCGACAGCAGGTTCTCTCGAAGAACCTCGTCATCCATGTCCCGCTGCGGGCGCTCGGTGCCGTAGAAGACGAGCGCGTCGCGCAGCCAGCCCGTCGCGCGCCGCCGGGGTCGCTCCCGCAGGGACCGCGTGTCCTCGGTTCCCAGCAGCCACCTGCCGAACCACTCGTACACGGCCGCCCGGGTCTCGCCGTTGTAGTTGTGGCCGGCGGCGACGTGCGCGAAGTCCACCTTCTCCGCCGCGCCGAACAGGCCATAGACCTCCCTGATCGGGGGAACGGCGAACGTCGGCGCTTCGCGGGTGAAGTCATCGGTCGCCGATACCAGGAGCAGGGGGCGCGGCGCCGCCAGCGCGGCGATCTCGATGTTCGAGGTATCGATCCTGAGATTGGGCGCGTTCTCGCAGATGCACCCGCCCTGCATGTTCGGGGACACCATGCACACCGGCGCCGCGGCCGCGACGCGGTCGTCCACGGCCGTCAGCAGGAAGGTCTGCGTGCCGCCGCCGGACGCTCCGGTACAGCCGATGCGGTCGCCGTCGACATCGGGGAGGGCCTGCAGGAAGTCGAGGCAGCGGATGCTGTTCCACAACTGCACGCCGGGTGCGTTGATCCCCCAGAGCGCGTCGTCCGGATGGCTCCCCAGAAACATGGAACCGTCCGGCGTGCGCCGGGCGCGGAAGGCATGGTCCACCTGGTGACTGTCCAGGTAGCCCACCATGTCGTAGGAGAAGACGACGTACCCATGGCGCGCGAAGGTGGCGCACCGCGCCGGCACCGAGCAGGCATCCGAGTCCTCCAGCCTGCCGTGTGTCCAGTGTCCGTGCGGGCAGAGCACGGCCGGGCGCGACGTCCCCTCCTCCTGCGGCCGGTACAGGTTGCCGGTCACGAAGAACCCGGGGCGGCTCTCGAAGTACACCTTTTCGGTGGCGTACCCGTCGTGCTCCACCCTGCCGAACACCCGTGCGTTCAGCGGCTGCCGCTCGGGCAGGGGCCACAGGCCGCAGCAGCAGAGGATCCGCCGGCGCAGGTAGCCGGCTCTCTGCAGCCACTCCTCCCGGTCGGTGCAGGGTGAGAGCTCGAAATGGGAATTCTCGTCGAGCACCCTGCCGATACGCGCGTCATCGTGCGTGTCACCCGCGGCCAGTCGCGTCAGCGGTGCGCCGTCTGCCATGGCTGATGTCCTCCTCGGTGACGGCTCCGCCGCCTCAGTCCCTCAGTGTGGTCTCGGGATCCAGATACGGCCAGTCCGCGGGCGGCGTGCCGAAGTCCGGGATCTTCAGGAGCTCGCCGCCGCGCTTGGCCGACTCGTGCGCCACCAGGCCGGGGGCGTTGTAGCGGGCTGCCTGCCACACGTTGTTGGGCGGCAGCTTTCCCGAGCGCAGCGCCTCGATGAAGTCGAGCACCAGGAACTGGTGCGAGCCGAAGTGATCGTTCGGCAGGCCGACGAACTCCTTGGGGATGCGCTCGATCGGATGCGCCGCGGAGACGCGCAGGTGTCGTCTGCCCAAGTACTCCCGCGGCAGGTCGCCGAGGTTCCCCTCCGTGATCTCCACGCCGTCGTCGTGGGCCATGAGCCGTGAGACGTCCTCGTGACGCTTTTCCAGGTACTCCTTGCGGTAGTCGAAGACGCCGTCCACGGGGTTGTCGGCGACCTGCTCGAAGCGCGTCCAGACCGCGTCCCCGTCCGCCATCCCGCCGTCCATGCGCGTCTGCTGCTCAAACGCCCCGCGCGTGCCGAGCAGCGTCACCCTCAGCGTTCCGTGGCCGATTCGCCTGAACTCGTTGATCCGCGCCGTGCCGCCGTCGGAGGTCCGGAACAGCGCCGACTGGTTGCTGAACGAGTTGCCCCAGTGGCTGAGGTTCGGGTCGAAGATCCCGTCCGGGTGGCGGTCGACCTGGCCGAAGCAGCTCACCTCCGTCATCCGCCGGAACGTGATGCCGAGTACCTGCGAGATTGAGTGGGTCGGGTAGAACATGGGCGGCAGGCTGGCGAACGGCCTCCAGTCGTCGTTGCTCAGCCAGAACGATCGGTAGAAGTGCGCCATGTCGTGGTAATAGCCGCCCTCGCCGTAGACGAAGTCGCCGAGGTCGCCATCCGCGTAGCGGCGGCGGCAGAAGGCGCTGTGCGGATGGTAGTAGCCGGTCTCCCCGAGCATGTAGACGAGCCCGGTGGCCTCCACCGTGCGCACCACGTCCGCCAGCTCGTCCAGGGTGACCGCTGCGGGCACCGCCGAGTAGACGTGCTTCCCGGCGCGCAGGGCCTGCACGACCTGCGGAGCATGGATCCAGCGCTGCGTGAACAGCGCGACTGCGTCGACGTCGCTCCGGCAGAGCTCGTCGAGCGAGCTCACCGTCCTGGTGATGCGGTGCTGCCCGGCGACCTCGTGGAGCCGGGCCGTCCTCACGTCGGCCAGCACCACCTCGTCCACGTCGGGATGGGCGGCGAACAGCGTTACGAACTTCCGGCCGAACTTGCTGACGCCGCAGAGGCCGATCTTGAAGCCCACGCCCCCGTTCCTTGCCCTGGCGGGCTGTCTATGCGCCCACCTGCGGCGGCCAGGCCCAGTCCGCGAACCGGTCGCCGATCGCCGCCTGCCCCGCGTCGCCTTCGTGGAACACGATGCGGTAGCGGAAGGTCGCCATCGCGCCGGCTTCGAGGGTCCAGTCCCCCCGCTCCTGGTAACTGGAGCGGAAGTCCGCCAGACCGAACGGATTGGCGGACAGCAGGCCGTAGGCGCGTATGTGCCAGAAGGTCGGATAGTGCGGATTGCGCGGATGGTCGAGCACCGCGATGCCCACGGTCCGCGGCTCGCCCCGCGGGTCGGCGAGCGTACCGAAGTAGTCCACCCAGGGGGCGCGCTGACCCCAGCACTCTCCCTCCCCGATTCCGCCGGACCCACTGACCATGGTACCGCCGCGATTCTCCTTGATCGCCTCCGGCACCCGCAGCGAGACGATTCCGCCCTCCTTGGTGTCGCCGAAGAGGACAGCCCCGTGGGCGGCCCGGAACCCGACCGAAATGTCGATCATCCGCAGCCGCTCCGGCGTGTTCCAGAAGACCAGCGTGCGGTGCTCGTCGACGATGGGGTCGCCGGCGGCGTTCTCCCAGGAGAGCCGCTCTGCGATCCGGCCGAACACCGGACCGCTTTCGACCGCGTCCAGCGCCACCCGCACCTGCCGGCCGTGGCCTTCCGCCTCGCTCCAGAAGTCGACGCCGTTCACCAGGCCGTGCGCGACCCAGCAGGAGCGGTGGTGGACGTGGTCGGTTTCCTCGTCCGCAACGTCGTCGGCGAGCGGCCACGCGCGCGTCATGGGGATGCCGTGCGGACCGGCGACCGGGTGCAGCACCGGGCGCACGTCGCCCGGCGTGTAGCGGTAACTGCACCAGGGAGCGCCGCCCACCGAGACGTCCAGGGCGCCGTCCCGCTCGTCGACGGCGACCCCGCCGGCCGCCGGAGTGACGCTGCCGTCGAGCGTCAGCTCGCCCCCGGCATCCAGGTCGGTCACGATGCAGGCGGCGCGGCCGCCGGTTACCTGGCATCCAGGCGGCGCCACGCCGTCAGGGGCGTCGAACCAGGTCGGGCACCAGGCGCGGCGATGCGATCCGGCGCTTAGAATCACTTCACTCATACCGTAGAGGATAGCCAACGGGCCAGGGCCTTGTCGGGGTCGGCGATCTCCGCCACCGAGCGGTACCAGTAGTCCTCCCAGCCCACCTCCGGCAGGCTCGTGAACAGCATCAGGTTGAGCGGATAGGCCTCGCTGTCGGTGCAGCGCCGGAAGTCGTCGCGAAACAGGAACACCGGCTTCTCCCACGCGATGGCAAGCCCCAGCTCGACCATCACCCCCTCGTCCGGCGGGCAGCCGTTGACCACCGCGAACAGGCCGTCCGCATCGCGCACGTCGCGCAGGTCGGCCTGCCCGATGCGGTAGGCCCAGCCGGCCGCGGTGCGGTCGATCTGGTTGTTGCGCGCAAAAGGCTCCCACACCTCCGCCCCCGCGGCGGTCAGCGCCTCGACCAGGACCGCCAGCGGCCCGTCGCGCTGCTGCGTCGAGAACCCGTAGGGGTTGGCCAGATAGAGGCTCTTGTGCTTCATGATTTCAGCCGCTGCAGGCGCAGGACCTGCCGGGCGTGGTCGGACAGCGAGTCCCAGAGGTCCCTGGGGAAATGGCCCTCGGTGTACGTGTGCTGCCAGGAGTTGAAGACCCAGGGCCGGTTCATGGCCATGCACAGCTCGTCGCGGGGATGGTCGGAGCGGTTCGGGGTGCCGCGGTGCAGCACGCGATTGTCGTGTATCCACAGCGAGCCGCGCTTGAGGTTCAAACGGCGGGAACGGAACGTATCCCCGTCGTTCGGCCCGCGCCCGAGCAGATCGTCAAGCTCTCCGGGCAGCTCCTCGTCGCCGACGTACTGCGAGCACGGCATCACCTCGAAGCTGCCGTTCTCCTCGCTCGTGTCCACCAGCGGAAACTTCACGCCGACCTGGTAGGTCGGCACGCGGACCCCCGGGAACGGCGAGGCAAGGCCGTCTCGGTGCCAGCGCTGGTAGTCGGTGCCGGGCAGCGGGATGTTGCTGTCGAAGTGGGGCCAGACGTAGTCGGCGCCCAGGACGGCTTCCAGGAACGCCACCAGCGCCGGGTGCTCGAAGATCTCCGGGTCCACGAACGGCCGGCGGAACGGCACGCGCACGTTGTACCGGCCCCATCCGCGGTGGGGGTTGGGGCCCTGGCGCTCGATGTCGGCATCGCGGATCGGCGTCCACGCCTCCTGGATGCGGTCGAGCGTGTCCTGCGCGATCAGGCCGTCGAAGACCACGAACCCGTTGACCCGGAACTCCGTGATCAGGCGGCCGACGTCATAGCCGGCGATGATGCTCATCTCGTTCCCCCTCGTTGCCGAGATCCTGGAACAACGGCAGCTGCGCGTCGACGGCCGGTTCCGGCCGGCGGCGCCGTTCCGCCCGGCTCGCCTCGCGGAGCGCCTCCTCGATGTCCTCGACGAAGCCGGACAGGCGGTTCTCCAGCGTCCGGCCGAACAGCAGGCGGCGCTCCGCGTGGGTCAGGACCAGCCGTTGCCGGGCGCGGGTCATGCCGACGTAGAACAGCCGCCGTTCCTCCGACTCGTCCGGATCGGCTTGGCGATGCGCGGGCCGATACGGCAGCAGCCCCTCCTCGCAGCCGACGATGAACACCACCGGGAACTCCAGCCCCTTGGCGGCGTGCAGGCTCATCAGGGTCACCCGATCCGCGCGCTCATCATACCGGTCGGTCTCGCTCTGCAGCGCCATCGCCGTCAGGAAGTCCCGCAGGCGGGAGCCGAAGGGGCCGGCGGCGTGTCGCACGCGGGCGATCCGCTCCCGCTCGGCGGCGTCGTACTCCTTGGCGCGAAGCTCGCCCCAGGCCGTGGCCGCGGCCCCGACGAGATCGTCGGCCGACACCGATCCGGGCGTTCCTGCCGCCGAGATCGCGGACAGGCCCGAGATCCCGGACAGGGCTTCGGTCACGTCGGCGTGTCCGGGCGCGCCATGACCGAGGGCCAGCCGTGCCCGATGGACGCGGCTGCCGGGCGCCAGCGTCAGCCACAGGAGCGAGAGGATCGCCCGCACCGGCTGCTGCTCGGCCGCGGCGGCGCCGGTGGTCTGGTACGGAATGCCGGAACGGTCGAAGGCCTCTTCCAGCAACCGCGCCTGGACGTTGAGCCGGTACAGCACCGCGAAGTCCCCGAACGCGCGGTGCTCGGACGCGCCGTCGTCATCGACGCGCCCCGAGTCAAGCGAGAAATAGCTGGTGCCGCCCACCATGCGCTCCACCTGGTGGACGACGAACTCGGCCTCCGCGCGGTCGGTCGGGGCGCCGTGCACGTCCACCTTCACCTGGCCGGCGTAGTCTGCGATGAGCGCCGTCGACCGGCGATCCGCGTTGCGGGCGATCACCTGCGCGGCCGCATCCAGGATCGCCTGCGGCGACCGGTAGTTGCGGTCCAGGTGGAGTTGCCGCGCGCCGGGGAAGTCGCGGGCGAACTGGAGGAAGTAGCGGTGATCCGCGCCTCGGAAGCCGTAGATGGCCTGATCCGGGTCGCCGATCACGCAGAGATTCGCACCGCCCGCGACCAGCAGCCGCAGCAGCCGGTGCCCGGCGGCGTTCACGTCCTGGTACTCGTCCACGGAGATCCAGTGGAATCGCCTCTGCAGGGTGTCGAGGACGGCGCTGTCGGTCTCCAGCAACCGCACGGTGCGAAAGACCAGGTCGTCGAAGTCCAGCGCCTCCGCCTCGGCGAGGGCGGCGTCGTACCGGTTCCGGATCGGCGGCAGGTCCGGCGTGCCGCCCTCGGCACCCCCTTCCGGCCGTTCGATGGGCGACTCCCGCGTCAGGAGATTCTTGGCGCTGGAGATCGCCTCCAGCACCCTCCGGACTTCTGCGGCAGGCAGCTCGGGTGCGCATTTCCGCAACAGCGCGCGGCGATCCTCGTCATCGGCGATGACGAACGTGCTCGAGAGGCCGGCGGCCGCGCCGAACTCCCGGAGCACGGCGGCACCGAGCTGATGGAACGTGCCGACGGTGATCCCGAGCGGCCCGGCGTCCCCGAGCAGCCCGGCGAGCCGCTCGCGCATCTCCTCGGCGGCCTTGTTGGTGAAGGTGAGCGCCAACACCGTCTCCGGCGGGACGTTCCGCGACTCGATCAGAAACGCGATGCGCGCGGTCAGCGTGCGGGTCTTGCCGGTGCCGGGTCCGGCTACCACCGCCAAGGGACCATCGGTGTGCGTCACGGCCGCCCGCTGCGCGGCGTTGAGTCCGTCGATCCAGCCGGGAACGTGGGGCGAAGCTGCGGAATGGGCGGCGGCGTTCGCCGCCTCCGGGCCGGCATCCCCGGGCTCGGGATCATCCGGCGGGATCGCGCCGGCGGCAACGGGCCGCGGCTCCGCGGCAGGTGCCGCTGCCCCTTCCGGCGTGGGGTGGGCGAACATGCCGAGCTGGAACACCGACGCCCGGTCCGCCGCTCCGTCGAACAGGCTGATCACTCCGTACTCGCCGTCGTACCCGCTCCGCGTCCGCACCTCGCCGGCGCGCATGCGGCGGATGCCCTCCACCAGCAGCGCATCCCCGGCCGCGGCCAGGTCCTCCAGCGGCAGGTGCTGCAGGATCGTCAGCTCCGGTCCCAGCCGTCTCAGCAGGCGGTGATACTCTGCCTGCACGCGCTTGGAGCCTGGGCCGACGCCCATCATCTCGGAGAGCGCCTCCGGCAATGGGACAAGGCTGGCAAAGGACCCGGCGCCATCCGGCCGAGCGCCCCGTGGGCGGTCGGCCAGCTCCTCCATCCGGTGGTAGACACCGACGGTAACCGGCTTGCCGCAGGCCGTGCAGCGGCCGGCGTGGGCGATCGTGGTCTCCGGCTGCCAGCAGACCCCGCACTTGCGGTGCCCATCCAGGTGGTACTTGCCCTCCTCCGGGAAGAACTCGATGGTGCCGCGATAGCCGGCCGCGGCGCCGTCGGCGAGCGCGCCGAACAGCGCGTCGTAGCTCAGTTCGGTATCGAACACCGTGGCCTCCCGCGCCAGCTTCGGCGGCGAGTGGGCATCGGAGCTGGAGATCAGCGTGTAGCGGTCCAGCCACGAGACCCGCCAGTTCATGGGCGGATCGGAGGACAGGCCGGTCTCGACCGCGAAGATGTGCGGCGTCAGGTCGGCGAAACACTCCTCGACCGAGTCGAAACCGGACCTGGAGCCCAGGATGGAGAACCACGGGGTCCAGATGTGGGCGGGAATCAGGTGGCAGCGGCCGCCGGTCGCGATCACGATCTCCAGCAGGTCGCGGCTGTCCAGCCCCAGGATCGGCCGGCCGTCCGAGCGGATGTTGCCGATCTTCTCCAGTTCCGCCTGCAGCCTTGCCGTTGTCTCGAAGGAAGGTGAGAAGACGATGTTGTGCACCTTGCGGGTGCGGTCGTGCTTCTTGTAGATGTTGCTGATCTCGCCGCCGATCACGAAGCGGACGGTGCCGCGGCAGGAGGGGGGCACCTCGTCCGCCATCGCCGACTCGAGGTCGGGCTTCAGGCGGAACAGCCCGTCCTCGGCCGGATCGAGCTTGTCCCGAACCTCGGCCAGCCACCCCGGATGGGCGATGTCGCCGGTGGCGACCACATGCACGCCCTTGAGCTGCGCCCACTTCCACAGGTGCTCACACGTCAGGTCCCTGCTGGTGGCGCGCGAATAGTGAGAGTGCAGGTGCAGGTCGGCGACCAGCTTCATTCAGCGACCTGCTTCATTCGGCGGCCTGCTTCATGCAGCGGCCTGCTTCATGACGCCACCGGAGGCCGGATTACTTCCCGGGGAGGACTCGAACCCCCACAACAAGAGCCAGAATCTTGGGTGCTACCAATTACACAACCGGGAACCGCGTGCCGAAATTATCAAGAGCCGGCCGGCCGGTCAACGTAGACGGCTGCATCTGCCGGCAACGGCGCGGCGCCTCCCCAGGTGATCACGGTGGAGCCGGTGATCCCGCCGTCGCTCTTCTCCTGGTCCAGCGCGCGAAAGGCGTCGAGAAGCGCGCCGGCCAGGTCGTCGTCGACCGAGCAGAGCACGGTGTCGGCCATTGGCCGGCTCTGTTCACCTCCGGCAAGCCCCCAGTTGGAGACGATGGCGCGCATCCCTTCTCCGCGCATCGCCCGCAACCCGTGCGGCGTCATCGGGCCCGCCGGGAGCAGCACCGTGGCAACGCCCTTGCCGGCGAGATCCTGCACCAGGCGAAGAATCTCGCCCTCGTCCCGCGTGGAAACCAGCCGGCGGTGATCGATCGCGGCGCTCCCGCCACCCTCACCGTAGCCTTCCCGAAACGCCGCGACCAGCCTCTCGCCCCGTCCCCACACACTGATGATGCCGATCGTGCCGGCCGGTTCGAGGATCGCCAGCAACCGGCCCGCGTCGCGGTATCCGTCGCCGCGCGCGAAGCGGATCTCGGTGACGTTCGCGGGCAAGCCCGCCGATGCCGATCCGGCTCCCGCTGCACCCGAGCCGGCCTCCTGCAGCCGAATGGCCACGAACTCCATCGCGGCGAACATCGGCGCGATCTGGTGTATTTCCAGCGCCAGCAGAGGCCCGACCACCACGCCGCGATAGGAGCGCTGACCGAGAATCTCCTCCAGCTCCCGCACGGGCGTCTCGTCAGACCGCGCGCGGCGCACCTCGAAGCGCCGGCCCACCTGGCTCCCGACCGGTGCCAGCCGGTCGGGCAGAGAGCCGCCATCGAGCGCGCTCCAGAGCGGCCCTTCCAGGAACACCAGGTGCGGCGCCGTCCGCGCGCAGCCGGTCACCGCCACCATCGCCGCCGCCGCGGCCACGGCGACCGCAGCCGCGCGGGCGCGGCCCGTCATGGACTGCCGCGCATGGCCCGCAACGCGAAGCCGCCCGCCCCGGCCGCTGCTGCCGCGAGTGCGCCCGCGGGAGCGCGGAAGCCGACCGCGTACAGGTGCGACACCTCCCCCGCGAACAGGATGGCCGCCACCGCGACCAACACCGCCGCGAGCGGACGCTTCCTGCGCGTCCAGGCAAAGGCCAGGACGACGATCGCCGCCGCACGCAGGGTCGGCATGATCAAAAGCTGCATCGGACTTGGCGGAAGCCGCCCCGCGGCCAGCTCGATGGCCGTGAAAAACGCGACGAATCCGGTCATGGAGGCCAGCACGGGCAGTGCGTCATCCCCCGCGCCGCCGCCGGCATGCCGGTCCGCCGTCCCCCCGCCGCGGCGCGCCGCGCGCGCAATCGGCAGCTCGGCCGTCAGGGCGGCGATCGCCGCCATTCCCGCCGGCAGCACGTACCCGGTCGTGGTCAGCCGCGCGAACAGCGCCACGGGGGCGTACGAGGAGCCGAACCAGCCGGTGACGATCCCGGCGCCCAAGTATCCCGGCAGCGCCAGCAGGCCTCCGATCAGGAACCGGCGCAACAGGACGATCGACACGCAGGGAGACCGCTCGCGAAGCAGCGCGCACGCGGCGTAGAACGTCAGCGGCGTGACGGCCAACAGGTACAGGCTCATCCCGGTCGGCTCATTCCCACTCGATGGTGGCAGGCGGTTTGCTGGAAACGTCGTACACCACGCGCCCGACCTCCGGGACGGCGTTGGTGATGCGTGATGAGATCTCCAGCAGGTCGTCTGCCGCCATGGGATAGACGTCGGCGGTCATCCCGTCCTCCGACGTGATGGCGCGGATCGCGACCACCGATCCATAGCGGCGTACGTCACCCGCGACTCCCACGGACTGGACCGGAAGCAGCACGCAGAACGCCTGCCAGATGGCATCGTAGAGGCCGCGGCTGCGTAGCTCCTCGATCAGGATGCGGTCGGCGGCGCGCAACGTCCGGCACCGCTCCCTGGTCACCTCGCCCAGTATCCGCACTGACAGGCCCGGGCCCGGGAAGGGATGGCGGCCGACCACGCGCGCGGACAGGCCGAGCTTCCGGCCCAGACGGCGCACCTCGTCCTTGTACAGGTCCGCGAGCGGCTCCACCAGCACGCCGGAGCTGCGCTTGGCCTCGATCAGGGGAGATCGCACGTTGTGGTGCGACTTGATCACGTCCGCGTGCGAGCCCACGCCCTTCCCCGACTCGATCAGGTCGGTGTAGAGCGTTCCCTGCGCGAGATAGGCGTTGGCGACTCCCAGCCGCTCGAGCTCGTCCATCGCGACGCGCACGAACTCGTCGCCGACCGCCGTACGCTTGCGCTCCGGGTCGATGACTCCGGACAACGCCGCGAAGAACCGGCGTGACGCGTCCACGGCGTGGAGGTTGGTGGCGCCCAGCTCGCGCAGGCTGGCCATGACCTCCTCGGTCTCCGCGTCGCGCATGAGTCCGGTGTCCACGTACAGCAGGTGTACCTGATCGGGCTCAAGGATATGCAGCAGCAAGGCCGCCACCACCGCCGAGTCGACCCCGCCGGAGATCAGCGTGACCACCGGTGCCGCGCCGACTTGGCGCCGCACGCGGCCGGCGGCCGCATCCAGGAATCGATCCATGTTCCATTCACGTCGTGCCCGGCACACCGCGGCGGCAAAATTCGAGAGGATGCGAGTGCCGAACTCGCAGTGCGAGACCTCCGGATGGAACTGCAGCCCGTATGTCGTCCCGCCGTCCTGCATCGCGGCCGGGTGTCCGTTCTCCGACACCGCCAACGTCGTCATGCCCGCCGCCCGTTCGATCACGTCACTGTGGCTCATCCACGACACGAAACCGTCCTCGACCCCGTCGAACAGCGGGCTGGGCTCGCGGATGTGGACTCGGGACCGCCCGTACTCGCGGGTCGCTCCGGCCGCGACCTGGCCGCCCGAGTCGGTGACCAGCCGCTGCAGGCCGTAGCAGATCCCCAGGATCGGTACGCCAGCCGCATGCAGCGAGGGATCCGGCCGCGGCGCCGACGGCTCGTACACCGAGTGAGGAGAGCCGGACAGCACGATGCCCTTGAGGTCGCGCAGCAGATCGCCCTCCAGCGGCTGGTCGCCGGGCACGATGATGCTGTACACGCCGGCGTCGCGGATACGCCGGCAGATGAGCTGAGCGGTCTGTCCACCGAAGTCGAGGACGAGGATGGTATCCATGGCGCGTCAGCTCGCCCGGACGTCGAGGGCGCCTCGCAGCGCCGCCGCCCGTTCGCGATGCCGGGCCGCTACCGCCCGTGCCCGCTCAGCGGCCATCCCGCAATATCGGCCGGGATCGCGCAGCAGCTCCGCCGCGCTTGACCCTTCGCGCCCCACCGCGAGCCGCTCCAGCAGCGCCCAGCGGTCACGGTCACGCTCCAGGGCGTCCGCCACCGTGCCACCTGCGGATCCCGCTTCGGCAGCTGCCTCACGGACCACCCGGTGAGCATCGGCCACGCCGGCACGCGCCAGCGCGACGTGGGCGGCCTCCGCCACGACCGCGTCACCGCCCGTGCCCACGGCGTCCGCCATGCGGCGCCGGTCGACATGCAGCGAGCCGACGACGCGCAGCGTCCGGTTCACGGCGGCGGTGAACCCGGCCAGGTACTCACCCACGAACCGGGCCGACGCGGAGTTGGTCAGGTCACGCTGGTGCTCGGAGATCTGATCCATGAGGAAGGTGCCCACCCGCGGCGAGAATGTCTTCCACAGGCTCTTGACGTGCTCGCTGTTCCAGGGGTTGCGTTTCTGGGGCATGGTCGATGAGCCCACCTGAGACGCGTCGAACGACTCGGCCACCTCCGCGATCTCCGTCCTCTGGAGATTGCGCAGGTCATCGGCCAGATTGGCGAGCACCCCGAACGCCAGGTTGATCTCCAGCAGCAGCCGGACGAGCGGCTCCGCCGGCACGATCTGGGTGGCGTGCGCCGCAGGCGCCAATCCCAGATCGGCCAGCACGCGCCGTTCCAGCTCCAGGGGGTCGTCGACCAGCAGTGCGGTGGCGTTGTAGGCGCCGACGGCCCCGGAGAGCTTCCCGGGCAACTCGCCGGCCGCCTGCAGGATGCGAGGCAGCACGTCGTCGAGGCGTGCCACGAACGAGGCGACGGCGAAGCCGAAGGTGATCGGCACTGCGTGCTGGCCGTGGGTTCGCCCGACCTGCAGCGTCGCTGCCTCCGCCTCCGCGAGATCGGCCAGGCGATCGGTCAGATCGAGCAGCAACGGCACCACCACCGCGCGGACCGCTCCGCCGATGCGAAGCGCGGTCGCCGTGTCCTGTATGTCGAACGACGTGGCTCCCAAGTGTACCAGGTGGCGGACCGACTCCGGGAGCCGCCGCTGCAGCACGTGCACCACCGCGCGCAGGTTGTGGCGTGTGACCTGCTCCTCGGCGTGCACCTCCGCCGGGTCGATGGCGGAGGCCGCCGCGTCGAGCGCCTGCTGCAGCTCCTCACCGCCACCCGGCCCGTACCGGACGGCATCGGGCACCATGCGGACGAACTGCCGCAGCAGCGCGATCTCCACGCGCGCGTAGCAGCGCACGGCCGCTTCCTCGCTCAGAAAGTCGGCCAGGCGGTCGAAGGGTTCCCGGTTCTCCAGGTAGTAGCGATGATCGAGCGGCGAGAGATTCCGGAAGATGCTCCGGCTCTCGCCACTGTCGGCTTTCATGCCTCACTGTGCAGGCGGTTCCGTCACCGTGTCAAAATGGGAAGGTGAAAAGCGGCAAGGTGATGGTGCGAGCGTGGCTGCTCGTGGGGGGCGCCGCTGCCGTGCTTGCCGGATGTGGCGGCTCGACGGACGCGGACAGAGCCGCCTCGGCCAGCGTCGCTGCAGGCGCAACCGGCCTCGAAGCCGGCGGCGCGAAACCCGACGACTTCGCGCCGCCGCAGCCCGCGCTTGGGTCCGGCCTCGATCGGATCGCCCTTCTGACAGCCGCACTGGACGACGATCCCGGCCAGGAGCAGATCGCCGCGTTCCGCCGCGCCGGCTCGGTGGACGGTCCGATCCGGGTCGGCGTGATCGACTACCAGGACGACGCCGTCAGCTGGCGGATGATCTGGGAGGCGGAAACGCAAGCCCTCGACCCCGACACCCTGCAGATCGCCCTGGTCGACCTGGTCGCCGATCCGACCCCGGAGATCGTGGTCCGCGGGACGGCGGGCTCCGACCGGCAGACGCTGGACGCCTATCAGATCGTCCCGGCCGCCCAAGGTGCGGCCAAACGAGGTGCGCAAGGATTCCGGCCGATCGCCCGCATCGCCGTCCACGGCACGCTGACGATCGAAGACCCTGGGGGCGGACGGCATGCCGGCGGCGAAGAGCGGGGCGAGGACGCTGCCGCGCTTCCACTCGTCGCGTACGTGAAGGCGCCGGATTCGGAGAGCGGGCTTGACCTGCTGCGCCTGACCTATGGCTGGGACACGGAGCGCGCGTGGTACGTGCTGCTTCGAACCGAGCCGGTCAGCGCGCCCGCCGACCCCGAATCGCGGCTCCTCGCCCTGTATTCCACCCCCGGCGTCGATCCGTACGAAGCTTTCCTCGCCGGACCGTGGTACCGCGATGACCCGTCCGGCCCTGAGGACGCCGGCGGTCCCAGGGAGTTGATCGTGTTCTCACCTGACGAACGCCTGATCTCCCTATACGACGGCGAGATCCTGGAGCAGCTCGAGTGGGTCGCGTCACACCGTCCACTGCTCGCGCATCTGGACGTGTGGACGCGCAACCTGGCGATCGAGGTCATCGCCAGGACATTCGGCATCGAGGCGCAATCCGCCGCGGAGATCCGGATCCAGGTCCGTGGCCACGACCCGTACGCCGGGGGCAGCTCCCGCACCTACCGGCGGCTGACTCCGGCCGCGCAGGAGACCCTGCTTGCCGCCCGGATCCCGGCGCCCGTGGCGGTATTGAGCGGTCACTACCGGTCGGCCGACGGCCTTTCGCTGGAATTCCTGGGCGACCGGTTCGTCTGGGCCGACGGCGCTCAGGTTTTCGAAGGCGGATTCGCCCTTCGCGGCCGGCTCCTCACCATGAAGATGGTCGGTCCGCGCGGGACCCATCGGGGCTATCTCAGCTTCCTGATCGACTACGCGGAAGAGTCCTCATCCGATGGGGTCGAGCGCTCGCTGCGGCTGACGCCCGTTGGACAGGACCCTCCCCGCGCGCCAGCCGGCGGAGCGAAGGTGCTCCACCTGCACCAGGTGCAGCCGGTCACGGACCGGAGTCGGCGAGATACGGAATGACGTCCCCGTCATAGCCGATCGCCTGCACCCGTTTCAGCAGCAGCTCGGCCGCCTGTCGCGTGGCCACCGCGCCGACGAGCACCTGCACGAGATCGCCCCTCTGACGCGTGTGTACGGGAAACTCCGCGTCGCGCAGGGCGTTCACCATGTGCCGGGCGTTGATCGGGTCCCTGAACGAACCGACCCTCAAGGCGTACCGCGGGCCCCCACCGGCCGCCGTATCCTGGGGGGTGGCCGGCTCTCCCGACGCAACCGGCTGCAGGCCGGCTCCCGGCGACCGTGCACTCCCCGCGTCGGTCGGGTTTGGCGGCACGGAGCGTGCATCCACCGCCGGCCGGACCACGGGGAGCGCCGGCAAAGAGGACGGGACCAGCCCATCAGCCAATCGCGCTGCGTCGAACAGCCCGAGAGGCGATGGAAAGGTGCGGACCGGACCACCTCCGCCATCCGGGTTCAGCAGGTCGAGCGCGATTTCGAGCTCCGGCGATGAGCCCAGCGCGGCGAGACGACGCAACCGTTCCTCCAGTGCCTCGAACCTCCTGGAGTGGACGTCGAGACGGATGAGCGCCAGGTACGCCGCCGGAGCGTACGGCCCGTCCGCAGACCGCGCCAGTGAGGCCGAGAACGCGCTTCTTGCGTCGTCGTCCCGCCCCGCGGCGAGGTGCAGGCGCCCGAGCAGCAGCACCGCGCCCGGGAAGTCCGGGTGAGCGGCGTCGTCCACGAGCGGCTGCAGGGCGGACAGAGCCCGATCCAGATCGCCCAACTCCAGCGCCACTCCGGCCAGGGCGAGCCGATGCGCAGGGCTCGCGGGTACCAGGTCGGTTTCCAGCAGGACCTGCGCCTGCTGCAGGCGGCCCCGCAACTGCGCGTCCCACGCCGCTTCCAGGTCGGCCGCGGCCGCCCGGCCAACCAGAAGGGTCAGCGCAAGCACCGGGATCAAGATCCATCGCGCGCTTCCCGCTGCCCCTCGGGTTGCCATCCCCCTCCGCTTCCATTGTCGGCGGACGGGGCCCGGCTCTACATCCGGGACTTCAGCCCGCGGAAGAAGCGGTAGATCGACAGACCGCCGTACCCGATCAGGCCCGCTCCGGCCAACCAGAGGACGACATCCGGGAATCCGCCGATGGCTGCGGACAGGATGCCGAGCACGCCGGCGCCGGCGACCACGAGGCCGGGGCGCCGATCATCCCTGCTGGTCGCGAACGCCAGGCCGCCAGCGGTGACCAGGCCGCCGACGACGATCCCGGGCACTCCGGTCAACGCCCCCATCACCAGCAGGCCCACGCCGCCGGCGGCCGCCGTGAAGCCGGCCACCCCCTGCCTGGAAAGCGTCTCACGCGGGACGATGTCATTCATGAGAAGTCATCCATACGAGCACCTGCATGTCTGGCAATATACCCAAGCGCCGCCGCGCCGGCGACCGACCTGCCCGCGCGGGTCGACCGCGCGCCGGGTTACTGGATGCTTGCCCATCGCTCACGATATACTGCGGATCCAGTCTTGAAACGGTTCCTCGTAGCGACGGTCGCCACCATGTTCGCCATCGGCATGCTCGCCATCGGCCACGCCGTGGCTCAGGACGTGTCCCAGCCGGCCGCCGGTCCGACCACCTCGGGCGACTCCTACGTCCTGGGCGACCAGATGCTGGCGCTGGGCGCCAGCTTGGTGTTGCCGCTGTTCACGTACCTGCCGACCGACGATGTCGGCGGCTCCGGTATCACCGGCACCAACCTGACGCCGGGGGGCAAACTGTCACTGAACTGGAACGCATTCCTCGGGCCGCGCCTGACGGTCGGAGCCGAGGTCGGCGGCATGTTCGCGATCGACCGGCACGGGGAGCCGCTGCTGATGGTTCCCGTCACCGGCCGTCTGGGCTACCAGTTCAGCTCGGACCTGCTCGGCCTGGGACAGTTAGACTTGCCGGTCTTCGTAAATGCCGGCGTCGGGTTCATGAAGCTGGCCGACCTGTTCAACGTGAACCTGGTTCTTCGTCCGGGCGCGGCGATTTTCTACCGGTACGATCGAAACTGGTCCTTCGGGGGATCGGCCAGCGTTTGGCTGATGTTCGAGCCGCTCTGGGGCGCGGCGAGCGCGGGCTCGGGTCCGGGCCTGGCCGCGTTCCTGGATATCTCCCCGCAGATCGTCTACCACTTCTGATCGGCGGATGGCACTTCTGATCGGCGGATGGCACTTCTGAACCGCGGATGGCACTACTGACAGCGATGGCAGCGATGCGGCAGCGATCGACGGTGAATGGGATGGCCCTGCGGCGCGCGCTGGCCGGCGCTACGGCAGCGGCGCTGGTTCTTGTCCTGTCCGGATGCCAGGAAGCCGTCACCGGGATCTTCCATCACCTGGCCCACCAGCAACCCACCGTCGACCGGAACCTGGCCAACGACATCACCATCGGCGGCGTCGCGCGCTGGGACGACCGCTACCTGGTCGCCGCCGGCAAGCTGTGGTCACGTACGGTCGGCACGGACACGAGGGCCCCCGGCGAGTGGGCCTCCATGGCCGTTACGTTCGACGACCGGAGCAGGTCCGCCGTGATGCTGCCGCTGGTCCGGTGGCAGCCTGACGCCGGCGGGCCTTCGCTGCTCGCCGGAGCCCTGTTCGTGGATGAGGAGCGTTTCGCTCTGCTCCAGGCGACCGGCAGCCGGATCACGGCCAGCTCGGTGTCCTGGCAAGCGGTCACGGATTCCGCGGTAAGCGGCCGTGAGGTGATCGGCCTGTTCACACCCGGCGATGAGTCAGTGTTGTTCGCGGTCATCGCAGAGTCGAGAGGCGAGAACCGCACCTACCGGCTTCTGAGCGCTACCCGTCGATCGGCCGAGGCACCCGTGTTCCACGTCGAGCTCGAAGGCCTCAGCCATCCGGTCGCAGCGGTGGCCACCGACGGTGACGGCACCTACTGGGCCGTGTCCGGCAGCGATCTCTACGCCGGGACGCTCGGCGGCCTGCGGAAACCCGACACGGCGCCGTCGCCGGAGGGTTCCGAGACGTTCCGCGGCGTGATCCATGACGGCATGAGTACCCTGGTATTGACCGGCAGCAAGGGGACGGTGTGGCGCTCCCGGGACGGGGGCGTGACCTGGCCCGACACGGAAGAGATCAGGGTGGAGGACCAGGCCGTGCCCCTGTGGGGCGCGATCGCCGTGGGCGGCACGGCGCTCATCGGCACCGACGGCCATGGCTACTACACGGCATCCCTGGACGGTGACTTCGCTGTGGCGCGGCTGGCGCTCACCACCGAGGCAATCTACCACGCATCGATCCTGCGACTCTGGGTGGACCCCGTTGACGCCGGCACGGTGTTCGCGCTCACGGCCAGTGACGGCCTGTGGTCCGCGTCGGTGGACGCCGGCGAACTGCCGGACCGTTGGCAATTGGAGTAGCCGGTCTCCCGCCGCCTGGAGACCGGCCGTACCCTCAGCGATTCACGCGCACGGTCACCTCTCGGCCGTCGCGCACCACACGCATGTCGAACGAGCCCTCCTGCCTGGCGTTGATCAGCCGGTAGAAGTCACGCAGGCCGCGGATCTCCGCGCCGTCGATGCGGACGATCACGTCCTGGGGCCGCAGCCCGGACTCCATGGCAGCACTGCCGGAGATCACCCTGGACACGAACGCACCCGCTTCCGGCAGCGCCGCCCGAGCCTGTTCCGTCAGGACCTGCAGCGACTGGACCCGCACGCCGGGCCAGACCGTTCCCGGCTGCGGCTCCTCCGCTCCCGGCCACACCACGACGGCCCGCTCGATACCGTCGCGCATCAGCCGGAACCGCGCAGGCTGCCCGGGTTCCAGCGCGACGATGGCGCTGATCAGATCGTCGCTGTCGGCGACCTCCTGTCCGGCGACTTCCAGCACCACGTCACCGGGGCGCAGTCCCGCGCGCTGGGCCGGTTCGCCGTCGAAGAGGTCGAAGAGGACGGCGCCCGAGCCCCCGGGTGTCAGGTATTCGACGATGTCCGGGCCGGCGAGCTCCACGCCGAGCCATGCGTAGCTGACGCTTCCCTCCTCGATCAACTGGTCGATGACGCGCTTGGCATTGTTGATCGGCAAGGCGAACCCGACCCCCGCCCAACGGCTGCCCTGTGCCTGGATCCACGTGTTGATGCCTACCACGCGGCCGGTGATGTCCACCAGCGCGCCACCCGAGCTGCCCGGGTTCATGTTGGCGTCGGTTTGGATGAAGCTGCTGATGTTGCCGACTTCGCCTCCCGAACGGCCGACCGCGCTTACGATGCCGAGCGTGAGCGTGGCGTCGAGGCCGAACGGACTGCCGACGGCCAGCACCAGATCGCCCGCTCGCAGGGTGTCGGAGTCGCCCAGAGCGGCGAGCGGCAGCTCGCCCGGCGCCCGCACGGCCACCATCGCCAGGTCCATGCGGGGGTCGGCGCCCACGACCTCCCCCGGAAAGCTGCGTTCGTCACTGAGCGTCACCACGATCCGCTCGGCGGACCTCACCACGTGGTAGTTGGTAAGGATGAAGTGCCGGTCGCCGTCACGGCGCACCAGCACCCCGGATCCGACCCCGGGCACCGGCATGAGGCTCGGGCGGGAGTCGCGGTCCCGGCCGGCGGCCACGGTGTCCAGCTTCACCACCGACGGCGTGACCGATTCGGCCACATGGCGCACCGCATGCTGCAGGTCGATCAGCACGGCCGATGCCGGGCTCGCCGCGTCGGCGATCGGCGCGGCCGCGGCGTCCTGTGCACCGAGATTCGCGGCCGCCGCCAGCAGCAGGGCCGCGCCCGGCAGACTCCTCAGCGTGCTCAGCCTCCGAGGACGGCATCCGCAACTCACGGGTGCATGGTCAGCACCTCGGCGCGGTCGGAAAGAATCGCCACGGTGTGCTCGAAGTGCGCGGCGCGCTTGCGATCGGCGGTGACGACGGTCCATCCGTCGTCCAGCACCTCGACCTCCCACGTGCCCTCGGTGATCATCGGTTCGATCGCCAACACCATGCCGGGCTTGATGCGGGGGTTGCTCCCCGGGGACGGGTAATTGGGCACCTGCGGATCCTCGTGCGGGGAGAAGCCGACGCCGTGGCCACAGAACTGCCGCACGACGCCGTATCCACGGGCGCTCGCGTACCGGTAGACGGCGTTGGCGACATCGCGCAGGCGGTTGCCCGGGACGGCCGCGGCGACCGCCTGCTGAAGGCACTCGCGCGTCACGTCCAGCAGCGACGCGGTGCCCGGTGCAACGCTCCCGACCGGCAGCGTCAGTGCAGCGTCACTGAAGCAGCCGGAGCGGTCCACCCCGCAGTCGATGCCGACGATGTCGCCCGCTGCCAGCCTCCGCCGGCCGGGGATGCCGTGGATCACCTCCTCGTTGATGGACACGCACAGCGTCGCCGGGTAGTCCAGGTAGCCCAGAAACGCCGGCCGGGCCCCTCTCTCCTCGATGTGTGACCGGGCGATGTCGTCGAGCTCGGCCGTGGTGACTCCGGGCTCGACCCGCTCGGCGACGAGCCGCAGCGTCTCCGAGAGGATGCGCGCCGACTCGCGAATGCCCTGCAGATCGGCTTCGCTCTTCAGCCGGGTCATCGCGGGCGCGTCCGCGTCCGACGCGCGGCGCGGGCGGCCGGGAAACCGGGGAGAGCCGCCCGGACCCGATGAGGAGCGGCGGCGGCGGCGGCCTCGTGCGCTCATGACGCCTTCTCGAACGTGCTCACGCCACCCGCTTCCGAACACCGTCCAGCACGCCGTTGACGAATCGGTACGAGTCGTCGGTGCCGTACCGCTTGGCGATCTCCACCGCCTCGTTGATGACCACGGACGGGGGGACATCCCGCTGATGCATCAGGCAGTACACGCTCATCCGCAGAATCGCCAGGTCGACTCGGGAGAGGCGTTCCAGGTCCCAATGCTCGAGCTGCCGGTCGATGCAGCCGTCGACGGCCTGCAGGTTCTCGATGCTGCCGGCGACCAGCAGCCTGGCAAAGGCGCAGGCTTCGTCACTCAGGGAGTCGCGCTGCACGGCGTCCATCCACGACAGGTCCACGATGTCGGCGACCGAGCCCCCGCACAGGTCGTACCGGTACAGGGACTGCACCGCGAGCACGCGGGCACTGCGGCGGCCGCTCGCATCACGCACGACGGGATTGCTCAGGAACTGCTAGCACCCCATCAAACTGTAGTCTGGGGGTGCCGTGCTACTTGACCCGTCGACATCAGTTTGATGGGGTGCTATGCCGAGCAGATGGCTTCGAGGTTGTCGGTGACGACGTCGACATCAGCCCGATCACGCAGTTCCGTGATGACTTCCTGGACCACCTGCTGTGAGGTGCTCACCTGACGGTTGGTCGCAAGCAAAGCGGTGATCTGTCCGCGCACCGTCTGCGAGGAGCGCGGCGTCACCGGGTCGTCCAGGGTGAGCAGGCGGGCGTCGATGAGGTCGGCAACCCTGAGGATGTGGAGGCCGACGTGGGACACCACCACCTCGCTGGTCTCTCCGACCTCCAGGGAGAACACGGTGTCCAGAAACTCCGCGCCCAGGGTTTCCAGTCCGTTGGGATCGTCCCGGCGAAGGTAGCGACTGCCGAGCTCGCCGCCGCTGTAGCGGGAGTTCCCATCGTCGGAGTACTTCACCACCAGTTCGTCGAACGAAGCGCCGTCGCGCAACTCCGTCAGCGCCTCCTCCGCGCGCTCCCGTGCCCGTTTTGCGGCGGCCTCGTCCAGACCCTGGGTTCTGAAGTGGATGTGGAGCACCAGCGCCATCTTCGGTTGAACGAATTGATGGACGTTCATGTCGTAGAACTCGGCGATCTGTGCCTCCGACGGAAGCTCGACCGCCTCCAGCCGGCCCGGATGCATCTGCGCCGCCAGGCGCTCCGTGATGGTGATCGCGGTGAGTCGGTCCCGATACTCTTCCGGGGTCAGGCCCATACGCTGCTGGATGACCGCCCGCCACGCCTCATCCGTATACGGCTGATCGACGCCAAGCTGCTGTTCAACCTGCCTGCGCCGCGCGACCACCTGTTGGTCGATTTCGGCTTCCGTGGGGATCAGGCGCCGTTCGGCGGCCTCCTGCTCGATGAGGAGCTCGTCGATGAGCGCGTCGAGCACCGTCCTGCACTGTGCCGAATTCAGCGCATCAAGCCCGTTCTGGCGCGCCACCATGCTGGCGTACGCCGTAAACTGAGGCGAGGAGATGATCTGCGGCTTGTGCAGATCCAGGGTGGCCACCGTTCTGGCGATCGACTGCGGCCAAGCCGCCGCGGCGCTCATCAACGCTATGCCGGCCGCGGCCAGGGCCACGGCCCCAAGCCCTCGTCCCCGCGCCGTCTGAGCGCCGTGCCGTATGAACAGTTGCCTCATACCTTTCAGGATACTCCCTCGCCTTCAGAATACTACTTGGCTGCCGGTCATGCCTGCATGACCGGTTCGCGCAGGCCGACCCGCTCCTTGAGCTTCTTCACGCCGGCAATCCGCTCGTCCAGACTCAGCGCCCGCTCCAGGTAGCGCCGCGCCGCCTCCAGGTCCCCTACCTCGGAGTAGATCTCGGCGATGCGCTTGCAGAAGAACGCCGACTCCCGGTCGGACAGGTTGAGGCGGATCAACTCCTCGATCCAGCGCACGGAGTCCGCCGTCGCCGCGGTCCCGGCCATCTTGACGCACGCCACTTCCCGCAAGCGCTCGACCACCTCCGCGATGAAGTGGCGGAAGTAGGGACGGCTTGCCTCTGCGTGGTAGACGCGCATGTAGTACTCGCACGCCTTGCCGTATGCGCCGTCACGCTCCAACGCCTCGGCCAGCAGGTATGCGCAATCCATGAAGTCGTCATAGTCGAGCAGCGCCGCCAGATCGGATTCGATGTGCTCTTCGAGCTGACCGAATGTGGCAAGCGCCTCCCGGTCGCGTGAGCGCATCAGGTCGTACAGCACCAGCTTGGCCAGACTCACCGGATCGGCGCGGGCGCGCAGGAACGACCGGTAATCGAAGCGGCGCCGGCGCAGCGCGTGGCCGTACAGCCGATCGTAGTCGCGGCGCCGTTCCGGGTCGCCGAGAACGCGGTACGCATCGAGCAACCGTCGCATGCGCGACTCCGCCTGATCCTCGGCGAGCACCGTGAGGTCGGGATGCAGCTCCTTGGCGCGCTGGCGGAAGCAGCGCTTGATCCGCTCCTGTGAGTCCTCCGGATCGGCACCCAGGAGCCGGTAGTAGTCCTCCACCCTTCGGGTGTGGTTCGCTGCACTCACCCGTCACTCCGCGCTCAGGGTAGCCGCCGGCCGTCCGGCGGTCAAATTGAGCTACCGCCCATCGACGGGTACACTGAGTCCCCGCGCATGTTCCCGTTTCTGATCAAGAAGGCGTTCTTCGACATGTGGGACAACCTGTTCCGCATCTTCGCTCTGAACCTCGGATACGTGCTGATCATCAGTGGAACCGGCTTTCTGCTGAGCGCCGTTCCGCAAGCCCAGCTCGCCTACTTCGCCGTCCTGGTACTGGGTTCGGCCGCGCTCTCGGTGTTCACCATGGGCACCGCGGCGATCGCCAGCGATCTCGCCGACTACAAGACCCCGGAATGGAGGATCTTCCTGGACGCCATCCGCGCCCGCTGGCTGCCGGCCGTGCTGCTGGTGGTCATCAACGCAGCGGTGTTTCTCTTCCTGCTGGTGATCGCCGTGCCCGTCTACACCCAGTCGACCCTCGGCCTGGTCGCGCTCGGACTGCTGGGCTGGGCGGCGGTGTTCTGGTTGCTGTCGCTGCAGTCGTTCTTCCCGCTCATCACGCGGATGGGCGATCCGTTCGGCAAGACGCTCCGCAAGTGCTTCACGGTGCTGTTCGACAATACCGGGTACACGGTTGGGCTGTTCATCGCGCTGAACGTGTCGGCTCCGTACCTGCTCGGACTGTTCCTGCTGCTGTTCCTGGGGGCGCCCACCCGGCTGCTGGCGTTCGGATCGCCGATGCTGCTGCTGCCGGGACCGGCCAGCGCGGTGCTGTTGCTGACAGTCGCCTTCAAGCTGCGCATGTACAAGTACGACTTCCTGGAGACGCGGCAGCAGGCCAGCGCCGATCAGGAAGGCGAGGATGCCGGTCAGGTCGAGCAGGCCGGCGGAAGCGATGCCGGACGGCGGCGCCGCCGGGTTCGGATACCGTGGGACGCGCTGTTGGCCGAGGATCGCGAGCAGGTGGGCGTGCGCACGCTGCGCGGGATGATCTTCCCCTGGAAGGAGTAGCTTCGCCGCGTCCGCTCAGCCGACGCGCAGATTGGCGCCGATCGCCCGCGCCTCCTCCGGAGACTTCAGCACGCCGGAGTTCTTCAGGTACATGCCCTCGTGCTCCATGGCGCGCATCAGCTTTATCAGGGCGCGATTGGAGCCGAGAAAGGACTTGGCCACGAACGCATAGCACCGCTTCCCCTGTATCAGCCCGGCACCGGCCAGGAACGGCGCCACGCGGGCCGGTATCTTGCCGGTGATCGACAGCGATTCGGTCCCCACGATGGCGTACTGGTGGGAAGTCAGCTTCGTGTTGACGTCGCGCGTGCCGTCGACGACCTCAACCTGATGGCCCTGCGACTCCAGACCCGCTCCAAGGGCCCGAGCCAGCGCCAGCAGGCTCTGCCGGTTACGGTCAGCGAAGAAGACTACCCCCACGCGCATACCGGCAGTGTGCCGCACCATGGCGCCGTTCGGCTACGCCCCCCTGGTGTACGCCCCCTCGGCGTCCGCCACGGTCGCGTGCTCGCGCTCATCGCCGTGGCGGCGCTCGCTGCCGCCTGCCGGCAGGAGCCGGCGGGGCTCGCGCCGCGCCACATCGCAGTGCTGAGCGAGGACCAGGTGGCGGCGCCGCTGACGCTCGCGACGGTGGACGACGAACTGCACGTGCTGTTCGCGAGCCTGGACACGCTGACGCTGCAGATCGCGCGGCTCGATCCCCGCCGCAACCGGCTCACCCTGGAGACCATCGATGCGGTCGGCATCTACCCGTCCGATCTCACCGCGTTCGGGGTGCACGCCTACGCCGTGCACGTCGGCCGGCAGCACGTGATCTACCTGGATCAGCACCAACCCGATGCGCTGATCCCGAAGTGGGTCCATCGGGACGCGGACGAGGACGGCTGGTGGGTGACTTCCCCGGTGTTCGAGGGCACGCCGCGCGCGCTGATGCCGCAGGATTCGGGCGATCTGCTGCTGGTCACGGCAACCCCGCACGGTCCGGCGGTGGTCGAGCTGTCCGCGGTCTCGGGCTCGGGCAGACACCGGCCGGAGGGGATGGCCGATCACCCGCGCCTCGTCTGGCCGGTCCCGTGCGCGGGCAGCGCGTCATTCGTCGCGCCTGCGGCCGGCGCCTCGCTGGTCCGGCACCGCGGTGACGGATCGTACCAGCCACTCCTTGACGGTGTCGGCGCGCACTTCGCCGGGTGCGCGGACGGGATCCCGTACGTTCTGTGGCACCTGCCATCGTCGAGCGAGGTGCTGTTTGCGCCCGTGGCCGACGACGGACTGGGCCCGACGACCGCCGTCACGCTGGCGATCGGCACCACGTCTCTGTATTTCCTCCCGCGCCCGGCTGGGTTCAGCTTCGTGATCGACGAGTTCGTGATCGATGACTCGGACGATGAGCCTGGCGGACGTCACCGGATAGCTCTCATCCATCCCGCAGACGAACCGGGTCAGCAGGGCACATACCGCAAGTCGGTGCTGGTCGATCCAGCAAGCCCGCAGGGATTCTCGGCGGCCCATCTCGAGGAACTCCTGGTCATCGTCGAGCGGCGGTCGGGCGAGCGCCAGGAGGCTACGGCCGGCTTGCAGGCCGCGATCTTCGCGCTCCCGTAGTATTCGAACCGCCTCTTGCCGGTCAGGCGCGGGGGGGCGCGCCGGATGCCGACCGCCGATGATGGGTTTCGGCGGCATGCAACCGCGCCTCCGAATGCAGCAAGCCGTGCAGGGCTTCCTCGAACGCCGCACGGTCGCCTTCACGCTCGCGCTCCATGTGCTCGTGTGCGGCGCGTCGCGCCTCGCGGGCGCGCTCCAGGTCGATCTCGTGGCCGTGCTCGGCGCTGTCCGCCAACACCACGACATGGTCGGGCTGCACCTCCATGAAGCCCCCGCCGACCGCGATGAAGCGGGGCTCCTGACCGGCCATCCTCACCTCGAGCGCTCCCGGCTTGAGCGCCGACATCAGCGGCGCGTGGTTGGGCAGGATGCCCAGGACGCCCGAGGCGCCGGGAGCGATGACCATCTCAACCTGCTCGTCGAACGCGTGGCGCTCGGTGGTGATGACCTCCAGCCGCATCGGCACGTCAGGCCGCCCTCTCCGGGTGAGACTCGGCCTGTTTCGACCGCTCGATCACGTCGTCGACCGTACCGGCCATGTAGAAGTGCTGCTCTGCGACGTCGTCAAGCTCCCCCGCCAGGAGCCGCTTGAAACCGGCGACGGTGTCGGCCACCTGCACGTAGCTGCCGGGCTGGCCGGTGAACTGCTCGGCCACGAACATCGGCTGCGAGAAGAAGCGCTGCATCTTGCGAGCCCGCGCCACCACCAGCTTGTCGTCCTCCGCCAACTCGTCCACGCCCAGGATGGCGATGATGTCCTGCAGCTCGTTGTAGCGCTGCAGCACCTGCTGGACCCCGCGCGCCACCTGGTAGTGCTCTTCGCCCACCACGAGCGGCTCCAGGGCACGGCTCGTCGACGCCAGCGGATCGACCGCCGGGTAGATGCCCATCTCGGCGATCGAGCGCTCCAGGGCGATGGTCGCATCCAGGTGGGCGAAGGTGGTCACCGGCGCCGGATCCGTGTAGTCGTCGGCCGGCACGTAGACCGCCTGCATGCTGGTGATCGACCCCTTCGTGGTCGAGGTGATCCGTTCCTGCAGCTCGCCCATCTCCGTGCCCAGCGTGGGCTGATAACCCACCGCGCTCGGCATGCGGCCGAGCAGCGCCGACACCTCCGCCCCGCTCATGACGAAGCGAAAGATGTTGTCGATGAACAACAGCACGTCGCCGCCGCGGTCCCGGAAGTGCTCGGCCATCGTCAGCCCGGTCAGGGCGACGCGCAGGCGTACGCCGGGTGGCTCGTTCATCTGCCCGAACACCATGGCCAGCTTGTCCAGGACGCCCGCCTCCTCCATCTCCTTGTAGAGCTGCGTGCCTTCGCGGGTGCGCTCGCCGACGCCCGCGAACACGGAGTAGCCGCCGTGTTCGCGCGCCAGCGACGAGATCAGCTCCTGGATGATGACGGTCTTGCCCACGCCGGCGCCGCCGATCACGCCGATCTTTCCGCCGCGGGTGAACGGCGCGATGAGGTCGATCACCTTGATGCCGGTCTCGAAGACCACCCGCTCGGTCACCTGCTCGCTGAAGCGCGGCGGGGGCCGGTGGATGGGGAGCCGCTCCGCCTGCTCGACGGCAGCGCCGCCGTCGATCGGCCGGCCCAGCACGTTGAAGATACGTCCCAGCACCGGCTCACCGACCGGGGTCGTGATCGGGCCTCCGGTGTCCTCCACCGGCTGACCGCGACGCAGCCCGTCGGTAGCGTCCATCGCCACGCAGCGGACCTGGTCGTCGCTCAGGTGCTGCTGCACTTCCAGCACCAGCGGCTCGCCGCCGTTCTGCGCCTGCACCTGCAGGGCGTTGTGGATCTCCGGCAGCTCGCCGGACGGGAACTCGGCGTCGACGACCGCGCCCATGACCTGGGTGACGGTCCCGGTAGCTCCCTCTGCCATGCTCTCCTCCATCCGTCTCTATCGGTTACGAGGCCAGTGCCTCGGCACCGCCGACGATGTCCAGCATCTCGGTGGTGATGGCTTCCTGCCGCGCCTTGTTGTAGGACAGGGTCAGCTCGCCGACCAGCTCCTCGGCGTTCTGGGTCGCGTTGCGCATGGCCACCATGCGCGCCGAGTGCTCGCTGGCCAGGCTCTCCAGGAGGGCCTGGTAAAGCTGCAGCCGCGTGAAGCGCGGCACGATCGTCGAGACCAGCTCATCGTAGCCCTGCTCGTAGATGTAGGGGTTGGTCCGCTCGGGCGGGTCGCCGTGCAGGAACTCGGCGAGCACGCGGCTGCCCGGATCGCCGGGCTCTACCGGCAGAAGCTGCCTCACGACCGGTTCCTGTCGCAGGACGTTGATGAAGTCGCTGTAGGCCACGTAGACGCGGTCCACCTCGTTCGACAGGAACGCGTCGACCGCCACGCCGGCGATCGGCGCCACGTCGGCTTCAGTGGGCCGCGCCGGCAGGTCGACGAATTCGGCCAGCAGCTCGTAGCCGCCGCGCAGGAGCAGGTCCCGGCCCTTGCGGCCGACGGCGATGGTGCTGACCCGGAGCTCGCTGTCCCGCATGAAGCGGGTCGCCACCCGCATCACGTTGCCGTTGTAAGCGCCCGCCAGACCCCGGTCACCGGTGATGATCACCAGCGCCGCCGTGCGGCTGGCTGCCGGCTCCGTCAGGAGCGGGTGCGGAGCGCCGCCCACCATCGCCGACAGGTGCATCAGCACCTCCCACGCCTTGGCCGCGTAGGCGCGCGAGGCCAGCGCCTGCTCCTGCGCGCGCCTCATGCGCGACGCCGCCACCATCTGCATGGCGCGCGTGACCTGGGAGATGTTGCTCACGCTGCGGATTCGGCGTCGGATCTCGCGGACCGATGCCACGTCGGTTCAGGCCCCGCCCGCCGCCGGCCGGGCAGTCGCATGGAATCGCCCGCCGAACTCCTCGAGGGCGGCCCGCAACCCCTGCTCCACGTCCTCGGTGATCTCCCCCCGGGAGCCGATGGTGACGCGTATCTCCGGATGGGTACTGCCGATGAAGTCCATCAGCTCGCGCGCGTAGCGCTGGATGTCCGTGACCGGCACCTGCGCGGCGAACCCCTCGGTCAGCGCGTAGATGGCGATCACCTGCTCCTCCAGCGGCACCGGCTCGTACTGCGGCTGCTTGAGCAGCTCGGTCAGGCGCAGCCCCCGCTCCAACTGGTCGCGGGTGGTCGCGTCCAGGTCCGAGCCGAACTGCGCGAACGCCGCCAGCGACCGGAACTGCGCCAGCTCGAGGCGCATCCTGCCGGCGACCTTCTTCATCGCTTTCGTCTGTGCATCGCCGCCCACGCGTGAGACCGACAGTCCGGCGTTGACCGCCGGCCGCTGGCCGGCGTGAAACAGCTCGTTCTCCAGGTAGATCTGCCCGTCGGTGATGGAGATGACGTTGGTCGGCACGTAGGCCGACACGTCGCCGGCCAGCGTCTCGATCATCGGCAGCGCGGTCAGCGAGCCGCCGCCCCGCTCTTCCGACAGGCGCGCCGCGCGCTCCAGCAGCCGCGAGTGCAGGTAGAACACGTCGCCGGGATAGGCCTCGCGGCCGGGCGGGCGGCGCAGCAGCAGCGACACCTGCCGGTACGCCCACGCGTGCTTGCTGAGATCGTCGTAGATCACCAGCGCGTCGCGCCCCTGCTCCATGAAGTACTCGCCGATCGCGCAGCCGGCATAGGGTGCGATGTACTGCAACGGCGCCGGCTCCGCCGCCGAGGCCGCCACCACCACGGTGTGCTCCATCGCGCCGCGCTCGGCCAGCGACGCGACCACCTGCGCGATCTGTGCCTGCCGTTGGCCGATGGCGACGTAGATGCACAGCAGGTCTCCGCCCCGCTGGTTGAGGATCGTGTCGATCGCGATCGCCGTCTTGCCGGTCTGGCGGTCGCCGATGATCAGCTCGCGCTGGCCGCGGCCGATCGGGATCATGGCGTCGATCGCCTTGATGCCGGTCTGCACCGGCGTATCGACGTTGTCCCGCTCGATCACGCCGGGCGCGATGCGCTCGATCGGGTAGCGCTCGGCCAGGTGCAGATCACCCTTGCCGTCGATGGGCGTGCCGACCGCGTCGACGACCCGGCCGATCAGGTCGTCGCCGACCGGCACCGACGCGATCTGACCGGTGCTCTTGACCGTGTCCCCTTCCTCGATGTGGTCGTACGGACCCATGATCACCGCGCCGACCACGTCGCGCTCCAGGTTGAGGGCGATGCCGGCCACCCCCTGCGGGAACTCCAGGAGCTCGGTCGCCATGGCGCCGCTCAACCCGGAGATGCGGGCGATGCCGTCGCCGACGCTCATCACCGTGCCGACCTCGCGCCGCTCCAGCGGCGGCTCGAACCCTTCGATCTGGCGGCGAAGCTGCCGCGTTATGTCATCGACTCGTATCGCCATCGGCTTGTTCTGTCCGTCCCCTTGTTCGCTTCCGTACTGTCGCCCGTTCGTACTGTCGCCCGTCCGCTCAATTGGCCCGTCGCAGCGTGCCGTCCAGCTCGCCCAGTCGCGCGGCGACGCTGCCGTCGATCACCTCGTCACCCACTTGGATTTTGAGCCCGCCGATCAATTCCGTATCGATCTCGTAGCGAACCTGCACCTCCGGGCCGTACCGGCCTCTGACCGACCCCTCGACCCGCTGCCGGGTCTCGGCATCAAGCTCCACGGCGCTGGTCACGGTCGCCCGCTGCGCTGTGGTCTTTCGCCTCAGTATGGCGACCACGCGCGGCAGCAACTCCATGTCGCCGTTGGACTGCAGCGTGTCGAGGAACGCGCTCGCGTACCGTTCTGCGAGCTCACCCGGATTCACTCATTCCCACCGGTGTCGGCCCTGTCGATATCGACCAGCACGCGATCGACGAGCGCGCGGTGGGCGGCCGGATCGACCGCCTCGGCGACCACCTTGCCGGCGATCAGCAACGCCAGCTCTCCCGCCTCGCGGCGCAGGGCCTCGGTCACCTGCTCGCGCTCGCGCTCCGCTTCCTCGCGGGCGCGCGCCTTGATCTGATCCGCCTCCTCACGGGCGGCCTGCAGCACCTCGCCGCGCATGCGTTCGGTCGCTTCCGCGGCCGCGCGCGCCTCCTGCTGCGCCTCCTCTCGGGCGGCTGCCAACTCGCGCTCGAAGGCGGCGCGCTGGCCTTCCGCTTCGTTCTGGGCCCGCTCGGCCGCTTCCAGCCCGTCCGCGATCCTCTGCTGGCGGCGGGCCAGCATCCCCTTCACCGGCTTGTACAGGAACAGCCGCAGGAGCACGACCAGGATGATGAAGTTGGCCGCATAGGCGGCCAGTCCGATCACCGAGACTCCGAGCGCTTCCATCGCCTACGAATCCAACCGGGGCATCGCTAGAGCACGAACAGGATGATGAGCGCGATGACCAGGGCGTAGATCGCCACGGATTCCGCGAAGGCCATGCCGACCAGCATGTTGGTACGGATCATCCCCTGCGCCTCCGGGTTGCGGCCCAGCGACTGCAGGGCGCCGAGTGCGGTGAGGCCGATACCGATGCCGGGGCCGAGCGCGCCGATGCCGATGGCCAGCGCGGCGGCCAGCAATTTGAATGTCTCTGCTGTGAGCTCCATAGGTGCGGAAATTACCAGACAAGCCCGGCGCCGCCAAGCAGGCGAGCCACGGTCCTGTGCGACGCCGCGTGGACGCCGATCAGTGCTCGTGCTCGCCGGCGGCGACCGAGAAGAACACCAGGGCCAGCAGGAAGAAGACGATCGCCTGGATCAGGCCCACGAAGATCTCCAGGCCGAAGAACACGACCAACAGGCCCAGCGGCACCAGGCTGGAGATCACGATCAGCACCACCTCTCCGGCGAACACGTTGCCGAACAGCCGGAAGGAGAAGGAGACGATCCGCGCCAGCTCGCTGATCCCCTCCAGCACGCCCACGAACAGCTCGATCGCCCAGGTGGTGAAGCCCTTGCGACGCAGGCCGCCCAGGGGCAGGAAGTTCGACAGGTAGCGCGCGCCGTGCGCGCGCAGCCCGAACCACTGGGTCAGGATCACCGTGATCAGGGCCAGCGCCAAGGTCAGGTTGAGATCGGACGAGGGAGCGCGCAGGAACGGCACGATCACCACGCGGTCGAGGTGCCCGTCGTGGTGCTCGTCAGGGTGCAGCGGCTGCAGGCCCTCGAAGTCGCCGCCGATCAGCAGCACGCTCGGGATGCCGGCGAACCCCGTGGCCTCGGGATCGGCGCCCTTGTAGTGCGAGTGGGCGGGCCCGATCGCCCCCAGGAACGGGGTGAGCAGACTGAACATGTTGACGACGACCAGGTACAGGAAGATGGTGGCGACGATCGGAAAGAACGTCTCCGCCCAGCGCTTCGGGGCGGCGTCCTTGACAATGTTGTCCAGACCCTCGATGAGGCCCTCCACCACGTTCTGCAGACCGCCCGGCCGCTCCTTGAGGCGCCGCCCGAAGAAGAATGCGAAGATCACCAGCGCCGCCGACAGCACGAACGAGGTCAGCACAGCGTTGGTGACGTGCTTGCCCAGCCCGATCGGCTCGGCCTTGACCTCGATCGCCGCCATGTCGTGCTGAAAGACCAGGAACCCGACGGCGACCACGGCGACCACCGCCAGGACGATCAGGAGCGCCTTCACTGGCCCGCCGCACCCCCGCTGCCGGTCCCGCCTGCGCCCGCGTCGGCGGCGTCCGCCTGCCCGACGGTCCCGCCCGCACCTTCACCTTCGGCGGCGTCCGCCTGCCCGGAAGCGTCGCCGGTCCCTTCGGTCTGCGGAGCATCGGTCACGGCGGGAGCCTGAGCCGGCCGCACCCACCACTGGCCCTCCTCCTCCTGCAGTGTCTGCTGCGCCCGTTCCAGAAAGGCCCCCTGGTCGGGCGTGCGGTTCAGCCACGCCAGCGCGAACGCGGCGACCAGAAACACGGCCCCAAGGATCGACGTGAACCTTGTCAACACGTTTCCCGTCCGCGAACCGAACGGCGAGGAGCTCTCCCCGCCACCGAACATGCCGCCGATGCCGCCGCCCTGGTCGTCCTGGATGAGGACGATCAGGACCAGCAACACCGCGCTGATGATGAAAACGACCAGTATGATTATTCCGGCGAGCGCCATTCCGCATCCATTATAAGGGCAGGGCCGCTAAAGGGGCACTATCGCCGCGAACGAAGCCGCCGCCAGCGACGCGCCACCGACCAGCAGGCCGTCGACGCCGTCCTGCGCAAGCAGCGCCGCGGCGTTGTCCGGTTTCACCGAGCCGCCGTACTGAATGATCAGCCCCGCCGCGGCCTCCGCGCCGGCTGCCGCGGCCACCGTCGCGCGGATGTGGGCATGCATGGCGCGCGCATCCTCCGGGGTGGCGGTGCGGCCGGTGCCGATGGCCCAGACCGGCTCGTAGGCCACCTGCAGCGACGTCCGGCCGAGATCCACCTGCGGGACCACCGCACGCACCTGCCGCGCGACGATCTCCTCCGCGCGCCCGGCGTCGCGCTCGTCTGAAGTCTCGCCCACGCACAGGGTGACCTCCAGGCCCGCCTCGCAGGCGCGCCGAACCTTCTCCAGCACCACGTCGTCGGTGTCGCCCAGGCCGTGCCGACGCTCCGAGTGGCCGACGATGACCAGCCCCACACCGGCGTCGGCCAGCATCGCCGCCGCCACTTCGCCGGTGTAAGCCCCTTCGGCGGTGGCCGCCACGTCCTGCGCGGCCAGCAGCACGCCCGATCCGCGTATCGCGTCGCGCACCACGTCGAGCGCCGTGTACGGCGGCGCCACCGCGACGCGCACGCCGGCCGGGGCGCGCCCGCCGGTGTCGAGTTCCCGCACCACCGCGGCCGCCAGCTCCCGCGCGGATGCGCGCAGAAGGTTCATCTTCCAGTTGCCGGTGATCAGCACGCCGCGTTCGCCGGCGGCGGACCGGCCGGAGTCATCCATGGAGCGCCGCCACGCCCGGCAGGATACGGCCTTCGAGCAGTTCCAGCGACGCGCCGCCGCCGGTCGAGACGTGATCGATGCCGGCGTCGATGCCAAGGGCCTGCAGGGCGGCCACCGAGTCGCCGCCGCCGACCACGGTGTGCGCGGGGCTGTCGACGACGGCCTGGGCGACCGCCAGCGTGCCGCGCCGGAACCGGTCGATCTCGGTTACGCCCATCGGGCCGTTCCAGAGGACGGTCCCGGCGGTGGCGATCCGGTCACGGAACGCGCGCGCGGTCCGCGGGCCGATGTCCACTCCGGCCAACCCGTCCGGAATGTCGCGGGTGGCGACCGGAACTGCGTCGCGTGCCGCCGCGCCAGCGTCGATCGGCGGCGCGGCAGCCACGTGATCCGCCGGCAGGAGCACCGGCACGCCCCGCGACGCAGCGGCTTCGAGGATCTCGCGGGCGGTGCCGACCGCATCCTCCTCCATGAGCGACGCGCCGACGGTCACGCCCTGAGCGGCGAGGAACGTATAGGCCATGCCGCCGCCGATCAGGATGGCGTCGACCTGCTCCAGGAGACTGCGCAGGACGTCGACCTTGGAGGACACCTTGGCGCCGCCCACCGCAAGCACGAAGGGGGTGGCCGGATACGTCAGCAGGCTGCTCAGTTCGTCCACCTCACGCTGCATCAGCAGTCCCGCGCCCTTCGCATCTGCCGGCATGAGGTCCGCCACCCCGACGGTCGAGGCGTGTGCGCGGTGCGCGGCGCCGAACGCGTCGTTGACGTAGACTTCTCCGAGCCGCGCCAGACGCGTCGCGAAGCCGTCGTCGTTGGCTTCCTCGCCGGGATGGAAGCGGACGTTCTCGAGCATCATGACCTCGCCCGCGCGAAGCCGGGCGACCGCCCGCTCCACCCCGTTCCCCACGCAGTCGTCGGCCGCGTGCACGGGGCTCGTCAGCAGCTCGCCGAGCCGCTGCGCCACCGGCGCCATGCGCAGCCGCTCCTGGCGGCTGCCTGCCGGTCGGCCCAGGTGGCTCAACAGGACCAGCCGCGAGCCGTGCTGATCCAGCACGGCCCGGATGGTCGGCAGCGTAGCGCGGATACGCGCGTCGTCGGCGACCCGCCCGTCGGCCAGCGGGACGTTGAAGTCCACCCGCATCAGGACCGTTCGCTCACGCAGGTCCAGGTCGTGCAGGCCGAGCATCCGGGATGCCGCGGGCGCACGGGATGCCGCGCCGTCGCTCACGCGGAGCGATCCTGCTGCGATTCGTCCTCCGGGTCGCTGCGCAGGACGATCTTCACCCGCGTGATGCGGCGCCCGTCCATCCCCTGGATCACGAAATCGGCCTCGCCGTACCGCTTGGTTTCGTAGATCACCGGGATCTTTCCGAACAGGTCGAAGACGAACCCGCCGAGCGTATTGAACTCGTCGACCGGCAACTCCAGCGCCAGGCCATGGTCTTCGAGCTCGTCCAGGCTCACCCGCGCGTCGCACAGGTAGACCCCGGCCCCCAGCTTGAGGACCTCCTCGCTCTCATTGTCGAACTCGTCCTGTATGTCGCCGACGATTTCCTCCAGCACGTCCTCCATGCAGGCGATTCCGGAGGTTCCGCCGTACTCGTCCGTGACGATCGCAAGATGCACCCTGCGACGCTGGAACTCGTGCAGCAACTCGTCGACGCGCTTGCTTTCCGGCACGAAATAGGGCTTGCGCATCGCCTTGCCGGCATTCACGACACTGTCGTCATTCACGACCCTGTCGTCGTTCACGACCCTGTCGTCATTCCGGCCGTTGCCGACGATCTGGCCCAGCAGATCCTTCGCGTACAGCACGCCGATCACGTCGTCGACGGTCTTGTGGTAGACCGGCAGCCGGGAGTGGCCGCTCTCCGTGATGGTTTCCATCAGCTCTTCCGGCGTGGCATCGACGGACACGAACACCACGTCCGGTCGCGGCACCATGATGTCCTTGACGGTCGTCGAGGAGAGCTGCACCACGCCGTCGATCATCTCCCGCGCGTGCGGGCCGAGATCGTCGAGCCTGCGCTCCTCGTCCGACGGCTTGCGGAGAAGCCGGTCCAGGATGCTCATGAGGCGGCGCAGGATGCCCATGGCAGAGACTCCAGGAGCCGACGCTGCTCCTGCAGCATCGGCTCGTCCGCGATGTCGCCGTCACCGTGGTCCCGACCCAGCAGGTGCAGGATGCCGTGCAGCAGCAACTCGCGAATCTCGGTCGCCTCGGAAAGGTTGCGGCGCCGCGCCTGCCGTCGGGCGGTGTCGAGCGAGATCACCACGTCGCCGAGCATCGTGCCGTGGCCGACGGTCAAGTCCTGTTCGAAGGACAGCACGTCGGTCGGCGCGTCGATTCCGCGGAAGCGCAGATTCAGGTCGCGCATGAACCCGTCGTCGCACAACAGGACCGACAACTCGGCCGAGCTTCGGCCGAGCGCGTCCAGCGCGCCCTCGGCGAAACGAACCAGCGCCGCCCGGTCGCCGCCGGCGGGAGCGCGCACATGGGCGGCCACGCCGAGCTCCACGCGCCCGGGCTCAACGGGCCCAAGCTCAACGGGCAGGGGCTCAACGGGCAGGGCGCGCGGGTCGCGGGCGCTGCCAAGGGTGGCCGGCGGGCCGGTACTCGGAGGTTGCTCGGGATCTTCCATCATCAGGACGCTGGCATCACGACGGGCGCTGGTCCGCATCGGCCGGCGCGGTCTCGTAGGCTTGCACGATCTTGCGCACCAGTGGATGACGTACCACGTCTTCCCTGTCGAAGTAAATAAAACCAATTTCTCCGACGTGTGCCAAGAGCTCCGTGATCTGCAGCAGCCCACTGTCACGGCGGCGGGGCAGGTCGATCTGGGTGATGTCTCCGGTGATCACAATGCGCGAACCTTCGCCCATGCGCGTCAGGAACATCTTCATCTGCTCACGGGTGGTGTTCTGCGCCTCGTCGAGGATGACGTAGGCGTCCGCCAGCGTACGTCCGCGCATGTAGGCCAGCGGCGCCACCTCGATGGTGCCGGCCTGCTCCATGCGGCGCAGCACGTCGGCGGGCAGCAGCGCCTGCATCGCGTCGTACAGCGGGCGGAGGTACGGCTCGATCTTGTGCTCCAGGTCGCCCGGCAGGTAGCCCAGGCTCTCGCCGGCCTCCACCACCGGCCGGGTGATGATCATCCGGCGCAGTTGCCGGCTGCCAACCGCCCGCAGGGCGTCGGCCACCGCCAGATAGGTCTTGCCGGTGCCGGCGGGGCCGACCGCGATCACCAGGTCACGCTTGGCCATCAGGTCCAGGTAGCGCATCTGGTTGGCGCCGCGCGGCGCGACCTGGCGCAACCCCTTCGGGATCGACAGGTGCCGGTCCGTACCGGCTACGGCGGAAGGTTCCTCCATGCGCCGGTAGATCGAGCGGATCACCTCCGGCCCCGGTTCAAGCCCCAGCCGTGCGCGGTCACGCAACTCGCCGAGCAGTGCCGCGAAGGTCTTGCGGGTCGCTGAATCGTCGGTGGCCAGCATGATGCGGTTGCCTTGCGAGTAGACCGGGCTGCTCAACAACTCCTCGAGGACCCGCAGATTCCGGTCGTTGGCTCCGCACACGTCACTCAGGACACCGGCATCGTCCAGGACGACCGCGAGCGGCTTCCCCATATCGCGACGGCCGCGATCGTAGTCTCAGCGATCCTCGATGTCGAGACCCTGGCGATCGATGCGGAAGACCGAGTACAGCTCCGGGACCGGCAGCCATCGGACTTCCACCGAGAGGGCCGGCGTCCAGACGATGCGCGGCTCTTCCCGGTCGGTCTCGGGGTTGTACTCCACGTGCTGTTCCGGCCGGCCCTGGTAGGCCAGCGACAGGTTCCAGTCGCCCAACCGGTGCAGCGCCTCGATGCGCAGCGACTCCAGCTTGAACGCCGAGGCGATCCGGTCTTCGGAATTCAGGAAGTTGAACGACCGCGCCAGATCCACGATCGGGTTGACCCACCGGTCGCCGGCCCGTTCGGCCGTGTCGGGCAGGTACCGGTACAGGTGACGATTGACCGAGCTCGACCTGAAGGAGAGGTCGAGGAACCGGTGAATCCGGACGCCCAGCCGCAGATCGAACGAGAGCGAGTTGTCGCGCACGAACGCCTCCGGGTCGACGGCGAACTGCGTCTGCACGCCGGCATCCAGCCGTATCCGGTTCTTCCAGAACGCGATCGTCCCCGTGTCCAGCCGGTATCCGACCGCCACCTGCGTCGCACGCAGGCCCGGCTGGCCGTCGGGAAGGGGATCGCCGAAGGGATCGAGCGGCTCACGTACCGCCGCGGTCACCGTACCGGTCACCCCGTAGGCACTCGCCTGGGTCCGGAGGCGCTCCAGGCGCTGTTGCTCATCCAGCCGGAACGACTGGCTCACCGACGCGCTCGAGTTGATGCGCACGCTCCCCCGTCCATCGATCGGGGTCGGCTTGAGCTGCCCGGCGTCGGCTCCGTCCGCCTGCTCGGCAACGCCGCCACGCACCGCCATGGAGAACGCCCCGGCATCCGCTTCCACGCGGCCGTCGGCGGCCAGCGGGCGTGGCGGCAAGTCGATACCTGCGCCCACGCGGGCGCGGATGCCGGTGACCGCGAACGCCGCGTCTGCCCCGGCTCGGTGAGCAAGGACCCTGTCCCGGTCCCACGCCGGGCCCCGCACCAGTGGATCGCCGGTGTCTGGATCCAGGTGCACATCGTGCAGCAGCAGACCCAGTCCGTACGAGAGGCTTGATCCCGACCACGCTGGCACGGACCGCAGCGGCCGCAGGCTGAGCGTGTTGTTCAGCCGCAGCCGCGCGCTGGTCCGGCTCAGGTCCGACTGGGTCAACTGCTCGGCGAGTTCCGGATCGATGCCGTCCGCCTGTCGGGCGTGCACCTGGTAGCTGGCCGTCTCGACGAGCGCGCCGCTCAGTCCGACGATGCGGTCGAGTGCAGAGACGGTGTAGCTGATCTGTCCGTTGGCACGCGTATCGACGCGCGTGTGGAGGATGTCCAGATCGACCTGATCGCGCGTGGCGACCGGCCCGTCATCGAAGCGGTGATCGACGGACACGACCGGACGCAGCGAGTAGCCGACCTCGGCGGCGAGCAAGCCGCCATCGGCTGACCAGCGGAACAGCGACCCGGAGGCGACCGCCGCGACCGCCGGCAGCGTGAGCGTCTCGGGATAGTAGAAACGGCGGGAAGGCGACGCTGCCTGCAGCCGGTCCAGCGCCGATGGCACTCCTGCCGACGGCGGCTCGGTGCGGCTGCCCCAGAGCCAGCTTGCCGAGAGCGTGGGAAACGTCAGCGTCCGCAACGCCGGGGTCGCGAGCAGCGGATGCAGAGACAGGTCGCCTCCGAGCCGCCACTCCAGCCGGTCGCGCGGGGGCGGGGGGATCAACGGACCCTGCGGCAGGCCCAGCAGTCCCCCGGTCGGCAGGTCGTGAGCCCGGCTCAGGAAGTCCGTGGTGAAGCCCGGATCGGAAAACAGCTCGAAGCTGCCCTGCACCGATCCGAGCGTGCCGCGGAGCGTGACTTCCGTCTCGAGCCCGTAGCGCAACGGAACTCGGGCTCCCAGGATCGTGGTGGTGTCCCAGTGCGAGACCAGCTCGCCGTCCGCTCCGCGCAGGTACGGCGTGTGGCCGACACCCGAACGAGCGTCCGCGACCAGCGCGCGGGACGCGGCGACGCCCCCGAACAGCGACAGCCCGCCGAATCGCCCCTGCACCCCGCCAAAGATGCCGAGGCGGCTGTAGAGGTCGACCATCAGCGCCAGCACGTCGGCGTCCGCCGCATCCGCTGCCGCGCGGATCGGCAGCAGGAACAGGCCGCGGCGCTCGTCGGCGTAGCCGGTCTCGCCCGCGTTGCGCTGCAGAAACGACACCGAGACGTCATCGGCCGGTTTGCGCCCGGTCAGGTAGGTGGTCGTCTGCAGGTAGAGGCCCTCGCGGCTGCGCTGCCCGATCGCCGGGTGAAACACCAGCCTGCCTCCCGGGCGGAGAAAGTACGGCAGATACAGCACCGGCACCTCGCCTACGTGCAGGAACCCGTTGCTGACCGCCCACTCCTCGGGCGCCAGGATCCACAGCCGCTCCGCTTCGATCCGGTAATCGGGGTCGTCGGGATCGTCGGACGAGGTGACGGTCGCCTGCTCCATCACCACCGTATCGTCGGCCCGCCGCGTGATCGCCGTCCCGGAATAGGTGAAGGTCACGTCCTGATCGGCCGCCTGCTCCGCCACGGTTTGATCGACCTGGCTCGATCCGTCGTAGAAGATCCCCTCCCATCGCTCGGTATCGACAGACAGGCTCTCCCCGCGGAACACCTCCGAGCCGTCGTCGGTCGTCATCGTGTACTCCACGGAACCCGATGCGGTGAGACTGTTGCGCTCGTCGTGGTACGTGATCCGGTCGGCCTGGATCCGATGACGCGCACCGGTGTCCCGGTCCACGGCGGTGACGACGACCTCGCCCTCCAGCACCAGCGTCGTGTGGCCGAGCTCGTCGGAACGGTAGCGGGCAGAGCGCGCCGACTCCACCGAGATCTCGCTGCCCGTTTCCTCCACGGACGCTTCTTCCGGACTCGGCAGCCCGTAGTGCTCGCGCAGCCGCTGCTGCCGGGCGGCCCGGTCACCGCCGTCCGGCAGGCCGAGCTGACGCAGCCACGCGGCAAGCTCCGCGGCGCGGGCCGTGTCGATGTCGATCGGCAGGGTCTCGGCGAACAGCGGATCGTCGCTGGTTGGCGGCGGGCTCTGGGCGACCGCCGCCGCCGCAGCCACTGCCAGCAGGACGGTCAGCGTGCGGCGGACGTTCACAGCACCTCCCGCAGGTAGCGGCCGGTGTGGCTGGCTTCGTGTCCGGCCACGTCCTCCGGAGTCCCCGTCGCAACCAGGCCACCGCCGTCACCGCCTCCTTCCGGGCCGAGGTCGATCACGTGGTCGGCCTGCTTGATCACGTCAAGGTGATGCTCGATGACCACGACGGTATTACCCTTGTCGACCAGCCGCTGCAAGACGGACAGGAGCTGGCGCACGTCGACGAAGTGGAGCCCGGTGGTCGGCTCGTCGAGGAGATACACGGTGCGGCCGGTGTCCCGTCGCGAGAGCTCCAGGGACAGCTTCACGCGCTGCGCCTCGCCCCCGGACAGGGTCAGCGCCGACTGGCCGAGCCGCAGGTACCCCAGGCCCACGTCCTGCAGCGTGCCGAGCCGGCGCGCCACCTGCGGGACGTGCGTGAAGAACTCGGCCGCCTCGGTGACCGACATCCGCAGCACCTCGTCGATGTTCCGCCCCTTGTAGCGGATCGCCAGGGTCTCGCGGTTGTACCGGCGCCCTCCGCAGATGTCGCAGGTCACGAACACGTCGGGAAGAAAGTGCATCTCGATCTTGATCTGGCCGTCGCCGGCGCAGTTCTCGCAGCGGCCGCCGGCGACGTTGAAGGAGAACCGGCCCGGCCGGTAGCCGAGTGCACGCGCTTCCGGCAGGGCGGCGAACAGTTCCCGGATCGGCGTGAAGAGCCCGACGTACGTGGCCGGATTGGACCGCGGCGTACGGCCGATCGGCGCCTGGTCGATCTCGATGACCTTGTCGATGTGCTCGCAGCCTTCGACGCCAGCGAGTCCCGGTGGCAGCCGCCGGTCGTCCAGGGCCGCCCGCAGTGCGGGCCCCAGCAGGTCGGACACCAGCGTCGACTTGCCCGACCCGGAGACGCCGGTGACCACGGTCAGCGTTCCCAGCGGCAGCCGTACGTCCAGGTCGCGCAGGTTGTTGGCGGCTGCGCCGCGCAGGGTCAGGCCGCCTGTCGGCCGCCGTCGTTGCGGCGGCGTGGGAATCGCCTCCCGCCCCGCGAGGTAGCGTCCGGTCACGGACCGGTCGTGCTCCTGCACCGCGCGCGGCACCCCGCACGCCACCACCCGGCCGCCGTGTTCGCCGGCGCCGGGGCCGAGATCGACCAGATAGTCGGCGCTGCGCAGCGTCTGCTCGTCGTGTTCCACCACCAGCAGGGTGTTGCCGCGATCGCGAAGGCGGAACAGCGTGCGCAGCAGGCGGTCATTGTCCCGCTGGTGCAGGCCGATGGTCGGCTCGTCCAGCACGTAGAGCACTCCGACGAGCGCCGAGCCGATCTGCGTGGCCAGGCGAATACGCTGCGCCTCGCCGCCGGACAGCGTGGACGCGCGGCGGTCCAGGCTCAGGTACGAAAGCCCGACGCTCGCCATGAACTCCAGGCGGTCGCCGATCTCCTTGACGATCTGCCCCGCCACTCGGGCCCAGTCGCCGCCGCTCTCGTCGGCCACGCGGCGGACGTACGCCATCGCTGCCTCCACGGACATGGCGGTGACCTGGTCGATGCTGTGGCCGGCCACTTCCACGGCCAGCGCTTCCCGGCGCAGCCGCCGGCCCCCGCACCCATGGCAGGGCTGCTCGCGCATGAAGCCCTCCAGCCAACGCTTGACGTGATCGGACGCGGTCTGGAGGTAGCGGCGCTTGAGCTCCGGAATCACGCCCCGATAGGTGGTCGCGTAGCGGTAGCTGGCCTTGGTGGCGGTTCGGTGCTCGACCTGGATGCGGTCGCCGGCCCCGAACAGCAGGGCGTCGAGGACGACGGGCGGCAACTCGTCCAGCGGGGTATCGAGCCGGAAGCCCCAGTGCCGGGCGAGCGCCCGGAACAGGGACCGGGTCCACTTGGCACGGGGGTTGTGCGTGGCGATGCCGCCCTCGTCGAAGGACTTGCCGGGGTCGGGAACGATCAGGTCGCGGTCGAATTCGAGGCTGACGCCCAGCCCGGAGCAGTCGGGGCAGGCGCCGTGCGGGTTGTTGAACGAGAACAGCCGGGGCTCGAGCTCCGGGAACGGCGCGCCACAATCCGCGCACGAGCTGGTCTGCGAGAATCGCTGCTCGACCGGTACGCCGTCGCCGTCGCCGTCGAGCAGCACGATCATCCGCCCGGAGCCTACCTCCAGCGCCGTTTCCACCGAGCCGGCCACCCGCTGGTGCAGGTCCGGCCGGCCGATCAGACGGTCGACCACGATCTCGATCGTGTGCGCCGTGTTCCGGTCCAGCTCCGGTGCATCGTCGAGGGAGTGGATGCGGCCGTCCACGCGCACCCGCACGAATCCCGCCTTGACCGCGTCCTCGAACACGGCACGGTGCTGTCCCTTGCGGCCGCGCACCACGGGCGCCAGCAGAATGATCCGCGAACCTGCGGGCAGGGAAGCGATGGCGTCGACGATCTGGTCGGTCGACCGCTCGCTGATGGCCGCTCCGCACTCCGCGCAGTGCGGGCGGCCGGTGCGGGCGAACAGGAGCCGCAGATAGTCGTAGATCTCGGTCACGGTGCCGACCGTGGACCGTGGATTGCGTTGCGCCGTGCGTTGCTCGATCGAGATCGCCGGCGAAAGGCCGTCGATGAAATCGACGTCCGGCTTGTCCAGCCGTCCCAAGAACTGCCGCGCGTACGCCGACAGGGACTCGACGTAGCGCCGCTGCCCCTCCGCGAACACGGTGTCGAACGCGAGTGACGACTTGCCCGAGCCGCTTGGCCCCGACACGACGATCAGCCGGTTGCGCGGCAGGTCCAGGTCGACCCCCTTCAGGTTGTGCTCGCGGGCGCCGCGGATGACGATGCGGTCGGTTCCCGTGCACGCGCCGTCCGTGCCGGCCGTCCCGTCGGCGTTGGTGCCGTCAGCGACGGAGCCGGACGATCGTCTTGCCATGTCCACCCTCGTCGGCCGGGGCATCCTGATAGTCGCTGACCGCGGAGCTGTCGCGCAGATACTCCCGGATCGCGTGCCGCAGCACGCCCTGGCCGTGGCCGTGCACGACCGAGAACTCCGCCATGCCCCGCATGACCGCGGAGTCGAGCTGGCGCTCGACCTGCTGCAGTGCCTCCTCCGCGCGCATGCCGCGGACGTGCAGCTCCAGCACCGGCTCCGCCCGGTTCACCAGCTCGACGCGGGCGCTCGTACGGCGAGAAGGGTGCGGATCGGTCACGACCAGCTCGGCAGCGCGGAACTCACCGCGGATGGTGTCGGTCTGCACCACGTAGCGGTCGGGATACCGGTCCGGCCGGTGCCGGCGCACCACCCGGCCGGCGGCACCGGTACGACGGATGAGCACGCTGCTGCCGGGCGCCAGCGGAGCACCGTCCGCCGCGGCACCGTCGGCGGCGTCCAGCGCCGCCAGCGCATCCCGTTCCGCCTGAAGGCGTTGCTCGACCGCCCGCGGTGCGGCGCGGGCAGCCGCGTCAGCCGCCGCTGCGGCGGGGTGGGCGCGCTCGCCGCGCCCCTCCGAGGCGCCCGCCCCCGAGGCGGCCGCCCCTCCGCCCTCCGCCTGCGTGGTCGCGCGCACCGATCGGATGGCGCGCTCCACGTCGCGGCGCGCCTCGGCCAGAAAGCGGCCCAGATCGCCGGCCGCCCGCCGGTGCTGCTCGCGCTCGCGCTGCGTGAGCGCCGCCCGGTCCGCCTCCAGCTCGGCCTCCCGCCGGGCAAGCGCGGCCGCGCGCTCGCGCAGCTCGCGCTCCTCCCGCTCCTGCTCCCGTTGCCGGCGCGTCAGCGCGTTGATGATCCGGCCCTCCTCGGTACGCCCGGCGTCCAGCAGCCTTGCGGCGCGCTCGATCACGGCACCCGGCATCCGGTGACGGCGGGCGATGTCCAGCGCGTGGCTCTCGCCCGGCATACCCTCGATGACCCGGTAGGTCGGCCGCAGCGTGCGCGAGTCGAACTCCATCGAGGCGTTGGCGACGCCGCACTCGGTATAGGCGTACACCTTCAGCGCCCCGTGATGGGTCGTGGCCATGGCCGTCACTCCCGCGGCCAGGAACCGGTCGAGCAGCGCCCGCGACAGGGCGATCCCTTCCTCCGGGTCGGTGCCGGTGCCCAGCTCGTCGATCAGCACCAGCGAACGCGCGGTGGCGTCCCGGACGATGGCGGCCAGATGCTCGACGTGCGCGGAAAAGGTGGACAGGGAGGTGGCGATCGACTGCTCGTCGCCGATGTCGGCGTAGATGCCGCGGTAGATCGGCAGGGTCGAGTCCGGACCCGCCGGGATCTCCATTCCCGCCTGGTTCATCAGGCAGAGCAGCCCCACCGTCTTCAGGCAGACCGTCTTGCCGCCTGTGTTGGGCCCCGTGATGACCAGGATGTGCGCCTCGGGCGGCATGCTCACGTCCAGCGGCACCGCCGCCGCGCCAAGCTCGGGATGGCGAGCTCCGTGCAGGGCCAGCGGACCGACCGGTGCGGCGACGGCCGCGTGTGCCCGCGCGTAGCGCGCCCGTGCCTGCACGCAGTCGAAGCGCGCCGTGACCGCCGCAGCGCGCTCCAGGGACGGCCGCTCCCGCGCCACGGCGCCGGTCAGCTCGTGGAGGACGCGGCGCACCTCGGCCGCGTACCGGTCGCGGGCCGCCACCACGGCGTTGTTGGCCTCCACGTCGCGGAGCGGCTCGACGTAGAGCGTGGCGCCGCTTGCCGACACCTCGTGCACGACGCCGGGCATGCGGGCGCGGTGAGTGGCTTTCAGCGGCACCACGGTCCGACCGCCGCGCTGGGTCGGCACGCTGCCGTTGAAGCAACCGCGCAGGGCGGGATCGGCCATCAGCTCCCCGGCCGCCGTCTCGATCTGCATCTGCAGCCGCCGCAGGTCGCGCTTCACCCGCGCCAGCTCCGGGATGGCGTGGTCCTGCACCGTCCCGTCGGCGCCCACCACCCGCCGCACCTCGGCAGCCAGCGATCGCAGCCCCGGCAGCTCGGCGTGCAGGCCGTACAGCGCGGGGCGCTCGACGGGATCGGCGACCTCGGCGAGTGACCCGCGGATCGACTCCGCCGTGCCCGCAAGCCGGCCGACGGCCGCCAACTCCGCCGGATCGAGCCACTGCGCCCCGCGCCGCAGGCGGCCGAGCGACACGCCGATCTCCGGCAGGTCCATCTCGGGCACATGGAAGCCCGACTCCAGAAGGCGCCGCAGCTCCACCGCAGGCTCCCGTTCGGCCAGCACCGACTGCGGGTCGTCAAAGACACGGCTGGCGAGCACCTGGCGCCGTCCTTCCTCTCCCGCACAGTACTCGGCGACCTGCGCCAGCACGCCCGGCAGGCCGAGCAGCTCCACGGCCCGCGCCTGGCCGCCTGCCGGACCCTCGTCCGGGGGTGTCGGGCCGGTCATGCGTGCGCTCGCTCGCGCTCTCGATCGAGCACTTCCCGCAGCAACCGCAGGTAACTGTCGTAGCGGTCGGGATGGATCTGGCCCGCCTCCGCCGCCGCGCGCACCGCGCAGCCCGGTTCGCCGTCGCACAGGCAGGCGCTGTACTCGCAGCGCAGCAGCCAGCGCTGGAAGTCGCGAAAACGGTGGCGGATGTCGCGCGCCTCGATGGCGCCCAGCTCCAGCTCGCGAATGCCGGGACTGTCGATCAGGCGCCCTCCGTCGGCGAGTTCCAGCAGCTCGGCGCGGATCGTCGTGTGCACACCCCTGTCGAACTTGCGCGACACCGCGCCGGTGCGCAGCTCCAGGCCGGGATCCCAAGCGTTCAACAAGCTGGATTTTCCCACCCCCGACTGACCGCAGATCAGCGTCAACGCCGAGCCCAGCGCCGCCCGCGCCTCCGCCACTCCCTCACCGGTGACGGCCGAGCACGCAAGCACCCGGTAACCCATCCTCCGGAAATCGGCGATGCGTTCAGCCACCGTCGCCGGAATGCCAAGATCGGCCTTGTTGAGAATGATCAGGGACTCGACGCCGGCATGCTCGGCGGACACGAGCAGGCGGTCGATGAACCGCGGACGGAACGGGGGCGAGCGCGGGGCGGTAACGCAGGCCACCTGGTCGACGTTGGCGGCAAGCACCTGCATCGCGCGGTGCTTGCGGCTCCACCGATCGATCTGCGTCGTGCGCTCCAGCCGGTTCAGGATCCAGCCGGCGGCGTCCTCGTAGGGATCGGGCTCGATCTCCAGGAAGTCGCCCACGGCGATCGGCGCATGGACGCGCTCTTCGACCGCCAGGGTCTTTCCCTTGATCCGGCAGCGTATGAGCGACCCGTCCACGCCGACGTCGTAGACGCTGCCGCCGCTGCGGTGCACCTGTCCCGTGATGATGCTCACCGCGCGACTGTCGCCCAACGGCCGTCGGGCGCGCAAGGCGTGATACGGTGACGGCGATGACCCAGGCGGCCCCCTGCGCCGTACCCACCTGCCCGTCGCCGGCGCTCACCGGCGAGGATAGCTGCCATGCCCACGTCGCGGACGAGCAGGCCTACCAGCGACGAGCGCGGCGCCGCTTCGCGGAAGGAGCCGACCTGACCCACGTCGACGTGAGCGGGGTCCGGGTCCGCGACCGGCACATCCGCGAGCGACGCCTGGTAGGCACCCGCCTGGTCGGAGCCACGCTGGAGCGGGTGTCGTTCGAAGGATGCCATCTGAGCCTGGTGTTCCTGCACGACGCGGTGCTGTCCGAGTGCCGCTTCGTCGGCTGCCGGCTGGCGGCGGTGATCCTGGCGGGCAGCGAGCTCAGCGACTGCCATTTCGACGACTGCGACGTGCAGCGCTGCAACTTCGTGGCCGCGACCATCTCCCGCACGCTCTTCGGTAGCTGCGACCTGACATCGTCCCGCTTCATCGGCGGCACGCTGCGGCAGGTCACGATGGACGACTGCAACCTCTATCACGCGCATCTGGAGCTGGCGGACCTGGGGGATCTGGCCACACCGGGCTCCAACCTGGCCGAAGCGCATCGCCGCTGAGCGGCCCGAAACCCGCGATGACCATCTCCACGCATTTCGCGGGCGGTGGCTTCGCCACCTGTTACCTGATCGGGCCGGACGACGGCGGCTACAGCGTCCTGGTCGATCCCGGCTACCTGAACGCCGCCCTCGTCGGCCACATCGAGCAGCGCGATCTGCCGCCGAGTGCGGTAATGCTCACACATACTCACCCCAGCCACTGCGCGGGCGCGGGCGCGATCCAGAAAGTGTTCGGCGCCGAGATCTACGCCGCCGCTGCCGTCGCCGAGCTTCCCACCACCCTCGTCGCCGGCGGGCAGACGCTGCGCATCGGCGCGCTCACCTTCGAGGTGCTGTCGACGCCCGGTCACACCGAAGATTCAGTCTGCTATGCGCTGCCACCGGTGATCTTTACCGGCGACACGCTGGCGGCCGGGGCCATCGGCAGCGCGGCGACGGCGGAAGGTCGGGCCACGCTGCAGCGGTCCGTCCGCGAACGGCTGCTCAGCCGTGCCGACCACGAAGTCGTGCTTCCGGGCCATGGGCCGCCGACCACGATCGGCATCGAGCGCCGGTTCAACGTCCACCTGCGGGACTGACCATCCGCAGGCAGTCGACCACGCCCGGCGCCGCCCGGAACCGCTCCGGCAGCGGAGCCCGGAACCGACTGGGCTCCTCCGCGCCGGGTAGCCGCAGCCGCAGCGAGGCGGCATGCAGGAGCATTGACGCGTGTAGCAGCATCGACGCCGGCTCCGACCGGCGCCGCTTCCCGTACACCACGTCGCCGGCCACGGGACAGCCGAGCGCCGCCAGGTGCACGCGCAACTGGTGGGTGCGGCCGGTCACCGGGGCCAGGAGCACCAGCGAACGTCCGTCCGCCAGTCCGCCGAGCAGCCGGTAGCGGGTGATCGCCGGCCTGCCCCGGGCGGCCACCGAGAACCGGGTCCGGTCGCGGTCGTCGCGACCGATCGGCAGGTCCACGGTGCCGCCGGCTTCCGGCGGGCGTCCGTCGACCACCGCCAGGTATCGCTTGCGGACGCGCCGCTGGGCGAACTGGCGCGTCAACGCCAGATGCGCGTGCGGCGACTTGGCGAAGACGATGACTCCCGAGGTCTCCTTGTCCAGCCGATGCACCACGCCCGGCCTGGCCGGCTCGTCCGGAAACGCGTCACGCAGCCGGTCGCAGTGGCCGAGCACGCCGTTCAGGAGGGTGCCGGTCCGGTTCCCTGCCCCGGGGTGGGTGACCACGCCGGAAGGCTTGTCCAGCACGATGGCGTCGCCGTCTTCATGGAGGATCGACAGCTCCATCTCCTCCGCCACCGCAGTCAGCGGCTCCGGGTCGCGGTAGCTGACCGCCACGCGGTCGCCCGGGCACAGGCGCGTCGCCAGCTTCGCGGGACGGCCGTTGACGGTGACCACGTCGACACGTGCCCGCGCCTGGCTGCGGGGGAACAGCCGCAGCCCGGTCGCCAGATAGCTGTCCAGCCGCGCTCCCGCGAAGCGCTCGTCACCGACGAGCGTTTCCGACGACCTCACGGCACCTGCCGGTCGGCAGGTGCTGCCGCGCGCATGTCGGCGTCGATGAGCGCGATCACGACCGACAGCGCCGCCGCGCCGATGACGATCCCGAGCATCTCCGTCTCCGTGAGCGTCGCACCGCCGCCGATCGGCCGAAACGGGAACGGCCGCACCTCTTCGGCAAAGCCGTGCGCGACGTAGCGGGTATAGTCGTACAGCAGCCGGACGCCGAACAGCGTCAGCGGCAGGGAACCGATCGCCACCACCTCGGCGCGGCGCAGCGCGTGCGCCCAATCCGGGAACTCGGAACGTTCGTACGGAACCGGTTCGAGCAGGGCCGCCGCCCCCTCTTCGCCGGCACCAGCCGGTTCCTGGCCCCACGCCGCGCCGGCCACGGCTCCGATCAGCAGCGCCGCTGCCAGTCGGCTCATGGCCGGACGTCTCGTCGCCGGTTGTCTCATGGCTCGGGCCGCGGCCCGAGCAGCGCGGTGCCGAGCCTGATCAGCGTCGCGCCCTCCTCGATCGCCAGCTCGTAGTCCTGCGACATGCCCATCGACAACACCCGGGCTTCCGGGTGGTTGCCGAGCAGGCGTTCGTGGACCGCCCGCAGCCGCGCGAACGAGGCGCGCACCGCCGCCTCGTCGTCCGTGTGCGCGCCGATCGTCATGACTCCGGCCAGCGACAGATGCGGGCAGCCCGCAGCGATCTGTTCCGCGGCCGCAAGCAGGTCATCCGCAGCCGAAAAGCCGGCCTTGGTCGGCTCGCCGGAGGCGTTCAGCTCCAGCAGGATCGGCATCGTTCGGCCGAGCACCGCGCAGCGCCGCTGCAAGGCGGTCGCCGTGTGCCCGGCATCGATCGACTGCACCGCATCGAACAGCCGCGCCGCGTCCCTGGCCTTGTTGCGCTGCAGGTGACCGACCAGGTGCAACTCGTACGTCCGCGGGCGGTCGCCATGCTTGCCGGCCGCCTCCTGCACCCGGTTCTCGCCCAACAGATCCAGTCCGGCGGCGACCGCGGCCAGGGCGTGATCCAGGGGGAAGCTCTTGGTCACCGCCATCACCCGGACCGAGTCGGCACGCCGGCCGGCGCGCGCGGCGGCCGCGGCCACACGCTGACGTACCGCGTCGTAGTTGTCGCGAATCCGCTGCACCCGCTCCGGTTCGGCCGCCGCCGGGCCCGTGTCGGCCATGCGTGCCGTCAGCGGAGCCGGGTTCCGGCCGGTCGAACGCGGTCCGCGACCCGCGTCCCGGGCTCGCGTCCCTGCTGCGCCGCACCGACGGGCGTACGGTCGCCGCCCCCCAGGAACGAGCAGAAATAGCGATGGAACCGGTAGTCTCCGGTGAGCTCGGGATGGAACGAGGTCGCCAGCACGGCGCCCTGGCGGACCGCCACCGGACGCCCGTCGGGCAGGGCGGCGATCACCTGAACGGCGGAGCCCACGCGCTCCACCGCCGGCGCCCGGATGAAGATGCCGCAGAACGGCGGCGGGCCCAACTCCCGGACATCCAGGGACGCCTGGAAGCTGGCCACCTGACGGCCGTACGCGTTGCGCCGCACCGAGATGTCCATCAGCCGCAGCGGCTCCGGACGCGGGTCCAGCACCTCCGCGGCAAGCACGATCATCCCGGCGCAGGTACCCCACACCGGCATGCCGCCGGTCAGCCGGTCGCAGAGCGGCCTTGCCAAGTCGAACGCATGCAGCAGGTTGATGATCGTCGTGCTTTCCCCGCCGGGGATGATCAGCGCGTCGGCCGTTGCGAGGTGCGCGGCGGTGCGCACCGGCGAGGCCGGTTGGCCGATGGCGGCGAGGGCATGGAGATGCTCACGGACGTCGCCCTGCAGCGCCAGGACGCCCACCGCCATGTGCTACCAGCCGCGTACGGCGAGCTGCTCCCCTGCGGGGATCGCCGCCATCTCCAGCCCGCGCATGGGCTCGCCCAACCCGCGGGAGACCTGGGCCAGGATGTCCGGATCGTCGTAGTTGGTCGTCGCCTTGACGATCGCCTCCGCCATGCGCTGCGGGTTCTCGGACTTGAAGATCCCGGAGCCCACGAACACGCCGTCGACGCCGAGCTGCATCATCAGCGCCGCGTCCGCCGGCGTGGCGATGCCGCCGGCGGCGAAGTTGACCACCGGCAGCGATCCGTCCGCGCGCAGTTGCGCCACCAGCTCGAACGGCGCCTGCATCTCCTTCGCGAATGCCGACAGCTCGCTGTCGTTCAGGCCCTGCACCCGTCGGACCGCCTGCAGCACGGTGCGGGCGTGGCGCACCGCCTCGACCACGTTGCCGGTGCCGGCCTCTCCCTTGGTGCGGATCATGGCGGCCCCTTCGCGGATGCGCCGCAGCGCCTCACCCAGGTTCCGGCAGCCGCACACGAACGGCACCGTGAAGTCGTGCTTCCACACGTGATTGTCTTCGTCAGCCGGAGTCAGGACCTCGGACTCGTCGATGTAGTCGATCTCCAGGGACTGCAGGACCTGAGCTTCGACGAAGTGGCCTATACGGCACTTGGCCATGACCGGAATCGTGACGGCGCGCTTGATCTCCTCGATCTTGGTCGGATCGGCCATGCGCGCCACGCCGCCGGCCTTGCGGATGTCGGCAGGCACCCGTTCGAGCGCCATCACCGAGACCGCGCCGGCGTCTTCGGCGATCCTGGCCTGCTCGGCGGTGACCACATCCATGATCACTCCGCCCTTCAGCATCTGAGCCAGCCCGGTCTTGACCGTCCACGTACCGGTATCCTGCATCTCACCCGCCATAGCGAACTCCTCTCACCGGCCGGATCCTGCTCCGGCCCTGGGAACGAGAGTATACGGCCAAGCATCCGCTCCGGCCTACTGCCGACGCGGCGCCGCATCCGGCGCGGTCCGGTTCAGTCGAGGACGGCGTCAGGCCGGCGTTCGCTCGCCGGCAGAGGACATGACTTCACCCGCCCGAACCACGCTCGGCGGCGGCCGGCGACGAACCGGTAGACCGCCGCGCGCAGTGGACGGGGCATCAGCAGGGTGCCGGACGCCAGGAAGGCGAACCGTCCTCCCATCAGTTGCAGCGTGCGTACCACGGCGTCGGCGGCCCGCAGCGTCCGCGGCCCCTCGATCAGCACGACCCAGTCGTTCTGCGCCCGATCCGCAGGAGTCAGCAGCCGGCGGGCGGTCACCCCGGCGAGCGGAGCGACCCGCAGCCGACCGGCGGTGTCCCCCTGCAGCACGATCCGCGACAGGCGCCGGCAGAGTACGCAGTCGCCGTCGACGAACAGGATCGCGAGGCCGTCCGCCGCGGCTCGCGCCTTCACGGCAGCCAGCGGGGCGTCGTCGCGCCCGCGATCACCGCCAGCTCCCGACCGTCGAGATCGAACACGACCACCTCGGGCTCAGGGAACGCCACGCCCAGCCGGGATCTCTGCGCCGCCAGCAGGTCGCCACCCGGTGCGAATACGATCTCCCGGTACGTGAGTCCCGGCGCGGCGGCCAGCGCCTCGGTCTCGAAGTGCGGCCCGCCGGCGTCGGTTGCCAGCCACACCTGTTCCCCAACGCCTGCTGCGCGGATGAACGCGAAGCGATCGCCGCCCGGCGCCCACACCGGCGCGCGGTCGGCGCCATGCTCGGGCCCGAGCGCGCGCCGCACCGTGAGGTCGGCCAGGTCGATTGTTATCAGCAGGTCCACGGCCCGGCCTGCTGCGCCTTCGCGCAGGTCGGAGGTGAGGATCTCCCGCGCTCCGGGGCGCCACGCCGCCGGAGCCGCGGCCCGCGTCGGTACGAGCACCGTCCGGCCATCGGCTACGTTGACGACGCGCAAACCCCCTTCCACGGGCGACACGAACGCCACCCACGCTCCGTCGTCCGACCAGCGCGGGTCGAAGCCGATCACTTCCTGGTCCATGAGCGGCCACAGGTCGCCGCTGGCGGGATCCAGCAGCCAGGGACGCGGCGGCAACGGCAGCCGGCGCCTCGAGAAGACGATGGTCTCCCCGTCGGGAGCCCAGCGGGCCGCACTGCACTCCGCCCCGCCGCAGCCCAGCAGCTCGCGCCGCCCGCCCTCGGAGTCGACCAGCCAGAGATCCGCGGCGAACGCGTCGGTGCCCAGCGTGACGACCAGCGAGCCGTCGTCCGGCGACTGGTGAAAGTCGCGCACCGGCCGCTCGAACGACGCCAGTGTCCGCTCGTCGCCGGGCTCCGACCTGCCGCCTGCCGCCTGCCCCGCGGTCGTGGTCACGACTCTGGCGGCGATCCGCGCCCGTTCGGCCGCTCCGTCGGCCACGTAGGCGATGCGCAGCGCTCCAGTGTCGAAGCTCCACTCGACCGCTCCGCGCAGACGGCGTCCGGACGCTGCCCGCACGGACCGGTCGAGCCGCACCGTGTAGCGCGTGCGCGCGGACAGCGTGCGGTCCGGGTCGAAACGCACGGTGCGGCTGCCCCAGCGCAGCGATCCCTCGACGGGAGGCTCGATCGCCAGGGTCGACGAACGCGCGGCGGGATCGATCGGCTCCGAGAACCGGACCTCGATCGTCGCCAGCATGGAGACGTGCTCGGCCCCGTGCGCCGGCGTCAGGGAGACGACCTGCAGACCGACGCGGTCCCCCAGGGCCGCCGCCACGACCGCGACGGCCGCGGCCACGCCAAGCGTGGCCAGCGCGTGCCGGTCCAGGGCCCGCATCGTCAGTAGTAGAGATAGGGAACCGGCGGTGGATCGATCGGCTCCACGTCCACGGCGACCAGGATCGGCATCCGTTCGCCGCCGATCTCCGCCACCGTGAAGCGGCCCCTGACCGTCAGCCACTGGTCGTCGGGCACCAGGGCGAGCTCCGCGGCCTCGGCGACGATCGCGATCGCCATCGCGTCGGCCACGCAGCAGCTCAGCAGAAAGCGGCTGAGACGCACCTGGTCCGGGCGGAGCGCGGAGTCGCGTGACACGAATCCCGTGATCCGCGCCTCCTGCCCGGCGAACCGGTCCGGGTCATCCGCAACGTGGAACTCCACCAGCCACTCCAGCATCGATCGACCCAAAGCCTCCGCGGCGGCGCTCCGCGTCGCCCGCGCTGCCGGCGTCGACTGCAGGGCGGTCGGCGGGAGGCTGGCCACGGCGACCTCCCGGTTGCCGAGTGCCGCCGAGCCCAGGGGCTGCTCCGGCGCCAGCCCGAAGGCCACCGGAAGCGCGAGCACCGCCAGGGCGCTCCAGCGCACACGCACCCCGTGCCCGGACCGCCCGGCATGCCGGGCCCCGCGCCAGGCGGTTCCCGCCAGCGCCAGCGCCATCGCGCCGAGGCCGGTCACCGCAATCCAGGTGAGCCACGCGTAGCGCTGGTTGATGTAGTAGACCAGCGTGCCGGACAGCAGGCGGTGCAGCAGGATCGCGACGATCCCGTACAGCACGACCGCCGCCAGCAGCCGCGGCCGGTCAAGCCCCCGCATGCTCACGCCCAGGGCACCAGGTTGTGCACGATCAGTGCGGCCGCGAAGGTCAGCACCAGCGGCAGCACGACCAGGTAGACGACCGCCCTCGTGCGGAAGACGCTCAGGAACAGCAGGGTGCTCTTGACGTCCACCATCGGTCCGAACACAAGGAACGCAAGTATCGATGCCGGCGCGAAGGTGGTGGTAAACGCCAACGCAAGAAACGCATCGACGGAGGAGCACACCGAGAGCAGGTAGCCGAGCCCCTGCATGGTCGCCACCGACGCCGCCCCGCCGCGGCCGATGTCCAGGAGGACCGACTGCGGCATCACCGTCTGCAGGAGGGCGGCCAAGCCGCACCCGATGACGAGATAGCGGCCCATGTCGAACAGGTCGGCCGAGCCATGCAGCAGGGCGTCGCGGGCGAAGGATCCGATGCTGCGCCCGCGTTCCGAAGCCGACCGGTCACGAGGGCCGTGATCGTGATCGTGCTCGTGCTCGTGCTCGTGCTCGTGATGGTGATGGTGCGCGTGGCCGCTCCCGGCAGGCGATGCCGCTCCTTTCACCCCATCGGAGGCCAGCAGGATGTCTTCCCGACCGGCGCGGCGAAACGCGGCGGCGACCGCGACCGCGACGACCAGCGTGAGCACCAGGCGGGCGATGAGCATCCAGCCGAATCCGAACGCCGTGGCCGTGCTGGCGATCACGACCGGGTTGAGGACCGGCGCGCCGAGCAGGAAGGCGATCGCGACCGGCGGCGGGAGTCCCTTGCTCAGCAGCCGGCGGACGACCAGCACGACTCCGCACTCGCAGACCGGGAATACCATCCCGAGCGCCGCGCCGGCGAGCACGCCGGCACCGGTCCGCGCCGGCACCCATCGGGCCAGCGTCCGCGTGCTCACCGCCATCTCGATCACGCCGGACAGCAGCGCGCCGATCGCCACGAACGGCACGGCCTCGATGAAGATGCCGAGGAAGATGGTCGTGAACGCCTGTACCCGGTCGGCCCAGGTCACCGGATCGAACGCCTGCTCCGCGGTCGGCGTGCGCAGCGCCCGGCCGGCGAGCGCCGCGCCCAGCACGACCGCCCCAGCGCCGACCGCGAACAGAAACCAGCCGCGGAGCGAACGCCGTACCGCGGCCACGGAATGGGTGCTCATGTCGTGATGGGCGGTGACGGGCTCGAACCGCCGACCTCCTGGGTGTAAACCAGGCGCTCTCCCAACTGAGCTAACCGCCCGTGCCGGCCGTTCCCGGCGGACTCCATTGTGGAACGCCCGGCGTGTGGCGGTATAGTGGCAACGGATGACCGTGGTCGTACGTCTCCTGATCGCCGCGGCAGCCGCAGCCGCCGTGGCCGCGGCCGTCGCCCTGGCCATCCAGGAAGAACCCGCCGCTCCCGAGCGTTTCGTACCGTTGCGCGCTCCCGCGCGCCCCGACTACCCGGGGCTGTCCCTGCGGGGGGTGGTTGCTCCCTGGCGCGTCGCCCTGCAGATCGGGCACCTGGACACCGACCAGTACCCGCCCGAGCTGGAGCATCGACGCACGGCGACCGGCGCCAGCGCCGCCGGCGTCGCTGAAGTCGACGTCAACAGAGTCGTGGCGACGGCAGCCGCCGAGCTGCTGCGCAAGCAGGGCGTCGAGGTGGTACTGCTCCCGGCCACCGTGCCCCCGGGGTTCGACGCCGACGCATTCGTGGCGATCCACGCCGACGGGGGCGGCAGCTCCGGCTACAAGGTCGCCCCTCCGTGGCGGGCGTCTCCCGCGTCCCGACGCCTGAGCGCCCTGCTGCGCGAACACTACGGCGCGGTCACCGGGTTGCGGGAGGACCTGAACGGTGTGACGTACAACATGCGCGGCTACTACGCATTCGGCGGCCGGTACCGGCACGCCATTGCCATCACCACGCCGGCGGCGATCCTGGAGATGGGCTACCTCACCCACGCTGCAGACCGGGCGTTCCTGACCGGCCAGCCGGACGTGGCCGCACGCGGCATCGCCGGCGGCGTGCTGGCGTTCCTGGCCGAACACGAGCCGATGGATCCGACCGCGGTCATTCCACCGGCCCCCACCGTGCTCTGGCCTGCCCGCAGAACGGTGCCCCTGCATGCCGGACCGACACGCGAGTCCACCGTGCGCTCCTACCTGCGGCCGACCGATCTGCTGATGGCGATGGGGAAGGACGGTGACTGGTACGACGTTCGCGTCCGCGGCAGTTACCGGGACTTCGGCTGGATCCACGCAGACGATCTGAGCCTCGACGGCCGGTAATCTTGACCCCGCACTAGGCGCGTGGTAGTGGACCCAACCGTGGCTCAGGCATCCCGGCGGCAGGAATCCCGGGTGCTCGAATGCAGCGTGCTGGTTCTGAACAGCTCGTACACCGTCCTGCGCCTGGTCAGCGCGCGGCGCGCTTTCGTGCTGCTGGTGCGGCAGGCCGCGGAGGTGGTCACCACCGACGGCGGCCGCTACGAGTCGTTCGACTTCGCCCGCTGGACGGATCAATCCGGCATCCTCGCGGCGCGAGGCGACGGTCACCTGGACTGGGTCCACACGGCGACGCTGACGCTCGCGGTGCCGCGCGTCATCAGGCTGACCGACTACCACGGCTTCCCGCGCCAGGGGGTGGCGCTCACGCGGCGCAACGTGTACGCCCGCGACGGCAACACCTGCCAGTACTGCGGCACGCGCCTGGCCGCTCGGGCGCTCACGATCGACCACGTGATCCCCCGCTGGCGCGGCGGCACGGAGTCGTGGTCGAACCTGGTGACCGCGTGCATGCCCTGCAATACGCGCAAGGGCGGCAGGACGCCGCGTTCGGCCGGCATGCAGCTCATCCGCAAGCCCGTGGAGCCGCGCCGGAATCCGCTGATCCTGCTGCGTCTGCAGAGCCCGAAGTACGACTCCTGGCGCGTCTTTCTGAACGAGCCGGCCGACCAGCGCAGACCGGCCCTGGCCGCCGTGGAGACCTGAACCGGCTGCCCGTCTTCAGTAGGTGAACTGACCGACGCCGAACACCATGCCGGCGCTGGCCGGCACCAGCACGACCCGGTCGCCCCGCTTCAGCCGGCCTTCCGCCTCGGCCATGACCATCGCAGCCGGAATGCTTGCCGACACCAGGTTGCCCAGCTTCGGGAACACCTCGCTGTACACCTTGCCGTTCCGGATTCCCGCGGCCCTGCCGGCGCGCAGGTAGGCAACGCTGGAGGCGGCGTGCGGGAAGTAGATGTGCGGGGCGTTCAGGTCGCCGACCGTGCGCCGGACCAGCGGCAGCAGGTACTCCTCCGCCCGTGCGAACAGCTCGTGGCCGTACGCCACGAACTTGTTCACGCCGTTGAGCGCGATCCGGTCCGACAGCTCCACGAAGTCCTCGTACCCGTCCAGCGGGATGTTGCACAGACCGCACAGCTCAGGCACGGAGTGGTAGTCGAAGCGCCACTCGGCGTCCGACGCGGTGACGATGGTGGCGGTCGCCGCCTCGCCGATGGTGTAGGTCGGGAACGTGTATTCGAGCTGCTCGAGACCCTTCACCTCGAAGTTCTCAGGGTACCCGTGCTCCTTGTAGTTGAACTCCCCGTTGACGATCATCGCCGTGCGGAGCGTCCCGGAGCGCAGGAACCGGTACGAGATCTCCAGCGCGCGCATCCAGCTCATGCAGGCATCGGCGATGTCGAAGCACGAGCAGGTGAGGCCCGTGGCCTGCGCGTAGAAATAGGCGTTGGCGGGCTCCAGGAACCCCTTGCCCACCCCGCAGTAGATCAACAGATCGATGTCGGAAGGCGCCATCGCCGCCTGCTCCAGAGCCTGCAGCATCGCGTCCCTGACCAGGTCGCTGGCGCGCTCGCCCCGCTGTACGTCCCGCACGTAGCGCGTCACCGACCCGGTGCGTTTCAGCAACCCGCGCACCAGCCGCTGGTACTTGCGCAGCACCTTCGGGTCGATGCCGTTGCTGCACTGCTGCAGCAACGTGACGATCTCGTCATTGGTAATCAGCCGGGAGGGGTGTTTGAGCGAGACGGATGCAATGCGCATGGACAGCGGATGCACCGGCAGCGGCGATGCGCTACCGTGAAAGCCGAAGCCTACCACGCCGGCGCGGGTCGCAACACCCGGCGGCCCTCGGAGCGAATTCCATGGATTCCACCCCGTCACCGAACGCCGAACGCCCCGGCGCAGCCTTCGCCGAGCTTTACCGGACCGTCTGCCGACTGCGTGCGCCGGACGGCTGTCCCTGGGATCGCGAGCAGACCCCCCAGTCGATGCGGACCATGCTCCTGGAGGAGGCATTCGAGGCCATCTCGGCGATCGATGCCGGCGACGATGACAACCTGAACGAGGAACTGGGCGACGTGGTCCTGATCGCGACGATGATCGCCCGCATGAAGGAACAGGAGGCCTCCTTCGCCGTGGCCGACGTGCTGACCGGCGTGGTCGACAAGCTCCGCCGCCGCCACCCGCACGTGTTCCCGCCCGCCGGCGGCCGGACGGACGGGGGCTATCCCACCGATGCCGACGGAGTGTTGCGCCAGTGGGAGCGGATCAAGCAGAGCGAGAGGCGCGAACCCGAGCCCCGTTCCTCCGCGCTCGACTCGGCCGGCTCGTCACCCAGCCCACTCCGCCATGCCGTCGACCTGCAGTCCGCCGCCGCCACCGTCGGGTTCGACTGGGACGACGCCCGTCCGGTGTTCGCGAAGGTGGCCGAAGAACTGGCCGAGGTCGACCAGGCGGCCGGGATCAAGCCGCAACGCACCGAAGAGGAGCTGGGCGACCTTCTGTTCGCGGTGGTCAACCTGTCCCGCCACCTGCGGGTCGATCCGCTGCTGGCGCTGAACGGCGCAAACCGGCGATTCCGACGCCGGTTTCAGGAAGTGGAGCGGCGCGTGCGCGAAACCGGCGCCACCCTGGGCGAGCTGCCGTTGGCGGAGCTCGACCGCCACTGGGATGCGGTCAAGCGTGACGAGAAGCGCGTCGCCCCGCCCGCACCCGGACGCAGCAACGCCAGCAGCATGCCGACCGCCAGCAGCCCCGTCCACAGTGCGGAACCGCCGTAGGAGACGAACGTCAGCGGAATGCCGGTGATCGGCATGATGCCGCTCGCCACTCCGATGTTGACCAGCACGTGGGTGGCGAACATGCCGATGACGCCGGCGGCCATCGCCACGCCGAAGTCGTCGCGTGCACGCCGGCATATGGCAATCGATCGCAGCAGGATGACGGCGAACAGCCCGAGCACCAGCAGCGAGCCGCGGAATCCCCACTCCTCGGCCAGGATGGAAAAGATGAAGTCCGTGCTCTGCTGGGGCAGGAACTGATAGTGGCTCTGCGTGCCCTGCAGATACCCTTTCCCGGCCAGCCCGCCCGACCCCACGGCCGTCTTCGACTGGATGATGTTCCAGCCAGCGCCGCGCAGATCCGCCCACGGCTCCAGGAACGCCGCCAGGCGGACGATCTGGTACGGCTTCAGAACGGACCGCACCAGCGCCGCCCCTGTCACCCCGCCCAGTACGATGGACGTGACGTAGCCGACCCAGTACAGCCAGCGGCTGCGGCTGAGCCGGTAGCCGATGAACGCCAGGCCGACGATCGCCAGCAGCGCGACGGCGGCAAGGCGTACGATGCCCGGGTCGAGCAGCGCCGTGGCGACCGTGCGCAGGATGCCCTCGGGGTTCAGATCCGGCAGCACCGCCATGGCGAAGGTGACGACCGTCGCGCCCAGGATGAACGCCAGATGGCGAATCTCCGCTCCTGAAACCAGCGACGCCACCAGGAAGATCGGCACGTAGACCATCGCCGTGCCCATGTCGGGCTGCAGCAGGACCAGCCCGACCGGCAGCAGCACGATCGCCAGGCCCAGCGCGAAGCGCGGCAGCTCCTTGATGCCGTTGCCGATTCCGGCCAGGTAGGACGCCAGGAACAGGATGGTGGTGAGCTTCGCGAACTCCGACGGCTGCACGCCGAAGTCGCCGATGCCGATCCAGGCGCGGGCGCCGTTCACCTCCCTGCCGAACAGGGCGGTGGCCGCCAGCAGCACCAGCCCACCCGCGTACAAGGCGGGAGCCCCCGCCTGCAGCCAGCCCGGCCCCGCCGCGGCGACCACGGCCAGGAGCGCGAACCCGGTCAGCGCCCAGACGATCTGCTTGATCCACTCCCGGGACACCGACTCGCCGGTGGAGTCGACGCCGCTCGAGTAGATGAACAGGACGCCGATCGCGACCAGCGCCGCGGTGGCGCCGAGCAGCGGCACCGCTCGCGCCCCGTCGCCGCCGGTCACCGCCGCGTACCGGCCCGGCGGTCAGCCAGCAGCTTCGGCATCGCCGCCGTCCGTTCCGTCCGCTTCTTCCTCTGTCTCCTCGTCCGGCCTGGGCTCACCGAGGAGATTGTACCCGGACGTATGGCGCTGCAGGTCCGGTATCACCGCACGGTAGTCGAGGCCGGTGAAGATCCCGTGCAGCAGCACGTTGGTCGCCTTTGGCGCCCACCACTCCCAGTAGTCGGTGCCTTCCGCCATGACGACCACCACGTACTGCTCCTCCGGCGACGCGTCGGCGGGCGCATATGCCGCGAACCAGGAGTGTTTGCGCTCCGGCCCCTCGGCATCCAGGGAGCGTGTCTGGGCGGTGCCGGTCTTGCCGGCCGCCTGCACCGCCGGCGTGGTGATCGCGACCTTCGGTGTTCCGTCCGTCACCGTGTAGCGCATCGCCTCGCGCAGGAAGGCGAAGGTCTCCGGCTGTACGTCCATCTCCAGCAATGGTGTGCGGGCTGTCCTCCGGATCAGCGAGCCGTCGGCGCCACTGCGCACTTCCTTCACCAAGTAAGGCTGGTAGACGACGCCGTCGTTGGCGATCGCGGCCACCACGTTGGCGATCTGCAACGGGGTCGCGGTGACGAACCCTTGGCCGATCGACATGTTGATGGTGTCGCCTCCCACCCACGGCTCGCCGAGCCGCCGCTGCTTCCAGGCCGGGGTGGGCAGAAAGCCGGCCTGCTCGCGCGGCAACTCGATGCCGGTGGGGCTGCCCAATCCGAAAGCGCGCGAGTAGTGGACGAGGCGCTCGACGCCCAGCTTGTGGCCTACCGTGTAGTAATAGACGTTGCAGGATTCGGCCAGCGCCTTGCGCAGGTCGACGTCACCGTGGCTGTCGGGATACACGTGGTCCTTCCAATCACCGCGGCCCAACCGGAATACCCCTGAGCAGTGGATCGTCTGCTCCGGGGGGATCAGCCGCTCCTCGAGCACGGCGACGGACATGATCAGCTTGAACACCGATCCCGGCGCGTGGGCCGAGTGCACGGCCCGGTTGACGAACGGATAGGTCGGATCCTGCAGCGCCCGGCGCAGTTCCTGCGCCCCGTCGGCCCCACGGAACAGGCCGGGATCGAACCAGGGATAGGAAACCATCGCGACGATCTCGCCGGTGGTCGGCCGCAGCACGACCACCGAGCCGATGCGGCCGGCCAGCGCGTCCTCGGCCAGGCGCTGGATGCGCGCGTCGATGGTGAGCACCAGGTCGTTGCCCGGTACGGGCGGGCGGCCCTCGCGGGTGCCCAGGTCCCGTTGGAGCGCGTCCACGGTCCGGTAGCTCAGCCCCGATGTCCCTCGCAGACGCGCGTCATAGCGCTGCTCGAGACCGCTCTTGCCGATCGTGTCGCCCTGGCGGTAGCCCTCGTTGTACAGGACCTGGAGCTCCTCGACGCTGATCTCGCCCACGTAGCCGATCACGTGCGCCAGGGCGCCGAGGTCGCTGTAGTCGCGCACCGGCTCGTTGCGCCAGGACACGCCCTGGAACCGGTGGATGTGCTCGCCGAGGTAGGCCACGGTCGGAAAGTCGGCGCCCGAGAGGACCTCGATCGGTTGGAACAGGTGGCTCTCGTTCAGGGGCACCTGCCCGGCCATGTACTCCGGGTCGATGTCGAGCGCCTCCGCGAGCGAGGCGAGCAGCGCGTCCAGGTCGTCCCGGTCGCCCGGCACCAGCGCGGGCGTGACGTCGATGGAAAACGCCGGCCGATTCGCGACCAGCGGCCGCGTAAACGATCCGTCGTAGATCGCTCCGCGCTGCGCCGGCACCACGGTCTTGCGCTCGGCGAACTGCTTCGCCAGTTCGTCGAACTCGACGCCCTTGATCACCTGCAGCACGAACAGGTAGAGCGCCAGGCCACCGAGCACGCACAGCAGCGCGACGCGCAATGCCGCAAGGCGGGAGACCGGTGCGGAATCGTCGGCGTGGGGGCCGTTCAACGGCGCACCCGGACGCGCCGCACCTGGTTCGACGCGCGCTCGCGCATGCCCGGCAGCACGCTGAGCAGCACGTACATGGCCGGGGCGGCCACGGCGTTCAGTCCCGCTTCGATCAGGAAGCTGGTCAGGAACGCGGACGGTCCGATCCCGTAGCGGCTGGAGACCCAGGGAACGGCCAGTCCCACGGCCGCGAGCGTGACGGCCTTGAGCACCGTGGCGGCGATCGACACCGCGGCCGGCAGCAGCAGCCAGTCGACGCTGATCAAGCCTTCCATACGGCCTATCACGTACCCTACCACCGTGCGGGTCATGGCGGTGAGCCCCAGCGGGGCCACGCTGATCGTGTCCGCAATCAGGCCCGAGGCGAACCCCGCGATCTGGCCGGGCATGCTGCCCCTGCGCATCGCCATCAGGGCGACGATCACCAGGGCAAGGTCCGGCTTGACGCCGGCGACCGCCACCCACGACAGCAGCGTCGAGCTCAGCAGGGAGGCGGCGGCGGCGAGCACCGTGGTCGCCAGGATGACGCGGACGTCACCCATCGACCGGCTCCGCGGTGTCCAGCACCAGCACGTAGTCCAGGCGGCCGAACTCGACCAGCGGCTGCACGATCACCTCGATCGTCGACCGGTCGTCACCGTCACGGTGCTCGACGACCCGGCCGATGTAGATGCCACGCGGATAGGGGCTGCGCATGCCCGAGGTGATCACCAGGTCGTCGACCGCCAGGTCCTCCGCGGCGATGCGCGGGACATAGCGCATGACCAGCCGGTTGCCCGCGGGGTCACCCTCGATCAGCCCGTCGCGCTCGATGCGCTGCAGGCGCGCGGCGACGTACGAGGAGGCATCCAGAATCGGCCGCACCATCGCCGTGACGGATGAGACCGACGCCACCCGCCCGACCAGTGCCTGGATGCCGCCGGCGTCGGCGACCACCGTGGCATCGACACGAACGCCGTGCCTGCGGCCGCGATTGATCGTCACCGTCTTGAACAGACTCCCCGGGTCGCGGCCGATCACCTCCGCCGGAATCACGGTGGGAGCGGCGGCGCGGGGAAGGTCGAGCAGCGCGCGCAGGTTGCGGTTCTCGACCCTGAGCTGAACGTTGTCGCGTTGCTGCTGTTGCATCCTCAGCAGCTCGGCGCGCAGCTCCTGCAACTCCGCCCTGCTTCGGTTGAACTCCCCGATCGCGGCGACCGAATCCACGACCCAACGAACGCCGGTGCTGATGCCCGCCTGCACCAGTGACAGCAGCCCCACGTGCCCGGGCGGGGGATTCAACCCCACCAGCAGTAGCGAGCTGATCAGCAGAACCGCGAACGTGACGCCCGAACGGCGGCGGCTGACGAAGGGGCGTACCTCGGTCACGGACGCGTACTCAGGTCAACTCCCCGGGACCGTCATGATCCTTACCGGTATTGCCGGCGTTGGCTCATCCCGGTTGTCTCGAAGTACTTGCCGGCCCCGAGCGCAACGCACAGCAGAGGTTGCTCCGCGACGATCACCGGCACGCCGGTCTCCCGACCGATCAGGCGCGGCAACCCGCGCAGGAGCGAGCCGCCACCGGTCATGACGATGCCGCGCTCCACGATGTCGGAGGCCAACTCCGCCGGCGTGCGCCCCAGCGCCCGCTTGATCTCCTCCAGGATCTGGCGCGTGGGCTCCTGCAGCGCTTCGCACACCTCGATCGAGTCCACCTCCAGCCGGCGCGGGAGGCCCGTGATGGCGTCGCGGCCCTTGATCTCCATGCGCACGATCTTCTGGTCCGGGTCCGCGTTGCCGATCTTGATCTTGATCTTCTCGGCCGTTTCGAGGCCGATCACCAGGTTGTGGACGGTGCGCACGTGCTTGATGATGGCTTCATCGAACTCGTCGCCGCCGATACGGATGGCATTCGACACGACCATGCCTCCGAGCGAGATGACCGAAACTTCCGTGGTGCCGCCGCCGATGTCGCAGATCATGTGGCCGGCCGGCTCCATGATCGGCAGATCGGCGCCGACAGCAGCCGCGATCGACTCCTCGATCACGAACACTTCGCGCGCGCCTGCCTGCTCGGCGCTCTCCTGCACCGCCCGTTTCTCCACCTCGGTGGCGCCGGCGGGGATGCCGATCACCATGCGCGGCTTGACGAACCAGCGCCGCGGGGCAACCTGCATGATGAAGTGGCGGATCATCTGCTCGGTCATCTCGAAGTCGGCGATCACGCCGTCACGCAGCGGGCGCACCGCCTCGATCGTGTGCGGCGTCTTCCACAGCATGCGCTTGGCCTCGGTACCGACGGCGACCACCTGCTTGCTTTCGTGGTCGATGGCGACCACGGACGGCTCGGTCAGCACGATGCCCTTCCCCTTGACGTGCACGAGGGTATTGCAGGTGCCCAGGTCGATGCCGATGTCTGAGGAGAAGTTGTTGAACAAAGCCATCAGGTAGAGTGTACCTCCGCTTCGCGGTGGGCGCTATCGCAGGCGTTCGATCGCGCGGCGGTGGTTAGGGTCCAGCGCCCGCGCGGCGCGCCACTCCGCGAGCGCCCGGTCGGCGTCGCCCTGCTGGGAGTAGATCTCGCCCAGATAGAAGTGGGCATCGGCGGCCCGCGCGTCGCCGGCGATGATCGCCCGGTACTGCTCTTCGGCCAGCGGCAGTTCGCCGAGCGCGCGGTAGACAGCCCCCAGCTCGTACCGCGCCCGCTGCGCGATCGCGATGTCGTCGGTGCGGTCGATCGCCTGGATGAGGTTCCGCCGCGCTCCCTGCACGTCGCCTTCATCCATCAGCATGGTGGCCATCTTCAGATGCAGCAGGTCGGACGGCCGGCGCGTCAGCGCATGACGGAAATACTCCAGACCGCGCGGGTCGCCGAGCTCCGTATACGCCAGCCCCAGGTACTCGTAGGTGTCCGCCCCGTCGTAGCCGAGCGCCAGCGAGCCCTCCAGGTAGCGCACCGCTAGATGGTAGTAGAAGTAGCCGCGGTGAAAATAGGCCTTGCCGAGCGCGTACTGCGCGGCCGGTTCCGCCACGGCGATCCGCGAATTCAGAAGCGCCCGGCGCAGCGCCACGATCGCCGTCGAAAGGCGATCCGCGGCGGACACGCCACGTGCGCCGTCGCCGCCCGACCCCGGGTCGGCTGACCTCGGGTCGGCTGATCCAAGGTGGGCGATCGCCGCGTAGAGGGACGCAACGCCGCGGATCAGGTTCGCCTCCGCGTCGAGCGGGCGTCTGACCAGCGTCAACTCCGCGGCCTCCACCGCCTCTGCGTAGCGCCCATCGCCGACGAGCACGCGCATGTTGACGTCCCGGTCACGCCGGAGCCAGGCCGCGACCGCGCGATCGGCCCGCAGCAGCACACCGGCGACCACGACGCCGACGACGAGGAGCACCACGAACAGTGCGCGACGCCGTCCCGCTGTCCGCTGCCGGCGGCTCCCGGCCGGCTGGTATCCCCATCTCGGCGCCGGCCCGTATCGCGGCGCCCCGGAGGAAGTAAGAGGAGGCGGGCCCGTAAGCCGGGTTCTGTTCACTCCGACGCGTACCGGGGCGCCTGCGCGTCCCGGCCGCCACCGGGGCGGGCCATCATTCATCTGGCGCACGCGGCGGCGCCGGATGGCGCCGGCGCGGCACTCGAGCAGCCTACCCGCGGGCCCGAGGACGGCATCCCCGGAGGGACCGCCCTCATGTGGCGAGCAACCCGACCCGCTGCTTGGCTTTGCTCCGGGCGAGGTTTGCCATACCTCCGGCGTCGCCGCCGGAGTGGTGGGCTCTTACCCCACCGTTTCACCCTTGCCGGACGCGCCGTCCCTTGCGGCACGGTTGCCCGGCGGTCTGTTCTCTGCTGCACTGTCTGTCGCCCGCGCGTTGGCGCGGACGCCCGGGGATTACCCGGCACCCTGCTCTTCGGAGCCCGGACTTTCCTCCACGCCCGAACCGGACGCGGCGATGGCCGGCCCGCCTCCTGTCGCCTTCACGGTAGCCGATCATACCAGGCGTGGCCAGCGGGCAAGGCGTGGCCAGCGGGCGGGCGCAGGACCGCGACCCGCGGCAGGGGTTCAGGCGTCGTCGGACGCGTGGTCGTCCTCGGCTTCTTCGGTGGCATCGTGACCATCGCCGTCTTCATCGTTGTCGTCGTCGGTCACGTCGAGGTCCAGGAACAGCTCCTCCTCGTCCTCGAGCTCCTCGTCTCCCTCCGCATCCGCGAAGAAGCCGGGCTCGTCATCGAACACGTCGATCTGCACCTCCGACTCGTCCTCGTCCGGCGCATCCTCGTAGAAGACGATGCGCCCATGCGTGCAGAACAGCACGTCCTCGGCGCGGCGCACGCGGTTGACGAAGTGAGCGGGCAGGGTCATGTAACACCCGGTGCAGACCTGTGCCTGCAACGGGACGATCCCGTACCCGTCGGTCATTCGGACGATCCGTTCGAACTTGAACAGCAACTCCGCATCCAGACCGGCGGCGATTCCCGACTCTTCCGCCTGCAGCGCGGCCAGACGCTGTTCGCGGTCCGCCAACTCGACCTTGATGCGCGACTCCTCCTCCTGGACGACGCCCTCCTGCTGCTCGATCAGCTCCGCTTCGCGGGCCAGCTCCTCGGACACCTGGTCGAGCCGCTCTTCCTCTTCCTGCAGCGCCCGGCGGTAGTCCATCTCGCGCTCGGAGGCATCGCGGATCTGCTTGTCCAGCGCTTCGTACTCGCGCTGCGTGCGGATCTGGTCCATCTGTCGCTCGTACTCCTCGCGGATGCGCTCCGATTCAACCGCATCGTCGCGCAGCCCGCCGATCCGCTTCTTGGTCGATTCCTGCTCCTCGTTGCGCTCCAGGTAGGTCCGCTTGAGCCGGTTGAGCAGCTCGGTCTTGGTGGCGAGCGACCTGGGCAGTTCCTCGATCTGCGCCTCGATCTCGTGCTTCTTGTGCAGCACGTCCTGCAGCGCCCGCAGCTTGTCCAGAGCGTCCTGAACCGCCGACGTCCCGTGGTTCGTCCGCTCGATGGGTACGGCTTCGCTACTCACACCGTGCTCCGGTCATGTGGCCCTCCGGTCATGTACTGCCTCCGTCATGTTCGCCTTCGTACATTGGCGCCTCCGTCATTGGCGCCTGTCGCCTCACTCGTCAAGATAGTCCTTCAGCCGCATGCTGCGCTTCGGATGGCGCAGGCGCCTGAGCGCCTTCGCCTCGATCTGGCGGATGCGCTCGCGCGTCACGTTGAAGTGCAGCCCCACCTCTTCCAGGGTGAGGGAGTACCCGTCCTCCAGGCCGAAGCGCATGCGCAGGACCTCCTGCTCGCGCTCCGGAAGCGTGCTCAGAACCTGCTGGAGCTGCTCCTGCAGCAACCGGAACGCGCTGGTGGTGGACGGGTTCTCCACGTCCTTGTCCTCGATGAAGTCGCCGAGGATCGAATCCTCTTCCTCTCCGATCGGCGTCTCCAGCGAGATGGGCTCGCGCGCGACACCCTTGACCGCCTTGATGCGCGCCGCGGACCAGTGCAGCCGCTCGGCCACCTCCTCGTCGCTGGGCTCACGACCCAGTTCCTGCATCAACTGCCGCGACTCGCGCACCACCTTGTTGATCTGCTCGATCATGTGCACGGGTACGCGGATGGTCCGCGCCTGATCGGAGATCGATCGGGTGATCGCCTGCCGGATCCACCACGTGGCGTACGTGGAGAATTTGTAACCCTTGCGGTACTCGAACTTCTCCACCGCCTTGATCAGGCCGATGTTCCCCTCCTGCACGAGGTCGAAGAAGTGCAGGCCACGGTTGGTGTACTTCTTGGCGATGCTGACGACCAGCCGGAGATTGGCCTGGATGAGGCGGTCCTTGGCGCGTTTGAGCTGGTACTTGCCCTCTTCGAGCCGACGGTGCATCGCCAGCACCTCGTCGGCACGGTGCTCGAAGGCCACCTCGATTTCACGAATGTCCGCCTGCCGGCGCTCGTACTCGGCCACCAGCGCGCGGATGCCGTCGGCCTGCATGCGGATCGCCGCCTCCAGCTTGGCGCGTTCCGCCGAACGGGACAGCTTGCGCTTGACGGAGCGGAGCTCCCGGGGCGTGCTGATGCGCAGCCGGCGCTCGATCCGCTCGCTCCTGCGCTGCAGGGAACCGAGCCGCCGGGCAGCGTCCGCCAACCGGTTCGACAGCAGTGTGATCTCGTCCTGGTGCAACTCCACCTTGGCCAGCGATGCCTGCAATTGGGCGCGCAACTCGGCCAGGCGCTCGTCCTCGAAGATGCGGCCTTCCTCGTCGGACAGCGTCTCCTTGTACTTCACGTAGGCCTTCAGCAGCGGGTACATCTCCTGCACGGCTTCGCGGTAGCAGGCGTTGAGCCGGCGGCGGTCGGCCATCAGCTCCGAGATCTCCTTCTTGGTGCGGTTGTGCTCCCGCGGATCCTCGGTCGAGCGTGCGCGCTCGGCGATGTGGTAGAACGCCGGCAGCGTGGCGCCACAGCTCTTGATCACCTGGTGGATGACGTTTTCGCCCATCTCCATCCGCTTGGACAGGATCACCTCCTGTTCGGCGGTGAGCAGGTTCTCCTTCCCGATCTCCCGCAGGTAGAGCCGGATCGGGTCGTCGACCGCGGTTTCCCGGTCGTTGTTGTAGACCAGGCGGCGCTTCGCCGCCGCGGCGGCCTGCCGCAGGTCGTCCTCGGTAACGTCGTCGCCGGCCTCCTCATCCTCCAGCGTGACGTCGTTCTGCTCCAGCAGTGCTGCCACCTCGTCGATCCGGTCGGAGTTCACCAACTGGTCGGGGAGGCGGTCGTTGACCTCCTCGTAGCTGATGCTCTTCTTCTGCCTGGCGTACTCGAGCAGTTGAACGACCGCGGGATCAGTCAACAGATCCGACATCCACCCTCACCTTCTTCAGTTTCTCCAGCTCCGAATCGAGGTACATTTTTTCTTCGAGCAGTTCCCGGACCCCCGAACCGGGCGTTTCGTCACCGCCGCGCTCGGCGCGGCGCATACGCCCCTCGATGTCGCGGCGCCGGTCTTCCAGTGCGCGAGCCTTCAACGTGCGCGCCCCGTCGTCCAGCACTTCATCCGCGTTGACCGTGAACTCCCCCTCCGAGAGACTGCGTATGACCAGCGAGCGCAGCTCCTCGGTCTGCAGCCTGCCGAGCAGGCCGTCCGGCGACTCGTCGCCCTTCCGGGCGCACTCGGCAAGCGCGGCGAACAGCTCGTGCGCCATCGGATCCTGCAGGTCGTCGGACCGCAGCCGCCGCTGCACGCGGTCGAATCGGTCCCGGTTGGTTGCGGCCGCCAGCATGTAGGTCATCTCCAGCGAACGCCCGACCACGCCACGTCCGCCATTCGGTGCGCCCGTCCGCGCCGCGGGGAAGTCGTGCCGAGCCGTTCCCGCCGACGCAAGCCGGCGGTAATCGCGCACGATGCTGTCGCCGCCGACCCCCAGCAGGTCCGCCACGTCGTGCAGCAACGCCTCGCGCTTCAACTCCGAGCGCACGTGGGTGAGATAAGGGAGCAACTCCCGGAATACCTGTTCCTTCGCGTCTGCCTGTCGCAGATCGAGCGCAGATGTAGCCAGTTTGAGAAGATACCGGAACGCCAATATAGGGGATGCGAGGGCGGTTTGCAACCGGTCGCCTGCATTCTGCTGGATATAATCGGCAGGGTCCAGACCGTCCTGGAGCGGCACCACGGACGTCGAGAGCTCCGTGTCCTCCAGCGTGGCGATGGCACGCCTGGTGGCGTTCGCACCGGCGGCATCCGAATCCATCACCAGGCGCACGTCCGTGGTGTACCGCGCCAGCAGCCGAGCATGAGCTCCGCTCAGGGCGGTGCCGAGCGGCGCCACGGCCGCGCTCCCGGCCGCATCCAGGGCGATCACGTCCAGGTAGCCCTCCGCCACGTGCACGGCGCCAGCGTGCTTGATGCGTTCCCGCGCCTCTGCCATGCCGTAGAGCACCTCGCCCTTGTGGTAGTAGGCGGTCTCCGGCGTGTTGAGGTACTTCGGCCCGTCCCCCATGGCGCGGCCGCCGAAGGCGACCACCTCTCCCCGCGGCGTGGAGATCGGGAACACGATGCGGTCGCGGAACAGCGCCGTCATCTCCCCCCCGGGGCTCGTGAACAGCCCGGAACGGGCCAGGAACTCGTCGCCGTAGTGGTGGGAGCGCAGGAAGCGAAGCAGCCAGTCGCGGTCGCGCGGCGCATAGCCTACGCGGTAGCGATCGAGCGATTCGGCCGAGAATCCGCGGTTGGCCAGGTGCTCCCGGGCCGGCGCCGCCGCGGCGGTGTGCACCAGGATGTGGCGGAAACTGTCGGCCAGGCGCCGGTACAGCTCCAGGTAGCTCTGCCGCTCGCTGCCCTCCGAGCCCGCGACCTCCTCCACCTGCATGCCCGCGCGCTCGGCAAGCAGCCGGAACGCCTCCGGGAAACTGAGCTTCTCGAGCTCCATGACCAAGCCGAGCATCGACCCGCCCTTCTGGCAGCCGAAGCAGTAGAACAGGTTCCGCTCCGGGGTGACGGTGAAGGAGGGCGTCTTCTCGGTATGAAAGGGACACAGGCCGACGAGCCGTCGACCGCGGCGCTGCAGTCGCAGGTAGTCGCCGGCGACGGCGTCGATCCTGAGCCGATCGTTCAGCTCCGCGATCTGGTGGGAGGGAATCACGGGCTCATGGGCGTCGCTGCAACGCGGGTGCCCCTCAGCCGGCCACGCCCTTCAGATAGAAGTACTTGGCGTCGTTGTGCTCGTCGAGCTCGCGGGAGAAGTGGTGCTCGCCGGTGTCCGGATCCTTGAGCACGAAGTACCAATAGTCGCTCTCCGCCGGGAAGAACGCCGCCTGCAGGGCCACCGTCCCCGGATTCGAGATCGGCCCCGGCGGGAGCCGGCGCCGCTTGTAGGTGTTGAAGGGGGAGTCGACCTCCAGCTCCTCGTGCGTGATCACGCGCGGATGCTCGCGGCCCTCCACCTCGGTGAGCACGTAGGCGACGGTGGCGCACGACTGCAGCCGTGCGTTGGCGGCCAGGCGGTTGACGAACACGGAAGCGATCAGCCCCGCTTCCTCGGGACGCTGGTACTCGCGTTCCACGATCGACGCCAGGATGATCGTGTCGTGCAGCTCGGCGGGGTCGATGCTCTCGAAGTCCGGCCGCACCTCGGCGAGCCGGCGGAAGAAGTTGCCGACCATGCTGCGCACCACGCGGTCGGCCGGGTAGCCGCGCGGAAAGCGGTAGGTGTCCGGAAACAGGTACCCCTCCACGCTTTCAGCGCGGATGCCGAACTCCGCGATCAGCGACGGGTCGGCGACCGCAGCCGCGAAGGCGGACGCGGTGGTCACGCCCCGTTCGTCGAGCCGTTCGGCGATGCGGCGCACGGTCCATCCCTCCGGAACGGTGACGGTGATCTCCTCCTGACGGCCCTCCAGCAGCAACGCCAGGACCTCGCGGGCGCGCAACGACGGGGACAGCGAGTAGTGGCCGGCGCGTATCCGGCTGTCGGCGCCCTGCAGGTACGCCAGAATCCGCAGCGCCAGCTCTGAACGCACCAGCCCCTGCTCCTGCAGGCGCGCGGCCACCTCACCGAACGGCTCGCCGGGGTGGACGGTGAAGGTGACCGCAGACCGCGTTCCCGGCCCCTCGGGAGGCCCGCTCAGATACGATGCGGCCAGCGCCGCACCGGCGACGAGCACCCCACACGCGAGGCCCAGCCCGATCGCGATGCGCTTCACGCGATACCCAACACTCCCAGCAGGAGCGAATGTATACCCTTCACCGCCCGAAGCGAAAGGTGGGACGTTGCAGAGCCCACGGCAGCGCCGCAGGCGCCGGGACTACCCGTTCCCGGCATGGAGCGCATCGGAAACCGATGCGGTCCATGCCAAAGGAGGGGCTGGGCCGCGAGCGGCGCCGACAGGCGCGGCTCGCGGGGCTGGGCTGGGCCGAAGTCACGGCGCCCGCGGCGCCGTGACTTCGGGGCGGATCAGCGGTTCCTCGTGACGGCGCGAGAGCCAGTAGTCGATCTCGACCGCGTGCCGTACCGGACCCTGGCCGATACCGGGACACGATGCGGCAGCCTCCGACCACGCATCCGGGGATGCCAGGTTCGCATCCCAGAACGGGAAGCTCCGGCACTGCAGAGGTCGCGATTCGTACACCGTGCAGGCGCCATCTTGCCAGAGGCTGCAGTCGAAATTGGCCTTCTCGGTCAGGCTCAGCCGCTCGAATCCGCCGATGTCCACGGTGCGGCAGTAGCGGGCGGTGAACTCGGCAACGCTCAGGGCCTTCGCCCGAGCCAGGGCCTGCAGGTCACGCTCCGAGAGGAAGACGTACCCCGGCTCGAGCCGGCAGCAGCGCTGGCACCGGGTGCAGTCGAAGCGCAGTCCGCCGTCGGCGGACGTCCGGTAGAACGGCTCAGTCACGGCAGATGGGGTCACGGGAGATGGGGAGAGAAGGATTCGAACCTTCGAAGGCAATGCCAACAGATTTACAGTCTGCCCCCTTTGGCCACTCGGGAACCTCCCCGCTGTCGGAGCGCCGCATGCTCGCTCAGCCCGCCTCCGCTGTCAATAGCCACGGCGCCCGCCCGGCGCCCGGTCAGCCACCTGTCGGGATCGAACCGACGACCTCGAGATTACAAATCTCGTGCTCTACCGATTGAGCTAAGGTGGCGCTGCCCGTCTCCCCCACGCGGTGTACCCACTATGGAGCGAAGCGTGGGATGGGCCAAGAACGGAGTCCGAGGCGTGGGTCACGGGCGCCCCGGCGACAGGTCCGGGCGGAGCACCTGCGCGCCATCCAGGAACACCGGCACAGGCTTGCGGTCTCGGTCGCCGCGATAGGTCATCAGCAGCCGGATGATGCGGCCCGGCTGACCCTCCACGACGGCCTCCTGCACACAGAACAGCGGCACCTCCGCGAATCCGCCTTCGCGCGTCGCGGTCGCCGGATTCGCACGCGTCAGATCGGGTGTCAGCGAGAAGATGATGCTGACGATGTCCTCGGGCGCCACCCCGTTACCGTCGAGCACGGACCGGAGGAGCCGCAGGCCGGCCGACCGAATCGCTTCGGCGTCGTTGGCGCTCACCTGGATTGCGCCCCTCACCGCTACCATCATCTCTCCAGAACCTCGGGCCACGCATGCACGGACATGGTCGGCGCACGGCCGATCACCGTCTCGCGCGGTACAAGGGCCACGATATACTGTCTGGCGTGAAGATCGCCATCACCCTGCTGACGATCCTCGTGCTGGCGGTCGCCGCGTTCTTCGTCGGATGGGTGGAGCTGTCGCTGCCGCCCGGCACCTACGGCGTCGCGTTCACGAAGTCGGGAGGTTGGGACGAGGAGGCCATAGCACCGGGCGGCATCACCTGGCGGTGGGAGCGGTTGATTCCGACCAACATGACCCTGCACCTGTTCGACCTGACCCCGCGGGAGGTGCAGCGCCGCGTGGCTGCGCTCCTGCCATCGGCCGAAGTGTACGCAGCGGAGATCGGCATCGACCCGGCGGCGCTCTCCTACGACCTCGGCGTCACCGTCCGGCTGCAGCTTCGCGCGGAGCACCTGGCGCCGCTGGCGGCGACGGCCGAGTTGCGCCCCGACACCCTGCCGGCCTGGTACGAGCAGGCCGCCGCCGCCGCCGCCGACGCTGCGACCGGAGCGCTGCTGGCGGGCGAGGCAGTCGCGGCGGTGACGAACCCCGGAAGCCTGGAGGAAGGCGTGCGGCGCCGGCTTGCCGCGCGCTTTCCCGAGCTGGAGATCATCGACGTCGAGCTGGTCCCGCACTCGGTTCCGGACCCGGACCTGTACCGGCACGCGAAGACGGCATTCGACAAGCGCGTCGATACGCAGCAACGGGCGCGCTTGGCGGTGGTCGCCGATCTGGCATTCATGCGCGAGCAGGCTGCCCAGCACGCCGAGCTGCTGGCCATGCTGGGCAGCACGCTGGCCGAGTTTCCGGAGCTGGTGGACCTGTTGAGCCGCTCATCGGCCGACCTGCTGGGGCAGGTGCTGGGAATGGCGGAGCCGGCCGGACCGTAGCCGGGGGCCGCGGCCGCCGCGGGACCGGGAACCTACCCGGGCCGCAGGCCGATCTCGTGCACGGCGAACGACCGGATCATCAGCAACGCCCCCTCCGCCATCGTCACGCGCATGGGCGACGCGGTGATGACGTTGCTGACTCCGCCCTCCCCCGGACGCCACCGCAGCCCGTCCAGCGGCCAGCGAAGACCTGCCGAGCGTTCGATCGCCGCGCCCCCCGACAGCGGCAGGAACGACACGGTCTGGCCCACCCAGCCGAAGTAGGCAGCCGTGCCGCGAATCGCCTCCACGTGTTCATGGGAGGTGATCCAGCAGATAGGCAGCGTCTCCCGCTCGAACAGCCCGGCGATGAACAACAGGTGATCCAGTCGGCCGCCGCCGCCGCCGGCGATCACCACCCGATCGCAGCCGAGCTCCTGCAGCGCATGCAGCCCGAGCTCGGTGTCGGTATGATCCTTGTCCCGCGGGAAGCGGCGCACGCGACCGGCGGGGAGCCGTTCCGCGCGCACCGAGTCCATGTCGCCGACGATCAGGTCCGGCTCCACTCCCAGCGACAGCGCCAGATCGTAACCGGAGTCGGCGGCGACTATCGGCCCCACCGTCGTCAGAAAGGGCTCCAGGTCGACTCGCGCGGGGCCGTACCCGCCGGTGAGAAGCAGACCCGTCAGCGACATGCCGGCGTCCCGAGCATACCGCCACCGGCGCACCGGGCGCCACGCCCGGCCGGAGCATCGGCGCTCCGCTCACCGCCGCTTTCCGGTACCCTGCACGCGGCCTGGGGATGAGTTCGGAAGACCGACGGGAGGCGCCCGGGATTTCGCTGCCCGCTGCGGTGGAGCGCTTCGCCCGCGTCCTGATCGACGCCGGGCACGCCGCCTACCTGGTCGGCGGCGCGGTCCGAAACCTGCTGCAGGACCGGCCGACCGATGACTGGGACATCGCCACCGACGCGACGCCCGGCCGCGTGCAGGGCCTCTATCCCCGGACCATACCCACGGGCATCCGCCACGGCACGGTGACGGTCCTGCTCGGCCGCCGCCGGTTCGAGGTCACGACGTTCCGCACGGAATCCGGCTATTCCGACGGGCGGCGGCCCGATGCGGTCCGCTTCGCTGGAACGATCGAGGAAGATCTGGCGCGGCGCGACTTCACCATCAACGCGATCGCCGTCGACCTCGCTACCGGCGTCCTGCGCGATCCGCATGGCGGGCGCGACGACCTGGCAGCGCGGCGCCTCCGTACCGTCGGCAGCGCCCGCGAACGCTTTGCGGAGGACGGACTGCGTCCGTTCCGCGGGTGCCGGCTGGCCGCGGAGTTGAACCTGACCGTCGACGGGCAGACGGTGCGGGCGATGCGCGACGCGCTGCCGACCGCTCGCAGGGTTGCGGTCGAGCGGGTCTGCGAGGAGCTGCGCCGCCTGCTGCTTGCGCCGACCCCGTCGGTGGGCCTGGGCCTGCTCGAACGGTCCGGACTCATGGAGCTGTGTCTTCCGGCGCCAAGTGCCACGGCGGCCAGCCCCGCCGGCCGGGGAGCCCGCTACGCCCGCATCGATGCGGCGCCGACCGACGTGCCGCAGCGGCTGGCGATGCTGCTGGCGCCCGAGGATGCCGCCGCCGTACCGGCCGCCACTGCCCGCGCGCAGGCGGCTCTGACCCGCCTGCGCTTTCCCCACGCGGTGACCCGGCGGGTGGTCACCGCGATCGGCAGTCTTTCGATCCCGCTCACCGCGGACAGCTCCGACGCCGCCATCCGCCGCCTGCTGGCCGCCGTCGGCCGCGCTGCTGCCGCGGACGCGATCGCCGTCCGCCGGGCGATCGCGAAGATCGACGCTCCGCTGGCCCGGCGGGTGCACCGCCAGGCGGCCGCGGCGCAGGCGCTGACGATCGGCGAGCTCGCCGTCGACGGCGCCGTGCTGCAGCGTGAGCTGGGCCTTCGCCCCGGCCCGAACATCGGACGGCTGCTGCGCGCCCTGCTGCGAGCGGTCCTTGCCGACCCGGCCGTGAACGACCGCGCCCGGCTGCTGGACGTCGCCCGGGCGCTTCAGGACGAGGCGGCAGATCCCCCAGCGCCGGACTCATCGGAAGAAGCCTCCGCCGCGACGAGCTGCGCGTAGGCGATGCGGGCGACTCGCTGTTCGGCCTGCTTCTTGCTCTTGCCCTCCGCCGGGCCATACGGCCGCCCGGCGACGACCACGTCCATCGAGAACACCTGGTCGTGGTCCGGCCCCCGCCGCTCGGTGACCCGGTATTTGGGAAAGGCGCGAAAGCGCTTCTGGGAGAGCTCCTGGAGCAGCGTCTTGTAGTCCTGGCGGTGGCGGCCGGCGATCACGTTCTCGATCTCTTCGGCGAAGACACGCTCGACAAACCGCTCGGCGGCGTGCAGCCCGGAGTCCAGGAAGCATGCACCGATCAGCGCTTCCAGTGCGTCCGCCAGCAGGGCGCTCTTGCCGCGTCCGCCTGACCGCTCCTCTCCACGGCCCAGAAGCAGGTAGCGGTCCAGGGAGAGCTGCCTGGCGATCTGCGCCAAGCTCTCCTCGCTCACCACGACCGACTTCACGCGTGCCAGGTCCCCTTCGGGCTTCCCCTCCAGCCGGCGGTACAGCCACTGGCTGACCACCAGGCCGAGTACGGCATCCCCCAGGAACTCCAGCCTCTCGTTGCTGGCCACGCGCGCTTCGGCGGCATGCGAACGGTGGCAGAGCGCAAGATTCAACAGGCGCTCGTCGCGAAAACGGACGTCGATGCCACGCTGCAGGGATCGCAACTCGAACCGCCGGGCGGGAGACACCGATCTGAGATCGGCGTCCGTTCCAGCGCTCCCCGGCCGAGGACCACGGGGGCGGGGACCACGGCGCGCCATGCGCCACTCACCACGCAGGACCTTGAAGCCGCCTCCGAGTGCCGGCACGAGCTTGCGGGCCATCAGCCCGACGCTGCCATCAACCCGGCGGAGGGGTGTGACGGTGAGCGGGGCGCCCACCGCTATCCACCGAGGGGCACTCCGTCGCCGCGAGAAGCTACTTGATCTGCGACTCGATGTAAGCCAGCGCGTCCTTCACGGTCTCGAACTCGTTCGCCTTCTCGTCGGGGATGGTGATGCCGAGCTCTTCCTCTATCGCGTAGACGAGCTCGTACGTGTCCAGACTGTCGGCACCGAGATCCTGCCGAAACGAGGACTCGAGCGTGATCTTGTCCTCCTCGATCTCCAGCCGGTCCGCGATCAGCTTTTTCATCTTGTCGAAGAGTTCAGCGTCCATGTTCGCATCGCCTCCAGGGAAGGGTTGGGGTCAGGCGATTTCCGCCGTTTCCAGCACCGGCTTTCCGCGATAGTGCCCGCACTTGGAGCACACCCGGTGCAGCAGGACCCGATTGCCGCATGTGCCGCACTCGACGATAGACGGTGCCTTGATCCGCATGTTGACGGCGCGTCGGCGCCGGCTGCGGGCCTTGGAGGTCTTGCGTGCGGGTACAGCCATCTCAGTCCTGTGCCGGGAAGCTATTGCTAACGTGGCATGGTTGTCAACGCCGCGCTCCGTCCTCCTGCCGGGAGACGGGTGATCGGCCCTCGCCCGAAGGAGAAGGCCAGGCTCGCTCAGGGACTAGTACCCCATCAAACTGTAGTTTGGGGGTGAGTGCTGCGGGACTCGACCGCTTGAAGCCCGTGCATCCACCTGATGTCACCCGTCGACATCAGTTTGATGGGGTACTCGGTATGCGGCGCACCTGATCGATGCGCCACTGTGGAGGCGTGGTTTCCGACTCGTACGGAATGCGCTTGCGGATCCTGGCGCTGCGCCGCCCGCGTCCGGCCCGCACGATGGCGAACACGCCACCGCCGACGTAGCAGATCTGCTCGCCGGGCTCGAGCTGTTCGCCCTCACGGATCGCGGTCAACACGCACTCGAAGTGAGCCGGGGCCTCGGTTTCGGGATGCACCAGCGCAAGCATCAGATCGTCCACCGGCTCCGAACAGAGCGGACAACGCGGCGGAGGAGGATTCACCGGCGAGTCTTGCGCGGCGCGTCTTCGGTCAGGAGCTGCGCCAGATAGCGGATGGCCCGCTCCAGGTACCTTCGGTCCCTGATCTTGCTGCGTAACTCGACGCGCCGGGCCAACGTGCGGGACGCGCCGCGATGGGCCAACGGCTGCAGCCCGGCGGGCACGTACCGGAGCCCGTTCCTGTCCAGCCCGAATCTTGGCTGGCGCCGCCGCAGGCGCGAGCGGTACCACACGATCGGGAATGCCTTGACCACGCGGCGCAGGGCGCGGCGGCGCCTGCGGCCGGACGGCGTCACAGGGGTTCCCCGTCGGCGCCGAATGCCGACTCGAGATGCAGCGGCGGCTGTCCGGAGCGCAAGAGCAGGATGTCGAACCGCGGCCGGAACCGCTGCAAGCTCGGGCTCCGGGCCAGAAGCGCCGCCGCCGTGCGGACGATCCGCAGCCGCTTGCGATCGTTCACCACGGCCGCCAGATCGGCGGCGCCGAAGCTGCCCCAAGCCTTGACCTCGACGAACACGACGCTGTCGCCGCGGCATGCGACCAAGTCGATCTCCCCCACCTGCTTGCGACCCATCCGCATGCGAACATTGCGCTCGACGATGCGGTAGCCGCGCTCCCGGAGGTATGCGGCGGCCTGACGTTCACCGATTCTACCCTTCTGGACACTGCTCACCCGGTCCTGTCGATGTGATCGGCGCGACTCGGACGCCTTCCGCGCCGCGCCGTCCATCGGTACTACCGATGTCTGCATACAGTATCGTCAACATTGAAGCGCGGGTTTCGCGCTATCGCTTCAAGTCGACCCCGGGGGCGTCCGACGGGGCTCCTAGCGCCCCGAAACCGTCGCCTACGGCTCCGCTTTCGGCCCATCCCCACCTTACGCGTCGCAGTCTGTCGGCCTTCCCGCTGGCGCGGCAAGCCCGACAGACTTCTAGCGCTTGCGGATCCGGCGCTCCGGCACCTTCGCTGCCTTGCCCACCCGATCGCGCAGGTAGAAGAGCTTCGCGCGGCGCACGCGGCCCCGGCGCGACACCTCGATCTTGGCGATCTTGGGCGAGTGCAGCGGGAACACCCGCTCCACGCCGACGCCGTAGGAGATCTTGCGGACGGTGAACGTCGAACTGACGCCCGAGCCCTTGCGAGCGATGCAGGTGCCTTCGAACACCTGGGTCCGTTCGGTCTTGCCTTCGATGATCTTGAAATGGATCCGCACCGAGTCGCCGACTCCGAATTCCGTTGCATGAGACCGCGTCTGGTCGGTCTCGACATCCCGTATCAGTTGCTCCATCGTTCGCTCCTTCGTAGCAGGTCCGGACGCAGGCGGGCCGTACGCTGGGCCGCCTGCCGGCGGCGCCACTCCCTGATCCGTGCGTGGTCTCCGGACAGCAGTACCGGCGGCACCGGCACGCCGCGGAACACCGCAGGTCTAGTGTACTGAGGATATTCGAGAACGTCGCCCTCGAAGCTCTCTTCCGCGAGCGAGTCCGCCTGGATCACCCCGGGGACCAGCCGCGCCACGGCCTCGATGACCGCCATCGCCGCCACCTCGCCGCCGATCAGCACGTAGTCTCCGATCGACACCTCATCCTCCACGAACAGATCGACCACGCGCTGGTCGATCCCCTCGTAGCGGCCGGCCACGAGCAGCAGCTCCCGCCCCTCCGCCGCCCAACGGCGCGCCAGATCGCGATCGAACGGCAAGCCTGCGGCAGTGAGGTGAATGGCACGTGGCCGTACCGTGCGCCGGCTCACCACCGATTCGATCGCGCGGCTGACCGGCTCCGGCTTCAACACCATCCCCGCGCCTCCACCGTAGGGACTGTCGTCGCAGGTACGGTGCGGGTCGTGGGCGTAGTCGCGGATGTCGACGGTCTGGACATCGATAAGGCCGCGCTCGACGGCGCGGCCGACGATGGATGTCGCCACGAAGGGGGTCAGCAGCTCCGGGAAGAGCGTCAGAACCGTGAACGTCATTCGATGACCGCGTCGCTGGCGAGCTCGATGACGCCGGCGTCGGTGTCGGCAGATCGCACGTACTGTCGCCGAAAGGGAACCAGCACGGTGCGGCCGTCGTCACGGACCGCCTCCAGCACATCGCCGGCACCCGCCTCCAGCACCGATCGCACGGTGCCGATCGGCCGGCCGTCCTGGCGGACCTCGCATCCGGTCAGATCGGCCAGATAGAACTCGTCGGGTCCCAGCGGCGCCGCATGGCGACGCTCCACCCAGATTTCCCGCCCGGCGATCTTCGCGGCCGCGTCCCGGTCGTCCACCCCTGCCAGCTTCATCAGCAGCGTCGGCGCGGACAGACGGAACGACTCCACATCGTAGCGCCGCGGCGGCTGTCCACGGCCTCGCAGCTCCACCTCGTGCATCGCCGGGAAATGCTCGAGCTCGCCCGAGAGGCTCTCGAAACGGACGAATCCCTGCACGCCGTGCGCCCGCCGGATGCGGCCCACCGCTATCCGTCCGTCCTGCGGCGCGCTCCGAGCGGCCTCAGCGCTCCGAGCGCCCGTACCGCTCCGAGCGCCCTGCCCGTCCATGGCTTCAGTCGATGATTTCGAGCACGACCCGCTTGCCGGTCTTGGTGCCGGCGGCGCTGAGAATGGTACGGATCGCCTTGGCGATCCGGCCCTGCTTGCCGATGACCTTGCCCAAGTCGCCATCGGCCACCTTCAACTCCACAATGGTCGACTTCTCGCCTTCGACCACGGTGACCTCGACGCCGTCAGGCTCGTCTACCAGGGCGCGAGCGACGAACTCGACCAACTCCTTTTCCATCGTTCACCTCCACCGTTCGCTCCGTGCCCGTCACACGTGCGGCATGTCACTCTGCGGATGCCGGGGCCGATCCGTCTCCGATCTCCTCACCAGCGGACTCCCCGCCAGCGGATTCCCCGCCAGCGCCAGCGGACTGTCCGCGGGCCTGACGGTTGAGAATGCGTCGGACGGTCGGCGATGGCCGGGCGCCCTTGCCCATCCACTCCCGCACGCGCGCCTCGTCGAGGCTGGCCTGCGTGCCTTCGGGCTCGGTCGGCTGATAGCGACCGAGCTCCTCGATCACCCTGCCGTCTCGCGGCCGCCGCGAGTCCATCACGACGATTCGGTAGAACGGCCGGTTTCTCGTACCGTGTCGCTTGAGCCGGATCGCTACGCTCATCTGTTCGCTCCTGTGTGGTGTCCGCGTCAGCGGCGGAAGCGCTTGCCGCCGCGGGTGGCGCGGGCGGGCTTCACCCCGCCGCCGGCGCCGCCGCGCGCCATCTTTCGCATGGCCGCTGACATCTTGTCGAATTTCTTCAGGAAGCGGCTGACCGCCAGCACGGTCGTGCCGCTTCCGCGCGCAACCCTGCGCCGCCGTGACGGACCCAGGATGCGGTGATTATCGCGCTCGGCCGGGGTCATCGACAATATCATGGCCTCTTCCGTGCGCAGCACCTGCTCGTCGATCGCGCCCTCCGCCATGGCCGCGCGCGCGCCGGGGATCTTGTCGATCAGCGCATCCAGGTTCCCCATCTTGCGCAAGCCGCGGATCTGCTCCAGGTAGTCGGCCAGCGTCAGCGTGTTCGAACGCACGCGCCGCAGCGTCCGTTCCGCCTGCTGCTGATCGATCACCTGCTCGGCCTTCTCCACCAGGCTGACGACGTCACCCATCCCCAGGATCTGTCCCGCGAACCGTTCCGCGTGAAACGGCTCCAGATCCTCCAACCTTTCCCCGGTGCCGATAAAGCACACCGGCTTGCCGGTGACTCCCTTCATCGACAGGGCCGCTCCGCCCCGCGCGTCCGAGTCGGTCTTGGACAGGATGACGCCGGTGATACCGATGCGTTCCTCGAAGCCGCCGGCCACCGTGGCCGCGGCCTGCCCGGTCATGGCGTCGGCGACCAGCAGGGTGCGGTCGGGCTCCAGCACCGAACGCACCTGCTCGAGTTCCCGCATCAGGTCTTCGTCTGCCTGGCTGCGGCCCGACGTATCCACGATCACCGTGTCGTGCCCGCCCTGTTGAGCGTGCCGGAGCCCCTCACGGGTCACCTTGGCGGCGCCATCGGCCCCGCGGAGGCCGGCGGCAGTGTAGACATCGACGCCGATCGTGCGCCCCAGGAGCTCCAACTGCTCGACAGCCGCCGGCCGCGCGCGATCGGCGGCGATCAACAGCGGCCGTCGGCCGTCGGCGGCCAGGCGCCGGGCCAGCTTGGCGGCGGTGGTGGTCTTCCCCGAACCCTGCAGACCCACCATGAGAATCCTCGCGGGCGGCTTCAGGTCGCGCAGTTCGAGCCCGGTGTCGCCGCCGCCGAGCATGTCGGTGAGACGCTGGTGCACCGTACGCGTGAACTGGTCGGCGGCCGATACGCCCGACACGCGCTGATCGCCGATCGCCTCTTCAACCGTCCGGTTGACGAAGCGACGGACCACGCGCACATTCACATCGGCTTCGAGCAAGGCGTTCCTGATCTCGTTGACGGCGTCGCGAATGTTGCGTTCCGTGAGTTGCTTGCGCGTGGTGACGTTGCGCAACACGTCGATCAGGCGGGAACTCAGGCTGGTGCGCATGCGCAGGGAGGCAATATATCGACCGCTTTTCTAAGCTGTCAATGAAACTCGGCACCGCGGCCAGGGCGGCCATGCTAAGGTGGCGCTCCTCTATGCGAACCCGGCTGTGGAACGCGCCGGCCGCCGTCGGGCCGGCAATGGCGACGCCGGCAGTGGCGATGTCCATCCTGGCGATGATCGCCGCGCTGTCGATCCTCGCCGCCTGCACCCGCGAATCCGCGGGCGACACGGATCTCGCACCCGTGCTGGACCCCGCCCAGCAGCGGGAACAGATCACCTCCCTGCAGATCCGCACCTTCGACGAGATGTGGACCCTGCTGCGTGACCACTACGTGTACGGCGACCTGCACGGAGTCGCCTGGAACGAATTGCGCGAGCGGTACCGGCCGGTGATCGTCAACCTCCTTTCGCGCGAGGACTTCCCGGCGACGGTCCGGCAGATGCTGGATGAACTGCCGCCGCTGGCCGCGCGCTGGGAGACGCGCATGGAGCGCATCCAGCAAGAGCTGGAGGATCCTTCCGCCTATGAAGGGATCGGCGCCTACGTCGCCTACCGCGAAAACCCGGAGCCGCGCATCATCCTGCTGTCGGTGATGCCCGGATCTCCCGCCGACCAATCCGGGCTGCGCCCCCACGAGGCGGTCACGGCGGTCAACGGCATTCCGGTGCGGCGGGAAGAGGGCCCGGATGCGGTGTCCCGCATCCGGGGACCGGCCGACCAGCCGGTGATCCTGCGCGTCAACTCGGTCGACCGGGAGCCGCGTGACGTGCAGGTGATCCGCGGCCGCGTGCAGCTCGCGGAGGTGCTGAATCCGCTTCAGTACGGCATCCTGGATCCGGGCCGCGTCGGCTACCTGCTGTTCCCGCGCGTTTCCTCCGACTCCCTGGTCACGGAGACGGTCCGCATCCTCGAGGCGCTCGCGGAAGCCGGCGACATCGGCGGCATCATCCTGGACCTGCGCATCGCCAGCGGCCTGCGGTGGCCGCTGGTGCCGCTGTTGTCGCTGTTCTCGGACGGCGACCATGGTGAGATCTACACCGCCGAGGGCTCGCAGCTCATATCCGTCGACGGCTACGACCTGAGCGGTTCGCAGGCGGTGCCGCTGGTCGTGCTGGTCGGGCCGGACACCGAGGGGCTGCCCGAGGTTCTGGCCGCCGCCCTGCAGGCGCGCCGCCGCGCCACCGTGGTCGGCCTGCGGACGCCCGGCAACGTGGAGAGCTTCGTCGACTTCGTGCTCCCGGACGGCTCCCGCCTGACCATCATGACCAGCGCCTACCAGTCGCCGTCCGGCCGCGAGATCGGCATCGACGGAGTGCGGCCGGACGTGCCGGCATCGCTGGACTGGGACGAGGTCTCGGAGCAGACCGACCCGGTCCGCAACACGGCGCTCACCGTGCTGCGGCGCGGCGTCGGCTGAGGGGTGTCCCGATGAGACGAAGGGCGGTCGCTCGCGGCGCGCTCCTCGTCGCCGCCGCGGTCGGCGCCGCGTTGCTGGTCGACTGCCGGCTGCCCGACACCAGCGAGCAGACCTCGCTGATGGGAGCCCTGGAGCGGAAGTCCGGAAAGATCGTCTACATGGGCATCGACGCCAACATCTACGTGGCAAATCAGGCCGGCGGCGCCACGAAGGAGATCACCACCGACGCCGGGCAGTCGGAGAGCGCCGCGCGCATCTACCAGACCCCGATCTGGTCGCCGGACGGCAAGCGGGTGGCGTTCGTGGGGATAGACTCGTTCCAGGGCCGCACGTCCGGCCGCGTGCTCACCGCCCGCGCCGACGGCAGCGACGCGCTGGCCGTCTCCACCGGCGGACGGCTGCCGGCCAATCTCTACTGGTCGCCCGACAGCCGCCATCTCAGCTTCCTGACGGCCGGATCGGGCGGCGGGGGCTTCCTGCTTCTGAGCTGGCAGCCGGGCAGCGCCGCTCCGGTGCAGACGCTGGACGCCGGCCGGCCGCTGTTCTGGGCATGGGCGCCCGACAGCACCGGCGTGACCGTGCACGCGGGGTCGGTCCGAACCTCCGGCCGCCGGGTGTCCTTCCTGCAGGTCGGCGCGGCCGTGGTCGAGAGCGGTCTTCCGCTTCAGCCCGCCGAGTTCCAGACCCCGGCCTGGTCGCCTGACGGTGCGGGAGTGGTGCTGGCGACTGTCGCCGACGCCGGCCAGACCGACCTGATCATCGCCCACCCCGAGCAACGGGATCGTCGCGAGCTGATCGCCACCGCCCGCGGCGCGCTCACCTTTCTCTGGTCTCCCGACGGCACGTCGCTCGGCTACATCGCCCGCCGCCAGGAAGTCGAATCGATCGTCAGCCGGCTGCACTTGCGCGACCTCGCGACCGGTGCAGAGACGATGCTCGAGGAGGACGACGTGTTCGCGTTCTTCTGGTCCCCGGACTCCAGGCGCGTCGCCTACTTCGTCCCGTCGATCCAGCCGCTGAACGAAGGCAGCGACCAGACCCTGGTATTGGCGCTGCGCGTCTACGACCGCGAGCGGCGATCGTCGGTGGACATCGATACGTTCGTGCCCACTCCGCAGTTCGCGGCGGTGATCCGCGTGTTCGACCAGTACGGTCAGGCCGCGCGGATCTGGTCCCCGGACAGCCGCAACATCGTGTACGCCGCGCTCACCGACGAGGGTCCGTCCATCAGTCCGTCCATCATGGTGGCGCGGGCCGAGGGCAACCTGGTGCCGCGCAAGATGGCGCCGGGGCTGATAGGGTTCTGGTCATGGCAGTGACGAACCTGAAGCCGCCAGTGCCACATCGGCCGGGACGCCGCACGCTGCGGGCGCTCCTGCTGCTCCCCCTGGCCGCCGCCCTCCTGGTGTCCTGCTCGGTGCGGGGCGCGCAGATGTCGCAGAACTCCCTGCTGGAACGCTTCGAGCGCAAGTCGGGGCTGATCGCGTTCATCGCTCTGGACGGCAACATCTCGACGGCGGACCAGACCGGCGGACGCCTCACGCAGCTCACCGCTGACGCCGGCAGCCGCGAAGGCGTGCGCCGCTGGTACTCGTCTCCGACCTGGTCGGCACGGGGCCGCCGCCTCGCCTTCGTCCGCTTCGACCAGCAGACCGACGGCAGCCTCGACGCGGCGATCCTCACCAGCGACTCAGGCTCGCGCAATCCACAGGTGGTCTGGGAGAGCGCCGAGCTCGCACCGGTCTACCTGTACTGGTCCCCGGACAGCCGCTGGATCAGCGTGCTGTCCCAGCGCACCGCGGAGGACGGCATGGAGCTCGGCCTGATGGATCCAGCCGGCAAGCTGAGCTACAAGCCGCTCGACACGGGGCTGCCACTGTACTGGGCGTGGGACCCCGGCAACCGTTTCATGCTGGCCCACGTCGGCGGCGGCACGACGTCGGGCGGCCGCCTCACGCTGCTGGACGTCCGCGGCGCAACCGGGAAGCGCAACTTCAACGTGCGCCCCGCCCGCTTCCAGTCGCCGCAGGTGTCTCCCGACGGCGAGCGCATGCTGTACGTGGACAGCGAGTCGGGATCGGCCCAGCTCGTGCTGCGGGACATCGAGGGTCCGGGCCTGGACGTGCTCAAGACCGTGTCCGGCAGCGCCTTCTTCAGCTTCTCCCGCGACGGGAGGCGCGTCGCGATCATGGAATCTTCAACGCCACAGCTCTCGGCCGACGGCACGCTGCGCGTGCTGGTGCCGGGCCGGCTGGAGCGCTCGGTGGAGCTGGAGGAGCCAACGGTCATCGCCTTCTTCTGGGCTCCCAACAGCCGCCAGATCGCCTATCTGGTACCGGTGAGCGCGGAGGAGCTCCAGCAACTCGTGGTGGAGCCGGTGTTCGCCGCCGACCCCGAGCAGATCTACGTGCACCTGCGGGTGATGGATGCCCGCTCGGGAGAATCCTGGAAGGTCGCCACCTTTCCGATCACGCGCGGCAGCCTGGGCGCCCTGCAGTTCTTCGATCAGTACACGCGCTCCGGGAGCATCTGGTCGCCGGACGGCAACTGGCTGGTGTTCTCCGCGGTGGCGCGCGGCGGCTTCCCCGGCATCTTCCTGGGATCGGCTTCGGGCAACCTCGAACCGCGCTTCGTGACCCGCGGCGACCTGGGGTCCTGGTCAATCCGATAGGGTCGTGATCCGATAGCGGATCGATCAGGAGGCCGCGCCGGGGCTCCTACCGGGCGGGCTCCTCAGGCGGCTCCGTACCGCCGTCGTCCTGCGGGTTATCCGGTCCGGGCTCCCGCGGTTCGCTGTCGTCCGGCGGGTCGTCGATCAGGTCACGCGCGGAGAGGTTGCCAGGAAGCGTCCCGCTTTGCCCGCCGTCTTCTTCTGACCGGGGCGGGATCCCGCCGCCGCCGGAGGGCCCGACATGGCCGTTCGTGCCGTTGTGGCCGTTCGGTCCGAGGAGCTCCAGCACCTCGCCAGTATTGAGCTCGTTGCGCTCCAGCAGGGCGTCGGTAAGAGCCATCAACTCGCCCCGGTGATCGCGCAGCAACCGCTCCGTCCGATCCTCCAGATCCTGCCAGAGGCGGTTGACTTCCGGCGGCGGCGCGCCCGCCGGAGCGCCCAGCCCGTCGGCCATGCTGGAAATCCATCCTGTCGGAGGACCGAAGTAGCCGAGTGAATACAGGTGTCGGAAACGGTCTCGCGCCTGACGGTAGTCGCTGTAGGCGCCGGTCCACTCCTCGCCGTACACGATCCGCACGGCGGCGTGTCCGCCCAACGCGACCATGATGTCGGCGACGATCCGGCGCAGCGGATACGAGTACTGCTCCACCTCGTCGAGCGGCAGCATGAAGCCGAGCGTCTGGCCGCGAGCCAGAATCGTCAGGTGGCCGATCCGTTTTTCCGGGAGCACGTAGTGCACGACCACCGCGTGTCCGGCCTCGTGCACGGCGATGGAACGGCGCTGTTCCGGATCCATCTCCTCGATCGGGTTCTCCATGCCCGCCAACTGGTGGATCAGCGCACGGTCGATGTCGCGCTGCGTGACCACGTTGCGGTGCTCGAATAGGGCGATGCGTACCGTGTCCTTGGTCAGCGCGGCCATCATCTGCGCCGGTGAGGCGCCGGGCGTGTTGGAGACGATCGCCTCCACGTCGACCGAGTCGTCGTGGCGGATGGTCGACAGGTAGCCTTCGACGATGGCGCGACGGCCGGAACGGTCCGGCAGTCCCACCTCGATCATCTGGTCGAAGCGGCCCGGCCGCGTGAGCGCCGGGTCCAGCACGTCGGGGCGGTTGGTGGAGCCCATGAACAGGACGTGCCAATTCCGCGCAGGCGGCTTCTTGCCGCGCAGTTGGTAGAGCTTGGCGACTATCCGCTCCTTCAGGGAACGCTGATCGACGCCGTCCATCTCGTAGAGCAGCCGCGTCAGGGCGCCGGTACCCCCACCAAACATCCCGCCGCCGGCGAACGTACTGTTGTCTCCCTGGACGCCGCCACGCGACTGTCCGACCGCGTCGATCTCGTCGATGTAGGCGATGCAGGCGCCGTATCGGCGGGCGTACTTGCGTGCCTTGCGGATAAACCAGATCATCTTCAGGACGTCCACGCCCACGAACATCGCCCGGAATCCCGAACCTTCTATGGAGATGAACGCGACCCCGGCCTCACCCGCCATCGCCTTGGCGAGCATGGTCTTGCCGGTGCCCGGTGGGCCGTACAGCAACAGGCCGTTGATGTAGCGGCCGCCCATCTGCACGAACTCCCTGCGGTCGGCCAGCAGGCCCAACCATTGCCGGACCAGTGCCTTCAGGTTGGGCTGCCCCCAGTAGTCGTCGAACGTGATCGACTTGGGATCGGTGGGCCGGACCTTCTCCACCTTGGATCGGGCCATGAACCAGAAAATGGCGACGAACTGGATAATCGCGTAGAAGATCGCGAACAGGAGCTGCACCGCAAATTGAAGGATGGCGAGCACCGTGTTCTGGAATGTCGGATTCGTGAGGGAGAAATAGATGAACGCCGCGATCGGCAGGATGGCGTAGAACTTGCGCAACGCCATCAGCAGCTTGCGGCCGCGGCTCTGCTGCGCCTTGATGACGTCGATGCGCTGCTTGACCAGGTCAGGGACGCTCACGCCCTGCCAGAACCTCTCCCGGGAGGGCTCCGGCCCGGCCCCTTCCTGTCCGTGCGAGTCCGACGATTCCTCCGGCTGAGGTTCGTTTCGTTCCTGATCACTCATGTGCTTTGTCTTCTGCCTCTCCGATGATAGGCCCGTCCGCTGGCGCAGGCAATTCGGCCTGCCCGGCCGAAGCCCCTGCCCTTGCAGACGACGCGGCGCGCACGGTCCGTACCACTACGCCGGAACCGGTTCGCGATCGGCGCGCTCCGGCATGCGCAGGGTCACCAGCTTGGAGACGCCCGGCTCCTCCATGGTAACCCCGTACAGGTTCGCGGCGGCGGCGATGGTGCGCTTGTTGTGGGTGACGATCAGGAACTGCGAGTCGTGCGCGAACTCTTCCAGGAGCCCGACGAAGCGGCCGATGTTCTCGTCGTCCAGCGCGGCGTCCAGCTCGTCGAGCACGCAGAACGGCGACGGCTTGACCGAGTACATGGCGAACATCAGCGCCACCGCGGTCAACGACCGCTCCCCTCCGGACAGCAGTCCCACGTTCTCCAGCTTGCGGCCGGGCGGCTGCGCCAGGATGTCGACGCCGGCCTCCAGAACGTCCTGACTCCGGAGCTTCAGCTCGGCGCGGCCGCCGCCGAACAGCCGGCGGAAGATGTCCCGGAACGCATCGGCGATGGCCTGGAAGGAGGCTCCGAACCGCTCGGCGGATTCGCGCTGGATCTCTTCGGTCACCCGTTCCAGGTCGGCGCGCGCCTGGCTCAGGTCCTCGAGCTGCCCGGTCAGGAACCGGTAGCGCTCGGCCACCTCCTTGAACTCCTCCGGAGCGAGCAGGTTGACCTGCCCGAGGCCGCGGATCCGTTCCCGTAGTCGGCCCAGTCGGTCGCGCAGCTCGCGCGGCGTGGCCTCGATCTGCTCCAGCCGCTCGGAGTGCTCTTCCAGGCGCTGGGAGTGGGTCTGCGCGAAGGTGTGGCGGATGGCCTTGTCTTCCGCGTCCACCTCGGCGAGCTCCACCCGAACTCGCTCCAGCGTCTCCTGGGCCTGCCGCAGCCGCGCCGAGCGCTGCTGCGCGGCCTGGTCGATCCGGTCCATCTCGCGGCGATGCGCGGCGAGCTGCGCCGAGGCGCGGCCCAGCTCCTTCTGCAGCCGATCATGCTCCCGGTCCAGGAACGCCTTCTCCCGCTCGCGATCGGAGGTGCTGGACGCCAGCGCCCGGATCGCCTCCGCGGTCTGGTGTTCCTCCGTGGCCAGATCCGCGCGGATCTGGCGCTGCTCGTCGAGCTGCCGCTGCGCGGCGGCGAGCTGCCTGCGTAGCGCGGCGGCCTGTTCCTGCGCCCGCGCGGCGGCCACCTGGCTCTCCTGCACCGCGTCGCGCAACTGGCCCTGCCGTTCCGCGCGCTCGCGATTGGCCCGCCGCAACTCCTCGCTCTGCTTGCGGAGCTCGGCGATCGCCCAGAAGGTCTCTCCCATGTCGCGGTCTATCGCCCGCTTGTGGGTGACGATCCCTTCCGAAGAGATCAGCTCATCGAGCAGCGATCCGGTGGTCTCACGATAGCGCGCGAACCCCTTCATCAAACCCTCCGCCGCCTCCAACAGGTCACCGATCCGCCGCGCGAGTTCCTCGGTGTCCATCTGCGCTGCCGAGACCGCGAGCCGGCCGAGGTCATGACGGAGCCGCGCAAGCGACTCGGCAACATCGTTGCCGAGCGCAGCGGACGGGGTGGACTCCATCCCCTGGCCCAGCCGCTGATCGAGCTCGGTGACGATCTCGTCGGTGACCTTGCGAAGCTGGTCGCGCAGGCCGTCCAGGCGCTGTTCGTGCGATGCAGCCCGCGCGGCTGCATCGGCGATGCGCCGCTCCGTTTCGGCGATCTGCGCGCCTACCGCCGCGGCATTTCCACGTTCGGCAGCCGCCTTCGACTCCGCGTCCGCGGCATCCCGTTCCGCTTCGGTCAGTCCGGCACGAGCGGTTTCGACCTCGGCTTCCAGGGAGCGGATGCGCTTCGCGAGCGCCTGGTCGCGGCTGTGGTACGAGTGCATGCTCGCTTCCAGCTCATCGACGCGCTCGCGGCCGAGCCGTATTTCGCTCCCGGCCCCGCTCATGGCGGTGGCGATCTCGTACAGGCGTTCCTGGGACGCGGCCCGCTCTTCTTCCAGGCGCTCGACCGCGGCCCGATGATTGCGCGTGCTGGTCGCGGCCGCGTCGATCTCGTTCTGGACCTCGTCCCGGTTCTGCGTCTCCCGCGAAAGGCGCTTCTCGATCCGCTGGCGGCGATCCCGCAGGGCGCGCAGACGCAGCAGTTCCTGGTCCCGCTCGACGTCGAACGCCTGCGCGCGCAGGGAGCGGTAGCGCTCGGCAGCCTGCGACTGCACGCGCAGGGTCTCGTAACGGCGCTGCACCTCGCGCCGGACGTTCTCCACCTGCGCCACGTTGGCCGCCGCCTGCTTCAGCTCGCGCTCGGCTTCGGCGGCGCGGGTACGGTAGGACAGGATGCCGGCCGCCTCCTCGAAGACCTCGCGACGCTCCTCGGGCTTGTCCGAGATGATCCGGTCGATCCTTCCCTGCTCCAGCGATGCGTAGCCGGAGGTGGCAAGACCGGTATCGGCAAGCACCTCGCGCACGTCGCGCAGCCGGCTCTGCGTATTGTTGACGAAGTACTGGCTCTCGCCGGAGCGGTACAGGCGGCGCTTGACGCCAACCTCCGCGGAGTCGATCGGCAGCCGTCCGTTCTCGTTGGAGAACACCAGCGTGACCTCGGCCACGCTCATCGACCGCCGGCTGCCGGCGCCGTCGAAGATCACGTCCTCCATGCGCTCGGCGCGCAGAGAGCGGGGCGCCTGCTCGCCCAGCGCCCAGCGGATGGCGTCGACGATGTTGCTCTTGCCGCAGCCGTTCGGTCCGACCAGCGCGGACACGTCGGGGCCGAACTCCAGTACCGTGCGGTCGGCAAAGGACTTGAAGCCGAGGAGTTCGACCCGCTTCAGTAGCTGCCCGCTCATGATGTGAGCACAGCGCACGCGTTGTGGGCTTGCCTCACGCGACGCTACCATCGCGGTCGAATCAGCGTCAAACCGGGAGGGGGAACGATCGTCTGCGGCATCGACGAGGCGGGCCGGGGGCCGCTGGCGGGACCGGTCACCGCCGCGGCGGTGATCCTGGGGGACCCGTTTCCGGACGACCGCCTGGATGACTCCAAGGTCGTGGACCCGCGGGTCCGCGAAGAGCTGGCGCCGCTGATCCGCGGACGCGCCCGTGCGTGGGCCGTCGGCTGGGCGTGGCCGGAGGAGATCGACCGCATCAACATCCATCACGCGACGCTGCTGGCGATGCTGCGCGCCTGCCGCGGGCTGAACCTCGCGCCGGAGCTGGTGCTGGTCGACGGGCGCTTCACGCCGGCCGTGGGAGCCCCGTGCCGGGCCGAGATCGACGGCGACGCCCGCATCCCGGAGATCATGGCGGCATCGATCCTGGCCAAGACCGCGCGCGACCGCTGGATGGCCCGGTACGCCCGCATCGACGGCCGCTACGGCTTCGATTCGCACTTCGGGTACGCCACGCGCGCCCACCGGGAGCGGCTGCGGCTGCACGGACCGTCGACGATCCACCGGCGCAGCTTCAAGCTCGCATAGGATCTCGGCGGGGATGGGCCAAAGGGGCGCCACGGGCGCCGCTTCGGGGCGTCAGTCGAGCTCGATCTGAACCAGCCCATAGGCGCCGATCCAGGCCGGATCCAGGGCGACCGTGACCCGGCCGGCCGCGGCCCGTACCGCGGCGGTACGGGCCGCGGCCACGTCCGGGTCGTGGTAACGCGCCCGGTGCACCGAACGCTCCGCGAGCGCCCCCGGCAGGCGCACCGTGATGGCGGCCGGCCGGCCGGCGAACCTCGGAAACGGGATGGGGTCGTCGTGGCCGATGGTCGCTCCTTGGGGGAGCGCCAGGGTCTGCGCCGCGTTCACCAGGTGGACGACCAGCGATTCGCCGCTCTCGATGACGAAGACCGTCGCCAGCACGCCGACGGGCATGCCCTGGAGCTCCAGGTCGGCCCCGCCTGTCAGGCCGGCCAGGAACGCGACCAGGTCATCCCGCAGCCGCTCGTGCGCGGCCGCCACCGGCTGCCACGGCAGACGCGCCTCGCGTCCGCCGGTGGCCGGGCGGGCGATCCGCTCCAGCGGCTCCAGCGCGTAGTCGCCGGCCACCTGCACCAGCCGGCCGGCGCCGATGCGGGTCGTGACCGGCGGCGCGCCGTCCGGGACTCCCGCGAGGGAGTCGATCCCCCAGAAGCGGCCGAGGTCCAGGGCGTCGCGCGCGGCGCCGGTCTCGTGCCTGCTGCCGGTCGCACCGGTCCACACCAGCGTGCCGCCGGCTCGCACGAAGGAGCGCAGCGCCTCGAGCTCCGCGCCGCTGAGGAAGACCGCCTCGTTGAGCACCACCACGCGGTAGAGCGGCAGCCGGGCAAGCTCATCGGGCTGAAACAGGTCGAACGGCAGGTTGCGCCGGTAGCACGCCTGCGTCCAGGCGATCAGCCCGGCGAGGCTTCGCTCCTCGGCGTGCTCGTACAGGTCGCGCGTGGCGCGCGAGTCGTAGAAGCCCAGCGACGCCACCCGCTGCCCCCGGCGCAGCAGCTCGGGGTGGGCGACCTCGAAGCTGCGTAGCCGCTTCTCGGCGAGCTCCAGGGACTCGCCTTCCGGTGTCGCCAGGTACAGGTGCCCCCAGCTCATCGCCAGCGCCCAGCAGAACCGCACGGTGTCCGGACGGTCGGGATAGAACATGCTCATGGCCGGGATGCAGCGCCAGCGGCCGACGGCGAAGCGGTGGGCCGCCTCGACCGCCCAGGCGCACCAGGAGTAGCGGACGATCGTGGAGTAGTCGTTCTCCTTGAAGACCCAGTCGAGGTCGGGCAGGTCCTCGAGCGTAATCCCGTGGGGATCCCGGAGCAGCACCCGCTCGCTGTAGTTGGGCCGCAGCGGGCGGATGCCGAGCCCGCGGTAGTGGTCGGCGACCGCCTGGTGAAAGGCCGTGGTCGAGGACGTCCGGAACCGCAGCCAGGCGACGTAGGACGGATCGCCGTGGTCTCCGTGCCAGCGCTTCCAGGCAGGCCCCGGCGCGGGGAGCTCGTGACCGGTCTGCTCCCGGAACAGGGCCCGGCACACGGCACAGGCGCAGGCGTGGCCGGCGCCGAACCACTCGACGTCGTCGGTCATGATGCCGTCGATCCCGGTGGCGTACAGCGTCTCCAGGTAGGCCAGGTAGGCGCGCCGGTAGTGGGGATTGTTGAAGCAGAACGTCCAGCCCTGGTAGTCGTAGCGGCCCGGGTAGGCCGAGCGCGCCCACGTCCCGGTGCGGCCATCGATCTGTCGCCAGCTCGACTGCGGCACGCCGTCGATCGCCGGGTCGGCGTCTGCGTCCTCGCGTAGGTGGGGCCACGACTCCAGGCTCGACCCACGCCTGCCGAGCCATTCGGCGACCTGCCGTTCGCCCGCTTCGTCGAGCGGGTTGTGGGTGAGGTGGCTGGAGTGGTGCTCGGTCACGCGGATGCCGGCGGCGTGGCAGGCGGCCACCACGCGCGCCAGCGTATCGGTCAGCAGGTCCCAGTGGCGGCGGAAGGACCAGCGGAAGTGCGTGGGGCTGAAGGTGATGACGTGGTTGATGCCGACCTCCGCGAACGCCTCCGCCTTGCGCGCCAGGTCCGCGTCGGTGTCGTGAAAGATCTCCTGGTCGTTGTACCAGAAGAAGGCGAAACGCGTGTCCCACGGGTCGAAATGCTTCATGATGGGCGGCCCAGTCTGCCGGCAGCGAGCCGGCCGGGCAACACCGGCACGCGGGCTGAGGAGGCGACATGGCGGAACACATCCGGTTCGAAGAGGGACTGATCGGAGACGGGTTCTCCTACGCGTTCGGGATCTCGACCGTGGACCTCACCGGCAACGGCTTGCCGGACGTCGTGGCGATGGACACCGACGTCGGCCTCTACTGGTTCGAGAACGACGGCAGCGGGCGCTTCACCCGGCACGTCGTCCACGAGCGCGCGGGCGAGTGGCTGGAGCGGCACGAGATCGCCGACATCGACGGCGACGGCCGGCCGGAGATCGTCAGCGTGGACAACAAGGGCGGCAGCCTGCTCTGGTTCTCCTTCGACGGCGACCCCCGCGAGCGCGGCTCGTGGACGCACCACTACATCACCGACGGCGGCTTCCCCGGCGCCTACGACCTGGCGGTCGCCGACCTGGACGGCGACGGCCGGCTCGACGTCGCCGCGACCAACTGGCGCATCGGCAACGAGGTCGCCTGGTTCCAGAACCGGGGCGACCGCTGGGTCAAGCACACCATCGAAGAGGGGATCGGCGAGCCGCGCACCATCCTGGCCGTCGACTTCGACCGCGACGGCCGCATGGACCTGCTGGGCTCGGCCGTCGCCGGCAACCAGGTCGGCTGGTACGAGAATCCTGGCGATCCCGCCCGACAGCCATGGACGAAGCACGTCATCGACACCTCACCCCAGCCCACGCATGGCCACCCGGTGGACATGACCGGCGACGGCAATCTGGACGTCGTGATGGCCCTCGGCATGCGGCCGCTGCAGGGGGTCGGCGACGTGCCACACCAGGTCGTCTGGTACGAGAACCCCGGCGATCCGCGGCAGGTGCCGTGGCGCAAGCACGTCATCGCCGAGTCCTTCCCGCAGGCGTTCGAGGCCGTCGCGGCTGATCTCGACGGCGACGGCCGGATCGAGGTGGTGGCCACGGGATGGGAGGATGCCGGCCGCGTGGCCCTCTTCAAGCACGGCGGCGACCCGCGCGGGCCATGGAGCATGCAGGTCCTGAAGGAGGGGTGGACCGCCGCCGACCAGGTGATCCTGGTCGACCTCGACCGCGATGGCCGGCTCGACATCGCCGCCGCCGCCGAGCGCGGCAGCAACGAAGTCCGCTGGTGGCGCAATCTCGGCCCCGCCTGAGGCGGCCGGGCCCGTCCGTCAGACCGTGGCGAGCGCGGCGAGCAGCGCCTTCATGTAGCCGATCGAGAAGGCCAGCCCCTGGTACGCGCGGGTCTGGTCGGCCGAGGCGTCCGGATCGCCTTCCAGCGCAAAGATGTGGTCGGGGCTCAGGCAGCCGTCGAAGCCCACCCGGCGCAACTCCAGCAGGATCTTGAACATGTTCATGTCGCCGTCGTCCAGCAGCACCTCCTCATAGGCGCTGGAGGTCATCAGGCTGCCGCGGATGTTGCGGAAGTGCACCATGAAGATGCGGCCCTTGCGCCCGTAGTTGTGGATCTCCTCCAGCACCAACGGCAGCCCGCCCGCCTCCGCGCGCGTACCACAGCAATAGAGGTAGCCGACGTTGCGGCTCGGGAACGCGTCGATTACCCGGTGGAACCCCAGCGTCCCCAGCGGCGCGTCCGCCAGCGGCAGGTCGGCCGGGTGCACGCCGATGCGCATCTCGTACTCCTCCGCGATCGGCACCAGCCGGTCGAAGGCGCGGCAGAACTGCCCCCACCACGCGTCGAGCTCGGCGCGGTCGGGCGGCTCATCGTACCCGAAGTGGGGCCAGTAGGCCATGAGCGCGCGGCGTATCTCCTCCTCCGGCCGTTCGGGCGGACGCCGGCCGGTCAGCCACACGCTCTTGCCCGAGCCGCGGTAGCCGCCGCGGTGCACGGACTCGTAGAAGGTCACCAGGTGGTTGAAGTTGTTGCCCTCGTAGCGCTGGAACACGAGCCGCAGGCCGGCATCGCCGTAGGCGCGCAGCGTGCGCTCGACCGAGTCCAGCTCCTTCCCGGAGCCCTCCTCACCGCCCATGTAGGCGGCGCTCATGTCGGGCAGGAACACGCTGTTGACGTCCAGGCCGAACGACCGGATGCGCTTCTTGAGGGCGGGCAACCCGTCGAGGGGCGGACAGCCCAGGTCGACGCAGTCGACGCCGAGCTGGACGATGCGGCGCAGGAAGCTGTCGGAGAGCTCCGCCGACCCCATGGAGATGCGGATCATCGGCTCAGCACGGCGCGCATCCGGTCGGCGATGATCCGCTCCTCGCGGTCCTCGACCGTGTAGAAGAACACCCACAGCGTGGACTCGGTCGGTGACTGCACCAGCACCGACGGCTCCCCGACGTACAGCTCCTCGGCGATCTGCCGCGACGTCCTGCCGAGCGCCGCCGTATCCAGCTCGACGACCAGGAACGAGCCGTAGAAGCCGTGGGTGACCATGTGCGGCTCGACCCGGACGTGCGTGAGACCGTGCAGCGCCTGCTCCACCGCGGCGAGCCTGCGGTCGATGGCGGCGAAGCGGGCGGCGTGATCGGTGGCGAACCAGCGCTCGACGGCGACGGTCAGGGCGATCACCTGCTGGCGGTCCAGCTTCATGGAGCGGCCGATGCCCATGGCGCCGGCCGGCATGGTGAAGCCCTGCGCGGCGACCGCCTCGATCAGGCCGCGGTCGCCGCACACGAAACCGCTGGCGTTGGGGCCGCCGAAGTACTTGCCGCCGAACACGACCAGGTCTCCGGCGGCCGCGCACCGGCGCATGAAATCCAGCGGGTAGATGTCCGAGGCGGCGTCGGCGATCACGGGCACGCCGCGCCGCCTGCCGATGGCGTGCGCCTCCTCCAGTGGGACGATCTCGTCCGGGCCGGGCATCTCCGGATAGAGGCCGGTCTGGTCGCCCAGCGGCGGCCATGGGTACCAGATCGCCACGGTGTCGCCGGTGATGCCGGCCTCCAGCTCGGCGGCGTCGCAGCCGTCCTCACGCCCCACCTCGACCAGCCGCGCCCCGGCGGCGCGCAGGCAGCGGTCGTAGCTGTCGGAATGCCGCTTCTGCACCACGATCTCGTTGCGCAGTCCCGCGGCGTCCGGCAGGCGGCCGATGGCCGCGGGGTCGGTGCCGGCGATGCAGGCGGCGGCGCTCAGGGTCACGCCGGCAGCGCCGCCGCAGGAAATGTATGCGGCCTCAGTGCCTACTTGAGCGGCGATGGCGTCGCCGCACGCGCGCAGCAGGTCGTCCATCTTGACGAAGCGGCCGCTCGCGGCCTCCATCGCTTCCCGCACGAAGTCGGGCGGACCGGACCCGCCGACCAGCGTGCCGGTGCCGACGGCATTGACGGCCGCGGGCACCCCCAGCCTCCCGTAGATCTCTTCGGCAGTCACGCTGCTTCCTCCCTTGCCTACCCCACCACGGCGAGCGCGGCGAGCAGTCCCTTCAGGTAGCCGATCGAGAAGGCCAGCCCCTGGTACGCCCGGTTCTGGTCGGCCGAGGCATCCGGATCGCCTTCCAGCGCAAAGATGTGGTCGGGGCTCAGGCAGCCGTCGAAGCCCGCCCGGTGCAACTCCAGCAGGATCTTGAACATGTTCATGTCCCCGTCATCCAGCAGCACCTCCTCGTAGGCGCTCGCGGTCATCAGGCTGCCGCGGATGTTGCGGAAATGGATCATGAAGAGGCGGCCCTGCCGCCCGTAGTTATGGATCTCCTCCAGCACGAGCGGCAGTCCGCCGGCCTCCGCGCGCGTCCCGCAGCAGTACAAATAGCCGACGTTGCGGCTGGGGAACGCGTCGATCACCCGGTGAAACCCCAGCGTTCCAAACGGAGCGTCCGGCATGGGCAGATCGGCCGGGTGCACGCCGATGCGCATCTCGTACTCCTCCGCGATGGGCACCAGCCGCTCGAAGACGCGGCAGAACTGCCCCCACCAGGCGTCGAGCTCGGCGCGGCCGGGCGGCTCGTCGCGGCCGAAGTGCGGCCAGTAGGCGATGCGCGCCTGGCGCATTTCCGCTTCCGAACGCTCGGGCGGGCGCGGGCCGGTCAGCCACACGCTCTTGCCCGACCCGAGGTAGCCGCCGCGGTGCACGGACTCGTAGAAGGTGACCAGGTGGTTGAAGCTGCTGCCCTCGAAGCGCTGGAAGGTGAGCCGGTAGCCGGCGTCGCCGAAGGCGCGCAGGGTGCGCTCGACGGCGTCCAGCTCCTTCCCGGATTCCTCCTCGCCGCGCATGAAGGCGGCGCTCATGTCCGGCAGGGAGATGCGGTTGACGTCCAGGCCGAACGAGCGGATGCGCTTCTTGACGGCGACGAGCTGGTCGAGGGGCGGACAGCCCAGGTCGATGCAGTCGACACCGAGCTGAATGGCGCGCCGCAGGGAACTGTCCGAGAGGTCCCCGCCGCCGCTCGAGATCCTCATCATGGCGCGCCCCAGCGTAGCTCAGGAACCGGTGCCCCGTCTCCGCAGAACCAAGCCGACGCACCTGCCGGCGGCGTGCGCACGCTAACGGGATCCCGCACTCGGCCCGAACACGCGCGGCCGGAAGTCCTCGCGATTGGTGATGCTGGCGCTGCTGCCGGTCGCGCGAATCACGTACAGGCCCTGCCGTTCCGCATGAACGTCCGAGGATTGATCGGCCTTCAGATAGGCGACGGCCCCATACACCCGCTTGCCGGAAAACTCCGGGGCCAGATCCTGGAAGTCGCACAACAGCCCCAACAGGTGATCGACGTCGCGCACCTTGAGGGTGGTCTTTACCTCCACCGCCACGACCTCCGCCCCATTCAACGCCACGATGTCCAGTTCCCACTCCCGCGCGCCGCCGCGCTTCTTCAGGTTGGTCATCGTACGCTCGACTTCGATGCCGCGCTGTCTGAGCAGTGCGATGAGATCGCCCTCGACCAAGGCTTCCATCAGCTTTCCCCACTGACCGTTGAACAGCTCATCCAGCTTGCGCAGGCGCCGGTCGGTCTCCTGACCTTGTCGCTTCAGCAGTCGATCGGTCTCCTGCATCCGCCGATCCGTCTCCTGCATGCGCCGGTCGGTCTCTCTCTGGCTGTCCGACACCTCGCGCAAGATGTTCCAGATCTCCTGCGGAGTTGCCGGTCCTCGTCCCCTCTCCCGATCCGTATCAGCCACGGGTATGCTCCGTATCTCTCAACTCTGAGCGCGGTTCTGTTCGTTCCTGGTTTCCGACGGTGATCGTCACTCCCTGCCTCTACTCTACCGGCCGGCGGACACCGTGCAAGCATCCATGCCGGCATCACGACCGGAGCTGAACGGTACCCGATGACACAGAGACGGACCTGTGATCCGTGCCGCTTTCCTCGGGCTCGACGAGGTGGTCCTGCACGACGGGCCCACGGGCGTTACCATGGACGTTCGCGAGCTGACGGAGGTTGGCGTGTACACGGACGGGATCCGGCTGGAACCACGGCCGCGGCCGCTGCTGTTCTACGACGCGGGCGAGATCGAGGCGATCCGGGAGCTGACCCGGCAGGAAGGGACCTTCCAGCACCGGCGCTACCAGGCGATCGTGCGGGATACCGACGGGTGGCTGCGCAGGCCGCTCGCCATCCCGGACAAGAACGCGGAGGGCAAGTGGCTTGGCCTCTACATCTGCCCGGCCGACAGCACCGGGCTGATCTACGATCCCCACGAGCCGCACCGGCACACCTGCCCGAAATGCGGAGAGGTCCATACCGGCGGCGTGTACGACCAGACCTGGCGCGCCTATCAGCACGCAAAGATCGCGGGCGCGGCCGAAGACCTGGCGCTCCGGTACGCGGTCGGCGGCGAGATGAGGTACGCGGAGGCCGCCGCGGCGATCCTCTGCGAGTACGCCGACCGGTACGACGCCTACCCGGTCGAGCAGTTCTCGAAGGTCGGCTCGCAGACGCTGGAGGACGGCTTCTTCGCCCTGCACGTGGCGTCGGCCTACGACCTGATTCTCGACTCCGGAGCGCTCGGCGGGGAGCGGCGCCGCCACGTGGAGGAGGACCTGCTGCGCGCCACGGCACGGCTGATCGCCTCGGTGGACGCCGATATCCACGAACCGCTGCCCTCGAACTGGCAGGCGCTGTGCACGGCCGCCATCGGCGCGCTCGGGTTCGCGCTGCGCGACGAGGAGATCGTGGACTTCGCGCTCAACGGGCCGCTGGGGTTCAACGCCCTCCTGGAGCGGTCCGTGCGCTCGGACGGACTGTTCTGGGAGGGGTCGATCGGCTACGCCATCGGCACGATCGGCGACATTCTGTGCCTGACGGAGGCGGCGTGGCACTCCGGAATCGACCTGTACCGCCACCCGCGGGTACGCGGGCTGTTCGCGGCGCCGGTGCGGATCGGCTTTCCCGACGGCACCTATCCGGCGGTCGGCGACGACCACTTCGGCAGGTCCCTGAAGGAGGTGTTCGGCACGCTGGCGGAGGTGTACTACACGCGCACGCGGGACGAGGACGTGCGGCCGCTGCTGGTCGCCGGGCGCGTGTCCGAAGGAGACGAACGCGCGCGCGGGCTGCGCCGCGGGTACGTGGCGCCGCTCTGGCTCGCGCCCGTGTGGCAGCCCGAGACGCGTCCGCCTGTCCGGGAGAGCGTCAACTTTCCCGCCAGCGGGTACGCCATTCTGCGCGCCCGCGCACCGGGCCGGGACACGGAGGAGGTTCAGCTCCTGCTGCAGTACGGGCCGCACGGCGGCGGGCACGGGCATCTGGACAAGCTGAACGTCGTGCTCTACGCCAACGGGCGGGTGCAAGCCCCGGACCTGGGCATCTGCAACTACAGCCTGCCCGAGTCGCACAACTGGTTCCGGCAGACGGTCAGCCACAACACCGTGGTGGTGGACCAGGTGTCCCAGCACCGAATCGGCGGCGAGCTGAACCGCTTCGCGGCCGGTCCGCGGGTGCAGGTGGCGGACGCGTCGGCCCACGACTACCAGCACGGGGTGCGGATGCGGCGGACGGCCATCCTCGTGGACGGGGCGTTCGTCGTCGACCTGTTCGGCGTCGGCGGCGCGGGCCCGAACCGGCAGCGCGGGCGGCAGGTCGACTGGGTGTACCGCAACTTCGGCGAGCTGCGGGTGAGCGCGGAGCTGGCCGGGGACGAGGGGCCGCTGGGGAAGGACAACGGCTATCAGCACATTCGCGACATCCGTCGCGGGATCGCGGATGAGACCTGGACGGCGACGTTCGCCAGCGAGGGCCAGGGCGTGCGGCTGACGATGCTGGGGGAGCAGGGGACCGAAGTGATCGCCGCGACGGCACCGGGGACGACCCTGGCCGAGCGGCTGGACGTGCTCTTCGCGCGGCGCCAGGCGCCCACGCCGCATGCGCGCACGCGCTACCTGACGGTGATCGAGCCGTTTCGCGGTCAGCCGGCCATCGGTGACGTCCGCGAGCTGGCGGTGAGCCGGGACCGACGGGGACTGGAGAGCGAGGCGGCCGGGCTTGCCGTCGAGCGAGGCGGCGCCACGGTGTACGTCGCGGTCTCTTACGCCTGGAAGCCGTCGCCGACCCGCTACGGCGAGATCGCGACCGACGGGGTCGTGGTCGTGCTCTGCGCAGGGGATGGCGGGACGATCGACTACCTGTACGCGGTGGAGGCGACGCGCATCGAGTGGGGAGGATTCACGCTGCGCGCCGATGCGCCGCTCACGCTCCACCTGGAACGCGATGACAGCGGCGAGTACCTGCTCGAAGACCTGAGCGACCGTGACGGCACGGTCACGGTCGACGGGATCGGACACGCCGACGCCGCGCTGACGGTGGCACCGCGAAGCCGCCTGCGCATCGCCCCACGGTAGACGGAGCCATGTTCGAGCTGAAGCCGGATCGCGCGACCGGCGCCTTCGCCTTCGACACGGACGTGATGGCCGGACGCATCGAGCCGGCGGGCGCCTACCACGGCGTCGGCAGCCTCATCGACAAGCGAAGCGGCCGCCAGCTCATCCACCCCGACTACTCGGCGCTCAACCTGTTCCGCCTGTTCGCGCACCACCAGGCGATGGGGCAGCCGCGGTTCATGGAACGCTCGATATCGGCCGCGGCCGGCGGGGTCGAGATCCGCTGGCCGCCCACCGCCGAGCACCAGGTCGATCTGGTGGCGAGGTATACCGTGCCGGAGGCGGACGCCATCGACCTGCGGGTCACGGCGCGTAGCCACGGCACCTACGCGGGATACGAGTTGTTCCTGCCCAGCTACTTCGACCCGGCGCTACGCCCGCGCGTGTACCTCAGGGGCAACCGCTACGGCGAACCGGAGGGCGAGCCCGACCTGGTGGTGCCCATGGTGAACGACGTCTTTCGCGGCACGGTGCCGGTGTTCGCCCGAGACCCGCACGCGGCCCGGCGCTGCGTGGACGGACGCTGGAACCGCAGCGAGGCGGACGCTCCCACCGTGCAGATGTGCCCGGTGCGGTACTACGCCCACTGCCTGGCCTTCCTCGCCGACCCCGGCGAGCGGCTGGCGGCGGCGCTGATGGCGCGGCCGCGGGACTGCTACGCCATCAGCACGCGCTACTTCGCCGAGGACGAGGCCGACCGCATGGCCCCCTACAGCGCCTTCGACCTGTCCCTGTTCGGCAACGACCTGGTGCCCGGCGACGAGGTCACCGTCGGGGTGCGGCTGGCGCTGCTGCGGCTCGACGGCGACCTGTCGCGTCCATTGCAGCACTACCGCTCGTTCGCAGAAACGCGGGATGCGAGCCGGTGCTGAGTCGGTCCGGCGCGGCTGCGATTGACAGCGGCCGGCCCGAGCCGCTAGCGTGCGCTCTCTTGGTGGCGGCGGAGGACGGCCCGCGCCGATCTCCGCAGGGGAGGACGCGAGGGAGTATGCGGAGGTGATCGCCCGGCCGGCTCGGATCGCGGAGTCGTACGAATCCGCCCTGCGGAACGAGAAGTGGCGCAGAGCGAAGCGCATGTATGCGCTCTACCTGCTGTTCCTGGCGCCGCTGGTGATCCTGATCATCTTCCGCTACGTCCCCATCTACGGAGTCGGCCTCGCGTTCGTGGACTACCGGTACGCCAAGGGCATACTGGGCAGTCCGTGGAACGGCTTCGACCACTTCCGCCAGCTCTTCGAGAACCCCTATTTCGCCCGGCTGTTCCGCAACACGGTCATCATCAGCGTGCTGAAGCTCGTCTTCGGCTTCCCGGCGCCGATCATCCTGGCCCTGATCCTCAACGAGGTTCAGAACTCCGCCTTCAAGCGGACCGTGCAGACGATCTCCTACCTGCCGCACTTCCTCTCGTGGGTGGTGCTTTCCGGCATCATCATCGAGATGCTCTCGCCGCAGCGCGGCGTCGTCGGATACATCTACACGCTGCTGGGCATGGAGGCGCCGGTCATCAGCGGACCGTGCAGACGATCTCCTACCTCATGTACTCGCAGGGACTGTTCCGGCCGATGCTGGTGGTCACCGCCATGTGGCAGGGCGTCGGCTGGGGGACGATCGTCTACCTTGCCGCCATCGCGGGCATCAACCCCGAGCTCTACGAGTCGGCGACCGTCGACGGGGCGAACCGGCCGCAGATGGCGGTACGGATCACCGTGCCCTCACTCATCCCGGTCATCGTCGTGCTGTTCATCCTCAACGTCGGCGGCATCATGGAGGCCGGATTCGACCAGATCCTCAACCTGTACAACCCGCTCGTGTTCGAGGTAGCCGACATCATCGACACGTTCGTCTACCGCAGGGGGATCCTGGAGCGGCAGTACGACTACGCCACCGCCGTGGGCCTCTTCAAGAGCGTCCTCAACGTCGGCCTGCTGGTCGGGGCCAACATGATCATCAGGCGCTTCAGCGAATATGGCATCTGGTAGAGCCTTCCACGCGCTGCACCCGTCGTTCGGCAGCCGGCTGTCGCGCGGCTGCATGTACGTCTTTCTGACCCTGTTCGCCCTGTCGATCGTCTACCCGTTCTGGGTCACGCTGCTGACCTCGTTCTCGACCGTCGAGGAGGTCACCTCCCTGGGCTTCAAGTTCTGGATCAGCGAGTGGAGCTTCGGCGCGTACCAATTCGCCTTCTCCGAGTACGGCAACGCGCAAGTCGCCTACTACAACTCCATCTACCGGACGGTGTTGGGAACGCTCGTCGCCGTCGCCATGACGCTGCTGGCCGCCTACCCGCTCGCCAAGCGCAACCTGCCCGCGCGCAACCTGCTCACCATCGTGCTGCTGATCACGTTGTTCTTCGCCGGCGGGCTGGTCCCGAACTACCTGCTGATCCGCCGGCTCGGCCTGATCGACACCCGCTGGGCGCTGATCCTGCCGCTGGCCGTCAACGGCTTCTACATCATCATCGCCCGCAACTTCCTGATGACCATCGACCCCGCGTACGAGGACGCGGCGCTGGTGGACGGCGCCGGCTATCCGTCGATCCTGGCCCGCATCATCGTGCCGCTGTCGAAGCCGATCATCGCGACGCTGGCGCTGTGGACGGCGGTCAGTCACTGGAACGCGTGGTTCGACGCCCTGATCTACATCCGCAGCGAGCGCAAGATCGTGCTGCAGACCCTGCTGCGGCGCATGATCCAGCAGATCCAGGAGGCGCTGCTGGGGGTGGACCGCTTCCGGGCGATCGAGGACCTGCCGACCCTGCCGACCGAGGCGGCTCAGGCCGCGCTGACCATCCTCACCATCGGCCCGATCGTGCTCCTGTACCCCTTCCTGCAGAAGTACTTCATCAAGGGCATCTTCATCGGCTCGCTGAAGGGCTGACCGCCCGCGGGGCCGGATACGAAGCGAGGGGATGGCCGCGGACGGCCATCCCCTCGTCGTGTACTGCGAGCGTTCGCGTTCGTCAGCCGATCGCTACCACCACTTCTCGTCAGGGCCGGCGGCGTACTCGGTCACGCCGTTCCTGAACTTCTCGTAGACGGGAGCCTTCAGCCACTCGTCCAGAATCGCGGCGCCACCGAACTTGAGATAGTCGGCGACGTACCCGTCCCACACGGCGTCGTCGTTGATGTCGACTTCGCCCACGACCGCCTTGGCCGAGAACTCGGTCGTCAGCGTGTTGAGGACCTCGCCGTGCTCGGAATACAGGTCGGCCAGGTTCGTCTCGCTCTTGGAGTCGAAGCGGTACGGCAGGAGCGTCCGCGCCATGCCTTCCGGCGCCAGGATGTGGTCGGTGAGGAAGGTGGTGATCATGGGAGCGTTGTTGAAGACGATGCGGTCAACCGACGCGCTGGGCGGATAGGAGTTGACGAACGGACCCACGGTCGCCTCGCCCGCGGTCGGGGTGATGTCCTCTTCCGCGCGCCGGACCGGGGTCGAGTTCCACGCCTCGCCCGACCAGTCGAAGTGCACGCCCTCCTTGCCGAAGCGCTGGTGGACCCAGTCCTCGGCGGTGCCGTAATAGGCGGCGTCGACGATCTGCAGGATCACCTTGAGCTTCTCGTCGTCCACGTCGGCGTTGACGTACTGGTTCATGTTGTACCAGGGGCTGGCGTTGTAGGCGCCGCCGCCGCGGTACCCGGTCGGACCGATGGGCTGAAACAGCGGGACCTCCGCCTTGCCCAGGTCCTCTTCCGGCACGAAGCTGTTGGGCGGTAAGGCCATCCGATCCTCGCGTCCCGAGTACCAGTAGTGGATGCTCTGCGATGCGGTGAGCCCGGCCTTGACCTTGTCCCACGCCTTGGAGCGGTCGATGGTCAGGAACTCCTTGTCGAGCAGCCCGTCCGCGTACCAGCGGGCCATGAGCTGCAAGTACTGGCGGTAGTTGGGGCTGATCTCCTCGGTGTAGAGCCTGCCGTCCACCAGCGTGTTGCGGCGGCCCTCGAGCTGCGCCTGGAACGCGCCGGCGATGGGCGACTGCAGCCAGCCGTACCGGGGCCCGCCGCCGCCGCCGAAGGGAATCGTGTCGTTCTTGCCATTGCCGTCGGGATCACCGTCCCGGAATCCGATCAGCATCTGCTCGAACCAATCCAGCGTGGCGCTGCCGTCGGGGTTGGGCCAGTAGTGCACCCGGCCGTACTCGTCGATGGAGACCTTCGAGCTGTCGTAGTCCGACAGGGTCGCGCCCACGTTGGCCGCCCAGTCGGTCCGGAAGGCGATGAAGAAGCCCATGCTGACGTTCTGCGCGGAGAAGCCCTGGATGCCGAGCACCTCTTCATCGGGATTGTCCGGGTTGCGGTCGCGCAGCCAGCCGTCGGGATATTCGGAGTCCATGCGCTGGGTGTAGTTGGGCATGTGCTCGCGGATCATGGCGACGGGAATGGGGCGGATGATGCCGTCGTTGTAGTGATCGATGCCGCGGCCCCACAAGGCGCCGGTGTCCGGGAACTCTCCGGAGGCAAGCATGATCTGCACCTTCTCGCCCTCGTTCGAGCCGATCCCGTTGCCCTGGATGTCGACGTTGAAGCGTTCCTCGAAGTGCCTGGTCGCCCAGGAATCTCCTTCGCCTTCCTCACCCATCTCGCCGACAGCGCCATAGGGTCCTGCCCAGGTGATCACCATCTGATCCGCTGCCGCGTCCTCGGTCCCGGCGCCGAACACCGTGGGGGCCAGTAGCAACGACAGCGCTGCGGCGATCACTCCAATGCGTGCAAATCTCTGCATCACGCACCTCCTCGAATATTGTTGACCGGTCGGTACAACGTACCGGAATCAAACGAGACTAGTGGTATGCCGGCACGCTGTCAAACGAAACGCCCGTGCCGGAGCGTCGGAGGCCGCCAGAGCGCCGTCAGTCCGGCCGCCACCTGGTGGCCGCGGCATGGACGATTCCGTCCGCTTCCACGAAGTAGTAGGTGGTGAAGATGGTGCCGTCGGGCAGTTCGATCGACAGCGGATATCCCAGGTCGCCCGGACAGTGCTGCCCGAGCGGGTTTCCCCATGCCGCCACGGCGTCGTCCCGCAGCACGACCTCGTTCTCCAGGTCCCAGCTCCTGCCGCCGTCGCTCGACAGCACGGCGCGTATCCCCATGGGGTCGCGGCGATAGCCGTAGGTGCACAGGATCCTGCCGTCGGACAGCTTCAGCAGATGCGGCGGGTAGCCCCAGATCCCGTTCTTCACGGCACGCGACCAGGTCCGGCCGCCGTCGTGCGACCAGCTCTCCAGGAGATACCCCGTGGAATCGGTGCGGCGCCCGGCGGTGGAGTCGTCGCGAAGGTGGGCAAGGACCGTCCCCGGCGCCGTCTCGACCACGGCGAACTCGTTGCCGAAGCCTCCCCCCGGGACCTCGGCCAGCTCGCACGTGCTCTCCCCGATCACGCGGATCACGTAGGTGCCGTGGACGTCGCGGCGCGGGCCCTCGGATGGCGCCCTGACGGCGTCGACGATCTTGTCCTTCTCCCAGCCCAGGTCGTAGGCAGGCACCAGGACGGTCCCATCGGCCAGGTGGGCCGAACGCGCAAACGACAGCAGGCACACCGCCCCCGGCACCGCCCACTCCCGGCGCTGCCACGAGCGTCCCCGGTCGTCCGACCACTGCACGTACAGCCGGTTTCCGCCGACGATGAGGTCGTCGGTGGCGGAGTCCGGGCCGTAGAAGACCGCCAGTCCCATCTCGTGCGCCTTCGCCCGGTCCGAGGCCGGCCACACCTGCCAGCCCACCCCACCCGCGGCCAGATACCTGCCGCCGGGCATGACGGCTTCGAAGCGATCGTGCCGCTCGCGGGTGGAGGATCCGGGCCAGTTGGACGGAATGGACGGATCGTCGCTCTCCGACCACGTGTCGCCGCGGTCGTCGGAGACCAGCGTGATGCGCTTCCCGAGCGCGTAGTGCTCGACCAGGGGGGAAGCCTGCACGACGACCGTGAGCCTGCCGTCGGGGAGGAGGGCCGGCAGCGGCCAGCCCGTGTAGAGGCCCTCTTTCTTGTACACCACCACGTGTTTCATGCGGTCACTCCTCAGTCCGCGCGCCACCTGGTGGCCGCGGCATGGACGATTCCGTCCGCTTCGACGAAGTAGTAGGTGGTGAAGATCGTGCCGTCGGGCAGCTCCACCGACAGCGGATACCCCAGGTCGCCCGGGCAGTGCTGCCCGAGCGGGTTCCCCCACGTCGCCACGGCGTCGTCGCGCAATACCACCTCGTGCTCCAGGTCCCAGCTCCTGCCGCCGTCGTCCGAAAGCACGGCCCGCACCCCCATGGGATCGCGGCGATAGCCGTAACTGCACAGGATCCTGCCGTCGGACAGCTTCAGCAGGTGCGGCGGGTAGCCCCAGATCTCCGTCCGCAGGGCGCGTGACCACGTCCGGCCGCCGTCGTGCGACCAGCTCTCCAGGAGATACCCGGTGGTGTCGTCGCGCAGGTGGGCCAGCACCGTGCCCGGCGCCGTCTCCACCAGGGCCAGCTCATTGCCGAAGCCACCCGCGGGGATCTCGGCCAGCTCGCACGTCTGGCCCCCGATCACGCGGATCGCGTAGGTGGCGTGGACGTCGCGGCGCCGGCCTTCGGGCGTGTTCACGGTGTCGATGAGCCGGTCCCTGTACCAGCCCAGGTCGTACGCCGGCACCAGGACGGTCCCGTCGGCCAGGGGAGCCGAGCGCGGAAACGACAGGAAGCGAACCGCCCCCGGAACCGTCCACTCGCGGCGCTGCCACGAGCGTCCGCGGTCGTCCGACCACTGCACGTACAGCCGGTAGCCGCCGACGATGAGGTCGTCGGTCGCGGGATCGGGGCCATCGAAGACCACCAGTCCCATCTCGTCCGCCTTCGCGCGGTCCGATGCCGGCCACACCTCCCAGCCGACCCCGCCGGCGGCCAGGTACCTGCCGCTGGCGAGCACGCCCTCGAAGCGATCGTGACACTCGCGGGTGGAGGACCCGGGCCAGTTGGAGGGAATGGACGGATCGTCGCTCTCAGACCACGTCTCACCGTGATCGTCGGATACCAGCGTGATGCGCTCCCCCAGCGCGAAGTGCTCGGCCAGGTGCGAAACCTGCACCACGACGGTGAGCCTGCCGTCGGGAAGCAGCGCCGGCAGCGGCCAGCCCGTGTAGGCGCCCTCTTTCTTGTACAGCACCGAGTGCTTCATCGCGGCTACCTTCCCGTTACCCGGAGCGTTGCGGGATCCTATACTGGCGCGGCCCGGCGCCGGCGCGAGGAGGACCCCTGTGAACTCGGACGCTATCACGCTCTGGCCCTATCCCGACATCGAGTCCGAAGATCCGCTGCCCGCGGGCAGCACGGCGAAACGGCTGCGGCAGGACGGCGTGGAAGACGTGGCGCGGTCCGTGGAGGAGTGGAACGGGGACCCGGACTACCGGCAGCGCATCTCCGCCTACCGCCGCTGCACCCTGGTCATCCGCTGGGACCGGATGCCCGGCGCGTGCTGGGCGCTGAACATGCCCGAGGGCACGGTTGCCTGCCAGTCGGAGCCGGAGCGCCGCATCCCCGCGCGCGGCGGCATCCAGCCCTGGGACTTCACCTGGGAGACGCGCGGCGACCACTCGTGCAGCCTCCGCTACCGGAGCCCGGAGCCGGCCGCCAGCCTGGAGTGCCGGTTCGAGGCCGGCCCCGGCCGGGTGGACTACCGGCTGACGGTGCGCGTCGATGCAGGGCCGCCGTGGCCGGACCTCTCCTGCCACGCCTGCTTCAACCACTGCTGGGCCTCGGGCTTCGGCCGGGAGGCCTTCGTCCTGCATGGTCACCGGCTCACGCCGCTGCACGCCATCCCGAATCCGGGGCGGATCTGGATCCGCTCGGTGACGCTGGCCGAAGAGGAGCGCGAAGCAGAGCTCAAGCGCCAGGCCATCGCCCGGCTGGGTCGGGAGGCGCCGGATGAGAAGATCCCCCTCCACGGCGCGCAGGGGAGGTTCATCGCGACCGAGCGCCGCGGGGACGACCCGCTCACCGTGGCGATCAGTTCGCCGCATGCGACCGCGCTGAGCTGGTCCTACTGGCCGTGCACGGACATCGATCTGTCGTTCGGCACGGTGACGCCGTCGGTGCCGACGACGATCTCGGGGACGATCCGCTTTCTCCAGGGGGCGCTTGCGGACGTGGTGGAGGAGCTGCGCGAGCCCGCGCTCACCACTCCCGGGAATCGGGCACCGTAATCCAGCGTCCGTCCTCGGCGATGGACTGCTGGCTGACCAGGCCGGGGACGGTCATGTCCATCGCCTCGTGGATGCCGATCCGCGGCGGCGTGCCGGTGCGGATCGCATGCACCCAGTCCAGGATCTCCAGGAGGTCGCCGCCGCCGTGGCCGGCCGTGCGCGCCAGCTCGCCGTGGACGCGCCACGCCTCCGGCAGGAACGACCCGGCCACCTCCTCCAGATCCAGCCACGTGTTGGCGTCCGGGGAGCGCGACCGCAGCCAGACGCGGTCCCGTTCGCCGTGAGCGCGGGCGGACTCGTAGCATCCGTCCGTGCCCTGGAGCTGGAAGTTCATCATGGAGTGCGGACGGTCCGAGAGCATGTCCACGCGGATCTTCACCAACCCGCCCGAGCGCATCCGGCACAACATCAAGCAGGAATCCTCGTTCTCGTACTCGTCACCGCGCGGGTCCCGGTAGTGGTGGCCGCTGCCGGCGCAGCATACGCCCGTCACGCGGTCGCCGGGCATCCACTGCAGGATCGGCCCCAGGCTGTGCGTCCCGTAGGTCACGCCGTTGATCCCGGTCTGCCAGCGGCGCCGCCACCGAGTGACCTCGTTCAGGCCCTTCAGCTCGTGGAGATACTCGCCTTCGGCATAGTACGGGGTGCCGAACTCGCCCCGCCGCACCATCTCCTGCACGATCATGTTGGGGCGCGTGTAGGTGACGTTCTCGCCGAGCATGTAGCTCGCCGGGCTGGCGCGGCACGCGCGCACCAGACGGCGGCACTCGTCGATCGAGACGGCCGCGGGAACCTCACTCAGCACGTGCACGCCGCGCTCCAGCGCCGCGATCGCCTGCCGAGCGTGCAGGGGCATCGGCGTGCCGACGATGACCGCGTCCAACTCCGAGCGCCCGATCATCTCGTCGTAGTCCAGGTACGACTCGGACGCGCCGAGCTCGTGCCGCGCGCGCTCCAGGCCCTCGGCATCGATGTCGCACACCGCCGTGATCCGCACCTGGTCGAGCAGCTCGAACGCGTGCCGGAGCCGGCCTCCCCGTCCGGCCGCGCCGACGATGCCGACGCTGACTGCTTCCAGCGCGCTCATCGGCTCTTTCCGTCGAGCTGGCGCATGATCTTCTCCCAGCGGCCCGGCATGTCTTCCCGCGTCATGTCCGGCGTGAAGCCCAGCGACAGGTAGAGGGCGATCGCCGGCAGCCTGACGTCGTCGGTCGTCAGCGACACCGACTCGTAGCCGCGCTCCGCGAAGAACGCGAGCACCCCGCAGCAGACCGCGCGGCCGAGCCCCCGCCCCCGGTGCTCGGGGTGACATGCCACGTAGTCCAAAACACCGCTGCGGCCCAGCTCCTGCCAGGAGGCAAAGGTGGAGGCGACGATCCGGTCGCCGCACGCGACGATGCGCGAGCCTTCGCCGCGCTCGGGCGCCGCGAGGAAATCGGCGACTCGCTCGGTCGTCCACCCCTGGAAGCCGCTGGCGCCCAGCACGCCGGCGATGCCGTCGCTGTCACTCGCCCGGCACCGGCGCAGCTCATACCCCTCGCGCACCCGCGTGCCGGAGAGCCGGAGCAGCCGGTCGCGACGCATGGTCATGCTGAGTTGCCGTGGCTCGTACTCCGGTTCACCGCTCATTCTCTTGATTCTAACCGCCCCGCGCTCGATACTTCCGGTCCTCGACGACGCGAGCGACCCCTGGAGGAACACCATGGCCCTCATCCACGCAAAGGGAGACGACACTTGGGAGTTCGAGACGGAGCAGTTGCGCGGATTCATTCAGCCCTACGGTGAGCGCCACGGCGTCAAGGAGGTGCTGCACAAGCCCACCGGCATCCAGGTCGTGCACCCGAAGTTCGACGTCTTCAACCTCTTCCTGCTGTTCTCGACCAACCACTGGATGGGCCAGGCGCGCCTGCTGGAGCGGTCGGTGCACGCCGACGGCGATGCTCTGGAGGTCCGCTTCGAGCCGAACGAGGAGCACAAGGCGGACCTGACCGCGACCTATCACGTCAAGGAGCCGAACATCATCGACCTTCAGGTCACGGTCCGCTCCCACTGGCCGTATCCCGCCTACGAGGTCTTCCTGTCGAGCTACTTCGACACCTCGATGGTGCCGCATGTCTTCGTGGCGGGCGGCCAGTTCGCCGATCCGCCTGACCAGGACCAGTGGATCGCGCCCGTCCTGAGCGACGTGTTCGTCGGCACCGGGCTGGTGTTCGCGCGCGACCAGCACGCGGCCCGCCGCTCGACCGACGGCCGCTGGGACCGCATCTGGGGCACCTATCAGTGGAACCCCCAGCGGTTCTACGCCCGGCCGCTGATGTGCCAGACCGATCCCGCCAACCGCGTGGCCGCGGTGCTCATGTCACGCCCGGAAGACTGCTACGCGGTGATCTCCGGCTACGACACCCCCAACCTGGCCGATCACTTCAAGGACCAGAACCCGCTGTACCTGTCGCTGTTCGGCGAAGACCTGGTGCCCGGCTCCGGGCGCACGGTGCGGGCCCGCTTCCAGGTCACGGAGACCGACGCGTCTCTCTCGCCGCTGGTGCCCCTGCACGACGCCTTCCTGGCCGAATGCTCCGGTGGCGGGTAGCCGGATCTCAGGTAACAGCGTGCAGCGGCTGCGCATCGCCGTCGTCGGCGTCGGCACCTACGAGCATTCCCGGGCACGCGGCTACCTGGCGGTTCTGACGCAGCTCGACGACCGCTACGACCTGTGCGCCCTGTGCGACAGCGGAGCCGAGGCGCTGCGCACCGCCGGTGAGCTCTTCGGCGTGCAGAAGCGCTACGACAACGTGACGGAGATGCTGCGCGCCGAGTCCCCTGACGTCGTCTTCGTCCTGGTGCCGACCGACGGCCAGATCGTCGTGGCGCTTGCCGCTGTCGAGCACGGCTGCCACCTCATCACCGAGATCCCCTACGGCGACACCCTGGCCCACGGCGACTACCTCCGCCGCGCGTGCGAGGAGCGCAACCTGTGCTGGGAGATCGCCGAGAACGTCTGGCGCTGGCCGCGCGAGCGGCTGAAGCGCCTGATCGTCGAGCGGGGCCTGCTGGGCACCCTCAACCACGCCCGGCTCTGGTACGGGTCGGGCAGCTATCACGGCTTCAACGGCGTGCGCAAGGCCATGGGCCTCGATCCCAGGCGGGTGCTCGGGTACGCCCAGGAGCTGCAGGTCCCTCCCTACGCCACCTACGGCGGCGCTCGGCAGACCACGCGCTGGTGGGAGAGCGCGGTCGTCGAGCACGAAGGCGACGTGACCTGCCTCTACGAGATGCCGCCGGGGGGAGCCCGCGGCAGCCACTGGGACATCGAGGGCACCGGCGGCTACCTCTCCGGCAACGGGATGACGACCGACGAGCTGGTGCTCTACCGCGACGGCAAGGCGCAGCGTTACCCGTTCGTCGACGTGCACGAGCAGACCGGGGACCGGCAGGTCCTGACGGCGGTCCGCGTGGACACCGACCCGCCGGTGGTCTGGGAGAATCCCTTCGCCGGCCACGGGATCGGAGAGGGGCTCTCCGCGCACGACGACGTCGCCAAGGCGTCGATCCTGAACAGCCTGCACCGGGCGGTAACCGAGGGCGACGCGCCGGAGTACGGGGCGGCGGAAGCGCGCAAGGACCTGGAGGTGTGGATCGGCGCTCGCGAGAGCGCACTGCAGGGGTCGCGCTGGATGGATCTGCCCCTGGTCGAGCAGACCGAGCTGGAACGGCGGCTGCACGAGCGGTACGTGGAAACCTACGGGGCAGATCCGACGACTGACGCGGCGCGCCTGCTCGACCGCTCCTTCGGGCGCGAAGGCGTGTTCTGGACGGTCGCCGGGTGGCTGTGATCCATCCACGGTAACGAAATGGGCGCGTGATTCGATCGCGCACAGGAGGTTCGAAATGGCAGGTCAGCTTCTCTCCGCGCACGGCTGCGGTCGCTCCACCGCGTACCCGCAGGAGAACAAGATCGTCACGCTGGACGACGCCGTGCACGTCGCCTGGCTCGACTCGGTCGCCGACGGGTTCCGGGTGCGGATCCGCACCATGGACCGCGCCAGCGGCACCTGGTCCGAGACGCACACCATCGGCGAGGCGTACGACAACCACGGCGGCCCGGCGCTGGTGAACGACAGCCAGGGGTACCTGCACGTCGCCTACTACCCGCACCACCACGCGATCCGGTACCGCCGCTCCCTACGTCCCAACGACGCCTCGGAGTGGACGGACGAGGAGCTGATCGGCGACGGCTACAGTTACCCGAAGCTGGCAGTGGGCCGCGACGACGAGCTGCTGCTCAGTTGCCGGCAGGGCTTCCTGACGCGTGAGCGCAGGCTCGGCCATGACCGGCCCTGGGATCTGCACCTGCTGCGCAAGAACCCCGGCGGCTCCTGGAGCGAGCCTCTGGTCCTCGCGAGCTCACGCCATCCCAACTACGCCCACTTCGGCGAGTCCTACGCCTGGGCGCCGGGCCGCGTCGGCCTGCACATGACGATCCGTTTCCACGAGAAGTCGGACGCCGAGGCATACGGCCGCATTCAGACCGTCGGCTACCTGTTCAGCCCCGACGCCGGGCGTACCTGGCAGCACTCGGACGGGACGCAGGTGGCCCTGCCCGTGACGGCCGAGACCGTCGACGTGATCGCCGCCGGCGGCCTGGACTACGGGAGTGCCCTGCAGGCCGGCGCGTTGGCGGTGGCCCCGGACGGCGCGCCCTGGCTGGTCTACAGCGAGTGGGCGGCCGGCGGGGGCACCAACACCGTGTGCACGCCCGCGGGCGACGGGAGCTGGCGCCGCATCGTCCTGAACGAGCAGGTAGAACTGGAGCCGGGGCGCTGCTTCGGACTGGCGCCGAGCGTCGTGTTCGACGCCGCCGGCCGGCTGGTCGGGGTCGCGACCACCGAGAACGTTGCCGACAAGGCTCCCTGGGGCGATGCGGCAAGCGAGGTCGTGCGCTTCGTGTCCGCCGACGGCGGCGCCACCTTCGCCATGGAGCAGTTGAGCACGACCGATCCGGACACCGCACACTGGTTCCCGCACCTGGAGCGCCCGCTGGGGATCGTGCCGCCGCCGGCCTCCCCCGGCATCCTCTACCAGGAGGGCCCCTCGGGCGAGGGCCTCATGGACATCCTGACGAACCGAGTAATCTGGGTGCAGTGACGATCAAGAGCGGTGACTCGCCTTTGACGCCTGGATCGGCAAGCTGGTCGACAAACCTACGGGGCACGTCCCCGCCCATCCCGGCTGCGGACAGTCGCGACGGTCGCGCTGGCTGGAGGGTACCGTCGGCTGGTGAAGGAGCCATCGATTTCTGATCGCAATCAAAGCCCCGCGATCCGCGCGATTGAACCCGCTTGAGATCCGGGGCGGGGACGGCGGCCGGCGTCCCGTTCGGGGCTGCCGGCCACTCTGATCCCCGTCATCTGCTTGACCGCGGTGCCCCTCCCGGACCGAGATCCCATCCGGAGCACGCCGCTGCCACCAGGCAACCGCAACAGCCCCTGACAGCCAGCACCGAAGCGGGGCCGCGGACACCGTGAGCTGCAACGCCGATTGAAGCGCCCGCGCCGCCGTGCGCGCTTATGGGTGCATGAGCCTGAGCCGACCGCACGACAAGCACCTCCGCAGCATGTTCGCCGACGGCGCCAGCCGGCTCCGCGCATCGCGGCGACCGTCGACCCGATTCAGTTCCGGCTCGACCACCGCCGTACCTGATGGCCGACGACCTCGCGCAGCCGCACGACAGCCTCTTCCGCGCCGTGTTCGGCGACCCCGCCGAGGCGGCCGGCCTGCTGCGCGCGCATTTCCCCGAGGAGGTCGCCAACGGCTTGGACTGGTCCACGCTGACCGTCGAGAAGAGTCACTTCGTGGCCCCCGAGTTGCGCGCCACCGAGTCCGATCTGCTGTATTCGATCCGGCGCCGCGCGGGCGGCCAACCCGCTTGGCTGTACGTGCTGCTGGAGCATCAATCCACCAGCAAGCCCAGGGAACGGTGGCTGCGCCTGCGCCTGTTGCGCTACTGCTGTCGGATCTGGGAACGCGACCGGCGGCGCCACCCCGACGAGACCGAGTTGCGCCCCATCGTGCCCCTCGTGCTGTATCAGGGTCGGGGCCGCTGGCGGCATGCCACCGAGTTCTCCGACCTGTTCGCCCGCGAGGTGCGCGCGTGGCCCTGGCTGCCGCACTTCGAGCATCTGTTGATCGATCAGTCCACCACGCCCCCGGAGGAGGTGCGCGGCACGTTGCGGGGGAGGCTCACGCAGCTCATGATGATGGCCGTGTACCGCGCCGCCGGGGGCTGGCCCGCGCTGCAACGGGCGCTGCCGTTGCTGGCCGAGTTGGAGCGCCGCGGCGGGATGGAACAACTGGCCATGTTCGTGATCTACGTGCTGGCCACGCAGGAAGAACCGATGCGCCGCAGGTTTGCCGAGGAGTTGCAACGGCACGTACCGGGACCGGGAGGAGACGCCATGAACTACGTCGAGGAGCTGATCCAGGAAGGCCGTCAGAAGGGCCGCCTGGAGGAAAAAGTGGGCACCATCGAGGACTTCCTTCGCGCCGGTGCATCGTGGTCGCTCATCGAATCGGCCACTGGCATGGACCCGGCCGCGTTGCGCGCGCTCAAGCAGCGTCTCGAAGCTGCGTCCACCGCGACCGAATCGAATGAGACATTCGCCAGCGGCGCCGAAGAAACCGAGTGAGTGAGTCACCTTCGCGCCCCCTTCCGTCGGCACGCTGCCTCTCGGCGCACGGGTGCGGTCGCGCCACCGCGTACCCGCAGGAGAACAAGATCGTCACGCTCGGCGACGCCGTCCATATGGCGTGGCTCGACTCGGTCGCCGAAGGGTTCCGGGTGCGGATCCGCACCCTCGACCGCGCCAGCGGCACCTGGTCTGCGACCCACACCATCGGCGAGGCGTACGACAACCACGGCGGCCCGGCGCTGGTGAACGACAGCCAGGGGTACCTGCACGTCGCCTACTACCCGCATCACCACGAGGTCCGCTACCGCCGCTCCCTGCGCCCCAACGACGCATCGGAGTGGACGGACGAGGAACTGATCGGCGACGGCTACAGCTACCCGACGCTCGCCGTGGGCGCCGACGACGAGCTCCTCTTGAGCTGCCGGAAGAGCTTCCTGACGCGCGAACGCAAGCTCGGGAACGAACGGCCCTGGGAGCTGCACCTGCTGCGCAAGAGCCCCGGCGGATCCTGGAGCGAGCCTCTGGTGCTGGCGCGCTCGCTCTACCCCAACTACGCCCACTTTGGCGCGTCCTACGCTTGGGCGCCGGACCGCGTGGGCCTGCACACGACGATTCGCTTCCACGAGAAGTCGGATGCCGAGACGTACGGCCACATCCAGACCGTCGGCTACCTCTTCAGCCCCGACGCCGGGCGGACCTGGCAGCGCTCCGACGGAACGCAGGTGACCGTGCCCGTGACGGCCGAGACGTTCGACGTGATCGCCTCCGGCGGCCTGGACTACGGGAGCGCCCTGGAGGCCGGGGCGTTGGCAGTAGCCCCGGACGGCACGCCGTGGCTGGTCCACAGCGAGTGGTCGGCCGGCGTGGGCACCAATGTCCTCTGCACGCCCACGGGTAACGGGATCTGGCGCCGCATCGTCCTGAACGACCGCGTGGAGCTTGCGCCGGGACGCTGCCTCGGGGTGGCGCCGAGCATCGTGTTCGACGCCGCGGGCCGGCTGGTCGGAGTCACGACCACCGAAGACGCTGCCGACGAGGCTCCCTGGGGCCATCCGGCCAGCGAGGTCGTGCGTTTCGCGTCCGCCGACGGCGGCGCCACCTTCGCCATGGAGCAGTTGAGCACGACCGATCCAGACACGGCGCACTGGTTCCCCCACCTGGAGCGCCCCCTGGGGATCGTGCCGCCGCGGGCCTCCCCCGGCATCCTCTACCAGGAAGGTCCCGCGGGCGACAGCCTCATGGACATCCTGTCGAACCGGGTGATATGGATGCAGTGACGAGCGGTTACAGGACTCTCTGGTTGACGTAGCAACCAGTCATGCGGCAATTGGACGCTTCTGTAATAGGCAATTGGACGCTGATGCAGTAGTCAATTGGACGCTATGATAGGCGGCACATGGCCGCTGACCGCTCCTACTACCCCCGCGCACTGACGCCGGTCATTCGTGAGGCGCTCGCGGACACCCCGGTGGTGTGCCTCGTGGGGCCGCGACAGAGCGGCAAGACCACGCTGGTGCAGCGGATCGCACCGGAGCGGGCCTATGTGAGCCTGGATGAGCACAACTACCACCAGGCCGCCAGCCTCGATCCGACCGGATTCGTGGCCGGCCTGCCGGCTGCGGCGGCCATCGACGAAGTGCAGCGAGCGCCGGCGCTGCTCTCCGCCATCAAGGTGGCCGTGGACGGCAATCGCCGCCCCGGGCGCTTTCTGCTGACCGGTTCGGCGAACCTGCTGTTCCTGCCCACCGTCAGCGAGTCACTGGCCGGGCGCATGGAGACGGTGCAGCTCCATCCGCTCACCGAGGCCGAGAAGGAACGGCGCCCGGGCGGGTTCCTGCGTGCGCTCCTGGACGGCGACCTCAAGCCCGACATCTCGGGTTCGGCCGGAGCGCAAGGGCCGGCGCTCGCGGAGCGGCTGGTGGCCGGCGGCTACCCGGAGCCACTTGCCCGCGCGCCGCGGCGCGCCCGACAGTGGCACCGGCAGTACCTGCGAAGCATCATCGATCGCGATGTCCAAGACGTCGCGCGAGTACGCGATGCGAACGAGCTCGCGCGCCTCCTGGAACTGCTTGCTCTGCGCAGCGCGGAGCTGCTCAACGTCAGTGCCCTCGGCGATGCGCTCGGCCTCCGGCGGGAGACGGTGGATCGCTACATCACGGTCCTGGAACGGCTGTTCCTGGTTCGCCGTCTGAGCGCGTGGCACAGCAATCCAGCCAGACGACTCGTCCGAGCGCCGAAGGTGCACCTGATCGACAGCGGAATGGCGGCGACGATTGCCGGCCTGACGGCTGCCGACTGGGTCAAACAGCGCGACCGCATGGGACACCTGCTGGAGTCCTTCGTCGTCCAGCAACTCATCGCCCAAGCTGGATGGACCGATCCCGACCTGCGCTTCTGGCACTACCGGGACAAGGATCAGGTAGAGGTAGATCTGGTGTTCACGCGCGGCGCGCGCACCTGGGGCGTCGAGGTGAAGGCATCCGCCACCGTCACGCCCGGAGATGGTCGCGGGCTGCTCCGCTTGGCGGAGCGCTGCGGCGACGACTTTCAGCTCGGTATCGTGCTGTACGATGGGCGGGATCTGCTGCCGTTACGCGGCGAGCGCATCCTCGCCGTGCCGATCAGCCGCCTGTGGGTGTGAGCCTCAGGGCGAGGGCGCTCGAAAGGTCGTGCGTGCCGTTGCCGGCGTGCCGGCGGCGCCACGGCAGGTGACGCGTACCTGGTAGACCGCGCCGGGGTCCAGGTCGCTCAACACCACCCGGTGGTCGACGCGGGACTCCGGGTTGACCGTTCCGAGCCATTCCCGAGCGCCGCGCCTGCGGTACTCCACGGAGGAGTCGGCCGGGGCCGAGGTCTCCCAGCGCAGCAGGACCGAGCGCGGCGGAGTGGCCGAGCGGCCGGCCCATACCGACTCCTTGCCGTCCGGCAGGTGCACCGGCGCGAAGGGCACGCCCAGCGCCAGGCACAGCTCCAGCGGGTCCTCCGACACCGTGATCGGGTGCATCGCCAGCCTACTGGCCGCGGGTACCTCGACGTACAGGCGGCCGCCGACCTCCTCGATCGGCACCGCGATGCCGTTCACGGTCCCGCTGGTGGCCGAGCCCGGCGCCAGCGAGATGCGGCCCGAGCCGCGGCAGGAGACCTCCGCATGGTCTCCGGCGAAGTGCACGCCGACGGCGGCGATGCCCTTCTCCACCTCGAGGATCTTCCGTCCCCGGTACGTCAGCCGCGTGCCGCCCGTCAGGCCGGCTTCCGCCACCCGCCCCTGCTGCAGGGAGACGTATGCGGCCTCCCCGTCGGTGCGCACCGGCCCGCACGCGCGGGATCCCGAGGAACGCGCCAGCAGCACGATGTCCTCCCGCGCGCCGTCGGCCACGCGGCAGCCGACGGCTTCGTGGGTCGGCACCGGAGCGCCTCGTGCGGTGACCGGCAATGCGGTCACCTCCGGCGGGCCCGAGCCCGATCTTGCGGGATATAGGACAACCGTGAACGCGACCGGCTGCGCCGATCCCTGCACGAGCGCCACGTAAGGCCCTTCCTTGGTCCCGGCAGGTGTCGCGATCGGGCCGGTGTCCTGCTCCAGCGTCTGTCCGTCCTCCGGCAGGCAGGCCGTGAACAGCCGGGTACCGTCCCGTTCGTCGGTGGCGATCATGCCGGCGTCTGTGTCGACCGCCAGCTCGGTCGGCTGAAAGTGGCCGTGCCAGCGGTACTCGTGCGTCCCGCCGTCGCCTTCGAGGACGTCGTGGATGACCCAGTAGCGCGGCTTGACCAGCAGCACCGCCCGGCGGTGCTCGACGCCGAACCGCTCGTAGGCGCGGCTGACCGCGGCGGCATGGTCGAAGCCGGGCAGGCTCTCCCATGTCTGCAGCCTGCCCCCGTTGGAGAGGTACGCCTGGCTCTCCCCGTCGACCATGACCGTGTTGGAGGAGCGGGTCTGCATGTCCCAGCTCCGGAACTCGGACGCCTCGTAGCCGTGGGTGGAGCCGCTGTTGGACAGGTAGGCCCGGCCGTGCGCCCAGACGCCCACCGACAGCAGGTCGGGGTGCGTGTCGATCACGTCGGGGGACGCGTTGTAGCTCATGACCAAGTAGAGTTCGTCGGGCTCCCAGCCGCTGCGCATCACCAGCAGGCCGGTGTGCGGCAGGACGCGCGACGTGCGCTCCGGCGGTTTGCCCCGACCGGTCTCGAACCACCCGAAGTCGCCGCGCTCGGGAAACAGGTCCGCCGCCTCGCCCAGCACCGGCACCATCGAGTCTTCCGGCAGGCCGCCCCACCGCTCTTCGTCGAAGCGCGACACGTAGTTGCGGCCGCCGCTGAACGAGGCGTGTCCCACCGGCGGATACTGGCGTAGCGGCGTGAGCACCCACATCGCCCACTCGTACATGCGCTGCAAGGCGTCCGGCCACTCCGGCGGGACCGGCTCGCCGGCCTCCCGCAGCGCCCGCCAGGCGACCGCGTACTCGAGGATCCCGCTGAAGTGATATTCGCTTCGCTCCCAGTACCCGCCGTCGTCGAGCACGCAGTCGCGCATGTTCTGCGTGAACCGATCGACGGCCCGCTCCTTCCAGCGCGTGGAGTCCCTGAAGCCCGGCAGAGCGAGCGCGAGCTCCAGCAGGGCCACCATCATGGCCACTTCCCAGTTGTGGGCGATGTGCCGCTCGGAGGCCGTGTACAGGAACTCCGCGTGCTCGACCAGCAGCTTGAGAAACGTCACCCGGTCGGCGTCGCTGACGGCATCCGACCGGCCGATGGTCCGGTACAGGTCGAGGGCGATCGGCACCCGGCCCGCGGCCATCAACGCCTGCCAGGGGCCGTTGTAGCCGTACCAGGTTACCGGCCGCTGCGCGGGCGGCCGGGCGTCGGCGTAGAAGGCACGCACGATATCCATCGCCCCGCGTGCGTAGCGCCCGTGGCCGGTGGTGCGGTAGGCGGAGACGAGTGGGCGCATCCAGAACCAGCGCACGAAGCGCGATTCCGCGCACGGGTAGTCCCAGGCGTGCCAGTCGATGCGCGGTCCGACGTCCAGCACCTTGCCGACGAACGCGATCCGGCCGCGCATGATCGCCTCGGCGTCCTGCACGTCGCCGGAGCACGCGTCGTACCAGTCCGCGGGGAACCGCACGTCCCGTACGTCGCTCAGGACGCAGGCATCCAGGTGCTCGGCCAGCGCGCGCTGCAGGGCTGCCGCGCCGCCGCCCGACGCGGACTCCCGGACGGCCCGCAGGTGGGGCTGACCGGTATCCAACCGCTCCGCGACCTCCCCATCCGAGAGCTCGGGCCGGGTGGGCAGGAACCGCAGCCGCAGCAGGCGTTCGCGGATCTCGGGGTCCATCGGCTTCACAGCCAGTGCGCGACCGGCCACAGGGTCGCCGAACGCGAGAACGGCGCGTCCAGCAACGCTTCGGTCTCCTCGATCGGGTCATGGCCGTACCGGCGCACGAATTCCGCCTCGATCCGCTGCTCCAACTCCGTCGGGCCGTCCAGTGGCAGGCTGACCCACCGGTTGCCCAGCCGGGCGCTCTCACGGACGGCCAGGCAGATCTCCCAGTCCCGGAGGCCGTTCCGGGCGCCGTAGGGAGGCGTTCCCCCCTCGGTGATCGCCCGGTGCAGGCCGACCAGGATGCTCGCCTTGGCCACGTCGTCGGGGTCGCCGATGCCGTAGCGGATGAAGGGGTTCTCCCACACCAGCGGCGGATCGAGCTCGACCCGCATGGAGTCCAGCACCCGCTCGCCGCCGGCCTCCCGGTAGTGCTCGGTGATCTCCGTCGTGCGGCCGTCGCGATACAGCGTGACCCGATTGCCGCTGACGTGGCCGCGGGTCCCCTCGACGTCCCAGCCAACGGGGAACGCGTGACGGGACGACGGAAATATGCGCGGCGGCTTCTCGAACAGGCAGACCACCCCGCCCGCGAACTTCACCAGCCCGTGGTCCCACTGCACGGTCGACTCCGGCTCTCCGCCGTAGGCGACGTACGGCTCGGTCTTCACCTCGCCGCAGTAGCCCAGCACCTCGGTGGCATCGGCTCCCAGCAGGGCGCGAACCCCGCTGAAGCCGTGATACTGCCCGGTCAGGTAGCGCAGGCGAGCGTGCGTGAGCTCGCCCAGGAGGCCGGCGTCGATGACCGATCGCTTCATCCGCTCCACCGGCCACAGCCACACCTGTTCGGCGGTCTCCCACAGCACACCCGACTGCCGGCACGCGTCCTCGATGGCCGCGGCGTACCGCCGGGTCAGCGCGATCGGCACCTCGGTGATGACGTGGGCGCCGTGACGGGCCGCGGCCAGTGCCATCACGACGTGGGAGTCCTTGGGCGCCAGGCTCAGCACCACGTCCGGCCTCTCGGCGGCGAACAGGTCCGCCTGACTCCGGAAGCGGGCCGGCAACGGGTAGAGGGCAGCGATCTCGGCGAGCACCTCGGCGCTGCGGTCGCAGACGGCGGTCAGCTCATAGTGGTCGGTCAGGCGGGCGATCGTCGCCAGGAAGTGACGGGCGCGGGAGCCGGGACCGGCCCCCAGGCCGATGACTGCGATGCGCAGCCTTTTCATGTGCCTAGGCTCTGCCCTGTCGCGATTCCGGCAGGAATCGCCGGCATCGCGGTTACGCTACGTCCAGGGTCTTCCGGTCCAGCCGGTACCACGACACGTCACCGTCATCGAGGACTCCGCGAATGGGAGAGCCGTGCTTCGATCGCCTCGAAGCGCTGGTTCGCCGCGGCGACGAAATCGGCGAGTCTCTGCGGCAGCTCCAGAACCTCGCGGGTCAGCAGGCGAACGCGCAGCGCCTCTACCCACTCCGGGTGTTCGTCCAACACGCGAACCAGATCCTGGATGGAGTTGATCGTCATCGCGGCAGCCATCAGAGAGGCAGGTAACATAGCGTATCCGCCGTATGCACGAAAACGAGCGACGAGCCTGCCGCGATCGTGTAGCAGCGGGTCTTCGTGGAGCCGCACCCGCGCGCAGTGTGGCATCCGGGGGGTCGGCTTCGTGATTCGCGTCGCGATCTACGGTGCCGGATCGTTCGCCAACTCGTGCCGGATCCCGAACCTGCGCGGCATCGATGGGGTCAGCATCGTGGCGGTGTGCGACGTCGACCGGCAGGCTCGCGAGGCGACCGCGCAGCGATTCGCCATTCCCCGCACGTACGCCGATGCCGGCCTGATGCTCGAGGACGAGAAGATCGACGTGCTCTATTCACTCGTGGGCGCGGCCGACCGCACCGACGTCGAAGCGCGTGCCGCCGCGCGGGGCATCCACCTGTTCAGCGAGAAGCCGCAGGCGCTGTCGATGAAGGTCGCCCGCACCATCGACGCCGCCGTTCGCCGAGCGGGCGTGTTGAGCACGGTCGGCTTTCGCGAGCGCTACCGCCCGCTGTTCCGCGAGGCACGCCGGCTGCTTGCGGGGCGGAGGATCATCCACATCAACTTCCTCTCCGAGGGGACCACCGGGGCACGGGATCCGGAGCGTCTCAGGGTCGGCGTCGATGGATCCGAGGAAGGTCGCGACAGCTTCACGCGAACCGGCGGGAGCGGGCTGGGCTGGGGAGTGCACGCGCTCGACTGCGCCCGCTACATCAGCGGCTTGAACGTCGAGACGGCGCAGGCCTTCTACTACCATCCGCCCGGCTACCGGCAGCCGCTGTCCTACTGTTACCACTTCCGCATGACCGGCGGCGCGACGATGACGATGACCCTGGTGGACGGCGTCGGCACCGCGCCCCCTGGCAACTGGTTCACGGTCCTGTACGAAGGCGGCCACCTTGCCCTGCACGGCTATGACCGCATCGAGCGGGACGGCGTCACGGTCTTCCGCGGCGAGCCGTTCGATCCGTGGGCGGCGCAGGACCGGGCGTTCGTCGAGGCGTTGCGGACCGGGGATCCGTCACTCGTTCTGAGCGACTACCATGACGGTCTGGCGACGCTGGCGCCGGTGCTGGCCGGCTGGGAGTCGGCGCGCCGGGGCGGGCAGTGCATGGACGTGGCGGCGTTCAGTGAAGAGTGATGTTTACGGTTGGGCTTCTTCAAGCCGGCTGCCGCTCGTAGCGCTCGACCTCGATCTAATCCTCTCGCGCTTGCGCCTGGGCGACGTCGTAGGCCGCCTGCAACCGTATCCAGGTCTCCGTCGTCGAGCCGAAGGCCTTGGCCAGCCGGATCGCCATGTCGCCCGAGATCCGCACACGGCCGTTGACCAGGTTCGAGAGCGCCTGACAGCTCACGCCCAATACCCTCGCACCCTCGGTGACGCTGAGGCCGAGCGGCTCCAGGCAAGACACGCGCACTGCCTTGCCGGGATGCGGGGGGTTCTTCATCGGCATCGCCGGACGCGTCCGTGCGGGCTGAACCGGATCAGGCCGCCTCGTCGACGGTCACGGTGAGGCGCTTTCCCAGCCGGCGAAGGGCGCGGTCGATCGTGGCCGCCTTGGTGGCATGGTCGGGATTCAACATCCGCCTGACTTCGCTCTCGGCCACATCAAGGTCGCGGGCCAAGCGGCGTTGTGACATGCCTGTCTCCCGAAACGCTTCGTAAAGCGCTGCCTTCAGAGCTATGGGTACTGGGGGAACCACCAAGTGCCACTGTTTGCCGACGCGTGATGGCTCGGGCAGCCCATTGCCCTCCCTCATCGTGGTGGCGATCAGCTCCCGCAGCAGATCCCTGGCTTCTCCCAGCGCCTCCTCCAGCGTGGCGCCATCCGTCGCTCCCCATCCGAAATCCGGGAACGAAACGACGTAGCGACCGTCCTCGTCCCTTTCGACTTCGGCGGGAAAGTTGTAGGTGTCAGACATGGGGTCAATCCTCCAGGCGGGCATCTCGGGTCGCTGCCTCTAGAAGTCGTTTCTGTCGATTCCGAGGTCTGCGAGCATCTTGTTGAGCAGCCCCTTGCCGATCTCCTTCTTCCGGTCCTTCACGGTCGTTCGGCGGTCGCCAGCGTACAGCGTTCCATGCGAACCGGGCCCTTCGGAAGCGACGAAGCGCACCTCCAGATCCTGTTCCCTCGCCCATGTGCGAACCTTCGCAATGAACTGCCGCCCGTTGATGTCGCATCGTACCGCGCCGCTGCGCGTCAAGGATAACCGCGTACATTATTGAGCGCAACGGACGAAAGGTCAGCGCGAACAGAAGGTCGTGCGACGTCTTCCCGTCTACGGCCTTCATCAGTCGGCTCGGCGCCACCCATGGTGGTACGCTCACAAACGGATGTACATGATCCGCCGTTACCGCTCCCCGCAGTTCCCGAAGGCTTCGCCAAAGCGTGAAGGCTTCCGCCCTCCCAGAAGGGGACAGTGATGGGAGCGGACCCGCAGTGGCGCGCACCCAGATCGGGCTGGCAGGGAGGGACCCCGGACCGCGAGACCGGCGCGCTGCGCTGGGACCCCGCGGACGGCGCGCTCACCCTGGCGTTTCCGGAGGCGGACTGGACGGCGTTCCGGTCGCTGCACATCGACCTGTCTTCACCCCGCCGGACCGCCGAGCGCATCCTGCTGGAAGTCCTGGACCCCGGCGGCGCCTGTCTGGGGTCGACCACCTTCTGCGTGGACTGGACGGGCGACAATCCGATGCGGCTGTGGTTGGACAACATGGAGCCGCGCGGACCGCGCGACCGCTGGGCGGCAGTGGGGGGCATCCGTCTGGCGCGCCGGAAGGCGGGCATGTGGCCGACGGAGCTCATCACAGGCGCCGTGGCCTGTTCCGAGGACGCACCCCGGTGGGACGTCAACGAGAGCGACACCGTGATCGAGCTCGGCTGGCACGAACAGGGCGTCCGGCCGTCCGAATGGCACGTCGTGCCCGACGCCACCACGGTGCCGACCGGCACGGTCTTCTACCGGGCGCCGCAGCCGGGCACCGACCACCGGCCCGCCCGCGAGCTCCCGCGGGGACGGCCGGCCGAGCTCGCGAACGGCGGCCCGACGCCGTGGCTGGGCTTCGGGTATCTGCAGGCAGACGAGCCGGGCCGCCTGACGCTGGAGCGCCGGTTCGACCTGCCGGTCGGCGAGTACCGGGAGATCATGACGAAGCTGCTGTGGGACCGCGACGCGGAGCTCGAAGTCACCGCACTGGTGGATGACGGCCGTCCGGTCACGATCGCCGGCGGCGAGCGCGGACGGGAGGGATTCGGCCAGTGGATTACCTTCGGCGCCGACCTGGGGGGCGCGCGCATCCTGCGGTCGGTCCGTATCGCGGTTTCCGAAGGCCCGGACCGGCGCGTCGAGGGACGCGAGATCGGCGCGAACCTGTTCTGGATCCTGCTGCGCCGGCCGAGCGCGCTGGACGACATGCCGCTGCGGACGGTGACGGTGCGCCTCCAGCACACCGAAATCTGGCCGCTCGATCCGAGCGCGACGGCGCGGCGGGAGGTGCCCTCGGTGCCGTTCGCCGAGCCCCCGGACTCCACCACGCCCGTCGGAGACCCGCTGTCCGACGGGATGCCCTTCGGCTTCCTCATCCGCCGCGACGAGCTGCCCGCGCTCAGGCAGCGGGCGCTCGGCCCGCAGAGAGCGATCTTCGACCAGATACGGGCCGAGGCGGACCGCGGCATCGCCACGGAGCTGACCGACCGCAACTACTACGGCACGCTGTTCGGCGGCGGGATCGGCCATCCCAAGGGCCTGCGCGGCGCCGGCATGCGCGTGTACGCGCCGGTGGTCGCCGCCACCCACCTGATCACCGGCGAGGAGCAGTACGCCGTCGCCGTCCGCCGCTGGATCCTGCGCGCGGCGCACAGCGACGACTGGCGCGCCGAGCACGGCGGCTGCCTGGACCGGCCGCAGGCCGGCGAGAGACTGCCCTACTGGGACAGCTTCATCGGCTGGCATCCGCGCGGCTTCGCGGGCTCGCTGAACCATCCCTTCTGGATCGCGGACGCCGCCCACGGCATCGCCATCGCCTACGACATGCTGTACCACTGCTTCAGCCCGGAGGAGCGGCGGACGGTCGAGGACTCCTTCGCCCGGCTCGGCATCTACCTGCTGGCCGACAAGCTGCGCGAGCAGCACTCGTTCTACAGCAGGATGAACCAGGGCGTCCTGTTCGCGCTGCCGCTGCTGATGCAGACCGCCTTCCTGATGCGGCGTGACGACCGCTACGGCGAGCTGTACCGGTTCGCCGTGCAGTTCGTGGAGGAGTTCGGCCGCACGCCGTGGAACGCCGAGGGCGTCTGCGGCGAGGGGCCCGGGTACGGCGTCGGCACCGTCGGGCTGTACGTCGAGGCCCTGTCGGTCCTGGCCGCCTGCCGCGGCACCGAGATCGCGGAGGTGATTCCCGAGCCGCTTCCCCGCGTGCTGGAGTACCTCACGCACATGCGCTCCACCTGGGACGTGCCGGGTTTGGACGGGCGGCCCCACTTCCTGGGGCTCAGCGACGGCAGCGAGGCCGAGTGGATCGGCCCGGACGTGCTGGCCTTCCTCGCCGGCCGGCTGCGCGACCCGGTGGCGCGCTACTTCTGGGAGGAGCGCTTCGGCGCCGGCACGGCACCCGCCAGCCTGCCGGCGCTGCTGCACCTGGAGGCAGGTCACTCTTCGAGTGGGGCTCGCTCCGTTCGCCCTGCCGCGCCCGAGCTGCCGCCCGCCGCCGTCTACCGCGATCAGCCGATGGCCTTCCTTCGCACCGGGTGGCGCACCGGCGACAGCCTGGTCATGCTCAACAACATCCGCGAGATCACCGGGCACGGCCACCGGGACCGGCTCAGCGTGATCTTCGAGTACGGAGGCGAGCAACTCCTCCTGGACCCGGGCATGATCGGCTACGCCGACCCCTCGGGCGCCCTCTACAAGGGCAGCGCCTGCCACAACACGATCACCTTCGGCGGCCGTGACCAGCGCGGCGGCCTGGTCGACTACGACACCGCCATCACCGACTTCCTGACCACCTCCGGCGACCGCTGTCCGGGAGATCCCGCCGGCATCGACTGGGTCACGGCCGACGCGACGGCCGTGTACGAAGGAGCGCGGCGCGTGCGCCGCCACGTCGTGTTCCTCAGGCCCTGCGTGGTGCTGCTGCTCGACGACGTGGAGTCGGAGCGTCCCGAGGAGGTGTGGCTGAACTTCACCGTGCTCGGACCGCTACGGCTGGAGGGCAACCGGGCGGTGTCCGAGACGGGGCGCAACCGGCTGACCCTCGCCACGGTGGCGGACCACCCCGTGTCCACCGAGACATCCCTGTGGGGTACCCACTGGTCCACGGTGCCGTCATACCGGATCGGGCGGCTGCTGCCCGCGGCCAGGCGCGCGATGCCGTTGACCGTACTCGCGGCAGCGCCGGCGGCGGGGCCGGCGCCTGCCGTGGAGACGGCCGCGGGGCCCGGCTGGATCGGAGCGCGGGTCCGGTGGATGGATGGCGAGGGCGTGCACCGCGAAGAGTTGTGCTGGCGGCGGACCACGGAAGAGGCCGGCGAGACCGGCGACGGCGCCTTCGGCATCGTCACCGACGCGGAGGCCGCGGTCGTCCGAAGGACGGCGGATCGCGTGCGCGGCGCCATGCTGCTGCGCGGCTCCCGCCTGTCGGTCGGCGGGCGGGCCGTCGCCCTGCCCGCCGAGCGGCACGACACCGCCCTGCGGGGCGTCACCGGAGTATCTTGATGCGCTATCGGAAGCTGGGCAGGACCGGCCTTGAATGCTCGGAGATCGGGCTCGGCGCCGCGCAGATCGGCATTCGCTCGGTCTCGGCGTCAACCGCCGAGCACGTGCTCCGCACGGCGCTGGAGGTCGGCGTCAACTTCATCGACACCGCCGCCATGTACGGTGAGAGCGAGACCAGGATCGGCCGCTACCTGCCGCGCGACGCCGACGTGATCATCGCCACCAAGTGCGGCGACTACGAGGTGCTGGAGGACGGGACGCCGCGGATCGTCGTCGACTACTCGCCGGGCTCGATCCTCCGGGTCGTCGACGAGAGCCGGCGGCGCCTTGGCCGGGACGTGCTGGACATCGTGCTGTTCCACGGCCTGCCCCGCGGTGAGTACGACGCCGATGCGGCCTTCGACGCGTTGCTGGAGGCGAAGTCGCGCGGCTGGGCGCGCTTCGTCGGAGTCTCCGGCGACGGCCCCGCTGCCGCCATGGAGGCACGCCAGCGCCCGCTGGATGCGCAGGAGCTCACCTACAACATCCTCTATCAGGAGGCCGACCGGGACCTGCTGCCGGCCCTGCGCGAGCGCGGGATGGGGGTGATCGTCAAGCGACCCATCGCCAACGCCGCCTACCTGAGCGCGGAGCGCCCCGCCGCCGGGTTCGGCGAAAGCTGGGACCTGGCGCAACGGTTGGGACTACGAGAGCTGGCCGGTGAGATGCCGCTGGTCGAGCTCGCGTTGCGTTTCACCCTGTCGCGGGCCGACGTCAGCACCGCCATCGTCGGCACCACCGACCCCCGCCACCTGCGGACCAACGCGTTGATCTCCGATGGCACCCCGCTGCCAGCCGACACGCTGGCCAGAATCAGGGACGCCTACGACGCTCGGGTTCGCGACGCTCGGGTTCGGGGTTGAGCTGGTCGGGTGTCCGGGACGTGTCCGGCCAGCCGCGGCGGGTCTGCTCGCGGGCGCGGATGAAGCGGATCGCCTTGTCGAAGCTGGCCAGGAATCCGCCCATGTCCTCTTCGAAGATCATGATCGAGTGGCGCTCGAAGTTGGCATCGTCCCCGCGCTTCTTGCTCTCCACCACGTTGAGATAGATATCGCCCGCCCGGTTTTCCTTCACGTTGAAGAAATAGGTGCGATTGCCGACCGTCGTTCGGCTCGAAAACAGCTCGCCTCGTTGACCCACGGCGCAACCGTAGCACGCCGGGCACGATGTTGACAGGAGCACGGGGCGGGCCTACCGTGGACGGGCGTCGCGCCTGTCGTATAACGGTCAATACCCAAGCCTTCCAAGCTTGAGATGGCGGTTCGATTCCGCTCGGGCGCTTCGGCTGCGATGAGCCGCAGAACGGAGAACGCTCCTTTCCAATGCCTGCGCTGCGGCGCCGACGTGCAGCCGTCGACCGATGGCAGCTACCGCAACCACTGCCCGTTCTGCCTGTACTCCCTGCACGTCGACATGGAGCCCGGTGACCGCCGCAGCCGCTGTGGCGGACTGATGCAGCCGGTCGGACTGCGCCGCAGCGGCCGACGGCCGCAGCTCGTGCACCGCTGCAGCCGTTGCGGCGGGGTCAGGGTCAACCGCGTGGTCGAGATCGGCCGCCAGCCCGACTCCGTCGACGTGCTCGTCACCCTGCCCCCGGACGACGGTCCGGGCGACGGCCGCGGGCGCCGCTGACATGAACCAGCGTCTCCACGTCACGCAGAACCGGGTGTGCTCCTGGGAGTACGCCTCCGACCATTCAGGCGCGGGTGCGTCCGATGTCGAGCTGGACGTCCTGGTCACCGGTCCCGACGGCCGGGAGCTGACCATCCCGGCGTTCGAAGCCGGCGCGGGGCGTTGGGGCGTGCGCTATGCCTCGCCGGCGGTGGGCCGGCACCGGTTCGTCACCCGCTGCTCGGACCCCGGCAACGCGGCGCTGCACGGCCGCACCGGTGTGATCGAGGTCGAGCCGGCTCCCGATGAGGCCAACCCGCTCTACCGGCACGGGCCGCTGCGGCGCGTGGACCCCGGTGCCCGCCATCTGCGGCACGCCGACGGGACGCCGTTCCTGTGGCTGGCCGATACCTGGTGGATGGGTCTGGTGCACCGCCTGAGCTGGCCGGAGGACTTCCAGCGGCTGGCCGCCGACCGCGCCGGCAAGGGCTTCTCCGTCGCGCTGCTGGTCGCCGGCCTCTACCCGGACATGCCGCCGTTCGACCCGCGTGGCGCCAACGAGGCCGGCTTTCCCTGGAGCCAGGACTTCGCGGCGCTCAATTCCGCCTGGTTCGACGCCGCCGACCGGCGCATCGAGCACGTGGTCGAGCTGGGCATGGTCCCGGCCATCGTCGGCTCCTGGGGCTACTTCATGCAGTTCGCCGGCGCCGAGGTGCTGCGCCGGCACTGGCGCAACCTGATCGCCCGCTACGGCGCCTGGCCGGTAGTGTGGTGCATCGCCGGCGAGGCGCTCATGCCGTTCTACACCTCGGAGCTGTGGGGCGACCTGCACCGCGCCCGGATGGCCCCCGCCGAACCGCCCTCGAAGCGGCTGCTCGCGCACCAGCGCGCGGCGCGCGCCGAGTGGACGTCCATCACCCGTTACGTTCGCTCCGCCGATCCGTACCGCCGTCCCGTCTCCATTCATCCCAGCTCCGGAAGCTGGTCGCTCGACCTGGTCGAGGACGCCTCGCTGCTCGACCTGGACATGGCGCAGTGCGGCCTGCATGACGTGATCACGGTGGCGCGGGTCATGCAGGAGCTCGATACCCGCCTCGACGCCTCCCCCCGCCTGCCGCGGCTGCTCGGCGAAGGCTGCTACGAAGGCGAAGGCGGCTGGAACTGGGAGAACGTGCAGCGCCTGATGTTCTGGGGATCGATGCTCCGCGGCGCGGCCGGCCACACCTACGGCGCCAGCGGCATCTGGCAGGTGAACACCCGCGAGGAGCCGTTCGGCCACGACCCGCGGGTGTTCGGCGACGCGTTCGACGACGACCCGTGGGACGTGGCGATGGCGTTCCCCGGCTCCGCCCAGGTGGGACTGGGCCGGCGGCTGCTGGAACGCTATCGCTGGTGGCGGTTCGGTCCGCATGCCGAGTGGATCACCTGGGCCGGCGGGCACTACTACGACCCGCTCGCGGCAACGCTCAAGCCCCTGGCCGCCGGGATCCCGGGCGAGGTGCGCGTGATCTTCGTCCCCACCCGCTGTATCGTCACGGTCTGCGGGATCGAGCCGGGCGCCCGCTACCGGGCGTCGTGGTTCGACCCGCGCCGCGGCAGCGATCACGACGCCGGGACGGCCGCGCCGGACGGCGGGGGCTGCTGGCAGCCGCCGCGGCCGCCGATCATCCAGGACTGGGTGCTGGTGCTCGAGACAAGGAACGCGAGGATAGGGTGATGACCGAAGCGGATCGCGGCGGCGGGTTCCTGCGCGAACCCCTGCCTACGCCGGCGGCGTGGGACGGAGCCGAGCTGGCCGGGAGCGACGACTGGGTGATCGGGTTGTCGCCCGCGCAGGCAGCGGAGCTGGCCGCGGCCGGAGCCGCCGCGCGCCGCGCGACGGACGGAGACGTGCCGTTCGCGGTGACGCGCCGCGACTTCCCGCTGCCGACCGTGGCCGGGCTCTGCGACGACATCGCCGGACGCCTGGAAGGGGGGCGCGGCGTCGTGCTGCTGCGCGGCTTCCCGGTCGCGGAGCACACGGATCGGGAGCTGGAGCTGCTGCTCTGGGGGCTGGGCACCCATCTCGGCGCCGCCGAGCCGCAGGACCGCGAAGGGCTGCTTCTGCACCGCGTGCAGGACACCGGCCGCGACATCGGCGACGGCGACGTCCGCTACTTCCAAACCAGCCGCGACCTGACCTTCCACAACGACGGCGCCGACGTCTTCATGCTGCTGTGCGTGCGCACCGCCGCCCGCGGCGGACGCAGCCGCATCGTCTCCAGCGTCGCCGCCTTCAACCGCATCGTGCGCGAAGCTCCCGATCTGGCCGTGGTCCTGCAGCAGCCGTTCCACTTCGACCTGCGCGGCCAGCAGCCCGCCGGCGCCCCGCGGGTTCAGACGGTGCCCATCTTCAACTTCCACCGGGGACGGCTCTGCACGCTCTACAAGCGGCAGTACATCGACTCCGCTCAACGCTTCGCGGAGGTGCCGCCGCTCACGGCCGGGCAGCGGGCGGCGCTCGACCTGATGGACGCGGTCTGCGACGAGCTGGCCCTGGAGTTCGCGATGCATCCGGGCGACGTGCTGGTCGCCAACAACTACGATGTCCTGCACGCCCGCTCCGCCTTCGCGGACGCAGGCGGCGACGCCGGCCGGCTGATGCTGCGCCTGTGGCTCAGCCTGCCGGGCGGCCGCCCGCTGCCGCCCGCGTTCGCGGCCACCCGCGAGTTCCGGCACAGCTACGCCCGCCACAAATCGTGGGAGGAGGGCGCCGCTCAGCAGCGGATCTGAGCCGCCATCATCGCCGCGACCGCCCGCGAGGTGATGAAGGAGCGGTGGTGTGCCAGCGGCCAGCGCGGCAGGTCGCCGGCCCCGCTCACGTCCCGGCAGGTGATGTGGTCGGGAACCTGCAGGCCGGCGCAGCCGAGCCTCCCCAGGCGCGGGTAGCGGTTCATCATCAGCGCACGTGCGGCGGGAAGGATCCGGTCGCGCGGGTCGTAGTAGACGACCGTGCGCTCCGCGAGACGGTGCATCTGGTCGAACCGGTAGCTCCGGCCGGCATCGCCGCGGCTGGTCAGGGTGACACCGCCGGAGCCGATCGACGCCTGCGGGACATCGGCGCCGGCCAGCAGGCAACTCCGGAACGGAGGCCGATCGTGGCCCTCCGCGACCGCGCGGGCGACCATGCCGGCCAGCAGGTGATGGCCGAACGACTGCACCAGCAGGTGCAGCCGGCCGCCGGCGGCATCGCGCAGCGCCGCCAGCAGACCGGACCCCCGCGCGAACAAGTCGTCCCCGGACGCATACGCCTCGTCATCCTCCGACCACGGCCAGCCGCGGTCCGGCCAGGAGAAGAAGACGATCACCCCCACCGGTCCCCGCGGTCCGGCGACGTAGCGGTCGTGGAGCTCGCGCAGCAGCCCCAGCCGCAGCCCCGGCAGCCACAGCCGGTGGCCGTGGATGAAGAACAGCACGTCGCGGTGCTCGTCGCCCTGCCGCCCCAGGTCCGCGCGGACGGCCGCGCACAGGGCGTCGGCCTGCAGCGGCGCCGGCCGGTGGTCACGGCGGCCCAGCGCCGCGAACGGCACCGCCGCGTGACGGATCGCGCCCGTGGGGTCCGGCCGCGGATGCCACGCATCCAACCGGCCGTCCGGCCGAACGCGCCGGTTGGTGACGATGTGGTGCGAGAGATCCGGCCGCGCGGGCGCGGGGCTCCTCAGACGGCGTTCACGCGGCGCCGGCGCCCAGGGCGTCCTGCCGCGGGTCCCAGCGGGCGGTCTCCAGGTGGTGCAGCAGCGCGGCCGTGGCGCGCGGCGTCGCGACGCGGCGCAGCGCCTGCACGGCGTAGCCGCGCACGTAGTGGTCCTCCTCGTCCAGGGCCCGCTCCAGCGCCGGCACCGCGTCCGCCGCCGCGGGTCCCAGGCGGGCCAGCGACAGCGCGGCGTTGCGCCGGACGACCGCGTCCGCGTCCTTCATGGCCGTGGTGAGCTCCCGGGCGGCACGGCCGGCGGCCGCCTCTCCGCCCGCGGTGCTGCCCTGTCCGGCGATCCCCAGCGCATCGGCGGCCAGCGCACGCACGTCGGACGACTCGTCGCGGAGGCGCGCGCCGAGCGCCGGCACCGCGCCACCGGCGGCCCGCCCCGCGTCACCCAGCACGTCCACGGCACGGGCGCGCACCTCGGCTTCGTCATGCCCGGCGGCCTCGGTCAGCCCACCGACGCCGGCCCGGCCGAGCGGCCCGAACCCGTACGCGGCGCGCCGCCGCGCGACCGGATCGCTCCCGGTCAGCGCGGCCAGCAGGGCGGGAGCACCGGCAGCGCCGGCGGCGCCCAGCCCGTAGGCCGCGGCCAGGCCGCGCCACTCGTCGGCGTGGTCCAGGTCACGCTCCAAGGCACGCACGTCCGTCGCCGCCCCGTCACCGTTGGCGGCGGACTCGCCGCGGAACCACCGCCAATGATGGCGCCACACCCGTTGCCGGTCGCGGGCATCTGAGCCCGGCTCCTCCGGCCAAGCCGCCTGCGCCGCGTTCCAGCTCGGCCGCACCGGATCCTCCATGCGCGCGAACAGGAACTTGATCATCAGCCGCGTATCGCCGCTCCGGTTGGCCAGGCCGCGGTGGAACAGGTCGTAGTGGACGACCGTGACCGTGCCGGCCGGCCCTTCGAGCGCCTGCTCGGCGTCCAGCCCCGCTCCCTCGGTCAGGTACTGCGAGCCGGGCGCCACCGCGCTCGGACCCATGTCGAGCGTCGTGTCCTGCGGGTAGTAGAAGGCCATCGCCCAGCGGCAGTGGTGGTGGCGGCGGTTGCCGTCCACGGCGTACCGGCTGTTGCCCAGACTGTCCTGGTGGATGGTCTGCGCATCGCTGCCGGGCCGGTTGTCGTGCATGTGGCGGTGCAGGTGCAGGTAGTAGCCGGCGCCCAGGATGCTGGTGAGCGCCCCGGCGACGCGGGGATGGTCGAACACCCGCCGCAGCTCGGGTATGCGCGGCAGCGCGTTGTTGAGCGGCGAACGGATGCCGGCCGCCTCGCAGCGGCCGATGTCCTCCAGGGCGCGCTCCCGGACCCGGCGGTGGAAGGCCTCCGGCAGGTCGAGACGAAACGTCAGGTAGCCGCGCGTGACGAATTCCCGCATCTGGCGGTCGTCCAGCAAAATCGGCTCGGCCGTCAGGATCGGCTCGGCCACCGCGCCCCGGTTTGGCACGCTCTGATCGAAAGGCATCGCTCCTCCCACGCGCGGACCGCCGTACCGGTCCGGACACGGTGACAGATTACCGCATCACCGCCGTTCCCGGTCCGAGGGACGCCTCGTGATACGATTGCCACCGAGCACATGGATACGGTTGTCGTTCAGCCCGACGCACTGCACCGGCTGGTGACGCACGTCGCGTCCGCGGTCGGCACCCCCGCACAGGCCGCCGACACGCTGGCGGCGCATCTGGTCGGCGCCGAGCTTGCCGGCGTGCACACGCATGGCATCTTCCACATCCCCAAGTACCTGGGCGAGATCGAGCGCGGCGAGCTGGTGCCCGGAGCCGAGCCGCGCGTGCTGGAGCGTGAGGCCGGCCGCCTGCTGGTGTCCGGGGAGCTCTGCTTCGGCCAGGTCGCCGCCGAGCATCTGACCCGCGAAGCGATCCCGCTGGCGCGCGAGGCCGGCGTCGCGGTCGGCGCTCTGGTGCGCGCCAACCACATCGGCCGGCTCGGCCACTACGCGGAGCTGGCCGCCGCGGAGGGATTGATCTCGCTGATCTGTGCGGGAGGCTTCGCGGTCACCGGCGCGCGCGCAGCACCGTTCGGAGGCCGCGACCGGCTGCTGGACACTAATCCGTTCTGCATGGGCTTCCCCGCCGGCCGCGAGGCGCCGGTGGTCATCGACTTCGCCACCACCGCCCTGTCCGGGGTCAAGGTGGCCAACGCGCAGGCGCGCGGCGAGCGGCTGCCGCCGGCCAGCATCGTCGACTCCGCAGGGCGCCCCACCACCGATCCCGACGACTTCTTCGCCGGCGGGGCCTACCTGCCCTTCGGCGGCGAGACCAGCGGCCACAAGGGGTTCGCGATCATGCTGGCGGTGGAGCTGCTCGGCCGGTCGTTCACCGGCGCCGACGCGCACGCGGTGCCGGATGAAGGCGTGCCGCTCATGAGCCACCAGGGGGTGACCTTTCTGTTGCTGCGCGCCGACCTCTTCCAGCCGCTTTCCGGTGTGCTGGACGGCAACGACGCGCTGCTCGCCTCGATCCGCGAGAGCGCGCCCGCCGCCGGAAATGACCAGGTGCTCTACCCGGGGCTGGCCGAGGCGCGCGCCCGCGCCCACCGCACGCGGCACGGCGTCCCGATCGCGCGCGACATCTGGGAGCACTTCGTCACCGCGGCGGCCGGGCTCGGCATCGACGCCGGCGACACCGGAGTGGCATCCGACTCACGATAGCGGCTCGGCGACCGCGTTCCGGCGGGCAGAGGGGATCGATGGACCACGATCTGGAGATGCAGCGCTACCTGTTCGACCTGGCCGGGTTCCTGGTGATTCCCGGCGTCCTGGGCCGGGGCGAGCTCGACGAATTGAACCGGCTCATCGACGCCCAGCGCCTGCCGCTGCCACGGGAGGAGATCCGCTTCGGGATAGCTCCGGGCAAAGTGCCGCCGCTGGCGGGGTTTCTGGAGTGGGGCACACCGTTCTGTGATCTGCTCGACCACTCCGGGATCATGCCGTTGTTGCAGACCACGCTCGGCGACTGGTTCCGCCTCGACCGCCTGTTCGGCATCAACATGGACGCCGGCATGGACTTCGGCCAGCTCCACGGCGGCAACGCGCCGTACTCGCCTGGCGAGTCCTACCACGTGCGCGACGGCATGATTCAGAACGGCTTCACCGTCGTGTCGTGGAACCTGGTGGACACCGGGCCGGCGTACGGCGGCTTCTGCTGCGTTCCGGGAAGCCACAAGAGCAACTTCGTCCGCCCCAACCCGATCTCCGCGTTGACGCACGGACACTGGGAGATGATGGACGGGGACGACCTGGCTCCCGGCGTGGTGATACCGGAGGCGCCGGCGGGGTCGGTGGTGCTGTTCTCCGAGGCGCTGACCCACGGCACTGCGCCCTGGAAGGGCAGCCACCGGCGCCGCACCCTCATCTACAAGTACTGCCAGTCCCACATCGCCTGGTCGACGCGCCGCGTGCCTGAGCCCACCTCGGTTCCGCTCACCCCGCGCCAGCAGATCCTGTTCCAGAAGCCGGCCAACCGCGGCGCGGCCACCTCCATGGTATGCTGAAGCGGCCCCGTCTCGCGAAGACGGAGTGCTCTCGACCGTGACGATCTCAACCGCGCTCAGGCTCGCGCCCGTGGCTCTCTTGTTCTGCGTGGCGGCCGGCGCGCATGCCGACGCACCGTCGTGGCTGCATGAGGCCATCCGCAAGGAGAACCCGGACGAGCTCGGGTACCGGGTGTTCGTGGACCTGGACTGCCCGATCGGGCGGGATGACGTCGAGCGGGTTCTGGACGCAACGCTGGCGCGCGGCGCACTGACGAGGTCGCAGTACGGGCTCGTGGAGCTGCACCTGCGGATCGTCGTGTCCTGCTTCGCGCCGGATGAGGGTGAGCTTGTCTTCAGTCAGGAGATCCACTTCAGTCCGCCCTGGGATAGCGACCGGCCGGAGATGGTGTACGACTGGAACTTCGGCCGCTACGGAGTCGGCGGCCGCAGGTTCATCCTGCAGAGCGTCACCCGCAGCGTCGAGGACGCGATCGCGGAGTACCTGCTGGCCAACTTCGGTTAGCGCCCCAAAACCGTCGCCGTGGGGTCGGCGATGATGAGTCCGCGGATCTCGGAGTCGGGGCCGTCGGCGGTCTGGCGCGGGCTGGTGTAGAACGCAACATAGACCGTGCCGTCGGGGAGCTTCACCATTGACGGGTAGGCGCAATCGCCACTGTCGCCGGCGTACAGGCTGCCCAGGACCTGCCAGCTCGCTCCCCCGTCCCGGCTCACCGCGCAGCCCAGGCCGAACGCCTCCTCAGTTCGTTCGCGGTAGGCGCACAGGATGGCGCCGGACTCCAGCGCGAGCAGCGCCGGCGACTGGCCCGGCATCGGCGTGGGCTCGAGCTCGCTCCAGGAGAGCCCGTCGTCCTTGGACCAGGCGCGGTACAGCCGTTTCCTGGCGTTGGCGCGCACCATCGCAAGCAGCCGGCCGTCGCCCAGCCGCAGCAGATCGGTCTCGCTCGGCCGCAGGGGCGAGGACGGGTCCGCGGAGACGAACGAGTGCTGCCGCCACGAGCGGCCGCCGTCGTCGGAGCGGACGATCGCCAGGACGCGCTGCAGCTCGTCGGTGCGGTCGGCCGGAGTGCCGTAGAACGGGACGATCAGCGCGCCGCCGGCCAACTCCTGGATCTTCCCGTAGCAGAACCCCCGACCGGTGGCGCTGATGAACGGCATCTGGAGCGGCGGACCGTGCGGCCGCCACGTCCGGCCGCCGTCGGACGAGCGGATGAAGGCGCCGCTCGCGAAGAAGGCGCCCTCGCCCGCGTCTCCGGCTTCCTCCGCGCCGAGGTGACGGGCGCGCACGCAGTGCAGCAGCAGGCTGCCGTCGGCCAGGCGGGTCAGGCCGTGATGGGTGAACACGTCCCACCCCGGCTCGGCGACCACCGGCCGCCGGAACGGCCACGTCCGCCCGCCGTCCTCCGACCGGGCGACCCAGACGACCCCGTCGTCGGTCTTGTGGTGGTCGGGTCCGACCTTGTAGGCGACCACCAAGCCGCCGTCGGCCGCGCGCTCCAGCGACGGCCACGCCCGGTGGGCAGCGCCGTGGCCGGCGGCGCCGGGGCCGGCGGCTACGGCAACCTCGCCGACGACCTCGATCGGCCCCATCACCCGCTTCCCGCGACCTCCGCCCGGTGGTAGATGCCGCTGACCCAGTCGTGGTGAAAGAAGTACAGCCCGCCCGACTCGCCGCCCACGATCAGGTCGGGGGTGCCGTCGCCGTCCCAGTCACAGGCGGTCACGTGGCTCTCGTGCTGGGAGACCTTGACCGGCGTTCCCCGCTCGTCCCGGATCGGCCGCGGGCGGTCGAACCGGGGTTCCGCGTTGCTGCCGACGTTCTCCATCACGAAGGTGTACCAGCACGAGGAGACGATCAGGTCCAGGGTGCCGGTGCCCGTCCAGTCGCAGGCGGCGAGGGTGGCCGCCGGCTCCCTCCAGACGCCCGGCAGCCCCTGCGGAAACGGCACGCCCTCGGCGTCGGCGAGCGCCTGCCCGATGTCGGCGTTCATGATCTCCGCGCCGTCGGCGAAGCACAGCGGCACCGGCGGCTCCAGCACCCGCGCCCCGTCGGCGCCCGGCCCCTGCGCGAAGATGCTGACCCTGCCCTTGCTGTCGACGGCCACCAGCTCCAGGCGGCCGTCTCCGTCGAAGTCGGCGGCCGCCGGGCCCTTGCGGAAGCCGAACGGGTCGTGCAGCCCGCGGACCCCGAGCTGCAGCCATGTTTCGTAGCGATTCTCCGCCGGATCGTAGCCGCGCAGCCAGACGAGGCGGTTGCTGTTGTTGCCGACGATGATGTCCAGCCTGCCGTCCCCGTCCCAGTCGCAGACCAGCGGCTTGAGCTGTCCGCACGGGCCCTCGGAGTTCTGATCTTTCATCAGGCCCTCGCGATACACGCGTACCGGTACGCCTCCGGCATCGGTGACCCGTTCGGGCTGCGCGTACGCCGGCGCATCCCGCGTGCCGCGGTTCCGTACCAGGGTGATGTAGCCGGCCAGGTTGCCGCACACCAGGTCGAACGCCCCGTCCCCACGCACGTCGATCGGATCGCCCTTGACCATCCCGCAGTGCTTGACCTTGCAGCCCTCGCCGAGCAGCGGGCCCGAGTCGCGAAAGCTGTCCGGGTGCCACGGGTCGTCGCCGACTTGCCGGAAGTAGCGGAATCCGTGATCGCTGTACCAACTGGCGCGCAGGCAGCCGCGAAACGCGGCGTCGTCGACGAAGCGAAAGCCGAACGCCATGTCGTCCCGGCTCCACGGCAGCGTGCCGTCCAGCATGAGCTCGGGCTCCGAGGGCGAGCCGACGTTGCGCCACACCTCGATCCACGGTCCGTGGAACCGCTCCACGTGACAGCACAGGAGCTCCAGGGCGCCGTCGCCGTCGACGTCGGCCACGTCGAAGCTGAGCGCCCGCCCGTTGGTGAAGTTGCAGGTGCGCCAGTCGGCGAGCTTGTTGTCCGACCCGAAGATGCGCCCTCCCGAGATCGGAAACGGGCCGGATCGAAAGCGCCAGTCGCCGCCTTCCGGGTCCCGGCCGTCGTTCAGCATCAGGAAGATCTGCTCGCTCTCGGAGCGGTGCCGCTTGTCCTTTGCGCGCGACCCGATCACCAGCGACGGACGCCCGCTTGAATCCCAGTCGACCGCCCGCACGTGCAGGTAGCGGCCGACGCCGAAGCCCTCCGGAAAGGGCACGCGGCAGGCCAGCTCCAGCTCCGGCAGGCCCGCAGCGTCCAGGGTCCCCAGGTTGCGGTACACCTTGATGCCGCCGTGGCGGCTGATGGTGACCAGGTCCAGCCGGCCGCTCCCGAACCAGTCGAAGGTGTCGCAGCTTATGTAGTCCTCGCTGATGTAGCCGTGCCGCGGCTCCGAGAACCGTTCGATGGTGCCGTTGAGCTGCTGCTGATCGATGCCGCCGGCCGACAGCCGCAGTGGCGGCGCGAAGCGCGGCTCGGCGTTGCTGCCGATGTTGCGCCAGAAGAACACCGCCCCCCACGGCATGCCGATCACGTTGCTGTGGTGGCAGGCGCACAGGACGTCGACCAGGCCGTCTCCGTCCCAGTCCACGGCCATCGGAAACGGGTGGCGGCCGGGAGCGTCGAGCGGCTGCCAGCGCGATCCGTTGTAGGCGAGCTCCTCGCCCACTCCCACGATCGGCAGATGCGGCGCCGCCGCCATGCTGCCGTCCTCGGCACGGAGCGAGCACTCGATCGACCACGCGCTGCCGGCCGGCGCGGCGTCGACCATCCACGCCACCCAGCCCCGGTTGGAGTGATACAGCGTCTCCGCGAACTGCACCGGATACTCGCGCGTGCCGGCCGACGTGCTCCGCTTGACGACGATGGTGTGCGGATCGACCAAGCGGTCGCCCGAGCGCGCGCCGAGGATGGGAGCGAAGTCGATCTGCATGCGCACCGGTGTCGGGAATCCTGCGCGGGGGTCGATCTCCACGCTGAGGTCGGCCGAAAACGAGGTGTCGTCCATGACTCCTCCTGGATCAATGAGAAGAATCGAAGCGAGGGGGATGGACCGCCGGTCCTCCCCCTCGCCTGAAGCCGCCTGCGGGGCGGCAGCCGGCTACGGGCCTATCACCTTGTTGCCCATCTCCAGCTCGGGAACGATCGGCGCCTTCTTGAGCTCGGCGAGCAACGCGCTGCCGCCCGCATTCATGAAGCGCTCGACGTGGCCTTCCCACTCGGCGTCCAGGTCGCCCTGGCCGGTGATGATCCGCCACATGAACTCCGAATGAAGGGTACCCATCGCGGTGCCGTATTGCTGGCGCACCTCCTGGAAATCGGTCTCCACGAATACGTCGTAGCGGTACGGCCTGTTCGACACCCAGGACCACTTGCCGGCGGTCAGCTCGGCGTTTACCGCGGTCTGCTGCGGGTCGCCGGCGATCTCTGGAAACCAGTCGGGCACGTTGTAGCGGAACGCGTAGATGCCGTCGGGGTGCGGCGGCCGTTGCGATCCGATGCGCCCCGCGAACGAGTAATACGGTTCGCCGGCCCACTCGAAGTGCTGGCCCTCGACTCCGTAGTGGATGAGGATGAAGCCCTCGCGGGTCCAGTTGGTCCAGTCGGCGATTTCCAGGATCTTGGCGAGCTTCTCGTCGCTGACATCCGCGCGCACGCCATACCCGCCGGAGACGACCCACAGCGGGTAGTCCCACGGCGCGCCGGCGAAGCCGTCCGGACCGGTGAATCCCGGCACGACGGCCACGTTCGCCTCCGGATCACGCATCAGGATGTTCATCGGCGGACGCGTCTCGTTGCCGAAGCCGATGCCGTCGGTCCAGATGCCCGAGCGCCCTTCGCCGATGAGGGCCCAGGCGTCGTTGTAGCCGAAGTCGGGGAGCTGCTGCGGGATCAGCTTGTCCGCGTACCACTTGGACAGGGTACGCAGTCCCTCCTTCCAGCGGTCGGAGGTGACCCCGAGCCTGGTCTCACCGTCATCGAAATACGTCCACCAGTACACCCAGCCGTCCACGCCGAACGCGCCCGAGATCGGCCGTATGCCGCGGTGGGCGGCGGTGACGGCGTGCGCGACGGTGTCGTTCTTGCCGTTGCCGTCCGGGTCGCCGTCGCGGAACGCGTACATGATCGTTTCCAGGTCATCGATGGTGATCTGCTCGTCGTAGAACTGGTAGCGTCCGTCGAACTGCGGGTCCTTGCCGCTCGGCGTATAGTCGATCAGCAGCGACTCGTCGAAGGGAATGCCCACGTTCTCGATCCAGTCGATGCGGATCTTCGGCAGGTCGCTGACCCCCTGACCGTTGCCCTTGTAGGCGGCCAGCACGTACACGGACTCCGCGTCCTCCGGCGCGTTGGCCATCAGCCAGATCGCCGGGTACTTGTCGTAGTGCTCGGTCATGTTGGGCGCGTGGTCGCGGATCATCTGCTTCGGGATCGACCGCATGAGGCCGTCCTGATACATCTTGAGCGGATCCTGCCCGCGGATGAACTCGCCGACGTCCGGCAGCTCGCCGGTGGAGACCAGCAGATTCCGTTCGTCGGCATCGTTGAGGTCGACCTGCTTGAGCTTGAGGTCGACGCCGAAGCGCTCCTCGATCATGGTCACCACCAGCGCGTCCTCGGGCACGCTGTAGGTCCACGATCCGATCCATTCGATCTCCATCGGCCCGGAGGCTTCCTCCTCCGTCGGCGCCGCGCCGGCGATCGTCGCCGCGAGCAGCAACGCCGCGAACAGGAGACCCGTCCCTTTTCGTCCGTATCTCATGTGTTCCTCCTCATGAGCTTCTCGTGGGTATGGCACCCACAGCGTGCGACAGCGCACCGCTGCCGCGATGGCGTTGTACGATTCATCTCATAGACGCGGCCCTCCCTATTTGAGCGCCCCTATCATGATGCCCTTGACGAAATAGCGTTGAAAGAACGGATACACCAGGATGATCGGACCGATGGTGACCAGCACGGTGACCGCCTGCACCGATGCGGGCGGAAGCGTGATCTCCATCGGGATGTTCAGCTCCTCGAACTCCTCGAAATTGCGCAGCAGGTTCATCATCTTGTGCAGCAGGAGCTGCAGCACCCGCTTGTTGCCGTCGCGGATGTAGATGAGCGCGTCGAACCACGCGTTCCAGTGCATGACCGATGCCCAGAGGGCGATGGTGGCGACGATCGGCTTGGCCAGCGGCATCACGATTCTGGTGAGGATGGTCAGATAGCCGGCGCCGTCGACCAGCGCCGCCTCCTCCATCTCGTCGTCGATCGCCATCAGGAAGTTGCGGGCGATGATGACGTACCAGACGCTCAGCGCCTCGGGAAGGATGTACACCAGGCGGGTGTCGATCAGGCCGAGGCGGCGTATCAGCAGGTAGGTCGGGATCAGGCCGCCGGAGAAGAACAGGGTGATCACGAAATACAGCATGATCGGCGTGCGACCGGGCAGGCGCACCTTCGCCAGCGGATACGCGGTGAGGAACGTGACGATCAGGATCGCTCCCGTGCCCAGCACGGTCCGGAAGACGGAGTTGTAGTAGGCTCGGCCGATGGAGACCGACTGCGCTTCGAACACCCACCGGTACGGCTCGGTCGTCCAGGTCGCGTTCCAGAACTTGAGCCCGATGTGCTGGATCTCCATCGAATTGGAGAACGACGTCAGCACCAGGCTCCAGAACGGATAGAAGAACAGGAACCCGGCCACGAGCAGCATGGCGTAGTTGCAGGCGTCGAAGACGCGGCTGCCGGCGCCGCGCGTGTAGGTCTGCATCGGCTACCAGATCCCGTACTCGCTGAACCTGCGTATGACCAGGTTGGAGCCGATGAGCAGCACGATGCCGGCGACGTTCTTGAACAGGCCGACCGCCGCCGTGTAGCCGTACTGCGTGCCCAGGATTCCCCTGCGGTACACGTAGGTATCGATAATGTCGGCCTTCTCGTACACGACCTCGTTGTAGAGGTTGAATATCTGGTCGAAGCCGACCTCCAGCAGCCTGCCGAGGCTCAGGATGAAGAGGATCACCATGACCGGCACCAGCCCCGGAATGGTGACGTGAACGGCCTGCTGCAGGCGGTTGGCGCCGTCCATGGCGGCGTTCTCGTAGAGCCCGGTGTCGATCGATGACAGCGCGGCCAAGTAGATGATCGACCCCCAGCCCACGCCCTGCCAGATGCCGGTGACGATCAGCAGGAGCCGGAACGTGGGCGCGTAGGTCAACAGGTACACCGACTCGGCCCCGAACAGCCCGAACAGCCACGGCACGACCCCGTAGGTGGGATTGAGGAGCTGCCGGACCAGCAGTCCCAGCACCACCCAGGAGACGAAGTGGGGCAGGTACGACACGGTCTGGATGGTCTTCTTGAATGCGGTGCTGCGGATCTCGTTCAGCAGCAGGGCAAACACGACCGGCGCCCCGAACGCGAAGACGAGCTGGTAGACGCGGATGATGACCGTGTTGCGCAGTACGCGGCCGAAGAACGGATCCTGGAAGAAGAGCTTGAAGTAGGCGAAGTCGTTCCAGGGGCTGCCCAGGATCCCCTTCACGTAGTGGTAGTCCGTGAACGCCATCAGCACGCCGTAGATCGGCAGGTACTTGAAGACGAACGCCAGCGCGATGCCCGGCAGCAGCATGAGGTAGAGGACCCGCATGCGCTGCGCCCGGCTCCGGCGTTGGACGCGCAGGGAATCCCGCAGCTCGTGACTCCCGGACCGCGAGCGGAACCGGCCGGGGACTGCGGGTTTGACTGCGGGTTTGGCTGCCGACTGCGGCGGCGTCAGAGGTACCTCCGTCGTGCGTGGACGGTCCACTCTACGGCGATTTCGAGCCGCCGGTCCAGACGCGGACCGCCGCGCTACGGATGCAGGCTGAGCTCCGCCAGGTGGATCGCCGACGGGCGGCGCAGTGCGGCCCGATCGCCCGCGCCGGATCCGCCGGCGTCGGTGTCGACGGGACTGGAGTAGTAGGACAGCAGACCGCGGGTCGGCGACAGCTCGACGAACCCGGGGTACGAGTTGTCCCCGGCGCTGGGGAGCTCGGCCGCTTCCTGCAGCCGATCGTCCGTCAGCCAGTAGAGCGCCGTCACCGGGCCGTCCGGGGCGATGTGCTTCCTGCCGCCGACCAGGAGGTTGCCGCCCCAGCGAACGAGCAGCGGGCCGCCGATGTTGCGGTCCAGATCGCGCCCGGTCCATGCGCGGTACGGCGCTCCGGCACGGCACACGCGGGCGGGCAACTCGGCGGCGCGATTGCGGACGATCGCGAGCAGGGAGCCGTCCGGCTCGAACAGGAACGCCGTCTCGCCGCCGTACTCCTCCTGCACGACGCCTGCCTCCGTCCACGAGAATCCGTCGCGGCTTGCCAGCACCGTGGCCTGCAGCAGGCGGAGCTCGTCCGCTTCGTTCCCGGGCGGTGTGCGCCGCTTGCGGCGCCCGCACAGGTAGGCCACGCCGTCTCGGCTCACCGCCCGCCAGACGTAGTAGCCGGCGGTGCCCTCCATGGCGCGCGGGCCGTGCCAAGTGGTGCCGTCCTCGGTCCAGGCGCAGAACCCCTGGTGCTGGTCGATGTCGTACGCCGCGGGAGCACCGGGGCCGACGCGCACCGCCCCGGAGATCACGAACAGGCGTTCGCCCAGCGCCAGAAAGTGCGGGTCGCGCACGTCGCGGCCCGGCACGGCGAACGAGTGCACCCGCTCCCAGCTCACGGCGTCGCTGCTTGCCAGGACCACGATGCGCGACGTCGGGTAGATCATGTGCCCGTCGGGGCAGCTCCGGAACGTCAGGTAGTAGCGCCCTCCGAAGGCGCACAGGTCCGTGAACGCGTTGTGCCGGCCGTCTTCATGGACCACACGCACGGCATCGACGCGGATCCGGTGCTCCATCAATTTAGCTACACTCTCTTTCCAGAGGGTTGCTGGCTCTTCGGAAGACGTTCAAATCCAGCTTCTCTAATCAACTTGACCACTTTCCTGTAGTAGTTGTTCGCCATACGCCGCCTTCTTTTCGTACTCCCATGCGCGCTCTGTCTCGTGGTACATCAGTTCCTCCTCACCGTGACTGGCAGCAATCAATTCGGGTACGAGTGCAATCATGACTTCCTGGAACTCGTCCAACGACGCGGCTTCGATGTGAAGTCCAATGATATTGCTTTCTGACCAGAATATCTGGCTCTCCTGGTCCCACTTGGCTTTCACCCAGAAGGACGGCTCTCTCTTTATGTCTTCACTCCTTCCTATTTGGGTATGCGCGACGGTTCAGGACGCGCCGGCACTTGGTGCATAGGCGTCGGGGTCACCATTTCCTCCTCTGCGCAATCCCTTGAGGATCCCCTCCAACGCCGACGCTTGAGCCCACGCCATGTTCCGGTCGCCGCTGAACACTGCACCGTCTGCTGCGGAGTCCGTTGTTCATCAACGCCGCCACCAAGATCGAAACAGCGCGTGTGCAGCGCCGCGCGCGCCTAGCCCCACGGGAGTCGCCTAGACGTCGTCACTCAGTCCCAACACGCGGCGGCTGAATGACGGATCGTTGAATTCCCCCGGCCACCTCTCTTCGTCCCCTTTGATGCCGAGTCTTCGGCGGTCGCACTCCAGTTTCTTGAAGTCTATGCCTCCACGCCTGTGATCGCAGCGGACGAGCTCGACGGCGGGCTCGCCATGCCTGGTAATGACGACTTTCTCGCCGCTCTCTGCAGCGGTCACGAGCTCGGAAAGACGACACGTCTCAGCTTCATGCAAGGCGAGTTCCATGCTGATGCTCCTCGTTGCTCCTCGCGGCCCATTATACGCGAGGGTCTTCAGGATTTGGCGGGCGAAACCGAGGAAAGTGCGACCGCGATGGCCTCGGGGCTGATCCTTCGGGAGCCACCGTTCAGCCGTGCGGCGCGTGGCGATGGCGGTGGTGAGCTCGGCAGAGTAGCCTCAAATTACCGGGATCGGCACCACCGCCAACCGCATAGGGGAGGATGTGGTCTATCTCGATCCGATGTCGTGAGTTGCAGCGGCGGCCGGTCTGCCGGTCCAGGTAGCTGCAGCGCCCCCCGTCCCGCTGCCACACCTGCCGTCGCACGGCCGCCGGAATCGCTCGGCCCGCAGCGCACGGCTTCGCCGTCGGAGCGACGGCGCCTGCCGGCTTCGTGCCGGCAGCGGCTTGGCGGTCCGTCGCTTCCTGCCGGGTCGGCGAGGGCGCGGAGGTCGGCGTCGGGTGCGACGTCCGCTCCGCCGTCGGAGTCGTGCCGGCGAGGATCGCCGCGTTCGGCACCGTCACCGCGTGACCGGGTTCCGGCGCGGCCTGCTCCTTCGCTGCCGGAGCGGGCTCGGATTCGCCCCGTGCCGCCCCGCTGCTGGTGCGTGCTCGGCGCGGCGGCCGGCTCGGGTCGTGGCGGTCGAGTGCCTCCTGAACGATGCGGCCGACGAGCTGCCCCACGGTCATACGCGGGTCCACATGTGAGAGCAACCCGCGCAGGTGCTCCAGTCCCTGCTGGCAATCGGCGTCGATGATCGCCTTCAGCTCGTAGCGACCGTCGCCAAGCGGGCGCACGCGGTCGCCCGGCGGCGCCAGTTCCGGGTCCAGGTCGGCCAGCATCCGGCGGACCTGGCGCGCGCTCTTGCCGGCCGCGTCCTCGACCAGCTTCTGTCTTCCTGCCGCATCGAGCACCAGTGGGGGCACAGGCTCGGGGTGGCTCGGAGTTGCTGCCGACGCGGCATCCGCCACCGGAGCGTCCGCCCGCGCAGCCTCGGCCGGCGCTGAGCCCATCGGACTGCTCGCCGGTGCCGAGCCCGCCGGCGCGGTCGACGCGATCCCGGAGATGGACCCGCGCCGCCGCTGACGGTCGAACGCCCACTGCAGCTCCGCGGCGGCGCTCAGCGTCAGGGAGCCGTCGCGCAGCCGCTCGCGCGCGCCGGGCTGGTCGGCGCACAAGCGCACGGCGCCAATGCGCCGCCCGGCGGCAGCGTCACTGTAGCCGAGTTCGCGCACCGCGTAGTCGAACAGGCTGGAGCAGCCGCGCTGCAGAAAGAGACGGCGGGCCTCGATCTCGGCCAGGTGGTCGATGATGGCGCCCTGCAGGTGGCGCTCGTGGCGGACCAGTGTGCTGGTCTGACGCAGCAGCGCGCGGTCGGAGAGGCCGCCGACGGTGGAGGTGATGACGAGGCCGGCGCCGGTGGCAGGAGCGGTGGTCTTCATGAAGTTAATGTAATACTGGTTTTGATATAGCCCCTTGGGTCGAGTCCGCGACCGGCAACGGATCCACGCTCAGTGGGCGCTGAAAGGGGAGCTGGGCGGCCGAACGGGCATCCGAGCTTCCGGGAGGCCGGAATGGGCGCGTACGTGCGGTGGCGTGCCACCTCGCGGGCGCGAAACCCCGTCAAGACCCTGCGGCAAGAATCCTCGATCTTTTTTCCCGGTGCGCCCGCTGCCGGGCCGATGCCGGCAACATCAGGGACCGGTCGACCTCGCCGCCGCCGACCTCATGGCCCGCTCATCCGCACGAAACCGGGAAGAGCCAAGCGATACTGCCGTCATCATCCGGGCGGCGTCCCGAGGTCCGGGATGTCGAGCAACTCGCCGCCGCGGAGGGCCGACTCGTGGGCGACGATGCCCGGCACCGTGTAGGCGGCGGCGTTCCACACGTGGTTGGGCGGCTGCGTCCCCTCGTGGCAGGCGCGGACGAAGTCGTCGACCAGGAACTGGTGGGCGCCGGAATGGCCGTTGGGCAACGGGGCGAACTCGCGCGGCAGCCGCTCCACCGGGTGGATCGGCGCGGAGCCCAGATGGGTGCCGTCGCGCGAAGTGACGGCACCCATCTCGCCGCGGTCCGCATGTGCCGGCTTCGTGCTGCAGCTCAGCAGATCGGACACGTCCAGCGCGTCGTCCATGCTCTTGCCCAGGAACCGTTGCGAGCCCACGGCCTCCTCGAACGAGCCCTCCGTCCCGAACAGGCTCAACCGTACCGCGCCGGGGTGACCGATGCGGCGGAACTCGTTCACGCGGCAGGCGCTGCCGTCGGACATCGCGAACAGCGCGACCTCGTTGCTGAAAGTGTTGCCGTACTCGTTGTTGGCCGCTTGGTACACGGCGTCCTCGTGGTGGTCGACGAACCCCTGGCAGGACACGCGCGTCATGCGTTCACCGGTCACCGACATGATCTGGCTGGTGGAGTGGGTCGGGTAGTACATGGGCGGCGCGCCGGCGCTCCAGCGCCACCGCTCCCCGCCCCGCCAGCGGGCCACCTCGTACAGCCCGTGGTCCCAGTCGTGGTAGTACTCGCACTCGGAGTAGACGATGCTGCCGAACGCCCCCTCGGCATGGCGCCGGCGGCAGTAGATGACCGCCGGGTAGTAGTAGCTGGTCTCCGCCATCATGTAGATGCGGCCGGTCTCCTCCACCGCCTGCACCAGCTCCCGGCACTCGTCGAGCGTCCGTCCCGCTGGCACCGCCGACCAGGCGTGCTTGCCCGCCCGCAGCGCCTGCACCGCCTGCGGGCCGTGCAGCCACGGCTGCGTGATAATGACGGCGGCATCGAAGTCCGAGGCGCACACCTCGTCCAGCGACGGGAACGACTCGGCGATCCCGTGGCGGGCCTTGTTGTCCTTGAGCTTCTCGGCGTCCAGATCGCAGAGGGCGATCCGCTCGACCAGCGGGTGCGCCTTGAACAGGGGGATGAACCCCTGCGCGAACGCCCCGGTCCCGACCATCGCGACGCTGATTCCCATCAGTTTGCTCCCATTGCGCGGCTCAAGCAGCTACCAGCGCATGTTTATGTTCTTGACGCGCGTGTGGCTCAGCAACTCCTCGAACGACTCCTCCTTGCCGATCCCGCTCTGCTTCCAGCCGCCGTAGGGCGCGCCGAGGTAGCGGCCCGAGGAGTTGATCCACACGTAGCCCGCCTGCAACCGCTCGGCGGCGCGCATCGCGGCGGCGAAGTCGTTGGTCACCAGCGACGCCGTCAGCCCGTACATCACGCCGTTGGCGACCTCGATCATCTCGTCGAAGTCGGACCAGCTCATGATCGCCATCACCGGGCCGAAGATCTCCTCGCTGCCGATGCGCATCTCGGGCCGTACGCGGTCGAACACGGTGGGCTCGATGAAGAAGCCTGAGGCGAGCTCCGGCGCGGTCGGCGCGCCGCCGCCGGTCAGCAGCTCGGCACCCTCTTCCCGGCCGGAGGCGACGTACCGGAGCACCCGCTCGTACTGCGGCCGGGACACGATCGGCCCCATCTCGGCGTCCTCCAGCCAGGGCAGACCGATCGGGATCGCGGACGCGGCCTTGACCAGCTCGGCGTTCACGCGCTCGTGCAGCGAGCGGTGCACCAGCACCCGCGAGGTGGAGGAGCACGACTGCCCCTGGCGGTTCATGTTCATCGCCGCCACCGCCTGCGCCGCCGCCCTGGCCGGATCGGCGTCGGGAAAGATGACGATCGGGTTCTTGCCGCCGAGCTCCAGGGTCACCTCCTTGAGGCTCTCGGCAGCCTCGCGGGCGACGCGGCGCCCGGTCTCCACCGAGCCGACGAAACCGACCCGCGCCACGTCCGGGTGGCGCACCATGGCGGATCCGGTGGCGCCGTCGCCGGTCACGATGTTCACCACTCCCGGCGGGAAGATCTCCTCGCACAGCTCGCCCAGCTTCAGGCTCGACAGCGGCGCCTGCTCCGGTCCCTTGATCACCACGGTGTTGCCGGCGGCGAGCGCGGAGGCCGCCTTCTCGGCGCAGAAACGGAACGGATGGTTGAACGGGTTGATCCGGGCGACCACGCCGTAGGGCTGGCGCAGGGTCAGGTTGAGGTGTCCCTGCTCGCGCGACATGGTCTGGCCCTTCATCTCGGTGACCAGCCCGGCGAAGTAGCGCAGGGCGTCGGCCGTCCAGGCCATGTCCCCGCGCATGCCGGAGATGGCGTTGCCGCTGTCCACCGCGTCCATCAGCGCCAGGGAGCCGGCGTTGCCCTCGACGGCATCGGCCAGCCGCCGCAGGCAGTCCGCGCGGCGCGTCACCGGCAGCGCCGCCCACGCCGGAAACGCGGCCCTGGCGGCGGCCACCGCCCGGTCCACGTCGTGCTCGTCGGCCAGCGGCACCGCGCCCAGCAATTCGCCGTTGGCGGGATTGATGCTGGTGATGGTCCGCCCCGACCGGGCGGCGACCCATTCGCCGCCGATGAACAGTCCCCGTGGCTCGAATGCCAGGTCGGGCGCTTGCATCAGGGCACGATTGCGGCGCGCAGCACCGTCCGCTCCGCCGCCTTGCGGAACGCCTCGTCAAGCTCATCGAGCCCGAACCGGGCGTCGACGATCCGCTTGAAGGGAAACCGGTCCCGGTTGGCGACCACGAAGTCCAGCGCCTGTATCAGGTGCCGCGGGTGGTAGTTGTGGACGCCGCGCAGGGTGATCCACTTCTTGACCAACACGTTGGCGTCGATGGTGACGTCGGCGTCGGGGGTGACGATGCCGCCCAGGGTATAGCGGCCGCCGACGCGCAGCATCTCCAGTCCGTCAGGGACCACGGCGGCGTTGCCGCACACCTCGATCACGGCGTCGACGCCGTCCGGCGGCGCCAGCTCGCGCACGGCGGCCACCACGTCATCCGAGCCACGGCCGGAGACATCGATCACGGCATCCGCGCCGAACTGCCTGGCCGCCTCCAGGCGGTCGCCCACGGCGTCCAGGCCTATCACTCGCTTGGCGCCGCGCGTCCTGGCGATCGCGCACGCGTACAGCCCCAGCAGGCCCAGCCCCTGCACGGCCACGACGTCGCCCATGCCGATCCGCGTCGCCTCCGTGATCGCGACGACGGTGGCGACGCCGCAGTTGATCGGGGTCGCCTCCTCGTCGCTCAACTCGTCGGGCAGCTTCAGGATTCCGGTGCCGGGCAGGACGTAGCAGTACTCGGCGAAGCCGCCCAGGAAATGGGGGTCGTCGGCGACCAGGTCGTGGCCGTACTTCCGCACCCCCGCCGACTTCTGCGGAAGGTCGTGCACCTCCCGGTAGTAGGAGGGGCCGTGGTGGAAGTACTCGGTCCAGGTGATCCGGTCGCCGACCGCGACGGGATCGCCGCGCAGGTCGGTCTCTATGTCCGCCCCGATCTGATCGATGACGCCGATGATCTCGTGGCCGAGGATCCCCGGGCACGGGTTGGGACGGTGCCCTTGATAGGAATGGATGTCGGAGCGGCAGATGGTCGACATGGTGACCCGCACCAGCACCTCGTCGTGGCGCGCGTCGCGCAGCGGGTAGCTGCGCACGACGAACGGCGTGTTGGGTGCGTCGTAGACGGCGGCGCGGGCCGTGCGCGGTGCCACGGGCGAATCCTCACCCCGTGCCATTGATGGCGTAGTCGAAGACGTGGTGGTTCATCAGTCGCTCCGACCGCGCCCGCGCGCGGTAGCCGGCGTTCAGCGGCCGACTGAGGATGAACGGCACGTCGCGCTCGGACAGTCCGCCGTGGGAGCGCAGCCGCTCGCCGTGCAGGTCGGCCAGGTCGTGATCGGCGCGCCCCATGCCGACACAGTAGTCGGCCGTGGAGATCACCGCCACGTCCCCCTCCACGTCGGCGGGAAGATCGAACCGCCGCGCCGCATCCTGACGTTCCAGCACCTCTTCGATCCCGTCGAGCGGGCGAATGAAGTCGGCCACGGCGCGCGGCCGCACGCCGCCGAAGCAGTAGACCCGTACGAATCCGCCGAGCGATCCATGATGGCCGACGAACGCGTCGGTGATCGGGCAGATCACCCTGGTGCGGTCCGCGCCGAAGCGCTCGTCCAGGAGATCCTGCAGGTAGACGATGTTGTAGCTCCCATCGGCCGCGCACTTGTCCTTCATGCCGTGGTCGGCGGTCAGGGCGACGGTGGCGCCCAGCTCCTCCAGCCGCGCGAAGCGTCGATCGAGCGCCGCATGGAAGGCGAGCGCGGCGGGATGGTCGGGCGCGTACTTGTGCTGCACGTAGTCGGTCAGCGACAGGTACAGGAGCGCCGGCGGATCGTCCCGCTCCAGGAAGCGGATGCCGGCGTCGAGCACGAACAGCGACAGTTCCTCGGAGTACATGTCGGGGAGCGGCTGTCCGACGAAGCCCAGGGCGTCCGTGATGCCGTTCTCGGCGCCCGTGCAGCGGTCGGCGTGCTGGGAGGAGAAGCAGACGTTGCCGGCGGCGACGTCCAGGCCCTTGCCGAGTTGCGTGCGGAGCTTGTCCTTGGCGGTGACGACCACGGTCCCGGCGCCGGCCTTCGAGAGCACGTCGAACACCGTGCGCGAGCGCATCAGCTCCGGGCCGGTCATGACCACCGCCTGGCCGGTCGCGCGGTCGAGATAGAAGTTGCCGGAGATGCCGTGGACCTTCGGCGGCGCGCCGGTGGCGATCGACATGTTGTTGGGGCACGTGAAGCTGGGGATGCCGCAGTGCGCGATACCGCTGAAGCCGGTACTCATGAAGCGGGAGACGGTGGGGATGCACCCGGCCGCCCGTGCGGCCTCGAAGTACTCCGGGTCGCCGCCGTCGACGCACACCACGGCAACCGGAGCGTCCGGAACCCGGTACCTGACCCCGTTGAGTTCTACCCGTTCAGCGGCCAAGTACACACCCGCTCAGACAGAGTCCACTCCGTCGACCGTGACGATTGCCGCGCCTGTTGTCAAGCAGGCGTGGTCGAGTACGTCGCCGATCGGGTGGCGGGAATGTCGCATCATCCCTTGATGGAGCCGATCATGACGCCTCTCGCGAAGTACTTCTGGACGAACGGGTAGATGCGGAGCACCGGAACGCTGGCGACGATGATGAGGGAGAACTTGAGCAGATCTTCTCGAATACCACGTTCATACACGCTCTTGAAGAACACCGGTTCGCCTATGAACAGCACTGGCTCCATGCCCAAGGACTTGATGAGTTGACTGATCGCGCCAAGACGCGGCGACAGGAACTGAAGAATCAGGTAGAGCTGGTAGTTCTCCCGGGCCCGGGACCGGTCCCATACCACTACCCTATACGCATGGCCTGGGGGGCAAGGACGTGTACTCCGCGGACTCCGCGGTGGGTAACCGCCGAGATCAGGCTGGCCAGGACAGGCTACGCCTGGCGGTGCTCCGTACTGCAGTTGCATGGCGCACGGCCTCCCGCGCTGACGGCTTGTCAGCGGACTCGCCGGGGTAACGGACCGCAACGGCGTACACGTTGAGGATCTCAAGATGCGGGCGAGCGTCCTCCCAGGCCCCCGCGAGCGGCAGTAGCAGGTCCAGGAGGGCAATCAGGTTATGAGTCCTGCCAAACGTGATGGATTGCTCTTGGAGAATAGCCTTCAGGTACTTCTCAGCGCATTGCTGCGCGTGGAAGCAAGCGGCCTCGTAGTTGGGGTTCTTCCTCGCCCGCAACTCGCGGCCAGCGGTGGCGAAGTCGCCCTCGGCTTTATCGATCCACTCACGGGTGAGCGGATTCATAGAGCACTTCCCCCCGCTTCACGACCTCCTTGAGGAAAAAGTCGTTCCACTGGAGGCGCTGATGCATCTCCTGTGGAGTCCTCACCACGAGGTCCACCGGGATTCTCGACCTCACTCGGCGCACGATTTCGATGGCCTGCGCGACACCGCTGCCGCTGTGCTCCATGATCACGAGCAAGTCAACGTCCGAGTCCTCCGAAGGCGTGCCGTAGGCGTGGGAGCCGAACAGAATGACCTTCTCGGGCCTGAACTCCGCGCCGATGCGCTGCGCGACGGCGTGGATCTCTGTTCTGGTCACGCGCACGCTGGCATCCTACCACGCCGATTCCCCAGGCTGCGCCAAGCGCTGCTTCCAATATCCGGGGCGACGGTGGGCATGAGCCACAGCCACGACTACGAGTCGAGCAGGCTCGACACGGTAGACAAGGCTGTAGGGATCGCCGCTCCGTGCGCCAACCGGTGGGAGAGGCGACCGAGATCTTCAGCGGCAGGGCGTGGCTACCCGCGGGGCCTCGCGCGATCTGGTTCGCACTCCCGCCCGCCAGTGGTACGAGGCGCTGCCGGTTGGCAACGGCCGCCTCGGCGCTATGATCACGTGGCGTCCGGCTCCCGGTAGCCGGCCTCGGCCCAGACCTCGCGGGCGAATTCCTTGGCAGTATCCGACGGCTCGATGTGGCCCAGGATGCTCGACAGCGGCTGGCCCGGCCCCGCGCGCGCCGGATCCGGCGACCAGTGGTCGTCCTCGTACGCGTGCCGCTCGGACTCCTCGCGCAGGTTCGGCACGCTGACGGTCCGGGAGTCTTCGAGCGCCGAGCGCCAGGCCAGGACCCCGACCAGGCTCATCTCCACCCCGCGGTACACGTCCAGATAGGGCTGGGTGCCGGTGCGGATCGCGCGCGCGAACAGGAAGCTGGTGAAGAAGTCGCCGCCGCCGTGGCCGGCCCGCGTGGCCAGGTCGTGGTGTTCGGGGAAGTCCGGCACGTACACGGTCTCCGCCGGCGCGCCGGCCGGCTTGTCGAACGGCTCACGCCGCAGGCGCACGGCGGCGTGGTTCCCGTGGCGGCAGTTCTCCATCAGGCCGCCGGTGCCGTGGATGCGCACGAAGTTCTGGTGCCCGCGCAGCCCGCCGTGCAGGGACTTGACCACGGCGTCGTTGTCCATGCGGCAGATGATGATGCCGGCGGTGTCGCTGCGCCGCACGTGCATGGCCTGCGTCGGGTCGTCGGCCGAGAACGGCACCACGAAGCCGTTGACCTTCACCGGCCGCGTGTCGGTGATGTACATGACCGGCGCCAGCGAGTGCGTGCAGTAGTAGGTCGCCGGTATCCAGTTGCGCCAGTGGTCCATCCCGAAGCTTCGCCCCGCCTTGGTGCGCGCGCTGTCCGGGTGCACGTACTCGCCCTCGCCGTACAGGAACGTGCCGACCGTGCCCTCGCGGTACAGCCTGCGCATCTCCTGGTTGTAGGCCATGTAGGGGTAGTTCTCGGCGAACAGGTAGATCCTGCCCGTCTCCTCCACCGCGCGGATGAGCGCCACGCCTTCGGCCGGCGTGTGGCACGCGGCGCATTCGCTCATCACGTGGCGTCCCGAGCGCAGCGCTTGAATCGCGAACGGCGCGTGCTCGTGGAAGTGGTTGGCCAGCACGACGGCGTCCATCTCGTGCTCGAGAAACCGCTCGTAGTCGGTATAGGTCGTCACCGCCGTTCCGCGCGCCGCAAGCTCGCGGCGCTCCTGCTCCAGCCGTTCCTGCCACGTGTCGCAGAGCGCCACCAGGCGCAGCCCGGTCGCGGCTTCCGATCCGCGCGCGAACGTCCGGCCGCGGCTCACGCCGACCACGCCGATCCTGATCGGTTCCTTCGGACTCACGTCGTTCCCCTCCAGCCGACCCGTAGGGCGGCGATCACGCGGGGGGCGCGCACAGCGATAGTGCGGACACCGCCGGGCTCACCCCTTCAGTCCGGAGCTCCACCCTGATCTGGACGTTGCTGCGCAGATGGACGACCTCGCGCCGTCGCACCGGCCGCCACGCCCCCCAAGTGTGGTCGGGCTCCGGGTGCTCGCCGGTGCGGACCGACACGTCCACCCGCGCGTCCGGTCTTCCTTCGGCGTAGCCGACCGTGCCGAAACCGTTGCCGCAATACCACAGGCGATAGACCCCGTCGACGACCTGTATCTCCGGGTACTCCACCATCATGTCATCCCATGCCGGCTTCGGCGACGGTCCCAGCACCGGATCGACCGGCGAGCGTTCCCATTCGATGCCGTCCAGACTCTCCGCGTAGCGTATCCGGTAGTCGGGCTTGGCAAAGCTGTACCACATCTGGAACACGCCCGCCTCATGGCGCACGAAGCAGCGCGAGGTGACGCTGCGCGGGGCGCCGTCGGTGAAGTCGTCGCCGAGCACGGGGTTGCCCTCATGCTTGCGCCAGTTCACGCAGTCGGACGAGGTGGCCAGGCACAGGTGGATGTTCTGGTGGCCGTCGGGGTGGATGCGCGCGGCCGTGTACCACATCCACCACTCGTCTCCGACGCGAATGATCGAAGGGACGACCGCTCCCCCCTCATCCGGCGCGCCGGGGCCGCCGCGCTCCAGGATCGGATCCTCGCCGCAGCGCGCCCAGGTCGTCCCGCCGTCTCGCGACTCGGCCAGCCCCAGTGCCCAGCTCGTGCCCACACCCCGGAACCCCCAGCCGGTGTAGTACATCAGCCACCGTTCGCCGGTAATCGGCACCACCCGCGGCTGGTTGAGCAGGTTCCCTTCCCAGTCATCCGCGCGCGGGCGCAGCACCGGCGAGGCCGGATGCTCCAGCCAGGTCACCGGGTCGTCGACCGGCGCCTCCGCGAAGCCGATCCCCTCGCCTTTCCGCCCGGCGTAGTACATGCGGTACCGGCTGCCATCCGCGCACGGGACGATCGACACGCCGTTGGTCCAGGTGTCCCACGGTCCCGAGTCGGCAGGCCCGTAGATCGGGTTGCCCCGGCGCTTGACGAACCGTTGCGGTGCCGTCCACTGCTCGATCCAGTCGAGCTGCACGCGCCCCGCCGGCGACCGGTACGGCGCCGACTCGAAGCGCCCTCGCCCGGCATACCTGGCCCCGGAGCGCACCAGGCGCAGGCGACCGCGCCCGTCGATCTCCAGATCGGCCCGCTTCCCCCGGCCGGGTTCAATCAGCACCGCTCGATCGTATCCGCGCTGCGTCCAGCGGCTCGACGCTCCGCCGCCGGACCGGTCGCGAGCGCCGCGATCCCCGCCTGTTAGTCGCCTCTCGGACACAGCCACGCACGGCCGACGTATCCGCCTACCCCTTTATCCCCGTCATCGTGATTCCCTGTATGAAAAACCTCTGTCCGATTATGAAGAGCACGAGAATCGGTATGATGCTCACGACACTACCCGCCATCAGCAAGTCCCAGCGAAATATCTCCCCGCCACCGAACTCCGCGAAATAACCCGTCAAACCTACGGTCAGCGTCATCTTGTCGCGACTGCCCAGGTAGATCACCGGCCTGATAAGCTCCTCCCACCGCCACATGAACGTGAGCACCGCCAGCGTGGCCAGCGCCGGTTTGGCCAGTGGCAGAAATATCCGCCCAAAAATCGTGAAGGGACCGGCCCCGTCCATCGCCGCGGCATCCTCCAGCTCCTTCGGAACCGTAAGAAAGAATTGACGAAGCAGAAACGTGCCGAACGGATTCCCGAAGAAGTCCGGCAGGTACAGCGGAATATGGGTATTTATCACTCCCAGGGCTCTCATTACGAAGAATATCGGGATCAGCGTGACCTCGCCGGGCAACATCAACGTAGACAGCAGAAGAGCGAATATGAGATTCCTCCCCGGAAACCTCAGCCTGGCGAACGCGAACGCGGCGAGCGCACTGCTCAAGACCACACCTGCCGTGGACAGCAGACTCACCTTGAAGCTATTGAAGACGAAGCGGCCGAACGGCATGACGACGAATATATCCGTGTAGTTGCTCCACCTCCGGACGCGGGGAAACCACTTGGGCGGGAAGCTGAATATCTCGGCAACACTCTTCAGGGACGCGGACAGCATCCACAGGAAAGGCAGCAGAAAGGCCAGTCCGACCAATATCAACAGCACGTAGAAGAACAGATTGACGGCCGCCCTTCCCGCCAACTGGTTGCGGCGGTTCGACGCAAGCGACGACATGAGATTATCGCGCATCATCCTTCGGCACCTAATAGTGCACCCAACTCTTTCTCAGTCGAAACTGAATCAGAGTGAAGAACATCACGATGACGAACAGCACGACACCGACCGCCGAGGCGTACCCCATGCGGAAGTCTTCGAAGGCGCTCACGAAGACGAAGTAGCCCAATGTCGTCGTCGACCATCGCGGCCCACCCTCCGTCATGACGTATATCTGCGAAAAAACCTGCAGCGAATTGATGGTACTCACCACCGCCACGAAGAACGTCGTCGGCGATACCAGCGGCAGCGTAATGTGCAGAAACCTCCTCCACGCGCCGGACCCATCGATCTGTGCCGAATCGTACAAATCCTTGGGGATGTCCTGCAAGCCGGCAAGGAATATCATCATTCCCACGCCCAGACCCTTCCATACGCTCATGATCGACACCGCGGGCATGGCCCACGCGGGATCGCTCAACCAACCGGGCCCCGATACACCGAACACGGTCTTCAGGCCGTAGTTGATCAACCCGAATTCCTTGCCGTACATCATCGTCCACAGCAGGGAAATCGCCACTACCGAAGAAACCACGGGGAGGAAATAGGCCGTTCTGAACGCGACAACGCCTTTCAGATCGCGATTGACCAGCAATGCCAGGAGCAGGGCGAGTATCGTGTGAGACGGCACGTAGAGTATGGCGAAGTATATGGTGTTCCACACCGCCTTCGGGAACAGCGGGCTCGCGAACAGCCGCCGGAAGTTGTCAAGCCCGGTCCATCTGGGCGGAGAGAGGACATCGTATTCCAGGAACGAGAAGAAGAGGGCCGCCACCATCGCCCCCAAGCTGAAGAAGATCAGGTAAAAAACGGTGGGGAGGACAAACAGATATGCTACACGGGCGTTCTTGATGTTCCTCCTAGCAACCGCCTTCGAGGTGGTAGTCGATTCTGCCACGTGGGTCTCCCGTGCTCTGTTCGCGTGCGCCGATGCTCGGATCAGGTACGCATGTGCATCGCAAGATAAATGAGCGCCCCGGCGGGAATATTCCCACCGGGGTGCATGTTCTCTCGACGCCGCGAACGAAGAATGAGGTCTATCTCGAGAGCGCTTCGTTGATCGTGGCGGTGGCCTCCGCTGCCGCCTCCTCCACGGTCAGGTGTCCGCCTCTATACGAGCGAATCATATCGCTTACGGCCCGTCTGATTTCCGGCAGCGTCCGTATGCCCACATCCCAATAGGCGGGACGCGCTCCATATACCTCGACGGTTTCCTGCACGACTCCGATATTGTGGGGCGTCATGCCTTGCTGATCTGCAGTCCACACATCAGCAAGGGCCTTGTTTCCAGTGAAATTGCCGCCAAGTATGAGGTTGTCCACACTCAGATTGTTGTAGTACCACTTGAAGAACGCCCATGCCTCTTCGGGGTGTTCGGTATTTGCCGATATCGAATGCGCGGGGTCGCCGGCCAGGGTTATCTTTCGTCCTTCGGGTCCCTCCGGAAGCAGCGCAATGTCCCAGCGAAAATCCTCTATTTCCCTGAACCTCTGGATATTGTAGGCCGAGTTCGATCGCAGGGCGACTTTTCCGGTGAAGAACAATTCGCCCAAGCCGTCGGCCATCTCCGGCGTCGGTGCTACCCCATGCTTGTGGATCAGGTCACTATCGTACTGCAGTCCGGCCAATGACCCCGGAGAGAGGAGGTTCGATTCGGAAAGATCCTCGGTGAGGACGGTCCCTCCGAAAGATTGTATGAGAGCATGATTCCAATAGTGGCCGCCCGCCACGATTCCCCACTGGTCGGGGGTTCCATCGCCGTCTTCATCGACCGTAAGCTCCTTGGCGACCTCCACCAGCTTGTCATAGTCCCACGTCGAGTCCGGATAGGGTATTCCTGCGTCATCGAAAATGTCCTTGTTGTACATGAGGACACCCGTTCCGACCATGGAGTACATGCCATAGAAGCCGTCCGCCCCTGCCACGTATCCGCGATTCCAGCTCTCCTCGAAGAAGTCGTTCTTGTCGATGTCTCCTCTTTCGAGAAAGGGCGTCAGATCAAGAAGGTGTCCATTGGCGACGAATGCGCCCTTGTAATCGGCCGCCATCTCCATGATGTCCGGCTCGTCACCGGACGCAAACAGTGTCTGCAGCTTTTGCCAATACGTCGCCCATGGAAACATCTCGTATTCGATCTCGATTCCGGGATGCGCCTCGTTGAAGGGTCCTACGATATGATTCTCGTAGGTGTCTACAGACTGACTGATCCACGACGTCATTTTCAGAGTAACCGGTTCCGCCGCCGCCGCTTCGGTCTCACCGGAGGCAAAGCCCAGAACGGCCACGTTCATCAAGGCCGCGAAGCACAAAGGAAAGATCAGTGCGTTCAATCTTCTCGTATCCGTCATAGCGTCTCCTTGTCAGGATTGTCCCTGCTTGCCGGGATCCCCTGGTTCTGGCAAGCCGTGCACGTCAACACAGTCGCCTCCTCCGAGCACAGTTTCGGTTACGCAGACCAGGAATTCGGCATCACCGCGATCGTGCGGGTGCGGAAGGGGGAGTGTCAAGAACCGCCGCACGGCTGCACCCGCCACCACGCCGGGTGTCTGCCGCCAATGTGGGGCGAGAGCGTGCGGCGTTGCCGCGGTCCGGGGGCCAGGCGGCCTGTTGACACCGGTCCGGCGCGACACCCACACTCTGCCTCTCCGGATGCCCACGGCATGAGGTTGAGGTGAGCGCGCAACCGACCACCACCGGGGCCAGGCCGGCCGTCACCGGGGCAAAGCCGTCGCTCATTTCCCTCATCCGCCGTGACCGGGCGTGGATCATCATGATGATCCTGCCGTTGCTGTACTTCGTGCTGTTCCGCTACCTGCCGCTGTACGGCATGGTGATCGCGTTCAAGGACTACTCGGTCGGGCGCGGCATCTGGGGCAGCGAGTGGGTGGGGCTGAAGTGGTTCCTGCAGTTCTTCAACTCCATCTATTTCTGGCGCCTGGTGCGCAACACCTTCCTCATCAGCTTCTACATGATGCTGTTCGGCTTCCCGGTGCCGATCCTGTTCGCCCTGTGCCTGAACGAGGTGCGTTCGGTCGGCTTCCGCCGCACCGTGCAGACGGTCAGCTACCTGCCCTACTTCATCTCGGTGGTGGTCGTGGTCGGCATCATGGTGAATTTTGTCTCCATCAACGGCGGCATCATCAACGTCATCATCGCCCGCCTGGGCGGCACGCCGGTCAACTTCATGAACGAGGTGGGCTGGTTCCGGCCGATGTACGTGCTCTCCGAGATCTGGCAGGACTTCGGCTTCGGCTCCATCATCTACCTGGCGGCGATCGCCGGCATCGACGAGGAGCTGTACGACGCCGCCGAGGTCGACGGCTGCTCGCGCTGGCAGCGCATCCGCTACGTCACCCTGCCGGGGATCAGCGCCACCATCATCATCCTGCTCATCCTGCGCTCCGGGCGCATGTTCACGGTCGGGTTCGAGAAGATCCTGCTCATGTATTCCGGGGTGACGTACGAGGTGGCCGACGTCATATCCACCTACGTGTACCGGCGCGGCATCCTCTCCGGTGAATACAGCTTCGGAGCCGCGGTCGGCCTGTTCGACTCGGTCATCAACGTGGCGTTCCTGCTCCTGTTCAATCGCATCGCCCGCAAGCTGTCCGACACCTCGCTCTGGTGACCGGCGAAGCTCGATGACCGTCACGACGTTCCGCAGGACCGCAGGCGACCGGGGGTTCGACCTTGCCGTGCACGTGATCGTGGTGGTTGCCTTCGTCGTGACGCTCTATCCGTTCCTGTACGTGGTCAGCATGTCGTTGAGCGATACCGACGCGGTGCTGCGCGACGAGGTGTGGCTGCTCCCGAAGGGACTGGAGATCGACGCGTACCGGGCGGTGCTCATGGACGACCGCATCTGGCGCAGCTACTACAACACGATCTGGTACACGGCCGTGGGCACGCTGTTCAACCTGGTGTTCACGGTGATGGCCGCCTATCCGCTGTCCAAGCGGAAGTTCTTCGCGCGCAACTTCTTCATGGTCGCGATCATGGTGACGTTCCTCTTCCAGGGGGGCATCATCCCGACCTTCATCATCGTCGCCAGGCTCGGCCTCTACGGCTCGCGCTGGGCGATGGTGTTCCCGGCGTTGATCTCCGTGTACTACCTGGTCATCTGCCGGACGTTCTTCCAGCAACTCCCCGAGGACCTGTTCGAGTGCGCGCGCCTGGAGGGAGCCGAGGAGTGGCGCATCGTGTGGAAGATCGTCCTGCCGCTGTCGCAGCCGATCGTCGCCGTGCTGGCCCTGTTCTACGGCATCCAGCACTGGAACAGCTTCTTCCCCGCGCTCCTGTATCTGCCGGATGCCGACCTGCATCCGATCCAGATCTACCTGCGGCGGGTGGTGGTCATGTCGCGGCTGGAGACGCTGCTGCAGCACGCGGATACCGGCGACTTCGAGGAGGGCGTGCTGGCCATGATCAAGGTCAAGTACGCCGTGATCGTCGTGGCCATCGCGCCGATCGTCACGCTGTACCCGTTCCTGCAGCGCTACTTCGTGAAGGGCGTCATGATCGGGGCACTCAAGGGATGACGGGCCGATACGCGCCGCGATGCGCGGATCCATGGAACGCAGTTGAGGAGGTCAGCCTATCGCAGCAACCGCAGCCTGATCGTCAACCGACAACGACCTGACAACACTGACAAGAAACCTGACAAGGAGCTATGCACATGAAACGCTCGAATCTCTGGATCACCGCGATCGCGGTGATCGTCCTGATGGGGATCTTCGGGATCACCAACGGGTACTCGACAGCGGTGGCCGAGGGCGCGGAGGAGTCACCCTCGATCACCGTCATGGTCAACTCCGGCGCGGCGGCCCACCATCGCCCGGCGAGCAACGACCTGCCGGCGTACCAGGCGCTGGAAGAGAAATCCGGCATCCACGTCGAGTGGAACGTGATCGAAACCTCCAACTACCGCGAGGTGCTGCGCGCCCGGCTGGCCGCCGGCATCGACCTGCCGGACGTGATCGACCTCCCAAGCGGCATCGGCGACGTCTACGACTACGCGCTCGACGGGCTGGTCATCCCGCTCAACGACCTGATCGCCGAGTATGCGCCCAACCTCAGCCGCTGGTTCGAGGAGTACCCGCTCCACAAGGCGTCCATGACCAGCCCGGACGGCGAGATCTACGCGGTCAACCACTTCGTGCTGCCGAACACGCTGTCGAAGAACCTCATGCACAACATGCTCTGGCTCGAAGCCGTGGACATGGATACGCCGGAGACGACCGATGACTTCGTCGAGTTGTTGACTGCCTTCCGCGACGGCGACCCCAACGGCAACGGCGAACGGGACGAGATCCCGCTGGTTCCGACCGGCAAGAGTGACATCAACATCATCGGCAACGCGTTCGGGCTGCATCTGGCGATGTACCTCCCCTACACGGTGACCGACGGCGCCGTCTCCTGGGACTACGAGAGCGACCGCTACCGGGAATACCTCGAGTACATGAACCTCCTGTACCGCGAGCAACTGCTCGACCAGGAGTACCTGACGAACAACAGCGGCACGTCGCTGGAGAAGGTGGGCAACGACCAGGCCGGCACGGTGAGCTTCTGGAGCACGTGGGCGTTCGTCTTCAGCCGCACCCATCCTCAGGGAACGCCGGACGGTGAGACGCCGATCTTCAACGTCCCGCCGCCGCTGATCGGACCGCACGGCGACCAGTACTTCGAGCGGCGCATCCTGTCGGGAGGCAGAGGCCTGGTCATCACGCGGGACGCCAAGCGGCCCGACTGGGCCATGCGCTGGATCGACTTCGCGCGCAACAGCGAGGAGGCGATCACCATCCAGAACTGGGGCGTCGAGGGGATCACCTACCGCGTGGTCGACGGCGAGAAGGAGTTCATACCGACCGACGAGGACGTATCCCTGAACGAACGGTTGCTGCGGATCGGCGCGGGGCAGCCGCCCTTTCCGCACCTGCAGGTCAAGCAGGCGTGGATCAACCGCTTCCCCGGCTGGATCTTTCCGCTCGACGAGAAGCTGCAGCACTTCTACATCGAGCCGTTCCCGCCGATCGCCAGCACCAAGGAGGAGATCGACACCATCAATGCGGTGCGGGGCGACCTGGTCACCTACTACAACGAGATGAAGGACAAGTTCATCGTCGGCCAGGAGTCGATCGACGAGAAGTGGGACGAGTACCTGCAGACCGTCGCAAAGCTGGGCAGCGACCAGTTCGTGCAGGTCTACCAGCAGAAGTGGGACCGCTACCTGGACATCGTCGGAGGCAACTGACCTTCCTTCCCGCGCGGCGGCGCCATCGCCGGCGCCGCCGCGTGCCTTTCCGACCGCGGTGCGTGTGGCGCCGCCGGTCAGCCGGCGCCCAGCCCGGTCAGGTCGATCGGGTTGCTCCACGCCTTGCGGCCGTGGGTGTCGAGCACCTCCACGCGCACCCAGTCGGCCTGCCGCAGCCCCAGCACAGCGTGCTCGACGGGGTGCGCCGGATCGGTCGGACCGAGCGGGTAGTCGGCGCCGACGACGCTGCAGATGGCCGTCACCCGCAGCGCCGGCGAGCAGCTCACCTCCAGGCGATAGGGCCGATTGTCCGACTCCGGCTGCCCGGACCGGGTGACCCGCAGCGAGCGGATCTCCGGCCCCGTCGTGCAGTACGACGCGCCGCGTTCGAGCGCGGCCACGATCGCCTTCGGCGTCCGGTCGGCCGCGCGCACCATCGTCCAGCCCTGGAACAGGTCGTCGCCGTGCAAGGGACTGCCGTGGCAGTCGTCGTTGGCGATCGCCGGCAGCGGGTGGCCGGCGTGGTCCATCCAGTCGTCCCAGATGATGCCGGCCTCGCCCCTGCCCATGCGCTGGCACACGGTGTTGAACACCTCGATGCCGGCCAGCCCGGTCAGCGGCACGACGTCGCGCCGGACGTTGATGCCGCTCCAGTGCGGATGCGCCACCCACACCGAGCCGCCCTGCTCCCGCACCGCGTCGACGACGTGCTGCGGCGGCATGCGCTGGGCGTCCACGTCGTCGGTCATGTTGTAGGCCAGCAGGTGGTACTGCGGGCCCCCGAACGGGTTGTCCGGATGGATCTCCGCGCCCTGGATCAGCGTGATCCCGTCCGGGACCGGCACGCTGTTCACGCGCGTGATGCGGTGGTGGTCGGACAGGCACAGAAAGTCGTAGCCGCGCTCCCGGTACTGGGCGACGCGCGGGCCGGGCTCCACCCGCCCGTCCGACTCGGTGGTGTGGGCGTGCAGGTTGCCCTTGAGCCAGACGCCGGAAGCGTCCGGTCCGAAGGGATCGATCAGGGACGGTGAAGACATGTTGTGCAACTCCTTTGCGGCCTCATTATCCTCTCGGTGGGCGGCCGGTGCCAGACCGACCGCTGCACCACGCCACGGGGAGGGGAAATGAGCCTGTTCGACTTTCAGGTCGTCCTGCTGAACCTGCTGTACGCCGTGATCGGCGGCGCGGGGGCCATCCTGTTCATGTACGCCGGCTTCAAGGTCCTGGACCACGTGACCCGGTTCGACACCAACGAGCAGCTCGCCGACGGCAACATGGCGGTCGGCGTCGTGGTCGCCGGCATGTTCGTGGGCATCGGCGTCGCCGTCGGGCTGGTGATCGGCCTGGGGCTGAACTGAGGGTCACGATCGCATGCGCGCCATGCGGCTGCTGACCGCGATCGCCGCGCTCGCCCTGGCGGGGTTCGCCGCCGTGCTGGTCTGGCACACCTCGGTGCCGGGCGAACAGCCAGCCGCCACCGAGCCGGCCCCGGCCCCCAGCGAACCTCCGGCCGTGCAGACGCGCGCCCGGCTGCCGGTCGAGGACGAGCAGTGGACGACGCGGTTCGACGACCACTTCCGCAAGTACTCGAAACGGTTCTTCAGCGTCGCCTTCGACTGGCGCTGGTTCAAGGCGCAGGGCATCACCGAGTCGGGCCTGCGCGTGGACGCCACGAGCTGGGTGGGCGCCCGCGGGATCATGCAGATCATGCCGGCCACGTTCCAGGAGATCGCGGAGCTGTCGTCGCTGCCGCTCAGCGACACCGAGGATCCGGCCCAGAACATCGCCGCCGGCGTGTTCTACGACCGGCGCCTGTACGACCTCTGGGACGACATCCCCGACCGCCGGCAGCGCCTGGCGTTCGCCTTCGCCAGCTACAACGGCGGCCGCAGCCGCACCCTGCGGGCGCAGGACCGGTGTCCGTCCGAGTGCGCGCAGTGGACGAACGTCCAGGCGTACGTGCCCGAGGAGACCCGCAACTACGTGGTGAAGATCATGCGCCTGATGGCGGCCGACCTGTAGCACCCGCTTCTGGGCCGCGTCCCGAGGACCCTCATGCCACGCGATCGAGTGGAATTCCTCTTCCTGAACGCCGGGCACTTCCTCGACCACCTCTTCATGCTGATCTTCGCGACGGTCGCGGCGGTACGGCTTGCCGAGGAGTGGGGCATGAGCTACGCGGCGCTCATCCCCTACGCCACGCCCGGCTTCGTCGCGTTCGGAGTCGGCGCGATCGCGGCCGGCTGGATCGCGGACAAGTGGAGCCGGGAAGGCATGATGGTCGTCTTCTTCGTCGGCATCGGGGCCAGCTCGATCGCCACGGCGCTGGCGGACACGCCGCTGCAGATCGCGTTCGGACTGCTCGCGATCGGGACATTCGCCGCGATCTACCATCCCGTCGGGATCGCGATGGTCGTGCAGGGGCGCCGGAAGACCGGCGTCCCGCTCGCGATCAACGGCGTGGCCGGCAACCTGGGCGTCGCCGCGGCGGCGCTGATCGCAGGCGTTCTCATCGACACCGGGGGCTGGCGCAGTGCATTCGTCCTGCCCGGCGCCGCCACCGTCGGCCTCGGCGTCGCCTACGCGGTGTTCGTATGGACGGGACGGCACCGCCCGGCCGCCGGCGGCGCAAGCGGTCCGGCCGTCGAGAAGGCCCAGGCCGGCGCCTCGTCGATCGAACGCGGAGTGTTCCTGCGCATCCTCGCGATCATCATGGTCACGACCGCGATCGGCGGTTTGATCTTCCAGAGCACGACGTTCGCGCTCCCGAAGATCCTCGACGAACGGCTCGGCGAGCTGGCCGGCTCGGCGACGGCGATCGGCGGCTATGCGTCTCTGACGTTCGCGGTCGCGGCTTTCGCGCAGCTCGTGGTCGGGTACCTCGTGGACCGCCACCCGGTGCGCACCGTGTTCGCCTTCGTCGCCGGCCTGCAGGCGCTGTTCTTCGCGCTCATGTACCGGCTCACCGGCGTTGCCGCTCTGCTCGCCGCCGTCGCCTTCATGCTCGCCGTCTTCGGCCAGATCCCGATCAACGACGTACTGGTGGGCAGGATCACGAGGAGCGGCTGGCGCAGCCGGGTTTATTCCCTCAGGTACATCGTGACCTTCTCGGTCATGGCCACGACCCTCCCCGTCATCGCGGGCATCCACGCGAGCTGGGGTTTCGGCGCGCTGTTCGTGGTGATGGCGATCGCGGCGGGCGCGATCTTCACCGCCGCCCTGATGCTGCCGCGCATCGCTGCGAATGCGTAGCGCCCGCGTCCGGCGCTGCAGCGATCCCGCCCCGCGCCGTCATCGGCGGCTGACCGGCCCGCGATCGCCCTACCACCTGGCTTATCAGCCCGCAGTGGTTGCCGGCGTCGGCCAGCAGCCGAGTGACCACCAGCTCGTCGGCCGGGATGGTCTGCCCGGTCCCACGCCGTGGTACAACACCTGCATGTCCCCGCCACGTCACGTCCTGATCACCGGCATGAGCGGCCTGATCGGTGGACTGGTCGGCCGCTCGCTGGCGTCCCGCTGCACGGTCCGCGCCCTCAACCGCTCCCCGGTCGACGGCGTCGACACCGTCCGCGCAGACCTCAACGATCTCGAGGCGATGCGGCCCGCATTCGACGGCATCGACACGGTCGTGCACCTGGCCGCCTATCTCGGCGACGATCCGTCCGGACATCTGTCCACCAACATCACCGGCACCTACCACGTATTCGAGGCGGCCCGCGCCGCCGGAGTCCGCCGCGTCGTGTACGCCAGCTCCGGCGCGGCCATAACGGGATACGAGGCGGACGAGCCGTACCGGGCCATGGTCGAGGCACGCTGGGACGACGTGCCGTCCGACCCGCCGGCAGTCACCACCGACCATCCGGTGCGCCCCAACGGCCTCTATGCCGCGACCAAGGTGTTCGGCGAGGCACTGGCCCGCCACTACGCCGACGCGTACGGCCTGTCGATGATCTGCCTGCGCATCGGCCGCGTGCGGCACGGCGACAAACCTCAAGGCCCGCGGGAGGCGGCCGTCTACCTCAGCCACCGCGACGCCGTGCAGGCGGTCGAGCGCTGCATCGACGCCCCCGGCGACCTGCGCTTCGCGATCCTGTTCGCCGTCTCCGCCAACCGCGGCCGCTACCGCGACCTGGAGCACGCGCGCCGCACCATCGGCTTCGTCCCGCAGGACGGCGCCGACTGGCCTCTGTAGCGGGGGCGCCCTACACGCAGCCGGGAAAGCGCCGGCCGCGGATGGTCACGTGATCGCCCGCCTCGCCCTCGAACCGGCAGCGGGCGCTGGCGTAGTGAGTGGCGTAGCCCCAGCGCGGCCGGTCGGTCAGGTTGGGGCGGCTGGCGTGCAGGATGAGGCCGTGATGGAAGCTGCAGCTCCCCGCCGTCAGCTCGACCGGCCGCGCCTCCGGCGGCTCCACGCCGTCGACCGGCTCGTAGCGTTGCCACGTTTCTCTGTCGGTGACGCCGTCCAGGTGGCTGCCCGGAATCATCCACAGGCAGCCGTTGGCGATGGTCGCCTCGTCCAGGGCGCACCAGCAGGTGACCATCCGGTCGGGCGGGTCCAGGTCGAAGCCCAGCGGCGTGTCCTGATGGAACTTCTGCCGTGATCCGACGCGCGGCGGCTTCATGAACAACTGGTCCTGCGCCAGCACGAGGTCGGGGCCGAGCAGCGACTCGATGATGTCGACGATCCGCGGCTGCCGCGCATGCGTCAGGAAGACCGGGTCCTCGAACGCCATGTGCGACATCTTGCGCAGCGATGCGGCATAGCCGTCGGCCCGCATCTCTCCCGCCTCCACGAGCGGCTCCACCTGCCGCTTGGCCTTCTCCATCGCCGGCGCATCCGGCGCCGCCAGCTCGCGGATGCGGCGCCGCACCGGCTCCAGGCTCTCCGTGTCGAACAGCCCGTCGACGACCAGGTAGCCGTCGCGGCGGAACCGCTCGACCTGCTCTGTGCTCAGCCCCGCCACGGTCACGACTCCTCGACCACCGGGTTGGTGAGCGCGCCGATCGACTCGATCTCGATGGTCACGCTGTCACCCGGCTGCAGGAACCGCGGCGGCTTGCGGGCCGAGCCCACGCCGTGCGGGGTGCCGGTCATGATCACCGTGCCTGGCTCCAGCGTGGTGCTGCCGCTCAGGAAGGCGATCAGCTCCGGCACGTCGAAGATCATGTCGCGTGTCGTCCAGTCCTGCATGGTCTCGCCGCTGACGACGCTCTTGATGGCGAGCGCGTTGGGATCGGAGATGTCCTCCGGCGTCACCAGCGCCGGCCCCAGCGGACAGAAGGTGGCGAAGGTCTTGCCCCGGCACCACTGTCCCCCGCCCCACTGCAACTGCCAGTCGCGGGCGCTGACGTCGTTGCCGCAGGTGTACCCCAGCACGTAGTCCAGCGCCTCGGAGCGCGCGACGTTCCGGCACGGCCGGCCGATCACGACGGCCAGCTCGGCCTCGTAGTCAACCTGGTCGCTGCGCAGCCGGCGCGGCAACACGATGTCCCCTCCGGGGTCCTGCACCGCCGACGGCAGCTTCATGAACAGGATGGGCTGCTCGGGCACCTGCGCTCCCGACTCCTCCGCGTGCTTGCGGTAGTTCAAGCCGATGCACAACACCCCCGTCGGCACCACGGGCGCCAGCAGGCTCGCCCCTTCCACCACCGGTCCGTCCGCGGCGTCCAGCGCGATCGCCCACGCCCGCCCCGCGGCCGCCACCGGTCCGTCGTCGATCGTGACGATCGACCCGTCGTCCCGCTGCCGGCCGTACCCGACCGCCCCGTTCTGCTCGTAGCGTACGATTCTCATGGCAGGCCCATTCTACGCTATCGCCGCAGCCTTGGCGTCATGTGGGAGATGCATGTTGACACGAAACCACGCGACGGTTACTCTCCGTTCACAGTGCACCCATGGACAGGATGGATGAACCGTCTGTTTCTATCCTCATCTCGGAGACGACATGGCAAGGGCGCGGCATCCCAAGAAGGAGGTTGAGGAAGCACTTGCCGATGCCGAGGCCGCTGGGTGGACGGTGATGCCCACCGCGACCGGGCACCGTTGGGGGTATATGCGTTGCTGCGAGGCAAGTAGATCAGGATGTGAAGCTTCGGTGTGGTCAACTCCACGGAGCCCTGGGAATCACGCGAAGCAGCTCCGTCGCGCGATAGAACGGTGTCCGCACTGCTGAGTACGCACCAAGGTTTCAAATGTGTCTGTCTATCACTTTACTCTGATTGTGGAAGGCCCTGACCTACAGACCGACACGGCCATCGATGCCCTCTTCGACGCCGGCTGTGATGATGCGCTCGTGGGGCGGGCCGACGGAATCCAGTACGTCGATTTCGACCGGGATGGGCCAAATCCGGAGACTGCCATCCTTTCGGCTATCGCCGATGTCGAACGCCTGCCCGAGGTCGAGGTGATTCGGATCGCCGGCTGCGGGCTAGTCTCCATGGCGGACATTGCCACGCGCACCCGGCGCAGCCGCGAAAGCGTACGCCTACTGGTCACAAACGAACGCGGCCCCGGAGGCTTTCCCGCTCCCGTGACGGACCCCCGTGCCCGCTACCGACTGTGGCGATGGTCGGAAGTTCGCCGCTGGTTCGAGACCAACTACGACAGCAGTCCCGTCCAGCCGCACGATCACGGCTACGAGCAAGTGGCGGCGGCAATCAACGCGAGCCTCGAGCTGCGCCACTATGGTCGCTCTATTCCGCCCGAACATCGGGCGAAACTTCAACAGCTCATCGGCATCTGACACTCGTTCACGACCGACGTCCCCATCGGAGATGACATGAGAATCTCGGAACGAGGCCAGATCACCATTCCCAAACACCTTCGAGACCGATTCGGGCTGAGCCCCGACGTCGAGATCGAAATCATTCCCAACGATCAGGGGTTGCTGATTCGCAGTCGAACGACCGCCGAGCACCCCGTTGACCGCGTCTATGGAATGATAGGGAACCAAGGGACGACGGCCACATACATAAAGGAGATCCGCGGCCGTTGACTATCGTGGTCGACACGAGCTCTACCTAAGCAGGATAACGAAACGCGTGTTCCACTTTCTGAACATGTAGTCTATACACTCTGGATTGACGTCCACTTGGTCGCTGCGCAGCCGGCGCGGCAGCGGGATGTCCCCTCCCGGTCCTGCACCGCCGACGGCAGCTTCATGAACAGGATGGGCTGCTTCGGGCACCTGCGGCCCCCCGACTCCTCCGCGTGCTTGCGTTAGTTCAAGCCGATGCACAGCACGCCGGTCACCACCGGTGCCAGCAGGTTCGCCCCTTCGACAACCGGTCCGTCCCGGGCGTCGAACGCGATCTCCCACGCCCGCCGCGCGGCCGCCGCCCGCCCGTCGTCGATGGCGACGATCGACCCGTTCTGCTCGTAGCGTACGATTCTCATGACGAAATCGATTGTATGTGATAGCTGCCCATATAAGTAGGCCGTCTTGGCGACCCTGTAGAGCGGTTAGGTCTATCGCCTTCCCGCCTGCGTCGCCGCTGTCTCGATCCAGTTTCCGAGATTGGCGTAGCCGTCATTGTCACTCCAATCGTAGTAGCAACAACATGGATAGGTCAGATTGCCAGCAGTTGGCCTGAAGTTAAACGGTGGGCCCTCGAATGGATTGGCACCCTTAGACGGAAGCCATCCGTACTCGTCCTTGATCTTGTGAATGTATACACCGATCAATCCGTTTCTCCTCGATATACTTTGCTCTATTTCGTACGTTACCCAGCGGCTATCGGCAGTCTTCCTCCCAATAAGAACGCAGGTCACAGAAGTCCCTTCCATCTGCCGATCTATCCATCGCTTGATGGCGATATCCGTGTTTCTCTTCAGTGTTTCGATGTCCGCGGCGTCTACGAATCCAGCTTCGGCGTAGCTCCCTCTTGTTACCCAGCTATTTCGGACTTGATTGACACGCCACACGTCGTCCCAATCAAAGCTGAAAAACACATGCCTCACGACCCTGCCTCAACGAAGAAAACGCTAACTGCACACACGAGGACCACTTCAACAACGTAAATCATGAGAAGCGTAGGCGACAATAAACTGGAGAGAAAGTTGCACCCCGGCTTCCTGTTGTACTTGTCGACGTTCATGTCATAGTCTGTGTCTTCTTGTTTCCTGACTTCCTCATAGAGATGCCGGAACAAACGCTCCTGCCGAAGAAAATAAGCATCCATTGCCCAGAAACCCACAACAGGTAAAACGAAGAGCATCAAAAAACGGCTGCTTGGAAGGCCTTGTCTTCCTATCAATACGAGCGCTGCAACGAGGACCGTCATACTCCAGCTCTTCAACAAGAAGCTATTGCGGCCCAATCGGTCAACTATGGACTGGATCATCTCTAAATGCTTGACGACCTTCTCTGTGCCGCTCATCGAGTCACTCCCGAGCTATGAGTTACCGTTACTGATCGTGACGAACTGCATACATCATAGCACCCGGGTTGATGTCAGGCAATCGTCTACGGAACGTGATTCTCCCGAACTAAAGCGTCATAGTCCGTGGAACGGCGGAGATGCTGATATCGCCTCCAGCTCGAAGCACTCGGCCCCAGCGATGACGCGTCGCACGAGAACCGAGTGCGGCTGAACTCTCCCTCAGCCGGCGAGCCAGGCGGCACGGCGCCGGTGGGCGGCGACGTACTGGAAATCGTAGTCCGGGTCCTCGTCGATCGGGATAGCGTTGCCCTGTGGCGGATACCGACTGATCGCCTCCTCGTCCAGGTCGACGCCGAGTCCGGGGCGGCCGGGAACCAGGACGTGACCGTCCTCGATCACCGGCTGCCCGGTCATGACCTCATAGCGCTGCGGGACGTCGTTCACCAGGTACTCGTGGATGAGGTAGTTCGGCAGGGTGGCCAGCAAATGGATCGCCGCCATCTCCGCCACCGGGCCGAGCGAGCCCTGGTGCGGGGCGACCATCACCTGGTGCGCCTCCGCGATCGCCGCTAGCTTCTTCATCTGCCACAGCCCGCCGAAGCGGCCGGTGTCCGGTTGCGCGATGTCGATGATGCCGCGCTCGATCAGCGGGCGGAGCGCGAACAGGTTGGGATACGCCTCGCCGATCGCGATCGGCAGGTCGACCGCCTGAGCCACCTTCGCCAGACCGTCGATGTCCACCGCCGACACCGGATCCTCGTAGAACAGCAGGCCGTAACGCTCCAGCCGCCGGCCCAGTGAGATCGCGTCCGCCGGCGTCTGCCACGGACCGCCGCCGGCGTCGAGCATCAGGTCGATCTCCGGCCCGTACTCCCCGCGCAGCTTCGCCACGCGGCTGATCGCATCCCGCCAGCCGAACAGCTTCATCGCCGTGAAGCCCCGGTCGACCAGCTCGCGCGCCCGCGCTTCGTCGAAGGCATGGCCGTAGAGGCGGATGCGGTCGCGCATCTTGCCACCGAGCAGGTTCCAGACCGGCGTGTCCAGGGCCTTGCCCTTCAGGTCCCAGAGCGCCACCTCGATGCCGGTGATGGCGCCCGAGCCGACCACGCCGGTCATGCCGTGGCCCTGCGTGGAGGCGAACAGCTTCTGCCAGATCCGCTCGATCAGGAACGGGTCCTCGCCGACGACCAGCGGCTTCAGGTCCTCGATCGCGGTCTGCACGACCCGCGGCCAGCCCCAGCACTCGCCGACCCCGTACAGGCCAGTGTCGGTATGGACCTTCACGAACAGCCAATGGCGCCAGCCGGCCCGCTCTGGCGTGCCGCCGTACACCAGGAACGTGCGGACATCGGTGATGCGCATGGCGATTCCACTATAGGCGATGCCCACCGGCAGGTAGCGCAACGCTCCATGCAGAGCGGCCGAGTGAGAAATCAAGGATGATGGCACGGCGATGAACAAGCAGGACCGAACGGAAACACGGTGAGCGGGTTCGTCGGCTACCTCCTCAACGCCACGTACGCCACCACCGGCGCCGATGGGCGTGCAGTCGTCCACCTGTACGGCAAGCTACAGGACGGCCGCCCGTTCCTCGTGCGCGACGGCCGGGCGGTCCCCTACTTCTACGTCGAGCACTCCGACCGGGTGCGCGCGCACGCCTCAGGCGCGCGGCTCGTGCCAACCGAGCTCCGCACGCTGCACGGCACCCGCGTCTGCCGCGTGGAGCTGGCTCACCCTCAGGAGGCTCCCCCGCTGCGTGAGCGGCTGCACCGCGCCGGCCTGCGCACGTACGAGGCTGACGTCCGGTTCGCCTATCGCCACCTCATCGATCGAGGCATCCGCAGCGCCGTGCGCATCGAGGGCAAACCCGCTCCCCTCGGCGGAGGCTTTTCCCGGACGGTGGTGTTCCACGAGCCGCGGCTGCAGCCGGCGGACTGGACCCCGGAGCTGAACACGCTCTCACTCGACATCGAGACCGATCCCAAGGCGCAGCAGCTCTACTCGGTGTCGCTCTGGGGATGCGGGGCGCGGGAGGTGCTGCTGTGTTGTCCGGATGAGGCCGCGCGCGCCGCGTGCCCGAGCGGCGCGACGCCGTGCGTGGACGAAGGGGAGCTGCTCACCTTCCTCTGCCGGCGGATCCGCGAGCTTGATCCCGATGTGCTGACCGGCTGGAGCATCATCGACTTCGACGTGCCGGTGCTGATCCGGCGGGCGGCGGCGGCCGGCGTGCCGCTGGAGCTGGGCCGCGCGCCGGGCGAGCTCCGCCAGCGCGGCAGCGGCGCGCGCCGCTTCAGCGACTCGGTGTTCATCCCGGGCCGGACGGTGCTCGACGGCATCCGCCTGCTGCGCGCCGTCGGGGTGCGCCTGCCGGACTTCAGCCTGGAGACCGCCTCCCGCCAGATCCTGGGCGAGGGCAAGACCTTCCACGCCGCCGATCACGCCGCCGAGATCCAGCGCGCGTTCGAGCGGGATCCGGAGCGCTTCGTGCAGTACAACCTCACCGACGCGCGGCTCGCCTTCGACATCCTGGAGAAGCTGAAGCTCGTGCCGTTCACGGTGCAGCGCAGCCTGCTCACCGGCATGCCGCCCGACCGTGCCGGCGCCTCCATCGCCGCCTTCGACTTCCTGTACTTGTCGCGCCTGCGGGAGCGGGGCGTGGTCGCCCCCACCGTCGGCGTCACGCAAGGCGAGAACGGCACGGAGGCCCGGCAGGGCCAGCAGGGCGGGTACGTTCTGCCATCGCAACCGGGGCTGCACGGGAACGTGATGGTGTTCGACTTCCGGAGCCTGTACCCCAGCATCATCCGCACCTTCCAGATCGATCCGCTGGGGCTGATTCGGGAGCCCGTTCCCGACGGGAAGGAAGGCGAGGTCATCCGCGCCCCGAACGGCGCCTGCTTCCGACGCGCGCGAGGCATCCTGACCGAGATGCTGGACGGGCTGTTCGAAAGCCGCGCACGGGCCAGGGAGGCGGGGGACGCTGTAGCCGGCAACGCCATCAAGCTGCTGATGAACTCCTTCTACGGCGTGCTGGGCACGCCATCGTGCCGGTTCCACGACCACCGGCTGGCGAACGCGATCACGGGATTCGGCCAGCACTTCCTGCTCTGGGCCAAGGAGTGGATGGAGCGGCGCGGCCTCCGGGTGCTGTATGGCGATACCGACAGCCTGTTCGTCGCGGCGGATGAAGACGATGCAGCGGCGCAGGGAGAGCGGCTGGCGGATGAATTGACCGCGGATCTGGCACGCTACATCGCTGAGACCTGGCGCGTTCGGAGCATGCTGCAGATGGAGTTCGAGACCCTGTTCGAGCGCCTGTTCCTGCCTCCCCTGCGTTCCGGCGAACGCGGTGCCACCAAGCGGTACGTGGGCCTGTCCGGCGGCCGGTTGCACTTCACCGGCATGGAGGTCGTGCGCAGCGACTGGACGGATCTCGCACACGAGGTCCAGCGCGCGCTCTACACCCGCCTGTTCGCCGGCGATCCGGTCGACGACTACCTGCGGCAGGTGATCCACGAGGTGTCAGCGGGAAGGCGCGACCGGCAGCTCGTCTACCGCAAGGCGCTCCGCAAGGAGGCGGGCGAGTACCGGGCGCTTCCGCCGCACGTGGTCGCCGCGCGCAAGCGGGGTGCCCCCGCTGCGGGAGAGCTGCGCGGCGTCATCGAGTACGTCATCACCGTCGAGGGCCCGGAGCCCGCCAGCCGGCAGGACAATCTCCTGAACTACGAGCACTACATCGAGCGGCAGATTCGCCCCGTCGCCGAGCCGGTGCTGCGCATCCTGCAGCGGGACTTCGACGAGATCCGCCGCAACCAGCGCCAGATGGAGCTGTTTCCCGCGTAGCGGCATATGCACAAAAGGGGAGCAGGGAACCAGCCACTGCCGTCTACTACCATTGCGTTCGTTGTCAACCGACGTGCCGAAGGGATATCGTAGACACCTCCGCACGACCGGCCGCGAGGAGAACGAAAGGAGCCGCTGGTGGACTACAAAGTACCGCTCATCATGACCCCGCAACCCGAGGGCGGCTACACCGTGACGTCTCCCTTGTTGCCTGAATTGATAACCGAAGGTGACACGATTGGCGATACGTTGGAGAACATCAGAGATGCCTTGGCCGCTGTCATCGAGCTATACGCGGAACTCGGACGGCCCCTGCCTCAGAGCACGCAGATACCGGACACAAGTGGGCCGGTCTGGTTCGAGACTCTGATCTCGACCGCGTGAAGTATCGAGATGTAGCACGGAAACTGACGGTACTTGGTTGTCGGGAACTCGAGCGACGAGGTGGCGGTTCCCATCGCAAGTGGCACAATCCGGTATCCGGCGGGGCGACCGTGCTCCCGGATTGGGGTGGTCGCGATCTGAAGCTGGGAACGGTTCGGGCCGCGATCCGACAGTTAGGAGTCGACTGGCAAGACTTTCGGAACGCGTAGTGTCTCACAGGCTTGGCGCGTGCAGCGCACTGCAGATGGAATCCGAGACCCTGTTCGAGCGGCTGTACCTGCCTCCGCTACGCTCCTGTGCGCGGCGCCACCAAGCGCTACGTAGGATTGGCCGGCGGTCGGCTCACTTCACCGGCAATCCGGTCGACGACTACCTGCGGCTCGTGATCGACGAGGTATCGGCCGGGCAGCGCGACGCAACTCGTCGACCGAAAGTCCCTTTGCATGGAGGTGGAGAAGTACCGGGCCCTTCCGCTGCCTCGCGTCCCTGCTCCCCTCAACTCAACGGACCCGCGCATGGCTGCTCACCTCCTCAACTGCCACGTCCGTTGCGATCTTGCTCGTGGCGACCTCATCACGGACGGCGCCCGGGCGCGGCCGTGGGCGGGCCGTGCCGAGAACCGCCTTGGGCCGCGGAATCTCGGTAGGCCATTCCTGGTCGTCGGGCCAGTGGTCGGAGAGGTACTGAAACGCCCGCGCCGCGCGCCGGATCGTTATGGTGCGTCCGCTCTTCAGGCGGGCGATCGTCTCTCCGCTCCCGGTCGCAAGACGGGACACCGTCGACAGCCGGCGCCGGGTACGCGCGGCGAAGATAGCGCACAGGCGCGATAGCCATTCCGTCGTGTCATCCATAGCTCAGTATGCTATTCATAACACGGGGGCAATGGCCCGTCAACCGCGCATGTTGTCGTTTAGCTGGAGCATCGCTATCGTGTTACATGTGACACGATCGAGGCTGGATCACCTCCGCTCCGCGGTACGGCAACACGTCGAACGTGAGGGGCTGCGGCCACTCTCTGTCCGCACCGGCGTTCCCGTCGGGCAGCTTCGCAGCATCCTCCAGGGACGCGCGGCGCTGAGCACGACCCTGGAGCGGGTCTCGTCCGCTCTCGGACTCGAGTTCTACATCGGACCGCCACGCACGCCGGAATCGGCCCGCGTCCGCAGAGGCTACGAAGGCCGCTCGGTCCGCGAACGTCCCGGCCCCGGCGCGGAAGCCGCACCCGCGTGGGCGGCGAAGCTGCAGCGCGAGCTGCGCGACGGTCTTCGAAAGGACTTGGCCGAGGTACTGCGCCAACTCACGGGTACCAAGCCCGATTCCATTCGTCCGAACCCGCCGGCCACCGAATCACCGGGCAGTGGCGAGTGAGAAACCGGCTCCCTCCGGCCTCACGGAACGTCAGCGCAGACATCGTCGCCACCGGCTCCCCGGTCGCTTGAGGGGCTGCGATCAGCGACGTCTTCCGCGGCGCCGGTGTGAAGCGCCAGCGCCGACGGGCGCGTTGCTGAAGCGTGAGCCCGAGCCGTCCGCACGACAAGTACTTCCGCAGCGTGTTCTCCAACTCCCAGGACGCGGCCAGCCTGATCCGAGCGTACATACCCGAGCCCCTCGCCCGCTCACTGCGCTGGTCCACGCTCACCCTGCTGCCCGGCCGCTTCGTCAGCCCCGACTGGCGGGACAGCGAAGCCGATCTGCTCTTCTCGGTCGAGCGGGAGGCGCGCAGGACGCCCGTCCTGCTCTACGTGCTCCTGGAGCACCAGTCCTCGCCGGAGCCGTGGATGCCGCTGCGAACACTGAACTACTGCCTCCAGGTCTGGCTCCGTTGGCGGAGCCGCCACGGGGGCGCGCGGGGGTTGCCGCTGATCGTCCCGCTGGTACTCTACCAAGGACGGGAACCATGGCAGTACGAACGGGAGTTCGCGGCCTTGTTCGCCGACGGGGAATCCGCTTGGCGCTGGGTCCCACGCTTCGAGTATGTGCTGATCGACCAGACGCGCGAGCGCCCGGAGACGGTGCCGGGGGCTCTTCGGGCAAGGCTCGCCCAGATCGCGATGATGGCCGCGTTTCGCGACGCTCGGGAAGCGTTGCTGGAGTCGGTGACGCGGATGATGGGCGATTTGTATCGCGTCGCCGGATTCGAGGAAGTCGCCCAGCATGTGGAGTACGTGCTGGCTACCCAGCCGGACGAGTACCGGCCGCTGTTCGTCCGGGCGCTACGGCGCAATGTACCCGGCCGCGGAGGAGACGTGATGAACTACGTTGAACAACTGATCGAACGAGGCCGTCGAGAAGGTCTTGAGGACGGTTTCAAGGAAGGTCGCCGGGAAGGAGAACTGACCGGGCACCGAGAGGGTCTGTACGAAGGAGAACTGAAGGGACGTATTCGAACCATCGAGGGGTTCCTCAACCGCTCCGTACCGTGGTCCACCATCGAGGCCGCCACCGGCATCGACGAGGCTGCCTTTCGGAAGCTCAAGCAGCACGTCGACGCCGACGACGACGGCCCCAACTGAAAGTCTCCGCCCGGACGGCCGCGTTACGATCACGTCCTCGACTCACAGGTCCTGCGATCCCTGTTGGTGATTGACCGCGAACGGCGATGTCGATCACGTTCGCCGTCCGCAGGCATCGCCGACGAGCGTTCCTTGGCATCCGAGAAGGGAACATAGCCGGAACGCCGTCAGCGTTCCGGCTATTGCTGGAGGGTCATCTCGTGCCTGTAGCTTCCGTACGTCCGGTCCTCAAGTTCCTCTTGCCAACGCGATACCGCGATCATGCGCTTCCCTGACTCGCTCGGCATGGGAGCATAGGCGTAGCGCAGGAATCTTGCTTCTCGAGTTCTGTCGCCCGGCACCGGACTTTGCCCCGTCTCCGTCCATGTCTCGGTGGCGCCCGTGAGGTTGATGAAGTAGTTGTCCGGGTCGAAATCCCATCGGGCACTCAAGGTGTGCGTGCCATCCGGATTCTGCTCCGACCACGTGAACGTGCCGTCGGACGCCAAGGTCATGGTCATGATGTCGTACCAGTCGTCTTCGTCGCTGTGCCACTCAAAAACCCAAACGCCGACCGGCGGCAGGGCAAGCGAGGGGTCTGAAACGCGAGCCATCCGATCCAAAGCCCTGTCTTCGCCGCTTGTGTCCGCCCAGTGATTGACAACTAAGTCACCATTCCCGACCAGAAAATAGGGCTTCCGCAGCTCTATAAGGACATTGTCAGTATCGTCGTCATCGTCATGGTTATGGTACCATTTGCGGACGATTTCCTCATCCGTGATGGTCCAAGTACCGGTTTGCGTCCAAGACTCGTCGAATGATCCGTCCATGAGATAGTGAGATCGAACGAGAATGAACCGAGTCTCTGTGAAGGTCAGAAAATCAACGAAGGTCCCTATGATGACGTCTTCGTGCCACCAATCGAATGTCTTCTGCCACGTGCCAAGGATGCGCTCCTGGTTCGTCAGCGGCCTTGCGTTCACGACGATCTTGAACGTCACCGACTCCATGGCACCGCCGGTCGCGGAGTCCGTGGCCGTGTAGGTCATGTCGTACGTTCCCGGCGTGGTAGGAGTGCCGCTGAGCACTCTGGTGGCTGGGTCGAACGTGAGTCCGGGTACGTCCGGCGAAAGCGAGTAGACGACACCCTCCTTGCCTCCCATGGCCTCAGGCAACGTCTCCGTCACCGGTTTGCCGACGACCATCGTCGCCAGCGAGATCGTCAGCTTCTCTGCCGGAAACGTGACGACGACCGGCTCCACGGCGATCGTGAACTTCACCGATTCCATGGTGCCACCGGTCGCGGAGTCCGTGGCGGTGTAGGTCATGTCGTACGTTCCGGGGGTGGTAGGTATGCCGCTCAGCACCCTGGTCGCTGGATCGAACGTGAGCCCCGGCACGGCCCCCGAGAGCGAGTAGACGAGATCCTCCTCGCCTCCCATGGCCTCTGGCAACGTCTCCGTCACCGGTTCGCCGACGACCATCGTCGCCAGCGAGATCGTCAACTTCTCTGCCGAGAACCTGACGTCCGGCACAGCGGGCGACGTGCAGGCGGCAAGTACCGCTCCGATCGCAACCAGGGCGGTTGCCGTCGCTGTCAATCTGTTGATGGTTAGCATCGTCTCTCCTCCTTTGTCGATGCTGTCTGGTCACATTCGAAGGCCCGCACGGGCACGGTCGTCTCGCCGCTACGGTCGCCACAGGGGACCATCGAGAGCGGCCGCCGCATATGGGCGGAGAAGACCGTGTGCAGGCACGAGAGTGACTCGTCCGTGTCATGCGTAGCGCAATATGTGTTATTCGTATCACGGGGTCCAAGTACTGTCAACGACGCGTGTTGGTTTCTGCTCGGGTCTTCGCTATCGTGTTACATGTGACACGATCGGGGCTGGACCATCTCCGCTCCGCGGTACGGCTGCATGTCGAGCGGGAGGGCCTGCGGCCGCTCTCCGTCCGGACCGGAATCCCCGTCGGGCAACTCCGGAGCCTCATGCAGGGGCGCGCCGCGCTGAGCACCACCCTGGAGCGTGTCTCGTCCGCGCTCGGGCTGGAGTTCTACGTCGGACCGCCACGAACGCCGGACTCGGCCCGTGCGCGCAGAGGCTACGAGGGCCAGACGGTCCGAGAGCGTCCCGCCTCCGGCGAGGAGGCGGCACCCGCGTGGGCGATAAAGCTGCAACGCGAACTGCGCGCCGGCCTTCGGGAGGATCTGGCTCAGGTGCTGGGCGAGCTCACGGACGCCAGGCGCGAGCTCCCGCGTCCGAAACGGCCGGAAACCGGCTCACCGGGTGCTGGCGATTGAGAGCCGCTCGCCCGTCCGAGGTAGCGGCGAGCCGACGCCTTGACGGGAATCCAATCCGCGCACACCGCGCACCCGTGCTGAACGCTGCGCGGGCTATGGGATAGACTGCGGCGGTCCGGTCCCGCGCCTCGCGGACGGCCGTGAGAGATTCCGAGCCGGGCCCCCGTGAACTGAGGAGAAACCCATGTCAGACGCAGCCCTCCTGGAGGAGCTCAGGAAGATCGACACGCCCACGGTCACCAACGTGGTGGCCACCTACCCCGGCAACGACCTGTGCCTGGAGCTGTACCACCCCTGGGAGGCGAGCTGGTACACCGACAACCGGCTGTCGTGCTGGTATCCGGAGCTGGGCCCGGTGGCCGGCTACGCGGTCACCTGCGTCTACGGCGTCGCGGACCCGGGCTACTCGGCGCTGACCCTGCTGGACGTCCTGGAAGCGACGGACCGGCTCGGCAAGCCGTCCATCTTCTGCTTCGAGCAGCGCTTCCCGCCGCATCTGGCCGACAAGGTGGGGCTGGCCGGCGGCAACATGACCTCCGCGCTGCGCGCCTGCGGCGCGGTTGGGGCGATCAGCAACGGCCCCTCGCGCGACATCCACGAGATCCGGCCCATGGGGTTCCAGTACCTGACCCGCGGCGTCTGCGCCGGCCACGGCCCGCAGGCGCTGCAGGCCGTGCAGGTGCCGGTGCGCCTGTCCGGCATGGACGTGGCGCCGGGCGAGATCGTCCACATGGACGAGAACGGCGCGGTGAAGTTCCCGGGCGACCGGCTCGAAGAGGTCGTCACCAACGCGAAGAAGCTGCTGGAGCACGAGGAGGACCGGGTCGGCCGCCTGCTCGAGGCCCGCGGCTTCGAGGAGGTGCGCGCCATCATGGGCACGCACCAGTACGCGAAGAAGAAGTAGGATCTGCGCTCAGCCGCTCACTTCGTAGGAGCTGGCGGTGTAGGCCACCGACTGCCCCGGCTCGAGCGGTACCACGGCGGTGCCCGGGCTCAGGAACGCCACCTGCCGGGTCAGCTCGTCGATGTCGGCCGGCTGGCCGAGCTCCTGGCCGTAGTGGCAGGGGATGACGACGTCGGCGCGGATCAGGCTGGCGGCGCGGGCGCCCTCACGCACGCCCATGGTGTACTTGCCGCCCACCGGCAGGATCGCCACCTGCGGGCCGTACATCTGGCTGATGAGCTGCATGTCGCTGAACAGGCAGGTGTCGCCGGCGTCGTAGACGGTCACGCCGTTGTCGTAGGCCATCACGAACCCCGCGTTCGCGCCGCCGGTGTGGTAGAGCACGCCCTGCGGCAGCGGGTGCGGCAGCACGTGGTCGGACAACGAGTGGGAGTGATGCGCCTGGGTCATGGTGACCTCCACGTCGGCCACGGTCGCCGAGCCGCCCGGATTGAGCGGCAGCAAGGTGTCTTCGCGGAGGCCGACGGCCTTGGCCACCTCGCACAACTCGTAGTGGCTGATGAACGTCGCGCCGGTGCGCTTGCAGATCTCGTAGCTGTCGCCGATGTGGTCGGCGTGGCCGTGGGTGGCCAGCACGAGGTCGGCGGCGTCGACCTGGTCGCGGCTCAGCGTGGTGGTGGGATTGTCGTCCAGCCACGGGTCGAAGTAGCTGACCGTGCCCCGGTCCGACTCGAAGCGAAACGACGCGTGGCCGATGTAGGTGATGGTGATGCGTGCCATGAGTTCCTCCTTCACGCCGGCACCGGCCGGCGCTCGATGTAGTCCAGACTCTGATGCCGGAAGTAGGTGTCGTACAACTCCGCGTAGTGACCGCCGGCCGCGGACAGCGATTCGTGGTCGCCCTCCTCGATGATCCGCCCGGCGCGCAACACGACGATGCGGTCGGCGTGCCGGACCGTCGACAGGCGGTGCGCGACCACCACCGCGGTGCGGTCGCGCAGCACCTCGTCCAGACCTTCCTGGATCAGCGCCTCGGTGAGCGGATCGACGCTGGCGGTGGCCTCATCCAGGACGATAACCGACGGGTCCTTGAGCAGCACCCGTGCCAGCACCACGAGCTGGCGCTGCCCCATGGACAGGCTGCGGCCGCGCTCGCTGACCGCCGTCGCCAGCCCGTCGTGCAGGGTCTTCACCCAGTCGCCGCCGCCGATCCGCCGCGCGGCGCGCTCCACCTCATCCTCGCCCGCGTCCGGCCGCCCGTAGCGGATGTTGTCGGCCACCGTGCCGTTGAACAGGAACGGCACCTGGGTGACGAAGCCCAGGTGAGACCGGAGACTCGCCAGGTCGAGGCCGCGGATATCCCGGCCGTCCACCAGGATCGAGCCTCCCTGGAACTCGTAGAAGCGGGCGATCAGCCTGGTGATGCTGGACTTGCCGGAGCCGGTGTGGCCGACCAGTGCCACCGTCTCGCCCGTGTCGATGGCCAGCGAGAAGCGCTCGAACACCGGCTCCCCCTCCTGGTAGGCGAAGTCGACGTCGCACAGCTCGATCCGGCCCGAGAGCGGCCCCACCGGCTCCGAGCCGTTCTGACGGACCGTGGGCTCGGCGTCGAGCAGCGCGAACACCCGCTCGCCCGCCGCCAGGCCGAGCTGGAGCTGGCTCCAGAAGGAGGCGATGGAGGTGAGCGGGAACCACAGCAGTCCCACCCCCTGCAGGAACAGGTACCACTGCCCGATCGACAGCCCGGACGCCGATACCCGCACGCCGCCCAGGTAGGCCAGCACGCTGGTGGCCACGCCGGCGATCGCGAACAGAAGCGGGAAGATGCCGGAGAAGACCAGGCCGGCCCGCCAGTTCAGCCGGTACGAGGCGGCGTTCACGGCGGTGAAGCGGTCGTAGATCAACTGTTCCTTGCGGAACGACTTGGCGACGGCGATGCCGCTCATGGTCTCGTGCACGTGGGCGGTGAGGTCGCCGAGGGCGCGCCGCGACTGCGTGACCGTGCGGCGCGCGACGTGCCGGAAGCCGAGCGCGGCGCCGACGATCAGCGGCACCAGCAGCAGGGTCACGCCGGTCAGCAGCGCGTCGACCGTGAACAGATAGGTGAATACCAGGACCACCAGCACCGTCTGGCTGACCAGCTCCATGGTCAGCGACACGACCTCCGAGAACGCCTGCGAGTCGGAGGCCACGCGGCTGACCACCTTGCCGGTCGGATTGGCGTCGTAGAAGGACAGATCGTGGCCCATCAGCGCCGCGAACGCGTCGTTGCGCAGCCGTTCGACCACGCCGCCGATCGCGCGCGACCCGGAAGCGCGCCGGTGGGCGTTGAACAGCCAGCTCAGCGTGTTCAGGCCGATGATCGCCGCCGCCGTCCCGGCCATCCAGCGCACCGAGACCGGAGCGCCGCCGGCCAGCTCCGCGCCCACGCCGTCGATGGCGCGGGAGACCATGATCGGCAGGAGCGTGCCGCTCACCGCCGCGGCCAGGATGGATCCGCACACGAGGACGATCCGCCTGCGCTCGGGCCGGAACCGGGCCAGGATGCGGCGCACCAGCTCGCGGTCGCTGTACGAGCGGTCGTACGCCTCGGCATCGATGCCGTCCATCAAGAAGCCCATCAGTCGCGCTCCGGGATGCCGTTCGGCGAAGCGGCGACGCCCCGTTCGACCAGCGGCGGCAGGTCGAGGTCGTAGCGGCTGAAGATGCGCCGGTAGTGCGGGGAGCCGGCCAGGAGCTTCGCGTGTGTGCCGTTGGCGACCAGCCGCCCGCCGTCCAGCACCAGGATGCGGTCGGCCCAGCGGATCTGCGACAGCCGGTGAGTGACGATCAGCGTGGTGCGCCCGCGCTGGATGCGGGTGAGCGCGCGCTGAATCTCGTCCTCGGTAGCGCTGTCGATGGCGCTGGTGGAGTCGTCCAGGATCAGGATGCGCGGGTCCTTCAGGAACGCGCGCGCTAGCGCCAGGCGCTGCCGCTGGCCGCCGGACAGGGTGACGCCGCGCTCGCCGATCACCGTGTCGTAACCGTCGACGAACGAGGTGATGAACTCGTCGGCCGCCGCCGCGCGCGCGGCCGCCTCGATGTCCGCCCGCGATGCGCCGGGATGGGCGAAGGCGATGTTGTCCGCGATCGAGCGCGAGAACAGGAACACGTCCTGCTCGACGCTGGCGACCTGCGACCGCAGGCTTTCGAGGTTCCAGGCTCGCAGGTCGACGCCGTCGACCCGCACGCTGCCGTGCGTCGGGTCGTAGGTGCGGTTGACCAGCCGCGTCAGCGAGCTCTTGCCGGAGCCGGTCTGGCCGACGACGGCCACCGTCTCGCCGGCGGCGATGTCCAGGTCGACGCCGGTGAGCACGGCGCCGGCCCCCTCGTAGCCGAAGTCGACGCCGTGGAAGGAGATGCCGCCTGCGATCGGCGTGCTGACGCCGCCGACGTTCTGATCGATGCCCGAAGTCTGCCTGAGCACCCCCAGGATGCGCCGGGCGCCGGCGATGCCGCCCTGCAGCATCGAGAACGAGAACGCGGAGATGAAGGTCGGGATGCGCAGCGCGTGCATGAGCCCGACGAAGGCGATCAGCCCGTCCAGCCCGATCACGCCGCGCTGCAGCGCCAGCACGCCGTGCAGCAGCGCAAGCCCGGCCAGCGCGCCGTAGATCAGCATCGGGACGTAGAAGCCCTCGATCCGGTTGGAGCGCACGAACAGCTCCTTGAAGGCGCTCACCGTGCGGCCGAACCGGCCGCGCTCGAACGCCTCGCGCACCGAGACCTTGACCACCTCGATGCCGGAGATCGCCTCCTCCAGCGCCGCAGTCATCTCGCCCTGCGCGCGGCGCTGCTCGAACAGCACCGGCCCCAGCCGGCGCACGAACGCGCGCAGGGTGATCGCGAAGGAAATCGCGTACAGCACCGGGACGAGCATCAGCTCGGCGTCCAGCAGCAGGATGTAGACGATCGGGGTGATGAAGCCCATCACCATGTCGCTGATGAAGAGGATCCCCGGATGGATCATCATCGACAGCATCCGCGAGTCGTCGGTGGCGCGGGCCACCAGGTCGCCGATGCGCTGCCGGTCGTGGTAGGTCTGGCTCTTGCCGAGCAGGTTGCGGTAGAGCTCGTCGCGCGCGTCCCGCTCGATCCGGTGGGCAAGCGTCAGGGTGCAGGCGTTGGCCGCCATCGACAGGCAGGCGTCGCCGAACAGCACCACCACCAGCCACAGGCACGCCATGAGGATCCCGGCCGCCGGCGCCGCAGGCGATCCCGGCTCGATGATCTGCGCGGCGACCCGGCCGACCATGATCGGCGCCAGTCCGTACGCCCACCACGCGCCCGAGTGCAGCACCGCCGCGCCCGTGGTGAGCAGCGGGTAGCTGCGCAGGTGGGACAGGATCCAGCGCGCCGCCGAGCGCGTGTCGTAGGGGCGCCGCTCCCGGCGCGAGGGCACCTGCCCCTCCGTCCCACCGGGACGCCACTCGCTCGCCACGTCATCTCCCCCGTGCAGGCGCAACGCGCAGACCGCCGCCTGCCTGTTCGGCCGGTCGCCCCGTCAGCGGCGCAGTCGCTCCCGGAAGTCCGCCTGGCTGGTACAGGCCGCCGCCGCCGCGGCGATGGCGCGCACGGGCAGATCGGCGAACCCCGGCACGCCGGGAAAGTCCGCGCCGACCGCGATGCCGCGCGCCGTCAGCAACTCGCGCGCCAGTTCCGCCCGCGCTTCTGCGCGCGCTTCCGCCCGTTGCGAACGCAACAGTGGATCGTCGTCCGGGCCGGTGCCCTCCCGCTCGCCCAGCGCCCGGCCGACCCGTTCCAGCGCCGCGCTCGTCGCGGCCGAGAACGCCGGCTCGTTCAGCGCCGCGTGGATCTCCTCCGCCGTCCAGCCGGGGAAGGCCCGGCTTGCCGCGGACTGCCGAAACGCACCGTTCTCCAACAGGTGAATCGCCAGGCCTGACCGCCTCCCCCGCGGACGGCTCGCCGACGGCGTGTCCGGCACCTCCACCCATACCTCCGGGAATCCCCACCACTCGTACTGCGGCAGCTTGCGCCGCCGTACGTCGGTGGTGTGATCCACCTCCAGCACCACGTCCGGCGGGTCGTCCTCCCCCAGCATCATCGCCTTCGCCCCCGGCAGCCGGGCGCGGTCCGGATGCAGGTATACCGACTCGTCGGCCTGCATGATGACCTGCGGCTCGCCTCGCCGGTCGCGCTGCAGCAGGTCCATGGAACCGAAGCACCTGATCGGAGCACCGCGCATCCGGGCGATCAGGGTCACCAGGCCGGTCAGGCACCGGGACGGCGACTCGTGATACGGACTGGCCGGCTCGCACACCCACGCGGTCTCGCTGACCGCGTCCCAATACTCGAAGCGCAGTTCGCAGTCATCCAATTCCTCGCGCGGCAGCCGCACGGGCGTGCACCCGGGGAACTCGGCGGCGGTCGGCGCCTTCGCGCATGGCGACGCGGCGTCCACGGCGGGAAGCAAGACAGGGGCAGGAGCGGCCACGGTCCGCGCAATGTACGTGGCCGGTCCCACGCGTGCAAACGCTCGGCGGCACGACTCGCCGACCGTGCCGCCGCAGGGGTATTATCGGTCGGGCGGTGAGGAGTTGACCATGCTGACACGGGAACTGACGCGGAACCTGACTCAGGCGCAGATCGACGAGTATCGCGAGCGCGGCTACATCGCGGTCGAAGGGGTCCTGCCGGACGAGCAGGTGGCCGAGTTGCAGCGGGTCACCGACGACTTCGTCGAGCGGTCGCGTGAGACCACCGAGCACACCGACGTGTTCGACCTGGAGCCGGACCACACGCCGGAGGAGCCCAAGCTGCGCCGCATCAAGGAGCCGCACCTCGTGCACGAGGCGTACGACCGGGCGCTGCGCGACGAGGGCATCGTCGAGATGTCCAGCCAGCTCCTGGGCACCTGGGCGGTGCGCACGCACGGCAGCAAGCTCAACATGAAGTCGGGCGAGTTCGGCAGCCCCGTGCACTGGCACCAGGACTGGGCCTTCTACCCGCACACCAACGACGACGTGCTGGCGGTGGGCCTGGCCATCGACGACATGACGCGCGAGAACGGCTGCCTGCTGGCGATCCCGGGATCGCATCGCGGCCCGATCCTGGACCACAACCAGGACGGCGCCTTCGTCGGCGCGGTCACCGAGCACGGCTTCGATGCCGAGGACGCGGAGGCGATCGAGGTCCCGGCCGGCGGCATCTCCATCCACCACGTCCGCACGCTGCACGGGTCGCTGCCCAACGCCTCGCAGGCGTCACGCCGCCTGCTGCTGCTGATGTACTGCGCGGGCGACGCCTACCCGATCTGGATCGCGGGCGGGCAGATGAGCTGGGACCAGTACCGCGCCACCTTCGTGCGCGGCGAGGCCTCCAATGAGGTGCGCATGACCTCGACCCCGGTGCGCCTGCCGCAGCCGCCGCCGATCCGTTCGGGCTCCATCTACGAGACGCAGCGCGAGCTGAAGGATTCGACCTTCCGGTAGCGGCTGTCAGGCCTGCTGGACCACCCCGGCCTGCAGCGCGGACTGCGCGGCCGCCAGGCGGGCGATCGGCACCCGGAACGGCGAGCAGGACACGTAGTTCATGCTGTGCCGCAGGCAGAAGTCGATCGAGGCGGGATCGCCGCCGTGCTCGCCGCAGATGCCCACCTTGAGCTCCGGCTTGGCGCTCCGGCCGCGCTCGACGCCGATCTCCACCAGCGCGCCGACGCCGTCGGGATCCATCACCTGGAACGGGTCGTGCTCCAGCACGCCCGCGGCGACGTACTCCGGCAGGAACACGCCCGCGTCGTCGCGGCTGTAGCCGAAGGTGAGCTGCGTGAGGTCGTTGGTCCCGAACGAGAAGAAGTCGGCGTGCCGGGCGATCCGCTCCGCGGTGAGCGCCGCGCGCGGGATCTCGATCATGGTGCCGATCTGGTAGGGAACGGGCGTTGCCGAGCGCGCCAGCACCGCCTGCGCGACCGCCTCGGCATGCTCGCGCAGCCGGCGCAGCTCCTCCTCGGTGCCGACCAGCGGGATCATGATCTCGGGAAGCACCTCGATGCCCTCGGCCGCCTCCGCGCAGGCCGCCTCCATGATCGCCTGCACCTGCATGTCGTAGATCTCCGGATAGGTGATGCCGAGCCGGCAGCCGCGGTGGCCGAGCATCGGGTTCTGCTCGTGCAGGCCGTGGATGCGCGCCTGCAGGCGTTCGAGCGGCACGCCCGTCTTCCTGGAAAGCTGCTCCATGTCTTCCTGCGTTCGGGGGACGAACTCGTGCAGCGGCGGATCGAGCAGCCGCACGGTCACGGGAAAGCCCGACATGGCCCGGAAGATGCCGCGGAAGTCCGCGCGCTGCAGCGGCAGCAGCCGGTCGAGCGCCTGCTGCCGCGCGTCAGCGTCCTCCGCCACGATCATTTCCTGGAAGATCGCCAGCTTGCCCTCGTCGAAGAACATGTGCTCGGTGCGGCACAGGCCGATGCCCTCGGCACCGAACTCGCGGGCGGCCTGTGCGTCGCGCGGCAGATCGGCGTTGGTGCGCACTCCGAAGCCGCGCGGCTGGCCGGCGAGCTGCACGCGGGTGCGCACCTCGTCGGTCCAGGACAGGAACTCCGCCAGCGTACCCGAGATCTCGGGCTCCGTGAGCGGCGCTTCACCCAGGAACACCTCGCCCGTGGAGCCGTCGATCGTCACCCAGTCCCCCTCGCCGAACCGCACCGGCCCCACGCTGGCGGTCTTGGCGGTGATGGCAAGGGCCGTGCAGCCGGCCACGCACGGGGTTCCCATGCCGCGCGCCACCACCGCGGCGTGCGAGGTCATGCCCCCGGTCGACGTCAGGATACCCTGCGCGGCGACCATGCCGCCGATGTCCTCCGGGGACGTCTCGCGCCGCACCAGCAGCGTGCGCTCGCCGCGGGCCGTCCACTCCTCGGCTTCGTCGGCGGTGAACACGGCGCGCCCGGTCGCCGCGCCGGGGGACGCGTTGAGGCCGGTGGCGACAGGGTCGCCCAGCTCGCCGCGCCGCGCCGGATCGATGCCGGGGTGCAGGAGCTGGTCGATCTGCTGCGGCTCGACCCGCTCGATCGCCTCCTGGCGGGTAATCAGCCCTTCGCTCACCATGTCCACGGCGATCGTCACCGCCGCCGCGCCGGTGCGCTTCCCGGACCGGGTCTGCAGCAGGTAGAGGTCGCCGTGCTGGACCGTGAACTCCAGGTCCTGCATGTCCCGGTAGTGGCGCTCCAGGCCCGTGCGCACCTCTTCGAGCTGCCGGTACACGTCCGGATGGCGCCGGCGCAGCGCCGTCAGCGGCTCGGGCGTGCGGATGCCGGCCACCACGTCCTCGCCCTGCGCGTTCTGGAGGTACTCGCCGTAGAACACGTTCTCGCCCGTCGACGGATCGCGGGTGAAGCAGACGCCGGTCCCGGAGTCGTCGCCGGAGTTCCCGAACACCATCGACTGCACGTTGACGGCGGTGCCGAGCAGGCCCTTGATGTCGTTCAACTGGCGGTAGCGGATGGCGCGGTCGTTGTTCCATGACCCGAACACGGCGTCGATGGCGCCCCAGAGCTGGTCCAGCGGGACTTGCGGAAACGCCTCGCCGGTGTGCGTGGAGTAGATCCCCTTGTAGGCGGCGATCACCTCGTCGAGGTCGGACTCGTCCAGGTCGGTGTCCTCGGTCACTCCCTTGCGCTGCTTGGCCTCCTCCAGCGCGTGCTCGAACGCGCCGTGCGGGACCTCCCGCACGACGTCGCCGTACATCTGGATGAAGCGCCGATAGGCGTCTCGGGCGAAGCGGGCGTTGCCTGACTGGGCGGCCAGGCCCTCCACCGCGGCGTCGTTGAGGCCGAGGTTGAGAACCGTGTCCATCATGCCCGGCATGGACTGCGCCGCCCCCGAGCGAACGCTCACCAACAGCGGGTCGCGGGAGCCGCCGAGCGTGCGGCCCATCAGGGTCTCCAGACGCTGCAGGTGTGCGGCCACCTCTTCGCGGAGACCGTCCGGGTAGGTGCGCCGGTTCTCGTGGAACGCCGCGCACACCTCGGTGGAGAGCGTGAACCCCGGCGGCACCGGGATGCCCAGGCTGGTCATCTCGGCCAGGTTGGCGCCCTTGCCGCCGAGCAGCTCCTTCATGTCGGCCCGCCCCTCGGCGGACCCGTCCCCGAAGAAGTAGACGTACTTGCTCTCGTTCTTGTCCTGTGCCACGTGCGTGTGCCCTCCCGGTGTGCTGCCCGTAGGAGAAAGGCCAAGCCGTACAGTGTCAACGCCCCAGGGGCCGGCGCCTACGGCGCCCGCCCCTGGCCCAGCCCCTCCTTTGGCTTGGAGCGCATCGATTCCCGATGCGATCCAAGCCGGATACGGGTAGTCCCGGCGCCTGCGGCGCCGATCCCGTGGGCGCGATCCGCCGCGTGCACGAAGCGCCGACGGACAGGTGTGTTTTCGTTATTGGGAGACGAGATGCGGCGCCAAGGGCGCCGCATCTCGTCGTCTAAGCCACGTAGGCTTCCAGGTGTTGCGCGCGGGAAGGATGGCGAAGCTGGCGCAGCGCCTTCTTCTCGATCTGGCGGATGCGCTCCTTGGTCAGGTGGTAGCGCAGCCCGATCTCCTTCAGGGAGAGCGGCCGGCGCCCCTCCAGCCCGAAGCGGTGCTTGATGATGTCGGCCTCACGGTTGGTGAGCGAGCGCAGCACCGTGGCGATGTCCTCGCGCAGGGACCGCATCAGGGTGCTGTCGTCCGGGGCTTCGCCCCTCGGATCCTCGACGAACTCCGACCGGTTGGCGGATTCGGAGTCGGCGTACATCGGCGCGTCGAGCGAAACCAGCTCGCGGGAGATCGAGGTCAGCTCCTCGACCAGCTCCGGCTTGAGTTGCAGACGCTTGCCGATCTGCTCGGCCGTCCCTTCCTTGCCGGTCTCGCTCTGCACTTCCTTGCGCGCGCGGTCGATCTGCACCAGCTCGTTGGCGCGGTTCAGCGGGAGCCGGATCAGGCGGGACTGCTCGCACACCGCCTTCAGGATCGCCTGCTTGATCCACCATACGGCGTAGGAGATGAAGTGATAGCCCTTGTCCACGTCGAATCGGTCGATCGCGTGCAGGAGTCCGATGTTCCCTTCGCTGATCAGGTCCAGCAGCGGCAGGCCCTGATTCTGGTACCGCTTGGCGACGTTCACCACGAACCGGAGGTTGGCGCGCGCCAGCGCTTCCTTGGCGTCATTGTCGCCCGCCGCAACCTTGCGGGCCAGGTGCTCTTCCTCTTCTCTGGTGAGCAGCGGAATGCGATTGATCTCGCGCAGGTACCGCGCGAGAACGCTGTCATCGCTGGATGTCTCTCTTGCCATCTTCTCTTACCTCGTCACCAATGAAGCAAAACTCGTGCCAAGCCAACTGGTTCGTCCTGGAGTGGCTATTTGTTTGCAGGCATGATCTTTGCAGTCAAGACGGTCGATCGGGACGACAGCCCCATGGGTCACAATGACCCGCTTGTTCAAGGAATCGGCATCAGTTCGTGTCAGATTTACCCTGCACCGGCGGGGCAGGCGCAATCCCTCGATCGGTCTTGACGCTCCCGAGGGGCGTCCGTATATTCGGCAGCGATCACAATCACAACGCGCTGCGGCCCCGGCCGGCGCTACACCACTCATCAATACAGCGAGGAATTCATGAAGATTCAGCCCATCGGTGACAGAATCCTGGTCAAGACTGTCGACGCGGAGACGCAGACCTCGGGCGGTATCTACATTCCGGAGACCGCCCAGGAAAAGACTCAGGAAGGGGTCGTGCTGGCAATCGGCGACGACGAAGAGATCAAGGTCAAGACGGACGACAAGATCATCTACGACAAGTACGCCGGGACCACGATCAAGGTGGAGGGTGAGGAACAGCTCATCATCAAGGCCGCCGACGTGCTCGCGGTCGTCAGCTAGCCCGCGCGGCCTGCTAACCGCGCGGCCCTGCACGCGCCAAGGCCCGCTTCTTTCGGGGAGCGGGCTTTTTCGTGCCTGAGTCCGTGCTGTCCGTTCGCGGACGTTGTCCCCGGCCCGGCACACCGATAGGATCGATCCGGCAGGTGGAAGGCACAGGCATGCACGGCTCGGGGATGGATGCATTCTTCTCCCGCGTCGAGCGGGTCATCAAGACGCTCCTGAAGCCCGACGAGGAATCGGACCGGCGGAGGACGGACAGGTTCTACTCTGAGGCGTGGGAGGAGCTGGAGGAGTATCTGCGCACCGGCGCCGAGCGCCCCCGTGGCGGCGACGGCGCGGGCGGATCGGCCGGATACCGGCAACGGCCGCAGGCGGCCGCACAGGACTACCGCAACCTGGAGCTGGAGCCGGGCACCGACTTCGCCACGGTCAAGCAGGCATACCGGCGGCTGATGCGTACCTACCACCCCGACCGCTACGCCGACGATCCGGAGCGGCAACGGGTCGCGACCCAGATCTCCGCGAAGCTCAACGCATCCTTCAACCGCATCCGCGAAGCATCCGAAGCCTCGTAACCGCCGGCCGGGGCCGTCCTACGGCTCGGCTTCAATCCCGTACTCGGCCAGCTTGCGGTGCAGGGTCTTGCGGCCGATGCCGAGCACCGCGGCGGCCTTGGTCTTGTTGCCCCGGTGCGCTGTGAGCGTGTAGCGGATCAGCTCACGCTCGGCGTCCTCCACGGTGCTGCCGATCGGCAGGCGCACGTACGCATCGCCCGCCGGCCGGTCCGGTTGGCCCGGGATCAACCGGGCGGCGTTGCCCGCCGCCGTCCGCACGAACGCGTTCGTCGCGTCTTCGCGAACGTGCGGCGGCAGGTCGGCCGCGGTGATCACGGATCCGCGGGTCATCACCACGGCGCTCTCGATGGCGTTCTGCAGCTCCCGGACGTTGCCGGGCCACTCGTAGTCCCAAAGCCGCTGGTTGGCATCTGCGTCGAAGCCCTCGATCTCCTTGCCGTTCTCGGCCGCCAGCGTCTTCAGCAGGGCGGCCGCCAGGATCGGAATGTCCTCGCGCCGCTCGCGCAGCGGCGGCACGCGGATGTTCACCACGTTCAACCGATAGAACAGGTCGTCCCGGAACCGGCCGGCGGCGGTCTCCGCCACGAGGTCGCGGTTGGTGGCGGCGATGACGCGCACGTCCGCCTCGATCGTCTGCTCGCCGCCGACGCGCTCGAACGCCCGGTCCTGCAGGACACGCAGCAGCTTGATCTGCACGGCCGGGCTGATCTCACCGATCTCGTCCAGGAAGATGGTGCCGGTGTGCGCCAGCTCGAAACGCCCCCGCTTGAGGCCGGCGGCCCCGGTAAAGGCGCCCTTCTCGTGGCCGAACAGCTCGCTCTCCAGCAGGGTCTCCGCCAGCGCCGCGCAGTGCACCTTGATCAGCGGCTGCTCTGCGCGCGGCGACAGGCGGTGGATCGCCTCCGCCACGACCTCCTTGCCGGCGCCGCTCTCGCCGGTGATCAACACCGAGGCGCGGCTGGGCGCCACCTGCTCGACCATCTCGAACACCCGGTGCATGGCAGCGGTGTTTCCGAGCAGGCCGCGCGATGCCTGCTGCCGCTCCAGCTCGCGGCGCAGCTCGCGGTTGGAAAGGGTCAGCTTGCGCTCGGCCAGCGCGCGCTCGACCAGCAGGCCCAGCCGCTCCAGGTTGACCGGCTTCTCCAGGAAGTCGTAGGCGCCGTCGCGCATCGCCTGCACGGCGACCTCCACGGTCGCGTGGCCGGTGAGGATGATCACCCGCACGGTCGGGTGGCGTTCGGCGACCTGTTTGAGAAGCTGGTCGCCGGACAGGCGCGGCATGCGCAGATCGGCGATCACGAGGTCGATCTCCTCGTTGGCCAGCACGCTCAGCGCCTCCCTGCCGTCCGCCGCCGTCATCACCGCGTGACCCTCGAACTCCAGCGCCCTGCGCAGCCCTTCGCGGATGTTCCGCTCGTCGTCGACGACCAGGATCGTGGCTTTCATTTCGCGACCGCCTGATACTCCACCATACGCCGGGCGCGGGGCGAGACCGGAATGCAGACCCGGAACGTCGTGCCGGCGCCGGGCCTGGAGGACACTTCGATGTCGCCGGCGTGCTCCTTGATGATCTTGTAGGTGAGCGTCAGACCGAGTCCGGACCCGAACTCGCGCGTCGTGAAATACGGTTCGAAGATCTTGTCGGCGATGTCGTCGGGAATGCCGGTGCCGTTGTCCTGCACGGTGATGCAGATGCGCTCGCCGTCCAGCATCGTGCCCACGGTGAGCGTCCCGCCGGCCGGCATCGCCGCCTTGGCGTTCTTGACGATGTTCAGAAGCGCCTCGCGCAGCAGCCGCTCGTCGATATGGGCGGGCGGCAGCCGCGACGCCAGCTTCTCGACGACCTCGATGCCGCTCGCGCTCAGCTCCGGGCGCAGGAACGCCAGCAGCGGATGCAGGACGTCGTTGATGTCCCCCTCGCGCAGCTCCGAGTTCATCGGCCGCACGGCGAACAGGAAGTCGACGACGATCTTGTTGAGGCGCTGAATCTCCTCGGTCATCGTGCTCAGGCTCTCGTCGATCTCGGCCGGCACTTCCTGGCCGCCGCCCAGCGATCGCTGAATGAGCTGCAGGTGGATGCTCATGGACGTGAGCGGGTTGCGGATCTCGTGCGCGACGCCGGCCGCCAGCGTCGTCATCGACGCCAGGCTCTCCGCCCGCCGCAGCCTCGCCTCTTCCGAGCGGCGCTCGGTGATGTCGTCCACGTGCACGAGGCTGCCGTCGATCCGGCGGTCGCGCACCAGGGGAACGATGGTGATCTCCAGTGTCGCCGCGTGCGCGCCTTCCAGCGTGAACTCGCCGTCCAGAACCCGGTCGGAGCCGATCAGCGTGTCGCGCAGGAACTCCGCCACCTGCTCGTCGTCGACGACCTGCCAGACCGCGCGGCCGGTCAGCTCGTCGTCGACGAACGGCAGCATGCGCTCCACCGCCTTGTTGATCAGGCGGATGCCGTGCGCCTCGTCGAGGACGATGATGCCGTCGGTCATCGCCTCCAGGACCATGGCCAGCAGGTCGTTCTCGGCCGACAGGCCGCGCAGCAGCGTGCCGGCCTGCATCGGATCCAGGCGGTCGAGCCGTTCGATCGCCTTCTGGTAGAAGCGGCTCATGTGCGCCTCATCGGCGGTTCGGCGCCGGCGGCCATGCCGCGGGCGATGTCGGCGACGGTGGCCTCGGGGTTCATGTTCATGGTCTTCACCCTCCATGCCGCGTCATCGAGGAACCGGTACCAGCGCTCGACGCGCTGCACCTCGGCGACGCGTTCGGGCGACCTGAGCAGGGAACGCAGGTGCTCGGCACAGGACTGCAGGAACGCGAAGCTCTCATCGCGGTCGGCCGGCACGGCGATGCCGGCGTCATCCCAGGCGCCGCCGGCCAGGGCAGTATCGCAGAACAGCGCCGCCGAGCGCTGCAGGTCGGCTGCGCCGGCCGCGGATGTGCCAGACGCTGATGCGGCTGCCACACGCCGGCCGGCCAGGTAGTCGGCCACCGACGCGGCGTCCGCGTCCGGGTCGCCGAACACCTCCCCGATCACGCGGCGCTGCTCGGCCGCGCTGCGCTCCGCGAACCGGTAGCGGGACAGCCGCGACAGCAGGGTCGGGATCAATGCCTGCGGCGACGGCGCGGTGAAGATGAAGTGCGTGCGGGCCGGCGGTTCTTCCACCGTGCGCAGCAAGGCGTTGGAGGCCGGCTCCGGCAGCCAGCGCCGTACCTCGACGATGATCACCTTGACGCCGGGGGTCGCCACCCGCGCCCAAGTCTCGATCGCGCGCACGGCGTTCACGGGCACCGCCTCCAGGTTCGCGCTGCGCGCCAGGTCGCCCGCCACCTCCGCCGTGCCGTCGGTGCGCAGCGCCTCCAGCCGCTCTTCCAGCTCCGCCACGCGCGGGCGCAGCCGTCGCAGCCGCGGCTCGGAGCCGGCCCACAGCAGCGCGTCGAAGCGGCGGGTCAGGGTGCGCACCGAGCGCACGAACAGCGCCCGCGTCGCGGCCGTGTCGGACCTGGCGAGCGCCGCCGCGGCGGCGGCGATCTCGGCGGCGAAGTCGCGCCCTCCCAGCATCAGGACGTGCGGGTCCTGACCCGCCCGGTGGCTCCCGCACGACGGGCAGCGACAGCCCGGCTCGCCGTCCGACCGGCAGTTCAGCACGCGCCCCAGCTCCAGCGCCGCGGTCAGCTTGCCGGCCGCCGGCGGCCCTTCGAACAGCACCGCCGGCGCCAATGTTCCCTCCCTCACCGCCCGGCGCAGGCGGTCGGCGGTGCCTGCGTGGCCGATCAGGTCAGCGAACATCCGCTGCGCTCCCGGTCGCGGGCGGGCCGATGCCGAGCATCTGCTCGGCGAACTGCGCTGCCACGCTCGCCTCGAGCAAGCCGGCCGCCTCGGGGAACCACGGCTGAGCGTGCATCCCGGCGATCGCCAGGGCGCCGATCACCGCCCCTTCGGCGACGCCCAGCGCCAGGCCGAACAGGTGGTCGAGCTGTTGCAGGCGCAGGGTCCGCGATACGCGCTGGAGAATGTGCTCCAGGAGCTTGAGCACCAGGTAGGTGACGAGGAACAGCACCAGGAAGGCGACCACCTTGTTCCAGAACGATTCACTGCCGGTAGCGACGTCGACGTAGGCGCTGGCCGGCACCACCAGGACGGCGGCCACAGCGATGCCGGCGACCACCGCGGCGACGCCGAACGCCTCCGCCACGAAGCCGCGGATCGCGGCGCGGATCGCCAGGATCAGGGTGACCAGGATCAGCACCACGTCCAGGGTGCCGAGCCCGGCCAGGACGACGGCCAGCCAGTCCATGAAGACCGGAATCTGATCGCGGAGGTCCTGCAGGAACTCGGTCATGCCCTCATCACTCGGTGATCCTCGATCACTCCTTGATCCGCAGGCCGGGCAACGCCAGCCCGGCCGCCCGCAGCGTGTGCCGGACGACCTCGGCGGTGGCGCCCGGCCGATCCAGCGAGCGTATCGCGGCTGACATGCGGGCGCGGAGCCGATCGTCCGCCAGGCGGCGCGCGCACCGCACCAGCCCGGACGCGGTCTGCGCACCGGGCTGCAGGACCAGGGCCGCGCCCGCGTCCGCCAGCAAGCGGGCGTTGACGATCTGTTCGCCCCGGCTCGAGGACCGCGGTAGCGGCACCAGCACGGCGGCCGTCCCGGTCGCCGCGAACTCGGCAAGGGAAGTCGCCCCGGCTCGGCTCACGACGACGTCCGCGGCCGCCAGCACGTCGGGAAACTCCTCATCGAAGTAGGGCTGCGCGCGGTAGCCCGGGTCGTCCACGGCCTGCCCGCCGTTCTGCCCGCCGGTCTGGTGGACGACCATCCAGTCGCGCGTCAGCTCCGCCCTTGCTTCGCCGACCATGTGATTCAGCGTTGCCGCGCCCAGGCTGCCCCCGACTACCAGCATGATCCGGGTCCGGTCTCCGACCCCAAGATACCGCCGCCCGCGCCCCGGGTCGCCCGCGCGCATCTCGGTGCGCACCGGCAAACCCGTGAGCCGAGCGCGCGCGGGCAACGGCAGCGTGGCCGACGACGACGGCCAGGACAGCAGCACCCGCCTGGCGACCAGCGAGATGATCCTCGTCGCCAGACCGGCCGTGCTGTCCGACTCGTGGGTGACGACCGGGATTCCGAGCAGGGCCGCAGCCGCCGCCGGCGGCACGCTGGCGAAGCCGCCCTTGGCGAACAGCACGCCGGCCCGCTCGCGGCGCAGGATCCGTACCGCGCCCAGGACGCCCGCGCCGGTGCGTCCGATGTCGGTGATGTTGCGCAGCGAGGCATACCGTCGCAACTTACCCGCGGGGAGCGCATGGAACTCGATGCCGGCCGCACGCACCAGCCGCGCCTCCAGGGCGCCGTGGGTGCCGAGCCAGAACACGTGCAGGCCGTGCGCCCGCAGCATCCGCGCCACCTCCAGGCCCGGATTGACGTGCCCGGCGGTGCCGCCGCCGGCCAGCGCTACCGTAGCGCCCGCTACCGTAGCGGCCGCTACCGTCTCCGCCCGCATCGTCCGTTCCCCCACCGCCGCCCGCGCCGAGTGCTTCTGGGCACGGCGCTGTGCCTGCTGCTGCCGGCCGTCATCGGGGCGGACCCGGCCTCGGCGTGTCTTCCGTCGGGCCGGATGGTCGCCGACGACGGACGGGAGTTCCCCGCCGTGCAGCGCGCGGACGGCGCGCTCGCCTGCATGCCGGCCGACACCGCGCTCGGCCGGGAAGTGCACGAACGGTTCGCCGCGCTCCTCCCCAGCCATGCGTTCGAGACCCGTGGCGAGCTGCCGGCCAACGGCGCGACGACCGCCGACCTGTACGAGGCGCTGCACGCGATCAGCACCCTGCAGGGCATCCGGTACTTCTCGGTCCTGCACCGGGGCGAGCGGGTGCTGTTCAAGACCGCGCATGCCATCGACACCCACGGCGCCGCCCTGCCCGACCCGGTCCCGGCGGCCGGCGGCCACGGCATCGCGTACGCCCTGGTCGACGACGCCTCGTTCGGCCGGGCGCCATACCGGCTGGAGTACCGCACCGCCGACGACGCCATCCTGCTCATCGTCAGCAACCCGCTGCCGCTCAGCGTCCTGAGAATTCCCCTGATCGACTCCGACCGGCTACTGATCGCGCTGCTGATCGCCTCCGCCGGTTCCGCCGGCACCGGGCACGCCGCCGCGGACCCGGAAGCCGGCGGCACCGGGGCGTGGACGGTGTACGGACTGGTAGCGGCGCAGGCGCGGCAGGGATCCTTCCTCAAGAGCTTCGTGGAGGCGTCGCTGCGCAGCCGCCTGGCCGCCATGCAGGACTGGATCGTCGCCAGAGCGGCCGCGGTCGCCCGGCCGGGGAGCGGCACCGGCTCAGAGGCCGGCGCCGGCGGCGCCGGCGCCGCGCAAGGCTAGCTGCGACAGCCCGATCAGCGATCCGATCAACGCGCCGAACAGGTTGATCCACTTCAGGTGCCTGGCGATGACGGTCAGCAGGATGCGCTCCACGTCGCGCACCTCAAGGCGATCGATCCGGTCGATCACCAGCCGCTCCACGTCCAGCGCGGCCACCATCGCCGGCACCTGCTCCACCAGCAGGCGCTCCGCGCGGCTGGCAACGGCGTCGTCCAGGGCGGCCTTGGCGCCCGCGTCGAGGGCAAGCAACTCCGCCAGGGTCACGTCCCCGGAGTCGGCCAGCCGGTCGATGGCGCCCGCGATCTGCGCCGCGACCGACCGGGCGGTCCGCTCGTCGGACAGGTAGCGCAGCAACCGCTGCGAGATCTCGTCCACCGTATCGCTCGCCGACACGCCGAGGAAGCGGGCCGCGAGCTCGGCGATCGGCGTCTGTCCGTGCTCCTCCAGGAACCGCTGCAGCACGGCGTCAATCAGCGCGGCGACCGGTCCCGAGGCCACGGCGCCCCAGAGCTCGCCGATCCGCTGCTCGGCCGCATCCGGGAGCACGTCGGCCAGCGGCCGCTCGCCGGCCGATGCCAGCCACTCGCGGAGCGACTCCTGCATGTGCGCCACCACCTCCGGATCGTCGGCGGTGTGCTCCAGTTGGCGAAGCGCGTCGTCGACGATCTCCGGCATGCGCTCGGCGAGCGTTCGGTCGTACTGCGCGGCCCCGATGAACAGCTTCTGCATCAGGTTGAGCCGATCCAGGATGTCGCGCAGCAGCAGCCTCCCGCGCGTCTCCAGCTCGCCGCGCATGGCGGGCCGCCGCAACCATCGGACCAGCTCGCGCATCACCGTCGGCACGATCGCAGGCAGCATGGCGGCCACGCGCTCGGCGGCGGCCGGCGGCAGCAGATCGCCCACCGTCGCCTGCGGCCGCTCTGCGACGCCTGAGACGGCGCGGCCGATGTGCCGTCCCACCTCCGGCTCGGCCAGCCTCGGAACGAGTCGGCCGCTCACGAAGGCCGACAGCGTCAGATCATCCGCCACCTCGCTCAGGCGCCGGCTGCCGGCGCTGTCCACCGCGCGCCCGACCAGCCCCCGCAGCGCGTAGATGAAGCCGCGCGAGCCGAACAGCCGGTGCAGCAGCGCCGCCAGCCCCTGCTCGATCTGCGGCCGAGCGCCCTGCACCGCGCCCGCCAGCTTCCGCACCGGCATGGCGAGCAGCTCACCCGAGAGCGACGCAAGCTGAACGCGCAGGCGCGCGGTGAACTCGGGCCGTTGCAGATGAGCGCGGATCGCGTCCGGCGTGAGCAGCTCGCGCGACACCACACTGGCGATGCTCCGCGCGAGCTGTCCCCGCTGACGGGGGATCACGCCCGGTGTCAGCGGCACCGGGATGCCGAGGACGCGCTTGCGGGTCAGCGGTCGAAAGAGCATCCGGATCGCCACGAAGTTCGTCGCGTAGCCGATAGCCGCACCCATGAGCGGCGGCACCGCCCAGATACGAAGCCAGGCGACGACCTCATCGAACGGAATGTTCAACGATCGCTTCCGGCAGAGCCCGTCTCCGCGTGCGCACTCCCCCCGGTGAGGCCGGGCACCTCGGTGAGGAAGGCCCCGAACGTCCAGCCGCGCAGGCCGTTGTGGTTGATCTGGTACCAGTAATCGGTCTGCCCGTCGATCTCCATCGCATCGGGTGTCCGCGCGAGGATCTCCACGCGGGCTCCCTCCGTCAGCGACAGCAGGATGCGGCCGCTCTGATCCGGCTTCTCCCGCAGCCGCAGGCCGTCCACGTCGACCACCGCCCATCGGGTGGACATCGCCAGCACCGGCGTCGGCGGCAGCACCAGCGCCGGCTCGATCTTCGGCGATCCGCACGCGCCGAGCCCGAGGGTCAGAGACAACAGCAACGCCGCCACGCCCGCCGGGCGCATCCTCATCGTCGCGACCCGCGGCGCCGGCGCCCGCCGGATCCGGCGCGCCCCGCGCCCGTCTCCGCCTGCCGCTGCCTCGCGGGCCCACCGTCCTTGAGGCGATCGATCTCGTCGCGCAGCACGGCGGCCCGTTCGAACTCCAGTTCCTCGGCCAGCTTCAGCATCTCCCGCTCCAGCGTCCGGATCAGGTCGTTCCGCTGCTCGGGAACCTCCACGTCGTACTCGCCCCGGTGGATCTCCAGGTCGCGCGCGGCGGCATCGCGCTTCTCTTCCGACTTGCGCACCAGGAGCTGCTGGATCTCCTTCCTGACGCTGGTCGGCGTGATGCCGTGGCGGCGGTTGTGGTCCGTCTGGATCGCGCGGCGCCGCTCGGTCTCCGCGATCGCCTCGCGCATCGCCTCCGACTCGGCGTCGGCGTACATCAGCACGGTGCCGTTCACGTGCCGGGCGGCGCGGCCGATGATCTGGATCAGCGAGGTCGCCGAGCGCAGGAAGCCGATCTTGTCGGCGTCCAGGATCGCGATCAGCGACACCTCGGGCAGGTCCAGCCCCTCGCGCAGCAGGTTCACGCCGACCAGCACGTCGTACTCGCCGGCGCGCAGATCGCGCAGCAACTCGACCCGCTCCACCGTCTCCACCTCGGAGTGGAGGTAGCGCACGCGCAGCCCGATCTCCGCCAGGTACGACGACAGATCCTCCGACATGCGCTTGGTGAGGGTGGTGACCAGGCAGCGCTCGCCGGCATCGACGCGGGCGCGGATCTCCCCGTACAGGTCGTCGATCTGGCCCTCGCTCGGCCGGACGTGGATCTCGGGGTCGAGCAGCCCGGTCGGCCGGATGACCTGCTCGGCGACGCGGTCGGAGAGCTTCAGCTCCAGCGGGCCGGGGGTGGCGGAGACGAACAGCACGCGGCCGACCAGCGCCTCGAACTCGTCGTAGGTGAGCGGGCGGTTGTCGAGCGCCGACGGCAGGCGGAAGCCGTGCTCGACCAGCGCCTGCTTGCGCGAGCGGTCGCCCTCGAACATGCCGCGGAGCTGCGGCAGGGTCGCGTGCGACTCGTCGACGATGGTCAGGAACCCCTCGGGCAGGAAGTCGATCAGGACGCCCGGGCGCTCGCCGGGCTCGCGGCCGCTCAGGTGCCGGGAGTAGTTCTCGATGCCGGGGCAGTAGCCCATCTCCTGCAGCATCTCCAGGTCGTACTCGGTACGGGTCGAAAGACGCTGCGCCTCCACCATGCGGTCGGCGGCGCGCAACTCGGCCAGCCGCTCCTGCAGCTCCTGGCGGATCTGCGCGGTGGCGGCGCGGATGCGCTCCTGCGGGGTGACGAAGTGCTTGGCCGGATAGATGGCGCAGTAGTCCAGCTCGCCGAGCGCGGTGCCGTTCAGCGGATCGACCTGGCGGATGCGCTCCACCTCGTCCCCGAAGAACTCGATGCGGACCGCCTGCTCGGAGTAGGAGGGGAAGATCTCCAGCACGTCGCCGCGCACCCGGAAGGTGGACGGGGCCAGCACGGCATCGTTGCGCTCGTACTGCACGGCGACCAGGTCGCGCAGCACCCCGCGCAGGTCCACGGTGTCACCCAGGCGCACCTGCAGGCGCATCTCGCGGAAATCGCGCGGGTTGCCCAGCCCGTAGATGCACGACACGGTGGCGACGACGATCGTGTCGCGGCGCTCGACCAGCGAGGTGGTGGCAGACAGGCGCATGCGCTCGATCTCGTCGTTGATCGACGCGTCCTTCTCGATGTAGAGGTCGCGGGAGGCGACGTACGCCTCCGGCTGGTAGTAGTCGTAGTAGGAGACGAAGTACTCGACCGCGTTCTCCGGGAAGAAGTCCTTGAACTCGCGGAAGAGCTGCGCGGCGAGCGTCTTGTTGTGCGACAGGACCAGCGTCGGCCGCTGCAGCGCCTCCACGATCTTGGCCATCGTGAAGGTCTTGCCCGAACCGGTGACGCCCTTGAGGGTGTGGAAGCGGCTGTCGCCGGACAGGCCGTCGACGATGGCGGCGGTGGCCTGCCCCTGGTCGCCGGCCGGCTGGAACGGCGCGTGGACGGCGAACCGGTTCACCGGGAGCGTTCACTCAACGTGACGGATTTCCGCGGCTCGCAGGGGTACGGCGCGCCTCTACTCTGGCGATCGTTACTCACGAGAGCGCTCACTTAATGTGACCGACAGCTCCCGCAGGCGGCCGTCGCGCTCCACGACCACCGTCACCTCCTCGCCCGGCTTGTTGTCCTCCAGCGCGGCCAGCAGCTCGCGATAGCCGCTGATCTGGTGACCGTCCACCTCGACGATGATGTCGCCGCCGGCATAGAACACCCCCTGGTTCCAGCGTACCGGGTTGGTGCCGCCGCGCAGGCCGGCCCGCGCCGCGGGCGAGTCGGGCTCGACCACGTGCACCAGCAACCCGTCACGGCGCGTCAGGTCCAGCGCCCGCGCCAGGCGCGCCGAGATCGGCACGGCCCGCATGTCTATCCAGCCGCGCCGCACCGTACCGCTCTCCAGGAGCTCGGGCAGCACGCGGCGGGCGGTGGCGATCGGCACGGCGAAGCCGATGCCGACCGAGGCGCCGGTGGGCGAGAAGATCATGGTGTTGATGCCGATCATGAGGCCGCCGGCGTCCAGCAGCGGTCCGCCGGAGTTGCCGGGATTGATGGAGGCGTCGGTCTGGATCATCTGCTGGATGATGCGGCCGTCGTCCGCCTCCACCGGCCGGCCGAGTCCGGAGACGATGCCGGTGGTCAGCGACCGATCCTGGCCGAACGGGTTGCCGATCGCCAGCACCTTCTGGCCGACGCGCAGGTCGGTCGAATCCCCGAACGGGATCACCGTCAGCGGCGTGCCGCCCGGATCGAAACGGATCACCGCCAGGTCGTTCTCCGGATCAGCGCCGACGAGCGCCGCGTCGTGCTCGCTGCCGTCCCAGAGCGTGACCGTCAGGCGGGTGGCGTTGCGGATCACGTGGTGGCTGGTCAGCACGTGGCCCTCGGCGTCGATGATCACGCCGGAGCCCGCGTCGGAGCGGGGAATGGGGCGATAGCGGAAAACCACGCTGCCCTCGGCCGAGACGTTGACCACCCCCTCGTTGAGAGCGTCGTAGATGGCGATGTTGTTGCGTTCGTCGGCCGAGTAGTAGCGCCCGCCCGCGACGCCTTCCGTCCACTGCACCGGCTGCGCCGGAGCGGAAGCCGCCCACGGCTGCGGGGCGTCGGGCTCCGCCGGCACGCCCTGCGTGTAGCGGGCGATCAGCATGCCCAGCCCGAGCCCGGCGAACGTCAGCGCGGCCGCGACCGCGACCGCGCCCAGCAGGGGCCCGGCACGAACGCCGGTGCCGCTCACGGCGACGCCGCCCCCGTGAGCTCGTCCCAGACGGCGCGCCGCCTGGCGACCTCCTTGTAGTGGTCGGTCTGCGACACGTTCAGCGGGTTGGTGAACGTCAGCATGTCGAGCGGCTGCTCGGAAGCGGAGCGCCGGTTCCAGTCGCGCAGGCCGCTCATGGCCTCCGGGTCGTGGTTCCAGGTCGGACGCGCGTTGGGCCGGGTGCGGTTGAACAGGAACTTGATCATGTGCCGGCGCCGCGTCGAGCGGTTGGCGGCCGTGCCGTGCCAGAGGTCGTAGTGGGTGAGCGCGAAGGTGCCCGCCCTGACCACCAGCGGCACCTGCCCGCGGATGTTGGTGTAGGTGCGCATGCGGTCGGTGGGCGCGTTGCGGAAGTGGGTGCCGGGCACGATGATGGTCGGCCCCATGTCGGCGGTGACCTCGGCCGGGTAGTAGAGCCCCAGGAACCGGTCCAGGCCGGCGCCACGCCGGTTCTTGCCGTCCTGGTGCCAGTGCATGTACGCGGTGCCCGGCTCCTTGCAGTGCCAGTGGCGGTGCGCCATGACCTGGTAGTCCTCTCCCGCCAGGCTGGTCAGCGCGCCCTGCACGAGCGGGTGGTCCAGCACCTGGTGGAGCTCCGGGACCGCGTCGGTGATGGCGTCGCCCGGGTTGCCGTCCATGCCGTCCAGCGTCGCGGCGATCCGTTCGTCCACGCCGGCCGGCAGGTCCAGCTCCAGCAGGAGATGGCCGCGGATGATGAAGTCGACCACCGCCCGGTCGTCCAGAAGCGTGTCCGGGTGCGCCGCCGCGATCGTGCTCATTCGACCACCTCCATCTTCTGCAGCACGAACTCGTAGCCGACCATGTCCAGGTCGTCGTCGTCGTAGTCGGCCTGGTGCAGCGGGAACTGCACGACCTGCCAGCCGTCGCACACCGCGTCGTGCACGGATTCGTACGGACACGGCGGCGGATCGACCTGCAACTCGACCGCGAAGCCGGGCACCGGCTCGTAGATCGTGAAGCCCAGGATCGGCGACAGGATGTTGGGTGTCTGCGCGTGGATGTACATCAGGCGCTGCTTCGGCCGTGCCGTCTGCCGCGTTCCCATCGCTGCCCCCTCCTGGCCCCACAGATCATAGGTCCCGCGCCGTTGCCGGGACAAGCGGCGGAAGGTACCGTGGCCGGCATGGCACAAACCCAGGTCATCGCCACCGAGCCGGCGGTCGACGGCAACCCGGGCATGGACTTCGCCGAGGAGCGCATCGCCCTGGCGTGCGCGTTCCGATGGGCGGCACGCTACGACCTGCACGAATCGGTCGCCAACCACTTCAGCCTGGCGGTCGACGATGCCGGCACGAAGTTCCTGATGAACCCGCGCGGCCGCCACTTCTCGCGCGTCAGGGCCAGCGAGCTGCTGCTCCTCGATGCGGGCGACCCGACGACCATGGAGCGCCCGGACGCGCCCGACCCGACCGCCTGGGCCCTGCACGGCAGCATCCACCGCAACGTGCCGGGCGCCCGCTGCGTCCTGCACGTGCACTCGAAGTACGCCACGGCGCTGGCCTGCCTGGACGACCCCACGCTGCCCCCGGTCGAGCAGAACGCCATGCGCTTCTGGGGGCGGGTGACCATCGACGACCAGTTCGACGGCATGGGCCTGGACGACGAAGCCGAGCGCGTCGGCCGCCTGGTCGGTGACAACCCGATCCTGCTCATGCGCCACCACGGCGTGATGGTGTTCGGCCCGACGGTCGCGCAGGCGTTCGACGACCTCTACTACTACGAGCGCGCCTGCTGCACGTACCTCATCGCCCTGCAGACCGGCATGAAGGTGCGTGCCGTCCCGGACCGCGTCGCGGCCAAGACCGAGCTCCAGTGGCGGGACTACCCCGACCTGAGCCAGGACCATTTCCGGGCGCTGCACGAGATCCTCGATCAGGAAGACCCCTCCTATCGCTGGTGACCCGCCCGTCATGGTCCTGGAGGTCGCGATACTGGACGTGAAGCCCGGACTGGAGGCCGACTTCGAGGCGGCCTTCGCCGAGGCGCAGGCGATCATCGCCGGCATGGACGGCTACGTGTCCCACGAGCTGCGGAAGTGCCTGGAGAAGCGCAGCCGCTACCTCCTGCTGGTGACGTGGCGCACCCTGGAGGACCACACCATCGGCTTCCGGGGTTCGGACCGGTACCAGGAGTGGCGCCGGCTGCTGCATCACTTCTACGACCCGTTTCCCGAGGTCGAGCACTACGAGCCCGTGAACGGCGCCCCGTGACCGGCCGCCTACTCCAGCAGCCCGCCCAGAGCGGCTGAACCCGCCTCCGACTCGCCGAGGTGACGACGCTCAGCGCCGGACAGCCACTCGATGCGGCTGCCGGCGGGGGTGCGGGTAACCGCCGCCACGTCGGCAACCTGTTCGGCCACCGCCTGCACGTGGGAGATCAGCACCACCATCCGCCCGCCGGCCGCGACCATCCCCAGCGCTTCTATCGCCGCATCAAGGTTGTTGCGGTCCAGCGCCCCGAACCCTTCGTCCAGGAACAGCGACTCCAGGCGTCCGCCGCTGCGCGCCATCATCTCCACCAGTCCCAGGGCGAGCGACAGCGAGGCTATGAATTGCTCTCCGCCGGACAGACTGGCCGGCGAGCGCGGCTGGCCCGAGTCCCGGTCCAGCACCCGCCACTGCGCGTCCGCTTCGGCGAAGTCCGCGAACGCATACCGCCCGCCGCTCATCTCCCCGAGCATCCGGGACGCGTGCACCAGCAGGCTGCGGGAGCGCCTCAACGCCAGCCACTTGGCAAACGCACCGGGCTTGAGCGCGTGGTCGAGGTCGTTCAGTGCCCGCTCCTTGTCCTCGACCTCTGCCAGCAGTGACCGGAGCCCGACGACATCGTCGAGAACGGCGCGGAATGACTCGGCACGCTCGGCCGCCGCCCGTTGGGAGAATCGTGCCTCCTGTGCGGCATGGCGCGCCGCCTCGACGATCCCATCGGCGCCCGCCTGGAGCACATCGATGCCCAGCCGTTCGCCGATCGCCGCGTGTTGCGCATGCGCCGCTCTCGCAGCCTCCGCTGCGCTCATCAATCGATCCTCCGCGGCCCGCAGCACGCGGGCGGTGAGTCCGCGAAGGTCCTTGATCGCCTGCTGCAGCACGGAAGGATGCCCGGTCGTCACCGAGGCAGGCAGCGGCTCGTCGACGTGGAGCTCGGCGAGCACGCCGCCAAGCAGGTCGCGATGTTCGTTCACATCCTGCACGACCGCGTCGAGCGGCGCGTCGACCTCGTCCGCGCGGCGTGCCGAGAGCGCCTGTACCTGCCGGTCGAGCGTCTCGCGTTCCGCCTGCAGACGCCCCCGCTCCGCCGCCCGTTCCGACAAGACCTCCCGGCGACGGCGTGCAGCCTCGGTCATGGCGCTCATGGCGGCGGTCTCCATGCCGACCAGCGCGGCCGGGTCGGGGGGCAGGTCGACGACCGGACGAAACACCTCCGGGATGGCGGCCACCGTGGCCTCGAACCGGCCGACCCGTTCGACCGCCGTGTTCCCGGCCTCCCGTGACCGTTGCTCCGCGTTGTCGGCAGCTTCCCCGGCGACCGCGGCGGACCGGTCCGCATCGGACGCGTTCGCACGGAGCGCGCCGGCGGTCCGATCGTGGCGGTCCAGCGCCTCACCCGCCTCCCGGAGCGCGCTTTCGAGCGGGGCGACGAGGCCGCTTCCATCCGGAAGATCGGCGTCCGGGTCGAGGTCCACCTCCCGGCCGAGCACCTGTAGCGCTTCCTGATACCGCTCGTTCGCGGTGCGCAGCTCCGCGGCGGCTTCGCCGGCTTGGCGCCGCGTCGCGTCCGCTTCCGATCCCAGTCGCGCTGCCTCCGCACGCGCCGCGTTCGCCGTTTCGGCCGCTTCGCCAGCCACGGTCTCCGCCGTCTCCAGGCCGCCGCCCGCCGGCGCCACCCAGTCCGCGGGAAGATCGCCCCGGCAGATCGGGCACTCGTCGCCCGGATGCATGCCGCTGGCGGCGGCCGCGGCCGAGTCCGTTCTGCGTACGGCGGCGAGGTGGTCGGCCGCTGCCGCGGCTGCCTGCCCGAGCCTGTGCTCATCCTCCCGTGCGGTTGCGCAGCGCCCGGCGATCTCGACCTGGTCCCGCTGCAGCCGGTCGTGCCTGGCCTGCGCCCTCGCCCTGTCCTCGGACCGCGTGCGGCACGTCTCATGGGCGCGCTCCACGGCTTGGCAGCGCGCGCGGGCGGCGTCGACCACGGCGGCGAGCGCCGGCCGGTCCGCGTCATGCCGCTCGGCTTCCTGCCGGGCACGGCCGGCGGCCTGCGCCGCACGATCGGCCGACTCACGCGCCTCCGCTGCAGCGCCGACATTTACCCGCAAGCCTTTCGCCGCACGCTCCGCGTCTTCCGCCAATCGCGCGGCCTCCTCCAGCCTGGCCAGTGCCGCAGCCACCTCCGCACTCGACGCGCCGTCGTCGTCGGAAGGGACATGGGCCAAGTCGTTGGCGACGGCGGCCCGCCGCCGCTCCAGCTCCACCATCGCGCCATCGACCTCCTCGGCGAGCGCGACGATTGGGCTCAGTGCGGTCGCCAACGCCTCGATCTCGGAGATGCGGAGCCGTTCGCCCACACCCCGTGCGCACGCTCCATCCCGCTCCGCCGCGGCCAGCGCGGCGTGTGCAGCGCTCACGTCCCGCTCCAGGTCGTCGGCGTCCGCGGCGGCGGCCTGCGCCGTGTTCAACTCGCGCCGCAACCGGGCGAGATGCGCGGCCGGATCCGCGGGATACTCGGATGCCGCCTGCGCCAACCGGGCCCTGAGCACCGCAATCTCCTGGCGCGCGGCGCCCGCTGCCGCTCCGGCCGCCTCCAGCTCGTCCGTGCGCCACACCTGGCTGAGGATCCTGCTACGGTCGGCCGGCCGGTCTTCGACCAGGAGGCGTGCGAATCTGCCCTGCGGCAGGATCACCGTCCTCAGGAACGCGTCGCTGTCGAGCCCGATCACGTCCTGGATGCGATTGTCGACGGGCCTCACCTGCTCGACCATCTCCACCGCGTTGCCGTCGTCGGCGAGCCGCTTGAGCTGCGCGTTGGCCGTTCCGACCGAGCGATCCTTCGCCCGCTGCAGCGTGCGCGCCACCTCCCACTCCTGGCCGGACACCCGGAAGCGCAGCACCACCCGCAGATGCGTCGAGGTGTCGTTCATCAGCTCCTGATTCGCCCTCCCCGAGAACGTCGTCTGGCCGTACAGCGCGTACGTGATGGCTTCCAGGATCGAGGACTTGCCCGCACCGGTGTCGCCGATGATGGCGACCTGGTTGCGGCCGTCGAAGTCGACGGTGACCGGCGCGCGGAACGACCGCAGCCCCTCGATGGTCAGGCGGATCGGCCGCACTCAGGCGGCTCCCGTGCCGCGCCCCGCGGCCAGGGCCACGAGCACGGCGTCGGCGCGCGCGGCGAGGGCGGTGACGCCGCAGTCCGGGGCGGCATCCCGGCCTGCGCCGGCGATCGCCTCGGCGAACAGCGCCGCAACGGTGGGATGCGGCGCCGTGACCCCGGTCGCGGCGGTGGTGCGCCACTCTCGGAACAGCTCTTCCAGGGAGGGCTCCGCGGCGTCGGGCGCCTCGCTCTCGATCTCCTTGACCGGCTGGTCGGCCAGCACGTTGACCAGCTCGAAGACCGCACACTCCGGCGACCAGTCCGCCAGCCGGTCCGCGAGATCGGGTATCGGCTCGTCGGAGACGACGCGCGCCTTCAGGATGCGGCCGTCCAGCCCGCCGCCCGCCGCGCGCGCCGCAAGCTCCGGGAGCGTGCCGCCGAACTGCTCGAGCGGGCGCCCGGCCGGCAGATCGCGCGTCCCGACGCGCACGTCGTTCGCGATGGTGACCTGGACCGCGTGCTTGACCTGCGTTCGCTCGCCGAAGTCGAGCGGGATCAGCGAGCCCGCGTAACGGCCGGTGGCAGTTCCGGGCAGAGACTGCGGGTCGTGGATGTGGCCGAACGCGCAGTAGAGGGCGCGCTGCAGCCCGGCGACGTGCGTGGCGTAGTCCTCACCCACCGTGATACGGCGCTCGGAGTTGCCCGGACGCGCGCCGTGCACGTGCAGGTGGGCGGCGTAGAGGACGATGCCGTTGGCGCCGGCGCGCTGTTCGGCCTCATCCAGCAGGCGTTGGTTCAGGCTCCTGATGCCGTCCGCGTAGCTGCCCTCGAACCGGGCCGGATCGCCGGTGGCGTAATCGGCGATGCCGGTGGGCGGGATGAACGGCACGCACGCCACGGCCACCGGCACGTCGGTGATATCCGGGAACGGGACGACGCAAGGGTGCGTCACCAGCCACAGCCGGCGCGGTGACGCGCCGCCGGCAAGATCGTCGAGCACGCGCAGCAGCAGCGCCGAATCGTGATTGCCGGCGATCGCCAGGGTGGGCGCGACTGCCGCCAGACGCCGCAGTGCCTGCACCCCGAGCCGCAGCGCGTCGTGTGGCGGCCGGAAGGCGTCGAACAGGTCTCCGGTATGCAGGATCAGGTCGGGACGAACGGACTCCGCAAGATCGAGCAACCCGCGCAGCGCCTCCTGGTGGTCAGGCGCCCGGTCGTGCCGGCCAAGCCTCGCCCCCAGATGCCAGTCGGAGGTGTGAAGGAGCTTCAGCGATCAAGCCATGATGTCGGCGACCGTGCATGCGAACCCGGGCACCACGTCGCCGAGGTCGAGCACGTCCGATTCGCGCAGTCGGAGCACCTCCGCCCGCGTCGTGTGAACGGTGACCGTGCGCGTGCGCGGGGTGATCACGACGACCGTGCGCGCTCCTGCTTCGAGCCATTCGCTCACCTTCTGCTCCACGTCGGCGTAGGTGTCGCTGGGGGAGATGATCTCCACGGCAAGATCGGGCGCTCCCGGCCAGTAGCCCTCGGGGATTCCGTCCTGCGGTATTCGCTCGCGCCGCACGAACGACACGTCGGGTGAGCGAACGGTGTCCGGTTCCGATGCGATCCTGAAACCGGTGTCCGGTCCGAACACTACCCCAAGGTCGTTGGCTTTCACGTGAGGCCCCAGACCGGTCACGAAGTTCATGCCGATGGCGCCATGCTCACTACCCGCGGGCGACATGCGACTCAGCTCGCCCTCCAGAAGCTCATACAGAAACCCGTCATCCGCCATTCCCAGGAGTTCGTCGGCGGTGAGCGTGTTCGTGCCCATCTTTCCCGCTTTGCATCCTGCTCCCTGTCGAGCAGATGGTCAATCCGGCCACGCCCGGGGACGCCCGTTCACAGCTCGATGTCCCCGCCCGACAGTGCCGTCAAGTTGCGCGATATCAGCTCGACGCCGGCTTCCTCGGAGGCGATGTCCGCCGCGGCCTCGTCCGGGTTGGTCGCGAACGGCGGGAACGGAAAACGGATCGGGATCGGCTCAGGGACGATCGGCTGCGACGCCACCATGGTGCCCGGCATGAAGCGGGTCGCGCGTTCGCGCAGCGCCGGCGTGAGGAACCGGTACGCCTCCGACTCGCTGGCATCCAGCCGGCCGGCCACCTTCAGGGACGCGTTGCGCGGCAGCGCCTGGGCCACCGCAGAGGCCGCCTGCTGGGCGCCGATCAGCAGCACGCCCAGGGAGCGGCCGCGCTCGGCGATGTCCACCAGCAGCTCCTTGAGGGGAGAGTAGCCCTGCGCCGGCGCGTACTTGTTGAGCTCGTCCAGCACCACGAAGCGCAGTGGCAGCCGTCCGGTGCCCTGCTTCTCGTGCCAGATCCGGTCCAGCAGCGCGCCCACCACGAAGCGCTGGGCGTCGTCGTGCAGCCGCGAGATGTCCACCACGTGCAGCCGCGCGTTCTCCAGCGACAGCGGCTGCAGCCCGCAACCGACCAGCGGCCCCAGGTGGCGGCGCAGCCGCAGCATCCGACGCAGGAACGCCTGCCGCGTGCCCGCCTGGGTGCGGCCGAACCACTCGTTCAGGCGCGATTCTTCCTCCTCGGCCGCGATCCGCTCCAGCAGGTCGATCAGGTCCCCGAACTCCCGCACCACGTGACCGTCGCCGGCGGGCGCCTCCTCGGGCTCCCGCTCGGCCAGGCGATCCGGGTTGTATCCGGTCTTGGGGGGCACCGCCTCGGCGATCACCACCGCGCCGGTGGCATCGCCTTCCAGACGCCGCAGCCGGCGCAGGAGCTGGATGCGCACCTGCTGCTCGGCAAAGCCCACCTGCGTCCCCCGCTCGTCCTCGGTGCTGAAGCAGAACTGCAGCAACTGCTCGCGGACGAACTGCTCCGGCGTCCAGCCGTAGGCGTGCACGTCGCCGGTGGGCCGCGTCTGCACGTCCGGGGTGAGGTTCCCGGAAGCGGTGGCACGCGGCGCGTAGAGCCGGATCGAGCGGAACGGCCCCGGGTCGGACACGGCCAGCGACTGCCAGTGCTCGGCGGCGTCGGGGCGTCGGGCGAATTCGGCGTTGCGACGGTCCACGTGCAGCAGGTCCTCACCCTTGGTGTTGAACACCAGCGCCCGCACCGACTCCCGGCCCGCGCGGCCGCCCAGCAGCTCCATGCCGAGCTCGGTCTCCAGCAGTTGATAGAGCAGGAACAGCGCGTAGGAGGTCTTGGTGGCGACGCCGGAGATGCCGGAGATGGAGACGTGGCCGCCCGCGCGCCCGTCCACGAAGCGCATGTCGGCGTAGACCGGCTCGCCGCCCAGATCGAGCCCCAGCGGCAGCTTGCCGAGGCTCATCTCGTCCTCGAACAGCGCGACGGCGCGATGGTCGCCCGCGGCGCGGGTCACGGTCGCCCCGGCATGGGGAGCCAGGAACAGCTCCGGCACCACGCGCAGCACGCGCACCTCCGCGCGCCGCACCAGCTCCGCCGGCAGGGTCCGGTCGATCACGCGGCCGGTGTCCGAGGGAAGCTCCGCCCCCTCGAAGCGGGACAACAGCTCGGTGACGATCGCGTAGTGAGTGACCTCGCGCCCGTCGGGCAGCGCGGTGCTCACCGTGACCAGCTCGTCGAGCTGGATGACCGAGTCCGCGTCCAGCACCACGTGGAACGTGCGCGAGTTGCTGTCCACCGAACCGTCGACCAGCCCAATGCGCTCCGGGTCACCGCTCATGCGTGCCGTCTTCCCCTCAGCCTGGCGAGCTCACGCCGCCTGCGCGCGATTGAGCTCCATGACCGCGGCCCGCACCGCACGCAACGCCAAGCGTCGATCACCCTGCAGATGGTGCAGGTGGCGCTCCAGACCGGCAACCGGCGCCATGTTCACGGGCGCCCGATCGTCACGGTGCGGGGCGGAGGCGAACGCCGGCAGCCAGCCCGCGGCCGCATCCGCGGTCTCCACCGCCAGCGCCAGACCGACGCCGGCCGGCACCTCCAGCCGCACGATGCCCGCCCACGGCCCGGCCCACGGCCCCGGCAGGCCGACCCGCAGATAGCAGCCATACAGGTCGTCGCGCATCGCAAACAGACCGGAGCGCTGGCCGGCGGGCAGGCCGGGAACCTGGTTCCAGGCCTCCGCGGCCAGCATCGGCCGGTGATGGGTCTTGACGTAGCCGATGATCGGCAGGGTGCGCGTGCGGCGGATGTTGTGCAGAGGCCCGTCGATCACGGTCAGCCACCCCTGCGCCGCCAGCTCCTCCGCGATCTCGGCCTCGGTATCGCGCATCCGGCGTTGCAGGCGCTCGCGAGCCGCCTCCAGCTCGGTGCCGGCGATCGAGTCCGCCTCCCAGCTCCATCCGCCCCGCTGCGGCGGGAGCTCGACCCGCTGCCCGGTGGTGAAGATCGCGGCCCGGCCGACCGCGACCCGATCGAAGCGCAGCGGCCGGTCGGCGTCCACCAGCACCGCCCCCGTGCCCCAGCTTCCGGCCAGCCCCGTCACCGTTCCCCGATCGTCGGTGCGCGTCAGACGCGCCTCGACCCGCATCGTCCCGTCGACGAACCCCAACCGCCGCGGGCGCTGCGCTGTCGGCGGCCGGTGGACACGGAACGCTCCACCGTCCTCGACCAGCTCGCACGCCATCGCGTCCGGTGCGTCGATCTGGACCTGGAAGCCGCCGCCGTAACCGGTATCGAACGGCTCCACCCCGATGGTGCCGCTCCCCGGACCAGGGCTTGTGTTCCGCCGGTCTGCCACCGGACCCATACTCGGCGAACCCATCGGCCCACTTCAAGGAACGCCGGTCCGCTCACTGCCGGCGGCGTCGAACGTGCCGCCGAGTGCCTCAACGGTCAGGCGCGGAGCGGGGCGGGATGTGTTCGCCGGCGGGTCGGGGGATATCGGCCCAGTGGCCGGCGTCGTCGCGGCCGCGGCAGATGATGCTGCGGGTGGCCCAGCCCGGGTCCAGGGCGCGCACGCCGGCGGCCGTGAAGCGCAGGGTCAGCCCGCAGCGGCGGCGCGGCGAGCGGTTGGGCTCCGAGCCATGGATCAGCCAGTCGGTGTGCAGCGACATCTGGCCGGCGCGCAGCGCGATGGTCACCGGCGGGTCTCCCTGCTCCTCGGCCGCAAGCGTGGTCTGGGTCAGCACGTTGTTCTCCGCCTCGGTGCTGTGCCGGTAGGCGAGCTGGGCGTTGACGTGCGAGCGCGGGATGACCCGCATGGCGCCGTTGCCGGCGTCGGCGTCGTCGATCGCCAGCCACACGGTGACGGTCTTGCTCGGTGACAGCGGCCAGTAGGAGGCGTCCTGGTGCCAGCTCACCCGCTTGCTGTCGCCCGGCTCCTTGAGGAAGAAGTGGGTGCCCCACAGGACCAGGTCCTCGCCCAGAAGGTCCTGCACCGGATCCAGAATGCGCGGTTCCATACACAGGTCATAGAGGCCGGCGCAGTGGCAGTGCCAGCCGTTGATGTCGTAGCTGCCGTGGCCGGCCGCCACCGCCCTGGCGAACAGGTCGTCGCAGTAGGCGCGCAGGGCCGCCACCTCCCGGGCGTCGAACACGTCCAGAGGAAACAGGTAGCCCAACTCGTTGAACTGTCTGACCTGCGCCGCGCTCAGTATCCTCGGTTCGGGCATCCCGAGGGGGTAGAAACACAGCACCCGCTCATCCATCGCCCGTTCCGACATCATGGGGACGATTGCACATCGCCTCTCCGCGTGGTCAAGCGGTGCTTTGGAGGTTTACAACCGTTGCTTCACCCATGAAGACGCTCGGGTACTCTATAGTGTGATTCGTTCGTTCGCCTCCAGGACAGAGACGTGAGAAAGCTGCGCAACATTCATCCCGGAGAGGTACTCAAGGAGGAGTTCCTTGAACCCATGCACGTGAACCCCCATCGCTTGGCACAGGCGACCGGCATGTGCCAGGCCGCCATCGCCGACATCATCGAGGAGCGAGGCAGAGTCACGGCTGACGCAGCGCTTCGACTGGGGAAGTTCTTCGGCACGACGCCACGGTTCTGGCTGGAGCTCCAGGATGACTACGATCTGGAGGAGCAACAGACGCTGATCGCCGACGAACTGGAAGCGATTCCGAGCATCGCCTGACCCGGTCAGCCCACTGACTCGCACCCGTGGGGCGGAGCACCCCTCGCTTGCGCTAGACACCGGCCACGGGGCAGTCGGGACATGCCCCGGTCATGGTTTTAGCGTTCTGAGCCGCGGCGCAGCGTCAGCCGCAGGTAGTCCTCGGTCGCTTCGAACTCGGGGTCCACGCCGTTGCGGGCGCGCATCAGCGGCATGATCCTGTTGCGCACGCCCATGCCGCGCGCGTCGGCATAGTTGTAGTCTCGCAGCACCTCGGAGATGAGCAGATTCCGCGGCGCACGCTGGCCGGCGATCATCTTGGCGACCGTCATGCCGTTCTGCAGGGCGCCGGGGCTGACGATCTCCATCCGATCGACGTAGCGGACGACCTCCACTTCCTCATAGCGCGTCCAGTCGCGATGGGTCAGCGCGTTGACGACGCCTTCGCGCAGCGCTTCGAGCGGGTAGTGCCAGCGCCGTTCCCGGCGCATCGACTCATCCACCGCGCCGGGCTCCTCGGAGACGAACGGGCGCATGGCGTCCGCGAGACGCTCGATGAGTCCCTTCTCGACCAGTTCACGGCCTCCTGGCAAGTCCCGCCAGAGGCCGGTGAGCGGCCCCTCGATCACCTGATCATCCAGCGCGTCGTACGCCTTTTCCCGCCCCTTGAAGCACATCCAGCGTACGCCGGCATGGCGCAGCAGACGGCGCGGACGGTACCCGAACAGCAGCAGCCCGGCGATCGTGCACGCGGGCGGGCCGGCGTCGCGTTCCACCATGAAGCCCAAGGCGCACAGGCGTTCGTGCCACGCCGTTTCATCCTGCGGCTCGCTCGGTTCTCCCACGATCGTGGTGAGGTAGTCTGCCAGGCGTTCCCGACTGAGATGGGCCAGGCCGCTGCCCGAAACCGGCAGCATCTCCGTGTGCAGCAGACCGCCCGTGGCGAACAGCCGCGCCTGCTGCTCCCGCGTGGCCAGCCGAGAGGTGCTGCCGACGCGTACGTAGATGTCCTCGCGGCCGCGCTGCCGGACCACGTACGGCTTGACGGGACCCTGCGTGACCGTGACGACGGCGACGCGGCGATCGGGGGCGACCGGCACCTCTTCGTAGAACGGCAGCAACAGCGGATGGACCAAATGGCCGAACACCGTGTCCATGACCCATCGCTCCAGGCCCTCGCGGCGTATCCCGGTGATGGTCCCGTCGTCCTCCACGCCCAGCAGCACGCGTCCACCTTGGAAGTTGGCCAGCGCTGCCACCTCTCGCGCCAGTTGCTCGGGCCGCAACTCGTCCCGCTTGAACTCGACGCCCGAGTTCTCCCCCGCCTCGATCAGCTCCAGGAGCTCCTCCCGGGTCATCCGCGATCCCCTTCACTGCGCGGAGCCGTCACGCGGACGCCTCGACGGGGCAGCCTCCAACGACATCCCCGACCACGTCGGGAGGGTAGTCGACCCCACGAAGCCGGTCAAAATACCGATCATACCGCGCCGATGGTCCGCGACGGCCTCCTGCGGCGCGGCCGGTGTACGATGGCGGCACCATGGCACGCCGCGAACCGACCATCCTCAAGGATGGCCTGTACTTCCCGGAAGGGCCGCGCTGGCGGGGAGACAGGCTGTACTTCTCCGATGTCCTGGCCGGCACCGTCCACCGTCTGGGCCTGGATGGAACCCAGGAGACGATCGCCGAGATCGGCGAGCTGCCCTCAGGGCTCGGCTGGCTGCCGGACGGCACCCTGCAGGTGGTCTCGCTGCAGAACGGCAGGCTGATCGCATGCCGCGACGGACGCACTGCCGCCGTGGCCGAGATGCGGCGGATCACGGGGTTCCCCTGCAACGACATGGTGATCGACCGCGCCGGCCGCGCCTACGTCGGCAGTGACGACACCGACTTCGACGAGGGGCGGCTGCCGATGCCCGGCAACATGCCGCGCCCGAGCAGCATCGCGCTCGTGGAGCCGCCGGCGCCCGGCGCCGCCTGGGACGCCCCGCGTCCGGCGCGCATCGTCGCCGACCGCGTGACCTTCCCCAACGGCATGGTGGTGACCCCCGACGGCGCCACTCTGATCGTGGCGGAGACGTTCGCCGGACGCCTGACCGCGTTCGACATCGAACCGGACGGCTCGCTCGTCAACCGGCGCGCGTGGGCCGATCTCGGCGTGCCCCCGGACGGCATCACCCTGGACCGGGACGGCTGCCTGTGGGTCGCCGTGCCCTACTACCGCTACGGAGAGACCGGCGGCTACCTGCGCATCGCCGAGGGCGGCGAGTTGCGCGACCGGATCGACGTGGCCGGCTACAGCGCTTTCGCCTGCACGCTTGGCGGCCCCGACGCGACCACGCTGTTCGTGTGCGAGTCGACGGTGCTGGGGCAGTCGCGCAGTCCCGGCGACGGGCGCATCCGCATGGTCGAGGTGGACGTCCCGGGCGTCGGCACGCCGTAGTAGCCGTTCAAGTGGGCATAGGGACTGTCTGCCTGTGAGTGCAAGGTTCGAACCGCCAAGAGACGAGATTGCCAGCTTCTGCAGACGCTGGCAGGTAAAGGAGCTGGCGTTGTTCGGCTCCGCACTGCGAGAGGACTTCGGCCCAGACAGCGATGTCGACCTGCTGGTGCGCTTCCATCCCGATGCGCGCCGAACGCTTCTCGATATGGCGCAGATGCAGGAAGAACTGAGCCTCATGTTTGGTCGACAAGCCGATCTGGTCGAACATGGCGCCGTCGAGTCGAGCCGCAACTACATCCGTCGCAATGCGATCCTTCGCCATGCGGAGACAGTCTATGCGGCATGATGATGCCTATCTGCTGGACATGCTTCTAGCCGCTCGCGACGCCGTCGAGTTTGCTGACGGGATGGCATTCCACGAGTTCAAGCAGAGCCGTCTTCACCAGAACGCCATCCTCAAGTCGATCGAGATCGTCGGCGAGGCCGCTGCCCGCATCAGCAGCGAAACCCGGGAGCAGCACTCCGAGATCTCCTGGCCGGAGATCACCGCGATGCGAAATCGCTTGGTGCACGCGTACTTTGATGTGGATCTTCAGCGCGTCTGGGAGATCGTCAAGAGCGACATTCCTCGTCTCATTTCTCTCATCGAACCACTGGTACCTCCCGAGGACACGCAGGGCAGTTAGACACGGTCTGACGCGGCGGACCCCATCTTTGTTTGTCGGCATGCCCCTCGCTTGCTCCCCTCGGCGTGTAGAGCCTCGACACGGGTCGCGGGGTGGACTACGGTCGTCTCCCATGCTGACGCAGGAACAGGTAGAGGCGTACCGCAACGACGGCTATCTCCGGGTCTCCAACATCTTCACGGACGAGGAGCTTCGCGAGTTGGAGCGGGAGATGGACTTCATCGTCGAGGAGTGGTGGGGAGAGGACAGCATCGGCTGGAAGGGGCCGTGGCGCGACCACTACCTGCCGGAGGGCGAGCAGGAGAACACCCGCGCCGTGTTCATCGCCAATCCGCAGTTCTACTCGGCGGCCTGGGGGCGGATCATCTTCCACCAACGGCTGACCGAGTGCGTGCGCGCCCTGGTCGGCCCCGCCGTGCAGTGGCACGGCACGATCCTGCACGCCAAGCCGCCGGAGCGCGGCACGCCGTTTCCCATGCACCAGGACTACCCGTTCTATCCCCACGACGGGCCGGACTTCGTCGACTGCCTGCTGCACCTGGACGACTCGCCCGAGGCCTCGGGCTGCCTGCAGGTCGTTCGCGGGAGCCACAAGCAGGGCCCCCTGGAGCACATCACCGGAGACCATACCCGGCCCTACCTGCCGCCGGAGCAGTACCATCCCGACAAGACGCCGTCGGTTGCGGTGCCGGCCATGGCCGGTGACGTGATCTTCTTCAGCTACCTGACCATCCACTGGTCGGACATGAACACCACCGACCGCTGGCGCCGCTCGGTGCGGATCGGCTTTCACGAGGCCGGCATGCGGCCGACCTTCGTGGAGCCGAACGAGCCCTACAACAACTTCGTGGTGTCCGGCCTGAAGCGCCGCGGCAAGCAGAAGGGCCTGACCTACAAGGTGGTGGGCCAGGGCCAGGAGCAGCACCTCAAGAAGCAGCCGGCGCGCGCGTAGCGCGGGCACCTGAGCGATCCTCCCCGCCGCGTGGCTGCCGCACCGTCGCGGACGCGTCCCAACGTCGTCCTCTTCCTGGCCGACGACCTGGGCTACGGCGACCTGAGCTGCTACGGCAACACCGTCCTGTCCACGCCCCACGTCGACCGGCTGGCCGCCGAGGGCGTGCGCTGCTCCCAGCACTACAGCGGCGCCCCGATCTGCGCGCCGGCGCGGGCCGCGCTGCTCACCGGGCGCTACCATCACCGCTCTGGCGCGCTGAGCGTGGAATCGAACCGCGGCCTGGACCGCATCGCCCTGCGGGAGCGCACCGTCGGCGACGCATTCGCCGCCGCCGGCTACCGCACCGGCTACGTGGGCAAGTGGCACAGCGGCCTGCACGATCCGAGCTACCACCCGAACCGGCGCGGCTTCGCGGAGTTCGCCGGCTTCCTGGGCGGCATCATGGACTACTGGAACTGGTTCCTGGACTACAACGGAAGTCCGCGCCGCGCCGACGGCCGCTACCAGACCGACGTGCTCACCTTCGAGGCGGTCGACTTCATCCGGCGATGCGCGGCGGCGCCCGGTGCCTCCGCCCGGCAGCCGTTCTTCCTGGTGGTCGCCTACCACGCGCCGCACGCGCCCCTGCAGGTGCCCGTGGAGAGTTGCGCGCCGTTCCTGCAACGCGGCGACCTGAATCCCGCGCTTGCCACCCTGTACGGCATGGTGGCGCGCATGGATGAGGGCATCGGGCAGGTCCTCGATGCGCTCGATGCCGCCGGCTGCGCCGACGACACCGTGGTGATGCTGACCAGCGACAACGGGCCCTGGCTCGGCCTCGACCGCTACGGCGGGTGGCGCTTCAGCATGAACCGCTACAACGGCCCCTTCCGCGGCCAGAAGCAGGACGTGCTGGAGGGCGGCATCCGCGTGCCGGCGATCGTCCGCTGGCCGGACGGCCTGCCGGCCGGCGCCGCGTGCGACGAGATGATCCATTTCTGCGACTGGCTGCCGACGCTGGCCGCCGCTGCGGGCGTCACCGCGGACGGATTGCCGCTGGACGGCTGCGATCAGCTCCCTCGGCTGCGCGGCACTTCCTCAGCCGGCGCGGCGCCGCGCTTCTGGCAGTTCAACCGCTACGACCCGGTGCCGTGCTGCAACCTGGCGATGCGCGACGGCCCCTGGAAGCTCTACTGGCCGCGCATCCCGGAGGCGATGGTCAAGCTGCAGGAGGACAACGTGGCGGTGCGCGAGCTGATGTCGCGGGGGCACTTCGAGATGGCGGTGCGCAACCCGCCGGTCGAGCGCACGCTGTCGGCGCCGGAGCAGCCGGAGCTGTACCACGTCGCCGACGATCCCTGCGAGGCGCGCGACCTGGCGGCGGCCCACCCCGACCGTCTCTCCCGCATGCGGATCGCGGCGGAGAACTGGTTCGCGTCGGTGGAGGCGGAGCGCCACGCGAACGTCAGCGACTGACAGCGGTCAGCGCCCGCCCCGTGAGGGCCGGCGCTAGTCCTGCGCCGGGAGAGGCAGGGATGTGCCGATGTCGAGCCGGCGAGCGCAGCGGGCAAGGGTGGTGTCGTACGTGGCGAGCCAGGCGCCGGCGGACTGGGCAGCGAAGATCAGCGCGGCGTCCACCCAGCCCATGCCGCTGCCGGCCAGGCGGAAACGGCGAATGAAGTCGTGCAACTCGCCGGCGGCGGCCGGCTCGCACCAGTCCAGCGAGCGCATCAGCGCCTCGTTCTCGGCGGACAGGCCGCCGAGCAGCAGCTCACCCACCACGTACGGGTGCACGAGGGCCTGCCCGCTCGTGATCCAGTCCCTCGCGGCCAGCCCCGACTCCTCCCCCCGCAGAAACCCGAGCCAGACGCTCGTGTCGATGAGTACGGTCACTGCCGGCCGCGTGCCGGCCTCCGGCGCGTTACGGTCTGCAACTCGGGCTGAGACCCGAACGCCGCGGTCAGCCTGCTGCGCCGCTCGGCGTTGATCAGTTCCGTCAGACCGAGCTCCAGCACCGCGGTCTTCGTCTTGCCGGGATGGATCGCCATCGCCTCGCGAACCAGGTCGTCGTCGAGGTTGATCGTGGTCTTCATACGGCTATCCTAAGCCTGACTACCCATATCATTCAACGTAAATTATCCTTACTAATTTCCGTATTGATATGTATCATCGTCGCCGACCGCCGTCGTCCGGCTTGCCTGGTGCGCCCGGCTGCGATACCCTGCGCGTCGATTCCAACGGGCAGGCTCCCAGGCCGGCCCATGCACAAGGAGTAACGATGAAAGTCACCGTAGTACGGAGCGCGCTCGCGGCTCTGGCGCTGTCGCTGTTCGCCGGGGGCGCGGCCTTCGCACAGATGACGTACCAGGAAGCACCGATGCTGGCCGCCATGGTCGAGGCCGGCGACCTGCCGCCCGTGGCAGAGCGGCTGCCGTCCAATCCGCTGGTGGTCGAGCCGTTCGACTCGATCGGCACCTACAGCGCCGGCCCGATCCGGATGATGGACGTGTCGGACCGCATGTCGATCGGCCTGCGGGTACGCCACACCGGCCTGTTCCGCTACAACCAGACTGCGAGCGCGTTCGAGGCCGACCTGGCCGAGAGCCATGCCTGGTCGAACGAGAACCGCACCCTCACCCTGAAGCTGCGCGAAGGGCTGCGCTGGTCGGACGGCGAGCCGTTCACGACCGCCGACATGCTGTTCAAGTGGGAGCAGGACATCCTCAATGAGGAGCTCTCAACGCGCGGCATCGACGCCTTCTTCACGCTCGGCGGAGCACCTGCGGTCTGGGAGGCGCTGGACGAGCAGACGCTGAGCATCACCTGGGCCGCCCCCAACCCGGTCGCCATGGACCGCTTCGGGCGCACCCACTTCTCGGGCGACAACGTGCTGTTCCAGCCCGCGCACTACCTGAAGCGGTTCCACGCCGGCTTCAACGAGGACGCCGCCGCGCTGGCCTCCGAGCTCGGTTACGAGGACTGGGTGGCGATGTTCCGGGCGCACGGCACGCAGGGCTACACCCAGTCGGCGGTGATCATCGGCCGCCCCTACATGGACATGCACACGCCGGAGCTGATCGAGAGCGATCGCGTGCTGCTGGTGCGCAACGCGTACTACCACCACGTCGACACGGCCGGCAACCAGCTTCCGTACGTCGACCGGCTGGAGGTCAGACACGTCGGCGACCTGGATCTCTACCACCTGAAGGCGTCGGCGGGCGAGGTGGACTTCGCCGCCTACTACGCCAACGCACCCAGTCTGCCCACCTACAAGGCGGGCGAGGCGCAGGGCGACTACCGGACGATCGTCGCGCAGTCGCTGCGCACCGCGGAGTTGGTGCTGTTCATCAACCACAACATCGACGAGCCGGTGCTCACCGACCTGTTCAACAACCGCGACTTCCGCGTCGCCCTGTCGGTGGCCCTGAACCGCGACCAGATGAACGAGATCGTGTTCTTCGGGATGGGCGACCCGCATCCGGCGACGCCGCTGAATACCATGGAGTTCTTCGACCCGGCCTGGTACAACGACAACCTGGCCTACGATCCGGACCGCGCCAACCAGATCCTCGACTCCGTCGGGCTGTCCAAGCGCGACGCCGACGGCTTCCGCGTGCGCCCCGATGACGGCGCGCGCCTCAGCCTGGTGATCGAGATCGGCGTCCTGGAGGGGCCGAAGCAGCAGATCTGTGAGCTGATCTCCAACGATTGGCGACAGGTGGGCATCGACGGCGCCTGCAAGGTGATCGACGGCGCCCTGCTGCGCGAGCGGCTGGACACCAACCAGACGGCGATCGCGGCATGGCACCTGGGCCGCACCACCCTGCTCGGGCGCGGCACGCCGGACGAGTTCGCCTTCGAGCGCTGCACGGCGAACAGTTGGGGCCGCCAGTGGTGCCTGTGGTTCGTCACCGGTGGCGAGATCGGCATCGAGCCCCCCGACGAGATCAAGGCGCTCAACGAGCGCTGGCAGTCGTTCAAGCAGGCCGCCACCGGCACGCCGGAAGCGGTCGAGCGCGGCAAGGCGTACTTCGAGTACTTCGCCAACGAGCTGCCGATCATCCCGACCGTCGGGCTGGCGCCGCACCCGGTGATCATCCACAACCGCATGAGGAACATTCCCTCGGACAACATCTTCTGGGGCTCCGACACCAACTTCTACGCCCCGTACAAGCCGGAACAGTGGTACATCGCGGAGTAAGCGAGACGCCGAACCGGCAGTGACCTACGGGAGAATGGGTGGCGTGACCCGCCGCTCATTCTCCCTTTCCTTTTCGCTCACATGAACTACACCACCTACCTGCTGCGCCGCCTGCTCTACATGGCTGCGACCCTTGCGGTCATCACCGTGGTGATCTACATCGTCATCCAGCTCCCGCCGGGCGACGCCGTGGACACGATCGTCGCGCAGCGGGAGGCGGAAGGCGACGTGGTCTCCGAGGCCGAGCAGGCGGCGTTGCGCCACCAGTACGGCCTGGACCGGCCCCTGCCGGTGCAGTACGCGGACTGGATGGTCAAGTTCCTGTCCGGCGACATGGGGCGCTCGATCCGTGGCGTGCCGGTGAGCGACCTGATCACCGAGCGCCTGGGCGGCACCATCATGCTGTCGCTGATCAGCATCCTGCTCACCTACCTGGTGGCGATCCCGATCGGCATCTACAGCGCCACCCACCAGTACAGCCTGACCGACTACAGCCTGACGACCCTGGGCTTCATCGGCCTGGCGATGCCGAACTTCCTGCTGGGGCTGATCCTGCTGTACGTGTTCTACAAGCTCTTCGGACTCAGCATCGGCGGCTTCTTTTCGCCCGGCATGGAGGTGGAGCCGTGGAGCCTGGCCAAGCTGCTGGACCTGGTCAGCCACCTGTGGATACCAGTCATCGTGATCGCCACGGCGGCCATGGCAGGCACGATCCGGGTCATGCGCGGCACGCTGCTCGACGAGCTGGGCAAGCAGTACGTGATCACGGCCCGCGCCAAGGGGGTCGCGGAGCCCCGCGTGATCTTCAAGTACCCGGTGCGGCTGGCGCTGAACCCGATGGTCAGCGGGGTGGGCGGCGTCCTGCCGGAGCTGATCAGCGGCGAAACCATCGTCGCCATCGTCCTGGGCCTGCCGACGCTCGGCCCGCTGATGTACACCGCCGTGCGGGCCCAGGACATCAACCTGTCGGGGAGCGTGCTGATGGTGATCAGCGCGCTGGCCGTGCTCGGCGTCCTGATCTCGGACATCCTGCTGGTGGTCGTGGACCCGCGTATCACCTACGAACGCAAGGGCTGACGTGGCCACCGACACCACCGCATTGCAGGGGGCCGAAGCGGCCGTAACCGCGGAAGAGCGCTACTTCATCGCCTCGCAGCGGCAGTTGATGTGGCGCAAGTTCAGGAGGCACCGCATGGCGGTCGCCGCCGGCATCGTACTGCTCGCGGCCTACCTGGTGGCATTCACCTACGAGTTCTGCGCACCGTACGGTTCGCTGACCCAGCACGAAGGGTTCGTCCACGCGCCGCCGACCCTCGTCCGCGTGATCGATCCCGACGGGCGGCTCCGCCTTCCCTTCGTCTACGGGCTCACCGGCAAGGTGAACCTGGAGACCTTCCAGCGCGAGTTCGTGGAGGACCGGGCGGTGATGCACCCGGTGCGCTTCCTGGTGCGCGGCGAGCCGTACCGGTTCTGGGGCGTGATCGACGCCAACCTGCACCTGTTCGACGCCGGGGAGGGCCGCGTGTTCCTGCTGGGCACGGACGAGCTGGGCCGCGACGTGTTCTCGCGCGTCCTGGCCGGCAGCCGCGTCAGCCTGACCATCGGCCTGGTGGGCGTGCTGATCAGCTTCGTGCTCGGCTGCCTGCTCGGCGGCATCTCCGGCTACTTCGGCGGCGTACCCGACCTGGTCATCCAGCGCCTGATCGAGGTCTTCAACTCCATCCCCGGCATACCGCTGTGGATGGCGCTGAGCGCGGTCATCCCCGTGAACTGGCCGATCCTGCGGACCTACTTCACCATCACCATCATCCTGTCGGTGCTGGGCTGGACCGGCGTGGCGCGCGTGGTGCGCGGCAAGCTGCTGGAGCTGCGCGAGTACGAGTACGTGACCGCCGCCCGGCTGGCAGGCACGCGCGCCGGGAAGATCATCGCCGGACACCTCCTGCCCGGCTTCCTGAGCTACCTGATCGTCAGCCTCACCCTGGCCGTTCCCCGCATGATCCTGGGCGAGACGGCGCTGAGCTTCCTTGGCCTGGGAATCCAGCCGCCGGCGGTGAGCTGGGGGACGCTGCTGCAGGGGGCGCAGAACGTGACCAGCATCGCCATCTACCCCTGGCTGCTGACCCCGGCGCTGTTCGTGATCGTGACGGTGCTGCTCTACAACTTCGTCGGCGACGGGGTGCGCGATGCCGCCGATCCCTACGCCATGACCGGCAAGGGATAGCGTCGTGCGCGCCTTGCCGCCCCGGCTGACCGCCACTACCCTGCGGCGATGAGTTCTCAACGCGTAGCCGTCATCGGCGCCGGCGGCAGGGGCCGGTCGCTCGGCAACCTGATCGCCAGCCGTCCGCGGTGGGCCGACATCGTGGCGGTAGCCGAACCGCGCGACGACTACCGCGAAGACTTCGCGCACACCCACGGCATCGAGGAGCGCCACCGCTTCCGCGACTGGCGCGACCTGTTCGCCGCGTCGCTGCCCCTGGACGCGGTGCTGGTCACGACGATGGACCGCGACCACACCGAGCCGTCGCTCGCCGCCCTGGCCGCCGGCCACCACCTGCTCATGGAGAAGCCCATGGCGCCGTCGCTGGAAGAGTGCGAGCGCATCGCGGCGGCGGCCGCCGACTCGAAGGCGATCACGGCGGTGTGCCACTCGATGCGCTACGGGCGGCCCTTCCGGATCCTCAAGGAGGTCGTGAGCTCCGGCCGCATCGGCAGCGTGGTCACCGTCGATCACCTGGAGCAGGTCCAATGGTGGCACCAGGCCCACAGCTTCGTGCGCGGCAAGTGGGGGAACGAGGGGCGCTCGTCCTTCATGCTCCTGGCCAAGAGCTGCCACGACGTCGACTACCTGGCCTACCTGGTGGACCGTCCGTGCCGGGCGGTCAGCTCGTTCGGGTCGCTCAACTACTTCCGTGCCGAGCACGCCCCTGCCGGCAGCGGCGAGCGCTGCGTGGACTGCGACATCGAGCCCGACTGCGTCTATTCGGCGATCAAGCTCTACGCCGATACCGACCGCGACGGGGGGCCGGTGAGCTGGCTGACCCTCGACCACAGCCGCGAGGCACAGTTGCAGGCCATCACCGACGGCCCGCACGGCCGCTGCGTGTGGCGGTGCGACAACGATGTCGTCGACAACCAGGTCGTGGCGCTGGAGTTCGACGGCGGCGTGACCGCCACGTTCACGATGACCGGCTTCACCGCCGTCGGCGGCCGGCGCACGCGCGTGCACGGCACCGAGGGGGTCGCCGAATTCTCCGAGGACGGCATCGAGGTGCGGCGCCTGGGGGAGAACGTGGTCGATCGCATCACCATCGAGCCGGAGTCCGGCGGCCACGGCGGCGGAGACCGCCGGGTGGTGGACTCGTGGCTGCGGGCCATCCATACCGGCGACCGCTCGTCGGTCGTCACCGACGTGGCGGTGTCTCTCGACACCCATCGCATCGCGTTCGCCGCCGAGCGCTCCCGCCTGGAGCGGCGGGTCGTGGAGCTGGACTGAGGTGGCAGAGATGCAGAGACCGGTTCGCCTGGGTCTGATCGGCTGCGGCGGCATCGTGCGGATCGCGCACGCGCCGGGGTATCAGTCGATCCCTGAGTTGGTGCAGGTCACCGCGCTGGCCGATCCGGTCGGCGACAACCTGGAGCAGATGGGACAGATGCTGGCCGTGCCGCCGGAGCGGCGCTACGCCGACCATCGGCAGATGCTGGAGCACGCCGAGCTGGACGCGGTCACCATCGCCACGCCTCACCACATGCATGCCGCGCACGCGATGGACGCGGCGGCTGCGGGCGTGGCCGTGATCTCGGAGAAGCCGATGGCCACCTCCGTGGAGGAGGCGCGGCAGGTGCTGGCGGCGGTGGAGCGCCACGGCGTGCCCTACGCGGTGGTGCACAACTTCCTGTTCGCGCAGGGCTCGGAGCGCGCGCGGGCGCTGCTGGCCGAGGGCGCCGCGGGCACGCCCTTCTACGGGCGCGCCAAGTCGCTGTTCAACAAGACCGACGACCGCGCCGACCCGAACCGGGAGTGGCGCGCCTCGCGCGCGGCGGGCGGCGGCGCCATCAACGACACCGCCTACCACGAGATCTACCTGCTGGAGACCCTGGTCGGCTCACCCGTGCGCTACGTCGAGGCGCGGGTGGCGACCGCGCACTTCGCGTTCGACGTGGACGACCTGGCGCTGCTGTTGCTGGAGCACGAGAACGGCGCGCTGTCCACCGTGTCCACCTCCTGGTGCGTGCCCGGCGGCGACGGCGGCGAGACCGCCAACCTGGCAGAGGTCCACGGCCCAGCCGGCGGCGTGCGCGTCATGCGCCGCGGGCGCGGGCTCTGGCGATACGAACGGAGCACCGCGCAGTGGCAGGAAGTGGCGCTGCCGGCGCAGCCGACCTGGGCGGAGAGCGGCCACGGGCGCTACTTCGCCGCCACCTTCGACGCCCTGGCGCGCGGCGCCCCGCCGCCGATCGGCGGCGTAAAAGCCCTGCACAACCTGCGCATCGTCGCCGCCGCCCGCCTCGCCACCGCCGAGCGGCGCGCCGTGGACCTGCACGCGACCGACGACTGACCCCCATCACGGAGAGAGGAACCCCATGAGACCGTACATCGACTGCCACAACCACATCGGCCGCACCCTGAACCGGCTGCCGCCCACCGGCCAGAGCACGGCCATGTGCCTGGCCCGCTTTGCCGAGACCGGCGTGTACGCCTGCCTGTCGATGCCGACCGCCACCGGCGGCCTGATCCTGCGCGGGCTGGAGGACATCCGCGACCAGAACCGGGTGATCGCCCGTGCGCGCCGCGACTTCCCGGAGCACGTGCCGCTGGGCCTGGCGCTGGTCGAGCCCTGCCTGGGACCGGTCGCCGTGGACGAGGCGGAGTGGGCGATGAGCGAGCTGGGCCTGCACGGCATCGTCTCCCACCCGCCGGTGCGCGAGGCGTGCATCCCGTTCGTGGAGATGGCCGCCGGGCGCGGCGGGCTCTGCAACGTGCACATGCACGACGCGGTGTTCGGCGAGGTCGCGCGCATGTTCCCGTCGGCCACTTTCATCACCCACGCCTCGAGCCACGCCGCCGAGTCCTTCGCCGGCATGGACAACGTCTGGTTCGAGATCGTGCAGTACCCGGACGAGCGCGGCAGCCTGTGGGACTTCGCCAAGCTGGCCGACCGGGTCGGGCGCGAGCGCATCATCTTCGGCGCCGACCTGCCCTACTACGACTACCGCCTGCTACAGCGCATCATCGAGCAGGCGCCGATCGACGACGACCTCAAGGACCGCATCGCCTACAAGAACATCATGGAGCTGATCCGCCAGTACAACCCGGACTGGCAGCTCCCCGACGGCCCGCCGCAGGCCCCGCGCGTCTACCAGGCCGACGAACTGTGGGCCGCGGATCCGGAGAAGCCCGACCGGCTGACCGTCTACGGCTGAACGGAGCCCACGCGGTCACTCCCTGAAGTCGATCCGGACCTCGCGCAGGCGTGGTGAGCGACAGCCGTAGAGCGACGTGAAGGTCGCGCGGTACTGCACGAAGCGCGTCGAGGGCCACAGGTCGGGAATCGCAGTACCCGGCCGCTCGAACATCGTGCCCTGGCCGCCCGGGCCCATCCACGGCGCCTGTTCCAGGGCCTCTTCACGCTCCGCGCACCGCACCTCGAACTGCAGCGCGGTCGTGTCCGGGACCTCAGCTTCCCAGCCTATCCGGGCGGGTCGCCGCCTCCCGGCCTCGTGCGGCGGCGAGGTGTAGCGTTCGATCGGCTCGCGCGTGTAGGCATTCCCCGGCAGGCGCGCGTTCAGCCGGTGCGGCCCCATGCCGGGCAGCGGCGTGGTGCGATCGTTCGAGAGTCCGTCCGGGCCGTTCCAGAAGATCTGCGAGTCGACGACGTGCCCGACGTCGTTGCGGTGGCACGCCACGAACAGGTCGGTCCAGCCGTTGCGGTTGAGATCGATCGGCAACGCCTCGAATCCCGCGTCGGCGTGCAGCTCCAGCGGGTGCTCCAGGTCGAAGCGGTCCCCGAGGTTCCAGAAGATCTGGATGGGCACGACCCGCGTCAGGTCGGTCGAGTAGGCGGGGACGATCAGGTCCAGCAGGCCGTTGTTGTTGAGGTCGGCGACCGACATCTGCCCGGGCGAGAACCCGCCCTTGTAGTCCTGGGCGTTGTGCCAGCCGTAGCCGTCGGGGCCGCCGTAGAAGATCGTCAGGGTGTCGGGCTTGCGGTGATAGTGGCCGGAGCTCGACACCACCAGGTCCAGCCAGCCGTTGCCGTTGAGGTCGGCCGCCGTGTTGACGCCCCCCTTCCAGTCCTTCCACATGGGGATGCGCTGCGTTCGCTCGAGTGAATACCCGTCCGGTCCGCCCAGGTAGATCAGGACGTAGCCGCGCTTGTCGCCCACGAGCACATCCAGGTACCCGTTGCGGGTGAGGTCGGCCAGGTAGCCGGTGGCGCCGCAGAACGTCGGGAAGATGTCGTAGCGGTCGGGGCTGAAGCCGTCCGCCGAGCCCCAGAAGATGCGCGAGGAGTTGGCGAAGGTCTCCGGCTTGTCATCGTACGTGTGGCTGAGCGCCAGGATGTCCAGGTAGCCGTCGCGGTTGAAGTCGGCCACCTGGACGCACGGCAGGAAGCATGGCAGGTCATAGTGCCGGTCCGGGCTGAACCCGTCGGGACCGCCGGGGAACACGCGCACCCCGGTCATCTTCCCGAACACCAGGTCGTTCCAGCCGTCCAGGTCGAGGTCGGCGATGGCGCAGTCGCCGCACTCCCCGCCCACCGGCAACTCCTGGCGGCGGTGCACGCCGTAGTCGGCGCCGGGTCCGCCGAAGTAGATGTACGAGGGAAGCGTCGGGCTGGTCTTCGCGTGGCCGGTCATGGTGTTGCAGAACACGATCACGGGCTTGCCGTCGCCATCGAGGTCGCCGGCGGCAACCCCCTCCGCGCCCATCGTCGCTACCCGGCTGCAGCGATCGGGCGAGAAGCCGTCGGGCCCGTTCCAGAAGATCGCCGATTGCGTGTTGAAGGTCTCGTCCTCCTGGTACTTGCTGACGATCAACTCCGGCCGGCCGTCGCCGTCCAGATCCGCCACGTGCGCCCAGTGGGCGAACTTCAGCGGCAGGAACTGCCGCACCGCGGTCAGGTCGTCCGCGCTGCGGATCTCGATCCCGCGCAGCGTGGCGACGATCAGCTCGTCGCGGCCGTCGCCGTCAACGTCTCCGGCGGTGGCGTAGAGATCACCGTGGTGGAACTCGCCGCTGAGCCCCTCCGTCTCGACCACCAGGCGGTTGTCCGGGCTGAAACGGCCCTCGTCGTTCCAGTAGATCTGCACCGTGTTGTTGCCGCAGAACATAATCTCCTGCCGGCCGTCGCCGTTGAAGTCGGCCAGGAAGACCTGGGTCGCGGTGTCGGTCGGAAGCCCCTGCGGCGTCGGGTCGAAGCCGTCCTCGGTGCCCCAGTAGACGTACGAGTCGATCCGGTACTCGAACTCGTGCCGGTAGTTGGCCACCACCAGGTCGACGTGGCCGTCGCCGTTCAGGTCGGCGGCAGCCACCGACCGCGCGCCGATGCCGGTCAGCCCGTACTCCCGGCCCACGTCCTGGAAGCGCCGGTCCGGGCCCTGCAGGTAGACGTGCAGCGGCAGCGGGCGACCGGGGTTGTGGTGGTCGACCCACGCGGACGGAAAGACCAGGTCCAGGCGCCCGTCGCCGTTCACGTCGACGGCGGCCACGTCGTACGCGCCGACCGTCGGCAGGTCGGTCCGCTCGCCGGTGAGCCCGCCGGGCCCGCCCCAGTAGATGTGGCAGAGCAGCTCGCACGACACGCCGTTGGTCGAGTTGACGACGACCAGGTCCTGGTAGCCGTCGCCGTCGAGGTCGACGATGCGACACATGTCTCCGCTGTCGGTGGGCAGCTCGCGCCGCTCCCAGTCCGAGCCGTCGCCGGGGCCGGGCTTGTAGATCCACGTCGGGCCGCGCTCGTTGTAGCCCTGGGCGTTCGGCAGCACGATGTCGACGTAGCCGTCGTTGTCGACGTCGGTGCGGTGGATGGTCTCGATGATCCCGTGCGCGTTGACGTACAGGTTGCTGCCGCCGTCCTCGAAACTGCCCGCGGCGAACGCCTCGAACCCTCGGTGCACCCAGGACGCGTCGCTCATGGTTCCCCGTTCTCTGTGCTCCGCACCCTACCCTACCTGCCGATACCTGCGTGACCAGGAACAGCTTGCATGGCACTGCCGTCTGCGTCATGGTCGATCGGTTCTCATCCTGACCGTCGCGCGACCACGCAAGGAGGAGCGAGATGAGACTGCAGGTGCCGGGCTCCGAGTCGATCGTCAACGTAGGTACTCGAAAGCAGCTCTTCATCGATGACTACATCATCGAAACGACCCGCTGGGTCACGCCCCGGCAGACCGAGGCGGCGCGCTGGATCCAGCCTCCGGCCCACGCCCGTTCCGACCTGGACGGATGGAGCGAGGGCACGGACCGCATCCAGGGCGACGTTCCCGGCCACCTGCTGCGGGCGACCGCCTTCGTCCGGCGCACCATCCATCAGCCGCAGCGTTTCGCCGGCAATCCGATCATGAAGCCGATATACCCGTGGGAGGGTGAGTCCGCGCCGTGGCCCGCCAACATCACGTGGGACGAGGAAGATGGGGTCTGGAAGATGTGGTACAACGGCCTCACGGTCGTCGACGTGCCCGTACGGAGGCACTACTACCGCTTCCTGTATGCCACCTCCCGCGACGGCATCGACTGGGACCGGCCGACGCTCGGCCTGGTCAAGGACCCCGCGGGCAACGACACCAACATCATCTACCAGGGCAAGGGCCAGTACGTCCTCAAGGAGGCCGGGGCCGCTCCGTCCCGGCGCTACAAGATGGTGTACTCCACCGCCGACGGCGGGGTGCAGCACCCGATGGTCCAGTACTCGCCCGACGGCCTGCGCTGGGAGCCGGCGCCCGGTCCCTACGACCACAACCGCGGCGACGAGAACCTGGCGATCCTGCACGACCCCGTGAGTCACAAGTACGTGGGCTTCTGCCGCCCGGTGTATCCGCGTCCCACGCTCGTCCACCGCACCGAGCGTTCGATTCTGCGCATGCAGAGCAACGACCTCATTCACTGGTCCACGCCGGTCCACATCATCGACCGGGACAGCCTCGATGACCTGGATATCGACTTCGAGGCGATGGCCCCGATGTTCTACGAGAACATGTACCTGGGCTTCCTCCGGGTCAGCCACACGGCGCCCAACTTCATGGAGAGCTGGCTCGCGCACAGCCGGGACGGCTTCCACTGGCAGCGCGTGCGGACGGCCTCATTCTTCGAACCCGGGCCGGCCGACGATTGGGATGGGAAGTCGATCACGGTGAGCCGGGCGCCGATGCGGGTCGGCGACGAGCTCCGGGTCTACTACACCGGCGTCGACACGCAGGGGAACACCGCGGTCGGGCTGGCGACGCTGCGCCTGGACGGATTCGCCTCCATCGAGTCCCCGGCGAACGACCGGCACCCGAAGAACAATCCTCCTACCCTGACGACCAAGCCCCTGTTCTCGCCCGGAAACCGGCTGACCGTGAACGCGTACGCCGTCGACGGGTCGATCAGCGCGGAGTTGATCAGCGTCGACGGCCACGTCATCCCGGGGTATTCGGCGGACGATTGCGACACGTTCAGCGGCGACAGCCTCTCCCACACCTTCACCTGGAACGGCAATCCCGACGTGAGCCGGTGCCTGCCCATGCGGATCCGTTTCTACCTGGAACGGGCCCGCCTGTACGCACTGCAGTTGCCGCGGGCATAGAGCGGCAGCACTGAGGAAGGTGGGCGACCGGCCAAGGCAGGTGCCCTGACCGGCCGCCGCGCGCGCGAAAGACCGAAGCCTCAGGAATGGGGCGCTAGCCGCCCTCCCCCATCATGAACGCCCTGACGTCGGTCGTGTTCTCGTACGCCGCGATGATCTCGTCGTAGCCGTTGTCGCGCAGGTCGGCGAGGTAGGAATCCCAGGTCTCGGCGACGTCCACCTTGCCCGTGATCGCCTCGACCATGTAGGTCTGGGCGATGACGTGCTGCTCGGGCATGAACTTGGCGAGCACTTCGCTGATGTCGGTCTCGTTGAAGATGTCGAACCGTCCGAAGATCGCCATCTGGTCCCGCTGGTTCGCCTCAAGGTACTCGTTGAAACCCTTGTAGGTGGGTTTCCACCCCAGCCGCGCGCGATCCAGCATGCCCCACACCGCGTCGAACCCGGCCACGCCTTCCTTGTACGGGTCGTCGTACTCCTTGCCCGGGATCGCCGAGATCGCCGAGTTGAACGGCTCGCCCGCCCAGTCGAAGTGCCGTCCCGGCTCACCGAAGTAGGCGTAGACGCTCAGCTCGGGGTCGAGGTTGATGTCGTCGATCATCCACAGGATGCGCGCCAGCTTGTCGTCCTGGACGTGGGCGCCGACGAAGGTGAAGTAGGCGTTGGTGAAGTAGCTTCCCCGCGAGACGCTGCCGCGGTACTGGCTCTTGCCGTTCGCCCCCACGACGAACGGGGCCAACATCAGCTTCGACGTCGGTATCGTTTCCAGCACGTTCATGGGAGCGCGTCCCATGAAGGACGCGTTGGACGGATCGGCGTACACGATTCCCGCATCCTGGGCGCCGAACATCCCGGCGGCCCACTTCTGGTGACCCGTGAGGGTGTGCTGGCCGGTGATCGCGTCCGGGTCGATCGCTCCGGCATCGTACAGGTCCTTCATGTACAGCAGGTACGCCCGGAAGCCGTCGGTCGCGTACCACATCTTGAGCTCGCCGTTCTCGTAGTGGTTGTAGTCGTCGCCGAACTTGCCGATCGTGCCGTGGGCGCCGAGCACCGAGTCGATCAGCAGGGTCGAGACCCCGAAGGTATCCTGCTCGCCGTTGCCGTCCGGGTCGTTCTGGGCGAAGGCGACCATGATGTCCTTGAACTGATCGAGCGTGAACGGCTCCGTCGTGTAGTAGAGCCGGTCGGCCGTGTTGACCAGCTCGCCGTTGGGCTCGATGCCGACCGCCTCCAGCCAGTCCAGGCGATACCAGTTGGAGTGGGCCGGAAAGTCCCGCTCCCGCAGCGCCCCGAAGCCGATGTAGGCGCCGGCATCGTCCGGGGCCACGTTGAAGCTCCAGCCGTTGTACTGATCGAATGCGATCGAGACCTTGGGCGCGTACTCCTCGATCATGGTGCGCGGAATCGAGCGGATCATGCCCTGCTCATACGCGCGGTTGTGATCCAGCCGCACGACGCCGGTGTCCGGCAGGTCGTTAGCCGCCGCCAGCAGATAGAACTTCTCCGCGTCCTTGTAGTTCATGAGCGAGGGCTCTATCAGGTCGACGTTGAAGCGCTCCTCCAGCATCTGGTGCAGGAAGCTCCCCTCCGGGAATCCCCGGTCGTGGGTTCGGCCCAGCCACGTGATCTGCATGATCTCAGGCTCCGCGGACTGCGGCTGTGAAGCCGCCGTTCCCGCCGCAAACACGCAGATCGACGACAGCGACGCCAGCGCGAGCACGGCGACCGCTCTTCTGACCATGTGATTCATTCCGTTCTCTCTTTCCCCTGTAACGCGAGCCCCGGCGGCGCGCCCTGTCCGGCGTCGCCCCGGGTCTCTCTTCGACATGAATCCGCTCGCCGACGGCGGCCGACTCATCCCTTCAAGGACCCGATCATCACCCCCTTCACGAAGTATTTCTGCAGGAACGGGTACAGCAGGACGATGGGACCGATCGTGAGAATCATCGTTCCCGCCACGACGTTGGCGGTGTTGATCTCCGTCTCGGTCTGCGCCACGTAGTCGTTGAGAATCTGCTCGTCCTGGCGATGATGCTCGATGAGCCGCTGCAGCAGGTACTGCAGCACGAGAAACCGGTTCCCGGTCAGGTAGATGCGGGCGTAGAACCACTCGTTCCAGTGAGCCACGGCCACCCACAGTGACACCGTGGCCAGCAGCGGCATCGACAGCGGCACCATGATGCGGAACAGGATGTACGGGTAGCCGCCACCGTCCACGAGCGCCGCCTCTTCCAGCTCTTCGAGATGGGCGGCCATCAGGTAGTTGCGCATGATGATCATGTAGAAGACGTTGAACATCTGCGGGAGCACGAGGACCCACAGGTTGTTGAGGAGCCCCAGCCCCCGGATCAGCAGGTAGGTGGGGATCAGCCCGCCGCTGAAGAACATCGAGAACACGAAGTAGGCGGTGATCACCGTGCGCCCGGGGAGGCGGCGCTTCGACAGCGGATAGGCCGCGAACAGACAGGTGATCGTGGTGAGATAGACGGCGACCACCGTCCGGAACAGGGTGTTCCGGTAGGCGATCAGGATGAGCCCCCGGTCGAAGATGTATCGGTATGTGTCCATGGACCAGTGGGTGATCCACAGGCGGAACCCCACGCCGGATATCTCGCGCGGACCGGAGAACGAGAGGAGAAATGCGTCCCAGAACGGGTAGAGGATCGTCGCCGAGAACGCCAGCATGAAGACGACGTTCGCCACGTCGAAGGCCGCCTCGCCAACGCTCCGCCGTGCCATGCGCGCGCCTACCAGAGGCCATACTCGGTGTAGCGACGGGCGAGGTAGTTGGCCGAGATCACCAGCACCAGGCCCACGACATTCCTGAAGAGCCCGACGGCGGCCGCGTAGTCGTACTTCAGCTCGACCAGCCCCACCCGGTACAGGTAGGTGTCGATGACGTCCGCGACGTCGTACACCAGCGGGTTGTAGAGGTTGAAGACCTGATCGAAGCCGGCGTCGAGGATCTGTCCCATCGCCAGGATCAGGATGATGGTCATCAGCGGGTACAGGGCCGGCAGGCTGATGTGCAGGGCCTTCTGCAGGCGGCTGGCCCCATCCACCTCGGCAGCCTCGTACAGGCTCTGGTCGACCCCGGCCAGCACGGCCAGATAGATGATCGCCGACCACCCCACGCCCTGCCAGACCGAGCTGGCCACCAGGATGGCCAGGAACCCCGCCTTGTCCGTCAGCAGGCTGAGCGACTCGCCGGTGATGTTGGCGATCAGCACGCCGAAGACGCCCAGCGAGGGCGACAGCAACTGCTTGATGAGGCCGCCCAGCACCACCCAGGAAATGAAGTGCGGCAGGTAGGAGATCGACTGCATCGTCCGCTTGAAGGGCAGGCTCATGAGCTGGTCGATCAACAGCGCGAAGACGATGCTGGCGGTGAAGCCGAAGGCGAGCTTCAGGAAGCTGATGATGAAGGTGTTGCGCATCACCCGATGGAAGCCGGGACTGGTGAACAGGAACTGGAAGTGCGCGAAGTCGTTCCACGGGCTGCCGAACACCCCGTGCTTCATGTTGTAGTCCTTGAAGGCCACCAGCAGCCCGTACATGGGGGCGTAGTGGAAGATGGCCCAGTGCACGACCGGAACGGCGAGCAGCAGATAGAGGAACCGCATGCGCACCATGCGGTCGCGGGTCGCCTTGTCGATGCCCGGCAGGAACCTGCGAATGCCTGCGCCGGCATGGGACCGGTCGAGCACCGCCATCAGCGCACCTCGGCGGGGGCCGGCACTCCGGTCAACCGCGCCGCCGGTCGTGCTGTCACCGCGCGCCTCCTCCCGACCGCCTTGAGGTCGGGGAACGTCCGCCTGCAGCCCCGCCGAGGCGTCCCGGCAGGCAGGTCCCGCCGGCGACGCGCTCGAGCCGCTACATCGTAGCCGGTGCCGGAAGGAGGTTCAACGGCGGGAACGAGTCATGACGGAAGTCCGTCATGGAGCCGGAAGGAGTACAGCCTGGCCTCCCGCAGGTAGAAACGCAGGCGCACCGTCTGCCCCGCGAGCTCCTGCAGGTCGGACCTGCCGCTCCAGGAGATCGGCAGCTCGAACCCGTTCCCGGTGATTCCGCGACACTCGCTGCAGGTGTAGCCGGGAATCTGCTCACCGGCAGCCGTGACCACCTCCGCCTTCAGCAGCCCCCGGCGGGCGTCGGCGTTGACCTGCAGCCGCCGGCCCTCCACGACGAAGGGTTTGGTCATCAGGACGCCGAGCTCATCCCCAGCCGTGCGGGCGACCAGGCGGCCCCGCGGCAACCGCGCCACGCCGATGGCGTGCTTGGAGCTTGGGGAGGCGGGCGAGAGGTTGTGGCAGCCGACGTGCCCGGTGTAGTAGATGCGCAGCTCGTCCCCGTAGGGAATGAGCGGCACGTGGGCGCCGGAGATCATGCCGCCGTCGAAGTCGCCGACGTAGCCCCGCTCCAGGAAGACCGGACGGTTCGCCAGCCGCTCCCAGCGGATCCCGTCGCGGCTGAACGCCAGGTGCAGGTCGAAGATCTCCGGCTCGTCGGGCGTCCCCGGCAGGCGGCGCGTGCCCCACGAGTGGAAGACCTGCAACAGCCCGATGTAGAGCCCCTCGTAGCGCATCACGTCCATGTTGTAGAGCCGCGGCGGGTCGAGCTCGTCGGGACGGATCACCACCTCGGGAAGCGACCAGTGCACGAAGTCGTCGCTGACGCTGCGGGCGATCCTGCGGTTGCAGCCGATGTAGCGGCTCCTGCCCTGGGAGATGCGCAGCGAGCGCATCGGCGTGTAGGGGAACACCTTGAGGTGCCGGTGGACGTAGTCCTCGGTCTCCCAGCGCATGACGTAGTCGGATTCGTCCGGAAACCGGGGGCTCGAGGTCCGGTCCTTGCACTCGAACTTGTCGCCGGTGTGGAAGTCGTCGATGTAGACGTTGCGGTCGGGAAACCCGAGCTCATCGGGGTCGTAGCTGAAGTCCAGGGGCAAGACCGTCGGCCGGCAGAACAGCACGTACTTGCCGAGCCGCTCGTCGTACAGGAAGGAGTTGGCGCCATCCCGCGAGTTGGGCACCACGGGGCCGCCCGGATGGTCCGTCCAATGGACGCCGTCCGGTGAGAACGCGGCGAAGACGCGGCCGCCCGGGTTGGTGCGCTTGGTCAGCATCTTGTACCGGCGCGACGGATCCGATTCGTGGCCGTCCTTCAGAACGAACCCGCAGCCCTCGGACTGGAACAGGTTGTTCGCGGTCGAGCCCCGGTACTCGATGATGCCCAGGTCCGGACACTCCCAGTCCAGCCCGTCCTGCGACACCGAGTACGCGCCCCGGTACATGTAGCTGTGCACGCTGTCCTGGTGATACCCGGACGGAAACGTGTCCAGGTTGGTGTCGACCAGGGTGGACCAGAGCTTGAAGAGGCGCTCCTCCTCGTCGTACATGACCGACTGGCAGACCACGCTGCAATCGCCGACCACGGGATGGGAGTCGATGATCGGATTGCCCAGGTATTTCACGGGCAACTCGGGAGAGCGCCTGATGTTCCACGCGTCGTCCACCACGTAGTCGTCCAGCAGGAGCTGGTTGGAGCATCCGAGCGTCAGAGGTGGTGAGGTCTGCTGTTTGGCCTGGATCATCGTCTTCCTCCCGGATCCGAAGTGAGAGCTTGCAGTGTATCCGGCATCGCAGGTGCAGCCAATTTCGCGCATCGCCTCATCGAACACCCACGCGAAGGGAGGGGTAGACAACCGGTCGAATGCTCCCTATCACGATGGGCACCACTGCCTGATGGCAGGAAGGAGGCAGAGATGGCAACGGAGAGTCAGCGACGCGTCGACCCGTATCCCGATCCGCCGATGGAACGGCAGCGGCTCCTCATGGAAACCTATGAGTACCGCATGCCGTTCAACTACCCGAACGTCACGGTCAACCGGCGCTACCTGAAGGGCATGGAGTTCCATGGCGTGGAGATGAACCCGATCAACTCGATCGGCATGGACCAGGAGCACCTGCCTCCGGACAACATCACGATCGAAGAGGACGATCCGATCGTTCGAGTGGTCGTGATCGGATCGGCGTGCACGCCGCCGGGCTGGGTGCAGGTCGAAGCCTTCCCGACCGCCGACTTCCACAAGCCGGTGGACGTCCCCGGCACCGCGGCGACCAGGTTCCGCATCAACAACCTCTGGGGCACCCACCTGCGCTACGACGCGTTGGCCGTGGGAGGATAGCGGGATCGAGCTCAAATCGTGAGAACACCGCGCGGCCAAGCTCACCCTTTGCGGAGTAGGCGCTCGCGAACACGCCGACGTCCTGGGCGTCCGCGGCCGAGCTCACCTGGAACACCCGGCCCGCGCGCCAGCTCGTTCCGTCAAGGCTGGTCCAGGCGGCGTACCGGTGTCCCGTACGACGGATGCGAAACCAGATGGGGTACCGCACGGGAAAGTTCTCCTTCGTGTCCAGCACTCCGTCGCCGTCCAGATCGGCCCCCCAGTAGGGAAGACCGCCGTACTTCGGGCAGACGCAGAGCATCAGGTAGCCCGGGCTCACAGGCGTACGGGCGATGCGGTTCCTGACGATCAAGCCGGCGGCTGCGTAGGGCCCCGTCGGATCCTGGCTCTCCAGGAGTACGGACACGGCGAAGTCGCCACGTACCCGCGTGTAGGCACTGGCGAGTTCCGCGCCGGTTGCGTCCCAGGCGGTGGTCAGTCCGCCACCCGCAGTCACCTCGATGCGCTCGCCGAATCGGGAGAAACGAGCTGGCGTGTTGGCGAAGGTCAGCCACGCCCACTCCCGGCCGCCGATCCTGGCGCGGCCTGCCTCCCCGCCGGGCACGATGGAGAGCGCGACCTCGCGCTCCTCGCCCGAGTCGAGCGTGAACGTGCTGGAGCATCGCCCGACCCCATCGACCTCGAGCGGCACCTCGACCGACCCGCTCTCCCCGCCGACGTTGCGCACCACGACGCTGAAGGTCCGACGGCCGCCACTTCCCGGAACCACCCGCACCGGCTCCAGGAACCGGAAGCGCGCGGGCGTGGCGGCGATCCGGGTCGTGGCCACGCAGTCGGCCACGCCGACCTCGTGGAGTCCGCCCTTGTAGAGGCGCTCCGTGCGGAGTCCTACCGTCCGCGACTCGCCCTCGCCCAGCCAGAGCCACCGGCCGCCGGCGGGCTGGCCGTCCACGGTCGCGACGGTCTTCACGAATCCGGCCCGGCCCTCGTTCGAGAGAGCTGCCGACAGGGACAGCTCCCGGCCGGGTTCAGCCTGCGGCGGCACCTGCAGCTCGGAGTAGCGGCATGGCCCGCCGGCCGGCACGACTGCGCCGTTCGGAACCCCGTCGGCTACCGCCGCTTCCACGCCTCCCCGGCCGGCAAGCCCGGCCAGGTCCACGGCGCCGCACGTCTCCCCCTCCACGCCTACCAGCGGCCCGGCAGCCGCCGCCTCGCAGCCTGCCAAACGCACGTCCCGGGAGTCCCGGATCACGACCGGGCAGCCGGCACCGGCGCCCTCCACGTGCAGTCCCTCGACGGTCAGGCGCCGGGAGTCCTGGAAAAGCAGCCCCGCCGCGCTTCCTGCGTCCTGATTGATGCGCACGTTCTGCAGACTCAGGCCATCCACGAACCGCCCGTGCAGCCACGGCGCTCCATCCGCAGGGTCCTCCAACCTGACATCACGCAGGGTGATGTTCCGGATCGGCGCGGCCGCCAGGCCGTGTATCCGTGAAGGCGCGGTCACCTTCGCGACGTGGATACGCTGGAATCGGAGGCCGTCGACGACGCACCGGCTGACGTCCATCGACGTGAGGTCCAGCAGCCCGTCTACCCCGGCCCCCCGGATGTCGTGCACGTGCACGCCCCCGATGACGCGGCGCGGCGTCTCGGAGTACGTGGGACGCATCAACTGCACGCAGAACAGCGCACCGGTACGCTCCAGCCGGCAGTCGGCTATCTCGATGTTCTGGAAGACGCCGTGCGTCCCGGTTCCGATCTTGAACGCCGGGTGGGTGGTGTCGCGGATGCACACGCGCCGTATCGTGATGTCGCGAGAGACGAACCCGCACTCGGGACGCGTCGCGAAGTCGTACCGGTGGCTGTCGTTCTTCAGGCAGACCGGATCGTCCCCGCTGTCGTCTATCGCGACGTCCTCGATGAGCACGTCCTGGCAGCAACACGGGTTCAGCCCGTCGGCGAAGCTGTTCAGGATCTGCACGCCGGCAACCGTGACGTGCCGGCAGCCCCAGAAGGTGACCGCCCATCCCGGCGAGTCGACGACGCTGATCCCCTCGACGCGAAGGCGCCGGCAGTTCTCGAATAGCAGCGGAAGCGGCCCCCGATGCCCGCCGTCCAGGGCCAGGTTGCCGTCGATCGCGCCGCTGCCCAGGATGTGGACGTCAGCGGCGCCGATGGCGTGGATGAACGCAAACCGCGAGCCGGTGTGACGCACGTAGCTGTCCGGCGCCGGTGCAGCGAAGTCCTGCATGTCGCGGCTGGCGACCAGGGAGGCGCCGGCTTCCAGGTGCAGGGAGACGCCGCTTCTCAGTATCAGGCTGCCCGACAGGTACTCGCCGGCCGGCATGCGCACCTGGCCGTTGCAGCGGCCGGCGGCGTCGATCGCCGCCTGGATCGCCGCGGTGTCGATCGCCTGCCGGTTCCCGGCGGCGCCGAAGTCGCGTACGTTGCAGATGGTCATGAGTGGAAGCCGAACCTGCCCGTCAATCGAAGCGTAATGCTACGTTAGGCCGTCGAGAGGGATCATTGCCAACGGAAAGCGGCGCGGCGTCCCCCGTCACCACGACCGTCATCGGCAGCCTGCCAAGACCGGCCTGGCTGGTCCGGGACGACGACATCCGGCTCTGGCGACTGACCGGCGAGGCTCTGCGCCAGGGGAAGGATGACGCGGCCCGACTGGCGATCCGTGACCAGGAAATCGCCGGCGTCGACGTGATCACCGACGGCGAGCAGCGCCGCATGCACTACATCAGCCGGTTCGTCTCCTCGCTGTCGGGGATCGACGCGAAGCGATCGAACTATGCCGACGTGGAGGAGGGGACGGTGAACCGGGCCTCTCCCGTCGTGACCGGTGACGTGAGCCGCAAGCACGCACACGCGCTGGAAGACCTGCGGTTCCTGAAGGCGCACACCGACCGGCGCGTGAAGATGACCATGCCCGGACCGATGACGGCGATGTACTGGCTCACCAACGAGCACTACGCCGCCGAGGCGGACCTGGGCATGGCGATGGCGAGGGTGCTGCACGAGGAGATCCTGGACCTGCAGGCGGCAGGATGCGACGTCATCCAGCTCGACGAACCGCAGGCGATCCGGCGTCCGGACGCGTTTCGCGAGTGGGGCCGCGCGGCCCTCGACCTCGCTTTCGAGGGAATCGAGGCGACCACGTGCGTCCACTTCTGTCTCGGCTTTCCGCCGGTCGGCGACACTCCGACGGTGCGGGATCCGGCGATCGTCTCAGCCCTCACCCGCATGCTGCCCGACATCGGTTCCTGCCGGGCCCGGCAGTTCGCCTTCGAGTGCGAAAGCAGCCGTATCGACCCCGAGCTCTTTCTGGGACTCCCGGAAGACAAGCAGGTCGTCTTCGGTCTCGTGGACGTCGGCTGCACCGCGGTCGAAGATCCCCGGCGTATCGCGGCAAGGATCAAACGCACCGTCGCCGTCCTGGGTCGGGACCGGGTGTGGGCCGCCCCCGATTGCGGGCTCGTCTGGCTTCCGATCGACGCGGCGAGGGAGAAGCTCCGTGCCCTCGTGGAAGGCGCTAGGCTGGAATCCCGATGACCCGCTTCCGCCCGCACAATCCCGAGAGTCGATGCGTCACGGCCGTCGCGATAACCATCTGTTCACTGCTGCATTACCGAACTGCATCTCGCTGCGAGTGGCGGACGGACACAGGGCGACTCGGTTCGTCTTCATTGGACGACTCGTCCGGATCTACCTGTTGCCTGGGCCTCTCGTCTCGTTGCAACGTCGTCCTCGCGCTCTGTCGGGCCCTCATCTTGGCGGTTTCGACATCGTCTACAGGTATCCACTCGTCGTTCTCCACAGACTCAATGAGATCGCGCTCGTCTTCGTCGAGATACTCGAATTGTCGTTCTTCAGCTTCCCGCATCAATTCCATGCCTTCCGCAGATGTCTCTGCGTGTACTTTCGAGTCGGATACGCTGTCTTGAAAAACACCGTGCCATCGCTATCATCGATCATCGCGGGGACGACGTAAATGTAATCGTTGTGCTGCACGAGGTAGAGCACCTGGCTGGGGAAACGACTCGGGTTCGGATGCTTCAGTACAGCCACCAATCCCCCTCCATCAATGCTCGCTACGATCTCCTCGAACGAAGTGCCCCGCACTTCCTTCAACTGGGCGTTTTTCACGTCGTTCCAGGTGAAGCACACGAACTACAGGAACGTAGGACGAACCCGGACGGGGGTCAGGACGGAGGCAGTACGCCGAAGTTGCTCCATCAATTTACCCAAGCGGTCCATGGGATGTCACAGCGTGATCCAGCACAGGTCGCCGTCGCCGTAGCGGCGGTGCTGGACGGCCTCCAGCAGGTGGTCGACGGTGACGCCGTCCGAGCGCTCCAGGTCGGCGATGGTACGCGCTACCCGCGTGATCGCGTGGTAGGCGCGCGCGGACAGGCCGAGCTTGTCCACGGCTTCGCGCAGCGCGGCCCGGCCGGCCGTGTCGAGCGGGCAATGGACCTCCACCGCCCCGGCCGGCAGCTCGGCGTTGCGCTCCCAGCCCATGCCGCGATAGCGATGCCGCTGGCGCTCCACCGCCTCCGCGACGCGCGATGCGATCTGCGCGCTGCCCTCCGGCGCCGGCGCCTGCAGGTCCGCCGAGCGCGGCGGCGACACGGGCACGCGCACGTCGATCCGGTCCAGCAACGCCCCTCCGAGCCGGCGCCAGTAGCGGTGCACGTCGGCCGGCGAGCACAGGCAGACCGCGGCGTCCCGGCCCAGGTTGCCGCACGGGCAGGGGTTGGCGGCGCAGATGAGCTGGAAGCCGGCCGGATAGCGCACCGAGTAGCCGGCCCGCACCACGGTTACCTCGCGCGACTCCAGCGGCTCACGCAGCGCCTGCAGCAGCGCCGTGCGGAACTCCGGCGTCTCGTCGAGGAACAGCACGCCGCCGTGGGCCAGCGACGCTTCCCCCGGGCGCTGCATGCGGCCGCCGCCGATCAGCCCTTCCAGCGACGCGCTGTGGTGCGGCGTGCGGAACGGCGGCCGCGTGATCAGCGACGCGCCCGCGCCCAAGGTACCGGCCACCGAATGCACGCGCGTCACCTCCAGCGCCTGCCGGCCGGTCAGCGGCGGCAGGATGCCCGGCAGGCGCCGGGCCGCCATGGTCTTGCCACTGCCCGGCGGGCCGAACAGCAGCGCGTGGTGGCGGCCGGCCGCGGCGATCTCCAGCGCCCGCTTCAGCCGATCCTGGCCGCGTAGGTCGGCGAAGTCCCCGTCAGCCGCTACGCCGGCAGGAGAGTCGGCCGAGGCGGCGCTGCGTCGTCGCCGTGCAGCAATCCATGTCTCCGGGCGCGCCTCGCGGAGCGTCTTGACCGCTTCGGCGAGCGAATCGACGCCCACGATCGCCCCTCGGCCCAGCGCCTGCGCCTCCGCCAGGTTGCTGCGCGGCACCACGAAGCGTTCGATGCCGCGCTCCAGCCCGGTGCCGACCGCGGCCAGCACGCCGTGCACGGGGCGGACGTCGCCGCGCAGGGTCAGCTCGCCAAGCACCATGATCCCCACCTCATCGTCCCAGGGGACCTGACTCGAGGCGGCGATCACGCCCAGCGCCAGCGGCAGGTCGAAGGCGGAGCCCGACTTGGGGACCGCGGCCGGCGAAAGGTTGATCAGGATGCGGTCGTCCGGAAACGACAGGCCGCTGTTGCGGATCGCGACGCGGATGCGGTCGCGTGCTTCGCGCACCGCACCGCCGGGCAGACCGACGACATCCACCACCGGCATCCCGCGCCGGATGTCCACCTCCGCGGTCACCAGAACGCCGTCCACACCGATCGGGGCGTGGCAGGCCACACGCGCCAACATCTGTCGCTCTCCTCCGGGCGCCGCTTCGCGCGGCTTCCGTCATGGAGGAGAGCGATCCGGGTTCGGTGGCGCTTTAGCCGCTTTGGTTCAGCGTCGCCCCCTGCGGCCGGCGGCGATCGTCTCCTGGACCAGCCGGTCGCAGGCTTCGTTGAGCTCGACGCCGGCGTGGCCGCGCACGCGCCGGAAGTCGACCCGGAGGCCGCGCCCCTCCAGCGCCCGCTTCAGCGCCTGCAGCTCCTGCCAGAGCTCACGGTTCTTGACCGGAGACCGCGCCTTGGTCCTCCAGCCGTTCGCTTCCCAGCGAGCGATCCACTCGCTGATGCCGCCCTCGACGTAGCGCGAGTCGGTGACCACCGTCACGTTGCCGTCGGCCCGCTCCCGCGCCAGCCGCAGCGCTTCGATCACGGCCTGCAGCTCCATGCGGTTGTTCGTCGTGTCGGCCGAGTAGCCCGTGTCGCGCGCCTGCCCGTCCGTCGTCTCGGCCACGTAGGCCCAGGCGCCGGGACCCGGATTCCCGAGGCAGCCGCCGTCTGTGTGGATGGTCACGAACCGGCCGCCTGCAGAGTCACGACCGCGGACGTGCCGTCCGTTCCCCGCTCCAGCACCAGCGAGCCGCCATTGTGCTCGATCAGGGCTCGGCTGATGTAGAGGCCCAGTCCATCGTGACCGGGCTTGGTCGAGTAGAACGGATCGAACACGCGCGAGCGCCCCGGCCCGAGAGGGCGGGCGCCCGAGTCCTGGATCTCGATCACGATGTCGTTGCCACGTTCACGGGCGCTCATGATAATCCGCGAGCGGGCACGAACGCCCGCCTCCTCCGCGTTCACCAGCAACTCGGCGAGAGCCCGCGACAGCTCGCCGGGATCGCAGGCCACGGCCAGCTCGCCCCCGTCGGTCAGTTCCACCCGCAGGTGACTGCGCCGCCCGGCGCGCCGGTACGCCGCCGCGAACAGGTCGGAGACCTGCACGGCGACGACCGCGCCGCCCGACCTGGTACCGTCATCGAGCCTGCGAAGCGCGGCCAGGACGGTGAGCGCCTTCTCGCGAAAACCGCGGATGGTGTCGAGCGCGCCGCCCGGCAACCGTAGCGGAGCGGCGGCCGGCGATCGGGACCCGTCGCGCTCGGCCTCCAGCTCGGCCTCCAGAGCATCCAGGACGCCCGCGGTCGCGGTCATGGAGCCGCCGAGCGACCGGTGCAGCGCGCGCGTCAGCACGCGCAGATCGCGCACCCCGCGCGGGCCGCCCCCGCCGCCACGCCCCGATGCCTGCGCGGGCGCCGCGCCGCCCGTTCGGTCGAACGCGCGCACCAGAGCGGCATGGAGCACGAGCAACGCCACGAACAGCGGGCTGAGCACCAGGAACGCGGCGACTTGGTCGCGCAGCCCGTAGCTGGCCTCGATCTGCCGCTGCGGGTAGTCGCCAGCGACCGCGACGACCAGCAGCAGGAGCGCCAGGACGATCGCCGTCGCCCAGAAACGGTTGATCCCGCGGCGCTGGTCGACGCCGGGGATGTGCCGGGTACCGACCAGGAAGAACGCCGGCAGCGGCAGCAGAAGAAGATCCGCGATCGCACCGGCGGGTACGGGGACGACGCTTTCCGCAACGTCAGCCGGAAGGCGCAGCAGCAGGTACGCGGGCAGCGACACCAGCATGCCGCCGATCGTCCACAGGACGGGCTCCCGCGTGTGAGGTCTCCGCGCGCGGCGGTACGCCCTGATCAGCAGGCCCAGGGTGATCACCAGCGCGACCGCCGTACCCACGTCGGCCACGGTGCCCGCGAGCTCGTGACGCGCCAGCCAGCCGGGATCTCCCCCGGCCGCCGCCGAGAACGACGCGACGTGGAACAGCGCTATCAACGCGGGAAAACCCAGCCCGCCCGCGACGGTGAGGATCCGGAGGCGCCGCGACAGGCGGCTCTGCGGCATCGCCAGGATCGCCATGGCCAGGAGCCAGGGAGTGAGCGTTCCCGCCTGCGCCAGCAGGTGAGTGAGCACGGACTCGGAAGAGAACGGGCGGGTGGCAACCGTGACCGCGTGCGTGAAGGCCGCCAGCGACGCCATTCGGCATGCCGACCGGTAGGAAACGCCACCGGCCAGGAAGTAGCCGGCGGCCAGCATTCCGGCTGACACGACCGGAACGAGCACGCGATCGAGCGGGCGGACCGGTACGCCGGCGACCGCACCACCGAGGCGGACCACCGGCTCGACGCCGCCGATCAGGCGTACCACGTAGAAGACGCATACCGCCGCCGCCAGCGTCCCGATGATGATCAGCCGCTGCTGCCGGCGCCGCTCCCTGCCGGACACTTCGCTCAGGGCGACGGCTTTCATGTCGGTACGGCCCGGTGCCTGTTTCCGCCGGCGGCGCGACGCGCCGGCGCGGGACACACGCCGCGGGCGATTGGACCTGAGCTTGACATCGCGTCGCGAGTGCGCTTACCTCAAGCGCATGGCGGCGTAGCTCAGTTGGTAGAGCAAGCGGCTCATATCCGCTGGGTCAGGGGTTCGAGTCCCTTCGCCGCTACTTTTCCCGTACAGAGATCCGGGGCTTGAAAATCCCGGTTAATGTGCTCCAACCGCCGGCAACGAGGCATCGGGGTGATGTCGGGTACCTGCCACGACGCAGCCGGGTGATCGTGGCAGGGCCGACCGCACTGAGATGAGAAATAGCAGGGGCAGGATTCGAACCTGCGACCTCCGGGTTATGAGCCCGACGAGCTGCCAACTGCTCTACCCTGCGTCTTCTTGTCTAACGAGTACGATACCGTGGCTGGGGGCTCCCCGTCAAGCAGGGGTCGCAACGGCTACCGACCGGCCGAGCGGATCGCTCTCCGGTCGCGCCTGGTGTGCTCAGCGCTTCTGTTGGGTCTGGATCTTGCGCAGCTTCTTCAGGCGCTTGCGCTCCATCGCCTTGCGCCGCTTGTTGCGAACGGTCGACGGCTTCTCGAAGTACTCGCGCCGTTTCCACTCGCGGACGATCCCTTCCTTCTCGACGATCCTCTTGAATCGCTTCAGCGCCTTCTCGAGTAGCTCCTCTTCACCGACTTGTACGAACGCTATGACTCGATCCTCCTTCGCGGATCGCCGGCGCAGCGCCGAGCAACTCCGCAGTCCCCCATGATAGCGCGAGACGCAGTCGTGTCAAACCGCGTCACCCTTCATCATCGGCACAGGTCGAGCACAACCATATGCAGGCGGCGTTCGCCGTCCGAGTAATCCGGTTCCAGCCGGTACACCACGTCCACGGTGTCGCCCGGGGCGAACTCTCCTGCCCGGGAGCCCGCGCCCCAATACAGCGCCGGCCATCGATACGCTCCGGCATCCAGCAACAGCCTGCAGTGCTCGGAGGCACGGCCGAACAGGCTTACCTCCGACACCTCGAGTCCGCGCGTCCTGAGCGCCAGCGGCCCGTTGCCGATGCCGGTCGGTTCGACCGCCGCGACGAGTCGGTCCAGTGCCGGCGTCAACTCACGGGCCGGAACCTCGGCATCCAACACCCGCGCCGGGTCGCGCCTGCCGCGCGCGGCGCCGGGGCGCGGTCCGGACCAGCGCCGGCGCAACTCGGTGAGCGCCTCCGCAGGCGCCATGAAGCCGCCGGCGCTTCGGTGGCCGCCGCGCGAAGTGAGCAGGCCGTCCGCGTCGGCCAGGAGCAGCAGCGCGTTCGCGCCACTGTCGGGGCTGCGGATGGAGCCGGAGATGGAGCCGTCATCGTGGGCGACGACCGCCACCGACCGGTCCAGAAAGCGGCTCAGTCGGTAGGCGAGCGGTCCGGTGAGTCCCCGCGCCAGTTCCCGATCGTCGACGACCAGACAGCACGCCTCCGGGCGCTCGCGCGCGAGTCGTCGCGCACCGGGCAGCAACCGGTTCCAGGCAGCACCGCTCTCTCGCCTACGGCGCGCATCAAGCTCCTGCATGCGATCCGACAACTCCGCGCACTCGCCCCGCTCCCGGCTCACCAGCAACTGCACGGCGTGATCGCCCTCGCCGTAACGGGCGGCCGAGCCGATCACGGGATTCAGGGTGCGGCTGACCTGATTGGCGGTGGGCACCGGCACGGAGCGTCCCACCCGCAGCCACAGCTCCAGAAGCCCCGGCCGGTCGGACCGAGCCAGCATGTCGAGCCCGAGAGCGGTGATTCGCCGGCTCTCGCCGGTGAGCGGCATGCGATCGGCGAGCGTTGAGAGCATCGCCAGATCATAGGGAAGCTGCGCGGCGGCCACGGGGTCCACGCCGCCCTCCTCCTGCGCCCGACGCACCGCCTCGGCGAGCTTCAGCGCGACCGCCCCGGCCGCCAGGACATCCGACCCCCTTCGTCCCGAGAGCGCGGGATTGACCACCAGCGCCGTCTCCGGCAGCGACTCGAACGGCGGGTGATGGTCGACGACGAGCACGTCGATGCCGCTCCGGGTCGCTTCCCGAGCCTCTGCCGGCCCGATCGAGCAGTCCACGCAGACCACGAGCGCCGCACCGGCGTTGAGAGCCTCCCGCACCCCGCCGTCGGGCACGCCGTGGCGTCCGCCCGGCGGAATCCGCCATCGCACCTGCGCGCCTGCCCGGCGAAGCAGCTCGACCATGATCGCCGTCGCGGCGATGCCGTCCACGTCCGGGTCGCCGTACACGAACACCTGCCGGCCCGCGCAGCGGACGATACGCTCCACCGCCGCGGGCATGCCGTCGATCCGAACCGACGGCAGCGGGCCGCGCCCGAGAAACGCATCCACATCCGCCGCCGCCGTGATGCCGCGTCGCACCAGCACCGCCGCAAGGAGCGGATCCAGGGTGTGCCGGCCGGCCAGCGCGCGGACCGTGGAGGACTCGGCCCTCGGCAGCGTCCAGCCGCGGGCGGTGTCCCCGTTCACGCGGCGCCGCCCAGGTTGGCCGTCTGCAGCGGAAGGTAGGCCGCGCCCCCCGGCAGCAACTCCGACTTGAAGAGCACCAGCGAACGGAACGTGCCGCGTGCCGGCGGCAGACGCAGCCGGCAGAGGCGTTCCCCCGCCTGCCGCGGAACGCGGCGCACGCGCGCCAGGGTGACGTGGGACAGGAATTTCCGGCCCTCGCTCGCGCCAAGCCGCAGGCGGAGCGCCCATGCCAGCGCGCCCAGCTCGTCGGCGCCGTCCTCCACGCCGAGATGCACCACGCGCGGCCGTGAAGGCGACGGCAGCAGCCCCAGCCCCGTGAACGTCGCCGCCACCGGTGCCGCCTGCCCGGCGACCTCCCGGCAGATCCCACTCAGCCTGCCCGCCTCCTCGTCATCCACCTCGCCGACGAAATGCAGCGTCACGTGCAGATCGGCCGGGGCGATCAGCCGCGCGTCCGGCAGCTCCGCGCCGACCGCCGAGCGCCACGCCGCCAGGCGGTCCCGTGCGCCGTCCGGCACCGGCAGGCCGAAGAACACGCGCGCCATCACAGCACGCCCATGCCGGACTGCAGTGCCGTCAGCGGCGCATCGAGCGCGCGCTGCACCATGCGATACATGACGCTGGCCAGCCCGCGGTCGTCCTGCAGGCGCACGGCCGCGGCCCGGTCCGGGGTGAGCCGTTCCGTGTGGCTGAGGTAGGCGCGCGCGCCCGGGCTGAACGCCGCATCGGCGGGAGATGAGCAGTCCGCGCAACGCATGTCGCCGTACCGATCGGACAGGTAACCGGGTGCCGACGGCGCCAGCGCCCGATCGCACGCCGCGCAGGCGTGCAGCTCGGGTTGCAGGCCGGAGTAGCCGAGGTAGCGCCAGATGAACTGGACGGACAGGGCGCGCTGTGCGTCCCGGTCGGACGAGTGCAGCGCCAGCAGGCAGCCGAGCAGCAACCCGTACAGATCGGCCGCATCCGCCGCACCGGGCGACCGGAGCACCACCTCCGCCCACAGAGATGCCGCGAAGTAGCGCGGCACGCTGGCGCGAATGCCCCCGAACTCGTCCCGGCAGGTGATCTCCGTGATCTTGTACTGATCCTTGACCGGATCGCGGTACAGGCGCAGGTCGGCGTGCATGAACAGCAGCGTGGTCAGGCGCAGGCGGCTGGTCGTCTTGGCTGCCCCGTATGCCATCGCGCGCACCAGCCCGAACGAAGGGCTGAGGAACGTTACCAGCCGGTTGATCTCGCCGACCGGAGTCGTGCGCAGAACGAGAGCCGGCGAGACGAGGTGGCGGCGCGTCAGGGCACGGGCACGAGCGATTCCGCACCATAAGAGGTTGTCCCCTCAGCGACAAGCTCCCTACCTTGCATGCATGCCGCCGTCTCCGCCAGGGCAGGTCGTCCCCGCGGCACGCACGCTCCCCAACCGCATGGTCGTACTGCCCCTGACCGGCAAGCCGATCTTCCCCGGCATGCTGACGCCCCTGGTGGCATCGCCCGGCGCCCAGACCGCGACCGTCAGCGCCGCGCTGGAGCTCGGTGGGTTCCTCGGGCTGGTGCTGACGCGCGACGTGGATGACGAACAGCCCGCTCCCGACCGGCTGCACGGGGTGGGAACGGCCGCCAAGGTCGTCCGCAAGATCAATCTGCCCGACGGTGGGCTGAACGTGTTCATCTCCACCATCACCCGCTTCCGGATCGCGAAGGTCCTGGACGCCGGCCCTCCGCTGGTGGCTGCCGTACAGCCTCTGGACGACACGAACCTCGACAGTGACGAGGTGCAGGCACTGGCGCGGGCGCTGATCTCGGAGATGAAGCAGGTATCCGAGGGCAACCCGCTGTTCTCCGAAGAGATGCGGCTGAACATGGTGAACATCGACCAGCCGGGGAAGATCGCGGACTTCCTGGCGTCGATCCTGAACATCGACCGCCAACAGCAGCAGAGCGTCCTGGAGGAGCTGGACGTGCGCGAGCGGATGGAACAGGTGCTGGTCTTCATCAAGAAGGAGCAGGAGCTGCTGAAGATCCAGAAGCGGATCCAGGGCGAGCTGGAGGAGAAGATCTCCAAGAGCCAGCGGCAGTACTTCCTGAAGGAGGAGCTGAAGGCGATCAAGGCCGAGCTCGGCATGGCGGTCGATGCCAAGAGCGACGAGTACCAGCGCTTCAAGGAAGCCTTCGAATCGCTCCAGCTCGAAGGCGAGGTGGCCGAGCGCGTGTCGGACGAGCTGGGGAAGTTCGCGCTCATGGATCCCGGCTCGGCCGAGTTCGTGGTCACGCGCAACTATCTGGACACGATCGCCACGCTGCCGTGGGCGGACCCTGCGCCGGAAGAGATCGACCTGAAGCGCGCCGCCGCCGCGCTCGACGCCGACCACTACGGGCTCGACGACGTCAAGGAGCGGATGCTCGAGTACCTGGCGGTGCGCAAGCTCAACCCCGCAAGCCGTGGCTCGATCCTGGGGCTGGTGGGTCCGCCCGGCGTCGGCAAGACCTCGATCGGCCGCTCCATCGCCGGCGCCCTGGGCCGCGAGTTCTTCCGCTTCTCCGTGGGCGGCATGCGTGACGAGGCCGAGATCAAAGGCCATCGCCGCACCTACGTGGGCGCCATGCCGGGCAAGATCATCCAGGGACTGCGCATCGTGAAAACGCGCAACCCGGTGTTCATGATCGACGAGATCGACAAGCTCGGCATGTCGTTCCAGGGTGACCCGTCCTCCGCATTGCTGGAGGTGCTCGACCCCGAGCAGAACGCGGCGTTCCGTGACCACTATCTCGACCTGCCGTTCAACATCTCCGACGTGCTGTTCATCGCCACCGCCAACACCCAGGACACGATCCCGGCGCCGCTGCTGGACCGCATGGAGATGATCCGCCTCTCCGGCTACATCGACACCGAGAAGCTGGAGATCGCCCGCCGCTTCATCATCCCCAAGTCGCTCTCCCGCGCCGGACTGGACCGCGGCTCGGTGCGCTACCGGCGCGCAGCGCTGCTGAAGATCGCCGACGGCTATGCCCGTGAGGCGGGCGTACGCAACTTCGAGAAGGCGCTGGACAAGATCCACCGCAAGATAGCCCGCACCGTGGTGGAGACCGGTCCGGTCTCGGACGCGGGTCCGGCTTCAGGCAACGGAAGCTCGGCCAACGGCGCGCGCTTCGTGATCGACCGCGATCACGTCGGCGACTACCTGGGCAAGCCCTTGTTCCGGGACCACGACCGGCGGCGCTCCATGCGCGTCGGCACCGCCACCGGGTTGGCATGGACGCCGCTTGGCGGCGCCGTGCTGACCGTCGAGGCGGTGGGCACCAGGGGCCGCGGCGGCTTCAAGCTGACCGGACAACTGGGAGACGTCATGCAAGAGTCGGCGAGCATCGCCTATTCCTGGACCCGTCAGGCGGCGCGGCGGCTCGGCATCGACGACGCCTTCTTCGACGAGCAACGGATCCACGTGCACCTCCCGGCCGGAGCCACCCCCAAGGATGGGCCGTCGGCCGGGATCACCATGGCATCGGCGCTGCTGTCGCTGGCGTGCGGCGCACGGCTGGCGCGCTCGCTGGCCATGACCGGCGAGCTGTCGCTGGTGGGCGACGTGTTGCCGATCGGCGGACTCAAGGAGAAGGTGATCGCTGCCCAGCGCAACCGCATCCGTGAGATCATCGTCCCTCGGGCGAACGAGATGGATCTCGCGGACATCCCCGAACGCGTACGGCGCGGCATCAGCTTCCATCCGGTCGGCACGATGGAACAGATCGTCGAGATCATCCTTTGACCGGCCGCCGCGCAGGGTTCGGCCTCGGCGGCCCGGTGTGCCCCCGCACCCGGATCTGTCAAATGAGGCTTGGGAGGGCGTTGGCGATGGCCCTGGCGGCCGCGGTCATGCTGTCAGCCTGCGCGGGACCGGAGGAACCGGCGCCGCTGCACGCGGCATTCGGTGTCACGCTGGAGGATCTGACGGCTCTGATCGAGCCGCTCCCGGAATCCGTGCAGGAGCGGATCCTTGCCGAGCCGGCCGTGTTCCTGGACCTGATGGCCAAGACGCTCGATCAGCCGGCCGACCTGCTGGTGCTGGTCGACAAGGAGCACGCGCTCGCCGAGGACTACCGGCCTGTCGACCTGGTCGATCTCGACGGCCGGGGCCTCACGATCACGCGGCCGTCCATGACCCTGCGGGCCTTCGTCCTGCCCGACCTGGCCGCCATGACGGCGGCGGCGCGCCTGGCCGGCACCGACGTGACCATTTCTTCCGCCTATCGCTCCTATGCCCGGCAATCCTACCTGTTCGCCTCTGCCGTGGAGCGCGACGGCCTGGAGCAGGCGTCGAGTCTGGTGGCGCGGCCCGGCCACTCGCAGCACCAGCTCGGTACCGCCATCGACTTCGGCAGCATCGACCGGGGCTACGGGGATACGCACGAGGGACAGTGGGTGCTGGCCAATGCCTGGCGCTTCGGATTCTCGCTCTCCTATCCGCAGGGGCTGAAGGACGTCACCGGCTATCAGTACGAACCGTGGCACTTCCGGTACGTGGGCCGCGCCGGCGCCGAGCTGGAGCGCCGCTTCTTCGGCATTCAACAGGTATTCCTGTCCCACTACCGGCACCTGATGCCTTCCCTGCTGGCTGCTGTTTCAGAGGGCGTCAACTCCGGGACCGGCGGCTGAGCAGCATCGGAGAACGGGCAGCCTCGGGAAACGGACAGCCTCAGGGACGGGCCAGCACCTCCGCGGGCAGATCGACCGAACCCTGCCTGAGCAACCGGCAGGGCCGCGTCGTGGCATCGACCACGGTCGACGGCACCGGAGAGCCGAGCTCGCCTCCGTCCACGATCAGATCCACCGATGCACCGAACGCGGCCACGATCTGGCTCACCCGTGACAGCGGGGGAAGCCCCGATCGGTTGACGCTGGTCGAAAACAGCGGCGCGCCCACGCAGCGCGCCAGCCGGCACAGGAACGGATCGTCCGGCACTCGCACCCCGACGGTCCCACCGCCGGCACGCGGCAGCACGATGGTCAGCGCTCCCGGCCAGTACTCCAACAGGCGTTCCGGAGGCTCGCCCGCTGCCCCGCAGCGCCACAGCCAGGTCCGGTCGGGGATCAGCACAAGCAGCGGCCGGTCTTCCGCCCGGCTCTTGGTCCGCCGGATGCGCGCCTCGGCCGCGGGGGCGGCACCGATCAGGCCGTAGATCGTGTCACCGGGCAGGATCGCCAGCCCGCCACGACGCAGCACGCGGCAGCAGATCGGCATGACGCCGCGGTGACGTGCGGGCAGCACGGTGGCGGCGCGCGCGTTCATCGCCGCGCGATCGTCCGTCGCTCCGCGATCGTCCATCGCCCTGCGATCGTTCATCGCCCTGCGATCGTTCACGGAACCTGAGTCGCACATAAAGCAGCCCTCCCACGGCCAGGCCGGCCAGAAGAAACGCCAGGCGGGGCGCCTTCGGCGGCTTGCTCTCCATCACCCCGGCGCCCGCTTCGTAGAACCAGGATCGTTCGCCGGTACCCTGCAGGCGGATCACCCGCTCGCCGGGCGCATACAGGCCGAGATCCCGCGCGTACAGCCTGATCAGATCGGGGCTGGTGGACAGCGCGTCGAACTCCGCCTGCAGGTACTGGTTGATCTCCTGCAGCGCCTCCACGTTCCGTTGCAGCGCTTCCCGGTGCTCCTGCATGCGGTCCATCGCGATAGCGACGGTCACCAGGTTCAGGACGGTGTACACGAAGTAGGCGGTGACCGCGCACGACAGACCGCGAAGCATTCCCATCCCTACCGTTGTGCCCCCTACCCTCTTGATGGTCGGCACGGGCCCGGCCCGCGTTGAGGGCGGAGGTGCGACCGGTTTCCGTTGACATCACGGCCTTCGGCGAGCTCATACTGGAGGAAGCCGCCGGCCGGGGAACGGCCCCGGCGACGCTCCGGACATGCCACACGCTGCCGACCCGCACAGAGCGGACAGCCCACACATAGCGGACAGCCCACACATAGCGGACAGGGACCGCGCCTCCGAACCCGCAGGAGCCATCGACGCCGGCGGTGGGGTCTGGGTCAAGCGCTGGTCGCTGTCGGTCGACGGCACCGTCGGCCCGTTGCCGCTGGCGGCCGAGCTGACGAAACCCGGACGGGAGGACGGTGCGGGAGATCCGGAGCCGGGCGCCGGCATGCTTCGCGCCGGCATCGAGCGGGAGTTGCGTGCCATTCGCTCGGCGATTGACGACCTGCGGCGCGAGGTTCGGGAACTTCGTGCCGGTCGCGACGACTCGGACTGAGCGCCCACCGTTCCAGCGGGCCGGGAACGTCACTCCCGGTACTGCACGCTCAACTCCTGCAGATCACGAGTCAGGAATGACTCCGCGAACTCCGCCCGTGCCTCGCCGACCAGTTGCCGGAGGTCGCGCTCGGTGTAGCGCGGACTGTAGTGGATCAGTCCCATGCGCCCCACCCCGGCCGCGCGGGCGATTCGGCCCGCCTGCTGCGCGGTGAGGTGCTTCTTGGCGCCCGCGTCGGCGGCAAGGTCGGCGCAGAACATGCCTTCACAGATCAGCAGGTCGGATCCGGCCACGAACGGCGCCAGACCGGAGAAGGCCGCCGTATCGGTGACGAAGCTGAAGGTGCGTCCGGGGCGCGGCGGCCCTACCACGGTCTCCGGTTCCACCACGGTGCCGTCATCCAGCGTCACCGCTTCGCCACGCTGCAGCGTCGACCACAGCGGTCCGCGCGGAACGCCGGCGGCGACAGCCTGCTCGGGATGAAACTGTCCCGGACGAGACTCCTCCACCAGCCGGTAACCCAGGCAGGGCTTGGTGTGCCGCACGCGCAGCGAGTCGATGCGGTATCCGTCACCCTCCACGACGGTGACGTCGTCGTAGAACTCGTGCACGATGATCTCGTAGTTGATGTAGATGTCCAGCACGCGCAGGGTCTGCTCGACGTACTGCCGGATGCGCGGGGGGCCGTAAATGTACAGCGGCTCCGACCGGTCGACCTGCGACGACAGCGACAGCATTCCCGGCAGTCCGGTGACGTGGTCCGCGTGCGTGTGAGAAATGAAGATGCTCGTGATCTTCTTCCACTTCAGGTTGAGACGGCGGAACGCGATCTGCGTGCCCTCGCCGCAGTCGAACAGCAGCAGGTCGCCTTCGCGTCGCACCAGCACGGAGGTCAGGCCGCGGCCCGGCAGCGGCATCATGCCACCGGTGCCGAGGACGAAGATATCGAGGTTCATGCGCAGATGGCAGTAAGGTGCTTAACCACCCAGGGTGGCCGGACGCGGGAGTATAGGAGTCCGTACGACTGCCGCGCAAGCGGCAGTCGTACGGACTCCTATACCGGTGGGGATGGGCCGAAAAGCGGCGCCGGAGGCGACGGTTTTCGGGGCGATAGGAGGCTGGCATGCGGAGGAACCCCACCATGACGGGATCGCCGCTTGCTCGCTCGCTCCGGCACGCCCGGATCCTGGCGGCCATCCGCGCCTTCTTCGCCGACGCCGGCTACCTCGAGGTGAGCACGCCGCTCGCTTCGCCCACACTGCTGCCGGAACCTGCCATCGAGGTCTTCGCGACGCGGCTGCATCGCCCGGTAACGGATAGCGCCCGGGACGAGGGTCTGCCGCTGTACCTGAGCCCGTCGCCGGAACGCCACATGCGCCGACTCATCGCCCTGGGCTCGGGGCCGATCTTCCAGCTCGCCCCCGCGTTCCGCAACGGAGCCGAGCTGGACCGTACGCACAGTCCGGAGTTCACCATGCTGGAGTGGTATTCGCCCGGCAGCGAGTATCTGACCGAGGTGGCCCGGTTGGAACGGCTCGTGTCGTCGCTGCCGGCCGAGGCTCCGCTGCCGGTCCCGTTCGACCGCATCACGGTCCGTGACGCCATGTTGAGGGCCTCCGGGATCGATCTGGACGCCGTCGACGACCGGGACCGCTTCCGTCGCGCGGCGGAGTCGGCGGGCGTGCGCACCGCCGGCGACGACACCTGGGAGCAGGTGTTCAACCGCGTCTGGCTGGCCGCGGTGGAGCCGGACCTGCCCGACGACCGCGGTACGGTCGTCTACGAGTATCCGCGCCGCGTGCCCACCTTCGCGCAGCCGATCACGGATAGCCCGTACTGCCGACGATGGGAACTGTACGCGCGGGGACTGGAAATCGCCAACTGTTTTCAGGAAGAGACCGACGCCGAACGGCTGGCTCGGGTCATCGAGGGGGAGGATACACGCAAGCGTCGCATCGCCATGATCCTTCACCCCCCCGACCGGGCGATGGCCGATGAGGTACGTGGCGGCCCGGAGATCTGCGCCGGGGTGGCGCTCGGCGTGGAACGGCTGATCATGGCGCTCGATCGGCGGCAGGAGATCAGCCAGGTGATCCCCTTTCCGCTGCACCATGCGCTCCGGCTGTGATTGGGCGCTCCGGCTGTGATTGGGCGCTCCGGCTGTGATTGGGCGCTCCGGCTGTGATAGGGTCCGGGCGGTTCAAGGCGAAATGAAAGCAGGCGCTATCGACAAGGGAATACACGTGCTGTTCCGGGGAGACCCCTACCAGGTCACCGATCGCGAGTTCGTCAATCCTGGCAAGGGATCGGCATTCGTCCGGCTGAAGCTCAAGCACGCACGCACCGGACAGGTGATCCGCGAAGTGATCAAGTCGCATGAGACGGTCGAGGAAGCCGACGTGGAGGCGCGGGACGCGCAGTATCTGTACTCGGATGCCGACTACCTCGTGTTCATGGATGTCGGTTCCTACGATCAGTTCAACGTTCCCGCAGCCAGCGTGGATGAGAGCGTCACCCGCTTCCTGAAGGAGGGCGAGTCCTATCAGGTGCTGATGTGGGGAGAGGATCCGCTCGCGGTGCAGCTTCCGCTGAAGATGAAGCTGGAGGTGACCGACGCGCCGCACGCCGAACGCGGCGACACCGCCACGGGCGCCACCAAGCCGGCCACCACGGAGACCGGCCTGACGCTGCAGGTCCCGCTGTTCATCAAGACCGGCGACCGCATCGTCGTCAACACGACCACGGGCGCGTACGTCGAACGGGCCTGATCCCACCCATCGCCGGCGACCGCGCAGCTCCCGTCGAGCCCCCTGGAGAGGGAGCACCGTCGGCTGCCGCGTTGCGGGCGCACGGGCTGCTGCACAAGCGGGTCGTCCTTCCCTGGGCCGGGGGAGACCTGCAGTTCTGGTTGTCGCAGTCGCTGTTCAGCGGAGACGACATCGATACGGGTACACGCGCGCTCCTGGATACGATCGCCGAACGTCTCGGTGACCTGCCGGTTCGGCGCGCGCTGGACCTGGGCTCCGGAAGCGGGGTCATCGGGGTGGCGCTATCGCGTCTGTGGCCGCGCGCGCACGTCATCCTGAGCGACCGAGACGCGCTGGCGGTCTCCGTCAGCGCTCTCAACGCACGGGAGAATGACGGGTCCCGCGCCGCCGCGATCGGCTGTCTGGGGGTTCCTGCGGCCCGCGGCCCGTTCGACCTGATCGCGGCCAATCTGCCGGCCAAGGTGGGTGAACCCGTGCTCCGCCTGCTGGTGCGCCAGGCCGCCGCCGCGGCTCCGGACGGCCATCTGGCCCTGGTCGTGATCCGGCCACGGCAGGACGTGGTAGAGCGAGCCCTGCAGGGACGCGCGCGCATCCTGCACCGGCGCGAGCTGCGGGCGCATACGGTCCTCGTGGCCGAGACGGCCATGGCCGCACCCGGCGACCCTCCACCCGGCCAGGACGAGCTTTCCGCCTACCTTCGGGACGACGCGGAGTTCCGCTTCGGCGGGCAGGCCGTGCGGCTGCAGACGGCCTGGGGCCTGCCGGACTTCGATGCCGTCCCCTACTCCCTGCGCGCCGCCGAGCCGCTGGTGGGCGCCAGTGCCCTGGGTCCACGAGTGCTGATCTGGAATCCGGGGCAGGGGCTCACCGCGTGCGGCCTGGCGGCGGCGGAAGGCGCGCGGCCGGCGATAACCGTCGGCAGCCGCGACCTCCTGCAGATCGAGACCGCCCGCCACAACCTTCGGCACCACGGCGTCGCGGCCGCCGGCTTGCACGCTCCGTCGATCGCCGACGCCACGGGACCCGGCCCGCGCTGCAGCGCGCGCTACAGCGCCGTGGTCGCCACGCACGGCGAGACCGACGGCCCCTGGTGGCGATGGATACCCGAAGCCGTGGACGCGTTGCTGGCGCCCGAGGGCCGCCTGCTCCTGATCGGGTCGAGCACCCCCGTCGACCGGGCGCTGCGCTCACTGCGTGAGCAGCGCTCGCCAGGTGAGCGGGATGCTTCGCGTGGGCAGCACTCTTCGAGTGGAGGCGCCGCGACCGGGATGGTGAAACGGCAGGACCGGCGCCGGCGCGGCTACCGGGCCGTGCTTCTGCAGCGCCGTGCCCGGCAGCAGCGCTCCCGGGAATAGCGGCCGGCGGCCGTCAGCCTTCCGAGCCCCGCCGCTCCTTGCGCAGGCGCTCCGCCCACTCGCTGTCCGGGTAGCGTTCGTACAGCCGGTCCTGCAGGCGGTTGGCTGCCCGTTCAGCGCCGTTGTTCCGCCACAACCCCACGGCGTAATAGAGCGCCTCGGCAGCGACCTCGACCTCGCCGGGGAACCGCAGCGCCACGTTCGCAAGCTCGTCGGCGGCCGCCTGTTCGCCGTCGGTCTCCACCATGAGCTGAGCCCGGCGCAGGTGCGCCTCCGCCTGCCTGCCGCCGCCGGCCACCGCGACCTCCGAAACCACGCGATAGGCATCGATCGCGCGCTGCGGCTCACCGTCCTGCCGGTAACGCTCGGCGAGCAGGAAGTACCCGTCGTCCCGTTCCGGCCCCGGGCTCAGATCGGGGAGCGCCTCCTCCAGGATCGAGACGGCGTCGCGCGGCTGGTCCGGCTGGATCAGCATCGCGTAGTCGTACAGCACGCGAGCGCGTACCTCGGCGGGCAGCGTGGCCTCGTCGGAAACCGCGGCAACCAGATAGTAGCGCCTGGCGCTCGCCGCGCCGATCGCCTGAAGGCTCGCGCGCAACCCCTCCAGGGCCCGCTCGCGAAGGCCGGTGTCGTGGGCGGTCAACAGCGTACGCCAGTGGAGATCGGCGGCGTCGGCGTGGCGGCCGAGCGCCTCCGCCGCCGTCGCCGCGGACGACAGCGCCCGCCGTCCGGGCCCGTCCTCCCCGGCGTCCGCCGCGACTTGCTGCAGAACCTGCAGGCCCGCTTCTTCCTGGCCGTGCGCGATCAGGTACTCCCCGTACCGCAGACCCGCTTCTGCCGCCATGAGGCCGGCCGGCGCCCGCTGCCGCAGCTTCTCCAGGGCGACGCCCGCCTCGTCGGTGCTGCCGGCAAGGAGCGCACCCTCCACCAGCATGTACAGGACCTCATGGGCCAGGTCGACACCGCCGGTCCCGGCGCCGGCCCGCCCCGCCGCCACTCCCTGTGCCGCGCGGGCTTCCCGCGATTCGATGGTCCCGAGGGCGGTGACGAGAAGATCACGCGCCTGATCGGGCCGGTCCATGCGCAGTTCGCTGAGGGCGGCGCGGTAGAACGCCGACGGCACCTGGGCAGCCGCGGGAAACCGCTCTGCGAACGCCAGGTACGCGTCGCGCGCCGGATCGTAGCGTCCGCCCTGATAGTGGGCGGCGGCATACAGGTAGGAGGCTTCGACCGCGACCGCCGCGTCGGGCGCCTGCGCCGCCACCGCCAGAGCGGTGTTCGCCTCGTCCGACCGCCGCAGCCGGTAGTACACGCGACCCAGCGCCAGGTGGCGATACGGTTCCCAGACGCTGGCGCCGTGTCCGTCGCGCAGGTAGATCAGCGCCTCTTCGTACGCTCCGGCGTTGTACAGCTCGGCTCCCAGCGCCAGGCGGGCACGCCAGTTGAGCTCCCCCGAGGGGCCGGCGTCCACGACCTCCCGGTAGAACTTGGCGGCGCGCCTGTGCTCGCCGCGCGCGCCGTAGATGCGGCCGATACGATAGACCGCCTCCAGCGACTCGGGAGCCGACCCGAGCTCCCGCAGATCCGCGAGGACCTGGAGCGCGCGCCTGTCCTGGTCGACGGCGACCGCGGCATCGGCCACGCGCAGCAACCCGGCCATCGACACGTCCCCGGGACCGGCGACAGCCAGCATGGCGCCCGTGGCCTCCGCCACCCGCCACAGCCGTTCCCAGGCGTCGAGCGCCGCGTCCGTGTCCTCCAGCGCCTCCCGCGTCCGCGCCAGGACCTGCAGCGCCTCCGTCAGGCGCGGATGATTGGGAAACCGCTCCGCGAAGTCCTCCAGCGCGGTCGCGCCCTCTTCCAGCGCCCCGTCCTCGATCAGCAGGTAGGCACGGTTCAGGATGGCGCCCGCCGCCAGGCCGGCGTCCGGCCCGTCACCGGCATCCTGCAGCGACTCCAGCCCCGATGCCCGCTGGCCGGTCTGCAGGTAGGCAAGCGCGAGGTAGTAGTCGGCCCGTTGCGCGTCGGCCGGATCGAGGCCGCCGGCCAGCGCTGCCGTCAGCTCGGTGACCGCGCCCGCCGGGTCGCCGAGCTGCAGCGCCGCCTCACCCTTGACCTGCAGCAGCCGGGCGGCGAGGTCGGCCGCGTGCCCTTCCTCCAGCGCCACGTCGGCCCACTGTGCCGCCGATGCGAACTCCTCCATGCTCAGGTACAGGAACGGAAGGCGCCTGACCGCCGCTCCCGCCAGGGGACCTGAGGGGAACAGTTCCAGGTACCGGCTGAAGCGTTCCGCCGCTGCAGCGGGCTGCCCGGCCAGCAGCGCGGCATCGGCCTGCGCGTACAGCGCCTGCGGCGCGCGGGGGCTGCCCGAGTGTGCCAGCACGATGCGCCCGAAGGTCTCCGCCGCCTCAGCATAGCGGCCGGCCTGGTAGGCGAGCTGTCCCGCCCGGAACAGCGCGTCGGCCTGCTGCGATGCCGGCAGTTCGCCGACCAGGGCCAGGTAGGCGCGCTCGGCATCCTCCGCGCGGCCGTCCTGCTCCAGCGCGGTGGCGTGCAGCAGCAGGGTGCGCCACCGGTACTCCGGCGGTGTGTCCGTGCGCTCCAGTTGCCGCTCGGCCCGCTCGACCGCCTCGGTCGCCCGCCCCTGCGCCAGGCGGATGGCCGCCTGCCAGTGGCCGAGGACCGCGACGTGCTCGGAGTCCGGGAACAACCGGGCGAACGACCCCAGCAGGTCGTACGAGTTCGCATGGTGCCCCAGATGGTAGTGGGCGAGGGCGAGCAGGAAGGTGGCGTCCGCGCGCAGCTCCGAGTCCGGATAGCGTTCGGCCAGCGTGTCGAGCGACTGCACCGCATTGGAGAACAGACCGTCGGCGAAGGCGTCGGCGCCCCGTTGATAGAGCTCGCGAGCATCCTGAGCGGCAGCCGGCAGGGCCAGCGCCAGGAGCAGGACCACCCGCAGGACGCGCGTGACCGGCGCGCCCCGTTCGAGGAAGTACGTCAACTCAGGTAGTGACGAGCTCTTTGGCCGGCTGGGCGGCGCGTCGCTTACGGAACACCAGGCGATCGTCCTTGACGTCGACCGTCACGCCGCTGCCGGGAAGAAAGCGGCCGCGCAGGATCTCCAGGGACAGTGGGTCTTCCACCTCTTTCTGGATCAGACGGCGCAACGGCCGCGCGCCGTACTTCTCGTCGGAGCCGTTGTCGATCAGGTAGCTGCGCGCGCGCCGGCTGACCCGCAGGTCGATGTTCTGTTCCGCGAGCCGCTCGCCGACCTCGCCGATCAGGCGGTGCAGGATCTTGTCCAGATGCTCGCGCTCCAGGGCGTGGAAGACCACCACCTCGTCGACGCGGTTCAGGAACTCGGGGCGGAACAGCCGTTTCATCTCGGCCAGCGCCGAGGACTTGATGTCGGCGAAGCGCATCGCCTGTTTCTCGGTGCGGAAGCCCAGCGATCCGTCCTGGATGATCTCACGGGCGCCCGCGTTCGAGGTCATGATCAGGATGGTGTTGCGGAACGACACCGTGTGGCCCAGGTGGTCCTGGAGCTGCCCCTCCTCCAGCACCTGCAGGAGGATGTTGAACACGTCGGGGTGCGCCTTCTCGATCTCGTCCAGCAGGATGACGCTGTAGGGCCGGCGCCGCACCTTCTCGGTGAGCATGCCGCCTTCGTCGTAGCCGACGTAACCCGGCGGGGCTCCCACCAGCCGCGACACGTTGTGCTTCTCCATGTAGTCGGACATGTCGACCAGGATCAGCGACTCCTCGTCGCCGAACATGAACTCCGCCAAGGTCTTGGCAAGCTCGGTCTTGCCCACGCCGGTCGGGCCCAGGAACACGAACGAACCCATCGGCCGCTTCGGTGACGACAGGCCGGTGCGCGACCGGCGGATCGCCGCGGCCACCACGCTGATCGCCTCTTCCTGGCCGACCATGCGCTCGTGCAGCTCGTTCTCGATCTCCAGCAGGCGGCGCGACTCCGACTGCGCGATGCGCGCCAGCGGCACGCCGGTGATCTCGGAGATCACGCGCTGGATGTCCTCCGGCTCCACCAGCCGCTGCTCGCCCTGCGTGGTCTGCGCCCACGCGCGCTCCTGCTTTTCGAGCTGCTGGCGCAGCAGGCCGACCTTGTCGCGCACCGCGGCCGCCTTCTCGTAGTTCTGGCTGTTGACCAGGTTGGTCTTCTCGACCATCAGCCGCTCGATCTCCTGATCGAGCTTGACCAGCTCCTTCGGCCGGGCGCTGTTGTCGATGCGGCTGCGCGACCCCGATTCGTCCAGCAGGTCGATCGCCTTGTCCGGCAGGTGGCGGTCGGAGATGTAGCGGGCGGAGAGGGAAGCGGCCGCCTCCAGCGATTCGTAGGTGTAGACGACGCCGTGGAACTGGGCGTAGCGGTCCTTGACCCCCTTGAGGATCTCCACCGTCTCGTCCACCGAGGGCTCGTCCACGAACACGGACTGGAAGCGGCGCTCCAACGCGGCGTCGCGCTCGATGTACTTGCGGTGCTCGGCCAGCGTGGTGGCGCCGATGCACTGCAGCTCGCCGCGCGACAGGGCCGGCTTGAGCATGTTGGAGGCGTCGATCGCCCCTTCGGCGCCGCCGGCGCCGATGATCGTGTGCAGCTCGTCGATGAACATGATGATGTTGCCGGAGGTGACGATCTCCTTCATCACCCGCTTCAGCCGCTCCTCGAACTCGCCACGATACTTGGTGCCGGCCACGAGCGACGCCAGGTCCAGCGTCAGCACGCGCCGTCCGTGCAGGACGTCGGGCGCGGTTCCGTTGACCACCTTCTGAGCCAGCCCTTCGACGATCGCGGTCTTGCCGACTCCCGGCTCGCCGATCAGCACCGGGTTGTTCTTGGTGCGCCGCGCCAGGATCTGGATCACCCGCTGGATCTCGCGGGCGCGGCCCACGACCGGGTCCAGCTTGCCCTCGCGCGCCAGCGTGGTCAGGTCGCGGCTGAATTCGTCCAGGGTAGGCGTGGGCTTGCGGGCGGCCGTCTGCGTGCGCCGCTTCGGCGTCCCGGAACTCTGCCGCGTTTCGCCGAGCCCGTTGATGCGGATGATCGCCTCCCGGAGCTGCTCGGGGGACACGTTGCGCTGCGCGAGGTAGCGGTACGTCGCGCCGCCCTCGTCGCGCGCCGCGGACAGGAGCAGGTGCTCGGTGCCGACGTAGACGTGGCCCATGTTCTTGGCTTCGTGCGTCGCGCCCTTCAGCACCGTCTGGGCGCGTTCGGATACCTCGATGTCGCCGAGGATGAGGCCGCCCTTCCCCTGCGTCAGGCTGCGCTCGATGTCACGGCGCATCTCGTCGATGTTGACCTTGACCCGCTGCAGGGCCTTGACCGCCACCCCTTCGCCATCCTTGAGCAGCGCCAGGATGATGTGCTCCGGGAGCAGCTTCTCGGCATGACACCGCTTCGCCTCTTCCTGCGCTCTGAACGAGATGACCTTCTGGGCGCGCTGGGTCAGGCCCTTCCACATCATGTCCTGCCTCCGTGGTTCACAGTTCCCGGGGAGCTTCGAGCATCGGTCGCGATGCACTGCCTGCAGCAGAGTATCGCAAAGGACGCCCCACCGATCAATCTATCGCTGCCGGAGCGACTCGACCGGCCGCAGGCGCGCGGCGTGCAGCGCGGGACGCACCGCCGCGATCGCCGCCGCGACGGTCACGGCCGCTACGGCGGCCAGCAGCTGCCCCGGATCGGGGCGAACCGGAATCCGTTCCAGGTAGAAGGAGCGGTCGATCAGTCGCGCCGGCCCGTCCGCTCCGGAGAGCAGCAGCGCAGCCGCGTTCACGCTCCACTCGATCGCCGCCAGCAGCTCGTTGACGTTGACCGCCGCGGCCAGCCCCAGCGCCACGCCCGCCACGCCGCCCGCCGCGCCGCTGGTAAGACCCACCGTCAGGAATGCCATGCCGACCTGGTCGCCGGAACCGCCCATGGCACGCACGTAGGCCATCTCGGCGCTTCGCTCGATCAGCAGCATGCGCAGCGCGGAAGCCACGTTGACCGTCGCCACCAGTGCGATCACGGCCATGATCAGCGTCAGCCACACCTTGGTTGCGCGAAAGGACCGGTACGCGGAGCGCTGCAGGTCGAACCAGCCGATCAGCCGCGCCTCCGGTGGAAGCATCCTGCCCAGCTCATCCATCACCGTGTCGAGCTCTCCGAACGGGTCGCGGACCTTGACACCCAGGAATCGGAACCCCGTGGCTCCGAGATCGCTGGCGGCCGCGGCGGCCATGAACGCAAACCTTCCGTCAAGGTGTTGATAGCCGGACCGGTACACCCCGGCGATCCGCACCGCGGCGATGCGGCGCGCGCCCTGAACCCACAGCCCCACCTGGTCGCCGGTCGTCACGTCCAGCGTGTCGGCCAGCTCCTGCCCGATCACCATCCGGTTCCCGGACTCCAGATCGAAGGAACCCTCCACGCTGAGGTAGCGACGCAGCCCCGCATCGCGTTGCAGCAGGTCCGGGTTCACGAAACGGACCTCCACGTCGGTGCGCAGTCCCTCCGCGCTGAACAGCAACCCCAGGCTGCGCACCTCCACCTCGGCCAGCGTCACCCCCGGGGCGGCGCGCACCGCCGCCGACAGGCGTTCCGCGTCGCCGCCTGCCGGCGGGACGATCCGCGCGTGGTAGGTGTCCACCTCCAGGAACCGCCCGGTGATGCCTTCGATCATGCCGTCCGCCACCACCAGCACGACGATCACGGGCACCAGGCTCAGGGCGATGCCAAGGGTCGTGCCGGCCAGGCCCGGGCCGCCGCGAGCGTGCCCGCGCCCGGCGATCATCACTCCCAGCCACGGCGCGGCCGGCAGGTTCATGGCGTGCCGCCGGCCGGCGGCGGCGCGCCCGCAGCCCCCTCGACGAGCACGCCGTCGGCAAGCGTCAGCACACGGGCGGCCCGAAGGGCCAGATCGGTGTCGTGCGTGACCAGCAGGCAGGCGGCGCCGTGGTCGGCGACCAGGGTGAACAGCAGGTCGGCGACCGCGTCCGACGCCGCCCGGTCCAGGTTGCCGGTCGGCTCATCGGCCAGGATCATGGCCGGCCGCCCGGCCAGCGCCCGCGCCACCGCCACCCGCTGCTGCTCGCCCCCGGAGAGTTCGGTGGGGTATCGGTGGCCGGCGTCGATCAGCCCGACGCGGTCGAGCATCTCGCGCGCCGCGGCAACCGCGTCCGCGGCAGGTCGATTCTGCAGGCGCACCGGCATCGCCACGTTGTCGAGGACCGTGAAGTCGCGCAGCAGGTGGTGGAACTGGAAGATCATGCCCAGCCTGCGCCGCTGCAGCGCCAGCTCGACTTCGTCCAGGACCGTGAGATCGGTCCCGTCCAGCCGTACCGTGCCGGACGTGACGCGGTCCAGGCCGCCGGCCAGATTGAGCAGCGTGCTCTTGCCGGAGCCGCTGACGCCGGTGATGGCAACCGAGGCGCCGGGGGCGAGATCGAGATCGATTCCGCGCAGGACCAGCCCGTCGCCGGCGGCGCGCCCGTAGCGCTTGGTGACCCGATGCATGGACAGGACCGGAGGCGCGGTCATTCACGCGCCTCGCGGAGAATGCGCTCCGGGGTGATGCTGCGCAGCCAGCGCCCCGCAGCCAGCGCCGCGGTGAGCCCGGCGCCGATGGCCACGGCGCAGGTGAGCACCGCCTCGTGCAGCAGGACACGGTTGGGGATCCGTTCGAGCTGGAACAGCGCCCCGGACGGCAGCGCCCGCGGCGCCGTGGGAGGCACGGCGAAGAACCGAGCGGTGGCCAGCAGCGCGTTCGTCGCCGACTCGGTAACCCGGAGCAGCGCGGTCAGGTTGTCTGCGATCGCCAGACCTGCCGCCAGGCCGCACGCCACGCCGATCACGCCGCCCGCCCCCGCCTCCACAGCGTACGCCAGCCGCAGCGTCGTGGGGGTCGCGCCCAGCGCGCGCAGCACACCGATCTCCTGGCGGCGCTCCTGAATGCGCCGCCGCATGCCGTGGAAGACGTTGAAAGCGACCACCACGAAGGCGAGCCCGATGAGCGTCGACATCAGCAGCTTCTCCGTGCGCAACGCGCCGTAGAACGCCTGATTGAATTCCCTCCACGTGCGCACCTGGTAGTCCGCGACGGGAAGCCGGCCGGCGAGCATGTCCTCCACGGCTGCACGCTCGGTGCGATCGCGGAACCGGTTGACCAGCTTGATGCCGTACTCGAGCGGCACGCCCCCGCTCGTGATCAGCTCAGCGGTCGACAGCGACGTCACGGCCCAGTGGCGGTCGAACTCCGTGAAGCCGCTCTCGAACGTGCCGGCGACGATCAGCGACGCGACCCGCGCCGCCGGCCCCCCGCCGGCTGCCGTCCGGTCGACCAGGTACACCGCGACCTCGTCCCCGTCGCCAACGCCGAGCTGCGCGGCCGCCCCCACGCCCAGCGTCAGGGTGCCGAGCTCGAGCGGCGCCGGCCCCAGGCCGAGCTGCGCGGCGAACGAGGGCGCGCGGACGGCGACGTCGGCCGGTACCGCGCGCAGCGTCATCCCGTGCCGGTGCCGGCCGGACGGCCGGCCGACCATCGCCGTGAGGTCGGCGAGCGGTGTGACCGTCCGCACGGTGGGTCGTTCTTCGATGTCCGCCAGGACGCGCGGCGGCAGGGGCTCGTGACCGTCGCGGCCCAGCCGCAGGTGGAACGAGCCGATCTCCACCAGATCCTCGATGTAGCCGAGTTGCAGCCCGTTCATGATGCCGAGCACGCTGGTCAGCATCATCACACCCGCGCCCATGCCGACCACGGCGAGCGCGAGCGAGGCGCGGCCGCGGCCCGGGCGTCCGCGCAGGTGGACGCCCACCAGTGCCAGCGCCAGTCTGACGTCGCCGGCGACGGATGCCCGAACCGGCCCGGGGTCAGCGCTGCGTGCCGGCACCGTCATCGAACACGCGTTCCCGGACCACCTGTCCGTCCCTCAAGACCTGCTCGCGAACCCGCGTGTCGCCCCGGAAGTGAACGCGCAGATAGGGGGCTCCGTCGCGGTAGTAGTCGGCCTGACGGGTTGGTTGCCCATCGTCGCCTGGCTCATCGTCGTCTGGCGGCCACTCGTACGTCGTGACCGACACGATCTCATCGTTCTGCTCGAACCTGACCGTGCGCAGGCGATCGTCCGGGGTGTCCTCCGAAGGCGACCCGGCCTGCGGGTCCGTGACGTACTCGTACTCCCACCGCTCTTCGCCGGCATCGGTCTCCCGCCGCGTGGTGACGATCCGTCCGGCGGCGTCGCGGTGGTGCCGGACCAGCTCGACCTGCCGGCCGCCCTCGGTGGTGACCGCTTCCAGAACCCGGCCCGCCGCGTCGAAGCGGGAGGCCGTCCGCCGGTCCAGCGCAGGCTCGATCCTGGTCTCGCCCACCAGGAACCCGTCGGGCGAGCGCTCGAGCTCGCGAACGGCATGCAGGACGTCGCCACGCCACTCCTCGACCTCGTAGCGCTCGCCGGCGAGATAACGCGAAACCAGCCGGGTCGCCCCGGAGGTGACCGTCTCCTCGACCAGCGTCCCGCCGGCGAACACGAAGCGGACGCCCAGCCGATCCGCCCCGGGCTCGACACGGGCGAAGTCACGCAGCTGACCGGTGGCGGCCAGCTCGTAGGTCGCGGTCTGCAGCACCGCGCCATCGCTGCCGGTCACCACGACCCGTACCATCCGCGGCTCGTACGCATAGGCGGCACGGCTGGCCAGCACCCCGCGGTCGTACTCGCTCACCTCCGTGAGCTTGCCCGTGTCGTCGAAGCTTCGTTCGGCGACCAGCATCCCGGCCGCGTAGTCGGACTCGGCGATCAGCGTGCCGCCCGCATCCCGCAGCGTCACCCACCGCCGGACCTGGCGGCCGCCGTCCAGCAGGAGCCGCTCCTCGCCGGCCCCATCGCTACCCTCCACCGTTCCGCGATGCACCAGGACGAACCGGTGTTCGGCGGCGGCAGCCTGCGGGATCTCCTCGAACTCCATGCCGATCTCATTCGAGCGGTAGTAGACGTCCCTGCCCTCGGCGGTCTGCGCCGGGACGGAGACGGCCGCCGTGACCGCGAGCGCCGCCGCGAGCGCGGGCAGCGACCGGCGCATCACGCCCGGCGGCCGTCGCCGAGCAGGCCGGTGACGTAGGTTGCCGGATCGAACCGGGACAGATCCTCCATCCGCTCGCCGGTGCCCACGAAGGAGACGCCCAGCTCGAGCTGGTGGCAGATGTCGAGCACCACTCCGCCCTTCGCCGTAGCGTCCAGCTTGGACAGCAGGATGGAGTCCACCCCGGCGCCGTCGCGGAAGGTGCGCGCCTGATCGAAGGCATTGCGGCCGGTCGTGGCATCGACCACGAGCAGACGGTGCAGCGCGACCCGGCGCCGCTCGGCGATCCGCACCAGCTTGCGCAACTCGGCGTCGAGTCCGGCGTTGGTATGCATGCGCCCGGAGGTGTCGGCCAGCACGATGTCGACCGAGCGGGCGGTCGCGCTGTCGATCGCGTCGAAGAGCACGGCGCCGGCGTCGGCTCCCTGCCCTTGCGCGACCACAGGGATACCCAGGCGCTGTCCGTGCATGCCGAGCTGCTCGGCGGCCGCGGCGCGGAACGTGTCGGCGGCGGCGAACAGAACGCGGCGGCCGTTCCGCTTCAGCAGCGCGCCAAGCTTCGCCAGGTTCGTGGTCTTGCCGACCCCGTTGACGCCGACGGCCATCACCACCGACACGCCGGTGGGGCCGGGCTCCACGGCCGCCGCGCGAAGGCGTTCGAGCACGCGCCCGCGGATGGTGGCAAGCGCCTGCTCGCCACGCCCGAGGCGCCCGTCCAGGCCCTCGAGCAACTCGTCCACCGTGCGTGGTCCGATGTCCGCCTCCAGCAGCGTGTCTTCGATCAGGTCCAGACGTTCGGGCTGCGAGCCGAACAGCTCGCGCAGCCTCTTTCCCAGGCCGAACATCATCCGGCCGGCCGGTCGGCCGTCTCCGTGTAATCGATCATCACCCCGATGGTACGCACGAGCCGGTACACGGAGTAGCCCGCCGCCGCCACCGCTCCTACCGTGACCCCGATCGTTGCCGGCTGCCAGGCGATCGGCCCGCCGTCGTGCAGAGCGACGTCGCGCGCAGCAAAATCGGTGACCAGCGCGCTGAGCAGCAGCGGCGGCAGGAGCGATACGGCGAACCAGCCCAACTCCTCGTAGAGCCGTTCGCGGCCGCTCGCCTGCTCCGCGGCGCCGTCGAAGCCGGCCGGCAGCAAAGGGACCGTGAGCGTCCCCGGCGTGGCCGGTCCGATGCGCGCGGCGGTGTCGGCGTGGCCCTCGAGCACCAGCGACACCGCCGCGTCGGTCGGTGGACGCGGCAGCCGCAGCGGCGTCACCCCTGCATAGACGGACGCCACGTAGACGGCGGCGCCCGTCGGCTGCGAGTCGAGCAGCACGATGCCCAGGTCGCGCGGCAGGAGCTCCACGGCGACGCGCAGCTCCCGCCCCGGAGCCAACTCCACCTGCCGGACCGACGGGTGATAGCCCGGCCGGGACACCGTCAGCGTGGCGCGGCGCGGCGCGGTGTAGCGCAGCAGCGTCGTGCCGACGCCGACCAGCACTCCGTCGAGCCGTACGGTACTGTCCGCCGGCACCGGCTCGACCGCGAGCCGGGACCACGGCTGGCCCAGCAGCAGCGGCGCGAGCCCGTCGGCGGCCGCATCGATCGCCCCCTGCAGCGCGTCGGCCTGCCCGGCTTCATAGTACGACCAGACGGTGCGCACCGATGCCGCGTCGAACGCGCGCAGCTCCAGGACCAGGTGATCGGCGGCGCTGTCGATCGTTCCCCAGATCAGCAGGTCGATGTCCCGCGCGGCAGCGACCTGGCGAGGCAGGACCCCGACGGGAGCGTCCGCATCGACGAGCTCCACTCCGGCGATGCCGGCGAGGCGCTCGCGCAACAGCCGCGGCAGCGTCTCGGCCAGGTAGCGGTGTTCGGCCGCGAGCTCGCCGGCAAGCGGGCTGAAGCCCACCCGCCGCTCCGCCTGTGCGGATGCGGCGTGCTGGTCGGCCGCCGCCGGAGCGGCCGACCAGCACGCCGCCAGGAGCAGTGCCAGGCGACGCCGGGCACTCACGCGTGCCCTCTCAGGCGGTTGCGGCCAAGCGCAGGTATGACTCGATGAACGGATCGATGCGTCCGTCCATCACCGCCTGCAGGTTGCCGTCCTCGTGCCTGGTGCGATGGTCCTTCACCATCGTGTACGGATGGAAGACGTACGAGCGGATCTGGTTGCCCCAGGAGATCTCCTTCTTGTCGCCCTGAATCGCCTCCAGCTTGCTCTGCCGCTCGGCCTCATGGTGCTCGAACAGACGCGAGCGCAGCACCTTCATCGCGGTCGCGCGGTTCTTGTGCTGGCTGCGCTCGTTCTGGCACTGCACGACGATGCCGGTCGACAGGTGGGTGATGCGCACCGCCGAGTCGGTCTTGTTGACGTGCTGGCCGCCCGCGCCCGACGCACGGTACGTGTCCACCCGGATCTCCTCGGGACGCACGTCCACGTCGGCCGTGTCGTCCAGCACCGGCGAGGCGAACACCGACGCGAAGGTGGTGTGACGGCGCTTGTTGGCATCGAACGGGGATATGCGGACCAGGCGATGGATCCCCGTCTCGGCACGCAGGTAGCCGTAGGAGTATTCCCCCGAGAGCTCAACCGTCGTCGACTTCAGGCCGCCTTCCGCCTCGGTCAGGTCGATGACCTCGGTGGCGAAGGAGCGCTCTTCCGCCCAGCGGAGGTACATGCGCAGCAGCATCGATACCCAGTCGCACGCCTCGGTGCCGCCCGCACCGGCATGGATGGTCAGGAAACAGTCGGTGCGATCGTGCGGGCCGGCCAGCAGTGACTGCAGATTGAGCGCGCCGAAACGGTCCTCCAGCGCGACCAGGCCTGACTCGATCTCTCCCGAAAGCTCCTCCGAGCTTTCCTCTTCGGCCAGCTCGCACAGGGTCTCCAACTCTTCGGCGGAGTCGCGCACCCCCTTCCAGGGTTCGATCCGGCCCTTGAGCCGCTTCAATTCCGCCAGGGTGGTCTCCGCGGCGGCGCGGTCGTTCCACAGCTCGGGCGCCGCGGTCAGCTCCTCGAGCTCGGCCAGGCGGCGCTCGGATTGCTCCGGGTCAAAGACGCCTCCATGCGGCGTCGATGTCGGCACAGAGGGCCGCAAGGCGTTGCCGCAGTTCGGATAGCATCATGTGAACACCCTCATGTGAGTATTGGCCTCGGCCGCCATGCTAACACGAGCCGCGCCCGGCGCGAAGACGCGAGAACGCGATCGATGCCCGGCGCGTCCACCGTACTCCCGCCCCGGAGCGCAGCCTCCAGGCGATCACCAGCCCGCAGTACTGGTACTCGCCGCCGACATGCACGGGCGCATAGATCCCCGCCTGCGCCTCTCCGGTACGAATCGTCAGCCGCGCTCCGCCGCCGGGATCGTCGATCTCCACCAGCGTCGTGGGGCCGAACGACACGGGTTGCCGGAGCACGCGTTGCGCGCCCCGCGGCCCGACCGCGCGCGCCGTGCTGCCGGCGGCGACGGCAAGGTTGATCTCCACGCCGAGCCATGCGTCGATGTCGCGGTCCGCAACGATATCGTAGCGGACCTCCATCGAGCGGGCACGGAACCGATAGGACTTGTGCAGGGTACTCGGCACCGTGGTCGGCACCGGGCCGTCCGCTCCGACGCCCGGCGCCGACGCTGGGATGGCAACGCCGCGGCGCAGTAGGGTGAGGCGATCGTCGTCCACGGACTGCACCACGTACCGCTCGCCGACCGGGCCGGGCGCGGAACGAAAGCCGCTCGAGTAGTCGGCGACCGTGGGCGCGGATGCCAGGAAGTGATCCACGAACCCCCGCCTGAGATAGGGGTCGGCCCGGTCGGGTCCCGGGCCCTCCGTGCGCGTACCCTCCGTGCGCGTGAATGTGTTCATGTAGTTCACCGAGCCCGGCAGGTAGTCCAGCTCGAACAGGATGCCGCCGGCCGTGTGCACGTAGGCGTTGTACTGGCGGCCGTGATACAGCAGTTCGGGGTGTCCGTCCATGTCGTAGTCGGTCCGCATGACCGACGGCAGAAACGACGTCTGGTCGCGTGCCTGCACTTCGGCCTGCAGCAGAGCCTCGTAGACCGCATCACGCGTGCGGCGGGTGTGGATCCCGCCGTCCGGCCGGCTCCAGTAGGCGTGGCCGCACTGCCCCCGCCACAGGTCGTTGCGCGCGGCACGGCGCCGCTCGCGGTCGCCGCGCACCTGGTTCACGAGCAGGTAAGAGTGCACCATCTTCGCGTAGAGAAGACGGCAGTCAGGCAGCCGGGACACGTTCCGGCGGAACACGCCGTGGTCGCTTCCGGACACCGCGTCCGTTCGCGAGGACGAACTGCGACGGACATCCATGCCGCAGTCCAGGTAGACGAACCCGTCGGTGCCGTGGCGCCGCAGGTACGCCCGCGGCGTGGTCGGCACGATGCGCGTGTCGGCGCTGACCAGTTCCAGAAAGCGCTCCAGCCACCGGAGGTCGCCCAGGTCTTCCGGCTCGTCGAGGGCGACCGCCACCCGGTTGCCCTCGAGGTCACCGGCGCGGCAGAGCGACGCGACCGCCTGCTCCGGGGAAACGGACTCCATGAGCTCCCCAAGGCGATGGTGGATGGGCATCACCGACAGCACCCTGCCTTCGTCCTCGGTGAGATGGGCGCGGTGGAGCTGGCCGCCGGCCACGCCGGTGGCCCGGAACTGCCGGGAATCCAGGAACGTGAACTCCATGCCTGCGCCCACCAGGGAGTGCGCCAGCGATGGCTCCCAAACGCAGTCGGCAAGCCACACCCCTCGAGGTCGGGTGCCGAAGCGCACGCGCAACTCGGTCGTCAGTTTCTCGATCTGCCCGACGCGATCGAGCGCGGGGAGGACCGGCAGCACCGGCGCATAGTAGCCCCCGCCGAGAGGCTCCATCTGGCGCCGCTTGACCATCTCGCGGAGCAGCATGATCAGCTCCGGGTGCCGGCGATCGATCCACTCCAGCAGCTCGCCGCCCAGATGGAACATCCAGCGGGAGTCAGGGAAGCGGTAGGCGAGCTGCGCCAACGGCTTGTAGCTCCTCTGGTAGGAACACTCGTGATCCGAGTCCGAACAGCCCACGGGACGCTGGCTGCACAGGCCCAGTATCAGGTTGACCGTTCCTGCCGACCCGCTCACGAGCGTCCCTTCCGGGCGGGACGCGCCCACAGCGCTGCGCCCACCGAGATACCGCCGGCCGCCAGGCCCAGCGCGATCGCTGCGCCTGTCTCCGGGCGAGTGCACGCGACATCGGCCAGCCATTGCCGGCGCACCGGCACGGCGCCCGCGTCAAGGAGCAGCCGGCCGACGCCACCCGCTTCGGAGATCGTCCGCTGCAGCCAGCTCCGATCGTAGATGGCGACCACGCTCTCGCGGCGCAGCACGCGGCGTTCGCGCTCGTCGAACCGAAACGAGGACACCGTCAGGCGCTCCCCGTCGGTCGGCAGCCGGTAGGTGCGGCCGTACGGCAGGCCTTCCTGGAATGCCACGTGCGCAACGTAGTCGGCAGCGTTCGGCAGAGCGCCCCGGTCCCCGTCCGATACGCCGAGCCCGCGGAGCCCCTCCCACGTGAGTCCGTCCGGGGCGCGTAGAGCGCTGCCGGCTTCCGGGGCAGGCACCCATACGGCCGGCAGCCATGCCCCTGCGGTCGCGACCACGGTCGCCAGAGCGACCAGCGATCCGGAGGCGACAAGGTCGGCGGACCGCCGGCGCGGTCCGCCTGGCAGCGGCGTCCTGCGGGCGCTCGACGACGCCGTAGCGGCGATCGAGCCCAGGCTCGCCGCGCTGACTGCGAAGCCCGCCAGCGGTCCGGCGGTCAGGAAGCTGGCAGTCACCACCACCGCGACGGCGGCCGCAGCCCCGCCGGCCGCCCGCGCAGGCACGGGACCGGGCAGGCGCCAGAGCGCGGGGACCACCGCGGCCGCGGCGATCACCGCCACGCCGCCGGCGTTCAGCGCCGCGATCGTCCAAGGCGCCACGATGCCCGCCATGCCCAGCCCCGACGCGGGACGGCCGGCGACGGAGCGAACCCCGATCGCGGCCACGGCGACCGCGGCTACCAGGCCGGCCGCCAGCAGCCGGCCGCGGACGTCGAAGTCCAGCACCGCACGTGCCGCCGCCGGAGCACGGAACGCCAGGCGGAGCAACAACCCCGCCGGCGGCAGGTCGGTGCGCAGGTAGTCCAGGCTCCATTCCCTACCCGAAGGGTCGCTGGCGGCGAACAGACCGGTGACGCCGCGCAGAAACGGATCGAAACGGGGATCCACCTGGTCCAGCCGTTGCGCCAGCCGATCCACCGGCACTTCCGCGAATCCGCCGAAAATCGTGAACCGTAACGGTGCGGCACGGGTCACCGATCCGGCGAACACCCGCTCGAGCGAGGCGCCGTCGAGGCCGCCGGCCCCCTCTCCGCCGAGCAGATAGTACCCACCCCAGATCTGTGCGTGCGCCGAGAACAGCGGAACGGCCGCGGGCGCCACGATGGCACCGAGGAACACGACAGCAAGCAGGTTCCCGGCCATCCGCCGACGCGGATCGCGGTCCCGTTCGGCGGGCGCGAGGCGCCGGGCCACGGCCGGGGCGCGCGCAGCCGCCTCCGATCGGCGCATCCGTCCACTATCGAACCGCGCCGGAGCAAGTGTCAACGTGACCGCAGACGGCCACGCTGCGGTACCATCCGAGCGGCATGAGTTTCCGGCGCCCGTGTCGATCGTGACGGCACGACGGTCGTGATGGGACGACGGTCGTGATGGGACGACAATGAGCCAACAGGGCAGAACCTGCGAAGCGCAGCGCAATGACGCCGGCCGGCGCATCGACCGCGTCCTGCGCCGGATGCATCCGACCACGCCGTTGAGCCTGCTGTACCGGCTGCTGCGGACCGGTGCGGTGCGCCTCAACGGCGCGCCCGCGGTGCCGGGCGCCCGCGTCTGGCCCGGTGACCGCATCACGCTGCCGGCATCGCTTTCATCCGCCGCGGCCGGAGCGGTACAGGGAGCGGACGAAGCAGCGGTCGCGCCGTGCGATCGGACCGCCTCTCCCGCCCGGCAGATCCCGGCCCGCTTTCCCACCCTGGTGGACAACGAGCACGTGTTCGTGACCGACAAGCCGGCCGGGGTCGCGGTCGCCGGGCCCGTCTCCGAACGGCCGTTGCCGCTCAGTCACAGCCTGGAGCCGATCCTTGCCGATCTGGTGCCGGGATCGCTGTCGTTCCGCCCGGTCGCCGTGCACCGGCTGGACCGGATCTGCTCCGGGCTGCTGGTCTACGCAAAGACGATCGACGCGGCGCGCGACCTGACGGCGCTGCTGCGGGAGCGCCGCGCCACGAAGGTCTACCTCGTGGTGGTGGAGCGGACGGTGCACCGCCCGCAGGTCCTGCAGGCACGCCTTGGCTACGACGCCACGCGCCGGCGCGCAGTGATCGACCGGGGAGCCGCCCTCCTGCGCGCCTCGCTGCACCCGATCGGCACGGTTGCCGGCATGACCCTGGCCGCGGTGTCCACCCGCACCGGCCGGCGGCACCAGGTACGGGCCCTGTGCGCGAGTGCCGGCATGCCGCTCGCCGGCGATCGGCGCTACGGATCGCGACGGCGCAGGCGGCCGTTCCTGCACGCCTGGCTGTTGTGTTCCGGCGACCCTTCCCTTCTGCGCTGTACTGGTGCACGGTGGTTGGAGGCGCCGCCGGAGATCGCGCGGCTCGCCCGGCACTCCGCCGACTGGGAGCGAGCGGCGTTCACGTTGCGCGCCCGATACATTGACTGCCGGTACCTCGATGACGTGGATTCGAACCCTGGTGCATCACCTGACGTGGCGGCTGCGCGGCGTGCGCGTCACCGCGCTCATCGGCCGCAGCGGCACCGGTAAGAGCTTCCGGGCGCAACTCATCGCCACGCGCCACGGCATGGACCTCATCATCGACGACGGGTTGCTGATCCGGAACCAGAAGATCCTGGGCGGCCGGTCGGCAAAGGTCGCCAACAACGCCCTCGCCGCCGTGAAGACCGCGGTATTCCACGACCCGCGCGCGGCTCAGGGAGCTCGTCGGAGGATCGCGGCCATGCGCCCGCGCCGCGTGCTGGTGTTGGGCACCTCGGCCAGGATGGTGCAGCTCATCACCCGCCGGCTCGCCCTGCCGGCGCCGCACAGGTATCTGCACATCGAGGAGATCGCCAGCCGCGCGGAGATCGACGCCGCACGCGCGGCGCGGGAGTCCGAAGGCAAGCACATCATCCCGGTACCGCCGGTCGAAGTGCGCCGGGACTACGCACACATGGCGATCGACGCCATCAGGATCTTCTGGCAGCGGGGCGTGCTGCGCAACAAGGGGATGGTGTTCGAGAAGACGGAGGTGATCGGCGAGAGCCGCGGCGCGGTGTCGGTGTCGGAGGCGGCGCTGACCCAGATGGTCGCGCACTGCCTGCATGAGCACGATCCCAGCCTGCGCCTTGCGCGCGTGATCGTCAGCAAGTCGACCGGAGCATGGGCACTGGAGGTGATCGTCGACGTTCCGTCGGGAGCCGCGGCGGGACCCGGGCTCCACGACCTGCGCGAGCTCATCATGTCCAGCCTGCAGCGCTACGCGGGTCTCGTGCTGAGCCAGGTCGACGTAACCGTCGGCAGCCTGCTTCCGGACGCCGACGGCTACCCGCCGGCGTGACGGGCACGGCGTGATCGCGAACGCCGCCGCCGGGGTCCGGCGTTCGGCTCGACCTGACCTCCGCCCAGCGACGCGACGATGGAGCGCGCGTCGTCGTTGGTAATCGCGAGCGGCGCGAACGCCTCCTTCACGCCGCGCAGCGTGGGGTCGCTGGCGGTCCCGTTCACCGCGGCCGCCAGTGCCGCCATCGCCCGCTGGCGCACCTCCTCTCCTGCGCGAGCGGTGCGCTCGATGTGGGCCAGCTCCACGATCAGGGGATCCTGGCGGCGCGGACGCACGCACCCGGCCACCGCGGGCAGCATGGCGGCGAGCAGCCCCAGCCGTGCGCAGTCCAGGACGATCGCCGAACCGTTGCCGGAGGCGAGCAGCTTGCGCAGTTCCTCGCTCAGCCGTCCGGTCGGGCATTCGCCGAGCAGTCCGGCGTGCCGCCGGATCAGCCGCCGGTACCCTTCAGGCACGCGCACGCCCAGAAAGGCAGCGTACTTGATCGCCCGCAACATGCGCACGGGGTCATCCATGAACGCCTGCCCGGGATCGCCGATGGTGCGCAAGCGGCCGGCGGTGAGATCCCGGAAACCAGCCACATAGTCGATGATCTGCTGGCGCCGGGGACAGTAGTACAATCCGTTGACCGTGAAATCCCTGCGCAGCGCATCCTCGGCCATGGTGCCGTAGTGGTTGTCGCCATCCGTACCCGTCCCCCCTGTGCCCGTCCCCGCTGTGCCCGTCCCCGCTGTGGCCGGACCGCGGAAGGTCGACACCTCGACGATCCCCTGCCTGCCGGCCGGCACGTGCACGATCTTGAACCTCCGGCCGATGATCCGCGCGCGGGAGAACAGCCGCGTGACCATGCGCGGACGGGCACTGGTGGCGACATCGACGTCCTTCGGGATCCGGCCGGTGATCAGGTCGCGGATGGCGCCTCCGACGACGTATGCCTCGTGGCCGGCGCGTTGCAGGCGGCCGACGACCGCCAGTGCGTCGCGATCGAACTGATCGCGGTCGATTCCGTGCTCGTCTCGCGTATAGACGCGGGCGGTGACGGCATGCTCGCCGTCGGCCGACATCCGGTACCGCCTCAACACCGGAAGCAATCCTACCCCGTCACGGTAACGGACGCACATGCCGGATGCGCGGGCATGTGGGGCGGCGAGGGTCCGACCGGCCACCGGTCGCCCCGCGGCCGTTCATGATGCCGATGCCGGACGCGGCGCTGCACATGCCGGTCTACCGGCACCGCGGGCGCATCCTGGCTGCGCTCGATGAGCACCGCGCGGTCGTGGTGGAGAGCCCGACCGGCTCCGGCAAGACCACGCAGATCCCCCGGCTGCTGTACGAGCACGGCTACGGACGTACGGCGCGCATCGGCATCACCCAGCCCAGGCGAATCGCCGCGGTCTCGGTGTGCCGGTACCTGCAGCGGCAGATGGCGGCCGCGGACGGCGTTACGGAAGACCTGATCGCCTACAAGATGCGGTTCGAGGACACGACGACCCGCTCCTGCGCGATCAAGATCATGACCGACGGCATACTGCTGCAGGAGATCAAGCTCGACGGCGATCTGCGCGAGTACCAGGTGGTGGTCGTGGACGAGGCGCATGAACGCAGCCTCAACATCGACTTCACCCTGGGGCTGCTCAGGCAGGTGCTGGAGCGGCGCGACGACCTGCGCGTGGTGGTCTCCTCGGCCACCATCAACGCCGAGGTGTTCTCGGGCTACTTCGGCGGTTGCCCCATCGTGCGGGTGGACTCGCGCACCTTTCCCGTCGACGTCCACTACCGGCCCGTCCATCCCGAGAACGATCCCGCTGCGACCCAGGCGGCGATCGGCGACATCGTCGCCGAGATCGACCGCACCGGCGAGCCGGGCGACGTGTTGATCTTTCTGAGCGGCGAACGCGAGATCCGCGAGTGCATAGAGACCCTGCGCTCCCTGCGGCTCGGCCGGGCGCTTGCGCCGCTGCCGCTGTTCGCCAGACTCGGCGGCGAGGAGCAGCAGCGGGTGTTCGACGACTACCCGGGGAGGCGCAAGGTCGTGGCAGCGACCAACATCGCCGAAACCAGCCTGACCATCGACGGGATCGTCTGGGTCATCGATCCCGGGCGGGCCAAGCTCAACGCCTACGATCCACGCACGTTCACTGCTTCCCTTACCGAGACACCGATCTCCCGCGCCTCCTGCAACCAGCGCACCGGCCGCGCGGGACGGACACGGCCCGGCGTGTGCTACCGGCTGTACGACCGGCGATCGTTCGACAACCGTCCGGCGTTCACGGAAGAGGAAATCCTGCGGACCGATCTGACCGAGGTCGTGCTGCGCATGGCCGATCTGGGTATCGACGACTTCGAGGGCTTCGACTTCATCTCGCCCCCGGGCCGGCGGCACATCCGCGCCGCCGTGGACTCGCTGCGCTGGCTCGGCGCGTTGGATGACGGCCGCCGCCTGACCGGAATCGGCGAACAGATGGTGCTGTTTCCCATTCTGCCGCGGCTCGCGCGCGTGATCGTCGAAGCCATCCACCGCTATCCGACGGTGGTCGATGAAGCCATCACCGGCGCGGCGTTCCTGTCGACGCCGTCGCCGTTCCTGTATCCGCTGGGGGAAGAGGAACAGGCGCGCAGCGCTCACCGTGCCTTCCACCACCGGCTCGGCGACTTCGCGGGCTTCCTGGATCTGCTGCGCAGCTTCGAGCAGGCCGGCGACCGGGAAGGCTTCTGCACGCGACACTTCCTGGACGACCGGGTGCTTGGCGAGGTTGCCAACATCAGGCGCCAGCTCGCCCAGATTGTATCGGACATGGGTGTACCGCTTGCCGGGGGCGGTCCGCTGCACGACTACCTGTGCGCGATCGCGCGCGGGTTGATCCAGTCCGTGTGCGTCAACACGGGACGCGGGATCTACCGGTCGCTGTCGGCCGAACGGATCCACATCCACCCGGGATCATCCATGTACCGGGAGGATGCCCGCTTCATCGTCGCCGGCGAGATCGTGCGCACGTCGCGCCTGTACGCCCGCTCGGTCTCCCCCCTGCGAACCGCAATGCTCGCGCGGGTCGATCAGCGCCTGGCCGAGGCTCTGGTTCCGGAACCGCGGGCACGGCCCCGGTCCGGTCGTGGCCGAAGCGAGCGGGAGGGAGCCCGCGGCTCGCGACCGCCACGCGCGGGCGCCACCCTGCAGCTTGCCGGGGTGACCCTGCCGCTGACGCCCGGCAAGGGCTCGCGGCGGTACGCGATCCTGGAGTGGAACGCGGTCCGCGACCGGCGAGTGGAGTTGGCGGGCGCCAGCCGGCGCGACCTCGGAGACGTGCGCGGGGTCATACGGCAGAGCGGCGGGGAACTGATGCGCGGCGCGCCGCTCTCCGCCATCCTGCAGGCCCTGCCCCACCTGCGCCTCGACGAAGGGGTGCTGCACACCTGGCCGGAGCGGCGGTTCGACCCGCACGCGGATCGGGCGCCGCTGCTCGCGGCTGCCGGGCTCGCCCTGCGCGTCGTCCCGCGCGGCGCAGGCAGCCGCCGACTGGGCTTCCTGTCCCTGGCCGCGGACGGCTCCGGCGGCTTCCGCCTGCAGCCGCGCCGCGGATGGCGCCATGCAGTGGAAGAGACGCTGGCCAGCCTGCAGTCGGTGGCGGACGGTGCGCAGCCGCTTGAGGAACACCTGTCCGAGTTGCTGGAGCGGACCTCCGAGCGGTAGGCCCGTCCCGTCCGCGCTACAGCGCGGCCGATGCCAGCACGCGCAACACCTCGGCCCGTTCGACCGGGCGTACGAACGTGTCGCCCACGCCGCGCTGCAGCACGAAGCGCAGTTGCCCACCGCGGCGTTTCTTGTCGGCCGCCATCGCCTCCACCAGCGCGGCCGGCGGCGCTTGCGAACCCACGCGCAACCGGAAGCGGAGCGACTCAAGCAGCGCGAGCACCCGCTCCCGGTGCGCCGGAGGCGTTTCGCCGAGGTGTACGCCGAGATCCATGGCGCGGGCGATGCCCCACGCCACCGCCTCTCCGTGGTTCCACGGGCCGAAGCCGGTCACCGCCTCCAGAGCGTGTGCGAAGGTGTGTCCCAGGTTGAGCACGTCGCGCAGCCCGGTGCGCTCGGTCGGATCCGCGGCCACGATGCCGCCCTTCACCTGCACGCACCGGCGCACCACCGCACAGGCCGCCGCGGCGCCGCCCGTGACCGCCGCGAACCCGTCGCGTTCCAGGAGCTCCACCAGACCCGGGTCGCCCAGCAAGGCGGTCTTGACCACCTCCGCCATCCCGGCCGCGAGCTGCCGCGGCGGCAGGCTTGCAAGCGCGCCCGGCCACACCACCACCTGAGCCGCCGGATAGAAGGAACCGATCAGGTTCTTGCGGCCCTCGTAGTCGATTCCGGTCTTGCCCCCCACGGCCGCGTCGACCATGGCCACCAGGGTCGTGGGAATCAGGACCAGGCGCACGCCACGCAGGTATACCGAGGCGGCGAAGGCGACGACGTCGCACAGCACGCCGCCGCCGAGCGCCGTGACGCTGGCGCCGCGATCCAGTCCCGCCCGGTGAGCGGCATCGATGACCCGCGCGACCGTGCTCCAGTCCTTGTCCGCCTCCTCCGCATCGACCCGGAGTGCCTCGGGCGATCCCGCCGGGAGCAGCGGCGCGGTGTGGTGGTCGCAGACCAGCAGGGCGTTCTCCGACGGTCCCACGTCGGCGGAGCTCAGCGCCGGGACGAAGCGGATGGTCGATGGCGACGGCCCGAACCGGAAGACCAGGTCCGACGTGTCGGCGTCCGGCGTGTCGACGTTCCCGCCGGACGCCGCTCGAGTCCCCGCCATCGGCCGGATGTGAGCGCTTAAGCGCGCGGCGCGGAGACGGGATCGACGAAACGCGAATCCTTCGTGACGACGAAGTACAACTGCGGCGTGTTGTCGTGAGGGGCAACGCCCAGCGTGCCGATCTCCGAACCGACCTGTACGCGGTCGCCGGCCTGTACGAGCACCTGCTCATTGTTGAGGTACGCGTAGACGTAGCTGTCCCGGCGAACCAGGACCACGTACCCGTAGCCGCGACTCGGCCCGGACCAGGTCACCGTTCCCGAGGAAACCGAACGGACCGCCTGTCCGCGAGCCCCGTGGATCGCCACCCCCCGCAGCTTGCCGGTCAACCTCTGCCGCTCGCCTTCGGTGGGCCACAGCACCGGCTCCTCCAGGTCGCGTTCATCGCCCACGCCCTGGAGCGTCAGCACGGTACCCGTGGCGAGATCGCGCGGATCGTCGATGTCGTTCAGGCGCATCAGCTCGCGGACGTCCAGATCGAACCGGTTTGCGATCGAGTACAGGGTGTCCCCCCTTACCATGGCGTAGGTAACGGGCATCGTGGGAACCGCCGCCGGCGAGACCGCGTCGCCGCCCGGCACCCGGAGGCGCGTTCCCGCTGGAACCCGCCGGGCGTCGGTTATGTCGTTGGCCGCCATCAGCTCCTGCACCGGGATGCCCACCTCGCGCGAGGCGCTGTACAGCGTGTCGCCCCGCTGCATGACGTAGTAGCGCTCCTGGCCGTGTGCGCAGCCCACGGCCCACAAGCAGATCGACAGCAACAGCAGCCCTCGCAGCACGACTCCCCTATCTTCGGCGCCTCGCTACGGGAGGTTGAGTCCCTGGCTGGAATCCGGAATCCGGCGCGTGGTGGGACTCGCCGCGAACGGCGAGCCGGGGAATCGGGCTGGGGAGACTTGAACTCCCGACCTCTCGGTCCCGAACCGAGCGCGCTAGCCACTGCGCCACAGCCCGCGGTTGTGTTTCGGGAGCGACGGGACTTGAACCCGCGGCCTCCGGCTTGACAGGCCGGCGCGATAACCAGCTTCGCCACGCCCCCGGATGAGAGCCGGAGGGTGCGCCGCCGTGGCGCGCTTGTCAAGGCCGGCGGGCCGGCCGACCGGATGGGGCCGGAGTGGCACGTCGACCGCGGCCCGCGTTGACAGCGGCCGGCCGCGTGGCTACCTTCGTCGTCCATGGCGCGGGGCGGCAACCCGCTGTCCGTAGAGTCACGCAGCAACCGGTCCTACCTCCTCTACGGGTTCAGCATCGTGGTGATGGTCATCATCGGCGTGTCGATGATCGGTACGCTGGCTCCATCGGGGGTCGGCGGGAGCGGGTCGGAAATCGTGTTCGGGACCTACGACGGCCAGGAGCTCTCGTATACCCCGACCAACTTCTTCGGGGCGTCGTACGATCGGTTCTACCGGAACTACACGGCGCAGGCGGCGGAGGACACCGATCCGCGGGCGTTGCTCAGCAACATCTGGCGCGACGCATACAGCGCCACCGTGCTCCATACCGCACAGGTGCACCTGGCGGTCGACGCCGGCGTCCACGTTTCCCAGCAGCGCATCGACCAGACCCTCATCGAGTCGGTGGCCCGCTACGAAGACCTCGAACAGATGCCGGTGGCCACGCGGGAAGGCAACCTGGACCGGCTGCACGAGTTGCTCCTCAGGCAGCGGTACCGGGACGATGTGACGAGCGGCCGCCTGAGCAGTGAGAGCGAGATCGCCTTCTACGAGGAGATGATCCGCCACGAACGGCGCTTCGAGTTCGTCAGCCTGAGCTACGGCGCCTACCCCGACGAGGAAGTCGCGGCATACGCCGCGGAAAGCGCGGGCGACTTCCGCCGCGTCGACCTCAGCCGCATCCAGGTCAGAGGCGAAGCCGAAGCCGCCGAGGCGATCCGGCAGCGCATCGTGTCCGGCACCGCCACGTTCGAGGACGAGGCGCGCGCCCATTCGCAGGACGGGTTCCGTGAATCCGGCGGGGATATGGGGCTTCGCTACTTCTTCGACGTGAGCCGCGCCTTCGATGATCCGGAAACGGCGAACCAGGTGTTCGCCCTGGGCGAAGGCGAAGTATCCCCCGTGCTCGCCGGAGGAACGGAAGACGTCTTCTACCTCTATCGTGCCGACAGCCGGGTCATCGAGCCCGACTTCTCGGACACGGACACCCTCGCCACGGTCCGGGCCTACCTGGTCACCTTCGAACGCGGCCGGGTGGAAGACTACCTGCTGGCGCAGGCCGACCGCTTCGCCGTGGCCGCATCGCAAACCGACTTTCGCACAGCTGCCGCCGATCTCGAGTTGACCGTGCACGCGACCGAGTGGTTTCCGATCAACTTCCGGGACTCCGCGTCACCACGAGAGGTCAGGGCCGCGGGCGACCTGCCGCTGCTGTCCGGTGCGGAGGAGTTCGAGGACTTCTTCCAGCAGGGCTTTGCGTTGCAGCGGATCGGCGACGTATCCGCGCCCGTCCGACTGACCGATCAGGTGATCGTGCTCAGCCTGCTCGACGAGCGCGAGCTGCCCCAGGAGCTTCTGCGGTCCGATGTGCTCGGGGAGACCGTATTCGGGTGGTTCACCGACCGGGCAATGAATGACGACCTGCTGTGGTGGGTGAACGACAGCGGCCTGTTGGAGGACAACTTCGCGCAGGCGTTCGCGGTCATCACCGGCGGCGGCTGATCGGGCGAGGTCCCGCGGCCCCGGGCGCGATTGAAGCCCCGCCGAGCGGGCTTTACGCGTCGGCGCCGCGCAGCACCGCCACGAACGCGTCCTTGGGAATCTGCACGGCTCCGACCGCCTTCATGCGCTTCTTGCCGGCCTTCTGCTTCTCCAGCAGCTTACGCTTGCGCGTGACGTCGCCCCCGTACAGCTTCGCGGTCACGTCCTTGCGATAGGCGTTGATCGTCTCCCGCGCGATGATCTGACCGCCGATCGCTCCCTGCACGGGGATCTTGAACTGGTGGCGCGGGATCTCGTCGCGAAGCCTTCGGCACACCTCGCGCGCGCGGCGTACCGCCGAACCGCGGAACACCAGTTGTGCCAGCGCGTCCACGGGCTGGCCGTTCAGCAGGACGTCCAGCCGCACGATATCCGTGTCACGGTAGTCGGCGACCTCGTAGTCGAATGACGCGTAGCCGCGCGTGACGGACTTCAGCCGGTCATAGAAGTCGGTCACGATCTCCGCCAGCGGCAGGTCGAAGCGCAGCTCCATGCGCGTCTCGTCCAGGTAGTCGAGCGATTGCTGGATGCCGCGCCGTTCCAGGCAGGTGGTGATCACCGCGCCGACGTACTCGGACGGCGTGATGATCGACGCGCGCACGTACGGCTCCCGTGTCTGCTCGATGCTGCCCGGGTCCGGATACTCACCCGGCGTGTACACGCTGAGCTCCGACCCGTCCTGAAGCTGCATATGATACTCGACCGACGGGGCGGTGAGGACGACGGCCAGCCCGAACTCCCGCTCCAACCGCTCCTGGACCACCTCCAGGTGCAGCAGGCCGAGGAAGCCGCAACGAAAGCCGAAGCCGAGCGCCACCGACGACTCCTTGGCGAAGCTCAGCGTGGAGTCATTGAGCTGCAGCCGCTCCAGCCCCGCGGCCAGCTCGTCATACTGGTCGGCGTCCATCGGGTAGATGGCCGCGAACACCACCGGCTTTGCCTCCCGGAACCCGGGCAGCGGCGCCTGGCACGGACGTTCCGCCTCGGTGATGGTGTTACCCACGCGCGCCTGCCCCACCGATCTGATCCCGGCCACCAGGTAGCCGACCTCGCCGGCGTTCAGGACATCCGCCGGTCGCGGCTTGATCCCGAACAGCCCCACCTCCTCGACCCTGTAGGTGGCATCGTCACCCGCCCAGAAGCGGATACGCGCGTTCGGGAGAATACGGCCGGACACCACGCGGAGGTGCACGACCACGCCGCGGTACGGGTCGTAGGCGGAGTCGAACACCAGCGCCTGCAGCGGCGCCCGAGGGTCGCCGTCGGGTGGAGGAACGCGCGCGACGATCGCTTCCAGGAGCCGGTCGATCCCCTGGCCGGTCTTGGCGGACACGAGTACGGCGTCCTCCCCGTCGAGGCCCAGGTCCCGTTCTATCTGCCCGCGCGTCCGGTCGATGTCAGCGGCCGCAAGGTCGACCTTGTTGATCACCGGGATCACTTCGAGATCGTGTTCCAGCGCGAGGTAGTAGTTCGCCAGGGTCTGTGCCTCCACGCCTTGCGTGGCGTCCACCAGCAACAGCGCGCCCTCGCAGGCGCTGATCACGCGCGACACCTCGTAGGTGAAGTCGACGTGTCCGGGGGTATCGACCAGGTTCAGAAGATAGCTGGTGCCGTCGTGCTGGTGCGGAAGCGAGATCGCCTGCGACTTGATCGTGATGCCGCGTTCCCGCTCGATCTCCATGCTGTCGAGCAACCGGTCGTGGAACTCCCGGTCCGACACGACGTGGGCGCGCTGGATGAAGCGATCGGCCAGCGTCGACTTGCCGTGGTCGATGTGGGCGATGATGCAGAAGTTGCGAATGTGCTCGCGCACGAACCCCTCAGGCCGGCCGGCCTTCCGCCAGCGCGTCGCCGCCGGACAGGTCGTCCCGCTCCGGGAAACCGAGCAGGACGCGGATCTCGGCATCCTCGACCGTCTCTCTCTCCAGCAGCGCCGTGGCCAGCATCTGCAACTGATCGTCGTGGCGCTTGAGGAGATCGGCCGCCTCCTTGAGCCGCGACGACATGATGGCGCCCACTTCCTGGTCGATGTGGCGGGCGGTTTCCTCCGAGTAGTCCTTGTGCCGGGCGATCTCCTTGCCGAGGAAGATGGGCTCTTCCTTCTGGCCGTAAGATACCGGCCCCAGCATGTCGCTCATGCCCCATTCGCAGACCATGCGCCGCGCCAACTCCGTGGCCTGCTCTATGTCGTTCTGAGCTCCGGTGCTGGTCTCTCCGTAGCGCAGCTTCTCCGCCGCGTAGCCACCCATGGTGATGGTGATGCGGTGCAGCAGCCAGCCCTTGCCACGCGTGTACATGTCGTTCTCCGGCAGTGAGAAGGAAACGCCGAGTGCCCGGCCGTGCGGCACGATCGTGACCTTGTGCAACGGGTCGGCATGCTCCAGGTGATAGTGAAGCAGCGCGTGTCCGGCTTCGTGGAAGGCGATCATCTCCCGCTCGGCCGGCTGGATCACCTTGGAACGGCGGGCCAGGCCCATCATGATCTTGTCGCGCGCCTCTTCCAGGTCGGCCATGCCCACCTGGTCCTTGCCGTTGCGGGCGGCCAGCAGCGCCGCCTCATTGACGATGTTCGCCAGGTCGGCGCCCGAGCAGCCGGGCGTGGCGCGAGCGACCCGGTTGATGTCCACGTCACCGCCGACCGGAATCTTGCTCGAGTGGATCTTGAGAATCTCCTCACGGCCCTTGACGTCCGGCATGTCGACGACCACCTGGCGGTCGAACCGGCCGGGACGCAGAAGCGCGGGATCCAGCACGTCGGGCCGGTTGGTCGCGGCGATGATGATCACGCCGTCCTTGGTGTCGAAGCCGTCCATCTCCACCAGCATCTGGTTCAGCGTCTGCTCCCGCTCGTCGTGGCCGCCGCCGTATCCGGCGCCCCGCGTGCGGCCGACCGCGTCCAGCTCGTCGATGAACAGGATGCACGGGGCGTGCCTGCGGCCCTGCTCGAACAGGTCGCGCACCCGGCTGGCGCCCACGCCGACGAACATCTCCACGAAGTCGGAACCGGACATGTGGAAGAACGGCACGTTCGCCTCGCCGGCGATCGCCTTTGCCAGCAGGGTCTTGCCCGTTCCCGGCATCCCGACCAGCAGCACACCCTTGGGTATCTTCGCGCCGATGCGCGAGAACTTGGCCGGATTGCGGAGGAACTCCACCACTTCCTCGAGTTCGTACTTGGCTTCGTCCTGGCCCGCGACGTCGGTGAAGCTGATCTTCTTGCTGGTGTCCAGGTAGCGCTTGGCGCGGCTCTTGCCGAAGGAGAACGCGCGGTTGCCGGAGCCCTGCACCTGCCGAAACATGAACCAGATGAAGAAGATGCCGAGCACCCACGGCAGGAACTCGATGAAGATCCGGAATGGCGAGACCGGCTTCGGGCCTCCCGTAACCCGCACGCCGCTGCTTTCCAGCCGGTTCAGGAGCTGCGGATCGTGATAGGGAATGGTGGTCCTGAACTGTCTGTCGTCGTCCCGGTAGGTGCCAAGGATCTCGAATCCATCGACGATCTTGACCTCCGCGACCTCCTTGCCGTCGACGTAGGCCAGGAAGACGGAGTAGGCGATCTCCTGCGCGAAGCTGCGCTCGTTGTTGTACACGACCAGCAGCACGAACAGGGCGATCAGCGCGAGCAGGGTGATCAGCGCGACCCGGTTGTTGAACGGCAGTTTGGGCAGCCCGGGGTCCGGCTTCTTCGGCTCTTGCGAACGGTTCGGCTCCTGCGAACGGTTACTCACGATTCCTCCTCCACGCGGCTGATCGCGATCACCGCGCCCGTGCCGCCGCCCTCGCCGCCGGCACCGTCCTCCCGGTCGGCACCGTGCTCCCGGTCGGCACAGTATACGCTTCGCACGTCCCGATAGCCGAACGCAGCACCACAGACCGCCAGCACACCGCGCCTATCGGCGACCACGGGGATCTTCCACCGGTGCGCTTCCGGCGCGCCCCACTCGCGCAGCACGGCGGCGAGAGGCTTGACGCCGGAGTGCAGCCGGATCTCATCCCCGGGCCGGCACGACCGAACCAGGAGGCGTCCGTCAATTGAAGCCACCCGCACTCCGCCTAGCGAAGCTGTGCCGGCAACCGTCCGCTCGCCAGCCACGGGTTCCGCTCTCCGGATTTCGACCTGCGTCTCCGGTACTCTATACGATCCGCTCCTTACGGCCTTCCAAAGATAGCCGGTTCCGGCGCCATGGACAACCGCGGCCGACATGACCAGATGGGCTGCCAGGCGCTCTGTGACCACACCGTGGCCGGCCGCGCGCACCCGCGCCGCGTTCTGTCCCGCCGCTCGCAGGATGGGGATCAGGAATCGGCGCGGCAGGCGACGCGGACCCGTGCCGCGCAGCAGCAGATCGTAGCCCTGGAAGAGCGCCTCCATCTGCAGCGCCTCCGGAGCGGTCCGGAACTCATGCCACGGCAGTGCGATGCCGAGAGCGGTCCGCCTCCAGGGCAGCCGCTCCGCCGCCTGCGCCGCGACGAAGGCCTGGGTCTGCTCGGCCTGCCTCCCCACCTCGGCCAGGCGCGTCGCTGCCCCCGGGAACCTGCGTTCGATGTCGCCCAGCAGGTCGCGCACGCGGTTGCGGGTGAATCGCGGGTCGCCGTTCTGCGAGTCGCGGCGGAATGACAGCCCTTCCCCATGCAGCCATGCCCGCAGATCGTCACGCCGCATTGTTTCGAGCGGGCGGATGACCCGGCCGCGCCGTGCCCGCATGCCGCCGAGGCCGGCGACTCCCGTTCCCTGCAGCGCCCGCATGAGCACGGTCTCCGCCCGGTCATCGGCCGTGTGCCCCACCGCGATCCAGTCGGCGCAGCACTCGCCGGCAAGGCCCTCCAGGAAACGGTAGCGAGCGGCGCGGGCGGCCGCCTCCGGGCCGCCCCGAACGGACTCCCCGCTCGACGACCCGGTGCCCACGCGCAGCGGAACCTGCAGACTGCTCGAGGCCGCACGCGCGTGGACGACGTCGCCGTCGATTTCGCGGCGGGAACGCAGGCCGTGGTCGAAGTACGCGGCGACCACCTCGATGCCCATCCGCGTGCGCAACCGGCACAACAGCGCCAGGAGCGCGGTGGAATCGGGCCCCGTGGAGTATCCGGCGACGACCGTATGGCCATGGCGGACGCCCAGACACCGCAGGGCGCGCTCTACCTGAGTCGGGATCCCCTCAGTCGGGTTCGCCTCAGTCGGGTTCGCCTCAGTCGGGTTCGTATGAGTTGACCGCATGCATCACCCGATCGATCGGCTCGTTCGCCAGGCGCAGCACATGCTCTGCCGCGAAGCGCTCGGCCGCATCGATTCGCTGGTGATCCTCCGCGCCTGGCGTGCCCAGCACGTGGCGGATCACGTCGCCCCTGCCGTCGGGTCTGCCCACGCCGACCCACAGCCGGGGAAACCCGCCACCGCCGGCGGCGGCGATGATCGATGCCAGCCCGTTGTGGCCGCCGGAGGAGCCCGAGCGTTTCAAGCGCACCGCCCCTGCCGGCAGATCGAGGGAGTCGCAGATGACAAGGGTCTGCAGCAGGGTGCACCCACTGAACCGAAGAAGCGCGGCAAGCACGTCGCCGGATCGGTTCATCATGGTCAGCGGCTCCGCCAGAAAGACACTGCTGCCCTCGGCCTCGACGCGCGCCACGGTGTAGCGGGCGATCCCGCGCCGCTTCATCCGCGCGCCGGCAGCATCCGCCAGCGCTTCCACGATCCGGAACCCGACGTTGTGCCGGGTATCCGTGTACCGGGGACCTGGGTTGCCCAGCCCGACCACCAGCAGCCGGCCTTCGGACGCGGCCGGCCTATACCCCGCCGCGCTGCGCCCCGTCGCGCTGCGCCCCGTCGCGCTGCGCCCCGTCGCGCTATGCCCTGCCGCGCTATGCCCTGCCGCGTTATGCCCTGCCGCGTTATGCCTCTGCGTCGGGAACCTCGACGTCCTCGCCTTCCTCTTCGATCTCCTCCTCATCGATCTCTTCTTCCTCTTCTTCGGCGAGACGGTGAGCGACGAGGCAGACCACCTGGTCAGCAGGGCTCAGGACGCGGACGCCTTCCGCCGTGTCCAGATCCCGCACGTGGATCGAGTCCCCGCTGTCCAGCCCTTCGATGTCGATGTCCATGCTCTCCGGCAAGTCACGCGGCAGGCACTCGACGTGCAGTTCGCGCAGCAGCGTCTCCAGGATGCCTCCCTCGCGGACGCCGATCGGCGTACCCTGGAAATGCAGCGGGACGTGGGTGCGCAGGGTGCGGCCGGCTACCACCTCGAGAAAGTCGATGTGCAGGAGCTTGTCGGTGATACGGTCGGTCTGGTAGTCCTTGATGAGTACGTCGCGGTCGCCGTCACCGGTGGAGAGGGAGATGATGGTGCTTTCGGAAGCATGTCGGAACAGCCGCTGCACCTCCTTCGCGTCAACGGAGATCGACTCCGCCTCGGCGGCGCCGTATACTACCGCCGGCACCCGCCCTTCACGGCGCAGCCGGCGTGCCTCCCGCGTCCGGGTCTTCGATCTGGGCTCAGCCCGTAATGCCAATTGCTCCACGTATCTGCTCCATAGGTATCATCTGGGACGGCAGGATTCGAACCTGCGAATGCCGGTACCAAAAACCGGTGGCTTACCGCTTGCCGACGTCCCATCGACACAGAATTATACGGACGGTGAACGCGATTTGGAAACCGCTATCTCGATCTCATCCCTCGACGCGCCGCCCGGCGGGACGCCGGACGACCGCTTCGTGACGGTCCCACGGGTGCCGATCAGCCGGCAACCACCCCCGACCCGCGTCCGCCGCTTCGCGGTGGACGACGATCTGGCCGAGTTCGACGACTTCGACGAGGACGAGGACCTCGACGGCCAGGACATCGACGACGGAGAGATCGAGGACGAGGATGGCTTCGACTACGACGAGGACGAGGAGGCAGACGAGGAGTTCGAGGACGCCTTCGCCGGCGGTGACGGCGGCCCCGGCGGACTCCTGACTCAACTCGACTGCGTGTCCGCGTCCGGGCGCGAACCGCGGTCCCGGAAGACCGCAGGACTCCGGAACCAGAGCCTCTCCAACTCGTAGAACCGCCGCTGTTCCTCGGTCATGAGGTGGATCACCACGCTCCCCAGATCGACCAGCACCCACCCGCTGTCGTCCGGTGCACGGCGCAGGCTTTGCCCCGGGCGTTCGCGGCCGCCGTCGCCCATCCGGCGCAGCGCGATGTCCAGGTGGCGCAGGAGGCCGCGCAAGTGAGCATGACTCCGCGTGGTCGCCATCACGAAGTAATCGGTCCAACCGCTCTGCCGTCTCACGTCGAGGACGACCGTCTCCTCGGCCTGATGCTCGACCAGCAGCTCGGCCAGGGCCAGGGCGGTTCGCTGGCTGCCGCTCGCGGGATGGACGTCTTCCTGTTGTGCCATGTCTACCGCGACTGACAGATGCGGCCGTTGAAGTCGCGCCCCAGGATCACCGTCACGTCCGCGGCAGCCGACGACGCAGCGATGGCACGATCCGGGGTGATGACTCTGTCCGCGGCGATGGCTTTGGCCGCGGCGCTGGCTCTGTCCGCGGCGCTGGCTCTGTCCGCGGCGCTGGCTCTGTCCGCGGCGCTGGCTCTGTCCGCGGCGCTGGCTCTGTCCGCGGCCTGCGCTGCATCCCCTTCGCACTGAATCAATGCCGCAACCAGACGTGCCTGCTCCGGATCGCCCCGCCGACCGACGAACAGCGTCCGCTCGTAATCGGGGTGGTCGGCGTTGTCCACTGCCACGACCCGGTAGCCGAAGCTCTCGAAGACCGTCGCCGCCTGCGCAGCCAGACCGCTCGTGCGGGTGCCGTTGAGCACCTCCACGGCGGGAGTCACGTCCCCGTCCCCGGCGTCCAGCGGAACGGACAGGGCGGCGATGGTCTGCTTGACGGAATCCCGCAGGAGCGCGCCCTCTTCATACGGGAACAACAGAGGGCGATCGTCGACCTCCTGAACCCTTCCCAGGACCCGCAGCAAACTGATCCTGTCGGTGTCCAGTTCCACCAGCGTGGCGAACAGGCGGTCGAAGGCGCGGCGGTTCAGATCGGTGACGACCGCATCGTACAGCAACCACTTCGCGGTCGGATCGGACAGCACCACAGGGCTGTCGGCTATGGATCGCAGCAGTCCCTGCATCAGGCGGTGCACCCGTTCGACCCGCTCGGCGGCAGGTTCCTCGGCGGTCCGGTACGAGAGGTAGGCACGCGCCATGTCGCCATCCAGCACCACGCTGCCTGACGGCAGCAGAACGCGGCGCTCCGCATCGAGGATCTGAATGGTGTCCGGGATCACGACCTCGACGCCGCCGAGCACATCGACCAGCCGCCCGAGCCCTTCGTACGACAGGTCGACGTAGAAGTCGAGTTGCAGATCGAGGAGCTCGGCCAGGCGCCCGCCAAGCGCGGCGTGGCCGTCCGGGCCGTACAGCGCCGCAATGGCGCCGATCCGCTGCGGGTCCGGGAGCACCACGCCGATCGACCCGGGAACGAACAGCAACGCCGCACGGCCGGTCCTCGCGTCGAGCATGAGCACCTCGAAGGAAGGCGACGGTTCGTCGATGGGAAGCATGAAGGTCACGGCGATGCGACCCTGGGCATCGATCAGGTCGCTCACCGCGTCGCTGCGCAGTCTCACGAAGCTCAGGACGAATGCGCCGGTCGCGATGATCACGATGAGCCCCGTGATCACCCCGGTCACCGCCCGTCCCCGGCGCGGGCCGGCAACCCTCATGTCGCGCCATAGAGCCCGTGGGAGCGGATGTACTCGAGGACCGCGGGCGGCGTGAGATGGTCGACTGGAAGGCCGGCGCGCAGCCGGTCGCGGATGAGCCGGGAAGAGAGCGGCAACCGCACATTACGGACGACCCGGTGCGGGAACGGCAGCGGCGCGCTGCCGTCGAGGCGCCGGCCCAGGATCAGGTCGGCCTCACGGGCCAGGCTGGACGCCTCGCGCCATGACCGGTAGTCGGCCGCCAGATCGTCACCGATGATGACTCCCAACCGGCCGCGCACCGCGCCGAGGTATCGCACCGTGTCGATGGTGTAGGAAACCCCGCGGCGGTCCAATTCACACGAGTCCACCCGGAAGGCATCGTGTCCGGCGACCGCCCGGCGCAGCATCGCCAGCCGGTGCGAGCCGGCGATCAGCTCGTCGGCGTCCTTGTGCGGCGGAACGTGCGCGGGCACGAAGACCACCTGCCCGTACGCCAGCTCCGCGCAGACGGTGGCGGCGAGATGGAGATGGCCGTTGTGGACCGGATTGAAGGTCCCTCCGAAGATGGCCGTCCTCACGGTTCCCGGTCCGGCTCGGGACACGGGGCAGCCGGCAGCCGTCCGCACGGACGCCGGTCAGCGCGCGACGGGCTGCTCCGCAGGGCCGTCAACAGGGCCGCTGGAGTCGACGCAGACGAACTTCCGGTTGCGGCGACGGTAATACCTGACCAGGCCGGAAGAACGTGCGAACAGCGTGTCGTCGCTGCCCAGGCCGACATTCGGACCGGGATGCACCCGGGTTCCGCGTTGACGTACCAGAATGGCGCCCGCGTGTACGCGTTCGCCACCGTAGCGCTTGACGCCGAGCCTGCGGCCGATCGAGTCGCGCCCGTTGCGCGAGCTTCCTCCACCCTTCTTGTGAGCCATGTCCGCCTCTCCTCAGGAAGCCGCGGCTTCCCCGGCTGCGCCCGCGACCACGTCCTCGATCACCAGCCGCGTGTAGCGCTGCCGGTGGCCCCGCGTGCGCTGCGTGCGCTTGCGGCGGCGGTAGGTCGACACCCTGATCTTCCTGCCGCGCTCCTCACCGGCCACACGCGCGCGTACCCGTGCGTCGGCGACATACGGATTGCCCACCCGTACGTCACGACCGTCGGACAGCAGCAGGACCGAGTCCAGATCGAACGACTCCGCCTGCTCGGCCGACAGTCGATCGACGACGATTTCAGTACCGGGACTCACCCGGTACTGCTTTCCCTTGATCTCTACGAGCGCATACACGTTCCAACGGTAGTACGCTCCGGGCGTTACGGTCAAATGCGTGCGGGGCGGCGGTGGCGCGCCGAGGTTTGACCCGGCGTCGGAGCCGTCGTTAGGCTCCGGACCCGCGCCGGAGTGGTGAAACGGTAGACACCGGGGACTTAAAATCCCCTGGTCCGCATGGACCGTACCGGTTCGAATCCGGTCTCCGGCAGAGTTTCGCGCGCGGCCCACGGTTCCCGTCCCACCGGCGCTTGCATCGTCTCGTCACACGCCACCGCTGATGGTATAGTGTTACCCGCCATGGTTACCGTTCGCCGGTTCTTGACCGCAACAGCACTCGTCACTTGTCTGCTGGCGCTGGGTACGCCGGCCCTCGCCCTGCCGGCCGATCTGGCGGCTCTTCCCCCGGAGAAAAAGGTCGAGATGGCCGAGTCGTACTACTTGGCAGGTCTTCAGTACGAGGAGGTCGGCAAGATCGAGCTGGCCGCAGGGATGCGCCGGCTCGCCTTCGAACTGAACCCCGCTCTGGACCCGGATGCCATCGGGGAGCAGCAACGCGAGAAGATCGACCTGCCCGACCGGCCGCCGGCTGAAGAGGTCGACACGACGGGCTGGACATCCAGCCTGGTGGTGTCGCAGCTGCTGCGTCTCGCAAGCGCCTTCCTGGCCCACGACTCCGACGCGATCGTGTCCATGCTGGACGGCTCGGTATTCGTGGCGGGAACGAACGTGACCCGCTCCCAGGCGCACTCCGTGCTGGACGCGCTGTTCGCCGAGCGATCCCTGGCGGGAATCTCGCTCGGCCAGATTTACGACGTCGACAACGTGATGGCTCACCACTACGCGATCGGAACCGGGGCCCTGGCGGACGCCTTCGAGGTCAGCCTGGACGCTCGCATGGATCTGTCGGCCGCCGTTCCGTTCTGGGGCACGCAGCAGCGGTTCGTGCTGCGCCCCGTCGGAGACACGTGGCTGGTCTCGGCGATCCTGTTCTCCAACGAGCAACGGGTCCCCGCCAACTGGTCGCCTGCTCCCATGGAGTCGGCCGCGGAAGCCGAACGGCGCATGAGCGCCTCGGAAGCCCGCAACAGGGCGCTGGCCGACCGGACATCGGTCGTCACGGCGGTGCTCGACGGTGCCGACCGCTTCCTGGAGAAGGACACCGCCGGCGTGCTGGCAGCCGTCGACCGCGAGATTCGCCTTCCGGACGGGTCGGCCGTGACGCGCGAGTCGCTGCGAACGATGCTGGACGAATACTTCGGCAACTCTCCCTACCGCGGCCTGACCGCCGACGAGGTGATCATGGTGAGCATGGTCGAGGCCCTGGACGCCGACGATGGCAGTGCACACGGCGGCAGTGCGCGGTACCGGGTCGAGGTCAGCTTCGAGGCGCAGTATCAGGAGGCGTTTCCGTCGTTCCGTTCGGGGCAGAGCCTGGAGCTGCGGGACGCTGACGGTCGGTGGGTGGTTTACGCCATATCCTGAACGCTTCCACGTACCCGCAGTCGTCGGGTAGATAGCGCGAGAACAGCGCGTGGAAGATCGTCAGGCGCTTGCAGTTCGCACAGGTCGACAGCCGTGACTCGTAGACCGTGCAGAGCTGGGTCGACACATCCAGAAACCGGCACGGCGAGTCACGGTCGATGACCAACTCGCCCTGCACCCGATCGCGCCGATAGCAGCACTGCCCACACTGCGTACACAGATCGTCCCACTTGCGCTGCAGGTCGGCGAACACGGCGGGCAGCTTAGCGCGAACGAGCTTCGGAAGCGAGCTACCATGGCGCACGTGTGGCTCCATCGCTACGTGCCGGCGGCCGTATCCGCGATCGCCGTGCCCCTGGCTCTCCCGAACGAGCTTGCGCCGCTTGGCAATCCGCTGCTCGGGCCCTTTGCCTTCGCGCCACTGTTCCTGTCGATCTACCACTGCCGCTCCCATGCACAGGCAGCCGCCGCCACCGTCCTTTTCATGGTGGTCGCCACGCCGCTGTCGTACTACTGGCTTCAGTACTTCCACGAGTACGCACTCTGGACGCTGGGCGGCCCCGTGCTCGGGTACGCGCTGTTCGGGGCCCTGTTGGGACCGATGCTCCGCGGCGTGGCCGTCGCCGCCGGCCGGCTGCGCCCGTACGCCGTCGCCGCCGCCTGGACGGTCTACGAGTACTTGAAGTCGTCCGGGTTCCTGGGCTTCCCCTGGGGGCTGGCCGCCTATCCGGTGAACACGGTCACCCCGCTGATCCAGTTCACGGCGCTGACCGGCGTGTGGGGACTGTCGCTGCTGATGGCGCTGGTCAACGCCGCGGTCGCGGAGGGGGTGCAGCGCCCGTGGCGGCAGCAACCGGTACGGACCTGGTTCATGGTCGCGGTGCTGGCGATCGGCGCGCTGGGGTACGGCTTCATCCGCCTCGGCGCCGATGCGAGCCGGGAGTCGGAGTCCGGAGCGGGCACGCCGATCGAGGTGGCGCTGATCCAGCACAACCACGATCCATGGGCCTCTCAAGACCCCATCTCCCTTTACCGAGCCATCAACGACAGCCTTCTGACCCTGATGCGGCTCACGCGCCAGGTGCTTGAAGAAGGCGACCCCGACCTTGTGGTCTGGAGCGAGACTGCCCTGGTCTATCAGCCGCTCGGCCACCCGGACGCCGAGTCCTATGAGGTCATGCCGGACGGCGACCCGCTGGCGCCGTTCCTGCGGGGACTGAATGTTCACTTGATCACGGGCGCTCCCTACGAAGTCGATGCCGATGCCGGCGAGCGCAGCAACTCCTCCTTCCTGATCGGCCCGGGAGCGAGCCGGTTCGACCACTACCGCAAGCAGCAACTCGTTCCGTTCGCGGAGGCGGTGCCGTTCTACGAGGTTGGTTTCGTCCGCCGGTTCTATCGGTCGGCGGTGGGCATCGGCGCCGGATGGGTCGCCGGCGACCATCCGACGGTGTTCACCGTCAGCCTGTCCGACGGCCGCGGCGTGCGCCTGTCGACGCCGATCTGTTTCGAGGACGCCTTTCCCGCCCTGAACCGGCGCTTCGTGCGCGCCGGCGCGGAGGTGCTGGTCAACCTCACCAACGACTCGTGGTCGCGCACCGTGTCGTCGGAAACCCAGCACCTGGTGGCGGCGCGCTTCCGGTCGGTGGAGAACGCTCGGCCGCTGCTCCGATCGACCAACGGCGGCATCACCGCAGCCCTCGACGTGTACGGGCGGACGATTCCGGGATCCGTACTGCCGCCGTTCACGGAGGATGCCGCTCTGGTCACGCTGCACCTGCCGGCGACGCCGGCCACGACGCCGTATACCGCCTTCGGCGACTACCTGCCCGTCGCCCTGATCCTCGTCCTCATCCTGCTGCTCAGCCGACATGCAGCCAGTAGCGGCCGCCGTCGGCGATCACCGCGCACGGCACGCCGAACAGTCGTGACAGGTTCGCGTCGGTAAGCTGTTTCGCAGGCGGCCCGGCGCCCGCTCCGGCACCGTCCTTCATCAGCAGGACTCCGTCGTAGGAGCCGTCCAGCTCCTCGATGCTGTGGGTGACGTAGACGACCGTGGCGGGCGATCCATCGCTGGACGATCGGTCGACGGCCGTGCGCAGCGCCGTCAGGAACTCCTCGCGCGCCCGCGGGTCCAGACCCGCACACGGCTCGTCAAGCAGCACCAGCGCCGGGCGCGCTGCGAACGCGCGTGCGATGAGCGTGCGCTGTCGCTCGCCGGTGGACAGCGTCACGAACCGGCGTTCGCGCAACGGCCACATGCCGACCGCGTGCAACTCCTCCTGCGCCCGAGCCGCCTCCGGCGGTGCGATCCGGTCGTAGACCACGAACGTGCCGCGCATGCCTGCGACGACGGTCTCCAGCACCGTCTGGAAGCGAGGGATCCACTGCAGCAGGTCGGCGTGCACCCAGGCGATGGCACACCGCAACGGGCCCAGGTCGACCCGGCCGACGCGATGGCCCAGCAGGTCGACGGTGCCGGAGGAAGGATGCGCGCGCCCGGCAAGCAACCGCAGCAGGGTGCTCTTGCCGCAGCCGTTGGGTCCCAGCACCGCCCAGCGCTGCCCCGTCTCCGCCGACCAGCTCATGGCCTTCAGGACAGGAGTCCGGTCGATGCGCAGCGTGACGCGGTCCAGCGCGAACGCCGGAGCCCCGCCGCGTGATTCGGCCAACCCGCGAGCGATAAGGCCGCGAACGGTCAGTCGCCGACGGCCGAGGTGTTCATGGAGCGCAGGAAGGCATCGTTGGTCTTGGTCTTGCGCATCTTCTCGATCAACAGCTCGGCGATCTCCAGCTCGTCCATGGGGCCGAGCACCTTGCGCAGGATCCACAGCTTGGCCAGCTCCTGATCGCTCAGCAGCAGCTCTTCCTTGCGGGTGGCGGTCTGCTTGATGTTGATCGCCGGGTAGATCCTGCGGTCGGCGATCTTGCGGTCCAGGCGCACCTCCATGTTGCCGGTGCCCTTGAACTCCTCGAAGATGACTTCGTCCATGCGGCTGCCGGTCTCGATCAGGCCGGTCGCGACGATGGTCAGGCTGCCGCCGTGCTCGACGTTGCGCGCGGCGCCGAAGAAGCGCTTCGGCTTGTGCAGGGCGTTGGAGTCGACGCCGCCGGACAGGATCTTGCCCGACGTCGGCACGGTCTGGTTGTAGGCGCGGGCCAGGCGGGTGATCGAGTCCAGCAGTATCACCACGTCCCGCTTGTGCTCGACCAGGCGGCGCGCCTTCTCGATCACCATCTCCGCCACCTGCACGTGCCGCGTGGCCTGTTCGTCGAACGTGGAGGAAACCACCTCTCCCCTGACGTTGCGCTGCATGTCGGTGACCTCTTCGGGACGCTCGTCGATCAACAGCACGATCAGAAAGACCTCGGGGTGATTCTCCGTAATGGCATTCGCGACCCGCTGCAACAGCATGGTCTTGCCGGCGCGCGGCGGCGACACGATCAGCCCGCGCTGCCCCTTGCCGAGGGGGCAGAACAGGTTCATCATCCGCGTTTCCAGGTTGCCATCGGCGGTTTCCAGGTTCAGTTGCTCGTCGGGATACAGCGGCGTGAGGTGGTCGAACGGCACCCGGTTCTGCGCGACGACCGGCGGGTTGTCGTTGACCGTCTCCACGAGCAACATCGCGAAGAACCGCTCTCCGTCCTTGGGGGGGCGGATCTGGCCATGGACCGTGTCTCCGGTCTTGAGGTTGAATCGCCGGATCTGCGACGGCGACACGTATATGTCCTCGGGCCCCGGGAGATAGCTGTAGTTGGGCGATCGCAGAAAGCCGTATCCATCCGGGAGGATCTCCAACACGCCGTGGGCGTAGATCACGCCACCCTTGGCATGCGTGTGTTCCTTGAGGATGCCGAAGATGAGATCCGTCTTCTTCATCCCCACGAGGCTTTCGGGGCTCAACCCCATGGCAGCCGCCTGGCTGCGCAGCTCCGGCAGGTCCTTGACGGCGACATCGCTGATCAGGAGCTTCTCGCGCGGGGTTCCATCGTCGACCGGCGCTCGCAGTCCGTCGATGCCATCGCTGCCCGACGTCTGCGCCTGCTTCTCAGCCGCCTGCTCGGCCTGCGCGACGGCGGCCTGTTGGGCCAGGGTGCCGTCGACCCCGTCGAAGCCGTCCTTGACTTCGATCCTGAGCTTCTTTCGCGATCGTGACCGTCTGCTTGTGCTTTTTTCCGGCATGTTGCTCCCCGGGACTCCCCGCGGAATCGGCGCGACCGTTCCGTCCGGTACCTGCTGAATGGCGTTCTCGCAGCCCCGTGCTTGGCGCTGGGAAGGAGTGAGTGCTTGTGGAACTTACTCGCGCGGAGAATGAGGTGTCAAGGCCGCCGAGGCAACAGGATCGCGAGGCGGGCCCGCGTCCTTATCCCTCAAGCGGGGCCGCGGACGCGTCGCGCTTGTCGGACGTGCCGCTCATCTCCAGCTCGCCTTCGAAGACGGCGCCGTCGGCGACGATCAGCCGTGCCGTGCCGACATCGCCGAACACTCGGGCAGTCTCCAGCATCTCGACACTGTCGGCCGCCTTGATGTCGCCGCGCACGGTGCCGCCGATCACCGCTGACCCCACCTCGATCTTGGCGCACACCTGCCCGTTCTCGCCGACCAGAAGCCGCCCGGCGGAATGGATCTCTCCGTCGAACGTGCCGTTGATCTGCAGGACGCTGTCGAACCGGAGCAGTCCTTTCATCCGGGTCTCGGCCGACAACGTCGTGGGCGGCGCATCGGCGCTGGGCCGCTCCGGCCTCTTGCGTCCGAGCACGGTCAGGAGCCGGTGACGCCCGCGGAGGCGATGCCGGCGAGCCGGCGATGGAGCTCGTCGAGGGAGAGATCTCCTGCCTTGAGCTCGTCGCCCTGACGCTGCAGGTCCCCGATTTCCTGCTCCAGAGCATCGAGCTTGGTGAGGATCGCGCGCGCATCGTCCCTGATTCTGTCGGCGAGTGTCTCGGCGGACGCGGCTCCCGGGGCGTCGACCAGCCGCAACTGCTGCTCCAGGGGCCTCCGCACATGTTGGGAGAAGAAGATCAGCGACTCGTTCAGCGACTCGATCACGCCGATCCGATGCTCGCGCCGTGTCACCTGCTCCTGCAGATGGCGGCGGTGCAGTACGGCGCGCATGCGGGCCAGCACCTCGGTGAAGTTGAACGGCTTGGTGATGTAGTCGTCCACCCCCAGTTCCAGTCCCTGCACCTTGTCCTCGACGTCGTCGGCCGCCGAGAACATGATGATCGACACATCGCGGTACGCGGCCAGATCGTCACCGTGCTTGATCCTCCGCGTCACCTCCCAACCGGTCATCCGCGGCATCATGTTGTCCAACAGGATCAGCGCCGGACGAAAGCTCGGCAGCTTCTCCAGTGCCTCCACCCCGTCCGAGGCGGTATCCGTGGAGAAGCCGAGCTTCGACAGCATCAGGTCGAAGATCTCGACGTTCGTGGCTTCGTCGTCGACGATCAGGATCTTGTCACCGGTCACGGGATGATCATCATCCCGTCCGGCATGCCCCTGTCAACGCGCATCGCGCCACCGGCGTAGAACGGCTCCGCCCAGGGCGCCGGCGATCAGCAGGAGCGCCGCTGCGGTCAGCGCAACTCCCAGCCAGTCGCCCGCGCGGGAGTACGGCGTGGTCGCGGCATCGAAGACCGGCACCTCGCCGATCAGAGTGGCCTCGACGAACGGCTCCAGCGTTGCGGTGATCCGCCCCGAGGGCTCGACGATGGCCGTGATGCCGCTGTTTGCCGCGCGCACGACGCTTCTGCGGTTTTCGGTAGCGCGAAACACGGCCATGGCGAAGTGCTGCATCTCGGCGGGCACGGAACCGGACCACGTGTCGTTGGTCATGTTGACGATCACCTGCGCGCCGCGGTTGACGAATTCACGGTTCAGATAGCCGAAGGTGTCCTCGAAGCAGATCGGAGTGGAGAAGCGGACCCCGCCGGCATCGAAGACCGTCCACTCGTCGCCCTGTTCCCAGAAATGGGTATCGAAATCCTCCAGCAGATCGCGAAGGAACCGGGGGCCCCAGTCCGGGTAGTGCTCGGTGAACGGCACCAGGTGCAGCTTGCGGTAGGTCTGTACGATCTGGCCGCCCTCATACAGCAGCGCCGCGTTGTAGTCGATGCGCACCGGGTCCCCGGTCTCCGGGGAAATCACTCGCTGTCCATCGTCGTTGCCGACCACGAACGGGACGGTCTGCTCGTCCAGGAACGCCCGGAGCTGGCGCACCAGCTCGTACTTCCTGATCGATTCAGCCTGGACGCGTTCGCCGGGTCGGTCGCGCCCGCGGTAACGCGAATGCCAGTCGATGCCGGGCACGAACGACGTCTCGGACCAGATCACGACGTCGGGATCCTCGGCCAGCGCGCGCCGGCTCTGCCGCAGCAGGACGTGCAGGGAGCGTTCGTAGGCGAGGTAACCCCCGCGCCACGGATCGATGTTCTGTTGAACCAGGGCGACCCGCCACAGGGGGCTGTCGCCGTAGTCGGCCGGCAGGGCGGCGCCGTAGACGACGGCACCCGCGAACAGCAGGGTACAGACCGCCGGAACCAGTGGCCGCGCCCGCAGGAGCCGGCCGAAGCGCCGCCACAGGTCGCCCCGCGGCCGCAGCTCCTCCACCAGGTACGCGACGCAGCTATTGGCCAGCACCACCAGCAGCGACACGCCCCACACGCCCGCGAACGCCGCGGAGCGGACCAGCGGCCCGAACAGGTACTGCGTGTACCCGATGACGCCGTACGAGTACCCCAGGAACCCCTGCGTCTTCAGGTATTCGTAGGCCACCCAGAGCACCGCCTGCCACAGCGGCGCATGGCGAGGGAATCGGTCGGTGACCAGCTTCAGCGCGGGAAACAGCACCCCCATGTAGAGCAGGTGGATGGTCGGCACGAACAGCAGCGCCAGGGCGTGGAAGGTCGCCAGCCAGTAGTTGAACAGGGCGTAGCTGCCGAATCCGTAGAGAATGCCGTACAGGACGACACGGCTCCAGGGCGCCTTGCCGATCACCCAGAACAGGGGCGCCAGCGCCACGAAGGCGAGCGGATACCACCCCCACGTGGAAAGCGGATTGGGGAATGACAACGCGAACAGGGCCGCGGACAGCGTCAACGCGGCAACCTCTGCGACCACCTGCCGCGACGTCTTGCCGGTGGAGCGGCCTGCCGCGCCGCCGGGGTTGGCCGATCGGGTCAGATCGGCCACGGTGAATGTCGAGGTGTCACACCTGGCTGGACCAGGCACGCTCCTTCAACTCGCGTCCCGGGCGGAACGAAGCCACGCCGTGGTTCTCCACCTCGACCCGTTCGCCGGTGCGCGGATTGCGCGCGACCCGGCCCTTGCGCGGTTTCAGCTCGAAGGTGCCGAAGCCACGCAACTCCACGGCGCGCTGGCCGATGATCCCGCCCTTCACCTGGTCGAAGAACAGATCCAGGATGCGATGGATGTTTTTCTTGCTGACCGGCACCTCGGCATAGATGCTCTCGATGATCTCCGCCTTGGTCAGCTTGTCAGCCCGGTCCGTCCTGTCTGTCCCCTCAACCGCCACCAGATCGCTCCTTGTGGCCCGGCACGTCGCTAGGTCGCCGCGAACCGCCGCCGCAGGCGCCCGGCCAGGCGGCGCTTGTAACGCGCGGCCGTGCGCCGGTGCACCACGCCCTTCGAGGCGGCCTTGTCCACGGCGCGCACGGCATGGCCCAGCCGCTCGACGGCTTCGGACCGGTCCCCGTCCAGGGAATCGACGAAAGATCGAATCGCGGTACGCATGCGGCTGCGCACGGTGCGGTTGCGCAACCGGCGCGCGCTGTTCTGACGCTGGCGCTTGGCAGCGGAGAGTTTCGCGGGCATCGCCAGCCAAGCTACCAGTGCGGCGAAGCGATCGTCAAGACTTGCCGGCCTGGAAGATGCCCGGACGGCGGCCCAGGGCCTTCAGGAACCACTCCCGATCACGAATCGATGGTGCCGCTTCTTGCCGGCGCGCACGACGAGTTGCCCGTCCGAGACGTCCGTCGCCGCGACCGGCCGGTCCATGTCCGTCCACTGCCGCCCGTTGAGGTAGGCGCCCCCTTGCGAGATCAGCCGACGGGCGTCGGAACGGCTGGACGCGAGTCCGCCCCGCACCAGCAACTCGACCAGCGTGACGCCGGACCCCATTTCCGCCGCGTCCAGCGGCGAGCTCGGGATGGCGCCGCTGTCGCTTCCGCTGCCGGCGAACAGCGCCCGGCTGGCCTGGCGGGCGCGCTCTGCCTCCTTGGCGCCGTGCACGAGGGTGGTCAGCTCCATCGCCAGCCGCTCCTTGGCCGCGAGCACCGCACGGTCGCGCAGGCCGCCAAGCTTCTCCACCTCGGCGTCCGGCAGCAGCGTAAGCAGCGCCAGCAGCGTGCCGACGTCGGCGTCCGGGACGTTGATCCAGTACTGGTAGAACTGGTACGGCGTAACCAGCTCCGGGTCCAGGAACAGCGCGCCCGCGGCCGTCTTGCCCATCTTCTTGCCGTCCGCGGTCGTAACCAGCGGCCAGGTCAGGGCGTGCGCCTCGACCCGCTCCACGCGGCGGATCAGGTCGACGCCGGCCAGGATGTTCGCCCATTGGTCATCGCCGCCGATCTGCAGCAGGCATCCGTGGCGGCGGTGCAGCTCCAGGAAGTCGTACGCCTGCAGCAGCAGGTAGTTGAATTCCAGGAAGGAGAGGCCGGTCTCCAGGCGGCGGCGGTAGGTCTCGAAGCCGAGCATCCGGTTCACGGAGAAGCGGGGGCCGATCTCGCGCAGGAAGTCCAGGTAGCCAAGCTCGGCGAGCCAGGTGGCGTTGTCGACCACGGTGGTCTGGCCGAGGTCGATGATGCGGCCCACCTGCCGCTGCATCAGCTCGGCGTTGCGAACGACGGTCTCCACCGGCAGCAACGGCCGCATGTCGTCCTTGTCCGACGGATCGCCCACGCGGGCGGTGGCGCCGCCGATCAGCAGCACCGGCTTGTGTCCGGCGCGCTGCAAATGCGCCATGGCAAGCAGACCGACCAGGTGGCCGGCGTGCAGGCTGGGCCCGGTGGGGTCGATGCCGAGGTAGAACGTGACCCGATCGCGCTCCAGCAGCTTGGAAAGCGCCGCCGCATCCGTGGTCTGCTTGATCAGCCCGCGCCGGGTCAGGGTGGCCAGCACGTCCATCAGGAGCCGTCCGCGCGGGAGTAGCCGGCCGTCAGCTCGGCGAGCTGCCCGCGCAGCGCGTCGCGATGGACACGGATCTGTTCCATCGAGTCGCGCAGCCGCACGGTCACCGTTCCGTCGTCCCTGCTCTGGTGGTCGACCGTGACGCAGTACGGCGTGCCGATCTCGTCCTGGCGGCGGTAGCGCCGGCCGATGGCGCCGCCCTGGTCGTAGAAGGTGTCATGGTCGGCGCGCAGGTCGGCGGCCACCTCGCGGGCCAGCTCGGCCAGCCCGTCCTTCTTGAGCAGCGGGAACACCGCCACCGTGATCGGAGCGATCGCCGGGTGAAAGCGCATCACCGTACGCTTCTCCCCTTCCACCTCGTCCTCGTCGTAGGCGTCGGCCAGCACCGCCAGCACGGTGCGGGTCAGCCCCACCGCGGTCTCGATCACGTACGGGACGAACCGCTCACCCTGCGTGCCCCCGGAGCTGCCGTCGTCGAGGTAGGTCAGATCCTTGCCCGACAGCTCGGCGTGCCGGCGCAGGTCGAAGTCGGTGCGATTGTGGATCCCCTCCAGCTCCTGCCACCCCATCGGGAAGTCGTATTCGATGTCCACGGCGACCTTCGCGTAATGGGCGATCTCGTCCGGCCCGTGCGGCCGCAGCCGCAGCCGGGACGGCTCGATGCCCAGGTCGGTGTAGTAGCGGAAGCGCGCTTCCCGCCAGTGCTCGAACCAGCGCTCGTCCTCATTCGGATGCACGAAGAACTGCATCTCCATCTGCTCGAACTCGCACGTGCGGAAGATGAAGCTCTTGGTCGTGATCTCGTTGCGGAACGCCTTGCCGACCTGGGCGATCCCGAACGGCACCTTGACGCGTCCGGACTGCACCACGTTCTTGAAGTTGACGTAGGCGCCCTGCGCGGTCTCCGGGCGCAGGTAGACGTCGGCACCGCCGTCCTCCACCGGACCCAGCGTGGTGCGCATCATCATGTTGAACTGGCGCGCCTCGGTCAGCTCCGCCTTCCCGCACTGCGGGCAGCGGCCGGCCGGGTCCTCGAGGTGGTCGGCGCGGAACCGCGCCTTGCAGTTGCGGCAGTCCACCAGCGGATCGTTGAAGGCGCTGGTGTGACCGGAGGCCTCCCACACGCGCGGGTGCATGAGGATGGCCGCGTCCAGGCCGACGACCGGCAGCTCGCCACGCGTCATGGTCCGCCACCAGCGGTCGCGCAGGTTGTTCTTGAGCTGCACGCCGAGCGGTCCGTAGTCCCACGCGGAGGCGAGGCCGCCGTAAATGTCGCTCGACGGGTAGACGAACCCCCGCCGCTTGCAGAGCGATACCAGTTGATCGAGTGTCGTGCGCGTCATGTTCCTTCCCGTTACGAGTCGGGCGTTTGTTCGTCCAGCTTGACCAGGGCGGCGCGAAGCCGGTCCCGGCAGGTCTCCGCACCCAGAATCCGCATGCTGCCGAACAGCGGCGGCGACACCCGCGCGCCGGTGATCGCCACCCGCACCGGCATCATCAGGGTGCCGAACTTGACGCCGAGCTCATCGGCAGCGGTGCGGAACGCCTGTTCGGCCGGGGCTTCATCCGGGCCGCATGCCGCGTCGACCAGGCCGAGCGCCCGCTCGAGCACCCGCGCCGTCCGCGCCCCGTCCAGCCGCTTCGGCACGAGCGCGCCGCCATCGTAGTCCAGCTTCGTGGCGAACAGAAACCCCGCCATGGGTATCGTGTCGCCGAGCACGGTCAGGCGCTCGCGGACCAGCTCGGCGACCGGCCGCGCCACCCGCTCCGGGTCGGCCGCGCCCGACGTGGCGAGCCACGGCGCAAGCCGCCCGGCCAGTTCTTCGGGCGGCAGGGCTCGGATGTAGGTGCCGTTCATCCAGCGCAGCTTGTCGGCGTCGAACACCGCGGGGGAGGCGTGCAGCCGCTCCAGACTGAAGGCCTGTTCCAGCTCCCGCAGGGTGAACAGCTCGCGCTCCCCGTCCAGCGACCAGCCGAGCAGGGCCATGTAGTTGACCAGCGCCTCCGGCAGGTAGCCCTGGTCGCGGAATTCGGCGACGCTCATCGCCCCGTGGCGCTTGCTCAGCTTCTTTCCGTCCGGTCCGTTGACGACCGGCAGGTGGGCGTACCGCGGCGGCTCCCATCCGCATGCCCGGAAGATCAGCACGTGCAGCGGCGCCGAGGAGACCCATTCCTGGGCACGCAGGATGTGGCTGACGCGCATGTCGTGATCGTCGGTGATGGCTGCCAGGTGGTACGTGGGGTAGCCGTCGGACTTCAGCAGCACGGGATCGGGATTGATGTCGCTGTTGCGGCGCTCGATGGAGCCAAGCAGGTCATCCTCGTAGCGCGTTGCGCCGTCCAGCGGCACCTTGAACCGCACGACCGAGGGTGTCCCACGATCTTCGTGCTGCCGGCGCTCGACCGCGGACAGGTTGCGGCAGCGGCGGTCGTACCCGCTGCCGGCCTCGCGCACCCGCGCCAGGCGCGCGGGATCGCAGTAGCAGCGATACGCATGTCCGGTATCCACCAGCCGTTCGGCCACCGCCCGGTGGCGCTCGACCCGCTCCGACTGCACGTACGGTCCATGGGGTCCGCCCACCTTCGGCCCCTCGTCCCAGTGCAGTCCCAGCCAGCCGAGGGTGTCGTAGATGTCTTCCAGCGCGGCCGGATCGAAGCGGGCGCGATCGGTGTCCTCGATGCGCAGGATGAAGGTCCCGCCGGCGGAACGCGCCAGCAGGTAGGCGAACAGGGCGGTGCGAGCGCCGCCGATGTGGTGCAGCCCGGTCGGCGACGGGGCGTAACGAACGCGAAGTGACATCTTCTGTTTCCGGTGAACGGGCACAGTAGGGGCGCCCCGCTACGGCGTCAAACGCCCCGCGGCCGCGACTCCACCCGAACGGGCACCATAGGGACGGCCCGCGACCGCGTCAAACGGCACGCCGTGGTGGCGGGACGGGACACCCCTTGCACGGTGCTCCGGCCGCCCCATAGACTCCCGGCGATGGTCGAACGGTCACATCCACACACCCTGATCGATCGCCTGTGGCCGCCGGCCGGGAGCGCCTCCGGTTCGGGCACGTGGGCCGCCAACGTGTTCCGCGTCCTGTTTCTGGCGCTGGTCGGGAGCCTGCTGATCGCGGTCTCGTCCAAGATCAAGGTGCCCATGGTGCCGGTACCGATGACCCTGCAGACCCTGGTGATCCTGGTCATCGGCATGGCGGCGGGCTGGCGTCTGGGCGGACTTACCGTGCTTCTCTATCTGGTGGAGGGAGCCGTGGGGTTGCCGGTGTTCGCCGGCACTCCGGAGAAGGGAATCGGGCTCGCCTACATGGTCGGCACCACCGGCGGCTACCTGCTCGGCTTCCTGCTGGCAACGCTGGTGATCGGCCTGCTGGCCGAGGCGGGGTGGGACCGCAGCGTTCCTCTTGCCGCGGCGGCGATGCTGATCGGCAACGTCGTCATCTACGTCCCGGGACTGCTGTGGCTCGGGAGCGTCGCCGGCTGGGACAACCCGATCCTGCAGTGGGGTCTCACGCCCTTCATCGTCGGCGATCTCGCAAAGCTGGCCATCGCCGCCCTGCTGATGCCGGCAGCCTGGCGACTGGTTCGCACGAGCTGAAGGAGCCGGCCGCCCGGCTCTTCCGGCGGCTCCTCGAGCACGTGGAGCCGGCCGCGCCGATCGTCCACCTGGCAGCTCCGGTACCGTTGCGCGCCGTCCTGACCACCGCGGCAGCCGGCGACATGAGCGATCCGGCCACATGGCGACGGACCTGCGAGGCGCTCGGTGTCAGCCCCGAGCGAATCCGCCGCGTCGTGCAACGGCATACGCGCTGCGTGATGGTTGCCGGCGGGGGTTCCCGCGACGCCGCGCGTCCGGCCGACGGCGTGATCGCCGGAACGCCGAACGACGTGCTGTGCGTGACCGTCGCCGACTGCCTGCCGATCTTCCTGATCCCGCGCGACCGCCGGTTCCCGGCCCTGCTGCACTCCGGATGGCGCGGCACCGGCATCGTCGACGATGCGTTCACCTGCCTGGAACGCCGCTTCGGCCGCCGTACCGACGCCTATGATGCGGTCATCGGTCCCGGCATCGGTCCGTGCTGCTACGACGTGCCGGCGGAGCGGGCGCGCCGCTTCCGCGAGCGGTTCGGAGCGGATACGGCCGACGTGGCAGGCGGAGCGGGCCGCATCGACCTGCGCGCGGCCAACATCGCTCTGCTGTGCCGAGCGGGTGTCGCCAGCGTCACCGTGTACGACGACTGCACGGCGTGCTCGCCGGCACTGTTCTCCTTCCGGGCCGAGCGGGCGTCGGGGCGGGACGGTTCCCGCCGCATGGCCGCGCTGCTGGGACGATTCGGGAGCTGAAGCGAGCCGCTACGCGACGGCCGCCTTTGTCGTACCATGCCGCGGGGTCAGGAAGACCGCCACGGGAAACGCCATGCCGCCTATCCGCAACGTAGGAATCATCTCGCACATCGATGCCGGCAAGACCACGACCACGGAGCGAATGCTCTTTTTCACGGGGCGCACCCACCGCATCGGCGAGGTCGACGACGGCGAGGCGACCACGGACTGGATGCCGCAGGAGCAGGAACGCGGCATCAGCATCACCTCGGCGGCCATCACCTGTTTCTGGGCCGACCATCAGATCAACCTCATCGACACCCCCGGACACGTCGACTTCACCGCCGAGGTGGAGCGTTCGCTGCGCGTGCTCGACGGCGCGGTGGCGATCTTCTCCGCCGTGGAAGGGGTCGAGCCGCAGTCGGAGACGGTGTGGCACCAGGCGGATCGCCATTCGGTCGCCCGCATCGCCTTCGTCAACAAGCTGGACCGCGCCGGCGCATCGTTCGATGGGGTACTGCAGCAGATGCGCAGTCTGCTCTCCGCCGAGCCGGTCGCGCTGCAGGTGCCGTGGGGCGAAGACCGCGAGCTGCGCGGGATCGTCGACCTGATCACGATGGAGCGGATCTCCTGGAGCGACGACGGTACCGCGATGCAGCGCCGCGCGGCCGATCCCGCGGACCCGGAGGTGGGGCCGCGCCGCGACCTGCTCGTCGACGCGCTCGCCGACGGGTCGGACGAGATCGCCGAGCGGTACCTGGAGGGCCGCGAGCTGCCGGTCCCACTGCTGCGAGAGGCGGTCCGCGCGGCGGTGGCTTCGGGCCGGATCGTTCCCGTGCTCGCCGGAGCGGCGCGGCGCAACATCGGTATCCAGCCGTTGCTGGATGCGATCGTCTGGTATCTGCCGGCACCGGACGAGCTCCCCGCTCTCCAACTCCTCGACCGGGACGGGAGTGCCGCCGACCAGCCGCTGCTCGCCCGGTCGGCGAAGGGGCAGCCGCTCGCGCTCGCCTTCAAACTGCAGAACGACCGCGAGTCCGGGCCCTTGAGCTATCTCCGCGTCTACTCGGGGACCTTCCGCCGCGGCGACCGGCTCCTGAACCTCAGCCAGGGCCGCACCGAGCGCATTCAGCGCCTGCTGCGCATGCACGCCAACAGGCGCGAACAGATCGATTCGGTGAGCGCCGGCGAAATTGCCGTGGCGGTGGGACTGAAGTTCGCCCGCACCGGCGACACGGTGACCAGCAAGCAGCGCGGCAACCAGGCAGGAGACGCCGCACAGCCAACCGGGCTCTTGGAACGCATGCGCTTCCCGCTGCCGGTGGTATCGGTGGCCGTGGAGCCGCACTCCGCATCCGACGCCGCCGCTCTGCTCGACTCGCTGGAGGCGCTGCGGCTCGAAGACCCGACGTTCGCGGTGGAGGAGAACGATGAGACCGGCCAGCTCCTTGTCTCCGGCATGGGCGAGCTGCATCTCGAGGTGCTGATGCGGCAGATCGCGGAGCGCACCGGCATCGACGCCAGGGTCGGCAAGCCACAGGTCTCTTTCCGGGAGTCGGTCTCCGCTGCGGTCGAGCACCGCGAAGAGTTCGAACGCGAGATCGGCGGCCGTGCCCACTACGCGGCCTTGAGCCTGCGCGTCTCGCCACGCAGCCGGGGCGGCGAGTGCACCTTCGATCCCGGGCCGGTCCCGGCTGCCGCGGGCCTTCCGGAGGCGCTGTCCGCGGCGATCTCACGCGGCATCGAGGCAGGCTTCTCATCCGGCCCGGGATTCGGGTACCCCCTGGTCGATGTCGCCGTCGAGCTGGCCGACTGTGCGTACGACCAGGAACGCGCCAGCGAGTTCGCATTCGAGGCCGCGGCGGCGAGCGGCTTCGTGAGCTGCTGCCGGAAGGCGGCGCCGATCCTGTTGGAGCCTGTGATGAGCGTGGACGTCACCACCCCGAAGGAGTTCGTCGGCGAGGTGCTTGGCGGTCTGCAGATGCGCGGCGGGGCCATCGACACGGTGGAGTCCGGCCACGCCGCGGAACGGGTCAGCGCCAAGGTACCGCTGGGGGCCATGTTCGGGTACACCACCGATCTGCGCAGCGCGACCCAGGGCCGCGCCGCCTACACGATGGCGTTCGCCCACTACGCGCCGGCGCGCGGGAATTGAGGCGTCGCGGGCCCGCCCCTCACCGCGCCGCGCGCACGCCGCTTGACAGCGCAATACCGCCTGCATAGCGTCGCCGTTCAGAGTCCAGCCCGGAGCATCACCGTTATGAGCGTCCCTACAGACCGAATTCGCAATGTCGCCCTGATAGGCCACAGCGGCACGGGAAAGACCACGCTGATGGAACAGATCCTCGTCCACGGCGGCGTGGTTCCCAAGTTCGACCCCGGAAAGTCCGTCAGCGACTGCACGGAGGAAGAGATCGCCCGCCAGATCTCGATCTACAGCGCCTTCTCCCACATCGACTGGGACGGCCGGAAAGTCAACCTGGTCGACTCGCCGGGTTCCGGCGACTTCATCGGCGAGGTGGTGGCGGCGCTTGGCGCCGCCGAGTGCGCGGTCGTCGTGGTCGGCGCAGACGTCGGCGTGCAGATCGAAACGGCAAAGCTGTGGCGCCGCCTCGAACGGGACGGGACGCCCCGCATCATCTTCGTCAACGGCATGGACAAGGAGCATGCCGACTTCGACGCCGTGCTCGAGAACCTGGGCGAGTCGTTCGGCGGGGTGTTCGCACCGCTGAGCGTCCCGATCGGGGCCGGGAACTCGTTCGAGGGCGTCGTGGACGCCGTCGGCCAGCGCGCGATGTTGCGCTCGGGCGGCGACGCTCCGGTGCCGGACGCGTTGAGCGATGCGGTAGAGGAGCGGCGGCTGGAGCTGATGGAAGCCGCCGCGGAAGGCGACGACGCACTGATGGAGAAGTACCTCGAGGACGAGGTGCTGACCGACGAGGAGATCACCCGGGGCCTGACGGCGGCGGTCGCCGCCGGTCAGGTATTTCCGGTGCTGGCCGGTTCCGCGCTGCACGACGTGGGAATCACGCCGCTGCTGGACGCGATCGTGCGCACGGTGCCGTCACCGGCGGGCGCGACCGTGCAGGCCGACGGCACGGGCGAGGTCACTCCGTGCACGATCGACCCGTCCGGTCCCGCCTCCGCGCTGGTGCTGAAGACCAGCGTCGATCAATACGCCGGCCGCTTGTCGTTCGTGAAGGTCATCACCGGCGGCCTTCGCTCCGATGCCGACCTGATCTGCGCGCGCACCGGCACCAAGATTCGGCTGAACAAGCTGAGCACCCGCCAGGGCGAGAAGCTCGAAGACGTGCAGGAGCTGGCTGCCGGGGACATCGGCGTCCTGAACAAGCTCACCGATGTTGCCACCAGCGACACGCTGCACGCCCCGGAGGCAACCGTCACCTATGTGCCGCCGGACTTCCCGCAACCGGTACACGCGCTCTCACTGCGAACGGCTTCCAAGCAGGACGAAGACAAGCTGTCGGAGATCATCGGCAGGACGGCGGACTCCGATCCGACCTTCCGCGTCCGTTACGACGGGGAGACGCGCGAAACCGTGGTCGCGGCGATGGGGGAGTTGCACCTGGCCGTGGTCCTGGGGCGGATCCGCGACAGCCACAAGATCGAGGTGGAGACCGAACTCCCGCGCGTCGCGTACCGGGAGACGATCAACCGGCCGGCCGATGCCGATTACCAGCACAAGAAACAGACTGGCGGACACGGGCAGTACGCCAAGGTTTCTCTGGAGATCAAGCCGCTGCCACGAGGTGAGAAGTTCCGTTTCGAGAACGGCATCGTGGGTGGTGCCATCTCGCGGGGCTACATCCCGGGGGTTGAAAAGGGCGTCCTCGAGGCGCTGGAGTCCGGCGTCCTTGCCGGCTACCCGGTCGTGGACGTGGAGGCGAAGGTGGTGGACGGCAGGGAGCACTCGGTCGATTCCTCCGAGCTGGCCTTCAAGCTTGCCGCCCGGGAAGCGACCAAGGCGGCCCTGGCACAGGCCAAGCCCGTGCTGCTGGAGCCGGTTGTCGAGCTGGTCGTGTTGAGCGACGATCAGTACCTGGGTGACATTCTCTCCGACCTGAGCTCACGGCGTGGACGGGTGCTGGGACAGGAGCCGACAGGCTCCCTGCAGGAGACCCGTGCGCAGGTCCCGCAGTCGGAGATGCTGCGCTACTCCATCGACCTCAAGTCGATGACCTCCGGCACCGCGTCCTTCGAGATGACCTTCAGCCACTACTCGCCGATCTCCGGCAAGGTGGCCGAGGACGTGATCGCCCGCGCCAAGCAGGCGGACGGAGACTGATGCAGTCAGGGCAGGGGAAGGGAGCCCGGCGACCTGACCCGTTGCGCCACCCTCTTCAGTGGACGTTCGTTACCGGTACCGTTGCCGCTTACAGGAACAGCACGCTTGCCAGCAGGAAGTGGATGACGCCGACGGCGATACCGCCAAGGCCCAGCGGAGTCCGGTACGGCTTCAGCGTTTCGTCGATCCTGGCGATGCCGGTGGCACCCGAGTCCGACGACCCCGAATCCGACGACCCGGTGGCGTCACCGTCGCCCGGTTCGTCGCCGGCAACCTGCTCGACACCGCCTCCGGGCAAGCGCCGTTCCTGGTAGCGATCGATTATGAGCATGGCTCCCAGCAGCATGCCGGCAATCGACGGCAGGAAGTCGCCGACGATGATCACCTCACCCGGAGCGCGCCAGAAGAGCTTCACGAACCCGATCACCAAGGCGATCGCGCCCAGAGTGCCCTTGGCGCGGCTGCTTGCCGCGAAACGCCGCAAAGGCTCCAGAACGGGTATCCGCTCGACCAGATAATCGGCCGCCAGCGTCGCGCCGGCGGCGATGGTGCTCAACACCGACAACAGGTAGATATGCACCCCGACAGGGTAAGCGCCCGGTTAGCGTCAGGTCAACAACGAAACGCTGCTTCTATTTGGTGGCGACGTGCGACCTGCGGCTATCGTTATCCGAGATCGTCACGGCCGGCTACCACGCGCGACACCGACGCCGGCAGGTCCTCCGCCAGAAACCAGCCCCGCTCGCGGTACAGGTGTCGAGCCGCCGCGGCGTGGATCAGCACCCCTGCGCAGGCTGCCTGGTAGGGGCCAATCCTGCCGCCGGCAAGCAGCGCGCCGATGACGCCGGCCAGCACATCTCCGGAACCGCCGGTCGCCAGCCACGGCTGCATGCCGTCCACGACGCTCAGAGGCGGCTCTGCGCCAACGCCCGCCGCGTCACCGCCGTCCGGAGCGGCGATGTAGGTCACGTGCCCTTTCAGCACGACGACCGCGCCGAACCGCTCAGCCACGTCGGCAGCGGCCGCGGCGGGATCTGCCAGCGCCTCGGCGACGGTGGCGCCGAGCAGCCGGGCCAGCTCGCCCGGATGGGGCGTCAACACCCAGCGGCCGGACAGTCGCCCCGGCCCGCCGGCACGTGCGAGCAGCGTGGTCGCGTCGGCATCCAGCACGCCGCGGCACCGCTTGACGAGCAACCGCTGCAGCCACACCGCGCGGGCCGGCCCGGTCCCCCACCCGGGACCGACCACCAGGCTGTCGAAACGCCGGGCGAGCTCGCCTGGTTCCGCCGTTTCCGACCAGGGAACGACCATCACCGAGGTAAGCGCGCCGGCCTGCACCGGGTAGGTGTCGGCATCGGCGTGCAGCGTCACCAGGCCTGCTCGGCTGCAGGCAGCGGCGGTGGCAGCCAGGCGCGCGGCGCCCGCCGTCCCGGCGGAGCCGGCAAGGACCGCCACGTGCCCGCGTGTCCCCTTGTGCGCGTCCGCCGGCACGGACGGCAGCATGGGCGCCAGCGCAGCGGGGCCGAGCAGCCGGGCGTTCCCGGCGGCCGGATCGGTGAGCGCGGCGGGAAACCCGATCGGCACGACGATGATGCTCCCGCATGCGGGCCGGGCGGCCGGCAGGTAGAGCGCCCTCTTCGGAAGCTCAAGCGCGAGCGTCCAGTCGGCGTGGACGGCGGGCATGTCGGCCGTGAACCGGTCCCCCACTCCGCTCGGCGCATCGAGGGCGATGACTCGCGCCGCGCTGCCGTTGATCCGTTCGGCCAGCGCCGCCGCCGGCCCGCGCAGCGCCCCGCGCTGTCCCGTGCCGGCCATTCCGTCGATCACCCATCCGCAGGAGAGCGTTGCCTCCGCCGCGTCGAGCACGGTGATGCCAAGCGCCCGGCAGATGGCGAGGTTGGCCGCACATTGGCTTCCATCCGCGGGTTCGCCGTGGCTGAGAAGCACCGTGATGTGCCGCGCGCCGATGGCGTGAAGCTGGCGGGCGACGACCAGCGCGTCCCCCCCATTGTTGCCGCGCCCCGATACGATCGCGACCGGTTCTTCGGGAACGGGCCGGCGCCAGATACGCCGTTGCATCGCCTCCAGCGCCTTGAGCCCGGCGTTTTCCATCAGGATCGGCGACGGGATCCGGAAGCGCTCGGATGCCTCGCGGTCGATCGCCGACATCTGCGCCGAGTCGACCAGGCGGTATATGCCCGGTTCGTCCACCGGGTGCAGCGCGCCCGCGTCGGCGGCCGTCAGCGCCGCTGCATCAGGAGGTCGGTTCTCCACCAGAAGAAATCCACTCGTTCCGGCCCGATCCGGGCACCGTACAGTACGCCATCTGTCGCCACCTGCAGTTCCGAGAACTGCAGGGCCGGATCTTGCAGGGATAGCTCGACCTGCGCCAGGGGCCGTCCCTCCCCATCGGTGATGGTCAGTGGCACGCGACGGCCCCCCGCGCTGACGGACTCGCCGCCGCCGTGCGAGGCGAAGAACAGCCGCCCGCCGGCGCTGCCGACCAGGCGGAACGGTGCATGCGGTGCGTGCGGCGCCGCGAACGCCCGCTCCGGGTCCTCGTCACCGGTCACCCGCCAGATGTCGGCCTGCCCGCCGGGCAGCGTGACCGTCTCAACCAGCAGATGCGGCGGCCCGCGTCCGTCGGCCAGCACGGACTCGATCTCCACGGTGGGCGGGACATCGTCCGCGCTGCGGAGATCACGGACCGAAAGCCCGCGCCGGAACCGCAACATCCCCTGGGAATCGAACCAGAACGCCTGCCACGAGTCGCCATCTCGCGTGACGACGAACGGTTCGTCGCGCTCGGTCACCAGCAGGCGGTGCACCCGGCCGAACGGACTGCCGCCCACTCCCTCCCGACCCAGATAGCCCAGGTCGCCGCCCGTTCGGTCGAACCGGCGCACAACGTGGCTGCGCGTGATCCCGTCCTCCGTCTGCCAGTCGCCGGTCGCGAGGCGCTCCTGGACGTATATCGTCCCCTGCGAATCGACCGCGACCCGCCCCAACGGGCCCAGTGGCAGGCTGCGCGCGAGGCGGGTGGTGACGGTGTCCGTTCCCGCCTCGGCGAGCCCCACCGGCATCGGGTTCAAGCGCGGGTCGTACAGCAGCAACAGCAGGTCTCCGAACGAGGAGAACCGCATCACCTTGCGTACCGGCGCGTTGACCACGTGGAACAGACCATCGTGCAGAGAGAGCCAGACGCCCGCCTGCTCGTAGCCGGGGGAAATGTGTACCTGGTCTTCCAGCGGTCCCACCGACAGGCTGAACAGCTCCTGGCGCGTCACCGGCGCTGTCCGTTCGGCACATCCTGCCGCCGACAGCGCCACGGCCAGCGCCGCAACCAGCAGACGTGCCGTACGACCGATTCCACCCGCGCGCCCGTCCGGCTCCTTGACCGTGGCTTCCAGCCGTCGATACACTCGCAATATGCGGGGTTTCCTGTCCCGCGTACTCGGCTCAAAGTCCAACCGTGATCTGAAGGCCCTGGTTCCGCTCGTGAACCGGATCAACGAGCTGGAGTCGCGGATGGTCGCGCTTTCCGAAACCGACTTTCCGGCGTGGACGGACAAGCTGAAGAAGCGGCTCCGGTCGGGCGAAGCGCGCGACCAGATCCTGCCGGAGGCGTTCGCCCTGGCGCGGGAGGCCGCGCGCAGGCAACTCGGCGAGCGCACCTTCGACGTCCAGCTCATGGGCGGCATCATCCTGGACCGCGGCGCGATCGTCGAGATGAAGACCGGTGAGGGAAAGACCCTGGCAAGCGTCCCCGCAGCCTATCTGAACGCGCTGTCCGGCGACGGCGTGCACGTCGTCACGGTCAACGACTACCTGGCCGAACGCGACGCCGAGTGGATGGGCCGCGTGCATCGCTTCCTGGGCCTGAGCGTGGGGGTGGTCCTGTCGCGCATGGAAATGCGCGAGCGCACGGAAGCCTACGCGTGCGACATCACCTACGGCACCAACAACGAGTTGGGATTCGACTATCTGCGCGACAACATGCGCTGGGACTCCGAAGCTCGTGTACAGCGCGGTCACCGGTACTGCATCGTGGACGAAATCGACTCGATCCTGATCGACGAGGCGCGCACGCCGCTGATCATCTCCGGGGCGGCCGAAGACGACACCGAGCGTTTCGCGCAGGTCGACCGGCTGGTCGGCGGGTTCCGGGAGTGTGCGAAGGATCCGGAGACCGACGACTACCCCGAGGAGCCGATCGGCCACTACAAGCTGGACGAGAAGGGCAAGCGCATATCGTTCACCGACGAAGGGATCGCCGCGGCCGAAGGCCTGTTGCGCGGCAAGCGCCTGATCCGGGGGTCGCTGGTAGACGACGAGAACTTCGAGTACATCCATTACCTGACCCAGGCGCTGCGCGCCCACCGGTTGTTCCAACGGGATGTGGACTACGTGGTCGAGGACGGCACCGTGCAGATCGTCGACGAGTTCACCGGCCGCATTCTGCACGGCCGACGCTACTCGGACGGCCTGCACCAGGCGATCGAGGCGAAGGAGCGGATCCCGATCCTCAAGCGCAACCGGACGCTCGCCTCCATCTCGTTTCAGAACTACTTCAAGCTCTACGACAAGCTGTCCGGCATGACCGGTACGGCCGATACCGAGGCGACGGAGTTCGGCAACATCTACGGTCTGGACGTGGTGGTCATACCCACCAACCGCCCGCTGGTCCGGGCCGACCACGACGACGTGATCTTCCTCAACGAGCAGGACAAGATGGCCGCGATCGGGGACGAGCTGGCCGCCTGCCAGGAGGCGGGGCAGCCGGTGCTGGTCGGCACCGTCTCCATCGAGAAGTCCGAGCAGCTCTCGAAGCTGCTGCGGAGTCGCGGGGTCGAGCACGAAGTGCTCAATGCCAAGGCGCACGACAGGGAGGCGCTGATCATCGCGCAGGCGGGTGCCAAGGGTGCGGTGACGATCGCCACCAACATGGCCGGACGCGGCACCGACATCAAGCTCGGCGGCAACCCGGAGTATGCCGCCCGCCGGCGCCATGCTGCCGACAACGGCGATGGGACCGGCGACGCCGCCGGTGACGAGGAGCGGTTCAGGACCATCTACGAACGCGAGCTCGATGACTGGCGCCACCGCTACGACACGGTCCGCGGCGCCGGCGGATTGCACGTGCTCGGCACCGAGCGCCACGAGTCGCGCCGGATCGACAACCAGCTCCGCGGCCGCTCCGGGCGTCAGGGCGACCCCGGATCGTCCCGTTTCTATATCTCGCTGGACGACGACCTGATGCGCCTGTTCGGTGAAAACCTGCGGAGCATGATGTCGAAGGTGGGCATGAAGGACGGGGAGCCCCTGGCCCATCCGTGGCTGAACAAGTCGATCGCCCGCGCGCAGAAGCGGGTCGAGGAGCGGAACTTCGAACTGCGCAAGCACCTGTTGGACTTCGACAACGTGCTCAACGAGCAGCGCAAGTACATCTACGGAAAGCGCGACGAGATCATGGCGGATGACGATCTGCTCGGCCGGGTACGGGAGACCGCCACGGCGGCGGTCGATGAGTTGACCGGCGGCGCCGAGTACTCGGTAGCCGGGACGCTCTCCGCGTTGCGCTCCCGGTTCGGATTCGCCATGCCGGACGGGGAGGCGGCGCTGGCCGATCTGCGCGGCGGCGAGGTGCGCGACCGGGTGGTGGCCGCGATGGGCGCCCATCTTGCCGAGAAGGCGGATCTGGTCGGAACGGCCAACTTCAATCTGTTCATCCGCTACGAGTATCTGCGTCTCATCGACGCCCGGTGGCAGGATCACCTGGAGAATCTCGACGCACTGCGCGACGCGGTGTACCTGCGCACCTACAGCCAGAAGAACCCCTTGCTGGAGTACAAGCTCGAGGGTTTTCAGATCTTCGACGAGATGCTCGCCGGCATCCGCAACACCATTGCGGAGAAGATCTTCCGAGTCACGATCCGGACCGGAAACGGCACGGCGGGCGCCGGCCGGCCGGCGCGCAGACCGCAGCCGCAGGGCATGGCGACCATGCATCGCGAGCTGGGACAATTCGCAGCGATGCAGCAGGGCGACGCGGAAGGAGCCTCGGCGATACCCGCCCGCCGTGCGCCCAGCCGGCGGGCCACGCCGGTCGGATCGGCTGCCGCGGTCGCATCTCCCGCCGGCGCGGGACCGGCACTGCCGGGACCTTCCACGCCGCAGGCGGAGCGGAAGCTCGGACGCAACGAGCCCTGCTACTGCGGAAGCGGCAAGAAGTTCAAGTTCTGCCACGGACGCTGACCAGCCTTCGTTCGAAGCTCCCGACACCATGGACACGGACGGCATGCACCCTGACGGCGTAAACATTCTGGTGACCAACGACGACGGCCCCGAGTCGCCGTTCGTGGCCCCGCTGGTCAGAGCCGCTGCCTCGCTTGGAGCCGTCACGGTGGTCCTGCCCGCCTCTGAGCGGAGTTGGACGGCGAAGGCGATGACCCGCTACGCCGACCTCCCGCTGGTACGCCATGACCACCGGGATCGAGCCGGTCACGCCGTGACCGGTTTCACCCTGGGAGGCACGCCGGCCGACTGCGTCAACGCCGGCTGCCATCTGCTCGGTCCGCGCGCGCCCGACCTGGTCCTGTCCGGCGTGAACGCCGGTGAGAACACCGGCGTCTCCTACGCGGCCTCATCCGGCACCATCGGCGCGTGCCTGGAAGCCAACATCGCGTTCATTCCGGCGGTCGCCCTCTCGCAGCAACTCACCCCGGCAGGATTCGGCCGCTGGGCCGCCCGCGCACCGGCGGATCCGGGAACGGAGTTGGGAGACGCCGTCGCGCGGCTCGATGACCTGCTGCCCACGCTGCTGGCCGACCTGATGGCGCAAGTTCGTCCACCCGGCGAACGCCGGACCGAACGTCCCGTCACCTGGAGCGTGAACTTTCCGGCGCGGCTGGCCGGCGACTGGCGGCTGGTCCCGTGCGCGTTGGAGCGCGCGCGCTACGGCTCCTGCTTCGAGCGCCACGGAGACGTGCTGCGCCATGTGGGGGCTGCCGCCATCCGCGACCCCGAGGAAGGGACCGACATCGACGTGCTCGCCCGCGGATCCGTCAGCCTGACCTGCATCGACCCGTGGGCCATGGGCCAAGCGACGCCCGTGGTCTGACCGCTCCGCCTATGCAAACGGCGCCAAGGGCGCCGGGGCTACCAGTATCCGGCGAGGAACGCATCGGGAACCGATGCGCTCCGAGCCAAAGGAGGGGCTGGGCCGCGATCGGCGCCGTTGCACGGCGCCGATCGCGGGGCGCTAGAGGCCGGGCACCTGCGAGGCCGGGTCGATCGGCTGCCGCCGGCTCCACAGCTCGAAGTGGAGATGGGGGCCGGTGGACTGGCCGGTCGAACCGACGCGGCCGATCGTGTTGCCGGTGGAGACCAGCTCTCCAACGTTGACGTGGACGGAGGAGAGATGCGCGTACAGCGACTGGTAGGAGCGCGCTCCATGGTCGATCACGACGTATCTCCCCAGGACGCCGTCGCGTGCCACCCGCTCGACGCGACCGTCCGCGGCCGCCTGCACCGGGGTCCCGTGCGGCGCAGCGATGTCGACGCCGCGGTGCATGCGCCACTTGCCGCTGAAGGGATGTACGCGCATCCCGAACGGTGAGCTCACCCAGCCTCCGTACAGTGGCCGGCTGAACCCCAGACCCATCCTCAGCAGGCGCTCGAACCCGGAGTTCTGGGCGCCGGGGAAGAACAGCTCACCGCTCACAGACTGGGCGTCGAAGCCGGGATTGGCGGCCAGCACGTCGCTGCCGGCCAGCCCGTGATCGCCTGCCACGGTCTCCAGGTGATCCCTGCTCTCGACCTTCAGAAAGAGTCCGTCCTGGTTCGGAATCGTGAAGACCTCACCGATCTTGACGTTGTGGACGCCGGAACCGGCGTCGCGGTTGACGCTTGACAGCGTGTCCAGCGTCAGCCCGAACCGATTCTTGATGTGGGTCATGTTGTCGCCCGGCTGCGCCACGTAGCGCATGGTGGCGATGGGCAGCGGCCAAGCCGCCGAAGCTGCGCCGCCTGCGGGCAGGACGGCCGCGGGAATGACGCGAGGCTCGTGCAGAACCTCGAACCATCGTTCCGGCAGATGCAGGTAGTCCCGTTCGAGGGTGGCCTTCTTCGTCAGGTACCAGCCGCCGGACTGGGCAGCAATGAGGATCACCGACAGGATCACGATGCCTACCGGCAGGATTCGATCAACGCGCCCCTCCACGAGCGCGCATCATGCTAGTGCAGATAGCGGCTCGGGTCAACAGGCTGGCCAGCCTTGAAGATCGCGAAGTGCAGGTGGCTGCTCGTGCTGTCTCCCGGTGCGCCCATCGTGCCGATAACCTGGCTCTGGGCCACCAGTGCGCCTGCCACCACATGCGCCTGTGACAGACGCGCGTACAGGGTCTGGTAGCCGTCGGCATGCACCAGCACCAGGTACCGTCCGTAGGTGCCGTTGACTCCCACGCGGCCCACCCGCCCCGCCATGGAGGCGGCGACCGGGGTGCCGGCCGCATGCTCGATGTCGATCCCGTCATGGAAGCGGCGGATGCCCGTGACCGGATCGGGGTGGTCACCGAAGGGCGTGACGACCCGTCCGGGCACGGGTTTGAGGAACAGCCTGCCGAGGACGGCGTTCCGTGCGTTCATCGGCAACGAAGCGCCCGGAATGAACAGCTTCTGCCCCACGCCGAGCGCGGACGACGGCAGGTCATTCCACTCCATCAACTCCGTCAGGCGCACACCGTGCCGGGCGGCGATGTCGCTGAGCGTGTCACCTGAACGCACCGAATAGGAGAGCCCTGACGCGTTCGGTATCGTCAGTTCCGCGCCCTCCTGCAGATCGCTCACGTCGCGGATGGCGTTGAAGCTGATCAGGGTGTCGAGGTCGATTCCGAAGCGGTGCGCGATCTCCGAGAGTGAATCGTCCGCCCGGACCAGATACGAGCGGAGCGACAGATCGGGAACCGCATCCCACGCGGCCTCCGCCGAGCTCGAGTCAGCCGGCGCCACGTCACGGTGAATGAGACTGTCGGCAGGCCCGGGCACCGTCGGCGGCGCCTGAGGCCGGGCGGCGGCGATCACCAGACCGGCGGGTATCACCGCTGCGGCGACGGCCACCGCCACGTTCACGATCACGCGGAACCTGCCGCGCAGGCGGCTCTGCAACCGGTCGAACAGCCCGCGCCGCCACAGGGACCGCAGCGATGCGGCGCGCGCGCGGTCGGCTGCTTCCGACACGCCGGCCGGGACGACCGTCAACTGCGCGGCCCGGCCGGGGCTGAAGTCGAACGGTTCATCGAACCGCGAATGGCGCGGACGGAGGCTGGCGGCGCTCTGCCTCTTCAACTCGCGGACGAACGCGGCACGAGCGCGATCGGGTGCGGCGACTCTTTGCGCGTGGAGTGCACGTACCATCGTCCTCTGTATCGACACATCCCGCGCCACCTATTACATTTTCCGGGGACCCGCACGGCACCGATGTTGGAAGCGCGCGAACGCTACCGCATGTGGACGGTGATCGTGGGCTTGGGCGTTCTTGCCGTGGCGATCGCGGCTCGGTTCGTCTGGCTGATGGTCGTCCAGCCGTTGCCGGATCCGCGCGCCGCCGTGCAGGTTTCCGACGTCGAACGCGGGCCCATACTGGACCGCAACGGGCGGCTGCTGGCGATCGCAACGCGTTTCGACTCGGTTTCGGTCTGGACCCCGGACGTAACCGACCCCGCGGCAGCCGCGGCCACGCTGAGCGAAGTGCTGGACCTCGACCGGTCGCGGCTGGAACAGCGGCTCCGGGGCCGGCCCCACTTCGCGTATCTCAAGCGCAAGATCACGCCGACCGAGTCGGCGCAACTGCGCACGCATCTGCAGGCCGGCGAACTGCGCGGCGTGTCGCTGCAAGCCGAGTTCGGGCGCACCTACCCCGAGCAGGAACTTGCCAGCCATGTGCTCGGCTTCGTGGGTGTCGACGACGTCGGACTTGACGGGATCGAGAACACCTTCGATCACGTGCTGTCGCCGGCCGTCGTCCAGCCAGGAGAACAACTCGTGCGCGGCCACCAGGTGGTGCTCACCATCGACGTGAACGTGCAATACGCGATGGAGCAGATCGCGGTTCGTGCGCGTACCGAGCACCGGGCCCGGTGGGTAACGATCCTGGTCATGGTGCCGCAGACCGGGGAGTTGCTGGCCTATGCGGCATCGCCGCGCTACGACCCGAACTCGATCGGCACGAGCTCGGCGCAGACCCGCATCAACCGTCCCGTCGCGGTCGCGTACGAACCCGGGTCCGTGTTCAAAGTGTTCTCGATTGCGTCCTTGCTGGAGAGCGGTGCGGTAACGCCGACCGATACCTTCTATTGTGGCGGCTACTACACACGCCAAACGCCGGGCGGCGGCACCATCCGGATCGCGGACCTGAAGAAACACGGCACGATCACTACCGCGGACATCATCAGGTATTCGTGCAACGCGGGTGCCGGCTACGCCTCCGACCGGATCGACGACGGGAGCTTCCATGCCGCGCTCAACGCATTCGGATTTGGCTCCGCGGTCGACCTTCCCTTCTCCGGTGAGACCGCCGGCATCTTCCACGACGTCGAGCGGTGGTCGCTGCGCTCCAAGCCGACCGTGACGATGGGTCAGGAAGTGGCGGTGTCGGCGGTGCAGATCATGCGCGCCGCCAGCGCCATCGCCAACGACGGAGTGATGATGCGGCCGCGGATCGTACGGCGGGTGGTCGGCGCCGACGGCACCACCGTCAAGGACTTTCTGCCCGAACCGGTGCGCCGGGTCGTGAGACCCGCGGTCGCCCGCACCATGCTTGCCATGATGGAAGGCGCGACCGAGCCCGGGGGCACGGCCGTGCTGGCCCGCGTTCCCGGCCTTCGGGTCTCCGGCAAGACCGGCACCGCGGAGATACTTGACGAGAACACGGGATCCTATTCCGACGACGCGGTGATCGCGTCGTTCCTGGCCATTGCGCCGACCGAGAACCCGCAGGTGATCTTCTACGTCGCCATTCACAATCCGCGAGGGCCTTCCCGATACGGCGGCCTGATCGCGGCTCCGCTGTTCGCGGAAGCCGCCGCCTTCCTCGTGCCGTACCTGTCGCTGTCGAGCGCCGAATCACCGCGCGTGCGGTACCAGGGTGCCATCACGCGGCAAACGCCAGCCGCTCCGGTGATACGGGAAGCGGCGATCGGCGACTATCGGGGGCTCCCGAAGCGCAGTCTGCTGCCCCTGCTGAGCGACAGCCGGTTGCGCGTGCAACTGATCGGCAACGGCTTCGTACGCGGGCAGAGTCCGCCGCCGGGAACACCGATCAGCGACGGTCTGGAGGTGCGCCTCACCCTGCGGTGAGGGCTTGGCGCCTTCCGGGGCGCCCCGCGGCCTCAGATGCCGCGCTTGACGTTCGTGAGCTTGGTCCGCAGGCGCAATCGGGCCTTGGTGTGAAGCTGCGACACGCGTGACTCGGTCACCTCCAGCACCTGCCCGATCTCCTTGAGGGTCAACTCCTCGTAGTAGTACAGCGCAAGGACCTGCTGCTCGTTCTCCGGCAACTCCCTGATCGCCTCCACGATCACCCGCCTCATCTCTTCCTTCTCGGCGATGGTCGCGGGCCCGGACTCCGTCGGCGACTCGATGTTGTCCTCGATCGACACGCGATCCTCGTCCTCACCGCCGTGCCAGACATCGTTCAGCGATACGACCGCGGTGCCGGCGATCCGGACCAGAACCCGCTGGAATTCCTGAACGCTGACACCCATGCCTCCTGCGATCTCCTCGTCGGTCGCCGCCCGTCCCAGGCCGGCCTCCAGTTCGCGGACCGTGTCCTCCACTTCCCGCGCCTTCTGACGCACCGACCGCGGCACCCAGTCGATCGCACGCAGCTCGTCGAAGATCGCGCCGCGAATACGGGTCACCGCGTACGTCTTGAACTTGACGTGCTTGGTGGGATCGAACTTGCTGATGGCGTCGAACAACCCGAACATCCCGCACTGCACCAGGTCGTCGAAATCGACAGCGCTCGGCATTCCGATCGCGACCCGTCCCGCCACGTACTTCACCAGCGGCGCGTACTGATGCACGAAGTACTCCCGGATGGACGGGTCCCGCCGCTTTCGATAGCGGTTCCACAGGTCGTTCTCCGGCATCTCCTGCCAGCGCGGATTCGCCTTGATCACGAGCGCCCCACTCCGCGCGGGCCGCCGCCCAGCTTCGCTGCCGTCGTCATCGGTCTTCCAAGCCACCCCGCCTGTCGCCATGTTAGCATGTATACATCAGGGCACGCCACACCGCCAAGCGGTGCATCTGCGCCTCGATCCACCGGCGCGCTGCCGTACCGGAGCGGCGCGGCAGCACGCGGGGCGCGCGCAGTCGGGCAGAGAACAGCAGGCAGAGTGCGGCCCGGAGTGCGGACGCCGCCGCGGACCGCGGTCGATCGTCATTCAGTGTCGTCGCGCTCGGTTCGTGCGGCGCGTGCCGCCTTCCCCATCGTCCCCTCCCAGTGACGCCGAAACGAGCCCCGACCCTAACCCGGGACGGGTGGGCCGTCAACGTGCGCCAGGTGGAATGGGAGTCCTGCTACAGGATGAAGCGCGTCAGGTCACGATCCTCGATGATGCCGGCCAGCCGTTCGTCCACGTACTGGTCGGTCACCGTAATCTTCTGCCCCTTTGCGTCGGGTGCGTGGAACGACACCTCCTCGAGGATGTGCTCCAGAATCGTGTGCAGCCTTCGCGCTCCGATATTCTCGGTGCTGGAGTTCACCTCGTTCGCGACTTCGGAGATGCGCACGATCGCTTCCGGAGTGAATTCGAGTTCCACTCCCTCGGTCCCGAGCAACGCCGTGTACTGCTTGATCAGGGCGTTCTCCGGCTGCGTGAGGATCCGTTCGAAGTCCTCACGGGACAGCTGCTGCAACTCGACGCGAATCGGGAAACGGCCCTGGAGCTCCGGGATCAGATCCGATGGCTTGGACATGTGAAACGCGCCGGCGGCGATGAACAGCACGTGCGTGGTGTCAACCACGCCGTGTCGCGTATTGACCTTGCTGCCCTCGACGATCGGAAGGATGTCCCGCTGCACGCCCTCCCTCGAGACGTCCACGCCGTTGCGGCCCTCGCGTGACGCGATCTTGTCCAGCTCGTCCAGGAAGATGATCCCCATCTCCTGTACACGTTCGACCGCCAACTCCGAAACCCGGTCCATGTCCACCAGCCGGTCGATCTCTTCGTTCAACAGCATCTGCCGCGCTCGCTTGATCGACGCCTTCTTCTTCTTGGTGGCCTTGCCGCCCAACAGGTTGGAGAAGTTGCTGAAGTTGAGGTCCATCTCCTCGACTCCCTGCCCGGACAGGATGGACACGTTGGGCGACTGCTGGGCGCTGACGGTGACCTCCACCGGCCGGTCGTCCAGGTCGCCCGCCCGCAGTTTCTCACGAAGCTTGTCCGCGGTGCTGTTCCCGGCTTCGGGCTTGGCCGCGTCGGCGGCGGGAGTGGCGGCCGCTGGCTCCGGCCCGCCTCCTGGCCCCGGCCCGCCCCCTGGCCCCGGCAGCAGCAGCTCCAGCAGGTGGTCCTCGACCCGGCGTTCCGCCTCTTCCTGGACGCCTGCCTGCTGTTCCGCCTTGACCATTGCCACGGCCACGGAGGTCAGGTCGCGGATCATGGACTCCACGTCGCGACCGACATAGCCGACTTCCGTGTACTTGGTGGCCTCCACTTTCAGAAACGGCGCGCCGCACAGCTTGGCCAGCCGTCGTGCGATCTCGGTCTTGCCGACGCCGGTCGGCCCGATCATGACGATGTTCTTGGGGGAAACCTCGTCGCGCAACTCGCTCGGCAGCCTGCGCCTGCGCATCCGGTTGCGCAGCGCGATGGCGACTGCCCGCTTGGCCCTGTGCTGACCGACGATGTAGCGATCGAGCTGCTCGACGATCTGCGCCGGCGTCAACTGGTCCAGATCAACGGTCATCGACCCTCTCCTTGGGCGAATCGGCCCAGTGCGAATCGGACTTGGGCGAATCGGACTTGGGCGAATCGGCCTTGGGCGAAACCTCCTCGATGACGATCCGATCGTTCGTGTACACGCAGATGTCGGCCGCGATCGCCATCGCGCGCTGGGCTATCTCTCGAGCCGGGAGATCCGAGGCGTCCAGGTAGGCACGCGCCGCAGCGGCGGCGTATGCGCCTCCCGAACCGATCCCCACAACAGGGTGATCCGGCTCCAGCACGTCGCCGTTGCCGGTGATCAGAAACGTGGCGTGCGCGTCCCCTGCGACCAGCAACGCCTCCAACCGCCGCAGAACCCGATCGGAGCGCCACTCCTTTGCCAGCTCCACCGACGCACGCATCAAGTCCCCGCCGAACTCCTTCACCTTCGCCTCGAAGCGTTCGAACAGCGTGAAGGCGTCCGCCGTGCCGCCGGCGAAGCCGACCGCGATCCTGCCGCCCATCAGCGTTCGCACCTTGCGCGCGGTGCTCTTCACCACGGTCGCCTCCAGGGACACCTGACCGTCGGCCGCCAGTGCCAGCGTGCCGTCGCGGCGGACGGCGACCACGGTGGTGGCGTGCGCCCACCCGTCGCGTGCGGTCACGTCGCGGTTCCCGGGCGGGCCCGCCGGGCGTGGGGGTGGGCGACGGCATAAACGTCACGGAGCCGGTCCACGCTGGTGTGGGTATAGACCTGGGTGGTGGACAGGCTGGCGTGGCCAAGCAGCTCCTGCACCGTACGGATGTCGGCGCCGCCGTTGAGCAGGTGCGTCGCGAAGCTGTGCCGGAAGGTGTGCGGCGAGACCGGCTTGCCGACCTGGTGGCGGTAGCGGCTTACCGCAAGGCGCATGCCGCGGTCGCTGAGGGCGCCGCCCCGCCGGTTGAGAAAGACCGCGGGCACCGACCGCGACTCGGGGTTCGCGGCGAACCGGTCGCGCAGGTACGTTCGCAGCGAGCGGGCCGCCGACTCCGTCAGGTAGACCATCCGCTGCTTGCCGCCCTTGCCGGTCACCCGGGCGGTACGCGCTTCGAGCTGAACGTCCTCGAGCCGCAGGGCCGCTGCCTCCGCGACGCGGCAACCGGTCGCGTACAGGAACTCCAGCAGCGCCGCGTCCCGCACGGCCGTCAGGCCGTCTCCCGTCCCCGGCGACTCGGCCGCGGGGTCCAACACGGCCGCGGAGTCCAACACGGCCGCGGCCTCGTCCTCGAACAGGAAGACGGGCAACCGCGAATCGGCGCGCAGGCCGCGCAGACCCGCGGTGGGATCCGGAGTGTCGGCGTCATAACGCCGCAGGAATCGATAGAAGGAGCGGATTGCACTCATCGCCCGATTCACCGACCGTGGGCCCAGGCCCTCCTGCGCGAGCGTGGCGAGATAACGGCGTACGGCAGCGGGCTGGACCGAACGGGGATCCTCGGTGCCGGTAGAGCGGAGAAACCGCTCCACCTCCCGCCGATACGCAGCGACGGTGGCGGGGGAACTGTGCCGGACGGCGTTGAGATAGGCGACGAAGGTGTCAACCATCATCACCCCCGTAGCAGGACGACGCGCCGGTCAGCTCTGCCTGCAGCGACCGCGAAAGCCTCTTGCCCACGCCGGCATCACCCCTGACCGGGCCCGGAACCCGTGCACGCGCGCCGGCGGCGGTTTCGATGACGTGAGCGCCGTCGGCCGCCAGTGCGTCGCTGCCGGCTGAACACTGCGCGTCACCCAGGCCGGCGGCATGCACCACCACCTCCCGGCCCTGATCGAGAGCATGGTCGGCCGTGATCAGCGCTCCGGATCCCTCCGGCGCCTGGATCACGACGAGCGTGGTCGACAGGCCGCTGATGATCCGGTTCCGGCTCGGGAAATGATGCCGGCGCGGCTGCGTGCCCAGCGGGTACTCGGAGAGGAGAAGGCCTTCGGCGGCGATCAGGGAACGCGCCACCGATGCGCTCGAAGCCGGGTAGATCGTGTCGACGCCGGTTCCCAGGACGGCCACCGTGCGGCCGCCGGCGGCCACGCAACCCCTGTGAGCCTCCGTGTCGACGCCGCGCGCAAGCCCCGACACTACGGTCGCGCCCCGCCGTGCCGCCTGGAATCCGACCTCGAACGCCGCGCGCCGGCCCGCCCCCGACGGGCGACGGGTGCCGACGACCGACAGGTGATCGGCGGACGCGAGAAGCTCAGGGTGATGGCCACGGTAGTACAGCAGGAACGGCGGATCGTGGATCGCCGTCAGCAGCGGCGGATACCGCCTGCTGCCGTACAACATGCAGCCTCCGCCAAGCTGCGTCAAGCGCGATCGCTCCCGCGCCGCGGCCTCCACGAGCGTGCCGGGCTCCTCCGGGACGGCGCGCAGGCGGCGCGCCGACACCTCCCGCACCATGCGGGGAGTGAGTCGCGAGACGGCACTCACGTCCGGGGCGCGATCGAGCAGGCGCAGCTTCTCCATCGCGTTCAGGCAGCCGATGCGATCGATCGCCAGGGCGGCGACGAGAAGATCGCCGGCCGCTTCCGGACAGCGTCCATCAGCCCCCGTAACCCGTTCCCCGCCCTGCAACCGCACTTCCGTCCTCCGACCATACAAACGGCAGCACGTCCGCGGTGCTTTAGGTTCCGGCGCTCCCTCGCGGATGGTGACGGCGGTGCGCGTCACGCAAATCGGTGGCGTCCAGGTGGGTGTAGATCTGGGTGGTCGTGATATCCGCGTGACCGAGCAGTTCCTGCACGGAACGAAGATCGGCGCCTCCCCCCAGCAGGTGGGTGGCAAACGAGTGACGCAGTGCGTGCAGCTTGCCGCCGACCCCCGCCCTCACGGCGGCCTCCTGGAACCGCTTCCACATGCCGGCGCGTGTGAGCCGGCGGCCCGAGCGGTTGAGGAACAGCGCCGCCTCTCCCGCATGCGCGGCCAGCACCGGCCGGCCGTCTTGCAGATAGCGCTGGATCCAGTCGAGCGCCTCGCCCATCAACGGCACCAGGCGCTGACGTCCGCCCTTGCCGGATACCGTGACGAAGCCCTGGTCCTGATGCAGGGAGGTCACCTGCAGCGCCACCGCCTCGCTGACCCGCAGGCCACAGGAATAGATCATCTCGAACAGCGCCCGGTCGCGCAGCCCGGACGGCGTGCTCGTGTCCACGGCTGCCAGCACGCGATCCACGTCGGAGGGGCTGAGGACGGCAGGCAGCTTGCGCGTCGGCCGCGGCGGATCGATCAGCGCGGCCGGATTCGCCGCTGCTCTTCCTTCCGCCTGCAGGAATCGATACAGCGCTCGCAGCGCGCTGACCGACTTGGCCGCGGTGCGAGCGTCGATCCCGCCCCGCTGGCGCTCGATCAGGTAGTCGATGATGTCGGCGGCGCGGGCGTTCGCGATCGCGATGCCGCGCTCGACGCAGAAGCACTCGAACGTCCGGCACTCCTGCCGGTACGTGGCCACGCTCGTCGCGGCCAGCGCGAGCTCGGCGCTCAGATGCGCGCCGAAGTCAGCGTCGAGCTCGCTCAGGGTTCGGTCTGCCGGGACTCGAGGTGGGCAGCGCGCTGCTGTTCCCGCAGCACCGCCGGGACGTTCAGATCATCGTCAGCGCGCCCCCGGTGCGCCCCGCCGTTGCGACTTCCCCGGCCGCCGTTCAGGCTCATCCACTCCTCGTAGGAGAACACGTCGACCTCGTCGTCGGCTGCCTCCTCCGGCTCGGCCTGCTCGGCCTCCCGGTTGAAGCCCGTGGCGATCACGGTCACGCGCAACTCGTCGTTGAGGTCCGGATTGGTCGCCATCCCCGCGATCACCAGCGCTTCGTCGGAGGCGGCGGTGATGATCTTGAGCACGTCCTCGTACTCGGTGAGACACAGATCCTCGCCCCCGGTCACGTTGACCAGGATCCCCTGCGCCCCGTCGATGCGGGCATGCTCCAGGAGCGGGTTGTTGATGGCGTTGGTCGCCGCGTCCACGGCGCGATTCTCCCCCGTTCCCACGCCGACGCCCATCAACGCATCGCCCTTTTCCTTCATCACGGTGCGCACGTCGGCGAAGTCGATGTTGATTTCGCCCGGCTCGGTTATGAGGTCGGAAATGCCCTGCACCCCCTGGCGCAGCACGTCGTCGGCGAGATAGAACGCTTCCTTCATGGAGGTCTTCTTCTCCACGATCCGCAGCAACTGCTGGTTGGGAATGATGATCAGTGTGTCCACTTCCTTGCGGAGCCGCTCGATTCCGTCTTCGGCCAACGCCATCTTGCGCGCGCCTTCGAACTCGAACGGCTTGGTCACGACGCCGACGGTCAGGATGTCGGCTTCCCGAGCCGTGCGCGCGATCACGGGAGCGGCGCCGGTACCGGTGCCGCCGCCCATGCCGGCGGTGATGAACACCATGTTGGCATCGCGGAGCACTTCCTCAAGCCGTTGTTGATCCTCCAACGCCGCCTTCTCGCCGATTTCGGGATCGCCGCCGGCCCCCAGCCCCGCGGTCAGCCGCGAGCCGATCGGCACCTTCAACTCCGATCGGCTCAACTCCAGCGCCTGCAGGTCGGTGTTCACCGCCAGGAAGCGCACATTGCGCAGTCCGGAAGCGATCATGCGGTTGACGGCGTTGCTGCCGCCCCCTCCTACGCCGAGAACCTTGATCTCGGTGAGAGACCGCGGCTCCCCATCATGTATCTCAATCGTCATCGTCCCCTCCTTCGATGACCACACGTATCATATAGTATTCATATGAATTCGCGAAACCAGCGTTTCATGCGGTCCCAGACGCTGTCGTAGCCGCTTTCGCTGGTATCCATGTCGAAGTGTTCCGGGCGCCGCTTGCCGTGGCCGTACATCACCAGGCCGACACCCGTAGCGAACTGCGGGCTGCGGTACTCCTCCACCAGTCCGCCCATGGGCCTGGGATGTCCGATCCGCGCCGGCAGTCCCAACACGTCGGTCGCCAGCTCCGCCGCACCGGGCAGCAGCGCGCCGCCGCCGGTCAGCACGACGCCGCCGCTCAGCAGCTTGAGGTACCCGGCACGGTCCAACTGATCCTTTACCATCCCGAACACTTCGGTCATGCGCGGCCGAATGATCTCCGTAAGGCGGCTTCGCTTGATGGGCCGCGGCGGGCGGCCACCCACCCCCGGAATGCTGGCTTCGACTTCGTCGTCGTCCAGCTCGTCGGGATGGCAGCTCCCCGCCTCGTGCTTGAGACGCTCGGCCACTTCCATGGGCGTCTTCAGCATGATGGAGATGTCGCTGGTGACCTGGTCGCCGCCGAGTGCGAGAACATTGGTCAGGTACGGTGCACCGTCCAGATAGGCGAGAGTGTCAGTCGTGCCGCCACCGATGTCGACCAGCAGCACGCCCAACTCCTGCTCGTCCCTGCTCAGCACGGCCGCGGCGGCGGCCAGTGGCTCCAGGACGATGTCGTCGGCCTTGAAGCCGGCGCGGTTGATGCAGCGGATGATGTTCTGTGCCGAGGAAACCGCACCGGTGATGATGTGGACCTCGGCCTCCAGCCGCACGCCCATCATCCCGATCGGATCCCGTATGCCGTCCTGCTGGTCGACGGTGAACTCCTGCGGGATCACGTGGACGACCTCCCGGTCCATGGGTATGACGATCGCCTTGGCGGCGTCGATCACGCGCTCCACGTCGTCGCGCGTGATCTCCCGGTCCCTGCCCGTGACGGCGACGACCCCTCGCGAGTTGATCCCCTCGATATGGCCGCCGGCGATGCCCGCGAAGGTCCCCGTGACTTCCCGGCCGGACATCATCTCGGCAGCCTCCACGGCGTTCAGGAGCGAGCGCACGGTGGCGTCGATGTTGATGACCACGCCGCGGCGCAGTCCCCGCGACGGGGTGGTGCCGACGCCGATGATCTCAAGCCCTCCCTCGTGCCCGATCTGCGCGATGATCGCGCACACCTTGCTGGTGCCGATGTCCAACCCGACGATCACGTCTTCCCGTGCCACGCTACCCCCTCACCTCAGGCATCCGTCGACCGCGCGTACGGAGCAGCTACCTGCGACCGTGACGCGGGCGGCTCGACGTAGACCGCCTCTCCGCCGCGAAAGTCGATCTCCCGGGGGAGGGGCGACGTGCCGTCGGCGTCCAGCACGTCGAGCGCCACGAACGCATGCCTGATCACCTCGATGTCCAGGCGCGGGCCCAACCGCACCGCGACCGGGTAGATGCTGGGATAGAACGACAGGTCGAGCGCACCCGTGTCGGTGGTGGTCACCACCACTTCCGAGATCAGGCCGTACAGCCGTGAATCGCCATCCCTGACGGCGGCCAAAGCGGAGACGGCCGGCAGCAGCTCGTCCGGCAGCATGACTCCCGGGCGTGGCGGCTGGACGAAGCGAAGCCCGGACACGATCGGCAACTCCGGCGCCGTGCCGGGATCGACTTCCATGATGACCCCGCTGGCGTCGAACACCACCGGCACGCTGCGGCCCTCGATCGTCGGCAGCGACATCGCCAGCGGCTGGCGCCGAGTCACGGTGATCTCCAGCGTGCCCGGGATGCGGGTTCGCACCGACGCCGATCGGACCATCGGGTGGGCGCCGATCCGCTCGGCGATGGCCTGGGTGTCGACATCGAAGACGTGATCTTCACCGTCGAGCCCCGCGATGCGCTTCAATTCCACGGTCGAAACCGGGAACTCGCCGTAGACGACGATCTTTCTGATCAGGAGTTGCGGGGCGATGAGGCTGCTGAACAGGAACTGGGTCAGCAGTCCCATCACCACCACGCCGCCGACCAGCAGCACGGCCAGCGCGGCCCTACGCACCGCGCGCTCCCACGGGTCGCACCCGGCCGGGCAGTCCGGCGCCGGCCGCCAGTGATGCGCCCCCTGCCGCGCGCCGGCTGATGCCGCAGAGCACGCCTGCCATCACCAGGGTCATCACCATCGCGGATCCTCCGTGAGAGAACAGCGGCAGCGGGATCCCGGTTGCCGGCAGCAGGCCGGCGACCACGGCGATGTTGGCGAATGCCTGCACGGTCACGGACGTGGTGATCCCGCACGCCAGGTAGGCGTCGAAGCGATCCTGAGCCATGCCGGCGATCTGATAGCCGCGGGAGGCGAACGCCACGAACAGGGCCAGCACGATCGCGACGCCGATCAGTCCGGCCTCCTCGCCCACGACCGCAAACACGAAGTCGGAGTGAATCTCCGGAACATCGCCGAGCTTGCGGACGCCCTGGCCGAGCCCGAGCCCGGTCAACCCCCCGGACGTGAGCGCCTGGCGTGCCGCCAGCACCTGGTAGCCGAATCCCGTCGGATCCGCCTCCGGATTGAAGAACGCGATGACCCGCTCGACGCGATGGACGCGCGTGAAGATCATCATCGCCGCGAGCGGAACGCCCACCAGCGCGAGGGCGACGAAGTACCGGAACTGCACCCGACCGATAAAGAAGATGATGCCGGTGACCAGTATCAGCAGCGCCGCGGTGGAGAAGTCGTTCTGCAGGTAGATCAGCGCCGCGAAGACGCACACCACGATGACCGGCGGCAGCAGCGTATTGACGGCGTCGGTTCTGGCGTCGTACTTGCGTGACAGCATCGATGCCAGGTACAGCACCAGCGTGAACTTGACGAGCTCCGACGGTTCGAAGGAGATGCCGGCCACCACCAGCCAGCGCCGCGCCCCCTGTATCGGCTCGCTGATGCCGGGGATCAGCGTCAGCGCCATCAGTACGCCCGAGAGCGCGAGCAGCGGGATCGACAGGCGCCCCAGGACCCTTGCGTCCACCCGGGAGACCACGACCGCCGCGATCGTCCCGATCAGGATGAACAGCGCCTGGCGCCTGACGAAGTACAGCGAGTCGCCGAACACGTGCTGCGCGCGGTAGTGCGAAGCCGACAGCAGCACCCCCAGGCCGATTCCGGTGAGGGTGATCAGGATGACGATCAGCGTGAGATCGGTGCGGCGGTGCCCCGCCGGCGCATCGCCGTTAGCCATCACACCGTCCCGTGGGATCTGAGGTGTCGACGTCCAGCGTCGGGAGCAGCCGTTCGATGCGGAAGGCTCGAGATGCCTTCAACAGCACCAGATCACCGTCCCGCACGATGGCACGCAGCCGGCCGTCGATCCCTTCGATGGTTTCCGTCCAGATGGCGCGGTCCGCCGCGTCCGCTCTGCCGATCTGGTCGGCGAACGCGTCGCGGAGCGGTCGGGTGGCCGCTCCGAAGCAGCACAGTATGTCGATCCCGGCGTCGATCAACGGCTGCGCCAGATCGAGGTGCGCGCGGGCACCGTAGCGGCCAAGCTCCAGCATCGGTCCCAGGACCACCACCCGACGAGCGGGCGATCGCTCCTCGCCCAGCCGCTCGTCGCCCAGCAGGGCCAGGGCCGCCCGCACCGACTCCGGGTTGGCGTTGTAGCCGTCATCGATGACCGTGCAGCGGCCCCGGTGCACGGTCAGGCGGCCGGGAGCCGGCCGCACCGCCTCAATCCCGGCGGCGACGGTTTGGGGATCGAATCCCAGCTCCGCGGCCACCGTCAGCGCCGCCAACGCGTTGTCGAGATTGTGACGACCGGGTAGAGAGAAGCGGAATTGGAGCCCCTCCCAATGGATGGACCAGCCATCCAGCCCCAGATTCTCGCTTCGCTCGTACCCGATCGTCGAATTCGCTCCATACCTGATGACCCGCGCGCAGACCCCGGCCTGCAGCACCTCGGCCGCCGGCTCCTGCTCGCGCAGGTACACGCAACCGGTCGCAGGGACCGATCGCAGCAACGCACCCTTCTCGCGCGCGATGTCGCGGCGACTGCCGAGCCGCCCGACGTGTGCGCTGCCGATGTTGGTGATCAGCGCGTGGTCCGGCCGTGCCAGCGCGGCGTAGCGCTCCATCTCGCCGATGGAGTTGATGCCGACCTCGAACACGGCGAACCGCTCCTGTCCGGTCATTCGCAGCACCGACATCGGCAGGCCGACCTCGGCGTTGAACGACGCCTCCGAGACCAGGCTGCAACTGGCCCGGTGCAGTATCGCTCCCAGGATCTCCTTGGTCGTGGTCTTGCCACTGCTGCCCGTGACCGCAATGCGCACGGCGGCGCGATGGACCGCGCTGTGGCCGCACGCAAGGTCATACAGCGCGGTCAGCGGATCGTCGACCGCGATCAGCGTGCCGTGCTCTGCCGGCTCGATGTGCCGGTCCTGGCGGACCAGGGCCGCCGTGGCTCCACGCCGGAACGCGTCGTGCACGAACTCGTGACCGTCGGCATGCTGCCCCGGCAGAGCCACGAACAAGGACCCCGCTCGAGCGAGCCGCGAGTCCGCGATGACCTGGGACACGCGGGCTTCGGCGCGGCCTCGGACCCCGGCACCCAGCATGCCGGCGATCTCGTCCACGGTGTAGTTCATGAAGACTCCGTCCCGGACGGCTGACCGCCCGCCGGAGCCGCCGGTTCGACGACGGTCACGTGCTCGGCGCTGATCGGAGCCAGCCCCAGCTCCTGCCCCGCGAGCTCTGCGATGCGCTGCGGCGAGCGGTAGATGGCGATCGACGCCAGCAGCCGCTTGTTTCGCTCCAGCCACGCGGTCTGCTCGTGCTGGAGCTGCTTCAACTCCTCGGCCAGCAGATGCCGGTGCAGCCCGCTCCAGGTGGTCACCAGCACCGCCAGCGGGATCATCAGTGCCACGAAAATCGTGAGCAGCCGTTGGCGCCCGGACGCGATGGTCACCGCACACGCTCCAGCACGCGCAGGCGGGCGCTGCGCGACGCGGGATTGGCCCGCACCTCGGCGTCGCTCGGGGCCTCCGGCCGCCGGTGCAGCGCGACCAGGAGAGGATTGCCGGCCGGATACCGCTTGACGATGCCGTCGTCGATCGAGTGAAAGGCGATCACCGCAAGGCGACCGCCCGGTCGCAGGGCGCAAGCGGCGGCGTCGAGCGAACGCCGCAACCTCCCGACCTCGTCGTTGACGGCCACGCGCAGTGCCTGGAACACCTGTGTGGCCGGATGACGGCTGCCGCCACGCCATGGGGTGCGCGCCAGGATCGCGCGCACGAGCTGATAGGTGGTTTCGATTCTGTGCCGCGAACGAGCGTGCTCGATGGCCTCTGCGTTCGCACGCGCGTTCCGGTCACCGCCATAGCGAACGAGCAGATCGCACAGACGGTCCGGCGAGTCGCGGTTCACGATGTCGGCGGCCGAGACGCCCCGGCGCGGATCGAAACGCATGTCCAGCGGCTCGTCACGCAGGAACGAGAATCCACGCGCGCCACCCTCGATGTGAAACCGGCACATTCCCAGGTCCATGAGAATCAGATCCACCGCGGCCGGGGCCAGATCCCCAAGCGCCTCGTCGGACCACGCCTGCCGCAGCTCGAAGCGGCCGGCATACCCGGCCAGCCGGCCTCGGCTTCGCGCCAGCAGCGCTTCGTCGGCATCGGACCCGAGCAGGGCGATGTCCGGATAGCGCTCGAGCATCGCGATGGCGTGACCGGCTTCGCCGAGCGTGACGTCCACGAACGTGCTGCACGGGCGGGGCGGCCGCAGGTAGTCGACCACCGCCTGTTGCAGTACCGGGACGTGAATCGGTGCGTCGGGATCATCGGCCCTGCCATGATTTCCATTCAGAGCGTGATGCTGCCACCGATCTCCTCGGCGGCCTCCTTGTACTGGTCATCGGTCTCCAGCTCATAGGCCCGGTAGACTTCCTCGTCCCATACCTCCACGTAACTGTTGATGCCGAGCACGATGCAGTCCTTGTGCAGTCCTGCGTAGTCGCGCAAGGTTGGCGGGATGGCGATCCGCCCACTCCGATCGATCTCGATCTCCTGCGCGGGAGCGAGGAACCGGCGCCCCAGCATTCGGTCCCTGGCCAGGAACAGCGATGATGATCCGGTCAGCTTTCCAGACACCGCCTTCCATTCCTCGGGAGCAAAGAGCCACAGGCATCGGTCGATCGCGCGCGTCAGGACGACCAGGTTGCCGGCGATGGACCGGCGAATCGGCGCCGGCACCATCAAGCGGCCCTTCTCGTCCATCGCATGTCGGTACTCGCCTGAGATCACGCCTCTAGCTCCCGGGACGCAAAAATCTGCTTCCGATGGTCCTCCACCATCTCCCACTTTCTCCCACGAAGTTCCCTATAGTAGGGAGCCCCCACCACATGTCAACTGCTGAACGGCCGATGGGCCGCTCCCGCTGTCTCAACCGAGGGCCATCGCTTTCGGATGGTAAACATTTGTAGGGTTATGAAGATCGAACCGCGGCTGATTTGACACCGTTGCGGAAGCGCCCTTACCTTGTGAAGAGCGTCGACGCAGAGAGCCCGTGACCCTATATCGAGTACACTTCAGGTGGCGGAACAAAGAGGTACAGTTGGTGGCGGAGAGCCTGGACCTCACCCATCCGTACTTCGTGTCGATAAAGGGTATCGTCTTCAAGGAAGACGAGAAGCTGATCATCAATCCCTCCGAGGAGGAGATCAGGCGTACCTTCGGGGACGCCTCGCACCTGATGATCCCGTTCCAGACCGTCTCCCTGATCGAGGAGTTCGCAGCGGACTCGGGCTCGCGCATCCGGCCGTTCACGCTGGTGGAGGACTCCTCGGGAGAAGAGCTGGACGAGCGGTCGGGTGGTGACGGCGGGGAACAGTCCCTGTAGCCGGTCCCCGGGCGGCCAGGCTGACCTGCCAGCGAGACTGACGGTCAGTCGACTTGGCGGCGCGCCGTCTCCAGCAACTGTGCAGCGTGCTGCCATGTGGCCCCCTCGGTGTGGTCGCCCGCAAGCATGCGGGACAGCTCATCGACCCGCGCCGCGTCGTCGACGACCGCGGCGGCCACCGAGCTGCGTTCCGCGGAGGTGCGTTTCTCAATTCTGACGTGCGTATCCGCGCGTGCTGCCACGGTCGCCAGGTGCGTGATGCACAGCACCTGTTGGCGCTCCGCCAGCCAGCGCAGGCGCTCGCCGATCGCCACGCCGATCTGCCCGCCGACGCCGGCGTCGATTTCGTCGAACACCGCCGCCGCCGTTCCGCGGGCGCGGGCCGGCACCGCGTTGAGCGCAAGCATCACCCGAGACAACTCGCCGCCGGCGGCCATCGAACGCAACGGGGCAAGACCTTCACCGGGATTTGACTCGAGCAGAAACTCCACGACATCAGCCCCCGTCGCGCCGATCCCATCGGGGCGCGGAGTCACCGATATCCCAAACCCGGCCTGCGGCATGCCGAGCTGGCGCAACTGATCCTGCACGGACTGCGCCAGGTCCGCCGCCGCGCGCTCTCGGGCGGCGCTCAGCGCGGTAGCCGCCGCGCGCCGCGACCGGTCGAGCGCGGCGGCCAGCTCGCGATACCGGGACAGCTCTTGCCCGCTCGACGCCAAGCCGTCGAGCCGGCGCTGACAGTCGTCGGCGTGTGCCAGCGCAGCGGCTTCGGTGCCGCCGTACTTGCGGATCACGGTGCGGATCGCCGCCAGCCGATCCTCCAGCGCAAGCAGCTCACCGGGGTCCACCGTTTCGCTCTCGGCCCTGCCGAGTGCATCGGTGATGTCCTCGACCTCGTAGAGCGCGGTCTCCACCTGACGCGCGAGCGCCGCGAAGCGGCCGTCGATGGCCGCCAGCTCGCCGAGCGCCTGCAGAGCGGTGCGCAGACCGGAGCCCGCGCCTCCCTGTGTCTCCGAGGTCGCCGTCCGTGCGGCGGCGAGGAGCCGCTGGATCTGCTCCACGCTGCGGAGCACACGCTGGCGATCGGACAACTCCTGCTCCTCGCCGTCGCGCAGCTCCGCACCGGCGATCTCCGCTGCCGCGTGTTGCAGCAGCTCGCGTTCGTGCGCGGAGCGCTCCATATCGGACCGCATTCGATCCAGACGATGATCCAGCTCGGTGAGACGGCGTGTGTCGGCCGCGATGGAAGCCACCTGCTCCTCGACGTCGGCGTACCGGTCCAGCAGCCGGCGGTGCTCCGCCGCCGACAGCAGGCCCTGGTGCTGATGCTGTCCGTGGATCGCCAGCAACATGCGTCCGAGCTCGGCGTAGTCCGCCAGCGGTACCGGTACCGACTGGACGAACGCCGTTCCGCGGCCTCCCCGCCGGGCGATCCGCCGCATGAACAGGGACTCCTCATCGAGCTCGATCGAACGCGAGCGGAGCCACCGGTCGATCTCCCGGCCCTGCGGAGGATCGAACACCGCGGTCACTTCGCAGACGTCGGAGCCCGAACGGATTTCCTCGGCCGACATGCGGGCGCCCAAGGCGACTCCGAGCGCCCCGATGATGATCGACTTGCCGGACCCCGTCTCGCCGGTGATGGCGGTGAGGCCGGGGCCGAACGTGAGGTCGAGGCGGTCGATCAGGGCATAGTGGCGGATGTGCAGCGCTTCAAGCACCCGGCTCCCCCGCCCAGTGCAGCTTGTGCCGCAACACCTCGTAGAAGTTCCTCCGGTCAGACTGGATGATCAGCGCCGAATGCTCGTAGCGCCTGAGCACGACGCGGTCGCCCGGTTGCAGCGGAAGCGGCTCCTGCCCGTCAACGGTCAGCATGACTTCGGTGCGCTGCGGCTCTTCCACCGTGATCTCCACGACCTCGTCGGCGGGAACCACGAGCGGGCGATTGGAGAGCGTGAACGGGCAGACCGGATTGAGCACCAGCGCCTGCATTTCCGGGTGCAGTATGGGACCGCCGGCCGCCATCGAGTAGGCCGTGGAGCCGGTCGGCGTGGCAAGGATGACCCCGTCCGCGCGGTAGCGGCCAACCGCAGTTCCGGACAACGCGACCTGCAGCCGGGTGATCTTGGGCGTACCGCCGGTGGAGATGACGGCATCGTTGAGTCCGGGCAGACGCGCGACCTCCCGACCGGCCCGCAGTACGGTCGCCACCACCATCAGGCGGGGGCTGACCGCCAGCCATCCGCTGCGGTAGCGCTCGAACGCGTCCTTCCACTCCGTCTTGGCGATCTCCGTGATGAACCCCAGGGTCCCGAGATTGACCGGCAGAATCGGCGTCTCAAGCTCCGCCACGATCCGCGCGCACGTGAGCAGCGTGCCGTCGCCGCCGAGCGACAGGGCGATGTCCGGGGGCGCGGCGCAGTGGGCGCGCGGATCGGCCTCGATCCGGTCCGCCTGCACCGATCTGCGATGGAGGTAGTCGGCGACTTCGTCCACGAACTTCGCATCGGGATTGCCGGGTTTGTGCACGAGAAGCGCTCGGGTCACGTTCACGTCGCGCGCCACCGTTCACGTCCCGTGCCGGCGATCACTACGGGAGCGTCGCCAGCACCTTGGCGACGACCTCGACCTGCCCGTCACCGAGCAGCGGGTACAAGGGAAACAGCACGCAGCGCCGTGCCAGCGAGTCGGCGGCAGGACACGCGCCGGCAGCGTGCGCATCGTCCGGGGCTTCGTCGGGCACGACAGCGGCCGCGCCGTTCGTCGCGCCCCCTGCGGCGACGATCGAATCTCCATAGGCCGAACGGGTGTCGATGCGGGCTCGCGCCGCGTAACGCTGCACGTCACGAGCGCCGTCGGCGACCACCACCGGATAGGAGAACGGCACCTGCAGGTTCTCGTCCGCGCCGGGGGGAAGGCTCAGCGTGCGGTGGCGGGTGCGCGTGATCGACGCGTGGTACGCGTCCCGGATGCCGCGCCGCGTCTGCATGTCGTCGTCATAGCGTTTGAGCTGGGCGAGCGCCAGGGCGGCGTTGAGGTCAGCCAGCGGCTCGGAGCGGTCCTCGGCCGCCTCCCGGGCGGACGCGAGCAGGGATTTCGTACGGCAGAGCAACAACGCACCTCCCGCCGCCGTCAACAGCGCGGTTGCCGCCAACGAAACGACCACCAGGTCAGCGCGAGGCCCCGGCGCCGCGTCGCCATCGTACCCCCCCAGCGAGCAGGTAACGTCCTCGATCACCGGCAGATCCCAGCCGCCCACTCGCGTCAGGTCGGGAACGAATCCAAGGGTATGGTCCAGCAGTGCCGCGCACGCTCCCCCACGGGCCTCGTCCGCCGCGTCGAGGTCGATCACGCCGGAGTCGGCGCTTACATCCACCACCACCGGCATCAGGCCGCTCGCCTCCACGGCGTCCCGGTGCGCACGCGGAGCCAGCGCCGAGCACAGCACGCGCGATCCTCCCGGAACATCGATGGTCGTGAGGGCACATGCGAGCGCCATTCGGTAGTCCGCCAGCGCGATGCCGCCGGCCATGCCCAGCCCGCCCGCCACCGCGGCGGCGAGCTCGCGGGCCCGGTCCCCGGGGCCGATCTCATCGGTGACCAGGCAGCCGAGGACGCTGTCCATCTCGTCGCGGCGAACCGTCGGCCGAAACACGGGAACCCGGTTCACTCAGGACTCCCGTCCCGTCGCGGCTGCGGACACCGTGTTCGCGCGCAACGGCACGAATCGGCAGTCCACGCCGCGGGTGGTCTGCGTCGCGTTGCCGCGGCGACGGATCGTGGTCATCACCTGGAAGCCGTCGGGCTCCCCGACCGGCATCAGCAGCACGCCTCCGTCCGCGAGCTGCTCGACCAGCGGTCGCGGTACCGACGAGGAAGCCGCGGCAACCAGGATACGGTCGTACGGAGCCGACTCCGGCCACCCCATCCGGCCGTCGCCGATACGAAACTCGACGTTGGAGAATCCCAGGTCAGCCAGGACCCTTCTGGCGCGATGCTGCAGTGCCGGGAGGATCTCCACCGACCACACATGGCCGGCAAGTTCAGCCAGGATCGCCGTCTGATAGCCGCTGCCGGTCCCAACCTCCAGAATGCGCTCCCGGCCGGTGAGCTCGAGCATCTCGGTCATCAGGCCCACGATGAACGGCTGTGACATGGTCTGTCCGAAGCCGATCGGCACAGGATGATCCTCGTAGCAGCCGCAGCGCGCAGCGAACGTGACGAAACGGTGGCGCGGAATCCACTTCATCGCCGTGATCACGCCCCGATCCGTGATCCCGCGACGCTGCAACTGGCGGTGCACCATGCGGCGGGCATCCCGGTGGTCGGAGCCTGGCACGGCTCTGCCTGACACGGCCGACCGCCGGCCGCGGTCATGCATCCGTCAGAGGACGGCTCCTTCCGTACGCCGCTCGTCCTTCATGTGCAGCTTGGACAGCTTGTACGCCTTCAGCAGTTGCTGAATAGCATCGTTCACCGCCTCGGTGCGGTCGTGATAGAAGCCGTCCTTGACCATGCGGTCGATCCCGGCCAACAGGTCGGACGAGGTCTCGACGTATGTTTTGGACACCGCGTACCCCCGGTCAATCGCCCGCCGCGCCGGCAGCACGCAACCGGCGGCCGAGCGGGTTCAAAGTCATCCTGGGCCTGGCTAGACTCGAACTAGCGACCTCACGCTTATCAGGCGTGCGCTCTAACCACCTGAGCTACAGGCCCCGACTCTCGACGGTTACATTATACCTCAGATCGACGTGCGTGTGGGACCACCATCGGATCATAATCACCTCCGACACCACCCATGGACATCGCCCGCACCACCGCCAACGCGCTGACCCTGAGCAGGGGCGCCCTGGCACCGCTGATCCTGATCGCGCTTGCCGGCGACGTCGGTGGCGGGGCCGGCCTTGCGCTGGTCCTTGCGGGCGTCGCCGTGGTGACCGACTATCTCGATGGCGCGGTCGCGCGGCGCTTCGCTGTCGTTTCGAGGTTCGGCAAGGTGGCCGACGCCCTCACCGATGCGATGGTGTTCGTGGCGATCTTCGTGGGTCTGGGGATTCGCGGAGTGCTCCCGCCTTGGGTGCCCGCGCTGATCGCGGCTCGCGAAGCGGCGATGCACGGACTCATCCGGCCGGTACTGCTGCGCCTGCGAATCGACGCCGGAGCGCGGCCGATCGGCAAGCTCAAGACCATCCTGCAGGCCGGCGCGGCGATCGTGGTGCTGGTGGTGCTGCTGCTCGAGCCCGAGCACGCACGCCGCGTGGCGGTGCCCCTGGTTGGCGCCGCGGCGGTCCTGTCGATCGTGTCCCTGTACTGGTACGTCGATCCGATCGGGACACGCCGCGGTTGGGACGCACTCACGCTCAGCATCATCGCGACGTGTGTGAGCCTGTGGCTTCTGCAGATGGCGATCGTGGCGGTTGCCGCCGACCTCGGCGTGACCGCCGGCGTGATCCCGTACGCCCTGCTGCACACGATGGTGGCCGGCGCGCTGATCTTCCTGCTCCTGAAGCGCCGATGCGACTTCGCGCTCCTCGACGGGCCCGTGCTATCGAGAATCAACCCCTCGAACGTGCTCACGCTCGCGCGGCTGACCTCGATCCCCACCGTGGTCCTGCTCATCATTGCCGCAGCCGACGGGACCGCTCCGGTGTGGCCGGTGATCGCGCTGCTGTCGGTCGTCCTGCTCACCGATCTGGCCGATGGCGCGCTGGCACGGCGCAGGGGCCAGGTGACGCGCATCGGCTCCTACCTGGACTCCTCCACCGACTATCTGCTGCTGGGAACGGCGGCGATCCTGTTGTTGATCTTCGGCATCGGCACACCGTGGGTGTTCGCGGTGCTGGTGGCGCGGCTCACCGTCCAGTCCGTGGCGGTCTCCTGGATGGTGTGGGCGCGGCGGCCGCTGCCGTCGGCTACCCGATTGGGAAAGGCGTCGATTGCGGCCGGCATGGTGCTGCTGGCGGCGGAGCTGGCGGCCGCGCTCGCGGCGCCGGCAGTGCTTTCGGCGGGGATGCTGCCCGTGCTGCGCACCCTGCTGGAACTCGCACTCGCCGGCGTGCTGGTGGCGTCGGCTGTGGAGAAGCTCGTCCTGCTCACCCGCGCGGCCCGGCCTTCGAAGCCCCGAGAGTCCTGAGCGGCCGATCTGGAGAGCTACTTGCCCTTACGCTTCTTGTTGCGCCGCTTGCTGACCGGCTGCACCCGCGGGCCCGACGGCCGAGGTGAAGCCGCGGGGGGCGGAGCGTCGGTTGCCGTGGCCGCCGCGGTCGCGGCTGGCGCCCTTCCCGGCTCCGGACCTGGCTCGTCCGGCGTCGGCCGCGCTCCGGCGGAGGAGGCGCGACCGCCGGCCGCCGGCCGCCGGCCGCGCTGCAGCAGCAGAACGATCGGCGACGCGATGTACATCGACGAGTAGGTGCCGACGATCACGCCGATGATCACGGCCAGGGCGAATGTCTGGATCGGCCCGGTCGCAAAGACGTAGATGGCGACCACGGCCAGCAGGGTCGTCAGGGAGGTGATGAGGGTGCGCGACAGGGACTGAGTGATGCTCGTGTCGATCACCCGGCGCAGGCCGGTGTCGCGCATGAGCGACACGTTCTCGCGAACGCGGTCGAAGATGACGATGGTGTCGTTCAGGGAGTACCCGACGATGGTCAGCAGGGCCGCAATCGTGGCGGTGGAGACCTCGAGCTGGAAGGTGCCGAGAACGCCGATCATCACCAGCACGTCATGGGCGACGGCCACCAGCGCCGCGACCGAGTACTCCGGGCGAAAGCGGAAGCCGACGTACACCATGATGAGCAGCAACGCGACGACGACCAGCCACACCGCCTGCTGGCTGAGGATCTGCGAGAACCGCCTCCCGACGAAATCGGTGGACCGGACGATCAGGCTGTCATCGCCGAATTCGTCTGCCAGCAGAGCCCGCACCCGCTCCTGGACCGCCTGCAACTCCGTATCGTCGTCCGACGCTACCTCCACGCGGATCACGAACTGCTGGTCGGCCAGCGCCCCGATGGTCTTGATCTGGAACTTCTCCAGGGAGGAGAGCGCGGCGCGCACCGCGTCGATCGACAGCGGCTCGTCGCCGTCCGCCCCCGCGTGCAGAACCAGGCGGCCGTCCTGTGGCCGCGGGCTCTCGGCAAGGAGTTCGTCGGAGGCCAGTCCCGGCTCCAGCGCCGTGGCGGCCGTGACGCCCGATATCGCGGCGAACGCGTCGGCCATCTCCCCGAGCGACGGGTAGTCGGCGAAGGCCAGAGGCGTCTGTCCGAGCACGTCGGTGGTGCGGACCAGGACCCGGTCGGTGGTTTGCTGCACCACCACCTCCAGCTCCGTCCCCGCCTGCAGTTCCACGATCAGCGCCGGACGAGCGATCTGGATCTGCTGCGACAGGCCGCCCGCCAAGTCGACCGAGAGATTGAAGCCACGCTGAACGGTGACCGCCAGTCCGGCCACGATGACCACGAGCGACAGGATCATCATCGGCACCCGGAGGCGGGTGAACTCGATCGTCGCGCGCCCTCCGCCAGCCTGCCCTCCGCGAGCCTGCATTACGCCGTGCTCCGTCGCGCGCCGGCCCAGCCGAGGCTCAGGCGCTCCACGCGCAGTACCTCGATCATGAAGTCGAAGATCAGCCGCGACACCACCAGGGCGGTGAACATCGAGGACAGGATGCCCACCGACAAGGTCACGGCGAAGCCCTGGATCGGGCCGCTGCCGATCTGCGACAGGACCACCGCGGCGATGAAGGTGGTGATGTTGGCGTCCAGCACCGCGCGGAATGCCTTGGCGAAGCCCGCCCGCACCGCGGCGGCAGGCGACTTGCCCGCACGCAACTCCTCCTTGATGCGCTCGAAGATAATCACGTTGGCGTCCACCGCCATGCCCACCGTCAGGATCACGCCGGCGATGCTGGGAAGGGTCAGCGTGAAGCCCAGCACGGACAGGATCGACACGACGAAGAACAGGTTGAGCGCGAGCACCAGGTCGGCGATCAATCCCGCGCCGTGGTAATAGGCCGCCATGAACAGGAATACCAGCACGGCCCCCACCGCGACTGCCCGCAGACTGGCGCGGATGGCGTCTTCGCCCAGGCCCGCGCCGATCTGCTGCTGGCTGACGATGTCGAGCGGCACCGGCAGCGAGCCCGTACGCAGCACCAGAGCCAGGTCTTCCGCCTCGCCCTGGGTGAATCCGGTGACCCGCACCTGCTGGCGAATCGCCTGGGATATCTGCGCGCGAGCCTTGACGCGGTCGTCGAGCACCACCGCCAGGATCTCGCCCACGTTCTCCTGGGTCAGGTTGAAGAAGATGTCGCCCCCTTCCGGGCTCAGGAAGAACAACACCTCCGGGCGGCCGGTGAGGGGATCGCGGTCCACCCGCGAGTCGTTGATGAATTCCCCCGACAGCCCTTCCTGATCCTTGATGACCGCGTAGCCGAGGAGCTGATCCACCCCATAGGTGTCCTTCTCGTAGACACCGCGCAGCACGGTGCCCGCCGGCAACACGCCGGGATCGCGCAGGCCGCCCCCCGCGTCCAGGAAATTCCCCGGATTGGCGCGCTGGTACTCGTCGAACGCGGCCTGGCCGTCCTGATCCACCAGGTGGAATCCCAGCCGGCCCTTGCCGACAATGAAGTTGCGCATCCGTTCGGGATCCGGCGCGCCGGGCAGCTCGACGACGATCCGGTCGTCGGCCACCCGGTTGATCGAGGGTTCGGTCAGTCCGAACTGGTCGACGCGGTTGAGGAGTATCTCCAGCGCGCGGTCGAGCGCATCCCTGCGGTCGGCGTCGCTGAGCGGTCCCAGCTCGTTCGCCAGCTCCTCGAAGTCCGGCTCGATCAGCACGTACATGCCGCCCTGCAGGTCCAGTCCGAGTTGCAGGCTGCGGGTCGTCAGCTCCTTGAGGTCCAGCAACCGCTGGCGGTGATCGGACTCCAGTGCGCCCAGCAGCGTCGCCTGGCTTCCGAATCCGTCGAGGAGCGCCTGCACCGTCCACGGAGACGGCACCGACCGCCCTTCGAACCGATACTGATCCCGCGCGGGGCCGCGCAGGAAGCCCAAGTCCTCCGGTACCGATGATCCGGGATCGGCGTCGACGAGCGTCAGCAGCCGCTGAAGGTCGGCGCCGGCCCGTTGCTGCGACACGATGCGGATCTGCTCGCGCGACGAGGTGGCAAGTTGCCGCTCGTCTTCCGGGAGGAGCACGTGCCAGCGGATGGTCGGCATCAGGAAGGCCACGGCGATCCCGACGAACACCAGGATGATCCCGAGACGGAGGCGTTTGCTCATCAGTTCTGCGTTACCGTGGGAGAGAGCGCCGGAAAACGTCCGGCGGTGCTACCTGGAATCGGTGTTGTCCGGTGACCGGACGGCCGCTTTGTCGAATTCGATCTTCGTATCGTCGTCCACCTTCAGCGTCAGCGTACCGGCATCCTCGCGGATGGCGGTTATCACCCCGTGCATCCCGCCGATCGTAACCACCTTGTCCCCCTTCTTAAGGCTTTCCAGGTACACCTTGGTGTCCTTGCGCTTCTTGCTCTGTGGACGGAGCACCAGGAAGTAGAAGATCAGAAAGATGGCGGCGAACGGCAGAATCAGCCCGATAATCGGGTCGTTGGGTTGCATGCAGCGAGTTCCTTAGAGTTCCGTATGGTTTCCTAACGGCCGTCGGCAAGCCGGGAGTGATCGTCGCTCACCGACGCCGGAAGCTATCACGCCGAGGGCGCAGGCACAACCGCGGCAGCCACCCGTCCTCCGAGCACCATGGTCAAACCCGCTCGACGCCCGTCACGGAGTCGGGCACGCCGAACACGCCGAACCGGGCACGAAGCTGGTCCACACCGGTCACCGGAGCGACCGCCTTTGCGTTGTAGGAGCTCAGCACGGCCTCCTGAGCCGCGGCGTCTCCATCGAACTCCGCAGCACACAGCGCCGCCTTGTACAGCCCGCGTTCAAGCAGCCGTTCGCCGGACAGCCGCGCACCGCGGCGCCGCGCAGCGCGGTCGACGATGGCCACGCTGCCCCGGTAGCCGATGGTGAACATGAAGTCCGCACGCGAGAGCCCGCGCGGGTTCCGCTTTCGCACCAACAGCTTCATGACGCAGACGAGACAGGCCTCACGCCCGCACAGCGCGGACGTGAGGCCTCTTCAGAACGATCGGAAATTCCCGGCGTTCTGATGTGGAAATCCTGCCTCTCAGCAATCCTGTCTCTTGGTAGCCCTGCCGCTTAGTAACCCATGCCTCCCATGTCACCGCCCGGGCCGCCCGGAGGTCCCGCGGGCGCAGCATCTTTCTTCTCCGGCAGATCCGTGATCGTGCACTCGGTGGTGAGCAACAGGCCCGCGATCGACGCCGCGTTCGTGAGCGCCGACCGGGTCACCTTCGCCGGATCGATGATCCCGGCGCCGGACATGTCGCACCACTCCATGGACTGGGCGTCGTAGCCGATGCCCGCCGCTTCGTTCTTGGCGCGCTCGACGACGATCGAGCCGTCCAGCCCGGCGTTCACGGCGATCTGGCGGATCGGCTCCTCCAGCGCACGCTGCACGATCTTGAAGCCGACGCGCTGCGCTTCGTTGAGGTCTTCCAGGCCCCGTTCGCCCAGCTTGCCGGCCGCCTGCACCAACGTGGAGCCGCCGCCCGGAATCACGCCCTCCTCGATGGCGGCGCGGGTGGCGGACAGGCCGTCCTCGACCCGGTGCTTCTTCTCCTTGAGCTCGACCTCGGTTGCGGCGCCGACGTTGACCACGGCAACGCCGCCGGCCAGCTTGGCCAGGCGCTCCTGGAGCTTCTCCTTGTCGTAGTCGGAGGTGGTCTCGTCGATCTGCACCTTGATCTGGGCGATGCGGTCGGTGATGTCGCCCTGCTTGCCGCCGCCCTCGATGATGGTCGTGTTCTCCTTCTCGACCTTGATGCTCTTCGCCGTGCCGAGCTGCTCGAGCTCGGTGTTCTCCAGCTTCAGGCCCAGCTCTTCGGCCACGACCTGGCCGCCGGTGAGGATGGCGATGTCCTCGAGCATCGCCTTGCGGCGGTCGCCGAATCCGGGGGCCTTCACCGCGCACGCGTTGAGCGTGCCGCGCAGGTTGTTGACCACCAGGGTGGCGAGCGCCTCACCCTCGATGTCCTCGGCGATGAGCAGCAGCGGCTTGCCCGACTGCGCCAGCTTCTCCAGCAGCGGCAGCAGGTCCTTCATGCTGGAGATCTTCTTGTCGTGGATCAGCACGTACGGGTTCTCCAGCACGGCCTCCTGGGTGTCGCGGTTGGTGACGAAGTACGGCGACAGGAAACCGCGGTCGAACTGCATGCCCTCGACGACCTCGAGGTTGGTCTCCATCGACTTGGACTCCTCGACCGTGATGACGCCGTCCTTGCCGACCTTTTCCATCGCGTTGGCGATCAGCTCGCCGACCGCCGGGTCGTTGTTGGCTGAGATGGCGGCGACCTGCGAGATCTCCTCCTTCTCATTGATGTCCTTGGCGGAGGCCTTGATGTGGTCCACCGCCTGGTCGACGGCGACGGCCACGCCGCGCTTGATGTCCATCGGGTTGATGCCGGCCGCGACCGACTTGAGCCCTTCCTTGATCATCGAGTAGGCCAGGACGGTCGCCGTGGTGGTGCCGTCGCCGGCCACGTCGTCGGTCTTGGTCGCCGCTTCCTTGAGGAGCTGCGCGCCCATGTTCTCGAACGGGTCCTCGAGCTCGATCTCCTTGGCGATCGTGACCCCGTCATTGGTCATCGTCGGAGCGCCGAATTTCTTGTCCAGAACGACGTTGCGGCCCTTCGGGCCCAACGTCACCTTGACGGCGTTGGAGAGCTTCGTGACACCTGCGAGCAGCTCCTTGCGCGCCGATTCGTCGAACTGCAGTTGCTTAGCCATGGATCACCCTTTTGAAGAGTTATGTGATTTGGGATAGTTGACGCCAAGATAACAACTCCGGCCGCCAGCGCCAACATCTGTGGTCAATTTTCTGTCCGGGGGCCCTCGAACGCGGCTCCCAACGTGAGTGCGCCGCTCACCACGCGTCTGACCGGGCCTGACCGGGCGCCGGTACGAAGCCGTAGCGCGCCGTGCCGGTCGACTCCGAGCAGCACGCCGGTCATGGCACCGCCGTCCCGCTCGACCCGTGCGGGGCCCCCGACCCCGGCGAGCCGCCCGCGAAGCCGGTCGAGCCAGTCGTCGGCATCCAGCAGGCGCTGCATCGCCGCCAGCACGTCCCCCTCCAGCCGTGCGCGGTCGATGCTGCGGCCCAGGCACAACGCCAGCGACGTGGCGTCCCCCGCATCGGGCGGAAACGACCGCTGGTTGCCGTTCATGCCGACGCCGATCAGCAGCCATCCGCGAGTGGCCGCGCACAGCACCCCCGCCAGCTTGCGCCCGCCGACGAGCAGGTCATTCGGCCACTTGATGGACGGCGACAGGCCCCGCGCAGCGGCCACCTCGGCCAGCGCGCAGCCGACGCGGAGCGGCACCGTGGACGGCTCCGCCGCCGTCCGGTCCTGGTGCAGCATGAGCGTCAGCAGCAGGTTCGCCCCGCGTTGCGACCGCCAGCGGCTCCCCGGATTGCGGCCGCGCCCGGCGCTCTGACGCTCGGCGGTGATGGCGGTTCCGTGCGCCGGGCACGCAGCGATCAGCCCGGCGGCCGCGTCCATCGTCGACGTGGTGAGGTCAAGCCGATGGATCGGAGCCCCCCACGGGGTCGTCGAGCGCGGTTCCCGTGCCCGTGGGGTGCTCACCTGGGCCGGCTTACATCGATACCATCAGCTCCTGCGGCGAGCACAGGAGCTCCAGGAAGCGCGACACGAAGGTAGCCGCCGGCACGCCGTCCACCACCCGATGGTCGAACGCGAGCGACACCGGCAACACCACACGCGCCTCGATCGCGCCTCCGGCAGCCACACGCGGGGCCTGATGGATGCGGCCTATGCCCAGGATCGCGACCTGCGGCGGGAAGATCATCGGCGCCGCCCACAAGCCGCCGAACGGTCCGAAGTTGGTCAGGGCGATCGTGCCGCCGCGCAGGTCGTCGGCCGCCAGCGAGCGGTTGCGGGCCGCGGCGACGAGCTGCTTCATCTGCCCGTCGAGGGTCAGGATCGTGCTGGAGTCGACGTTGCGGATCACCGGCAGCAGCACGCCCGCCTCGGTATTGACCGCGAAGCCGACGTTGACCTCGCGGTACACGGTCACTTCCTGGGAAACCGCGTCGTAGGTGGCGTTCAGGACCGGGACCTCACGCAGGGCGGTGGCGAGCGCCTTCATGAAGAACGGCTGGTAGCTGAGGTGCGTCGTGCGGTTGCGATTGGCCTTCGCGCGCAACTCGACCAGGTCGTCGACCTCGCCCAGGTCATGGACGATCGCCGTGGGTATCCTTCGGCTGACCTCCATGTTGCGGGCGATGGTCTTGCGCAGGATGGTCAGCTCCACCCGCTGCCCGGCCGGCAGGTCCACCGGCCGGGTGAGCGGATCGTCGGTCAGCGGGAAGCCGAACGCGTCCTTGTCGAGCGCCGGCGGCGCGGCTACCGGCAATACCGCCTGGTTTTGGGCCGCCTGGCTCTCGGCCGCCGGGTTCTCCGCCGCCCGGTAGATGTCGTCCTTGCTGATGCGTCCGCCCTCGCCGGTCCCCTCGACGGTGCCGAGATCGACGCTCAGGTCACGCGCCAGACGGCGTGCAGCCGGGGTCGCCAGCGCAGCGCCGGCGGCGCGGCGGCGCGCAGGCCGCGGTGGATGCCCGGCCGAGGGCGGCGGTGATCCGTCGTCACCCGCGGCGGCCGGCGGCGCCTCGTCGCTGGGGGGAAGCAGGTCGGAGCCGGTGTCCAGCCGGCCGACGACGGTTGCCCCCTCCGGCGGCCGCACCCCGTCGCCGTCCGTGCGCTCGGCTGTCTCCGCCGGCTCGGCGCCGTTCTCCTCGCCGTCCACCTCTATGTAGGCAAACGGGTCGCCGACCTTGATGACCTGCCCGGCGGCGGATCCGAAACGGCGTACCACCCCGGTTTTCGGCGACGGAATCTCCGCCACCACCTTGTCGGTCTCGACGATGGCGAGGATATCGCCTTCCTCCACCGCATCGCCCGGCTGCAGCTTCAGCTCGAGGATCTTGCCTTCGTGCAGCCCCTCGCCGATGTCCGGGAACTTGAACTCGTACATCTCCCTCACCCGCCTCAATAGCTCAGCAGCCGCCGTGCCGCGCTGACGATGTCGTCGACGCCGATCAGGTAGTGCCGCTCGTGGCGGGGCAGCGGCACGATGATGTCGCTGCCCGTCAGCCTCGCCGGCGGCGCCTCGAGGTGCAGGAACGCCTGCTCCGCGACGGTCGCGGTCAACTCCGCGCCGACGCCGTACGAGCGCGGACCTTCGTGCACGACCAGCAGCCGGCCGGTCTTACGCACCGACTCCACCACCGTCGCGAGGTCGGGAGGATAGATCGTCCGCAGGTCGATCACCTCCGCCGAGGCTTCGCCGTCGAGTTGCCGCGCCGCGGCGACCGCCTCCTTCATCTGGGCGCCGTAGGAGACGATGGTCAGGTCGGCGCCGGACACCACGACCCGAGCGGTCCCCAGCGGGATGACGAAGTCGCCTTCGGGGATCTCCTGTCTGGGCGCCTGGTAGACGCGCTTGGGCTCCATGAAGATCACCGGGTCGGGATCCCGGATCGCGGCGATCAGCAGGCCCTTCGCGTCATGAGGGGTGGACGGGATCACCACCTTGATGCCGGGAACATGCGCGAGGATCGCCTCCATGCTCTCGCTGTGGTGCTCCAGCGCGCGCACGCCGCCGCCGTACGGCATCCGGATCACCATCGGTGCGGTAAAAGCCCCCTGCGTGCGGGTCCGGATGCGTGCCACGTGGTTGATGATCTGGTTGAATGCCGTCCAGATGAACCCGCTGAACTGAATCTCCACCACCGGGCGCAGCCCTGCCGCCGCCATCCCCAGCGCGCTGCCCACGGCAACGCTCTCGGCCAGCGGCGTGTCGAAGCAGCGGGAAGCGCCGAATTCCTCCTGCAGGCCCGTGGTGGCGCGGAACACGCCGCCGTTGACGCCGATGTCCTCCCCGAAGGTGATCACCCGCTCGTCGCGGCGCATTTCGGTGCGCAGCCCGTCGTTGATGGAGGAGACCAGGTTGGCCGGCCTCATCGCCGTTCTCTCATCGACGGCCTCTCATCGGTCGCCGCGCAGTTCGCGCAGCCGCGCGAGCTGCTGCTGCAGGAGCGGGGGAGCCTCCGCGAACGTGTGGCGGAAGCCGGCTTCCAGGTCGGGATCGGGGTCCGACTCGACCGCTTCGAAGGCCTTCCGGGCCCTGGTCCGCGCGTCCGCCACCAATGCCCGCGTTTCCGACTCCGTCAGCAGTCCCCGTTCCATCAACAGCCGTTGCACGCGTCTGATGGGATCGTGACGCTCCCACGTCCGCTCCTCCTCGCGGGTGCGATAGCGGGTCGGGTCGTCCGTGGTCGTGTGCGCCCCCACCCGGTAGGTGATTCCTTCGATCAGCGTCGGCCCGTCACCCGCCCGCGCGCGGCGCACCGCCTCGCGCACCACCTGGTAGACGGCGGTGATGTCGTTGCCGTCCACCTGCACGCCGGAGAAACCGTAGCCCTCGGCCTTCGCCGCCAGCGACGGCGACGCGCACTGCGTGTCGCGCGGCGTCGAAAGCGCGTACTGGTTGTTCTGAACGTAGAACACGGTCGGCGTGTTCCACACCCCGGCGAAGGTGAGTGACTCGTGGAAGTCTCCCTGTGACGTGGCGCCGTCGCCGCAGTAGCAGAGCACCACGCGGTCGCGTCCCAGGTGCCGTTCGGCAAAGGCCAGGCCCACGGCATGCGGGAGCTGAGAGCCGATCGGGATGGCGACCGGCGCCAGGTGGTAGCGATCGATGTCCAGCCGGCTTCCGTCCTCGACGCCGTACCAGTACTGGAAGTGGGTGGTGATCGGCAGGCCGCGCACCAGCAGGGCGCCGAGCTCCCGGTAGGCGTGGACGATCCAGTCGTCGTCGCGCAGCGCCATGGCCCCGCCGACGCTGTTGGCCTCCTGGCCGACGGCGGGCGGATAGGGAAGCAGCCTGCCCTGACGGGTGAGACTGACCGCCCACTCGTCGATGGCGCGTGACTGGATCATCACCTGAAACGCGTACAGGAGCTGCTGGTCGGTCATGCCCGGGTCGTCGTGACACTCGGGCGCCAACGCCCCCTCCGGAGTCAGGCGCTGCACCATGGCTGGATACAGAGTACCGCTCCGGGCCGGCACACGCAACCTGCGGCCCCCGGTGGAGCGATGAAACGGACGGATCCGGCCCGCATCGTATGCCGAACGCAGCCGCGGGAATCGCCCCGACTTGCGCCGCACGCGGCCCGCTCGGCAGACTCGTCACGGTTGCGGATGGAGGCACAGAGGACGCCCAAGCCCGCGGTCCTTCCGAGGTTGACGGCGCTCGGAGTCGACGATGCGGTCGCGCTGGCGGAGAACATCGAGCGCTGCGCGGTCGAGCCGACCGGAGAGCGGCGCTGGCAGCGGATGGTCCGTGAAGTGCTGGCCGAGCCCCTGCCGCTCACTCGCATCCCCTTCGCCGTGCACCGGCTGTGCTTCGCTGCCGCATATTCGGACCGCGACCCGGACCTGCCGCCGGCGCCGGCGTGGCTGCCGGAGATGGGGTCCGGAGACACCAACGTACGCAGGCTGGCGCGGCGCGTCGGCGTCGACCACATCGCCGCTTTGCACCGCTGGTCGATCGAGCATCGCACCGAGTTCTGGGAGCTGATGTGCGAGCACCTCCGGATCGGTTTCCACGGCGATGCGGGGCCCGCATGGCGCGACGGCCGGTGGTTTCCCGATGCGCGGCTGAACATCGCCGAGAACTGCCTCGAGCCGGGGTCGGCCGGAGACCGGCTGGCGATCGTCTACCGCACGAGCAAGGACGGACCGCTGGACGGGATGAGCCGGGCCGATCTGGCGCGGCTGGCGTACGCGGTGGCCGGTCACTGCCGCGAACGCGGGCTGCGACCGGGCGCCCGCGTGGCGCTCTATCTGCCGATGACGGCGGAGGCAGTCGCCGCCTACCTGGGGGTGATCCTGGCCGGCTGCACGGCGGTTTCGATTGCCGACAGCTTCGCCGCGCCGCAGGTGGCGGTCCGATTGCGCATCACCGATACCTCTTTGGCGATCGTCGCCACCCGCACCTATGAGCGACTCCTGGACGCCGCTCCCGACCTGGACGCCATCGTCATCGGCGAGTTCCCGCGCGGGCGCCGGCCCCGAGCCCGGGACATCCCCTGGGAACAGGTCGCGTCCGCAACCCCGGCCGCTGCGGTCGTGCGTGACGCCTGCGCCCACACGAACATTCTGTTCTCCTCCGGCACCACCGGCGAGCCCAAGGCCATCCCGTGGACCCATCTGACCCCGATCAAGTGCGCGTCGGACGCCATGTTGCTGCATGACGTCCGGCCTGACGACGTGCTGGCATGGCCGACGAGCCTGGGGTGGATGATGGGACCGTGGTTGATCTACGCCGCGCTCCTCAACCAGGCGACGATCGCCCTGTACCATCCGGGCCCGAAGGGAGCGGACTTCGGCAGGTTCGTGCGGGACGCGGGCGTCACCATGCTCGGACTCGTGCCGACGCTGGTGCGCATCTGGCGCCAATCCGGCTGCATGGAGGGAATCGACTGGAGCCGCATACGCCGCTTCAGCTCGACGGGTGAGTGCTCGGACCCCGAGGACCAGCTCTACCTGATGGCACTCGCGGGCTACCGACCGGTCATCGAGTACTGCGGAGGCACGGAGATCGGAGGCGGATACGTCTCGGCGACGATGGATCAGCCGGCCGCGCCGGCGACGTTCACGACTCCGGCGTTCGGGCTGGACCTGGCCATCCGGGACGAGCACGGGCAACCGGCGACCGACGGCGAGTTGTTCCTGGTGCCGCCATCGGTCGGCTTGTCCACCGAGCTGCTCAACGACGATCACCACGACGTGTACCTGGCCGATACGCCGATCGCCGACGGCCGGCCGCTGCGCCGCCACGGCGATCACATGCAGCGGCTGCCGGGGGGCTACTACCGCGCCCTCGGCCGTGTCGACGACACCATGAACCTGTCCGGGATCAAGGTGTCCTCCGCAGAGATCGAGCGCGCCCTGTCGGGCGTGGAAGGCATCGGCGAATGCGCGGCCGTGGCGGTTGCGGACCGCCACGGCGGGCCCGATCGCCTGGTGGTCTTCGCGGTCACGTCCCGAGCGCTGCCGGACCCGCTCCCGTCACTGCAACGCGCCCTTGCCGAACGGCTCAATCCCCTGTTCAAGATCTCGGAGGTCTGCCTGGTCGATGCGTTGCCGCGGACCGCCTCCAACAAGGTGATGAGGCGGGAGTTGCGCTCGGCCTATGCGGCGGGCCCCTCCGCGGTTTCCAGGGCATCGACACGCAGCGGCTCCATGCGCACTATGATGTAGCACGCAACCCGGCGCCGTACCCAAGTGGTAAGGGAGAGGTCTGCAAAACCTTTATGCACCGGTTCGATTCCGGTCGGCGCCTGACCCGTCGGCAGCGGGGTTCAGAAACGGTCCGTGACGGTAAGCCCCAGCCAGTTCGTCCGGTATTCGGAGGTCGCACCCACCACGTCTTCGTGCGCGGTCTGCAACCCGGGGACCTCCGGCCGCTGGAAGCGCCGTGCACGCGCGATCGGCTGCGGATCGGAGATCCCCTTGGCAATCACGATCCTGCGGCTGTCCAGCCTGCCGAACCACGGGTCGACCGCCGCGTCGTCCGCGGGCCGGGCCGGAAGAGATGCACCGGCCTCCATCGCCGGGTCCACGGGCACCCAGCCGAAGTCCTCCAGAAAGAACTCTGCCCAGTAGTGCGGGACCGCCCTTGCGCTGTCGTCTATCAGGTATCCCGCCACGGGGCGTGCGGGGATGCCCGCAGCGCGGGCCACGGCGCTGAACGTGAGCGCGTACTCGTACGGCGCGGCCCTGCGTTCGTCGATCGCCGCGGCCACGACCTGCATGGGTCCCGCGCCGGCAGGCGCGATGCGGGCGCCTTCCGCGGCAACGGGCTGCAGCCGGGCGACCACGTAGTCGAACGTCAGGCGGGCTCGCCACAGCGGATTGACGTAGCCCCGCATTGCTCGCTCGGCGATCGCCGGCAGATTCCCGCCGGACGGCACGACCGCGTCGCCGCCGGTGAAGCGCTCATGGAAGGCGCTGTCCGTGCGGTATCCTCGCACGGACGACGGCTCGATGGCCGTCTGAATCGCGTAGCGCCGTATCCGGTAGTCGCTCCGCACTTCTCGACTCACGCCGGAGACCGGATCGCGGAACCCGAACAGCCCGACGCCCGCAGGGTCCCGCTGAATCGGCCGCTCGTTGACCGAGGGCTCGGCCAGGTGCCGCTGCGCCGACGTCTCCGGGATCGCGGGGATCCAGAGATAGAGCTCGCCGCCGCCGGCGCCGGCGGCGCCCGCCGCGGCGATGCTGACCGCGTAGGTCGCCGCGTAGCCGCGCGGGTCGAGATAGCGAACGGTCCCCACCTCGCTGCGAACCTCGAACTCGTGGGCGGCGCTCTGTCCGGTTCCGTTACGGACCGACACCTCTCCCGAGCGCACGCCCGCGGGCACCCGCACCACGATCAGGCGATCGCTCCAGCGAACGTGATCCAGGTCGACCGATGAGCTCTCGATTACGGGGTTCGACCGCGCCGCCGCCTCGCCGCCGGCCGCCGCCGTGAAGCGCACCGCTCCGGGCGCAGGGCCGAACCCGAGGCCGCTGATGGTGATTTGCTCGCCGACCGCGGCGGCGGACGGGCTCACCTCCCTGACGACAGGAGGGCTCCCGGGCCCCGGACTGTCGGCAACCGGGCTCGGAAGATCGTCGCGGTGGGTCAGCAGGATTCCGTTGCTGGCTCCGGCCGGGGTTACCACGCGCACGAGCCCGCTTGCGAACGACGCGGGCACGACGACCACGATGCGCTCGTCCGACCAGGAGCGATACGCGCTCGTGCGCGGCTCCCCGCCGGCGAAGGATACGGCGCTGGTACCGCGCTCGCGGCCGAAATAGCGTCCCTGCAGGCTGACGACCCGTCCGGGGGTCGTCACCTGAGGCGTCAGCGCATGCAGCCGCGGCGACGGCGTCGCGAACCTGGAGATGGCGAAGGACGCAGCCGCCAGCAGGAGCAGTGCCGCCATCGCACGGGCGGCGCCGGGGCCAGGTCGCATGCGGAGCACCCGGCGGTGCTCAGGAAACGGCGTTCTGCTGCTGCGGGACCTCGTTCTCCTCGTAGAGGTCCACCTGGACCGCCATGACGATCACCACGGCCACCGGTCCCTCCTCGGCGTCCTGGTGCTGGGGCGGATCGACCGGGAAGGCATCGGCCCGGAAGTGGAACCGCCTGGTGTTGCCCTGCAACTGGTCCTGGCCGCCGAGGGGGAACAACAGCACGTGATCGCCGAGCGCCACCGGCATGGCGCGGTAGGCGCTTGCCACCGGCTCACTCCCGTATGCGCCTGCCGGGTCGGCCTCCCAGATCTGGAGCTGGACGTGCAACGTGAGCTCTGCCGCGGTGATCCACACCGGCGTGAACAGCGCCTCCACCTTCAGCCGGTCTGTCTGCTCCAGGGTGGCTCCGACCGCCTGCCTGGGCTTGGTGGGAGTCGACTGATCCAGCTTCATGATGATTCTGCCGTCCAGCGTGACCAGACTGAGTGCCAGGCGGATCTCCAGCGGGCGGTCAGCGAACTCCTCCAGCAACGCGTCCGGCAGCGCTGAACCCGACCCGCTCGCATCGGCGGGAGCACTCTGCGCGACGAGCGGCGTGCCGCCGGCCGCGACCGCCATCAGCAGGGAGCAGGTCAGGGAGCGGAGCCCCCGGCGCCTATGGGGTGGTTGTCGCACGTTCGCCCTGGTGCAGCTCGCCTTCATGCACGATGACCGGCGATCCAATCAGCCGATAGCTCACGGGTGGCAGGTTCACTTCCATCGTGGCGGAGTCGCCGAACGCCGCCGACGCAGACGGCTGCAGCTCGACCTCGTGCAGAATCTTCGGCGCTCCGAAGAGTTGAAACTCGCTGGTACTCGGGAGCGTCAGTTCCATCACCACCGCGCGCTCTGCGCCGTATGGCGCCACCGGGTCCGCCGGGACGGCAGCCAACCGGCTCAGCGCGGCACGCCCCCACTCGTTCAGGGCCGGCGGACGGTCCCCGAGCGCCAGGGTGAACACGAAGGCGACCGCCAACGCCGCCGACGCGGCCGCGATCGGCAGCCGCAGCGAACCGCGACGGCGCCCGGCGGAGGCCGGCGCCTGCGCGCCGAGCCGTCTCCATACCCGGATCGCCGCCTCTTCCACGTCGGGCTCCTCGCACTCGATCAACCGGTGCGACACGGACTGAAACCGCCGCAGGCGCGTCCGGCAGTGCTCGCATCCGGCGAGATGGGCCTCGATGCGCTCGGCGCTTCCGGGCGGCAACTCGTGATCGTGGAAGCTCGACAGGACAGGGTCGTCAGGACACATGGTCGTCAGGAAACATCGTCGTCAGGAAACATGCAGACTGCTCGGATCGAGGATTTTGGCAAGGCGCTGCCGAGCGCGAAACACGCGCACCTTTACGTTGCTCTCGCTGAGGTGAAGCACACCGGCGATTTCGCGGTAGCTCAAGCCTCCGTACTCGCGCATCACGAGGGGGGTCCGCAGGTTGACGGGCAACTTGCCCAGCGCGTCGTGGACCGCGGACCGGGTCTCGGAACGCAGCACATCGTCATCGGTCGTTTCTTCCCGGGTCCCCCGCGGAGCGCGCGTGACGTCGCGGTTGGCGCGGAGCTCGCGCTTCCTGCGCTTCTCCACGTTGAGGGAGAGGTTTCGTACCACCCGCAGCAGCCAGTACTTGGTCTGGTCGAGGTCGGGCAGCGGAGCCGGACGCCGCAGGTAGCGCATGAACGCCTCCTGGCAGACATCTTCCGCCACCCCCTGGTCCAGGCAGATTCGGTAGGCCACCCGATACAGGGTGGGAAAAAGGGATCGGTAGATTTCGTCAAAGTCGCGGCCCGCTACATCGTTAGACAACAACATCCCGGTCCCTTGGTTACAACTTCGGCCGGCCCTTTCCGTTCGAGTACCGCCAGCGCACCCCGTCGGGCCGATCTTCCAGCACCACACCGCGGGCGGCAAGCTCGTCGCGAATGGAGTCCGCGGTGACGAAGTCCCGCTGCGCACGGGCGGCAGAGCGCCGCTCGACCAGGTCGCGCAGCTCCGGCGCGAGCTCCGTGCGGTGCGAGGCAGCCTCCTCCATGCCGATCGCCAGGATGCGGTCCATGCGCCGCAGCACGTCCAGCTTGGCAGCCGCGCCCACGCACGGCTCCTTCACCAAGCCCCACAGCACGGCCAGACAGCGCGGCATGTGCAGGTCGTCGCGCGCGTGGCGGCGAAAGTCCAGCCAGGCACGCTCCGCCTCCTCCTCGGTGCCCGGGGACTCGGCACCGGCGGCACGCTCGGCGAGCTCGGCGACGCGGTCGAGCAGACGTCGGCGGGCGGAGCGCGCGGCCTCCATCCCCTGCGCCGAAAAGGTGTGTTGATCGCGGTAGTGCGCTCCCAGGCAGAAGTAGCGGTAGTCGAGCGGCTCGAAGCCGCGCTCGACCAGGTCCGAGACGGTGGCGATATTGCCGCCCGACTTGGCCATGCGTGCACCTTCGATCAGCAGGAACTCGCCGTGCACCCAGTAGCGCACGCACGGTTCGTCGGTCGCTCCATCCGATTGGGCGATCTCATTGGTGTGATGCACCGGGATATGGTCGACGCCGCCGCAATGGATGTCGAAGCGCTCGCCCAGGTAGCGCATCGACATCGCGCTGCACTCGATGTGCCAGCCCGGATAGCCCGTCCCCCACGGAGAGTCCCATAGCATCGCCTGCCGCTCGAACTTCGACTTGGTGAACCACAGGCCGAAGTCGTGCGGTCCGCGCTTGTTGGCATCCACCTCGATACGGGCGCCGGCCTGCAGCTCGTCCAGGTCGAGCCGAGCCATCTGGCCGTAGCCCGGGAACGTGGAGATGTCGTAGAAGACGTTGCCGGCGGCCTGGTAGGTGTGCCCGCGCTTCTCCAGCCGCTCGATCAGCGCGATCATGTCGCGGATGTGATCGGTCGCCTTGCACACCACCGTCGGCTTGGTGATGTTCAGCGCCCGGCAGTCCCGGAAGAACTGATCGGTGTAGTGCTCGGCGATCTGCTCCACCGACAGGCCCCTGGCGCGGGCGCTCTTGATCATCTTGTCCTCGCCCTCGTCGCCGTCGTCGGTGAGATGGCCAACGTCGGTGATGTTCATCACGTGGCGGACCTCGTAGCCGCAGTCTTCCAGGGTGCGCCGCAGCACGTCCTCGAACAGGTACGTGCGCAGGTTCCCCAGGTGCTGGTCGAGATAGACCGTCGGCCCGCAGCAGTACATCCCGACCCTGCCTTCGACCAGGGGCACGAACGGCTCCACTTTGCCGGTCAGGGTGTTGTGCAGAAAAAGCGTGTCTTCGATTCCCGGATAGTACGCGCCCCCGGCCGGCCGGGCAATGGAAGCCCGCGGTCACCGGCCCAGCGTAAGGCCGACGGCCCAGTCACCGTCGTCCTCGAGGTCGAGGCGCGCTTCGTTGCCGGCTTCCCGCAGCACGCATTCCACGCGGGCGCTCCACTCTCCGGCCCAGCCGGCCGCCACGGTGAGCTGCAACCGAGGGTCGACCCGGAGCCGCGTTCCGATCTCGACGCGGGGAGTCGTTCGATCGCCGGTCACGTTCGCCGATCCGGACAGCCAGGCGCGGTTGCCGCGATCGCGTGCCTCCGCCCGCCCGGAAACGCGCACGCGATCCGAAGAACGCGTCTTTCGATGGGAGATCTCGGCACTGCCGGCCAACCCGGATGAGACGCCCGCGCCGGCGGCAAGGCGGGCGGACATCATCTGCTCCGGCCTCGCGTCGGCGCGCCACCGCGAGCGGAGCTCCAGCGACGGCCAGGAGTCGCCGGCGACACGCATGCGGAGCGCCGCGGCCGCTCCCGCGGCGTGTTTCGCGTCGCCGGTGAAGTAGCCTCGGCCGGCGAGCGCCAGCGAGCCGTCCAATGTGAGCCAGCCGGCGACCAGCCCCGCGCTGACCACTCCCGCGCCCGACAGTGGCAGGCGGTCTGCCGCCATGACGACCGGCATTGCCGTCACCCGCAGCAGGCTGCCGGTCCCGCGCAAGCGGGCAACCGCGTGGATCATCCGCTCGCGGGGCTCCACGCGCTCTTCGGCGGGTGTTCCCCCGGGCGCAGGCGCGAGTCGAGAGAATACGGCCGCCAGTTCCGCTTCCAGGCCGGAACCGTGCCGGACTCTTCCGCCGGCTCCGAACCGGTTCAGCGTTGCGGACCGGCGCATCACGAAGACGTAGGCGTCGTCGGCTCGCAGCGCCGCACCGAACCGCCCCGAGGGAACGCGTGCCGCGTCCAGGAGCGCGCCACCATCGGCGGTCAGTACGGAACTCCAGGGATACACGCCGAGCGGGGTCGTCATGAGCAGGCGGGTCAGGCCGGCAAGCCGTAGCGGACCCACCGTCAGCGACTCGGTATCGACCCCGGCGACAGACCGGTCCGTGTCCCGGTCGGTTCGTGCGATCAGGCGCAGGTCGTCCATGAGAACCTCGACGGCCGCGGCCTCGACCTCCGCGGCCTTGCCGGCGAGGTCGACCTGCAGCTCCTGCGCAGACAAGGTGGCGGCGACGGAGAGCGCGAACGAGACACGGATGATGCAAGACGTCATGCCGAAGCGGTCAGCAAGAACGGTGCCAGCCAAGCGGCCGGCCTCACGGCGCCTCCCGCGCTGGGCCTTACATCCGCTTACCAAACTCCCGTGTCGAGGCCGTCCGGGCCGTCACCGGACGCCGGGCATAGCCGCGAAGGCCGCGGCCCGGTTTCATTGGGAGTCCATTGTGGCACACGACCGCACGCGCACCTCGTCCGGAGCTCAGGCGTTCGGGCCGGCGTTGAACTGGCGCGAGATCGACCGCGTCCTCGTCGAGCTGGATCTCAAGGGCACCTTCATACGGGACGTCGCGCAGACGGGCCCGGCGACGCTGCTGTTCTCACTGCATCGTCCGGCTGCCCCGGACCGGAGCATCGGCCCCGGACGGCTCACCCTCCTGTGCCGTCTCGCCGGCGGCAGCCGCCTACATCGCACCGCCGAACCGTTTCCGGGCGGCCGGGCACCCCCGTCACGATTCGTCACCTTTCTGCGCGCGCACGTGCGCAACAGCCGAATCGATTCGGCGCTGCAACTCGGCACGGAGCGGATCGTCCGCATCCGCTGCGGGGCAGGGACGCGACGGCGCATCATCTGGCTGCGTCTGTGGAGCGGCGCCTCGAACTGCGTGGTCACCGATGATCGGGGGATCATCCTGGAAGCCTTGTTCCGGCGCCCGCAACGCGGGGAGGCGGCCGGCTCCCGTTTCGCGCCGTCGGTCCCAGTCGGCGGCCGGGACCCGCAGCGCTACCGGTTGCGCCCTCTGGCCGGCGCCGGCGACTACAGCGCGCGCCTGGACGCGCACTACCGCGCGCGGGAACGGATCGCACGCGCCGTGAGCGACGCGCACGCCGACCGCATCCGGTTCGAGCGCGAGCGCCGGCGCCGCGCCATCCGCATCGCCCGACTGCGCGCCGCCGTGCGACACGCAGCCGACTACCAGGCCATGCGTGCGGCCGGCCAGACGATCCTGGCCAACGCCCATCTCCTCGACCGATCGGTGAGCCGGCTGCCGGCGGCCGACGGCGGCGCGGAGATCACGCTGAACCCGCGCTGGTCGCCGGCCGAAAACGCGAGCCGCTACTTCCGCGAGTATCGTCGGCGGCGCGCGGCGGTCGAGCGCTTGCAGGGCGAATTGGCGGCCGCGCAACGACATTGGCAGGCGTTTCGTGCGCTGGGCCCGGCCGTGTCCGCAACCGATGGCGGCGCCGCGTCGAAGCCGGCCTCCAGGCACTCGTCCGGCGGGGCGTCCGGCAGCGCGTCCGGCGGGCCGGGCAACCTGTTCGCGTCAGCCGGCTGGGTGCTGCGCGTCGGGCGATCGGCCGTCGCCAGCGACGCCATCCTCCGGCACGCGGCCCGCGGCAACGACTACTGGTTCCACTGCCGCGACCATCCGGGAGCCCACGTGTTCCTCTCCGCCCGGCGAGGCAAGAACCCGCCGCTGCCGGTGCTGCTGGATGCCGCCACCCTGGCCGTGTTCTTCAGCAAGGCGCGCCGGAACGGCCACGCCGACGTCCACTACACGCAGGTGAAGAACCTGCGCCGCGTGAAGGGCGGTGAGCCCGGAGCCGTGGTCCCCATGCGCGAGAAGAACCTGTTCGTGAGGCTGGAGCGTGCGCGGCTGCGCCGGCTGCTCGGCCCCGCGGACTCCGGTGGCGACGCGGGCGCGGAGCAGGCGGTCCCGTCACCCGGCCAGCCGCGCCATCAGCTATAGTACGGCTCGACGTGGCACGCCCCGAACGGCTCGATCTGGACGGCGAGGCGCTCCTCGGCATTCCGGCAGGGTCGCGGCACAACCAGTTCAGCCTTGCGCAGCTCGGCGCCGTGACGCAGTCCGACGGCTGGATCGTGTCGGACGGCGCCGCCGGGAGTCCTCCGACCATCCAGGTCTGGCGCTTCTCCGGCTACCGGCACCACGGGGCACAGGTCTACGTGGTCGGTCCGTGGGTGGGCGGCGTCACCCTCGACGAGGCGCTTGCCGAGCCGCCGTCACCGGTCCGCGGCCAGCGCCTGCAGCGGCTGGCGACGGCCCTGAAAGCGCTCTCCGAGCGGGTCGACTTCGGCGGACCACTGCAGGGAGACGCCGTTGTCTTCACCGAGGACGGCAGCCTGCTGCTGCTGCCGCCAGCGGTGATGGACCGGCTGAACGGCGTCAAGTCACCCGCCGAGCGCCTGGCGCACGTCGAGCGCTACCTGCATCCACACCGCCAGGGCCCCGACCAGCTCGCGTTCGCGCTGGGCGTCGCCGTGTACCGGATTCTGTGCGGCCGCTATCCGTTCGACGGGGATTCCGAGGAAACGATCCACGACCGCGTGCGCGGGTTCCCGGTGGTCTCTCCACGAGCCTTTCAGCCGTCGGCTCCGGCCGAGCTGTGCGACACCGTGATGTCTTCCCTGGGCCAGGGATCGCAGGACGTGCCCACCCTTGCCTCGTGGGACCTGCTGCTCGGCGATGATGCCGCGTCCGGCGCGCTGGCCGGGCTCGGCGATCCCCCGCCGGAGGCGCTCCGCGCAGCGGATACCGAAGCGGAGCTGGCCGAACGGCGCTTCGCGCGCAGCCGGTTCCTCAACCGCAACTGGCGCCGGCTGATCGGCTGGGGCGCCGGAGCGGCGGTGGCGCTGTCGATCCTGGTGCCGATCCTGGGCCGCGCGCTCGCGCCGCCGGTCACGCGCGGCCTGGAGCCGGCGGAGGTGGTCGAGCTGTTCTACGGATCCATCAACGCGATGGACACGGAGCCGATGGAGGACGCGGCCACCGACAATGCCGGCCAGGGCCTGATCAATGAGACCCTGCACATGTTCCTGGAGTCCCGCATGGCTCTCGCCAACCGCGGGGGAAGCCGAGTGGTGCCGGCGCCGGAGTGGGATGAGCTGGGCCGGATCGAGCAGCCGCCGTTTCGGGTCTACGGGATCACGGACCTGGAGATACACACGGAACAGGGTCAGCCCCAGCCGATCTTCAGGGCCCACTATCACTTCTGGACGCCCAACCTCGAAGACATCGCCAGCGTGACCGATCCACCCGGCGTGCTCGTGACCGAGCGACTGTGGCTGCGATGGACCGGCAAGGATTGGGTGATCGAGCGGCTGGAGCCGGTCGAACGGGTGCCGATTCCCGCGTCGGCAGTCGGCACGCAGGCCTCGGACGGCCAGGACGGGGGAGGGGACGGCCAGAACGAGGGAGGGACCGACAACTGACCGCTGGCCGGCCGGCCGCCGAGCTGCGCGGGCTGCGCGCCACCGTCATGGGACTCGGCCTCAACGGCGGAGGCCTTGGGGCAGCCCGCTTCCTGCACGCGCGCGGCGCTCGCGTCACCGTCACCGATCTCAAGACGGCCGGCGAGCTGAAGCCGGCAGTCGATGCGCTGCCGGCCGGGGTGGGGCTGAGCCTGGGGAGCCATCGGATGGGTGATTTCACCGCCTGCGACCTGGTGGTGAAGAATCCCGGCGTGCCTCCGGATTCGCCGTTCCTGGCGGCGGCGCGCGACGCCGGAGCGGACGTGGAGACCGAGCAGTCGCTGTTCCTGGCCCGTTGCCCTGCGCCGGTTCTGGCGGTCACCGGCAGCAAGGGAAAGTCGACCACCACCGCAGCGCTGGCAGCGATATTGCGCGAGAAGGAGCCGGCAACCCGCCTGAGTGGCAACATCGGCGGCTCGCCGCTGGACTTCCTGGACGAGCTGACCGCCGACACCCCGGTGGTGCTGGAGCTGTCGTCCTGGCAGTTGGGGGACCTGCGCGGTCGCGGCCTGCTGGCGCCGCCGGTGGCCGTGGTCACCAACCTGCTGCGCGATCACCAGAACCGATACGGCTCCATGGAAGAGTACCTGCAGGACAAGCGTGTCATCGCCGAGGCACAGCGTCCGGACGCGGCGCTGGTGCTCAACGCCGACGATCCGTGGCACCGGCGCTTCGCCGACGGCGCCGCCGCCCGCATCGTCCTGTGCTCCGCCCGGCAGCGTCCGGCGGGCGACGGCGCATGGCTGCAGGACGGCGTGGGCCGCGTCTCGGTGAAAGGCCGCTCGGGCGTCGCGTTCGACACGACGTGGCTCCCGGCCGCCGGCCGCGTCATCGGCAGCAACCTGATGGCGGCGGCGGCGGCGGCCGCCTCGTTCGGCATCGAGCCGGCGACGATACGTCGGGCTCTCCGCCGATTCCACGGGCTGCCGCACCGCCTGGAGCCCGTCGGCGAAGTGGCAGGCGTCCGTTTCGTGAACGACTCGGCAGCCACCATCCCCGAGGCGACGATCGCGGCCCTGGCCGGCGTGACGGCTCCGGTGGTGCTGCTGGCCGGCGGAGCGGACAAGGATCTCGACTTCACCGAACTGGCCGCCTCGGCAGGATCCGTGCTCCGCTGCGCGCTGCTCGCCGGAAGCGCCACGGCCAAGCTCGACTCGGCGTTGCGCCGCGCCGGGGTGGCCTGCGACGGCCCGTTCCCGTCACTGGAGGAGGCATTCGGCGCGGCGCGGCGGGCAGCCCCGCCCGGAGCGACGGTGCTGCTCTCCCCTGCCTGCGCGTCGTTCGGGATGTTCCGCAACGAATTCGACCGGGGCGACCGCTTCCGGGCGCTGGTTCGGCAGCACGCGTCCTCGCGTCAGCTCGCGGCATCGCATTGATGCCGGCCGCCCGTGGCCCTATGTTCTCCGCGTGTACTCGATTCTGCTGATCGCGCACTCCTACCTGCGCTGGCCGCTGCTGCTGCTACTGCTGCTGCTGCTGGTACGCGGTGCGTCCGGCTGGGCGGGCCGCGCGCAGTGGCGCCGGGGGGACACGGCGCTCCTGCAGGCAGCAACCCACCTGCTGTCCCTGCAGTTCCTGATCGGTCTGCTGCTGTACGTGGCGTTCAGCCCGCTGGTCCGCGTGGCGCTGGAGGACCTCGGCGCCGCGTTGCGCGACGCGCAGCTCCGCTACTTCCTGGTGGAGCACGCGCTTCTCATGGCGATCGCGGTCACGTTCATGAGCATCGCCACCGGGCGGATCAAGCGCGCGCCGGCAGAGCGGCGTTTCCGGCGAACGGTCGTCGCCGTGGTGGTCACGCTGCTCCTGGTCGGCGCCGCGATTCCCTGGCCGGGGCTAAGCGCCGGCAGACCGCTGTTCCGGACCGAGGGGGCCGCCCCGGCCGGATTCTTCTAGCCCGCATAGCTCACCAAGGGGGATAGACACGGGGTGGTATTTGTGGTATTTGCAATTGGTACCAACAAATACAAAGCCACAAGGAACCACCCCGTGAATACACACCGTACTACAGATCATCTGGTTTTCGAAGGCCTCGGACGGCGCTCGGTGGTGGGTGCGTTTGACGGCGGTCGACTCACATCGGACAGCGGTGTACTGCTGCTGCGCGAAGCCGACCGGCTCTTTGGCGTCACCGCCAGACTGGCGGCCTGCTTCTGTGATCATCGCGATCGCACGCGGGTCGAGCATGGCCTGCCGACCCTGATCGCACAGCGGGTGCTGGGCTTGGCGATGGGCTACGAGGATCTGAACGACCATGACCGACTGCGTGACGACAGCGCTCTGGCGCTGGCCAGTGGTTGCACCGATGTGAGCGGCGAGCAACGGGTGCGCGAACGTGACCGCGGGCACGCCCTGGCCGGTTCGAGCACCTTGAACCGGCTGGAGCTGGGCGAGCCGGCGACCGCGGAGTGTGATCGCTACAAGAAGATCGTCGCCGATGGCGAGAAGATCGACACGCTTCTGGTCGATCTGTTTCTGCACAGCGAGCGGCGAGCGCCACAGCAGGTAGTGCTGGATCTGGATGTGACCGACGACGCGCTACACGGAACTCAGGAAGGCCGGTTCTTCCATGGCTACTACGGCCATTACTGTTATCTGCCGCTGTACCTCACCTGTGGCGAGCACGTGCTGCGATGCCGGCTGCGCCGCGCCGACGGCGACCCCAGTGACGGGGCCGTGGAGGAACTGGCAGCGGTAGTGGCGCAGATCCGCCAACGCTGGGCTGATACGAAGATCCTGGTGCGTGGCGACTCGGGATTCTGTCGTGAACAGATCATGGCTTGGTGTGAGGGGCAGGGCGTTGATTACGTGCTCGGCTTGGCGCGCAACGCACGTCTACAGAAGCGTATCGACAAGGCGCTGCGCAAGTCGCGGCGACGCGGCGCGGCGACCGGGCAGGCGTCGCGGCGGTTCCGGGAGTTCCGCTACCGGACGCTCAACTCCTGGAGCAGGTGCCGCCGGGTCGTGGCCAAGGCCGAGTGGCTGCCTGGCGCCGGCGGTGGCAATCCGCGCTTCGTGGTAACCAGCCTCGACCGCCACACGATTGCCAAGCAGGTCCTCTACGAACAGCTGTACTGCGCCCGTGGCGACATGGAGAACCGGATCAAGGAGCAGCAACTGTGGCTGTTCGCCGACCGCACCTCGGCGGCGACGATGCGCGCCAATCAGTTGCGGCTGTACTTCTCGGCGTTTGCCGGCATCCTGATGACGATCCTGCGCCGCGCGGGACTGCAGAGAACCGCACTTGCCGACGCACGTTTCGACACGATCCGCTCGCGGCTGATCAAGCTGGCTGGACGGATCACGGTGTCGGTGCGCAGGGTGCGGATTTCGTTCTCGTCGGTCTATCCGCTGCAGGAGCTGTTCGTACAGGCGCTCACGGCCCTGCGCGCCGCCCCCGTGTGCAGCGCCCCGGAGCGTGTCGCACCCGGATAGCGCCCCGCCGCACTGACCACGAAACTCACCGCAGGCCGTCCAGGAGAGGTGTGCTCAAATACGCGGCTTCAGCTCGTGTGATCACCAATTACGAAGCTGTCGACGGCACTTGGCACAAACCACAGACGCTGCGTCGCCCCAGCTCCCCCTCTTGCTCTCTGAAAAGCCCGGCGCCGTCGACTTAGGCCCACGATCACGCCAGCCGATCGACTTGGTGAGCGAAGCGGGCTAGCGCCCCAAAACCGTCGCCTTCGGCTCCGCTTTTTGGCCCATCCCCACCTTCCGGCTCGCGAAGCCGCGCGCCGCGGGCGGGGTCAGCCCGCGTGTCCCGGAGCACGGCCGCGATGCAGGTACCAGGCCCGTGCCCGCTCCGCCCCGCGAAACGCGGCGTGCCGAGGCCGGTTGAGCACCGCGTCGTGGGCAGGTGCGCGGTGCACGATCTCCCCCCCGAACCCGGTCTTCATGCGATAGAGGCCGGCCATCGGCAGTGCGGGGTCGGCCGTGCGGGGAATGCCGAACAGGTCGTAGGTATGGCAGCCGGCTTCCCTGGCCAGGCGCATGGCCGTCCATTGCAGGCCGTAGTTGGGCATCGCGTGCCGGTGGCGATCCGACGACGCGCCGTACAGATAGCGCGCGCGCCGGCCGAACAGCGACACGACGATGCCGGCCACGTCCTCACCCTCGCATGCGGCCATCAACAGCAGCAGGCGCGGACGGCGTCCGGGGTAGGTGTCGGCGGTCAGAAACAGCTCTCGGAAGTAGCGCAGGCTGTGCCGGGTGATTCCCTGGCGGCGGGCCATGTCGCGATGCAGGCGGTACCAGCCGTCGAGCCCCGCGGCGCCCACTTCGCGAACGACGACGCCCCGGCGCTCGGCGAGCCGGACGTTGTAGCGCGTCTTCGGCTTCATCGCGGCCAGCAGATCGGCTTCGTCGCGCTGCAGGTCGACGAACACCGTGCTTTGCGGCTGCACGGCCGGGGCCGCGCGCCACCGGCCGGACCAGCGATCCTCCGGCCACGGCGGGTCGAAACGGACGGCGAAGCTGGCCGGCGGCAGCAGCGGTCGAGCCGCTCGCGCCAGACGATCGAGATAGGCGCCGCACGCCGCCGAAGGCGGCTCGGCCCCCGGCCCCAACGGGCAGTACACGAAGGTGCCTGCCGGCGTCCGGCGGCAGAGCAGGAGAACCGTTCCGGCGACGCCGGCGCCGGAAACGGCGACCGCCAGCGGGCACCAGCCGAGCCGGGCGCGAAAGGATCCCCAGAACCCGCTCTGCAGCAGCTCGTCGCCGGCCAGTGCGTCCAGCCCGACACGCCGTGCCCGAAGGCCGCCGCACCCATCGCCGGCGGCATCAATGTTGGCCGCTTCCGCCCCGCTCACCGGCAGAGCATGCACCGAAGCGGGTCTGGCGCGCCCCTCAGCGGCGCAGCGCGCTGATCAGGCGCGCCGCCTCCTCGGCGGAGAGCTTGCCTTCCTTGAGCATGTCGAGCACGAGCCTGACCTCTTCCTCGGTGCCGGCGGCATCGGCCTGTGCCGGCCGCGGGCCGCCCTTCCGTCCCGGCCCGTCATGATGGTGCGAACGTCCGGCGCCGCGCCATCGCCGTTCACCGGGCCCGCGCCGGAACCCGGCGCCGCGGCGCCCGGGGCCGCCACCTGCGGCGCCGAACGCCTCATACACCTGACGAGAGATCTCCTCTCCCAGCTTTCCGAACTTCAGGCCGTAGCCGCGCATCTCCTTGAGGAACTCCCACATCTCGTTGGGGATCTCGAACGTGAAGTCCGGATCGTCCCACGCATGGTCGTCATCGTCGGTGAACGCCCGTTCTCCCGTCCCCCGTTCTCCCGTACGCTGCTCCTTGCCGTCGAATTCGTCGAAGCCCACCAGCTCACACCTCCCCAACGTATGTACGAAAATCGAAAACGCTCCGGAGCCGAGCGTGACCTGCGCGAAGCCCGGCCCGGTGGTGACCACCGATGATCCGAGCCTGTTCACCAGCCGGCCGCGTGACTTGACCGTGGCCGTGAGGTCGGCATCGTCCGGCAGCGCGAGCAGCACGCGGCCCGATCCCGACATCACGGACACCTTGCCGTCGCCCGTGGGCCGGAACTGCAGGGCCATGCGGCCGCTGGCGTTTTGAAACTTGCCCCCGGTCAACTCGGCGTCGCGCACGGTGATCTTGCCGTTGGCCGCCGACACGTTCAACTGCCCGGCAATTCGTTCGGCGGTGATCGACCCGTTGGCGCAGCGCACGTCCGCGGTTCCCGTGAGGTCCTGCAGGGTGACCGCTCCGTTCGCCGTGCGGACCCGCACCGTTCCATCCATGCCGGCGACGAGCACCGCGCCGCTGGCGCTGTCCGCGCTCAGCTCCCACGAGCGCGCCGCCGGCAGCGACAGCTCGAGGGTGCCGCCCACCTCTTCGTCGGCATCGCGCCGCGGCTCCGCGATCTCCAACCGGTCGCCGTCGCGCGCGACCCGGATCGCATCCAGACCGTCCCCGGCAAGGGTGCCGGCGTCGCCTTCGACCGCGCGCGCGACAACGCCCCGCCGGCGCGTCGTGACGCGAACCTCCGCGACGCCATCCAGATCAAGAGTGATCCGATCCATCGTTCCCTCCCCCGGCGCCCGCGTCCTCTGCGCGCAGGCGCCGCAATACCTCAGCGAGCGACAGCTCCCCGTCACGGAGGCGGCGCAGCAGGCGCAGTCGGCCCTGGTCGCCTCCTTCCGCAGCGCCGGCGCCCGGTCGTTCGCCCGGTCCGTCGAGCGCGGCATTCACCGCCTTGAGGCGGGCCTTGACCGTCGGGTAGGACATCCCCAGCTGCCGCTCGACCTCCCGCAGGTTGCCCTCCACGTGCAGAAACAGCCGCACGAAATGCAGCAGGTCGTCCGGCAGCGCGCACAGGTCGCAGCGCTCGAAGCGACCGCGGATGGTAACGCCGCACGACCCGCACGCATATTCGGCAACCTGCAGCCGCTGATCACAGATCGGGCACGGTCCCAGCGGAGGTTGGACATCCGATGCCATGTCCCGAACCTAGGCACATCCCTTCACATAGTCAATCGAATCATGAACTTTATTCAGGTATCGCGACGGTTTCCCGGCATCGCACGGCCTTGGAACTCCCCGGTTTGACCCTGGCGCGGCTCCCGGTATATCGTCGACATCGTGTAAGGGGCGGCCTCAACCGCCGGTCCCCGTCCCCCTCAAGGGAGGATCCCATGTCCGAAAACGATTCATCCGCAGAGCGGCGCGCGCCGGGCAGCTTCAGCCCGCGGGCGGTCGGCCTCATGCTGGGCGCGGTCCTGCTGGTCATCATCGTGCTGTCCAGCTTCTACGTCGTGGACGCGCGCGAAAAAGGCATCCTGTTGCGCTTCGGCAGGTACGTCGGCCGGGCCAGCGATCCCGGCCTGCACCTCAAGCTGCCGTTCGGGATCGACCGCGTCTACAACGTGGAGACCGAGGTGCTGCACAAGCTGGAGTTCGGCTTCCGCACCGAGGAGGCCGGCGTGCGCACGGTGTTCTCCACCCAGGAGTTCCCGGAGGAGTCGGTGATGCTGACCGGCGATCTCAACATCGTCGACGTGAAGTGGTCGATCCAGTACCGCATCATCGAGCCCGAGAAGTGGCTGTTCAACATCGTCGACGGCGAGACGACGATCAAGGACATCTCCCGGTCGGTGTTCAACCGGCTGGTGGGCGACCGCGCGATCCTGGACGTGATGGGTGACGAGCGGCCGGTCATCCAGTTGCGGGCGCAGGAGGAGATGAACGCCCTGTTCGGCATCGAAGGCTACGACATCGGCGTGCGCGTGGACGCGGTGCAGCTGCAGAGCGTCGTGCCGCCACGCGGCGCGGTGCAGAACGCCTTCGAGGACGTCAACAAGGCGATCCAGGACCGCAACCGCCTGATCAACGAGGGCAAGGAAGCCTACAACCAGACGATCCCGCGCGCCCACGGCGAGGCCGACCGGCTCATCGCCGAGGCGGAAGGCTACAAGGCCGAGCGCCTCAACCGTGCGGAGGGTGACGTGGCGCGCTACGTGCACCTGTACGAGGAGTACCGCAAGAGCCCGGAGGTGACCCGCACCCGCCTCTACTACGAGATGTTCGAGGAGGTGTTCAAGGACGACCAGGGCACCGACCTCATCGACAAGAACCTGACCAACTTCATCCCGCTCAAGCAGCTCGGACAGGAGCTGTCGCTCGGAGGGAACCAGTGAAGCGTTTCATCACGATCGTCGTGGTCGCAGGCGCCGCCCTGCTGATCTTCCTGATGCTCGGGCCGTTCTACGTGGTGCAGGAGGGCCAGCAGGCGATCATCCTGCAGTTCGGCCGCATCGTGCGCTCCAAGACCGACGCCGGGCTGGCGCTCAAGGCGCCGCTGATCGACCAGGTCGTTCGCTATCCGAAGAAGATCATCTCCTGGGACGGCGACCCGACCCTGGTGCCGACGCAGGAACGTCAGTTCATCTACGTGGACACCACGGCGCGCTGGCGCATCGTCGATCCGGTGCTGTTCTATGAGTCGGTCAAGGACGAGCAGGGAGCCCAGACGCGGCTCGACGCGGTCATCGACTCCGCGGTCAAGGAAGTGATCTCCAACAACCGGCTGCAGGAGGCGGTGCGCAACTCCGACGTGATCAACGAGATCGTGCGGCGGTCCACCGACGATGCCCAGGACGCCAGCTCGATCCTCGGCGACACCTACACCGAAGTCACGTTCGCCTCCATCGACAAGGGGCGCGACGAGCTCTCCAACGACATGCTGGGGCGCGCGAAGGAAGCGGAGGCACTCTATGGGATCGAGCTGCTCGACGTGATCATCCGCCAGATCCGCTACTCGGACGACCTGACTGAGAGCGTCTACAGCCGCATGATCACCGAGCGCCAGCAGGTGGCGCAGGCGTGGCGCTCCGACGGCGAGGGGCTGAAGGCCGAGTGGCTCGGAAAGCGTGAAAAGGAGCGGCTGGAGATCATCTCGGAGGCAGAGCGGACGGCCAAGGTGATCCGCGGTGAGGCCGACGCCGACGCGGCGGCGATCTATGCGAACGCCTACAACACCGACCCGGAGTTCTATGCCTTCTTCAAGGCGATCGAGGCGTACCGGGCGCTGCTGCCGAACTTCCAGAAGACGCTCTCCACCGACGCGGAGTTCTTCGACTACCTCTACGAACAGCGCTGAAGCCGCGGAACGCCGCCGGCCCCGCCTTGGCGGGGCCGGCGTCACCGGCGTGAAGCGCAAGCCCGGGCCCGTTCGTGCCGATGACAATGAGTGGGCCCGACTGATGCAAGCATCCGCCCTTCCATCCCCGAGCGGACGAAGTCGCGCACGTGCCATGGACGGCATGAGCGATCCCGATGACCGGACCGGCTGAATCTCCGCGCCCGGATCTGGCGGATCTGCCGGACCGCATCGGAGCGACGCGCGTCCGTGGCCGGGCGGCCGGCCCGATCGACGCGATCCGCTACGATTCGCGCCAGGCCGGTCCCGGCACGCTGTTCGTCGCGCGCCCCGGAAGCAAGGATGACGGCCACCGCTTCATATCCGACGCCGTGCGCCGGGGCGCGCGTGCGGTGATCCACGAGCGCGATCTGCCCGGGTACGCCTCCGACGTCTGCTACCTGCAGGTACCTGACGCGAAGACGGCCCTCGCGGTCGCCGGAGCCTGGCACGCCGGCGACCCGGCACGGAACCTCCTGCTCGTCGGCGTGACCGGCACGGACGGCAAGAGCTCCACGGCGTGGTTCACGAAGCTGCTCCTCGACCGTCTCGGCCTCCCGGCCGGACTGGTGTCGAGCGTCTACGTCGACGGCGGAACCGGCGTCGTGGATACGCCCTGGCGGCTGTCGACTCCCGAAGCTCCGGAGCTGCACGGGCTGCTGGCAACCATGGCCGGCCTCGGCCGCCGCGCCGCGGTCATCGAAGCCACCTCGATCGCGCTGGCCGCCGGCAGGGTGCACGGACTGCCGCTTGCCGCCGCGGCGATCACCAACGTCACCCACGAGCACCTGGAGTTCCACGGTGACTGGAAGCGGTACCGGGACGCCAAGGCGTCGCTGCTGGACATGGTCCGGGATCGTCCGGACGGCTCGGGCGGCGTGGCGGTGCTCAACCGAGACGACGGGGCGTGGCACGACCTGCGTGCGCGGTTCCCCGCGGCGCAGAGCTTCAGCACCGTTTCGCCGGCGTCCCACGGCGGCGACGAGGCCGACTGCACCGCAACGGTCCTGGCAGCCGACGGCTCCGGCCTGACTCTGGCCGTCCGGCTGCACGACGTCCGCAGGCAGTGCCGGGTGCAGGTCGGCGACCCTGTGCAGGCCGGCAACATCGCCGCCGCCCTGCTGTTGGCGTCCGGCGCCAGCGGGGCTGCCCCGGACCATGTGCTCGATGCGCTGCCGGTCCTCAGCCCGCTTCCGGGACGCATGCAGCAGATCCGCAATGATCGCGGCTTCACGATGATCGTCGACCATGCCCACACGCCGGCAGCCTTTCGGCAACTCTTCGCCGGGCTGCGGCTGTGCCGCGGTGCGGACCGTGCCGCCGACAGCCGCACCATCGTCGTGTTCGGCTCAGCCGGAGAGAAGGATCGCGAGAAGCGGGCCATGCAGGGCCGGATCGCCTCCGAGCACGCCGACATCGTGATCCTTACGGATGAGGACCCGCGCCGCGAGGATCCGCTGATGGTCCTCAAGGACATCGCCGGCGGCTTCGTCGCCGGGGCGCCGGCGCCCCGGCTCATCCCGGACCGGCGTGAAGCGATCGGTACGGCCGTGGAGCTGGCACGACCGGGCGACACCGTGCTGCTGCTCGGCAAGGGCCACGAGCGCAGCATAGAATACGCCGACCACGTTCAGCCGTGGGACGAAGTTACCGAAGCGTGCTCGGCAGTCCAGACACATGATTCTAAAATATCGGGCATGATAGCGACATGACTTCGTTCAGAGCGGCCGTGGCATTCGCTGCCCTGCTCATCGCGAGTGTTCCGGCCGTGGGGTTGCGGATCGCCGAGTGGTCGATCGACCCGCGTGCGAAGTTGGATGAAGGCCAGCTCGTCGAACGGCTGCAGGAGATCCTGTCCTCCGAGGAGATCGGCATTCCCCCCGATTTTCCGTCTCGCATCCGGGTCGAGATCGGCGTCCACGACAGTGCCGGAGGGCTGGACCTGATAGTCACCAGCTCCGACCTGGAAGTCGAGCGTGCCCTGACGTCCACCGTGCGCACGGCCTCCGCCAACAGGCTCGACACGGTCGTCGCCGCACTGGTCGCCGACCTCGGGTACCTGCAGGCGGCGCGCGCCGGCTTCCCGACGCCGATCTACCGTCCACCTGACATCACCGACGTGATCGACGGTGCAAGAATAGCCGCGTTGTTCCGCACCGTCGATCAGGCCACCGGCGACGCGGAGGCCGCGGTGGAGTCCGCGTTCGGGTACGAAGGGCAGATCCTGGACCTCGCCGCGCACGACGGCGGCGTCAGCGTGCTGCTGACCGGAGGGTCCGCCGAGTTGGGGCCGCGCTTCGAGCTGATCGCGGCTACCCCGGCATCGCTGCTGCCGGAGGCGCGCCCGCCGGGCGCCACGGCCCCACAGGAGATCGCCCGCACCAGTTGGACCCATGACGTGCTCGCGATCGACCTGAACCACGCGCGCATCGAACGCCGGCGCAACGGAGACGACGACATGGCCTTCCTCGACCTGCCGGACGCGCGGCGGCTGGACGCCGTCCCGGGCGGCGGGTTGGCTGCCCTTACCAGGAACGGACCGGCCTACGTGCACCTGACCGAGCTCGCTATCGAGAAGCGCCCCGTACCGGTCGCCGCGCCATTCATCAACGCGATGGACATCGACGGCCAGCGGCGCATGGTGCTGTACGACCAGTTCGACCGCAGGGTCGTGATCGCCGGCCTGGATGGCCGCGAGATCGACTCGATTCGCCCCCAGGTGGACCCGCGGATGCTCAAGTTTCCTCATGCGCTCGCGGTGCTTGACGACGGAACCGTCCTTCTGGGCGGCTCCGGGCTGGTCTGGGCCTTCGACGAACTCGGGCGCCCGAGGTGGCTGCTCACCGCTCCGGACAAAGGCCGGGAGATCCTGCCGGCCCAGTTTGTGCTGGAACCGGCACCCGGCAGGGATGCGTTCTATCTGCTGGACTCACAGCGGGCACGAATCCTGCGCTTCGGTGGTCACGGCACCGTCGAGGCGGACGATGCCGCCAGTACCACGGGCCCGACCGACATCGCAAGGCAGCTTGCCGAGCTCGCGCTTGCCGATGCGGTCGCCTCGCTGGAATGGGGAGACCTGCCGCAAGCCCAGGACCGCGCGCGCCTGGCGGCGGCACTCTACGAACATGCCCTCGACTTGACACCGGTGGACGAAGCGAGCATTTCCGGACTGGAACGCGCGATAGAGGTCCGCGGCGACTCCGAGAAGGTGATCTTCCAGGAGCCGTTCCTGGTCGTCAGCCCGGAGCGGCTGCACCTCGAGGCCGCCGAGCTGCAGTCCCCTGTGGTCATCCCGCTACAGGTGGAGAATCCCGGCGTGGTTGCCCGCACCGGTGTCAGCCTGCTTGCCGCCGGCGTACAGGTACCGGTCGGCAGCATCGAGCCCGGAGCGCGGGTCGAGGTGCTGCTCGATCTTCCCGATCGCCTGCTGGCCACGCAGGAGTGGCTCTCCCTGGACCTCGGGATCGTGATCTCCGCGGAGGAACCGGACGGAGCGCCGCCCCGGAGGATGTTCCTGGCGCTGCCGCTTACGGTTTCCGCTCCTCCGTGGGAACAAGTGGTAGCCGGAACGTCTTCGCCACCGGGCTGAACCCCTGTTGGGCGAACAGCCGCTCGAACTCCTGCTCCCGGCCGCACAACGCCACCTGCACTGAGGAATAGCCGGCTCCCGCCGCTTCGTCGATGAAGTGCGAGAGCAGCGACCGCCCGATGCCCAGACCGCGGAAGTCGGGAGCCACCGCGATCGCTCCGACGCAGACGGTACCGTTCCCTTCCGGCACCCCGCCGATGAAGCCGACGATCCCCGGCCGGCTCCCGCGCACCACCACGAGCAACGCATTCGGATCGGCCGTGAGTTGCCGTGCGTCCTCGTGCAGCCTGACCACGTGCTCCAGGTCCCCGGCATCGGCACGGCCGAATGCGAATTCGCTGGCCACCAGGTCGTCGGTCTCTTCCGGCTCCGGCCCGAGTCGTTCCAGCCCGCGCGACCGCCGCTCCAGGTCGTACCACTCCGTCACGATCCGCCGCATCTCGGCCATCTTGAAGCGGTACCAGCGTTGCTCCACGTACGGGATGCGCCGGAGCTCGTCCTTGAATGCGCGGAACACCCGCCCGCGCGAATTCAACGCATGTCGCAGGCGGTCGCGATGGATCGGATTGCGCAGGGCTGCCACGAAACGCTCCATGAGATGGAACCCGTCGATCGGCCGCCACGCAGGTATGGGGACGAACCGTTCCCCCAGGTGCGCGCCGCGATCCTTGACCATCTCCGCGGTTTCGACGTCCACGGAATAGTCGGCGCCCTGGTCCTCCATCGCGAACACGATGCGGTCCACGATCTCCGCCACGAGGTCGAACTTCACCGGCTCCCTGCCAGCCACTACTATATCGCCAAAGGCGAGCATGACTGAGCATGGAACTGGGCGATGGCAACGATAGAGATGGTCGCGGCACGCGAGATTCTGGACTCGCGCGGCAACCCCACCGTTGAGGTGGAGGTCGGCCTGGAAGGCGGCGCACGCGGCCGCGCCGCGGTGCCGTCGGGGGCCTCCACCGGCGCGCACGAGGCGATCGAGCTGCGCGACGGTGGCGACCGCTACGGCGGCAAAGGGGTCCTCAAGGCGGTACAGAACGTCAACACTCGGATCGCTCCCAACCTGGTTGGTTACGACCCCATCAACCAGGTCGGGATCGACCGCGAGATGATCGAACTGGACGGGACCGCGAACAAGCGCGTGCTCGGAGCCAACGCGATCCTGGGGGTATCGCTGGCGGTGGCCCGCGCAGCGGCTGCCGACCTGGACCTGCCGCTGTACCGGTATCTCGGCACGTTCCACTCGACCCTGCTGCCGGTGCCGATGGCCAACATCGTCAACGGCGGCGCGCACGCGGACAACAGCCTGGAGTTCCAGGAGTTCATGATCGTGCCGGTGGGCGCCCCCAGCCTGCGCGAGGCGGTGCGCATGGGCGCCGAGGTATTCCAGACGCTCAAGCGGGTGCTCGCCGAACGCGGCTTGTCGACCGCGGTCGGCGACGAAGGCGGGTTCGCACCCGACCTTCCTTCCGACGAAGCCGCGCTCGGCCTGATCATGGAGAGCATCGAGGCTGCCGGCCTGCAACCGGGCGATGACATCGCCATAGCGCTGGACCCCGCGACGTCGGAGCTGTACGACCCTGAGACCGGCCGTTACACCTTCCGGAAGACCGCGCGGGCGTCGATGACCTCCAAGGACCTGGCGGATCAGTGGACGGATTGGTCGCAGCGGTATCCGATCATCTCCATCGAGGACGGCATGGCCGAGGACGATTGGGAAGGATGGCAGGCGCTGACCGACGCGCTTGGCGACCGGGTCCAGCTCGTCGGAGACGATCTGTTCGTGACCAACGTCGAGCGCCTGGCGCGCGGCATCCGCGAAGGCGTGGCCAACTCGATCCTGATAAAAGTGAACCAGATCGGCACGCTGACCGAAACGTACGAGGCGGTCGACACGGCCCGCCGGGCCGGCATGACCGCCGTGGTGTCGCACCGATCAGGCGAGACCGAGGATGCCTTCATCGCGGACCTGTCCGTCGCGCTTGCGACGGGCCAGATCAAGACGGGATCGTTCTCACGCTCCGATCGGCTGGCCAAGTACAACCAGTTGCTGCGCATCGAGGACGAGTTGGGCGATCAGGCGATCTACCCGGGCCGGGCCGCATTTCCCGGGGCGCTTCCGCGGTAGCGCCCCGAAACCGTCGCCTCCGGCTCCGCTTTCGGCCCATCCCCACCTGTCGGGGGATCGCACGATCCCCGTTCCAGGCTACTGCCATCCTTCGTCCATCGCGACCGCCCGGCGCACCGCCGCCGCCGGGAATCCGCGGGCCAGCAACCGGCGCGCGATCGCGTCGCGGCCATGGCCAGCGGCTCGCAGTGCCGAAGCGCTGGACCGAAGCAATTCCTGCTCGACGGCGACGGGCAGCTCGTCCTCCACGACGGCTTCGGCCACCGAGTCGCTCACGCCGCGCCTGATCAGTTCCGCCACCAGCCGGCGCCGTCCTTCGGCCTTTCGTCCGGTCCGGGCGGTCAGCCAGGCGCGGGCAAACCGTTCGTCATCGAGGAGACCGGCACGGGTCAACGATCCGATCACCGCGTCCGCCACGGGAGCGTATCCTCTCTGCTGCAACTTCCGCCGCAACTCGAAGACGGAGTGCTCACGGCGGGCGATCAACGCCTTGGCGTACTCCAGGGCCGTGGCGGCGTGCCCGGTCAAAGCCGTCACGCCACGCTCACGGAGACCGCGACTACCGCCCCAAGCTGCCTAGTATCGGACCAAACTGTAGTTTGGGGGTGCGTGCTACGCGACTCGCCATCAGTTCGATGGGGTTCTACCGCTTCGAGAACTGGAAACGCTTGCGCGCCTTCGGACGGCCGTACTTCTTGCGCTCCACCATGCGTCGGTCGCGCGTAAGGAAGCCGTTGGCGCGCAGGCTCTCGTGGTTGCTGCCGTCATAGGCATCCAGGGCGCGCGCCAAGCCGTGACGGCTGGCGTCCGCCTGCCCCGCCGGCCCGCCGCCCGACACGTTGATGAGCACGCTGAGCTTGCCCAGGTTGTCGGTGACGTCCAGCGGAGACGTCACGCGCCGTACCAGTTCCTCCGAGTTGAAGTAGTCGTCCAGCGACTTGCCGTTGACCCTGATCTGTCCGGCCGCGGCGCGCTGCAGATCGGTCTCTCCGGCGTCGGCGCCGACCACCGGTTGGCGCAGGAAGACGCGGGCGACCGCGGTCTTGCGGCGCCCCGTGCCCAGCGCGAGATTGATGCCGTCCGTTTCTGTCATCAGCTTTGATCCCGTTCGGATGATTGCCGTTCGAATGATCGAAGGTCGATGGGTTGAGGGCTCTGGCCCTGGTGGGGATGCTCGGAGCCGGCGTACACGCGCAGGTTGCGGAACAACTCCCGACCCAGGCGGCCCTTGGGGAGCATGCCGCGTATGGCCTGCTCCACCGGAAACACCGGCTTGCGGGCAATGGCGTGTTCGAACGTCTCGCTGCGCAACGCCCCGGGGTAGCCCGAATGGCGGTAGTACCGCTTGTCGCTACGCTTGTTCCCGGACACGGCCACCTTGGCCGCGTTGATGACGACCACGCGATCGCCCAAGTCCTGATGAGGTGCGAAGTAGGGTCGGTGCTTGCCGCGCAGCACGCTGGCCACCCGTGACGCCAGCCGGCCGAGCGGAGCGCCGTCCGCATCCGCGATGTACCATCGTCGCTCGACGTCGCGAGCACGCACGAATACCGTTTTCATCGCTCTACGTTGCCGCCTCCCTACGTCGACGAGCCAGCAGGGCCGGAGCCAGCAGGGCCGGAGCCAGAGCCGCGGGCCTCGGCCGCTTCGGCCTCCTTCGCCTCGCGTTCTTCCTTCTTGGCTTCCATCTTGTCCTTGATATCCGCGAATCCGACAAACAGCGCGATCAGGCCGATGAGCAGGGCTGCCACCGGGATGCCTCCCTTCAGGAAGTCCATGACGTCCGGCCACCACTGCATGGACCACGGCACCGGAAGTACCGAGTAGACCGCGAACAACAGGAGCACCAAGCCCACCAATAGAGCAATCATCGTCGCCTCGTGCGCTGAGAGTCCCCTAAGGGTAGCGTCTCCCGGCGCGTCAAGCAACTGCACCGTCCCGCCTCGCCACCTCCACCCCGCGCCGTGGCCGGAGGGGCGGGAGCCGCGGCACTCCTGACCGGCCCAATCTTGACCGTCTGGTGTAAACGGCAGGACATTGATTGCCGAAGCAAGAGGACGCCCCGGCGGGCTTCGCCGGGCCAGGGAGGAGCCATGTCCGAGCGAAGCGCTTTACACGGCCGTGTCGACGCCGCTGCCCAGACCGGACTGCTGAGCAACGTCTACCTGTGGATGACCGGCGGACTGGTCCTGAGCGGCGCCGTCGCCTGGTTCGTGGTCAGCCAGGACATGCTGTTCAGAGCGATTCTGGGGAACCCGATGCTGTACTTCGGGCTCATCATCGGCGAGCTGGGGCTGGTCTGGTTCCTGAGCGCCCGGATCATGACCATGGGCGTCGGCGCCGCCTCCGGCGGGTTCATCGCCTTCGCGGCGCTCAACGGCGTCACGCTGTCGGTGATCGCAGCCGTCTACACCACTCAGGAAATCGCTCAGGCGTTCTTCATCGCGGCGGGGATGTTCGCGGGGATGAGCGTGTACGGCCACGTGACCAAGCGTGACCTGTCGTCCATCGGCAGCTTCCTGAGCATGGGCCTGTTGGGCCTGATGATCGCCATCGTCGTCAACCTCCTGGTCGGCAGCGGCATCCTCGATCTCCTGATCTCGATCGGCGGGGTAGCGCTGTTTCTGGGCCTGACGGCATACGACACCCAGGTGATCAAGCGCTGGCAGGCCGAGGCCGGATCCATGGACGAGACCACATTCGTCCGCCTTTCGGTGCTCGGCGCGCTCAAGCTCTACCTGGACATGCTCAACCTGTTCCTGTTCCTCCTGCGGCTCGGACGGCGCTAGGAGTCTGTCGGACTCTCGGCGAACAACCTCATCAGCGCCGCCGCCTCGCCGGCCGAGATGTCGTCCGGCAGGATGCTCGGTCCCGGGTGGAACGGGGAGAGCAGGATCCCCGCACGCAGGAATCGGTCGAACACGGCGTCATAGACGGCCGCATCGCACCGCGCCGCCACGTACGGTCCCCGCCGCTCCCAGCCGGCGCATCCGTGCGTATCCGGCCATGCACGCTGCGCCCAGGGTGCGCCACCGTACCGCGGCAACCGGTCCAGTCCGGCCAGACCGGCTACCAGAAGCGGCGCCGGCTGCGGCGCCGGTGTGATCATCAGCCGCTCCAGGTCGCCTGCCGCCGTCCCCGCCGGCAGGCACAGCGGCGCCGGCGACTCCCCGATCGTGGACGGCAGCACCGGTACCACGGCCCGCCATCGGGGGGGCGGCGGCGTCGGCCCGAGCAACGGCCGCCAGATCCCCGCCAGGCGGGCTTCCGCCGGACCGGCGTCGACCGCGGGATCGTGCAGCTCCCCTGCCGCGACGCCGAGATGCTGCAGCACCGCGCGCACCTCGGCATCGCCGCCGGTCAGCAGCGGCTCGAAGCCCGGGATGAGGTGCCGGAGGCGATTGCACAGCCGGCGCTCGTACACCGAAGGCAGACCGCCGTTCACCCCCTGGGACAGGGCGCCCTTGATCCGCGCCAGCGCGCGATCCGGACGGTGTCCCAGCAGAGCGCGGCCACCGCCTTGCCACAGGTCCAGGAAGCGCCGGCCACGATGGTCGTACAGGCGATAGCCACGCGCCCGGCGGATCGGTTCCAGCCGCCCCAGCCGCGAGCGGGCGGCAGGGTCGGGCGCGGTCACGATCGGATCCGTTCCAGGGCCGAGTAGCGCACGGCGAATGTGGCTTCGTGCTCGGTGGCGAACCGCACGGTCACGAACCACCTGCCGGCACTGCTCCAGCGGCGGGTGACGACCCCACTCCCGTATTGCTCGTGATAGACCTCGGCCCCGGCCGGGAAGTCCGCGGCCTCCCCCTGCCCGGGATTCGCACCATCGCGCGCCAGCAGACGGTCGGGAATCTCCGCCAGGAAGCGGCTCATCTGCTGATCGCGCGGTTTTCCGAACACGGTCCGGCGGGCGCAGGTGCTGAGATGCAGATGGCGCCGGGACCGCGTGACTCCGACATAGAACAGGCGGCGTTCCTCCTCCAGGTCGCGGTCGGCCCGACCGGGGTCGGGCTGACCGGGATCGGCTGCGCGGTCGCCCGGCAGCAGCGGAAACACCCCCTCCTCCAGCCCGGTGATCACGACCCGCTCGAACTCCAGCCCCTTCGTGTTGTGCATGGTGATCAGCGTGACGGGACGGATCGCCCCGCGGGGCTCCTGGTCGTTCTCGCCGCCTGAGTCGTGCAGCCCGGCCGCTTCCAGAAAGCGCCGCAGCTCCCCGGGGCCGGATCCGAACGGCTCGGCGCTGGCCGCGAGCTGCTCCAGATTACGCAGGCGGCTGCCGCCGGACACCGCGTCCAGCCGGGCGTAGTGCTCGGCAAGGCCGGAGCGCTCCAAGGCGGCAGCCACCAGCGACGCCACCGGCTCATGGTCGGCCATCGTGCACAGTTCCCGGTGCAGTTCGAGAAAGGCCTCGATCCCGGCACGCGCCCGGCGCGGCAAGGTACCGTGCACGGCCCGTGCCCGGTCGACGACGGTCACGGCAGGCGGTCCGACGTCGAACAGGGTCTCGACCTGGGGACGTGTGGAGGCATCCGCCTCCACCGCAAGGATGCGCTGCACCGTCTTGGGACCCACCGAGCGCCGCGGCGTCGCGACCGCGCGCCTGAACGCGACGGTGTCGGCCGGGTTGACCGTCAGGATCAGATACGCGAGCGCATCCTTCACCTCCTGGCGCTCGAAGAAGCCGATGGACCCGACCAGCCGGTAGGGGATGCGCAGCCGCCTGAAGGCGGTCTCGAACGGCTGCGACTGGAAATTCATCCGGTACAGGATCGCGGTCTCCAGATCGGGGTCCCGGTCCACCAGCTCGCAGCACAGCCGGACCTCCGCCTCCTGATCCGGCAGCTCGTGCAGTTGCGGTGCCGGCCCGCTCCCGTTCTCCGTCCACAGTCTCTTGCCCAGGCGGTCCCGATTACCGGCCACCACGCAGTCCGCGACCTGCAGTATCTGCGGGGTGGACCGGTAGTTCTGCTCCAGGCGGATGATCTCGGCCCCCGCGAAGTGGTCCGGGAACGACAGGAACGCCTGCACGTCGGCGCCCCTGAACCCGTAGATCGACTGGTCATCGTCACCGACGGCACAGACGTAGGCATCGCCACGCGCCAGCAGGCGCAGGAGCTGGAACTGAGCCCGATTCGCGTCCTGATACTCGTCCACGAGCAGCGCCCGGAAGCGCCCGGCGATCTCGTCCCCGGCCTCGTCCGACAACAGGTCGATCGCGCGCAATATCAGGTCGCCGAAGTCCAGCCCGTTGCTGCGCTCCAGATGCTCCTGATACGCGGCATAGAGCTCGTTCAGCGGGAGGTCGACCGGCGCGCCGAGCCGGTCCAGGTCGTCGCTCGGGCGCAGTCCGTGATCCTTGGCGCGCGCGATCAAATCGGCGGCCGCCTTGAGCTCGTCCGCGGCCCATCCACCGCCGGACGCGTCGCGCAGGACCGAGAGGGCGTCGGCACTGTCCAGTATCGAAAAACCCGGGTCGATGCCGGCCCTGGATCCGTAGCGTCGCAGCAGCCAGTTGCAGAACGAGTGAAAGGTGCGGATGTTCGCTTCGGCCGCCGCCGGCAGCATCGCCGTTGCGCGATCGCGCATCTCCTGGGCGGCCTTGTTGGTGAAGGTCACCGCCAGCATCGACCACGGCGGGATGCTGCGCCGCTCGGCCAGATAGGCGATCTTGGTGGTGATCGCCCGCGTCTTGCCCGATCCGGCACCTGCCAGGATGAGCAGCGGGCAGCCCCAGTGCTCCACCGCGCGCCTCTGCGGCTCGTTCAGGACCTCCAGATGGTGTTCGATCAGCGTCGTCCCGCCCCTGGTCCCGGTACCCGGCAATGTGCGGCCGGCCAGCTCAGGCGCCCCCGGCCGGGATCGACACCAGCGCCTGACCCCTGGCCGAGCCGAGCTGCAGGGTGAGGTGCACCCGGACCGGATCGACGGATCGATCGACGTCGTTGAGCAGCACGCGCAGATCGGTCCGGGAGTCTCCGTCCAGGTCGAGCAGGCGCTCTCCACCGACCGCAAGCAGCACTTCGTTCCCGCCGTACTCGATGACCAGGCCGTTCTCGTAGCGGGCCAGCAGCACGTCGTGGCGCCGGTTTCCGACCGGAACCCGCAGCACGGTGCCGACCGGCAGCACCCGGATCGCCACGTCATCGGTCATCACGAACGGATCGCCGGTCAGACCGGCCCGTCGCTCCGCACTTCGCTCGGCCGCGGTCAGACCGGCGAGGCCGGCCGGCGGAATCACCCAGCGCAGCAATGCGGCCACACCGGCCGCGAACACCAGCAACGCCAGCACCACCACCGCCACCAGCGTCGACCGTCTGCGGCCCGGTGTGACATCAGCGGCCCCTGAGCTGGCGGCCTGCTGCGTCCGGTAGCGTTCGATCAGCGGCTCGGGATCCAGCTCCAGGTAGCCGGCGTAGCTGCGGATGAACCCGGTGATGTAGGCATCGCCGGGGAAATCGGAGTATTCCTCGGCCTCCAGTGCCTCCAGGAAACTCTTGCTGATGTGGATGTCGCGTGTTGCCTGCTCGAGCGAGATGCCTCGCGCCGTACGTGCTTCAAGAAGAGGCGTGTGCTCCGCAGGTGCCGCACCGTCCTCCGTCATGGGCTCAGTCATGGGCTCAGTCAGCTTCCCCGAGCAGCAGATCGCGATAGACGTTCGCGTCCGGCGGCGGCTCGTACCGGAACCGTGCGTCCGGTATCGACTGGTCGGTGCGCACCGCCCGGAACTCGATGGCGACCCGATCCCCGGAACGATACTCGCCGACGATGCACCGTATCAGCCTGTCGTCGCCGACCGCGACCTCGATGGTCTCGAACGCCTCCTCCGGGACCCGGCGTTCCAGCAGCAGCCTGACCACCTGCTGGCCGGATCCGTCGCCCAGCCGCACGGGGTCCGGCCCCTTCTCGTAGGCGATCCCGTAGTTTGCGCGGAGGAAGCGGAGGCCGAGCACCGACGCCGCGAGGCTCGGCGACAGCGAAGCGGCCGCCGGAGTCCCTGTGGTGAGCCGCTGCTCGATGACGTAGTCCAACGCGGGCATATAGATCGTCAGCATCGTTCCGTCCGACACCAGCACCTGGCCGGCCGGTAGGGTGAAGTCGATGCGCAGCAGGTCCGGGTCCTTGAATGAGAGGGCTCCTTCCATGCGCGAAAGCTCCACCTCCCGTTGCTCGGAGCCGCACCACGCCGCGCCGGCTTGCGCGCCGTCGTCGCCGACCCGCCCGACACGGCGCCGGGCGAGCACGACGTTCGCCTGATAGTCCTGGATCGCCGCGTATCTGCGGGCGACGTCCTCGAAGAACACCGTGGCGGTCACCAGTTCCTGGGCGGCCGCCACATCCGCCGCCACGGCCATCCAGACCAGGAAGGTGGCGGCGCCCGACCACCACGCCCAACGCCGTTCGGGCGGCGGGCGATCCGGCGTCCGGGCGGGACTCCTGCGCCGCGCTGCGTCGCGCATGCCGCTGCGGGCTACGTCCGACGCTGCTGCTGCAGGGCGTGGATCCTGTCCCGCAACTCCGCCGCCCGCTCGTACGCTTCCTGCTCGACCGCCTCATCCAACGCGCTGTTCAACCGATCCAACACGGTCTGTGCAGGCACCTTGATCTGCTTCAAGGCGGTGCGGAGGTACTGAAGCGACCGCAGCCTCTCGTAGTGGTAGGTCGGAGTGTCGACTTCCTCCAGCGCACCGATGTCGTCGATTGCCTGCTGCAGGGTTTCGCGGGCGGCGCCCGGATTCTCGGCGCCAAGTTTCAGCATGGCGTCCGCCATGGCGTTCATTCGAATCATGTAGGGCCGGTACTGCAGAATCTCGTTCTGATCGTCCGCTGCCTCGACGTACCGCTCCACGAGATCGCAAATCTGCAGGTTGTGGCGGGTGTCGCTGATGGTACGTTCGAAATCGCCCATCTGAAACAGGATCAGGTAGCGGTAGTAGTAGAGGATGCCCTCGTTCTGCAGCCGCAGGAAGTCGTCATGGTCGATCAGGAAGTCGCCTTCCCCGGCGCCGTCCCAGGAATCGAGGCGATCGAGCATCTCCGTCAGCACCGACTCCTTGCCGAACGGGCGCAGGCCGTCCGGCCGACCGTCCAGCTCATACTGCCAGATGCCGAGCGGCTGGCGCTCCTGCAGCACGCGGCGCCCGTCGCGCGCCTTGATCACACGGTACTGGTCGTCAGCATCGTACTGCCAGTCCGCGAGGAACTCCGTCAGGTCACGGTCCATCGCTCTGTCGCCACCCCGCTCCGCAATGATAACGACATGCCGATGCCCGGAGGCAACCCCATGAGGACCCGGCCCGCATGCCGATGGTATTATCGCGGCGACGATGTCCGTTCACGTCATCGACCTCTCCGGGTCGCTCATCGAGCGTGAGTCGGGCGCCACCCCGTACCTCGCCGGCTTTCGCGCCGCCGTGATCGGCGCCCTGGACGCGTCCGGCGACAAGGCGATCGTCGTGACCGGCGGCGGAGATCTGGCGCGCGACTACCAGACCGCCTATCGCCGGCTCGTGCCGGCCCCGTCCGACGACGCGCAGGACTGGATCGGCATCGCCGCCACGCGTCTGCATGGCGAACTGCTGCGACATACGTTCGCGCCGGACTGCTGCGCCCCCGTGATCATCGACCCGACCGCCGTCACGGACTTTCCCGGCCGGGTGATGATCGCGGCCGGATGGAAACCGGGCTTCTCCACCGACTACGACGCCGTGCTGCTGGCACGGCGCTTCGCCGCATCGACCGTCATCAAGATGTCCAACGTGGCGATGGTCTACTCGGGCGATCCCAAGCTCGACGCCGGCGCGCGTCCGCTCACCCATCTGACCTGGGGGGAGCTTGCGCGGATGAGCGATGGTGAGTGGCGTCCCGGCAGCAGGCTGCCGTTCGACTCGGTCGCCACCCGCGCCGCCGGCCGGCAGGGCATGACCGTGATCTTCACCGGCGCCGACACCGGCAACCTGCGGGCGATCCTGGAAGGCCGACCGTACCGCGGGACCACGATCGGTGACGCGTGAGCCATACCGTCCCGCCCGCGCATCGGTTAGGATGGCGGTGGCGGCCGCACGGAACCGGGCACGAGCCGCCCGCGCGCAACCGCATGAGGTCGCGCGACGGCCGGCGTGATGAAATCGGTAGACATGCCAGACTCAAAATCTGGTGGGGGGTAACCCCCGTGTCGGTTCGACTCCGACCGCCGGCAGGATGATGACGCCGCACCAGCCCGCCGCCGAAGCACACGACATGAGCGGTGCGCACCTGCCGACCTACGAGGAGCTCACCGCCCCGCGCGAGGTGGCCGCGGGCGGGCTCTACAACATGCGCGATCTCGGCAGGCTGCCACGCCGGGATGGCGGCCACACCCGCTCGGGGGTGTTCTACCGCGCCGACGACCTGTCGGCGCTGACCGACGCCGGGGTGACGTCAGTGCTCGACGCCGGCGTGCGTACGGTGATCGATCTGCGCCGGGTTGCCTACACGCAGCGCGAGCCCAACCCGCTGCGCGAGGCGAGCGCGGTGCGCTATCACCACGTCGACATGATCGGCCCCCAGTACCGCGTGGACCCCGCAACGCTCGACGTGGAGCAGGTGGACGACGCCACCGGCTTGCCCCGCTTCCCCGTCTACCACCAGTTTCGCCAGTACAGCGGCTGGCTGGTCGAGCGCAGCGAAGCGATCGCCGCGATCATGCGAGTGCTCGCGCAGCGCGACGCTGGTCCGACGCTGTTCCACTGTCGGGGCGGCAAAGACCGTACCGGCGTGATCGCCGCTCTCCTGTTGACGCTTGCTGACGTGCCGGAGCTGGTCATCGCCGCTGACTACGGACACACCGCCCGCAACGGGTTGGCGCGCCTGCGGGATCTACCGATCGACACGCCGGGGCTCCCGGTCGTGCCCGACGAGAGCGCCTACCAGCGCGCGTTCTGTCCGCCGGAGCTGATGCCGATCCTGCTGCACTGGCTGCGCACCTGCTACGGCGGAGTGGAGCGGTACCTGCGCCGGCACTGCGGGCTGACCGAGGATGAGATCGGCGTGCTGCGCGACAAGCTCGCCGCGTAGGAGTCTGTCGGATTTGCCGCGCCAGCGGGAAGGCCGACAGACTCCTACGCGTAAGGTGGGGATGGGCCGAAAGCGGAGCCGTTCGCCGCGCGCCGTCCTCGGCAGGCGACGGTTTCGGGGCGGCAGCCGCTACACCGTCAGGTCGACCAGCTCCAGATCGTTGCTCGCCGGGTCGTAGAGGCCGTAGGTGGGCGTCCGGCCCATGGCGCTCAGCGTGCCCGGGTTGGCCAGCAGCACGGAACGGCCGCCGGCCCCCATCCGCTCCACGTGGGCGACGTGGTCGTGGCCGTAGAACACGGCATCGTACTCGCCGCCGGAGGCCAGCGCCCGCGCCAGCCGCGGGTAGTGCTGCATGGCGACGCTGCGTCCGCCGACGGTGATCTCCGCCAGCTCCGCGCCGTGAAACCGGAAGTTCGTCCTCCCTGCGGTCCGCGTGGTCATCAGGTAGTGATCGCCGTCGACGTTGCCGGAGACCAGATCCACCTGCCCGTCGAACCCGTCGAGCAGCCGCAGCAGCGTGAGCGGCGCGCACACGTCGCCGCAGTGCAGCAGGTGCGTGCACCCCGTGTCGGCCAGGCGCAGGCACAGGGCATCCAGCGCCGGCCAGTTGTCGTGGGTGTCGGAGACGACCGCGATCCGCACCGTCCGGCTCCTCAGCCGTCGTAGCGCTTCAGGGCGATCACCGCGTTGTGGCCGCCGAAGCCGAACGCGTTGTTGATCGCGGCGCGCATGGGAGCCGCCTGGCCGCGGTTGGGCACGTAGTCCAGGTCGCACTCGGGGTCCGGCGTCTCGTAGTTGATCGTCGCCGGGTAGAACTGCTCCTGCAGCCCCTTGATCGTGGCGATCGCCTCCACACCGCCGGCGGCGCCGAGCAGGTGCCCGACCATGGACTTGGTCGACGAGACCTTCATCCTGGCGGCGTGATCGCCGAACACCTCCTTGATCGCCCGTGTCTCGGTGGAGTCGTTGAGCTGTGTCGAGGTGCCGTGCGCGTTGACGTAGTCGAAGTCCTCGAGCTCCAGACCGCTGCCCGCGATCGCCATCTTCATCGCGTTGATCGCGCCCTTGCCCTGCGGATGGGGAGCCGTCAGGTGATTGGCGTCACAGGTGACCCCATAGCCCACCACCTCGGCGTAGATCGGCGCGGAGCGCGCCTTGGCGTGCTCCAGCTCCTCCAGGATGAGCGTGCCCGACCCTTCGCCCAGCACGAAGCCGTCGCGGTCCTTGTCGAACGGCCGGCTGGCACGCTTGGGGTCGTCGTTGAACGAAGAGGTCACCGCCTGCAGCACGGTGAATCCGGACAGGGCAAGCGGCGCGACCGCCGCCTCGGCGCCGCCGGTCACCATGATGTCGACCGTGCCGTCCCTGACCCAGCGAAACGATTCGCCGATGGCGTCATTGGCGGACGCGCACGCCGACACGACCGTATACGACGGACCGTGCGCGTGGATCTTGATGGCGATGTGGCCGGCCGCGATGTTGCTGATCATCTTCGGCACGAGCAAGGGGTGCACGGCCTTGGGGCCGCGGTCGAACAGGTGCTTGAACTCGGCGTGCAGCGTGTGGATGCCGCCGAAGCCGACCCCCAGGATGCAGCCGGTGCGCTCCGGATCCAGGTCATCGGTCGACAGGCGGGCGTCGCCCAACGCCTCCAACGCCGTCACCATCGCGAACATCGCGAAGCGGTCCAGGCGGCGCGCCTCGCGGCGATCCAGGAACTGAGAGGGATCAAGGTCCCTGACCTCGCCCCCCACCTTCGAGGAGTAGTCGGAAACATCGAACGACGAGATGTGGTCGATTCCGCTCTCGCCGTTCTTGACCGCACGCCAGAACGTGTCGACGTCGTTTCCCAAGGGAGTAACGGCGCCGAGCCCCGTAACCACCACACGTCTGTCCATTCCCATCTCCTTCGTCAGCTTGAGCGCAGCTCTGCTACATCAGCAGCCCGCCGTCCACCTGCAGTACCTGTCCGGTAACGTAGGTGGAGCGGGCCGAAGCAAGAAACGCAACCAATTCGGCCACGTCTTCCGGCCTTCCGGTGCGGCCGAGCGGAATCATGCCGGTAATGCTCTCCCGTATCGAGTCGCTGAGGGACGCGGTCATGCCGGTCTCGATGTAACCGGGAGCGACCACGTTGACCCGCACGCCACGCCCTGCCACCTCGCGCGCGAGGCTCTTCGAGAAGCCGATGATCCCGGCCTTCGAGGCGCAATAGTTCGTCTGGCCGGGGTTGCCGGTCAAGCCGACCACCGACGAGATGTTGATGATCGACCCGGCGCGCCGCCGGGCCATGTCGCGGGCGATGAGCTTGCAGGTCAGGAACGTCGCCGTGAGGTTGAGCGCCAGCACCGCGTCCCAGTCCTGCCGCGACATCCGGAACACCAGTCCGTCGCGCGTGATGCCGGCGTTGTTCACCAGAATCTGCACGCCCTGTTTCGCCGCCAGGATCTCCCCGATGCGGGCGTTCAGGGCTTCCTCGTCGGCCACGTCGGTCGCAAGCCACGTGTAGTCGCCCTGACCGCGCAGGCGGTCCGCGGCCTCATCGGCGGTCCGCGAGAGCGAGTACACCCTGGCTCCGTCACGAAGCAGGGCGCGGGACACCGCCGCTCCGATACCACGCGAGCCGCCGGTCACCACCGCGACCGCGCCGTCCAGGCTCATGGCAGGGACCTCAGGAGGAGGCCGCCGCGGCCGCCTCGATCGCCTCCAGGGTCCCCGCCGCCTCGCATCGGACCTTTCCCGGGAAACCCCGGAACAGCCCGGCGAGCACCTGTCCCGGCCCCACCTCCAGGTAGCGGGCGTAGCCGGCCGCCTGCAGCGATGCCACCTCGTCCGTCCAGCGCACGCTGGACACGACCTGCTGCACGCAGAGCTCGCGCGCCTGGCTTCCGGAAGTGACCTGCGCTCCGGTGACGTTGGCGTACACCGGCCGTACCGGATCGGCGAACGGGACGTCGGCCAGCACCTCGGCCAGCCGATCGGCCGCGTCCCGGATCAGCGGCGAGTGGAACGGCCCGGAGACCTTCAGCGTGATGAAGCGCCTGGCGCCCGCCTCCTCGCACGCCGCTTCGGCGTCGCGCAGGCCCCCGGCCGTGCCGGACAGCACCACCTGCCGCGGGCTGGAGTAGTTGGCGACGAAGATCGTCCCGGGCGGCAGATCGGCGATCGCCGCTTCCACACGCTCCGGGGCCAGCCCGATCACGGCGGCCATCCCCGAGCGGCCGTCGGCGGTGTCGGAGGCGCGGCTGGCAGCCTCCATCGCGATCCCGCGCTCCCTGGCGATCGGAAAGATGTCGGCCGCGCCGATCACCCCGGCCAGGTGCAGCGCCGAGTACTCGCCCAGGCTGAAGCCGGCGAAGCCGTCGCCGGTCACGCCATGCTCGCCGAGCACGATGGCCGCGGACAGGTTGGCAAGGGTGACCGCGATCTGGGTGCGGTCCGTGGCGCGCAGTTCATCCTCGGTACCGTCGAACAGCAGGCGCCGCAGGTCGGTACCCGTGGCGTCGGAAGCGATCTGGAACAGCTCCTTGACCGCCTGGCTGTGATCCCACAGATCACGGGCCATCCCCGGGTACTGGGCGCCCTGCGCCGGGAACAGGAAACACGTCCGCATCGGTCGGGTGCAGGGTAGCCCCGCCCGCCCCGGCGGGTCAACGAGCGGAACGCCGGCCGCTTGACCCGGAGAAGACGGGGACTCTACATTCGGCAACCGACAGTCGTCTTCGAAGGCGGAAGCCTCCCACCCCGCTCCAAGGAGACCCGATGGGCGCAAGAATTGAGGGGATCGGCGCCTACACGCCGTCCCGACGCATGTCCAACGACGAGCTCGCCGAGTTCCTGGACACCTCCGACGAATGGATCCGATCCCACACCGGCATCGGCTACCGCCACATTGCCGGCGATGACGAAGCTGCCTCCGATCTCGGCGCAGAGGCGGCGAAGGTCGCGCTTGCGCGTTCCGGCACGGACCCGGAGTCCATCGACATGGTGCTGGTGGCCACCGCCTCCTCCGACTACGTCGGCTTCCCGTCCACGGCATGCATCGTGCAGGACATGATCGGCGCCAGGAACGCCGCGGCGATGGACATCGGCGTCGGCTGCACGGGGTTCGTCTACGGACTGGAGACAGCCAAGGGGTTCATCGCCTCCGGCGCCGCCGAGCGCGTGCTGCTGATCGGCAGCGAGGTGTTGACCCGCATCGTCGACTGGACGGACCGCAGCACCTGCGTGCTGTTCGGGGACGGGGCGGGCGCCGCGGTGATCAGCCCGTCGGACAACGGCTGCGGGATCCTCGACTCGGTGCTCAAGGCGGACGGCTCGGGCGCCGCCTACCTCGCGCGCGAGGTGGGCGGCACGCGCACGCCGTTCAAGCCGGGCCGCGACGCGGAGCGCGACCTCCTGATCAAGATGGAGGGCCAGCCGGTCTACAACTTCGCGGTGCCGGCCATCATCGAGGTGATCCGGGAGATCCTGGCGCGCAACGAGCTCACCATCGACGACGTCGCCTACATCGTCCCGCACCAAGCCAACCAGCGCATCATCGAAGCAGCCGCCAAGCGGTCGCGGATTCCGTACGAGAAGTTCTACCTCAACATCGAGGAGTACGCGAACACGTCCGCGGCCACGATTCCGATCGCGCTCAACGAGCTGTACGAGCACGACAAGGTGTCGCCCGGCGAGCTGCTCATCACCGTCGGCTTCGGCGCGGGCCTCACGTTCGGCGGCAACCTGCTCGAGTGGTAGCGGCCGCGGGACGTTACGCGGGGGTGAGCTTGTGCACGAGGTTCTCCACGCCCACCTCCGACACGTAGATGTCGCCGTGCCGGTCGACCCACACGCTGTGCGCCCCATGCGAGCGGTCGGTGGGCTGCTCCGGCATCGGAATGTCCGCGAGCTCGTTTCCGTCCGGATCCAGGATCACCAGGGTGCCGTCGGCCAGGTAGACGGTGCCGTCGCCGCCCACGAACAGGCCGCACGGACTGCGCTTGTCGCCCCACTCGGCCACTTGGCGCCCCGATCGGTCCAGGATGCAGATCCGGTTGTTCGGCTCGCGATCGGCGACCAGGACGTGGCCGCGGTAGTCGCAGACCACCGAGTGCGGCAGCGTGAACCGGCCCGGTCCCGCGCCGCGGCCGCCGAACGTCGCCAGCAGCTCGCCGGCGGCGGAGAAGCGGTGCAGGCACTCCTGCCCGTAGCCGTCGGCCACCCAGATCTCGCCGTCCGGCGCCACCACCGCGCGCGTGGGCCGGTTGAACGGCATGCCGGCCGCGCCCGGAACGCCGGGTGTGCCCAGGGTCTGCAGCACCTGCCCGTCGGCGGTGCAGATGCGCACCGTGTGGTCGCCGCAGTCGGCGACCAGCACCCGGTCGTGCTCATCGATCCACAGCTCGTGCGGCACGCTGAAAATATCCTCTCCCCACGTGGTGATCAGCTCGCCCTCGCGGTCGTACACGACGATGGCCGGATCCGGCTCGCGGTCGATCACGTAGACCCGGTCGCGGCTGTCGACGGCCACGCCCGACGCGATCCCCAGCGTGCGCCCCTCAGGGCCGCCGCCCCAGCCTTCAACAAATCGGAATGCCTGTTCCATAGTTCACCTCCAGGACCAGCATGACGCCCCGAGCGCCGGAGCGTCCAGCGTCCGAAACCAGGTCTGCAGGGCTTCCGGGAGTTGACGATTGAGGGTACGATGTGCCGCGCGCGCCGTAGGTAACGGAGGGTCGCGCTACACCCGGCAGCTTGCCGCATTGAGAGAGATGCCATGACGACGAACCAGACCTGGTGGCCGAATCAGTTGAGCCTGAAGGCTCTTCGCCAGAACTCTCCCGCATCGGACCCGATGGGCGGGGACTTCGACTACGCCGAGGCGTTCAGGAACGTCGACGTCGAGGAGTTGAAGCAGGACATCGAGCGGGTGATGACCACCTCCCAGGACTGGTGGCCGGCCGACTACGGCCACTACGGGCCGCTGTTCATCCGCATGACCTGGCACGCCGCGGGCACCTACCGCATCAGCGACGGCCGCGGCGGCGGCGGCTCCGGCTACCAGCGCTTCGCGCCCCTGAACAGTTGGCCGGACAACGGCAACCTGGACAAGGCGCGCCGCGTGCTCTGGCCGGTCAAGCAGAAATACGGCCGCAACCTCTCGTGGGCCGACCTGATCATCTTCGCCGGCAACTGCGCCCTTGAATCGATGGGCTTCAAGACGTTCGGCTTTGCCTTCGGCCGCCCCGACGTCTGGGAAGCCGACGAGACCGACTGGGGCTCGGAGACCGAGTGGCTCGGCGACGAGCGCCACGATGCCGACGGCGAGCTGCAGGGACCGGTCGGCGCCGACCACATGGGCCTGATCTACGTGAACCCGGAGGGACCGGGCGGCAACCCCGACCCCGCCGCGGCCGCGCAGTACATCCGCAACACGTTCGCCCGCATGGCCATGAACGACGAGGAGACGGTCGCGCTCATCGCCGGCGGCCACACCTTCGGCAAGGCGCACGGCGCCGCCCCCGACGACCAGGTCGGCGCCGAACCCGAGGGCGCAGGCGTTGAGGAGCAGGGTTTCGGCTGGCGCAACGGCCGCGGCTCGGGCAAGGCCGGCGACGCCGTCACCAGCGGCCTGGAAGGCGCTTGGACCAACGAACCCACCAGGTGGGACAACAACTTCATGGAGAACCTGCACGGCCATGAGTGGGAGCTCACGAAGAGTCCCGCCGGCAAGTCGCAGTACACGCCCGTGAACGCTTCGGAGGCGGCGACCGTGCCGGACGCTCACGATCCGTCAAAGAAGCACGCGCCGATGATGCTCACCACCGACCTCTCGCTGCGCGAGGACCCGGTCTACGCGCCGATCTCGAAGCGCTTCCTTGAGAATCCGGCCGACCTCGAAGATGCCTTCGCCAAGGCGTGGTTCAAGCTCCTGCACCGCGACATGGGGCCGCGCAGCCGCTACCTCGGATCGCTGGTCCCGGAGGAGCCTCAGCTCTGGCAGGACCCGGTGCCCGAGGTCGACCATGAGCTGATCGGCGAACAGGACATCGCGCACCTCAAGGCCGAGGTGCTCGCCTCGGGCGTGTCCGTTACCCGCCTGGTCGCGACCGCCTGGGCGGCGGCGGCATCGTTCCGCGGCACCGACAAGCGCGGCGGCGCCAACGGGGCGCGCCTGCGCCTCTCACCGCAGAAGGACTGGGAAGTCAACGACCCGGCCGAGCTGGCGAAGGTGCTGCCGGCGCTGGAGGGAATCCAGGCGGAGTTCAACGGCGCGCAGTCGGGCGGCAAGCGGGTCTCCCTCGCCGACCTGATCGTCCTGGCCGGGTGCGCGGCCGTCGAGCAGGCCGCGCGCGATGCCGGGCACGACGTGCAGGTCCCGTTCGCACCAGGACGCACGGATGCGTCCCAGGAGTGGACGGACGCGGAGTCGTTCGCCGTGCTGGAGCCCGCCGCGGACGGGTTCCGCAACTACGTCAAGGCCGGCAACGGAACGTCGGCGGCAGAGGAGCTGGTCGAGCGGGCCTGCCTGCTGACGCTGACCGCTCCCGAGATGACGGCGCTGGTCGGCGGCATGCGCGTCCTGAACGCGAACACCGGGCAGTCCGCGCACGGCGTGTTCACCGACCGCCCGGGAGCGCTGAGCAACGACTTCTTCGTGAACCTGCTCGACATGAGCACGCAGTGGCAGCCGTCTTCCGGCGGCGTGTTCGAGGGCCGCGACGTGGCCGGCGGGGACGTCAAGTGGACGGCCACCGAGGTGGACCTGGTGTTCGGCTCGAACTCCGAGCTGCGAGCCCTTGCGGAAGTCTACGGCTGCGACGACGGCCAGGCGGCGTTCGTGCGTGACTTCGTGGCCGCCTGGAACAAGGTGATGAACCTCGACCGCTACGACCTCTGAGCGACGGCAACCGGACCCGGTCCGGTTGCCGTCTCCTTTTACGGCTCGCCCCGATCACCCGCACTTGCGTCCCACCCGGGCCTCTTAACCGGACAATACGAGCGGCAGGATGACCGTCACCAGCACCGTGCTCGCCCACAGCGCTTCCGGCGTACCGGCATCGCTTTGCCGGTCCGGTTGCCGTGCCGAGTCGTAACGGGAGACCAGGTATTGCAGCAGCAGCCCCAGGCCGATGCCGTAGAACAGGTGCCCGATCAGGGAAGCGTAATTGGCCGAAGCCGCCGCCAGCGACCAGTCGACAGGGTGCCGCAACAGAGCCGGGAACAGCGTCAGCGCCCCGAGCAGCCACCACAACACGCCATATGACAATCCCCAGCTCATCCCTGCTCCGGGGCTGTATGCATGGCGCTGAAACAGCAAACCGAAGCTGCTGCCGACGACGATCGAGATCGCGAAGTGCACCAGAACGCCGACCAAGGGCGAGCGCGAACCGACCAGGCTGGCGACGCTGGGCAGCGCGCCGACGCCGTACATCACGAAGGTGAAGAGTACCCCGCCCAGAATACCACCTGCCTGCCCGATCAGGACGCCGCGGACGCTGCGTGCCCCCGCACCCTCACGCGTGCGGCTGAGCGGATCGGAGTCCACGAAAAGGATCATCCACAGGCGATTGACGACGGCATAGACCCACCCGACGACAGCCCCGTAGAGGAGATGCGCCACCAGCGACGAATAGTTCGCCCGCGCCGCTTCCACGGTCCAGAGCACGGGGCTGTGGGTGAGCAGCGGCAGCAGCGTCAGCGGGCCGAGAATCCACCAGAGCACGCCGTAACCCATGCCCCAGATGAGAGCGGAGCCGACGCCGACCACGTCGCGGTGGAACAGCAGAGCGAACGTCATGGCGATGACCAAGCCGATGAGGAAGTGCAACAGGCCGCCCGCCGTGGGCGAGCCCGTGCCGACCATGCCGGCGACGACGGGAAAGAAACCCGCTGTCTCGATGCCCCACAGGAACACCCATGCGCCGAGCAGTCCGCCCACTCCGCCCACGACGAGCGCCTGCACGAGCGGCGGCACCAGCTCGGGAGCTCCCGGCTCCGCCGGCGACTTGGCGGCGGCGGGAATGAACGGGAGCAGGCGGCCGAGGCCGTGCATCGCCAGGCCCAGCACCGCCCCGAAGCCGACCATGTGCGCCAGGAGTTGCGGAAAGCTGCACTGTATCGCCGGCACCGTCCATTGCAGACCGCGCCCATCCACGAGCGGCAACAACGTCAGCGGACCCAGCAGCCACCACAGGATGCCGTACGCCTGTCCCCACATGAGGCCCGATCCGGCGGTCCGTACCCGCGCGCCGAACCCGAGACCGAACAGCAGGCCCAGGACACCGCTCATCAACACGTGGACCGGCCAGCCGGTGGCTGGCGCTGCCAGCAGTCCCGCCACGCTGCCGCCCAGCACCCCGGCGATCGTCCCGGCCAGCAGACGATTGCGCGTCATGACCGCACGTCCCGCTCCGACTCGGCGTCGAAGCTCATGGTCTGCACGATGTCAGGCGGGAAGAACACATCCAGAACCCAGTCCAGCAGCACGCGCAATCGCTTCTCCAGGTTGGGGAGCTTCGACAGGTAGATGGCCCGCCACATGATCCATGCCAGAAACCCGGAGAAGCGACGCCCCAGCACTTCAGCCACCGCCAACTGGTGCCCCAGCGCGGCCAGGCTGCCCAGTGTCTTGAAGTCGAACGGTTGCAGCGGCGTGCCGCGGATCGCGGCCGCTACGTTGCGGCCCAGGAGCTTCCCCTCGCGAAAGGCGTGCTGGGCCGTCGGCGGGTAGAAGGAGCCCGGGTCGTTGGGGATGGGTATCCGGGCACAGTCGCCCGCCGCCCACAAGGACGGGTTCTCGACCGATCGGAGGTCGGGCGAGACAGGAATCTGACCCCGCCGCGTCAGCTGGACGCCGAGTGCATGCACGATCGGATTTGGCTGATTGCCCGCCGTCCACACCACGGTGTCGGCGGCGAGTCTCTCGTCGCCGATGAGGATCATCCCCGGCGCGGCACCGGTGACCCTGGTGTTGGCGATGAACTCCACGCCTCGCGCGGCCATCTTTTCCTGCGCGAACCGGCCCAGGGACTCACTCAGTTCGGGCAATATGACGTCGCGGGGATGAACCAGTACGAACCGCACGTCGTCCGGCGCGATGTTGGGATAGTAGGGCAACATGCCCCGGCCGAAGTCGTTGAGGCCGCCGATCAATTCGACGCCGGCAAAGCCGCCCCCGACGACCACGAACGTCAGCAACCGGCGCTTCGTCGCAGGCTCCTGCTCGAAGTCGGCCCGCTCGAACCGGTCGATGATCTGATTGCGGAGTCGAACGCTGTCCTGCAACGACTTGAAGGTGAGCGTGTTGGCCTCGATGTCCCGGTTGCCGAAGAAGCTGGGAACGCATCCCGTCGTGATCAACAGGTGGTCGAATGCCAGGCTGGACTCCGGCGAACGTACGCCGGGACTCAGATCGACGCGACCGCGTGCCCAGTCCACGCTCGCGACCTCGCCCTGTACCACGTGCACCCGTCGAAAGAAGGTGCGCAGAGGCGGACTGATGTGTTGCGGACTGACGGCGCTCGACGACACCTCCGACAGCATGGGCGTATGCACGAGATAGTTGGTCTTGCTGACCAGCCATACGTCCACGCGGGGGTCGTCGGCGAACGCCTTGTCGAGCGACGTTGCTGCGCTTACGCCGGCGTAGCCACCGCCGACGATGACGACGTTCGTCTTCACGGCCGGTTCCGGCGAGGGCGTTTCGGCCGGCGCCGGACGCAGACGTTCGCACACCAGGCCGTAGAGGAACCCGGTCAGACTGCCGTGCAGCACGTAGGCGACCAGTTCCGGGACGATGCGGGCCGCCGCGTCCCCGTGCCACATCGGAGCGCCCGCGTCGAGGATGGGAAAGAGGCTGAGGGCACAGACCACCCATGTCACCACCCCCATCACGACACCGCCCATGACGTTTTCCGGGTGACTCCCGGGCGTAGGACGGAACAGCAGCGCGTAGGCGGCGCCCAGCGATGCACCTGCCGCGAGCAGCCGAATCGCTCCTCCCGCGTTCGTGACAACCACGCCAGGCGCCGCGGCCGGGAGTGTCGTCAGAATCACTTCCAACCCGGCAACGGCCAGGCCGATCAGCAAGCCGGTGACGAGACGGCGCCTCACTGCGCTGCCCGTACCGCGGGAGCCGGTCCGGCCGCCGGGAGTTGCCCGAAGGCGCGCAGCACCTCGGCCACGCTCCAGGCCTGCGCGACACAGCCGCCCGGGAGGTGCGGTGGGTCGCCGTCGAAGATTTCGCTGATGGATCCCAGACCGGCGTCGGCCAAGTGATCCTTCAGCGGAGTGAGGATCCCGCGGGCCGACGCCGGGTCCCCGTACACGCGGTAGTGGGCGGTGGCGAAGTGCCCGAGCAACCAGCCCCACACGGTGCCGCGATGGTAACCCGCGTCCCGCTCGGCCGGACCGCCTCCGTAGCGGCGGACGTAGTCGGGATCGGCGGGCGCCAGGCTGCGCAGGCCGTACGACGTCCAGAGCCGGCGGGCGCACACATCGACCACGGCTTTGGCCTCGGCGTCTGCCAACAGCGGGAACGGCAGGGATACCGCGAAGATCTGATTGGGCCTGAGGCGATGGTCGCGGCGGCGGCCGTCGTCCGCGGGCTCGCCTTCCGGGCCGTCGATCACGTCGTAGAGGTAGCCGCCGGCAGCGTACCAGAACCGTCGCCGGAAGCTGTCGGCGGCCTGCTCGGCCGCGGCGCGGTAGCGGGCACCGTCTTCCGCCGCGCCCAGACGATGGGCCAGGTCGGCCATGACGCGCAGGGCGTTGTGCCACAGGGCGTTGACCTCGACCGGCTTGCCGATCCGCGGCGTGACCACCCAGTCACCCACCCTGGCGTCCATCCAGGTGAGCTGCACGCCCGGCTCGCCGGCGTACAGCAGGCCGTCGTCCGCGTCGACGCGAATGGCATGGCGCGTCCCGCGCCGGTGCCGTTCGACGATCTCCGCGAGCGAGGGAAACAGCTCTTCGACGAGCGCGAGATCGCCGGTGTGCAGCACGTACTGGTGGACGGCATGGAAGTACCAGAGGGTGGCGTCCACGGTGTTGTACTCCGCCGCCGCGCCGGGATCTATCTCGTCGGGAAACCGGTTGGGGAGCATGCCGCGGTCGAGGTAGCGCCGGAAGGTGCGCAGAATGTCGGCGGCAATCGCGGCGCGGCCGGTGGCCAGGGTCAGCCCCGGCAGGGCGATCATGGTGTCGCGACCCCAGTCGCCGAACCAGGGATAGCCGGCGATGATCGTGCTTCCCGCCGCCGTTCCGGTCGGGCCGGTCCGGTCCGCGAGCGAGCGCCGCACCACGAACTGGTCGGCGGCCAGCGCCAGGTGCCGGACCCACGCCGGCTCCTCGGGCGGGAGCGCCCGCAGCAGGTCGGCCTGGCGCGCGCGCTCCTGCGCCAGCGACTCCCGGCCGCCGTCTGCCGCGACATCCTCCAGTGAGCATGAGAACGTCACCGCCTCCCCCGGCCCGAGCCTGCAGGCAAACGATCCCGGCGAGAACAGATCCTCGGCTGCATCCAGACCGCGCTCGGCCTCCATGCGGTGCCTGAATTCCCAGTACCACTCCGGATCCGGGCGGAACGCCCCCCGGTCAGCGACGATCCTGCAGGGCGGCGCACCCGCGCCCGCACGCACGGCGACGCCGGCGGCGATCGGATCGGTCGCCACCTTGCCGCCACCACCCGTGTGGCCGTGAAAGTCGCGCCAGGTGACGAGCGGGGTGGCGGTCAGCGTGACGGTGTCGGCGGCACGCGCGAGCGTGAAGCTCAGGCGAACGGTGTTGTGACCGTGGTCCATCCAGATGCGTTGCTCGAGACGCGCGTCGGCCAACGCCCACGTCCACACCGGTATCAGGTGGTCGAGATGGAACGACTCGATGCAGCGGTAGCCGTGCGGGTCGACAGTGCCGGCGCCGAACTCGTTGGTGAAGAGGGGATAGCGAGTCCCGTCGTAGCAGGCCAGGGTGTCGATCTTGGCCACGGCGAGGGTGCGCTGCTGCGGTGGGCGCAGCGCGGCCACGAGCAGGCCGTGATAGCGGCGCGTATTGAGTCCCGCCACGGTTCCGGAGGCGAACCCGCCCAGGCCGTTCGTTACCAGCCACTCCTTGCGGAATGCGCTCTCGAAGCGGCCGCAATCGCTCCGGCCCAGCCTCACGGTCTGTGCCGGGTCACAGGTGTCCGTGGCCGTGGAGCTCATGCGCCTCCTCCCTCGCCGCCGATCACCCGCACCTCGCGTTCCAGCCGTACCTCGAACCGCTCCACCACGGCCGCCTCGACCGCCTCCGCCGCCGCCAGCAGCTCGGCGCCGGTGGCGCCGCCGTGGTTGACCAGCACCAGGGCATGCCGATCGGCCACGCCGGCGCGCCCGAAGCGGCGGCCGCGCAGCCCGCACGCCTCGATCAACTGCGCGGCCGGCACCTTGTAACCGCCGCCGGCTGCCACTCCGGCGAGTTGCGGGCAGCGCTCCCGGACCCGCTCGTACCGATCTGCCGGGAGCATCGGGTTCTTGAAGAACGAGCCGGCGTTGGGCTCCGTTGCCGGATCGGGCAACTTGCGGCGCCGCAGGCGGACGATCGCCCGGCTCACGTCGGCGACCGTGGGGGCCGCAACTCCCATCTGCGACAGCTCCTCGCGCACCCCGGCGTACTCCAGGTTCAGCTCCGGCCGCGTGCGCAGGCGCAGGCGCACCTCCGTGATCAGCATCCGGTCGCGCAGCCGGTGCTTGAAGACGCTGTCCCGGTAGCCGAACGCGCACGCGGCGCCGTCCATGGTGCGCGGCTCGCCGCCGTCCAGCGGCACCGCCTGCAGGTCGACGAACACGTCGGAGAGCTGCGCGCCGTAGGCGCCGATGTTCTGGATCGGGGCCGCGCCCACCGACCCCGGGATCAGGCTCAGGTTCTCGAGTCCTCCCCAGCCGCGTGCCACCGTGCGACCCACCAGGCGGTGCCAGTCGTGACCGGCCGCGGCCGTCACGATCACCGACTCCGATGCCTCCTGCACCGCGATGCCGCCGGAGCGCAACATGACCACGACCCCCGGGTAGTCGCCGGCGAACAGGACGTTGCTGCCGCCGCCGAGCACCATGCGCGGCAGACGGTCGAAGCGCGGGTCGCCGAGCAGATCGGAAAGTTCGCACGCCACGCGGTCGGGCGGGCCGTCGCCGATCCGTACCAGGTAGCGTGCCGTGGCCGCCACGCGCAACGTGTTGAAGGCGGTCAGCGGAGCGTCCCTCTCGATCCGCACCGCCGCGGCCGGCATTGGCTGCAGTATCCTCATCACGCGCCGACCCGGTCAACCGGATGGCGCGAGCCGTTCGCTCGCCCCGGTGAGCTTGACCGGCGACGATGACCGGCAGGTTCCGGACATCGCAGGCCCTTAGCGCGGCGGATTCACCCGTAAGAATGCACAATAAATACCATATTTAGAACAAATTGATGACTTTATTATCTACATGCGGTTCATGCCGGGATAGGATGGACCATCATACCGGTGAAGTACGTGCGTTCGATTGCAGCCGCCATCGTCGCGGGTGGTCTTGTCCTGAGTGGGTGTTCCGCCGTGTCGGGAACCGACACGGCGCCGAGCTTCGGCGAGGCCAAGGTGGACGACCGCACCTACGCGGTAGACCAGGCCATTGCAGCATTGCCGCTGCCGGCAGCCACGGGCGGCGACGGAGCGCTGACCTACTCCCTCGATCCGCACGTACCGGGGCTGACCTTCGACCAGGCGACCCGGACGCTCGACGGCACGCCGACGCAGACCGGCGCGTACCCGATGGCCTACACGGTCACGGACGCGGACGACAACACCGACGCCGGCGATGCCGATACGCTCGCGTTCACCATCACGGTTCAGGACACGACGCCGAGCTTCGGCGGCGCCATGTTGGACGACCGCGTCTACGCGGTAGACCAGGCGATTGCTCCAGTGCCGCTGCCGGCAGCCACGGGCAGCCGCGGAGCGCTGACCTACTCCCTCGATCCGCACGTACCGGGGCTGACCTTCGACCAGGCGACCCGGACGCTCAGCGGCACGCCGACGCAGACCGGCGCGTACCCGATGACCTACACGGTCACGGACGCGGGCCGCAACGTCGGCGCAGGCGATGCCGATACGCTCACGTTCGCCCTCCACGTCATCGTCGCCGCCTCCTCCCGCTACCGCGGGAGCGGGGACCAGGTGTTCGTGCTGAATCCCGACGGCGAGGAGTTCGACGACGCGCGGTACGTGCTCGACCTCGGCGGCGCCTCGGCCGACGTGCACCTGATCGCCACCAACACCGCCCTCGACACCGCAGATCCCGAAGTAACGCGACTCGATCTCGGAACGACCGGAGCAGAGGGACGCTCGCTCCGGGAGGACGGCCATGGGCCGCCACCGAGACCGCTGTCGAGCGGGTCGACAGCGGTACGAGCGTGGATCACGGAGTTCAACAACAACCCGCCGTTGCGGGGCAGATCGGCCGGCGGGAGCGGGCGTCTGCAAGCGCGATCACGACGGTCCGTCGCCGAGGATGACCGATACACCTTCAAGGATCGTGACCAGCACGGCACCGTCGACATCCCGGCTACTGCCCGGAGCGTGGTCACCGACGGCGCCACGACCGCGGCGTTCTGGGTGGCCGACCGGGATTGGGGGCCGAACTGCCGCGGCGCCGGGCCGTGCGTGACCGGAGAGATGGTCGACGCCATGGCCGACCGGTTCCTCCGCCGCGGCGCCGGCAACGACATCCACGACTGGGTGACGGCGATCTACGGCGAGCCCTGGGGGCCGCACCGCTACAGGAACCTGATTCCCCCGGAGGCCGCCGGCGAGATCCACGTTCTGCTGTACGACATCGCCGGGGACGGTGCCCCGCGACCGGGAGAATGCCGTGTCGGCGGGCGATTCTGGGGTGTGCACAATTATCTGCGATCCCCCGCGTATCCCTTCAACCTGTCGGCTGAACGGCTGATCTTCCTCATGGACTCGGCACTGTTCGCGACTGCCGACGGTCCGACCTGGGACGTGACCGACCGCTGGCCGAGCCGCGTCATCAGCGTCCTGGCGCACGAATTCCAGCACATGATCCACTTCTATCAGAAGCCGGTGCTGCGCGATACCAGGAGCGAGACGTGGCTCAACGAGATGGCCTCGGAAGTGGCGCAGGACCTGGTCGCCGACAAGATGATGGCGAGCGGACCGCGCGGGGTCGCCTTCGACGATCCCACGGCGGGCGAGCCGGGCAACCGCCGCGGTCGCCTCCCCCTCTACAACCTCTTCAACGACCAGCAGGTCACCAAGTGGGACGGCGTTGTCGCCGACTACGCGGTCAACTACGCGCTCGGAGCCTACCTGGCCCGCACCTACGGCGGCGCAGCGTTGTTCCGTGCGATCGTCCGGAGCGGCCGTTCGGGCGTCGCCGCGATCGAAGCGGCGCTGGCCTCGTCAGGCCATGACGTCTCGTTCGGGGAGGTGTTGGCCGACTGGGCGGTCGCCACGCTGCTGTCGGACAACACCGCGGCCCCGCATCCGTACCGGTACAACCCGGGGACGTGGAGCACCTCGCACAGCGGCGGCGAGCAGTTCCGGTTGGGCTCGATCAATCTGTACCACTACCGGTACGAGCCGCCGGAGCGCGTGTCGGACTGCGTCGGGCCGGACCTGGTGAACCGGCCGGCCCAGGAAGGGCCGTACCTGCGCTCGCTACGGAGTTTCAACGCGCGCACGCAGCCGCCGCACTCGAACATGTACGCCACGCTCGGGCGCAACACCGGCACGGTGCTTCTGTCCGTGAGCGCGGCAACGGACAACCGCATCACGGTGGTGGTCAAGGAGTGACTGGGGCCGCACACGGACGCGGCGCAGTTACGTAGCCGTGCCTTGAGGCCGTCATCCCGCCGTGCGGCGCCGGCGCCGCGGTCAGCTGCTCAGGCGCTCCAGCACCTTGTACAGCGCCTGGGTGCCGCGGTCCTCCAGGCCTTCGGCCATCGCCGCCGTGTAGAACTGGTTGGCCAGCGACAGTCCCGGCAGCGCCAGCCGCATCGCCTGCGCCTCGGCCAGGGCGATGCCCATGTCCTTGACGAAGTGCTTGATATAGAATCCGGGCTCGAAGTCGCCCTTGACGATGCGCGGGGCCAGGTTGTTGATGGCGAAGCAGCTCGCCGCGCCCTTGCCGATCACGGCGATGATCTCGTCGCGGTCCAGCCCCGCCTTGTGCCCGTACAGCAACGACTCGACCACGCCCACCATGGTGGAGGCGATCAGGATCTGGTTGCTCATCTTGGTGTGCTGTCCGGCGCCGGCCGAGCCCATGTAGGCGATGTTCTCGCCCATGATCTCGAAGTACGGCATGGCGCGGTCGTAGTCGGCGCGGTCGCCGCCGACCATGATCGCCAGCGTGCCGGCGCGCGCGCCCAGGTCACCGCCGGACACCGGAGCGTCCAGGGAGGCCACGCCGCGCTCTGCCGCCTGTTCGTGCAGCCGCTTGGCCAGTGCCGGCTCCGAGGTGGTCATGTCGATCACCATGCTGCCGCTCGCGGTCGCGGCAAGCACGCCGCCCGAGCCCAGGAACACCTCTTCCACGTCGCGCGGGTAGCCGACGATGCTGAACACCGCCTCGCTGCCGTCGGCCACGCCGGCCGGCGTGTCGCACCAGACGGCGCCGGCGTCGAGCACGTCCTGCGCCTTGTCCTTCGAGCGGTTGTAGACCGCCACCTCGTAGCCGGCCTTGCGCAGATGCAGGCACATCGAGCGCCCCATCACCCCGGTGCCGATCCAGCCGATCTTTCCTGCCATTCGTTCTCCGTTCCCCCTTTCGCCGTCAGTATACTAAGGCGGTGCAGACCCTTCAGACGACATTCGGCCAGTCCGAGCGCATGCGGCGCGTGCAGCCGCCGATCATCCCGCGCATCCACCGGCTGATCGCCGACAACCCGGGCACCATCTCCCTGGGGCAGGGCGTGGTCGGCTACCCGCCGCCGCCGGGCGTGCCGGAGGCGCTGGACCGCTTCATGGCCGACCCGGCCAACCACAAGTACGCCTCCGTATACGGCATCCCGGCTCTGCGCGACCGCATCGCCGCCAAGCTCGCGCGCGAGAACGGCATCGCCATCGACGACGAGCACGAGCTGATGGTGTCGGCCGGCGGCAACATGGCGTTCGTCAACGCACTGCTGGCGACCTGCGACGAAGGGGACGAGGTGGTGCTCATGTCCCCGTACTACTTCAACCACGAGATGGCGGTGACCATGGCCGGCTGCCGGCCGGTGCTGGTCGCGACCGACGCCGACTTCCAGCTCGACCTGGAGGCCGTGGCCGGCACGATCACGGACCGTACGCGCGCGGTGGTGACGATCTCCCCGAACAACCCGTCCGGCGCCGTCTATCCGGAGGCGGACCTGCGCGAGCTGAACCGCCTGTGCGCCGAGCGCGGCGTCTACCACGTCCACGACGAAGCGTACGAGTACTTCCTCCACGACGGCGCCGAGCACTTCTCGCCGGGGTCGCTGCCGGATGCCGGCGCGCACACGATATCGCTGTTCTCGCTGTCCAAGGCGTACGGGTTCGCGAGCTGGCGGGTCGGCTACCTGTGCCTGCCCGCGCACCTGAGCGATGCGGCCGCCAAGATCCAGGACACCATCGCCATCTGCCCGCCCATCGTCAGCCAGTACGCGGCGTGCGCGGCGCTGGACGCGGGCGTCGACTATTGCCGCGGACATCTTGCCGGGATCGCCGCACGGCGGTCGGCGGTCCTGCAGGCGCTGGGCGAGCTGGCGCCTCTGGTCGAGGTGCCCGCCACCCGCGGCGCGTTCTACGCGCTTGCGCGCGTGGCCACCGGCGCCGACTCGGTGGAGGTCGCCTCGCGGCTGATCACCGAGCACGGCGTCGCGGCAGTGCCGGGAGCGGCGTTCGGGTTGACCGACGGCTGCTACCTGCGCATCGCCTACGCCGCGCCGGACGACGCGACTCTTGCGGAGGCGCTGGACCGGCTCGCCGACGGCCTGCGGCGGATCGCATGACGCGCTACGAGGACGCCGGCTTCCTGACCGGGATCGACGTATTGGACGCGGACGAGGTGGCCGCCGCGCGGCGGGCGTTCGACGAGCTCGAACGGTCGGTGCCGGACGAGCAACGCCAGATCGGCCTGCATGCCCGCCACTTCCAGGACGAGTTCGTGTGGCGGCTGGCCACCGACCCGCGCGTACTGGACATCATCGAGCAGGTCGTCGGGCCGGACGTGTTGCTGCTCGGCACCCACTTCTTCAACAAGCAGCCCGATCCGGACGCCGACTCCTACGTCGCGTGGCACCAGGACGTCACCTACTGGGGCCTGGAGCCGGCCGAGGCGCACAGCGCCTGGATCGCGATCGACGACAGCGACGCCGCCAACGGCTGCATGCGGGTGCTGCCGCGCTCCCACCGCGAGGGCGTCAAGGCGCACGGCACCGCCGAGCGGGCCGGCAACCTGCTGTCGATCAACCAGGAGATCCCGGACAACCAGCTCGACACGACCGGCGCGGTCGACCTGGAACTGCGCGCCGGCCAGATGTCCGTCCACCATGGCCGGCTCGTGCACGCCAGCAACCCCAACCACTCGACGCGGCGGCGCTGCGGACTGGTGGCCCGCTACATCTCACCCGCGGTCAGGCAGGTCAGCCCCGACTCCTACGGCGGGCTGCACGAACCGGTCCTGGTGCGAGGCCGCGACCGGTACCACCACTTTCCGGCCCGCGAAGCGCCCTTCAGATAAACATCGTCCGCGTGTCGTAGTTCTTCAGAATCGACTCGCGAGTGGAATCGCTCCAGCGGTTGTCGTCCAACTCTCCGGCCAGCGGCCCGTACCGGTACGGGCGTTCCTGCGGATATCGCTGCCGCCGCGCATCGACGGCAAGCGGGATGATGCGGGAACGGTCATGGATGCGCGCGGCATCGTACGGTCTGGGCGGATTCCCCCGGACCACCCCGAGCACGGATGCGCGCGGGTAGAAGCCGAACACCAACGTCACCCGCAGGGACTCGGACACGTTGGCGTACGAGCCGTGCACGACCTGGCGGTTGTTGATTGCCACGTCGCCGGGTTGGCACAGCATCGGCACCGCGCCGGGCAGCCGATCCGACCCGCCGTTGGCGGCAACTCGTGCGGCGATGTCGACCCTGCCCCGATGGGTGCCGGGAACCACCCAGAGCGCGTTCGCCGGCGTGGTCGGATGGAGCTGGACCATCATGTTGAACCCATGCGCACCGTGGCCGAGGGCCGCGTTGTCCCAGTGCGTCGTTCCGTCCTGGTGCCATGAGGTCGACGGCCCCAGCCCCGCGTGCTTGATGAAGATCGCCTCGTACCAGGGCACGAAGTCGGGGCCGTTGATCTGCTCCGCTACCGCCAGCAGCCGTGGATGGCCGTACAGCCTCAGGTAGGAGTCCATGAGCTGCAGCGCGCCGCTGCCGATGTAGTACACGACCTCCTCGGGCGCGCCGTCGGGCGCGTCCGGCTCCGACATCTTCACCGGGTGGCGGCCGTCGAGGATCCCGGTGCCGCCGACCGGGTCGCTCAAGGGCCTGGCGAAATGGAACTGCGGCAGCTTGACGTCGACGCCGAGCGCCGGCCGCCCACGGGCATCGGTGGTAGCCGTGCTGGAGCTCGGCGCGCGCTCCAGCACCCGCTCGAAGTCAGCGTCGAGGTCGCCGAGCTCCGCCTCTCCCAGCACCCCCTCGAACACGTAGAATCCGGTGCGCCAGTAGGCTTCGAGAATCCCCGGCAGCAGGTTGCCGTCGTCATCGAACCGCAGAGGCCCGCGGTTGCCCAACTCGCCGGCCCGCCGCTCGCCTTCGATCAGGTACGCATCGGTCATCGTTTCCCCCGTGTCGTCCAGCCCCGACTATAGTACGCGTCGAGCGGAAACGGTCGTTCCGTTGACCCTCCGCCCCGGAGCCGCTACCCTGCTCGACGGCGACATCGCCAGGAGGTTCCCACTCACATGACATCGACGGAAGATCGCCTCAGGACGCTCGTGGCGGAGCATCTGGACGTCGGCCGCGACGTGGATTTCGGTTCCAAGCTCGCAGACGCCGGCGTGTCCTCGGTCGACACGGTTGCGTTTCTGAAGGTCATCACTCAGGAGTTCAAGGTGACCATTCCGCCGGAGGACTTCCCGCAGCTCCAGACGCTCAGCGATCTGGTCGGATATCTGGACGCGCGTAGCGGGTAGGCGACCCGGGTCCCCCGGAGCACGGTTCGGGCGGATTCTCCGATGGACGAACGATGGTGGCGTCCGGTCACGAGGATCGCAGATGGCGTCATCATCCACGTCGATCTGACATGCCGTGCGGCCCGCGTGGCGAAGGCGCTGGAATGGCTCGACGAGACCGAACGGGCACGATGGCGCCGGTACCGGTACGCTCGGCCCCGCACCGAGTTTGCTCTGTGCCGCGCGGCCTTGAGGGCGGTGCTCTGCCGGCAGCTCGACTGCCGCAACGACGAGCTCGCGTTCGAGACGTCGCCCCATGGCAAGCCGTCCGCGACGGTCTGCGGGGCGCGCACACCCGGCAGCTTCAATGTCAGTCATAGCGGCGCGCATGCGCTGATCGCGCTGGCGGAGCGGGGCCGGATCGGTGTGGACGTCGAGGAACGCGTCGCCCGGCATGACCCGGACGGTCCGATCCGAGCCGCATTCGCCCGCACGGAGCAACAGGAGCTTGCCGCGGCGCGGGGGGCGGGCAAGGTCGACCTGTTCTTCACGCTGTGGACGATGAAGGAGGCGCTGATCAAGGCGCTTGGCGTCGGCCTGTCGCTGGACACTGCCGGCTTCGAGATCCCGCCGGAGATGCGCCGGGGAGCGCGTACCGGCGTGTTCCGGTTTCCCCACGATCCTGCGGTGGGATGGCGACTCGACAACCTCGGCACCCCCTCCTATGCCGCTGCGGTCGCCGTCGAGCTGGACCCGGTCGCGGCGTGACGTCGGAACGACGGTGGGAAATCCCCACGCCTCTCTCCACGTGCGAAGCACGGCTCGACGGTGACACCGTCATCACCCTGAGGAGGCACGGCAACCCGGCCGGTCCACGGCTGGTTCTGAGTCACGGCAGCGGCTTGGCGGCGGACCTCTACTACCCGTTCTGGGCGTTGCTCACCGATGACTTCGACCTGGTCTTGTACGACCTCAGGAACCACGGCTGGAACGCCGTCGGCCCCCGCGAGCAGCACAACATGCCGACGCTGGTCAAGGACCACGTCCGCGTCCTGGATACGATCGATGGGCACTACGGCGAGAAACCGAAGATCGGCATCTACCACTCGGTATCCGCGTTGATCTCCCTCCTGTGGTCGTCGACCACCGATCCGCCGCCGTCGCCCGAACGCAGCCCGCTGGCCGCGCAGGTGCTGCTGGACCCAACCCTCTGCAAGCCGGGTGTCACCCAGGTGGAGCTGGAGGAGGCCGCCCAACGCGCCGCCTCGATGATCCGGCGGCGCGGGCACCGATTCGATGCCCGCGAAGATTTCGAGGAGCTCCTCGGTTACGTGCCGGCCTTCACGCGGGTGCTTCCGGGAGTCCGGGAGTTGATGGCACGCACCACGCTGCGCAGGTCGGCTGACGGGCAGGGGTACGAACTGCGTTGCCCGCGCGACTACGAAGCGCAGGTGATGGAGTTCACCCGCATCTACTGCGTGCTGGTCGACTACGGCACGCTGCCCTGCCCGACGAAGGTCATCGGATCCGACCCGACGCTGCCGTATGCGTATCTGCCGACGCTCGACCTGAACGACATGACCGAGGTCGACTACGACTTCGTGCCGGAGGCCACACACCTGCTGCCGCTTGAGAAGCCCGAGGAGTGTGTCGCCTTGATCCGGGAATTCCTGGAATCCCACGGTCTGCTGTGACGCGGCGCTGATCCCACCCTATCGGCGTGGCGGGCCGGCAACCGCCGTGGCCACGCGAACGGTGACGAGGTCGGTGTCGTGGAACTGCTGGTGGCGCACCGAGGAGGCGAGGTGCCTCAGCAGGCGCAGCGACACCTCCTGCTCGAAAGCCGCCTCGTCCGTCTGCCCGCTGAGCACCGCCATTCGGTCCTGAACGTTCTCGCCGCCCGGGCCGACGGCGAACTCCAGGACTGCGCCGCCCTGTTCGCGGTGTGCGACCAGGTGCAGGCGCCGCGAGCCGCGGCCCTCCCCGTCCTGGTCTTCGCCGAGCAGCATGAGCACCGTTTCCTCGCCTGCAGCGTACAGACGGTCCGCCATCGCGGCGTCCCAGCCGTTGCGGGAGGCGAACTCGGCGAGGAACTGCCGCATGTGCGGCAACACGGAGCGATCGAAGCGGGCCACCCGGAAACGGCTGCGGCGGGACTCGGTGAGCGCCAGGAACAGCGTCATCAGGATCGCCGAGTAGCCGCCGGCGTTCATGCCGTTGCGCAACAGGCCGCCGGCGAACTCCTCCAGGAGATCGGGGAATACCACGCCGTAGTGGCAGCTCACGCCGACCAGCAGGGCGATGCCGACGATCAAGCCCTTGCGAGGATCGAGGCCGTCCTGCACCACGATCTTCAGGCCCACCAGGAACAGCAGCGCCAGCAGCACGAGCAGGTAGCCGGAGAACACCGGGTCCGGGACCGCCAGCACCGCCGCAAGCGCCTTGGGCAGGAACACCAGCACGATGAAGGCGGCGCCGGCGGCGACCCCGACGCCGCGGGCCGCGACGCCGGTCAGCTCGATCAGGGGCGCGCTGACCGAATAGGTCGTGTTCGGCAGGGTTCCGGCGAGCCCGGAGAGCAGGTTACCCACGCCATCCGTGGTCACCGCACCCTGCACGGCGCGGAAGTCGACCGCCCGGCCTGCGCGCCACGACACGCGCTGCACGGCGACCGCGCTGCTCATGGTGCGCACCGCGGCGATCACCGCGACCAGCAGGAATGCGGGCAGCAACGCCCAGAAGGTCGGGCCGAAGGTGAGATCGAAGCCCGGCCACCGGCCGCGCGGCAGATCGACCCACGCCGCCCCGGCGACGCGGCCGAGGTCGTACAGACCGAACCAGCCGCCGATCATGGCGCCGGCGCCTACCCCGATGACCGGCGCCCAGAGGCGCCACGCCGCCGGCGCCTTCAGCATCAGGGCGCCGATCACCACCACGGTCGCCAGCGCGCTGATCGGCGCCGCCGCCGCGGGACTCCCGGCCGGCACGCTGGACAGCAGATCGCCCACGGCGGGTAGAACCGTGAGCGGGATCAGCATGATCACGGTGCCGGAGACCGTGGGGGTCAGGACTCTCTGGAACAGCGCCAACCGCCAGGAGAGCACCAGCGGGACGAGAGCGGTGATGACCACCAGCGTAGCCAGCAGCGCCGGACCGCCTTCGGCGACGGCCGTGATGCTCACCGAGATGAAGGCCGCGGAGGCACCCATCAGCAGCACGTGACCGCCGCCGAACCGGCCGAGGCGGAACGCCTGCAGCACGGTGGTCAGGCCCGACACCGCGACCGTGGCGAACACCGCCCACGATACGTACGCATCGCTTTCGCCGGCGGCGCGCATCACGACCGTGGGTATCAGCATGATGGCCGCCAGGTTGAGGGCGGCAAGTTGCAGCCCGAGCCCGACGGCGAGCGCGAGCGGAGGCCGCTCGTCCGGCTGGTAGCGTACGCCGCTCGGCGCGTTCGCGTGCGTCGCGCTCATACCGTTGCCGACAACGGTGCCGTGCTAAGCGTCGGCCGGGTTGCGGCGCCCGCCGATCCAATAGCGGCGGCGCTGGAACGGATACGTGGGCAGTGAGATCCGGCGGCGGTCCTCGCCCGCGAACAGCCCGGCGAACGCGACCGGGAGTCCCGCCGCGTAGGCGGCCGCGACCGCTTCCACGAAGGAGTCCGCATCGTCCGTACCGGCTCCGCGTGCGCCGACGACCCGTACTCGGGTGCCGTCCGCCGAAATGCCCGGCTCCCTGGACGGAGCGATCTCGACCACGGTATCGATCTCCAGGCGTGCGAGCGGGCGCAGATCGAAGCGCGGTGCCGCAGGCGCTGCCGCGCGCCACCAACCCCGATCGATCGCGGCGCCAGGCTCCACGACGCGTCCGGTCGCACCGTCGATCAGCAGGATCGACGGCGCCGCCGTCTCCGGCGCCTCCCCGGTTGCCGCCAGCGTCAACCCCGCCGCCAGGTCGAACGCGCCCGCCGCCCATGCCGCCGCGAGCTGCCCGGACCCCTCCCCGAGAACGGCGTGCGGGCGGATCCCGACGGACGACCACAACGCGGTCAGCGCGCACCGCAGCGCATACCCGGCCGGCCGGACCCACGACCGGTCGTCCGGTTCCGCCGTGCCGGCGTTCCCGAACAACGCGTCCAGCAGCGAGGCGCCACGAGCTTCCTGCAGCACCGCCTCGCACCGGTCGAGCACCGCCCGTGCCACCGGCTCGCGCTCGTACAGCTCCCGCGCCCCGGAATTCCACGCGCCGTTCCGGCCCGTGTACGCGAACGCCATCTTCGCAGCCTGCCGCGGCTCCCGTTCCGCTCCGGAGTCCGCGGAAGCCAGCGACTGCAGCCGGTCGCGCAGCTCGACGGCATCGCGGAAGACGACGGCCGCGCGGTACGCGAAATGAGTGCGGCCGACGCCGGCCGTCCACGCCATGTCGGCGAGCAACGCCCCGGCTCCATCGGTGGCGAGCTCTTCCGCACGTTCGTCGAGCCATGTCAGGTAGCGGGCGGCCAGCGCGCGCAGCGCGGCCTCCGACCGGCCCGAAAGCGGCAGCAGGCGCGTGCCTCGCGGCGCCGACTCCCTCTCCGCCGGCGTTCCATCCGCCAGCGATTCCGGCAGGTCGACGGCGACGCGCCGTGCGGGCCCGGCGGGCCAACGCTCCGTTGCGGGAGCGGAGGCGCCCCTGGGGCCGCCGTACCCCTCCACCACCACGTGGGCGTTGGCGCCCGAGATGCCGAGGGCGCTCACCCCCGCCCGCGGCGGCCGCTCGGAATACCGCGGCCACTCGGTCGATTCCGTGGTCACGCTCACCGGCAGCCGCTCCCAATCGACATTGGGATTCAGCTCGCCGCGGTGGAGCTGCGGCGGGATCACGCCCCGGTTCATGGCCAACACCGCCTTGATCAGGCCGGCGATGCCGCCGGCGGGTTCCAGATGGCCAATGTTGGTCTTGACCGAGCCGATCAGCAACGGCCGCTCCGCCGCGCGTCCGCGGCCGTACACCGCGGCGGCGGACTGCACCTCGATCGTGTCGCCCAGGTCCGAGCCGGCGCCGTGCGCTTCCAGGTAGTCCACCTCCGCCGGCGCCACTCCCGCACGCGCCAGCGCCTGCTCGATCATCCGCTCCTGCGCCGGACCGTTCGGGACCGTGGGCCCGGCGCTCGCCCCGTTCTGGTTGACCGCCGACCCGCGGATCACGCCCCAGACGCGGTCGCCGTCCGCCTCCGCCTCGCGGAGCCGCTTGAGTACCACCAGCCCGCAGCCCTCTCCGCGCACGAAGCCGTCCGCGCCGGACGCGAAGGCGTTGCACTGCCCCCTGGGCGACAGCAACCCCAGCTCCGCCATCTCGCGGGTGACTCCCGGTGACAGGATCGCGTGCACGCCGCCGACCAGGGCCAGATCCACCTCGCCCTGGCGCAGGCCGGCCACGGCCTGATGCACGGCGACCAACGCAGACGCGCAGTTGAGCTCGAGCGGCATGGTCGGGCCCGCCAGTCCGAACTGAAAGGAGACACGGCCCACGGTCATGCTGGCGGCGGTGCCCAGGTAGCTGATACCGTCGCCGGCGGTCATCAGGTCGCGGTACTCGCTGGCGGCGATGCCCACGTAGACGCCGGTGAGGCTGCCGCGCAACCGCTCTGGATCGATCCCGGCGTCCTCCAGCGCCTGCCAGCTCGTCTCCAGCAGCATGCGCTGCCGCGGGTCCATCAGACGCGCCTCGATCGGCCGGATCCCGAAGAAGCGTGCGTCGAACCGGTCGATCTCCGTCACGAAGCCGCCGCGCCCGAATGCCCCGTCGCCGATGGGGCCGCCGGCCATCCGGTTGCCGGGACCCGCGTCCGGACGCCCGTCCGTGACCGCATCCCGGCCCGCTTCGAGCTCACGGACGAATCCGGCGATGTCCGCAGCGCCCGGGAAGCGGCAGGCCATGCCGACGATGGCGATCCCGTCGTCCGTGTCCGCCTTGGCGGCCGGCACGTCCTCCCCGCGCGCCGTCGCCGGCGGTGCCGCGGGAGCGGCCACCGGGGCCTCCACGGCATCCGCGCGGGCCTCGTCGCCGCCCAGCTCGCCGGCCAGATGGCGCGCCAGCGTGGCGATGTCGGGGTAGTCGAACACCAGCGTGTTGGGCGCGGTGTAGGTCTCCGCGAATGCGCGGTTGAGCCGGTTGCGCAGCTCGACCGCCATCAGCGAGTCCATGCCGAGCTCGAAGAAGCCGACCGCGGCGGGCGGCGGCGACGCCAGCCTCAGGACCGCCTCCACCTCGCGCTGCAGGAACGCGACCAGCATTCCCTCGCGCTCGTCCGCGGGCGCGGACCGGAGGAGCGCCGGCAGATCGTCCGCTTCGGTGTCCGCGTCGCCCTCGGTCTCGACCGCCGTGGCGAGCAGATCCTCCAGCAGTGGCGGCGCGCTCTCGACCGCCTCCGCGAACACCGGCCAGTCCATGGCCATCACCACCGTGGTCGCCGGATCCTGGCGCACCAGCCGGTCCAGGGCGCGCAGTCCCTGCTGCGGGGTGAACCAGCCGCCGCCGAACGCGGAGCGCTGCCGGGTGATGCGCTCGCGCTGCTCCTCCGCCTCGCCCAGGCCCGACCACGCGCCCCAGGCGATCGCCTGGCCCGGCAGGCCGCGCGCCCGCCGGTGCGCGGCGAGCTGATCCAGGAACGCGTTGGCCGCGGCGTGGTTGGCCTGCCCGGCGTTGCCCATGGTGCCGACGATGCTCGAGAACAGCAGGAACAGGTCCAGCTCACGGTGCTCGGTGGCGCGGTGCAGGTGCCAAGCCCCCAGCATCTTCGGCCACAGCACCCGCTCGAACGTCTCCCAGCTCTGGTTGCCCAGGGCGGCGTCCGCCAGCACGCCGACTGAGTGGATGACGCCGCCGAGCGGCGGCAGCTCGCCCTCGATGCGCGCCAGCATGGCGTCCACCGCGTCCGCGTCCGTGACGTCGGCCAGCTCCACCTGCAGCCGCACGCCGCGTTCGCGGAGCGCCGCGATCGCCTCTGAGGCCTCGGGATCGGGTGCGCGCCGGCCGTTGAGCACGATCGCCTCCGCTCCGCGGTCGGCCAGCCAGCCGGCCACGGCGCAGCCGATCCCGCCCATGCCGCCGGTCACCAGGTACGTCCGGTCCGGCCGCAGACGGCCGCCGGCAAGCGGCGAGGCGGTGAGGACGATCTTGCCCAGGTGGCGCGCCGCGCGCATGCACTTCATCGCCGGCCCGGCCTCGGTCAGCGGCCATCTGCTGTACGTCAGAGGCCGCAGCTCGCCCGCCGCCACCCGCTCCATGACGCGCCGGAGCGCGTCGCCGGGCACCGCCGGGTCGTGCTCCTTGAGCACGTCCAGCTTCAGGATCGTGTAGGCGACGTCGGGCCGCGCCGCCGCCATCTCCTGTTCGCTGAAGATGTCCACGCGGGCCAGCTCCACGAAGCGGCCGCCGCGCGCCAGGCAGGAGAGGCTGGCGTCGATGAACCCCTCTCCGGTCAGGCTGTTGAGCACCACGTCGACACCGGCGCCCGCGGTGGCATCCAGGATCTCGCGCCCGAACGCGGTGGTTCGGCTGTCGAACACGTGCTCCACGCCGAGCGAGCGCAGGTACGCCTGCTTCGGGGCGCTGGCGGTGGCGAACACCTCCGCACCGGCGGCCTGCGCCAACTGGATCGCCGCCAGCCCGACGCCGCCGGCCCCCGCGTGAATCAGCACCCGCTCGGCGGACTTCAGCTCCGCCTCGTCGAACGACAGCAGCGCCGACACGAACGCCGTCGGCATGGTCGCCAGATCGGCGACCGGAAGCCCCTCCGGGGCGCGGGTCACCATCTCGGCGCGCGTGACCACTTCCGAACCGAAGGTCCCGAACGCCAAGCCCACCACGAGGTCGCCGGGCTCGACATGGGTGACCGCCGAGCCTGCCTCAAGCACACGGCCGCACAGCTCGCCGCCGAGCAGGCCCTCGTCGACCAGGCCGATCGCCCGGAACACGTCCCAGAAGTTCAATCCGGCCGCCTCCACAGCCACCCGGACCTCGCGCGGCTCCAGGGTCCGCGCCCGCAGCGGGTCGATCCGCATCCCTTCCAGGACGCCGGCCGGGTCGGGCTCCAGCAGCCACGGGCCCTGCTCGGGAGCAGCCAGCCGCTCGACGGCCGCGGCGCGTACCAGGCGGGCGCTCTGACGGAGGCCACCGCGGTAGGCGACATGCGTCTCGGAATCGGGGTAGAGCAGCTCCCCGGCGAGGTCCGCCGGCGTCGCGGTCGGTTCGGGATCCAGGTCGATCATGCGCGGCTGCAGGTGAGCGGCTTCGCGGGCCATCACCTTGCCCAGGCCCCAGAGGGTAGCGCCGGCCAACTCTCCCGCGCGCTCCTTCTCCAGCACCTGCGCGCCGCGGGTGACGAACCAGACACCCTTGGCGGGAGTCGCGTCGGCGTCCAGCGCGCCCTGTACCAGCGCCAGAGCGCTCGTCGCCGCGCGGCGGGTGTCTTCTGCCATCTGCGCCGTGGTGGCCTGCGGCCCGTGGCCGTCCAGAGCCGCGAGGTGGACGACGCCGGCCAGCGGCACGTCCGCCGGCAGCCCTTCGAGCAGCGTCTGCCACGCGTCGCGGCGCTCCATCTCCACGGTGGCGGCGATCACCCCCTCCCCTGCGGTCGGGCTGTCGCCGGACGCCGCGTCCGTCGCCAGCACCACCGTCTGGTTACGCGCGGCAAGCTCGCCGGCCAACTGCGCGGCGACCCTGCCGCGGTCGCCGGCAAGCACCCACGCCCCCGGCTGCTCGGCCACCTGCGCCGGCCCCTGCGCCACGATCACGCCGCGGTCCGGCATCTCGCCGGCATCCGACCGCGGCACGCCCAGCACGGCCACGTCGCCGTACCCGGCGTCGCCGAGCGCCTGCCGCCACACCGCCGGACTGGCCAGGGCGTGATGCGGGCGGTAGTGGTCGGCGAACCGCCACCAGCCGTCCAACTGCCCGAAGGTCAGGTCCAGCCAACCCTGCCCGCGCAGGTTCTCCAGCGCCACCACCTGCGCTGACGGCGCCAGCAGCGTCCGGCAGTGGGCCAGCGTCTCCTGCAGGTAGCGGGTGGCGTGCAGGACGTTGGAGGCGATCACCAGGTCGTAGCCGTGGGCGTCGAAGCCCTGCGCCACCGGGTCGTTCTCGATGTCCAGCACCCGATACTCGATCCCTGCCTCGCTGCCGCCGAAACGGGCCTCCGCTTCCGCGAAGAAGCCGGCCGAGATGTCGGTGTAAGTGTAGTCGCAGCGCCCGTCGGGAAGCTCGGGGAGCACCGCGGCGGTCGCCGAGCCGGTGCCGGCGCCCACCTCGATCACCCGGAGCCGCCGTTCCGCGGGCAACCCGCTCAACAGCGCCCGAATCGCGTCGCCGAGCATGCGGTTGGCGGCGCGCGCCACCGGCGCCTTGCGGTACAGGTCGGCGGCGCTCGGTTCGCCGCTCGAGAACAGCAGCGTCAGCGGATCCGCCTGCCCGCGCAGCACGTCGGCCAGCGCACCGCCGCTGCGCCGGAACAGCCCGATCTCGTTCGAGCCGTGCGGGTAGCGGCCGGCCATGGCGGCCGCGAACTCGTCGGGATCGGCCGGCAGGTCCTCCGGCAGGGGCGCTCCGGGGCCGACCGTGACGCGGAAGCCGTCTCCCTGCTCCTCCAGCACCCCTGCGCGGGCCAGCATCTCCAGCATGCGGCGGAACAGCCGCTCGTGCTCGGCGTCGACCTGCAGACGCTGGCGCAGCGCGCCGGCGTCCACGCTCTCGCCCGCCGTGCGCTGCCAGCCCAGCTTGTCCAGGGTGACCAGCGCGTAGCAGCGGGCCAGCCGCTCCAGGTCGGCCAGCAGTGCGGCGCGGTCCGCGGCGCCGACGCCTTCGGCCTCCAGGTAGCCCGTGAACGGCTCCGAGCCGGCGGCGATGGCGGACGGATCGGTCAGGAAGTCGGCGGACGGCATGCCGGGCGGCAGGGCACGGTCGCGCCACACCACCTCGTACAGCAGGTCCTCCACGCCCTCCACCGCGGAGAGCAGCGCCGCCCTGGTCGCGCGCTTGACCATGTAGCCGCCGAACTCCCCGAGCAGAGCTCCATTCTGGTCATGGATGCGCAGCTCGCCGGTCAGGACCTCGGGCGGTGCGCCGGCTGCCTCCTCGTCGCCCGGCTGCTCGCGCATGCGTACGTGGCAGGTCAGCCGCTCCGGCAGGCTCCCGGCCAGCCACAGCCGCTCCCACCCGAACGGCAGGTAGGTGGCGCGGCCGGCCGCCCCTTCCTGGCTGCGGGCGGCCGCCATCACCTGGAAACAGCCGTCGAGCAGAAGCGGATGCACATCCAGCCCGCTGCCGCCGAGCGCCGCGGGCAGGACCACCTCGCCCACCGCCTCGCCCGGCCGTGCCCAGACCGCCTGCAGGGTACGGAACGACGGGCCGAGCTCGATGCCGGCGCCCGCCTTTGCACGGTAGAAGGCGGCCACGTCCACCGCCGACATGCTGGCCTTCAGCGCTTCGGGGTCCACGGTGCGGGCGCCGGCCGGTGCCTGCGCGCCGGTCCCGGAGGCGAGTTGCGCTTCAGCGTGCAGCGCCCACTCGTCTTCGCCGGCCCCCTTGCTGAGTATCTGCACACGGCGCGCCGCCCCCTCGCCGGCAGCGTCGAGCAGCACCTGCACCTTGCGCCCCGCCGGCGTGGAGTCGGTCCCCGCGTCGTCGTCCTCGAACAGCAGCGGGTTGTGCAACTGCATCTCGTCCACGATCGCCGCGCCGCCGCCCTCGGCAACGGCCGCCGATGCCGCCAGGGCGCCGTACAGCGCGCCCGGCGCCAGCAGCCGGCCGAACACCCGGTGGTCGGCCAGCCACGCCGGATCGGCCGGCAGCACCTCGGTGTCGTACGCCACCTCGCCCCGCGCCGACTCGTGCCGCTCGCCCAGCAGCGGGTGGCCGGCGCCGGTGCGCCGCCGCCGCGGCGCCGGGATCCAGTGCCGCTCGCGCTGAAACGGGTAGCCGGGCAGCGAGATGCGGCGCCGCTCCTCGCCGGCGAACAGCGCCTCGAACCGCACCGGGAGACCCGCCTCGTAGGCGCCGGCGACCGCGGCCGCGAAGGCGCTCTCCACCTCCTCGGGCGGCGTGTCGCGGGAGGGCCGCCGCAGGCTCGCCACGACCGCCGGCGGGCCGCCGGACGGTGAGGCGGCCGGCCACGCCAGCACCGCCATCGGCCCCAGCACCGCGTGCGGGCCGACCTCCACCAGCGCCTCCACGCCGAGCCCGGCCAGCGTCTCAACTGCCTGCCGGAACTGCACCTTCTCGCGCGCGTGGCGGCGCCAGTAGGCGGCGTTCGGCACCGTCTCCGGCTCCAGCAGTTGGCCGGTCAGGTTGCTCACCACCGGAGTCGTGGGCGCCGCGAACGTCACACGCTGCAGCGCCGCCTCCAGGTCGTCCAGTGCCGGCTCCACCAGCGCGCTGTGGTACGCGGGGCTGTTGCGCAGCAGGCGCACGCTCACCTGCTCCGCCTCGAACCGCGCAAGCAGCGCCGCCACGTCGCCCGCCGGGCCGCTGACCACTTGGTTGGAGCCGTTGTCCACGGCCACGCACAACCCGATCCCGGCCGCGGACGCGTTGTGCTCCGCCACTGCCGCCGCCACCCGGTCCGCCGGCGCGAACGCCACCGCCATCGCCCCCGCCTCCGGCAGCGCCCCGATCAGCGCCCCGCGCGCCGCCGCGAAGCGGAGTCCGTCCTCCAGGCTGAACACCCCCGCGGTCTGCGCCGCCGCGATCTCGCCCAGGCTGTGGCCGACCACCACCTCGGGTCGGACTCCCAGGCTCGCCCACAGGGCGGCGAGCGCGCACTCCAGCGCGTAGATGGCAGGTTGCTTCCACGCCGGTTCGTCCAGATCGCCGGAGGCTCCCTGGCGCCCGAACATCACGTCCAGCAGGGAGGCGTCGCGCTCGGAGTGCAGCACCGCGTCGCAGCGGTCAAGCACGGCGCGCACCACCGGCTCGCTGGCGTAGAGCGTCTGTCCCATGCCCGGCCACTGGCTGGCCTGCCCCGTGAAGGCGAAGGCCACCTTCGGCTCCGTCTTCGCACGCGCGGCCGGCGCGGCGCCCGCGTCCGGCTCGGCCAGAGCGCGCAGGCCGTCGCGCAGCGATTGCGCGTTGCCGAACACCACGCCGGCGCGACAGATGAAGTGGCTGCGGCCCGTCCCCGCGGTCCACGCGAGATCGGCCAGCGGCGCATCGGCCGCGCCGCCGGCTTCCTCCAACTCCGCGCCATGGTCGTCGAGCCAGCCCAGGTAGCCGCGCGCCAGATCACGCAGCGCCTCGTCCGACTTGCCCGACAGCGGCAGGAACCGGCTCGCGCGGGCAGCGAGCCCGCCGGTTGCCGGCGGCACCTCCGCGACCCGCTCGGGCAGGGTCACGGCCGTGGGCCGCGCGGGCCCGGCTGCCCAGTGCGCTCGATCCACGCCCGCCTGGGCGCCGCCGTCGGCGGCAGGATGTCCCTGCAGCAACACGTGCGCGTTGGTGCCCGACCACCCGAAGCCGCTCACCCCGGCCAGGGGCGGATGCCCGTCGCGCACCGGCCACTGGGTCGCCTCCGCGGTGACCCGCAGCGGCAGCCGATTCCAGTCCATCTGCGGGCTCGGGTTGCGGAAGTGCAGGTGCGGCGGGATCACCCCCTGCTGCATCGCCAGCACCACCTTCATCACGCCGGCGACGCCGGCCGCCGACTCCAGGTGGCCGATGTTGGTCTTCACCGAGCCGATCAGCAGCGGCCGGTCGGCGGGCCTTCCGCGCCCGTAGGCCGCACCGGTGGCGTTGGCCTCGACCGGGTCGCCCACCTCGGTGCCGGTGCCGTGCGCCTCCACGTAGTCCACGTCCGCCGGCGCGACGCCGGCACGCTGCAGCGCCGCCTCGATCACGCCCTCCTGCGCCGGGCCGCTGGGCACGGTCAGGCCCGGGCTCGCCCCGTCCTGGTTGAGAGCAGTGGCGCGGATCACCGCCCAGATCCGGTCGCCGTCCGCCTCCGCCTCGGCCAGCCGCTTCAGGACCACGATCCCGCAGCCCTCGCCGCGCACGTAGCCGTTGGCCGCGGCGTCGAACGTCTTGCAGCGCCCGTCCGGCGACAGCATGCCGGCGTTGGCGCGCAACTCCAGGAGGCGCCCCGACAGGATCGTGTGTACGCCGCCCGCCAGCGCCAGATCCGACTCACCGCGCTGCAGGCCTGACACCGCCTGGTGCAGCGCCACCAGTGACGAGGAGCAGGCGGTGTCGACCGCCATCGCCGGTCCCTCCAGCCCCAGCGCGAACGCGACCCTCCCGATGGCGGTGTTGAAGGAGGTACCGGTGACCGTGTAGAGGCTGGTGGCCGGCTCGGCCGTGTCACTGGCCTCCATGATCAGGCTCCGGTACTCGTTGTTGCTGATCCCGGCGTACACCCCGGTGCGGCTGCCGGCCAGCCGTTCCGGGTCCAGTCCCGCGTCCTCCAGCGCACGCCAGCTCGTCTCCAGCATCAGGCGCTGCTGCGGGTCGAGCATCTGCGCCTCGACCGGCGAGATGCGGAAGAACGGGGCGTCGAACAGCTCCAGGTCCTCGAGATAGGCGCCGAAGCGGCAGGCCGAGCGCCGTTCCGCGGTGTCGGGAAAGAGCTTGCCGACGCGCCCGACACCGGAGCCCGGCTCCCCCTCGCTGATCAGGTCCGTGCCCGCGGCGAGCCGGCGCCAGAACTCGGCCGGGCTGTCCGCGCCCGGAAACCGGCACGCCATGCCCACGATCGCGATCGGCTCGCCCCGTGCCACCCCGTGTAGTTGCACGTCGAGTTCAGAGCCCGCCTGCGACAGGCACGGAGGTCGTTCCGTTTTCACCCTCGGATACTCCTGTTCGTCAAGAGAGCTCGTGGCCCATGCTCCCGTATCCGATCGTCCCCGGCACGCTTCTCGCTCGTCAAGGCGCTCGCGTCGATCCTCACCGCCTCTTTATCGTCATCTGGGAATTGCGTTTGCCTCCGCGCTATGGCGGCTGTTCGGCTCTTTGCGAACGCGCACGCACGGTTTCCCCCGGACCTTCGCAGCTACAGCTCGATTCCGCACTTCGCAGCGATTGCGGTCGCCAGTGCTTCGAAGTCGCGGTAGCAGTCCTGGACCGCGTGGATATGGGCGCCCAACGCGCCGTCCGCCGCGCGAAGCTGGAACATCGGCTTGCGCGCCTCCTGCGCCATGGGCATCAGGCTGCGGTAGTGCTTCAGCGTAGCCAGACAGTCCTCGTCGTCTCCTGACAGCTCGATTGCGGTGCTGTCGCCCAGCGCTTCCGTGCGGTAGACCCCGGGAATCCGCATGATCCATTTCTGGGATGCCTGATCGGGTCGGCCGATGCGCACGGCATGCTGCATCACGATATACCCCAACGGACGGATCTCGGCCGCGGGCAGCGACAGGTCCGCGTCAGCGGGCCGACGGCGTACCCGGTCTCCCCATTCCCGGCGCCAGTCCCGAAGCGTGGGACCAAGGCTGCGCAGCCCCTGCAGCGAGAACAGGTCGGGAGCCAGCGGAACGGCCACGAAATTCGCGGCAATCATGGCGGCACGGTTGATCGCACCGAGATTGGGGCCGACGTCGATCAGCACCAGCTTGGCGTCCTGCGCCTCCGCAGCCTGCAGAATCGTACGATGGAACGCAGATTCCGTGCGAAATGCCGCCTCGTCGCCGTCCAGACAATCGGGCCACGCGGCCGAGAGCTTCGCCTCGAACCGGGATAGCCCCAGATCGCCTACTACCAGACCGAGATTGGTCGTGATCTCCTCGACGTGAGGTCCCGTGATGTCCCCAATCCCCCTCAGGATCGGCGAGATCGATCCCAGGATGCTCGCGGGATGGTGGCCGTCGGGCCACAGCTCCTCGAGTCGATCCTCGTCGAGGAACATCGCCGTCAGGTTCGCCTGCGGGTCCAGGTCCGCGGCGACGACGGAAACCCCGATCTCGGAATACATCCAGGCAAGGTGATACACCAGCGTGGTCGTGCCGACGCCTCCCTTGTTGTTGAAGAACGCGATCGTCTTCATCGCTTCCGGCGGATCGTCGCCAGTACGTGCGAGGGCTCGAACGTGAATTCCGCGGGAGGGTTGCCGTTTCTGCGCAAGGCATCCTGCGCTCGGATCACGCCGCGACCGAACGCGTTGACAAAGCCGAGTGTCGCCATGGCTCCGGCGACAACCGGATTGCGGTAGTCGGTCTGCCGGGGGAAGTTTTCCGGGGACGCCATACCGTACAGGCCACCGGGGTTCTGCACCTCGATACGGTCGTCGAACCAGTTGAAACGTACCGGCGCGTTCGACTCATAAGAGCGGTGCATGACCGCGTTCAACAGCAACTCCCGAAGGGCAACCGGCGGATAGTCGGTTTCGGTCCGTTCGCGAAACGCCGATTCGGCCACGGGAAGGGACTGCGCCGGAAGCGGCAGGAAGGCCTGCATCTCGCGCAGGACCGTGAGCAGGTCGCCCTCGAATCGCTTGTCGCTCACCGGCTCGGCGGCCATGGTCGTGCCGTCCCAGCGGACAAAGTGCACATAGGCACCGGGAATCCAGCGCAGTGGATCCTTGGCGAACAGTAGCGTACCGGCGTTCGTGGGACAGTCGGCGGCCAGATCATAGAACCGGAGCGAGGCCATCTGTTCATCGCGGCTGCGCCTGTTCTCCTCCAGAACGTCCCGCTCCACCGCGGCCGGGAGATAACTCACCAGGAACAGATCCGGAACCAGATCGTCCATCGTGCACCCCCGACAGGGGCGGGCGTCGAAGGTCTTCTGGTGGACGGTTCGCTTCTCGATGAGGACTCTCTCTTCCTGTTGATTGGCGCCGTGGTGCGGTCGGCCGCCGGTCCGATTGCGGGACTCCGCTTGCATCAGGGCTCTCATCGTGCGCGTCGTGTCGACGCTCGAGGATAGCGTGCCACGGGTTGTCCGCGTAGCGTGGTGGTCGTGTGTCAGCTCCCCGTCGCCGCGCGGAGCCATTCACCGGCGACGCGGCGATGCCGCTGCAGCATCTCTTCGACGGCGGCCGCGACCAGTCTCCCGTCGGTCACCAGGGACCGGCCGGCGACGACCGTGTGGCGAGGATGCGCCGGCCCGCAGCGCAGCAACGCCTCCACCGGGTCGGAGAGGGCGCCGGCGAACGGGATGCTGCCGATCGGCCAGACCACCAGGTCGCCCGCGCGGCCCGGCGCCAGGCAGCCGATGTCGTCCCGCCCCAGGCAGGCGGCGCCGCCCAGGGTCGCCATCTCCAGCGCCTCGCGCGCCTGCATCGCCCGTGCTCCGCCGCGCAGCCGCGCCAGCAGCAGCGCGCCGCGGGTCTCCAGCCACAGCGAGGCGCTGTCGGCCGATGCGGAGCCGTCGCAGCCGATGCCGACCGGCACGCCCGCGTCGCGCAGCTCCCGCACAGGTGCCAGGCCGGCGCCCAGGATCTGGTTCGAGCTCGGACAGTGGGCGACGCCGGTACCCCAGCGCCCCAGCCGCTCGATCTCCGCCTGATCCGGGTGCACGCAATGCGCGACCCAGGCGCGGTCCGAACCCCAGCCGACCCGCTCGAAGTGCTCGACCGGGCGGCAGCCGAAGGCTTCCCGGCAATAGTCGTTCTCGCCCACGTCCTCGGCCAGGTGGGTGTGCAGCCGCACCTCCAGCCGCTCGGCCAGCTCCGCGGTGCGCGCCATCAGCTCGGGCGTGACAGAGAACGGCGAGCACGGCGCCAGGGCGATGCGCACCATGGCGCCCGGCGCCGGGTCGTGGTGGACGGCGACCAGCCGCTCGCTGTCGGCCAGAATCTCGTCGTCCTCCTGCACCACGTCGTCCGGCGGCAGGCCGCCGTCCTTGACCGACAGGCTCATCGATCCGCGGGTGGGATGGAAGCGGAAGCCCAGCTCGCGCGCCGCCGCGATCTCGGCGCCGATCAGGTCGCCGGCGCCGCGCGGATGCAGGTACAGATGGTCGGTGCTGGTCGTGCAGCCGCCCAGCGCCAGCTCGGCCAGCCCGACCCAGGCGGACACGAAGGCGGCTTCCTCGTCCAGTCGGCTCCACACCGGATACAGGGTGCGCAGCCAGTCGAACAGGCCGCCGGTCAGCGCCGGCGCAAACGCGCGGGTCAGGTTCTGGTAGAGATGGTGGTGCGTGTTGACCAGCCCTGGCGTGACCAGGCAGCCGGCCGCGTCGATCACCCGTTCGGCCGCCGGTTCGGAGCCCGGTTCGCCGACCGCGGTGACCATGCCGCCGCTGATCGCCACCCAGCCGCCGCGAATCTCGCGGCGGTCGGCGTCCATCGTCACCAGCAGATCGGCATCGCGGACGCACAGGTCCGCTTGCCCTCCGAGCATCGTGCTTTCCATGTGTGCCGCTACGGTTCCCCTGCTGGCGTCGCGTTGTCAAAGCAGCCCGCTCCTGGCGCGCGACCGCGGCCGGGCTGCGCTACCATCGGGGTCTGCCGCGCGCCGACGCGCAAAGGAGGATCGGTGTGAAGGTCACGGAGATCAGGAGCTTCCCGGTACAGGACGACGGCGGTGGCCGTTACTTCATCGTCAGGATCGACACCGACGCCGGCATCCACGGCCTCGGCGAGGCGGGCATCCGCAACTGGGGCTCCTCGATCGCCCGGGCGGTCGAGCACCTGAGCGAGCTGATCGTCGGCGCCGACCCCTGGCAGACCGAGCGCCTGTGGCAGTTGATGTTCCGCGGCGGGTTCTTTCCGGCGGACAAGGTGTACGCCTGCGCCATCAGCGCGATCGACATCGCGCTCTGGGACATCAAGGGCAAGGCGGCCGGGATGCCCGTCTACCGCCTGCTCGGCGGCCCGGTACGAGACAAGGTGGTGTGCTACCCCCACTCGCAGGGGAAGTCGACGCAGGCGCTGGTCGACAACGCCCGCCGGCAGGTCGACGAGGGCTGGCGCTTCATCCGCTGGGGACAGCCGGAGACCTCGGGCGTGCTCGAGGCGCCCCGCAGCGCCGTGCTCGACCCGCACAAGTCGGTGGCGGTCGCCGTCGAGCAGATGCGCGCGATACGCGAGGCGGTGGGGCCGGCGATCGAGCTCTGCTTCGACGTGCACACCCGGCTCGACCCGCCGCACGTGATCCGCATGTGCAAGTGGCTGGAGGAGTTCCACCCGTTCTTCATCGAGGACCCGATCAGGTCCGAGAACCCGGCAACCTACCGCACGCTGGCGCGCCACGTCTCGCTGCCGATCGCGGCGGGCGAGCAGTGGGCGTCGAAGTGGCCGTTCCGGGAGGTGATCGAGGAGGAGCTGATCAACTACGCGCGCATCGACCTGTGCATCGTGGGCGGCCTGACCGAGGCGCTGAAGATCACCCACTGGGCGGAGACCCATTACATCGACATCGCCCCGCACAACCCCCAGGGGCCGGTCAGCGCCGCCGCCTGCACGGCGCTGTGCATGGCCTCCACCAACGTCGGCGTCCTGGAGATGCCGCAACGGCCGGGCAGCTTCGCCCGCGCGCTGTTCCCGCAGCAGATCGGCTGGCAGGACGGCTTCGCCTTCGCTCCCGACGCCCCCGGCCTGGGGGTGGACATGGACCTCGAGGTGGCGGCGGCCTCGACGGTCAGGGTCACCGACTGGCCGCCCCGCCTTTCCCGCGAGGACGGCGCCTTCACCAACTGGTGAGCCAGCTAGCTGGCCCGCTGCGACCCGTCCACGCGCACGGTCACGATCTCGGTGCCGTGGTACTGCTCGTGTCGGACCGAGGAGGCGATGTGGCGCAGGAGCCGCAGTGACGTCTCGCGCTCGTCCGGGACCTCGGCCGAGCGCGGGTCGAGCAGCGCGATCCGGTCCTGCAGGTTCTCCTGCCCGGTGGTGGCGACGAACTCCAGCACGGCGCCTCCATCCTGCTTGTGGGCGACCAGCAGCAGCCGCCGCGGCTCGCGCTCGCCGCCGTCCTCCTCGCCTATCAGCGACAACAGCGTCTCCTCGCCCGCGGCATCGAGCCGCCCGGCCATCGCCTCATCCCATCCGTTGCGGGATGCGAACGAGCCCAGGAACTCCCTGATCTTCGGCAGGTCGGCGAGGTCGGTCCGCACCTCGATCTTGCGGCGGCGGGGCGAGGTCAGCTCCATGAACAGGGTCATCAAGATGGCCACCAGGCCGCCGGCCGTCATGCCGTTCTGCAGCAGCCCGCCGGCCATCTGTGCGAAGTACTCGGGGAAGATCACGCCGCTCTGGAAGCCGACGCCGGCCCAGAACGAGACCCCGACCACCAGTCCCTTGCGGTAGTCGATCCCGTCCTGGATGACCATCTTCATGCCGGTGACGAACAGCATCGCCAGCAGCACGGTGATGTACGCCGCGGCCACCGGCCCCGGAATCGCCAGCACCACCGCCAGCGCCTTGGGCAGGAACGCCAGCGCGACGAAGATCGCTCCGATGGCGACCCCGACGCCGCGCGCCCCCACGCCGGTGAGCTCGGTCACCGCGATGCTGGTCGAATACGTCGTGTTCGGCACCGTGCCGACCAGGCCTGACAACAGGTTGCCCGCGCCGTCGGCGGACACCGCGCCCTGCACGGCGCGGAAGTCCACCGCCCGCGGCCGCCGCCACGACACGCGCTGGATGGCGGCGCCGTCGCCGATCGTCTCGATCGCGCCGACCAGCGTCACGAACACGAAGGCCGGCAGGAGGGACCAGAAGACCGGCCCGAAGCTCAGGTCGAAGCCCGGCCAGCCGCCTGCCGGAACGCCGATCCACCCGGCGCCGGCCACCGATGCCATGTCGTAGAGGCCGAACAGGCCAGCGACCACCGAGCCGACGACGACGCCGATGACGGGTGCCCAGAGGCGGAGCGATCCCGTGGCCTTCAACGCGAGTCCGGTGATCACCAGCACGGTAACGAGGGCGCTCAGCGGCGCGGCCAGGGGCGGAGCGCTCTCCGGCACGTCCGCCAGCGTATCGAAGACGATGGGCATCACCGTGACCGCGATCAGCATGATCACCGTCCCCGCCACCGTCGGGGTCAGAATGCGCCGCAACAGCGACAGCCGCGCGGCGAGCACGAACTGAAACAGCGCCGAGATCACCACCAGGGTGGCGAGCATCGCCGGGCCTCCCTTGGCGAGCGCCGCTACGGAGACGGCGATGAAGGCTCCCGACGTGCCCATCAGCAGCACGTAGCCGGCGCCGATCCTGCCCACTCGCACCGCCTGCAGCACGGTGGTGACGCCACTGACCGCGACCGCCCCGAACACGGCCCAGGAGAGGTACGGCTCGCCGCCGCCGGCGGCCCGGACGACGATGGCCGGCGTGAGCACGATCCCGCCCAGGCAGAGGATGGCGAGTTGCAGGCCCAGGCCGAAGGTCAGCAGCTTCGGCGGCTTGTCGTCGGGTTCGAAGCGAACGCTAGCGCGTTCTGCGGCTCTCTCGTCCTGCATGCGGTCCTCCTCCCGTCTCGACGGCTGCGCCCCCGATGGTAACGGGTCAGAGCAGAATGGGCATTACCGTTGTAGCGTTGCCGACAACCATGAAGCGAGGGACGAGATGAAGATCACGGAGATCGAGACCTACCTGATGAGCGCCGCCAAAGGCGAGGATTCCTGGTCACGGCGCAACTGGCTGTTCGTGAAGGTCCGCACCGACGAGGGTATCTACGGCGTCGGCGAGGCGAGCGGCTGGCCGCGCGTCGTCGAGACCGCGATCCGGGACCTGAGCGCCATCCTCATCGGCGACGACCCGTTCCGGATCGAGCGCATCTGCCAGAAGATCATGACCGCGATGATGGGACACGGCATGACCGGCGTCGTCGGCTCAGGCGCCATGACCGGCATCGAGATGGCGCTCTGGGACCTCAAGGGCAAGGCGCTGGGCGTGCCGGTGTACGAGCTGTTCGGCGGCAGGATCCGGGACGAGGTAGAGCTCTACGCCCATGCGGGAACGCCGGAACGGAACGAGGAGCTGGTCGCGACGGGCTACGGCGCGCTCAAGACCGGCGGCACCGACGGACTGCCCGCCAAGGTCGCGAGCCTGCGCGAGACCCTGGGCCCGGACGTCGACCTCATGGTGGACGTTCACGGGCCGCCGTGGCTCACCACGCGCGACGCCATCGCCCTGGGCCAGCGGCTGGAGGAGTACGACCTGCTGTTCTACGAGGATCCGGTCGCACCGGAGAACATCGAGGGCGTTCGCCGCGTGGCGAAGTCGGTCAACATTCCGATCGGGGTCGGAGAGCGCCACTCCTACCTCTGGGGCGTGCGGCAGCTCCTGGAGGAGGAGATCGCCGACGTCATCCAGCCGGACACCGGACGTGCCGGCGGCCTGCTCCAGCTCAAGAAGATCGCGGCGCTGGCGGAAGCGCACTACGCCGTCATCGCCCCGCACGACGGCTCCCTCGGGCCGGTCGCGGAGATGGCCGCCGCGCACGTGCTGGCGACGGTCCCGAACTTCCTCCTGCTCGAGCACCTGGCCGACGACGTCCCCGCCCGCTACGAGGTGATGGAGCCGCAACCGGACATCGTCGGCGGCAGCATCGTCCTGAGCGACGCGCCGGGACTCGGCGTGGACATCGTCGAGGACGCCATCGCCAAGTACCCGTCGACCGGCAACGTGAGCGCACTCGCCGAGGAGGACGACCACCTCTACGTGGCGCCCCGCCGGCGCCGCGCCCGGTTCCTGCAATAGTGACGGCGCCCTGACCCGAACAGTCCTGAATCAGGCCACTATCGATAGACATCGCGGCGATGACCTACGGCGAACACCGTAACCAGCCCATCGGCGTCGTCAATCACGTAGAGTATCCGGTAGTCCCCAACCCTCAGCCGGTAGGAATTCAGGCTGCCGGTCAATTTCCTGCATCCATGTGGGCGTGCATCTCCGGCAAGCCCGGCGATGGCTGTCAGGATTCTGCTTCCGATCCGGGGATTCAAGGCATCGAGATCGCGATGAGCCGAACGGGTTATCTCGACTCGACGCGCCGCCACTTCTCTTCCAACTGTTCCACGACAACGTCGAGGGGGACGGTTGGCTCGTCTCTGCGCTGAGCGATGACCGCAAGGTCTTGGAGGTCCTCCAGCAGTTCTTCGTATTCGTCGATCGGCAACATGACGGCTGTCCGCTTGCCATTCTCATCGACTACATAACTCCGTTTGGCTTCCGCCACGAGTTCCTCCTCAGGATCGCGCGCATGCCGTGTTCGCCCCGCCGGCCGTCGCGTATCACCAGCCACAGTATAGTGCTGGCGATCGTCATCGCCGTCCTGCCCCGGCTGCTACGTAAGCCAGCGCCCGAAGCCGGCGCCCCAGCGGTCGTGACCGGCGCTCAGGCGTCGTGCGCCGGATCCGTCGGCAGAGGCGATCCACAGCTCGGGCGGCTCGGTGACCCGCGCCCGTGAGAAGACCACCGCGTCGCCGTCCGCCGACCAGGAGGCGTGATAGTCCCACCTGCCCTCCTCCTCGTCGGTGATCTCCTTTACATCCCCTGAGTCGGGATCCAGGGCGCAGAGCTGCGTGCCGCCGCGCGCCAGTTCGGGTGCGTAGACCAGCTCCTCGTGATCGGGGAGGGAGGCGTCGAAGTGGGCGTCCGCGTGCGAGTCGTGCAGCAGGCGGGTCCAGGTGATGCGATCCCGCCCCGGGATCCAGGTGGTCATGTTGGAGCCGCCGCCCCGATGGCCGTCGGCGCCGTAGGAGGTGCCGAACCAGTGTGACCGGCCCGCGGTCACCACCCGGTGCGAAGTGCCGTCGGGATGGCCGATGCACAGATCGGCGGCGAAGTGAGCGGGATCGGTGGCGGAGTGGCAGTCCAAGTACGCCAGCCGGTCGCCTGAGGCCGACCACACCGGCGCGAAGTACAGGTGCCCGGTGCGCGCCGCCACCATCGTGCGGTCGCCGCTGTCGATCTCGATCACCTCGATGCTGTAGGGATAGACCCGCGGGTACCGGCTCGGCTTGTCGCCGGTGACATGACAGGCGACGCGCGTCTGATCGGGACTGATCTCGGCCCCGTAGTGGAAGCCCTGGCCCGGTTGGGTGAGCGCGCGGCAGGCGCTGCCGTCGACGTCCATGACATGGAGTTGCTGCGCGCCGTCGACCATGGCGCTGGCCAGCAGCCTGCGCCCGTCGGCGAAGGCCGCGCCGCAGGTGAAGAAGCGGCTCGGACGGTCGGCGACTTCCAGGGGTTCGAGCCCGCCGCTCTGCAGATCGTAGAACCAGAGGTTGACCTGCACGTCGCCCATCACCATCCGCGCCATCGTGGTGTCCTCGAAGCTGTGCAGGATGATCCGGCCGTCCGGCAGCGGCGGCCCGAACTGCCAGCGTTGCTGGCCGGGGACGTCCAGATCGAGGTATCGCTCGCCGCTGCCGTCCTCGGCCACGACCCCCAGGCGTCCGCCGGTATGGAATCCGATCAGGCGAGCCGGCATGGCCCCGGTCCGCCCCGGGCCGCGGGTCTTCATCCGACGACCCTACTACGTCGGCCCGGCGGCGGCGTCAACGATGGAGGCCCAACGATCTAACTGATGAGCCGGATGCCGAGATGGTTTCGAGCACACTCCTCAATCTGAAGTATCCTCGCCAAGCTGCGGACAAGGCCCGGTTCGACCGGGTAGTTCGTGGGCTTCCCGTGCGGTCCCTTGGGTAGCTTGCGGTACGTCTTCGAGTTGTAGGTCACCCCGATGTGGTGGAGCTTCGACGAACGAGTGTGCCCGGGGGCGCACTCATCCAGCATCTCGTAAATGGAGTTGATCTTGATCAAAGATCAGGCTGCTAGCAGGCTCGCTTCTGGCGGAGCAGGGATCGCCATGAGGGGCTTGTGGTCTTGCGTCTCCCGGACGTCCTCCACGACCGCGAAGTCCGACCAGTCCGAAGCATCGTACTTCCGCAGGTCCGGCGCCCCCTCCTCCTGCCCCGACCTCACCCTGTCGAGGGCCTTCTTCCACGACGCCACGGCAACCTCGTCCGTCGTCTGCATGAAGTCCTCGATGTGAGCCCTGAAATCCGTCACGTTCTTGCTGGACACCATGACGTCCTCCAGGATCTTCGAGATGTCCGCGCGAACGTTGTCATTCGCTTCGGAGAGGCTGGCGCCTTCGGCGAACAGGGACCCGGGGTAGACCCCGTCGATCGTGCAAGAGCCTGTCTCAGGGTCGATGGTGGCCAGTAGTCGGCCCATCATCATCACGCAGACCTTGAAGTCCGTGCCGCGCACCTCCTCGAAGTGTCTGAACAGCAGCGGCCACTCTTCTCCGGGGGGGTCCCATTCGGCGCGGACCACGTCCTTCATCGTATTACTCCTCTTCCGTAGCAAGCACCGGATATGCGTGCAATCGAGTGTACCAGAGTGGTACTGAGCCTGGTGAGAACCGGTCAAGTCAACGACATGGGGTCCGCCTGTCTTCGTAGTCCTCCTCGACTGTCAGCATCGAGGAGCATGGAGCCAAGCCCTCCCTGGCCGGGACTGACTCGCTGGAGCCATCGCCGCGTCAAGAGGCGGCACCGCATGGCCGGCCTGTTCAGCCACATGGCGCGCGTGCACAGTGTCCGCGATGGGTGAAGCGATCGACCGCGCCTGGAAGACCGCGCTCGACGAGCTGGGCGCCGGCGACGCCGACATCGAGCGCGGCCTTCGCATCCACCGCGATGCCATCGTCTGCGATCCGGTATCCGGGGGCGCCCGGCCGTGGACGCACGCGATGAGCGCGCTCGCCCGCGACCTGATCCGCCAGGGCACGGACCCGCAGGACATGGAGCTACAGCTCCAGGAGGTGGCCGACCGCGACGTCGTGCACGACGCCGACGTGCGCTCCGAGTACCTGGAAGCGTGGCGCCGCTCGGGCGTCACGCTGGCCAACGACTACGGCCACATGTTCTGTTCCTGGCGGACCGAGGGGTACGGCGGGCTGGTCCACGACGCGATGATCACCCTGCGCTCGGTGGCGCGCACCACCGCGGTGCTCGACGCATTGCGGGACCACCTGGTCAAGTTCCGGTGCGCGGACGACGTGGTGGAAGCCAAGCGCGCCGGCAAGCCCTGCATCATGTGGAGCACCGGCGGGCCGCCGCCCTGGATCGAGCACGACCTGGGCAACCTGGAGATCTACCACCGGCTCGGCTTCCGGCAGGCGCAGATCCTCTACTACACCAACCGGCTCGGAACGCAGTGCTACGACCGCCGCGACCGCGGCCTCACCGACGCGGGCGTGGACTACGTGCGGCGGCTCAACCGGCTGGGCATCGTCGTCGACCTGGCCCACTGCAGCCGCCGCGCCCATCTGGACGCGGCTGCCGCCTCCACGGCGCCCGTGATCGACAGCCACACCGGCTGCACGGCGATCCGGGAGCACCCGCGCAACCTGGACGACGAGACTATCCGCGCCATCGCCGCCACCGGAGGGATCGTATCGATTCTCGGCGGCCCGGGCCGCCGCTTCTTGGCCGAGCCGCTCGGCGGGTTCGTCGACTGGCTCCGCCACGTCGAGCACGTCGCCGAGGTAGCGGGCATCGAGCACGTCGGCGGGCGCGGCTCCGACGTCTCCTACCGCGGCTCGATCCCGGACGACATCCGGCCGCATCTGTTCGCGGACGCCCCGGAGCCGATGGAAAGCCAGCTCGACGGCAGCTTCGCCTGGGTCGCCGCGCCGTACTTCACGGTGGCGCTGGCGACCCGCGGCTATACCGACGAGGAGATCGCCGCCATGGTCGGCGGCAACTACCTGCGCGTGCTGCGGGAGGTGTGCGGATGATCCGGCTGTGCACGTTCGGGTCCGACGTCACGCCGCCGGTCGGCCATCCGCTGTGCGCGGGCTGGTATCCGCCGGCCGCGAAGATCAGCGGTCGGTTGCAGGCCCTGGGCCTGATCCTCGTCCCGGACGGCGAGCCGCCGGTCGTGCTCTGCGCGCTCGACTGGGCCGAGCTGAGCAACGGGGACTACGACCGCTGGCGCGCGGACCTGGCGCGGGCGGTGGGCACTCACCCCGACCGCGTGGCCGTGCACTGCACCCACGCGCACGACACGCCGTGGCCGGACCGCGACGCGCAGGACATCCTGGACGCCCACGGCCGGCCTGACGTGATCATGGCCGGCGACTGGGCGGAACGGGCGCGCGCGGCGGCCGCGGAAGCCGCCGCGGCGGCGATGGCCGATCCGCGGCCCTGCACCCACGTCAGCACCGGCGAGGCGCGGGTGGACCGCATCGCCTCCAACCGGCGCCTGATCGGCATGGACGGAAAGCTGTGGGCGATGCGCTGGACCAAGACCAGCGATCCCGCGGTGCGCGCCGCGCCGGAGGGGGTGATCGACCCGAGGCTCAAGACCATCGGCTTCTGGAATGGGGACGAGCCGCTGGCCGTCGCTCACTACTACGCCACGCACCCCACCAGCCTGGACGGCACCGGCGTGGTGAACCCGGAGTTCGTGGGCCTGGCGCGAGACCGGCGCACCGCCGCGTCCGGGGTGCCGCACCTCTACTTCACCGGCTGCGCCGGCAACGTGGCCGCCGGCAAGTACAACGACGGCATCGCCGACAACCGCGAGCTGTTTGCCGGCCGCATCCACGACGCCATGGCCGCCGCCGAAGGGGCGGCGGAGCGCCGGCAGCTCACGGAGCTGCGCTGGGTCGTGGAGCCGGTGCTGCTGCCGCCGCGGCCCGACCTGGACCCGAAGGCGCTGCTGGCGCGCATACGCACGCCGGGCGCGGTCGACAGCAAGGAGCTCAGCAGGGCGGCGCTGATGCTCACCTACCTGCGCCGCCACGAGCGCCCGATCCCGGTCACCTGCCTCCACTTCGGCGCCGAAGCGGCGATCCTGCACCTGCCGGGCGAGACCTTCATCGAGTACCAGCTCCACGCCCATGCCGCGCGGCCCGACGTGTTCCTGGCGGTGGCCGGCTACGGCGACCTCGGACCGGGCTACATCACCCTGGAGCGGTCGTTCGCCGAGGGAGGCTACGAACCGACCGACGCCTTCGTGTCCGGCGCCTCGGAGGCCATCCTGCGAGCCGCGATCGACCGCGTGCTCCGCAAGTAGAATGGCAGAGCCCATGACGCTGAGAGACGAGGATGTCGGCCGTATCGGAGAGTACGTCAAGCCGTGGCTGCGCAAGCTGGTCGACGAGACGGTGCACCGCCCGGAGTCCGGCGGTGCCGGCACTCAGCTTCTCGAACGGATGGTCAGGGTCGAGGAAGAGCTGAAAGCGCAGCGCACGCTGATGGACGAGCGCTTCGGCTTCGTGTCGCGCCGCTTCGAAGACATGTTCGAGTACATGAACACGCGCTTCGAGGACACCAACGCCCGCTTCAAGACGCTCACCTGGATGATCGGCGTCGGGTTCGTGGTCGTGACCTCGCTGACCACATTGTTCGCCCTGCTTTCCTGAGCCGAGCCTCGCGCTTCACGAGAGGATGAGGCCCGATGGCTCGGCGTGACTGGTACTGCGAGGATGTCCTTTCGGGCAGGCTCGACGTGCAGCGCGTGTACGAGGACGAGTGGGTCCTCGCCTTCCACCATCCCAGGCCCGCGGCCAGGATTCACGTGGTCGTGGTGCCCAAGCGTCACGTCCCGTCCCTGCTCGACGAGTCCGCCCTCGACGGTGACCTGCTGACGTCGATGGTGCGGGCGATTCAGGCGACCGCGACGTCGCTCGGCCTCCTGGACGGCGAGGGGTTCTACGTGCGTGCCAACGCCGCGGCTCCCGGTGTGACGCCGCACATGCACTGGCACGTTCTGGGACCCGGTGCCGGTGCCGATTGGCCAGGGTCGTGATGCGACTCACGACGCTGCTCGCCCTGGTCCTGAGCTGATCCTCCGCGAGCTTGTCGGCACCCCGGCAAGCTCGTAGGCTCGGGCGATGACCGCGACCCAGAAGTACCTGTTCGACCTGCAGGGCTTCCTGGTGGTCGAGGACGTGCTCACCGACCCGGAATGCGAGACCGCCAAGCACAAGATCGCCGAGCGCATGCAGCCGCTCGAGAAGACCCCGAACGGCTACGACGCCAACGGCACCTGGCACGGCGCCTGGGGGCTCCTGGACGCGGGTGAGCCGTTCACGTCGCTGATCGACCACCCCAGGCTGACGGAGGTGCTCACCGAGATCATCGGCCCCAAGCTGCGCCTGGAGATCACCTACAGCTTCGTCCGCTCCAAGGGCTGCCCGCAGTTCGAGATGCACGGCGGCCACCGCGGCGGCCGGGTCAACTTCCGCTACCACGTGCAGGGCGACCGAATCTTCACCGGCCTCACCGTGGTGTCGTTCACGCTGCAGGACATCGCGGAATCCGACGGCGGATTCGCCTGTATCCCCGGTTCCCACAAGTGCGACTTCCCGGTGCCCGAGGACCACGAGCGGCTGTTCGCGGTCGACGGCCCGCTGGTCCGCAACATCGGCGCGCGCAAGGGGTCGGCGATCATCTTCACCGAAACGCTGGCCCACGGCGCCAACCGCTGGCAGGGCGACGAGCCGCGCTACGGCCTGTTCTACAAGTACAACGACCGCGCGGCCAGCTACCACTACCAGCACACCGGCGGCCGCATCCCCGGTCCCGACACCATGGCGCGGCTGACCGACGCACAGCGCGCCTTCTTCAACTCGCCGTGGGAGGCGTTCGGACCGGAGGACAACTACCGCAACGAGCTGCCGGAAGCCTGACACCAGGGAGGCGGATCATGGGTGAAGACGAGACGGGCACGTTGTGGATCGAACCACGCTGCCGGCCGTTGCCGATCACGGACTACGGGACACGGGACTTCCCCGAGCCGATGGTGGTGACAGGCGACGACCGCCTGCTGCAGGTGACCGGCAACGCCTGCCGCACCAGCGCCGACGACGGCGTCACCTGGTCGGCGCCGGTGCCCATGACCGACGGCTCCGAGCCCGGCGTACCCCAACAGGGGGCCATGGTGCGGACCAGGAACGGCGACATCGTCCTGACCTACGGTGACTCCACCACCTACCGGTGGGGGTGGGACGAGACCACCAACGAGCCCGATCCCGACGTGCGCTGCGACGTGTGGTCGATCCGCAGCGCGGACGAGGGCAGGACCTGGACCGACCGCCAGCCCATCTTCCTGGGCTTCTGCGGTGCGGTGACCGACATCATCGAGACGAGCGCCGGCAACCTTGTCACGCCCGTGCAGCACCTCTGGCGCGACCCGGCCCGCCACGTCCAGTTCACCTGCGTCTCCACGGACGGCGGCCGGAGCTGGCGGCAGAGCAGCATCATCGACCTGGGCGGCCACGGCCACCACGACGGCGTCTGCGAGGGCACGGTCGCCGAGCTCTCCGACGGACGGCTGCTCATGCTGCTGCGCACCAGCCTGGACCGCTTCTGGGAGGCGTACTCCGATGACGGCGGCCTGTCGTGGCGGGAGATCCGGCCCAGCCCGATCGACGCCAGCAGCGCGCCCGGCTACCTGCTGGGCTTGCACAGCGGACGCCTGGCGCTGGTGTGGAATAGGCTCTACCCCGCGGGAGAGGACAGCTACATCCGCGTGGCGCTCCCATACGCGGAACGTCCAATGAGCGTGCACCGCGAGGAGCTCTCCCTGGCCTTCTCGGACGACGACGGCCGCTCGTGGTCGGAGCCCGTGGTCATCGGCCGCATGCGCGCGGACCGGATCACCTATCCGTACGGCCGGCTCTGCTACCCCTACATGTTCGAGCGCCGTCCGGGTGAGATCTGGATCGTCACCACGCACAACCGGCCCAGACCGCCGGGTACTCCCCTGGCGGTGAGCGTGCAGGAGCGGGACTTCGTTCCCTCGGCTCGCTGAACAACCGGGACACCCGAGCCTTGCCGGCGCATCGGCCGGCCCATAGGCTGGCGCCATGGCTGTCGTCGGCGAGCCGGAGCTGTTCATCGAGACCCCCAACCGCGGAACCTCGGTGTTCGGAAGCGCCGACTACTGCGGCCCGACCGGGCCCGGGATGCTCTGCGAGTACCGGTACGAGGTCATCAGCGACATCGACGACGCGCGCTTTCGGCGCTGGAGCGTCGACAACGGCAGGACGTGGAGCGACCCGGTCGAGCTGCCGGTCAGTCATCGACGGGACGACGGCGCCATCGTCCGCCGGACTTCGTCGGCCTGCTTCGTCGATCCGGGATCCGGCCACCTGGTCCTTTCCGGCACGGAGTGGCTCCAAGAGAGCGACGACGCGTTCGACGCGCTCACCCGCGTGTCACGCTTCTACGCCCTGAGCGCCGACGGCGGCCGCTCGCTCTTCCACGAGGCGCCGATCATCCAGCAGGGTGCGGGCTACGACCGCTGGCACCCGATCGACGGCGTGCACACCGGCCGCAACGCCTTCACCGGGCTCGGGACTCCCTTGGCCAGGGACGGCGGGCTGCTGTTCCCGGTCAGCCGCACCGCGCTCGACGCCGACGGCCGCTACTTCAATCCCTACGGCTCCAGCTATATCGAGACGGGCTGCCTGGCCGCCCGCTTCAGCGGGGACCGACTCGTGGCCGAGTCGGTCGCATGGATCATCCCCGATCCGGAGCGGACGACGCGGGGAATCTTCGAGCCCACGCTGGCCGCGCTCGACGGGGGCCGGCTGCTGATGGTGATGCGCGGCTCCAACGGCGGGCGCGCGGAGCTGCCGGCCACAAGTGGTGCTCGATCTCCGAGGATGAGGGGCGGGCCTGGACTCGGGCGGACCCGTGGACGTACGAGGACGGCGAGCGCTTCTTCTCGCCCAGCTCGATCTCCCACCTGGTCCCGTACTCCGACGGCCGGCTGTTCTGGTTCGGCAACATCTCGGCACGGAATGCCGACGGCAACAGCCCCCGTTACCCGCTCGTCATGGGAGAGGTAGACCCGGCAACCGGCCTGCTGCTCCGCGACACGATCGCCGTGATCGCCGACCGGGCGCCGGATCAGGACGAGCGCGTGCAGTACTCGAACTTCCACGTGCACGAGGACCGGGAGACCCGCGAGCTCGTCCTGTACCTCAATCACTACCAGCCCAGCGGCCTGCCCCGCGCAGGCGAGTTCCACACCGGTTTCACCGCCAACGTCTACCGCTATCGGATCGACGTGTAACAAGGCGCGGACGATCGCCTCCGTATGGCGGCTTGTTGACAGCCGGAGCGAGCGGACCTACCGTCATCGGATTACTCGACCTTAGGAGGCGCCTTATGCTCAAGCACGCGTTTTCCATGGTCATCGCGCTGCTCTGTGCCGGCGCCATGGCTTTCGCCACGGGGACCACGGAGGATGCTGCCGCAGGCGAACCATCCATGGCCAGGATCGAGTACGATCCCGACTCACCCACCGGCGGGCTCACGGTCCCGTGGGTGAGCGAGACCTACAGCTTCGACTGGGTCAAGGCGGGGCCATGGCCCAACGACGGCGTGTGGGAGGGCATCGTCCGCGAGACGCTCAATCTCGACGCGACGGTGACGAGCTTTCCGTTCGCAGAAGCCGGGCAGAAGATGGAGTTGATGATCACCTCCGACAGCCTGCCCGAGCTGCTGTTCAACTGGGGGGTCGACGTCAGCAAGCTCGACGAGCTGGGGATCGCCGGCAAGGTGCTTGCCTACACCGACTACCTGGACGTCATGCCCAATTTCCGCAACCACCTGACCGAGGATCCGGGCCTGGTCGGGCTGGTGGCCGCGCGCGACGGCAAGATCTACCGCTACATGTCCTGGGGCTCCTACGCGCCGACCGGTCTGTCGGGAGCGGGTCATCTGGTGCGGCAGGACGTGTTCGATTCCTATGGCATCGAGACGAAGTGGGACACCTACGATGACTTCCACGACACGCTGAGCGCCTTGAAGCAGGCCGAGCCCGACCTGTTTCCGTGGGGGACGCGGCGGTTCTCCAACATGTTCACCGCCATGTCCAACGGCTTCGGCACCGGCTGGGGCGGACGATGGAACGCCATGTATTACGACGATCGAAGCGATAGCTGGAAGTATGCCGTCCTCGACCCCGGCATGGAGCAGTTGGTCGCGTACCTGAGCAACGCGTACGCGGAAGGCCTGCTCCACCCCGAGATCCCGACCATGAACAGTGACCGGTTCTTCGAGCATTGGGTGGACTCGACCTACCGGGGACTCGCGGTCAACACCGGCGACACGCCGACCTGGGAGACCAGTACCTTCGAGCTCGGTGGGGAGCCGGTCGAAGTACGCTACGTAAAGCCGCCGATCGCCACCGGTATCGACGGCGCCCGGCCGCTGTTCTATCGCTACCGCATCGGCGCGTGGAGTCCCAATCGAGGATTCCTCGTCACCGACAAGGCGGAGCAGCCCGAGGTCCTGTTCCAGCTTCTGGACTACATGTTCAGTCCGGAAGGCAGTTGGTTCTTCACCTGGGGCGTCGAGGACGTGACCTACCGCTGGTACGAGCACCCCGAGCACGGGCGCATCCCGCTGCCGCTCAAGACCGACCCCACCAAGCTCGAGATCGACATGGACTACTACGACGCGCTGGTGGCCGATCTGCAATGGGGCATCGGTTTCGGCGAGTGGGGTGCTTTCACGCTGTCCACTCCCGAGCGGGGACGCCCGCCGTACGGCTCGGCCGCGAAGGAAGAGTTGCAGTTGCGGGCAGAGCCCGACTTCCGCTTTCTGAACCCCCGCGTCATGCTCGATGCCGCTACTCAAGAAGACATCGGGGCGATTCGAGAGCAGCTCGACCGGCTGGTGGAGGAGAATCTGACCGCATTCGTGATCGGCCGGCGGCCGCTAAGCGAATGGAGCGATTTCGTACAGGAGGTCCGCGAAACCGACGTCGACGCGCTGCTGGAAATGCAGAACACGGCGTACCAGGAAACACAGAAGATCCTGTCGGGGACCTGACCCGGACCGACCTGACGATGACGACGAGGGGCGGGCTGCTGCCGGATCGTACGCCGCGGCCGGCCCCTCGCATGCTGCACCGCGACAGACGGCAGCGTCCGCGAGCCGGACATGCGTGAAGCCGCCTCCGCCGTGCGCCGCCGATGGCGTGATCGTACGCTTCCTGCCGACACGCTCACCGGCGGGAGCGACCTTTGGAAGCGCGTGGTGCGCGACCGCTACCTGCTGCTCATGCTGCTTCCGTGCATCCTGTTCCTGCTGACGTTCAAGTACATCCCCATGTACGGCAACATATTGGCGTTCCGCAGGTTCGACCTCCTCAACCCGTTCGGCGGCGAGTGGGTCAGCCTGCGCTACTTCGAGCAGTTCTTCAGCTCCCGCAACGCGGGATCGGTCATCCGCAACACCTTCATGATCAATGTCTGGAGCGTGGTGTTCGGCTTTCCGGCGCCCATCATCCTGGCGCTGCTGGTCAACGAGATCCGCGTCCGCTCGTTTCGGAAGGCCTTCCAGGTCATCTCCTACATGCCGCACTTCATCTCGGTGGTGGTGATCGCGGCCATGATCCACCTGGCCACCTCGCCGGGCTCCGGCTTCATCAACCACCTCCTGGCGTCCCTGGGATTCGAGCCGATCTACTTTCTCATCGAGCCCGCGTGGTTCCGCCCGATCTACATCGGCTCCGGCATCTGGCAGGAGATCGGCTGGGGCAGCATCATCTATATGGCTGCCATCGCCGGCGTGAGCCGGGAGCTGTACGAGGCGGCGGTGGTCGACGGCGCGGGCAGGCTGCGGCAGGCGTGGCACGTGACGCTGCCCGGAATCATGCCCGCCATCACGGTGCTGTTCATCCTCCGAATGGGGAGCATGCTGAGCGTCGGTGCGGAAAAGGTGCTGCTTCTGTACACCCCGCTCACCTATGACAAGGCCGACGTGCTCTCCACCTACCTGTATCGGGTGGGACTGGTCCACGCCAATTACAGCTTGGCTACCGCCATCGGGCTCGCCAACTCGGTGGTGTCCCTGATACTGATCGCGTTCGTCAACTGGCTGGCGAAGCGCTATACCTCGATCGGCATCTGGTGATGCGGGCGCGCAGCAAGGTAAGTCGCTAGATGCGCAGCACAGCCGGCCACCGTCTGTTCGACGCCTGCAACTACCTGCTCATGATCGCCCTGAGCATCACCTTCCTCTACCCGCTGCTCAACGTCGCGGCGACATCGATAAGCAGCGGCATGCGCGTAGTCGCAGGCACGATCGGCGTGATCCCGGTCAACGTCGATCTCCAGGCCTACCGGATAGCCATGCGCAATCCCATGCTGTTGGGAGGCTACGGCAACTCCATCTTCTATGCGGGTGTCGGCACTGCGGCCAACCTGGTGTTGATCTCGCTGGCGGCCTACCCGCTGTCGAAGCGCCACCTGGTGTTCCGGGGGCCGATCTCCTTCTTCATCGCCTTTACGCTGCTGTTCTCGGGAGGGCTGATCCCCACCTTTCTGCTGGTCAAGACGCTCGGCCTCTACAACACGAGGGCGTGGATCATCGCGACGCAGTTCTACCACGTGTTCTTCATCGTGATGCTGCGCACCTTCTATCAGCAGCTCCCGTCGAGCCTGGAGGACGCCGCCAAGCTCGACGGCTACAACGACCTGCAGATCATGTACCGGATCTACATGCCGCTCTCCAAGCCCATCCTCGCGACGCTGGCGCTGTTCTCGATCGTCGCCTACTGGAACGACTACTTCAACGCCCTGGTGTATCTCCTGGACAGCGGCAAGCATCCGCTGCAGCTCGTGCTCCGCGATTACCTGATCCCCGGTGAGAGCATGTATGCGACGAGCGACATCTTCCGGTTGGAGCTCACCCGCGGCGACTTCAGCGAGATTTCCCGACTCGAGATGGCGGCTCAGCTCCGCAACACCGTGATCGTGCTCTCCACGGCGCCACTGGTAACGGTGATGCTCGCCGTGCAGCGATATTTCAGGCGAGGGGTCCTGATCGGCGCGCTGAAGGACTGATCCCTACCGGAACGCTACGTCTCCCGCGTGACCTCGCCCAGGGTGAACTGCGGGCGGCGCGGCAACTCCAGCGCGGCGTGCCGATAGAACGGGTACACGCTCCACTCCACTCCCGCCAGGATGTCCGGCGTGCCGTCCGAGTCCATGTCGCCCACCCACGGGTGGGGACCGTGGTTGGTGATGCGGATGGGCTCGCCGTACATCATGAACGGGCGCGGTGATGCGAACACGGGTCGCTCTTCATCGCCGACGTTGCGCAGCAGATAGATGCTGGTTCCGGCCATCGTGCCGTGGTGGGAGCCGGCTACCGCGTAGATCAGGTCGAGCAGGCCGTCGCCGTCCCAGTCGGCGGCGCGGAACGTCTCGCCCCAGGTGCGGCCACGTTCGACGATGCTGTCATTGACGAGACGTCCGTCCCGAAGCCGTACCGGACCTGCCGACCGCAGCCTCAACTCGCCGTCCGCCGCGCGGTACTGCACGTAGAGGCTCGCCTTGCGCTGCGACCCGTGCTGGGTGATGACATCGGTGAGTCCGTCGCCGTTCCAGTCCGCGAAGGCTGCCCCGGTGCGCCAGAAGAACGGCCAGTCCAACCAGGGATACGGCTGGTTGGTCGTCGTCTTGTCATCACTCAGCCGTCCGTGCTCGGCGCGAAGCTCCTCCGAGTCGGGGTAGCCGTCGACCTCCAGGAAACGGCGAGCGCCGAACAGCGGCTCTCCCGGCCGGCCCTCATTGCGGTGCCAGATGAGCCGGTTGGTCTCGTTGGGAAGCATCAGGTCGGGAAGTCCGTCGCCGTCCCAGTCGACGAAGACCGGATAGGGGTACCCCATGTTGTGCCAGTTGTGGCTGTGCAGCACCTCATCGCGCAGGATGCGGATCGGTTCCCCGCCGGCATACAGGTAGCTAGGCTCATCGAACACGGGCGCCAGCGAGGTTCCGCGGTTGATCAGGATGCGCGGCCAGCCGTAGCCGCCTCCGACCAGCAGGTCCCAGTCACCGTCGTCGTCCCAGTCGGTGGCGTTCGGCCATGCCTGATCGCTCAGCGCCATCGGCGTCGAACGGGACTCGGCCCGATTCCACAGCCGGAAGACCCCCTGCCCGCCGGCGTGAGACAGGTGCTCGTAGAACAGCACCTCGGCGAAGTGGTCGTTCAGGACCAGCAGACCGGTCCGTTCGCCCTGATCGGCGATTCCGAGCCTTCCCGGCCGGCTCGGCGGCGGCTCCATGCGCAGCGGCTCGGGCGCACCGAATCGCGGGGGAACGCCGCCGAGATTCGGGCTCCATACGGTGCGCAGATGCGACGGCTCGCTCTCCACCGCCGTGACCAGTCCGATGAGGTCGGGACGAGCGTCAGCGTTTACGTCGAAGAAGAGCGGATCCTCCACCTCCAGCCCCAGGTCGACGGCGCGCGCGGGCTCAAAAGGCCAGCCGGCCGGATTGGTGTTCGCCAACAGGTGCGATCCGGCGACCACGTCCAGGATGCCGTCGCCGGTCAGATCCACCGCCCTGACGGGCGTCCAGTCCGCGCCCTGCCTGGAGATCGTGCCCGCGGCCCGGTAGCGCGGCACGCCGCTCGGCTCGCGCCGGCCGCTGTCGAGGAAGAAGGCGATGTCGTCCCCACCCTTGTGCGAGTAGACGATGTCCGTCCGTCCGTCGCCGTCGAAGTCGGCCAGGTCCACGGTCATGTAGATGTGGCTGAAGAACTCCGGATCGCCACCTTCAGCCGGCTCGTACCGAAGCCGTACGAGCTCGGCGAACTCGAGCGCGTGGTCCGACCCGTACCGCGGATACACGAATACGCCGTCCCACGGCCACCCCGGCCGGTGCGCGTAGTTCCACGCACCCACCAGGTCGGCCCGGCCGTCGCCGGTCAGGTCCACGAGGCGGGCCGGGTAGGCCAGCGGCACCGGCCTCGGCACGTCGGCGTGCGCGTGGTCCCACCGCAGCAGGTCGCCCACGCCGACCAGCGGAACGCCGGTCTGCGGCAGCAGGGGCGGCCTGCGCTCGACGGTCCGGAAGCAGATGCGGTAGTCGCGGCGCGACGGGTCCGTGACGACGAATTCCAGCCGCCCGCGGTCGCCGTACGCGAAGTGCTCGCTGCGGGCAAACGGCACCCGTTCCCCCGATTCGTGGAGGAGTTCCAGGGAATTGGGGTCCAGCACACCCGGCAGGCCGGCCGAGGCGATGATCGACTCGAAGTCGATCTCCGGATCCATCGGCACGTTGGCATACGGCAGCTCGTCGCTGATGCGCAGCGGCGCGCAGTAGCGAGGTTCATCCGCGGCGGCCGCGCTGCCGGACGGAGCAGGGAGCTCACGTCCGCCTGCCGCGGCACCGGCACGGATCGTCACCACCGGCACGCCGTCGCTGCCGCGGCCGGCCACGAGGGCGAACAGCAACTCGGGCGGAGCGCCTGCGAGCCGCCACACGACCGAGAAGGGCACGAACACGACGAGGCTGGCGAGGACCAGCGCTCCGGCGCCGAACGCTATTGCGCGATGACGGGCCAATTCGCCTATTACCATGTCCCATAGTACGCTGCCAGCGTTGCGTGCCGCACCTGACACCGTGACGAAGCCACCTTCCCTGCGTATTCGATCGGTTCCGTTCGAGGCACCATCAACGGCTGCGGCGTTTGCCACTCAGCGTCACGTCATCCAGCAGCATCTGCGCGATCTCCTCGGCTGGCCGCCGCTCGCGGCAGCGCCGCCGCTGTCACCGGTGGACTGCTATCGCAGCGACTGCGGCAGCTACGTCCGGCACAAGGTGCGCTACGGCAACGAGACAGATGACGTCGTGTGGGCGTGGTTGCTGGTTCCCACGAGGCTGACGGCCCCGGTCCCGGCCGTCATCTGCCTTCCCGGCAGCTTCATGACGCCCAACTGGGGCAGGGACGCGCCGGCCGGCCTGGCCGGGCCCGAGCACGCGGGAGACCCCGAAGCGTACGGCGCCGATCTCGCCCGACGAGGGTACGTGGCGCTGTGCCCGGACCACCCGGCTGCCGGGGAACGCACCAGCCCCGGCCGGCGGTCGCACGACACGGCGGACCTGGACCGGCGCTTCCCGGACTCGACCAGGGTAGGGCTGTCGGCGTGGGACGTGAGCCGGGCGGTGGACTTCCTGGAGTCCCGCCCGGAGGCGGATCGCCACCGCATCGCGGCCATCGGATGGTCCCAGGGAGGCCAGATGGCGGTCGTCGGCGCGGCGCTGGAGCCGCGCATCACGGCCGTCGTCTCGGTATGCGGCCTGGCGCCGTGGCGCGGACTGCCGGAACGGCAGACCGCCAACCTGATCCAGCCGTACAACTACCCGCGCCTTGCCCCCTACGCGGAGGAAGGCCTCGCGCCGCTGGACATGGACCACGTGGCCGCCTGCGTGGCGCCGCGGCCGTTCCTGAACCTGAGCGCCCGTGAGGACGGCACCTTCCCCAACATCGCCGAGCAGCAGGCGGCGCTGCAGCAGATTGCAGCGCTGTATGCCACCCTCGGCCACGCTGACCGGTTTGCCGCGGTGTGGGCGGACGGTCCGCATGCCTATGGCACCGCCGCCGCTCGCGAAACCGAGGCCTGGCTGCACCGATGGCTCTGGAGCGGCTCGGCGCCCGACGCCCGCATGCGACGGACCGATCCCGCACGACCGGCGACCGGTGTCTGACCACGCAGAGTGCGATACGATGAGGATCTCTCCACCCACTGCAAGGAATCCGAGACGAAAGCCAGACTTCACCGGCTCGTGGATGGGCTCCCCGAGGCAGGGGTCCAAGCTGCAGAACGCTATCTCGAGTATCTGACGGAACAGTCAGATCCGCTCATCACGGCGCTATCGAACGCCGCTGAGGTGGACGAGCCGCTCACCGATGGCGACCGCGAAGCGCTTGAACAGGGACGACTCGCGCTCGGCGCGGGCAACACCGCGAGCGATGACCAACTCCGTTCCCAGCTCGGGATTTGATCAACGTCCTGCGATCACCGACGGGTGGCAACGGCGTCTCGTGACCAGCCCCGGATGAGTGCGACGAAGCTGACGACTGGTCGCCTGGAGTCTCACCCGCTCGATCACCACGGGTAGGGAGGCCAGCGCCTGGGAGCGCTCACCACGATGATTGCCCCGACGCGGGCGGTCACCAATCGACACGTTTGGCGCCACCGACCTCCTCGTACGCGACGACCGACTGCGCATCATACAGGCCGACCAGACGGTGGACCTCCATCGGCGGGCGACGCCCCTGGCATCATGCGATCGAGGTGGACGGCGAGGCGTTGCCTGCGTGGTGCTACAATGGACAGATACTAGGCTCATTATATCGTTATGGCATCCGATAATCGATCAAATCCTTCTCACTGCCTTTTTTCCCAAATGAACTGGCTCCAAAAGAACGCTGCAACAGCCGATGACGCGCCCACCGAGGTCACTGAATATGACATTTATTCGGATTCTCGCTTCACTGGACAAGTGCAGAAACCGCAATTTACGTATGCATTTCTCAATGCCATAACCGACGGTTTTGGCACAGTAGACGTGACCTTGGTTCTCAGAGTAGTGTACTATAGCACGGAGCATCCCTTTGAACCTGATTGGTCTAAAACTGACGAAAGTACGTACCACGGCGGTTGGATCGACGACGAACTCGTGTCTCTCGCTTCGCTCTGTCTTGGCGTTAGGTTAGCATCAGGAGGCACATCCCGTCGGTTTTCTGACGGAGACCCGTACGGGCAGCCAATAAAGATAGGCAAGAAACCGGCACCTCCGTTTGTCATTACCCGCAATACTATGCTTCCTGACGTGCGAGGACGACGCCGGCTAGAAGAGCTCGATCGCTTAGAATCGATCCCTCGCATCGAACCCAAACGCTACGTCTCGCTTGTGCGTGCCTGCAACCTCTATCGAGACGCACTATGGATATCGGAGTGGGACGCCAATCTTGCATGGTTACTGCTGGTATCCGCTTTAGAAGCTGGCGCAAATGATGTATTCTGTAGCAGAAAGGATACGACACAAAAGTTTATTGACTTCGTCATCGGCTTCCTTCCAGAGCCGCCGGAGTCGCGACCAGAAGGTGAGGCGTTGCGATTCAAATGGACAGAGGACAACTTTGGCAGAATGCTTCGGAAAGTGTACGACCATCGTTCACGAGCCTTACATGATGGCAAGCCTTTCCCTGATCCGATGTTGCAGCCACCTTGGCGACAGTCGGACACGGATGCACCACATGAGGTCCCGTTAATGGGTACGGGAGCATATGCACTAGGCGGCACTTGGCTTCAAGCGGCCATACCAATCAACCTACATGCCTTCCATTACATTGCTCGACGAGTACTCCTGCGGTGGTGGGCCTGCGAGTTAACCTGTGCCACTTGACACAATCTACAGGCCCGATTGGGTACGGTCATCTCCACCGCGAAGCGGGTGAACGCTATCCGACCGCGAAATCAATTCGAGCCGAGTCCTTCGCACGGACCGTCACGACGATGAAGATGACAGGGAGTTCGACGGAGCGCGCAGTCAATACTCGCGGCAGGCGATCGACCGGCTCGGCGATCTATGCCTCTGGGTGTGAGTCCATGGGCGGGACGTGGCGCAGGCCGTCTTCTGCCTGCAGCACGTCGATCGGGATCTCAACCTCGCCGTGAGCGCCGACGAGCACCGGCGGCGGAGCGTGCGGTCGCGAGTCGGGTCCCGAGCGCGACACAAGCTCGACGAAACGATCGACAGGTTCCGGATCCCCGTCGGCCAGTCCACCCGGGTCCTGGACCTGCCTGCGGCTACCGGCGGCTGGACGGCGCTTCTTCTTGAGGCAGGAGCCACGGTGTCGCGGTGGATCAGAGTGCCATCCCTCCGGCCGTCGCGGCCCACCCCCGTGTCTCGCATCTGCGATGCCGGATCGAGGAAGCCTCCTTGAGCGGCTCTCTCTTCGAGCTGATCGTGAACGACATGGCCCTCGTTCCTCCCGAGTCGGCCGCGCTGATGTGCCGTGCAGCGTGCAGCCTGGCATCGGGCGGCCACGCGGTGATGACCATCAAGCTGCCATCGCTGCGCGTCCACACGTACCTCCGCGATGCCACCAGGGGTCTGCAACACGCCTATCACGTCGTGGACATACGACACCTCTTTCACAATGGACAGTAAGTCAGGCACACTTGGTCCGGCGCGATACGATCACCGATGGCTGGCAACGGCACCTCGTGGGGAGACCCGGATGAGCGCTACGAAGCTGACGACCGCTTGACTGGAGCTTCACCCGCTGGATGCCGAGCGCGACACCCCCGCCCTCCACGCCATCCGCTGTGACCGACGGGTCTGGTCCACCATGGGCGACTCGGAACCCCCTGCCGCCGATTCAGTTGCCACACGCATGGCGGAAAGCAGCGGATGGAGATGGACCATCCGTGCGGCCGTCGATCAGCAGATCATCGGCTCGGTGTCCCTGTTCGCGGGTGACGAGGTATGGCGATCGCTGACCTAGTACCTGCACCCCGAGCACTGGGGCAACGGACTGGCGAGCGAGGCGGTCGCCGCGGCCGTCGATCACCTGCTCGGCGCGGCCGGCTTCGCCTGGCTCGACGCCTGGATCGACCACACCAACCGCCGTTCGATCGGCGTCGCGCGCAACGCCGGGATGACCGAGCACGGCCGCATGGCCTGCTACTCCGACGTGCAGGAACGGATCGTCCACAACGTCGTGATGGCCCGCGCGGCCGGCGACCCGGAACCGGCCCTGCTCGGCCTGCGCCCGCAGCTTGTCGTGTGCGACGTGGAGCCCACGACGCGCCTTCTCGTCGACGGTTTGGGCGTGCATCTGGATGCCCGGACGCCGGGCACCTCCCCGGATGAGAAGCGGGTAGCTATCTCCGCGTTCGCCGGGGCGCCGGCGATCGCGATCCGTCCGGCGTCCGCGGGCGAGTCGATCGCGCCCGCCACGGTCGAGCTCGATGTGGGCGGCAAGGTGGACGAGCACGCAGCCAGGTGTCGGGAGCTCGGCATGCGGGTCGGTCCGCCCACGAAGGTGCACTGGTACCGCTGCTGCGACGTTGACATCGGCGACTGGCACCGCATCCGGCTGCGAGGCTCCAAGCCCCCGGGGATATGACCATGAGCAGCCCGAGGTCAACGGCAGGTCACTTGGCCCGCCATCGATCCGACGGTGGCGGGTCTGCGCGCTGCGCCGAATCGAGGAGGTCGAGATCGGCGTCCGGCATGACCGGCATACGTCTGATCACCGCCAGCAAGGCCGCCGCCGTTCGTCCGTCAGGCGGGCGCACGGCGCTCTTGGTCACCTCCGAGCAGGACTCGTCAAGCATTCGGCGGGAGTTTTGCAAATCGTGCGCCTCCAGATGCCGAATGCTACCAGGAAACGCGTCGCTCCAGAGGCTCTTCGGAGACGGGGGTGCACGACTTCGGGTGCGCGGAATACGCTGGGCTGGATGGTTCGCGTGGAGCGCACGTGACCTCCGGGGTTACCCATGATCATAGACTCACACGCCTACACGTTCGAGGCCGCAGACAGCCTGCTGGGCTACGACAGCGTGGACGAGCATCTTCGATGGGTGCAGGCCGGACAGGCCAGCCACTATCAGCCGGCCTTCAGCCTCAGTGACAGGTCCCGGGGCTCATCCGAAGTCCTGGCTGCTGGCGAGTCAGGTGTCCTGACCGGACTGCCCGACGTCGACTTCCGCATCGACCACGCTGCCGGCAGAGTGGTATGGACCGTCGATGGTGAGGACTACACCAAGCATTACTACCCGCCGAACCTGCAGGGTTGCGCCTTTGGGCCAGACAGCCTCATCAGCGAGATGGACTACGCCGGCGTGGACATGGCGCTCCTGCATACGAACCCGATGCTCGGTCGCAGCAGCGCCTATCAGGCAGAGTGCGTACGCAGGTTCCCCGGCAGGATCGTCTCGATGGCGCCCGTCGACGAATGGCGCATCCGCGACGAAACGGATGTCGTTATCCGAGAGCTTGAGGACTCGATCACGAAGCACGGACTCCATGCGATCAAGTTCAACGCCGACGGATACAAGGTCAGTGCTGAGCCTTGGGACGACGGCTTCTACCGATCCTTCTGGGAGGCTGCAACCTCCCTCTCCGTGCCGATCTTCTTCTCCTTGAGCACGGGGCCGGAAGCCGGGAGCTGGGAACCCACCACTCAAGCCCGGGACGGCTACGCGAACGAGCTGGGGATTCTCATGCGATGGATGGAGCGCTACCCAGACACGATCGTCAGCATAACCCACGGATTTCCGTACCGCTCCTTCATTGAAGGCGACCGGATCGTCCTGCCCGACGCGGTCTACGAGCCCTTCCAGAACCCGAATCTCAGCATCGAGGTCTGCTTTCCCGTGAGAATAGGCGACCTGTGGGACTTCCCCTATCGAGAGGCGATACCGACCTTCCAGAGCATGGTGGAGCACATCGGAGCCGACCGCCTGATGTGGGGCACCGACATGCCCTTCCAGAACCGCCACTGTACCTACCGGCAGTCCATAGACCACATCGTCAAGTACTGTGACTTCCTCAGCCAGGAGGAGATGGACCTGATCATGGGGGGGACCGCTGCCCGCGTCCTCGGCCTCTGATGGGGAGAACCCATAGCATGGCTGGCGGTGCCGAGGTGGAGGCGTGGGTGGCCGAGCGCCGGCCCGGCTGGTCGCTGCCCCGGCAACTGTACCTCTCGACCCAGGCGTTCGAGCGCGACATGGCGCGCGTGTTCATGCGCGGCTGGTCGTTCGTAGGCCACATCGCCCGCATCCCCGCTGTCGGCGACTACTTCCTCCACGAGATCGGGGATGAGTCGATCGTCGTGATGCGCAGCGGCGGCGGGGACACTGCCGTGAGCGCGTTCTTCAACGTCTGTCGCCATCGCGGCTCGCGGATCTGCCTCGAAGCGGAAGGACACGCAACGTCGCGGCTCGTGTGCCCCTACCACGCGTGGTCCTATACGCTCGAGGGCGAGCTGGCTTCCGCGCGCCACATGGGCGCGCATTTCGACCGCGCCGACATGGGACTCCACCGGTGCGCGGTGCGCGTGGTCGAGGGCCTGATCTTCCTGTGCCCGGAGCCGCCCGGTCCCGACCTCGGCAGCTTCTGGGACCAGATGCGGGCTCTGTTCGCGCCCCATGGTTTTCGCCAGGCCAAGGTCGCCCGCCGCACCATTCATCGCATCCGCGCCAACTGGAAGGTGTTCGCCGAGAACTTCTGGGAGTGCTACCACTGCACGCACGCCCACCCGGAGTTCTGTCAGGTCATGTCCTATCCAGCCGCCGCCGAATCGCCGCGGCGACGGGCAGAGTACGAACGCTTCGTGTCCGATTGGCGCCAGCGGGCGCAACGGGAAGGGCGGCTGCCGGTGCAGGTCGAGTTGTCGGAGTCGAAGCTCTACCAGTTGGTCCGCACCCCGATCCGCCCCGGGTTTCTCACTCAAACGCGTGACGGGCGGCCGGTCGCTCCCCTCATGGGACAGTTCACGCAGTACGACGGCGCCATCTCGGCCATGCAGATGTTTCCGCTCAACTGGATCGTCGCGTCCAACGACCACGCCATGCTGTTCAGCTTTGCGCCGATGAGCGAGCTCGAGACGCGTGCCGAGCTCACCTGGCTGGTCGACGGCGACGCGGTGGAGGGCCGCGACTACGATCCGGCCGAGGTGAGCTGGCTCTGGGAGGTCACCAACGGGGAGGACTGGAAGATCTGCGAGAACAACCAGTCCGGCGTCAACTCACGGATGTACCGGCCAGGCCCCTACTCCGAGGCCGAGCAAGGCGTGGAACAGTTCATCGAGTGGTACTTCGCCCAAATCGCATGACGGCCCATGCACCGCTACCGGTGCATGGGCGATCTCGTGGGCGCCCAAGGGAATATCGTATGCTACCAGGCAAAGGCGTCGCTCCACAGTTCCTCGAGGAACGTGCGCCAATGCAGGAGCCGGATGCCGTCTTCGGTGCGCCGGTCGAGCTCGTCGAAGGAGACGAGGACCAGCGACTCTAATCCGTCCTCTTCGGCCAGGGCGCGCAGACCTCGCAGGTCGCGGTCGGATACACGGCTGGAGGCCTTCACCTCTATCGCCGCCGATGATCCGATCAGGAAGTCCACCTCGAGTCCGCTCTGCGTGCGCCAGTAGGTAAGCTCGCTCCGAATGCGGCGGTACGAGAGGTAACTGCGCAGCTCCATGGCGATGAAGTGCTCGAACGCGATCCCGTACTCCGTGCTGTTCCTGTTCAGCATGCGGATGCCGCGCAGGAAGTTGGCTACTCCCACGTCGAAGAAGTAGAACTTGGCGGTCGCCACGGCCTTGCGGCGCCGCGACCCGCGCCAGGGCTGCAGCAGGAACCCGATGAACGTGTCCTTGAGGATGTCGAAGTAGGAGCGCACCGAGGTGACGGGTACCCCCGTGTCGCGCGACACGTTCGCGAAGTTGAGCTGCTGGCCATTGGAGACGGCGGCTACGTTCAGGAAGCGCGCGAAGTGCGTGAAGTTCTGGACCAGCGCCTCGCCCCTGATCTCTTCGGCGAGGTACGTGTTCACGTAGGCGTCGAGCTCCTCCTCGGGGTACTCGGCGTCATGGACCTGCGGCAGCCCCCCGTGCAGGAGGTACCGTCCCAAGTCGATCTCCGGCACCTCCGCGCTCGTCAGCGGAAACAGGTTCGCCTGCCATGCGCGGCCGCCCAGGAGATTGACCCCGCCCCGCTTGAGCTTGCGGCCGCTGGAGCCCGAGAGGACGAAGTGAATCCGCTCCGTCTCGATCAGGTCGTGCACCTCGTCGAGGAGCGGCGGCAGTTTCTGGATCTCGTCGATGACGACGACCGGAGGCTCGGTCGAGGCGTCGACCCGGCCCTCCGCCACGATCTCGCGCAATCGAGCGGGATTCTCGGCCAGCGGCAGGTAGACGCTGCTGCGAAGGAGATTGACGATCGCACGCGGTTCGAACTGCTGGCCGAGCAACGTCGTCTTGCCTGTGCTGCGAGGACCGAACAGAAACAGCGACTTGCGCTTGGCGGGCGCCCTGAGGTTCAGCGTTCGCGCGTACATGCATTCTGAGTGTACTCGGGCTGTTGTCGAGAATCAACGGGGCCCCCGCTGTATTTTCGCAAAAATCATCGGCGTCGGCGCTCGAATGACAACTGGACACCCCACAGCGGGACCCGCTGCGCTAGCCTGCCCTGCCTCAGTCTGGGACGCGCCCCTCATGCACACACGACATCGAACGTCCCTCATTCTCGATAGATACCCTCTGTTTATTGGTTATTTCCTTTTACCGCATAAACTTACCAATATTGCGCAAAAACTTGCCTATGAGCAATTGACATGCGACACAGGAATCCGTATGTTGATGTTGCCCATGTGCAACTACATTCCGAAGGAGCAACGAATGACCAAGGACAGCAGCACGATCGAGGTCTTGAACGTCAAGACCGTCACCATCGAAGTCAACGACCACAAGGTCGAGATGCCCGCCGGACCGGCAACGGGTCTTGAGATCAAGGACGCAGCGATCAAGCAAGGCGTCAACATCCAGCCGAACTTTGTTCTGCAGGTTGAACTGCCCAACGGATCCAGCAAGGTCGTCGGCGACAACGACAAGATCCCCTTGACCGAGCACCTCGCCTTCACCGCCATCGCGGCAGACGACAACAGCTAGAGACACGCGGTGAAACAGGGGGTCGTGGACGCGATAGAAGAACTCAAACGCGCGTTCCCTACGTCGGCGGTGCGCTGCCGTGAGGACTGCGACGGCGGTGCCCACGTCATCGTCGAGGACGTCCCCATCGGGTGTAGATACCGGCCCTCGTCCACATGGATCGGGGGCCACATCACCGCGCTCTATCCGTACGCCGACATCTATCCACTGTTCATCGGCGGCGAGGTGAGCCGCGTGGACGGCGTCGGGTTCGCGCCGCCGATTACCCCTTCGCTGTTCCTCGACCGACCGGCCCTGCAGGTCTCCCGCCGCAACAACCACACTCAGCACTTTCCCCAGACCGCCGTCGCCAAGTTCGTCAAGGTGCTGCACTTCCTGGAGAAGCTCCAATGACGCGAGCCACATGTGACATCCTCGTGACCGACAGGGATCACGGACGAATCATGGAGCATCTGTTCCCGGGAGATGGCGATGAACACGGCGCCATTCTCCGCGCCGGCATCGTCCGCAGCGGCCCGTCACTGCGGCTGCTGGTTCAACACGTCCAACCCGCCGAATTCGGTACCGACTACGTTCCCGGGCAATACGGCCACCGGGCGCTCACCCCTACCTTCATCCACCGCGAGATTCTCCGGTGCCGCGATTCACGCCTTGCCTACCTCGCCATCCACAATCACGGAAGCGACCGCCGCGTCAACTTCAGCAGAATCGACATCGAGTCTCACGAGCGCGGTTATCCCGCGCTCGTGGACATCGGCCGTGGCATCCCTGCCGGCGCCCTCGTGTACGGCCGCCGTGCGGTTGCCGCCGATATCTGGCTCCCCGATGGGACCCGCCGCTCGCTCGGAACCTATCGGGTCATCGGGCGCGAAATCACCAGGCTCTACTCCCAACCCCGCCGCCAGCGCGGGGCGAGTGCCGAACACGAGCGCCAAGTCCGTATGTTCGGCGCGTCTGGGCAGCGAATCCTCGAAGCGAGCAAGGTAGCCGTCATCGGCCTTGGCGGCGTCGGTTCGCTAGTGACCGAATACCTCGCCCGACTTGGCGTCGGCAACCTCGTTCTCATCGATCCGGACGAGATCGAGAAGAGCAACCTCTCTCGTGTTGTCGGCGCGACCTTGGTCGACGTCGAAGTCGGTCAAGGCAAGACCCAGATCGCCGTGCGCCACGCCCGCGAGATGGCCATCCATGCCAGACTGCAACCTACCGCCGCCGATGTCTCCCGCGACTCCGTCGCACGACTCCTGCGCGATTGCGACTTCATCTTCTTGGGTGCTGACTCCATGCGAGCCCGGCTTGTGGTCAATGCGCTTGCCCACCAGTACCTGATTCCCACGATCCAGATGGGTGCGAAAATCCGGCCCAGCAAGTCCGGGACCCTCGACGACGCGATGAGCGCCGTGCGACATATCAGGCCCGGTACTGGCTGCCTCTGGTGCAACGGTCTGATTGATCCGACGCAACTCGCGATCGAGGCCAAGTCCGACGCCGAACGTAAGGAACAGGCCTACGGCGTGCAGGAACCCGATCCCAGCGTTATTACCTTGAACGCCGTCGCCGCCGCCCACGCCGTGAATGACTTCCTCTTCGACTTTCTAGGCCTTCGAACCACTGACAGGAAACCCGATTACCAACACTTCCACTTCCACTCCGACAAGTTCCAGCGAGTCATGTCGCGCCACGATCCCCACTGCAGGGAGTGCAGCCACAGGCTAGCAATGGGAGATGCATTGGACTTGCCGGTGGTGAACGGCTAACATGAGCGTCCAGATGCTCGTGCATCCCGGTATCGTGCGTCCCCCGACAGAATCGGCCGGCCAAGTGCGCGAACACGACGGAGCTCATCAATGGCACAGCGTCTGAACTTCGATTTTGCTGCGTTCTACAAGGCACTCAGCGCCACCGTGAACGCCCGCAACACCAACTGGAAGGCCGTGAGCGACCAAACCGGCATCTCACAGTCCACGCTGTCCAGGATGTCTCAGGGCCGACAACCGGACGCCGCAAGTCTCACCGCACTGTCTGCCTGGTCGGGCATCAACCCGGTAGAGTTCATCGCCGCGCCGAAGAACGACCCGGAGCCTGTCGCTATGATGTCCCGCCTGCTGCGTGCAGATCCCAACCTCGATCGACACGGTGCCGACGCACTCGAGGCCATTATCAAGACTGCGTACGAAAACCTCAAACGCCCCTCATCAGACGTCTAGTAGATCGTATCATCTGATTTCGCACTATAATCGGAGGTATAGGAGAGGGAATCGTATCGACCGAAGCCGAGCATCGCGAACTCGCCAAGCGAACCAGGAGTCGCACCCGGTTGCGCCGAAGATGCGCGCCGTGCCCGCGTCATCCTGCTGCTCGCTGAAGGACTCACGTGGGATGTGTTGTGCGAACGAGCGGAGTGAAGCCGCGACTTCGTGGCGATGTGGGCTCGATGCTTTCGGGCCGAGCGATTGGCGGGGCTCTACAGCCGACACCGCGGTCAGAAGCCGCTTCGCTGCACGCCGAGCGTGGAGGCCAAGATCCTCAACGCCACGCGCAAGCCGCCGACCGATGGCTCCACGCACTGGAGCACGCGCCGACCCGTGAGGTACTCGGCAAGACCGCGACGCGGCACATCTCGGACCAGTTCGTGGCGTTTCTGCGCGACATCGTGGCGCATCAGTCGGCCGGCCAGGAGATCCACGTGATTGCCCACAACCTGTCGGCGCACAACACCAAGCGAGCGCAGAGGTTTCTCAACGAACATCCCACGGTGCGGCTGCACTTCACGCCGAGGTACTCATCGTGGTTGAACCAAGTGGTGCTGTCGTTTGCGAGGATCTCGCCCGACGTGATCACCCGCGGAGTGTTCAGTTCCGTGGCGGACTTGAAGAACAAGCTGATGAGATACCTCGGGGAATACAACAAGAATCCCCGCATCGTGAAGTGACATTACGTTGATCCATCACGACACACATCGGTTACATCAACGCTGCTTACAGTCTACTAGCCCTTCTCCTTCTTCGACTCCCTCCTCCGCGATGAAGAGATTCGCAACTCGGCGGCCTGTTGCTCCCGCTGCCTAATGCTCTTTACGATTTCCGGCACCGCCCGTTCCATCGCTCTCTGCAAGTCTTTGAGCATTGCTGCGTCCACCGTTGCCCGTCCGCACTCCTCCAGGTATTTCTTGAGCCGATGGTTCATTCCCCCCTCCAGATCATTGACTGCTCCGACTACCTATGTTATTGCTCGACTACTTGCCGTAAATTTAGTTCCATACGCGGCAGCGGCCCAAGGCCCCCGCGATCGAGCTGCATCCCCTTCACCCCATGCATGGCCGACGACCGATCAAAAACGAACGCCGTTTCTTCGTCATACAGCAACCACACAGGTGATGGATCTCCTGGACTCGCGGTGGCGTCGACTATCGCCCGCGCGGCTACATGCCCCAGCTTCCATTGTTCTACACCGCAATACTCCACAACCCAAACGAATTGAGCGGTGTCCAGTTGCATCATTAAACCCATGAGGTTACTCCCCATATGAGATTGGTTTTCCCGGGCGTGCTTCCTCAGATCCGAGATCGTCGTAATGAAATAGCGGCGTAACTGGAGGCACTCCTCTTTGCCTCCCCATGACGACGCTAACGAATCCGCCATCTGTCGACTCAATTCGTCAATTGCGTCCGCCGGGTAGTAAATCTTGTCTGGCAGCGCTACAATGAAAGCATCAAACGCTTCAGCGGTGTAGGATGGCGATCCCTCCCTCTTATCCCGTGGGTCCAAGGGAACACTCCCGTAGGGCAGGAAATTGTCGTCTACCGTAAGCAACATATCCACTTGTCCCCAAACATGCGACGACGAACATCCCGGTGTTGCCGTCGACTTCCGCCAACTATAGCCAACGATAACAACAGCATGTTCCTGCCCTTCCATCGCCACGAACAGCGGGAATCCAGATTCGAGATATGCCAGCAACTGAGAGAAGAACGCATCCTCGGTTACATGCTGTTTGGCCATAAGCAACGGATAGCACCCCGCGGCCTGAAACACGCGTTCCGCTCCCCAAACATCGAAACCGAGTGACGGCACAAGACCACCCGGGTCGAAAGGGGCGGCCAGCTTTGTAATATCGTGAATGAGGTACTCGCGATGCTGGGGGAACCTCTCACTATAGTAACGGAGGATTGCCCAACACGACACATGAGCGCACACCGCAATGTCCACGTGCTGTGCCATCGACGGGAAGCCCCATACAGATAGTCGACGACCAAGTAAGTTCACGTGGTGAACAGATTGAATCGCCCGTCCCTGCGCACCCAGCCGCATGCCTGGTGACAATACGGTTCTTCCCAAGGTCGCATTGATTGTTGGCCTGAGCACGATGTACCCGAAATATCGATCCTCGGGGTGATTGTCCTGAGACGCGATGTCCATCCGCTCTTCGTCATACCAAACTGTTCCGTCAAAGAAATGCAGCCGGACGCAGTCACTTCGGTAACGACGTCCTTTCGTTGCGTAGAAATTGTAAAATGTACTCCGATAGTCCTTGTCGACGTAACCATGCTCCACAAGTACGGCTTTGGCGGCGTCCGTAACCTGAGACTTCAGACGCCGAACTATCCCGCACGGGTCGAACTCAGGGGCCAACACCTCTGATAGACGGTCGTAGCCGTCAGGAGTGGCGAGATCGATCCAATCGTAGGACGGCAATATCGTAATCCTCTGTTTGCGGTCTAGTCCCGATAGGAGATTCTCCCGGGCTGTAACCGGCGGATGACAATCTCCGCGTCAGAGTGCGCCGGGCATTCATCGTACGGAGCAGCTCTCCGAGCTATTCGAATGATGCGGTCTAAAGACGGTGCCCGTGGCGCAGGTGGACACGTGTTGGACGGCCGGTCCTTGCCGTGTAAACGGTTTCACGATGGTGCTAAGGGGAGAACGGGTGGCGGCACGTGTTCCCATCGGGTCCGTGTGAGTTCTACGACTTCTGTCGTCGCCAGGATACTGGACATGGAAGACTCATACAATGCTCAGGGTAGCACACCTCTGCGCAAGCGTGCGTGAGGTCGACGATATCGGATTGCCGGCGAGCGGCCCACGGACGTTACCAGTCAGAGTAGCGGCGCTCACGGCGAGCACACGAGGGGGTGGCGTCTGGGCCTCAGGCATCGGGAGCCGAGCCGGCCGTGGAATGGCGAGACTCGGAGAGCCTCAGCGGACTCTGGCATTCACACAGCGTGACGGATCCATCTTGACATGCGTGGTCGGCCATCAGCCAAGGATGCGTACCGTGTACCCCCGTAGTGACGCGCTGGCGGTCCAGGCCGCCGAGAGACAGGCCATACGTTAAATCGTTCGCCGTTGATCCACCCTCCCGGACGCGTCAACGTCACTCGATGGTCACGTACCAGGGGCTCAGCCAAGCCTTGGCGCCGTCGATCTGGGTGATGCGCAGCCAGTAGGCGTGGCGGCCCGGCGGTGCGGCGCTGTCGAGGAAGGTCGTGGCGACTTCCAGGCCGCTGCCGGTCGGCGCCATCTCCATCGCCAGGCGGGTGTCGATGCCGGGACCGGGCACCGTCACCGGCTGCCGGCGCACCTCGCCGAGGCTGGCGCGATGTTGCAGCACGCCGCTGTGAAAACTCAGCGTCGCCGTGTCGGGGCCCTCCACGTCGACCAGCAGGCCGTCGGCGTCGCCGGTGGTGACCGAGCGCCAGGTGATGCGGTCGCGGCCCGTCTCCTCCAGGCCCTCGGCGGCCGAGTCGAAGGCCCAGCCCTCGGCGGCGCCGAAGGTCCCGCCGGCGATGGACAGCGATCCGTCCCAGCGCAGCATGCGTTGGCGATCGCGGTTGCGGGCGCCGGCCCAGCTCACCCGTATGCGGTCGGCGGCACGCGGCAGCCGCTCGGGGAAGGTGGCGATCAGCTCCGTCCCGCGGAAGCAGTCGATGCGCTCCACGGGTGCCGTGCCGGCCACGCTGACGCTGATGCGGGGTGCCGTGGCGGCGTGGAACGCGGCGCCGACCGGATGGCCGTCCGCGCTCGCCTCGACCTGGATACGCGCTCCTGAGGTGCCGTAGCAGCGGCGCGCGCGTAGCGCGGAGAGGATGCCCTCGCGGCTGAGCTCGTCCGCGAACACGCATGCCAGCCCGCCGTTGACGCCGAACGTGCTGCGTCCCGGGTCGGCGGTGCCGGGGCGCCCCTTGTGGTCGTCCGAGCCGCAGACGAAGCCGACCTCGTGCCCGCGCTCCAGCGCCTCCCGCAGAAACCACTCGAACTCCCCCCACTCGGACAGCACCTCGATGACCGGCTCCAGCTCGGGATCGTGAAAGCGGAGGTCGGCGCGGCGGCCGCCCATGTGCGGGATGATCAGCGGCCCGGCCGCGTGGCCGCGCAGCGCCGCATACAGGTCGCGCACGTGCGGGGCGTCGGCATCGGCGCCGCCGGCGTGTGGCGGGTCGTCCACCAGGACCCGGCTGGAGCGATGCAGCGGGCCGTCGGCCTGCGCGTAGTAGACGTTGCGGTCGCCTCCGGACGGCGTGTTGCCCGACCACTCCCAGCCGACGAACGCGACGTACCGGCCGGGCTCGTCGTGGCCGTTCGCCTGCCGCTTGATCTCGGTCCAGATCGCGTCGGTGATCTGCAGGTCGTTTCCCTGGTGGCCGGCGAAGTCCGCGAAGGCGACGTCGCGGGCGTAGGTGAAGTGGGCGGAGACCGGGCCGGTGCCGACCGTCTCGTTGCTCTGGCCGTGGAGATCACCCCAGTAGGGCCGTGGACCCTGCGAGACTCCGCAGACCAGCGGGTTGGCGGAGGCCGCCTCCAGGCCATCGGCGCGCACGGTCACGCGATGGACGCCGGGAGCCGCGGCGCGCACGTCCTCGAAGCGGTGCGCGCCGCCGTCGCCGGGCTGGAAAGTGTACCGCTCGGGAAGCCCGCGGAGCCCGTCCGCGTCGAGCTCGATGCGGCCGGCGAAGTCACGGCACACGTTGCCCCAGCGGTCCTCGACCCGCACCCCGAGCCAGCCGGACGAGTCCGGCGCGATGACGGAGGGACCGACCGCTACCAGGCGGTGCGGGCGGCCGCCCGTCACCTGGACCACCGGAGACGGCACCACCGTGTACTGCCAGGCGCCCGCCCAGTCGACGGCCACGCGGAACTCGAACGTGCCGTTGATGAAGGTCTGCGCTCGGCTTCCCGGGCTCCCGCCGGAGCTGTCGCCCAGCGTCAGAGTGACCGTGTCGCCCTGGCGCAGCCAGCCGTCGAACACGTCCACCGTGACGCACCGGCGCCATGGCCTGATGTAGCGCTGCCGCTCGTAGGCCGCGCGCAGCGCGGCGGCGCCGGTGGTCGCGACGCTGGCGAAGTCGGCGGCGCCCGGCTCCGTGAACTGCGGCGTCCCCCAGTCGCTGGTGTCGCGCCAGGCGAACTTGATCGAGCCGCCGTCGTCGATGCCGCGCTCACCCGCGTGGTAAGTGATCCGCCACGTGCCGGTGGAGCCGGCCTCGATCGGACCCGCGGGCGAGATCTCCGCCCAGCCGTGCAGGTCGCGGGCGCTCACCGCCAGCCCCGCTGGCCGCTCAGGCCGCGGTCCGGCTGGTACTCGTAGGCCGGCTCCGGCATGCCCACCAGGCGGCCGTCGCGCACCCATGCGCGATCCTCGCCGTAGAGCTCGCCGGCCATCAGCGCTTCCATCTGTCCGGCGACTTCCGAGGTCTCCGGCGAGCCGTACAGGTCGTGCAGCTCCCGCGGATCGCTTTCCAGGTCGAAGAGCTGCAGGCGGTTGCCGGCCGGGTAGTAGACGAGCTTGTGCCGGCCGCGCCGGAGCATGCGCATGGCCGCCGCCCCCTCGTGGTGCTCGCAGTACAGGTGGGCCCGCCGCGGCTCGCCGACCAGCGACTCCCCTTCGACGGTGGGCGGCGCGTCGATGCCGCACAGGTCCAGCAGGGTCGGCATCACGTCGCGCAGCGCCGCCAGCCGCCCGTCGGTGCGGCGCGCCCCCACCCTCGCATCCCCGGCCGTGCCGACCAGGATCATCGGTACCCGGGCCGAGTACTCGTACATGGGCGGCTTGGCCCACAGGTGGTGGTTGCCGAGCATGTCCCCGTGGTCGGAGGTGAACATCAGGATCGTGTCGTCGAGCAGGCCAGCCTCGCGCAACTGGCCGATCAGCAGGCGGATCTGGTGGTCGATGTACGTGCACTGGGCGTAGAAGCCTATGCGCGCCAAGCGCGTCTCCTCCCCGTCCAGGCCGACGTTGCGCCGGTCGCGGTAGAGCTTCAGCGCGTGCGGCAGCGCGTCGAAGTCGCGCGCCCAGTCGCCGACGAACGGCTCGTCCACGCCGAAGTGCTCGTAGTGGCGCAGATAGTCGGCCGGCGGCGTGATCGGCGGGTGCGGCGCCGCGTACGAGCAGTACCAGAACGCCGGCCGCCCCGGGTCGCGGCGGCGGATCGTCTCGCACATCTGCCGGGTGGTCCAGAACGTCTGGTGGAACTGCTCGGGCAGGTGCCAGGGCCGCACCGTGTAGCTGTTGTTGCCCATGGCATGGGTCAGCTCCTGGCCGCCGTAGCCGTGGTCGTGCAGGTAGCGCTCGTAGTCGTCGCTGCCGCCGCCCAGGTGGTGGCGGCCCTCCTCGTTGAGGATGACGTCGTCGAAGCCGATGCGGTCGCGCTGCGGATAGACGTGCAGCTTGCCGACCGCGTACGCCTGATAGCCCGCGTCGCGGAAGGTCTGCGCCATGGTCGGCAGCGCCGGGTCCATCGGCTCGTGCTCGCGAAAGGTGCGGTCGCCGTGGGTGCGCGCGCTGGTGCCCGTCATCAGCGCGCGCCGCGCCGGGATGCAGGTGGGCGTGGTGGTGTACGCCTGCTCGAACCGCACGCCGTTGCGGCAGAGCTGATCCAGCGTGGGCGTGAAGACGTGCTCGTGGCCGGCGGCGCGCAGCAGCGCACCCGGCCAGTGATCGACACAGATGAGAAGGACGTTCGGGCCGCTCATCCGCACATTCTACCGCTCATGGACAGCATCAACGCCAATCCCGAGGGTAACGTTCCCTGGTTGGATCACGCAGCCGCACCGGCTATCGTGGCTCAGCCGGCGTCCGAAGAAGTGGAGGAACGCGTATGTACAGGATCGGGCAAGCGGAGCTCGACAGGCTGGCCGAGGTGTTCAGGAGCAAGCGCCTGTTTCGCTACATGCAAGACGCGGAGGGCGAGTGCCTGCGCTTCGAGAAGCGGTATGCCCGCCGGTTGGGCGTGGCGCACTGCTTCATGACGGCCAGCGGCACCAACTCGCTGACCGCCGCGCTCATGGGCGCGGGCATCGGGCCCGGCGACGAGGTGATCGTGCCCGCCTGCACCTACATGGCCACGCCCGGTTCGGTGCTGGCCGCAGGTGCCATTCCGGTCATCGTCGACATCGACGAGAGCCTCGGAATGAGCCCGGCCGCGCTGCGGGATGCCATCGGACCCCGAACGCGCGCCGTGATACCCGTGCACATGTGGGGCCTAGCGTGCGACATGAACTCGATCATGGAAATCGCCCGCGACACCAGCGTGCTGGTGATCGAGGACGCCTGTCAGGGAGTGGGCGGCGCCTACGAGGGACGGATGCTCGGGTCGATCGGCCACATCGGCGCCTTCAGCTTCAATCACTACAAGAACATGACCTGCGGCGAGGGAGGCGCGGTCGTGACCGGTGACGACGCCCTCGCGGAACGCATCGAGTGCGCGATCGATCCCTGCCGGTTCTACTGGGACGGAAGGAAGGACAGCTTCGCCGGCTACATGTCCAACGGCGCGCGTGCCTCGGAGGTCGAGGGAGCGATCATGAACTGCCAGCTCGACCGGATCGACGGGATGGTGGATGCCATGCGCGGGCAGAAGGCCCGCATCATCAGGGCGACGGAACCCTCCGGCCTGGCAGCCAGTCCCAACAACAGTCCGGGCTGGGAGTGCGGAACCCACGTCACCTACCTGCTCCCGTCTACGGCGGCCGCCGATGCGCTCGCGGAAGGGAGCGGTGGCTGGGTCGCGCTCAAGACGGGACGGCACGTGTACACGGAGTGGGATCCCGTCCTGCAGCACCGGGGCGCCCACCACCCTGCGCTGAACCCGTTCGAGCTTCCCCAGAACAAGGGCTGCCGCATGGACTATTCGAAGGAGATGTGCCGTCAGTCGATCGACATCCTCGGCAGGACGGTGTGCATCGAGACCCATCCCGACCACACGGACGCTGAAGTGACGCGGATCATCGGGCGGATCAACCATGCCGCCGCTGCCCTGGCGACCGGCGACGCCGCATGACGCCCGGCGAGGGCATCGAGTTCTTCGACTGCAACGCCTACGCCGGAGTGGGTCAGTTTCCCCCGCTCGAGCCGGCCCTTGACCCCGGGGCACTGCTGGAGGAAATGGACAACTGTGGCGTCGACCGCGCGCTCGTCAACCACGACGGCGGTGACTTCTCCAACCCGCTGGAATCGAACCCGGAGATCGCGGCGTTCTGCCAGGCAAGCGAGCGCCTGCTGCCGGTCTGGAACATCCTGCCGCCGCAGACCGAGATGCCGGTGGACGATCTGCTCGGTGGCATGCGGGACCATGGCGTTTCGGCACTGCGCGCGCGGCCGGACGCCCATCGCTATCTCCTCAACGAGGTGACGATGGGGACGGTGCTCGGCGAGCTGGTGGAGCGGCGCATACCGCTGTTCGTGAACGTCGAGGAGGGGTGGCAGCTTCTGCACGACGTGCTCGCCTCCTGGCCCGAGCTGGTGCTGATCGCGACCGATCACGGATGCTGGGGCGATGACCGCTTCTTCCGCCCGCTGCTCGAGCGCTACCGCCACTTCCACATCGACACCTCCCGCTACGAGCTCGATGGCGGGCTCGAGGACGTGCTGAAGGCCTATGGCTCGCGTCGGCTGCTCTTCGGGAGCTCCTACCACCACGTCCCGATGGGAGGATCGTCGCTGCTCGTGCGGCATGCGGAGATAGACGAGGACGACCGCGCCGCGATCGCGTCCGGCAATCTGCAGGCGATCCTTGATGAGGTGCGACTGTGAAGCCCCGTTCCGCTTCGCGCATCGTCGCTGAGTTCGTCGAAACGGGCCGCAGCGCGGCCTGTCCGGTCATCAACACGCACGCCCACATGGGGCCGTACAGCAGGATCTACATGCCTCGGAATCGTACGGAAGACATGCTCGCCACCATGGACCGCTGCGGCATTCGCAAGACCTTCTTCGCCCATCACCGCGCGCTGCGCGACAGCGAGCTCGGCAACCGGGACGCGGAGGAGGCGATCGCAAGGTTCCCTGACCGGTTCGCCGGCTACTGGGCGGTCACTCCCCTGTATCCTGAGCGCGTACGCAAGGAAGCCGCAGAGCTGGACCGGCATCCCGGATTCGCCGGCTTCAAGATCCTGGCGGCCTACTACCGGGTCGCCATCACCGATCCGCGATGCAGGCCGGTGTGGGAGCGGGCGCATGACGAGCGCCTCCCGGTGCTGATCCATACCTGGGGACATGACGGCTACGGCGATTGCCCGCATGTCGAGAAGATCGCGCAGACCTATGGGCAGGCGAGGATCGTCATGGGGCACGCCCAGTACGGCGACTGGGACGCCGGCATCGATCTGGCCCGGCGCTTCCCCAACGTGTTTCTGGAGCTGTGCGCAGCCTACCACGTGAACGGCAGCGTCACCCGGATGGTGAACGCGGGCGTGCAGGACAAGATCCTGTATGGCGACGACCTGCCGTGGTTCAACCCCCACTACGGCATCGGCTGCGTGCTCTTCTCCAGGATCTCCGATGCGGCCCGCCACGCGATCCTGCACGAGAACGCCGAGCGCATCTTCGAGCGCTGGCTCTAAACGCTCCACCCCCGCAGAGAGGGATCCGGCGTACGGGCTGAGTCAGCACCGCTTCAGGGTGTGAGCGTCCGGGCTACACGGAAACCGATGTAGTCGAGCCGTTCGAAGGTCTGGATCGCGGCGCGGTTCGCCGAGCGAAGTTCTTCATGAGAGTTGCGCCAGGAGCCCCCTCGCCATACCCGGATGCTGCAATCCCCTGTCTCCCACGCACTCCCATCACCCGGTGCCCCTCGATAGCTGATGTTCCAGCAGTCCTGCACATATTCCCACACGTTCCCGTGTACGTCGTGCAACCCGAACGCGTTCGCATCAAAGGACCCCACCGGCAACGTGTGCCCGTGCCAACCGTTGTCGATAGAGCCATTCGCTTGGTTCAATGCAATCGCTTCGCCATAGTGGTACGCCGTCGTCGTTCCCGCTCGCGCCGCGTATTCCCACTCTACCTCACTCAATAGCCGGTACGGCTCTCCGGTGACCTCTCTCAGCCACTCGACAAATCGCTGCGCGTCCTTCCAGCTCACGTTCATCACCGGCCGCCTTCCTCGTCCCATGCCACCGTCATCAGGCCGATACTCTCCGCAACCGCCGGCGTTCACGCACGCGTCCCATTCCTCGAACGTGACTTCAAATACCCCCGCGGCAAACGGCTCGCCGATCGCCACCGGGTGCTGCGGCCCTTCATTGTCGTCGCGCTCTTCTTCCGAAGGCGGTGATCCCATCAGATAGCTCCCCGCAGGCACCACGACCATCTCAGGACAGTCCTCACAGTCCCGGAATCGTGCCCCCGGACGCGTCCGCTCATCCGCTTCAGTTTGCGCCAGACTCATGTCAGCGCGAGCCTCCGGCGCCGGTTCGGCACGCGCGGGCGATGCTGGTTCCACCGGGACCGGCGGCGGGGAAGCTTCCGTCAGTGTCGGCGGCGCCGTAGCGCAACTCGCGGTCAGCAAAGTGATTAGTCCCGCCAAGGCGGCGCCGAGCAGCACCGCGCCGATCCGAGGATCGCCAGCCGGAAGTATCGGGCGTTGCCCGCGTTCCCGGCACCCGATTCCATGAGACGCGCTCCCAACCCGATCGCAGGCCCGCTTCAACATGCCACGCTCCTTCCTCAGGTCGAGCCCGGGCGCGGCACAGCGAGCGCGTCCGCTCGGAGCCCGCTACCGTGGCTCCAGTCCGAGAATGCATGGTACCGTGAATGGCCCATGACGGACACCCAAAAGTACCTGTTCGACCTGCAGGGCTACCTCCTCGTCGAGGACGTGCTCACCGACGAAGAGTGCGAAACAGCCAAGCACAAGATCACCGAGCGCATGCAGCCGCTGGAGAAGACCCCCGACGGCTACGACGCCAACGGCACCTGGCACCGCTGCACGGAGCTGGTCGAAGCGGGCGAGCCGTTCATCTCGCTGATCGACCACCCCGGGCTGATGGAGGTGCTGACCGAGATCATCGGACCAAAGCTGCGCCTGGAGAGCGCCTACAGCTTCGTGCGCTCCAAGGGCTGCCCGCAGTTCGAGATGCACGGCGGCCATCGCGGCGGCCGGGTCAACTTCCGCTACCACGTGCAGGGCGACCGGATCTTCACCGGCCTCACCGTCGTCTCCTTCGCGCTGCAGGAAATCACGGGCGAAGACGGCGGCTTCGCCTGCATCCCCGGTTCCCACAAGTCCGACTTCCGCGTCCCCGACGAGGACCGCGCACGGCTCTACGCGGTCGACGGCCCGCTGGTGCGGAACATCCCGGCGCCAAAGGGGTCGGCGATCATCTTCACCGAGACGCTCGCGCACGGCGCCAACCGCTGGCAGGCCGACGAGCCGCGCTACGGTCTGTTCTACAAGTACAACGACCGGGCGGCGACTTATCACTGGCAGCCCGACCGCATCCCCGGCCCGGAGACGATGGCCAGGCTGACCGACGCACAGCGCGCCTTCTTCAACACCGCCTGGGAGGCGTTCGGGCCCGAGGACAACTTCCGCAACGAGCTTCCGGAAGTGTGACCGGCAGGAGCGGACCTTGACCTCCATCACCGCGACCACGCCATACACGCAGCTTCCCGCCTGGGCGGTTCTGGAACGGCGGCTGTTCGACCTGCTGGACGCGTCGGTCGATCCGTTCCTGGACAAGTACACCGCTGCCGACGGCACCCTGATCTGGCGCGACGCCGCGACCGAGGGGTACCCCAGCCGCGACGGCGGAGACGACTTCTACGAGAGCTTCGGCAACTGGCCGCTGTACTACCTGCTCGGCGGCGGCGACCGGCTGCTCCCGCTGAGCCACCGGCAGTGGGACGCGGTGACCCGGCAGCTCACCTCCTACGGCGTGGTAACGCGCGAGTACGAGCTGGGCTACGACCAGTTCCACCAGTCGGAGAGCTACATCTACTTCTACGCCCTGTGCCTGGCCGACCCCGGCAACGCGTTGCTGCGCGAGCGGGCGGAGCGGTTCGCCGGCTTCTACCTCGGATCGGACCCGGAGGCGCCCAACTACGACCGGGAGCGGCGCCTGATTCGCGCCCCGCACAACGGCGCCGGCGGGCCGCGCTGGGGCCTCAGTGACAGCGAACCGAACTACGGATGGTCCCCCAGGATGTCCCGCTACGGCCTGCCGTACCACGACGTGCCGGGCATCACCTCCTACGACGACCTGCGCGATCCGGCGCTGGCGCGCCGCATGGGCGAGGTGATGGAGGAGCGCATGGGGCGCGGCGACGTCGCCGGAAACCTGTGCGTCACCAGCCTGATCACCAACGCGTTCCTGCTCACCGGCGAGGAGCGCTATCGCGAGTGGGTCCTGGAGTACACCGACGCGTGGCTGGCCAGGGCGGAGGCAAACGGCGGGCTGCTGCCCGACAATATCGGCCAGTCCGGCCAGGTGGGCGAATACCTGGGCGGCAAGTGGTACGGCGGGCTGTACGGCTGGACCTGGCCGCACGGCTACTACAACATCGGTTACGCGGCGATCGACGCCGCGCTCAACGCCTTCCTGATCTCGGGAGAACGGCGCTTCCTGGACTTGCCGCGCCAGCAGTTCGACGCGGTCTGGGAGCAGGGCCGCGACCTGCCGTACGCCGAGCTGGAGATGAGCCTGCCGGAGTTCTTCGCCACGCAGCCGCCGGACGAGATCGAGTTCGTCGTCCCCTACCGCTACGGGGATCACGGCTGGTTCGACTTCCAGCCCATGTCGACCCGCGTGCCGGCCGCGCTCTGGAACGTGACGGAGGAAGCCGAGGACTGGAACCGGCTGCTCACCATCCGCGCCCGCTCCACGGCCGACTGGCGCCGCGTCGTGCCCATGCGCGGCAAGGAGGACGCCGACCACGAGCCCGCGTGGCTGGCCTATCTGTGCGGGGACAACCCCGACTACCCCGAGGCGATCCTGGGGCAGGCGTACGCGCAGGCCAGCCGCCGCCTCGACCAGATCCGCCGCGACGACCTGGACATCACCACCGTGCACATCCACCACTGGCAGGACGCCAACCCGATCACCACGGAAGCGCTGGTCCATCTCACCACCGGCTCGCCGCAGATCATCTACAACGGAGGCCTCTTCAACTGCCGCCTGCGCTACTTCGACGCGGAGCGGCGCCGGCCGGGTCTGCCCGCCGACGTAGCCGCGCTGGTGACGTCGGTCGACCGGGGAAGCCTGGACCTGCACCTGGTCAACACCAGCGGCCTCGCCGACCGCACCGTGATCCTGCAGGCGGGCGGCTTCGGCGAGCACCGTTTCCGGGAGGCCGGGTTTCAGGAACGCGTCAGCGACTACCCCGGCGCCATCGGCAACGGACCGCCGCCGGAGATCCACACCGAACCGCGCACGATGGAGACGGACGGCCGCTACCTGCAGGTGGTGCTGCCGGCCGGCACCGAGCTGCGGCTCTCCCTGGCGATGGACCGCCACGCCGGCGCGCCCGGCTACCATACCCCCTGGGACTGACCGACCGGTCACCCGCCAAGGAGCACCCATGTCAGAGCACGAGGAACGGCGCGTCGGTCCCCAGCACATGCCGGACGGTTTGACGCTGCCCATTCACGGACCCGACTTTCCCCGCGCGGAACCTGAGCTCATCCAGGAGCTCAGCCGGGTCAGTGCCGCTACCGCCGCGGCCGGCCTGCACGGCATGGGCGTGCGGCAGAGCTTCGTGCAGGGGCCGGTGCAGCGGCTTCCCGGCACCAGCATCATCGGCACCGCCGTCACGCTGCAGTTCATGCCGCAGCGCGAGGACATCGCCTCCGGCATCGGCCAGGAGCACACGGAGAAGGTCAGCGCGCTGTGGCGGGTGCTCGACGAGATCCGGCCCGGCGACGTGCTGGTCGTGCAGGCGTACGGGGACCGCTACACCGGCTGCCTGGGCGAGATGCTGGTCACGTACCTCAAGGGCCGCGGCGGCGTCGGCCTGGTGGTCGACGGCTGCATCCGCGACTGGCCCAAGGTGCGCAACATCGGGCTGCCGCTCTGGACGGTGGGGGCGACGCCTCACTACGCCTCGCAGGCGTCGCTGTTTCCGTGGGCGTACAACGTGCCGGTGGCGGTCAGCCGCGTGCTGGCCATGCCCGGCGACATCGTCATCGCCGACGACGACGGTGCCGTGATCGTGCCGCGCAAGATGGCGAGCGACCTGGCCGTGGGCACGACCGCCCACGAGGAATGGGAGGAGTTCAGCCGCCTCCGCCTGGCCGAGGGCGGCTCGCTCAGCACCTACTACCCGCTGAGCGAGGAAGGGCAGCGCGAGTACGAGCAGTGGCGAGCCGAGCAGGATCGGGCCGAACAGGGGAGCACCTGACCAGCGCGCCCGCACCGGGCGTGCCGGCGCCGCTGCCGCCGGACGGCGACCTGCGGACGGAGCTCACCCGGCACCTGGTCTCGCGCGCCGTCGACCGGCTGCACCGCCGCGACCGGGAGCGTGAGCAGTTGCTCTCTGCCGGCCGCTGGCGGGAGTTGGGCGAGTCCGTCCGCGCCCACATCCGCGCGGCCTTCGGCCCCATGCCGTTCGGGGATGCCGGAACCGCGGTGGACCCCCGGCCGGTCAGCCGCCACGAGACCCGCCACTGCGGGATCGAGAACGTCCTGTTCGAGTCGTTCCCGGGCTGGGAAGTGAACGCCTCGGTCTTCGTCCCGCACGGAACGGGGCCATTCCCGGCGGTCGTGCTGTCGGTCGGGCACTCGGGCAAGCAGCACGCTGAGTACCAGATTCCCGCGCAGGCGTTCGCCAGCCTGGGCTTCCTGGCCGTGCTGTTCGATCCTCCCGGACAGGACTCCGAGAAGAAGCCCGGCAACGACCACTTCGCCGACGGAGTGCGCACCTACCTGACCGGACACTCGTCGAACCGCTACTTTGTCCTGGACGCGCTGCGCTGCATCGACTACCTGGCCACCCGCAACGACGTGGACTCCAGCCGCGGCGTGGGCATGAGCGGCGTGAGCGGCGGCGGGCACACCACGCTGTTCGCGACCCTGTTCGACGACCGCATCGCCTGCCAGGGCCCGAGCTGCTGCCTGAACCGCATGGCCGACCACCCGGTCGGCGACCTGTACGCGCCGTGTCCGGAGGGCCTGTGGTGGAACCGCATCGGCGCCGGCGTGGACGAGGTGGACGTGCTCCTGGCCGGCATGCCGACCCCGACCCTGCTGATGGCCGGCCGGCACGACGAGGTCTTCCACATCGAGTGGAGCCGCAGCCTGGCGACGCTGTGCGCCGGCGCCTTCGAGGCTGCGGAGCGCGGCGAGCGCTTCGCGTTCTTCGAGGACGACGCCGGCCACGACTACACCTTGGCGCAGGTGCGCCGCTTCACCGCCTGGATGAACCGCTGGCTGCTCGGCGAGCCGGAGCGGCCGGTGCCCGCGCTCGATCCGGCGGACTTCCCGATGCTCCCCTATGAGCACCTGCGCTGCCATCCCGCGCCGGTCGAGAACATGTACACCCTCAACGCCGCGCTTGCCCGGCGGCAGGCCGCAAGGCACCCAGAGCGTCTTGACCCGGCGGCGCTGGCCGAGACGGTGCGCGCGGTGACCGGCATCCCGGGCGGTCCCGCATGCTGGTCGGAGGGCGAACCTTTCCAACTCTGGTCGCAGGACTACCGCGAAGCGCTGGCGGTCACCGCGGACGGGCTGTCGATGCCGGCCAGCGTGCTGACTCCCCGCACGCCGGCGGGGGCCGGCGCCCTGGTCGTGTACGTGGACGACCGCGGCCGCCATGCGGCACTGCAACGGAACGGCTTGGCGGCGCGCCTGTCGGACATGTTCGAACGAACACCGGGCGCCGTCCTCCCCGAACTGGTCGTGCCGGATCTGCCGGGCTGGGGCGAGTCGCGGCCGGCGCTGGCGCCGTTCGCCGCGGCCGGCTGGGGCGGCATGGACCGGATCCTGTCCTACCTGGCGTGCGCGATCGGCGACGGCGTGCTGGCGGTGCAGACACGGGCGTTGGTGGAGCTTGTGCGCGCCGTGGCAGAGGAGCGCGCCGGCGCGCCGCTGGCACTGATCGGACGCGGCCTGGGCGGCGCTGCCGCGCTGCTGGCGGCGGCGCTGCTGGACGACGCGGCAGCCGCAGAGTCGGAAACCGCACAGGTCAGCCTCGTAGCGGCGCTCGACTTCCCCGCCCGCTTCCTGGATCTGGCGACCGAGCCCGAGTACCGCTGGCCGGCGGCCACCTTCCTACCGAACGCGCTCCGCCACCTCGACCTGCCGCTCGTGGCGCGCTCCCTGGCGGTCGACCACCTGCTGCTGGCCAATCCTCTCGACGCGATGCGCCGACCGTTGGCGGGTCCCGAAGCCGACGAGCTATTCGGGAACCTCAGCTCCAACTGCGTCCTGATGCCGAAGTGCGACGAAGCGCACATCGAAGCCGACCTGGCGCCAGCTCTCCGCCACCGGGCATCGCTCCGTCACGAATAGCCGAGCCGAAGCTCAATCTTCGGCAAGCCTCAGCAGCCGTTCGCCCCGCCATACGCGCACGACGCGGACGGCGTCGGAGTCGCGCCTGTATACGATACGGAAGGGCCCGTGAAAGATCTCCCGCAACGCAGGCTGACGGAACTCCGGGACGACTCGGCCCATGTCGGGATGCTCAGCGAGGCGCTCGACGAGGTCGAGGACTGCCTCCACCAGGCGCACTCCGACTTCACCTGCTCCCTGCCCCGCATACCACGCCGTCAGATCCTCGAGATCCGCCACCGCGGACTCCGCGAACCGGATCTCGACAGCCATCCGGATTCAGTCGATACCGAGGCGGGCCCTGACCTCGTCAATGGAAACTTCGCGACCTGCCTCGACATCGGCGATGCCCTGCACGACCGCCCGCATGAACTCCCGCTCTTCCTCTGCGGCTTCGTATTCGGCGACGGACTGCACGACGGCGACGCCGCGACCGCGGCTGGTGAGCAGCACCGGGCGGCGTGAATCGGCGACCTGCCTGACCACGCGGCCGGGGTTGGTCTTCAGGTCCGTCAACGGGATGATGTCCCGGGAGAACTTTATGGCCATGGCAACCACTCCTGATCAAAGATTAGGAAATCACACGACCTATGAACAGGTACCGTGAACAGGTCCGATAAGGGCACCGTAACGAACAAGCCCTCGTTCACCTCTTGGCGCCCGGAGCAGGGCGAGCTGTGCCTGCCGCTGGACGGCGGGGAGCTGCGGAGCGCCACGACCCTGACGTTACCGGTGCGCAGTCCGCGCCAGACGGGGGCGCGCATCGCGCTGGAGCTCCTGGACGCGGAGCGGGCGGTCGTCGCCGAGACCATCTTCGCGCTCGACTGGGAGGGCGAGGACCTCATCCAGCTCTGGCCCGACACGCTGGAACCGCGCTCCGGCGCGCCGAACCGCGAGCGGCTGGGCGCGGTCACCCTCCTGCGCCTGCGGCAGCATTCGGCGGGCTGGTGGCCGGCCGAGCTTGGCGTGGGCACGCCGAAGTCGAGCGACCGCCCGCCGGCGTGGCGAGTCAACGAGAGCGACACCGTGATCGAGGCCGGCTGGCACCGCCTCGCCAGCCATCCGTCGCAGTGGTCGGTCGCGGGCGATCCCGGCGGCCCGGCGCCGCTGCTCTACTCACCCTACGGAGAGCAGACGTTCGACACCGGGACCGGGCTCCACCATGCCGGCAGCGCCCCCTGGCTCAAGTTCGGCTACCCGATGCAGGAGCGGCCGGACAGCCTGACCGTCCGCCGCCGCTTCGACATGGACGTCACCGACGATCGCGAGATCCTGGCCAAGCTGGTCTGGGACCGCGACACGCTGCTGACCGTGACCGCCACCGTCGACGACAGCCGTACCATCTTCCTGTGCCGGGATCTGGAACCGGACGAGCTCTGGCGCACCATCGGCGCACCGCTTGACGACGCGCGGCGCCTGCATCACGTCGACGTGCACATCCGCGAGGTCGCCGGCCGGCGGGTGCAGTTACGAGAGGTCCTGGTCAGCCTGTTCTGGATCCTGCTGCGGCGCGACTCCGATCTCGACCGGCAGCCGCTCAACCAGGTTGAGGTCCGCCTGGTGCGGGCGCACGACAACCACCCGGACACCGTCCCTACCGCGCGGCGAACCGTTCGCCAAGTCCCCTACCACGAGCCGTCCGAGTCGGGCACGCCGATCGGCGATCCCCTCCGCGACGGCCTGCCGTTCGGCTTCCTCGTCGGCCGCGACGACCTCCAGGCGCTCCGGCAACGGGTCGCTTCCGGCCCGGCGGCGGCGCTGTTCGCGCGCGTCCGCGAAGAGGCGGACCGGGCAATCGCCACCGACCTCGTGGACCGCAACTACTACGGCACCGCCTACGGGGGCGGCATCGGCCAGCCCAAGGGAGTGCTGGGCGCCGGCATGCGCATGTTCGCGCCCACGGTCGCCCTCACCCACCTCCTCACCGGCGAGGCGCGCTACGCGGTCGCGGTACGGCGCTGGCTGCTGCGCGCCGCGCACGCCGCCGATTGGCGCGGCGACCACGGCGGCTGCGTGTCGCGGCCGACCCTCGGCGACCGCCTCCCGTACTGGGACAGCTTCACCGGCTGGTACCCGCGCGGCTTCGCCGGCTACATGAACCATCCCTTCATGGTCGCCGACGTCGCCTTCGGGGTGGTGGTGGCGTACGACATGGTCTACCACGCGCTGGACGACCGCGAGCGCGAAACGATCGAGGACGCCTTCGCGCGCCTTGGCGTCTACCTGCCGGCCGACAAGCTGCAGCAGCGGCGCGCGTACTACGTGGCGATGAACCAGGGGATCCTGTTCGCCCTGCCGCTGCTGATGATGACGGCGTTCCTGCGCCGCCGCGATCCGGCCTACGAGCGGCTGTTCGCGTGGACGCAGGACTTCCTGGAGGAGTTTGCGCGCCGCCCGTGGAACGAGGAGGGAGTGTGCGGCGAGGGGCCGGGCTACGGCGTCAGCACCATGCGGGAGCTGGTGGAGGCGCAGCCGATCATCGCCGCCTGCACCGGCGCGGGCATCGAGGAGATCTTCCCCGGCTCCGCGCGCAACGTCATGCGCTACATCCAGCACGTGCGCTCCACGTGGGACAGCCCGGTATGGGAGCCTCGCCCGCACTTCCTGGGGCTCTCGGACGGCAGCGACTACCACTGGGTGTCGGGCGAGGTCTGCGCGTTCTTCGCAGGCACCCTGGGCGACCCGGTCGCCGGGCTGTTCTGGCAGGAGTCGTTCGCGGATTCGCCCCCTGAGACGCTGACCTGCCTGATCAATCTGCCCGACCGGCCGGCCGCGGCGGAACCCGAGCTTCCGCCCGCGCACGTCTACCGCGACCAGCCGATGGCCTTCTTCCGCACCGGCTGGCGGCCCGGCGACACGCTGCTCTGCCTGAACGCCCTCCGCCAGGTGACCGGCCACGGCCACAAGGACCGCGGCAGCATCATCTTCGAGTTCGGGGGCGAGGCGCTGGTGCCGGACCCGGGGATGATCGGCTACAGCGACCCCGCCTCCGACCAGTACCACGAGACGTTCTGCCACAGCACCGTCACCTTCGCCCAGCGCAGCCAGCTCGGCGGCACCGGGTCGTTCCCGGTCCGCGTGGTCGACTTCGCCACCTCGTCCGGGTCCGCCTGCCCCGGCGCCGAAGGCGGCATCGACTGGGCCATCTTCGATCTGACCCCGGTCTATGCCGAGGCGGATCGCGTGGTCCGCCACCTGCTGTTCCTGCGGCCGGACGTCTGCGTGCTCTACGACGAGGTGGAGCTCGCGTCCCCGCTGCCGGTGGAGCGCAACTTCACGCTGCTGGGCGAGCCGGCCGTCGACGGCCAGGCGGTGGTCTCCCGCACCGAGCGCAACACCCTGCATCTGCTGGCCCTGGGCAGCGAGCCGCAGACCGCGACCGCCAGCGGCTGGGGTACGCACTGGCCGGAGATCCCGGCGTACCGCGTGGTTGTCGCCACCGACGCACCGGCGACGCGCTTCCGCGGGCTCACCGTGCTGGCCGCTGCGGGCCGCGACCAGATGCAGCCGCGACTGGACGCGATCGGGGACCGGAACGATCTGCAGGCAGTAAGCGTCACCCGCGGCGAACGGCGCGACCTGATACTGTTCGGCGACGCCCCACGGATCGGTACCGTGAGCTGCGGCGAGTCCGTGCTGGAGGCCGGCGGCCGAGCGGCCGTGGTGCGGCTTCGGGGCAGTGAGCCAATCGGCTGTGCCGCCCTCGCCTCCACCGGAATGGCCTGGAATGGCCGTACGCTGTCCGGCAGTGCGCCGGGGCTGCAGGCCGCATTGGTCTCAAGACCATAAGCCGAGAGGAGTGAATCCCACATGAAGATCACGGACATCGAGGCGATGCACATCCGCATCGAGGATCCCAACATCGGCCTGTTCGACGGCTCCTACGACGACTGCGTGATCGTCGTGCGCACGGACGAGGGGCTTACCGGCATCGGCGAGACCGAATCGCTGCCGGCGGCGATCCAGGCAATCGTGCGCTCGCGCGCGGCGCACAACCACGCCCGCGGGCTGCGCGAGCTGCTGATCGGCCGGGATCCCACCGACCCGGAGGGGCTCTGGCAGCTCATGTACGACGCCACCGACTACGTCGGGCGCCGCGGCCTGATGATGCACGCCATCGGCGGCATCGACCTGGCGCTGTGGGACATCGCCGGGCAGGCGGCCGGCCAGCCCGTCTCGGAGCTGCTCGGCGGACGCCGCCGCGAGCGCGTCGAGGCGTACGGGACCATCTACCCCATGGCCCGGGAGGCAGAGGCGGTGCGCGCGCAGGTCGCCGCGGCGCGCGACCTGGGCCTGCGCAACTTCAAGTTCTCGGCCGATCCGTGGTGGATGGACGACCTGGAAGCCACCGCGCGGCTGCTGCAGGCGGGCCGGGCCGAGGCCGGGCAGGCGGCCAAGCTGATCGTCGACGCCCAGATGGCCTACCGCACCGCGGAGGAGGGGCTGCGCCTGCTGCCGGTACTGCAAGAAGTCGGCATCTGGTTCCTGGAGGCGCCGCTGCCGCTGGACGACGTTGCCGGCCACGCGCGCATGGCCGGCCGCGGCGTGCCGCTCGGGGTGGGCGACCTGGGCCTCACCCACGTGGACGAGTTCATCGAGGCGATGGATCGCGGCAAGGCCGACATTTGCCAGCCCGACATCACCCAGGTCGGCGGCTTCACCCACATCGCTCGCATCGCCGCCGCCGCGGCCGAGCGCGGCAAGCGGGTGATCACCCACGGCTACAAGACCAACATCGAGATCGCCGCCAACCTGCACTTCCTGGCCAGCCACCGCGACGCCGAGGTGCTGGAATACTCGACCAGCTCCTCGCCGCTGCGCTGGCGGACCACCAGGGAGCGCATCCCGATCGACACCGACGGGACGGTGGCCGTTCCGTCCGTGCCGGGCCTGGGCGTGACCCTGGACTGGGAGTTCGTCGCCGCCCACCGCTACAACTGACTCGGTAGCGGACACGACGGGCAGAAGCGGCGTCAGCCGCCGCCCAGCCTGTAATCAGGATCGGCTGGCGGATCGCAGCCTCGCTCCGGTACTCGCTTCGTAGATCGGGACCCCCCATCGGTCGATGTGGGCCTTCAGCGGTTTGTAATCGATCTGCTCGTACGCGTGAATCTCGCACTCCTGGGGGATGGCGATCTCGTCGAGGTCGAGAGAGAGCCGGCCAAGCCGGTGGCGGTCGACGATCCCGCGAGTGGCCAGATCGATGTCGGATCGTTCGGTTGCTCTTCCGGTGGCCCGCGAGCCGAACAGGATTACCTGCTTCAGGTCAGGGTAACGTCTGAACACGGTGACGAGATCGCGCAGTGTTGCGGCCGGGAGTTCGACTTTGTTCACGACTCACCGACCTCCTGTTCAGCAATCTCTCGACTCAGCCGGCTATGCAACTCGCGAAAGCGCTCGACATACCGCTCCTCGATCTCCTTGATGATCGCTTCGAACGTATCACTGTCGTTCATGTGCGACATGCGGTTGCGATCGGTCAGCATGTCGATCCAGCGTTCGCCGTCCGAGATCAGCTTGGCATGGTAAGCCTTGCGGAGGACGGCGCGCGGAGTTGCCGGGGCCAGAACCACGCCGTCGTACTCCAGGTAGTCCTTGAGCGTATTCCATGCCAGCTCGAACGTGTACTCGAAGCGCTGGATGACGCCTTCCTGCTCAAGCTCGTTCAGGATCTCCGTTCCCTCTTGCAGCGCGTGCTGCAACCGGCCAAACGCCCGCGAGAAATTGCGGAACCGGTAGTGCCAGCGAACCTCCTCCTCGGGCATGTCGACTCCGCCTGCAGAGTGCCTGGAGGCCGCCTGCTTGTCCAACTCCGCCAAGTCGGCGCCTTACGCATGACACGGCCCGGATCCGCTGTCGGTTCAATCCATCCCAGCGCTGTGAGACGCGACGCGCTCCGCCTGCCAGGGCTTCCGCTCGCCGTAGAACGATTCCCGGGGCTTTCTCACCGCCGTCGGCGTCACCACCTCGCGCAGCATGATCAGCAGGTCGCTGAACCCGTGGTCCGCGCGCAGCCGCTGCGGCCAGCGCGCTCCTTCTGCGAAGCCGGCCGACTCGGCCAGACTTCGGTGCTCGTCGTCATCGGCGGCGACTCTGAGGGCGAGCTGCCGGATGCCGAGCGTCGCGGCGCGTTCGGCGGCGGCGTCCAGCAGGTCGGCCGCACGGTCGAAGTGCGCGCGGCCGAGGCGAAAGCTCAACTCAGCCACGTGCTGTTCGCAGAAGGTGTCGGTCCTCCGGAACGCGACCGCGCCCACCACGCGGGAGTCGCTTGCCTCCAGGACCAGGAACGCACCGTTGCCCCACACTCCGGTGTCGTCCTCGATCGCGCGCATCACCCGGATGAAGTGACTCTCGTAGCGCGTGTCCCGGAACGACTCCGACAGCGGATCCTTGAGCAGCCAGGCCGGAACGGGGTGGTTGTACAGGACGCACAGCCGCGCCAGGTCGCCCCAGTGCGCGTCGCGGATGGCGGTGGCGCCGGCGGCGAACCAGAGGCGGTCGAAGTCGGCGGCGCCGGGAGCGAGGAAGCGCATGCCGTCGCCGACGTGGTAGCGGAACCCGTGGTTCTCGTACAGGTGGCCGGCCACGGGGTTGGCCGTGCACAGGTAGAGCGCCCGCCCTCCCTGCGCGGTGAAGTGATCGACGAGGGCTCCCATCAGCGCCGAGCCGACGCCGCGGCGCCGGAAGCGCTCCTCGGTCGAGACGAACTCCAGCGCGCCGACGTCGCGGGTGTCCGCGGGCGCGTAGTAGCACATGGTGCCCGCGACCTCGCCGTCGACGCGGCCGATGAAGTACGGCGCGTGCATCCAGCGGTTGAGCCGGCCCTCCATCATGTCCTCGTGGATCAGCGGCCACGAGCGGAGCCGGTCCCAGCCGCCGGAGCGGTCGCGGGAGCGATCGAACGGCGGCTCGGCGATCTCGATGGCCAGCGTGCTTCCGTCGCGCAACGGCACCTCGTGGGCGGAGGAATGGCTCATGCGGATGAAGATGCCGGATTCGGTCGCCGCGGGTATACTCCGGCCTCCGGCGAGACCGAAAACTATCCAGGTGGCACCCCCCGACGGCGGTTCACCACCGGGTCTCCGCCGCAAACCAGGGACAGAGAATCCGAAGACGATGAAGATCCATGTACAGGGAGCCGATCTGCGAGGACGGTTCCAGCTCCGCGACGCTCTCGTTGACGCGCTGGCCGAGCGCTACCGGTCGGCCAGGCGCGTCTACTTCTCCGCCAGCTTCGAGCAGGAACGGCGCCACCGCTCCGACTGCTTCATGATCACCGCCGACGAGCTGCTGGACTGGATGCTCGAAGACACCGAGATCCTCGAGCGCAACCTGCAGGCCGATCCGGCTCGTGACGGCCTGCTGAGCCGCGCCCTGGCCGTCCTGGAAGAGGAGCGGCCGCTGAACGGGGAGCCGTTCGCCGGCGACGAGATCCGGTACCTGCGCGGGCTCAACCTCTCGACCCTCAGGCCCGGCGTCGTGATCGACGGTCCGCCGCCCGAAGAGGAGCTGCACCGCCACGTCCGTGCCCTGCACCGGGCGCTCGGCCGCCTGTTCTTCTATACGGCGGGCAAGACCGAGGCGCGGGTGTGGGACGTGAGCGGCGGCGCGGCGATCGACGAAGCGGCCGGTCAGATCCACAGCGACCTGGAGCGCGGCTTCATCCGGGCCGAGGTGTTCAACGTCGGCGAGCTCGACCGCTTTCGCACCCCCCAGGAGGCGAAGACCATGGGCCTGCTGCGCGTGGTGGACCGCGGCTACCGAATCGCCGCCGGCGACGTGATCGACGTGAAATTCAACGTGTAGAGGCGCTGCGCAATCCGGACGGCCTGTTCGGAGGCGTGTTCGACGGGATCTAGCGTTCGGGGCCGATCTCGGCGGCCGGGCCCATGCGGTCAAAGGGGATCGCCTGCATGCCGGCCTCGTAGGCGAGCGATCCCGTCGCCAGCCGCAGGTCGTCGTTCTGCTCGTCGGCGAAGCCGGGGTCGACCCCGATCAGGTTCCCGTCGTCCGGCAGCAGGTGGGGGTCGACGTCGCGCAGGGTGAGCAGCCAGCGTCCGCCATAGCAGAGGTTGTTGGCGATCACGTTGCCGGTGGGCGCGAAGCCGCCGCCGGCCTCGTACACGGCGTCCAGCTCGGCAAGCTGCGGGTACCGCTCGGCGTAGGGCGGATCGTGGTGGTTCATCTCCTCGAGCCGGGGGCGCATGGTGTTGTAGACCATGTCCCGCCACTGCTCGGTCAGGCACTGGCCGCGCCCGTCGAGCTGGACGGCCGGCTCGCAGTGCACGAACAGGTTGTTCTGCACCCGGTTGTCGCGGCCGCCGCCGATCAGCACGGCGCGCGTGCAGCGCAGGAAGACGTTGCCGTAGATCGTGGTGCCGCTGGCGCAGTCGTCCAGGTAGACCGCCCGCACCCCGTGCCGGCCGTAGCCGAAGATGCCCAAGTCGTGGAAGAAGTTGTGCCTGACCACGTTGCCCCGCTCGGTCCAGTCGCGCCCCATGTAGAAGGCGCCCGCGTCGCCGGTCTGGGTGCAGACGTGGTCGATCTCGTTGAGCTCCACGACGTGGTCGTTGCCCGTCAGCAGCACGGCGGTGTGCGGCGCGTCATGCAGGTGGTTGTGCGCCACCCGGTGGCCGACGCCGTGCAGGTCGACCGCGGGCGTGTAGGTGAGCTGCAGGCGGCTGAAGTGGTGGATGTCGCAGTTCTCGACCACGTGGCCGCCGGGAGTCAGCGTGCGGCGGTCGCCCCCCGTGAGCGACACGCCGCCGGCGCCGGTGTGATGGATCCCGCACCGCTCGATGCGGTGGCCTTTGCCCTCTTCCACCCTGATGCCGTACTCCCCGGTGTTGCGGACCTCGCAGCAGCAGACGGTGGCGTCCCGGCCGCCGCTGATGGCGATGCCGTCGCCCCGGCAGCACTCGACGGTGATGCCGCGGACCCGCACGTGCGAGGCGCCGCGGATGGCGACCACCGGCTCCGTCAGGATCGACACCGTGACCGCCACCTCCGGCGGTGACGGATCGCCCGGCGGCCAGAAGTACAGGAGACCGGCGCGCCGGTCCAGGTACCACTCGCCCGGAGAGTCCAGCTCCTCCAGCACGTTCAGGTAGTAGTAGCGCTGTCCGGTGGTGTAGCCGTAGGCGCCGGGCTGATCGGTGGTGACCAGGCGGGCGTCGAGGTCGATGGACTCGATGCGCTGGTAGGAGTCGGCCCAGTCGTAGGTCCAGTAGCCGTGCACGAGCGCCTCGGCGGGTTCGCGCCAGCCGCGCGGCCGGTCGCCGAAGTACTCGAAGCTGCGGTTGGGCTCGTCGCTGCTGGCGTCCCATGGCACGTCGTCGGTGCCACTGCGGCCGGGCACGTCGACGCGGGCGACGTTCACGAACGAGTGATCGGGCCAGCGCGCCAGGGTCATGCGCCGGTCCCGGTGGAACACCTCCAGGGCGGTCGGCCGCCGGCCGCGGCCGAAGCCTGCCGGCTCGAGCGTGCCGTAATCGCTGATGCCCTGCGAGCGGAGGTCCGCCACCAGCACGTGGCTTCGGGCGGCCGGCGACAGGCGCTGCCACGCCTCCGCGGTGGCGCCGGACCCGGCGACCGGCCGGAACCCCGACACGCTGCGTCCGCCGATCAGCCGCACCTCCTCGCCCGGGAAGGCGCGGTAGACGACCGGCGCGTCCTCGCTGCCGCCGTCGGAGGCGCCGAGCTCGAAGGACGCCTCCCGCTGGTAGCTCCAGCCGCGCAGCCACACCGTCGCGCCGCCGGCCGCCCCGGAACGACCCCGCTCCCGCAGCGCATCGCGGGCCGCCTCCAGGGTCGCGAACGGCCCGTCGCTGCCGTTCCCGGTCGGATCGGGATGACGGCCGCTCCAGGCGTCGTCACCCGCGGGCGATACGTACAGGTCGATGCTGCTCTCCGGCATTCAAGTGCTCCCCGCGATTCCGGTCAGTCTATCACCGTGCCCTGATGCACCGTTTACAATCGGGAGACGTTCTCGTGAGCGGCGTGATAGATCGCGATGTGCTGGCGGCCCACATTCGTCGGCAGCTCGGGACTCGCGTGCACTCCATTACTCGCTATAAGCAGGGGGCGGAGTTCACCGTCTTTCGCGCGGTGATCGGCGCAGGGGACAACGTCGTGCTGAAGACGGCACCGCACGACGACTTGGGCAATGCGAACGATCCTTCCTGCTCTGCGCGCGCCCTTCTGCGCCAGGAAGAGCATCTGAGCCGCTACCTGCGCTCGCAGGGAATCCCGGTTCCGATCAGTCTCGGCCTGGTGACCGACGGCCCGTACCCGTGCCTGATCCAGAAGTTCGTCGAGCATGATGAGACCTGCGAGGTGAGCGACGATCATCTGGCTCATCTGCTCAGCCGGATACACGCCTGCACGGCGCCTCGAACCCCGGTCGCTCACGAGGGTCTGCCGTTCGCCTACTGCATCGCACGCCGGATCACGCGACGGGCTCATGAACTCGAGAAGGCGACCGGCGTGTCACTCCCGGTTCCCGACACTGACCGGATCGAGAGCGTCCTCAGGCTTCGCAGCTACCGCCCGTCGCTTCTGCACATGGACATTCGTCCGCCCAACATTCTTGCGGCGGCGGGCTCCGTTCGAGCCATCATCGACTGGTCCAATGCCCTGATGGGAGACCCCGCCCTGGAGTTCGTGCGAATCGCGGAGTGGTGGCACCCATGCACGCGGCTTCGCGTCGCCTACGAGAACATCTGCGGACCGATGCGGACGCCGCGGATCATCGACCTTCTCTATCGCCTCGACGCTGCCCTCGTCCTGGGGCTCCTGCACCAAACCGAGCGGCCCCATCCCGCAGCCGCGAGAACGGCCCTGTGCCGCGCAACGGAGTTGGCGGCCGCTGTGCGATCGGGCCCGGTGTGAAGCGGTGGCCGTCCGGCCGCGGATGGCGTCCGGACCAGGAAAGGCGCCATTCGAACGGCGCACACGGCAAGCTCGCCAGCCTCGACCACCAGGTTCATGTCCTCGTCATCGATCATCTGTGCGAGATCGAATCCCGCCGCGTCTACCTGCGCCGCGGCTTCTCCAGCCTGTTCGACTACGTCAAGCGCGAACTCGGCTACAGCGACGCCGCCACGACTTCGGCGCCGAAGCGGTCAACCCGAGCCGACGGTGCCGGCGCTTCGGCTTCGATGACCGAGCGAACCTCAAGCCGTCGAGCGCCTTCGGCAGCGACGCGGCGCACAAGTTGCCCACCCCGCGCGAGGCCGATATGGTGCAGGCGATATGGATCTGCAGCCGTTTCGCGTGTCCAACGACGCCCTGTCGGACCCGGCGGAGCTGCGCCGGCGGTTCGAAGAGGAAGGGTACCTGTTCCTGCGCAAGTTCCAGGAGCCCGACCGGCTCTGGCAACTGCGCCTCGAAATCCTCGAGACGCTCCGGGGAGCGAGTGACTGGATCGTGCCCGGCAGCAGGCTGGAGGAGGGCCGGGTGGACCCGGCCAAGGCGGTCACCGAAGGCAACCGCGAGTACTCGCGCGTGTATGCGCAGGTGCAGAAGCTTCGTTCCATGCACGCCTCCGGACACTGGCCTGAGGTGGTGGACCTGATCGGGACCATCGTCGACGGGCCGGTGATGCCCCACCCGATGAAGATCACCCGCCTGTGGTTCCCGAAGTACACCGAGCACACCACGCCGTTTCACCAGGACTTCGTCCACTTTCAGAGCAACCTGGAGGTGATCAGCGTATGGACCCCCGTGGGCGACTGCCCGCTGGAGCTCGGTCCCCTGGCGGTGGTCGAGGGCTCCCATAAGGTGGGCAAGGTGGTGGACCATCACTTCTCGCTCGGTGCCGGCGGCCAGAAGGTGACCGATCCGGAGCAGCGTGGCATCCCGCGCTGCAGTGACTTCGAGATCGGCGACACGCTGATCTTCGGCTGCCTGATGGTGCACGGCGCCCTGCCCAACCTGACCGAGGATCGGCTGCGCGTCTCGCTCGACAACCGCTACCAGCGCAACGGCCTGCCGGTGTCGGAGAATCAGCTCAAGCCGCACCTGGTCGACGTCCTCACCTGGGAAGAGGTGTACCAGGACTGGACCGAGGACGACCCGCTGAAGTATTACTGGAAGTCTTCCCGGTTCGACGTGATCGCGCAGGAGACGCGGTTCGGTGAAGCGGCCTTCGCGGAGGCGATGGAGCTGGCCGAGCAGGGCGACGAACACGCCATTATCGCGCTCAAGCGTGCGGTCGCCAACAGCCCCAACGCCGAGGCGGTGGAGAAGGCGCAGAAGATACTGGAGAAGATCGGAGTCCTGGAGACCGCGCCCGACGCGTGAGCGGCTCGCGGCGGCGGCACCGCGAAGGTGGCCCCCCCTCGCCGTCGGCCAGGCACGGCACCTCAATGCAATAGCGGTCGCGGAGATTTGCATCATCTCGGCGCGCGGCCGCAGGATACGGATTCTACCGCCTCGACGCGGCACTCGTCCTGGGGTTTCTTTATTCGACCGAGCGGCCCAATACCGATGGCGCGAGGACGCCCGGTGCCGCGCAACGAAGTTGGCGAGTTGGCGGACGCTGTACGGTCGGCTATCCCGTGATTGCGGATCCTCCGTCCGGAGCTCGTGCGAGCCCGAACAAGCCGCTTCAGCTAGTCCGATCAACGACCATCAGGAGGTGGTCAGCCCACAGGGTCCCATTAATCCTCCGCCATGTCTCTGCACAAGCCCGCTTGAAGCGCTCCATGTCCGTGCGATCGACGTACCTTCCCAGCGGCTGTGAACCGAGAATCCAGCTCTCTGCCGTTTCGCAACTGGTAGTTCCTCTGAAGACTCCGATAGTCATCCGCCAGCCACTCCGAAGAACCCTCATGCGCCCGGCGATGTGAGCGTTTCATGACGCCGAGAGGAACGACCCCGACCGAGTGGGCTCGTTCGCCACGCACATGCTACTCGTAGGCCAAGCGGACCTTCGACCGCCCAGAGCCGGTCGAACATCTGATCTTCGCAGCGGGACCACGGCGGCAGTCAGCGAATCGACGGCGCTTCTCTGGAGGAACGTCGAGCTGAGTAGCGAACGTACTCTCGTCCTGACGATTGCTGCTTGTCCTTTATGTCATCAAATATTCGCTCAAGATCATAGGCGAACTGAGCAGCGTGTTTGTCGCGTGCTTCGCGCACTTGAGATACGATGGGATCATCCGGTGTCATGATCATACTCCATGAGTTCATCGGGCGAGCAGATTATCACTGGCTCAAAGCCTTCGCTGCGACACACTTTCTCGATCAGTGATCGACTTGCAGCATTGGCGATGTGTCGATAATTCCACGTCACCAGATACTCGATTCCATTGGCGACCGCGATTGCGATGTGGGCGGCGTCTTCTGCCGCCACGGCCGGCACCGCCCCTTCCTCGACCAAGCGTTGAGCCAACTCCAGAGCCTCCCGCGTTGCATCAAGGGGCGTCAGCGAGGTCAGAACGTCCATCCGATTTCGAGCAGCTTCGACATCACCCTGAGCAGCCTCGTTGAACACCAGTTCAGACGCCACGAGCTCGAAGCGGGCAGCCGCATCGCTCCACCAGTCACGGGTACTCTGTTGACGACCTGCGATAACGACATCGCGCGCCGGGCGGGCTGTTAGATAGCTGACCACGGTAGTTTCCACGTATACCCTTGGTTTCATATCAGGCCTGTTTCGCAGTCCGGGAGCCCCTTCGGAACACTACGTACCGCAAGATCCAATCGAGCGTAAACCCCGCATATCTACTCGTAGTAGGCCAGGCGGTCGCCCTCGGCGGCCCAGAGCTCGTCGAACATCTGCCTGATCTTCGGCAGCGGGACCACGGAGGCGGTCAGCGGATCGAGGGCGCAGGCGTGGAAGGCGGCCTCGCGGTCGCGCTCCAACACCGCCTGCACGGCCAGCTCCTGCACGGCGATGTTGCTCATGTTCAGGGCCGCGCACTGCGCCGGCAGCGGCCCGACGAAGGTGGGATGAACCCCCTCGCCGTCGGCCAGGCACGGCACCTCGACACAGCAGCGCTCCGGGAGATTCGTGATCGAGCCGTGATTCATGACGTTGCCGTTGAAGGCGAACGGCCTCCCGGTGAGGCGCGCTTCGATGATCATCGAGGCGTATTCGTGGGAGGGAGCCAGCGGCGGCACGTCGCCCTCACCGTCCCCCTCCCCGCCTGAGTCCTTCATCCAGTCGCGCACCCGCGTGTTCTCCATCGGAATGGGGGCGCGGCTGGCGACGCCGTAAAGGTCGCGCAGCTCCGGGGTGCGGTTGAAGTACGGCAGGTACTCGGAGTTGTGGGGCGTGCTCTCGGTCACGAAGTAGCCGAACTGGCGCATCATCTCGGCGCGCACCCGGTCGTCGGAGAATGCCTCGTGCGTGTCGAGCACGTCGCGCAGCCGCGGATACAGGTCCTCCCTGCCGTGGCGCAGCCGCAACACCCACGCCTGGTGGTTGATGCCGGCCACCAGGTAGCTCACGCGGTCGTAGTCCACCCCCAGCGCCCCGGCCAGCTTCCTGGTGGTGCCCTGCACGCTGTGGCAGAGGCCAACGTTCCGGATCGAGGAGCCGACCGAGTGCAGCCAAGTCAGCATGCACATTGGGTTGGTGTAGTTGAGCATGAGCGCGTCGGGACAGAGGCGCTCCATGTCGCGCGCGAACTGCAGGTGCTCGGGCGCCGTGCGCAGGAAGCGGAACACTCCGCCCACGCCGACGGTGTCTGCCACCGTCTGCACGACCCCGTAGGAGAGCGGGATCTCCACCTCCGACCGGTAGGGCTCGCCCCAGTACGCCGCGCCGCCGATGGAGACCGCCGTCACCACGCAGTCGGCGTGCGGCAGCAGCTCCTGGCGGTCCGTACCGGCCACCACGGTGCCGGGCAGCCCGTGCGCGTCGATCGCTCGCTGCACGTAGTCGCGCACCTGGGCGAGCCGCCCCGCGTGGATGTCGCACAGCGCGATGGTGGAGCCGGCGAGGCTCTCGCGCGCCAGGATGTCGATGGACAGCCGGCTGCCGAAGCCGCTGCCCGCGCCGATGATCACGATCTTGGCCATGCCATTCACTATATGCTCCGGGCATGAAGATCGCCCACGTCCGCCCGACCATCCTGAGCGTCGACCTGCCGGACGGCGAGGTGTTTGCCTACTCGCAGGCCTGGTTCCTGCGCCGCCGCGCCCTGGTGGTGGAGATCGAGACCGCCGACGGCACCGTCGGATACGGGGAGGCGTTCGGTCCCCCGGCGACCAACGCGGCACTCATCGACGAGGTGTACGCGCCGCTGCTGCTGGGGCGCGACGCCCTCGACCGCGAGACGCGATGGCTGGAGCTCTACACCGCGATGCGCGACCACGGCCGCAAGGGGACGGCGCTGGAGGCGCTCAGCGCCGTGGACATCGCGCTGTGGGACCTGGCCGGGAAGCACTTCGGGGTGCCGTGCCACCGGCTTGCGGGGCGCAACTACCGCAGCCGGGTCGCCGCCTACGCCACCGGCTTCTACCGCAAGCGGGCCGCCGGCAGCCTGACGGGCCAGGCGCCGCTGCTCGTGGATGAGGCCCTGCGCTACGTCGAAGCGGGCTTCACGGCCCTGAAGCTCAAGATCGGCTTCGGCATCGACGATGACGTCACGGTCGTCAACGCCGTGCGCGACGCCGTGGGTCCGGACGTGCGGATCATGGTGGACGCCAACCACGCGTACGACCGGGCGGCGGCTCTGGAGGTGGCGCGCCGCATTCATCCGGCGGGCATCGACTGGTTCGAGGAGCCGCTGATCCCGGAGGACCTGCGCGGCCTGGGCCGCTTCCGGCGGGAGTCGCCGATCGCCATATCCACCGGCGAGGCGGAGTTCGGGCGCTGGGGCTTCGCCGATCTGCTGCGCCACGAAGCCGCCGACATCGTGCAGCCGGACTGCTGCGCCGCCGGCGGCATCACGGAGATGCTGAAGATCGCCGACCTCGCCGACACCGCGCACGTGCGCTGCATCCCCCACGTCTGGGGCACGGGAATCGCCGTCGCCGCCTCCCTGCAGGTGCTGGCCATGCTCGCCCCCTGCCCGCCGGCGCTCCTGCCGGGCCATCCGCTGCTGGAGCTGGACCGCACCTGGAACCCGCTGCGCGAGGAGCTCAACCTGACCCCGCCGGCCGTCGGCCCCGGCATGACGTTCACCATCCCCACGACCCCGGGCATCGGCTTCGAGCCCGACCGCCGCGTGCTCGAGAGGTACCGGGCGACCTCGTGACCGCTGGCCGCGATCAGGACACCACGACGTCCACGCCGCCCGAGAGTATCCGGCCGCCGCGGCACGCCGCCGCGATGATCCGCGACACGCCGGATGCGTTAGCCGTGACCTCGCCGCCGACGTCCACCGCCGCTACGCGCGGCGTGCGGCTGCTCCAGAACACCTCCAGTGCCCCCGGATCGAGGACGAATCCGCGTTCGCTGCGGACCGTCAGGTGGAATCGCACCGTTTCGCCGACGGAGAGACGCACGAAGGGCCGGCCGTCGTCGGCCGCCACGATCACCGCCGCGACCGGATCGTCCGGGTCGGCGAACGGGTGGTCGGGCTGCAGGCCGATGGCGGCCAGGTCGATCGGCTCGATGCCCAGCGCCCACGCCGGCGAGTCGTGCCTGAGCCGGAAGTCGCCGTGCCGGGCATCCATGAAGCCGGGATCGGCCGTCAGCGACGCCCGGTCGTGGCCGGCCGGATGCGACCGCCAGCCGTCCAGATCCGTCACGCCCGGCACGCCGTCCACGAGATAGGAGCCGTCAGGGTCGAAGAACAGGTTGCGGTCCGCTGACGCGAGGCGGTCATCCGACCAGTTCTGGAAGCTGTAGACCGCCGGTCCGCAGTCGGCGAAGACGTTGCGCTCCAGCGTCAGGTCCCGGCAGGGCTCGCCGGCCATCTCGAAGCTGCCGAAGCAGGCCGCGGCGCCGTTGTCGGCCACGACGTTGTCGCGGAAGACGTTGCCGATCCCCTTGGAGTAGATCGGGTGGCGCAGGAGCCCGAGCTCGCCGCGCGCCGCCGCCCGGCTGCGCTGCAGGCCGTGCACGAGGTTGCGCTCGACGGTCATGCGATTGCTGGCGTCGTCCAGGTAGATCCCGAAGCCGAAGGAGAAGCGGATCTCGCTGTCGCGCACGCGGTTGTTGCGCACCACGTTGTCCAGCCCCGGCCCCCAGGACTCGAACACGCCGGTGTCCTGCGAGTCGGTGTTGGCGTGCGACAGGTCGTTGTACTCGACCACGTTGTCGCGCGAGTGGATGAACTCGTGGGCGTTCTCGCGGGTGACCGTCACGCCGTCGATGCGGCTGCCGACGATCGTGCCCGGCCGCGGTCCCTTGATGCTGACCGCGTAGCGCGGCGTGTGGTGGACGCGGTTGTGCGCCACCGCGCACTCCCCGGCGGAGAAGAGCTGGATGCCGGCGCCGTGGCCGACGCACCGCCCGGTGTGATGGATCAGGTTGTTGACGATGCGATGGCCGCGGCTGGCGAACCGGCGGGTCAGCGGGCGCGCGTCGGCCTGCACGCCGGTGTGGCCGATGTCGTGCAGCCAGCAGTCGGCTGCCGTCACCTCGCGGTTGGCGCCGTCGATATGGACGCCGTGCAGGCCGGTGGCCGTGATCTCGCAACCCACCACGGCGACGCGCTCGGCGTGCGTGACGTACACGGCGCCCGTGGCGGGCGCGACCGCGGACGGCGGCCCGGTGCCTGCGGGCAACTCGTGCGGGAAGTCGCACCCGCGCAGCGCCAGGTTCTCCAGGCGGACGTCACTGACCGCGGACCCGTCGCGGCCCCGGATGGTCACCAGGGCCGGGACGGCGGCGGCGCTGACCTCGTGCCCGGCGACCTCGCCGTCGAGGTGCAGCAGCACCTCACCCGTGCCGCGGTCCAGCACGTAGCGCGGCGCCGCGGCTGGTAGATCCAGGAACTCGACCGCACCTAGCAGGAAGAACCGCGTGCCCGGTCCCAGCGGATAGCGGCCGTCGCCGGCCAGCGTCAGCATGCCGCCCGCGCGGTCCAAGTCCTCGACTGCGGCCAGTTCCGAGAACCAGTTCCACTCGCCGCTGTCGCCGCCCGGCCACACGAAGACCTGCAGCGCGCCGGGGTCCGCGATCGGGGGCAGGTCCGCAGTCGGGATGCGCATGCGGCGGCGCGGCGCGTCCGGGTCGTATCCCAGCCCGCGGGCGTAGCCGTCGGCCGGCCACCGCGCCTGCGCGCAGCGCGCACCGTCGATGAACAGGGAGCCGAAGCGTCGCTCACCGGCCGACGTACGCCAACGCCCGGGCCCGGACGGCTGCCAGCTTTCGACGAGGCGGGTCCCGTCCAGCACCGCCCGCCCGCCTCCCGGCCGGGTACGGATGGTGAGGGTATGGCCGTCGCGCCCGCCGTCGTCCGGGCCGATCTCGATCGGCTCCGTCAGGCGGTACACGGCCGGCTCCAGGTCGATCACCACGTCGCCCGTCCACGGCCGTGGCAGCTCGCGGACGGCCTGCAGGGCCTTCCGAACGGTCTCGAACCGGTCCGGAGCGCCGCCGCCGGGCGACACAGAGAAGCGAGTCATGACGGCTCAGTGTAGGTAGAGATCGCCGCATCGGCTATGCTCGCCGCGATGCCTCAGACGGAGCGGCGGAGCCCCGCCCTGCGCACGACCGGGGCCGGCGGCAGGATCTTCGACGTGGCCAACCACCTGTTCCTGATCCTGCTGTCGGTGTCCATCCTGCTGCCGTTCATGCGCCAGATCACCATCTCGCTCAGCACCGCGGAAGAGGCGCTGAGGTTCGGCGCCCACATCCTTCCCAACTTTCAGCAGATCACCGTGGCGTCCTACGAGCGCATCTTCCAGACCGACTCCATCGCCCGCGCCTACTTCTGGACCCTGGCGCGTACCGGCGTCGGCACCACCCTGACGTTGCTGGTCACCGGCCTGATGGCCTACCCGCTGGCCAAGCGCTACCTGCCGCTGCGCCGCTTCTGGACCATATTCGTGTTCGCGACCATGTTCTTTTCCGGCGGGCTGATCCCCACCTACCTGCTGGTGCGCGGCCTGGGCCTGATCAACACGCTGATGGCGCTGGTGCTGCCGGGGCTGATTTCAGCCTTTGCCCTGATCGTGATGCGCAGCTACATGCTGACCCTGCCGGAGGACCTGGAGGAGAGCGCCCGCATCGACGGCGCCGGCGAGCTGCTGGTGTTCTTCCGCATCGTCATGCCAATGGCAAAGCCCGTGTTCGCGGTGGTGGCGCTCTGGACCATCGTCGAACACTGGAACGCGTGGTTCGACGCCCTGATCTACATCACCGATCCGCGCATCAAGGTAGTGCAGCAACTGCTCCGTCGCGTGCTCCTGGAGAGCGACTTCAGCTACGCCGGGCTCGGCACCACGGAGACCGCAGCGCAGATGATGGCCCAGGAGCGGTTGATGCGCGAGTACACGCCGGAGACCATCAAGGCCGCCATCTTGCTGGTGACGACGTTACCGATCCTGCTCGCCTACCCTTTCATGCAGAAGTATTTCGTCAAGGGCGCCCTCATCGGAGCCCTGAAAGGTTAGACTGCCCGAGGTTCCCCGCATGGCCGATCGCTCTTCCGCAACAGCCGTCGCCCCCGCCGAGCTGGTGGAGTATCGCAAGCCCAGCTTGATGCGGGAGCTGTACCGCCACCGCTACCTGATGTTGCTGATGCTGCCCGGCATCGCCTACTTCGTCGTGTTCAAGTACGTCCCGATCTACGGCCTCGTGCTGGCCTTCAAGGAGTACGACGTCCACCAGGGCATCCTGCTCAGTCCCTGGGCGGGACTCAGGCACTTCCGCCGCCTGTTCGAGGGGCAGGACGTCGCCCGCGTGTTCTGGAACACGGTCGAGATCAGCGCGCTGCGCATCATCTTCGGCTTCCCGATGCCGATCATCCTGGCGCTGCTGCTGAACGAGATCTTCAACACCAAGTTCAAGCGCACGGTGCAGACCATCTCCTACCTCCCGCACTTCCTGTCCTGGGTCGTGGTGGCCGGCCTGATCACGGAGCTGCTGTCGCGCCGCGGCATCTACGGATTCATCGTCCGCCTGCTCGACATGGAGCCGACGGTGCTGTTGACCAGCCAGACCTGGTTCATCCCGATCCTGATCATCTCCGGCATCTGGAAGGAGGTGGGCTGGGGCACGATCATCTACCTGGCCACCATGTCGAGCATCAATCCCGAGCTCTACGAGGCGGCCGTGGTGGACGGGGCGAGCCGCTGGCGGCGCGCGATCTCCATCACCCTGCCCGGCATCCTGCCGGTGACCGCCATTCTGCTGATCCTGAGCATGTCGCAGATCCTCAACGCCGGCTTCGACCAGATCTTCAACCTCTACAACACCCTGGTCTACGAGATAGCCGACATCATCGACACCTATATCTACCGGGTCGGCCTGCAGGGCTTCGAGTTCGAGTTCGGTACCGCCGTGGGACTGACCAAGAACGTGATCGCCCTGGTGCTCGTGCTGGCCGTCGACCGGATCGTGCGGCGTTTCACCGGCTACGGCCTCTGGTAGGCGGCGATGGCGCTGCAGAAGCCGCTGGGCGAGAAGGTCTTCGACACGACCAACGCCGTCCTGATGGTGCTGTTCTGCATCACCATCCTGTACCCGTTCATGCGCCAGATCACCCTGTCGCTGAGCACGGCCGAGGAAGCGATGAAGATCGGCTTCAAGGCCTTCCCCCGGCCGGGAGCCATGAGCCTGGCCTCCTATGGCCGCATCCTCCAGACCCCGGCGATCGGCAACGCCTACTTCTGGACCGTTCTGCGCACCGCGCTCGGCACCGCGCTGACCGTCGCCGTGACGATGTCCATGGGGTACCCGCTGGCCAAGCGCTACCTGCCGCTGCGCACCTTCTGGACCATCTTCGTGCTGATCACGATGCTGTTCAGTGGCGGCATCGTCCCCCTCTTCGTCCTGGTTCGGACCCTGGGACTGATCAACTCGATCTGGTCGCTGATCCTTCCGATCCTGGTCGACCCGTTCACGCTGATCATCGCCCGCAACTACCTGATGGCGCTGCCGGAGGAGCTGGAGGAGAGCGCCCGCATCGACGGCGCCAACGACCTGGTCATCTTCGCCCGCATCGTGGTGCCGCTGTCGATGCCGATCATCGCCACCGTGGCGCTGTGGACGATGGTCCTGCACTGGAACTCCTGGTTCGACGCGCTCATCTACATTACCAGCCCCAAGATCAAGGTGCTGCAGATCCTGCTGCGCCGCGTGCTGCTGGAGAGCAACTTCGCCTACTCCGGCCTGGGAGCCGACGTGCAGGCGATCCAGCGCCAGGAAGAGCTGGTCCGCCAGTACACGCCGGAGACCATCAAGGCCGCCATCCTGATGGTATCGACGGTGCCGATACTCTGTACGTACCCCTTCATGCAGCGGTACTTCGTCAAGGGCATCATCCTGGGGTCCCTGAAAGGGTGAGGCCATGTACACAAATCAACCTACGCCCTGCGGGGCGGCCCTGCGTTGCAGGGCGGACAATTCCATTCGAGGAGAGTGAGTGATGAAGAAATCGCTTACATTCATGATCGGCGCATTGCTGCTGTTCGGCAGCGCGGCGCTGGCGCTCGGCGCCGGTGAAGGAGAGGGAGCGGCAGACGCGCCGCTGGAGATCCGCTGGTTCGGTCTGCGCCAGGTGCCCGAGGAGCGCACCGAGGTGTTCACGACCGTCGAGGAGTGGATCGAGCGCGACCTGGGCCGCCCGGTGACCATCCTCCCGGAAGGCGTGGACGCCGACAGCGAGGTGACCGAGAAGCTCAACCTGCTGCTGGCATCGGGCGACATGCCGGACGTGTTCCCGGTCTGGTGGAACGAAGAGATCATGAAGCAGGGCACGGCCCGCTTCACGCTCGAGGACGTCCAGGAGTACATGCCCGGCATCTACCAGGCGCTGGTGGACGTGATGAAGGTCGTCGGCCTCAACGAGCAGGGCACCTGGGACCGCTTCCATCGCGACGGCAAGCTGGTGCAGATCCCGAACGTCTGGTTCGGCGGCCAGTTCCCGCACGGCATCGCCTGGCGTCTGGACGTGCTGCAGGGTCTGGGCTTCGACGACGTGCCCGGCACGTTCGAGGAGATCGAGGCGGTGTTCGCGGCCTACAAGGCGGCGAATCCGAACGACTATCCGTACTCCTGTCCCGCCAAGGGTCTGACCTGGCAGTGCTTCCCGATGATCTTCGACGGCACCGGCTGGGCGCAGTGGCGCTGGAACGTCCGGGACGGCGTGCTCGTGCACGGCTTCAACCAGCCGGAGATGAAGCTGGGCTACGAGGTGGCGCGCGACTGGTTCGAGAAGGGCTACATCGATCCGGAGTTCCCGACCATCGACTCCGGCACCAACGTCAACCTGTTCCGCAACGGCGAGACCATCGTCAAGGAGTGGATCGGCTACGGCTCATGGGACGACTCGCTGGACCGCCCCGGCACGGAGGGCAACTGGATCCGCAAGGTGGTGCCTGAGGCGGAGATCAAGATGGGACCCTTCCCGCGCTTCTTCGACGACGTGCGGGCGGCTCGCTACGTGTGGAACCCGTTCCACGGCGGCTCCTATGGATTCGGCCGGCACCTGGAGTCACGTCCGGACGACCTGCACTTCATCATGCAGATCATGGACAAGATGAACACGGATGAGGCGTACAACACGTTGACCAACCTGGGCATCGAGGGCAAGCACTGGGAGATCAACGAGTTCGGATTCCCGGAGCGCAAGGAGGAGTTCATCGGCATCGACGCCGCCAAGCAGATCGGCGCCGGCTACTTCTGGGGAGCGCTGTACAGCTACACGCCGCACAGGGCGAACTGGCAGCACCCCGGCGTCATCAAGGCGCTGGACGATTTCCACAAGAACCCGGACGGCATCTACTCCGACGTGAGCATCCGGCGGGTTCCCACCAACCGGTTCTTCCCCATCACGGACGAGAACGGGGATGACCTGTGGCGGAAGATGGACGTCAGCGGCCAGATGAACGTGCTGTTCGTCGAGCTGATCACCGGCGCCAAGGACCTGTCCGCGTTCGACGAGTGGATGGCGCGCTGGGAGGAAGGCGGCGACCTGCGCATCGTCCAGGACCGCATGAACGAGATCAACCTCAAGTTCCAGTAGCACTCCGAGGTCGACTCGACCCTCAGGGCGCGGCCAGGAGGCCGCGCCCTTTCTGTCTGGCTGGAAGCGCTGCGTCAGGCGGAGCGGACGGCTTCCTCCTCCCGGTCTTCGAGGATCTCCATCACCTCGGTGCGGATCCCGTCCGGCGCTTCGAAGAAGGCGATCTTGCGGCGGCCCACGGCGGTGTCGATCTCCTGCGGCTCGATCAGGAAGCGCACCCCGGCCTTCCGCAGCATGGCGACGTGGGCTTCGTGGTCGTCGACCTCGTAGACGACGTGCAGGAACCCGGGCGGCAGGTCCATGCCGTGCGCCTCCTCGTAGGGGGCGCGGTCGAAGATAAGCAGGCGCGTGTGCCCCATGCGGACGACGTCATACCGGCAGCCGAACGCCGTGCCGCTCATCCGGAACTCGGCTCCCATGTGCTCGACGTAGAAGCGGGTGGCCGCCTCCACGTCCGGCGCCTTGACGGCGTAGTTCCACATACCGCGTACCATCAGCGGATTCTGAAGTCCTCGTAGTAGGACCGGTACCGTTCGACGTCGACGATGTCGAAGAACTCGGCGTCGTCGATCATCTCGTCCTGGATCGCATTCCAGTCGCGGGTCGCAGCCAGCTTGCGCATCGCCCGCAGCAGGCCCTTGCCGGCGGCGTAGATGCCGACCAGCGACCCGATCACCAGCGGATAGCCGGCCCGCTCGAAACTGGCGATGGGTAGCGGCTCGGCGGTGGCGAAGATGCCGACCAGCGGCGCGTCGATCTCGCGCGCGAAGTGGTCGACCTCCTCGTCGGTGAGCGCCATGACGAAGATGGCGTCTGCACCCGCGCCGGCGTAGGCCCTGCTGCGCCGCACCACCTCCTCGATGCGTTTCTCGCGGTAGTACACCTCCCGCGGCACGGTGCCGATGACGTCGGAGCGCACGATGACCTTGAAGTCGGGATCGGTCTTGGCGCGCGCGGCGGCCTCGACCTTGCCGCACATCTCGTCCGTGCTGATCAGCTCGTTCTGCGGGATGCCGGGCAGGAACGGGCACTTGGACGGCAGCGCCTCGTCGTCCAGGTGGATGCCGGCGGCGCCGGTGTCCTCGAAGTCGCGGACAGTGTCCATCACGCTGATCGCGTTGCCGTAGCCCTCCTCCGCGTCGACGATGACCGGAATGTCGACCGCCTTGACGATGTTGCGGGCGATGGCCAGGCGGTCGGTCTTGCTCATCAGCGCCAGGTCCGGCTTGCCGAGCGTGGCCGCCTCCGTGGCGTAGCTGCCCACGTACACGGCATCGAACCCGGCCTTCTCCACGATCCGCGCGGAGAAGGCGTCGTAGGCGCCGATGGCGACCACGGTGCGTCCGCTTGCCATTCCCTTGCTGAGCTGTGCGATCGGTTTCATCAGGTTGCCTCCATGATCGATTCCATGCGGCAGAAGTTGTCGCGGAGCTCGAACGCGCCCCGTTCCTCCGCCTCGGACGTGATCTCGCTCACGTCCACGTCGCGCCGTTCCTGCGCCGACAGCAGCGCCGCGGTCGCGTAGCGGTTCAGGTCCCTGCCCTGCTCGCCGGTGCAGATCGGCGTGCCTCCGTCCGTGGCCACCCCGACGAAGTGCCGGGTGCAGGCGGCGAACGACGTCGACCAGTTGCGCTCCCGTGGCGAGAGATGATCGAGATACGTGGTCACCCGGCCGTCCACGAACACGGCGATGGGCGGGAAAGCGCTGCTGCCCGACATCCGGTTGCCCCGGAACAGCGTGCGGTCTCCCGCTCCGGCGCACTGGTGGATCCACATGACGCCGCGCTCGCCGCAGATCTCCACGAAGTCGTCGAGCCAGACGTCGCAGGGGATGGCAAGCTTGGCCGAGAAGTTGAAGTCGATCTGCGCGTACCTGGCAGGCTCCCCCGGTTCCGTCCGGAACTTCGCGCGGATGAAGGCAGGGGCATCCAGTGGCGTCTCCGGGTCGATCCAGGCGCCGACCCGCTCGATCTCGCGGTCCATGAGCCAGCAGGCCAGCGAGAACTTGTGCAGGCCGTCGTCCCCGACCAGCACCGAGGAGCGGCTCTGCCGCACGTCGACCGGGACCCAGAAATCAGGCCACGGCGCGCCGTCGCGCACCCCGCCGATGGTATGCACGCGGACCGACGTGGGAGCGCCGATGACGCCGTCGTCGAGCAGCCGCTTCGCCTCGTGGTAGACGGGGTAGAAGACGTAGTTCTCGTACAGCCGCAGCACCGCGCCCGCGCCGCGGCACGCCTCGATCATCCGCTCGCACTGCGCGATCCCCACGGCCATCGGCTTCTGCACGCTGATGAACGGCACGCCGGCGCCGGCACACAGCAGCACGTGCTCGCAGTGACGGGTCTGCGGGGTAAGGATCTCCACCAGGTCGAGTTGCTCGCCATCCAGCATGCGCTCGATGCCGTCGTAAGCGCGCGCCGCGGGCAGCCCCCATCGTTCCAGCCAGCCGCGGGCGCGGCCGAGGTCCAGGTCGCACACGGCGACGATCTCGGCGTCGGCAGAGCCGCGGTAGCCCAGCACGTGCTCGTCGCTGATGAAGCCGGTGCCGGCCAGGCCGACCTTCAGCACCCGGACGCTCCCGCCCTGATCCAGCCGCGCGCGGCCGGCGTCAGGCACTCGCAGCCGCCGGCGGTCACGGCGACGACGTCCTCCATCTTGATGTCGCCGACGTCCGGATGCTGGAACTCCGTCTCCATCGACATGACCATGCCTTCCCGCAGCACGTAGGCCGGATCCCCGCGCACCACCGGCGGCTCGTGCGGCACCATCCCGCAGCCGTGCACGATGTGCCAGCCGTGCTCGGCGTACGCGGTCTCCGCCAGCAGGCGCTGCCCGCGCTCGTTCAGCTTCCCGCAGGTCATGCCGGGACGGATCTCCGTCTGCAGCCGGTCGTTGACGGCTATGCAGTCCGTGATCATCTGCTCGGCCTGCGCCGAGGGCTCGCCCAGGCACGCCATGCGGCAGAGGTCGGCGACGTAGTCCCCGCTGCTGCTGCCGGGATCGACGCGCAGCACCTCGCCGTCCGCCCAGGCGCGGTCGGAGGGCCACTTGGTGGTCATCCCGTCGGGACCCATGCAGATGATCAGCCACTGAAGCCCCAGGTCGCGGAGGGCCATCTCCGACTGCAGCCGGCGATGAATCAGCGCGGTGGTTTCCCCCGGCCCGCTTGCCGCAAGCGCTGCCTGGACGGCCTCGACGGACCCGGCGGCGTTGCGGCGCAGGATCTCCACCTCGGCCGGCGTCTTGACGGCCCGCAGCTCGCCCAGCAGGCCGGTGGCGTCCACCAGCTCGGCGTCCGGGAGCTCTGCCTGAAGGCGCCGGTACGCGCTGGCCGGCAGGAACTCAAGCTCCACGCCGACGCGCCCCGCCGTCAGGCCGCGGCGGCGCAGGCATCGGAGCGCTCCCTCGGTGGCGGCGCGCGCGGACTGAAAGAAGGGGCTGCGCCGCGGCTCGGTGAGGTGCCGGTCCGGGATCCAGATGTCGTGGGAGACGAGGCCGGCCTCCTCGGTCATGCCGCCGACGAAGAACGCGTCCTCCAGGCGGCCGCGGGGAATCCCCACGAAGCTGAGATACCGCTGGGCGGCCGCCCGCGCCATGCGCGCATGAAACCAGTGGTAGTAGCCGCCGGTCAGGTACCGCGTGTTGTGGCGCGAGCTGGCCAGCAGCACGTCCACGTCATGCTGGTCCATGAGCGCCTCAAGCTTGCGCCCGTCGAAGGGAACGCCGGCCGCTGCACTCGGCCCCATAGCGAACGCTGAGGCTACTACGGCCGGGCCGGAACGGCCACCCACCTGCAGGCGTCATCCGGAGAGTCGTTGACGTCTCCTTGCGCGCGTGATATCAGGGCCCGGATCAGGAGGAACGTGATGTCGAGTAGACGCCAGAACCTTCCAGTCGTCCTGTTGGCGGCCCTCGCCACCCTGTTGGTGGCGGCGCCGGCGCCGGCAGACGATGACGTTTCGGGGTTCCAGTTGCATTTCAGCGTCGCATCAGGCGGTGTCATAGATCATGACGGACTCCTGATGACGTTGACCGGGGGCGCGACAATTGTCGTGGACGACATGACCATCCGCGCGGAGCGGGTCGAAGTGACGGGGCCGTTCCTGATCTGCCATGGCGACGTGACAGTGATCGATGAGGACCGGGGAATCGAGGTCGGCGGCGAAACCATGACGCTGAACTTCGTTACCCGCATGCTCCTCATCCGGGGCAGCGCCGTCCTGACCATTTCAGGCGTGCCGGTGACGGTGTTTCAGGACGAGGACACGGCGCAGAGAATCGGCATCGACCTGAACCGGAACGTGGTGAGGCTGGACGCCGGCACTCAGGAACCCGTAACGGGCAGCACCAACCGCGCTTGACCAAGGCCGACAGGCCACCAGCGAGGTGGGAACCGGTATCGGGAGCCTCGTCACGGTTCCGGTACCGGGGGCCGTGGCTATCGTCACATACGACTCGACCGGAGTCGCCTCCTGATTTCGCTGTCTGATGCGGTTTCGAAGAATAGCTCCCAGAGCCTTTTCAAGATTGGCACGTGCCTCCTGGATTGCTTCCCTGGCTGGCAACATCGACCTCCGGACAGAGGGCAACGAATCCGTCACCGTCGCGTCCGATGACTGCAGTCAACTCGCCGCGAGTGATGCCGGAAGGAATCGGTGGCAGGTGTGTAGTGTCTGTGGAAGCGGGCGTCTGAGCAAATCTTGCCCAGGTTGGTGGATTCAACGGCGTGTTCCTGGCCACAGATCGGTTCGCGGCCAAGTCCGCATCCGGGAACCCGGGTCAGCATCTCGGCCGTTCCCGAGCAGGATGAACAGTGGTAGTACCTTGGTTATACTGTAGGCATGAAGACGGCGATTTCGCTTCCGGACAACCTGTTCAGGCAAGCGGACGCGATGGCTTCGGAGCTTGCCATCCCCCGCAGCCGGCTCGTCGCGCTGGCGCTCGAGGAGTTCATTCGCAGGCACCGGCAGCACGACGTGACCGAGCGGCTGGATGCGGTGTACGGCGGCCTTCCGGAGCGTCGGATCCCCAGCACGGACGCTGGTCTGGAAAGCCTGCGGGAGCTCACGGCAGATGACTCGTGGTGAGATCTGGTGGGCGGATCTCGGAGTCCCGTTCGGGAGCGAACCGGGATTCCGGCGTCCGGTCCTGGTTGTCCAGGCGGACAGCTTCAATCGGAGCAGAATCGACACCGTCCTGTGCGTGCCCTTCACCGCGAATCTCAGGCTCGCCGATGCGCCGGGCAATGTCCATCTGGAAACCACCGAATCCGGCTTGCGCAAGGAGTCGGTGGTCGTCGTATCCCAGATGACCTGCCTTGACCGCATCAGGCTGGTAGAGAAGGCGGGAAGCATGGAGCCCGAGAGTCTCCGGGACGTGGAAGCAGGTATGAGGCTGGTGCTCGAACTGTAGCCTGGGATCGCCCCGCGCTATGCCGGCCTGAGAACCTCTTCCATCATGACCGGGCGGCCCTGTGACACCGACAGTTCGGCGGCCTGCCCCATGGCCACCGCCATCAATCCGTCCCGTAGGCCAACCCCCGGTGCCCGGCCGTCACGAACGGCGCACTGGAAGGCGAGGTGCTGAAAGTAGGTGGCTCCATGGTGAGCGCCGAGCCGCAGCGCCGCTTCGTCGACCTGCACGTCGATGGTCCGAATCCGGTCGGGATCGCGCCGTGCGTCAGGTCGCCACGGGAGCTCGCGCTCCCCGACCCAGACCACGCCTTCCGGCAGTCCCATCTCGGCCTGCCCCGCCGCGCCGCTCACCACGATCTCGGTCTGATGGCGCGACTGCTCGGCGAACATGCACAGATCCAGGCTGGCTCGAGCGCCCGCCGCGAAATCGACGATCACGTACGCGTTGTCCAGGATGTCCGGTTGCTCGCCTTCGTAACGCTCGTCGAGGTGGTTCACGTCGCGGCCCCCGGAACCGATCACCCGAGTCGGTTCGTCCCCGAGGATGTACCGCATCAAGTCGAAGAAATGACAGCACTTCTCGACCAGCGTTCCGCCCGTGTGCCGCGCAAACCGATTCCAGTTCCCGACCTTCGGCGAGAACGGGCGCCGGTGCTCCCGGATGGACACCATGCGTGGGGTTCCCGTGACCCCACGCTCCACTTCCCTGATGAGGGTCGCGACCGGCGGGCTGTAGCGCCCCGCCATGCCCACCCATCTGACAGCAGGATACCCGTCGAGCAGCCGCTCGAGATACCGGCAATCCTCGGTGGTCGTGCACAGCGGCTTCTCCAGCAGCAGGTGTGGCGCGGAGGCGCCGGACCGCTCGACGATGCGCTCCACTACTCCCCGGTGCGTGTGGTTGGGAGTTGCGACGACGAGCACGTCGACCTCGACGTGAGCCATCAGATCATCGACCTCGGCAAACACGCGCGCACCTGGAGCGACTCGAAGGGCTTGGTCGATCGAGGCCTCGTGCGGGTCCGCGACCGCCACCACTTCGCCGCCGGGAACTGCCGTGATGTTCCGCAGGTGCTCGCGCCCCATGTCGCCGACACCTACGACTCCATACCGAAGCGACTCGGTCACCTCGTTCCCCACCAGCCCGTCGATCGAGTGTTGCACGAAGGCGGGACCCGGATACGTTCGGCGCCAGCCTACGGAAGCTGCTCCAGGTGAGCGGTGACCTCGACGGTGCCGGACGTGCCTTCGATGGCCAGCGCGATGCGGCGCTGCACGGCGCCGTCCGGCAGCGGCAGCTCGTCCACTCGGATACGCGCCGCCGGGGGCGCGTCGAGGAGCACACGTCCGTACCGGCCGGTGATGGCGATCCGCTGCCCGTCCACCGTCACCGGCAGCGCGGTCTGCCAGTACCACTCGACGCCGGTGCCGGCGGCAAGCTCGTAGTCGTCGCGGATCGTGAGCACCGACGGATCGGGTGAAGACCAGCTCCGCCGCCAGTGGCGGTACCAGCCTTCCCAGCCCGGGCTGAGATCGATTTCGGCGGCGAAGCGGGCGTCATCGCCTTCGGCGCGCGGCTTCACGTCGGCCGGGATCGGACACTCGGGATGCGGGCGCGCATCGGTGCCGGCGGGCACCAGCATGGAGTGGCGCTCGCAGTGCTTGAGGAGCCCGGACAGCGGATTGGAGTAACCGCAGGTGCCCGGGTCCAGGGCGAAGGTCTGGCCCGCGAACTCCAGCACGAAGCTGCCCTTGTCCTCGTGGGTGTGGCCGGCGCGCGCTCGATTGCCCATGACCAGCAGCTTGACCGTGTGGTCGTGCAGCGGGCGGTGGGAGGCGACGATGCCCATCTCCGGCAGCACCACCAGCGCCGGCGGTGGCGCGGCCTGTGCCGGAATCCGTTCCGCCTGCGCCATCGCCGGCAGCCAGGTGAGCGCGAACCCGGGGCGCCGTTCGGCGCTTCGGTAGGCGGTCACCCACCCGCTCTCCGGCCGGGCGGCGGCCAGCAGCGCCAGCCAGTCGCTCTCCAGCACGGCGCGGGCGTCGCAGATCGGGATCACGTCCGTGTCCTGGTCCGTGGATACCAGTGCGGCCGCCAGCGCGTCGCTGCGTGCCAGCGCGGACGGCAGATGGGCGTGAGGAGGCTCGCCGAGCGACCGGCTGTGGTGGGCCAGCGCGGTGAGGGCCCGCCCCATGGTCCCGGCGAAGTAGTTCGGCCCCTCCACGAAGCCGCCGTCGGAGAGAATGATGTCCTCGAGGCTGTCTGCCAGCTCACGGTACGCCAGTTCCTGATACGGAGCGACACGCGGCCAGTCGCCGCGCAGGACCCCGTACGCGGCCATGCGGCCCATCGAGAACAGCGCCAACTGGTTGCAGTGGTGGATGTACTCGTGCCGCCACGCTGAGAAGTTGACGGCGCCGATGCCGTCCTCCGCCAGGCGCCGCCGCAGCAGCGCCCGTCCCTCGTCGGTCAGGAGGTCGCCAGCCAGATCGAGCGCGTGAGCAAGGTCCGAGCTGGCCAACCCCTGCAGGAAGGCGCGGCTCTCGAACGCGCTGCCGGGGAAGCGCGAGATGAAGCCCCAGTCCCAGACCGGCGTCAGCGCCGCCGCCAGCGCGAACTCGGCGCCGCGGCGCAGCAGCTCCGCGTCCTTCAGCACCACAGCTGCCTGCAGCGCCGCGGCGGCCTGCCCGATGCAGGCCACGCCGTGCTCGCGCTCACGCCCGTAACGGGTGTCCGGCGCCGTCAGGATCACGTCGTTGACCAGGTCCGCCGGATCGGTGGCGAGCGCCCGCGCCGCTGTCTCCGCGAACGGCGACCGCTCGCCGCGGGCGACCATGGCAGCGTGGACCCTGTGCGCCGCCGCCAGCTCGTCCTCGGTGATCACAACCTCCAGCGACGGCTGCATGCGCGGCCGCACGGAGGCGGGCTTCAGCAGGTGGTCCATGGCCTCCGCGCGGTCGCGGTGCGCGGCCAGGTGCCGCGCGAGTAGATCCCGGTTCTGAAGTCCTGCCCAGTTGAGCCAACCCGCGCCCGCGCCGCCGCCGGGCGGAGCGGTGATCTCCAGCCGGAGAGCGACGATGTGTTCCGCCCCGTCCAGCTCTACGCCGTACTCCCGCTTGAGCGCCGGCGCCGGCTCGCGGCAGCGCCGCTCGCCCGCATCGGTGTCGACCGCGATCGCCACCTCGCTTCCCTCTGGCGCCACCAGCGAGAACAGCAACCGGTCGTAGCCGCTGCAGTCCAGGTCCAGGGCGCGCTGCATGCGCAGGGCCGGGCCGGAGCGCGGCGACCTGGTCCAGGAGAACTCGACCCAGCACCAGAACTGGCCCACTTCCAGGCCGTGCCGGCGGCCTTCGTCGACCTGCCACTCGGACAGGCGACTGAGTTGCGGGTCCCAGAACGGTTCGAACACCGCTTCGGCGACGTTGAAAGGAATGGCGCGCATGGTTGCCCCCTCAGGAGTCTTCGGCGTACTCGACCACCACGTCGTCGCCGTCGACGACTACGGGATAGGTCTTCACTCGCACCGCGGCATCCGTCAGGCAGCGGCCGTCGGTGATGTCGAATGCCCAGTTGTGCCACGGGCAGCGCAGGATCTCGCCGTCGCGCTCGATCGTGAGCGTGGCGCCGGCGCTCGACGGCGGCCGGTCGGCGACGGGCCGGCCGCTCACGCGCCCGGTGCAGAGCGGTCCGAGCTTGTGCGGACAGATGTTGCGCAGCGCGTAGAGGCGGCCGCCCACGTTGAACACGCCGATGCCGGCCCGTCCGCGGAACGGCACGACGATCTTGCGCCCGCCCGCGGGAATCTCCGCGACCGTGCCGACGATCGCGCGGCGCATGGCCGGCGCGCGGCTGCCGCTCACGGGCCGGGCAGGCGCAGCATCTCCACGGCGTTGTCCGAGAAGATGCGGCGGCGCAGGTGGTCGGATATGCCCGGCAGCGCCGTGACCGGGTCGTTCTGATCGAAGTGCGGGAAGTCGCTGCAGAAGATGAGCGTCTCCTCGGCGTGCAGCATCTCCAGGGACTGCTGCAAATGCTCGGGGACTCCCGGCTCGTGCATGGGCTGCGTGCCCACCCGGATGTGCTCGCGGAAGTACTCGCTCGGCAGCCGTTTCAGCCACGGCGTCTGATCGCCGATCGCCTTCCAGTCGAAATCGAGCTGCCACATCAGCGAGACCGCCCACATCTGCTGCACCTCGATCATGCCGAACGCGAGGGTCGGGAACTTCTCGAAGACGCCTTCGACGATCAGCGAGGCAGCCTGAGCCATCGCCACCGACTGGCGCGCCAGTCGGGTCTCCACGTAGTAGGTCGGGTACCCGACGGGCGTCGGCGTGTTGCCGCCCGGCCCGCCGCCGCCGATATGGGAGATGACCGGCAGGCCGTGCTCGGCGCAGGCCTCCCAGATGGGATCGTGGCAGCGGTTCCCGAAGGGCCGCGCCGTGTTCAGGGGGACGTGCACGGCCACCGTATCCTTGCGATGCGCCAAGCGCCTGATCTCGGCAACCGCCTGCACCGGGTCGGTCGCCGCGACCAGGACCGCGTTCACCACGCGGTCGTCCTTCTCCAGCCAGTGCTCGATGGTGTAGTCGTTGAACGCCCGGCACAGCGCCGCCCCCCAGTCCGGGTCCGGCACGCCGCACGCCCCGTAGATATCGGACGGCGACCCGGTCAGGAGCGCGATGTCGATGTTCCAGCGGTCCAGCAGCTCCCGCTGCGTGAACTCCAGGGTGAAGTTGAAGTCGCGGCGCTTGAGGCCGGGATCCTTGAGGTCGGGCCGCGTGGTGCGAAACGGGACATTCGGGTAGGGGGTGCCGCCAATGTGCATCCCCTGGTCGATCAGGTGCTCCCGGTCGGCCTTCGACAGGTAGGGCAGGAGCTGCTCGGGTGCTTCGAAGCTGTGATGGACGTCGCAGTCGACGATCCGAAGGGAAGGGTCGTGCCGAGCGGTCCAGCCGGGCGCGGCGATCGGCGCGGCTCCGGTCCTGCTCGGGAAAGCCTCCGTCAGGCCGGAGTCGGTCGGCATGAGCGCCCCGCCTCCACCGCCGCCGCGAGCTACACGGCCTCGGCGAGCGGCGGCACGTCCACGGACTCGAGCAGGTCGTCGACCGCCGCGTCCTCGGTCATGCCCTTGGCGGTGTGCTCGGACTTGAGCAACAGCCGCTTGCGCAGCACGGAGGGCGCGAGGTCGCGGACGTCCTCCGGCGTGACGAAGTCACGGCCGCGCACGGCGGCCAGCGCCTGGCTGCCCTTGAACATGGCCAGCGACCCTCGCGGCGACACGCCGATCATCAGGCGGTTGTCTTCGCGCGTGCTGTTGATGATCGCCAGGATGTAGCGCCGGATGGACGGCTCGACGTGCACCTGCATCACCGCCTCCTGCATCTCCAGCAGCGTGTCGATCCCGGTCACGGGAACGATGCGCTCCAGCGGCGGCTCGATGACGCGCTGCATGGAGATCACGGACTTCTCCGCCTCTCGCGACGGGTAGCCGATCTTGATCGACAGGAAGAACCGGTCTTTCTGCACCTCCGGCAGCGGAAAGGTGTCCTCCGACTCCACCGGACTCTCGGTGGCGATCAGCACGAAGGGATTGGGCAGCGGCTGGCTGCGCCCTTCGACCGAGACCTGGCCTTCGGCCATCGCCTCCAGCAGCGCCGACTGCGTGCGCGGCGTCGCGCGGTTGATCTCGTCGACCAGCAGCATGTTGGTCATGATCGGACCCTCGCGGAAGTCGAACTCCCCGGTCTGCGGGTTGAAGACCGACACGCCCAGCACGTCTGCGGGCAGCAGGTCCGGGGTGCATTGGAGCTGGCGGAACTCGCCGCCAATGCTCTTGGCCACCGCGCGGCCGAGCACGGTCTTGCCGGTGCCGGGCACGTCCTCGATCAGCACGTGGCCGCGGCACAGCAAGGCCACCAGCACCCGTTCGACCGAGTCGGCCTTGCCGAAGAACGCCTGCTCCACCGAGCCGCGCAACTGTTCGGCCCATGCCTTCACGTCTGCCATCGAATCACTCCTCTCTGTTCGCCAAGAGTACGCCGTTCACGCCGCCGCCGAATCCTTCGGGCGTCGCCTGAGTCACCGCGCCACCGGAGCCAGCGAGGCGTCCGGTGCACGGCTTGGTGCCGGCTCCTGCATGCGTTGGCGAGTCACCTCTTTGATGAGGTTGTAGTAGGTCTGCGACCGTTCCTGCGGCGGATCGGTCGCCGCGTAGGCGATCTGCTCGAAGATGGTGCCGATCTCAATCAGCGCCCTTGCGTTGGAGGTCGAGCGTTCGGCCACCAGCATCAGGTACTCCATCGGCCCCATCCACTTCCGGAACGGAACGCCGCCGCGCTCGGCCCAGCGGATCAGCCGCACGAATGCCTTGGACGCCTGCCCGATCGCTCGCTGGCGCTGCTTGTCGAGCTCCGCATCCCGTGCGCGCGCCGCGGCCCGCGCGGCGCTGCGCTCGCGGGCGCGCTCCACCAGCGACTCCCCGAACCGGGCGAGCGACTGCCTCGAGCGGGCGAACGCCTCGAACATGCGCCGCACCGACTCACCGAATGCCGTGAAGAAGCGGCCGACCGCGGCCGCCAACCGGGCGAGCGGCCGCGCCTGGCGCAGCCGTTCCCGATAGTCGCGCGACAGCAGTGGGCGCACCAGGAAGTAGAGCAGCCCGATCAGGATCAGCGCGCCGATGGAGATCAGCACGATCCTGACCAGCCGCTCCAGGAAGTCGTTCTCCTCGCGCTCGCCGCTCAGGTCGCCCAGATCGGGTTCCCGAAAGTCCTCCTGAAAGGCCTCCGTGTCCCCGCCTTCGCGGACCCTGACCTTGACCTCGCGCTCCGGCAGCCGCAGGCGCTCCTCCAGCCACTCCATGAATGCGCCGATCGCCTCCGCCGGCAGCAGCGCCTCCCGGCCGGTGAGCGGCATCACCACCACCGTGGTCAACAGCAGCGTCAGCACCGTGGCGCGCACGCGGCGGCGCTGCAGCGCCGGCGGCACCGGCAGCCCCTGGCCGAGATGCTGCTGCTCTTCCATGAAGCCGTTGACGATCGCCAGGAAGACCAGCCCGAAGCCTACGTGGCCGAGCGCCAGGACCGTCCACCACGGGTCGATCGGATCGACCGCGATCAGCAGGATCAGAAACGCGATCAGGGACAGCGACTGAAACCACAGGATGGCGCGGCGCAGCGCGCGCATGCGAGCGGAGGAGGTGGTCGCCTCCTCGGAGTAGTCCCGGAACGCGGTCTTGAGCTGGTCGCCGTCCTGCCCCACCACCAGCGCCAGAAACGCCTCGCGCTCGCGCATGTTGCGGTGCAGGCCGAAGGCGATGATCCAGTAGACGAAGGTCAGCGCCAGCGGATACAGCACATCGGCCTTGACCGGATTGATGTCGAGGCGCAGCAGGTGGCCCTGCGCCAGCATGAACAGCACCAGCGTTCCGATCAGGATCAGCAGCAGCTCGCGGAGGCGAGGCGCGATGCTGGAGGTGCCCTCCTCGGCCGCGCGGTTGGCGGCCACCGCCTGGATCACGCCCACCAGCGCCAGCACCGCCCACAGATAGCCGGGCAGCGGCAGCACGGCGTGCAGGACCATGGCCCGCACGAAGGTCTCCACCGACAGCAGCAGCAGGAACGGGATGGCGATCGACAGGAACGGATGCAGGGTGTTCCGGTAGAAGCGCAGGCGGTCGGGATTCATCGCTGGATCAGCTCCGAGCCGTAGCCGCGCACCGCGTGCGAGCGTATGCCGGGCACCACGACGTCTTCTTCACGGGTCTGGTGCGTGGAGACGACGAACACCTGCACGTCATGACCGCGGCGGCGCAACCCCACCAGCGAGTCGTTCTGGGCCTGCGTGGTCGGCGGCGTCACCACCATCACCTTGGCGCCGGTGGGGATCGGCACCCCGCACGCCAGCACGTGACCGGTGAAGTCGATCGGTTCCTTGCCGGCGGTGACGCGGGCCAGCATCTCCAGGATGCCGATGGCGTGGCCCACACCCGCCCGCGCGGGCTCCGACGGAGGCTGCTCGCTGCCGCGGATCGAGCCGGTGGTGATGATGCCGACCTCCTGCTTGAGGCTGACGAAGAAGAACAGCAGGCTGCCGGCCACCTCGATCGCGCGTTCCATGAGGTGCTCGCGCTGCCCCATCGGGTAGTCGGAATCCGTCAGGTTCAGCACGATCATGACCGGGTAGTAGATGGATGGCGTGTACTCGGTGGAGAACAGCTTCCCCATGCGCGCCGACACCTTCCAGTTGATCCGCTTCAACTCGTCGCCCGCCACGTACTCGCGCACGGAACGGAACCGGGTCGTGTCCTCGTAGAGGCGGCTGGACACCGTGATGCTGCCGGAGGGCAGACCGTCCTTCTCGTGCATCTCCACCGGGAACACCGCCGGGTAGACCAGCACCGTACCCGGCGTCGGCGACTGGTGGTCCCAACTGAAGAAGCCCATCGGGTCGGAGCCGCGCAACCGCACCGGGCCCAGCGAGAACTCGCCGCGGTAGTGGCTCTCCGCCTCGTAGGTCACCTGAGTGCGCCCGCCCGGGGGCAGGGCAACCATGAACGAGCCGCCGCGCACCACGAAGTTGCCATAGGTGTCGGCCACCGTCAGGTAGTGAATGGGGATCGGGCCGCGGTTGTGCAGGTCCAGGGTCACGCGGAAGCGCTGGAAACGCTGCGCGTGGATGAGCGTCTCGCTACGGGTCACCTGCACCAGTCGCGGGACCAGGTACGCGTACAGCAGCGACAGGCCGCGGACCACCAGCAGCGCCAGGACCGCGAAGCGGAACGGGCGGAACGGCGCGAACAGGAACGTCCCCAGAAGCACCAGCGGGAACAGGAGGTCGACGAAGATGCGGAGCCGCCCTCCGGCGTTGATCGCCACCGGGTCAGCCGTCGGTCGATACTGTGGCGGCGGCCGGTTCCCGTGGCGTGGAGTCCAGGAGGCCGTCGATGATCAGATCCTCGTCCAGCCCCTTGAGCTGGTGCTCGGACTTGACGCTGATCCGCTTCAGCAGTACGCCGGGGGCCAAGTCGACCACGTCGTCGATCGTGGCGCTCGCGCGGCCGTTCATCGCCGCGACCGCCTGCGCGCCCTTGTACAGCGCCATCGACGCGCGTGGCGAGGCGCCCAGATTCAGCCGGTTGTCGCCGCGGGTCGCCTCCACCAGGGTCAGGATGTACTCCTGCACCTCGTCCGCGACCTCGACCTCCAGGATCTGCTGCTGCAGCGACAGCACCTGCTCCAGGTCGGTGGCGGGCTTCAGATCGGTGACCGGATGCGAGAGCCGGCGCTGCGCCAGCATGATCTCCTCCTCCGCCTCCGGCGGTGGATAACCCATGCGCAGCGTGAGGAAGAAGCGGTCCTTCTGCGCCTCCGGCAGGTTGAATGTACCCTCGAACTCGACCGGGTTCTCCGTGGCGATCATGAAGAACGGCTGCGGCAGCGAAGTGGTCTTGCCCTCGACGCTGATCTGCCCCTCCGCCATCGCCTCCAGCAGCGCGGACTGCGTGCGCGGCGTGGCGCGGTTGACCTCGTCCACCAGCAGGATGTTGGTCATCACCGGGCCTTCCTTGAAGTCGAAGTCCCCGGACTTGGGGTTGTAGACCGAGACCCCTAGCACATCGGCCGGCAGCAGGTCGGGCGTGCACTGGATGCGCCGGAACTCGCCGCCCAGCGCCAGCGACAACGCCCGCGCCAGGATGGTCTTGCCCACGCCGGGCACGTCCTCCAGCAACGCGTGGCCGCGGCACAGCAGGGCGATCAGCAACCGGCGGATCACCTGCTCCTTCCCGAGGATCACCTTGCCGACTTCGTCGACGATCGTCTGCGACCAACTGCGCACGTCCATAGCGGCCGAGTGTAGGCGGTCAAGCCCTCACAGACAACCTCCGACGCGATCCGCGGTCAGGAACCGCGGTCTGCGGCAGGAACGGACCGCAGACCGCCAGTCAGGGACGCCTACGAAGCTGCCGGCGGAACGTCGGGAGTTACCGGCCGCCCGGATCGCGCGCTTTCGTAGATCGCCAGGACGATGGCGACCGCCGCCGTCGCCGCGCGGCCGTCGATGTCGGGCGTTTCGCCGGCCAGGATTGCCGCCGTCAGCTCCTCGTACTGCCGCCGATGGCCGGCGATGCCCACGCCGGCGGGGTCAGAGGCGCCGCCACGGTCCGGATCGACGTCGGCGCGGCGTTCGCGGAGCGCCTGGTCCTCATCGGTTTCCTCCGAGAAGTGCCACTCCCCGATGGTGTCGCCGACCAGCACGGCACTGCCGGCCGTGCCGCCGATCTCGATGCGACGCTCGAAGCCCGGATGGATGGCGGTCGACCCCACGATGGTGCCGAGCGCACCGGACGCGAAGCGGACCGCCGCGACCGCCGTGTCCTCCACCTCCAGCCCGGCGTGGGCGCGGCGCGTCGTGAACGCCTGCACCGACTCGATGGGGCCGAGCAGCCACTGCAGCAGGTCGATGGTGTGGATGGACTGGTTCATCAGCGCTCCGCCGCCGTCGAGCGCGCGGGTTCCGTGCCAGCTGTCCTGGTAGTAGCTGGCCGGCCGCACCCACTTGACGATGGCGTCGCCGACGACGACGTCGCCGAATCGTCCCTGCTCCAGCGCCTGCTTGATCAGGAGCACGTCGGCCAGCGATCGCGACTGGAAGACACCGGAGCAGATCACCCCCGCGGCGTCCGCCGCGTCGACGATGCGGTGGCAACGCTCCAGGGTGACCTCCAGCGGCTTCTCGACGAACAGATGCTTGCCGGCCGCGGTGGCGGCCAGCGCCGGCTCCAGGTGTGCCCCGGACGGCGTGCAGATGCTCACCGCGTCCAGGCCGGGATGCGCCAGGAAGGCGCCCAGGTCGCTGAAGGCCGCGCAGCCATGCTCCTTCGCGAACTGCCCGGCGCGCTCGGCATCGCGGGAAAGGCACGCCACCAGCCGCGCGGAGGCCACCCCCCCAAGCGCCTGGGCGTGCATGCCGGCGATCAGACCGGTGCCGATGATTCCGAAGCCGACCGACACGTGCGTACGCCCTCAGGCGCCGGGCCGCCAGATCGCCGGCCCGCGCGACGACCCGGCCACCGACTGCAGCATGCCGGGGTCATGCGCGCCGGGCGCCGGATCGAGCAGCGTCTCCAGGCGCCGGTCGCCGAGCAGCGGCACGCGTTCCTTCTGCGCCTGCTGCTCCTCCGGATCCAGATCGGCGACGATGACGCCCGGCGTGTCCTCGGCCGCGCGCGCCAGCACGTGGCCCTTGGGGCTGACGATCAGGCTGCGGCCACAGGTCCGCAGCGAGGGATCGGGAATGATGATGTCCGAGCCGGCGACGAACACGGAGTTGTCCAGCGCGCGTGACCGGACGGCAAGTTCCCACTCGTCGCCCGGCCCCAGCCAGGCGGTCGAGATCATGCACAGATCGGCGCCGGCCAGCGCTGCCGCACGGCCGATCTCCGGGAACCGCGTGTCGTAGCAGATCCACGACGCGCAGGTGACGCCGGCCAGCTCGTAGGGCTCGATCGAGGTGCCGGGCTGCGCCCAGTTCTCGGTCTTCCAGAGGTGGATCTTGCGATAGACCCCGGCGATGGCGCCGGTCGCGTCGACGGCGAGCATGGTGTTGTAGCGCATGCCGCCGGTGATTTCGGGCAGGCCGAAGACGATGGCGATGCCGTGCTCTCGCGCGACGCCGCACATACGCTCCACGCCGTCTCCATCGAGTGGCTGGCAGTGGGCGAGGACCTGCGGCGCCGGCAGATAGCCGGTGAGCGCCAGCTCCGGAAAGACGATGATCTCGGCACCGCGCGACCGGGCCTCACCCGCCTGATCGCGCATGATTGCCACGTTGTCGGACAGGCTGCCGGCCTCGAACTGGCCGCAGGCGACTCGTATGGCGCGCATCGTTCCTTGTACCGGCGCAGGCCGGCCGCGTCAACCGTCCGGGCCGATTGACCGTGGTCCGGCGGACCGCGAACATCGGACACACTCACGCGGAGGCTCGATGTCCGACCGATTCAGGCTGGTTCCCGAAGTTCATCTCTTCCTGCTGGACCCGCACGGCAGGGTACTGCTGCTACGGCGCTGCAACACCGACTACGAGAACGGGAACTACTGCGTGGTTGCCGGACATGTCGAGGCCAACGGACCGGTTACCGCCGCTGCGATCAGGGAAGCCAAGGAGGAGGTCGGGGTCCAGGTTCAGCCATCGGACCTCGAAGTGGTCGGAGTCATCCATCGCAGGGCTGATGACGGGTACATTTCGGTCGCCTTCTTCCTGGCCGCTCGCACGTGGGAAGGCCCGGTCGTCAACGCAGAACCGGAGAATCACGACGAGTTGACGTGGCGCGCCGTGGACGATCTACCGCCGAACATGATCCCGTACGTCCGGCGTGCTTTCCTGAACTACCAGCACGGGAAGCGCTACGACAGCGTCGGATGGGAACGGATCGCATCGGCGAACCGGTCCCACCTGTATGACCGGTTCAAACTGATCCCCGACGTCCATGTGTTTCTGATTAAGGACGACGAGGTTCTGATGCTGCGCCGTTGCAACACCGGCTTCGAGGACGGCAGCTACAGCGTGGTCGCCGGGCACGTGGAAGCCGACGAAGAGATAACCTCTGCTGCGGTCCGCGAAGCGAAGGAAGAGGTCGGGATCGAGATCCAGCGGGTCGACCTGCATGTGGTGGGCGTCATGCACCGGAAGTCGGACGACGAGCGCGTGTCGTTCTTCCTTGCCGCTTCCACGTGGACCGGAGACATCGTGAACGCCGAACCGAATCGGTGTGACGATTTGTCCTGGCACTCCGTCGAGAGCCTTCCCTCGAACACCATTCCCTACCTCCAACGCGCCCTCAGGAATTACCAGGACCGCACCTTCTTTGATGAATTCGGGTGGTAGAGCGGTTGGGCTCCGCCCCTTCGGCATCGCGATACAGATGAGAACGAGGTAAGCCAGCGGAGAAGGTGCGCTCGAGTGAGTGGCGATGACTTCCTGCGTGTCCGCTAACGTCGACTTCAATGTGGCTCTCCCGGGGTTCGTGTGGATGAGAGGGCCATTTGGGGTCGGCGTCGTTAAGGTCGACCGGTCCTCGATGCTGCCGCCATCGGCCCGGCATCGGGCGTGCCGCAAAAAATTGAGGATTCTTGCCACAGGGCCTTGACGGGCTTTCGCGCCTGCGAGGTGGCACGCCACCGCACGTTCAGGCCCCTTCCGGCCTCCCGGAAGCTCGGATGCCCATTCGGCCGCCCGGCACCCCCTTCAGCGCCCGCTGATCGCGGATCGTCTGCCCGTCCTGGACTGACCAATAAGGTTCATTTAGCAATCGGTAGTATATTTACTACATGAAGACCGCCACTCCTGCCAGCCCTGCCCTCCCCGTCATCACGTCCACCATCGGCGTGCTCTCCGACCGCGAACTGCTGCGTCAGACCACCACGCTGGTCCGCCACGAACGCCACCTGCAGGGTGCCATCATCGACCACCTGGCCGAGATCGAGGCCCGCCGGCTCTTTCTGCGCCGCGGCTGCTCCAGCCTGTTCGACTACGCGGTGCGCGAGCTCGGCTACAGCGACGCTGCCGCCGGGCGGCGCCTTGGCGCCGTGCGGCTGTGCGCGGACCAACCGGGCGCGCGCGAGCGGCTGCGCGACGGATCGCTGACGCTGAGCGCCGCCGCGGAGTTGCAGTGGGCGTTCGACCGGCAGCGGCGGCGCGGGTCGATCTCCGGCATCGCGTCGACCGCGCCGGCTGCGGCTGGGGCGTCGGGGGCAGCGCCCACGACGACGCCGGCGCTGTGGGGCGGTGCGATGGGCTCAGCGCCGGCCGAGGTCGCGTCGGCAGCCGATCCGGTGGCGGATCCCGCGACGGAAGCTCCGCCGAGCCACTCCGAGCCTGCGCCGCCGCCGGTGCTCGATGCGGCAGGAAGGCAGAAGCTGGTCGAAGAGGCGTCAGGCAAAAGTGCCCGCCAAGTCCGCCGGATGCTGGCCGACCTGGACCCGGAGCTGGCGCCGCCGGCCGACCGCGTGCGCCCGCTCGGCGACGGGCGCTACGAGCTGAAGGCTGTCATCGACGCCGACTGCCAGCAGGGACTGGAGCAGCTCCGGGGGTTGCTTTCGCACGTGCACCCACGCATGACCGTGGGGCAGCTCGTCGGCCGCATCGCGCAAGCCGCGGCGGCCGCCGCCGCCAGGAGGCGCTCGACCGCCACGACCCGAGCCGGCCGCCGCGCCGGGCGCGCACCGGCAGCCGGGCGGCGCAGGGCGAATCCGAGCCTGCTCCGGCAGCGAAGGAGCAAGCCGCCCCGGAACCCGGTGACGCCGTGACGGTGCAGGACGAGGCGATCCTCGGCGGCACGACTCCGACGCCGGAGCGGACGCGACACCCGACGCCGACCTCGGCCTCCTCGCCGACCCGGCCGGAAGCGACCGTCCGTCCAGCCGTTGCCGGGACGAAGCCGGACGGCGCCGCCACTTCGACGCCGAAGCCGTGCGCTGCGGGCCGCGCGATTCCGGCGGCGGTGAAACGGCAGGTCTGGCAGCGGGACGGTGGCCGCTGCAGCTACCTCGATCGGAAGACCGGACGCCGTTGCAACTCACGACATCTGATAGAGATAGACCACATCCTGCCCTATGCGCTTGGCGGTGGTGCTGATCCCGGGAACCTCAGGCTTCTCTGCCGAGCCCACCATCGCCATCGGCACCACCCAGAGCCGTTGGACGGAGAGATGAGGGATGTTCGGCGGGTCAGGGAATGAACCGGTAAACCACCGCAAGCCTGGCAGCGTCGGTGACGCTCGAGTCCGTATGGTGGTAGATGTTGATGCGTCCCGTGCCGCAGTCGCCGAACGCGTCGCAGGAGAGCACGCCCGTGATGCCCTGAAACCCGGCCATCGCTCCCATCGCCTCCCGGAGCGCCGCGCGATCCAGGTGGAGCGTCCCGCCCTTCGCCACCGCCGCGGACTCGATGGCGGTGAGGAGCAGCGTTGCGGCGTCGTAGGCGTACGCCCAATAGGGTGAGGCGGGAGACTCGCCGTAGGTCGCCTGGAAGGCGGCGAGCACCGTTGCGCCGTCCTTGCCGGTCGCCGCATTGACGCTCGAACCGCGCGACGATTCCGGCCCGACGATGTAGATCCCCTCGGAGTGGGGCGAGCCGAGGAACTGCGACACGAGCATCGCGGCGCCGGTGATCAGGGTCACGTCCTGCAGTCCGTCGAACTCCCGCGCCTGTCCCGCAAACGCGGAGCCCTCACCCACGAACAGCGGGAAGAAGACGCCGTCGGGTGCGGCGGCCGCAAACGTCGCCAATACCGCGGTCATGTCCCTTTCGCCCTTCTCGATGCCGGCTTCGGCAACGACCTCCCCACCCCGGGCGCGGAACGCATCGGCGAACGCGCCGACCAGGGCGGTCGTGTACGGATCGCCATCGTGCACGGATGCCATGCGCCGCAGCCCCAGCTCACCGTAGGCGAAGCCGGCGACCGCGACGGCTCCGTGGAGGTCGTTGTTGGAAACCCGGAAGTAGCCGGTGTGGTAATCGGAGCCGGGGTTCCCGCGCAGATCGGATGTGAGCACCGGCGAGGTGTTCGATGGCGAAACCATCACCAGGCCGGCTTTGCCGATCACCGGTGACGCCGCCACCGCGGCGGCCGAGCACGAGGTCCCGACGACGCCGATCACCCGAGGGTCTGCGGCGATCCGCTCCGCGCCCTCTCGTCCGCCGTCGGGCGAACATCCGCTGTCCAGCGGATCTCCGAGCTCGATCGGATGGCCGTGGACGTCGCCAACGTCCCGCACGGCCAACTCCACGCCGTGACGCAAGGAGGCCCCCAGCGATGGCGCGCCGGTGAGCGACAGCAACGAACGGATGTGGACCGCCTCGCCCTCGCCGACCTCCACCGCGCCGAGCGGTCCGGCCTCCAACTGCGGGCTGGAGTGGGCGCCCGTTGCCAGGAGGGCGCTGAAGACGATAAAGAACGCGGATTTCATGCCCGCCATCGTACTTCGCACGGAAGCACTGCAGGAAGTTGAGCCCTACTTGCGCCCGCCCCAACGCCGGAGGCCGATCCGTGACCGGATTGTAACCAGCGTTCTGGAAGCTGCTATGATCGGACGCGTGGCGCGGGGGCCGGACTATCAGGAACGCTTCGCCCGGTTTGCGGTACGCGCCGGCCTGCTGCGCTTCGGCAGGTTCACCACCAAGTCGGGACGTTCGTCGCCGTACTTCTTCAACACCGGCTCCTGCGCGGACGGGGCGGCCCTGAGTGAGCTGGGCGGTTACTACGCCGCTGCCATCGCCGACCGGTTTCCAGACGCGACGCTGCTGTTCGGTCCGGCCTACAAGGGCATCACGCTGGCGGCGGCGGCGGCGATGGCGCTGAGCCGGGACCGGGCGCAGCCGGTCGGCTTCTGCTTCGACCGCAAGGAGCGCAAGGATCACGGCGAGGGCGGATTGCTGGTCGGACGGCTCCCGGCCGCAGGCGACCGGGTGGTGATCGTCGACGACGTGGTCACCGACGGCGCATCCAAGCGGCACGCGATGGAGCTCCTGCAGCAGGAGGCGGGGATTCGGCCCGCGGGGCTGCTGGTGGCCGTCGACCGCCAGGAACGGGGAGCCGGCGACCGCAGCGCGCTCCAGGAGCTGTCAGGCGAGTTCGATCTGCCCACGGCGGCGATCGCCACCATCGGCCAGATCGTCGACGTGCTGTCGCGGCAACCGGTCGACGGACGCACCGTGATCGACGCGGAGTTGCGCGGCCGCATCGAAGCCTACCTGCAGAAGTACGCTCCGCGCGTACGGTGAGCCCGTGCGGATCCGGCGGCGCCTGACTCCCCTGCAACCCACGCCGCGCAACCGCCGCCGTATCGAGGCGCGGGTCAAGTGGCTGGGACTGCTGGTCCGCTACGCGTTCCGGCCGGTCGTGCGCACCACATTCGGCCCCCGAGAGCTGCTGCGCGAGCCGGCGCTGGTCGTGTCCAACCACTCCTCCCTTCTGGACCCGATGTTCCTGTCGCTGGCGGTCGGCCGCGCGGTCCATTTCCTGTCGACCGAGTTGGCGTTCTCGGGAGGGGGGATGGGATGGATCAACCAGTTCTTCGGCGCGGTGCCGAAACGAAAGTTCACCGCCGATCCCCGCGCGATACTCCGACTGCGCCGCTGGCGTGACCTGGGTGGCTCCATCGGGCTGTTCCCGGAAGGGGAGCGAACCTGGGACGGCCGGCCGCTGCCGATCCTGCCCGGCGTCGAGAAGCTGGTACGGGTGATGGACCTGCCGGTGGTGACGGTCCGCGTGTACAACGGTTGGCGGCAGTCGCCGCGCTGGGCGGCCACGCTGCGGCGCGGCCGCGTGCACGTCGAGGCGGACCCGCCGCGCCGCTTCGCGCCCGGCGACTCCCTGGAGTCGATCCGCCGCTACATCGAGGAGCGCATCAGCGTGGACGCCGAGGATGGGCCGAGCTGGCCGGTGCGCGGGCGGCGGCTGGCCGCGGGGATCGGCAACGTGCTGTTCGCCTGTCCGGCCTGCCTGCGGCTGGACGCGATCGACGAACGCGGCGACATCGCGTCCTGCCGGGACTGCGGCGCAGCGTGGCGTGTGGATACCGAGTCGCGGCTCCACCCCGCGAACGGGGGGCGGCCGATGACCCTGCGCGCGGCCGCTGACAGCATCCGCAGCCGCTTTCCCGAGCCGTGGCTGCCGGCGGACGGCGCGCTGCCGGTCGGTGAGCTGCTGAAGAGCGAGCCGGTTCGGCTCTACGACGTCACCGATCCGGACCCGCTGCTCGTCGGCCGCGGCCACCTGGTCCTCACGGCAGACGCGCTCCGCGTCAGCGGCATCACCCCGTGGTCGATCCCGATGGCGGACATCAGGGCCGAGGCGGTCGATCTCAAGCGCCGCCTCAACTTCTCCTCCCGGCGCCGCGTGTTCGAGGTCGTAATGCCGCGCGAGTCGGTGATCAAGTGGGAGCTCTTTCTCCGCCACGTGCGGACTCGGACCGCGGCGCCGGCCGGCGACCTCAGAGCTCGTCGGCGAATCGGTGGCGGATGAAGCGCTCGTACACCCCGGGCGCGAGCCGCGACAGCAGCAACGCCCCGCGGCCGGTCCCCGACAGCACCAGGAACCGCCTCCTCCGCACCACGGCGGCCAGGATGCGTTCGGCCACGTAGTCCGGGCTCGCGGCCTTGCCCATCTCGACACGCGGGCGCTCCGTGCGGTTGCCCGAGGCGTCCAGCGCGTTGGCGACGATATTGGTGTCGACGAAGCTGGGGCAGACGATGAGCACGCTCACTCCGGTGCCGATCAGCTCCGCCCGCGCGGTCTCGAACATGCCGTGCAGGGCATACTTGGACGCGCAGTACCCGGTGCGGCCGAGCAGGGGAGCGAATCCCGCGATGCTGGAGGTGACGACGATCATGCCCTTCCGTCGCAGCAGCGATGGCAACGCGGCCTGCGCGCAGTAGAGCGATCCGAACAGGTTGACCGCGATCACGCGCTCATACACGACCGCGGCGGTGTCCCGAAACGCGCTCCGGTGGCTCATGCCCGCGTTGTTGAACAGCAGGTCGACGCCGCCGAAGCGGCTGCAGACCTCGGTTACGGCCGCGCCTACGTCGGCGCGGTCGGTGACGTCGCAACGGCGGACCAGATGCTCCACCCCCGCCTCGGCGAGCGCGGCCGAGCGTTCCGCCAACCCCACTTCGTCGACGTCGAACAACGCCACTCGGCATCCGGCCGCTCCGAAGCGACGCGCCAGCGCGAAGCCGATGCCGCCGGCGCCACCGGTGATCAGCGCGACCTTGCCCTCGGGATTGAATCTCTCGGCCATGGTCGCGCCCGTGAGTCTGTCGGATTGGCGCGCGAGCGGCAATCCCACAGACTCCGAAGCGGAAGGTGGCGATGGGCCAAGGACGGAGCCGCAGGCCGGCGAAGCCGGGAGCCTCGTGTCGCGGAGGCGTCTGTCGGATGGGCCGCGCCAGCGGCAGATCCGACAGACGCCGGAGCGCAAGGTAGGGATGGGCCAAGGACGGAGCCGCAGGCGACGAACTTGGGGCACGGTCCTGGTCACGGGGGCCACCGGCTTTCTGGGTTTCAACCTGGTACCCCTGCTGGTCGAGTCCGGCTGGACGGTGCGGGCGCTGTGCCGGCGCGCCGCGGCTGCACGGGAGCTTGCCGGCCTGGGCGCTCTGCCGGTGAGCGGCGATCTGTTCGACGTCCACGCCTTGCGGGCGGCGATGTCCGGCGTGCAGGCGGTCGTGCACGCAGCCGCCGACACCGCGGTGTGGCCGGCGCACAGCCCCTCTTGCTTCCGGGTCAACGTGGACGGCACGCGCTCCGTCCTGGCGGCCGCGCGCGCCGAACGGGTGGGCCGCATCGTGCACGTGGGCAGCGCAAACTCGTTCGGGCCCGCCCCGCACGGCGGACAGACCGACGAACGCATGCCGTTCCGCGGCCGGCGCTACGGCCTGGGCTATATCGTCAGCAAGCAACAGGCGCAGCAGGTCGCGCTGCGGGCCGATCCGCCCGCGATCGTGGTCAACCCGACCTTCCTGTTCGGCGCCCACGACCGCGTTCCCGGCCCCGGCCGCCTGATCCAGCAACTGGCCCGGTCGCCGGCAATCTACCCCTATCCGGCCGGGCGGGGACGGAACGTCGCCGGCATCGGCACGGTCTGCCGCGGCGTGGAGCGGGCGCTGCGGCACGGCGTCCCCGGTGAGTGCTACGTGCTCGGCGGCTCCAACCTGGGCTATCGGACCCTGTTCGAGCTGATCTGCGGCGTGACCGCAAGCCGTACGCGGCCGGTGCCGCTGCCGGCATGGCTCATCTGCTCGGCGGGTGCGGCGGGATCGGCCGCGGGCCGTCTCACGGGCCGCGACCCGGGATTGAGCCTGCCGCTCGCCCGCGCCGCGTGCGAGTCGTTCCACTACTCGTCGGCCAAGGCGGCGCGCGATCTGGGCTACGTGCCGGACGACGTCGCCGGCATCGAGCGGGCGATCCGTGCGTCGTTCGAGTGGTTCCGCCGGACCGGCCGCATCGCTCAGCGGACGCGCGGGCGGCCCCCGAAAGACCCCGCGCGTGCGGTATCCTAAGGTTCGTCGTGACCCCCGACGCGATCCGGGCGCGCATCTTCCTGCACGGCGTGCTGGCGCAGATCCCGACGCTGTGCGCCGGCGACGCCGAATCCCATGCGCTGGTGCGGGGCTGGCGCACCAGCATCCAGTTCGCGCAGGCCGGCGGCCCCGCCGCGCTGTTGCGTTTCCGCGACGGCGCGGTGAGCTTCGAGCCGGTACGCCGCACGGCTCCGGGGCTCAGCCTCTGGTTCCCCACCGATCGCGCGCTGGTCCGCTCCTTCACCGGCAGCGGCGTACCGATCCCGCTCTTCGGCGTGTGGCGGGTCGGGCTGCTGCGCGCTCTCCCGACGCTGACCAGCCGGCTCAGCCACTACCTCAGCCTGAGCGAGCCCGAACCCGGCGACAGGAATGGTGAAGCCCTGACCCTCGCGCTGCGGATGCGGCTGGACGCGCTGGTACGCGCGGTCGCCGTGCTGGCAAGCGTGGATGCAAGGGCGCGCCGCATCCTGCAGGAGGCCCCCGACGGCACGATCGCGCTGCGGGCGCCGGGCATGGCGGACGTCGCGGCCCGCAAGCACGGCGATCGGCTGACCATCGAGCCCGAACCCGATGCCGCCCCCAACCTCACCCTGGGCTTCGCGTCCGTGTCGTGTGGACACGACCTGCTGGCAGGCCGCCTGGAACCGGCCGCAGCGATCGGTCTTGGCAGTATCGAGCTGCGCGGGCAGACCCTGCTTGCGGATGCCGTCTTCCAGGTGGTCGGCGACGTGCAGATGCTGCTGGCGGGATGATGGCCGCACCGTTCCGCTTCAGGCGCAGCCGGGAGCTCCTGACCCGCGCTGTCGAGGTCATCCCGCGCGGCATCTACGGCACGAAGAGCCCGGCGCTGGTGGTGCCGGGCTCCTTTCCCTACTACGCCGAGAGCGGCGCAGGCTGCCGCTTCCGGGACGTCGACGGCAACGAGTACCTCGACTTCCTGTGCGGCTTCGGCGGCAACCTGCTCGGCTACCGCGACCGCGCCGTCGACGATGCCGCCGCAGCCGCCATGCGGCGGGGCTTCGGCTTCAACACGCCCTGCCCGGAGATGGTGGAGCTGGCCGAGGAGCTGACCGCCCGCATCGCCGGCATGGACTGGGCGCTGTTCGGGGTCAACGGCTCGGACATGACCACCTACGCGCTGCAGACCGCTCGCGCCCACACCGGGCGCCGCAAGGTGCTGGCCGCCCACGGCGCCTACCACGGCGCCCACCCGTGGGCGGTGCCCGGGCATGCCGGCCTGCTCGAAGAGGACCTGGCCCACGTCCATCGCTTCCGCTGGAACGACCTGGACAGCATCGCCGGCCTGTTCCACCGCTATCCCGACGACATCGCGGCGGTGATGGTGACCCCCTACCACCACCCGGCCTTCGCAGACTCCGAGCTGCCGGCCGCCGGGTTCCTGGACGGCCTGTGCGCGCTCGCCCACGATCGCGGCGCGCTGGTGATCAGCGACGACATCCGCGTAGGCTTCCGCGCGCACCTGCGGGGATCGCACGTACGCTTCGGCTACCAGCCGGACCTGTGCTGCTACTCGAAGGCGATCGCCAACGGCTATCCGATCGCGGCGTGCCTGGGCCGCGACGGCGTAAAGGGGGCGGCCAGCCGCGTGTTCTGCACCGGCACCTTCTGGATGCACGCCTACCCGATGGCCGCCGCGCTGGCCTGCCTGCGGCGCATCGAGGAGGACGGCGTGATCGAGCGGGTCGCCGCCCTGGGCGAGCGGCTCATCGCCGGCCTGCACGCCGCGGCCGCCCGGCACGGGCAGCGTCTGGCCGTCACCGGCCTGCCGGCCATGCCGTTCGTCCGCTTCGCCAACGAGACCGACTTCCACCGCAGCCAGCTCTTCTGCGCGGAAGCGACCCGGCGCGGCGCCTATTTCCACCCGCACCACAACTGGTTTCTGAGCGCCGCCCACACCGAGGCCGACATCGACGAGAGCCTGCAGATCGCCGATCGGGCGATGCGCGCCGTGGCCGAACGCTTCGGCGCCGCGTGAGCGCCGCGGATCACGATGAGCGGCACGGTATAGTGCGCGCGTGATCCGCCGCTCTCGCGCCGCGCTGCTGGCAGCGCTGATCGGCCTGCCGCTCTGCGCCGGCGCCCAGACGCTGGTCTCCCCGAACGACCCGGTCTACGGCCACCTGCGCTCCTGGGAGCAGCGAGGGCTGATCGACTGGCTGCCGCCGCTGCGGCCGCTGCCGGCGCCCCTCGTGCGCGGCGCCCTGCAGCGGGTGGCGGCGTCCGAACATGAGACCGACCGGCAGATCGCCCGGCGCCTGCTGCAACGCTACTTCGGGGCGCTGCCGGTGCAGGGACGGGCGCAGGTCGCGCGCAGATCGAAGGCCCCGATCACCTCCGGCGGAGAAGCCGCCGCCGACGCGTCGTCGGCACAACTCGCTGTCCGGCTCGGGGCGGGGATCGAGTTGCCGGTCAGCGATCAGATCGGCGTCGGATTCGCCGTCCGCACGCTGGCCGCCTCGGTCACGCCCGTCCCCATCGCGGCCGAGCTCACGCTCGATCCCTACGACCCGGGCGCACCGGGCGACGGAACCACCATCCTGGGGGAAGAATTCGACGTGCAGGTGGAGCTGGCCGGCACCGGCTTCTTCGGCGCGAGCGATCTGGGAACCGGGCCCGGCACCTGGTTCGTGCAGGCCGGCTTCGGCCAGAGCTCCTTCGGGCACGGGGAGGACAGCCCGGTCGTGTCCGCCGCCGCGCCGCCGGCCGGGTACCTGGCCGGAACCTACCGCGCGCCCTGGGTCGCCTATTCGGCAATGTTCCTGGACCTGATCGCCACGTACGGAATCTGCAGCGCCGCCACGAAGGAACGCGGCTTCTGCGGCTCCGAACGGGAACGCTACTCCCTGCGCACGCGCGCCAGAAAGGACAACGGCTTTCATCCGAGCAAGTACCTGGTGGCGCAATCGCTGAGCTTTTTTCCCACGGACTGGCTGGAGCTGACCGCGCTGCAGTCCGTGATATTCGGCGGGCGGCTGTCGCCGACCTACCTGCTGCCGGTGTTCCCCGTCCTGTATACGCAGATGCAGCTCGACGACTACGACAACGCCTTCGTCGGCGCGGCAGCCCGCGTGCGGCTGCCGTACGGAGCATCGGCGAGCGCCGTGCTGTTCGTCGACGACGTGAACCTGACGAAGCTGCGGCGCTTCGACTTCGACTCCGACCAGAACAAGATGGCCGTCGAGCTGGAGGCGAGCGTCGCCCCGCCCCTGCCGATCCTGACGGTGCTGGCCGCCCGCTACCGGATGGTCACGCCGTACATGTACGCACACCATCCATCGGCGCTCGACTACCTGCAGTACACGAACGACGGGCGCCACCTGGGCACCCTGCTGCACCCCAATTCCGACGAGATTCTCGTTCGCGCCCGGGCGTTCCCCGTGGCGTGGCTTGGGGTCGACCTGTCGCTGCGCCGGGTGCGCCACGGCGGCCCTGCCGGCGGCTCGGTCTGGGATCACGGCCTGATCGACGGCACGTTCGTGTTCACCGGTCCCTCGACCTTCCTCAAGCAGGACGTGCTGGAGCACCTCCTGCAGGCACGTGCCGGCATCGATCTGCGCGTCGACCTGGAGCCCGTGGAGCTGAACGTCGCGCTTGCCTACACCTACGAGCAGGTGAGCAACCGCGACTGGGTACCCGGCGCCGACGAGCGGGCACACCTGATCGAGGTGAGCACCGCCGTTCGCTACTGACCGGACGGCGGCCGCAGGCGGCCGATTACCTCGTCGAGCGGTGGACGCACGTCCAGGGATGCAGCGAGCTCTCGCGCTCGCGGGGACATCTTCTCCCACGTCCGGCCGAGCACCCGCTGCAACATTTCCGGATCGCGCCCTTCCGCGAACCCGGCCAGCTCCGCCTCCAGGAACGACAGGCACGCCGCATCCTCGAGCACCTGCGTCTCCGCATCGCGCCCCAGTCCCTCCTTGCGGACCAGCGCCGCTACCCGCTCGATCAGCGCGGCGGGCGCACACAGATCGTCCAGGATGAGCCCCACCTTGTCGGCGTGGTGCCGGGCGCAGGCGCGCCGCCAGCGCAGGTAGCCGGAACGGCCCTCCGGGTAGCCGGCGCGCGGGATCTCCCAGCGCCGCAGGTGCTGGGCGCGGACGGCGATGGCCAGCGCCGCCGACGGATGCGGCGCCAGGCGCTCCTGCCAGCGCGTCATGCGCCGCGCGTACTCGAGCGCCCGGCCCGCCGGATCCTGCCGGTGGGCCTTGTCGATGCGGTCCAGAGCCTCCCCGATCAGCTCAGCATCGACCACGGTACGGTGCCGGTTCGGCGACGGGTCCGGTCACTCCGACATGGAGGTGAGCTCGTCCCGTACGCCCTGCAGGACCTGGCCGTAGCGGTCGTCCACCATCATGAGCTGCTGGCGCATCAGCCCCACGTACTCCGGGTCGTTCTGGGGGTTGATCTGCACCCGCTGGCCGGTCTTCTTCTCCATCTCCGCCTCCTTCTGTTGGCGGCGCGGCTCGTAGGCGCGGTCGACCTCCTGCCTCATGCGGTTGCGCTCTCCCAGGTACTCCTGGAAGAACTGCTCGAGCTGGCCCAACAGCATGCGCAGCTTGCGGTCATTGGTGCTGAGCGCGCCGAATCCTTCGCCGGCGCGGCGGCTGCGCTTCAGCGCGAACTCGTCCGTGGGGAGGGTGAGGTTGCTGAGCAAGGCATCGCGCACCCCGGCGCGGACCCAGCCGGCCTGCTTGCCTTCGAACGGCTCCAGCAACTCCTGCAGGTCGATCTCCGGATCGCCGAGATAGCGGGATACGAGCTTCTTGCCCTCGGTGCCGAACCGGTTCTGCTCCAGATTCTCCTTGTCGGGGACGACATCCTTCGTCCGCTCCAGGGCGATCTCCCACGACGACTTGATGGTTCCCATGAACCCAACCTTTCTCCTTTGCGAACCGGCTCCCCGCGTCTCATCGGGCTGGGCGGACTTGAACCGCCGACCCCACGCCCCCCAGACGTGTACGCTACCAACTGCGCCACAGCCCGAAACGGAAGCGGCCCCACGGGACGCTTCCTGGTTGAAGTGTACCGCCCGCCGCACGCCCGAGTCCACGAGCACCGCGCCGCTCGGCCGCCGGCGCCGCGCCGGCAGCCTGTTTCAGCCGTCCCCGTCCGTCCCCCCGTCCACCATCGCCGCGGTGCGGGTCGACAGGCCGTAGAGCTGGATGAAGCCGCTCGCGTCCTGGTGGTCGTAAGAGCCGGCGCTGAACGACGCCAGTCCCTCGTCATAGAGCGAGTACGGCGAGTGGCGTCCTGCCACCGTGATGCCTCCCTTGTACAGGCTCACGGTCACAGCGCCGGTGACCCGAGCGCAGACCCGCTGCATGAACGCGTCCAGCGACTCCCGCAACGTCGAGAACCAGTGGCCGCTGTACACGGCGTCGGCGTAGGTCATGGCCAACTGCTGCTTGCTGCGCAGGGCGTCCGCCTCCAGCGTGAGCATCTCCAGCTCGCGCAGCGCCGCGTACAGGATCGTGCCGCCCGGGGTCTCGTACACGCCGCGGCTCTTCATGCCGACCACGCGCGTCTCGACGATGTCCGCCCTGCCGATGCCGTTCGCGGCGCCCAGCTCGTTGAGCCTGCGCACCAGCTCCACCGGGCCGTGCCGGACGCCGTCCACGGCCACCGGGATGCCCCGTTCGAACTCGACCGTGACCTCCTGCTCGCGGTCGGGCGCCTCCGCCGGCGACACCGAGCGCTGGAACAGCGCCTCCTGCGGTCGCCGCCCGGCGTCCTCCAGGTCCCCGCCTTCGTGGCTGAGGTGCCAGACGTTGTCGTCGCGCGAATAGATGTTGACCCGTGAGATTCCGGCCAGGTCGATGCCGCGGCTCTCCGCGTACTCTATGGCGTCCTCGCGCGAGCGGATGTCCCACAGGCGCCACGGCGCGATGATCTGCAGGTCGGGCGCCAGCGCCCGGTAGGCCAGCTCGAACCGTACCTGGTCGTTGCCCTTGCCGGTACACCCGTGGGAGACCGCGTCGGCCCCTTCGGAGCGGGCGGCCTCGACCTGAACCTTGGCCTGCAGCGGCCGGGCAGCCGAGGTGCCCAGCAGGTACTTTCCCTCGTACACCGCGCCGGCGCGGAGCATCGGGAACAGGTACTCCTCGACGAACTCGCGGCGCACGTCGCGCAGGATGAGCTTGGCGGCACCGGACGCCGCTGCCCGCTCCTCCAGTCCCGACAGGTCGTCGGACTGCCCGACGTCCGCGCAGACGGCCACCACCTCCGCGCCCGGATAGCGCTCCTTGAGCCACGGGATGATGATCGAGGTGTCCAGCCCCCCCGAGTAGGCCAGGGCGATTCTCTCGACGTCCGGGCACTTCGCTTCGTTCGTTGCCATGTGCTGCTCCCCGTTCTCCTACAGGCCCGCCAGCGCCTTGTCCATGCAGCGCAGCCCCTCGGCGATCTCGTCGGCCGAGATCACCAGCGGCGGCGCGATGCGCATCACGTCATCGCCCGAGCGGAGCACCAGCACGCCCGCGGTGCGCAGCGCGGTCGACAGCGCCTGGATCCGGGGCTGCTCGCCGGCCTTTCCCGGCACGTGCACGCCGCGCAGCAGCCCGGCGCCCACCACCGGCCCCAGCCCGTGCGCCTCCCGCAGCGACTCCAGCCCCTGCCGGAGCTGCTCGCCGCGCTCGCGGACGGCGGCCAGGAACGCCGGATCGGTGAGGATATCGAACACGTGCGAGGCCAGCGCGCAGGTCACCGGCCCGCCGCCGAAGGTGGTGCCGTGCTCGCCGAAATGGAGCCGGTCGTTCACCGCCGCGGGCAGCAGCACCGCCGACAGCGGCAGGCCGCCGGCCAGCGGCTTGGCCAGGGTGACGATATCCGGCTTCAGACCGGCGCTGTCGGAGGCGAGCAGGTGTCCGGTGCGTCCCAGGCCGGTCTGCACCTCGTCGGCGATCAGGATGAGGTCGTGCTCGTCGCGGCAGGCGTTGAGTGCCGCCGCGAACTCCGGCGTCATGGACTGCAGCCCGCCCTCGCCCTGCACCACCTCGACGATGACGCCGGCGAAGGTCCCGTCGAGCGTCTTTCGCAGCGCTTCCACGTCATTGTAGGGCGCGACCTCGACGCCGGGCAGCATGGGCCGGAACGGTTCCTGGTACTTGGGCGTCGCCGTGCAGGCCAGCGCGCCGTAGGTGCGCCCGTGGAACCCCCCGGTGAACGCCAGGATCTTGTGGCGCTCGACGTTCTTCTCGCCGCGATGGGCATACATGCGCGCGAACTTGAGCGCCGACTCGTTGGCCTCCGCGCCGCTGTTCATGTACTGCACCGCCGCGAAGCGGTCGCCGGTCAGCTTGCCGGCGAGCTCCAGCGCCGGGCCGGTGGTGTACAGGTTGGAGACGTGCACGAGCTTGCGCATCTGCGCGGCGGCGACGTCCGCCAGGTCTTCACGCCCGTAGCCGAGCGCGTTCACGGCGATGCCGGCCCCCAGGTCCAGGTAGCTCTTGCCCGCGGCGTCGGTGACACGGCACCCGGAGCCGTGCTCCAACAGCAGCATCTCCGGCGAGAATGCGTTGGGAAAGGGATGATCGGTGACGATCGCGTCCTTGATCTGCATGGTCAGGTTCTCCTCTGGTCGTTGATTCGATTGGTGTTGCAATTCGTTCAGGGCTATATCATTCAGGGCGACTCGATCGGTTCAGCGCGACGGCGCTCCGTCCGCGGCAGCCGCGATCACGGTGCCGCGCGCGCCGTCCAGGAGCGCCCGCAACGCCCCGGCGGCACCATAGTCGCCGATGTGCACGCGGCCGACACCCGCGGTGACCGCGGCGACCGACGACCTGATCTTCGGGATCATGCCGTCGGTGATGGTCCCCGCCTCGATCTCGGCATCCGCGCTCGCCGGATCGAGGCGCCGCACCACGGTCCCCTCCTTGAGCACGCCGTCGATGTCGGAGATGAATAGCAGGGCGTCGGCGTCGAGCGCGGTCGCCACCCGGAACGCGACGGTGTCCGCGTTGACGTTGATGCCGCCGCCGGCGCCGTCGTCGCAGACCGGGCTGACCACCGGCACGAACCCCGCGTCCGTCAGCGTGGCGAGCAGGAGGGTGTCGACGCTGTCGATGCGCCCGGTACGGGTGCCCGGCGGCACCGCCTCCGGCTGCGCGGCCAGGGTCGGCCCGTCCGACCCGCAGATGCCGACCGCGCTCACGCCGGCAGCGCTCAGCGCGCGTACCAGCCGCTTGTTGGCGCTGCCGGCCAGCACCATGTCGACCACCTCCATCTCGTCCGCGGTGGTCAGGCGGATGCCCTCGTGGAAGCGCGGTTCGTGTCCCAGGCGGCGGCTCATCGCGGTCACCTCAGCCCCGCCGCCGTGCACGACGATCACGCGCCACGTACCGGCCTGCCCGGCACCGGCCTGCCCACCACCGGCCTGCCCACCACCTGCCAGCGAGGCCAACTCCGCGGCGAACACGCCGCGCAGCGCCGCTTCCTCCAGCGCCCGCCCGCCGAGCTTGATCACCGCTGTCCGCGCGGACGTGCCCCTGCCGGTCATGGCGTCCCGTGCATGGGCAGGCCGCGCTCTTCCGGGAGCCCCATGCGCAGGTTCATCGCCTGCACCGCCTGGCCTGCGGCGCCCTTGACCAGGTTGTCGAGCGCCGCAAACAGCAGCACCGCGCCGCCGTCGACCCGCCACGCGATGTCGCAGCGATTGGATCCCCACACCGAGCCGGTCGCCGGCAGGCGGTCGTCGAGCAGCCGCACGAACGGCGCGTCACCGTAGGCCGCCCGCAGCGCCGCGCCGACCGATTCCGTGTCGGCACCGGCCGCCGCGGGAGCGGTGATGGTGGCGGCGATGCCGCGCTTCATCGGCGCCGTGTGCGGCGTGAACCACAGCGACGCTCCGGGGCGCACCGCCTCCATCTCCTGCACCATCTCGGGCACGTGGCGGTGGCTGGTGCCGGGGTTGTAGGCAGCCGCGGTCTCGCTGCGGTCGCAGAAGGTCCACTCCGCGTCCGCCTTGCGGCCGGCGCCGGACAGCCCGGTGACCGCGCAGGCGACCACCGGGTCGCTCACCAGGCCCGCCGCCAGCACCGGCAGCAGCGGCAGCAGCACCGCCGTCGGAAAGCAGCCGGGACTGGCGATCAGGTCGGCCGAGCGAAGTCGTTCCCGGTACCGCTCCGGAAGGCCATAGACCGCATCGCCGAGCAGGTCCGGGCGTGCCGGCGGCTGACCGTAGGCGGCGGCGAACCGCGCGGGGTCGGCGATGCGGAAGTCGGCCGACAGGTCCACCACCACCGTGCGGCCCAGAAACGGCTCCAGGGTCTGCGCGGACGACAGGTGCGGCAGCGCGGCGAACACCACGTCGACGCCGGCCGCGGCCGCCTCGTCGACCGATGCCAGCGTGCCGCCGTCAACCGCCCGCAACCCGCGCGGCGACAGCTCCGGCACCGCCTCCGCGACCGGCGCACCCGCCCGCGAGCCGGAGGCAAGGACCACGGTACGCACGTCCGGGTGCTCGGCCAGCAGGCGCGCCAGCGTCGCCCCGGCATAGCCGGTCGCGCCCAGCACCGCCGCCTTCATGCGGACAGCCCCGCCACGCCCGGCACCGCCGCGGCCAGGACGCGCAGACACCGGTCGCGGTCGACGCCCTCGCGCAGCACCGCCAGCACCGTGTCGTCGCCGGCGATCGTTCCCGCCAGCTCGTCGATCGGCAGGTTGTCCAGGGCGCGCGCCACACTGGAGGCGTGTCCCGGAAGGGTGTGGACGACCAGCAGGTTGCCGGAGAAGACCAGCTCCACCAAGCCGTTCTTGATGTCGTTCACCAGCCCGGAATGGGAACCCGCCATCGGTTCCGCGTCGGCGAAGCCATAGCGATAGCCGTGCTCGCCGTCCGGCACGCGCGCTACGCGCAGGTCGCGCAGATCACGCGACAGGGTCGATTGGGTCACGGCGAATCCGTCGCGCGCCAGCGCTGCCAGCAGCTCTTCCTGCTGTGCGGTCCCGCCCCGGCTGATGATCCTGCGGATCGCCGCCAACCTGAGTCTTCGATCGGCCATGGAATATTCATGCAGATTTCTGCATGCCCTGTCAACATGACCGGCGGAGGCGAATCGGATAGCGTCAGCGCATGCCGTTCGATCCCTACCGGCGGGCCAACCCGTCCGTGCTCGACATCGCCCCGTATGTCCCCGGCAAGTCCCTGGAAGAGGCGATGGAGGAGTCAGGCCGGGACGACGTGATCAAGCTGGCCTCCAACGAGAACCCGCTCGGCGCATCGCCGGCCGCGGTCGCGGCCATCCGCGACGCGCTCGACCTCTCCCACCGCTACGTGGAGTCGAGCACGCGGCAGGTGCGCGAGCGGCTCGCCTCCCTCCTGCACCTGACGCCCGAGCACCTGATCGCCGGCAACGGCTCCGACGCGCTGCTGCTTGCCGCTGCGATGGCGTTCCTGCACGCGGACGACGAGGTGATCGTGCCGGAAGTGACCTTCAGCATGTACGAGATCGTCGCCCGGATCATGGGCGCGCGCGTCGTGCGGTCGGCCATGGACGGCATGGCGATCGACGTGGACGCGATCCTGGACAAGGTCACTCCCGCGACCAAGGCGGTGTTCCTCTGCAATCCCAACAACCCCACCGGGACGCTGATCGACGAGCGGCGCTTCGCCGATCTGGTTGCCGCGCTGCCGGATGACGTGCTGCTCATCCACGACGAGGCGTACGCGGACTTCGCCGACCCCGCGCTGCGGCCCGACACGATGGGGCGGGTGCGCGACGGCGTGACCAACCTGCTGGTCACCCGCACCTTCTCCAAGAGCCACGGCCTGGCCGGCATCCGCTTCGGCTTCGCCTGCGGCGATCCACGCGTGATCGACCTCCTACACCGGGTGCGCCCGCCGTTCGACCTGTCGGTGACGGCGCAGGCGGCAGGCGTAGCGGCGGCCGACGACCGGGAATTCCTGCAGCGGACCCTGCAGGTGAACCGCGACGGCAAGGCGCAGCTCACCGCCGGGTTCGACGCCCTGGGGCTGCCCTTCGTGCCCACACACACCAACTTCATCATGGTCCGGCTCGGCGAGCGAGCATCCACCGTGGCCGAAGACCTCCTGCAGCGCGGGCTGGTGGTGCGCTGCTGGACCCGACCGGCGACGCTCGCCGGCTGGCTGCGCGTCACTGTCGGGACCGAGCCGGAGAACCGGTCGCTGCTGGCCGAGCTGGCCGATGTGCTTGCCTCCCACGGGTCGTAGCGAACGGGGCGGACTCGTCCGTGCTGCCGGCGTTGCCGGCCTGCTCTGCCTGCTGGCCGCCTGCGAAGTCGCGGCTCCGGAGGCTCACGAGTTGTTCTGGAAGCGCGTTGTGTTCGCGGATCTGCGCCAGGGGCGCACCTACGAGACCTTGACCCTGTTCGCCCGGGTCAGCGACGCCGACGGCCTGGACGACCTGGACGCTCTGTACGTGATGAACGACGACGCGCAACTCTTCTGGAGGCTGACGCCCGAGGTGTGGGTGGTCGATCGATCCGACTCCGGCACCTGGATCGGGTCGACGGCGCTGGCGATGCCCTCCGACGAGCCACTGCCGGCGGGCGTCTATCGCGTGATCGTCCAGGACATCGCCGGTCAGACCGCGGAGGAGAGCTTCCGGGTCACCGGCAGCACCGGTCCCGAGGCCCGGCGGCACGTGGAGGCGATCGACGTCGCGATCGATGCGAACGAGCTGACCGTCACCGGTCCGTTCGCGTGGTACGAGGTTTGGCTGTACGGGAGCGCCCGAACTCGCGTGGCGGCGGCGGCGTTCGCCGAGCGCATCGATCTGGAGTCCGCGCTCCCGGAAGGCATGCTTGCCGACGAGCTGCTGCTGTACGTGTACGCCGAGCCGCCTGACGACGGCAGCGGCTACCTCAGCGGCCCGTACGCCTGGAAACGCAACTGAAGCGTTGCTCGGTTTCTCGACAGCGATTTCTCGAACAGGATGCCGCCGAACAGAATCGAACTGTTGACACAGGGATTTTCAGTCCCTTGCTCTACCAACTGAGCTACAGCGGCTGTGAAGCGTGTTCTACCATCTGCACCGACCGCGGACAATACCCGTGCGCCGCGCCGCCGGCAATGGCCATTCCGCTGACGCCGCCATTCCGACAGACTCATGCGCAGCCATGCCCGCCCACGTCTCCCACCTGCTGTTCGCCGAGGAAGCGGCGCGCCGTCTCGGCGCGGAAGGCGGCGAGCTGCTCTCCGCGGCCGGCAACGCGCTGCGCCTGGGTGCGCAGGGGCCGGACCTGTTCTTCCACGCCCTGCGCACCCGGCCGCACGGGTTCCGCTTCGGGCCGCTGATGCACCGGGCCCGCTTCGGCAGCCTGGTGGCCGCCTTCCTGCGACACGCCCCGCCGGGGGCTGAGACCGCCGCGTTCGCCGCGGGGATGGCCACCCACGCCGCCCTCGACCGCTCCTGGCACCCGTACGTGGTCTACCACGCCGGCTGGTTCGTGCCGGGAAATCCGGCAACGCGGCGCCTGCGCCGCTGCCACGCGTTCCTGGAACGCATCCTGGACGTCCTGTTGGCCGAACGGCTCCGCGGCGGAGTGCGAGCGGTCGACGTCTTCTCCGATGTCCGTCTGGGCGAGGAGCTCCCGTCCGCGCTGCGTGCCGGGCTGGTCGCCGCCATCGCCGAGGTGTACCCGCGCGCCCACGACCCGGCCACCGATCACGCGCGCGTCGGCAACGCCTATCGCGACGCCTTGCGGTTCTTCGCGATGACCGACCCCCGCAACCCCGGCTTCCGCCGGCGCGCGATGGAGATGGAACGGCACGAGCAGGGAGGCCGCCGGCGCCTGGCGATGTTCCATCCGGTAGGGATCGACCGCGCCGTCGACTGGGCCAACGAATCACACCGGCGCTGGTGCCACCCGTGCGATCGCGCCGACGAATCGACCGCCAGCGTCTTCGATCTGTTCGAGCAGGCGCTGCAGGAGGTCCAGCCCATGCTGCGTTCCGTGCTGGACGCCGGGCAGGAACGCGTCAACGGCGCCTGCGTGAGGCAGGCGGTGGGCGACCACGGCCTGAACCTGACCCGGGGCGGCGCGCGGTGTGCGCCGTCGATCAGCGACCCGCTGCCGGTCGCCGATCTCCTGGACGCGCAGTACCTGCACGATCAATAGCTTCGACGGTCGCCTGCGGCATCCCTCACGGGGGCTGCCTGGCAGCCGCTGACGAGTCAACCCGGCAGACGTCGAATGCGGTGACGTTGCGCGCGTCGCGGCTGAACTCGACGCCGATCAGGTGGATCGGCACGCCGAGATGGCGGTACTTGTCCGCGTACCCGCGTTGCCGAAGCTGCGCCAGAGCGGTCCCGGACGGCGCCATCTCCACCACCTTGAACTCGAAGAGGTGCACCTGCCCCGCGCAGCGCACCGCGAGGTCCGCCCGGCCGCGGCTGCTCGAATCCTCCACCGTCACGTCGAGGCCGGCCGCTGCAAGGTGAGAGTAGAATACGCTCGCGTAATATCCCTCATAGCGCGCGATGTCGTTTCGCGTATGCCATTCGTACGGGATGGCGGAGAACAACGCCCGGAACGTTTCTTCCAGGCCCGCGAAGTCGTTCGCCTCCAGCAATCGGCGCGTTCGGTACGCCGGCACCGTGCGCTGCGCTGGCGCCAAGGCCCGCAGCAGGCTCCGGTTCAGACTCTGGCGCACCTCCCGGTTCGGATAGCCAAGTCGATACAGGCGCTCGCCGCCCTGGTCTTCCACCTCGCGAATCGTCAGATAGCCGGTCTGAAACAGCAGCGCCTCGGGCGCCATGTCCCCCACGTCGAAGGTGCTCAGCAACTCGCTGTCCGCAATCAGGCCGTCCAGGTCCGGCGAGGACACGCCGCGGCTCACCATGGTGTCGATCAGAAAAGCCGGCGACCCGGTTTCGAACCAGTGGGCGGCGAACTCGCGGGTGCGCAGCAGCAAGAGGACGTCGAACGGGTTGTACACCCGCTCGTCGCCGCGCCAGCTATAGCCATTGTACCAGTCGCGAATGACACCGCGGTCCAGTCCCGGCAACTCGGGGGCGAACACCGCGTCGAGGTCCGCCTCTGTGTAGCCGCAGATGGTCGAACAGCCGGGATCCAGCGTGAGGTCGGTGAGGTTGTTGAGCACCGAGAACAGGTTCACCTTGCTGAACCTGCTTATGCCCGTGAGCAACGCGAACCTCACGTGCGCGTCACTGTCCTTGATGGCGCCGTACAGCCCGCGCAGATAGTCGCGGTTGGTTCGCGCCGTTTCAGGCGTGTCCAGGACATCCAGAATAGGCTTGTCGTACTCGTCCACCAGGACCACCACGCGCCGACCGGCATGGTCGTGCAGCGTCTCGAGCAGATGGCTGAAGCGCGCGGGTGCGGTGTCGTAGCGGACGCCGACGCCGGCGCGCGCGCCGATGCGATCAAGCTGCGCCATCGTCTCCCTGTGCAGGTTCTCCGCGAGCGTGAAGTCACCGCTGCCGAAGCTCAGCCGCACGACCGGATGGCGCTCGGACCAGCGCCAGTGCCCGTGGATGGCAAGGCCGCGAAACAGCGGCTCGCTCCCCTCGAACAGCTCCTTGAGCGTGTCCACCAGCAAGCTCTTGCCGAACCGACGCGGACGCGACAGGAAGTAGTGCGTGCCCTCGCTCACCAGCTTCCAGACGTGGGCCGTCTTGTCCACGTAGTAGTAGCCGTCCTCCCGGATCGTGCGGAACGTCTGGATGCCGATGGGCAGCTTGCGCTTCATGGAATCGATCCCGACTCGCCACTGCCAGCATAGCACCGAGGCTCCCGGTCGCCCTTTGACCGTGCCGACGGCCGCGATTACCGTAGACCACGCCGTGACCACGCCGTCGTCCGCGCACGCCACGCCGGCTCCCGCCGCGACGCGCGCGCCGACGCCCGGCGAGCTTGCCCATCGAGCCAAGGACGAAGCGCGGGACGCCGGCTACGAGCGCGCCGCACACTTCCTGCTGCTGATGGACCCGGACGCCGCGGCGGCGGTGCTGCGCGCCCTTGATGCGCAGGAAGTGACCGGGATCTGCAGCGTGATCGCCCGCCTGGACACGGTGAGCCCGCGCGATGCGCGCCGCGTGGTGGAGGAGTACGGCATCCCCCCGTCCTCCGTCCGCTCCACGGCGACGGGGGGACGGGCGGCTGCGCGCCGGCTGCTCAGCGCCGCCTTCGACGCCGGGCAGGCCGGGCGGCTGCTGCATCGCATCGAGGGCCAGCCAGCATGACGGAAACCGGCCCGCCCCGGGTGGCGATCCGGGACGTGGGCGCCCACGACGGAGGCGCCGTGGAGGTGGCCGGCTGGCTGTACAACGCGCGCTCCAAGGGGCGAATCCTGTTCCTGCAGCTCCGCGACGGCACCGGGCGCATGCAGGCCACCGCCATCGACGGCGAGACGGAGCCCGACTCCTTCGCCCGCGCCGCCCGGCTCCCCCTGGAGTCCAGTGTGATCGCGCGCGGCACGGTGCGGGCCGAGCCGCGCGCCCCCGGCGGCCACGAGCTGCAGCTCCACGCGCTGCAGGTCCTGCAGTCGCCAACGGCCGATTACCCGATCGCGAAGAAGGCGCACGGCGTCGATTTCCTGCTGGCGCACCGCCACCTGTGGCTGCGCTCGCGCCGGCAGGAGGCGCTGATGCGGCTGCGCAGCGAGTTGCGCATCGCCATGCACGACTTCTTCCAGCGGCGGGACTTCGTGCTGGTGGATACGCCGATCCTCACCGGCGCCGTCGGTGAGAACGCGTCGTCGCTGTTCACCCTGCCCTACTACGACCTGGGCGAGGCTCACTTGGCGCAGACCGGCCAGCTCTACCTGGAGGCCGCCTGCCAGTCGCTCGGCAAGGTGTACAACTTCGGCCCGACGTTCCGCGCGGAGAAGTCCAAGACCCGCCGCCATCTCAGCGAGTTCTGGATGCTGGAGGCCGAGGTCGCCTTCGCGGACAGCGACGCGAACATGCAACTCCAGGAGGACCTGGTGCTCACCGTGGTAGAGCAGGTCCTGACCCGTTGCGAAGGCGAGCTCGCCACGCTGGAGCGGGACACCGCGCCGCTCGCCCGCCTGGCACCGCCGTTTCCGCGCATCGACTACGCGGAGGCCGTGCGCATCGCGCAGGCCGCCGGCGCGGACATGCAGCTCGGCCAGGACCTGGGCGCGGACGAGGAGACGGCGGTCAGCCTGAGCTTCGACCGCCCCGTGTTCGTCACCGACTATCCGCGCGCGGCCAAGGCATTCTACATGAAGGGCCACCCCACGGACCCGGACCGGGTGCGCTGCTCGGACCTGCTGGCGCCGGAAGGCTATGGCGAGATCGCCGGCGGATCGCAGCGGGAGGACGACCTGGACGCGCTGGTCGCCGCCATCAGGACGCACGGACTGCCCCTCGACGCCTACGAGTGGTACCTGGACCTGCGCCGCTTCGGCTCGGTCCCGCACTCCGGGTTCGGCATCGGCCTGGAGCGCACCCTCGCCTGGATCGCCGGCATCCCCCACGTGCGCGAGGCGATCGCGTTTCCCCGCACACTGCAACGGCTGTACCCTTAGCACAGGCGCGCTGCATGAGCTACTCGCGGGGCACCGCCTACCTGCTGTGGGCGCTGTGCCTGTTCGGGGTTTCCGGGATCCACCGCTTCTACCTGGGACGGATCGGCACCGGCATCCTGTGGCTGTGCACCTGGGGGCTGTTCGGGATCGGCAACATCATCGACCTGTTCACCATCCCCACCATGGTCGACGCGGAGACCGCCCGGCGGCTGCCGGGACCGGCTCCGGGCCGCCTGCCCGACATCGCGGAGACGGCAAGCGCCGTGGAGTCGATCGAGACGGTGATCCTGCGCGCGGCCAAGGCGCACGGCGGGGTCGTGACGCCGACGGAGATCGCGGTGGGCGGCGACTACAGCCTCGATGACGCCAAGGCCTGCCTCGACGACCTGGTCTCCCGCGGGCACGCGGAGATGCGGGTGCGCAGGAGCGGCGGCATGGTCTACGTGTTCCCGGACCTTCTCACCCCGGAGGCGGAGGACCTGGTCGAGCCGCTCACCTGAGCCGCGCGGGTTTGACACCACGGCCGGCGCCTGAGCACATTTCGTCATGCCAACGTCCGCCATACGAACGTCAGCCTTGACGGCCAACGAGCTCCGCGACCTCTACCTGTCCTACTTCGAGTCCAAGGGCCACGCGCTCATTCCCAACCATTCGCTGGTCCCCGAGAACGACCCGACGGCGCTGTTCGTGATGGCCGGCGTGCACCCGCTGGTCCCCTACGTGCTGGGCGCCCCGCACCCCTCCGGGCGGCGGCTCGTCAACGTGCAGAAGTGCATCCGCACGATCGACATCGATCTGGTCGGAGACCTGTCGCACCTGACGCTGATCGAGATGCTCGGCAACTGGTCGCTCGGCGACTACTTCAAGCAGGGCGCGATCGAGTTGAGCCACGAGTTCCTGACCGACAGCCGCTGGCTGGGCTTTCCGGTCGAGCACCTGCACGTGACCTGCTTCGCCGGCAACGAGATGGTGCCCCGCGACGACGAGGCGGCCGGCGCCTGGCGCTCGCTCGGCATCCCCGAGGATCACATCCACTTCCTCGGGGAGGACAACTGGTGGGGACCGGCGGGGCAGACCGGCCCCTGCGGGCCGACGACGGAGATGTACATCGACCTGTACCCCGACGCTGGCGACGACGGTCGCACGCCGGGCAACGGCGACCGTCACCTGGAGATCTGGAACGACGTGTTCATGCAGTACGACAAGACAAGCGAGGGGCGCTTCGTCCCGCTGCAGCAGCAATGCGTGGACACCGGCATGGGCGTGGAGCGAACCGCCGCCGTGCTGCAGGGCGCGGCCAGCGTCTACGACATCGACGTCATGGCGCCGATCGTCGCCACCGCCGCAGGGCAGGCCGCCGTCGCATACGGAGAGGATGCCGAGCGCGACCGGTCGATCCGCATCGCGGTCGATCACGTCCGCGCCGCCGTGTTCATGCTCGGTGACGAGGCCGCCATCACCCCCTCCAACCTGGGCCAGGGCTACGTGCTGCGCAGGATCATCCGCCGGGCGATCCGCCACGGACGCAAGCTGGACATCCCCGGCGAGATGCTGCGCGCCACCGCGGAGAGCGTCATCGACAACTACGGCGACGCCTATCCGCGGCTTGCCGAGCAGGGCGGCACGATCCTGAGCGAGCTGTCCCAGGAGGAACGGCGCTTCTCCGCCACTCTGGCCAAAGGCGAGGCGGAGTTGCAGAAGATGCTGCCACGTCTGCTCGCACGCGACGACAAGGTGATCCCGGGAGATGTCGCGTTCCGCCTCTACGACACCTACGGATTCCCCCTGGAGATCACCGTGGAGCTCGCAGAGGAGCATGGCCTGATGGTGGACGGCGCCGGGTTCGACCGGCGGTACGCCGAGCACCAGAAGCGGTCCAAGGCCGGCGCCGACAAGACCTTCAAGGGAGGGCTGGCCGACGCCAGCGAGACCGTGCAGCGCCTGCACACCGCCACGCACCTGCTGCATCAGGCACTGCGTGACGAGCTGGGAGAGCACGTGCAGCAAAAGGGCAGCAACATCACCGCCGAGCGGCTGCGATTCGACTTCTCGCACGGCGCGCCGATGTCCCAGGAGGAGGTCGCGCGCGTTCAGGCCACCGTCAACGACCGCATCGCCGAGGACCTGCCGATCAGCATGCAGGTGATGAAACTGCAGGACGCTCTGGACGGCGGCGCCATCGCCCTGTTCGGCGAGAAGTACCAGGAGGACGTGAAGGTCTACTCGATCGGCGACTACTCTCAGGAGGTGTGCGGCGGGCCGCACGCGAGCCGTACCGGCGAGCTCGGCGCGTTCCGGATCGTCAAGGAGCAGTCGTCATCGGGCGGCGTGCGGCGCATCCGCGCGGTGTTGGAGCCCGCCTCCCAAGGCTAGACGACCCGGCCCTTGGTGGAGCGCGGCTCCCGTCCAGGAGCCGTCCGGAATGCCTGGCCCAGGGCGCGGCCCAGCGCCTTGCAGAGCGCTTCGGCCATGTGGTGGGAGTTGTCGCCGTACTTGGCCCCGGCATGGACGTTGATGCGCGCCCGCCCGGCCAGGGCCGTGAAGAACTCGCGCAGCAGCCAGACATCGAAGTCACCCGCTCGTTCCTGAGGAAACGCCGCGTCGAACCGGCAGTGGGAGCGGCCGCCGGCATCGACGGTCACCTCCGCCAGGGCATCGTCCATCGGCACCACCGCGTGCCCGAAGCGGGTGAGCGGCGTGCCCTGATCCATCGCCTGGAACAGGCATTCGCCCAGCACGATGCCCACATCCTCCACGACGTGGTGGGCATCCACCTCCAGGTCTCCGGACGCCGTGATCTGCAGGCCCAGGCCGCCGTGAAACCCCATCGCGTGCAGCATGTGATCGAAGAACGGCACCCCGGTGGACACCTCGACCACCGGGACGCTCCCCGCATCCGTGGGGTCCAGGTCCAGGCGCACCGCCACCTCCGTCTCCCTGGTGCTGCGTTCGCAGGAGTACTGCCGGGCGGCCATCGGATCAGCGCGCGGCCAGCCGGCTCACCAGCCGGTCGACCGCGCGAAACCGCAACTTATAGTAGGCGGGGTTGGCGATCAAGTAGACCGCCGTCGGCTCCATCCGCTCGATGACCTCCAGCCCCTGGGCCGCCAGCGTGGCCCCGGTCTCGACGATGTCGACGATGCAGGGAGCCAACCCCAGGACGGGCGCCAACTCCACCGACCCGGTCAGCCGGATGATCTGCGTGGGTACCCCCCGGCGGCTGAAGTACCCGCGGGCGAACCGCGGATACGAGGTGGCGATCGTCAACTCGCTGCCGTCGGCGAGGATCCGCTCCAGCGTGCTGCCGCGCGCGGCGGCCAGGCAGAACATGCCGCCACGAAAGTCGAAGCGGTGCAGGCGCAGGAAACGGCCGTCCGCCTCGCCGATCACGTCGCTGCCGCAGATCCCCAAGCCGGCGATCCCGTGATCGACGTAGATGGGCAGGTCATGGTTGCGCACCAGCATCGCCCGCATTCGTCCGCTCTTGTCCTCGGCCATCAGCTCGCGCGGGCCGAACGCCAGCTCGTGGCCCACCGCCTTGAAATGTTCCAGAATCGCCGCCAGCAGCCGGTCGGTCTTCGGCAGGGCGATGCTCAGGGCGGGCTCGCCGCCGGCGTCCGGCACGGCCCTACTGGATCGCGGCGCGTCCACGCGCGCGCAACGCCTCGGCCTGCCGATAGGTGGCCGTGAACGGGCTGCCGCTCAGGTCCACGGGCTCCTCGACCGCGACCTCGACGCGGCGCGCGTGCCGCTCCACGCGTCCGAGCAGCAGTGCGAACCCGGTCGATGGACACTCGCCTCCGAATCGCCCGAGCAGCCCGTCGTAGCGGCCACCGACGGCGACCGGGCCGCCCGCGCCGGCGACGTAGGCCGACATGACGATCCCGGAGTAGTAGGACTGGGCGCCCAGCTCCGAAAGATCCAGTCGGACGGGGGGCAGATCCAGCGTGCCGAGAGCATCGGCCACCGCCACCAGGTGGGCGACCGCCTTGCGTGCGGCGCCCGGCAGGCGGTCTCCGAGCTCGGCGACCCGGTCCTCGAGCTCCCGGACGCCGCCGATCAGCGCGAACAGCTCCGCGAGCGCGTCCGCATGTGCCACGCCGGCCGCGGACGAACGCTTCCGTACCGCAGCCCACTCCCGGTCGCGGATCGCACCGCGAAGCTCGACGAGAGCGTCTTCAGGCACCTGTGCGTAGCAGCCGTCGAACACGGCGCGCGATCCGACGTGCAACGCTACGCCGCGGACGCCGGCGTGCTCCAATGCACGCAGGCACAGCGCGATGATCTCGGTGTCGGCGTCCACCCCGGAGCGGCCGATCAGCTCGGCGCCCACCTGATACGACTCGTTGTGGGAGATGCTCTCGGCATCCTCGTGCCGGACGACGGAATCCGCGTAGCACAGCCGCACCGGCAACTCGGCGCGGGGCACGGTGCGTGCCGCCAGTCGGGCCGCGAACAGCGTGACGTCGGAGCGAACCAGCAGCAACTCCCCGTCGCGATCGATCAGCCGGTATACCCGCTCCAGCATCTCGGGGTCGAGCACGGGCCGGAACGCTTCGAAATAGTCGAACACCGGCGTCTCCACGAGCCGGTATCCCCACAGGGCGAACAGATCGAGCAGCCCTTCGCGCAGCCGGCGGCGGGCCGTGGCCCGTCCGAATGACAGTCCGCCGCCCGCGCGCGGCGCCTGCAGGTAGGCGCTCATGCCATCGGCGTGGGAACGGAGCTGGCGTGGAGCCCGATTCTCACCAGTGGTCGTAGGAGACGATCTGCTGGAGCGGTTTGCGAGGCTGCCGCGGCGTCGCTTCCGCCGCGTAGCCCAGCACCAGCAACAGCACCACCCGCATGCGATGCGGCACGCTCAGCAGGTCCTTGACCTCCTGCTCGTCGAACGTCGTGATGAAACAGCTCTGCAGGCCTTCTTCCTCTGCCTGAAGCGCCATGAACGTGGCGGCGACCGCCAGATCGATCGGGTGCGAGTACTGCCCGTTGGGCATCATGTAGTCGATGTTCGTCGTACACGCGGCGATCACCACGGGAGCCGTGCCGACGTTCTGCTCACGGAACGCCGCCGCCGCGACCTTGTCGCGGAGGTCGGGCTTGCGTATGACGATGAAGCGCCACTCCTGCCGGTTCTTCGCCGAGGGCGCCCGACGCCCCGCTTCGATGATCTGGTCGAGCTTGGCGGTGGCGACAACCCGCCCGTCGAAGCGCAGACAGCTACGCCGTTCCGCGATCACCGGCAGCAGCGCCATATTGATACACCATAGCCGCCGCCATCCGGATTGACAAATCCGTTCTCATCCGATGCTTGCGCCCGGCCTGGACGCCGGTGCGGCACGGTTGCCAAGCCGCTAACCTCTCACCTGCGCGATCCAGCCGTCCATTTCGTTGGTGGTCCGCAGTTTTCCAAGCATCAGGTCGGCTTCCGGACGAGATCCTATCGGGCCGATCCGCACCCGGTGCATGGTGACGCCCTCGGCGTCGTGGGCGGTGATGCGTCCGGCATAGCCCAGGTCGGCCAACAGGTTGTGCAGGTCGTCGGCTCGTGATCGGGAGGAAAACGAGCCGACCTGAATCCAGTACTGGAAGTCGCCGGCTGCCCGCGGTGCGGGCGCCGGCGCCGGCGCGGGTGCGGCGGGAGTCGCTGCCGGGACGGGAGCTCTCGAGCCGGACGCCGGCGACGGGGTCACCACGGCAGGAGTCGGCGCAGTCTGCGAGGTCTGCTGCGTTGAAGCCTGGCCTGTCATCGCGGACTCGCTCGATGCCTGCGACTGGACATCGCCCACCAAAAGGGTTACCTGCCGGGGGGACTCCGTCGTCTCCTGCAGTCCCGGGGTCTCCTGGTCGCTTCGTACGTACTCGAACGGATCGAACGTGGACTCGTCGGCGTCGGTCATCGCCACCTCGGTCGCCTCCGCGCCCCGCGGCCGGAGGAAGTAGAGCCCGCCCGCCAGCACGATGATGACCAGAAGGCTGACCGCCACGACCGCCCAGAGAATCCGTTGTGTATCCGCCGCTTGCCTGTCCATGCGTCCTCCTCCATGGGGGCCGGCGCTAGAGGATGAACTCGATCTGGCGCCGGAGCATCCCTCGCGTCGCCCCGTTGTAGATGGTGCGCCGCGAGACACTACGTGTATCGACGCCCGCCACGGGACGCTTGAGCCGCCGGCCGCGCTGTGCCCACATGGCCCCGAGCACGGTGGCTCTCGGTTTCCGGTCGACGACCAGCGCGCGGTACAGGCGGAGCGGCACCGGCGCGTGCACCCACAGCACGAGATCGCAGAGCGCGTCGAGCCCCATGGGATTCAACAGTGCCGCGTCGATGGCGATCGGGCCCGGATCGGCCGCCACCAGGGTCTTCACGCTGCGCACCATCACGGGATGGACGATCACGTCCAGGCGGCGCCTGGCATCCGCGTTGGCGAACACCAGCGGCCCCAGGCGCCGGCGATCGATCCGTCCCTCCGAATCCAGGACGCCCCGGCCAAACGCGTCGACGATGCGGTCGCGTTCCGTGGCCAGCGCCCGGTGTCCCAACAGGTCGACGTCGATCACGCGCCAGCCGGCATCCGCAAGGAAGCCCGCGACGGAACTCTTGCCGGAGCCGAGCTTGCCGGCGACTCCTACCACCATCGGGAACGACCGGTCGGTCAGCGGTCGCGGGTCGCCGCGCTCGCGGAGGGCTCCTCCGGAAGCTTCGCGCTGTCGGGAAACGCACGGCCGGTGAACAGGCGAAACTGCTCGTACGCCTGCTCGGCCAGCATCCGGCCGCCGTCGATGACCGAGCATCCCGCCTCACGAGCTCGCCCGAGTATCGGCGTCAGCCCCTCGCCGTAGACCAGGTCATAGACCAGCTCATGTCCACGAAAGGAGTACGCCGCCAGCGGATCGCCCGGATTGTCGGGCAGCCCCACGCTCGTGGTCTGGACGATCAACTCGCTGTGCCCGGACACCCGCGCCAGCCCCGCCGCATCCAGAGCGCCCGCCGTCCCGCCGCAGTCTCGCGCCAGGGACTGCGCACGCTGCTCGGTCCGATTGAGAATCAACACCTCGGTGCCGAGCGAGCGCAGCGCGAAGGCGACTGCCCGTGCCGCCCCGCCGGCGCCGATCACGGTCGCGCGGCGAGGAACGATCGACCGTTCGCGGAGCGGCGCCAGGAAGCCGTGGACGTCGGTGTTCTCGCCCCGCCACCCCGTGTGGGTTCGCACCAGCGTGTTGCACGCGCCCACCCGCCGCACCATCGGCGCGGCGTCCGACACGCGGGCGGCATCGCCCTTGTGCGGAATGGTCACCGAACAGCCGTCAAGCGGCAGGAGCCGCGCCAGGCGCTCCAGCTCCGACAGATCGTCCAGCTCGATCGGCACGTAGACGGCGTCGATCCCTGACGCGGCTAGCGCCGGGTTGTGGATGTGCGGCGAACGCGAATGTGACAGCGGCGTGCCGATCACTCCCAGGACCCGCGTGCCCGCATGGATGGAGGGAAACCGGTAGAGTTCGACCATGGTCTCCGGGTCGAGGTGGCCGGGAGCCGCGGCGCGTCCTGCACGCGAACAGAACGTGAGGAAGTTGCCCAGGTGGGCCGCCAGAATCCGGGTAGGGAGCCCGAATCGTCCCATGCCCAGCAGGATACGTTCAGGGGTGTCCGGGGACGGTGCTCCCAACCGCCGCGCGCACTCGAACAGGTCCACCATCTCGCTGCCCGTGCGCGGCGTCACGGCCGCCTTGGCGATCTCTCTTCCCGTGCGGGGAAGGTCGCGCATCACCCGTTCGATCCGGTCCGGAACGCCGGTAGTGTCGTGCAGCGACCGGATCACCCTGGTGCCCGCAGGTACCAGCTCATCGAACGAGCGGTCCACATCGGACTCCAGGTCAACGTAACGGTACGCGCCGGCAGCGGCACCGATCAGGCGGCGGCGTGATCGCTCGTCCGCGGGGAACCTGCCGCCTTCGACGGTTCGCCGGATGGTGAGGATGGCCGGCATGCCGACCATTGCCGGGAACCTGGAGAGCCGGGCCAACTCCCCGTCGTCCAGGAAGTCGGCCCGCAATTCGACAAGGTCGATGTACGCCGCGTTGGCGCGCGCCAATTCGGCCGCGCGCGCCAACGTGGGCTCTGTCAGTGCCAGGCAGAGCCTGGCAACCCCTCCGTGGCTCAGATGGCCGGGATGATCAACTGCCAGCCCGGGTAGATCAGGTCGGGGTTCTGGATCAGGTCACGGTTGCGCCGCCAGATCCTCGGCCACAGGAACGGATCGCTGTACCACTGCGGGTACTCCGCGATGCGCCACAGGCTCTCGCGCCGATCCGGTATCAACCGCACGGTATGGATGCCGAGCACCACGTAGAACTTGTAGCGCTCCAGGTAGCGCCGCGCGTCCTCGAAGAGGCTGATGGCCTGTCCGTACTTCTCGTCGTCGAACTCGACTACCCCTTCCATCCAGAGCCCCTGCGCCGTTTGCAGGTCGTTCTGGCCCTCGCGACCGATTCCGTCGAGGAGCGTGTCGCGTTGCGCGCCGCCGGCGCGGAGCTGGTCCAGCACCTGCTGGCCGTTCCACGGCTGCGGCCTGATCACGTCGCCCGTTTCGGTGATCACGTGCAGCTCCGACGCTTCCTCGATCTCCTCCATCACCGCCTTCATCAGCGCGGCGGCCCGGTCCCTCAGCTCCATGTAGGCGTCGTCGGCCACCGCCATCAGCCTGCGGCACACCTCTACCGCGGCGCCGAACGCCTCCTCGGCGTCGGCCAGCCGGTAGCTCTGCATGGCTTCAAGACCGACCAGGTAGAGCGCGTTGAGCTGATCGTACAGCGACTGCAGCTCCGCAAGCCTGGATGCGGTCCAGGTGCTCGTGTCCAGGTTCTGGGCCGCCGCAAGGCAGCGCTCCGTCTCCGCCCGTGCGCCGTACAACAGCTCGAGCCGATCGAGCAGCGAATCGCGCAACGCGAGCATGTCGTCCGCGGTCGCCAGCGCCAGCTCGTACGCGCCGAACAGGTCGCCCGCTGCGAACAGCTCTTCGACACGCTGCACGGCGTCGACCATCTCCTGGAAGGAAACCGGCACCCAGAGATCCGCCTGGATCTCCCGCAGCTCCTCGAGGCGTTGCGCCAGCAGCTTGCGAAGCCGCTCCGCGGTCAGCCGCACCGCGTTCTCGAAGGCTTCCGTCGCCCGCGCTTCGGCCACCGCCAACGCCACGTGCGATCCGACCGGATCGGATGCGCGAATGCGTTCGGCAAGGGCCAGGGCGTCTCGGGCCGCGTTCAGGTTCTGCGGGTCGTAGAAGTCGGCGTCGACCTCTTCGGCACGCGCGATGAGCACGCGCACCCGATCGAAGTCGGCGTCGGTCGGACCCGTGATGACCGACGGTCCGGCCGCGCCCGCAGGCGCCGGTTGCGCCGCCACCGCGGGCACCGACCAGTCTATCGCCGGATGCGGTGGCGCCATCGGCGGCTCGACTCCGGCGCGGTCACGCACCGCGTCCGCTCCGTCGGCGCTGGCCGGCGCTCCGGGCTCGACGAGCGCTGCCATCGGCACCGATGCCAGCAATTCCGGGTGAGGCGGTCGAGGCGGCTCGATCTGCGCGCCGAGCTGTGGTGATTCGCCGGTGCCGGCTCCCAGCGGAACATCGATCCCGCCCGGTACTCCTATCGCCACGGCGGCCACCGCAGGGTGACCCGGTCGCGGCGGCACCGCAAACGCAACCTGCAACGGCGACCCGTCCTCACCAACGCCTACCGGCACGCCAATCTCGCCCGGTACTCCTATCGCCACGGCGGCCACCGCAGGGTGACCCGGTCGCGGCGGCACCGCAGACGCAACCTGTTCCAGCGTCCCGTCAGCCCCGACTCCTACCGGCGTTCCCGGTACCGCGGGCTCGCCTGCAGGCACCACCGCCAGCGTCACCGGGTGCGCCGGCGCCATCGGCTCCATCTCCGTACCCTGATCAGGCGTCCCGTCGGCCCCAACGCCCATCGGCGTCCCAGGTACCGCGGGCTCGCCCGCAGGCACCATCGCCAGCGTCACCGGGTGCGCCGGCGCCATCGGCTCCATCTCCGTGCCCTGGTCAGGCGTCCCGTCAGCTCCAACGCCCATCGGTGTCCCAGGTACCGCGGGCTCGCCCGCAGGCACCATCGCCAGCGTCACCGGGTGCGCCGGCGCCATCGGCTCCATCTCCGTGCCCTGGTCAGGCGTCCCGTCAGCTCCAACGCCCATCGGCGTCCCAGGTACCGCGGGCTCGCCCGCAGGCACCATCGCCAGCGTCACCGGATGCGCCGGCGCCATCGGCTCCATCTCCGTGCCCTGGTCAGGCGTCCCGTCGGCCCCAACGCCCATCGGCGTCCCAGGTACCGCGGGCTCGCCCGCAGGCACCATCGCCAGCGTCACCGGGTGCGCCGGCGCCATCGGCTCCATCTCCGTACCCTGATCAGGCGTCCCGTCGGCCCCAACGCCCATCGGCGTCCCAGGTACCGCGGGCTCGCCCGCAGGCACCATCGCCAGCGTCACCGGGTGCGCCGGCGCCATCGGCTCCATCTCCGTGCCCTGGTCAGGCGTCCCGTCAGCTCCAACGCCCATCGGTGTCCCAGGTACCGCGGGCTCGCCCGCAGGCACCATCGCCAGCGTCACCGGGTGCGCCGGCGCCATCGGCTCCATCTCCGTGCCCTGGTCAGGCGTCCCGTCAGCTCCAACGCCCATCGGCGTCCCAGGTACCGCGGGCTCGCCCGCAGGCACCATCGCCAGCGTCACCGGGTGCGCCGGCGCCATCGGCTCCATCTCCGTGCCCTGGTCAGGCGTCCCGTCGGCCCCAACGCCCATCGGCGTCCCAGGTACCGCGGGCTCGCCCGCAGGCACCATCGCCAGCGTCACCGGATGCGCCGGCGCCATCGGCTCCATCTCCGTGCCCTGGTCAGGCGTCCCGTCGGCCCCGACACCCATCGGCGTCCCAGGCACACCCACTTCGCCCATCGGAACCACGGCCAGTACTGCCGGATGCGGAGGGGGTGACGGCTCCGTGCGCGCGGCGAAGGTCGCCGTGCCGTCCGGGCCGATCAGGCCCGCGTCCGGAGCGGGCTGGGACGGTTGGGCAAGGGCCGCAGCCGTCATCTCCGGCCGGACCGGGGGCGCCGGTTCGGCCGCGGCGAGCGCCGTCGTCGACGGCACCTCTACTTCGACATTGCCGAGGTCGGAAATCGAATCGATTGCGTCGGGCGGCGTGTAACAGACCGTAAGCACCAGCGGTACTACGGCAGCGATCGCGAGGCGGTACCACCTGGTGACCGGGTGCTTGGTCATGAGTTCGCCCTAACCTTCCCTTCTGTTTCCGCTAGACAGTGGCCGCGGCAGCCTGAGTGAGAGACGCCTCGGTCTCCATGTCGAAGTAGTGAACGCGTTCCATGTTCGGAGCCAGGGTGATCTCCGTTCCGACCCGGACGTCGACGTCCGGTGCCACCTTGGCGATGAGCTGATTGGAAGCCACCGTCACGTAGACGTGTGTCTCGGCGCCCAGCGGCTCGACGACGTCGACCGACGCCGAGAGGCTACTGCCGCGCGTGTCGTCCGTGTAGGTGAGGTCCTCCGGCCTGATTCCCAGCAGAACGTCGCGCCCGACATGTGACCGCAGGCGATCCTGGTGCGCGGGGGCGACCTCGAGCTCGAAGTCGGCGTCGCCGACCACCAGCCCGCCGCCCGATTCCTTCAGGCTGACCTTCATGATGTTCATGGGCGGGGACCCGATGAAGCCGGCGACGAACCGGTTCACGGGCGTGTTGTACAGCGCCAGCGGCGTGCCGATCTGCTGGATCACGCCGTCGCGCATGACCACGATGCGGTCGCCCATGGTCATGGCCTCCACCTGGTCGTGAGTGACGTAGACCATCGTCGCCTGCAGGCGGGTGTGCAGCGAGGCGAGCTCCGCCCGCATCTGCACGCGCAGCTTGGCGTCGAGGTTGGACAGCGGCTCGTCGAACAGGAACACCTTGGGCTTGCGGACGATCGCGCGGCCGACGGCCACGCGCTGCCGCTGGCCGCCGGACAGTGCCTTGGGCTTGCGGTCCAGCAACTCCTCGATGTCCAGGATCTGCGCCGCGTCACGCACCCGGGTCTCGATCTCGCTCCGCGGGTACTTCCTGATCTTCAGGCCGAAGGCCATGTTCTCGTACACCGACATGTGCGGGTAGAGCGCGTAGTTCTGGAACACCATGGCGATGTCGCGATCCTTCGGGGCGACGTCGTTCATGCGCCTGCCGTCGATGGACAGCTCACCGTCGGTGATCTCCTCGAGTCCGGCGATGCAGCGCAGGGTGGTGGTCTTGCCGCATCCGGATGGTCCGACAAGGACGAGGAATTCCTTGTCCTCGACGCTGATGTTGGCGTTGTCGACCGCCTTCACCCCGCCTTCGTAGATCTTGGACAGATTCTGGAGTTCAACGGTGGCCATATTGTCTCTCTCCTGGCCGGGCATGAGGACCCATGCCCCGGCAGATTATGTTATTGCCGGTAAGCCTACCGGCCGTTCTTGCCCGTGTCAACGCGGCGCGCCGGGGTTCGCGGGGGACGCCTGCGCCGCCCGTCCGCGCGCCGTTGCCGCCACGCGGCCACCGCATCGGCCAATGCCGGCTGTTCGGCACCTCGGGTTTCGGCCCACAGCCACGGCAGCACCACCGCCTCGCGCAGCCGTGCCCAGTCGGCGCCGAGCGCCGCCGGAGCGCGGAGCTCGGCCGCGCTCGGGACGCGCCCGACCAGCACCGGATAATGCGTGGCCAGGTCGTGCCGGGCCGCCTCCGCGAGGGCCGGCAGTCCATCGGCGATGCCGAACCCCGTGAGGTGCTCGCGCCGGCCGAGCTCGAGCAGCGCCGCCTGCGTGGCCGGCGCGAACAACCAGAGCAGGAACGCCTGTGCGCCGCGCGCGTTGGGCGCCCGCGCACGGATCGCCGCGTAGGTCAGGTCGTCGGCCGCCAGCAGCCCCTCCCCGCTCCCCAGCCAGCGCATGGCGAGCTGGTCGCGGCGCTCGGCAGGAATGTCCACGAACCGATGCAGGTCCGTCAGGAAGAACTCGATCCGTCCGTCCAGCAGCATTTGCACGGGCGGCAGCGTGTCGGATGGCAGCCCGCCCGGCTCCGCTTCAAACCACCGGCGCGCCTGATCGACCGCCCGGTCGACCGCGCCCTGCCGCAGGCCCAGGCGGCCGTCCGGCAACCGCCGAAAGTCGGCGCCGTAGAGCACGGCCGCCTGGTAGACCAGCTCCGCGCTCCAACTGCCCGATGCCGGACCGAGCGCCGCCAACTCGTCCGGCGTGACCGAGAACGCTGGAAGATCGTCCCGGCCGGCGCGCACGGCGATCACCGGGACGCGGAATGACAGCGGCAGGGCGCGGAGGACGCCGTCGGCTCGGCCCGACTCCAGCAGGCTGGGGAAGAAGGCGGACGCGCGGAGCAGACCGGACCGAAACAGGCCGTCCAGGGGCAGCAGCGCTTCGGCCAGATCGCGGCCCGCAAGGCCGGGACCGATCAGAACATCGGCGTCGCTGCCGCCGTGCGCGAGCGACTCGGCCGGAGCGTCGGCGAAGCGGGTCACGACCCGGTACCGATCCTGGGAGAGATTGTAGCGCTCCGCGTAGGCGGCAACGTCGGCGTGGACGGTGTCGACGTGGACGAGCGTCCTGTACGACCCCGTGCAGGCCCCCAGGAAGCAGGCGAGGGCCACGGCGATCAGCGCCCGCGCCGCGGGCGAGCGGATCAACGGCTCGCCGCCGTGACACCCTCCGGCGGTTCGGCCTGCACCGCGCACCGTTCGGCGGCGGCGTAGATCTCGGCATAGAGCTCCGGCAGGTCGGCGGTATCGACGCCCGCGAACGCCACCCGCAGGTGTTCGGCGTCGACCGAGATCGTGCCGATGCCACGCTCGTGCAGGAGGTAGCGCCGCACGTCCTCCGCGGTCCCGTCCGGCAAGTGGAAGCACATGAAGTAGCCGGAGTTGAACGGCAGCGGCCGGATCGCCGCGCTCGACCGCTTGCCGACCTCGCGGAACGTGGTCAGATAGCGGCGTCGCAACTCTTCCTGGTTGGCGTCACGCTGCCTTGCGTGCTCGGGGTGGTCCAGGGCGGCCAGCACCAGGTGCTGCGCCATCCGGTTGGCGCTGGACACCGTGGAGCGGATGGCCGCCATCGCTTTCTGCTCGAACGCCCGGTAGTGCTCGTCGCCCAGGCCGGCGGCGCCGACGGTGACGAAGCCGATCCGGAAGCCCCAGACGTACTCTTCCTTGGTCGGTCCGTCGATCTTGATCGCCAGCAGGTTCGGATGCAGGTCCGCGAGGCGGGCGAACAGCGACTCCTTGAGCGTCTCCTCTTCGTAGAACAGGCCGTGATAGGCGTCGTCGATCAGCACCACGAGCTGCACGCCGCGCTCGGCCGCCGCGGCCAGGATCGCGGTCAGGCGTTCCGCTTCCGCACGGCTCGGTGAGTAGCCGGTCGGGTTGTGCGGGAAGTTGAACATCGCCACGACCTTGGCCCCCGCCGGGTGTCGGGCGAGAGTCCGTTGCACGGCGTCCAGGTCCATGCGATCCCCGGCGAAGAACGGGTAGCCCTGCACCCGGGCTCCGCGCCGCTCGCCCATGATCAATCGGTAATTGCCCCAGACCAGGTCCGGCAGCAGCACCGGATCATCGGCATCCACGAACAGGTCGGACGCCAGGCCGATCCCCGCGGTAAGGCCCGCCGTCACGACCGGCCGCGACACCTCCAATCTCAGCGAAGGGTTCTTGGTACGCAGCTCTTCCGCCCAGCGGTCCCGAAGCGCGGGTATCCCCGCGGTGGGCGCGTACGCGAACGCCTCCTCGGCGGTCAGGCCGGGCAGACGGTCGGCGATCGCCGGAAGGTGCATGGGCTCGCCGCCGCTGGCCGCCAGCCCGACCGTCGCGTTGAAGCGGTCGGCGTGCTCGGCCGCCTCCGCGGACTGGGCGACGACCCCCTTGGGGAAGTACAGGCGATGGCCCAGCCCGGAGAGTGAGCGGCCTATCGCTGTGGACTCCAGGACGCGGTTGAGATCTGCGGCAAGCGGATGGATGGCGGATGCACCGGACACGCAGCGGAGGATACGGCCGGGGCATTCCGCGGTCAACGATTTCACCGCGCTCGTTTTTTTTGCTTTTTTTCACTTGGTCTGGTTGACACCGCGAACGGGAGTCGGTAGAGTCGCAATCACCATTGGACCTCGTCGCCGCTGACTACGGCGACATCGACAGGCGCCCGCCGCATATGCGGCGGGCGTCGTTTTGCTGCCATGAGAGCCCGGTAGGAGAGCTTGACAGGACTCTGCCGACTCGTGCCCTGTGTGTGAGGATGACCGAAACTCCGGACGGTGTGCGCGGCGATGTCCGCGAGCTGACCCTGCTGTTCCACATCAGCCGGATCCTCGACGAAAGCCTGGATCTGCGCGAGGTGCTCGGTCCGGTGCTGGAGGTGTTGCGCAGCCGGCTTGGCGTCCGCATCGGCGTGCTGGGACTGCTCAACCGAGAAACCGGAGAGATCTCGATCGAGGCCGCGCTGGGCCTCTCCGAACTGCAGCGCGAGCGCGGCCGCTACCGGATCGGCGAGGGGATCATCGGCCGCGTCATCCAGAACGGGCAGCCGGTCTATGTCCCCGACGTGGCCGCCGAGCCGCTGTTCCTCAACCGTACCGGCGCCATCGACACCGGCCCCGCGGCCGGGGAGTCGTTCACCTGCGTACCGATCAAGCTCGGCAACCAGGTGGTTGGCGCGCTAGCCACCGGCCGCCTGGCGGACCCGGACGCCTCGGAAGACATCGTCAGGCTGCTGTCGATCGTCGCGTCGATGATCGCGCAGGCGGTCAAGCTGCGCCAGACCGCGGAAGAGCAGCGGCAGCGGCTGGCGGCCGAGAACGACCGCCTGCGCGGCGAGCTGAAGTCGCGGTTCCGGCCGGCCAACATCGTCGGCAACTCGGAAGCGATGCGGACCGTCTACCGACTCATCGAGCAGGTCGCCGGCAGCGAGACGACCGTCCTCCTGCGGGGAGAGACCGGCACCGGCAAGGATCTCGTGGCCCATGCCATCCATTACAACAGCCCGCGCGCGGAGCGGCCGTTCGTGAAGGTCAACGTCGCCGCGCTGCCCGACTCCGTGATCGAGAGCGAGCTGTTCGGCCACGAGCGGGGCGCGTTCACGGGTGCCGTCGCCTCGCGCAAGGGCCGCTTCGAAATCGCGCACGGCGGCACGATCTTCCTGGACGAGATCGGTGACCTGGCGCCGCACGTGCAGGTGAAGCTGCTGCGCGTGCTGCAGGAGCGGGAGTTCGAGCGCGTCGGCGGGGTCGCCACCTTGCGCAGCGACGTGCGCCTGATCGCGGCTACCAATCGCAACCTGGAGGAGCTCCTCGAGCAGGAGGTGTTCCGCGCCGACCTGTACTACCGCCTGGCGGTGTTCCCCGTTCACATCCCGCCACTGCGCGAGCGCAAGAGCGACATCATGCAGCTCGCCGACCACTTCGTCGAACGCTACGGGGTGCGTCGCATCTCCACGCCGGCGATCGACATGCTGATGAGCTACCACTGGCCCGGCAACGTGCGCGAGCTGGAGAACTGCATCGAGCGCGCCGCGCTGCTGTCGAGCGACCAGGTCATTCACGGGCACCATCTGCCGCCGAGCCTGCAGACCGCCGACGCGACCGGGACCGGCCCGCGCGGAACGCTGAAGTCGATGATCGCGCGGGTCGAGCGCGAGCTGATCGAAGAGGCGCTGAAGTGGGCGCGCGGCAACCTGTCGGCCGCCGGCCGCCGGCTCGGGACCACCGAGCGCATCATGGGACTGCGGGTGCGCAGGTACGGCATCGATCCCGATCGGTTCAGGTCCTGAATCCGAACGGCAACCTGCACGTCGGCCGGCCGGACATTTCTACGACACGGTAGGAACGGCCGATCTGTCCTACCATTTGGTAGAGAAACCGCGAATGGCCTACCCCGGCGTGGACTGAATGGGCTGGCTTTCTTCGTTTCCGGATATTGGCACGGCTCTTGCTGTATTTTGCGCATGAAACTACCGCACCCACCCAAGCGCTGTGTCCTGGTGCTCGTGGGCCTGGGGGTCGCGCTCGCCGCGTTCGCGGACGCCGACTCCAATGCCCTGGCGATCGACACGGTATGGACGCTGCTCGCGGCCGTCCTGGTCTTCCTGATGCAGGCCGGCTTCGCGATGCTCGAAACGGGCCTCACCCGGGCCAAGAACGCAGCCAACATCCTGATGAAGAACCTCATGGACTTCTCCATCGGCATGCTGTCGTTCTGGGCCATCGGCTACGCCCTCATGTTCGGGGCCAGCAAGGCCGGCCTGTTCGGCGCCAGCGACTTCTTCCTGGCCAACTTCACCTCTGCCGGGACCGGCAATGCTTCCGACTTCGCCTTCTGGCTGTTTCAGGCGATGTTCGCCGCAACCGCGGCGACGATCGTCTCCGGCTCCATGGCCGAACGGACCCGCTTTCCCGCCTACATGGTCTACAGCGTGTTCGTGACCGCGCTGATCTATCCGATCGTCGGCCACTGGACCTGGGGCGGCGGCTGGCTGAACGACATCGGCCCCGGCTTCGCCGACTTCGCCGGCTCCACCGTCGTCCACTCCACCGGCGGCTGGCTGGGCCTGGTGGGCGCCATGGTCATCGGGCCCCGCGTCGGCAAGTACGTGCAGAACGGCTCCGGCCTGACCGCACGCGCCATCCCCGGCCACAGCCTGCCGCTCGCGTCGCTGGGGGTCTTCATCCTCTGGTTCGGATGGTTCGGCTTCAACGCCGGCAGCACGGTGGCCGGCACCGACCTGAGCATCGCCCTGATCGCGCTCAACACCAACGTGGCAGCCGCCGCCGGCGCGGTGGGCGCGCTGTTCACCGCCTGGATCTGGTTCCGCAAGCCCGACCCCACCTTCGCGCTCAACGGCGCCATCGCCGGACTGGTGTCGATCACCGCCGGCTGCGCGTTCGTGGCGCCGGCCATGGCCGTCCTGATCGGGCTGCTCGGCGGCGTGCTGGTCGTGCTGTCGGTCGAGCTGCTGGACAAGGTGTGCAAGATCGACGATCCGATCGGCGCCGTGTCCGCGCACGGCGTGTGCGGCGCCTGGGGCACCCTGGCGGTCGGCCTGTTCGCGAACGAGGCCATCGGCGGCGTCTCGGGACTGTTCTTCGGCGGCGGCCTGGCCCAGCTCGGCGTACAGTTCGTGGGCGTCGTGGCGGTGTTCGCCTGGACCATGGCGGCCGGCTTCGTGCTCTTCGTGGTCATCAAGGCGGTCATGGGATTGCGCGTCAGCCGCGACGAGGAACTGCGCGGCCTGGACATCGACGAGCACGGGGCCGAGGCGTACTCGGGCTTCCAGATCTTCTCATCGCAATAGGAGGCGAACCGTGAAACTGATCATTGCGTACATACAGCCCCACAAGCTGGGCGACGTGAAGCAGGAGCTCTACAAGGAAGAGGTCTTCAAGATGTCGGTGACCAACGCGCTCGGCTGCGGCCAGCAGCGCGGCTACACGGAGACCTACCGCGGCGTCGAGACCGAGGTGAACCTGCTCAAGAAGGTGCGCCTGGAGGTCGCGGTCAACGAGGGCTTCGTCGACCGCACCACCGACGCCATCATCCGCGGCGCCCGAACCGACTCGATCGGGGACGGCAAGATATTCATATTGGACCTGCCGGAGTGCATCCGCATCCGCTCCGGCGAGCGCGGCGAGGCGGCCATCGGGTAGCCACGCGTCCGTCAGCGTGAGAGAGGGTCCCGGTTGCTGCCGGGACCCTCTCGTTGTGTCAGGCTCCTTGTGTCAGGACGTCAGCCAGTGGCGGTACGCGGCGTGCACGCGCTCGCTCGCGGCGGCGAGCGTCTCGGCGAGCGTCTGCTCGGTCGCCTCCGCGCCCAGCAGGCGCCTGGCCAGCGCGATCAACGCGGGTCCGTCGGCGGGGATGGCGTGCACCTGGCGATCGTCCAGCACCTGCAGCAGGTGTTCGGTGCGGCGCAGAAGCGCGTAGTCGCCGGCGAGCTCCCGCGCCCGGTCGTCGGCCAGCAGACCGGCCTCCGCCAGCCGCTCGATACCGCTGGGCGTATGGCCGGTCAGCACGCCCGGATGTTCCGCGGCGTTGGTGAGCTGCAGCCCCTGCACCAGGAACTCGACGTCCCGGATCCCCCCGCGGCCGTTCTTGACGTCTATCCCGCGCCGCAGGCGGCCCGGCCCCGCCGCCACCGCCGAGGCAGCCGTGTGCGCGTCGCGCATCCGCGCGACCGTGGCCGACACCTCGGCGTGGCCGAAGCCGCGCCGGATGACCGGCTGCAGGCGCCTGAGCAGCCGTTCCCCGAACGCGACGTCGCCGGCGATGGCGCGACAGCGCAGCAGCGCCTGGACCTCCCACAGTCCGGCGCGGCGTTCGTAGTAGTCGACGAACGCCGTCGAGCCGGTGACCAGTTCCCCCGACCCGCCGTACGGCCGCAGCCGCAGGTCCACCCGGTAGGCGTGCTGCTCGCCGGTGTGCGCGCTCAGATCCTGCCGCAGCCGGGTCGTGAGCCCGGCGGCGCGCTCCCGCAGGCCGGCCCCGCGCGCGTCGTACACCGTCGCCAGGTCGATGTCCGAGCTGTAGTTGAGCTCGCGTCCTCCCAGTTTGCCGAACGCCAGGATCGCCACACCGTCGCCCAGCTCCCCATACAGGTCGGCACCGGCGCGCTCCAGCGCCACGGTCACCACCGCGTCGGCGACCGTCGCCAGCTCCGCGGTCGTCACCGCGATCGGGGCGCCCAGGTAGAAGTCGCGGGCAGCGATGCGCAGCAGCTCCCGGCGGCGGAACAGCCGGATGGAGCGCAGCCAGCGCTCGTGGTCGGCGGCCTGTGACGACAGCGCGCGCAGGTCACCCAGCATCGCCTGCAGCGAACGCGGCCCGTGCAGGCGCCGCTCGTCGGCGATCCAGTCGAGGAACTCCGGGTTCCGCACCAGGGAGTCGACCAGGAACTGGCTGGTCGCGAACATCGACAGCAGCAGCCCCAGCCGCACCGGCTGTTCCAGCATCCCCGCCAGGTGCGCCGGCGGGTCCGGCTGCACGGCCACGAAACGCTCCCAGTTGTTGAGCGCCATGTCCGGATCGGCGCTGCGCGCAAGGTCGTCGAGCGCCAGTACCATCAGGCGCGCCAGGGTGCGGCGCTGCTCGCCCTCGCCGCGCCCGGCCATCTCCGCCTGACCCACCCCCGACCGATGGGCGATGCCGACGATGTTGCGCATCGCCCGTCCCGAGTCGCGGAAACCGGCCCGGCGCAGGAACGCGAGCTCCGCATCCGTCGGCACCCGGTCCGAGCCCACCGCGAGCACCAGATCCGCCGGCCCGACCGCATCGGCGCCCCAGGGGACGGACTCGTGACCGAACCGGCGGTCCACGAACGCCCGGACCGCCGCCGTGTGCACCTCGAAGTCGGTGCGGAGTTGCGCCGCCTCGCCCAGACCGCCCCGGCCGCCGTAGCCGATGCGCCGCGCCAAGTGCGCGTACTCGGCGCTGTCGGTGGCGGGAAGCAGCAGATCCCGCGCCGAGCCGCGCAGCATGCGCAGTCCGTTGATCAGGCGCCGCAGGAAGTCGTAGGCGGCAGCCAGCGCCAGCGCGTCCGCCGGTTCGATCACCTCCAGCCTGCGCAGCTCATCCAGCGCGGCGTGCACGCTCGGCGTCCGCAGGGCGGGCGTATCCGAGCCGTGCACGACCTGCAGGATCTGCACCGTGTACTCGACATCCACGAGGGCGCCGGGGCTGAACTTGGCGTTGGCCACGCCGCCCGGGCACTTCTCGCGCACCTGCCGCGCGCGCAGGTCGGCAAGCGATGCCATGTCGAGCGACCCGCGCGTGTACAGCATGCTGTCCCGCAACCGTTCGACCCGCGACCCCAGCGCCGCGTCGCCGGCCACCGCGCGCAGCCTGACCAGCGCCAGGCGCTCGTACGACAGCGCCGCTCCGTCGGCGCCGTAGTAGGACGCGAACGTCTCCAGGCTGCACGCGAGCGGCCCGGATTCGCCGTAGGGTCGCAGGCGCGTGTCCACGTCGAAGATCCCTTCGCGCTTGGCCGCGATGACCTCCTCGGTCTCGCGCACCAGCCGCTGGTAGAACTCCCGGTTCGGCAGCGGTTCGGGACCGGTCGTGCTCCCCTGATCGCCGTACACGAACAGCAGTTCGATGTCGGAGGCATATCCCAGCGCGCGGCCTCCGAACTTGCCGAGCGCAAGCACCGCGCAGCGCGACTCCAGGCCCGCGAACGTGCACGGCGTACCGTGCCGCGCGCGCAGCTCGTCGAACGCCATCCCGACGGCCGCGGCCACCACTGCCTCGGCCAGTTCGGTGAGCCGTTCGCTCAGCTCCCGGAATCCGAATCCGTCGGTGAGCAGGTGATCGAGATCGAGGAGGAACACCTCCCGGTCCTTGAAATCGTTGAGCGCTCTCTTTCTGGCGGCGGGGTCTTCCGGGGCGCCCGCCACCGCCTCGGCGAGCCGCGCCGCGCAGGTCCCGGCCGGTTCGGAGTAGCCGGTGGCGCCGGCGTCGCGCAGCCGCGGCAGCAGCGTTTCGTACTGCAGCCGCACGAAGTCCTCCCACAGGTAGTCGCTGGCGCCGAGCAGGCGCGCCAGGCCGCGGAGCACCGCGGAGTCGCTCAGCAACTCCGCCCACCCGATCCGCGAAGGGCGCTGCAGCAACTCGCCGGCCAGGTGGCCGAAGCGGCCCAGGGCCGCGAACGGGTCCGGGGCGCTTCCCAGGAAATGCGTGAACTGCTTGGTCAGCAGCGCTGCCAGCTCGATGCGCGCCAGGTCCTCCGCCGCCGCCAGCGTGGTGCCGGCGGCGGCCGACACCACGAACTCGTCCGCGATGCGCCCGGCCTCGGTGGTGATCACCACCTGGTCGATGACCACTCCCAGCGTGGACAGCGCGGTTGCGAAGGAATAGAGGAAGAACGGTGTGTCCTGAGAGGCGATCGCCAGACGGGCGCGTCCCGACTGGCCGTCCGTGCCGTCGGGCAGCACCTCCGCATGCACCTCGACCGGGTAGAGGACCGGTTCCTGCTGAACGTCTGCGGCTACCGCTCGCGCCACCAACTCGTCCACGTGCTGCTTGGCGGCGTCGCGTCCGTCCCGCTCCAGCACTGCCAGGACGGATCGCAGCTCGGCAGCCGCCTGTTCCGCGAAGCGCGCGGCGCGGGCCGGCGGGACGTGGCCTATGAAGCGATCGACCATCCGTGCCCGCAGCGCACCTCGGGCTTCGACGGGCTCGGCAGAGAACCCCAGAGGTGCGCGGCGCGGATCGACGCGGCGCCGCCGGCGAGTCGTGCGACGGGCCCCCGCACCCTGCTCCGCGGCGTTTGGCCGCGGGTCGCGTGCGTAGGTAAAGGCGTGGCCCTGCTCGATGCTCAGGCCCAGGGAGCCGAGCACGCCGGTGATCAGCGAGAACTCGTCGCGGTAGTCGAAGGCGACCACCGTGCAGGCAAACCGCTCGAACGCGGTCGCTTCCACGGAGACGTTGGCGGGCATCTGTGGCCGGAGGCGGTGGGCCGCCCGCGCATGCTGAACGAGCTCGGGCTCGGTGAACGTGTTCAGGTACCGTTCACCGAGCCGCGACAGGTGCTCGTCCACGAACTCGGCATCGATCTCGGGACATCGGACGATGACCCGCCGGCGCAGTGCCAGCGGGACGCCGCCCGTGCCGTGACGCTTCGCTTCCTGAGGTTTCGTAGCGCCTCAAGTATCCCCGAAACAGCGTCAGATGTCGTAGTAGAGCGCGAACTCCCATGGGTGCGGACGCAGATCCATCTCCTGGACCTCGTTCTCGATCTTGTAGTCGATCCACGTCTCGATCACGTCGTCGGTGAAGACGTCACCCTTGGTGAGGAACTCGTGGTCGTCGGCCAGCGCGCCCAGCGCCTCGCGCAGCGAACCGGGGGTGGTCGGCACCTTGGCCAGCTCCTCCGGCGGCAGGTCGTACAGGTCGCGGTCCAGCGGCTCGCCGGGATCGGCCTTGGTCATGATGCCGTCGACGGCGGCCATCAGGAGCGCCGCGAACGCCGTGTACGGATTGCATGACGGGTCCGGACACCGGAACTCGGCCCGCTTCGCCTTCGGCGAGTTGGAGTACATCGGGATGCGCACCGCGGCGCTGCGGTTGCGACGCGAGTAGGCCAGGTTGACCGGCGCCTCGAACCCGGGAACCAGCCGCTTGTAGCTGTTGGTCGACGGGTTCGTGAACGCCAGCAGCGCGGGCGCGTGGCGGAGGATGCCGCCGATGGCGTTCAGGGCCATCTCCGACAAGCCCGCGTAGCCGTCGCCGGCGAACAGGTTCTCGCCGGCGTTCCAGATCGACAGGTGCGTGTGCATGCCGGTGCCGTTGTCGTTGAACAGCGGCTTGGGCATGAAGGTGGCCGTCTTGTTGTAGCGCCGCGCGGTGTTCTTGACGACGTACTTGTACTTCATCATCCGGTCGGCCATCTCCACCATGGGGGCGAAGCGCATGTCGATCTCGCCCTGCCCGCCGGTGGCGACCTCGTGGTGCTGGGCTTCGACCGGCACGCCGATCTCCTCCATGATCAGCATCATCTCGCTGCGCAGGTCCTGCTGCGAATCGGTCGGGGGCACCGGAAAGTAGCCCTCCTTGTAGCGGGGCTTGTAGCCGAGGTTGGGCTGCTCGTCCCGGCCGGCGTTCCACCGCCCCTCTTCGGAGTCGATGTAGTAGAAGCCGGAGTGCTCGTTCTGATCGAAGCGGATGTCGTCGAAGACGAAGAACTCCGCCTCCGGCCCGAAGAACGCCGTGTCGCCGAGGCCGATGGACGCCAGGTAGGACACCGCCTTGCGGGCGATGTGGCGCGGGTCGCGCGTATAGTCCTCACCCGTGATCGGATCGCGGATGTCGCAGATGAACACCAGCGTCTTGCGAGCCATGAACGGATCGATGAAGCCGGTCGACGGATCCGGCACGATCAGCATGTCGGACTCGTTGATGGACTGCCAGCCGCGAATGCTGGATCCGTCGAATCCCAAGCCGTCTTCGAAGTCGTCGACGTCCAGCGAGCGCGCCGGAACCGAAAAATGTTGCCAGATGCCCGGGAAGTCGATGAACCGCAGGTCGACGACCTCCACGTTTTCGTCTTGAATCAGCTTCAGTGCGTCTGAAGCCGTTTTGAGTTCCTTCATGAACCCTCCTCTCCGCCGTTTTATAAACAGAAATCATGCCAATAGGCAAAGAGCCCCTCAGACCTTCGCCTGTCCTACGTTTCGGTAGGCTCTCTGCCGCCGAACCTACATTAATGTAGGTCGGCTTCCGGAATCCGTCCCGTTCGTGCTACGGTTCCGCCAGACCATGAACCAGAACGATACGCCAACCCCCACCCGCACCCTCGCCATCGTGAAGCCCGACGCCGTCGCGGCCGGACACACCGGCGCCATCGTCGAGATGATCGAGCACGGCGGTTTCACGCTTCGCGCCCTGCGCATGACGCGACTGTCGATCCCGCAGGCACGCGCGTTCTACGCCGTGCACGCCCAGCGACCCTTCTACGACAGCCTGGTGGAGTTCATGACCTCCGGGCCGGTCGTCGTGGCCGCCCTGGAACGCGGCGACGCGGTGGCCGCCTGGCGCGCGCTGATGGGCGCCACCAACCCGGCGGAGGCCGACGAAGGCACCGTTCGGGCCCGGTTCGGCAGCTCGATCGAGCGCAACTCCACGCACGGATCGGATTCGCCGGAGAACGCTGCGGCCGAGGTGGGCTTCTTCTTCTCGGCAGCCGATTTGCTCTGAACGTCGGGCCCGGAAGCGGCGTTGCGATGATCATGCCCGCTGCGGGGCCGGCCGCGAGACGCCTGGCGCGAGAGCACGGCGTCGACGTGCGGCGCACGCGCGGAAGCGGCCGGCGCGGACGCGTCACCCTCGACGACGTGCGGCGGGCAGCAGCCGCTGCCCGGCATTCCGCACGCGGCACGCTGCCACCGGTTACGGCACGTGCGGACCTGAGCGATCTGCTGGACCGGCTGCCGGCACTTGCCGCCGTGAGCGGTCAGCGCAAGGCGCCGCTGACGCCGCTGCTGATCAAGGCCGCGGCCTTGGCCCTTCGCGCCAGCCCGGAACTGACTCCGTTGTGCCTGGCCAGAGGCTCGCGGCGTTGGGCGCTCCCCGGCGGAGACGATGTCGGCAGCCTGGGCATCGCGGCCCTGACGCGCGCCGCCGCCGAGGCGCGGATCGACACTCGGGGTGCCACAGGCTCCTTGCCGTGCGGGGCGACGCTGCGCCTGGAGGGCCCGGTGTCGGATGCCGCCTTCCGGGACGGTGCAATCCGTGCCCGCTCGCACCTGGATCTCACTCTGGAAGTACCGGACGAAACCGCCGCAGCGCCGTTCGTGTACGCCCTGGTCGAGCTCCTGGAAAAGCCCGGCCTGCTGCTGTCGGCCTGACCTCAGGCAGGCACTTCCTCAGGCAGGCACTTCCTCAGGCAAGCACTTCGTGCCGGGGACGAGCCAGCGTGTAGCGCAGGAGCGATGCGAGGTGCTCGGTCGCCGTGCCGGGCTCGAACCCGTCCAACTCGGCGCGCGCATCCTCGGCGCTCCGGCGTGCCTGGCCGGGCAGCGCCGCGCGGTCGCCATAGACCGCATCGCCGTCCAGATAGTCGTCGATGAGCTGGAACACGGTGCCGAAGGCGCGTCCGAAGCGTGCGTAGGCAGCCGCGCGGTCCGCGCCCGAGCCCGCGACCAGGGCGCCGCCGTAGCAACAGCCCGACATCAAGCCGGCCGTCTTCGAGTCGATCACGTCGTGGTAGAGCCGCTCGCGGGCCGGCAACTCCCCTCGCAACGCGCCCTGCTGCACGATCTCGCCCAGGCACATGTCGCGGGTGACCGCGCAGAACCGCTCGAACAACGCCACCCGCACCGCGTCGGTCGCCGGCAGCCTGGCGAGGACGGTGAAGAACTGCGCGTACAGGACGTCACCGATCAGCACGGCCATCTGCGTGCCGAACCGCTTGTGCACCGCTACCTGCTCGCGCCGCACCTCGGTCTCGTCGATGATGTCGTCGTGAATCAGCGAAGCCGAGTGAAGGAGCTCGGTCGCCGCCGCGAGCTGGATCACCGCACGTGACGAACCCGCACCAGCGGATCGCGCCGCCAGCAGCACCAGCACCGGGCGCAGCAGCTTGCCGCGCACGGAGCGGAGCTGCTCGATCAGCGCTCGCAGCCGCTCGTACTGCCCGGCGAGCTCACGGCGCTCGGCGACCACCGAACCGATCTGCCGATCCAGCTCGCTGCCGGTCGCGTCGAGGTCCGCGCGCAACGCCGCGTAGATTCGCGTCAGGATCATGGCGTCGGCACCGCCCGGCCGGGACGGCTGCCCCCTAGAACTCGTCGAAACGGATCATCTCCGGCTCGACACCGAGGTCGTCCAGCATCGTGCGCACCGCGCCCAGCATCAGGGGCGGCCCGCACAGGTAGTACTCGATGTCCTCCGGGGCTTCGTGGCTCTCCAGGTACTCGCCCTGGACCACCTGGTGGATGAAACCGACCGGCCCGTCCCAGTTGTCCTCCGGCAGCGGCTCCGACAGGGCGATGTGGAACGTGAAGTTCGGAAACTCCTTCTCGATCTTGCGGAAGTGGTCCTCGTAGAAGATCTCGCGCCGCGAGCGGGCGCCGTACCAGTAGCTCACCTTGCGGCCGGTCTTCAGCGTGTGAAACAGGTGGAAGATGTGTGAGCGCAGAGGCGCCATGCCGGCGCCGCCGCCGATGTAGCACATCTCCCGGTCGGTCTCCTGCATGAAGAACTCGCCGTAGGGCCCGGAGATGGTGACCTTGTCGCCGACCTTCTGGTCGTACACGTAGCTGGAGGCCACGCCGGGCATCACGTTCATGAACGCCCGCTTCTCGCGGTCCACCGGCGGCGTGGCGATACGGATGTTCAGCATCACGATGTTGCCTTCCGCCGGGTGGTTGGCCATCGAGTACGCCCGCGACACCGTCTCCGTGTTCTTGGTGTGCAGGTCCAGGACGCCAAGCTGCGTCCACTCCTCCAGGTACTCGTCCTCGATGTCGAAGTTCTTGAAGTCGGCCTCGAACGGCGGCACCTCGATCTGGATGTAGCCGCCGGACTCGAAGTTCAGATTCTCACCCTCCGGCAGCTTCAGCGTGAACTCGCGGATGTACGTGGCCACGCTCTTGTTGCCGATGACCTCGCACTCCCACTTGTTGATCGAGAACACCTCGTCCGGGACGGTGATCTCCATGTCCTCCCGGACCTTCACCTGACACGACAGCCGCCAGTTTTCCTTGGACTCGCGGTAGTTGACGTGCGACAGCTCGGTGGGCGCGATGTCGCCCCCGCCGGCGGTCACCTGGCACTTGCACACGCCGCAGGTGCCGCCGCCGCCGCACGCCGAAGGAAGCATTACGCCGGCGCTGGACAACGTCGACAGCAGCGTGTCGCCCGCGTCCGTCTCGATCGCTTTCTCGGGATCGCCGTTGATGGTGATCTTGACCTTTCCCTTCGGCTTCAGGCGAGTCTCCGCCGCCAGCAACGCCAGGGTCAGCGCGACGATGACGACGGGAAAGACGATGACGCTGCCGATCACGACTGCCACGGTGGTTCCTCCTCTTCGAGTGTGCCTTGCTGAGCGTTTCGCTACAGCGTGATGCCGGCGAAGCTCATGAACGCGATCGACATCAGCCCGGTCAACAACATGGTCATGCCCAGCCCGCGCAGGGCCGCCGGTACGTTGGAGTAGCGGATCTTCTCCCGGATCGCGGCCAGGGCGACGATCGCCAGCATCCAGCCGATCCCGGACCCCAGCCCGAACACGGTCGACTCCAGGAACGTGTAGTTGCGCTCCACCAGGAACAGCGATCCGCCCAGGATGGAGCAGTTGACGGCGATCAGCGGCAGGTAGATGCCGAGCGCCGTGTACAGGCCGGTCGAGGTCTTCTCGATCACCATCTCCACGAGCTGCACCATGACGGCGATGACCGCGATGAACGCGACGAAGTTCAGGAAGCTGAGGTCGACGTCGGCCATCTGGGGGCTGACCCAGCCCAGGGCGCCGTCCTTGAGCAGGTACTCGTGCACGGCCCAGTTGATCGGTGCGGTGATTCCGAGCACGAAGATGACCGCGAAGCCCAGCCCGACCGCGGTCTTCACCTGCTTGGAGACGGCCAGGAACGAGCACATGCCCAAGAAGAAGGCCAGCAGGATGTTCTCGACGAAGATGGCCTTGACGGCCAGGTTGATCAGCGCCATGGCCTAGCCGTCCTCCTGAGCGTCCTTGGCGATCAGGCGCTGCACCCAGATGAGCAGCCCGAGCAGGAAGAACGCTCCCGGCGGCAGCGCCATCAGGCCGTTGTTGACGAACCCGGAGTCGTACAGGAACTGCGGCACCACCTGCACGCCGTAGATGTTGCCGGCGCCCAGCAACTCGCGGAAGAAGCCGACGATGACGATGACCGCCGCGTAGCCCAAGCCGTTGCCCAGCCCGTCCATCAGCGACGGCCACGGCTTGTTGGCCATCGCGAACGCCTCCAGGCGGCCCAGGATGATGCAGTTGGTGATGATCAGGCCGACGAACACGGAGAGCTGACGCGACACGTCGAATGCGTACGCCTTCAGCACCTGGTCCACCAGGATCACCAGCGACGCGATCACGGTCATCTCCACGACGATGCGCACGTTGTAGGGAATGAGCTTGCGCAGCACGGAGATGATCACGTTGGACATGACGATCACGAAGGTGACCGAGATGCCCATCACCACCGACGGCTTCACCTGGGTCGTCACCGCCAGGGCGGAGCAGATGCCCAGCACCTGTGTCGCGATCGGGTTGTCGCCGATCAGCGGGTCGCGGAACGCCTTGCGGTTCTTGGCCGAAAACAGCGGCTCCCGTTCCGCGGTGCGTGCCCCTTGGGCGACGGCTGCGTCAGCCATGGCTCCCTCCTCTCATGTCGAGCTCCTCATCCTCCGGCACGAATCCGTCTGAAGAAAGGTTCGTACAAGGCCACCTTCGTTTCAAGCAGGTTGCTGACCCCGCGGCCGGTGATGGTCGCCCCGCTGATGCCGTCCACAAAGTAATCGCGCTCGCCGGGATCCTGTATCCGGTTCTCCACGGTTCCCTTGACGACCTGAATCGTGCGCAACGCACCCGCGTCGTAGATCTTCTTGCCGACGAAGTTGTCCTGGAACCACGCCTGCTCGATCTCGGCGCCCAGGCCGGGGGTCTCCCCGTGCGCGTAGAAGGTCATGCCCCGCACCGTCTCCAGGTCCGCTTCCAGGGCCAGGTAGCCGTACAGCGTGGACCACAGCCCCTTGCCGAACACCGGGATCGCGTACACGGTGCTGCCGCCGGCATCCGTGGCCACGAACACCGGATAGCGGTGCTGGCTGGTGTCGGGATTCTGCAGCACCACCTCCAGGTCGAGCGACTCACCGGACACGCCTTCGACGATCGTGCCCTCGGGGTCGACCGCGAAGCTCTGCACCGACTCCTGATACATGGCGTCGATCTCGTCCAGCTCCATCTCCCGGTCGCGGTCCAGCACGCCGACCGCCATCAGGATGTTGCGCTTGACGTTCACTTCCTCGTTGAACTGCTGGCGTTCGCTCAGGGCGCTGGCCGCCAGCGCCAGCAGCAGGCCGAAGAGGGCGGTGATGATCAGGATGAAGCCGATGCTGTAGGGCTTACTGTGCTGCACGTGCCAGCCTCCGCCGCATGTTGGCCTTGACCACGTAGTGGTCGATGAGCGGTGCGAACATGTTCATGAACAATATCGCCAGCATCACGCCCTCGGGGTAGGCCGGGTTGACGGTCCGCACCAGGATCGAGAGCGCGCCGACGATGGCGCCGTAGATCCACTTGCCGGTGTTGGTGGCGGCGGCCGACACCGGATCGGTCGCCATGTAGACCAAGCCGAACGCGAAGCCGCCCATCACCAGGTGGTAGTGCGCCGGCAGCGCCGCGAAGCTGGCCGGGCTCGGGGCGACCAGGTTGAGCAGCAGCGCCATGGCGATGCCGCCCAGCAGCATCGAGAGCATGACGCGCCAACTGCCGACGCCCGCGGCGACCAGCAGGATGCCGCCGAGCAGGATGGCGAGGGCCGAGGTCTCGCCGATGCTGCCGGGAATGGAGCCGACGAACATGTTCCACCACGTGAAGCCGGCGGCCGTGAGCTCGGTCAGGACGTCGCCGGTCTCCAGGGCCCCCTCGGCGATCACCGCCAGCGGCGTCGCCGCGGTGTGGCCGTCGACGGCCACCCACACCAGGTCGCCGGAGATCTGCACGGGATAGGCGAAAAACAGGAACGCCCGGATCACCAGTGCCGGGTTGAAGATGTTCATGCCGGTGCCGCCGAAGATCTCCTTGCCGATGACCACCCCGAAGGAGGTGGCGATGGCGAGCTGCCAGAGCGGGATGGTCGGCGGCACGATCAGCGGCACCAGCAGGCCGGTGACCAGGAACCCTTCGCTCACCTCGTGCTTGCGCACGACCGCGAACAGCGCCTCCCACGCGCCGCCCACCACGTAGGTGACCGCCAGGATCGGCAGCATCTTCAGCAGGCCGATGCCGAAGGCCCGCCCGATCGGCACCGCCGCCGGATCGGTGCCCAGGGCCACCAGGTTCTGAAAGCCGATGTTGTACATGCCGTACAGCAGCGGCGGGATCAGGGCGATGATGACCGTGGCCATCATGCGCCGCACGTCGATGCCGTCGCGGATGTGCACCCCGCCCTGCGTGCGCGTCGGCAGGGAGAAGTGCATGGACTTCAACATGTCGAACACGTAGTACAGCCGGTGGAACTTGCCGCCCTCCTCGAAGTGCGACTCCGCCTTGTGGATCAGCTTGTCGATCATGCTTGCCGACCCGTTCTCGTGTCCCGTGTCCGTACCTTCCGGTCGCTTCATGTCACCGTCACGCTTCGCGCTGAATCAGGTCGAGCCCGCGCCGCAGGATCTCCTGCCAGCGGATCTTCGACGGGCAGATGTACTCGCACAGGGCGACGTCCTCCTCGGCCAGCTCGTAGATGCCGAGCCCCTCCATCTCCGGGATGTCGTCGGCCAGGATGCTCTTCATCAGGAATTCCGGATAGACGTCCATCGGCAGCACCTCGCGGTAGATGCCGGTGGCGATGAAGGCGCGCTCGCCGCCGTGCAGCTCGGTGGTGGCCGTGAAACCGTCGCGCCCGAACAGGGCCGGCAGCCAGGCCGCCGGGAAGGTCCGGGAGCGGCTGGCGGTGGTGGGACGGGGCATCGCCCAGCCCATCAGCTTGTGGCCGTGGTGCTCCGGCAGCACGGTCACGGAGGTGTCCATGAAGCCCAGGAATCCGTCCGGACCGACCGGATTGCCGGTGAGCGGGTTGCCGACGATGTAGCGCGCCTCGTGGTCGGCGAGGCCGCCGGCAACCGCCTGGACCGGGGCGCCGAGCACCGTGCGCACGTGCGTGTGGCGGGGTGCCGAGGTACCCGTGGAGGCGACCACGATGTCCGGGACCAGACGCCCCTCCTCGAACAGGCGGCCGATCAGGATCACGCCCTGCAGCGGGCAGACCCACACCGCGTCGGTGCGGTTCGCGATCGGGGCGATGTGGTGGATGTGCACGCCCGCGTTGCCGGCCGGATGCGGGCCGCGGAACGCGTGCCGCTCAAGCCGGTCGACGTTCTCCACCTCCGGCAACTCCAGCGCCCCGTCGGTGCAGAGGTGGAGGTGTCCGTCGGTGAGGCGGGACAGCGCCTGCAGCCCGGTGCGGAACGCGTCCTCCGAGCCGCGCAGCAAGGTCGCGCAGTCGGCAGCCAGCGGCGCCGTGTCGACGGCCGGCACGAAGATGTCCCGCGGGGCCACCGTCGGGTCGGGAGCCACGGCCAGCGGCCGCTGGGTGATGGCCGCCAGCAGGCCGCTGCGGCCCAGGGCATCGAGCACCTGGCCGCGATCGGCCGATGCCAGCGCCGGCGGGTCGAGCGCCAGCGCGTCCTGGCGGCCGTCCGATGAGACCACCACCTTCTGGATGGCGCGGCGCGCACCGCGCTCCACCTCCGCGACCGTGCCGGAAACCGGCGAGGTGAACAGGAAGTCCTCGTGCTCCTTGTCGTGGAACAGGGGCGAGCCCACCTTCACCGCGTCGCCCGGCTGCACGTCCGGTCGGGCGATGATACCGCGAAAGTCGGGCGGCTTGATGGCAACGGCCGACGGCAGAGGAGCGTCGATGACCGCGTCATCCGGCCGGCCGGCCAGACGTATGTCGTGTCCGCGTTTGATTGTTCGATTCACCGGATGTACTCGTCGGCGTACGCGGCTGTCCCCCGCAGGTGCTGGTGGGCGGTCGTGCCCAGAGGTACCTCTTGTGAGCGGGGATACAACGCGGTAGACGCCGCACGGACACTAAGAAACGGAATGGAGGCTGTCAACTACCGGTGCCGGTGGCGACCGTGACGGGGCGCACGGCGAATTTTGACCGGTCGGCGAGTCCGCAGGTAGGTTCTGAACAGCCCCATGCGGTACGACAAGCTCACCTCGAAGGCGCAGGAGGCGTTGCAGAGCGCCGACTCGATCGCCCACCGCCATGACCACGGCACGATCGAGGTCGAGCACCTGCTGGCCGCCCTGCTGGAGCAGGCCGACGGCGTCATCCCGCCGCTGATCGAGCGGCTCGGCGTCGACGGCGCCGACCTGCACGCCGGCGTGCAGCGGCTGCTCGCCGACCGCCCGCGCGTGTACGGCGACGCCGGCACCGCCCAGGTCGGTCGCGGGCTGGCGGTGGCACTGCGGCGCGCCGAGCGCGAAGCCGACCAGCTCCAGGACGACTACATCAGCACCGAGCACCTGTTCCTGGCGCTGCTGGAGACCGACGGGCCGGTGACCGGCCTGCTCCGCCAGGCGGGCGTCAGCCGTGACGCGGTGCTGGCCGCGCTCAAGGAGATCCGCGGCGGCGCTCGCGTCACCGATCAGGACCCGGAGGGCAAGTACAACGCGCTGGAGCGCTACTGCCGCGACCTGACCGAGCTGGCGCGACAGCAGAAGCTGGACCCCGTGATCGGCCGCGACGAGGAGATCCGCCGGGTCATGCAGGTGCTGGCGCGGCGCACCAAGAACAACCCCGTGCTGATCGGCGATCCCGGCGTGGGCAAGACCGCGATCGTCGAAGGGCTGGCGCGGCGCGTGGTCGAAGGCGACGTGCCCGAATCGCTGCGCGACCGCCGCGTCCTCACCCTGGACCTGGGCGCGCTGGTGGCCGGCGCCAAGTTCCGGGGCGAGTTCGAGGAGCGGCTCAAGGCGGTGATCCAGGAGGTCACGGGCTCGGACGGCCACATCATCCTGTTCATCGACGAGCTGCATACCCTGGTCGGCGCCGGCAGCGCCGAGGGGGCGATGGACGCATCCAACCTGCTGAAGCCGGCCCTGGCGCGCGGCGAGCTGCGCGCCATCGGCGCCACCACGCTGGACGAGTACCGCAAGCACGTCGAGAAGGACGCCGCCCTTGAGCGGCGCTTCCAGCCGGTCATGACCGCCGAGCCGTCCGTGGAGTCGACCATCGCCATCCTGCGCGGCCTCAAGGAGCGCTACGAGGTCCACCACGGGGTGCGCATCCGCGACGAGGCGATCGTCGCCGCCGCCACCCTCTCCCACCGCTATATCACCGCGCGCTTCCTGCCCGACAAGGCGATCGACCTCGTGGACGAGGCGGCCAGCCGCCTGAAGATGGAGATCGAAAGCCAGCCCACGGAGCTGGACCGGCTGGAGCGGCGGCTGCTGCAGCTCACGATCGAGCGGCAGGCGCTGGCCAAGGAGGACGACCCGGCTTCGCGGGAGCGCCTGTCCGAGCTGGAGCAGGAGCTGGCCGAGGTGCGGGGCGAGCGCGATGCCATGCAGCTCCGCTGGGAGAACGAGAAGCGGCAGATCGACGAGGTGCGCGAGATCAAGGAGCAGCTCGAGCGGATGCGCCTGGAGCAGGAGGAGCGCGTACGCCGCGGCGACCTGGCGGCGGCGGCGGAAATCCGCCACGGCGCGATGCCGGCCCTGCAGCGCCGCCTGGATCAGCAGGCCGCGGAGCTGGCAGCGGACGACGAAGAGACCGAGGCCGGCGGCGCCGTGCGCCTGCTGCGAGAGGAGGTGTCGGAAGAGGACATCGCCGCCGTCGTCTCGCAGTGGACGGGAATCCCGGTCTCGAAGATGCTGGAGAGCGAGCGCCGGCGGCTGCTGGAGCTGGAGCGCATCCTGGGCGAACGGGTGGTCGGCCAGGACGACGCGATCGCGGCGGTCGCCGACGCCATCCGCCGCAACAAGAGCGGCCTGGCGGACCCGGAGCAGCCGCTCGGCGCCTTCATCTTCCTGGGCCCCACCGGCGTCGGCAAGACGGAGCTGGCCAAGGCGCTGGCCGCCTGGCTGTTCGACGACGAGCGCGCGCTGACCCGCATCGACATGAGCGAGTACCTGGAGAAGCACGCCGTGTCGCGGCTGATCGGCGCGCCGCCGGGCTACGTGGGCTACGAGGAGGGCGGCCAGCTCACCGAGGCCGTGCGCCGCCGGCCGTATTCGGTGGTGCTGTTCGACGAGCTGGAGAAGGCGCACCCGGACGTGTTCAACGCCCTGCTGCAGCTTCTCGACGACGGCCGCCTGACCGACGGCCAGGGCCGCGTGGTCGACTTCCGGAACACCATCGTCATCATGACCAGCAACGTCGGCAGCGACCTGATCCAGAGCGCCCGGGATCTGGAGGACGTGCGCGAGCAGATCGGTGCGCTGATGCGTGCCACCTTCCGTCCGGAGTTCCTCAACCGCGTCGACGAGACCATCCTGTTCCACCGGCTGGAGCGGCGGCACATCGAGCGCATCGTCCGCATCCAGCTCGACCAGATGGCCGAGCGCCTGCGCGGCCGGCGCATCGAGGTCTCCGTGACCGCGGCCGCCTGCGACTACCTGGCCGAGCGCGGGTTCGATCCCCAGTTCGGAGCGCGCCCGCTCAAGCGGACGCTCACCAGCCTGGTGCAGAACCCGCTGGCGCGCAGGCTGATCGCTGGCGAGGTGGCCGACGGCTCGACCGTGCGGGTCGACCTGGTGGGCGGGGAGTTGTCCTTCGACACCGCCGGAACCGCCGCACCGGCGGCACTCGCCGGCGCGTCATAGCGCCCCAATCCGGCAGACGCCTCGCGGCGGAGCTTTAGATGCTCAACGTCCCTTGCGCGCGGGTTTGAGGGCGATCACGCCGCGGTACCCCAGCAGCAGCACCCCGATCACGGCGTAGACCAGGAACTGAAACGCAACCTGCTTGAGTTGCAGGGCGTAGTGAACCACCCCGGCAATGAGCGCCAGGTAGGCCAGGCGGTGCAGCACCGTCCAGTTCTTGCCGAGCCTGCGGATCCAGCCGGTGGTGGAGGTCACCGCCAGCGGCGCCATGGCAGCGAATGCCGTCACGCCGACGATGATGTAGCTGGCCCCGACGACCTCCAGAATCAGGAACTCCAGGCTCAGTCCCAGGTTGATCCCGAAGTAGACCAGCAGGTGCAGGGTGGCGTACGTGAACGCCAGCAGTCCGAGTGGCCGCCGGTACGTGGCAAGCCAGTTCCAGCCCGTGATGCCGCGTAGCGGCGTCACCGCCAGCGACGCCAGCAGGAAGCGGATCGCCCAGTTGCCGCTGCGCAGGATCACCTCCTCCACCGCCACGGGGCTGGTCGCGAACGAGCCGCGGGACCAGCCCTGCGCCATGTTGACCAGCGGCAGCAGCGCCGCCGCGTACAGCGTCGGCTTGGCCAGCCGCGCGCGCTCGACCGGCCGCGCCTCCCAGAACTGCCGGAACGGGTTCACCGCTTCAGCCGCGCCTCTGACACCCGTGCACGCCGGCCGTCAGTAGTTGCGGCGCAGGTCCAGGTCTTCGTACAGGTGGGCGACGTAGTCCCCGTAGCCGTTGAACAGCTCGGTGCGGCGCCGCCCGTTCTCGCCGATGCGGGTCTCGGTCGCCTGGCTGTAGGGAACGGGACTCACACGCGGATTCACGTTGGAGTACCAGCCGTAGTACCGAGGATTGGCCTGGTTCCAGGTGGCCCTGGGCTGCTGCTCGGTCAGCTCGATCGACACGATCGACTTGATGCTCTTGAAGCCGTACTTCCAGGGGACCAGCAGGCGCAGCGGCGCGCCGTTGGGATTGGCCAGCTCCTGCCCGTACATGCCGACGGCCATCATGGTCAGCTCGTTCATCGCCTCGTCCATCCGCAGCGCCTCCTCGTACGGCCACGGCAGGTAGGAGTTGGTCTTGTGCGCCGGGAACTGCTCCTCCGAGTAGAGGGTGACGAAGTGCACGAACTTTGCCTTGGAGGTCGGCTCGGCGGCGCTGATCAGCTCCGAGAGCGGAAAGCCGACCCACGGGATCACCATCGACCACGCTTCCACGCAGCGCAGCCGGTAGATCCGCTCCTGGAGCGAGAAGCGCCCGATCAGATCGTCGATGTCCATCGTGATCGGCGTGCCGACCTCGCCGGAAACGGTCACCGTCCAGGGACGCGGCTTGAAGTCCTTGGAGTTCTGTGCCGGCTCCCACTTCTGCTTTCCGAACTCCCAGAAGTTGTTGTAGGTGGTCGCCTCGGTGAAGGTGTTCTGCTTCTCGTCGGTGCTGTACGGACTGGACGCCGCGTTCGCATACACGGAGGCGTCCAGCGGCCATGACAGGGCGGGCGCTCCGAGCACGAGGGCGGTGCCGGCCGCCGCGCCGCCGGCGCGCGCCAGGAACTGGCGCCGGTTCAGGTAGGCGTCGCGATCGGTGATCTCCGACGGGACGATGTCGGCATTCAGCCGGCTAGCGAGCGATCGCTTGATCATGGGCTTCTTCCTCCCCGGGGACTGGCTCCCCGATGCGTTGACGGTGTATCCAGATAATCTTTGCCTTTCCGGGTCAGCGTCCGGCCGGGCGCGGTGTGGTCGCTGCCTGGCGACTGCGTGCCGACGACTTCCCGGCGCCGGCACGCTTCAGCAATGGCGCGACGATGCGGTAGCCGAGCAGGAGCGCGCCGGCAACCATGTAGGCCGCAAGCTGGAAGGTTATTTCCTTGACCTGAAGAAGGTAGTGCGCGACACCCAGGATGAGCGCGAGGTACGCGAGCCGGTGCAGCATCCGCCAGCGCTTGCCCAAGCGGCGGATCCAGCCGGTGGTGGAGGTGATCGCCAATGGGATCAACAGCAGGAACCCGGCCACCCCCACTACGATGAAGATCGACTCGGTGACATCGATCAGGATGAACTCCAGGTTCAGCGCGAAGTCCAAGTACGCGTAGACCAACAGGTGGACGCACAGATAGTAGAATGACGCCAGACCGAGCGGCCGGCGGTAGGTAATGAGCCAGTTCCAGCCGGTCAACTCGCGTATGGGTGTGACGGCGAGCGTCGCCAGCAGCAGCCTGATGCCCCAGTTCCCGGTGTCCAGCGTAAAGTCCCCGATCGCGTCGACCCCGAACTGGTCGGTGAAGTAGCGCACCAAGGCGATGGCCAGCGGCATCATGGTCAGCGGAAGGACGACCAGCTTGGCGCGCTTGGCGACCTGAGCAGGATTGCGCCCCTTCCGTTTCGCGTCCGCCATCCATCTCTCCTCAGCCTCAGTGATACTTGATCAGGTCCATGCCCTCGTACATCGAGGCGACCCACTCACCATAGCCGTTGAACTTCACGGTTTCGCGCCTGCCGCCGACGCCGATACGGTTCTCCAGGCGCTGGCTCCACCGAGGGTGGGCCCGCTCGGGATTCACGTTCGAGTAGAAGCCGTATTCGTGCGGGGCCGCCATGGTCCACGTGCTCACCGGCTGCTCCTCCACGAAGTCGATCTTGATGATCGACTTGATGCTCTTGTAGCCGTACTTCCAGGGAACCATGATGCGGATGGGCGGCCCGTTTGGCGTCTGTAGAACGTCGCCGTACATCCCCACGGTGACGAGCGTCAGGTCGTTCATCGCCTCGTCCATGCGCAGGCCCTCGACGTAGGGATACCGGATGGAACGGAGGGCACGCGGCATCTGGTCGGCGTCGAAGAAGGTCTCGAAGCGGAGGTACTTCGCACGCGAGGTGGGTCCGTAGTCCTTGATCAGGTGGTGGAGCGGGAACCCTACCCATGGAATCACCATCGCCCAGCGCTCGACGCAGCGCAGGCGATAGATACGCTCCTCCAGCTTGTCGCGGTACCGGGCAATCAGGTCCTGGAGATCGATCACCCCCGGGTTGTCCACCTCACCGCCGATGGAGACCTGCCACGGACTGATGGTGAACCCCTCTTCTCTGCGCGGCCGGCGGCTCGAGGTGACGCCTATCTCGTAAAAGTTGTTCTTGTTGATGGCCTCGTGCAGGGTGTTGGGCGCTTCGTCGGCATCGTAGATGCTGCCGGGAAGACCGGGATACGCTCCGCCCTGGGCAAACGCCTTGCCCACGAATCCAGGCACGACGGTAGCCAGCCCGATGCCGGCGGCTGCCGTGCCCGCCCGGCGCATGAATTCGCGCCGGTCGATAAAGTGCTCGCGGTCGGTGATCTCCCACCACTTGATGTCCGCTTCGTAGTCCTTGCGTTTAATCGCTGCCACGTGTCACCTCACTGTAGCAGCCGGCGCCGCGATTACCTGGCAGTTGACCCAGCCGGAGTCGCCTTCGGCGTAGCTCTCGCGTTTCCAGATCGGCAGCCTCTGCTTGACCTTGTCGATGACATAGCGGCAGGCGTCGAAAGCCGCGGCGCGGTGCGCGGCGGCGACTCCGACCCACACTGCCATGTCTCCTATTTGAAGCATACCAGAGCGATGAACGCAGTGTACGGCGATCACGTCGAACGTGTGTAGCGCGTCTGTCACCACGCGCTCACCCTCGGCTTGCGCCAGTTCCGGGTAGACCTGGTACTCCAGGGTGCGCACGGCGCGGCCGTCGGCATGGTTGCGCACCCACCCCTCGAAGGTGGCCAAGGCACCTGCCGCGGGATGCGCCAGCCGTGCCTTGAGCGCTTCGGGATCGACGGCGGCAGCGGCCAGCGTGAAGCTCGCACGCGGCGATTCGGTCATCGGGTTGCTCATCCGCCGGCCACCGGGGGGATGAACACCACCAGGTCGCCGTCGCGCAGCGGCCGGCTCCACGGGACGAAGTCGCCGTTGCAGGCCACCCGCAGCCGATCCGCGGGCAGGCTGAAGGAAAAACGCGCCCGCAACTCATCGTACAGCTCCGCGGCGCTGGCGGCGCCGGTCGTGAGCGCCTCCTCCTCCCGGCCGCGCTCCTCGCGCAGGATGGCGAAGTAGCGGATGCGGACCGTCACGCCCGGCTTGCCGACAGCCGGCCCGCCGCGTGCCATCGCCGGCTCAAGCGCCGTCGGCATGGTAGTCACCACTCCTGCCGCCCGATTTGCTCATCAGTCTCACGTCCTTGATGACGATGCCACGGCTGATCGCCTTACACATGTCGTAGACGGTCAGCGCCGCCACGCTGGCACCGGTGAGCGCCTCCATCTCCACCCCGGTCTTGTGCGTGACGACCGTCCGGCATTCGATCGACAGGTCGCCGCCGGGCGTCTGGCCGATGTCGATCGTGCAGTCCTCCAGGCCGATCGGATGGCAGAGCGGGATCAGCTCCGCCGTTCGCTTGGCCGCCATGATCCCGGCGATGCGCGCGGTGTGGAACACCGGCCCCTTGGCGGTGACGATGTCGGCCGCGGATCCGGCGTGGTCGGCGCCGTTCCCACCCGCTCGGGTCAGCCGCTCGCGCACGGCGGCGGGCAGCGACACCAGCGCCCGCGCGGTCGCCGTGCGGGTGGTCGCGCCCTTGGCGGAGACATCCACCATGCGCGGATGCCCGGCGGCGTCGAGATGCGTGAAGCCGGACCCGCCGGCCGGGTCAGCCGCCGACATGGTGCATCTCGACCTTGGCGTGCTCGGCCGCTTCCTGTTCGGCGCCATCGGCCTCCCGGCCGTTGCCGCCTGAGCGCCTGCCGTCCATGAATACCCGGATCCGCTTGCGGTCCTCGGAGTAGCGGTCGTCGCGCCGCTCCCAGGTCTCGCGCAGGACCCGGGCGACCTCCGCGTCACCGGCGCCGCTCCGGAGCAGCGGCAGGAGCGGCACGCCCTTCCAGGCGAACAGGCAGGTGTACAGCGTGCCGTCCACCGCCAGGCGCGCGCGCGTGCAGTCTCCGCAGAACGGCTCCGACACGCTCGATATGAAGCCGATCTCGCCCGCGCCGTCGGCGTAGCGGTAGCGCCGCGCCACCTCGCCCGCGTACGCGGGTTCCAGCGGCTCCAGCGGGTGCACGGCGTGGATGTCGGCGACGATGCGCCGCGACGGGACCACCTGCTCGGCCGACCAGCCGTTGCGGTTGCCGACGTCCATGTACTCGATGAAGCGGACCGTGACGCCGGTGCCGCGGAAGCGCTCCACCAGGTCGATCAGCCCGTCGTCGTTGACGCCGCGCAGCACCACGACGTTGATCTTGACCGGCCCCAGGCCGGCCGCCGCCGCGGCGTCCAGGCCGCGCAGCACCGGCGCAAGCGGCTGGTTCAGTCCGTTCAGGTGCTCGAACACGTGCGGGTCCAGCGAGTCCAGGCTGACCGTCACCCGGTCCAGACCTGCGTCGGCCAGCGCCTGCGCGTGCCGTTCGAGCAGAAAGCCGTTGGTGGTCAGCGCGATGTCGTCGATGCCGCGCGCGCGCAGCGGTGCGAGCGCCGCGATCAGCCCCGTCAGGTTGCGGCGCAGCAGCGGCTCGCCGCCGGTGATGCGCAGCTTGCGGACGCCCAGGTCCGCGAACAGACCGGCCAGCCGCACGGTCTCCGCATCGGTGAGCTGGTCGGCGGTGGGGACGAACCGGTAGTCGTCGCCGAACTCCTCCTTGGGCATGCAGTACGGGCAGCGGAAGTTGCAGCGGTCGGTGACCGACACGCGCAGGTCGTGCAGGGCGCGCCCGAAGCGGTCGCCGCCCGTTTCACCCCGTACGGGTACCGTTTCACCCGGCACGGGCACCCCAGCGGTACAGCGGCGCCACGTGTCCTGCGGCGAAGCGGTCGCGCTTCGCCGGGAGCTCGACGAAGCCGTCGGAGGCCATGAGCCGCAGGTAGTCCCCGGAGCTACCGGTGGGACGCGGCGCGGCGGCAAGCCTGCCGTCGGAGCAGTCCAGGGCGACCGGCAGGTAATAGGTGAGCGGCATCGGGAAGCGCACGTCTTCGGTCAGGGCCGCGGCCTCCGGCGCCGGCGGCGCGGCTTCCAGCAGCCGGAACAGGAACGGCAGGACGTAGCGCCGCAGGCAGACCGCGACCGACACCGGGTTGCCCGGCAACCCGAAGGCGGCCCGGGGAACGCCGTCGACGGAGCCGGTGCCGAACCAGAGCGGCTTGCCCGGCCGCTGGTCGAGGCGGTGGAAGCGCTCCTGCATGCCGGCGTCGGCGAGCACCTGGGGCATGTTGTCGGTCACCCCCATGGAAACCGCGCCGGTCGTGATCAGAACGTCGTGGTCGGCCAGCAGGCGCCGGGCACGGTCGCCGAGCCGTTCCTGGTCGTCGGGAAGGTGCTCGCTGCCCGCCGGGAGCCCCGCCCCCTGCAGAATCGCCTCGGCCGCGTAGCGATTGCTCTGCCTGATCTGGTGCGGCTCCACCGCGGCGTCGACCGCGACCACCTCGTCCCCGGTGGTCAGGATGGCGATGCGGGGAAGCCGCGAGACGCTGACCTGCGATGCGCCGACCGAGGCGATCACCGCCGCCTCGCGCTCGCCGATGCGCGCGCCTGGCTCCATCACGACGTCTCCGGCGCGTCCGTCGCTGGCGGTGCGGTGCACGTTGTGCCACGGCGGAGCCTCGACGCCGGCGGCGACCTCGGCGGTGCCGTCGCCGAAGGTGATGTCTTCCGAACGGATCACCGAATCGGCGCCGCTCGGCAGCACCGCGCCGGTCATGATGCGCACGCAGCCGCTGTCGTCGGCCAGGCTGACCGCCGGCTGTCCGGCGACTGCCTCGGCTTCCATCGCGAACCGGCGGCTGCCGGCGGCCAGTGCCGCGGAGCGCACGGCGATGCCGTCCATGGTCGCCCGGTCGTAGGGAGGCAGATCGCGGTCGGAGCGCAGCGGCAACCGCAGGATGCGGCCGTAGGACTCGGGCAGCGGCACCGGTTCGGCCGGCAGCGACCACGCTGCATCGGCCAGGATGCGATCGGCCTCCGCCACGGAAATCATAGGGTCATCAGACAGTAGTGGCGCGCGGATGCGCGGTCAAACATTCGCGCGTTGACCGGCTACCGCCGATGCAGCAAGGTAGCCGCCGTGCCGCCGAACGCCGATCTGGTCCGCGCCCTGGAGGACGCCATAGCCCGCGTCTTCGTCGGCAAGAGCCGCGAGGTGCGCTTCATGCTGGTCGGCTTCATATCCGGCCTGCACGTGCTGATCGAGGACGTGCCCGGCGTCGGCAAGACCACCCTGGCGCGGGTCATGGCGGCCAGCGCGGGGGTGGACTTCGCCCGCATCCAGTTCACGCCCGACCTGCTGCCCGGCGACATCACCGGGATGACCGTGTGGGACAACGACCAGCGCACGTTCGTGTTCAAGCAGGGCGCGATCATGCACCAGTTCATCCTCGCCGACGAGATCAACCGCGCCTCACCGCGGACCCAGTCGAGCCTGCTGGAGGCCATGCAGGAAGGGTCGGTCACCGTGGAAGGGGTGACGCACGCGCTGCCGCAGCCGTTCTTCGTGATCGCCACCCAGAACCCGGTCACGTTCGTCGGGGTGTTCCACCTGCCGGAGGGGGAGTTGGACCGCTTCGGCATCTCCTTCTCGCTCGGCTATCCGACCGACCGGGCGGAGAAGGAGATCCTGGACCGCTTCCAGAGCGACGACCCGCTGACGGATCTGCGGCCGGTGGCCGGCGCCGAGGAGATCGTGGCACTGCGCGGCGCCGTCCGGCAGGTGCAGGTCGACGGCTCGATCAAGGACTACGTGATCGCCCTGGCGTCCCGCACCCGCGACAACCCGCTGCTGAAGCTGGGCGCCAGCCCCCGGTGCTCCCAGCACGTGCTGCTGGCCGCGCAGGCATTCGCGCTGGCGGACGGGCGCGACTTCGTGATGCCGGAGGACGTGCGCGCGATGCTGCCGGTGGTGGTTCCGCACCGGCTGGTGCTGTCCGCCGAGGCGCGCATCGAGAACCTCGACGCCGCGACCGTCCTGCAGCGCGTCGTCGACTCGGTGCCGGTACCGACCGGCGTCCGCTGAGCGCGGGCCGCCGCGGACGACCAGCCATGAGCGACACGCCGACCGACTCCAAGCCGAACGACCCCAAGCCCGTCAGCAAGGCGTACGAGAACCTGGCATTCCTGCGCAGCCGGGACGCCCGCACCATGCGCATCCTCTCCGAGTACCTGGAGCCGCAGGCGCGCCTGCGCCGCCGCCGCATCCGCAACGCCATCGTGTTCTTCGGATCGAGCCGGACCCTTCCCATGGCGGAGGCGGAGCAGCGCTACGGCGCGGCCGCCTCCGGCAGGCAAGCCGGCGTGTCCATCGCCGAGATGCGCTACGCCCAGCGCCAGATCCGGCTGGCCGCCTACTACGAGGATGCCCGCGAGCTGGCACGCAGGCTCACCACGTGGGCCAGGGAAACCGGGCACGAGAATGAGCTGGTCGTCTGCTCCGGCGGCGGTCCCGGCATGATGGAGGCCGCCAACCGGGGCGCCGCCGAAGCTGGCGGGCAGAGCGTCGGCCTGGCCATCAGCCTGCCGCACGAGCCTGCGCCCAACCCCTACATCACCCCGGGCCTGGCCGTCGAGTTCCACTACTTCTTCATGCGCAAGTTCTGGTTCATGTACCTGGCGCGGGCGCTGGTGGTGTTCCCCGGCGGCTACGGCACCATGGACGAGATGTTCGAGGTGCTGACCCTGCTGCAGACGCGCAAGGTGCAGCGCCCCGTGCAGGTGATCGTCTACGGCCGCGAGTACTGGGACGACGTGGTCGACTTCGAGAAGCTGGTGGAGTGGGGAGCCATCAGCGCCGCCGACCTGGAGCTCGTCCACAAGGTCGACGACGTGGAGGAGGCGTTCGCGCTGCTCACGGAAACCATCAAGTCGTCCCGAGGCCGCAGGCGAGTCTGAACGCGCCGATCCCGTTCCCGATCGCCAACATTGACCCAGGAACGCCTACGCCATAGGTTGTGCCCGAGAGTCGCAATGGGACAGACCGGAAACGGCGTGCATCTGGAGACCACCGTCGATCTGCCGACGCGCTTCGGCAAGTTCCGGCTCTCCGCGTTCAGCACCGACGACCATGCGCAGGAGCACCTGGCGATCATCCACGGCGAGATCGACGGGGCGGAGGACTGCCCGGTCCGCGTCCACTCCGAGTGCCTGACCGGCGAGGTGTTCGGCTCACAGCGCTGCGACTGCCGCGAGCAGCTCGACGCCGCGCTGTACCACATCGGCTCGCAGCCGTGCGGTGCGGTGATCTACCTGCGCCAGGAGGGCCGCGGCATCGGCCTGATCAACAAGCTGCACGCCTACCGGCTTCAGGACGACGAGGGCATGGACACGATCGAGGCCAACCAGCACCTCGGATTGCCCGTCGATGCCCGCGACTACCGGATCGCCGCGCGCATCCTGGAGCTGCTGAAGGTGCGCTCGGTCGCCTTGCTGACCAACAACATGGGCAAGATCGAGGGGCTGCGCGCGGAGGGGATCGCGGTCACCGACCGCATTCCGCTGATCACCTCCGGCAATCCGTTCAACCAGGACTACCTGGAGACCAAGCGCACCAGGATGGGCCATCTGCTGTAGGCCCGCGCAGGCCGGCGACGGTTCAGCGCAGACAGCTCCGCACGGCCTCCCGGTAGCGCTCCAGTTCCGCGGTCGCCAGGCCCTTTACCTTGGCCAGGTCGTCCCACCGGCGCAGCCGCACCGCATCCCGCGCATGCGGGTTGCGCTCGAACTCCGCCTGCTCGGCGGCGGACATCGGCCCTCCCTGGAGCTGGAAGCTGCGCTTCGATGCGCGCGACAGGCCTTCGTGATAGGCGGCATCGGTCGTGCACAGGTAGCGCTTGGCCGGCACGTGCAGCCGTACCGGCTCGGTGAGCCGCTCGATGAAGAAGGGTTGCAGGTACGTGGCGCCGACCTCCTCGTGGAGCAGGTCCTCGGTCAGAAAATCGGCCTGATCGTCATGCTCGTCGACCAGGAAGTGGCCGAGGTCGTGCAGCAGGGCCGCGGCCACCTGCACCGGGCCGGCCGCCGCCAGTTCCGCCTGGCGCGCGCATTGCAGCGCGTGCTCGAGCTGCGTGACCGATTCATCGTAGAAGGACTGGCCGCGCCTACGCATATAGGCGAACAGGGTATCCGCCCTCTGCGACGGTGTGCCGCCGGCCAGCTCGGACGCCAGCGTCGGGTCCACCAGCGCACTCATGGCACCACCGTCTCTCTCGACCAAAGAGGATACTACGAGAACTCGGCGAGCTGCCCGGCCAGCGTCTCGGGATCGGTGGTCGGGCGATCGCAGACGAATCCCCTGCAGACGTAGGCGGTGGGCTCGCCGGCAGCGGCCATCGCGGCGAGCTCCGGCACGCGGTCGGCCAGCGGCGAGTCGGCCGCCGCCCACAGCACCGCCGCGCGCGGCAGGAACGCAGCTCCGACCACTCGCCGCAGCGCGCGGAGGCGCGGATCGGCGGATGCCCCGGCCAGCACCACCTGCGCGGGCTCCGCGACGGCCAGGTCGACCGAGATCGCGAGCTCCGGTACCGCCGCCGGCGCCCGCTCGACCGCTCCGGCGCCGAGGCGCGCCGCCGCCAGCGCGGCACCGGCCAGGTCGGCGCGGCCCAGCATGCGTCCCAGCCGGGTCATGGCGCGGATCGCCAGTGACAGGCCGCTCGGCTCCGCCCCGTCGGAGAGCTCGCGGCTGCGCAGCAGCAGGTCGTCGGCCGCTCCGTCGGTGTCGTAGAACCCGCCGTCGGCAGCGCTGAAGCGGCTCAGCATGGCGTCGGCCAGCCCCTCGGCCGCGAGCAGATAGCGCGCCTCCCCGCCGGCCTGGTAGAGGTCGATCAGACCGTCGGCCAGCGCCGCGTAGTCGGCAAGGGAGCCGTCGAACCGCGCTTCGCCCTCCCGGTAGCGGCGCAGCAGCCGGCCGGCCTCGCCGTCCCACATGGCAGCCAGGACGAAGTCGGCCGCCCGCGCGGCGGCCTGCACGTAGGAGTCGCGGCCGGCGGCGGCTCCCAGCAACGCCAGCGCGCCGATCGCCAGCCCGTTCCAGCCGGCGATCACCTTGTCGTCGAGCAGCGGCCGCGGGCGCCGCGCACGCAGGTCGAAGAGCACCTGCCGGCAGCGCGCCAGATCATCTTCCAGCCGTGGCAGGCGCCGGAGCGCCTGTGCGTCGCGCTTCGCCGAGCGATAGAGCACGTTGCCCGTGCCCAACTCGCCGTGCGGGTCACTCAGGGTGTTGCCGCGGCGCTCGAGTCCGTAGACGTAGATGAACTGATCGGCCGATGGCTCCGCGTCGAGCACGGCGCGCACCTCGTCGTAGTCCCACAGGTAGAAGGCGCCCTCGCGGGTGTGCTCCGGGTCGTCGGCGGAGACCGCGCTGTCGGCGTCCTCCGCCGAGCAGAACGCGCCGTCGGCCGTGGTCAGGTCGCGAAGCAGGTAGTCGGCAGTGTCACGGGCGACCCCGGCGTAGCGCTCGGAGCCGGTCGCCTGGTACGCCTCGACGTAGGCGCGCATGAGCTGGCCCTGGTCGTAGAGCATCTTCTCGAAGTGCGGGACGCGCCAGTGTTGGTCGACGGAGTAGCGGTGGAAGCCGCCGCCCAGATGGTCGTACATGCCGCCGGCCGCCATCGCGTCCAGCGTGTGCAGCGCCATGTCGCGGTGCCGCCGGCCCTCCTTGCCGTCCGCGTCGGGGTGGCGCAGCAGCAGGGACACCACCGACGGCCGCGGGAACTTCGGCGCCGGACCGAAGCCGCCCTCCTGGGCGTCGTAGCCGGCCGCCGCCCCGGCCGCGGCCGCCGCCAGGTCGACCGCGGCCGGGTCCGACGCCTGCGGGGCGCCCTCCAGATAGCCGCGGATGCTGTCCACCACCGATCCGGCCGCCCGCTCCAGCTCATCCCGCCGCTCGCGCCACATCTGCGCCAACCGTCTCAGGATTTCCAGAAAGCCGGGCCGGCCGTAGGCGCCGCGCGGCGGAAAGTAGGTCCCGCCGAACACCGGCCGCCGGTCGGGCGTGAGAAACACCGTCATCGGCCAGCCGCCCGAGCCGCTAGTCGCCTGCACCACCGCCATGTAGATGCGGTCGATGTCCGGACGCTCCTCGCGGTCGAGCTTGATGGAGACGAAGTGGTCGTTCAGGAACGCCGCCACCGCCTCGTCCTCGAACGACTCGTGCGCCATCACGTGGCACCAATGGCAGGTGGCGTAGCCCACCGACAGGAACACCAGCCGGTCCTCCCGACGCGCGCGCTCGAAGGCGGCATCGCCCCACGGATACCACGCCACCGGGTTGTAGGCGTGCTGCAGCAGGTACGGGCTCTTCTCCTCGATCAGGCGGTTGGGGGTATGCCCGGCCTGCCGGTGCCGCGCCAGCAGCGCCCGTGTCTGGTCCTCCTGCTCCCGCTCCACGCTGTCCATGATACCGTCACGGCGACGGGGCACACACCGGGACCCTCGCCCCGATACGCCCATGCGCTTCTTCAACACCACCGGCCCGGTACGCAGCGACAAGCACTACTGCGTGCCACCGCTCACCCGGCTGGACCTCGATGACGTGCTCGGCCTGGTTCGGAACGAGCAGTACTTCGTCCTGCACGCGCCGCGCCAGACGGGCAAGACCTCGGCGCTGCTGGCCCTGCGCGACCTGCTCAACAGCGGCACCGCCGGGACGTACCGGTGCGTGTACGCAAACGTCGAAGGCGCCCAGGCGGCGCGCGAGGACAAGGAAGAGGCGCTGCGCGCCATCCTCGACGAACTGGCATCGCGGGCGCTTGCGACCTTGGGCGACGGGTTCCTGGACGAGCGGTGGCCTGCGATCCTGGCGAAGTCGGGTCCCAACGGCGCCCTCCGCGCGGCGCTGACCGGCTGGGCCGAGGCCGATCCGAACCCCCTGGTCCTGCTGCTCGACGAGATCGATACCCTGGTCGGCGACACGCTGCTGTCGGTGCTGCGCCAGTTGCGGGCAGGCTACGACCGGCGGCCGGGCGGCTTTCCGCAGAGCGTGGTCCTGTGCGGACTGCGCGACGTCGCCGACTACCGCATCGACTCCCCCTCCGGCAAACCCGCCCTCACCGGTGGCAGTCCGTTCAACATCAAGGCCAAGTCGCTCCGTCTGGGCGACTTCTCGCGGGCCGAGACGCTGGCGTTGCTGGCTCAGCACACCGAGGAGACCGGACAGGCGTTTACGCCCGACGCCCTGGACAGCGTCTGGACTCAGACTCAAGGCCAGCCGTGGCTGGTGAACGCGCTGGCGGCCGAGACCTGCTTCGCCACGGCGGCCGGGAGAAACCGGGCGCGCCCGGTCGTCGCTGCCGCTGTCCTGGAGTCCCGCGAGCGCCTCATCCAGCGCCGGGCGACCCACCTGGACTATCTGACCGACCGGCTGGAGGAAGAGCGCGTGCGGCGCGTCGTCGAGCCGATCCTGAGTGGTGCGACCGAGAGCGATCACACGGCCCGTGACGTGGAATACGTCCGCGACCTCGGCCTGGTCGCTCTGGATGCGCCGTTACGCATGGCCAATCCGATCTATGCGGAGGTCGTGCCGCGCGAATTGACCTGGGCTACCCAGGAGGGGCTGGTCCAGGAAGCGGCGTGGTACGTCGATCCGGACGGAGGTCAGAACGTCGTCGCGCTGCTCGAAGCCTTCCAGCGCTTCTTCCGCGAGCACTCCGAGCACTGGGTGGAGCGCTTTCACTACCGGGAAGCGGGTCCGCAGCTTCTGCTGCAGGCGTACTTGCAGCGCGTCGTCAACAGCGGCGGGCGCATCGAACGGGAGTACGGCCTGGGGCGTGGACGTACCGACCTGCTGATCACCTGGCCGCAGGACGACCGCGTGAGCCGGTTCGTGATCGAGTGCAAGGTGCTGCACCCGCGAAGGAGCCTGGAGAGCACCATCGACGAAGGAGTCGAGCAGACCGCCGGCTACGTGGACCGCTGCGCGGCAGAAGCGGGCCATCTGGTGATCTTCGACCGCAACGAGGACCGGAGCTGGAACGACAAGGTGTTCCACCACCGCCGCCCGTCCGACCGCGGAGTCGACATCCACGTCTGGGGCATGTGACCGCCCCGGGGGCCATCGTCAGTCGCCGTAACGCTCCCGCAGAAGCGGCGACAGGCGCAGGATCCACTGCGCACGCTCGAACTCGTCCAGCCACTCGTCGATCTCGACCGCCAGCTCTTCCGCGGCCGGCGGCACCAGGCCCACCTCGCAGGTCGGGCCCAGCTCGCGCTGCGCCTTCTTGCGGTAAGTGCTGAGCATGCGGTCGCCGATGCGCGCCACCTCGAAGAAGTCCTCCGACAAGAGCACCACCACCGGCACCTTGAGCGCGCCGTTGATGCGCAGCTCCGCGGCCAGCGAGTCCTCGACCCGCTCGACGAAGCGCAGGTCGACCCCCGACGAGGCGGCGGCGATCCCCTCCAGGATCGGCCCCTGACGGACGCAGTCCCCGCACCAGATGCCGCTCAGGCACAGCACCGGCATGGTGCGCACGAAAGTCGCGGCGCGCTGACGCTGCTCGTCGCCCAGTGCGATGCGCTCTGCCATCGCCTCCCACTTCGCGCGGTGCGTGTCCTTCCCGTCGGCAAGGTACGGACCCATCGGCTTGGCCGCCTCGAACTGCGATCGCCAGAAGTCCTGGCGAGTGTCGCTGTACTTACCCATCGTCATCCTCCGTTGCGGTGATCTGCAGGCCCACCTGGGCCAGCTGCTCGGCGTCGACCGGTGACGGCGAGCCGTCCATCAGCGACGCCATCGCCGTGTTCTTGGGAAAGGCGATCACCTCGCGGATGGTGGGCTGCCCGGCCATCAGCATCACCAGCCGGTCCAGCCCGAAGGCGATGCCGCCGTGCGGCGGCGGCCCGTAGCGGAACGCGTCGAGCATGAAGCCGAAGCGGCGGCGGGCTTCGCCCCGGTCGATACCGATCAGGGCGAATACTCGTTCCTGCAGGGCGCGGTCGTGGATCCGGATCGAGCCCGAGCCCAGCTCGACGCCGTCGAGCACCAGGTCATAAACCTTTCCGTGCACGGACCCCGGATCGGTCTCCAGGCGCTCCAGGTCCTGCTCCTGCGGCATCGAGAACGGGTGGTGGCTCGGGTCCCAGCGCTGCTCGTCCTCGTTCCACTCGAACAGCGGGAAGTCGGTGATCCAGCAGAAGCGGTGGCCGTCCGGCTGCAGTTCCGCACCGAGCGCCGTCCGCACCGCGCCGAGGGACTGGCAGGCGGTCTGCCGCCCGTCCGCGACGAACAGCGCCACGTCGCCCGGAGAGGCATCCAGCGCCTCGATCGCGTGCGGCGCCACTCCGCCCAGGAAGCGGGCGATGCCGCCGTCCAATCCGTCCGCGGTGATTCGCGTCCAGGCCAGCCCCTTGGCACCCTGCGCCTTCGCGAGCTGCTCCAGCGCGTCGATGCGGGCGCGCGACAGGCCGTTGCCGGAAACGGTCAGCGCCTTGACCACGCCGCCGCCGTCCAGCACCGAGCGGAACACCTTGAAGTCCGTCTGCGCGGCGACCCCGCCGAAGTCGACGAGCGGCAGCTCGAAGCGCAGATCGGGATTCTCGGAGCCGTAGCGGTCCATCGCCTCCTGGTGGGTGATGCGCGGGAACGGGGTATCCAGCGTCTGATCCAGGCAGCACGCGAACACGCGCGCCAGCATGCTCTCTACCGCGTCGAACACGTCGTCGGGCTCCACGAAGCTGGCTTCGATGTCGATCTGCGTGAACTCCGGCTGCCGGTCGCCGCGCGTGTCCTCGTCCCGGTAGCAGCGGGCGATCTGGAAGTAGCGGTCCAGCCCGCTCACCATCAGGAGCTGCTTGAAGATCTGCGGTGACTGCGGCAGCGCGTAGAACCGTCCCGGCGAGACCCGTGACGGCACGACGAAGTCGCGCGCCCCTTCCGGGGTGGAGCGCACCATGGTGGGTGTCTCGATCTCCAGAAAGCCCTGGTCGGTGAGCGCCGCGCGCACCTCGGCGGTGGCGGCGCTGCGCAGGACCAGGTTGCGCTGCATGACGCCGGAGCGCAGGTCCAGATAGCGGTAGGTCTGGCGCAGTTCCTCGCGCGCGTCGACCGTGTCGCCGATCGCGAACGGCAGCGGGTCGCAGGTGGAGAGCACCTCGATCTCCGCCGCGGCCAGCTCGATCTCGCCCGTGGCCTGGCCGGCGTTGGTCATGTCGGCGGGGCGCAGGCGCACCGTGCCTGCCACCGCGATGCAGTACTCGTCGCGTAGCGCGGCCGCCGTGTCGTGCGCCTCCTGCGGAGAAGACTCGTCCACCACTACCTGCGTCACGCCGTAGCGGTCGCGCAGGTTGAGGAAGCGGATGCCGCCGTGGTCGCGCCACGAGTCGACCCAGCCGCCCAGCACCACGCGCGCTCCGGCGTCGGCGCCCCGCAACTCGCCGCACGTCTTGGTTCGTTTTAGTCCCATGTGGATCGGGACCGTACCATGGGGCGGACATGGCGTATCGCGGGCGGCGTCGTGCTACGCTCGCGAAAGGAACCGAGGCGCCGGCCCATCGGCTTGGCCGCTTGCAGGGACCGGCACCTCGGCTGACCTTCAGGAGGGGGCTTCAGGTAGTGCTACCTGCGGCTCCCTCCGTCTGCAGCGCGCACGGTCACTCCTCCGAGAGGTACAGGCGCCACATGTGGCCGGCGATGTCCATGTAGACGGCCTCGGCCTCGGTTTCGTCGTCGCCTGCATAAGTGAGCGTTCCGACACCGGCACCGAGACCGCGCCAGAGCTCGCCGTGAATGAGAGCCTTCAGGTCGGCATAGACCTCCTCGTCCCTCGTCAGCTCCTTCATCAGGTCCTGAGCCCGTTCGCCGTCGAGCTGGTCGACGTCGAACCCCTGCTCCGCGAGCAAGTCGAGAATCTGATGCGTGGGTGCAAGCCGGGTCCCGTGCTCCGTCTCGCCCACGACCTCCACGGCCGATCCGACGGCCGCCGCACCGATGATCGCCACCAGGGCGATTGCGAATACCTTTGAGCGCTTCATCTTCGCTCCTCCTCCGTCGCCTTCCGGCGACTGTGATTTCGGAACGAATGTGGGGTCCGCGGCGTAAACCGAAGGTGAAGCCCGGCAGAATGGAACGGAAAGTCCGCGACAACACTCAGCGGGAGACGATGGGCGCCCAGCGGCGGCCGTGCTCGCCGCGGTAGACGGCTCGGGGGCGCAGCAGGACGTTCGAGTCGCGCTGCTCGATCGCGTGGGCGATCCAGCCCACCACCCGCGCCACCGCGAACGAGGTCGTGAACAGCTCCCGGTCCAGCCCGACGGCGGCGAGCAGCAGCGCCGTGTAGAACTCCACGTTGGTCTGCAGGTGTGCCTGCGGCCGATGCTCCTCCAGCACCTGCAGCGCCGCGCGCTCGACGGCGCGTGCCCGGTCGTACAGCACCCGCGCCTGCCGGTGACCGTCGACCCCGGCGTCGATCAGCGCTTCCAGCGCCGCAGCCAGGACATCTGCGCGCGGGTCGCGGGTGCGGTAGACGCCGTGGCCGAAGCCCATCAGACGATCGCCGCGCGCGACCACGGCGCGCAGATGGTCAGCGGCGTGCTCGACATCCTCGATCTCCTCGATCATGTCGAGCGCCGGGCCCGGAGCCCCGCCGTGGCGGGGCCCCTTGAGTGCGGCCAGTGCCGCCAGGGTGCACGACAGGAGATCGCTGTGGACCGAGGCCGCAACCCGCGCCGCGAACGTCGATGCGTTGAGCCCGTGCTCCATCACCGTGATCAGATAGGTTTCGAGCGCGCGCACCGCGGCCGGGTGAGGGGCGCGGCCGAGCGTCAGCCACAGATACGCTTCGACGTGGGAGCACTCCTCCGGCGGCGCTGCCGGTTCGACTCCGGCACGGAGACCGGCGTACAGCCCGGCGGCCGTCATCAGGCCGGCAACGATGTCCGCCGGCTGCAGATCGCGGTCCGGACGGCGCAGCGCCGCGGCCAGCGTCATCAGCGCGTCCATCGGCGCGATGCCGAGGGCAGCGGCCTGACGCGCGAGTTCCGCGACCGTCGAGGGCACGGTCCGCGCGGCGGCGAGCTCGCGGGAGAAGCCGGCGAGCTCCGTGACCACCGGCAGGCGGCGTTCGAACAGCAGAAAGGCCGCCTCTTCGAACGAGCAGCGCGGCGCGATGTCCTCGATCGCGTATCCGCATACCGTGAGGCGTCCGGCCTGGCCGTCGATGTGCGAAAGGGTCGTGGCGGCGGCCTCGACGCCGCGCAGTCCGTCGGTTCCCGTGCTGGCCATGGCTGCACGGTTGCTCTCCCAGCGACGCTCTGTCAAGATTGATCAATAAATCAATATATAGGCGATCCGGTTCCGTCCGACTCGGCCTTCCTGACGGCGGCCGAGGCCGCGGCCACGCTCGGCGTCAAGCCGCAGACGCTCTACGCCTATGTGAGCCGCGGCTGGATCAGGTCCGAGCCGGTGGCCGGCGGGCGCCGGCGCCGCTACCTGCGCGCCGACGTACAGAGGCTCCGGCGACGTGTCGAGGTACGCGCGAATCCCGCCGCGGCCGCCCATCATGCGTTCACCCGCAGCGAAGGTTCGATCCTGGATTCGTCGCTGACGCTGATCACGGAGGAGGAGCTCTACTATCGCGGACTGCCGGCCACCTCGCTGGCTGCCACGGCCACCTTCGAGCAGGTGATCGCGCTGCTCTGGAGCGGCGATCTGGACGCCGCGGTCGCCGCGCCGGAGGACGCGACCCCGCCCGCGGTACCCGCCGAGTGGCTGCGTTCGGATGGACGCCCGCTGGAGCCGTGGTTCGCGTTCCAGTCGGTGCTGCCGCGCCTGGCGGCCGCGGATCCCGCCGCAGAGGATCTGCGCCCGGGAGCCGTCAGGCGCACCGGGGCGCGCATCCTGCGCGCGGAGCTGGCCTGCGTCGCCGGAGGCAGCCCGGCGCGCGGTCCGCGGGATCCGTCCACGGGACGGGCCGCGCAGGCACTGGCGGCGGCCTGGGGCGCCGCCGACCGGGCGCGGGCCACCGCGCTGATCGAGCCGGCGCTGATCCTGCTGGCCGACCACGAGCTCAACGTCTCCACCCTGGCGGCGCGCGTCGCCGCCTCGGGCCGCGCCAGCCCATACCACGCGGTGCTGGCCGGACTGGCCGCCGTGCACGGCACGCTGCACGGGCAGGCCAGCACGCTGGTCACCGAGCTGCTGCGCGCGGTGGGGCGTCCCGAGCGCGCGCGAGGGGTGGTCGAGGAGTACCTGCGCTCGCGCCGCCCGCTGCACGGCTTCGGCCACCGCGTCTACCGGACGCGCGATCCGCGCGCCGTGGCGCTGCTCGACCACCTGCGCGCGGCGGCCCCCGGACACCCGGCTCTGGAATTGGCCGATGCGCTGGACGACGCCGTGCGCGACCTGCTGGTCGATTCGCCCATGAACGTCGACATGGCGCTGGCGGTCCTGGCCGCCGTGGTCGGCCTGCCCGCCGGCGCTTCGGAGACGCTGTTCATCGTCGCCCGCACCGCCGGCTGGATCGCGCATGCGCTGGAGCAGTACCGGGAGGGCAGCCTGATGCGGCCACGGGCGCGTTACGTCGGGCCTGATCCGGAGAGGAGCGAAGGAGACGCCGACGCGTTCTGATGCACAGTAGTCGCATGGCCGCTACCGAACGACGCGCAGCGCAGATCCCGGACCCCGCCCCGGGATTTCGCGTGGGCCACGCCCGGCACGCGGACGCGCCGACCGGCTGCACGGTCATCCTCTGCCCGGAAGGCACGGTCGCGGGCGTCGACGTGCGCGGCCCGGCGCCCGGCTCGCGGGAGACGGCGCTGCTGGCCGTCGACAAGCCGATCGCGCGCCTGGACGCACTGCTGCTCACGGGCGGCAGCGCCTTCGGGCTGGCCGCCGCCGACGGCGTGATGCGCTATCTGGCCGAGCGCGGCGTCGGCTATCCGACACCGATCAAGCCGATCCCGATCGTCGCGGCCAGCGTGATCTACGACCTGGGGCTCGCGGGCGGCTCCGTCCACCCGGACGCGGAGCTGGGCTACGCCGCGTGTCGGGCGACGCGCCCGCTGCCGCTGCCGCCGGCGGCACAGGGCAACGCCGGCGCGGGTACCGGCGCTACCGTCGGCAAGTGGGGCGGCCGCGCGTCGATGATGAAGGGCGGTATCGGTTATGCCGAACGCGACGCCGCGGGCTCTCTGGTGGCCGCCCTGGCAGTGGTGAACGCGGTCGGCGACGTGCTTGGCGAGGACGGGCGGGTGCTGGCCGGCGCGCGTGACGAGGCCGGCTGGCTTGCCGACCGCACGCCGGAGCGCTGGTTGCCGCAGTCGGCCCAGTTCCCGGTCGCGGGAACCAACACGACCCTGGTGGCCGTGCTCACCGACGCCGCCATGAGCAAGCCGGAGGCCGGCCGCCTGGCCCAGCGAGCCCACGACGGCATCGCCCGTGCCGTGCTGCCGGCCCACACGACCTACGACGGCGACACGGCCTACGCCCTGGCATCCGGCAGCCGGACGGCCCCCTTCGACCTGGTCGCGGCGCTGGCGATCGGATGCGTGAGCGCTGCAATCCGCAACGCAGTCCGTCACGCCGCACCCACCACCGGGGCATGAGACGTCAATAACATCGCGGACCATGACAAAACAGACGTCTATTTCGTCGGATCCTCCTGTGCGCCACGCTCGTACGCCCGTCAGGTAGCTGCGCGTCGGTACCTGGGCTGCGATGAGGCACTAGACACTCGAAGAAGCCGTTCGCGGGCATTCCGGTCGCAGAATGACGCCTCTATGGATATCCGCGTGCATGCCAGCAAGTCGGCCGCGGAGAAACCCAGCTCCGCGGCGATGGCGTACTCTCGTCCGATCGTAGTGCACGCTCGCACTGGATCGTCCGTACACATTGCGACCCTGATTCCTCGCTCTACGAATCGGCGAATCGGGTGGCGTTCGTAGCTTTCGACGGCTCCAACGACCACGTTGCACGAGAGAGGGCACTCTACCGTGATGCCACGCTGTTCGATCCGGTCGAGTAGCCGCTGGTCCGATCCGGCACCGACAGCATGGCCGAGTCGCGTAAGGCCGGGAACTCCCAGAGCTCCGGCCAAGTGCAGCGTGCCGAACTCGCCCGCATGGGCGGTGATGCCCAAACCTGCGTCACGCGCCCGTTGCGCCCAGCCATGCACCACCGACCAGTCAGCCGGTTGATCATAGGGGACAGGCAGGATGTTCAACCCCGCCAAGCCACGCCGGGAGCCGGCAATGCACCGCGGCAATATGGTGCGTGCCCACTCATGGCTGGTCGTAGCAGCGATCACCGGGACCGCATGGAACTCGGGAAACTCACTCTGCACCTCGGTCAGAGCCTCATGGAACAGGTCCAGGAAGTCCTCGCGCAGGATGACCTTCGACATGAACAGAACCTCTACCAGGATGGCTCCGTCCGCGGCGGCCTCGACCAGGACGCGCGCCACGCGCGCCCTGAAATTCCCGCTGCTGCGATCCAGTTCATCGAGCACGCTGCGCGTATAGGGAACGTCGCGGCCATTCAAGCGAGCCATGCCAGGGGGCTGAGTGCGCATCAGTTCTCGTGCCTGTTCCACCCAGTCGGTGACCTTGGCTCCGGTCCGCGCCGCGATGACCTGTTCAAGGCGCGGACCGGACTCGGAGTGCACATGGATGTCGGCTTTTGGCAGAGCCGCGACGTCGCGCGGGATCTCGATGGGTGCCAGCGGAGGTGTCATGGATCGGCGGTGTCTTCGACTTCGTCATCCAGAGAGGCCAGAAAACGCGCGATTTCCTGCTCGAATCGCTCTGCGACGCCGTCCAGCCTCTCGCTGAGCCGGGCGAGCCGGTCTCCCTTGAGCTCGAATCCATAGATGTTGCGGAACACGTGCCGGAACGAGAGGTATTCGTCCAGTTCCGCGGCGAGCTCCTCGCTGATGACCCGAGGCCTGACGCCGGGCACCGCCACGGTCATGCGAAACAGCAGCTCCTTCTCCCACACGTCGCCGGGATAGGAGGACCCGTTGACGTGCGTGCTGACCCGCCGGAACAACCGTTCGCAGCAGTTGTAGAAGTCGTGCGTGATCGATCCCAGCACGCGCGGGTTCCGTTCCGGCTGTCGGATCGTCTCCCGCACCTCCGCACGCAACGCTGCGCAGTTCGGAAGCTCGCGGCGGATCGCCATCGCCATCTCAGCGATCCTGTCGTCACGCCTCATACAGCACCACGCCGGACGCGCTCAGCTTCCCGCGACGAACTGAGCGTGTCCGACGCGATCGTCTACCGGAGCGTCGCCTGCAGGGTGATCTCCGGGCCGGCCAGCGCGCGGGACACCGGGCAGCCGCTCTTGGTGGCCTCCGCGATCTCCTGGAACTTCGCGTCGTCGATGCCGGGCACCTCGGCCTCGCACACCAGCGCGATCGTGGTGATGGTGGGGCCGCCGTCGGTCATCTCCAGGGAGACGTCCGCGGTGGTGCTGACGCGGGTCGGGGTGTGGCCGGCCTCGGCCAGGCCGTGCGACAGCGCCATCGAGTAGCAGCCGGCGTGCGCGGCTGCCAGGAGCTCCTCCGGGTTGCTGCCCGCGCCTTCCTCGAACCGTGAGCTGAACGTGAACGGCTGCTCGAAGCGGCCGCCGATCGACATCGTGCCGCGGCCGCCCTTGAGATCGCCCTTCCATTGCGCCTGTGCTGATCGAACTCCCATCGTGTTCCTCCCGTGATGTTGCGCTACCGCACGCCGCGGCGGCGGTTCCGCACGTAGTCGGCGAAGATATATTCGCCCAGTTCGCCGGGCGCCGCGTAGTAGGCGCGCCCGCGGTTGATCTGCGAAAGCTCCTCGACGAACTCCACCAGGTACGGGTCCTCGGTCACCATGAAGGTGGTGATGACGATCCCGTAGCGCTTGCACTCGGCCGCCTCGTCCAGCGTCTGGTTGACGATCTTGGGGTCGAGCCCGAAGGAGTTCTTGTAGATCCGCCCGTCCTCGAAGATGGCCGACGGCTTTCCGTCGGTGATCATGAAGACCTGCTTGTTGGCGTGCCGCTCGGCGCGCAGCACCGACTGCGCGAGCTGCAGCCCGGCCTTGGTGTTGGTGTGGTAGGGCCCGACCCGCAGGTACGGGATGCTGCCCACGTCGATCAGCTTGGCGTCGTCGCCGAAGTAGGCGACGTGCAGGCTGTCGCGCGGGTACTGCGTCATGATCAGCTCGGACAGCGCCAGCGCCACCTGCTTGGCCGGGGTGATCCGGTCCTCGCCGTACAGGATCATGCTGTGGCTGATGTCGATCAGCAGCACGGTCGCGCAGGACGACAGGTGCTCGCTCTCGTACACCTCGAAGTCCTGCTCCTGCAGGGCGATGTCGTCCAGCCCGCCGCGCTTGACGGCGTTGCTGATGGTGCCCAGCGCGTCGATCTGGGTGATCGGATCGCCGGCTCGGTAGCCGCGCGTCTCGGTCGTGCGCTCGCCGCCTTCGCCGGTGTGCGGCACGCGGTGCTGTCCGAAGCCGCCCTTGGCTAGGTTGCGGAAGACCAGCGCCAGCGATTCCTTGCGGATGCGCTGCTCGCCGCGCGCGGTCAGGCTGTAGCCGCCTTCGCCGTCGCGCTCGATCAGGTTCTCGTCCTCCAGACGGTCCCGGAACTCCTCCAGGTCCACGTCCGCGTCGATCATGCCGCGCTCCTGCAGGTAACGCATCCACTGCAGCACCCGGTCGACGTCGCCGGCCGCCTGCAGCAGCAGGAAGTTGAACAGGCTGAGCAGGTCCTCGAAGGCGGCCACGGCGGCGGCCAGCGAGTCGTCCCACTTCAGGTAGCGCCAGTGCATCGGTCTCTTCTCAGGAGGTGTCGTCGTCGGTCATCTGGTCGAACATCGCCTTGAGCATGTCCCGGTAGGAGGTGGAGCTCTCCAGGTCACGCTTGGACAGCATGGAATGCTGGTGGAGGCCCTCAAGCACCAGCTCCATCCCCAGTCCCAGCTCCCCCGGCTCGACGATGCGGAAGCGCTTGGCGGCCATGTCGCGCAGGCCGGCCACCTGAGAGAAGCGGCGGATATACTCGTCGGTGGCCAGCTCGTCCGAGGTGTCCACGGTCTGTCCCTCGGCGAACCAGCTCACGATGGGCTGGTAGACGGAGTCCACCTCGTCCTGCTCCGGCTGCTCTCTGCGCTCGCTCTGACCGGACCTCCCTGGACGCCGCCCCTCACCGTCGCGCGAGCGCACGTCCGGCGTGGGCAGATAGCGGCGGAAGGTGCGCTTGACCGCCTGGCCGATGATCTTGCGGGCCACCAGCACCGGGCCCTCCTGCTCCCCTTCGTAGACCAGCTCCATCTTTCCGGTCATGGCGGTCAGCGCCGTGTGCAGGTCCGTCAGGCGCGGGTAGATCACCGGCTCGTGCAGGTGGGCGGCGCGCCGCTCCATGTTGCTGAGCACATTCTCCAGCAACGCGATCGGCATGCGCGCCGACACGCCGGACTTCTGGTCCACGAACTCGCTCTTGCGCGCCTCGAACGTCACCTCCTCGATCAGCTCCTTGAAGTACCGCGGTACCCGCAGCTCATAGTCGCCGTCGCGGTTCGTCCACGCCTCCTGCGCCGTGATCGCCATGGCGTGCTCCAGGCGGTCCGGGTAGTGGGTGATGATTTGCGAGTCGATGCGGTCCTTCAGCGGCGTGATGATGTTGCCGCGGTTGGTGTAGTCCTCGGGGTTGGCGGTGAAGACGAGCTGGATGTCCAGCGGGATGCGGACCGGGAAGCCGCGGATCTGGATGTCCTCTTCCTCCAGCACGTTGAGCAGCGCCACCTGGATGCGCGGCGCCAGGTCGGGCAGCTCGTTGATGGCGAAGATGCCGCGATTGGTACGCGGGATGATCCCGTAGTGGATGACGCCCTCGTCGGCGTAGGAGAGCCGCTTGGTGGCCGCCTTGATCGGGTCGATGTCGCCGACCAGGTCGGCCACGGTGACGTCGGGGGTGGCGAGCTTCTCGTGGTAGCGCTCGTCGCGGTGCATCCAGTCGATCGGCAGGTCGTCGCCCTGCTCCCGCACGCGCTGCCGGGAGGCCGCCAGAATCGGCTCGAACGGGCTCTCGTTGAGGTCGCTGCCGGCGATCACGGGCGCGTACTCGTCAAGGAAGCCGGCCAGGGCGCGCAGGATGCGCGACTTGGCCTGGCCGCGCAGGCCGAGCAGGATGAAGTCATGCCGCGACAGGATCGCGTTGACGATCCCGGGCAGCACGGTCTTGTCGTAGCCGATGATGCCCGGAAACAGCGGCTGGTCCGAGCGCAGGCGGGCGAGCAGGTTGGCGCGCAGCTCCTCCTTGACCGAGCGCTGCCGGTAGCCGGATGCCTTGAGCTGGCCGAATGTCGATGGCAGAGATGTCGACGGAAGGGATGATGTGCCGGTCACATGTTCACCATAGGCGACGGACGCCGTACCGGTCGAACGGCCGCTCGCCCGAAATCAGGGCATGTCCAGCGTCAGGGCCTGCGCGATCAGCATCCGGTCGAAGGGATCGCGGACCGGCCCCGGCAAACGCCCGGCACGCTCGCCGTCGGCCACGGTGATCGCGAGCGGCTGGAAGCCCTGGGCCAGGAGGCAGCCGGTGACATCCTCGGCGACGGCCGCCGCGCCACGAAGGCGCCCCAGGCGGTACTTGATAGCGATCTCCCAGGCGGACGCCGCGCTGACCAGTACGTCGTTGGCATGGTCGGCGATCGCCCCGCGCGCCGCTGGGGACAGCCGTTCGTTACCGGCAAGCCACCACAGCAGGGCGTGCGTATCCAGCAACATCCTCACGGGTCACGATTCCCAGCGCGCCAGTTCGCTCTCCGGAAGGGGTTCGAAGAAGCTGTCGTCCACGACGACGTGGTCCTTCAAAGCCCCGAATCGGCGTGTGCCGCGCGTGCCTCTGACACTGACCAGCCGCGCGACCGGGTCGCCGTTGCGAGCGATCACCACGTCCTCGCCCGCCTCCGCCCGCGCCAGCAGGCGCGAGAGCTGCGACTTTGCCTGATGGACGTTGACGATCACCTGCAACTCGTCCATGTTAGCTAAGGTCATAGCTAACTATGGAGGATGTCAACCGCGCGATTTCGGCACCGGCTGCCGCAGCCGCGCTCGTACTCCGCGGTCAGTCCTGCCTGCCCAAGTCCATCAGGACCTTGGACAGGATGCCGCCGGCCGCCAGGTACTCGACCTCTAGAGCGGTGTCGATGCGGGCGGTGGCGGTGAACCGGGTCACCGCACCGTCGTCGGACGTCGCCATCACCGCCACCTGCTGACCGGGCGTCAGGCCTCCGGCCAAGCCGCTCAGGTCGAACCGCTCCCGGCCGGAGAGGCCCAGCTCCGCGGCGGAGTCGCCGGGCTCGAACTCCAGCGGCAGCACTCCCATGCCGACCAGGTTGGAGCGGTGGATGCGCTCGTAGCTCTGTGCGACCACGGCGCGAACGCCAAGCAGGGCCGGCCCCTTGGCCGCCCAGTCACGGCTGGAACCCGCGCCGTACTCCTGGCCGGCCAGCACGATCAGCGGCACGCCCTCATCGCGGTAGCGAGCCGCGGCGTCGAACACGGACAGGCGCTCGCCGGACGGCCGGTGCTCGGTCACGCCGCCCTCGGTGCCGGCCACCATCTGGTTCTTGATGCGGATGTTCGCGAACGTGCCGCGCATCATTACCTCGTGGTTGCCGCGGCGCGCGCCGTACTGGTTGAAATCGGCGCGCGCCACCCCGTGCTCCAGCAGGTAGCGGCCGGCCGGGCTGTCGGCGGCGATGGCGCCGGCCGGAGATATGTGGTCGGTGGTGATCGAGTCGCCCAGCACCAGCAGTACGCGCGCGCCGGCGATGTCCGACACCGGCGGCGTCTCCCGGCCGAAGTCCGCGAAGAACGGCGGCTCCTGGATGTAGGTCGAATCCGACTCCCACGCGTAGCGCGTGCCGCCCGAGCCTTCGATGGCGCTCCACGCCGGATTGCCGGAAAAGACGTCGCGGTAGCGGTCCGCGAACTGGTCGGCGCTGACCGAATCGGCCACCGCCTCCGTGATCTCGGCATTGCTGGGCCAGATGTCGTGCAGGTAGACAGGGGCCCCGTCGTCGCCGCGGCCGATCGGCTCGCTTGTCAGGTCGATGTCGACCGTGCCGGCCAGCGCGTAGGCGACCACCAGCGGCGGCGATGCCAGGTAGTTGGCGCGCACGGTCGCGTGCACGCGGCCCTCGAAGTTGCGGTTGCCCGAGAGCACCGCGGCGGCGACCAGGTCGGCCGACTCCACGGCCGCGGTCACCGCCGCAGGCAGCGGTCCGGAGTTGCCGATGCAGGTGGTGCAGCCGTAGCCGACCACGTCGAAGCCCAGCTCCGCCAGCGGCGCGAGCAGGCCGGCGGACCCCAGGTAGTCGGTGACCACGCGTGACCCCGGCGCCAGGCTGGTCTTGACGTAGGGCGCCACGCGGAGCCCGCGCCGCCGGGCGTTGCGGGCCAGCAGGCCGGCGCCGATCATGACGCTGGGGTTGGAGGTGTTCGTGCACGAGGTGATGGCCGCGATCACCACCGCGCCGTGGCGCAGGTCGGTCCGGTCGCCGTTGGTGCCGACCTCGGCGGCGGCCTGAAGCGCCGCCTCGTCGAGCCCGTAGCCGCGCTCGGCGACCGGCGCCGCCAGCGATTCCGCGAAACGGCGCTTCATCTGGCCCAGCGGCACTCGGTCCTGTGGCCGCTTGGGGCCGGCCAGTGCCGCCTGCACCGAGGCCAGGTCCAGCTCCAGGGTGGCGCTGTAGCGCGGGTCTTCCGCGCCGTCGGTGCGGAACAGCCCCTGGGCGAGGCAGTAGGCGGCCACCCGTTCCACCTCGTCTTCGCCGCGCCCGGTCAGCCGCAGGTAGCGCAGCGTCTCATCGTCCACCGGGAAGAAGCCGACGGTCGCGCCGTACTCCGGCGCCATGTTGGCGATGGTGGCGCGGTCGGGCAGCGCCAGGTCCGCCAGACCCGGACCGAAGAACTCGACGAAGCGGCCCACCACGCCGTGCGCGCGCAGCATCTGCGTGACCGTCAGGGTGAGGTCGGTCGCGGTGACCCCTTCCGAGAGCCGGCCGGTCAGGCGCATGCCGACCACGTCGGGAAGCACCAGGTCGGACGGCTGGCCGAGCATCGCCGCCTCCGCCTCGATGCCCCCCACGCCCCAGCCGAGCACGCCCAGGCCGTTGATCATGGTGGTGTGCGAGTCGGTGCCGACCACGGTGTCGGGATAGGCCACAGCCGGGGTGCCGTCGGCGGGCTCGTCGACGCCCACCACCGGCGCCAGGTGCTCGAGGTTGACCTGATGGACGATGCCGGTCGCCGGCGGCACGACCCGGAAGTTCGCGAACGCCTGCTGCCCCCAGTGCAGGAAGCGGTAACGCTCGGCGTTGCGCTCGAACTCGATCTCTGCGTTGCGCGCAAGCGCGTCCGCCGACCCGAAGCGGTCCACCTGCACGGAGTGGTCGATCACGAGGTCCACCGGGATCGACGGATTGACCTGCTGCGGGTCGCCGCCGGCACGCGCGAGCGCATCGCGCATCGCCGCCAGGTCGAGCACCGCGGGCACGCCGGTGAAGTCCTGCATGACCACGCGCGCCGGCATGAACGGCACGCTCGGCCGTTCCGGGGCCTGCGGCTGCCATCCGGCGACCGCCGCGACGTGCGCGCGCGTCACCGCCGGCCCGCCCTGGGCCGCGCTGTGGCGCAGGACCGACTCCAGCAGGATGCGGATCGAGTACGGCAGCTCTGTCAGCCGCGTCAGCCCCGCGTCCTGCAGGGCACCCAGCCGGTAGTAGCGCAGCCGCCGGTTGCCGGCGCGCAGTTCGTCCAGTGCGTCAAAGTGGTCGCTCATCCGTGATCAGCCTCCGTTCGAGCCGTGGGAGTCGTTGTTGCCGCGCAGCGCGGCGTGCAGCACCTCGGCGGGGTGCAGCGCGCGGCGTCCGGTGCCGTGCATGATCTGGTGCCGGCAGCTCGTGCCGGCTGCGACCACCGTGCCGCCGCCGTCGAGCGAGCGCACCGCCGGCAGCAGGCGCCGCTCGGCCATGGTCATCGACACGTCGTAGTGCTCGGCCTCGTAGCCGAAGGAGCCGGCCATGCCGCAGCAGCCGGAATCCACCTCCGTCACCTCGGCGCCGGTGAGGCCCAGCGTGCTCTTGCTGGGCCCGGTGCCGATCAGCGCCTTCTGGTGACAGTGACCGTGCAGCAGCAACCCCTCGTGGTGGCCGTTCAGGTCGAGGTCGAGTTCGCCGTCCGCGTGCGCCCGCGCGACCAGCTCCTCGAAGGTCTCCACATGCTCGGCGACCAGCGCAGCGTCCTCGTCGTCGGGCAGCAGCGACCGGTACTCGTCGCGAATGGCCGACACGCAGCTCGGCTCCAGCCCGACGATCGGCACGCCGGCACGAGCCAGAGGCGCCAGGCGGGCGACGGTCGCGCGGGCGGCCCGCCGGGCGCGCCGCACCAGGCCCTTGGAGAGCATCGGCCGCCCACAGCAGCCATACTCGGGCACGGTCACCGCGAAACCGGCCTGTTCCAGCACCTCGGTGGCGGCGCGCGCCACCTCCGGCGTGTTGAAGCTGTTGAAGGTGTCCGGGAACAGCGCCACCGCGCGCCCGGGCGGCACGCGGTCGAGCCCGCGGCGGCGAGCCCAGGCGGGGAAGGGACTGCCGCTGAACGCCGGCAGGGTGCGCTGAGCGCTGATGCCGGCGAACCGCTCGAGGAGGCGCCTGACCGGCGCCGGCGCCACCAGCCGGTTGACCGCGCCGGCGAGCGGACCTGCCAGCAGCCGGCTGGCGCGGCCGATGTCCGCGAACAGCCGGGAGCGCAGCGGCAGCCGGTGCCGGTCGTAGTAGGTGGCCAGGAACTCGATCTTGATCTTGGCCATGTCGACCGACGACGGACACTCGGCCTTGCAGGCCTTGCACTCGATGCAGAGGTCCATCACCTCGAACATGCGCTCGCTGGTGAGCTCGTCGTGCGGGAGCGTGCCGGACAGCGCGGCCCGCAGCGCGTTGGCCCGCCCGCGCGTGGAGTGTTCCTCCTCGCGCGTGGCCATGAAGCTCGGACACATGGTGCCCTCGGTCCGCTTGCGGCAGATGCCGGCTCCGTTGCACATCTCCACGGCGCGCGTGAAGCCGTGGTCGCTGCGGAAGGCCAGGTGCTCGCGGTGCGGCTGCGTGCGGTACTCCTGGCCGTAGCGCAGCGACTCGGTCATCGGCGGGGCGTCCACGACGTTGCCCGGATTCAGGATGCCGTGCGGGTCGAAGGTGCCCTTGACCTCCTGGTAGAGCCGGTACAGGTCGGGGCCGAAGAAACTCTCGTTCTGCCAGCTCCGCGCGCGGCCGTCGCCGTGCTCGCTGGACAGGCTGCCGCCGAAGCGGCCGAGCAGCTCCAGCGCGAAGCTGGAGATGACCGGCAGCTTGTCCACCTCCGCGGCCAGCTTGGCGTTGATCAGCGGCCGGATGTGGATGCAGCCCGCACTGGCGTGCGCGTAGTAGGCCACGCGGGTGCCGATGTCGTTGCAGAACCGCTCGATGCTGGTCACGTACTCGGCCAGGTGCTCGATCGGGACCGCCGCGTCCTCGATGAACGGGATCGGCTTGTAGTCGCCCTTGATGCTCATCATCAGGCCGAGCCCGACCTTGCGCACCGTCCACACGTCGGTCTGCAGCGCGGGGTCGAGCGCCGGCACCACCGTGGCGCGCACGCCGTGGCGGCGCAGGTGATCGCTCAGCGCGTCGATGCGCTGCTTCAACTCCCGCGGGTTGTCGCCCGAGTACTCGGTGATCAGCACGCAGTTCGGGGTGCCTGAAATGAAGCCGGTCATCAGCCGCGCGTACTGCGGCACCTCGCGGGCCAGCGTCAACCCGAAGTTGTCGAGCAACTCCACCGCCGACGGGTCGGTCTCCAGGATGGTCTCTACCGAGGACAGCGCCTTGAACAGGTCATCGAAGTGCACGACCGCGAGCGCCGTGTGGGCCGGCACCGGAACCAGGTTGAGGGTCAGCTCGGTCATCACCGCCAGCGTGCCCTCGGAGCCGCACACCAGCTTGGCCAGGTTGAAGTGCGGGTCCTGCGGGTAGGTGAAGCTGGCCCCGTCCACGAACCGGTCCAGGTTGTAGCCGCCGCAGCGCCGCCAGTGGGCGGGGGTTCCTGCCAGGATCGCCTCGCGCCCGCCGGCGGCGATGGCCGCCACGCCGCGATAGACCGAGCCTTCCAGGCCCGGCCGGGCCTGGTGGGTGGCCAGACCGTCGGCGTCGAGCGGACCGAACCGGCAGCGGGTGCCGTCGGACAGGATCGCCTGCATGCCCAGCACGTGGTCGGCGGTCATGCCGTACAGGATCGAGTGGGAGCCGGTGGAATTGTTGCCGACGATGCCGCCCATCGCGGCGCGGTTGCTGGAAGCCGGGTCGGGCCCGAACTGCAGCCCGTGCGGGCGCAGGTAGCCGTTGAGCGCGTCCAGCACGATGCCCGGCTGCAGCCGGATCCAGCGCTCCTCGGTGTCGAGCTCCACCACCCGGTCCAGGAACCGCGACGTGTCGATGACCAGCGCCTCGTTGACCGCCTGGCCGGCAAGGCTGCTGCCTGCCGCACGGGGCAGGATCGGCACCTGGTGGCGGGCTGCCGCCTCCACGGCGGCGTGCACGTCCTCCTCGTCGCGGGCGATCAGCACGCCGTGCGGCATCACCTGGTAGATGCTGGCGTCGGTGCTGTACAGGATGCGCGTATAGGTGTCGGTGCGCAGCTCCCCTCGCACCCGGCCGGACAACTCGGCCAGGAAGTCGGCGACCCCCTGTACCGTCTCCCGCGCCGGCGGCGCCGCCGCCGGCCGCACGGCAACCGCCGCCTCAGCCATCGATTCCCTCCGCAAGCGCGCCCAGAGCGGCCAGGTCGACGTTGCCGCCGGTCAGGACCACGCCCACGCGGGAGCCCGCGAAGCGCTCCCGGTGGCGCAGCAGCGCGGCGATCGCGACCCCGGCCGAGGGCTCGATCAGCAGCTTGGTACGGGTGATGAAGGCGAGCGTGGCCGCCACGATCTCGCGATCGTCGACCAGCAGGATCTCGCGCACACCATCCCGGACCAGCGGGAAGGTGATGTCCCCCAGGCTGGTGCGCAGCCCCTCGGCGACCGTGTGGGGAGGCCGTTCCGGCTGCCGCACGCCGGTCCGCAGCGATTCGTAGGCGTCGTCGGCCAGCTCCGGCTCGGCCGCGTAGACGACCGGCGCACCGCCTGCCCCGACACTGGCTTCTCCGCCGGAGGCCAGCACGGTGCCGGACGTGAGACCGCCGCCCCCGACCGGCACCAGCAGCGCGTCCAGCGGACCGGCCTGCTGCATCAGCTCCAGCGCGACGGTGCCCTGCCCCGCCACCACGTCGGCGTCGTCGTACGGATGGATCACGTGCGCGCCGTCGGCGTCCGCGATCCGCTGCGTGGTCCCTTCCCGCTCGGCCAGCGTCGGACCGCTCTCCACGGTGCGGGCGCCGTAGCCCTGCACGGCGCGGCGCTTGATCTCCGTCGTGCCGCGCGGCATCACCACCGTCGCCGGGATGCCTCGCAGCCCGGCGGCGAACGCCACCGCCTGGCCGTGGTTGCCCGACGAGTGCGTCGCCACGCCGGCCGCCGCCTGGTGGTCCGGCAGGCTGAACACCGCGTTGCAGGCACCGCGGCTCTTGAACGCGCCAACCTTCTGCAGGTTCTCGCACTTGAAGAACAGGCTCGCTCCCACGGCGCGATCGAAATACCGGCTGGTGAACACCGGGGTGGCGTGCACGTGCGGGCGAATGCGCTCGGCCGCCGCGCGCACGTCCGCGATGGTCGGCAGGGTGGCTACGTCCATCCGTCTGGAACTCCTACGCCCCCTTGGGTCGGAAGGCGGTGATCTCGGCCGGGTCGCACTCCAGGCGCGGGCCGCCGAGAAGATCGATGCAGTAGGGGATGGCGGGAAAGACCGCCTCCAGGCACTGCTCGATGGCGCGCGGGCGGCCCGGCAGGTTGAGGATCAGCGCGCCGCCGCGAACGCCCGCGGTCTGGCGGGAGAGGATCGCCGTCGGCACGTAGCGCAGCGACACCTGCCGCATCAGCTCCCCGAAGCCGGGCAGCATCTTCTGGCAGACCGCCTCGGTCGCCTCCGGCGTGACGTCGCGGAGGGCCGGCCCGGTGCCGCCGGTGGTGACGATCAGGCAGCAGCCGTCGTCGTCGGCCATCCGGCACATCGCCTCCTGAAGCTGGTCCTGCTCGTCGGGGAGGACCTGGTAGACCGGCTCGAACGGAGTCGTCAGGTAGCGCTCCAGCAGGGCCACCACCGCCTTGCCCGGCGTGTCCTCGTACACGCCGGCGCTGGCCCGGTCCGAAACGTTGATGATGCCGATGCGGGTCGTCATGAGTCCCTGACAGAGTACCGTCAAACGGGTTGACGAGGCCACGGACTACCGATACCAGAGTGTTGGACTGGAGATATGGAACTGATTCAAGCACGGCCGCTGTCCGGCGCGCTGGGGGCCGAGATCACCGGCGTGGATCTGGGACGGCCGCTCGGCACGGACGCGGCGGCGGAGATCCGGCAGGCACTCCTGGACCACCTGGTGATCTTCTTCCCGTCTCAGAAGCTGACTCCGAAGTCGCTGCTCGCCTTTGGCCGATGCCTCGGCGAGCCACTCGCCTACCCGCAGCTTCAGGGCCTGCCCGAGGAACCGCTGGTGACCGCGGTCACCAAGCTGGAGCATGAACGGGTCGCCTTCGGCGGCGTGTGGCACACCGACACCAGCTACCTGGAGCGGCCGCCGATGGGCAGCCTGCTGTACGCGGTGGAGGTGCCGCCCCGCGGCGGCGACACGCTGTTCGCCAACCAGTACCTGGCCTACGAGCGGCTTTCGGCGGGACTGCGACGGACCCTCGCCGGACTGACCGCCATCTACACCTCCACCAAGCCGGCGGTGGCCGCGACGCGGGAGGAGCGCCTGCGGGAGCAGGGCGCGCAGGCGTCGGTGCTCACCAGCGAGCATCCGGTCGTGCGCACCCATCCGGAGACCGGCCGCAAGGCGCTGTACGTCAACCGCGGGCACACGTCGCACTTCAAGGGTTGGAGCGAAGCGGAGAGCCAGCCGCTGCTGGAGTACCTGTTTCAGCACCAGGTGCAGCCGGAGCTCACCTGCCGCTACCGCTGGCGGCCCGGCTCGCTGGCGATCTGGGACAACCGCTGCACCCAGCACCTGCCGATCAACGACTATCACGGCTTCCGGCGGGTGATGCACCGCGTGACGCTGGCCGGCGACCGTCCGTCCTGATGTCCGGGACGCCCTCTTCCCTCGCCGGCCGGTTTTGGGCATACTTGCCGGCATGTCAAGGCGATGTGCGCTGACGGGGAAGGGCCCGCTCAGCGGCAACAACGTATCGCACGCGCACAACAAGACGCGGCGCGTGCAGCGGCCCAACGTCCAGGAGAAGCGGCTGTACGTGCCGGAGCTCGGCCGGATGGTGCGTCTCAAGCTGTCGACGCGGGCGCTGCGCACGGTGAACAAGAAGGGTCTGATGCGATTCCTCAAGGACGAGGGCCTGACCCTCAAGGACGTGGCGCGTCCGCTGAGCGGCCCGCGACCGGAGAACGGCTGATGAAACCCGACATCCATCCCGAGTACCGGCCGGTCGTGTTCAAGGACGCGGCCAGCGACTTCCAGTTCCTGACCCGCTCCACCGTCAAGTCCAGGGAGACGGTGGTCTGGGAAGACGGCAACGAATACCCGCTGGTGACCCTGGAAATCTCCAGCGCGTCCCATCCGTTCTTCACCGGCAAGCAGAAGCTCGTCGACACCGCCGGCCGCATCGAGCGGTTCCGGCGCAGGTACGGCCTCCCCGACGAGAGCTGACCCGGCCGGCCACGCCGACCGGCAATACCCGTGCGTGAGCGAAACGAGCCTCGTACGAAGAGTGACGCCGCGCCGAGCATCTTCGCCCGGTTGGGCGTCCCCACGATCATCAACGCCGCGGGTCCCGCGACCCGCCTGGGCGGCGGTCGCGCCGACCCGGAGGTGGCCGCTGCGGTTGCGGAGGCGATGGGTCAGTGCGTGGCCATCGAGACGCTGCAGGAGCGCGCCAGCGAGATCATCGCCGAGCACACCGGCGCGGAGGCCGGGCTGGTCACCAGCGGCGCGGCCGCGGCGCTGCTGCTCGGTGCCGCCGCCTGCCTGACCGGCCTCGATCCCGACCGCATGGGGCGGTTGCCGCACGTGGCGGGCCGCAACCGCATCCTCATCCCACGCAGCCATCGCAACCTGTACGACCATGCGCTGCGCACCGCCGGCGCCGAGCTCGTCGAGGTCGGCATCGCCGATCGATTCTCAGGAGCCGGCGTCCGCGACACGGAGGCGTGGGAGCTGGGCGCCGCGATCGACGAGCGCACCGCCGCGATCGCCTACGTCGCCCAGTCCTACTCGCAGCCGCCCCTGGAGCAGGTGATCGCCGAGGCGCACGCCCACGGCCTGCCGGTGATCGTCGACGCCGCGGGCCGGTTGCCGCCGCAGTCCAACCTGCGCGCCTTCATCGACGCCGGCGCCGACCTGGTGTGCTTCTCCGGGGGCAAGGCGATCGGCGGGCCGCAGGGAACGGGCATCCTGTGCGGCCGCCGCCGGCTGGTGGGCGCGGCGGCGCTGCAGCTCTTCGACCAGGACGTGCTGCCGGAACTGTGGCGCCCGCCGTCGTGGATCGCCGGCGAGCCGCCGCTGGCAGGCGCCCCGCACCACGGCATCGGCCGCCCCTGCAAGGTCGGCAAGGAGCAGATCGCCGGCCTGCTGGTCGCCCTGCAGCGCTTCGCGGCGATCCCCGATCGCGAGCGGATCGCCGGCTGGCGGCGCCTGTCCGACCGGCTCGTCGAGCTGCTGGACGGCGCGCCGTGTCAGGCAACCATCGACGACGGCCGCGACGGCACCCCGATCGTGGAAGTGTGCCCGGAGCGGCGCGACGCCCTGGAGCTCACCTCCGCACTTCAGCGCGGCGAGCCGGCCATCCACGTCAACGCAGGCGGCGTGCGCGAGGGGCTGCTGCGCTTCAGTCCTGCCTGCCTGTCCGAGGACGAAGTGGCGGTGATCGGCGACCGCCTGCGCGCGCTCCTGTAGCGACCGCGCGCCAGCGCGCCTACGCGATCACTTCCCACCGCGGCCGGCCGGTGCGCAGGAAGTGGCCGATGGTCGTGATCGAGTCCTCCCAGAACCGACGGATCATCGCGGCGCCCGAGCCGGCGGTGTGCGGTGTGAGCACCACCTGCTCCATGCCGATCAGCGGGCTGTCGGGCGGCAGCGGCTCCGGGTCGAACACGTCGAGCGCAGCGCCGGCGATCCGCCCGGATTGCAGCGCGTCGATCAGGGCCTCCTGATCGACGACCTTGCCGCGCGACGTGTTGATCAGGATCGCGTGCGGCTGCATCGCGGCGAGCTCCTCCGCGCCGATCAGCGCCGTGGTGCTGGCAAGCAGCGGGACGTGGAGCGACACGAAGTCGCTGGTGCGCAGGAGCGCGTCCAGCTCGACCGGCTCCGCGCCGCCGGCACGGATCTCCGCGCCGCTCCTGGCCGGATCGGTCGCCAGCACCCGCAGCCCGAACGGGGCCGCACGGGCGGCGACCGCGGCGCCGATGTGGCCGAAGCCGATCAGGCCCAGGGTCATGCCGGCCAGCGCCGGGCCGGTCTGCGGGTTGTCCTGGGAGTAGATCCCGCGGCGGATGTCGCGGTCCTTGAGAACGATGTGGCGGTGCCGGGCGATGAGCAGGCCGATCGTGTGGTCGGCCACCACGTCGCGGGTCGCCTCCGGCGTGTTGCCGACGGCGATGCCGCGTGCCCGCGCCGCGGCGACCGGGATATTGTCCGTGCCGCTGCCGCTGCGAACGATCAGGCGGCAGTCGGGCAACTCCGCGAGCACGGCGTCGGTGATCATGCGCGCCCCGCCGAACACCCAGACGACCGGCGCGCCGCGCGCGGTGTCGACCACTTCCGCGCCGCTGGTGCAGTCGCGATGACGCAACTCGCCGCCGACCGCGGCGATCCGCTCGGCAAGGTCAGGCGGGACCGCGAAGTCGCCGCGGGAGACCAGCGCTACCAGAGAACCCATGCGCTCATGGTAGCATCCGCCGTCCTGATGGCGGCCGGTGTGAGCGCATCCCTCCTCGTGGCCGTCGTGGTCCAGGTGGGGTGCCAGGTCTTCAAGATCGCCATGCACTCCGTGCACACGCGCACCTTCGCGTGGCGCCGGCTGTTCGCGGCCGGCGGGATGCCGTCCTCCCACACCGCCTTCGTCGCGACCCTCACCACTGCCGTCGGCCTGCGCGCCGGCGTGGCATCGGACCTGTTCGCGATCGCCTGCGCGTTCAGCGTGATCATCATCTTCGACGCGATCCGTGTGCGCGGCGCGATCCAGATCAACTCGGAGGCGCTGCGCCAGATGATCGCCCCGATGCCGGAGGCGAGCCGGCCGGAAACCTCGCACGACGTCGGCCACTCCATCCCGGAAGTAGCTGTCGGCCTGCTGATCGGCGTCGGCAGCGCCGTCGGAGCCCGCGCGCTGCATCTGCTGTAGCCGAGTCGTGACACCGGCGCCCGGTCAGCGGTCCGGGATGCTGATGTGCACGCCTCTCCTGGCCCGGCCGCCGCTGGTGTCGAGGGCGAACACCAGCGTGTTCTCTCCCTGCCGCCAGTCGACCTCGGTGCGGTACTCCTCCGGGCGCTCCTCGTGGCTGGGGTCGCGGCGCCAGTCGACGGCCCGACCGTTGAGCCATACCTTGACCGGCCCGTCGGCTCCGTACATCAGCCGCGCCCGCTCGGTGCGCGGCATGATGGCGGTGACGCGCAGGAACAGTGTGCCGGGACGGCCGCCATGCACGGCGTCGACCCCCGTCCACAGGCTGCCGCCGCGAGGGGGCAGCGAGCGCTCGAACTCCGCCGCGGGCGGAGGCTCGGCGTCGCGGATGTCGGCCAGCGCCGGCTGCAGATCGCTCACCCGCCAGTCGGAGAGCGTGCAGACGGGCTCGTCGTGGAGCTCGTTCAGCTCGCGCTGAAGGCGGTCCGCCAAGGCTGGCTCCATGATGTCGGAGGCGGCCTCGATGCGCTCCAGCGCCGCCGCCAGCGAGCGCGCCTCGCCCGTGTCCGGGGACGCGGCGATCAGCGCCCGCGCCTGTTCACACGCCTGGAGGAAGCGCGCCGCGTCGCGGCGGAGGCGGATCAGGTCGCTGCGCCGGTAGAGCGCGATGTTGGTGCTGTGCAGATGCGCCTGGTAGCGCTTGGCGAAGCGGCCGATCTCGGCGCGCAGCCGGCGCGCGTGCGGCGGCGCGAAGAACTCGGGCAGCCCGGCGGCGTTCGCGACCGGGAGCCACGAGCGATAGGGGGTCCCGCTCTCCCCGGCGCTGGCGAAGTCGCACAGCCGCAGCGTGCGCCCGTCCCCGGCCGTGCACTGCAGCAGCGTGACCGGCGGCAGCCAATGCGGCCAGACGGCCGGCTCCAGGCGCAGGCGGCGGGCATCGAGCGCTGGCAGCGCGTCGGGCTCGAGGTCGTTGTAGCGGGCGTCGAAGGCGAGCAGCAGCGGGCCGCGGTAGAGCGACGTGGTGCCGGCGCGCGCGTTGTGGCCCGGCCAGCAGTGCATGCTCAGGTCGAGGTCGAGCTCGACCAGGTCGCCGTCGCGCCACGCGCGCTCGATGGCCAGGTAGGCGCCGGGCTCGACCGGACCGACCGGCGTGCCGTTGACCACGGCCGTCGTGTCCCGCGACCAGCGCGGGATGCGCAGCCTGAGACGGAACCGCACCGGCGCGGACGGCGCGACGCGCAGGGCGACCCGACCCTCCACCGGATACCGGGTGTGCTGGCGCAGCGTCACCTCGACCGCGGACTCGCGCAGCGGCACGGTGAACTCCGACGGGCCGTACCAATTGAGCATGAGCCCATCGGCGTCCTGCATCAGCGCCCAGTCGGACACCATGCCCAGGCCGCGGGCGCCGTTCACGGAGCAGCAGTTCAGCTCCGGGGAGCCTTCCCGGCCCTGCCAGCCGAGCGTGACCCCGGAGTCGATGCGCGTGCCGTCGGGCGGCGTGTCGTAGGTGACCCAGCGCCCGCTGGCCGAGTGCAGGCCGAGCACGGAGTTGAGCGTGCTCAGCTCGATCTCGTCTGCCACCCGCGCATCCCCGGTCAGGCGCAACATCTCGACGCTGAGCGCGATCCAGGCGATCGTGCAGCAGGTCTCGATCGCGCCCAGGTCGTAGGGATCGCCGACCGCCATCTCGCCGGAGCTGAAGCCGCCGTTGTTGTGACGGTCGGTGGCGGTGATGCTCCACCAGATCCGCTGCAGCGCGTCGCGGTAGCGCTCGTTGCCGGTGAGCGGGTACAGCTCGGCCAGCGCCATGACCGAGTGCAGACTCTCCCAGCCGGTGTTGGGCAGCTCGAAGTACTCCAGGCCGGCCAGGGGGCCGTCGACGTAGTTCCCGGCCAACGGGTTGCCGCCGGCGTCGCAGGCGGCGAACTCCGCCACGAGTTGCTCGGCCAACTTCAGATAGCGCGCCTGGCCGGTGACCCGGTGGAGCATCGCCAGGGAATGCGCCGGCGCCAGGTTCACCTTGCTCCAGCCGGTGTCGACCAGCCGCGGCGAGGCGGCACCCAGGTACATCTCGCACAGGCGGTCCGCCATGCGCCGGGCGCAGCGCAGCGCCGCCGCGTCGCCCGAGTCAGCGTGCCACAGCAGCAACCCCAGCATGACGTGGTAGTGGCCCCAGGCGTCCCAGGTGTCGCCGCCGCGCTCCGGGTCCCACAGCGGCGCCCCCTGGCGGCAGTTCGGGGCGCGATTGGTCAACCCGTGCGGCGACGGCCACGGCCCCAGGTAGCCGTTGTCCGCCTGCAGCGAGACCAGCTCGGCGACGACGCCTGCGACCACCTCGCGCAACTCCCGGTCGCCGGTCAGCCGCAGGACCTGCACCGCGGCGGTCAGGTACTTGCCGGCGAACTCGCCCGCCCACATCACCATCTCGCGCAGCGGGTCGCGGTCGCGGTCGCGAAACATCTCCAGCAGCGCCGGATTGGCGCGCGGCGCTACCTTCAGCCACTGCTCGGAGACACCGGCGAGATAGTCCCCCACGACTCCGTCGATGCGATAGCGGGTGCCCGCGATACGGTCGCACTGCGGCATGGACGTAGCGCCAAGTATAGGGCGCGCCGAGCTGCAACGCGCGATCGGACCGCACCGGCCCGCGGTATGATCCGCGGGCGATGAGAGGCCCTGCACGCGCGCTGTGCGTGGAACTGGACGGCGCCGGCGATCCGCACCGCGCGGAGCACCTGCAGCGGTTCTTCCGCACGGGACCGGGGGAGTACGGCGAGGGCGACCGCTTCCTGGGGCTGCGCGTCCCGGAGGTGCGGGCGATCGCCCGCCGCCATCGCGAGCTGCCGCTTCCCGACCTGGCGGACGCGCTGGCCAGCCCCTGGCACGAGCACCGGCAGGCGGCGCTGTGTGCTGGCCGATCGCTACCGGCGGGCGCGACCGGCCGACCGAGAAACGATCGCCGACTTCTACCTCGAACACCTGGACGCGGTGAACAGTTGGGACCTGGTGGACGGTTCGGCGCCGCACATCCTGGGCGCCCACCTGCTGGAGCGGGACCGCAGCGTTCTCTACGAGCTTGCGGCCTCCGGTCACCTGTGGCGGCAACGCGTGGCGGTGCTCGCCACCTTCGCCTTCATCCGTGCCGGGCAGTTCCAGGACACGTTGCGGCTTGCCGAGCTGCTGCGCGACCACCCGCACGACCTGATCCACAAGGCGGTCGGCTGGATGCTGCGCGAGATCGGCAAGCGCGACCTGGCGGCCGAGGAGCGGTTCCTGGACCGCCACGCCGCGCGCATGCCGCGCACGATGCTGCGCTACGCGATCGAGAAGTTCGACCCCGAGCGGCGCCGCAGCTACCTGCAGCGCCGCTCGTAGTCGCCCGCCGAAGCTAACCCTTCGCGATCAGGCGGTCGATGCGGTCGCGGTCGAAGCCGACGACGATGGTGCCGTTGTAGTCGAGCACCGGCACGCCGTGCTGCCGGGAGCGGTGCGCGATCTCGGCCGCCTTGCGCTCGTCGCGGCTGATGTCGTACTCCGTGAACTTCACCTGCCGCTCGCGCAGGTAGCGCTTGAGCTGCGTGCAGTAGCCGCAGCTCGGCGTCGTGTACATGCGTACCGCCATCGCGTTCCCCCTACAGGTGGAAGACGCACATCTTCGTCTCGGTCATCTCCTCGACCGCGTACTTCGGCCCTTCCTTGCCCATGCCGGAGTCCTTCAGGCCGCCGTACGGCATCAGGTCGGCGCGCCACTGGGTGCCCCAGTTGACGTGGATGCTGCCGGACTCCACCTGGCGCACGTACTGCATGGCCCAGTTCACGTTCTCGGTGAAGATGGCGGCGCTCAGGCCGTAGTTGGTGTCGTTGGCCAGCTCGATCGCCTGGTCGATGTCTTCCACCCGCGTGATGCCGACCACCGGGCCGAACACCTCGTCGCGGGAGATGCGCATCTCCGGCCGGACGCCCTCCACCACGGTCGGCTGCATGACCTGCCCGTCGCGTTCGCCGCCGGTGACCAGCGTCGCCCCACCGGTGAGCGCCTCGTCGACCCAGCCGTGCACGCGCTCGGCGTCGGACTGGCGGATCATCGGCCCCATCTTGCTGTCGGCGTGCAGCGGGTTGCCGGTGTTGATCGACTCCGTCTCCGCCTTGAAGGCATCCACGAAGTCGCCGTAGATGTCCGCGTGCGCCAGCACGCGCTGCGTGGAGATGCAGACCTGGCCGGCGTTGGAGTAGCCGGACATGGCGGCCGCCTTGGCCACCTTCTCCGGATCGGCGTCGGGCATCACCACGAACGGCGCGTTGGAGCCGAGCTCCATGGTCACCTTCTTCAGGCCCGCGACCTTGCAGATGTGCTCGCCCACGTCGCGGCTGCCGGTGAAGGTGATCTTGCGCACGCGCGGATCCTCGCACAGCGCGTCGCCGATCTCGCCGCCGGAGCCGGTCAGGCACTGCACGGCCTCCGGCGGGGCCCCCGCGTCCACCAGCAACTCGACGATCTTCAGGCCCGACAGCGGCGTGTCGGACGCAGGCTTGATGATGGCAGCGTTGCCGGCCGCGAAGGCGGGGCCGGCCTTGTGGCACACCAGGTGCAGCGGGAAGTTGAACGGGCTGATGCCGACCACCACCCCGCACGGCACGCGCAGGGTGAAGCCGACCTTGTCGCGCACGCCCGGCGCGCCGTCCAGCGGCAGCACCTCGCCGCCCAGACGCTTGGCCTCCTCCGCGGACAGGGCGATGATCTCGGTGGCGCGCGCCACCTCGATGTCGGCCTCGCTGACCGGCTTGCCCTCTTCCATGGTGATGATCTTCGACAGCTCGCCCGCGCGCTCGACCATCAGCTCCGAGGCGCGGTGCAGGATCTCGTAGCGCTCGTAGCCGGTCATCGCCGCCACCTGCCCGGCGGCCTTCTGCGCCGTCGCCAGCGCGGTCTGCACGTCGTCCATCGTCGCGCGCGGGACCGTGTCCACCACCGATCCGTCGAACGGATTCAGTACGTCGATCGTCTCGGCGGCATCCACCCAGGCGCCGCCCACATGCATCTTCATTCGATTACCTCCGAATGTGTTTCCGAAATGCGTCCGATATGTATCGTCGGGCGGCTGCTCACTGCGATGAAACGCCGGTTGGCGAGCCGCCCGGGTCGTCGGCCGTCACGAACGTCGAACGGTCGGCGTCGACCAGATCGGCGAGCGTGAAGCTCGGCACCTCCACATAATACTCCGAATCGGAGCTCTTCACGACGTAGTCGTAGTCGTCGTCGCCGCCGGCCAGGATCAGGAGCTCGAGGGTGCCGCCTTCCCCGTCCCCGTCCTCGTCCGGGCTCAGCGCGAGCCGCACTTCCGCCGCGCGCTCGGCGAGCCGGTAGTCGCCGGGCGGCTCGGTGCCGAGCGGGCGGCGCATCCGCAGCGTGCTCACGCGATCCAGGAAGGCGGTCACCCGCTCCTGGTCCAAGACTTCGCCGGTCCCCGGCACGGGCGAGGTCCACTCCCCGTCCGACCGCTCGAAGCGGAACGAGCCGGCCGCGTTCACCAGCTCGAAGGCGGCGATCCGATCGGCTTCGACGCGCAGGTAGACCGGATCGACCCAATCGGACCGGTCGGCGACCACCTGCCAGGGCGCCATTCCGTCGACGCTCCATACTTCGTCCTCGCCGTCCACGCGCACGTGCCCGGCGCCGGTGCCGGCGGTGGTGCCGACGTACAGCAGATACCCGTCCGCGCCCGCGTCGATGCGCACGCGGCGCTCGAAGCCGTCCGGCGCCACGCGCAGCTCCAGCCGGCCCGCCTCGGTGCGCGCCACCAGCCGGTCCCGCCGGGCGGCGGCCAGCCGGTCCAGCAGTCCGGCGATGCGGGTGCCGTCGGCCGGGTAGCCGCCGGCATCGCTCAGCACCCAGCCGTCCCCTTCGCGGTCCATCACGACGCGTCCGTCCGCGCCGTCCTCGATCTCGATACGAGTTACCGCTCCGGCCTCCAGGCCGGCGAGCAGCGACTCCGGTACGTCCTCGCGGCCCGGCAATCGCGTCAACACCAGGATCGCCGCCTGCGCCACCAGCACCGCCGCCAGCACGGCCAGACCGCGCTCGCGACGCAGCGCCGCAATCACGGACCACCCTCCCCGCCCGCGGGCGCCTGCTCATCCGGGCCGCCAACGCCTGCAGCCGAACCGTACATCGGCCGCTCGCCGCGCCGGCGCATCCACCACACCGCGCCCACCGCGCCGAGCAGCAGCGCCACGACCACGTAGTTGATCAACTCCCAGGCGCGCCGCGCCGAATCGTCGATGGGCAGCAACAGCCGGGTCACCGCTCCCTCGGAACGGATGCCCAGCAGGGCCAGGTCCTCCACGGCCCAGTCCACGGCGTTCTGCAGCGCCTGCAGGCTGTTCAGGTAGCGCTCGCCATGCAGGCTCGCCGACAGGCTCATGATCGTGTCGTTGAGGAACTCGCCCGAGCCGAATACCACCAGTCGGGTGTCCTCTGGCGATGCATCGATCGTCGATCGCCGGCCGGCAGCATCGCCGTCCGTCCCGTCCGCCGGCGGCGGACCCGATTCGGCGAACGCGCTCCGGAAGCGCCCGGTGACCGCCACCGCGAGCGGCCACTCCTGGCGGTCGTCGCCTTGCGCGAAGCCCGCGTCCGGGTAGCGCCCGAAGTCCGGCTGCGCGGCCGGCTCCCCCGTGGTCCACGCCTCGGCCGTCGAATGCAGCAGCACCTCCACCTGGCGGCCGGCGGCCAGCGCGCCGTCCACGGCCAGCGGCGACGCCCAGTTGAGAGTCACCGCCTCCAGGGAGGACGTGATCGGATGGGTGCGCGACATGCCGTCGCGGCGCACGTCGACGAAGTACGGGTAGTCGATCGGGCGGATCTGCAGGACCGAGCCGCTCCGTACGGTGGTCGGAAACGACTCGTTCTGCGGGTCCATGACCACGCGGGGAGCGACGCTCACGCCGTAGGCATCGAGCAGCGCCGCCATCCCCTCGCCGGCGCGGTTCAGCGAGATGCCCTCGCCGAGCGCGTCGGCGGCGGCGCGGTAGCTGCCCGCGGCCACCAGGAGCGCGCCGCCGCGCATCAGGTACTGGTCGACGGCGAACCGCTCCCGGTCGCGGAGCGCCTGCGGCGCCACGACCAGCAGCGCGTCGACCTGCGCGGGCACCTCGCCCCGGCTCAGATCCACGCGCTGCACGGCGTAGTCGTCGGAGAGCTGCTGCTGCAGGAGCTGCCAGGACGCGAACGGCTGCTGCGGCCTCCCGAAGGGATCCTGCGTGGGCCCCGCGGGCGGCAGGCGCACGCCGACGGTGCGCAGGAACCCCGGAGCGACGCGCTTCAGCGCCGCCTCGACCGCGGCGGTGACCGACGCCGCGCTGTACTCGTCCTCCGGCCGGACGATGAACGCCTGGCCGGCCGACTCCAGGATCAGGTCGAAGTAGTAGGTCTCGGTCGAGAACAGCGATACCGCGATCGGCTGCAAGCCGTACCGTTCGGCCAGCTCCCGGCGGCCCTCGGCCCCCTCGGGACCGGGGTCGATCTCCCGGAACACCAGCGCCCCGCCCGACCGGTCGGCCAGCGCGGCGGCGGCCTCGGCCACCACCGAGCGCGGATCGTCCAGGTCCGCCGGCAGCGTGTCCGGCGTCACGTACAGCGCCAGCTCCACGGGGTCGCGCAGCGCCGCGAACAGCGAGTCGACGCTCCGGAACCCGGACGACGCCTTCTTGATGGCGCGGGTCAGGTCGTACTCGAAGTTGCGCAGGCGCACCTCGGTGATGCCGTCGCGGCCGCGGTCGATGCGGATCAGGTCGCCGAACCCCAGCACCTCGTACTGGTCGCCGTAGCTCACCACCACGTCGAAGTAGGAGTTGACGATGCCCTGCTCATAACGGTCCTCGACCTGGAATGGAGTCGGCCGGATGTTGTAGGCCTGCACGGCCTCCTCCTCGGCCTCCGGGTCGCCGCCCGGGTCGATCACCTCGGCGGTGACCGTGCCGCGGCCGGCGATGCGGTACTCCTCCAGCAGGTCGCCGATCTGCGGAGCCAGCGGCGCGAGCAGCGGATGGGTGCGCTCGCTCAGGTACGCGCGGATCGCGAGCGGCTCGGGCAGGCCCTGCAGCAGCGAGACCGTGGCCGGCGACAGCGAGTAGGCGCGGTCGGCGGTGAGGTCGACGCGCAGGCGCGCGAACGGCCCCAGCCACACGTTGAGCAGGATCAGGTTGGCGGCAGCCAGCGCGGCGGCCGCCAGCGCGCGCCGGCGGTAGCGCGCCGTCACGGCCCCGCGGCTCCACCGCTTGGCGTCCAGCGCCAGCACGCCGGCGGCCAGGAAGCCGGCGGTGAGCGACAGGTAATAGACCACGTCGCGGAGGTCCAGGACGCCGCGCTCGATCGACGCGAAGCGGCTGCCGGTGCCGATCTGCCGCAGCAGGTTGCCGGCGCCGCCCGCGAAGTCGGTGACCCCCGGCGTGCCGACCAGGTAGAGCGCGCCGCCCACCACGGCGGTGGAGATGAAGGCGACGATCTGGTTGGCGGTGCGCGACGACAGGAACAGGGCGAGCGCGGCGTACGCGCCCGCCATCAGCAGCGACGCCAGGTAGCCGCCGATCACCGGCCCCGGGTCCAGGTCGCCGAGCAGCGCGACGGTCAGCGGCAGGGGCAGGGTCAGCAGCAGCGCCGTGGCCACCAGCACCTCGATCGCCAGGAACTTGCCCATCACCAGCGCGATCGGCCGCACCGGCAGGGTGAGCAGGATCTCCAGCGTCCCGGAGCGCTGCTCCTCGCTCCACTGGCGCATGCCGAGGGCCGCCACCAGCAGCATCACCAGCAGCGGCATCCAGGCGAACAGCGGGCGCACGTCGGCGATGCCGCGCGCGAAGAACGCCTCCACCCAGAAGAACGTGAACAGGGTCGCCGCCAGGAACGCGCCCACCGCGATGAAGGCCAGTGGCGAGCTGAAGTAGCTCAGCACCTCCTTGCGCGCGACCGACAGGGTAGGCGTCACTCTTCGAGTGAGGTTCGCTTCGCTCACTCGCCCACCTCCCCGGCAGCGGCGCCTGCTCCCGCGTCCTCGGCCGGGTCGGCGCCAGCGTCGCCGGCGCCCGCGGCAGCGTCACGCGCCAACGCGTCGAACACCGTCTCCAGGGTGCGCCGCTCCTGGCGCAGCTCGCTCACCGGCCAGCCGCCGGCCGCAGCCGCGTCGAACACGCTGCGGCCAAGCTCCTCCACCGGCGCCGCGGCCGCGATCCGGTAGTGGATGCCGCGCTGATCGCGCTCCCGCTCCACCTCCGACACGCCCGGCAGGGCCAGCAGCCGGTCACGCGCCGCCGGCACGTCGCCGGCCAGGGTGAGCAGCACCGCGGTGCCGGCGGCCAGCGTCTCCAGGTCGGCATCGGCGCGGATGCGGCCCTGCATGATGATCACGGCGCGGTCGCAGAGTGCCTCCACCTCGCTCAGGATGTGGGTGGAGAACAGCACCGTGCTCTGCCGGGCCAGCGCGCGGATGAGCCTGCGGATCTGCACGATCTGCGTCGGGTCCAGGCCCACGCTCGGCTCGTCCAGGATCAGCAGCTTCGGCTGATGGAGGATCGCCTGCGCCAGCCCGACCCGCTGGCGGTAGCCCTTGCTGAGCTCCCCGATCGGCCGGGTCATCTGGTCGGCCAGCCCGGTCTCCGCCAGCGCGGTCATGATGCGCGTCCGCCCCTCCTCCGGGGACAGGCTCCGCAGCTCGGCGATGTGGCGCAGGTACGACTGCACGGTCAGCTCCGGGTAAAGGGGCGCGTTCTCCGGCAGGTAGCCGATGCGCTCCTGCACCGCCAGGGTGTCGGTGAGCACGTCCAGACCGTCCACGGTGACCGTGCCGTGGTCGGGCTGCAGGTAGCCGGTCAGAATCTTCAGGACCGTGGTCTTGCCTGCGCCATTGGGACCGAGCAGGCCGACAATCTCCCCAGCGGCGATGGAGAAGCGCACGTCGTCGAGCGCGCGCACAGACCCGTACGACTTGCCCAGTGCCGTGACCTCGACCATGGGATCGCCGGGAAAGATAGTGACACGGAGCCCCGGTCGGCTACCCGTGCTCAGCTCTCTCAAGCTATTGCGAGGCTACCCTGTTTTGAGTTCGCGATCCGTATCATGATAGGCACATGAGAAACCCGCCGAGCCCCCTAACCGCACGTCTCTTTGACGGTGAGCCGACTCAGCTGTTCCGGGTTCGGCCGCATGCGCTCTTGATGCGCGAGAGCTTCCGTCTGATGAGCCTGAATCAACTCGACGATCAACTCGAAGCCGAGCAGACTGCTCACGCGCTCGCCGCAACGTCTGGAGTTACGACCGTCCCGGCCTCCACCATGGCTCAGTCGACACCAATCCCCGAGAATGAGCGCCCGTGACGACGTGGCGGTGTCGACGTCGACTGCTCCTTGTGACAGATCGGACTTCCTGTCCACCTGCGAGGCACTCGGTTTCATTCATCGCGGTGCCTCAACGAAGTCAGCCCTAACGAATGATCGTCGCTGAGCGTTGAGTCGGGCTTTAGGCAACTGTTGTCCCGTGATGATGCGAGTTCCACCGGATTTCCCGGAATCTGCCCGTGAACGCGTCAATATCATGGAAGACATCATGATTGATGCGGCAACAGGCAAGGACACTAACGATGACATCTACATGTTATTGCGCCAGGAGTTGATGAACGATCACGAGATTAGGAGTTTTCTTCCTGATTTTGTTGTGTCCTGCCGGAGACTGGACACGTTTTGGCAGCTCATCAAGAGCAAGGCGTCTACCTACGCTGAGCGTCGACAGTTCATTCGGACTTCGTTCAACCCGCTTGTCGAATACCTGGAAGAGTCCAACCGCACACCCGGAGATGCTCTGACCTTCGATACGATAGAGCTGCTTGACGCAGAGCAAATCCGCGCTCTATGGGGCAAGGCGGTTGCGCGCAGGGAGAGCGATCCCGACGGAGCAATAACACTTGCGCGAACACTGTTGGAGGCTGTGACTAAGCACATCCTCGACGATCTGTCGATAGACTACGATGATAAGGAAGACTTGCCCAAGCTCTACGCGAAAGTCGCAAGCGAACTGAATCTCGCTCCGAGTCAACACTCGGAAGAGCCAATCCGCGCAATCCTCGGCGGCATCATGAACTTGGTGAACGGACTCGGCACGCTACGGAATCGACTGTCTGACTCGCATGGGCGAGGGCGAAGGTTGCCTGTTCGTCCGCTGTCTCGGCACGCGAGCCTTGCGGTGAATGCTGCGGGTTCGGTCGCAACTTTTCTTGTTGCAACGCACCATGAAAAGCAGAAGTAGCCTCTGATGCGAGGGAGTACGCTCTGCTGTGATCGATCGTCCGGTCAGCGCACCTTCGCGCCGATGACGATGGCGGCGGCCAGCAGAACCAGGTTCTTGACGATATACTGGCCTTCCAGGGTCAGCACGAACGGCGCCGCCGCGAACACCGCTTCCGGGTTCAGCACGATCGGCGACATCGCCCCCAGCATCTGCGCGTACATCAGCGCCACCGTCACGCGTAGCAGACGGCCGGTGAGGTAACCGAGGCCGATGGCCATCTCCCAGCAGCCCAGGAACGGCAGGAACAGCCCGGCCGGCAGGAACGGATAGGTCGACACGATCAGGCCGGCCGCCGGGCTGGCGCCGGGGAAGAGCTTCAGCGCCCCGAACCAGATGAACACCACGCCGATGGTCACGCGCAGCAGGCGCACGCCGTGGCGGTCCATCCAGGCGATCAGGCGCTGATCGACCGGTTGCAGGCGAGGGGGAACCAGCAGCCGCGTGGCCATCGCCTCCAAGGTAGCGACGGCCGCCCGCCTCAGGCCAACAGCTCCGCGATCGTGCCCACGGTGCGGTCGGGCTTTACCGTACCGTCGCCGGTCGCGCCCTCCGCCGCGTGGGCTCGCGCCCACACCCCGTGGATGCCCAGCGCCTGCGCGCCCGCGATGTCCCAGGGCAGGTCGTCGCCGACCATCCACGCCTCGGCGGCGGGCACTTCCAGCCGCTGGAGCGCGAGCCGGAAGATGCGCGGGTCGGGCTTGCCGAAGCCCACCTCGCCTTCCACCAGCACCGCGTCGAACCGGCGGTCGACGGCGTGCCGGTCGATCTTGGCGCGCTGGTCGGCGGCGCCGCCGTTGGTGACCAGCGCCAGCCGCACGCCGCGGCGGCGCAACTCGGCAACGGTCTCGAACGCACCGGCGATCGGCTCCAGGACGCGAAGTCGTTCCGCCACGGCGCGGATGCCCAGGGCCTCCGCGTCGACGGGCACCGTGCACCGCAGCAGTTCCAGGACGCGCTCGACGATGCGGGCTCGCGCGCCGGACTGGTCCATGCGAGCGCGGGCGCGGCGCTCCTCGTCCGACCAGAACCAGGTGGTGGCCTCGGCCATGGCCTGGCTCACGTGAGCCAGGGGCACCGCGATGTCGTCGGCGAGCTGCCGGGTGATGACCTCCAAGGCATGCCGGCCGGCCTCGGTGGTGGCCAGCAGGGTGTCGTCCAGGTCGATCAGCATGGCGCGGGGAAGTGGGGACATGGGTGCAGATGGAGCCGGATGGGTGCGGGCGGTGTCACCGTAGCACGGGCACGGTCTCTCGCGCCGCTTGCGCGGCTCTCCCGGCGCACTCATCATCCCTCCATGGGCCTGAACACCGCTCCGACCTTCTCCGTGCTCATCACCGGCGGCACCATCGTCGACGGCACCGGCGGTCCCGCCTACCGGGCGGACGTCGGCCTGCAGGGCGACGCGATCACGGCTATCGGCGACCTGAGCGCCGCCACCGCGGACACCGTCGTAGACGCCACCGGGCTCACGGTCACCCCCGGGTTCATCGACGTGCACGTGCACTCGGAGCTGGCGCTGCTCGCCGGCCACGACAGCCTGGTGGGCGCCCGGCAGGGGATCACCACCAACCTGCTGCACCCGGACGGCTTCGGCTGGGCGCCGCTCGACTCGCCGCAGTGCGAGGAGCTGTTCGCCTACACCGCGACCCTCTACGGCGGCTCGGAGCTGGAGGCGCGCTGGCCGACCATCGACTCCTACCTGGACCGCTTCGCCGGCACGACGCCGCTGAACGTGTTCCCGCAGGTCCCGCACTGCGCCGTGCGCCTGAGGGCCATGGGATGGGACGCCCGCCACGCCACCCCGGACGAGCTGCACGCGATGGAGAACGGGACCCGCGAGTGGATGGAAGCCGGCGCCGGCGCGCTCTGCCTGGGGCTGGACTACCAGCCGAGCGCCAACGCCAGCTTCGACGAGCTGGTGCGCCTGTGCCAGGTCACCGCCGAGCACGGCGGCATCTACGCCGCTCACCAGCGCTACTCGCACCTGGGGCGGCCGGTCGCGTGGCGGGAGACGATCGAGCTGGCCAAGGCCTCCGGGTGCCCGGTGCACGTCAGCCACGAGCGCGTCGACGCGGATTCGGGCGCGGCGCTGGAGCAGGTGGACCGCGAGGGGGTGGACCTGTCGTTCGAGTCCTATCTCTACCCGGCCGGCATGACCCACCTGGAGATGGCGCTGCCCATCTACCTGCAGCCCGGCGGCTGGCCGGCGATGGTCGAGCGGTTGCGGCAGCCCGGCGTACGAGACATCGCGGTGGCCGGGCTGGCCAAGTACCTGGGGCGCGGCGATCAGATCGTCGGCTACAGCCGCTCCGGCCGCCACGTCGGCGAGCGCACCACCGACCTCGCGGCGGCGGCCGGAAAGCCGATCGAGGAGTTCGCGTTCGACCTCGTCATGGAGGAGGAGGGAGCGGTGACCATGGTCTTCCCCTGGCAGACGCCGGTGGAGGAGCACGAGCCGGTGATCGCAGCGACCGCCGTGCACCCGCGCATGATGGTCGCCAGTGACGGCGTCTACGACGTCCCCCACCCGCACCCGCGCAGCTTCGGCTGCTTCGCCCGCGTGCTGGGCGAGTTCGTCCGCGACCGCGGCCTGCTGAGCCTGCCGGAGGCGGTCTACAAGATGGCCGGCTTTCCGGCCGAGCGCTTCCGCGTCCCCGACCGCGGGGTCATCCGGGTGGGCGCCGCGGCCGACCTGGCCGTGTTCGACGCCGAAACGGTGGCCGCCCGCTCCACCTGGGAGGAGCCGCGCCGGGAAGCGGTCGGCATGCGCTGGGTGCTGGTCAACGGCCGCCCGATCATCGCCGACGGCACCCCCACCGGCGCCCTGCCCGGCCGAGTGCTCGCGCGCAAGTAGCTGGGAGAACGCCGCGTCAGACCGGGCAGCGGAACTCGCACCTGCAGCCGGGCGCACGTATCAGGCGCTGGTCGAGGGTGACCAGATCGACCTGCAACGACTCCGCCAAGGCAACGTACCAGGCATCGTAGGCGGTCACGTTGTCGCGCAGTTCCCACACCCGCGCCGCGAACGGAGCGTAGGGAAAAAGCGCCACCCCCAGTTCCAGCAACTCTGCATGTGCCATCGACGCCGCGTCGCCCGAGATCTCCCCCGCGCGCACAGCCCTCCTGAGGATGTTCGCGACCTCGACGGGCATCAGGTGAGGCGCAGCGACGCGTCCCGCGGCGAGTTGCCGTTCGGCCCAGCGGCCGTCGACGCCGTCGTCGACCAATGCTGCGATCACGGCGCTCGCATCGATGACCAACATCATCGGCGGTCGGCATCACGATGACGCAGGATGCTCTCAGCCGACAGCCGGGTACCGATCCGCGCCTTGCGCTCCGCGATGCGCCGCAGCACCGCTTCAGGGTCCGGGTGCTCCGCGAGCTCGATGAGCTTCAGACGCAGGTACGCCTGCAAGGACCGCCCGCTTGCGGCCGCCCGAGCGCTGAGCTCGTCACAGGCTTGGCCCGGAACATCGCGAATGGTGATCGATCGTGTCATCGCAGTAATATGCTGCTCTTTGCAGCATATTGCAAGCGCCGCGCCCCGCCCGCGACACCGTGCCCATCGGGGGCTCGTTGTACGGCCGGCGCCGATCGGCCTACCGTCCCTGCCATGGCCGGCCAGACGCTTACCGCATCCGACTCGATCACCCGCGAATACATCGCGTTCCATCCCCGCTCCGCGGAGCTCTTCCGGGACGCGCTCGACGTGTTCCCCGGCGGGGCCACTCACGACGTGCGCCGCCTGCTCCCCTTCCCGGTCTTCATGACCCGCGCCCACGGCGCCCTGAAGTGGGACGTCGACGGCCGCGAGTACGTCGACTACGTGATGGGACACGGCGCGCTGCTGCTCGGCCACAGTCACCCGGAGCTGGTCGCCGCCGCCACCGCCCAGCTCCCGAACGGCACACAGCTCGGCGCCAACACCGAGCAGGAGATCGCCTGGGCGCGCGCGGTGCGGGCACTGATGCCGTCGGTCGAGCGCATCCGCTTCCACAGCTCCGGCACCGAGGCGTCGATGATGGCGATCCGCATCGCCCGCGGCTGCACGGGCCGCGAACGCATCGTCACCTTCGCCGACCACTTCCACGGCTGGCACGACTACGTCGCCGGCGGCTCCGGCCGCTACCCGGCGACCGGCATCCCGGACGCGACCCGCGCCACGGTCACCGTGCTGCCGGAGGCCAATCCGGACGCGGTAGACGATACCCTGGCCGCGGGCGACGTCGCCGCGGTGATGATCGAGCCCACCGGCGGCGCCATGGGCTACTACGGCGTGCACCCGGACTTCCTGCGCCAGTTGCGCGACATCACCGCGCGGCGGGACGTGCTCCTCATCTTCGACGAGGTGGTGACCGGCTTCCGCGTCTCCAGGGGCGGTGCCCAGGAGCGCTACGGCGTGCGGCCCGACCTGACAACGCTGGCCAAGATCCTGGCCGGCGGCCTGCCCGGCGGCGCGGTCGGCGGCCGCACCGACCTGCTCAACATCATGTCGTTTCCGCCCGACGTGGACGCGCGCCGGCGCATCGGCCATCCCGGCACCTTCAACGCCAACCCCCTGAGCGCCGCGGCCGGCACCCGCTGCCTGGAGCTGATCGCCGACGGCGCCGCCAACGAAGCAGCCGAGCGGGCCGCCCGCCGCCTGCGCCAGGGCATCGCCCGCGCGATCGACGCCGCCGGCGTGCCCTGCTTCTGCCACCAGCGCGCATCAATGGTCTGGGTCGTGTTCGGCACCACCCACGACGGCGACCCGGAGCTCTGCACGGCGCCGCGGGACGTGGTCGCCGAGGGGCGCGATCCGCGCTACAGCGAGCCGTTCAAGCGGGCGCTGCTCAACCGCGGCGTCGACGCGATCGGCGGAGCGTTCATCGTCAGCGCCGTCCACAGCGACGCGCAGGTCGACCACACCGTCGCGGCGGTGGAGGATGCCCTCCGGCAGATGAAGGCGGACGAGGTCCTCCGCTGAGCCGCGACCACGCGCAGGCCGCTCCCGGCGGTCAAGCCGAGCCCGGCTCCCAAGCCGTTCCCGGCTCCGCCACCCTGCGCGGGCTGATGCTGCCGGTGTTCCTGCCGGTGCTGCTGGAGTCGGCCGGCGTCGCCGCGATCTTCCCGTTCATCCCGCTGCTGGCGGTGGAGCTGGGCGCGGGGTTCGCGGGCGCGGGCGCCGCCTTTGCCCTGCACGGCCTGGGCGGCATGGTCATCGCCGTGCCGATCGGTCTGGCGTGCGCGCGCTTCGGCGAGAAGCGCCTGCAGGCCTCGGCCGGCGTAGCGCTGGCCGGCTGCTGCGCCGGCATCGCCCTGGTCGACGCTGCACCGGCATTCGCGGCGCTGTTGCTGGGCATCGGCGCCTGCCACGGCGCGTGGATGCTGGCGCGCCTGGCCTGGATGAGCCGCGCTGCATCGCCGCAACTGCGGGGCCGCGCGCTGGCCACCACCGGCGGCGTCACCCGCATCGGCAGCCTGATCGGACCGATCGCGGGCGGCTTCATCGGCGACCGGTTCGGCCTGCAGGCGATCTTCGTGGTGCCCATCGTGCTGGCGCTCGTCGCGTCCGGGCTGATGATGCGCCTGATGCCGTCCTTCCCCCCGCAGGGAATCGCCCCGACCGCGGGCCGGAGCGGCGGCGCCCTCGGCGGCCTCTGGCGGGAGCTGCGCAGCGGCCGGCGCATCCTCACCACGGCCGGCGCGGCCATGGTCGCGCTGTCCGTGCTGCGCACCTCCAGGCGCTTGATCGTGCCGCTGTGGGGCGCGTACATCGGCCTCGACGTGGTGGAGATCGGCCTGGTGGCGGGGCTCACCGCCGGCATGGAGATCGTGATGTTCCTGCCGGCCGGCATCGTCATGGACCGCTTCGGCCGCCGCTTCGCCGCCGCACCCGCGACGCTGCTGCTCGCCGTCGGGCTGGCGGCGACGCCGTTGACGCAGTCGTTCGCGGCGCTGCTGGCCGTCGGCCTGATCGGCGCCGTCGGCAACGGCCTGGGCAGCGGCATCAACATGACCTACGGGGCCGATCTGGCGCCGCCCGGCCGCACCGGGCAGTTCCTGGGCATCTGGCGGCTGATCAGCGACATCGGCAGCGTGGTGGGACCGACCGTCGCCGGCGTGGCCGCGGCCGCGCTCAGCCTGGCCGGCAGCGCACTGGCGGTCGGCGTGCTGGGCCTGGCCGGCGCCGTGGCGTTCGCCCTCCTCCCCGAGCCGGCCGAGCAGCGCCGCCGTGCCGACGCCGCCGCCGGAGACGGCTGACCGGCTGTCCCGCAGTCAGACAGCCAAGTACCATGGCGGAACACCCATGAGACCCCGCGTGGCGATCGTCGCCTACACCCAGGAGACCAGCACCTTCACCGCGCAGCGGACGACCCTCGACACCTTCCGGGAATTCGGACTGTCCGAGGGGGCGGCGGCGCTGGAGAACCGCTCCAACCACGAGATCGGCGGCTTCCTGCACGAGCTGGAGACGGCCCGCTTCGACTGGGAGCCGTTCCCGGTCATCCACGCCACGGGCGGCGCGCACGGCCCGCTCACGAGCGACACCCGCGCCTGGTTCGAGGAGCGCATCACCGCCGGCATCCGCGCCGCGGCCCCCCTCGACGCCGTCTACCTGGCCCTGCACGGCGCCGCCGTGGCCGAGGACGAGCCCGACGTCGAGGGGCGACTGCAGGAGCTGGTCCGCGAGGCCGTCGGACCCGAGATCCCGATCATGCTGTCGCTCGACCACCACGCCAACCTCACGCAGCGCATGGTCGACGGCTGCGACGCCCTGGTCGCGCACCGCACGCAGCCTCACAACATGCGCGACACCGGGCGGCTCGCCGCGCGCCTGCTCATGCCCATCCTGCGTGGCGAGCTGCAGCCCTCCATCGCGTGGCGGAAGATCCCGCTCATCACCCACCAGGAGCAGTACCTGACCGCGGCCGGTCCCATGAAAACCTGGTTCGACCGAGCGCGGGCAATCGAGCGCCTGCCCGGCGTGGCCTCCGCCTCCACCTTTCCCATGCAGCCGTGGATGGACATCCCCGAAGGGGGCTGGGCGTGCGCGGTCGTCACCGACGGCGACCGCGATCTGGCCGAGCGGCTGGCCGCCGAGCTGGCGGACCTGGCCTGGGAGCTGCGCGACGAGTTCCTGAAGCAGGACAGCGTCAGCCCGGCGGACGCGGTGGCGCAGGCGATCGCCGCCGACCGCGGCCTGGTCGTGCTGTCCGACACCGGCGACAGCGTCTGGGGCGGAGCGCCCGGCGACAGCACGGCCCTGCTGGCCGAGCTGCTCCGGCAGCGGCCGTCACAGATGGCCCTGGTGCCGATCGTCGATCCGGTCATGGCCGCACAGGCCGCCCGTGCCGGTGCCGGCGGGTCGGTGCGCGGGCCGATCGGCCGCCGGCTGGATCCCCACTTCGGGTCCCCGGTGGAGATCGACGCGGAGGTGGTCTCGGTGGGCGGCGGCCGGATCGAGGTGCCGGTGCAGGCCATCGCCTCCTTCGACATGGGCACCGCCTGCCTGCTCCGCAGCGGCTCCGTGCACATCGTCGTCAGCGAGCACACCGGCATCGGCGGCAACCACCCCGCGGTGTACGAGCACTTCGGCGTCGAAGTAGCGGACGCCGGAATCGTCGTCGTGAAGACCGCCAGCAACTGGCAGTACTACCGCGCGTGGACCTCGCAGGTGATCCGCGCGGACACGCCCGGCGCCACCCAGTCGGGGCTGCTCGAGCTCGACTGGCAGCACCTGCCCCGCCCGATCCATCCGCTCGACCCGCTGCCGAGCTGGTCGGCCTCGCCAGCGTGAGCACGGGGCCGGTCGTGCAGTCGTGTGTGCGGAGGCACCCTCCGCTGGATCGAGCATACGTTCCTGCAATCGTTGCGAGTGTGATACGGTGCGTCACACAAGGCAGTGGATTTCGCGCACAAAGGGCTGCGAGCGCTGTTCGAGTTGCACGACGCGCGGCGGTTGAACAACGACCATGTCGCGAGAATCGAGCGCATATTGTCCGACCTGGACGCGGCTGAATCAGCCCATGATATGAACCATCCCAGCTATCGGCTCCATCCGTTGAAGGGAGACCGACGCGGCCTATGGAGCGTCCGCGTATCAGGCAATTGGCGGATCGTTTTCCGCTTCGTAGATCGCGAAGCGGTAGACGTGGACTTGATCGACTATCACTGAGGAGACGAACCGAATGACCCACCGGGAGATGCCTTTGACGCATCCGGGTGCAAGTATCCGGGACAGCATAGAGGCGATGGAATGGACGGTGACCGAGTGTGCGCAGCGCTTGGGGACCCCACGTGAGAATCTGTCGCGGCTGTTGAACGGGCGTATCGGCGTATCACCAGCGATGGCATTGGCGTTGGAACGCATCGGCTGGAGCAACGCCAAGTTCTGGATGCGCCGCCAAGCCTACTTTGACCTTGATCAAGAGCGGCGCCGGCAAGCGGCATAGCAACGCCAAACGTATCGCCACCGCACTCGACGTGACGATCGACGATCTGATCTGAGTACGACCCCGGGACAGTCCGTGCAGTCGCGCGTGTTCGGAGGCAGCCTCCGGTGGGTCGGCGAGCACTGGGTGTGTGGGCTGCAGGGCGAGGAGGAAGGCGAGACCGCCCGCGTCAGCCTCTACCACACGCATGCGAGCCCTGAAGGCGAGGGCGTGGTCACCTACGTGTCGATCCGAGGCGAGGCCGTCCCGCCCGTGCTGGGCGTGTTCACCGACAATCGCGCGCTTGCCGCCTGGGTGCACGACGCCTGGGGCGGCGGCCGCGGCGGGCCGTTCGGCCAGGATCCGCCCGTCTTCGACGCCCGCCTCGTCCGAGGCGACCGCGCCGGGGATGAGCGCTCCTGGTCCATCCAGGCCCCGGACCTGGAGCTGCACGTCGTCTGGCGCGCGTTCGAGACGCCGGTCGTCTCCTACCGCGGCGACGACCCGGCCGTGTACGCGCAGCGCTCCCTGTTCAACGTGCTGCTGTTCGCCCGCGAGGCCGAGATCCACGCGAACTGCGTCCGCGTCCCCGGCGCCCCCTACACGGACGGCCGCTGGCGGCCGGTCATCGGCGGCGGCGACCGCAGCTCCTGCGTGGTCGCGCTCGCCGAGACCTTCATCACGCCTGCATAGGCAAGGGCTGTTTCCCATGGACGACGCCGGACACATGACGCCGGACGAGTTTCGCCGCTGCGGCGCCGAGCTCATCGAACGGATCGCCCGCTACATGGAGGAGATCGAGCGCTACCCCGTCCTCTCGCGCGCTGCGCCCGGATCGGTGCGCGACCTCCTGCCGCGCGCCGCACCCGAGCGCGGCGAGCCGTTCGCAGACGTACTGCGCGATGTCGACGACATCATCATGCCCGGCATCACGCACTGGCAGTCGCCGAGCTTCTTTGCCTACTTCCCGGCCAACGCCTCCGGCCCGGGGATCCTGGGCGACCTGCTCTCCTCCGGCCTCGGCGTGCAGGGCATGCTCTGGGCAACCAGCCCGGCCTGCACGGAGCTGGAGGCGCACGTGCTCGACTGGCTGATCGACCTGCTCGGGCTCCCGGAGCGCTTCCGGTCGAGCACGGCCGGCGGCGGCGTCATCCAGGACAGCGCTTCGAGCAGCACGCTCACCGCCCTGCTCGCGGCGCGCGAACACGCAAGCGGCGGTGAGGTCAACGAGCACGGCGCCGGCCACGGCTCACCGCGCCGGCGGCTGACCGTCTACACCTCCCGCCACGCCCACTCCTCGATCGAGAAGGCGGTGAAGATCGCCGGCCTGGGCCGCGACAACCTGCGCCTGGTCGACACCGACGGCCGCCACGCCATGCGCGTCGACGCGCTGCAGGCGGCCATCGCCGCGGACCGCGACGCCGGCGCAATCCCCACGATGGTCTGCGCGACCGTCGGCACGACCTCCTCCGGCGCCGTTGACCCGGTACGCGCCACCGGCGCCCTTTGCCGCCGCGAGCGGATCTGGCTGCACGTCGACGCCGCCCACGCCGGCAGCGCCACCATCTGCCCCGAACACCGCGGCCTCATCGACGGGCTCGAGCACGCGGACAGCTACACCTTCAACCCGCACAAGTGGCTGCTCACCAACTTCGACTGCAGCGCCTTCTGGGTCGCCGACCGCGCCGCGCTGATCGACGCGCTGAGTGTCCTTCCCGAGTACCTGCGCAACCAGGCGACCGAATCGGGCCAAGTCATCGACTACCGCGACTGGCACGTGCCGCTCGGCCGCCGCTTCCGCGCCCTCAAGCTCTGGTTCGTCATCCGCCACTACGGCGCGGAGGGCCTGCGCGCCCACGTCCGCGCGAGCATCGCCCATGCCGAGTGGTTCGCCGCGAAGGTGGAGCAGAGCGCCGAGTTCGAGTTGGCCGCGCCCCTGTCGGTGGGGCTGGTGTGCTTCCGCCACCGCACAGGCGATGCGTTCAACGAAGCCCTGATGAACCGCCTCAACGAATCGGGCGCCCTCTACCTCACCCACACCGCGCTCGACGGCCGGTTCGTGCTCCGCCTGGCGGTCGGCTCTCCCGCGACCCGCCGCGAGCACGTCCAGGCGGCCTGGACCCGCATCGTCGAAACGGCACGCGCTCTCTCGGCCGAGTCGCCCGCTCCGTAGACCCGGCGGCGACCGCCGACCGTTGGGCCGCAGAGGAGATGCCGGGGCCCGGATCTCCTTTACCAGATCGTCCGGATGGCGACCTTGCTTCCCGCAAGCGGCGAGCGCACCGTATCGCGGCCGGAGTCGACTTCGGCGAGGTGCGCGCCGGATCGACCATGGACGGTCACTCGCTGAGCATCGGGGTCGACGATCCAGTACTCGCCAACCCCGGTTCGATCGTACAGCTCAAGCTTGTGCACGGTGTCGTGCTCCCGATTCGAGGGCGAGACGATCTCCGCCACCACGTCAGGAGCCCCGACAATTCGGCTCGGCTTCAAGATCGAGGCGCGCTCCGACAGCACCACGACGAAGTCCGGCTGGACGACATCGGTCGCCGTCAACTCCACGTCAACCGGCGCGAACAACACTTCGCCCTTCCCGGAACGCTCGAAGGCATCGGCAAGCACCTGCGTCAGACGCCACGCGCATCGCTGGTGGTCCACCGACGGCGCAGGGCTCACGCAATGAGCCCCATGGATGACCTCATGCCGTTTCCCATCTTCCGGAAGCTGCGCGTACTCGCGGTACGTCAGCTTCCCCGTGCCCGCGACGACCGACATGGTCCTCAAGACTACCCGGTATGTCGTTTCCCGCCCACGCTGCGCCTGTGCTTGCCGTGCTCTGCCACAGCAACGGCCCCGACATCCGCACCGCTTCAGTCGTCGACCCCTGCAGTCCAGCAATCGAAGCTGTCTCGATAGTCCGTCGGGAATTGAGAAGCCGCCGGTCGGCTCTTGGCTGACGACCGCAGGGTGTGTGCGGCTGTTCATTGAACGGGTGCGATGACCCGGGAGCGGCTGGAGACGGGAGGGTAGCGCCATGAGCAGACCAGGACGGAACGTCGCCCCTGGACCCGCCCCGGATGCGGACGGCCGGATCCACAGGAGGAGTCGGGATGCAACGAATCTCGATCGCGGTCGTAGCGCTGGCGCTGTGCGCCGTCGTCGGGCTGGCGCATGATACGAGCCCCCCAGTGGGGTACGACGCGGAGCAGCATCGGCAGCTCATCGAGGACGCATACCGCGGGGATGCTGAAGCGCAGTTTGGCGTAGCGGTCCTGATCCCCACCATCGCCGACGACCATGGAGCCGGGTTTGTCGAAGCGATCGCGTGGCACCGCAAGTCGGCTGACCAGGGGTTCGCCCACGCGCAGGCCACCCTCGGCTTGGCGTATGTGTATGGTCACGGCGTCGAGATCGACTACGCGGAAGCCGCCCGCTGGTGCCGATTGGCCGCCGAACAGGGGCACCGCGACGGGCAGCTCTGCCTCGGCCTGATGTACGGCGCCGGCGCCGGAGTCGACCAGGACCACGCGCAGTCCATGCGACTGCTGCGGCTGGCCGCCGGACAGGGTCAGGCCCTGGCGCAAGCACGCCTCGGCGACCTGTACCTCTACGGTGAAGGCGTCGAGCAGAACGTCGACGAGGCTCACAAGTGGTACCGGCTCGCCACGCAGAGGCACCAGGACGTTCTCTACGAGTTCGCCGGCGTCGTGTTCACGTCGGGCCGCGATGTCATGTTTCACCTCTTCTGGCTCAGCCGGATGTACCGGGACGGCGAGGGAGTCGCCCGCGACCGCATCGCCGCCTACCGATGGATGACCATCTTGAGCCGCTGGCACGCTGAGGTTCCTCCTGGGGGCATGCCCGTGTTCTCGGCGACGCCGCCGGAACTCGGCGAGCTCGCCGCGCACATGACCGACGCAGAGCTGGCCGAAGCCCGACGGGAGGTCGACGCGTTCCTGGAGGTCTACGGGCTCCCGGATAGCATGCCGACCGGCTGACCGAGCCCGTAAGCGCCGCCGCGCCACCGGCTCGCACGTCGGCGGTCATTTCGGGATTGAGACTCCCGTGGAGATCCCCTCCGCCGGCCCCCAGAGCTTCTTCCTGTTCGGCCCCCGCGGGACCGGCAAGACCACGTTGCTGGAGCAGCGGTTCCCGGATGCGGTCCACCTCGATCTGCTCGACCATGCCCTGTACCTGGAGCTGCTGGCGCGGCCGCAACGGCTGCGAGACCTGATCCCGCCCGGCCATGACGGATGGGTCGTGGTCGACGAAGTGCAGCGGACGCCTCTGATCCTCAACGAGGTCCACGGCTGATCGAGACGGCAGGGTTGCGCTTCATCCTGACCGGGTCGAGCGCTCGCAGCCTGTGCCGGCGGGGCGTCAACCTGCTGGGCGGCCGAGCGCGCACCCGTCACCTGTTCCCGCTGACGGCGGCCGAAGCCGGCAGCGACTTCTCGTTGGAGCGGGCGCTGATCCACGGCCAGCTTCCGTCGGTGTACACCCAGCCGGACCCCGACTCGTACCTGGCATCGTACGTCGAGAACTACCTCCGCCAGGAGGTGCTCGAAGAAGGACGCACCCGCAACCTGGCCGCGTTCAGCCGGTTCCTGGAAAGCGCCAGCTTCTCGCAGGCGGCGCCCCTCAACGTGTCCGAGGTGGCGCGAGACGTGGGCGTGCACCGCAAGACGGCTGCCGCCTGGTTCGACCTGCTGGAAGACCTGCTGATCGCGACCAGGGTCCCGGTCTTCACGAAGCGAGCCAGACGCCGCATGACCGCCCATCCGAAGTTCTTCCTGTTCGACGCCGGCGTCTACCGGGCGATCAGGCCCACGGGTCCACTCGACAGCCCGGAGGAGATCGACGGCGCCGCGCTGGAGACCCTCGTCTACCACGAGCTGCGCGCCGCCATCGCCTACCGCTCGCTCAAGCTGGATCTCTTCTTCTGGCGCACCGCGTCCGGCACGGAAGTGGACTTCGTCGCCTACGGCGGCGACGGCCTGATCGCGATCGAGGTCAAGCGCACCCGCACAATCCGGCGCTCCGACCTCCACACCCTCAAGCAGTTCCGAATCGACTACCCGATGGCACGGTGCGTGCTGCTGTTCGGCGGCGACCGCCGCGAACACCGTGACGGCATCGAGCTCCTGCCCCTGGCCGAGGCACTGGCCGACTCCACGCTGATACTGGGATAGTCGTGGAGTTGCCGTCGATCCGTGAGTACGAGGAGGTAAGCGCCGTGTTGTTGGAGAAGATCGATCGTTGCGAAGCGGAAATCCTGGAGCCGCTGTCCGAGAGTCACGACCGCGCCTCCCGTGCCGAGGACCGGTCGCCGCGCCCGAACGTGCGCGGCTGGAGACTCTCGTGGTTCGTGATGATCGTGCTGCCGCCCGTCGCCCGAATCACGAACAGCCCCTGGCGTTCCGCGTACGCATCGGCGGATTTCTCAGCTTCCAGGTAGGCGACCGCCCCGTAGAAGGCTCACCCGGCATACTCTCGCATCACCCCGTCGACGTGCCGCAACGTATCCAGAGACTCATCGACACCGTCTCGCCTCGGCGCGAGCGCCGCGCGAGGCACCCGATCGCTCCGGCGCGGCGATTCGCGCGTGCCGAGTCCGCTCAGGTCGCGGTAGACTGAAGAAGTGATGCCGCAAGCCTTGCCGCTGGTAGCCCAGCCAGACCTTCCGAGCCAAGTCGACGCCGTCGAGCGGGACGGGTACGTGTACCTGCCCGGGATGCTCGACAGCGCCCAAGTCGCGGAACTTCGCAGCCACATGGAGCGGCTGGAGCCGCTGGCCGAGAGCTACGATCGTGGCTACAACCACGAGCACGGTTTCATCAACCGGTCGATCAACAACGCGTTCAACCGCGACCCGCACTTCGTGCAGTTCCTGGACTACCCCGGCGTGGTCGACATCGCCGAGGGGCTGCTCGGGGCGGACTGCCACGTCATCGCCATGACCTCCTGGCTGACCGGGCCCGGGCGGCCCGACCAGCCGCTGCACGCCGACTACCAGGCGCTCACGCTGCCGGAGGACGTGATGGCCGACCCGCGCGTGCGCATTCCGGTCTACATCGCCACCGCCCACTTCTACCTGGACGACCTGGATGAGGAGATCGGCCCGACCCGCTTCATCCCCGGCAGCCACCGCGCCGGCCGCCGGCCCGACGGGGCGGAGTCCTGGCAGGGCCGGGAGGAGCAGAGCATCCTCTGCAACGCGGGCGACGTCGTGATCTTCCGCAGCGAGGTCTGGCATCGCGGCAGCGCCAACCGCAGCGACCGCGTGCGCCATCTGCTGCAGGTCAGCTACGGGCAGCGCGCCATCGCGCAGCGGTTTCCGCCCTACCTGAACCGGTTCCGGTTCGACCCGGACATCCTGGCCGTGGCCAGCGAGCGCCAGCGCCGTCTGATGGGGGAACATCCCCAAGGGAGTTACGATTGAGCTTCGAGCTGGGCGTCGTCACCGACGAGATCGATGCCGATCCCGCGGTCGCCTTTCCGGCGGCGCGCGAGATGGGGCTCACCCACCTGGAGCTCAACAAGGTCGGCGAGAAGGGCGCGCACGAGCTGTCCGGCGCCGACGTCTCCGAGCTCCGGCGGATGGTCGCAGGCGAGGGGCTGCAGGTCGTGGCGGTGGACCCGCCATCGTTCAAGGCGATCGAGCTGGACGAGGTGCCGACGGCCGAGGTCGCCCGCCACGCCGCGGTGGCCGAGCACCTGGAGCAGATCCGGCGGAGCTGCGGGGTGGCGGGCGAGCTGGGCGCCGGCATCGTGCGCCTGTTCTCGTTCCGGCGCGGCTACATGGCCGGGGCCGGCAACCCCTCTCCGCGGGAGCCGCGCGGCGGGGCCATCCCCGACGACCTGCTGCCGAAGATCGTCGCCGGGCTGCGCGCGGCGGCGGCCATCGCCGACGAGCACGACGTGACCCTGGGCCTGGAGAACGTCCGCTCCTGCTGGGGCAACTCCGGGCACAACGCGGCGCGCATCCTGGCCGCGGTCGATCACCCGCGCCTGCGCGCCATCTGGGACCCGGGCAACGACTTCGTCTCCGGCGGGGTCCCCTACCCGGACGGCTACCGCGCCGTGCTCCCCTACCTCCTGCACGTACACGTCAAGGACGCCGTGGTGGTGGACGACGCCACCGGCCTGACGAGCTGGGCGCCGATCGGCAGCGGCTCGGTGGACTACGCCGGCCAGGTGGACGCCCTGCGCCGTGACGGCTACTCAGGCGTCGTCAGCGTGGAGACCCACTGGCGCAAGGAAGGCGCCTCCCGCCTCGAATCCACCCGCGAGACACTGGCCGGTCTGCGCCGGTTCCTGTAGCCGGATCATCGCGTCGAGACACTCAGCAGGGCCTCGACACAGTACGCGGTGGTGAGGGCTTCGGAACCGAACCCGAGCGCCGTACCCGGCTGACCCAGCCAGGCCAGGCACTCCGGCCAGCCTCCGTCGGAGCGCTGCGCCGCAAGGAGCCGGTCGAGCGCCGGCCGGACCACCTCCACCCGGTCGGCGGCGCCGAGCCGGTGCAGCGCCGTCAGCGCCTGCGCGGTGCGCATGACGTCCCCGAACCCGCCTTCCGGCTGCCGGCAGGCCAGGATCCGGGCGGCCAGCGCCGGCCGCAGCCGCCCGAACACCGGCGGCGCCAGGCTGCGCGCGCGGGCCAGCGCCACGTACAGGTCGATCGGCTCGGGGTAGTAGCGCAAGGCGAGGTCGTCCCGCTCGCTCCCGTCCGCGACGAGCGTCGCCAGCCAGCGTTGCGCGGCGCGGGTCTCCGGGCGGTCGCCCAGGTAGGCCACGACGTTGGCATTGACCACGGAGTCGACCGGGTTCAGGGCGGCGCTCACCTGCTCCGGCCCGGCCATCCAGGTGCGGAACCGGCCCGCGCGGTCGCGGCAGGCCAGCAGGAGCGCCACGTTGCGCGCCATCAGCAGCCAGAGGTGAGGCCCGGACGCCAGCGAACAGATCGCGGTGTCGTCGACGTCCGGCGGCAGCCGGGGCCAGTAGCGCCACACCCCCGGGTACTGCATGCAGGCATGCAGGAACGCCCGCGTGCGCCGGCGGAGCCGCAGTGCCGCGGGGTCGTCGCACTCCCGGAGCGCCAGCAGTCCGAGTCCCGCGACGAACGGGGGAGACTCGGCGGAGCCCGGACCGGCCAGGTCTCGGTTCGCGTAGCGCCGCGCCGGCCACGCTCCGTCCGCGGCCACCGCGTCCTGGAGGAAGCGCAGACCAAGCGCGACCGCCTCGCGGACGGTCCTCAACCCCACTCCACGGCCAGGTCCTTCAGCCCCCGGAACGTGAAGGTCCGGAAGATGTCGGGACGGCCGTCGCCGGCCAGCCGCATGTCGGGCAGGCGGCGGGTCAACTCCTCCAGGATGATCTTCATCTCCAGCCGGGCGAGCGGCGCCCCCAGGCAGTAGTGGGGGCCGTGCCCGAACGAGAGGTGGTCGCGGGCATTCGGGCGGTCGATGTCGAAGCGCTCGCCGTCCGGGAACACCGACTGGTCGCGGTTGCCGGAGGCGCGCAGCAGCATGACCCTGGTACCGGCGGGAATGCGGCGCCCGCCCACTGCGGCATCGCGCGTCGCCAGGCGCGCGGACAGCAGGATCGCGACGCCGAAACGCAGGATCTCTTCGATCGCGCCGGGGATGAGCACGGGGTCGGCGCAGAGCCGCTCCCACGGCTCCCGCGCCTCCAGCATCGTGCGGATGCCGTTGGCCAGCGACTGGCTCAGATTGTCCGCGCCGGCGGTCTGCAGAAAGACCGCGACGTTGTGCAGGTAATTGTCCGTGAACAGCGACGGGTCCTCACGCCGGGCGCGCACCAGGTCGCCGAGGTAGTTGTCGCCGGGATGCTCGATCGCGCTCCTCACCAGCCTGCCGCTGAAGGTCCACATCCGCGCGATGACCTGCATCAGGGAGACCTGTGCGGCTTCCGTCGGCTCCCCCCAGGTCTCCACCCGGTGCATCCCGCTCGGCCAGTCGGCCAGGTCGAAGTCGTCGTCGGCGCCGCCGAGAAGGTGGAAGGTCATCCGGTTCGCCACCGGCTGCAGGAGCTCCGAGAGCAGGTCGGCGCGCCCGCCGTCCACGAAGCGGTCGATGTGCCTGGTGACCATCGCCCGGATGTGCGGCTCGAACCGCGCGACGCGCCGCGTGGAAAGGCCCTCGGCGAACACGCGGCGGTGGTGGCGGTGGGTCGCCGGCTCCTCGTCCGCCAGCGTGGGTTCCAGCCGGACGCCGGCGGTTTCCCAGATGGCCCTCGCCCGCGGGCAGATCGTCCTCATCACGATGGGCTGGCGGGTGATGGACGAGGAGAACGTCGCCGGATCGCCCAGGGTCGAGCGGATGTCGCGGTAGCCGGCGACCGCCCACCAATCGACCTCCGCAAGGTGCAGCACCGGCGCTGAGGCCCTGGCCCATGCGAAGAACCGGTACGGTTCGGCAAAGTAGTGGGCGACCGGCGAGCGGCGCGCCGCGGTGGCGTGAGTCGCGATCAGCTCCTCGAAGCGCGTCATGTTGCGTCGCGGCTCCACTCGACCGTCAGGTGCTTCAGCCCCCGGAACGTGAAGGTCCGGAAGACGTCGGGAGCGCCGCCGTCCGCCAGTCGCAGGTCGGGCAGGCGCCGGGTCAGCTCCTCCAGGATGATCTTCATCTCCAGCCGGGCCAGCGGCGCCCCGAGGCAGAAGTGCGGGCCGTGCCCGAACGAGAGATGGTCGCGGGCGTTCGGGCGCCCCGGATCGAGGCGCTCGCCGTCGGGAAACACCGTCTCGTCGCGGTTGCCGGAGGCAAGCAGCAGCAGCATCCTGGCTCCGGCGGGAATGCGCTGCCCGCCCACCTCGGCATCGCGGGTCGCCAGGCGCGGAAACGCCAGGAGGGGCGTGGCGAAGCGCAGGATCTCCTCGACCGCGTTCGGGATCAGGCCGGGGTCGGCGCACAGCCGCTGCCACGGCTCCCGAGCCTCCAGCATCGCCTGGATGCCGTTGGCCAGCGCGTGGCTCTGGTTGTCGGCCCCGGCGGTCTGCAGCAGGAACGCGACGTTGTGGAGATAGTTGTCCGTGAACAGGGACGGATCGGCACGCCGCGCCCGCACCGCGTCGCCGAGGTAGTTGTCGCCGGGACGCTCGAGCGCGGTCCTGGCCAGCCGGCCGCTGAAGGTCCACAAGCGCGCGACGACGTTCATCAGGGAGACCTGCGCGGCTTCCGTCGGCGGTCCCCAGGTCTCGACCCGGCGCATCCCGCCCGGCCAGTCGGCAAGGTCGAAGTCGCCGTCGCAGCCGCCGAGCAGGTGGAACGTCATCCGAGCCGCCGCCGGCTGCAGGAGCTGGGCGAGCAGGTCCGCGCGCCCGTCGTTCACGAAGCGGTCGATCTCTCGTGTGACGATCGCGCGGATCCTCGGCTCCAGCCGCGCGACGCGGCGCACGGCGAGGCCCTCGCCGAACAGGCGCCGGTGGCGGCGGTGAGTCGCCGGCTCCTCGTCCGCCAGCGTGGGCTCCAGCCGCACGCCTGCCGACTCGTAGATCTGCTTCGCCCTGGGGCAGCTCGGCGTGATGGGCTGCCGCACGATCGCCGAGGAGAAGGTCACCGGATCCGCGAGGATCGAGCGGACGTCCCGGTACCGGGCGACCGTCCACCATTCGACGTCCGCAAGGCGCAGCACCGGCGCCTCGGCCCTGGCCCAGGCGAAGAACCGGTAGGGGTCGGCGAAGTAGCCGGCCAGCGGCGATGCGCGCGTGTTCCCGGCATGAGCCGCGATCAACTCCTCGAACCGCGTCGTTCCGGGCTTCGACATCGGCGCCTCGGTACCCTGGTCACCCGGGGCAGCGTTGCAACGGAGACCGCGTGGCATCACAGCCTCAGGACCTGATGGTGTCGAACGTGCGATAGCCGGCGGCGGGATACGCCTTGGCTTCCACGGCGGCCCCTGCTCCCCGGTCGCTCACGTCGAAGGTGACCTTGACGTGGTGCAGGCCCGTAAGCACGCCGAACGTGTCCCGTCCGCGGAAGACGAAGTCGCGTACGGGCCAGGCCGACAGCGCCGCCATCTTCTCCGGCAGGCACAGCCCCGCCGCGCAGAGCCGGGCCAGGCAGGGCCGCCAGCCGCCCACGCCCGGGTTGCGCAGCGTGCCCGGCTCGCCCTGGAACAGCTCCAGGCCGACACGCGGCGCGACGCCGGCGGCGGTCACGCCGAGCGCGAGCCGCAGCAGGGGGAACGACCCCTCGAACGCGGACAGGAATGCCGCGACCTCGCCGGCCGCGCCCCGCCACCGCAGTCGCTGCAGAGCCGGCAGCGCCCGCGCGGGCTCCATGGTCCGGCTGACGACTCTGAACGCCCGGCCCGCGCGGCCCGGCATGATCCCGACACAGTCGACCGCAGCGCCGGCCGCGGCCAGTCCGTCGAACGTCCGCTCCAACGCGGCATGCTCCGCGTCGGCCAGTCGCCAACCGACGGCGCCCGCGAGCCAGTCGGCAACGGCCGGCGCACCGGGATGTCCGGCGCCGGCGGTGTCCCCCACATCGGGCCGTATTCTCACGAACAGCCCGGGCAGGGTTTCGGGCGAGCCGGACGTGACGTCGACCTCGACACCCACGTCCTCGGCCCAGGGAGCGTCCGTGCCGATGGCGGCAAGATGAGCGCCGAACCGGGCCGCGGCCGAACCGGGCGCCGCCCGAGCGCCCCGCCGGACGTGGTGCTCGGCGAGCCGGCTCCCGCGCCGCACGGCCAGGTAGAAGTCCGTGGTGGCCGCCGGATCGCCGAGCCGCAACTCGAAACCGAAGCCGTTGCCGGGGTCGACCGGCAGTCCGCGAACCGCCTCGCGCAGGCGAAGCCAGCCGGCTCCGTCGATCAGGGCCGGCGAGATCACCCGCGCGAGCGCGTCCAGAACTGCCCCGAACGCGGAAGCCGCCTCCTCCGCGGACAGGCCCACCGGCGCTTCCGGGCCATTCGTGTCCATCCGCGGCACCGTCCCTGGCGCAGCATGATATGACAGTCTCATCACGTTTACGATAATTGCTCCAGATTACACCCCGGCGACACGAAATATGCATGCACGGGTCACCTCGGTGCGCTATGATGAATGATCACGAGTTGTCCGACGTGACGACGAGAAGAGGAGCACGAGATGAAGACCATCGACACGACCGGCGGCGCGCTGACCGCGACCGAGCTCCGCGATCAGCTCTTCGCGAAGGCCGCCGATGACGACGACTTCCGCTCCCGGTTGCTGGCGGATCCGCGGGAGGTGCTCCGGGACGACTACGGCATCCTCCTGCCGGAGAACCTGAAACTCCACGTCCACGAGGAAGACGCGACCACCGCCCACCTGGTGCTGCCGCGCTCCAAGAAGCTCACCGAAGCGGAGCTGGAGTCCGCCTCCGGGGCGTACTACTGACGGCATCCTGCGCTTGAGGTGATCCGAACCCGGCTCACCACCGGCTGGAGCGAGTCGCCGCAGGGCGCGGCGGCCCCGAGCTTCGGCGCAGTCCTGAGCATGGCCCGCTCCGTGCTGCCCGACGCCTTGATCGACGGCCGCGGCTGGACCCGGTTGGCAGCCCGCGCCGGAGGTATTCCCGTGGCGGCCGCCGACGCCATGTTCATGTTCGAGTGCCGGCTCGACGACCAGGAGGCTTCGGCCGACCTGCTGCTGTCGGTACCGCCCGCCGAGCGCTTCGCCGACGCCCTGCGGGCCGGGGCGGCCGACCCCCTCACGGCGTTGCTCGCCGAGTTGGGGCGGCCGCGATCGCCGTTCGCTCGGGTGATCGACCTGATGGCGCTCGAATACGACGTCACCGGCGTCGCGGACGCCCGCGCTCCGGGCGTGTTCCTGCGCAGCACGGCGAAGAGCGGGTACACCGACCCGCGCGCGCTGACCGCCGCGATCGCCCTGGCCGCGGGCTGGAATGAGGAACCGTCCGAACGGGACGCGGTGGCGCGCGTGCTCGCCGCGCTGCCGCCGGGTGCCGCGGTGCGCTGGGCCGGCGCATTTCCCGAGCGGAAGGGGCGCGCGCTGCGGCTGCTGGTTCGAGCCCTCGGTGACCGTATGGCGGCGTTTCTCGCCCACATCGGCTGGGCCGGAGATGCGGCGGCCATCGACCGGATACGGGCTGCAATGCGCGCCGCCGGCGTGGACAACCACGTGCTTGCACTCGACGTCGCCGCGGGCCGCGTCTCCCCCGGACTCGGCCTGGAGCTGTCCCGGCCCGGACGAACGGCCGGGGCCTGGCGGCCGGCGCTCGGGATGATGGCGCGCCGGGGCTGGTGCCTGCCGGAACAGGCGGCGGCACTCGGCCGTGCCATCCGCAGCGAGCGGATCTTTTCGCCGGCGGGCGTCTCCGAACTGCACTGCGGCATCAACCACGTCAAGCTGGCGGTCCGCGACCGGGGAGGCGAGCACCGTGGCAGCGCAAAGGGTTACGTCGGCTGCGTGCTTCGGCCCCTGTCGTGAGCGGGCAGTCCATGAACCGACTGCGGGGCGGTCAATTCCGCGAGCGTGCGATCATCCGCAATGCAGAGCCGGAGCCGCTGGATGACCGCGCGGACGTGACCGCCCCTCGCGAGTGGGTGGTCCTGGCCGGTCTGGGGCTGGCCCTGGCCGTGCTGATCGCCTGGGGCGTGTTCGGCAGCGTGGAGCGCACGGTGCGTTCCGACGGCGTGCTGGTCCTGTCCGGGGCCGGACGCGGGCTCGACGCGGTGGCGTTCGTCTCGCCGAAGGACTCGTGGCCGCTGGCCACGGGCATGGCCGCGCGCGTGACGGTCGAGTCGCGCGAAGGGGTCAGCGTGCTTCCGGCCGCGCTCGCGGCGATCGCGCCGCGCGCCGCGCGTCCTCCTGCCTGGCTGACGCGGATGCGGCCCGGCGCACCGCTGCCGGGCCGCGGCCATCTCCTGCGTATCGCGATCTCGAATCCGCAGGGAGGCGGTGCGCCGCCGGCCAGCCTGGACGATGGAACGCCGTGCCGGATCGAGATCGTGCTCGAACGCACCTCGCCGTTCCGGCTCGTGATCCGAACGTAGGACGAGAGGCGGGGCTTGCAGGCGCAGCCAGGACGATGCCGGCCGGCGGCGTGAGCGGTCGGATGCGGCGCCGGTTCACGCGCCGCGTGCGCACGCCGCTGGTGTTCCAGATGGAAGCGAGCGAATGCGGCGCCGCGTGTCTGGCCGCCGTGCTCCGCCACTTCGGACACTGGGTGTCGCTGGAGGACGTGCGAGAAGCGTGCGACGTCGGCCGCGACGGCTGCTCGGCCGCCGACATCGTGCGCGCGGCGCGGCAGTACGGGCTGGAAGCGACCGGCTGGAGACAGGACCTGCAGGACCTGCCCGCGCTGTCTCTGCCGGCCATCCTGTTCTGGGAATTCCGCCACTTCGTCGTGCTGGAGGGGATCGGCAGGAAGGGCTACTTCCTCAACGATCCGAGCCGCGGCCGGCGCGTGGTCGACCGCGACGGCTTCGACCGCGGCTTTACCGGCGTGGCACTGGAGCTGAAGCGGGGCGAGTCGTTTCGCGGCAGCAGGAGGCCGCCCGGCGTGCTGCGCCGACTGTGGCCGTGGGTGCGCGGATTCAGGCCGGCGCTCCTGTTCGTGCTGCTTGCCGGGCTGCTGTTGGCCGCGCCGGGGGTGGCGGCTCCGGTCCTGCTGGCGCTGTTCGTGGACGACGTGCTCGCGGGCGGCCAGGACCACTGGAACGGCGTCCTGACAGGTGCCATGGCCGCGGCCGCCGCCACCGTCTACGTCCTCACCTGGCTGCGCATGCGCGCGCTGCGGCGGCTGTCGATCGCCGTTGCCGTCCGCCAGGCGGATCGCTTCGTGGGCCGTCTGCTCCGCCGGTCGGCCCGGTTCTTCGCGCGGCGGATGGCAGGGGACCTGCTGGCGCGGCTGCACTCGATCGAGCGGGTCGTCGCCGTGGGCGTGCAGCAGTCGGTGGGCGTGACCGTCGATCTGACGATGAGCCTGGCGTTCCTGTCGCTGCTGTTCCTGTACGACGCGACCCTCGCCGCCTTGGTGGGCCTGATCGCGGCGTCGTGCGTGGCCGCAGCGCGGATCGCCGGACGCCGGCGGACCGAGGAGAGCCATGCGCTGCGCCGCGAGCAGGGCCTGTGGACGGGCATCGGCCTGGCCGGACTGCGCATGATCGAGACCATCCGCGCAACCGCATCCGAGGATGACTTCTTCGCCCGCTGGAGCGGGCACCAGGCGCGCGAGCTGAACGCCCGCCAGCGGTTCGAGGAGCTGGGCCACGTCACCGAGGCGGTCCCGGTGCTGTTCACGGCGCTCGGCGGGGCGGCGGTGCTGGGGATCGGCGGATGGTACGCGATGTCGGCACAGATGCCGCTCGGCAGCCTGGTCGCCTGCTACGTGCTGGCCTGGAATCTGCTGCAGCCGATCGGCCGCTTCGTCCAGTATGCCGAGCTGGTGCGCGCGCTGGACGCGGAGCTGGCGCGGCTGGAGGAGGTGCTCGGCGCCCCGGACGCCGGCGGCGCGGACGCCGGCGGCGAGCCGGAGCCGGCGTCCGCGCCGGTGATCGCGACCGCCGGCGGGCGGCTCCGGCTGCGCGGCCGGCTTCAGATGCGCGATGTCAGGTTCGGGTTCCAGCGTCACCGGCCGCCGCTGATCGACGGCTTCGACCTCACGATCGAGCCGGGCCAGCGCGTCGCCATCGTCGGACCGAGCGGGTCCGGCAAGTCGACCCTGGCGCTGCTGGCCGCCGGGATCCATCGGCCCTGGTCCGGCGAGATCCTGTTCGACGGGATGAGCCGCGCCGGGATCCCGCGCGCCGTGCTCGCCGACTCGATCTCCGTCGTCACCCAGGACACGGCGCTGATCGCGGGCTCGGTGCGCGACAATCTCACGCTGTGGGACCCGAACGTTCCCGACCCGCAGGTGATCGCAGCCGCGCGGGACGCGGCGATCCATGAGGAGATCGTGGCCCGCCGCCACGGCTACGACGCCGAGGTCGAGGAGGGCGGGCGCAACTTCAGCGGCGGCCAGCGCCAGCGGCTGGAGATCGCCCGCGCGCTGGTCACCGGCCCGTCGTTGCTGATTCTCGACGAGGCCACGGCGGCGCTCGACGCGGTCACGGAGCTGCGCATCGACGACGCGCTGCGCCGCCGCGGCTGCTCCTGCCTGATCGTCGCGCACCGCCTGAGCACGATCCGCGACTGCGACCGGATCGTCGTGCTCGACGGCGGGCGTGTCGTGCAGGAAGGCGTCCACGACGACCTGATCACGGTCGCCGGCGGCCTCTACCGGGACCTGGTGCATGCCTGAGCATCTCGCCCGGCTCGCCGCGTCCCGCGGCGAGCCGGTGGCGACCGCGGCGAACCGGCCGGTGGGCCTGGATGACCCGGCGAGCGTCTGGATGGTCGAGCGCGGCGCCATCGACGTGTTCCTGGTTCGCGTCCGCGACGGCATGGCGGAGGCGCCGTTCCATCACGTCCAGCGGCTGGAAACCGGCCGGCTGGCGTTCGGCGCCGCGGAAGCCGGCGAGGTGCGGCTGGTGGCCAGGGGGCTGCCGGGCACCATCCTGCGCCGGATCTCCGCCGCCGACCTCATCGCCGCAACGGACGCCGGCGGCGACCCGGCGCAGCGCGCGCTCGCGGATCATGCCGACCGCTGGATCGGCGGCATCGTGTCCGCGATCGCCGCCCGGATCGAGGCTCGGCCGCGCCCGCGGGTCCTGCTGGGCGAAGGAGTCCGGAACGGGATCAGCGGCGTGGTGGCCAGCGCCGCGGGCGTGGTCTGGGTTCAGGGCGGCGCGCCGCACCTGTTCGGCACAGAGGAGCCGCGCGAAGGGGAGCTGGTGCCGCTTACCCCGGACGGCTGGGCCACGCTGCACGACGCCGCCGCGATCACCGTGCGTACGTCGCCCTCGCTCGGCGCCGCGACATTGCTGTACGACGCGCTGCCGGGGTTCCACCGCCTGGCGTTGGCAGCGGAGCTGTTCAATCAGCAGGTGGCGCTGGCCGACCAGGCCAACCTGCAGGTCGCCCGCTCGGCGTGGCGCCGCCGCGACGAGGACGAGGCGCGGGGACGGCTGTTCCGGCTGCTGGCGCCGGCTGCGCCGGCCACCTCCGGCGGCGGGGCGCTGCTGGCCGCACTGTGCGCGGCCGGCCGCCACGAAGGCATCGCCATCGAGGCGCCCGTCGGCCACGCGGACGAACCGCCGACGCTCGCCGCCATCCTGCACGCGTCGGGCGTGCGCGCGCGGCGGGTGCGCCTGTCGCCGGCGGACCGCTGGTGGCGCGGCGACAGCGGCGCCATGCTGGCCTTCCGGCGCGAGGGGGATGCGCCGGTCGCCCTCCTGCCGGGCGCGACCGGGCGCTATCGGCTGCACGATCCCGCGACCGGCCGCTCCTTGCCGCTGCGGCGGTCGGACGCCGCCGGGCTGGCCGCCCACGGCTACGTCCTGTACCGGCCGCTGCCCGCCGGCGAACCCGTGGGCCTGCGGAAGCTGCTGGCGAACGCATCCGGCAGGCTGGCCGCCGACCTGGCACGCGTCGCCGCCGCCGGGTGCGCGGCCGGTCTCCTGGCGCTGGCGCCGGCGGCGGGCATCGGCGTGCTGGTCGATCGCGTGATCCCGTCCGGCGACGGCGTGGCGCTCGTGCAGCTTGCGGCACTGCTGGCACTGCTCGCGCTGACCGCGGCGCTGGCCCACGTGCTGCGCGGCACGTCGGTCATGCGCATCGAGGCGCGGCTTGCCGCTCGCGCCACCGCCGCGCTGTGGGACCGCCTGCTGCGGCTGCCGACCGGGTTCTACCGCGCCTACAGCTCCGGCGAGGTATCCATGCGGGCCGTGGCGTTCCAGACCGTGCGCGACCGGCTGTCCGGAGCCGCCGGGACCGCGCTTCTGTCCGCGCTGTTTCTGGTCCCGTCGATCTCGCTCGTCCTCCTGTACGACGCCGTGCTCGGCTGGGTGACGCTGGCCATCGGCGCCGCCGCCCTGGCCGGGACGGTCGCGCTCGGGGCGGCGCAGATCGCGCCGCAGCGCCGGCGGTTGCGCACGGAGCGGCGGCTCGCCGGCCACCTGGCGCAGATCATCGACGGCGTCCGCACGCTGCAGGCCGCCGGCGCCGAGGGTTCGGCGCGCGCGTCCTGGGCGCGGCGCTACCGCGAGCAGAAGCTGGCGGAGATTCGCGTCGGCTTCCTGAACGAGCACCTGAAGGCGTTCGGCGCCGCGGTGCCGCTGGCGGCGGCGGCGGCCCTGTTCGCCGTTGCCGCGGCGCGGCCGGCCGGCACCCTGGGGGTGTCGGAGTTCGTCGTCGTCTACGTCGGTTCGATGATCTTCTACGGCGCCATCGTCGCGCTTGGCGCCGCGTTCGAGGCGGTCGCGTCGGTGGCCCCCTCCTGCGAGCAGGTCGGGCCGGTTCTGGCCGCGACCCCCGACGACGGACGCGGGCCGGCTTCCCCCATCGTGCTCGGCGGCGGACTTCGCCTGGAGTCGGTGAGCTTCCGCTATAAGAACGCCGGACCGCCGGCCCTGGACCGCGTCAGCCTGCATGCCGCGCCGGGCGAGTTCATCGCCATCGTCGGCGAGTCGGGAGCCGGCAAGAGCACGCTGGTCCGCCTCGCGCTCGGCCTGGAGACGCCGTCCGGCGGCGCCGTCTATTACGACGACCGCGACCTTGCCCATCTGGACCGGACTGCCGTCCGCCGGCAGGTCGGCGTGGTCCTGCAGGACGGCGGCGTGCACTCAGGCACGGTGCTCGACAACATCATCGGCCTGGACCGGACCCTGACCGCCGACGATGCCTGGCGCGCCGCACGCCAGGCGGCGGTGGAGCGCGACATCGCCGCGATGCCGATGCAGATGCACACCAGCATGGGCGAGCGTGCGGCGGTCGTGTCGGGCGGGCAGAGCCAGCGTATCCGCATCGCGGGCGCACTGGTGCGCAATCCGCGCATCCTGTTTCTGGACGAGGCCACCAACTGGCTGGATCGCAGGAACCAGGCGGCGCTGATGGAAAGCATACGCGCGTCCACCGCCACGCGCATCGTCATCGCCCACCGGATGTCGACGATCCGCGAGGCGCACCGCATCTACGTGCTCGAAGCCGGGAAGGTCGTCCAGGTCGGCCGCTTCGAGGACCTGGCCAACCGGGACGGCCCCTTTCGCGACCTGGTGCGCCGGCAGATGTCGTGACGCCGCCAGTCTGCGTGGCCTATATGCCCAGGTCGAGGTAGGTGTTGGCGATCTTGGTGATGGCGACCACGTAGGCCGCGGTGCGGTAGTCGTCGATCGCGTCGTTGTGGTGGAAGGTCCGGCTGATCTCGTCGTAGGCCTGCCGCATGGTGTCGTCCAGGCCCGAGCGGACCAGCGCCAGCTCGTCGGCGCCGGAGATCAGCTCGGCGCGCAGCGACGCGTCGGCCGAGCGGCCGGTCATCGCTTCCAGGGCGCTGACGATGCGCTCGCCACGCCCCTCGTCCAGGCGGCGGTCCATGCGGCCGAAGCGGATGTGGGACAGGTTCTTGATCCACTCGAAGTAGGAGACGGTGACGCCGCCCGCGTTCACGAACAGGTCGGGCAGCACCGGGATGCCGCGCTGCCTGAGGATCTCGTCACCGCCGAAGGTGACCGGGCCGTTGGCCGCCTCCACCACCAGGCTGGCCTGCACGGCGGCGGCGTTGCCGCGGTGGATCTGGCCCTCGATCGCGGCCGGCACCAGCAGGTCGCAGGGGGTCGCCAGGAACGCGTCCGCGCCGACATCCGCGCGCCCGCCGGGAAACCCCTCGATGCCGCCCGCCTCATCCAGGTGGGCGCGCAGCCCGTCCACGTCGATGCCGCCGTCGTCCAGGACCGTGCCTTCGCGCGTCATCACGCCGACGATCACAGCGCCGTCCTCCTCGGACAGGTACCTGGCCAGGTGGTAGCCGACGTTGCCCAACCCCTGCACGACGATCCGCTTGCCCTCCAGGCCGCCTTCCAGGCCGGCCAGCGCCAGGTCCTCGGGGCGGCGGAAGAGCTCGCGCACCGCGAACTGCACGCCGCGCCCGGTCGCCTCGGTGCGGCCCGGAATGCCGCCTATGGTGAGCGGCTTGCCGGTCACGCACGCCAGCGCGTTGATCTCCTCCGGGTGCATGATCCGGTAGATGTCGGCGATCCAGCCCATCTCGCGCGCGCCGGTGCCCATGTCCGGCGCCGGCACGTTGCCGCCGGGGCTGAGATAGCCGCGCGAGATGAGCTCCCGTGCGAAGCGTCGGGTGATGAGCTCCAGCTCGCGCTCCGAGTAGTCGCCCGGTTCGAGGTTCACGCCGCCCTTCGAGCCACCGAACGGAACGTCCACCAGCGCGCACTTGTAGGTCATCAGCGCGGCCAGCGCCTCCACCTCGTCCTGGTCGACGCAGCAGGCATAGCGTATGCCGCCCTTGGCCGGCAGCAGGTGGGAGCTGTGCGTTGCCCGCCAGCCGCGAAAAATGTGCAGCACGCCGTCGTCGAACCGCACCGGGAAGTGGAGCTGCAGCACCGAGTCGCATGCCTTGATCTGCTCCGGCAGGCCGGACGGCAGGTCCAGGTGGCGCAGCGCGCGGTCCACGGTCAGGGACAGCCCTTCGTTGAAGGTCGGCTCTGCGGCGACGGGCCGCGTGTCCACGGTGCTCATCGCATCTTCAACGTACTGCCGCCGGCCGCGGAAGAGAAACCGGTCCATCGCCGCCGCGCCACTCGTCGGACCAATCGATGTGCACGAGTTCGTCGGGATCGCCGACGACGTCATACGCTGCGTCTACGTGCGAGTGGCGCGCCAGTCGTCTCCCGGGATGATCCGCCGCATGAACTCGTCGAACATGGGCACGGTGAACGCGGTGTCTCCGTGGCTCGGACTCCAGATCATGCCCTTGTTGATCAGCTGACCGCGAAGCGGAGCTACCGAGGTCACCAGGGTGCCCAGCTCCCTCGCTATCTCTCCGGAACGGTACGGACCGGTTCCGAGCTCAGACATCGCGCGCAGATACCGTTTCTCGGCCGGGGTGAGCCGATCGAAACGGACCAGGAAGAAGCTCGCATCCAGCGCCGCGATCGCCCATTCGGAGGCCTCATCGATGACCGCGGCCGTGATCGGGGAGCGTTCCGCGGCGTCCCACACGTGCTTTCCCCATTCCTGAAGGAAGTACGGATAGCGTTGCGTTCTCGTGACGATCGCGTCCAGCGCGTCGTCGTCGATCGCCACGCCCTCGTCGGCAGCGGGCTTGGCGATGGCGAGCCTTGCGTCCTCATCCGAAAGCACGCCGATCTCGGGAAACTCGAACAGGCGCTCGGCGTACGACTTCGCCTTGCCCATGCGGCCTCGCAATTGTGGCAGGCCCGCCCCTACCATCGTGACCGGCAACTGCCGCTGAGCGGCGCGGTGGAGCGCGATGATGAGCGCCGCGAGCTCCTCCTGGCGCACGTATTGCAGCTCGTCGACGAACAGGGCGACGCACGCCCCGGCCGCCTTGGCCGCCCTGCCGACGACCTCGAACAGATCCTGCAGGTCAGATTCCAGATCGCCGTTATCGGCCAGGCCCGGCTCCGGCTCGAAATCCAGGCCGACCTCGATGTCCTGATACTTGACCTTGAGGGCACGGACAAAGCCCGCAAGACCTCTGAGAGCGAGGCGGGCGAGCTCACCGGCAGCGCCGCCAGCGGAGAGTCTCAACATCGCCGAACGCAACTGGGGCGCCAGCATTGACGGCAGAGACCGATCTTCGGGTGCCTCGATGCGGAGCGCGCGGACGCCTCTGGCCTCGGCGTCGTCGAGGATCCGGTCGAGCAGCACGGTCTTGCCCACACCCCGGAGGCCGACCATGATGATGCTCTTGCCGGGTCGGCCGATCATCGCCCGCTGCAACGCGACGAGCGCCGTGCTGCGGATCTCGTTGCGGCCGGCCAACTCGGGCGGCGGCGTGCCGGCCCCAGGCGTGTACGGATTGCGGATCGGGTCCACTGCTCAGGAGTCTATGCGGACCTTAGCAATCTTACAAGAAATCGATAAGGTCCCTAATCTCCCCATAATCGAAGAGGACCAGACCTGCCATGAACACCACGGGAAGAGTCGCCGGCAAGGCGGCCATCGTTACCGGCGCCGCCTCGGGAATCGGCCGGGCCACCGCGGAAGTCCTGGCGCGTGAAGGCGCCTCGGTCTGCATCGCCGACGTCGATGAATCGCGGGGCCGGCGGGTCGCCGGCGAGATACGGGCCGCGGGCGGCACGGCGATCGTCGTCCGTGCCGACGTCGGCGCGCGCGATGACGTCATCGGCATGTTCGCGCGCACCGAGGAGGCATTCGGGCGGGTCGACATCGTGCACAACAACGCCATCCGGGTGCGCGACGGCGTGGCGACCGAGCTGGACGAGAAGGACTGGGACGACACCCTGAACGTCGGCCTGAAGGCGATCTTCCTGGCGGCCAAGTACGGGATCCCCGTCATGCGCAGGACCGGCGGGGGCGTGATCGTCAGCACCGGTTCCGTGCACTCGCTGGTAAGCCTGCCCGCGTGCACGGCCTACGACGCGGCCAAGGCCGGGGTCCTGGGCCTGACCAGGACTCTCGCTATCGACTACGGGCCGGACATCCGCGTCTGCGCCGTGCTGCCCGGCGCGATCCTGACGCCGGCGTGGGAGGGGGCGCCGCCCGATCAGGAGGTCCGTTATGCGCAGATGGTGCCCGCCAAGCGCCTGGGCACGCCCGAGGACGTGGCCAACGCGGTGCTGTTCCTGGCCTCGGACGAGGCGTCCTTCATCACCGGAACGGCGCTCACGGTGGACGGCGGGATGCTGGCGCGCACCGAGTAGTGCTGCGGCCGACTCGCCGGGCGGCTTGACCGGCAGGCCGCCCGGGTCGAGTATCGGCTGTCATGGCGAAGATCTACCGCGCCGCGCTGCTGGGGTGCGGCACACGGGGCGGACACGCATCGCGCGGGTATCGCTACCACCCGCGCACCGACGTGGTCGGGCTCTGCGACCTGGACCGCGAGCGGCTGGACACGCTGGGCGACGAGCTCGGCGTCGGCGCCCGCTTCGACGACATCGAGCAGATGCTGGCGGCCGTCGAGCCGGACATCGTCATCGTGCCGGTGCAGACCGACCTGCACTTTCCGCTGGCCATGCGCGTGCTGGCCGCCCGCTCCTGCCACCTGGACGTGGAGAAGCCGATGACGGTCGACCTGGCGCAGGCCGACACGCTGCTTGCGCGTGCCGAGGAGCTGGGCACCCGGATCGCCGTCCACCACCAGGGCAGCTCGCTGCGCTCGCTGCGCGCCGTCAAGCAGGCGCTGGACGCGGGCCGCATCGGCGTGCCGCTGCACGTCACCTCCAACGGCAAGGGCTACTACGGCGGCTACGAGTTGATGAACATGGGCACGCACATGCTCAGCGGGCTGCTGTCGGTGACCGGGCCGTGCCGGCGGGTGACCGCCACCCTGCTCACGAACGGGCGGCCGGTCACGGCTGAGGACGTGGTGCAGTCGCCGTCCGGCATGGGCACCATCGCCGGCCAGCAGATCACGGCCACGCTGGAGTTCGACGAGATGCTCACCGGCACGCTCCACCAGCACATGTTCCCGGGCATCGAGCGGGAGGCGCTGGGCTTCGAGATCGCCGGCACCGAGGGGCGTCTGCGCTGGCACTACGACGGCGGCTGGATCCTGCCGGTGCCGTGGGCGGTGCCGGGCCGCGCCGAGTGGGAGGCGCTGAGCGAGCAACAGCCTCCGGCGCCAGTGCCGGACGGGGTGTCGGAGGGCGAGTACTGGTACGTGGACGACTACGTCAACGCGCTGGACGCCGGCGGCAGCCCTCCCTCGGACGGACGCCGCGGGCGCCACATCATCGAGATCATCCTGGCGATCTTCGAGTCCGGCGCCTACCGGCGGCCGGTCACGCTGCCGCAGACCGAGCGCGACCACCCGCTGCTGCGCCTGCGCCACGAGGCCGGCCTGGGCGATCCGGATCCGGCCCCCCGGCCGTACCGGGAGTGGCTGGCGGTGCAGGCCGGCAAGCACGGCTGGCCGGTGGAGCGCACGGGGGCACTGCCATGATCCTGGACCGGCTGGACAACGCCGACACGTACGCAGCCGTCGACGGACTGGCGGATGCGTTCGCGTTCCTGCGCCGCGGCGGCTTCGAGGAGCTGGCCACCGGCCGACATGAGGTCGGCGGCGAGCGCATGTACGTGATGGTCAACCGCTACACCACGAAGGCGCCGGCCGAGCTGCCGTACGAGGCGCACCGCGCCTGGCTGGACGTGCACTACATCGTCTCCGGCCGGGAGACCCTGTACTGGGACGACATAGGCGCGATGCCGCCCGGCGAAGGCTACCAGGCCGACGGCGACGCGGAGCTGTTCCGCCACGACGGCGGCCTGCCCGTGGTCCTGGAACCGGGCATGTTCGTCGTGCTCTACCCTCAGGACGCGCACAAGCCCGGCTGCGTCGCCGGCTCGGCCGTGCCGACCGTCAAGGTGGTCGTGAAGCTCAGGCTCTGAGGTTGGCGGCCGCGGTCAGCGCTTGCGCCGGGACCGCTTGCCGCCGCCGGACAGGTGGCGCACCAGCCAGTAGGCCAGATAGGCCAGCAACAGCACCGGACCGGCGGTCGCGCCGACGAACAGCGGCGTGATCGGGGAGCCGTAGACGGTGAGCTCGCGCACGCCCTCGTACTCCTCGATCTCCGCCAGTGACACGAAGCCGCCGACGAAGATCCCGACCAGCAGCACCGGAAGGGCCAGCACGTAGGCAGCGTGCAACGCGGTCCGGACGGGTGGGGTCATGGCTCTGCCTCACCTCCATGGTACCGCCGGTAGACCGGAAGTGTCACCGGTTGCGGGTCAGTTTGGAGAATCGGGCGCCTGGTCGTGCCGGTACAGCCTCTGCGCCCGCGACGGCCGGCTCACCGGCCGGCACGAGCCGGAGCCGCCACCGAGTGACAGAATACCTTATAAATATTGATATTAAACTTTACTTTATGAAGGTAAATGCGTATCATGGCGTAGAAATGGCACGCCTTCGAACACCGACTGAGGCGTCCTCACGCGGCTGATGCGGAAGAGGCTGGAGGGCGTCGTTGCGATGATGGAGGCCACGACGCCACGGCGCGGGTTCCGCCCGCTTTCAGCGCCCGTTAAGCCCCGGTTTATGCCCGGCGCGCTATGCTCTGCGTGGGTCCGTAGCGGTGCAGGGAAAGGTGCTGGTCGTGGAGGATGATCGCGCCATCAGCGATCTGTTGCGCATGTACCTGGAGAAGGAAGGCGTCGAGGTCACGGTGAAGGACTCGGCCGAGGGTGCGCTGCCTGTCATCGAGGAGCAGGAATTCGACCTGTTGCTGCTGGACGTCAACCTTCCCGGCAGGGACGGATTCGAGTTGCTGGCCGACCTGCGCCGCCGCCACGACCTGCCGGTGCTGGTCCTGACCGCCCGCGACGCCGAAGAGGACAGCATCTTCGCCTTCGGCGTCGGCGCCGACGACTACGTCACCAAGCCGTTCTCGCCCAAGGTGCTGGCGGCGCGCGTGCGCGCCCACCTGCGCCGCCGGCGTGCGTCGGCGGACACGGCCGAGCCCGGCCTGCGCTATGGGCCGCTTGCCATCGACCCCGACGGGTACGCCGCAACGCTCGACGGACAGCCCCTCAACCTCGCGCGCCGGGAGTTCGAGCTGCTGGCGATGCTGGCCGCCTCGCCCGGGCAGGTGTTCACCGCCGAGCAGATCTACGACCGCGTCTGGGGCAACCGTTTCGGCGACCTGTCGACGGTCACCGTGCACGTGCAGCGCATCCGCAAGAAGCTCGGCGACGACGGTGCCCGCTGGGTGCAGACCGTGCGCGGCGTCGGCTACCGGTTCAACCCCACCCTGGAGGACTCCTCGTGAGGCTGCGCACCCAGCTCCTGCTGCTGGTGGCCGCGGTCGCCCTGTCACCGGTCCTGGTCTCAGCCATCTACGCAGGCGCCAGCGCCGTGCTGCGCCAGCCAACGGACATCGCGCAGCGGGACTTCCCGCTGGCGATGCGCGCCATCCGCGACGAAGTGCCGCGGGTCCTGGCCGGCGAGCAGGACAGCATCAACCTGCCCGACGGGGTCGTGCTGACCGTGCTGGACACCGAGAACCTGGTGCTCTTCTCCACTGCCGCGGAGTATGGCCCCGGCGCCGCGGTGGATCCGCGCGAGTTGCTGCGGGCCTCCCGCGCGGACCGTGACATCCGCACCATGCTGGAACCTCTGTTCAACGACGGCGAGCTGGCCGGTACGTTCCTGCTGAGCATGCCGTCTCCGGCAGTGCCCGCTCTGGCGCGTCCGGGCTGGCTGGGCTGGATGCTGCGCTACGGGCTGGTGATCTTCCTGCCGCTGGCGGTGATCGCCGCCGCCGGGGCATGGATCATCGCCACCGGGGTCAACCGCTCGGTCACCCGCCTGCAGCGCGCCACCCGCAGGGTCGCCGACGGTGACCTGGACTTCGAGCTCACCGCGCGAGGCAACTCGGAGCTGGCGTCGCTGGCGCGATCGTTCGACGCCATGCGCGGCGCCCTCAAGGAGGAGACCGAGCGCCGTTCGCGGCTGCTTGCCGCGGTGACGCACGACGTGAAGACGCCGCTCACGGCGATCAAGGGATACCTGGAGGCCATCGCCGACGGCATGGCAGAAGACCGGGACACGCGTGAGCGCTACCTGGGGATCATCGCCGAGAAGGCGGACCTGCTGGGCGCCCGGGTCAGCGAGCTGATCGAGTACGTGCGCCTGTCGTCCAGCCAGTGGCAGATCGATCCGGTGCCGACGGGACTGGCCGCGTTCCATCGCGAGCTGTGCGACGGCATCGCCGGCGACGCGGCCGTGCTGAAGCGGTGCCTGAGGACGGAGCTCCGCATTCCCGAACGCCTTGCAGCACCGCTGGATGCCGCGCTGCTGTCGCGCGCGTACGAGAACATCCTGGATAACGCGCTGCGCTTCACGCCGGAGGACGGCACCGTGACCGTGTCGGCGTCCGTCGCCGGCGGCGATCTGGAAGTTCGCATAGCCGACTCCGGCCCCGGCATCGCCGCGGAGGACCTTCCCCACCTGTTCGACCCGTTCTACCGCGGCGCCGGCACCTCCTCCGGCTTCGGACTGGGCCTGTCGATCGCGCGCAGCATCACCGACGCGCACGGCTTCAGCCTCGACGTGGACAGCCGGGAATCGCCCGGTACGACGTTCGTGATCAGGGTCCCCGCGCGGCTGATCTCAGCCGGCGAGGAGCAGCACCGTATAATGGGCACGGAGGTGATCCCTACCGATGTGCAGCACGCCGCGGCGGGCGTCGAGCCCGTCACGGTTTCGAAGGATCTGCGCGCCGCACCATCGGCGGCCGATCTCGCCTCGACCCCATCCGCGGGCCTTGGGCAAGGCCTCCGCGGATGACCCCTGTTGGAGGAATTCCATGAAGACTCGCACCCTGCTACCGGTTCTCGTCGCCCTGCTGGCGACGCTCGCGCTTCCCGCTGTCGCGGAGGAGCTGTCCATTACCGGGATGCTGACCACCGCCGAAGCGGCCAACCCGACACTGCAGTCGGCGGCGCTGACGCTGGAGAACTCCCGCGTCGCCTACGACCGCTCCATCGCCTCCTCGGACGCACGCCTGGACCAGATCAAGGCCGAGCTGCAGTGGGAGCGCGCGCAGCTCACCTTCGGGCAGGCAACCGTGCGCGAGCTGCTGTCGCTGGCGGAGGCGTACGTGCGCCTGCAGCAGGCCAATGAGAACCTGAGCATGCTGGAGGAGCGCCTGCGGCTGGCACAGCTCGACCTGCAACAGGCGGCCGAGCGCGTCGAGATCGGCGCCGCCAGCCCGGTCACCGAGCTGCAGGCCCGCGTGGCGGCGTTGAACGCGGAGCTGAACCTGGCGGGCGCGCGCAACACGCGCCAGTTCACCACGCTGCCCGACCTGGCGGACGCCACCGGCATCGACATGGCCGTGCTGGACGCGGCGGCCCTCGCCTCGCAGCCGCCCGAGACGGCCGATCTGGGCGCCCTCGACTCCTATCTCGCGACGACGGCGGCGCGGGTCGAGCACGACTTCGCCGCCCGCCAGCTCGAGATCGACGAGCTGGACCTGAAGCTGAAGTCCATGCAGAGCACCTCGGCCCTGGACCTGCAGACCGCCACCAACACCGTGGCCAGCAGCCGGGCCACCGTTGAGAGCACGGCCTCCGACTTGCAGCTCGCCACCGCCGGCGCCTACGCCAGCGCGCAGCAGGCGCTCGGCACCGTGACCCTGCGCGGGCTGCAACTGGAGCTGCAGGCGGAGAACACCCGCCGCACCCAGGAGCAGTTCGATGCCGGCCTGCTCACCGAATCCCAACTCGCCTCCTCGCAGGCCGACCTGGTGGGCGCGGAGGACGCGCTGCGCGCGGCGCAGTGGGCGGCCTATTTCGCGTGGATCCGCCTGCACGACGCCGCCGGCACCGACGTGCTGGCGGTCTGGGAGAGCCGGTGAGCCGACGGGTCTGGCTGCCGGCGCTCGCGGCGCTCATCGCCGCGGCGGCTCCGGCAGCCGCTCAGGACGGGCTCGGCCTGGTCGCCGCGGTTCAGGCCGCGCTCGCCTCGCACCCGTCCGTGATACAGGCGCGGGCGGCGGTCGAGTCGGCGGCGCTGTCGCTGCGCATGGCCGAGATCGAGCACGGCGGCGTGACCGTGTCGCTGCGCGCCACCCCCTTGAGAGCCGGCGTCAGCCTGGCCCCGTGGGAGGACGGCACCTTCGACGATGTGGTCGACACCTTCGACGCCGACGCCGGCGGCACGGTCTCGGCGCAGGTGGACCTGCCGTGGGGGATGAGCATCACCGGCTCCTACACCGCCGGCGTCGAGCTGGACGACCTGGACCGGAGCGGGTCGGGCGACGAGGAGCGCTTCACGGACGCACAGAGCGTGTCGATCTCCCAGGACCTGCTTCCGGCCGGCCGGCTGTCGACGACTGCCGTCGCCCTGGCCGGCCGCCGGGACGACCTGCGCCTGGCGCGGTTGCGCCTTGCGAGCACGCAGAACGACGTGGCGCAGCAGGTCGCCGTGACCTTCGTCGGGCTGACCGAGCGGACGGCGGCGCTGGCCGTCGCCGAGGAGCGGCTGGCCATCGCGGAGCGCGAGCTTGCCAACACGCAGTCGCTCGTGGACCAGCAGGCGGCCGACCGGATCGCCCTGCTGGGCGCCCGCATCACGGCGTTCGAACGGCGCAACGCGGCCGCCGACGCGCGCGCGTCGCTGGCGCTCGACTCGGCCGCGTTCTTCGCCGACCTGGATCTGCCGGAAACCGCGCTGGTCGCTCCGGAGGTCGACGCGGAAGCGTTGCGGCGAGCGGCGAGCGGCCTGCTGGAAGCCTCCGCGGGGATGGCCGACCCGGACAGTGCGCTGGCCGTGCTGGAGGCGCGGGCGCAGCTCGAGGCGGCACGGCTGCGGCTGGCCCAGGCGCAGCGCGGCTCGCTGCCGTCGCTTTCGGCCAGCGTCGACTACACCAAGGGCTCGGGCGCTCCGGGCCTGGGCGGCCTGAGCGTCTCGGTGACCGGCAGCTACACGCTGCATGACGGCGGCAAGCAGGCCATCGCGGTGCAGCAGGCGGAGGCGCAGGCGGAGTCGGCGCGGCGGGCGCTGGTGTCCGCGCAGGGCACGGCGGAACAGGGCCTCCAACGGTCGCGCCTCGACCTGGAGCGCGCCATAGCGGCAGAGGAGCTGGCAGCGCTGCGCCTGGAGCGCGCCCGCCTGCAGGCCGAGCAGGCAGCACGCCGGCACGCCGCCGGCGCGATCAGCGACACCGACCTGGCCGACTCGGCGTTGCCGCTGCAGGAAGCCGAGGACGCGGCGCTCGCCGCCGTCTACGCGCTGGGCGGCGCCTACCTGGCGCTGGCGATCGACCTCTCGCTCGACCTGCAGGAGGCGCTGGCCGCCATCGCGGAGTAGCCGCGCTCGGCGGCGGCGGGGCACTATCCGGACCGTGATGCAACGCCTACCGGACCACGTCTTCGCAGGACTGGCAGCGCACGACACGCCGACCGTCTTCAACGCCATGGTCACGCGTTTCGGCCTGCCGAACGAGGAGTATACCGACCACACGATCCGCTGCCTGCTCCCCGAGCTGGGCAGCGTGATCGGCTACGCCGCCACCGTGGAGGTGACCACCAACGACCCCGATTCGCCGGCGGCGAGCTGGCGTGACCATTACCGCCACCTGGAGGAGGCCGCAGGGCCGCACGTGGTGGTCATGCGCGACGTCGACAGCCGCCCGGGGCGCGGCGCGTCGTTCGGCGACGTGATGGCGGTCATGCACAAGCGGCTCGGCGTCGCCGGGGTGGTCGTCGACGGCACCATTCGCGACCTGGACGGGATCCGCGACGTGGGGCTGCCGATGTTCGCGTGGGGGGTGGTGCCCGGCCACGGCGTGTTCTGCCCCGTGCGCCTCGGCGCGCCGATCACCGTCGGCCAGCTCCGCATCCGCCCGGGTGACCTGGTGATGGCCGACAGCAACGGCTGCCTGCGCGTGCCGGTGGACCGCGCCGAGGAAACCCTGGCCGCCGTCCAGTCCGTGATCGACCTGGAGGACGGCAAGCGCCGCTTCGCCGAAAGCGCGGAGTTCACCGCGGCGGAGGCGGCCCGGCGCTTCGGGTGGCAGTAGCGATGGCCGGCCAGCAGCCGCTGACCGCCAGCTCCCGGGCAGTGCCGCTGTCGGCCGAGGCGGTGGCCGACTATCGACGGGACGGCTACGTGCGGGGCCTCCCGGTGCTGGACGACGCTTCCGTGCAGACGGTGCAGACCCGCTTCCGCGAGCTGCTCGCCAAGCTGCCGGCCGGCACCGACATCAACCGGGTCAACTGCTGGCACAAGGCCAACCGCTGGGTGTACGAGCTGTCGCGGTTCGCGCCCATCCTCGACTACGTGGAGGGCGTGCTGGGCGGCGACTTCTACTGCTGGGGCGCGCAGTTCTTCTGCAAGCTGCCGGCGGCAGGCGAGGTCGCCTCGGCCGACAATCGCCGGCAGAACGTGCCGTGGCACCAGGACGGCCAGTACTGGCCGCTCGCGCCGCTGCAAGCGGCCACGGTGTGGCTGGCCGTGTTCGACACCGACGCCGGCAACGGCGCCATGCAGGTGGTGGCCGGCAGCCATCGCGACGGCGCGTTCGAGCACCGCATCAGCGATCGGGCCGACTACGCGCTGGCGCAGGAGATTCCCGGCGAACGCATCGATGACGACCGCGTGGTCAGCATGGACCTGCGCGCCGGCCAGATGTCCCTGCACGACATCGGCCTCGTGCACGGATCGACGTCCAGCCGCGACGGGCGCCCGCGCGTGGGACTCACCTTCCGCTACAGCCCCACGCGCGTGAAGGCCGACCTGGCCGAGTGGCCGTTCTTCGAAGCCTATCCCGCGCGCGGCACGGCGCCGTCCCGCAACCCGGTCGGCAAGATCCCGTCAGGAGACGCCGTGCCGACCGGCATGTTCCAGCGCTCGGAGGAATTCGCCTGAGGCCGCACCCTCCGGGGTCAGGCCGCACCCTCCGGGGTCAGGCGGTGCCGGACCGGACGGGTGCGCCGCTACGTGCCGCTGAAGCCGATCTCGCGATGGGTGCCGTCGCAGAACGGCTTGTTGCTCGACGCGCCGCAGCGGCAGAGCGCCATCTTGTCCGAGGCCCCCTCCACCGGGTTGCCGCGCGCGTCCAGCAGCGGCACCGGTCCGCTGACCAGGTAGGGTCCGTTGTCGCTGATCGTGATCTTGATCTCCGCCATCTTCATTCTCCGCACACAGGATGAACGGTCGGTGGCGGGCACTCAAGGAGTCTGACGGACATGCCGCTTGAGCGGCAGGGCCGGAAGACATCTTGAGGAGGTTGGGATGGGCCGATACGCGGAGCCGCAGGCGACGGGTATTGGGGCGCAAGCGGTAAGATAGCGGCGGCTCGGACGATCACCACCGATAGAACCACCGAAGAAGGAATGCAACGCATGAAACGGACCAGGCGCAGACTCGCCACCACCAGCCTCATCGCCGCCGCGCTGCTCGCGATGGGAGCGGCCGCGCACGCGGCCGACGAAGCCGCCGACGAATCGGCAGCGGAGCCGGCCGTCGCCTGGCTCGGGGTCGAGCTCACCGACATCCGCACCGGCGACACGTTCACGCTCGCCCAGTTCGCGGACAAGCCGATCCTGCTGGAGACCTTCGCGGTCTGGTGCCCGACCTGCACCAGCCAGCAGCGGCAGCTCGCCGCCCTGCACGAGGAGGTCGGCGACGCGGTGATCTCCGTCACCCTCAACACCGACCCCAACGAGACGCAGAGCCAGGTCGTCCGCCACCTGGATCGCCACGGATTCGACTGGCTGTTCGCAGTCTCCCCCGTGGAGCTGTCGCGGTCGCTGCGCGACGAGTTCGGCGTGGCCGTGCTCAACCCGCCATCCGCGCCGGTGATCCTGATCTGCCCGGGCCAGACCGAGCGGACGCTGCTCCGGCGCGGCGTCAAGCGGCCGGACTTCCTGCAGGAACAGATCGCGGCCTGCCCGGCCGTCGAGGGCGGGTCGGATTCCGGATCCGCGTGAGCGTCCGGTGACCGGGAGGCTCCGCCACGCTCGGTAACCTGGCCACCAGCTTTCTGCTGGGGCTGGCCACGCCCCTGACGGCGGCCTGCGTGCTGCCGCTCTACCCGGGGTTCATCGCCTTCCTGGCCGGCCAGCGGGAAGGCGCCCGCCGCGCGCCTCTGATCATGGGCCTGGCGGTGGTGGCCGGCGTCACCGCCGCCATGATCGGCATCGGGCTGGTCTTCTCCACGCTGCTGGAGCTGTCGCTCACCGGCGTCACCGCCGTCGCTTCGCCGATCGCCTTCGCGGTGCTGGCGGTCATCGGCGTGCTCCTGATCTTCAACGTCGACTTCAGCCGCCTGCTGCCGGTGGTGCGCGCGCCCACCGCCAGCAACCCGGTGCTGGCCGCGTTCGGCTACGGCGCCTTCTTCGGCTTCATCGTGCTGCCGTGCAACCCCGGCTTCATCGGCGCCTTCTTCTCCAAGCAGCTCGCCGTGTCGGTGGGCGAATTCGGCGTCAACATGCTGAACTTCGTGATCTTCGCGATCGGCATCGGCACGCCGCTGCTGGTGCTGGCGCTCGCCTCGGGGGCGTTCAGCCAGACGATCGTCCGCTTCCTGGGACGCCACAAGGGCATCATCAACCGCGTCGCCGGCGCCGCCATGCTGGCGATCGCCGCCTACTACCTGATCAGCGTGTTCGCGGTCTTCGGTTAGCGCGGCACGCGGGCCGCGACCGAGCTCATCACCGCGACGCCGCGGACGACGATGCCGTGGCCGACCACCGGCTCCGTCGAGACGCTCCGGTGCACCGACGCGTCCGCCATGATCGTGTTCACGTCCATCTGCACCGGCATGCCGGGCGGCACCTTGAAGCTGATCTCACTCATCATGGTGCGCAGCTCGACCACGACCGGGCGGTCGCCGGGCCGCACCTCGGTAAAGTCCAGGCTGACCGACCCCATCAACGCGAATACCTCCACCGCATCGGCACGCAGCCAGTCGCCGAGCTGGTTGCGGGAGCTCATCACCGTCACGAGCTGCTGCTTCTCCTCCGGGAGGCTCGGCGGCACGGCGCTGCGACCCAGATCGCTCACCAGCGCCGCCAGATCGCCCACTCGCTGCGCCTCCGCGGCCGCGGTGATGCGCCGCTCGTACTCGGCCAGCTCGATCTCGCCACGGGCGAAGCGGTCCTTCAGCACGTCGATCACCGCCTGGCGGCGCGGCTCCAGGCCGGCGTCTTCCGGCATCGCCTGCGGCAGCTTCATCGCCCGATTCATACCACGCCGCCGGCGCCGGAAGCGATCGTCGATCGACACGGCCGCGCACTGGGCAGCCGGCCCCGCTCCCTCTACCATGCCGCCCCATGACACCCGAAACCCCCTTGCGGATCGGCCTGGTCGGCTGCGGCGGCATCGCCCGCCGGCACGCCCAATCCCTGGTCGCCGCGGACGGCGCCGAGCTGGCCGCCGTGTGCGACGTGAGCACGGACCTCATGGACCGCTTCATCGCCGAGCACATCCCGGACGCGCCGCGCCCGGCCCTGTTCACGGATCAGGCCGCGCTCTACGCCGAATCCGGCCTGGACGGCGTGGTCATCGCCACCCCGCACAGCATGCACTGTGAGCACGCCTCGCGCGCGCTGGCCGCCGGCTGCCACGTGCTGGTGGAGAAGCCGATGGTCACCACGGTCGCCGACGCCTACGCGCTGCGCGACCGCGTGGAGGCCGCCGGCAAGCTGCTCCTGATCGGCTACAACACGCCCTGCACCCCGACCTTCCAGCGGCTGCGCTCCATCGTCCGCAGCGAGCGGCTGGGCAAGCTGGAGCTGGTCACCGGCTACCTGACGCAGCCGTGGCTGAAGCTCACCTCCAGCGGCCGGCCCTGGAAACGCGACCCGGTGCTCGCCGGCGGCGGGCAGGCCTACGACTCCGGCGCCCACCTGCTGAACAGCCTGATCTGGACCCTGGAGTCCAGCCCCACCGAGGTCTACGCGATGGTCGACTTCATGGGGATGCCGGTGGACATCAACTCCGCCGTGGTCGCGCGCTTCGAGAGCGGCGTGCTAGCCACCATCGTCATCTCCGGCAACTGCCCGGCGTCCGCCTCCGGCATGGAGTTCATATTCGCCGGCGGCCGCGTGGCGATCGACGGCTGGTCGGGGAGCTGGCTGCGCGCCTGGGACGGCGACGGCGAGATCGACGAGCTGAGCTGCACGGGCGAGGCGACGCCGACGGCGCTCAACTTCGTGGCGGCGATCCGTGGCGACGAAGAGCCGGCGACCGGCCCGACCGACGGCGTGCGCCAGAGCGAGCTGATGGACGCCCTCTACGAGTCGGCGCGCACCGGCCGCCCGGTCGCACCGGCGGAGGGCGGCGGCAATGGCTGATGGGACAGGGGCCGACCCGGTAGCCCTGACCGGAGACCTGGTCGCCGTCGACTCGGTGAGCCGGGTGAGCAGCGCCCCGGTAATCGACGTCGTGGAGCGCTTCATGGAGCGCCACGGCTTCGAGATCGAGCGGCTCAGCTACCGCGACGACGCCGGCTTGCGCAAGGACAGCGTGATCGGCAAGAAGGGGAGCGGCGCCGGCGGGCTGGCGTTCTACTCGCACGTGGACACCGTGCCGGGCGACGGCTGGTCGACCGATCCGCACAGCCCGGTGGTGCGCGACGACCGGCTGATCGGCTTGGGAAGCTGCGACATGAAGGGACCGCTGGCGGCCACGCTGTGCGCGACGGCGGCGCTGCGGGACGACCAGCTCCAGCGCGCGGTGTACGTGGCGGCCACGGCGGACGAGGAGATCTCCGGCCGCGGCGCACGGCAGATCGACCAGGAGTCGGAGCTCTACAACGCCGAGCTGCCGCGCTGCGGGGTCATCGCCGAGCCGACCCGCATGGTGCCGGTGTACGCCCACAAGGGCGGGGCGCGCGTGATCGTCACCGCACATGGGCGCGCCGCCCACACCTCAACCGGCCGCGGCGTGTCGGCCAACCTGCTGATGGCGCCCTTCATGGCCGAGCTGCCAAGACTGGCGGAGACGTTCCGCACCGACGAGAGCTTCTGGAACCGCGACTTCGATCCGCCGACCAACGGCTTCAACGTCGTCTACACCGACTTCGGCACGCGTCCCAACGTCAGCGCACCCAAGGCGGTCTGCACGGTGTCCTTCCGTCCGGCGCCCGGCGACCGCACGCCGGACGTGCTGGAGATGGTGTCGGAGCGCGCCCGCGCGCACGGCCTGGAGGTCGACTCCCACGCCGGCACCCCGTTCCAGGTCGACCCGGACTCGGAGGTGGTGCGCACCGCGCTGGCCGCCACCGGCGCCGAGCGCGCCCGTACCGTGCCGTACGGGACCGACGCGCACGCCTTCAAGGAGCGCGTGCAGCTCGTCGTGATGGGTCCCGGCGACATCGCCCAGGCCCACACCGACGGCGAATGGATCGAGCTGGCGCAGCTCCACCACGCCGTCGACGTCTACCGCCGCATGGTGCGGGAGGTCTGCCAGCGGTGACCGACGGCGTCGTGCAGCCGGATATGTCCCCGAAAGCCGTGACGGCGCGGCTCAAGCGCATGAGCCAGCTCCGCGCGCTCTGCCTGTCGCTCGCCGAGGCCGGCAGGCGCGCCGGGCTGCATGACCGGTCGACCGCCGACCTCAATAACCGCCGGCCCAACTCCTCAGGTCAACCGCCCGCAGCCGAGTAGCGGCCTTTACAGAGGGAATTACATACGAAATTACCCAGGCCCCGACCGGCCCCCGCCGGTACCGCGCCGTCCCGACGTGCGGTAGGATCGCGCATGGACCCGGCACTCCCGTCGGACGCCGCGTGGTGGTTCTTCCCGGGGCTACTGACCTTGTCGCTCTTAGCGTGGGTAATCCGCCGTGCGCGTGCCAGAGCGACGCCGGAACCGCCAACGGTCCGTACCACCGCCTACCGGCCTGATGCCGGCGCGTGTTCTTCGGGAGGTTCTTCGGCTAAGGGGTGTTCGGACAGGGTTTGATCGTAGATCTCGGGGTACTGCTGACGCCACGCGAGCGATTCCCGATGCACGGCTTCGATTTGCTCAGCGGTGAGATGGTCAATCACCAGGACGGTCTCCATTCCTGCGGACAGCATGAATGCGGCGAGATCGGCGGGCCTGCCGTGGTTGTATCGCGCGATGTCTACCCAAAGGTACCCGGCAACGGGGTCGGGCTCGCCGGCGACGCCCAAGCGATAGAAGTTGCCCAGGCTGAGCTGCGCGTCGGCGTAGTGGCCTTTCGCCGCCTCCTGCATGAGCACAAGCGCTGCGCCGAGGTCGGGGTTCGGGATGTGCCCGAAGCGGTGCAGGTTCGCCAAGTGGTACTTGGCTACCGGGTGCCCGCGAGATGCGGCCTCGTGGTACCAGTGCGCGGCTCGTTCGTAGTCGCTGCGGCTTTCGTACCGCGTGGCAGCGCGTAGCTGCGCCACCATGCTGCCCCGTGCAGCGTCTCGCAGGTTGGCGCGGTGGCTGACGACGCTTCCGAAGAAGAAGAACGAGCTGACCAGAAGGAGCACCGACACCACGCCGACTGTTGTGCTCCACTTACGCAGGAACGCGATGCAGTTTCGTAAATCCATGCCCCGCCTCCTCAGCGCCTGATCCAGCGGCGCCACAGCACCGGCATCAGCCGTCGGTCCCGGTCGGGCGCTCCCGGAACAGCGCGCCCTCGATCCGGGCGACCCGTTCGCCGAGGGCCGCTACGGTTTGGCGAGCTTGTCGATCCGGCCGTCGATGCGGTCGATTCTCTCATCGCGCCGACTCTCTACCCCGCGAACGAACCGCCACCGAGGGCCCGCGACGGGCGAGCAGGAGGGCGGGGGTCAACGCGACCTGTCACCACTCCATACCGTCATGATGGCCGTACCACGGTGGCACTGGCAACCTCCGGCGAAAACCGCTGCTTTCGACATCGCAGCACCCGTGGGGCGGGGCTCGGCTGATGCCGGGTCGCCCTGCGGAATACAACAGCCCCGCCGTGGTCCGGGAGTGGCTCGTTCCTGTCCGCAAACTCACAAGTCGTTGAGCAGGCGTGAATTGAGGGCTTGGTGGGTGAAGAAAAGGGTGTTTCGGTTATCATCGCTGGTGAAACAAACCACGAAACAACCGAAACACCCGGAGAGCCCGATGCGCACGACACGCACCGAACAATCAAGTGTATTCCAGGCGCCGCAGATTGACCATACCGTCGCCGACGAAATGGAACTGGCGTCCCTGTTGCTCGATCAACATCCTGAACTGCTCGATATGGTCGGCCGCTGCGTCGGCGGCTCGGCCACGTGCGGTCGTATCGGGCTGACCTGCGAGACCGTCCTGCGCTACGCGGTGATCGCGCGTCTGATGGACTACTCGTACCGAGAGTTGGAGTTCGCGCTGCGCGATTCGCGCACCATGCAGCGCTTTGCGCGCGTCGATCCGTGGCGTGTGCCGAAGAAGTCGGCGCTGCAGAGCGTCATCAGCATGATCGACGCCAAGACCTGGGAACGGCTGGACGCCGTGCTGTTGCAGGAGGCCAAGGAGCGGGGGATCGAAACCGGGACGCCGTGCCGCCAAGCGGCGTGAGCGCCAGATCGGCTCGGCGCACGAGCCGAAGCGGCGGCGGCGTGGCTACCGGCGGCTGCTGGCGTTGGTGGCGCTGTCGCTGGGCTACGCGACGGCGGCACGGGCTCGCGTGAGTACCGTAACTGACCCGTGGACCAAGAGTTGGTGTGCGGAAGTGGACGCCTATGTGGGGTTGATCGAGCGCGTGGTCGATCAGACCCAGCGACGGGTGTTCGACGGCGAGAAGGTGCCGGCCGCCGAGAAGGTGGTGAGCCTGTTCGAGCCGCACACCGACATCATCGTCAAGGGCGGGCGCGCCACGCAGTACGGGCACAAGATCAACGTGAGCACCGGGCGCAGCGGGCTGGTACTGGATGTGGTGGTCGAAGCAGGCAACCCTGCCGATAGCACGCGCTGCCTGCCGATGCTGAGGCGGCACGTGCAAGCGTTCGGCGAACCGCCGCAGCGGGCGGCGTTCGATGGCGGCTATGCCTCGAAGCAGAATCTGAGGGACGCCAAGGAGTTGGGGGTGGAGCACGTGGTGTTCCACAAGAAGAGTGGTCTGGAGCCGGCCGACATGACGCCGTCGTCGTGGATCTACGGTCAACTCAAGCGCTTTCGCGCTGGTGCGGAAGCGGGCATGCGGCGGTGTTCGCGCACAACCTGATACGGCTGGCACGCTTGCTGTTGACCTGACGAGCGCCGGGCGCTTCGTCCCTTTCCAGACTCTTTCGCTCCTTGAAGATCCGAAGGAAAGCTACGCCTTATCGTTCTATTGTCGACCTCCATTCACACCACTTTGCTCAGAACCAGAGCCCCCGAACCGTCATTTCCGAGCTGCTCCCGCCTGTTTTCCGATACGTCCAGCGCTACGTATGCGCCGTGTATCGCCTTCCCTACCCACGATCGCCCCAAATCGAGGGTTGCCGGACAGGAACTAACAAGGCAGATCACAGTATTTTGAAGACCTCACCAGGACGGTAGTCGGGCTTCAGGTCCCAATGCCACGTCCCGTCACGATGGATGCGGCGGGCACCGTGGCGCCGCAGCCGGGCGGCGAATCCATCCAGGTGATTCCGGAAGAACCCGTCCCGGTCGTAGAGCAGGCGCAGGTCGTCGATCATGTCCAGGAACAACAGACTGCCGGCAGAAGCCTCCGCCGGTGTCTTGATGACCGGTGAGATCGTCGTGTGACAGCCGCGGCGTGCGACGGTGCCAAGCACGCCGCTCAACGCCGCTTCCACGGCGTCGAACTCGCGAATCCGGGGCCCGCGCCCCCGCTGCAGGCGGTTCGCGATGATCAGCGTGTCGACGTCGGACCAGGGACCGGGAGTGCCGCGGCCGACGGACCCGAATACGCCGACGGTCACCAGCCGGTCGCCGTAGTGCTGGACGCACGCACGGCGCAGCGCCGCCACGACCTCCGAAAAAGATTCACCGAGCATCTACGTTCGTGGATGCCACACTGGATGCCTCTCCACGGCAGGCCGGCGGCCGGCCTCAATGCGCGTCAGCGCAGCTCCTCAGGTCAACCTGCCACGACCCAAGAGCGGCCAGACCGCCTCCACCACGCCGTTTCGCGTCGCGTAGATGGTATCGTGCAGGAAGACGGTGGTGTCCGAGTAGCCGGCGATGAACTCCAGGCGGTCGCCGACGCCGGGCTCCGCCGACGGCTCGGCCAGGGTCAGCGAGCCGTGCTCGGCGGAGAACTTCGCTTCCGTGACCGCGATGCCCTGCACCTGCGGCGTGGTGGGCTCCACGCTCATGGTCTTGCGGCCGGCGTCGCAGATGACCCGCTGCGGGGTCGGCCGGCTGGTGACCGTGGCGGCGATGCGCAGCGCGCAGTCGTGGTCGACGCCGAACCGCTGGCGGTACATGGCGTCGCCGAGCACGCCGCCGCCGGCCTGGATCTCGGTCACGCCCGGCTGGCGGGCGGTGATCCAGTAGCTGCCGGTGCCTCCGCAGCTCACGATGTCGATGGGCATTCCCGCCGCGCGGCAGCGGTCGGCGCTGTCGGTCAGGAGGCCGACGGCTGCTTCGATCGCCTGTCGCTTCGCATCGATCGGCTCGATGCCGAGGGTGTGGCCTTCCCACGCCATCAGCCCGGCCAGCTTCACGCCCGGCGTATCGGCGGCGACGCGCGCCATGCGCACCGCCTCCTCCCCCGGGGCGACGCCGGCGCGGTCCATGCCGACGTTCAGCTCGACCACGACCCGCACCTCGCTGCCGGCGGCGGTAGCCGCCTCGCCTATCTGCCGTACGCCGATCTCCGAGTCGACGGCGACGACCACGTCGGCGCCCCCGCGGCACAGGTGCGCCAACCGCCGAGTCTTGGCCGGTCCCACCACCTGGTTGGCGACCAGGATGTCCTTGACGCCGGCCGAGGCCATGACTTCCGCCTCGCCCAGCTTGGCGCAGGTCACGCCCAGCGCGCCGCGCGCGATCAGCTTGTGCGCCAGCGCCGGGGTCTTCAGCCCCTTGGTATGCGGACGCCAGTCGATTCCGGCGTCGTCGATCACGACGCCGGCGATGCGTTCGATGTTGCGGTCCAGCAGGTCCAGGTCGACGAGCAGAGCGGGCGTGTCGAGCTCGGCGACGGGCAGTCCGATCGGAGTGGTTGCGTTCATGTTCAGATGGACCTCAGGACAGCCAGGTGGTGAGCTCGGCGGCGGGCTTGCGCGCCGAGGTCGGCACCCGTTCGGCGAAGCCCGCGTAGAGCAGGCCGACCACCTGCTCCCGCTCGGGGTCGACGCCCAGCACCGACAGCGCCTCTTCGTCCGCGATCAGGCCGCTGGTGCTCCACTGCATGCCGATGCCGTCCTCCCACGCCGCCAGCATGATGTTCTGGATCGCGCAGCAGGTGGCGGCATAGTCCTCCCGGTCAAGGAAGGGATCGCCCGACACGGTGCAGGTCACGGCCACCACCGTCGGCTTGCTCATGAGCTTCTTGATCGCCTTGCGGCCGATCTCGCTCATCGCCTCCGGCGCGATGTCGACGGGCACGTCTTCCTGCTTGATGCGCGCATAGACGTCGCCGAGCCGGCGCTTGCACTCCGGGCCGACGACGATGAACCGCCACGGTTCGGTCAGCTTGTGATTGGGAGCCCAGACCGCCGCCTGCAGCGCGCGCTCGATCCGTTCGCGCGGCACGGCCGTCGGCTGAAAGTCGAAGATCGAGCGCCGTTCGGCGATGGTTTCGAGTACCGACATGAGGCCGGGATGCTACCGGCGCGCTCCCCGGCGGTCAAATCGCAAGCGACGACTGCGGAGGCAGCGGCCCTGGCTACAGTGGGCGTTCGTAGATGCGGTAGGTCTTGTGCCTGCGTGCGCCCATGTTCTCCAGGGTGTTGCGCATGTTGACGTTGTCCTCCAGCACCCAGGAGAACTCGCCGCCCAGCAGGCCCCGGCCGACGCCGCGCACCCAGGTCTCGTAGTAGAAGATCGCGTCCAGCCCCAGGTTGCGGAAGCGCGGCCGCACGCCGGTCGTGTACACGCGCAGCAGGTTGATGTGGCGCCGGTCACGCAGCAGCTTCAGGTAGCCGAACGGGAACAGGCGGCCGTTGAGGTTGCGGAACGCCTGGTTCCAGTCCGGCAGGGCCAGCGAGAAGCCGGCCGGCTCGCCATGCACGAATGCGAACAGCGCCAGCTCCGGATCGACCAGACGCTTCAGATCGCGGGCCATGCGGTCCAGCTCCGCCTCCGTCTTTGGGACGAATCCCCAGTTGCGGCCCGAGGCCTCGTTGTGGATCAGCTTGATCAGATCCATTTCGGCGCGAATGCGCCGCGGGTCCCCCCCGCGCACGCTCACCCCCTGGCGCTTGCGCACCGCGGCCGCCACGCGGGCGATCTTGGGCGGTATCTCCGATTCCGATGAGTGCATGTAGTAGGCGTACAGGTCCCGTGCCTTGCCCAGTCCCGCCCGTTCCAGCAGGCCGGGGTAGTACGGCGGGTTGTAGGCCATCAGGAAGGCCGGCGGGCTGCCGAAGCCGTCCACGAGGATGCCAAGGGAGTCGCTGGTGGCTGGGTTGAACGGCCCGCGCATGACGGTCATGCCGCGGACGCGCAGCCAGTCTCCCGCTGCCTGCAACAGCTCCGCGGCCACGTCCGCGTCGTCCATGCACTCGAAGAAGCCGAAGAATCCGGCTGCTTCGCCGTGATACTCGTTGTGGCGATCGTCGATGATCGCGGCGATGCGGCCGGCCATGCGGCGGTCCCGAATCGCCACGAACGGCTGGATGGACGCGTGCTCGAAGAACGGGTTGGCCGCCGGGCTCAGGCGCCGCCGCTCGCGCCGGATCAGCGGCGGCACCCAATGCGGATCGTCCCGGTAGATCGTCCACGGGAACCTGACGAAGGCACGCATGTCGGCACGCCGCGCCGGGCGGACCGACAGGCCTTGCACCGCGCCTGTCTGGGTCATCACAGGGAGTATACGGCCATGGCCGTTTCCGGCGGCGGAAGCGGACTCCCCACCATGGCCGTGACGGTTCGGGGCGCTAGCTGCTCTCCCCGCCGGCGTCTTCACCTTCCGGGTACAGGTCCTTCTTCACCTCTTCCCACTTCTTCTTGTTGCTGACGCCGACGAAGTAGACGATGACGCCGACGACCACGCCGATCACCCCCAAGAAGGTGACCCGCAGCGCGCCTACCACGCCCAGCACGAACAGCACCAGACCGACGGCGCCGATGATCACGCCGATCAGCCGCTGGTCGAGGTCCTGTAGTTTCTTGTCCTTGTCCGCCATGTTCCTTTGCTCCTTCCCTATGGATTCGCCTCAAGAGGTCTCGCCGAGGTTCCGCTCCGGCATGAACCCCGAGTTGAGGAAGCCGCCGTCGATCGGAATCGCCGCTCCGTTGATGTAGGCCGAGCCGGCGCCGCACAGGAAGACCACCAGGTCGGCGATCTCTTCCGGCAGCACCTCGCGGGGAATCGGCATCCGGTTCCGGCGGGTTCGCTTCAACACTGGGTCACGTGAATACACCATATCGGTCATCGGTGTCTTGGCCACGCCGGGGCAGACCGCGTTGACGTTGATCCGGTGCTCCGCCCACTCCACCGACAACACCTGCGCAAGGCTCACCAGCCCCGCCTTGGACGGGCTGTAGGCGCCGCGCTGCGGGATCGGCGCCCATGCCGCCACGGACGAGAGCAGCACGATGCGACCCCCCTCCCCCTGTGCCACCAGGCGCCGGCCCACGGCCTGGCAGAAGACGAACGCGCCGGTCAGATGGATTTCGAGCGCACTGCGCCAGTCCTCCAGGCTCAGCTCCAGGGCCGGTCCCTTGATGTTGTTGCCGGCGCAGTACACGAGGCAGTCGACGCGTCCGAAGCGCTCGACGGTGGCTGCCATGCAGTCCGCCGCGGAGCCGGGATCGACGACGTCGATCTGCACCCCGAACGCGTTTTCCTCGCCGCACTCGGCGGCCGTCTCCGCCGCCCGGTCGGCGTCCAGGTCGGCGACCGTCACGCGTGCGCCGCGCTCTGCGAAATGCCGGCACACGGTACGGCCGATGCCGCCGGCTCCGCCGGTGACGACCGCCACGCGGCCGTCCAGGCCGTCGCTCACGCGTCGCCCGCAGTCGCTGCGTCCGCAGTCGCTGCGCCCGGATCGCGCGGCTGCGCCCAGGCGCCCAGCGCGTTGTAGCCGCCGTCGACGCAGACGTACTCGCCGGTCATGAACGACGCGCCCGATCCGGCCAGAAACACCACGACCGATGCGATCTCCTCGGGCTGCCCGGTGCGCCCCAGCGGATGGCCCAGTCCCGCGTCGTGCACGGCCTGCTCCACGTCACCGCCCTCCATGGCCACCGCGGCGCGCAGCAGCGGCGTGTCGATGCTGCCCGGGCAGACGGCCAGCACGCGGATGTTCTCGCGCGCGTAGTCGATCGCCATCTGGCGGGTCAGCGACAGGGCCGCGCCCTTGCTGGCGGCATACGCCGGGACCAGCGGGGCCGACTGCAGGCCCTGCACGCTGGCGATGTTGATGATCGCCCCGCCGCCGCGGCTGCGCATGTGGGGGATGGCGTACTTGGCGGTCAGGAAGTAGCTCTTCACGTTGACCGCCATGATCTGGTCCCACATCTCCTCGGTCGTGTCCTCCGCGGTCTGGTAGGACGCGGGAGGCTGGATGCCGACGTTGTTGCACAGCACGTCGACGGTACCGAAGGTGGCGACCGCCTGCTCCACCGCGGCCCGGCAGCCGGTGTGGGTGCCCAGGTCGGCCTGAAGGAACACGGCGGTGCCGCCGGCCGCGGTGATCCGGTCGACCCGCGCCGCGCCCGCGCCGGCGTCGCGGTCGACCACCAGCACCCTGGCGCCGGCCGCGGCCGCCGCGTCGGAGATGGCGCCGCCGATGCCGAGCGCGCCGCCGGTGACCACGAACGACTTGCCTTCGAGCGTCAGAGAAGCGTCCTGCATGACAAGCCGCCATCGTATCACCGCCACCGGCAATGAGTCAGCGCGGGCAGGCGACGGTGAACGGGGCGTGGTAGATTCACACGCGATGACCCGGTCCTTCACGGTCGGTCAACGGACGCGGGCGCTCGGCTTCTACGCCGCCACCCTGGTCATCGCCTACCTTGCGGCCGCCTACCTGGGCGGGTTCTTCGTCGCGCTGGCGATCATGCTGCTGCTGGTGCCGCTCTTCTCTTTCGTGGCCCTCCACGTGGCCGCATCGTCCATTGCGTTTGGGCAGAAGTTCTCCAGCGCGCACCCGGTCAAGGGCGAGGAGATGGTCTATTCGTTCAGGCTCGAGAACCGCTCGGTGATCCCGATCTCGCAGCTCCACGTGGAGTTCAAGGTGGTTCGCCCGCTGGGGGAGACCGTGCTCCCGGAACTGTCGATGTATCTGGGCGGCAGCGCCGTGATCGATCGCGACTACCCGATCCAGCTCCCCTACCGCGGCGTCTACACGATCGGCATGCGGCGCGTCACCCTGCGCGACCCGCTGCGCCTGTTCACGGCGCGGCCCGCCGTGAGCTTCCGGGAGTTCCGGGTCTATCCGCGGGTGCTGAAGATCGCCCGCCTGGCCGCCGGAGACGAAGCGCATCCGCATGCGGGCCGGCGCGAATCGATGGTAGGCGAGCCCGACTACGCCATGTTCACCCAGCTCCGCGAGGCGCGCCACGGGGAGCCCGCCCGCCACATCGCCTGGCGGAAGTTCGCGGCGATCGGCAAGCCGTTCGTCCGACAGTACCAGGCCAGCTCGGAGCCGGCGGTGACGATCTACGTCGACCTGCGGATGCCGGCCGAAGACGCCGGCGACGCGCCGGTCCTGGCGGTCGAGGACGTGACGATCGAGGCGCTGCTGGCCGTGGTCCGCCACTTCCTGTCGATGGGTGTGCCCACCGCGATCCGCGCGGCCGCCAGGCAGGGCGTGTACGCGTTCGCCGGACAACACCTGGACGAGTTCGACCGGCTGTACGAGGAGAACTTCCAGCTCGCGTTCGGCGACAGCGTGTCGCCGGCACGGCTGTTCTGGGCCGACTGGGAGGCGCGCGCCGACGACGCGGAGGCGGTCATGTTCCTGACCCATCACCTGGATCCGGAGCTGTTCACGATCATCGAGGCGTCGGTGAGCTCCAAGCAGGTGACCGGCGTGATCTTCAACGGCACCGGCCGCAGCCCGCGCGCGCTGCACGACGCCGAGCAGTACTTCAACACGGTGCGCAACCGCGGCGGGCGGGTGATGCTGTTGCGAGGCACGGACACGATCGAGGAGGATTTGGCCGGTGGAGATCTCCGCACGGCTGCGCCGGTGGCTTTCGGCCGTTCGGCCTGAGCCCGAGCACCTGCGGGCCGCGGCGGCGGCGGCAACCGCGCTGGCGCTGCCGCTGGCCGTCTGGTGGCTGCTGCGCGCCAACCTGTCCGTCGTGCTGCTGCTCGGCCTCACCGGCGCGGTGGTGGCCCTGCAGATCGCCGCGGCGTTCGTGCCGGCGGCTGCCGCCAAGCCGCTGCGCTGGACGGCAGCCGCCGCCTCGGCGCTGTTCGGCGTGTCGATCCTGGTCGGCATCCTCATCACGCCGTTCTCCTCCTACCGGCTCTGGTTCGCGGAGGTGCACGCCGGCGAACAGCAGGGAGCGGTGTCCAACCTGTTCGCGCTGATCGCCGCCTGGGCGTTCTCGTCCGCGTCCGGGATGGTGCTGTCGAGCGGCTTCGGCCTGGCGGCGGCCGTCCTGGCGGTGCTGGGCGTGGGCCTGGCGGCGCTGATCGTGCAGTCGACGCTCCTCAACCTGCTCACCCTGGCGGCGGTCGTGCTGGCCTTGGTCGTCCTCGGCAGCCGTGGCGTGGAGCGCACCGGCGGCTCCGTGCTGTTCGCCGCCGTCATCGTGCTGCTGGCCACCGGGGTTGGCCTGCTGTTCCCGCGCGCGGCCGGCGGCAACTACTTCGTCGACCTGGTGCTGCACCCGCGCATGCGCGGGGCGATCTCCGCCACCTTCCCGCGCTTCCCGCTGCTGTACTCCATCCCCGGGTTCGGCACCCAGCACGAGGAGCGCCGCCTGGGCGGCACGCCGGTGCTGTCGCCGCTGCCGCTGCTGCGCGTCTACTCGCCCGAGGGGCGCACGATCTACCTGCGCACGGAGGTGTTCGACCACTACGACGGCACCACCTGGGCGTTCACGCGGGAGGAGCCGGCGGACGCCGGCGACACGGCGCGCTTCATCAACTTTCCGCCGCCCCGCGAAGGCAGCGACTCGGACGTGCGGGTCGAGTTGCTCGCCGACGCGTACGACCGGTTGCCGCACACCGTCGATACGGTCGACTTCGGCGTCACCCCGTACGCGCCACGGCTCGCCGTCGCGGACTACGCCCGCGGTTTCTTCCCGGAGGAGCCGATCCTGCGCGGCCTGTCGATCACGCTGCGGCGCGATCCGCTCACCCGCTTTCTCGCTCCGCCGACCGACAACCGCTACCTGCAGGTACCGGCCAGCCTGCCCGCGGAGGTCCGGGCACTGGCGCACGAGGTGACCGAGGGAGCCGACAGCACCACCGAGCGGCTCCGCAGCATCGAGCGCTTCCTCAAGTCGAACGCCGTCTACTCGCTGACACCCCCGACACCGTCCCGTGGCGAGGACTTCATCGGCCACTTTCTGACGGGCGAACGGGAGGGCTATTGCGTCCACTTCGCCTCCGCCTTCACCATCTTCGCCCGCCTCCACGGCATCCATGCCCGCTACGTGTCCGGCTACCTCGTCCACTTCCCGGTGACGTCGCTCGACGCCATCGTGACCGGTCTCGACGAGCTGGAGGACCCGGATCTGGACGCCGCGGAGCTGGTCACCACGGAAGCGGTGGTCACCGGCCTGGCGGCGCACACCTGGGCGGAGGTGTGGATGGGCGAACACGGCTGGACTACCTGGGAGGCGACCCCGGCGGTCAATCCCGGCTTCGTGCCGAACCTGGGCCAGGCGGAGGCCGAGGAGTTGCCGACGGTGGACGAGGATATACGGCTCGATTCGGCCACCGCGCGGCAGCTTTCCTCCATGCTCGGCCAGGAATTTCGGGCCGAGCGCCGTGCGTTGAACACGCAGCCGATGCTGGCCGCCGCCGCGGCGCTGATGCTCGCCGTCGTCGTCTGGGTCGTCGTGCGCCTGGTCCTGTCGGCGCGAGCCTCGCTGCGGGCCAGCCCGATCGGCCGCGTCGCGCAACGCTACGTCAGGCTCGGCGCCCACGCCGGCATCCCGCTTCCGGAGGCGACCGGCTGGCTGTCGTGGGAACGGTCCTTCGGCGCCCGCCTTCCGGAAGCCGCCGGCGCCCTGCGGGAGTTTGTCGGCCTGTTCGTGCGGGTCGCCTACGCCGGCTACCAGCCCACCACGACCGAGGTCGCAGGCGCCGCGCGCGCCGCCGCCACGGTCAGGCGAATCCGGCGCCGCGACCGGCTGCGGTCGCTGCTTCCCGGCCGGCGCGCAGAACACGGTACACTGGAGGCGTCATGAACACGGTGCGCTGGGGAGTCCTGGGAACCGCGCAGATCGGCGCCAACGTCTTCATCCCGGCGTTGCGCACGGTGCGCGGCGGCGAGCTCGCCGCCGTCGCCAGTCGCGACCTCCGGCGAGCGGAGGCGTTCGCCGCCGACGTCCTCGGCGCTGACCAAGGGGCCGGGCGTGCGTTCGGCTCGTACCGGGAGTTGCTGGACTCGGGCGGCGTCGACGCGGTGTACGTGCCGCTTCCCAACTCCGAGCACGAGCGCTGGACGCTGGCGGCGGCCGAGCGCGGCATTCCCGTGTTCTGCGAGAAGCCGCTCACCGATGCCAGCGACAGCGCCGCGCGCCTGGCCGCGCGCTGCCGGGAGCTGGGCGTCCCGCTGATGGAGGCGTTCGTCTTCCGCTACCACCCGCAGACGCGGGTGGTCGGCGACCTGATCGCGGACGGCCGCATCGGCACGGTCAGCCAGGTCACCGGCCACATGAGCTTCTTCTTCGACCGGGTCGAGCGCGCAGCCGACATCCGCATGGACCCCGCGCTGGGCGGCGGCGGGATGCTGGACGTGGTGTGCTACCCGATCGCCTACATCCGCCACCTGCTGGCCGCTGAGCCCCTCACCGTGCAGGCGGCCGTCCGCTACGACGACGAATTCGGCGTCGACGGCGCCGCCAGCCTGCTTCTGGAGCTCCCGGACGGCGTGCAGGCGGTCGCGATGGGAGGGTTCGACGACCACCGCCACCGCGGCGTCACCATCACCGGCAGCGCCGGTACCATCCACGTGCCGGAGCCCTACCACCCGCCGGAGGAGAGCACGATCCATCTCACCTGCGGCGACCGCCGCGAGGTGATCACGCTGGACAACGGCCGCCCGGCGTTCGCGCCCGCCATCGCCCACTTCCAGGACCGCCTGGCGGCCCCGGGCGACGAACCGCTCACCGCCGACTTCGCCGCCGGCACCCTGCGCGTGATCGAGGCCGCCCACGAGTCCGCGCGCAGCGGGACGCGCATCGACCTGGACTGACGGCGGCGTCCTACCGCAGCAACGCCGAGCCGGTCCCGCCACGGCGGACGGCCCGCGACATGACGATCACCACGCCCGCGCCGGCTGCGGCCGCAACCGCCAGGGGAACCAGCTCGGCACCGAGGGTCCCCACCTCTCGGAGCGGCACCACCTGCCCGTCCCGGTAGAAGGGCGCGAGCGCCCGAACCGATCCCAGCATCAGCCCGGTGAGGGCTGCCAAGGTGAGCGACCGGTGGCGCGTGAGCAGCCAGGAGATGATCCGCGTGACCGTGGCCAGCCCCAGCAGGACGCCGATCCCGAACACCGCCAGCGGCAGGACGGAATCGCCGATTTCGCCGGCGGTGAGGCCGCGCACGCGTTCGATCACGTAGCCGTAGGATCCGAGCGCGAGCAGCACGAACGAGCCGCTCACCCCCGGCAGCACCAGCACGGCCACCGCCAGCGCCCCGCAGACCAGCAGGAACGGGAGCGTGGGCGTGCCGGCCTCCGCCGCGCGCAAGCCGGTGGCCAGGAAGCTCGCGGCCGCCGCGCACAGGATCACGGCCACCTCGGCCGGGCCGCGCCGCTCCATCAGCCGCCACGGCGTGGCCACCGATACCAGCACCAAGCCACAGAAGAACGCGTAGGTCGGCCCCGGTGCGTTGGTCAGCAACTCCGTGACCAGGTGGCTGCCCGCGAGTACCGCCACCGCCATACCGATCAGCAGCAGTGCCAGGAACGGGAAGGGCGGGGTGACCCCACGGCCGGCGACACGGGCGCCACCCGGCAGCAGCCGGCGCAGCCCTCGTCCGATCCACGCGAACGTGCTGTCGACCGCGTTGATGAGCTCTCCGTAAATGCCCAGGACCAGCGCCATGGTGCCTCCGCTTACGCCCGGCACGAGCTCGACGACTCCCATCGCCACTCCACGGACCAGCGTGAGGGACGCCCACGCGACGCCGCGCCGCCGGGGGATTCCTTTGCCTGCCGTCCCGGCGTCGCCGCTTCCCATGGCGTGCGTAGTCTATCGTCTTGCAGGCGTGAGAACGGCGCTTGTCTACCACACCGGCGCGCTGGGCGATCTGATCGTCGCCGTGCCGGCGATCGAGCACTGGGTGCATGACCTCGGTGTCATACGGCCGGTCCTGCTCGGCCGCGGGCATCCCGGCGAGCTGCTGCAGGCCACCGGGGTCGTGGACGAACTCTGGGATGCCGGTGCGGCGTGGCTCGCGCCCGCCTATCGCGGCGCTCCACCCGCGCTGCCCGCGCCGGTCGGCGCGACGCTGGCGTTCACGGCGCCGGGCGGCCCCATCGAGCGGGCTCTGGCCGCGGTGGTGTCCGGCCCGGTCAGCGTGGTGCCTCCACTGCCGGCGCGCCGGGAGCCGATCGTCGGGCATCACCTGCGGGCGGTTGGCGCCGCGCCTGCCGACGATCGCGCGCCGGCGCTTCAGCTTCCTGCCGAGAGGAGACGCCGCCGCATCGGCATCGCGCCCGGATCGGGCAGCGCTCGCAAGAACTGGCCGCTGGACCGCTTCGCCGCCGTCGCGGATGCTCTCCGTCCGGACGCGGAGGTGATGTGGCTGCTCGGCCCGGCCGAGGAGGAGCTGCGCCCGCCGGCCGCCGACGGCGACCTGGTCGTGCGCGGCCGGCCGATCACGCGCACGGCGCAGGCGATTTCCTCCTGCACGCTGTTGCTGGGCAACGATTCCGGGCTGTCTCACGTGGCCGCCGCGCTCTCGGTGCCGGTCGTGGCGCTGTTCGCGGTCAGCGACGCCGCGGTGTGGGCACCGGCCCCGTCCGGCAGCCCCGTGCTGGTGGTCACACCGTCGAAGATCGCCCGTGGCGATCGCTGCGCAGCCCTGCCGGCGCCGCCAGCCGGCGCGTCGATGGACGACATCGCCGTCGATCCGGTGCTCAGCGCGTGCCGGCGCCTCCTCCGGTGATCCGCTCGACGATGGCGCTGGTGGAGGTGCCGGCAAGCACCGGCGACAGCGCCACCACTCCGCCGGCCGCGCGCACCTCGGCTCCGCCGGCCACCCGCTCGGCCGTGTAGGTGCCGCCCTTGACCAGCACGTCGGGACGCACCGCCTCGATCAGGCGCAGCGGACCGGGCTCGTCGAAGACGATGACCGCGTCCACGCAGCGCAGCGCCGCCAGCAGCTCGGCGCGCGCGAACTGGCCGATCACGGGCCGGCCGGACGGCCGAAGCCCCCTCGCGGAGACATCGCTGTTGAGGCCGACCACCAGCGCCCCGCCGAGGCTGCGCGCATGCTCCAGCGATCGCAGGTGGCCGGCGTGCAGCAGGTCGAACACGCCGTTGGTGAACACCAGCCGGCCGCGGGAGCGGAGCCGCGCGACGGTGGCCGCCGCGGCGCGCCACGACGAGAAGGTGGGCCGCTCGTCCCACACCGCCCGCACGTGGTTCAGCGCGGCGCCGATCGAACCGCATACGGATTGGTGGAAGCCGGCATCCGCCGCCCGGTCGGCGCCCAGCGCCACCACGAAGCCGCGCGCGCGGCCGTCGATCAGCCACGATGCCTGCAGGTCCAGGCCGCCGCGCTCGTGCTCGCGGCGCAGCGCGAACTCCGTGTCCAGCGCGCGCTGTTCGCAACGCCTGCGCACCGCCGTCTCGCCGCCCGCGGCCGCCAGCGCGCGATCGGTGATCACCAGCGCGCGCCGCACGCCTTCCCCCTCGCCTGCTGCCGGTATACTCATCTATCCATGCCCCGTACCGCGGCCGAGCGCGCCGCCGCTGACCGCTTCTGGCTGACGATCATCGCCATCTTCAGCGTGGCCGCCGTGGCGGCGGTCACCTTCGTCGTCACCGGCGAGCGCACGGCGTCGCGGCTCGACGTGTCGGCGCTGCCGGCCGTAAACACGGTCTGGAACGCGATCGCCGCCGTCCTGCTGGTGGCGGCCTTCATCGCCATCCGGCGCGGCGCGGTCGGCGCCCATCGGGCGCTCGTGCTGGCGGCCTTCGCAGCCTCGACGCTGTTCCTCACCGGGTACCTGATCTATCACGGAGCGAGTGGCGGCGCGAAGCCCTACGAGGGATCGGCGCCGTGGCTGTATTACCCCGTCCTGGTGACTCACATCATCCTCGCCATCACGATCGTACCGCTCGCGCTCGTGACGCTGCGGCGCGGCTGGACCCGTCACCCCGGCCATCGCCCTCTGGCGCGCGTGACGCTCCCCATCTGGCTGTATGTGTCGGTCACCGGGGTGCTGATCTACGCGCTGCTGTACGCCCCCGGCGCATAGCGGGAGAAGGACGACATGACCGAACGCGAGCGGCTGCTCGACCACCTGAGAACCCTGGAGCGGGACGGCCGGCCCGGCGCGGTGGCGACCGTCGTGCAGGTCGACGGTTCGAGCTACCGCCGCGCCGGCGCGCGCATGTTGTTCGGCGCCGGCGGAGAGCGGGTGGGGATGATCTCGGGAGGATGTTTCGACCTGGACGACCGGGCGCGGCGGGCGATGGACAGCGGTCGAACTTCCGTGCACCGCTTCGACACCACCGGCCCCGCGGACGTGCTGATGGGCTCGGGCAGCGGCTGCCAGGGCGTGGTGGACATCCTGCTCGCGCCGGTCGACGACGGGCACCGGCCGTCCCTGCGCGCCTGCCTGGAGCCTTCGGTACGGGGCCAGCCGTCCGTGCTGGCCACCGTGGTGGATCCGGGGAGCGGCCGCTGCCCGGCGCCTCTGGGCGCGCGCCTGCTGGTGACCGGGGACGGCGCGCCGCGCGGCTCCCTGGGCGACGCCGGCCTTGAGGCGGCCGTCGAGCGGGACGCACGGTCGCTGCTGGGCTCCGAGCGCGTCGACGTAAACCCGTACCCGGTGGGCGGGCACGCCGTGCAGGTCATGATCGAGGGGCTGACGCCGGAACGGCGGCTGGCGGTGTTCGGCGCCGGGGACGACGCCGTTCCCCTGGCGGAGATCGGCGCTCGGGTAGGCCTGCACGTGACGCTGGTGGACCACCGTCCGGCCCACGCCGACCCGGAGCGCCATCCAGCCGCCAGCGAGGTGCTGCACGTCGCCGATGCGGCCGAGGCGGTTCGCCGCGTCGCCCCGGGAGCGCGCACCGCGTGCATCTCGGTGACCCACGACTACCTGCGCGACGCGGCCATCCTGCGCGAACTGCGTATCACGCCGGCCGCCTACGTGGGAGTGGTCGGCCCCCGCTCCCGCGCGAAGCGGCTCATCGCCGACTCGGGCTGGGACGCGGCCGATCGCGGCCGGCTGTATTGTCCGGCCGGCTTGGACGTGGGCGCGCAGACGCCGGAAGAGATCGCGCTCTCGGTGATCGCCGAGATCCTGGGCGTGCTGGAAGCGCGCACGGCCGGCCACCTGCGCGACCGAGCCGGCCCGATCCACGACCGACCGCCGTGAACGCGGACGTGCCGATCGCCGCAGTGGTACTGGCGGCCGGCCGATCGGCCCGGCTCGGCCGCCCCAAGCAGTTGGTGCCGATCGATGGCGAGCCGCTGGTGCACCGAGCCGCTCGGGCGGCGCTGGACGCCGGCTGCCGGCCGGTGGCGGTGGTGCTTGGCGCCGAATCGGACTCGGTGGGGGCCGCGGTTGCGGATCTTCCGGTCCTGCCCGTGAGCAACCCTGACTGGGCGGACGGCGTGGGCACCTCGATCGCATGCGGGATACGCGCCGCCGCGGCGCACCAGCCGGCCGGCTGTATTGTCCTTCCGTGCGATCAGCCTCGGTTGACGGCCCGCGTGCTGGCGGGACTGATCGAGCGTTTTCTCCGCGGAGACGCCCAGGCGGTCGCCTGTGCGTACGGGGGCACCGTCGGCGCGCCGGTCCTGTTCACGCCGGCGCTGTTCGACCGGCTGTCGGCGCTCACCGGTGATGCCGGCGCGAAGCGCGTGCTGCGCGGCTGCGCACCGCTTGCGGTGGTGGACTTTCCCGGCGGCGAGCTCGACATCGACACGGAAGCCGACCTGCAGCGCGCGACCTTCCCGGCCTGATCCGCGCTGCCGGCGCCGCTCACCGGTCCAGGTGGCAGGCCGCGAACTGCGCGGACACGTCGGGCAGCGGCTCCGACAGAAGCGGCCACAGCGACAGGCCGGGATCCTCAGGCTGCTCGGGGCTCGCCAGTTGCGTGCGCAGGTCCGTCAGCATCTCGTGCATGACCCGCGCCGTCTCGGAGGTCACCAGACCGGTCAGGCCGAACGGCGGGCGCGGGTCGCTGACCGTTTCCTGAAGGATCGTGACCCTGTCCGCGGCGCCGGCCGGGGTGATCGTCCACCGAGAACGCAGGCAGAGCACGCGGGTCCCCTGCAGGTCGGTCGCAAGGTCGTCCGCGCCGACGATGTCCAGCACCACCCCGCCGCCCTGGAGCCGCCACCACGACCGGCGGCTGACCACCACGCGGTGACTCAGTCCGGCGCCCGTGACCTCGTGCAGGATCGAGCGGGGCGCGGCGCCGGCACCGGTGTCGCGCTCGGCGTCCTCCTGCAGCAGGAGCACGGCCCCGCCGACCGTTCCGGCGGCCGTGGTGCGGCTGACCACCAGGCGGTAACCGGTGTGCTCGATCGGGCAGGACTCGACCGTCACGGCGTCCCCGGCCACCTCCGGCGCGCACCTCGCGCTCGCCAGCACCGGTAGCGCGAGCAGCGCCGCCGCAAGGATCGGTCCAGTCGCGCGTCTGGCCATCATGCTTCGATGATAGCGCGGCCGGTTCCATGGCAGCCGCGCTTGTCGGGTGCGTCAGCCCATGGGTACCTTGCCGATCGATGGCTGCTGCATCCGCTCTGACCATCCCGCTGGCCCCCGGGCCCCCGATCATCGGCAACGTGCGCCCGATGCTCACCGCCCTCGGCAGCTTCCTCACCACCCAGTACCGGCGGCTGGGACCGGTATTCCGCGTGCCGATCCTGAACCACCGCCCGCTGGTGCTGGCCGGCCCCGAGGCGAATGCCCTCATGAAGCAGCAGGGCCACCGCCTGTTCGCGTCCGGGGCTATCATGCAGGACATCCACCAGGTGCTCGGCGGCGACAATCCGACGCTCATCGAGCTGGACGGCCCCGATCACCGCACCATGCGCGCGGGGCTCAAGGACGGCTACTCCGGCAGGACCCTGTACGCGCAGATGGAGAAGCTGATCCACAGCCAGCTCAACCTGCTGCAGGGCTGGCCGCGCGGCACCGCCATCCCCGCCTTCGCGTACGTCAAGCGCCTGGTTTCATCGCTGCTGGGCTACATGGCCACGAACGAGGAGCCGGACGAGATCATGGACGACCTGATCTACTTCTTCCGGGCGCTCGTGCAGATCCACATCCGCAAGGTCCGGCCCGGCTTCATGAAGTATCTGCCGCGCTACGGCGCATCCAAGCGCTCAGTGCTGGCCATGGTCCGCCGCATCTGGGACGAGCACCACGTGCGCGATCACCTGGAGCACGACGGCGACTTCGTCGACCTCGTCCGCAGGTTTCACGCCGAGCACCCGCGGCTGATGAGCGAACGGGACGCCGTGGCAGCCCTTATCGGCCCGTTCATCGCGGGTATGGACACCGCGGCCAGCGCCACCTCCTTCCTGCTGTACCACATACTGCGCGATCCGGAATTGCACCGCGCCGTCGTGGCGGAAGCGGACCTGGCGTTCGCCAACGGCTATCCCGATCGCGACTCATTGCGCCAGATGATCCAGACGCGGCACGCTGCCATGGAGATCCTGCGCCTGCATCCCCCGGCACCCGTCCTCTCCCGTACGTCCGTAGCCCCCTTTCAGTTTCAGGGCTACGAGATCCCCAAGGACGAGTACTGCCTCATCGCCAACACGGTGACCCATCACCTGCCCGAGTTCTTCCCCGAACCGGAACGCTTCGACGTCGGCCGCTACGGCCCGGAGCGCAAGGAGCACGCGCAGCCCAACGTGTACTGCCCGTACGGGCTGGGTCCGCATACCTGCCTGGGAGCCACCACCGCCGATCTGCTCTACCTGATCGTCTCGGCCGTGTTGTTCCGCCACTTCCACGTGGAGATGCAGCCGCCGGACCAGGAGCTGCACGTCGTGATGAATCCGTTGCCGAGCCCGGACGACCGGTTCCGGATCGCGATCACCGGGGAGCGCCACCCGCCGCCGCGGCCGCAGGAGCACCCGCCCGCCTGACCGGCTCAGGCGTCAAGACGAGCCGGCAGCCGCTTGCGAGCGTCAACCTCCGTCGTAGCACTCCGCGAAGCTCTCGGACAGATCGGGCAACGGCCCCTCCAGCAGCGGCCACGCCGCCAGGTCCGGCTCGCCCGCGTCCTGCGCTCCGGCGAGTCGCTGCCGCAGATCGGCCACCGAGGCATGCCGGCGTTGCACCGTCGCCTGCGTGGCGCGGCGCTTCATCCCCAGCGGCGGGCGCGAATCGCTCACGAACTGCTGCAGGATGTCGACCGTTCCCGCGGTGTCGGCCGGCGCGATCGTCCATCGCGAGCGCAGACAGAGCAGGCGGGTTCCCTCCAGTTCGGTCGGCAGATCGTCGTCGCCCACGACGTCCAGCACCACTCCGCCGCCGTCGAGCCGCCACCAGGCTCGCCGCGTGACGGACACGCGGAGCCGGAACCCCTCCCCGGCCGCCACGTGCAGTAGCGACTCGTGGCCGGGAGCGCCACCCTCGTCACGCTCCTCGTCCGTCAGCAACAGGGCGACGACCGCCCCGACCGTTCCGGCCGCCGTGGTGGCGGTCTGAACCAGGCTGTAGCCCGTTCTCCCGATCGGACACGTATCGACCGTCACACCGTCCTGGTCCAGCACGGTCTGGCACTCCGCGGTCGCCGCCACCGGAATCGCCAGCAACACAGCCACGACCATCGGCCCGAGTGCATCTCTGATTGTCATGCTCCCTGCTCTGCCCCTGTAACGCGGTTCTCGGCCCGATCATACCGCGGATCGGTTCCGTGAGAATCGCCCGCACCGGCGCGGGCCTTGGTATACTTTCGCGTATGGCCAAGATCTACCCTCCCGAGCAGAGCCGCTTCCCGATCGACCGGGCGCACATCCGGTCGATCGACGAGTACCGCAACCGCTACCGGCGCTCCATCGCGGACCCTGAGAGCTTCTGGGCGGAGGTAGCCGACCGCATCACCTGGACACGCCGCTGGGAAAACGTCCGCCAGTACGACTTCGTCAACGCCAATATCCGCTGGTTCGAAGGCGCCACCCTCAACGCCTGCTACAACTGCCTCGACCGCCACGTGGAGGCCGGGCACGGCGATCAGACGGCGATCATCTGGGAAGGAAACGACCCGGGGGACGACCGGCGCTACACGTTCAGCGAGCTGCTGGCCGAGGTCAGCCGCTTCGCCAACGTGCTCAAGGCCAACGGCATCGGCAAAGGCGACCGCGTCTGCATCTACCTGCAGATGGTCCCCGAGCTGGCGATCGCGATGCTGGCCTGCGCGCGAATCGGGGCCGTGCACTCCATCGTGTTCGGCGCCTTCTCCGCCGAATCGCTGCGCGACCGCATCAACGACTCGCAGTGCAAGGCGCTGGTCACGCAGGACACCGCGGTTCGCGGCCCGCGCAGCGGCCTGCCCATGAAGGCCAACGCCGACGCCGCGGTCGCCGAGACGCCGTCGATCGAGCGCGTGTTCGTGGTGCGCCGCACCGGCGACGAGGTGCCGATGGTGGCCGGCCGCGACATCTGGTGGCACGAGGAGATGGCCGGCGCCTCCGCCGAGTGCGCGCCCGCGGAGATGGGCGCCGAGGACCCGCTGTTCATCCTCTACACCTCGGGGTCGACCGGCAAGCCGAAAGGCGTGCTGCACACCACCGGCGGCTACCTGGTCTACACGTCGTTCACGCACCAGATGATCTTTGATTACCACCCGGGCGACATCTACTGGTGCACGGCCGACATCGGCTGGATCACCGGCCACTCCTACATCATCTACGGCCCGCTCTCCAACCGGGCGACCACCATCATGTTCGAAGGGGTGCCCAACCACCCGGACAACGGCCGCTTCTGGCAGGTGTGCGAAAAGCACCGGGTCAAGCAGTTCTACACCGCACCGACCGCCCTGCGCGCCCTGATGAAGGAGGGGAACACCTGGGTGGAGAAGCACGACCGGTCATCGGTCCAGCTTCTCGGCACGGTCGGCGAGCCGATCAAGGAGCCGGAGTGGCGCTGGTACCATGACGTGGTAGGCGAGGGACGCTGCCCGATCGTCGACACATGGTGGCAGACGGAGACCGGCGGCATCCTGATCACGCCGCTGCCGGCGGTGACGCCGCTCAAGGCGGGATCCGCCACGTTGCCCTTCTTCGGCATCGAGCCGGTGCTGCTCGACCAGGAAGGCAAGGAGGTCGAAGGCAATCCCGCGACCGGGGCGCTCTGCATCCGCGCGGCGTGGCCCGGGATCATGCGCACCGTCTACGGCGACCACGAACGGTTCCGGCAGACCTACTTCGACACCTTCCCTGGCTACTACATGACCGGCGACGGCGCGCGCCGCGACGAGGACGGCTACTACTGGATCACGGGCCGCATCGACGACGTCCTCAACGTCTCCGGCCACCGCATCGGCACCGCCGAGGTGGAGGGGGCGATCGGCCAGCACGACGCCGTCGCGGAGGCGGCCGTGGTCGGCTACCCGCACGACATCAAGGGCCAGGGCATCTACGCCTACGTGACGCTGATGACCGGCGAGGAGCCCTCGGAGGACGTCGAGAAGGGGATCGTCCGCGAGGTGCGCGCCCACATCGGGCCGCACGCCTCGCCCGACAAGATCCAGTTCGCGCCGTCGCTGCCCAAGACCCGCTCGGGCAAGATCATGCGGCGTATCCTGCGCAAGATCGCGGAGGGCGAGACCTCGCCGGCCGCGCTCGGCGACACCTCCACCCTGGCCGAGCCGAACGTGGTCGACGACCTGGTCGCCGGCCGGCAATGAGTACAACCGCGCTCGATGCACTCAATATATGACGCCGGACCCTGAAGATTGGTCACTCTATAGGACGCAAGATGTCGATGAGCTCGTGAGCGAGTGTTCCATCCTTCGCTCTGAGTGCATACGCATCGTTGATCGGTATACGAGACACTCCTTCAGAAGCTCAAGAGCCCACCGATTCGCAACGTACGGGCTCGGTCGACGTTCTGTACCTGCTGCGTCACTGTGTGGGCCGAGTATTTGACTTATTGCCACCCTCCTCGACCACCCCGCCCGACGAAGGCCATCGCCATGATGAGGAGGCTTTCCTGCATGCTTTCATCATCAACGTATATGGCTGCATTGACAACTTGGCTCACATTTGGGTCAACGAATCGTGCATCACGAGAGCAGGCAAACCGCTCGCTAACTCCCAAGTAACCTTCGCAAACAAGCATGTAAAGCAGTCACTCACTGGGGACCTACGTGGTTTCGTGCTCAGGGATGTTTTTGCAAGATGGTACCGAGACTACCTCAAGCTCTGGCGCGACCCTCTTGCTCACAGAGTACCCCCATATATCCTGCCATTCGTCCATCTGACGACGCCTGACGGTCAGCCTACCGGAGTGACATCATTTGCTCCCTTAGCGGCCATGGAATCGCCCCCTTTACTCCTCTTTCATGCCCAAATGATCGCAGACATGAAGACGATCACGAAGCTCGCCTCATTACTGATCGTCGAGATCGACTGTCAGTAGACAACCACTCTCTTCAAATCATGGACGAAGGTGCCGCTACGCGTCCCATTGAGTCGAGAAATTCAGCTCCCGCAGGAGTTGGAACGTGTTACGGCAACGCACTCCGAGACTGTGGCATACGTCAGGAACATGGCGGTTGGCACGGTCTCGCTTCGGCCGGGAAGCCTCGGTCGTCACGACGCATCGTCCCGCCCTGTCCGCAAGGGCGTAGGCGATCAGGAACGGATCGCGGCCGAGCTTCTCGATCTCTTCGTCATCGAGGTTGTCCGCGTAGCCTAGGCTCGTGACTTCCGCGACCAGTTCTTCACGAACCGACTCCTGAAGAACCAAGGCTTGACGATGGTCTCTTATCCACTCGGAGAGGACGTCACGGCCCTCCGTCAGTTCCTCAGAGATCTCCAGAGGAACCGCTATGCGCTCCAACGCGGCTTGGTGGAGAAGCCACTCCCAGAATTCAGGGACCCGCGTGAGCGGATAGTAGTCCCGGTTTGCATCTATCAGGACGTTGGCATCCAGCAGGTAGAGCAGAGAGTCGCGTTTAGGCCGATCCGACATCCATCAGTGCCGGCACGCTCGCTGCCTTGACGCCAAGGATCTTCGCTGCCTTGGCTGTCGTCAGGGCACCAGTGTCCATCATTCGTCCTGTGAGTTCGAGCAGAGCGCTCCCCAAGCGATGCCGGCGTACCACGTAGTAGCTCGGCCCCATTCCTTGCGTCCTTGCCTCCCGCCGACTGTGTCGTTCCTGAATCCACTGACTTCGAAACCGAGCGGCCAGGTCGCCGTACACTTTGGACGTGATCAGTCCGCGACGAAGCGCCGCATAGGCAACCATTGCCCGGCTCAGGTGTCGGTCCCGTGCAAAGTCTCCGATCCGGCCGCTGCCCTCTGCGACATCTTCGCCGACATCGCTAAGGTCAAGGCTGTCAAGCTCGATGGGCAGCAGCAAGAACTCGCCCGCGACATCGTTGCAGAATCGCTCGATCGGCGTGTCCGCGGGAGCACCGCTGATACCGGTCTGACCGAGCAGCAGGTGGACCAACTCGTGCAGCAAGGTGAACGACCACGCGGTCTTGGCGTCGCCATCGTTGATGACGATCAGCGGGGCGACTTCGTCCGCGACGACGAACCCTCGATATACCTGGACATCGATGGCGGTGTGGTGGCTGCCCAAGTCCCCCTTGAGCAACACGAAGACCCCTGCTGCTTCGGCCCTCGTTCGTAACAGGTGAAACGCTGCATCAGAGTCCCTCTGAGCGCGGTAGTGCGATCGGTCCACGCCCAGCAGCGCGTGCAGCTTCCCGAGCGTCGCCGCCCTCCCATCGGCCACCGTCGCCGTGCCGACAAACGGCAGTGGCTGAGCCTCCTCTTCATCCTCCAGAGCGGCACGGATCATGCTCTGGCGCGCCCGCACGTCGCGGAGCAGCGCATCGACAAGTGCCGACTGGGGCGCCGGCTCACCGCCTGGCAGGACGCGAAAGTCCGCGCCGCGCTCCCGGCTGCGTGGAGGGGCGGAAAGGAAGAAGGTAAGGAGCGGTCGCCGGTAGTGCTTTGCCATTCGGACCAGCAGCCCGCGTGTCGGCGTGACCTCGCCCGTCTCGTACGCGATCAGCCGCTGCACGGCGGAAACCCCGCGTGCGTCACGAATCTGGAGCTTGCCGACCGCTTGTTCGGGTGAAAGATTGGCGGTCTTGCGCGCCCAGAGAAGGATTTCGGGATTCACGTCCGGCATCGTCGTGCCCGCTCCATCATAGCTACGGAAGCGAACGCCGACACCCCTCGCGGTATCCAACGACCGCGTCCTGCTGCCCTTTGGTTCTCGAACGTCGTGAGTGCGCGACTCCGCGCCCCGAGAACGAGAGCGCGGGACGTCAGAGCCGGGCGAGGGTCTCCGCGACCGGGATCTGCCGGCCGGCCGAGGCGCCCAGGCGGTAGCGCTCGCGCGGTTCGCCCAGCCGCTCGATCGTGTGGCCGCCCGTGCCCCAGAGCGACTCGAGCAGCCGCTCCACCTCCGGGCGCAGCGCCCGGTCGGTCTCGTCGGTATTCGGCGCGATCGCGCGATCGTTGACGCTCACCTGGATGCGGCCGGCGTCGAAGCTCAGGTCGCCTGACAGCGTGGGGTCTTCCTCCAGCAGCCGGCAGGCGTGCAGCGCCGCGCGCGCGGCCTGCTGCAGCCGCTCCTGGGGCGTCCCTTCCACCGCCGTGCGCCGGTCGTAGAGCAGGCCCAGGAACCCGTCCCCCTGGTCCAGTCCGTAGATCGACTCGTGCGCGACCAGGATCACGCCGGGCCCCTCGGGCACGTGACGGTAGTCGGCGACGTCGATGGCCAGCTCATCGGTCAGGACGCCGTCCTGGATCCAGCGGTGGAACACGGGGATGACGCGGGTGAGATCGAAGCCGCCGGAGCCGGCCGCGGCTATCTTGACGTTGACGTGCTGCAGTGAGGTGATGTCCATGTCGATCTACGGCGGCGCTCAGGCCGGCTGCCTCTCCCGTTCGGATGCCATGCGCTGGTAGCAGGCGTGCGTGGCCTCCACGAACAGCGAGGCCTCCTCCGCGAGCTGCCGGGCGCCCTCGGCGTCGTAGTCTTCCGGTGAGCGGCCCTGCGCGCGCAGCAGGTAGGCGCCGAACTTGCCCCTGGCGTAGGGGTCGAAGAACAGCTCGGTGTCGTACAGCTCCTGCCGGAACGCGCCGACGGCGTCGTCCTCGCCACCGGCGAAGCTGCCCAGCTTGTAGCGCAGTAGCGCCTCCGCGCCGTGCACCATCGCCAGGTAGGCGGTGCGGGCGCTCTTGGACAGGTGTCCCGCCTCCAGGTGGAGCTGCGCCTCGAACGCCTCCCGCTCGATCGCCGCCAACTGGAAGTCGACCGGCGCCACCACCTCGCCCGCGCACTCGCCGACGCCGTGGTCGCCCATTGTGAACACGCGCGGGTCTCCCCAGTCGCTGTAGAAGGCGGCGTCATCCTCGTAGGTCGGCACGTCGGTGAGCTCGTCGAGCATCTTGCGGCAGGACGCCTTGCCGATGCGCTGGATGAAGTCCTGGAACGATTCGCCCGACTCGTGCTCGGCCAGGTAGCGGCCGGTGATCAGGTCGACCGCCTCCGGGATGTTGCGCGACGGCACCGCCCCGATCGCCAGGCCGTAGGAGCCGGCGTTGTTGGTCCACTGGCCGCCCAGCACGACCTGGAAGTGCGGGACGGTGTAGTCGTTGCGCTTGCGGCTCACGCCGTAGAAGCCCAGGTCGGCGACATGGTGCTGGCCGCAGGAGTTGAAGCAGCCCGACACCTTGATGCGCAGGCCGCGGATCACCTCGTCCAGCTCCATCGATCGGCGCAGCAGGCGTTCGCGGATCTCGCCGGCCAGACCGCGCGAGGAGGCGATGCCGAGCTTGCAGGTGTCGGTGCCCGGGCACGCGGTGATGTCCACGATCGTGCCGGCGCCGGGAGCGTGCAGATCGACCTCGGAGAGCTCGCGGTAGAGGGCCGGCAGGTCCGCTTCGCTCACCCAGCGCAGGACCATGTTCTGCTCGACGGTGGTGCGCACCGTCTCCCTGACGTAGGTGCGGGCGATGTCGGCAAGCTTGCGGAGCTGCCTGGCGGTGATGTCGCCCAGCGGCAGCGTGATGGTGACCGTGGCGTAGCCGGGCTGCCGCTGCGGGTAGGCGTTCGAGTCGCGCCAGGCGGCGAAGCCGGCCGGCGGCTGCACGCCGTTGGTCGGCGCCCCCACCTTCAGCGGCCGTTCCTCGAACCGCTTCGCCTCTTCGATGTACTCGAGCCAGCGCGGATCGTCCGGCAACTCGGCACGCTCTTCGAGCACCAGACGCCGGAATTCGTCGATGCCGAGCTTCTTGATCAGGAACTTGATGCGCGCCGCGGCGCGGTTCTTCTTCTCGCCGAGGCGGGCATAGACACGGGAGATCGCCTGCGACAGCGGCAGCAGCTCCTCCGGCGGCACGAAGCCGTCGAACAGCTTGGCCTGGAAGGGCACGCTGCCAAGCCCGCCGCCGACGTACAGCTCGAACCCTCGCTCGACCGTGCCGTCGTCGCGGGTGCGCTCGGTGGCGATGGCGCCCATGTCGTGCAGCATCACCAGGCCGCACGGCTGGTCCTTGCAGCCGGAGAAGGCGATCTTGAACTTCCGCCCGAAGTCCTGCACGTCGGGGTGTCCCAGCAGGAACTGCGCGCAGGCGTTCGCGTACGGAGTGACGTCGAAGACCTCGTCGTGGCAGACGCCGGCGATCGGGCAGGCGGTGACGTTGCGCACCGAGTTGCCGCACGCCTCGCGCGTGGTGATGCCCACCGCCGCCAGCCGCCGCATCAGCGCCGGCGTGTCGTCCACGTGTATGAAGTGGAGCTGGAAGTCCTGCCGCGTGGTGACGTGGGCGATCCCGTCCGAGTACTCCTCGGCGAGGTCGGCCATCACCTCCAACTGGCGGGCGTTCATCCCGCCGTACGGGATCTTGATGCGCTGCATCCCGGGGGCGTCCCACGCGGTGTCCGGACCCTTGGTCAACTCCCCCGACGGGTAGTCGAGCGTGCGCTCGGCGCGCCCGTCGTGGCGGTGGCCGTTGTCGTAGCGCTGGCCGTAGACGCCGCGCCGCAGCCGGGTCTCGGCAAACACCCGCTCTTCGATCCGGTTCTGCTTGCGGAGCGCGATCTCGCTCTCGAAGACGTCGATCTCTGCGGCCAACTCGGCCGGCACCTCGCCGGCCAGGGCCGCTCGCCATCGGTCGTTGCTCGCCTTCAACCTGTCATCCCCTCCGCCGACTTTACCCTGTGCGCGGTCGGCGCCCGCTTCACACAGGCACCATAGAGGCCAGAACATACCCGCCGGCCGTGCGGCGGTCAACGCGCCGCGCCGGGGATCAGCCGCTGAAGACGCGCGTCTGCGGCCGGAAGGCTGCCCAGGAGAACCAGAAGTGGTTCACCCCCACGACCGGCACCAGTTGCGTGTCGGCAAGCTCGCCTTCCACGGCCCGGCCCAGGTGGTTCCACACCGACCCGGTGGCCGTGTCGACGATGCGGCCGTCGCGCAGCTCGAACTCCAGCACCCGGTCCCCGACCTGGCGGGAGAAGGGCACCGCGGCGCCCACGTCCCGGCCGCTGGAGATCACCGAGTGGTCGAGGGCCGACGCCGTCCCCTCCGCCCACAGCACCGCGACCGGCGTTCCACCCACCTGGTCGTTCACTACTCGGCGCTCCTGCAGCAGTGGGTAGGGATAGGCGACCGCCTCGTCATCCAGTTCGATGGTCAGCACCCGCGCCATCGCCGGAAGGTCGGACGGCGTGGCGGGACCGCGGTACAGGAACGGGCGGCTCCCTTCGTGGTCGTAGCCTCCGTAGGGATTCATGCCGTACTGGCGCCGATGGCCCGTGTCCCTGGACACGACGTCGCCGTCCGGGAAGGAGGCCTTGAAGTCCTCCCAGCTGATCATCGCCAGCGGCACGAAGCGCAGCCGGCTGCCCGCGTAGATGCCGGCGATCCCCTCGCCCGTGGCCTGCTGCCACCACGTCTCGGTCTGCCGGTCGTACATGATCAGGTTGCTGTAATACAGCCGCCCGGTCGTGCCGAAATCCAGCACCTGGTCGTCGAAGCGGCGGTCGAAGGCGATCGCGGTGTTGCAGAGCGGACAGAACGTGACCGTCACCGGCAGGTCGCCGAGCCGGTCGTTGACGATCTCGTGCCAGGTCAGGACCTGGATCGGATACGCGCGCACCCGCCCGCCGGCCTCGATCACGGCGACCGGCTCAAGGGGCTCGAGCCAGGCATCGGCGTCGGCGACCGACAGGTACTGCGGGTTGTCGACCGCGGGGATGCCGTCCTTGGGCGGACCGCCGGAGAGGATCTGCGAGTAGGGCACCGTGTGGCGGCTGAAGTCGGTCCGGAACTGCCGGGTTGCGCCCGGCGGCGCCGACTCCTCGGGAAGCAGCTCGACGCTCCCGGCATCGGCCGGCATCGCGGAGGTCTCCGCCCGCGGGCCGGCGATCGAGACCCCGGCGACGGCCAGGATCGCAACGGCGACGATGGCGAACGCGACACGCGCGTGGGAGGACTGAAATTTCATCATCGCCGTCTGGACCCCGCGGAGCCGGTGGTTCTTACGCACGCCCGGCGAGCGGCGCCGCAGTGCCCTGGAAAGCGCGCGTGTGGACAACAGCTTTCATCGATCCCTGCCGACAATGAAAGTCGGGAGGGCGAAACATGTTGTCGAGCTCACGGCCGAGCACGCAGGGAGCCGTCGTTGACCGTACGGAACGCGCTTCCAGCGCCCGTTGTGCCATCTACGCAAGTCATGGTATGGTGGCACCTTACCCTGGGGAGGGGAGTGCGATGAACGGGACGTATCGGATCGTGGGCGGTCACCGGCTGAGCGGGACGGTCCTGCCGATCCAGAACAAAAATTCTCTGATGGCGGCATTGCCGGTCGCGGTGATGTGCAATCGTCCCGTGCGCTTTCGCGACCTGCCGGCAACCAGCGACGTGGAGACGTTCCTGTCCATCTACCGCCACTGGGGGGCGGCCGTGGAAGAGGCCGGCCGCGACGTCACCATCGACTGCCGTCCCGTCTCGTCGCATCGGGTCGACGCCGATCTCGGCTCCCGGTTTCGCGCACCGGTGCTGTTCGTCGGGCCGCTGCTGGCCCGCTTCGGCGTGGCCGAGCTGCCGATGCCGGGCGGTTGCCGCCTCGGGCAGCGCGCGCTGGAGACCCACATCGCCGCGTTCCGGGCGCTCGGCGTCACCGTCGAGGAAGTGGACGGCTACCTGCGGTTCACCGCACCGCGCGGCGACCGGCCCCGGCGCACCGTCTGGCTGCCGGAGGCCAGCGTCACCGCGACCGAGAACGTCGCCATGTACGCCGCCGGCACCGGCACGACGGTGGAGATCGTCGACGCCGCCTGTGAGCCGCACGTGCGCGACCTGCTCGACCTGCTGTGCGACCTTGGGGCGCAGATCGACGGCATCAACACCAACCGGGTGACCGTGACCGGCGGCATCGACGGCCGGACGGAGACCGTCGATTTCCGGCCGTCCCCGGACCACGTGGACATATCCGGCTTCATCGTCGCGGCCGGCATGACCGGCGGCCGGATCCGCATCCGCGGCGCCAACCTGCCCGACATCATGACCGGGCTCATCGACTGGTTCGAGCGCTTCGGGCTCGCCATCACCCGCGACGGCGCCGACCTGATCGCCGACGGCACCGACGAGCTGTTCCTGAACGCGGAGCTGCTGCCGTCGGCCGCCCCCGGACTGCCGAAGCTGGCGGTGCGTCCCTGGCCCGGGTTCCCGACCGACGTCCTGCCGGTGATGGTCTCTCTGGCGTGCAAGATGAACGGGCGCATCCTGTTCCAGAACTGGATGTACGAGCACGGGCTGAACTTCGTCCATCAGCTCAACCAGCTCGGCGCCGACATCGAGCTGCTCGACTCGCAGCGGGTCGTGGTGCCGGAGCCGCCGACCCGTTTCCACGGCGGAGAGGTCACCCCGCCGGAAGTGATCCAGTCGGTCAAGGCGCTGTTTCTGGCCGCGCTGGCCGATCCGGCCGAGACCGTCATCCACGGCACGGACATCCTTCGCCGCCGCTACCCGGACGTGCTTGCCGTGTACCGCTCACTGGGCGCGGAGATCGAGCGCGTGCACGTGCCCAACGGGCCGGTCGCGCCGCACGGCACGGGCGCCCACAACGGACACAACGGAAACGGTTCGCTCGGAGGAGTCGGCTTGCCGACCGACATCGGAGCCGCCAACCTCTGACGGTGTGACGCCGGGGCGTCACCCGGCGATTTCGCGCTCCGCGGCAGCCAGCTCCCCGATGCCGTCCAGCACCGTGATCTCCAGGTGGAACTCGCGCACCTGGCCCGGCTCGATGTGCTGGAGATAGCCGTTCGCGCGGTTCCAGGCGCGGCCCAACGGGCTGCAGTTGCCGGGCTCGATGCCGGTGACGTAGGTGCGGGTCGCGAAGTGCTGCCACTGGGTCAGCAGCGGCACCTCGGCCTTCGGGAAACGGAAACGGAGCCCCAGGCCCAGTCGCTCGTTGACGAGCGCCGCGGTCACCATGCCGGACGAGTCCGCGACCGGCCGGTGCACGTACACCACATCACCCCCGCCCGGCTGCGGCGGCGGAGCCACCGCGTACACGTCGGGCCCGACCTCGACATCGTCCTGCCACCGCGTGGTGCGCTCGCTGTTCACCACCAGCCGGGTGCCCGCATCCAGGAGCGGGAACCCCGGGTTCATGTGATAGAGCATCATCAGCGGTGACCGTTCCGCCGCCAGGTTTTCCACGCGGTCGTGGACGTGGATGCTGCGCTCGCCGAGCGTGGTCGACACCGTGCGCGACAGGTTCAGGCAGGTGCCGAACACCACCGCCTCGCGGATCGTGCCCGAGGCCTCCATGACATAGTCGTCGCCCTGCCAGCGGCCGCCGGCGCGCACCTGCTTGGCCGGGAGGAAGGAGAGTCGGCCGTGCAGGCCGAGCTCCTCGTTCTCCTCCTCCGGATCCACTTCCGGATGGCCCACGAAGGTCATGCCGCAGGTGGTCAGCAGCCCCCCGTAGAACCCGCGCATCCAGCCGTAGCCGGACGGCTCGTAGAAGGCCGGCCCCACGTCGCCGGTGTTGCCGCGGAAACAGAGGGACATCCCGCGGTGGAAGGCGGAGGCGATGTCCAGGGCGCGCCCGGGCAGGAGCGAAAAGGACAGGCCGGAGGCGTTGGTGACCTCGATGAGCCCGGAGCCGCGCTCGTTGCCCTCGACCAGCTCCGCGCGCCGCACGGCCGCCACCTGGCTCATGTCGCCGACCAGATCGAGCAGCTCGTCCCGGGTGAAGGTCCGTCCGAACAGGTGTGCCATGACGGCCCTGACGATAGCACGGCTCGACGGAAGGCCCTCTCCGGCAGTATAAACTTGTTAGTGGAAGACTACGCGAACGATACGACAAGCGACGGCGCGGTCATCGACGACTCGCGGATGGAGGCCCTCCGGTTCCCGATCGGCAGGTTCGAGGAGGATCCGCAGCCTACCCGCGCCAAGCACAAGAGCTGGATCGACCAGATTGGCCGGGTTCCCGGCGAGTTGCGCGCCCTGGTTCAGGATCTGTCCGAGCGGCAGCTCGACACCCCCTACCGGCCGGACGGCTGGACCGTGCGGCAGGTCGTGCACCACATCGCCGACAGCCACCTGAACGCCTACGTGCGGACCAAGCTGGCCCTCACCGAAGAGGAGCCGACCATCAAGCCCTACGACGAGGCCGCCTGGGCGGAGTTGCCCGACGGCTCGACCGCCCCGATCGAATCGTCCATGAGCCTGCTGGAGGCGCTGCACGCCCGCTGGGTGGCCACGCTGCGCGACGCGGAGGAAGGAGCGTTCAAGCGCACCCTGAATCACCCCGAGCAGGGAGTGATCACCATCAGTCGGATCGTGCAGAGCTACGCGTGGCACGGGCGGCACCATATCGCCCACGTCAACGCGCTGCGCGACAAGATGGGGTGGTGGTAGGGGGCCATCCCCCTGATCTGACGGACCGGTGCGGGTCCACCTGGTCGACGGTACCTTCGAGCTGTTTCGCGCCTACCACGGCGCGCCGCCCCTGCGCGCGCCGTCGGGACAGGAGGTGGGCGCGGTGGCCGGTCTGCTGCGTTCGCTGGCCGCCCTGCTCCGGCAGCGCGACGTGACCCACGTCGCCTGCGCCTTCGACAACCCCATCGAGTCGTTCCGCAACCGGCTCTTCAAGCCGTACAAGTCGAGTGCCGGCGTACCGGAGGAGCTGCTGGCCCAGTTCGATCAGGCCGACGAGGCGTCGCGGGCGCTCGGCATCGTCACCTGGCCGATGGAGGAGTACGAGGCCGACGACGCCCTGGCCACGGCAGCGCTGCGCTGTGCCGCGCAACCGCACGTCGAGCAGGTGGTGATCTGCTCGCCGGACAAGGACCTGGCGCAGGTCGTGGACGGCGAGCGCATCGTCACCTTCGACCGCATCCGGCGCACGGGCCGGGACGAGGCCGGCGTGCGCGAGCGCTTCGGGGTGCCGCCCGCGTCCGTTCCGGACTTCCTGGCGCTGGTCGGTGACGGCGCCGACGGGCTGCCGGGCATCCCGCGCTGGGGCGCCCGCTCGGCGGCGACGGTGCTGTCCCGCTACGGCAGCATCGAGGCGATCCCGGAGGACCCGGGCGAGTGGTCGGTGCGGCCCCGCGGCGCCGAGGCGCTGGCGCGAAACCTCAACGCGGAGCGCGATCGGGCGCTGCTCTACAAGCGACTGGCCACCCTGGTGACCGACGTGCCGATCGCGGAATCCGTCGGCGACCTGCAGTGGCAGGGTGCGCCGCAAGCACGTTTCGAGCGCATGCTCGCCTCACTGGGCCTGAACGAGGACGAAATCCGGGCGCCCCGCCGGTCCTAGTTGTCGGCGATGCGCCTAACGCCTACTTTGTCGCCGCGATGAGCGCACCTGCCCTTCCGCACCGCACCGCACGAGAGCCCGCGCATATCGTGATCCCGGGGGATCATCCCCCGCATATCGCCGACTCCCCACAGCTGCGCCGGCTCGATCCGCACAGGGTCACCGTCTTCACCGACCTGCCCGGCGGACTCGAGGAACAGGTGGAGCGCGCGAGCGACGCGGACGTGATCCTCAACTCGCGGGCGCAGGTGTCCTGGCACGAAGACTCCCTCCGCCGGTTGCCGAAGCTCGCGCTGATCGCGACCTGCTCGATCGGCGTCGACAACATCGACCTGGCCGTGGCGCGGGAACTGGGCATCCTGGTCTGCAACCAGCCCGGCCGCACCGCCCCGATCGTCGCCGAGCACGCCGTCGCGCTGCTGATGGCCGTGGCCAAGCGCGCCGCCTTCTTCACCGAGTCGATGCGGGCGGGCCGCTGGGAGCGGATGGACAACTTCTACCTGAACGGCAAGACGCTGGGGGTGATCGGCGCCGGCGATATCGGCGGCGCCGTGGCGCGCCTGGGGCGGGCGCTCGGCATGGACGTCGTGGCCTGGACACCGCATCCGTCGCCGCAACGGGCGGGGCGGCTGGGGGTGCGCTTCCTGGAGCTGGACGAGCTGCTGGCCACCGCGGACGCGGTGAGCATCCACGTCAAGCTCACCGAGACGACCCGCGGCCTGATCGGGACGCGCGAGCTGGCGCTGATGCGGCCCGGCACGCTGCTGGTCAACACCGCGCGCGGTCCGGTCGTCGATGCGGCGGCGCTCAAGTCCGCCCTGGACTCCGGCCACCTGGGCGGAGCCGGCCTGGACGTGTTCGCGGAGGAGCCGCTGCCGGGCGATGACCCGCTGCTTTCCTGCGAGCAGGTGGTGCTCACCCCGCACTGCGCGGACACCACCCCCGAGGGGGTCGACCTGCTGAACGGCGGCGCAGTCGACAACATCCTGGCGTTCCTGCGCGGCGAGCCGCGCAACGTCGTCAGCTAACTCCACTGAGCGCTCGACTGCGGCCCCCCGCCGCCGGGCTCGGCCGCGACCTCTGGTGGGTGCTCGGCGCCGACCTGATGATCTCCACCACCGTGTTCGGGGTGCAGAGCGCGGTGATGAACCTTTTCCTGCTGCGCCTGGGATACGACGTCACCGCGGTCGGGCGCCTGCACGCGATCAGCGTGGTGATGTACGCCGCCTGCGCGGTGGCGGTGAGCGCCGGCGGCCTGCCGTTCCGGATGCGCCCGCGGACGGCGATGATGCTGGGGTCGCTGCTGGCACAGACCAGCAACCTGCTGGTCCCGCTCGCGCTGTTCATTCCGGCGGCGGGGCGCACCCCGTTCGTCCTGTGCATCATGCTGTTCCGCTCGCTGGGACTGGGTCTGTACACGGTGGCGCTGCAGCCGTACCTGATGGCCGCCTCGACCCCCAGCACCCACGCCCGCGCCTATGCCGCGTGGGCGGCGTCGGGCATGGCCGGCGGCCTGGTCGGCAGCCTGGTCGGCGGCTTCCTGTCGGCTGCCTCGGCCGACCTCCTGCGGCTCACACAGCAGCACGCCGAGCCGTTCGCCCTGACGCTGCTGCTGGTGGGCGTGGCGACGATGCCTGCGGCCTACCTTATCTCGCGCGCGGCGGACGTCGGCCCGGAGCCGGCCGCACGCGCCGGGCAGGCCGCTCCGCCGTCGGACGAGCGGATGCCGCTGCTGGCGATCGCGGTCATGTTCCTGATGATGTGGCTGCGGGTGACGCCGGGCGCGATCATGTACACCTACGGCAGCGTGTTTCTGGACCAGGTGCAGGGCGCCACCTCACAGGCGATCGGCACCGCGTGGTCGGCGTCCATGGCGCTCGCCATCCCGCTGGTGCTGGCGTCCGCTGAGCTGATCCGCCGCTTCGGCGCCGACCGCACGCTGTACGTCTCCATGGCGGCGGTGGCGCTGGTGATGCTGCCGATCGCCCTGTTCGACTCGCGCCCCGGTGCGCTCGTCACCCTGGTCGGCTTCAACGGCATCACCCACATCGCCCGCACCGCCATCCTGCTCACCGCCATGAGCAGCGTGTCCGGACGCTGGCGGACCAAGATGGCGGGCGCCACCGAGACGGCGGCGGCGCTGTCCTTCATCGCGGTCGGCTTCGGCGGCGGCCCGGTGATCGCCGCCTGGGGCTACGATCCGGTGTTCGCCGCCGGCTGCGTCTCCGCCGTGCTGGCGATCGTCCTCTACCGGCTCTACCGCCGCAGGTCCCCGGCGCCGGTGGCGGCGCAGTAGCGCAGGGCCGTCGCCGCGTACACGCGCGCCACGCGGGTCAGCTCGTCCACAGGCACCCGCTCGTCGACGGTGTGGGCGCCGGTGGCGCGCGGCCCGTGCGTGATGGCCGGGATCCCGGCCAGGTCGCTGAAGCTGTTGCCGTCGTCGGCAAAGCGCTTGGGGCCGCGCGGCAGCGGCGCCCCGAGCTCCGAGGCCACCGCCCGATCGAAGGAATCCACCACCGGGTGGCCGCAGTCCAGCTCGAAGCCGCCTCGGACGAGTTGCCAGCGGCAGTCTACCTGGATCCCCTGCGGCGTGTGCCGGGCCAGGCAGTCGCGCAGCCGCCGCTCGGCCGCTTCCGGGCGGATGCCGGGCAGCCAGCGCTGCGTCCCCTCCAGGGTGAGCTCGACCGGCGACTGGTTGAACATCTGCCCGCCCGCGACCGTGCCGATGAACACGCTGGCGCGGCCGGCCACGCTCTCGCCTTCGGCCCCGAGCTCGGCGGCCAGCTCCTTCAGGCCCAGCGTCAGCGCGGCGCCGGCGGCGATCACGTCGGGCTGCTCCGCGCCGCCCAGGACCTCGTGCATGGGCTCGCCGTCGCGCCGCACCGTCACGGTGAGCACCGCGTTGCCGCGCCCGGCCACCGGCAGCTCCGCGCCCTCGTACTCGGGCAGCATCACCGCGTCCCCGGCGACGCCCGCGGCGATCATGGCGTCGAGCTGCTCGCCGTATCCCCACGGTGCCTCGTGCAGGTCGTGCGCGGTCAACAGCAGGCTGCCCGCCGGCAGGCCGCCGGCGTCGCGCACCGCGCGCAGCGCCTCCACGGCCGCGGCGATCCCGGCCTTCATGTCGGCCGCGCCGCTCCCGGCCAGCACGCCGCCCGCGAGCCGCGGCGGCCGGTATGGCAGGTGGACGGTGTCCAGGTGGCCGTCGAACTGCAGGGTCGGTCCGGGCCGCTCGCCGGCGAGGCGCGTGATCACGGCCGCGGCATCCGGATGGCCCGCGGCCATGCGCTCCACCACGAAGCCATCCTCCGCCAACAGCTCGGCCAGCCGGTCGGCGGCCGCTCCGGCCTCTCCCGTGGGACTGGGGACCTCCATCAGCGACATGGCGGTCGCCAACAGACGGTCCCGGTCGACCGCGCCACCCGCAGCCCGGGCGGTCATGCCGCCCGCCCCGGCACGCACGCCGCCAGCCCCTCGAGCTGAGAGGTCGACTTCACCCCGGTCACCACCGACACCACTCCGTCGCGCGCGAGCAACCAGCGAACCGCATGGCAGGCCGGCGGGACGCCAGCGGCCACCGCCTCTTCGTCGAACGGACGCAGCCGTTCGTGTGGAATCTCCGCCGCGTCGATCCAGGCCGACTCCGCGGCGCGGCTGCCGGCCGGCGGCGTCCCGCCGGGACGATACTTGCCGCTCAGCAGGCCGCCCGCCAGCGGCCGGTACGGGGTGATCCCGATGCCCGCCCGCCGGCAGGCCGGCAGGTAGCCGGACTCCACGTCCCGCTCCAGCCAGTTGTAGCAGGGCTGCGCCATCACCGGCGGCGGCGCCACGCCGTCGCGGCACAGGTCGAGCATGGTGTCGATCTGTGCCGTGTCGAAGTTGGAGAAGCCCCAGTGCCGGACCTTGCCGGCGCGGACCAGCCGGTCGACGGCGCCGAGCGTGTCCTCGAGCGGCGTGTCCGCGTCGGCGATGTGCAGCAGGTAATAGTCCACGTAGTCGGTGCGCAGGCGCCTGAGGCTGGCGTCGATCTGCTGCTCGACGTGCTCCGGCCCCAGGCCGGTTCCGGCATAGTCGGCGCCGGCCGGATGGCCGCCGTCCTGCCCGCTGCCGACCGGGTTGCCGACCTTGGTGGTGATGTGCGCCCGGTCGCGCCGGCCACGCAACGCCTCGCCCAGGATCGTCTCGGCGACCCCGCCGGGCGAGCCCAGAAAGCGGTCGTAGCCCTCGTAGATGTCGGCGGTGTCGAACAGGTTGACGCCCAGGTCGAGGGCGGCGTGGACCTGCCCGATGGCCTCCTGCTTCGGCACGGGACGCCCGAACAGCATAGTCCCCAGCGTGATGACCGAGACCCCGTCCGGCACGCCTGCCAACTCACGTCGTTCCATTGTCTTCCTTACCACTCGATTTCCCGCGCGCACGACCCCACTCACCTTTCTAACCCTCAATCCCTTCGCCGATAGCACCGAGGCCCGAGTGCCGCATACGCTACGCCATCACGGAGTTCGCGATGATTCCATCCGCTTCGCACCGCGCTTTGCCTACCAGCACCGCCCTCGACGATGCTTCATCTTCTGTATGCGCACGCTCGACCAACTCGGCCAATCGCCTGTGAGCCACTTCGCTACCATCGAACGCCGGCAGTCTCATGTGCTTGAAAATGTTCCCGACTTGAATTGACACATTATGACTCTCTACAAACTCCCTCACAAGCGACGACGCCAGCAAGCCGCATAGATAGTACGCTGGGTCAGCTTCCTCAAAATCGACAAAGAAGATCTTGTGGTCTGGAATGTATGGCCGTCGTCCCAGCACCGGGACCTCGCCACGATGCGCTACGGCAGCTTCGAATCTTCCTGATTGCTCCGCCCAGATTACCTTGTAAGGCGCGAAAGTATATACGCCGACATTATAAATCGCATAAAATGGAGCGTTCGGCATTCGCTTACTCCAAGTTGAACGCTTACGCAGCCAACGTTCATAACTCTTGAAGTACCGCTTGGTCCTCGGACAGGACCCATCCATACGTCGACGGGCGTCCTCATAAGCGTCCCGAGTAATGCCGTCATTCGGCACGAACGCGAACAAGCCCTCATCCTGCTTCCTTAGATAACAGGTCTCAAAATCCGAAGCCCCTTTCAGAAGCGGATAAAGCAGAGTCGGCTCCACCCAGAATGAGCGCGTGCCCCCTATATCCGTCCTTCCCGATTCCGGCCGCGTCGCAACCTTCACGAGCCCTCCGGACCTACTGCTCTCCTCAACCGACACGAAATAGACAGCGTTTAGGTCCGCCGTGATTCCCTTTCTTCCGTGAACCCATGTGGAGCGACCCCTGATCCTCGAGACGGCAGCAAAACGCCCCGGCGACAACACCGCCCATGGCGAGCCTTCGGGGCCCACGGGGTGCGCTTCCATGGTCTCAACCTCAACCCTATCCATCACAGCCGCCACCGGAAGCGTCGTGGGCACCGCCCTCGTGCTGCCTTTCGCGGCCGTCCACACCCGGTACTGCACAGGAAACCTCGGCGCCTCTGTCGTCTTGCGAAAAACCGCTACGCTCGTCTTATTAGCAGCCTCTGGGAACGGCTTGAGCGCTTTCATGTCGATCACCGCCGTTGGCGCGAGACGAAAGCTGGAGTCAATACGAAACCGCCGGAATCCCTGAGAAGATGGGCTCTGGAAGTGGGTCTGCGTGATTACAAATGAGAGCACACCGTTAGGCTTCAGCCATTTGTCCGCCGTCGTGTATACTATCATCCCGGAGATGTCCAGTTCGTTACCGCCGTGGTGGGGAGTCTCAGAGAAGATCTCGTATTGTTCGCAAGTGGGCTTTGCTCGCTCACGATAGGCGTTCGGCAGCTTTGACCAGCGTACCCACGGCGGGTTTCCCACGATCAAGTCGAATCTTCCGGCCGTCGACGACCAAAAGAAATTACGAATAATCCGAAACCAGATACCATTCCAATTTTCGCGATGTAGACGCAGTACTTGTTCGTACGTGCGCTTCAAGGGACTCCGCCAACTCGCAACCTCGTTCCAATTTAGAATCCCGCGCTCCGCAAGTGCCCTCTCGCAATTCTCGTAGTCAGCATCTTCCTCGACGACCTCTCCCATCACCTCGAACACCTGATCGAGTCTCCTCCGATCAATCGCTAGCTCCGCTGGAATCAGGACCTTGAGATTCGCGAGTTCGCTGCCGACTTGATACTCGACGAAACTCTCGTCGGAGTCCGGAAGTCTAGCTGGCGAATAGACTGCGTCCGCAAGCAAGACCGGAATCTCAATCTCTTGGCCGGGGACCTCCTTCAGCAAGTCCGCTATTGCCATAAGAAAGTTCGTGCGCGAAACCTGCACCGCTAAGGGGTTGAGGTCGAAGCCCCACACAGACTCCAAGATCATTCGCACCGTGCTCTCCGCTGACATATTGTCCGCCGCTGCCGCCCTCCGCTTCCGTCGGATCATCTCAACGAGAAACGAACCAGATCCGCAAGTGGGGTCGAGCGCCCGCGTATTTACCCAATCGGCTACGTCCGCTTGGTCGCTGGTCAACTCAACCAACCAGTCCGGCGTATAAAACTCCCCGAGCGTCTTCCGAAGCACCTCCGGCACCAGATCTTGATAGAAGTCACGCAACACATCGCGAGCATGATCCAGCCTATCCGTCCGGTAGAGCGACAACTTGAGGATGACGTTCCTGATCGCGGTGCAAATGGCCGAACCGTGGTACTGGTTGCCGATAGTATCCAGATACCAGCTAAAGATAGCTTCTTCAACAAATCCACGTAGTCCGGTTGCTTCAAAAAAACCCCCGTCCTCGATATCTTCGCGAATTCTCCGAAAGAGCTCGTTATCGTCCTCTATCGCGATGAGCTCTCCAGCAAAGGTCCTGCCGGACGCTAATCCTTGAGCAGCGACAATCTCGGCCGCAAGAACCTTGGTCAACAGTGAATTGAATGTATGCACTACGAATAGCCGACCGGGAACTTGGCTGCTTCTACTTGATCGAGCAAAACGCAGGGTCCCGTTGACGCCCTTGAGTTGCTCCGCTGACAGATCCGCAACTTGACCGTACAACGCTCGCCATTCCTCAAAAAGCATGCGAATCTTACTAGCCTTTGGACTCGATAAAGCGTCACTGAGAGCGTCATCCATTGCGCGCATTAGTCCTTGCCCCAACGGAGACAGATGGCCAAAATCTTCGATAAGGTTGCTCGCTGTGATCGCGCGGCGATAGCACGTTCGGCAGGCTTCGACCACCATACCAAAGGTCCTGCGGTTTAGGGGGAGTAGGCTGTGATGGGTGATCGTTCCGTCAACGACTTGGGCGAACGCTAGGTGGTTGTCATCGATCGCGATACCTATGTAGTCACTCTCATCGACGCGTTCCCGAGCCGCAGTTTGACGAATGTAGGGCAACAGGCGCTCGTGCATTGCTTCCCGGAACGCGGGGCTCGTAACTCTACCGTTGAACTTTCCCGGGCCCTTGAACTCAATTACGACGTTATTGTAGCTTAGGTCGCGATTGCCGCGTTCGGCATCAAATACGATGCCAAGGGTGGACTCGAGGGCTCGGACCCAAGCGAGCCTGACCTCTTCCTCATTCGAAACACGGCGGAGCTGCTGGCGTAGCGCGCTTACCAATTCCACTCTGGGAGCTTTTGGTACAGCGTAGACGGAGTCACGTCAAGCGGCGCGAGTACAGGAGTGGCCACCAGGAGTACGGGCCGACGCGCTCATGGCGCGCCGCGCACATGGAGCTTGGCTCGTGCGGTTGTTGCTTCCGGGTCTGAGTCCTGCTGGTGACCCAACATGACGCAACGGGGAGGCCGCGAGGTGGGGGTACCTGGGATGCGAGATCCCGGCCTGCATCGCGAAGGTCCGCCAAAGTGGATCCCTGACTTCACCAAGGGGAAATGTCCGCTCCTGTTGTCGTCTGCCGGTGATTCGCTGGCGTTGCCCGATGCAACGCGAGGCGAGTCATGGGGACGGCAGAGCCGTGGTAGTGATGAACACGCTGGAGATTGCGCTGAGCCGCTGCAACCGAGGTGTGGGGTTGGGCGGCACTCACCGACTGCATCGCATAGAGGCTGGCGTCGATGCTGCTCGACGAGGTCAGGGCTCAGACCGGTCCGCGCGTAGCCGGTTCCGTCGGACGGCCGCCCGTCGTGCCCGCTGGCGACCGGGTTGCCCACCTTGGTGGTGGATGTACGCCCGGTCGCGCCGGCCGCGCAGCGCCTCGCCCAGGATCGTTTTCGGCGACCCCGCCGGGCGAGCCCAGATAGCGGTCGTAAGCCTCTGTATACGTCGGCGGTGTCGAACAGGTTGACGCCTAGGTCGAGCGCGGCGTGGACCTGCCGGATGGCCTCCTGCCTGGGCACGGGACGCCCGAACAACATGGTCCCAGCGTGATGACCGATACCCCATCGGGCATGCCGGCCCACTCCCGTCGTTCCATGGTCGCTTCTCTCTCTTCAACAATGGTCCAGCTCCCAGAGCGGGAGCCGGTATGGGAACAGTGCCGCCGCCAGGCCGGTGTCGTCGACCAGCGGCGGCGCCTCGTCGCCGGGATGGTGGCCGAACAGCACCTGCACGAGCTGCCGTCGGCCGAGCATCTGCGCCGCGGCGGGAGCTGCCTGCTCGATGGACGCCCCGCCGCCCGCCAGCCGCACACGGACCGCCTGGCCGCCCTCCCGGCAGCCCAGCGTGAGCGCCCCTTCGACACCGGACGCCGCAGCCTGCCGCAGGTACCCGCCGATCGCCTGCAGGAAGCGCGGCAGGCTGAAGAGCCGCATCATCTGCAAGCCGACGCCCGCGGCCTCTTCCAGCGTGATGCGCCGCCCCGCTCCGCGGCCGGCGATCACGGCGGACAGGGTCGATGGGATCCCGTCGGGCCGGGCGGGAGGCGGCACCACCTGCAGGGGCTCTCCGCGGGCGCGGCTGCGGAGCACATGGTGCAGCAAGTGCTCCACCGCCACCGGATCGCCCGTCGCCTCGATGATGCCCGGCTTGTTCGTGCCGGCCCCCAGCACCAAGTAGGCGCGCAGGCGACCGGCGCCGGCGTCCTCGGCGCGGTACACGGTGATCTTGGGCAGCCGGAACAACGCACCCGCCTGCTGCTCGTCGCGCTCCAGCCGCCAGGGCTCGGCCCGGTGCAGCGCCAGCAACTCGGCCACGCCCTGCTCGTCGTCGCCCTGCGTCCTGACCGCGAACGGAGCCGGCCGGAACCGGTCCCGGTCCGCCGCGGTGAGCACGAATGCCTCGCCCTGCGAGGCGACCGCCTCCCAGCCCGAATGGCGATAGAACGGGAACGTCGCCCGCTCCGTCCACAGCGCCGCGGCGACGCAGCCGTCCCCGGCGATCACGCCGTGCGCGTCGCGCAGGCAGCGCGTGGCGTACCCGCGGCGGCGGTGGTCGGGATGGGTGGCCGTGGGCGCGATCATCGCCACGCCGAACCGGTCCGGACCCGCCGCGGCGATTCGCGGCGCAGCCGGCACATGGGCGACGATCCGGCCGTCGACGGCCAGCACGCGCGATCGTGCGGCGTGCCGGGGCGTGAACACCAGCGGGTAGTCGGTCGCGATTCGCTGATCGGAGCCGTCGCGAAAGATCGCGTCGATCAGCTCGACCACCTGCGGCAACTCCTCGGGCCGGCAGCCGCGCGGGCCGTCGACGCGGGGGCTCATTACCGTCTCACTCAGTTGGCCCGGCCCTGCCCCAGCCGCACGAGGCGCGACTCGATCAGCCCGAAGAAGCGGTGGCCGCCCCCTGCGGAGACGAAGCGCCAGCCCAGGTGCGTCCCGCAGCGCCGGCACAGGGCGATCGTCCACGCGTACCCGGCGAACCACGTGAAGCGGCCGGTCTGCTCGCCGACCGAGCGGCAGCCGTCCGCGGGCGCAAAGCAGGCGATCGCATAGTGGACGCGCTGCGGGTTGAAGAAGTCGTGGCGGTGGGCCCCCGCCACGTTGATGCGCGCCCGGTCGCCGGTCACTTCCTCACCACAGGAGACGCACAGCAAAGCCTCCGACGCCCAGTCCTGCGCGTCGAGCTTCGACAGGCGAAGCGAGCGCGATCCGGATTCAGACACGGCGACTCACCTCCATCATCGACTTGCACCCACCGTCAGTCTATCGCCGACGCCTCCGAATTGCATTCACCCAGTCCTCAAATGCTCCGATGTCCTCTTGCACCTCGCTCGGCCCCGGGAGCGGGGAATTATCCGCCGGCGACTGATCATGCCCAACAAGCCATTTCGAGCACTTCGACATTCCCGCTTCCAGCTCTCTGCAATCCTCCTCCTTAATGTCACCGAGCTTCCTTACGCGCAGCGTCTGTATGCTAGCGCGGTGACGTTCCACGGCTCCCTCGAGCAGGACCTCCTCCACACCCCGTTCCCACGCTTCCCGAAGGAAACCGTAGATGCGCGACGCGTCCTCCTCGTAACTGCCGAGTTCCCTGTTCCTGTACTTCTTGTTCGCCGCCTGCCACATTTTCTTTAGTATGCCTATGCGCTCCTTCACCTTCATCGCGATCCATGGCACCTCCTTCGAAGCGAGGCCCGCCGCCGCCAAGTCACGCCGCAAGTGCTGATGTTTCACACAAGCACCTTGTCTCTCGGCGTGTTCCGCAAGAGCTACCAAGAATACAACATCGTGGGTGAATACAATAACCTGTCTCGACGTCGACTCGCGAACCAGACGCTCCGCAACGCGGTCACGCCAGTTGTGATCGAGTGATGAAACGGGATCGTCGAATAGAATCGCTGACCGGTCCGCATCCGTACTGAGCTCCGCGAAGAACGAAGCGACTGATAGACATCGAGCCTCGCCCTCGCTCACGATCCTAGGCACTTGCACCCCGGGAGCCCTCCGGAGTTGCAGCTTATGATATAGCGCACCGCGTGAACCTCCGGCAGCAACCATCTCAACCTCGATGTCTCGAAACCGCAGAGACTCAAGCTCGCCGTCGAAACTTGCAACTAACTGTTCAGTCACGGCACGCTTGGTAACATCGCTGCTCTTTCGTGTAATCGCGTTCGTTCGCGTTTCGTCGACACACAACTGGTACGCGGCGATCATCTTCTTTCTCTCGATTTCGTTAAGCACATCTTCCAAGTGCTCAGCCAACACACTTCTCGATTCCAATTCCCGTAGCCTACTCTGCAGCTCATCAACTGTCCGCTCCGTACGCCCGGACAGAAGGGCCGTTCCGCGTTCTCTCAGCCCTTCGGCATACCGTTCCAATAAGCCAACATCGAACGTGTTTCCTCCGGTCCTGTCTGCGAATCCTTTCGCCCCTGACCCGTTTACATAGTCCATCACTCTCGCACGGCGCTCCTCACTCCGTCCTAAAAACGCCCGAACCTCCGCCGCCAATTCAGCGTCCTCGATCTCGACCTCCTCCAAAGCCTCACTCACGGCTTGATCGTGGATTGTCAGATCCCTGACATACGCCACCTTCTCTTCGTACCTCGCCAGCGCTCCCTCGTGATCCTGTTGCGCTGACGACGTTAGGAACGCCTGGAATCCAGCCAACCGCTTTCTTCCGCCGTCATTCAGTTCCTGTTGGCACAGCACGCAGCGCGCCTCCTCCTCCACAAACGGAAAGTCATGATCTGGATATGCCTGCGCGGTCGAGAATCGTGCCGCCGCGTCCCACAACGCACGCCACACCCTTGATCCGGTCTCAACAAGAGGTTGCATGCCGAATGCTTCCCGCCGCATTTCTTCGCCGGCTTCCCTCGTGCGAGTTGCTTCCGTACGCGCATTATGCAGCTCGGCTAACGATCCCTCTCCCAACCCTTCCGCGCACGCGCGGACTCTCTTTACACCCGGGTTATTCACCCCTGCGTGAAGAGAGCTGGCTGAATTGAGGATTCGAGCTGGTTCGCGGGGCGGATTGGTGACAACGCGGACGTCGGTTGGCGCGCGTGATTGGATGGGGCACTCGTTGAGAGATCCGCGGGCCGTGATCGGCCGCGTCTGAGGATTCGCGGGCTGCCGAGCGGATGGGCCGGACATGGTACGGCCCGTAGCAGGACGCGTGCGAGCCGATCGGAGCGCCCCCTAAGCCTCAGCTTGGCGTCCAGTCGAGCGCCGCAAGCTTGCCCCACAGCCGTAGCCAATCGGGAGCGGAGTCCTGGGCGATGACGAACGTCAGCCTGCGCCCGTGGCGGACCACGCGGCTGGCCACCCGCAGCACCCGCTCGCGCAACCGGCGCAGACTCCAGCCGATGCCGGTGGCCCGCTGCATCACGCACCGCCCGGCGTGCAGCACCTCGTAGGCCAGCAGGTTCAGCAGCAACAGCGTCTCGTTCTGCGCCCGCACGCCTGCTTCTTCCGGCTCGGTGACGGCCTCCAGGCGGCGGCCCCGGTAGTGGCTCTTCGATCGGGCCGCCGACGACAGCGCCGGCGCCAACACGTCCATGAACTCTCCCATGTGCCCTTCGGCCTTGCCCCGCATGCGGTACAGCCCCAACAGCCGCGCGCCGCTGTAGCGGTTGCGGTTGAGGTTGGTGATCAGCCAGAAGTAGTCGAGGAACAATTCTCCGGGTCGCTCCAACACCACCAGCACCACCCGCCGCGCGTGCTCCCAGGAATCGGCCTGATAGCGCAACTCGTGGCACCACACCCGCCCCTCGCGCGGCGGACGCCCCGGCGGCCGGCGCAGGTACGGCTCGGCCATGCGGTCCAGCACCGCGTTGTTGCGGATGCGCGCCACGTAGTCGATGCCTGCCGACTCCAGACCCGTGAGCGTCTGTCCGTCCGGAAACCCGGCGTCCAGGCGCACCAGCACCGACTCGCACACCCGCCGCACGCGCTCGACTACCCTCTGAATGAACGCAAGCGCCCCGTCGGCCGAGCCGGCCGCGCCCGGCCGCAGCGTGCCGTCGAGCAGGTCGCCGCTCTCGGCGCAACTAGCGATGAGCGCATGAAACATCCGCTGCCCGTAGTACCCGTTGTATTCGCTGCCGGCCTGCTGCCCGTGCACCTGCGCCGGCAAGCCGTCCACGTCGATCATCAACCGCTTGCGCCGCCGGCCCCCGTTGTCCTGCCACAGCCGGCGCAGCGCCATCTCGATGATCCCCTCACGCACCACCTCCTGGTTGGTCGGCGCGCTCAACAGGCCCACCAACCGTGACAACGTCGGCTGCGAAGGCAGCACGCTGTCGACCTCCAGCGCGGAGGTGCCCCGGCGGGAGTCGTTGGCCACCCGAAAGCTCGGGTCGTGCCGCAACCGGTCGGCGTCGTCCTGGTCGCGCCAGCCCTGGCCGAGCAGCAACAGGCTGGTCCGCAGCAGGTCGGCCAGCGGATAGGTGATCAGCACCGGATTGCGCGGATCCAGCAGCCGCTCGTCCATCCAATCGACGATGCCGGTGCGCTCCATGATCTCGCGCAGCAGCAACGCGCCGCTGTCCGCGCTGAGATGATCCGCCCGCGCCTCAACCTGCACCGAGCCGTTGAAAGTCGTCGAAAAGATCGGTAGGGTCTCACCCACGGCGTGTCCCGTCCTTTGCGGCAGTTTCGGCCTAACACCTTGACTCTACTGCAAATCGGCGGACGCGCCTACTTTTTCTCCACTCCTACGCGAATAAGCCGGGTTACAAGCATTTCGCCGTGCCGCGCTCGCAGATCGATCTCCCGGGCCTTACGACGGGGATCTTCTGACTGCAGATCTTGGATTCGCGCGCGCAGCTGCCTTATCTCTCCTCGATCCTCTTCCGTCACCGACGCCAGCTCTTTGACCTTCTCGGTGTTCGTAAGCGATGTTAGGCGGCCCACCATCTCGTGGACCGCCGTTTCCGCTCCGACTTCCGGAAAGTGAAACATCTGCGCCGCCAAGGAACGTCGCTCCTGTTCCAACAGCCTTCGGACCTGCTCACAGACGCTAGAGAGCTTGTCGAACAGATCGAGACCCATCGGCCGAAAGGCAACATCCGTCTGCTCAGACAGATATACACTTGCGCAATGGCGGTCGAATACACTGACGCCCGCGAGATGAATATTTGGCTCCTTGCTATCGTCCCAAAGAACGTCATGGGTTTTGTTCTGAACAGTGTATCGGATGGTGGCCTTGGGACGACCAGGAGCAACACCAGACACAACATTACCAAGGATCTCCTCCGAGCCGCGAGCTCTACACGCACGTTTCAATATGCGTGTATACCCGGACTTGCCTGCCGCGTTGGCTCCATAGACGACCGTCAACTCTGATCCGAACTCGATCGTCTGTTCTTGGGCGAGCGCATTAACGCCAGAATGATGCGTGAGGGATTCAAGGGATACCGCGGCTCTCTTGCCACCGACCTTGGCGATATCCTTTGACTCGAGAGGTATTCCCGTCACCTTTTGGCCTAGACCGTGTTCAGACTTGCAGACGTCCGTTACCTCGCGGACGTCACTTTCGTTCAGGTCACCCACGGTGACCAGTCGTCTCAAAGCGTCCCGTTGCCAGAGAGGGCGGTCCTTGGACCACTCGAGGAGTTCTTTCAGGACATTGACGTTCGGCATTGGTTCCTCTGCGTTGTAATGAAGCGCAATCGAGTTCGTTCCAAGGTCCGGTTGGGGCGGACCGAACGGTCGCGATTTCGGCGGGAAGTAGATGGGATCTCACCACGACGGCTGATCATACCCATAGACCGGTGAGGTCGCTCACGTTGTTCACCCATCAGTTCGCGGCGTGACGGGCAAATGGGCGGCAGGGCCGTCTGACGACGAGGAGCGGGGTCGCCATGGAATCGAGTGGTCGCCCTCGGTCGTTACGGTGGTCTGGCGGGTTGCAGGCAACAAGGTTCACACTCGGTATATACTCAAGGGGATCAGCCTCGCATTCAGAGACTCGCCGACCGTTTCACAGTCGCGGAAAGAAGCCTCGACATCAAGACCGCGATGGGGTAGACCCCACGCACACCATGTCTGACACGCCCGATCACGTCCACGGATCGGCGACGAGGTTCTGTGCCGCGTGCGCCGCGCCGCTGGCATCGCGCCGGATCGACGGCCGGCAGCGGCCGGTGTGCGACCGGTGCGGCGCGGTGGTGTACTTCGACCCGAAGGTGGCGGCCGGCGCCATCGTCGTCCATGAGGGCCGCATCGCGCTGATCAGGCGGGCGATCAACCCGGCGCGCGGCAAGTGGACGTTCCCCGGCGGCTACGTGGACCGGGGCGAGCCGGTGGATCGCGCCGCGGTGCGCGAGACCTGGGAGGAGACCGGCCTGCGCGTGCGCCTCGAGGCGCTGCACGGCGTCTTCTCCTACCCCGACGTGACCGTGGTGCTGGTCGTCTACACCGCGGCGGTTACCGGCGGCGCACTCACGGCCGGCGATGAATGCGACGAGGCGGTCTGGGCCGAGCCGGCTTCCATCCCGTGGGAGGAGCTTGCGTTCCCGAGCACCGTGGACGCGCTGCGCTCCTGGATCGAGCGGGAAGGCCGATGAGACAGGCTCTGGAGCGCATCTACCGCGCCGGCCTGGACCCGGTGCGGCCGGACCGTCTGATCCGCAACGGGGTGACGGTCGCCGGCCGCACGCTGCGGGTCGCCGGCTGGGACGGCCAAGTCGACCTGGACACCGTCCGGCGGATCGTGGTCATCGGTGCCGGCAAGGCGTCGGCCAGCATGGCGCTGGCGCTGGAGGACCTGCTGGGCGATCGGATCGCCGGCGGCACCATCGCCACCAAGGCCGGCCATGGCGAGGCGCTGACGCGCATCGAGGTCATCGAGTCCGGCCATCCGGTGCCCGACGAGGAAAGCCGGCGCGCCGCCCGCGCGATCGCCGGTCACTGCCGCGACGCCGACGCCGGCACCCTGGTGATCGGCCTGATCTCCGGCGGCGGGTCCGCGCTGCTGGCCGCTCCCCTGGAGAGCGGCGGCGATCTGCCCGGCCTGGACCTGGACGACAAGAAGCGGGTGACGGAGCTGCTGCTGGCCTGCGGCGCGACCATCCAGGAGATGAACTGCGTGCGCAAGCACCTGTCGCAGGTGAAGGGGGGCCGACTGGCGGCGCTGATCCATCCGGCCCGCTCGCTCAACCTGATCCTGTCCGACGTGGTCGGCGACCGCCTGGACACCATCGCCTCCGGGCTGACCGCGGCCGATGCCACCACCTACGCGGACGCGCTGGCGATCACCGACCGCTACGGCGTGACCGCGGCACTGCCGGAGCCGGCCCGCCGGGTGCTGGAGGCCGGCCGTGACGGCCGCCTGCCGGAGACCCCCAAACCGGGCGCCGCGGAGTTCGCCGCCGTCCACAACGTCCTCTTGGGAAACAACCTGACCGCTCTCGAGGCCGCGAGCGCGGAAGCGCGGGCGCTGGGCTGGCCGACGCTGGCGCTGTCATCGCAGATCGTCGGCGAGGCGCGCGAGGTGGCCAAGGTCTACCTGGCGATCGGATCCGACGTCGCACGCCACGGGGTGGCGGGCTCCGCACCCTGCTGCGTGATCGGCGGCGGCGAGACGACGGTCACGCTGCGCGGCGACGGCGCCGGCGGCCGCAGCCAGGAGATGGCACTGGCCTTCCTGACCGAGGCAGCCGCCCACCCGGAACGCGGCCGGCTGCACTTCCTTGCCGCCTCCACCGACGGCACGGACGGTCCGACGGACGCCACGGGTGCGTTTGCGGACGCGGCGGTATATGATGCGGCCCGAAGTCTGGGACTGAGTCCCCGTCAGTACCTGGATCGCAACGACTCGTATACCTTCTTCGACCGCGCCGGCGGCCTGCTGCGTACCGGGCCGACGCGTACGAACGTCGGCGATCTGCAGGTGCTGTTGATCACGCAATGATGAAAGGACGAGCATGAACGAAACCTGGGCCCGCTATGCGGACGGGCTGTCGATCACCAAGGAAGCATTCGAGCGGCTGGCGGCCGCGGCGCCGAACGGCGTGCTGGACGTGTTCGCCTCCGACCAGCACGGCTCCTACCTGCGACTGCTGAGCTCGTTCCTGGCCAACACCCCCGACCCGCGTGCCGCCGAGGACGACGACGTGCGGCGAACGGCGCACGAATTCGCCGCGGCGCTCGGCGGCACTGCCAGCGCGGCGCTGTTCAACCGGCTTGCCTTCACCTCGGCCGGCTTTCGCGCGAAGCTGGGCGACACCTACCTGATCGGCCGGCTGGAGTCCTCCGCCGGGCAGATCATGGACGGCGGCGCCGGCAAGCTGTCGGTGCTGGAGCTGCCGCCGGAAGAGGCGGCCGAGCATCTGGACGGCTTCAAGACGCTGGTCAACCTCGACCCGGACCATCCGGAGAGCTGGAAGCGCAACCGCGACTGGCTGGCAGACGTGGACGAGCGCTGCCGGAAGCTCGGCAAGCCGCTGTTCTCGGAGACGCTGCTTCTTGAGAGGCCGGGTGAGGACCGCGCCGCGTTCGCCGCGCGCCTGCCGGAGGCGCTGGTGCAGATCGCCGAGGAGTTCGGCTCCTTCGGCGCCTTCTACAAGACGCAGATCCCGCTGCTGTGGGTCGAGGACGGCGACGGCACCGTGCAGCCCGCCTCCAGCGCGGAGGTGGTGCGCGGGACCTGCCGGCGCATCGCCGAGGTCTGCCCGCGGCCGCTGTTCCTGCTGAGCGCGGCGGTGGACTTCTCGCAGTACGCGGCCCAGTACGCGCTGGTCGCCGACCTGGTGGCGGCGCCGATGTGCGGGCGCGCCTACTTCAAGGAGGCGTTCACCGCCCCCGAGGCCACGAGCTGGGACGGGCTGGTGGACGCGTTCCGGCGCATCGCGCTGCCGCGCGTACGCCAGATGCGGGAGCTGGCCACGGCGCGCAGCCGGCCGTGGTGGCACGCGTTCGAGTCGATCGCGGACGAGGGACGCCGGCTGATCCGGAGCGGGCCGCGCAGCCTCTCAGGCGTCGCCGCCGACTTCGGCTACTGACCGCGCGGCCGCCTCAGCGGTCGATGGTCACGGTGAAGGTGCGCGAGCGGCCCGACCCGGGCCGCAACACGGTGAGCTCCGCCGAATCGGCCTCGCGCAGCGCGGCGTAGAAGTCCTCCACGCCGGCGACCTTGTCGCCGTCGATCTCGATGATCACGTCTCCCGAGCGGAGGCCGGCGAGCCGAGCGCCCGACGTCCTCGACACTCCCTCCACGCCCACGCCCTGACCCGGCGGATCGTCGACCACGAAGATCCCGGGCCAGTCGGTTCCCGTGTCGTCCCCGGACTCCGGACGCTCGCCCAGCCGTACCGTGATCTCCTGCTCCGCGCCGTCGCGCAGCACGGTAAGCGCCAGCCGGGTGCCGGGTCCGGCACCGCCGATGTTGCGCATGACCTCGCCGGTGCCGGTGACCGCCTGACCGTCCACGGCGATGATCACGTCGCCGGCCAGAAACCCTGCGCGCTCGGCGGGAGACCGCGAGTACACGCTGGTGACCAGCGCGCCGTCGCTCCACTGCCCGACATCGCCGGCGGGTTGCAGTTGGACACCGAGATACCCGTAACGCACGCCGCCTTCGCGCAGTTGGTCGGCGACGAGCAACGCGGTATTGATCGGCAACGCGAATCCGACGCCCACGCTGGTGCCCCACCTGTTGGAGGCGATCCAGGTGTTGAGGGCGACGACCGATCCGTCCAGAGCTACCAGCGCGCCCCCGGAGTTTCCGGGGTTGATGGATGCGTCGGTCTGAATGTACTCCGCCCACGGGATCCGGCGCTGCTCGCGGCCGAGACCGCTGATGATCCCGGAGGTTACCGTGGACTGGAACCCGAAGGGGCTGCCCACCGCCAGCACCTGGTCGCCGACCTGCAGGGCGTCCGAGTCTCCCATGATCGCCACGGCCAGCGGTTCACGCGAGGCGAACCGGAGCACCGCGACGTCGCGGTTGTGGTCGGCTCCGACCAGGCTCACGCCTTCGGAGATCTCCGTCCCGTCGTGCAGGGTGAGCCGGATGCCGTCCGTGTTCTGGATCACGTGGGCGTTGGTGAGGACGAAGTAGGTATTGCCGGTGCGGTCGTAGATCACCCCGGAGCCGGTGCCGCTCGGCTGCTCGAACGAGGAACCGAACCGTTGCCTGGTCTGCGTGGTGTCGATCTGCACCACGGTGGGGACCGACGCGCCGGCCACGTCGCGGAACACCTGCTGCAGGGCCAGCGCGGCAGCCATCGTGTCGAACGGCTGGTCGGCGACCAGCCTGATCGAAGCGTCTCCCGAGGTGTGGGCCAGCGGCCTGGGCGCCCCATCGCTGGCGGCTTCCCCTCCGTCTCCGACCGCGCAGGCGGCGATGAGCCCGCTCAGAGCCGCGAGCAGCGCGGCCTGACGCAGCAGACGGGTGCGATCTCCGTGAATGTTCATCGTCATTTCATTGCGACCTTCTGCCATGTAGGTGAATAGATGATCGTCAGGCTGTGGTTACGGGGGAAATAACGGAATGTTAAGGCTTCGTAACATTGAGATCCGGCACCCGCTCCACGCGGCCGCTGCGCGCGGAGGCGAGCGCGGCGTGCACGGTGGCGGCGATCCGCCACCCGTCCACCTCGTCGCAGACCGTGCGCCCGCCGGTGTCGATGGCGCGCGCCAGGTCGTCCAGCAGGAAGCGTGCGTCCTCCGCGGCGACTCGCCGGTGCGGGAACGAGGCCGGCGCCGCGCCACGGCGGTAGACCGCCACCTCCGGCCGCGGTTCGGCGATCACGGCGCTGCCGTCGCTGCCGACCAGGCGCAGCGCGATCTCTCCCAGGTCCGGGTGGCTTGCCCGGCCGATCCTGCCCAGGCTGACCGAGGCGAGGACGCCGCCCTGCAGGCGCAGGCTCAGCGACGCCAGGTCCTCGATGCCGTGGTCGCGGTGGCGCTGGTGGAAGTGGCTGGTGGCGCGCGCGAACACCGTGGCCACCGGCGACCGCGCCAGGTGGGCGACGTAGGCAAGCGGATAGATCCCCTCGACCGACAGCTCGCCGAGCGCCTCCCAGCCGGGATCCGGCGGCACCGGCCGCCCCTCGCCGATGCGCGGCCCGGCGTCCTTGGCGAAGTAGAAGTCGACGTGGACCGCCCGTAGCGTGCCGAGCGCGCCCCGCTCCAGCAGCTCGCCCGCCTGCCGGATCGCCGGGGCGCCGTTGCGGTTCCACAGCAGGAACCGAGTGCCGGCGCGCCGCACCGCCCGCACGATGCGGGTGCAGTCCTCCAGGGTATGGGCCATCGGTTTGTCCTGGATCACGTGCAGTCCGGCGGCGCAGGCGATCTCCGTCAGCTCCGCGTGACGGGACGTGGCGGGACTCACGCATGCCGCCTGCGGGCGGTATCGGGAGATCGCCGCATCGATGTCGTCCTCGAACGGGACCTTCAGTTCCGCTGCCAGCCGGCGTGCCCGTGCCAGCGACCAGTCGGGCGCGCTCGCCCCGTCGGCCACCGCCACCAGCCGGAAGCGGGCATGGCCGCCGGCCGCGGCGTGCGCGAAGTAGCAGTGCCTGGCGCCCCCCAGGGCGATGACCGGGATCACGGCGCTGTCACCGCGATCGCCTCACCGTTGCGGCGCGATACGGTGATCGCCTCGGCCACCGCGCTTACCGCACGCTCGTGGCCGGCGCCGCTGCGTTCCCCGGCGGCGAAGGCGCGCAGCAGACCCAGCTCCCCGTCGCCGCGCAGCGGCACGCCCTGCAGTCCGCGCCGGTCGTAGAGGAGCTGGACGTTGCGATGGTCCTCGGCGTGCGCGGCGCCGTCGGCTCCGATCACGGTCAGCGAGTCGTACGGCCCGCCGTGCGAGGTCGCCAGGTCGAGCAGCGCCATGCCCCCGCCGGCGAAGCCCAGGTGCGCCAGCAGGCACGCGCCGTCGCCTGCGGCATGGACCACGTCCGGTTCCGTCCCGGCGATCCGGAGCACCGTGTCGACGGCGTCGCGCAGCGCGGCCGTGGCGGCATCGCCTTCCGGGCCGCTCGCGCGCCAGGCGTGCAGCCGGATCAGCCCGGTTCGGCCCAGCTCGCCGGCCTCCACCGCGGCGCAGACCGCGGCCACCTCCGGACGCCACCGCTGCCGGTAGGCCAGCAGCAGCCGGCCTGCCCCCGCCTCGGCTTCGCTCACCAGCGCATCGTGCACGGCGGCTTCGTCTGCCAGCGGTGCGGCGGATAGCACGGCTGCCCCGTCGCGCAGACAGCCGCTCACCCGCTCCGAGCGGCGTTCGAGCGGACCGTCGATCACGACGCCGTCGACCCATGCCGGATCGCTCTCATGCCGCCGATCGACCAGTTCCACCGTCCCCTGCGCCGCGGCCCGGCGGGCCGCCTCCGGCGGCTCGCCGTCGAGAAAGGCGATGCGGAACGGGCCGCCCGCGCTCACGGCTGGTCGCGGACCGCGGTATCCGCGATGCCCGATCCCCCGCCCGGCAGCGCCGCCAGCTCCAGCTCGATCAGCCGCCGCGTCGCCGCCTCGCCATAGAGGCGGCAATGTTCCAGCAGCCGGGCGAGCTGCACGCGATCCTCCAGATGGCGCAGCACCGGATACGAGCGGCGCAACGCCGGGAACAACCGACTGGCATTCAGCCGCAGGCTGGGCGCGCGGGTGCCGGTGCGGTGGTCGCCGCCGGCGGGCGCCAGGCGCCGGTACTCCCGGTCGAGCTCGACAGCGAAGCCGCCGCCGGCGCAGCGCCGCACCACCTCCGACTGGATCAGATCGCGCATCCGGTCCAGGTTGGTGCCGGAGCGCACGTCCACACCGATGCCCAGCGTCACCAGCGGGACGCCGTCGGCCGTGAAGCCGACCAGCGTGTCGGTCTGGATACCCGCCTCGATCGGCAGCGGCGTCGAGCGAGGGTACACGCGCAGCGCCTGCAGGCGCTCGATGCGCTGCTCCAGGGTGGCGATCGAAGCCTGCAGGCCGGCATCTCCCGGGCTTGAGTCGAGCGCCTCCTGGTACGCCGGCAGCACTTCCTCCGCAAGGTAGTGGACGGCCTGCGGCAGCGGCACGGTCATGCGCGGCGCGCGCCGGACCTCCTCCTCGCCTTCCTCCAGGCCGTAGGGCGGCTCCGCCTGGTTCTCCCACGCCAGCATGGGCAGCAGCATGTTGACCAGCGCGCGGAGCGGCTCCGGCAGCCTCTCGGTCCGGAACAGCGGACGATAGGTGTCGTCGCGGTGCGCGTGCTTGCTTACCGCCGAGGCCACGATGCGCGCCAGCTTGCGGCAGCGCTCGGCATCCTCGACGCGGTCCTCCAGGAGCGCTCCGCCGCCGGCCATCAGGAAGCGCTCGAGCTGCTCCTGCGCCGCGGCGTACGCGTCCGAGCCGCGGATCAGCTCGGACTGGTCGTCGGACAGCGACAGCCCGCGCAGGTCGTCCAGCGCCTGCAGCGCCGCAAGCGCCTTGGCGCGGGCCAGCTCCGCGTCGCCGCCGTCGGAGACCGCGAGGGTGGCCAGATGCAGGCGCACGGTGGCCAGCTCGAGAACGGTCCGGTAGTCGCGCAGGCCGGCGAACCGCTGGTCGTCGATGCGCACCTCGGCATCGAGACGCTCCTCGATCTCCGCCAGCCGGTCCAGCTCGCGCCGGTAGCCGTCGGGAACGCGCTGAAGATCGGACGCCATGTGATCCTGCCGTTCCGGATTCTGCTGCGACCGGCCGCACGGCGTCCACAAGGACCGGGCGTTCCGCTATGCTGGCCGCCATGATCAGACTGCACCTCGCGTTCGTCTCCTTTGCCGGCCTGTTGCTCTGTGCGGCATGCGCCATGGCGGACACGGAGCCGGCCGAGGCCCGCTACCGGGTCACGTTCAACGCCACGTGGAGCGCGGAGACCCATCCGACCAACTTTCCGGGCAATCCTCACTTCTCCGGCCTGGTGGGAGCGACGCACCACGGCGACGTCCGCATCTGGCAAAGCGGCGAGATCGCCTCCGACGGCATCGAGCTGATGGCGGAGACCGGCGGAAAGAGCGAGCTGCTGCACGAGATCGAGCATCTCGTCGAGGACGGAGACGCGTACGGCGAGCTCTCCGGCGGCGGGCTGTCGACTTCACCGTCGATGGTCAGCCTGGAGTTCGACGCCGTCTCCACGCACCCGTACGTGACGCTGGTCAGCATGGTGGCGCCGAGCCCCGACTGGTTCGTCGGCGTGTCGGCGCTGTCGCTGATGGAGGAGGACGGAGCCTGGCGAGAGCGGATCGAAGTGGACCTCCGCGTCTACGACGCCGGCACCGACGACGGCAGCGTCTACAACGCCGCCAATGCCGACACCGACCCGGCCGCGCCCATTACCGCGCTGACCGAGAGCGAGGCCGGCTTTACCGACGGCGAGCCGTTCGCGGGAACCTTCGTCTTCGAGCTGCTCTGAGCGTGAACCCGTGACGAACGTCCTGGAACGGATACGGGCGATGCTGGACCAGGCCGGGGTCGAGTACCGGCACGTCCACCACCAGGAGGTGCGGACCTCCGAGCAGGCGGCACAGGTGCGCGGCGAGCCGCTGTCCATCGGCGGCAAGGCGCTGGTCGTCAAGATCGGCGACGGGTTCCGGCTGTTCGTGCTGAGCGCTGCGCTCCGGCTGGACTCCACCGCCGTGCGCGCCCGGTTCGGCACGCGCCGCATCCGCTTCGCGAGCGCGCCGGAGCTGCTGGAGCTCACCGGGCTGGTGCCGGGCAGCGTGCCGCCCTTCGGGGAGCCGATACTGCCGCTGCCGCTGAACGTGGACCCGTCGGTGCTGGCCAACGACCGCATCGCCTTCAACGCGGGAGCGCTGACGGACTCGATCATCATGCAGACCGCCGACTACCGCACCCTGGCCGGCGGCGAGGTCTTCGTGTTCGCGGAGGACGCCTGATGCGCGCCGGCGCCCCCTTCCTGCTGGCGCTCCTGGTCACGCTCGCGGCCGGCGCCGAGCCGACCGTGGTGGCCGAGCGGGTCGAATCGGAGCGGGAGACGTTCCGGGTCGTGCGCGTTGCCGGAGGCCTGAACCACCCCTGGTCGATCGCCTTCCTGCCGGACGGCGGCGCGCTGGTCAGCGAGCGGCCCGGCGGCCTGCTGAGCCTGGACCCGGAGACCGGCGCGCTGCGGACGCTGAGCGGCGCACCCGCGGTCGCCGCGGTCGGTCAGGGCGGCCTGCTGGACGTGGAGCCGCATCCCCGGTTCACGGAGAACCGGCTGATCTACCTCTCCTACGCCGCCGGCCGCAGCGGGCGCTACGCGACCAGCATCGCCCGCGGGCGGCTCACCGACGCCGGGCTGGAGGACGTGGAGGTGCTGTTCACGATGAACCGGCCGTCAGGCTCCCGCCTGCACTTCGGCTCCCGCCTGTCGTTCGGCGCCGACGGCATGCTGTACGCCACCTTCGGCGAACGGGGCGAGCGGCATCGCGCCCAGGATCCTTCCGACCACGCCGGCACCATCATTCGCCTGCGGGACGACGGCTCGGTGCCGGCCGACAACCCGTTCTCCGCCGGCGGAGGCGCCCCGGAGGTGTACTCCTTCGGCCACCGCAACCCGCAGGGGCTGGCCGTCCACCCGGCGACCGGCCGCGTCTGGTCGCACGAGCACGGGCCGCAGGGCGGCGACGAGATCAATGTGATCGAGGCCGGCGTCAACTACGGCTGGCCGGTGATCACCTACGGAGCCGAGTATCGCAGCGGCGCGCGGATCGGGGTCGGCACCGCCGCGCCGGGCATGGCGCAGCCGGTGCTGCACTGGACGCCGTCGATAGCCCCTTCGGGCATGACCTTCTACGACGGCGACCGTTTCCCCGGCTGGCGCGGCGACCTGTTCGCCGGCGCCCTGGCCGGCCGGCACCTGCGCCGCGTGCAGCTCGACGGAGAGCGGACCGTGGCCGAGGAGGTGCTCCTGAACCGCCGCGTAGGGCGCGTCCGCGACGTCAAGCAGGGTCCCGACGGGATGCTGTGGCTGTTGGAGGACGCGCGTAACGGATCGATCTACCGTTTGGAGCCTGTATCATGACGACCTATCGCGCAGCCCTGATCGGCTGCGGCCGCATCGGTGCCTTCATCGACAACGAGGTGTCGGACCCGCACCCCTACTCCCACGCCGCGGCGTACGAGGCGTGCGAGCGCACTACCCTGGTGGCACTCGCCGACCAGCGGGCCGACGTGATGGCGCGCGCCGGCGAACGCTACGGCGTACCGCCCGCGCATCGGTACACGGATTACCGGGAGATGCTCGCGGCGGAACGGCCCGACATCGTCAGCGTGGCCACGCAGCCCGAGCACCGGGCCGAGATCGTCGTCCACGCCGCCGAGCATGGGGCGCGGGCGATCTACGCGGAGAAGGCGATGGCGGCCTCCCTGGCGGAGGCCGACGCGATGGTGCAGGCGGTGGAGGACCACGGCGTCGCGTTCAACATGGGAACCAACCGGCGCTGGCACACCGGCTTCAGGACCCTGCGGTCGCTGATCGCGGAGGGGCGCTACGGCGCGCTGCGCTCGCTCACCGTCCACTGCGGCCACGGGGTGTTCAACATGGGCAGCCACGCGATCGACCTGATGCTGATGCTGAACGGCGATGAGCCGGTGAGCTGGGTCCAGTTCCACCTGTCCGAGGGAGCTGACCTGATCGAAGGCGCCACGCTGCGCGGCGATCCATCGGGCGGCGGCCGCCTGCAGTTCGCGAACGGCGTGCCCGCATTCCTGCTCGACAGCGGCCGTCCGTTCGAGGCCGAAGTGGTGTGCGAGCGCGGCATCGTCACCACGGTCGGCAGCGAGTGGCAGGTCCGCGAAGCCGGCGGCGTCGACCGCCGAGGCCGGCCGGCGCTGCAGCCCGGCCGCTATCCGGACTTCGAGCCTCCCAGTCCCGCCGTCCACCTGATCATGGACCTGGTGCAGTCGCTGGACACCGGCGGCCCGACGCGCGGCGGCGTGCGCGTCGCGCGCACCAACACCGAGCTGATCTTCGCCTGCCTGGAGTCCCATCTGAGTGGCGGAGCCCGCACGCCGCTGCCGCTGGCCGGCAGCGAGCTGCGCTTGCAGCGCGAAGTAACCCCCCGCGAGCCGAGATACCATCCGCGGTAGCGTTGCCGTGCCGTGAGGGAACCATCGCGTGCCTGAGCTGGGCTTCCTCAAGGACTTGGTCATCGTGCTCGGGGCCGCCGTCGTGGTGGTCGCGCTGTTGCGCCGCATCGGCGTCCCGTCGATCGCCGGGTTCATCCTGACCGGCGTGCTGGCCGGCCCCACCGGACTGGGCCTGGTGCACGACACGCATCAGGTCGAGATGCTGGCGGAAGTGGGCGTCGTCCTGCTGTTGTTCGGCATCGGCCTGGAGCTGGCGGTCGACCGCCTGCGCCGACTCTGGAAGGCCGTGCTGCTGGGCGGCGGCATTCAGGTCGCCGTGACGCTGGCATGCACGGCCGCCCTGGCCCGTGGGTTCGGTCTGGCTCCGGGGACGGCCGTGTTCCTGGGATGCGTGATCGCGGTCTCCAGCACGGCCGTGGTCCTGCGCGCGCTGTCGGCGCGTGGCGAGCTGGACGCCCCGCACGGCCGCCTGGCCGTGGGCATCCTGGTGTTCCAGGACCTGTGCGTGGTGCCGATGATTCTGGCCGTGCCCCTGATGGCCGGAGGCGACAGCTCCCCGCGGGAGATCCTGCTCACGGTCGGCACGGCCGTCGCGGTCCTGGCCGGCGTGCTGGTGGCCGCCAGCTTCCTGGTGCCGCGGCTGCTGGCGTTCGTGGCCAGGACACGGGAACGCGAACTCTTCATTCTGACGGTCTTCCTGGTGTGCTTCGGCACGACCTGGGCGCTGTCCCTGGCCGGCATCTCCCTGGCGCTCGGGGCATTCCTGGCCGGCCTGATCGTCGCCGGCAGCGAATTCCGCCACCAGGCGATGGCGGACCTGATCCCGGCCCGCGACATCCTGGCAAGCCTGTTCTTCGTCTCGGTCGGCATGCTGCTGGACGTCTCCGGCGTGTCCGGACAGATCATGGCCACCGCCGGGCTGCTCGGCGCGATCCTGGTCGGCAAGTTCGCGATCATCCTCGTCACCGCCCTCCTCCTCCGCCTGCCGCTGCGGGTGGGCATCCTGTCGGCGGCGGCACTGTGCCAGGTCGGCGAGTTCTCGTTCGTGCTGTTGAGCGTGGCCGCGGGCACCGGGCTGCTGGGTGCCGCGCTGTCCCAGCACCTGATGATGGCGATCATCCTGTCGATGCTGCTCACCCCACTGGTCATCGCCTTCGGTCCCCATCTGGCCGGCGGCGCCGCGCGAGTTCCGTGGCTGAATCGGCTCCTGCGCGCGGAGCCGCCCGGCATCGACGCGGACGAGCCGCACTCGGACCATGTGATCGTCGCCGGCTACGGACTTGCCGGCCGCGAGGTGTGCCGTGCCGTCAGGGATGCCGGCTTCGACTACCTGGCCATCGACGCGAACCCGGACAACGTGCGCGCCGCGCGCGCCATCGGCGACCGGGCGGTGCTCGGCGACGTGACGCAGCGTGAGGTGCTGGAGGAGCTCGGCTGCAAGGACGCGCGGCTGGTGGTGCTGACCGTCAACGACGCCCGCGCCACCGAGCTTGCGGTCCGGCGGATACGGGCGATCGCTCCCGACCTCGCCATCATCGCGCGCGCCCCGTACGAGCTGGACCGCGCATCGCTGCACCACGCCGGCGCGACCGTGATCGTCACCGCGGAAGCGACCGCCAGCGCCTCGGTCGTCAGCCGCTCCCTGGCCGCGCTCGGATCTGAAGCCCCGCCCGAATGATCGACCGGCGACGACTGTTCAGCTTCGCCGAAACCGGGGATCATGGCCGGTCATGAGCTGGCGAGTGACCGACCGGATGACCATCTACCACGAAGAGGGCTTCTACGCACTCTCGCCCACCGTGAACCGGACGCCGAACGGCGACCTGCTGATGACCTTCCAGCGCGCCACGCACATCGGCATGGCCAATCACAACCATCCGCTGTTCAATGTGCAGGCGTGCCGTTCCAGTGACGAGGGGCAGACCTGGAGCGACGCATACCTGGTGACCGTCGACCCGCGGGGCGGGGTGATGGACCGGGGCTGCCATTCGCTGCCCGACGGCAGCATCTTCCTGCACTGCTCGTGCACGGAGCTGGTGCCGGCCGAGGGGTCGGAGGCGCACGGCCTGGACTGGACCGTGCGCTACGGGATGCCCTTCTGGGTGCGCTCCACCGACGACGGCTACACCTGGACCAACCCCGTCCGCTTCCCGCCGCTCCCGGACGCCATCAACGGGCACCCGGCCCAGCACACCGGCGTGAGCCGCAGCGGGCTGTTGGTCATGCCGGACGGACGCCTGTTCCTGCCGAGCAAGGCCACCGACGTCACCGAGGAGTTCCGCTACCACGGCATGCTGCGGATCTCCGACGACATGGGCGAGACCTGGGAGTACGGCGGCCGGATCTGCGAGGACGACGTCGCCCACTTCAGCGAGCCGACCATCCACCGCACTCCCTCCGGCCGCATCCTGGTGCTGTACCGGTGCCACACGGGGGCGCTGGGCCCGGACATCGTCCGCCGGCAGGGTCTGACCGGTCCGCACGTCACCGACCCCAGCTTCGTGGGGCGCGTGCTGGTGCTGGTCTATTCCGATGACGACGGGCGCACGTGGTCCAAGTGGCGCCCGACGATGATCCACGGCAGCCCCGGGCACATGCTTGGGCTGCGCGACGGCCGCATCTTCCTCACCGTCGGCACGCGCTGGGCCGGCCAGCGCGGCTGCTCGGCGCGCATCCTCGATCCCGAAGGTGAGAACATCGACACCGCGCCGGAGATCATCATCCGCGACGACGCGATCAGCCCCGACTGCGGCTACCCCTACTCGGTGGAGCTCGACGACGGGCGCGTGCTGGTCACCTACTGGCACCACTTCGACGACGACCTGCGCGGCATCGAGGGCGCGATCCTGGAAGAGGTGTAGCGGCTGACGAGATGCTGACGATAGAGAAGACCGAAACCATCTATTCGGACGGCAGGCACAACGCCTTCACCGGCATGGTGCGCTGGCGCGACCGGTACTACGTCGCCTTCCGCTCCGCCGGCACCCACGCGGCGACGTGGGAGGACGGCTGGGGCGACGTGCCGGACACCTACGGCAGGATCATGCTGCTGGAGTCGGCCGACCTGGCGACGTGGACGCCGTCGGTGATCCTGGACAGCCAGTACGACGACCGCGACCCGAAGCTGCTCGCGACCTCGGAGCGGCTCTACGTCTTCAGCACCACCATCATCGGGCCGGCGCGCCTCACGATGCCGCAGGAGACCTATCTGTCGTTCACGGAGGACGGACGGACGTGGTGCGACCCCGTCTCCGCCTATCGGTACAACTACGGGTACTGGAAGCCGCAGACTCATGACGGCGTCCATTACGTGGCGGCCGACGTCGACGTCACCCCGCCGGACGTCGAGGAGCTGGACCAGCAGGTGGAGCTGCTGTCGTCCCGCGACGGTCAGTTGTGGCAACCGGTGTCGATCATCGTCCGCAGCTCGCGCTGCACGGAGACCGAGCTGCTGTTTCTACCCGACGGCTCGCTGCTCGCCTTCACACGCCCCCACTACGTGTCCATCGCGCGGCCGCCCTACACAACCTGGGCCGTCGCGGGATCGGCGCCGGCAGACCGGGCTCGGGAGCATCCACCCGGCTATTCCGGCCCCGCGGCCGTCCGGGTCGGCGACACGCTGGTCTTTTCGTGCCGCACGAGCCGCAAGCACTACCCCGACGACCAGCCCGGAGACAGCCGAACCGGCCTGTTCACGGTCGATCCATCCGATTACTCGCTGACGTGGCACGCCAACCTGCCGACCGGGTGGGGCGGCGATCAATCCTACGCCGGCATGCTCGCGCTCGACGATCGCACCCTGGTGATTTGCTACTACGACGGGGAGCCCTACGAGCCCGGCGTCCCCAAGCGCAGCGACATCAAGCTCGCCACGATTTCGGTGAGTTAGATCAGTCATGAGCTGGCGAGTGACCGACCGGATGACCATCTACCGGGAGGAAGGCTTCTATGCGCTCTCACCCTGCGTGAACCGGACTCCGGGCGGGGACCTGCTGATGACCTTCCAGCGCGCCCCCCACGTCAGCCTGCCCAACCACAAACATCCGCTGTTCAACGTGCAAGCGTGCCGATCCAGTGACGAGGGGCGGACCTGGAGCGACGCGTACCTGGTGACCATCGACCCGCTGGGCGGGGTCATGGACCGGAGCTGCCACACGCTGCCGGACGGCAGCATCTTCCTGCACTCCTCGTGCTCGGAGCTGGTGCCGGCCGCAGGATCCCCAGCGCACGGCCGCGATTGGACCGTGCGCTTCGGGATGCCGTTCTGGGTGCGGTCCACCGACGACGGCTACACCTGGACCAGGCCGGTCCGCTTCCCGCCGCTCCCGGACGCCATCAACGGCCATCCGTCCGAGCACACCGGCGTGAGCCGAAGCGGGCTGCTGGCGATGCCGGACGGACGCCTGTTCCTGCCGAGCAAGGCCACGGACATCAGCCACGAGTTCCGTTACTTCGGCATGCTGCGGATCTCCGGTGACATGGGCGAGACCTGGGAATACGGAGGGCGGATCTGCGAGGACCCGGTCGCCCATTTCAGCGAACCGACCATCCACCGCACTCCCTCCGGCCGCATCCTGGTGCTGTACCGGTGCCACGCGAACGCCCTGGGGCCGGAAATCGTCCGCCGGCAGGGCTTCACCGGGCCGCACGTCACCGACCCCAGCTTCGAGGACCGCCTGCTGGTGCTCGTCCACTCCGACGACGGCGGGCGCACCTGGTCGCCGTGGCGGCCGACCATGATCCACGGCAGCCCCGGGCACATGCTGGGGCTGCGCGACGGACGCATCTTCCTGACCGTCGGCACGCGCTGGGCCGGCCAGCGCGGCTGCTCGGCGCGCATCCTGGATCCCGAGGGCGAGGACCTCGACACCGCACCGGAGATCATCATCCGCGACGACGCGATCAGCCCCGACTGCGGCTATCCCTGGTCGGTGGAGCTCGACGACGGGCGCGTGCTGGTCACCTACTGGCACCACTTCGAGGACGATCTGCGCGGCATCGAGGGCGCAATCCTCGAAGAGGAGTAGTCAGCCGCGGCTCAGAGGGACACGGACGCCAGGTAGATGTCGCAGGGGCCGTGGGTGACCCGCTCGTCCGAATCGGGATACTCGTGCCCGGAGTAGTAGGCGATCAGGACTTCGTTCCCGCTGACCGCATACAGGCCTGAATAGCCGGTGTCGCGGCCGCTCGGCAGATACAGGCCGAGCTCCAGCGCCCCGTCCCGGTACTCGAACACGGCGGTCCTGGGCTCGCCGCTGTCGTCCGCGGCCCGGCCGGCGATGACCACGCGATCGCCCACCCGCGCCGGGGCCGCTCCCTGCAGCGCGTGCGGGACGATCGTGCGCTCCCACTCCACGTAGGGCGGTGGCGCCGTCGCCAGCACCGCGCGCGGCAGCTTGGTCCGCACCACGGCCAGCAGGCGCCCGTCGGGCAGCGGGCACAGCGCCGTCTCGCTGGGGATCCGCGAGTACTCCTCGGAGCCACGCACCACCTCGGAGACCCAGTGCCAGCGCTCGCCGTCGGTCGAGGTCAACAGGTCGACCGTGCCGCTCATGCCCTCCGGCACGTGGCCGCAGTCGTCGCAGGTCAGGTAGTAGCGGCCGTCCACCTCGATCGGCGTCCAGAAGTCGTGGTTGGCCACGAAACAGCGCCGCGGCTCCGTCCACGTCTTCAGGTCGCGCGTCTCGGCGACCACTTCGCGCGAGGGGAAGCCCTGGAAGTCGTCCCCCTCCCAGTCGCCCTGCACCCCGTAGATCAGCATCCGGTCGCCGAGCGGCAGGAGCTGCGGATCGAAGCTGGTGGCCGCCATGGCGACGCAGGTGTCCCAGGTCTCCAGGTCGGTGGAGGAGATGACGCGCAAGTGGCCGTCGAGCGCGCCGTGATGGTGCGCGTCGACGAAGCAGATGTGGTACGCGCCCCGCCAGCGGACGAAGTTGCCGACGCAAAGGTTGTGGCGGCCGTTCGAGAACACGGTCCTGACCCAGTTCAGTTTCATGCCGCGAACAGATCCTGCGAGTAGCGGTAGGCGAGGCAGCACGTGCCCCAGTCCGGGTGGTCGAGGTCCATCAGCGAGTACGCCGTGGTGACCACCAGCCCGTCGTCGTAGCAGACCGTGCTGGGGTAGCCGCAGTCCCAACTGAACGCGCGGTCGGAGATCACGTATTCGGTCTGCAGGTCGAAGTGCTCGCCGCCGTCGCGGCTGACGATGGCGCGCACGCCGAACGGATAGGCGCGGTAGCCGTAGGTGATCAGCACGATGCCGTTGGCCAGCCGCGTGACGCTGCCGGGCGACGGTTTCTGCGGCTTGCCGTTGACCATCCGCCAGTGGCCGGGCCGCCGCAGGTTGGCCAGGCGCTCGGGCGGCGTGCCGGTGCTCAGGCAACCTTCCTCCCAGCGCGGCCACGTCCTGCCGCCGTCTTGGGACCAGGCGAGCCGGTTCGGCTGGTGGTTGTGGCGCACGTAGGCGACCCAGCGGTCTTCGGTCAGTGGCAGGAAGCCGGTCTCGCTCCAGCCGCTCCTGATCTCGGTCGGCTCCTCCCAGGTGAGCCCGCCGTCCGTCGAGCGGTACAGAAAGTTCACCCGCTCGTGCGCGGAGGGGTCCGCCTCGTGGATCTCGTCGCTCTGGTGGCCGCGCGCCATGAACACCAGCGTGCCGTCGGCCAGCCGCACCATCTGCCCGTGCGGGCGCACGAAGATGCCGCGTCCCGGCATGTCGATCAGCGTCGGCTCCGACCAGGTGGCGCCGCCGTCCGTGGAGCGCACCACCTCCAGGTGCTCCTCGCGGCGGGCGCGCGGGTCGGGGTCGTCCTCCCGCGATGCCTCCACCTCGCCGAACAGGAGGCCGTACACGACCACCAGCGTGCCGTCGGACGCCTGTCCCAGGGAGTGGTCGCGATAGTCGAGCTGATCGTCCGGCTCGCCGCGCGCCACCAGCCGGTAGTCGGACCAGGAGGCGCCACGGTCCTCCGAGAACGAGATGCTGACCTCGCTGCCGGTGCCGACGTGCGGCGCGCCGGTGCGCGTCAGGCAGGCGAGCCGCCCGTCGTCCATCTTCAGCAGCACCGGGATCAGGCCGCCGCCGGGGGAGAACGGCGGCACGGGGTCGGTGACCGAGCCGAAGGAGGCACGCTCCGGGTCGGCCCGGGACTCCGGGTACATCAGGAAGTACGATTCAACGGCCTCGGGCTTGTCCTCCTGCGCGCACAGCCAGCGGTGGCCGGTGGCGACGACCGGAGTCGCCTCGATCCGATCCGTCAACGATACCTCGCGCAATTCGGCCATCCGCCGCCTCCTTCGCAGAGCGGCCAGCGTCCTACGATTGCGGCCGCCACGCAAGAGGTCTACCGTGGGAGGCGCCATGTCGGTCATCTACATCAGCGATCCGTCCAGCGTCGCCACCCGTTACCTGCCGGACCCGGCCACCGAGGAGTCGCTCCGCGAGTGGATCGACGACGTGGCCGACGCCGGCATCGACCTGTTCATCCAGGAGGCATACACCCAGGGCTGGACCACCTACTGGCGCACCGACGGCTTCGACTACGACGCCAGGCCGCAGCACCGCCGGTTCCTGCCCCTGCTCGACAGCGGCCGACAGCCGCTAGGCATCCTGGCAGACCAGTGCCGCAGGCGCGGCGTCCGCTTCGGCGCCGGCATCCGCATGAACGACAACCACGGCGCCGTCTCCACCGCCCAGGGGGTGGGCGCCGGCGCCGGCTTCATCGTCGACAACCCGCACCTGCAGCTTCAGGAAGCGCCGCCCGGCGTGCTCTACGCGGAGTCCACCCCGCTCGACTTCACCCACGAGGAGGTGCGCGCCTTCCTGCTGAGCGCGATCACGCGCCTGGTGGACACCATCGACGTGGGCGGCATCGAGATCTGCTACCGCGACCATCGCTACTTCCCGCCGGGCACCGGCCGCGACCGCCGGGACCGGATGACCGACCTGGTCGCCGCCATCCGCTCGATGCTCGATGCCGCCGGCGAGCGCCGTGGCACGACCGAGCGGCTGTTCCTGGGCGCGCACGTGTTCGCCACCATCGACGAGTGCCTGGACCTGGGCCTGGACGCTCCGGCCTGGGCGCAGGACGGGCTGGTCGACTACCTCAGCCCGGCGGACTGCATGTACGCCGAGTACAACCTGCCCTACGACGAATGGGCGGCCGTCACCGCGGACACCGCCTGCCGGCTCTATCCGTCGATCATGCCGTGGACGGGCATCATCGCCCGCCGCCGCAACGCCCAGCAGCCGGCCGACCAGGACCAGCAGCGGGCGCTGGCGCACACCATGTACGCGCAGGGCGCCGATGGCGTGTCGCTGTACAACCACTTCGAGATCATGCACGGCGGCGGCGGCGCGCACGCGCCGTTCTATCCGCTGGCGCTGCACGACGCCCGTCACGTCCGCTCGGACGCCTGCGCCCTCGGCGGGCGCAGGCACTACGTGTTCGACGCCACCTGGGGCGGCTTCAGCGGCTTCGGCGACGGCTGCACCTCCACCGGCGCGTTCAAGGCGCAGCGCGCGGTCATCGAGCGCCCGGCGGGCGTTGCGGAGTACACCCTCCGTCTCTACGAGGACTTCGACGGCATCGCGATCGCCCAGCTCCTGTTCCGCGCGTATCACATGACGCTGTCGGACAGCCTGGCCATCACCCTGAACGGGCAGCCGGTCCCGGCTCGCGGACTCAAGCGCCGCGACGACGAAATCCGCACCGACCTCCGTCCGGACGACACGGAGTACGAGTTCGCCCGCGGCGCGATGACCCGCGAGACCCGCCCCTGCGTGACGTACTGGTTCCCGCTCACCGCCGATCTGTGCGTGCGTGGGGAGAACCGGCTCGGACTCGCGCTCACGGCGAGCGACCCCGAGGCGACCGACAGCATCGTCGTCGAGGAGGTCGAGGTCTTCGTCGTGCCTGCGACCGAGCATGAGCTCCCCGCCGATTGAGGTCCGGAACCTACACAAGCGGTACAAGGGAGGCACCTGGGCCAACCGCGACATCAGCCTGGCCGCGGTCCGGGGAGAAATCCTGGGCGTCGTGGGGCCCAACGGCGCCGGCAAGACCACGCTGGTCCGCCAGGTCACTACGGAGCTCCTCCCCACGTCGGGCGAGGTGCGCGTGTTCGGCATCGACGCGGTCACGCGGCCGCTCGAGGTGAAGAGCCTGATAGGGGTCATGCCGCAGGAGGCAACGCTCTACGGGGGGCTCAGTGTGCGCCACCAGTTTCGGATCTTCGGCAAGCTCCGAGGCCTGCCGGCCCGCCTTGCGCGCCGCCGGCGTGACGAGCTGATCGCCGATCTCGACATGGAGGAACACGGGCACAAGAGCACGGATGCGCTCTCCGGAGGACTGCGCAGGCGCGTCCTGCTGGGGATCGCCGCGATCGCCGATCCGCCGTTGTTGATCCTGGACGAACCGAGCGTCGGACTCGACCCCGAAGCGCGCCACGGTCTGTGGGATCTGCTACGGCGGTACCGGCAGGAAGGCAAGACCGTCCTCTTGACCACTCATTACATGGAGGAGGCGGAGGAGCTCTGCGACCGCGTCGCCATCATCCAGGACGGTTCCCTGCTGGCGCTCGACACGGTCGGCAACCTGCATGCCGCGCACGGTTACCGGTACAAGATCACCTTCACCACCACCGCGGGCACGCGGAGACTCCACGGCAATGACGACCGGCAGCTCGTGGCACGGGTGCAGGCGATGGGCATCGATCAGTACAGCCTGACACGCACCACCCTGGAGGACGTGTATCTGGCGCTCACCGGCGGAGGACCGGAGTCAGCCGCGGAAGAGGATGGGGATCATGAGCACCATACGTCCGACTGAAGTGCGGTGTCGCACCGGCGGGTTCCTCAAGTTGCTGCTCGACGCCGTCAGCATCTTCGAGATCAACGCCATTCCCTACCTCCGGCATTGGTACGTCACGGTGCTGCTGGCCGGGGCGTTCCCCCTGCCGTGGTTCTTCGTGACCCGCACCATCGCCCCGGACGACCCGCAGGTCCTGCTCAGGTTGTTGGCCGGAACGATGGTGTTCGGCGTCGCCTTCTCCGTCGGCATGTTCGTGGGGCAGAACCTCAACGGACAGCGCTTCCTTGGCCAGCTCAAGCTCCTCATCGCCATGCCCGTTTCGAAGGGTGCATTCGTGCTCGGATCCCTGCTGTATGCGTCGCTGTCGGGCATCGTGACGCTCGTCGTGATCCTCGGTTTCGGAGCGGCGATCGACCTTGAGTGGGATCTTGCCTGGGGTCTGATCCCGTCGCTCCTGCTGGCCGCCCTGACGATGGCGGGCCTGACGTTGTTCGTGATCAGCTTCGCTCCCACCGCGCAGGTGGGCAATCTCGCGACCGGCCTGTTGTCGCTCCTCCTGGCGGCATTCTCCCCCGTGTACTACACGATGGAGCAGGCACCACCCCTGTTGAAGCAGCTCGGCTACGTCTCGCCACTCCGCTACGCGGCGGACGGCATCACCAAGTCCCTGTCCGGAAATGCCGACGTCTGGTTCGAGCTGGCCGTGCTTGCCGGCTTCACCGTGGTCATGATGTCATTGGGGACGTGGAAGCTCCCTTGGCGGGAGAAGTGATGCCCGAGGCCGGCGACGTGCTGAACCGGGACCCGGGGCTGTTCGCACGGGAGGGATACTGCGTCTTTCCGCGGATCTTCGACGATGCCGGCGTGGCGGGCAATCGCCGCCTGCTCGACGAGGCGACCGAGGCGGGCACGCTCGACCGGCAAGGCTCTCTCGGCGAGCCGCACAGCCGCGACGACCGCTGGCTGGACGTCTGCCGCTATCCGCCGCTGCTCGACGCCGTGCAGGCCGTGCTCGGCCCGAACCTGATCCTGGTGTACTCCAGCGTGTTCATCAAGCCGCCTCACGGGCCGGAACGGGTCTCGTGGCACCAGGACAACACCTACTGGCCGAGCGTGCACGGCACGGACGTGGCGACGGTCTGGCTGGCCATCGACGACGCGGATGCGGCCAACTCCGCCATGCAGGTGATTCCCGGCTCGCACTCCGGCTACCGGGAGTTCGCGACCGTGGCGTCGGGCCGCGACGACATGCTCTCCCGGCGGGTGGTCGTCACCGAGGCGATGGAGCGCTCCGCCGTCACCCTGGAGATGCCGGCCGGCGCGATGTCCATTCACGACTCGTTCCTGTTGCACGGCAGCGGCGCGAACCGCACGTCGCGGCGGCGGGCCGGGTACACGATCCGCTTCTGCAGCACTGACAGCGCCTGGGTCGACGTGGAGACGCATCCCATACCGGTCTACCTGGTGCGCGGCGAGGCCGGCGCCCGCGGAGCGCTCTACGTGGACTGTCGGCCGTAGCTCACCAGCCGCCGCCGGCTTCAGCGCGCGCCGGATCCCGCGCCCGTGACCTGCCAGATCGTGTTGGTCGCCGGGCGATGCTCGTGCCGGTCGTAGTGCATGACCCGTGCCGCGCCGGGATCCGATCCGGCAGGCACCGGGCTTTCGATCACGAAGTCCGCGTAGTCCTCCGTGCGGGTCTCGTACGCCAGGAACGCCAGCGACAGGTAGTCCGCCCAGATCTCCCGCCGCACGCCGAGATCCGGGAACAGCACCGGGCCGGTATCGAACTGATACACGTCCGGACGGTAGCGGATGTTGATCGTCTTGACCGGGTACTCCAGCTCCGCGCGCAGCCCCGTGCCGCTGTCGGCGAGCACGGTTCTGCCGATGATGGGCACCCCGGCGCTCGACGCCTCGGCGACGGCCCGGAAGTCGGCCAGTCGCTCGACACCCTGCGCAGCCACGATATGCGCACGCAGATCGCCGAAGGCCGGCATGTGCGGGTAGTACCGCCGGTATCCGTCGGTTGCCACCACCCCGCGACGAAAGATCAGCAGCTCGCTGCCGCACGCCGCCGGCAGGAATTCGTAGTTAGGCCGTTTGAACAGGTCTCCCGGCCCGGTCGCGTCGAACGTGTTCTCGGCCTTGCAGGCCGCGCACTGATAGATGGTTCGGGTCAGGCCGGCCTCAAGGTCGTACAGCCGGACGAGTGACTCCACCTGCAGCCGCACGTCGTTCTGTTCGATCGGCTCAGGCGAATCCGCGGTGCTGCTGCCGTTGCCGATGAGATAGGAGCACCCGAAGTCGACGAAAGTCACGTCCGCGTCGCTGCTCATGTCACGTGCTCACAAGTCTACCGTCGCAACGCTCCTTCGCAAGCATCCTCCGAGCAACACGATTTTGACCGATCGATCAAACCTGCGTAGGTTTCCGGCGAGCTGCCGATCGATCACTCCTTCCCCGTCGGCGGCCACGCAGGCAATGCCGGATCTCATTCAAGCCACCGGGCTCGTCAAGCGCTACGGCAAGGTCACCGCCCTGGCAGGTCTCGACCTCGCCGTGTCGGAAGGCATGGTGCTCGGCGTGCTCGGCCCCAACGGCGCGGGCAAGACCACCGCCGTGTCCATTCTGGCCACCCTGATCTCTCCGGATGCAGGCAGCGCCCTGGTGGCCGGCGCGGACGTGGTGCGCTCCCCGCGCGACGTGCGCCGCCGGATCGGACTGTCCGGACAGTTCGCGGCGGTGGATGAGCACCTGACCGGGTTCGAGAACCTCGATATGGTCGGCCGGCTCTATCACCTCGGCCGGCGCCGCGCGCGCAGCCGCGCCACCGAGCTGCTGGAGCAGTTCGACCTGGTCGAGGCCGGCGGCCGCCCGGTCAAGACCTACTCCGGCGGGATGCGCCGCCGCCTCGACCTGGCCGGCGCCCTGGTGGCCGACCCGCCGGTGCTGTTCCTGGACGAGCCCACCACCGGCCTGGACCCTCACAGCCGCAGGCAGCTCTGGGAGGTGATCCGCCGCATGGTGGGCTCAGGCACCACGGTGCTGCTCACCACCCAGTACATGGAGGAGGCGGACCAGCTCGCCGACCGTGTGCTGGTCATCGACCACGGCAAGGCGATCGCGGAGGGTACGCCCGACGAGCTGAAGCGGCTGGTCGGGGCGGAGCGCATCGAGGTGACGGTGGCCGCCGGGGCGGCGGTGAGTCACGCCCGCGAGGTGCTGGACCGTTTCGCGGTCGGGGAGCAGCAGGTGGACGAGCGCGCGCGCACGGTGGTGACTCCGATCGCCGGCGGCGGCGCGGAGGCGCTGATGCAGGCGCTGCGCGCGCTGGACCAGGGGCAGGTCGCGGTCCAGGACGTCGGCCTGCGCCGGCCGACGCTGGATGACGTGTTCCTCACCCTGACCGGCCACGCCGCCGAACCCACCGAACCGGAGGAGGCCGCCACGTGAGCGCCATGCTGAACGCGGTGAGCGACGCCGCCACGATCGCCAAGCGCAACGTCATCAAGATCAAGCGAGTGCCCGAGGTGCTGGTGTTCGTGCTCCTGTCGCCGATCATGTTCGTGCTGCTGTTCGCGTACGTCTTCGGCAACTCGATCGCCATCCCCGGCGGCTCCTACCGCGAGTTCCTGATCGCCGGCATCTTCGCCCAGACGGTCGTGTTCGGTGCGATCTTCACCGGCGCCGGGCTGGCAGAGGACATCCAGAAGGGGATCATGAACCGGTTCCGCTCGCTGCCGATGTCGCGCAGCGCGCTGCTGGTGGGCCGCACGATGAGCGACGTGCTGTACAACGTGGCGTCGCTGGCGATCATGGCGTTGACCGGGCTGGTGGTCGGATGGCGGATCGACACCGGCGTGCTGCCGGCGATTGCGGGATTCTCCCTGCTGCTGCTGTTCGCCTACGCCTTCTCCTGGGTCATGGCCTTCGTCGGCCTGATAGTGCCGAGCGTCGAAGTGATCAACAACGCGGCGTTCATGGTGACCATGCCGCTGACGTTCGTGGCCAACACCTTCGTTCCCGCGGAGAACCTGCCGCCGGTGCTGCGCACCTTCGCCCTGTGGAACCCGGTCTCCGCAGTCACGCAGGCGACGCGTGAGCTGTTCGGGAACATTCCTCCGGGGACGCCCGATCCGGTTGCCTGGCCGCTGCAGCACCCGGTGCTGTACACCCTGATCTGGGCGGCGGTCATCATCGCCGTGTTCGCCCCGCTGGCCGTGCACCGCTACCGCACCATGCAGCGCTCCTGAGGCAGCCGCACGGCCCGTTGAGGAGCTCGATCACGAACGCGGAGGCGGCCGCCGAACAGCCTGTAACGGGGATGCATTAGTTTCCTCAAATAATATATATGAGTATATTTATGTATGTTCGACCCCGGTATCAGAAGTAAGCTCACGTCCACCGTCTCCGGCCTCTGTGACGACCGGCTCCTGGAGCAGACCGGCAAGCTGGCTCGCCTCGATCACCAAGTTCATGTCTTCCTCATCGATCATCTGTGCGAGATCGAAGCCCGCCGCCTCTACCTGCGCCGCGGCTTCTCCAGCCTGTTCGACTACGTCAAGCGTGGACTCGGCTACAGCGACGCCGCCACTTGGCGGCGCATCAACGCCATGGAGCTGTGCACGCGGATCGAGGGCGTGCGCGAACGGCTCTGGGACGGCTCGCTGGCGCTAGACGCAGCCGCACAGTTGCAGGCCGCCTTCAAGCGGCGTGAACGAGAGCGAACGCCTGAGGCGCGCGGGACCGGGAGAGGGTCGGCTGTGCGGACGAACGGCTCGCCGCGGCCGGCATCGTCGCCGTCGGCCCAGGGGAAGCCGGCGCCGACACTCAGGCCGGGACCGGTGCTGGACCGGTCGGCGCAGAAGGCGCTGGTGGAGCAAGCGACCGGCAAGAGCACGCGCGAGGTGGCGAAGTTGCTGGCCGACGTGTACCCGGCGCTGGCGGTGCCGGCGGATCGGGTGCGGCCACTGGGCGAGGGGCACTGGGAGCTCAAGGCGGTCATCGACGCGGACTGCCAACGCGGGCTGGAACAGCTCCGGGGACTGCTCTCGCACATCGACCCGCGCATGACGTTGGGGCAGCTCGTGGGGCGGCTGGTCAAGGAGGGGCTCGACCGCCACGACCCGGGCCGTCCGCCGCGCCGACGCACCCGAACCGCTCCCACGGGTGCCGATCGACCGCCGGCGGGGCAGGGGGAGAGCCCAGACAGGAACCGGGCGTCAGAGAACAATCGGTCCACCAGGGACGCGGGCGCCACGACTTCGGCGCCGAAGCGGACTGAACGTACCGGCGTTACCAGCGCCTCGGCGTCGAAGACAGAACGAGACTCGAACCGTCGAGCCTCGTCGGCGCCGAAGCGGTCCGCCAAGACCGACGCCAACGACGTTTCGGCGCCGCACACGGAACCGGATTCGGACGGTCGAGAGCCGGCGGTAGCAAGTCACCCGGCACGGCCGGTGGTCGGGCTCACTTCGGCGCCGAAGAAGAGCACTCGCACCGGTCGCGCCATGCCGGCGGCGGTCAGAAGAGAAGTCTGGCAGCGCGACATGGGTCGTTGCCGCTACGTCGATCCCCGCACCGGGCGCCGCTGCGCGTCACGGCATCTGCTGCAGATCGATCACGTGTTTCCGTATGCCCTGGGCGGCGTGGCGGAGCCGGACAACTTGCGACTTCTGTGCTTCGCTCACCACCGCGACCGCCACGCGGAGCGGACTTCACGGCGAGGGCCGCCTGCGTGATCGGTCAGTCGACGACGGCTATGCAGGAGACCTCGACCAGGAGGCCCTTGGCCAGCCGGGCGACGCCGACGGTGGCGCGCGCCGGCAGCCGGTCGTCGCCGAAGTACTCGCGGTAGACGGCGTTCATCTCCGCGTAGTCGCGATCGAGGTCGTCCAGGTAGATGTTGACCATCGTCACGTCGTCGAGCGCCGCGCCGGCCAGGGCCAGGACCTCCTTGACGTATTCCAGCGCCTGCCGGGTCTGCGGCCCGACGCCTCCCGGTATGGGATCGTCGTTGGCGTCCCAGCCGAGCTGGCCGGACACGAACACCATATTGCCCTTGCGCGTCCCGCGGCTGTAGGGCCTGCCGGGCGCTTCGCCGAGTATCTCCCGCATCGATCGACCTCCTCTCGTGGCTTCCTTACACCTTGACGTATCGTCGCAGGCAGGGGCAGTCGGGCGGGATGTCGCCGTCCTTGCCGCCGGCGGACCAGTTCACCTCGCCCACGTAGATCGTCCGTTTCGAGTCCAGCCAGATGGCGTGGGGGGCGTAGAAGTCGGCGGCCGAGCAGGGATCGAGCCCGCCGCCCCAGCGCGCGAGCAGCTCGCCGTCCGGCGCGAACACGGCGACCCGGCCGCCTATGGCGTCGGGGTCCGGCGTCATCCACGGGAACAGTCCGCAGCGCGCCCCCTCCTCGGCGACGAACACGGTGTCGTCGTCATCGATGAACAGGTCGGTGGGCCGCACGATGTCCGGCCACTGCTCCAGAAAACGGCCCTCCGCATCGAACAACTGGATGCGGCTGTTCTCCCGGTCGGCGACGAAGACCCTGCCCCTGCTGTCGACGTCGAGCCCGTGGGGCAGGTGGAACTCGCCTGGACCGCCACCCAGGGCACCCCATGAGAACAGGTAGTCGCCGGCCGACGAAAAACAGTGCACGCGCGCGTTGCCGTAGCCGTCGGTGACGTACAGGCGGTCGTCGCCGGCCGCGACCAGGTTGGTCGGCAGGTTGAACGGCCCTGCCGGCCGGGCGATGGTGCGGTAGTCGATCCCGACCACGCCGGTGTCGGACGGGCGCCCGCTGACGCCCATCGTCATCACCCGCTCCCCGGCCAGCGTGTACTCCGTGACCGTGTGGTCCTTGTCGTCGGTCAGGAACAGGCGGTCGTCCGCGGTGATGAAGATGCCGTGCGCCCGCGCGATCGTCCCTTCGCCCCACGAGCGCAGGAACGTGCCCTCGCGGTCGAACACGATGACCGGGTGCTCGCCGCGGTTGAAGACGTAGACGTTGTCCTGCGAGTCGGCGGCCACGCCGGCGACCTCGACGTAGCTCCAGCCGGCCGGCAGCGCGCCCCAGTCCGGGTCGGGCCGGTATCGATGCTCGCCCGCGCCGACCGGATCGTCCCTGCCGGCCATCAGACCGATCACCAGCCGGTCGCCTCCTTGCGCTCCAGGAACAGCTCCTCCACGTGCCGGACGTCATGCTCGGCCCGCTCGCGCCTGAGCTGCCTCAGGTGCGGCTTTCCGGCAAGCTGCTCCAGGTTCCAGTCGCGCACCAACTCGCCGCTCCGCACCCGCCGCAGCATGGCGCGCATCCTGTCGCGCAGGTCCTCGTCCAGGATCCTGGGATTCTGCGTCAGGCCGAGGTACACCGCGGTCGGCGACCCCGAGGTGTCGCCGACGCGCCCCTTGGTGATCGCCTCGACCTCGAACTGCATCTCGTAGAACGTCTCCGAGAACGCCTGCTCCGCCGAGAACCCCGCCTCGACCAGCACCTCGTAGGCCATCAGCATCAGCGGCCGGATCAGGCTGAGCCCGGCGGTCTCGGCGAACAGGTTGACCGCCACCTCGTCGCCGAAGCTGCACTCGACGCAGCCGAAGCGCAGCCAGCCCATGCCCAGCGCGAGCGCCATGACGATGTTGCGGGCGTTGCCGGATGCGTCCTGGTGCACGCCGAACGAGCCGTAGGTCCCCTTGCCGTCGACGTAGCGCCGGCGGGCGATCTCGCCCAGGCAGGCCGGCACGCACAGCACCACGTCGACGAACGGCGGCGGCTCGATCAGGCCGAAGTGCACGGCGTACCCGGAGGCGAAGTCCAGCACCTGGCCCGCGCGCAGGTGGGGCGCGATGTCGTCGAGGTAGATCTGGCGCTGCAGCTCATCGGGCAGCAGCACCAGCAGGATGTCCGCGCGCCGGACCGCCTCGGGGATGCTCACCACCTCGAAGCCGTCGTGGCGCGCGGTATCCGCGTAGCGGTCCTCGACGTTGCCGACGATGACGTCCAACCCGGAGTCGCGCAGGTTCTGCGCCTGCGCGTGGCCCTGGCTGCCATAGCCCAGGGAGGCGATCAGCTTGCCCCTCAGGTGTTCGAGATCGGCGTCCTTCTCCAGATAGAACGTGTCACGCCTGGCCGTCGGCTGCTGCATCCCTGACTCCTCGAGCGGTGGTTCCGAGCCGCCAGCTTACACCGCCGCACCGGGCGGTCGACGCGGCCGATCCCGGTCAGTCGGGGATCGGCGCCCCGTCTTGCAGCAGCCGCTCGTGCTGCAACTCGCTCCACAGGTCGGCCGGGATCGGGACGGACAACATCCGGGCGTTGTCCGCCACCTCCGCGGGAGTGGCGGCACCGGGGATCACCGCCGCGACAGCCGGGTGGGCGAGCAGGAATTGCAGTGCCGCCGCGCGCATCGGGACACCATGCCGTGCGCAGACGGCAGCGATGCGCGACACGGTCGAGCGCACCTCGGCGCTCGGCGCGCGGTAGTCGTAGGTCGCCGCCGCGCCCGCGGCTCGGTCCCCGGCTCGACCGGTGTCGGCCGCCAGGATGCCGGAAGCATAGGGGGCACCCTTGATGATGCCGATGCCATGGTCGAGGCACCAGGCAAGCTCGTCGTGCAACGGGCGCTGATCCACCAGCGAATAGGGCATGGCCAGCAGGTAGTAGTCGACCTCGAACCGCTCCGCGAACCGGGTGATGCTGCCGACGTCGTTGACGCCCGCGCCGACCGCGCGAATCTCCCCGGCGGCCTGCAGCTCGGCCAGCGCCCGGCGGCCGCCGCCGTTCACCAGTTGGTCGAGGAGGCGATCGGCGACCTCCCGCGATTCGTGCTCGCTGTAGTCCAGGTCGTGAATCGTCAACAGGTCCACGCGGGTGACGCCCAGCCGTTGCAGGCTGTCCTCGTAGGCGCGCATGACGCCGCCGTAGGTGAAGTCCCAGCGGATTCGGAACGGCAGGCCACCGGGCCACTCGGTGGCATCGTCCGGCGGCCGCGGGCGGCGCAGCAGCTTGCCTACCTTTGTGGCAAGCACCAGATCCCCCCGGTCGTAGCCGCCGGCGATGCGATCGCGGAACTGAGCGCCGATCCGATGCTCGCTCTGCCCGTTCCCGTACGACGGCGCGGTGTCGAACAAGCGGACTCCCGTGTCGAATGCCGCGGCGAGCGTCTCCTGTGCCTGCGCTTCGGCGAGCACCCGGCTGATCCCCCCGATCGTGGCTCCGCCGAAGCCCAGGACGGTGACCTCGACATCGGTCGCACCGAGCCGTCGAGTGCTCGCAGGGTTCACCGGCATCCCCGCGCGACTAGAGTCTGACCACCGGGCGGGCGGTGATGCTGACCGGCCGCCGGAATCGCACGGTCACCGGGCCGATCAGGCCGCCGCCCTGCTGCTCCTTGGGAGCGTGTGAGGACGGGGGGAACCCGGTGCCGAAGTGGTTGGCCAGCGTGTTGTACACCTCGACCGTGAGATCGTTGTCACCGACACGCGCCTGTTCGGTGATGCGTAGCCGGTAGGGCGCTCGCAGCGCGACCCCGATCCGTTCGCCGTTGAGGGTGACCTCCGCCGTGGTGTGCACCAGGCCGAGGTCGAGCTCGATCTCGGTGTCGAGGTGCTGCCGTTCCAGCCGGAAGCTGGTTCGGTATTCCGCCCCGCCCGAGTAGCTGCCGAGCGCCAGCTCGCTCCAGTCCGCCAGCTCGACCGCAGACGGCTCACAGGTAAACGCCACCGGCTCCGGCACCGCCGCGCCGGCATACCGGCCGGGGTGCTGCTCGATCCGCACCGCCACCTGTGCGACCGCGTTCGCCGGCCGGGCGAGTGTCACGCGTCCCGCATCCATGGCGATTTCCGAGCCGTCGACCCACACCCGCGCACCCGCGGCCTGCGCGGGGAGCCGCATCTCCCTGGTGCCGGGAGGCGCCTCGAACCGTAGCCAGCCCACGCGCGGGTGATCGGCTTCGTGCACGTCCCACACCAGCTCGCCGCTCGGCTGGAACCACGGCAAAGACGGCAGGGGATGCCCCCCGGTGGCTGCTACCGCCTCCCCCGGAGCCAGCAAGGCGGCGTACATGCGAATCGGGCGCTCGCCCACGTGAGCGAGCTTGAGCAGCAGCTCGTTCGTCCCGGCGGCCAACTTCACGGTCGTCCTGCGCCGCTCGCCGGGGCCGGCTGACAGCGCGAGCGCCGCGCCGTTCAGCCGCACGCCGACGGCCGCGCCGTCGACGCCGCCGATGAGCAGGTCCCACTCGCCCGCCGCGGGCGCGACGACCCTGGCCAGCAGGTAGCGCACGTGGCCGCCGGCGGCGTCCCCGTCCTCCACGCTCGGCGGGAAGACGATGTATTCCTCCGGGACGCCCTCGAAGCTGCTGCGATCGGGGTCGCCGGGCGTGGAGTGCCGGTGGCCGTAGCGGAGCGAGCACGCGAACGGCTGCCAGCGATGCGTCCGGCCATCGACGACGTGGCCGGCGTCCAGCCGCACCGCGCCGTTCTCGATCTCCGCAGGTTCCGAGCCGGGCCGGAACGGTCCCAGGCTGTGCGCGAAGGCGCCCTCCGAGTAGAGGTAGTCCTGCCAGTGGCTGTCATCGAATTCCGCGGTGTGCCAGCCGAGTTCGGTCCCGTCCGTGTCCTGCTCTTCGCGGTACCGGAAGCGGCGTGCCTCCGGTCCGAGGAGCCCATCGGTGGCCGGCAGGCGGAAGTCCCCCCACCGGTTGTCCAGCGTGGGGATCAAGCCAAACCGCCACTCCCCGTCGAGCGCCAGTGGCGCGGGCGGCGCCTCGACCTCGCACGCGCCGCGATACGCGGCCGTTCCCGCACCGCCTGCGACCGCCACGTGCTTGCGACCGCCCGAGTCCGCCAATCCGTGGACCGTCACATCGCTGCTCGCATCCTCGAGCCGAACCAGCTCGTCAAGGTCGTCATCGATCACCCCCAGCGATGCACCCGGCCGCGAGCCCGCCGCATCGTCCGCGGCATCGAACACGACGATGAGGCCGGCGTAGCGCTCCATGTCGAGCCGCACCGTGGTTCCGCCCCGCGCCGGCCGCCAGCGGAGCAGCGGGCGGGTCGATCCGGTGGCCGCGTCCCAGAGCGCAGGCTCCCCTCCGCAGCGGAACGTCACTTCCACCTCGCGGCGCTCGCCGCTCTGGTTGAACAGGAAGTAGACGTCGGTCCGCCGGCCCGCCGCCCGCATGCGCCGATGGGTGTGGTACACGTCGGCGACGCTGCAGCGGACGTCGAGGTCGATCGAGCGCTCGATCATGGCAGCGACGCGCGGTCCCTCGTTGCGCGGCGTGCCGTGCATCTGCATCACCGGCAGGTAGACCGCGCTGCCCCCGCGCTCGTTGGCGTTCACGTGCACGCTGTCGAGCACCTGGCTGTAGAGCGGAAGCTGATCCATGGCGCGTTTGCCGGCGACGTGGGCATACGCCCGGTCCGGGGCGACCTGGAAGATCGCCTGAACCAGCTCGCGCACCCGCGGATCGCCGCGTCCGTGCTCCTGCGATGCGGTCGGCAGGCGGCGGTAGCCGATCACCGTCCCGCCGGCGTCGTGGAAGCGCTTCAGGGTCTCCAGGGTAGCGGTCTTGATGGTCGTCATCGGCGGCACCACCACGCAGCGGAACTCGATCCCGGCGATAGTCATGACGCCGTCGCCGATCTCCGCACCGTTCAGGGAGTGATCGTCGACGAAGTCGAAGTCGATGCCGTTGCGGTAGAGGTGCTGCGCCAGCGCGAAGCACTCGTTGCCCGCCTCGTACGCCAGGCTGGTGAAGTGCTCGCCGCGCAGCCACTGCGCGTGCACGGTCGTGAGCGGGTAGAGCAGCGCCACGTCGGCGCAGTGCGTGCCCTGGCTCATGACCGCGCAGAGCCGGGAGACGTGCTGCACGAAGGCCGGCCAGTGCCGGGCATACGGCTGCCGGAAGTAGATCAGCGGCGGCTCCCACTCGTACCAGCCGCCCATGGAGCCGTAGAGCCCGCCGTGGCCGTTGTACAGGTTGAGGCCGTAGGCGAGGTTCTCGTGGGTCCAGGCGAGGTTCTGGTCCTGGCTCATGCCCCAGCCCGAGCGCCAGTAGGCGCACACCGCCGACCGCTCGCGCCGGTAGATGTGCTCGACGGAGCTGGACATCTTGGCGTCGATCAGGCAGCGGTTGCCAGGGTCGGCGCCGAGCGGGTCCTCGTTGCCGGTGATGTGGAAGTGGCGGAGGTAGCGGAAGTAATCGACATAGTGCCAGGTCTGGCCCAGGACGCTCTGCCGGCCCCAGGTGGCGATGGTCGCGAAGCGCAGTCCGCGCTCCTCGTGCCAGCGGCTGAACGGCCGGTAGAAGTGCTCCTCCAGCAGGGTGGCCATCGCCTCGTAGTAGTCGCAGCGGATCTTGTCGGTGCGGGGGCCGACGTCCCGGAACAGCGCGGCGATCTCGGGCAGCGGATCGTAGCCGTGGTCGGCCCTGATGCGATCCACCAGCGACTGCGAATAGATGATGTCCCCGCGCAGCACCCACAGCTCGTCGTGCAGGAAGATGTCCAGGGTGTCGCCGAACAGGTCGCCGAGCTCCCGCTCATGGACCTCCGAGTACAGCTCCAGCCAGCGCGTGACCACGGCGGGGTTCAGGTAGTCGAGGTCGTGGCTCTCGCCGGTGACGACGATCACGCGCCATGCGCCGGCCGGCGCGCTCCAGGTGAGCGTGCCGCCCGTGAGGCGATCGGCAAGGTCGATCCGGCTGTCTCCCTCCAGTCGGTCGCCGCCGTCTTGCGCGACGCGGAATGCCGCCGCGCTGACGACGGACTCGGCAGCCGGGACGGGCATCTCGAGCACAGGTCCTCCGCCGTCCGCGGCCGCCTCGCGGCAGAGCAGGCGCCGGCCGACCAGTTCGGGCCGCGTGCGGCCCTCCTCCCGCAGGCGCTCCTGCCAGTAGCCGCGTCCGGTCCAGTCGGAGAAACCCGCCTTCATGCCGAGCCGGCGATGCTCGGCCACCGAGTGGTTGAAGAGCTCCCGCCACTCGTCGCTCCAGTAAGGAGGGTCGGGAGCGAGCGGTTCGGTGCCGACGAAGCGGGGGTAGTACCACGTCCCGCTCACCCCGGCGGCCTTCATCTGCTCGAGCTGCCACGTGATCCGCTCCCGGGTGAGGGTGCCGGTTTCCCAGAACCAGGTGGCGAAGTCGCCGTACTCGGCCGGCGGATCCCGGAACAGCGCCAGGAGATCGGCCTTCGAGCGGTCCGGCATGCTCACGCAGGATTCCCCTTCGCGGACAGCGCTCCATAGAGCTCGGGCCGGCGGACCCGCTCCTCGTTCCAGTGGACGGCGCGCGACCGTCGCATCGCGGCCATGTCCAGCTCGGCGCTGATGATCGATTCACCAGCCCCGGCCTCGGCGACCACGTTCCCTTTCCAGTCGAAGATGGCACTGTGCCCGCCGCGCGCGTGGCCCTGGGCGCGATTACAGACCACCACGGCCGCGCAGTTGCTGGCCGCGTGATAAGCCGCCGAGCCCCGCTTCACGCCGGGGCGATTGGTGAGCCACAGGATGATCTCCGCTCCCCGGACGGCGAGGATCCGTGGCACTTCCGGGTAGTCGCCGTCCTTGCAGATCATGACGCCGACCCTGGCGAACGGCATGTCGAACACGGGAAGGTCCTCGCCCGGCACCAGGACGTCCACCTCCCTCGCGATCGACGGGTCGTAGTGGCCGAGCGAGAGGTGCGTCTTGCGGCACGTGCCCGCCAGCGCTCCGTCGGGGTCGATGAGGACGACCGTGTTGTGCAGACCGCGCGGGGACTTCTCGATCAGACCCGCGGCCACGAAGACTCCGCAGCGCGCGGCCGCCCGCGCAAGCACCGCGAACTGATCGCCCGGCACGGGGCTTGCCAGCGAAGCGAAGTCGGTCCCGAAGTAGTCGGACGCGGCTACCTCCGGGAACGCGACGAGCTCCGCTCCCCGCGCTGCCGCGTCGTCGATGAGCTGCACCATGCGGCCGAGATTCGCGTCGACGTGGCCCGGCACACCGTCGAACTGGACGCTTGCGACCGTAACGCTGTTCATCGTTCGTGACGGCTTCGGGTGCGCGTCAGCCCAGGCTCACCTGGGCGATGTAGATGCTCGCCTTGCCTTCGTGTGACGAGTAGTAGCTGACCCACAGCCGCTCCTGGTGCCAGACCATGCCCGGGTAGGAGTTGTCTCCGCCGCTGGGCAGCGCCAGCGCCACGTCGAAGGCGTCGCGGCTCATCCTGGCCAGCGCGGTGACCGGCGTTCCCGCGGCGTCACTTACGCGGGCACCGGCCCAGAGCTCGCCGTTCGGCAGGCGGATGAAATTGGGGCCGCCCAGGCTCTGCTGCAGGTGCGCGAAAGACCACTGGGTGTAGGGCGGCCGGCTGCTGCCGATCCAGTCGGGCCGGATCAGGGCGATCATCTCGCCGTCGGGCATGATGCGCAGGGTGGTCTCGCTCACCGTCCAGCTCCCGTCCGGCGGGCGCAGCTCCGTCACCCACTGCCACTCCAGACCGTCGCGGGTCGTGTACAGGAACCCGCGGCGCGGATTGCTCGCCTCCCCCAGCTTCGAGACCGAGTAGCCGACCCCGTCGTGCCACGTCACCCGCCACAGCCAGTGGTCCTCGGCCAGCACGCGGGCGGGCGCGCTCCAAGAGATCCCCTCGTCGGAGAAGGACACGCGGGGCGCGCGGGTGAGATAGGTCGGGCCCCGGAAGACCGAGCCGCCGGCCAGCAGCAGCATCCGTCCGTCCGGCATGACCGAAAGCTTGGGATCGCGCAGGTCGATCCCCTCCTCCACGACCTCGGCGGCGCTGCTCCACGCCGTGCCGTCATCGGACACCAGCACCCGGAGCGTGCCGATGCTCCTGCCGTGATCCGGAGCCTCCCGGAACGTGCACCACCAGCGGCCACGGTGGCGCAGCAGGTCGGTGAAGGCGCTGTGCGGCGCGCGGTCCCAGATCCGCTTGACCGAGACCAGGTGCGGTTCCTTACGCATGTCCATCTCCGGTCTCGCCGGCCTCCGCGCTCGCCCACGGCGGCCTGGTGATCGTCCGCCCCTGCAACTGCAGTTCGGCCGCGCGTATGCACGCGCTCCTCTGTTCCACGGCAACCTCCTCGAGTTGCGGCACGTCCTGGCGGCAGGCGTCGGCCGCATACGGACAGCGGGTATGAAACGCGCAGCCAGCCGGCGGGTTGGCCGCGCTCGGCACGTCGCCCTCCAGGACGATGCGCTCTTCGGTATCGTCGGGGTCGGGAGCCGGGAACGCCGACAGCAGCGCCTCCGTATAGGGGTGACGGGGATCGCGGAACACCGCCTCCGCGGTTCCGGTCTCTACGATGCGTCCCAGGTACATCACGGCGACGCGGTCGCTGATGTAGCGGACCACGCTCAGATCGTGGGCGATGAACAGGTAGCTCAGCGCAAAGCGGCGCTGCAGCTCGATCATCAGATTGAGGATCTGCGCCTGCACCGACACGTCGAGGGCCGACACGGGCTCGTCGGCGACGACCAGTTGCGGCTTCAGCGCCAGCGCCCGGGCAAGGCTGATCCGCTGCCGCTGACCGCCCGAGAACTCGTGCGGGAACCGGTCCGCGTACGCCGGCCGCAACCCCACCGCCTCCAGCAGAGGCTCTACCTCCTTGCGCAGCGCCGGACCGCGAATCCCTTCCTGCACCTCCAGCGGCTCGCCGACGATCTCGATCACGCGCAGGTAGGGGTTGAGCGAGGAATACGGATCCTGGAACACCACCTGCACGTGGCGCCGGAACGCTCTGAGCTCCTGGCGGCTCAGGGCGTGAACGTCGATACGCTCTCCGTTGGAGTGAAAGGTCACCGAGCCTCCGGACGGCCTCGCGAGACCCGCGGCCACCCTGCCGGCGGTGGTCTTGCCGCAGCCGCTCTCACCGACCAGTCCCAGGGTCTCGCCCTTCCGCACGGAGAAGCTGACGCCATCCACGGCCTTGACCTGTCCAACGGTGCGGCGCAACAGCCCCTTCTCGATCGGGAAGTGCTTCCGCAGGTTCTCGACGGTCAGCAGATCGGGTGCTTCGGCCACGCCTACTCCTCGCCTGACCCCTCGTGAAGCCAGCACGCCACCGTGTGCCCCGCTCCGACCTCGAACTCCGGCGGCTTCTGCGCGCACCGGTCGCCGGCGTGATCGCAGCGGGGCGCGAAGGGGCAGCCGGTACTGTGGGTCAACGGATGCGGAACCGAGCCCTGGATGACCGCCAGCCGCTCCTTCGGTTCCTCGGCCATGGAGGGGATCGAGCGGAACAGCGCCTGCGTGTAGGGGTGCCGCGGATCGTGGAACAGGTCGCGGACGGGCGCGCGCTCCATCACCTGACCCAGGTACATCACCATCACGGCGTCGGCCATCTTCGCGATCACCCCCAGGTCGTGGGTGATGAACAGGATGGCCATGTGGAACTGCTCCTGCAGCCGCTTCAGCAGCGCCAGGATCTGCGCCTCGATGGTGACGTCGAGGGCGGTGGTCGGCTCGTCGGCGATCAGCAGCTTCGGCCGGCAGACGAGTGCCATCGCGATCATGACCCGCTGCCGCATGCCGCCCGAAAGCTGGTGCGGGTAGGTGTTCATGCGCTGCTCCGGATCGGGCATGCCCACCGCGCGCAGCATCTCCACCGCCGTGGAGGTCGCCTCCTCGGCGCCCATGCCGGTGTGCTCCTGCAGGGCCTCCCTGATCTGGAAGCCGATGGTGTAGACCGGGGTCAGCGCCCGCATCGGCTCCTGAAAGATCATGGACACGTCCCGGCCGCGGATGGCACGGATGCGCCGGCCGCGCTGCGGCAGCCTGGCCAGATCGACCGGGCCCCGTTCGGTCTCGAGCACCATGGAACCGCTCTCCAGCTTGCCGGGCGGGCTCTTGACCAGCCGCAACACGCTCAGCGCGGTGACGCTCTTGCCGCAGCCGCTCTCTCCCACCACCCCAAGCGTCTGATTCGCAGCCACGCTGAAGCTCACGCCGTCCACGGCCCGCACCACCCCGTCGTCCGTATGGAAGTACGTCCGGAGGTCGCTCACCCGGAGCAGCGCGTCGTTCATGTGGCAAACGGATCGGCGGCGTCGCGGACGCCGTCGCCCAGGAAGTTGAAGGCCAGCACGATGACGATGATGTAGATCGCCGGCAGCCCGAGCCACGGCTGGTGCAGCAGCGCCTGCACGCTCTGCGCCCCCTGCAGCAGGATGCCCCAGCTCGTCATGGGCGGCGTAACGCCGACGCCCAGGAAGCTCAGGCTGCTCTCCGCCAGGATCAGCTCCGGCACCGACAGCGTCGCCACGACGATGATGTGGCTCAGCGAGCCCGGCAGCAGGTGCTTGGTGATGATCCGCCACGTGCCGGCGCCGACGCCTTCGGCCGCCAGGACGTACTCCTCGTTGCGATACGCCAGCACCTTCCCGCGCACGACGCGCGCCAGGCCGCCCCAGCCGATCAGGGATATCGCCACCACGATCCCCATGTACACCCAGCCCGAGGGCCAGGTGGCGGGAATGGCGGCCGAGAACGCCAGCCACAGCGGCACCCGCGGGAACGAGATCAGCACCTCGATGAACCGTTGCAGCGCATGATCGATCATGCGGCCGAAGTAGCCGGAGGCGATGCCCAGTATGGTGCCGATGATGATCGTCACCAGGGTGCCCACCAGCGGTACGCTCAGGCTCACCTGCGATCCAATCAGGATGCGGGACAGCAGGTCCCGGCCCAGGGTGTCGGTCCCGAACAGGAAGATCGAGCCGCCCTCTTCGACACCGAACAGGTGGCGCTCCATCGGGAAGATGCCGAGCCAACGGTAGGGCTCCCCGCGCACGAAGAACCGCACGTAGTACTTGGTGCCTTTCTGCTCCTGGTAGGTGAGCGCGAAGGTCTCCAGGTCCAGCTCCTGCTTGAGCGCGTACGTGAAGGGCCTGCTCAGGCGGCCGTCCTCGTCGAAGAAGTGGACCCGCTGCGGCGGGGCGAAACGCAGCTTCGTGAACTTCTCGTCGTGGTGATAGGGACTCAGGAACGGCGCGAAGAGCGCCATCAGGTAGAACAGCGCGATGACCACCGCGCTCGCGACCGCCAGTCGGTTCTTGCGGAACCTCCGCCAGGCAAGCTGGCGGGGCGTTCGCTGCTCCGTTTCCAGAGCGGCGGTGTCCTCGAAACCGACCGCGTGGGTGCTCATGACAGGGCCTCAGTCATAGCGGATCCGGGGGTCGAGCCACGCCAGCGCGATGTCGGCGATGAGGTTGCCCAGCAGCAGGAAGATCCCGAAGAACTGCAGGATGCTCCCCGCCAGGTACACGTCCTCCTGCAGGAGCGCCCTGAACAGCAACGGTCCGGCGGTGGGCAGATTCAGCACGATCGAGGTGATCGTCTCTCCCGACAGCATGGCCGGCAGCGACAGGCCGAGAGCGCTGATGAACGGGTTGAACGCGATGCGGACGCTGTGACGCCTGATGACCACCGGCTCGGCGATGCCCTTGGAGCGGGCGGTGGTCACGTGCGGCTGTTCCAGCACCTCCAGCAGGTTGCCGCGCATGATGCGAATCGTGCTGGCCGTGCCCGCGGTGCCGATGACGATGATCGGAATCCACAGGTTCTTGGCCAGGTCCCACAGCTTCGCAAGGCTCCACGGCGCATCTTCGTACTCCGCGGAGAGCAGCCTCCCCACCGGGAGGTCGAGCGCGAACAGCGCGAACACCATCAGGACCAGGGCCAGGAAGAAGTTCGGGATCGACAGGCCGATGAATCCGGCCAGGGTCGCCGCGTGATCGCCCAGGGTGTTCTTGTGCGTGGCGGTGTAGATGCCGATCGGAATGCCGATCGCCCAGGTGAACAGCAGCGTGATGAGCGACAGGCCGAAACTGATCAGGAGCCGGTCCTCCAGCATCTCCCGGACCGGCAGAAACGTCTCCAGCGACAAGCCGAAGTCGCCGCGCATGAAGTTGCCGATCCAGAACAGGTATTGCTGCCACTGCGGCCTGTCCAGGCCGAAGCGCGCCCTGATGTTGGCCGCCAACTCCTCGGCCGCCTGAGCGTTGATCACCCGCGCGTCGGTGCCGGCGGCAAGCGCGATCAGGTTCGACGCGTAGTCCCCCGGCGGCAACTGGATGGTGATGAAGACCACGATCGAGATCAGGAAGAACGACACGATCATGGTCAGCACCCGGCGGATGATGAACGTCGTCATGAGGGCTCACATGGGGCCGAGATCATATGGGGCCGGATCAAATGGGGCCGAATCAAAAAGGGACTGACGGGAGATCCCGCCAGTCCCTGAACGTCAGCCTTTCAGGATCCTACTTGAAGTAGAACTGATCCAGATGCGCCGACATGATGCCCTTCAGCTTCACGCCGGTCTCGGGCATGTTGCCGATCTTGTTGCTGCGCAGCACCGGAATCGGAACCTCGGCGATGTGGGCGATCTGAAACAGCACGTCCTCGCCCATCATGACGTAGAAATCCTTGACCAGCTCGACGAACCGCTCCGCGTCGAGCTCCGAGGTCAGCTCCTGCTCCAGCTCCCAGATGTCCTTGTACTCCTGCGGCGGGTCCACCAGGCCGTGCCCGCACATGTGCGACAGCGGGCTGAACTGGCGCCCCAGGAAGGTGTTCGGCAGGTACGGCTCGAACGACGGGCCGACCCACATGATGGCCTCTCCGTCGCCGCCGCAGCGCGCGGCCCAGCCCGAACCGGCCAGCACGTCCATGGTGGCGTCGATGCCGATCTCCTTCCAGTAGCCGACGATCAGCTCGGACGGCGGGATCGTGTCGGGTACCCCCGAGTGCACGTCGAGCACCATCGTCACGTTGCCGCCCTCCGGATACTCGAGCAAGCCGTCGCCGTTGCTGTCCTTCAGGCCGAGGCCTTCCAGGAGGCTGCGCGCGCGGTCGGGATCGTACTCGGCGTACGTGTCCATCCGCGGGTCGTAGAACACCGAGTTCGGCGACACGACCGTGCCCGCGGTCTCACCCAGTCCGAAGAACAGGGTGTCGTTCATCTCGTCGCGGTTCAGAGCCAGCGACAGCGCCCGGCGGAAGTCGATCTCCCGGATGTACTTGGCCAGCTTCTCATCGGTCGGCTCGACAATGAGGTTGACCCACCCCTGCCGGGCGCCGCCCGTCCACATGTCGATGGTGTAGTCACCGCGCGACTGGCCCTCGCGCAGAACCTGCAAGTCGGACAGCGCGATGAGTCCCTGCTGCGCGGTCACCTCGCCCTGGACCATCGCCAGGATGGCCGCCTCCTTGTTCGCCACCGAGCGCCGCTCGATGCGATCGATGTAGGGGAGCTGGTTCCCTTCCGTGTCGACCACGGGATAGTAGGGATTCCTCACCGCGACCAGCTTGGTGGCCGGGTCATAGCTCTCCAGCACCCACGGGCCGAGCCACGGCTGCTGGGGGTGCTCCTCCCGGTTCATGCGGCGATGCAGGTCCTCGTAGCTCCGGTCGGAGTTCACCTCCGGGTGGTAGTCCTCGAGCCAGTGCTTGGCGTGGGTGCTCTCGGCCAGGATCCACATGTGCATGAGCGGATGTGGCACCGGCGACGTGAAGCGCACCGTGCGATCGCTGATCGCCTCTACCTGGACCACGTCGTCGCCGATCTGGGCGAACCATCGCGGAATCTGGTTCACCTCCGGGTGGATGTGGACCATGTTGTAGACCCAGGCGATGTCCTCGGCGGTGAACGGCTCGCCGTCCGACCAGCGCGCGTTCTCCCGGATCGTCCCCTCGAACACGGTGAAGTCGTCGTTGATCGTGTAGCTCTCGAAGTAGAAGGGATTGAGCGTGTCCGCGCCCAGGTGCATGCCGTCCTCGACCCACTGGTGGACGTCGAACGGGATGTCGAAGGCGATACCGCCGCCCTCCGTGTTGTAGCCGGCCAGGTTCAGCCAGCCGATGCTCGGCTTGCCCTGGTCGACGCCGAGAAACGTGCCGCCGTACGTGCCGATCTCGCTGTGGACCTCGCGCACGAACGGGTTGTTCGACACGCGTTCCTCCACCGGGGGCAGCTCACCGTTGGCTACCATCTCCGCCAGCATCGGCGATTCCTGATACTGGGCCGCGCCGTGCGTCGCGGCCAGGAGCATCAGCCCCGTGGCGAGCGTTGCGAGAGACCAGAGTCTGCGTGTTACCACCGTGTTCTCCTTTTGTGCGCGAGGCGAGCTCGGGGCCCGCGATCGCGGCGGTGCTCTGTTCGGCGCGCGAATCGCGCCGATAATGAACGGTTGCGCGTGCTGTCGGGCCTGTCAACCAGCAGCACCGTGCGGCCGGTGGGCCGACTCGTACGCGGCCTCGGCCGTCGAGGCTAGAATCTGACCTCGCGGCCCTCCTCCTCGGTGTCGATCTCGGCGAGGAAGATGTCGGCGGGGCCGGTCATTCGCAACGCTCTGTCGTCCAACTCCGGCAGATAGCCCGACGTATTCGTGTCGGCAGGCACCACGCCACCCAGGTACGCATGCTGTGAGTAGTAGCTCATCACCAGCGTGCGCGGCCCCGTGGCGATCAGGCCGGGGTAGGCCGCGTCGCCTTCGCTTGCGAGTGCCAGAAACGGCTCGACCTTCCCCTTCTCGAGCACGAACATCGCCGTGTTGCCCGCCGGCGTCGGCTGAATCTTCCAGGGAGTGTCCGTGCTTCTCCTGCCGGCCACGTACAACACTCCGTCACATTCGCAGATTGCCGGACAGTGGATCCTGGTCTTCAGGTCCACCCAATCCCACTCTCGATACGGCGGTCTGGACCAGTAGAAGATCGAGTCGTCCGGTTCGCGGTTCGTCCTCGACACGCACCAGAGCTCACCGTCCGGGCGAAAGATGAAGTCCGTTTCGCTGATGGAGTTGCAGGGTTTGTGAATCACCGTGCGTGGATCGAAGTTCGGGTCGGTCGGATCCACCACGTCGTCCTCCGCGAGCGGGATGCGGCTCACCGTCTCCCAGTTCAGACAGTCGGAGCTGGTCAGGAGCTCGCCGCCCTTCTCGGTCGAGTAGAAGGCGCCGTGATGCTGCCTGATGCTCCACAGCCAGTAGTTCGACTTGTGGATCTGCACCGGGTCCGTCCAGCTCACGCCGTTGTCGCTCGAGGAAAGGTAGGTGTGCCCAACTTGCCGCAGCTCGCCGTCCACGGCGCTGAACCGGCAGCCAAAGAAATACACGCAGAGCTTGTCGTCGGCGGCGAGGAGCTTGGGATCACGGTCGTTCAGTCCTGAATCGATGATCGTGACGGTGTGCCACCGCTTCAGGTCGAGCGACCGCATGACGACGATCGTTCCTTCCGGAGAGACGTGCGCTGCGCTACGCGAGTACACCAACCAGTAGCAATCTCGCCAGAAGCAGAGATCGGTGCCCATGTTGTGCCAGCCGTCTCTGGCTACCGTCCTCTGCCAGGATATGTGGGGCATGCGATCCTCCCGGAGCCATCATGTGACAGCGCGGGGGACGACGTACACCTCGACCTCTTCGACGACCGCGGCTTCCTGCGCCGCGGGGTCGCTGCGCTCCAGCCGCAGATCCAGGCTGTTCTCGCCGCGCACGGTCAGATCGGCGGTGAGCGGGAACCAGTAGGTCACGAAGGGACGCGTGTCGGCACGGCTCGCTTCGGCGTCGGGCCCGGGCGGCACCTCGCTCGGCCGCAGGTCGATGCGCACCTCGTCGTCACGGCGCCGCAGTCCGCGGCCGGGTACCGGGCGCCCGTTCAGGCTTACCGCGAGCGTGTCGGCGAGCGACAGATGGTACGCGCGGAACAGCAGCATGGCCGCTGCCGCGTCCTCCAGGTCCTCGTACAGCCGAAACCGGTACGACGCTGCGCCGCCGGGGCGTCGCAGCACCGCCCGTTGCGCCTTGACCTTGCCGCTGGCGGCGCGGTCGGTGCCAAACCCGCCCAGGCCGCCCAAGGTGGGGTCGAACACGTAGTGGCGGCGGCCCCGCAGCGCCAGCTCGGGGGTGCGCAGGTCCTCCATGTCGTGCAGGGCAAATGGGTAGAAGGGAGCGTGGGCGCCGACGCCGCGGGAGGTCCAGTCGCCTTCGTCGCCGCCCGACCAGGTCATCACCAGGAAGTGGTTGTACAGCGAGATCCCGTCCGCGCCCTGCGCGTACATGCTGGTGGCCAGGGCGCGGCGCTGGTCCTGGGTGATCGGCTGCTGGCCCATGCGCCTGCGCGCACGGTGGCTGGCCCAGTTCATCAGCGCCGGGTAGAGCCGGCACGCTCCCCCCTCGGTCAACTCCCGCCATTCGGCGTAGGGGATGTTTGCCTCGGCGTACATCGTGTCCTGCGGCGCCACGTGGTCCACCAGCCCGTCGCCGACCCAGGTGGGCACGTCGAGCCCCATCACGTGACACTCGTCGATGGTGGACGGCACGCGGCACCCCAGCAGCAGGCGCTTGCCCGCTCCGCTGCGGTCGAGCAGCGCACGCACCTGCCGCACCAGCCCGGTCATCAGGTGCTCCCGCTCGGGGCCGGTCCCCGGCGGGAAGTAGCGGTTGTCGCGGAAGCAGAGCTCGACGCCGTCCACGGCGAACGTCTCCAGGAAGCGCGTGATCACGCCGAGCACGTAGGCGCGGACCTCCGCAAAGCTGAAGTCCAGCGGCTCGCTCAGGCGGTACGTCGGGCCCGGCGGCGCGTCCCGCAGCCGGAACTGCGGGTTGTCGACGATGAAGCCGGCGCCGGCGCCGACCCCCTGCCGCACCGAGTCGGTGTGGTTGTCGTTCATCCTGAACCCGCCCATCACCTCGATGCCGTGCGCCCGGCACTGGTCGAGCAGAATCCCGAACGGCTGCGTGCCGGAATCGAGCAGCGGCAGGAAGCGGCGGTGCTGCAGCCGCGCGTCGTAGTCGAAGCCGGGGCTGCGCCAGTAGGTGGTCCAGCCCTGGGTGTACACCTCCTGGATGAACAGGTCCGGGCCGGCCGCGGCGACGTCGTCGATCCAGTCGCGCAGGTGCGTCTCCGTGACCGGGTCGGGTAGGTAGCGGCTGGCGATCAGCGACGGATCGCTCACGTAGAGCAACCGCCGCTCGCCGCGGGGGGACGGCCGGAGCTCCGCGGACGGATCCGGGGTCAGGAGTAGGGATCCGCGGCGTCGCGCACGCCGTCGCCGAAGAAGTTGAATGCCAGCACGGTGACGACGATGAAGATGCCCGGCAGCACCAGCCAGCGGTGCTGGATGAGCACCTCGATCTTCTGCGCGTCCTGCAGCAGCACCCCCCAGCTCGTCAGCGGCGGCGTGATGCCCACGCCCAGGAAGCTCAGCGCGCTCTCGCCCAGGATCACCCCGGGGATGGAGAGGCTGGCGACCACGATCAGGTGGCTCAGAGTCCCCGGGACCAGGTGGCGGAAGATGATGCGGCCCAGGCCGGCGCCCGACATCTGCGCGGCGGCCACGAAGTCCTCGCCGCGATACTGCAGCACCTTGCCGCGCACCACCCGCGCCAGCCCGCCCCAGTCGATGATCGACAGGATCACGATGATAAGCAGATAGCGGTACCCGGAAGGCATGCTCAGCGGCATGGCGGCGGCCAGCGCCAGCCACAGTGGCAGCGACGGCAGCGCGATCAGCACCTCGATGAAGCGCTGGATGTAGTGATCCACGCGACCTGCGAAATAGCCGGAGATCATGCCCATGACGGAGCCGATCAGGATCGTCAGGAAGGTGCCCACGAACGGCACCGACAGGCTCACCTGCGAGCCGCGCAGGATCCGCGAGTAGAGGTCGCGGCCCAGCGAGTCGGTGCCCCAGAAGTTCCAGCGCCCGCCTTCGCCGACGCTCATCAGGCGCACGCTGCCGGGAATGATCCACAGGATCCGGTACGGCTCGCCGCGCTGGAAGAACAGGATGGGAAAGCGCTGCTCGCGATCCTCCGTGTAGAAGAGCCTGAGGGTTTCGCGGTCGCGCGTCTTGTCCAGGTTGTAGACGTACGGGCGCGTCAGGCGGCCAGTGTCGTGGTCGCGGACGTAGATGCGCTGCGGAGGCGCGAACAGGTGCCTGGAGGACTGCTCGGTGTAGTCCATGGTGCTCAGGAACGGCGCCAGCAGCGCCATCACCAGCAGGACGGCGATCACGATGCCGGCGGTGCGCGCCAGCTTGTTCCTGCGGAACCGGCGCCAGATAAGCTGGCCGACGGTGCGGCCGGTGAGGTGCTGGGGAGCCTCCGCGACGATCGCGCTCTCAGCCGCCATGCGTCACTCGTACCGTATGCGCGGATCGAACCAGGCCAGGGCGATGTCGGCCAGCAGGTTGCCGATCAGCAGAAACACGGCCAGCACCATGAGGATGCTGCCCGACAGGTAGATGTCCTCGTTGCGCAGCGCCGCGTACAGCAGCGGTCCGGCGGTCGGGATGTTCATCACGATGGAGACGATCGTCTCCCCCGATATCAGGGTCGGCAGCCACAGCCCCAGGGCGGTGATCACGGGGTTGATGGCGATGCGCACCGCGTGCTTGACCGTGACGGTGCGCTCCGGCAGTCCCTTGGCGCGCAGCGCGGTGATGTACGGCTCGCCGATCACGTCCAGCAGATTGCCGCGCACGACGCGGATGACGCTCGCCGTGCCCGCGGTGCCGATCACGATCACGGCGATCCACACGTGCTTGAGAAAATCGACCAGCTTGGCCCAGCTCCACGGCTCGTTCTGGAACTGCGGCGAGAACAGGCCGCCGACCGGAAGGTTGAGCACGAGCAGCGCGAACACCATCAGGATCAGCGCCAGGAAGAAGTTGGGGATCGACAGACCGATGAAGCCGGCGAAGGTGGCGATGTGGTCGGAGATCTTGTTCTTGTGCAATGCCGAGTAGATGCCGATCGGCAGTCCCACGGCATAGACGAACAGCAGCGACAGCAGGGCGACCGCAATGCTGTACGGCACGCGCTTCCACAGGATCTGGTTGACCTCGGTGTTGTAGGCGAACGACTCCCCCATGTCGCCGCGCAGGAAGTTGGTGAACCAGGTGACGTACTTCACCAGGTAGGGCTTGTCGAGCTGATAGCGCAGGGTGAGCTCCTCCACCATCTGCTTGTACTGCTCGGTGGCGAAGGTGCCGCCCCGGTCCTGGTAGAACTCCAGCACGAAGCGCTCCACCCAATTGCTCGGCGGCAACTGGATGACCGCGAACACCAGGAAGGAGACGATCAGGAACGTCGGGATCATGGCGAGCAGGCGCCGCACGACGAACGTGGTCACCGCTCTTCACTCTCCATGACAAGGAGAGCCGGTGGAACCGATGTTCCACCGACTCTCACGCTCAGCAAATCGGTGTTGCTATCCGCCGACGCGCGGGTAGCTGCAGTCGGAATGGACGAACCACTGGTCGGTCTTGGCCGTCATCATGAACTTCTGGAACACGCGCACGTCGGGCACGTTGCCCATGCACTTGTGCCGGATCACCTGCTGCGGCCGCTCGGTGACGAACGCCGGCCAGCTCAGCGACTCCGTGGCGATGTGGTTGAAGAACTCCTTGGCTGCCGCCTGCTGCTCCTCGACCGTGGTCGCGGACGCGTACGCCAGCTCCAGATCAAACGCCTTGTCGTAGCTCTCCGGCTGCTCGATCGGATCGCCCCAGGCGTAGCTGACGCGGTTGTGCCAGATGCCCAGGTAGTGGAACGGCGAATAGTCGGGCACGCCGGTACTGATCTGCAGGGCGATCTCACCAGCGCGCATCTTTCCGGCGATGGTCGACCAGTCGGCGGCCACCAGGGTGGTGGAGATGCCCAGCTTCGTCCACTCGTCGATCAGCGCCTCGGCGGTCTCCACGTTGAGCAGACCGTTGGTCGCGCCCGGCACGAAGATGTGCACGTCGGAGCCGTCCGCGTACTCCAGCATGCCGTCGCCGTCGCTGTCGGTGATGCCGATCTCGGCGAACAGCTTCCACGCCGCTTCCCTGTCCGGCCCCAGGTAGGTGTCCTGCACCGGGTCGTAGAGGAAGTGGTCGCGCGGGATGCCGGTCACCGACGGCACCGCCAGTCCGGCGAACAGCTTCTCATTGATCTCCTCGCGGTCGATGCCGATCGACAGCGCCTGGCGGAACTGGTTGTGCATCCCGGCGGCCTGGAAGTTCGGGTCCTGGGTGCCGGGCGCGGCGCCCTTGAGCTGCTGGCCGGTGGGATAACGCCAGGAAATCTGCGATGTCTGCCGCGATCCCTTCCAGATCAGGGTGTCGTAGTTGCCGCGGGACTCGTTGTCCTTCAGCACCGCGTGCTTGTTGAGATCGCCGCAGTCGGCGGCGCAGATGTCCACCTTGCCCTGGATCACGTCCAAGTAGCGCGTCTCGCCGTCGGTCACCCTGCTCACGCGCACGTAGTCGAAATAGGGAAGCTGCTTGCCCTCGGCGTCCACCACCGGGTAGTAGGCGTTGCGCTCCCACAGCGTGCCGGTGCTCTCATCGGTCTCGACCGGGAGCCACGCCTGCAGCGACGGTATCGCCAGGTTGTTGACGCGGGAGCGGGCGGCGCGGAAGTCCTCCCAGGTCTTGCCGTCGGCAAAATCCGGGTGGTGCTGCTCCAGGTAGTGCGCGGGCTGCGGATACCCCTCGAAGGTCTCCCGGAGCTGGCCGGCCCACGGGCCCGCCGGCGAGTGGAAGCGCACCGTCAGGTCGTCCACCTTGGTGACCTCGAAGCGCTCGCCCTTGTAGGTGCTCTGCAGGTTGGTCATGCGCGCCGAGTAGCCGGGATTGGTGTACATGTTCTCGAACGGCCAGATGATGTCCACGGCGGTCAAAGGATGGCCGTCGGACCACCTGGCGCCGTCGCGGATCTTCACCTCCATGGTGGCGCCGTCGTCCAGCCACGTGTAGTACTCGGCGTACTTGGCCTCGAACCCCGCGATCGGGCCGCCCATGGCCACATGCTCTTCGAGCGACATCGGGATCTGGAACAGGCCCGGCATCTCACCCTGCGTGAAGAAGGTTCCGTAGCCCCACTGGTGCTGCGAGACGACGCGCATGGTGCCGGAGTACTCGCCGATCTCCTCCTCCACCTGCCGGACGAACGGGTCGGCTGGTATGCGATCTTCGATCGGTGGCAGATCGCCTGCCGCCACCCTTGCCGCAAGCAAGGGGGACTCCTGAAATTGCGCGAACGCTATCGGGACTCCGAGCAGCAGCAGGGCCGCCGCGATGGGGGCGAAAACGATTCTCTGTGCCATCGTTACCTCTCCTCTCGCTTGTGGTAGGATTTGACCCCTGAGTTGAGACCTTAAGGCGGTGTTGTGTCAACCTCGTGCCCGCAAGCCCGCAGAAACGTTCGGAGCGATGGAGAGCGGTGACTGAAGGGACGGCCCGCGACGCGACGCCGGACACGCTGCTGCAGGTCGACGACCTGGCGGTACGGTTCGAGCGCGACGAAGCGGAGGTACGCGCCGTCAACGGGGTGAGCTTCGCCATCGGCCGCCGGGAAGTGCTGGGCGTGGTCGGCGAAAGCGGCTGCGGCAAGTCGGTCACCGGGTTCTCGATCATGGGCCTGGTGCCGAGCCAGGGAGGCCGTATTTCCGGCGGATCCATCACCTTCCGGCGTGAGGGCGGCCAGACCGTCGAGCTGACAGCGCTGGCTCCTTCCGGCGAGGAGATGCGCAGCATCCGCGGCCGGGAGATCGGCATGATCTTCCAGGAGCCGATGCGCACCCTCAGCCCGGTGTACAGCATCGGTGAGCTCATCGGCGAGGGCGTGCGCGCCCACCTGGGCGTGAACCGGACGCAGAGCCGCGAGCTGGCCGTCGAGCTGCTCAGGCGCGTCCACATCGCCGATCCGGAGGAGCGCGTCGACTCCTTTCCCCACCAGCTCTCGGGCGGCATGCGGCAGCGGGTGATGATCGCCATCGCCCTGTCCTGCAACCCGGCGCTGCTGATCGCCGACGAGCCGACCACCGCCCTGGACGTCACCATCGAGGGGCAGATCATCGCGCTCCTCCAGGAGCTGCAGAGCGAGTCGCAGATGTCGATGATGTTCATCACCCACGACCTGGGGGTGATCGCCGAGGTGGCGGACCGGGTGATGGTGATGTACCTTGGCCGCTCGGTCGAGCAGGCGGCGGTGGAGCCGCTGTTCGCCGAGCCGCTGCATCCGTACACGCAGGCGCTGATGCGCTCCAACCCCGCGCTGGCGCCGGCTCCGAAGACCCGGCTGGAGGTGATCCGCGGCACCGTGCCCGACGCTACCGTGGAGCTTGCCGGCTGTCCGTTCGCGGCGCGCTGCGAGCAGGCCCTGGACCGTTGCGGGCGCGACGCGCCGCCGCTGTTCGAGCCGCAGAGCGACCACCACGCGGAGTGCTGGCTGCACGGAGAGTTGAATGGAGAAGAGCATGGATGACGCACTGGTGCGGATCCAGGGCGTCGTCAAGCACTTTCCGATCCAGCGCGGGATCCTGCGCCACACCGTCGGCTGGATCAAGGCCGTGGACGGCGTCGACCTGGAGCTGGGGCGCGGCGAGACCCTGGGCATCGTCGGCGAGTCGGGCTCCGGCAAGACGACAGTCGCGCGCGTCGTCGCGGGCCTGATCGACGCCACCGCCGGCAGCGTGCTGTTCGCCGGCGGCGGCCAGGTCGTGGACATCACCGCCCTGGACGCCAAGGGCAAGAAAACCGCCCGGCGCCACATGCAGATGATCTTCCAGGACCCGTACAGCTCCCTCAACCCGCGCATGCCGGTGCTGGAGATCGTCGGCGAGCCGCTCATCGCCCACCGCCAGGCGGGCGGGGCGGCGTTGAAGGAGCGGGTGGGGGCGCTGCTGGAGTCGGTGGGGCTGCAGCGCGCTCACATGAACGTCTACCCGCACGAGCTGTCGGGCGGGCAGCGGCAGCGCATCGGCCTGGCCCGGGCGCTGGCCCTGGGGCCGGAGCTGATCATCTGCGACGAGCCGGTGTCGGCGCTCGACGTGTCGGTGCAGGCGCAGATCCTCAACCTGCTGCTGCAGATGCAGCAGAGCCGCGGCCTCAGCTACCTGTTCATCGCGCACAGCCTGAGCGTCGTGGGCTGGATGAGCGACCGGATCGCGGTCATGTACCTGGGGCGCGTGGTCGAGATCGCCGGCGGCATGGAGCTGTACCGGCGGCCGCTGCACCCCTATACCGAGGCCCTGCTGTGGAACTACCCCGTTCCCGATCCGGCCGTCTCCCGCCGCCGCCAGGTGCTGGTGGGCGAGATTCCCAGTCCCGCCAACCCGCCGCCCGGCTGCCCGTTCCACACCAGGTGCCCGCACGCCGAGGAGCGCTGCCGGACGGAGGTGCCGCAGCTCGAGGAGGTCGCTCCCGGGCACTGGAGCGCGTGCCTGCGCTGGCAGGAGATCGAGTTGCGCGGCCGGCCGATCTGGCAGGGCAAGGAGGCCCCATGACGACCTATCGTGCCGCCGTGATCGGCTGCGGACGCATCGGCGCGTTCATCGACAACGAGAGCGCCTCACCCCTGGCCTGGTCGCACGCGGCCGGCTACGTGGCCTGTCCGCGCACCGAGCTCGCGGCGCTGGCCGACCAGCGCGCCGACGTGATGGACCGCGCCGGCGAGCGCTACGGGGTGCCGCCGGAACGCCGCTACCGGGACTATCGCGAGATGCTTGCGCGTGAACGGCCCGACATCGTCAGCGTCGCCACGCAACCGGAGCAGCGCGCCGAGCTCGTCATATCCGCCGCCGAGCACGGCGCCCGCGCCATCTACGCGGAGAAGCCGATGGCCGCGTCACTCGCGCAGGCGGACGCCATGGTGGCGGCGACCGAGCGCCACGGGGTCGCCTTCAACATGGGCACCAACCGCCGCTGGGAGGCGCCGTACTCCGTCATGAAGGACCTCATCCACGGCGGCCGCTACGGCAGGCTGCTGTCGATGACCATCCACCAGGGGCACGGCCTGTTCAACATGGGCAGCCACGTCTTCGACCTATTCCAGTGGCTGAACGACGACCAGCCGGTGGAATGGGTGCAGTTCCACCTGACCAAGGGAGGCGACGACCTGGACGGCGGACTGCTGGATAGCGATCCGAACGGCGGCGGGCGCCTGCAGTTCGCCAACGGCGTGGCGGCGTTCGCGGCCGACTCCGGCCGGCCGTTCGAGGTCGAGGTGGTGTGCGAGCAGGCGGTGATCGGCTCCCTGGGTCTGGACGGCGAGTTCCTGCTGCGCGAGCCCGGCGGCGTGAATCACCGCGGGAACCCCGTGCTGCGGCCCGGCACCTTCCCGCCCTTCACCCGCGACAGCTCGACCGTCAACCTGATCGCCGACCTCGCGCACGCGCTGGACACGGGACAGCCGCCGCGCGGCGGGGTGCGCACCGCGCGCGCCAACACGGAGCTGATCTTCGCCTGCATCGAGTCGCACCGCCGCGGCGGCGCCCGCGTGGCGCTGCCGCTTGCCGGCAGCGACCTGCACCTGGAGCGGAACTTCGCCCCGCGCCAGCCGCGCTTCGAACGCTGAGCGCAACGCGTCATGCCGGCGCAGACCGTCTCGCTGACCGCGGCGGTCGAGCGCTTCCCGGTCGTGACCACCGGCGCGCGCTGGCCCTGCGTGCGCGAGGAGCTGGGTCCCGAGCCCTACTTCCGCACCTTCCCCGAGTGCCGCAGCGACCCGCGGCGCAACGACTACGGCAGCGTCACGGAGTGGCCGCCGCCGTTCTCCCGCGGCGGCGGGTTCTTCCCGGTGCTGCTGCTGCTCGACGACGGCCGGCTGTGCTGCGCCCTGCGCACCGGCGCGCCGCACGCGGGCAGCGGCTCCGAAATCAGCATCACCTTCTCCGCCGACCGGGGCGCTACCTGGTCGCCGTACCGGGTGGCGGTACGGAGCGATCCGGAGCGCTGCATCGACCGCCGCAACCCGGCGCTGGCACAGAGCGCCACGGGCGACCTGGTGATGGCCTACGGCGCCGTTCTCGGCTACGACGCCGCCGGCCGGCGCACCGGTTCGGCCAGCCACGACCAGACGGTGCAGCCCTGGATGGAGGTGGTCCGCTCGAGCGACGGCGGCCTCACCTGGTCGCCGCCGTCACGCATCGCGCCGCCGGCCGGCACCCTGCTGCAGCCGCACGGGCAGATGCGCCGGCTGGCCTCGGGCGACCTGGTGTTCAACGCCCGCGGCTCGTACACGGCCGAGGTCTACCGCCGCAATCCGCAGGCCGCGCAACGCGTCGCCTATCTGTTCCGCTCCGCCGACGGCGGCGCGACCTGGCGGCAGCACGGGTTCCTGGGCGACGGCTCCTCGGAGACCGGTTTCCTGCCGCTCGACGAGCGGCACTGGGTCGGAATGGTGCGCCACAACGACCGCCCCAACCGCATCGCCCACTCCCACGACGGCGGCGTCACCTGGACCCGCTGGCAGGAGACAGCCGCTGCCGTCGAGCGCAGCGCGGAGAGTGAGGGGGACGACCGCTTCGGCGCCGGCGACGTGCGCACCGTGAACACCCGTTCCCAGAAGCCGGCGCCGGGCAGCGTCTGCCGCCTCCCCAACGGCCACGTGCTGATCACCTGCGGCTACCGCTCCTACCCGTTCGGAGTCCGCGCCGTGGTCAGCCGGGACGGCGGCGCCACCTTCGACGCGGCGTGCGAGTACGTGCTCTCCGACAGCGCCTGGTGCCACGACTGCGGCTATCCCAGCACGGTCTGCTGCGACGACGGAACCATCGTCACGGTCGACTACTCGCTGCTCGACCTCGATCACCCGGAGTGGGGCACCTGCGCCATCGCCTACCGTTACGGCCAGGAGCTGTTCGAGCCCGACTCCGGCCGCTGATCCCCGGCTCGGCGCGCGAGAACCAGCAGGAGAACGATCCCCGCAGCCAGTTCGCCCAGCGCCAGCGCCAACCGCGGCGCGCTCCAGGCTGCGGGTCCCAGCGCCGCCGCGAACGCCAGGTGCGCCGCGCCGAAGGCCAGCAGCGTCACGCCGGCCGCGCCCAGCACCCGGCGGACGAGCCGACGCTCGGTGATGGCATCGGTGAACCGGTGCTGCGCCACCAGCATCGCGATCAGCACCGCCAGGCCGGCGACGATCATGAACGCCTTGTCGATCACCGGCACCGCGAAGGGATAGACCGCCAGCCGTTCCATCCACGCGAACAGCGCCCCGCGCCAGGTCATGGCCGCCAGCAGTCCGAGCCCGCCAAGCACCAGCGACAGCGCGAGCCCCGCCGCCTCGGCCCACAGCGGCACCCGCAGCCCACGCCGCGCGTCCCCCTCACGCATCGCTCAGCGGTCCTGGCGGCGGATCTCGTCGTGCAGCGGCAGGCCGCAGGCATCCGCGACGGCCTGCGCCGCGTCCACCAGCCGGTGGCCGTCCGGCCCCTTGACCAGGTCGATGCGCCGTACCCGCCCCCCGGCTTCCAGCAGCGACAGGTGCACGGCGCTGCGGCGGAGGTCGAACCGCATGAGCCGCACCGGCAGCGGCCTCCGCCCCGCTTCGGCGGGCAGCGTGATCAGCACGCCGCCCAGCCGCAACGACCGCACCCCGGACAGCGGCCAGTATCTGGAGTGGAACGCCGGCCCCACGCCGACGCGATGCTCCACCCGTCCGCGCTCCACGTTCCAGCGCCAGCGCTCGTGATAGAGCGCGCCCAGCACCATGACGCCGGCCATGCCCAGCGGCACCGCGTTGCGGACGCCGAGGACGGCGGCGCCGGCGGGGGTCGTCAGCGCGGTGACGGCGAACAGCGCCGTGCCGGTCACGCCGAGAAACCACCGGTAGCCCGATGCCAGCTCCAGGTCGAGCATCGGGCCGCGCTGCCGCAGGCGGAGACGTGGCTGCACCGGGGTGCATTCCCGTTGGCCCGGGCGCTACCCGGACTCCGCCAGGATCGAGCCCTCGATGCCGCGAACGCCGTCGGCGTACGTGTAGTAGTAGACCACCAGCACGCGGCCGTCGTGGAGCTCGAGCGCCCACGGATAGCCGCAGTCGCTGTCGGCCGAGTCGCTGCGCACCTGAATGTCCGGGGCTTCGTCCAGGTCGCCGCCCTCGGGCTCCAGCACCCGCGCCAGGCACCCGCGCTGGCCTTCCCAGCGGGTACCGACGGTGGCCAGGATGCGTCCGTCGCGCAGCCCCAGCAGGTGTCCGGGACACCCTTTCATGGAGGTGAAGCGCCACGGCGACCAGGAAGCGCCGTCGTCGTCGGAGGTCACCAGCGCCAGCCGGCACTGGGTGTCGTGGGGCTGGCGCGGATGGCAGCGCAGGAGGACCAGGAGGCGGCCGCCCGGCGTGCGGTGGATGGCGGGCTCGCTGAAGTGGGCGACGGCGTCCACGGCGATGCGCCCGCCGTACTCCCAGGTCTCCCCGTTATCGAGCGAGGTGCGCAGCATGCCGAAGAACGGCTGGCTGCCGTCCGGCTGCTCCGTTGCCTTGCTGGGCAGGAGGATGCGGCCGTCGGGAAGCTCGACGAGCTGGCTGCGCGACACCCCGGAGTGTTCGGCGGGATGGCCCCAGATCCCTTCCGGCAGCCGCGGGAAGCGCACCGGCTCGCTCCAGGTACGGCCGTCGTCCCGCGAGCGGATCCAGAACGGGATGCCGGGCCGTGAGGTCCACGCGGTGTGGCCGGGCGTGGTCGGCCCCTCCGGCACCAGCTCCGCAGCCGAGGCATGCAGGAAGATGCTGCCGTCGCGCAGCGCGTGGGTGCCGAAGTCGATCACGCCGCCGAGCGGATCGCAGGTGACCAGCTCCGCCGGCCCCCAGGTCGCGCCCTCGTCGTCCGAGCGGCAAGCCCGTATGTCGAACAGGGGGTGGCCGTGGTGGGCGTGGCCCAGGTCCGGCGAGCGGTGGAACAGGGCCAGCAGGTCTCCGCCGGGGGTGCGGATGACGTTCGGATGCGCCGCGTACCAGCCCGCATGCCGATAGATCGTGACGTGCTCGACCACGCTCCATGCCATGGCAGCAGTGTACCGCACAACCCGGCGTCAGGCCGGGATGACCGTCACCTCCACCTCGTCGATCAGTAGCTCGGCCGGCGGGCCGGCCGGCACGCTGACCGCAAGGCGATTGTCGCCGATGACCGTCGAGCCCGGCTCCAGGTCGAACATGCAGCTCGTGTACGCGGGCAGCGCCCGCCCGTACGGGGCGGCGCGACCGTCTGGGTGCCAGATGCGGCGCAGGCGCGGGGCGGTGATCGGCGCGTCGTTCAGCGCCACCGCCAGGGGATCGGCGGGAGTCAGTCCCGCGACGCGGAAGTGGAGCCGCGCGTGGCCGGCGGCGGCGACGTCCTCGTACAGGCGGAACAGGTAGCTGCCGGATGCTTCCTCGGCGCCTCGCTGCAGCCGAACGGCGGCATTGCGCTGCGCCCCGGCGCTGGAGCTGCCCGGCGGACGGTACGCGTCGAGGTCACCCCACATGGAGTGGAACAGGTAGTGGCGGGGGCCCCGCGCCACCCGTTCCAGGTCGGCCAGCTCCCGGAGGTGCGCCAGCGCCGTCGGGTACATGGTCTCCGACCCGTTGTCGCGCCCGGTGGAGCGGAACCCGTCCCAGTGCATCTGGTAGTTGTAGATGGAGATGCCGTCGGCGCCCTGCTGCTGCAGGGTGTGCACCAGCGCGCGGTAGTTGTCGAGGCTCAGCGCCGACCCGGAGCGGTCGCGATGCGAGCAGTAGGGGAGCACGCCGGGATAGAAGCGGCAGGAGGAGCCGGCGGTGAGGGAGCTGAACTCCTCGTAGGCGGGGTTGAAGTCCGAGTACATGGAGTCCATCGGCGCCACGTAGTCCACCAGTCCGGCGGCGATCCAGGCCGGCACGTCCAGCCCGACGTCATGGCACTCGGCGACGGTCTGTGGCACCCGCACGCCGAGTTGCAGCCGCCGGCCCCGCTCGGCGCCGCGCTGATCGAGCAACGCCCGCGCGCGTTCGATGAGGCCGGTCATGAGCGGCTGCCGCGCGCGGGAGATGCTGCGGTCGCCGCGCGGCGCGGGAAAGTAGAGGCCCTCGCGGAACGTCAGCTCCAGGCCGTCCACGTCGAAGCGGTCGACCACCTCCTCCATGATCCCGTACACGTAGTCGCGCACCCCGTCGAAGGTGAAATCCATCCGGTTGCCGGGCACGAAGGCGGCGCCGTCCGGCAGCTCGGTGAGCTTCCACTCCGGATGCGTGTGCAGGAACATGCCGCCCTGGTCGGGTGCGCCGTGGCTGTCGTTCATCCGGAATCCGGCCATGAAGCCCATCCCGCGTTCCCGCGCCCGCTCCAGCAGCACCTGCAGCGGCATGATTCCCTGGTCCATCAGGGGAATGAAGCGCCGGTGCTGCGGTCGGGCGTCGTACTCGAACCGCTCGGAGCGGAAGAACATGGTCCAGGCCGCGTTGTAGACCTCCTGGATCAGCGTGTCGGCGCCGCTCAGCGCGATGTTGTCCACCACCCGGCGCAGCTCCTCGACGGTGGTGGGCTGGGTGGTGATCAGCGGTCGCGGGTGTCCCGGGTCGAAGTCGTAGTTGGTCATGCTCGATGGATCGCTGACGTAGATCAGCCGCCAATCGGTTCGGTCTCCGCTCCGTGCCATGGCACCCACTGTGACCGAACCGCCGCGATCCATCGACCCTGTCAGCCCAGCGGCACGGTGCGGCCTCTGCGGGCCGACTCGTAGGCGGCTGCGGCGATCGCCACGGCGTCGCGCGCCTGCGCGGCCTGCACCGGTGACGGCCCTCCGGCGAGCAGGCAGTCGACGAACGCGTTCGGCGGCAGCGTCGCGCGCGAGGCCGGCAGCTCCACCTCCGGGAACTTCCAGGTCCCGGTCGCGTTCCGGTAGACCTGCAGCGGCGGCGTCCCGGGCGCGGGGTTGCGGCTGGTCGCGACGTCCGTGCCGGTCGCAAGGATCGTGCCGCCGTCGCCGTAGATCTCGATCGTGGGGCCGCCGGCGACCTCCGTCCACCCGGTCTGCAGGCTGCCGGTGCAGCCCTCGCCCAGGTCCAGCAGCAGGTGGGCGCTGTCCTCCACCGCCAGGCCCGGCGTGCCGTCGGCCATCCAGGCGGTGACCGCCCGCGGCATCCCGAACATCCACAGGAACCAGAGGAGCGCGTGGGCTCCCTCGTCCATCAGCGCGCCGCCGCCGGCGAGCACTTGGTCGGTCATCCACCCCAGCACGCCGTCACGGTCGGCGCGGTCGATCGCGAAATGGTGGCTGTGGCGTCGGCGCACCGTGTGCACGCGCCCGATCGCGCCGTCGTCGAGCAGCCGGCGCACCTCCAGGTGCAGCGCGTCGAAGCGCAGGTTGTAGGCCTGCATGAGGATGGCGCCGCTCTCGTTCGCGGCCGCGAGGATGCGGTCGGCGTCCGCCACCGTCGCCGCCATCGGCTTCTGCAGGAGGACGTGCCTGCCGGCAGCCAGGGCCGGCACGGCCTGATCCGCATGGTGGGCGTTCTCCGAACAGATCGACACGGCGTCGACATCGCTCCTGGCCAGGAGGTCACCCAGGCTGCCGTGTGCCTCCACACCCAGTCGTGCGGCTTCCCGGTCAGCGCGATCCGCGTCCGCGTCCCATACCGCCACCACCCGCACTTCCTCGCGCTCGGCGAACGCGTCGGCCCACGGCCGCTGATGCGGATGCGCGAAGCTCACCAAGCCCATCCCGATCTGTGCGGTTCCTGCCATTACATCCCCTCCTCGCCCCACACTGTCGCAGCCGCCGATGATTCACAACGGGTGCCTCGGTTATCGTGCGAGACGTGGGCGATTGTCCCCGCGTCTATGAGCTCCTCCTGGAACAGCACGGCCCGCAGGGCTGGTGGCCGGGCGATTCACCGTTCGAGACGATGGTCGGCGCCGTCCTCGTCCAGCGCACGGCTTGGGCCAACGCTGCACGCGCGATCGATTCCCTGCGGCGGACTGGATTGCTGGAGCCCGCGCGCATGCGCGCGGAGCCCGTCGAATCGCTGGCCGCGCACATCCGCGCGAGCGGGTTCTTTCGCACCAAGGCGCGGAAGCTGCACGCACTCTGCGCGTACCTGGAACGCTACGGCGATGATGTCGCCCGGATGCGGACGGCCGGCGCCGCCAGCCTGCGCTCCGAGCTGCTGGCCGTGCACGGCATCGGTCCGGAGACCGCCGACGCGATCATGCTTTACGCCGTGGGCATCCCCACTTTCGTCGTCGACGCCTACGCGCGGCGCATCTTCTCCCGGCTCGGCGAACCCACGGCACGGGAAAGCTACGCCCGCTTCCAGCGGTCGCTGACCGCCGATCTCCCGGCCGACCCCGAGTTGCTGGGCGAGTATCACGCCCTGCTCGTCCGCCATGGCCGCGAAGTATGCCTGGCGCATCAGCCGCGCTGTGCGGCGTGCTCCCTCCGCCCCTCCTGCGCAAACGCCAGGCTCACGTAGGCCCGCCGGCCGCTCGCCCTAACCCTTGATCGATCCGATCATGATCCCCTTGACGAAGTATCTCTGCAGGAACGGATATACCAGGATGATCGGTATGATGGTCACCGCCATTGCCGTCGCCTTCACCGACTCCAGGGTGGGCTTGTAGCCCATGATGTTACCGAACGCAGGGTTCTGCAGCGCGAGTTCCTTTGCGGCGTCCACGTCCCTGATGATCTGAACCAGCTTGAATTGCAGCGTAGCGAGCTCCTTGCCTCCAAAGATCATCGAATCGAACCAACTGTTCCACTGCCAAACCGCATTGAAAAGAATTATTGCGGCGATGACCGCTTTCGAAACGGGCAACACGATCACCAGAAAGATGCGCAGGTCATTTGCGCCGTCTATCTTCGCTGATTCCTCGATCTCCGCCGACAGACCCTTGAAGAACGTCATCATGATGATCGCGTTGAACGCGTTGAAAAGAAGCGGAATGATATACACCAGGAAGTTTCGGTACAGACCAATGCTCCTTATCAACAAGAAGAACGGTATCAGACCTCCGTTGATATACATCGTTATCAGCATATAGGTGAGGATCGTCTTTCTGCCAACAAGATGCTTCTTCGACGCGCCGTACGCGAAGCAAGCGGTGAAGAACACGCTTGTCAAGGATCCTATGACCGTCCTCGCGACGGAAATGTAGAACGCACGAAACAGGGTCGGGTCCTTGAAAAAGAACAGGAAATTGTCCAAGGTGATGATCCTCGGGTAAAAGAACAGACGCCCGCGGAGTGCGTCAACGGGATCGTTCAACGACAACACCAGCACCAGATAGCAAGGATAGACGCAAACCACAGCCAGCACCACGAGCATGAGCACGTTGAGGTAGTCGAATGTCGTATTCTTGTCGAAGGCCTTCCTCTGAGGCTCTCTGCGATCCGATTCCACTTCCGAGCTAGAAAATGCTCTCACCGGTATACCACCTCGAGAATCTGTTTGCCGAGAACAGCAACATGAACGCCACCACCGACTGAAACAGTCCGACGGCGGTCGAATACGAGAACCTGGCCTTCTGTAATCCCATCTTGTACGTATACGTCTCCAGTATCTCGGCGACATCAAGGACCAGGATGTTCTGCATCAGAAACAGCTGCTCGAAGTTCTGCGTCATCATCCGGCTGATCGCCAGAATCAGTAGAATTATCACCGTCGGCTTGATGCCGGGAATCGTGATGTACCAGGCCCTCTGGAATCGCGATGCACCGTCCATGTACGCCGCTTCATAGAGGGTCGGGCTGATCGTCGAGATGGCCGCTAGGTATATGATCGAGCTGAAGCCGAAGAACTTCCAGATGTCGCTCAGCACCACGATCGAAAAGAACGAAACCCTGTCGGCGAGGAACGCGTACGGCTCGCCCACGATGCTCAGCGACGTCAACAGGTAGTTGACCACGCCCGATTCCGAGAAGAAGGTTATGAGGAAAGCCGCTACAAACGCCCACGAGAGAAAATGCGGCATGTACGTGAGCGTCTGCACGCTCTTCTTGAACAGTCTCATCCCCTTCAGCTCGTTCAACATGAGCGCGAATACGATGGGCACGGGAAAGCCGATGACGAGCTTCGCCGCGCTTATCAAAAACGTGTTTCTCAGCGCGTTGTAAAAGAGCCTGTCCGTGAACAAATCCTGGAAATGGTCGAATCCGCTCCAGGGGCTCCCCCAGATGCCGATTCCCACGTTGTAGTCCTTGAATGCTATGATCACCCCGTATATCGGCATGTAGGCAAAGATGAACAGCCACACCACGGCCGGCATGACCAGCAGCAGCAGGTACTTCTGCTCGTTGACCTTTCTCAGCAGCCGGTTCTTGCCGACAACCCTGTTCTCGCCGACCACACTGGTCTCGCCGACCACCGTCACCAGTTGACCTCCAAACGCGCCTCCCCCGAAAAATCTTCGATGAGAACCGTCTCGCGGTCGCGGTCATAGGCGCCGACGCTGACTCTTCCAGCTTTCAGGCCGGTGGGGTGCGGCACGTGTACGGTCATCCTCTCCGGCAGCGAGCGCATCAAGTCACTGATCCGTATCGATATCGTGATCGTCCCATCATCGACGTTCGACTTCACGTGAAGGTCAATGCGCCCGAAATAGCTTCTCATGCCACTCACGTCGATCGACTTCCCGTGCGTCAGCCACTCGCGCGGGACCCCGGGCATGATCGACAGGTGATCGCCGTCTTCGAGATAGAGCATCCACCGGCTTCGCATCAGGAACCACGCCTCTTCGTGCGTCTTGTGGGGGCTCACCTGGTAGTAGTGCTCCCAGAAGGTATAGGTTTCTCGATCGGCAAGACTGGAGACGTTGTTGTAGTACTCCTTCAAGAAAGCGTTTCTCTCCCCCCTTCGCAAATGTGCGTATGGATGAGGACTGTAGTAGGGCTGGCTGAACATCACGTTCCGCTGGAACAACAGCTCCGCAGAACTGTTGACGATAAAGTCCCCGTACGCTTCGTTGGGATCGACCACTTCCTGCAAGAGCAGATACATCGGTCCGGTGTGTCCATCCCTCGCGGTGAAGGTCCCGTGAGTGAACGCCGCACCTCCCTCCGCGTACAGGACTACGGGACCGCGGCTTTCCGCCCACGGGGGTGCCGCGGGACACCAGCGTCCGTTCCCCAGAGGAATGACCGGCGATTCTCTCAGGTTCTTCTCCAACGCCCTTCTGATGTTCTTCAGCAGCCTCGTCGCCCGCGCTCTGATCCGTTCCGATTCTTCGTTGTCCAGGCCCTCCAGGACCTCCGCAGACCGCATCAGGCCAAGGTATGCATAACCGTTCAACATGTATGAGTGGTACGGGTCCTCCGGGTCTGCGACCTTGCCGTCGATCATCCCGTAGTAACCCTTGGCGCGGAACTCCTCCGTCTCGTTGCGCTCGATCCATCTGAACAGGTACGCACAGGCTCTCAGAATGTTGTCCTTGATGGATCCGATCCAGTCGACGTCCTTCGTGTACCGGTAATGCTCACCGATGTTCCAAAGCACAGCCCCGGTCTCCAGCATGTAGTTGCCGAAGTTCTGCATGAATCCATCGTCGTGCTGTTTCTCGATGAAGTACATTATGGCTCTTCTGGCGAGCTCGTGGTCCCCAACCGAATCCAGGTATTGAATAATAGGTGAGCTTTCGGAGCCGATGGGGCTGTAGACCCCCACGACGGGAGCTACCGACCTATTCGGTTCATTGCCATAGCAGACAAGATCCAAGTGGAGTTTTCCTGCCCGCATCATCTCTTCGATTCTCTTTTCCGGCACGCTCACCGACGCCATGCGATCGATCTTGCCCGTCCAAAAGGCCTTGCACGCATCGTAATGTCTGCGATAGCCTTGCCCCGCGAGCGCATCCGCTCTCTCCGTCGATACGGGCCGGTGCGGGATCTTGAACAGATATTCGATGCTGTCACCCGGCGCGAGCAGGACTGCCATTTCCTGCTGCGGTACAGGCCTGCCGTTCAGCGTCGCTACCAGGTACACCCGTTCATCGCTAAAGGACCCGTAGCCCTTCGTGGGGTCGTACGACGAGGTGAGGCTGGATTTGCCTGGGTTGACGAAAACATTCGCCTCCGGAATACGAACCCAGGAGTACCGCGGCGCGCCGCCCGTGTTGGTGGCGGTGACTCTGATGTATATGACCGTCTCGTCGTCCTTGAGGATCTCCCGATCATGTATCTTCTCCATCTCCGCCTTCTGGTCCGCCGTCAGCATGCTCGCTTCCGAGTAGTGATCGGCGACCAGTATGTTGGTGCCCTCGACATGGTCTTCGCGCAAGACGTCCTTTTCGAGCGTCACGAACATTTTCGACGCATACACGACGTCCTCATCCGTGTGCTTCGTATCCAGGATGGGCAATACTCCGTCCTCGAGCCTGCGCTCCAGGCCCTGTATGCAGCCCAGTCCTCTGCCCGCGAAATAGTTGTAAACGATCCCCTCGTCGCCGAGCTCCGGAACCGTGACATCCCGCTTGTGATATCTCGGTTTGACCCAGTCCCAGGGGTCCGTGGTGCCCGACGTCAGTCTGGTGCCGATCTCGAATACCCGTATGTCACGGCTGATGCCCAGCCAGGTCACGCACTTCAGCTCCCTGGTCTCCTTGGCTGCGCTATCGAACGACTCCTCCCCGGCACATGCATACTCCTCGAGCTTGGAGCAGCCGTTCCTGGAGTCGATCTCCTGCGCGATCGCATCGAAGCTGCGCCGGTCGTCTCCGTCTGTCACTATCGTCTTGTATTCAGCTACGTAAACGGGGTAATCCTTGCTTACGTCTCTCAAGAAGAAGCTGAAGCCATCATCGGTCGTGGTGAGGCTGACGATGGTCGCGAAGGCGCCAGGTTCCAGTGAATGCCTGTCGATGGTTACCTTCAATCTGCACTCGCCGTCCGCAGCGAGCGCGAAGCTCCGTCCCTGCTGATCTATATCTCCGGCACAGTTTTCGCGCTCCAATCCGGATATCTCGCCGTGTGTTATCTGCAGCGTGCCCTTCAGCTCACTCTCGTTCCTTATGATGGCTATGGTTCTCACTCTTGCTCCCTGGCTCCCGACCCGACCGGATCGTTGGTAGTCACTTACACAAAAAGACCTTCAGGCCCGGAATTCTCACGTGCCTGAAGGTCTTTTTCGCCCGAGTGCAACCGTCTTCGGCCGAGCCGTGTGCTATACGGCCGAAGAACAAATGCACATCCTCAACTCACTGCCTGCCGAGCTGCGCCAATTGTCTCCCATGCTCCTCGGTCAAGGCGGTCTCCACGTCGCGGGCGCCCAAACGATCGATCTCTTCCAACGCTGCGTTGTAGATCTTCATGAGCTCATCCGCGGAATCGGCAACCACCATTCTGGATGCGGCGACGGCCATCGCCTCCTCCACCTGGGTGTGCTTGATGTCGACGTCGCTGCCAGGCAACCACGAGCTTGCCAGTTCCGCGAATCCGAGATCCCACGCATCGACCACGAAGGGCTTGAGCCGTTGCTCCATCGTTGCCCTGTGTTCGGGTGAGGCTCCAAGATAGTCATCCACATACAGCGTCCAGTAGTAGGTATCGCAGAACGGCACCCATCTGCAGAGAACTCCGTACTTGGAGGCATAGTCGACGAAGCTGGCGTTCAGCTCATCCTGAGCTGATTGCTTCATCACCTTCTTGCCATCAACCCAGTCCCACGTTTCTCCCTCAGCGCCCAGGATCAACGTGGTCTGCCCCTCCTCGGTGAGTGCCCATTGGAGGAACCTGATGGCTCTGTCGGGCCGCTCGGCGTTCTTGGTGATTACCAGCCCGTTGTAGCCCTTGTTTCTGATCGTCGGTTTCGTGAAGTCGATGCCCTGCTTCACGATCGGGCCGATGTCCGTGTAGGTCCTGTCGTCGTTGCCGTCGTTTTGCCTGATGGTTGTATTGACCGTGTTATCGACATTGAAGATGGCGCCCACGGTGCTCACGTAGCCGGCCGAGTACAGTCTCTCCTCGGATTGCTGCGTCTGCTCGGTGAATTGGCCCTTTGTGATCAAGCCATCCTGGTACAGGCTATTCAACCATTGCAGGAACTCCAGATACTTGGGATCCCTGAATAGCAGTTGCACCTCGTCGTCCTGCGGGTAGTATCCGGAGACGTGCATGCCGAACGTACCTCGGAACATGTTGTTGCCGGCCCTTCCGAACAGCAGGTCTGACACGCTGCCACCGAAGTCGATCGGCAGGACATCCGGATAGTTTGCGTGAGCGAATCTGAGATAGTCGTCGTAGTCGCTCAGCGTGGTTATGTCGTCTTTGCCGTACGCCTCGAGGATGTCCCGCCTGGTGAACATGATGCCTTCTCCACTCGTGAAAGGCACGTTTATCTCCTCGAAGGCTTCCATCACCTCGGCATAGTACATGAACCCTGCCCAATACCACATCTTGCCGTCATCGGCAGTATGGTACGTGTGATATGCAGGCGGCACCAGATCCCACGTCTTGGGAGCGTATTCATCGATCAGGTCACCGATCGCGTGTACCATGCCGGCATCGATGATCTGCTGGAGCAGGGGACTGGTGTAATTTCCGAAAGCCAGCATTTCCGGCAGGTCACCCGATGCGATCATCGGTGCCAATACTTCGTCTTCTTCACCCTCCAGCACTTCCATATCGAGCGTGACACCGGTTTGTTGGGTGATGAATTGGGAGACCATACCATCGTCCCAGCGAACTGCGGGTCTGCAACCGCCCCACGTGTTCTGCCAGAACTGGATCGTGATCGGCGACGTATCCGCCATATACTCCCACTCGAAGTCCCCTGTTGCCATGGTCGCCGCAGGTGCCGAGGTATCGCTCTCCTCGCCGGTACCGGTGGCGAAAGCGGAGAATCCCAACAACCCGACTAACAGTAGAAGAGGTGTCTTTTTCATCGTTGCTCCTTTTGGTGTTTCGGACAAGAAAATTGTCCGGCTGTCACGCTGGCACATATGCATCCGATTGTCAAGCTATATCCGCGAATGCACCCCGACGCGGGGTGGGCGCGGCACGTTGCGCCCCGCGCCAGGCGAGTTGGGAGTTCGGGGGCGGCGCGACAGGCAAGGGAGTAGAGAAGTGGAGTTGGCTCACACGGCGGCGAGCGCCGGTGGGCCGCTCGACGGTGACGGCTGCGAAGCCCGGGTCGCCCAGGGGGAGTCCGCGAATGAGCAAGACCCCGGCCGCTGCCTTTCGTTTACACTGCTTGCGAACAATGGAAAGCACGCAGATCAGCGCTACCGTCGACTACGAGAAGCCCGGCAAGCAAGTCGGTCACCTCGCAGTTCCGTACTCGCACAACCTGGGCGGCTGGGCCAACCTGCAGGTCCCGGTAGCGGTGCTCGCCGCTGGTGAGGGTCCGACCGTCCTGCTCATGGCCGGAAACCACGGCGACGAGTATCCGGGGCAGGTCGCGATCCTCAAGCTCTGCCGGGACCTGCCACTCGAGGTTGTCCGAGGCCGGCTCATCATGATCCCGGCGCTCAGCGTGCCCGCGGCGAAGGCCGCCGCGCGCCTGTCACCGCTGGACGGGAGGAACTTCAACCGCTGCTTCCCCGGCGATCCGGCCGGCTCCGTTTCGGAGATGCTGGCGCACTACGTGACGACCCACCTATTCCCCATGGCGGACGCCGTTATCGACCTGCACTCTGGTGGGCGCAGCTTCGACTTCTATCCGTGCGCTCACATGCACCTGGTGCCGGACCGTGATCAACGCCGGAAGATGGTGGCCGCGGCGGAGGCGTACAACACGGATTTTGCGTTGCTCTACACCGACATTGCCGGAAGCGGTCTGCTGCCCGTCGAGGCGGAGCGCCAGGGCAAGGTCGTCGTCACGACGGAGATGGGCGGGGGCGAGCCCGTCCCGGCAAGGGTGCACCGGTTGAGCCAGGAAGGTCTGCGCAACGTGCTGGTCCACCTCGGCGTCGTGGCGGGGAAGAAGCGCTCGCGAGCCGAGCTCGGCCTGCCGCCGACGCGCTGGGTGCAGTCACTCGACCGCCAGGACTACCGCTTCGCGCCCGAGTCGGGGATCTACGAGAGCGTCGTCGATCTGGGCAGCAGTGTGGCGGCCGGGGAGAGTGTCGGTCAGGTCCACTTCCTCGAGCGCCCGGACCGGGAGCCGGCTGCCGTCGTCGCGCTGACGGCGGGCGTGCTCCTCGGCAGCCGCGGCCCCTCCCTCGTCGGGCAGGGCGACTGCGTCGCCTGCATCGCCCACGACGTCGATCCGGGCATTCTCGAGTGATGGTCCCGATCGGCTCTTGAAGCAGTAACGCGCGACGTCAAACAGGGTCGCGGACACCGCATTCGCCGGTCACGCAGCTCGGATTGCACTCGATCCGGGCATGCGTGACTCACGTGGATTTTCCTGACCGGCCATTCATACCTCTTCAGCCACTCGCACAATACCGTCAATGGACGCCGTGGCCGCGGGTCGGCTCTTGCTGGCCTGGGCCGCCCTCTCGGCGATACCCGGATCGGCGACGGCGACCGGAACGCTGAACCCGGCCCTGAGCGATGCTGCGAGATCGCGGACCGAAGACGGCGGCGCGCCGAGGACGGCCTTCATGCCCGAACCGGTGCTGAAGGCATGGCTGGTGCGCTTCGGCAGCGCCATCGTCAACGAGGTGCCGACGGACAGGAACCGGGACGGCGGCGCTCTCGTCGTGTGGGGCCACGGTACGTTCTCCCGCCTCGCCGGCAGCGAGGACGATCTGAAGCTCGACGGTGCCGTGAGCACGGGGATTCTGGGGGCTGATTGGTCGGACGGTCGTTGGCTCGCCGGACTCGCACTGTCGCTCAGCATCGGGGAGGGCGCGTGGACCCGCGGCGGCACGGCGGGCCAAATCGAGTCCTCGGCCACCGGGCTCTACCCCTATACCGGCTACGAGATCACCGATCGGATCGTCGTGTGGGGCACGGCCGGTTACGGCATCGGTGCGCTGACGCTCATCACGCGTCCGGGCGAAAGGCTCGGCACCGACGTCGCGCTCCTGATGGCTGCGGCGGGCGCCCGCGGAGACCTCGTCGATCGAGCCGGCGCATCGGGTCCGGCCCTGTCGGTCGCGGCCGGCGGGCTCTATGCCAGCACCACTTCGCAGGCAACGAGCGCGATGACCCCCACGGAGGCCGACGCAAGCCGGATGCGGCTCGCGCTCGAGGGCGCGTGGGGAATCGTCCTGCCGGGCGGCGCGCTGTTCACGCCCACCGTGGAGATAGGGGCGCGCCATGACGGAGGCGATGGGGACACGGGATTCGGAGCCGGCGTCGGCGGCGGCATCGCCTTGGCGGATACCTCCGGCACGCTGGCCGTCGCGGTCTCCGGGCGGATGTTGCTGTGGCACGAGGCGGGCGATGTCCGCGACTGGAGCGTCTCGGCGTCGGTGCGCTACACGACGAACTGGTGACGATACCGGCCGCGTAACGGCCACGATTGACCGGGATGCGCCCCTCACCCACTCTTGCGCCGAACCGTTCAACCCCCGATTGAGATTGAGCAGATGCCCACATTCGACATGAAGCCCGTGGAAGTGCCGCAGGAAGTTCTGGATGGACTGAAGTCGATCCCGACGGTGACCGTGTACGCCGGGGTCTGCAGCTTCGGCTCCCGGCTGAACGTCTGCGAGGGATTGACCAGGCTCACGCCCGGCCGGGAGCGGTTCGCCGCGCGGGCGCGGACGCTCAGGTTCCTCCCCGTGCGCCCCGACCTGGCGAGCGAGAGAACCGGCGGCGAGGATGAACTGGAGTTCCTGGCGATGGGACGGTGCGGACCGGGCGACGTCCTGGTGGCGGACATCATGGGATCACGCAAGGACGTGGTGGCGGGCGACGTCAAGCTGCTGCAGCTCGCCATGAACCGCGCGGACGGCGTGGTGATCGACGGCGCCATCCGCGACCTCGACGTGATCATCGACGAGGACTACGGGCTGACCGTGTACGCCACGCAGCGCAGCTTCCACGGCAGCGTGGAGGCGACCCCGGCCGAGGAGAACGGTCAGATCCAGTGCGGCGGCGCGCTGGTGCGCCCCGGTGACGTGATGGTCGGCGACAACGACGGCGTCCTGGTGGTGCCGTCGTGGATGGCCATGGCGGTGATGGAGTGGGCGCTCGAGCACGAGGAGGCCGAGAACTACGTCAAGCAGAAGATCCGCTCCGAGGGCGTGTGCCCGGGCCGCTACTATCCGCCGAGCCCGGAGGTGTTCGAGGAGTTGCGCCGCGCCAAGGCCCGCTAGCGCTAGCGCTTACCCCGCGAGGGGCCGGCCATCCGCATCCTATCTTGCGCTCTATGGCCTGTTGCGAGCGACGCGGAAGCCGTTGAGGTGGTTGCGGAGGGTCGGAGCGCACCAGCCGCGGTAGGCTGAGCGTAGCGACTCCGGTCCGTTGGCCCAGGAGCCGCCGCGCACCACACGGACGCTGCAGGTGGTGGCGCCGCCGACGGTATCTTCGTAGCAGTCCTGCACCAGTTCCCCAGCGTTGCCGTGGACGTCGTGCAGCCCGAAGGAGTTCGGGGCGAACGATCCCACCTCGGTCGTCCGGGCCCGGTAGGTGCCCCTGACACCCCCTCCGTACGGGTTGCTCAGCCCGTCGTAGTTCGCTTGGTCGGTGGAGATCGTGGCTCCGGTGTGGAACGGGGCGGTGGTGCCGGCACGAGCCACGTACTCCCACTCCGCCTCGGTCAGCAACCGGTATTCGGCCCCGGTCTCGGTGGAAAGCCAAGCGATGTACGCCTGCGCGTCTTCCCAGCTCACGTTGACGACCGGCCGCCGTCCTCGACCCCAGCCGCCGTCTTCGGGTCGACGGCCGCCGCATCCTCCGCCGGCGACGCACGCGTCCCACTCCGCGAACGTCACCTCGTACACCCCCGCTGCGAATGGGGCAGAGATGGTCACCGGGCGCTGTCCTTCGTCGGCATGGCGTCCCGCTTCCGTGGCCGGGGACCCCATCAGGAAGCGGCCCGCGGGTACCGTCACCATCTGCGGGCAGACGGCGCAGTCGCGGAACGTTCTTCCCGGTACGGCGCGATCGTCGTCGCGAATAGTGCCGGTCGCGGTGGCCTCGGCGAGGGTGGCGTTGGACGGGCTGCTCAGCGTCACCGCGAACTGTTCGTCTGGCTCGGACAGGAGATCCCCGATCACGCGCACCGCGATGCGCTGCGTGGTCTGACCTGCCCGGAACGTCAGCGTCCCGCGGGCGGCGTGGTAGTCGTTGCCGGCCGTCGCAGTGAGATCGGAGGTGGCGTAGGAAACTCGCACGGTGTCGTTGGCGGCGGGAGTCAGCGTGACGCGGAATACGGCGTTGCTCGTCCCCGCGTCCCCCTCGGTCACCATCGCATCGGCGACCGACAGCTCCGGGCTGGCCGCCGCGCCCGGAACCGTTGCGCTGCAGCCGGCGACGACCAGGGCGACTCCGAGTAGCGCGGAGACGACCGGCAAACCGAGCAGCATGGTCTTGTTCATCTCAGTACTCCAGGGAGCCGCCGAGGCCGAAGCGCACGCGACGCGCAGTCGCCTCTTCAAAGCCGATCTCGGCGAACGGCGCCAGCCGTCCGGCTCCCTCCGCGAGATCCAGTGCGTAGCTGACCCTGAGTTCTACCGTGTCCGGCAGCCACGTCGAACGCTCACCGGCACGGTCGCCGCTGCCTTCGTTAGGCAGCGCCGCCGGATCGCGCCATAGCGACGGTACGCCGGTGTCCGCCTCACCCCATTGCGGTCCCACCGACAGCGCCAGCCCGGAACTCGGGCCGGGGCCGGGCGGCGCCCAGCTCAAGATCACGTTCGCACCCCAGTCGTGGATGCCCTGGTCCTCGTGCAGCAACAGCAACCGGCCGCGGCCGCTGGCGCCCAATCCGCTGCCGGCATGGAGGTAACTCACCTCCGCTGCGCCCTCTGCGCCGAAACCCTTGTCTGCGTGACCGCCGTCTATGCGGCCCCCCATGGCGATGGTTCCGGCCAGCTGAGAGTCGCCCGACCGCCACTCCAGGCCTCCTTCCAACAGCACGCGCGCACGCCAGGCGTGCGCCTCGGTCGCGGGTAGCCCGTCTCCGGAGGCAACACCGGTGAAGAACCCGTCGCCCTTCAGGGCCAGGGACAGTCCGTCCCCGGACAGGAGGTCGGTGCGCTGGCCGATGGCGCCCAGCCACATGCGGACGCCGCCGGTCCGGGTGGCGCCGGCATCCGCCAGCTCCGCCTCTCCGGCGCCGAGTCCGGCCAAGCCCCACACGTCCAGCCACTCCGACGGCATCCAGAATACATAGGGATACGCGTTGATGAGGTAGCCCTTGAGGTTCGCGTCGCCGTCGACCTCGCTCTCGGACGTGAGGTCGAGATTGCTGTAGGAAGCGGCAAGGCCCGCCAGGGCGTTCGCCACGAAGCGGTAGTCCGCGCCGAGGTAGCCGGACAGCACGGTGCCGTCTTGAACGTATCCGTCGACCTCGCGGCCGAAGCCGCCCAGGTCACCACCTCCCCAGAATCCCCATTGGCCGGCGCCGTGGTTCCGTTCGACGCTGAACGCGCTGGCCGCCAGGACCTGGTCGCCCGAGACCGGCGCGAAGCCGATCGCTCCGGCGCCGCTCACGTACACCCCGAGCGCCTCTACCATGTTGCGTGCGAAGGTGCCCGCCGTCGCGCCATCCATGGCGGAGAATTGCAGCGCGCGCCGGTTCAGAGTGGCGTCCACGCGCCACGCGTCCGCGTCCGCCGGTCCTGGGCCGAAGCGCCGGCCGATCACCTCCACCGCGCTCGTCGCCACCGCGCGGCCCAACCCGGCCAAGCTCAGCTGCAGCATCCGATGGCGACGGTCCGGATCCAGGTCCACCGCCTCGGTCGGCGCGCTCACGGCGCGCTGGACGCCATGCTCGTCGGCGTAGGTGACCCGTGCCTGCAGGTAGTGGCCGGCGTCGGCCGCGACCACGGCATAGGTGCGCGCTGTCGCCTGCGCGATGTCGCTCCACTCCCCTTCCGTTACCTGCCGCCGGCGCCACTGCCAGCGCTCGTCGCGCACCCGGTCGTCCTGATCGGTGAGCCGCGCCGACACCTGCTCGCCCACGCGCGGCTGCGCCGTGGACAGCGTCACCGCTCCGGGATCGTTCAGGTCGACCACCGCCACCCGTACCAGCAGCGCCAGCGGCGCGCCGCCATCATGCGGCGAGGCCGTGATCGTCAGCAGATACTCCGGGGTGCGCTCGGCGTCCTCGCCACGGCCCACGTAGCTGAGCAGACCGTCCGCCGGGCCGACCGTGAAACGCTCCTCGTCGTTCCCCGCCGAGATCGCATAGGAGAAGTGCCGATCCGCTGCGGCAAGAGCGACACAGCCGATCTGCACCGGGCGCTCGCTGCCATCCCGGTTCTCGTCCAACTCCAGGGTCAGCTCGAGGTCGTAGTTCTGCAGCGCGACGCTGTGGCGTGCCTCGATCCGCGCCTCGCCGCGGGCTGCCATGTTCGGCGGTCGGCAGCCGATCCGCACGGCCGGGTCGACCGTCTGCTCCGCGGCGGTCTGTACCGCGCTGCTGCGCAGGACGGCGTCGTTGCCGGCGCCGTCCCGGATCGTGCCGCCGGCAAGACGCAGCGCGTCCGCGGGGACGGCGATCCCATCCGCGTCGCGGTCGCCCGCCCGCACCGTGTAGACGAACTCGATCGTGTCGGACATCGCCTCGGTCTGACCCGTGATGCCCGCCATGCGGCTGGCGCTGCCGACGTGCAGCGCCAGTTGCGGACTGCCGGCGACCGTGACGGGCTCGCTGAACATAACGGCCACCGAAATCCGGTCTCCGTGTACGTAACTGCCGGCCGGCGGCCGCGACACGATGGCCACCGACGCCACCACCGGGGGCGTGGCGTCCGCCGTCTGTCCATCGACCCGGTGCGCGGGGATGATGAGCTGCGCCTGCTCCAGGTCCAACTCCGCCGGCTCTCTCAGGAGATCGACGATCGTGCCGCCGTTGGGGTGCAGCGCGTTCGCAGGGATACCGATCCCGTCGCTGTCGTTGTCGCTCGCCTGAATCGGGTAACGGAAGACGAGGGTGTCCCCGTCCGCGACGACGAAGTTCGCCCGCCGCGCCGCGGTGGCCGTGTTGCCGGTTCCGTCGATGGCCAACTCCAGTTGCGGGGCGCCGCTGACCGCTACTTCGCTGCTGAAGCGGACCTCCACCACGATCGCTTCACCGAGCCGGTAGGTGCGGCCATCCTGCGGTGCGGAGGTCACCGCAACTCTCTCGGCCATCGCCGGTTCGCTCACTCCGCCATCCACCGGGTCGCCATGAACGACCTCGGCGCCGTCCAGCTGCAGGTTGTGGGCCGCCACCCGCTCGCCGGCAGCGTCGGTGATGCTGGCTCCGTTCAGCCGCAGCGCGTCGGCGGCGATGGTGACTCCGCCGCCGAGGGAATCGTCCGCCGCCCGCACCACGTAGCGGAAGTGCAGTCGCTCGTTAGCGCCGGACACGAAGTTCGCAAGGCGCTTCGGCGCGGTGCCGGTCTGGCTCGCGGTGCCGCGGCCGCTGCGCGACGCCCCCGGCGGGTTCGAGCCGATGGTCAGCTCCAACTGCGGCTGGCCGGCGACCGTCACCTCCTTGTTGAACTGCACCTCCACGTCGACGCTCTCGCCGCGGCCGTAGGTGCCGCCGCTGCGCGGTGCCGAAGTGACCGCCGCGCGCGTCGGCTTGGTCCGGGTCTTCTCCGCGCCGTTTACGGCGTGACCGGAGCCGATGGCGGCCGCGGCCAGACTCAGGTCGGCCGGGTTGCCGGCGGCGTCGGCGATGGTGCCGCCGTTGAGGCTCAGGCCGCCGGCGGCCACGCCGATCCCGTCCGCATCGCGGTCCTGCTCCTGCACGGTGTAGCGGAACCGTACGTACTCCTGCCCTGAGGAGAAGAACGCGGCGTGGCGCTCGGCCGTGCCGACGGCCAGTGCCAGCCGCGGCATGCCGGTCACCTTCACCGGCTCGTTGAAGCGCACGGCGACCTGTACGCTGTCGCCGCGGGCATAGGCGCCGCCCGGCGGGCGCGACTCGAACAGCACGCTGCTCGCCGTGGGCGGATCGTCATCCGGTTCGACGCCGTTCACCGCCACGCCGAAGCCGAGGTTCGCGCTGCCGAGGCGCAGCACGGCGGCGTTGCCGGCGGCGTCGAGAATGGTGCCGCCGTTCAGGGCAAGGGCATCCACGACGGCCCCCAGCGCGCCGCTGTCTCCATCCTGCACCACGTAGCGGAAGCGAACGACCTGCTCGCGGGAAGACGCGTAACCGGCGCTGCGCCGGCCGCTGCCGATGCTCAGCGTCAGCCGCGGCGCACCGGTGACGGTCACCTGCTCGCTGAACCGCACCTCGATCTCGATCGTCTCGCCGAACACGAAGGTACTGCCGCTCTGCGGTGCCGAGGTCAGCGTGACGGCAGCGACCTCGGGGGCGACGCTGTCCACCAGCGCGCCATCCACCCGGTGTCCGGCGGCGCCGGCGATGGCATGGACGCCGAGATCGAGCTGCGCGGCATTGCCGGTACGGTCGTTGATGCTGCCGCCGTTCAGGGTCAGCGCGCCGGCGGCGATGCCGATGCCGTCGGCGTCACGGTCGTCACCCGCTACCCGGTAGCGGAACCACAGACTGCGCTCACCGGAGCGCACGAACGCGGCGCTGCGCGTCACGCTGCCCAGCGTCACGGCCAGTTGCGGCGCTCCGGTTACCGCTACCGGCTCGCTGAACCCGACCTGGACCACGATCGTCTCGTCGCGCCCGTAGGCGGTGCCGCTGCGCGGGCGGGAGACGATGGACACGGCACTCACCCTCGGCGCGGTCACCAGGCTGCCGTCCACCTTGCGGCCGGGGTCCGCCGCCAGCGCCGCATGGGTCAGCACGGCGTCGGTGACGCCGTCGGCCGCCTTGATGCTGCCGCCGCCGAGCCGGATGGCATCGGCCGCGACGGCGATCCCGTCGTGGTCCACGTCGGAGGCCTGGACCTCGTAGTTGAAGGACAGCGTGCGGCCGTAGTGTGTGCCCCAGAACAGCGCCGCCCTGGTCTGGCCGCCGACGCTCAGCTCCACCTGCGGCGTACCGGCCACCCGCACCGACCGGTTGAACACCGCGCGCACCTCGATGGTCTCGCCGCGTTCATAGGTATCGCCGCCGGCCGGTGACGAGCTGAAGAACAGGCTGCTCACGGCCGTCGCCGCGGCAGCGTCCGTCACTCGGCCCACCTTGCGGGTAAGGTCGTCGGCCACCGCGGCGTGGCTCAGCCGCGCCGCGGTGGTGCCGTCGGTGGCGGTGATGCTGCCGCCGTTGACGCGGATCGCGTTGGCCGCAATGCTGACGCCGTCCGCGTCGGCGTCGAGTGCCTGCACCGTGTACTCGAATCCCAGCACCCGGACGCCCAAGCCGTAGCTGGAGAGGGTTGCCCGCGCGGTCCTGCTGCCGATGGTCAACTCCACCTGGGGGCTGCCGCTGACCGTCACCAGGCGGTCGAAGATCACGTGGACGCTGATCGTCTCGCCGCGCTGGTAGGCGTCGCCGCTGTCCGGAACCCCGACGAAGTAGATGCGGGTGAGCCCCGGACCGGTGACCTGGACGCCGTCCACCCTGCGGGTGGCGTCGTCGGGCAGCGCCGCGTGGCTCAGGTCGGCGGCGGTGGCGCGGTCGGCGGTGGTGATGCGGCCTCCGTTGAGTCGGATCGCGTCGGCTCCGATGCTGACGCCGTCCGCGTCGAAGTCCGTCTTCTGCACCACATACTTGAAGTGCAGGTCGGTGACGCCACCGAAGCCGCGGCCGTGCGAGTAGCGCGCCAGTCTGGTCTGGCCGCCGATGGTCAGCGCCAGCCGCAGGCTGCCGGAGCCGCTCACGTAGCGATCGAACTCGACTTTCACCTCGATGGTCTCGCCGAGCTGGTAGGTGGCGCCGTCGGCCGGCGAGCCGACGAAGGAGATGCGGCTCACCGACGGCGCGGTCGCCTGGTTGCCGTTCACCTTGCGGCCGCGGTCGGCGGCGACGGGCGCGTGCGCCAGGATCGCGTCGGTGACGCCGTCGGCGGCCTTGATGCTGCCGCCGCCGAGCCGGATCGCGTTGGCCGCGATGCTGACCCCGTCCGCATCCAGGTCTCCGGCCTGCACCGTGTAACTGAATGCCAGCGCCGTGGGTCCGGGCACGTAGGCCAACGCCGCCGGCCGGGTGCGGCTGCCAATGCTCAGCTCCACGGAGGGAGTGCCGGAGTACGTGATCGGCTGGTTGAACTCCACCCGCACGTCGATGTTCTCGCCGCGCTGGAAGGTGGCACCCGACAGCGGGGTGGTGATGAAGGCGATGCTGGTCACCACCGGCCCCGTGATCCGGCCGTCCACCTTGCGGGTTGCGTCCGCCGCCACCGCGGCGTGGCTCAGGTCCGCGTCGGTGACGCCGTCGGCGGCCTTCACGCTGCCGCCGGCGAGGCTGATGGCGTCGGCCGCGATGCTGATCCCGTCGCTGTCCAGGTCCGCCGCCTGCACGGTGTACTCGAAGTACAAGGCGTTCGCCGCCGAGTCGGCGGAGGCGAAGACCGCCATGCGCGTGCCGCTGCCGACGAGCAGTGCTAACTGCGGAGCGCCGCTCACCGTGACCGCCCGGTTGAACGCCACCTGCACCCGGATCGTCTCGCCGCGGACGTAGGTGCCGGCGCCGGCGGGGTGGCCGGCGAAGGCGATGGCGCTCACCGCGGGTGCGGTGATCCGGCTGCCGTCCACCTTGCGTTCGGGGTCGGTGGCCACGGCGGCGTGGGCCAGGTCCGCCGCGGTGCCGGCGTCGACCGCGCCCGTGATGGCGCCGCCGGCGAGGCTGATGGCGTCGGCCGCGATGCTGATCCCGTCCGCGTCCGCGTCCTGCGTCTGCACGGTGTAGGCGAAGGTCAGGACCCGGTCGGAGGACACAGAGGCGAAGGCCGCCGGGCGGGTGTGGCTGCCGATGGTCAGGCCGATCCGCGGGCTGCCCGTTACGGTCACCGACCTGTCGAACGCGACCCGCACCCTGACCGTCTCGCCCAGCTCGTAGGTGTCGCCGCTCGCCGGCGACCCGGAGAAGGACACCGCGGTCACCGCCGGAGCGCTGACTTGGCCGCCGTCCACCTTGCGCCCCGCGTCGGCCGGCACCGCGGCGTGGCCGAGCACGGCGTCGACCGTGTCGTCGTCGGCGTCGGTGATGGTACCGCCGTTGAGACGGATCGCGTTGGCCGGGACGGCGATGCCGTCCGCGTCCCGGTCGCTCGCCTGCACCGGGTAGTGGAATGCCAGCGTCGTGACACCGGTGGCGGACGGGGTTGAGAAGGCGGCCTGCCGGGTCCGGCTGCCGACGGTCAGAGCCAACTCCGGACTGCCGATTACCGTGACCGGCTTGTCGAAGGTGACCGTCACCGCGATCGTCTCCCCGAGCTCGTAGGTGTCGCCGCTCGCGGGCGACCCGGAGAACGCGACCCCGCTCACCGCCGGCGGCCGGACGCGGCTGCCGTCCACCTTGCGGTTGCGGCTCCCCGCCACCGGCAGGTGGCGCAGGCCGGCGGCGGTAGTGCCGTCCAGCGCCGTGATGCTGCCGCCGCCGAGGCTGATGGCATCGGCCGCGATGCTGACCCCGTCCGGGTCCCGGTCGTCGGCCTGCACCGTGTACTCGAAGGCGAGTCGCTGCGTCCCGGAGACGTAGGTCGCCGCCCGCGACCGGCTGCCGACGGTCAGCGCCACTTGCGGGCTGCCGGTCACCGTCACCGTGCGGGAGAACACCACCTCCACCGCGATCGTTTCGCCGCGGCCGTAGGTATCGCCGCTCGCGGGCGACCCCGAGAACGAGACGTGGCTCACCGCCGGTGCCGTGACCGTGCCGCCGTCCACGCGATGGGCCGAATTCACCGCCGTATGCGCCAGCACGGCGTCGGTGGCGTCCGCCGCGGCGGCCTTGATGGTGCCGCCGTTGAGGCTGAGGCCGTTGACGGCGATGGCGATGCCGTCGTCGTCCAGATCGGCCGCCTGCACCGGGTAGTCGAAGAACAGGTACTGGGAATGGGAGGTGCGGTAGGCCGCCTGCCTGGTGGCGGTGCCGATAGTCAGCGCCACCTGCGGACTGCCGGTCGCGGTCACCGGCCGGTCGAACGCCACCGACACCCGGATGGTCTCGCCCAGCTCGTAGGTGGCGCCGTCCGCCGGCGTGTTGGAGATGGAAACGCTGGTCACGGTGGGCGCCGCGGCCACGCTGCCGTCCACCTTGCGGTTCGCGTCGGCCGTCACCGCCGCGTGCGTCAGGTCGGCATCGGCGGCGCTGTCGGCGTCCTTGATGGTGCCGCCGGCGAGGCTGAGGGCGTTGGCCGCGATGCCGATGCCGTCGCTGTCCGAATCCGCCGCCTGCACCAGGTACTCGAACGACAGCGAGCTGATGCCGGACCGGGTACCGGAAGAGAAGACGGCGGCCCCGGTGCCGCTGCCGATGGTCAGCGCCACCTGCGGATTGCCGGTCACCGTCACCGGGCGGTCGAACACCACCTCCACCCGGATCGCCTCGCCGAACTGGTAGGTGTCGCCGTGCGCGGGCTGGGAGCTGAAGAACAGTCGGCTCACCGCCGGTGCCGCGCCCGCGACGCTGGCCCCCACCTTGCGGCTCGGGTCGGCCGCAACCGCGGTGTGGGTGAGCACGGCGTCGGTGACGCCGTCGGCGCCCTTGATGGTGCCGCCGGCGAGGCGGATGGCGTTGGCCGCGATGCTGACGCCGTCCGTGTCCTCGTCCCCGTCCTGTACCTGGTAGTCGAAGGTCGCCGAGGTGCCCGAGCCGCTGACCGAGAAGAAGGCCGCGGCGCGGGTCGCTGAGCCCACGGTGAGATCGACGACCGGGCTGCCGGTGACCGTTACCGGGCGGCTGAACCGGACTTCCACCTGGATCGCCTGGCCTGGCCGGTACGTGTTGCCCGCGGGCGCGGAGCCGGCGAAGGAGACGCCGGTCACGGCCGGCGCCACCACCAGGCTGCCGTCCACCTTGCGGGTGGCGTCCGCGGCCACTGCCGCGTGGGTCAGCACCGCGTCCGTGGTGCCGTCGGCAGCGGCCTTGATGTTGCCGCCGTTCAGGCCGAGGGCGTTGGCCGCGATGCCGATGCCGTCCGCGTCGCGGTCGCTCGCCTGCACCGTGTAGGCGAAGGAGGCGGTAGTCCCGGTGATCGAGGAAAACGCCGCCACCCGCGTGTGGCTGCCGATGGCCATGGCCACCTGCGGCGTGCCCGTCACCGTCACCGGCCGGTCGAACTCCACCTGCACCTGGATCTTCTCGCCCCGCGCGTAGGTGTCGCCGCCGGCGGGCGAACCGGAGAAGGAGATGCTGCTCACCGCGGGAGCGGAGGTCTTGCCGTCCACCTTGCGGCTGGAGCTGGCGGATACCGCGGTGTGGGTCAGCACGGCGTCGGTGGTGGTGCCGGTCTTCCGGATGGTGCCGCCGTTCAGGCTAAGGGCGTTGGCGGCGATGCTGACGCCGTCCAGATCGAGGTCGCTCCCCTGCACCGTGTAGCCGAAGGTGAGCTCGGTGGCGCTGCGATCGGAGCTGGAGTAGGTCGCGTTCCGGGTGTGGCCGCCCACGCTCACCGCCACCTGCGGACTCCCGGTCACGGCTACCGCCTCGCTGAAGCGGACCGTCACCTCGATCGACTCCCCCTGCCGGAAGTACTCCCCGCTCGCCGGAGAGCTGGAGAACCAGACGAAGCTCACCACCGGCCCGGTGGCCACTGCACCCACCCTGTGGCGAGGGTCCGCGGCCACCGCCGTGTGGCTCAGGTCGGCGTCGGTGGTGCCGTCGGTGGCGGTGATGGTGCCGCCGTTGAGACGCATGGCGTTGGCGGCGATGCTGACGCCGTCGGTGTCGCGGTCCAGCGCCTGCACCTCGTACTCGAAGCGCAGCACCTGGATGCCGAGACGGGAGACGTTGCTGGGGTACGTCGCGTACCTGGTCCGGCTGCCGATGGTCAGCGCCACCTGGGGACTGCCGGTCACGTTGACCTTCCGGTCGAGATTGGCCTGCACCGCGATCGTCTCGCCGGGCTGGTAGCTGTTGCCGGTCTTGGGCGACCCGGTGAAGTAGACGCTGCTCACCGCCGGTGCGGAGACCTGGCTGCCGGCGACCTTGCGGCTGGAGTCGTCGGACACCGCGGCGTGGGTCAGCGACGCGTCGGTCGTGCCGTCGGCGGCGGCCTTGATGCTGCCGCCGTCAAGGCGGATGGCGTTGGCGGCGATGCTGATGCCGTCCCCGTCACGGTCCTCGGACTGCACCTCGTAGTCGAAATACATGTCGGTAACGCCGCCGCCGGATCCGCGGCTGTAGGCCCAGTCGGCGAGCTTGGTGGCGCTGCCGATGGTGATCGCCACCTTGGGGCTGCCGGACGACTTGATGAAGCGGTCGAACACGACCTTCACCTCGATCTCCTCGCCGAGTTGGTAGGTGTCTCCCGAGGCCGGCGTGCCGTGGAAGGAGACGGAGCTCACCGACGGCGTGTCGAAGCGGCTGCCGTCCACCTTGTGGTCCGCGCCCACCGTTACCGCGGAGTGGGTCAGCACCGCGTCGACGGTGTCGTCGCCCGCGGCCTTGATGCTGCCGCCATTGAGGCTGATGGCATCGGCGGGGATGCTGATGCCGTCCGTGTCGCTGTCCGTGGACTGCACGGTGTATTCGAAGAACAGGGACAACGCGCTGGCCCGCGTGCCCGCGAAGGAGTCGAGTGAGGCGGTCCTGGTCTGGCTGCCGATCGACACGCTCACCTGGGGGGTGCCGGTGGTGGCGACGCGAAGGTCGAAGTCGACCCGCACCTCGATGGTGTCGCCGCGCTGGTAGGTGCCGCCCGGGGGCGAGCTGAACAGCGAGACTTCGCTGACCGTGGGGGCGGCACTGTCCTGCGCCGCGACATCGCTTGCAGCCAGACCGCCCGCGGTCAGGAGTAGCAGCAGGTACGCGAGATCAGCTCCGAATCGGCGACTGAGCACCTCGGTTTCTCCTCAATCCGGCACGCAGAGGTGCCGGGACGTTGGTAACCATACGGTCAGAAGCGAGCCCTACGTATTCGCCGCCGACCGGGTAGCTACTCCCAGTCGTGTCCCGGCTATTGTATTCCGCAGGCGACCCGACATGGGCCGACCGCATGGTTACCGGCGGCAGCATAGCATCATCCGCACACAACGCGCAGGGCGTGGGGGAATGAATCGCCGCCCGACTTCAGACCGACGCACTACCGGACTGCAGGTACTCGCGCAGCTTGCCCGCGTACTGGGACAGGACGCCTTCCGCGTCGTGCTCGGTGCCGCGGCCGTGGATGATCTCCACCGACGCGTAGCCTTCGAAGCCGGCGTCGGCCAACAGGCGCAGCGGCGGCTCGTGGTCATACAGGCCCTCGCCCAGCGCCGCGGCCCGCGATCGGCCGTCCGGGCCGTACTCGTAGTCGTGCACGTGCAGGTGCCGGGTCAACGCCGACAGGTTCTGGAACGTCACCTCCGGCCGCTCCAGGACCCGCATGGGGTGCAGCAGGTCCCAGAGCACCGCGCAACGCGCGTGGCCGACGCGCTCCACCACCGCCCGCACCGGGGCGGAGGCGCTCCAGAAGTCGTGCGTCTCCATCAGGACGGTCACCGAGCGGGCCTCGGCCTCGTCCATCACCGATCGGTAGCCGTCGGCCACGTAGTCGACGATCGGCAGCAGGTCGCCGGGGGCATGCGCGCCTCCGAAGGTCCTCAGGCAGGGGGCGCCCAGGTCGCCCGCCAGCTCGATGTAGCGGCGCAGGTCGTCGACCTGACCGGCGCGCTCGGCGGCATCGGGGGTCGCCATCTTGACGCCGGTGGCCAGGCAGCAGAACTCCAGCCCCTCGCCGGCCAGCCGGTCGCGCGCGGCGCGCCGCTCGGGCGGCGTCATCGAAGCCTCTATTCCGGCGGCGTGATCCCACTCCACGCGGGGCTCCAGCCCGCGATAGCCGTGGCGCTTCATCGCCGACACGATCTCGTCGAGCGTCCAGTCCGGGCAGACGCTGGTCATGGTTGCCAGATGTATCACGGCGGCATCTTAACGATGTGACAGACGGGTGTTGACACCGCCTCATGTAGCGCTCCATTGTGGCCGATACCACTATATGTGGTTCGAATGAGGGAAGGAGGCTCCGGATGCGCTGCCCGGTGTGTGACTCGCACGACAGCCGCGTCATCGAGTCGCGACCGCTCGACGGCGGACGCGCGATCCGGCGGCGGCGGAGCTGTCGCGCATGCGCGCGCCGCTTCACCACCTACGAGCACGTGGAACGGAGCGCGCCGACGGTGGTCAAGGCGAACGGCAGCCGCGAGGCGTTCGAGCGCGACAAGGTGATGGCCGGGTTGCAGAAGGCGTGCGCCAAGCGGCCGGTGTCCGCGGCCCGGCTGACCCGTGTCGTCGACGACCTGGAGACGCGGCTGCGCGCGTCGGGCCCGGAGATCAGCTCGCGGACGATCGGCGAACTGATCGCCGAGCAGCTCCGGCATCTGGACGAGGTCGCCTACGTCCGCTTCGCGTCCGTCTACGGACGCTTCACCGATACCGGGGCGTTCCGGAACGAGATCGACCGGCTGGAGGGCCGTACGGAGGAACCGGACGGAGGAGCCGTACGAGGAACCGGCCTCCGTGCAGTAGAGAACCGAGGACATGGCTGACGACCACGGCGGCGGACAACCGCCGCTGACCCCCACCGCGGGCCGGGAGCTCAACGATCTGGGCGAGAAGATCTTCCTGGACCGCTACGCGCTGAAGGACGCGAGCAAGGCGACGCTGGCCGCCGGCGACCTGGTGGTGGTCTGCACCGACACCGCCACCGGCCAGCGCGAGGTGGGCACGGTGCGCACGGTCACGGACGACGACGTGGCGGTCCGCCTGCGCGACGCCACCGAGTTGACGTGCTCGCTGGACGCCGTGGACAAGCCGTTGGAGACGTCGCCCCAGCAGATGGTGGCACGCGTGGCGCGCGGCATCGCCGCCGTGGAGACGGACGCGCAGCGGGCGGACTGGGAGCAGCGCTTCCGCTGGCTGCTGTCCGACTGGCGCTTCGTGCCCGGGGGCCGCATCCTCACCGCGGCGGGCACGGACCAGCAGCTCACCTTCTACAACTGCTACGTCGTGCCGTCACCGCGCGATTCGCGCCACGGCATCGTCGACACGCTGTCGCAAATGATGGAGATCATGTCCCGCGGCGGCGGCGTCGGCATCAACATCTCCAGCCTGCGCCCCCGCCACGCCTACGTGCGCGGCGTCAACGGCCGCTCCAGCGGGGCGGTCTCCTGGGGCGCGCTCTACAGCTTCGTCACCGGACTGATCGAGCAGGGCGGCAGCCGCCGCGGCGCGCTGATGCTGATCTGCGACGTCTGGCACCCCGACGTCCTGGAGTTCATCGGCGCCAAGCGGGAGATGGGCAAGATCACCAACGCCAACATCAGCGTCGGCGTCACCGACGCGTTCATGGAGGCGGTGCGCGCGGACGGGGAGTGGCAGCTCGCCTTCCCGGACATCGACGACCCCGACTACGAGGAGCTGTGGAACGGCGACCTCGACGCCTGGAAGGCGCGCGGCAAGCGCACCATCGTCCATCGCACGGTTCGCGCACGGCAGGTCTGGGAGACGCTGATCGAATCAGCGTGGGCCAGCGCCGAACCGGGGCTGTGGTTCAGGGACCGGGCCAACGCGATGAGCAACTCGCGCTACTACGCGCCGCTGATCTGCACCAACCCGTGCGGGGAGCAGCCGCTGCCGGAGTGGTCGGTCTGCAACCTGGGGGCGATCAACCTGGGCCGCTTCGCGCGCGACGGCGGGGCCGGAGAAGAAGGGGTGGCCTGGGACGAGCTGGCGACCGCCGTGCGCTACGCGGTCCGCTTCCTGGACGACGTGGTCGACGCGACCCCGTACTTCTTCGGCGAGAACGAGGAGCAGCAGCGCCGCGAGCGCCGCATCGGGCTGGGCACGATGGGCCTGGCGGAGCTGCTGATCCGGCTCGGCCTGCGCTACGGCAGCGAGGAGAGCCTGTCCTTCCTGGACCGGCTCTACCGGACGATCGCCGTGGAGGCCTACCACGCCACCGCCGAGCTGGCCGCCGAGAAGGGCAGCTTTCCGGCCTTCGACGCGGAGCGGTATCTCGACTCCGGGTTCATGCGGGGGATGCCGGAGGAGGTGCGCGCCGCCATCCGCACCGCAGGCGCCCGCAACGTGACGCTGCTCACGCAGGCACCGACCGGCACGACCGGCACCATGGTCGACACCAGCACCGGCATCGAGCCCTACTTCTCGTGGAGCTACTTCCGCAAGGGACGCCTGGGCATCCACGAGGAGCGCGCCGCGGTGGCGGCCGACTGGGAGCGCGACCATCCCGGGCAGCCGTTGCCCGAGCACTTCGTCACGGCGATGGAGCTGACCCCGGAGCAGCACGTGCGCGTCATGGCCACCATCCAGCGGTGGGTGGACTCCTCGATCTCCAAGACCTGCAACGTGCCGGCCGACTACACCGTGGCGCAGACGCGCGAGCTGTACGAGCTGATGTACGACCTGGGCTGCAAGGGCGGCACCATCTACCGCGACCGCTCGCGCGACGAGCAGGTGCTCAACCTGGAGAACCCGGCCGGCGAGGCCGGAGAGGCGGCGCCGGCGGCCTCCACCGGCGACGGCGCCCAGGTGAGACCGCTGCCACAGAAGCGCTTCGGCGCCACCGTCAGCAGTCGCACCCCGGTCGGCACCGCGCACATCACCATGAACGACGACGAGGACGGCAACCCGCTGGAGGTGTTCGTCGAGATCGGCCGCGGCGGCAGCGAGTTGAAGGCGATGGCGGAGGCGATGGGGCGGCTGATGTCCGTGCTGCTGCGCATGGTGTCGGCACTCTCCCCCAAGGAGCGGGTGGCGCAGATCGTCGACCAGTTGCGCGGCATCGGCGGCTCGCGGTCGACCGGTTACGGCAGCCGCAGGGTACGCTCCCTGCCCGACGCGGTGGCGCAGGTCCTGGCCGAGCATTATCGTCCCGGGGACGAGACGCCGGCCGGCGACGACCCTGACGATCGGCCCAAGGCGAAGCGGCCGTCCGCCGATCTCTGTCCGGAGTGCGGCGAGGCGACCCTCGTGCACGCCGAGGGCTGCCAGACCTGCGGCAACTGCGGCCACTCCGAGTGCTGATGCAGTGCTGACCGCCGCCATCGTCGTCGCGGCGCTGGCCGCCTGCCTGGTGGCCGTCCGGCTGGTGTTCGCCGACGAGATCCGCGCCGCGCGCGAGCGTGATCCGGCGGCGACCAGCAGCCTGTCGATCATCCTCACCTACGCCGGATTCCATGCGCTGGTCTTGCACCGCGTCGCCCACCCACTGTGGCGGCTGCACCTGCCGATCGTGCCGCGAGCGTTGGCCGCCGTCGCGCGCCTGCTCACCGGCATCGAGATCCATCCGGGGGCTGACATCGGGCCCGGCCTGTTCATCGACCACGGCATGGGGGTGGTCATCGGCGAGACCTCCGTCATCGGCCGCGACGTGACGCTGTTCCAGGGGGTGACCCTGGGCGGCACCGGCAGCCGGCAGGGCAAGCGCCACCCGACCCTGGGAGACAACGTCGTGGTCGGCGCCGGCGCCAAGATCCTGGGCAACACCACCATCGGCGCCAACGTCACCGTCGGCGCCAACGCGGTGGTGGTGCGCGACGTCCCGCCGGACGCCACCGTGGTGGGCGTGCCCGGCCGCATCTCCCGCCGGGGCGGGGTGCGCGTGGAGGAGGGAGCCAACCTGGAGCACACCGCGCTGCCCGACCCGCTGCAACTGTCCCTGGAGCGGCTGCAGGGTGAGATCGACCAGCTCAACGCCCAGATCGCCCGCTACCGCGAGGGCACCGAGCACTCCGGGTAAGGCGGAGAGGCGCGGCGATGATCCACGACTCGGTGCTCGGCCTGATCGGCGGCACGCCGATGGTGCGCCTGCGCCGGCTGCCGGCCCCCGGTTCGGCCGAGGTGGTGGCCAAGATCGAGGTGCGCAACCCGGCCGGCAGCGTCAAGGACCGGATCGCGCTGGCCATGGTGCAGGCGGCCGAGCAGGCTGGTCAGCTCGGTCCGGACTCGACCATCGTCGAACCGACCAGCGGCAACACCGGCATCGGCCTGGCGCTGGTGGCTGCGGCGCGCGGCTACCGCATCATCCTGGTGATGCCGGACGACGCGTCCGAGGAGCGCCGCGCCCTGCTGCGCCACCTGGGAGCGGAGGTCGTGCTGACCCCGGCGCGCGAGCTGATGAAGGGGGCCATCGACCGCGCCGCCGCGATCGTCGCCGAGAACCCCAACTGCTTCATGCCGGAGCAGTTCCGCAACCCGGCCAACCCGGAGGCGCACCGCCGCACGACGGTCGAGGAGATCCTGGCCGACTGCGGCGGCAGCCTGGACGCGTTCGTCGTCGGCGTGGGCACGGGCGGCACCCTCACCGGGGTCGGCGAGGTGCTCAAGCAGCGCCTGCCGCACGTGCAGGTGGTCGCCGTGGAGCCGGAGCGCTCGCCCGCGCTGAGCGGCGGGCGCAGGCCGGAGCCGCACGCGATCCAGGGGATCGGCGCCGGATTCGTGCCGGCGATCGTCAACCGGTCGGTCATCGACCGCGTGCTCTGCTGCAGCGACGACGACGCCTTCCGTACCGCCCGGGATCTGGCACGCAGGGAAGGGCTGCTGGTCGGCATCTCGGCCGGAGCGGCCGCCTGGGGCGCGTGTGCCGTCGCCCGCCAGCTCGGCGCCGGCAAGCGCGTGGTCACCGTGATGCCGGACGGCTGGGAGCGCTACCTGAGCATGGACCAGCCGTCGGGCGCGCTGGGCGGCACGGACTTCCTGATCTGAGCGCTGCATGGGTTCCCGATGAGCGCGACCTACGGTCCCGGCCTGGCGATCGCCGCTGCCGTCGCCATTGCCGCGCAGTTCGTCCACGGCCTGCCGTTCGCGCCGTTCACGATCGGCGACCGCCACCCGATCGAGCCGATGCTGATCGCCATCGTCATCGGCGCGCTGGTGCGCAACCTGATCGGGCTGCCGCGGGCGGCGCGCGACGGGGTGCGCTTCGCCGTGCACGGCGTGCTGCCCGCGGCCATCGTCCTGATCGGCGTGCGGCTCGACTTCCGCCTGCTGCTGGACGCCACGCTGCGGGGACTGGCGATCAACGTGATCTGCGTGGCCGTGGCGCTGCTGGGGACGGTATGGCTGGCGCTCAGACTGGGCGCGTCGCGCAAGCTCGGCCTGCTGGTCGGGGTCGGCACGGCGATTTGCGGCGGCACCGCGATCGCGGTCACGGCGCCCGTCCTGGAAGCGAACGAGAGCGAGACCGCGTTCTCGATCGCCGCGATCAACCTGCTCGGGCTGCTGTGGATGATCGTCTTTCCCGCCGCCGGCGCGCTGCTCGGACTGACCCAGGGCGAGTTCGGCGTGTGGGCCGGCAGCAGCATCCACGCGACCGCGCAGGTGGTGGCGGCCGGCTTCGCCTACGGAACCGAGGCGGCGGAGATCGCCGTCGTGGTCAAGCTCGTGCGCGTGCTGCTGCTCGCTCCGTGCGTGGTGCTCATCGGCCTGTGGTACGGACGCATGCGGCGCCGCGGCCGGCAGCCGTACGTCGACAAGCCGTTCAGCATCACCACCCTGGTGCCGCCGTTCATCCTGGGCTTCGTGGCCGTGGCCACGCTGCAGAGCCTGGACCTGCTGCCCTCCGTCACGCTCCACCTGCACGAAAGCTTCGCCTGGGGCGCCGGCGACGTGACCCTCTCCGCGGAGCGGCTGCTGACGATCGTCGCCGGCTTCCTGGCCAGCGTGGCGATGGCCGGGGTCGGCCTGGGCGTCCACGTCACCGGGCTGCTGCGCATCGGCGGCAGGCCGCTCGCGATCGGGCTGCTGGCCGCCGCGCTCCTCGCCCTGCTCAGCCTGCTCCTGGTCAAGGCGCTCCTGTAGCGCCACATGCCGATCGGGACAAGATGGGGCCATGACTGCCGACCGCGCTGACCTGACGACCGTGGATCCTGGGACCCTGGATCGAGAGGAGATCTTCCGCCATCTGCCCGCCAACCGGGTGGGAGCGGCGGACCGCCGCTACCTGGACGAGGTGCTGGCAGACGGCTTCGGCAACAAGGAGCCGGCGGACATGACCGCCCGCTTCGAGCGCGCCTTTGCCGAGCGCTTCGGCGTGCCGTACGCCATCTCCTGCAACTCGGGCTCCGGCACCCTGCTGGCGTGCCTGCTGGCGGCGGGCGTGGGGCCGGGCGACGAGGTGATCGTGCCCACGGTCACCATGGCGGCGACCGCGTTCGTCGTGCTGCAGTGCGGGGCGGTGCCGGTGTTCGCCGACAGCGATCCGGACACCTTCACCATCGACCCGGCCGACGTGCGGCGCAAGGTGACCGGGCTCACCCGTGCCGTCATCCCGGTCAGCCTGTTCGGCCTGCCGGCCGACTTCGACGCCATCGGCGCCATCGCCCGCGACCACGGCCTGGCCGTGATCGAGGACGACGCGCAGTGCTACCTGGCGTACCACCGCGGGCGGCTGACAGGCACCATCGGCGACGCCGCCAGCTTCAGCCTGCAGGGCTCCAAGCACATCACCAGCGGCGGCGACGGCGGCATGGTGATCACGGCCGACGAGGAGCTGGCCACCGGCGTGCGCAAGGCGGCGATCCAGGGCTACAGCGCGCTCGGAGCCGCCGCCGGCTCGACGATGATCCCCCGCGACGTCCGCCAGGACTGGGCGTTCGAGCGCCATACCCACATGGGCTACAACTTCCGCATGTCGGCGATGCAGTCGGCGCTCGGCCTGGGTCAGCTCGAGCGGCTGGAGTACCTGGTGGCGGCGCGGCGCATCATCGCCCACGGGTACGGGCAGGTGATCCGCGAGGAGGGCTGCCGGTGGCTGATCCCGCCGGTGGTTCCGGAAGGCTCCACGCACAGCTACTGGTGCTACACCTGCAAGCTGGACGAGGAGCTGCTGGGAGTGGACTGGCGAACGTTTCGCCGCACCTTCATCGAGAACGGCGGCGACGGCCTGTACGGACTGTGGGTGCCCGTGCACCTGGAACCGGTGTTCCGCGACCTGTCCTTCCACGGCACGCCGGAGCGGGCGCCCCACCACGACCCGCGCTACCACGGAACCGTCAAGGCCTACCGCGCCGGCGACTGTCCCGTCGCCGAACGCCTGCGCCGCTCGGCGTGCCTGTTCAAGACCGGCAGCCAGACGCTGGCCAAGGTGGACAGCCAGCTCGAAGCGCTGCAACGGACCATCCGCCACTACGAGTAGTGCAGGCTGCCGAGATCATCGGCGGTGGAGTTGCCGTACGGTGTCGATGGTGTCGGCCTGCGCGGCGCTCTTGTCTTCCCGGTAGCGGCGCAGGCGGGCGAAGCGCAGCGCCATGCCGCCCGGGTAACGCCGGCTCGTCTGGATGCCGTCGAAGGCGATCTCCACGACCAGCTCCGGCCGCACGTGGACGACGTGGCCCTCGTGCCGCGTCGCAAGCTGTTGCAGCCGCTCGGTCTGCCAGCGCAGCACCTCGTCGGTCATGCCCTTGAAGGTCTTGCCGAGCATCACGAAGCCGCCGGCGGGATCGCGCGCTCCCAGGTGCAAGTTGCTCAGGTAGCCCGCTCGGCGCCCGGAGCCCCACTCGACGGCCAGCACCACCAGGTCGAGCGTCAGCGCCGGCTTGACCTTGATCCAGGCATGACCCCGCCGGCCCGCCTCGTAGGTACCGTCCGCCGCCTTGACCACGACGCCCTCGTGCCCGGCCTGCAAGGTCCGATCGACGAACCGCTGCGCCGTCTCCGGGTCGCCGGTCTCCACCGCGTCGACCAGCAGGTCGGCCGGACAGATTCCGGAAAGCGCCTGCCGCCGCTCCGACCACGGCTCGCCGGTCAGGTCCCTGCCGTCCAGGAACAGGCAGTCGAACAGGAAGATGGAGGCCGTTCCGGCCGCGCTCATGGTCTCCTGGAACGGACGCGGCCGCCCCTGGGTACTCATGGCGATCGCCTCTCCGTCGACCACCGCCGACTCAGCGCGCAGCGCCTTCACGGCCGCCACCGCCGCCGGCACGCCGGCCGTGACCTCGCGGAGGCTGCGCGTGAAGACCCGCACCGCGTCGCCGTCGCGGTGGATCTGCACCCGCATGCCATCCAGCTTCGCCTCCACGGCGGCAGCGCCGGTGCGCTCCAGCGCCTCCGCCACCGACGGCGCCGACTGCGCGAGCATCGGCTCCACCGGCCGGAACACCTGAAGTTGAAACGCATGCAATCCGTCGCCACCGTCGCGCAGCGCCGCCTGCGCCACCGCCGGCAAGTCGCCCGACACCATGAGCGCGCGCCGCACCCGGTCCAGCGGCACCTCCGCCGCCGCGGCGACAGCGTCCACCAGCAGGCCCTCCAGTGCGCCCTGCCGGACCTCGCCGATCAACAGCCGCAGCAGGTAGTCGCGCTCATCCGCGGACGCACGACGCACCAGCGGCTGCAGCCGGTCGACCCGCCGCGGCCGTTGGCGTTCGTATTCGGCGAGGGCGCGGTCGACGTCGCCCACCGTGAGCGAGCAAGTCGCTGCCGTGGGCAATTCGCGCAGCCGCCGCATCGCTGCAGGCCCGACTCCCAGGCGGCCCTGGCGGAGCCTTCCGGCCAGGAAGCACACGCCGGCGGCCAGCGCGACCGGCTCGTCGTCATCGGAGAGCGCCCGCAGGCACTCGGCCAGCGCCTTCACCTTGGCGCTCCGGCTGCGCGTGGCGCCTACCTCTGACGAGACCGTGGCCAACTCGGCGAACAGCACGGCCCGATCGTACGCGATCCTGTCGATTGCCAGGAACATCCTGAACATGGTGCGATGTCGGTACGCTGACGATGGACCACGCCATGAACCTGGGTCGGCACAAGCACCTGATGCTCGATGAATCGATCATCGACTCGTCACGGGGCGTGGTGCTGCGGTCCAACCCCGCGCGGGCCACGGGCGAGGTGCTGCTGCCCCCCGAGGGCGGGACGCCGGAGGTGTATGCCTACAGCTCGGTGCGCTCCGAAGGCGGCCGGGTTCGCCTCTGGTACGACGCCCGCTCCCGGTTCGCGACCTGCTACGCCGAATCGGACGACGGGATTCACTTCACGACGCCCGAGCTCAACCTTCTTGGGCCCGACCTGCCGGCCAACGCGGTCATGGCCATGCACCGCCTGCAGGGCTGCTGCGTCTGGATCGACCCGCAGGCGCCGCCCGAGCGGCGCTACAAGAGCCAGGCCAAGTGCGGTCCGCATCCCGACCGCCCGCACACGCTGGAGTTCTTCGCCTCGCCCGACGGCCTCACGTGGGAGCACCTGCACGGCATCCGCATCGAGGACTGCGACACCCAGAACGTCGTCTTCTGGGACGAGTCCTACGGCCGCTACGTCATGTATACGCGGCTCTGGGTGCGGGACGACGACCCGAACCGCAACCACCGCAAGGTGCGCCGGCTGGAGTCCGACGACCTCGTGCACTGGGACTCCGAGAGCGTGGTCTGGGAGGCGGACGCGGCCGACCTGGCGACCTACCGCACCTCGACCGGCATGCCGCCGGTCGACTACTACGGGGCGGCCGTCTTCAAGTATCCGGACGCGGACGACCTGTATCTCTGCCTGGCGGAAGCGTTCTGGCACTTCAAGGACCGCCCGGAGTCCGAGCGCTGGGGCTTCTCTCCCGATCCGGCGACGCTGAACCGGACCGTCGAGCGCCTTGCGCCGTCGACCATGGACGTGTACCTGGGCTACAGCCGCGACGGCACGGCATTCCGCCGGCCAGCCGACCGGCGGCCGTTCCTGTCGCTCGGACCGGACGGCCGGTTCGATTCCAGGCGGGTGTGGGCGCTTCCGGACCCGGTGCGCATGGGCGACGAGCTGTGGATCTACTACGCGGGCGGCAACCGCGACCACGACCACTTCGTGGATCCGGTGGCGGGCCGCCGCCTGACGGGCCTGGGACGCGCCGTGCTGCGCCTGGACGGATTCGTCGCCGCCGAGGCGGGGTTCGAGGGAGGCGAGCTGGTCACGCAGCCGCTGACCTTCGACGGCGACCGGCTGCTCCTGAACCTGCAGGCGTCGGGAGGAGGCAGCTTGCACGTCGAAGTCCTGGACACGGACGGCCGCGCGCTCGACGGCTATGCCTCGGGCCCTCTGATCGGCGACTCGGTGGCGCTCGAGTGGCGGCCGCAGCAGGGATTGCGGCGAATCGCCGGCAGCCCGGTCCGGCTGCGACTGCACCTGCGAGCGTGCAACCTCTACGCGTTCCAGTTCGCCGACTGAGCTCCCGATTTGTCGAGTCCGAAGCCAATCGCCCGAGTTGAGCACCCGGCGATGACCACCTCCGACCGCGCACGATGCGGCGAAGAGACCATCGAGTACCGGATCCGCCGCAGCGCGCGGCGCACCAGGACGATCATGATCTCCGTCGACCGGGAGGGCGTCCTGATCGCCGCGCCGCTCGCCACTCCTGACGACGAGCTGCGCGAGCTGGTCGTCAAGCGCGCGCCGTGGATTCTCAGGAAGCTGGGATCGCTCGCCGACGCAGCGGCTCCGCTTCGGTTCGTCGACGGCGAGCCCCTCCCCTACCTCGGACGGAACCTCTCCCTGGCATGCGCCCACGACGGGATGGGAGCGCCGGACGTGCGGCTGGACGACCAGCGGCTGCGGATTTCCTTTCCCGGCGGGCTTGCCGAGGAGGAGCGGTACGCAGCGGTCCGCGACGCCGTGGTCGCCTGGTACCGGGGGCGCGCCGCCGAGCGCCTCCCCGCCGCCGTCGACGACTGGTGGAGCCGGCTGGGAGACGGGCCTGCGCCCCTGGTGCTGGTCCGCGATCAGCGCAAGCGCTGGGGAAGCTGCGGTTCGGACGGCGTGATCCGCCTCAACTGGCGGCTGGTGATGCTGGAGGCCGGGCTGATCGACTATGTCGTCGTGCACGAGCTCTCGCACCTTCGAGTCCGCAACCACTCGCCGTCCTTCTGGAAGCTGGTCGAGCGGTCGATCCCGGATGCCGGAGACCGGCACCGCCGGCTCAAGGAGATCGCCCTGCAGCTCCCGCTGTAGCGCCGGTCCCCTCAGCCCTTTGACCGTCCGATCGCGGCGCGGCTATCTTCGTCCCGGTCCCGACCATGCACGACGATCCGCTCAGGGAGGCCGACTCCGAGCTCGCCGCGGAGATCGACACGCTGCCACCCTTTCGCGTGCTCATGCACAACGACGACTACACGACCATGGACTTCGTCGTCGCCGTGCTGGAACGGATCTTCTTCAAGAGCCCGTCGGAGGCGACCTCGATCATGCTGCAGATCCACCGGCGCGGCGTCGGCGTCTGCGGCCAGTACCCGGAGCAGATCGCGGAGTCGAAGGCGAGCGCCGTGCACCGCATGGCGCGTGAGCGCGGCTTTCCGCTGCGCTGCTCGGTGGAGCAGACATGAGCCTGCTCTCCCGCGACGTCGAGTTCACGCTGCAGGCGGCGTTTCGCGAGGCCGAGAGCCGCCGCCACCAGTTCGTGACCCTCGAGCACCTGCTGTTCGCGTTGCTGCACGGCGAGGTCGCCGCCGCGATCGTCAGCGGCTGCGGCGGCGACGTGCCAGCCGTCGTCCGGCAGCTCGAGCGCCACTTCGCCGATGCGCTGGAGTCGGTGCCCGACCAGGCACCGTACGAGATCGACCTCACCGACGCCCTGCACCGCGTGATCGACCAGGTGCAGACCCACGCGCAGTCGGCCGAGAAGCGCACCGCCGGCGCGGGCGACGTGCTGGCCGCGCTCATGCTGGAGGAACGGTCGCACGCCGCCTGGTTCCTGCGGCAGCAGGGCATCACGCGCCTGGACGTGCTGGAGTTCATCTCCCACCGGCAGGAGGCGCCGGCCGGTACGTCACAGGCGCCGTCCGGCACGGCTCGCCGCACCCGTGAGCCCAAGGCGCTCGCACGCTACGCGACCGATCTGAACCTCCGCGCCGGCCGCGGCGAGATCGACCCCCTGATCGGGCGCACGGAGGAGTTGGAGCGCGTCCAGCAGATCCTGGGCCGCCGTTACAAGAACAACCCGATCCTGGTCGGCGACGCCGGCGTGGGCAAGACCGCGATCGCGGAGGGCCTGGCGCGCCTGGTCGAGCTGGGCGAGGTGCCGCCCGCCTTCGCCGAGCTGCGCATCTTCGCCCTGGACATGGGATCGCTGCTGGCCGGAACCCGGTTTCGCGGCGACTTCGAAGCCCGCCTGAAGGCGGTCATGGCCGACCTGGAGAAGATCCCGCACGCGGTGCTGTTCATCGACGAGATCCACACCATCGTCGGCGCCGGCGCTACCTCGGGCGGCTCCATGGATGCCTCCAACATCCTCAAGCCACGCCTGGCGGCCGGCGCCCTGCGCTGCATCGGCGCCACCACGCACGACGAGTACCGCCGCTCCTTCGAGAAGGACCACGCGCTGTCGCGGCGCTTCCAGAAGGTGGTCATCGACGAGCCGTCGCGGGAGGAGACGGCGACCATCCTGCGCGGGCTGGCGCCCGGATACGAGCGCTTCCACGGCGTCCGCTACAGCCCGCGGGCGTTGCGGGCGGCGGTGGAGCTGTCCGACCTGCACATCGCCGACCGCCGCCTGCCGGACAAGGCGATCGACGTGCTGGACGAGGCCGGATCCGCGGCCAAGCACCGCGGCCGGGAGAGCTCCGCGACGCGCACGATCGACCGCCGCGACATCCAGCGCGTGGTCGCGCGCATGACCAAGCGGCCGCTGGAGGCGCTCTCGGGCGCCACCCGCGAGCAGCCGGCGCGGATCGAGGCGGCCCTGCGCGCCGGCGTGTTCGGCCAGGACCCTGCCATCGAGCAGGTGATGCGCGCCGTCAAGCGGGACATCGCCGGCATGCGCGAGCCCGAGCATCCGATCGGGTCGTTCCTGTTCGTCGGGCCGAGCGGTGTGGGCAAGACCGAGCTGGCGCGCCGGCTGGCGGCGGCCCTCGGCGTGCCGCTGCACCGCTTCGACATGAGCGAGTACATGGAGAAACACACGGCGTCACGGCTGATCGGGGCGCCGCCCGGCTACATCGGGCACGAGTCCGGCGGCCTGCTCACCGACGCGGTGATCAAGGCTCCGCACAGCGTCGTCCTGCTCGACGAGGTCGAGAAGGCGCACCCCGACATCTTCGACCTGCTGCTGCAGATCATGGACTACGCGGCGCTCACCGACGGCGAGGGCCGTAGCGCGCACTTCCAGCACACCGTGCTGCTGATGACCTCCAACGCCGGCTCGCGCGAGATGACCGAGCCGTCGGTCGGCTTCGCCACCGGCGGGGACGACGGCCGGCCAATCCCCGCCGCGACCGAGGGCGAGAAGGCGGTGAAGCGGCTGTTCCGGCCCGAGTTCATCAACCGGCTGGACGCAATCGTCACCTTCGATCCGCTCGGCCCGGAGGTGGTGGAGCAGATCGTCGACCGCCTGCTGGCCGAGCTGGCTTCAAGGCTGCGGGCGCGGCGGGTGACGGTCACGCTGACCGCGGCGGCGCGCAGCTCGCTGGCCGAGCGCGGCTACGACCCGGCGGCCGGCGCCCGCCCCCTGGCGCGCCTGTTCCAGAGCGAAGTGGAGGACCGGCTGACCGAGGACCTGCTCGCCGGCCGGATGCCGGCCGGCACCGCGGTGTCCATCGGGGTCGATGCCGCAGGCGAGCTGACCCTTACAGTTCTCCCTCGATCGCGATAAGCAGCCGCTTGCGCCACACCCCGCTGGTAAATCCCCCCAGGCTGCCGCCGGCGGCGACCGCGCGGTGGCAGGGGATGATCAGCGGCACCGGGTTGGCGCCGCATGCGCCGCCGACCGCGCGCGCCGCGCCCGGCCGGCCGATGCGGGCTGCTATCTGTCCGTAGGTGGCGGTGGTGCCGTAGGGAATGGCCCGCAACTGCTCCCAGACCGCCTGCTGGAAGGGCGTGCCGGCCGCGCGATAGGGCAGGCGGAAGGCTATCAGCTCGCCGGCCAGATAGAGATGGATCTCGCGCTCGATGTCGCTCATGGGCTCGTCGGCGTGCCGGCCGTTGGTCCCCGCTCCGCCTGCCGGCTCGTCGCTGAAGGTGAGCCGGCTGACCGCGCCGTCGTCGTCGACGGTGACGACGATCGTCCCGAACACCGGCGAGTCGATCAGGAGCTGCCGTGCCATGCCGCCGTTCAGGCCACCTCGATCCGGTGCACGGTCGGAATCGCGTTGATGTTCTTGATCACCGCGGCACGGTCGGTGCCGGGCTCCACTTCCACGGTGAACATCCCGCGCCGTGTCGCCTCCTCCCCCTCCTCCACCTTGCCCGCGATCAGGTGGCCGCCGATCTTGCGCAGCCCGCTCTCGATCTCCGAGAACAGGTGTGCGCTCTCGCCGGCGACGATGCGGAAACTGAAGGTCTGCTTGGGCGAGGTGGACTCCCAGGCGACGTCGATGCGGCGTTCGTCCAGATCGCGGATCCCCAGCATGTTGCTGCAGTCGGTGCGGTGCACGGTGATCCCCTTGCCGCGCGACACGTAGCCGACGATCGGATCGCCGGAGGCGGGCGAGCAGCAGCGCGCGAAGTTGATCATCAGGTCGTCGAAGCCGCCCGCGCGGACGGCCATCTTGTCCGGGTCCAGGATCTGCGTATCGGCGGCGCGGCTGCGCCGCCTGGGGGGCGACTTGGTGCCAGCCGCTCCCTCGGCGCCCGCCGCCTCGGCGGCAGATTTCTTGGCCACGATCGCCCGGTCCAGGATCAGGTCCGGGTCGTTCTGGGTCAGCCACTGCCGGATCTTGGTGCGCGCCCGCGAGGTGCGCGCGAACTGCAGCCAGCGCAGGTTGGGACGCGCGTTCGAGGCGGTGAGGATCTCCACCACCTGCGTGTTGCCCAGCTCCGAGCCGAGCGGGACGATCGCTCCGTCCGCCTTGGCGCCCCGGCAACGGTGTCCGACCTCGGTGTGGATGTGGTACGCGAAATCGATCGGCGTGGCGCCGCGCGGCAGCTCGATCACGTCGCCGCGCGGCGTGAATACGTAGATGGAGTCGCTCAGGATCTCGCGCTTGAGCTGCTCGAAAAACGCCGGCGTCTGCGGATCGGGGGTGGCCGGCGCGTCGCCCGGGGCATCCCACTCGCGCAGCTTGGCGATGATCGACGGCTCCGAGCCGCGGCGCTGGCGCTGCTTGTACACCCAGTGCGCGGCCACGCCGTTGTCGGCGGTGCGGTCCATCTCGCGGGTGCGGATCTGCACGTCCACGACGCGCCCCTGCGGCCCCATCACCGTGGTGTGCAGGCTCTGGTAGCCGTTGGACTTGGGCATGGCGATGTAGTCCTTGAAACGCCCTTCCATCGGCGGCCACAGGCTGTGGATCAGGCCGAGCACCTCGTAGCACTGTCCCTGATTGGCGCACAGCACGCGCATGCCGAACAGGTCGTGGATCTCGTCGATCGCCTTGCCCTTGTCCCGCTGTTTTCGATAGATGGAGTAGAAGTGCTTGGCGCGGCTCTGCACCTCCAGGTCCAGGCCGCCTGCGGCCGCCCGCTCGACCAGCCGGTCACGAATGCGCAGCAGGTAGTCCTGGCGGTCGTCGCGCCGCTGGGTCACGAACTGGCGGAGCTGCTCGTAGACCGCCGGCTGAAGCACGCGCAGCGCCTCGTCCTCCAACTGCGACTTGATGCGGTACATGCCCAGCCGGCCGGCCAGCGGGCTGTAGATCTCCAGGCACTCCTCGGCGATCCGCTTGCGCCGTTCCGGATCCAGGAACTCGAGCGTACGCATGTTGTGCAGCTTGTCGGCCAGCTTGATGATGATGACGCGCACGTCGCGGGTCATCGCCAGCAGGATCTTCAGGATCGTCTCCGCCTTTTGCACCGTGCGGCTCTGGCCGCGGAGCTGCGAGATCTTGGTGACGCCCTGCACCAGTTCGGCGACCTCCGTGCCGAAGCGCTCGCGCAACTCGTCCTCGCCCACCCCGGTGTCCTCGATCGCGTCGTGCAGCAGGCCGGCGCACACGGCGTCGGCGTCCATCTGCGTGTCGATCAGGATGCGGCCCACGCTGAGCGGGTGGACGAGGTAGGGCTCGCCGCTGGCGCGAACCTGTCCGTCGTGCGCCGCGGCCGCCAGCTCGACCGCCGCTTGGATGCGGTGCGCCTCGTCCGGCTGGTAGCGGACCAGCGCCGCGGGGGCAAGGGTCAGCGAGTCGGCACGCACCCCCGGGCCGCTCATCTCCGGCGGGCTCCCACCACCCGGGGCCGGCCGGCCAGGTCGCGATGCACGGTCGGCTCCGCGAAGCCGGCCGCCGTCAGCGCCGCCTCGAGCCGCTCGACATGCTCGGGGGCAGTCTCCAGGAACAGGTAGCCGCCCACGCGCAGCCGGCCACCCGCCTGCGCGATCAGCCGCAGCGTCACCTCGGCGCCATGCTCGCCGCCCCGCAACGCCCCCATCGGCTCCGGCCATCCCCTCCCGGCCATCCGCGCGCAGGCGGCCGCGTCAAGATACGGCGGGTTGGCGACGATCATGTCCAGCGGCCCCGGCACCCCGGCCAGCAGATCCGCCACCCGCGCGTGCAGGCACTCCCGGCCGAGCAGCCGCCGCTGGTTGACGCGGCACACCTCCAGGCAGGCGGCGTCGGCATCCGACACCGACACCGCCAGCTCGGGAAGCGCAGCCTTGAGCGCGATGGCGATGCAGCCGGAGCCGGTGCCCACGTCGTGCACCCGCAGCAGCGACGGGTCGGCGGCGACTGCCGCCAGCGCCGCCTCGACCAGGCACTCGGTGTCGGGACGCGGGATCAGCACGCGCCGGTCGACGCTGAAGGTGTGTCCGTAGAACTCCTTGGCGCCGCGGATGTAGGCCGCCGGCACCGCGGCGCGGCGGAGCGACAGTGACCGGCGGAAGCTGGCCATGCCGCGCGCCCCGATCGAATCGCCCATCCGCGCGAACAGGCGCTCCTTGCTCACGCCGAGCGCGTCGGCCAGCAGCACCGCGGCTTCCAGCGCCGGCGTGTCGGTGGGCGCGGCGGCCAGCTCGGTGACGCCTGCGCGGAACGCCGCGGCGACCGTCACGCCAGCACCTCGCGCCCAAGCACCTCCTTGAGGGCCGCCTCGCGCGCGTGCGCGCGCAACGCGTCGATCACCTCGTCCAGCTCGCCCAGCAGCACCTGCTCCAGCCGGTAGAGCGTCAGGTTGATGCGGTGATCGGTGAGGCGGTTCTGCGGCACGTTGTAGGTGCGGATGCGCTCCGAGCGGTCGCCGGAGCCGATCTGGGAACGGCGGTCCTCGGCGCGTTCGGCCGCGCGCTTGGCCTCCTCGGCCTCGTACAGCCGCGCCCGCAGCACCCGGTACGCCTTGGCGCGGTTCTTGTGCTGGGACTTCTCGTCCTGGCAGGTGACCACCAGCCCGGTCGGCACGTATGTCAGGCGCACCGCCGAGTCGGTGGTGTTGACGCTCTGCCCGCCCGGGCCGGACGAGCGATAGACGTCCACGCGGACGTCCTCCTGGCGGATCTCCACCTCCGTCTCCTGCGCCTCCGGGAGCACCGCCACGGTCACGGCCGAGGTGTGGATGCGGCCCTGCGACTCGGTCACCGGCACGCGCTGCACGCGGTGCACGCCGCTCTCCCATCGCAGGTGGTCGAACACGTCGGTGCCGGCGACCGAGAACGACAGCTCGCGGAAGCCGCCGATCTCGGTCGGGCTGGAGGAGATCATCTCCACCTTCCAGCGCCTGGCGTCCGCGAAGCGGCTGTACATCCGGTACAGGTCGGCGGTGAACAGCGTCGCCTCGTCGCCGCCGGTACCGGCGCGAATCTCCATGATGATGTTGCGGGACGCGTTGGGGTCGCGCGGAATCAGCAGCTCGCGGGCCCGCTCGACGGTTTCGGTCAGACTCTGCCTGAGCCCGCGGACCTCCTCGGCCGCCAACTCCCGCATCGCCTCGTCCTCCTCCGCGGCGGCCAGCTCCGCCGCCTCCTCGATCTGCGAGGTCAAGCTGCGGATCTCGTCGCGCTCGCGCACTACCGCGGCAAGCTGGGTGTACTCCTGCATCAACTCCCGGTAGGCGCGCTGGTCCCTGGCCTGGGCCGGATCGGCGGCCAGACCCTCCAGCGTGCCGTAGCGGGCGGCAGCTTCGTCCAGGCGGGCGCTTAGCGCCGGATCGACGGTGTCCATGGCGACGGTGTCCGCGACGGTACCCGAGATCGCCGTGCTAAGGTAGCGGGATGACGAACGAGCAGCGATATCTGTTCGATCTCAAGGGCTATCTGACGGTCCGCGGAGCGCTGCGGGCCGACCTGGTCCAGGCGCTGAACGTCGAGCTGGACCTGATCGACGCGATGAGCACTGAGGCCGCGAACGCGGCCGGCGCGATCCGCCAGACGCGCGGCGACCGCGACCCGTACGGCAACCTGGAGTACACCAGCCACCTGCTGCCGTACGGGGGGATCTTCGAGTCGCTCATCGACGTGCCGGCCACGGTGCCGCTGATCGAGGAGATGATCGGCGGCCCGACCCGCCTGGACGCCATGCACTTCATGTCCCGGACCTCAGGCCGCGGCAGCGTCCTCCATCACGGCTACGCGGAGCTCCTTGCCTACAGCGAGTACGCGCTGAACCGCGACCGCTTCGAGTGCGTGAGCGTCAAGATCGGTTACGCCCTCACCGACGTGGGCCCGGACAACGGGCCGTTCGTGGTGATGCCGGGCAGCCACAAGAGCAACTTCGCCACCCCCGGACACCTGCGGCTGCCCGACGCCGCCGACCCGCTGGTCGAGCCGATCACGGTGCAGGCCGGCGACGCGGTGCTGTTCTCGGAGGATCTCACGCACGGGGCGCTGGTGAACCGCAGCGACCGGGTGCGCCGCACGATCTTCATCTCCTACGCGCCGGCGTTCCACGCCGCCTGGAACGATCAGACGGTGACCGCGCCCGGTTTCGAAGAGCGGGCCACGCCGCGCCAGCTCGAGCTGGTGCGCGGCCCCGCCCCGTACGGAGCGCAGACCACCTACAGCCAGGAGCCGGTACCCGTCTCGTGAACGGCGACGAGCGGCGGTTGAACCTGCCGCAACGCAAAGGCGGGATCGATGCCGCTCCCGGCGAACCTGCCGAACCGGAGGCGCCCGCGGCTCCTCCCGCTCCGGCGCGCGAACCCGCTCCGCCCGCGCGCCGCACCGCCAGCAACAGCTCCATGCACCAGACCGGCACCGGCCAGCGGCTGCTCACCGAGGTCGAGCGCTTCCGCTTCGACATCGCCGGCTACCTGCCGCTCGGCACGCTGCTCGACCCTGACGAGCTGGCCGAGGCGCGCGCGTCCATCGCCGATCCCGCCGCCCTGCCGGCCGGCGTCACCGCGGCCGGCAACGGACTGGAGATGGAGCTGCGCAACGTCATCGAGCTCGGCGGCACGCTGGGCGAGGTGTTCGCGCGCCCCGACCTGCACGCGCGCATGGTGGAGCTGGTCTGGGGCGAGCAGGTGCGGCTGATCTCCTCCCGCGCGCTGGTCCGCCGGACCGGCGTGAGCGGCCGCGTCACGCAGGGGGGCCGAGCCGACCCGCGCCGCTTCGGACGCTACCGGGCATTCGTGGAGGGCGAGTTCCGCTGCCTGCTGGTGTCCGTCCTGATCGCCCTGGACGACACGACCGCCGGCGACGGCGCCTTCGGGGTGATCCCGGCCAGCCACAAGGCCAACTTCGCCCATCCCTACGCGGACCGGACCGCCGAAGACCTGCCGGTCCTGCGGCCGCTGCCGCTCGCCGCCGGCGAGGCGCTGCTGTATACGGAGGGGCTGTCGCACGCGCTCACCGCCCCGCGGGCCGAGAGCAAGCGCTGGCTGCTCTACCAGTACGGGCCGTCCTACCTGCTGGACTGGCCCGGCTGCACCCCCTCGGCGGCGGTACGCGAGCGGGCGGCGGCCGACCCGCTCAAGGCGACACTGCTGCGCGAGCCCTACTACCACTGATCAGTCCCAGCAGCCGATGCGTCTGGGCCTGTTCCTGATCATGCCGGCGCCGGCCGGGTCGGCGCCCGGCAGCGTGGTCGAGCGGGCGCTGGCCGACGGAGCGCGCGCGGAGGAGCTGGGGTTCGACGCGGTCTGGGTCACCGAGCATCACGGCTCCGACTACGGCTGGTGCTCCGCCCCGTCCGTGATGGCCGGCGCGCTGGCCGTCCGCACCCGTCGCGTCGACATCGGCTACGCCGTGAACGTCACCCCCCTGCACCACCCGGTGCGGCTGGCCGAGGAGATCGCCACCGTCGATCAGCTCTCGCGCGGGCGGGTGATCGCCGGCTTCGGCCCCGGCTACTCTCCGGTCGAGTACGCGCCGTTCGACGCCGACTTCGACGACCGGCACCGGCTGCACGACGAGGGGATCCGCCGCGTCGTCGAGCACTGGCGCACCACCGACGGGATCAGGCCGGTGCAGGCTCATCCCCGCGTCGCCGTCACCGCGGGATCGCCGGAGGCGGCGGCCCGGGCCGGACGGCGGGGATACGACCTGCTGGCATTGAGCGGCGGGGAGCAGCTTCGGGAGCTGATCCGCGCGTATCGCGACCAGCCAGCCGGTACGGGTCGGATCGGCGTGCTGCGTCTGGTGGCGATCACCCGCGACGGAGCCCCCGACCGGGAAGTGCTCGACGCCGCGCGCTGGACCCTCAGCCGCCGCAACCGCCTGGTGGGCCTGCCCGAGCCGGATGACGACCAGGTCGCCGCGTACCTCGCGGAGCGCGCGATTGTCGGCACCCCGCGTGCGTTGAGCAGACACATGGCCGAACTCGCTTCGAACGGCGTGGACGAGCTGATCTGCTGGTGCCGCTGGGGAACGATCGACGATACGCGGACCGCGCAGACGATGGAGTACTTGACGAAGAATGTTCGTTCCGCTAAGTAAGGCTCAGCGGGTCCGGATCATCTGGACTCCGGGGTAGATGCCATGCCAGGCTTCCCCGGCGCTCAGGATCTGAGCGTACATCACACCCAAAGGAACTTACCCATGATTCGCAAGCTCCTCTTCGCCACGGTGGCGTTCTTCGTGCTCGCGCACGTTGCGCTCGCCGCCGAGTTCAAGGTCGACAAGGCCCACACCAACGTCGGCTTTCGGGTCGCCCACCTCGTAGTCGCCAAGACCACCGGCTCGTTCAACGACTTCGACGCCTCCTTCACCTACGACGCCGAAAACATGGGCGATTTCTCGCTGATGGCCACGATCCAGGTAGCCAGCATCGACACCAACAACGACCGGCGCGACAACCACCTGCGCAGCGCCGACTTCTTCGACGTCGAGAACCATCCGACGATCACCTTCACCAGCACCAGCCTCATGATGGGTGAGGATGGCGTCGTCGTGGTCGGCGATCTCACGATCCGCGGCGTGACCCAGCAGATCGAGCTGCCGATCACGATCGTCGGCCCGGTCCAGGGTCCGGGCGGAGCCACCGTGGTCGGCATCGAAGGCCGCACCACCATCGACCGACACGACTTCGGTGTTGCGTGGGACAACCGCCTGGACAACGGCGGCGTGATCGTCGGCGCGGAAGTCCGCATCGAGATCGACGCCGAGTTCGTCCAGCAATAGGCCGCTCCGGCAGACTTCTCCGCGGACTCGAGGGCTCCGGGTCCGGCCCCGATCGTCGGGCGCCCACCCGGAGCCCACTGCATTCCGCCCACTTTGCGGAGGACGGAGACGTGAGCTTCGCCCCGCGCTTCTCCCATCACCAACTCGACCATGGTCGGATCACGATCGGCGAGCTGGAAGAGCTATGCCCGGATACGCCTCGCCGGACGCTGCAGCGCGACCTCAAGGCCCTGGTCGACAAGGGGCTGTTGACGCGGTCCGGGAGCACGAACCGCCAGGAGTACCGTCCGCGCGATGGACGTGCGTGATCTTGCGCCACTCTTGCGCCACAGCTTACGCCACTCTTGCGCCATCCCCTGATGAGGCCTGACAAGTCAGAGGTCACGGCCCGGGCCATACTCGACCGCTACATCGAAGGAGTGCGCGCAGACTTCGCGAGCTCGGTCGAGGCCGTCGTGCTGATCGGCAGCCTGGCTACCGGCGGCTACGTCCCCGGCCCCGGCGACATCGACCAGATCACGATACTCCAGCAGGACGCCGCCGGCAGTGCTGCCAATCGCCTGCAGGCGTGCATCGACGCGGCAACCGCAGCGTACGGCGGCGCGGTGCACATGGCGCCGACGCGGGAGGAGATCCTTGCCTGTCATCGACGGCTCCGCCGTTGGAGTCGTGAGGTCAATCGGCTGCATCCACGGCAGGATTTGGCGAATAGAGGGGAGATTCCCCCTCGGCTGGCCGTCCAGGTGATCCTGTCGAGAGCCATCTGGCACCACTTCTACGCCACCGGTTCGGCATGCTTCGTCAAGAACGAGATCGCCGGCCGCATCGCCGACGAGATACCGGGTTACCTGTTCCAGGCGGGCGTGGACCAGGCAACCCGCGTCCGCGTCTCTGGGTCGTTCGAGGTGTCACCCGAGGTGGCAAGAACACTCACCACGTGGGGCAAGCGGTACCTGCAGTGGGGCGCCGACCACGAACCCGATAACGTTCCCGGAGCTTCGGTCGCCGCTTCGAAGCCCAAAGACGAGGCGCCCGGCTGAGTTAGTCGCGCGGCACCGGCGGCACCTCGTCCTCGGTCAGATCGAGGACTGGCGTCTTGCCCAAGGGTCTCCTGGGAGGCTCTGGGATGCCGTCTACCGGCTCAGAGGAGGTTCCGGGCGCGAAGGATCGAGAGGTACCCCTCTCGGTCCAGGGTGCAGCTCGCTAGCTTCTTGGTCTCCGGCTGCCCGAGGTGGATCATTCCGGGAATGTGCCCATGGCCGGCATCACGCCTGCTTCCACGCCTGATCCCGAAGCGAGCGATGATCCTATGCTGGTGTCGTACGACGGCCTTCGTGTGGCTACCGCCCTCATCCAGAGTAGCCAAGAGCTTCTTGGCGATCGTCTCCGCGTCGTCTTTGGTGATGCTCATTCGTCAGATATGTACCGGCGGAGGGCCTTGAGCTGCGAAGCCGGACCAGGTCCGAGGTTCCCGCTTTCACCGGAGAACAGGACGTACGCATCAGCAATGTCCTCCGCAAGGAGCTCCCTGGCCTCAGCCATCGTGTCCCCGGACATTCCTATTTCCGCATCCTTGAACCACGCCGTCCACCCGCCTGCGTATCGCTCGAATGTCACCGGGATAGGTCTTGTGACGCGAAGCTCTCCTGGCAAGTGATCGATGAGCGCGGATACCCACGGATCTTCCTTTGGCGGATCCACCACCGGATACTCAAGAATGGGATCAGTCGGCAGTGTACCGGCGACGATGAGGCCGCGGTCGCCGCGCGTCAGGCGGATCCCGCCTGCCTTCGTATAGACGATCCGCTTTGTGGCTTCAGGCTCAGGTACTTCCATCCTCCAGTCCGAGAAGGTCGTCACTACGACACCGGTTGAGGCGTCAGGCGTGTACGTCATGATGTTCTCTCCTCGGTGTCAACGAACATTCGCTTGGAGGCCACTTCGGATCCATCGATGCTGAACCTCAGCGTGTAACGCCCTCGATGCCGGCAAGCAGCAGGCAGGCCCGGCGCAGCCACGTGTACCATGCCGCCCTCACGAACATCGACCTCCGACTGCAGGGTGAGAACGACGTTGTCAGTCTCGTCGTGAGCCATCGTCAACGTGAGCATGTGCTTACCTAGTGAGAGATCGCTGATTGCCATAAAGATACCCCATGGCGGCAGAACTGCCGGAAAGCCAGCGACGTTGAACGAGTCGAAGACCCCAACGAGCGTGTACTTTCCGTTGTCCTCCCGGATGATCCGATCAGCTGTCAGCAGGGCCTTGACGGTCGGCCCGCTCATGGGAGTTGCATCCTCCCTCCTCGGCCCACCCCTGATCGTTCTCCTGTCAGGGGTCAAGGTCGCTCTCCCCTTGAGCATCGGCAACTGTCAACGACCTGGCAACCCTACGCCTGTCAGGCGCGGCCCTCGGCGACCCACTTCTTGATCAGCTCGTCGACGTACGCCTCCGACTGCTCGGTGACGCGGGCGCGGCCCGCGTAATAGACCAGTCCCAGGGCGCGGCGCGATCGCTCGCTCGGGTTGGGGTCGGCGCGGTGGACGATCATGCAGTGGTGGATGATCAGGTCGCCGGGCGAGGCGATGATCGCGTGCTCGGCGGCAAGATCGGCGTCGCCGTAGTCGGTGACGCCGCGGGAGAAGCCCATCACGTTGGACATGGCATGCGGGCGGTAGCCGCGCAGGTGGGAGCCCGGCAGGTAGCGGATGCAGCCGTTCTCCTCGTCAACGTCGTCCAGCGCGATCCAGAAGGTCAGCGCCTCGCTCGGCTCCAGCTTGAAGTAGAAGCCGTCCTGGTGCGGCGGCGTCACCTTGCCCACGCGCGGCGGCTTGGCGAACCACTGCAACTCCTTCGGGACCGCGGCGTCATCGAGCAGGTCGGCGGCCAGCCCGACCATCCGCTCGCTCTGGTAGAGGTCCTGCAGATCCTGGTCGTACCGGCCGAAGTACTGCAGGCGCATGATGCTCTCCCGGTCGCCTGCCACCTCGTAGAACGCCGTGCCCTCGTCCAGCTCGGGCAACCGGTCGATGAGCGCGTCGATGTGGGCGTTGATGTCCGCCACCTCCGCCCGGCTCATGAAGCCGCGCGCCACCGCGTAGCCGTCGCGGCGATAGTCGGCTTTGAGGGCCGCCTGCTCCGCCGCGGTCATGCGGCTACCCAGTGCTGGAACAGCGGCTGCACGGAGGGGGGCAGCCCCTCGAAGACGTCACGCGGCACCGGCGGCACTTCGTTCTCGGTCAGGTCGGGATTGGCGTCCAGGATCCGCTGGCGGTCGGGCGACCCCGGCCGCAGCACCTCCAGGTTCAGCCACCACGGCGCGTAGCGCACCGCCAGCCCGACGCGCGGCGCGGTGGATCGATTGGCGCCGGCGGCGTGCCACAGCCTGCTGTCGCACACCACGACGGAGCCGGGCCGGCCGGTCACGCACACCTCGGTCGGGTACGGCTCGAAGGGCGGCACCTCGACGCCGCCGCTCGGGTTGTCGCTGGAGCGATGGCTGCCCGAGACGATGAGCGTGCCGCCGTTCTCCTCCGTGAAGTCGGTGAGCATCCACAAGGTGGTCAAGTGGCACACCGCGTCCGGATAGGGCGCGGGGATGTGGCCGGCATTCTTCTGATTGAACGGCCAGTCCGCGTGCCACTGGGAGCGCTCGTTCCCGGGGTAGTTGACGATGCTGGAGTTGAACGAGATGCGCAGGTCGGTTCCGAGCAGCGACTCGGCCAGCCCGAGCAGGCGCGGCTCGGCCAGGTAGGGCGCGAAGGACTGGTCGTAGACGATCATCCCGGACACCGCGCCGATGTTCGCCGGAGCGTTCTTGCGGGTGTGCTTGTACCTGTCGACCGTGCGCAGCACGCTGTCGTGGACGTCGTCGATGTCCGAGGGCGGGATCACGTCCTCGATCACGCACCAGCCGTCCACGTACATGCGCTGCCGCATCTGGTTGAGTGTCATGGGAAGCGAACGGTAGCAGCGATCGGCGGTCTTACCAACCCACCGGCGCCCGCATAGCGGACCGATTGTTGTGCAAACTGTTCCACCGGCGTAACATGTAGCCCGCCATGCATGGCGATCCGAAGACTGACATGCGCGCATTCGTCGAACGGTGGCGAGTCGCCGGCGCACGGCTTGCGGCACTGCGGCGGGAGGAGTTGCGTAACGTCGAGATCGCCAGTGTCATCGAGTCTCTGAACGGTGCGTTCCAGGCTACGCTCGCCGGCCCGGTCCGAACCACGTCAGGTCTGATCGAACAACAGGCGATCTTCTCCAGGATACGGCATGCGCGATCTGTTTCTCCTGGCGGGTGAGGTACAGGCGTTCTGCCGCGAACGCGGCTGGAAGTTCTGCTTCATCGGCGGCTTGGCGCTGCAGCGCTGGGGTGAGCCGCGCCTTACCGGCGACGTCGACCTGACGATCCTCACGGGCTTCGGCGACGAAGCTGCGTACATCGACGCGCTCTGCGGAGAGTACGAGGGCCGGATCCCCGACACCACCGAGTTCGCCCGACGAAACCGGGTCCTGCTGCTTCAATCCAAACGCGGCATCCCGATCGACATCTCCCTCGGGGGCCTGCCATTCGAGGAACGGGTCGTCGAACGCGCTTCCTCGCACCGCTTCCTGGCTGACGTCCGTCTGCATACGTGCTCGGCGGAGGATCTCGTCGTTCTCAAGGCGTTTGCGGATCGCTCGCGCGACTGGGCAGACATCGAGGGCATCCTGATCCGCACGGGTTCGCGGCTCGATTGGCGCACGGTCGACGCCGAGCTTCAGCCGCTCTGTGAGGCGAAGGATGCGCCGCACATCCTTCCTCGGCTCGCCGCTCTGCGCACCAGTCCCTGAGGCGCCATTGGCACGTCCGCGTCAGCCGCTGACGGTCACGTGCACGCCGGTCTCGTCCGCGATGACCGGGTAGGGATCCGAAATGCGGGCGCCGCCCACGGAGTGCTCGGTTCCCAGCAGAAACCACTCACCCCGGAGGTGGACGAGCTGGCTTGCGTACACCGTGACCGGCGACCGAGCGAAGATCTCGCCGGTGCCGTGGATCCGGAACGGACCGAGGGGTGAAGGGCCGACCATGCTGTAGTCGCCGCGCCGAAAGCGGTGGCCGGGGAACCGGCGCGTGAACGACGGCGACAGCATGTCGGGCACGCGCGAGTCGCCCGCGATCGTGCAGAAGACGAGGTAGCAGCGCCCGCCGATGCGGTAGACCTGCGGCACCTCCATCTCTTCGGTCATGCGGTCGTGCTCGAGCGGAGGCAGGAGCTTCCAGCGGCGCATGTCCCTGCTCTCGGCCACGCCGACGGTGCCGCGCGACGTCGGATCGCCGTGGGTGCGCCGCGCGCACACGAGCTGCAGCACACGCTCGCCGTCGGCCAGGAGAAACGGATCCCGCCAGTGCACCATGACCCGCTTGCCCGATGACAGGAGCTCGTAGTGGGGCGGAGCAGCCTCCGTTACCGGGTTCTCCTCGATCTTCTCCCAGTGGTGGAGATCCCGTGAGAACGCCATGCCCACGCGCTGCACCATGTGCTCGTCTCCCGAGTGGTGCCCGGTGTAGGCCATCCAGTAGGTGCCGTCGTGCTCGATCACGCTCCCCGTCGCCAGGCCCTTGTCGTCCCACGCACCCGGCGCTCCCCGCCGCAACGCAGTTCCGGCGTCGTCCCAGGTGCGCAGATCGCGGCTGACCAGGTGCCCGATGTCCCACCCGTGCTCGCTCCCGGCGGGCTTCGTCAGGCAGAACAGATGCGCCTCCTCCCCGCGCACGAAATACCAGGTGTCGCCAAACGTGTGGCCCTCGCGCGCGTACATGGGTGCGCCCCTACTGCCCGGCGGCCTGGCGCTCGCGGTCGCGGGCGGCCTGCAGGAACTCCTGGACCTTGACCGGCTGCCCGGTGCGGCTGCTCTCGATGGCGGCGAAGATCAGCGCCACCGACTGCAGGTTGGCCTCCACGTTGGTCGCCATCGGCGGACCGCCGTCCAGCCAGTCCAGGAACTGCTCCAGCAGCCAGGCGTCCTTCCAGTAGCGCTGCTCCAGCAGCGGCACCTCCTGCCCCTGCCCCTCGCGGCTCTGGTGCTTCGGCGAATACGGGAAGCGCTCGATGTGGCGGTGATCCATGATCAGCGTTTCGTGCTCGCACTCGGCGCGGACGTACTCCCGCGTCCAGCCGTTGAAGCCGCAGGCGTTGGTCTTGGCGCCCTCGTAGATGGCGCGCGCGCCGTTCTTGAACGTCATCATCACGTGGCCCTGCGAGCCGCCGCCGTACTCGCCCCAGGGCGGGTTCCAGGTCTGTGAGTAGAGGGTGTCGCACTTCGAGCCGGCCAGGTCGGCGAGGATGTCCAGGTGATGCACCGACCCTTCGATCATCAGCGTCTCCTGCATGGTGTGGCGGAAACGGGCGCCCCAGTCGCCGAAGTTGCGCAGGCCGCAGGTGAAGCGGCACACCAGGTAGTCGATCGCGCCGGGCCGGCCGGAGCGCAGCTCGTGGCGCAGCGTGGTCTTGTCCTGGTCGAAGCGGTGGCTCATGGTCACGCCCATCTTCCTGCCGGCGCGCCGCACCTTGTCGGCGATGCGTACCGACGCTTCCAGGGTGTCGGCGATCGGCTTCTCGGAGATGACGTGCATGTCGTGCGCGAGCGCCGCGTCCACCACCGACTCGTGGAACGCCGGCGGCACCACCACCGTGCAGATGTCGGCGGGGTTCTCCGCGCAGGCACGCTGCAGGTCGGTATAGCACCGCTCGGGCGGCAGGCCGAGATGGTTCTGCGCGTTCTCGTGCACCTCGGGATTGACGTCCACCGCCGCCACCACCTCCAGGCGGCCGGCGGCCACGTGCGCAGGCAGGAACTGAGAGCACCAGGGGACACCGCGCCCGCCGGTGCCCACCTGAATCAGACGATAGGTATCAGGCATGTCGGATCAGGACGCTAGGGGCCGCCGATACCCCTGTCAATTCGGCGCGTAAGGCGAGGATCGATTCAGGATGGAAGTCGGGCCGCGGAAGATCCGTATCGACCGGGCGAGCGGCTCAGCGGGATGAGCTCGCGTCACGCCGGATGTAGAATAGAACGAGGGCAGGAGATGGGAAGGACGATGCACAAGCGACTTGGCCGCGCGACTGAGCGAAGTTGAACCTGCCGGATCTGCCACCTGCCGGCCGATCGGAAGTCGGCCTCGTCGCTTTCTCCCTTGGAGTGGTGGCGGTCGTCCTGGGCGCCGTGGGTCTCTCCATCTCATGGGTGCCGTTCCTGGGGCTGGTCGCGATCCCCACGGCGGTCATCGGTCTCCTGCTGTCGGGGGTTGGGTTGCTGCTCGCCCTGACGCGCAAGGTCAACGGGTACGGGCTGTCGATCCTGGGCGGTGCGCTCTGCGTGGTGGCCGCGATCGTGGCGATCGGCTCGACTTCGATGGCGGAGGCCGCGGTGAACTCGCTGCTGGAGACCGCGATCTCGTCGGTTGTCGAGACAGCCACGGAGTCGGCGCTTCAAGCTGCTGCCGACGCGGCGTCGGATGTGGTGGTCGACGTGGCGGTCGATCAGATCGTGGAGCGTTTGGACGGGGCGCTGGCGACTATCGTCGAGGCGGCGGTGACGGCAATTGACGCGGCGGCGGCGCGGGAGGCGGCCGGCGCTCCCTGATCGGCGTGACGCCGTCCGGGGGCGCCGGTTCAGCTCGATGCGCTCGCGTAGCGCCGGAGTCCCGCTCGAAACAACAGGTTCGTCGCGACCAGGCCGCCGGCTGCGAGGGCGCCGGCAGCCGACAACATCGGCAGCGAGATCCCGTGGAGCAGGATCTGCGCCGGGACCGTCGTGAGCACTCCCACCGGCACGATCCACGTCAGCAGCAGCTTCAGCCATCCCGGGTAGAGGTCAGCCGGGAACCGGGCCATTTGGACGACTGGCCGCAACAGCCACGTGAACAGGAAGTCCGCCTTCCAGAACATCAGGCTGGCCAGCGACAAAGTCAGGGAGTAGAGGATCGACACGCTCATGAACACCGAGCAGATGAAGACGACGATCTGCCAGGCCGAGAGCTCGCTCTCCAGCGAAGCCAACGCACGTGCGACGAGGACCGAGCCGATGATCAACTCGACGCAGATGAGGGGTGCCCAGCGTGAGACGCTCACCAGCACCTGGGTGCTTCGCGGGCGCAGCAGATGGAAGTCCAGCGTGCCGCTCACGATGGCGCCGTCGTATCCCGACAGCGCGCTGATGCTGGGTCCGAACACGATGCCGTGCAGCCCGGTGACGATGAAGAACACGCCGAGCACGACCCCGGCGCTCGCTTCCGACCAGCCGTTGATCGTGCTCACGTTGCCGAAGATCACGGTCAGGCTCAGAACGCCGGTCGCGAGCCGGACGCCGGCGCCCAGCAACTCGATCCAGAACTGGGTGCGGTACGCGATCATCGACCGCAGGGAATGCCCTGCGAGGCACAACAGCAGACTCGGCACGGCCTCAGCCTCCTACGGCGGCATGGCGCCGCACGCCCAGCCGCCAGAACGAGTACGCCAGCCCGCCGGCCACGGTCAGCCACGCGATCTGCAGGATCAGCCCCCGTGTCAGCGCGCCTTCGTGCACCCTGCCCAGCAGCACCTCGATCGGGAATCCCAGCATGTATCGGAACGGCAGCCATTCCGCGACGGTCCGCAAGCCGCCCGGCAGCAGATCCGTGGGCGCGACCTGGCCCGCGAACACGAAGACGAGCGCGTCCTGCATCAGCACAAGGGCATTGGACCTTGTGCTCCAGAACGCCGTCAGCGCCAGCCAGTAGCCCCACAGGAACCGCAGAGCCCAGGCGGCCAGCAACGTGATCACGAACAGGATCGGATCTCCCGGCAACCGGACATCGGCCGGCGACAGGACGAGCAGCAACAGACCGGCGACCGGAACCGCGAACGACAGGAACACGACCTTGCCGGCGATCTCCGCGGCAACGGTGTCGACGATCGGTGCGATCGGCCGTAGGAGGATGGTGTTCATGGTGCCGTCCCGGATGAGGTCCCCGACCGTCCACGTGGCCTGCGCGAAGGTGAGCTGATTGACCAGGATCAGCACCAGGTAGTAGGCGACGAAGTCTCCCCGCGCATAGCCGCCGATCGCGCCGAACCCGGCGGCGTTCGACCAGACGAAGAGGAAGATCAGGGGCTGCGTCATCCACCCGAACGCCAGCAGGAAAAAGAACCCCTTGTACTGAAACCACGTGGTCCAGGTATGGGCGACGAGCGCCAGCGCCGCCCTCACGGCCGCTCCCCCCGGCCGTACACGCGGTCGAGCACGTCCTCGATCGGCGGGTCCTCGACCTTCAGGTCGGTCGGGCTCAATCGCTCGATGAGCGCGCCGGTTACGCGAGCCACCGACTCCCGCTCGACGCGCAGCGCCAGCTCCTGGTCGGTCGACCGCAGCACACGCGTCGCCGGCAGCCGCGGCCACGCTGGCGGCGGCGTCCGCGTGGTCACGGTCAGCAGCTTGAACGGCGCGACCCGCGCGCTCAGGTCGTCGAGCGTGCCGTCGAAGAGCAGCCGACCCTCATCGACGAGCAGCACGCGCCGGCAGAGCGCCTGCACGTCGGCCATGTAGTGGCTGGTAAGCAATACGGTGACCCCATCCGCGTTCCGTTCTGCGATGAACTCCCGCAGCCTGCGCTGCATGGTGACGTCCAGACCCAGCGTCGGCTCGTCCAGGAATACCAGGCGAGGGCGGTGCAGGAACGCCGCGATCAGCTCGCACTTCATGCGCTCGCCCAGCGACAGCGTCCGCACCGGCTTCGCGAGCAGCGCGCCGGCATCGAGCAGGTCGATGAGCTCGGTGCTGGTCCTGCGGTACGCGTCACACGGCACCCGGTAGATCTCCCGCAGTACCTCGAACGAATCCGACGCCGGGATGTCCCACGTCAGTTGACTCTTGTTGCCCAGCACCATCGAGATCTGCCGCAGGTACTCCCGGCGCCGCCGCCACGGTGTGTGTCCCAGCACCGACACCTCACCCCCGGTCGGGAACAGCAGGCCCGCAAGGATCTTGAGCGTCGTGGTCTTGCCGGCCCCGTTGGGTCCGAGCAAACCGATCATCTCGCCCTCGTCCACGGCGAAGGACAGGTCCCCGATCGCCTCGACCACATCGTAGGAACGGCGGAGCAGGCTGCCGAGCGCCGCAGCCAGACCGGAGCCGCGTACCGGTACGCGAAAACGCTTGGTCAGTGCTCGCACCTCGATCGCCGGCATTCCTCTCCCCATCGCCGATCAGTGTCGACGTTGGGGTGCCAGTGGAGGGTTGCTAATCCGGGTTGGTCATCAGCCCCCTGATCGCCCTCCGCAGTTGCTCGGCCCGGACCCCGGCCTCCCGGAGCGAGCTCCGCCAGCGGTCGGTAGCCGAGTAGACCGTCTCGTCGCCGCGCGGCGCATCGATCACCATAGAAGGAAGCTTCGCCCCGCCGCGGTCCAGGTGGGTCATCATTCTCAGGATCGACATGGCGCTGTAGCGGGCACGCAGCAGCGTGCGGATCACCCGGAGCCGGTCGACATCCGCAGTCGTGTACGTGCGATAGCCGTTTCGCGGATCCCTGCGGACCGCGATCAGGCCGTTACGCTCCCAGTCGCGCAGCGCCGTCGTGCTCGCGCCGACGCGCTCGGCGGCCGCCGAGACCGCCATGCGCGGCTCTCGTCCGGCGCACGACCGCCCGGCCGCCCAGCGGTCGAGCGCTTCGGCCGCCAAGAGGGCTTTCTTTTCCTCCGCTGCGACAAGCGACCGGAACCGCCCGGCAAGCTCCAGGGCGGTTCCCAGATCATCCAACGCGGCATGACGCGCCGCTTCCACGGCAAGAGTCTTCGGCACCACGTAGGGCCCGCCGACCGCCAGGCGCGCGATTCGCATCTGCGCGAGATCCCGCTCAGAGAACGAACGATAACCGCCCGCCGTTCGCGCTATCGGCGCCAGCAATCCGATCCGCTCATACAGGCGGACAGTGTTGGGATGAACGCCTCCCGCGCGAGCGACCTGGGACGTCGTGTATCGGCGCTCGGAGGGTCTGGCGCCCGGCGAGCTGAGCACTTCTTGAGATACTCCCACTCGTCTTCGGCCTGCGGAGCCATGCTTGACAAAGTAATAACGAACATCCGTTGCCGTGTACCCGGTAGACGGCGGGCGGAGATGGTCGCGGAGGCATCCGCGGAAGACGGCACCGTAAGCAAGGATCACGCCGATTGGCTCGGGGACCGCATCAACGCGGAAGACCGCGCCACGCATCCGACGCGGCGCCAGCGCCGCACGACCATCGACCGCCAAGCGCCGGGCGCACGTAGGCGGTCGTTTCGGTGGGAACGGCGCCCCGTTGATCGGGGCGCCGCGTCACGCGCCGCTACGGCGCCGGCTTCGGGCGTGGTCGGCGTCCAGGTCGCCGGATGGGCGCTCAGGCGGCTCCTGGCGGCCAGACGACGTTATCGGCGTGGATGCGTAGACCGCCGCGCCAGTGCTCCGTGCGGACGTTGGGACCGACATGCCAGACGATCCGCCCGTTACTCCCCGGGCTCGCAACGGCGGTCGTAGCGGGATCGACAAACGACGGCAGAGCGATCCCGAGTTCGTCGAGAGCGGCCAGAAAGCTGCCGACATCGACATACGTCGATATGCGCTGAAACAGCGGCGTAGGCTCGATCCCGACCTTCAGCACGTCCAGGAACTCAATCGTGCGCTCCACCGTCATGGTCGGTCCCAGTCCCAGGCGCTCGGCGGCGCGGCCTGCATCGACATACGACAGCGCGTAGTCGAGAAAGACCAGGTTCAATGCGTCGAGCAACTCGATCGCGCTCTCCGCCGATACGCCGCGCGGGAGTCCCTCGATCCCGAACTTCGGCGCCAGGAGCTCGACGATCGCGGAGCGATTGCCGGCGCTCAAGTGCAGTTGGTCAGTAGCACCACGCCAGCTTCGATCGCTGGGGCTTGCATCCTCGTGGGCGAACACTGCCGGCGCCGACAGTGCTGCGACAAGCGACAGAATCGTTGCCGTGATCCGCCGTTCCATACGCGCGCAACCTCCTGTCAGATTATGGACGCGGCATATGCCGAAGGATCCGCGCACGCGCCAGGGGCGCCCGCGTCCGGCGGCGGGCGGGTTAGTCAAGGCCGATGTGCAACATGGTGTCGACTCGCTTCCGCTTCCCGTACGGTCCCCGCCTCCCGGGCCGCGTCGCCTCCGACTCTACATCAACCATCTCGACGAATGTCCCTGGCATCCATGGGCCAGTCGATCACCTCGGCCGCGACTGCCGGCGGCGATCCGCTTCAGCTCCGGTGCGGCTGGACGAAGTTGTAGGCGTACATCCAGAGGGGACTATCTCCGCAACGTACCCCGATGCCGCCACCGCCGGGGGTCGATGTTGACAGAATGGCCCCACATCCCCCGCTTGGCCTGTCGCGCTTCCCGCTCCACGTGTTTGTACCGGTCACTATAGGCAGCGATCGCGTGTCCTTCCCGGACGAGCCACTCCCCGACATCCTTGCCGTTGCAGGCCACGATGCCGACCGCACGCCCAAATCTGTCATAGTCCTTGACCGTGACGTGAACTCGCTTGCCACCGATCTCGCGGATCAAGGCGCTCTTTACACGCCTCCCATGTGCGAACCAGTAGCCGTCCTGGTGCTTGGCCCGCTGATCCCACTCGGGCGCGTCGACACCGGCGAACCGTACTTCCTGCCCGGACACGCGAATCCCGTCCCCGTCGGTGACATAGGCTTTCCCGGCGAGCGTGCCCGTGCGGCGTTGTCGGCGGGGGCTGCGTCGCTTGGGCGGGCGCTTCCTGAACAATTCCCGGAGAACCACCCACGCCGCGACGACAAGGAGGATAAAGGCCAAGAGTTCCATCGTTCGTTGTTACTCGGCTCCGTTTCGTGTTCGGCGGTTATCGCAGTCGGGACGTACCATGGAAACTCATTGTCTGGAATGTGAGAGTGGTTGCCGCCCGACTGTCAACCCCGATTACGCCAGCCGCCCCCCCATCCCCGATGGTGACTCAACCCATCTGCAGCAACGCATCCTGATAGCCGCGAAGCAGGCCGATGGCGCGATCACCCCTACCACTGTGGCGATGCGAAATGCGAACCGGCGTCGACGTGGATGTCGTGAAAGATCACCTTGATCCCTCGTGGACAGGGGTATGCGGAGATTCAGCCGACCAAGAACGGCTCGATCGCCTACGTGTTCCCGCGACATGCTCACGACGAGAAGCGCGAACAACTCGAACTGCTTTGATGACGCTGAACAGAACGAAGGGGAGCAGCCGAGACCGAAGTCGGAAGCAGCCCGGTGGCCGACCCTGCCCAGGTCAATCCAGCGGCACGCCCATGGAGGTGATGCTCAGATCCGGGTAGTGGAGTTGAGTTGACCGTCCGGCATGCCGCGTGCTATCGCTCCAATCACTTGCCCTTTCCATCCCATCGGGTAGACTTGAGACCATGAAGGACCAGCGCCAAAGTGTCGGAGACCTTAGCGGCCCGCACATACCATGGGAAATAGAAATACGTGATCCTCCTTTGTTGGGTGACGCCAAAGTGTGGATGGAACTTGCAGATATGCTCCACCGAAAGAACAAGATATTGCGCGAAGGAGAACAGTTGAATGAGTTGAGTGTAGCCAATGTCTGCGCTGGCTACGCATTCGAGTTTGTTTTCAAGGTTCTAGTGGAGGCGGCGACCATGGAACAAGCGGCTGCTGGGCATAATCCAAGCGACGCATATAGAATCCTCAAGGAAAAAAACAAGGTCGTACGGCTGAAATCGACCGAATAATCACCAGATGGCGATGGAACAAGAATGAGTTGCTGGAATACCTGGATAGCCTATGTCACATAGACCGGAAATACTGGATGCGCCCACCTCCGCCCAAAGACGGAACCGTAAACAACACGCATGAATTTTATTCCGGCGGTGGAATGAAAGGATTTGATGTACTTGCCAACCTGCATGCTGATCTCGCAGACTTAGCGCGCAAGTGGCTCGATCAGGAAGATGAAGACGAACCCTTGTCAGGCTGCCCTCGGTCCACGTCATAGTGCAGATGATCTACGCACTGATCTGTCCCCTCGGCTGGTCGAGCTATTGAGACCCCCATTCTGGAATCCTGCCTAGCACCGCATATAATCCCCACCGAAGTCGCCTCAAAAGATCACATCCCGAGTGCCGACCGCCTCTCCATGGAAGACCTCTGCGTCATGATCGAAGGTAATCGCCGCTTGGTATCCCTTGTAACTCATCACTCGGTCAAGCGCGTGCATAGGTGACTACGGGCGCAGGACTATCCGGCCTTCGATCTTGCCTTCGGTGAGCTCGGTGAGGACGTCGTTGACCTCGCTGAGCGGGCGTTCGGCGATCGGCGGCGGCTCGATCCGGCCGGCGCGGCGCAGCTCGAGCAACTCGGCGAGGTCCTGCGGGGTCCCGACGTGCGAGCCGCGCAGGTTCAGCAGCTTGTAGATCAGATTGGGCATCGGCATGTCCAGCGCGCCGCCGTACAGGCCGACGACCACGTGCGTGCAGCCGCGGCGCAGCGTGTCGATCGCGAACAGGGTGGTCTGCGGCATGCCGACGTAGTCCACCGACGCGGCCACGCCGCCGGTCTGCTCTTTCAGCCTTGCGGCGGCATCGGGGTCACCGTTGTCGATGGTCTGTGCCGCGCCGAGCCGTTCGGCCAGCTCGCGCTTGGCCGGATCGGTGTCGGCCACGACGACCCTCGCTTCGGTCATGGCCGGCACCACGCGCAGGCCGCTGGTGCCCAAGCCGCCCGCCCCGACCAGCAACAGCGTGTCGTCACGGGTCAGGCCGCCGACGGCCCGCTTCAGCGCCGCGTAGGCGGTGATGCCCGCGCACGCGTAGGTGGCGGCCGCCGCCTCCTCCACCCCGTCGTAGGGCAGCAGGTAACGAGGATGAGGGACCAGCATGTAGTCGCTGTAGCCGCCGTCCACGCGGGCGCCCAGGTAGCGGCCGGCCTCGCAGAAGATGTCCTCCTCCCGCAGGCAGGCGGCGCAGCTCCGGCAGCCCACCCACGGCCAGCACACGCGCTTGTCGCCGACCGACACGCCGGTGGCGTCGGGGCCCAGTGCCGCGACCTCACCGACCGGTTCGTGCCCGAGCGTCAGCGGCAGCTTGACGCCGACGTTCTCCAGCCGGCGCTGGTTGCCATGGCCCATGTCGAAGTAGCCGGCGCGGATGTGCAGGTCGCTGTGGCAGACGCCGCAGGAGGTCACGCGCAGCAGCACCTCGGTCCCCGTGGGCTCCGGCGTCTCGTAGTGGTTCTCGGCGAGCGGCGCGCCCCACTCGACGATCTGATAGCTGGTCATGGCTCTCCTCCTGCGCCCGTGGCGCTCCGATCGTCGCCCGAAGCGGCGCTGCCCGTCACCCTCACCCGAGCGGCCGGCCGTCCCCGATGCCGCGGAACCACTCCGGAGCGACCCGCGGAGCGCGGCCGTCGACGTTCGGCGCCCCGCGTCCGGCGCGCACGTCGCCGCGGTCGACGATGCGGCTGTCGATGCTGACCCGCGTCCGGCCCGTCCGGTTGGGACGGCTGGCGTGCAGGTGCGCCCCGGAGAAGCACAGCAGGTCGCCGGGCTCGATCACGACCGGGACTCCCTCGGCGTCGTCGAGCGGCGCCCGGCACTCGGGCAGCAGCGGGTAGCGCCCGGGCGACTCGCGCAGCCGTTCCAGGTCCCACTCGGCGCTGGTGTTCGGCACCTGCCGTTCGAACAGCGCCGGCCAGATCACCATGGTGGCGCCCGCCTCGACCGGGAACACCGGCCCCCACAGGTTGATCTGCGCCATGACGTTGGAACCCCAGGTGTCGCGGTGCGCGGGCAGATCCCGCACGCGCCGGCCGCGGTGGGTGTCGCCGCTTGGCTGCAGGCGCAGGATGAGGCGGTCGGAGCAGGTGGAGGCGGGGTCGAGCCCCAGCGCCTCGATCATCGCCCGAAACGCCGCGCGCACCTCTGCGTCCCGCATGAAGGAGCGCCGGAGGTCCCCGGCCCGCGCCAGGAACTCCGCGCGGTCCAGCGACGCCTGAGCGTCCGGCGGGGCATGTGGCGCGAACGCCGCGCAGGCCATCACCCGCGCCCGCTCCGCCAGGGACGCCATGGACGGCATCCGCCGGAACGCCAGGATCTCGCCGCGGAACAGCCGCTCCCGATCGAGAGGCGGCTCGCCGTCGGCGATTCCGGCAGTCACGCTCGCCAGCCGCTCAGATCGTGGCGTCCTCGCCGCGGGCGTGCGCGATCTCGCGCGCGGAGGGATTGACCGACGGGCGGAACGGCACCTCGCACACCTGCGCGCGGTCGGGCTTGCCCGGCTCGCTGGCGTACTCGTCCGGCAGCCACACGGTGAGCTCGGTGCCGATAGCCGACCGTCCGACCGGCACCCACCCCATCCCGATGTTGCAGCCCAGCTCCGGCGCGTGCCACGGCGACGTCAGGAAGCCGATCGGATCGCCCGCGTCGGCGTCGGACAGCAGCCAGAAGTCGGGCGCGTAGTCGTCGATCGGCTTGCCGCCCATGGTCATGCCGGCCATCGTCATCTTGAAGGGCGGCTTGCCGGCGTCGATCTGCTCGCGGACGCGCTCCAGCGCCGCCTTGCCGATGTAGTCGGCCTTCTTCTTGCGGGGCACCTGGTAGGCCAGGTCGCACTGGAACGGCAGCGTCTCGTGGTCGATGTCCTGGCCCCAGGACATGATGCCGGCCTGGATACGGCGCTGGTGGCCGGGGGCTATGACCATGAGTTGGTGCGCCTTGCCCGCTTCCAGCACCGCGTTCCAGAGCTTCTCGGCGTGCAGCGTGGCGTCGCGCAGGTAGATCTCGTATCCCTTCTCGCCCGAGAAGCCGGACTGGGAGATGACGACATCACAGCCGGCGATTTCCGCCTCCATGACCCCGTAATAGGGAATGTCGCGGATCCCCTCGCCCACAAGGTCGGCCATCAGCGCCTCCGACTTCGGCCCCTGGATCTGCACCGGGCAGGCGTCGATCTCGTCGATCTCGACATCCATGCGCATGCCGACGTTGACCCCCTGCAGCCAGTACAGCAGGTCGGAGTCGGCGAGCGAGAACCAGAACTCGTCTTCCGACAGGCGCAGCAGCACCGGGTCGTTGAGGATGCCGCCCCGTTCGTTGCAGAGGATGACGTACTTGGCGTGCAGGGGCTTGATGCGCTTCGCGTTGCGGGTGATGACGTAGTCCGTGAACCGCTCCGCGTCCGGCCCCTTGACGCGGATCTGCCGCTCGACCGCGACGTTCCACATGGTGACGTGGTGTGTCAGCGCCTCGTGCTCGGCCGCCGCGCCGCCGTCCTCCGGCCGCACGTAGCCGCGTGGGTGGTAGATGCGGTTGTAGACCGTGGCGCGCCAGCAGCCCGCCGCGTGCGACAGGTGCCAGTAGGGCGACTTGCGCACGCGGGTGGAGATGAGCAGCTCGGTCGGGGTGCGGCCGCTCTGACGCAGGTTGATCGGGACGACGCGGTCGGACTGGTCGACGCTCTGTGGTTGCGTGGTCATGAGTGCTCCCTGGGGGCAAGGCTGAACGGCTCGCGCGCGAACACGCGGCGCACCATCGGTTCGAAGAAATCCAGCGGCAGCGATTCGTAGTCGGGGTCGAACGCGCACTGGTCCCAGCGGTGGCAGAAGTCCACCGCGTCCTGGTACCACGGGTGGTCGCGGTACTTGTCGCGCGCGTTCGGGTCCCAGCCGCGGAAGTGGCCGTAGTAGACGAGCTGGAACAGCCCGTGGTGGCGGACGATCCAGTATGTGCGCTCGGTCACGTAGGGGCGCAGGATGAGGGCGGAAAGCTCCCCGTGGCTGTGCGGGGCCAGCAGGTCGTCGATGTCGTGCAGCAGGGCCGCCACCACCATCTCCTCTTCCGCGCCGTCGCGGTAGGCGCGCGTCGCGGTCTGCAGCGAGTGCTCCAGCCGGTCGACCTGGTAGCCGGCCAGCGATCCGGACAGCTCGCGGAGCTGCGCCAGGACCCGGTCGGCGGTGCCGGCGGCGAACTCGTCCTCGAACCGCGCGAGCAGCTCGTAGTCCTCGCGGGTGCCGTCCGCCATGTGGGCGAAGCTCACCGTGGGCGCATCGGGCGGCGTCGTCGTATGCATGCTTATAACTCTCCCGTTGTGCATGGTGTATGCGGGACCGATACGCGGGTCAACAGCCCTGGCGCGGCGAGTTAATTTTTTCCAAAAAACTCTTGACACAGGCCGAAACGGCACTCCTTGATACGCGGTAGCGTTCGCGTGCCCGGGTTCCGGGCCGGTCATCACCGATTGAGGGTCCGCCATGTATCACTCGATCAGCAGCGTCGCCGAGAACGGCGAAGCCTTGGCCGCGGTCTGGCAGGATGGCGCGCAGACCGATCTTCCCTACCTGTGGCTGCGCGACAACTGCGGCTGCAGCGAGTGCCGGGTCGAGCAGACCACGGAGAAGCGGTTCCACCTGTTCCGGGTCGCTGTGGACCTGCGGCCCAGCCAGGTCGGCATCGAGCGTCCCGGCCGCGAGGACGAGGCGATCGCCATCGCGTGGCCGGACGGGCACCGGACGCGCTATCGGTCGAGCGAGATCCACGACCTCATCGAGTTGCCTCGCACCGAGCCGCGCTACTGGGACGGCAGCTTCCGGCCGCGGCAGTTCGACTACCGGCGATTCCTGGACCACGACCGCACCGCCGCGGAGCTGATCGAGGACTTCCTGGAGACCGGCGCGTGCGTGCTGGTCGACGCCCCCACCGAGCCGGACTCCTCGGAGCAGCTCGCCGCCCGGCTGGGGCCGATCCGCGAGGTGGTGTTCGACCGGATCCACGACGTCGTGGTCGATCCGGCCGGCTACAGCATCGCGCACACGAAGCTGGCGCTCGCCCCGCACAACGACTTCACCAGCTACAACTGGCCGCCGAGCGTGCAGCTCCTGCACATGCTGGTGAACGAGTGCGAGGGCGGCGACTCCGCGATCGTGGACGCGTTCGGCGTGGTGGACGGATTGCGCCGCGACCACCCGGAGAAGTTCGACGCGCTCTGTGCGGTTCCGGTGCCGTTCCGCCTGTTCAGCGACGATGAGGAGAGCTACGCGGTCAATCCCGTGATCGACCTGGACGCCGGCGGCAACGTCCGGCTGGTGCGCTTCAACACGCAGCAGATGCAGCCCATTCCGCTGTCCGAGCCGCGGCTCGGCGACTTCTACGCCGCCTACCACGAGCTGTCGACGCGCATGAACGACCCCGGCGTCCGGGCTTCCTGCCGGCTGGAGGCCGGCCACATCATGCTGATGGCCAGCCACCGCGTCCTGCACGGCCGCTCGGCGCTTCGCTCCACGGGCATGCGCCACCTGCAGGACGCCTACTTCGAGCACGACAACGTGCGCAACCACCTGAAGCTGCTGCGCCGCACCGGCCGCATCTGAGAACGCTGCGCGGGTCCGTGCCGGCGCTACCTCACGGATGGGCCGGAGCCAGGTCCCAAGCGTCCAGCCGGCTCACAGTGGCCGGGCCGCCGCGGGCCAGCAGCCGGATATCAACGGCGTCCTCTCGGGTCGGGTAGATGCGCTGGGTCACGCACTGGCGGCCGTTGGCGTACACCTCCAGCAGCGACCGGTCCAGGAACAGGCGCAGCTTCAGGGGCTCGCCGGCGGCCAGGCGGAACGGCGCCTCCTGGGCCGTCACCGTTCGTTCGCTCTCAGGCAGCGTGTCCATCAGCGCACGGCCGTTGCTGCTGGTCCGGTAGCGGTGGTAGACGATCTGGCGGTCGAGCGACGAGCGGCTCACGTCGACCCGGATCACTCCGGCGCGCGCGTCGTACACGATCGGCGTCTGTTCCTCGCCGTCGGGCGAGCAGCGCACCGCGACGCCCGCCTCGGCCGCGTGCGCCGGGTGGACCTCCAGCGCCAGCTCCAGCGTGTCACCGGCGACGCCGGCCACCACCGCGTCGGCGCCGTCGGCCACGGCGAGCGACTGCCGGCGGCGGTGGCGGTAGCGCAACCGCTCCACCTCGGGCACCGGCTCGATGGTCAGGGTGCCGTCGGCGGCCAGCCCCAGGATACGCGGCAGCGTCATCACTCCCGACCAGCCGGCCGCGCGCTCCCGCTCCTCTCCGCGGATCTCGCGCACCCAGTCGAGGAAGATGCGCCGCCCGGAGCCATCCAGCAGCGTGCGCGGGCCGCCGAGCTGGCCCCCTTCCCAGCTCAGGCGGCCGTGGATCCGGGGATGGAACCGCTCGCCCTGCAACTCGCCCAGGTAGTACTGGGTGGCCTGCAGGTGGCTGCAGAACAGCAGCATGTGGCGGTCGCCGAGCGGGAAGAAGTCGGGGACGGCGCAGTCCTCGTCCGGCTCCGTCCACTCGCGGCGTGACCGGTAGAAGATGCCGACGAACTGCCAGCGGCGGAGGTCCTCCGACTTGAACAGGTACGCACCGTCGCCCGCGCCGTTCGGATGGCGTCGGTTGACCGCCGCGTAGTAGGTGTCGCCGTCCAGCCACGCGCAGGGGTCGTGAACCTCGTAGCGGCCGAAGTCCGCGTCGCCTTCGCGCGGCTGCGGGATCACGGGGTTGTCGGGATGCCTGGTCCAGTGGATCAGCAGATCGTCATGGCTTTCCGCGATGCAGACGCCGTCGGGGTTGCCGAAGTAGATGAGGGTCGGGACGCCCTCCTTGCTGACCAGGGCGCCGCCGCTGAAGCAGCCGACGCGGTCGGGTCCGTGCGGGTCCGGCTCCAGCGCGACCGGGTGGTGCACCCAGTGCACGAGATCGACGCTGGAGGCGTGACCCCACTGGATGCGGTGCCAGTACGCGCCGTGAGGGTTGATCTGGTAGAAGATGTGGTAGCGCCCGCGCCAGAACAGCGCGCCGTTGATGTCGTTCATCCACGCCGCCGGCGGCATGAAGTGGTAGCGGGGCCGATGGCGGTCGCCGGCCAGGTGGGTCTGCAGGGCCGCAGCCTGCTCGATCTGAGCCTCGGTCTGCTCGATGGACTGATCTGCCATGGGTCAACGCCGCCGGCGCGGCCGGGAACTCATGCCTTCATGCGGCTGTCGGCCGGATCGAACAGGGCCAGACCCGGAGCGACGGTCACCGGGAAGGGCTCGTTCATGTACAGCACCTGCAGGCGGGTTCCGGCCGCCGCGTAATCGGCCGGCAGGTAGGCGAACAGCAGGTACGTGCCCACCGACGGTCCCATGCCGGCCGAGGTCACGCGCGACTCGCGGCCGTGCGCGTCGGCGATGCGCTCACCGTCCAGGGTCAGGATCGGTTCGTTGCCGCCGGTCGGGAAGCGGTCGATGCCGGCCGTGCCGGCATGGTCGTCCATGGTCAGCGCGCACATCGTCGCCAGCGGACCGTCGGCGCGCGCCTTCAGGTAGGCCTGCTTGCCGATGAAGTCGTCGCGCTTCACGCGCGGGCGGGCCAGGCCGGCCTCCACCGGCGAGTACTCCGCGGTGAGGTCCGAGCCCATCAGCAGGTAGCCCTTCTCCATGCGGCCGGTGGTGCCGTAGACGCCGATGCCGACCGGGCGGGCGCCGAGCGGGCGGCCCGCTTCCCACAGCGCATCCCACAGGCGCACGCCATGCTGCATGGCCGCGGTGATCTCGAAGCCGCCCTCGCCCACGTAGGAGATGCGCAGCATGGTCACCGGCACGCCGTCGATGATCGCCTCCCGCAGCGTCCCGTAGGGGAACTCCTCCTGCGACAGGCCGGTGTCGGTGATGCCGTCGAGCAGCGCGCACGCGTCCGGTCCCCAGACGCCGATCGTGCACAGCGCCGACGACCGGTTCTCGAACTGCACCGAGCCGTCGTCCGGCAGGTGGCGGCGGAACCACACCTCGTCGCGGGCGCCGTCGAAGGCGCCGGTGACGATCCGGAAGCGGTCGGCGGCCAGCCGCTGGATGGTCAGGTCGGCGCGGATGCCGCCGTCCGGGGTGAGCAGCGGGGTGTAGATCGAGCTGCCCGGCGGCCGGTCGCACTTGTTGACCGTCAGCCGCTCCAGGTAGGGCACGACGCCGGGCCCGGAGACGTCGAAGAGCTGGAACGCGCTCAGGTCGACGATCCCGACCTTCTCGCGCAGGTGCAGGTGCTCGGCGTTGATGATCGGCGACCACCAGCGCCGGTCCCACTCGTGCGGGCGGTCGGGCACGCCGTAGCGCTCCACCAGGTCGGCGTTCGACGCGTACCACTGCGGGCGCTCCCAGCCGCGCGCGTCGTACAGCTCGGCGCCCAGCGCGGCGGTGCGGTCGTGGAACGGGGCGCGGTTCATGCCGCGCTCGCTCGCCCACTGCTCGCGCGGGTGGACGATGCCGTAGGTCTTGTTGAAGTGCTCGTCCGCGCGCGCGCGGATGTGGCGCTCCGTGCGCTCGTGCGCGTAGAAGCGGGTGATGTCCGAGCCGTGCGGGTCGCACAGGCGCGGGTAGCCGTGGGTCATCCACTCGGCGATCAGCCGCGCGGTGCCCGGACCCTCCTTGATCCAGACCGCCGCCGCCGACCAGAGCCCCTCGACCTCCGCGGTCTCGCCCAGCACCTGCTGCGTGTCCGGGGTGAGGGAGAGCAGGCCGTTCACGGCGTACTGCATCTCGGAGCCGGCGAGGAGCTCGCCCATGATCTCGCGCGCGTGGCCGAGCTGCGGGGCGAAGTCGTCGCCCGTGAACGGCATCTCGGTGGGCGAGCGCTCGGCCTCCGCCAGGGAAGGGATGTCGTCCGGGCGCACCAGGATCGGGCGGTGCGCGTAGGAGCCCACCTCCATCGCCTCGTGGCTCTGCCGCTCGTACATGAACACGTCCATGTCGCGCACGATCGGATAGCCGATCTCGTTGCCGGTCTTCTTCATCAGGTCGATCGGGCCCATGTCGGCCATCTGGTGCACGGCCGGCGTGAGCGGGATGCTGGCGCCGGCCATGGCCGCCACGCGCGGGCTCCACACGCCGCAGGCGACCACCACCTGCTCCACCTCAATCGCGCCGCGGCCGGTCACGACCGTGCGGATGCGCGGCCGGCCGAACGGCCGGGGCTCGGCCTCCAGCCCGGTGACCTCGGTATTGTCCAGCACGGTCAGCACGCCCTTGGCCAGGGCGCGCTCGCGCATGATGGTGCCGGCCTTCACCGAGTCCACCACCGACACGGCCGGCATCCAGAAGCCGCCCTTGATGACGGCGCCGTCCACGTACGGAATGCGTGCGACCACCTCGTCCGGCGTCAACAGCTCCGCTTCGATGCCCCAGGAGCGCGCCGAAGTCATGCGCCGGCGCAACTCCTCCATGCGCTCGTCGGTGCGCGCGACCTCGACCCCGCCGCAGGTGGTGTTCACCCCCAGCTCCTCGTACTGGCGCTGGCTCTCCAGCGTCAGCATGGCGATCTCGCGGCCGTGATCGGTCGGGAAGATGAAGTTGGACGCGTGGCCGGTGGAGCCGCCCGGGTTGGGCAGCGGTCCCTTGTCGACCAGGACCAGATCCTCCCAGCCCAGCTCCGCCAGGTGGGCGACCAGGCAATTGCCGACGATGCCGGCGCCGATCACCGCGATCCTGGCACGCTCCGGCACGGGCTCTGCATTCGTTACGATAGGCTCACTCACGACTGCCCATGCTGAGAGCTTGTCCGTTGCGCGGTCAACCGGCGCGCGCCTGATGGGGCGCCTGGCCGAGCTGCTGCTGTGGACGGCCTTGGCCGGCGCCTGTATACCGGTGGGCGCCGGCCTGGCCGCGATCAGGCACATCGGGCCGCGCTGGCTGGAGCAAGAGTTCCGGCACTTCGTGATCGCCTTCGGCGGCGGCGTGCTGGTGGGCGCCGTCGCGCTGGTGCTGGTGCCGGAAGGAGCCGCCCGCCTGTCGCATCCGGTGGTGGCCACGGCGCTGCTGCTGGGCGGCGGCGCGGCGTTCATGGCGCTGGACCGCGTGCAGGCGAAGCGGCACCGCTCGGCGCCGCAGTTCATCGCCATGGGGGCCGACTTCCTGCCGGAGTCGCTGGCGCTCGGCGGCATGTTCGCGGCCGGCGCCGACGGTGCCGTCGTGCTGGCGCTGCTGATCGGGCTGCAGAACCTCCCCGAGGGCTTCAACGCGTGGCGGGAGCTGTCCGGCAACGTTCGCCCCGGCGTCGCGCTGCGCCGCATGCTGCTGCTCGCGCTGCTGGGGCCGGTGTGCGGGGCGGTCGGCTGGTTCTGGCTGGCCGATCAGGACGCGATCCTGGGCGCGATCATGCTGTTTGCCGCGGGCGGCATCCTCTACCTGACGTTCCAGGACATCGCGCCGCAGGCGCGGCTGGATCGCCACTGGTCGCCGCCGCTCGGCGCGGTCCTGGGATTCGCCCTGGCCCTGGTGGGCGAGCTGCTGTTGGGCTGACGGACGCCCCGCGTGAGATGTCGACCGCTGTCCGCTACGTGCGCTCCGCCAAGGGGGTGACGGACAGCCGCGCGCAGAGCTCGTCGAGCGAGCTGATCACGCCGGTGTCGAGCGGGATGCCGTTCGCCTGCCGGTCGGCCGCCGAGCGCTGCTCCGGCTCTCCGGGCAGCAGGATCTCCGTCACGCCGGCCCGTTTCCGCGACGAGCGCAGGTACTCGAAGTAGCGTTCCTGCGCCGCCTCCATCGCGCTGCGGTCCGTGATCGTCGCCGGGTCGAACGCCTGCAGCAGGAAGTGGTTGTGCAGGATCGGCCCCATCATGCCGGGCGCACCCCCGTTGAGGACGCTGCCGAGCAGGTCGACGATGACCGACAGTCCGTAGCCCTTGTGCCCGACGCTCCCGCCGAGCGGCAGCAGCGTGCCGTCCGCGTACAGCGCCTCCGGGTCCGTGCTCGGCTCCCCATCCTTGTCCAGGATCCAGCCCGGCGGCAGCGTCTTGCCGGCGGTGCGGGCCAGCTTCACCTTGCCTTCGGCCACCACGCTGGTGGTCATGTCGACCAGGATCGGCTCGCCGCCGGTGGGGACGGCGATGGCGATCGGGTTGGTGGAAAGCCGCCGCTCGGTGCCGCCCCACGGAGCGATGAAGGCCGAGCCCTCGGCGCTGCAGAAGATCTGCCCGATCAGCCCCTGCTCGGCCAGCATGGCCGGGTAGGCGCCGGCGCGGCCGACGTGGAAGGCGTTGCGCACGCCGACCGCGGCCATGCCGGTGCGGTCCGCCTTGGCCGCGGCGATCTGCGTGGCGAGCTCCGCGACCGCGTGGCCCCAGGTGTTGTGGCCGTCGATCACGGCCGTCGACGGCGTCTCGCGCTCCACGGTCGGACGCGCCGCCGGGTCGATGTGGCCGCGGTCCAGGAAGTCCGCGTACTGCGGCAGGCGGAACACGCCGTGCGAATCGTGGCCGACCAGGTTGGCCAGCACCAGGTGGCGGGCGACGATCTCGGCGTGCTCGGCGTAGCCGCCCAAGGCGCGGATCACGTCGGCGGCGAAGGTGCGCAGGGTGTCGGCGTCGTAGCGCGGGCTCATGGTCACTCCTCCAGGTGGTCTGTCGGCTGGGCCGGCTGCGCGAGCTGCGGCGCCGCGCGGGTGATCGCGAAGCCGAACAGGCTGCCGCAGATGCCCCCGGCGATGTGGGCGAACTGCGAGATCGAATCCTCGGTGACGGCGGCGAACACTTCGCGCGTCAGGTACATCAGGACCACCAGCACGAAGGTGAGTGGGATCTCCCCGGAGCGGATGTTCGTGAACGAGCTCAGCAGGATCATCATGAAGACGATGCCGCTGGCGCCCATCAAGCCGGTGGACAGGAACAGCACGTTCAGGCCGCCGGTGGCCAGCGCCGTGATCGCCATCATCAGCAGCAGCGGCCAGGAGCCGTACTTCTCCTCCAGGATCGGCCCGATCAGGAGGATCAGCGCGAAGTTGGCGAGCAGGTGCGCCCAGTTGGCGTGCCCGAGCACGTGGGTGATCAACCGCAGGTAGCCGAGCGGCGCCGAGCCGGCCAGGCTGCCGGGAATGGCGAAGTTCCTCTCCGCGAACTGCGCGCCCGCGATCTGGTCGATCACCATCACGACCGCGGCCGCGACCGCGTAGCTCAACACCACCGGCGCGTTGTATCGGATCTTCATCGTTCCCTTCCTTCGATGACGGCGCGCACCTCCGCCAGCGTGGCCGCCACGGTGTCGGCGTCGCGCCCTTCCAGGCGCAGCCGCAGCAGCGGCTCCGTATTGCTCGGGCGAATGGTAAACCAGACGTGGCCGTACGCCACCGACAGCCCGTCCAGGGTGTCGAGCTCCGCGTCGCGGTAGCGGTGACGGATTCGTTCCATCGCCGCCAGCGCCTCCTCGCGGGCGTCGACCGGCAGGTTGATCTCCGCCGACTGCGCGTAGCGGCTGCGCAGCGGCGCGGCCAGCGCCGACAGCGGCTGCCCGCCGCGTGCCAGGAGCGCCGCCATCATCACGATCGCGTACAGCGCCGACTCGGTGAAGAAGGAATCTGAGACGCGGAAGTACAGGTGTCCCGAGGTCTCGCAGCCGAACACGGCGTCCGCTTCCACCATCGCGTCGTACAGGTGGGTGTAGCCCACCGCCGCGCGCACCGCGCGGCCGCCGGCGGCGGCGATCTCCTCGGCGAACACGCGCGAGGCGATCAGGTCGTGGACGATCGCGGCTCCCGGATGGCGCCTCAGCATCTCCCGGGCCAGCAGGGCGCCGCTGAAGGGGGCGGCCACCACCTCGCCGCGCTCGTCGACGAACATCACCCGGTCGCCGTCGCCGTCGAGGATCGCCCCGAAGGCCGCGTCGCCGGCGCGCACCGCCGGCGCGATGTCGCACAGGCTGGCCTCCTCCAGCGGGTTGGGGGGATGCGCCGGGAACGTGCCGTCCGGGTCGCCGTTGAGCACCGTCACGAAGCCGCCCAGCCGGTCGGACACCGCCCGCGTCAGCGCTCCGGCCGAGCCGTTGGACACGTCCACCACGACCGGCGCCAACGGTGCCCCTTCCGCGGCCGTGGCTACCAGGTCGACGTACCCGTCCACGGACGGCGCGGGCTCCGGAAGCGGCCGGGCGGCGCCGGCCTCCTCGCCTTCGACCTCGGCCAGCAGCGCCTCCACACGCGACAGTCCCTTGGCGTAGCTCACCGATCCGCCGGTGCCGTCGAAGACCTTGAAACCATGGTACTGGGGCGGGTTGTGCGAGGCGGTCGCCATCACGCCGGCGTCGCAGCCGGCCTCGATCTGCAGGAAGTGGAGCGCCGGTGTGGTCGTGAGGCCGACGCTTGCCACGCGCCGCCCTTCGGCGGCAAGCCCGCGCGCCAGGGCTTCACTGAGCGCCGGCGAGTGGGTGCGCGCGTCGTGGCCGAGCAGGTAGCGCTCGGCATCCAGGTGCCGGGCCAGCGCGCGGCCGATCCGGTATGCCACCGGCACGTCGATGCCCGCGCCGTACACCGAGCGAATGTCGTACGCGTGAAACGGTTCGTTCATGGCGTCGTGCGGATAATCTACTCCCCCGGCTTCAATCGGACGAGAGCGAGCTCGTCAACTCGTGCTCCCGTTCCCGGTTGCGGGCCAGCGACCGCTTCAGCTCGCGCATCGCCTGCCCGTCGCGCCACGTGTCCTCGCGCGCCAGGTCCGCCTCGATCCGCATCCGCTGCTGCTCCAGCTCCTCCAGCTCTTCCAGCACCCGATCCTCGCTGGCAGCCCGCGACCGGGGCTGCGGCTTCTCCCTGATGCGGTCCCGGCTCCTGCGCCGGTCGGTGGCGCGAGCGGGGGCGTCCTCATCCTCGTTCTTCCGTTTCCATTCGTAGTAGGAGAAGTCGCCGGGGTACAGGCGGGCGCCGCCGCGGTCCACCTCCAGGACGCCGGTGACCAGCCGGCGCAGGAACGCGCGGTCGTGCGAGACCACGATCAGCGTTCCCCGGTACTGCTCCAGGGCGCGCGCCAGCGCTTCGGTGGAGACGATGTCCAGGTGGTTGGTGGGCTCGTCCAGCAGCAGCAGGTTGATCGGCTGCAGCAGCAGGCGCGCCAGCGCCACGCGCACGCGCTCGCCGCCGGACAGCACGCCCACCGGCTTGTCGACGTCGTCCGCGTTGAACAGGAAGGCGCCAAGCAGGTCGCGGACCTTCTGCTGCTGGTCGGCGGCCGCGGCGGCCTGAACCGTCTCCAGCACCGTCAGCCCGGGATCGAGCTGCCGCTCCTGATCCTGCGCGAAGTACGCCTGCCGCAGGCCCACGGCCCGCCTGATCGAGCCGGCGCTCGGCTCCTCTGCGCCGGCCAGGGCCCGCATCAGCGTGGACTTGCCGGCGCCGTTCTTGCCGACCACGGCCAGCCGGTCGTTGCGCTCCACCTCCAGGTCGACGCCCGCGTACACCTGCAGGTCGCCGTAGCGCCTTGCCAACCCGGCGCAGGTCAGCGGCACCTTGCCGCTGCGCGGCGGATCGGGCAGCGACAGCTTGATGGTCGGCGCCTGCACCGGCCGCTCGCGGCGCGGCAGCTTCTCCAGGTAGCGGATCCTGCTCTGCACCAGGCGCGCCTTGGAGGCGGTGGCGCGGAAGCGGCGGATGAACGCCTCGATCCGTTCGATCTCTTCCTGCTGCATGTCGTACGCCTTGGCGTCGGCGCGGACCTGCTCGGCCCGCGCCCGCTCGAAGTCGGAGTAGCCGCCCGCGTAGGAGCGGAGCCGGCCGTCGCGGATCTCCAGCACGCTCTGGCAGCAGCGATCCAGGAACTCGCGGTCGTGGGCGACCACCATGAAGCCGCCTTCGCCGCGCGCCAGGAAGCCCTCCAGCCATTCGCGCGCCGGCAGGTCCAGGTAGTTGGTGGGCTCGTCGAGGAGCAGCAGGTCGGCGCGGCTCAGCAGCACGCGGCCCAGCGCGACCCGCATCTCCCAGCCGCCGGACAGCTCGCTGACCGGCCGGTCGCGGTCCGATTCCTCGAACCCCAGGCCGCGCATGACGACGCCGATCTCACGGTCGCGCTCGTGGTAGCCGCCGCGCTCCAGCCGTTCGAGAAGCTCCCCGTACGCGGTGAGCACCTCCTCGACGTCATCTCCGTCGGCCATGCGCCCCTCCAGCGCCGTGGCCTCGGCCGCCACCGCGTGCAGGTCCGTGAACGCACGCTCCAGTTCCTGGACGACCGTCCGCCCGGACCTGGCCGCGTCGTCGCCGGACCCGGACTGCGGCAGGTAGCACACCCGCGCGCCGCGCTGCAGGCGCACGCTGCCGGCGTCCGGGGGAAGCTCGCCGGCGGCCACGCGCAGCAGCGTGCTCTTGCCGCTGCCGTTGGGACCGGCCAGGGCGACACGGTCTCCCCGTGCCAGCGTGGTGCTTGCGCCGGCGAGCACCGTCTGCGCGCCGTAGGCGACGCTGACCCCTTCCAGGGTGACGGCAGCCACGTCAGCCCGCGAACCGGAAGTAGATCACCAGCGGCGGGGCCGCCGTGCCCAGCACCAGGAGTTGCTCTTCATCGACGTCGCCCGCCAGAGCCATGCGGATCCCCTCTTCGTCACGCGCGTAGACGAAGGTGACCGCCGCCGGCGACGCTGCTTCGCCGCCGCGATCAAACGCCATGGTGAGCGCGCCGGAGTACTCGGCGCGCAGCGGCCGCGACAGGTGCAGCCGCAGGGTGACGGTTCCGGTGCCCGCCGCGTCGGCGGGGATGACGCCCGGGACCAGCCGCTCGAAGCCGCTCCAGCGGAACCGCTGCGACGGCTCCAGCAGCACCTCGCCGTAGGCGCTCGACCGCAGCGTCGGCCCGCTTTCGCGCAGCGCTTCGTAGATCCTGTCCCGGCGCTCCCGCTCGGCAGCGATCAGATCCTGCACGTCAGCGTCGAGGACGACGAACTTCTGCGTCTGCAGCCGTCCTTCATGCTGGAACGAGACCATGATGCTCCACTCGGTTTCCGAGACGATCCGGACGCCGCTGCCGTGCAGGACGAACACCTCCTTGCCAATGCGATCGATCCGGTCGAATGCGAACGCCAGATCCAGCTCAGGGAGTCGCATGCGCGCCAGCCCGCCGGGGCCCTGCGGCAGAACCTCCCCCGCCGTCGGGACGGTCCGGCTGCCCGGCTCGACCGTGAACCCGTACGTGTCGTTCAGCCGCGTGAGGTCGATCCGCCGGCGGAGCAGCATGTCGGCGTAGTACTGCGGGCGCCACGCGACACCGGTGATGCGCTCAAGCCCCGTCTCTTCGCCGAGCAGCTGGTCGGCCGCCGCCTGCGGATCCTCTCCGGTCTCGAACAGCAGCAGGAACTCCCCGAACGTGAACCCCTGCGTGCCGTCGGCGGTGAGCACCTGATACCAGAAGTTGCTGTAGTCGCCGACCGTCACCGGGCCCTCCCCGCGGCCGATGATCTTGACGGCCTCGCCCTCGCGCAGACGGTAGAGCAGGGCCGAACGGGCGTCGGCCGCTTCCCGGATCGGCAAGCCGTTCCGCGCGGCGTAGCCGAAGGTGTGGGCCAGGTCGCGGTAGGAGACGGCGAACGCCTCGGCCTGCTGCCGGTCGGTGAACAGTCTCACCCGCCAGCGGGCAATCTCGCGGACGGTCTCGGCGTCGGCGTAGCGGTAGACGTCCTGGATGTCCGACTCGCCACTGATGGAGAGCACCGATCCGTCGATGCCCGGTTGCGGTGCCCAGAGCACCACGCCCCAGCCTACGCGCCGTTCCCCGCACGCCGCCAGAAGCGCCACGATCACCGGCAGCAGGGCGATCAGGGCGAGCGGGCGCGCCGTCCGGGTCTGCCTTGCGGCCACCCCCGACGGCGCGGACCCCTCCATCAGGCGCTCGACAGCGTACCGCCGGCCTGAACGATAAGGGTTTCGCCCGGCTTGATGATGTCGTTCGGCGACCGGCCGTTGCTGGCCGCCAGCGCCTCCACGGTCACCCCGTGGGCGCGCGCGATATCCCACAGCGAGTCGCCGTGCTCGACGACGTGCACGGCGCCGGACCCCGCCTGCGCCATCCACGGAGGCCCGACGCCGGGCGACTCCACGTCCGGCACGGAACCCGGCAGCGGGATGATCACGGTCAGGCCCGGCCGCAGCCGCCGCGGATTCACGCCCGGATTCTCACCGAGGATCCGCTCGACGCTGCTGCCATACCGGAGCGCCAGGACCCATAGCGTCTCTCCCGGCCGAACCCGGTGTTCGACCGTCGCGCCCGACGGCACCGCCACCGGAGTGACGGCCACCGGAGTGGCGGCCAGCAGCGGGACAACCGCGGTCTGACCGGGGCGCAGCCGTTGCGGGTGCAGCCCCGGATTCTCGTCGACGATCAGGTCGACGCTACTTCCGTAGCGTTTCGCGAGGGCCCAGAAGGTCTCTCCGGCGCGGATCACATGCTCGATGAAGTCGAACAACTGCGTGCGCTCCTCCAGGAGGGCCCGCACCTGCTCGGCGTGGTCGGCCGGGACCTTCAGCCAGTATCCGTTCAGGTCCGCGGCACGCGTGTCGCTCGATGCGATCACCGCCGGCTCGACGCGGGCGTCGTTCGGGGTGAACACCGAACCGAGCTCGGCATTTGCGGTCCGCAGCAGATCGAGGTCCATGCCCGTGTGCGCGGCCAGCTTGCGCAAGTCGGCCCGGCCGCCGGCTCCGACGCGAACCCAGGTGATCGGCTCGAGCTCCGGAAGACCGTAGCGCTCCGGCTCCGAGAAGACGCGAACCGCCGCCAGGAAGCGGGGCACGAACTCCGCCGTCTGCTCCGGCAACGCGCCCGATCGGCGCAACTCCCAGAAATCCCTGGTGCCGGCGCGGTCGATCGCCCGCTGCACCCCGCCCGGGCCTGCGTTGTACGCCGCGATCGCGAGCAGCCAGTCGCCGAAGCGTTCGCGGTTCGTTGCCAGGGTATCCAGCGCGACCTCGGTCGCCTTCCAGAAGTCGCGCCGCTCGTCGAGCCGGCCATCCATCTGCAACGGATAGCCGCTCGCCCCGAGGCGTGTGATCTGCCAGATGCCGACCGCGCCGCTCGGTGACACCGCATCGGGGAGATAACCCGACTCGATCACCGGCAGCAGCCGCAGCTCCTGCGGCAGCCCGCGCCGCTCGATTGCAGCGCCGATGTGATCGGAGTAGATCCACGAGCGCTCCCAGACGCCGTGCAGCCATCCACGCCAGGTCCGCTTGGTGAACTGCTTGATGTAGTGCTCGACGCGCGCGTGGTCGCACGCCTGCCAGTCGCTCCGGCACTCCTGGGCCGCGAGCGGAACGATCCCCGTGGTCATGAGCACGGCGATCGCCACGAGCGCGCGCACGCCGGCTCCCCTTGCTGCGTTGCTCATCCTTTCCTCTTTGCGTCCCGGGCTCTATGCGTCCCGGCATCTGCCGGTCCGGTGCGGGGTGGGCGGCGCGAGAACCTACACGTTCTCGAACCTACACGTTCTCAAACTACCCTGTCTCGAACCTACACCTTCTCGCCAAAGTAGATGCCGGCCCACTCCCAAGTGCCGTCGACGCGCGGATCGATGCCATAGTCGACCCTTCGGAAGTAAAAATACCAGGTAGTGACCCGTGCCGTCCATCCCGCCGTGCGCAGGAAGGCTTCCCGGTCGTTGGAATCGGGGTGCAACTCGGCATCGGCGTGGACACGCCGCATGGAGAACGCCTCCAACCTGAAGCGTCGATCGAGCGTCGCGTCGCTCCCCCACGACGTCGCGAAGAAGTTGACGCCGGCCTGCAGACGGCGCAGCGCGCGCGCATCACGGGTGGCGATGGCGGCACGAGCCTCCGCCACGAGCGTGTCCAGATCGGCCCGCACCCATGACTTGTCGGAGCCATGGAAGCGGATCAGCTCGGTCACCTGCCGATAGGCATCGGGCTGACCGGGGATCTCGGTCGGGGGCGCACGAAGGAACGTTCCGTACGCCTCCAGAGCCTGCTCCCAGTCACCCCGTGCCGCGTACGCACCCGCGAGACGGTAGAGGCTCAGGCCGAGGTCGATGCGTTCGGGAAACCGCTCGACCAGCTCCCGGTAGTACTCGACGTGGCGGACGGCATCGTCGAGCTCCACCAGGCGCTCCAGGCAGTGCCGGTGCAGCGATCGCCCGCGCACTTCCAGATCGGGCAGATTGCGCAGCGCCCGCCGGTAGTAGTGCACGGCCAGCGGTGTCTGCCCGCCCTCCAGGTAGGAGTCCGCGACGGTCACCAGGTGGGCGGCGTTGTACGGGTCCTGCGGATGCTGCCGGGCGTACAGGGCCAGGAAGGTCCGCTCGCGTCCCGCTTCCCCGCCGCTCCGCAGGGTGCGGGCGATCTCCGCGACCAGCGCGTACCGCCGGTCGGCGGTCTCGGCGCCGGGGTCGGTCCCCTCCAGCTCGCTGCGGAGCTGCTGCAGGTCGGCGTTCAGGGACCGGTCCGGGACCCACAGCAGCTCGTGACGGGCGCAGCTCCCGATCACGATGGCGGCCGCCAGTGCGAGCGCCGCCTGTCCGAGTGCCGCGCCGCGTGCCGGGGAGCGGCGGGACCGGCGGACCGCGGTCGGGCGGCGACGTGGCACGGGATCCGGCACTCGCTGACCAGTCATCGGGGATCGTGCATCCGGTGATATACTAAGCCTCCTGATGGGCGAGAAGATCACCATGTCCGAGAGCGGCTTGCAGGTCCCTGACAAGCCGATCATCCCCTACATCGAAGGCGACGGCACCGGCCCCGACATCTGGGCCGCCGCCGTGCGCGTACTGGACGGCGCCGTCGCCACCGCCTATGGCGGCCGTCGGCGCATCGAGTGGCTGGAGGTCCTGGCCGGGGAGAAGGCCAACGAACGCACCGGGAGCTGGCTGCCGGAGGCCACCGAGGATGCTTTCCGCGAGTACCTGGTCGGCATCAAGGGTCCGTTGACCACTCCGGTCGGGACCGGCATTCGCAGCCTCAACGTCGCCCTGCGTCAGAAGCTCGACCTGTACGTCTGCCTGAGACCGGTCAAGTACTTTCCGGGCGTGCCGTCGCCGGTACGCTCGCCCGCGGACGTCGACATGGTCGTCTTCCGGGAAAACACCGAGGACGTGTACGCCGGCCTCGAGGTGAGTTCGGGAACCCCGGAAGCGCAGCGGATCATCGACTTCGTGCGCGACGAGCTCGGCTGGGAGATCCGGCCGGATTCCGGCATCGGCGTCAAGCCGATCAGCAGGACCGGCACCGCCCGCCTGGTGGAGGCGGCGATCCGCTACGCCCTGGAGCACGGGCGCCGCAGCGTCACGCTGGTGCACAAGGGCAACATCCAGAAGTTCACCGAGGGAGCCTTTCGCGGCTGGGGCTATGAGGTGGCCGCGGAGCGCTTCCCCGATCAGACGATCGCCTGGGACGACCTGCCGGCCGACGGCACGGTGCCCGACGGCAGGGTCCTCATCAAGGACGCGATCGCCGACATCTTCCTGCAGCAGATCCTGACCCGGCCGCGCGAGTTCGACGTCATCGCCACCATGAACCTGAACGGCGACTACATCTCCGACGCGCTCGCCGCGCAGGTGGGCGGCATCGGCATCGCACCGGGAGCCAACATCAACTACCACACCGGGCACGCGATCTTCGAGGCCACTCACGGCACCGCGCCCAAGTACGCCGGCAAGAACGTAGTCAACCCCAGCTCGGTGATCCTGTCCGGCGTGCTGATGCTGGAGCACCTGGGCTGGACCGAAGCGGCCGCCGCGATCGACCGCGCGCTGACCGAGACCATCGCCGCCGGGCGCGTCACCTACGACTTCGCGCGCCTCACCACCGGCGCCACGCAGCTTTCGACCAGCGCGTTCGCCGACAACATCGTCGCGCGGCTGGAGGCCGCGTGATGCGAGCCCCGGCACGCACGTGCCGCCTCCTGCGATCGCTGCTCATCCCGCTGGCGGCGGGCGCCGCGCTGCTGCTGGGCTGTCAGACCCCCATGCCGGACGCCTCCGAGCTGATGACCGCGCCCGAGTACTTCCAGGCGGCCCGCGACGCCAGCAGTCAGCGGAATTATCAAGGTGCGATGGACTACTACCGCGCCTACCTGGAACGCTTCCCGGCCACCGCCGATCCCGACGAGCTCGAGCGCAATCTCTGGGCGGAGTACGAGATCGCCTTCATGCACCACAAGCTCGACGACGACCAGGCGGCCATGGAGCTGCTGAGCCTTCTGGTGGCCAAGTACGACGGCGAAGGAGGTGAGGACCTGCCGCCGGCCCCGGGCCGACTGGCGCGGCGGGTCATCGAGGAGCTGCAGAGCGCCGAAGGGTAGCCGGCAAAAGCGCTGCCGCCGCCCCGGCCGTATCCGGGGTGATGGCAACCCGAACAATCGACTTCCGGAGGCTCGCCGCGACAGCGAGCCTGGCCGGCCTTTTCTGCGTCGTGGGCGCGTGCGGCAAGGTGCCCGCACTGCGCACCGTCATCGATCCGGACCTGACGCCGCCTCTTCTGCGCGCCGTCGAGGTGCCGGACCGGCGCTCGATCGCGATCACCTTCAGCGAGCCCGCAGTGCTCGAGGATGGATCGCTGGTCATCGAACCCCCTCTCGGCCTGGATGGCGTCGCCTACGACGGATCCCGCATGCTGCTGTCGGTCGCCGAGCAGAGCTCGGGCGCCGAGTACCAGCTCAAGGCGGTGGTCACCGATGAGCGCGGCAACGGCCTGGGGATGACCGCCCGCTTCCACGGCCACAACGGCGACGTGCCGGCCCTCCTCATCACCGAGCTGACCACGCGAGGCACCCGTACGCGGCCCGACCGGATCGAGCTGGTGGCCCTGACGGCCGGCGACCTGGGCGGGGTGACCCTGTTCGACGGGACGCCGGGCAACTACCGCCACCGGCTGGTGTTCCCCTCCATCGCGGTGGAGCCGGGCGACTTCATCGTCATCCACTGCGTCAGCACCGGCGACCCGGCGGAGGTGGACGAAACGGCGTCGATGACCGAATCGGCCCATCCGCAGGCGTCGGAGGATGCCTGGGACCTGTGGCTTCCCGAAGGCGAGGGACTGTCCGGCAACAACGGCGTCGTGTCGCTCTACGCACGGCCGGACGGCGACGTGCTCGACGGCGTGATCTACAGCGACCGCACCTCCGAGTCGGACGAACGCTACCGGGGGTTCGGCACCCGCAGAGTGTTGGAACGCGTCGATGAGCTTGTGGCGGCCGGCGGCTGGCAGGTCGCCGGTGAGCTGGCGCGTCCCGAGGATGCCGTCGACTCGAACGACACCACATCGACCCGCTCGATGGCGCGCGGCAGCGACCACGCGGACACCGACTCCCGCGCCGACTGGCACATCACCCCGACCCGCGGGGCGACCTTCGGCGGCCTCAACACCGATGAGGTGTTCAGCCGCGATTGATGCGTCGGTCCGCGGCGGCGCGTTACACGAGCGCCTTGAACATCCCCTCGATCTTGCCCTTGGGGACCGCACCGACCTGCTGGTCGACCACCGATCCGTCGTTGAACAGCAGCAGGGTGGGAATGCTGACCACGTTGAACTTCATCGCCAGGTCGCCGGCATCGTCGACGTTGACCTTGCCGACCTTGACGCGGCCCTCGTAATCGGAGGCCAGCTCCTCGACGGCAGGGGCGATCATCTTGCACGGGCCGCACCAGTCGGCCCAGAAGTCGACCAGCACGGGGGTGTCCGACTGGAGAACCTCCGCCTCGAAGTTGTCGCTGGTAATCGTCACTTCCTGTCCCATTCGGTTATTCCCCCTTGGAACTCGTTGTCCAGAAAGTTAGGGCGAACCGACGGGCCGATCAAGCTGACAGGCCGGCCATCAGGTCGCGCACCGTCCGGTACGGGTCGGCGCCCTCCGGGGCCTCGAGCAGCGCGCGGATGAAGGCCGAGCCGACGATCACGGTATCCACCAGCGGCGCGAGCGCGTCGACCTGCGCCCGTTCCGAAATCCCGAAGCCGGCCATCACCGAAACGCCGAGCGCCCTGGCGTCGCGCAGGAAACGGACGCTGTCATCGCTGATCCGGGTATAGCCGCCGGTCACGCCCTTGCGCAGCGCCGTGTACAGGGAGCCGGTGCGCGAGCTCTCCACCACGGTACGGAGCCGTTCCGCGCGGGCGGTCACGGGAACCACGGGGACCACCTCCAGGCCCAGGTTCCGGCCGGCAGCGTACAGCCCCTCGTCGTAGTCGGGGGGCAGGTCGGGGACGATCACGCCGCGCGCGCCCGCGTCCCGGCAGCGCACCAGGAACGGTTCGATGCCCGGCCGGAAGGCCAGATTGGCGTACACCATCACGAAGACCTGAGGCGCGTCAGGGCGGTTCGCCAGCCGGTCGACCAGCCGGAACCCGTCGTCCACCGCGAACCCGGCCGCCAGCGCATCCGCGCACGCGCGCTGGATCCACGGACCGTCCGCGGTCGGGTCGCTGAACGGGAACTGCACCTCCAGCAACCCGGCGCCGCCGTCGATCATCGCCTCGCCGACGCGCAGCGAGGTGTCCCAGTCCGGGAACGCGGCCACCAGGTGGGCCATGAAGGCCGGCTTGTCAGCCATGGGCGATCTCCTGCGCTTCGCGCGTCAGGAACTCCGCCCAGCGTTCCGGCTGCAGCGCTCCCGCCAGGATGAACAGGTCCTTGTCGCCGCGGCCGGAGACGTTGACCACCACGCTGGCGTCGTCCGGGAGCGCGCCGGCCACCTTGATCGCCGCCGCGCCCGCGTGCGCGGACTCCAGCGCGAAGATGATCCCCTCGGTGCGGGCGAACAGCCGCACGGCGTCGAGCGCTTCGTCATCGGAGGCGGTCGTGAACTCCACGCGGCCGCTGGTGCCCAGGTGGGCGAGCTGAGGGCCGACACCGGGATAGTCGAGTCCGGCCGAGATCGAGTGCGTCTCCGCCACCTGGCCGTCGCCGTCGGTGAGGAACAGTGACTTGTAGCCGTGCACGATGCCGGGGATGCCGCTGCCGGACATGCGCGCCGCGTGGTCGCCCAGGGCAGGCCCGCGGCCTCCCGCCTCCACGCCGATCAGGCGCGGAGCCGACGCCTCCAGATGCGGAGCGAAGAAGCCGAGCGCATTCGAGCCGCCACCCACGCAGGCGATCAGCGCGGTCGGCTGCACGCCGAGCTGCCGGCACTGCTCGGCCACCTCGCGGCCGACCACGGACTGGAATTCGCGCACCATGTCCGGGTAGGGCGACGGGCCCATGACCGAGCCGATCACGTAATGGGTCCGGTCGAAGGTGTCCGACCAGTCGCGCAGCGCTTCGTTGATCGCGTCCTTGAGCGTGCGCGAGCCGGAGCCGACCGGGACCACCTCGGCGCCGAACAGCTCCATCCAGAACACGTTGGGACGCTGGCGGCGCACGTCCACCTCGCCCATGTAGACCCGGCACTCCAGTCCCAGCTTGGCGGCGACCGCGGCGGTGGCCACGCCGTGCTGGCCGGCGCCGGTCTCGGCGATCACGCGCGGCTTGCCCATGCGCTTCGCCAGCAGGCACTGGCCGATGACGTTGTTCACCTTGTGGGCGCCGGTGTTGGCCAGCCCCTCCAGCTTCAGGTAGATCGACGCGCCGCCGATCTCCGCCTGCGCGTTCACGGCCGGCGAGAGCGGCGTCGGTCGCCCCGCGAACTGGCGCCCGAAGCGGTCCAGCTCGGCCAGGAATTCCGGGTCGACCACCGCCTCCGTGAACGCCGCCTGCAGCTCGTCGAGCGGCGTGCGCAGCACCTCGGCCGCGTAGCGCCCACCGAACTGGCCGAAGTAGTCGTTGTACACCTTCATTTCAGACTCCTCATGCCCAGACTCCTTATGCTCAGACTCCTCATGCGGCCGTTCCGAGCGGCGCGCGAATCGCGGTGAAGAACGCCCTCAGCTTGGCCGGGTCCTTTCGTCCCGGTGACGACTCCAGGCCGCTGGCCACGTCCACCAGCTCCGGCGCGTGGCGGTCGATGACGGCGCCCACGTTGTCGGGGTTGAGGCCGCCGGCCAGCCAGAGCGGGCCGCGGCGGGCGGCATCGTCGATCAGCTCGGCGTCGATGCGCCGGCCGGACGCCGGCGCGTCCACCAGCACCCGCGGACAGCGGTAGTCGCCGATCCCTTCCAGGTCGGCCCGGCCCCGCACGCGGACCGCCTTGTAGTAGGGCTGCGCCAGGTCCGCGCAGCGCTCGGCGGGCTCGGCGCCGTGAAGCTGCACGGCATCCAGGTGGCCGTCGCGCTGCAGCTCCGCCGCGACCTGGGCGTCGTCCACCGTGATGCCCACCTTCAGCGCGCCGACGTCACCGAGCTGCGCGATCATCTCCGGCGCCACGCGCCGTGGAGACTCGGCGACCAGGTTGAGGCCGAGCATGTCGGCGCCGGCGTCGACCGCGCGCAGCACGTCGTCACGGCTCGTGACGCCGCAGATCTTGACCAGTGGGCGGGTCGGCTCGTCGGCGCCGATCGCGTGCAGCGGCATGCGCTCATAGAGCCGGCCCCAGAAGTCGGCAGGCGCCACGCCCTGAAATCCGGCCACCAGCTCGGCGGCCAGCTCCGGCCTCCGCACCACGCCCTCGCCGACCAGCACGCCCGCGAATCCGGCGGCACGCGCCGGTGCGGCCTGCTCGGCGAAGAAGATGCCGGACTCGAATACCAGCCGCGCCGGCCAGTCGATCGCCGGCCGCAGCCGCAATGGGTGAGCAAGGTCGGTGGTGAAGGTGGTCAGGTCGCGGGCGTTGATGCCGATCAGCGCCGGGCGCAGGGCGCGCACCTCTTCCACGTCGGCGGGGTCGTGCACCTCCACCAGGGCGGCCATGCCCAGCCCCTCGGCCGCCTGCAGCATCGACGCCAGCCGCTGCCGGTCGATCATGCCGGCGATCAGCAGCACCGCGTCGGCGCCGGCCCGGTGGGAGACCTCCACGTCCCGCTCGTCGAGCAGGAAATCCTTGCGCAGCACGGCGAGGTGCCCGAAGCGCTCCTTGATCCGCATCAGGTCGTCGAGCGAGCCGCCGAAGTGGTCGGGCTCCGTGAGCACCGACACGTGGCGGATGCCGGCGGCCACGTAGCGTCCGGCCTGCGCGACCACGTCGAGATCGGCGTCGATCGCGCCCCGGGAAGGGGAGCGCTTCTTGATCTCGCAGATCACCAGCGGCTCCGCGGCGAACGGGGCGGCGGGTGCCTGCCGTGCCGTGGGCACGACCGCGCCCAGCGCCGGCCCTTCGCGCGCAACCCGTTCCCGGCGGCCGGCGACGATGCGGTCGCGGATGGTCACGGCGTGGACCCGTCCCGTCCTCGATCGGCAGGGCCGGCGGCGTCGCGCTCGGCCAATGTCGCCGCCAGCGCCGTGATCTCCTCAACCTTGCGCGCCACCGCTCCGGAGGCCAGCGCCTGCAACGCGGTCTCCGTGCCGGCATGGATATCGGCGGCCAGCCCGCACACGTGCAGCGCGGCGCCGGCGTTGACGGCGATCGCGTCGCGCAACGCCGGACGGCCCCCGCCAGCCATCAGCTCGCGCGCCGCCGCGACGTTCTCCTCCGGCGTGCCGCCGGCGACCGCGCCGATCTCGTGGCGGCCGACACCCAGCTCTTCCGGCGTCAGCCGGAGCTCGGTCGCCTCGCCCGACTCGTCGATGAGCACCGCATTCGTGGGACCGGTCACCGAGATCTCGTCGCCACCGTCGTCGCCGTGCACGGTCATCACCCGCCGCACGCCCAGCAGCCGAGCCGCCTCCGCCACCACCCGGCAGAGGGCGCCGTCGTAGACGCCGATCACCTGGTAGGCGGCGCCGGCGGGATTGGCCAGCGGCCCCAGCAGGTTCATCACCGTCTTGATGCCCAGCTCCTGCCGCACCGGCGCGGCGTGGCGCATGGAACCGTGATAGGTGGGCGCGAACAGGAACGCGAATCCGGTCTTCGTCAGGAGCTCGGCGGTGGCCGGCGGGCTGAGGTCGGAGCGGACGCCGAGCGCTGCATAGAAGTCGGCGCTGCCGCTCTTGCGGGTGAACGACCGGTTGCCGTGCTTGGCCACCCGGGCGCCGGCGGTGCAGGCCACCAGCGCCGCCATGGACGAGATGTTGAAGCTGCCGATGCCGGCCCCGCCGGTGCCGCACGTGTCCAGGAAGTCGCCCGAGACCTCCAGGGGCGCCTTCTTGCGCCGCAGGACCGAAACGCACCCGGCGATCTCCGCCGCGGTATAGCCCTTGGCGTTCAGCGCCACCAGGAAGCCGGCGATCTGCGCCGCGTTGAGGTTCCCGTCGGTCAGCTCCTCCATGAACGCGGCAGCCTGCTCCTGCGTCAGGTCGGTGCCGCCCGCCACCGTGTTCAGCAGCCCCGGCACGTCCAGCGGTTCGCGCTTGTAGTTCAGAAAGTTCGCCAACAGTCTCCTCCCGGAAGCGGACGCGATCGATTCCGGGTGAAACTGCACGCCCTCCACGACGTACCGTTCATGCCGGATGCCCATGATCTCGCCATCCGCAGATCGCGCGGTCACCGTGAACCCCGCAGGCACCGTCTCCGGGTCGATCACCAGCGAATGATAGCGGGTGAACACCGACGGTGACGGTATGCCGCGGAACACGCCGCGCCCGTCCGAGGTTATCGCATCGGTCTTGCCGTGTACGATCGCCTTCGCCTGGACGATGCTCCCTCCGAAGGCGGCGCCGATCGCCTGGTGCCCCAGGCAGACCCCGAGGATCGGGATCTTGCCGGCGAACCGGCGGATCGCCTCCAGGCTGACGCCGGCGTCCTCCGGCCGGCCCGGGCCGGGCGAGATGATGATGCCCTCGGGCGCAAGCGCCGCGATCCCGTCCGCGTCGATCCGGTCGTTGCGGAAAACGCGGATCTCCGCATCGGTGATCTCCGACAGGTACTGGAACAGGTTGTAGGTAAACGAGTCGTAGTTGTCGATCAGGACGTACATCAGAGCTCCACTCCCAGCGCCCGGACGAGCGCTCCCAGTTTTTCGTCGGTCTCCTCCAGCTCCCGCTCCGGCGACGAGTCGTAGACCACCCCGGCGCCGGCCTGCAGCACCATCACCCCGTCCTTCTTCAGCCCGCAGCGGATGGCGATGCAGGTGTCCAGGGAGCCGTCCGGCTCGACGTAGCCGACGACCCCGGCGTAGAAGCTGCGCGGCGCGGCCTCCAGGCGGTCGATTACCTCCATGGCGCGGATCTTCGGCGCGCCGGACACGGTGCCGGCGGGGAAGGTGGCGCGCAGCGCGTCGATGCCGTCGCGGTCCGGGAACAGGTTCCCCTCGACCTGGGAGACGATGTGCATGACGTGCGAGTAGTGCTCGATGACGTTGAGCTCGGTCACCTCGACCGAGCCGGGGACGCACACCCGGCCCAGGTCGTTGCGGCCCAGGTCGACCAGCATCAGGTGCTCGGCCAGCTCCTTCTCGTCGCCGAGCAGCTCCGCCTCCAAGGCGGCGTCCTCGGCCCGATCCGCCCCGCGCCGCCGCGTGCCCGCGATCGGGCGCAAAATGGCGCGGCCTTGCCGGCAGCGCACGTGCACCTCCGGCGATGCCCCGAACAGCTCGAAGTCGTCGTAGCGCAGATAGAACATGTAAGGCGAGGGGTTGGTGTGGCGCAGGTTCCGGTACGCCTCCAGCGCCGGCAGTTCGGTGCGCACCGCCAGCCGGCGCGACAGCACGCCCTGCAGGAGGTTGCCGGCGATGATCTCCTCCCGGACCTCCCTGACCCCGGCCATGAAGCGCGGCGGGTCCCCTGAGTCCACCACCTCGGCCTGCCCGCGGTGGCGTTGAGGCGCCATGAAGTTGAAGTCCATGTCGTCGATCCGGGCCATGGCCGCGCCGATGGCCGCGTCCAGGTCGATCTCGTACCCGTCGTAGTTGATGCCGAGCAGGGTCACCGAATCCACGTAGTGGTCGAACACGGCGAACAGGTGGCCGAACAGGAAGGCGGCGTGCGGCAGGCCCAGCACGTCGGGGCGCTCCTGCAGGCGCACGGTGTCGAAGCGCGACGCGTACTCGTAGCTCAGGAAGCCGATACCGCCGGCCGGGAACGGGAAGTCGAACGCCGAGCCCTGATGCTCGGCCGCGAACGCGCGCAGCACGTCCAGAATGTCGTGCTCAGGATCCGGCAGGCGCGTTTCCGTCCCGTCCCGTACCAGCACCACTCCCGCGTCCGTTTCGCGGACACAGAACGCCTCCCGCACCAGCAGGATGGAGTAACGCTCGCGCCCCTTCATGAAGGAGGCCGACTCCAGCAGCACGCGCGCGTCCAGCTTCCTGGCCAGCGTCACCGGCGTGAAGCGCTCGGCCGAGATCGTCTTCGTCGCTGTCTTCTGCAAACCCTGCCTCCCTGACAAACAATCCGCGAACAAACAAAAAGCCGCAGGACCCGGCGTGATCACCGGAACCTGCGGCTTCAGCACGTGCCGACCTGCGGCCTCAGTGCGTGGTTCCGGTTACACCACCGGCCACCACCATGAGCGCACGCCGCGCGTCGAATCGATCGTCGAGATGTCGTTGCGATCGGTCATTTTCGCGGGACCATATCCGCTCGACTGAACGGCGTCAAGCGCTTGTGGCAGCGATGAGGTCGATGCCGGAAGCGATCGCCGCATACCAGGACGGGTGTTCGGTCTCGAGTCGTTCCAGCTCCGCTTCGGTATAGGGAAACAGGTCGATGCCGACCGGGAATCCGAATGGCAGGTAGTCACCGATCCGGTCACGGACCGGCCGGCGCGAGCCCGAGATCACCACGCACACGTCGACGTCGCTGCTTGGGGCGGGAGCACCGTTGACCCGCGAGCCGAACCAGATGATCCGCCGTACCTCGGGTCGCTGCGCCGCGATGTGACGAGCCCAGCCGCGGACAGCCGCTTCAACGGTCGCCTGGTTGTTCGATTTGACCACGAGCGAAGGTGATGATCGTTTCGGCACAGCGAATGGCATCCTCGGAGTCCTTCTTCGTATAGAAATCGACCGGCGCGCCGGTGTCGAATCCGTTTGGATAACGGGTAGGAATGTAGTGCTTGTCGAGGCTCTTGGCGCACGTGACCAGGTCTTCGCCGGCCTGCTCTGCGGTCGTCACCAAACCGAGGAGAGCCGTAACCGTGTGTCCCCAGGCATCCTCACCGCGGCTCAGGAGGACCGCCTTGAGTGACTTCTCCGCGGCTTGCTGTGCGGCGAAACACGCCCACTCGTGCGTGTCATGGTCGCGCGCGTGACCGGCATGGCGGAGATCCGCGTCCGCCTGCCGAAGCCAGTCTCCGTGACGTGCGGCCATGACGACCCACTGTAGCAGAGCTGCGGCGGACCGCGGAGATGGCATCTCGCTCCGCACACAGCCGTCGAACTCACGGCCCGGGCGTGCTAACCTGTGTCTCGTCAACAGGATGCCTCGACCGAACGTCGTCTACATCGACTGCCACGACCTGGGGGACTGGCTCGGCTGCTACGGCCGGCCCGATCTGGACACCCCCCACCTCGACGGACTGGCCGCCGCTGGCGCGCGCTTCGGCATGCACATCGCCACGGCGCCTATCTGCATCCCCAGCCGATCCTCCATGTACACGGGGTCGCTCCCTCACGAGGTGGGGGTCATCGGTCAGGAGCCGCTCGCCCCGGGGACGATCTGCATGGCGGCGCGGTTCCGGCGGGCCGGGTACCGGACCGTGCTGTGCGGCCGGCTGATGATTCCGAACGACCCGCACTGGGTCGGGTTCGCACGGCAGATCGCGACCGTCCCGGAAGAGCAGGCGGACGCGGCGGCGGCGTTCATCGAGACACAGCGCGACGCCGCCACCCCGTTCCTGCTGCAGGTGTCGTTCACGCAGTGCCATCGCCCGTTCGGGGCGGCGTTCGACCCGGAGGTGCCGGAACGGATCGCCGTGCCGCCGTATCTGCCCGACACGGACGTCACGCGGCGCGACCTGGCCACCCTGGCGTGGCAGATCCGGGACATGGACGCCCGCATCGGCCGTATCCTGGCCGCCGTCGACCGCGCGGGCATTCGCGAGCGCACGCTGGTCGTGTTCACGACCGAGCACGGCCCGGCCGTGGCGCGCGCCAAGCACACCATCTACGACTCCGGGCTGCGCACGGCGCTGCTGATGCGGCTGCCGGGCGCGATCGCGCCGGGCAGGACCATCGGCGAGCTGTCGAGCAACGTCGACCTGCTGCCCACGCTGGCCGATCTCTGCGGGGTGGCGCAGCCGCAGGGGATCCAGGGCATGAGCTGGGCCGCGCAGCTCGCGCCCGACGAGGCGGCCGCGCCGCTACGGCGCTGGGCGTTCAGCCAGCTCAACTGGGGCAGGCGCAGCGGGCGCTGGTACTACACGCCGGTCCGCTCCATCCGAACCTCCCGATACAAGCTGATCCGCAGCTACCGCCGCGTCCCCATCTACGTCGACAACGGCTGGCTGGCGCGCTACGCCGGCGACCGGGAGACGGTGGAGCGCTGGTACGGCTCGCCGCTTCCTAACAAGCAGCTCTTCGACCTGGCCTCCGACCCGTTCGAGCTGCGCGACCTGGCCGGCGATCCGGCGCTGGCCGACGTGGAGGCGCAGCTTCGGGAGCGCCTGGACCAGCACCTGCGCGCCACCGGCGACCCCGTGCTCCGCGGTCCGGTCGCCAACCGCGCGGGCGAGCCGGACGTCTGCCAGTGGCAGGAGCAGCCGGACGGGAGCTTCAGCCTGGCGCCCGACGACCCGATGGACACCGACGAGGCGTCGTTCACCTGACCCGGGCCGGGCGTCAGCGGTCGGCGGCCGCCTGCTCGCGTGCGCGATTGGTGGCGTCCCTCCACTCCTCCCACGTGGGCGTCGGGCCTGAGCTCAACACCGTCAGCGACTCGCGGCCGGAGGCGCGAAAGCGGTCGTGCAACTCCTCCAGCGCAACGCGCGGCCCGCCGCGCAGCGTGGCAGGCGCGGCGTGATAGCGGAAATCGACGCTCCAGCGCGATGCGTCGGTCCGGTTCATCTTGCTGGCATGGAAGGTGAGGTTGGTCAGGAACAGGACATCACCCACCCGCATCTCCACCGGGGTCGGGGTGCCGCGCCGCTCGACGTCCTCGGTGGTGCGCACGTTGAGGTCCTCGCCGCGCGCCGCGTCGATGAGTCCCCAGCGGTGGCTGCCGGGAAGCACCCACACGCAGCCGTTCTCGACGTTCGCGTCCACCAGCGGCACCCAGACCGTGACGATGTGCGCCTCTTCGGTGGAGCCGATCCGCTTTCCGCGGGACGGCTCGTTGTAGTAGTGGCTGTCCTGGTGCCAGGGGAAGGAGGTGACCTCCGCCTCCGGCAGCTTGGTGCGGATGTTCAGCGCGCCGAGCTGCACGACCTCCGGCCCCAGCAGATCGCCCAACACCCGCAGGATGGCCGGATGCCGGTACAGATCGTAGAACACCCGATCGAACACGCTGCCGATCCAGCTCCGGGGCGAGACGTCCATCTCCCGGCAGATGGCGGCGAACCGCCGCTCGAACGGCTGCTCGTCGTGCAGCGAGCGGATCTCTCCCTCGGCCAGCATGCGGCGGGCGTAGGCGTCCACCTCCGCGGCCAGGAACGCGCGCACCGGATCCAGGTCGGCCGCCGGCACGAGGCCGCGCCGTATCGCGTAGCCATCCCGCTGGTAGGTGGTGAGGATCGAGTCGTCCGTCATCGAAGGGGTCACCGTGGTCGCCATGGCAGTCGACAGCCTACGAGTCGCTCTCACCCGGGTCAACGCCGACCTGCCCTCGCGGCGCGCCGCACGCACCTTGACATGCATAGTTTCGTTTTATCTATCATTCGCAATAAACACATGACATTTCGATCCACTCGGTCAAGCGCCGGAGGTTGCCATGGATGATGCCCGCTTTCGTCTGACCGACGCCCAACTGCAGAGGTTCCTCGTCGACGGCTACCTGGTCCTGCGCCCGAATCTGCCCGAAGGGTTCCACCGCCGCGTGTACGAGCGCCTCGCCGCGGTGATGGAGCAGACGGGCAATCCCTACAACAACCTCCTGCCGGAAGTGCCCGAGCTGGGGCAGGTGTTCTGCCACCCGGAGGTCACCGGCGCCCTGGCCAGCATCCTCGGCGACGGCTACTACCTGAACCTGCACCGTCGCTGCCACGACCGCACGGCCGGCACCGAGGCGCAGGACATGCATCAGGACAGCCTGCACAACAGCCGCTACGCCGTGGACGGCACCCGCCGCCACCACCACGTGCGCTGGGCCATGGCCTTCTACTATCCGCAGGATACGGACGAGCGGATGGGCCCCACCGCGGTCGTGCCGCGCAGCCAGTACCTCAACCAGCCGCAGCGGGACGCCGATGCGATTCCGCTCGCCGGCGCGGCCGGCACCGTCGTCATCGTGCACTACGACATCTGGCACCGCGCCACCGCATACGTGAGCGGCGACCGGGTGCGCTACATGGTGAAGTTCCTGTTCACCCGCATGGCGGACCCGCGGCGTCCGAGCTGGCGGCACGACGCGGCCGGCGGCGCGCCGCGCTGGCCGAGCCCCGGAGCGGAACGGACCTCCGGCGGCGTACGCCCCGCCCTTCCGGCGGTCTGGGAGCATCAGTGGCGCTGGCATCTCGGCGAGGCGGCGAACGGCACGCCGGCAGCCGCCCGCGGCAGCCTGGCGCGCCTGGCCGATCGACTACGGACGGAGGACGAACCGGCCGCGTTGGAGGCGGCGTATGCGCTGGGCGCAGGCGGCGCCGCGGCGGCCGTTCCCCTCGCGGAGGCGTTGCGCAGCGGCGACGAGCGGCTGCAGCACAACGCCGCGTACGGCTTCGCACCGCTTGGCGCCGCCGCGGTGCCCGCGCTGGGCGATCTGCTGACGGATGAAGATGGCGCCGTGCGTGCTCGCGCCGCCGACGCGCTGGGCGACGTGGGCCCGCCGGCGCACGCCGTCGCGCCGGCTCTCATCGCGGCTCTGCGCGACGACGCGGAAGCGGTGCGCGCGCAGGCCGCCGACGCCCTGGGCATCATCCACGGCGGCGCCGAGCGGGCGGCGAGCGCCGCGGCGGCGCTGGCTGCCGCGTTACAGGATGACGACGAAGTGGTGCGCCGCAACGCGGCGCTGTCCCTGGCGCGCGTCGGCGCCGGCGCCGCGGAGGCTGCCGACCAGGCCGCCGCCGCGCTCGCCGCGGGGCTCGCCGACGAGAGCCACTACGTGCGCGGCCATGCGGTGCTCGGACTGCGGCGGCTGGACACGCCCCGCGCCCGCCGCGAGCTGCTGGCGTACCTGGAGTCCGCACGCTGGGACCCGGCGCGCGGCCGCTGAGCCGGCCGATGGCGGCGTCGCGACCCCCTTGACGCCGAAGTTCCGTTTCTCCTATCGTTCGCAACCTGAACAGTTCGTTTCGCTCGCCCTCGGCACCGATGGCTTCACGCCGTCGGCCAACCCATGGAGGAGACCCCTGATGCGTATCGTCCTTCTTCGCACCGCCCTCGCCGCGGCAGCGCTGACCCTGGCAGCGACCCCGCTGTTCTCCCAACAGTGCGATGCCTACGGTGAGTCGCCGCAACTCGCGGCGCTGGTGGCGAGCGGCGACTTGCCGCCCGTCGAGGAACGCCTGCCGGAGAACCCGCTGGTCGTCGAGCCTGCCGAGCAGATCGGCATCTTCGGCGGCGAGATGTTCGACTCCTGGGACGGCGGACGCCTCGCCGAGTTCCGTCACTACGGCTACGAGCCGCTGGTGCGCTGGTCGGTCGACGGCTCCGAGATCATCCCCAACGTGGCCGAAAGCTGGACCATCTCCGACGACGTGACGACCTATACCTTCAAGCTGCGCAAGGGCATGAAGTGGTCGGACGGGATGCCGTTCACGTCCCGGGACATCCTGTTCTGGTGGGAGCGCATCGAGACCAACACCGCGATCAACCCGAGCGGGCCGCGCGGGCTGTTCGTGCTCGATGGGGAGCACGCGACCGTCGAGGCGATCGACGACCACACGATCCGCTTCTCCTGGTCCAAGCCGTACGGCGTGTTCCTGCTGAACCTGGCCACCTCCTACGGCCAGCGCGTGGTGCAGTTCGCCAAGCACTATGCGGAACAGTTCGACAACGAAGCGAATCCCGACGGCGTGGCGCGCATGATGGCCGACGACAACGCCGACGACTACGGCCGCTGGTGGAAGGCCACGGTCGGCACGTACGGGCAGAACGCCGAATACGCCAATCCGGCGCGCCCGCACATCCACGCGCACGTCCCGACCACCGAGATCGGCGGCGCGGCGCGTTTCAGCATGCAGCGCAACCCCTACTACTTCAAGGTGGACACTGCCTGCAATCAGCTCCCGTACGTCGACACGCGCACCTGGATCCTGACCAGCGATCCCGAGGTGCAGCTCGCCAAGTCGCTGTCGGGCGAGATCGACATCTCGCGGGTCAACATCTCCACGCCGACCAACCGGGCGGTGTTCTTCGACAACCAGCAGAGCGGCGACTACCGGCTCATCGCCGCGGCCAGCTCCGACATCAACGTGGCCTTCTTCATGTTCCCGATGAACCACCCCGATCCGGTGAAGGCGAAGACCTACCAGAACAAGGACTTCCGCATCGGTCTGAGCCACGCCATCAACCGGGAGGAGATCATCGACGTGGTGTACCTGGGCCAGGGCGAGCCGTATCAGGTGGCTCCCCGTCCCGGGTCACCCTACTACGACGAGACCCTGGCGAAGCAGTACACGGAGTACGATCCGGCGGCGGCCAACTCGCATCTCGACAAGGTGCTTCCCGACAAGGACCGGGACGGCTTCCGCCTGCGGGAAGACGGCGAGCGCTTCCAGATCATCGTGTCCGTGAACCAGAACTTCAAGCCCGACTGGGTCGACGTGATGCTCCTGGTCAAGCGCTACTGGGAGGCGGTGGGAATCGAGACGGTGGTCGACGTGATCTCCGACGAGCTGTGGAATGCGCGCCGCTCGGAGCCGGACTTCGACATCGGCCTGTGGCTGGCGGAGAACGGTGTGGGCCAGCTTCCGCTGATCAGCGCTACGGTGTTCATGGGCGGTCCCGGACACCTGGGCAACTGGTCGGCCTGGGAGCGCTGGTACGCCGAGCAGCGCGGCCAGGTCGTGATGTTCGGCTCGAACATCGTGCTGGACGTGGAGCCGGTGGAGCCGCCGGAGAACGTGCAGCGGATGCTGCGGGTTGCCGAGCTGCTGCCGGTCAAGGCCGGCGACGAACAGGCGGCGCTGATGACCGAGTTCCTCGGCCTGGTGCGCGACATGTTCCCCACCATCGGCATCAGTCTGCCGCAAGGCAACTTCCGTGCCGTGAGCAACCGCCTGCGCAACGTGCCGGACGCGCTGATCGAGGGTTGGCTCTATCCGGGAATCGCGCCGGCGAACTTCTCGACCTTCTACATCGATCCGTCGCGTTAGAGGCGCGGGGGCGCACCGGGGCCGCAGACCGCCCGGTGCGCCGGTCCGTCGCCTGAGGGGGTCACCACGGTGTTGCCGTTCGTAGGACGACGCACGCTGATGGTGATCCCCTCTCTGATCGCCATTTCCCTGGTCGCGTTCGTCATCATCGCCCTTCCGCCCGGCGATTACGTCGACCGGTTGGCGCTGGAGACGATCAAGCAGGGCGATCAGCTCACGGACGCCGAGATCGCAGCGCTTCGCACGTTCTACCAGCTCGACCAGTCGTTGCTGCGGCAGTACCTGCGATGGATCGGCAACATTCTGTTGCGCGGGGACTTCGGCAGCTCGTTTCAGTGGGACATGCCGGTGGCCGACCTGATCGGCGAGCGCTTGGGACTCACCGCGCTGCTGTCCACGGCCACCCTCGTCTTCATCTGGACGGTGGCGATCCCGGTCGGCATCTACTCGGCCGTGCGCAGGTATTCTCTCGGCGACTACGTCGCGACGTTCTTCGGCTTCCTCGGTCTGGCGATTCCCAATTTCCTGCTGGCGCTGGTATTGCTCTATGTCTCGTTCAGATATTTCGGGCAGAGCGTGGGGGGCCTCTTTTCTCCCGAGTACATCAGCGCTCCCTGGTCGCTGGCCAAGGTCCTGGACCTGATCAGCCACCTGTGGATTCCGATGGTCGTGCTCGGCACGGCGGGGACCGCCAGCGTCATCCGCATCGTCCGCGCCAACCTGCTCGACGAGTTGCACGCGCCGTACCATCTGGCGGCGCGCGCCAAGGGCCTGCTTCCCGGCCGGGCATTGCTCAAGTACCCGGTCCGCCATGCGATGAATCCGTTCGTCAGCGGCCTCAATGAGATCTTCGTCACCATCGTGTCGGGGGAGACCATCGTCGCCGTCGTGCTGGGCCTGCAGACCACCGGCCCGCTCCTGCTCGACGCTCTCAAGGGACAGGACATGTTCCTGGCCGCCACCCTGATCATGTTTCTGAGCTTCCTTGCGGTGTTGGGCACGCTGTTCTCGGACATCATGCTGGCCTGGCTCGATCCGCGCATCCGCAGGCAGATCCAGCGGGGAGAGGCGCTGTAGCCGGATGGTCGTGGAGAGCGCGGGCCAGTGGCGACTGATCTGGCGCCGGTTCCGCCGACACCGGCTCGGGATGGCGGGAGGAGTGGTCGCGCTCCTGTTCTACCTGGTCGCCGCGTTTGCCGAGTTCTTTGCCCCGCACGACGCGGAGAGCTACTCGGCGCGCCACCCCTACGCGCCGCCACAGACGATCCGGCTGTTCCAGGATCTGCCCGACGGACGGCGGGCCCTGCGGCCCCACGCGGTGGGGACGACCAGCACGATCGACTACGAGTCCGGGCGACGGCTGTTCGCGGACAATCCGGAGGACCCCATCCACCTCGGCCTGTTCGTGCAGGGATACGAGTACCGCGTGCTCGGCGTCATACCGGCGAGCCTTCACCTGATCGGTCCCCTGGATCCCGCCGAGCGGGTCTATTTCCTGGGAGCCGACCGGCTGGGGCGGGACGTTCTCAGCCGCGCCATCCACGCCACGCGAATCTCGATGACGATCGGTTTGCTGGGTGTCGCGTTTTCGCTCGTACTGGGGGTGACCCTGGGGGGCATCTCGGGGTTTCTCGGCGGCTGGCCTGACGCGATGATCCAGCGCCTCATCGAGTTTCTGCAGTCGCTGCCGTCGATCCCCCTGTGGATCGGGCTGGCGGCGGCGATTCCGCCGACGACGCCGCCGGTACGCACCTACTTCCTGATCACGATAATCCTGTCCGTGATCGGCTGGACGGGGCTGGCGCGCGTGGTCCGCGGCCGGTTCCTGGCGCTGAAGAACGAGGACTTCGTGCGCGCCGCCCGCCTCGACGGCTGCGGGGTGGGGCGCATCGTACTGCGGCACATGGTGCCCAGCTTCCTCAGCCACATCATCGCGGTCGTCACCCTGGCGATTCCCGGGATGATCGTGGCGGAGACGTCCCTCAGCTTCCTGGGCATCGGCCTGCGGCAGCCGGTCGTGAGCTGGGGCGTGCTGCTGCAGGAGGCGCAGAACATCCGCTCGATCGCGGGCGCGCCGTGGCTGTTCACGCCGAGCGTCGCGGTCGTGGCGGCGGTATTGGCGCTGAACTTCCTGGGCGACGGCCTGAGTGATGCGGCAGACCCGTACCGCACCTGAGATGCTGCTGCAGATACGCGACCTGGCGGTCGCGTTCGGCGGCGATGCGGGCCGACAGCGGGCGCTCGACGGCGTGAACTTCGCCATAGGCCGCGCGGAGACGGTGTGCCTGGTGGGCGAATCGGGATGCGGCAAGACCGTCACGGCAAAGACGATATTGCGCGTGCTCGGCCAGAACGCGTTCATCGAGGCCGGCACCGTCGACTACCTGCGTGCCGATGGGAGCCGCGTCGACCTGGCGGCGCTGCCGGAGCGTGACCGGCGACTTCAGTCGATTCGCGGCAACGAGATTTCCATGATCTACCAGGAGCCGATGAGCGCCATGTCGTCGATGTACACCGTCGGCAACCAGATCTCGGAAGTGCTGGTGCGCCATCGCCGCTGCAGCCGGAGGGAGGCGCGGCGCGCCGCGATCGCCACGATGGGCAGCGTCGGCATTCCCGATCCCGAGCGGCGGTACGACTACCATACCTTCGAGCTCTCCGGAGGTCTGCGCCAGCGGGCCACGATCGCCCAGGCGCTGGTGTGCGAGCCGCGACTGCTCATCGCGGACGAGCCGACCACGGCGCTGGACGTCACCACGCAGGCGGTGATTCTCGACCTCCTGCGCGAGCTGCAGACCGAGCGCGGGATGTCGATGCTCTTCATCACCCACGACCTCGGCGTGGTCGCCGAGATTGCGGATCGGGTGGCAATCCTCTATCTCGGCCGGGTAGCCGAGCAGGGGCCGGTCCATCCGGTCCTGACGGACCCCCAGCATCCGTACACCGCGGGCCTCCTGGCCTCGGTGCCGAGCGTCACGCTCACCGCCGGCGGGTCCCTTCCGGCCATTCCCGGGACGGTCCCGAACCTCGACGAGCGCCCCGCCGGGTGCCCGTTCGTGAACCGCTGCGCTCAGGCGATCGACTCGCTGTGCGCGGTTGCGGCCCCTGCCGTCGCGGATCTGGGCAATGGCCGGCACGCGAGCTGCCACCTGCACGGCGAGGGAATCGCCGTCCAGCGCACGATCGCCACGTCGGCGGGACTGCCATCGGCGAAGAACGTGAATCGTTCGACGGCGCCGCTGCTTGCCGTGCAGCGGCTGTCGACCCACTTCCCGATCCGCGCCGGGATGCTGAACCGCATCGTGCGCACGATACGCGCGGTCAGCGAGGTCAGCTTCGATCTCTGGCCCGGCGAAACGATGGGACTGGTAGGCGAGTCCGGCTGCGGCAAGACCACGCTGGCACACACCGTGGTCGGCCTGACCCGTCCGACCGCGGGTACGATCCGCTACGGGGGGCAGGACCTGGCGGAGCGCGGAAGCGAACGCGCGCGCTGGTCGGAGATCCGTCTCGTCTTTCAGGATCCGTTCGGTTCCCTGAATCCCCGCTTGACGGCATTCGACATCGTCGCCGAGGTGCTCCGGGTCGCCGGACACGACCGATCGACCATCGACGCCCGCGTACGCCGGGCGTTTGCCCAGGCCGGGTTGCCCGATTCGTTCCTGAAGCGCTACCCGCACGCGTTCTCGGGCGGCCAGCGTCAACGCATCGGCATCGCGCGTGCGCTGGCGTCGCGACCGCGGCTGATCGTCGCCGACGAACCGGTATCGGCGCTGGACGTTTCGGTGCAGGCGCAGATTCTCAACCTGTTGCGGGACCTGCAGGCTTCGCTCGACCTGACCTACCTGCTGATCTCCCACGACCTCGGCGTGGTCGCCAATCTCAGCGATCGGGTCGCGGTGATGTACGCCGGCAGGATCGTCGAGCTGGCACCGGCGGGAGCGTTGTTCGAGACGCCGCAACACCCGTACACGGAAGCCCTGTTGAGCGCGGTCCTGTCGCCGGATCCCCGCCGGCGAAGATCCGAACGGATCCGGCTGCGCGGAACGGTTCCCGATCTCACCCGGCTGCCGGCCGGCTGCGCCTTCGCCGGCCGCTGCCCGTACGCGACCGACCGGTGCGAACGCGAGCTGCCGCCCCTGGCGGAAGCGGGACGGGACCGGCACGTCGCGTGCCATCTCGCGGACCAGTTGGTCTTGCGCGGTACGGAGGCCGAGCCATCACACGCCTGACCATCGGCGCGACCGCCGGCATCGCGGTGCAGCTACCCTCAGGGGCGCCCAGTCCGTACCGCTACGTGCCGGTTCACGTCCCGCCCGGCACGACGCGGCTGGATGTGACCTGCGATATGGAGTCCGCCGGCCAGGCGCGCATCGACCTGGGCCTGCTCGATCCGAGCGCCGGATCGTTTCCGACGCGTACCGGATTCCGCGGCTGGAGCGGCAGCGCGCGCAACCGCTTCCACGTGGCAACCGACGGCAGCACGCCGGGCTACGTCGCAGGCGCTATGCCCAGCGGCACGTGGCGCATCATACTGGGCTGCTACGTCATACCCGACGGCGGCGTCACGGTACGGCTCACCGTACGAGCGACTGGCGGCGCGCGCGCCACCTTCCGAGCGCCCGAGCGGTCCGATCCCGTCCGCCGCGGGGCGGGTTGGTACCGCGGGGACCTGCACGCACACACGTTCCACAGCGATGCCGAGGGCAGCCCGCAGGTGCTGCACGGCCTGGCCTCGGCGCTCGGTCTGGACTACTTGGCCGTCACCGACCACAACACGGTCACGGCGTGGGACTACTTCGCCGCCGCGAGCTCCCCGGAGCTGGTGTTCGTCCCGGGCATGGAGGTCACCACGTACCAGGGCCACGCGAACGCCCTTGGCGTGCGCGACTGGATCGACTTTCGCATACGGACGGAGGATGACCTGACGCAGCTCGCCGCGGAGATCCGGCGGCGCGGCGCGCTGCTCTCCGTGAACCACGACAAGCCGCCGACGCCGTGGGCCCATCCGGAACCGGACATGGCGTGCATGGAGGTCTGGCAGCGCCACTGGTGGACGGGCAACGAGGCCTCCCTGGCCCGGTACGACGAACGCATTCGCCAGGGCCGGCGGATCACGCTGATCGGCGGCAGCGACTACCACACCCCGGCACGGCCGCTTGCCGGCAACCCATTCGGCCTCGGCTGCCCTACCACCGTCGTATGGCTGGAAGAGCTGAGCATCGCCGGCCTCATCACCGGACTTGCCACAGGCCGCGTCTATGTCACCGAGAGCCCCGACGGACCCCATGTGGAGATCCGCGCGCACGGCGTCGCGATGGGCGGCGTGGTACGGGCAGCGCACCGTCTTGTCGTCGACGTGGAGGTGTCCGGCGCTGCGGGAGACATGCTCGTGCTGGTCGGACCGGACGGCCCGCTCGCCGAGACCGTCATCGACGCAACTCAACTGTCGCTCGAGGTGTCCGGTGTCCGGGGGTTCGTGCGTGCGGAGATCGTCGCCGAGACGAGCACGGCGCGCCTCGTGGCTGCGCTGGAACGCGGGTGTGACTCGGACGAGCCGCCGAGCAGGATCGAACGCGGAGCCCCGACACGGCAGCGGCTGGTGCGCGCGCTGTCCAATCCCATCTACGTGAGCTGACGATGACTGGACGCACGTTCCGCGGCACCCTGTCCGATCGGGACGTCAAGCGCCACATCCCGCACGTATTCCAGGTCCCCGAAGGCGCTGCGCGGGTCAGGGCGACGCTCCGATTCGACCCCGCGATCGTCGCCGGTCAGCGCAACATGATCTGTCTCTCCCTGTACGATCCGCGCACCTTTCGCGGCGCCCGCCACCGGCACGGCAACCGGCACGTGGCCGAGATAGGGCACGCCTCGGCGACTCCCGGCTTCCTGCCGGGGCCCCTTCCCGCCGGTGACTGGGTGGTGCAACTGGAGACCCACATGGTCATGCCGGGCGCAGCGTGCGCATACCACCTGGAGGTCTCCGTCGACCAGGGGGAGGTACCCCCGGAGGCGGCCGACACGCCGCCGGTGCCGCGCTTCGACCGCGTTGCCGACCACCGGTCCCGGTGGTACGTGGGTGACCTGCATGCCCATTCCGTCCATTCCGACGGCACCTGGGACGTGGTCGACCTGGTGGCCGGGGCGCGCGCCCGCGGTCTCGATTTCGTCACCCTGACCGATCACAACACGACCGGCGGCCTGGCCGAGATGGCCCGGCACGGCGGACGCGGATTGCTGACCATGGGCGGGCAGGAGCTGACGACGTACTGGGGACATGCCCTGTGCCTGGGCAACCGCTCGTGGCAGGACTGGCGCGGGCTGACGCGGGAGGGACCCGAGATGGCCGAACTCGCGCACCGGATCCATGCTGCCGGAGGACTCTACGTCATCGCCCATCCCAGGACGGCGGGCGACCCCCACTGCACCGGCTGCCGCTGGGTCTATACGCGGATGATGCCGGGAGCCGCCAGGGTGGTGGAGGTGTGGAATGGCGATTGGTTCGGCCAGGAAGACGAACCACGCGACCGGAACGAAGCGGCGCTGCGCCTCTGGTACGGTTGGCTCAACCGCGGTCACCGCCTGGTCGCCACTGCGGGCACGGACGTTCACGGTCCCGACCGCCAGTACCGGAGCCCGGACGCCGGGTTCAACGCAGTCCATGCAGACCAGCTCTCCGAGTCGGCCATCCTGCAGGGCGTGGCAGCCGGCCGCGTCTGCCTCACCGCCGGGCCGATTCTGCGCTTCTCGGCGCACCGCCAGTCGGGCGCGAGGTGCATGATGGGCGACTCGCTGCCGGCGCCGGACGATGCGGCATCGGTGTCGCTCGCCGCGAGTTGGGACGGAGTCCCCGAGGCTGCAACGCTCCGGCTGATCGCCGACGGCAGCGCGCAGGATTCGCTCTCCATTCCCGCCTCCGGCACACGGGAGTGGACGGTTACTCAGGCGTCCGCGGTTGCGGACTGGTATGTCGTGGAAGTGCGCGGCCGTGATGGGGCCATGCTCGCGTTGTCGAACCCCATCTTCCTCGACCGGTCAACCGCTGGTTGACGCATGTCGAGTCGAGACAAGGCTGCCAGGCAGTCCGAGATCCTCGCGATGCTCCGCCAGGAAGGGACGATGCGGGTCGGCGCCCTCGCGCAGCACTTCGGGATCTCGCAGCAGTCGATACGCAAGGATCTCAACGTCCTGGAACGATCGGGGCTCGTCCGGAGAGTACACGGAGCCGTCGTGATCGGTGGCGGCGAGGAGTACTCCTGGTACTCACAGCGCCGCCTCATCGCGCAGCGCGAGAAGCGCGCGATCGGCCTGGCGGTCGCGCGTCTCATCCCCAACCACTCCACGGTATTCATCAAGAGCGGCACCACGACCGAGATCGCAGCCCATGCGTTGTCCGAGCACGAGGGGCTGACGGTGATCCTGGACAACGTCGCCACCGCCGATGTCGTCCGGCACTATCCCGGCTGCGAGGTCTTGATCGTCGGCGGATATGTTCGCAGAGCGGAAGGCGCGGTCGTGGGCGAAACCGTGGCGGACTTCATACGCCAATTTCGTGTGAACTACGCGGTGGTCAGCGCCGCCGCAATCGGACCGGATGGCGAACTTCTCGGTCACCGGCTCAGCGAAGCGCCGATCGTCAGAGCCGTCATCGACACGGCGCGGCAGGTGATCGTCCCGGTCGACTCCTCGAAGTTCGGACAGACCGCGCCGGTCCTGCTGGGTCAACTTCCGGAGGTTCATCTGCTGGTCACCGACCGAATTCCGGATCCGAACATCGCCGAGATGTGCGCTCGCGAAGGCGTGCGCTGCATCGAAACGGACGTCCATACCCAACATGACGCGCCGGCATCCGGGACGCCGGGCGGCAGCGAGTAGCGGTCGCGCCGGGCTCGGAGCTACCGACTCACCACACGGTCCGCATCGCCTCCACGCACTTGGCAAGCGCCGGCATCGGATTGTCGACCTCGCCCTCGTATTCCAGGATCAGCGGGCCGTCGAAGCCGATGTCGTCCAGGGCGGCCGCCAGTCCCGGCAGGTCCAGGTTGCCGGTGCCGACCACGACGTCGATCGGGTCGCGCCCCTCGCGGTAGACGAAGTCCTTGACGTGCACGCCGTACAGGCGGTCGCCGGCCAGCCGCGCCAGCTCGACCGGGTCGGCGCGGGCGTCGATGGCCCAGGCGGTGTCGAGCATCACGCCGATCTCCGGTCCCGTGGACTCGAGCAGCAACTCCAGCATCGCCTCGGACCCCAGCCAGTGGCCGCCGCCGTGGTTGTGCAGCGCCAGCCGCAGCCCCAGCTCGCCCGCCACCCGCTCGGCGGTGCGGAACGCCTCGGGTGAGAACGCCGGCCGGAAATCGGCGCTGACCAGGCCCAGGCCCAGCCGCCGGGGGAGCTCCAGGGTTGCGCGCATCGCGTCGGCGTCGCCGCTCAGGGTGGTCACGCCGGTGCTGACGATGCCGATGCCGGCCTCCAGGAACGCTTCGGGGTCGCCGGCGTGCAGCTCGACGTGCGCCAGTCCCAGGGCTGCCACCTTCTGCGCCACCACGCGGGAGTCGGTATAGCCGCGCAGGCAGTAGGTCTGAATCGCCAGATCGCGTGCGGAATCACTCATAGTCTGCGAGTCTACCCGAGCGATGCCTTCCAATCGAAGCGAGGCCGACCGACGCGGCGCGCCCGTGCTGGACGGCTTCGACCAAGCGCAACCTCTGGCCGCGCGCATGCGGCCGCGCACCCTGGACGAGGTGGCCGGCCAGCAGCACATCATCGGGCCGGGGCGGTTGCTGCGCCGCGCGATCGAGGCCGACCAGCTCTCCTCGATCATCCTTTACGGTCCCCCCGGGACCGGCAAGACCACCCTGGCGCGGGTCATCGCCAACACCACGCGCGCGCACTTCATCGCCATCAACGCCGTGCTCGCGGGGGTCAAGGACCTGCGCGAGGCGATCAAGGAGGCCGGCCAGCACGCCGACCGGTACGGCCGCCGCACCATCCTGTTCGTGGACGAGGTGCACCGCTGGAACAAGGCGCAGCAGGACGCGCTGCTGCCGTGGGTGGAGGCCGGCACCGTGATCCTGATCGGCGCCACCACCGAGAACCCGTACTTCGAGGTGATCAAGCCGCTGGTGAGCCGCAGCCGCATCTTCCAGCTCCTGGCGCTGGAGGCCTGCGACCTGCGCGCGCTTACCGCGCGCGCCCTGGAAGACGCCGAGCGCGGCTACGGCCGCCTGCAGGTCGATCTGCGGCCCGAGGCGCTGGAGCACCTGGTGGACGTCGCCTCGGGCGACGCCCGCAGCCTGCTCAACGCCCTGGAGCTGGCGGTGGAGACCACCGACCCGGCCGGCGGGCCGATCGTCGTCGACCTGGCCGTGGCCGAGGAGTCCATCCAGCGGCGGGCGGTGCTTTACGACAAGGACGGCGACGCCCACTACGACACGATCAGCGCCTTCATCAAGAGCGTGCGCGGCTCCGACCCCGACGCCTCGCTGTACTGGCTGGCGCGCATGGTCTACGCCGGCGAGGATCCGCGCTTCCTGTTCCGGCGCATGCTGATCCTGGCCGCCGAGGACGTGGGCCTGGCCGATCCGCGCGCGGTGGGCGTGATCGCCGGCTGCGCGCAGGCGTTCGACTACGTGGGCATGCCGGAGGGCCGCTTCCACCTGGCGGAGGCGACCCTGTACCTGGCGACCGCGCCCAAGAGCAACTCCGCCATGGGCTTCTTCGACGCCCTGAACGCCGTCGGCAGCGAGTCGCCGGGCGAGGTGCCGACCCACCTGCGCGACGCCAGCCGCGACGCCGAGGGATTCGGCCACGGCGCCGGCTACGCCTATCCGCACGCGTTCCGCGACCATTGGGTGGCACAGCGCTACCTGCCGGGCGCGCTGGCCGGCCGCGTGTTCTACCAGCCCTCGGAGATGGGATACGAGGGGGACCTGGCGCTGCAGGTGGCGCGCCGCCGCGAGGAGCAGCTCGCCGCCATGCTCGACGACGAGGGGCCGGTCGAGGGGCTCACCTCGGCCGGCGCGCGGGTGGCCGACGAGCGCGAGCGCTGGCTCGCCCGCGTCGCCGGCGGCCGGTCCACGGCGCTGGCGTCGATCCGTGACCGGGTGCTGGACGGCGCGCGGATCCGACGCCACCACGTGGTGCTGGACCTGGCGATGGGCACGGGGCTGTTGACCTGGGAGCTGCTGCGCCGCGCGCCGGAGGGCGGCGTCTACGCGCTGTCGCCGTCGGCCGACCACCTGACGATGGCGCGGCAGATGGTCGAGGCGGTGCCTGAGGGCGAGCGCCCCGTGCTGCTCGCCGGCGGCCTGTCCCGGCTCGGCGAGCTGCTGGCGGAGGCCGGCGACGGGGAGGTGCGCTTCGACGCCGCGGTCGGCCGGAGCGCGCTGGCGCGGCTCGACGATCCGGAGGCGGCGCTGCGCGAGCTGCGCGCGGCGCTGGCGCCCGAGGGCAGGCTGTCGCTCGGCGAGACCGACGGCGCGTCGTTCCCGGCGCTGACGGACCTGTTCCCGCTCCCCGCGGCGCGCAGCGACCTGACCGAGCGCGTGGACGACGTGCAGCAGGGCATCGCGGAGGCCGCGTCGCTGACGCCCCAACGGCTGCAGGCGATGCTGGAGGCGGCCGGCTTCGCGGAGGTCGAGGTCGAGGAGGAGCCCCTCCGCACCGACATCCAGGTCAGCCAGGCATGGATCGACCGGCTGCTCGGCAGCGAGAGCCGGTCCGGGCCGCTCGCGCAAGCGCTCCGCCAGGAGCTGTCACCGGACGACCTGACGGCCCTGCAAGCCGCCGCCGCTGCCGCGATCGGCCACACCGTCACGTGGCGACGACCGGTGATCTACGCGCGCGCCACCGTCTCGAACAACTCGTCGTAGGCGTCGATCACCCGCAGCCACGCGTGGCGCGCGGCGATCCGTCCGCCATCTGCCGATTCACGGGAGATGAAAAATCGTGTAGATTTCTGACAAAAGGCAGCGAGGCAGAAGCACCAATGAATCGAACGACCGATCAGATCATGGAGAGAGTCTCCGAACACGATGGAGCAGCGTCGCTGTGCACGCCGAAGGACTTCCTGGACGTTGCCAGCCGTCAAGCCGTCGACCAGGCCCTGTCCCGCCTCGTGAAAGCCGGCCGGCTGCGCCGCGTCGGCCACGGACTCTACCACCTGCCGAGGACCAGCGATGTGCTGAAGAGACCTGCGCCCGTCGATCTGGATGCCGCCATCAAGGCGATCGCAAGGCGGGACCGCGTCCGGATCATGTGCGATGGACTGGTAGCCGCGAATCAGCTTGGCCTGACCAACGCCGTGCCCGCCAAGCCTTGCTACGCGACCGATGGCCCCACCCGCACGCTGAAGATCGACGGCCGAACGGTTCTCTTCCGCCATGCAAGCCCGCGGGTCATGCAGTGGGCTGGAAGACCTTCGGCACCGGTGGCTCAAGCTCTGAAGTGGCTCGGCCGTGACGCGGCGCAGGATGTTCAGGTCGTTTCGACTCTGAGACGTGTTCTGCCTGAATATGTGAAACGCGACTTGCTTCACAACAGCCGCGATCTCCCTGGCTGGGCGGTGCCGCTGGCCCGCCGCATCACGACCGACCAAGCCGCTGCTGCATGAATAGAGCGTTTACGTCTTTCCTCTCCCTCCCGGAGCAGGACAGGCGGGATGTATTCGCTGCGGCGGCCGTCCGCCTCGACACATTGCCCAGCTACGTGGAGAAAGACTTCTGGGTCTGCCTGGTCCTTGACCTCCTCTTCAACAGGCTCGCCGACGGGCATCCCAAGCTGCTCTTCAAGGGCGGAACGTCCTTATCCAAGGCGTTTGGACTCATCCAACGGTTCTCCGAGGACATCGATCTCGTCGTCAGCCGGAGCGACCTTGGTTTTGCGAACGAACGTGACCCGACAGCTCCCGGCAACCTCTCGAACAAGAAGCGACAGAGGCTCTTCAACGACCTCATGCGCACGTGCAGCGGCTACGTTCTCGGCGACCTGAAGATCACCCTCGGGAAGTTGATCGGCGACATCGCAGACGGATGCCGCATTATCCCAGATGAAAGGGATGCCGGCGGACAGACGCTCCTGATCCAGTACCGCACCCTCTATCCAAGCGTCGATGTCACCTACGTAACCCCTCGCGTGAGAATCGAGGCGGGGGCCCGATCGGGGCTGGAGCCCAACCTGAACCGCAGCGTCGTCCCCTACGTCGCCGACGACCTGCCCGACTGGTCGTTGAACGTTGCCGACGTCAAGGCGATCTCGCCCGAGCGCACCTATTGGGAGAAACTCCTTATCCTGCACGGCCTGCACTGCGGGTACCGCGATACCCAGCGTTTGCCCCGAGACCGGGACCGGATCTCGCGGCACTACTACGATGCCGCGATGATCACCCCAACCGAGACCGGGCAATCTGCCTTGTCGAACATCGATCTTCTGCACGCGGTTCGGGACCACAACCTCATCGCGTTCCGGCAGGCGTGGAAGCGGTTTGATCAGGCAGTACCTGGATCAGTGAGATTGGTTCCACAGTCTGAACTGCGCGCCGTAATCGAACGGAACAGCTCGTCGTAGGCGTCGACCACGCGCGGCCACGCGTGGCGCGCGGCGATCCGCCGCCACCGGTCGCGCTCGGTGCCCGGAGACTGCAACTCCCGTGCGAGCCGCTCGACGAGGTCGTCCGGGTGGTCGTACAGGCAGCGGTCATGCAACTCCGGCGGGATCAACTCCGGATAGACCAGCCGGCGGGGGAGGAGCGGCATGCAGCCCGCGTGAATGGCCTCCATGACCGCGATTCCGAAGTTCTCCTGCACCCCGGTGGAGACCACCACGCTGCCCCGGGCGAGCTGGCGCACGTACTCCGGCCGCGGCGGGAACGCGTCAAAGACGATTCGGTCGGCCAGCGCGACACGCGCCTGCACCAGCGCATCCGGCTCCGGGATCAGGCGCTCGCCCAGCAGCGCCACCCCGAACGGCACGCCCCGCCGCGCAACCTCCGCCAGGACGTCGACGAAGGTCCCAGGATCCTTGTCGAACTCCCAGCGGTGGTTCCAGATCACCACCGGCGGCCCGTCCGGCGCGTTTGCCAGGTCGGTGTCCTCGAACCGGCATCCCGGATACAGCACGCTCGATCGCCGATCGAGCTCCGCCAGCGGCACCTCCGGCCGCGCCTCCTCGTCCGGAAGCTGCTCGATCACGTCCGGCAGCCGCGCGCGAAACGCCGCGCGGTGGAACTCCGAGTTGAAGACCACATGATCCGCCACGGCCACGTTGGTCACGTCCCTCCAGAGAAGCTCCGCCCCCGCCGACCCGCCCGGCGGAACCGGGTAGGAGACCTGACTCTCATGCAGATACAGCAGCACCGGCGGTGTCCGCGCCCCCCACACGGCCCGGACCTGCGCCAGATCCAGAAGACCGGACGCGACCACCAGATCGTACCGCTCCGGATGCGCCACCCGCTGCGCCAGCGTCAGCCCCGCCGCCCGCAAACGCCACTTCCATAGCCGCGCCGGCAGGCGCTCCACGTCGATCGCATGGCGCGAGTGCTCCCGCAGCCCCGTGACGAACTCCCGGTGTGAGCCCCCGTCAAACGGCTCCAGGAACAGGATGCGCACATCTCATCCTACCCTCTGCAATGCTTCCCGTCCGTGCACTTGACGATCGACGCCACAACATCCGAGCCTGCCTGACTCCATCGGTCGGCGATGTGGTACCTCCGCGCCCCAGGCGGTAGACTGCCGATCGCCGACGTACGCTGATCCTTGAGGAATGGAAAGGTAAGTGGCCACCCTACGGCTTCAGGTCCATGGCGAACTCGGAAGCATCACCCTGACCGGCTTCCTGGCTCAGATTCAGGACCATCTGCGTCTGCTGCAAGAGTACGATGTCGCCATCTCGCACGAGAAGCGTGCGACCCTGGAGTGGTTGATCACCGACGTGTCCACTGGAAGCCTCATCCTGGACACGAAGTCCCGCAGCATTCTGCCAGACAGGGACTACGGCCCTGATGTAATCGATGCGTGCTTCACTGGCTGGGAGCGCATCGAACATGACGGATCCAGCCCACCGTATCTCTCCGAAGAGGGCATGAACGTCGCACGGCGGATCGTGGCACGCATCGGCAAAGAAGGAATGACGGGAATCGCGATGTCGGCACCCGATCGAAGCGTGACGATCACTTCGCGAGCCTCCGAAAACTTCAACCAACTGCTTCCGGCGAAGGATAAGTCGCTCGGGTCGGCCGAAGGGACCCTGGAGACCGTGTCGATTCATCACGGCTCGCGGTTCATGATCTATCACAGCAGCACCAAGAAAGCGATCCGCTGCGACATTCCACAAGACTCGGACCTTCTGGACCAGGCCAAGGAGGCACTCGGAAGTCGAGTGCTGGTGGCCGGGCTGGTGCATACGAATGCACGCGATGAACCAGTACGAGTATCCGCGGAGACTCTGCGGGTCTTGAGTGATACCGCCGCACTTCCGAGCATCGCCTCGCTCGGGGGGAAGTACCCCGACCTTGCCGGCGACCTTACCACGGAGGAGTACGTCAGGAGTCTTCGTGACCGCTGAACAGTACAGGCATCCGTACTTGGACTCATCCGTCTTCATCGCTTGGCTGAAAGGAGAGTTCGTCCAGGGTGTCGACCGCAAGGAAGTGGTGGACCACATCCTCGGCTCCGCCAAACGTGGGACGTTTCGAATCTGCATCTCTGCGCTCACACTCGCAGAGGTTCATAAGAAGCGGGGACATGAACGGCTCACGGAGGATGAGGACACAGAGATACTGAGATTCTTCGAGCACGACTATATTGACGTTATCTCCGTGGACCGCATGATCGTCGAGCAGGCACATCTCTTCTGCCGAGAGTATGCTCTATCGCCCGCGGATGGCATTCATCTGGCGTGTGCGCTACGCGGGAACTGCGACATCCTCCTATCTTGGGACGACGCACTCAACGCCGTCAGTCATCCTCAGATAAGATGTGCGGAGCCAAGAATGCTGGGGCAGCTCGATCTCGACATGGAGAGAGACAGCGAATAAAGGGCATGGGTTCACGCTCTGAAATGCCCGGATCAACTTCCTCCATGCCGCTCATTTGACTCGAGACGTCGTCCGGCAGCCTCAACGAGCTTGACGTCGCTCCGCAGCCACGGCGGCGCGTTCTCGTGAGCCAGGATCTCCACGGCGGTCATCCAGCGGATGTCGGCCACCTCATCCGGTTCCCTGATCGCCGGCTTGCCTGTCCTGTAAGCGCCGAGGAAGAGGACATCCACGACCGCTGTGCCGTCGTCCATGGTGAAATTCGCGCTGCGGACATACTTCAACTCGAGCGCGATCGTCACGCCGGTCTCTTCGCCGACCTCGCGCCGGACCGCGGCTTCCAGAGCGCCGTCGGGGCCGTCGCCAACCTCGACCTTGCCGCCGGGGAAAGCCAGAACCCCAGGGGCCTGCGCCACACCCTCGCCTCGGACGATTATCAGGTAGCGTCCATCTCGGCTCACCGCGCACTGCGTGTTCACGACAAACCGCCCTCTCCCACCAGCACTCATGTCGTCAGGATGCTCCGGCGCCGTAGGGTAACGCCACCGTGTTGCGAGTCGGCATCGGCTGCCCAACGCCAGCAAGTCCACCCTGTTCGACGCCCTCACCGACAGCCGGCAGGCGGACGTGGCGGCCTACCCCGTTCTGCACGATCGAGCCCACGTGGGCGTGATCGAGGTGCGCGACGAGCCGCTTGAAGAGGTCAAGCGCGTGTTCGCGTCGCCGCGCGCGGAGCGCGATCGAGTTCGTGGACATCTCCGGCTTGGTGGCCGGCGCCAGCAGCGGCGACGGCTGGGCAACGGGTTCCTGGGCCACATCCGGGACGTCGACGCGATCGCTTATGCCGGCGAGAGGACTCACGGGACGAACTGTCGCGGCTGGACCGCCGCCCGCAGCCGCCACTTCCACAACCGCGCCGGAAGGCTGTCCACGTCGATCGCATGCCGCGAGTGCTCCCTCAGCCCCGCGACGAACTCGCGGTGCGAGCCCTTGTCAAACGGCTCCAGGAACAGGATGCGCACGGCGCAGTCGAGCGGTCGGTCACGCAGCAGTGGAACGACGCGACACTCGTTCTTCGATGCTTCTGCCCAACGTGATTTCGGCTTGGCGTAGTTCGTACGTCTTCTGGAGATTCAGCCAGAGTTGCGGGGTCGTACCAAAATACCGCGCCAAACGAAGGGCGGTGTCGGCCGTGATACCCCGTTGCCCGTTCAGGATCGCCGTGATGCGATTCGACGGTACGTCCAAGGCCCTCGCCAGAGCACTCGCCGACAGATCGATCTCCGCCAGCTCATCGCGAAGAATCTCTCCTGGATGTACCGGCGTCATACCGTTTCTTGCGCTCATTGTTCCCCCAGATCAGTGGTAGTCGACGATCTCGACATCGTATGGTCCATCATCTTCCCAGCGAAAGCATATTCGCCACTGTTGGTTGATCCGGATGCTGTGACAGCCACTCCGGTCACCCGAGAGTGATTCCAAGCGATTTCCTGGGAGACCCGCAAGGTCCCGTAGCGTCTCCGCGTTGTCCAGCACGGTCAGACGACGCCCCGCCTGTTCGCGGAACTGGTGAAACCGTGCGATCCGAGAACCCTCGAAGAAACGGCGTGTCTGTCGGTCCTTGAAACTGCGGATCAACCCCTCGAATCCATCTGAGAGAGTATACGCGATACGTAACGCGTCGGACAGGTCCGTGTGCCGCCTCCGACTGCGAGCTCCCCATTGCCCGGAAAAGGATCTCTCAGTGCGGTAGGGTAACGCCACCGTGTTGCGAGTCGGCATCGTCGGGCTGCCCAACGCCGGCAAGTCCACCCTCTTCAACGCCCTCACGGGTAGCCGGCAGGCGGATGTCGCCGCCTACCCGTTCTGCACGATCGAGCCCAACGTCGGCGTGATCGAGGTGCGCGACGAGCGGCTCGAAGAGGTCCGGCGCCTGTTCGAGTCACCGCGGGCGGTGCCGAGTGCGATCGAGTTCGTGGACATCGCCGGCCTGGTGGCCGGCGCCAGCACCGGCGAGGGACTCGGCAACCGGTTCCTGGGCCACATCCGGGAGGTGGACGCGATCGCGCACGTCGTGCGCTGCTTCGAGCGGGAAGGCGTGCCGCGCGCGGAGGGCTCGGTGGACCCGGTCGCCGACGCGCAGACCGTGGAGACCGAGCTGGCGCTGGCCGACCTTGGCACCATCGAGCGGCGGCGCGAACGCACGGTACGGCGCGCCCACGCGGGCGAGAAAGACGCGCAGGACGAGCTGTCGCGGCTGGAGCGCTTCCGGGAGGCGCTGGATGGCGGAATCCCGGTACGTGCCATCGAGCCCGAGCCGGGCGACCACGAGCTGCTGGGCGAGCTGTTCCTGCTGACCGGCAAGCCGGTCATCTACGTCGTCAACACCGGGGAGGAGCTCATCGGCGCCGACGACGAGCGCGTCGCCGCCGTGCGGGCGCATGCCGCCGGCCAGACGGGTGGCGGGGCGGACGCGATGGCGGTCTGCGCCGACCTGGAGGCGGAGGTGGGCGACCTGGAGCCCGAGGAGGCGGCCGAGTTCCTCAGCGATGCCGGCATCGCCGAGCGCGGCATCGACCGGCTGGTCCGTCACGCCTACCGCCTCCTCCGCCTGATCACCTTCTTCACCGCCAACGAGACCGAGGCCCACGCCTGGGCGATACCGGACGGGACCGGCGCCGCGCGCGCCGCCGGCAGCGTGCACAGCGACATGGAGCAGGGCTTCATCCGCGCCGAGGTGGTCGGCTTCGGGGACCTCTCCGCCAGCGGCGGTATGGCGCAGGCGCGCGATCGCGGCGTGCTACGCGTCGAGGGCCGCGACTACCAGGTGCGCGACGGCGACATCATCCTGTTCCGCTTCCGTTAGCAGCGGTCGGTCCCGAACAGCTCGCGCAGGTACGCGGCCCCCAGGCGCACCTGCTCGACCTGGTCCGGCTGCTTGCCTTCGTACACGATCGACAGGCAGCCGTTGTAGTTCGCGTTCCTGATGATCGAGACGATGCGTTCGTAGTCCAGCCACTCCTCGCGGCCGCTCTCGATCCGGTAGAACTTCGTGCGGATGCAGGTGGCGTACGGCACGGTCTGCTCCATGTACCCGTAGAAGTCGTGCGCCGGATCGGTGACTCCTACCGGCTGCGATCCGGGCGATCCCACCCACTGCCCGGTGTCGACCAGGAAGTTGAAGTTCTCGCGGTCGACGTCCGCGCGGATGCGCAGCATGTCGTCTCCGGTCACGGGATGGTTCTGCAGGCCGACGGAGACGCCGCGCTCGGCACCGTAGTCGGCCACCTCCCGGTAGCCGGCGATCATGGCCGGCCAGGCCGGCTCGCCGTCGCCGTTCTTCTCAGGCACCGTCGCGCAGAACATGCGGATGAGCGGCGCGCCAAGGAAGGCCGCCAGGTCGATCACGCCCTTCGCCTTGTCGGCGTGCTCCTTGCGCTCCTCGGCCGTGCCGTGGAACAGCCCGCTGACGCCGATGTAGGCGATCGGCAGGCCGTACTTCAGACACAGCAGCCTGATCGACGCGAGATACCCAGGCTCCCGGGACGCGAACGCCGACTCGTGGAAGTCGATGCTGTCCAGGCGCAGCTCGTGGCAGGTCCTGATGAAGTCCTGGACGCCCATGTCCCGCATGCTCAGTGAGTTGCAGCCGATCTTGATCATCCGTTCCGTCCTTTTTCTCGAACTCTGTCGGGCTCGTCCAGCGTAGCACGGTCCCGCGATGACGAGGCCGCACACACACCGGATCGAACGCTACTCGGTGAGCCGCTGCGTCTCGAACAGGTCCCGGAAGAAGCCTTCACGCTTGATGAGCTCGCGCGGAGGGCCCTCCTGGGACAGGCGTCCCTCGCCGTCGAGGACGAGGACGGTGTCGGCCTCCATCACGGTCGCCAGCCGGTGCGCGATGACGATCGTCGTCCGCCCGCGCGACAACTCGCGAAGCGACCGGAGCACGATCTGCTCGGTGACGGAGTCGATGGCGCCGGTTCCTTCGTCGATCAGCAGCACGGGCGCGGGGCGCATGAACAGCCGAGCCAGGGCCACGCGCTGGCGCTCGCCTCCGGAAAGCGTGTGCCCATCTTCGCCGAGCACGGTGTCGTAGCCGCGGCGCAGCCCCTGCACCACGCCGTGCAGGCCGGCCCGCTTCGATGCGCTCACGACCGCCGCCTCGTTCCCGCGCACCGGCAACGGGTAGCAGATGTTGTAGGCGACGGAGCGGTTCCAGAGGAATACCGGCTGCGATACCACCGCGAAGTGGCCACGAAGACTCGCCAGAGACGCCTCCCGTATGTCCGTGCCCCCGATCGCGATCGTACCGCCGTCCGGTTCCCGCATTCGGAGCATCAGCTCGAAGATGGTCGTCTTGCCGCCGCCGCTCGGCCCGACGAGACCGATGAACCGTCCGGCAGGGAAAGTCGCGGTGAACCCGTGGAGCGCCTGGCCCTCCCCATACGAGAAGGTGACGTCTCGAAAGGCGATGTCCCCGCCGAGCTCCGGCGCCGGAGCCGCCGGCGAGTCCACCTCGAGCGGCGCCGCGAACAGGGCGTCGAGCCGCTCGAACGAGTTGCGAATGGTGTGCGTGCCCACGTACGTCTGCAGCACGCCCCGCAGCGCGCCATAGGCACGAGGCACGTATGCCATGAACGCGATCATCGCCCCCAGCGTCAGCGTTCCGTCGATGATGCGCACCGCTCCGTAAGCCAGCATGCCGCCGATCACGACGTTGCTCACCACGTCGTTCGGGAACGTCAGCAGCATGCTGTGAAGAGGGATCGACCTGGTTCTCAGGTGGAGGAACCTGCGCAACCATCCCCGCCACTGCGCCTCGTGCACGGCCTCGCCGCCCAGCATCCGAACCGTTCCAATACCGCGGAACGTCTCGGTCAGGAACTGCTCCCCCCGCGCGGTGTGCCGCGTCAGGAGCTTGTCCAGCACCTTGGATCGCCCGGTAAGCCGTGCCGTGATCAGGTACGTGATCGGCAGTGCGATCAGCGCGGCCGCTGCCAGCCGCGCGTCGACGACCACCATCAGCACCATCGTCGCCGTCAACGTGATCGCGTTTTGCACGAACGGCAGAAGCTCCTGGCCGACGTAGAGCTCGCCGATCCTTCCGGTCTCCCGCGTGATGCGAAACATCAGGTCGACGGGTGTCCTGCTCTCGAGGAATCCCATCCGCGCCCGCAGCAGATGGGGCAGCACGGCCTCGCGCAGACCGGCGCTCACCCGATACGCGATCAGCGTCCGCAGATACTGACTCGCGTAGGTGATGCCGATCGCGGCGATCGGCGCCACCACGATCCCGGCGACCACTGCCGCGATCAGCCGGTAGTCCGCTTCCGGGACGGCGGTATCGAACAGCAGGCGATACAGCAGCGGCTGGATCGCGTTGATGCCGGACACCACCAGCATGATTGCGATCGCCGCCGCCACGATCCATCGCATCGACCAGAACGCCTGCCGGAAGATCGCCCACGCGACCCTCCGAGAGCAGCCGTTCCTGCGTTCGTCAGCCTCTTGAGATGCGGGACCTGCTGTTGCGGCCATCCCTCCAGGTTACCTCCCCGCGCCGAACGGTGCTTTCGCGCCGCCGGCATGGCCGCGGCCCGGCGGCGCCGTATATGCTGCCGGGCAGGTCCCATGATCATCGACAGCCATCTGCACGTCTGGAGCGACGATTCGGAGCGCTACCCGTGGGCGGGCGACGGCCCGACGCAGGACGGCAGCGTCGAGTTGCTGCTTCAGACCATGGAGCGCCACGGCGTCGACAAGGCGTGCCTGGTTCAGTCCATCCATTACCTGTTCGACAACCGCTACACGGCCGACTGCCTGGCCCGCTACCCGGGCCGGTTCTCGGCCGTAGCCGTCATGGACCGCAACGCCCCGGACGCGGTCGAGCGGCTGGAGCGGCTGGTCACGGAGGACGGGTTCGAGGGGCTGCGCATGCACCTGTCGCGCGCCGACGATCCGGCCGAGTGGGCCGCTCCCTCGCAGGACCCGATCTGGCGCAAGGCCGAGGAGCTCGGCGCCTGCTTCCTGAGCTTCGGCCCGGCGGACAAGCAGCCGGCCGTCGAGCCCATCATCGCCCGCCATCCCCGCGTCCCGGTCGTCCTCGACCACTTGGGCGGCGCCCTGTTCGAGGCGGAACCTCCCGAGCCGCTGCTCCGCAACGTCCTCGACCTGGCGAAGTACCCGAATGTCTACGTGAAGTTCACGCCGCAGGCCGCGCGGGCGGCCGGCCCCTACCCGTTCACGGACCAGCACGCGGTCTACGAGCGGATCTACGACGCCTTCGGTCCGCGGCGCCTGATGTGGGGCACCGACTTCCCGCACATCTTCGCCGACATCGGCTACGGCCGCGGGCTGGAGCTGTTCCGCGACCACATGGCGTTCCTCACCGAGGAGGACAAGCGCTGGCTGTTCGCGGAGACGGCGAAGAGCATCTGGAAGTTCGGCGCCGAAACCCGCTGATCCGTCCGGCGCTCGAACGCCGTCATTCTTCTCTGCGTGCTCGGAGCCGGTCGGCCGCATCCCGCGCGGTGACGATCGGGATGCCCTGCGCACTCTCAAGCGCCAGCATGTCACCCCGGTCGCCGGACACGATCAGGTCGGCGTCGCCGGCGATCGCGGTGGCGAGTATCGGATTGTCGTCGGGATCCGCCGACAGGCTCACCTCCGGCAACTCCCCGACCACCACCGCGACCGCGTCCAGGTGGTAGAGCAGGTCGTCGGCCTCCTCCCGCCGGATGTACGGCTGCAGGCGATCCCGTGCCAGGACGTCTCGCAACTCGTCGATCTGGAACCGGGACGTGATCAACGTGACGCCCGGGCTCTTGACCGCCGCCAGCACCTGCCCTGGCGGTCCTTCGCCGGAGATCAGGGCGCTCACCAGGATGTTGGTATCAAGGACGATCCGCACGGGCCTGGGCTACCGCTTCGTCGGCTAGGCTCTGCACCGCCTCGCCCGACAGGTGCCGGTTGCGTTCCCAGATCGACTCCACGGTCTCCCAGAAGATCGCCTGGCGTACGGCGCGATCGACGAACCTCGACAGGTCGCCCTTCTTGCCGCCGGTCCGTGCCAGGTAGCTCCGCACGCGACGGTTCGTGTCGTCCGAGATGACGAGATTCCATCGAGTCATCTGTGGCCCCTTCGGTGTTTATGTGTTTATGCATCATATTCCGGAGTCGGCCACGCTGCAAGTGCGCTCCGCTGGAGTTGTTCGTGACGAGAATTTGACGAGCGGATTCGAAAAGTTTTATGTATACCTGAAACTTTGGCAGCGCTGGACTTCGACATCCCCACGTACATCACCCGGCCGATCTACGTCAGGCGGCTCGAACCGCTAGTCGGGAAGGACGTCATCAAGGTGCTGGTCGGCCAGCGGCGGGTCGGCAAGAGCTACCTGCTCTATCACGTGGTGGACATGATCAGGAAGCGCGATCCCGCGTGTCCCGTCCTGTATGTCAACAAGGAGCTGGCCGCGTTCGACGACATCCGGACCCACGCCGACCTCCTCGATCTCACGAGGAGGCACCTCGGCTCGGCTCCGCGCGGCTGCATCCTGATCGACGAGGTCCAGGAGATCGAGAACTGGCCGCGCGCGCTGCGCAGCCTCGCGGCGGAGAAGCGGTTCGACATCTATTGCACCGGCAGCAATGCGGAGATGCTGTCCGGCGACATCGCCACCTTGCTGGCCGGCCGCGCCGTCGAAGTGCCGGTGCGCGGCCTGTCCTATGGAGAGTTCCTGACATTCCATCGGCTCGACGAGAGCGACGAGTCGTTGCGCCACTACCTGCGCTATGGCGGCCTCCCGCACCTGATCGACCTGGAGCTGAGCGACCGGGTCGTGTACGAGTATCTCGGCAACCTCTACCACGTCATCCTGTTCAAGGACGTCGTCGCCCGCTACCGCATCCGCAACATCGACTTCCTCGAACGCCTCGTGCGGTTCGTGGCCGACAGCGTCGGCAGCGTCGTCACCGCCAAGCGGATCAGCGATTACCTGAAGTCGCAACGCGTCCGCATCTCGCCCAACGCCGTGCTGGAGTACCTGGCTCACCTGTGCCACGCGTGCTTCCTGGCCAAGGTGCACCGGGCGGACGTGGTCGGGCGGCGCATCTTCGAGATCGGCGAGAAGTACTACTTCGAGGACCTGGGCCTGCGCCACGCCGTGAAGCCGTTCGTGCAACAGGACATCGCGAAAGTGCTCGAGAACCTCGTCTACCACCACTTGCGCGTGTGCGGCTGGCAGGTCGCCACCGGCCGCCTGGATCGTCGCGAGATCGACTTCGTGGCGACGCGCCGGGAGGAAACCCTGTACGTGCAGGTTGCCTACCTTCTCAACGACGAGGCGACCCACACCCGCGAGTTCGGCAACCTGCTCGATGTCCCGGACAATTATCCGAAGTTCGTCGTCTCCATGGATCCCGTCATCGGCGCAAGCCACAAGGGCATCCGCCACCTCCACATCCGCGAGTTCCTGTCCACCGAGTGGTGATGCCCGTCACCCCCTGAGGCGCGCCTCCGGGTCGTATACCCGCCCGAGCGCGTCCAGCCTGGCGTGCAGCTCGTCGGGCAGCGGACCGGCGGTCGCACAGCGGACGTTCTCTTCGATCTGCTCGACGGACGCCGCGCCGGGGATGACGGACGCGAACCTGAGGTCCCGCAGGAGGAAGCGGATCGCAAGCTCGGCAAGGCTCAGTCCGGTCTCGTCGTGGATGGCGTACAGCCGCCCGAAGCGGGCGCGCAGATCCTCGTCCATCCAGTCGGGCGGGTCGTGGAGCCACTCGGGGTGCGGCTGGGCCAGGAACCCCTGCTGCAGCGGTGCGCCCAGCACGATCCCGACGTCGAGCTCGGCGGCGAGCGGAAAGAGGTCGCGCGTCGCGTTGCGCCACAGCAGGCTGTACTGAAAGGCGGTCAGCACCACGTCGATCGGCGTTTCCATCTCGCGCAGGACCTTCGCCAGCAGGTGGGCGTTGTTTCCGGAGATGCCCAGGAAGCGGGTCATGCGCTGGTCCTTCACCCACCGGAGAAACGCGGCGACCGGCGCGCCGTCGAAGTCGTACTCCGCATCCGCGTCCAGGAACTGCGCCGCGCGGGGGACGCTCATGTCCGTCCAGTACGGCGCCCAGTCCGCTTCGTGGATGTACAGGATGTCGACCACATCGCGCCGCAGATCGCGCTGCGTCTGCTCGAACTGGCGCTTGAACGCGTCGAGCGACCGGTACGGGCCGGTCTCCCAGTCCCAGCGTCCGCACTTGGCACCGAGCACATAGGGCACGTCGACGTCCTGCAGCGCTTCGCCCAGCACCCGCTGCGAATCGCCGTAAAGGGGAGCGGTGTCGAGGTAGTCGACCCCCAGCTCCAGCGCCCGCCGCACGACCCGCACCCCTTCGCCGGGCGCGGTGACGGCCGTCCGCACGAACACGCCCCCGAGTCCGAGCTCCGTCACCTGCAGACCCGTCCGGCCCAGGCGGCGCCTGGCGATGGGCGCGGTCACAGGCCGAGACCGCTCCGGATGAACGCGCAGCTTGCGCGCACGGACTCGATCCTGGGCCTGTCACCCATCGGTCCGTTCTGCTCCACCGTGATCCAGCCGGAATACCCCTTGCGCTTCAGGATGCCGAAGACGGCGGCGTAGTCGCAGCGGCCGGCGCCGACCTCCGTGCACAGGTCATGTTCCTCCGACCAGTCCTTGAATTCGAGGAAGTCGATGCGGTCCCAGTTGCGCTCCAGGAACAGCGCCGCCCGCTGCTCCACCGGATGCCCGGCGAAGTCCTTGGTGGCGTGCCCGACGTCCAGGAAGCCGAAGAACTTCGCCGGATCGGTGCGCGCCAGCAGCGCCTCGGTCTCCTCCAGCGTCTCGCCCGTGTGGTGGGTGTGATTGTGATAGCAGGCGCGCACGCCGTACTCCAGGGCGACCTCGCCTATCGCATCGAGCAGCTCGGCGATCCGATCCATGTCGGCGCCCCGTTGCGCAAGCCCGCTGATCGTGACCAGGTGAGGTGCACCGAGGCGCTGCATGACCTCGCACACCTTGCGCAGGCGGTCGAAATCGCGACCGATCACGTAGTCGACGCTCGCGAGCTTCAGGCCGGTCTCCTCGACGAGCCCGGCGAAGAAGCCGGTGCCGGCAAGCCCCAGCAGCAGCTCGTCGAACGCCGCGAACCCGTCGTACCCCGCCTGCGCGATGTCGGTCATCCACGCCCGCGTCCGCCCGGCGCCGTCAGGCCCGGCGAGATCGGCGGCCTTCGGCCCCCACAGGTTGCTCATGCAGGCGAGTTTGACGTCCACGGCGCGATGAGCATCGTGAACGAGCCGGTGGCTCCGGGCAACAGGTGTGCGGGCTACCCCTCCGTGTACACCGACGCTTCCGGGAACGCGGAGGCGAACGAGAACCAGTAGGTCCAGCGGCTCGGCAGCGCCGCCAGCCGCTCGCCGGCGCCGAACGCCGCCCCGGTGGCTGCCGACCAGCGCCGGCCGTCGGCGGCCGTGAGCGCTCCTTTCCCGTCCCAGGCGAGTCGGACCTCCGTTCCCGCCGTCCGCCGGTCGTAGACGAAACCGTTGCCCAGCGCGTCCACGGCGACCGCCAGCGGCGTCCCGCCCAGCGCATCGTTGATCACACGGCCGCGCAGCCGTTCCACCGGGTAAGCGCGCGCCGTTCCGTCCACCACCACGCCCACGATCCGCTCGCCCGCCGGCAGCGCCGGGTCGCGGGCGGCATCGCTCACCGGGAATGCAAACCGGCCCGCGTTGAGGTAGTCCGTGTAGCCCGCGAAAGGATCCGGCCCCGCTCCGCGCAGTCCCTCGGCCGAGAGCACGCGACCCTCCGGGAAGTCGCGGCGCCAGCGGTCGAAGCGGATCAGCAGGCTGGGCAGCGGCGTGAGCCGCCGGCCGGCAAGCTCGCCGACGATCGCCTCGCCGCTCACCTGAAACCAGTAGCTGAGGGTCTGCCGGTCGTACATCACCATGTCCGACTCGTAGAGCGCGCTGGTGTTGCCGAACACGAGCTCGCGACCGTCCAGCCTGCGGTCGTAGACGATGCCGCTACCACAGAGCGGGCAGTAGGAGATCAGGATCGGCACCCCGTCCACGGTCTCGTTGACGATCTCGTGGAAGTTGAGGATGCGCACGGGGTAGGCCAGGGCGACGCCGCCGTCGACGTAGGCGACCAGCAGGTCGTCCGGAGCGAGCCAGCGGCCCGCCTCCCGCGCGTTGTCGTAGCGCGGGTTCCAGACCGGCCGGATCGCATCGCGCAGGCGCAGCACCTCCGCCTCCGTCGCCTGCGACAGCGGCAGCATCCCGCCGTCGAAGGTGTCGAACAGCACCTGCTCCAGCGGCACCGTGTGCCTGCCCAGATCAGTACCGGCCACGAGGCGCGCCGGCCCCGAATCGGCCGACGCGGGGGACAGCGCGGCGAGCACCAGCCATGCGGCCACGCAGCTTCGGGCGGCCTTGCGTCCGCCTTCGGAAGAGCTCACCGCCCGCCGGCTGTGCGCGCGTTCATGAACTCGATCGTCTCGGCGCGTGACGGAATCGACTCGATCACCCCCATGCGCGTGGTCGACAGGGCTGCTGCGCTCATCCCGTACCTGATCGATTGCGCGATGGGGAGTCCCTCGGCAAAGCCGGCAAGGAAGCCGCCTGAGAATACGTCGCCGGCTCCCGTCGAATCGACGGACGCCACCTGCGGAGCGGGGAAGTGCTCGACTTCGGTTCCCGTCGCCAACACCACGCCTCCGGCGCCGAGCGTCACGATCGCGGTGCCCACGCCGTGGTCCCGCAGCCAGCGAGCGGCATCCCGTGCGCTCTCGACGTTCTCGACGGCGATCCCGGTGAGAACGCCGGCTTCGGTCTCGTTCGGCTTGAGGTAGTCGACGCAGCCGAGCACCTCGTCCGGAAGCCTGACCGCCGGCGCGGGATCGAGAAAGGTCGTGACTCCCATGTCCCGCACCTTGCGAAGGCCGTACCGGACCAGCTCACGGTCGTTCTCGAGCTGAAACCCGACGACGGCGGAGGTGCGAAACATCTCGTCGAAGCGGTCCAGGTCCTGACTCGACAGCCGCAGATTGGCGCCGGGGACGACGGAGATGAGGTTGTTCCCGGCCGCGTCGATCAGGATGACGCTGACGCCGGAGTGGGTGGTCTCGTCGACGATGATGCCGTCGGCGGCGATCCCGAGGCGGTCGTACATGGCCAACGCATCGCGTCCGTAGGCGTCGCTTCCGATTCGGGAGATCAAGTGGACCGGTGCGCCGAGCAACGACGCGGCAACCGCCTGATTCGAGCCCTTGCCACCGCCGCTCTCCAGGAACTCGTCGGCGATGACGGTCTCGCCGACAGCGGGCAGCCTGCCGCCCTTGAGGAACAATCCGACGTTGTAGCTGCCGACGATCGTGACTCCGTTCATGGGCGGCGCCGGCATCGTGAGCTACCCCCGTGCCGTGGTCACTCGACCGTCTTGAGCCGGCCGTCGACCACCGGGGCGACCGAGCCGCGGCCGGCGATGTAGTCGATCACCTGGCTGGCCATCAGCGTCCCGGCGTAGGCGTCGATCACTCGAACCTTCTCCTCGAACACGTCATAACCGTCGCCGCCGTTGCCGAGGTAGTCGTTGGTCGCCAGCGTGATGGTCGCGTCCGGGTCGAGCGCGGCGCCGTCGCGGCTCACCTCCACCACCCGCTGGCCGGCCGGCTTGGCGGGGTCGTAGAGCACGCTGAGCCCCGCGACGTGCGGGAAGCGGCCCGCCCCATCCTCGATCCTGCCGAGTCCGTTCTCCAGCGCCGCGACGATGTCGCGGCCGGTCACCTCCAGCACCACGGTGACGTTGCCGAACGGCAGCTCGCTGAGGATGTCGCGCCGCGTCAGCGTCGTCCCGGGCTCATAGATCCGGTTGGCCCGGATCCCGCCGCCGTTGGTCAGGGCGGCGTCCGCGCCGGTCGCCGCGCGCATGGCATCGGCGATCAGGTTGCCGATCGCGGCTTCCGTGCCGCGCACCGTGGCGCGGCGGCTGTCCAGCTCGGTCGAGGTGCTGCCGATCTGCACGTCGAGCTCCTCGGAGAGCTGGTCCAGGTAGGCCTGGGCCGCCGCGGCCAGCTCCGGGTCCGGCTCCACGCGGGCGGTGTTGATGATCCTGAAGGCCGGGCTCCACACGAACCGCATGCTGCCGCGGCTCTCGACCTCGTCCAGCGTCAGGTCGATGACCGTGACCCAGTCGGCCTGCTCGCTGGATTCGGCGAACAGCACGTCCCCGCTGTAGTCCAGCCGCAGCAGGTGATCGTCGCCGGAGAGCAGCAGATCCACCGCTCCCTGCTCGATCAGCGCCTGATCCTCGGTGACGTCGGTGTGCGCCAGCGCGATGACCAGGTTGGCGCCCGCCTCACGCAGGGCGGCGGCCTGCTCGGCGGCCACCGCTTCGACGTCGCGGAAGGTCACCCCGCCGGGGCTGGACTTGACCGCGGTGCCGAGGGTCGTGAGCCCGAAGATGCCGACCTTGAAGCGCCCGACGTCGACCAGTATCGACGCCTGCGCTCCGTCGATGATCTCACCGTCGGTGTCGATGCTGTTGGCGCCCAGGATCGGGAAACTCGCCTCCGCGAACCGCTGCTTTGCGACCTCCGGTCCGAAGTCGAACTCGTGATTGCCAATCGCCATCGCCGTCAGGTCCAGCCGGTTCAGGAGCTCGATCATGTGGGCGCCCTGGTCGAAGCCGGACATCAGGGATGGCGAGATCGTGTCTCCGGCGAAGGTGACCAGCACGTGGTCGCCCTTCGCCCGCTCGGCCCTGATGACCGCGGCGAGGCGGGCGATCCCGCCCTGTCCGCCGCTCGCTTCCATCCGATCAAGGTCGTTGAAGTGAACGATGGTCAGTTCGACCGGCGCGGCGAAGCCGATGCCGGCGATCGAGAGAAGTGCCGCCATCGCCAGCGCGGCCACCATACGAGGTGTCGAGTGCGGTCTGATGTTCATTGATGTGTCCTCCATGGACATGGTTTGCGCGGACAGTGAGACGGGCTCGATCCGCCGAGTTCGATAGAGTCGTGCTGGAAGTTCGTGAGCGATCGGTGGCGTGGCATCACGAAGGCCGCTCGGCCGCTACGCCGAGCTCGGATCCACCCAGGTCTGCGGGCGCCCGGTCGCGACCGATTCGAGGATGCGCTCCACCACCAACGCCGTGCGGATGCCCTCCGCCGGCCCGACCGGCGGCTCGGTGCCGTCGCGGATGGCTTCGACCAGCGGGGCGAAGCGGGCGGCCGGTCCCGGGCGCACGGTCTCCGAGTCGTCCTGGCCGGTGTCCGGATCCCGGCGGGTGATCGTCGCCGCCTTGAAGTGCTCGTGCAGCACCGCCGACGCCGAACCGTCGAAGAACTCGAAGAACCACTTGCCGGTCAGCTCGTTCTGGCCCGAATCGGCCATCAGGAACGTGGCCGCGCCGCCATCCGCGAAGCGCAGCGTGGCGGCGATCGTGTCCAGCAGGCCGGTGCCGCGCAGCTCCTCCGGATGGCGCACCGCGCCGCCGGTGGCGTAGACCTCGACCGGGTGGTCCCGATGCATCCAGCACAGCAGGTCCAGGGCGTGCACGCCCACGTCGTACACGGTCCCGCCCCCCTGCGTCGGGTGCCAGCGCCATCGCCGCAGGTCCGCCGGCGCCATCGTGCACTGCCCGTGGCTGACCATGACCGGGCCGAGCCGCTCGCGGATCGCCCGCGCCGCGCCGGAGAAGCGGATCGAGTGGTTGAGCATCAGCCGCCGGTCCGCGGCCGCCCGCGCCGCCTCGATCCGCAGGCAGTCAGCGGAGGTCATTGCCATCGGCTTCTCCAGGAACAGGTGCTTGCCCGCCTGCAGCGCCGCGATCGCCAGCTCGGCGTGCGAGTCGTGCGCGGTGGCGATGGAGACCACGTCGATCTCCGGGTCGGAGAAGACCCGCGCGGGATCGGTCGTGTGCCAGGCGCCGTCGTGCTCGCCTGCCACGGCCACCGCAGAGGCGGGATCGATGTCGCAGAAGCCGCGCACGGCGACGTCGGGATCGGCCGCCGCGCCGCGCGCATGCTCGCGCCCCGCCGAACCACAGCCGATCAACGCCCATCCCAACGCCCTCGAATCGTTCACCACCGCACCCCCTGTTGACGGACTAAGAGAACTGGAACGCGAACAGCTTCGCTGCCCGCATCACGACCTTCAGCCGCACCGGCCGGCCGGCCGGGCCGTGCACGTCCCGGTTGCCGTTCCAGCTTACGGTGTGGGCGACGTCGTTGACCATCACTCGGTCGCACTCGTCCGCCGAGAACCCCGGCAGGGGGCGGCCGTCGGCGCCCTGCAGCTCGACCCGCGCTTCTCCCATGGCGGCCACGTCGACGTTCAGCGTCAGCTCCCGGCCGCTGAAGACGACCGGCGGCGTGGTCAAAGTGCCGCCGGTGTAGTCCGCGTCGGCGGACACGAACCCGTCCAGCCGCTGGCGGGCGACGTTGATGAAGCCGCGCCCCTGGTTGGCCGGGTCCGAGCGTTGCGCCAGGTCGAGCGTCCGAAAGCCGCCGTGCGTCCACGGACCGGCGCCGTAGTACTGGTACAGGTGGTTGCCGTCGCGGAAGTGGAACTCGCTGGTGTGGGTCTGCCCGCAGTCGGGATCGCCCGCCACGCCGCGCGGCAGGTAGGGACGGCGGTCGTACCGCATCCAGTGGATGCCGTCGCGGCTGGCCGCGAACTGGCTGTCGTTGAGCCCGTCGTTGCGCACCGGCGACTCGCCTTCCCGGAAGTGCTGGTAGGTCATCGGGAACATGAAGAAGGCGTCGGCCGCGTACGGATAGCGGTAGAGCCCGTGCGTGTAGATGTCGGAGTCGGGAGGGTCGTGCTCGTCCGCGGCGAAGACGGTGCGGATCTCCTCCTCCGGCCACGGGGACATCAGGTCGTCGACCTCCACCCGGCCGACCGCGCGCACCGGGCGCAGCAGCTTCGGCGCCACCACCGGCGGATCGCTGTCGATCGGCTCCACGAACGGGAACATCGGCCGGTTGTCCTCCTCCACCATCACCCGCAGGTAGACGACGTAGCGGTTCAGGCGAGGTTCCCACCACGCCATCTTCTGCGTGTCCGCGGCCAGCATGCTCACCTGCCGGGACGGCCGGTCCCAGGTGAACCCGTCGGCGGAGGTGGTGACCGCGATGCCCGGCCCGGTCCAGTGAATGAGCTTGAAGCGCTCGGACTCCGGGGCGTGCGGGTCCAGGAAGACGTAGGCGAGCTTGAAGTCCCCGCCGACGATGTTGTTGCGCTTCGAGCCTTCGAACTCGACCAGGCCCAGCTCCGGCTTTTCCCACTCCAGGCCGTCGTGCGACTCGGCGTAGCAGAGGCGGTAGCGGCCCGGGACGGGCAGGCTCTCGCGCGGGGTGCCGGCGGGCACGACGTAGCCGGTCAGGTGGCCGAGGGGCTTCGCCTCGCCCTCGATGTGGGTGGGCCGCGGGTCGCGCTCCGCGCCGTAGTACCACATCTTGTAGGTGCCGCCGTCGTCGACGATGCTGTACCATCCCAGCGCGAAGCGGTCCCACGGGCGGTCGGCGCGCAGCACCGCGCCCTCGCGCTTCACCGGCGGGTTGACGACCAGGCTCACCTGATCGGACGACTCGATGAACCGGTGGTCGATGAACAGTTGCTTGTCGCTGCCGATCTCATGCATGACGGAACCCGTACCTCCGAACGCCCGCAGAGCGTACCACGCGGCCGTTCGCGCTCAGTTCACCTGCAGCAGCACCAGTGCGGCGGCGGCCACGCCGACGCCGAGTCCGCGGAGCCCGCGCGGGCGCTCGCGCAGGATCACGTACGCCATCAACGCGGTGCCGATCACGCCGCCGGCGCCGGTCACGGCGAACACCAGGAAGCCGGGCAGCCGGTCGAGCGCCCGGAGCAGCACGAACACCTGCACGGCGTTGGCCACGCCCAGAATCGCGCCAGCCGCCAGGTCACGGGCGGTCGGCCTGATGCGGCGGGCGATCAGGAGCACCAGCGAGCCCGCGGCGGTCACCGCGAAGCCGGCGGCCAGGAACAGCGGCTTGTCCGCCGGCTGCGCGACGTGGTTGAACGTCTCCTGGGACGCGAACGCGCCGCCCGCCACCACGAAGAACACCAGCGGGATCGCCCAGCCGACTTCCCGCCCGGGTGATTCCGAGCTCCGCCGCGGCGCGTTCATCAGGAACACGGCGCCCACGCTCACCGCGATCCCCAGCCACTGCACCGCGCCGGGCCGCTCGCCCCACAGCGCGACCGCCAGCGCGATCGGGACCAGCACCGCCAGGCGCGACAGCGCCGTCGTGACGGTGGCGCCGCGCAGGTCCAGGGTGCGCAGCAGCAGGAAGAACGCCACGAAGTAGCTCAGCCCCAAGGCGGCTCCCGTGAGCAGCGCCGGGGAACCGGCGCGCAGCCCGGAGGTCGAGCCTTCGCCAGCGCCCGATGCGACCAGCAGCGTGACGATCCCGCACGCGAACGCCACCAGGTAGTTGACGGCGCCGACCGACAGCACGTCGTAGCGGCGGCGGACCTGCACCCAGCGGACGCCCACCGCGAACAGCGCCGAGAAGAAGATCTGGGCGACGAGGTCGATCAAGCGATCCGGCTCGGGGGTTCGTGTGGAGAGCGGGCGGTCAGCGGGTCAATCGGCCCACGACTCGCGGAAGAAGCGCAGGGCGTTGCCGTGCAGGACCGCATCGGCGTCCGCCTGTCCGTATCCCGCCGTGCGCAGGACTTCCCCGAAGCCGCCGATGTCGGCGATCGTGTCGACGTCGGTCGGCGTGAGCTCCGCCCCGAAGCCGCCGTCCATGTCGGTGCCGATGGCGATGTTGGCGATCGTCCCACCGGCCAGGTCGGCGATTCGCTCCACGTGCGGCAGCAGGCCGTCCATCGCGTACCTGGGCTTCCAGCCGGACTCGAAGAGCCGGCGCCGGTTCTCCCAGTCGATCTCGGGATCGATGAAGGACTGGCAGAAGACCAGGCCGATGATGCCGCCGCGGCGCAGCAGCTCCCTAATCATGTCGTCGTGCAGGTGGCGCTGCCCCGGCACCAGCGCGCGGCAGGTGCAGTGCGATGCCATCACCGGGCCGTCCCAGAGCTCGAACGACTCCCACACCGCCTGGTCGGCCATGTGGGTGATATCCAGGATCATGCCGGCCTCCCGCATGGCCCGGTAGAGATCGGCGGCCGGGGGCTTGAGGCCGCCTTCGGTGCCGGTCCCGTGGATGTAGGTGTTGTCGCCGAAGTGGGCGGGGCCGACGACGCGCAGGCCGGCATCCCACCAGAAGGCGACATCGTCCGGGTCCTCGATCGGGTCGGCGCTCTCCATGGAGAGCAGGTGGTAGATGGGAGCCGAGGCGGCGGCCTCGTCGTCCGGATCGCTCCAGGTGGCAAGCGCCTCGTCCAGGTCGGCGAGCCCCAGGACCGGTTTGAACAGCCCGCGCTTGTGCAGGGTCCGGTAGTAGGCCAAGTGGCCGCGGCCGACCGCCATCGCCTGTTCCTGCGTGCGCATGCCGTCGCGCATGTGGCCCTCGCGCGACTGGATGCGCGACATGATGGTGGAGAGCACCAGCCCGACCCGGCCCCGGCGGAGCTCGGGAACGGTCACGGTGCAGATGCCGGTGTTGATCTCGGGCGACACCTCGGCCTCCTCCAGCGCGCGCATGGCGGCGACGTCGAGCGTCAGGTCGCGGTTCCAGAACAGGGCGTCCCACGCCAGGTCCAGGTGCAGGTCTATGACGAAGGGTCGGTGCATGGGTTCCTCGCAGTGCGTTTCAGGAACCGTCCAGGCTCCACCGGGTGGCGTTGATGCACACCTTCTCGCCCGGACGGTCCACCTGATAGTAGACCGTCAGCACCTCGCCGGGGGACACCTCCGCGCTGGCCGGGTAGCCCAGGTCCGTGCCGGCGCCGTCGTCGCGCAGCACGACCTCCGCGTCCAGCCGCCAGCTCCGGCCCTCGTCCTCCGACAGACAGGCGCGCTGGCCGAACGGCGGGAGCCGCCGCCCGTAGGTGCACAGCAGCCGCCCGTCCGCCAGGCGGAGCAGGTGTCCGGGCTGATTGTGGCCGTCCATCCCGGTCGGCTCCGGCGGCGACCAGGTGCGCCCGCGGTCGTCGGACCGGCAGGAGTGGATGCCCGCCGCGCCGTTGTCCGTGCGCAGGATGACCAGCAGCTCCCCGCCGGCCAGCTCGGCGACGTGCGGCTCGGTGAAATGGTGGTCCTCGCCGGGATAGTCGTCCAGGCACAGGACGGTGCCCGCGACCTGCCACGACCGCGCCTCGTCGGTGGAGGCGGCCAGCAGCACGGCGTCACGGCCGTCCACCACCGCGGTGCCGGCGTACAGCAGCTCGCCGCCGGCGGCCTGCACCGGCCCGTGCGGGGCGGAGACGATGCTGGGCACCGGCGGCTCCCACGTGCCCCCGCCGTCGGTCGAACGCCGCGTCCAGCTCCCCAGCCAGGCGCGGCGCGTCTCTTCCGGGATCTTGCTGCAGTGACGGGCCCACGCGTCGACCTGCGCCGGCGTGCCCAGGCCGAGCTCCAGGAACAGGTCGAAGTGTTCCCAGGTCGCGCTGGTGAACCAGCTCATCACCAGCGTGCCGGAGGCCAGCTCGATGATGCCGGCGTCGCGGTCGTCGAGCGGCGTGTTGTTGATGATCACAGGTTCCGTCCAGGTCTCTCCGCCGTCGCCGCTCCTGATCAGCAGCGTCTTGCCATAAGGGCAGACGTGCTCCTCGCGGTCGCCGGAGAAAACCACCAGCACCTCCCCGCTCGCGCAGGTCACGACCGTCGGCCACGCCAGGTAGTCGCCCGCCACCTTGCAGATCGGCCTGCTCCAGAGAATCTCAGCCACCGCCCAGGCTCCAACGGGTGGCGTTGATGCTCACCTTCTCGCCCGGCCGGTCCACCTGGTAGTAGACCGTGAGCAGCTCGCCGGGGGAGAGCTCCGCGCTCGCCGGATAGCCCAGGTCGGTGTTGGGGCCGTCGTCGCTAAGCACGATCTCGGCGTCCAGCCTCCAGGAGCGGCCTTCGTCCTCCGACAGGCAGGCGCGCTGCCCGAACGGTGTGCTGCGGCGCCCGTAGGTGCACAGCAGCCGCCCGTCCGCCAGCCGGATCAGGTGTCCGGGCTGATCGAAGCCGATCATCCCGGTCGGCTCGGGCGCGGACCACGTACGCGCGCCGTCGCTCGAGCGGCAGGAGTGGATCCCCGCCGCGCCGTTGTCGGTGCGGAGGATGACCAGCAGCTCGCCGCCGGCCAGCTCGGCCACGTGCGGCTCGCTGAACAGGTGGTGCTCGCCGGGAAAGTCGTCCAGATACAGCACTGTCCCGGCGATCTGCCACGACCGCGCCTCGTCGCCGGACGTGGCCAGCAGCACCGCTTCGCGTCCGTCCACCGTGGCGGTGCCAGCGTACAGAAGCTCGCCGCCGGCGGCCTGCACCGGGCCGTGCGGGGCGGACACGATGCTGAGCACCGGCGGCTCCCACGTGCGCCCGCCGTCCGTCGAGCGCCGCGTCCAGCTGCCCAGCCAAGCGCGGCGAGCCTCCTCCGGGACCTTGCTGCAGTGCCGTGCCCACGCGTCGATCTGCGCCGGCTCCCAGCGGTCGAGGGCCCGAAACATGTCGAAGTGTTCCCAGGTCGCGTAGGTGAACCAGCTCATCACAAGGGTGCCGGAGGCCAGCTCGATGATGCCCGCGTCGCGGTCGTCGAGCGGCGTGCTGTTGATGATCACAGGCTCCGTCCAGGTCTCGCCGCCGTCGCCGCTTCTGATCAGGAGCGTCTTGCCGTACGGGCAGACGTGCTCCTCGCGATCGCCGGAGAAGGCCACCAGGACCTCCCCGCTCGCGCAGGCCGCGGCGGTCGGCCACGCCAGGTAGTCGCCCGCCACCTTGCAGATCGGCCTGCTCCACAGAATCTCCGCCATAGGTCTCTTCAGCCCGCGCGGCGGGCACGGTTCCGGTTCCCGCCGCTCCTCGCGGCATCACGGTATCATGGCGGTTCCGACGCAAGGCAACGCGATGTGTGACGGACCGGAGGGCCGCAAGTGGGCATGGCTGGTGCCGGTCGTCCGCTTCCCGGTGACCAGGATCGTGTTGGCGTTCGCTGCGCTCGCTCTCGCTTCTTACCTGTGGCTGATGGCGCAGCTTTGGGTCGTGGGCATGGTCCTTCAGGCTCTGGGCCTGGCTCCGTTGCAGACCTCGTGGGAACTGATAACCCTGCCAGTGGCCTTGCATCTGGCGTACGTCGGGTACGTGCGTCTGGTCGAGCAACGCTCGCCCGCCGAAGTTGCGCGCGCGGGAGCCGTTCGGGAGCTCGCGAGGGGGATCATGGTCGGCGCAGCGCTCCCCGCTGCCGTCGTCGGGCTGGTCGCCGCTCTCGGGTTCTACCGAGTCGTGGCGCTGAATCCGTGGACCTCACTCGTACCACCCCTCGCGGCCGCCGTCTCGAACGCATACATGTGGGAGTGCCTCTCTCGCGGCGTTCTCCTCCGCATCACCGAGGAGTCTCTGGGGACGTGGCTGGCCCTCCTGATCTCCTCGCTGCTCGTCGGGGTCCTCCTAGCGTTCAGCCCCAGTGCAACCGTCGTCAGCACGGTGGCCATCCTGGTGGCCAACCTGCTGCTCGGCGCCGCCTACCTCCTCACGCGACGGCTGTGGATGGCGATCGGCATCCACTTCGCGTGGGACTTCACGCAGTTAGGCATCTTCGGTGTGAGCGTCTCGGGGACCGGCGCCGGCGGACTGCTCGAGCCGCGGCTTAGCGGGCCGGACATGATCTCCGGCGGCAGCTTCGGCGTGGAAGCTTCCATCTTCGCCATTGCCATCGGGCTCGCGCTCGGCGCCGTCTTTCTGGTCCTGGCGCACCGGCGGGGCAACTTTACGAAGCCCTTCTGGAGCACCAGGAAGACGCCACAGCAGTACGAAACGTGAAGTACGCCAAGACCGGCGTCATCGGAGACCCCACTCACGCCTCGGCCGAGCTTGGAGCGAAGCTCTGGGAAGCGGTTGGTCAGAACGGCAGGGCGAGTGCCTCGGTCACGAAGCGCATGAACGGGGTGGCGTACGACCACAGTTCCTCGAGACGGGCCGGGAAGTCGTCGGCGGTCACTGACTTCGGGCCCAGCTTGGCGCTCACGTAGAAGTCCTTGCGCTTCAGGTCGTCGATCAGGGGATGGTCGGCGGCGTAGCCGCGCGGCGGCCGCTTGAGGGAGCTGCCTCGCACGGCCAGACCGCCGTCCTTCGCCGCATCACAGGCCCCTCGCCAGCCGGGCTGATCGCCGTCGATGGCGGCACGGATTTGCTGCGCCTGCGCGCTCGCCGGCATCCAGAGGCCGCAGGCAGCGAAGCACTCCGACGGCTCCAGGTTCAGGTAGTAGCCGGGGGCGTGCGCGTCCTTGCCGCGCTCGTGGCGGAAGTGGATGCCGGCGGCGGTCTTGTACGGCGACTTGTCCTTGGAGAAGCGCACGTCGCGGTAGATGCGGAAGAGCGACCCTCCCACCGGGCGGGGATCAGCGACGTAGTGGGCGCTCAGGCGGGCAAGCCGCTCGTCGAAGCCGGCGATGAAGGCCAGCAGCGGCGCCTTCACCTGCTCCTCGTAGCGGGCCTTGTTGACCTGAAACCACTCGCGGTCGTTGTTGTCCTTCAGCTCGGCCAGGAAGGTGAAGAGTTCATCGGGGATTGTCATGGCGTCAGTCGACCCTCTTCAGGCGTCCGTCGACCACCGGGGAAACGGTGCCCTGCGCGGCGATGTAGTCGATCACCTGGGAAGTCACCAACTTGCCGGCGTACTCGTCGATGAGACGGGGCTTGTCCGCGAAGTCGTAGCCGTCTCCGCCGCCGGCGTTGTAATCGTTCACCGCCAGCGTGTAGGTCGCGTCCAGGTCGAGCGGAGCGCCGTCACGCCGAACCTCGAGCACGCGCTCGCCCACCGGCCTGCCGGGGTCGTAGACCACGCTGAGCCCGGACACGTGCGGAAACCGTCCGGCCCCCTCCTCGATCTTGCCGAGGCCGTTCTCCAGCGCGGCGACGAGGTCGTGGCCAGTCACCTGCAGCACCACCGTCAGGTCCTCGAGCGGCAACTCGGTGAGGATGTCGCGCCGCGTCAGCACGGCGCCCGGCTCGTAGATCCGCCCGCCGCGAATGCCGCCGCCGTTGGTCATGGCCACGTCCGCGCCGGTCATGCTGCGCAGCGCGTCCGCGAACAGGTTGCCGATCGCCGCCTCTCGGCCGCGCACCGTGTCGGTCCGGCTGTCCAGCTCGGTGGTGGTGGTGCCGATGACGACATCGAGGTCAGCAGAAAGCTCGTCCGGGGCCGGATCGGCGAATGCGGTGGCGGCGCCGGCCAGCAGGACGGCCAGTCCCGGCGCGGCAATCCGGCGACGGGGAGGTCTGCTCTTCATGGGCCCGCCGCCAGCCTCACAAACTCGTCGACGTGGGACAGGGGACGATCGACGGCGGACTGCCAGAACTCCGGCTGCCCCAGGTCGACGCCCAGGTGGCGGCGGGCGAGCTCCTCGCAGGTCATGACGCCCGTGTCGGCAAGCAGCCGCCGGTAGTCGGCCGCGAACTCACCGCCCGCGTCGGCGGCGCGAGCGGCCAGGCCGCTGGCCAGCAGGTACCCGACCACGTACGGGAAGTTGTAGAAGGGCACGTCGGTGAAGTAGAAGTGCATCTTCGACGCCCAGAACAGCGGGTGGTAGCCGTCCGGCGCCAGGGCGTTGCAGAACGCCCGGCGCTGGGCGCCGACCATCAGCTCGTCCAGCTCCGCCGCGGTCAGCGGCCCGGCCGCCCGCTGCCGGTAGAAGTCGATCTCGAACAGGAAGCGCGACCGCAGGTTCATGAGCATGGTGGCCGCCTCCTCCAGCACCCGGTCCAGGAGCCGCAGCCGCACGCCGGCGTCCGTGGTCTCGTCCAGGGCCGCCGAAATCAGCAGTCCCTCGCAGAAGGTGCTGGCGGTCTCCGCCAGGGTCATCGGATACGAGGTCGCGTAGTAGGGACGCTCGCGCAGCAGCCAGGAGTGGTGGGCGTGGCCGAGCTCGTGGGCGAGCGTGGTCGCCCCGCCGAAGGTCCCTCCATAGGTCATGAAGATGCGCGTCTGGCGGCTCAGGGGCAGCGTCGTGCAGAAGCCGCCGGCCGCCTTGCCCTCGCGGTCGGCCGCCTCGATCCAGCGGCCGTCGTAGGCGTGCCGGGCGAACGCGCTCAGATCGGGATCGTGCGCCTCGAAGCAGTCCAGGATGCCCGTCGCGGCAGCGTCGAAGGACAGCTCGTCCTCGGCGGCTCCCACCGGGGCCTGCATGTCGTACCAGCAGGGAGCATCCACGCCGATCAGCCGCGCCTTCGCCTGCAGGTAGGGAACCAGGCGAGCCGCACCGTCGGCCACCGCCGCCCACATGGCGTCCAGTGAGCGAGCCTCCATCCGGTTCAGGTAGAGCGGCTCGTCGAGCACGGAGTCCCAGCCGCGGTGGCGGTACCAGGTGAGGCGGAAGCCGGCCTGGCTATTGAGGGCGCCGGCCGCCAGGTCCGCCACCGGGCGCCACGCCCCCTCCAGCGCCTCGAACGCGGCCTTGCGGTCCGCGCGCGCGGGCTCCTCCAGGCGGGCGGCGAGCTGTCCTATGGAGAGCCGGCGCGACTCGCCGTCGACCTCCACCTCGGCGCGCAGCGAGCCGGCCAGTGTCGTGTATTGGCGGTCCCAGGCGTGGTAGCCGTCGGCCGCCAGCTCCTCCACCAGCCCCTCGGTCCGGGCGTCCAGCTTGCGGCGCGCCAGGTCGCGTTCCCGGCTCAGCAGGAACGCCACCGGGCGGAGCTCGGCGCTCTCCGTCAGCGTCCGCCAGCGCTCGTCCGCGAGCCGGGCCGTGAACGCCGACAGCGCGGCGCCGAGCGCCTTGAGCGACGCCCCCAGCGCGTCGACCCGCCCGACCCACTGCACCGCCTCCGCATCGGCCGTGTCCTGGGCGCGCAGGCACTCGGCGAAGGAGAACGCCTGGTCCAACCGCTCCTCGGCGGCCTGCGCGTCCAGCAGCACGGTGCGGACCTCGGCGTCCGTCGTCGACTCGTCCAGCGCGCGGACGCGCTCGCCTACCCCGGCGACATCGCGCTCCAGTTCGGCGACGAAGTCCCGAAACTCGGGCGACGCGCTGCCGCCGGCGAAGATCGACTCCAGATCCCACGTATCCGCTACCTTCATGTCACCTCCTTGGACGCGCCTTCGACACGGGTGGTGCGGACTGTAGCGCACCCGGCGGCCGACCCACGAAAAAGGGCGGCCACCCCACTTGGGAGCGGCCGCCCATGTGCGTCGGTTCCGTGAACGTCAGCTCACGATCGCCTCAATACTGCGGGAGCATGTCGACCAGGTGTGCGGCCCCCGAGCGAATGTCCGAGACGAGCGGCGCCTTGTTGAGCTCGTCGAGCACCTCGCGCCCGCCGATGCTCATCCACTCGTCGACGTAGCGCTGCCAGTCGGCGTCGATGTCGACGTCGGTGGTGATGTAGCGCCACCACGTCTCCTGCTTGAGCGTGCTCAGCCCGTCGCCGAACTCCGCCCAGAGCGGCAGGTAGTCGGTCTGGGTGAAGATGTCTTCCCGATGGTCCGGGGTCGAGATCTCCTGGATGTAGGGGTTCTTCTTCATGAAGTTCTGCCATGTCACGCCCTCGGTCAGGTCATCCCGATCCTTGTTCATGGTGCAGAAGCGGAAGCCGTCGTGCCAGTGGTAGGCGTTGTAGTAGAAGAAGCCGTAGTGCTGGCCGTAGCCCGACACGCCCTCCTTGGGGGTGACCCAACTGTTCATGCAATCGTACGGCGTACCTGCGGCGCCGTCCTTGCCATTCCAGTCGAAGAACAGGCCGGGCGGACCCCACTGGCCGTGGATGATGCCCTGCGAGTCGTAGTTGAGGTAGTCGAAGATCTGCAGGATGCGCGCCAGCTCCTCGTCGGTGACGTCGTGCTTGATGCTGTAGCCCATGCCCGGGTTCATCGGCGTGGACCGCCCGTCGAACGGACACCGCGTGATGCCGGTCGGACCGATTATCGGCAGCGTCGTCACCAGCTTGGCCTCCGGCACGTTCCTGACGAGGCGCCCGCAGTGCCCGCCTGGTTCGCCGTAGCGGGCGCTGGTGCCGCAGTTCTGGCCGCGCGACCACATGCCGGCCAACCCGTTCTGCCAGCGCTGCTCCCACTCGGCGCGGGTGACTGCCGGCAGGTTCTGATCCAGGTACCCCAGTTGGAACCAACGCTGCAGCGCCTTCAGCGCCTCGCGGCTCTGCGAGTAGGTGTCCTCGCGCACCGTCAGGTCCTGCTCGGGATCGTAGTAGTTCTCCACGGAATTGACGCCGAACGCGTCGAAGACCATCCCCAGGCCCATGAAGAACACGATGTCCTGGGCCTCGGACCCTTGGCCGGCGCCCATGGTGGCGAAGGGGATCTCGTCCGGCTGACCGTTGCCGTTGAAGTCGGCCGCGCGGAAGCCGGCCATGATCGATTCCACCTCATCCCAGTCGAAGTGGCCGAACCACATGTAGAACGTATCCGGCATGCCGGCCGGGTCCTCCGGATCGGGAGCGCCCTCGTCGTACATCAGGCCGTTCAGATCGCCCAGCTTCGGCGCCTTGCCGTCCAGACCCGCCGGGTCCATGCCGATCTGGCGCAGCCAGTCCAGCCGCCACCACGCCAGCCGGTCACACCCCTGCTGGTAGTGCTCGGCGCGCGGCAGGTTCATGTATTCGTCGGTGGAGCCGGGCGCCAGGCTCACCCCCCACGTCAGCGGACCCTCGTTGTCGATGAACTCGCTGTAGTTCGGAGCGTAGCGCTCGATCATGTCGCGTGGAATGGTGCGGAAGGCCCCCTTGTTGAACCAGGCCACCATGTCGATGAAGCCCCAGAGCACGTCGGGATGTTCGCCCGCGGCGAGCATGGTGTTGAGGGCTTCCTGCCGGCCGCCGTGCATGATCGTGTTGGTGATGTCGACGTTGAACAGGTCCTCGATGTGGACCTTCACCCAGTTGTCGTCGGTGATCTCGGTGCCGGAGTAGCCGCCCCAGACGAGCTCGAGCGTGTCGTCGTTGGTGAACGACAGCCGGTCGACCTCGTCTTGGCCTTCTCCGATCGCCGTGCCGGCCGCAAGCAGCAGGCCGCAGCCGATCAAAGCCAGCATTCGCTTCGTGTTCATGTCCGCCTCCTTCGTGGGAGTTGGTTGCGACGAGAGCCCGCGGCCCTCCCTCGGGTTGATGCGCCGATGGTAGCGCAGTTGTCCACCTGATTCATCCTTTCAGGGAGCCCAGCATCACGCCCTTGACGAAGAACCGCTGCAGAAAGGGGTAGACCAGGATGATCGGGCCGATGGTCAGGACGATGGTGGCGGCCTGCACCGCCTCGGCGGCGAACATCTCCACGTCGATGCCCGCCTGGCGCATCATCTCCTGGTACTCGATGAACCAGTCGCTGCGGAGGTCCGTCAGCATCCGGAAGACCAGCATCTGCAGCACGAGCAGGCGCGGATGCGGGGCGTAGATCAGCGCGTCGAACCAGGAGTTCCAGTGCTGGACGGCCGAGAACAAGGCGATCACGGCGATCACGGGCTTGGCCAGCGGCGTGATGATGCGCACGAGCACCGTCCAGTAGGTGGCGCCGTCGATGACCGCCGAGTCCTCCATCGCCTGGTCGATGGTCATCAGGTAGTTGCGGGCCAGCACGATCCAGAAGACGTTGATCGCCGGCACCAGGATCAGCACGGCGCGGGTATTGAACAGCCCCAGGTGGCGTACCAACAGGAACAGCGGGATGATCCCGCCCGAGAAGAACAGGGTGAGTATGTAGACGAGCGTCAGCGGCTTGCGCCACGGCAGCGTCGGCTTGGAGAGGGCGTACGCGGCGGTGAACGTGACCAGCAAGGTCGTAAGCACGCCGAACACGGTCCTGAAGATGGTGTTGAGGTAGGCGGGCGCGACGTCATGCTCGTCGAGCACGTAGTTCCACGCCTCGGTGTCGATCTCTCCCGGCCATACGTGGAAGCCCATCCGGTGGACGGCATGAATCGGGGCGAAGGACTGAGTGATGATGGACCAGAACGGATAGATGAACGTCAGCCCCAGCAGCACGAAGAACGCATAGTTGGCGATGTCGAAGGTCACGCCTGACGCCGTCGTCCGGCCACGCACCGCCATCGCGCCTCAACTCCTCCGTATCGATCCGCGCCGCCGTCTCAGGGGCATGAGCCTCACCACAGGGCGTAGTGGCCGTAGTCGGCGGAGCGGCGGACGATCGCGTTGAAGATCAGCAGGATGACCAGTCCGGCGACCTGCTGGAACATCCCGATCGCGGTGGTGTACCCGAAGCGGGCGTCCTGGATGCCGGCGCGGTAGATCAGCGTCTCGAACACGTCTGCGACCGCGAACACGTTGGGGTTGTACAGGTTGAAGATCTGCTCCCAGGACTCCTGCATCAGATGGGCCACCTGCAGCAGGAACAGGATGAAGATCATGGGCACCAGCGACGGCAGGCTGATGCTCAACGCCTGCCGCAGCCGGCCGGCCCCATCGAGCTGGGCGCTCTCGTAGAGCTGCGGGTCGATCCCGGACAGCGCCGCCAGGTAGATGATTGAGCCCCAGCCCACGCTCTGCCAGATGCCGGTGAGCACCAGCAGGCCGCGGAAGGTGGGAGCGTAGGTGAGCAGGTGGACGGGCTCCGCGCCGATCACGCCGAAGAACCAGTACACCGGGCCGTACGTGTTGAGGATCTGCGAGACGATGCCGCCCAGGAGCACCCAGGAGATGAAGTGCGGGAAGTAGCTGACGCTCTGCACCGTCCGCTTGAAGGGGGTGAACCGGATCTCGTTGAGCAGCAGCGCGAAGACGATGGGCGTCGGAAACTGGAATACCAGGCGCAGGAAGCTGAGGTAGGCGGTGTTGAACAGCACCCGGCTGAAGAACGGATCGCGCGCCATCCGCTTGAAGTAGGCGAAGTTGTTCCAGTCGCTGCCGAGCAGCCCGTCGCGGACGTTGAAGTCCGTGAAGGCGATCGCCATCCCGTAGATCGGCACGTACTTGAACACGAACAGAAAGGCGAACGAGATCAGGAGGAGCAGGTAGAGCGGCCGCATGCGTATCGCGCGCGTGCGGAACTGGCGGCGCAGCAACTCGCGCTGCGCATCGGCGGCAGACGCAGCCGGGTCAGTCGCCACGGAACCTGCGAAGCTCCTTCACGAAGAGCCAACCGTACCGCACGGGTTGCCGCCGGGCAATGGCTCGACGGGCTGCGAGGAGCCGGCCAGCGCCTCGATCGCGTCGGCCGCCCACCGGGGACTGTCGAGCATCGCCGTGCCCACCGCGACCAGGTCGGCATTGCCTTCGCGGACCACGCGGTCGGCGAACGCCGGCGTACGGATCGCCCCCGGCACGATCACGGGCACGGTGACGCCGGCGCGCACGCGGGCGGCGATGCCGACGTGGTAGCCCTCGGAGGCGCCGTCCCAGTCCTGCGCCTGCGGGCCGTGCACCCCGCCGGAGATGTGGATGACGTCGACGCCGGCCGCGACCAGCGCCCGTGCCGCCGCCACCGCCGCCTCCGCGTCCAAGCCGCCGTCCTTGTAATCCAGCGCGCCCAAGCGGTATTGGACCCAGTAATCCGGCCCCACCTCGGCCCGCACGGCGCGCACCACCGCGAGCGGCAGGGCCAGGCGGCGCTCGGCGTCACCGCCGTAGCGGTCGTCGCGCCGGTTGACCAGCGGCGACAGGAACTGGCTGAGCAGGTAACCGTGGGCGCCGTGGATCTCCACCAGGTCGTAGCCGGCCCTCACGCCGCGGCGCGCGGCGCGGGCGAAGTCGCGCGGGTACTCCTCGATCTCGGCGACCGTGGCGGCCCGGCACTCCTCCTGTCCACGCGGGACCACGCCGGCGGAGGCGCTGACCGGCTGATGGCCGCTGCAGGCGCTCGGAACCTTGCCTCCCCCGTGATTGAGCTGCACGCCGGTCACCGCACCGGTCGCCCGGATTCGCTCGCAGAGGACTGCGTGCCCGGCGACCACCGCGTCGTCGTGGATGCCGAGCTGGTCGTCGCTGGTGCGGCCGCCGGCCACCACGTAGCAGTGCTCGACCATCACCAGGCCGACGCCGGCGGCCGCGCGCGGCACGTAGCGGTCCAGGTGCTCCTGCGTCACCGAGCCGTCCGGCGGCGACAAGTGGCTTGCCATCGGCGGCATCACGATCCGGTTGCGCAGCGTGCGCCCCTTGATCGTGATCGGCGTCAACAGGCCGGGAACAGCGGCGCGAGCCATGCCCGGCTACTGTGCGGGCCGGCGCGTGCGACTGTACAGGCGCGCGACGCCGCCGCTTCCCTGCGTCAACGGGCCATGGCTTGAGCAGATGTCGAGACTTGAGACACATTGTGCACATGGAACACATCGGTATCCGCGACCTGCACCTCAAGACCGGTGAGTGGGTGCGGCGAGCAGCGGTCGGTGAAGGCGTGGTCATCACCGACCGCGGACGCCCGCTCGCCTCGCTCATACCGGTGCGGCCCGATGACCTGAGCACCCCGTTCAGTGGGCGCCGAACACTGCCCGAGTTCGACGCGCTGCCGGTGGTTCCGGGCGAGTCCGCGCGAAACGTGTCCGAGGACCGCGATCGCGGATGACCTAGCGTCAGCTCGATGTCGTCCTGCGCCAGTTCGGCGTCGACGACCGTGCCGGAATCTGGACCTGGCTCCCTTTGACGACCGCCATCATGACGGCAGTCACCACCACCTTCGCCACTCTGTCGAGGCACGTGTTCCTGCGCACCGGCGATGCCGTGCACCTGCTTACCGCCAGGCAGAACGGACTGGACGAGGTCTTCAGCAACGACGAGCGCCTGTTGGCCGCCGCACCCGAGATCGGCATCGTAGGGCGCAACGTGATCGCGTAATCCGAGGGTACACGCGCCTGTCGAACGGGCGATCGTTACCTTCCCGTCTTCGGGAGTCCGTATGGGCCGCTTCTGGCGCCGTCTGCGCCGATCCATGCGACGCCTCAGATCTGCCCACGCAGGTCGGCACCTACGGCCGCAACCCGTATGCCGTGACAGCCCGTATCACTGCCATTCGCAACCGGAAATATTGATTTATTTTCCTTATATTTCTATATTTACGTCATGCCATACGTGCCTACCGCAGTTCCCGAGACCGCCGTTGCCGGCCTCTCCGACGACCAACTGCTGGCGCAGACCGGCTCCCTGGCTCAACTCGACCGCCAGGTCCAGGTCTTCGTCATCGACCACCTGCTGGAGATCGAGGCGCGCATCCTGTACCTGCGCCGCGGCTTCTCCAGCCTGTTCGACTACGTGACGCGCGGGTTGGGCTACAGCGACGGCGCCGCGTATCGGCGGATCGGCGCCATGAAGCTGTGCGCGCAGGTGGCAGGCACCCGTGAGCGGTTGCGGGACGGATCGCTGACGCTGGACGCGGCGGCGCAGTTGCATCTGCCTTCGACCGCCGCGATCGGCAGCGAAGGCGAGCGGCGCGCAGCACGGGGCGGGCGACCAGTGCCGGTCCGGCGCCGAGTGCCGTGGCGGATGCGTGGCCGGCCATGCGACCGAACGGCTCGGCTCCAGCGGCCCCCGCGGCGGCGCCGCCGGAGCTGGACCTCTCGGCACGGAAGGCGCTGGTGGACGAGGCGGTCGGCAAGAGCTCACGGGAGGTCATGCGGATGCTGGCCGGGGTGGACCCCGACCTGGCGGCGCCGGCCGACCGGCTGCGGCCACTGGATGCGGAGCGCTGGGAGCTCAAGGCGGTCATCGACACGGAGTGCCAGCGCGGACTGGAGCAGCTCAAGGGGCTGCTGTCGCACGTCGACCCACGCATGACGCTGGGACAGCTCGTCGGGCGGCTGGTCAAGGAGGGACTCGACCGCCACGACCCCGCCCGGCCGCCGCGGCGTGCCCGGCGCCCTGCCGGCAGCCACTCGGCGGGAGCTGAACGAACTTCGGCGCCGGAGCCGCCGCGAGATATGCCGGCGCACGCGTTGAAGCGTGCGGTAGTTCAGCCGCGCGCCAGGCCTGCCGGCCCTCCTCCTCCGGCGCCGAAGACGCTGCGAGGTGCGAAGGCGCGGGCACCGTCGAACAGCGAGCGTTCCGCGAGGGCGGCCGGCGTCAGCGCTGTGGCGGCCACGTCGCGCACCTCGGGTCGGGCGATTCCGGCGGCAGTGCGAAGGGAGGTGTGGCAGCGGGACGGCGGGCACTGCTCCTATGTGGATCCTCGCACCGGACGGCGCTGCGCGTCACGACATCTGCTGGAGATCGATCACCGCATCCCGTACGCCCGCGGCGGCGGCGCGGAGCGTGCCAACCTCAGGCTCCTCTGTGCGGCCCATCACCGCCACCGCCACGCCGGGCTTGAGTCAGCGCGAGAGCCTGTCAGCGGATCGTCGACGCGTGCCGATCGGTCCCGCATCCATCAGGTGCCGGAAAATCCACCGTCCCGTACATTCGGGTGAGGGCCAGGCGCACGAGGTACGCCGTTCCGGCGGGACGCCGACGGCGCCGTCGGCTGCTGCGCATCGCGCTGCTGCTGCTGGCATTCAACCTGGCGGTCCCGCCGTACGTGCGGCCGGTACCGGGCGCGGTCACTTCGCGCTACTTCCTGCGGACGAGACCGGAGAGCGCGAATCCCCTGGCGCTGGAGGTGCACAAGGGAATCGACTTCCGCGCGCCAGTCGGCAGCCCGGTGCGTGCGGCCAAGAGCGGGATCGTCGACGCGGTGGGCACGAGTCCCACGCTGGGCACCTACGTCATCATTCGCCACTGGCTGGGGTTCTCGACCCTGTACGCCCACCTGGAATCCGCGCGCACGCGCGCAGGCCGGCCGGTCCTGAAGTGGACGCGCATCGGGTCGGCCGGTCAGAGCGGCCGGGCCACCGGACCGCACCTGCACTTTGAGGTGCGCTGGCTCGGCCGGCGGCTGCCGCCGGGGCCGTTCCTGGCCATCGACAGCGCCCGCCGTGCCATCTGGCGGCTCGTCGGACCCGGTTAGCCGGGGCTAAGGGGCGACGGAGTCGCCGGCCGCACCGTTCGGTGACGCTGTTGCCGATCGAGCGGGGGGACCGTTACCGAGTATGCACCAGGAGCGTGCGGAGCCGCCCGGCCGTCTCGATGCGGTCCAGCCGGCTCGCCGCCACGTCGAGCGTCAGGCGCTCCCACGCGTCCGCAAAGAGCGCCTCGCTTGGGAGCAGGCCGTTCTCGCTGAGAAAGACCAGGCACGTGGCGAGCGCCACCCGCTTGTTGCCGTCCACAAAAGGATGATTCCGGCACAGATAGAACAGGTACGAGGCCGCCACCTCGATCGGGTCCTGGATCAGCGGCTGCCCCATCATCGTGGCTTGCGGCGCCGCCACCGCTGACTCCAGCAGCGCTTCGTCCCGGATGCCCGGCATGCCGCCATGAGCCGCGAGCACGGCCCCGTGCATCGCCTTCACGGCGGCGACGGTCGGATGAGCGAGCGGCGCGCTCACGAGAGCCGCTGAAACAGATCCTGGTTCTTCCCGATGAGGCGCTCGGCGGCCTTGCCGGCCCGCTCGGCGTCGATGAGCGGGCGCACCGGCGTCAGCATGATCGAACCGCCGTCGTGCACGGTGACCACGACCTCATCCCCCACCTTGAGGTGAGCCATGTCCATCAGAGCGATATCGAAGATGATGCCCTGGGAGTTGCCGATCTTGCGAACGGTCCTCGTCATGCCGTAAAACTACGTTTTACCGCCCCGATCGTCAATCCGCCGCCGTCGCTTCTGATGGTTGCTGGCGTGATCGTGGCCATCCTGACCGGGTTGTGGCCGACCGGTGAGAGTCCGTAACCGGGGCGGTTGGGGTACCAGAAGAACAGGCGCTCCACCGACCACTCGGGCACCTAACCTTGACCTCGGTAAACGCCCTGCTCGGCCATGATCGCCAACACGTTGCCCGCGGGGTCGCGGAAGAACGCCATCCGCAGTTCATAGTCGTCTGCGGAGTGTATGACCTGCGGCGGGCCGTCGAACGTGACGCTGCATCCCTGGAGCTCTGCGTAGCGGCGCTCGATGTCGGGCACCTTGAAGTAGAGGGGGGGCAACCCGCTGCCCCCGCACCCACGTTGGCAGACAGCATGAGGCGCACGCCGTCGCAGTCGAAGAACGCCAGCCCGGGCGTCGCCCGGGCGATGAACGGGACACCCAGCGTGTCGCGATAGAACGCCACGGCCGCGTCCAGGTCACCCACGTTCAGGGCGATCTGCGAGATGTGCCACGGAGCGGCCTCGCCTCGATTCGTCATCGCGCCATCGTAGCACCTGGCCGCAAAGCGCACCGCAGCGGCGCGCTTTGCGCAGCGGACACGCGCCGGTGTATAGGTGGCCGATGATCACCGTCAGCGAACCGATGGCGCCGCCGCGCTGGGCGCTGCTGGAGCGGCATCTGATCGACTCCATCGCCGAGGCGTGCCGGGTCTTCTACGACCGCTACTTCGACGAGCAGGGCTACCTGGAGTGCGTGGCCCGCTGGGGCGCGCTGGACGGCGCCGACGACGCGGCGGAGAACGTCGCCGCCTTTCCCGATCTCTACGCGGTGGGCGGGCCGCGTGACGTGTACGACCTGTTCCGGCAGGGCATCGAGGGCCACATCCGGCAGTACACGGAGGCCAGGACGACCGTCACCGAGCTGGGCCGCGACGGCATGTACTACAAGGAGTACCCGACCTGCTTCGATCCGCTGCACAACGGCGAGGGCTACCACTGCCTGTTCCAGCAGGGGCTGTGCGAGCCGTGGGATCCCCTCTACCGCAAGCGGATGAAGCGCTTCGCCGGCTTCTATCTGCCAGGCGACCCGGACGAGCCGCCCGAGCCCAACTACGACCCCGAGCACCGCATCATCCGCAGCACCATGACCGGCAGCCGCGGCCCGCTGCTGCGCACGGCGACCGCCGCCGACTGGGCCGGCGACCCGTTCGAGATCCCGGGGCGCTTCCACCCGATGCGCGGCCACCGGGACTACGGCGACTACGCCGCCCACTACGAGCAGCACTACCCCGACGTGGTCGGCGACGGGCCGATGAACCTGGCGCTGAACGTCTGGGCGCTGCACGCCTACATGCTCGACGGCGAGGCGAAGTACCGGGACTGGCTGCTGGAGTACGCGGACGGGTGGCTGGAGCGCACGCGCGCCAACGACAACATCGTCCCGGCCAACGTCGGCCTGGACGGCACCATCGGCGGCTCCTACGGCGGACGCTGGTGGCGAGGGGTGTTCGGCTGGGCGCACACCTGCGAGCGGCCCTACTTCCGCCACAACTGCGCGTTTCCCGACCGGGTCACCTACGGCTGGGCCAACGCCCTCTACCTGACCGGCGACCGCGCCTACGTCGAGGTGTGGCGCGACGTGATCGACGCCGTGAACTCGCATGCCAAGCAGGATCGCGGCCTGACCCTCTATCCGCGCATGCGCGGCGACGACGGCTGGTACGCGTTCGAGCCCACGCCGTGGAACCGCGGTGCGCTGGAGCTGTACTACTGGACGCTCGACCCGCGTGACCACGAGCGCGTCAGTGACCATCCGTGGATCGCCTTCCTGGACGGCGGCAATCCGGACTTCCCGGTCGGGCGCCTGGAGTGGGCGCTGGCCACGGTCCGCGAGCGGATCGCGCGCGTGCGCGCCGACACGTCGACGCGGGACACGCGCCTGTCCGAGGACCCCAACGGGCTCAACCCGGCGGAGATGGTGTGGCCGCTGGTGCAACTGATGCTCGGGGGACTGCCGACCCGCCACATCGGCGTGCCGTGGCACACCCGCGTCCGCTACTTCGACCCGGAACGCGGGCGCTCCGGCATTCCCGACCAGGTGGCATCGCTGGTGACGGGAATTGCGCCGGGAGATGACGGGGCCGATTCGGTCGAGGTAACCTTGGTGAACCTGGATCCGGTGCGGTCACGCACCCTGGTGCTGCAGGCCGGCGCCTACGGCGAGAGCCGCATCCGCTCCGTCGCCTCCGGCAGCACGCGGACCTCGGTTGACGACCGCGCGACGGTCGTGCACCTGCGCCCCGGCGCCGGCGCGCAGCTCACGTTGGCGATCGAGCGCTACGTCGAGCAGCCGACCCTTGCGTTCCCCGCGGCTGCGTCGGCCTCACCGCTCCGGGAGTGAGTCGTTCTCACTGCCGGGCTTGGGGTAGAACTGGTCGATCAGAATCGTATTCCCATCCGGATCACGGAACACGATGTGGGCCGGACCGGTGCCCGCCGGATCCGTGTCCGTCGTCATCTCGATGCCGCTCGCACGCAGGGACTCTCGTATCTCCCTGACATCCGTGAACTCCGTGAGTTGCGACCCGTCCTGCCGCAGCCCGGGGTTGAACGTGAGGATGTTGCCTTCGAACATCCCCTGGAACAGGCCGATCGTGGCGCCCCCATTGACCATGATCAGGTAGCCGCTTCCGTCGCCGCCGGTGCGGCTGAAGCCGAGCTTCTCATAGAACGCCTTCGCGGCTTGCAGGTCCTTCACCGCCAGACTCACCGAAAACGCACCGATCTTCATCACTCCGCGGTCTCTCCGCTCCCTGCCTGCCGATCGTACAACACGCTCGCACCCCGGTATGTCCCGGTACTCGCTCCAGCCGGGGGGTAGTGTATCACTTTACTTTCACGGCGACTTGACACCCCGCGCGGACCACGGTCCGATGCGTCGCCGCGCCGGACGGAGATTGATGGCGGGGTAGCATGAAGTCCATCATTGACCCACAATGAGTCCATCATTGAACCACAAGAGCGCATGGACAGGGAGGGTGCGACGATGATCGGACCACACGGAGAGAAGCGACCGGCTGACCCGGTCGCCAGCGGCGTGCATGTCGGGCGCCTGATCACGGGCGAGGCCGAGGAGGAGTACGTCGACGCGTCGAAGCAGCCAGGTGGCCGGAAAGGCGGCCAGGCGCGCGCCCAGGCGCTCACGGCCGAGGAGCGCAAGGCGATCGCCCGGAAGGGCGTGGAAGCGCGCCAAGCGAGGAGTGCGTGATGGCGGACGAGAGCAACGGGTTCCACAAAGAGATACGGGACACGCTCAGCAAGATCAGCCAGCGCCTCGACAGGATGGACCAGAGGTTCATTGAGATAGACCAGCGCCTGGATCTCGTCACGCTGGCGCTCGGAGGCATCTCCAGCCTCCTGCGTAAGAGCGGGTTGGACACCTCGAAGGTGGACGCGAACGTCGATGCCATGACCGCGGAAGCGGAGCGTTCGTCCTGATCGGACTTGAGCCGGCGATCCGTTCGGAGGTAGGGTCGGTGCCGCAGTACCCCGCAAGGGAAGGGCTCGGCGTGACGCCGGGTCATCCTGCGGAATACAACAGCCCCGCTGTGGGCAGGGAGTAGCTACCCCGCCCCTGGGACGAATACGCAGGAGCCCTTCCTAGGGGTACTGCAAATCCGGCCCGGCACCTATGCCGGGCCCTACACCCAGGAGGTGGGCCATGCTCCACCATGTAGTACCACTGCTGGCTGCTTCGGCAGCCGTGCCCCGCGCCGAACAGCGCGCCGGGGAGTCGTTCGCCAGACGCCGAGCGCGTCATCGTCGCCCCATCCCGATCGTGATTGCGGCCGCGGCGGCCGTGCTACTGCTGGCTGCCTGTGAGGAGGGGCCGGGGTCCAAGGCCAAGGGGGCCTACGCCTCCAAGACGTTCACGGTCGACCAAGCCGACTTCACCATCGAGGCAGACCCCCGGGCAGGCATCACGGCAAGCGTCGCGATCGTCGAGTACTCGGTCCCAGCGATCACGTCCACGGCGGTCCAGGAAGGGATGGTCGCTGCTTACCTCACCGGCACAACCGGAGCAGCCAACTGGCTCCAGGTGCCGATCACCTTCGCTCTGATGCTGCAGCAGGGCTCCGTCACTACTCCGGTCAGCGTGACCATCTCGTACCGATTCAGATCCGGCACGGCCGGTCTGGTCATCACGGGCAACTTCAACGAGGCCGAGATGAGTTCGGTGGTTCCTCAGTTCCATGGATGGAAGTTCCGGGTCGTGGTGGGATCATGATGATGGTCCGCGTCGCGGCCATCGTTCTGATCACGATCATCGTGCTGGGCGGGTGCGACGACATGCTTCCGCAGGACGGCGCCGCGCCGGCGGAAGTAACGCCACCGCCACCCGCCGATCCGAATCCTCGAAGCTGCCCGTATGAACGGGCCAGCTCTGCCGGTTTCAACATCGAGATCAAGTGGGAAGACGGCCCGTACAAGGACTGGATGGTCGCCGAAGTAGAGTGCGCGGCGGCCTACTGGGAGAACGCGATCACTGGAGACCTGCCGGACATCTTCATAGACGGAAGTTTCTTCAGGGAAACCGGAATGGTGACGATCGAAGATCTGCGCGTCTCCGTCTGGTTCCGTGAAACCCTTGGAGGGGAGGAGTCCGATGTAATGGGGCTCACGACCGCGAACCTCAATCGGAAGGAGGCGCCACACCTTCCCTACTTCGCATCCATCCGTCTTCGGCTGCGCGAGTCGCGGTACCGGCATGATCTCGGCTTCCTCTACAACCTTGCACGGCACGAGTTCGGCCATGCGATCGGCTTCGATTACACCCCCGCGTTCTACGATCTGCGGACGGGCGATCCTTGGGAGGACGGGTTGTTCATCGGTCCGGCCGCGCAGGCGCGGTATGGCGGGCCGGTGCCGATCGACAGCGGCGGACACTGGTACACGCCAGACCTCGGCCGGGACGTCATGTGGCGCACCATTGGAGGGCGGGCCGTGGTGACCGATGTCACCTTGGCGGCCTTCCAGGACATCGGCTACACCGTCGACTTCACCATGGCGGGCCGGTAGACGCGCGGGGGGAGGGGCTTCGGCCCCTCCCCCATGGATCATCCAGAAGGGCGGAGTGCCGCGAGGCGTAGCCGCCACGCACTCGCATCGGTGAGTGGTTTGTAGCTACGGATGCGGTGCGATCCGTCGTATTGCTCAATCTCCGCCTCACATTCCCTGCCAATCAGATCCTTGGGCCACAATTCCTGTTCAGGGTTCGCCGTCAAATCAATCCCGAGTGCCACCACGGCCCGCTTGAAACGGATCTGATCGCCATCGTTCCACAGCAAGCAGTCTCTGATGCGTACCCCCGACGGGTCCGCCAAGACGATTTCCCAGATTGCTGAACCATTTTCTGATTCCTTTCCAGTCGCTTCCACGACTTTGACGAGATGAGAACCCGCAGGCAGAACCATGGAGTTGTTTCCCTCCGAGGGATCAGCGGGTCCGGTAGTGCGGTAGCCGCGACGTGCTCTCGTTCAGCTCGGTCTCGATCCGCAATCCGGATGGCGGCTGGGCGCCCCGGCCTATCAGTTCGGCGGCGCGGTAGTTGCGCCGGCGGCCGTCCACGCAGTGCTGAACCCGCGTCTTCCCATCGACCGTGAGGTAGCCGCGGAGGCAGTGGACGAGGCCGACGAGCTTGGCGTTGCGGTCGTTCTGGAACGTACAGAAGAACAGGGCGCCACTCGCGTCGCGCATGACGAGCTTCGGGAATACGGACATGGGTTTCCCCCTCTCCGCTTGACGGAGGAGAGAGGGCCCAGTACGCTCGCGAGGACGGTTTGGGAACTTCGTCCTCTTGAGGCGTTACCAGCAGGCTGTCAACCTGCTTGGCCTCGTCTCCGCCGCTTCGGCGGCTATGTAGTCGGCCCTCGCGTAGAGGGCACGACTGCAGACCCTATCATTGATTTCTCGCCTGCACCCCTCCCCACGCGTCAAAAGAAAACAGCTACAATCACTTGACAATATAGCGTAGCTCTGCCACGATGGGCGCATGAACAAGCTGCCCACGGCGAAGCGAGCGATGATCCTCGGGCTGCTGGCCGAAGGCGTATCGATGCGGTCCATCACCCGCGTGGCGGGGGTGAGCATCAACACGGTGGCGAAGCTCCTGACCGACGCCGCCGACGCCGCCGACGCGTACCACGACGCGACGGTGCGGGGCATCTGCGGCCGGCGCCGCATCGAGTGCGACGAGATCTGGAGCTACGTCCACTGCAAGCAGGCGAACGTCGAGACCGCCAAGGCTCCCCCACCCGAAGCTGGCGACGCCTGGACGTTCACCGCGCTGGACGCCGAGAGCAAGCTGATCATCAGCTACCTGACCGGCCCGCGCGACGGCCAGATCGCGCTGGAGTTCATGGACGACCTCCGCAAGCGGATCGAGGACCGACCCCAGCTTGCCACCGATGGCCTGAGAGCCTACTTGGATGCCGTCGACGGGGCGTTCGGCGGCGACGTCGACTACGTGCAGATCATCAAGGACTACGGACGCGACGAGCGGGCGGACGAGCGGAAGTACAGCCCGGCGCGGTGCAACGGCATGCAGAAGGTGGTGGTGCAGGGGTCGCCGGACGTGGACAAGGCGAACACCTCATACGTCGAGCGGCACAACCTGAACATGCGGATGTCGATGCGGCGCTTCACGCGGCTCACCAACGCGTTCTCGAAGAAGCTGGAGAAGCACTGCGCCTCGCTGGCGCTCTACATCTACGTGTACAACCACGTGAAGCCGCACGGCGCCGTGCGGACGAAGCGGAACAACCAGATCACGCCCGCGATGGCCGCCGGGGTCGCCGACCGCCCCGCTACCCTGGAAGGGCTGGTCGAGCTCATGGACGCCCGCGCGCCGAAGGTGCGGTATGCCAAGACCTACAAGAAACGGAAAGTAAAGTGATACACTACCAGCCGGGGCACTCCCTTGACGATCAGTCCTTGCGATCATAACATTTGTGATCTCAAGTTTTTGTATGACTCTCCGCTGTGACGAATTCGCCGATCCGACCGTCGCCACCTTCCGGCGCCTGCTGCGTACCACGCTGTCCATGAAGCGGGCGATGGGCGCGGTGTTCGCACGGGCGGGGCTGACCGGGGCGCAGTTTCACACCCTGGTGCGGATCCCGGATCAGGGCATCCCGGTGACCAGGCTCGCCGCCCGGTCGTGGGCCGACCCCGGCAACGCCTCCGGTGTCGTCGACCGCCTGGAGCGCGACGGACTGGTCGAACGCCAACCGGCCGCCCACGACCGGCGCGTGGTGCTGGTGCATGTGACGCCCGCCGGCCGCGCCCTGATGGACCGGCTGTGGCCGCAGTACGTGGACGGCATCCACCGGATCATGGAGCCCCTCAGCGCCGAGGATCGGGAGCGCCTGAACGAGCTGCTGGACCGACTGGCCGGCCGGGAGAATGAGGATGTCGAGTCCCTCACCGCGGCAGCCGATTGACCGCCGCCCCCGCGGAGGCGCCGGGCAACGGGGATCCGCAAGCCCCGGACCGCACGGGCGCGGTCCTCGAGGTCCCGGGGGACCGGGCTTCCCCGGCCGGCGGCTCGGACGCCCGGCCGTGCGCGCCCTGCTGCGCAGCCTGAGCTACATGCGCCCGTACCGCGGGCGCGTCCTGGTCAGCCTGGTCTGCCTGCTGGCCAGCTCCGCCGGCAATCTGGTCGTGCCCCGCATCACTCAGCAGGTCATCGACTCGGGCATCCTGGTCGACCGGATGCAGGCGGTCCTGATCGGCGCGCTGCTGATCGTCGCCGTCACGGCGCTCCGCTCGCTGTTCACCTACGTGCAGGGCGCCCTGGCCGCGCGCGTGTCGCAGGGCGTCGCCTACGACCTGCGCAACAGGCTCTACGACCACGTCCAGAGCCTCTCGTTCAGCTACCACGACCGCTCGCAGACCGGGCAGCTCCTCACCCGCGCCACCAGCGACGTGGACATGGTGCGCACCTTCATCAGCACCGGCGTGATCCAGATCATCACCACCGTGGTGCTGCTGATCGGCAGCTTCACCCTGCTGTTCGCGACCAACTGGCGGCTGGCCCTGCACGTGATTCCGCTGATGGCCGTGGTGTTCGTGATCTTCTCCTACATGGCCAAGGTGGGACGGCCGCTGTTCCGCGCCGTGCAGGAGAAGATCGCGGCGCTCAACACCCGCCTGGAGCAGAACATCGTCGGCGTCCGCACCGTCAAGGCATTCACCGGCGCCACGCGCGAGCAGGAGCGGTTCGAGGTCGAGAGCCGCCAGATGTACGAGCAGATGATGCACGTGGGGCGCCTGTTCTCGCTGGCCATTCCGCTGGTGTTCGCGATGGCCAACATCGGCACCGTGGTCATCACCTGGGGCGGCGGCGTCCAGATCCTGGCCGAGCGCCTCACCATCGGCGAGCTGGTGGCGTTCCAGGGCTACCTGATCGTCGCCATGTTCCCGATCACGATGCTGGGCATGATCATGATGTCGATCTCCCAAGCGGCCGCCGGCGCCGAACGGATCTTCGAGATCCTGGACGCCGAATCGGAAGTCAAGGAGAAGCCCGGCGCGGCAACGCTGGCGCCGCTCCGCGAGGGGCTCGAGTTCGAGCGGGTGTCGTTCAGCTACTTCGGGGTCGGAGCGCCGGTGCTGCGCGAGGTGAGCTTCCGCACCGGGGCGTCCGAGACCCTGGCCATCGTCGGCGCCACCGGCTCGGGCAAGAGCACGATCATCAACCTGATCCCGCGCTTCTACGACGCCACCGCCGGCCGCATCACCATCGACGGCGCCGACATCCGCGACGTGACGCTGCAGTCGCTGCGGCGGCAGATCGGCATCGTGCTGGAGGAGACCACCCTGTTCGGCGGCACCATCCGTGAGAACATCGCCTACGGCCGGCCGGACGCCACCGATGCCGAGGTGGAGGCCGCCGCCCGCGCCGCGGAGGCGCACCCGTTCATCACGGAGTTCCCCGACGGCTACGCCAGCATGGTCGGCGAGCGCGGCGTGACCCTGTCGGGCGGTCAGAAGCAGCGGGTGGCGATCGCCCGCGCCCTGCTGATCGAGCCGCGCATCCTGATCCTCGACGACAGCACCAGCAGCGTCGACTACGAGACCGAGCGGCGCATCCGCGCCGCGCTCGACGACCTCCGGCAGGACCGGCTGTCCTTCGTCATCGCCAGCCGCATGCACACGGTGCTGGCCGCCGACCGCGTGCTGCTGCTGCACGAGGGAACGGTGGCGGGGCTGGACGAGCACCAGCGGCTGCTGCACGACAACGCGCTGTACGCTGAGGTCTTCTACGGCGAGTTGTCCGCTCAGCCGGCGGCGGCCGAGCCGGCCGAACCCGGGGAGGTGGTGCCGTGAGCGATCCTGCACGTCACCGGCAGCGCGCGGCCAGCCATGGACGCATGGGCATGATGCCGTTCGGCGCCGAAGAGGAGCGCAAGGCCGAGCAGGTCGGGCGGACGTTGCGGCGGCTGTTCGGCTACCTGCGCGGCCAGCGCCTGGCGTTCATCGTGGTGGTGGTGACGGCGGCGGCATCCGCCGGCGCGCAGGCGCTGGCGCCGCTGTACATCGCGCGGGCGGTGGACGGCCTCAAGGCGTTCGTGGACGGCTTGCTGCCACCGTCCGAGACGGGTCGGATGCTCGCCGTGGCGATGGTGCTCGTCCTGGCGTTCTATATCGCCGGCTGGCTGGCCGGCGCCGTCAGCCGCGTGGCGCTGCTGGCGCTGGGACAGCGCGTGCTGCTGCGGATACGCGGCCAGATCATGGGCAAGGTGCACGCGCTGTCGCTCGGCTACTTCGACCACCACAAGGCCGGCGACCTGGTGTCGCGCCTGTCGAACGACACCGACGTGATCAACCGCGCGTTCGGCATGAGCCTGTCGCGGCTGGCCCAAAGCGTGCTGCTGCTGATCGCGATCCTGATCGGCATGCTGGCGCTCAACTGGAGGCTGGCCCTGGTCAGCTTCGCACTGTTGCCGCTGATGTACCTGTCCACGGCGGTGTTCTCCCGGCGCGCCCGCATCGCCTTCCGCAAGACCCGCAGGACCATCAGCGGGGTGAGCTCCGAGCTGGAGCAGAACATCTCCGGCGCGCGCGTGGCACAGGCCTTCAACCGGCAGGGCTGGAACTCGTCCAGCTTCCGCCAACTCAACCGCGCCAACCGCGACGCCAACGTCGGCGCGGAGTCGCTGACCGCCGCGTTCGCCCCGACCATGGACGTGCTCAGCGCCGTCGGCCTGGCGGTGGTGCTGGCCTACGGCGGCTACCTGGCGCGGGCGGATCTGGTCAGCATCGGCGTGATCGTCGGCTTCGTGCAGTACGTGCGCCGCTTCTTCGAGCCCGTGCAGTCCATCTCCATGATGTGGACGCAGGTGCAGTCGGCGATCGCCGGCGCCGAGCGCATCTTCGAGCTGCTGGACGAGGAGCCACGCGTGCGCGACGCCGACGACGCCCTGCCGCTGGAGGTCACCGCCGGCCGCGTGGAGCTGGCCGGCGTGAGCTTCGCGTACGAGCCCGAGACGCCGGTGCTGCAGGGCGTCGACCTGGTCGCGGAGCCCGGCCTGACCGTGGCGCTGGTCGGCCCGACCGGGGCCGGCAAGACGACCATCATCAGCCTGCTGGAGCGCTTCTACGACGTGCAGGCGGGTGCGGTGACCATCGACGGCCAGGACGTCCGCGCCGTGACCCAGGACAGCCTGCGGCAGAGCATCGGCATCGTCCTGCAGGACACCTTCCTGTTCGCGGACACCATCCGCCACAACATCCGCTACGGCCGGCCGGACGCCGACGACGCCGCCGTGGAGGCGGCCGCGCGCCGCGCGCGGGCGCACGAGTTCATCTCCCGCCTTCCCGACGGCTACGACACCGTGCTGCAGGAGGGGGCCGTCAACCTGAGCCGCGGCCAGCGGCAGTTGCTGGCCATCGCCCGCGCGCTGCTCAAGGACCCGCGCATCCTGGTGCTGGACGAGGCCACCTCCAACGTCGACACCCGCACCGAGCTGCTGATCCAGGAAGCCCTCGCCGAGCTCCTGCAGGGGCGCACCAGCTTCGTCATCGCCCACCGGCTGAGCACGGTGCGGCGCGCCGACGTGATTTACGTGATCGACGCGGGCCGCGTCGCCGAGCGCGGCACGCACGACGAGCTGATCGCGGCGAACGGTACCTACGCGCGCATCTACCGGAGCCAGTTCGAGCACGCGGACACCGCCGCCCCGGCTCCAACCTCCGGCTGAGCGGAGCGGCCGGCCGCTCTGCTACCATCGGCGGCAAGCAGGCCCGCAGGTCTCAGGAGGGACGCCGCATGCTCGCACGAACCCCGCCGACCGCCGCCGTGACGATCTCCACGCCCACCGCGCCTCCGCACTGGGCGCTGCTGGAGCGCGAGCTGATGCGCGCGATCGAGGCGGCGATCCCGCCGTTCTACGACCGCTACTTCGACGAGCGCGGCTACCTCAAGTGCTTCGCACGCTGGGGGGCGCTGGACGGCCCGGACGACGCCGCCGAGAACGTGACCAACTGGACCGACTTCTATGCCCTGGGCGGCTCCGAGCGGGTGCTCGCCCTGTACCGCCGCGGCATCGAGGGCCACATCCGGCAGTACACGGAAGCGAAGACCACCGTCACCAGGCTTGGCGCCGACGGCATGTACTACAAGGAGTTCCCGACCAGCTTCGACTGGGTGCACAACGGCGAGGGCTACCACTGCCTGTTCCAGGAGGGGCTCTGCGAACCGTGGAACCTGACCTGGCGGCAGCGCGTCTGCCGCTTCGCCGGCTTCTACCTGCCCGGCGACCCCGACGAGCCGGCCGAGCCGAACTACGACCCGAAGCACCGGATCATCCGCAGCGTCTTGAACGGCAGCCGCGGGCCCGTGCTTGGCAAGGTCGAGCCGGTCGACTGGGCCGGCGATCCGTTCGAGATCGAGGGCCGCTTCAAGCCGGGGCGCGGCCACCGCAACTTCGACGACTACCTGTTTCACTACGAGACCTATCGCGACGTCGAAGGCGACATCCCCCTGAACCTGGCCGCCACCGCCATGGCCTTCTACGCCTACGCGGCCACGGGCGATCCCAAGTACAAGGAGTGGATCGAGGAGTACTCCGACGCCTGGGTCGAGCGCACCCACCAGAACGACGGCCTGATCCCGGGCAACGTCGGGCTGGACGGCAAGATCGGCAGCGGCGCCGCCGGCGACGGCGCGTGGTGGCGCGGGGTCTACGGCTGGGGCCACACCGGCGGGTTCTACGGGCTGGACGAGGACGGCAAGCCGATCCCGCACCACCGCCCCAACTTCCAGGGCCGCACGCCGTACGCGTTCGGCAACGCATTGCTGGTGTCGGGCGACCGAAAGTACGTGGACGTCTGGCGGACCGTCATGGAGTCGGTCAACAAGAACAGCAAGGTCGAGGACGGCGTCACGCTCTACCCGCGCATGTACAACCAGGACGGCTGGTACGACTTCCAGCCGGAACCGTTCGACCGCGGCGCGCTGGCGGTCTACGCCTGGTCCCAGGACCGCGAGCGCGACCACGCGCTGGTGGCCTCCGACCCCTGGGTGCGGTTCCTGGACGGCGAGCACGAAGACTATCCGGTGGAGAAGCTGCAGGCCGACCTGGAAGAGGTGCGGCAGAAGGTGGAGCTGCGCGAGCAGGACACCCGCCCGGCCGACATGCTGCTCTCCGAGGACCCGAACGGCATCAACCCGGCGGTCGTGTGGGGCCTGGTCCAGCTCATGCTAGGCGGCCTTCCCACCCGCCACGTGGGCGTGCCCTGGCACTGCGCGGTGCGCTACTTCGACGCCGAGCGCCGGCGCGCGGGAATTCCGCCGGGCGTTGCATCGCTGGTCGACCACATGAGCGCGGACGAGGTGGGCGTGCAGCTCGTCAACCTGGACCCCGTGCACGCGAAGAACCTGGTGCTGCAGTCGGGCGCCTTCGCCGAGCACACCATCGACAGCGTCGCCATCGACAGCGTCGCCATCGACGGCGAGCGCACCGAGGTGGGAGGCACCGCCCTGCACGTGCGTCTGGAGCCCGGCGCCGGCGCCCGGTTGCTGCTCCGCGTCCAGCGCTTCGTCAATCAGCCGACCGTCGCCTTCCCCTGGCCGACGTGAGCCGGCCGGCGGAGCCGTGATTCACCCGTCGTCACCGATCAGGGCGTCCAGGTACTCACGATAGGCGTAGGCGCGTCCGCGGCGCTTGCCGCTGATCTCGCTCAGCACGCCCAGGCTCTCCATGAGTTCGATCGCCTTGCGGGCCGGCGGGGCCGTCAGCCCGAGCATCTCGGCTGCTCTCGGAACGGTCATCACGGGCTTCGAGGGCAGGTGTTCGAGCAACTGAACGGCGGCGACGGTCGATCGGTCGTGGGACAGGATACGGCCGCGGTCGCGCCCGACGATCTCGTGGAGCTCGCGGGCTACGCGCACGCCGTCGTCGGCCGCCTCGCGTACGCATTCCAGGAAGAACCGGTTCCAGCCCTCCCAGTCGCCGTCGGTGCGCACGGCGCCGAGCCGTGCGTAGTACTCCGGTTGCGCCCGCCGGAACGGCACGCTGATATAGAGCAGCGGCTGGTCGAGCAGCCCCCAGTGCTCGATGAGCAACGCGATCAGCAGCCGGCCGATGCGTCCGTTGCCGTCCAGGAACGGATGAATCGTCTCGAACTGCACGTGCGCGAGGCCGGCCCGCACCAGCGGCGGCAGGTCGCACTCGGCATGCCACCATCGCTCCAGCGTCGACAGTGCGTCCGGGACCTCCTCGGGCGGCGGGGGGACGAAGCGGGCGTTGCCCGGCCGGCTGCCGCCGATCCAGTTCTGCGAGCGACGCATCTCGCCGGGAAGCTTGTCCGCGCCGCGGGCGCCGCTCATGAGAATCCGGTGCGCGTCGCGCAAGAGGCGCCCGCTGAGCGGCAGCCCGTTCGGATCCGCAAGCTGCCGGCGCGCGAGCGCGAGAGCATCCACGTAGTTGCAGACCTCCTCGACATCCTCGGGGCGTTCGGCGCGATCGGTCGCTTCGTAGGTGACGAGATCGGGCAGCGTCGCCTGCGTGCCCTCGATCTGCGAGGTGATCACCGCCTCCTTGCGCACGAACCCGTAGAGGAACCAGTCGGTATCCGGGACCATCGCACCCGCTACCGCGAGGCGGGAGAGAGCGGCCAGCGCGTCGGCGTGGAGCTCTACGGCCGCTGCATCCATGGCCAGCGGCGGATTCGTCGGGGGCAGCGGATACGGGACGAACGCCCGGACCTGCTCCTCAAGGGTGCTGGTGAGGCGGTATCGACCGGTCTGGCGAGGCATCGTCCGGAAACGCTCCTTCCTTAGCCCGGATATTAGAAAACGTTCGTTTCTCTTTCAAGGCTCTAAGAAGCGATCGATTTCTTCCTGAGTTCTGCCTGCCGATCTGGAGGTGCTGCCGCAGGGCGCTCCCCGACCCATCTGAAGAGAAAACCCGTTCCCGGTTGCGCGGCCCCGCCGGCTGGTCCAGAGTGACCGGGCATCCATGCGTGCTGGGAGGGGAACGGTATGCGCAATCGGGGAGTACTTCGGTCGATCGTAGGGATCCTGGGGCTGGCGGTGCTCGTGGGCTGCTCGACGACGACGACCACGACGGCAGAGCTGACCTACCTGCACTCACCGGTACGGGTCGACCCGGCCGGCACTTCCACGTTCAGGGCGGGAGCCTCGGCGATCTACGAAGTGGACCGCGGCCAGACCCGTGTCGGCCTGTGCGGAGTGGGCGGTTACGAGTGGTGGGATGACGCCGACGGGACCGGGGCGGACGCGCTGATTCCGAACAACCTGCTCCAGGGCTCGTACTGCTACAAGCTGGACGTCGGCTAGCCCGGTCCGCACCGCCCGCTATCGATTCGGCGGCGCGGTGCAGATCAGCACCTCCAGCGTCTCGTCGCCGGTGTTCTCGATGCCGTGCTCGCACCACGGCGGCAGGTGGATGAACGTGCCGGCCGACACCTTGCGCTCCTCGCCGTTCAGGGTCATCACGCCGCACCCGCGCAGGATCACGTAGCACTCCTCGGGAAGGTGGCCGCGCGGCTCCATCTTCACGTGCGGGGGCAGGTAGAACATCACCAGCCCCATCGCCTGCGACGGAGCACGCGGATTGGACGGGTGCACGACCCGAACGCCGACGCCGTCGCAGCCGGGATAGCGCACCGGCGTGCCGTCGCGGGCGGTCACCACGTTGGCATTCGGCGGGACATCGGGTCTCGTCCCGCGCGGGTCTCCTCCGTATCCCCTGAACTTCTCGATCTTCGCCACTTCTCCTCAACCTCCGTGAGACGTTGGGAGTGTGCCAGAGTACGTTGGTCCGATGACGATGAATTCCACCGGACCCGACGACGCGATCCGCCGGCTGCTCGACTCCTATCGCCGCGGCCACGCCACGGTCCAGGACGAGCTGGCGCGCTCGCTCGCCCGCATCGCGGCCGTCGACCGCGCCGGCCCGAGGCTCAACACGGTGCTGCGCATCGACCCCGACGCGCAGTGGACGGCCCGCCGGCTCGACGCCGAGCGGCAGGCCGGCACCGCGATGGGTCCGCTGCACGGGGTGCCGGTGCTCCTCAAGGACAACGTCGACACCGGCGGCCCCGGCGGCGGACCGATGGCCACCAGCGCCGGCGCGCTGGCGCTGGCCGACTCCTTCGCGCCGGCGGACGCGCCGCTGGTGCAGCGCCTGCGCACCGCCGGGGCGCTGATCATCGGCAAGACCAACATGACCGAGCTGGCCAACTACCTGTCCACCGGCATGCCCGGCGGCTACAGCTCGCTCGGCGGGCAGGTGATCAACCCCCACCACCCGGCGCTGCCGGTGTCCACCTCCAGCTCCGGATCGGCCGCCGCCGTGGCCGCCGGCCTGTGCCCGGCGGCGATCGGCACGGAGACCGCGGGCTCGATCCTGGTGCCCGCCTTCGCCAACGGCATCGTCGGCATCAAGCCGACCGTCGGGCTAGTGTCCCGGACCGGCATCGTGCCGATCGCCTTCAGTCAGGACACCGCCGGACCGTTCGCGCGCAGCGTCGAGGACGCCGCCCGCGTTCTCGCCGTGATCGCCGGCCCGGACCCCGAGGACGCGGCCACGCACGGCGCGCCGGACTTCGACTTCCGGGCGCACCTGCGCCGCGACGGCCTGCGGGGCGCGCGCATCGGCATCCCGCGGGCCGGGTTCTGGGACGAGCAGGGCGAGCGGTGGCAGGACACGCTGGAGCAGGTCCGCGCCGCGCTCGTCGAGGGCGGCGCCGAGGTGGTCGACCCGGCCGACATCGCCACCCACGACGCCATCGCATGGTCGCCGGTGCTCCTGTACGAGTTCAAGGCGGCGATGAACGCCTACCTGCGGCGGCTCGGCCCCGGCGCCCCGTGCCGGACACTCGCCGACCTGATCGCCTTCAACGCCGCCCACGCGAATCAGGCGCTGCGCTACGGGCAGGTATGGCTGCTGCGCGCCGAGCACGAAACCTCCGGCCGCATGGACGAGCCGGAATACCTCAACGCCCGCGCGGAGGACCTGCGCCTGTGCCGGACCGAGGGCATCGACGCCACGCTGGAGCGCCATGGGCTGGACGCCCTGGTGTTCCCGAACGGCTCGGGATCGTCGGTGGCCGCGCGCGCCGGTTATCCGTCGGTGGCGGTCCCGCTCGGGTTCGTACCAGCACCTGACGACAGCGCCGCCCCGATCGAGCCGCGCGGCGTCATGTTCACCGGCACCGCATTCAGCGAGCCCACCCTGGTGCGCATCGCCCACGCCTTCGAGCTCCTCACCTGCGGCCGCGCCAGCCCGACCCTGCCCGCTCCGTGAAAGGCCGTTAACGAGAAAGGGCCGCCCCGAAGGGCGGCCCTGGTGTCTAGCCCGTGAGATACCTCACACGGGCTCCAGAATTGTCCATCGCTCAACTACCTCCTTACTGCAAGAGTCTCGTTGGCACGGGCGTCCGGACGCCCCACCCGGATGGGGCCCCATCCGAGCGGCTTGGCCCGGGTGCCGCCAACGGCGGCATTGACCGAACCGACAGCTCTTTCTACCCGGTACCCGCCGGGCCTGTCAATTGCCTGGACCGTCGATCCTGGACGTCACTACCTTGAGGATGGAGGCGCAACCATGACCGACCCAGACGAACGCGGGCGCCCGACGCCGGCCGGCGACGGCCAATGGCGGTTGCGGCAGACCCCGAAGTCCGACGGCGGTCCGCAGGAGGAGCCGCCCCTCATCAAGCCGCCGAGCCGCGGCCAGTTCCGCTTCTCGCTGTGGTACATCGTCGCCGCCGCCGCCGCGCTGCTGCTGTTCAACTCGCTGTTCTCCAGCCAGCAGGTCTCCTCGATGGTCGAATACAGCACGTTCAAGGCGCTCATCGGCGACGGGCAGATCAAGCGCGTGCGCATCACGGACGAGCACTACGAGGGCTACAGCGTCACGGAGGAGGAGCTCCGCCGCCTGCAGGAGTTGGGCTCCACCGCCCTGTCGGGCGTCCAGGAGTGGCGGACGGTCCGGGTCGACGACCCCGGGTTCGTCGACCTGCTCGACGAGAACGGCGTTCAGTACTACGCGGTCCCGCGCGGCAACCGGCCGCTGCTGGGGCTGGTGCTGCAGTGGGTGATTCCGCTCGGGCTGATGTTCCTGGTGTGGCGCTTCATGTTCAAACGGCTCGGTTCGATGGGCTCCAACGTGATGGCGTTCGGAAAGTCGCGCGCCCAGGTGGTGGCCGAGGGTGAGACCGGCGTGCGCTTCGCGGACGTCGCCGGCGCCGACGAGGCCAAGGCTGAGCTCGAGGAGGTCGTCGACTTCCTCAAGAACCCGGATCGCTACGTCGAGATCGGCGGCAAGATCCCCAAGGGCGTGCTGCTGGTGGGGGCGCCGGGCACCGGCAAGACGCTGCTGGCGCGGGCGGTGGCAGGCGAGGCCGAGGTCACCTTCTTCCGCCTCAACGGCGCCGACTTCGTGGAGATGTTCGTCGGGGTGGGCGCGGCGCGCGTGCGCGACCTGTTCAAGCAGGCGCGCGAGAAGTCGCCCTGCATCATCTTCATCGACGAGCTGGACGCCATCGGCAAGAGCCGCGGCGTAGGCATCGCCGGCGGCAACGACGAGCGCGAGCAGACCCTCAACCAGCTCCTGGTGGAGATGGACGGCTTCGACGCGCGTTCCGGGGTGATCATCCTGGGCGCCACCAACCGGCCGGAGGTGCTGGACGCAGCGCTGCTGCGCCCCGGGCGCTTCGACCGCCAAGTGCTGGTCGACAAGCCCGACCTGTCGGGCCGCGAGGCGATCCTGAAGATCCACAGCGCGCAGGTGAAGCTGGCGCCGGAGGTCGACCTGCTGGAGGTGGCGCGCGCCACGCCCGGCTTCGCCGGCGCCGACTTGGCCAACATCGTCAACGAGGCGGCGCTGCTGGCGGTTCGCGCGCGCCGCAAGACGGTGACGCAGGCCGACTTCAGCGAAGCGATCGACAAGGTCGTCGCCGGGCTGGAGAAGCGCAGCCGGGTGCTCAACCCCAAGGAAAAGCGGATCGTCGCCTACCACGAAGCCGGGCACGCGCTAGTCGCCCATCACACGCCGGACGCCGATCCGGTGCGCAAGATCTCCATCGTGCCGCGTGGCATGGGCGCGCTCGGCTACACCATGCAGACCCCTGCCGAGGACCGCTTCCTGCTCACCGAGAGCGACATCCTGGGACGGGTCGACGTGCTGCTCGGCGGCCGCGGGGCCGAAGAGGTCGTGTTCGGGGAGATCTCCACCGGCGCCGCCAACGACCTGGACCGGGCGACCGACATGGCCAAGCGGATGGTCACCGACTACGGCATGAGCGAGAAGTTCGCCAACGTCCGCCTGCCCTACCGCCAGGAGAGCCCGCTGCTCGGCCAGGCCGGCCACATGGTCAACCGCGAGTACTCCGAGTCCACGCAGCAGTACATCGACGAGGAGACCGCGCGGACCATCGCCGAGCGCTACCAGACGGTGCTGGACCTGCTGCGCGAGCAGCGCCCGGCGCTGGAGTCGGTCGCCGCGCGCCTGCTGGAGACCGAGGTGGTCGAAGCGGCGGAGTTCGCTGAGCTGGTAGGCGCGGCGGCGCGCAACGGCACCGGCTCCGCCTGATCCGTCAGGCAGGGCCACCGCGTCGGCCAGGAACCGGCGCGTCGGACCGGATCAGCTCGCGGTCGCGCAGCTCGTCCCAGAACGCGGAGGGAATCTCCGCGCGCACCAGCTCCAGGTTGTCCAGCACCCGCTCCGGCCGGCGCGTGCCCGGCACGATGCAGGCGACCGCCGGGTGGGCCAGCGCGAACTGGCTGGCGGCGGCGCGCAGGTCGACCGCGTGCGTGGCCGCGGCCTCTTCCAGGCCCCGCACCTTGGCGACGATCTCCGGCGGCGCCTCCATGTAGTCGTAGCGGGCGCCGTCGGGGCCGCCCTGCGAGCCGGTGGCCAGGATGCCCGAGTTGTAGGTGCCGCCGGCGATGATGCTGATGTCCTTCTCCAGGCACAGCGGCAGCAGCTCGTCCAGCGCGCCCTGCTCCAGGATCGTGTAGCGGCCGGCCAGCAGGAAGCAGTCGAAGTCGCCGGCGCGCGCCAGCCGCGCCGGCATCTCGCTCTGGTTCATGCCGGCTCCGACCGCGCCGATGACGCCCTGCGAGCGCAGCCGGTCCAGCACCGGGTAGGCGCCGTCCATCACTTCCGCGAAGTGCTCGTCCTCGTCCGGATCATGGAGGTGCACGACGTCCAGCCGGTCGATGCCCAACCGCGTCAGGCTGTTCTCCAGCGACCGCTCGACCCAGTCGGCGCTGTAGTCGTTGTGGCACTCGAGCATCCAGGCGCCGGGGCTGTCCCAGTACTCGGAGAATCCGCTGGGTCCCGGCACGTGCTCGAACCGCCAGCCGACCTTGGTCGCCAGCACGTAGCTGTCGCGGGGCACGCCGCGCAGCGCGGCACCGACCCGCCGCTCGCTGGTGCCGGCCCCGTACAGCGCGGCGGTATCGATGAAGTTGATACCGGCCTCCAGAGCCGTGCGCACGACCTGCGTCGCCTGCTCGTCGGGAATGTTGCTGTAGAGGCCGCCGATCGGCGCACAGCCCAGGCTCACCCTGGTCACCTCCAATTCCGTCGTTCCAAGCCGTACGCGCTGCAGCGGGTCCATTCGTTCCTCCTTGCCTACGCCACCGAGAGTGCCCGGTCGGGACTGCGATGTCGAGGCGATGAGTACGGCGCGGGACCCCTACCGGGCCTCACTCGCACGACCTCCTCGAAAAAGGAAGGAGACGATCCTTCCGTCAACCTCGAACGCCAGGCGGCACCTGTGCGATGCGTCCGCCGACAGCGAAATCCGCCCGTTCGTCCTTTCTATATGGTCAAGATGTGCGTCCGCAAGATTCCCGGGCGGGCAGGCCGCATCGAAGACGCAACCGCGCAGTCCCCTCAGGCTCGGCCAATACCAGAAGGTGCAACCGGCGAGTGGTTTGCTTCGATGGTATCTCATGTGTATGGAAACCCGCGCCAAACCGAATGGGCCACGTTCCGGAAGGCTCATTCCGGCGACAAGATAGCCGCGGGGATCTCTCCTCAAGGGTACGGGGAAACTCTCGCGGATACCTGGATGCTCGACGCTGACTTCAAGGAACGTTTCCTGTTCCTTCCAGTCGCGAACGAACACGTTCCTTGGTGCGGCCACGAGCCATCCGTCAGCGTTGCGCGCCACCTTGCGCCCGTCTATCAGCAGGCGCGCTCGGCGGCCAGGCGCGGGGACTCTCACGGTCGTCGTAGTGAATCGGCCACGGTCAGTACCCGTAGTCCGCCCGCAGCGTCGACTCGTCCCGCCAGCGCTCGCTCTCGCCCTCCAGGCGCTTGGTGCGGACGGCCAGGCCGGAACAGTGCTGCGCCAGGGTCTCGAAGACCCGGTGCGCGACCAGGCGGTGTCCGAGGTCGTTGGCGTGAACGCCGTCGTCGTGGACCATCCAGGGCGATCCGCCGTAGGCGTGCAGGACGTCGCAGAACAGGCAATCGGTCTCCCGCGCCACCTGTTCGGTCACCAGGTTGAAGCACTCGAACACCTGAAGGTCCGCGTGGTCGAAGTGGGCATGGCCGCGGAACGCCGTCATGAAGTAGGGGCCGAGCAGGACGACGAGCGGATCGCAGCCGGTGCGAATCGACCCGATCAGGGCTGCGAGCTCGGCGCGGAACAGCTCCGCCGGCGTGCCGCCGCGCGCGTCGTTGAGGCCGTAGGAGACCACCAGCAGATCGGGCGCGTGGTCGATCACGTGCTTGTCAATCCGCTCGCTGGCGGCCGGCTTGCCGGAGTGGGGATAGACGGGGACCCGGTCGGAGATCACGTTGGCGCCGATGCCGGCGTTGATCAGCCGCACCGGCTCGTCCTGGAAGTCGCTGATCAGCGCGGCCAGCACGGATGGCCAGCAGCGCTCCCTGGTTGAGCTCCAGCCGCCGGCGGTGGTGCTCTCGCCCAGCGTCACCAGCACGCGGAACGGCTCCGCGTGTCGGTCGGACGGGGCGGGCGTCACGGGGTCTGCGCCCCGACGGTCTCCAGGTAGACGGCGTACAGCGACTGGCTGGCGGCCATGAACAGGCGGTTCTTCTTGACTCCGCCGAAGCAGACGTTGGCGCACGGTTCCGGCAGGTGGATGCGGCCGAGCAGTTCGCCCTCGGGGGAGAAGCAGTGCACGCCGTCGAAGCCGGGGCCGCCCCAGCCCGCGGCGGCCCACAGGTTGCCGTGGACATCGGCGCGCACCCCGTCGGAGGTGCCCGGCTGCATGTCGGCGAACACCCGCTGCCGGCGCGGCCGGCCGCCCTCCAGGTCGTAGACGTAAATCACGCGCGGGCAGCCGGGGTGATGCGAGGCCCCGGTCTCCACCACGTAGAGGCGGGCGTGATCGGGCGAGAAGCACAGGCCGTTGGGCATCACCATGTCGTCCACGGCCACCGTCGCGTGCCCGGTTGCGGGGTCGAGCCGGTAGACGCGGGCCGGCAGCTCGTGGTCGGCCCAGTGGCCCTCGTACTGGAACAGCGTCCCGTAGCCGGGATCGGTGAACCAGATCGAGCCGTCCGGGTGGGTGCAGATGTCGTTGGGCGCGTTCAGCGGCTTGCCGTCGAAACGGTCCAGCAGCACGGTGACCGTGCCGTCGTGCTCGGTGCGGGTCACGCGGCGGGTGTCGTGCTCGCAGGACAGCAGCCGGCCCTGCGCGTCGCGGCAGTGGCCGTTGGTGTTGTTGGATGGGCGGCGGAACTCGCTCACGCCGCCGCCGGCGGCATCAAAGCGGAGGATCCGGTTGTTCGGGATGTCGCTGAACAACAGGCAACCGTGGTCCCCGAACCAGACCGGCCCCTCGGCCCAGCGCGCGCCGGTGAACAGCCGCTCGACCGCGGTGTTGTTGAGCTTGAAGGCCGCGAAGCGGGGATCGAGCACCTCGATCGCCGGGTCGGGATAGGGACCCGGGACGCTCCAGTCGCGGCCGTCGATCGGCGATGTGGTGGTAGCCATGATCCGTCCCCTCAGTCCGGCTTGACGACGCCGATGGTCAGCAGGATGTTGGCGTAGATGCGCTGCTCGGCGGTGGCGACGGTAAGCGCCACCTCGGGGGCGCGTCCCGCCTGGTAGAAGGCGAAGCGCTCGATCTCCTCGAGCTCGCCGTTGAAGCCGGCCGCGGCCAGGATGGCGCTGAACTCCGCCCAGATCCGCGGTGGCTCCGCCAGCGCATACGGACCGTCCTTGACGGTCTGCATCACCGCGGCCGCCTCGATCGGCACCGCCTGTGCCACGGCTTCGAGCACCTGCGTCGCGGTGACGATGCCGGGCGCCAGGTTCAGGCTCACCAGATCAGCGTTGGGCCCGAGCGTGGTGCCGGCAGGGTAGTTGCCGTCGGCGATGAGGATCTGCGACCCGTGGCCGGCGCGCCCGAGCGCGAGCAGGATGTCTGGATGGATTAGGGAGGTCTTCAGCATGCGGGTGCTCCGGTGCCCGCCGACACCTGATACCGGCGGACGATGTCGATGATGAGGCTCACGTCGTGGCGGGCGTCGGCCAGTGGCGTGCGGTTGGGGACGCCGTCGACCACGCTTGCGTGGAAATGGCGGAGCTCGCGGGCGAAGGCGCTCTCCCAGTCGACGGCCGGCTCGCTGCGGTAGGCCCTGCCCTCCTCGTCGCTGCCCTGCACCGTGAGCGTGCAGGGGATACCGCGCGCGAACCCGGTCGGATAGGAGAGCAGGACGCGCTGCGCGTCGCCGTAGATCTCCAGCGTCTCGTAGAAATCCCACAGGTCGGGCAGGTCGATCCAGGTGGCGACGCAGCGGGCGCCGTTCGGAAACCCCAGGGTGCAGGTGACGGCGCGGCCGTCGCGCCAGATCTCCACGCCGATCACGTCGCTGGGCCGGCCGACCATCACCCGCAAGGTGTACAGGTCGTGGATCATGCTGCCGGTCAGCAGGCCGAAGGCGCGCTCCAGCTCCTCGTCCACCTCGCCGATCGCCTGCCGGTAGGCGGCGCGCCGCGCCTCCGTCGCTGCTTCCAGGCTTCCCGGCGGATGGTCGTCGAAACGTTCCAGGTCGAACTGCTGCAGGTGCAGCCGGTTGTCCGGGTGCAGGTGGTTGATCTGCACGAAGCGGATGTCTTCCATGCGTCCCACCGCCTGCTGCGCCAGCTCGAAGCCGGGCTCGTACACCTTCACGTAGGCCGCCTGCGCCACCAGTCCCGAGCCGTGGGCGGCGATCATGGCGTCCATCTCCTGCAGGGAGAAGCAGACCGGCTTCTCGATGAACAGGTGCTTGCCGGCCTGCAGGGTGGCGACGGCCGCCTCCGTCTTGGGGTCCGTGTGGCACAGCACCACCGCGTCCACGTCGCTGTCGAGCACGCGCCGGTAGTCGGTGACGTGCTCGGGCACGTGGAAGCGGCGTGCGGCGGCAGCGGCGGCCGAGGGGGACACGTCGCACACCACGGACACCTCGAAGTGCTCGTGCAGCGCGGTGAGGTTGGGCAGGTGGTGGATCTGGGCGATCGCGCCGCAGCCCACCACCCCGACCTTGAGGCGGCTCATGCGTCCGGTGCTCCGGCCGGCGGCTCGGCCGTGCGGGCGGCGAACGTGTTCCACGTGTCGCCGAACGCCATGGCCCGGCCGAGCACGTCGGACACCGCGTTCCACATCCGCTCGCGGGCCGCCTCGGCGGCCTGCTGGTCCCCGGCCTCCAGCGCCTGCACGCAGCGGTCGGCCTCCTGCTGCTGGACGTTGCCGGCCGCGGCAGCCGACTCCGCGAGCGCCGCGGCCGCCGCCGCATGGCGTTCGGCCAGCTCCGCCGTCGGGGTGTCGCGGTCCGCCGGCTCGTCGTAGCTGCCGGCCGGCATGAACCGCGGCGGCTTCTTGGTGCCGTCCTCGTTCCAGAACGTGTGGGTCGGCTGGATGTGAGGGGTGACCGACAGAAACATGATCATCTCCTCGTCGCCGACGTTGCGCACGCTGTGGTACTGGTCGACCAGGGCGATGCAGAACTCGCCCGGCCCCAGGGTGGCTCGCTCGCCGTCGACCTCGAACTCCGCCCGCCCCTGCAGCACCAGGAAGATCTCCTGCCCCAGGTCATGGGTGTGGCCGCCGGCTTCCTGCCCGACCTCCATCTTCATGAACCGGCAGCGGATCTGCGGCGTCACCAGCACGTTGGCGATGTCGGTGTGAAAATCGTAGACCTTCAGGCTCATGCGCTCATCCTGCGCCAGCAGGAGCGTTTCAACAACACGACTTCGCGGCTTGGCCGCGACCCTGATACGCTCGCCGCCATGGACAAGGCGAAGGCGAAGGCCGCGGCGGGAGCCGCCGGCAGGGGCGACCTGAAAGCGGTACGGGCGGCGGTCGCGGCCGATGCGGGGATCGCAGGCTTCTGGCAGGTCCTCATGAACGCCTGCTACGGCGGTCATGACGAGGTGGTCGGGTTCCTGATCGAGCAGGGAGCGGACGTCAACGTGCTGGCGCCCACCGCGCACCGCTACCGGCCGCTTCACCGCACGGTGGAGTTCAAGAAGACCGCTCCGAAGACGGCCGGCCACGCGGAGACGGTGCGGCTGCTGCTCGCCCACGGCGCCGACCCCATGCTGCGCGGCAGCTACTACCTGGTGGACGCCGTGACCGTGGCCGCCATGGGCTGCACGGAGTACGTGCCGGTGCTGCTCAAGCGCGTCACGGGCGATCTGGACCTCTACACCGCGTGCGCGATCGCCGACCACGAGCGGGTCGCTCGCATCCTGGCGGAGTCCCCCGAGGCGGCGGCGCAAGCCGACACCGATTCGCGCGACGGCTCCTGGCTGCCGTTGCACTACTGCGCCCGCTGCAAGGCGGGCAGCGACGACGATCGCCTGACCACGGCGACGCTGCTGCTGGAGCACGGCGCCGACCCCGCCACGGCGCTCGATCAGGCGTGCTGGGCCGACAACGGCGCGATCGCCGACCTGCTGCTGGAGCGGGGAGCCCGCCTGAGCGATGACGACACCCCCAACCACCTGGCATGCGACGGTCAATTCGACGTCCTGGAATCGCTGCTGCGCCACGACGCCATCGACATGAACGGCACGCGCGGCACCGGCCACCACGGCGGCTACAACCCGCTCGGCTGCGCGGTCAACATGCGCAGCCTGCAGGGCGTCACCTGGTTCCTGGACCACGGCTGCGATCCGAACCAGGTGATGAGCAAGAGCGGCGAAACGGCCCTGCACGTGGCGGTCAGCTCCGGCGCCGGAGTGCCCCTGGTGCGCCTGCTGGTGGAGCGCGGGGTGGACGTCGGCAGGCAGGACGGCGACGGGCAGACGGCGCTTGACATCGCCCGCGCCAAGAAACGAACCAAGCTGATCGACTTCCTGGCGGTGCAGTGAGGTCCCTCCGTTGCCCAAACGAGATGTGACGAAGTCCGTCGAGGACCTGATCGGTCCCCTCAACGAGATTGAGCGCAAGCACGCCCCGCCCCAGTTGTGGGTCGCTGGCGATCCATCGATCTTCTCTGAAGGCCGGATCGTCTCGGTCGTAGGATCGCGTCATCCGTCTCCGGAGGGAGTCCGGCGAACCCGTCGACTCGTGGCTGAGCTGGTCAGACGAAAGATCGCAGTCCTGAGCGGCTTGGCTCTGGGCGTCGACACCGTGGCCCACGAGACGGCGATGCACTACGGCGGCCGTACTGTCGCGGTGTTGGGTACGCCGCTGGAGCAAGCGACACCCCGCAGCAATGCGCGGCTTCAAGAGACGATCATCCACGACCATGTTGTCGTATCCCAGTTCGCTCCGGGGACCGTCGTTCAGAAGTGGTTCTTCACGTTGCGCAACCGGACCATGGCGCTCCTATCGCCGGCAACCCTCATCATCGAGGCCCGGGAGCGCAGCGGTACGCGGTATCAAGGATGGGAGGCAATCCGACTCGGACGGCCGCTCTATTTCCTCAAGTCGGCCGTCAACTCCATTCGTGTCCCGTGGATCCACGAACAGATCAAGTACGGCGCCGAGATTCTGGAAGACGACAACGTCGCGGACGTGCTGGATGCCCTTCCCACGCGAGTTCCAATTCCAACGCGAGAGCTTGAAGAGGTGGTAACCTGCGCCTCATGGACGAGTTCTTCCGCAAGCCGATCCTGAACTCGCCATACGAATATCCAGGACGACACTGGGAACTGCCTGCGAACCAGTGGCAGGTCACGCCGGAGACCGCCTGGGAGAACCTGCACAGCGACACCTCCCGCCCCTTCGACCGCCCGGCCTCCGGACGCATCGCCGTCAAGGTCATCAACCACCTCGGCGACGAGGTGATGAAGGTCTTCCGAGTGTGACCGCGTACCGATGAAACCACGGGTGTACGTCGAAACCACGGTGGTCAGCTACCTGACCGCCCGACCGGCGCGCGATGTGGTCGTGGCTGGACATCAGCGAAGCACCATCGACTGGTGGGAGGCAGCGCCGGAACGGTTCCACCTTGTCGTGTCTGAACTGGTCCGTGAGGAGGCCGGATTGGGAGATCCGGACGCCGCGGCGGCCCGACTGTCAGTCCTCGCTCCGTTGCGTCACTCAGATCATCAGCCGAGCTGAGCGATTGACCAAATCGCTCATCGACACGACCGCGCTACCCGAGGCTGCCATCCAGGACGCCGCCCACATCGCCATCGCCGCAGCCAACGGCGTGGACTATCTCGTCACCTGGAACTTTCGGCACCTCGCGAACGCAGCCGTACGCCCCCTGATCGAGTCCGTCTGTCGCCGCGCCGGTAGTATGCACGCCCGAGGAGTTGATGGAGGACTCCACGAATGAAGAATGACCCTATCGTTGCTGAGGTTCGCGCGATCCGGGACAAACTGGCCGCTCGGTGCGGCTATGACGCCGCCGAGCTGTTTCGGCAACTCCGAAAACGAGAGATGGACCCGGAACGTACGTACGTTCGCTATCCCCCCCGCCGAACAGTCCCCGACGAAATGACCAAGGGTACTGAGAGCTGATTGAACGCTGAGGACTGACCAGCGCCACAATCGCTTACATCCGCTCGCCGGATGCCCCCAGCCCCTGATCGAAGCGCCGTATGTCGAGAGTCGCGTGACACATTATGTCCGGGCCTCTGTGTTGAGGCCGACCAGGGCGAGCGCGTATACTCGGTAGCGGAGGCCGGGATGGCAGGGACGATACGGTAACAAGAGCATCTCGTCGGGGGATGCTCCTCGTTCGGTCACTTGGGGAGAACGCCTCCGTGCTTACCGTATCGAACCTCTCTGTCGGTCGCGGCCATCGCGACCTGTTCACCGACATCTCGTTTTCCGTCGGCGCCGGGGAACGAATCGCCATCCTGGGCCCGAACGGCTCCGGAAAGTCCACGCTCATGGAGTGCCTCGCGGGTCGCCTGAGGTCGCGCTCCGGGAGCGTGTCCAGGAACCCGCCGGACCTGGCCGTCGGGTATCTCGAGCAAAGCCAGGACGTTGCGAGCTCTGCCGCGACGGTGGGCGAGCTCCTCGATGCGGACGTGGCTCTTCAGGAGGGGTTGGCCGCTGCCGCGGAACGTCTGGCGGCTTCGCCGCACGACCCGAAGGCGGAGGCCGCCTACACCGCCGCGCTGGAACGGTTGACCACGGCGCAGGGAGCCGACGGGACGTCCGCGTTGGCGGACTGGGACCTGGAATATCTGGATCCGGCCATGGCCGTGGACCAGCTCAGCGGAGGCCAGAAGCAGAAGCTGGCGCTCGCCACGCTGCTCGCGGACCGGCCCGACTTCCTGCTTCTGGACGAGCCCACGAACCACCTCGACGCCGGGGCGCTGGACCGGCTGGCGGAGGTGCTCCTGCGCTTTCCCGGCGGCGTGCTCCTGGTCTCCCACGACCGCGTGTTTCTCGACCAGGTCGCCACGGCGGTTCTTGCCATCGATCCCGTGTCCGGCACGCTGGCGCGGTACGCCGGCAACTACACCGCCTATGCGGAGCGACGCGCGCGGGAACGGGAGCGCCAGGGCGCTCTGTTTCGCAGCGAGCAGGCGGAGATGGCACGCATGCGCCGGGACATCGCCCGTACCCGGGAACAGGCGCGGCAGGTGGAGACGAGCACCACGCCGCGGAATCCAAACGTCCGCCGCCTGGCCAAGAAGGTGGCCAGAAAGGCGAGCTCACGCGAGAAGAAGCTGGAACGGTATCGCGACGACCCGGCGCGCACGCAGCGCCCCACCGACGGCTGGCGCCTCAAGGTGGAGTTCGGCGATGCGGCCGGCGGCGACCGTGCCCTGGCGCTCGAACGGCTCGCGGTCGGCTACGACGGCCGTCCGCCCGTGCTGGAGGAGGTTACGGTGGATCTGGGCAGGCGCGAGCGCGTGGCGCTGCAGGGCCCGAACGGCAGCGGCAAGACCACCCTGCTGCGGACGCTTGCCGGAGACCTGCAGCCGGCCTCGGGCAGGCTCCGCACGTCGGCGGCAGCCGTGATCGGCTACATGGCCCAGGAACAGGAGACGCTCGACCCGTGCTCGACCCCGCTCGGGACGATTCGCGCCGAGTGCGCGATGTCGGAGACCGAGGCCCGCTCCTTCCTGCACTTCTTCCTGTTCTCGGGAGACGATCCGTTGCAGCCCATAGCGGAACTGAGCTTCGGAGAGCGCGCACGTCTGTCGCTGGCGCTCCTGGTCGCCCGCGGCGCGACGGTCCTGTTGCTCGACGAGCCGCTGAACCACCTCGACCTGGACTCCCGGGAGCGGTTCGAGACCGCGCTCGGTGGGTTCGGCGGCGCCGTGGTCGCGGCCTCGCATGACCGCTATTTCGTGAAGCGCTTCGCATCCACCGTCTGGGAGCTCCGGCCCGCCGGCTCCGGGCGCCATACGCTCGTGGCAGCGCCCTGACCGGCGAGTCCGCCGTCACTCCAGCTTGCGTTTCAGGAAGAGAGCGACTTCGCCCGCCTGGACGTCGTCGTTGCTGTAGTAGGACAGATCGATGCCGCCGATCTCGAAGCCCACGCTTCGATAGAAGTCGATCGCCGGAACGTTGGTGGTCTGCGTCTCACAGACCAGGACTCGGAAACCCTCCTTGCTGGCATGCAGGGCGACACGGTCCATCAGTCGGCGGCCCAGGCCCTGCCTCCGGTACGGCTTCGAGATTCCGAATTCCCGGATCCACAGGCTCCGGTTCCAGCCCGCGGTCTCCGCGATCGCGACGCCGACCGTGCATCCGCCGTCGCAGGCGGCAAAGGACATGCCCTGACCGACGACATCGCCGTAGCGGCGGAAGTCCTCTTCCGACACCGTCCAGCGTTTCTCGTAAGGCTCGCTCAATTCCTGCCGGTCCAGGGTGAAGCAGACCGCGCGGGCGATCTCCGCCTTGCGGACTCGATACCTCGCCGCCGACACGTAACCGTTCGCGACCTTGAGATCATCGCGCTGCAGGTCCCGGAGCTGCCTGATTTCAACCATCCGGGTCGGCGAAGAGGTACTCCAGTGCTTGGCGGTAGCGGTTGGCTTCCTTGCTTCCGGCCGCTTCGCGCAGGTGGATCATGGGCCGGCGCACCAGGCGCCGGGCGATGTTGTGCGCCAGCGCCTGCACGACGCGGCGCTGCCGGGCATCGAGCTCCGGAAGCCGGCGCCAGGCGCGCTCCAGCTCGTCGTCGCGCGTCGCAGCCGCGAGCTCGCCGAGCAGGCGCAGTGCGGGCGCCACCTCGTGCTCGCGAAGCCACACGAGGAAGTGGGCCACCTCCTGATCGATGATCGCCTCCGCTCGCGGCACCTCCGCGGCGCGCGCCGCGTGACTGGCACGGGTGGCTTCCTCCAGGTCGCCGAAGTCGTAGCACCGGACGTTGGCGGCGCCGCACGCCCCCGCGTGCACGTTCCGGGGGAGCGCCAGGTCGATCAGGTGCAGAGGCCGGCCGGAGCGCGCCGCCGCGACGCCGCGCAGCATGGTCGCGTCGATGAACGGTTCCGGGGCGGCGGTGGCGGCGACGGCGACGTCCGCCTCGCACAGCGCGTCGGCAGCGCCGTCCCAGGGAGCGGCGCGACCGCCGTGGGTGGCGGCCAGACGCTCGGCCCGCGCCACGGTGCGGTTGACCACGGTCAGCGAGCCGATGCCCACGGCGTGCAGGCGCTCGCAGGCGCGCCGCGCCATGGTGCCGGCACCGAACACCACCGCCCGCGCCCGGTCGACCGCTTGCAGGCGCGCCGCGACGAGATCGACGGCCGCCGACGCCAGCGAGGTGGCGTGACGGCCGATGTCGGTTTCCGTGCGCACGCGTTTGCCGGCGTGGACGGCGGCTCCGAGCAGCGCGTTCAGCACTGGCCCGGCGCTGCCGGTCTCCGTCGCACGCGCCAGCGTGGCGGCCACCTGGCGTTGGACGTCGGTCTCGCCCAGCAACATCGAATCCAGGCCGGCGGCCACACGCATCAGGTGACGGGCGGCGGATCCGTCGCGCGCCGCGGTCAGCGCGGCCCGAGCGGCCGGCGGGAAATGCTCGCGCAGCACGCCGAGCAACCACTCTGCGTTCGACGGATGGCTGTACACCTCGCAGCGGTGGCAGGTCGAAAGGACGGCCCATTCGGGGCGTGAACCGTCGGCTCCCCGCATCGCTGTCTCCAGCCGAGCCGGCAGAGTGGCGGCTGCTGCGGCCGCATCGCCCGCCACCGACTGGACCAGGGGCCGGTAGTCGAGCAGCCACGCCTGAATCATCGCGTCAGCGCTCGCACCGCGTCGGGGAGCGCGATCGCCGTGCCGGTTTCCTGGTCGACCACGGCGTGCACGACGCGAACCGTCGCGACCTGGCGCCCTGCCGCGTCGACGAATTCCGCGTTGACCTGCAACGAGCGGTCGCCCGCCTCGAACGCCAGGCGCACCTCCAGCACGTCCCCGACACGAACCGCAGAACGGTAGTCGCCCTCCACGTGCACGACCGGGAGCCCGAACCCGCCGTCGCGCAGCAGTTCGGCCAAGGGCAGCCCGCCGGCCCGCAGTGCCTCCTCGAACGCCTCCTGCACCAGCTCGAACAGCCGGCCGTAGAACAGCACGCCGGCGGCGTCGGTATGGTGCAGCCGCACGGTCACCCTGTGGCGCGTCATCTCCATTCACCGATCATGTCATGTCTTGGTCCTGTTCACGTTCACGTCCCGTTCATGTCGCGTTCGTTGACCGTTCGTCTCAGTAGCCCTAACCTTGCGTACTGCCGTACCGACGGCCAGCCAGTGTCCCGCCATGAGTGAGTGGAATGACGGCGCAACGCCCGACGCCGTGCGCGACGCCAGCGACGGCATCCGCCGCATCATCGACAACGTCCGCTCGCTCATCTCCATCGACGCCCGCACGATCGAGCACCTGCTGGCGGCCAAGCTGGCCGGCGGCCACGTCATCCTGGCCGATTCACACGGCGTGGGTAAGACCTCCCTGGCCAAGGCGCTGGCCGCATCCATCCGGTGGGACACGACCGACACGTCCGATCACGGCGTCGGCATCGACCAATTCAGCCGCATCCAGTGCACGGTCGACCTGCTGCCGCAGGACATCCTGGGCTTCAACCGCTACGACATCGCCAGCGGCTCCTTCACCTTCACGCGCGGTCCCCTGTTCGCGCACTTCGTGCTCTGCGACGAGATCAACCTCCTGACCCCCAAGACGCAGGGCAGCTTCCTGCAGGCGATGGAGGAGCAGGCCGTGACCGTGGAGGGCACCACGTATCGGCTGCCTGACCCGTTCTTCATCATCGCCACCATGAACCTCAAGGGCGCCCACCTGTTCCCGCTGCCGATCCCGCAGCTCGACCGCTTTATGGTGCAGCTCTCCCTGGGCTTCCCGTCGACCGCGGATGAGGAGCGCATCGTCAAGCAGCACGGGCGCGAGGACGCCTGGGACCAGATCGGGCCGGTCGTGTCGTGCGACGAGCTGGTCGCCTGGCAGCGGCTGGTCGACCGGATCTTCATCCACGACGAGGTCGTCACCTATTTGGTCGAGTGCGTGCGCCGAACCCGCCGCCATCCGGCGGTGGAGTCGGGCGCCAGCCCCCGAACCGGCGTCAAGCTGTCGCGGCTGGCACGCGCCCTGGCCCTGGTGCGCGGCGAGGAGTTCGTGACGATCGACCTGGCCAAGGAGGTGCTGGTACCCGGCGTCAGCCACCGCCTGCTGCTGGAAGACACCGACGGCGACGCGCGCGCCGTCATCGACGAGGTGCGCTCGAACGTCAGGGTGGACCGGGTGCCCGCGCTCGCCGGCTGATGGCGACCGCATCGCCTGCACGCCTCCTGCCCCGTTTGCGGCCCTGGTCGCAGACACCGATCCGCTCCCACGACCACCCCCGCCGGACCGCCGCGCGCGCGGCGCTGCGCTACTACCCGTTCACGTTGCTGGGCACCGGCCTGCTGGCGGCCGCCGGCTATCTGGCCGGCAGCGCGTTCGCGACGGACAACAGCTACGAGTTCGTCCTGTCCGCCGCCGCCACGCTCGTGCTGGCGGTGCTGGCCTTCGACGGCCGGCTGCAAGCGCGCCGCATGGCCGCCGTCACGCTGGCGTGGGACACCGGCGGGCCGCTGTCCGCGCGCACCGCGGGCACCCTCGACCTGAAGGCGGCCGGCGCCGGCCGGCCGCATTATTTCTACCGCCTGCATGCGCGTTTCACCGGACGCCTGCGCGCCGGCAACCGGGCGGCCGTGCACCTGCGCGCGGAAGTCTCCTCCGCGTCGGAAGAGCTGCCGCTCCGCCTTGAGCTGCCCGTCTGCGGCGACCTGGAGATGCGTGCCCGGCTGGCGGTGCGCGACGTGTTCGGGCTGACCCGCAGCCACCTGCCGGGTCGCGACGAACGCCGGCTGCTGCCGGTGCGACCGGCGGCGCTGCCTGCGCGCTCGGCCCCCAAGATCGACGCGGCCGTGGGGGACGACACCACTCGCCGGCGGCGCTCCTCCGACGAGGAGCGCTACTACATGCGCGAGTACGAGCCCGGCGACCGCCTGAAGGACATCAACTGGAAGGCGTCCAGCCGTCTCAACGAGCTGATCACGCGCATCTCCCCGGTCAGCGAGCAGCAGACCCGGCTGCTGCACGTCGAGCTCCGCCACTACCGGCCGGCGGGCCCGGAGACGCTCGACGCGGTGCTCCACCTCGACTACCTGAAGAGCTGGCTGCTGACGTTCCTGCGCGCGGTCAAGGCCGAGCATGAGGACTTCACCTTCCGGGTCATCACCGGTGCCGGCGAGCACGACGTGGACACCGTCGAGGACATCGACGACCTGGCCCGCCTCCTCGCGTCCGTCACCTTCGCTCCCGGCCCCGAGCACCGGCCGGAGGTGCAGCCGCACGAGCTGTTCATCTTCACCACCGCGTTCGACGCCGGCCTTGCCACGCACGTGGCGCAGCTCGGCGACACCGCCGTGCACGTGTATCGCACCGTGTCCGCGATTCCGCCGCGCATGGAGGACGACGATGGGACCAGGCTGGCATTGCGGCCGGTGTCGGCTTCACTCGTTCCCGGTCCCTGGGCGCTGCGCCGCGAGCGTTTCACGCTCGGCCCCTCGCTCCGCGGGACGAACGTCCACGTCGAAGACGAGCCACTGGAGGTCGGACTGTCATGACCCTGCTGTTTGCGACCCGCCTGCTGGTCTACCTCGTCGCCATCGCCATCCCGATCGTGCACCCGGCGGTGACGATCTCCTACGACCGCGTCGGCTGGGTGACGTGGTTTGCGCTGGTGCCGCTGGAGATGGCCCTGGCCGCCTTTCTCAAGCCGCCGCGGATGCGGCTCCCGTACTGGCTGGCGGGGGCGCTCGGCCTGGCGGTCGTCGCGGCGGTCGCGGGTCCCGGCCTCGACCGGACCAGCCTGACCGTGATCGGGGTGGGGCTCGCGGCGTTCGTGCTGACCGCGCTGGTCTTCCACGCGCGCGAGCACGGCCACCTGGTCGCCGTCGCGGAGCTCCTGTTCGTGGGCTACGTGCTCCTGAAGCTGCTGCGCTTCTCCCGCGCCAACGACGTGATCGCCGAGGAGAGCCTGCGCATCACCACCGCGCTGGTGGTCATGATCACCTGCGGTTTCCTCCTGCACGCGCTGGCGCTCTACCTGGCGGCGTTTCCCGAGTCTGGAGGCCGTTTCCGCCGGCGCGAGCTGGCCACATTCGCGATGTTCGCGCTGCCGGTCAGCATCGCCCTGGGCGTGCTGCTGCCGCCCGACTTCGTCTCCAACCGCATCGCCTTCAACAACCTGAACGAGGTCGCCGTGCCGGAGCCGCAGCCGATCGGCGCTGACTCGTCCGGGCCGCCCGGCGGCAACCTGCGCCCGCTCGACCCGCGGCAGGACCCGTCGCAGCGCGGCGGCCAGGGCGGACAGGGCGATCAGTCCGACGCCAACGGACAGGGCGGACAGGGCGAGGAGGCGCAGAACCAGCAAGGCGAGGGCGGCCAGGCGGACCGCCAGCAGCGCCTGGAGGGCGTACCGGCCGATCGGTGGAACGACTCCGGCGCCGGCCAGGGCGAGGGCGCCGAAGGTGGCGGCCAGGGACAGCAGCAGGGCGAGGGGCAGGGACAAGGCGAGGAAGGCGAAGGCGACGGCCAGGGGGAGGAAGGCGAGGGCGACGGCGAGGCCCGGCAGTACGCGCGCATGGTGATCGCCAGCGCCACCGATCCCGTGTACGCGGCCGACGGCTACTTCGCCGACCTGCATCCCGAGGGCGGCTTCACCTACAGCATCGACGAGCCGCTCAACGACCTGGTGAACCAGCGCCTGCTGACCACCTGGGTCGACGTGCTGCGCCTGCCCGACCGCCGGCGCGAGCCGCGGGAGTACTTCTTCCTGTCCTCGATCGACGACCGGGTCATGCCGTACCGGCCGTACGAGATCGAGCCGACGGTGATGAACCGTCTCTACCATCCGTTCGACCTCTCGTATTGGACGGTGTCGCGCGTGAGCGCCACCGGACCCGATCAGTGGCGCTGGCTGGGCGACCTGTCCGCGGCCGAGCGCAGCGCCCTCGCCCCCTACCTGGAGGTGCCGTTCGACGGCGAGACGCTGGCCGGCTTCGAGCAGTACGTCGCGGAAGTCACCGCCGGCGCCGCCGGTTACTTCGACAGAATCGATGCCATCCTGCGCTCCTTCGACACCTGCCAGTACGAGATCGGCTTCACCGACGACGTGTCGGTCGACCACCTGGAGCTGTTCCTGTTCGAGACCCGCACCGGCGACTGCACGGAGTTCTCGAACACCGCGGCGATCCTGGGGCGGATCGCCGGCATCCCCAGCCGCGTGGTCACCGGCTGGCTCGGCACCGAGAGCCTGCAGACCGACGTCCACCGGCGCGGCCTGCAGAGCCTGCGCGAGGTGATCGAGCCGCTGCAGGAGTTCCCGCTCGACCAGCTCTACCTGATCACCACCGCGCACCGCCACTCCTGGACCCAGTACTACCTGCCGGGCTACGGCTGGGTGGACATCGAGGCCACGCAGTTCGCCATCCAGCCGCCGCCCGAGCTGGGCGCCACCGGCCAGGATGTCGTCATCCCGATCATCCAGATCGAGGATCGCCTCGACCGCGACTTCCAGTTCCCGTGGCTGCTGGTGCTGCGCCTGGCAGGTGCGCTGGCCATCGCCGGGGTGGCCGGCGCCTACGCGTGGCGGTACGGCCGCGAGGGGATCCTGGCCATGGCCGCCCGCGCGCCCACCCGGCACGGCCTGCGGGCGCGGGCGTCGCTCTTGTACATGCGGCTGGCGGCCGACGGCTACGCGGTCAAGTCCCCGGTGGAGACCGCCCGCGAGTACGCCGAGCGCTACCCGGAGCTGCAGGGCTTCGCCCAGCGCTACACCGCGCTGCGCTACCGGCCGAACCCGCCGGACGCCCGCGCCGCCGGCGAGTTGCGGGTCGCCGCCCTGGCAGCAGCCACGCAGATGCGCCGGCGCGGCCTGATCGCGTGGCTGAAGCGCCTGCTCAGCCTGCGGGGCCTCTCCTGCTGACCGGCCGGCGCGCGGCCGCGATCGCGATCACCGCCGCCGCGGCTCTGGGGTTGAACGCCTGCAGCGCGGGCGACTGGCTGGAGTTCCGCGGGCGCCAGGGCCGCGGCGTCGCCCCCACCACGGTGGCGCCGCCACTGGCGCTCAAGTGGAAGCTGCCCCTGCAAGTGGGCCGGCAGGCGACCTCGTTCAATCCCCCAATCGTCTACGACGGAACGATCTACTTCGGCGCCGACGACGGCAATTTCTACGCCCTGGACGCCGAGTCGGGCTACATGCGCTGGATCTTCAAGGCGCGCGCGCCCAACAACTCGGTGCCGTACGCGGACGAGGACGCCGTCTACTTCGGGTCCAACGACGGCAGCGTGTACGCGGTGTCGCGCGACGGCGGCGAGGAGTTGTGGTCGTTCCAGACCGAGTCCACCGTGCAGTCGCTGATCCTGCGCTACGACGACCTGATCATCTTCACCAGCGACAACGGCGCGTCGTACTTCCTTGACCCGGACGGCATCGAAGTCCATCGCATCCCCAATCCGATCTGGTCCTACCACACGTTCCAGGTGTACGAGGGGGTCATCTACTGGGCACCCGCGCCGCCCGAACGCGGCGTCAGCTTCGGCGCCTACGACATCGAGAGCCGCTCGTATCTGTGGTACGTCGACGGCGACGACCCGTACGTCAACTGGTACTCGTTTCCGGCCCTGCGCGGCCAGAACATGTACTACGCCACCGGAGGCGCCGCGGTGCTCAACTACCTGGCGCTGGACCGCACGACCGGACGCGAGCTCTGGCGCAAGAGGGAGGAGCCCTACTTCAGCGAGGATTCCCCCTACAACCCGGTCCGCCTGTTCTTCGACAACATCAAGCTGCTGGACTACATGGCGCCGGCGCTCTGGCGCAACCTGGTGATCTACACCAGCGGCGACCAGGTCGTGCGCGCCTTCGACGCCGGCAGCGGCCGCGAGGCGTGGCGGGTGACGCTGGAGCAGCCCACGTCGAGCGCCCCGACCGTGGCCGGCAGCCGCCTGTACTTCGGCGTGCGCGGGGACCCGCCCCGCCTGATCTGCCTGTCGGCCCGCAACGGCCGCCTGCTGTGGGAGATGGAGCTGGACGGCGCGGTCTTGAGCGCCCCGGTGGCGTCGCGCGACCTGCTGATCTTCGGCACCGACCAGAACTATTTCTACGTGCTGCAGGAGGTGCTGTAGCGCCTTCCGCGCGGGCGGCAGCCAGTCTTGCCGATAGGGTAAGTGTGGAGCACGCACGCACCATCGGAGAGTTGCGCGAACGGTCGCTACACGCGGAGTTGAAGTCCTGGTACGCGCTGCCGCGCGACCGGGTCGAGGTACCGATGGACGGCTACGTGATCGACCTGGTGCGCCCCCCCGGGACCCTGATCGAGATCCAGACTCGCGGCTTCGCGAAGCTCAAGCGCAAGTTGAGCCGGCTGGTCAACACCCATCGCGTGCGCCTGGTGTTCCCGATCGCTCAGCGAAAGTGGATCGTGACCACGGACACGCGGGGACAGATCCTGCGCCGCCGGCTGTCACCGAAGCGCGGCGCCTACCGCGACCTGTTCGCCGAGCTGATCCGGATCCCGCACCTGATGACCGATCTCAACTTCACGCTCGAAGTGCTCCTGGTGGACGTGGAAGAGGTGCGCTGCGCCGACGGCCGCGGAAGCTGGCGCCGCCGCGGCATCAGCGTCCTGGACACGCGGCTGCTGGAGGTGTGCCACCGGCGCCGCTTCCGCACACCGGCGGACCTGGCACGCCTGCTGCCCCCGCGCCTGCAGGAGCCGTTCACCAATCGTGCGCTGGCCGACGCCGCGGGCATCTCCCCCGCCGCCGCCGGCGAGATGACCTACGCCCTCCGGCACATGGGCGCCCTTTCCGTCGTCGGAAAGAGCAGCCGCGCCTACCTGTTCGCCCGCACCCCTTGCGATCCCGCCTCGTCCGCGATCGCGAGCAGGCGCGAACGGAGCGCATCCGACAGCCGATAGCCGGCGGCCCCGAGGTCATTCAATGATCCGACCACCGACTCGATCAAGCCCCGCTCCTTTGCAGCGATGAGGATGCGGCCGGTGCCGATCACCGCCATGCCGCGGTTCCTGGCACTGGCGCGTCCGCGACGCTCGTCGATCAGCAGTGGGCACTGCAACTCCTGCGCGAGTCGGATGGCCCCCGACTCTCTCCGACGCCAAGGCCTGCGATCACACGATCGTCAGACGGCGTCATGGATCGCAACCAGACGCCGGCCCGCACGGCGTCAGCCAGTCGCGCGACCCCCGGACGGGGTTCCTGCAGCCGAAGTTTGTCGATCACCACCCCCGGCGTGACCACCGCAGCGAACAGATGCGGGAGCAACGAGAGCCGGTCGATGCGGGACAACGCGATCAGGGGCCCGGCATCGGCGACGATCTGCGCGATCAAACCTCGACGCGCAACTCGTCCGCCAGTTCCTCGGGAGGATAGTCCACCGCGACCAGACCGGCCTCGGCGACCAGATCCATGAACACGTCCTGCGTGACGCCCGCAAGCCGTGCGGCTTTCGCCAAGGTGACGAGGCCCTGCTCGAACAGAGCGAGCGCAAGATCCTTGTCGAGGCCCAGATCGATCAGCCGGCTCCCGAACGGCAGCGCCAGGACGGCAGGTTTGCCGCGCTTGGTGATGATCGAAACCTGGCCGGCTTCCGCTTCGCGCACCAGCTCGCTGGAGCGCACCCGAAGATCACGCACCGAAAACACCTCGATATTCCGCTCCACCAGAACTCCTTGCTAATGTCACGACAAAACGTAGCACATGGGCGGTAGCGATACAACTTGTGACGCCGCCCTCCGGGACCTATGCTGCCGCCCGTGAATTCCCGGAACCTTGCATCAGTCTCCCTCGCACTGGCCGCGATCGCCCTGCTCCTGGCAGGTTGCACCGGACTGGCTCCGGACACCGATGCGCCGTCCGCGGCCAGAATCTACTGGACGGACGCCGGCACGAACACGATCGGCCGCGCCGGGCTGGACGGCTTCGGCGTCGAAGATCTTGCTCAGGGGCTGGTCGAACCGTACGGCATCGCATTGGCGATAGCCGACGGCAAGATGTACTGGGTCGACTGGGAGGTGGGCATTCAGCGCGCCAACCTCGACGGCTCCGGCGTCGAGACCCTGGTGCGCACGGCAAGGCCGAACGGGATCGCGCTGGACGTCAAGCGCGGCAAGATGTACTGGACCGACTACGGCGCGAACATGATCCGGCGCGCCAACCTGGACGGATCCGGGATCGAGGACCTGGTCGTCACGTCGCTGGACAACCCGTTCGGAATCGCCCTGGACACCGAAGCCGGCAGGATCTACTGGACGGACGCCGGTACGGAGAAGATCCAGCGTGCGAACCTCGACGGGTCCGACGTCGAGGACATCGTGATCGCGGGACTCCGGGATCCTCGTGGGATTGCGCTCGACGTCGAAGCCGGCAAGCTGTACTGGACGGACCGGCGCACCGACAAGATCCAGCGCGCCAACCTCGACGGCTCGAACGTGGAAGATCTGGTGATGTCGAGCGGAGAATCCCGACGCGACGGGATCGCGCTTGATGTCACAGCCGGCAAAATCTACTGGACCGAGCGCGACCTGGGCAGGATTCAGCGCGCCAATCTCGACGGCTCCGACATCGAGGATGTCCTTGCCAACGGCGTGCACGGCCCCTACGAGCTCGCGCTCGACGTCGAAGCCCGCATGATGTACTGGACCGACATCTACACGGGGATCCAGCGCGCCAGCCTCGACGGTACCGGCCTGGAGCACCTCGTGGGCATGGGACTGGCGGATCCGCGCGGGATCGCGCTGGACGTCGCGGGCGGCAGGATCTACGCGATCGACCACTACCCGAGCGGCGCAGGGGCGAACGAAATACGCCGGTTCGACCTGGACGGCGCCCGCGGCGAGGTCCTCCGCGTGGCGGGCATGTCCGGCGCCTACGACATCGCCCTGGATGTCCCCGGCGGCAAGATGTACTGGACGGAGTCGGCGACCACCTCGTCGGCGGACAGCATCCAGCGCGCCGACCTGGACGGCTCGAACGTCGAGACCCTGGTGACCGATCTCGGATATCCGCGCGGGATCGCCCTGGACCTCAGCGCCGGCAAGATGTACTGGACGGACCCGGGGACCGGGAAGATCCAGCGCGCCAGCCTTGACGGCTCCGATGTCGAAGACCTGGTGACCACCGGCTTGTCCGACCCCCAGGGGATCGCCGTGGACCCCGCCGGCGGGAAGATGTATTGGACCGACCGCAGGACCGACCGCATCCAGCGCGCCAACCTCGACGGATCCGACGTCGAGGACCTGGTCACCGGCGGGTTGCTGAATCCACAGGGAATCGCCCTGGACGTCACCGACCGGAAGATGTACTGGACGGACTGGGGAACGGACACGATCCGGCGCGCCAACCTCGACGGATCCGGAGTCGAGGAGGTGGTGACCGCCGGCCTCGTGGACCCCTGGGGGATCGCCGTCTACCGGCCCTGACCGCGGCGCAGGCGCAGCATGCGGTTGCCGCCGCGCTGAAACTCGTACGGAACCGGTTCGACGGCGGCTTCGGCGCCTTCCGAGCGCATCGCCTCGACCGCGGCCTGAACGTGCGGCGAAGGCGCGCCGCCGACCTGCAGCAGCGGGAAGACACGCACCTCGGCGGCAACGCGCAGCATCTCGCGCAGGGCGTCGAGATGGAATGCCAGGTCGAACTGCTCGCTGTACAGGAACAGGAAGTGAGACGACAGCCCCAGGTCGAAGGAGCGGTCGGCAAACGGCAATTCCGGCAGCGAGGCCTCCAGGTACCGGCCCTGGTCCGTGCCTGACGGATAGTCGCGGACGAACCGGCGCATCGCTCCCATGCGCCGCCGCCCCAGCTCCTCGATCGACGGCACGTGCGTCCAGACGAAGTCGTCCGGGTTGCGGCGCGCCTGGTCCATCGCCACCTCGAAGGCTTCCTCCACCCGGCGCTCGATCGCCGTTCCGGGGAAGGCGTACAGCGGGTCGATGGAGACCACGTCCCCGCCCAGCGCGGTCAACTCCGCGTTGAAGCTGGCCGGCCCGTCGCCGCAGCCCAGAATGCGCCGGCACAGGTCAGCCGCCGACAGGTCGAACATGGCCCGATATTCGGCGAACGTCCGTCCCCACGGGATGACGCGTTGCAGCGAGAACGGCACCGGACCGCCGACCTCACACGACGAAGTTGATCAGCTTGCCCGGAACGTGGATCACGCGGCGCGGCTCGCGGCCGTCCAGGGTGCGGGCCACGTTGTCCGCGGCCTGCGCCAGGCGCTGCGCCTCTTCCTTGTCGATGCCGGCCGGCACTTCGACCCGTCCCCGGACCTTGCCGTTGACCTGCACCACCACGGTGACGGTTTCGTCCGTGGCCAGTGCCGTGTCGGCCTGCGGCCACGGCTGCAGGTGGATGCTGTACGGCTGGCCCAGCAGCTCCCACAGCTCCTCGGCCATGTGCGGAGTTGCCGGCGCCATCAGCGTGAGCAGGGTCAGCACCGACTCGCGGTAGGCGGCGGTGCCGCCGGCTTGCTCCTCGGCCGCCAGCAGGGCGTTGGTGAGCTGCATCAACCCGGAGATCACGGTGTTGAACTCGAACGCCTCCAGGTCGTGCGAGACGCTCTGGATCGTCTGGTGTGTGGCGCGCAGCAGATCGCGCTCGCTGTCGGCCGACGGGCCCTCCGCGCCGCCGCGCCCCTGCAGGCGGTGCGCCAGCTCCCACACCCGGTGCAGCCAGCGCACGACACCGTGGATGTTGGTGTCGTTCCATGGCCCTCCCTCCGACCAGCGGTAGCCGAACATCAGGAAGGCGCGCACCGCGTCGGCGCCGTAACGGGACACCTGTTCGTCAGGATCGACCACGTTGCCGCGCGACTTGCTCATGCGCTGGCCGTCGGCGCCCAGGATCTGCCCCTGGTTGTAGAGCAGCGTCATCGGCTCGTCGCCGGAGCCGATGCCCAAGTCCCTGCACGCCTTGTGGAAGAAGCGCGTGTAGATCAGGTGCATGGTGGCGTGCTCGACGCCGCCGGTGTAGGTGTCCACCGGCATCCAGTAGCGGTACTCCTCTTCGTCGAACGGACCGTCCGTGCAGTCCGGGCTGAGGTAGCGCAGGTGGTACCAGGACGAGCACATGAAGGTGTCCATGGTGTCGGTCTCGCGCTCGGCCGGGCCGCCGCAGCCCGGGCAGGTGGTGTGCCGCCAGGTGGGATGGAACTTGAGCGGGCTTTCCCCGGTCGGCCGCCACTCGATGTCGTCCGGCAGCTCCACCGGCAGCTCCTCCTCCGGGACCGGCACGGGCCCGCAGTGCGGGCAGTGCACGACCGGGATCGGACAGCCCCAGTAGCGCTGCCGGGAGATCAGCCAGTCGCGCAGCCGGTAGTTGACGTCGGCGTGGCCGAGGTTCTGCTCCACCAGCCAGCGGATGGTGCGCGGGATCGCCTGCTCGGTCGGCGTGCCGGTCAGCGGCCCGGAGTCGATCATCGATCCCTTGGCGATCACCGCTTCGCTCATGGTGGCGCCGTCCAGCGGCTCCACGTCGGGCGGCTGTATCACCGGCCGCACGGTCAGGCCAAATGAGCGCGCGAAGTCGAAGTCACGCTCGTCGTGGGCGGGCACCGCCATGATGGCGCCGGTCCCGTAGGTCATCAGCACGTAATCGGCGATCCAGATGGGGATCCGCTCGTCGTTGACCGGATTCACCGCGTAGGAGCCGGTGAACACCCCGCTCTTCTCTCGCCCGGCCGCCTCACGCTCGATGTCGGTCTGGCGCGCGGCTTCGGCCACGTACGCATCCACCTCGGCGCGTTGCGCTTCCGTGGTGAGCTTCGCCACCAGCGGGTGCTCGGGGGCCAGCACCATGAAGGTCGCCCCCCACAGTGTGTCGGGCCGCGTGGTGAAGACCTCCAGGGCGTCGCCTTGCTCGGTCCGGAACACCACGTGCGCGCCCTCCGAACGGCCGATCCAGTTGGTCTGCAGCGCCTTGACGCGCTCCGGCCAGTCGAGCCCGTCGAACCGCAGCAACTCCTCGGCGTAGCGGGTGATGCGGAAGAACCACTGCTCCAGGTCGCGCTTGGTCACCGGCGTGTCGCAGCGCTCGCAGATCCGCTCCGTGCCCACCACCTGCTCGCGCGCCAGCGTGGTGTTGCAGTTGGGACAGAAGTCGACGGCCGCCCGGTTGCGGTAGGCCAGGTCGCCGGCCAGCAGCTTCAGGAAATACCACTGCGTCCAGCGGTAGTACTCGGGATCGGACGAGGTCGCCTCGCGCTCCCAGTCCCACATCGCCCCCATGCTGCGAAGCTGGGCGCGCATGCGGTCGATGTTGGCGTACGTCCACTCCTTGGGGTGGATGTTGCGAGCGATCGCGGCGTTCTCCGCCGGCAGGCCGAAAGAGTCGAAGCCCATCGGCAGCATGACGTTGCAGCCCTTCATGCGCAGGTAGCGGGCGCGCGCGTCGGACGGCGTCATGGTGTACCAGTGACCGATGTGCAAGTCGCCCGACGGGTACGGAAGCATCGTCAGGAAGTAGTGCTTGGGGCGGCTTCGATCGATTCGGGCGCGGTGCAGCCCGTCCCGCTCCCAGCGCTCCTGCCACTTGGGCTCGATGGCCGCGGGGGCGTAGGCCCGGTGGTCGGCGCCGATCTCGCTTGCTGCGTTATTCATCTGAATCGGCCGATGATAGCACCTCGCATGCCGGCCTTGCTTCGACTTCGCCGCGGCACGCTTCACAAGCGACCGGGCGTTGCGTACGTATCGAAGACTCGTTAGCGTACGTATATGGGCCGAGTGAAACTGACCCTGAGCGCTGAGCAGGAGCTGGTCGCGCTGGCAAAGCGCATGGCGAAGTCGCGTCGGATGAGCGTTTCGGCTCTGTTCGCGCACATGATACGGGCGCTCGATCGGGAGGCGACGGCTGATCGCAGCGATCTTGGCCCGATCACCAGGCAGGCGAGCGGGCTGGTGACGCAGCGATCACACCGATCCGACCGGGAGTTGATCGAAGAGGCCCTGGAGGAGAAGTACCTGCACGGTGCCTCCCCTGGAGCGTAACGATTCTGCGGCTGTTCCTGGACACGAACGTGCTCCTCGACGTGTTGATGCGGCGGGAGCCCTTCTATGGATCCTCGGCCCGTGTGTGGACACTCGCGGAGACCGGCACCCACCTCGGCTTCGTCTCCGCCGTCAGCTTCATCACCGTGTATTACCTGCTGCGCAAGCACGGCGGCGACGACCGCGCTCACCAGTCCCTCCACCTGATCCGATCGGTGTTCCGCCCGGTCGAGGTGGACACACGGCTCCTGGATGAAGCGTTGGCTGTGAGCGGGGGCGACTTCGAAGACACCGTGCAACTGCGCTCCGCGCTTCGATGCGGCGCCGACTACCTCGTTACGCGAGATCGCGACGGCTTTCAGTCGGCGCCGGTGCCGATCGTGACCGCAGATGAGCTGCTGGCCGTGCTGTCGGTGGATCGCGCTTGACCCTCGGATACGCCGCCGGGGCGCCACCCCGACAGACTGCTCGACCAGCCGGGATACCCGATCGCCACTGGGACGACTGGCGGTGGCAACTCCGCAACCGGATCACGTCCGCCGCCGACCTGGAGCGGTACGTCGACCTGACCGAAGACGAGCGGGCCGCCATCGACTCCGCGGGCGCCCGGTACCGGTGGGCGATCACCCCGTACTACGCGTCGCTCATGCACCGCGACGACCCGGACTGCCCGCTGCGCCGGCAGCAGGTTCCGGCGGTGCAGGAGCTCACCGACGACCTGGGCGCCGTGGATCCGCTCCTGGAGCAGGAGCACTCGCCGGTGGACGCCGTCGTCCACGTGTACCCGGACCGGGTTGCCTTCAAGATTACCAACGTCTGTCCCACCTACTGCCGCTACTGCTTCCGCGAGTACTTCGTCGGCAACACCGAGGAGCACCACACACGCGCCAAGGTGCAGGCCGGCATCGACTACATCGCGCGCACCCCGGCGATCCGTGACGTGCTGGTAACCGGCGGCGACCCTCTGCTGTTCTCCGACGAGCGGCTGGACGACCTGCTGGGACGGCTGCGCGCGATTCCGCACGTGCAGATCATCCGCACCGGATCGCGCACGCCGTGCACGCTGCCGCAACGGATCACGCCGGAGCTGTGCGAGGTGCTCGGCCGCCACCATCCGCTCTGGCTGAACACCCACTTCAACCATCCTGACGAGATCACGCCGGAAGCGGCGGCGGCATGCGACCGACTGCTGCGCGCCGGCGTGCCGCTCGGCAACCAGACCGTGCTGCTCAAAGGCGTCAACGACGACCCGCAGGTGATGCTGGAGCTCGTCCACCGGCTGCTGGCGATCCGCGTTCGGCCCTACTACATCTTCCAGTGCCACCCCGTGGCGGGAACGGCGCACCTGCGCACCCCGATCGAGACCGGTCTGGCGATCGTGCAGGCGCTGCGCGGCCACACCACCGGCTTCGGCGTGCCTACCTACGTGCTCGACACCCCCTACGGCAAGGTGCCGCTGGCGCCGCAGTACCTCCTGGGCCGGTCGGGAGACGAGGTGGTGGTGCGCACCTGGGACGGCAGGATCTGGCGGGAGCCCAACCCGCTGGACGGCGCGCCGCCGGTCGGCGTGACGCTGCCGGACCTGAGCGGGCTTTGTCAGTCGGCGGAGTCAGGCCGCGTCTGATCGAAGTCCGACACCAGCGCATCGAGGCGTGCGGGGAGTCGCGCCAGCGTGTATCGTTCGAAGATGGTACCCGTAACCGGTATCGACCCCGACTGCGCAACGCTGGCAGCGCACGGGATCGAGCTCCCCCGTGCGCTGCAACGCATCGTGCGGCGCGTGCTGATCCCCCCTGCGGCGCTGCAGGCGCGGGTGCGCGAGATGGCGCGGCTGCTCGCCGAGCACTACCCCCCGGAGTCCGAAGTGGTGGTCACGCCGGTGCTCACCGGCGCGTTCATGTTCGCCGCCGACCTGGGCCGTGCGCTGGCGCAGGAGAGCACGCTGGACGTGCACTACGCCCTGACCAAGGCCGGCAGCTACGGCAGCGCGATGGGTGTCGACGGCTCCGGCGTGCGGACCGTCATCATCGATCTGCAGCCGTCGGATGTCGCCGGCCGCTCGATGCTGCTGGTGGACGACATCCTGGACCACGGCTTCACCCTGGCGGCGCTGCGCGACCGCCTGTCCGCGTGGGGGGTGCGCAGCGTGCAGGTGTGCGTCCTGCTCGACAAGCAGCTCGAGAATCCGGAGCCGAACATCCTCGCGCAGCGTGCCAAGGCGGCCCCCGACCTGGTCGGGTTCGAGATCCCGGACGTGTGGGTCGCCGGCTACGGCCTGGACGCGGCCGGCTCGCTGCGGCATCTGCCGTGCATCGTCGCCGTGGACAAGGACGCCTGACCTGTCACGGCCCGACTGACCCATTACCCGGTCGGTCGGCCGCTCGCTCTCTCGTGACGCTGACCTCCTCGGCATCGTCGGTTTCAAACCGAGACGCTAACCGAGAACAGCCCGTCATACAGGAACGCTGCCCGGATCGCTTCACAGTCGCGCTCGCTCGCTCCGGCACGCCGCATCTCGGCGTGCCATCGTGCGCGCACGGTGCCCGTGATGGCGTCGAACACCGTCGCTGCCGCGGTCCGATCGAGCAGGAAGCGCCCATGACCGCTCAGCAGATTGGTCCTGTTGGCATGGCGCCCGAAGCGGCCGCACACCATCGCGAGATCGCGCCGTTCCCGAGACACCACGGGCGAAGGCGTCAAGTCGTAGGCCGGACTCAGGCGCCACGGTCGTCCCTCGGCGAGCACCGCGTGATTGCGAGGGTGATCGTCCAGATTCGAAACCACTGCGTTGAAGCACATGCGGGCGAACAGCTCGCGCAGGTCGTCTTCCGGTCTGGCGCTCACGCGGCGCACTTCATCGGCGAGCAGCAGATAGGACCAGGCACCACGATCTCCAACGGCGTCGCCGGTGCGCAGCAGCGTCACGGCGCTGACCATCCGGTGACGGCGATAGCCGGTGCCGGTTCGACCGTCATGCGCCCGGTCGCGGTCGAAGCGGCGCACCAGCAACACGTCGCGCCCTCCCACCGTCTCGATCCGGCTGTCGGCGACCTGCAGGCCGCACGCCCGGGCAAGGGCGAGCATGCCGTGCTCGACTCGCGCATCGTTCCAGCGGTCGCCGGTGCGCCCGAACTTGGCGATCCAGAGATCGCCCGCGTGCTCCACCACCGCCTTGGGACGTGCGCCCCCCATCGAGGTGCCGAGCAGGAGCAGCTCCTCGACCCGATCGGCGACGGACCCCGCGCGCTTCGGGTCAACGTCGAGGATGGCATCGGCCGCCTTCTGGAGCGCGGCGAGATCCAGCGTTCGGTTGAACCGGTCCCGCGCGACGGGGGGCTCGACGGCGAGGCCGAAGCCCAGCGCCCCGGCTCGGTCGTCGGGCCCCTGCATCAGGTAGTCGAACTCGCCAAGCTCCGTGACCCCAGAGCGGCGCTCGATCACCCGCCGTCCCCAGAAGTCGGGCATCGAATCCCGGATCGCGCCGAAGAACCCCTGCATGCGTGCCGTCTCGTAGACCTGCGCGGAGAGACGCAATTCGACCGGATCGAGCTCGACCGCATCGGCCCGCTCCCGGTAGGAGCGACCATACACGAACCGACCGACCGCCGAGGCTCCGTCGTCGATCCAGTGGAAGCGCCCTGCCGTCACGAACTCGGTCGCGCCGGGCGGCACAATGTATACGTAGCACTCGCGCTCAGAAGTCATCGCTCAGCGGCTGGCGGCGCCGCGCCCGCCTCGGGCTGCGTGCGCGTTCCAGCGTCTTGCCCTCCTCGTCACGGTCCGGATCGGCCACCTCGGACAAGTCGTCGAGCAAGCCCAGCACCCACAGCGCGCCCACGTAGGCCGCAACGCCGGTGGTCGGCTTCCCTCTCTCCACATCGGCCACCACGAACCGCGACACGCCCATGCGCTCGGCAAGCTCGATCTGCGGCAGCCGGCGGCGCAGCCGCGCCGTGCGAATGTTCCGTCCCAGCCGTTGCAACCCCTCCTCGACTGCGGCAGGGGGAGAGTCGGCCATCTTCGTCAGCCTTGGCATGTTTGTTTCCAGCTACATATAAGCTTTAGATGTCGTTCGTATATAACACGGACACGCGCAGCGTCAATCGGCCATGGCAGCACGCCTTGCCGGCGCCGGCGAGTGCCGGCGCCGGTGAGCTGCACGGCCAGTTGCGTCTGAAGCGGCCGGATCGGTCGAGCGCGAAGCGCACGCCCAGCCGCCAGCGATATCGGCTCAGCCGGTGCCGGGCTTCGATGCGCGGCCGAGGAGCAGGTCGACCAGCGCGTCCGTGTCGGCGGCCGGCAGATGCTCCTGCTGCCGCCGGAGCAGGTCCTTGACCAGCACCGTGCCGGCGTCCGCCTCGTCCGGGCCGATGATCAGGGCGAGGCGCGCGCCGACCCGGTCGGCGTGGCGGAGCTGCCGTTCCAGGCGCTGCGCCGGATCCAGGGCCAGCTCCACGGCCACGCCACGGCGGCGCAGGCCGTCGGCGACGCGAGCCGACGCCTCCTGCTGCTCGGGCCCGAACACGGTGACCAGCACGTCGGGCCCGGACCGCGCCGGCGCAGGCACACGGTCGAGCTCCCGCAGCAGCTCCAGGAGCGCCATGTCGCCGACCGCCATGCCGACCCCGGGCACGCGCTGCTTGCCGCCCACTTGGCGCGTCAGGTCGTCGTAGCGCCCGCCGCCGAAGATGGCGCGCCGCAGGTCGCCGGCCGCCCACGCCTCGAATACGGTGCTGGTGTAGTACTCGAAGCCGCGCGCGATGCTGCGGTCGAGCTGCACGTACCGGTCGTGACCGGAGATCCGGAGCTGCTCGACGATCGCCGCCAGCCGCGCCGGCGGCTCGGCGACCGGCTCCTGCACGAACGCCACCACACCCTCGGCCTGGCCTTGCTCCAGACCGATCTCCACCATCTGTCCACAGGCGCGATTGTCGCCGACCTTGTCCAGCCGGTCGATCACGCGGAACACGCCTCGCACCAGCTCGGCCGGGACGCCGAACGCGCCGGTCAGGTCGGCCTCCAGCGCCGCGCGGTCGTTGAGCCTGATCTGCACCGCGTCCGGCTCCAGCCCGAGCGACGCGAACAGCGCGCACGCAACCTGGATCACCTCGGCGTCGGCGTGCGCGCTCTCGCTGCCGAGCAGGTCGACGTTCCACTGGAAGAACGAACGGCCGCGGCCGCGCTGCGGCCGTTCGTAACGGTAGAATTGCCCCCACGACTGCCAGCGCGCCGGCAGCGGGATCTCCTGCTCGCGCGCGGCGATCATGCGCGCCAGGGTCGGCGTCAGCTCCGGGCGCAGCAGCAGCGCCTTGCCGTCCCGGTCCTGGATACGGAAGGTCTGTTGGGTGACGATCTCCTCGCTGCTCTTGCCCAGGTAGAGGTCCAGGTACTCGATCGCCGGACCCTCGTACTCCTGGTACCCGTAGCCGCGGCCGGCGGCCAGCATGATCTCCCGCAGCGCGACCTGCAGCGCCCACCCGTCGGGATAGAAGTCCTGCGTCCCCTTGACGCGCGGTACCGGTGCCATCGCCTTCCTACTGGTAGATGATCTACCAGTAGATGATACGCGTAAACGCGCTGCGGTCGCGCGGGGGCAACGCATCCACCCGCGGAATCAGGTAGCGGTTGTCGTCCACGTCGATCAGGAGCTTGCCGTCACGGCCGAAGCTGACCGCACGGTCGTTGCTCCAGCGCATCAGGAAGCTCGCCGGGCCCTTGTCGGTGTCGACGCGCATCGACACGTAGCCGCCGTCCCAGCCGATGCGGCGGATGCGGCTGATGGTGTGGAAGAAGTAGCGGCGCTGCAGCGCCGCCCGCACCAGCTCGGCCTGATCCTCGGGGAAGTCGCCCAGCCTGCGCACGATGCCGATCTCCAGGTCGTCGCCAGTGCGCCGGCTCTGGATGATGGCGATGAACTGGTCGCGCTGTTCGACCGGAAAGCAGTACGCGGCATACACGCCGCCGTAGACCCAGATGCCGGTGATCTCCAGGTGCAGCGCGGCGAAGTTGCCCGGATAGAAGCGGCACATCGACGGGTCCAGGAAGCGCAGCCGGGAAGTGTCCGGGCCCTCGCCCCGCTTCTCGCGCAGCTCCGCCTCGGTCAGTTCCCGCTCCGGGCTCATCGGTCCGGCTCCAGCGACTCGATAGTGGCGTCGCGCGCCAAATCGGTCTGGATCTTGACCAGGCGGTAGTAGACGCCGCGCCGGCGCACCAGCTCCTCGTGCGTGCCCTCCTCGCGCAGTCGTCCGCCGTCCAGCACTACGATCCGGTCGCAGTTCTTGAGCGTGCTCAGGCGGTGGGCGATCGCGATCGTGGTGCGCCCTTCGGTCACCCGTTCCAGCGCGTCCTTGATCAGGTGCTCGGACTCGGTGTCGACGCTGCTGGTGGCCTCGTCCAGGATCAGCAGCTTGGGGTCGTAGAGCAGGGCGCGCGCGATCGATACGCGCTGCCGCTGCCCGCCGGACAGCCCGGCGCCGCGCTCGCCGATGTAGGTGTCGTAGCCAAGCGGCTTCTGCATGATGAATTCGTGCGCGTTGGCGGCCATGGCCGCCTCGACCACCTCGTCGAAGCTCACCTCCGGGTTGCCGTAGGTCAGATTGTCGTAGATGGTGCCCCGGAACAGGAACGACTCCTGCAGCACCACGCCGACGAAACGGCGAAGCTCCGGCAGCGGCAGGTTGCGCACGTCGACGCCGTTGATGGACACGGCGCCGTCGGTGACGTCGTAGAAGCGGGCGATCAGGTTGATCAGGGTGGTCTTGCCCGAGCCGCTCTTGCCGACCACGCCGAGGTGCTCGCCGGGACGCACCTCGAAGCTCAGGTCGTTGATCACCCGCTCGTCGCGCTCGTAGGAAAACTCGACGTGATCGAACCGCACCGACGCCGCGGACTGTGCCGGGATGGGCCTGGTGTCGGCCGATTCCAGGATCAGCGGCCGCGTGTCCAGGATCTCGAACGCCCGCTGCGCCGCCGACAGGAAGCTGGTCAGCCAGTTGGCCATGCGGGTGAGCTGCCGCAGCGGCACGTAGAACATGGTCAGATAGTTGAGGAACGCCATGAGCGTGCCCAGCGTCATCACGTCGTTCAGCACGCGGCGTCCGCCGATGAACCAGACCAGGATGCCGCCGAGCTGGAACAGCACCGCCATGCCGGGCTGGAACGACGCGGTCATGTACTCCACGCGCCGGAAGCTGTCGCGCAGGTAGCCGGAGGTGCGGTGGAAGCGGGAGACCTCGCGCCGCTCCTGGCCGAACGCCTTGACCACGCGCACGCCTGAGAGGATGGAGTTGAGCGCGCCGTTGAGCTTGCTGCGCGCGTCCCAGATCCGGTAGTAGCGCGGGTAGATGCGCTTCCAGAAGAAGGCGGCGGCCGCGACCACGAACGGCGCCGGCACCAGGGTGATGAGCGCCAGTTGCCAGTTCAGGCTGAACAGCATCACGCCCACCGCGACCACCTTGATGATCTGCGCCACGAAGCCGCTGGTGGCCTGCACGACCAGCCCCTTGAGCTGCTCGGTGTCCTGCACGACACGGCTCATGAGCTGCCCGGTGCTGTAGCGGTCGTAGTAGGAGACCGACAACCGCATCAGGTGGCGGAACAGCTTCGAGCGCAGGTCGTAGGTGACCTGTGTGCCGATGGCGCTGCTCAGCCGCAACTGGATCGACTGCACGAGCCCGTCGACCAGGTAGGCGCCGAGCAGCAGGGCGACCATCCGCACCAGCAGCGCGATCGCCTCGGCCTCCGGCAGCACCGGGTTGCCCGCCTGCCCCGGCGCCAGCACCCGGTCGGTGATGGCCTTGATGAGCTGCGGCGGCAGCAGCTCCACGCCGATGGAGACCAGCACCAGCCCCATCATCAGCGCGGCCCGCCCGGCATAGGGACGCATCAGCCGCAGCACCCGGCCGAGCAGGCTGCCGGGGCTCAGGCACCGCCGGCATGCCTCCCCCGGCGCCTCCAGCCTGATGCCGCAGGTCGGGCAGAGGTCGGGCTCCTCCCGGTCTTCCTCGCCGACGATCAGCGGATCGCCCGCCACCCATGCCTGCAGCTTGGCCGCCACCCGCTGGAACAGCGGCGCCGAACGGTTCGAGTACGCCAGGATCTCCACCGCGGCATCCTCGATCACGGCTTCCAGGAACCCGCCGCCGACGCCCGGGCGGGTGCCGATATCGTGGATCTCTTCGCGCGCCACGGTGACACGAGTCGCGGTGCCGCCGTTGGCCGGAGCGCCGATCGTGGTCAGCCGATCGCCTTCCACGACGAGGTACACCGCTTCGTAGGAGCCGGACAGGTTGAGATCGGTCCGCGCCACGAGCAGGGCGGCGCCCGGATCGACGCCCTCCGCGCGCGCAAGCCGCTCGAGCTCGGACGGCAACCGGCGCTGCATCGGGTGTGCGTCGGTCGCCTGGTGTTCCACGAGAAAGCAGATTCTAGCGCAGCGACGGAGTACCGGCGAGCCTCACGGACCCGCAGGTTCAGCAGCTACCTTCGACCCCGCGCGCGGTCGCGGTCAAGTCCGGGCGGAGCGCCGCCGGCGGCGCTCCTTGCGTTTCGGAGCCCGACGTTCCGCATCCGGCGGCTCATCGTTCGGAGCGCCGGCCTGCGGAGCCGAGTGCTGCGGCTGCGGTTCCTGAGGCGAAACCTTGCCAGCCGGCTGCCTGTGCTTCCTCCTGCGCCGGCGGTGGGGACCGATGGTAAACGGCACCATGGTCAGCGCCCCCGCGATGAAGGCCAGCAAGAGCGCCATGAAGACCGGCACCTCTCCAGTCGTCCCCAAGACGTACGAGAACGGCGAGCGGTGCTCCATGTTGGCGGCGAACAACACCACCACCACGGCGAGCACGACCAGGAACAGGAGCATCCGCCATGGCACGGCGCTACTCCGGGCCCGCCGGCCGGCGGCCCTTGATCAGGAAGTAACCGGCGGCGAGCGCGATGACCAGCGCGGCGATCCCCAGCAGGCTCACCGCCGACGTGTTGGCCAGGTCGAGAATGATGATCTTGCGGGAGATGGCGATCAGGGCGATCAGGATCACGAACTCGACGTGCACGTGTGCATCGGTCAGGAACAGTTGCACCGACTCCACCAACTCCACCCCGATCAGGACCAGCAGCACGAAGCCGAACAGGTGCAGGAGCTGATCGACCGACAGCTCGGAGAGCGGGGTGCCGAACAGCTCCACCGCGAGCAGCCACCCGAGCCGCACGATCATCACGGCCAGCAGCACCACCAGCATCACCAGCACCACCGCCACGATGATGCGCTGCACGTTGGCCACGTGAGGCGGCAGCCGCTGCGCCCAGTGCCGTGGCGACGAATCCTGTTCGGCCGTCACGGCCGAAGTATGCCACACACGCCCGGCCGGCTCGCCGCGCGCCTGGCCGCGGCGTATGATCCGCCCCGATGCCGATCGACGTGCTGGCGGTCTGCGCGCATCCCGACGACGCCGAGCTGACCTGCGCCGGGCTGCTGCTGCGCGCCCAGGCGGGCGGCGCCTCGATCGGCGTGTGCGACCTGACTCGCGGCGAGGCGGGCACCCGCGGCACGGCGGCAGAACGCGATGCCGAAGCTGCCGCCGCCACGGCGGTTCTGGCCCTGGACGAGCGGGTCAACCTGGAGCTCCCGGACGGCGCGGTGACCTGCACGCTGGAGAACCGGGTCCGCCTGGTCGAGGTGCTCCGCGAGCTCCGGCCCCGCATGCTGCTTGCCCCGTACTGGGAGGACCACCATCCCGACCACAGCAACGCCAGCCTGCTGGCCAAGGAGGCGTGGTGGTTCGCCGGGGTCGCCAAGCACCCCGGCCGCGGCGCCCCGCACCGCCCGGAAGCGATGCTGCACTACATGAGCCGCTACCAGTTTCGGCCGTCGCTCGTCGTGGACATCAGCGGCCACTGGGAGCGCAAGCGAAAGGCCGCCGCCTGCTACCGGTCCCAGCTCCACGATCCGGGCCGGGACGAGCCGGAGACGGCCATCTCATCCCCCGGCTATCTGGAGGCCTGGGAAGGCCGGCACCGCTACTACGGTTCCCTGATCGGCGTCGAGTACGGCGAGCCGTACCTGATGCGCGGTCCGGTCCCGGTCGGCGACCCCATGGCGCTCGCCTTCGGCCGCCGCGCGATGCTCTGAGCCGGCGGGGACGTCCCGGCAGACTCACAACGCGGTGATCGCCGCTCCCGCCGCGCTTCCTGCGAGGACCACCAGCCACGGCGGCACCTTCCACCACGCCAGCATCGCGAACGCAGCCAGTCCCAGCGCCAGATCCGCCGGCGTACGGACGGCAGTGATCCATACCGGGTCGTACAGCGCTGCGAGCAGCAACCCCACGACCGCGGCTCCCACGCCTGCGATCGACGCACGCAAGGGAGCGATCGACCGCAGGCGTTCCCAGAACGGCAGGATGCCGGCCACCAGGAGGAACGACGGCAGAAAGATGGCGACGAGGGCGAACAGACCACCGCTCCATCCGCCGACCGGACCGTCCATCACCGTCCCCAGGTAGGCGGAGAAGGTGAACAGCGGCCCGGGCACCGCCTGCGCAGCACCGTAGCCGGCGATGAACTGCTCGCCGGTCACCCATCCCGGAGGCACCACCTCGGCCTGCAGTAGCGGCAGCACCACGTGACCGCCGCCGAACACCAGCGATCCCGACCGATAGAAGGCGTCGAAGACGTCGAGCGGATCGCTCGTCAAGAACTGTCGGAGGATCGGCAGCCCACCCAGCAGGACCACGAACAGCACCAGGCTGGCGACGGCGGCAGACGGTCGTGCGCGCGCGTTCGGCGTACCGGCGACGGCCGGCGACACCACGCCCTGCAAGAGCAGCCGGCCGGCCGCGGCAGCGACGACGATGACCAGCACCTGCGCCAGCGGGGTGCGCCACAGCAGCATCGCGATCGCAGCCGTGATCGCGATCGTCGCGCGGCGGGCGTCCGGCGCCAGGCTCCTCGCCATGCCGAGGAGGGCGAATGCCACCACCGCGGCAGCGACCACCTTCAGGCCGCGCAACCAACCCTGGACCACCAGGTGATCGAATGCCGACACGCCGTAGCCGAACAGGATCAACGCTGCCGCGGAAGGCGCCGTGAATCCGACCCAGGCCGCGATGCCGCCGGGAAGGCCCGCACGGTGCATGCCCACCGCGATCCCGACCTGGCTGCTGGCCGGGCCGGGCAGCAGTTGGCAGAGCGCGACCAGGTCGGCGTAGGCGGCGTCGTCCAGCCAGCGCCGCCGCGTGACGTACTCGTCCCGGAAGTAGCCGAGGTGGGCGACGGGCCCACCGAACGACGTGAGACCCAACCGCAGCGCGACCAGCAGCACCTCGAACGCCCGCGCCACGGCCATCGCCGCGCAGGATAGCACCGAGACGACCACCGGACGTTTGACACCGGCGCCAGCCGGCCGATACCCTCGCCTGCCAAAGAGAGAACTTCGGGGCATGGTGCGGCGCCTTGACGGGCGCCTATTCCAGACCGACGGTGAAAGCCCGTGAGCTCTCGCTCGCATGAGCGGGAGCAGGAACCGGTGGAATTCCGGTGCCGACGGTATAGTCCGGATGGGAGAAGTTCGACCGGGCAGAGGCCCGCGTGCGTCCTGCGCGCGAGCCGTGTCCGGGTGCGCTTCTGCGGCAACGCGTGCCCCTCGGACGAGACAGGCGATGCATGATCAAGAGGGGCTGATGCGCCGGGTGCTTGAACTGGCCCGCCACGGGCAGTGGCGCAGCTCACCCAACCCGCTGACCGGTGCGCTGGTCGTCCGCGACGGCCGGATCATCGGCGAAGGCCATCTCAACGAACGCGGCGACCATGCCGAGGCGGTCGCGCTGGACCGCGCCGCGGCCGCCGGGGGCGCAGCCGGGACCACCCTCTACACCAACCTGGAGCCCTGCTGCTGGACGGGAGTCGGCAAGCACACGCCGCCGTGCGCACAGCGGATCATCCGCGAGGGGGTACGCCGCGTGGTGATCGCCACCGCCGATCCGCACCCGAAGGTCGACGGCGCAGGCGTGCGCATGTTGCGCGAGGCCGGGATCGAGGTGATCGAGCGGGTGTTGGAGGACGAAGCCGCACGGCTCAACGCCGTGCACTTCAAGTTCCACCGCACCGGCATGCCGTTCGTGACGCTCAAGGTCGCGCAGTCGATCGACGGCCGCATCGCCACCGCCGGCGGGGACTCGCGCTGGATCTCCGACCGCGACGCTCGGGTGATGACGCACGAGCTGCGCTCCGGCCACGACGCGATCATGGTGGGTGCCGGCACCGCGGTAGCCGATGACCCGGAGCTCACCGTGCGGCTCAGTCCGCTGCTGCGCGACCACCAGCCACTGCCGGTGGTCGTCGACTCGACCCTGCGCCTGCCGCCCGCGGCCCGCATGATGGCCGGCGAGCGCGAGCCGCTGGTGCTCACCACCGACCGCCATGACCGGCGCGCGCGCGCCGCCCTGGAACGCGCCGGCGCGCGCGTGGCGGTGGTGGGAAGCACCGCGGACGGCCGGGTGGCGCTGGACCGGGCGCTCGCCTCCCTGGCCGGCGCGGGCGTCACCTCGGTGCTGGTCGAGGGCGGGGCGGTGCTCCACACCGAGCTGATCCGGCAGGGACTGTTCGACAAGCTGGTCGTGGTGGTGGCGCCGATCGTCATCGGCTCGGGAATCGAAGCGGTGGGCGACCTGGGGAACGCTCGCCTGGTCGACGCCCTGCGACTGGAGCGCGTCAGCCACCGGCAGGTCAACGACCAGGTGATCGTCACCGGCTACCGGTCGCTGGCCGCGACGCTCGGCCACGCCGGCAGCGGACCACTCCCCCGGACGGAGTCGCAGGAGGCGGGATGTTCAGCGGTATCGTAGAGGAAGTGGGCGTCGTCACCGCCCTCACCCGGCCCGCCGCGGACGCGGCGCGCATGACCATAGGCGCCCGCACCGTGCTGGACGGCACCCAGGTGGGCGCGTCGATCGCCGTGGACGGCGTCTGCCAGACGGTGGTCGCCATCGACGGCCGCACGCTGACCATCGACAGCGTCGGCGCGACCCTGCGCAAGACCACCCTGGGGTCCTTCGCGGCAGGGCGGCGCGTCAACCTGGAGCGTCCGCTGGCATTCGGCAACCGGGTCGACGGCCACCTGGTGCAGGGCCACGTCAACGACACCGGCACGGTCACCCGCTGGGAGAAGCTCGGGGCGGCGCGCTGGCTGGAGGTCCGGCTGCCGAGGCCGTTGCTGCCGTATGTCGTGCTGGAAGGCTCGATCGCCATCGACGGGGTCAGCCTTACGGTCGCCGGGCTCGAGGACGACCGCGCCGGCTTCTCGATCATCCCCCACACCGCGTGCGCGACCACCCTGACCGACCGGCGCGTGGGCGATCCGGTCAATGTCGAGGTCGACATGATCGCCAAGTACGTGGAGCGGCTTGCCGGCCCACACGCCGGCGGCGGCGCCGGCGAGACGGCGAATCCCGCCGCCGACGCCGACGAGCCGGTACCCATGGCCAGCGTGCACGAGGCCGCGGAGGCGATCGCCCGCGGCGGGATGGTGCTGATGATCGACGACGTCGACCGCGAGAACGAAGGCGACCTGGTTGCGGCCGCGTCCCTGGTCACCCCGCGGATCGCCACCTGCATGCTGCGCCAGGCCAGCGGCCTGCTGTGCGCGGCGATCACCGCCGAGCGGGCCGAGCAACTCGATCTTCCGCCGATGGCGCAGGTGAACACCGCGCTGCACGGCACGCGCTTCACCGTCTCGATCGACGCCGTGCGCGGCACCACCACGGGCGAGTCCGCCCACGACCGCGCCGCCACGCTGCGGGCGGTCGCCGACCCGCAGGCGTCCCCCGCCGACTTCGCCCGGCCGGGCCACCTCTTTCCGCTGGTCGCCGATCCGGGCGGTGTGGCCGCACGCGCCGGCCACACCGAGGCGGCGGTGGAGCTGGCCGCGCGCGCCGGTCTGCCCGCGGCCGCCGCCATCTGCCCGGTGCTTGACGACGACGGCGGCATGGCACGCCGGGCCGGATTGTCGAGGCTTGCACGCCGCCTGAAGGTGCCGATGCTGCACGTCGCCCAACTCGGCTCATGAAGGCCGCCGCGCCCGCTCCGCCGGCGGTGCTGGACGGCACCGGACGCCGCTTCGCCATCGCCGCCAGCCGCTACAACCACGAGGTCACCGGGCGGCTGGTGGACGGTGCCACCGAGGCACTCACCGAACACGGCGTCGCCGACAGGGACGTGCAGGTGGCGTGGGTGCCCGGCTCGTTCGAGCTGCCGCTCGCCGCGCAGCGGCTGGCGCAGTCCGGGGACGTGAGCGCCGTCATCTGCGTGGGCTGCATCATCAAGGGGGAAACCAACCATGACGAGCTGGTGGGCCACGCGGTCGCCGGCGGGATCACGCAGGTCGCGCTCGGCACCGGCGTGCCGGTCTTGCTCGGCGTGGTAAGCGCCAACGATCAGGAGCAGGCCCTGGCCCGCGCCGGCGGCTTCGTGAACCGCGGTCGGGAGGCGGCGTTGGCGGCCCTGGAGATGGCCGCCGGGGGCGGCGAATGAGCGGAGCGGACCGGTTCGATCTCAGCGGCCGCACCGCGGTCGTGACTGGCGCCAGCCGCGGGCTTGGCCGCTACATGAGCAAGGCGCTGGCCCGCGCCGGGGCGTCGCTGGTGATCTCGGCGCGCGACGCGCGCGACTGCGCCGACACGATCGGAGAGATTCACGATCTGGGCGGCACGGCGCGCGCTTACTCCCTGGACGTCCGTTCCGAGTCCAGCGTGCGAGCGTTCGGTGAGGCGGTCGCCGAAGACCTCGGCGCCGTGGACATCGTGGTCAACAACGCCGGCTGCAACGTCCGCAAGCCGTTCCTGGACACTACCTGGGACGACTGGGACACCGTTCTGGAGACCAACCTCCGTAGCGGCTTCTTCGTCACCCAGGCGTTTGCGCCGGGGATGATCGAGCGCGGCTACGGCCGCGTGATCAACATCGGCTCGGTCACCAGCGTGTTCGGCTTCGGCGCCGTCGTCCCCTACGTCGCCAGCCGCGGCGGCGTGCTGCAGATGTCGCGGGCGCTCGCCGACACGCTCGGCCCGCACGGCATCACCGTGAACTGCCTTGCCCCCGGCTGGTTCCACACCGCGCAGACGGAGGTGCTGTTCCAGGACGCCGAGTGGCGGGATTACATCGTCGATCGCATCCCGCTGAAGCGGCTGGGCACCCCAACCGATCTGGACGGCGCCGTGGTCTTCCTTGCCTCGGAGGCATCCGAGTATGTCACCGGCCAAATCCTGCTGGTCGACGGCGGCATGACCACCGGCGCCGCCCGAGCCGCCAACCCGAAGCCGTGAGCGCCTATTCGAGCACCGTCGAGAACTACGTCAAGGCGATCTACCTGCGCCACCGCGAGCGCCCCGGGGGATTCCTGCCGATGGGCCGGATCGCCGATGCGATGGACGTTTCGCCGGGAACCGCCACCTCCATGATGAAGACCCTGGCAGGCCTGGGGCTGATCGAGTACTCACCGCGCAACGGCAGCCGTCTGACCGGGCCGGGCGAGGCGCTCGCGCTCGACGTGCTGCGCCGCCACCGGCTGGTGGAGCTGTTTCTGGTGGAGGTGCTGGGCCTGGACTGGTCGGAGGTCCACCGCGAAGCCGACAACCTGGAGCACGCCATATCCGACGTGGTCCTTACCCGCATCGACGCGTTGCTCGACCACCCCACCGTCGACCCGCACGGCGACCCGATTCCCACCCGGCGCGGCCAGATAGACCAGACCGTCTTCGGCAGCCTCATGGAACAGCCGGAGGAAGCCGAGCTGCGCATCGAGCGCGTGACCGACCAGGATCCGGAGTTTCTGCAGTTCGTGCACCGCAGCGGCCTGCAGCCCGGCAGCCGCGTCAGGGTCGAGTCGATCGATCAGGCCGCCGACGCGGTTACGCTCCGCACCGACCACGGCACCGTGACCATCGGCACGCACGCCGCATCAAAGATCCTGGCCCGGCAGCCGGCCTGAGCCGCCGAAGGCTCAGTCGCCGCGCATGCGCACGCTGGCCGCGTGCGCGTCCAGGCCCTCCGCCTCGGCCAGCACGGCGATGTCGTCGATCGCCCGGCGGGTCATGCCGTTCGGGTACTCCTCCAGGCTGGCTCGGCGCAGGAACGTGTAGACGCTGCAGCCTGAGGAAAACCGCGCTGTGGAGCCGGTCGGCAGGCAGTGGCTGGGCCCGGCGTAGTAGTCGCCGCTCGCCACCGGCGCGGCGCCCAGGAAGTAGGCGCCGGCGTTGTGCACGCGGTCCAGCACGGCGTGCGGATCGGCCACCGCCAGCACGGCGTGCTCGGGGGCGATGCGATTCATGATCGCGCACGCCTCCTTGACGTCGGCGGCCAGCACGAAGGCGGTGAACTCGCGGAGGCCGTGCTCGATGGCATCCTGCCGGCCGCGCTCGCGGACCTGGCGCTCCAGCGCGGAGCGGACGCGGGCCAGAACCTCGGCATGGTCGGACACCACGAACGCCGCGCCGGGATCGTGCTCGAGCTGGGCCAACACGTCCGCGGCGACCCAGGCCGGGTCCGCCGACCGGTCTGCCAGGATGGCGATCTCGCTCGGTCCGTAGAGGCCGTCCACGCCGACGGTGCCGAAGAGCTGCCGCTTGGCTTCCTGGACGTAGACGCTGCCTGGTCCGGCGATGAAGTCCACCGCGGGAACGGTCGGCGTCCCGCAGGCCAGGGCGGCCACGGCATGGCTCCCGCCGATGCAGTACACCTCGCCGATGCCCAGCAGGTGGGCCGCGGCCAGCACGCTGTCGTCGATGGCGCGCTTCGTCGTGCCGCGGTCGGAGTCGGGAGGCGGCGTGGCCAGGCAGATGCGCTCGACGCCGGCCACCTGCGCCGGCACCGCCAGCATGATCAGGGTCGACGGATAGGCGGCCCGCCCGCCGGGCACCAGCAGGCCCGCCGAGCCGACCGGCTCCACGCGCAGGCCCAGCCGCGCCCCGTCGATCTCGACCGGCGGCGGCGGGGCGGGCGCGATGTGCTCCTGGTACCGCCGCACGTGCTCGATCGCCCGCTCCATGGCGGCGCGCAACTCCGGCGCGATGCGATCCGCCGCGGCCCGCAATGCGCGAGGCGGCACGCGCAGCATCGAGTCGTCGAACTCCGGATCGCTGAACGCGCGCATGTGCGCCACCAGGGCGGCGTCTCCTTCACGGCGCACGTCGGCGATGAACCCCGCGACCGACTCGCTCAGCTCCCGGTCGCCTCCCACCGCCCCGGCGAGCCGCTTCAGAAGCGCTTCCAGTTCACGCCGGTCGTTCGGATCGGCATAGACCAGCGCGCGTAACTCCATCACGGCCGGCAGGATACCACGCGCCTGCCGGACGACGGTTGACCGCCGCGGGTGCCTTCCGTACGGTCGGGCGACCCAGGCACCGCATGGAGTTCCAACGCTATTTCTCTCGAGCCGACGCGGTGCGGACGCTGCCGCTGGTCAAGCGGATCGTCGCCGACATCCTGGACACCGGCCGCAACCTGCGGGAGTACCTGGAGGACACCGCGCCTCGGCGCGCCCGCGCGGCGGCGGCCGCCGGCTCGACGCGCGGCGAGCAGCGCCGCGCCGCCGAGCGGCTGTTCGACGAGGATCCGATCATTCAGGAGCATCGCGCCGCCCTGCTGGAGTACCTGGCGGAGCTGGAGTCGATGGGCTGCCTCTACAAGGACTGGAGCTTCGACATCGGGCTCGTCGACTTTCCGGCGATCATCGACGACGAGCAGGTGTTCCTCTGCTGGCGCAGTGACGAGCCTGAGCTCGCCTTCTACCACCGCATCGACGAAGGCTACGCCGGCCGGCAGCCCCTGCCGCCCGACTGGACGGGAGAGCAGTGAGCTTCGCGGGCCAAGTGGTTGGCCGATTGTCGGTCAGCTATGAGCATCAACGTGTATTGACGATCAGTTTCTTTGCGTAAATGATCGTCAAATCTCTTTGCATGACATGGATGATCATCAAAACACATCTCGGCCCTCCGCAAGGTTCAGCAGATCAGGGAACATCAGTATGCTGGCTCGGCGACCTCGGCCGGCCCTGAGGGCCTTCAGAATCCCGCCATCTCGCAAAACGCGAAGGAACCGACGCGCCGTGGGCGCAGGGATGTCAGCGCCACTCACGAAGTGACTGGTCGTGAACATCGGAAATTGGAAAATCCAGTCGAGTGCCCGGATGGCGTGTTGAGACCGGGTCAGATCCGCCACACGACGCTTCATGCGGTCGTACAGGTCGATGATCCCTTGCGCCTTGGTCAGATTGTCCTCAGCCTGCACCCGCACGGCTTTCAGGAAAAAGCGGCACCATCCGGTCCAGTCGTCATCGCGAGAAACCGCGAGCAACGCGTCGTAGTATTCGTCGCGACGGGCCTCAAGGTATGCGCTGACGTAGAACCGAGGTGTCCTGACGAGGCCACTTCGCCATAAGAACAGCGGCACCAGCATACGCCCGAGACGGCCGTTTCCATCCAGGAACGGGTGCAACGCCTCAAACTCGGCGTGCAGGATGGCAAGTTGCACCAACCGGTCCGGAGCCTCTCGGTGAATGTAACTCTCCCAGAGGCTCATTGACTCCTGCAGCTTCTCCGCCGCGACAGGCACGAACGTGGCTTGATCGATGGTGCAGCCCGACGGGCCAATCCAGTTGGGCACGCGCCGATAGTCGCCAGGCGATTTACCCTCGCCTCGCACACCCCTCAGGAGTATACGGTGGGCCGACCGAATTACTCGCAGACACAGCGGCAACTCTTCTAGCAACTCTTCCGCATGCCGCATGGCGGCTCGGTAATTGAGCACTTCATGGATATCTTCCCGTCGATCGGGCGAGTCCGGTTCCTGTCCGGCCTCAAACTCCATCACCTCACCCATCGTCGCTTGGGTTCCCTCAATTCGAGATGACAGCACGGCTTCCTGGGTCGTCAGCGGAGAGAGCAGCACGTCGGGATTGGGTGTGGCACCGAGCATCCCATCGTAGCGGGCGACAGCAGCCGCTGCCGGTCCTATCAGCCCGGCGTATTCGCGTAGGAGTGGAGAAAAAGTAGGCGCGTCCGCCGATTTGCAGTAGAGTCAAGGTGTTACAAGCAACACCACCACAAAGGACGGGACACGCCGTGGGTGAGACTCTACCAATCTTTTCGACGACCTTCAACGGCTCGGTGCAGGTGGAGGCGCGGGCGGACCATCTCAGCGCCGACAGCGGCGCGCTGCTGCTGCGTGAGATCATGGAGCGCACCGGCATCGTCGACTGGATGGATGAGCGGCTGCTCGATCCGCGCAATCCGCTGCTGATCACCTATCCGCTGGCCGACTTGGTGCGGACGAGCCTGTTGCTGCTGGGCCAGGGCTGGCGCGACCAGGACGACGCGGACCGGCTGCGGCACGACCCGAGCTTGCGTGTGGCCAACGACACGCGCCGCGGCCTCGCCGCGCTGGAGCCCGACAGCGTGCTGCCCTCGCAGCCGACGTTGTCACGGTTGGTGGGCCTGTTGAGCGCACCGACCAACCAGGAGGTGGTTCGTGAGGGGATCATCGAGCTGGCGCTGCGCCGGCTGTGGAAGGACAACGGGGGCCGGCGGCGCAAGCGGTTGATGATCGACGTGGACGGCCTGCCGTTCGAGGTGCACGGGCAGCAGGCCGGCAGCGAGTACAACGGCTACTACGGCCAGCGGATGTTTCATGCGCTCATCGCCAGTTGCGCCGAGAGTGGTGACCTGCTCGACGGCACGCTGCGGCCGGGCGCGGCCGGCTCGGCCGACGGGGCGCTTGCGTTCATTCAGAGGGTAGTCGAGCGCGTGCGACGGGTGTGCGAGTCGGTGCTGGTGCGCCTGGACGCCGGGTTTCCGGACGGACAGACGCTCACGGGTCTGGAGTCGGCAGGCATCGACTACGTGGCGCGCATCCGCAACAACGCGATGCTGGACCGCATGGCCGAGCCGTACCTGCGCCGGCCGCCGGGGCGTCCGCCACGCGAAGGGCGGGTGTGGTGCCACGAGTTGCGCTACCAGGCCGATTCCTGGGAGCACCCGCGGCGGGTGGTGCTGGTGGTGTTGGAGCGCCCCGGAGAGTTGTTCCTCGACTACTTCTGGCTGATCACCAACCTCAAACGCAACCGCTGCAGCGGCGCGCGGCTGTTGGGGCTGTACCGCATGCGGGGCAAGGCCGAAGGGCACATGGGAGAGTTCATGGACGTGTTGGCGCCGGCGCTGTCGTCGGCGGCGCGTGCGAAGAGCCACTACCGGGGCCGCCTCCTGGAGGCCGCCACCCAGCCGGAAGAAGCAGGCGTGCGGGCGCAAAACGAGACACTGTTGCTGCTGAACCTGCTGGCCTACGAGGTGCTGCACGCCGGGCGGTGCGTGATGCAGCGGGCCACCGGCATCGGCTGGAGTCTGCGCCGGTTGCGCGAGCGGGTGCTGCGGGTGGCCAGCCGCGTGGTCCGCCACGGGCGCAGACTGACGTTCGTCATCGCCCAGGACTCCGCTCCCGATTGGCTACGGCTGTGGGGCAAGCTTGCGGCGCTCGACTGGGCGCCAAGCTGAGGCTCAGGGGCTCTCTGATCGGCTCGCAGGCGTTCTGCTACGGGCATTATCATGTCCGGCCCATCCGCTCAGAAGACCCGCGAATCGTCACACGCGGCCGATCAGGGCACGCAGATCGCTGACCCAGCGTCTCGTCCGATCACGAACGTCAACCGAGGTCCGCGTTCTCACCGATCCGCCCCGCCAACCGCCTCGAATCCTTCAACTCAGCCAACTTTCGGGCTGGAGCGCGAATAGGCCGGGATCAGCGGAATCAACTGCGGCCAGTCAAGCCGCGACTCGGGCGGAAATCGCCCGGCGTGATATTGAACCGGGGCCATCAGCTCTTCCGCTTGCTCACTACGAACAAATCCCGCTACCCGCGAGCCGCGCGGATCAGGGACAGGGCGTCGGCGACGCGGGCGGCGATCCGGTCGTAGTTGGCCTGCCGGCGGTCCTCATCGGGAAAGAGGGCGCTGCCGATGCCCACCGCGCAGGCGCCGGCGCCGAGCCAGGCGCCGATGCTCTGGGCCGACACCGCCACGCCCCCGGTCGGCATGATGCTCGTCCACGGCATCGGCCCGCGGACCGCGCTCACGAACTCCGGCCCGCCGACCGAGCCGGGGAACACCTTGACGATCTCCGCGCCCAGCTCCTCGGCACGGCTGATCTCGCCGGGTGTCATGCAGCCGGGCAGATAGGGGACCTTGCGCCGGTTGCAGAGACGGGCGGCGGCCTCGTCCAGCGACGGACTGACGATGAACCGGGCGCCCATGCCGATGTAGTTGGCCGCCGTTGGCGCATCCATGATCGAACCGGCCCCGACCCACACGTCGCTGCCCTGCAGGCGCTCGACGACGGCCGCGAACGCCTGCAGGGCGCCGGGGCCGCGGTTGGTCAACTCCACGACCCGCGCACCGCCCTCGACGCAGGCGGCGGCGAGGCGGCCGGCCACCTCGGGATCCGGCTCATAGTACAGCGGCACCAGGCCGGTGTCGTGGATGGCCGCGTAGCAGCGCAGACGATCGCTCACGGCCATCTCACTCGATCCCGAAGTAGCGCTCGGCGTTGCCGTAGCAGATATCGGCGACGATGCCGCCGAGCAGCTCGAAGTCGGCCGGCAGCAGCCCGCGCTCCATCTCGTCGCCCAGGATCCCGCACAGCAGCCGGCGGAAGTAGTCGTGGCGGGGGTAGGACAGAAAGCTCCGCGAGTCGGTCACCATGCCCACGAAGCAGCTCAGCAGGCCGCTGTTGGACAGCGCTTCCATCTGCCGCGTCATGCCGTCGATCTGATCGTTGAACCACCACGCAGTCCCGAACTGCATGCGGCCGCGCACGCCGCCACCCTGGAAGTTGCCGATCATGGCGGCGAACAGGTCGTTCTGCGCCGGGTCAAGGTTGTAGAGGACCGTCTTGGCCAGCTTGCCGGCCTGCTCCAGCCGGTCGAAGAACCGCGCCATCGATCGCGCCGACGGCGGGTCGCCGATCGAATCGTAGCCGGAATCGCGGCCCAGCGCCTGGAAGCCGCGCCGGTTGGTGTTGCGCAGCGCGCCCAGATGGAACTGCTGTACCCAGCCGGCGTCCGCGTCCATGCACGCCATCTCGTAGAGGACCGCCGAGCGGTACTTCCGGGCCGCGTCCGGGTCGGCCGCCCGGCCCTGCACGGCGGCGCGGAACGTCCCTTCGACCTCCCGCGCCGTGTACGGCTCCGCGTCCAGCACCTCCAGCCCGTGGTCGGACAGCCGGCAGCCGGCGGCGTGGAAGTCGGCATGGCGCTCCGCGAGCGCGGTGAGCATCGCGTCGTAGTCAGTGATCTCCCGGCCCACGCGCTCTCCAAGGCCGGCCAGCCAGCCGTTCAGCCGCGCCGGGTCGTCGGCGGCCAGGGCGTGGTCGGCGCGAAAGCCCGGCACCACCGTGCAGGGAGCACCCGCCGTGCGGATGCGCTCGTGGTGCTCCAGGCTGTCGGCCGGGTCGTCCGTGGTGCAGACCACGCGCACGTTCATCATGCGCAGCAGTCCGTGGGTGCGCAGCTCCGGCTGCCGCAGCCGCTCGTTGCACGCGTGGTAGATCGCCTCGGCCGTCCGGGGCGACAGCAACTCGTCCACCTCGAACGGCCGGCGCAGCTCCATGTGCGTCCAGTGGTACAGCGGGTTGCGGACCGTGTAGGGCACCGCCTCCGCCCACGCCGCGAACTTCTGGTAGTCGCCGGCGTCGCCGGTGATCAGCCGTTCGTCGATCCCGAGGGCGCGCATCGCCCGCCACTTGTAGTGGTCGCCGCCCAGCCAGATCTCCGTGATGGTGGGAAAGTCGCGGTTGTCGGCGATCTCCTGCACCGGCAGGTGGCAGTGGTAGTCGAAGATCGGCTGGTCGGCCGCGTACTCGCGGTACAGGCGGCGCGCCGATTCGTTCGGCAGCAGAAAGTCCGGTCCAAGGAATGGTTCAGCCATAGGTGTGCTCCAATAGTGTGACATCGGCAGGCTCGCCGCCCAGGGTGAGGTCGCGCGGCAGCGCGCCGGCCGGCCGATAGCCCGCGGCCAGGAACCGTTCCCGCTTGGACGTGTCGGGCGCCGCGACAAAGGCGACGGCCCGAGCGGCGCCCAGGTGTCGCCCATCCTCGGTGAGCGCGGCCAGCAACTCGCCGGCATGGTCGCCGTAGGCGTCGTGGGCGACCAGGTCGACCACCGCGGTCGCGTTACGCAGCGGCGCCGGTCCCGGAGCCGCGGTGCCGAACCCCAGCACGCGGCTGGCGCCGGCACCGGCGAGCACCCGCATCACGCCGCCGCGGCTCTGCGTGTCGTAGTGGATGGTCGTGAACGCCGAGACGCAGCGCGCCGGCGGGACGAACGCGGCGCTGGCGATGCCGCGCTGATAGTCCAGCACCCGCGTCGACAGCGGCTGCGCGACCAGCGCCGCCACACCGGGAAGGTCGCCCCAGCACGCCCTCCGGACCGACACTGGCTGGCCCGCCGCGTACAGCGTCCGTTCGTACGCCTCGAAGCCCGGCGCAGCGCGGCGCATGATGCCTCCGGTCCGCTCGAAGCCGATCCGGTCGTACACCGCCCGTTGCCCCACGCGGCCGCCGTTGCCAAGGAAACAGAGGCGGCAGCCGGCGTCGAAGGCCAACCGAACCACCGCCTCGGTGAGCTCCGCGGCGATGCCGCGCCGCCGGTGCTCGGCGAGGGTGGTGACGTTCTCCACCACCGCGATTTCCGGCTCGTCCACCGGATACGACACCGTCGCGGTCCCGACATCGGTCTCCCCGCAGCGGCCGATCGCGGTTACAGACGTGAGCGTGTCGCCGTAGGCCCCGCGCAGCGACGGCATCCAGTCGACGTCGCTGCGCTCCCACTCGGCTGCCAGCAGGTCGGTCACGCGGATCTGGTCGGCCGGCGCCACCGGCCGGCGCAGGAACTCGACGCTGAGGTCTGCGCCATCGGCGAGCTTCAGGGGCGCCGGCGGCACGATCGTTGACATCGGCGCGGATGATAGCCCCTTGCGCCGGCAAAGCCGAGTCCTCCGGACTCGCCGTTGCCCCCATCCCAGACTCCTTGATTCTCCGCTCGCCATTCGCCTATAGAGTTGCGGCATGGCCGGCATCGAGATCGAGCGGTTCGCCAACACCGATCCCGGCGCCCGCGGCAAGCTCCGCGCCTTCGTCGATTTCCATTGGAGCCACTACCGCGACGACCCGCGCTACATCCCGCTGCTGGACTACGAGTACCTGGGCTTCCACCTGCTGGGCATCACCGGCTACTTCGAGCCGCGCTCCCTGTTCCTTCAGCATGCGGCCATCGCTTTCTTCATCGCCTACGACGATCGCCGACAGCCCGTCGGGCGCTGCATGGCCTTCGTCAACGACGACCACAACGCCCACTGGAACGAGAAGACCGGCTTCTTCGGCTTCTTCGAGTCCGTCGAAGACCAGGAGGTGACCGACCGCCTGCTGCGGGGGGCCGGCGACTGGCTGCGCGAGCGCGGCATGCAGGCGATGCGCGGGCCGCAGAACCTGCCGGTCAACCAGGCGACGCCCGGCGTGCTGACCGAGGGGTTCGACTCCCGCCCGGTCATCTACTACCACTACAACAAGCCGTATTACCTGGATCTGCTGACCGCCGCCGGCCTGCACCCGGTCAAGCGGGTGCGCTCCTGGGAGGTGCCCGTCCACGTGCCCATGGAGGCGAAGCTGCAGCGGGTCGCCCAGATCGTGCAGAAGCGGGGCGGCGTGGTATTCGAGACCTGGGGCGAGCGGCCGCTCGCGGAGCGCAAGCGGGAGATGCTGGACATCTACAACGACGCCTGGAACGACAACTGGGGCTTCGTCCCGTACCGCGACGAGGAGTTCTTCAAGGTGATCGACGACGAGCAGCTCATCGTCGACCGCGGCCAGTTCTCGATCGCCTACTGGCAGGGTGAGCCCGCCGCCTTCTTCGGCGGCGTGCCGAACATCCTGGACGGCATGCTGCCGTCACGGCTGTGCCCGCGCTTCGAACTGTGGCGGGCGGGGCGCATGCTGATCACCAGGCGCCGTCTCACGGGGTTGCGGTTCGGGTACCTGGGAGTGAAGAAGAAGTTCCGCAACCGGGGACTTGAGGGCCTGCTGCTCTGGAAACAGAAGATCTACACCCAACAGCACGGCTACCAGTACTGCGACGTCGGCTACGTGCTGGAGGACAACACCCCCGTGCTGCGCATGCTCGACATGATGAACGCCATCCCCTCGAAGACCTACACGATCCTGGAGACGCCGCTGTAGACCGCTGGTGCCCGGTACCCAGCGGTCGGCTTGTATGCAACCATGCTCCGAGCGGGATTCAGGAATCGCTCCGGGGCCGTGGCGCCGCAGGTGCTCTCCTTCCCGAAGCTGATACAACCTCGATCTGGGAGCACAGGGTGTGAAGTACGACGGAAACGAGGCAGACCCTCGGCCGGTGCGGTTCGGCATCGGCGGCCCGGTAGGTTCCGGCAAGAGCCACCTGCTGCTGCGGCTCTGCCAGCGGCTGGGCGGCGAGCACTCGATCGTCGCCATCACCAACGACATCTACTCGCGCGAGGACGAGAAGTTCCTGATCCGCGCCGGCGCGCTCGCCGACGGGCGGATCCTGGGAGTGGAGACCGGCGGTTGCCCGCACGCCGCGATCCGGGACGACATCTCCGTGAACGCCGACGCCCTGGCGCGCCTGCAGGACCGCTTCCGCGACACCCGCGTTGCCTTCATCGAGAGCGGCGGCGACAACCTGTCCGCCAGCTTCAGCCCCGACCTGGTCGACTACCAGATCTACGTGATCGACGTCGCGCAGGGCGGGGACATCCCCCGCAAGGGCGGCCTCGGGATCACGCGCAGCGACCTGCTGGTGGTGAACAAGGTGGACCTCGCGCCCTACGTGGAGGTGGACCTGCAGCGGATGACCGACGACGTGCGGGCGGCGCGCGGCGATCTGCCGTTCGTGATGACCAACCTCAAGGATGGCTCCGGCGTGGAGGAGGCGGCCGCCTGGATCGTGGCCGCGCTCGGCGCCCCGCGGCGCGACCGGCCGGCCTGGGGCGTGGGCGGGCACCACCACCATCCCCACGACCACGGCAACGGCTTGCACTCTCATCATCACCACGCCGGGCACGCCGAGGACCATCTCCACGCGGCCCACGTCCGCTAGCCCCGGCCCGAGCGGCCGGCGCGGCGAGCTGCGGCTGGCCGTGACCGGGCGGCGCTGGCGGACCCGCCGCCGCGCGCCGCTGTTCGTCAACGTGCTGCCGCACGCGGGCGGCGTGCTGGCGGTGCCGGTCGACCAGGGAGGCGGCCTGCGCAACGGCGACCGCCACCTGCAGCGCATCCGGATCGACGGCCGGGCGGAGGCGACCTGGGCGCCTCCGGCAAGCACCCTGTGCCTGCCCGGCGCCGGCGAAGACCCCGCTCACCTGCAACTCGTGGCGACCGTCCGCGGCGACAGCCACCTGCGCCTGGTCGGCCGGCCGCTGATCCCGTTCGCGGGCGCCGCCGTGGTCCAGTCCACGGTCGTCGGCACCGCCCGCGACAGCGCCTGCCTGCTGCTGGAGTGCGGGTGTCCGGGCCGCAGCCAGATGGGCGAGACGTGGGCGTTCAGGCACCTGGCCTACCACCTGACCGTCCTCCGCGACGGCGCGGTGGTCTACCGGGAACGCTACCACCTGCACCCGCCGGCGGTGCCCCTCGGGCCGGCCGGCTTCGGCGCCTGCCTGGGCTGGGCGAGCTGCGTCGCCGTCGGCGCCCGCGCGGTGGCGGAGCTGGAAGCGCTGCGCCCGGCGCTGGCCGGCACCGGCGTGGTGAGCACGTACGGGCTCATCGCCGACGACGTCGCGGTGGCGCGCGTGCTGGACCGCGACGGCACCCTGATCAGCAGCATCGCCGATCTGGCCGTCGACGCGTTCCGGAACGGTCAGCCCTCCGGCTGGGACCTCGCGGGATAGACCGTCTCCTGGTCCTCCGACGGCACGCTGGAGACCGCCCAGCGGACGTCCATGGTGAAGCCGACGTCCAGCGCCAGGTGGCTGAACTCGCCCGAGAGCTGCTCGAAGATCTCCCGCCTGATCCGGTCGTGCAGGCGCACGTCGATGGGCTCGGTGGAGTCCTCCGGCACGATCACGTAGAGGTGGATGTACAGGTAGCGTCCCACCTCGGTGGTGCGCAGGTGCGTCTCCGAGTGCGGCACGCGCGCGATGACCGACTCGACCAGCGCCGCGATCCGGTCCTGCACGGCCCGGTCCGGCGCCCTGCCCATGAGCTGCCGCCAGTTGGCGCGGATGGTCTTGATCGGCTGGGGCGCCGCGATGGCGGCGATCGCCAGCATGATCACCGGATCGGCGTACGGGGCCCACGCCGACAGACGCGAGTTCTGGATGATCAGCGTCGCCACGAACGCCACACCGACCGCGCCGGAGATCATCGTGTCGATCACGGCGTTCTGGGCGTCCAACTGCACGATCGGGGAGCCCGACTTCCGGCCCAGCTTGCGCAGCGTCACCGTAAGGGCGACTCCGCCGGTCACCGCGATGGCGGCATAGATGATGCCGCCGATGGCGGCCACCTCCTGCCCGCCGGTCATCAGCGCCCTGACCGCCGTCCACACCGCGTAGAGTAGCGCCGTCGTGATCAGGATCCCCTTGAACAGGTTCAGCATCGGTTCGAACGTCGCGTACCCGAACGGATACTGCTCGTCCCGCGGGCGCTGCACGAGCTTGGACACGTACAGCGTCAGCAGTCCGACCACCGCGAAGATCAGCGAGAACAGGCCGTCCAGGAACACCGCCCCCGACCGGCTGGCCAGCGAGATCACGATGCCGATCAGCCCGAACGACACGCTCGCCACGATCACGATGACGATCGACCGCTGCTCGATTCTCTCTGCCGTCATGGAGCCATCCTCTATCCCGCCGATTTCGGCCTCAGGTCGAGCGAGTCGTCGAGCTCGCGCTGGTAGGCGTCGACGCGGCCGTCGAGCACGTCCCGGACGCGGACCGGCGCGCCGCACGCGCCCGACTCCAGCAGCGCGTAGTAGGTGGCCACGGCGCTCATCCCCTGCGCGGCGTCGACCTCTGGCGGCGCGCCGCCCCGGATCGCGTCGGCCAGCTCCGCGTACTCGACGGCGAGCAGCGCGGCGTCGGTGACCGGAAACGGCTGGTCGTAGCCGGTCAGCCGCTCCGCGCCGAACAGCGCCGCCGTGTTCGCGTCCAGGCGGAACTCCGGCACGTGATCCAGCAGCGCCTGACCCTCGAGCCGCCCGCCGCCGTCGAGGTGCACGGTGATCGGGCCGCCGCTGCGGTCGCCCGGCAGCGTCATCGACCCGGCCGAGCCGAACACCGCGCGCCCGCCGAACCCGGCGCCGTGACCGGCGTGGTCCTGGATGATGTTGCCGACCACGCCGCTGGCGAAGGTCAGCGTTCCGTACAGCGCGTCCTCGGCGGTCGCCTCGAAGCGGGCCGGCGTCTGCCGCTGCCACTGCGCGTAGGCGTTGCCGGGATCGACGGCGTCCTCGCCGGCACCCGCGGCCGGGTTGCGGCGGACCGGTTCATGCAGCCGGGTCACCGCGTAGGCGGTGTCGATGGGGCCCAGCAGGTACTCCAGCACGTCGGCGTAGTGGACGCCGACGTCCAGCAGGATGCCGCCGTGCTCGCGGCGGTGCCGCCACAGGCTGATCAACATCCGGTCGCCGCCGCTCACGCCGTGCTGGACGATCAGCCGCGGCGTGCCGATCACGCCGGAGTCCAGGAGTGCACGGGCCAGCCGGCACATCGGGTCGCGGCGGTAGTTCTCGGCCACGCTGAGGATGGCGGAGGATGCCGCCGCCGCGTCGCGGATCCGCCGGCACGAGGCCACCGTCGGCGCCATCGGCTTCTCGATCAGGACATGCAGTCCGCGCTGCAGCGCCTCCACCGCCACGACGTGGTGCGTGCGCGGAATGCTGGTGATGTCCACCGCCTGCACGCCGTGGGCATGCAGGTCCCCGAGCGCCGCCACCACGGCCGGCCGCGTGCCGAAGGCCGCCTCCGCTTCATCCGCGAGCGATGCCGCGTTCGCCTCGACCGGGTCGCAGGCGGCGACCAGCTCCAGCGACGAGATCCCCGCGTCGCCCAGCGCGCGGAGCCCCCGCAGGTGGCGGTGGCCCATGCCGCCGCAGCCGACGATCGCCAGTCTTATAGCCATGGAACGGCCAGTGTATGTTGCGAGCCGCGTCGTTCGCCAGCATATTGCTCGCGATGGACGCCGGCTCGACCGAAGCCTATCCCCGCGACCTGTGCGGGTACGGGGCCCACCCGCCCCATGCGGACTGGCCCGCACGCGCGCGGGTGGCCGTGCAGTTCGTGATCAACTACGAGGAAGGGGCGGAGAACTCCGTGCTGCACGGCGACGCGGGCTCCGAGTCGTTCCTGTCCGAGATCCTTGGCGCGTTCCCGTTGCCCGAACGCCACATGAGCATGGAGTCGATCTACGAGTACGGCAGCCGCGTCGGCGTGTGGCGCCTGTTCCGGCTGTTCCGCGAACGGGAGATCCCCATCACCCTGTTCGCGGTGGCGATGGCGCTGGAGCGCAACGCGGCGGTCGCCGACGCCGCCATGGACGCCGGTTTCGAGATCTGCAGCCACGGCTATCGCTGGATCGACTACCAGGACGTGGCCGAGCCGGTGGAACGGGAGCACCTGCAGCGCGCCGTCGAGATCATCCGCCGGCTCACCGGCGAGCGGCCGCTCGGCTGGTACACCGGACGCACCGGGCCCAACACGCGCCGGCTGGTCGTGGAGGAGGGCGGTTTCCTGTACGACGCCGACGACTACAACGACGACCTGCCGTTCTGGACGGTGGTCGCCGGACGGCCGCACCTGGTGGTGCCGTACACGCTGGACGCCAACGACATGCGTTTCGTCACCCCGCAGGGCTTCAACTCCGGCGACCAGTTCTTCACCTACCTGCGCGACACCTTCGACGTACTGTACGCGGAGGGGGCCGATACGCCGCGCATGATGTCGGTCGGGCTGCACTGCCGGCTGATCGGGCGCCCGGGGCGCTTCGCCGCCCTGCAGCGGTTCGTCGATCACGTGCTCGCACACGACGCGGTCTGGTGCTGCCGCCGCATCGACATCGCCCGCCACTGGCGCGCACACCATCCCCATCGAGAGGCTGATCGTGGCTGAGACAACGAACCGGGCGGACGACGGTCGGCCGCCCCTGACCACCAACCTGGCGGACGCGCGGCTCGGCGCCGCCGGCGTGTGGTGCACGGACGAGTTCTTCGCGCCCCTGTCGCGCATGCTGGAGCCGGCCGAGCCGGTGTTCATCCCCGACAAGTACGACGACCACGGCAAGTGGATGGACGGCTGGGAGTCGCGCCGCCGCCGCGGCGGAGGCCACGACCGCAGCGTCGTGCGTCTTGCGGCTCCCGGCGAGATCCACGCGGTGGACATCGACACCCGCCACTTCACCGGCAACTATCCGCCGGCCGCGTCGCTGGAAGCCTGCCTGAGCGACGGCGATCCTGGCGACGACGCCGCATGGGTCCCGCTGGTGCCGCCGGCAGCGCTCGGCCCCGACGACCACCACCTGTTTGCAGTCGCCGACCGCAGCACCTGGAGTCACGTGCGGCTCAACCTGCTGCCGGACGGCGGCGTGGCGCGCCTGCGCGTGTACGGCCGGCCGCGGCCCGACTGGACCGCCCTGGCCGCGCTCGGCGAGCTCGACCTGGCCTCGGCCGTGCACGGCGCGGCGGCGATCGCCTGGAACGATGCCCACTACGGCAATCCGGGCAACATGCTCCGGCCCGACCGCGGCCGCGACATGGGCGACGGCTGGGAGACAAGGCGCCGCCGAGAGCCCGGCCACGACTGGTGCATCATCGCCCTGGCGCATCCCGGCAGCATCGACCGCGTGGTGGTCGACACCGCCCACTTCAAGGGCAACTACCCCGACCGCTGCTCCCTGCAGGGAGCGGCGCTGCCGGCGGACACCGGGGAGTTGCGCGCCTCGGTGGTGGCGCAGTCGATGTTCTGGCCCGTGCTGCTGGACGAGCAGCCGCTGCAGGCGGACCGCGAGCACACCTTCGCGGCCGGCGCCATGAAGAGCCGCGGGCCGGTGTCGCACGTGCGCCTCAACATGATCCCGGACGGCGGCATCAGCCGGCTGCGGCTGTTCGGCACACCTTCCTGAGGCGGCGGACGGATCGGAGACTCAGCCCTGACGCTCGTGCCGGAGCCGCTCACGCGGGAAGCGTTCGCGCCGTTCGGGGACGTGATCGAGACCGCCGGCGCCGAGCGGCGGATCATCAACGAGGGGACGACGGTGCGCTTCCACGACCTGGCCACCGTCGACGTCGCCGACGGTGGCGGGCGGCCGCTCGTCAACGTGTTCCGCGCTCAGCCCTTGCCGCTGCCCCTCACGGTCACCGTGATGGAGCAGCATCCGCTCGGATCGCAGGCCTTCATCCCGCTCGACCGCGCACCGTTCCTGATCGTGGTCGCGCCGGCCGGTCCGCCACCGCTCGCCGCCGACCTGCGCGCGTTCGCGAGCGACGGCCGGCAAGGCGTCAACTACGCCAAGGGCGTCTGGCACCACCCCGTGATCGCCTGGCGGCGCCCCACCGACTTCCTAGTCGTCGACCGCGGCGGCCCCGGCGACAACCTGATGGAGATCCGCCTCAGCGGCGACCGGCCGCAGTTGATCGAGGGATCGGCCTGACGACTGCCGAAGGCATGCACGAACCACGGCCGACGGGGAGCGAAACGTGATCGTCATCTACGGAATCGACGAGAAGCTGGATCCGATCAAGGAACGGCTGTCCGACGTGATCCACAGGTGCATGCAGTCGGTCCTGGGCATGCCCGAGGACAAGCGGGCTCATCGGTTCGTGCCCATGGCGCGCGAGGACTTCTACTATCCCGGAGGCCGCTCGGACGCCTATACCGTGATCGAGATCAACATGATGGCGGGACGGCAGGCGGCGACCCAGAAGAAGCTGATCAAGACGCTCTTCAGGGAGATCGAAACCCAGTTGTCGATCGAACCTGCCGACGTGGAGATCACCATCAGCGAACAGCCACCGCACTGCTGGGGGTTCCGGGGGATGACCGGCGACGAGGCGGCCGACCTCAAGTATCGCGTGAACGTCTGATCGGGCCAGCCCGCTACGCGCCGCACCGTACGGCGCGTGCCCAGCACACGCACTCCTCGACCAGCTCTCCGCTGCGCGCGTACAGCTCGTGGACGGCATCGTCGATGTGGCGCGAGAGCCTTGGCGGCAGATCGCCCGGCATCTCGTCGCGGTCCAGGGTGACCGGCCGACGCGCCGGCAACGCCATGACGTCCACCCACAGATCGCGCCAGCGCAACTCCGTGCGGCCCAGCTCCACGGCGTCGCAGACGTTGAAGTAGGCGCCGAGCACGGCGGCTCGCCGCGCGCCGCAACTCCGCATCCACAGGTACAGGTTGTACGGCCGGCCGGCCCAGAAGCAGCCGTAGGAGCGGGTCCCCGCCGGCAGGAACACGCCGGCCACGGTCGCGGCGCGGCGAATCGTGTAGCCCAGGAGCTGCCGCGCCGGCTCGATCGCCAGGAGGTCGCAGGCGAAGGTGACCCGGCGGCCGTCGGGATAGCGCTTGACCTCCATGCAGCGTTCGACGCGGGGGACAGGTCGGATCATCGGGCTGAGGGAGTCTGAACCATTCCGCCTGCCGGCGTAAGATCACCCATGCCCGCACCGAACGCATCCGCAGCACACCGCCCGGCATCGATGCGCACCTTGTTCAGCCAGACCCGCCGGGAGAGCCCGGGCGACACCGAGGTGGCCGGCCACCGGCTGCTGCTGCGCGCCGGGTTCGTGCGCCAGCTCGGCGCCGGACTGTTCAGCTACCTGCCGCTCGCGCAGCGCTCGCTGCGCCGCGTCGAGACCATCCTGCGCGAGGAGATGGACGCCATCGGCGGCCAGGAGATCACCATGCCGGTGGTCAACCCCGCCTCGGTGTGGCAGGCGACCGGGCGCTGGCACAAGATCGGCGCGGAGATGGCGCGCCTGCAGGACCGGGAGGGGCGTGACCTGGTCCTTGCGATGACCCATGAAGAGGTGATCGCCGCCCTGGTACGGGACGAGGTGCGCTCCTACAAACAGCTCCCGCAGCTCCTGTACCACGTCCAGACCAAGTTCCGGGACGATCCGCGGCCGCGCGGCGGGCTGATCCGGGTGCGGGAGTTCACGATGAAGGACTCCTACAGCCTGGACCGCGACGACGCCGGCCTCGATCGCCAGTATCACGCCCACTTCGCCGCCTACCACCGCATATTCCGCCGTTGCGGGCTGCCGGTCGTGGACGTCGGTGCCGACGTCGGCATGATGGGCGGCTCGGGCGCGCACGAGTTCATGTACCTGACCCCGATCGGCGAGGACTCGATCCTGTCGTGCGATGCCTGCGGCTACCGCGCCAACCGCCAGATCGCCCGCTCCCGCAAGCCCGAGCCGGCCCCGGAGCCGCCCGGGGAGTTGGAGCGGGTGCACACCCCGGGAGCGACCACGATCGAGGAGCTGAGCGAGTTCCTGGGGATCCCCGCGGAACGGACCGCCAAGGCGGTGCTGCTGATGGGCGCGGGCTTGGGCGAGGGCGGGACCGAACGGCTGGTCTTCGCACTGGTGCGCGGCGACATGGAGGTCAACGAGTTCAAGCTGGCGCAGGCCTCCGGCGCCACGGGCCTGCGGCCGGCGACGGAGGAGGAGATCCGCGCGGCCGGCACCGTGCCCGGCTACGCCTCCCCCACGGACGTGCGTGGTGCGCTCATCGTGGCCGACGACCTGATCCCTACGACCCCCAACCTGGTCGGCGGCGCCAACGAGCCCGACTACCACGTCCGCAACCTCAACCACGGCCGCGACTTCCACGCCGACGTGGTCGACGACATCGTCAGCGCCGACGCCGGTGCCGGCTGCCCGGACTGCGACGGCGCGCTGGCGCTGTCACGCGGCGTGGAGGTCGGCAACATCTTCCGGCTGGGCACCTGGATCAGCGACGCGGTCGGCTGCACCTACCTGGACGCCGACGGCACCGCGAAGCCGGTGGTGATGGGCTCCTACGGCATCGGCGTGGGGCGGCTGCTGGCCTGCGTGGCCGAGGAGCACCACGACGAGCACGGCCTGACGTGGCCGGTCGCGGTGGCGCCGTTCGACGTGTACGTGGTGGCCCTGCGCGGCGGCGAGGAGGGCGCCGCGCAGCTCGCTGGCGAACTGGTGGAGCAGGGTTTGGAGGTGCTGCTGGACGACCGGGACGAGCGACCCGGCGTGAAGTTCAACGACGCCGACCTGATCGGGGTGCCCATCCGCATGACCGTGAGCGCGCGCACCGTCGCCGACGGCGAGGCCGAATTGAAGCTGCGCCGCGACGACCAGCCGAGCCGTGTACCGCTGCAGACGGCGGCGGCCGCAGGCGCGGAAGCCTGGGCGGGCCTGCACGCCGACCTCTGCGCAGACCGTGACGGGGCCATGGCCCCGTGCGGGTAGGCTATGCGTGTGATACGTCCCGGTTCCGTCCGATCGTCCGCGCGCAACACCCCGCCCGATTGGTGATCGCCGCGGTGGAAGCCTGATGCCTCCGGTTAACTACCGGACGGCGCGTTCCCGCCCGAAGCACGGCTGGATTGGCCGAAGCTGATTCCCCTGATCGGCCCTGCCGCGGCTGCGGTGGCCCGCTATGATGGCGTACTGGCGGCGGTCCCGCACCCGAGCGTACTCCTGGCGCCGCTCGCCACGCAGGAAGCCGTACTGTCATCGAGGATCGAAGGTACGCGCGCCACGATGGGGGAGGTGCTCGAATACGAGGCGGGGAGGCGGTTCGACTCCCCGGCACTGCTCGGTGACATCGGGGAGATCCTCAACTACCGCCTCGCCATGCGCCGGGCGGAGGAGTTGCTGCAGGAGTTGCCGCTCTGTCTCCGCGTGATTCGGGAGGCACACCGGGTCCTGTTGCAGGGCGTACGGGGCACGGACAAGGCGCCCGGAGAGCTACGGCGCATTCCCAACTGGATTGGACCCCCTGGGTGCACGGTCGCGGACGCGACCTTTGTCCCGATAGGAGCCGAGGAACTTTCGAGTGCGCTGTCGCGCTGGGAGAGCTACGTGCACGAGGACCCGCCGGACCGGCTCGTGCAGCTTGCGGTGCTGCATGCCGAGTTCGAGGCGCTGCACCCGTTTCTTGACGGCAACGGTCGCCTGGGACGGATGCTGGTGCCCCTGTTCCTGTGGCAACGGGGGATGATCCGGGAGCCGGTGTTCTACCTCAGCGGCTACTTCGAAGAACGGCGCTCCGCCTATTACGAAGGTCTGCTGGCGGTCTCACGCGACGATGACTGGACCGGCTGGTGCGTGCTGTTCCTGGAGGCAGTGCGCTCGCAGGCGGAAAGCAACCTGGCGAAGGCGCAGGGGATTCTCGACCTGTATGAGGAGATGGTGCCGCAGGTCACGGCGATGACGCGCTCCCCGAACGCCGTCCAGGCGTTGCGATGGCTGTTCGGCCGCCCGATCTTGCGGAGCGCCGACTTCGCCGCCGCGGCGGGATTGCCGCCGCGAACCGCGCATCGGTTGCTTCGCGGTCTGCTGGAAGCGGGCATTCTGACTACCGTGATCGCCGGGAACGGCCGCCGTGGCACCGTGCTGGGATTCCCGGCCCTGCTCAACCTCGTCGAGGGTCGGAGGGTACTGTAGCCGCAGGCAGGGTAGACCGGCCCTACCGACCTCGATTCAGGTCGGACGGTGAGCCGAAATTGTGTGCCACATGTTGCTCATCGGAGGATTTGCGCGCCACATGATCCTGATTCTGGCACACAACACCGCTTATTGGTCACACGTGGCACACAACGTCGACGGCGGCCCCGCTAACCGCCCCGGACCAGCTCCACCGCGTTGCCGACCGCGACCGTGCCGCCGGCGACCACCGTGCAGGTGGCGCCGGCGCGCCAGTCCGGCTCCAGGGCACGCCGCAGGCCTGAGCGCTGCCGGTCCATGATCCCGCACGGCTGCGTCTCACCGGTGACCCGCAGGCGGACCGCGCCGATGTGCAACTCGCAGCCGGTGGTGGCGTGCAGGTCGAGGCCCGTGACCAGCAGGTTGGCGCGCCGCGCCGTCCACGGCACCTCCTGACCAAGCTCAGCGCACGCCGACTGCCAGGCGTCGCGGTCGACCACGGTGACCTCGCGCGCCGGCGAACGGCCGGGCACGTCGCCGACCACGCCGACGCCGGGCCGCAACTCCGCCGCCTCGTGCTCGACCATCGGCGCACCGGGGGTGGGGTGGGTGGCGATCGCCGCCACCGTGCCGTCGATCGCGGCCGTGCCGTCGATCACGGCCATCGCAGCCCGCCTCCGAACCGCACGGATGGGCCTTCGCCGTTGGCCGGCTCGATCGTCCCGATCCGGTAGGCGGCGTCTCCCGCCGCGGCCGCGCACGCGACCGCCTCCTGCTCCAGCGCCTCCGGCACGACGGTCACCAAGCCAACTCCCAAGTTGAACACGCGCAGCATCTCCCGGTCATCGATTCCTCCGCTCTCGCGCAGCACCGCGAAGATCGACGGTATCACGAACGCGCCCAGTTCGAGATCCGCGCAGGTCCCTGCCGGCAGGATCCGCGCCAGGTTGTCGCGCACGCCGCCGCCGGTGACGTGCGCCATGCCGTGGGCGGGCAGGTCGCGCAGCGCCAGGCACAGTCCGCGATAAGAGCGGTGGGGACGCAGTGCCGCCTGCAGGAACGGCTCGCCGTCCACGTCCCGGTCGGCCAGGTGCGCGTCCCGTTCCAGGAGCGCCCGCACCAAGGTGTAGCCGTTGGTGTGCAGCCCGTTGGAGGCGACCGCCAGCACCGCGTCGCCGACTTCGATCGCGGTTCCGTCGACGATCCGCTCCCGTTCGACCACGCCCACCATGCTCGCCGACAGCACGTAGGCGCCGTCGGCCACCACGCCGGGCTGCTCGCTGGTCTCACCGCCCACCAGGCTGCACCCCTGTTCCCGGCAGGCCGCCGCAAGCTCGACGATGATGCCGTGAACGGTGTCCGGCTCGAGCCGGCTGCAGACGATCATGTCCAGCACCGCCAGCGGCTCGGCCCCCATCACGGCGATGTCGTTCACCAGGTGGTTGACCAGGTCGCGGGCGATGCCGTCGAAGCACCCCGTTCGCGCCGCCAGGAGCTGCTTGCTGCCGGGCTCCTCGGTCTTGAGCGCGAGCACCGGCTCGCGATAGCCCGCGAAGTCTGCCGCGAACAGCGACGCGAACGCGCCGCTGCGGGTAAGCACGCGCGCGTCGCCGGTGGTCAGGTCGGCGTCGAGCGTCGCGAACGCGTCCCGCTTGGCGTCCAGCGAGACGCCGGCGTCGGCGTAGGTCAGACCGCGGCCGGAATCGCCGCTCAATCCGCGTCGGCCGCCGCCAGACGCACCGTGACGTTGTTGTTCTCGCGATCGCGCCGCATCCGAAACGCCTCCGAATTGCTCTGGATCAGCTTGGACAGCCGCCGGTTGCCGTAGGTGCGGGGATCGAAGTCCGGGTACAGCTTCTTGAGGTTGTTGGCGATCGTCCCCAGGTCGACCCAGTCGTCGTCGGCCTCCGCCATCTCCAGGGCATCCGTGATCACGGTGACGAGGTCGAGCGACCCGCGCTCGGCCTCGTCGGTCTCCGTGACCGGCTGCTTCCTGCCGGTGCGCCGGCGGCTGCGCTCCTCCGCCATGGCGAGGTTCTCAACGAATCGGAACTCGTTGCAGGCATTGACGAACGAGCGCGGCGTGTGGTCGCGGCCGATGCCGATGACCATGCGGCCGGACTCGCGGATGCGCAGTGCCAGGCGCGTGTAGTCGCTGTCGCTGGAGACGATCACGAAGCCATCCACGGCACCCCCGAACAGGATGTCCATGGCGTCGATGATCATCGCCGAGTCGGTGGCATTCTTGCCGACGGTGTTGCGGAACTGCTGGATCGGCTGGATGGCGTGCGTGGCAAGCTGGCGCTTCCAGCCCTCCATCTGACGGTTGGTGAAGTCGGCGTAGATGCGCTTGATGGTCACCACGCCGTAGCGGACGCTCTCCTTGAGCACGGCGCCGATGTGCCCGGGCTGCGCGTTGTCGCCATCGATGAGCACCGCCATCCGGCGCTCGGTAAGTTCAGTCACATCCGACAATATACTGCCACTACGCCTGCGAGCCCACCGGCGGAAACAGCGCTACACGAAGGTGATCAGCCGCACCAGCCTGGCGCCGATCGTCATCAGAATGCGGAATACGGGAACGCCCGCGATGCTGAGCAGGATCAGCCCGAACAGCGCGTACTGGCCGTAGCGGGCGTTGTAGTACCGGTACCAGCGCGCCGCCGCCTCCGGCAGCAGGTGCGGAAGGATCCAGTGACCGTCGAGCGGGCCCAGCGGGATCAGGTTGAACAGCATCAGGATCAGGTTGATGCGCACGAGCAGCACCACGAACGTTTCCGGTCCCGGCAGGAAGACGAAGGCCACACCGGCGCCGCGCAGCGCCAGAAAGCCGTTCCAGACCACCGCCGCCAGCAGCAGATTCATGGCGGGGCCGGCGGCGGCGATCCACAGGTCGGCCCGCGGCGACCGCAGGTAGCGCGGGTCCACCGGTACCGGCCTGGCGTATCCGAAGCCCACCAGCACCACCATCAGGAGACCCATCGGATCGATGTGCGCCAGCGGGTTGAGGGTGAGCCGGCCGGCCAGCTCCGCGGTGCGGTCTCCGGACAGCTTGGCGACCGCGGCGTGGGCGTACTCGTGGAACGTCAGCGACACGATCAGGGCGATGGTGATCAGGGCGAACAGCAGGATGTCGCCGCGCAGCAACAGGGAGACCACGCGCCAACCATACCGCGGTGGACGGGTCGGATGCCGCGCACTACGGTAGCCGGGTGAGCGCCCGGGACCGCCGGCACCAGACGGCATCCGGAGGCGGACAGTCGTCGCTTGCCGCGACGCTGCTCGGCGCGCTGACGTGCGTCTTCGGACTGCAGTTCCTGCGCCTGCTGGTGGTGGCGCTGTCCGTCAACCTGGTGCAGGTCAACGAGCTGAGCTCGGTGCTGGTGGGCGTCATGGGCCTGGCCGTGTTCGGACTCGGGTTCCTGGCGCCGGCCGTGCACGGTTTGCTGGGACGTTCCGGCGCGCCCGTGATCTTCGCAGGGCTCGGCCTCCTGCGGATCGCCGAGCAGCTCTCGCCGTCACTGCCGGCGGACCTGGCGCTGTCGATCGCCGGCACGGTGCTCTTCCTGTGGGCGCTTCCGCTCATGCTGCGATCGCTCCTCGCCGCAGGCCCCGCCGAGAGTGGACCACATGCCGCGGTTGCGCTCCTGTTGGCGCTGTCGATCGACACGGCCGTCAAGGGCGCGTTCGGAACGATCGACCTCTCGTGGGCGGGCGGCTGGGAGGCGCACGTGGTCACCGCGGTCCTGGTAGCGGCGCAGTGGATCCTGCTGGGGGTCGCGGCGCCGGCGCGGGCGCTCGCGGCCGCGCGACATGCGGCAGCACGATCGTCCTGGGGCGCCCGCTGCCTGGTCTTCGGGCCGGCGCTGGTGCTGCAGTACCTGACGCTCCAGAACGTCGCGTGGCTGACGGTGAACACCGGCTGGCCGCAGCCGCTGGTGCTCGCCTGGGTCCTGGCCTCGAACCTGGTGGCGGTGGTGATCGCGCTGTGGCTTGCCCGGCGCAGGGGGGCGCCGCACGCCAGTCTGCTGGCGCTGCTGGGTGGCGTGCTGATCGCATCGGTGGCCATGACGTGGACGGGACCCCCGGCGGCGATCGCGGCACTGGTGGGTCACGTCGTGAGCGCGGTGCTGCTGGTCTCGGTGGCGCGACCCGCAGCCTCCTCGGTTGGCAGGCGGAACGGAGGGGCCGTGCCGGCCTGGACCACCGCCGGCATGCTGGCGCTGCTGGTGCTGCTGTTCGTGCACTACGCCCAGTACGACATCGCGATTCCCGTGCCGCAGGGGATTGTCCGCCCGCTCGCCGCGTTGCTGATCGCGCTTGCGGCGCTGCGCGCCGGCATGAACCGGTCGCCGGTGCCGGTGGGGGTGGCCCGCTCCGTTGCCGTCCCCGCCCTGCTGCTGCTGGCGGTCCCGGCGTTCCAGTTCGCGACCTGGAACGAGGTCCGAGCCGTCCCCGGCACCGGCTTCCCGGTGCGGGTGATGACCTACAACATCCACCAGGGCTTCGACCTGCACGGCCGCCACGGCATGGAGGCCCTCGCGCGGATCATCGAGGCGGAGAGCCCGGACATCGTCGCCCTGCAGGAGGTCTCCAGGGGCTGGCTGATCAACGGCTCGGTCGACACACTGGTCTGGCTCTCGCAGCGCCTCGGCATGGCCTACGTCTTCGGCCCCGCGGCCGACCCGGTCTGGGGCAACGCCGTGCTCAGCCGTTTCCCGATCAGGCGCGTCGCCAACCACCGCATGCCCAACAACGACGAGATCGTCATGGACCGCGGCTTCATGACGGTGGAGGTCGACGTGGGCGGCGGCGAGGTGTTGGAAGTGCTGGCCACCCACTTCCACTCCGGCGACGAGGAAGAGGACACCGGGCACCGGATGCCACAGTCGGTGGCGGTGCTGGAGGCAGCCGACGCCGCGCGCACCATGGTGCTGCTGGGCGACCTGAACGCATCGCCGCACCATCCGGAAATGGTGCTGATCGCCGACGCCGGCTTCGTCGATACGTTCGTCGCCGCCGGTCCGCCGGGGGACGGCCTGACCCGTCCATCCGACGTTCCCGAAGAGCGTATCGACTACATCTGGACCAGCCCGGACCTCACGGTCACCAATTTCTCCATGCCGATGAGCACCGCCTCCGACCACCTTGCCATCGCCGTGACGGTGGCTCGATGATCCCTGCGGAGAGCTCATGAGCGATGCGGCCGATCGGCGTCTGCACGAACAGATCGAGTTCCTGTGCGCCATCGACGAATTGAAGGGCGTGCTGCGGCAGACGGCGCTGCTGGACGCCAGCCGGAGGGAGAACTCGGCCGAGCATTCCTGGCACCTCGCCCTGTACGCGCTGGTGCTGGCCGAGTACGCCGAAGGCGACATCGACCTGGCCCGCGTCCTGCGCATGGTGCTCGTGCACGACATCGTCGAGATCGACGCGGGCGACACGTACATCTACGACGACACGGGACGGGAAACCAAGGAGGAGCGCGAACGGCAGGCGGCCGACCGGCTGTTCGCGCTGCTGCCGGACGACCAGGCCGGGGTGCTACGCGCCGCCTGGGACGAGTTCGAGGAACGGCGGACGCCCGAAGCCCGCTTCGCCTACGCGATCGACCGCCTGCAGCCGTTGCTGCACAACCACCGCACCCACGGATTCGCCTGGCGGCGGCACGGCATCACGGTCGATCAGGTGTACGACAAGAACCACCCCATCGGCGACGGCGCGCCGCGGCTGTGGGAGCTGGCGCGTGAGCTCGTCGAGACGTCCACGCAGCGCGGCGACCTGAAGCGCTGACCGGCGGAGGCGCGATTACAGGGGCCGGCGCCGCAGGAAGTACCGGTTCAGATAGTCGGGCAGGCCGTCGCGGTTGTGGTCGGCGGGATTCGCGCGGCGGTTCAGGTAGTCGGGTATGCCGTCGCCGTCGCCGTCGCCATGGACGACGATCGGCTGGAGGTGCCCGGACATGGCATCGACGATCCGCCAGGCGAGCTCATCGAGCGGGGACTCTGCCGTCCGCCGCGCCGGCCGGTCCGGTGGCAGCCGCTCCACTGCGAACGAACCGGCCCAGGTGACCTCCCCCGTCGCCACGTCGAGCAGCCGAACCTGCAGCCGTGCGGTGCCCTTCGCGGGATCGAGGCGGTCCGGGCTGATCAGGATCGCGATCGCGACATCTCCGGAGGCGAACAGCCGCTGCCAGTCCGTTTCGCCCGGCGCCGGCGCGGCCTGCGCGCTTGCGGCGCAGGCCAGGATCAGCCCGAGCGCGCAGGCGGCGACCGTGCGTTTCGGCATCCGGCGCCTACTGCCAGGAGAATCTCTGGTTGCTGCCCAGCTTGACGATCACCTGCTCGAACTCCCAGTACGCCAGACCGGTCTCGATGTTGGTGGCGGTGAGCTGGAAATAGTAATCGACCTGCTGAGCGTCGCCGACGCGGTTGGTGCGCTGGATGATCTTGCCCGACAGGCTCAGGTCGGGAGCCACCACGGTGCCGTCCTTGGCGACGGTGTCCTGATTGAACAGCTTGTCTTTCTGCAGCTCGCGGACCTTGGCGATCAACGGATCCTCGGGATCGTCCACCCCCACGGCGGTGGTGGCGATGACCCGGCCGCTCTCCAGCAGGTCGATCCTGATCTTCTTGACGAGCTGATCGGTATCGATGTCGAGCGCCGTGTCGTTGACCATCCGGCTGACCGCCATCACCCACGGCGCGTCGCTGCCCGGCTTGACGGACAGGGGACTGTCCAGGAACGAGGCTACCGCCTGCTCGGCAGCGAACTCGAAGTCGCGGTAGTCAAGGCCGAGCGTGGTCCGCTCGCCGACCTGCGGCGGATTGGGCTGCGGGTCGTTGGCCTGACGCAGATCGAGGTACACCGGGTCCTGCGAAGCGCAACCGATCAGCAGGGCGAGCGCCGCGCAGGCGCCCACGGCGAACTGGACGAGCGATTTCATCTGCATGCCTCCAATGTAGTCCCCCTCCAATATAGTCCCATTGTCGGCCGAATTCAGCCTCCGAACGCAGCCGCGTGCACGGTTGGGGGCGCGCCGCGGACGATTGTCTTGACCTGGACCAGCACGAACCGTCCGCTCGGCAGCGGCACGTCCACCGTGTGACTGCCGGCGGACACCCGGATCTCACCGTCGGAAGGCCGCGGCAGGCTGGCGATTCCGATCGTCTGCGGCAGCGCCCGCCAGCTTCGGATGTCGGCCTGGGTGGCGACTGCGGAGGCGATCGGCGCGACGAACCCGACGATCGATCCCAGCGTGCCGGCGTCTCTGGTCTCCTCCTGGATCGCAACCTGCAGGATGGTGCGGACCACGGTGCCGGCTACCGCCTTGGCGACGACGCCGTCGTACCCGGCGCGGAACTCCGTGGCGGCGTAGCGGTCGACGTTCAGGAGTGTCTCCGTCTGGTGTTCCTCTCCGCCGGCGCCGATCAGCAACGGACCCGCCGCCGTCCTGCCCGGGCGCAGCTCGGGCAGCGCCATGGAGACGATGATGAAACGCTCCTCGGAGAGGAACACCGGCAGGTCGAACCGGAACTGGTCGAGGTAGGGCCCGGTGCCGTCCTCGTGTACAACCCACACGCGGTCACCGGCCGCGGCCGCGCCGCTTGCGGCTCGCTCCGCGACAGTCAGGTCGGCGACGACGTGGCGGTTGCGGGCGCCGTCCAGGGCGGCGGCGTTGCGGAGCAGGTCGGATGCACGGTTGGCCTCGCCGGTCGCGAGCCGGAACACGCCGTGCAGCCAGTCGGTGAATGGATTGCGCAGATCCCGGTACTCGCCGAGCGACTCGACCGCCTTGAGACGGCGGGCGACCGCTCCGTCGGTTTCCATCGCCGCATCCAGCGACCGGTCGATGTTCTCGCGGTGCTCGTCCTCGTCTTCCTCTTGCCCGGCGCGCAGCGCCCGAACCTTGGCTCCAAGCTGATCGACCGCGTTCGCCTGCCGCTGGTGGGCGCGGTTGAGCTCCACGCGGGCGCGTGCCGTGTCGCCGATCATCAGCGCGTTGGTGGCCTTGTAGGTGTTCACCAGCACACCCTCGTAGATCGTCCCCCGGTAGGACACCATGAGGTCGTTGCCCACCAGGGTCAGGCCGGCGGCCAGCAGGTCCTCGGCGCTGGCGATGGAGTCGGACTTCCACAGGAGCTGTGACTCGGCCCGGTCGAACGCGACCTGCGATGCTTCGAACCTGCCCGCCGCGCGCAGCGCCATGGCGGTGTGCAGCGAGCTCAGGAGTTGCCCCTCCGGGTAGTCCAGCCCGGTAGCACCGCCGACCACGGCGCTTGCGGCGTCATACTCGCCGACGGCGTAACTTTCGAGGAACGTTCGGGTCTCCTGGATGTCCGAGAACCCGGCGCACCCCCAGAGCAGGGCCGCGGCGGCGATCACCGACGACGGACGTGACACGGCGGACAGCAATGGCTTCAAAACCTCGACCTCGGCCAATCGTCGCCCATGCTTCAAGGCAGACGGCGACCCCGGCTATGATGCCCCGTAGCGGCGTGGCTGACCAAGCGGCGGATCCCTGGAGGGCCGCGGTCTACGAGGCCGCGGAGGCCGGACGCTGGACGGGGCTGAAGGCGTCTCATGTCCGGCGCTGGCTGCGCATGGGAGCGGCCAGGCAGGTGCGCACCCGTGCGTCTTTCCTGGACCTGATCGACGTCCTGTTCATCGCGCCGTTCCTTGCGCGCGGACTGAGGTTGCGCCAACTCCGCGCGGCGCTGGATGAAGCGGGCCATCTGCTCGGCGCCGACCACTACGCGTCGCGCGAGTTCTTCACCGACGGCCACGGTGTCTTCGTGCGCACGCGCACCTACGGCGATGCCCTTCTGAGGCTGCTCTCAGACGGGCGGTGGGTGGCCGCCGAAGACATCCTGGACATCGCCGACAGCTTGGACTTCGATGACGGGACGGGATCTGCCGAACGCTGGTACCCGTGCGGGACGGACGGCCTCGTCGTGATCGACCCATGCGTGGCGGAAGGGCAACCCGCGATCGACGGCCGCGCCGTGCCGACCGCCGAGGTACATGCCGCGTTCGTCGACCATGGGCGCAGCGTGGCGGCTGCCTGCGCACGCCTGGGTCTTGACGCAGGCGAGGTCGAGGCGGCCGTCCTCTTCGAAGGGCGGGCGCGTTGAGTGAGTGCGCAGGACGGCAGATCAGCCAAGTCTCCCGCGACGCGGTCTGTCGGACGGGCGCGCGAGCGGCAGTCCGACAGACCGCGGAGCCAGAGGAGGGGATGGGCCAGGAAGGCGGAGCCATGGCTCCGCCTTCCTGGGGCGCTACTCGGCGGAAAGCGCCGCGGTCGCGAACACCACGTGGAACGGCACGCAGTAGATGACCACGCTGCCGTACTTGCTGACGTCGGTGCCGGCGTCGAGCGTGTAGTTCTGACTGCCGACGTTGCCCTTGAGCGAGCCCAGATCGATGTAGTCGCCCAACTCGTCGCGCCGTTTCGGCTCCGCGTTCTCGGCCAGCAGCACGTGCAGGTCCGGCCCGTTGGTGACCCGGAACTCCTCGAACCGCAGCAGCAGGCCGCCGTCCGCCAGGCGGTAAACGAGAGCCTTGCCCGAACCCTTGTGGAAGCGGTCGGCGTCCATGAAGGTACCCTGCGCCAGGCGCTCCGGGGACGCGCCGCCCGGCATCGCGTCATCCATGTCGGAGTCGGGCATGGCGCCGGCGAAATCCATGACCCGGTCCTGGATCTCCTGCTGCGCGCGGCCGGACAGATCCTCCCACGCTTCGCCCTGCGGCAGGTTGGCCAGCGCCTCGCGTCGTTTTGCCTCGATCTCCGCGGCCGGCATGTCGTCCATGTCGTCGGCGCTCGGCAACTCCACCGGGAACGCCTCGGAGACGGTGCGATCGATGAACAGGGGCGAGCCCAGGTACCAGCCGGCCGCCAGCACGGCGGCGCCCGCCACGGCGATGATGACGATCAGGATGGGTCTTTTCATGCAATGAATGTGCGCCTCACGGCGGCCCGCGGCTACTGCCGTGGCGTGGTGTGCGCAGCTCGTCCAGCTCCTGCAGGCTGCGCGGCCAGTCCCCCTTGAGCAGCCGCGACAGCGCGCGGTCCGCCAGCAGCTTGCCGCCGGTCTGGCACTCCGGGCAGTAGTTGCACTCGTTGTCGGCGTAGACGATGCGCTGCACGGGCGTGGCGCAGCGTGGACACGGCTGGCCGTACTTGCCGTGCACGGCCATCTCCGGACGGAACGCCGTGACCCGCTCCGGGAAGCGGTCACCGGCCTGCTCGCGCAGGCGCCCGATCCAGAGGGTCAGCACCTGACGCGTCGCGGCATGCAGCCGTCCGAGCTCCTCGTCCGTGAGCCGGCTGGTCCACTTCAGCGGCGACAGCCGCGCGGCGTGCAGGATCTCGTCGGAGTAGGCGTTGCCGATCCCGGAACAGAGCCGCGGATCGGTGAGCGCCCGTTTGACGGTGTGGTTCTCCGCGAGGAGCGCCTGGCGAAACGCGGGCTCGTCGGCGGCCAGCACGTCGATGCCGCCCCGGTCCAGCACGCGCAGCGCGGGCGCTCCGCGCAGCAGATGAAGCGCCGCGCGTCGTTTGGACCCCTGCTCGGTGAGGATCAGGGTGCCCGCGTCGAAGCGGAACGCCGCAAGGCCCACGCGGCGCGGGATCGGCGCGGCGGATGCCCCCTCCTTCCAGCGCAGGCGCCCGGCGATCATCAGGTGGAGGACCAGGTGCAGATCCCCCTCCAGGCCGAAGACGATTCGCTTGCCGATCAGCTCGATCGACTCGACGCGTGCGCCGCAGGCAGCGGTCAGCGGAGGGTCGTAGGTTTTGAGGAGGCTGGGGCTGGCGACCGTCACCCGCTGCAGCCGCTCGCCCGCCACGCGACGCAGCACATGATCGCGGTAGAGCAGGAGATCCGGCAGCTCCGGCATCGTCAGCCTTCCGGCGACAGGGTCAAGGTTCGCCTCATGGTGGAAAGGAGCCTCCAGAACCGCTCCTTATCCTCCTGAACGGCTTGATCTATATGATAATCGTTTCTCATATACAACCAGACGACTCATATATAGTGATAATCGTTTCTCAAAATACGCGGAACGGCTTGGTATCCGAGTGCCAATGCCCATCTCGCTCATACCATACCTCAGACTCGCGTCCCCGCGTGTTGCAAGCTCTCGCTTCGACGCGTATGAACTGCGAGTGACGTGAGCGACGAATCAGGTGCGAACGGGGTGAAGCAGTCGCCCGCGGGCTCGCTGGCGCTGGGCATCGACACCGGCGGCACATTCACGGATCTGGTGGCGCTCGGCGCGGACGGATCCGTGCGCGTCGCCAAGGCCCCGTCCACACCCGACGCTCCGCTGGGCGCACTGCTCCAGGTGCTGGACAAGGCTGCGGTTCCGGGTGCCGCCATCGAGCGCATCGTGCACGGCACCACGGTGGCCACCAACACGGTGCTGCAGCGCCGTGGGGCCGAGGTGCTGTACGTGACCACGGCGGGATTCGAGGACATCCCGTTCATTCAGCGCATCAACCGCAAGAGCGAGTACGACCTGCACTGGCGGAAGCCGCGGCCGCTGGTCCGGCGCCGAAGCTGCCTGCCCGTGGCCGAGCGGATCGACGCCCAGGGCGAGGTGGTGGTGCCGCTGGAGGCCACGGCCATGAAGCAGCTCGCGGCTCAGATCGCCGAGCGCGGCGCCGACGCGATCGCGGTCTGCTTGCTGTTCTCCTATCTCAACCCGGCCCATGAGCTTGCGCTCGGCGCGTTCCTGGAGCGGCGATTTCCCTCCATCCCGGTCTCCCTCTCGCACCGGGTCGCGCCGCTGTGGCGCGAGTACGAGCGCTCCAGCACCACCCTCGCCGACGCCTACCTGAAGCCGCTGCTGAGCGGCTACTGCCGGAGCGTCGGCGAGGCGCTGCGCGAACGCCACGTGAGCGGCCCCTGTTCGCTGCTCAAGTCGGACGGCGGCACCACCGGGCTCACCCAGGCGCCCGAACGGCCGGTCGACCTGCTGCTCTCAGGGCTCGCCGGAGGCGTGATCGGCGGCGCCCACTTCGCGCGCGAGGCGGGCTTCGGGCAGGCGATCACCCTCGACATGGGGGGCACGAGCTGCGACGTGGGCCTGCTGCTGGACGGCGAGCCGCAGTTCACCACCGAGTACGAGATCGAGTGGGGCCTGCCGGTGGCGATTCCCGTGATCGAGGTGCGCACGCTCGGCGCCGGCGGCGGGTCCATCGCCCGCATCGACAAGGGCGGCATGCTCAGCGTAGGACCGGAAAGCGCGGGCGCCCGGCCAGGTCCCGGTTGCTACGGCGCCGGCGGCGACGCCGCCACCGTGACCGACGCCAACCTGGTGCTCGGCCGGCTCAACCCCGAGTTCTTCCTTGGCGGAGAGCTGCGGCTGCACCCCGAGCGCGCGGCGGCGGTGATCGACCCGCTGGCGCGGTCGCTGGGACTGCAGCGGGAAGCGGCGGCGCGCGCCATCGTCGACCTTGCCGACGAGAACATGACCAACGCGATCCGCCTGCTGACCATCGAGCGCGGGATCGATCCACGCGACTTCGTGCTCGTCGCCTTCGGCGGCGCCGGGCCGCTGCACGCCGCGGCCATCGCCGCCAAGCTGGGGATGCGCCGGGTCGTGGTGCCGCCGCATCCCGGTTTGTGCTCGGCGTTCGGAGCCGCGCTGGCGCGGCTGCGGGTGGAGCGGGTGCAAACCCTGGGTATGCGCCACTCGGCGGTGGACGATGCGGAGCTGGGCGCGCGTTTTCGCGTCATGCTGGACGCCGCGCGAAGCGAGATCGACGCCGAGGGGCTGCGCGGCGCACCGCGCGAGCGCCTCGGCATGAGCATGCGCTACGCGCAGCAGAACTACGAGCAGGACGTGGAGTACCGCTTCGCGGACGGGCTGCCCGCGGCGGTCGAGCGTTTCCACCGCCGCCACGAGGAGTTCTTCGGCTACCAGTTCCCCGAGCACCCCGTGGAGCTGGTGCATCTCAAGGTGTCGCTCGCCGAGACCACGGCGGACCCGCCTCCCCCCCTGGCGCCGCCCGCCGCAGCCGCCGCCAGCGCGTCAGGCGCAACCCGCGGTCCCGCAGGAGCCGGCTACCGCCGCGACCGGTTGCCGGCGGGCATCGAGCTGAGCGGTCCGGCCGTGATCGAGGAGCTCGATTCCACCACCTTCGTCCCGGACGGGGTGCAACTGACCGTGGATCGGCACGGCAACCTCATCCTCACCCTGCCGGCCGAGGCGCCGGAGGACGAATAGGTCGTACGACCAGGAATCTCACTTCGCGGCGACGGCATCCTCCCCCGACGTGTGCATGAAGAACGCGACCACCACCGAGACGCTTGCGACCGCTGCGCCCAGGAGGAACGTGTCACTGAGCGCTCCGCCCAGCGCCGTGCCGGCGTAGCCGGCGACCTCCTGCGCGAGCTCGGCGCCGCTGGAGCCCGATGCCGAAAGCCGCTCGGAGAGGGTGGCGGAAGCGGATGGGTCCACGAGCAGCCGGGTGGCGTTCGCCAAGTCCAGCCATCCCTCCGGGAGTAGCTCGCGCACCCGTGCGGGCACCACCTCGGCGAGCCGGTCGGAGGTGCGCCGCGCCATCATCGCGCCCAACAGCGCGACGCCCACCGTACCGCCTACCGCCCTCTGGAACTGCACGGCCGCGGTGGCCGCACCCGCATCCTCATGCGGGACGGCGTTCTGCACGACCACCCCGGCCAGCGCGAACAGTCCGCCGACGCCGGCCCCCATGAGCAGGACGTAGGTAACGGCCAGCACGGGGCTGGTCTCGGCGGACAGCGTCGAGAGCATGAAGATGCCTCCTGTAAGGAATACGGCGCACGCCACGGCGAGGAGCCGATGGTGCCCGGCGGTTCTGGAGACCAACTGGCCCACCGCCACGGCGCCTATCGTGACGCCGACGATGATGGGCACCAGAAACGCGCCGCTGCGTCCGGCGGAGGCACTCTGCACCGCCTGGAAGAAGAGCGGGAGAAACAGAATGATGCCGTACAGGCCGAAGCTTCCCAGGAATGTGGCCGCCACCGCGGCCGGCACACCGCGGTAGCGGTAGATCGCCAGCGGCACGATCGGGCACGGCGAACGCGACTCGACCACCAGGAACACGGCCGTCATCCCCAGCCCGCAGGCGAGCAGGGAGACGACCTGCCACGAACGCCATGGGAACTGCACCCCCGCCACCGACAGCGCGACCAGGGTGGCGACGGTCGCCGGCACGAGGGTGGCGATGCCTGCGTAGTCGATCCCGCGCGCGCTTGCGGGCGCGAGGTCGCCCGGCGAGGCTTCCGGCCGGGACGCTGCCAGAGCGCCGGGACGCGGGAAGAAGCGCGCGATCAGGATCAACACCGGTATGCCCAGCGGCACGTTGATCAGGAACGCCCACCCCCACCAGTGGAAACGATCGACGACGATCCCGCCCACCACCGGCCCCACCACGGTCGCCAGGCTGAAGACCATCCCCATGAAACCGTGGTACTTCCCGCGGTCCTTGGGGGGAGCCAGATCCGCAATGGCGGCGGTGCTGTTGACCATGATGACACCGCCACCGAGCCCCTGCAGTGCGCGGAACAGGACGAGCTGCTCCAGCGTGCCGCTCAGCGCCACCGGTACGGACGCCCCCATGAAGATGACGACACCGATCAGAAAGAACGCCCTGCGCCCGTAGAGATCGGCCAGCCTGCCCGCGATCGGCATGGCGGTGGTGGCGGCGATCAAATAGGAGGTGGACGCCCATGCATACCGGTCGAAACCGCCCAGGTCCGCGATGATCGCCGGAAGCACGGTGACGACCACGGTGTTGCCGAGTGCGACCAGGAACAGCGCCGCCATCGCGCTCCGCCACGCGAGCTTCAGGCTCGGGCCCGGGCCGGTCATCGGGAGGACCCACCTCTCGCGGCCCCTCCGGCCAGCCACGTGATCACCCGGCCAAGCCCCCTGCCCTGGCAGCCGACGACGCCGGTCCAGGCGTCCTGGTCATGAATCGCCGCCACCGTTCGCCGCAGGCACCGCACCGCCAGCTCGCGGGCGCGGTCATTCTCGACCCCCGAGGAACCCGCCACGATCACCATCCTGACCAGACAGGCGAGGACGCACGCCCGATAGAGCTGCCGGCACGCGTCGAGAGCGAAGTCGCGTACACCGGCCTCGACGAGCGCCGCATGGTACTCCTCCACCAGCCCGCTCTCGACGCGCCGCCGGACCGTCTCGGTCAGGCTGGTGCAGATGAAATACGCCACGTCGTACAGTCCGCTGCCGAGTGCGCTGGCCTGCCAATCCACCAGCGCGAAGCGGCCGGCGGCCTCCGGCAGGAAAAACATGTTGTCGAGCCGGTAGTCGCCATGGATGAAGGTGCGCGGCCCTTGGCTCAGGCTGCCGAGCAGCGCCGCCACCGAGGGACCGAACGCTTCGACCAGCTCCAGTTCCTCCTCGGACAGCGCGCCGGGATGCTCCCGTCTCACCCTCGGCACGTTCCTGACATAGACGTACTGCAGGGCGAGCCGCACGGCGGGGCGGAAGATGTCCTGGTAGCCTGCCAACTCGGGTGCGCTCGGCGCCCGGGGACCCCCGTGCGGTGTGCGCCAATGCGCTGCGTGGATGCGCGCCGCCGCCCGCACCGCGGTGATCGCCTCGGCTTCACTCGCACCGGAAAGCTGGTCGCGGCCCGCTGCCGGTCCGCCGCACCGGTTCGCCAGATCCTCCATGACCAGCACGAACCGGTGCGTGCGGTCGTCGAACTCCCGGTAGAAGATCGACGGTACCGATACCGGCACGGTGGAGGCCACGCGCTGATAGAAGCGGTCCTCGCGCCGGTACAGTGCCGTGCGCCGGCACATGTGAAAGATTCGCTGGTCGGCGCTCGGCAGCTTGACGACGACGCTCGGCGGACACGAAGGACTGCCTTCGATGTTTACGCGCAGGATCCTGCTGAGTTGCCCCACGCCGGCTCCAAGGTCCTGGACCTGTACTCGCCGGACCGCCACCGCACCGGCGCTGACCTGCGACAATGTTTCCTGCATCCACTTGGGCGTGATCGACGCGGGATCGTCGACGATCCTGCCCTTCACGGCGCGGCGCCCTCGTCGTGTCTGAGTCGCACCACCTGAAAGCGGCATCTCTTGTGGGGCCGGATGCTCGGATAGGCCGTCACCCTGATGCGGCGGTCATCCGGGGGAGCCCGGTCGAACTCGGCGTAATGCAGCATCGTGGCCAGGGTCGCCGCCAACTGGACCTCCGCGAACGGGCCGCCGATGCACGTATGCGGTCCGATGCCGAAGGGTACGAACGCACCCTGCCGCTTCGATTCGAGCCGCGGAGGCAGGTGCCGGTCGGGATCGAAGCGCTCGGGACTCGGGTAGTAGCCGGGATCGCCATGCACGACTCCGGTTGCGAGGAGCAGCGTGGCGCCGGCGGGCACGAAGCACCCCTCGAACTCGAACGAGTTGCATGCCGTTCGCATGAGCACGGGCGTGATCGTGTGGCAGCGCATCACCTCCTTCACGAACGCGTGGGTCTTCGCCAGCCCTCGAATCTGCCTTCCATCGGGCGTGCCGCCGGCGAACACCGCATCCGCCTCGTCCCGAAGCGACTGCTGGTACTCCGGGTCCTGGAGCAGGCGGAGCAGGGCGAAGCCGAGGGTGCCGGCCACGGTGTCCAGCGCCGCGATGTAGGGGCCGATCACCGCGGACATGAGGTCGGTCTCCGGCAGGAACTGCGGTTCGCGGTGGTGGAGCTCCAGAAACGCGTCGATCAGGTCGCCGGGGCATCCCTCGCGGAGCTCCGGGGCGTGCAGCTCCAACACCTGACCGTAGAGCTCCTTGATCCTGGGCCGTACCTTTCGCAGCCGGCGCTCGCGCAGGAACTTCGGGCGGTCGCGCCGCACGGCGAAAATCAGCGAATCGAACCAGTACTTCAGGTCTTCGACGTATCCGGTCGGCGAGTGGCCGGTCGCCAGAACGCCCAGGTGCTCGGCCACGATCTGTTGCATCGAGCGGAATGCCGGCAACGGACGGCCCACGGGCCACGACGCGACCGCGCGCCGCACGATCTCGACGGCGGTGCCCATGCTGCCTTCGATGACCGAACGGGAGTAGCCCGCCTGCGCGGTGCGCCGAAGCTGCATGTGGTCATGGCCGTCCATGGAGATCATGGCCCGGTCGGTCTCCATCGCGTGGCAGAAATCCGTGAACGACCGGTTGCTGCGCAGGTGGGTGCGCGCGTGTTTCTGCACGAACGCGTTCGCCTCCCTGCCTCCCATGACGATCATCGTGCGGCCCGGCACGGAGATTCTGCAGATCGGTCCGTAGTCACGGTACAATCCTGATACGAACTCCTGCAGGTCACCGTTCATGGCGAGGCCCACGCCGATGAGCGGCAACCCGCGGGCAGCCGGAATCTTCCGGTACGTGCGGCGGGCGGGCGGGCGCTCCCGCAGATCCTGGGCCATCACCTGGGCGGCCGTGCGGCACAGCAGGTTGAGCGACTTCACCAGCTCGATCCGGTCGCCCACCCGCTCCCGCTCCGCGCGGCTCAGGATGCGGGTGAACACTCCGCATGCCTCGGCGAGACCGATCAGGTCGGCGTCCCTCGGCTCCGGGATCTCGTTGCTGAACAGCACCTTCATCAGCCGGACGCGAACCTCGTCCGTACTCTCACCGTCCGCGGCCGGATATCGCCGCGCATGCGCCACCGGAGAGGTGAGGAAGTAGTGGTTGCCGGGCGCCGGCTCCAGGATGCCGCGCTCCACGAGCCGGCCCAGGGCCGCATCCCCGATCTGTGCGCCGAGCTGCACGCCGATACGCCGGACCCAGTACTCCGGCGACCGTGTCTCTTCGCTGGCGGCAATCTGTTCCAGTGCCGCATCCGCCGTCGGGTCTCCCAGCGGCGAAGCATTCACCAGGTAGAGGGAATCCAGGTCGGTGTCGATGCGATCGCCCTCCGTGAGCTCGAGCAGCGAGGCGGTCGCCAGTCCGAAGTCCAGCGTCCGTCCGGGAAGCGGGTAGAGCAGGCCCGACGACTCGTCGAGCAGCAGCAGGCTGAGATCTTCCGCGAAGCTGAGCGCCCTCAAGGCCGGTACTGCCACTCCTCCACCGCGAACCCCCAGTGCTCCTCGACCTGACGCCGGACGTGTTCGGCGCCGGCGTAGCGATTCTGCCGGTACGAGCCCAGCGTCCCTGCGTACGCCTGAACCGGTGAACGGGCGTTCTCCCAGTCAAGCCCGAAATGACGGTACACGCGCTCCAGGACCCCGAGCGGGTCTTCCCTCAGGTCCTCGAACCGGATCTCGATGAAGCGATCCTCGGGGATCAGATGGCGTTCGGCAAGATACTTGCGCATGATTCGCTGGTACATGCGCACCGCTCCGTCTTCCAGCTCCTGCGGGGCGATGTCCTGCATGCCGTAGTTCCTGGTGAGGGTGGAGATCAGGTGGATGTACGAGGGATAGAGCTCGTACGGGTTGCGAATGATGTGGATGTAGAGGGCGCCCGGGAACATGTCCATGATCACCGGGATGCGCCCGAGATTGGGCGTCGCCTTCTGCACGACCCGCTTGCCGCCGTGGATGTAGGTGGCCTTCTTGATCACGTGCAGGTAGCCCTTGCGCCACGCCTTCACCTCGGCGTCCGGCGCGTCCATCAGCACGTACTTCCGGTGCAGCTCGGGCATGAGGGCGGGAAAGGTGAACCCGTGGGCGGAGGAACGGTGGGAGTGCATGGCGAGCGCGAACACCTCTTCCTGCGGCAGGTCCAGGTCGACCGCCACGTTGTCGATCCCTCGATTCTCCGGCGTCCTGGAAGCCAGACGCCGCTTGAGCCGCTCGCCGCCGATGAGGCAGAACGGAATGGCCGCCTGGTAGTTGGAGCAGTAGCCCAGGTCGGGGTCCTGCGCCAGCAGGTTGTGCAGCAAGGTAGTCCCGGAGCGCGGGAACCCCAGGATGATGACCGGCGGCCTGGTGATCCGCGTGCGCGCGATCGGCAGGCCGTAGATGGCCCACTCGAGCCAACGCGGGATCGCCGTGATCGCGCTGGTGATGAGGGCTTGCTTCAACCGCCGCCGATACGGCCGCGGTACTCCCCCGGCCTGAGCGACGAGTCGCAGCCACACACGCAGGGGAGCCATCGACATGGGGTTGAATTCTTCGCGCTGCGCCATCGTCTCGGCCTCCGCCGCGGGAATCTGCGGGTATCGTCCCGCGTGCCGCCATCTCGCCCGCAGGTCGTGGTTTCATCCAGGACAATAGATAAAATGGCGGTTCTTCCACTATCATGCATGAAACCGCAGGGTGCAACGCATGCGGGAAGGGGGTAGTGCGTCAGTCAAACTGACGCACTGCCTGGAAGGGTGAGAGGGACGCGATGGCCTCACGACCGTGCATGACGCCGTGGCTTTCCGAGCTGGAGGCCGAGGCTATCGAGATCCTGCGCGAAGGCGTGGCGCGCGCGCGGCGGCCGGTCATGACCTACTCGGTGGGGAAGGACTCGTCGGTCCTTCTGCACCTGGCGCGCAAGGCGTTCTGGCCCGGCAAGCCGCCCTTTCCCATTCTCCACGTCGACACCACGTGGAAGTTCCGGGCGATGATCGAGCACCGCGACGAGATAGCCGCGCGCTTCGGCCTGGAGTTGCGGGTCCGCATCAATCACGAGGGGGCGCGGGAGGGGATAACCCCGTTCAGCCGCAGTCCGCACAGCTACACGGTGGCGATGAAGACGCGTCCGTTCCTGGCGGCGCTCGACGAGGGGCGGCACGACGTGATATTCATCGGCGCCCGGCGCGACGAGGAAGCTTCGCGCGCCAAGGAACGCGTCTTTTCGCTGCGCAACGCCCGCCACCAGTGGGACCCGAAGCGCCAGCAGCCGGAGATCTGGCGGCTCTACCCGACCCGGCTCGCCGCCGGCGATTCGTGGCGGGTGGCGGCGCTGTCGAGCTGGACCGAGCTCGACGTCTGGCGCTACATCGAGTGCGAGGACATCCCCATCGTGCCGCTCTACTTTGCCGCCGACCGCCCCGTGGTGCGGCGCAACGGCCAGTGGATCGTGGTGGACGACGATCGGATGCAACTCGAGCCCGGTGAGAAGCCGCTCCTGAAGCGAGTCCGCTTCCGGACACTGGGGTGCTATCCGTTGTCGGCGGCCGTGGAGAGCCAGGCGGAAACCGTTGGCGAGATCGTCGCCGAGATCGAGGGGGCGCGCAGGTCCGAGCGCGAGGGGCGGGTCATCGACCACGACGAAGAGGCGTCGATGGAGCGCAAGAAGCGGGAGGGGTACTTCTGATGGGCGGCTCGGCGGCCTCAAAGCCCCTGAAACTGGTGATCTGCGGGAGCGTCGACGACGGCAAGAGCACCCTCATCGGTCGGCTGATGTACGACTGTGACCGCGTGTTCGAAGACAGGCTGCTTTCGGTCGAGAGAGACTCCGCCCGCTATGGGACGCAGGGGGACGCCATCGATCTCGCGTTGCTGGCGGACGGACTGAAGGCGGAACGCGAGCAGGGCATCACCATCGACGTGGCCTACCTCAACTTCTCGACCGGCAGGCGGCGGCTCGTCGTCGCCGATGCTCCGGGACACGGGCAGTATACGCACAACATGGCCACCGCGGCGTCGACCTCGGACCTGGCGGTGATCCTGGTGGACGCGTCCAAGGGCGTGCTGCGGCAGACGGCCCGGCATACCCGCATCGCGGCGGCGTTCGGGATCCGCACGGTCGTGCTGGCCGTGAACAAGATGGATACGATCGAGTGGAGCCAATCGCGCTTCGACGCCGTAGCCGGCGACTTCCGGCGGCTCGCGGCCGATGCGGGGATACCGAATATCACCGCGATCCCGACCTCGGCGCTGACCGGCGCCAACCTTCGGTGGCGCACGGCCGACGCCCCGTGGCACACAGGGCCGACGCTGCTGGAATACCTGGAGACGGTGGACGCGGACGGGCCCGCGCGCGCCGAGGGCCCCTTCCGCATGCCGGTGCAGTACGTCAACCGGCCGAGCCCGGACTTCAGGGGCTACTGCGGGCGCATCGCCTCGGGATCCGTTCGGGTGGGAGACAAGGTCATGCTCGCTCCGTCGGCCCTGGAGACGCGGGTGGAGTCGATCGTGGCCGGGATGGATACGCGCGAAAGCGCCGTCGCCGGGGATTCGGTCACCCTCACGTTGTCCGACGACGTCGACGTCAGCAGGGGCGACGTGATCACCGCGGCCTCCGCTCCGCTCAAGGTCGCCGACCAGTTCCGGGCCACGCTCCTGTGGATGGTCGAGGAACCTCTCTACGTGGGCCGTGCCGTAACGCTTGTGGTGCATGGGATCGAGGTGGGCGCCGCCGTGACCCGAATCAAGCACGTGCTCGACCCCGAGGAAGGGCCGCGCCCCGCCACGAAGCTGGGACGGAGCCACATCGCCGAAGTGGATGTGTCCACCAACCGGCGAGTTCCCCTTGCCCCCTACGAAGAATCGAAGGTCCTCGGCGGTTTCATCCTCGTCGATCAGCTCACCGCCACGGTGGTGGGCGCCGGCATGGTTCAGTATGCGTTGCGCCGCTCTTCGAACATCCGTTGGCAGCGTTTCCAGGTTACGCAGCACCTGCGCAGCGAAGCGAAGCACCAGTCCGCGCGGTGTCTGTGGATGACGGGGCTGTCGGGCTCGGGGAAGTCGACGCTCGCGAATCTTCTGGAGCAGCGGTTACACCTGGAGGGCCGGCACAGCTACGTGCTGGACGGCGACAATGTCCGGCACGGCCTCAGCAAGGACCTGGGATTCACCGAGGACGATCGGATCGAGAACATCCGGCGCGTGGCTGAAGTGGCGCGCCTGATGGTCGATGCGGGGCTCATCGTGATCGTAGCCTTGATCAGTCCCTTTCGTGCGGACCGGGCTGCGGCGCGCCGTCTGTTCGCGGAGGGCGATTTCGTGGAGGTATTCGTCGACGCGTCGATCGATACTTGTGAGGCCCGCGACACCAAGGGCCTGTACGCGAAGGCGCGCCGGGGCGAGCTTCCCAACTTCACCGGCATCGGCAGCCCGTACGAACCCCCGGAGGATCCCGAGGTCCGGGTGGACACCAACGCGCACCCGGCCCAGGAGTGCGTCGACCAGATAATGCGCCGCACCGGTATGATCGGGCCGGCATAGACGACCCATGGCGCGGATCCTGGACAGCGTGACCCTCACCATCATCAACAACTACCTGGTCAACACCTGCCGGGAGATGGGGCTGGCGATGATGAAGACCTCGTACTCCTCGATCTTCAACGAGGGGCTGGACTTCTCCTGCGTGGTGTTCGACCGCGACGCGCAGATGGTCTCCTACGCCGAGTTCTGCCCGGCCCAGATCGGGGCGATCCTCTACACCATGCAGTGGACGATCGCCGAGGTGGGACTGGAAAACTTCCGCCCCGGCGACGTGGTGATGCACAACGATCCCTACCGCGGCGGCTGCCACCTGCCCGAGCACACCGTGATCAAGCCCGTGTACCACCGCGGCGAGCTCTACGGCTTCGTCGGCAACATCGCCCACCTGACCGAGATCGGCGGCAAGGCCGTCGGCGGATTCGCCGCGGACGCCCGCGAGATCTACCAGGAGGGCCTGCGGCTGCCACCGGTGAAGATCATGCGCGGAGGCGAGTACGTCGACGACATCTGGAAGATCATCCTCACCAACCACCGCACGCCGCGCACCTCGTGGGGCGACTTCCACGCCATGATCGGCTCGCTCACGGTCGCCGAACGCCGCCTGCACCAGCTCCTGGACCGCTACGGCTTCGACCCCGTGATCGCCGCCGGAAAGCAGCTCATGGACTACGCCGAGCGGCGCATGCGCGCCGAGATCGCGGAGATCCCCGACGGCGAGTATGCGTTCGAGGACTGGATCGAGAACGACGGCGTGGTGAAAGACGAGCGCTACCGCATCCACTGCACCGCGGTGGTGCGCGGCGAGCGCATCATCTTCGACTACAACGGCTCCAGCCCGCAGGCGCAGGGCCCCTGCAACTGCACCTACGGCGTGACCGCCTCCGCCACCTACAACGCGATGCTCAACCTCACCGACCGCACCATCCCGCGCAACTCCGGCTGCTACCGCCCCATCGAGCTGATCGTGCCGCCCGGCACGGTGGTCAACGTCGAGCACCCCGGTCCCAGCGTGGGCGGCAACTCCGAGATCCACGAGCGCATCGTCGACCTCCTGTTCGGCTGCCTGTCTCAGGCGCTGCCCGATCGGGTGGCGGCCGCCACCGGCGCCAGCTCCTGCAACTTCCTGTTCGGCGGCACCCATCCGCGCACGGGCGAGTTCTATGCCAACTACCACATCGAAGGCTGCGGCTGGGGCGGCAAGGCGACCGGCGACGGCAACGACAGCCAGTGCCCGATCAACGGCAACTGCCGCAACACGCCGGTGGAGGTATTCGAGACCCGCTACCCGTGGCTGACGCACAACTACAGTCTGGTGGCCGGCTCCGGGGGCCACGGCCGAACCCGCGGCGGCGCCGGAAGCCGCCGCGTGATCGAGGCGCGGGCGCCGGAGATCACGGTGTCCAGCTTCATGGACCGCCACGAGACAGGCGCCTGGGGGCTGTTCGGCGGCCAGCAGGGACGCCCGGGAGCGCTGCGCATCCGCCGGGACGGCGACGATTCCTGGCGCACCTTCAGCGAAGCGTTCGGCACCGTGTCGCCCAACAAGTTCGCGGACATCCGGGTGCAAGGCGGCGATCGCATCGAGATCGTCAGTCCCGGCGGCGGCGGGTACGGGCCGCCGGCGGAGCGCGACCCCGGGCTGGTGTGCGAGGAGGTGCGCGACGGGGTGCTCGGCCCGGATCAGGCCCGCGCGGTATACGGGGTGGTGCTGTCGCGGGACGCCGACGGCGGCTGGCGCGTCGACGCGGCGGCAACGGCGCAGCTACGCTCGGAACCGTGAGCGCCGCCGACGGGCACGCCGCCGAGGGACACGCCGCCGAGGGACACTGGGAGCCGGTCCCCGACGCGCTGTACGCCACCACCACCGCGCGCTGCGACCTGTGCGGCAAGATGATCGTCGGCCGTCTCTGGCGAGCGCGGCACGGCGAGCGTCGCTTGAGCTTCTGCGACCGCCGCTGCCAGCGCACGTGGCTGGAATACTGGCTGCCGCGCTACGGCGGCGCCGAACCCGCCGCAGACGGCACCCGCGAGGCGTCCGGATAGGGACCGTTCGGCCGGCGAACAGACGCGCCGTCTTTGGCTTCGCCGCGCGGGTCGCTATGCTCGGCTTCATGAAAGCGGTCCTGTACGAGAAGCCGTGGGCGATGCGCGTGGTCGATCTGCCGCAGCCGCGGCCCCGCGCGGGGGAGGTGCTGCTGGCGGTCGACGCGGTCGGCATCTGCGGCAGCGACGTGCACGGCTTCACCGGTGAGAGCGGCCGGCGCGCGCCCGACATGGTCATGGGACACGAGGTCGGCGCCCGCGTCGCGGCGCTGGGTCCCGGCGCTGGCGGGCCGCCGGTGGGCACGCCGGTCGCCCTGTACAACATCATCGCCGACCATGCTCCGAGCCCGGAGGAGGGCGATCCGAGCTTCCTGAACAAGCAGATAATCGGCGTCAATCTCTCCCGCCGCGGGGCGATGGCCGAGTACGTCACGGTCCCCGCGGACAACGCCATCCCCATCCCGTCCGGGGTGGGGCCGGACATCGCGGCGCTGGCCGAGCCGGCGGCGGTGACCGGCCACGCGTTCGACCGCCTTGCCGCCCACGACCGCCGCCCCGGACCGCTGGCCATACTGGGCGCCGGCACCATCGGGCTGTGCGCGGCCACGGTCGGCCACCTGCGGGGCTTCGACCCGATCGTCGTGCTGGACACGGTGGCGGACAAGGCGCAGGCAGCCTCGGCCTTCGACGCACAGCCCTATCACCTGCAGGCTGGCGAGGAGCCTGCGGCTACCTCCGCGGCGGTGGAGGCCGCACTCGGCGGTCGCCCCTCGGTGGTGATCGACGCCGTCGGCACCGGCCCGTCGTTCACGCTCGCGTTCCAGCTCTCCCGGCCCGACGCCACGCTGCTGGCCATCGGCAACCTGGCAAGGGAGGTGAGCCTGCCGCTGCAGGACCTGGTCTCCGACGAAGTCACGGTCATCGGCAGCTACGGCTTCGACCGCGCATCGTTCCAGGCGAGCGTCGATGCGCTGCCGCAGCTCGCCGGCCGGCTGGCCACCTTCATCGAGGCGCGGTGTACGCTGGACGACGTGCCGCAGGTGATGACCGCGCTGGCGCGCGGCGAGCGCCAGGAGCGCAAGGTGATCATCGATGTCGCCGGTGCGGAGGAGCGAGGAGCATGAAAGAGACACGCGCAGCCCTGATCGGCTGCGGTGGACGGGGGCGCGGCCACGCGCGCCACATCGCCGCGATCGACGGAGCCGTGATGACGGCGGTGTGCGACCTGGACGAGACACGCCGCAACGCCGCGGCCGAGGAGCTTGGCGGCGTTGCCACCTATGCGGCGCCGGAGCGGATGCTCGAAGCCGAGTCCCCGGACGCCGTGGTCGTCGCGGTGCCCCCGGAGTTCAACGCTCCCGTTGCTCAGATCTGCCTGGAGGCCGGCGTCCACACCCTGCTGGAGAAGCCCCCAGGACTCCACGTGTCACAGACGCGCGCCCTTCTGGAAATCTCCGAGCGCACCGGCGCCCGCTGCATGGTCGGCCTCAACCGCCGCTTCAACCCGGCGATCCGCGAGGCGAAGCGGCTGATCTGCGACCGCGGCCCGCTGACCACCATCGTCGGCGAGTTCCACAAGAACCTGGTCGACATCGAGGAACGTGGCATCCTGAAGCCGCCGGTGCTCGACCGCTACTTCTACGAGACCCCCGTGCATGCGCTGGACTGCGTGCGCGCACTTGCCGACTCCCCGGTGGCGGAGGTGCACAGCCTCTCGGGGAGCTTCTTCTCCGGGTACCGCGACGTGTATGGCGGACTCATCCTGTTCGAGAGCGGCTGCGTCGCCCACCTGGTCGCCAACGTCACCGCCGGCGCCCGGCTGGAGCGCTACGAGATGCACGGCCGCAGCGCTTCCGCCTACCTGGAAGGCGTGCGTAGCGGCCAGGTGATCATCGACGGACAGGTCACGGAGCTCACCTGCTCCGGCGACGACAGCACCCGCGAACAGAACCGCTACTTCATCGACCGCGTGCGCGACGGCCGCCCGTTCGGCCCCCCCGCCTGCGACCTGCACGAAGCGATCCTGTCCATGGAGTTGATCGACCGCCTGTTCGGCTGAGGGCAAACAGCACGTTTTTCGGACGTATTTCTGCCATTCCAGCCAGAAATACATCCGAATAATCGCCAAGTCCGGTCATTCCGGTCTATGGTCGCCCCATGCGACGCGACGCCTACGATCGCCTGCTCACCTGGAAGCGAGCGCCGGGACGCAAGCCGCTGGTCATGCGCGGCGCGCGCCAGACCGGCAAGACTTACCTGCTGCAGGCGTTCGGCAGGGAGCAGTACGCGGCGACCCACTACTTCAACTTCGAGAGGACGCCCGACCTTGCCGCGTTCTTCGAGCGCGATCTCGATCCCGCGCGCATCCTTCGCGACCTCGCCATCTTCGCGGGCGAGCGAATCCTTCCCGCGCGTTCGCTGATCATCTTCGACGAGATCCAGGCCTGCAATGCCGCACTGAACGCCCTGAAGTACTTCGCGGAGGACGCCGGGCAGTACCACGTCGCCGCCGCCGGCTCCCTCCTCGGGGTCACGCTCTCCACGCCGCGATCGTTCCCGGTGGGCAAGGTGGACTTCGTCGATCTGCACCCGATGACCTTCCCGGAGTTCCTCGAGGCGCTCGGCGAGGGACGCTACCGCGGTATCATCCAAGACCATGCCGAACCGGCGCCGTTTCCCGAGCCGTTCCACCGCGCGCTGGTCGATCTGCTCCGCGCCTACTACTTCGTCGGCGGCATGCCCGAGGTCGTCGCCCACTACGCGGCCAACCGTGACGTGGTCACCGTCCGAGCCGTGCAGCAGGCGATCGTGGATGCCTACGTGCTCGACTTCGCCAAGCACGCGGCGGCGGCGCAGGTCGCACGGATCATCGCCATATGGGGGTCACTGCCGAGGCACCTGTCGCGCGAGAACAAGAAGTTCATCTTCTCCGCCATCCACAAGAGCGCGCGGGCCCGCGACTATGAGGATGCGCTCGTGTGGCTGGAGCGCGCCGGCCTGATCCACCGGGCGTTCGCGGTCGAGACCGCGCGCCTGCCCCTGCGCGGTCATGCGGACCGCCGATCGTTCAAGGTGTACGCGCTGGACGTGGGGCTGCTCGGCGCGCTCGCGAATACCGCCCCGCAGTTGATCGCTCACCGCGATCGCCTGTTCGCGGAGTATCGCGGCGCGCTGGTCGAGAACTACGTCGCGCAGCAACTCGTCGCCTCATCGGCGGGTGAGCTTCACTACTGGCGCAGCTCCGGCGGCAAGGCCGAGGTGGACTTCGTCCTGGAACGGGACGGAGAGATTCTGCCGCTGGAGGTGAAGGCCGCCGTGAACCCGAAGAGCAAGAGCCTGCGTTCGTTCGACACCCGGTTCGCCCCACCCCTGCTGGTCCGCAGCACCCTCTTGAACCTCAAGAGGGACGATCGGGTCCTGAACGTTCCGCTCTACGCCGTTCCCGATGGACTGCGCTTCACCCGCAGCCCGGGATAGCCGAAACCGCGCTCAGCCTTCGGCGCGCAAGCCCGAGCCGGACACGCGGTACAGCTCGCCTCCGAAGAAGGTGACGTAGAGGTCGGTCAGGTCGGGGCCTCCGAAGGTGCAGTTGGTGGGCCGGTCGGCCGGCGTCGGATGGGTCGAGAGGGGAAGGCCCTTGGCGTCGAACACATAGATCGCCGGCCCCGGGCCCCGCTCCTGGTGGCCCGCCGTCGCCACGATCAGCCCGCCCGATGCCCGGCACATGCCGTCCACGCCGCGGCCGGCGCCGAAGTCGTGCAGCAGCGTGAAGTCGCCCAGGCTGCCGTCGGCCTGGATGGGATAGGCGCGGAGCTGGCGCCGCTGGTCGAGGCGGCGCGGGCTCTCGGCCACGTACAGGATCGACTGGTCGGCCGACAGCAGCACGCCGTTGGGGCGGTTGGTGTCGGTGGTGACCTCGATGACCGTCCACTCCGAGCCTGCCGGGTCGCAGCGGTACACCGACTCGCGCGCCTGCGCGAGCGGACGCTCGCCGTAGTTGGGGTCGCTGAACCAGACGCGGCCGGCGGCGTCCACGGCCAGGTCGTTGGGCTCGTTGAAAGGCGCGCCCGCATGCGCGTCGGCGATCACCTCGGTCGGCTGGCCGGCAGCGTAGCGGACCACGCGCCGCGCGATGCCCTCGCAGGCGTAGTAGCGTCCGGCGGCGTCGAAGATCGTGCCGTTGGCGCCGCCGGTCGACTCCCGCCACACCTCGCGCCGAGCGTCGGCAGGCGTGTAGCGCCAGAGCCTGTTCGCGCCGATCTCCGTGTAGCGCAGCCCTTCGCCGTCCCATGCCGGCCCCTCGGTGATCACGTCGTGTCTGGTGATCAGTTCCCACGTCCACGTGTCCGTCATCGTCGCGGATGATAGCACCGTCGAGGCGCGGCTACTGCGCGGTCGCGGCGGCTCCATTCGGAGCGCCGGGCGTGGGGGCGCCGATCGTCCGAAAGTCGCCGGTGACGTCCGGCAGCCGGGCGAAGCTGGTGCCGGCGTCGGCCTGACCCTCGTCCCAGTCGACCGCCGCGGCCAGGGCGCCGCCGGCCGTCCAGACGCCGAGCTCCTCATCCTTGCCCAGGGCAAAGCCGGGCCAGCCGTCCTTGTCCAGTTCCACGCGAAGATAGCCGCCCGCCGGGATCACGAGGTCCGCCGGGAACGGGACGCGCTTGCCGGCGTCCTTCAGGTCGTCGGCGATCACGAAGTCCGCCAGGGCAAGGTCGGCATCGGCAGCATTGTACAGCTCCACCCAGTCGAGCGGGTCGCCCTGTGCGGCCACCTCGTTGATGACCAGGCCGGCGTCGATTTCCACGCCGGCCTCCGGGGCGGCAGCGCGTTCCTCCACGGATGGAGCGCCGAACCCGAAGGCGCCTGCGAGCCGGCCCGAGATCACCGCTCCCCGTTCCGTACCTGCCGCGGCCAGCTCCAGCGTGCCCGCCACGATCGGGACGTACGCGTCCGGGGCGGCGGCGCCCGGCGGCATCTTCCAATAGACGCCGCCGACTCCGCCTTCGCCGATCGTCAGCTCGGTTCCGGCGGACAGCAGCTCGACCGGAAGCCACACGGTGAATCCCTCGATTGAGAAGTCCGCCTCCAGCCTCATCACGGACAGGAACGCCCCGTCCTCGAGTCCGACCTCCGCCGCTTCTTCGGCGTTCGCGAGGCCGGCGGTTGCCCCCGCCGTCCCCGGCGGCTGGTCGGTCCCGTCCAGGGCCAGGCTGGTGATCGTGCCGGTCTCGAACGGATTGGGGCTGTCCTTCGTCCCCCAGGTGGTTTTGAACGCCACCTCGAACGTCATGGCCCCGCTGCCCTCGCCCCAGCACACGTCGGCCGCGTCGACCAGCGGCCAGGGCCAGTCCGGCGGCTCGGGCTCCAGATCCGCCAACAGCTCGCCGCGCCGCTTGAGGATGAAGCGCCGCACCCGGACGGTGTCATCGGCTGCCTCCTCGCGCGCTTCGGGCGATGCGTGGGCCTGCACGATGGCCGCCAACTCGCCGGCGCTGCGCAGCAGCTCGTCCTCGTTCCAGGCGGTGTCCAGCAGTTCGCGGAGGCGGCCGGCGTACGCCGCGCGTCCGGCTTCGTCCCGGTACAGGCGATGCGCCAGGACGCCGTGGGCGTTCACCGACGGCGGCGACACGAAGTCGTCGAACGGGACGTCGGTCGTTTCGAACACGGCGTCCACACCCCAGGGGATGAACACGAAGCGCCCGTCCGGCTCCCGATAGAATTGGTAGTTGTTGCGGTTGCCGGCGTACCCGTCCCAGTGGCCGACCATCACCTCGGTCGCCCAGAACGACAGGAACCGGTCGACGTCGACGATGGCGTCCAGCGCCTCCAGGCCGGAGGGGGAGGGATCCTGCAGCGCGGCGATGACGGCGTCGATGTCCGACCAGTCGTCCTCGGCCTCGTTCGTCTTCTTCTCGAAGGTCCCGCGCCAGCCGGGATCGAAGTCGCTGAGAGTGCCTTCGTACAGGTTGCCCGCGGCGCTGGCGAAGTGGCGCGCCAGGAACGGCGGCTTGATCTCCTCGACGTGCACGTAGAGGCCAAGGTTGACACCGTTCACGGTCACGGTAGCGAAGTTGCAGCGCGGCGACGGCAGCCCGGCGTCGGCGAACACCTCGTAGGCCAGACAGGTGATGATCATCGACGCGTCCTGCAGGCTGTTGTTGAGGGTCATGCGGTCGATCGCGCCGCCGAGCAGGCGGCCGTCCACGTACTTGTCGAAGCGCAGCTTGAGCGACGGCTTCTCGGTGCTGAGCGAGCCGAAGAACCCCTTCTTGCGGACACCGACCTCGGCGTAGGCCGCGCCGTCCACGGTCACCGTGGCCTCGAACCAGGTGAAGATCCCCTCCACGGGCTCGGCCAGGCAGTCGTCGCCCCCCAGGATGTCCTGCAGGGTGCGCGTCTGGGCGCTCAGGTCTTCCCAGTCCGCCTGCGCCATCTCGATGGCGATGTCCAGCACGTCCTCGCGAGCGAACCAGGGAGCGCGTGGGTCCGGGTCCGCGTCTGTTTGCGCAGCCGCACGGGCGCCGGCAACGAGCAGGCAGACACAGCACAGGGCCGCGCATCGTCCGGTCAGTCGACCCATGGATGTCCTCAGGTGATGAACTCGAAGATCGTCACCATGGTCGCGATCAGCCCGAAGCCGACGCCGATCCGCCACTGCATCCCGTTGAAGCGGCTGTTCATGTCCCCGAATCGCTTGTTCATGTCCTCAAATCGGCTGTTCATGTCTTCGAATCGCTTGTTCGTGTCTTCAAACCGCTTGTTCATGTCCTCGAATCGGACGTCGACCGCGGCGAAGCGTGTCTCCATGAGCTCGCGCTGCGCCTTGAGCTCCTGCCGCTGCGCGACGAGCTCCTGCTCGATCCGTTCCAGCCGCTCCAGGATCTGCGGGCCGGCGACGACCTGCGGCGCCACTTCGACCAGCCAGCCGTAGATGTTGCCCTTCACGTAGTCGCCGATGCGCTGCAGATCAGTGTCGCCGAGCGCCATGCCCACCTCACTCATACCATACCCTCATGCCATTCCCTCATGCCATTCCGTCATGCAAGGACACGACCCGCGCGGCGGCGGCGCTTCAGCCGGCGCGTGCTCTCGGCCGCGTAGACACACACCGACGACGTCACCCAACTCCACGTGTCCGCCGGAGCCGCGGATGGTACGATTCCGGGCGTTGAAGAAACGGGTCGATCTGGCATACGGCCGCAACGGGCTTTCCATTGACGTCCCGGCCTCCGCGCAGGTGGTGACGCCCCGCGACGTGGCCGGGGTCGGGGACGAGGCGGCAGCGATCGAGGCGGCGCTGGCCGCGCCCACCGGCTCGCCGCCCCTGGCCGAGCTGGCGGCGGGCAAGCGGCAGGTGGTGGTGACCCACTCGGACATCACGCGCGCCACGCCCAACAACCGCATCCTGCCGGTGCTCCTGCGGGCGCTGGAAGACGCCGGGGTGGCGCGGGGCGACATCACCCTGATCAACGCCCTGGGCACGCACCGCCCGCAGACGGACGCGGAGCTGCGGCAGATGCTCGGCGACGGGGTCGTCGACCGCTACCGCTGCCGGCAGCACGACGCCTGGGACGACGCGGAGCTGGTCGCCGCCGGTACCACCAGCCGTGGCAACGCCATCCGCCTGAACCGAGCGGTGATGGAGGCCGACCTGGTGATCTTCACCGGCTTCATCGAGCCGCACTTCTTCGCCGGCTTTTCCGGCGGCCCCAAGGGCGCCCTGCCGGCGCTGGCCGGCAGCGAGAGCGTCCTCACCAACCACGGCTACGCCATGATCGGCGACCTGCGCGCCACCTGGGGGATCACGGACGGCAACCCGATCTGGGAGGAGATGCGGGAGGCGGCGGCGCTCATCGAGCCGCTGTTCCTGCTCAACGTCACCCTGAACACGGAGGGCCGGATCACCGGCCTGTTCGCCGGCGACGTGGTGGCCGCCCACCGGCGCGGCTGCGACTTCGTGCGCCGGAGCGCCATGGTGCCCGTGGACGAGCCGTTCGACGCAGTGGTCACCACCAACAGCGGCTATCCGCTCGACCAGAACCTGTACCAGACCGTGAAGGGCATGCAGGCCGCGCGCGGCATCGTGCGTGCCGGAGGCGCCATCATCATGGCCGCCGAGTGCTCGGACGGGCTGCCCAGCCACGGCCGCTACGCCGAGCTTCTGGCCGAGGCCGGCTCGCCGGACGCGATCCTGGAGATGTTGCGGCAACCCGGCTTCTCCGCACACGACCAGTGGCAGGTGCAGATCCAGGCCCAGATCCAGCGCCACGCCGACGTCTACGTCTACAGCGACGGCCTCGGCGACGAAGAGATCCGCGCGGCCCTGCTCACCCCGACCCGCGACATCGAGTCCACCCTGGCGGACCTCGCCCCCGAGCGGCTCTGCGTGCTCCCGCAGGGCCCCCTCACCATCGCCCACCTCGACTCCGGCTGACAGTTTCAAGGCGTCACTTCGCTGTCCTCACCGGCCTTGACCTCTCCGGGTATGCCAACGCGATGATGGGAGGATGAGAACAACCAGTCTGACCCGGGGGCGTGTTCTGGCGGGCGCGGTCCTACTCGCCCTCCTCGTCTTCGGCATGCCGGTTGCCGCCGAGCAGTCGCTGACCGTCGTGTCCTTCGGCGGATCGTATGCGCGTGCGAGCCAGCAGGCGTATCACGAGCCGTTCACGGCCGCCACCGGGATCGAGGTGAAGCTGGAGGACTACAACGGCGGTCTCGCGCAGATCCGCGCGCAGGTGGAGACCGGCAACGTGTACTGGGACGTGGTCGACCTGAACGTGGCCGACGCCGTGCTGGGCTGCGACGAGGGACTGCTGGAGTTCATCGCCGTCGAGGACCTGCCGGCGGCGGCGGACGGCACCCCTGCGGAGGAGGACTTCGTCACCGGGACTCTGACCGACTGCGGGTTGGGGACCATCTTCTTCTCTTCCATCTACGCCTACCATCCGCAACACTTCCCGGACGCCAAGCCGGCCACGATCGAGGACTTCTTCGACCTGGAGCGCTTCCCGGGACGGCGCGGCATGCGGCGCGTGCCGAGCGACAACCTGGAGATGGCGCTGCTGGCCGACGGCGTGCCGCTGGAAGAAGTGTACGCCACGCTCGACACGCCGGAGGGCGTGGATCGGGCGTTCCGGAAGCTCGACACGATCAAGGACCACATCGTGTGGTGGGAAGCCGGCGCGCAGCCGCCGCAGATGCTGGCCGACGGCGAGGTGGTGATGAGCACCGCCTACAACGGGCGCATCTTCAACGCCCAGGTGCGGGAGAACCAGCCGTTCGTGATCGTCTGGGACGGGCAGATTCTGGACAACAGCCAGCTCGTCATCGTCGCGGGTGCCCCAAACCTGGAGGAGGCGCGCCGGTTCATCGCCTTCGCCGGCAAGCCGGAGTCGATGGCGGCGGTGAGCCGCTACATCTCCTACGGACCGGTACGCCGCTCCGGCACCGCGCTGGTCACCGAGCACGAGGAGACGGGGGTGGACATGGCGCCGCACATGCCGACGACGCCCGCCAACATGGAGCGCGCGCTGCACCACGACTGGCGCTGGTGGAGCGACCGCGGCGACGAGATGAACGAGCGCTTCAGCGCCTGGCTGGCTCGCTGAGCGAGGTGCCCGCGGCCGCGCGCGCGGCGGTGCTCCGTGCGGTCACTCAGCGGCCGGGAAAGGGGCGGAACAGGTCGAGTTGCGCTTCCGTCAGGCGGGCGCGCGTGGCATCGGTCAGATACGGCGGCTCATCCATGGTGGCGATGTTCTGGGACATCATGAAGCAGGGGCCGTACCCGACGTGCAGGGTCTTGCGGACCTGCGCGGAGCGATTGGTCAAGCCGCCGTGGCGGAGCGCTTCGGTGAAGAAGATGGCGTCGCCGGCCTTGACTTCGAGGCCGACCACTCCGGGCTCGAGGTCCGGGTCCCTGCCCTCGTAGGGGCAGTCGAAGTTGCCCTTGTGGGTGCCGGGGACGACGCAGAACGCTCCCTGTTCACGGCTGACGTCGTGCAGGAAGTACACCATGCGCACCATCATGCAGTCGATGCCGTTCCGGTTGACGTCGTAGCGGTATTTCGCGGAGCGCGTGCCACCGTGGTTGCCGGTCTGGTTGCCGCGATAGCGGATGCGGATCTCCGAATTGTTGATCGTGGGGCGGCCCCGTATCACCGAGCACACGCAGTCCATGGTCGGCGGATGCCCGATGAGCAGATCGAAGACCGGATCGGCGTTCCAGAAGTCCTCGATGATGACGGTGGCTCCCTCCTCACGGGAGCCCTCGACGTGATACCCCAGATCGGGGTCGGCGTGATACTCGCTCCCCCGCGAGCTGAGCTTGCGCGGCGGCGCGTCGATGCGGGCCACGGCGTGCTCCTCCAGGGAGTCGACCGCCTCCGCCAGGCGTGCCACCTGCCCTGCGTTCAGCATGCTCTCGATGACCAGAAAACCCTGCCGGTCGAACTCGTATCGCTGGATTTCGTTCACGTCAGCTCCTTTCCTCCGTCATGACGGAGCGTCATCCCGTACGGCATCGCCGCCGGCGCGCTTGGCAGCGTACATGGCGCGATCGGCGTCGGCGATCAGGCGTTCCGGGTCGCGGGCGCCCGCGCATGCGACCGCCACGCCGATGCTCGCGGTTACGCGCACCTCACCCGCCGGAGTAGCGATCGGCCGGCCCCGCAGTCCGGCGCCGATCGCCGCGGCCACCCGCGCCGCGCCGCGCTCGGCGCCCGCTCCGGCGATGATCACCAGGAATTCGTCGCCGCCGTAGCGGCCGACCGGATCGTAGGGCCGCACCACCGCCCGCATGCGCGCGGCCGCCTCGCACAGCACCGCGTCGCCGGCGGCATGTCCGTGCCGGTCGTTGATCCGCTTGAAGCGGTCAAGGTCGATGAACAGCGCGGCCACGCGGCTGCGTTCCCGCCGTGCGCGCTCCAACTCGCCGTGCAGCAACTCGACGATGGCGCGCCGGTTCCACGCCTGCGTGAGCGGGTCCAGACGTGCGAGCCGGCGCGCTTCGGCCAGCTCCGCGCGCAGGCGCTCCAGCTCGCCGGCCACGGGCGCTGACCGCTCAGCCGGCCAGTCGCTCGGTCACCCGCTCCGCGAACTGCGCGCTCGACAGCGCGCCGCCGATGTCCGGCGTCCCGGCGCCGCCGGCCAGCGCGGCCTCACAGGCGGCGCGCATACGTTCGGCCGGCGCGGCGTGCCCGAGCCACTCGATCATCATGGCCGCGCTCAGGATGGCGGCCGTGGGATTGGCGATCCCCTTGCCGGCGATGTCCGGCGCCGAGCCGTGCACGGGCTCGAACATCGACGGGGCGCCGCGGTCGGGGCGGATGTTGGCGCTCGGCGCCATGCCCATGCCGCCGACCACCATCGCCGCCAGGTCCGAAAGGATGTCCCCGAACAGGTTGGAAGACACGATCACGTCGAAGTCGCGCGGGCGGCGCACCAAGTCCATTGCCGCGGCGTCCACGTACAGCCGGTCCGTGCGGACGTCCGGGTACTCCGGGACGAGATCCTCCAGCACCTCCTCCCAGAGCACGAAGCTGTACTTCTGGGCGTTGGACTTGGTCACCATGGTCATGTGCTGGCGCCGGCCGCGCGCCTGCTCCAGCGCAAAGCGCAGGATGCGGGTTACGCCTGCGCGGGTGTGGATGGCCGACTGCACGGCGATCTCGTCCGGCTCCCCGCGGCGGAAGCGTCCGCCCTGGTTGACGTACTCCCCCTCGGAGTTCTCGCGCACCACCAGCAGGTCGATCGCCCGCGGCTCCATGCCGGCGAGGGGGCTTTGTACCCCGTCCAGCAGCAACGCCGGCCGCAGGCAGGCGTACTGGTCGAACGCCTGGCGGATCCGCACCGGCGGCTCCAGCGAGACCGGATCCGGCATCTGGCCCGGTGCCCCCACCGCGCCGAGGTAGATGGCGTCGAATCCTCGGAGCTGCTCGATGTAGTCCGGCGGGGTGGGCGAACCGTGCTCCAGGTAGTAGTCGACCCCCCACGGAAACTCCGTGCAGTCGAGCTCGATCTGGCCGTCAATGGCCTGATTCAGCACGTCGAAGGCCAGCGGCGTGACCTCCCGGCCGATGCCGTCGCCGGGGTACACGGCGATTCGGTAGCTTGGTTTCTGACTCATATGCCGCCGATTATAAAGCCCTCCCGTCGGTGGTAGCATCGGCCCGATGCCGCGGAAGATCGTCGTGGTCGGGGCCGGCAGCACCGGCTTCCAACTCGCCAGGCAGCTCATCGCAGACAACCAGGACGTCACCCTGGTCGAGCGCAACGCCGATACCGCCAAGTACGCGCTCAACCACCTGGACTGCATGGTCATCACCGGAGCCGGCAACGACCTGCGCCTGCTCCGCCGGGCGGGGATCCAGGACGCGGAGTTCTTCATCGCCCTGACCGATTCGGACGAATTCAACATGGTGGCCTGCGGGCTGGCGTCGCGCGAGTTCTCCGTCCCCTTCAAGATCGCGCGCGTCCGCAACCAGCAGTACCACGCCCGCTCGCACCTGTTCGACGGGTCGATGCTGGACATCGACTACATCGTCAATCCCGAGATCGAGGCGGGGCGCGCCATCGTGCAGACCGTCGAGCACGGCGCCACCAGCGAGGTCGTGACCCTCGGGGATACCGACATCGAGATGCGCGTGCTGCCGATCATGGGCGACTCCGCCTTCTGCGACCGCACCATCGCGCAGGCGCGCGCCGAGCTGCCGCTGGAGTTCCTGGTGTGCGGGCTGCTGCGCGGCGAACGGTTCTACCTGCCGCGCGGCGACACGCGGGTCCGCGAGGGGGACGAGCTGTACCTCAGCGCGTCCGAAGAGGTCCTGGACCAGCTCTTCGACCGCGCCGGCCGGCCGAAGCTGCGGATGCGCCAGGTCATCCTGGTCGGCGGCGGACGCGTCGGCAGCTTCGTCGCCGAGTCTCTGATCGAAAGCCGCGAGCGCGGAGGGCGGCTGCGGTTGCTGCGCGCCTTCGCGCGCAGGCGGCGGCTGAAGATCATCGAGAGCGACACGGCCCGAAGCAAGGCCCTGGCGGACCGCTTTCCGGGCGCGATCGTGATCAACAGCGACATCTCCGACGAGGGATTCTTCGAGGAGGAATCCCTCAAGGACCATGACCTGATCATCACCACCACCGCCAACCAGGAGCTCAACATCCTGGCGGCGATCTACGCCAAGACCTACGGCATCAAGCGCTCGATCGCGCTGGTGAACCGGTACAACTACCTGACGCTGGCCAACCGCCTGGGCGTGGACGTGATCATCAGTCCCAAGAACAGCGTGGTCAGCGCCGTGCTCAGGATCGTCCGCCGGGGGAGGGTGCGCAGCGTCGCCAGCCTGTTCGGCGGGCAGGCCGAGGTGATCGAGAGCACCGTCGAGGATGCGTCCCGCATGGCCGGCCGGCGGATCCAGGAACTGAACCTGCCGGAAGAGTCGCTGATCGTCTCCGTGCGCCGCGACGGCGAGACCCTGCTGCCGCGCGGCGACCTGGTCGTGCAGGACGCCGACCGGCTGACCATCATCGCCCGCACCGACGCGATCGGCCGGGTGGAAGAGCTCTTCGATTCTTGAACGTCCGCTCCATCCTCAAGACGGTCGCGGCGCTGCAGCTGGTGATCGTCGGCTGCATGGCCGGCTGTGCGCTGCTCGCGCTGGCGCTCGGCGAGCCCGAGCAGGTCGCCGCCTTCCTGGTGCCGGCCGCGTTCGTCGGGCTGCTCTCGGCGACCGTGCTGGCAGGCCTCCGGCACGTGGCACGGGAAGTGCTGCTGACACGCGAGGGGTTCCTGTTCGTGACGCTGAGCTGGATCAGCGTGTCGCTGTCGGGGTCGCTGCCGTTCGTGCTCTCCGGCGCGATCCCGGACTACGCCGACGCCTTCTTCGAGGCGATGTCCGGCTTCACCACCACCGGCGCGACGATCCTGACCGACATCGAGGCGCTGCCGCGCTCCATCCTGTTCTGGCGCTCGCTGATGCAATGGCTGGGCGGCATGGGAATCGTCGTCCTCACCGTCGCGATCCTGCCGCGCATGGGGATCGGCGGGCTGAAGGTTCTGCGCAGCGAGGCGCCGGGTCCGACCGTCGACAAGCTCACGCCGCGCATCGCCCAGACGGCCAAGATCCTGTGGCTGTTGTACCTGGGCATGTCCGCCCTGGAGGTGGCGCTGCTGATGGTGGCGGGCATGCCGCCGCTGGACGCCGTGATGCACACCTTCAGCACGGTCGCGATCGGCGGGTTCTCGCCCCGCAACGACAGCATCGGCAGCTTCCAGTCCGGGTGGGTCGACCTCGTGGTCATCGTCTTCATGCTGGCCGCCGGCGTGAACTTCTCCCTGTACTTCCGGCTCGGGCGCGGCGGATTGCGGGTGCTGGTGTCCAACGTGGAGTTCCGCGTCTACTTGGCGATCGCCGCGGCCGCCATCCTGGTCGTGACGCTGACCCTGTACGGGAGCGTCTACGACTCGGCCATCGACAGCCTGCGGTACGGCGCCTTCCAGGTGGTCTCCATCCTGACCACCACCGGCTTTACCACCGCCGACTACAGCCGCTGGCCGGAGTTCGGCAAGGCCGTGCTGATGGCGCTGATGTTCGTGGGCGGCTGTGCCGGATCCACCGCCGGCGGCATCAAGGTGGTGCGCGTCATCACCCTCTTCAAGCTGGCGGCCAACGAGATGCGCTACCTCATCCACCCCCGCGGCGTGTTCCCGACGCGGGTGACCGCGCGCCCGCTGAAGAAGGACATCATCCATCCGATCGTCACCTTCTTCTTCCTGTACATCGCGATCCTGATCGTCACCATGCTGGTCGTCGCGGCGGCCGGCACCGACCTGCTGTCGTCGTTCTCGACAGCGCTCTCCACCGTCGGCAACATCGGCCCCGGGTTCGGGGCGATCGGCCCGGCTGAGCACTACGGCCACTACCCGGCGGCCGTGAAGCTGTTCCTCTGCCTGGCCATGCTCACCGGCCGGCTGGAGCTCTACAGCGTGGTGGTGCTGCTCACGCCCGCGTTCTGGCGGAAGTAGGGGCTACCACGTCACGACCACGGCCTCGCCCGCCATCTCGAAGCGAGCGGCGCGGCGGCCGCTGGCAGCCAGCGTCCGCTCGATCAGCTCGTCGTGGCGCAGGTGGCGCCGGCCTCCCAGACTGCCGGTCGCGGTGGAGATCACCACCACCGGCGCGGCGGTGCGGCGCACCAGGTCGACGCCCGCGCCCGGCTCCAGCCGCTCCAGGGTCGGCAGGGTCTTCAGCATCAGCACCAGGTCGTCCCCGCCCGGCGCCGCGGGAGGCTCCAGCACGTCGCCCACCTCGACCTCCGGCGGCTCGCGCAACGCGTGCACCTCCAGATGCGGCACGGCCGCCCGCGCCAGGTCGACGACACGGCCGTCCGCGTCGACGCCCCGGTAGCTGCTGCCGGGCGCCAACCCCATCCACGGCAGCGCGAACGGGCCCAGCCCGCATGCCAGGTCGAGCACCCGCACCGGCGTGTCGCGCGGCAGGCCGCGAGCGTCAGCGGCAGCCTGCCAGATACGTTCGTACAGCTCCTCGATCACCGGCAGCCGCTCGGCGCTGGAGGCGTGCAGCCCCAGCACCGCCCGGCACACCTGCCGCCGGCCCTCGGCATCCGCGACCGCCATCGACCGCACCAGCCGCTCCGCGCGGCGGCAGGAGTCCGCGTCCAGGAAGGCGCCGGCAAGCTCGTGCAGCGCACGCTTGGCCGCCTTGAGGGCATCGCGGCGCCCGTGGGTGGCCAGCGAACGGCGGGCAACCCGTCCCAGCACCTCTCCGTGCACCCGTCCGTACTTGCGCGTCGCCCGCAGCGCCCGGAGCAGTTCCTGCTCCGCGGCGAAAGGATGCGCCCCGCTCATTCCGCCACAGCGCCGACCACGCGGCTGTAGACCCGCAGGTTGTGGATGGAAGCGAGGCGGGGACCGAGCGCGTCGCCGACGCGAAACAGGTGGTGCAGGTAGGCGGCGGGCCAGGTCCGGCATGCCGTGCAGTCGCAGCCTTCCACCGCCGCTTCCTGCCGCCGCGCGAACCGCTCGTCCCGGATCGAAACCGACCCGCCGCCGTCGTCGTACAGGCGGCCGTGGCGGGCATCGCGCGTCGGCAGCACGCAGTCGAACAGCCGGTAGCCGGCGGCCGCGGCTTCGCGCAGCGCGCCCAGGCTGCCGATCCCCAGGCCGTGCAGCGGCACCTCGGCGGGGGCCAGCTCAGCCACCGCGTGCACCATGTCGTCCAGCCGGCCGTCCGTGATCGGCCAGCCGCCGAAGCCCAGCCCGTCGAACCCGAGCGCCAGCAGCTCTTCCACGCAGCCGGCCCGCAGGTCGCGGTATGGGCCGCCCTGCACGACCGCGAACAGCAACGGCACGGCGGCCCCGGCCTCCGCGGCGCGCGCCAGCTCGTGCCGGCACGCGGCGGACCAGAGTACCGTGCGCCGCACGCTCTCCCGGTGCGCGGCGTAGTCGGCGTCCGGCCGCGGACAGTGATCGAGGCAGAAGGCGATGTCGACGCCGAGCTGAAGCTGCCGGCGCACCGTCCGTTCCGGCGTCAGGTGCAGCCGGCCCGATCCCCGGCCGGTGACGCTCAGTCCCCGGTCGGTGACCCGCACGCCCGCCATGGACAGCGCCTGGAACCCGCCCGAGTCGGCCGCCAGCGGGCCGCCCCAGCCCATGAAGGCGTGCAGTCCGCCGACACGGGCGATCGTCTGCGTCCCCGGTGCCCGCGCCAGGTGCAGGCAGTTGACCATGAGCGCCGTTACCCCCGCGGCCGCCAGGTCGTCGGGCGCCAGCGTGCGCACCACCCCGCGGGTCGCGTCGGGCAGGAACGCCGGCAGCCGCAACGCTCCGTGGGCGGTGACCAGCCGCCGGGGGCGCCCGTCAGCGGACGAGGCGCCGGTCGTTGCCGGCGATGACAACGCACACCTCCCCGCGCAGATCCATCCCGTCGACGCGCTCGATCAGCTCGGTCAGGTAGCCGCGGTGCACCTGCTCGAACCGTTTGGTCAGCTCGATGCACACCGCGGCCCGCCGATCGCCGAGCGCGGCAGCCGCCGCCTGCAGCAGCGCCGCGACTCGCCCGGGTGCCTCGAACAGCACCAGCGTATGCTCCCCGTCCGCCGCCCCGGCCAGAGCCGTCTGCAGGCGCCCGGCCTTGCGCGGCGGGAAGCCCAGGAACAGGTAGGCACCCGTCGGCAGGCCGGAGACGATCAGCGCGCAGGGCGCGGCGCTGGCGCCCGGAATCACCTCCACGCAATGGCCGGCCTCGATCGCCTGCCGGACGACCAGGTGGCCGGGATCGCTGATGCACGGATAGCCGGCGTTGGACACCAGGCCCACGGACTCGCCGCGCGCGAGCAGCGCCAGGATGCGCGCCCCCGCAGCGGCTTCGTTGTGGCGGTGGTAGGAGAAAATGCTCCGCGGCCGCGGCAGGTCGTAGTGCTCGTAGATGGCGCGGGTGCGCCGCGTGTCCTCGCAGGCCAGCGCGTCCAGCTCGCCCAGCACGCGCATCGCGCGCAGGGTGATGTCCTCCAGGTTCCCGATCGGTGTGGCGACGACGAAGAGCGAACCCGCCTCTGCCGCCACGGACGGATCATCCCCGCCGGCCACGCGCACGGTCAAACGGCGTCCTTCCCGGTGGACCCGCGTCGGATGAAAGCGCTGCCGCCGGAACGCCTGTTATGAGGATGATAGAATCATGCCCGTTCAGATCGTCATCCTGCTGTCTACCCGGACCAACGAGGAGGGTATGCCGAAGAACCAGCTACACATCACGTTCGAAGGGCCACGCGTCGGCGAGGACGGGCTGGCCGTTGGAGACCTGCAGAAGACCCTGACGCATGTGCAGCGCGCTCTGCGACTCATGGTGGGCCATCTGATGGGCGCCGATCCTTCCCGTCAACGCAAGCCGTCGAATCTCGTGCGGGACCACAGCGCCTTGCGGCTGGTGCACACGTCGCCGGGTTCGTTTGTTGCTGAGCTCGAGCTGTCTCCTCCGCCCGGTGCCCAACACGATCTGCTGGACTGCGGCGTTCGCGCTCTGAACGACATTCTGAACTGCGAAGGTGATCAAGACCCTTCACTGCCGCAACGCGTCGCTGAGGAGTTGATGGCCATGCGAAATGACCTGTCGGAGGAGATCGATTTGATACGGCTCAGAGACCCCGACACCGACAGTTCCTTGACCCTGACCCGAATGAGCCGTGTCCGCGACCGCGCCACGTCAGAGGAAGTCGATGCCACCCTGCAGGGACGACTGATGATGGTCGACTGGAAGCGGCGGACCGCTCAGCTCCACAGCTACGGCCAGCCCAGCGTTCGGCTCCGATTCGATGCCGCACTGGACGAAGAGATGAAGCGCCGCGCGACGCAGTACGTCAAGGCTAGCGGCCGCGCCCGATTCGCGGTCGACGGCAGCTTGGTGGACTTTCATGTCGGGCAGCTCAAAGGGACCCGATCGTCGCTGGAGCCGTTCGATCTCGGCGAATTGTTGAACGACCCCAACCCGACGATTTTCGACCCTGAGAACGTCGTCAGGGCGAGCGAGCCGTTCGATGTCGATGAGTTCATGCGCATCATCCGGGAAGGCCGTGACGCTCGATGACTGCTGCGCCGCAGGTAATCGTGGACACCAGTGTCGTTTCGATCACCTACAATCACGATGACCGGGCACCGTACTATGAGCGGCGACTCGCGGGTCGTCGCAGCCTCATCTCTTTTCAGACCTTGGAGGAACTATGGTTCGGGACATATAAGAACGATTGGGGGGAGCGGCGTCAGGCCAGGCTTGGTGAACACCTCAATCAATACGAGGTTGTGTGGGCAAGTGATGAATTGGTCCACATCTGCGCGCGCTTGCGAAGCGAACGGAGATCCGTCGGTCGAGAGTTGAAGTCAGCCGATGCATGGATTGCCGCAACCGCTATCCTGATGGACTGCCCACTGGCGGCCCATGATGGTGACTTCTCCGACATACCGGGGCTCAAGCTGATCCGATCCGCATGACAACCTGATGTCCGACGCCGACATGGGAACAGGCGAAGTGAAGGACAGCGAGCAAGCCTCGGTTGAGTTTCTACGAAAGCACGCAAACCTCCCCGCAAACGAAATCCTCGAGGAAGACAACTCACGACGGCTCGTTGAGGCCGTGGAGTTCCTGCATCCTGCATCTAAATATCCTGCATCGGAGCTTCTTGGTCTGCAGTCCGCGACATTCGTCACCATAGACCTTCTGAAGGATTGTCGTAAGCACGGTGAACGAGTTCCCTATACCGACCTATGGGAGTGTTGCTACATGCATGGAGTAGGGTTTAGTTGCAGCATTGTCGCTAACGCCATCGTCAATCACCGAGTATGGATTGGGGATAATTCTGACACGGAGACCGGGAATTCAGAACCTGTCTACTATCAAATCGCCGGCGAAGGCACCGAACCTCAAGGCTGGTCCGGATACAGGCATGACCCGGGAAAGAAGAAGGATGACTACACGACAACACGCAAGGAGACACATGTTGCCTACTTGCGCGCGTTCATACACTTTGGAGATACCAAGATCGAGCAGGAGAACCTGAGACGGCACTCTGCTGCGGTCAGCTATCTGCACCCAACACCACAGGAAGTTGACGAACAGCGCGCCGCCGTATGGAAGCACTCGACGGACGCCGAGCGCCTCCTGGCAGCGGTAGGCGTAGAAGGACTGCGCGACAGCCTGCCTTCCTCCTTTCTCGCCATGATTGAGGACGGAGACGAGATGACGGATGCGCGCATTGCCGAGGCAGCCATCGCCGTCCATGGACCGGACGCGCTCTGCGAGTGTCGATACGCGTTGGACCATCTGGATCCGCCGGAGCGATAGGCGCGGTCGAAGCCAGCGGTCAAGTTCGTCCACTCGCTCGGATTCTCCGCCGAATGAACGGGTGCGCGGAACAGAAGCCTTCCGCCATACGTGGAGGTGGAAGGTCCCTACGCGCTGCCGGCGCTTCATGACTATCAGAAGGCCATCGTCAAGAACGTCCGATCTATGCTGCTCCCGAGTGATGGCGACGGCGCTCAGCGGCTCGGAATGATCAGCATGCCGACCGGAGAGGTCCTGTCAATAGGTGTGTAAACGAGTCAGGCAGCGTCCCGCTCCTGATGCTCGTCGACTCGAACTCCGTCTCGGTATTCGGCTCCCTCCCACACGTCGTGAAGTAGCTCCGGCCCGTTCAGCTTCCGGAATTTCGTCTCGGCCACCAGCAGCATCTTCCAGATCACCGCGGTGGCGTTCGCTACCTTCTTGAACCGCTTGGCCGCGTCGGTCCGTAACCGCAACGCCGCAAACGGTGATTCGATCACGTTGGTCGTCCGCAGGTGCCGCCAGTGAGCTCGCGGATACCCGTAGTAGCTCACCATCCGCTCCCAGTCCTCCTCGATCAACTCGGCCGCCCGCTGCAGCTCCTCGCTTCGTGCCCAGCTCTGGAATGATCGCCGGCGTTCTTCGGCTTCCTTGAGTGTCTTTGCGTAGGCGATCTTTCGCAGCTTCCCCTTCGCTTCCTCCTGAGAGCGTTTCGGCACCTGGTCGAGCACGTTGACGATGCGGTGGTTCCAGCACCGTTGCTCATCGGCGTCCGGATACACCTCCCGCAGCGCCGCCCAGATTCCCAGGTGCCCGTCGCCGATCACCACCCGCGGACAGCGAAGACCCCGCTGCCGGGCATCCCTGAGCATCCCCTTCCAGCTCTCGGTCGACTCCCGGTACCCGCTGCGCAGCGCGATGAGCACCTTGCGCCCGTCGGCCAGCCCGCCGATCGCCACCAGCAGTGCCGCCTTGTCCTTCTCCAGACCCGCTTTGACGTACACGCCGTCGACCCACAGGTACACCAGACCCAGGTCCGCCAGGCTGCGCTCCTGCCACGCGGCCGCCTCGGCGTGCCAGCGTTCCTTCACCCGCGCCACCGTGCTCGCCGACAGCGGCGCCTCCTCGCCGAACAGCCCGCGCAGCGCCAGCTCGAAGTCTCCCAGCGCCAGACCGTGCAGGTACAGCTCCGGCAGCACGTCGTTGACCGCCGGCGTCCGTCGCACGAACAGCGGCAGCAACGCGCTCTCGAACCGTTGCTCCAGCCCTCGTATCCGCGGCCGACGCACCGTCACCGTGCCGGCCCGTGTCGTCAGCTGCCGCGGCTTGCCGTAGCCGTTGCGATATCCGCGTTCGCCTTCGCCCCGACGATGGTATCGAGCGCGGCCCAGAAACTGCGTCACCTCGTCCTCAAGCAATCCCTGCAGCCACTGCTGAACGTGGCGCCGGGCCATCTCCTCCATGGCCTGCCAGCACGCGCTTGACTGGGTGCTGTCCTTCGTGACCAACTCTTCCACGGCGGTGTCCTCCTGATTTTGTGGTGATTTCAGGACTCTACAGGGCGCCGCCTTTTTCGTTTACACACCTCTTGATGGTAGCTCCGACCGGATCCGGAAAGACCCGCGTAGCGGTGCAGTCCGTCTTCGAAGCGATCCGTCACGACGGCTTTGATGGCGGCGTCCTTTGGGTCACGGACCATGCGGAACTGTGCGAACAGGCGTTCGAGGCATGGCGGCAGGTGTGGTCCGGCATCGGCGCCCACGCTACGCGGTTACTCAGCTCCAAGATGTGGGCAACCAGGCCCCGCCGCCGAAGCCGACGAGACAGCTTCACGTCGTGGTAGCGACGATCAAGATGCTCACAAAGCGAATTTCCGCCCCGGAGTATGGCTTCCTTCGCGACTTCACGCTGGTTGTCTTCGACGAAGCGCACCGCTCTGTCACTCGGGAGTCCACCTCCGTGATGCAGGAGATCGGGCTGACTCGATGGCAGCGGCCCGATGAGCCGCATCTGCTGGGTCTCACCGCGACTCCGTACCGGGGGCACGATGCCCGCGAGACCGCCAGACTGGCGAACAGATACGGCCGCAACCGACTCGATAGCGGCGCATTCGCTAGCGACGATCCGCAGGCAGTCATCCGCCAACTACAAGACATGCGGATACTCTCGAGAGCAGATCACGGGGCCATCGAAACGTCCGTTCGAGAGCGGTAAGCGGCGACACGAGAGGTGCAGCCCGCCGAAGAGCGGTGGAGGAATTCCGGAGGGGCGAGATCAACGTGCTCGTCAATTGTCGCTTACTCGCCGAAGGATTCGACGCGCCGAAGACCCGAGCCATCATCGTCGCGCGGCCGGTCTACAGCCCAAATCTCTACTTCCAGATGATCGGCAGAGGCTTGCGCGGTGTGAAGAACGGCGGCGATGACCGATGTCTGATCCTCAACGTGCAGGACAACATCGAGAACTTTGGGCGAACGCTGGCCTTCGCCGGCCTCGAAGGCCTTTGGGAGGACTCAGAGCGCTCCCCGAACTGAACTGGCGAGCCGACGCGTGCTATCGTTCTGATCACCGTGGCACCTCAAGAGCGCTTCCACCTCCTGCGCCAGAAGATCCGCGGCAAGGCGACACGCCTGCAGCGGTCGCTGGTCATGCACGGGGTCACCTTCGCCGGCATCAACGCCCTGCTGCTGGGCATCAACGCGGCCACCGGCAGAGACCCGTGGTTCATGATTCCGTTCGCGTGTGGGGCAACGGCCCTCGTCCAGCACGCCGTCCATGCCGCCAACCGCCGCCGAGCCGCCGACGAGCTGGACGCGGCCGGCTACCTCGGCGACCAGCGGCTGGAACTGGTGCGGGCCATGCAGAAGGCGCGCGCCCGCCTGCGATCGCACGGAGCCGCCGCCGCCGCGGTAAGCGGCGTCCTGTTCATGATCAACGTGGTGGCGGGCCGCGATCCGTGGTTCCTGATCCCGTCGGCCGTCCTGGGCGTCGGGTTCGCACTGCATGCGGTCCGATCGTCCTACCGGCGCACCGCGCTCCAGGGGCAGATGGCGCAGTTGGGTCTGGACTGGCAGAAGATCGAGGCGGGCGCCGCTACAGCAGCCCCGTCAGCTCGTCGCGAGGCGCGGTCGCGAAGGATCGTCGATTCGAGGACTCCTCGGTAACCGGCCGCGCCGCGCCCGGGATCTTGCATGCGACCTGTTTCCAGTCCATATTCAGATCGCCAGGAGTCCTCCCCATGAACCTCTCCGCCCGGATCAAGCCGATCAGTTACCTCAAGGCTCACGCCTCGGAAATCGTTCGCACCCTTGGAGACCATCAGGAACCTCTGATCATCACCCAGAATGGCGAGGCCAAGGCCGTCATACAGGACATCGACAGCTTCGAGGAGATGCAGGAGACGATTGCCCTCCTCAGGATTCTGGCGATGGGGAGCCGGGAGATCGAAGCGGGTCAGGTGCAGCCTGCGGCTGAGGTCATCGCGCGCCTGCGGGAGCGTCGACCGCAGGGCTGATGCCGTGCCAGGTCCTCCTGACCCGCAGCGCGGCGTCCGATCTGGACGAAATCTGCGACTATCTTGAGCGGCACCGCGGGCCGGAGCGGGTGGGACTCCTCGACCGACTTGAGCGAGCACTCGGTGGCTTGGCGGACCTTCCCCATCGAGGAGGCTACCCGATCGAGCTGTCGAGTCTCGGAGTCCACGACTATCGCCAACTGCTTCTCGGATCCTATCGCGTCATCTATCAGGTGATGGATGACAGCGTCTACGTGCTGCTGATCGCCGACGCCCGGCGGGACATGCAGACGCTTCTGCAGCGTCGCCTGCTGCGGCCGCAACGATGACGTCGCCTACACCGTCCGCATCAGCTCGTCGAGCGGCACGGTCGCGTAGAACCGGCGATAGGCTGCCGTCTCGGTAAGCAGCTCGCGGACATCGGCTTCCGCACGGGCGGTGGCCTCGAGGTCGGCCTCACCTCCGTCGGCGAGCGTCACCGATTCGCCGTCCTGCCGCACGATCGTGAGGTCGCCGCGGGCGGCGAGCCAAGCGAGGCCGCGGTGCACCGTCGCTTCCCGGTGGGCGCTGGCGGCGGCCAGCCGGGCGAGGGCGACACGGCCGTCGTGGTGAGCGACCGCGTGCTTGCACAGCCCGGCCAGGCACGCCAGAAACCGGTCGGCCCGTGCGGTCTCGGGATCGACCGCGAACAGGTGCAGGGTGCGAGGCCGAGCCCGCCGCAGCACCTGCTGCAGCTCGTGGCGCCCCGGCGGCGTCGTCCACACCACCAGCGTCTGTGCCGAACCGATCCGGTCGCGGCCGCTCGCCGGTTCGGCAACGCCGTCCTCTCCCCAGATCACCGGCGGCTCCGCCAGCTCTTCCACCAGCTCCGTCAGCATGTCGGCAGCATCACCGGCGCGGTGGTCGACGATCGCCGGCTGCTCGCCTCCGGAGACGATGACCGTGGGCGCGGCGGCCGGCCTGGCGTCGATCCACTCCACCTGCAGCGACCGGCTGCCGCGGTAGTCGTGGGCGGAGATACGATACGCCAGGTCGATGTGGCCTTCGGGAGGCAGATCGCCTCCTGACTGCCACCACATCACCGATCGGGTCGCCCCGGTGCGGTCGGCGACCAGCATCTTGCGGTGATCGCCTCCCCTCCCGACCTCGGTGACGCCCTTGATGGTGACGCCGTGGCTGGCAAAGGTGAGCGCCCGGTTGCCGGGACCGAACGGGCCGAGGTCGGCGAGCGCGGCCACCAGGTCCAGGTCGGTCTGCCCCAGGTCGAGCACGCCGTCGATCGGCAGGCGCGGCGCGGGCGGCCCGTCGCCGATCTGCTCGCGCAGCGCGGCCTGCAGCTCCCGGCGGAACGGTTCCAGCCGTTCCGGCTGCAGCGAGACGCCTGCCGCCATGGGGTGTCCGCCGTATCCGTCCAGCAACTCCGCGCAGGCGGCGATCGCAGCGGTGACGTTGCAGCCGGCGATCGACCGGGCCGACCCGCGCACGGGGCCGTCCGGCGAGGCGAGCAACAGCGTGGGCCGATGGAAGCGCTCGACCAGCCGGCTGGCGACGATGCCGATCACGCCGGGCGGCCAGTCCGCGTGGAAGAGGACCAGGCCGGGATGGTCGAGGATACCCGGGTCGGCGTCGATCTGGTCGCAGGCGGCGTCGAACACCTGATCGGTGAGCAGGCGCCGCCGGGCGTTCATCCGCTCCAGCTCCTCCACCTGCCGGCGCGCCGCCTCGCGCGAGTCGGTCGTCATCAGCTCGACGATGGGGTTGGCGTCGCCGAGCCTGCCGATGGCGTTCAGGCGCGGCCCCAGCGCGAAGCTGATCTGCTCCTCGGCGAGCGTCTCCCGGTTCAGCTCGGCCAGCTCCATCATCACCTGCAGGCCGACCCGCCCGGTACGGCGCAATACCATCAGTCCCACCTGCAGCCAGAACCGCGTGTCGTCGACCTGCTCGGCCAGATCGGCCACCACCCCCAGCGCCACCAGGTCGAGCAGTTCGCGCGACTCCTCGATGCGGCCGGCGCGGCCGAACAGCTCGCGCGCCACCTGGAACGCCACCCCGACCCCGGGCAGGGTCCGCAACGGGTGAGGCCCGTCGATCCTCTTCGGGTTGATCACCGCCAGAGCCGGCGGCAACTCGGGGGGCAGGTCGTGATGGTCGGTGATGATCACGTCCACCCCGCGGCCGGCCGCGTACTCCACCGCTTCGTTGTCGTCGACCCCGGTGTCGCAGGTGAGCAGCAGCGTCACGCCCGTATCCAGGAACCCGCGCAGGGCCTCCACGCCCACGCCGTGCGATTCGGTCGCGCGCACGGGGATGTGGTAGGCGGGATCGGCCCCCAGGCGCCGAAGCGTCTCCACCAGCAGAGTGGTGGAAGTCTGGCCGTCGACGTCGAAGTCCCCCCACACGCCGATCCGCTCGCCGTCGCGCAGCGCCCGCTCGATCCGGTCGGCGGCCGGCGTCATGTCCGGCAGGTCGGCGGCCGGCGCCGGCCGGTAGTGGCGGGGTTCCAGGAACGCCAGGGCTCGCTCCGGCGTGTCGTGGCCGCGCCGCACCAAAGTCTCGGACAGCACGGGGGGACCGCCGACGGCGTCCCGCAGCGCGGCCGGCACGTCCACCGGCGCCGGCTCCTCCCAGTGTGGCGCGATCCTGCCGGCAGCCATCAGAAGGACACCTCGCCGACCTCGCCGAAGTCCAGCCCGATCGCCTCGTCGCCGTCGTCGATCGACAGCGGGACGTCGGCCGCCGCGTCCTCGTCGACGTCGCCGTCTCCGGCCTCCCGGCCCCGGCCGCAGAACGATCGATACGTGCACAGCCGGCACCGCCGGTGATCGTCGGTCCGCTCGAAGCCGTCGGCCGGACGCCCGGCGATCTCCTCCAGCAGTCCCTCGAGGTACGCACCGTCCGCTTCGAACCGGTCGCGATCGTAGCGGATGACGGTGGGCTCGTTCGGGAACGCGGCGTACCAGTAGCGCATCTCGATCCGCTCGGGCGCGAACGGCGTCCCGCCGTTCAACGCGCCTCCGGACAGCGCCAACAGGTAGGGATACACGCGGGTCTGCAGCCTTCCTTCCACCGTCGCGTCCCGCGGGCGGCGGCCGGCGGTCTTCCAGTCCAGGATCATCGCGCCGCCCCCTTCCTGCACGACGACCAGGTCGTACTTGGCGGCCAGCCGGCGGCCGGCCACTTCCGCCGCCAGCGTCACCTCCGGATAACGCTCGCCCGGCAGGTCCGCCGGCCGGTGCTCGCTGAACGACCGCCACCAGTCGGCCAACCCGTGCCCGTCCCCCGCGGAACGGTGCTCGGCCAGCGCCCGCAGGCGCTCGGCCGGCACGCCCAGCAGGTACTGGTGGACCATGCGGTGGAACTCCGCACCGTCGCGGCGCAACCGCTCGTTGCGGCCGGCCGGCGCCGCCTCCACGGCCGGCCACTCCAGGCGGTCCAGGTAGCGCAGCCGGAACCGGTACGGGCACTCCACGTAGTCCTGCAGGCTGGCCTGGCTCAGCATCAGGCCGTCAGCGATCGCCATGGGTCTCCTTTTCCCGATCCTTCCACCACGCGGCCAGGGCACGGAACGCCTCGGCGGGGCCGACCTCACCGGACTGACCGGTGTTCCAGGTAACGATCAGATCGCGCCGGGCGCGCGTGATGCCGACGAACAGGAGCCGCAACCGCTCCCGAATGTAGTCGATACGGGCCCGGCAGGTCGCCTCCAGCCGGCGGTACGCGGTGCCGGCCAGCAGGCAGCGCGCCTCCTCGCACGCCTCCATGGCGGCGTTGAGGCGGTCCGCCAGGTACCATTTCTCCGGGATGAAGCGGTCGGCGTCCGGATCGGCCGGGTAGTCGTAGGCGTTCACGGAGGTCAGGTAGACCCGGTCCCACTCCAGGCCCTTGGCCTTGTGCATGGTGGCGACCACCACCGCGCCGCGGTGCGCGGCGGGGTCGAAGCCGGACTGATCCGGCGTGAAGCCGGCGAACCGGCGCCGGTTGCCGGCGATCGCCTTCAACTCGTCGACCATCTCGCGGATGCCCCAGCGCGGATGCACCCGTCCGGCCTGCCGGAGGCTGACCGCCAGCTTGAAGGAGACCGCCAGTTCGTCGGGCTCCTCGAACAGGTCCTGCGAGACGGTCAGCACGAGCTGGTCGATCGGCAACGCCGCCGCACCCTGCCAGCGACGCACCAGGTGGGCGAACTTCGTCAAGAGCTCCCGCTCCGCGTCGGCCATGTCCTGCTCCGCCAGCCAGTCGCGGCCGAGGCGCGGCCAGAGGTAGTCCTCCAGCGCCTCGCAGCCCCGCAGCAGCCGCGCGCCGGCTTCCGCCGCCGCCCACCTCTTCGGCTCGTCCCTGTCGGCGCGCCGCCACGAGAGGTAGCAGTCGGCCAGCGCGAAGGCCGAGGCGGGTTCCGCCAGGGCGCGCAGCACGTGGCCGACCACCTCGGCCACCGCTCGGGTGGCGCCCGTGCTGGCCAGCAGGCTCTCCACGCAGCGCACGCCGCGCGCCCGGATGGCCTGCACCAGATCGGCCGCGCGGTGGTTGCTCGGCGCCAGCACCGCCACCGTCGCGTCCGGGTTGGCGGGCAGGAAGCGGCTGACGGAATCGGCGATCGCCGCCGCCTCGCGTTCCGGCGCGAGCGGCTTGTGGATGAAGGCCACGGTGGCCTGCCCGTCCGGCGGGTTGGGCTGCGGATCGCCGGGCGGCGTCGGGCTGACGTGCGGCAGGCCGAGCGCATCGCGCGCCTCGGCCACCGGGTGGCGGCCGTTGGTCCAGTCGATCATCCGGTTGGCGACCGCGATGATGCGAGGCGCGGACCGGCCGGACTCGGGGAGCTCCCGGGCGGCCACGTCGTCGCGGAGCAGGAACGCGCGCAGGAAGCGCGGGTCCGCGGTGGTGAAGGTCTCGAATATGGCCTGATTGGGGTCGCCGACGCGCACCCAGTTGCCCTGCTCGCCGGCCAGCAGGGAGAGGATCCGTTCCTGCACCTCGCTGGAGTCCTGCGCCTCGTCCTCCAGGATGAACGGCCACCGCTCGCGGAGCCGGCCGAGCAGCTCCCGGTCCTGCTCCAGCAGATCAAGCGCCCGCCAGATCAGGTCGTCGAAGTCCAGGGCGCCGCGGTAGTCGAGGGCGCGCTGATAGTCGGCGTACAGGGCCGTGCCGATCTCCGCCAGGCCGGCATCCGGTTCGCCGTCGCCCGCGCCGGCGCGGCGATCGCCGAGCACCGCCTGGAGCTGATCCGGCCGCACGCGCTCGCCCTTCGCGTAGCGGATGAAGTCGGCGCCCAGACTTTCGATCAGATCGGGCAGCCGCTCGCGGCGGACGAACGCCCGCCGCTCCTCCGGCAGCTCGGAGTCGAGCAGCCACTCGCAGCGGGACACGTTGCCGCGCAGCCAGGCGACGGCGACCTGCCGCCGGATCTGGTCGCACTGTTCCTGGTCGACGATCCCGAAGGCATCGGTCAGCCCGACCGCTTCCGGCCGCTCGCGCACGATGTCGGCCGCAAGCGAGTGAAGCGTGCGCACCCGGTAGCCGACGCCGGGCATCAGGGTGCGCGCCGCGGTGGCCTGATCGACGCGGCGCGCCAGGTTGTCGCAGGCGGCGTTGACCAGGGTGACCACCAGGATCTCCTGCTCGCCGTCGAGGGCCTGGAGGTCCAGGATGCGGTCGACCAGCATCGAAACGGTCTCGGTCTTGCCGCTGCCGGGCACCGCGGCGATCCCCATCAGCCCACCGTCGTAGGACAGGACCGCGCGCTGGCTGGGCCGCGGCGTGAACCCGCGCGGCGCCTGCCGCGCAGGAGCGGCGGTAGCCGCTGCCGGGTCGACCACGGATGCGCTCATGCGGCTTTCGCCGAGCGGAGCACCTCGTCGATGGCCCGCAGGAACCGGCCGCGATACTCGGAGCCCTGCTCGTTCACGTCGCAGAGGCCCAGGTGAATGGCCGTGCGGCAGCGGCGGACCAGCCCGACCGCCAGCCGATACAGGTGATCCCGGCCCTCCCTCGCCTCGTCCTCCTCCCCCCAGATCCGGCCCGCCGGCCAGCCGCGGCTGAGCACGTACGGCTGCGTCAGCGGCTGCCGCAGCGGCTCGGACCATCCGCGCGCGCCCACCTCGATCCAGAACTGGTGGTCGACACGCCGGTTGCTCATCAGGAACGTCCAGGCCGGCGTCAGCAGCACCGCTTCCTGCGCGTCCGCATCGCGCGCATCGACGTACTGCGCGGCGATCAGGCCGTCGGCCACCGTGGCCACATACTCCCGGTCGGAGGAATCGCCTTCCCCGGCGAGCTGCCGCTCGGTCACCCACCGGAACTTGCGGACCGACTCGACCAGTTGTGCCGCGACCTGGCCGTGGTCCCGGGCCTGGGCGTGGGTGTGATGAAAACCGTATCCCGGCTGCGACAGCAACTCTCCGAACAGACGCCGCAGGAAGTGGTCGAGCCGGTCGATCGCCGCCGCGGACCGGTAGTCGTCGATCCAGACCCGCAACCCCTCGTAACGCCCGCCGACGGTGTGAGTGATGCGTTCGTGCACGCCGGCCGGAGCGGACGCGAACGCCCGCAGCGCGCCACCGGCCTCCAAATCCGATGCGGCCAGACCCGATGCGGCCAGACCCGATGCGGACTGCGCCGGGTCGAACAGGGCGTCGGCCAGGACCCGCGCCCGGATCAGGTCCAGCCCGTCGATCGCGTCGACCAACGCGTGGGCGATCTCGGCCGCCGCGACCGGGAGCCGCCACGACGGATGGGCCAGCGCCGCCAGCGTCAGCAGGCAGCGCGTCGCCCGCTCCTCCCTCAGCGCGCGCGACGGCCGGTGCGAGTGCGCCGGAACCCCCCGCTGGTCCAGCCGGTCGACCAGCGCGAACCGCAGCGAGTCGGACAGGAACGGCGCCAGCACCACGATCTGGCCGGGAGCGACGCCCTCCTCGATCAGCCCGGCGATCCGTGCCGCCACCCAGTCGAGCATCTCCGGGTAATAACGGTGGTGGGCGAACCGCAGCACGCCGTCGCCGCCCACCGGGAACGGGCCGCGCCCCGGGCCATCGGCAGGCCGGCGCGCCGGCGGCTGCAGGTGCCAGGCGAGCCGGCGTTCGAACGCCGGCAGCGACGCGTCGGACTCCGGGAGGCGGTCCATGCGCACCCCGCTGTCGCAGGCGTCACGCAGGCGCAGGCCGTCCTCGGGGTCGGCGCCCAGAAAGCGCCGGTAGCCGGCGTCGTCGTCACAGATCACCACGGCGGAGGCGAAATCGCCCAGCCAGGACAGCAGCAGGTCGTGCGCCACCGGGGTGTCTTCCTCGACGTTGTCCGCGATCAGGTGGCGATGCAGCTTGGCAAGGTAACGCCGCGCCGGTTGCACGTCCATGAGGTGGCGCGCGAACACCTCCATCTGCAGCGAGAAGTCCAGCAGCCCGTGCTCGAGGCAGAAACGGCGAAACGCGGTGGCGCAGGTCTGTACGTCGCGGTAGACGCGCTCCTGCACCACGTCATCCCCACACGCCGCGCGCAGCCGATCGCCGATGGTGAGGTGGTCGAAGCCGACCACGGCCGACTTGTTGAGGTTGTCGAGCACCTGGCTGTAGATGCGGTTGCGGTCGATCTCCAGCGAATCGAAGCAGCCGTCGCGCAGCAGCGGCTGCATGACGCGCGCCATGTAGTACTGGGCGGTCTCCATGGTCAGGAAGACCGGCTCCCGCTCCGGCTCCGCGAAGCCGGCGTCCCCGGCGACCAGCGGCCAGAACAGCTCCACGACCCGCTTGGCCAGCCCCCCGACGGTGGCAACGGCCACCGCCGCCCCGGCCGCCAGACCCGGGTCACGAAGCGCATCACGGTAAGGCCCGACGAGGGTCCGTTGCGGCAGCAGCACCAGGATCGAGTCAGCGCGCACGCCGGCCTCAAGCAGGCGCCGCAGGCGGTGCACGGCCGCGGTGGTCTTGCCGGCACCGGCAGAGCCGGACACGAACAGGCTGCCGCGCAGCGCCGGATCCGCGATCTGCCGCTGTTGGTCGGTCAGCACGAGGGACGCGGTCGGTGCCTCGCCGGCCTGACCCGTCCCCTCCCGCGCCGACATTCGGCGATGCTACTTCCCTGTCGGGGCGCCGCGCCAGCGGCAAGACCTAGTCAGAGCCCGCGAACACCGCGTCCTTGCCGAGTCCTTCCGGCCCCATGCCGAGGTAGCCGCCGTCGATCCGCAGGTCGGTCGCGGAGATGAACGACGCGTCGTCGCTGAGCAGGAACAGGATCGGCCCCGCGCACTCGATCGGCTCGCCGCAGCGCTCCAGCATGTGGTACTGGCCCCACACCGGCTCCCACTTCTCCCGCCCGCCGCCGCCCAGGTCGGCCGCCTTCAGCACCTCGCGGGTCCAGATCCAACCGGGGCTGACGCTGTTCACCCGGATCCCGTACGGGGCCAAGTCCATCGCCATGCACTTGGTCAGGGTGTGCACGGCTCCCTTCGCCGCGTTGTAGGTCCAGCGGTCCGGCTGCGCGATCCGGGCGGAGATGCTCGACACGTTGACGATGGCGCCACCGCCGCTGTCGCGGATGGCGGCCGCCGCCGCGTCGGCCATCGTCGCGTAGGCGACCGGCCCCGCCTCCAGGCTGCGCAGCCACGCCTCCCGGTCGGTGCCGAGCCCGGAGGCGATGAACGAGAACGCGTTGTTCACCAGGTAGTGCAGCCGGCCCCAGCGGTCGGTCGCCTCCCGCACGAGCCGCCGGCAGAACGTCTCCTCGGCATGGTCGCCGCAGCACGCCGCCACCTGGTATCCCTGCCCGGCAAGGTCGCGCGAGGCCTGATCGACCAGCTCGGGCTCGATCCCGGAGAAGGCCACTGCCGCGCCCTCCGCGCAGAGCTGCTCGACGACGGCGCGGCCGATGCCTGCCGACCCGCCGGTCACGACCGCCACCTTGCCGGCGAAGCGCCCCGCGATCGCCTTTCGCTCCTTCATACCATCGTCTCCATGCGAGGATAACCCGAGAAGGAGCACGCGATGGATCTGCACGTCGACCTGCGCGGGCGGCGCGCCCTGGTGACCGGCGGCGCCACCGGCATCGGACGCGCCATCAGCGAGGCGATCATGGACAACGGCGCCGCGGTCGCGATCGGCTACCGCTCCAGCGCGGACGCCGCCGCGGAGCTCGCCGCGCGCGCCTCCGATGCGCCGGTTGCGGCGATCGCCGCCGACCTGACCGACCCGCGGCAGGCCGATCATCTCTGTACGGAGGCCGCGGCGCGCCTGGGCGGGCCGATCGACATCCTGGTCAACAACGCCGGCGACGTCCTCGACATGCGGCCCCTGCTGGAGGCGCCGCTGTCCGCCTGGCACGACACGCTGGCGCTCGACCTCACCGCGGCGATGCTGACCAGCCGCCTGCTGGCCCCGGCCATGCGCGAACGCGGCTGGGGCAGAATCATCAACATCTCCTCGATCTCAGCCCACACCGGCGGCGGGGGAGGGGCCACCGCCTACGTGGCTGCAAAAGGCGGCCTGTCGGCGATGACCCGCAGCCTGGCCAAAGAGTTCGGCCCGGCCGGCATCACCGTCAACAGCGTCGCGCCCGGCGTGATCCTGACGGCCATCCACGAGCGCACCAACACGCCCGAGACCCTGGAGGCGCTGCGCCTGACCACGGCCGCCAAGCGGCTGGGCCAGCCCGCCGACTGCGCGGGAGCGGTGCTGTTCCTGGCGTCGGAGGCGGCGTCCTACGTCACCGGCAGCACACTGGCCGTCAACGGCGGCATGCGCATGGACTGAATCGGGGCCGCGCAGCGCGCCTACTCGTCGGCCGGCGGCGGGGGGATGCGTGTTCCGGTTTCGGCGATCCGCCGCTCGCGCTCCTCCCACCTGGCCCGCTCCTCTGCCCGGCCCTTCTCAATGCCCTTCGCAACGGCCCTTGCATGGAGGCGTTTCGCCCGTTTCGCGAAATGATCATCGAGTCGTCGCTGCAAGTACGAACCCACGATTCCTACCATTCCGACTACCTCCATCGCGAGCATGCTCAAGGCGGCCGAGGCTACCGCCATCGGTGCCAACCTCTCGCCGAACCGAAGAACCCTGTCGACGATACTCCCCGGCGACCCAGGGCTCAACACGTCGACCAGCGCCAGAGCGGTGCTCAGCGACGCGAGCACCGTGAACATGGCATAGTAGATCGTCTTGAGCGACGACGGGACGCTCCAGATCGACTCTCGCGGTTCGTCCATCCATCAAGGTAAGAGCCCGTCCGGCGCTGCTGCTTCAGTGCCGCTTGCGCGCCGCGCGCCGAGCGGAGAGCATTGCGCATGGACCCGATCTCTTCCGAGGTACGCGGCTACCTCGACGACCTCGTACCCGACCGCCCGGCGGAGCTCGCCCGCATGGAGGAGCACGCCCGCGAGGTCGGCTTCCCGATCGTCGGGCCGGCCTCCGGCCAGCTCTGCTACCAGATCTCCCGCATGATCGGCGCCCGCTCCGTGTTCGAGCTGGGCTCCGGATTCGGCTACTCGACCGCGTGGTTCGCGCGCGCCGTGCAGGAGAACGGCGGCGGCACCGTCCAGCACGTCGTGTGGGACGAGGGGCTGTCCGCGCGCGCCCGCCGGCACCTGTCCGCGCTCGGTTACGACGGCATCGTCCGCTACCACGTGGGCGAGGCGGTGGCCGCCCTGCGCGAGGCCCAAGGCCCCTACGACGTGATCTTCAACGACATCGACAAGCGCATGTACCCGGACTCGCTGCCCGTGATCGAAGAGAAGCTGCGGCCGGGCGGCGTGCTGATCATCGACAACATGCTGTGGTTCGGGAAGATTTTCGACGACGCCGACCGCTCCGAGGACACCGAGGGGATACGGCGCTTCACCGGGATGATCACGGCCGACCGCGGCTGGACCGTCTCCCTGGTGCCGATCCGCGACGGGCTGATCGTCGCCTACCGGAACCCTTCGTGAGCGATTCCGCCGACACGCCGGCCGCGGAGGCCGCCGGCGCTGACTTCGTCCGCGCCGCGGTCAGGCGCGACGTGGAGTCCGGCCGCTACGGCGGCCGCGTGCAGACCCGCTTCCCACCCGAGCCGTCCGGCTACCTGCACATCGGCCACGTCAAGGCGATCTGCGTCAACTTCGGCGTCGCCGCCGAGTTCGCCGGCGTGTGCGCGCTGCGCTACGACGACACCAACCCCGAGCGCGAGGACACCCACTACGTCGAGCAGATCAAGACCGACATCCGCTGGCTGGGCTTCGACTGGGGTGAGCGCGAGTACTACGCTTCCGACTACTTCGAGCGGCTCTACGAGCTGGCCGTGCAGCTCATCGAAGCCGGCCAAGCCTACGTCGACCACCTGACCGCGGAAGAGATCATCGAATACCGGGGCGTGGCGCAATCGGCCGGCCGCGACAGCCCCTGGCGCGACCGCCCGGTGGCCGAGAACCTGGACCTGTTCCGGAGCATGCGCGCCGGCGAGTTCGAGGAAGGCGAGTGCGTCCTGCGGGCGAAAATCGACATGGCCGCGCCCAACGTCTACCTGCGCGACCCGGTGATGTACCGCATCCTGCGCACCCCCCATCACCGCACCGGCGACCGCTGGTGCATCTACCCGACCTACGACTGGGCGCACGGCCAGTCCGACTCCATCGAGGGGGTCACCCACTCCCTGTGCACGCTGGAGTACGAGACGCACCGGCCGCTGTATGACTGGTTCATCGAGGCGCTCGGCATCTTTCCGTCGCGCCAGATCGAGTACAACCACCTCTACATCTCGCACACCATGACCGGCAAGCGCCGCCTCAAGGAGATGGTGGAGGCCGGCGACGTGACCGGCTGGGACGACCCTCGGCTGCCGACCATCGCCGCCCTGCGCCGGCGCGGCGTGCCGCCGGCGGCGTTGCGCCGCTTCGCGACCGACGTGGGCCTGAGCAAGACGCAGGTGCTGGTGCAGATCGAGATGTTCGAGTCCCGCCTGCGCGAGCACCTCAACCGCACCGCGCCGCGCGTGATGGGCGTGCTGGACCCGATCCGGCTGGTCATCACCAACTATCCGGCCGGGCAGGTCGAGGAGGTCGAGTGCGAGAACAACCCCGAAGACCCGTCGGCCGGCACTCGGATGGTCCCGTTCAGCGGTGAGCTGTACGTCGAGCGCGACGACTTCCGCGACGATCCGCCGCGCAAGTGGTTCCGCCTGGCGGAGGGGCGGGAGGTGCGGCTCAAGCACGCCTACTACGTCACCTGCGACGAGGTGGTGCGCGACGCTGACGGCCGCCCCACGGAACTGCGCTGCAGCTACGATCCCGCCTCCCGCGGCGGCGGCACCGCAGACGGCCGCAAGGTGCGGGGCACCCTGCACTGGGTGTCCGCCGCGCACGCGCTGAACGCCGAGGTGCGTCTCTACGACCGCCTGTTCACCAAGGAGGACATGAAGGACCTGGCCGAGGGTGAGGACTGGCGCGACCACCTCAACCCGGACGCGCTGCGCGTGCTCACCGGCTGCAAGCTGGAGCCGGGCCTGGCCGAGGCGGAGCCGTCGGCTCCCGTGCAGTTCATCCGCAACGGCTACTTCTGCCCGGACTCGCAGGACGCGACGCCGGAGCGGCCGGTGTTCAACCGCACCATCGGCCTGCGCGACACCTGGGCGCGGATGGAACGCGCGGGCAAGGGAGGCTGACCGCGGCACCGGCGAGCGACCGCTTCACGTTCTTCGTCTCCCACACCTGCCACGCCGACCACGGCTATACCGACCGGCTGGACGCGGTGCGCGCCGGCTGGGCGGACGGTCTGGACCAGGCGCTGCAGGCGGTCGAGCGCGGCTTCCGCTGGACCCTGGAGGCGTCGATCTTCTTCCAGGCGTACCGCGAGCTGCGCGACCCGGGCCGCGTGCGCGCGCTGGCGGAGGCGGTGCGCGCCGGCCACGTCGAGCTGTGCGCGACCTACGCCAACCTGGAGTACGAGCAGATCGACGGCGAGGAGATGACGCGCGTCTGCACGCTCGCCAACCGCGTCCTGGCCGACGAGTTCGGCATCCGCGCGCGCACCGCGATCCTGAGCGACATGCCGGGCATGACCTGGGGCCTGCCGCAGGTGTTGGCCGCAAGCGGCGTCGACTATCTGATGTTCTGGCGCGGCGCCTACAAGGACAACCTGTACCACGCCGACGTGCCGCCCATCTTCCGCTGGGAGTCGCCGGACGGCTCGGGCGTGCTGGTCAATCTGTACGGCGGGCCGGAGCTGCATGACTTCTACTACGACAAGTCCGCGGCCTGCTTCCTGCAGCGCGACACCGTGGCGGAGCGGCTGCGGGAGATCGCCGCCTGGCATAGGGCGCTCGGCGACCGCTACCCGTACACGGCCGTGCACCTGGTGATCGGCTACGACAACGGACCGGTGCTCACCCACCTGCTGGACGGGGTGCGCTGGTACCGGGAGCACGTCGACGAGCACGACGTGGTGCTGGCCACGCCGGCGGCGTTCATGGACGAGATCGCCCGAGCGCGGCCGGCCGCCTCCGTGCCGGCCGTGCGCGGAGACTTCACCGGTGCGTGGGCCGACGACCCCCTGACCTACGCCGACGCCTTCATCGCCAAGCGCCGCGCCGCGGCGACCTGGAACGTGGCCGAACGGCTGGCCGCGCTGCTGCCGGCGGCACGCGCCGACGCGCCCCCGTATCCGCGCGCGGAGCTGGACGCGATCCAGGAGAACCTGCTGCTGTTCACCGAGCACACCTACGGCAGCTCGCAGTGGCAGTGGGAGCGGTTCCAGCCGCGGGCCGACGCACGCCGCTTCGAGCGTGCCTGGGATTTCTCGCGCTCCACATGGACGGACAAGCGAGCCTTCGCGCAGGCCGCCGACCGCGGCTCGCGCCGGTTGCTGACGCGGCTCGCCGCGCTGCTCGGCGCCGACGCCGACGAACGCGGTCCCGCGATCCGGGTGCTCAACCCTTCCGGCTGGGCGCGCGGCGAGCACCTCACCGTGTTCGTCAAGGACCGCGGATGGCGGGAGAAACAGCCGCGCGAGGCGCACGTGCTGCACCCCGCCACCGGCACGGAGGTACCCGCGCAGGTCACCCACGGCGACCACATGGGCTACGAGGTCTGCTTCCGCACGCCGCGTGTCGAGCCTCTGGGCTGGGACACGGTGGTGGTCGTCCCAGGCCGAGCTTCCGGCACCCGGGAGGACGGCGAGCTGCACGCCTCCGAGGGGACGCTCGAGAACCGCTGGTACGCGATCGGCGTGACGCCGGAGCGCGGCGTAACGTCGATCGTGGACAAGGAGCAGGGGCGCGAGGTGCTCTGCGCGCAGGCCGACCACGGCGCCGGCCAGTTCATCTACCGGCGTGTGGCGCCGCGTTTCCACGACGACCTGTACACCATGCGCGGACGCCTGCTCGCGCACGACCCCACGTGGACGGCATTCGGCGGCGAGCGCACGGTGATGGGCCGCATCCCGGAGCGCGACTGGCTGGTGCGCTCCGCCCGCACCCGGGTGACGGCCTGCCGCGTGCGCCACGCCGGCCCGGTGGTGGCGGCGCTGGAGCTGGAATCGGAGCTGGAGCTGGACGGGGTCTCCTGCCGGCTCATCCAGGAGGTGAGCTTGTACGCCGGCGAACGGCTGGTGCGCTTCCGCAACCGGCTGCGCAAGGAGGAGACCCTGGGCAAGGAGGAGGGCTACCTGGGCCTGCCCCTGGCGATCCCGGACCCGGCCGTGCACTGCGAGGTCGCCAACGCCGTGATCCGCCTGGGACGCGACCAGCTCCCCGGCTCGTTCACGGGCTTCACCGGGCTGAACCGGTTCGTGGCCGTCGGCGACGACGGATTCACGGCGGTGGTCAGCCCGATCGGCCCGGCGGTGGTGGAGGTGGGCGGCATCCGCACCCACGCCTGGGAGGACGTCCGCTACGAGCCGCGCGACGGGGCGCTGTTCTTCTACGTGCTCGACAACCTGGAGAACACCAACGCGCCGCTGTTCCAGGGCGCCGAGAGCTGGCAGGACGGCTTCCTGGACCTGGACTTCTGCCTGACCAGCCACGCCGGCCCGTTCGACCCGGTGCGGGCGACCCGCTTCGGCCTGCGCTGCCACCAGGAGCTGCCGGCCTGGGTGACGCCCCCGGCGGGCGATTCGACCGACCTGCGCAATGAGGACAAGGTCCCCGACGCGGAGCGTGACGCGGCGCTCGACGTGGACGCGGAGCCGGCCGGCCAACCGCTCGACCGCCGCGCGCCGCGCGGGCGACTGATGGAGCTCGACACCGACCCGTCGGTGGTGCTGCAGGCGATCAAGCGGGCCGAGGAGCGGCCGGGCGACCGTGACCGCGGCCTGGTCGTGCGGCTGCGCGAGGTCGCCGGCCGGCAGGCGGCGGCGCGCCTCGGCGGGCCGGCGCGTCCGGTCAAGGCCGCGTGGCGGTGCGACTTGCTGGAAAACGACCGCGAGCGGATGCCGGTTCGTGGTGGGGTGGCGGAGGCTGCGATCCCGCCGTACGGTCTGGTCACCGTGAGACTACCTGTGGAGGATTTCGATGGCACGATCTGAGTCGTGGCGCTACGAGAAGCTGACCTGGCCGGAGATCAACGAGGCGGTGAAGCAGGCGCGGGTGGTGATCTGCCCGGTGGGATCGACCGAGCAGCACGGGCCGCACCTTCCCCTGGACGTGGACGTGGTGTGCCCGCGCGGGGTCGCCGAGGCGGCGGCGCGGCTGATTCCGGACGAGGTGCTGGTCATGCACCCCTTCGTGCACGGGTACGCGGCGCACGTGATGGACTTCCCCGGCACCACCAGCATCCACTGGGAGCACTTCATCAAGTGCATCGTCGACATCGGCGCCAGCCTCGCCTACCACGGCTTCAAGAAGATCGTCTTCCTCAACGGCCACGGCTCCAACATGCCCAACCTGGACCTGGCCGCGCGCCGGGTGAACCTGGAGACCGACGCCGAGTGCATGGCGCCCTCGTGGTGGCAGCTCCTGGCGGTGGACCCGGAGTTCATGCCGAGCTGGCGCGAAAGCCGCTTCCCGGGCGGCATCGCCCACGCCTGCGAGCTGGAGACCTCCGTCTACCTCTACCTGGCAGAGGATGACGTGCGCAAGGACCTGATCGCCGACGGGAAGATCGCCTACCACCGTTACGAGTCGGATTTCCTCTACACCGACCTGTACGGCCACGGGCCCGGCAACGTGACCTCGTGGACCGCCTCCTACAGCGACACCGGCGTGCTGGGCGAGCCGACGCTGGCCACGAAGGAGAAGGGCGAGCGCGCCGTGCGCGAGGCGTCGCGGCAGCTCGCGCGCATGATCAGCGAGTTCCGCGCCCGCCCCAAGCCGCCGCGCGGCGACCACCACGCGACGCCGCCGACCATGCCCATGCCGTGGAGCCAGTCGGAACGCCCGAGCGCCCCCGGCGACGTGCACGGAGGATCAAGCGAACCTGCCCGCCGACGGCCCGGCTTGTGACGGACGCACTCGATTGGGAGGTTGTGACTAGGGAGCCGGAGTCGTGCTTGGGATGTGCTCGGCCATGAGATCAGAGAGTCGATATACCGTGACCTTGGCGTAGCGATCGATTCCGGCCACGAATGGTGCCGGCGTCTTTGCCGCGAATCTTCTGATCCGATGTCGCCCCGTCAGCAGCACGTCGGCGATGTCCGTCGCGGTCGCATTCTTCACTCTGATCACCACGACTCGCGCCGAATGCGCCTTGATCGCCTCGATCTCGGCAGCCCTGTAACGGATGTTCTTGTCCTTGGTGATCACGACCCATCGCTCTCGTCCGGCAAGGGCGATCCACTCGTCGTCCGGAGCATCTTGAGCAAGGTGATCGTCATGAACCTCGACCGTCACTCCTTCCGCGCGAAGCCGGTCTGCGATCACGTGCCGGCCGAGATTGCGGTCCAGAAAGAGGGTCGGTTCTTCATGCCGCGAGGGCTTCGCACCGGATCGCTTCTTCGATTTCGGCGTCTGAACGCTCATAATCGTGAGCCAACTCTTTGACTGATTCACCCGCCTTGTAACGCTCGAAGATGACCTGAGTGGCGAGACCGGTGCCGGCAATGACCGGACGGCCCGCTGAGAGTCGCGGGTCGATGACGATCATCGCGGGCGCGTTCTCGATCGCCTCACGAGTAAACGGATAGAGCTTGACGGGTATGCCTTCGGGGCCGCGTTCGATACGTCTCAGGGCGGCGCGGACGACGTCCCTGATGACTGTCTGTCCCTCCCGGCTGATGTTGATCAGTCTTCCATACTCATCGATGAACAGGTCCAGTCCGTCCGTCTCCAGCTCGCGGCTGATCAACGGATGGCGAGCTTCCAGCTCACACCCGGAGCGATCCGCCAGGTACTGGATTGCCTTGCGGACGCTCCGCATCTTCACACCGTGTCTGCGCCGAATGGCAGCCAGCACGTGAAGCTCGATGAGATTGAGGAAGGACAGCAGCGTCGGTGTGCGTGAGGAAACGGCGATCAGGGGCTCGTAACTGCCTTGGCCAACCGACCAGTAGCGGACCGTCGCCGCCGGCACCGCCAAGTACCGCGCAACCTCCGAGATCGGGTAGCAGGGCGATTGCCGAGGATCGTGACTAATCGCGGGATGTTTGTTCATTCCAACTGCCTCCCACCAACAGCCGATGTAGCCGTGCCTTGATCCGGCCACACGCTCAGCCAAGGCGCGGCTCTACGTTCCGGGCGAGAGTGTACGCGTGTCCATCCGGGTCGATCAAACGCGTTGCTGGGGCGACGCCGCATTGCCGCGCCTTCTGCGCGCGAATCGTCCGCCCGATCGGCTGTACCCGCTCTTCCGTACTGGTGGGGATGCGGCGATTTTCTTCCGGATGGGACATTCGCGCGACATTTCGCCGCGACTCTTTCCCCAACGAGGCACAACGTCCTCGAATCAAGCAGGGGTGAAAACCCCGGGGAGGAGACACCATGGTGTTCACGAAGAAGAGGATGCTGCTGATGGCGATGCTGTGCGCCTTCATGGCGGTGGCGGCCGTCATCGTCCTCGCGGACGACGGCGAGGGTAGCGGCAGCGAGCACGGCTCGGGAGGCGAGAGCGGCAGTGAAGCCGGCGGCGAGGAAGGCGGAACACGCCTGCCGCCCGACGCGGTGTTCGGCCAGGAGCGCAAGGGTTCGGTCCTGATCCTGGGCTACGTCCCGGAGGCGGGCGGCTTCGTCGGCGTGGTGGGGAACATCAGCGACGCCACGCTGCAGCAGGTGCGGGTCGAGGTGCACCTGTTCGGCCCGAGCATGGAGCTCGGTCCGACGACGCCGGTCGATCTGGCGCCCGGTCAGTGGATCCCGGTGTGGCTGCCTGACGAGGGCAACCGCTTCACCGAGTGGGTCCCGCACGCCGAAGTCGGTCCGCAGTCCGGCAGCGGCGGTGAAGGCGGCGAGCACGGCGCCGGGGGCGAAGGCGGCGGCGAGCACGGGTCTGGCGGCGAACGCGGCGGCAGTTGAGGTCCTGCCGGGCCACGGCCCACGCGGGCGCGGCGCTCTCACCGGGGGGCGCCGCGTCCCTGCGTGGTGCCCCCCGGTGAGAGCTTGACATCGGCAGTTCCGGCCCCGCCGGGTAGTACCCATGGCTGACCTTCTGAGCGACGGCGCGCGTGATGCCGGTCGGGCGGACGAGAGCCGCTCGGCGACGTGGCTGGAGCTGTTCTTCGACGTGATCTTCGTCATCAACATCGCCGGCCTCACCCATCACCTGGTCGCGCATCCCGACCTCGCAACGCTGGCGCGGGTGGCGGAGCTGTACCTGCCGCTGTTCCTGGTGTGGGCCGGACACACGACCTACGCGACCCGCTTCGACGACGGCAGCATTCTGCAGACGATCCTGACGCTGCTGCTGATGTTCACGCTGGCCGGGTCGGCCGTGTTCGTGCAGTCGGGGATGGACGAGCACGCGGAGTCGTTCGCGCGCGCCCAGTTCGCCGCGCGCGTTCTGCTGGTGCTGCTCTACCTGGAAGCGCATCTGCGGGTCCCGGCCGCGCGCCGGTTCACGTGGTTCCTGATGATCGGCTTCGCGCTGTCGGCGGTCGCCTGGGGGGCGCAGGGGTGGACGGCGGCGCCGTGGGACCGGCGGCTCTACGCGGCCGCGGTGGGAATCGAGCTGCTGGCGCCGCTGCTGGCGGTGTCCGGACTCGGCCACCGGCCGGCGCACCCCACGCATCTGCCGGAACGGCTGGGGTTGTTCACCATCATCGTCCTCGGCGAGGCGGTGCTCGGCGTCGTGGTCGGTGGGGTGCGCGCGGAGGCACGGCTGGCGGTCGCGATCGGGTTCTCGCTGCCGGTCGGTATCTGGTGGTTCTACTTCCGCCTGCTCGATCGCAGCGAGCTTCGCGAGCGCGTGGGCGGCGGGCAACTCCTCACCCACCTGCACCTGCCGATGACGCTGGCCGTGGTGGTCATGGCGGCCGCGGTGGAAGTGAGCCTGGTGGGGCTGAGCGCCGCCGACAGCGAGGCCGAGGGCGGTGGCGAGCCCGGCATGCTGGAAGCGGTGCGGCACATGATCGTCCTGATCAGGGCAGACGTGCAGAGCGTCGCCGGCGGCGCGGGACTCGCCCGGCTGGCCAGCGGCACCGTGCTGTCGGGTGCCCGACTGCTGTTCGGAGGCATGGCCGTGTGGCTGACCTGTTTCCTGGCGATGCGCGTCTACGTGGTGGGCATTCGCCGCCTCGGTGCGGCGGAATGGGTCACGGCCGGCGCCGTCGCCGCGCTGGCGGCCGGGGCGGCGCTGATCGGACCCGTGCGGTCGCTGGGTCTGTTCATCTTCGCCGGCGCGCTGCTCCTTGCGCTGGCCGCCCTGGGGTCGCTGCTGCAGGAGCTCCGCCGGCGCGGGGCAGCCTCGCCGGCGAGCGCGCCTTGACGGCGAGGCTGCCGTCGCAAGCGATCCGCCCGACGTTCGATACGTCTCAGAGCGGCGCGGACGACCTCCCTAATGACTGTACTCATTGATGAAGGTCCAGTCCGTCCGTCCCCAGATCGCGGCAGCGAGCACGCCGGAAAAAAGTCGGGAAATCTTGCCGCAGGGTCTTGACGGCAATGTCCGCCTGCAAGGTGGCACGCCAGCGCACGCCGCGGTCCCTTCCGGCCTCTCCCGGAAGCTCGGGGGCCCGTTCGGCTGCCCGGCACCCCCTTCAGCGCCCGCTGCGCGCGAATCGTCCGCCGGTCCCGGACTGGCCAATGACTTGCATCTCGCAACCCTTATTGCGCAGACCAACCCGACGCACGCGAGCGGCTGCGCGACGGCTCGCTGACGCTGAGCGCCGCCGCCGAGCTGCAGTGGGCGTTCGACCGGCAGCGGCGGCGCGGGTCCATCTCCGGCACCGCGTCGCGTGCGCCGGCCACGCCGTCGGGCTCCGTGGAGCGCTCCGCTCCGGCTGCGTTCAAGTCGGCAGGCGCTACGGCGGCGCACGACCCGGCGGGGGATTCCGCGCCGCCCCGGACCTCTGCTCCTCCCGTTTCGCCGCCGCTGGTGCTCGATGCGGCAGGAAGGCAGAGACTGGTCGAAGACGCTGCCGGCAAGAGCGCGCGCCAAGTCCGCCGGATGCTCGCCGACCTGGATCCGGAGCTGGCGACGCCGGCCGACCGGATGCGCCCGCTCGGCGACGGCCGCTACGAGCTGAAGGCGGCCATCGACGCCGACTGCCAGCAGGGGCTGGAGCAGCTCCGCGGGCTGCTCTCGCACGTGGACCCTCGCATGACGATCGGGCAGCTCGTCGGCCGCATCGTGCGCGAGGCGCTCGACCGCCACGACCCGAGCCGGCCGCCGCGCGGTGCGCACACCGGCAGCCGGCAGGCGGACGGCGACCCCACGCCGGGTACGTCAGCGAAGGAGCCGGCCGCCCCGGAGCCCGGTCACACCCGGACGGCGCCGGATGCGGAGACTCCCGCCGGTACCACTCCGACACCGGAGCGAGCGAGGAAAGCGACACCGACCTCGGCGCGCTCGCCGAACCGGCAGGGAGCGACGGACCGAACGGCTGTCAAGACGAAACCGGCCGGCGCCGTCACTTCGACGGCGAAGCCGTGCGCTTCGGGCCGCGCGATCCCGGCGGCGGTGAAACGGCAGGTCTGGCAGCGGGACGGCGGCCGCTGCAGCTACGTCGATCGAGAGACCGGACGACGCTGTAGCTCGCAACACCTGATCGAGATAGACCACATCACGCCGTATGCGCTGGGCGGCGGCGCCGATCCCGGGAACCTCCGACTCCTCTGTGGAGCCCATCACCGCCATCGGCACGCGCCGCATGGCTCACGGCGTATTCCTGAAGGATGAACTCCGGCCTGCCGGCACACGGGCGTCGGGGTCACACTGCCCGCTCGCGCAGGAAGCGCGCCAGGATCGGCGCCGTGCGTGAACCGCGGCGCACCGCCGCCACCCGCTCCGGAGGGCCCTGCGCGACCACGCGGCCGCCGGCGTCACCGGCGTCCGGGCCCAGGTCGATGACGTGGTCGGCCTCGGCGATCACGTCGAGGTTGTGCTCGATCACGACCACCGTGTCGCCGCGGTCGGCCAGCCGGTGCAGCACGCGGGTCAGCCGGTCGACGTCGGCCATGTGCAGGCCGATGGTGGGCTCGTCCAGCACGTAGAGGGTGGCGCCCGCTGCGCGCTTGGCCAGCTCGGCGACCAGCTTGATGCGTTGCGCCTCGCCTCCGCTCAGCGTCGGGCTGGGCTGGCCGAGCTTCAGGTAGCCCAGCCCCACCTCCACCAGCAGCTCCAGGGTCGGCGCGATGCGCGGGTGGGCGGCGAACACCTCCGCCGCCGCCGCCGCGTCCAGCGCCAGCACGTCGGCGATCGACCGGCCGTGCACGCGCACCGCCAGGGTCTCCTGCTCGAAGCGGTCGCCGCCGCATGCCTCGCAGCGGATGGCCACGTCGGGCAGGAAGCTCATCTCCAGCTTCTTCACCCCCTGGCCCGCGCACTCCGGGCAGCGGCCTTCATCCACGTTGAAGGAGAAGCGGCTCGCCCCGTAGCCGCGTATGCGCGCCTCGGTGGTGGCCGCGAACAGGGCGCGCACGTCGTCCCACACGCCGACGTAGGTGGCCGGGCAGGAGCGCGGCGTCTTGCCGATCGGCGTCTGGTCGACCTGCAGGGCGCGGCGCAGCGCATCCCACCCCTCGATCGCGCGGCAGCCGACCCAGCGCGGGCCGGCCGAACGGCCCGAGCGCCGCCGCGCCCGCGCCGCCAGCCGCTCCCGCACCTGGTCGAACAGCAGCCGGCGCGCCAGGGTGCTCTTGCCGGAGCCGCTCACGCCGGTGACGCAGGTGACCGCCGCCAGCGGAACGCGCACGTCCATGCCGCGCAGGTTGTGCAGCGCCGCCTCCCGAACCGTGAGCCAGCCGGCCTCCGGATCGCGCTGCCGCTCGATCACGGGGTGGCGGCCGGGCGCGCGCAGCATCCGCCCCGTGGTGGAGGCGTCGTTGGCCATCACCTCCCGCAGGGTGCCTGCCGCGACCACGCGTCCGCCGCCGGTGCCGCCGCCCGGTCCCAGGTCGACGACGTGGTCGGCGCTGCGGATGGTCTCCTCGTCGTGCTCGACCACGATCACGGTGTTGCCCCGCTCCTGCAGCCGGCGCAGGGTCGTCAGCAGCAGGTGGTTGTCGCGCGCGTGCATGCCGATCGACGGCTCGTCCAGCACGTAGCAGACGCCACGGAGCTGCGAGCCCAGTTGCGCGGCCAGGCGGATGCGTTGCGCCTCGCCCCCTGACAGGGTCGGCGCCGCGCGGTCCAGCCCCAGGTAGCCCAGCCCCACCTGGTGCAGGAAGCCCAGCCGGGCGCGCAGCTCGCGGACGATGTCGCGGGCGATCGACCGCTGCCGGTCGTCGAACCGCAGCGCCCGCAGCGCCGCCGGCAGCGCCTGAACCGCCAGCGCGCCCAGGTCGTCGATGGAGCGGCCGCCCAGGGTCACCGCCAGCGCATCCGGCCGCAGCCGGCGTCCGGCGCAGGCCCGGCACGGCACCTCCACCCCTTCCCACGACTCGTTCCACCACCCCTCGTCGCCGGTGTGCTCGGCGTCGAAACCGGGAAGCTCCAGGCCGGTGCCGTAGCACTGCGCGCACCAGCCGTGCTTGGAGTTGAAGGAGAACAGGCGCGGGTCGAGCTCCGGGAAGCTGCGCCCGCAGCTCGGGCAGGAACGCTCGGTCGAATGGACGTGGACGGCGCTGGAGCGCGCGCCGGCGCGCCCACCGTCGAGCGGGCGGACGTGCAGGGTGCCGCGCCCGAGCTCCAGCGCCTGCGCTACGGCGGCTTCGATGGCGGCGCCGGCGTGGCGGTCGACGTCGAGGGTGGCGATCGGCGCGTCGATGTCGTGCTCGCGGAAGCGGTCCAGGCGCGGCCACGGGTCGGTGGGGAGCAGCCGGCCGTCGACCATCAGCTCGGCGAAGCCCTTGCCGGCCGCCCAGGCGGCCAGGTCGGTGTAGTAGCCCTTGCGGCCGCGTACCAGCGGCGCCAGGACCATCAGGTGCCGGCCGGCGAACCGCTCCAGGATGGCGGCGCCGATCGCGGCGGCGCTCTGCGGCTCGATGGCGACGGCGCAGTCAGGGCAGTGCTGGACGCCCAGCCGCACGTACAAGATCCGCAGGAAGTGATAGATCTCGGTGAGAGTGGCGACCGTGCTCTTGCGGCCGCCGCGGCTGGTGCGCTGCTCGATGGCCACCGCCGGCGGCATGCCGGACAGCCCGTCCAGGTCGGGGCGCGCGGCCGGCTGCACGAACTGGCGCACGTAGGCGTTCAGCGACTCCAGGTAGCGGCGCTGCCCCTCCGCGAACAGCACGTCGAAGGCCAGCGTGCTCTTGCCGGAGCCCGAGACCCCGGTCACCACCGTGAAGCGGTCGCGCGGGATGATCAGGTCGATGGCGCGCAGGTTGTGCTCCCGCGCGCGCCGCACCTCGATTGCGCCGTTGCGCCCCCGGCCCGGGTCTGAGGCCGTGCCGTCCGTGCGCGCATCGGCGAGCGCCGGCAACTCCCGCTCCCGGTCGCGCAGCGCCAGCGCGGTGTGCGTGCCGCCCTCCGCGGCGAGCTCGCCGGGCGTACCGGCGGCGACCACGCGGCCGCCGGCCTCACCGCCCTCGGGACCCAGCTCGATGACGTGATCGGCGGCGGCCAGCACGTCCAGATTGTGCTCCACCACGATCAGCGAATGGCCGGCGGCCACCAGGCTGCGCAGCGCGCCGATCAGGACCGCGATGTCGGCGAAGTGCAGGCCGGTGGTGGGCTCGTCCATCAGGAACAGGACGCCCTGCCGCGGCTCGCCGCGCCGGGATCCCTTCGACGCGGCCCCGGCCCTGTTCTTCATGTGCAGGTGGCCGGCGATCTTCAGCCGCTGAGCTTCGCCGCCGGACAGGGTGGGCACCGCCTGGCCCAGCGTGAGGTATCCCAGCCCGACCTCGGCCAGGGGCCGCAGCGCCGCCCGCACGGCCGGCTCCGGGAAGGCGTCGTGCGCCTCGTCCACGGTCATCTCCAGCACGTCCACGATCGAGCGGCCGTGCACGCGCACCTCCTCCACCTCCGGGCGGAAGCGGCGGCCGTCGCAGTCCCCGCAGCGCAAGTAGACGTCGGACAGGAACTGCATCTCGATGTGCTCGAAGCCGGCGCCGCTGCAGGCCGGGCAGCGCCCGGTGCCGGTGTTGAAGCTGAAGGTGCCGGCGGTGTAGCCGCGCGCCCGCGCCGTCTCGGTGGCCGCGAACAGCTTGCGGATCGGGTCGAGCGCCTTCACGTAGCTGGCCGGGGTGGAGCGCGCCGACTTGCCGATGGGACTCTGGTCGATCAACTCGATCGCGGCGATGCGCTCGTGACCGAGCACGGCGCGGTGGGCGCCGGGAGCCTCCGCCGGCTGCCCCTTGGCGCGGCGCACCGCGGGGAACAGGATGTCGGAGAGCAGCGTGGACTTTCCGGATCCCGAGACCCCTGCCAGGCAGACCAGGGCGCCGAGCGGGAAGTCCACGTCGATCCGCTTGAGGTTGTTGGCGCGGGCGCCGCGCACCCGCAGGAAGCCGCGGCCGGCGCTCGGGTGCCCGTTGCGGCCGGCGACCTGCAGCCGGCCGGAGAGGTAGCGCCCGGTCTGAGTGTCCGAGCCGTTCAACCCGGCGACCGGGCCCGCGAACTGGATGCGGCCGCCGTGCCGGCCCGGCCCGGGCCCCAGGTCGATGACGTGGTCGGCGGCGCGGATCACCGCCGGGTCGTGCTCGACGATCAGCAGGGTGTTGCCGGCATCGCGCAGGCGGTGCAGGACGCCGATCAGCCGGCCGATGTCGCGGTGGTGCAGGCCGATGCTGGGCTCGTCCAGCACGAACAGCGCGTTGACGAGCTGCGTGCCCAGGGCGGTGGTCAGGTTGATGCGCTGCACCTCGCCTCCGGACAGGGTGCGCGACTGCCGGTCCAGGGTCAGGTAGCCCAGCCCCACCTCCACCAGGTAGCGCAGCCGGGTCCGGATGTCTTCCAGCACCGGCTCCACTCCGGCGGCGATCGCGGCGGGTACCTCGAGCGCGGCGAAGAAGCGCTCGCATTCCTCGATCGGCAGCAGCGCCACGTCGTGGATGTGGCGGCCCCCGTCCGCTCCCAGCCTCCACAGCAGCGCGTCCGGCTTCAGGCGCGTACCGCGGCACTCCGGACACTCCACGTAGGCGCGGTAGCGCGACAGCAGCACCCTCACGTGCATGCGGTAGCTCCGTCCCTCCAGCCAGTCGAAGAAACCGCGCACGCCGTACCAGCGCCCCTCCTCGTGCTTCCCGTCGCCGTCGATCACCCAGCGGCGGTCGGCAGCGGACAGCTCCTGCCACGGCACGTCGACCGGGACGCCGCGCCGGCGCGCGAAACCGATCAGGTCATCCTGGCATTCGGAGTAGCTCGTACTCTGGAACGGGCGGACGGCGCCGTCGGCCAGCGAGCGGCGGCGGTCCGGGATCACCAGGTCGTAGTCGATGGTGATGATGCGCCCGAACCCCCGGCACTGCTCGCAGGCGCCGACCGGGGAGTTGAAGGAGAACAGGCTGGAAAGCGGCTCGCGGTAGGCGATGTCGCAGGCAGCGCAGTGCAACTCCGCGGAGAACCGGCGCGCGCGCCCGGCGCTGCCGTCGTCGTCCACGTGCCGGACCGCGGCCCGCCCGTGGCCGTGCTCCAGGGCGGCCTCCAGGTCCTCGACGATGCGCGGCAGGTTGCGGCCGGCCAGGGAGACCCGGTCCTGGACCACCTCCAGGCGCCGCGGGCGTGATCCCGTGGCGCGGCGTTCCGCGTGGATCCGGTGGTAGCCCTTGGCCGCCAGCAGGGCGCGCACCTCCTGCAGCGTGAAGTTGGCCGGCACCGGCACCTCGAAGGTGATCAGGGCGCGCTGCCCGGTGGGCGCGGACGCCAGCGCCTCGGCGGCGATGGTACGCGGCGTGTCCACCTGTACCTGCCGGCGGCAGCGGCGGCAGGTGAGTCCGGCCGCGCGCGCGTACAGCAGCTTCAGGTAATCGTTGAGCTCGGTCATGGTGCCGACCGTCGAGCGCGAGGTCCGCACCGGGTTGGTCTGGTCGATGGCGATGGCCGGCGGCACCCCCTCCACCGCGTCCACCGCCGGGCGGTCCATCCGGTCCAGGAACTGACGGGTGTAGGCGGAAAACGTCTCCACGTAGCGGCGTTGGCCCTCCGCGTAGACGGTGTCGAACGCCAGCGACGACTTGCCCGAGCCGGACACGCCGGTGACGACCGTCATGCGCGCCAGCGGGATCTCGACGTCGAGGTCCCGGAGGTTGTTGGCGCGCGCGCCGCGGACGACGATCGCGTCGCGGCTCGCGACGCTCGGGTCTCCGTTAGCGACGCTCGGGTCGCCGGTCACGGCGCCCGGGTCAGCCGTTCCCGCAGCTTGGCGTGGGCGGCGCGCGTGATCGGGTAGGCGGTGAGGACCGCCACCGCGGCCGCGAAGAAGACCGCCGGGAACGGCCCCACCAGCAGCCGGATGCCGGTCAGCGCGGCCGGGGTCTGCTCGGCGTCCGGCGCGTAGCCGGTCGCGCTCAGGGTGATGCCGGCCAGCAGCGGCGCCAGCGCCTGGCCGCCTTTCTGCAGCAGGGTCCAGAGTCCGTAGTAGACCCCCTCGTCACGGCGGCCGGAGGCCACGGCGCCGGCGTCGATCGCGTCCGGCAGCATCGACCACGGGAACACGTAGTGGGTAGCCAGACCGATGCCGGCCAGGCCGATGATGACCAGCGTCAGCGGAACGCTGCGCTGGCCGAACGCCGCGGCCGCCAGCAGGCAGACACAGAACCAGACCATCCCCAGGTTGTAGCAGGTGCGCTTCTCCAGCCGCTTGCCGAAGACCACCCACAGCGAGATCGAGGCCATGGCGGCGATCAGCAGGACACCCAGGGCGATCTGCGAGAGCCCTTCGTCCCCGTGCACGTACTTGAAGTAGAAGACCACCATCGGGGACACCAGCGAGATGCCCACCATGTGCAGGGTCCACGGGATCAGCACCAGCAGGAAGGCGCGATTTCCGAGCGCCTGGACCACCGGCCGCAGGCCGACGCCGTCCGTTCCGGTGGTGGCCGTTCCGGTGGTGGCCGCCGGCGGCGGGGGCTCCCGCACCATCAGGAACGTGACGATCAGTCCTGCACAGACGATCGCGCCGGTCACCAGGCCGGCACGGCCGTAGCCGGGCGCTCCCGGACCCAGCACCGAGACCAGCATCGGGAACCCCGCCGCGCCGATCAGCGTGCCGACCACCGCGAAGCTCATGCGGTAGCCGTTGAGCGCGGTGCGCTGGTCCGATCCGGGGGCGAGGTCCGGGGTCAGGGAGTTGTACGGGATGAACGCCACCGTGTAGGCGGTATTGGCCAGGCCGTAGACGATCGCCGCCCAGGCGAACAACGCCCCCGGCGTCTGCAGGCCGGGATCGACGAAGAGGACGGCGATGCCGGCCAGCAGCAGCGGCGCGCCGGCCAGCAGGTACGGACGGCGGCGGCCCCAGCGGGTGCGGGTACGGTCCGAGATCACGCCCATCAGCGGATCGGTCACGGCGTCCCAGAGCCGCGCGACGGTGAAGGCCAGCCCGGTCAGCGCCGGCGACAACCCCACCGTGTCGGTGAAGAAGATCAGCAGATGGAAGCTGACAACCGTGAAGAACAGGTTGCCGCCCAGATCGCCGACGCCGTAGCCCAGCTTGGTGCGCAGCGTCATCTGCGGGTCCCCGTCAGGCCGGACGGTACGGCGCGTACTTCTCCCGGACCTTGTCGGTCACCGCCCCCACGTCATGGCCGGTGGAATAGAGCCAGTTGCGGGCGCCGTCCCTGGAGATGTAGGCGAACCGCTTGGACAGCTCCCCACAGGCGGCCGGCACGCCGCCGGCGACCGCCGACTCCACCCAGGCGCCGAAGCTGCCGTGCTCGGCGGCGACCTGCTGCATCTCCTGCGCGTTGGTCACGACCGCCTGCAGCTTGGCCTGATACTTGATCACCCGGTCGTCCTGGGCGAGCTGCTCGACGTCCGCAGGCCCCATGGCCGCCACGGCGGCCACGTCGAAGCCGTGGAACGCCTGCAGGAAGCCGTCCCACTTGCCGTCCACGACCCGGCGGTTCAGCCCGCCCATGAAGATGATCCGGGACGCCGCCTCCAGGTAGCCGGCGTCCGTGGTGGGTTTGTCCGGTCCCGTCATGACAGGCTTATCCTAACCCGATGCGCCAACCTCCGGTACCGCTCCGGACCCGGAGTGCCCTACCGGCGAGATCCCTCCACCGCCATCACGAGCGCGGGGAGAATGAACAGCGTGAACACCCCGGACAGGATCAGCCCGCCGACCATGCTGACCACGAACGGCACCAGGAAGATCAGCAGGTCGCTGCGCTCGTAGAGCAGGGGGCAGAGGCCTACCAGCGTCGTGACGCTGGTCAGCACCACGGCACGGAATCGGCTGCGCGTGGCCGCCGCCACCGCGGCGATCGCCGGCAGCTCGCTGCGCTCGCGCCGTATCCTGTTGTAGCGGTCCAGCAGCACCAGCGCGTCGTTCACGACGACGCCGGAGACCGCGACCACGCCGAAGAACGAGCTCCCGCCGAAGTCCCAGCCCAGCAGCCAATGGGCGAACACGGCGCCGGCGAAGGCCAGCGGAAAGCCGAGCACTGCGGCCACCGGCTTCCAGTAGCTGCGCAGGAACGCCGCGATGAGCGCATACATCGCCAACAGGACCGCCGGCACCGTCACGGCTGCCGTGGCCAGCAGCCTGCGCTCCTGCCGGCCGTAACCATCCTCTTCGAACCGCAGTCCGGGATGCTCGGCCAGCAGCGCGGGCAGCAGCTCCTCTTCGATCCGCGCGTGCACCTGCCTGACGGTCAGCGCGGCGGTGTCGATGTTGGCGCTCACCCGGGCGGCCCGCTCGCCGTCGATGCGCGTCAGCGTGGCCGGCTCGCGCCGCTCCACCAGGGTGGCGGCGGTGCTCAGGGGCATCTCCGCGTACCCGGATGGGGTCTGCAGGTGAATGCGCTCGGCGGACAGCTCCCGCAGGCTGCGCCGCCGTTCGGGCGGGTAGCGCAACACGACCTCGATCTCGTCCGGCCCCCGCTGCAGCTCCTGGACCTCCAGCCCGTGGTAGTTCGCACGCAACTGCCTGCCGATGGCCGCCGGCGTGAGGCCCGCCGCCTGTCCGGCCGGCGTCACCTGTATGTCGATGTGGCGCTTGCCGGGGGCCAGGCTGTCCCAGATTCCGGAAACCCCCGGGACCGACGCCATGAAGGACTTCAACTGGTCGGTGGCGCTGCGCAGCGTCGGCTCGTCGTCGTGGAGCAGCGCGTAGCCGATCGTATCGCCCAGGGTCGAGACATGGGCGCCGACCGCGAACCGCTCCAGGAGGGGCACATTGCCGAGCCTTCGTGCCCACGCGTCCTCGATGTCGGTCGCCGAGGCGGTCCGTTCCGGCTTCTCGGCCATGTGGAGCATGACGGACGCCAGGTGGCCGACGTGCACTTCGTCCTCATCGGCCGGCGCCGAGAAGAGGTTGCCGACGAACATGCTGACGCCGTGAACGGTGCTTCCGCCGAACGCATCGTCCAGCGCGGCGGCTTCGTCCGCGACCCGCCGGGCAGTCGCCAGCGTCGTCTCGAACGGCGTGCCGACGGGGAGGTACAGGTCTGCGCGAATGCTCGTCAGCACGCTGCTGGAGCCGGTGAAGGTGATGAGTCGGACCGCTCCCGTCGCCAGGAGCAGGACCGCGGCCACGAACACCAGGGCCGCCGCGGCGAACGTGGTCCAGACGTGGCGCACCGCCCACGAGACGGCGGGCGCCACCGTGCGGTCGCGGAGCCGATCCAGCAGACCGCTCACGGAGCGCTGCAGCTCGCGCAGCGGCGACAGCGTCCAGTTCCCCCGGTGCGACAGATGTGCCGGCAGGATCAGGAACGCCTCCAGCAGCGACACGGCCAGGACGCAGATCAGGACGGGCGGCAACTCCCTCAGGACCTGGATCGAGCCCACCACGAACAGCAGCGGCAGGAAGGCCATGCCGGTGGTGATCGCGCCCACGGTGACCGGACCGCGGACCTCCTGGACGCCCCGTATGGCGGCAGCCAGTGGCCGCCGGGGACTGGAGGTGCGTTCGGTATCGATGTTCTCGGCGACGATCAGGGCGTCGTCCACCACCAGGCCGACCACGAGAAAGAACGCGGAGATGGTCACCACGTTGATGGTGAGGCCCAGGGGGGCGATGAGCGCCAGCGAGCCGACGAATGCCAGGGGAATGCCGAGCGCGACCCACACGGCGACGCGCAGGTCGAGGACCAGGATCAGGAGGAGGAACACCAGGACCACGCCGATCACGACGTTGCGCAGGATCGTTCTCATCCGTTTCACGGCGAGGCCGGCCGTGTCATCCCAGACGGATACCGTTACCTCCGGCGGTGGGGCGTATGCTGCCAACCACTCCCGTACCTCGGCGGCGACGTCGGTGAGCGATTGCCAGTCCGCAACGCCCACCGTGACCAGCAGCGCGGGGATGCCGTTGACGGTCAGGACCACCCGGTCGTCCGGCGCGAAAGCGTCCCGAATCTCCGCGACATCACCCAGCCGGATGATCGTGCCGTCGGCCTTCGTGACCAGAGGGATGTCCGCGAACTGCGCGCCGCTCTGCCGCTTGGACACCATGTGGAGCGCCACCTGTCCGGATTCCGTATCGAGCTCCCCGAACGACAGGTTGAGCGAAGAGCGCTGCACGCGGGTGGCGATCGTCTCGAACGAAAGCCCGTAACGGCGCAGTTGCTCTTCGTCCAGCTCGATCGACACCTCGCGATCGCGGGCGCCGCGCAGGCTCACGTCGGAGATGCCGGGCAGTCGCAGCAATGCGCCGCGGATGTGCTCCGCCGTGCGCTGCAGCGATTCCTGGCCGAGATGCGCGGACGAGACCGCCACCGTCAGGGCCGTGACCTCGAACCGCACCGGTTCGATCTCCGGCTCCTTGGCGTTCGGTGGCGGGAAGTTGTCGATGCCGTCGACCGCGTTCTCCACGTCGTGCAACACGGCTTCGCCGTCGGACAGCGGTGAGTACTCGACGAGGATGGTGCCGAGGTCCGCGGCGGCGGTTCCCAGGACGCGTTCCACCCCCGATATGCCGATCACCGCCTCCTCGACGCGGCGCACGATGTCTTCCTCCACCTCGCGTGCCGACGACCCGGGTGACTCGACCGCGACTTCGACGATGTTCGGCACGTTCAACGGAACGTCCCGCACCACGAGCGTCGCCCCCGCCAGCAGTCCGATCACGGCGACCCCGGCCATCAGCAGGTTGGCCGCCACCGGGTTGCCGGCGAAGTAGGAGATCAGCCCCGCCCTGATGCCCGCCATGCCGGCAGCGCCGCCGGTCGCCGGGGGTTCGGGCGCCTGGGAGGCGCTCGCCGAGTGCTCGGCGTTCACGGTGTCATCGGGAAGCGTCGGCGGCGGTCACCGCGAGTCCGTCGCGGGCGCGCGGCGGCGTGCCGACCACGACCCCCGAGCCGGCATCGAACGCTTCCACCACCCAGCCGTCCGCCGTATCGCCGACGACCCGCGGCGCTGCCGAGCGCAGCACGCCGTCGTCGACGATCCACACCGTGTCACCGTCCTGGCGCACGGCGTGGGGCAACCGGTACACGTTGTCCCGCAGAGGGCCGGTGATCTCGATCTCGGCGAACATTCCCGGCATCGGCAACGCCCCCGCTCCGTCGGCCTGCAGTTCGAGGTGGAGCGTCGCCATCCGGCTGTTCGGGTCCACCACCGGGGACACTCTGGTCACCACGGCGGTGCGGACGGCGCCTTCGGTCCGGACCTGCGCGGACCGCCCGATCACCGGCTCCAGAAGCGCCAGATCGCGCGGATGGACCTGGGCGGCGACCTCCAGCGCGCCGTCCCGGTACACCCGGCCCAGCGGCAGGCGCAACGGCCCGACGAGCTGCCCGATCTCCGCCCCGGCTCTGATCACCCGACTCGCGAACGGCAGCGATACGCTGGTCTTGTCGAGCGCCCGCTCCGCCAGCGTGAGGGCGGTCCGCGCCTGATCGAGACGTGCCTCGGCGCCGGCGACCGCCTCGTCGCGCCCGACCCAATCGAAACCGTCCACGTCCGGCTGGCCGGTGGCGAACAGCCGCCGCGCGGCGTCGGCGCGCGCCTTCTGAAAGCGCACCATCGCCTCGGCCGCCCGCACGCCGGCTGCCGCGGCCTGCACGCGCAGCGCCGCGTCCTCCGGGTCGATCCTGACGATCACCTCGTCCGCCGCCAGCGCGCCGCCGTCGCGAAAGCTGGGCGACACCCAGACGATGCGCCCGCCGGCCTCCGCGCGTACGTCGACCTGCACCTGCGCCTCGACCGTACCGGTCAGCGCCACCGGCGGCGCGACCGCCGTGACGGCCGGCCGGACCACCTGCACCGGCATGGGACCTTCCGCCTCCTGCTCGGGCAGCACGATCGGCTGCGATCGGCTCGGCGCCTGGGCAAAGTACACCGCGACTGCGAGCGCCAGCAGGATCAGCGCGAGCTGTGCGTAGCCGCGCCAACGCGGCCGGCGGACGTCGCGTGCGGCTGGCGAGGGGCCCGGTTCGCTCATCGGCTGGTCACCCGCGTGGGCTCTTCAGGAATCCGGGTGGAGGACTGTCATTGTGAGACCGACGGAACAGCAGGCGCCGTCGAGACGGAATCCGGTGGCATGACGGTCCATCCTATATACAGGATGGAAGGCCTGTCCATCAGATATTCATCTTGATTGCGGAAATTGAGTCACATTTGTGTATCTCTACGAGATGATTCCGCGGCTTCGAGCAGAGTCCCGCCCGTCTCCCGGGTTGTGGGTGCCGGGGGGCTTGCCGATAATCGTTAACAGATGATGATCGCCTGACGTTGACTGCCTCCCGGCGGAAAGGAGGGTGCCTATGCTCTGAACCTCAGATCGACCCTGGGCACCCGCTTTGTGCGGGAACGCCCGCTTTGCGCGGGAACGCCCGCTTTGCGCGGGAACGCATGCAACGGAGCACGATCATGAAGCGTTGGTCCTTGCGGGCGCCGACGTGGCGGGGATCGAATAGACGGTAGCGGGAAGATGCGGGGCAGGGCGACACCGCGCAGCGCCCCGCAGGCGCCTGAAGACGGCGGTGAGAGCCCCTCCAAACAGTCTCACCGCCGTCTTTCCCGCACGCGGAACCGGCATGGGCGGGGCGCCGGGCGGCCGGCGCCCCGTGTCGGAGTGGACGGCAGAGAGGAGTCCTGCGCCAGGACCCGTCGCTACGCGGTCGCCTGCGCGGGCTCCGGTTCGGGAAGGATCGCCTCCGCCTCCGGGGCGGTATCGGCCTCGTCGCGCCGTTGCGGCTTGAACTCCACGTGCTCGGCGATGACCTCCACGCGCGAGCGCCGGTTCCCACTGTCGTCCTCCCACCGGTCCTGCTTCAGACGGCCCACCACGCGCACGCCCCGGCCCTTGACCAGGTACTCGGCGCAGATCTCGGCCAGCCGCGACCACGTGGTGACGTCGAAGTACGACACCTCCTCCTGGCGCTGGTCCTCCTGCTTGTAGGAACGGTTGCAGGCGATCGAGAAGCGGCAGACGGCGGTGCCCTTGGCCGTGTAGCGCAACTCCGGATCGCGCGTCAGGTTGCCCTCCAGCAGGACTGAGTTGAGATTGTTCATCGGTACCTCCTGTGATGACTCGGTCTCACCCCAAGACACCGACGGAACGGCGCTGGCGCTTTAGATCCGCGAGCAGAATCAGTTCGATGAGTCGACTGGGCTTCGTACGATTCGTGGGGACCTCCCTATCCGCGGCGCCGGGGCGTTGACAGCGCCCCATTCGAAGTATGAGCTTCGTTCTCTGACGAAGATGGCGACGGTCATGACTCCGGACCCGGCGTCGACCTCCCAGGACGAATTGAACGCCCTCCTTTGCGATGTCCTTCCCCGCCAGGGCGCCTGGAGTGACGAGGCATACCTGTGGCTTACCGACCACAGCAACCGACTGATCGAGTTCACCGACGGCCACATTCAGGACTTGCCAGTGCCCACCTCCACCCACCAAGCCGTCCTCCTGTTTCTGTATCTTCAGTTCCACTCCTATCTCGCTCCGCGTGGCGGCGTCGTGATGGTGTCGGCGCTGCGCATGCGCATTCGCGAGGGCAAGTTCCGCGAACCCGACCTGCTGCTGCTGCGCGACCGCTCCGACCCTCGCTACCAGGACCGCTACTGGCTCGGAGCGGACCTCGTCGTCGAGGTCGTGAGCCCTGACGCCCCTGATCGGGACCTGGTGGAGAAACGCGCCGACTACGCCGAGGCGGGCATACCCGAGTACTGGATCGCGGACCCGCGCGACGCAACGATCAACGTGCTCACGCTTGATGGCGATTCGTACGTCGAGCACGGCACGTTCGCCCGCGGCCGATCGGCGACCTCCGTGTTGCTTGACGACTTCACCGTCGACGTTGCGGCGGTGTTCGACGCCCCGGAGCCGAACGCGTAAGCCGGCTGCCGAGGCGATGCTATCATCCGGACAACCGGCGCTCGGCATGGCAGACAACCACAGAGCTGAAACGATTCGACGCCTTGTCATCCTCCTCGCCATCGATGGTTGTTCGTAGGATGACGACGTGCTCCGGCGCGGCGGCCTCGATGCTCTGAAGACGGCTCCGATGACCAGACGCAGACTGCCGATCGGCATCCAGACGTTCCGCGAGCTGCGGGAGGAAGGTTGCTACTACGTGGACAAGACGCCGTACATCGAACGGCTGCTGTCCAAGGGCAAGCACTACTTCCTGTCGCGTCCGCGGCGGTTCGGGAAGAGCCTGTTCCTGGACACGCTGAAGGAGCTGTTCGAGGGCAACGAGGCGCTGTTCGCGGGTCTCCACATCCACGACTGTCACGACTGGTCGAAACGCCATCCGGTCGTGCGGCTGAGCTTCGGAAGCGGCAGTTTCGCGGAGCCGGCCGCGTTGCACGAGGACGTGATGGCGCAACTGGACGGCCTCGGACGGAACAGCGGGGTTGGGGTGCGTTACGAATCCGCGCCCGCGCGCTTTCGGCATCTGCTGCAGGCACTGCACGAGCACACCGGACAGCGTGCCGCGGTGCTGGTCGACGAGTACGACAAGCCGATCCTGGACGCGCTGGTGGATGCGCCCGAGGTAGCGCGCGCCAACCGCGACTACCTGCGCGGCCTGTACGGGGTGATCAAGGACTCGGACGCTCACGTGCGGTTCACGTTCCTGACCGGAGTGAGCAAGTTCTCCAAGGTCAGCGTGTTCTCGGTACTGAACAACCTCACCGACCTCACGCTGGATCGGCGCTACTCGTCGATCTGCGGCTACACGGAACGGGACCTGGACACGGTGTTCGCGCCTGAGCTTGCAGGTCTGGACCGGGAGCGGGTCCGCGAGTGGTACAACGGCTACCGCTGGCGGGGCGAGGAGACGGTGTACAACCCATATGACGTGCTGCTGCTGTTCGACCGCCACGAGTTTGCCGCGCACTGGTTCGAGACCGGCACGCCGGCGTTTCTGGTGGACACGCTGTTCGAGCGGCGGCTTTCGTCGGTATCGCTGGACCGGACGGTAAGCACCGGGGAGTTGTTGTCGGAGTTCGACGTGAATCGCATCGGCACGGAGGCGTTGCTGTTCCAGACCGGCTACCTGACGATCACGGGGGAAGAGGAGCTGGGCGGCGAGGCGCTGTACCGGCTGGGGTATCCGAACCGGGAGGTACGGCAGAGCCTGAACCGGGTCCTGCTGCGCCATCTGGTCCAGGACGCGGAGCGGCAGACGGCGAACAGCATGCGCCTGTCGCGCCTGCTCGCCGCGCACGACTGCGCGGGCCTGGAGGAGCTGTTCCAAGCGTTCTTCGCGAGCATTCCCTACGAGTGGCACACGAGCAACGACATCGCCAACTACGAGGGCTACTACGCGAGCGTGTTCTACTCGTACTTCGCGGCGCTGGGCTACGAGATCGTCGTCGAGGAGTCGAGCAGCCACGGCCGGCTGGACATGGCTGTGCGTACGGGCGGGCATGTCTACCTGTTCGAGTTCAAGGTGGCGGAGATGGCGCCGCCGGGTGCAGCGCTCGCCCAGTTGCAGGAGCGCGATTACGCGGCGAAGTACCGCGGCCGCGGCGAGCCCATCCACCTGATCGGGGTGGAGTTCAGCCGCCAGACCCGCAACGTCACCGCGTTCGAGGTGGCCGACGGCTGACATCGGCGTAGACAGCCGAGCCCTCGTCGGCTTTCAGGTAGGACGAGAACAGTACCCGAATCGTCTCGTGCGGAACGTCGATACGCCGCGCCCAACTCGATCTGAGTGGACCGAGCCACCGTCGCTCGCTGCCAACCGCGTGGTCGCCAAAGATCCTTCAGCCGCTGCACCAGCCGGCCGCCAGCTCCGCGAACAGGCGGGCGCCGTAGCCGGTTGCGCGGCTCGGGTGGTAGCTGACCTCCTTGACGTCCCAGGCGGTGCCGGCGATGTCCAGGTGCGCCCACGGGTAGCTCGCGAACCGCTTCAGGAAGGCGGCGCCGATGATGGTGCCGGCGCCGCCGTCGCCGATGTTCTTGATGTCGGCCACCTTGCTCTTCAGGGGCTCGTCGTACACGTCCCAGAGCGGCAACCGCCACACCCGCTCGCCGGTCGCGGCGGAGGCGGCCTCGATCGCGCGCATCAGCGACTCGTCGGTGCCGAGGAGCGCGGCCGCGTGGTGGCCGAGCGCGGTGACCACCGCGCCGGTGAGGGTGGCCGCGTCCACCACCGCCGCCGGCTTCATCGTCGCCGCGTAGCCCAGGGCGTCGGCCAGCACCAGGCGCCCCTCGGCGTCGGTGTTCAGCACCTCGATGGTGACGCCGCCGTAGGAGCGGACCACGTCGCCCGGACGCTGCGCGCGCGGCCCGGTCATGTTCTCGGTCGCCGGGATCAGCCCCACCACGCGCTGGCGGCAGCCCAGACGGCCGATCGCCTGCATGGCGCCGAGCACGGCCGCGGCGCCGCCCATGTCGATCTTCATGTCCTCCATGCCCTTGCCGGTCTTGATCGACAAGCCGCCGCTGTCGAAGGTCAGCCCCTTGCCCACCAGCACCAGCGGCGCAGCGCCTGAGTCCTCGCCGGCATGCTCCAGCACGATGAAGCGAGGCTCCTCGGCGCTGCCCTGCGCCACGCCCAGCAGCGCGCCGAAACCCTGGTCGGCCAGCTCCGCCGGACCGAGCACCCGGCTCCGGAGCCCGTGCGCGCCCGCCACGTCTACCGCCCGGTCGGCCAGGGCAGTGGGCGTCAGGTGGTTGGGCGGCTCGTTGACCAGGTCGCGCGCCAGACCGGTGGCGTCGCCGAGAATCTCGGCCCGGTCGAACGCCGCCTGCAGGGCGCGGGCATCCTCTTCCGTCGCGGCCAGCAGCGTGACCGACTCCACGGCCGTCTCCGTCTCCTCGGTCGTCCGATGGCGATCGAACCGGTAGGAAGCGAGGGCCAGGCCCTCGGTGAGTCCCTGCACGAACGTTGCGTCGGCCCGCTCCGGCAGCATCACGACCGCCGTCCGTATCGTCATGCCGGACAGGCCCTGGATCGCCGCGCCGCCGGCCAGGCGTCCGCCCTCTGCGGAGTCGTCACCGCCGCCGGTGCCCACCAGCAGCGCCCGCTGCGCCCCCAGCCCGTCTCCCACGTGCACCAGCCGGGTGGACGTGGCCATGCCGTCGAAGTCCCCCAGCGCCAGAACCGCCGCCAGCGCGCCGTTCGCCGCCGCATCCACGGCTGCCGCGGGACCGCTCAGTCCCTTGTCCCCGGCCGCCAGGACGACCAGGGCGTCGCACGCCTCCGTCACGGGGCTCCCGCTCCGAATCGTCAATCGCATGCCGTCGATTGTACGACCCCGATGACCCGACGCGCAAAACCGGCGCCGCTCCGGAACTTCGGTCGGTGGAAGTAATCGTACAAACGACTTAAGGAACGCGCGCGTCCGGTCGATTCACTGAAGGTGGACGCGACCCTAGCCATGGGTCTGATGTCAGGGCGCAATGGACCCGAACGATCCGGCCGGAGGCTGCCGATTACCGGTGGCGCCTCCGTGAACAGATGTGCCCGGACGCTTGTCTCGGCGGCGCGCCGAGCGCGGTCCGCCCGTCGGATAGTGCTCGCGTCGCTCGTCGTTGCCGCGCTCCTGGGCCTGCCGGACCTCGCGCACGCCGACCCGCCGGGCCGGGTCTGGCTCTTTGCCTTCGTGGACGGGCAGACTCGGATCGATCTGCAATGGAGCAGAAACCGCAACGCCGACCCGCCGGTCCAAGACCACAAGATCGAAGCGTGCAAGGAAACCGCCGACAACGACTGTCGCGACGCCGACGATACGGACTGGGCGACGCTCGTAGCGGCGCATCCGCAGGAAACGTCAACGCGCCATAGCAACAAGTATACCCACACCGGCCTCTCGGAAGGCGAAACGTGGCACTACCGCGTCTGGTCGAGGAACGATGACGGGTATGTCACGGCCGACGACCGGGGGGAGGCGACCGCCACCACGGCGTCCATGCCGATGCACATGGACGAAAGCGACAATCCCACGTGCGACGGAGCGCGGTGGAAGGCATACATGACGGTCGGCACGTTCGGCGCGTACAACGACCAGGGGTACCGCAACTATGGCGACGGAGCCCTGGACAACCAGTCGTTCATGCTCGGTGACACGAACTACACGGTCACCCAGATCTACTACGACCATGAGCGAACGAATTATCCAACTCGACAGGGCAGATGGTACTTCCCTGCGTCCTATCACTTCGCCGTTACGGAATATCCCTTTGACCCCGGCAAGCTGGAAGACCTGACGCTGTACGTCGGTGACATGATGCTGCCCCTGTCTTCCTACGGGTCTCACTCCACACAGGGGTTCGGCGAGGCATACCGGTGGGGCTGGTCCAACCGGCGGTGGACCGACGGGATGGAGCAGTCACCGTACGACAACACCTTCGACTACCGTGACGGCGACAAGGTCATGGTGTGCCTGACCGACACCGCCCCGGTCGTGACGCTCGTGCTCACCCCCGACTCGATCTCCGAGAGCGGCTCCTCCAACTCCAGCACGGTGACGGCAACCCTCGAACAGGCCGTGGATTCGGAATTCACCGTCACCGTGTCCGCGGAGGCGGTCTCTCCCGTGGTGGCCGGCGACTTCACGCTCAGCACGAACAAGGTCCTCACGTTCCCCGCAAACACAACGACCAGCACCGGCACCGTCACCATCACCGCCGTGAACAACAACGTGGACGCACCCGACAAGACGGTAACGGTTGCCGGCGAGCTCTCATCGGGTGCCGGTGCCGCAGCGCCTTCTCCCGTGGAATTGACGATCCGCGACGACGACTCCGAGCCCACGCTCAACATTACGGTAGACCCCGTCACGATTGCCGAGACGGGCGGAACGTCGACGATCAAGGTCAGCGCTTCAGGCAGCACCTTTGCCCAGAGTCAGACCTTTACCCTCACCCTGGGCGGACAGGCCACGGAAACCGACGACTACACGGTCTCGGCGAAGTCCCTCACGCTGGGCGCCACGCAGACCGAGGTCACGGCGACGGTCACGGCAGTTGGCGACTCGGTCCACGAAGGCGACGAGACGATCATTGTCACGGCCCATCATGGCGCGAACCAGGTCGGTACCGCACAGACGATCACGATCACGGACGACGATCTGCCGGTGTTGTCGATCGCCGACGCGACAGCCGTAACCGAGGGTGAGGCGGCGCAATTCGTGGTGACGCTGACGCCGGCGAGCGGCCAGCAGGTGACCGTGAACTATTCAACCGCCGATGGCACCGCCAAGGCGTCGGAGGACTACACGGCGGCCTCGGACGCGACGCTGACCTTTGCGCCTGACGAGACGACCAAGACGATCTCGGTCGCGACGACCCAGGACACGAAGAACGAGGCCACCGAAGCGTTCACGGTAACGCTGAGCGCGCCGTCGAACGCCACGCTGAAGTCGGACGCGAAGACGGCGACGGGAACGATCAACGACGACCACGACGCCCTGCCGGTGCTGTCGATCGCCGACGCGACAGCCGTAACCGAGGGTGAGGCGGCGCAGTTCGTGGTGACGCTGACGCCGGCGAGCGGCCAGCAGGTGACCGTGAACTATTCAACCGCCGATGGCACCGCCAAGGCGTCGGAGGACTACACGGCGGCCTCGGACGCGACGCTGACCTTTGCGCCTGACGAGACGACCAAGACGATCTCGGTCGCGACGACCCAGGACACGAAGAACGAGGCCACCGAAGCGTTCACGGTAACGCTGAGCGCGCCGTCGAACGCCACGCTGAAGTCGGACGCGAAGACGGCGACGGGAACGATCAACGACGACCACGACGCCCTGCCGGTGCTGTCGATCACCGACGCGACAGCCGTAACCGAGGGTGAGGCGGCGCAATTCGTGGTGACGCTGACGCCGGTGAGCGGCCAGCACGTGACCGTGAACTATTCAACCGCCGATGGCACCGCCAAGGCGTCGGAGGACTACACGGCGGCCTCGGACGCGACGCTGACCTTTGCGCCTGACGAGACGACCAAGACGATCTCGGTCGCGACGACCGAAGACACGCGCAACGAGGCCACCGAAGCGTTCACCGTAACGCTGAGCGTGCCGTCGAACGCCACGCTGAAGTCGGACGCGAAGACGGCGACGGGAACGATCAACGACGATGACGACACCCTGCCGGTGCTGTCGATCGAGGACGCGACCGCGGTGGAAGAAGGACAAGCGGCCTCGTTCGTGGTGACCCTGGCGCCGGCGAGCGGCCAGCAGGTGACCGTGCGCTATTCAACGGCCGACGGCACCGCCAAGGCGTCCGAGGACTACACGGCGGCTTCGGACGCGACGCTGACCTTTGCGCCTGACGAGACGACCAAGACGATCTCGGTCGCGACGACCGAAGACACGCGCAACGAGGCCACCGAAGCGTTCACCGTAACGCTGAGCGTGCCGTCGAACGCCACGCTGAAGTCGGACGCGAAGACGGCGACGGGAACGATCAACGACGATGACGACACGCTGCCGGTGCTGTCGATCGAGGACGCGACCGCGGTGGATGAAGGACAAGCGGCGTCGTTCGTGGTGACCTTGGCGCCGGCGAGCGGCAGGCAGGTCACGGTGCGCTATTCAACGGCCGACGGCACCGCCAAGGCGTCCGAGGACTACACGGCGGCTTCGGACGCGACGCTGACCTTTGCGCCTGACGAGACGACCAAGACGATCTCGGTCGCGACGACCGAAGACACGCGCAACGAGGCCACCGAAGCGTTCACCGTAACGCTGAGCGTGCCGTCGAACGCCACGCTGAAGTCGGACGCGAAGACGGCGACGGGAACGATCAACGACGATGACGACACCCTGCCGGTGCTGTCGATCGAGGACGCGACCGCGGTGGAAGAAGGACAAGCGGCCTCGTTCGTGGTGACCCTGGCGCCGGCGAGCGGCCAGCAGGTGACCGTGCGCTATTCAACGGCCGACGGCACCGCCAAGGCGTCCGAGGACTACACGGCGGCCTCGGACGCGACGCTGACCTTTGCGCCTGACGAGACGACCAAGACGATCTCGGTCGCGACGACCGAAGACACGCGCAACGAGGCCACCGAAGCGTTCACGGTAACGCTGAGCGCGCCGTCGAACGCCACGCTGAAGTCGGACGCGAAGACGGCGACGGGAACGATCAACGACGATGACGACACGCTGCCGGTGCTGTCGATCGAGGACGCGACCGCGGTGGATGAAGGACAAGCGGCGTCGTTCGTGGTGACCCTGGCGCCGGCGAGCGGCCAGCAGGTCACGGTGCGCTACTCAACGGCCGACGGGACGGCCAAGGCGTCGGAGAACGACTACACGTCGGTCTCGGGCGCGACGCTGACGTTTGCGGCGGACGAGGCGACGAAGATGGCCCGCGTGTGGAGCAGGGAGGATACACGGAACGAGGGCGAGGAGACTTTCACGGTCACACTGAGCGGAGAGACGAACGCGACCTTGAAGGCAGACGCCGAAACGGCAACCGGAAGGATCACCGATGGCGATCCCCTTACGGCAGCGGTGACGGCCAAGGCCCAGAACGTGCGTGAAGGCCAACCGGCGGAGTTCGAGGTCACGATCACCGGGGGCACGAGCACGGCGGATGTGGTCGTGAGCTACTCGGTCGGCGGCGAGGCGACGTCCGCGGACTACGACGATCCTGGGGCCGGCAGCCTGACGATCACGTCCGGCGCCGCGAGCGGCACGATCACCATCGCGACGACGTCCGATGACGTGGTCGAACCCAATGAGACCCTGGAGGTCACGTTGGACTCGGCCACTTCGGCCGGGACCGTGACCGTCACCGATGCAACTGCGACCACGACTATCCTGCAAAACGGCTCGGTCACGGTGTCGGTCAAGGCGGTGGTGGTGGAGAACGACCCGAACACCCCTGATGACGAGTACGAGGACAAATCCATTGCGGAAGAGGGCGAATCCGCCGAGTTCGCCGTCGAATTGTCCGGTGCGGTTTCGAGCGCGGTGCAGGTGACCTACGCAACCGAGAACGGCACGGCGGAATCCGGAACCGGGAAGGACTACACCGCAAGGGCCGCCACGACGCTCACCTTCAGCCCCAATGCCGCGCTTCGGCAGACCCTCACGGTCGCGACGCTTGACGACACGCTGAACGAGGCGACCGAGACGTTCGCCGTGAAGCTGACGGCTCTCAGCCTGCCGGACGGGGTGGCGCTCGGACAGGCCAGCGCGACCGGCCGGATCACCGACGACGACCCGCTGACCGCGACGGTCACCGCGAAGGCGGAAAGCGTGGACGAGGGCCAAACGGCGACGTTCACGGTGAGCCTCACGGGTGGCACGAGCACGGCGCCCGTGGTGGTTCACTACTCTCTGGGCGGCTCGGCGACCTCGGGCGATGACTACACGGCGCCGGTTTCCCGCACGCTGACGATCGGCTCCGGCACGTCCAGCGGCACCTTCACGATCGAGACCCTTACCGACAACGTGGTGCCTGAGACGGAGACGCTGGAGGTCACCCTGGACTCCGCCACCTCGGCGGGCACCGTCATGGTGAGCCCCACCGCGGCGACCACGGCGATCAACAACACCACCCGGCCGACGCTGATCCTGGAAGACGACGGGTCGAGCTCCGTCCGGGCCAGGCGATCCGTCCGCGGGGCTTCGATTCGCGGCAGCAGCAGCTCGATCTCGTGCGATGTCTGCATGACCGAGGGCGATACGCAGACCGGCACCACGCGAACGGTGCGACCCATGCTGGTGCTCCCCGGTACGACACAAAAGGTCATCATTCCGGCCAGCCAGACCGTGACGATCGACTACGAGACCTCCGACGGCACCGCACAGGCCGGGCAGGACTACGTGGAGAAGGATGGAACCCTGACCTTCACGGGAGATCCGAACGACGGCTTCAAGGCCAAGCTGCAAACCCCGATCACATTGCAGACGATCGGCGACACGCTGAACGAACCGGATCGCACGTTCACGCTGACACTGCTGTCGGCGACCCTGCCCGACTTGACGACGACCGACGCGGTGTCGTTCACGGTCGCGGTCCGCGACGACGACCCGATCAGCGCGGAGGTGGAGGCACTCTCTTCCCGCGTGAACGAGGGTCAGTCGGCGGCGTTCCAGGTGAATCTGTCAGGCGGCACGCCCACGGCCGACGTGGTGATCAGCTACGCGGTCGGCGGATCGGCGACGGCGGGCGACGACTACACGGCGCCACCCGGCACGTTGACGATCGCCTCCGACCGCACCAGCGGCACGATCACGATCGAGACCCTGGACGACGGAGTCCGGGAGGACAACGACGAAACGATGGTCGTGACCCTGACCGGGGCCACCACGGCCGGCACCGCGACCGTGGCTTCGCAAGGCGCAACGACGACGATTTCCGGCGAGGGACCGCCGGCCCGGGTACAGCCGCCGGTTCAGGTTCAGCCCGCGACGGCGCGCGTGAGCGTGAGCGCCGGCGCCCCCAGCGTCAACGAAGGCGAGACGGCAACGTTCGAGGTGACGGTGTCGGGCGGCACCGGCACGGAAATGCGGATCAGCTATTCGGTCGGAGGAACGGCAACGCCGGGCGCCGACTACACGGCGCCGAGCGGCACGCTCACCATCGGGTCGGGCGCGTCGAGCGGCACGATCGCGATCGCAACGCTCGCCGACGACGTGCTGGACCCAGACGAGACGCTGGTGGTGGAACTCGACGGTGCGAGCGCCGGCAGCGGAGTGACCGTGACGCTGGACGTGACGCAGGCGACCACGACGATCGTGGACGGCGCGGGCGGCGCGGACGGCACGTCCTCGGGCGGCGTAACGGTGTCGGTGGCGCCTGCCACGGTGACCGAGGGTGACGATGCCAGCTTCGCGGTGGATCTGTCGGGGAAGGTAGCCGCCCCGGTGACGGTGAGCTGGAGCGCCGCTTCCGGACCCGGCGACACGGCGGAAGCCGGGACCGACTACACCGCCGCCCGCGGCACGCTGACCTTCGTTCCCGGGGAGACCCGCAAGGCGGTCCGGGTGTCCACGGTCCAGGACGACCTGGACGAGGTGGATGAGACCTTCACGGTGACGCTGGCGGGTCCGAATCTGCCGGCCGGGGTGACGCTGGGGACCGGCCGTGCGACGGGGACGATCCTCGACGACGACGTCACGCCGCCGACGGCGACGCTCACCAGCGCCGATACGTTTCCCGCGGTCGGGACGTTCTCGGTGACCATCACCTTCTCGGAGGCCGTGACCGGCTTCGCTCTGGAGGACATTCAGGTCACCAACGGCACGGCGGCCAACCTTGCGGGAGCCGACCCGGTGTACTCGGTGGACGTCACGCCGGACGAGGACTTCGCCGGCGACGTGACGGTCGCGATCCCGGCCGATGCCGTGATCGACGCGCAAGGCCATGGGAACGTCGGGGCCAGCGCCGATTTCGCGGCCGATACCACACCGCCGGTGGTCGAGGTCGAGGTCGAGGTCGCATGGGGCGCGGCCGCCTACACCGCCACCGAAGGCGGCGCCGCGGCAGAGGTGACGGTGTCGCTCAGCGACGACCCGCGACGCACGGTGGTGATCCCGCTGACCGCGCGCAACGGCAATGGGGCCAGCGACGCCGACTATACCGGTGTGCCGGCGCAGGTGACCTTCGCCGGCGGCCGGACGGCCTACACGTTCACGGTCACGGCGGTCGGCGACGTGGACGAGGATGCGGGAGAAACGGTGACCCTGGGATTCGGCGAGCTGCCGGCGGCGGTCAGCGCGGGGAGCCCGGCGACCGCCACGATCACGCTGGCCGGCGAGTCTGCGGCAACGCGCTACGCACGTGTGATGCGTACCCTGCTGCCGGAGGCGGCGACGGCGATGACCGACGCCACGGTCGGGGCGATCGGCGACCGTCTTGACGATGCCGTGCACCGCGGCGGAACCGCGGGAAGCCTCAGCCTGGCGGGCGTGGAGATGCTGGCGCCGATCGCTGCTCGCGAAGGGTCCGCGGACTCGGTCTACTGGACGTCACGCGACCAGATCCGAAGCATGAGCAGCGCTCAACTGATACGGGGATCGTCGTTCATGATGACGCTCGAAGACCCGGCGCGGTTGGCGGGCGCGCCGGGTCCGGGCCCCAACGCCGGCTCGGCGGCGGTTTGGGGCGCCGGCGACTATCGCAACCTGAGAGGAAGGGAAGACCTCCTGGCCTGGCGCGGCAGCATGGTGAGTCTCCACCTGGGCGCCGATCTGGTCGCGCTGCCGAACCTGGTGGCGGGGCTTGCGTTGTCGCGATCCGTGGTGGGATTCGACTACACGGACCGGACCAATCCGCGCACGGTGACCGGGACGTTCGAAACCGACCTGATCGGCGTGCATCCGTACGCCAGTTGGACCCCTTCCGCCGCCCTGGGGCTCTGGGCGACCGGCGGCCTGGGCTGGGGCGGCGTCGGGATCGACGACAACCTGGACCCTCTGCAGACCAGCACGACGCGGCTGTTGAGCGGCGCGCTGGGCGGCAGCAGCCGGGTGCTGTCGGTCGACGAACTGGTTCCCGGGGGCGCAACGGCCCTGTACCTGAAGGGTGAGGGGTTCGTCACGGGCGCCTGGGCCGCGGAAAACGGCCGGATCGTGGCGCAGGACGTGGGCGTGCAGAAGATCCGGCTGTCGGTGGAGGGCAGCCACGAGCAGCGCGGCCTGTGGGGCAGCGTTCTGACCCCGGCGCTCGAGCTCGGGCTGCGCCACGACAGTGGCGACGCGGCCCAGGGAGCCGGCGTGGAGTTGGGAGGCGAGCTGCGCTACGTGCAGCCCGAGCTGGGGCTCACGGTCGAGGGCCGCGGCCGGGTGCTGGCGACCCACCGTTCGACCACCGAGGAGTGGGGCGTCGGCGGCAGGATCCAGCTCGAGTTCGGCTCCGATCGGCAGGGCCTCTCGCTCAGCCTGGCGCCGAGCCTGGGCGTCGCGGCCAGCGGGACCCACGCGCTGTGGGAGTATGGCGTCGCCGATCGGAGTGGCCTTGGCCTGTCGGGCGCGGGCGAGACGAACGCGTCGAGCCGCCTGGACGCGCGGGCCGACTACCGGCTGTTGACGATGGGCGGCCTGGGCATGCTGACGCCGTACGGCGGGCTTTCCCTGGCCGGGCGCGACGGACGCGACTACCGCGCGGGGGCTCGCCTGGAGACCGACACCTTCAACCTCAGCCTGGAAGGCAAGCGCAGCGAGCGCGGGACCGGTCCGGCCGACCATGGCGTGACCGTCCAGGGCGCCGTGCGATTCTGACCGCTACCCTATTCCTCGTCGGCCATCGGCAGGTCGTCGTCGGGCGTTGTCGGGCGCGTGCGGGGCCGCCGGATCGGTGGGGCACGCCGGCGCCGCAGCAGCAGCATGCCTGCAAGCCCGCACGCGCACAGTGCGGCCAGGAACGCCAGCACCAGTAGCGGGTGGGCTCCGTCCGCCGGCATCTGCCTCGCTCAGCTTGAACCGCCGTCGTCGTGGCGCTTCTTCTTCCCCGGGTCGACCCGCGCCCTGTGAGCCATCCGTTGCCCTCGCTATCGCGCTAATGGTATGGCGCCTTAGGGTACACATATCATGTCCATTCGGCCATGAACAGTATCTTTATTCGGGTCTCCATGGCTCGGTCGTGCATTCCGCATGGCCGGACCGGGCAGGCGACCGGTCGCGTCGCACCCCTGCACGTCGATCAGGACGCTGCCGGTCAGGTCGACCCGGCGTCAGAACAGCTTGTCCACCGCCACGAGGATGGCGACCCCGGCGCCGATCGCCCCGCCAAGCCGCACGGTCAGGCGGTGCGCGAGTTTGCTCATCTCGCCCATCATCTTCGCCTCCGTCTTCTCCAGGTCCGTGCGCAGCGCCATTTTCTTCATGTCGGCGCGCAGCGACGTCTCCAGTTTCCCCATGTCACCACGCAACGACATCTCCAGCTTCTCCATGTCACCGCGCAACTTCTCCACGTCGCCACGCAGATGCTCCACGTCGTCCTTCGTCGCGAGGTTCTCCACGAACCCGTCGGCGAACGTCGCTACCAGCTCGGTTGCCTGCTTCTCGCTGAAGCCGGCATTCTCCCGCAGCCGCGTCGCTGCCTTCAGGGTATCGAACGTGACGGCCATGCTTCCGTCCTCCATCCTATCCGTTCATCGCCGGAGTAAGAATCGCCATCCCGTGGGCCGGCTCACCCTTGATACCCACGATCCGACCGCCACGCTTCAGCGGATGGTGACTCGCGCCACCGGCGTGTTCGACAGGGGGCCTCTCTGGTCGTACCGTTGCCTCGTGTCGACGATGTTGCCGTTGCGGTCCTCGCGGTGAGTATCCGTGCCGATCGGCAGTTCACGTTGTGCCTGTTGGCAGTGCTGGCAGGTTTCGCGCTCGCCGGCTGTGCTGAACTGACACCCGACACCGCTCCCGCGTTCGAGCGACCGGTCTCCGACCAGACCTACACCGTCGGCGAAACGATTCGACCGCTCGTCCTGCCGGTGGCGCTCGGCGGCAACGGACCCCTCACCTATGAGCTGCGCCCTGTGGTCCCGGGCCTCACGTTCGACCCCGGCGCTCGAACATTGAGCGGCACCCCCAGCGCGGCCGACACCCACGAGATGACCTATACGGTGTCGGACGCGGACGACAATACCGCCGACAGCGACGCTGACACGCGCAGCTTCACCGTCACCGTGGTCGTGGAGGACACCGCGCCGAGGTTCGCCCAAAGCGTGGCTGACCGGACCTACACGGTCGGAGAGGCGATCGGCCCGCTCGTCCTGCCGGAGGCGCTCGGCGGCAACGGACCCCTCACCTATGAGCTCCGCCCCGAGATCCCGGGGCTCACCTTCGACCCGGCCGCTCGAACCTTGAGCGGCACGCCCGTCACGGCCGGCACCTACCAGATGGCCTATCGGGTGTCGGACGCGGACGGCAACACCGCCGACAGCGACGCCGACATCCTGGCCTTCACCGTCGCGGTCCTGGTGGGCGACACGGCGCCGAGGTTCGACGGGAGCGTGGCCGATCAGAGCTACACGGTCGGAGAGGCGATCGGCCCGCTCGTCCTGCCGGAGGCGCTCGGCGGCAACGGACCCCTCACCTATGAGCTCCGCCCCGAGATCCCGGGCCTCACGTTCAATCCGGCCGCTCGAACCCTGAGCGGCACGCCGAGCACGGCCGACACCTACCAGGTGACCTATCGGGTGTCGGACGCGGACGGCAACACCGCCGACAGCGACGCCGACACCCTGACCTTCACCGTCGCCGTGTCGCCTCCTCCCGAATTGTCATGCACGTATCGCGGGCGTGGCGACCACGTGTGTCCCCTCAACCCCGGCGGCCGCGCCCTGGACGAAGCTGCCCTTTCGCTGCGGCTGGGGACGGCGCGGCCGAACGTGTACGTGATCGCTACCAACACCAACAGCTACCCGGCCTCGGCGAGAATCGAGCGGCTCGACGCTGAAGCCGGGGCGCAGCGCCGGCGGCCTGTCGCGCACCGGGAGCATCCGTCGCACGGGCTGCACGACGATTCGTCCGGGCACGCGCCGCCCTGGATCGTGGAGTTCAACAACAACCCGCCCCCGATGCATCGATCCGGCGGAACGCAGCGGAGTCTGCAGGCACAGGCGCAGCGGCCGGTCGCGGAGGGCGACCGCTTTACCTTCACCGCTCATCATGACGGGGACGCATTGGTGCCCGCGACCGCCCGCCGGGTGGTCAGCGACGGCTCGACGTCCCTGGTGGTATGGGTCGCGGACCGGGATTGGCAGGCGACCTGCCGGGCGGCGCATCCCTGCATGACCCTCGAGATGGTGGACGCGGCGGCACGCAAGTTTCTCCGCTCCGGCCCCGGCAACGACATCCACGACTGGCTGATCGCGGTGTTCGGGAACGCGTGGGGGCCGCACCCCTTCACGAACCTGATTCCCCCGGAGTCGGCCGGCCAGGTTCACGTCCTGTTCCTGGACATCGACGGAGACGGTATCCCGTCACCGGGGCAGCTCCGCGTCTACGGCTACTTCCACAGCCTCCACAACTACCTGCGAACCTCTCGCCCCGCGTCGAACGAACGGCTGATGTTCTTCATGGACGCGGCGCTCATGGCTGAGCGGGAGGGTCCGACCTGGGACGTGAGCGATCGTCGTCCGAGCGCGATGATCTCGGTGTTGGCGCACGAGTTCCAGCACATGATCCACTTCTATCAGAAAGGCGTCCTGCGGAACGCGTTGAGTGAGGCGTGGCTGAACGAGATGGCATCGGAAGTCGCGGAGGACCTGGTCGCGGACAAGATCGAGTCGGACGGACCACGAGCGGTCGCCCACGACGACCCCGCCACGGGCGAGGCGGGCATCGTAGGCGGGCGCCTGCCCCGGTACAACTTCCACAACGACATCCAGGTCACCAGGTGGGACTACTCCGACCCCCTCAAGCACTATTCCATCAGTTACGCGCTGGGCGCCTACCTGGCCCGGACCTACGGCGGCGCGCCGCTGTTCGGCGACATCGTGGCAAGCGGACACTCGGGGGTCGCCGCGGTCGAAGCGGCGCTGCGTGCGCACGGCCACGCGGACTCGTTCGGCGACGTGCTGGCGAACTGGGCCGTCGCCAACCTCCTGTCGGACAACCCGCAGGCACCGTCCCCGTACCGGTACAACGCCGGCGGTACGTGGCGCACCTCCCGGTCCGGCGGCGAAACCTATCGGCTTGGGTCGATCAATCTGTACCACTATCGGTATCGCCTCGACCCCGGCGCGGACGAATTCCTGGACGGACCCAAATTGCACGGATTCGAGCAGCTCAGCGAGGGGATCAGCCGGGTTCCGCACTCGAACGCCTATACGGCGCTCGGACGCACGACCGGCACGGTTCGCCTGCAGGTGAACGCGGACGCGGGCATGCGCATCACGGTCGTGATCAAGGAGTAACGGGCAAATAGAGGCTCCCGGCGGGCGGAACGCTGGCCGATCCGGATGCGTGCGCCTATACTCGCTGCAATGATCGCGAACGTACGGCTTGCGCTCGGCGGCACGGTCCTCATGGCGTTCGTGCTGGTGGGCTGCCCGGAGACAACGCCGGTCCAGGACGTGGTGTCCCGGACCTTCACCGTGAAGAGGGCCGACTTCAAGAACATTGACGTGAACACGGATGCGAATGGCGTCGTAAACGCGGTCGCACGCGCGACGTACGCCCTGCCGGAGATCACGGCGGAGGTCGTGGCCGCCGGGACGGTAACGGCCGAGATCGACCTGGGCTCCGGGGGAGTGGAGTGGTCGGCGCTGCCGCTGACGGTGCAGGTGACACAGGACGACAAGACTCATGTCGTAACCATCCAGCCGCGCTACCGGGAGCGCGAGTTCGTGTTGCTGCTGAAATCGGAACTTCAGGGAACCCTTGACGGCATCGGGGCTGTCGACGGCTTCCGCGTTCGCGCGATCGTCATCCCCGGAAACGCGGCGGGCAGGTGATGGCCGTCACCGCGCGCCAAGCTGTCTCTTCTGCACATCGACTCCCGTGACGTAGGGCAGAGGCCGACTGCGGGCGACCGGTGACGTCGGCTCGGCACGGTGCGACACTGGTGGGCGTGCGCACGTTCAATACCGAGGGCCCGGTCGTGGCGGCGGACCACTACCATATCCCGCCTCTGGAGCGGATCGATCTCGACGGGGTGCTCGGTCTGGTGCGTGCCAAGAAGTATTTCGTCCTGCACGCGCCGCGGCAGACCGGCAAGACTTCCGCGCTGCTGGCGCTGCGCGATCTGCTGAACGGCGGGACAGCGGGCGACTACCGGTGCGTGTACGCCAACGTCGAGGCGGGGCAGGCGATGCGCGAAAACGTGGCGGAAGGCATGCGGACCGTATTGTCCCAGTTCGCGCTCAGGGCAAGCCTGACGCTGGGCGACGACTCACTGGAGGGTCTCTTCCGCCAAGCCATGGAGAGCGGCGGCCCCGGCGGGGCGCTGAGCCTGGCGCTGAGTCGCTGGGCTGCTGCCGATCGAACGCCGCTGGTGCTGCTGATCGACGAGATCGACGCCTTGGTGGGAGACACACTGCTGGCGGTGCTGCGGCAGCTTCGCGCCGGCTACGACCAGCGCCCGTCCTCGTTCCCGCACAGCATCGTTCTCTGCGGGGTCCGCGACGTGCGCGACTATCGCATCCACTCGTCCGCCGAGGACCGGCTGGTGCTCGGCGGCAGCGCCTTCAACATCAAGTCCGAATCGCTGCGGCTGGGCGACTTCTCCGAGCGGGAGATACGGGCGCTGCTGGCGCAGCACACGGCAGCGACCGGTCAGGTCTTCACGGAGGAGGCACTGGCGCTGATCTGCGCGCGCACCGCCGGCCAGCCGTGGCTGGTGAACGCGCTGTGCTACGACGCGTGCTTCCGCCACAAGCCCGGGCGCGACCGCTCGGCCGCGATCACGGCGGACGCCGTCGTCGCTGCACAGGAGCGGCTGATCCTGCGTCGCGATACGCACATCGACGACCTGGCGAACAAGCTGCGCGAGGAGCGCGTGCGGCGGGTCGTCGAGCCGATACTGGCCGGCGCGGACGAAGTCTCCTGCTCGGCCGAAGACCTCGCCTACGTCCGTGACCTGGGCCTGGTGGCTCAGGACGTCGGCGGCCCGCCTCGCACGCCGCGCATCGCCAACCCGATCTACGCGGAGGTGGTGCCGCGGCACCTGAACTACGCGGTGCAGGAGACGCTGCCGCAGCAGATGGCATGGTACGTGGACGCGGGGGGTACCCTGGACGTCGACGGGCTGATCGCGTCGTTCCAGGCGTTCTTCCGCGAGCACTCCGAGCACTGGGTGCAGCGCTTCGAGCGCTACCACGAAGCCGGGCCGCAGTTGCTGCTGCAGGCGCACCTGCAGCGCATCGTCAATGGCGGCGGACGGATCGAGCGGGAGTACGCGCTGGGGCGCGGGCGCACGGACCTCCTGATCGTGTGGCCGCAGGGCGGGCGCGAGCGACGCTTCGTGGTGGAGTGCAAGGTGCGGCGCGGGGAGTTGGAGCGGACCGTCGCGGAGGGAGTGCGGCAGACCCGCGCCTACGTGGACCGCTGCGAGGCGGAGGCGGGCCACCTGGTCGTGTTCGACCGCGACCCGGAACGGAGCTGGGAAGAGAAGATCTTCCGCCACGCGCCGTCCGTCGACGGCGTGCCGGTCACCGTCTGGGGCATGTAACGGACCGTCATCGCCCCTGTAGCGCGGGGCCGCCGGGCAGCAGTGACTGACCGACGGCCCTCGCGTGCCAGCCTATCTCTCCTCCCGCACCGTCTTCTCGGGGTCGCTGCGCTTGTCGGCGGTCTGTCCATGGCCGGCCCCGAGGCGCCTGCGCCAGAGAGGCCGGACAGCAAGGAAGACCAGGAGGGCAATCACGAGGGCGATGGCGACCGTGACGGCGTCAGGCATGCGAACCGGTCTCGAATCCGGGCAGCGTCGTGTGCGCGGGTCTTGCGGCGTCAGCCGGGCGCCGGGTACGTGCCCGTATCGGTTCGTCCGAGCAGGGCCATGCCCACCGTGTTGACGTGCGCCAGCGCGTCGGCGCTCAGGATCTTGTCAGGCGGAAAGTCCGAGCCCGGATAGTGCCTGCAGTACGAGCTCATGGGATCGGTCGTGTTGCCGTCGCCCGCCGCGATGCGCATCTCCCGGCAGTTCAGCGACTCCCACCACGCGCCGACGCTGTCGTAGCTCACGTGGCCGTTGATCATCACCGCGGACAGATCCACCCGCATCCGGGTGATGTCATCCAGGTCCGCGTACATCATCTTCGCTGCCGCGGCCTCCGCGGGGGTAGCCATGGTGCCGTACAGCGCCGCCACCATCTGCTCCGCATTCAGCGAATTCCACCACGCCGCCACGTTCGGCGCCGAGCACGGAACGCCCTTGCAGGCTCGGAGGCGCGCGTCTGCCGGAAGCCCGAACAGCGGGGTGATGAACGGCGCGACGACGGTCATCGTCGGCGGGTCATGCATGGGGTTGATGTCCACCGTGGCCGGAGTGGTCGCAGCGTCCGCGATGACCTGACCGATAATCACCTCTATCACGGCCGCTTGCGCGGGGTCGACGTACGCGATATCGAGAGTGGCGGGATCGACGGTCAAGGTGTACATGCTGTCCATGATGGCGAGGGCGCCCGACACGACGATCTTCGTGACCAGGTCGAACGGATAGTCGGTGCCCAGGGGCATCGTCCCGTCCCCGGCCGCGATCGTGAAGGCGTCCTCCGTGAGCGTCACCTTGGCTTGGGGCGTGAAGTACCACTCGCCGACATGCGGTGGCGTCGTGGGTGTGGTAGGCGTGGTAGGCGTCGTGGGCGTCGTGCCGTTGCCGTTCGTATCGGTGCCGCCAGTGCCCGGCCCGCTGTTACAGGCAGCGAGCGCGAGCGCGACGGCCACGGCCGTCACCACGAACGAGATCCTCTTTGTCATCGGTTTCCCCCGAATCTGAAGTCTTGCGCCGGATCCTAACGCTCGCACTCACCGGCGCGCAACCTTTCAGAACGCGCGGTACTTCCCGCTGACTGCCGGCTCCCCCGAAGCGGCCTCTCGACGTCGACGGCGCCGAGCTGCCGACCGTCGTCAGCGTGCGCGGCTTCGCCTGCGCACTTCGTCCAGGTTGAGCACCTGCATGGCCTCGTCGCCCATCGCCACCGCATAGATTCCCCGCCGCGTCAGATACGTGACCACGTCGGCCGGTATGCTCAGCGACGAGAACACCGGCACGATCGGCAACCGCGGGTACTCCGGAACGTACTGCGCAAACTGGCCGCTCTCCAGAAATTGCACGAACTCCTGCGCGTACTCGGGGCGGGCCGATGCCTTGGTCTCGTTGAGCAGCACCGCTTGTGTCCCGACATAGAGGGCGTCGAACTCGCGCTCGCGCGAGGGGTCGTCGCTGCGGGTGCGCACGGCGCGTGTGTGGAAGGCTCGCAGATCGCCACAGTCGAATACCTCGCGGGCCAGGCGGCGGATGCTGGGAGCGACGATGTCCTCGACGATGGTACCCATCTTGTTGGCCAGCTCCCCCCAACGCTGGTTCATCTCTTTCCGCTCGCGTGCGGCCTGCTGCCTCACCTCTTCCCGCTCGCGTTCGGCTTCCTCCCGCTTGCGTGCGGCTTCCTCCCGCTCGCGTGCGGCTTCCTCCCGCTGGCGTGCGGCTTCCTCCCGCTCGCGTGCGGCTTCCTGTTCCCTGCGCTCCATGATGCGCTCCAAGCGCCCGATCGCCTCCTCGGTGCGGGCGATGGAGGCGTCGGTGCGCGCCATGGAGGCGTCGGTGCGCGCCATGAACGCGGCGAAGATGCTTTCCAGACTCTCAGTCCTCTCCTCGACGACCTCCATCCGTTGCGTGAGCGTAGCCATGCCTTCGTACCTGTGACCGCCAACGATAGGTCAGGTTCGGCGGAGCACGCAACCGCTCGGGAGTTGCCGGCGGACGGGATGCGCCGCGGTCGTGCTGGTCGTGGTCAGCCAACGTGCTCTCCGAATCCAGCGTCTCAGAACAGCTTGTCCACCGCCACGAGAATGCCGACCGCCGCTGCGATCGCCCCGCTGACGCTGCCCGCGGCCACCGGCGGCGACGGCGATCTGAGCTACGGCCTCGATCCCCAGGTGCCGGGGCTGACGTTTCAACCTGTCACCCGAACGCTGACCGGCACCCCGGGAGCGGCCGGTGAATACGCGATGACCTACACCGCGACCGACGCCGACGACAACACCGACCCGAGCGACGCGGCCGTCCTGAGGTTCACCATCACCGTCACGGAACCCGAGCCGCCCAACCAACCCCCGTACGCCAGTGTGGAAATACAGTCACGGACCCTGCAGGTTCGGATCGGGACGGTCTCGGCGCGGTACCACTTGACCGACTACTTCCGCGATCCCGACGGCGATCCGCTGGCGTCGATGCCTCCAGCAGCGACACTACGGTGGCGTCCGCCGATGTGACAGAGGGCGTCCTGACGGTGGCGGCCGTCGCACCCGGAACTGCCACCATCACCGTCACGGCCACCGACCCCCGCGGCGCCATGGCGACCCAGGAGTTCGAGGTCTCGGTCGAGCCCACGCCCAATCACCCGCCGTACGCCAGTGCGGAGATCGGAGCGCCGGACCTGGACGTTCGGATGGGGCCGTTCCGCGTGAGCTACCGATTGACCGAATACTTCGAAGATCCCGACGGCGATCCGCTCGAGTTCGATGCCTCCAGCAGCGACACCGCAATGGCGACCGCCGCCGTGGCGGAGGGCAAGCTGACGGTCGAGGCCGTCGCACCCGGAACCGCCACCATCACGGTCACGGCGACCGACCCCGACGGAGAGACGGCGACGCAGGCGTTCGAGGTTTCGGTCACGGATGCCGGGCCGGTTCAGTCCTCGTAGCGCTTGAATGGTGATCCGACCGGTGCGCCCGATCTGCGCCAACACGCCGGCTTCCGAGAACGCGCGTGGTATGACGGGTTGTCAATGGCAATCGAAAACTGCGCCTTGTCAATCGATAATTGCGCACTTTCGCCCGGTTCGAGCGGTGAACGGTCGTGACCTCCTGGTGGTGGTCCCGGCGGACCTGGACTGCTCTCAGCGTGCGGCGGCGCCCCGGTCGACCGAGCCGACGATCCCGGCCGGAAGCGCGGCCGTGATCGCCGTCCGCCGCAGGCCCGATCCGGTCACGCGCAGCGCGTCCCGGTCCCCCGCGGGACCGCCGCCGGCGGCCGGAAGCGCGTAGGGTTCGGCCCGGTCGTAGTCCACCTCGTAGCCCAGATCGGCGAGCGACGCGATGGTCACGCGGCTCACCGGCGCGTCGACCGCGTCGAGCACGGTCGTCATCAGCTCGCTGCCGAACACGGATTCGCGCCAGTGCAGGTCCAGAAGTCCGGGGCCGTACCGCTCGGTGTCGTTCTCCACCGGCACCGCGGCGCCGGCGTAGTCGCCGGCGATCTCCGCGAAGGCGGCGACTGCCCGCTCCCCAGCGAAATGGGTGTCCGGATCGGGCGCCGCGTTGCCGTCGGGACCGACCGACGGGTGTTCGAGCAACGCGAACTCCGACTCGTCCCACAGCAGGCCGAACCCCATGACGATGGCGATCTGGCGCATCGCCATCCGTTCGAGATAGGAATGGGCCTCCAGCCTCGCCAGGTCGGCCGCGTTGAACGCCATCGCACCGATGAACGGCAGCCCTCCGTCCGCCTCGGCCCGCCGCGCGCAAATCGTGGATTGGGCGACCGCCCCGACGATCTCTTCCACTCTGACGAAGATGAGCAGGTCGTCGATGTACTCCCCGAACAGCGACGGGTCGTCCGGTCGGCATTTCCAGTCCGACGTGGGGATCGGCAAGTCCGGCAGACCGCCGACGATCGCCGCTTCCCAGAAGCGGGCCGCGGCTTCCAACGCCTGCCGTTGCGCCGCGGTCGGTTCCGTTCCCAGGTAGCGCAGCTCGATGTCGAAGCCGTCGCCGACGAGCGGGTCGCCGGCCGAGACCAGGGAGACGGCGAGCGTGTAGCTGGCCGGACGGTCGCCGCTCACGCGGACATGGATGTGCCCGGGGCGCGGTGAAGGCAGGTTGGCCCACGCCACGTGACCGTCGCCGGCCGGCGCCGCACCCAGGTCTTCGATGCGCACGACCGGAGCGTCGACCGCGCCCGAGTCGGTGGCAGCGATGACGCGCACGCTGTCCTCGGCAACGGCGACCTTGAAGTAGTCGACATCATCCGCCGTCTCCAGCCGGCCTGCAATCGGTGTGCCCGCCGCGATCAGTGTGGCGTCGGCGCGCGTATCGCCATGGTCGTCCGCGAACGGCTCGGGAACGACGGCCAGCGGCGTTCCGTCTTCGCAACCGCTCATGGCCAACAGAGCCGCTCCGGTTATCAGGCCGGCAACGGCCGACCGGAACCGCGCAACGGTCGGCCGAACCGCGGATCGTACAGCCGGTCCTCCCGGCATGGAGCGCCTGCCGTCCTCGCGGCCGCACATTCGCTGTCTCATCGTCTTCCTCCGCAACACGCGGCAGCGCGCATCCGTGCGCCTATCCGCAGCTCAGTAGCTCAGTGTGCCGTCGAGCGTCACGCCGTAGCCGTCCGCACCGCCGCCGAACCTGCCCTCCACACCCATGCCGAGCCCGTCCATCTGCAGACGCACCCCACCCCGGTACGCGCTGTCGCCGGCGCTGCCCAGCGCCACGCCCCCGTACGGAGTGAGCACCCCGCCGCCGGCACCCGCCGAGAGACCGTAGCCGGCCTGCGCCTCCAGGCGACCGCCCGAGCCGGTGGCCGCAACCGGTACGCCGCCTGCATGCGCACCGCCATCCGCCAGCTCGCCCCAACTCGGCGCCACGCTGAGCCACAGGCCGCGCCCTCCGAGGCCGAACTCGAGCCGCAGCAACCCGCCGGCTCCCCACTCCTCATACGCGCCGCCATGGGCAGCCAGCAGTCGGCCATGCCCCTGCAGGACCAGTCCGAGGCGCGGGTCCACGTAGCGGAGCCGGCCCCCGAGCTCCAGTCCGGCACCCTGCGGCCCGTCGCCCTCTTCGTAGCGCAGCCCCACGTCGACCGCCGGCTGCAGACGCGCGCCCCATGCCAGCGCCTGCGCGTGGCTGCCTTCCAGCAGCACCCGCAGGCGCCTGGTTTCCAGCGCGGAGGCCATCCGGGATCCGTCGTCCACCTCGACGCGGACCAGCGACCAGTAGCCCTTCAGCCGCGCCATCGTCGTGCCGCCGGCGATCAGCCCATCGGTTGCCAGCAATCGTCCGCTGCCGCCGGCCGCGCCGCTCAGCAGCCACGTCGGATCGGTGTGCCCGACACCCGTGCCGTCGTCGACGCGCACCGTTCCCCAACCGTAGCCCGCGCTCACCCAGAACCGCAGGCCGGCTTCCGGCACCGACACCCCCACGTAAGGATGGACGCTGATCAGCTCCGTTTCATGTTCGCCGCCGACGGGCTGCGAATCGGCGTCACGGTCGCGATAATCCAGCGTGCTTTCCGACCACGCTACCGCCACCCCGGCCAGCAACTCCGGAATCACGCGCAGGTCGCCGCCCACCAGGAAGCTCCGCAGACCGCCGCTCCAGTCGATCGACGCGCGATCGCCGGACAGGCTGTGCCAGGCCCCCTTCCCCCACAGCGAAACGCTGGGAGCGTGGGCGGCCCCGCGCTCCGGCGCGCCCCCGATCGGCACGACGAATTCGGCCGCGCTCAACAGGTGCTCGGCCGCAGGAAGCGCTTCCCGTGCGCTCGCGACGTCCATCGCCGCCGCCGGAGTACTGCCCTGCCGGGTCGCCGTGGAGCCGTCCGAATCGACCCGCTCGGCGATCGCCGCCACCGCGGTTTCCTGCAGCGTCGCCGCCGCGTACGGCAGCACCGCCCGGTTGACCCGAGCGTGGCGCGGTTCGCGCTCGGCCGCCGCGCCGTCGACGCCGACCACCGTTGCGGCAAGGTCGTGCGCGGCGTTGCCGGCCAGGTCCCGAATCGGGGCCGCCGCCGCGCCGGTCGGGACGGCGTAGCCGACCGTGACCGACTGACCGGCCGTCACCGGAGCCTCCAGCGTGAGCTGCACACGCGCGCCCCGGACCGCAACCGAGGTCACCGTCAGCGCACTCCCGCCGGCCCGCACCGTGAATGCATCCGCCGGAGGCCTGGATGCTCCGTCCAGCGGCTCGTCGTAGGTCAGCGTCACCGTATGCCGGGAGCCCGTGTCCGGCGGCGCCGTCACGTCCTCTGCCGGCGCGGTGGCGGCGCCGGCAGACGCGTCGTCTCCATCGCCATCGCCGGACGGGTAGCTCACGATCGCGGAGGCGGTGGCGGCGCCGGCATCCGTCGGCGCGGTCCACTCTTCGATCGCGCGGTCCAGCGTCGCGACCTGCACGGTCGGCGCCCGCGTATCCACCGCGAACCCGGCGCTGCCGCCGAGGTTGAAGTTGCCGTCCGCATCCGCCGCCACCCCGGCCGACACGGCGACCGTCACGGTGCCCGAGAAGTCGGCGTTCGGAGTCACGTCGACCAGGTAGACGGCGCCCGATCCGCGAGGGTTGCCGGCGACGCCGTTGACCACCGTGATCGCAGCCGGCGTGAGGCCGCTCACCGGCTCCGAGAATGCAAGGGTCACGGTGAACCGTGCGTTGGCCGGGAATGTGGCCGCGCTGGTGATCGCCACGGTCGGCCGTGTCGTGTCTTGGCCCGGCGTGGTGGCGCTGCCGGACGCCGACCACGGACTCTCGGCGACGCCGAACGCCCGCACCTGCACCTGGTAGGCCGTGTCCGGCTCCAGCCCCGTGATCGTCGCCGAGACGCTGCTGCCCGGGTCCGGCGGGCCGTCGATCTCGCCCTCCTCGATCCAGTCCGCCTCCGCGGCCGGATCCGCGGCGCCCGCGTAGTAGCGCAGGTCGTAGTCGGCGATCGACGAGGCGCTGCCCGGATCGCTCGGCGCGCTCCAGCGCACCGTCAGGCTGGTCTCCGATGCCGCGCTCACCCTCGGCGCCGCGGGGGCCGACGGCGCGATGACCGTCTCCGCCGGCGTGGTGGCGCTGCCCGAAGTCGACCAGTCGCTCGTGCCCTCGTCGTTGGTCGCCTGCACCTGCACGTCGTAGCCGGTCTCCGCCTCCAGCCCGGGGATGGTCGCCGTGGTGCCCGCGCCCGCGTGGGCATGGCTGGTCCACGCGCTCTCCGACGACTTCCGGTACCGCACGCCGTAGCCGGTGACCGGTGGCCGGCCGGTCACCTCCGGCGCCGCCCACGTCACCGTCAGGCTGGTCGCCGACGCCGCGGCCACCGTGGGCGCCTCCGGCGCCGGCGGCGGCTCCTCGACGTCGGTGACCTCGACGGTCACCACGATCCTGGCGTCGACCGTCGGGGTGGCCTCTTCCTCGCCCTCGCTGTCCTTGCCGTCATGCACCGACACCGTGACCGACCAGGATGGGGTGCCCTCATGGTCCAGCGCGTCCGCGTCGGCCACCGTGATCGTCCCGCTGGAGTCGATGTCGAACACCGCGTCCGACGCGCTGTCCAGCAAGTAGCTCAGCGTGTCGTCGGCGTCCGGGTCCGTCGCCGCCACCGTGCCCACCTCCGTGTCGACGGCGCTGTTCTCCGCCACCGACAGCTCCGTCGGTGCGGTCTCGGGAAAACTCGGGTTCGCGTTCGCCGCGCCGGCGGTCCCGCTGCCCGAAATCGACCAGTCGCTCGTGCCGTCGGCGTTGGTCGCCTGCACCTGCACGTCGTAGTCGGCGTCCTCCTCCAGCCCGGTGATCGTCGTCGTGGTGCGCGTGCCGCCGTGGGGATGGCTGGTCCAGGCGCTCTCCGACGATTGCTTGTACCGCACGCCGTAGCCGGTGATCGGCGGCCGGCCGGTCACGTCCGGCGGCACCCACGTCACCGTCAGGCTCTCAGGCGACCCGGCCACCGCGTTCACGGTCGGCGCCCGCGGAGCCTCCGGCGGCTCCTCCTGGTCGATCAGGTCGATGGTCACCGCGACCGTGTCGTCGATCGTCGGCTCGGTCTCGGGGTCGCCGTTCTCGTCCTCGCCGTCGGTCACCCGGACGGTGATCGAATAGCTCGGCTGCGCCTCGTAATCCAGCGTCGCGCCCGTCGCCACCGTGATCGCGCCTTCGCCGTCGATGGCGAACGAGTCGTGGTCGGTGCCGGCGCTGGTCAGCGAATAGGTCAACGTGTCGCCGTCGCCGTCCGTCGCGGCCACCGTACCGACTTCCGTGTCGGCGTCGCTGTTCTCCTCCACCGACAGCGTCGACACGGCGCCGAAGGACGGAACAGTGTGCGCGACGCCGGTGGTCCCGCTACCGGACGCCGACCAGCCGCTCGCGCCATCCGCGTTGACGGCCTGCACCTGCACGCGGTACTCGGTTTCGGCGTTCAGGTCCGAGATGGTCGTCTCCGTGCCCGTGCCGTCGTGCTCGTGCTCGCTCCAGTTGGCGTCGTCGGCCGGGTCCGCGGTCCCCTCGAAGTAGCGCACGTTGTATCCGGTGATCGGCGGCCGGCCGGCTACGGCCGTCGCCGTCCAGGTCACGTCCAGGCTCGACGCCGAAGCGGAGCTCACCGTCGGCTTCGAGGGCGCCTCCGGCGGCTCCAGCGCATTGGTGACGTCGACGGTCACCGCGATCGTCGCGTCGACCGACGAGTCGGCGCCGCCCTCGGGATTCTTGCCGTCGCTGACCGACACCGTGAGGCTGTACGATGTCGTGGCCTCGAAGTCCAGCGCGTTCGCGGCGGTCACCGTGATCGCGCCGGCGCTGATGTCGAACACCGCGTTCGACGTGGCGTCCAGCGAATAGGTCAGCGTGTCGCCGTCGGGGTCTGTGGCCTCCACCGTGCCCACCGCCGCGCCCGCAGCGTTGTTCTCTTCCACTTCGAACGAGGTCGTCACGGTCTCCGGGAAGCTCGGCGCCGTGTTGGTGCTCCCCGTGATATTGGCCACCTGCTGGTCGGTGAAGCTGTTCGCCTCATTGCCGACCGCGTCCACGATGCGGTTGGCACTGCCCGTGCCGGGCCTGGTGTAGGTCACCTTCACGCTGCCGTCGGTGGCCACCACCGCGGCCGCCAGGGTCAGGGTCACCGTGGAGCCGCCGATGGAGGGCGACCCGCTCAGGGAAACCCCCTCCTCGGTGCCGCCCTGGGGAGTCTTCTTCACCGTGAAGGCGCCGTTCGCCAGCGACGCAGCGGCGCCGAGCGGCTCCTTGAAAGTGACCTTCAGCGTGGTGTCGTACACGTTCGCGGTCGCCACCGCCGGGCGCACGCCGTCCACGGGAGTCCAGGGCCCCACGCGGCGGTGCGCGATCTGCGCCGTCGTCGACGCGTTCCCGAGCGGGTTCGTGAACTTCCCGCCGTTCAACTCCAGCCCGTTGGCGGAGACCACGACGCCGTCGGCGTCCGCGTCGCCCTCGACCACCGTGTAACGGAAGCTCACGATGGTCCGGTCGCCCGACGGGTGAGCGGAGAGGAAACGGCTGCGGTACCCCGCGTAGCGCTCATTCCGGCCGACCACAAGCTTGATCCGCGGCGCGCCGGTCACATTCACCGTCCCCGGGAAGTACGCTTCCACGCCGACCGTGCCGCCAATCGGAACAGTCGAGAGGCCGCTCTGAAACAGGATCGGGATCGACGACGCCAGCTTCGGCCCCACGCCATCCACCTGGTGGGCCGCGTTGGCGGCCACCGCCGTGTAGGTCAGCGTGGCGTCCACCAACGAGTTCTCGGCGCGGATCATCGTCCCCGTCGGCGCGCTCAGCCCGTTCGCCGGCAACGCGAGGCCCGATGACGTGTCGTCCGGCACGACCGTGTAAGTGAAGTCGAGCGTCGTGACGTTCGTGCGGCCCTTGCTCGCGTCGAAGGCCATGGTCGGCGCGGCGCCCGCCTTCAGCCGCAGCCTCAGCGTCGGGTCTCCCGCCACGTCCACCGCCGCGTCGAAGGTCACCCGCGCCCGCACCACGTCGCCCTGCGCGTAGGTCTCGTTGGTATCGTCATCGTTGGTGTCGTGGCTCGGCGTGGACACCAGCGCCACGCTGCTCACCGTCGGCGACGGCGGCGCGATCGTGCTGGCGGCCCCCGAGGGCGACCAGTCGCCGTCGCCCTCGGCGTTGCTGGCCATCACCTGCACGCGGTACGGGGCGCCCCGGATCAGCCCGGTAATCGTCGTTTCGGTCTCCGTGCTGCCGTGCGCGTGGTCGGTCCACTCCGAGTCGGTGGCCGGGTCCGCGCTGCCCTGGAACCAGCGCACGTCGTAATCGTCGATGGCCGGCCGGTCAGCCACGTTCGGCGCCGTCCAACTCACCGACAGGCTGGTGGACGCGGCCGTCAATGACGGTGTCCCCGGCGCCGGTGGCGGCTCCTCCTCGTCTTCCACGTTGATGGTCAAGGTGTGGGTGTCGTCCACGGTGGCGTCCGCATTGCCGTCGATGTCCTTGCCGTCGTGCACGGACACCGTGAGCGCATGCGACGCCGCGGCCTCGAAGTTCAGCCCGTTCGCATTGGTCACCGTGATCGCCCCGTTGGCATTTATGTCGAACAACGCGTCCGACGTGGCATCCAGCGAATATCTCAGCCCGTCGTTGTCGGGGTCGACCGCCGCCGTCGTGCCCACCGCCGCCCCCACGGCGTTGTTCTCCGCCATGGTGAACTCCGTCGGCGTGTTCGTCGGGAAAGTCGGGTTCGCGTTCGCGAACGTGCTGCCGGTGCCCGACGGCGACCAGTCGCCGTCGCCCTCGTTGTTGCCGGCCCGCACCTGCACCCGGAACGCGCTGCCGGAGTCGAGGCTGGCGATCGTCGTGCTGGTCCCCGTGCCGCTGAAGTCGTGGCCGGTCCACTCCGAGTCGGTGGCCGGGTCCGCGCTGCCCTTGAACCAGCGCACGTCGTAGTCGTCGATGGCCGGCCGCCCGGATGCGTTCGGCGCCGTCCAGCTCACCGACAGGCTGTCCGAGGTCCCCGACACCGCGCTCACCGAGGGCGCCGCCGGCGCGTCCGGCGGCTCGTTCTCGTCGTCCACGTTGACGGTCAATGCGTGGGTAGCGTCCACGCTGGTGTCCGCGACGCCGTTGATGTCCTTGCCGTCGTGCACGGACACCGTGAGCGAATACGACTCCGTGGCCTCGAAGTTCAGCGCGTTCGCACTGGTCACCGTGATCACGCCACTGGCACTGATGTCGAACACCGCGTCCGACGTGGTATCCAGCGAGTAGGTCAGCGCGTCGGCGTCGGGATCCGTCGCCGCCGTCGTGCCCACCGTCCCGTTCGCGCCGTTGTTCTCCGCCACGGTGAAAGCCGTCGCCGTGTTCGTCGGGAAAGTCGGGTTCGCGTTCGCGAACGTGCTGCCGGTGCCCGACGGCGACCAGTCGCCGTCGCCCTCGTCGTTGCCGGCCCGCACCTGCACCCGGAACGCGCTGCCGGAGTCGAGGCTGGCGATCGTCGTGCTGGTCCCCGTGCCGCTGAAGTCGTGGCCGGTCCACTCCGACTCGGTGGCCGGGTCCGCGCTGCCCTTGAACCAGCGCACGTCGTAGTCGTCGATGGCCGGCCGCCCGGATGCGTTCGGCGCCGTCCAGCTCACCGACAGGCTGTCCGAGGTCCCCGATACCGCGCTCACCGAGGGCGCCGCCGGCGCGTCCGGCGGCTCGTTCTCGTCGCCCACGTTGACCGTCAGCTCGTGGGTATCGCTCAGCGTGCCGTCGGAGGCCTTCACCGTCAGCGTGTAGCTGTCCTCGTCCTCGTGGTCGAGCGCGTTCGCGGAGGTCACCGTGATCGCGCCGGCGCTGCTGATGTCAAACACCGTGTCCGACGTGGTGTCCAGCGAATAGGTCAGCCCGTCGCCGTCGGGATCGGTCGCCGTCAGCGTGGTCACCTCCGCCCTCGCGGCGTTGTTCTCGTCCACGGAAACCGAGGTGGTCGCGTTCGATGCGAAGGCCGGCGCTTCGTTCACGTCGGTAACGTTGATGGTCACACCGGCCGACGCGCTCAGCGCGCCGTCGGAGGCCGTCACCGTCACCGAGTAGCTTTTCTTGGTCGCCTCGAAGTTCAGCGCGGTGCCGGCGGCCACGGTGATCTGGCCCGTGAGCAAGCCGATCGCGAAGCTCGACGCGTCGTCCCCGCTCAGCGAATAGTTCAGCGCGTTGCCGTCGGGGTCGGTCGCCGTCACCGCCGCGCCGACCTTCGTGCCCGTGCCGCTGTTCTCCGCCACCGTACGGGTGAACGGCGCGCCGGAGAACGCCGGCGACCGGTTCGCCTGCGCACTGGTGGTACCGCTGCCGGAGGCCGACCAGTCGCCCGTGCCCTCGGCGTTTTTCGCCCGCACCGCCACGTGGTAGGCCGTGCCCGCCGTCAGCCCCGCGATCGTCGCGCTCGTGGCCGTGGTGGTGGTGTCCGTCTTCTCCGTCCAGCTCGTCGCGCTCTGCAGCTTCCAGCGCCAGTCGTAGTCCGTGATCGCCGGGCCGGTGTTGGTGGGCGCCGTCCAGCTCACCGACAGGCTGGTCGTCGACGCCGCGCTCACCGTCGGCGCCCCCGGCGCCGCGGGCGGCTCCAACTCATCGGTCACGCTGATCGTAACGTCGCGGGTCGCATCCACGCTGGTGTCCGCGTCGCCGGCGCTGTCCTTGCCGTCATGCACCGACACCGTGACCGAGTAGCTGTTCTTGGTCGCCTCGAAGTTCAGCGTCGTGCCGCTGCCCACCGTGATCTTGCCGCTCGACGAACCGATCGCGAAGCTCGACCCGTCCGCGCCGCCCAGCGAGTACGTCAGCGTGTCGTCGTCGTCGTCCGTGGCCGCCACCGTGCCCACCTCCGTGGTGGCGGCGCTGTTCTCCGCCACCGACAGCGCCGTCGGCGCGCTCGACGGGAAACTCGGATCCGAGTTCGTCTGCGCAGACGCAACGCCGAAAGCCGCGAACAGGGACAGTACTGCCACAGTCCGGCGAATTCTTCCCGCGTCGTTCAAACGTGGCATTCCGCTCGTACGCACGGAATGACCATAACGAAACGCAGACACAGTTGAGAATACGCATAGACCATGCCAATACGTCAAATGACATGAAACGACGATGATCTGGGCTCACGCGGTTCTTCGACGCGGTCGACGAGCCGGTGTGGCTGAAGCGCTACCGGTGTCCTGAATGCGATTGCGGTCCAGGGACGGCTGGAAGGAGAGGTCGAAGCCGTCGAGGGTCTTCACCCGCGTCAGCCGCGCGCGGTCATGGAAGCCGACGGCAGGCGGCGCTGCTCACGGGCGCTCTGCTCCTCGCTGAGCAGGTGCTGCAGCATCTCCAGAGCTGACAGCTCGCCGCTCTCCAGGCGACTGACGAGGTCGTCGAGGACTTCCAGCGACCGGGCCAACTTCAGACGCACGAGCAGCGACTGGATCTGCTGCAGCACGGTGCTTGAGCCGACGCTGGTCGCGCTCATGATCGGACCTCCCGTTGGTCGCAGGAATCGTTCCTCTTGGAGACGCTTCCTCGACCACCCGGCGCGTCGTGCCGTGCTGCCGTCGGTTGGCAACCTTTACCCGCCAGCGGTCGAACTCGGCGTTCAGATGATTCAGGTTGTCGAACTGGTTGTCGAGGAAGAAGTCCTCACGCACGTAGCGAAACGGTCGCTCCACCTTCCCCTTGGTCTTCGCCCGGTACGCCGCGCACGCGCGCGGACGGAACCCGTAGTGCGCGGCCACGTCGAGCAGCGTCGGGTGATAGAGGACATCACCTTCGTGGTCTTCGCCGACCACGGCGGTCTTCATCCGGTCGTAGAGCACCTCGCGCGGTACTCCTGCGAACTCCGCGAAGGCCGCCACGTGGCAGCCCACCACGGCCTCCAGGTTCGCACGCATCACGAAGCGCCCGAACAGATACCGGCTGTGCCCGAGCACCATCGAGAACAGCCACACCACCTGCACCCGCTCGGGCTGCTCGGCGAACGCCACCTTGAACTGGGCGAAGTCCACCTGCGCCTGCTCGCCGGCCGGCGTCTCGAACCGATGCTCGAATCCCGACGCCTCGCGCGGACGGATCTCGGCGACCAAGTCCGTCACTGCGGTGCGTCCGCCCCGGTAGCCGAGGTCGCGGATCTCACGCAGCAACCTCATCGCGGTCAGCCGCGGGCACTTCGCGAGCCGCGCTCGCAGGTAGGCGCGATACGGATCGAGTTTCTGCGGCCTTGGCGCCCTCGGCCCGTACCTCGGTTGCTCTACGCCGCGCTGCAGGTACCTGCGAACCGTCTTGCGGTCCAGATGCATGCAACGAGCGATCTCGGAGATCGTCAGGCCTTCTTCTCTGAGGGATGGATCATGAACACTCCCTTGAGCCTGAGCACCTCGGACCCCCCCCCTGCCTGAGCACGGCAGGCACCGTCCTGGTGCTCTGATTGATGGACAACCGGCCCGCGTCGGGGCGGCTGCTCAGAATCACCGACGGTGGGGAGTTTTCACCCGGCACTGACAGTTCAGCCGGCTCGCTGCGACGAGCCGGTGGCGGTGGCCTCGCACCACCGCGTGGTTCAAGAACGCCTCGTGGCGCTCGATATCGCCACTCGAGAGCTGGTTGCGACCGTCGCGCACCATCGCCCGGGCGAGATTCGGGAACACTGGCAGGTTGTGGGCGCTATCGGTGGTGGCGATGAAAGGTCGACGCTGGCGGGGTTCGTGCTTCGCGCATGAGCCCATGCACCTTCCTGCTGTTGACGACTCCTTGCTGTCGGAGCGCTGTGCCCACGCGACGGTATCCGTACGTCTCGAACTTGCCGCAGATCGCCCGCATGCGACCGACGATCTCTGCGTCGTCCACCGGCGGGGCTGGGCGCGTCGTAGAAGCTCGAGCGTGGCAGACCCATCACGCTGCATCCTCGGGCGATGGACATCCCGCGGGGCCGGCAACAACGGATGACGCGCGCTTCTGGGCGGCGCTGCGTTCTTCTGCGCCCCTCTTAGGAAATTCGATCTCCAGCGCTTGGCCTCCGACCAGGCGTTCCACGGTGCCGAACTCGCCCACGATGAACCGGCCAGAGTTACTTGGTTCTCACCCTGACTGTCGCGCCACAGGCGACGGTGACGCGCTCCCTGTCCCGTCGCGCGGCAAGCCCCCGGTAGCGATCGCCGAGCTACGTACCTTTGGTCCGCGACGCTGCCCATGCCCATTCACCGAAGTTACGCCCCGCAGCCAGTGGTTGTCGTTGTTCGTGGCGCCGCTCGGCCATCAGTTGGCGCCGCCCGCGGGTCAGGGGTTGAGGACCTGGCATGGGCTCGGCGCACGCCACGTCCTGGCGAAAGCCCATACCGGGCGCAGAAAAAAAGCCGTCGAGGGGGCGCTCCCCCCCGACGGCTGCAGACGCACGCTTCAGCGCGCGTTCAGTTCGAGATCGACTGCTGGAAGGCGACGTTCATCGTCAGCGTATCCATGGCGCTCTCAAAGTTGTTCCCATCGACTTGATCCCAACACGTTACCTCAACGGTCGTCTGGCCGGTCTTCGTTGCGACCGGATCGATGGTGATGCTCTGGCGGTTGGCGGCCAACGTAACCGCCACCGATTCTCCAGTCGGGTTGATGCGGCACGCCAAGGAGTCTCCGTCCTTGTCGGAAAAGTAGCCCTTCATCGGGTCCGCGTCGAAGTCATCATCGACGAGAGTGACCACACCGTCGGTTATGGCGAAGTCATCCGTAGAAGCGTCACCGCCGATGTCGACATCAGCAGCATCAGTAGCCGCGACCAACTGCATGAGCCTGTTCTCAGTCGAGAGGCTCCTGCGATCGTCATCATCGCCGTTATAGGGCACCGGCGCCGAGTTGACCTTCACCATGAACGTGTGCTCCGCCGTCATCCCGAAGGAGTCGGTCACCGTCAAGGTGATCTCGGAATCGCCCGACCCTACCCGTGTGATCATGACGTAGCGTTCGTCGGGCTTCTCCGCGTTGTTGGTCGGACCCAAGGACACCGTCACGACATCCTCTTTACTGGACTTCGCACTGAACGTCCACGAGTCATTGCTGGTCCTCGTGTTGTCCGAAGTGACGCCGGCCGCAAGTGCATCGTCGTCTTCAATATTCGGATCGTCGAAGATGGCACCGAAATCAAGCTTTTGCTTCCACATGGATGCATCCGACTTCAAGCGGCCCGTGTCAGCGAGTTCGGCGAACGCATTGTAGGAATTGGCGGCGTCCACGTTACCAGGAAACTCACCTGAAGACGTACCTGAGGCTATTTGAAGCGTCGGCCCAGTATTGGAAGGCGCTACCGTCACCATGATGGTCCATGACGCGGGCACTCCGGAGTCACCGGTCGCCGTGATCGTGACCGTCGCCGTGCCTGCCTTCCGCCCTCGGATCGTGATGTCGGGAGCGTCCGTCATCATCTTGTCGAGCGTGGCCGTCATAGTGGCAGCCCTCTCGTCGGCGTTCGTGTTCGCTGGATCGGACTCATCAGCAGGGGTTGCGTATACGGCCACGGTCTTCGGGTCGCTCGTCGCCGTGCTGAACACCAAGTCGTCGTCCGGCCCCTCGGGATCTCCGATGAGATCGCCCAGCTCGTAGTGCTTCTCCGCAGCGTTGAACGTTGCGAGGACGGCGGCATCAGTTAGATCGAGAGCCGGGCTAGCCGTATCGGCTTGGGTCGCGGTGATCTTGATGGCCGAGGGAATCATCTTGCCCATCTTCAGCATCGGCGGCTTCGGCGGCTCCGGCGGCGCATCCACCGTCACGTGGAACGTCAGCGTCAGCGACAGATTGTCGGCACTCGTACCAGTGACCGATACCTCCGCGTCGCCCGGAATGCCCGGCGTGACCGTCAGCACTCCACCAGCCTCGGCAGCCATCGCAACCGCGTCATCCGTCGACGAGGTCATGTACGTCGCCGCCCCGGCGAAGTGGTCGGAAAGCGTGAACATCCGCGCGGCCATGTCATCGTGCGGAAACCTCTGACTCGCAATGTTGCTGACCAGCGTCACCGCGGTCGGCGGCGGCGTCGGAGGCGCTCCTACCGAAACCACGATGGTCTGCGACACGGACCCGCCGGCGTTGACAGCCGTGATGATCACAACCGCATGCCCCACGCCCATCGGGGAGATCGTCAGCACTCCGTCAGTCAAGGCCCAGCCAACGACTTCCTGCTCCATCGGCTCGGTCGTGATGACGTAGGAAGCGGCGCCGGAGAAGAAGAGTGACAGCGGCCTCGAATGCGGTGCCGCATCAACCGACATGAACGTAATCGGCGTCGGAATGGTCGCCGTGATCTCAGGCTTCGGCGTCGGCGGCGGCGCCATCACCGTTACCGTGAACGACCGCGACTTCTCCTCGTTGCCGTCATCGGCGGTCACCGTCACCGTCGACGATCCCGCCGCCACCGGCGTTACCGTCAGCGTCGAGCCGGACACCGCTGCCGTCACGTAGGCCTTCATGCTCGAATCGGCTTCGAACGTCAGGCTCTGCCGCGACGTCGAAAAGTGCTTCGACAGGTCCACCGTCCTGGCCGCCATGTCCCCGGCCGGGAACTCGATGTCCGCCAGGTTCGCGGTCACCTGCAAGGTCCCTGGAGTCGTGCCCGGGCACCCGATCAGCACCAGCGCCACGGCCACTGCAGCGATCGCGCCGAACACTTCCCGGCGCTTGAACATGCTCTTCATTGGTTCTCCTTTCGCGCCCATTGTCTGACGCGCCTTTCGCTTGTCCGATGGGCGCCGTGCCGGCGACCACTTGTTGTCATGCGCTACCTCCCTGCCGCTCCGCAGCTTCGAGGCAACGGTCTCTACTCTCTTCACTCCTGGTTCCTGCACCTCCCTTCTGGCTGGATCCCTGGAGGGGTCCGTCCCCGCCGCCAGCTCGCACGCCTCCCAGGAGGCGCTGATCGGCCGCACGGCGGTTATCTCCCACGGTCCCTTTCTTTACTACATGCACCGTATCCACGTCAACCGCCACGTCGCGCTCAACGCGTCCTCCAGCGGTCCCCTCAACGGGCGAGGACACGGCACCTCTTGACTCACCGTACACCTTATTCCCTATATCGTCCACTCCCACCATCTTCTCAAGCCCCGCGCTCATTCGCGCCTGCAACTTCCCGCCGCGCCGTCGCAGAGGCGCCCTGGACGCGGTTGTCGAGCTTTGTAGCCAGAGGGGTCCACCTACCCGGCGAGAGCCCCATGTAGGGGCGCACAATGTAGAAGAGGCCGCCCACATGGGCGGCCTCTTCGTCGGTTCGGAGGGAGAACCGATTCTAGTATGCGAGCTTGAGCGCAGCGGTGACCACGCCCTGGTCGTCACCACCCGTGATGTCGTCGCTCGCGTACTTGAGCGTGGACGTCAAGTGCTTGACCATCGTCAGTTCGAGGCCGGCCTCGAATGCCGTGCCCGCGCCTTCGGCGTTGCTGAACTCGACGCTGAAGAACGGCTTGATGTCGTCCACCTTGTAGTGGGCCGCCACCTTCACGCCCCACGTGCTTTCCGCGCTCGTCAGGTCGTAGAGATCAAGCGTCAGCGAAGCGCCCATGCCGAGCAGGGCACCGTCGTCGCCATCACCCTCCTTGAGGGTTGCGGACAAGCCGAGGTTCTGCTCCGCGTCGCCACCCGGAGCGTGCATCATCAGGTTCGTCTCGAAGTAGCTCTTGTCGTCGTTCGGCGAGATGTCCCACTTGATGCCTGCTCCGACGTCGAACGGTACGCTGTCGCCGTCCGGCGGGACCGCAGCGTCAAATGCGATGTGGGGATCGATGTCGCCCAGGTCGAAGGTAGCCTTGGCGCCGATGCCGATGGGCGACCCGTCTTCCTCGTACGCATGCGCGTACGCGACCCGTGCTTCCAGATCGGCATCATCGCCGATGTCCAGCTTGACCGTGCCGAGGAACGCGTAGGCGTTGTCGTCGTTGCGGTCAGGCTTTTGTTCCCCCTTGCACGCCGTGACCTTGCCGGTCTCGTCGTGTTTGTGGCACGCATCCACGTCCTGGTCCGCTTCGTCCGACTCTGACCAGTCGTTCTCCGAGATGACGCCCAGGCTCAGCTCCACCGGAGCCAGCTTGTACCCCAGGGTCAAACCGCCGCTGCCGGCGTAATCGGTGCTGAGGTCCGTGAAATCCGGGTAACCGGGATCGCCGGACTCGTCATCGTCCTTCGGGTCGACGAAGTCAACCTCTACGGTGGGCGCACTGTAGGTCGTGATCGAGAACGCGCCCATGATGAGCTTGGTCTCGATGCCCGGTGCCGTCGTGGCGCCGCCGTCCTTGTTCGCCACCAGCTTGAAGTCCTTCAGCTTGATGTAGGCGTACAGGTCGTCCGTGTCCATCATCCCGGTGTCGGAACTCGTCTTCGGAATGACGGTCACCTCGAGGTTCGTCTTCATCTCGTTCGTGAAGCCGGTGGCGTTCGAATCCAGGTCCAGGCCCCACGTCAACGTGGTTTCGCCACTGACCTTCGCCGAAACGCCGGCTGGGTCGACCATCATGTCTGCTGACAGGGAAAAGAGGCCGAAAACCAGCAGCGGCACAGTGAGAAGAGCGATCTTTCGCATTGCTTCCTCCTTAGATTCGGGGCTCCATGAGCCAACGGCCCCCCAACCCCGTTTCGTCGCCAGCAGTATGGTACACCACCTACGAGGTGTCAACCGTCAGCGAGCTTCTACACCCACTTGTCGGCCATCTGCCGGCGATGCTTTATCTAAGGACAACGGAGGCCGGCTGTCAAGTGCCCGGATGAGGCCCCCGCTGGCGGCGTCGCCGCAACGCAGGGCCCTCCCTCCCGCATGGCGGCGCCGGGCCTGCATTGACAGCCTCCGGCGGCGGTCCATAGACTCCGCTGCCGAGGAGCACGTGGCCAAGGAAGACGCGATCGAAGTGGAGGGTACCGTACGGGAGTCCCTGCCGAACACCATGTTCCGGGTCGAGCTGCAGAACGGCCACCGGATCCTCGCGCACCTGTCGGGCAAGATGCGCAAGCACTACATCCGCATCGTGCCCGGCGACCGCGTCAAGGTCGCCCTGTCCCCGTACGACCTGAACCGGGGCCGCATCATCTACCGCGAGCGCTGAAAGCCGGTCAAGCCCGCAGTCTACGCCCGAAGCGTTCAATGAGTTTGGCCGCCGAACCACTCACCGTGAGGGGCGCCCGGTGCGAGACGGACCCTACCGGAACTTTGCGGTGACCACGGCGGGGTAGGCCTCTACCGTGCCGACCGTCGCCCCGCCAGGCCGACAGGAGGTACGTGATGGATCAAGACCGGCGAACGGATCGCGTTGTTCCGCTTCGGGGTGATCGCCGAGTTGGTCGACTGCCCGCTGGCCACCGAGGAGCGCGAGGAGCGGGTGGCGCCGCATCGCCGAGAAGGACTGGCAGGTGCCGGTCAGCGCCCGCCAGCGGGTCAGCCGCTCGACGGTGCTGGCTTGGCTGGCACGCCTGCATCGACGACCACTCCCGGCTGATCACCCACGCCGAGTTCTACCTCAACGAGTCGGTCGACAGCTTCTGCGGCTGTCTGTTGACGGCGCTGCAGCGCGGCGGGCTGCCGCGGACCCTGTACGTCGAAAACGGCTCGGCGTTCCGCTCCCATCAACTCCGCTACGGCTGCGCCAGCCTCGGCATCGCCGTGCTGCATTCGCGCCCCTACCAGCCCGAAGGCCGCGGGCCGGGTCGGCGGGTCGTTACCGAGCCCCGCCCCCCACAGATCCGAGCGTGCGCGATTGACGCACTCGGTTCCTCACCCGTCAGGTTCGCTCAAAGTGGCGTAGATCGAACGCGTGACCTTCGCTGGCGGCAGGGGATGCCGTCTCAGGAGTTCGTCCATGCGATCCCAGTTCAGATGACCCGCGCGGCGGCGTGAGAGCCACGTTCGCCAAGAGCGGATCATATGCCGGTGGAACCCAACCGAGTCGTTTGTGGTTCCCCGTCAGACCGTAAGTAGCCGCAGTGGCCCCGAAGGACCAGCGACAGGTGTGGGTTCCGGAAACTCTGGCCGGTGTTTTCCGGAAATTCTGGCCGGTTCATCGTGGGCGAGTTCGGCGCCGTCAACGTCGAGATCGAGGTGTTGGGTGCGGTAAGACGGGCCATCGAGGAGCATCAGTCTACCGCGCTCGAGAAAGCGGTCGACGATCGCCTCGGCCAGATCGGCGTCATGCAGCACGGCGCCCCAGGCGGTCAGCGGCGACTTGTTGGTCGTGAACAGCATCGAGCGCTCACGCAGATGTCGCTCGTTGACGACATGGAACAGCACGTTGGCCGCGTCAGGACCGTAAGACAGGTAGCCCACCTCATCGACGACCAGAACGTGCGGGTTCAGGAAGCCGGTGAGGACCGCCTGCAGCTTCCCCTGCCGCGACGCTGCGGACAACTCCTCGATGAGCGCCGCGGCGGTGACGAAGCGCGCGGTGAACCCCTGCTGGATGGCGCGGTAGGCGATGGCGATGGCCAGATGGGTTTTGCCGCGACCGCTCTTGCCCTTCAGGATCAGACTGAGTCCGCCGGTGACCAGCTCCGGAGCCAGGTAGCTGCCCAGCAGCGGCAGCCGCAAGGTGGACTGCAAGGAGAAGTCGAACTCCTCGATCGTCTTCAGGAACGGGAACCGCGCCTGTCTGACCGCACGCTGCACGCGCGTGTGTTGGCGGTGAGCGATCTCCTCGGTGACCAGCACGCCCAGAAACTCCCGGCATGACCAGCCGTGGGTCTCGGCACGCTGCAGCAGCTCGCGCCAATGGCGGCGAGTGCTGGCCAGATTGAGTCTGCGCAGCAACGGATCGAACTCGACGGTGGCCGCATCGAACGGCAACGACGCGGTGGTGTGGGTGCTCATCGACGCTCCTCCCGCCACGGCCCCCGGAGGCGCTCATCGGCGGCTGCAGCGGTCCTCCGGCACTGAATCCGGGCGCCTCGGCGAACAACCGCGCTCGTAGCGGCTCTCTGAGACGTTTTGCGAAGACCGGTGGTGTCCCAAGTACCCCCGGCACCGACGGTCCCCGGTGGCGATCGCGGCCATCATGAGGCACCTCCCCGGTGCTCGCCGGCGTCCGGAGGCAGCGGCACCTTCACGCCGAGGCACTCGGCGATGAAGGAGCAGGTGTAGCTCTGCGCGTTCACCGCCGCCTGGAACGCGCGGTCCAGGTTCTTGGCTCCGCAGTGCTGCAACAGCTCGTGCAGGGTGTCGACCTGCCGGTACCAGCTCCTCGGGCTGAGGTGGATGAGCTCGGTCAGGAACGACAGCGCCGCCGCTCCGGTCTCCAGCAACTGCTGGCGCTTCAGGTAGCGCCGACCGCGCGCGCCGGAGATCGCCGCCAGGTGCGCGGTACGGTGCTCGGCCAGCCGCGACACGGTGCCGTCAGGCACGTGCCGGGGATGTTCGGCTTCGTAGCGGCCGGCCACGATGTGCACCACGTCGCGGTACAGGTACAAGGTGCCGGCCATCCCGGCCGCCTGCGGCGGCATCGAGTAGCGCAGCCCGTCGTGGGAGACCTCGCCGGTCACGTCCACCTGAATCGGGATCCGCAGCGCCAGCCGCTCGGGCGGCGTGCGCAGCGGCCGCAGCCGCTCAAGCTCCTGCTGGCGGCGCTGCTCGGGGATCTCTCCGGTGGCGCGGTTGGGCCGCTGGTGGTTCGTCTCGTGCAGCCACTCGCGGAGTTGATCGACCAGATCTCCGCGGTCGTGGAACCGCCGCTGCTTGAAGAACGAACCCCTTCACCCAGCCCACCAGATTCTCAACGGATCCCTTCTGGTTGGCCCGGTACGGCCAGCACACCTCCGCAGTGAAGGCCAGCTCCAGGGCCGCGTAGGCGAACACCGGCGCGCCAGCGCGCCGTCCTCGGCCATTCGGTGACCTCGCCGCGGTCGTCCCACTTCAGCGCCACCGTCTTGGGCCGGTCGAACACCGCGCACAGCGGCACCCCGCCGAACCGCACCAAGTGCTCGGCCAGCGTGCGCACCAGCGTCTCGGAGTCCTCGCTTGGTCGTATGCAGGGCCAGTCCGTAGCGCTCAAGCCGTGCCGGCTTCCTTCAGATCCCGCCTCGCGGCGTGCCCTTGCCGTCAACTCACCGTTTCCCCTGCCGGGTCGGTAGAGGACTTGGCATGCTCGGCGCACGTTGCACCTCCTGGCGAAAGCCCATGCCGGGCGCACCAAAAGAAAGCCGTCGAGGGGCGAACCCCCCGACGGCTGCAGACGCACGCCTCAGCGCGCGTTCAGTTCGAGATCGACTGCTGGAAGGCGACGTTCATCGTCAGCGTATCCATGGCGCTCTCAAAGTTGTTCCCATCGACTTGATCCCAACACGTTACCTCAACGGTCGTCTGGCCGGTCTTCGTTGCAACCGGATCGATGGTGATGCTCTGGCGGTTGGCGGCCAACGTAACCTCCACCGATTCTCCAGTCGGGTTGATGCGGCACGCCAAGGAGTCTCCGTCCTTGTCGGAAAAGTAGCCCTTCATCGGGTCCGCGTCGAAGTCATCATCGACGAGAGTGACCACACCGTCGGTTATGGCGAAGTCATCCGTAGAAGCGTCACCGCCGATGTCGACATCAGCAGCATCAGTAGCCGCGACCAACTGCATGAGCCTGTTCTCAGTCGAGAGGCTCCTGCGATCGTCATCATCGCCGTTATAGGGCACCGGCGCCGAGTTGACCTTCACCATGAACGTGTGCTCCGCCGTCATCCCGAAGGAGTCGGTCACCGTCAAGGTGATCTCGGAATCGCCCGACCCTACCCGCGTAATCATGACGTAGCGTTCGTCAGGCTTCTCCGCGTTGTTGGTCGGACCCAAGGACACCGTCACGACATCCTCTTTGCTGGACTTCGCACTGAACGTCCACGAGTCATTGCTGGTCCTCGTGTTGTCCGAATCAAGGCCGGTCCGTAGTGCACCGTCGTCCTCAATATTCGGATCGTCGAAGATGGCGCCGAAATCAAGCTTTTGCTTCCACATGGATGCATCCGACTTCAAGCGGCCCGTGTCAGCGAGGATGGCGAACGCATTGTAGTCATTGGTAGCGGCCACTTCACCAGGAAACTGACCTGAGGACGTACCTGATTCTATTTGACGCGACGGCCCGGCGTTGGAAGGCGCTACCGTCACCATGATGGTCCATGACGCGGGCACTCCGGAGTCACCGGTCGCCGTGATCGTGACCGTCGCCGTGCCTGCCTTCCGCCCTCGGACCGTGATGCTGGACGCGTCGGTCATCATCTTGTCCAGCACGCCGGCGTCCGGATTTGCATAGACGTCAGTATCCGGCGTCGGATACGCGGCCACCACCTTGGGGTCACTCGTCGTCGTGCTGAACACCAAGTCGGCGTCCGGCCCCTCGGGATCCCCGATGAGATCTGACAGCACGTAGCGCTTGGCCGCGGAGTCGAACGCTGCTGTATGGGTGGCAGTGTTTGGGTCGAAGGTGCCAACAGCGGTGCCTCCGACGAGGATGGTGTCGCGGTCGTCCGGGATAGCCGTGATCTTGACGGCCGAGGGAATCATCTTGCCCATCTTCAGCATCGGCGGCTTCGGCGGCTCCGGCGGCGCATCCACCGTCACGTGGAACGTCAGCGTCAGCGACAGATTGTCGGCACTCGTACCAGTGACCGATACCTCCGCGTCGCCCGGAATGCCCGGCGTGACCGTCAGCACTCCACCAGCCTCGGCAGCCATCGCAACCGCGTCATCCGTCGACGAGGTCATGTACGTCGCCGCCCCGGCGAAGTGGTCGGAAAGCGTGAACATCCGCGCGGCCATGTCATCGTGCGGAAACCTCTGACTCGCAATGTTGCTGACCAGCGTCACCGCGGTCGGCGGCGGCGTCGGAGGCGCTCCTACCGAAACCACGATGGTCTGAGACACGGACCCGCCGGCGTTGACAGCCGTGATGATCACAACCGCATGCCCCACGCCCATCGGGGAGATCGTCAGCACTCCGTCAGTCAAGGCCCAGCCAACGACTTCCTGCTCCATCGGCTCGGTCGTGATGACGTAGGAAGCGGCGCCGGAGAAGAAGAGTGACAGCGGCCTCGAATGCGGTGCCGCATCAACCGACATGAACGTAATCGGCGTCGGAATGGTCGCCGTGATCTCAGGCTTCGGCGTCGGCGGCGGCGCCATCACCGTTACCGTGAACGACCGCGACTTCTCCTCGTTGCCGTCATCGGCGGTCACCGTCACCGTCGACGATCCCGCCGCCACCGGCGTTACCGTCAGCGTCGAGCCGGACACCGCTGCCGTCACGTAGGCCTTCATGCTCGAATCGGCTTCGAACGTCAGGCTCTGCCGCGACGTCGAAAAGTGCTTCGACAGGTCCACCGTCCTGGCCGCCATGTCCCCGGCCGGGAACTCGATGTCCGCCAGGTTCGCGGTCACCTGCAAGGTCCCCGGAGTCGTGCCTGCGCACGCGCCCAGCACCAGCACCACGGCTACCGCAACGATCGCGCCGAACACTTCCCGGCGCTTGAACATGCTCTTCATTGGTTCTCCTTTCGCGCCCGTTGTCTGACGCGCCTTTCGCTTGTCCGATGGGCGCCGTGCCGGCGACCACTTGCTGTCATGCGCCGCCTCCCTGCCGCTCCGCAGCTTCGAGGCAACGGTTTCAACTCTCCTCACTCCTGGTTCCTACACCTCCCTTGATTGGGTCCCTGGAGGATCGGTCCACCGCTCAGCCCGCACGCCTCCTTGGAGGCGCTGGGTCGGGCGCCCGGCGAATGCTCCCACGGGTCTTCTCTGTACTACATGCCGCGCACTCACGTCAACTCCCTTCGAGCTCCATTGAGCACCCGCACGCCCTCGGCGGACACGGGCGCCAATGGCCCCCATGCGCAGCCGAGGACACACCAAGACCCTGCGACACCGTAGCACCTATTCCCTTTATCGTCCACTACTCATTACTTCTCAAGCCGGCCTGCCGCAAGCGGCGCTCCGCTCCCTGGCCACAGTCCTGGAAGCGGGGGCGGTGAGCAGGCCGGCGACCGTTGCCGGGCGCCCGTCGCGGCGTCAGTCCAGTTCTCGGGGAAGGCCGGGTAGGAGTCGAACGGGTAGACCCTGCCTGGAAGTGTCGGCGGCGGCGCTTGGGCGTCGATCACGGTGAGAGCGGCCGCAGCACACTGATGGTCCCGCAACGTTTCTGCACGATGGTCACGGGAGCAAGGTCGGAACAACGCGATGCGGAGTCGCTGGTAGCGCGCATGATCGCCGAGCTGCAGGCCAACCCGGAAGCGCAGCGGCTGATGTTGCGCGTCCTGCTGACCAACGAGTTTCTCGGCATGCCGGCCCGCCTGGACCGCATCGAGAAGGACGTGGCCGAGCTCAAGGCGACGTGAAGGGGCTCAATACCAGGGTGACGAGTGTCGAGGACAGGCTGACCAGTCTCGAGAACAAGATGGACGCCGGTTTCGACGAGATGCGTCGCGCCATAGACCGGCTCGGTGCGCGTTGGGGAAACAGCGGCTGTACAGACAGGAGACCGGGGTGGAGCCGGAGCGCGTGATCCTGGCCACCGCCTCGATCCACAGCCGGCGCGCGCAGGAGTTGCGGCAGATGGGGATCGACGTGGTGGAGCCCGAGGACGCCGACTGAGACGCCGGCGGCCTGGTCCACATCGACCGGCGCGCCGTCCCTCGAACCGGAACGTCACGCGCCCCCGGTCTCTTGATGGCCGAAGCGGCGCTGAAACCGATAGAGTGACGGCGGCAAGGCTGCCCGCAATGGACGAGGTTCCCGCTCACCCGCGCATTCCCTACGGCCAGTCCGACTTCCGGCGCATCCGCCTGCGCAAGTGGCTGTACGTCGACAAGACGCGCTTCCTGCGGCGCCTGGAACAGGAGGACTACGTCTTCCTGATCCGCCCGCGGCGGTTCGGCAAGTCGCTGTGGGTGTCGATCCTGGAGAACTACTACGACCGCTGGTGGGCCCACGAGTTCGACGCCGTCTTCGCCGGCACCGACATCGGGCGGGATCCGACCGAAGAACGGCACCGCTACGTCGTGCTGCGCTTCGACTTCTCGATGGTCAACGACAAGCTCGAGACGCTGGAGCGGGAGTTCGAGACCTACTGCCTCATCGAGCTGCGGGGGGCGCTGGAACGGTATCCCGATCTGTTCCCCGAGGCGGCACTGCAGCGCATTCTGTCGCCGCCCTCCATCGCTACGAAGCTCGCCGAGCTGTTTCGTTACGCGAGCAGCCACGACATCCCGCTGTACGTGCTGATCGACGAGTACGACAACTTCGCCAACACCGTGCTGGCGCACCACGGTACGGAGGCGTACGAGGACTTCACGCACGGCGGCGGCTTCTACCGCAACTTCTTCGCCACCCTCAAGGGCGGCACGGCGCGCTCAGGCGGCGGCATCGACCGCCTGTTCATCACCGGCGTGTCGCCGGTAACCATGGACGACGTGACCAGCGGCTTCAACATCGGCAAGAACATCAGCCTGCACCCCGACTTCAACGAGATGGTCGGCTTCACGGAGGCGGAGGTGCGGCGCCTGGTCGAGATCTACCGGGAGCACGGCGTGCTCGACCAGGACGTGGACGAAGCCATGGCCCTGATGGGCGAGTGGTACAACGGCTACCGGTTCGCCAAGGACGCCGACAACGATCTCTACAACTCCGACATGGTGCTCTACTACCTTGACGAGTCGATGCCGAACCGGGGCGTGCCGAGGTATCTGATCGACACCAACGTGCGCATCGACTACGGCAAGCTGCGCCACCTGCTGGTCGTGGGCCGGCAGCTCAACGGCAACTTCGACCTGCTGCGGGAGGTCATCGGCGAGGGGCGGAAGGACGTGCCGCGCATCCAGCCGAGCTTCCCGTTGCAACAGCTCACCGACCGGCAGAACTTCCTGTCGCTGCTGCACTACTTCGGGCTGCTGAGCATCCGCGCCGTGGTGGACGGCATGCCGCGCCTGGCGATCCCGAACCAGACCGTGAAGCAGTTGATGTACGGCTACCTGCGCGACGGCTACCGCGACGTGGAGGTGTTCCGGGTCGACCTGTTCCGCTTCGAGCAGTTGGTGATGCGCATGGCCAACCAGGGCGAGTGGCGGCCGGCATTCGAGTTCCTGGGCCAGGCGATCGCCGCGCAGACCGGGATTCGCGACTACATCGCCGGCGAGAAGATCGTTGAGCCCCGTGCCGGGGCTTTGGGATTCCTGGCGGCGTACCTGAGCGTGACCGACTTCTACGTGTTCCGCTCGGAGGCGGAGCTGGGGAAGGGACATGCCGACATCAGCCTGGAGCCGCTGCTGGCGCGCTTTCCGCATCTTCGGGTCGGCTACCTGATCGAGCTGAAGTACCTGAAGCGCTCAGAGCCCGCGGACGAGGCGGGCGTGGCGGCGGCGGTCAGCGATGCGACAGCGCAACTGAGACGCTACCTGGCGGACGAGCGGCTGGCGCGCCAGTTCCCCGGCGTGCGGTTCGTCGGCCTGGCGGTGGTGTTCCACGGCTGGGAGCTGGCGCACTGCGACGCGGTGGCGTAGCAGGTAGTGGGTCAGTGACCGACTACCCACTGGGCGGCCATCCGATCAGGCCTCCACAAACGTAGTCCACATCGCAACCGCTTCGGCACTCATGGCGATCGCCAGTCCTGAAGAGTGCCCAGGGTCGCGGTCGCCACCCATCCCGAGCCCGCGGCACGGTCCTCGATCAGGGCGTAGTCCTGGAAGCGGCGGCCGACCGTGACCGCCTGGCCGGCGGGCAGACGGGCCATAACCGACCCTTCCGGCGCCGGGACGCGATGCAGCGCGGCGCCCGCGCGGCCGATCACCGCCATGCGCCGCTCGGCCACGCCGCCCGGAGCGGCCAGCGTTGCGACTCCCGCGGCCAGCAGCAGGGCGGCCAGACCGGCGGCGGCGAAGCCGGTTCGCGTTCGGCGGCTTCCCGGCCGTAGCGCCCCGGCCGCGCCTGCGGCGGCGGCGAGCAGGCCGGCGGTCCACAGCCCGCGGCGGGGCCAGGCGGTGTCCGCGCCGGGGCGGAGGCCGGTCAGCCCGGTGGCGGCTTCGATCGCGGCGAGGGCCGAGCGCGTCTCCGGCCAGCCGCGCAGGCGCAGGGCGGCGCGCAGGGCCAGGACGGCGCCCGCCGTGTCGCCGGCGGCGAAGCGGCTGACGCCCAGCCCGTGCAGGTCGGCGGCCCGGCAGGAGCGCTGCCGGAGGAGCGGGGGAGCCGCGCCGCAGCGGGCCGCGGCGACCGCGGGCAGCTCGGCCGGCGCCGGTTCGGCGGCGGCCGGCGGGGGCAGGGCGACCGGCTGCGCCGCGATCTGCGCCGGCTGGCCGTTCGGCAGCCGCAGGTACGGCAGGGCCGGCACCACGACCGACAGCGCGCCGCCGTCGCCGGTATGCAGCCGGTAGCGCCAGCGTTTGCGCGTTCCCGCTTCGCCCACCTCCTGCGCCGTGTCGGCGATGCTGCCGCCGCTCACCTCCGGCGGCGGGTGCTCGACGAGCGGCACGCTGCCGGAGCCGGTCACCTCCACCGTCAGCTCGCCCGCATCGGCCCCCAGCCAGCGGAACGCCACCGCGCGGTCGAACCGGCCGACCGCGCGCGCGGCCGCGATCGGGTCGGGAACCGGGCGGACGGCCAGCCGAACGGCGCCGGCCGTGCGCTCGGTGGCGCCGACCGTTGCCCGCGCGGCCGGCAGCGTCGTGCGGCCGGCGGTCCGCGCCGTGAGGCGGTAGCGGGCCACCGGGATCACGAAACGGTCCGTGCCGGCCAGCGCCTCGATGCCGTCCCCGGCCGGCAGCGGCTGCAGATCCAGCCCCGCGACCGGTTCCACCCGCGGCGGCCCCGCCAGCGGCAGCGGCGCCGGCGCGACCAGCTCCAGCACCGCGGTCACCGCCTGCCACGCGAACGGCGTGGTGGTGTCCAGGCGCCAGCGCAGCACCGGCTCCGCCGCCGCGGCGTCCCCGGCCTGGGGAGCGGCGGGCAGCGCGGCGAACAGGGCCAGCACGAGCGCGGCCGCGGCGCGGGCCGTCACCACGAGCTGCGCCGATCCCGGCGGACGAGCGGCGGGCGCGTCTGTTCCACGGCTGGGAGTTGGGGTACTGCGACGCGGTGGCGCAGTCAACCGGTCACGCGCGCCCTGGTCTCCGATGGCCGCAGCGGCGCTGAAACCGATAGAGTGACGGCAGGCTGCCCGCAATGGACGAGGTTCCCGCTCACCCGCATTCCCTACGGCCAGTCCGACTTCCGGCGCATCCGCCTGCGCAAGTGGCTGTACGTCGACAAGACCCGCTTCCTGCGGCGCCTGGAACGGGAGGACTACGTCTTCCTGATCCGCCCGCGGCGGTTCGGCAAGTCGCTGTGGGTGTCGATCCTTGAGAACTACTACGACCGCTGGTGGCGCCACGAGTTCGACGCCGTCTTCGCCCGCACCGACATCGGGCGAGATCCGACCGAAGAACGGCACCGCTACGTCGTGCTGCGCTTCGACTTCTCGATGGTCAGCGATGCCCTGGAGACCCTGGAGGAACGCTTCGAAGGTCACTGCCACACGGAGCTCCGCGGGGCGTTGCGCCGGCATCCCGACCTGTTTCCGGAAGCGGCGCTCCGGGAGATCCTCGCACCACCGTCCATCACCGGGAGACTCGGCGAGCTGTTTCGCTACGTCGGCGACCACGACATCCCGCTGTACGTGCTGATCGACGAGTACGACAACTTCGCCAACACCGTGCTGGCGCACCACGGTGCGGAGGCGTACCACTCCTTCACGCACGGCGGCGGCTTCTTTCGCAGCTTTTTCGCCACTCTCAAGGGCGGCACGGCGCGCTCAGGCGGCGGCATCGACCGCCTGTTCATCACCGGCGTGTCGCCGGTGACCATGGACGACGTGACCTCGGGCTTCAACATCGGCAAGAACATCAGCCTGCACCCCGACTTCAACGAGATGGTCGGCTTCACGGAGGCGGAGGTGCGGCGCCTGGTCGAGATCTACCGGGAGCACGGCGTGCTCGACCAGGACGTGGACGAAGCCATGGCCCTGATGGGCGAGTGGTACAACGGCTACCGGTTCGCCAAGGACGCCGACAACGATCTCTACAACTCCGACATGGTGCTCTACTACCTTGACGAGTCGATGCCGAACCGGGGCGTGCCGGACTACCTGATCGACACCAACGTGCGCATCGACTACGGCAAGCTGCGCCACCTGCTGGTGGTGGGCCGGCAGCTCAACGGCAACTTCGACCTGCTGCGGGAGGTCATCGGCGAGGGGCGGAAGGACGTGCCGCGCATCCAGCCGAGCTTCCCGTTGCAACAGCTCACCGACCGGCAGAACTTCCTGTCGCTGCTGCACTACTTCGGGCTGCTGAGCATCCGCGCCGTGGTGGACGGCATGCCGCGCCTGGCGATCCCGAACCAGACCGTGAAGCAGTTGATGTACGGCTACCTGCGCGACGGCTACCGCGACGTGGAGGTGTTCCGGGTCGACCTGTTCCGCTTCGAGCAGTTGGTGATGCGCATGGCCAACCAGGGCGAGTGGCGGCCGGCATTCGAGTTCCTGGGCCAGGCGATCGCCGCGCAGACCGGGATTCGCGACTACATCGCCGGCGAGAAGATCGTTGAGCCCCGTGCCGGGGCTTTGGGGTTCCTGGCGGCGTACCTGAGCGTGACCGACTTCTACGTGTTCCGCTCGGAGGCGGAGCTGGGGAAGGGACATGCGGACATCAGCCTGGAGCCGCTGCTGGCGCGCTTTCCGCATCTTCGGGTCGGCTACCTGATCGAGCTGAAGTACCTGAAGCGCAGCGAGCCGGCGGACGAGGCGGGCGTGGCGGCGGCGGTCAGCGATGCGACAGCGCAACTGAGACGCTACCTGGCGGACGAGCGGCTGGCGCGCCAGTTCCCGGGCGTGCGGTTCGTCGGCCTGGCGGTGGTCTTCCACGGCTGGGAGCTGGCGCACTGCGACGCGGTGGCGTAGCCGCTCGAATGCCGACCGTTGCCGCGCGGCCGGCGACGGCTGTTCCCGGACGCCGCTCAGTGGCGGTCGCGCTCCTCGGCCGGCGGCCGATCGGCGATCGCGTCCACCCCGCCATCGCTGCCGCCGGCCCGGCGCAACCGGGCTTCGAGCTCCGCCACGCGCGCTTCGGCCGCCTTGCGGGCGTCGGTCTCGCGCCGTCGCGCGTCGGTTTCGCGCGCGAGCCGCCACTCGGCCCGCTGTCGCGCCTCGGCTTCTTCGGCAAGGTTCGGCAGGTCTCGTCCGGTCCGCGGATCGCGAAAACGCAGCCCGCGTTCACTCAGCCGCAGATCCAGACCCAACACGGCGCTCGTCGGCGCCGCCAGCGGCCGATACTCGCCGTCGATCAGCTCCAGCCCCTGCAGCGGCGGTTCCAGGTAGTCGTCGGTCGGGTCGAACTGCCAGTACTCGCGCACGCCGAGCGAGCGGTACAGCTCCCGCTTGCTCACCTGGTCTTCCCGGCGCGTGCTGCGGGACGTGATCTCCAGCACGAAGTCCGGGCCTTTCGGCTCTTCCCAGAGCCGGTACGTCGAGCGGTCGGCGCTGTCCGCGCCCACCACCACGAACACATCGGGTGCCACCACCGCCCGCGGATCGCCCTCCCGGTAGTAGATGAACAGGTTGCCGGAGACGTACACGTCCGCGCGATCCCGGAAGTGATGGCGCAGCGCCTCGACGGCGTAGGTCAGCGGGGTGCGCTGGTGATCGGTCTCCGCCATGGGTTGGCCGTCGGACGACGGATACTCAACCCGTTCGGGAGCCAGCGGCAGGCTTGCGCGTGCCATGTGCCATCCTCCGCATCACGGCAAGGTATCACGGCGGGCAGGCGGGCCGTCACCAGGACTCGGCGGTGTCCGCGTCGGAGGGGCGCGAGGTCCATACGGTGTCCTCCTGTTGCATGGCGAAGCGCAGGAGTTGCGCGGCGCCGTCGCCGATCCCGGCGGTCTCCGCCGTCGGCGCCGCCGCCGGTCCGGGCCCGGCCGCCAGGCGGCGCAGCGCCAGCTCCAGGTTGCGCTTGGCGTCCCGGTCGCCGGCGCGCACCGCGAGCGCCGCGCGGTAGCCCAGCACGGCGGCGCGGTAGTCGCCGCGCGCGAAGGCCAGGTTGGCGCGGTTGAAGCTGACCCGGAACAGCAGCTCGGCGTCGGTGTGGCCCCGATGCGCCAGCTCGGCGAGCAGCCGCTCCGCGGCGTCCTCCTCGCCGAGCGCCGCGTAGGTCACGGCCAGGTTGAAGGTGGCGTACGCGGCGAACCGGCCGTCGACCCGCTTGTAGTCGACGATCGCCCGCGTCGGCTCGCCGCCCGCCAGGCGCAGGGTGCCGGCGAGCACGCGCGCGTGCTCCCGGAACGGCAACGCGAGCGTCAGCGCGGCCAGCAGCAGCCCCGCCGCCGCGCCGGCCAGCGCCGTTACAACAGGCCGCGCCACCGGACCGTCCGCACCAGCTCGGCGGCCAGGGCGGCCGCGAGGGCCGCCAGGACCAGTTCCAGCGTCCGTCCGCGCGGGCGCCACGCGCGCGCGCCTGCGGCCTGCGCCGGAGCGCCGCCGGCGGCATCCGCCACCGCGCGGGCCGCGCGATCGACCTGGCCGGCGGCCGTGACCTCGACCGGCGTGGTCCGCGCGGCGCGAGCCAGGCCGGCCACGTTCGCCGCACGCGCGCGGGTGGTCACCGGATCGCCGGCGGCGTCCAGCACCGGGCGGCCGTCGGCACGCAGCAGTCCGATGCCGCCCGCGGTGCCGATCACCACCGGCAGCACCGTCACGCCGGCGCCGGCGGCCGTCAGCGCGGCCCGGACCCCGGCGCCGAGCACGCCTCTGCCCAGGCGGTTGTCCACGGTGACCTCTCCATCGGTGACCAGCACGACGGTGTGGCGCGACTGCGGCCGTGCCGCCAGGCGACCGAGCACCTGCTCCAGCGCGCCGGCGATGTCGGAGCCGGGAGGCGGCAGCGGCAGCGGCGGCGGTCCCTCCCCGGCGCGCGCGGCCCATGCGGGCGACCGCACCTGCGCCGGGGTCGGCGCCGGCGGAAGCGCGTCGGTCACCCGCGCCAGGACGCCGGCGAGCGCGTGGCGATCGGCGGTCGGCGGCAGCAGGTCGAGGGTGCCGCCCCGGAACACGGTCAGTCCCACCCGGCCGGGGGCGAGCGAGGAGGCGGCCTCGACGATCGCAACCGCCGCGTGCAGGCGCGACGGCGTCACGTCGGCCGCGCGCATGCTGTAGGACAGGTCGAGCAGCACGGTGACCTCGCCCTCGGAGGCCGCCGGCGCGGCGGCCTCCCGCCCCCAGTGCAGGCCGGCCGCGGCCAGCGCCAGCAGGGCCACCGCCGCAGCCTCCAGCATGCCGCGCGCGACCCGCTTGGCGATCGCCGCGCGGGCGACGCGCGGTCCGCGCGCGGCGCCCGCCAGCGCCGCCACCGCGCGTGCGGCGCGCCGGCGCCCGGTCCACGCCAGCGCCGCAGCCAGCGGCGCGCCGGCCAGCAGGAACAGGAAGGCGGGCGACTCGACCGTCATCGGTCGCTCACGGGCCTCACAGGGCCTCGCGCAGCAGCAGGCGCCGCAGCGCGGCGTGCAGCAGCAGCCCGAAGAGCGCGGCG
>CBDEWD010000003.1:0-1438260 GCA_965243845.1 Spirochaetia bacterium | reverse complement strand
TGATAATGCCCGTAGCAGAACGCCTGCGAGCCGATCAGAGAGCCCCTGAGCCTCAGCTTGGCGCCCAGTCGAGCGCCGCAAGCTTGCCCCACAGCCGTAGCCAATCGGGAGCGGAGTCCTGGGCGATGACGAACGTCAGTCTGCGCCCGTGGCGGACCACGCGGCTGGCCACCCGCAGCACCCGCTCGCGCAACCGGCGCAGACTCCAGCCGATGCCGGTGGCCCGCTGCATCACGCACCGCCCGGCGTGCAGCACCTCGTAGGCCAGCAGGTTCAGCAGCAACAGTGTCTCGTTTTGCGCCCGCACGCCTGCTTCTTCCGGCTGGGTGGCGGCCTCCAGGAGGCGGCCCCGGTAGTGGCTCTTCGCACGCGCCGCCGACGACAGCGCCGGCGCCAACACGTCCATGAACTCTCCCATGTGCCCTTCGGCCTTGCCCCGCATGCGGTACAGCCCCAACAGCCGCGCGCCGCTGCAGCGGTTGCGTTTGAGGTTGGTGATCAGCCAGAAGTAGTCGAGGAACAACTCTCCGGGGCGCTCCAACACCACCAGCACCACCCGCCGCGGGTGCTCCCAGGAATCGGCCTGGTAGCGCAACTCGTGGCACCACACCCGCCCTTCGCGTGGCGGACGCCCCGGCGGCCGGCGCAGGTACGGCTCGGCCATGCGGTCCAGCATCGCGTTGTTGCGGATGCGCGCCACGTAGTCGATGCCTGCCGACTCCAGACCCGTGAGCGTCTGTCCGTCCGGAAACCCGGCGTCCAGGCGCACCAGCACCGACTCGCACACCCGTCGCACGCGCTCGACTACCCTCTGAATGAACGCAAGCGCCCCGTCGGCCGAGCCGGCCGCGCCCGGCCGCAGCGTGCCGTCGAGCAGGTCACCACTCTCGGCGCAACTGGCGATGAGCGCATGAAACATCCGCTGGCCGTAGTAGCCGTTGTACTCGCTGCCGGCCTGCTGCCCGTGCACCTCGAACGGCAGGCCGTCCACGTCGATCATCAACCGCTTGCGCCGCCGGCCCCCGTTGTCCTTCCACAGCCGGCGCAGCGCCAGCTCGATGATCCCCTCACGAACCACCTCCTGGTTGGTCGGTGCGCTCAACAGGCCCACCAACCGTGACAACGTCGGCTGCGAGGGCAGCACGCTGTCGGGCTCCAGCGCGGCGAGGCCGCGGCGCGTGTCGTTGGCCACACGCAAGCTCGGGTCGTGCCGCAGCCGGTCCGCGTCGTCCTGGTCGCGCCAGCCCTGGCCCAGCAGCAACAGGCTCGTCCGCACCAAGTCGGCCAGCGGATAGGTGATCAGCAGCGGATTGCGCGGATCGAGCAGCCGCTCATCCATCCAGTCGACGATGCCGGTGCGCTCCATGATCTCACGCAGCAGCAGCGCGCCGCTGTCGGCGCTGAGATGGTCCGCCCGCGCCTCCACCTGCACCGAGCCGTTGAAGGTCGTCGAAAAGATTGGTAGAGTCTCACCCACGGCGTGTCCCGTCCTTTGTGGTGGTGTTGCTTGTAACACCTTGACTCTACTGCAAATCGGCGGACGCGCCTACTTTTTCTCCACTCCTACGCGAATACGCCGGGCTTAACCCAGCACTTGTTAGAGGGCTACCGCAATTCTACCACAAGCACTTAGCCCTAGAGCTAAACAATCAGATTTGGCTGGTCACCCACTCGGATGCCTTCCTGCGAGAAGCGGTTGGCCGCCTAGGCAACGATGGGATCGGCGTCTGGCATATGCAATACGTGCATCCTGAGAGCACGCCAGACAACCAGCTTCGGCCGATTCGTCTTGAAGAAGAAGCGGAGGCGATCGTTGTTGAGTTGGTCGGTGACTTGGCAGCTTACCGACCCGGCGCGAAAGTAGTGTTCTTTGAAGGCTCGGACTCTGAGTTCGACCTGAAGATGGTATCGAAGCTGTTTCCCGACTTGGAGAAGAAGGCGAATCTAGTATCGGGAGGCAATCGTCATCGAGTAGCTGCTCTTCACAGAATTCTGGAAGACAGCGTGCATGCCGGGAACATACCCGTGAGAATATACTCAATTGTGGATCGAGATTCGGGAAATGGAGAAAACCCTGTCAGCTCTCCTCGACATCATTCGTGGGATGTATACCACATAGAGAACTACCTGCTACAGAGCTCATTCATTCTGCAGGCACTAGAACACCTTGGTGTCGATGACGAACACGTCGCATCGGAAGCACAAATCGAAGATCGCCTAATGGAGATTTCAGAAGAGCAGATCGGACGACTTGTGAGTCACCGGATTCGAGAGCGCATCAATCGTTTGCTTGTTGACAATCTGGACTTGAGCGTAAATGTGAGCTGTGAAGATATCGGCTTGGAGATGCATAGAGCGGTTCATCAATCCATAGAAAGAGTTACAAAGAACGCGAACACATCTCTGAAGACTTCGGACATTCAAGCCATAGTAGATAAGGAGACCAGTGCGCTCAGTCATTCGCTGCGAAGCGGAGACTGGAGGCGAGAGTTTCGAGGCAGAGATGTTCTTCGGGCATTCGCAGGCAAGCATCTCCCCGGCATGAGATACGAATATTTTAGAGATCTAATCGTTGGCATAATGGCTAATCAGGGACATCAACCCCAAGGCATGAGAGCGGTCTTGGATAGAGTCCTTGATGAGTGATCGGCCGAATGTGGATTGAATCAAGTTCTCGCAAACCGTGGCTGCGACCTGCCTCCAGAATGATCGACTTTCGAGCACGAACTCGCTGCCGGATTCCAGCGAGGCTGCGTCGGAAATCGACTATGTAAGTGCTCCAAGGCGTGTTGCTTTCCCGCCACGGATACGGCCCGTCAGACGGCAGCTTATCTCTCTCCTACTCAAGGATTCAACAGTTTTCCAGTGAAGCTCCACTGCAGATCTTACTGGTCCGAGCGTTGTTGGTTGCAGTCATGAGTCGGCACGGGCTGCGAGCAGCCGGCCGATCGCCTGCATGATCATCTGTTCGGCGCGCCGATCGAAGCGGGAGCCGGGCTCGACCTCGTAGCTTCCCTGGGTGTACGCGGCCGGCGGCGGCAGGTAGCCGAGGTCGCCGTTCGCCAGTCCGGCAATGATCGCCTGCTCCCGCGGGTGGCCCGTCCTGACGTCGAACGCGGCCTGCGCGAATAGCTCGCCGGAAACGCCGATCACGGTCAGGGCTCCGATCTGGATCGCCTGCACCTCGGCGGTCTCGTGCTCGGCGCGCGATGACTCGGTCCCGAACTCGGTCCGTGTTGGCAGATGGACGCGCTCCGACCGGACTTCGAGCCGGCCGCCATCCGCCACTTCCGCACGCTCGGCGGCGGTGGCGATCTGGGCAGCAAGCAGCCGCCCGATCCGCTGAAAGAGATGCCCTCCCCGTGCTCGCGACCGGTTGAGGTGGGGCAGGAAGTCGAAGTCCACGTCACCGCCCGCGCCGAAGGCGACGAGCGCCGTGCATCGGGGATGGAGCCGCTCCAGCGTCATCATGGCGTGACCGACGAAGTCCCCGGAGATCCCGGCCGGCGGATGGGACCCGCGGGTGTCGTTGTGGCAGCCGACAGCGGTCAGCAGCGCGACCGGTTCGCCGTCGAGATCCTCGATACGGAGCACGGTCAGGTCGCGATCGACCGGTCCGTCTTCGAACTCGACGGCGCGCAGCGGCAGCCACGACGACGGCACCTCGCGGCGCAGGGTGATCACGGTCTCATCCCCACATAGCAACCGGCGGTTCCGCGCGATGCCGTCGAGCGTCGCGGACGCGACGCCGGTGCGAGCCTCCCGCATGCGGCCGCCGGCGTCATCCAGGGCTTCCGCAATCCGCTCGACGACGTGGGAGCGGAACCGCTCGTCGATGTCCGGACCGGCGTGGTTGTGCGTGCACGCGATCATCACGCGCCCGGCCGGAATGCCGGTCCGCTCCTCGACCAGCCGGCGGGCCTCGCCGACCCATTCCCCGTCCAGTCGGCGCAGGTCGCAGACGACGATCGCCGCGGTGCGTTCCTCGAACCGGAGGGCCAGGGCGCGCACGTGCAGCGGTTCAAGCACTTCCGCGTTGCCCGTCAGTTCGGGCGGCACGGTGATCGGCAGCCGCGCCGCGCCCGCCCACAGGCGTCGCCGGCGGGAGGGAATGCCTCGATACCAGCGAACATAGTCGGCCCGTTCCCCATGCGCGAAGAACCGCGCCGGATCCCGGTGCAGCGCCTCGATGCTCCGAGCCACCATGGGCCGCGAGCTCACGGCGGTCACCGTCGCCGAGCCCAGCGCGCAGGTACGCACGATGCCGGCCGCTTCCAGCTCCCGGCCCATCGGCGTGCGGTCGAAGTATGGGTACGGCGGCGCCTTGGCGAATTCGCTCCAATACGGCTCAATGAAGCGCGACTGGATGTAGTGGAACATCGTATTGACTTCCCAGTCGACGCCCAGCAGCACGCAGATCGCGTCTATGTCGTAGAAGCGCTGCCAGGGGCTCTCGTGGCCGAAGGCAAGCTCGCCCCACGGACTGGGGCGCCCCTCGCCGCCAGCGTGACCGGCCGTGATCTCGTCCGCCTGCCGTCCGATCGCGGCGACGCTGTGGGTGGGGTTGTCGCTTCGGCACGCTTCGGGACGGAGCCTGAGCGTCTCGGTGATGCGTCCGACCTCCGACGGCGAGCGGATCACGTCGAACGGCGGCCGGGGTCCCTGACCCGCATAGACGATGGTCGGCACGCAGAGGGTGCCCTCCGGCCCAACCACGTCCAGGAAGGCGTCGATGACCGTGTCGGCTCCACCCTGCACGTACCCCATGCTGCTGAGCGAGCTGTGCACGTAGACGACGGCCCCACGGCCCACCTGCACCTGCCGCAGCGCGCCGGCGATGTCCTCGAACGTGACCAGCGGCCCCTCAGGTATTCTCCCGCCCGCCATGCTGGCTACTCGCCGGCCGCCAGCGCCTCTTCCTCGGCCTTGATGGTCTTGGCGGCGGTGGCCCCGGCCTCTTCCTCCCGGCGGAGTTCCTCGATGCTGCGCACCCGCAGCCGCGCGGCCCCTTCCCAGTCACGGGTCGGCAGGCGCGGCTCGGTGCCGAGCCGCTCACGGGCGGCTGCGATCGCCGTGCCGTACTGGGGCAGCCACTCGGCCTGCGCGATCAGCAGGTCGTCGACCATCTGCGCGATCTCCGGCGGCGTGCACACCGCGCCGACCAGCGGATCCATCATCATGGCCTGCACCAGCAGCCGCTCGTCACCGCGCATCGCGGCCTCGACGGCAAGCCGCTGCACGGAGATGCTGACGTTGCAGACCGCGGCGCAGCCGAGCGGCAGGTCGCCCACCCGCGGGATGTGGAGGCCGGTGCGGTCGACGTAGCCCGGCACCTCGACGCAGGCGTCGTCCGGCAGGTTGGTGATGCAGCCACGGTTCTCGACGTTGAAGTGGCCGCGGTAGACGCGCCCGGTCTGAAGCCCCTCCAGGATGTAGGAGCCGTGCTCGGTCGAGCGGTTCTCGCGCGTGTACCTCTCCGGGGGCTCTGCCATCCAGCGGGGGAAGTCCTCCTCGAACCAGTCGCGCCGCTCGCTCGACACGCGCAGGTAGCCGCCGGTCTCGCCCAGGATCCAGGAGCTCATGTCGATCCAGTCGCGGATCTCGTCGGGGCGCTTGCGGAACCACGGCACGTACTCGCTGAGGTGGCCGTTGGACTCGGTGGAGTAGCAGCCGAAGCGGCGCAGCATCTCGATCCGTACCTTCTCCGTCTCGCGGTAGACGGGGTGGCGCTCGTATGCCGCAAGCAGCTCGCCCGACACGTCGCGGCCGCGGTGCAGGAGCTGGATGTACCAGGTCTGGTGGTTGATGCCGGCCGCGCGGTAGTCCAGCTCCTCGGCGGGGATGCCCAGCGCGTCGGCGATCTGCGTGTGGCCGCCCTGCACGCCGTGGCAGAGGCCGACGGTGGGAACGCCACCGTAGCGGTTGGCCGCCCAGGTCAGCATGGCCATCGGGTTCGAGTAGTTGAAGAACCGGCAGCCCGGCTCGGCAGCCTCGCGGATGTCCTTGCAGAGCGCCAGGATCACGGGAATGCCGCGCTGCCCGTACATGATGCCGCCGGCGCACAGGGTGTCGCCCACGCACTGGTCGATGCCATAGCGCAGAGGCACCTCGATGTCGGTCGCGAACGCGGGCAACCCGCCGATGCGCGCGGTGCAGAACACGTAACGCGCCCCGCTCACCGCCTCCCGCTGGTCCAGGGTGCCGCTGAGCCGCACGCCGTCCAGGCCGTTGGCCTCCAGGTCACGGCGCACCAGGCGCTCGACCATCGACAGGTTCTGCTCGCTGATGTCCATGAAGGCGATCTCGATGCCGGCGAACTCGGGTACGGTGAGGATGTCCCCCACCAGCTTGCGGGTGAACCCGATGCTGCCGGCGCCGATGAAGGCGACCTTGAAGGATGTGGATCCGGAGGGGCTCTGATCACTCGACATGCCGGTATCCTGTGCCGGACCGCTCCGTGCGTAAAGGCACGCCGCGAGAGCCCGTCGCCTGTACGTGGATCATGATCCTTATTTCTCATCGAAATTATGGACTATGATCCACATTTCTAATATGATCCCGCCATGTTCCCCAGGCTTCTGGAAGCCAGCCGACGCAACTCGTTCTTCCTGTTCGGTGCGCGCGGCACGGGCAAGACCACCTGGATCCGGGATGCGTTCGACCCGGACGCGTCACTGTACGTCGATCTGTTGGACCCCGAGATGGAGGACCGGTACCGGAGAAGCCCGGGCCTGTTGGAGAACGAGGTCAGTGCGCTCGCCGCATCGGTGGAGTGGATCCTCATCGACGAGGTGCAGCGGGCCCCACGGCTCCTGGACGTGGCTCACCGGCTGATCGAGAGCACCGGCAGGCGGTTCGTGCTCACCGGCTCCAGCGGCAGGAAGCTTCGGCGCGGGGCGTCGAACCTCCTGGCGGGGCGGGCGTTCGTGTACAACCTCTACCCGCTCACCGTGTGCGAGCTGCAGGATGCGTTCGAACTCGACGACGCCCTGCGATGGGGCACCTTGCCCAAGATCTTCTCTCTGGAGGGCGCGGAGGAGAAACGGGCGTACCTTCGTGCCTATGCCCTGACCTACCTGAAAGAGGAGATCGTGGCCGAGCAAATCATCCGCAGGCTCGATCCGTTCCGGGAATTCCTGGAGGTCGCCGCGCAATCGAATGGCGCGATCGTCAACTACACCAACATCGCCAGGGATGTGGGAGCCGATCCCAAGAGCGTCATCTCCTATTTCAGCATCCTGGAAGACACGCTGGTCGGCTTTCTCCTGCCCGCGTATCACCGCTCAATCAGGAAGCAACAGAGCGCCAATCCGAAATTCTACTACTTCGATACCGGCGTCAAACGATCTCTGGAACGAACGCTCGACGTGCCGCTCCGGACCGGAACCTACGAGTACGGGAAGGCGTTCGAGCACTTCGTCATCACCCAGATCCTGCATCTGTCGCGATATCGCTTCCCGGACTGGAGGCTCTCCTACCTTCGGACGGGGGCGGGGGTGGAGATCGATCTGGTGATCGAGCGCCCGGGGATGCCTGCGGCCCTGATCGAGATCAAGTCGTCCGAACGTATCGATGAGCGGGACGTGCGACAGCTCGCCCGATTCACCGGCGACTTCGCCCAGCCGCTCGCGCTGTGCATCAGCAGGGATCCGACGCGCATGCTCATCGACGGCGTACTGTGCCTGCACTGGCGCGAGGCTCTGGAGGAGCTTGAAATCGGGTGAGTCAGGAACGTGTCAATCCCGGTCATCGTCGAGCATCTCTTCCAGCAGGTCATCACCGCGGCGCAGGGGCGCCAGCACCCGGCCCACGGACGTCGGGCTGAAGCCGACCGCGCGGCCGATCTCCTCATCCGACGGCATGGCGCGTTGCGCCCCCTCACGGGTGACGCACAGGCCGGCCGCTGCGACGGCGCGTCGCAGCGCGGTGAGCGGCTCGCCGCCGGTCGCGACCGACGCCGCGAACACGCCACCGAAGCAGTCCCCCGCCCCCACCGTGTCGATCGCCCGGACGCGATGCGCGGCCTGATGATGCGCTCCCCGTTCGTCGGCCAGCACGGCGCCTTCGGCGCCGAGGGTCAGCAGCACCTGAGAACAGCCGAGCTCGGCGACCGCACGGCGCGCCCCCTCGGCAGCCGAATCACCGGAGCGCTGCGCCGATAGCGCCTCCAGCTCACCCGCGTTGACGACCAGGTAGTCCACCTGCGCGATCGCGGACCGTTCGGCCTCGCCGACCGCCGTCAACGCGGGAGCCATGTTCCACATCACCGCAGCACCGCGTTCGCGCGCCAGCGCGACCGCCGCCGTGGTCACGCTCAGATCGATCTCGTTCTGCAGCAGCACGACGTCGTTCGGTCCGACTCCAGCGCAGAACGCCTGCACGTCCAACCGAAAGGCGCCGTTGGCGCCGGGCGCCACGGCGATCTGGTTCTCGCCGCGTGCATCGACGTAGATCAGCGCCACCCCGGACCGCTCGTCTGGGAGCACCGCCACCTGCCCCACGCCCACACCAGCCGCAGCCAGGTCGGCGATCCGTGCCCGACCGTACGTGTCGTCGCCCACGGCGCCGTGCAGCACGCAGGACGCGCCGGCGCGCGCTGCCGCTACCGCCTGGTTCGCACCCTTGCCGCCGGCGGTCTCCGCAAACCGGGCTCCGCCGACGGTCTCCCCGGGCTCCGGCAGGCGCTCGACGTAGGCGACCAGATCGGTATTGATGCTCCCGACGACGACGACCCGACCGGCTGGTGGCACCGTGGATTCCGAGTGGGCGGAGTCAAGCCCCGTCGATGATCGCCGCCGGTGTGGCGTATCCGGCGGTGACGTGCGCGGCCAGCCACTCGGGCGGGTCGTTGCGGGGCAGGGTCAGCACCGGTTCGCCCTTGCAACTCAGGCGATAGAGCAGGCGCGCGTCGTCGATCGAGTCGATGTTCTCCCTGAGCGGCGGGACGTTGTGCAGCGTCATGTAGTTGTCCCACAGCGTCACGTCGCCCGGCACGTGCGGGTGATCGTAGCGGAACTGCGGCTGCAGCACGTGCGCCTCCAGCTCATCGAGGAAGGTGCGCGACTCCTCCGGGGACAGCCCGTCGACTTCGACCGGCGGGCGTATGCGCGGCCGCGAAGCCCAGATCGGGCTGTGCAGCCCCTTGATACCGGAGCGCGGGTTGGTGCGCACCAGCGGTGCCAGCCAACCGTCGTCGCCTTCGTTCAGCCGGCGTCGTACCCGCGTTCGCTCCAGCAGCTCCTGCCGCTCCGGCGGCAGCGCGGCGAATGCCGCGGCCGTGTCCGCAAACGCGGTCTCGCCGTTCAACGGGAGCGTCGTGCGCAGCCGCACCAGCTCCGGGTCGGAGCCTTCGAAGTAGCGGCTTGCCAGCCCCTCGCCAGGTTCGGGGCGCGGCACCCACGTGCGGCCGGGCGCTTCACGCCGCACCGGCACGTGATGGACCAGGAACATCGACACGTAGATCGGCAGCGGCTCGTACTCGATGTCGGTATGCCAGGAGCCGCCCACGCTCGTGGTGACGCTCCCCCGGCGCTCAGCGCCGCCCCGGAAGTTGGCCACCACCAGAACCGCCGGCGACTCGTGCGGGAGGCACTGCAGGCGGCCGGGGAACGCCGCGTTCACCGACGCCGCGCGTCTCCGGGCGAACGGCACGGTCTCGATCGGGCCGTCGGAGGCTCCGTCGGACTGGGCGGGCTTGCCCCCGCGCAGGAAGTTGGTGGGATGCGGAACCGGCGCCCCCCAGTGGTTGGCGAAGCGCTCGAAGTCCGCCAGCGAAAAGGAATCCAGTTCCTGGCCGGGAATGCACACGATGCGGAACTGGCTCAGCGCATCCAGAAGGAGGGACACCTGTTCGGCATCGAGTTGCCGCCGCAGGTCGACACCGAACAGGCGCCGCCCCGCGCCGCTGGCGGCCAGCGGCCCCTCGCTGCGCGCCCGCGGCCCGAATAGTCGGCGCAACTCCCGGTCGAACTGAGCCGGTTCCATCAGGCCGCCGCCGAGCCGTGCGGTCGCCGCACTCAGCGCCGGCTCCTCTGCAACGGTGGTACCGTACCCATGAACTTTTCAAACCCTACCCTCATTCCCGGCGGGGCACTACCATCGCGTGACAGGGCTCACGCGTCCGGCGCCGACGGGCTCTGCCGCCCGATCCGGTTGACGCTGCGCACCGCCTCGCGTTTACATCATGTGGAGTTGTATACGTGGGAACGGTAACCGTGTCGTTGCGACTGCCGGAGTCAGAGGTGTCTCGGTTGGAGAGCACCGCGCAGGCCATGGGGGTCGACCGCTCCACCCTGTTGCGGTGGGCGGTCAGGCGAGGCGCCAGCGCGCTCCTGCTCGAATGTGCGTGCGATGCGTACCGACGTGGGGAAGTGACGCTCTCGCGCGCCGCCGAGATCGCGGGCTTGAGCCTCCGTGACCTGATTCTCAGGTTGCGCGATCAGGACGTGGAGTTGAGTTACGGTCCGGAAGACTTGGCCGCAGACCTGCAGCCGCTGTGACGGTCGTCGCCGATGCCTCTCCGCTGATATTCCTGGGGAAGATACGGCAGCTTGCCCTGATTCGCCGTGTCCTGGGAGAGGACATCGTCGTCCCGCAGCAGATTCGTGAAGAAGTGCTGGCGCCTCCGCTCGACCGCGCCGAGTCCGTTGAACTGCATCGGTTCCTCGCGGCGGCACGCGTGGAACGGGTCGACAGCCCCCGTGATTTTGCCGCGGGCATGAGCCGTGCCGACAATGCGGCGATGACCCTGGCCGTCCGACTCAAGGCGGATCTGTTGCTGACTGACGATCGGACCGTTCGTCGACTGGCTACGGTCGAAGGCGTTCGAGCGCTCGGCACGCTCGGCGTACTGCTGCTGGCGCTGCGGCGGGGACTGGTGGACCGGGCAGAGGTGCGCCGGCTGATCGACGACCTCGTGGGCTCTCACGGCTTCCGCATCGGGGTCGAGCTGTATGCGGCGGTGATTCGCGAAATCGAAACGACATGACGGTACGAGGCAGGCCGCTCTACTACGGGTGGGTGATCGTCGCCGCATTCTTCGTGCTCAACGCGGCGGGGCAGGCCAGCGGCACGCTCAACTTCGGCTTCTTCGTCATCCCGATGGCGGAGGAGCTCGGCCTCTCACGGCAGGCGATCGGCTGGGCGCAGACCATGCGCCTGTGGGCCAGCGGCCTGAGCGGAATCCTGATCGGCCGCTGGCTGGACCGCCACGGACCGCGCGGGCCGATGCTGCTGGCGATCGTCGTCGCCACCGGCGGACTCTTGCTGCTGGCCCGCGCGGAGTCGCCCGCGGTGCTGTTCGGCGTGCTCCTGGGCCTGGGCATCACCGGCTGGACGGCACCGGCCGGCGGCGCGCTGATCGCCACGGTGCCGGTGTCCAAGTGGTTCATCCGGCTGCGCGGGCGCGCCACCGGCATCGTGCAACTCGGCCTGGGCGTGGGCGGCGCGCTGTTCGTGTCCCTGACCCAGGTGCTCATCAGCAACCACGGCTGGCGATCGGCCTGGGTGACCCTGGCGTGGCTGTCGGCCGCGACCGTGCCGCTGGTTCTGCTGCTTCGCCGCCAGCCGAGCGACATGGGTCTGGAGGCCGACGGGGGGCCTCCGTCACGGACCGGACAAGCCCATGCCGACCGCGCCTTCGCAACGGGCCCTCACGATTCATCCGAATCGGTCCAGTGGACGCTGCGCGCGGCGATCCGCACCGCCACCCTGTGGAAGCTCAGCGCCGCGTTCGCGATCCTGGGGTTCCTGCTGGGTGCGGCCAGCGTGCACCGCATTCCGCACTGGATCGAGCTGGGCTTTCACCCGACGACCGTGTCGCTGGCGTTCGCCACTGACGCCGGCGTGGCGACCGTCATGGCGCTGGTAGCCGGCTTCGTGGTGGAGCGCCTGGACGCCCGGAAGGTGGGACTGGTGTCGTGCCTGTCGTTCTGCGTGGGGGTCGCGCTCATGGCGGCGGCGCAGCTATGGGCGGCCGGGCCCTGGACACCCTTGCTGTTCGCGTCGACGGTGACGTTCGGATGCGGGGTCGGCACGTACATGGTCGTCCAGGGAGTGATCTGGGCGCAGTACTACGGGTGGCAGTTCGTCGGCACCATCCGCGGCGTGGTGCTCCCGTTCATCTTCCTGGCCAGCGGCCTGGGCGCCCCGCTCGCCGGCGCCCTGCGCGATGCCTCCGGGAATTACCGGGGCTCGTGGCTGCTGGTGAGCGCGCTCGCTGTCGTCGCAGCAGCGCTGATCCTGAGCGCCCGCCCGCCGCGGACTACGCGGCCCGGCGGCGACGGATGACGATCCGCCCCCTACGTTCGGGCTGCGAGGTCGGCGATCGTAACGGTCTCGATCTCATCAAACGCTGCGAAGTCGGCCTGATCCTCGGTCACCAGGGTGCGGATCCCGTGAGTCGCCATGGTCGCCGCGATGTTGGCGTCATGGAACCGCTTGCCACTCAGACCGCATGTGACACCCAGGTCGCGCAGACGCCGCGCCACCGCATCGGTTTCGTCGTACAGGTGAACGTGGCGAAGGAACTGGTTCAGGTTCGCGGTCGCGTCGGTGGCGTCCATGCCGAAACCGTTCGCTTGGACCGGCCGCGTCGCTACCACCAGGTATTCGCGCAGAATCTGTCCGCTTGCCGCCAGGTGCAGGCCGCGCCGGCCGGATTCGGCGATCAACCGGCACGCGTCCCGGTGGGACGGGCGTGACTCGTCGGTTGCTGACAGCAGCACGTTGGTATCGACGAACAGGACCTCACCGTCCGTCGTCGCCATAGATCTCTTCCCGGCGCCACGGTCCCGTGTGGCCGGTCCTGACCGTCTTGAGCTGCAGCACGGCCCCGTCACCTTCGGCCGGCGCCGTCTTGGCGGCCCGCTCGAGAATGACGCGCAGCTCGCCTTGCAGCGACCGGTGGTGGCTGCGCGCCAGGCGCTTCAGGGCGCTGATGGTCTCCGGCGGGATCCGAGTGATGTGGACTGCATTCATACTTGTATCTTAATGATACAACGAAGTACCGAATCGAGGCTACTGCGGAGCCGCCTGCGCGGTAGATGCCTCCATTCCGAACCGTTCGGCGGCCTCCAGGGTCTCCCGAACGTCGTCCCAGGTCGTGGTGTGGTTGATGATGCAGAGTCTGAGTGCGAACTTCCCATGGAGCAGAGTTGACGACAGGAATGCCCGGTCTTCCCAGAACATGCGGGCGAGCACCTTTCGGTTGATCTGTTCCAGGTTCCCCTCGTCCGGATCGGCACCCGCCGGGTTGATCCGGAAGCACACGATCCCCAGGGATATCGGAGTCAGCATCTCCAGAATCGGGCTTTCGCGAACGTAGCCCTCGGCGCGCACGGCAAGCTTCATCCCCTTCTCCACCGCGCGCCGGAATGCCGCCATCCCGAACGTCTGGATCGACATCCATACCTTCAGGGCGCGGAACGAGCGGCTCAGTTGCAGGCCGCGATCCGAGATGTTCGGGTGATTCGCTCCCCATACCGTATCCTGGAGAACATCGTGGTGCACCTCGAACGCATGCTCGAGCGTGCCGGCGTCCTTCACGAGCAAGCCGCCCACCTCGTACGGTTGGAACAGCCATTTGTGCGGGTCCAGCCCGACCGAGTCGGCCCGCTCGATCCCGCCGAGGAGCCGCTTGCCCCGCTCGGTCACCGACGCGAAACCGCCGTACGTGGCGTCGACGTGCAGCCAGATGCCTTCCGACTCGCAGTAGTCCGCCACCGCCGGCAGCGGATCGATGGCTCCCGTGCTGCTCGCTCCGGCGTTGGCGCATATCGCGATGGGGTCGAGCCCCGCGGCGCGGTCGTCGGCCACGGCGCGCGCCAGCAGTCCCATGTCCAGGCGGAACTGCTTGTCGCTCGGCAGCAGCCGGATCCGATCCGGTCGGACGCCGATGATCCGGGCCGCTCGCACGTGCGCGCTATGGCTCTGGTCGCTCATGTACACGGTCGCTCGCTCGGGGTGGCCGGCCGCTTCGCGCGCCGCCACGAAGGCGTCGACGCTGGCCGCCGAGCCCCCGCTCGTCAACAGACCGCCCGCGCTCTCCGGGTAGCCGATCCAGCGGCGAAACCAATCGATCACCACCAGCTCGACCTGGGTCGGACCGCTCGCGACCAGCCAGGTGCAGGCATTGATGTGATGCGCGGCGGCCATGAAATCGGCCAACACACCGGGCCACGTGGGCGACGAGGGGACGAACCCGAAGCACCGCGGGTGATCCAACCGCGTCGCGAACGGGAGAATCCCGCGCGCCGCCTGCTCGATCACCTCCATCGGCGGACGGCCCTGCTCCGGGGGTTCGGCCATCAACTGGTGGTCGAGTGCCTCCTTGAACTCCCCGTCCCAGGCGCGCTCGCCGGGCAGGCCCTCGATGCGTTCCACCAGCAGCTCAGCCGTTCTGCGTGCCAGATCGAGCATCAGCTCGGGCGCCATCGTCAGGTCATCGCGGACTTGGTCGCCGGCGTCGGCGAACGGCGCCGCGGCTACTCCGATGTCACGACTCATGAACTCTCCTCCGGCAACGGGGGCGTAATGCGGGCTGCTCCCGACGTCACCGCCGGGTGCCGGTCATCCCAGACCGTCCGACGAGACTACACCATCACTTGCACGTGATCGTCAACAGAACGGGCAGTTTGCCATTGTCGCAGCACAGCCATCGCCGCGGCGCCAGCCAGACCCCGTTTCGGTTCTACCCGCCGACCTCCACGCGCAGCATTTCGGCGGCCAGCACCTCGGAGCGGAGCTTGTCGTACACGTCGTCGATGGAGATGTTCCAGTAGGTCCCGGGCGAGAAGCCGCAGTCCGGGTGCAGGACCACGCGCTCGGGCTCGACCACCTCCAGCACCTTGCGGACGTGGCCGGCCACCTCCTCCGGCGTTTCGGCGCCGTGCTGCTTGGCCGTCAGGCAGCCGCAGCCCACCTGCATGCGGGCCGGCAATCGTCGCAGCAGCTCGCGGTCGTACTCGTCCATGTCGCGCAGCTCGAACATCGTCATGTCGACGTTCAGCTCCTGCAGCGCGGGCAGCAGGTGGTCGTAGCCGAGCCGCCGCTCCGCGCCCACGTTCCGCTTGCCGCACAGGTGCAGGGAGGTGTGGATGCCGTCGATCCCCTCGACCACGCGGTTGAACGAATCGACCGCACAGGCCAGCTCCTCCCGGAACTCCTCCGAGTCCGGATCCTCCGCGTACGGCGAGCCGATGCTCGTGTCGTCGAAGCCCACGAAGCGGATGCCGGCGCGCGCCATGAGCCGGACCTCGTTGCGGATGATCGGCACCAGCGTCTCCACCACGGCGCGTCGGTCGGGGTACGCCTCCCCCGAGCGCTCCTCCTGCCAGTGCACCTGCGCGATGTGGTACGGCGTCGGTATCGCCACGCGCACGGGCTTGCTGGTGTGCGCCGAGAGGCGCGTGCCCTCGCGGGCGAACAGCCCTTCGTCGAATGGCTCGATCCGCCCGGTGATCGTGTAGCCGACGTAGCCGTCGTGGACGCCGTCGTCGACGAACGCCTTGTGCAGCTCGAAGCCGGACACCATGTCGGCGATGATCCCGAGGTAGGACTTGCGCCGCCATTCGCCGTCGGAGATCACGTCGACGCCGGCCGCCTCCTGCAGGGCGGCCACGTACGGGATCGACCGGTCCATCAGCTCCAGGAGCTCGGCGTCGGACACTTCGCGGCCGGCCGCCCGTTCCTCCAGGTAGCGGTCGACGCGCTCGCGGAAGAACCACGGCCGGGTGATCGATCCGACCACGGTGGTCGGAAACAGCGTGTCCCACACGGCGCCGTTTACGCGCCGTCCGCGCCGGACTCCGTCGGGTGCTTGAGCTTGCCCACGTCGTAGTCCTTGGCGGAGAGCTCCTCGAACGGCTCCTTCTCGTTGGGCGTCCCGACGATAGTCACCATCTCGTCGTTGCCGGAGAAGGCGCACCAGCGGACGCCGTTGGTGAGCACGTGCAGCACCCCTGGGTGATGGAAGATCGGGAAGGTCTCGTGGCCGGGCCGAAAATAGAAGATGCGCCCCTGCCCGCGGTGCCAGACCGCGCCGCTGCGGAACACCTCGCCTCCCTCGAACCAGCTCACGAACAACAGCTCGTCCGGGTCGGGGATGTCGAAGAACTCGCCGTACATCTCCGCGTTGGGGATCTCGATGAAGCGCCCGCAGCCGCGCGTGATCGGATGGTTCGGGCTCACCACCCACAGCCGTTCGCGTTCGGCCGCCTCCCGCCACGTGAGGCTGCAGGTGGTGCCCATGAGGCGCTTGAAGATCTTCGAGTAGTGGCCGGAGTGCAGGACGATCAGCCCCATGCCGCGCAGGACGCGTTCCTGCACGCGGTCGACGATGTCGTCACGCACCTTGGCATGGGCGGCGTGGCCCCACCAGATGAGCACATCGGTCGCGTCCAGCACCTCGCAGGTGAGGCCGTGATCGGGCTGGTCGAGCGTGGCGGTGCGCACCTCCAGCCCCTCCTGCGCGCGCAGGTGGCCGGCGATCTGCTCGTGGATGCCGTCGGGGTAGATGCTGCGGACGAACTCGTTGTCGTGCTCGTGGACGAACTCGTTCCAGACGGTGACGCGTACGCTCATGGTTTCAGATTCCTCCTGGCACGGCCTGCCCGCACACCAGCGGCCACGCGCGGTTGCCGGTCAGCTTGCCGTTGCGAATGTGGTAGCCCTCCGCCGTGACCTTCGCGAAGCGGGTCGCGTCGGGGCGGGGGCGGTCGAACTCGCCCAAGCGGGCGCGAGCGTCGATGTAGTGCAGCGCCCAGCCGCATCTGGGCCGGGCGCTCTCGTTGGGGCCGGTGGCGTGCAGGACCCAGCGGTCGTGCACGGCCAGGTCGCCGGGTTCCAGGGTGATGACTTCCGCCGCGTCCAGCAACTCGCGCGCAAGCCCCTCCGGCCCCAGGTCGTCGAAGTCGAAGCGGCCGTACCCGGCGGCCTCGGGGCCGGCGCCCTCCGGACGCGCGTCCAGCGGGATGTAGTGGAACGGCCCGTTCTCCTCGGTCACCGCATCCAGGGCGAGCCAGCAGGTCACGGTGCGGCGGTCGAACTGGAAGAAGCCGTCCTGGTGGAAGCGGTTGGCGCCGTGGTACGGCGGGTCGTCGTTGAGGGCGCCCTTGGCGAAGATGTGGTCGAACCAGAGCCTGGCGTCGGGGGCCAGCACCGCTCTGAGCACCTCGGCGATGCGGGGATGGACGGCCGCCCGGGCGAATGTTTCGTCGCAGTCGGCCAGCCCGTTGATCTGGCCGGAGAAGGCAGCCCAGGCGGTCCCCTTCGACACGGCCTGCCGGCGCTCGGCCGGATCGACAGGCCGGTGGCGCTTCGGGTAGATCCGGTTCTGGCGCCGCAGATGGCGAGAGGAGACCTCGACCTCGGGAAAGTCGGGGAGCTGGCGGCGGACCTCGTTGAATTGCGCCGTCGGGTCCGGTGCGCCCGGCATCGGATGCTCGGCCTCGATCCGTTCGGTCTCCTCCCGGTAGCGGCGCTGGTAGGCGTCGTGGTCGGCCACGATCGCGTCGGCGCGCTCGTGGAGCTCCGCCACCTCGGAGGGTTTGAAGGCTGCCCGCACCACCATGAATCCCTTGCGCGCGAACTCCCTGTCGGCGACCTCGTGCAGCTCCATGCGATGTCCGCCTCCTGCTCGACTGTACCCGATCAGCGGCCGACCGGCCGCTCCCACGTGGGCGCCTCGTCCGGGGTCGGCGAGTTGGCGAAGATGCCGCGCGCGATCACGGCCTCCCGGCCGCCCGCGTCCGAGACCTTGCGCCGCTGGTCGGCATGCGCGCGCGCGTCGGCCTCCTCCGGGTCGACGATAGCGCGCAACCGCCGCTCGAATGCGCGTACGGTCTCGGCGTGCTCGGGCCGGCCGGCCAGGTCGAAGACCTCGTCCGGGTCGGCGGCCAGGTCGAAGAGCTGCGGACGCATGCCGACGTAGTGGACGTACTTGAAGCGGCGGTCGCGCAGCAGGTAGACCGCGCGGCGAAAGCCCACGGCGTGGTGCTCGGCGAACACCGTGCGGTCGCGGTCACCGGCGGCGGCCAGGGCGAGGAGGTCTTCTCCCGGCAGCGGCTCGTCGGGGAGCAATTCGTCCGCGAGCGGGCAACCGGCCGCGCTGAGAATCGTGGGGAAGCAGTCGACCAGGCTCACCGGGGTGGCGACGGTGCGGCCGGCGGGCACGTCGGGGCCGGCCATGATCAGGGGCACGGCGGCCGACTCGTCGTACATGGTCAGCTTGCCGGTCAACCCGCGCGCTCCCATCGACTCGCCGTGGTCGGACGTGTAGAGGACGCGCGTGCGGTCCCTGACGCCGCAGGCGTCGAGCGCGGCCAGCACGCGGCCGATCTGCTCGTCCAGGTGGGTGCACGCGGCCAGGTACGCCCGCCGGTAGATCGAGAGTTGCTCCGCGGACAGCGGTTCGTTCAGGTTCAGGACGTCGCGCACCCCGTCGATCGCCGGGTGGGCGGGCCAAGCGGCCTGCTCCTCCTGCGGCATCGGCCGGATCGCGCCGGGGTCGTAGCGTTCGAAGTGCCCCGGCGGTCCGACGTAGGGCGGATGCGGACAGACGAACCCCACGAACAGCACCCACGGACGGCGGTCGCCGGCATGGGCGTGCAGCCAGTGGACGGCGTTGTCGGCGTTGCGCACGTCGTAAGCCAGGTAGCTCGATTCGCCCGGGCCGGCCGCCAGGACGCCGGCGCGCGCGTTGCGGACCGGCGAGTCCTCGCGCAGGCAGCCGAGCAGGTCGCCCTCCCCATCCACCACGTGCAGCGGCTCGATCTCGCGCCCGAAGCCGTTGTCGTCGCCGCCGCGGAAGTGCAGCTTGCCGATCGAGTCGCACGTCATTCCGCGCCGGGCCAGGTGGTGGCCCCAGCTCGGCACGCGGCCGTCGTACCCGTGGGCGTTGTCCCAGTAGCCGATGTCGTGCACGTAGCGGCCGGTGGCGAGCGAGGCGCGCGCCGGCACGCACAGCGGGCAGGTGGTGTAGGCGGACGTGAAGCGGGTGCCGGCGGCGGCCAGCCGGTCCAGGTTGGGGGTGATGCCGTCGCCGCCGTAGCAACCGGTGCCGCGCAGGTTGTGCTGGTCGGAGAGGATGAACAGCAGGTTGGCGGGTGGGACGGCGTGGGATTCTGGCACTGCGGGAGTCGCGATCAGGCGCTACTATACCGCCTCCATGGCCTTCTTGAACCGGACCGTGCAGATCCGCGGCGATCTGGCGCGGCAGTACGACGACGTCTACAGCGACACGGCGCTCGACACCATCGCCGCCCTGGCGGAGCTCAACGAGCCGCGCCTCGACCTGATGCACCGGCGCATCGCCCGCCGCGCCGAACGGGCGCGGGAACGGCGCCGCATCGACTTCCTGCCGGCCGGCGCCACGATCGCCGGCTCGGACCTCACGGTCGCGGACGCCCGCGCCGGCCGCTTCACCGGCAGCGCCATCCCCGCCGACCTGCAGCGGCAGTGGATCCAGGGCACCGGGCCGGGAGCCAAGCCGGACGCGCCGCTGCCGCGCAGCATCCGCAACGTCGCCTACGCCTTGCTGTCCGGCGCCGACGGCTGGATGTTCGACGGCGAGGACGCCCTGGGGCAGGTGACGACCATGTCGCTGGACAACCAGCGCAACCTGCGCATGGGCATCGCGCGGGCGCCGGAGTTCCTGGCCGCCGCCGAAGGGGTCGCGGGAGAGATGAACGCTTGGGCGGAGGGGTTCCTGCAGCGGCCGGTCATCGACGACTGGCGCGCGCAGCTCGACTTCACCACCACCATCTTCCGGGCGCGCGGCCTGCACCTGGACGACCGGCACATGCGTATGACGGACGGCACCGGACTGTCGGCCTCGATCGTCGACGCCGCGCTGTACGTCGCGGCCAACCACGCGGCGCTGCGTGCGCGCGGCGCCTCGGTCGTCCTCTACCTGCCGAAGATCCAGACCGCGGAGGAGGCGGCCTTCTGGCACCGGCTGCTCGGCACACTGGAGGGCCACCTGGGCCTGGCCGCCGGCACCGTGAAGACCTACGTCCTGGTCGAACAGCTCGAAGCCTCGTTTCAACTGATGGAGATCCGCGCCGCGCTCGGCGAGCGCTTCGTCGGCTTCAACACCGGCCGCTGGGACTACATCAACAGCGTCGCCGACGCGATGGCGTGGGACGACGGCTTCGTCAATCCCAACATCGACGCGATCACGATGACCTACGGCTACATGCACGCCTACGAGGACCGCGTGCGGCGCGCCGTGAACACCCCGGACGCGGCCGGAGGATTTGCCCTCTGGCAGGGCGGCATGGAGCCCAACATCCCGGTCGGCTCGGCGGAAGGGGTGGAGACGTCGATGGCCAAGGCGGTCGCCGGCGCGGAGCGAGAGCAGCAGGCCGGCGCCAGCGGCAAGTGGGTCGCCCACTGGAAGATGGTGCACATCGTCCGGCCGGTGTGGGAGCGCGCCGGCGAGCCCAATCAGCTCGGCCGGGAGTTTCCGCCGCTCACCTACACCGAGGTGGACGCCGGCGGACTGCTGGAGATGGAGCCCGCGCCGCGCACGATCCGCGGCGCGCGCGACCTGTTGAGCGTCGCCCTGCAGTACGGCAACGCATTCGGCCAGGGCATGCAGGCGGCGGCCCTGAAGCCGGCCGACCACTTCGGCGACGACGACGTGCTCTACCTGATGGAGGACATGGCGACCGGCGAGATCCGGCTGAGCATCCTGTGGGAGTGGCTGCACAAGGGGGCGGCGCTGACCGATGCCGACCCGGAGCTGGGCGTGGACGCCGGCACGCGCTTCGACGCCGGTCTGTTCGCCCGCTTGCTGGAGGAGGAGTACGCCAAGCTGCTGGCGGCGGCCGACCGCGACGTGCACGAGGACTCGAAGACGACGACGCTGCCGATCGCGCGCGAGATCGCCGACACCTACGTCGGCAGCCCGCTCAAGGCACCGTGGTACATCGACCTGCTCAACCTGAACCTGAACAACCACGACCTGGCCGAGGCGCGCGAGCGCATCCGGCGCTACGTCGAGGAGTTCTCCCGCGACGGCACGCGGATCACCGGGAATCTGGACTTCGCCTGATCCGTGACCGTCTATCTGGCCCGCCATGGAGAGACGGTCTGGAACGCCGAGGAGCGGTACCAGGGCCGGCTCGATTCGCCGCTCACGGACAAGGGCCGGGCACAGGCGCGCTCGACCGCGAAGACGATGCGCGGTCGCGGCGTCGCGCGCCTGCTGTGCAGTCCGCTCGAGCGGGCGCGGGCGACCGCGACTGTGGTGGAGCGCGCCATTGGCCTTACGGCCGAGATCGACGCCGACCTGGCCGAGTCCGACATCGGCCGCTGGGAAGGCCTGACCAGGGACGAGGTGGAGGCCGCGTATCCCGGCGAGTTGGCCCGCCGAGAGGAGGACCGGCTGCACTACCGGCCGCCGGGCGGCGAATCGCTGGGCGACATGCTGGTACGGGCGCGCGCGGTGGCCGGCCGGCTGGACGGGCGCACCACGCTGATCGTCGCCCACTCCGCCATCAACCGCGTCCTGGTGGCCGCCCTGATCGGCTGGGAGGACCGGATGGCGGACATCTACCAGCCGCACCACGTGATCTACCGGATCGACCGGGAAGGAGGCTCCGCCGAGGTCACCCACCTCGTGGACGGGGGCTCCCATCCAGGCCCCTATACGTCAGGCTGGAGTTGAGCCCGCCGCCGATGGACGACCGCATGATCATGTTCACCCACGACAGCCTGACCTTCATGTACCGGGTCGGCGGGATCGCCGTCCACGACGGCCGCGTGCTGGTGGAGCAGGCGGTCGGTCAGGGCTTCTGCTTCCTGCCCGGCGGCCGCGTGGAGTTCGGCGAGAGCGCCGTCGAAGCGTTGCGACGGGAGGCGATCGAGGAGCTGGGGGAACCGGCGACGATCGGCCGTCTGCTCATCGTAGCCGACAACTTCTTCGAGCTCGACGGAAGGCGCTACCAGGAGGTCAGCCTCTACTTCCTGGTCGAGCTCGACGAGAATTCGCCGACTCGCGGCCGCGACGGCAGGTTCGCAGGTGCCGAGTCCAGCATCGTCCTCGAATGGATCCCGGTAGATGAGCTGGAGCAGGCGAATCTCAAGCCGACGTTCCTTCCCGAGCACATCCGCACCCTGCCGAACGCCCCGCTCTACGTACTCCGCGACGAGCGCGAAGTGCCGCCTCCATGACACGGGCGGGCCGTCACGTCCGGCTCCTCCTGGGCACTACCAATCACCGAAAGATCCGGGAGTGGCGCCACATTCTGGGCCGAGTTGCCGTGGAGCTCGTCGGCCCGCACCAGTTGGGACTTGCGGTCGACGCCGCCGAAACCGGCGACACCCCGGAGGAGAACGCACGGATCAAGTCAATCGCGTATTTCGACGCGTCAGGGAGTTCGACGCGTCGACAGGCAAGTACTTCTCGGAAATGACTCCGACCGAATACGCACATAGGTTCGGCCATGGCTCGGGCCAGATCGTCAGATTCATCACCCGTCATCTCGTGACCCGTACGCCCATTTAGGCCGGCAAACGGAGGCCCTCGATCCCTCGGTGAGATGAAGCGCCACTGCCGCGGACCCCGTATATGGGTGTGAATGGAACAGTGCGACCACGCCAACGGCATGTCCGCCCAAACTCTCACGATCCGAGACCTGCCGGCCCACGAGCGGCCACGGGAACGCCTGCGCCTGTCGGGGGCCGGCCAGCTCTCCAACCCGGAGCTGATCGCCATCCTGCTGCGCACCGGGATCACCGGACAGAGCGTCATGCAGCTTTCCGCGCGGCTGCTGTCCGAGTTCGACGGCCTGGCCGGGCTCTCGCGAGCGTCGTTCGCGGAGCTATGCGCGCTCGATGGAGTGAGTGAGGCGAAAGCGTGCCAGATGCTGGCGGCGCTGGAGCTGGGCCGCCGCGCGGCCGGCCCGGCGCCCACCGACCGCCCGGCGATCCGCGATCCGGAAGACGTGTATCATCTGCTCCGGCCACAGATGGCACACCTGGAACAGGAGCAGCTTCGGGTTCTGCTGCTCAACACGAAGCATGAAGTGCTGCTCGTGCGAGAGGTCTACCAGGGGACCGTGTGCGCGGCGTCGGTCCGCGTCGCGGAGGTGCTGCGGCCCGCCATCCGCGAGAACTGCCCGAACGTCATCGTGGTCCACAACCATCCGTCCGGGGACCCCACCCCGAGCCCGGAAGACACCTCCGTCACCCGCCGCATTCGCCAGAGCGCGGAGCTGCTGGACATCGCGCTGCTGGATCACGTGGTGATCGGGGCGCGCGGATTCGTGAGCATGAAGCAGCGCGGGCTGGGGTTCGACGGCGCTGGCGGCCTGTGACGCACGCGGGCAGCGTCGCCGGGCTGCTGTTGGGAACCTCGAATCCCGGCAAGGTCGCGGACTGGCGCGCCATGCTTGGCCATCTGCCCCTGGAGATCTACGACCCGGTCCAGTTGGGACTCACCGTCGACGCCGTCGAGTCGGCGGATACCGCTGAGGAGAACGCCCGGATCAAGGCGCTGGCGTACTTCGCAGCGTCAGGTATCCCGACGTTCTCCCTCGATGCAGCGCTGCGGATCGAGGGGCTGCCGGCCGAGCGACAACCCGGCGTTCACGTGCGCCGCATCGGCGGCGCGGAATCGGCGACCGATGCAGAGATGGTCAGGCACTACAGTGCCCTGTTGGAGAAGCTGGGAGGCCGCGCGGCCGGCCAATGGACCCTCGGCATCGCCCTGGCGCCCGACCGGGACCATGTGTACTCCGAACTCCTGACGAACCGGACGGCGTTCGTCTCCTCGCCAAGCCCAGTGCGGGTTCCGGGTCATCCGCTACAGTCGCTGCAAATCGATCCGGTCACGGGCGTGTATTTCGCCGAGATGACGCCCGCCGAACACGCGATCCGGCTCGCCGAGCGCTCGCGCCGCATCGTCCGTTTCATCACCCGCTACCTCCCCGGTGCTGTCGCCTGTTCGTAGAGGGTTGTGCTCGTTCCTCCCTTACCGTCGCACGATGCGGCACGCCTTCCAGTTTTTCGACCAGTGATCTTCCGATTGGACGTGCCCGGGCCGGACGTTCTTGCACGTTCGACCTGAACTCCTCTGCCGGGAACCCGCACGCCGCCCGTATCACCACTCCCTCCCGCGCGCCGCCCAGCCCTGACGGCTCCGCGTGAGCCCTGCGCAGGAAATCGGCATTCAATCAATGTTTTGAAGCTCTTCCCGGGTTCGTGTGGATGAGAGGGGGCGCGAGGCGGCGGCTAGGTCGATCGGTCCGTGATGCTGCCGGCTTCGGCGCGGCAACGGGCGCGCCGCAAGAAAAAATCGAGGATTCTTGCCGCAGGGTCTTGACGGGGGCTATGCGCCTGAGAGGTGGCACGCCACCGCACGTACGGGCCCCTTCCGACCTCCCGGAAGCTCGGATGCCCCTTGGACCGCCGAGCGCCCCTTTCAGCGCCCACTGAGCGCGAGTCGGTTGCCGGTCGCGGACTCGACCAAAGGGTCTATATCAAAACCAGTATTACATTAACTCCATGATGACCGCCACTCTTGCCACCGCCGCTCGTCCCGTCACCACCTCCACTATCGGCGTGCTGTCCGACCGGGAGCTGCTGCGTCAGACCACCACGCTGGTTCGCCACGAACGCCACCTGCAGGGCGCCATCATCGACCACCTGGCCGAGATCGAAGCCCGCAGTCTGCATCTGCGGCGAGGCTGCTCCAGCCTGTTCGACTACGCGGTGCGCGAGCTCGGTTACAGCGACGCTGCCGCCGGGCGGCGCATTGGCGCCGTGCGGCTGTGCGCCGACCAGCCCGGCGCGCGCGAGCGGCTGCGCGACGGCTCGCTGACGCTGAGCGCCGCAGCGGAGCTGCAGTGGGCGTTCGACCGGCAGCGGCGGCGCGGGGCCATCTCCGGCACCGCGTCGACCTCGCCGGCGGGGGCTGTGGCGCCGGAGTTAACGGCGTCCGGGGCTGACCTGCCAGGCTCAGCGCCAGCGGAGGCGCTGGGGCTGGGGGGCGGTGCGCTGGGGGCAGGGCCGGCCGAGGTTGCGCCAGCCGCAACGTCGAGTCACTCCAAGCCTGTGCCGCCGCTGGTGCTCGATGCGGCAGGAAGGCAGAAGCTGGTCGAGGAGGCGACCGGGAAGAGCACGCGGCAGGTCCGCCGGATGCTGGCCGACCTGGACCCGGAGCTGACGCCGCCGGCCGATCGCGTGCGCCCGCTCGGCGACGGGCGCTACGAGCTGAAGGCCGTCATCGACGCCGACTGCCAGCAGGGACTGGAGCACCTGCGCGGGCTACTGTCGCACGTGGACCCGCGCATGACCATGGGGCAGCTCGTCGGCCGCATCGTGCAGGAGGCACTCGACCGCCACGACCCGAGCCGGCCGCCGCGACGGGCGCGCACCGGGAGCCGGGCGGCAAAGGGCGTATCCGAGCCCGCTCCGGCGGCGACGGAACAGGCCGCCCCGGAACCAGATCACGCCGTGACGGTGCAGGACACGACGATCCCCGCCGGCCCCACTCCGGCGCCGGAGCGGACGCGACACCCCACGCCGACCTCGGCCTCCTCGCCGACCCGGCAGGAAGCGACCGACCGTCCAGCCATTGCCGGGACGAAGCCGGACGGCGCCGCCACTTCGACGCCGAAGCCGTGCGCTGCGGCCCGCGCGATTCCGGCGGCGGTGCGACGACAGGTCTGGCAGCGGGACGGTGGCCGCTGCAGCTACCTCGATCGGAAGACCGGACGCCGTTGCAACTCACGACATCTGATTGAAATAGACCACATCATGCCCTATGCGCTGGGTGGTGGCGCCGATCCCGGGAATCTCCGATTGCTCTGCCGAGCTCATCATCGCCATCGGCACGAAGACCCATGAACGAGCACTTCGACACGCCGGCCCGGCCGCTATTGGAGGGGTTGCCGCCCGTCCTTCCCGACGGTCCGATCCGTGCGTTGGTGCTCGGCTCCTTTCCGAGCGTCGCGTCCCTGGAGACCCGGCAGTATTACGGACACCCGCAGAACCGGTTCTGGCGCGTGCTCGCCCACTGCCGTGTGATCGGCGATCACGCTGCGCCGTACTCGGAGCGGGTCGCCGCGGTGCGACGCCACGGCCTGGCGATCTGGGATCTGTACAGCCGGGTGCGGCGGCAGGGGTCGGGCGATGACCGCATCCGGGACGCCGAGCCCAACGCGGTGGGAGCGCTGCTGGCCGAACGAGGTCCGTTCCCGATCCTGCTCAACGGACGCCGCGCGCGGGAGTGGCGGCGGCACTTCGGCGGGGTGCATGCCGAGGTCGCCGAGTTGCCGTCGACCAGCCCCCGGCCGCTGCATTGGAACACGCAGGAGTCCCGCTCGGGCGCTCTTGCCGAATGGTGCGCCGCGCTGCGCTCTGCGGAGATCCCGACGTCGACCAAGAGCGACATAGAGAGATGAAGACCGTCCGGCGCGTCGAAGGATCCGCAACCCGCACAGGGACGAGGAGCTCCATTGCTACCTGGTGAAGGAGCTGTAGCACCGACTACGTGGAGCCATCCGGCATCGACAGTTCCCCGGCTCGCTCGATCAGCTCGCTCAGCACGTCCAGATCGACGTCGGCGAGCGTACGGAAGCTGATGCTGCTCTTGCCCACCTTCGCCTTGCCCAGCCGACCGGTGTACGCCTCGGCCAGATAGCGCCTGCCGTCGGCCGCGTTCACGTACACGCTGTAGTAGTTCTTCTGCCGCGCCAGGCCGACCAGGAACCACTCCACGCGCTTCTTGTCGGAGCGCACGTACGACATGTCCCCGTAGCCGATGATCGTCTGCTCACTGCCGCCCCAGAAGACGCCCGCCCACAGGCAGGGGTGGTGACCGGGCAACGCCCCCTTGATCCGTTCGTGCAGCGCCGTCATGTCGGCGCCCGTTTCCGCCGGCAGCGACGCCAGGTACTCCTCCGGAGGCGTGTCCACACGTTCCATGGCCGCTACTCTACCCCGCCGCCGGTCCGTCGAGCGGCGGCAGCCCGAGCGCCCGGACCGCCCACGGCAGCGCGGTGCGGAGTTGCTGTTTCTGCACCACCCGCACCCGCGGCGCCGTCGGGATCACCGGCTTGCCGGCCCGCTCGGCGAAGAATCCGCTGATCACGGCCGCCAGCGGCCCCGCGTGCGGCAGAATCTCCTCCGGAGCCGGTCCGCCCTCGGCGTGCAGGCTCGGCAGCCAGCAGGCGATGTCCACGTCCCGGTGGGCCAGCACGGTCTGGTTCCAGTCGACCAGCAACGCGCGTCCGTCGCGGAAGCAGATGTTGTCGCTGCGCACGTCCACATGCGTCGGGCACGGCCCGTCGAGCTCCGCGCCCGCGGCGGCAGCGGCCAACACCGGCGCGCTGTCCCGCACCCAGCGCTCGGTCGCCAGCCCCAGCGACAGGAACGCCGCCGGCTCCGCGGCGACGCGCCGCCAACAAACCGAGAGTCCCGGATCATCGACGACGAGACGCGTCAGCGCGCTCCCCCCATCGGTCGCGTGCAGCCGTGCGAGCGCATCGAGGACCTGATCGACCCGCCGGTCGTCCCACGGAGGAGGCCATCCGCACCCGCTCAGATCCTCCAGCAGCAGCAGCGGGCGCTCGCCGTCATCCCAGCCGAGCACCTCCGGCATGAAGTCGCCGTCGATGCACCCGTACACCCGCTGCTCGTCCCGGAGCCATCCCGCGGTCAGCTCGTCGACGCCGATCTTCGCGAACACCCTGGCGCCGTCCTCCAGGGTCACGATCCAGCGCTCGGCGGGCGTGTAGCCGCCGGCAGCGTGGCGAAAGCCGGCGGGCCGCCGGCCGGTCAGATCGCCGATGCGCGCGGCATCGGCGGTACGCGGTCCTTCCATGGCGAACTCTACCGGCACGCTGCGGTGCCGTCACCCCGCCGCTCACCCCGCCTCGACGATGGTGCCGGCCACGAAGCGCTGTCCGCCGTCGTTGAAGTAATAGACGATGAGCACCCGTCCGTCGCGCATCGCGGCCGCATGCGGATAGCCCAGGTCCAGCGTTCCTCCGTCCCGCCGGATCACGTGCTCGGGAGCCTCGCCGGGAGCGCCGCATTCGGGCTCCAGCACGCGCGCCCGGATGCCGTAGGGCTCGCGACGGTACCCATAGACCAGCAGCACGTTGCCCGACGGAAGCGTGAGGGCGAAGTACGGATAGCCCCACACATCCTCGCGTCGCGGCTCGCTCCAGGTGCGACCCTTGTCCGTGGAGCGCACCGTCCACAGATACCCCCCGCCGTGCCGCTCCTCCATCTCCGAGCGCACGAATCCGACCAGGTCTCCGGCCGCGGTCTCGATGACGCTCCACTCGTTGAAGGCCATGCCCGCCCTGCCGGGTGGATTCGGCGCGGCCAGGCCGCGATAGTCCCATGATCGTCCGCCATCGGCGGAAGCTACCAGAATCGAACCGACTCCCCGCCCCTGCACCGGCAACACCAGGTCGCCGTCGGCCAGCTCGATGGGAAACCCGCGCAGGTGCACGGGCGCGTGCAAGCCCGAATGGAGCGGCGGCAGGCCGGGAATCTCGCCGACCCAGGCCGGCCCCTCCCAGTCATCGCCCCGGTTGGCTGACCGCCAGACCTCGGTGCCAGCGCTCAGCGACGGCCAGTGCGACTGCTTCCGTTGCAGACTGTCCGCCATTTCGCTCTGACCGTCGGCACGAAGACCGGTGATGAGGGCGGCGACCTCCGAGCCGACTCCGTCGACCAGCAGATGGCGCGCGGCGTACGGGACCAGTTCCTGCCGGTGAGTCACGAACAGCAGGGTGCCGTCGCGCATCAGGCCGCCGACGGCGCACTGGCCGCCGCCCATGAACACCCGCGGCGGCGACCACGACCGGCCGCCGTCGGCCGAACGGATCAGGCACTGCTCCGTGGTCGGATGGACGTGCATCATCACCTCGGGCGTCCAGCAGCGGTGGCGGCGAAACACGACCCGCAACTCCCCGTCCGGAAAGCAGACCACGGCCGGCCCCGGGCCGCAGTAGTAGCGATCGTCCCGGTACAGGACCACGTCCTCGATCTTCAGCACGTCCTCATCTCCCTCACCTGGGGGTCACCATGCCACGAACACCGGCCGGCCGGTGGCCCCGCCGGCAATCGAGCCGGAGTCGGCGGTTCCGTGATCGGCCCGTTTCGGGCACGGTATCCGTGCCGTGCAGGACACCGAGCCGATCGCGGGGGTGAGCGACCTGATCCGCTCGCTGCCGCCGTACCGCCCGCGGCGGATCGAGCCCGACGAAGTTCGCGCCACGCTGATGGAGCTGCTCGGGATCGATGCGCTCCCCGACGCGCCCGCGGCCACCTGGGACGACCCGGTCATCGAGGACGACGTGCGGGTGACCCGCGGTCGCTTCCGCAACGCCCTGGACGAGGTCGCGCCGATCGCGGTCTGCCGGCCGAGCCCGGCCCACGGCGCACCGCCTCCCGCCGGGCGGCCCGCCATCCTCTGCCTGCCGGGCAGCAGGGGCGATGCCGAGGTGCTGATTCACCACCGCCTGCACCGCAAGGACCCCGAGCGAGGGCCTCTGTACGGCTGGGCGCGCGAACTGGCGCGCCGCGGCTGCGTCACCCTGTCGCTGTCGGCGCGGGGATGCGGACCGCGCTACGACCGGCAGCGCTGGATCCGCGAAGCCAACTGCATGCGGCCGCGCGGGCGCAGCCAGATGGGCTACGTCGTCCTGGAAGCGCTGCAGGCCTTGGCCCTCCTGGCCAATCTGGACGGCGTGGACGCCACCCGCGTCGGCGTGACCGGCTTCTCCGCCGGCGGCCAGTCGACGTGGTACGCCGCCGCCCTCGCCCCCGAGATCGCGGCGGCGGCGCCGCTGTGCGGCGGCCTGGGCACGATGGAGGCGATGATCCGCGAGGGGGACCTGGTCCGCCACCCGCCGGATTACTTCGTGCCGGGCTTCCTCCGTCACTTCGACCATCCCGAGGTCGTCACGGCCTGCATCGCCCCGCGGCCGCTCATGCTGCTCGCCCCGACGCGTGACGAGGACATGCCGGCCTCCGGCGTCGACGACCTCCTGGCCGCGGTAGAGCCCGTCTACGCGGACGCCGGCGCCGCAGACCGGCTGGAAGTGCGTCGCCCCGACCTGCACCACGTGTTCCTGGTCGAGCACCTGGAGTGGGTAGCCGAGTTCTTTGCCCTACATCTGTGACAGGAGATGGAGCATGAGCGCCTACCGCGTCGCCCCGCCCGGCTTCAGCCCCGAGCAGTGGCGGGAGTTCCGAGAGCGCGGCATCGTGATCCTGGAGGACGCTCTCACGCCGGACGAGGTCGCCTACTACCGGGGCGCCGTCGAGCGGGTCTGCGCGCGCGAGCCCGGCTACGTGGAGGGCGCGACCGACTACCGCGTCTCCAACGCCGTCGAGTCCGACCCGGCGATCGCGGAGCTGATCGACCATCCGCGCCACGTCGGCTACGCCTACGACCTGTACGGCGAGATGCTCAAGATCATCCGCTCCGACATCTTCGTGCGGCCACGCGACACCGACAGCAACATGTGGCACCCGGACAGCCCGCGCGCCACGCCGTACCGGGTGTTCGCGCCCGAGCTGCCGCTGCGCATGAGCATCGGCTACTGGCTCACCGACCTGCCGCACGAGCGGATGGGCAACTTCGTCTTCCTGCCCGGCAGTCACCGGCAGCAGTACCTGGACGCCTACTACTCGCATGAGCCCGCGCCCGGCGAAGAGATCCTGCGCGTCCGCGCCGGCACCATGACCGTCCACGACGGCAACCTCTGGCACCGGGTCGAGCCCAACCTCACGGACGTGGTGCGCAAGAACATCTTCATCGCCTACTGCCCGTCGTGGGTCTGCGCCGGCGACCGGCTGCTGTCCGACCCGGAGTGGCTGGCGACTCTGAACCGCGAGCAGCGCATCATCATGCGCAGCTACCCGCACCCGCACGACTACACCAATCCGGCGGCGGACGACTTCCCGCTGTTCCTGGACCGCGAGACCGGCGCCGACACCGACGCCGGCGTGCCGGAGCGCATCCCGTTGCGCCTGCGCAAGCGGCGGACGGCCGCCGAGCGCTTCACCACCAACTGACGAGGAGGAGATCGATGAGCGAGGACAAGTTGCGCGTCGCACCGCGCGGATTCACCGACGCGCAGTGGCGGGAGTTCCAGGAACAGGGCCTGATCCGGATCGAGAACGCGCTGTCGCGGGACGAGATCGCCCACTACCTGGCGGCGGTCGACCGGGTGTCGGCGTCCGATCCGAGCTACCGGCCGGGGCAGTCGCTGCGCAAGGAGAACGCGGTCGAGCTCGATCCCGCGATCGCGGAGCTGATCGACCACGACCGGCACGTTGGTTACGTCTACGACGTGTTCGGGGAGATGCTGAAGCTGCTGCGCAGCGACCTGCGCATCCGCGCGCGCGGCACCGGGCGCAACGCCTGGCACACAGACAGCCCGCGCGCGCTGCCGTACCAGGTGTTCTCACCCGAGCTGCCGCTGCGCATGAGCGTCGGCTACTGGCTCACCGACCTCCCCGCGCCGCGCATGGGCAACTTCGTCTACGTCCCGGGCAGCCACCGCAGCCAGCACCTGGAGCAGTACCACACCCACGAAAACGCCCCGGGCGAGGAGATCCTGTGCGTAAAGGCCGGCACGCTGACCATCTACAACGGCAACCTCTGGCACCGGGTCGAGCCCAACGAGACCGACGTGGAGCGCAGGAACTTCTTCCTGTCGTATTGCCCGAGCTGGGTCACCGCCGGCGACCACTACTTCTCCGACGACGGCTGGCTGGCCACGCTCACCCGCGAGCAGCGCATCATCATGCGCAGCTACCGGCACCCGCACGGCCTGACCAACCCGGACGCGGAGGACTTTCCGCTGTTCCTGGACCGGGAGACTGGCGCCGACAGCGATCCCGACCCGCAGGCGCACGTGCCGCTGCGCATCCGCAAGCGGACCACGGCGGCCGAGAAGCGGCTGGCCGCCGCCGGCCGCGCCTGATCATCCCCACGACGGAGGCACCGGTATGCGAGCCATCTTCACGGGCATCGAGTACGCGGGAAAAACAACCCTCATCAACCTGCTCGGCAGCTACTACGAGGCGCGCGGCCTGCCCGCGCACTACGACGACCACTTCAGCCTGCCCGACCGCACGCTGAGCGAGGAGTCGCGCACGCTGCTGCTGAACGCGCCCGACGACATGAAGGAGCGCTATCAGCGCATGCAGATCCAGTTCCACATCGAGCTGATCGAGTTCATCCAGAACCCCCTGTTCGGCGGCTGGTTCATCGAGGAGGCCGTGTACTGCGACATCTACGGCGACGATCCCGACAGTCCCTACTACCGCCGCTACCGGCACATCAAGCAGCGCGTCTACGAGGCGCAGATCTTCGAGCGCCGCCTGCCCGACGTGGTCCTGTTCCACCTCACCGCCGACGACGAGGCGATCCGCCGGCGGATGACCGACGCCCCCCACGAGCACCAGGTGATCCGCGAGCCCGACATCGCCCGCATCAAGGAGCGCTTCGCGGAGGAGGTGGAGAACTCCCTGTTCCGGAAGGTCGGCCGCGTCGTCACCGTCGACACCACGGGCCGTACCCCCGAGCAGTCCCTCGACGAGATCCTGCTCAAGTCCGAGCCCATGGTCACCTTCGGCGAGCTGGCCCTGCGCGCCCTCCCAGTCCCCGGCGGCAAACAGCAGGTCGTCTACCGCAACGGCGTCCGCACCCTGGTCCCGGCGACTGCTTAGGCCTGATTCGCATCGGAACGGATCAGGACTTTCAGCTTCGTATGATTAGGCGCTGGCCGTGGTGAGCAATACCTTCATCGACCATCGACTCCGCAATCACCCTAAGCCGGCCAAACGGCTCCACTTGGGCTCGGCGAGTGACGAGGATAGGGAAACCCGGCGAACGGCTTCGCCAAAGTAGTCAGCATCGGCCCGGCAATGGGCGCGCCGCAAAAAGAGATCGGGGATTCTTTTCTCAGGGCCTTGACGCGGTTTCGCGCCTGCGACGTGGCACGCCACGGCACGTACGCGCCCCTTCCGGCCTCCCGGAAGCTCGGATGCCCCTTGGGCCGCCGAGCGCCCCCTTCAGCGTTCGCTGCGCGCGGATCGACGGCTGGAACCGGACCGCGAAAGAAGGTCTATGTAGAGTCGAGGAGAGGCGCGCCCTGCCGTAGGTGAAGGGAGTAGCTGTTGCCGGCGGCTTTCGCCCGTGCCGGTGCCTCAGTCTCCACCGTAGCCACGTTTCCTCTCCCCGCTCATCGAACCCGGCGTGCCGATCTCCGGCACCGGGCTCTCGGACGAGATCATGCCTTCGCCCACGGAAAGCTCGCCGTTTGCGGAACAAGGCGGGTGAGGCCCAAGTCGGTCCATAGACGCTCGTCCGAGAAGCGCACGTACTTCCCGGTCCGTACCTTGTGCTTGCGGCACAGCCACCGGCGCAGCCGCCGGATCGTATGCTCGTCGACGATCTTGTAGGCGGGGCTCACTTGACCCAGTTGGAAGTAGTTCGCCCACCCGGTGATTACCCAGTTCAGGCGTCGCACGACCGTTTCCGAGTCGAGTAGTCCATACCTGCAGTCCGTCAACTCGCTGACTCTGCGGCACACGCTCACTACACTGCTCCGGCTCGGGCGCGTGCCAATATAGGCCTGTCCCGTGCGCGGACGGTAGTTGCGTCCGATGCGGTACCCGAGGAACTCCAACGATTCCTCCGGTACTCGCATGCTGCGGGTCTTCGCCACATTGATCGGCACCCGCAGGCGCTCCATCATGTCCTCGACAACGCCCCTCATCGTTTCCGCAGGGGCTTTGCCGCAGACCACGAAGTCGTCTGCGTAATTCACGATCTCTGCGTTGAATCGCCGGGCGTAGCCCAGCACCTTCCAGCCCACTATGAAGCGTCGCATGTAGATGTTGCTGATCAGCGGGGAGATCGGTGCACCTTGCGGCGTCCCCTTCCTCTCCCGTCGCGCCCGGTTCGTGCGGCGTGTGCCGCCCCCACCGTCGTCCTCCTCCACCGCCATCTCCAACCACGCCTTGATCCAGCCCAGCAGTCTCCCGTCGCTCACGCGGCGGGCTACGCTGCGCATCAGCTCGGCGTGCGGAATCTCGCCGAAGTAGTTGGACAGATCCGCGTCGACCACCTCCCGGTGGCCCCGGTTCAGCAACCCGTGCACGCGCTTCACTGCGTCCTGCGCGCTGCACCCCTCCCGGTAGGCGTATTGTTCCGGTTGCAGGTCCGCTTCGAAGATCGGCGTCAGCACCAACAGTGCCGCCGTCTGCGCGACCCGGTCCCGAACGCATGGTATGCCCAGCGGTCGGTACTTGCCTGCCTGCTTCTTGGGGATCAGCACCTGCCGCACCGCGCCCGGTCGATAGGTGCCTTCCTTCAAGTCCCGCGCCAGTTCTCCAAGCCATCGGCTCATCCCTCGCGCCTCGATGCGCTGCACCGTCTCGCCGTCCACGCCGGCAGCACCGCCGTTGCGGCGGACTGCCTGCCAAGCGGCCTGCAAGACGTCGGCTCGCCACACCTTGTCGCTCAGTGAGTAGAATCGAAAGTTTGGAGATTCCTTCGCTTTCGCATGTAGCGCCGTCTGGAGTTTCCGAACACTTTCCGGAGCTGTTAGGCTTCCGCCAGTCTCCATATCCCTGCCCCCTTGTTGCGCCTCTCTCGAACTGAGGCTCCTTTCCTCCGTCGGCATTACCCGACCTCTACGGTACTACGAGCCTCTCCGTCACCCCGCCGACCCGAGCTGGTCCTCGCGGATTCTCGGTTGGCGCGCACACGCCATCAGACGGGGCTTCCCGTGTTGCTACTGTTTCCCTCTTGCACACATGCCGCCGTCAATACCCCGGCGGAACCGGTCGGTGCCTCCGTCGCTCGCTTCCCGACCGATGTCATCCTTCCCCGTTTTCAGGGCGGGTCGGCTTCCGCATTGTACGTTTCGAGGCCTGCTCGACGTTCACTCGCGTTGCGGCCTGCATGCTCGCTGAGTCGCCCAAGGCGACCCTTTGTCCTCGGAGTGCTTCAGTCCAGTTCGTTACCTCCTTGCACCGCTCCGACTGCTTCCGGCTGGAGCGACAGTTGCCGGGCGGGATTTATCCCGCTGGGATACAGCGCCTTTTCACGGCGCGCCTGAAAACAGGTAGTACATTTACCTCATGAAGACCGCCACTCTTGCGACCGCTGCCCGCCCCGCGATCACCTCCACCATCGGCGTGCTCTCGGACCGCGCGCTGCTGCGTCAGACCAGCGCGCTGGTCCGCCACGAACGCCACCTGCAGGGCGCCATCATCGACCACTTGGCCGAGATCGAGGCCCGCCGTCTCTTTCTGCGGCGGGGCTGCTCCAGCCTGTTCGACTACGCGGTGCGCGAGCTCGGCTACAGCGACGCTGCCGCCGGGCGGCGCCTTGGCGCCGTGCGGCTGTGCGCCGACCAGCCGGGCGCGCGCGAGCGGCTGCGCGACGGCTCGTTGACGCTGAGCGCCGCCGCTGAGCTGCAGTGGGCGTTCGACCGGCAACGAAGGCGTGGGTCGATCGCCGGGATCGCGTCGACCGCGCCGGCAGACTCGGCACCGGCGAGCGGTGCGGTGAGGTCATCGCCGGCCGAGGCTGCGCCGGCGAACGATCCGGTGGCGGATGCCGGGCCGGCCGCAACGTCGAGTCACTCCGAGCCTGTGCCGCCGCTGGTGCTCGATGCGGCAGGAAGACAGAAGCTGGTCGAGGAGGCGTCCGGAAAGAGCGCCCGCCAGGTCCGCCGCATGCTCGCCGACCTGGACCCGGAGCTGGCGCCGCCGGCCGACCGCGTGCGCCCGCTCGGCGACGGGCGCTACGAGTTGAAGGCCGTCATCGACGCCGACTGCCAGCAGGGACTGGAGCACCTGCGGGGGTTGCTCTCGCACGTGGACCCACGCATGACCGTGGGGCAGCTCGTCGGCCGCATCGTGCGGGAGGCGCTCGACCGCCACGACCCGAGCCGGCCGCCGCGCCGGGCGCGCACCGGCAGCGGGGCGGCGCAGGGCGAGTCCCAGCCCGCTCCGGCAGCGAAGGAGCAGGCCGCGCCGGAACCCGGTCACGCCGTCACGGTGCAGGACGAGGTGATCCCCGCCGACACTACTCCGACGCCGGAGGGGACGCCGCACCCGACACCGACCTCCGCGCGGTCGCCGACCCGGCAGGAAGCGACCGGCTGCCGATCCGCTGCCGGGACGAAGCCGACCGGCGCCGCCACTCCGACGGCGAAGCCGTGCGCTACGGGCCGCGCGATTCCGGCGACCGTGAGACGACAGGTCTGGCAGCGGGACGGCGGCCGCTGCAGCTACCTCGATCGGCGGACCGGACGCCGCTGCAACTCACGATATCTGATCGAGATAGACCACATCCTGCCGTATGCGCTTGGCGGTGGTGCCGATCCCGGGAATCTCCGACTTCTCTGTGGAGCACATCATCGCCATCGGCACGCGCCGCACGGCGGAACGGTGCCTTCCGAAGGTCAGACCGGAGGCCGCCGGGTCGCACCTCCCTCGGTCTCGCTCACGCGAAGTCCTGAAGAGCCCAGGAACTCACCGGAATGTTCTCGGGCTCATAGGGCTGCGTGAGACAGTGCGGTTGGATCTCCACGCTGCACCAGGTCGCGTATCCGGGTTCGCGACAGGACGGACAAGCTCCCACTCCCATGCGGGAGTAGATCAGCAATGAAGCGAACGCGATCGTCAGAAAGGAAGCGCCGCGCCTGGAGTCCGGGTCGGAACGTCCTCCAGTGATCTCGACAGGTTCTCGTCGTTGAGAACCTCGGCACCATACTCCATGAGCTGATTGATCCAGCCAGCGTCAGCCGACGCGACTGCGGATTCGAGAAAGAACAGCGGGCGGCCGAGACGGATTGCTTCCCGACCCTGGTGCCTGGTTCCGCTGTACGGCCCGGCCTCCACGATTATCGTGGCGGCGGATAGGAGTGCCATCGTTCGGTTGCGGATCGTGAAGTTCATCTTCTGAACCGTCGTCCCAGGCCGGAACTGGGTTACCGCGACATGGTCGCGGACGATCCGCTGCTGCAAGGCAGCGTTCCCCGGCGGCGCAACTTGATCCAACGGCGTGGCGAGCACCGCGACCGTCCGTCCTCCGCGCTCGATCGCCGTCGTGTGGGCGACGGTGTCGATTCCTCGCGCCAACCCGCTGACCACGACCGTGCCGCGATCGACCAACTCCCGAGCGAGCCGGCGAGCACGGCGAATCCCCTCCGGGGATGCCGAGCGAGAACCCACCACCGAAACCAGCGTGCCCATGTCGAAGATCGATGCGTCGCCCCCGATCCACAGTCGCTCCGGAGCGTGCTTGCGCTCCATCTCGTTGAGCGGACCAAGCAGGTCTTCGACCGTCGCCGTCATCAGATCGGCCCTTGGTCCCGGTTCACACCACCTCGATGGAAAGCACCGCGCGCCGGATCGCCTGCTTCGGAAGACCGTGGGTGCCCATGTCGCGGGTGAAGTCGGAGGCCGAGTAGATCACGTGCAGCCTGCCGTCGCGCTGCATGGTCGAGGTGTACGAGCAGCCGGGGCCGGTGTGGAAGCAGAACGGCGGCTCCCAGTGGCGGCCGGTGCCGTCCAGGCTGAGCATCACGTGGGTGACCTGCGGCTGGCCGTACGAGCCGCGGCCGGACGCGCAGGCCAGGACGCCGTTCGGCAGCACCTGCAGCCGCGGCTTCACCGCCGGCCAGCCGATCGGCTCCGGCGCCGCCCACGTGAGCCCGCCGTCGCGCGAGCGTGACTGCCACAGCGGCGAGTCCGATCCGGTGCGCATCACGCACAGGATGTCGCCGTTCGGCAGGATGCGCAGATCCGCCTCGTCGAACCCCTCGTCCACGGCGCGGTCGCTGACCCCGTACACCGGCTTGATCTTCTCCGGGTCGAACTCCTCCACCAGCTCCCACGACCTGCCGGCGTCGCTCGACCGCACGATGAACACGCCGAAGCGGTACACCCACACCGAGCCGTTCGGCCTGCGGATCCACTCCGACTCCGGCAGGATCTTCGCCCACTCCATCGCCGCCAGCAGGTCGCCGCCGTCTACCTCCAGGATCGTCGAGTAGACCTGGTAGGACGCCCGGCCCCACGTCATCCCGGACACCTTGAACGGCACCGTCTCCAGCAGCCGGCCGTCGCGCGAGGCGCGCTGGAACCGGAACGTGGGGTCGTCCTGCTGGAACTGCACGTGCATGTGGCTCTCGGACCGGTCGTAGCCGACGTCGTGCTGGAGCTGGGTGTTGTGGCCGATGTGCACGATCGTGCCGTCGCGCAGGTAGCCGAGCGAGGTGCTGAAGGTATCGCTGATCCGCCCCGACACGGGATCGCGCGACAGCAGATCGAAGTCGTCCGCCGCCGGGTGCCAGGTCTCGCCGTCGTCGCACGACTCGATGACGTTGACCGGATCCTCGGCTGCCACGTGCTCGCCGCCGTGCCGGGAGCGCGAGTAGAACAGGATCAGCCGGCCGTCCAGCTCCAGGAGGCAGGGAAAGTTGACGATCTCGCCCGCGTCCTCGACCCAGGTGTCGATGCGCTCGACACGCACCGAAACCGTGCGTCCGTCCCGTCGATAGGTCGCCTCCGTGATCATTCGGCTGCCTCCTTTATAGCCAGCGCTCGAACCACTCCACGGCCCACTCGAAGTACTGCATGGTGAACACGTGGTGGCCGGGCGGCCGGTGCACGAGGAACCGCTCCGGTACGCCGGCCTGTTCATACACCCCGCTCACGTAGTCGACGAACTCGTCGACGCCGTCGGCGGGCATGTCCTCGTCTTCCAGCGGCGCGACCATCATGAACGGGCGCGGGGCGACCGCCGCCGCGATCAGTTGCGGATGGTCGAAGTAGCGCAGCATGTGCGGGACGAAGCAGAACGAGGAGTGGCGCCACACCAGGCCGTGGTCGATGTTCGCCCGCAGGGTCCCGAGCCCGCCGGCGACCGGCGCGGCCGTCTTCACCCACGGGGCGGCCACCATGCCCAGCCACGACGTCCAGCCGCCCAGCGACATGCCGGTGAGCCCGATGCGGCCGGGATCGACGCCGTCGAGCGCGCCGAGCACCCGCGTGGCGCGCACCGCCTCGTCGGCGATCACCGCCACCTGCGACCGCCCGAACGGCAGCAGTAGCCGCTGCTCCTCCTCCCACGCTTCCACGGTGCCGCGCCGCGCCGCCGCCCCCTTCGGGGTGAAGGTCAGCACCGCGAAGCCACGGCGCGCCATCTCACGCCCCCAGCCGTACAGAGGTCCCTTGTGCGGGGTCTTGCGGTGGTACTCGCGGTGCGCCACGTCCTCGGCCGTGCTGGCGGTGCCGTTCGTGCAGATCACGCCGGGCAGCGTCCCGGCCGGCTCGGCCAGCAGGATGGCGATCGCGTGCACGGATTCGCCCAGGCAGTTGCAAAAGGTCAGCCGGGTCAGCGCCAGGCCGTCCTCCACCACGGTGGCGGCGGCGGTGAAGTCCACCTGCTCCGGGATCACGTCCAGGCCGATCAACTCCCGGAACCTGGCCGGGACCTCCTCCAAGGGCAGCGGACTGGGAAACGCCGGCTCGATGCCGGCCATGCGTGACGCCATCGGTCGAAGTATACTGGCTCGACGCTCCGCTTCGCCGGTAAGAAGGGCAGCCCGTGGGGTGTCCTGACCACATGCCTGTCTCGACGACCACACGCCGCGCGTCCGTCGCCTGCGCGATCCTGTTGCTTGCCGGAGGCCCCGCATGGGCGGCCGACGAGTGCACTCCTTCCACGCAGCTCCCGGTCCCGGAAGAGGTTACCCAATCCGTCAACGGCATCCCCTTCCTGCTACACCCCGGACAGCTTTCGCACGGCGGTCCGCCGCCCGATGGCATTCCGTCGATCGACCTGCCCACGTTCTCCAGCGTGAGCGACGCGGACGGCTGGCTGGAGTCGGACGACCTGCTGATCGTCCTCACCCACAAGGGCGTCGAGCGCGCCTATCCGTTCCGGATCCTCACTCACCACGAGATCGTCAACGACACGGTGGGCGGCGATCCGATCGTGGTCACGTACTGCCCGCTGTGCGGGTCCGGCATCGCCTACGAGCGCACCATCGACTGCGAGCCGGTCGAGTTCGGCACCAGCGGCATGCTGTTCAACTCCAACCTGGTGATGTACGACCGGCGGACACGTTCGCTGTGGATGCAGATCGGCGGACAGGCGGTGTTCGGCAGCATGAGCGGCCAGTGGTTGACCCCGGTCGCCGTCGACGTGGTGCGCTGGGGCGAGTGGAGCCCGCATCATCCCGACGCGGAGATCCTGGACCGGGGAGGCGGGTACCGGGACTACAGTTACGATCCGTACGAGGGGTACGACACCGACTACTCCGTCTGGTTCCCGGTGCAGAACGTCGAGGACGGACGCTTCCACCCCAAGGCGGTGATCTTCGGCATCGAGGCCGGCGGCATCCACAAGGCCTACTTCGAGGACGCCGTCATCCAGAACGCACCGTTCGAAGACGCTGTCGGGGACACCGTGATCCGCGTAGAGCGCGACGCCGCGGGGCTGGTCACCTTCACCGACCTGGCCGACGGCAGCGTGCTGGCCAAGGAGCGCGACTTCTGGTTCGCCTGGTACGCGTTCTACCCCGACACCGAGATGTACGCACCGGCGGAGTAGCGCGATCGCCGGGACCCCCATGCGGTCCATAGTGCTCAAGTCGCGATTGCCGCCTGACGATCCATAGATATGCACATGACAGCTCGGCGACAGAGCCAGGCGACGGTGTGGCGCAGGCGCGTGGCGCTCCTCGTTACCGCGCTGGTGGTAATCACCGCGGTAGCGCTTGGCGCCATCAACATCTGATCCCGGCAGGCTGACCAGACCGCCGACGCATTTCGTCGCGGCACTGGGGGCGAAGCAAGACCCTGGCCGGCGGCGCCGTCGAATCACCCCCCACGCACGCTGCGCCGCGCGCCCCGATGTGGCACGCTTTCCGCGCGATGGATCGCGCAGCGTTGCAGGCCCGCCTGGCAGGGCCGGTCGCCTACCCACCCACCCCGTTCACGCACGACGCTCCTGAGGCTCCGGTCGATCTGGACGCCTTCCGCCGCCTGATCCGCCGCCTGGTCGATCACGGCGTGCCGGCCATCACCCCGTGCGGGGGGACGGGCGAGTGCTTCTCGCTGTCGATGGACGAGTGGCAGGCGGTGACCGCGGCCGCCGTCGAGGAGGCCGGCGGCCGCGCGCTGGTGCTCGCCTCGGTGAGCGGCTCGATCGGCCGGGCGATGGCCCAGGCGCGGGTGGCCGGGCGGCTCGGTTGCCCGGCGGCGCAGATCACCATGGTGGACCCGATGTTCGGCATGACCGGCGACGGCGCCGAGCGCTACAACCGCGCCGTCGCCGCATCCGCCGACATCGGCTTCATGCTGTACCGGACGCCGGCCGTGCCACTGAGCGTCGAGTCGGCGGGGCGGCTGGCCAGGCTCGGCAACGTCGTCGCCGTGAAGGAAGAGTCGGGCGACATCCAGTGGTTCCGCGCCTTCATGGCCGCCCAGCGCAAGACCGCGCCCGATCGCCGGCTTGCCGGCGTCTGCGGCGGCGAGGGACTCTTCCCGTACTGCGCCCTGGAAGGAGCCCGCGCCTTCTCCACCGGCGCCGTCAACCTGGCGCCGGCGCTGTCGATGGATCTGTGGCGCGCAACGAGCGACGGCGACCGCGAACGCATCGGCGCCATCCAGGAGCGGCTCGCGCCGCTGGCCGCGCTGCGCGCCAGACCGGGGCGGTCGATCCCGGTGGTCAAGGAAGGACTGCGCCTGCTCGGGGTCTTCCCGTCCAGCGCATGCCGCCCGCCGCTGTCGGCGCTGGACGCCGGGGAGAGCGCGCAGGTGGAGGCGATGCTCGGCGAGTGGAAGGCGTCATGACGGACTGGCCCTGACAGCCACGGCCACCCAGAGCGAAGGCGTGAGCGTGACCTCCGCGCGGAAGCCGTGCTCGGCGAACAGCGCCTCCAACTCTTCCTTGCCGTAGTACAGCTTGACGATCCGATAGGTGCTGCCGTCGGCCAGGTCCCGCGCCTGTGCCCCGTCCGCACTGGTCTGCTTATCCGGCGACGCAGCCGAGTCCACCGCGAACACCCGGCCGCCGGGGCGAAGACAGTGCCGCAACAGGTCGAAGAAACCGCCGAGCCGCTCGTGCGGCACGTGCGACAGCCAGAACGTGAACGACACCAGGTCGTAGCGCTGCACGGGCCGGTACGCGAACAGATCCGCGACCTCGAACACCACGCGCGGGTCGTGCCCGACGCGCTTCCGCGCCAGCTCGATCACCTCCGGGGAGGCATCGACGGCCGTCAGGCGGCGCGCCTGCCGAAGCAGGTGCGCGGTCCAGAGCCCGGTGCCGCAGGCCAGCTCCAGCGCGTCGTCGACCTCTCCCAGGGACCGCAGCCTGGTGCGTGCGGCCTGGATCTCCGCCTGCCACTGCGCCCGGCGAGCGTCGCCTTCATCGTAACGGCCGCGCTGGTAGAACCAGTCGTCGTACTCGGGCGCGCGCCGGCGGTAGTACTCGACCTGCTCCCGGAGCAGGCGCGCCTCCTCACTCACAGGCACCTCCTTCCGCACATACGATACCCCGGCGACAACCGCTATCATCCCGTCGATGTCCATGCACCGCCGATTCGTGGTCGCGATCGCGCTGCTGGTCGGGATCACGGTCGTCGCCACGCTGGGGTTCTCGCTGATCGAGGGCTGGCCGCTCGGCGACAGCCTGTTCATGGCGGTGATCACCATCTCCACGGTGGGCTACGGCGAGGTGCATGAGCTCTCACGGACCGGCCGGCTGTTCACCTCCGGCCTGATCGTGGTCGCGGTCATCACCATCTGGTATTCGGCCACCTCGCTGGTCGCCTACCTGCTGCAAGGGGCATTCCTGCCCGGATGGAGGAGGAGACGCATGGATCGAGCGATCCGCAGGCTCAACGGCCACTACATCGTGTGCGGCGCCGGCAAGTTCGGACGGGAGGTAGCCGCCGAGCTCGCCAGGGAACAGGTGCCGTTCGTGATGATCGACCTGGATCCCGACCACTGCGAGTGCGCCGGCGACGACTCGCTCCTCTTCGTACAGGGCAACGCCGAGGAGGACGAGACCCTGTTGGCCGCGGGGGTCGAGCGTGCGGCCGGAATGGTGTCCGCGCTGCCCAACGACGATACCAACGTGTTCGTCGTCCTCTCCGCCCGGCAGCTCAATCCGGCGCTGAAGATCGTCTCGCAGGCGACCGAGCGGCAGACCATCCGCAAGCTCACGAAGGTGGGCGCGAACAGCGTCGTGTCCCCGTACCGCAGTACGGGCCGCCGCCTGGCGGACTCGCTGCTGCGCCCGTCGCTGACCAGGTTTCTGGACGAGGTGCTCGATCGCGAGCGCCACTCCCTGCAGATCGACGAGGTGGCCGTGCCGGACAGTTCACCGCTGGCCGGGAGCACCCTGCAGGACGCACGGATTGCCGATCACGTCGGTGCCATGGTCGTGGCCATCCACACGGTGGATGCGATCCACGGCGAGGAGACAAGCCCCACCACCGACACCGCCACACCGGTGGCGGGCGTCACGGTCCGGCCCGGAGACTCGCTGGTGGCGGTGGGCACCGACGCGCAACTCGCCCGGCTGCGCGAGTTCGTCAACGGGACGGCATGACCGGGACTGACCGGAACGGTCAGCCCAGGTTGAGCAACTCCCGCCCGTTGCCCCCGAACACCGCTTCGCGCAGCTCCTGCGGGAACCGCGCGGCCGTGGGCGTGGGCTCGTCCCAGTCCCAGTGGGGGAAGTCGCTGGCGTAGACCAGCACCTCCCCGGCGTGCATCAACCGCAGGTAGGTCGCGGCATCCTGCCTGCGCGGGGGAAGCTGCAGCGGCTGGGTGCCGACGCGGATGTGCTCGCGGAAGTACTCGCTCGGCAGGCGCTTCACCCACGGCGTGTACTCGCGGGTGGCCTTCCAGTCGGCGTCGAAGTGCCACAGCAGACCGGGGATCCACCACGTGTCGACCTCCACGAACAGCCACTTGAGGGTGGGATAGCGCTCGAACACCCCCTCGCAGATCAGGCTGGCCGAGTGGGCCTGGGCGATCTGCGGGCGGGCCATGCGCATCTCCAGGTAGTACGACGGGAAGCCGGCCGCGGTCGGAGGGTTGGTCGGCCCCTGCCCCTCGCACCCGAAGTGGGTCACGATCGGCAGGCCCTGCTCCGCGGCGGCGGCATGGATGGGGTCGTAGCACCGGTTGCCGAACGGCGCGCGCGCGCCGGCCGGCATCATCACCGCGGCCGCCGACGGGTGGGGCCCGAGCCGCTCGATCTCGGCCGCGGCCGCCTGCGGGTCGTGCACGGGCACGGCGATGGTCATCAGCAGCCGCGGGTCCTTGGCGACCCAGTGCTCGAGCGTGTAGTCGTTGAACGCGCGGCAGAGCGCCGCGGCGTAGTCCAGGTCGGGAAGCCCGGCAGCCGAGTAGACCGACGATCCGGTCAGCAGCGCCGCGTCGATCCCGTACGCCTCCACGTGGTGCTCGATCGTGAACTCGGCCAGGTCCGTGTCCGACTCGACGGCATGGTCGACCCGGAATGCCAGGCCGCTGTTGTTGCGCATGTTCGTATACGGGTACTTGGGCAGCATCGGGCCGAAGTCCCTGATGCTCTCCACGTAGCGGCGCGGCAGGTACGGGAAGATGTCCTCGATCTGGCGCCACACGTGGTGGCAGTCGCAATCGACCACGTACGGGGCCACCTTGCGCGCGCGAGCGGGCGCGACCTCCGCTGCCTGTGCGGTCGTGACCGCCGGCCGGTCGGCGACGGCGGAGTCGGTGGCGGTAGCGCTCGGTGTCATCGCCATGAACCCTCCCTCTGCTGGTCTTCCTCAGGGCGCGTGCAGTATGACCTGATCGCCGCGCACGCTCACCCGGTAGGTCTTCGCACAAAGGCGCGGGGCGTGCAACGCGCAGCCGGTCTTCAGATCGAACTCCCACTGGTGCGTGGGACAGTGCAGGATCTCGCCCTCGCGCTCGTAGCGAAAGCGGCCGGGCGCGTCGCTGGTGACCAGGGGTCCGACGAATCCGCGGGTGAGCTTGCCGCCGCGGTGTGGGCAGAGGTTCCGCAGCGCGACCAGCTCGCCTGCCACGTTGAACACGCAGACGGCGTGCCGGCCGCCCACGTCGACCTCGCGGCGCGCGCCCGGCGGCAACTCCTGAAGCTTGCAGACGGCCACCTCACGCGGCTTCGGGCGGTCGGCCGACGCCCGCGTGACGGGCATTGCACGGTTCTCCGGCGTCATCGCGCGCCGGGCATGGACGCGGAGCCTTCCGGTCCGGACGCTATCCGTCGAGCGGGCGCACCGCCTTCACAGCTCGCACTGCCCTCACAGCCGCAGGTTGGCGCTGACGGTGGCGCTGTGCTCGGTGGCCGCGGCGATGTGGGCTCGTTCGTGCTGCGCCTCCAGGTTCAGGGCCAGGTCGTCGGTGAGCGTCAGGCGGCTGCCCCACCGATAGGTCGACGTGCCCCCGTCGGCAAGAGTAACAGCCCCGTATGGCGTCAACAAGCCGGGCACACCGCTCACCTCCAGACCCTCGTAGCCCAGCTCGGCGTCCACGCGGCCCTGGCGGGAGATCAGCTCCGCGGTCGGCACCGAGGCGATGGATTCCACCGGCTCGAAGCTCGGCGTCACGTTCAGGAACGGCCCGAAGCCGTCGCGGTCGGAGGAGATCCGAACCAGCCCGCCGGCGGTCCACTCTCGCGAGGTGTCGTCGAGCGGAACCAGCGCGCGGCCGTGCGCCTCCAGCGTCAGGCCGACCGACTGATCCTCGTAGCGGAAGCGGCCGCCGAGCTCGACGCCAGCGCCGCTGGCGGCCTGGCCGCCGTCGTACCGCACCCCCGCTTCGAGCGTCGGGATCATGTACACGCTGTCGTTGAACGGCTGCTCGTAGGTTCCCTGTAACATGATGCGGCCGCGCCACGTGTTCATCTCCAGGTCCGGCATGTCGCCCCTTGAAGAGTCCACCCTGAAGTGATTCAGAGAGCCTTCCCCCCTCACCGCCACGCCCACGCGGGAGCCGGGATCGTGTCCCGGACTGTCGATCAGGTTGACGTTCCATCCCAGCGCGCCACTCAGCAGCGATGAGGACCCGGCGTGAGGACGCGCGACGCCCGGCTCATCCCTGTCGGCCATCTCCGCTTCGCCGACGCCGTAGGTTGCGGTGGCCCACCACCACATGCCCGGGAACAGCACCCAGCTGAAGTACGGGGATGCGCTGATCATGCGGTGGTCGAGGAGACCGCGCTGGCCGTCCACCTCGAACGTGGTGGTGGCCTGCGACGCCCCCGCCGTCAGACCGAGCAGCAGCTCGCGGACCGGCCGGATGTCGAACCCCAGGTGCCCGGTGATCACGTCGCCGTCCCAGCCGACGTCCGCCCCCTGGCCGCTGCCCATGCTCTGGTAGTCGCCACCGGCGGTGAAGCCGAATCCCCAGAGCGTGCCGACCGCTCCGTTGACCTCACCCGCATCGCCGATCAGCAACGGCGTACCGTCGTACGAGATCAGCCTGCGGTGGCTGAGCTTCGGCAGGCCGTACTGCGTGATCTCCGACGATTCCAGCCGTTCCATGGTCGCGTGCAGTGAGCCTACAGCGTCGATGCGACCGGACACCGCATCGACGATGCCCCAGGTCGTGGACTGAGCGATCTTGGGGGCGATGGCGTTGCCGGCCGTCGAGTACCGGTCGTGCCGATCGGTTTCCTGCGCACCGGCCGCCACCGCTCCCAGCAGCACCAGCGTCATGATGATAGCCAGCGGCGCCGGCCCACCATGGTGCGTTCGAGTGTCGTCACGTGTCATCGAGGTCTACCTCCTGGTGCCACGGGTCTACTCCCAATCCTCATTTTCGGCACACCCGAGCCAGCGATTGACCGCCTGCGAAGCGCGGATCATGCCCATCCGCGCGCGCGTCGTCGAGAGGGGTCAAGCGGACGCTCACGTCAGGTAGTCGTGAGCGATCTCCGCGTAGCCCTCCGTGTAATCGCACTCCAGGTAGCCGGCCGCCCCGCAGCTCGCCGGCGCGAGCGCCGTCAGGTCGCAGTCCGGGGCCGGTTCCAGCGTCACCGTGCCTCTCCCGCGCGCGGAGAACCGGACCGCCAAGTCCTGCATCGTCCCGCTGCAGTCGATGAGCTGCCTGAGCGCCGGGCCCGGGCCGTCGGCGCGCGGGATCACCTTCAGCCGCCATGACGGCGCCAGCGAGGGCAGCTCGCCGGCCGGGACGACCTGGTCCGCCGTCGAGGCGATCCGCATGACCCTCACGCCGTCCAGGTGCGCCTCGGTCACCACTGTGCGCCCGTGCCGCCGTACCGTGACGTGCGCGAAAACCTTGGGCGTCCCGTAGATCTCCCGTCCGGCCGCGATCCCGGCCGGACCGTTGTGCAGCACGTGTGAGCAGAACCAGCCGTCCGTGCCGGCGAACCGGCAGCCGAGCATCAGGAACGCCTCCTGGAAGCTCCCGTAGCTGGTGCAGAACCCCACGTCGAACCCGGCGGCCATGCACGCGCCCTGCGGATCGGCGGTCAGCGGCTCCGGAAGGAAGCGCTGCACCGCATCCGGCGCCGCGCGGAACGGCACGAGCTGCAGGGTGACGTTCCGGTAGTGCGCCGGCGGCGGCGGATAGGCCCGGAACGGGATCAAGGGATGATCAGCAGCTTGCCACTGGTGGCGCGGGACTGGATGTCCCGGTGCGCCTGCGCGGCGTCGGGAAGCGGGTACCGCTTGTGGATGCGAACGTCCAGCTCGCCCGCCGCCATCCATCCGAACAGGTCGTCGGCGCGGGATTGCAGTTCGCCGTCGCCCATGACGTAGTGGGTGAGGGTCGGCCGCGTGACGAAGTACGACCCCTCGTTCAGCACGCGCGGGTCCAGGGAGGTCACCGGGCCGCTGGCGTTGCCGTACAGCACCAGGTAGCCGCGCGGCGCAAGGGAACCCAGGCTCTGCTGCCACGTGGCCGCGGCCACCGAGTCGTAGGCGACCTGCACGCCGCGGCCATCGGTCAGGCGCAGCACCTCGTCCTTGAAGTCCACCTGGTCGTAGCGGATCACCTCGTCGCAGCCGGCCCCACGCGCCAGCTCCGCCTTGGCGTCGGAGGACACGCAGCCGATCACACGGGCGCCGCGGCGCTTGGCGATCTGCGAGAGCAGCAGCCCCACCCCGCCCGCCGCGGCCAGCACCAGGCACGTGGACTCCGCCGACAGCGGATAGGTCGAGTGTGTCAGGTAATGGGCGGTCAGCCCCTGCAGGAACACCGCGCCCGCCAGCTCGGTCGTGACCCCGTCCGGGACCGTGACCAGGTTGGCGGCCGGCACCAGCGCCTGCTCGGCGTAGGAGCCCGGCGTCATGACGTAGACCACCCGGTCGCCGGCGGCCACGCCGTCCACTCCGTCACCCACCGCGTCGACCACGCCCGCGCCCTCCACGCCGGGGGTGAACGGCAGCGGCATCGGATAGAGGCCGCTCCGCTGGTAGGTGTCGATGTAGTTGACCCCGGCCGCCTCGACGCGCACCCGCACCTGGCCGGCGGCCGGCTCGCCCACCTCGGCGTCCCGGTAGGCGAGCACCTCCGGCCCGCCGCTCTGCTCGATCACTATCGCCTTCATGGCGGCGGATCCTACTTCATCGCCTGGCCGAACGACGTGTCGATGCCCGTGTAGCCGTCCACGTAGCGCTTGTGCCGCTCAGGCAGCGCGTCCACGAACGCCCGCGCCGTCGCCGGCAGCTCCCACGGCGCGTCGATCACGTCGCTCTGTTTCCGGAAGCCGACGCCACAGGAAAGCCGGGTCTGATCCTCCCGGTTGGGGAAGGCGCCGTGGAACGTGCGGTCGGCGAACAGGATGCAGTCGCCCGGGTCCGTGAACAGCGGCACCAGGCCGGGTATGTCGAAGTCGGCATAGCGCTCCTCGTCGGCCGCATCCTCACGGACGAACGTGTACCGGTCAGCGGTGAGCCGGAACCCTTTCGGTCCGGTCCAGCCGACCTGGTTGGAGTCCTCGACCACGCACAGGCCGCCGTGCATGGGGCGCGAGCCGGTGACGTAAAACCAGGTCCCCGACGGCCAGGAGCCGCGATTGAGGACCTGCCCGCTGTCGCGCGGCGGATCGTCGGTCTGCCCGCGCCAGTCGGTGTGCCAACTCACCGTCGCCGAGCCGGGGCGGCGGATGATCGCCGCCGAGCGGTTGAGGCAGATCTCGCCGGTGCCGAGCAGCGCGCGCGGCAGGTTCATGAAGCGATCGTCGTCGAGCAGCGCCCACGCCTCGGTCGCCTCGTCGAACCAGGCGTGGTAAGTGCGGCTCTCGCCCGGGCCGAGCGAGCGCTCCGGGTCCACGACCCGCCACACCTCGTTGCACAGCACGTCGACCATGGCGGGCGACAGCACCTCCTTGGCGACGCAGAAGCCATGCTCCTGCGTGCAGGCGACGATGTGGTCGAGCCGATCGGCGGCGAACTCGTAGTCATAGCCCAGTTTCGGCTTGCGGACCTCGGCAGCGTCGATGGTCATGGTCGGATCCTCCTGTTCATGGATCGATCGGATCGAAGAAGGTCACGTCGGCGCCCAGGTCGTCCATCGCCGTGACCGCATCTCCGCGAAGACGCACGCGCAGGACCCCGGCCGGGTTCCGCATCGTCATCTCCTGCTCGCAGAGAGGATACGCGATCCGGATCGCCCGGTCTGTCGCAGGCGCAGCAAAGAACAGGTGTCCGGCGGTGTGGCGTGGCCGCGCCGCGCCGGAGACGTCGATCGCCTCAGGGCCGACCCCGGGCGGGAGACGCACGAACAGCGGTCCGGGGCGCTTCAGCTCGACGCTCAGCGCGGGATGGGTGTACGGCGAGCGGACCCTGATCGCCGGCGTCTCGTGATCAAACAGGAGATTGACCCGGTGCCCGGCCGCGTCATGGCGCGTCGCCTCGCGGAACACCTCGCACAGCGAGCCGACCACGCCGCCGACGATGTCAGAGTTGAACTTGACCTCGGCGACGCCGACCGGGTGGTGTCCGTACGGCGCAGGGAGCCCGAACGATCCGGCGATCCTGCGGGCGACGTCACGCGTGCCGTCGACGCCCTCCGGATTCGGCGGCTTGGGAATGAACGAGACATCCCGCAACTGGCTGGGCAGCAGATGGCAGCGCAGGATGCGCTCGGCATCATGGTAGTACTCGGTGTAGCCCCAGCGGCCCAGGATCAGGGCCGTTTCGACGATGTCGCCGGTGTTGTTGGCCTCCCCCCGTCCGTAGTTCCTGCCCGGATTGGTGGTCTCGATCGACCAGCCGATCTCGTCCCGAATATGCCAGAGACCGTTGTCGTAGAACGCCTTCACGCGCGCCAGCAGGGGTGCATCGCTGGTCAGGTCCGCCAACTGCGCCAGCGATGACATCGTGCTGGTGGTCGAATGCCCGTGCAGGCCGTGCGCGGACTGGTACTCGCCGTTCTCGGGGAAGAACTCTGCGACCGCCTTGTCCTTCAGGACGATGGCCAGCTCCAGCGCCGGACCGTACCCGGTCGCCCGGAAGTACTTCACCAACGGTCCGATGGTGCGGCCGAGCCCGTTGAGGAAGTTCGACGGCTTGACGATCGACAGCCCGTGCTCGTCCTGCAGGCGCGCATAGTCCCAGCCGTCCGCCGGGTTCCAGAAACGAAAAATCGTCTCGATGGAGGCCTCGGTCAGCTCGCGGGCGTGCGCGGAGTCGCGGAACCGGACCAGGGCGTACAGCGCGTGGAACCCCTCGCGAATCTGGGTCGGCAGGAAGTTGACGAGCGGCCCGCCGATCCGCTGCCGGTTCAGGGGCAGGGGCAGCGCTCCGTGAAAGCTGAAGAACGCGGCGCGGGTGATCGTGTCGATCGCCTGCTCGTCGATGCGGATGCCGAGGGCATCCTCGGCGTTCAGCAGGGCGTTGAGAAACCGGCCCGGCACCTGCCCCTCCGAGTGGTGGCAACTGAAGCTCATCCGGGCCTCGGGCAGGGCCAGGATGTCGAAGAACGGGATGTCGTCGTCGTCCGCGTTGAACAGGCGGCACATCGTCTTGCATCCCAGACGGATGGCGCCCGCGATATCGGTGGTGTTGACGTCCTGCAGCTTGCCCATCAGCCGTCGCCGTAGTCGATGCGGGTCGCGTGCCAGCCGGCCTCGCGCCGTGACCAATAGGCCTCGGTGAGTCGCGTGGTGATCGGCCCCGGAATGCCCGCGCCGACCGGCCGTCCATCGACCGTCGTCACGGAGATCAGCCCGCCGGCAGTCGACGTCACGAACACCTCGTCCGCCGCACGGACGCGCTCCGGCGCGATCGCCTCGCACGCGCAGGCGACGCCCAACTCCGCGCACAGCTCCAGCACGGTTCGGCGCGTGATCCCGTCCAGGACGCCGGCGGCCGGCGTCGCCAGCCGGCCCCGTTCCACGATGAAGACGTTGAACCCCGGCCCCTCGGCGACGTCGCCCGCGCCGTCCACGACGATCACGGTCTCCGCGCCGGCATCGTAGGCTTGCATCAGCCCCAGCTCGAAGTCCAGCCAGTGGTAGTGCTTGACGGTGGCGTCGACCGTCTCCGGCGGCACGCGCCGGATAGCGCTGATGTGCGCGTGCAGCCCGCGGCGGCGCTGCTCCTCCGGCGCCAGCCAGACGTACGGCAGGCAGAACGCGTGGAACTGGTTCGCGCACCGGCGGATGTCGCGGCTGCCGGCCGGCAGCCGTCCGCGCGTCATCACCATCTGCACGTAGGCGTTGCGGAAGCCCGTGCGGCGCACGCACTCGGCCAGGATCTCGTTGCGCTCCTGCCGGCCGTACGGGCAGTCCATGCGCAGCCGGGCGATGTTGCGCTCGAAGCGGTGCTGATGGTCGTCGAGCCGGAAGAACGATCCACCCCACACCGAGACGGTGTCCTGATTCGCGTCCGAACGCAGGAACCCCAGGTCCAGGATCGGGATCCTGGCCTCCCCGATCGGCCGGTAGCGGCCCTCGATGAAGGCGATGCCATCCCGGTACGAGTCGGCCACGCTACAGGCGGCAGGTCTGCGCGCCGTCGACGACCACGGACTCGCCGGTGACGTACCGCGCCTCGTCGGAGGCCAGGAACAGCGACAGGTGCGCAACGTCCCAACCCTCACCCTGCTTGCCGGTCGGGCAGAGACTGTCGCGGCGCTCCATCATCGCCTTCACGTCGCCGCCGTACGCGTCGGTGAGCGCCGCCACCACGAACGGCGTGGACATCATGCCGGGCAGCACGGCGTTCACGCGGATCCCTCGGGCCGCGTACTCGACCGCCACGTCGCGGGTGAAGGCGATCACGCCCGCCTTGGAGACCGCGTACGGCAGCGACAGCGCCGGCAGGGTGCGGATCGCGTTGATCGAGGAGATGTTGACGATGGCGCCCGCGCCCTGCCGCTCCATGTGCGGCACCACCGCTTTGGCCATCAGGAACATGCTCTTGAGGTTCACCGCCAAGGTGGTGTCCCACGCCTCCTCGGTGGTCTCGGCAAGCCCGCCGGCGATCTCGATGCCGACGTTGTTGTGCAGGATGTCGATGCGGCCGTAGCGCTCGATGCAGGCGCCGACGATGGCATGGCAGGCCGCGGCGTCGCTCACGTCCGCCTGGAAGGTGGACGACTCGCCGCCCGCCTCGGCGATCATGCTCCGGGTTTCCTCGGCGGGGCCCGGGTCGCGATCGACGAGCAGCACCCGCGCCCCTTCCCGGGCGAACACCAGCGCCGTGGCGCGGCCGTTGCCGATGCCGGGGCCGACCGAACCCGCCCCGGTGACGATCGCGACCTTGTCCTGTAAGCGTCCTGCCATGAGCCGGAGCTTACGGGGTGAGCGCTTCGCGCGGAACCGCGGCGACCACCGAGTAGTTGGGATCGCACACGTTGCCGACGCGCAGCTCCAGCACCTGCGTGATCCAGACCAGGGCGTCGGTGGGGTCCATGCCGTAGTCGGCGGCCACCCATTTGACCAGCTCGGTGGTGGCGATGCGCGTGGCGTCCTCCAGCGGGCGGGCGCTGCCGATCACCATCAGGTGCGTGTCGTTGGTGACGCGCGGCCAGTCGATGGCCTGCCCCTTGATGACGTCGAACCGGCAGACCAGGTTGACCGGCACCTCGCAGGCGACGCCGCCGATCTCGCCGTGGCCCTGGGTGGCGTGCCCGTCGCCGCAGAAGAGCAGGCCGCCGTCGTTGCGCACCGGCAGGTGCAGGGTGTTGCCGGCGCAGGTCTCCGGGCAGTCCATGTTGCCGCCGTAGCTGGCCGGGGTGAGCGCGTTGATCGCCTCCAGCTTCGGGGCGGTGCCGATGGTGCCCATGAACGGCGACAGCGGACGGCTCAGCTTCCCGAACCAGACGCGGCCGTCGCGGATCGGCACCTTGCGCACCACCTCGGGCAGGGCTTCGGTGAGCATGGCGGTCGCGGTGGTGCCGGTCAGCAGGCCGAAGCGCGGAACCAGGCCGGTCATCGCCCAGTCGCGGGTGATCTCGATGTCGTCGATGTGCACCAGCAGGGTGTCGCCTTCCTCGACCCCTTCGACGTAGACCGGCCCGGTCTGCGGATTCAGGTACGGGTACTCACACACCGCGGCGTAGTGCTGGGACTCGTCGACCAGCCGGTTCTCGAAGCAGTCCACGCAGTGGATGCGCACCCGCTCACCCGGCTGCACGCGGGCGACCACCTCGTGATCGGCGGAGTACGTGTAGCGGTAGGAGCCCGGCTGCTGGCGAATGTCGACCACGCCGCCACGTTACCACGACCTGGGCCCCTCGCCCCGCGGTCGAAAAGCGCGAGCGCCGAACGGTGCGTTTCTCTGTCGATGGCCCATGACGTGCAGCGGCCGCACGACAAGCTGTTTCGCACCGTGTTCGGGGACCCCGCGGAGGCGGTCGGGCTCCTGAGCGCCTATCTGCCCGAGCCGCTTGCGGCCGAACTGCAATGGTCCAGCCTCACCTTCCAGGACGCCACGTTCGTCGACGATCGGTTGCGCGACAGCCAGTCCGATCTGCTGTTCTCGGTCGAGCGCGCCGCCGGCGACCCGCCCGCCTGGCTGTACGTGCTGCTCGAGCACCAGTCGCAGCCCGACCGCTGGATGCCGTTCCGGCTGCTGAAGTACTGCTGCCGCATCTGGGACCGGGATCGGCGGATGCACCCGCGGGAGCGGGGACTGCGACCGATCATACCGTTGGTGTTCTACCAGGGCCTCGGCCGCTGGAGGCATGCCACGGAGCTCGCCGAGCTGTTCGCCGTCTCGGTACGCGAGTGGCCGTGGGTGCCGCGGTTCACGCACCTGCTGATCGACCAGTCGTTCGTCGGGCCCGACGAGGTGCGCGGCAGATTGCAGGGCCGTATCGCGCAACTCATGATGATGGCGCCGTTTCGCCACCGGCAGGAGGCGCTGCGGAGGGCCGTGCACCTGCTCGCGGAGTTGCTGCCGACCGGTGGTCGGGATGCCGTGCGCACGTTCGTCATGTACCTGTTGGCGACGCAAGACCGCGACACGGCACGCGCGTTCGGCGAAGATCTGGGCGGGGCAGTGCCGGAACCGGGAGGAGATCTGATGACCTACGCCGAGGAGCTGATCGCCGAAGGCATCGAGAAGGGACGCCGGGAAGGCGAACTGAGGGGCCAAGTGGGCACTATCGAAAAGCTGGTCCAAGCCGGCGTCGAATGGTCGGTCATCGAGTCGGCCACCGGCGTGGACCCCGATGCCCTGCGCGCTCTCAAGCAACGACTCGAAGAGTCGGAAAACGGGAACGAGGACGCCGACCGCTAGCTCAGATACGCAGGAGCGGTTTCAGGTCGGCGAGGATGGCGTCGAGCTCGCGGTGGTCCTCGTCGTCGAGTTGCGGGCTGCCCGGCACGCGGGTCGCGGTCGAGCCGAACACGCCCCGGCGTACCAGCACCTCCTTGCACATGGGCAGGCCAAGCACGCCGAGCAGGTTGATCAGGGGCAGCAGCCGGTTGAACACCGCACGCGCCCGCTCATGGTCGCCCGCCTGCCAGGCGTCCCAGATCTGCACGTGCACGTCGGTCATCTCCGTGGCGGGCATGAAGCCGGTCGCCCCGCGGCGCAGCTCGGAGATCATCCAGCGGCCGTGCGCGCCGCCGAACACCCCGCTGCTCACCGCCCCGCACCGCGCAAGGAGCGCGCTGATCTGGTGCGCGCTCGGATCGCTCTCCTCCTTGACGTACTCCACGTGCGGGATGTCGCCGAGCAGCCGCTCGATGAACGCGGCGTCCATGCCGGCGTGGGTGTGCTGGATGAACACCGGCCTGCCGGCCGCCTCCGCGATCGCACGATAGTACGACCGCAACTCGTCCCGGCCCGGCTGCCCGGGATACGGTGGCAGCGCGATCACGGCATCCGCCCCGCAGCCGGCCGCGTGCGCGGCGTGCTCGGCCGCCGCCCGCGGGTCCGGAGCCGCGACGCCCGCCACGACCGGCACGCGCCCGCCGGCGTGCCGCACCACCGCCTCCACCGCGGCGTGCCGCTCGGCGTCCGACAGGTACTGAAACTCGCTGCCCAGCACCGGAAAGACCAGCCCGTGCGTGCCGGCCGCCACGCTGAAGTCCACCTCCCGCGCAAGCGTCTCCAGGTCGATCGAGCCGTCCTCCGCGTACGGCGTCAGCACCACCGGGAAGATGCCGCGCATCCGCTCACTCATGTCGGTCCGCCCAGCCGTGAGATCTCATCCTGCGGGAAGGATGGCAGGGGAACGCGGCGGTCGCCAGTGCGAAGGGTCACACCCGTGTCGTGACTCACGGCGCCGATCACCGTCGCCGGGATGCCGGCCTCGCGCAGCGCCCGCGCGGCGCCGCCGGCCACCTCCGGCGTGGCGGTAAACAGCAGTGCCCCCGACGCCAGCAGGCCGAGAGGGTCGATGCCGAGCGCATCGCACAGTGCCCGGGTGGCGGGTTTGACGGGCAGCGCCCCGGAATCGATCTCGATGCCCACCCCCGAGCAGTTCGCCAGCTCGTGGATCCCCTGGGCGACGCCGCCCTCGGTGGGATCGTGGGCGGCGTGCACGGCGAATCCGCGCAGCACCCGCCCCTCCGTGACCACGCTGATCCCCGGCTCGTCGAGCCAGCCCGCCACCGCCGCGTGCGAGGTACCGAGGATGGCGCGCGCGTCCGGCCGTTCCCGAGCCAGCAGGGTACTTCCCTCCAGCGCCACCCACTTGGTCAGGACCAGGGCATCGCCTGCCCGCGCGCCCGCGCTGGACCAGGGCTTCCCCGTCAGCGCACCGACCGCGGCACCGACCACCACCGGGCTGGCCACGGCGCCGGTCACCTCGGTATGTCCGCCCACCCAGGCGACGCCGGCACCGGCAGCCGCGGACGCCAGTTCCGCGAACAGCGCTTCCAGGGCGGCCCGATCGGTCCCGGGCGGCAGCAGGACGGTGGTGGTCAGGTAGCGCGGCTCGGCGCCCATCGCCACCAGGTCGTTGCAGTTCACGGCCACGGCATAGCGGCCCACCTCGCTGCCGGCCAGGGTGATGGGATCGCTGGTCAGCACCAGGCGCTCGGCGCCGGTCACCACCGCCGCGTCCTCGCCCACCTCCGGGCCGATCAGGACGCCCGACTGAGGGCCGGCGCCGGCGGGAAGCAGCGGCGCCAGCACCTCCGGATCGAGCTTTCCCTCCGGCAGCGCCGGATCGTCGCCCGGCGCCCGATCGCTCACGACGGCTCGCCGTCTCCGTCCACGCGGTGCTCGTCGATGTAGTTCCAGTCGATCCGGTAGCCCAAGCCCGGATGCTGCGGCACCCGCACGCAGCCGTCCGCGTCGAGCGGGTCGCAGAGCTCCTCCAGGTACGGATCCGGGGTCTCGTAGTCGACCCCCGGCGCCAGCAGCCCGCGCTCGTAGTAGCGGCAGGTGTCCTCGCTGGTGGCGCCGAGCACCTGCAGGTTGCCGAAGCCGGCCATGTGGATCTCCAGGCGCACGCCGAACGCCTCGCACAGCGCCGCCGTCTTCAGGCAGCCGGTCACGCCGCCGCGCAGCACGTCGATGCGGCTCATGTCCGATGCGCCGCGCCGGATCCACTCGGCCCGCGTGTACAGGCTGCCGGCGGCGATCTCCGGCGCCAGGATCGGGATCTCGAGCTCCGCCGACAGCTTCTCGTAGGCGGCCACCTGGTACTCGTTCATCGGGTGCTCGTACCAGACGAAATCCAGCTCCTGCAACCGCCGCCCGACCCAGATCGCATCCTCGTACGTCCGGTAGGTGCCCCACACGTCGAAGCTGAGCTCCATGTCCGGCCCCACCGCGTCGCGGACCGCCCGGCAGCAGGCCACGTCGTGCTCGACGTGCGACGGCCGCCCCGGATCGGCCCGCCCGGTCTCCGGGTCCCAGAAGTAGTAGGGGTGGATCTTGTAGTGGCGGTAGCCCTGGCGCTTGCACGCCAGGGCGTGCGCGGCATACACCTCGGGCGGCCCCACGTTCGGGTAGGTGCTGGCGTAGGCCGGGACGCGGTCGCGACAGCCGCCGGCCAGCTTGCAGACCGGCACCCCGAGCGCCCGGCCCTGCAGGTCCCAGAGCGCGTTGTCCAGCACGCTGAGCAGGTGCTCGGGGATGTTGGCGACCCACATCCAGCGCCAGAAGCGCTCCCGGTCGAACGGATCCTCCCCCATCACCAGGTCGCGGATGCGGCCGGTGAGCACCGCGCGGTCGGCGGCCTTGAGACCCGCCTGGTCGCCGTGTCCGTCGCCGCCGAAGTAGTAGCCCTCCGCTCCCTCGTCCGTCACCACCCTGGTGACGGTCTGTACCGTGTCGGTCTCGGGCCGTAGCTTCCCGTTATGGAATCCCCGCCGCCGCACGGTGAAGGGAATCACCTGAACGTCGCTGATCTTCATCTGGTACGCTCCCTGAGTCTCATGCATCAGACTCCGAGCCCGAACCCGGGGTCAAACGAGGCGGTAGCGCCATGCACCTGATGGCCGCGGTGGTCGAGAACCTGATCAAGCCCGCGGTACTGCGCGGGCTGCTGGCCTGGGAGCGGCGGGAGTCGGGCGTCGCCTACGACTTCACCTCGGAAGAGGTCAAGACCGACCCGTACCCGACCTACCGCACGCTGCGGACCCTGGACCCCGTGCACCACATGCGCACGATCGACGCCTGGGCGCTGACGCGCTACCGGGACGTGGAGGCGGTGCTGCGCGACCACGCGCGCTTCGCGAACGCCGACCGCGTTCTCGTCGAGACCATATCGATGAGCCTGCTGGAGCTCGATCCGCCCGCGCACACGCGGCTGCGGCTGCTGGTCTCCAAGGCGTTCACGCCGCGGGCGGTGGCACAGCTCCACGAGCGAATTCAACAGATCACCGACGAGTTGCTGGACACCGTCGCCGGCAGGGAGCGGTTCGACCTGGTGGCGACGCTCGGCTACCCGTTGCCGGTGACCGTCATCGCCGAGATGCTCGGCGTCCGTCCGCGCGACCTGCACCTGTTCAAGGGGTGGTCGAACGTCCTGGCGCTGAGTGTCAAGGCGCTCCTCACGCCGGACCAGATCCGCGCCATCAAGCAAGCGGCGGACGAGGCGTACGCCTACTTCGAGACCATCATCGACGAGCGGCGCCGCCAGCCGCGGGATGACCTGGTCAGCGCGTTGCTGGCCGCCGAGGAGGAGGGCGACCGGCTGACCCGCGAAGAGATGCTGGCCGTGATGCTGCTGATCCTGGTTGCCGGCAACGAGACGACGCGCAACCTGATCGGCAACGGCATGCTGGCGCTGCTGCGGAACCCGGGCGAGCTCCGCCGCCTCAGGGAGGACCCGGCCCTGCTCGATTCGGCCGTCGAGGAGTTGCTGCGCTACGACAGCCCGGTCCAGCTCGACGACCGGACCGTGCGCGAGGACGTGGAAATCGGCGGCAAGTCGATCCGCGCCGGCAAGCGGGTGGTGGCGATCATCGGCGCGGCCAACCGCGACCCGGAGATGTTCGACGATCCGGAGACGCTGGACATCGGACGGGGCGAAAAGAGCCATCTGTCCTTCGGACGCGGCATCCACTACTGCCTGGGCGCGGCCTTGGCCGTGCTGGAAGCGCGCATCGCCTTTGCCAGCCTGCTCGACCGGTTCCCGTCGATCCGCCTGGCGGCCAAGCCGCGCTATCGCGACAACGTGGTCCTGCGCGGCCTCGACGAGCTCTGGATCGAGGTCGAGCGCGCGTGAGCCGGCCGGCCGCGGGCGAGCGTGTCCGCGTGGCCACCTTCGCCGGACCCGGCAGCGGTCCGGTCATCCGCGAGGTGCCGGCGCCCGCGGTCCCCCGCAAGGCCGCGCTGATCCGCATCGCCGCCTGCGGGGTGTGCGGGACCGACCTGCACATCCTTGCCGGACACTGGCCGAAGCCGCTGCCGTGGCCGTTCACGCTCGGCCACGAGCTGGCCGGCGTGGTGAGCGCCATCGGCCCCGATCTGACCGAGGACCACATGGGCCGGCCGCTGGCCGTCGGCACCAGGGTGATGCTGCCGCCGCTGATGCCGTGCGGGAGCTGCTACTACTGCGTGCACTATCCGGAGACCGCCAACAAGTGCCTGACGCCCGTCTACTACGGCCGCTACCTGGGCTTCGAGCGGCCGCCGCACCTGTGGGGCGGGTGGGCGGAACAGGTCTACGTGGACCTGGAGGAGCTGCCCGGTACCAAGGTGTACGCGCTGCCGGACGACATGCCGCTGCGCCTGGCGACGCTGGCCGAGCCGCTGACCTCCTGCGTGCGGGCGTTGAAGCGTGCCGCGCGCGCCGGCGGCTTCGAGCCGGGCGCGACCGTGGTCGTGCAGGGCTCGGGACCGATCGGCGTGCTGGCCACCGCGGCGGCGCAGGAGCTGGGCGCGGGACGGATCATCGTCGTCGGGGCGCCGGAGCACCCTCGCCTGGGGCTCTGCCGCGACTTCGGCGCCGAAGCGACCGTCTGCCTGGACGATCACCCGACGCCGGCGGCGCGGATCGAGGAGGTGCGGCGCATCGCCGGCGGCTTCGGCGCCGACCTGGCCCTGGACTGCAGCGGCCACCCGTCCGCCGGCCCCGAGGGGATCGAGATGCTGCGCGACGGCGGCACCTACGTGGAGATGGGCCAGTTCACGGACGCAGGCTCCATCGACACCAACTGGCACCGCATCTGCACCAAGGACCTGAACGTGCTGGGGAGCTGGGGGTTCACGGCCGACGACATCGCCACCGGCATCGACCTCTTGTACCGGGCGCGCGACCGCTACCCGTGGCTGTCGATGCAGACGCTGTTCCCGTTCACGGAGCGGGGCATCGCCGAGGCGATCGCCGCCGCGCGGGAGATGCGCACGGTGAAGTCCACGATCGTGCCGTCGCCCGAGCTGCTCGGCCCCGCGGACGTCGAGCTCAACGCCTGAGCCGTTCGCGGGCCAGCGCGGCGCCGGCCGCGAGCGCGCGCAGCTTGGCGCGGGCGACCGGTGGCGACAGCGGCACCAGTCCGCAGTCCGGGGCCGCCTGGATCTGCTCGGCCGGCAGGTGGGCGGCCGCGGCCAGCAACCGCCCGGCCACCTCCTCCGGGCTCTCGACCTCATCCGTGCCGTTGCTGATGCAGCCGTACAGCACCGTCTTGGACGGGCAGCGGCGCAGCAACCCCGGGTCCAGCCCGGAGGCGGCGAACTCCAGCGCGACCTGCGCGATGCGGCTGCGCTCCAGTTCGGCCAGGATCACCGGATAGCTGTCGACGATCGGACGCGGCACGCCGGGCATGGGGTAGCTGTAGCAGACGTGAACGGCGCTGGCGGCATGGCGGATGCCGGCGGCGGCGCGGTCGAGCGCCTCGATTCCCCACGTGCGCACCTTCTCCGGGTAACGGCTGAACACCGGCTCATCGAACTGGATGACCGCCGCGCCCATGCCGTCCAGCTCGCGCGCCTCCTGGTCGAGCGCCGCGGCCACCGCCATCGCCATCGCCGCCTCGTCCCCGTAGTGCTCGTCCAGGGTCGAGTCGACCACGGTCATCGGGCCGGGCAGCGTGACCTTCACGGGCCGGTCCGATTCCGCCAGCAGGAACCGCAAGTCGTCCGCCAGGATCGGCGCGGTGCGGCGGACCGGCCCCACGCACCGCCCCACCTCGGCCAGCCGCCGGCGGTTGCGGGTCCACTTGCGCGCCAAGGTCGTGTAGTCGAAGCCCGCCAGGCGGGCGGTCACGTAGGTAAGGTACGAGGAGCGGCGCTGCTCGCCGTCGCTGATGACGTCGATGCCGGCGCGGACCTGGTCGTGGACCGCCAGCCGCACCGCGTCGTCCTGCGCGTCGCGCAGGGGCCGGCCGGTCAGGCGCCAGCCGGCGCCGCTGCCGTGCAGGCGCGGCGCGGCGTCTCCCAGCGGCGCTTCGCCCACCAGCCATGCCGGCCTGGGCATCGAGCCGATGACGGTCGTCCGGAACGGCCGACCCCCGCTCACCGCGCGCACCCCACCACTTCCGGTTCCCCCATGGATGCGCCTAATGTACCTGCTCGCAGTGCACAAGATCATCCTGGACACCGACATCGGGGACGATATCGACGACGCGCTGGCGCTGGCGTATGCGCTGATGTGTGGGGAGATCGAGTTGCTCGGCGTCACCACGGTATTCCGCGACACCGTCCGCCGCGCCGAGCTCGCCTGCTGCGTCCTGGAGGCGCTGGGTCGCAGCGACGTCGCGGTCTACGCCGGCCTGGGAAAGCCCCTGCTCGATCCGATCACCGAGGGCCGGGCGGCGATCGCCGCCCATCGCCCGCGCCAGATGCAGGCGATCGAGCGGTATCCGGCAGCGACCCGGCCCGCCGCCCGCCGCGCCGTCGACTTCATCGTCGACACGGTCATGAGCGGCGCCGGCGACGTTACGCTCGTGCCGGTCGGGCCGCTGACGAACATCGCCTGCGCTTTCGCACTCGAACCCCGTATGGCGGACAAGGCCAGGATCTGCCTGATGGGCGGATGCACGCATCGCGCCCAGCCGGAGTGGAACGCGCTGTGCGACCCGGAAGCGGCGCGCATCGTGTTCGGGACCGGTGTGCCGATCACGATGGTCGGCCTGGACGTGACCGAGCGCTGCCGCATGAGCCACGACCAGGTGCGCGCCATCGGCGCGGTGGACCGCCCGGTCAACCGGCTGTGCTTCGAGCTGATCCACCTCTGGGGTGGTGACGATTCCGAGCCCCGGCCGCTCCTGCACGATCCTCTGGCCGTCGCCATGGTGTTCGATAGCACCTTCTGCGAGACGCGGCGCATGCGGATCGAGGTGGAGACGAGGTCCGAACGCCTCGCCGGCGCGACGGTGCCGGCCCGAGCAGATGACGCCGAGCCCAACGCCGAGGTGTGCGTGGCCGTGGATGCACGGCGCTTCCTGGACCACTTCGTCAGGACCCTGACGGCGTGAGCCAACCCGACGAGGCGGCCGGAGCCGAGGATGCGCTGATCCGGGCCGCGCTGGCCGGCGATGATGCTCGGACGGATGAGATCCTGGAGCGGTCTCCGCGGGTGCGTCGGGATTCCCTGGCGTGCGCGCTGCTGGTGGCCGACGCGGAAGCGGCGGGCCGGTTGACCGCGGCGACCGTCAACGACCCGGTCGGCCCGACCGGCTGGCCGCCCGTGCTCCTCCTGTGCAGCTCGCGCTACCGCACCGGCAACGCGGCGGTCGCGGCGGCGCGCCTGGACCTTGCGGGCAAACTGCTGGAGCTGGGGGCCGATCCCAACGCCGGGACCCGGGAAGCCGAGACCGTCCGCGGCTACCGTACCGTTTTGGGCGCCGCGGCAGGCCGTGCCCGCAGCGCACCGCTGATCCGCCTGCTGCTGGCGGCGGGAGCCGACGCCGCCGACGGCCCGACGCTCTACGAGGGCTGCGCGATGTGGGAAGCCGTCCGCCTCCGCGACCGCGACAGCCTGGAAGCGCTGCTGGCCGCGGATCCGCCGCAGTGGCACGTCTGCCACGCCCTGCCGCAGAGCCTGCAGTACGGCGACGAGGAGTTGACCGGCCGCCTGCTGGAGTCCGGCGGCGACCCCAACTGGACCATGGGCGCGTGGGGCTTCGGCGGCACCTGCCTGCACGAGGCGGTGGTCCTGGACGCCGGCCTGCCGGTGATCCGGGCCCTGCTCGACCACGGCGCCGAAGTGGGTGCCCATGACCGGGATGGGCGGACGCCACTGGCGCACGCCGTCTGCCTCAACCGCGACGGGGCGGCGGCGCTGCTGCGGGAACGAGGGGCGCGGGAGAGCGACGTGCGGGAGGCCGACCGCTGGGCCGGCGCCTGCTTCGCCCATGATCGGGAGCGGGCCGACCGGCTGTTCTCGTCGGACGCCGTGACCCTGCAGCCGGCCGATCACCTGTGGGTCTGCCGGGCAGCGCGGGCGGCCGACACGCAGGCGGTCGCGCTGCTGCTGGCCGGCGGTGTCGACGCCCGCACGGTCGATGACGACGGGCAGGCGGCGCTGCACCTGGCCGCGCTCGCCGGCGACGTGACGGCGTGCCGGTCGCTGCTCGCCGCCGGCGCCGATCCGCGCGCGTCGAACTACGCCGGCCAGACCCCGCTCGACTGCGCGTTGAGCGTCCAGGATCCCACGACGCGCGCAGCGTTGGCGTCCTTGCTACGTGGTGCCGGAGCGAGCCCGAGCACCCGGACCTACGACGATCCGGCGTTCGCCGCGACGTTCGAGCGCGCCGCGGACGCCGTCGTCGACGGCGACGTGGATGCCCTGCGGGCGCTCCTGGACGAGAACCCGGAGCTGGCCACGGCGCGATCATCCCGGCCACACCGCTGCACGCTGCTGCACTACCTGGCCGCCAACGGCGTGGAGGGCGAGCGCCAGAAGACGCCCGCCAACGCCGTCGAGGTGATCGAGGTGCTGACCGGCGCCGGCAGCGACCCCGACGCGAGCTGCTACACCTATCGGGGCGGCCCCGGCGAGACCACCGCCGGGCTGCTGGAGGGCAGCGCACCGCCCCGGGACGCCGGGTTGACGCTGCCCATGCTCGCGGCGCTGGCCCGCGGCGGCGCGCGGCTGGACGAGACGTACACGCTGCTGGTCCGGCTCTACGCGGCCCTGCAGGCCGCCGATGCCGCGAGCACCGAGGCGGCTGTCGACGCGTCCCCGGAAGTCGCCGGCCGAGCGCTGGTTGAGAGCGTCACGCTGGGGGCCATCGCGGTCACGCGCGCCCTCCTGGACGCCGGCGTGGACGTCGACAGCAGGCGCGGCGACGGCACGACGGCACTGCACCAGGCCGCCTTCGAGGGGAACGTCGAGCTGGTCGAGGAGCTGCTCGCGCGCGGCGCCGACCTCAGCCTGCGGGACGCCGTCTACGACGGCACGCCGTCCGGTTGGGCTGAAGCCGGCGGCAACGAGGACCTCGCAAAGCGCCTCGCCGCTCGGTCCGGGTAGGTCGGATGGGCGATACTGGACTCGAACCAGTGACCCCTAGCATGTCAAGCTAGTACTCTAGCCATCTGAGCTAATCGCCCTGAGCCGCAACCCTCCGCGCGCAGCGGGCCGCTGTCAAGAGACCCACGAGATCGCGCTGATCTCCGCCGCCAGGTCCACGTCCTTCTGCGTGATCCGCCCGCCAGCGTCGTGCGTGTTGAGCCGGATGCGCACCGTGCTGTAGACGTTCCACAGCTCCGGATGGTGGTTCGCCGCCTCCGCCGCGAAGGCGATGCGGACGATGAACGAGACCGCCTCGCGGAAGCTCCCGAACTTGAACTCCCGCTGCAGCGCGTCGCCGTCCCGGCTCCAGCCGGCCAGCCCCTGCAGGGCTTCCTGGATCTGATCGTCGGAGAGCGCGGTTGCCATGCCCGAAGCCTACCCCCACGCCTGGCGGCTGTCCAACCAACGCAGTTCGCCTTGACGAAGCCGCGGCGAAGTAGTATGTGTTGCAGGCACTGGGCGTTAGCGTCCAGTCCGATCCCCTGTAGCTCAGTTGGTAGAGCGGGTGGCTGTTAACCACCAAGTCGCATGTTCGAGTCATGCCGGGGGAGCTACCGTTGGTCCGCACGTCGAGGCACTCACGGGCTGGTTTCGCCTCGGCTCGTTCTGCGTCACGACGCACATTCTTACGTTCTCGTACCACCGACGCAAGGTTCCTCCGTCTTCAGCATTCGGTGTCTCGTCTTCCTCCCTCGCTGACACCGACCATCCCAACTGCGTATGACTCCTCCCGCCCAACCGTCACTACAATCCCCTGGGCAACAACACATCGAGCACCGATGCAGCCACTGACCGGAACCGACCTTCTACCACGTCGAAACCGAATCCCGGAAACTCGTCTCCCTCTACCTCCCGGACCAAACGCTTCTCGCACCATCGAGCAAGATCACATCGTCTCGTCTAGCAAGCGCAAGCAGCCGCGGGAACGACGCCAGCACATCGTTTGATGATGTTGACTCAACCCGGATTATTCGCGCCTCGTGGCGACAGTTGGCTGAATTGAGGATCCGAGAAGGTTGGCGGCGCGGATCGGCAACAGCGGAGGCCGAGGTTGGCGCTCGTGATCGGATGGGACGCTCGGTGAGCGATCCGCTGGGTGTGATTGACCGCGTCTGAAGGTTCGCGGAGCTCACCGAGCGGATAGAGGACATGGCACGCCGCGTAGGAGGAAGCTGAGGAGCCGATCGAAAGTGCCCGAGTTGATCGTCAGCCTGACGCCCAGTCGAGCGCGCCGAGCTTTCCCCACAGCCGTAGCCAATCGGGTGCCGCGTGCTGGGCGATGACGAACGTCAGCCGGCGCCCATGGCCGACCACGCGGCTGGCCACCCGCAGCACCCGCTCGCGCAACCGGCGCAGACTCCAGCCGGTGCCGGTGGTCTGCTCCATGACGCACCGAGCCGCGTGCAGCACCTCGTAGGCCAGCAGGTTCAACAGGAACAGCGTCTCATTCTGGGCCCGCACTCCTGCTTCCTGCGCCCGGGCGTCGGCGCCCAGACGGCGGCCGCGGTAGTGGCTCTTCGGGCGCCGCACCGATGACAGCGCCGGCGCCAACACATCGAGCAACTCCCCCATGTGCCCCTCGGCCTTGCCCCGCATGCGGTACAGCCCCAACAGCCGCGCGCCGCTGTAGCGGTCGCGGCGCAGGTTGGTCAACAGCCAGAAGTGATCGACAAACAGTTCTTCTGGGCGCTCCACCACCACCAGCACCACCCGCCGTGCGTGGTCCCAGGAGTCGGCTTGGTAACGCAGCTCGTGACACCACGCCCGCCCCTCGCGCGGCGGACGCCCCGGCGCACGGCGCAGGTAAGGCTGCGCCATGCGGTCCAGCACCGTGTTGTTGCGGATGCGAGCCACGTAGTCGATGCCTCGCGCCTCCAGCCCCCTGAGCGTCTGGCCGCCGGGAAACCCGGCGTCCAAGCGCACCAGGACCGACTCACACACCCGCTTGAGGCAGCGCTCGACCACCGTCTCGATGAACGGCAACGCCCCGTCGGCCGACGCTGCCGCGCCGCGCCGCAGCGTGCCGTCGATCAGGTCGCCGCTCTCGGCGCAACTGGCCACCAGCGCGTGGTACATGGGCTGCCGATAGTGCCCGTGGTACTCGCTACCGGGTTGCTGCCCGTAGACCTGCACCGGCAAGCCGTCGACGTCGATCATCAGCCGCTTGCGCCTGCGGCGCCCGTTGTCCATCCACAGCCGGCGTAACGCCAATTCGCTGACCGCCTCGCGCACCACCTCCTGATTGGCCTGCCCGCTCAAGGCATCCAGCAACCGTGACATCGTCGGTTGCGAGGGCAACACGTTGTGAGCCTCCAGCGCGATGGTGCCGCGGCGGGTGTCGTTGGCCACCCGAAAGCTCGGGTCATGCCGCAACCGGTCGGAGTCGTCCTGGTCGCGCCAGCCCTGGCCGAGCAGCAGCAGGCTGGTGCGCAGCAGATCGGCCAGCGGATAGGTGATCGCGTTCGGGTCGCGCGGATCGACCAGCCGCGCGGTCATCCACTCCACGATCCCGGTGCGCTGCAGGATCTCGCGCAGCAGCAGCGCGCCGCTGTCGGCGCTCAGATGATCCGCCCGCGCTTCGACCTGCACGGAGCGGTTGAAGGTGGTCGAAAAGATCGGTAGAGTTTCACCCACGGCGTGTCTCGTCCTTTGCGGTGGTGTTTGTCTAACACCTTGACTCTACTGCAAATCGGCGGACGCGCCTATTCTTTTCCTACCCCTCGATGAATAATCCGGGGTAAACGAGGATCTATGAGCATCAGCTTAATCCTGCGGAGTTACCGCACTGCAGCGACCGTACGTTGCACTGTCGCTGCGGTGTTCATCGCCGTGCTGGCGACCGCCGGCTGCAGCACGACGCCCGCGGCGGTAACCGCGGACGCCCCGGCGACCAGCGGAGCACGATCGGGGACCGTGCAGGTCGGGGCCGAAGGCAGAGCCGAGGCCGTGCCCGACATCGCCGTCATAGGCATGAGCGTGGAGATCTCCGGACCATCGGTCGCCGGAGCCAGAGTCAGGGCCGGCTGGCTGACCCGGACGGTGATCCGCGAACTCAAGCGGCACGGAGTGGAGGAGGACGACATCCAGACCAGCCGGTTCAGCATCGACCCCGACTACCAGTACACCAACGACGGCAGACGCGTCCTGAACGGCTACCGGGTTGTCCACGGACTGACGGTCACGTACCGTGACCTGAGCACCGTGGGCTCAGCCATCGACGCGTTGTCTACGGCTGGCGGCGATGAGCTGACGTTCCGCCACATCGCGTTCAGCCACGCCGACCCGGAGCCGTATCGGCAGGCAGCGCGCCGCGACGCGGTTGACCGGCTGCACCGCACGGCGCGGCAGTTGGCGGAAGCCTCGAACCGCGAGCTGGGTCCACTGCTTGAAATCAGCGAAGAAGTCTCACCGGACTACGGCCCAATCCAGAGCTTCTCCGCGGGCGCCGCGATGCTGAAGTTCGAGGCGGCCGACACACCGATCAGCGTCGGAAGTGACCTGATCCGCGTTACCGTCCGCGGCGTGTTCGCTTTGCGCTGACGCGTATGCCCCGGTCTCAGCTCTTCATCAGCCGCTTGACGTCCTCTCTGACGTCTCCCTCTACGACGCCCAGGTCGTTGCGCATCTCCTGCAGCACGGACCGAAAGGACCCTTGCTCTTCCTCGCGGGTGATGCTGCGGCTCTGCTCGACGACGTACACGAAGTCAGCGAGTGAGCTCACCAGCTCCCGATTGCCGACGAGGGCGGTCATCCGTGCGTAGTTGCGCATCTCCTCGATCTCATGATCGTGGATCACGCCGTCGTCGTCGGCTTTCGTGACACACGCGATGGTGTCCTTGTACAGCTCCAGCTTCTGCCGAAACAACTCGACCCGATACTCGCGTTCGGTTTCCGAACGGACCTGAAAGTGGATCGTCACTCCGACCGAAGCCACGACCAGGACGACGGCGATGATCGCGGCGAGCAGCTCAATCGTCAGGTCGCTGACGTGTTTGGAGAACAGCACGTGGACGAGAATGGACGCGGTTATGACCAGCGCTACCGCGAGCACGACCACGGCCAACGTCGAGGTTGATCTCTTTCCCAATGTAGAACGAAGCCTCCTGAACCAGCCGCTGCACGAACACCGCATGTGCCGCGCAACTATGGTCAGACACGGATGTTACGCGGGATCGGGCCGTCGCGGCAACCAAGATCCGGGCAGCGCCGGCTCCTGCTTGCCTCACGCACCTCCCACCCCTACCATCCTGCGCCGAATGTTCAGAACCAGAGTGATGGCCGTCGTGCTGGCCTCCGTGCTCGCATTCCTGGGCACAGCGCCGACGCTGGCCGCGGACGAAGGCGGCACCTTCAGCGTCATCCGAAGCTACGTGCGCGACCACGCCACATTGGAACACGCACAGGGCACGATCAGCGCCGGCACCCTGGAGGGAACCGTCACCACCCACGCGAGCAGCGGCGAACCGTTCACCCAAGGCGAGCACAGTCTCATCAGGTGCGTGTTTTTCGCCAAGAGCACCGCGGAAGGCGTGAGCCTCGAAGCGCCGTGCACCACGACCGATGCATCCGGCGACCGGTGGTACACCCTGTCGCACCGAAGCGCGGGCGACATCGCAGCGGGTGGCGGTGGCAGGGCCGCTGGCAACTCATGGGAGGCACCGGCAAGTACGCCGGCGTGACCGGCACCTGTACCTACGACACCTCGTACCTGACGGAGGACCGGGTGGTGACGGTGGGCACATGCGCCTGGGAGAGGCGCTGAGTTTCAGGCGCTTTCCGGCGGGCAGATCGCGGCGATGGCATCGATCTGCTCGGCGTCGAGATCGCCGTCCGCGGCCGCCGCGTTGGCGCGCGCCTGCTCAGGAGTCTTCATCCCTGGAATCGGGCAGGTCACCGCGGGATGGGCCAGCGTGAACTGCAGAGCCATCTCCAGCATGCTCTGTCCCGGCCGCAGGACGCTCCGCAACCGGGACACGACGTCGAGTCTGGACAGGAACGTCTGCCGCCCCGCCCCGCCCGTGTTCCAGCCGCTGCGCACCATGTCGTCGAACCGCGTGGTCTCGTCGAACTTGCCAGCCAGCAGGCCCTGGGCAATCGGCCCGCGCAGCAGCACGCCAATGTCATGGTCCCGGCAATGGGGCAGGATGTCCCGCTCGGCCGTGCGGTTCAGGATCGAGTAATTGATCTGGCACGCCGCGCACTGACCGTTCACGTCAAGGGCCTTCAGCGCGTCCAGGTCGTTGGTGGAGATCGCGCAGTGGCGGATCTTCCCCTGCTCCTTGAGCAGCTCGAACGCCTCCACGAAGATCTCGGGACGGTCAGGGGAGCCGACGTGACACTGGTACAGGTCGATGGTGTCCATACCCAGCCGGTAGAGGCTGGCGTGGCAGCAGCCGATGATGCTGTAGATGCTCTTCAGCCCGGGCGGGTCGTCCTGGCGGCGGGCCCAGTTTCCGACTTTGGTGGCCACGTAGCCGGCGCTGCGGCGGTCGGCGAGGGCCTTGCCGAGCAGGGTCTCGCTCTGACCCAGGCCGTAGGAGTCCGCGGTGTCGAACAGGTTGACGCCGGCGTCGAGGGCGGCGTGCACGGTCCGGATCGCCTGCCGCTCGCTCACCTCACCCCACTGACCGCCGATGCCCCAGCAACCCATCGACACCGCGCTCACGTCCCATCCGGTCTTCCCGAGCCGCCGCTGCTTCACGGGCTGGTATCATATCCCACGTGGACAGCGTACTCCCGGTCAAGGCACTGCGATCCGTTGCAGTCGCGGTGCTGGCATCGGTGGCCTTCGGGATGGGCTGCGCGCGCGGTACCGACAGTGTGGAAGAGCTCACCCGCGCCGCCGAGCGCGGGGATGCACAGGCCCAGTTCCACCTGGGGTCCTTCTTGTCGAGTGGCTTCGGCGACATCGAAGCAGATTACGCCGAGACGCTCAAATGGTACCGACTCTCGGCCGAACAGGGGTTCGCGCGAGCTCAGAGCAAGCTGGGCAACGCGTACGCGTACGGCCACGGCGTGGAGCAGGACTTCACCCAGGCCGCAACCTGGTGCCGGCTTGCCGCCGAGCAGCGCGACGCCGACGGGCAACTCTGCATGGCGATGTTGTATGCCGGCGGCTGCGGCGTCGAACGGAACCTCACGGAGTCCGCACGGTGGTATCGACGGGCTGCCCGCCAGGGAGACGGGAAGGCTCAGGCCAGGCTCGGCGACATGTACGCCAGTGGTGAGGGCGGCGTCCAGCAGGATCCCGTGAAAGCGGACAAATGGTACCGGAGAGCGGTCGAGCCGGGCACCTACAAACCCACGAAGGTGGCCGGTACCGAGTTCTTCTCAGGCCAACACCTTCTGTTCCACCTCTACGTGCTCTCCCTCATGTACCAGGACGGCACCGGCGTCCCGCAGGACGACGTCGCGGCATACAAGTGGCTCGACATTTCGAACCGTTGGCGCCCGACGGGTTGGGATACCGCGCAAAAACAGCTAAGCCAGCTTGCGAGGAAGATGACGAGTGAGCAGGTAGCCGAGGCGCAAGGCGCGGCTGATGCGTTTCTCGAATCCTACCGGATCAACTCGTACGAGGCTTGGCGCCATATGGCCGAGAACGCGTCTTTCGCAAGGGAGTTCGGGGAACAGCGCGTGCTCGGAGTGATCTGGTGGTACCCGGCCGCTCGCATGTGGTACCCGGTTGTACGTTGGTGGTGGCGGACGACGGCGGCCATTCGCGCGACGGTCTCTCCTCCGCGCCTCCCTGAGGCCCTGACGGCGACCCGGAGCAGCAGCGCGCCGGCCTGCATGGAGGCCACGACAACCTCGGCTGACACCTGAACGGAGATCGCTGGGTCCTCGATGGTGGCGCGCCGCGCTGCTCTGCGAGTATCGTCGACCATGGCCATGACCGACGAACAGCGCTTCTTCTTCGATCTGCGCGGCTGGATGTTGCTCCCGGCGGTCCTCTCGCAGCAGGAGATCGACGCCGCCAAGGCGGAATGCTACGCCGCGGAGGGGCGGGGAGACGACGCCGGGAGGGGCTATGAGGGGGAGCTGCAGAAGCTCCTCGATCACCCGGCCATCGTCGACATCCTGCAGGACATCCTGTCCGACGATCCGTTCCTGAGCGACGACGGGTACGGGTTCCGGTGCGAGCAATCGTTCATCACCGTGCGGCCGCCGGGCTGGAGCACGTCCGAGCGGAGCGACAACGGCCTGCCGCACGTGGTGCGCCCGCCGCAACGCGCCAACGCCATGCGCTATCAGGTGCAGGGAGGCAAGATCTTCTCCGGCCTCACGCGCGTGGTGTGGGAGCTGGAGGAGGTCAAGGAGGGTCAAGGCGGCACCACGTTCCTGAGCGGTTCGCACAAGGCCGACTTTCCGTACGGCGGCCCCGATCCGACGACGCCGAACATCGGCGGCTCGCCGTGGGAAGCACAGATGCGCGCCATGATGGACGGCTACAGTTGCCCCGCCGGCTCGGTAGTCATCTTCACCGAGAGCCTCGTCCACGCCGCCAACGACTGGACCAATCCGGACAACCCGCGCTGCGCGGTGTTCAACTGCTACAACTCGGTCTGGGCGCAGTGGCACCGGCTCGGGCTCGACCACGAGGCCATCATGCGCATGCCTCCCAAGCGCCGCAGCCTCTTCCGGGGGGTCTGGCAGTTGGGCAGCGACACGACCTACAGCGCCGAGAACCGCACCCTGTGACAGAGCGGCACTCGCGCCCGTCGGCGCTCGTCATCACGGACCTGCGGGTCACCTGCCTCACCGGCACGCCATTCAACAGCTCCCTGATCCGCATCGACACCAACCAGGGGATCAGCGGCTACGGCGAGGTGCGGGACAACGCCAGCAAGACCTACGCCCTGATGCTGAAAGCCCGCCTGCTCGGCGAGAACCCGTGCGATGTCGACCGGCTGTTCCGCAAGATCAAGCAGTTCGGCCACCACGGCCGGCAGGGCGGCGGCGTCAGCGCCGTGGAGATGGCGCTGATGGACGTGGCCGGCAAGGCGTACGGCGTGCCTGCCTACGCCCTGGCGGGAGGCAGATTCCGCGACCGCGTCCTCTGCTATTGCGACACCACCCCCTCCCCGAGCGGCCGCGAGATGGGCCGCCGGCTGAAGCAACGCATGGAGATGGGCTTCGGCTTCCTGAAGATGGACCTCGGGATCGGCCTGCTCGACGGCCGCAGCGACAGCGTGATCGCACCGCCGGGGATGCTCGACAACCAGGCCGTCATGCATCCCTTCACCGGCATCCAGATCACCGATCGCGGCATCGACCTGCTGTGCGAGTACGTGGCCGAGGTGCGCGAGGAGGTCGGTTACGAGGTCCCGCTCGCCGCCGACCACTTCGGCCACCTGGGCCTGGAGTCCTGCATCCGGCTGGGGCGGGCGCTCGACCGGTTCTCGCTGGCCTGGTACGAGGACATGCTCCCCTGGCAGCTCACCGATCAGTACCTGCGGCTGGCTGAGGCGGTCGCGACGCCGATCTGCACGGGCGAGGACATCTACCTCAAGGATGGCTTCGCCGACCTGTTCCACGAGCGCGCCATCGCGGTCGCCCACCCCGATCTGGCGACGGCCGGCGGCATCCTGGAGACCAAGAAGATCGGCGATGCCGCCCAGGAACGCGGCATCGCCATGGCGATGCACATGGCCATGACGCCGGTCGCGGCGCTGGCGGCCGTGCACTGCGCGGCTGCCACGGAGAACTTCCTCGTGCTCGAGAACCACTCGGTCGACGACCTGGAGCGCTGGAGCAGCCTGGTCGAAGGACTGCCGGTTCCCCTCATCGAGAGTGGGCACATCGACGTGCCGGAAGGTCCCGGCCTGGGCTTCACCGACCTGAACCACGACGTGCTACGCGAATGCGCCGACCCCGGCGAGCCCGGCATCTTCGAGCCCACCCCGGAGTGGGACGGCGAGCGCTCCGGCGACCGCCTGTGGAGCTGACACGTCAAGGGGTGACCGCAGAAGCGTAGATCAATACGCGCCCGGCGGGATCCCCTCCCACTGCGGCAACCACTGCCGATAGGTGACGACGTTGCGTGGGTCGTGGCTGCGAGCGCGAAACCCCTGCTTCTTGCCGGTTTCGGTCGCACGGTCCGTGGGCTCGTACCGGACGTCCAGCGACCAGCGCACAGCGTCCGAAGTGTTGGGCAGCGCTCGGTGCGGTACGAACTGGTTGAAGCACAGCACGTCCCCGGTTTCCATCTCGACCGTGATCGGCTGCAGCGACTCGTAATCGGCTTCTGACAGGCCAATGTTGCGGTACACGTCGTCCATGACCGCCTCGCGCAACTCCCGGCCGAACGTGCCCGGGGCGACCTGCAGGCAACTGCTGTGCTTGTTGACCGGCTGAATGGGAATCCACATCGAGATCACCTCTGCGCCGGCGGAGTCACGGTAGTACTGCCCGTCCTGATGCCATGGCGTGGTGGACCAGGACTGGTCCGGCAGCTTGGGACGGGCGTTGAATATGCCATGCACGGAGACCTCTGCGGTACCCAACAGGTCAGACGCGACGTCCAGCAGCGAGGGGTGCGTGACGAACTCGTACATGTACGGACTCAGCAGGTCCCGCCGCGGGCTGCCGTAGTCACGTGGCCGTCCCGCCTGGTTCCACGCCTGTACCAGCCGGTGCTCGAAGTCGATGGTGTGCAGCGTTTCGGTCAGGCGGCCCTCCTCATACCACTTGGCAATCTGGTCATCCGCCCAGCGTGCCAGGATCTTCCTGCCAAGCTGCAGCAGGTCGCGCGGCAGCACGCCCTGTGCGTGCAGGTAGTCGTTGCCGCGGTAGAACTCGACCTGGTCCTCCGAGAGTACGCACAGGTTCATGTTGCGGCGGATTGACTCGGAGCGGTTGGCGCCATGCGCGCATCCTATTGCAGCGGCTGTCACGGCGTCTTTAGCTGATCGGCCTGGATGTGTCACAGCTATCATCACCGCTGGGTCATTCTCGTTCTCGCCATTGGTCCCCTCACGTCCCCTGTCATGGTATCGTGCCGGATCTGTCCATGAGTGACTCTTCAACCTGCGGCGCGATTCTCGTGGTCATCGATGGCTGCCGCCCCGACGGCATCCAGCAGGCCGATACGCCGAACATCGATTCCCTCATCGCCCGCGGGGCCTACACGTTCAATGCGCAGAGCGTCGTTCCATCCTCCACCCTGCCCTGCCACACCTCGATGTTTCGCGGCGTAACCCCGGCACGCCACGGGATCACCACCAACACCTGGGTTCCCATGGTGCGTCCCGTACCGAGCATCGTCGAGACTGCCCGCGCGATGAACCGGAAGACGGCGTTCATCTACAACTGGGAGCAGTTGCGCGACCTGGCGGCGCCCGGTTCTCTCGATTTCTCCTATTTCACGGACAACTGCGATGACCGGGAGGGTGACCTGACCATAGCCCGGATCGCGGCCGAGCACCTGGCCGCGGAGCAGCCTGATTTCTGCTTCGTCTACCTCGGGGTCGTGGACATCGCCGGCCACAACCATGGCTGGATGTCCGCGGAATACATCGAACAGATCGCCATGGCCGACAGGGCGATCGGAATCCTGCTGCGGCAGCTCGAAACAGCGAGCCTCCTGGACCGCTACTTCATCCTCGTGCAGAGCGACCACGGCGGACACGAAAAGACTCATGGCACGGACATGCCCGAAGACCTGACGATTCCGTGGATCGCTGCCGGCGCGAAGGTCGGTCAGCGCGGCGAGATCCGGGGACCGGTACGTATCTTCGACACCGCGCCGACGCTGGCTCGGGTACTCGATCTGCAGTTGTCGGCGGACTGGGAAGGCAAGCCGATCACGCAGATCTTCTGAGCCTGTCTCCTGCGGCCTCAGGCCCATCATCTGGTCAAGCGACTCCCCACGCTACCGATCCTCATGGTCTACCCGCTGCTGCAGAAGCACTTCACCAAGGGCGTCATGATCGGCGCGGTGAAGGGCTGAGGTTCGCCGGCGGCGAGGTGCGCATCTGGGACGTCCATCCCGGTTACCTGAACCGGGACAGCCTGCTGGGCGAACACCGGGAACTGCATGGCGTCGTCGCGATCCTGTCGCAGGGTCTGAAAGGCTATGCCGCGCATCCGGAGACCAGGCGGTGGGCCGGCCTGGGCTGGGCGCTACGCCAGCGGCACCGGCTGCTGGCGGCGGAGATGGCGTTCCGCGGCTACCGGGACCGCACGCCGGTGCGGCTGCGCTCCGCGCCCGGCCGCTGGCCGGAGCGGTTCCTCGATCCACCCGCGCGGCAGTTCGGCCTGCTGTCCGGCAAGTACCGCGGCCGGGAGCCCGGGCGCATTCCCCTGCCGCGCACGTCACACGAGCTCTGGGCGCAGCACAAGTACTCGGTCCTTGCGCGGTCGCAGACGGTGTACCGAGACCTGGGACGGCGGGTGGCCGATCTGCGCGGATGGGACGGCTACGACGAGCTGGCGCTGGAGCTGACCACGTTGCTCCGCGAGGCGCCCGACGCAGGCAATCTCAGGAACGCCGTCCAGCACCTGTGGGGGTACTTCGACTTCAGCACGTCGGAGGAGTTCGCCGAGCGCGTGTCACTCCGCAGAGCCTTCGGCGCCGTGCAGCGCCGCTGCCGGAGCGAGCCTCAGCCTTACCTGCTGTCGCAGACGGCGCTCACCGAGCTCGCCGTGTGGCTCGCCTGACTCCATGACCGGTACGCCGGACGCCAGCGCCTCGCCTTTCTGGGAACAGACGTACCGGAATGACAGCGCCGATACGTTCGGTCGGCCGAGCTCCGAGATCGTGTCTCTGTCAGAACGCCTTCCGGCAAGGGCGTCCGTCCTGGACGCGGGGTGCGGCGAGGGTCGCAACGCTCGATTCCTGGCCGCTCGCGGGTTTCAGGTGGACGCCTTCGACGTCTCGGAGGCTGGGATCGACAAGCTCGTCCGCATGGCTGCCGCTGACGGAGTCCACGTCAATGCATGGGTCGAGGACCTGAACATCTTCGAGTTCTCCCGCAGCTACGACGTCATCATTTCTCACGGGGTCCTTCACCTGCTCGAACGGCACGCGTGGGCGCGAGTGATCGCTCAAATGAAGGAACATACGCGGCCCGCCGGCGTCAATGTCGTAGCGGTATTCACCGATGAGATCCCCTCTCCCGATGACCTGGCACCATTCGTTCGAGGGCTGTTCAAAGAGGGAGAGCTGGCCAGGACCTACGCGGGTTGGCGTCAGGAACAAGCCACGTCATACGTATTGGAGGACGAGCATCCCGGAGGAGTCCGCCACCGCCATGCCATAGACAAGGTCGTCGCCTGGAAGGAGTGAAAGGAGGTTCTATTGGGGCTTCCTGCCGTGCGGACCGCTACACGCCGACCAAGGCCGCCAGCGGAACCGTCGGCCCCAGGAACGCTGACACCGAAATCCCACGGTGCGGCCTGGTCCAAACGGGCTGTCCCGGTCTCGCCTTCACCGCTTGTTTGTCCAGCCACAGTTGACCCCTTTCCCCGATCACCGCGTAGCGGACGTCGACGTTCGACAGAGCGCCGCCTTCAAAGTGGATACCGCACAGCGAGCGCAGGTATTCCAGAAACGGTAAAGACCGGCGCAGTTGCTCGCGCGGTTTGTGGTCCTCATCAAGAGTCTTCTTCAACTCGATGAATGCAGCTCTGTAGTACGCTCCCTTGTCAACGACTATGAGGTAATCACACCGCTGATCCCAGGGACCTTCCTCCAACCCGGAAAGGCGCCCGAGTCTGTCGACGCGGATCGTCGTCGCCCGATGCGTAATCCCCGTTACGTCGACCGACATGTTCGCACGGCGTTCGCGCAGAGTTACGCGACTCGATACGACAGGGCTTATCCGATCGGCCCGAAGGATCGCCTCCAGTTGATCGTTCAGACTGGAGTTCAGGAGTTCACGCTCCGTCGGTCTCGAAGATCCGTGATGAGATCTCGTTGGTCACACGATTGATGTCGTCTATGGTGCTGTCGAAGTTCGGCATCTCCATGCCGTATCGGTCCACGTTGCAGGAAGTCAAACCATCCTTCTCAGCCACATAGGCACGAATCCGTCCCGGATCAAGAGCATCTTCAGGATCGTACTTCAGTTTCCTGAGCACGTCCTGCTTGCCGTCGAAGTCGCTGCTGAGCATGATCAGGTTGTTGAGTTCCTTCACGAGGTAGTCGCTGTGCGTGGTAATCAGGACCTTCAGCCCCGCATGTATGCACCGGACCAGCAAGCGGGCCATCAGAATCTGGTTGTTGGTATCGAGATGACTCTCCGGCTCATCGATAATCAAGAAATGATTAGCCCCTGCAACATGCTGCAGAAAGAAGTAGAGATCAGACAGCCCACGCGCCGAGGAGGAAGCCAAGTGCAGCGGGATGCTGAATCGCAGAGCACCACGAGCGGTCGAAGTGAGAGCAATGCCGTCACCGGAGCTCTTGTAGTATGCGCTCGTTAGCCGCCTCAGTTCCGCCGGTAATTGGTGCTCGGAGAGCTCACTCTTTGCGCCTCGGAGATCAGGAATACTCCGCGTATAATCGATGTTGTCCTTCACGGGCAATGCATACCGACTGGTCGTCCTCTCTATCAGCAGGAACGGATCCGAATCGTTCGGCTTGGTCTGCTCATTCATCTTCTGCAGGAAATCAACCAAACTGTTCTTTGTGAAGTCAAGCTCCCGATAGAAAAGAGAGATCCCGAATCGCTCTGACGTTAAGACGACCGGCTCAAGGTCAAGTTCTGGAAACAGAAATCTGACGTACATGCTCCTCAGCATAAACCTGGTTCGATCCACATTAATGGATTGTCCTTCAGGTACGTCGACGGACATGACCATTCGGTCGTTCCGCAAGCTCACTCGAAAGCGCTCTCCGGATGATAACTGAATTTCCACTGGCTCCAGATTCTCTTGCAAGCCCGATCTCACTTCGACCGAAGCGCCTTCGAAATCACCTTGTCGAGCACTGAATACGTGAGACAATCCAGACTCTGCGAACAAGCGGGCAGCAGCCATAGCGAAAGTCGATCTGTGCTGTTCGAACTGGTCACGACTGACGGGTTTCTCCGCATGGCCATCAACCAAGGTTGCTGAGATGATCGATGTGATGTCCACCGGTTGCTCTGGTCGACGGGTATCGTAGTTCCTCGTCGACCAACGCTTCAAATGCTTAAGGAAGCCGTAGAGGGCGTAGGCGAGGTAGGTTTTGCCGGTGTTATTGCGGCCGGCGATGATGGTGAGGTCGCCGAGCTCGAGGTCGGCCTCCTTGATGGGGCCGAGGTTCTTGAAACGAAACTTCATGGTGTCGCCCGCCTGACGAAGGGTACCGCGACCCGCCCGTACGCCGCTACCCGGATCCTGGCGCGGGGGTTGGCCGCTTGCGGAGGGTGACCTTGAAGTGCCTTCGGTGGCGTCGAGTGCGGGGTCGGTGCGGTTGTGGGCACGGGTCAGGGGATCACCTTGCGGCGGACTCCCATGCCACGGTGCTCCATGAAGTCGTAGTCGTGCAGTCCCACGGTTAAAGCCCGGATTTCGAACTGACGCACAACCCTGCTCCGTCCTCCAACCCCAGCGTCCACAACACGAAGGCATACTCCTCGGCTACTTCGTACAGCGAGTCGAAGCGCCCCGAGGCGCCGCTGTGACCGGCGCCCATGTTGGTCTTCAGCACCAGCGGGTTGTCGTCCTCCTTGAGCGTGCGCAGCTTCGCCACGTACTTCGCCGGTTCCCAGTAGGTCACCCGCCAGTCATGCAGGCTGCCGGTCACGAACATGGCCGGATAGCGCCCAGCCTTGAGCTGATCGTAGGGCGAGTACGCGCGTATGAGCTCGAAGGCTTCCTTGTCCTCGATGGGATTCCCCCACTCAGACCACTCGCTCGGGGTCAAGGCCAGCGACGTGTCGAGCATGGTGTTCAGCACATCCACGAAGGGCACGTGCGCGACGGCCGCTCCCCACAGTCCGGGCGCCTGGTTGACGGCCGCACCCACCAGCTCGCCGCCGGCGCTGCGGCCGGCGATGGCGATCCGGCCCGGAGCTGTAAGGCCTTCGGCGATGAGATGTCGGGCGACGTCCACGAAGTCGTTGAACGTGTTGGTGCGGCGGTCGAGCTTGCCGTACTCGTACCAGTGACGGCCCAGCTCGTCGCCGCCGCGCACGTGCGCGATGGCGAAGGTCATTCCGCGGTCCAGCAGCGACAGGCGTGACGGCGAGAAGAACGGCGGCACGGCGTTGCCGTACGCGCCATATCCGTACAGATAGAGCGAGGCGGTCCCGTCCCTCGGTGTTCCCCTGCGGTACACGATGGAGACCGGAACACGCACGCCGTCTCGTGCCGGAGCCATCGCGCGCTCGGTGACGTACGACGACGGGTCGTACCCGCTGGGGATCCGTTGCACCTTGCGCTCCCGCAGGGCGCCGGTTTCCAGGTCGCAGTCGAACACGGTGTTCGGTGTGACCAGCGACGTGTAGTGGAGGCGGACGGTGCCTGCCTGGAACTCCTTGTTGGCACCGATCTCGACGCTGTACGAAGACTCCGGAAACCGGACGTGGGAACTCGTTCCGGCCCGATCGATCAGACGGATCTGATCGAGTCCGTCCAGTCGTTCCTGCACGGCGATGAAGTCCGCGAAGGCGGCGAAGTGCCGGATGTAGCGCTGGTCCGATCCGGCTACGAGCGTCTGCCACGTGGACTCGGAGGGATCGTCATCAGGCGCGGTGACCAGGCGGGCATTCTTGTGGGTGTCGTTGGTCTTGATGACGAACCGGTCGCCCTGGTGATCGACGTGGTACTCGTGTCCGGTGCGGCGCGCCGAGACGACGCGCGGTTCCCGGAACGGCTCGGCCGCCGGGATCAGGTACACCTCGGCGGTCTCGTGATCGCTTGAGTGGATCACCACGTAGTCCTTCGACGCGGTCGCAGAAATACCGACGAAGAAGCGCGCGTCCGCTTCCTCGTAGACAACCTGGTCAGACGCTGCCGGCTCACCGATGGCGTGCCGGCGCACCTGAAACGCCCGTCCGTGCCTGTCCACGACGGTGTAGAAGAGCACCGAGTCGTCCGCGGCCCATACGATGCGGCCCTGGGTGTCGTGGATGACGTCGCCGATCAACTCCCCCGTGGCGAGGTCCTTGACGCGCAGCGTGAAGCGCTCGGCGCCCGACGTGTCGGTGCTGTAGGCCAGCAGCCGGGCGTCGTTGGATACGGCAAGCCCGCCGAGCTGGAAAAAAGGGACGCTGGCGGCCAGCGACGGCTCGTCGAGAATGACGTGCGCCGCGCTGGTCGGCCCGTCCTCCGCGCCGGCGTCCTGCGCCGGCCAACGCGACCAGATGCGGTACTGGCCTCCCGCCTCGAAACGCGCCTGGTAGTAGAACGGACCGTCCCTGATCGGCACGTCGGCGTCATCCGGTTGCTCGCGCGCCTTGAGTTCCGCGTAGAGCGTCTCGACCAGTTCGCGGCGCGGCGCCATGACCGCTTCGAAATAGTCGTTTTCCGCTTTCAGATAGGCGAGAACGGCCGCGTCATCGACCGTCGGGAAGCCGTCATCCCTGAGCCAGCGATATGGATCATCAACCGTTATGCCATGGGCGGTGTAGGACGATGGTCGCGCTTCGGCTACCGGCGGGGCCGGCGTGCCTGGTCTGTCGGTTTCGTTCATGTGGTTCCTGTGATCGGCGTTGCGGTGTCAGCTCTCGATCGCCAGGATCTCGCGGCCGAGGCGCATGGAGCGCGCGGCGTCGGCGACCGTGCACTCGGGCGGAGTCTCGCCGCGGACGATCGCGGCGAACAGGCGCAGCTCGGGCGCGTAGCCCCAGCGCTCGAACTGCGAGGTCGCCGCGGTCGGCAGACTGCTCATCGCGTCCCAGCGGGCGACCGTGGACACGTCCGGGCCCGGGGCGCTGCCCCCGGTTGACGGCGGGGGCATCTCCGCCCTGCCCTCGTAGCTCTTGCCGGCGGTCAGGGTGACCTGCTCGAAGTCGCTGCAGCGCAGCATGCCGGTCTCCGACTGCCACTCGATGCAGCACCAGCGGCCCAGGATGTGCATGTGGTTGGAGGCCTCCAGGACGGCGATGCACGGCGCGCCGCCGCGGGCGCCGGCGCCGTCGAAGGTGGCCACGTAGTAGAAGCGGCCGCCCGCCTCCGCCTTGCGCACGTGGGGCTGCGACAGCGCGCCGGCGAGGTAGGCCAGCAGGTCGGCCGCGTGCACGACGTAGTGCTGGAGGAACTCGTCGCCGTCCTCGGCCCCGCCCAGCCACCAGCGCACCGACACCATCCGCGGCGGCGCGAACTGCCCGCCGTCGATGAGCGAGCGCGCCCGCCGCACGCCGGCCGTGTAGCGGTAGTTGAACCCCACCTGCACGTGCACGCCCGCAGCAGCCGCCGCCGCGACCAGCTCCTCGGCCTGCCCGGCGGTGGGCGCCGGCGGCTTCTCCATCCACACCGGGTAGCCCATGGCGACCAGCTCGCGCCCGACCTCGAAGTGCCCCTCCGGTCCGGTGACCACCAGCACCGCCTCCAGGTCCTCCGCCTCGCACATCGCCCGGTAGTCGGTGTACACGGACTTCGCGCCGAAGCGCCGAGCGTAGCGCTCGGCGCGCTCGCGCTCCAGGTCGCAGGTGGCGACGAGCTCGATGCCGGCGAGCTCCAGCGACGGATAGATGCGCTCGCCGCCGTGGCGCCCGCAGCCGACGAACCCGACGCGCACCCGCTTGGACGACATGGAGCCGGAGGATACCCTCGATCGGCATGATCCGCCTCGGAAGCAAACTCGCCCCTCCGGGCTCCGAGCCCGCCGGCCCCGACCGCGGCATCGGCCGCTCGCACGCCATTCACGTCGAGGACCTCGACGCCTTCGCCCGCCTGCATCGCGAGAAGGGCTACCGCGCCGCCTACTGCCCGCCGGTATCGATCGGCGATACCGAGCGCCTGCGCGACATCCGCCGCGCCTTCGAGGCGCAGGACGTGCTGATCGCCGAGGTCGGCGCGTGGCACAACCCGCTGCACCCGGACCCGCGGGAGGCGGCGGCCGAGCGGAAGCGCCTGGCCGAGGGGCTGGCGGTGGCCGAGGAGGTGGGCGCGCGCTGCGCCATCAGCCTGATCGGCTCGCTGGTCACCGCGGACGCCAAGATCTGGCACGAGCGCAACATCGGCGACGAGGCCTTCGACGCCGCGGTAGAGGTGGCGCGCGCGGTCATCGACGAGGTGCGCCCGCGCCGCGCATCGCTGGTGTTCGAGATCTACCCGTTCAGCGTCAACGACACGCCGGCCAACATCCGCCGCCTGCTCGACGCCGTCGACCGCGACCGCTTCGGCGCGCACATGGACCTGGTCAACCTGGTCAACTGCCCGCGCGCCTACTTCGGCAACGCCGCGATCCTGGCCGAGAGCCTGAGGCTGTTCGGCGACCGCATCGTCTCCGCCCACGCCAAGGACGTCGCCATGGCGCGCGGCGAGGGGCGGTCGATGAGCGCGGCGATCTCCGTGGTCCTGGAGGAGACGCGGCCCGGCCTGGGCGGCATCGACTACGCCGCCTACCTGCGCGGCCTGCAGGGACTGCCGCACACGGTGCCGCTGATGCTGGAGCACCTGGAGGACCAGATCGCCTACGACGCGGCGGCGGGCTACATCCGAGGCGTGGCCGCCGCGGAAGGCATCGACCTGGAGGCATCCGAGTAGCTCGGACGCGGGCGCGCTACGAGTCGACGTCGATCCAGGCGCGCTCCGCCGCCGAGCGCAGCACCGCGTCGCACACCACCTGCGTCCGCTGCGCGGCGGCGAAGTCCGGGCACGGCGTGGTGCCGTCCCCCAGGCCGCGCAGGAAGTCGGCGACCTGGTGGATGAAGGTGTGCTCGAAGCCGAGGGTCATGCCCGGCACCCACCAGTTGGCCATGTAGGGGTGATCGCCGTCCCACACCTGGATGGTCCGCCAGCCGCGCACGTGGCCGTCGTCGCGGTGGTCGAAGTACTCCAGCAGGTGCGGATTCTCGAAGTTGAAGGCAAACGATCCCGCCTCGCCGTTGATCTCCAGGTAGTCCTCGTTCTTGCGCCCGCGCGCGTAGCGGGTGGCCTCGAAGGTGCCGAGCGAACCGTTGGCGAAGCGCGCCAGGAACGCGGAGGCGTCGTCGATCTCCACCGGCCGGCGCACGCCGGGGCGGTCCTGCAACTCCCGCTCCGTGACGAACGTCTCCGTGACGGCCGCGACCGCGTCGATCGGCCCGTTCAGCCACATGGCCTGGTCGATCGAGTGGGCCAGCAGGTCGCCGGTGACGCCTGAGCCGGCGCTGGCGCGCTCCAGTCGCCAGAGCGCCGCGCCGCCCTGCGGCACGTCGGGGCTGATGGTCCAGTCCTGCAGCCAGCGCGAGCGCAGGTGATAGGGCCGGCCGATCCGCCCCTCGTCGACCAGTTGCCGGGCCAGCGCCATCGCCGGCACCCGCCGGTAGTTGAACCAGACCATGGTCGGCCGCCCGGCGGCCCCGGCCGCGGCCACCATGTCCGCCCCCTCTTCCGCGTCCATGGCAAGCGGCTTCTCGCACGCCACCATCTTGCCGGCGGCCAGCGCCGCCAGGGCGATCTCGCGATGCGAGCTGTTCGGCGTGCAGATGTCGACCAGGTCGACGTCCGGCCGCTCCACGACGCGGCGCCAGTCGGTGTCCGTCTCCCGCCACCCCCAACGCGCGGCGAAGGCATCCAGCGCCGCAGGCGTTCGCGCGGACGCCACCTTCAGCACCGGCTCGAACGGCAGCTCGAAGAAGCGCCCCGCCTGTCGGTAGGCGTTGGAGTGGGCGCGCCCCATGAAGCCGTAGCCGATGATCGCGACGTTCAGCGGTTCGGGCATCCGTTCACTCGGGCGCGGCCGGCCGCGCGGTGGCCCAGTAGCGGGGCAACAGGGCGTCGATGGAGTCGATCGAAGCCGCGAAGGTCACGTCGTCGATCCGCAGACTCGAGGGGATCGCCTGCTTGTCCGCGAGCTCGCGGCTGGCGAGCTCCAGGGAGGCCGTCCACGGCGGCTCGATCACGAACGGCCTCACGGACGGCGGCCCGGCGACCACCTCGGCCACGGCCTTGCGGATCATGCGGCGCGCCTCCGCCGGCGCCACGGTGATCGACGACTCGTGCGCGATGTCCTCTTTCACGATCAGCGTGCGCAGCTCCGGCCCGAGCAGGGCCGCCGACTCCTCGCAGGCGCAGCGGCCGCCCGTGACCAGCCACAGCGGCACGTCATGGCTGCCGGCGATCAGGGCCATCATGCCGATCTCGCCCAGGGTGATGCCGTTGACGCTGAAGCGCTTCCAGGTGCCTGCGCTCATCGTATGGGCGAGCAGGCCGTTCGGCGTCCCCGCCATGGAGTGGTAGCCGAGCAGGATCACCCCGTCGAACGACCTGTCCAGCCCGTCGAGCGGATTGGGACGGCCCCGGCCCATCACGTAGCGCGCCCCTTCCGGCAGCCGCTCGGCGATGAAGTTGTCGCCGCTGCGGTGGCCGTCCAGGACCAGCACCTCACCGGCGCCGCCGTCCCGTGCCCCCAGCACGGCGGCAGCCACTTCGTCGCTGAGCAGGTGGCGCGAGCGCTCGAAGTCGGCGTCGCTGCCGTCGGGCGCCGGCCGGCACTCGTGCCAGCCGTTGACCCCCGCCACCCCCTCCATGTCGGTGATGACGTAGACCTTCTTCACGGAGTCCCTCCGCCATGGGACGGTGGGCGGTGAACGAAAACCGACATGATGGAGTGAGCAGGGACCATGGACCCGAAGCCGATCATCGTGACGCTCACCGATAGCACCATGGTCAATCGGGAGATACTATACTCGACGGGTTCGGAGACCCGTACTCATCCATGGTCGCCAATCGGACGTGAAGCTTCCTCATGCCCATCTGGCTCTGGTCGAACAGGACAAGATCGTCGGCTACTTGCTCAACGCGGATCACCGATACGGCGCGAGCAAGGCGCGCTATTTCACAGGATTGGGGTTTCGTCAGGACGCGTGGAGAGTGCTGGCCGCAGCGTTACGCGAACACGCTGAGCGCAACGATGTGGTGCGAGTGAAGCACGCGGGCTACGGCCCCCGCTATGAGGTCGATGGTATACTTCGCCGGGCCCGAAAACCGGAGCGCGCACATTCGTACTATCTGGCAGGTAGACGAGGGGCACGTCGTGCCCCGCCTCATCACGGCTCATCCACAGGAGGCAGACGAATGATCAACGAACACGACTGCATCGTTCTGACTCAGGACATCCCGGACGAGGGCTTGCAATCGGGAGACGTAGGCACCGCCGTTCACGTGCATCGTGACGGGACAGCCTATGAAGTCGAGTTCATGACGCTCACCGGTGATGCCGTCGCCGTGGCGACGGTGCTACCCTCACAGCTTCGGCCCGTGAGCAGGAAGGACCTCGCCCATGTCCGCGAGCTGGCGACTCATTAGGCCAGGATGAGGATGCAGCGCCCATGACCGAAGAACAACGCTACCTGTTCGACGCGTTCGGGTACTTTGTCGTGCCGGACGCCGTCACCGGCACGCAGATCGAGGAACTGCGAGCCACGCTGCGCGTGCCCTCCGAGCAACTCGACCCCGCCGGCCGGCCCGCTGGGCCCCTCCAATGGTCCCAGGCGTGGCGCGACCTGCTGGACCTGCCCGCGTTGAGCCCTATCCTGGAAGAGCTGATCGGCAACCACGAACGCCCCGTCGACGGCGATACGTCCCTGCCGACGTTCCGCATCGACCACGTCAACGTCCACACCCACGTGCGGCAGGGGTTCCCCGGCGGCATGCTGCACGGCGGCTGGAAGACCGCGGGAGGCTCCCAATTCTTCCGCTACCACGACGGCCGCTTCTTCAACGGCCTGGTCGCGGTCGCCTTCGAACTCCACGACACGAACGTGAACGGCGGCGGCTTCTGCTGCATCCCCGGCACGCACAAGGCCAACCTCCCGCTGCCGGCACAGTGGCAGGACCTCAGCAAGGGCATCCACCCCAGCGTGCAGCGGGTGCCGGCGCGGCCGGGCGACGCGATCGTGTTCACCGAGGCGCTCACCCACGGCACGCTGCCGTGGACGGCGAACGCCGAACGCCGGACCCTGTTCTACAAGTTCTCCCCGCACGGGACCTCGTGGAGCGGCGCCTACTTCGATCCCGACGACTTCCGCCACTACCCGGACATGGACGACCGCAAGATGGCAATCCTGGAAGCCCCGAACGCGCGCTACGCCACCCGCCCGACGCGCCCCGAGCCCCTGGCGCGGAACGTCGGCCGCTCGTGAGCGGCCGCCTCGCCTGAACCCGGAGGAGACGCCCGATGAACCTCTGCATGATCGGCCACGGGATGATGGGCGTGTGGCACTCCGAAGCGCTGGCCGCGGAGTCCCGGTACGTCCTGGTGGGCCGCCGGCCGGAGCCGACGGCCGAGTTCGCGGCGCGCTACGGCTACCGCCGCTGGACCGTGGACCTGGAGGAGGCGCTTGCCGATCCCGCCGTGGACGCCGTCATCGTCGGCAACCCGAGCGAGCTGCACGCGCAGACGGCGCTGCGCTGCCTGGCGCACGGCAAGCCGACCCTCGTGGAGATCCCGATCGCGATGAGCTATCCGGAGTCCGAGCGCGTGGTGCTGGAAGCGGAGCGCCGCGGGCTCCCGCTCGGCGTCGTACACCCCATGCGCTTCCGCCGGGAGCGGGCGGAGCTGCGCGAGCGGCTGGCCGCGGGCCGGGAGCACATCCGCCACTTCCACGGCCGCTTCTTCATCCACCGCCTGAAGAACATCGGCGCGACCGGCTACCACCGGAGCTGGATCGACAACCTGCTGTGGCACCACACCACCCACCTGCTCGACCTGGGGCTGTGGATGCTGGCGGTCGAGGGCTCGCCGATGCGCTCCGTGCAGAGCTTCATGCCGGCCCCGGATCCGGGCACGGGCATCCCGATGGAGGTGGTCCTGCTGGTCGAGACCGAGGCAGACCAGAGCCTGCTCTGCTCCGGCTCCTACTACTCGCGCGAGCGCCTCTACGACACCATGATCGTCACCGACCGCGACTCCTACCGCCTGCAGATCCTTGAGAACACCCTGACCACGGGCGCCGGCACGCGGCGCATCGAGACCGAGCAGGAGAACTGCGCCCGCTGCACGATCGACTTCGTCACCGCGCTGGCCGAGGGGCGCCCCCCCGCGGTGCCGGGCCGCTCGGTGCTGCCGACCATGCGCATCCTGCAGGACGTGCAGGACCGCTGGGACGCCGTGCACGGGCGCCGGTCGCTGCCGGGCCGGCCGCTGGACCCGGACGCGGAGGCGGAGTGATGGCCGCGATCCTCGACCCCGAGCGTCCGATCGTCGATCCGCATCACCACCTGTGGAGCGGCGACGGGCGCGGCCCCTACCTGCTGGACGACCTGTACGCCGACGTGCGCTGTGGCCACAACGTGGTGCGGACGATGTTCGTCGAGTGCCGGACCCACTACCGCCGCGGCGGCCCCGAGCACCTGCGGCCGGTCGGCCAGACCGAGTGGGTGGAAGCGATGGCGCGCGCGTCAGCGCACGGACCCGGCCCGGCGATCGCCGGCATCGTCGCCTTCGCCGACCTGACGCTGGGTCCGCGCCTGGAGGAGGTACTCGACGCGCATGCCGAGGCGGCCGGCGGCCGCCTGCGCGGGTTCCGCTACTCCCTGGCGCACGGGACGCACCGCGCGGGCACCGAGAACGCGCCGGGGCCGGCCCCCGCCGGGCTGGCGGCGGAGGAGCCGTTCCGCGACGGCGTCCGCCTGCTCGGCCGGCGCGGGCTGACCTACGAGAGCTGGCACTTCCACTACCAGATGGATGAGTTCATCGCGCTGGCGCGAAGCGCCCCGGACACGCTCATCATCCTCGACCACTTCGGCACGCCGCTCGGCGTCGGACCATGGCGCGGCCGGCGCGCGGAGGTCTTCGCGGAGTGGAAGGCGAGCATGGCGGAGGCTGCGGCCTGCCCGAACATGGCCGCCAAGCTGGGCGGCATGGCCATGTTCGACAACGGCTTCGGCTGGGACGAGCGGGAGGAGCCGGTCACCGCAGAGGAGTTCGCGGCGGCGCAGCGCGACTACTACCTGCACGCCATCGACTGCTTCGGCCCCGAGCGCTGCATGTTCGAGAGCAACTTCCCGGTGGAGAAGGCCTCGGTCTCCTACCGCGTGCTCTACGACGCGTTCAAGCTGATGACCGCCGACTTCTCCGACGCCGACAAGGACGCCCTGTTCAGCGGCACGGCCCGCCGGGTTTACCGCCTCCCGCCGCTCCGGCCGTAGCGACCGTCAGCCGGGGTTGACCGCCGAGTCGGGCTCCGTCGTCCGCGCGCCAGCGCCCCGCGGCTCGGCGCCCACGGCACGTTCCACCGCGGCGGCGAACGCCTCCACTTCCCGGGCCGAGGTCAGCCGCACGAAACGTATGTGCGACCAGCGCGGATCCGACAGGTACTTCAGCATCCCCCTCCGCTTGCGGGCGTGCTGGGTGACGATCCAGGCGAGCAGCGACTCGTGCTTCTTCCAAACCAGGAACTGCGGCCAGAACCGCTCGTAGTTCGTCCCCCACAGGAGCTCACGCGACCGCCAGCGCCGCCAGGTACGGCGCAGCACGCGCCTGAGCAGCAGCGCAATCGGCAGGTCCAGCCAGACCACGGCGTCGAGGCGGTCCCAGAACGCCCGTTGCGAGTGGCTCATATAGGAGCCCGCGACCACCCACCGCTCCCCGCCGGTCGCGTCGCGCATCCGCCGGTCGAGCTCGCCGGGATCGAGGTCGTGGAGCGAGACCCAGCCCGGCTGCCAGTTGAGCGCGTCCAGCTCCACGAACCGCGCGTCCAGCGCCTCGGCCAGACGCCTGGCGAGCGTGGACTTCCCCGATGCGCTGTTGCCGACGACGTGGATGCGCCGGCCTATCGGGGAGATGGCTTCGGTGTCGTGCACGGCAGGGCGACGGAGTCTGCCTGCCCGACCGCGGAGGCGCAACCCGGCCGCCGCGCGACCGGCTACCTGCCGAGCGTTGCCCGCAGGACGATGCAGGGCTTCCCCAGGTCGGAGCCGACATAGTCGCCGCGGTGCGGAACGACTTCCGTGAAGCCCTGCCGCATCCAGAACCGAAGGGCCGGCACGTTGGCCAGGTAGACGCGTGCCAGGGCGAAGCGGAAGCCGCCGGCGGCCAGCTCCCGCTTGAGGCGGGCGATCACCGCCATGCCGACGCCGCTCCGCCGCAGCCGCGGCCGGATCGCCAGGATCGAGAGCCACGCGTCCCCCGCTTCGGGCACGTCCTCCATGAGATGGAAGTAGCCGGCCAGCTCGCCGGCCGGACCGGCGTGGATGCTCCGCATGCGGAAGCCGCGCTCGCGCGACGCGTCCGCTTCCGAGCGCGCCACCAGCTCGGCGATCTCGCCCTCCGGCACCGGGGCGAACGAAGGGTCGAGTCCGGCGGCATCGGCGCACTCCAGGAAGGCGGCATGCAGCGCCGGCGTCTGCGCCGCCGTGACCGCCCGCACCGCGGTCTGCCCCTCCGACCAGGCGAACGGCACCATGGCGCTACCCTGCCCCGTCAGACTCGCCGTGCAGCCAGCGAAGGCCGCCCGGCCACCCGCGGTCGGCCATGGACAGGACGGCGCGCGTGTAGCCGTTCACGCCGGTCACCGGGTAGTCGTACCGCGCCGCATCCTGGACGTGGTAGTTGGCGATCCCGGCCGCCGTGAACTGCTCCGGGTTCGTGTACCACGCCTCCGGGCCTGCGTGCCGCTTCACCAGGCCGGCATCGTTCATGAGCTCCCAGGTGGTCGCGGGCGCGCCGTCGTCCGTGCGGTAGACGACGCCGGAGCGCGAATCGACCGCGCCCCATTTTCCGGAACGATGGACCTCCACGATCACGTGCCCACTGTACGCGGCCTGCAGATCGAACAGATACACCATGCGGCACGGAAAGCCGGCAACCTGATACAGCGCACACCCCACCCGGGCCACGTCCGCGCACCAGTCGGATCCGCGTTCGATGATCTGTTCCTCCGTGCCTCCGAACCTCATCTCCGACAGTCCGCCGGCCGGGCTCCTGTCAGCCAAGCCGCGTGTCAGCTCCGCGATGGCGGCGACCCGTCGCTCGGACTCGCCCGCGGGCGATCCAGCCTGGGCAAGGAAGCGCTCCAGCCCCGGACGGGTTCCGGCGACATTGGCGATCGACCGACACGTGTAACTCTCATAGAGATAGCGAGCGCTCTCATCACAGAGTCGGATCATGCTCGCCATGGTCGCCCGATCGGCGCTTGCCGGCGCATGCGGGTCGTTGTCGAGCATGATCCGGTATGCCCTGCCGAACGCCTTCGGTCCGGTGAGTGCCGCGAGGTTCATCGTCCCCTCCGCTGACGCAATCCTGGCTCAGTCCAGGTACGGCCGCGCCTGTGTGCGGAACATGCGCGCATAGAGGCCGTCGGCCTGCATGAGCGACGCGTGGTCGCCCCGTTCCACGACGCTACCCGCATCCATCACCACGATGTCGTCCACGAAGCGGGTCAGACCCAGGCGGTGGCTGACGACCAACGCCGTGCGCCCCGCGATCCACGTCCGCACGCGCTCCCAGATGTCCCCCTCGGCGGCCGGATCCACCCCGTAGGTCGGCTCGTCCAGCACCACCAGCGCGGCGTCGGACCGGTAGAAGGCGCGCGCCAGCGCCAGCCGCTGCCACTCGCCTCCCGACAGATCCTGCCCGCCGGCGAGCTCCCTGGACAGCGGCGTCCGCCACCGCTCCGGCAGCCGTTCGATGCGCTCACGGATGCCGCTCTGCCGTGCCGCGGCGCGCACCCCTTTCAGGTCGTCGCCGGGCGCGGCGGCGTTGCCGAACCAGACGTTGTCGAAGGCGCTCACCGGGAAGCGGCAATGGTCCTGCATGAGCGCGGAGACGTGCGCGCGCCATTCGTCGGCGGGAAACTCGGGCAGGGGCCGGCCGTTCCAGCGCACGGTGCCCGTGTCGGGGTCGTACAGGCGACAGGCCAGCTTGACGAGGGTGGTCTTGCCGGAACCGTTGGCGCCGACCAGGGCGACCGATCGTCCGCGAGGGACGCTGAAGCTTACGCCACGCAAGGCGTCTTCCTGCGCGCCGGCGTAACGGAACGTGACGTCCTCGAACACCAGGCCTTCGGCCGATTCCGTTCTGGCGGCGGCCGGCCGGTCGCGCAGGCCGTCGTCCAGGTCCAGCACGTCCTGGATGGCTCTGACCCGCAGACCTTGGGCATGGAGCTCGACGAGCGACGAGATCAACATGAAGAGGCCGTTTCGCAGGTGGAAGACCGATCCGATGTAGAGCGCCAGGTCGCCAGCGGACAGCGTTCCGTCCAGACCCTGCTCGACGACGAACAGGAACGCTCCGCCGACGCCGACGGCCGACAGCAGCGACCACCGGACCACCGTGCGGCGGCCCCGCGCCCGGAGGCGCAGGACTTCTCGCAGCGCGCCGTCGAACATCGCCTGCCAGCGCCCCAACAGCAGACCGCCGATGCCGAGCAGGCGCGTCTCCTTCGCGTAATCGAGCCCCCCGAGCATCCGCTCGTGGAAGTGCATGCGCTTTGCCGTCTCAGCCTGCGTTCGGGTGAGCGACCACTCGCGATCGGCGATCTGGTGTTGCACGTACATCGAGGGCGCGATTGCGGCGACCATGAGCAGCGGCACCCACCATGCCAGCGTGGCCGTCAGAGCCACCAGCGGCACCACGGTGAGCAGCCCGATGAGCACGTCGTTGAGCAGCTTGCCGAAGTAGTCGATGCTGGGAACGGCCTCGACCGCCAGGTTCAGCCGGCTTGCGAATTCGGGGGTTTCGAACGGTCGGACGCCGCGCAGCCTGCGCACGGCGCTCAGGATGAGGCGCTTCGTCCCACCGACGACCCTGTCGCGGAAGGTGCTGGTCTCGAACGACAGAATCTGCTGCATGGCGTCGAGCACCACGTTGAGCACCAGAAACGCCCCGACGGCCGCGGTCAGGACGCTTGGTGAGCGGAGGATCTCCGCCAGACCGATGCCGCGATCGGAACCGGCGATGCCGTCGATGAGCAGCTTCTGGATGAACAGCACGGCGGCCGGCGCCGCTCCCCCGACCACGTTCAGCAGCAACAGCCGCGTGAACCCGCCGGGCGCCTGCCGCATTGCCATCGCGAACCCGTGGGCAATGCTCTGCAGCCGCTGGTTCATGAATCGTCCCCGTCTCGATAGGGGCGTGCCTGCGTCTCGAACATTCGAGCGTACAGGCCGCCGGCGTCCATGAGCGATGCGTGGTCGCCGCGTTCCTCGACGCGGCCTCCATCCATCACCACGATGTCGTCCACGAAGCGGGTCAGCCCCAGTCGGTGGCTGACGATCAGCGTCGTGCGCCCCGCAATCCACGATCGGACACGCTCCCAGATGTCCCCCTCCGCGGCCGGATCCACCCCGTAGGTCGGCTCGTCCAGCACCACCAGCGCGGCGTCGGACCGGTAGAAGGCGCGCGCCAGCGCCAGCCGCTGCCACTCCCCTCCCGACAGGTCCTGCCCACCCGTGAGCTCCTTGGCCAGTGGCGTCCGCCACCGCTCCGGCAGCCGTTCGATGCGGTCGCCGATGCCGCTCTGCCGCGCCGCAGCACGCACGCCGCTGAGGTCGTCATCGGGCGCGGTGGCGTCACCGAACCACACGTTGTCGAACGCGCTCACCGGGAAGCGGCAGTGGTCCTGCATGAGCGCGGAGACGAGCGAACGCCACTCGTCGACCGGAAGCTCGGCCAGCGGTCTGCCGTTCCAGCTCACGGTACCGGTGTCGGGGTCGTACAGCCGGCAGGCCAGCTTGACGAGGGTGGTCTTGCCGGAACCGTTGGCGCCCACCAGGGCGACCGATTGACCGGGTGGGACACTGAAGCTCACGCCACGCACCGCGTCTTGCTGCGCCCCGGCGTAGCGGAAGGTGACGTCCTCGAACACCAGGCCGTCGGCCGACTCCGTTCGGACGGCGGCCGGCCGGTCGCGCAGGCCGTCGTCCATGTCCAGCACGTCCTGGATGGCTCTGACCCGCAGACCCGCCGCCTGGATTTCGACGAGGCAGTGCAGGAAGCGCATCAGGCCGCGGCGCAGATAGAAGATCGACCCGATATAGAGCGCCAGATCGCCGGCGGACAGCGTCCCTTGCAGCCCCTGCTGCACGACGAACAGGAACGCTCCACCAACGCCGGCAGCCGACAGCAGCGACCAGAGCAGCACCGTGCGCCGGCCCCTCGCCCGAACGCCAAGCACCTCGCGCAGCGCACGGTCGAACATCGTCTGCCACCGCCCCAACAGCAACCCGCCGATGGCGAGCAGGCGTGTCTCCTTGGCGTAGTCGGGAGCGGTGAGCATCCGTTCATGGGCGTCCATCCGCTTTGCGGTCTCCGCCTGCCCCTGTTTGAGCGACCATGAGCGGTCCTCGACCCGGTTCTGGACCTGCATCGACGGAGTGACCGCCGCGATGATCAGCAGCGGCACCCACCAGGCCAGCGTGGCCGTCAGCGCGGCTACGGGAACAACCGCGAGCAGCCCGACCATCAGGTAGTTCAGCGCGTTGCCGAAGTGATCGATGCTCGGGATGCTCTCCACCGCAAGGTTCAGGCGGCGTGCGAACGCCGGCGTTTCGAACGGGCGGATGCTGCGCAGCTTCCCGAGGCGTTCCAGGATGAGACGCTTCGTTCCGGCCAGAATCCGGTCGCGAAACGTGGTCTCCTCGAAGTCTACGAACTGCTCCACGAAGTCGAGGATCAGATCCAGTACCAGGAATCCCGCGATCGCCGCGGCCAGGAGGGACGGCGTGCGGAGGAGCGACACGAGCCCGTGATCGCCCGTGGAGCCGGCGATACCGTCGATGATCACCTTCTGGGTGAGCAACACGGCCGCAGGCGCCGCTCCCCCGACCACGTTCAGCAGGAGGAGCCGCGTGAATGCGCCGGGAGCTTGGCGCACCGCCAGCACGAATCCCTGGGCAACGCTCCGCAGTCGTTCGTTCATGGCAGCCGTGCGATTCGCTTACCGTTGGAGTCCGCAGGCTTCCTCGGTCAGGTAGTCCCACTGATGCACGTAGGTCTTGCCGTCGATCGCCAGCCGATCAGCGTGCGGCAGATCCTCGGCCCAGGTCATCTCGGTACCGCCCGTTCGATGCGGCGGCTGGTCCAGCTTGCCCCACCGGTTGCCGTTGTATCTCCGGAACAGGACCGTTCGGCCCTCGCGGCTCAGGTAAGCCAGAACCAACGTGTCGGCTTCGGTTGCATCCGGTTCGATTTCGAAGACGCGCATGCACGCGAACTCGCGTTTGCCAATGCGGACGTCGAACAGGCCGCTTGCGAACATGCCAGGAGTGTCCGGAGTCCGTTCGAGCGTTCCGTCCGGCCGCTCGGTCAGGTAGTCCTTGTCCTCGATCCGGCGAGCAAACGACCCGAAGTTGTGCTCCCAGCTCTCGTCAAGGAACGTCTGCAGCTCCGTCGTGCCGTCGCCCTTCCGCGTGGACTCATACGCCACCCACTGCACCTCGGTACCATTCAGCCGGCCCCAGACCCTGGCGCGTCGATACTCCTCGTCCTGAGAATGGTTGATCTGGACCAACCCGGTCCGATCGCCGTACGCCTGTTCGTCCACCTCGATCTCCACGCACTCCCGTCCGTGGACGATGGCCGGACGCCGGGCCACCATCGAGTTGACCTCGGTCAACTTCGGCGCCGAACCATCACGGGTCTGCTCGTATTCGGCCCAGCGCACCCGTTCGCCGATTTCCGGCACGATGAACCACCACGCCAGCTCGCGAAGGTCGATGGAGAACGGCTGCGCCGTACTCCTGGAGACCGTGATCTCCGGACGACGGTCGGGAAACGGCCGCCTGCCGGCTCTCCGGTTGTCGGCACTCATCGTGATACCCCTCCTCGTTTTCACAATGCCCAATTCTCTGCGCACGCGGTCGCGACCGTGCGACAGCCGGCGCTTGACCGTTCCCGGCGGACAGCGATGGCGGGCGGCTATCTCGGCGATGCTCATTCCGTTCAGGTAGAAGGCACGCAGCGCCCGACGCTCCTGCTCCGGCACTGCCTCCAGGGCGTCGATCACCGCCTCCGCGGACCGGCGCCGGCGCGCATCCGCCATCCCCATGCGGTTCACGGTCAGCGCAAGTTCCTCCGGCCCGGCGATCCGCTCCCGCCGTTGCCTGGAACGCAGGTGGTCGCTGCAGCGGTTCCGCGCCACCTGGTAGAGCCACGCGCGCACGTTCTTCGGCTCCTGCACCCGCAACGCCGACCACGCCCGCATGAGCGTTTCCTGCAGCACGTCCTCGACCGCCTCGCGCGATCCGAGTCGATCGCGGACGAGCGCACTTAGCGGTCGCTCGTAACGCCGGACCAGCGCGACGAACGCGTCCTTGTCGCCGCTCCCGATGCTCCGGGCGAGTTCCTGATCGGTGTTGGCGGTGCGATCCATGCGAGGTTCCATCGGTCCGTTCCGGCTTCATCTCACAGGGCGCGGTTCAAGGGCAAAAGGTTCACGCTTCGAATGAGGTTCACTGCCCCGCTCGCGGCCGAATCGGGGTAAACTGGACCAGCCTGACCGGAGGAATAGCTCATGTCCGGACTGACCGAGCGACAACTCGCCTTCTTTCGCGACGAGGGCTACCTCCTCGTCGAGGACGCCATCGACCCGGCGGTGCTAAAGCCGTTCTGCGCCGAGCTCGACGCGAACATCGACGCCTTCGCGCGCACCGCGATGGCCGACGGCCGGCTGTCCGACGCGCACGGGGACGAGCCGTTCGAGCGCCGGTTCCACGCGCTGGCGCTGCAGCTCGACGATCCGGCCCCGTTGCTGGACCTGGGCCGCGGCAAGCAACGCACGCCGGGGATGTTCCGGATCTACACCTGTCCCTCCCTCCTCGACATCGTCGAGACCGTGATCGGCCCGGAGATCCTGGCTCATCCGCAATTCAACGTCCGCGCCAAGCGGCCCCACCAGGACGAGGGCGTCGTGCCGTGGCACCAGGACCTGGGTTACCTGCAGCCGGATGCCTCGGAGACCTTCATGGTCAACCTCTGGATCCCGCTGGTCGACGCCACGCGGGAGAACGGCTGCATGGAGGTCATCGCCGGCAGCCACCGGGCGCCGCTGATCGGCCACGAGCGCGGCATGGGACCGGCGGGCAACTTCAAGGGCGTCGTCGACGAGCAGCTCCCCGACGGCGAGCACGTCCTCTGCCCGGTGCGCGTCGGCGGCGTGCTCTTGACCCAGCACAAGACCATGCACCGCTCGATACCGAACGTCTCCGACCACATCCGCTGGAGCCTCGACCTGCGCTACTCGCACCCCGACCTTCCCACCGGCCGTCAGCAGGTGCCGGGGTTCATCGCCCGCAGCCGGAGAGACCCCGCATCGGTCTGCCCGTCGGCCGAGGAGTGGGTGCGAATCTACGAATCCTCGGCCGCGCCGGCCGGCACCTGAGCGTCCGGCGCGGCCGGTCAGTCCGCCTCCACGACCTTCTTGAGCCGCTCGAGCTGGACGCCGTCGGCGCTGCGGATCGCCCGCCGGATGAGCGGCGACATGATCAGGAGAAGCAGCCCGCGGAAGCGGCACTCGGCGACCAGCGTCACGCGGGTAGCGGCGTCACCGGCCGGATGCAGCTCGTACGTGTAGTCGGCGGTCACGCCGCCCTGCACCGAGCGCAGCACGATCGAGCTCCCCGCATCGCAGCGGGCGATGACCGACGTCCGCTCCGCGTTCCGGGCATGAAAGCGGATCTCCGTGCCCGCCGCGGTCTCGCCCTGGGCCTCCATCCGGTCGACGCCGGGCATCCACCGGTGGGCGTTGCTCCAGTCGGTGAGGGCATCCCAGACCTCCCCTGCCGGTCTGTCGATCGTTTCCTCGACCGCGAATGTCGGTGCCATCCATTCCTCCTTTCACGCCCACCGTACGCGCGCCGCCGGGTCCCGTATTGTATGGACTTCACCGGCTCACCGTTCGGGGACGAATCCCACCGCATCGTCAATTTCGTCCGCGCTGAAGGCTGCACGCTGGGCCGCGAGGTACCGCGACGGAGGCACGCCGGTATGGCGCTTGAAGTCCCGGATCAGGTGCGCCTGGTCGAACCAGCCGAGTTCGGCGGCACGGTCCGACCAATCGACCTCTCCACGCACGTCGATGCCGGCCAGCAGGCGCCGCATCCGCAGCAGCCTCGCCAGCGCGCGCGGGCTGAGCCCCACGATTCGACCGAGCTCGCGGTCCAGATGTCCATGGGAGACGCCGATCTCGACGGCGATGTCGGCGATCGGCCGCCTCGGGTCGGATTCCAGCATCGCCACCGCCCGCTCACATCGATCGAGACCCGCGACGTCGCCCTGGTTGGCCGCGAGATGGTCCGCCACGAAGTCGAGCATCCCCTCCGGGCGCGTGCACGCGAGCAGACCGGCCCTGAGGTCAGCCGCCGCCGGCCACGCAGATTCCAGGTCGATGGTGCGGCCGCGGATCGTCGATGGACGGACCCCGAACAGCGCCTCGCAACCGACGGGGGTCGACACGATGCCCACCGCGAACGTCTCCCCGGTCGGCTCGTTGATCACCGGGCGGTCGTGAGGTCCGATCAGAAACCCGCGATCGGCTCGCAGCGTCGGGCCGTCGCCGTCGTTCGGCGTCTGGAGGATCGGATCGCCCAACACGAAGACCGCCACCGAGGATCCGGTCGGCGCGATCTTCTCGCGGGTGTAGCTGATCCGGCCTCTCGCGTACCAGATCGATTCGACCAGGCGGCCAAGCGGGTGTGCCGGCCGATGGCTGCGGAAGTCGAACTCGCCTGGCCCGGTGTCCGCCGGCGGAGGTCCGGCATTCTCAGCCTCGGATCGATGCAACGCGCTCCCCTTCAAGATCATCGGCGGCGCCGCTCTCCGATTCGCGTCCCGACACGGACGAGCATCCCGGCCATCCGCGCCGGGTCGTTCAATGGGTGGAAGTGACTCGACTCATGCCGTTCGGTAACCCATCCCCTCGCCGATACGATGTCGAACGAATCCTGGTATTGCCCGGTGAGAAGCACGTAGCCGTGATCCCGCTCCTCGACTCCGATCCCGACCGGTATCGGCTCTCCATAGACGCGGAGCGGCGTAGGCCGCAATTCCTCGACGAAATACCTGCGGATGTCCGCGCACGCGATGGCAGACTGCACGTCCGCCTCGCCCCAGAGCACCGGAAGCATGCCGAACCTCGCCTCTGCTCGAAACGCAGCGAGCGCCTCCGGAGGAAACTGATCGAAACGGCTCTTCCCCTGCTCAGGCAGATCGCAGTCCACGAAGATCATGGCTGACGGAAAAGCCATGTCCACGCGCAGCGCCGGAAGTAGGGCACCGGCGCCACTGTGCGCAACCAGGAACACGTCGGGACCCAGTACGTCCGGCAGTTGGTCCACGATCTGATCGACGTGCAGCCGAACATAGCTTCCGTCACGATCCGCCGGGTTGGTGATCCGCGGCGTGATCGCAGCGCAGCCGGCCGATGTCAACGCTGACGCCGTCGGCTTCCAGAACAGCGGTCCGACCAGAGGGCTGCGAATCAGGATGAAGGTCATCTCATGGATGTCATGCGTATCGCGTCAAGATCGTCGGCTGAGAGAACGCCGGCGCCGTACAGGTTCAGGTACTCCTGCGACACGCTCTGGCCGAAGATCAAGGGGTCGTCCGTATTGAGCGTCACGTCGACACCGTGGTCGACGAGCACGCGCACGGGGTGTGATGCGAGGCTGGACACCGCGCCCAGCATGACGTTGCTCGAAGGGCAGACGTTCAAACGAATCCGGTTTCTGGCCAGCCAGCCCATCACGTCCTCGGACTCTGCCGCCGCGATGCCGTGCTGGATCTCGGACAATCCGAGTCGGTCAGCGGCCTCCCTCACCCGTTCCGGTCCTCCGAACTCGCCCACGTGTGCCTTCAGCTTCATCCCTGCCGATCGAGCGTGGTCATAGAGCGGGACCACGAACCCGAGTGAGCATCCAGCTTCATCGCCGTACAGATCGATGGACTTGAACATGCCCGAGTCGATCGCTTCGCAGATACGCGCCTCAATCTCCGCGTTGCCGACGATCTCTCGGGCGATCCCCAGTTCCGGTCGCAGACCGATGCGGTGGCGATGACGCTTCACCAGGTTTCCGATGAACGACGCCCACCCGGCGAATCCTGCATCGTAGTGGCCGGCCCCGCGCACGTCGAAGCTCATTTCCAGCCGCCGAACGCCGTCTCCGGCCGCATCCTCCAGCGCGGCATCTGCCGTGAACTCGAACCCTGCCCGTGAGTTCACGTACGGGTCGATAGCCCGTGCGGCGTAGTCCCGCATGCCCTGCAGCCCTCGCATCGGGATGATCGGTCGCTCCAGCGAACGCCCCAGCCAGCGTTCGACGTTCTCGATACGGGTACCGAAGTAACAGTGGCAGTGGTAGTCGGCCTTCGGAAGGCTGCGCAACGCTGATAGGTCCCCAGCCTCAAGTGCCTGAGCGAATGATACCCTAGCCACCGCGTATAGGGCCAACCGCCGAGGCGGCTGAGCGGCTGTTATATAGCGTCCGTCCGGGCGGGGAATCGACGCCAAGCCCGGCTTGGGTCAACAATCGGAGCCGGAAGCGGAGCTTCAAGGGCAGCGCTCGGGCTTGAGAGGTCCCTGGAAACGTCCCCTCCCTTGGCAGCCAATTCACGACTCGCAGGCCGGGTTCGTTGGCGAGCGATAGTCCGGCGAAGCAGTCCTTATCAAAACGGGATCACGATATCCTTGTCCATCTTAACTCCAGCGACTTGGGCAGCGAATTCAATGAACCGGCGCTTCCCAGAATTACTGAGGTGAGTAGCGATCACCCATCCTCCCGGCAACTTCTCGTGAGCAGACCAGAACTTCTTGTCGTGCGGATAGAGTTCTTCGGGTGTTCGGCCGATGAGACGCCGCGTTCTACCTTGAGCGCGTGGATCGCGTGCACAACGCTCGAGAAAGGAAGGGTCCTTGTTCGCCAGCTCTCGAAGCACGATGGCCAGCGCTTTGTTGGCGGTCGGGAATTGGTACCTGTTGCCGAAGATGTAGAGTGTCTTTTCCTCGGCAAGCGGCACCCTGCTATCCGGAGATACAGGGCTATCCGGAGATACAGGCGAGATGGTCTCTCCTGCACGTGTCTTCGACACAGTGGTCACGCCTCTCTTGGCACGGCTTGAAGGTGCTACAGCGGTTGAGTCGTCTTGTGCGGCAGTACTTCCGGACTGCGGTGCTGCGGGTACCACGGCAAGTCGAGTACTCAGGAATTCAGCAGCATCGTCTGGGTTCGGACGGTACCCTACCTTGGATTCCACCGCGTTTAGCAGAACCTCGATTAGTGCCTCGGCTCTCTCTTCCACCAATTCTCGCCAGACTTCAGACATGGCCCCTGTCGCTTGCGAGCGTTTGCTAAGCGTGTCGTACTCGGCTTGTGCAGTCTTGAGCGATTGGCCGGAAGTTACGTTCTCATGAGCGAGATAGCGCCGAAACGCTTCGGTGGCTTCGCTCGCCGACCGATCAAACAGGTCAAGTCGATGGATCCGTCGATCCTCGTAGTCACCCTGCGCAGCTGGAAGGTAGAAGTTCCAGAATCTGCCATCGGTGAGAACTACGAAAGGCACGCCACAGTGGAACGCATACTGTAGCGCCTGCCTCACGGCGCCGTCCGCTCTGCCCACCTGCTTGACCTCGATAACAATCGCCGGCTTCGATCGCGGATGACACAGTGCGAAGTCCGCTCGTCCGTCTCCTGTCTGGTATTCGGGCCAGACCACAGTGGGATCATACGTGTCCCAACCCAGTTCCCGAAGTAGCCTAAGGACGATTCCTTGCGAGATCGCCTGCTCGTTCGGATACTCGTTCTTGCGTAACCTCGTCGTTATGTCGGCGAGCGTTGTTCCCAGCGACATGGCGTGCTGAGCATGGTAGACCGACACCGTGGCGTCAAGCGTCCCAAGGGGCAACCGGCTGGAGCCCAGGATGCCGTGGGTACGATGGTACCGCCCCTCCGCCTACCTGCCATGCCGAAATCTCCCGCGCTACTGGCGTTGTGTAATTCGCAACTATCTTCGCTCTTGATCTAAGTCCGTGGTCGGCCAAATAGAGCATCGCCTGAAGACCAACGGGCCACTCTCTTTGCCTGGACGCGGTAGGTTCTATAGTGACCTCCCATATCGGCCGATGACGCGCGCAAGGCGCTGCACGGCAGGTTTCAGCTCGTCTTCCGGAACGGCCGCGTACCCGAGGTGCACGCCCGGCCGCGCGCCCGGTCCCACCCAGTAGGGGGAGAGTGGCCGCAGGGCGAGGCCGGCGCGACGGCCGGCTGCGGCGACGGCGCGGTCGTCCACGCCATCGGCAAGCCACCCGGCGACCTGCATGCCCGAGTCGGTGGGCACCGGCTCGATCGCCCCCGCCAGGTGCTCGTGCAGCAGCGCAAACAGCAACGTCTGGCGCTGGGCGTAGCGGTTCCGCATCCGCCGGACGTGGGCGCCGTAGTGGCCGGCGTCGATGAACTCCGCCAGCGCGCCCTGCACCGGCTGCGGCGCCGTCTGCCCCGTGTTCCGGACCGCGTTGGCGAAGGCGTCCTGCAAGCCTTCCGGGACGATCAGGTAGCCCACCCGCAGCGCCGGCAGCATGGTCTTGGCGAAGGTGCCGACGTAGACCACCCGGCCGTGGCGGTCGAGTCCCTGTACGGAGGCGATCGGCCGGCCGCGGTAGCGGTACTCGCTGTCGTAGTCGTCCTCGATCACGAAGGCGCCGGCGCGCTCCGCCCAGTCGAGCAACAGGAGGCGGCGCTCCAGCACCAGGGTCGATCCCGTCGGGTACTGGCACGAGGGCGTGACATAGGCCAATCGAGCGGTCGTACAACGCGTCTCACCTGCCTCGACATCCATGCCCTGCCCGTCCACGGGTACCGGCTCGATCCTGGCGCCCGCGGCGATCAACGCGGCTCGTGCGCCGAGGTATCCCGGCTCCTCCAGCCATGCCCGATCCCCGGGATCGAGGAGCAGGCGGGCGGACAGGTCGAGGGCGGCCTGGGCGCCGGTCACGACGATGACCCGTTCCGGGGAGCATTCCACGCCGCGCGCCGCCGCTACGTAGCCGGCGATGGCGGAGCGCAGCCGGGGGTCGCCGGCGGCGTCGGCGTATCCGAGCCGTTCCGCCTCCGGCTCACGGGCGTGGCGGGCCACGATCCGCGCCCACATGCGGTGCGGAAACGCCGCGATGTCGGGCAGTCCGGTCTGGAACGCGCCGTGGGCAAACGATCCCCGCGGCACGCCGGACAACGCCCGGCCCCGGCCGGAGAGAGCCGCGGTCCCGACGGCAGGCGACGAGTCCGGCCGCGCAGCCGCGTGGCGAGCGCGCTGCAGCGAGCGGCGGATGACCGCGGCGTCCACTTCCGCGACACGGGTGCCGTCTCCGATCCGGGAGCTGACGAAGCCCTCGTCGGCGAGCTGCTCGAAGACGGCGATCACGGTGTTCCTGCCCACCCCCAACTCGCTCGCAGCCGCCCGAGTCGAGGGGAGCCGCGTCCCAGGCTCCAGCCGTCCCGACAGGATGGCCGCCCGCAGGCTCCGGTAGATCTGCCGATAGAGCGGCTCCGCGGAACCCCGGTCGGGAGTGACCTCCGGCGGCAACTGGTGGATGTCTCTCCCCAAATTGGTTCTATAAGACATGCAATATTGGATCTTTTCTTGGTATCAAAAAGGATGGTACATGACGGACAACTGCTTGGGTAGAGCTGGCCCCACAGGGATGCGAAGGAGTGCCTGATGAACGACTCAGCCGAGATCTACGCCCCCACCGAGCGCAGCCGCGCGCGCCGGAGCCCGAAGCGCGCCACGTACGACCGCGACACCGTGCACGCGATCATCGACCAGGCGCTCGTCTGCCACGTCGGCTTCGTCGCCGGCGACGCGCCACGGGTCCTGCCCACGGCGATCGCACGCATCGGCGAGCGCGTGTACGTGCACGGCAACCGCCACAGCACGATGCTGCGGGCGCTCGAGAGCGGCGCGCCGGCGTGCATCACCGTCACCCATCTGGACGGACTGGTCGTGGCCCGCTCCGCGTTCCACTCCTCCATGAACTACCGCTCCGTGGTCATCCATGCGTGCGGACACGCGGTCCACGGCGCGCGCAAGCGCCGCGCCCTCGACGCTCTGGTCGAGAGCCTGATCCCGGGACGCACCGGCGATGTGCGCCCGCCGACCGCCGAGGAGCTGGCCATCACCTCCGTAATCGAGTTCCCGCTGGAGGAGGTGTCCGCCAAGACGCGCTCCGGACCGCCGGTCGACAGCAAGGCCGACTACCTCCTGCCCTTCTGGGGAGGAGTCGTGCCGCTGCGCACGGTCGCTGGCGCGCCCGCAAGCGACGATGCGGCGGTCCGCGCGCGGATCGCGCCGCCGCCGTACCTGGTCGGGGAACATGCCAACGGGGGCCGCTGACGGCGAGGGCCCGTGCGCGGCGGCTTGCCCACCTGGCCGACATCCTCGGCGCGCCCTGATGCGTGGACACTGCGCGCCTCCTCCGCTACGGTGCGGGACCGCGACCGAGCCGCGGGGAGGGGTTGCCGTGAAACTTGGATTCGTCACGTACCAGATCGGTGCGGAGTGGGACGTGCCCACGCTCATCAGCATGTGCAACGCCGCAGGCATGGCCGGGGTCGAGCTCCGCACGACCCATGCGCACGGCGTGGAGGTGGAGCTGAGCGCGGCCGAACGCGCGGAGGTACGACAGCGGTTCGCCGACGGCGGCGTGGAGATCGCCGGCCTGGGCAGCGCGTTCGAGTACCATGCCGTCGATCCGGCGGTCGTGCGCGAGAACGTCGGCGGCACCATCGCCTATGCGCAGCTTGCCGCCGACCTGGGCTGTCCCGGCATCAAGGTGCGGCCCAACGGCCTGCAGACCGAGGCGGGCATCCCCGAGGAGAAGACCCTGGAGCAGATCGGGCTTGCCGTCCGCGAGTGCGCGCAGGCAGCCGCTGACCTGGGCGTCGCGGTCCGGGTCGAGGTGCACGGCCGCGAGACGCAGGAGCCGCGCCGGATGCGCACCATCATCGATCACGCCGACCACGACAACGCCTATCTCTGCTGGAACTCGAACCCGGGCGAGCCCGTGAACGGCTCCATCGATGAAGCCTACGGGCTGCTGCGCCACAAGATCGGACTCGTGCACATCAACGAGCTGCACACCGACTACCCGTGGCGCGACCTGTTCGCGAGGCTCCAGCGCGACGGCTACACCGGATACACGCTGGCCGAGATCCAGGGCAACGCCGACGGGGAGCGCCTGCTCCGCTACTACCGGGCGCTCTGGGAAGCGTACCAGCCCCCGGCTACCGCCTGATCGTCTCCGCACGCACCGTGCCGGCGTAGAACTTGTAGCGCTGGTGCTGCCGCAGCCCCAGCTCCTCGTAGAACCTCGCCGCGGGCGTCGTCCTGTTGGCGATCAGGGAGATGGAGGCCTGCGTGCCTCCGAGCGAGTCGAGCAGGTGACTGATGAGTCCGCGACCGCGCCCTGACCGCCGCCGATCGGCCCGCACGAACAGCTCCTGAATGTAGTAGTTGACGCGGTTCCGCCACGGGTAGCAGTAGCCGAACATCGCTCCGGTCACCTCCTCGCCGTCGAGCGCCAGCAGGCAGTGCTCGGGGTCGAACCGCCAGAACCGTTCGAGATATTCGAGCGCCTGTGCAGCACTCCAGGACTCCCGGTACGGCGGCTCGGCGAATACCTCGCGGAACAGCCGCGCGCAGTCCTCCAGGTCCTCCCGCGCGATGGGACGTATCACCGGGTCATGGAACGTCAGGCGACCGAGTCCCTCGCCGCCGCAAGGGCGGCATGGCAACGTTCCGCCGCATCCCAGGGATCGTAGTCGGGACGCTTCCAGATCATGGCGCTCACCTCGGCGGTCACCGCGATGTCCGTGCGGTGCCCAACCACCAGGCGGAAGTACTCGCCCAGGTCCAGGCTCCCCTCGCCGGGAAGCTGGAAGACGACGTTGCCGTCGGCGTCGAGGTACCCGTCCTTGACGTGGATGTGCACGGCGTGCGGCAGGCACAGGTCGACGCTGTGCCGGAGATCCATCCCCTGTACGTGGAAGTGGCTGATGTCGAAGTTGATGCGCAGCGCCGGATGATCGGTCCGCTCCATCAGCCAGACCGCCTTCTCCGGAGCGTCCAGGGCGCCGCCGACATGCGGCTCGGCCGCAAGGATCACGCCGTGATCGCGGGCGATGTCTGCAAGCTCCAGCAGGCTGGCCGCGATCCTCTCGCGCCCTCCGTCCCAGGGCGGGTGAGGATGCGCCGGCGGCGAGCTGAACACCGCCGGCCCGTCGTCCAGCCACAGGTCGCGGGCCAGGCCGCAGATGGCCCGGAACCGCTCCAGCATCGCCGGCCGGCCGGCGCCCTCCTCGCAGAGCGGCAGCAGCGCCATTACCGCCGACAGGTCGAACCCCAGGTCGCGAATGGTGCCTGCGAGCCGCGTGCGGTCCTCGGGGTCCATCAGGTCCGGCGCCGTCGACCAGCCCTCCTCGCCCATGATCTCGATCGTCTCGTAGCCGAGCGCGCGCAGCCGCGGCAGCGCCTCGTACACGTCCAGCTTCTGCATGGCGTAGGTGCCGTATCCCAGCTTCATCGGACTGCTCATGCCGCCTCCTCCATGCGCGTGCGCTCCGCGTGCAGCAGCGCGATCCAGTGTTGCATGTAGCGGCCGTGGTCGTGCCACGTGCGGCCGGAGACCAGGTTGCCGTCGACCGCCCACGGCTCCTCGGAATAGATCCCGCCGCACACCTCCAGGTCGAACCGGCACTTGGGCACGCACGCCATCGTCCTGCCCTTCACCACCCCGGCGTAGGCCGGGATCTCCACGCCGTGGCAGACCGAGGCCACCGGCTTGTCTCGCTCGAAGAAGTGGCGGGTGATCCGGACCAGGTCCGGGTCGTAGCGGATGTACTCGGGCGCCCGGCCGCCGGAGAAGAAGAGCCCGACGTACTCCTCGGGCCGCACGTCGGCGAAGGCGACCTCGGCCTGGATGGTGTAGCCCTCGTACTCGCGGGTGATCTCCCAGCCGCTCTGCGGGATCTCGTGCAGCACCATCTGGTAGCGCCGCCGCTCCGGGCCGGCGACCACCGGCCGGAACCCCTCCTCCTGCACGCGCAGGAACGGATAGAGCGTATCCACCGTCTCGGTGGCGTCGCCGACGATGATCAGCACGCCGTCTGCCTCTGTTGCCATGCGAGCCTCCTCCACTCTGTGCGAGCCTCCTCCGTACCGTTCGCGCTGCAGCGTACTTCGGCGCCGAAGCGGATGGCGAGCGCGCCCGCGGGCGGTGGACGGCCCGCGCCCCGCGGCCTATGGTCGGCCGGCATACGCAAGGCCGATCATGAACATCCTGATCACCGGCATCACCGGCCGCATCGGCGCCAACGTCGCCCGCCACTTCCTGGACCGCGGGCACGCCGTGCGCGGCTTCGTCTGGCCGGAGGACCGCCAGAGCGCGAAGCTACGGCAACTCGGCGCGGAGATCTTCGAGGGCGACCTGGCCCGCTCGGCCGACGTGAATGCCGCAGCCGACGGGCAGGAGGTGATCCTGCACCTCGGAGCCGCCTTTCAGGCCGGCGGCCCGTTCACGCCGGAGCAGTACTTCGACACCAACGTCAAGGGCACCTTCAACGTGCTTCAGGCCGCCTCCGGGCTGGGCTCCAGGCTGCGGCACGTGATCGTCTCCAGCACCGACGCGACCATGCACAAGTACCCGGAGGACGGCATCGACGAGCCGATCGGCGTCGACACGCTCCCGCTGGACACCACCGGCTGGTACGGGTACAGCAAGATCCTGACCGAGCACTTGGTGGACCGCTACGTCCGGGACGAGGGCATGCCGGCGACCGTGTTCCGCTACAGCTTCGCCTTCGGCGCCGGCGAGATGCTCAGCTTCCCGCAGTTCCACCTGCGGACCTTCATCGATCAGCTCCAATCGAGCTCCGATGAGGATGCGCGGGAGGTGCTCGCTGCCATGCGTGCCGCCTATGCCGGCGAGCCCCACCTGATCGTCGCCTGCGACCGCCGCGGACGGCCGTGGAAGAAGCACACGGTGGAGGTACGCGACATCGTGCACGCCTACGAGCGCGCCACGGGCAACGCGAACACCTTCGGCAGGGTCTACCAGCTCGCCTCCGGCCGGCCGATCACCTGGGACACCGTCGTCCCCTACCTGGCCGAGCGGCTCGGCGCCCCCTGCTCGACCTTCGACCTGCCGGTCACGCCCACCTACTACGAGCACGACCTGTCGGCGGCCCGCCGGGACTTCGGCTACGACCCGCCGTTCTCGTTCCGGCAGATGGTCGACGACGCGGTGCGCTTCGCCCGCGACGGAGCGAGCGACATCATCGCCACGAAGCTCTGAACCGGCTCCTCACGCTGGTCCCTGCGCTGGACGTTCAGCGCGCGCTCTACGACCTGCCGCGAGGCGCGCAGCGCTTCCGCGCCTACCTGGACGCGATGACCGACGGGCACGGCGACCTGAAGCTGCCGCTGCCGCTGTTCAACCCGATGGGCTCCGACCACGTCGCGACCGTGCTCGACCGGCTCATCGGCGCCGGTGCCGAGGACACGGCGCGCGATGCGCTGGCGCGGGTGGCGGACCGGCTGTCCGAGGACGCGCTCGGAGGCGCGGCGCGGGTCGCGCTGGTGGTGGCCGACGATGCGGGCGGCGGCTGGACCGACCGCTTCCTGTCGGACGAGCAGGTGCGCTTCCAGGGCGGGGCGCTCCGCAAGCGAGGCTGGGCCGTCACTGTGCTCTGGACGGGCGATCCGCCTCACGCGCACGCCCCGGAACGGATCGCGGCCGCCACGGCGGAGGCGGTGTATCGCCTGGCCTATCAGCGCAGGCACGGCGAGCCGCGGCTGCTGCGCGACCGCCTGCTGCAGGAAGGGCTGGCGGCCCGCTTCGGCGGGACACCCGAGCATCGGCTGGCCGATTCCGCAACGGCGCTCACGGCGAAGGTGGTGAGCAGGCACCTCGACGCCGACCGGTTCGACACCTGCTTCGCGTGCCTCTACGGCGACGATGCCGCCCGCCGGGCGGGATACGATCCGCTCGGACTCCCGCCCTGGGCCGGCTTCGGTTTCGGCGCCGAAGCGGTGGCGAGCGCCGGCTGCGATCCCCTCCACGCACTCTCGACCGGTCCAGCTACGGCGGTGCCGCTGCTCCGCGGCCAGCCCCAAGACACGGACTGAACGGGCGCCGGGCCGACCGCAGATCAGTCCTGCTCGGCCTTCTGAATGAACTTCTGCTTGGCGAAGTCGCTCACGCCTTCGGCGGCCTTGGCCGCCTGCTCCCACTCGCCGCGCTTCTCGTGGTAGTGCATGGCCTTGTACGGCTCGGAGTCCTCCGCCAGCTCGCCCGTGGTGCCGATGTTCGGCGAGGCGAACGTGTGGGTGGAGTAGTCGCGCGGCGCCTCGGCGCCGCAGTCCGGGCACGGTGTCCGGGCGGCCTCCGGGCTGTCCGAGCTGAACAGCAGCTTCTCGAACAGGCGCTCGCAGGTCTTGCATCGATAGACGTATACGGGCATGGGTCTGGTCCCAACGCGAACCAGCGCCAGCATATCAGGGACGGCGTGTCCGGCGTCACCACCCTACCGCATAAAGGAGCACCGTCTCTCGCTGGCTGCGCGGCCGAAGGCGGTCATCCTTGCGGGGACGCGGAAACGGATTTCTTGGTCACGGTGCGATACCACACGTGGTCGAAGTTCGGGCCTGACACGAAGCCGGTCACAGTGGTGCGCCGCGCGACTTGGTCGGTCTGCTGGAACATGATCACGTACGGGCCCTCGGTCTGCAGGCGCCGCTGCAGGTCCAGGTAGAGCAACTTGCGCCGCTCCGGGTCGAGCTCGTCACGCGCCTCGACCACCGCCGCGTTCACGTCGTCCCGCGCCCACGCGTTGCGCCACGCGAGCACGCCGGTGAGTCCGGCCTCCGGGCGATTGTCCGGGTTGCGCGCGAACGCGTCGGCGTTGGCGTGCGGGTCGGCGTAGTCGGGCGACCAGGGGGCGAGGATCAGCTCGTGCTCCCGTGCCCGGTACTGCGGCCAGAGCTCCGCGCCCTCCTGTGTCACGACCTGCGCCTGAACGCCGATCCGGGCCAGCGTCTGCCGGACCGCCTCCGCGATCGCCGGGTACGGCGGGCTGTCCAGCGTGTCGAGCCGCACCGCCAAACCGCCGCCGTGGCCCGCCTGCGCGAGTAGCGACGAGGCTCGCGGGAGGTCGAGCCGGTACGGCGTCTCCGTGTAGGCCGCCCACAGCCCCCGCGGCCAGAACGCCTGGTGGACGATGAACTGGCCGGCCAGGAAGGACTCCACCATGCCGTGGTAGTCGACCGCGTGCCGCAGCGCGTGCACCACCCGGTCGTCGCCGAGGATCGGATGCGAGGCGTTCGCCGCCAGGTACACGACCACGCCCTTCGGATGGTCGTCGACGGCGACCTCGACGTTGCCGGCAAGGGCGGCGACCAGCTCGGGCGTGAGATCGCGCGCCACGTCGACCTCGCCTGCCTCCAGCAGCCGCCGCTGCGCCCGCGGCTCGCTCACGTGGCGAAGGACCACGCGCTGCACACCGGGCGGGCCGCGACGGTGGCCGGGGTTCGCTTCCAGGACCACGGCATCCCCGGCCCTCCAACTCGAGACCCGGAACGGACCGGAGCCGGCGCTGTTGGTCTGCAGCCAGCCGCTGCCCAGGTCTCCGTCCCGCTCGTGTGCCAGGACGAGCTCCCGGTCGACCACCGAGGCCACGCCGGCGGACAGCGCATTGAGGACCAGACCGGGCGAGAAGCCTTCCGCGATGGTGATGCGGACGCGACGGTCGTCGACCACCTCGATGAGCTCGCCGACGTTGTCCGCGTTCCAGCCGAACTGGGTGACGATGAACGACGGCGACCGGTCGAGGAGCACCGCGCGCTCCAGCGAGAACTCCACGTCCTCCGGGCGCACCGGGTTGCCGGAATGGAACGTGAGTCCGTCGCGGATACGGAAGGTGACGGTACTGCCGTCGTCGCTCACCGCATGGCTCTCGGCGACGCCGCCGGTCAGCACGGTCGGATCCTCCGGCTCGAACGTCATGATGCGGTCGTAGACGTTGGCGAGCAGCTCGCCCGTGGTGAGCTCGAATGCCTCCGCGGGATCCAACGTGATGATGTCCGAGATGTCCTTCGCCATCACCAGGGCGTCCGCCGGCATCTCGGCCTGTGCAGGAACGGCGGCCAGGGCAAGTAATCCCAGCAGGACCATACAGGGGCCCGCGAAGCGGTATCCGGACGGGTGCAAGGCTCCTCTGGAGCCCTCGCGTTCCAGCCGGCCCTTCGACCGCCCTCGTACTTCGACGCGGTCCCAGATACCGTGATCGCCCACCAACGACTCGGCGATCAGCACTCCTCTCCACTTCATGTACTCACTCCGCTGGCTTGATCCGGGACGGCTCAGTCTTCGAGGAGACGTTTCCCCATGCTCACGACATCGTCCTCCGAGTAGCCGATCGACCGGTAGAAGGAGACGATGTCCGCGTTCGATCGCCTGATCTGCAGATTGACCTTGGGACAACCCATCTCCCGCAAACGCGCCTCTGCCTCACTCATCAGGGTGCGCCCGAGGCCCCGCTTCCGGCAGTCTGCCGCGACGGCCAGGTAGTTGACCCAGCCGCGATGGCCCTCATACCCCACCATCATCGTCGCCACCAGCCGGCCATCCAGCGATCCGACCAGGAACAGGTCTCGCTGGACACCCAGCTTGCGGCGGATGTCCTTCGCCGGGTCGTTCCAAGGCCTGACCAGCGCGCACTCCCGCCACAGGGCCACCACGGCGTCCTGATCGGACTCCCGGTAGGGGCGGACCTCCATCTCACTCACGACTCAGGGCAACTCACGCGCCTTGCTCCTCGGTCGCTGGCAACCACGACTCGACATAGTCGTGTCCCAGCCTCAGTCGCGTGAGGTACAGCACTTGGCCCGTGTGGAGCTCAAGATGGCACATCGTTTCGTAGATCGCATCCAGGGTCATGGTGTCGAATCCCTGGATTCTCTTCGGTTCGAGAAGATCGGAGACGCTGATACGAGAGTAGATCTCTCTTACTCGATCGAGAACGCCGTTGAATTCGGCCTGGAGCTCATCCTTGGGGACTCGCTCCAGGACGCGGAATTCGCTGGGGCGATCCCGCACATCCGGCTCGCCGCCCATAGCCGAGACCGCCCATTGGCGCAGATTGCCCATCAAGTGCCGGATGATCACGCCGATCGGATTGCAGCCAGCTCGCGGCGCCCACCACACATCCTCGGTTCTCAGTTGATCGAGGCAATGGTTGATCTTGTCCCGCGCGTGATCAATCTGGTACCCGGACCTCGCCATGAATGCCAGTGACACGTCGCCGTTCATGCATCTCTCCCCGGTTCGATGGTTATGGTCTGAGGCCTCGCCTTCCGCCGTCGTGGAGTCCGGGCGAAAGATCGGGGCGCGGCCTGGCAGCACGCAGCGCTCGCTCCGTCCGGTCGAGTTCCACCAGTATGTCGAAGCGCCGGGAAATGGCCTCGGGCGACATGTCCCGCGACACGCCACGACTCTTGAGCTTCATCTCGTCCGCCTTGCTCTTGAGAACCAGGGTCGGACATCCACCCTCTGTACGCTGCCAGTCCAGCAGAAGGTCGGCGCCGTCCATAGGCAGTTGTGTCGCGGCATACCGGTCCTCCGCCGGCATCCACTGGTCTCGCCACTGGGCAAGAGCATCCTGTCCATCGCGGGCCAGTCCTCGTGCCAGACGGAGCTCTCGCGGACAGTCCATCCACACCTTCAGGTGATAATAGTCTTTCGGCGGTGGTATCAGCGCGTACACGCCTTCCACCAACACGATACCGCCCGCGGGTATCGCTCGGCGCTCGGCGAGCGCGTCGCGGCCCCAGTCGTACCTGCGATAGCTTCCCTCGTTTCCCGCGTTCAGAGGCTGGAGCACCTCCCGCAACAACCGAGACACGTCAATGTTCTTCCAGGGAGTCAGTACCGCATCGCGAGCGCCCACACGGTTGTCGCACGGTACGTAGAAGTCGTCGATCGGGACGACCGAGACGCGAGAGTCCTTCCGGGCGATCGACGCCGAAAGCACGCTCTTGCCGGCTCCTCCCGGACCGTCGATCCCCACGAGCGTCGTCCTGGTCGCGGCGTGGCACCCCTGAATGGCATGCAGCACCTGGTCGACGATCCCGTGTCCTCGCTTCACGTCGTCACCGCTCCGCGTGGATGATCGATCTTCTGCACCGGCCCGACAACGGAGGCACCCAGATCCCCGTCGAGATGGGCTCGACGTGCAATGATCGGCGCGTGCGCGGTTCCGTCGCTCGATCGTCCCTGGTCGTCGCAGCCGTTGCCCTGTTCGGCGCCATGCTGCCTTCCTCCGCCGCCGCCGGAGGCGACACCGAGCGGCTCCGGCTGAACGTGTACGCCGCCTCATCGCTCACGGACGCCTTTACGGAGATCGAGCGAGCGTTCGAGGCAGCCCACGCCGACGTCGACGCGGCGCTCAGCTTCGCCGGGAGCCAGGTCCTGCGGCTGCAAATCGAGCAGGGCGCGTCGGCCGGCCTGTTCGCGTCGGCCAATCCCGAGCACGCGCGGGCGCTGAGGGACACGGGGCTCCTGCGCGGCGTCCGATCGTTCGCGGTCAACGAGCTGGCGGTGATCGTGCCTCCGGACAATCCCGCCGGCATCGAGTCCTTCGGCGACCTGGCCGCCGCCGAACGGCTGGTCATCGGCACCGCGAGCGTCCCGGTGGGCCGTTACACCCGTGCGGCGCTGCGCCGCTCCGCTGCGGCCCTTGGCGCGGACTTCGAGGCGGCCGTGCTGGCGCACGTGGTCTCTCTGGAGAACAACGTGCGGCTGGTGCGGGCCAAGGTAGAGCTGGGCGAGGCGGACGCCGGCATCGTCTACCGCACGGACGCGGCGGCATCCACGCGCGTGCGCACGATCCCGATCCCCGCCGCGTTCAACGAGCGGGCCGAATACGTCATCGGCATCGTCCCCAACGGCGGCGGCGCGGAGCCGGCCGAACGATGGATCGCCTTCCTGCTCTCCCCGGAGGGCCAGGCGATCCTGCACGCGCACGGGTTTCTGGCCCCCTTTTGACATCACGCGACAGGTGGGATGTACAATCTGCAATGAAGACCACGAGGCGGCGGGCTGCTGCCACGGCTCGGGTTCTCCATCTCCGAGGAAAGACCGATGCGCATGACCCTGTTGATTGTCGCGCTGCTTGCGCTGTCGTTCGGGCTTGTCCCGCTTGCGGCGGAGGTAACTTCCTGTAGAGCTTATTGCGACAGTTCCGAAAGGAACTGCGCATACGAGGACGCCGGAACGTTGGAAGACACCTACATAGTGAACCGATTCATCCGCTCCGTCGCGGCCGGTGACCAGCGCGGATTGGCGGAGATCGTCTCGTTTCCTCTGCCGAGAAACCATCCGCTCCCAAGCATTCAGACAGCGCAGGAGTTCGTGCAGCTCTATGACGAGATGATCGACGAGGAGTTCACGGCGACGATCGCGTCGTCGGATCAATATGACTGCGGCCGGCAAGGATGGCGTCCCCTCTCGATCGTACGCAGCGATGCGAACGAACCCGAGCAGGGGGGAGTCCCACTCGTATGGTTCGATGCCGGTGGCAACGTTGCGAGGATCTGGCATGAGACCGAGATCGCGAGCCGAAGGCGCACGCAGCTCGTTGAAGTAGAGCGAAGCCAGTTGCATCCCAGCCTGAGCGAGTATGTCTATCCGGTCCTGGAGTGGGAGACGTGCACGCACCGCGTCAGAATAGACGATCTTGGCAATGCGTTCAGATATGCTGCCTGGAGGGTGGATCGATTCCGGAACGACGAGCCGGATATCGTGATGACGAACGGTGAGCTTGTCTCGGAAGGCACCGAAGGACATCGTTATTTCATTTTTCAGAACAGTGAGTACAAGTACCTCGTCTATGCCGGTTCCCCGTACTACCGCGACTTTGAGGGATTCGTCCAGGTCTTCAGGACCGCCGCTGAACCGCTATTGGACGAGACGGGAGACAGGAGAACGACGGTCGAAGACTGGCACGTGCGCGTCCAGGAAGTAACGAGAGGGCTGTTTCATGAAGAACCAATACTGGATGAGCCCGTTGTGAATAGAGAGGACAGAGGGACAAGAGGCACTTACACGCGGATTTCCTCATGCGGTGAGTGAGAGAACTGACCATCTTCCCAGCCCCGTGGGACGACGCATGCGTCCGCGAGCCGCGTCCCACGTAGGCGCCGGCACTGCACCGTTCCTACTGGCGGTGCCGATGCTGGGCCTGCTGGTGCTGCCGGTGCTGGCCCTGGTCCTGGCCACATCGCCGGCCGACCTGGCCGCCGGCCTCCGCCATCCGTTGTTCGCAGCGGCGCTGTGGCTCAGCGCACGCACCAGCGTCATCGCGCTGGTCGTGATCCTGGCCGCCGGCACGCCCCTGGCATGGTGGCTTGCAGCCGCCCGCGCCGGCCCCACGCGCGCGGTCGAGCTGCTGATGCGGCTGCCGATCGTGATCCCGCCCGCCGTGGTGGGCATCGGCCTGCTGGCCACCTTCGGCCGCTCGGGCGTGCTCGGCCCGCTGCTGCAGGCGCTGGGCCTGCAGGTGCCGTTCTCGGCCGCCGCCGTGGTGCTGGCGCAGGTCGTGGTGGCGGCGCCGTTCTACGTCCAGTCGGCGGCCGCGGCGTTCCGGCGGGTCGACGCCGACCTGCTGATCGTCGCCCGCACGCTCGGCCAGCGGCCGGCCGGCGCGTTCCTGCGCGTGACGCTGCCGCTGGCCATGCCCGGCCTGATCGGCGGCGCATCGCTGGCGTGGGCGCGCGCGCTGGGCGAGTTCGGCGCCACCCTCCTGTTCGCCGGCAACCTGCCGGGGGTGACGCAAACCATGCCGCTGGCGATCTACACGGCGCTGGAGTCCGACGTGCGCGTGGCGCGGTCGCTGTCGCTGGCGCTGGCCGTGCTGGGATTGGGGCTGCTGCTGGCCCTCCGCCTGCTGCCGGAGATCTGGACCCGGCGCGGCAAAGCGGCGCGTGCACAACGCGGCGCCGCGGTAGTGTCGGCCACGCCCCGGCAGGAGCGGCGCCCCGGCCGGCCCGAGGCCGCCGCGGAAGGCGCTGCCGATTGGCAGGTGCGGATCTCCGCCCGCCTGGGCGCCTTCCAGTTGGACATCGACCTGCACGGTGGCGCCGCCCCGGTCGCTCTCATCGGCCCGAACGGCGCCGGCAAGACCACCCTGCTGCGGCTGATCGCCGGTGTCCACCGTCCGGACGCCGGGCTGATCAGCGTCGGTGGCGAGGTGCTCTACGACTCCGAGCGCTCCCTCATTCGGTCCCCGGAGGAACGCCGCGTGGCCTATGTGCCGCAGGGCTTCGGGCTGTTCCCGCACCTGAGCGTGGCGGACAACGTCGCCTTCGCCCTGCACGCCGCCCGCCCTCGCCCTCCCCGCGCCGAGCGCCGCCGCGCCGCCGCCGAGCTGCTGGCCGGCATGGGCGCTATCCACCTCCTGGAACGCCTTCCGGCGACCCTCTCGGGCGGCGAACGGCAGCGCGTCGCCCTGACGCGCGCGCTGCTAGTCGACCCGCTGCTGCTGCTGCTGGACGAGCCGCTCTCCTCTCTGGACGCGCAGGCGCGCCAGACACTGCGCGCCCACCTGGCCGATCACCTGGCCAAGCGGGCTCGGCCGGCGATCGTCGTCTCCCACGACGCCCGCGACGTGCTGGCCCTGAACGCCGACGTCTACGCCATCGAGGACGGCCGCATCGTCCAGCACGGACCGGCCGCGCGGATCGCCGCCGATCCGGCCACCCCGTTCCTGGCCGAGTTCTTCGCGGGCTGACCGGCGGCCTCCTTTCGGCCCGGCTCCGCCGGCGCTTGATTCACCCCGTCCCCGGCGCGCAAGGTTCCGGCCAATGGCCCGCACCACGCTCCGCATCAGCGAACCGATGCCCGCGCCGCACTGGGCGCTGCTCGAACGGCAACTGCTCGACGCGATCACGGACGCCTATCTGGAGTTCTACGACCGCTACTTCGACCCGCGCGGCTACCTCAAGTGCGTGCCACGCTGGGGGGCGCTGGACGGCGCCGACGACGCGGCCGAGAACGTCGACGGCCTGACCGACCTCTACGCGCTGGGCGCGCCGCAGGTGCTGCTGGACCGCTACCGCACCGGCATCAACGGGCACATCCGGCAGTACACGGAGGCGCGCTCGCCTTCCACCGAGCTGGCGCGCGACGGCATGTACTTCCGCGAGTTCCCGACCAGCATGGACTGGCTGCACAACGGCGAGGGCTACCATCCGCTGTTCCAGGAGGGGTTGTGCGACCCCGACGACCCCACGTGGCAGGCGCGCATGCGCCGCTTCGCCGGCTTCTACCTGGGCGACGACCCGCTGGCCCCCAACTACGACCCCGAGCACCGCGTCATCCGCAGCCTCATGAACGGCAGTCGGGGGCCGGTGACGCGCCGCGCGGAGCTGGCCGACTGGGCGGGCGAGCCGTTCGAGCCCGGCCGCTTCAGGCCCAACCGCTGGCACCGAACCTACGAGGACTACCTCGAGCACTTCTCCACCTACCGCAATGTCGCCGGCGACAACCCGTGCAACCTGAGCGCCACGGCGATGGCCTTCCAGACCTACCTGTTCTCGGGCGAGGAGCGCTACCGCGACTGGATCCTGGGCTACGTGGACGCCTGGGTGGAGCGCATGGCCGCCAACGACGGCATCATCCCCTCCAACGTGGGGCTGGACGGCATCATCGGCTCCGCGGCCGGCGGGCGCTGGTGGGGCGGCACCTACGGATGGAGCCACACGCTCACCGGCGGCCCGGTGGTGCGCCACACGCCGCGCCACCTGGGCCGCAGCATCCACGGCTTCGCCATGGCGATGATGCTCACCGGCGACCGCGGCTACCTGGAGCCGTGGCGGACCATGGTCGACCGGATCAACGGCCTCGCCCGCACCGAGGACGGCAGGACCGTCTACCCGCAGATGCACGGCGACGACGGTTGGTACGCCTGGTCGCCCGAGCCGTTTCAGCACGCGACGAGCGAACTGCGCTACTGGAGCCGCCCGGTCGGCGAGCTTGGCCACACGCCGTGGCTGACCTACCTGGCAGGCGAGGATCCCGGCTACCCGGTGCGGGTGCTGCAGGACGAGCTGGCGCGCGTGCGCCGGCAGCTCCGGGAGATGGACGAGGATCCCACCACGCCCGACACGCGCATGTCCGAGAACCCCAACGGGCTGAACCCCGCCAACGCGCAGGCGCTGGTCGAGCTGATGGCCGGCGGGCTCGGCGACGGCCTTGCCTCCGGCATGCCGCTGCACGCCGGCGTGCGCTACTTCGACCGGGACGCCCGCCGGCCGGGGCTGCCTCCGACCGCGGCGGCGCTCGTGGAGGGGCTGACGGAGGGAACGCTCGATCTCACCCTGGTCAACCTGGACCCCGGCCGGCCATGCTCGGTCGTCGTGCAGGCCGGGACCTACGGCGAGCACCGGTTCGTGCAGGCTGCCGTCGGCGGCGCCCCGCAGCAGGTCCGCGGCTCGGCGGTCGACGTGCACCTGGATCCGGGCGCCGGCGCACGCATCTCGTTCACGCGGGAGCGGTTCGCGGCGCGCCCTACCCTCGCATTCCCCTGGTGAAGTTCATGCAAAAGACGGCGGACGCGGTGATTATCGGCGGCGGCATCATGGGTGCTGCCTGCGGCCACTTCCTGGCCAAGGCCGGCATCGGCTCGGTGGTGCTGCTGGAGCGTCGCACCCTCGCTGCGGTCTCCACCGGCCACTCGGCGGCCAACGTGCGCTGCTCCTACTCCAACAAGGTGACCGTGGAGCTGGCGCTGCGCGCCATGGACATGTTCGAGAACGACGGGGAGGAACTGGGCGGCCCGACCGGCTTCCGGCGCACCGGCCAGCTCATCCTGTACGGCCCCGAGCACGTGGAGATCGGCCGGCAGGTGCTGGCCAACGAGGACCGGTTCGGCACCGGCACTCGCGAGATATCGGTCGACGACGTGGCGGAGATCGCGCCGCAGCTCTCCACGCACGGGATCGCCATCGCCTGCCATCAACCCAGGGCCGGCTACGCCGACCCGGTCCGGACCACGCGCACCCTGGTCGAGGCGGCGGAGTCGGCCGGGCTGAGCGCGCACGAGGGGGTCGGCGCACGCGGCATCGTGACGGCCGGCGGACGCGTCACCGCAGTGGAAACCGATCATGGCCGCATCGACACGCCGCTCGTGGTCAACGCCGCGGGGCCGTGGGGCAGCCTGGTCGGAGCCACCTCGGGCCTGGGGTACTCCATCCGCTGGAGCCGCGAGTCCGACCTGGTGATGGAGCTTCCGGCCGGCTTCGGGGCGCTGCCCATCGTTGCCGACCCGATCTGCCACATCTATTTCCGGCCGCACGGCGACGACGGGCTGCTGGTCGGACTCGACTACCCCAAGGAGCTGGAGCCTCTTGACATCGACGACTACGACACCGGCCTGGATGACAGCACGCGCGAACGGATCGAGACCGGCCTGTTTCTCAGGCTGCCGCAGCTCCGCGGCGCGCGGCTGGTGAAGGGATGGGCGTCGATCTACACGATCACCGACGACTGGCACCCCGTGGTGGGCGCGGAGCCGGAGCTTGCCGGCTACTACGCCTGCTTCGGCGGAAGTGGGCACGGCTTCAAGCTGGGCGCCCCGATCGGCGAGTCGCTGGCGGCCGAGATCACCGGCGGGACGCCGCGCATCGACCTCCGCGCGCTGCGGCCGACCCGATTCGCCGAGGGCCAGCCGATCACCTCCGCCTGGGGGTCGGGCAACCGGGCATGAGCGACCGCGCTCGGCCAGAGTACGATCCCGAGGTCCGCGAGGGCCCGAGCCGGCACCCGACCGGCTCACGGGGAGCCCCGCCGGTGGCGCCGCCCCGTTCGACGATCCGGCTGGGCGTCATCGGCTACATGGGCCCGGAGAACGCCCACCCCTTCTCGTGGTCGGCGATCGTCAACGGCAGCTACAACGCGGACGTGATGCCGCTCTACGCCAACAAGCGGATCGCGACCTACCTGGATGCCAACCGCGACTCGCTCGGCATCGACGGAGCCCGGGTGACCCATGTCTGGACGCAGGACCGGGTGATCTCCGAGCGGATCGTCGCCGCCAGCCGCGTGCCGCACATCGCGCCCGAGCCGCGGGCCATGGTGGATGCGGTGGACGCCGTTCTGATCGCGCGTGACGATCCGGAGAGTCACGCCGCTCTGGCGCAGCCGTTCCTGGATGCGGGCATGCCGGTGCTGGTCGACAAGCCGCTGGCTGCCACCGAGTCCGACCTGGCCTTCTTCGCCGATCAGGCGCGCGCCGGCCGCCTGATCATGTCCTGTTCTTCGATGCGCTACGCCCCCGAGGTGCGCGTGCTCAAGGAGGCGGCGGCAACGCTCGGCCCGGTGCGCCTGGTGGCGGCCGTCGGCGTCAAGGACTGGGTGAGCTACGGCGTGCACGTCCTGGAGGCGATCTGCACGGTGCTCGACGACCCGCGCGCGCTACGCGTCCGCCTCGACTCGTTCGGGCACGGCGAGGTCGCGGAGATCGAGTTCGACGGCGGCGCCATCGCGACCATCCATCAGCTCCGCAACACCGCGCCGACGATGCAACTGCACCTGTACGGCGAAGGTGGCTCCCGTTCCGAGGAGCTGGACGGGCTGTTCGCCGCCCATCGCGGCATGCTCCAGCAGTTCATCCGCTCGGTCACCGAGGGCAAGGCCAGACTGCCGTTCGAAGTGACCCGCAACGTGATCGGCATCCTGCTGGCCGGCCTGCAGAGCAAGGACCGGGACGGAGCCTGGGTCAAGCCGGCCTGATCAGGTTCGGACGGCGGCCTCCACGCGGGGCCTGACCCTGGTCGGATCGGTGAGGCGGGCGAAGCCGGGGCTGGCCACCAGCCCCTCAATCCGATCGGTCACGTCGCCGGCGCGCAGGGCGTCGGCGATCTCGGCGAACACCGGGTCCATCGCCTCCGCGTACTCGTCGATCACCTCTTCCGTGTGCGGCAGCGACACGAACATGCCGCCGGTGGACAGGAAGCCGCGCTGCAGCATCAGGCGGATGTAGAGCGTCACCAGCTCCTGTGACTGCTCGTGCTCGAAGCGCACGTGCGGGTGCTCGTCGATGTCGCCCTCGCGGACCAGCGGCACGCCGTGCCGCTCCGCGGCGCCCAGCACCGCCGCCAGGTAGCGGCGGCCGATATGCCCGCAGTGCGCCGGCAGATCGATGCGCATCATCTTCTCGAGCACCGCCTTGGCGGCCACGAAGCCGACCCCCTCGGTCCAGTAGGTGCTGGAGATGAACGACCGGTGCGCGCCCTCCATGCCGGCGGCGGAGCCGATCACGGCGGCCATCGGATGGCCGTTGCCGAGCGACTTGGCGAAGATCGCCAGGTCCGGCTCCACGCCGTAGCGCAGGTGGGCGCCGCCGCGCGCCAGGCGCCAGCCCAGCGAAACCTCGTCGAACACCAGCAGGGCGCCGACGCGCCGGGTCTCGGCGCGCACGTGCTCCAGAAAGCCGGGCGGCGGGTGATGCATCCGGCACGGCTCCATGACCACGCCCGCCAGGCGGTCGCCGTGTTCGGCGATCAGCCGGTCGAAGGCCTCGACGTCGCCGTAGTGGAAGGTCAGGTTGGTGCCGCGCAGCTCGGGCGGCACGCCGACCGGCTCCAGGCCGGTGGCCAGGTGTCCCTCCAGCGCGTCGTCGCCGCCCACGTTGGCGGCCAGGTACCAATCGTGCCAGCCGTGGTAGCCGCAGATCGCCAGCAGCGAACGGCCCGTGGTGGAGCGCGCGATGCGGGCGCCGATCGAGCAGATCTCGCCACCCGACCGCGCGTAGCGGACCTTCTCCGCCCACGGATGGAGCTCGCACAGTAGCTCGGCGACCTCCATCTCCTCGCGCGAGTTGAGCATCGAGTAGCTGCCGAGCGCCACGCGCCGCATGACCGCGCGCGTCACGTCGGGGTCGCGGTAGCCGAGCGCGGCGGCGCCGATACCGTGATGGCCCACGTCCCGGAACCGCCGGCCGGACTCGTCCCAGACGTCGATGCCGCGCGCTTCGCGGAAGTACGGCGGCCATGCCCCCGGCGCCATGTTGTCCGGGTTCTTGGACTGGAGCTGCGTGCCGCCGGGGATGAGCTCCTTGGCGCGGGTGAACAGGCGCTGGCCGAGCTCGGGATCGTCCTCCTGGAAACCCAGCAGGCGCATGGTGTTGTCGTGGAAGATGTCGGCGAGGTCCCGGTCGTCCAGGTTCATCAGGTCGGCGGCGGTCAGCACGGCGCGGATCCCCTCGATGCCGACCTGCGCGGGCGTCTCGTCCGGGAAATCCCACCGCTCGACCCGGTCGGTGACCACCCAGGCGAAGTTGGTCCCCAGGCTGATCGGGCGGCCGCGCTGATGGGAGATCGGGTAATCGGTGCCGAACAGCAGCCGGCGCGGACCGAACTCGCGCAGAACCGCCACCAGCGCCTCCGGCTCGCAGATGGCCGAGGTGTCGAACCAGACGTTCTCCAGGCCGCTCAGGGAGCCGATGCCGGCGACGGTGTTGGGCGCGTAGAAGCCGCGCGCCGCGTGCGCCAGGACCAGGCGTGCGTTGGGGTAGCGTTCGCAGTGCTCGCGCACCTCCCGCTGGTTGCCCGGATCGGCCAGCGCCGCATCGCGCATCAGGTGCAGGGTGATGAACCAGCCGCGCTCGTGCGCCTGCTGCCACACCCATTCGGGCAGGAACTGCGACGGCGCCGCCTGCCGCGGGTCGCCGGGGCCGGTGGCGTAGCACCAGTAGACCTTGAAGCCGCCGATCGCCGGCTCCGCCAGCGCGTCGATCCCGTCCGGGTCGCACTCCGGCGTGGCCAGCAAGGCGGCGCGGATCCCGTCGTGGCCGCGGGTGGCCTCCACGACGAAGCGGTTGACCTCCGCCGTGTCCGACGAGCGGTTTGGATACGGCAGGATCAGCGCGCCGTGCAGACGGTCTGCGCCGCCGACGAGGGTGCCGACGTGCGACCGCCACTCCTCGATGCCGCTGTCGGCCGGGCCGGGCGCGATGAAATCCGGGACCGGATGCAGGTGCGCGGTGCGGTAGATGTGCGCGTGTCCGTCGGCGATGCGCTCCGGCAGCCGGCCGACCAGCTCGGCCAGCAGCGAGCGGTCGGCGTCGGTCTGGTGCCAGCCGTGCCGTGGGGGTGTGCTGTCCATGCGGTATCTCACGCCCGAAACCCGCCAGGCGTCAACGGGAGCCGCTCGCGCGGGCGCCGCCGGCCACCGTTGACCCTGCACCGCCGGCCACGGGAAGCTGACCGCATGAGCGAGCGGCGGATCGACCGCGACCGGTTCCTGGAGGAGGGATACTTGGTCGTGCGCGAGGTGGTCCCGCCCGGCGACCTGGAGGCGGTCCGGGAGGCCTACGAGCGGCTGGTGGACGTGCAGCGCGGGATCTGGGCGGAGGCCCGCGCGGACGGAGACCCGCCCGGGGGCATGTGGGTGACCCACCGGCAGCCGCGGCTGCACCTGAGCCGCCGGCCGCTCTCGCAGCGGATCGACCGCAGCACGGCGCGGGCCGTGGAGGTGTGGCTGAACGAGGGCGCGCACGGCGTCTCCAGCGCCCTGCTCGACCTGCCGGACGCCGCGGTCACCGAGATGATGATGATGTGCAACCCGGTGCGGGACCACGGCCCGGCCGAGTGGCACCGCGACATGTACCCGCCGATCACGGCGCCGTTGCGCAACTACAACGAGGACCTACTGGAGAACGGCCCGCGCTACGTGCAGTGGAACATCTCCCTGTACGCGGACGACGTGCTGTGGGTGGTGCCGGGCAGCCACGTGCGGCGGAACACCGCGGAGGAGAACGCGCAGCTCCGCGCCGACCCGCGCGTGCCACTGCCGAACGCCGTACAGACCCGGCTGCAGCCCGGCGATGGGGTGGTCTACATCCTGCCGATCCTGCACTGGGGCAGCGCCTATCTGGCCAGGCGGCGGCGCTGCATTCACGGCGGCTTCGCGCGCTACGCGCAGGACCGCGACCAGTCGTTCCTGCCGCACCTGTCGCCCGCCGTGCGCGCGGCGTTCGAGCGCTGGACGGAACGCACCGACCGGGCGTTCGAGCACACCGAGGCGGCGCTCCGCGCCGCGATGGCCGGGGACGCAGCGGCGTACCGGACGGCGCTCGATGAAATCCATCCCGGCCGCGGCCCGCAGGGGCAATTGCTCTTCTCCATCTACCTGAGCAAGCAGGCCAAGTACGTGCTGGGCAGCAAGCGCCCCGCCGCCGTGCGCTGGTCGGACACCGAGCGGGACTTCGCGACGAACGCCCACCCCATGACCCTGCACTGGGGCACGCGCATGGCGGACCGCTTCACCACGGAGGAAGCGGAACGGATGTTCACAGCGTTCGAGCCGCTCGACGCGGCCCTGCAGGCGGACACCGAGCAACTCACGCCCGGCTTCCAGGGCGCCGCCTCCACCTACCGGTTCGACGAGCTCCCGGACTTCACCCTGGACGACTTCTACCGAAGCTGGCGAGCGGCGTAACGCCCGCGATCGGAACGCTCGATGCTGAAGGCCGGGGACCACGTCAGGGTGGTGGTGTCCAACATCGACGGGACCCCACGGCGTTCATGGACCGCCGAGATCGAGGCGGTGGACGAGAACTCCGTGCGCACGATCACCCGCATCGGCAATCCGGTCAGCGGCCCCAAGGGCGGCTGGGCCGACAAGTCCAACAGCCGGGCGTTCTACTGGTTCTCCCGGCCCTACAATCTGGTGGAGATGTACAACGAGGCCGGAGCCCTGACCCAGATCTACGTCCATATCGCGAGTCCCGCACGGCTCGTCGACGGCGAGCTGCGCTACACCGACCACGAGGTGGACGTGGTGCGCCGCCGGGGCAGGGCGCCGTTCACGATCGACGCGGACGAGCTGGAGCAGGCGCTGGCCGGCCACGGCGCCGCGGCAGAGTTGCGCGCCAACTGCTACCGGGCCGTGGACGAGGTCACCCACCTGCTCTGGTCCTGGGACCCGCGCGGGCCGTTCGCACCCCGTCCCTGATCGTGCACCCGCGAGCCGGCGACCGTATCAGGGTCATGGTGTCGAACATCGACGGGACGCCGCGGCGCTCCTGGACCGCCGAGATCGAAGCGGCGGACGACGGCGGCGTGCGCACCCTGTCCCGAATCGGCAACCCCGTCACCGGCCCGAAGGGCGGCTGGGCCAACCGATCCGACATCAGGGCGTTCTACTGGTTCTCCCGTCCCTACAACCTGCTGGAGCTGTACGACGAGGCCGGCGCCCTGACCGAGCTTTACGTCCACGTCGCGAGTCCGGCCCGGCTCCTCGACGGCGAGCTCCACTATACCGACCACGAGCTGGACGTGGTCCGGAAGTGGGGCGCGGCTCCGTTCACGACCGACGCGGACGAGCTCGAACAGGCGCTGGTCGGCCACGACTCGGCGGAAGAGCTCCGCGCCGCCTGCCATCGGGCGGTTGCCGAGGTCACCGCCCTGCTCGGCGCCTGGAACCCGCGCGGGCCGTTCGCGCCCGCAGCCTCCCGCGACCTGGGCGGGGAGACACGCGTCCTGGAGTTCGGGACGCGAGAACCGGGGAGAGCATACGTCGTCCGACCCGGAGCATACGCGGTGATCGCCGACGTGAGTGGACGAGTGGGCGTGACGACAACGTCAACCGGATTCCACCTTCCCGGCGGGGGAATGGATGCCGGCGAAACACCCGAATCGGCGCTCGCCAGGGAGGTGCGTGAGGAGTGTGGACGACGCATCGTCGCCGGACCGCGGATCGGAGAGGCAATCGAACACGTACACGCGGTTGGCGAGGGTTATTTCTCAAAGCACTGCCAGTTCATTCGCGCATGGCCTGGCGGCGATGTCTCGAAGCCGGTGGAAACCGATCACATTCTTCGCTTCGTCGCGCCAAGCCAAGCCCGCACTCTCTTGAGCCACGCAAGTCATCGATGGGCGGTGGACGCCGCCATCAACACCGTTCCGTAGCCTCTTGCCCATCGTCGTTCCCTTCCCCGGACCGCTCCGGCCATGCCAGGTCGACGGCGAACCGGGCGATCGGCACGAGCGGCAGCCTCCGGGCCTGATCCTCGGTGAACCACTGGCAGCGGTCGGTCGATCCGTCCCGCTCGGCACGGACGTCGAAGCTGCCGGGCGTCACCTCGTAAATCAGGCCGACGACGTGGAATGGGTCGCACGGAGGCTCGGAGGTCCGTTCGAAGACATGGGAGAAGACCGCGGCGACGCGGGCATCCCGGAGGTCCGTGATGCCGGTCTCTTCCTCGAGCTCGCGGAGGACCGCGTCGTCGGGGTCCTCCCCCCACTCGACGCCGCCGCCGGGCATCGTCCAGAGACCCTCGTCCAGCAGACCGGGACCCAGGCGGGCCAGGAGCAGCCGGCCCGACGGGTCGCGGCACAGCGCATACGCCCCGAGATACCTGCCCCGCCCCTCGTCGTCGGCCACGGACGCGGTCCCGGATCAGTCCCAGTCGATGCCGGCCGAGCGCGAGATCGCCGTCACCGCAGCCACCGCGGCGCCGAACCGGTCGGTGGGCAGGTGCTCGATGTAGGCGTGGACGCCCGGCCGGGTCGCCTGCAGCCGGCTCAGGTAGGCCGCCTGGTCCAGCATGCCCACGCCGATCTCGGCCTCCTCGAAATGCGGCAGCAGTGCCTCCACCAGCGTGAAGTCCTTGACGTGCGCGCTGACCGTCCAGCGTCCCAGGCGGTCGAAGCTGTCGGCGATCAGCGCGCCGGTGTCGTAGGCCTGCTCCAGGCTGCCGATCAGGTTGACCGGGTCCTGGTTGAAGCCGAGCGCGGGCGAGTCGACCGCCGTGATGAACGCCTCGATCCGCTCAGGCGAGTACAGCGGCGACACCACGCCGCCCTCCACCGCCACCAGCACCCCCTCGCCCTCGGCCACGGCGCACACCTGCCGGGCGCTGTCCACCAGCCAGTCGAACACTTCCCGCGACCGGTTGCGCGGATGTGGCAGCCAGGCACCGCGCGGGTTCAGGCTGCCCGGCCGCAGGTAGGTGGTCGGAGAGCCGAGCAGCCGCGTCAGCCGGCACATCTCCTGAACGAACCGTACCGTGCGCTCCCGCTCGGCGCCGTCCTCGCTGACCAGGCCGCCGCCGTAGTTGCCGGCGGTCTGGCCGGCGGCAATGCCGTGGCGGTCCAGGATCTCCCGGAAGCGGGCCGCCTCCCCCGGTGTCACGGAGTCCGGGTCGTCCGTGCGCGCGTTCAGCGCACGCAGCCCCAACGCCGCGGCGGCAGCGGCGGTTTCGTCGGTCAGGGCGCGAAAGTCGCCCGCGTGATAGCCCGCGGCACCCAGAAGCATGGTCCCTACGGTACAATGCAAACGGCGCGGCGAGCGCGACCGAGGAGGTGTGCCGATGTCGTCGTTACCGATCTGGCCGGGGCAGGGACGCGTGCCGTACGTTCCGTTGCCGCGGCGGGACCCGGCCTACACCGGTAAGATCGTCGTCACCCAGGAGGACGGCATCGTCGAGGATCTGCCGTACGGCCGGTTCGTGAAGCTGCTGTGCGAACAGACCACCGGCGACGAGCGCTTCACGGTGGGCGAACGGATCATCGCGCCGGGAGCGAGCAGTGACCGGCTGGAGGCCGACAGCGAGGCCGTGCACGTGACGGAAGGGACCGGCACGCTGCGCGTCTGGCTGGACAAGCCGCCGGGGCGGCAGATGGACATCCCGCTGCAGCCGGGGCTGGAGGTGGTGATCACCGAGGGGACGCGGCACCAGTGGATCAACGACCCGGGTGCCGAGATGCTCACCGTGGTGACGATCTCGCACGAGCCGTTCCCGGCCTACCCCCACCACTACCCGGCGATCTTCCAGGCCGGCGAGGGCAACGAGATCCACCAGCACGACAACCGCGTCGAGGGCTTCTACGTGGTGTCCGGCCCCGGATCGATGGTGATCGCCAACCCGGACAACACCGACGTGCAGACGGTGGTGGTGCCGCCACGCGCGGTCGGCTTCAAGCCGCTGTACGTGTACCACCGGCAGTTCAACCACGCCCCGCCCGGCGGCGACCCCTGCTACTGGATCCACAGCATGGTGGTGTTCACCCACCGTGGCTCGCGCATGCCACAGATTCACGTCCGCCAGCACGAGCTGGACGGCATGACGCCGCGCTGGGAGCATCCGACCACCTGAAGGGTGGAGGACGATGGTGAGCGGCACCATGACGGAGTCCGTGGAACCGATCCTGCTCGACGACGCGCGGATGCAGCACTTCATCGACCGGGGCTACGTCACGCTGCAGTCCGCGCTGCCGCGCCCGTATCACGACGAGCTGTGCGCGACGCTGGAGCAGGTGATCGCCGCCGAGGGCAATCCCGGCAACAACCTCCTGCCGCGCATCCCCGAGATCGCGCTGATCCTGGAGGATCCGCACGTGACCGGAGCCCTCGCCAGCATCCTGGGGCCCGGCTACACCATGCACGCGCACCGCTACTGCCACGTGAACCCGCCGGGCCGGCAGCCGACCCGCATCCACACCGACAGCCCGCAGGACTTCTTTCACCGCGACCGCTGGGCGCTGATGTTCTACTACCCGCAGGACACGCCGCCCGAGCTGGGTCCGACCGGCGTGCTGCCGGGCAGCCAGTTTCACGCGGAGCGGCCGGACGAGCTCCCCATGCTGAAGCTCGCCGGGGAGGCCGGCACCTTCGTCATCGTCCACCACAACATCTGGCATCAGTCGACTCTGAACGAGTGCGAGCGCAACCGCTTCATGCTCAAGTTCCTGTTCCGGCGCACCGCTGAGCCGGCCGGCCCGGCCTGGCACTGCGCGGACCGAAACTGGGACGCGCCGGACCCAATCCGGCAGGTGATGTGGGCGTGGCACAACCACGGTGAGGCGCCGCGCCTCGGCAACGGGGGTACGCCGGCGCTCGCCGCACGGCTGCATGACGACTGCGAGAACGAGCGGCTGCAGACCGCCTATCGGCTGGCTCTGAACAGCAGCGGCCTGCAGGCACTGGCCGACGCACTGACCGGAGAGGACGACGCGGCACGTCCCGCGGCTGCCACCGGCCTTGCGGCCGCGAATGAGGCAGCCGCCGGCTTCCTGGACCCGGCCCTCGACGACGCACGCCCGGAGGTCCGCCGGATGGCCGCCGCCGCCCTGGGCGAGATCGGCCCCGGCGCGGTCGAAGCCGCGGCCGGCCTGCAGGCACGCCTCGCCGATGACGACGGCGAGGTTCGGCAGCGGGCGGCCCGCTCTCTCGGTCTGGTCGGAGCCGGCGGCTCGGTGCCCGCTCTGGAAGACGCGTTGCGGGATCGAGACGAGCACGTACGCGAGCACGCGGCCGAGGCGCTCGGCCTGCTTACCCGCGGCAAGGACCGTGCCGTCGCCCCGCTGGCACGGGCGCTGCACGATCCCGCGCGCTACGTACGCGGCGCCGCCGTCGAGGCGCTCCGCTTCATCGGCACCGCCCGCGCTGCCGAACGGCTGCTCGACTACCTGGCGGTGTCCCGCTGGTGCCCGATCACCACCAAAGACAGCCCGTATTGAGTCGGTGATCGATCAGAACAGACTCTGGCACAATCCCTATGGTAAGGTGCGTTCTCCCAAACAGGATGGATCGAACATGGCGCAAGAACAGAGCACCTCGCTGACCTTCGCGGAGGAGATCATGCTGCTCCTCCTGGACGACCAGAGCGGGCGCTTCGAGCACCTGTCAGGGTCGACGATACGGTATGCCCTGTCCGGCGCCGTGCTGATGGACCTGGCGCTGCTCGACCGGATCGACACTGACCTGAACGAGCTCGTGCTGCTGGACTCCACGCCGCTGGAGGACCAGATGTTCGATCCCACTCTCGCGGCCATCAAGCACGCCGGGCAGCGGCACGACGCCCGGTACTGGGTCGAACGGATCGGTGACCTCTCCGACGACATTCGCGAGACCGCCCTCGACCGGCTCGTGGAGCGTGGGATCCTGGAGCGCAAGGAAGACCGGTTCCTGTGGGTGTTCCGCTCGCGGCGCTACCCGCTGATCGGCGGCAAGGCCGAGCGGGAAGTGAAGCAGCGGATCATGGGCGTGCTGTTCAGCGACGAGATCCCCGAGCCGCGCGACATCGTCATCATCTGCCTGGCCAACGCCTGCGGCATCTTCAAGAAGCTGTTGTCCCCGCGCGAGCTGGAGCGTGCGTCCGAACGGATCCAGCAGGTGCGCAAGCTCGACCTGATCGGCCAGGCGGTATCCACCGCGATCTGGGAGATCGAGACCTCGCTGGCCACCGCCATCATCCCCTACATGTAGGCATCCCGTACCTGCAGGCCAGGCCGGCGGAGATCGTCAGCGCGTCATTACCTCGCCACGGACGTAGTCCCCCTCGTCCGACAGCAGGAACCGCGCCACCTTGGCCACTCCGGCCGGGTCCGCCAGGACCTGGTTGCGCGGTTTGCCGCTGGCGTCCATCGCCTCCTCGGCGCGGCGCTTGAGCGGAGTGTCGACGCTGCCCGGCATCAGCAGGTTGAGCCTGATGCCGTCCTCCGCCAGCCGCGGGGTCAGCGCCTTCGACAGTCCGTAGACGCCTCCCTTGCTGGTCGCGTACGGCACCGATGAGCTGCCGGAAGCGATCCCGGCCCCCGACCCGAGCAGGATCACCACCCCGGAGTGCGACGCACGCAGCGCGGGCAGCGCGTGCTTGATGCAGAAGAACGAGCCGTAGACGTTCACTTCCACCGTGCGCGTCCAGTCGGCCGGGTCGATCTCTTCGACCGGCACGGCCGCCGCCTGCAGCACGCCGGCGGCGGTGACCAGAGCGTCAATGCCGCCGATCAGCTCCTCCGTGGTCCGAGTCAGCGCGCGCACCTCTTCCTCGCTGGTGACGTCGCAGCGTACGAAGTGAGCGGTGCCGCCGGCCGTCCGAACCGACTCGATCGTGCGCTCGGCGTCCTCGACATTGACATCGGCCACGACCACCGCCGCCGGCGGCGCGCAGGCGATGGCGATGGCGCGGCCGATGCCGGTCGCGCCGCCGGTGAGGAGCAGGCGCTTGCGGATCTCCACCGGTCCTCCTCCCGCCCTACGCGGGCACGCGGGCGTACGCGGTGACGTGCGGCGGCAGCACGATCAGGCGCCCGGACGCGGCGGCCTCCTGCCGAAGCCGCTCGGCCACGGTGTCCACTCCCACTTCCGCGGCGGTGGCGATGCCGAAGGACTCGATCAGCGGCAGCAGGCTGGCGAAACCCTGTTGCAGGTACTCGTAGCCGACCCAGTCCGGTCCCCCGCCGGCCGGTGCCTCCAGGTTGGCCACCGGCGACGGCAGGCCCGCGTCCGCGAAGGCGCCCTGCAGCTCCAGCCCCATGCCGATGTTGGCCCCCGAACGCCGGAACACCTCCAGTCCCCATTCCACGAGCTTGTTGACGACCGGCGTCGCCGGGTGCGCGATGGTCTCGTACAGCGTCATCTCGGCCTCCTGAAAGGCGACGATGCCGCCGGCGCGCACGTGCGCGGCGAACCCCCTGAGCGCCTCCGCGGGATCGCCCAGGTACATCAGCACCAAGCGACCGGTCACGGCGTCGAAGTCGTCCGGCAGATCCAGAGTGCGCGCATCACCCGCGATGAACTCGACCTGGGCGTGGCCGGCCTGCTCCGCCCGCGCCCGCGCGGTGTCCAGGACTTCCGGGTTGACGTCCACCCCCGTCACGGAGCCTTCGGGTCCGACGAGCTGCGCCGCCGCGAAGGCGACGTCGCCGGCGCCGCTGCCGACGTCGAGCACCTTCATGCCGGCGCCGAGACCCGCGTCTCGCAGCATCCGGAGCGTCATCTTCTCGTACAGGTGTGCCTGCTCGATCAGGCGCTCGGTCTCGCCTTCGCTCCGCCCCATCGTGTAGGTCGCGTCCCGTTCCGCCGTGGCCATAAGTCCCGGCAGTGTATTCGCCGCTCTTCGCCGATGGAAGGACCGGTATACTCGCGGACATGGCCCCCTACCAGAACCGATGCCGCGCCAACCACGTCGCCGAGTGGAGCTTCCGGTCGGACGTCGACCGCGCCGACCCGTTCAACGAGATCACGCTCGACCTGATGGTCACCGGCCCGGACGGTTTCGAGCGGGCGATCCCGGCCTTCTGGGCGGGAGGCTCCGCGTGGGGAGCGCGCTATGCCTCCCCAACGCCGGGCACGCACCGCTGGCGCACCCGGTGCTCGGACGCGGGCGATGCCGGCCTGCACGGGCTTGCCGGCGAGCTCGAAATCACCGCGGGCGAAGACGAGCCCAATCCGCTGCTCCGGCACGGCCCGATCGGGGTCGCGGCCGACCGGCGCCACCTGGAGCACGCCGACGGCACGCCGTTCCTGTGGCTCGGCGACACGTGGTGGATGGGGCTCTGCCGGCGGCTGCGGTGGCCGGACGACGTGCGCGAGCTGGCCGCGGACCGCGCCGCCAAGGGGTTCAACGTCATCCACCTCGTGGCCGGGCTGTATCCCGACATGGACCCCTTCGACGAGCGCGGCGCCGGCGACGGCGGCTTCCCCTGGGCCGAGGACTTCTCGACGATCAACCCGGCGTACTTCGACGCCGCCGACCTGCGCGTCGCGCACCTGGTGCGCTGCGGCATGGTGCCGTGCGTGGTCGGCTTCTGGGGGTACTTCCTGGACGTGGCGGGCGCCGATGTGCTCAAGGCCCACTGGCGCAACCTGATCGCCCGCTGGGGCGCCTACCCGGTCGCCTGGTGCGTGGCCGGCGAGGCGCTGATGCCGTTCTACACCAGCGAGGCCAACCGGGAGATGAAGCGCCGGATCTACCAAGGCGAGCCGTGGCTGCCGGCCGACCGCCGCGCCGTCTGGTCCGACATGTCGCGCTACATCAAGGAGACCGACGGGCACGGCCGGCTGCTGACCATCCACCCGACCCGCGTCGGCACTGACCAGGTCGACGATCCGTCCACCATGGATTTGCACTGGCTGCAGACCGGCCACAACGGCTATCCGGCCACCGTGCAGGCGGTCGACATGATGGAGAAGGCGCTGGCCGCCGAGCCGCGCATGCCGGTGCTGGACAGCGAGGGCAACTACGAGATGATCCGCGGCACCAACCGCGACGACATCCAGCGGTTCCAGTTCTGGTCCACCATGCTGGTGGGCGCGGCCGGCTACAGCTACGGCGCCAACGGCATCTGGCAGGTGGACCGCAGCGACCGCCCGTACGGCGCATCGCCGCACGGCACCACCTGGGGCGGACGCCCGTGGGACGAGGCGATGTCGTTCCCGGGATCCACGCAGGTCGGCGTCGGCAAGCGGATCCTGGAGCGCTTCGCGTGGTGGCGCTTCGAGCCGCACCCGGAGTGGGTCGATCCCGCGCAGGACGCGGAGGACCGTCACCAGCCCTACGCCGCCGGCATCGACGGCGGGGTGCGGGTGATCTATGTGCCGTGCGAGGTGATGAAGCCGGTGGCCGCGTGCGAGCTGGAGCCGGGCCGGACGTACCGCGCGGAGTTGATCGACCCGTCCACGGGACAGGCGCATGACCTGGGCGAGGTGCGCGGCGATGACGGAGGCCGCTGGGCGATGCCGCAGACGCCGGCCTTCCACGACTGGGTGCTGGTGCTGACCCCCGCGGGATCGTGAGCCCGACCGCGTGACGGCCGACGCCGGCGGCCGGAGCGCCGGCCTGCTCGACGCCCTCTACTACGGCCATCTGCACGGCGGCGCGCGCCTGCGGAGCATCTTCTCCGGCGACGGGCTGCTGCAGCGCTGGCTGGACGCGGAAGCGGCGCTGGCGCACGCACAGGCGCGGGTGGGGCTGATCCCGGAGGATGCGGCCCGCGGAATCGAGCGCTGCGCGCGCGCCGACCGCTTCGATCAGCGCGAGCTGGGCGACGAGATCGCACGACGCGTGCACCCCCTCGTGCCGGTGGTCGAAGCGCTGGGCCGGGCGGCGGGCGCCGAGGCCGGCGGCTACGTCCACTGGGGAGCCACCACCCAGGACATCATGGACACCGCCTCCGTCCTGCAGCTCCGCGATGCCGCTCCCGTCGTCGAAGGGGCGGCCGCGGCGGTCGAGTCGGCGCTGGCCGAGTTGGCACGCGCGCACCGCGACACGCCGATGGCCGGCCGCACGCACGGGCAGCACGCCGTGCCGATCACCTTCGGGCTGAAGGTGGCGGTGTGGCTGGACGAGTGGCGGCGCAACCGCGCGCGCTTCGGGCAGTGCCTGCCGCGCGTGCTGACCGGCCAGCTCGGCGGGGCCGCTGGCACCCTGGCGACCATGCCCGAGCACGGCCCGGAGGTGCGGCGGCTGATGATGGAGCGCCTGGGGCTTGCCGACCCGCCCGTGGCGTGGCACACCGCCCGCGACCGGATTGCCGAGTGGTGCGCGGCGCTGGCGTTCCTGGCCGGCACCTGCGGGAAGATCGCGCGCGAGGTGATCGCGCTGCAGAAGGACGAGGTGGGCGAGCTGGCAGAGCCGCACGAGACCGGCAAGACCGGCAGCTCGACCATGCCGCACAAGCGCAACCCGATGCTCAGCGAGGCGGTGATGGCGCTGTGCCAGCTCGTCACCGGCGGCGTGGGCCAGGCGTTCACCGGCCTCCTGCACGAGCACGAGCGCGACATGGGGCCGTGGCAGGCGGAGTGGCGCTACGTGCCGGACCTGACCGGCGCGGCGGCCGGATGCCTGCAGCTCACCGGGCGCGTGCTGTCAGGCCTGACCGTGAACGCCGGGCGCATGCGGGAGAACCTGCACCGCTCCGCCGGCGCGATCTGCTCCGAGGCGGTCATGATCCGGCTGGGCCGTTCGATCGGCCGGCAGCGCGCGCACGCGCTGGTGCACGAGATCACCATGGACGCCTACGAGAGCGGGAGGGACGCCGGCGACGCCATGCGCGCCGACGCGCGCATCCGCCGCCACCTGGACGCGGACGAGCTGGAGCGGCTGCTCGACCCGGCGCATCACCTCGGGCATGCCGCCGCGATGGTCGACGGCGTGCTCTCAGCCGGCTGAGTCGCCGGTCACCGCGCGCAGCCCGTCGAGCACCTCGTCGACCGACATCACGTCGCCGAGTTCCAGGTCGATGTCCATGAGGTTCACCTCGTGGAACAGCTCGCAGCGGTCGCCCACCGCCTGCCGGGCGACGATCAGGTGGTAGCTGTCGGCGCCGTCCCGGCAGGTGGCGTACACGCAGTGACTGGTGCTGACGCCGGTGATGATGAGCGTGTCGACCCGTAGCGCGGCCAGCATCTCGTGCAGGTTGGTGCCCTTGAAGCAGGAGGCGTAGCTCTTGCGGAACACCTTCTCGTTCGGCCTGGGGGCGAGCCGGGAATCGATGTCGAACACGGACAGGTCGCCCGGGTCGACCCGCAGGGTGAGCTTGCGCTTCTGCGGACCGTGAGGATCGGCAGGGTCCCAGGCGGCCGTGGAGAAGAACACCGGCACCGAGCGGGCACGCGCCTCGGCCAGGATGCGGGCGGTCGACTCGACCACGGGATCCATCTCGCTTCCCATCTGGTGCGCCGGCTCCGTCCAGAACCGGGCCAGGTCGATGACCAGTACGGCCGGACGGCTGCCGAAGCCGGTGCGGCCACCCCATCCCCGCGCCTCGTACCGGGAGCGCAGATGGTCCAGGTGGCGCAGCACGCCGGCGCGCAGCGGTTCGGGCAGGCGCATGTCGCCGGCGCCTGCGTGCGGGTCGGTCGGTGAAGCGTCAGCCATGACGTGAGGCTCGCACGCGCACCGGGTGGAAACAACTGCGGCTGGCGGTGGAGAGCGGGATTTCCGCGGCAGATTGACCGGTCAGCATATAATCTGGATTATACGTAGCGGGTAGATGCGATGCTCTCTTTCAAGGTGACGACCGTCGGCTCCTCGTCCGGCATCATCCTCAGCAAGGCGGCGCTGGCGCAGTTGCGGGTGCGCAAGGGAGACACGCTCTTTCTGACCGAAGCTCCGGACGGCGGCTTCAGGATCACCGCCTACGATCCCGACTTCGAGCGCCAGATGGCGCTCGCGGAGGACATCATGCACGACGACCGAGAGGTGTTGCGAGCGCTGGCGAAGTGAGCTCCGATGAGCCTGGCGCGTGGCGCTGGGTTCAGCCGGGTGTCGTGTTCGCCGTCCATGACCGTCAACTCGCCGAGCATGGCGGGATGGACGGAGTCCGCGACCCGGGAGCGATCGAGTCCGCTCTGGCCCGCCCGTTGAACCTGGCCGGCTACGGCGCGCCCGATGCGGCTGCGCTGGCAGCGGCGTACGCGTACGGCCTCGCAAAAAAACACGGCTTCCTCGACGGCAACAAGCGTACCGCCTGGGTCGTCGCGCGCCTGTTCCTGGCGGACAACGGCCTGAGCCTCGCCTTCGACCCGCCGGATGCGATCAGGACCATGGAAGGCGTCGCTGCCGGCGGCATTGACGAAGCCACGCTCGTCGACTGGTTCCGCCGGCACATCAAGACGTAGAGTTCCCCGGTCGGGGCCGGGAAGGGATGACATCCCGCTCGGCCCGCGCCGATTACGGAGGAATCGCCCATGGCTGTAATGGTGAGCGAACGGACGATCGAGGCGCTGCGCGGATTCGACAGCCCCACGGTCATGAACGCGGTGGAGCGGTTCGCGGTGCGCGACCGCACCGCCGGCTACGCGAACCTGGACCTGAAGTGCCTGTTCCCGGAACGGGAGCCGCTGGTCGGCTACGCATTCACGGCGATCGCGGACACCACCACCCCGGCCGACCCGCGCCCGGACCGGCTCACCGAGCTGTTCGAGCGGATCGCCGCCGCGCCGCAGCCGAGCGTGTACGTCGTCAAGCACGTCGGCCACGATCGGCTGCGCTCCTGCTTCGGCGGCGACATGACCGCGCGTGCGCTGCAGCACCTGGGCGCGGCCGGCATGGTCACCGACGGGGGCGTGCGCGACCGTGCCGGGATCGAGCGGCGTGTGCCCGGCTTCCAGCTCTTCGCCGCCGGGCTGGTCGTCTCGCACGGCATTCCGGCGATCATCGACTTCGACGTGCCCTTGGAGATCTGCGGGCTCACGATCAATCCGGGCGACCTGCTGCACGGCGACGGGAGCGGGCTGCTGACCATACCGGCGGAGATCGCCGACCGCGTCCCGGAGCAGGCGCAGGCGGTGCTGGACGTGGAGGCGCCCCTGTTCGAGCTGCTGGAACGCGAGGACGTGTCGGTTCAGGAGCTGCTCGCCGCGTATCACGTGCACTGAACATGGCCCACGGCACCTACCGTACCGTCCGTGAGAGCGGGGAGCCTCGTACTCTGCAGCGTCCCAACATCCTGCTGCTATACACCGACCAACAGCGCCTGGACAGTGTCGGCTGCTACGGATCGCCGTTCGCCGTCACGCCGCACCTCGACGCCCTGGCGGCGAGCGGCCGCCGCTTCGACCGCTGCTACGTACCGAGCCCGGTATGCGTGCCGAGCCGGTTCGCGTTTCTCACCGGCCGCTACTGCTCGTCCACCGGTGTGGGCAGCAACGGTCCCGAGTTTCCGGCAGACCTGACGCCGGTCAACCGGCTCCTGTCACCCTACGGCTACCATGGCGCGCAGATCGGCAAACTGCACTTCGTTCCCCACTCCAACCGCGATCACCGCGACCCGACGCCGGCCTACGGGTTCGACACCTGCATCCTGTCGGACGAGCCCGGCTGTTACGACGACGCCTACACCCGGTGGGTGGAGCGGATCGCGCCGGACCAGCTCGCGCGGATTCGCACGGCCCTGCCACCCGCTGCGATCACGGGGCCGCGGGACCTGCCGGATTATCCGGCGCCCGGTCGCAACACCCATGAGCCCTATCCGTTCGAGGGTGACGAAGACCTGACCCACAGCGCGTTCGTGGCGGCTGAGACCTGTCGCTTCCTGCAGGGGATCGGCGATACCCCCTTCTTGGCGATCGCCGGCTTCTACGCACCCCATCCGCCCATCAACCCGCCGCCGCGGTTCGTCGAGCTGCTCGCGGACCGCGACCTGCCGCTGCCGCGGATCGGTCCCGACGAGACGGTCAGGCCGGAAGTCGCCGGCCTCGACGACGCGGGCCGGCGGCGCATGGTGCAGTACTACCACGCCCTGGTGAGCCACGTGGACGATCAGGTCGGCCGCATCCTGGCCACCCTGGAAGCGACCGGCCTGGCTCGGCGCACCATCGTGGTGTTCACCTCCGATCACGGCGAGTACCTCGGCGACCATGGGCGCATCCAGAAGGGCATGCCGCACAGCGTGATCACCAACGTGCCGTGCATCGTGCGCGTGCCCGGCGATCCGCGCGCCGGCGAAGCGGTCCCCGAGGTGGTGGAACAGATCGACCTGACGGCGACGATCCTGGACTATTGCGGCGTGCAGGCGCCTCGATTCGTGCAGGGCTGCTCGGTGCGGCCGCTCCTCGACGGCAACGGCGAGTGGCGCAAGCGCGCCGCCCTTACCGAGGCGTTCTCCGAGTACGGCGGCCCCGGCAGCGTCACGCTGCAGACTGCGCGCTACCTGTACGGCTCCGACACCGGCGGCCGGGAGCTCCTGTACGACAAGCGGGAGGATCCCGCCGAGCTGTGCAACGTGGTCGCCGCAGAGCGCTACGCGGCGGTGCGCGGCGAGTTGCGCCACCAGCTCAACGTACGCCTGCAGCAGGCGCGCTTCAGCGCGCGCCCGCGAGTGGCGCGCTGTTGAGCCCCACGCTTTCGACGAACCACACATGAGTTTGACTTCGCCGGCCGGGGACGGAACCTTCCGGATATCGATGGAGGACACCATGCGACACGCACAGCGATTCTCGTACGGCCGGTTCATCGCGCTCCTCGCCGCGGCGGCTCTCGTCGCCGGATGCGGAGAGGGCTTCATCCCGGAGCCGGCTTACCAAGCGACGGCGATCCCCGAGGACGTCACCGAGCTGTTCGAGCTCTCCGGGAACGCCGATTCCGACACCGTGTGGGTTCTCGAGCAGGGCGGGCCGGCGCACATGCTCGATACCCCCGAGAACGTGTCACATGTCTTCCGCAACTATAGTGATTACGAAGATGTACAGCTCGCACTCGTGCACCAGACCCTCACCCTCAATCAGGACTTGGCCCCCCGCAATGCGGAGTTCTCCCTCGCGGAGCTGCAGGCAGAGGTGGACGTGAGCGTCGAGATCCTCCACCGAACGATCGGGCACTTCCGCGATCAGGGAAAGCGGGTCGTGGTCATCGGACACTCGTATGGCGCGTTCCTGATGGCCCGCTATCTGTCGCACCATGGCCCGGATGCGGCGCACCGCTATCTGATCATGGCCGGCCGCCTGGATATGCCGGAGGAGGTCGTCAACGCATTCCTGGCAGGAACCCTCTACTACTTCCCGGACGGCGTAACGCCGACGGCGGTTCCTCCCTTTCCGGTGCCGCCGACCGACCAGGAACTCATGGAGCGGCGCATAGCGGCCGCCACCGGGCACGACCGCTACACGGAACGGCTCGCCGACACGGATTTGCGACGGGTCATCTACGTGTACGGAACGCTGGACGAACTCGTCGGCCGCTTGACCGACGAAGAGGTCGGGTTCCTGGAGTCGCGAGGCGCCACGGTCATCGCCATCCAGGACGGGGACCACACTTCGATGTTCGAGAACGAGGATGCTGCGGAGGAAATCTCCAACGCCTTGCGCGAATAACCCGGCGGACGCCAGCATGCCACCACGGGAGCGCGCCGCGGCTCGTAGCGGCCAGCGGTACCGGATGCTCGACGGCATCCCGGTCTGGGGCGATCCCGAAGCCGCAGCCGTGGAGCAGATGCGGCGCTGCGCTCATCGGGCGGAGCGAACGGCGCTCATGGCCGACCACCACCTGGGCTACGCCGTGCCGATCGGCGGGGTGGTCGCCTACGCGGACCGGATCAGCCCGTCGGGGGCGGGGTTCGACATCGGGTGCGGGAACAAGGCCGTGCTGCTGGATGCCGACGCCGCGGAGATCCGCCGCAACATCCGCCTCATCATGGACGACCTGTGGCGCACGCTGTCGTTCGGCATCGGGCGCAAGAACCCGGAGCCGGTCGACCACGAGCTGTTCGACGACGCCCCGGCCTGGGACCTCCCGGCGGCGGCGGCGCTCCGCGACCTGGCCCGTTCGCAGCTCGGCACGATCGGCTCCGGCAACCACTTCGTCGACCTGTTCGCCGACGAGCGGGGCCGCGCCTGGGTCGGCGTCCACTTCGGCTCGCGCGGCCTCGGCCACAAGCTGGCCACCCACTTCATCAAGGCCGGCGGCGGCACCGACGGCATGAACGTCGACCCGGTGGTGCTGGACGCGGACAGCGACCTGGGGCGGGAATACCTCGCCTGCATGCACCTGGCCGGGCGCTACGCCTACGCCGGCCGCGACTGGGTGTGTGCGCGCGTCGCCCGCCTGCTGGGCGCCCGCATCGTCGAGGAGGTCCACAACCACCACAACTTCGCCTGGCAGGAGCGCCACTTCGGGCAGGACCTGTGGGTCGTGCGCAAGGGCGCCACCCCGGCATTCCCGGGCCAGCGCGGCTTCGTGGGCGGCACCATGGGCGACATCTCGGTCATCATCGAGGGGCTCGACGGACCCGAATCGGAGCTCGCCCTGCGCTCGACCGTCCACGGTGCCGGGCGTGTCATGTCGCGCACGCAGGCGGCCGGCAAGTCGCGGTTCAAGCGCGGGCGACGGATACAGCTCACCGAAGGCAAGATCAGCCGGAAGATGATGCAGCAGTGGCTGGACCGGCGCGGCGTGGAGCTGCGCGGCGCCGGCACCGACGAGTCCCCGCACTGCTACAAGCGGATCGAGGAGGTGCTGCGCTACCACGACGGCACCATCCGCGTCGTGCACGTCCTGGAGCCGATCGGCGTCGCCATGGCATCGGCGGACGAGATCGATCCCTTTCGGGACTGACCCGCAGAGAGGACCCATGCGCATTCGCGACGTCACGATTTCCGCGTTCGAGGTCGACACGGTCACGCCGCTGATCGGCATGGCCCGGGTCGGCCACGGCACCGCCGCCCGCTGGCATCCCCGGCGCGGCTCGGGCGGCGCCACCTGGTGGCGCACCGGCGCCGGCCGCCAGACGGAGCCAATCCAGGTCATGCACGTCCTCACCGACGACGGCCTCGAAGGGGTATGCACGGTCGGGGACGTCCGCTACCGGGTCATGACCGAGCGGGAGCTGGCGCAGCTCCGCGAGCTGGTGGTAGGCGAGGATGCCGCCGACCGCGAGGGGCTGGACGCCAAGCTGCACCGGGCGGCGCGGTTCGCCTTCACCCGCCCCGGCTGGGCCGGCGCCTTCGACAACTGCCTGTGGGACATCGCCGGCAAGGCGGCCGGCGTGCCGGTGGCGGACCTGATCGGCCGCGCGCGCCCGGCCTGCCCCGCCTACTACAACAGCGCCGGCAACACCGCCGAGGAAGCGGTCCAGGACTCCCTGCGCGCCCTGGCGGCCGGATTCACCGCGGTCAAGGACCACTTCGCCGTCGGAGCCGCCGAGAACTGCCGCTGGTTCGCCGCGGTACGCCGCGCGGTGGGGCCGGAGGTCGCCCTCATGCACGACGCGGCCGAGAACGGCTACACCTACGCCGAGGCGCTCCGTGTCGGCCGCTCGCTGGAGGAGCACGGCTTCCTGTGGTTCGAGGAGCCGCTGTCCGACCGCGACCACGCCGGCCTGCGCCGGCTGTGCCAAGAGCTGACCGTGCCCGTGCTGGCCCCGGAGACGCTCATGCACGACCGGGAGCTGTGCGCGCAGTGGCTCACCAGCGGGGCGGTCGACACCCTGCGCGGCAACGCCCGCCACGGCGTGACGCCGTTGCTGCGCCTCGCCCGCTTGGCGCGCGAGCGCGGCACCACCGTCGAGCTCAACGGTCCGGGCGGACTGTTCGGGATCGTGCACGCGCACCTCTGCTGCGCGATCGGCAACACCCGCTACTACGAGTACTTCCCCGGCGGATCGCGCGACGAGGCGGGCAAGGAGATCGGGCTCACGAACCCGGCACTCCCCATCGACGGCAGCATCGCCCCGCCCGACGGTCCCGGCTGGGGCGCCGAGTGGGACTGGCCGTACTTCCTGCGCCGGCGCGTGGCCGTGCTGTAGGATCGGCGCATGGAGATCGTCGGATACAGCTACTCGTTCGGGCCGATCACCGGCCCCAGGCCGATCGACAACGCCAAGGCGATCCGCTGGTTCCATGAGCGCGGCATCACCTCGCTGGAGCTCTACGACCCATGGATGGAGGACGAGGACGAGGTCCTCCGGGTCCAGGACGCCATCGCCGCGACGGGAATGAAGGTGCTGATGTGCGACGTCAACTGCCACGTCGGCTTCCGCGACGCGGGCGAGCGTGCGGCCGGCACCGACCGCTTCCACGAGCGGCTGCGCGTCGCCGCCCGCCTGGGCGCCGGCTCCATCCTCATCCTGCCGTCGATGCCGGGCTGGGACAGCGACCTGACCGCCGACGAGCTGCGGGAGTGGCTGTACGAGGCCGTGGAGAACAGCCTGCGGGTCGCGCGCGAGCTGGGTCTCATCCTGCTGGTCGCCAACCTGGGGTTCCGGGGTGACGTCTACGGCGGCCCGGAGTGGGTGATCGACGCGTGCGAGCGACTGGGCGACCAGGTGCGCACCGTCTACGACGTGGGCAACTTCGTGATGGCCGGCTACGACCCGGTCGCGTCGCTCGACCGCGTGTTCCCGTACACCGTTCACGTGCACGTCAAGGACTGGGTGCCGCTGGATGCCGAGCTGCCGGGCGCCTCCTGGAAGGGAACCCGCGACGGTCCCTGGTTCAAGGCGGTCGACTTGGGCGAGGGCGTCGTGCCGCTGCCGGCGGCGGTCCAGCGCCTGCGCGAGCTCGGCTACGACGGCACCGTCTCCCCCGAGTACGAAGGCCCGGAAGAGCCCTACGCCGTGATGGACCGCGCCATCACCTACACCCGCGAGGCGTTCACGCCTCCCGGAAGCGTTTGATCCACGCGATGGCGAAGTCGACCAGCGGCCGTACGGGCAGCAGCGTGCAGCGGGCCTGCCCCACGGGTCCGGTGCGGGTGGTCGTGTCCTGGCGCTCGAACGCGGCGCCCGCCTCGTCGAAGTCGTCCTCGTCGATGTCGGGTTCTCGGTAGCTCACCCACTCTCGGACGCCGTCCACCAGGATCGGCGCGCCGGCCGGGATGGTTGCCTGATGGTCGCCGAGCGCACGCCGCTCGGCAAGGTGCAGCATCGTGTTGTTCCGGTGCCCGACCTTCCGCCCGACGCCCAGCAGCAGAACGTGGCCGCCCAGCTCGTAGATTGCGGACAGCGGCGATCCTTCACCCATCGGGTCCTCCAGCCGCTGTTCGGCAACGATTCTTGCGGCGTGAGGGCCGAGCGCCGCGAAGGAGCAGGACGGATGGTTGCTGCGGACCGCTCCGGGCCAGGTCCGGAACAGCTCCGGAATGACGCCGATGCATCGCGTGGGTGTGACGGCGGGGTCGAAGGCGGGCATGGTGGCCCGGATCGTGTCCCACCACGCGGCAGGCACCGGCGGACTCCGCCACAGTGAGGGGTCGGACAGTGATCCCGAGTGCGCCGGCATGACCAGCGTCCCGTGCGCGCCGACCGCCTGCAGCAACGCCCGGATCGCGGCGATCGGGCCGCCGCAGACCCAGCCCAAGGCACTCAGCGAGGAGTGCACCAGGACGACCATCTCCTGGCCTACTCCGAGCGCCCGCAGATCCTCGGCCAAGGACTGCTCCGTGACCGGTTCCGTACCCTGCGCGGCGATTGCGTCCTGTTCGCTCACGGGCTCCCGGTCGCGGGTCCGGCGGCGGGTTCCTGCGGAACTCCCGGCTGCGCCGGCTTGTCGGGCTGTGCCGGCTTGTCCGGGTACGTCTGCATGAACATGCCGGTCCCGCAATTCCAGCCGGGCTCGCTCTCGATGACGCCGCTGGCTTCCACGGCTCCCGACCCGACGCCGGCCGCCCGCTTCCACAGAACGTCATCCACGTAGATCGCCACCGTGACGTTGCCGAGAGGCCGGCTGTTGCGCACCCGTAGCTGGACGAACGTCTCCCCGCGAACCCGCTGGGTCAGGGTCCAGGGCATCTGCTCGCGGCGATGGCTCCGGAAGTCGGTTTCGCCACTGTGTAGCTCGATGTCGGCCAACCCCGTGCTGGACGTCACCTCGTAGCGCACCTTGACCACCGTCGGTCCCCAGATGCAGTTGTGCGTGACGTCCGTGACGCAGGATCCCAGCAGCAGCGCCAGGCCGATCATGACGGCGGCCGGCACCGCTGCCCGCGGCACGTGGTCGGTGGGGCGTCGGAGCAGGGCGATGCTCGGCAATCTCATCCTGTACCAAACGTACCCCATTCGGTCGGTCGAGGCACTCCCGGCCCGACTCCGGCAGGCGCCGCGGCGGAGTTTCCCTCCGCGGGCATGGGCGCATACCATCCGAGCATGGGCACAGACGGGAGGATCATGAACCGATGGCAGCCGTGAAGATTCGAGCCGAGGGGCTGGAGGCGTTCTGCATCGACGCGATGCGGCGCGCGGGCTTGAGCCAGCAGGACGCGGAGTTGTCGGCCCGCGTGTTCGTCACTACCGACACCTGGGGCACGTTCACCCATGGCACGCGGCAGATCCGCGGGCTGATGAAGAACGCACGGCGCGGCCGGCTGGTGGCCGACGCGCAGGAGCGGATCGTCGCCGAGGGCCCCTCTTGGGCAATCGTCGACGCGCGGGACGGCATGCCGCCGGCCATCTCCTTCCGGGCGGTGGAGATCGCCATCGCCAAGGCGCGCCAGACCGGCATGGCCTACGTCGGCGTGCGCCGCTCCAGCCATTACGGCGCCGCCGGCTACTACGCCAACATGATCGCCGAGCACGGCATGTTCGGCATGTCCATGTGCAACGTGGAACCGTGCATGACCGTGCCGGGCGGCAAGAGCCGCATCCTGGGCACCAACCCCATCGCCTGGGCCGCCCCGACCGGGACCGAGCGCACGATCATGCTGGACGTGGCCACCAGTGCGGTGGCGGCGACCAAGATCTTCGCGGCCAAGAACGAGGGGCGATCGATCCCGGACACCTGGTTGGTGGACGAGGACGGCGTTCCCACCACCGACCCGACCATCTTTCCGGAGGCGGGGGCGCAGCTCCCGATGGCCGGCCACAAGGGCTACGGCCTGGCGGTGTTCGTGGAAATCCTGACCGCCGTGCTTACGGGGTCGGCGATGATGAGCGGCGTGCATAGCTGGGTGTCCGACGAACCGGAGCCGTCCGACCAGGGGCACGCCTTCATCGCCATCGACGTGGGCGCGATCATGCCGGCCGCCGAGTTCCACCAGCGCATCGGCGCCATGAGCGAGGAGATCGCCGGCGCGGAGATGGCCCCCGGCCAGCGCATCTTCCTCCCCGGCCAGATGGAATGGGAGCAGCGCGAGCGCGCGCTGCTGGAAGGGATCGAGATGCCCGAGGACGTGCTGATCAGCCTGCGCGGTCTGGCCGAGGACTCGGGCATGGACCCGGCCGACTACGGCATCGACCTCGGCGGCTGAGGCGGTCGCCGCGACCGGGGCAACGCGAGCGGAGACGCAAATATGGTCTATGTTAGACTATGTTGCGAGGTAAGCCCATGACCCAATCCATCACGCGTCGAACCTGGACCGTTGCGGAGGCAAAGGCCCACCTGTCGGAGGTGTTGCGCCGCGCGGAACAGGAAGGGCCCCAGCAGATTGGCGTGCGGAAGCCGTTCGTCGTCGTGCCGGCCGAGCTTTGGCACTCCAGCACGCAAGCGGCCAAACCGCTAGGAAGATGGCTGGTGGACAACATGCCACGAGGTGCGAACCTCGATGCTCCCGACCGTCGGGAACCCGGACGAGAGATACCGTTCAGCGACGGCCAGACCGAGTGAGCGAAGCGAGCCTCACTCGAGGAGTGAGCGGCATCCTCCTCGACACCAACGTCGTCTCCGAGTTGACCAAGGATGCGCCCGACTCGCGCGTGGTCGCGTTCCTGACACGCCACTCGGACTTGTGGGTGTCGAGCATCGTCTTGCACGAACTGGATTTCGGTGTACGGCTGCTTCCCGAGGGCCGCCGTCGCGATGTCCTGCGGTCCGCCCTGGCGGAGATTGTGACCGCGTATGCGGACCGCGTCCTGCCGCTGGAGCGTCGGGAGGCAGAGTCAGCGGCGGAGCTTCGTGCCACGGCACATCGGTCCGGGCGCGTGCTGCACCTGGGAGACGCGTTGATCGCCGGGACCGCCAAGGCTCACGGCTTGGCGGTAGCGACACGAAACGTGAAGGACTTCGACGGATTGGATGTCGAAGTGACCAATCCATGGGAGGCGCCCGACGAGGTGGCCGAGGAAGGAGCCACCGACCCGGCCGGACGGTCACCGCTCACGGAAGACGCAGACAAGTGAGCCACCGGGGCGTCCTGTTCATCATCGCCCACTGGAGCCCAATCGCGCGCTGCTACGGCAACCGAGTCATCAACACGCCACATTGATGCGCTCGCCGAGCGCGGCACGGTGTTCGGCTACGCCTTCTGCACCAGTTCGTCCTGCGCGGTGAGCCGCGCTTGCATCCTCACCCGCCAGCACAGCCACACGCCACGGCCAGTACGGCCACTGCCACGGCATCCACGGCTTCCAGGCCCACGAGTCCATGCAGTCGACGCCGAAGATCCTCCAGGCACACGGATACGCGACCGCCTGGGTCGGCAAGAAGCGTCCAGCCGCGAGCGTGTATCCGTTCGACTACGAGGCGGCAGCCTTCCGGGCCGAGCACCGGGACGCCCCGTTCTTCCTGTACGTCGGCTCCGCCCATCCGCATCGCGCGGCCGTCGCATTCGGCAACCACGAACAGCCCGCGGGAGTCGAGCCGGTCCCGTACGACCCGGAGAAGGTGATCGTCCCCAACTTCCTTCCGATGTCGCGCAGGTCCGGGAGGACCTCACCGAGTACTACCAGAGCCTCTCTCCGGCTTCGACCAGGTAGTCGGCGCGGCCCTGGCGGAACTGGAGGCGCTCTTCGACATGGAAGCCGACCCTTGCGAGCCCCGGAACCTGATCGACGAGCCGGCCCTGGCCGGCGTGGCCTCCGAGATGCGTGCCAAGGTCCTGGCGTTTCGCCAAGCCACCGCCGACCCGTGGCTGGAGGTGTCCTTTCAGCGAGATGAGGCGCCGAGCCCCTCAGGTTGAGTGCGGGTCCGCCACACCGCACCGAGATCGTCGTCAGCCCGATTCTCTACAATCCACGAACGCGGATAGAGTGGTGTCTACCAAAGGAGACTTGGAATATGGGAATACGCATTCGACCGCTCGAAATCGGAGTACCCCCAGATAAACCTTTTGCTCACGACCTCCTTGCCCGTCGCGAATCTGTCGAGGTGTTAACTCGAATCGTTCGTTCTATCCAAGGACCATGCGCAATGTCTATCGATGGACCATGGGGATCTGGGAAGACAACGTTCCTTCGGATCTGGGATCGGTACTTGACGATTCACGGATTCTCTGTCGTCAAGTTCAACGCCTGGGAAAACGATGCGTCAAACGCCGCGCCATTCGTCTCCTTCTCCTCCGAGTTAACAGACGAACTGACAAGCCATTCCGACGCCCCATTGCGGGAGAGATTCGAGGGACTAATCGATCGATTCACGGATCTTGCTCTTGCGGGGGCGCCAATGGTCGTTAAGTCCGCGGTGAGCGTCGTTCCTGTGGTCGGCGGCCAACTGGGCGAGACTCTCGGCTCCTATGCTAAAGACAGCATCAAGAGATACAAGGCCGCGAAGCAGTCGGTCAAAGAGTTTAAGGCCGTTCTTCGTCGTATGGCCGAAAAGTCGAAGGAAGCTACCAAGCGTCCGTTGATCGTGATGATCGATGAGCTCGACAGATGTCGACCCACCTATGCGATCGAACTCCTTGAGGTCGCGAAGCATTTGTTCTCCGTTGAGAATATTGTGTTTGTGCTGGCCATCAACCGCTCCGAACTTGCGCATTCGATTCAAGCCATCTACGGAGATCGATTTGATGCAGAGGGTTATCTTCGACGATTCTTTGACATAGAATTTCAGCTACCCGACCCGGACAGAGGAGCCTTTATCGATGCCATGTTTGTCTCGATCGGCCTCGATTCTTACCTACAGAGGACACAGGACACGAACGCACGACGGCATTCGGAGACTGTGCAGAAGATGGCAAAGACCTTTTTCGGAGCGACTGATCTGAGCATCCGCAGAATCTCTCAGGCCATGCACCGCCTTGGTCTTGTATACGCCTCGCTCCGTAGTGACCAGCAGTCGTTTACCATAGCTGCCGTGACAGCGTTGATCCTACGAACCATCGCCCCGGGCATGTATCATCGCCTTGCGCGAGGAGAGATATCGGACGCTGATGCCATAGGCCATGTGTTTGATCGCCCGTCGCTTCAACACATTAAACAACAGCACGAAGGGAATCTCTTTGAGGCGACGATCGCCGTTAGTTCCCATGAAGAGGAACTCTATTCGATGACACCGTCGGAACTACCAAGCTCGCCACTTCTTCAACGGCACTTCGCAGTAGTCGAGAATACAGACAAGGAGGTTACACCAAAGGAACGGAAACAGTCGCAGGATGTCATTGCCCTAGTTGAGAGGTTCCGGAGCAACTTCTTTCGTGGCTCCGGTGGTATCGGATTCGCGGAGTCAATCCGTCGCCTTGAACTGCTAACCAACAACCTTATTGACGATAGTTCCCAGCACGACGCCGAGTAAACCCTTGGGTCCCAGCGTCAAGGAGCCCGACTTAGCGATAACTGCAACGCAGCAAGACGAGGCTTCGAACCCCGGGTGAACGCGGGAACTTCAGCTACCACCCGCAGTGAGCTATCTCCAAACGCCGTCACTCCCGCGATCGGCGACGCCGCTTGCGGGCCGTGCCGTGGGCGGGGCCGGCGATCGAAATCCACAAGCCGATCATGAATCCGAAGTTGTACCAGCCGCCGTTGTTGTGGACCTCGTACAAGTGCACGCGCTCCGAGAAGAGCGAGATCACGAAGGTGACCGGCGCGATCACGCCGTGCCAGATGCCGAGCCAGAAGCCGGCAAGCTGGCCCTGGTCGTCCGCCGAGCCGACGAGCGCATTGGGGCCGGCGGCGCAGCCGGCCAGCATCAGCGCCGCAACGAGCACGACAGCGATTGTCACGATGCGTTTCACGATTCTCCTCCGCGAAGCGACAGCAGATGGAACGCGACGATTACCAACGAGTGGGAAATGCGGCCATCGCGTATCAGGTCAGGGATGCTCGCGAGCGGGGCTGAGTCGACGTCGATCTCCTCGTCTCCGTCGCCGCGCGGGGTCTCGACCCATTCGAGTCCTTCGGCCAGGAACATCGAGCACTCGTTGGACATGAACGCCGGGTTCGGATGGACGGCGCCGAGCGGGGTCCACCGCGCCGCACGGTAGCCGGTCTCTTCCAGCAGTTCCCGTTGAGCGGCCTCGTGCGGTGACTCGCCGGGATCGACCACGCCGCCGGGGATCTCCAGCGTCGGCGCGGCGATCCCGAAGCGCCACTGGCGGATCAGGACCACCTGCCCGTCGTCGCGTATGGGGATCACGTTCACCCAGTTTCCGGTATGGATGGCGACGACGTCCCGGCGGTCCTCACCGGCGGCGATCTCCTGGCACTCGACCTTGAACAGCGGGTGCTCGAACGCCATCTCGCCTGCGACCCGCCGCCACGGCCTTACGGGCGAGCCTCTGTCGCCGCTCCCGGTCTCCTGGCCGGTCATTCCCGCGCCAGCGCCACGCGCGCCCCGGCTGTGCTCGCCACCCGGCGTGACGCGTCGGCTCGCAGGAGGGCGACGTCGCCGCGAGCCACTGTCACGGTCACGCCGTCCGCCGTCAGCTCGACGGCGCCGCTGAGCACCAGCAGGTGCTCGTTGGTCAGGGCAGCTCCGTCCAGGTCCGAGGGGACCTCGCCGGTCCCCAGATCGACCACCCGCAACTCGCTCAGCGGACAGCGCGGGCCGCGATCCAGAAAGGGACCGGAGTTCTCCTCGCCGCCGACGATGATCGGCGCGGCGAGGGCGCGAGGTTCGCCGTCGGCCGCCGGCACCAGGTGGCCCTGGCGCTGCCGGACCTCCAGGCGCGTCACCAGCGCGTTGTTCTGGAACTCCGTGAACATCTGGAAGCGGTGCACGACGCCGCGCGGCGTGTAGACCGCAGTGTTGGGCGTGATCGGGTACACCCGGTCGCCCAGCCACACCTCGCCTTCCCCTTCGGCGAACAGCCAGAACTCGTCGCCGTCGTGATAGTGGGGCTCCACCCCCGATCCCCTGGGCTCCCGGTCGTAGCGCTTGAAGACGCTGACCGGCGTCCACGCCTCCGGATAGTGGCCGCCGGTCCAGTAGCCGCGGTTGGCGTTCTCCGAGACGATGATGTGCCGTTCGCCGCGCAGGACCACGCGATCAGGGAGGCCCGAAGTGCTCGCCCCACGACTCGGCAAGCGCCTTGCCCTCGTGGTCGAGCGTCCGCCGCTCGTCGGCGGTCAGCGGCCGTGCGCGGTGCGCCCAGCGCACGTTCTGCTCGATCTCCGTTGCGCTGAACATGCCGATCACGGCGATGGCCACGCCGGCTTGGTCCAGCGCCCAGCGCATCGCAGGCTCGTGGTCCACCGGCCCCCTGACGGTGAGCGCCGCGGGCGTCGGCGTTTCGTAGTGCATCTTCGTGGCGCCGCCATACACCTTCATTGCCGCGATCCCGACGTCGCGCTCGTGCGCGACCGGCAGGACCCGCCGCTCCCACCCGTAGGTGTGCTTGTCGCCGTAGTTGACCGGCACCATGATCACGTCCACGTCGTGCTCGGCGAGCGCCCGCGCCGCCTGCGCGGGGTGGGAGTGGCTGGTGAAGCCGATGAAGCGCGCCATGCCTGCGCGCTTGGCGTCCTGCAGCCCGGCCAGCGCGCCGTCGCTGCCCAGCACCAGATCGGCGTCGCGCGGACCCAGGTTGTGAACGTAGGCGATGTCGACGTGATCGGTGCCAAGGTCGCGCAGCGACTGCGTCAGCGAGTCGAGCGCCTCCTGCCTGGTGTCCACCGGCGCCTTGGTGGCGACGATCACCTCGTCCCGCCGGTCGGCCAGCACCTCGCAGAGCTGCTTGTGCGCCTGGCCGTAGCCGGGGGCGGTGTCCAGGTAGGTGACCCCCAGATCGATCGCCTGGTGCAACAGGCCGATCGCCTCGCCGTCGGGAAGCCCCATGCCGCCCGGAGCGCTGCCGTAGCCCAGGATCGGCACCTCCAGCTCCGTCTTGCCCAGCCGGCGCGTCGGCAGCGGCGCTGCCGCCGGCGGCCCCTCCGCGTCCAGCCGCTCCTGCACGAGCGGCCGTTCCTGTACGAGCGTGCCCTGCTGTCCCATAGCTTCCTCCCTACGGCTCAGTCGGTTTGTGCGATCGCGTCCAGAAAGCCCTGCGCATCATCGCCCGAAAAGAAGACCAGGATCACCTGCCGCGGCCGGGCGCTGTCACCCAGGGATGATCGGATCGAACGAAAGGCGACCCGAGCCGCCGCGTCCTTGGGGTAGCCGAAGACGCCGGTGGAGATCGCCGGGAATGCGACGGTCTCCACCGGCTCCGCGCCGCCCAGCGTCGCCGCCAGCTCCAGGCTGGTCCGGTAGCAGGAGGCGAGCAACTCGGGCTCGCCGGACGTGCCGCCGTGCCAGACCGGCCCCACCGTGTGAATCACGTAGCGCGCCGACAGCTTCCCGGCGCCGGTGGCGACCGCCTGGCCGGTCGGCAGTCCGTCCGGCAGGTCGGTGGCGCGGATGCGCCGGCACTCGGCCAGCAGCTCGGGCCCGGCGCCGCGGTGGATGGCGCCGTCCACCCCACCCCCGCCGAGCAGCGACGAGTTGGCGGCGTTGACGATCGCGTCGACATCCAGCGCCGTGATGTCGCCGGTGCGCACCTCCAGCCGACCGTCGAGCAGCGTCCGGTTTTCCATCGAAACAAGGCTATCACACGGCCGGCGATTGACGGTGGCCGCGGCTGATGGAATGGTCGCCCGCAAGGCGAGAACGTCCCATGCCGCAGTACCGGCCGATCGACATGACGCACTGGGCGCCCTTCGACGGCCGCGCCTACTTCGCGGGCGAACCGTTGCGCATCGGAACCGGCTCCCATCTGCTCGGTCACGGTGGTCTGGTCGAGGACCGGCGCGGCCTGGTGCGGCGCGTGACGCCGCCCGAGCGGCACGGCCAGATCCTGGAGCCGGACCTGCCGTGGGAGCACGACAAGACCTTCGGCCCGACGGTGATGGCGGACGAGCGCTCCGGCACCCTGCGCATGTGGTACGGCACCCTTCCGCCGCTGGGCGGACGGCCGGGGAAGCTCGTCATCCCGCCGTACCTGATGCTGTACGCCGAGAGCGATGACGGCGTGACGTGGCGCAAGCCCCTCCTCGACCTGGTCCCGGACGGCGAGCACCGGCGCACCAACATCCTCTACCGCGGAGCCAACGACAACTGCAGCGCGTTCTCGGTGGTGATCGACCGCGCCGACCCCGATCCGTCGCGGCGCTACAAGATGCTGCACAAGGGCGGCAAGGATCCGTCCGGCAGGTCGGGCGAGGAGCTCGCGCTCTCCCCCGACGGGCTGCGCTGGCGCCCCTACGAAGGCAATCCGGTGATGCCGCAACGGCACGACTGCAACCTCAACCTGCTGTACGACACCGGCCGGGGCATGTGGACGGCCTACCTGCGGCCGTACGCCTTCGGGTCCGGGATCTGGCCGGGGCAGGCGGGCGGCCGGCACGTCCATCACCGCCGCCGCGTGGCGATCGCAGAGAGCCGCGACCTCTACGAGTGGTCGAAGGTGCGGACCGTGCTGGGTCCGGGCGAGGGGGACCGCAACGAGTTCGACAGCATCGCCATCTTCCCGCACGGCAGCGCCCTGGTGGGGCTCCTCGCCACCTTCGAGGAGAACGACCGGCACGAGCAGCGCATGCGACTCGAGGTCGCCTTCTCCACCGACGGACACCGCTGGGAGCGGGCGACCGGAAACGAGCCGTTCCTCACGCCCACGGGCCGCGACGGAGACTTCGACCGCGACAGCGTCGGCGTGGCGACCGCCGGCCTCGATCCGGTCCCCGCGGCGGCCGATGACGCGGCGGCTCACGATCGCCTGCTGCTCTACACCGGCTCCCGGTGGACGCGGGGCGAGCTGGACGGCCGCACCGCGATCGGTGCGCTGCGCATCCGGCGCGACCGCTTCGTCGAGCAGCACGCCGCCGGCGAGGGCTGGCTGCTGACCCGTGAGCTGGTGCTGGACGGGTCCGAGCTGCAGGTAAACTGCCGCGCGGACGGCGAGCTGCGCGTCGAGCTGGCCGAGTATCCCGCCCAGGCGATTCCCGGGCATGCGCTGGCCGACTGCGATCCGATCACCGGCGACCACGTCTCACGCACCGTCACGTGGGGCGGAAGCGCGGACCTGGCGCGGCTTCGGGGCCGTCCGGTCTATATTCGCTTCCACCTGCGCTCCGCGGGCATCTGGGCTTTCCGCGTCGCGTAGCGCACGGACGAGGAGGAGAAGAGACATGCGGTCAGCAAACGAGATGAGGATCGCCCTGGGCCAGTTCAGCGACCTCACCGACGAGAAGCTCGCCTTCATCAAGCAGGTCGGCGCCGACGACTTCCTGATGAACACCCCGAGCCTGCCCCGCACCGGCCGCTGGGAGCTGGCCGACCTGGTGGCGCTGCGCGAGCGCGCCGATGCCGCCGAGCTGCGGCTGATGTGCCTGGAGAACGTGCCGGTGAGCTTCTACGACAAGGCCATGCTGGGCCTGCCCGGCCGCGACGAGCAGATCGAGAACATGCAGGCGACCATCCGCAACATGGGCCGCGCCGGCATCCCGATCCTGGGCTACCACTGGATGCCGAACCAGGTATGGCGGTCGCCCGAGCGCGAGCGCCTGCGCGGCGGCGCGCTGGCCACCCGCTTCGACCTGGCCGAGCACGGGGATGCTCCCCTCACCCACGGCCGCGTCTTCGGCGAGGACGAGATGTGGGCCAACTACGAGCACTACCTGGGCGCGATCCTGCCGGTCGCCGAGGAGGCGGGCGTCACCCTGGCCCTGCACCCGGACGACCCCCCGGTGCCGTCGCTGGGCGGCGTGGCCCGCATCTTCCGCAACTTCGAAGGCTTCAAGCGCGCCATCGACACCTTCGACAGCCCCAACCACGGGCTGGACTTCTGCATGGGCTGCTGGTCGGAGATGGGGCCTGCCGGCGTAGTCGACGCCGTGCGCCACTTCGGCGGCCGGAAGCGGATCGTCTACGTCCACTTCCGCGACGTGCAGGGCGAGGTGCCGTGCTTCAACGAGTGCTTCATCGACGAAGGCAACCAGGACACCTTCGCGGTGGTGCAGGCGCTGCACGAGGTGGGCTTCACGGGCTTCATGATCACCGACCACGTGCCGGCGATGGTGGAGGACACCGACTGGGGCCACCGCGGCCGCGCCTACGCGATCGGCTACATCCGCGCCCTCATCGACGTCGCGCGCCGCGCCGCCTGAACGTCCGGCCGGGCGCCGTCAGATGCGCGCCTGGTACTCGTAGAGCGTGCGGTAGCGGCCGTCCGCGGCGATGAGCTGGTCGTGGGTGCCGCGCTCGACGATGCGCCCCTCCTCCACCACCAGGATCTGGTCGGCGCGCCGGATCGTGCTCAGCCGGTGGGCGATCACCAGCGTGGTGCGCCCGACCATCAGCTCGGAAAGGCTCTGCTGGATGAGCGCCTCGCTCTCGGTGTCCAGGTTCGAGGTCGCCTCGTCCAGGATCAGCACGCGCGGGTCGGCCAGCATGGCGCGCGCAAGCGCCACCCGCTGCCGCTGGCCGCCCGACAGCTTGACGCCGCGCTCGCCGATCAGCGTCTCCAGCCCGTCGTCGAAACGGTCGGTGAACTCGTCCACGTGCGCGGCGCGCACCGCCCGCCGCAGCGCCTCCTCGCTCGCGTCCGGGCGCGCGAACAGGATGTTGTCGCGGATGGTGCCCTCGAACAGGAACTCGTCCTGCAGCACCACGCCGAGCTGGCTGCGGTAGCTGTCCAGGGTGACGGTCGTCAGGTCGTGGCCGTCGACGGTGACGGTGCCGGTATCGGGGACCAGGAAGGAGGCGGCCAGTCCCGCGATCGTGGTCTTGCCGGAGCCGGAGGTACCCACCAGCGCGGTCATCGTGCCCGCGGCCGCCCGCAGGCTGACGCCGTGCAGCACCGCCTGGTCCTCCCGGTAGCCAAAGGAGACGCCCTCGAAGACGATGTCTCCTTGCACGCGCGGCAACGCCACGGTGCGGTCCGGCTCGTGCCCTTCGGGCGGATTGGCCAGCAGCTCCTCCGTGCGGTCCAGGCCGGCGAACGCCTCGGTGATCTCGGTGCCGATCCGGGTCATCTGCATGACCGGCGCGATCATCACGCCCAGATAGAGGCTGAACGCCACGAAGTCGCCGACGGTCATGGCGCCGCGCAGGATCAGCGACGCCCCCACGGCCATGATCAGCACCGCGGAGAGCCCCATGATCAGCGCGCCGCCACTGGTCAGCATGCTGGTGGCGGTCAGCGACTTGCGCACGTTCCGGAAGATGCGCTGCACGCCGCGGGAGAAGACCTCGTCTTCATGCGCTTCGGCGTGGAAGCCCTTGATCACGCGGATGCCGCTCAGCGACTCGGTCAGCCGGCCGGTGACCTCCGCGTTGATGGCGCCGCGTTCGCGAAAGACCGGGCGGATCGCCCGGAAGGCTCGGCCCGACAGCGCGCCGAACAGGGCGATCGGCACCAGCGTGAACAGTGTCATCGGCACGCTGATGCGCAGCATCAGGATCAGCACCACCACGGCGGTCAGCGCCCCGCCCACCAGGTGCGCGAGCCCGGTGCCGATCAGGTTGCGCACCCCCTCCACGTCACTCATCACGCGCGAGGTCAGCGCCCCGGCCTGGTTGTCGTCGAAGAAGGCGACCGGCAGGCGGATCAGGTGGCGCTGCACGCGCGCGCGGAGGATGGAGATCAGGTGCTGCGCCTGCACGCTGAGCAGCCGCGTCTGCAGGAACGAGCTGGCTGCCTGCATCAGCACGGCGCCGCCCACGCCGGCCAGCAGCAGCGGCAGCAACGAGGTGTTCTGCTGCCCGATGACGTCGTCGATGAGCACCTTGGACGACCAGGGGAGCACCAGCCCGGCCAGCTTGTTGACGCCGATCAGGACCAGCCCGAGCAGCAGCATCCAGCGCCGCGGCCAGATGATGGTGGCCAGCACGCGGCGGAGGCTGGCGCGCGACACCGAAGGTCGCGCCTTGTTCGGTCCGTCCAGCGCGCCGGGGTTGCGGCCGCGCGGTGCTGTGGTTGCGGCGTGTCCGCTCATCGGCATCGCTCCTGGTGCATCGCGGGTGCAGGGTACTCCGGTAAGATGTACTCGTGCGGCTGAGCGAAGACCAGATCCGGCAGTACCGGGAGACCGGTTACCTGCTGTTCGAGGGACTCCTCGACGCGGCGGAGGCGGAGGCGCTGCGCGCCGCGCTGCCCGAGGTCATGGCCCGCACCGGGCCGGAGGTGATCCGCGAGCAGGACGGGGCCGCCGCGCGGCTGGTATTCGGGACGCATCTCTACTCGGAGCCGTTCCGCCGCCTGTCGCTGCTGCCGCGGCTGCTTGCGCCGTGCCGGCAGTTGCTGGAAGACGAGGTGTACCTGCACCAGAGCCGGCTCAATCCCAAGGAGGGATTCGGCTCCGGCGCCCGCTGGGACTGGCACCAGGACTACAGCGCCTGGCAGCGCGTCGACGGCATGGAGCGGCCGGACTGCATCATGGCCTCGGTGTTCATCGACGACTGCCCGGTGGCGCGCTCGCCGCTGCTGGTGATCCCGCGCTCGCACCGGCACGGGTTCATCGAGTCGGTCGAGCTGCACCGCGACGCGAAGGGCTACTCGCTGTACGAGCTGGACCGCGACACCGTCGCGCGGCTGGCCGAGGAGAACGGCATCGAGCCCCTGATCGGCGCCGCCGGCACCGTGGCGCTGGTCGACTGCAACCTCATCCACGGCTCGGCCAACAACATCTCGCCGTGGCGGCGCGCGATCCTGTACCTGATCTACAACGCGTGCGGCAACGCCTGCACCAACGGCGACCGCCCCTGGTTCCAGAACCAGCGCGACTTCACCCCGCTGCAGCCGATCGAGGACACCGCCCTGGCCGCGCTCTGAGCCGGCTCCCCGGTCCGCTTGACAACGGTCGGCGGGCGGGCCGTATGTTCTGCCCGTGCCAAAGACCACAGCCAAGGCCCTGGTGATCGTCGAGTCGCCGGCCAAGGCCAACACCATCGCCCGTTTCCTGGGCTCGGGCTTCGTGGTCGAGTCGTCGATCGGCCACATCCGCGACCTGCCGCGCAGCGCCGCCGACGTCCCCGCCCGCTACAAGCAACAGCCCTGGGCGCGCCTGGGCATCGACGTCGACAACGGCTTCAAGCCGCTGTACGTGGTGCCGCCGGACAAGCGAAAGCAGATCCGCAAGCTGAAGGACCTGCTGGCCAGCGCCGACGTTCTGTACCTGGCCACGGACGAGGACCGCGAGGGCGAGGCGATCGCCTGGCACCTGTACCAGGAGCTGAAGCCCCCGAAAGGCATGGACGTGAAGCGCATGGTGTTTCACGAGATCACCCGGCCCGCCATCGAGGCGGCGATCGCCGAGCCGCGCGACATCGACCGCCGGCTGGTGGACGCACAGGAAGCGCGGCGCATCCTGGACCGCCTGTACGGCTACGAGGTGTCCCCGGTGCTGTGGAAGAAGGTCCAGCCGCGCCTGTCGGCCGGCCGCGTGCAGAGCGTCGCCACCCGCATCGCGGTTGAGCGCGAGCGCGAGCGCATGGCGTTCGTGGTGGCCCGCTACTGGAGCCTGACCGCCACCTTCGGCGTCACGACTCCGGTGGACGCCGATGCGCCGCGGGACTTCACCGCCGGGCTCGCCACCCTGGACGGCAAGCCGGTGGCCGCCGGCTCCAGCTTCACCCAGGCAGGCGAGCTCAAGCGCCCGAACACCGTCCACCTGGACGAGAGCGCCGCACGCACGCTCGCCGAGGGGCTGAAGGAGACGGAGTTCCGCGTCCGCAGCGTGGAGCGCAAGCCGTACCGCCGGCGGCCGGCGGCTCCGTTCATGACCTCCACCTTCCAGCAGGAGGCGGGCCGCAAGCTGCGCATGTCGGCCACGGCGGCCATGCGCGTGGCGCAGTCGCTGTACGAGAAGGGCCACATCACCTACATGCGCACCGACAGCACCACGCTGTCTCAGGCGGCCCTGAACGCCGCGCGCGACGCCATCGCGCAGCGTTTCGGGGCCGACTACCTGCCGGACTCGCCGCGCCGCTACGCCAAGAAGGTCAAGAACGCGCAGGAGGCGCACGAGGCCATCCGGCCGGCCGGCGACCGCTTCCGCACCCCGGAGGAGTTGCGCGGCTCCCTGTCGCGCGACGAGGCGAGGGCCTACGAGCTGATCTGGAAGCGCACGGTCGCCTCGCAGATGACCGACGCCATCGGAAGCACGGTGCAGGTGCGGGTGGCCGGCGCGGCGGCCGACGGGCGGGACGCCGAGTTCACCGCGGCCGGCACCACGATCAGCCACTACGGCTTCCGCCGCGTGTATTCCGAGGGCACCGACGCCGAGGGCGGCGCCGCGGCGCGGGCGAGCGGCGATACGGAGCGGCCGCTGCCGGAGGTCACCGAGGGCGACCGCCTCGGCCTCGAAGGGCTCGAGCCGGACGGTCACGAGACCTCGCCCCCCGCCCGCTACACGGAAGCATCGCTGGTCAAGCGGCTGGAGGAGCTGGGCGTGGGCCGGCCGTCCACCTACGCGTCGATCATGAACACCATCCAGGACCGCGGCTACGTCTGGAAGCGGGGCACCGCGCTGGTTCCTACCTTCACGGCGTTCTCGGTCGTGCGGCTGCTGGAGCAGCACTTCTCCGACCTGGTCGACTACACCTTCACCGCGCGCATGGAGGACGAGCTGGACAGCATCGCCACCGGTGACGAGGACGTGCAGCCGTGGCTGCGCCGCTTCTACTTCGGCGCCGAAGTGCCCGCGCCCGCGGACGAAGGTGCGCCGGACGGCGGGAGCTCCGGCGCGAAGGGGACGGAGCCCGAGGCTCCGGGCCTCAAGGCGATGGTGTCCGACCGCTTGGCCCTGATCGACGCGCGCGAGGTGAACTCCGTGGCGATCGGCACCGACGGCAGCGGCTCCGGCATCGTGGCGCGCGTGGGCCGCTTCGGACCGTACGTGGAGCGCGGTCCGCAGCGCGCCACCATCCCGGGCGAGATCCCCCCCGACGAGCTGACCGTGGAGGCGGCCCTGGAGCTGATCGACAAGCCCGACGACGACCGCGTGCTCGGGGAGGATCCGGACACCGGCCTGCCGGTGATCGCCCGCGCCGGCCGCTTCGGACCGTACGTGCAGGTCGGCACCGCCGAGGACACCGGCAAGAAGAAGCCGAAGACCGCGTCGCTGCTGCGGTCGATGACCCTCGACAGCATCGAACTGGCCGATGCCCTGAAGCTGCTGACGCTGCCCCGGACGGTCGGGGCGGACCCCGCCGACGGGACGCCGATCACCGCCCAGAACGGCCGCTACGGGCCGTACATCCAGAAGGGGTCGGACAGCCGCACGCTGGAGTCCGAGGAGTTGATGTTCACCGTCACTCTGGACGAGTGCCTGGCGATCCTGGCGCAGCCGAAGGGACGCCGCCGGCAGGCCGCTGCGCAGCCGCCGCTGCGCGAGCTGGGCAACGACCCCGCGACCGGCCAGCTGATGGTGATCAAGGAGGGCCGCTGGGGCCCGTACGTCACCGACGGCCAGACCAACGCCTCGCTCCGCACCGGCGACGCGGTGGAGACGATCACGCCGGAGCGGGCCGCCGAGCTGCTGCAGCTTCGCCGCGAGCGCGGCCCTGCCAAGCGCCCGGCGCGAGGCGCGAACCGGCGCAAGAGCGCGGCCAGCAGCAAGCGCGCCACGCGGCAGAAAAAGGCCTCCTGACCCTCGTTTGACACCGGTCGCGCGAGGCCACTAGGCTCAGCCGCGAACAGTCACGAAAGGCAGACCTTGCCCGGTGCCTTCGGAAAGGAAGGCCGAACAGGGAAAGCGGTGAGAATCCGCTGCGGTGGCGCCACTGTGACCGGCAAGCCGCCCGCTTGATGCCACTGTCCCCATGGACGGGGATGGGAAGGCGCGGGACAGGCGATGATCCGGGAGCCAGGAGACCTGCCGGGCAAGGCTGAGTGGCCGCTCTCCGCTCAGGGAGCGCCTCAGGTCGAGCCTTGTCCCCCATCCAGGTGGGACAGGTCCGTTTCGGCGGCGAACCCCGGACGCAGGGCGGCGAAGGAGCTCTGGTGCGGGGAAAAGAGGCGATTCGCTCGCCGAACGGATCACGGTCGCCGGTCGTCGCGCGGCTGGCGGGCGGCGTTGCGCTGCTGGCCGCCGCCGCCGCGGCCCTGATCGTCACGGCCGCCGCCGTCGGCCCTTACGCCATCCCGCTCTCCCACACGGCCGCCATCCTGCTGGAGCAGATCGGCATCCGCATCCTGGAGGCCACCGACGCCGAGCGCGCCATCGTCGAGTCGATCCGGCTGTCGCGCATCACCCTGGCGCTGATCGTCGGCGCCGCCCTGGGCGTGGCCGGCGCCGTGATGCAGGGGCTGTTCCGCAATCCGATGGCCGATCCCGGCATCATCGGCGTGTCCACCGGCGGCGCGCTGGGCGCGGTGGTGGCGATCGCCCTGGGGGCGCAGGCGGCCACGCCGCTGGCGCTGCCCGCCATGGCATTCGCGGGCGCCGCCGGCGCCCTGGCGCTGGTGTTCGCGGTCGCCTCGGCCGGCGGCCGCTTCTCGATGGCGGCGTTGCTGCTGTCCGGCGTGGCGGTGAGCGCGTTCCTGGCCGCGATCATCTCCGCGATCGTGCTGTTCACCGCCGATCTGGGCGCGCAGCGCGAGATGATCTTCTGGCTCGCCGGCGGCCTGGACGCATCGCGCTGGACGCACGTCCGGCTGGCCGCGCCGCTCGTGCTGGCCGGGCTGGCGGTCGCGGTGCTGCTGTCGCGCGACCTGAACCTGCTCATGGTCGGCGAGGAGGAGGCGCGCGCGCTCGGCGTCCGCGTGGGGCTGACCCGCACCGTCCTGCTGCTGGCCGCGTCGCTGATCACCGGCACGGCGGTGGCGTTCTCCGGCACGATCGCGTTCGTGGGGCTGATCGTCCCGCATGCACTGCGGCTCATCACCGGCGCCGACCACCGCGTGCTGGTCCCGCTGAGCGCGCTCGGCGGCGCGGTGTTCCTGCTCGCGGCCGACACCGTCGCCCGGCTGGCTGTGGCGCCGGCCGAGGTGCGCGTCGGCATCATCACCGCTCTGGTCGGAGCGCCGTTCTTTCTGTTCCTGCTGGCCCGCCACAAGGCGCGGGCAGGACTGCTGTAGCGAACCCAAAACCATGCATGGAGGAATCATGGATATCTTGAGGAAGATCGTACGGATCGCCGCCGCCGGACTGCTGGCGGCGTTCGCGCTGGACGCGGCCGCGCAGACGCCGCCCGACTACCCGGCGGTGCCGGGCATCGTCGATGTGGAAAACCGCGGCTGGCCGCGGGCGGTCGAGACCACCGAAGGCGTGGTCAGCCTGGATGCGCCGCCGCAGCGGATACTGGCCCTGTCCCTCGGCCACGACGAGATGCTGCTAGCCCTGGTGCCGCACGACCGGTTCGCGGGCGTGGGGCCGTTCACGGCCGATCCGACCTATTCCAACGTCGCCGACCAGGTGGCCGGCATGCACACCGTCAAGCGCGGCGTCGAGAACGTGCTGGCCGCCAAGCCCGACATCGTGGTGGTCTCCAAGTACACCAATGCGGACCTGGTCGCCCTGATCAAGGAGGCAGGCGTGCCGGTGGTGCGCTCCGCGCTGGAGAGCTCGGCCGCCGGCAACATTCCCAACATCCTGCTGCTCGGCTATCTGCTCGGGGTCGAGGAGCGCGCCCTGGAGCTGGTCGCCGAGATCGAGCGCCGCCTGGCCGTGGTCACCGAGCGGGTGCCCGCGCCCGGCGACTCGTCCCGGCTCTCGGTGCTGTCCATCGCCCGCTGGGGAGAGACCACCAGCGCGGCCGGCGAAGGCTCGACCGAAGGCGGCATCATCGAGACGGCCGGCGGCGTCAACGCGGCCGCACGCGCCGGCATCGCCGGCCACCAGTCGGTGAGCGTGGAGTCGATCGCGGCCATGAACCCGGACGTGATCCTGATCACGCAGCCGGCCGACTCGGGCGGCACCGACCTGCGCGACGAGCTGCTGGACGCCCGCGCGCTGGCCGAGGTGCCGGCGATCGCGAACGAGCAGGTGATCGTCGCCGATCCCCGCCACTACACGACGCTGTCGCACTGGAACGTGCGCGGCATCGAGGAGACGGCGCGGCTGCTCTACCCGGACCGGTTCGCGGACGTGACCTTCAGCGACTTCGAGCCCTACGGAGGGTCGTGACCCTGGGTCCGCGACCCGATTCCGCCACGGCCGCGAGCGAGGCCGCACTGGCGGCGCACGGGGTTTCGCTGCATCTCGGTGGGACCCCCGTGCTCCGCTCGGTTTCGTTCGCGGCGTTCGCGGGCCAGGTGACGGGACTGGTGGGCCCGAACGGCGCCGGCAAGAGCACGCTGTTGCGGGTGATGGCCGGCGTGCTGCGCCCCGACGCCGGGTCGGTATGGCTGGGAGCGGCCGACCTGTCCGAGCTCCCGGCGCGGGATCGCGCGCGGCAGGTCGCCTACCTCCCGCAGCACGAGGCCGCCCACCCCTTCACGGCGCTGGAGACGGTGCTGATGGCGCGCTACCCGCACCTGAGCCGCTTCGCGCTGGAGGGAGCCGACGACCGGCGGATCGCGCGGGCGGCCATGGCCCGCACGGAGACCGAGCGGTTCGAGCACCGCCAGCTCGACCGCATCTCCGGCGGCGAGCGCCAGCGGGTGCTGCTGGCGCGGGCGCTCGCCCAGCAGGGGCGTGTCCTGCTGCTCGACGAACCGGTGGCCAGCCTCGACCTCCGGCACCAGCTCACGGCGATGGAGACGCTCCGCTCCGAGGTAGCGGGCGGCGAGGTCGCGGCGGTGGTGGCCCTGCACGACGTGTGGCTGGCCAGCCGCTACTGCGACCGGCTGACGTTGATTTCGGACGGCAAGGTCGTGGCCGAGGGCACCCCGGCCGAGGTGTTCACGCTGCAGCGCTTCCGCGAAGTGTTCGGCGTGGAGGCGGTGGTCGAGCACGAGAGCGACACGGGCATGCCGCACGTCCGCCTGATGGGCCCCACGGCGTCCCGGTCCGAGCGATGACGATGGCCGGGCCATGACGCTGGCCGAGACCGTCACGCGCATCGAGCCGGCGGACGCCGCCGCCATGCGGCGCGCCCAGGCGCGCCACCTGACCCTGACCAAGCCCCCCGGCAGCCTGGGCCGGCTGGAGCAGCTGTCGATCCGGCTGGCCGGGATCTTCGGCACCGAACGGCCCGCCATCCGGGGCTCGGCCGTGATTGTCGCCGCCGGCGACCACGGCGTGGTCGCGCAGGGCGTGACCGGCTATCCGCAGGCGGTCACCGCGCAGATGGTGCGCAACTTCCTGGCCGGCGGCGCCGCAGTCAGCGTCATGGCGCGCCTGCTCGGCGTGCGGCAGATCGTCGCCGACGCGGGCATCGCCGCGGACGCCCTGCCGGATCCGGGTCTTCGCTCGGTGCGTGCCGGACGCGGCACCGGCGACATCAGCCGCGGCCCGGCGATGTCACGGGAGCAGGCGCAGCGCTGCCTGCAAGCAGGCGCGGACCTCGCCGCCGAGGCGGCAGGCGCGGGAGTGGACCTGATCGCCACCGGCGACATGGGCATCGGCAACACCACCGCGGCCAGCGCCATAGCCGCCGCGATGACCGGCACCGCGCCGGAGCACACCACCGGCCCGGGCACCGGCCGCACGCCGGAGGAGCTGCGCCGCAAGGTGGAGGTGGTGCGCCGGGCGCTGGAGTGCAACGCTCCCGATCGAGGCGACCCGCTCGGCGTGCTGGCGAAGGTGGGCGGTTTCGAGATCGGCGTGCTGGCCGGCGTGGTGCTGGGCGCCGCCTGCCGGGGCCGCGCCGTGGTGCTGGACGGCTTCATCTCCGGGGCAGCCGCCCTGCTCGCCTGCGGCCTGTGCGGGGCCGCGCGCGACTACCTGATCGCCGCCCACCGCTCCGCCGAGCCGGGCCATCGCGCGGTGCTGGCGCACCTCGGCCTCGACCCGCTGCTCGACCTGGAAATGCGGCTGGGCGAGGGCACCGGCGCCCTCCTGGCCCTGCCCATCGTCAGGGCCGCGGCCGCGTGCCTGGCGGAGATGGCCACCTTCGCGGAGGCCGGCGTGTCGGATTCGCGATGAGCCCCCCTCGGTTGCTGGCCTCATTCCGAGCCGCGATCGGATTCCTGACCATCCTGCCGGTCTCACCGCGCGACGCGGCCTCGCCTCCGGATGCGGCCGGCGCGCTCGCGCGCGCCCCTGCCTGGTTCCCGGCGGTCGGCCTGCTGCTGGGGTCAATGCTCGCCTTCCTCGACCTGGCCCTGCGCGCGCTGCACCTGCCGGTTTTACTGAACAGCGCCCTGCTGCTGGCCGCGCTGGCCGCCCTCACCCGCGCCCTGCACCTGGACGGCTTCATGGACACCTGCGACGCCCTTCTCGGCGGCTTCGACCGCGAGCGGCGTCTTGCGATCCTGCGCGATCCCCACGTGGGCGCGTTCGCCGTGGTCGGCGTGGTCTGCCTGCTGCTGGTCAAGCTGGCGGCGCTCACCGCGCTGCCGGGCGGGTACCGGACGGGCGTCCTGATCCTGTTCCCCTGCCTCTCCCGCGCGGCGATGGTGCTGGCGATGGAGTGGTTCCCGTATGCGCGGCACGAGGGGCTCGGCACGCCGTTCGCGAGTCACGATGGCCGGCGCCCGTGGGCCGGCCTGCTGCTCGCGGCCGCGGCCGCCCTCGCGCTGACCGGGCTGCCGGGGCTGGCGCTCGCGACGTTGGCCGCCGCGGTCGCGTGGACCGTCGGCGCGTGGGCGACCCGGCTGCTCGGCGGGGTGACCGGCGACATATACGGCGCGGTGAACGAGATCGCCGAGGTGGCCGTACTGGGACTCGCCGTGCTCGTGCTCGCGGGGTAGATCGGGATGGCGCTGTCCCCATGGCCAGGCGAGTGGGGCCTGGATGCCGGCGCGCTGCTGCTGGCGGTGGCGCTGGACCTGGCATTGCGGGAGCCGCCGGCGGCGCTCCATCCCGTCGTGTGGATGGGCAGACTGATCGCGTTCCTGGAGCGCCGTTCTCCGTCGGCGGACCGGCCCGCGGGGTCGCTGGCTGCCGGGCTCGCGATAGCCGTGCTGGTGCCGGCCGGCTGCGGCGCTCTGGGATGGCTCGCGGCGACCGCACTGCGCGCGGCCGGTCCCCTCCCCTACCTGCTGGGAACGGCGGCCCTGTTGAAGACCACGTTCGCGGTAAAGGGGCTCAGCCGCGCCGTGGCCGGGACGCGGGACGCCCTGCAGAACGGGGACCTCGACCGCGCCCGCGACAGCCTGCGCAGCCTGGTGAGCCGCGACGCGAGCGCTCTCACCGGCCCCCAGGTCGCGATGGCCGCGATCGAGTCAGCCGCCGAGAACACGACCGACAGCTACGTCGCTCCCTGGCTGGCGTTCGCGCTGTTCGGCCTGCCGGGCGCCGTGGCCTACCGGGCCGTGAACACGCTGGACAGCATGATCGGCTATCGCGGCCGTTACGAGCACCTGGGCAAGGCATCGGCCTGGCTGGACGACCTGGTCAACCTGCTGCCGGCGCGGCTCGCCGCGCTGCTGATGCTGGCCGCCGGAGCGCTCCACCGCCTGCCTGCACGCCGCGGCTGGGAGATCGCCCGGCGGGACCACGGACGCACGGCCAGCCCCAACGCCGGCTGGACGATCGCCGCCTGCGCCGGCCTCCTCGGCGTCGCCCTGGAAAAGACCTGCCACTACCGCATCGGCGACGGCTTCCGTGACCCGCTCTGCTACGACGTGGGCGCCGCCGCGCGGCTGGTATACGGCGTCGCCCTGCTCGCGGCGCCGGCGGCCGTCACCGTGGCCGCCGTCCGTGGACTGATCTGGGGATAGCCTGGGGACAACCTGGTACTGCGCGGTGGAACCTTCCCGGCCCGTGCACGGCTGCTCCGGGAGCACCGCGTGTGTGTGCGAGACTGCGCCTCGTTCGGGCTGCCGGAGCACGTGCGCATCGGCGTCCGGCAGGACTGCCGGCGGCTGGCCGGCGCGATGCAGGAGGCTATGGCGAAGAGCGATGGGTAGATGGTTTCTGGTACGGCACGGCGAAACGGACTGGAACGTGGAGGGCCGTGCGCAGGGCCAACTGCACGTGCCGCTCAACGACAAGGGACTGGCGCAGGCAGAGGGGATCGCCGCGCGCCTGCGGCCGATGCCCTTCACGGCCGTGTACGCGAGCGACCTGCGCCGCGTCACGCAAACCGCGGAGCCGATCATGCACGGCCGGGACGTGCCGCTCGTCACCCTGCCCGCGCTGCGGGAGCGGGGCTTCGGCGAATGGGAAGGCATGATCTTCACCGAGATGGAGGCGCGCGACCCGGAGCGCTATGCAACGCTGTTCACCGGCGACGACACCGCCGCGACTCCGGGAGGCGAGAGCGAGCGGCAACTTTACGAGCGGGTCGCGGCCGGCGTGGACGGCCTGCTGGAGCGCCACGGCAGCGACGACGGTGACCTGCTGGTGATCGCGCACGGCGGATCGCTGTCCGCGGCGATCGTCCACCTGCTGGGACTGCCGTCCCGAAGCATGGAGCGATTCCTGTTCGACAACTGCGGTCTGTCCGCCGTCACCGTCTACGACGACGGCTCCGCGGCGCTCAATCTGCTGAACGACACTACGCACCTCGGAACCGCGCCTTGAGCGGCGAGCTCATCCTGCTGCTCGGCGGCGCCCGCTCCGGCAAGAGCGCCGCCGCGGAACGGATCGCACAGGCCGGCCGCCGTGTGCTGTTCATCGCCACGGCAGAGGCACTGGATGAGGACATGGCCCGCCGCATCGCCGCCCACCGCGAGCGCCGGCCGAGCGGGTGGGACACCCTGGAAGAGCCGCTCGACCCGGCCGGCAGGGCCGCGCCGATCCTGAACCGCTACGACACGGTCGTGCTCGACTGCCTCACCCTGTGGGTCAGCAACCTGCTCCTCCGGCATGAGGATGACCCCGGCGCCGAGGAGCTCATCCTCGACGCCGCCGGCGGGCTGCTCGCCCTGATCGAGCGCTCCACGGCGACCTGGATCCTGATCAGCAACGAGGTCGGCCTGGGCGTGGTGCCGCCCTCGCCGCTCGGACGCGCATACCGAGACGCGCTCGGCCGCGTGAACCAGCTCGCCGCCGCCCGCGCCGGCCGCGTCTACCTCATGGTCGCCGGGCTGGCCCTGGAACTGAACGCCCTGAACGCGCAGCCGCTCACGCAACTGGGCCGGTAGGTCTGTACTCCACCCGACTCCTCACCCTCTCTCGCATATCTCCTCCGAATGCTCACGGTCGCACCGCGCATCAACGCAGACCGGAGATTGTTCAACTGAACGCCGAAGCCGTAGACCGCTTCGTTTCCTCAGGAGCCGACACATGTTGCGATCCACGTCATTTTCTGTCGCGCCTAGCAACGGACTCCACTATGAAGTTGATTCACTTGGCCGAGTAATGTCGAGCGATCGAGGACATCTGCGTTTGTCCTCCCATGCTTTGGACGCACCAATAGCAAACAGCGTTCCCCCGACACCGATCATTATCATCGCGCCATCGACTGGACCCCACTCCGGAGGAAATATGTAGAGCAGTACACCGGACCCAGCATACGCTCCGGGAAGCAATATAGCCACCCACCGCAGCACCCTGCTCCAGAACGACCCCGTGTTGCGATAAGTCACTTCGCCCAAATTGCGAAATGGAATCCGGCTGCCGACGATCGTTCCCTCCAACTTCGGTTGCGAATCATCACTATCGTGGAGAATACGTAAGTAGACTCCGTCGTTTCTGTCGAGATGCGTAAACGATATCTCGATGGATCTGTCCCCCTGATCTATTGACAGAGCGTTGTCATTGCGGGACCTCCTTAATATCGAGCACTCAAATATTCTCGCATTCTCATCAAGGCACACTCTAATCGGTTGCGCAACGTCTGAAGCACGCAGGGAACGAGACCCTCGATTCCATAGAACGAGTCGCGTCACAACTAACCGCTCTACTTCGGCATTGTCCACAAGTATGCGCATTCTTTCTGGAACGACGTGCTTGTCTAGATCAATCACGGCTTGCGAAGAACACTGGTACACTAACCTATGGGATGCTCGGGCAACAATCCAGCTAGCTATGTACCCAGCGACACTGCCAATCAATATTCCTATCAACCACTGTAGCCATTGCTGGAGATTGTCGATCATGGCTGATTGTCTTCCTTTCCAGACTGATTTTCTTCGAGGAAATGGCGACACCCGGACCTTCCCTTTCCGAATTCCTGTTCTTTGATAGCAGATGGAGGCGTATCGGTCAATTCTCGGGGAGCACGTTTGATGACAAGTACCGCATCTCCCATGCTTGGCCTGAGCGTTCAACGCTTGATTTTGAATGCTGCCGAGCCCGCGCAGACGATTCGATCATCGCCGCAGGTTAGTCGTCTTCGTTTCTTGATCGCGGCGCGCTCGACTCACGCGGACGCTTGGGGCCGAGCACTCCCCTCGGGGCTGCGTCAAACACTCATCGGGTCTGCCGGAACAACTGATTAGGGCTCGTCGGTGTGCAGATTGACGAGCCGCGATTCGAATCACTCCGCGACAGTTGGCCGGCGGGCCGCCCCGAACAGCGCGTCCAGGTCGATTGTCACGGACAACGTGTCCGCCACCGCGTCCAGGGCCGCGTCCAGGGCCGCGTCGTACTGCAGGGATGTGTCCGCGCCCGCCCCGACGCGCTCCAGCCACGCGCGCCGATACGCGTCGTTCGCGAATAGCCCGTGCAGGTAGGTCCCCTCGACCAGTCCGTCCGCGCTGCGCGCGCCGTCAGCGCCCGTCTCCAGGCGGAACATCGGCCGCGCCTGATCCGCGCCGGCCGAGCGTCCCGTGTGGATCTCGTAGCCCGCCACCGGAGCATCGCTCAGCGCGCATCGCCCCCGCGCCGGGCGGACGGTCTTCTCGGCGTGCATGGTGGTCTCCACGTCGAGCAGCCCCAGCCCGTCGGCCGACCCGGCCGGCCCGTCCGCCCCCGCCGGATCGTGCACGCGCCGGCCCAGCATCTGCAGCCCCCCGCACACGCCCACCACGCGCCCGCCGGCCCGCGCGTGCGCCAGGATGTCATGGTCCCACCCCTGCTCCCGCAGGAACGCCAGGTCGCCGATCGTCGACTTGGTGCCGAACAGCAGCACCACGTCGGCGTCGCGCGGGATCGGCCGGCCGGCCGGCACGAACGCGAACTCCACGTCCGGCTCCAGGCGCAGCGGATCGGCGTCGTCGTAGTTCGCCAGGCGCGACAGCACCGGCGCGGCGACCTTCACCCGCCCGCCCCGCGAGTCGCCGGCCGGCGGCAGTGATGCGGCGTCCTCGGCCGGCAGGCGCAGCGCCGCCGGCTCCCAGGGAATCACCCCGAAGCAGGGCCAGCCGGTGTGCCGCTCGATGATGCGCACGCCGTCCTCGAACAGCGCCGGGTCGCCGCGCAGCTTGTTGATCAGGAACCCCGCGATCAGCGCCCGATCCTCGGCGTCCAGCACCGCCCCGGTCCCCACCACCGCCGCGATCACACCGCCGCGGTCGATGTCCCCGACCAAGCAGACCGGCACCTCCGCCCGCCGCGCGAACCCCATGTTGGCGATGTCCCCGGCGCGCAGGTTGACCTCCGCAGGGCTGCCGGCCCCCTCCACGATCACCAGATCGAACTCGGCCACCAGCCGCCCGAAGCTCTCCATGACCGCGTCCATCAGCCGGGCACGCCCCGCCCGGTAGTCCGACGCATGCAGCATCCCCACCGGCCGGCCGTGCACGACCACCTGCGAGCCCCGGTCGGTCTGCGGCTTCAGCAGCACCGGATTGAAGTCCGTCCGAGGCGCAAGCCCGGCCGCCCGCGCCTGCACCGCCTGCGCCCGCCCGATCTCGCCCCCGTCCGCGCAGGCCGCGGCGTTGTTCGACATGTTCTGCGGCTTGAACGGAGCCACGCGCACGCCTCGGCGCTTGGCCGCCCGGCACAGCCCCGCGACCACCACCGACTTCCCCGCGTCGGACGCCGTCCCTTGGATCATCAGCGCCCGCACGCCCATTTCGTTCTTCTGCATGACGATCCGGGGCCAAGATGAGGCTTCCGTCGCCCTCTCGCAAGAGGACTGCCCGAAACTCGGATAGAGCTGTGATCGCTCGACTCCACGGCTTGCGAGAACGCCCTCTCATGACGCCCAATGGGCACTCGCGATTGTTGATCGACATGAGTGAGACCAGGCTCGCCCATCTGACGGCGCTCGGCGAGGGATTCACCACCGAGTTCAAGCGCTCGGTGCCTTCCAACCTTGGTGCCGAAGTCTGCGCGTTCGCAAACGCCACAGGTGGGGTGATCCTCATCGGCGTCACCGACGAAGGCGATGCTGTCGGCGTCGAGAACCACAACAGGCTGAAGTCGCAGGTTCAGACCACCGCGCGCTCCGCAGATCCGCCGATCGCGGTCGAAGTGGAGTCGGTCGACGACGTACTGGTCGTGACGGTGCCGGAGCAGCATGGCAAGCCCTACTCCTTCAGAGGCAGGTTCTACGTCCGTGAAGGCGCGAACTGCCAGCAGATGTCCCGCGACGAGATCCGCGAGTCCTTCTACAAGGAAGGACTCATCCGCTTCGACGAGACGCCCTGCCCGCGCTTCGATCTGCAGCGCGATCTGACGCCGGAAGCATGGTCGCGCTTCGCCGCGCGCGCTCGCATCCCCGACGACCTGGAGCCGCTGATCGCACTGGAGAACCTGCATCTCTTCAGGGACGGGCAGATGACGCAGGCCGGCGCATGGCTGCTGGCAGAGGACGTCACCAAGTACAGCCTGCAGGCCGCGGTGACGTGCGCTCTGCTGCGGGGCGTGACCAAGACCCACATCCTCGACCTCAAGAACTTCACGGGTGACCTCTACTCCATCTACGAGGAGTGCATCGCCTACGCCCAGGCCAAACTGAACACGGCGTTGATCCCGCACGTCCACGGCAGAGATGAGCGCCTGGAGCTTCCCGAGGACGCGATTCGCGAGGCGCTGGTGAATGCCATCGCACACCGGGACTATCGGTCGACCGCCAACGTGCAGATGTACATATTCCACGACCGCTTGGAGATCGTGACGCCGGGCGGGTTGCCCGCGGGGATGCGCGAGGAAGACCTGGGGATCAAGAGCGTACCGCGCAATCGCCTGCTGTTCGGGATGTTCCACCGCATGGGCATGGTCGAGCAGATCGGCAGCGGGATTCGACGCATTCGACAGGAGTGCCGCGGCTACGGCGTCGCGGAGCCGCTGATCGAGGTCTCCGAGCACTGGGTCACGACGACCTTCAAACGGCCGATGACCCCGGCCGGTGCGCGGTCTGCGTCAGTGACGACGGAGCCAGGAGACGGGCAGATCGAGACGGAAGCCGGCACCAAGTCGGCACCAAGTCGGCACCAAGTCTCGATCTTGCGTAACTGCCTTTCTGACAAGTCGATATTGGAACTGATGGCGCACACGGGGAGGCAGGACCGCACCAAGTTCCGGAATCAGGTCCTGAAACCCTTGCTCAAGGCCGGCTGGCTGGAAATGACCGTCCCGGACAAGCCTACCAGCCGCCGACAGAAGTACCGGACGACGAAGCCCGGCCGGCAGGCCCTGGAGACGTTCAATGAAGACGATCAGCGTGCGCGACCTGACTGAGATGACCCGCTTCGACGTCGAAGTGCTCGCAGACCCGGACGTCATCCACTGGCCGGGTTTGTTCTGGTTCTGGAACGACGTCCTGGAGCGGGAGGCGCTGTTCCGGCAACTCCGAGACATGGACTCCGTGGCCGCGAAGAACATCTGGATCCTTCCGGTTCCGGCGGACTTCAGGCCGAACTCCATGAAGACCAACCTGCAGCCCGAGTACCTGACGGAGGAGTACCTGGCGATCCTCGACGACCTGGTCGTGGAGATGCGGCGCCGGGCCATGAAGCTCTGGCTGTACGACGAGGGCGGATGGCCTTCCGGCGGCAACTGCGGCCGAATCGTCAGGGAGCACCCGGCCTGGGCTCGTCAGACGCTGGCGAAGCGGGACGTCGTGCCGGGCGAGCTCGACCGGGTTCCCGAGGACTGCATCGCGGCCTTCCAGGCCGGCGGGAACGGCGGCGGCAGACGCCTCGTCCCCGGGGAGCGGCTCGACGCCGGGCACGGAGCGGAGCTGTATTTCGCCCGGCTCGGGCACGAGACAGCCCTCGTCCCCTCCTACCCGGACCTGCTGAACCCGGAGGTCACCAAGACGTTCATCGCCGGCAGCCACGAGGCGTACAAGCGCGTGCTGGGCCGGCACTTCGGGGACACGATCCCGCTGGTCGTCTCCGACGAGCCGCGCGTGGACAATCCGCCCTGGACCGGCGACCTGGCGGACGCGTTCCAGGCCGAGAAGGGCTACGACATCCGGGACGTCCTGCCGGCGATCTTCCGGGAGGACGAGACGACGGCGCAGGTCCGTATCGACTACTTCGACTGGTGGTCACGGAGGTTCGCGGAGGCGTTCTTCGGACAGATCCAGGAGTGGTCGGCCCGGAACGGGCTGTTGTCGATCGGCCACCTCGGCGGCGAGGACCTCACCATCGGCTCGCGCAAGTACGGGTTCGGCCATGTCATGCGTGTCCTCAGGAAGTATGACATCCCCGGCGTGGACACCATCTGGAAGCAGCTCCATCCCGGCAGGAAAGCGGTCCTGCCCGTCCACTGGGACACCGTCGAGGGCTCGCTGCCGGTCGCAGACAACCACCACTTTCCGAAGTACGCCTCCTCGGTCGCGCATCAGCGCGGCACGCCGTGGTCGTGGACGGAGTCGTTCTCGGCATACGGCTGCGCGCTGACCCTGGAGGAGATGAAGTGGATCACCGACTTCCAGTTCGTGCGCGGCATCAACCTGCTCATCTCCGGCCAAGCGCTGCTGTCGACGAAGGGCCACTACATGGGCTCCATCCGCCCGATGTTCGTGCGCGAGAACCCGCTGTTCCGCCACCTGGACCTCTACCACGCCTACACGGCACGGCTGAGCTACCTGCTGAGCCTGGGCAAGCCGGCGATCCGCGCCGCCCTCTACTTCCCGGTGCGGGACATCTGGGCCGGCGGCGCCGAGCTCGACCGGGTAGCCGGGTCGAACGACACTCTGGCGCGCACGCTGCTAGAGCATCAGTGCGACTTCGACATGATCGACGACGACCTGCTGGAGGACGAGGCGACGACCGCTCGCGACGGATGCCTGCAGGCCGGGCCGATGCGGTACGACACCGTGTACGTGTCGCGGACCCGGCACATGAGCGACGGTTCGCGGGAGAAGCTCGCCCGCTTCATCGGCGCGGGCGGCAGCGTGTACTGGGTGGACAACCGCGACGCGTCCGAGGCGCCGGCCGGCAGCACCTCGATCGAGCTGGACGAGCTCGACGCGCGCCACGTGGAGCCACTGGTCGACGTGCGTCCCGCGAATGCCGGCGTGCGCGTGTGCAGGCGGGACCTGGAGAACGGCACCCTCTACTTCCTGACCAACGAGGGCACCGGCGTCGGCAAGGAAGAGGCGGTACCGGCCGACGCCACGATCGTCTTCAAGGACCACCGCCCCGTGATCCGCATCGACCCGGAGACGGGCACGTACAGCACGCCGGAGGACGTGGTCCATGCGGACGGGACGTGCTCGGTACCGCTGCGCATGCGATTCGCCGAGTCCTACGTGTTCCTGTTCACGGACGACGACATTCCGGCGGAACCGGCACGTTCACCGCATCCCGAGAACCGCATACCCATCGACGAAGGATGGACCTGCCGGCGAACGCGCGCGTTCCGGATCGGAGACCAGGAGTTCGAGGTCCAGGACGTGCACGAAGACGCGTCCCCCATCGCGCTCGGCGACTGGAGCGACGCGCTCGGCCACGACTTCACCGGTGACGCGGAGTACCGCGTGGCGTTCGATCTCAGCGGGCCGGAAGCGGCGCGCGCGTCCGCGCTCGACCTGGGCCAGGTGTGGGGCGTGGCGGAGGTCGTCCTGAACGGCGTCCCCTTGGGGCGACGCGCATGGGAGCCGTTCCGGCTCGATCTGCAGGGCGCGGCAACGGCCGGCACCAACACGCTGAGCGTGACCGTCACCAACACGATGGCCAACCAGTTCCTGCACACCAGGAAGCTCGACCGCTGGCCGGACAACGTCCTGGGCATCTACCACAAGCAGTGTCTGGCCCTGGAGCAGGGCTGCACCAGGAGCGGCCTTTACGGACCCGTGAGCATCGGCCCGTCAGGCGGGACATCCTGAGGACCGGCTGCCGTTCACAGCAGATTCGTGAACTCGTCGACCCCCAGCCCCACCTGCCTGATAACGGCGCGCAACGTGCCTCGATCCAACTCTTTGTGATCAGGAACGACGACCTGAGAGAACGGGTCGTCGCGACGCAAGATCATGTGGCTTCCATGCTGCCGTTTCAGCATGAATCCGACCTTGCCAAGCGCTCTCGCGCATTGTCGCCCAGATACTCTGGGCAGACGGCTCATACAGCCACGACCATCGCATCAAAGTGCTCTTCCGGCACCGGGAGACCGTCCTCCTCGAGGGCGGCGACGTACCCTTCAATCGCTTCCTTGATGTTGGCGATGGCTTCCTCTTTGGTCTTCCCCTGACTGATGCAACCGGACAGGCTCGGACACTCGGCGATCCAGTAGCCATCTTCACCCGGGTAGACCACGACTTGCCTCATCCTGTCACCTCTCGCCCAAAGGTACTCGTGGCGACGATCCTGAGCCAGCCTGCACTCCGCCAGCGTTCGCGTTTGAAGCCCCGGGTGGTGCGTGGTGCGTTGCGGGGGCGCATCACGCAGCTCATGATAATGGCGGCGTATCGGCACCGGCGGGAGGCGCTACGAAGCGCGGCGCGACTGCTGGCGACGTTGCCGCCGGCGGCCGGTGAGACTACGGTTCGCATGTTCGTGCTGTACCTGCTGGCCACGCAGGACCGAGGCGCCGCACGGAGCTTCGGGGAGGAGTTGCGGGAGGCGGTGTCGGGACCGGGAGGTGAACTGATGACCTATGCCGAGGAACTGATCCAGGAAGGGAAGCGCAAGGGCCGTCAAGAAGGGCGCCAGGAAGGCGAGCAGCGAGGAGTGCTGAAGGGGAAAGTAGGCACCATAGAAAACCTGTTGCAGGCCGGTGTTCAGTGGTCGGTGATCGAGTCGGCCACCGGTATCGACCAGGAGGCCCTGCGCGCTCTCAAGCAGCGACTCGCGGGATCGGACGACGAGGAACGTGTCAGCGCCGGCTGAACGGCTGACGAAATCGAGATACCCGTGGAGACGCTGATCGTGATCAACGGCCCCATCGCCGCGGGCAAGAGCACGGTCGCGCAGGCTCTTGGCCGACGGCTCCGGCAGGACGGACGCCCGACGGCGGTCGTGGATCTGGACGAGCTGTACCTGATGATGAGCGCCAAGCCGATGGGCGACCCACAGGTGTGGCGTCGGTCGAGGTGGGCCGCCGCGGCGCTGACGGACTGCTTCTTCGCTTCCGGCATGGAGATCGTCGTCGTGGAGGGAGCCTTCTGGGACGAGTCGGAACGAGCGCCGTTTCTCGATGCGCTCACGTGGTCTGGAAGCCCCTTGTTCGTGACCCTGCTCGTCTCCCATGACGTTGCATATCGCCGGGTACAAGGGGACTCTGGAAGATCGCTCTCACGGTCCCCGGGCTTCTTGAGAAGGAACAACGAAGAGTTCGCGGCTCGTCTCGACCCTCTGCGCGCTACCGATCTCGTCCTCGACTCCGAGGCCCAGACTCCTCAACAACTCGTGACGACGATCTTGAGCCGGGGCTCGCCGACGTTCGCCGACCTGTTGCTCGCCATTCCGAGGGATGACGGCGAGTTCGAGCGGATTCCCTTGCGCCCCCGACCGGGCTAGTCGAGGTAGTCGTCGGTCACGTAGCGCTGCTCGGGGTGGCGGCGTTGCGGGCCGATCAGGCCCAGCAGGCGCTTGTCGGCGCCGTCCAGCAACTGCTCCGGCATGCTGTGGCGGATGTAGGCGTTGTAGCGGTGGAAGCCCCAGCTCGCTCCGTACTGCGACTGCAGCAGGTAGCGCACCCGGTCGGAGTCGTTGGGCGCGCCGCGGTGCCAGCACTGCGGGTCGTGCAGGTAGATGTCGCCGGCCTTGCAGTAGATGGACTCCGGCCCCCGCCCTTCGAACTCCGGCGTCCCGTTGTCCGGCGCGTTGCGGCCCGAGTAGTGGCTGCCCGGCACGTACTGCGTCGGGCCGTGCTCGATCCGCTCGATGTCGCTCAGCGCCATCTGCACGGTGAGCCAGTAGACGGGCATCAGGATGCGCGGATCGTGGCGCGGCACGTCGTCCGGGAGCGGAAAGAACAGGCCGTCGTCCACGTGCCAGTGCTCGATCGCCACGCCGCGGCCCGAGCGCAGCACGTTCGCGCCGCACTGCTGGAAGTTCTCTCCGAACAGGGTCTCCATCAGGCTGTAGATCGGCTCGCGCGCGAGCAGGTCCAGAAAGATCGGATCCAGCTCGTTGGTGTGGCGCAGCATGTGGTCGCGCTGCACGTAGCCACGGGCCATCGCCGCCTCGTCGTCCATGTAGTGGTCGGTCGCATCGCGGAGCGCGGCGACCTCATCCTGATCCAGCACGCCGCCGATCACGCAGTACCCGTCGCGGCGGAAGTCGGCCAGGATCCGTTGCGTCCGCTCCGCGTCGAACGCCGTCCCGGCCTTGATCGCGGAGCGGCTCATAGCGCCAGCACCCGGTTGTCCATCGCATCGATCCTCCTGGTTGCCTCGTAGTAGTTGGCCGTGACCGTCCCGTCCTCGGTGACCGGTGTCGGCCGGCGGATCACCAGCTCCGCGAACGCCGGCCGGTTGAATGCCGCGAACGCCAGCTCGAACGCCGACACCAACAGGCCCTGATCACGCTCGCGCGCGAAGTCCGGCAGCAGGATCGGGCCGGTGTCGGTCTGGAACACGCCGTCGCGCGGGTTGACGTTCATGGTCTTGACCGGATGGTCGATGCAGACCCGGTAGCCGGCATCGTCGTATTGCAGGCGCGCCACCAGCGGACGTTGCGCGTAGGTGGCCTCGATGATGCGCTCGGTCGAGTCCAGCACCTCGCCTTCGGCCTCCACCACCCGGATCTCGAAGTCGGCGAACAGATCCGCGGTCAGGCCGATCTGCCGCTCCGGCTGGCGCCCGAGCGTCGGCGGCTCCAGCATCACCTCGGTCTGGTTGGTGATCCAGCTCTTCATGATGAGGATCTCCGAGTCGCTGGCCACCGGGCAGAAGTCGGCGTTGGGGTGCAGCCACAGGTCGCGGTCGCGCCCGACGACCTCGCTCTTGCAGGAGGCGCCGAGCACGTAGCGCTGCGTCGCGCCGCCCGCGCCGGTGAGCGTGCAGACGCTTTCGAGCTGGATGCGCGCCGCGTTGAACCGGTAGGGCGCGGCGTGCGACCTCGTCCTCGACTGCTTGCGGTCGTCGTCGCTGGTGAAGGTCAGAAAGCTGCGCTGGAAGTCCGGAACTCGCATCGAGTGCGATCCTATGCGGGGGCGGGGCCGCCGGCAACATTCCCCAACACGCGCACTCGCTCCGCAGCCATCCCCGCGTGCGCGGCGCGCACTTGACAACCGACCGGCCCTGCCCCGAGCCTTGCCGTCGACGCGCGCATAGACCTTCTCCGGCAGTAGAGAGCCATGAAGAAACCCATCCCCAAGGCAGGATTCCTGCGCCGAGTGCTGAGACTTCTGTTGTTGGGCCGCGAACCCATACGCGACCACACGGTGGCTCGCGACCTGCGGCGTTCCGCTGCGCGGCAACAGGACCGGCGCGACGTCGCCCACCGGGCGATGTCCCGGCACTTCCGTCCCCCCGGACCACGCTGACGTACGAGACGCCGCCCGGGGCGCGTACGGCCTCGCCTGCGCCCCCAGCCCCAACCTCACCATGAGTCCTTTCGGCTGTGCCGCTTGCGCGGCACAACCGGCGGACTCATAGTCCCCGCCGATGCGCGGCCGTGACCTGACCACCGGGGCGATCCCGGCCCACACCTGGGCGCTCGCCTGGCCGGTGATGCTGTCGATCTTCTTCCAGACGCTGTACCAGGCGGTCGACGCGTTCTGGGTCAGCCAGCTTGCCGACGAGGCGCTGGCCGCCGTGAACATGTCCCAGATCGCCCTGTTCGCGTCGGTATCGCTGACGATCGGCATCACGGTGGGTTCCGGCGTGCTGATGGCGATGAGCATCGGCGCCCGCAACATCGACGAGGCGGAGCGCATCCTGGGGCAGTCGTTCGTGCTCAACTTCATCGCCGCGGTGGTCCTGACCACGCTGGTGCTGGCGCTGCGCACGCCGATCCTGCGCGCGGTCGGCGCCACCGACGCGATCTTTCCGCTGGCCAGGGACTATCTGACCATCACCGGCTCGGCGATGGTGCTGATCTTCCTGTTCTTCGCGGCGGTGTTCGGCTTCAACTCGCAGGGCGACAACACCACCGTCACCATGCTGTTCGCGATCTCCACCGGGCTGAACATCGTGCTCGACCCGCTCTTGATCTTCGGCTGGCTGGGCTTCCCGCGGCTCGGCGTGCGCGGCGCCGCGATCGCCACCGTCATCTCGCAGGTCGTGCTGCTGGTGTCAGGGATCACGCTGCTGGCCACGCGGGACATGATGGTCCGCTTCAGGTTCCGCCGGCTGGTGATCCGTGCCGACTCGGTGGCGCGGGTGCTGGCGATCGGCTTCCCGGCGTCGCTCACCAGCATGATGGGCCCCCTGGCGATGGCGGTGCTGACCGCCATGGTGTCGCGCGCCTTCGGGGACCAGGGGGCGGTCGCGGTGTCGGTGAGCCTGCGGGCCGAGGTCTTCTCGTTCCTGCCGGCGATCGGCTTCGGCGTCGCCGGGCTCGCGCTGATCGGCCAGAACATGGGAGCCGGCAAACCCGAGCGGGCGCGCCGGTCGTACCGGACCGCGCTGGTGTTCGCGCTGTCGTTCGGGACCGGGCTGGGCATCCTGGCGGTGGCCTTTGCCGGTCCGATCGCCCGCACCTTCACCGACGATCCGGTCGTGATCGGCTACGCCGTCCGTTACCTGCGCAGCGTGCCGCTGTCCTACGGGGTGATGGGAGCCGGCATGGTCGTGATCATGAGCTTCCAGGGGCTGCGCCGCTCGTGGCGCGGCGCGGCGATCTCTGCGCTGCGGCTGGCGGTCCTGTCGGCCGCGGCGATCCTGCTGGCCGACGTGCTCGGCGCGCCGGTCGGCGCCGTCTGGCTGTCGGTGATCCTGGCGAACCTGGTCTACGCCGGGGTCGGCTACCTGACCCTGGAGCGGCAGCTCGCCCGCCCCATGCAGCCCCACGGGCCGCCTCGCCCCCCTGATCCCGACCGGGACCCGGCCGCCGCCCGCCAGGTCGCATAGGGTAAGCTGTCGGAGGGCTGAAGGAGAGACGATGAGCAAGCGATACACCGTGCGCGCCGAGCGCTGCGACCACCGCGCCTCGGCGGACGAGATCTACCGGACGCTGGAGCGCATCACGGAGCCGTTGACCCGCTCCTGGGAGCGGCTGGAGCGGGCGCGCCGCATCGTCATCAAGTTCAACATGATGCACCCCGACACCGCCCGCCACCACGGCCGGCGCCAGGAGCTGGTGGACGAGGAGGTGATGCGCGCCGTGCTGCGCCTGCTGCGCGCCCGCACGAAGGCGACTCTGATCGCCGCCGACACCTGCGTGCACACGGCGGACAAGACCGTGCCTTCCGATTTCGAGTCGGCCGAGGTGCTGCGCGAGTTCGGGGTCGAGGTGGTCGACGCCTCGCAGCCTCCGCTGCGCCTGTACGACGTGCCCGGGGGCGGCAACATGTTCGACCGCTACCTGCTGACCTCCTGCATCGGCGAATCGGACGAGTTCGTGTCGGTCGCCAAGATGAAGAACCACCTGTTCATGGGCGTCACCCTGTGCATGAAGAACCTGTTCGGACTGCCGCCGCCGAACCGCCCGGAGGGGCGCGTCCGCCACTACTTCCACCACGCCATCCGGCTGTCGTACGTGCTGCCCGACCTGGCCATGATCACCGACCCCTGCCTGAACATCGTCGACGCTCTGGTCGGCCAGCAGGGCAACGAGTGGGGCGGCCGCCCGGTGGTGCCCGACGCGCTGATCGCCGGCGACCAGACCACGGCCACCGACGCGTGCGCGGCCCACCTGATGGGCCACGATCCCACAGGCGACTGGCCGGCGCCGCCGTTCCGCCGCGACCGCAACCACCTGCTGGTGGCGGCCGAGCGCGGCTACGGGACCGTCGACCTGGACAAGATCGACTTCCGGACCGACCTGCAGCCGCCGCTGGCGCAGTTCGACTCGGACGAGCAGGATCCGCCGCCGATCGTGGCCAGCATCCGCCGCACCGCCTGCGAGCAGGCGCTGTTCTACCGCGACGAGCGCGAGCGCCTGGTCGACCGCTATGCAGGCGAGATGGTGGTGCTGCGCGACCGCGAGGTGGTCTGGCACGGCACCGACCAGCCGGCGTTCGAGAGCCACGGCCACTTCGCGGGCGGTGCCGATCCGGGCAGCGCATCGTTCATGAAGGTGGCCGATCCCGAGGAGACCGAAGGCGAGGCGTTCGGCGTGTACGAGCGCCTGCTGCCCGGCCTGGTGGCATAGCGCCCGTGACGATCAAGGACGTGCGCGCGTTCGCGGTCGATCTGGGCCGGGGCATCAAGCGGTCCGGCCCGTACCAGCGCGGCGGCCGACAGCCGGCCGCTCCCACCGAGCGCTACGCGCGATATCGCGGCGCCCGCACCAAGGCCAGCCCGGGCTGGAAGCAGTGCGCGTGCCTGGTGACGCTCGACGACGGCACCGTCGGCCTGGGCCTCTGCGGATTCGCCGGGCCGGTCGCCTCGATCATCAACGACCACTTCCGCGACCACCTGGTCGGCGAGCCGGTGACCGCCACCGGGAAGCTGTACGACGTGATGGTCCGCATCAGCGCCGCCTATGGCGGAGGCGGCCTGACCGCGCACGCGATCAGCGCCGTGGACCTGGCTCTGTGGGACGCCAAGGGCAAGCGCCTGGGGGTGCCGGTGTACGCGTTGCTCGGCGGCCCGCAGAAGGAGCGGATCCCCTGCTACGCCACCGGCTTCGACCTGGAGTGGTACCGGGACCTGGGTTTCCGCGGCTTCAAACTGCCCAACCCGTACGGGCCGGAGGACGGCACCGAGGGCATCCGCCGGACCGAGGAGATGGTCGCCGCGGCGCGCGACACCCTCGGCCCGAACGCGGAAATCATGCTCGACTGCTGGATGGCGCTGGACGTGGAGTACACCGTGCGGCTCGGCGAGGCGCTACGCCCGTACCGGCTGCGGTGGATCGAGGACTACCTGCTGCCGGACGACATGGCCGGCTTCGCCGACGTACGGAGGCGGCTGCCCGGGCAGAGCCTGGCCACCGGCGAGCACTGGTACCTGGCGCGGCCGTTCATGGAGGCCGCCGGGCGGCGGCTGGTCGACTACTTCCAGCCCGACCTGCAGTGGGCGGGCGGGATCTCCGCGTGCGTGCGCATCTGCCACATCGCGGAGGCCGCCGGCATCGCCGTCGCACCGCACGGCGGCATGAACACCCCGTACGGCCAGCACCTGGCCATGGCCATGCCGGCGGTGACCTGGGGCGAGCGCTCCAGCGGAGTATCATCGCCCGGCGTGCCGCTGGCGGAGACCGTGGCACTTCCCGGCACCCCGGTCATCGAGGACGGCTACCTGGTCCCGCGCGACGCACCCGGCTTCGGCATCGACCTCGACGAAGACTGGCTTGCGAAGGTGACGGTCTAGCCGACCCGGTCGCGGAGCACCCGCTGGCGGAGACCGTGGCATTGTATACTGCGCGCCGGGATCGATGCGGGGACAGAACGCCGGCGAGCAGGTCGTGACGCACCGGCCTCTTCGGTTCGCTGCGGCAAGGCGCGATGCCCTGGGCACGGCGCTGTTGTTCGCTCCGGGTTTCGTCATCTACCTGGCGTTCATGGTCCTGCCGATCATCCTCAGTCTGTACTACTCGTTCTTCGATTGGGACGGGATTCGCTCGACGATGAACTTCGTCGGGCTGAAGAATTACATACGCGGCCTGAACGACCGCCACTTCCACAGCGCGCTGCGCATCACGTTCTTCTTCACCGTCCCCGGAGCGCTGCTCGGCAACTCGCTGGGACTGTTCCTTGCCGTGCTGGTGAATCGGCCGGGGCCCATGACCAGGGTGTATCGGGCCGCGTTCTTCTTCCCGCTGTTGATCAGCTCGGTGGCCGTGGGATTCATCTGGAAGGCCCTCCTCAGCTACAACGGCATCCTGGGCGGACTGTTCGAGGCTGCCGGCATGGAGCCGATCGACTGGCTGGGCGATCCGCGGCTGGCGCCGTGGTCGGTCCTGATCATCAATCTCTGGCGCGACACCGGGTTCGTCACGGTGATCTACCTGGCGGGGCTGCAGGCGGTGCCCGGCGATCTCTACGACGCCGCCACCATCGACGGCGCTTCGGCGTGGCAGCGCTTCACCTCCGTGACGTTCCCGTGGCTGGCGCCGGCTTTCACGGCCGTCATGGTGTTCCTGTTCACGGGCTACATGCGCATCTATGACCTGGTGGTCGTGCTCACCAGCGGCGGCCCCGCCGGCGCCACCGAGACCATCGCCCTGCAGATCATCCGCGTCGGGTTCCAGCAGAACCGCATGTCGTACGGGTCCAGCCTGGCGATCTACATGCTGCTGATCGTCGGCGTGGTCTCCATCACGCTGGTGCTGCTGCTGCGCCGGCGCGAAGAACGACTGGTGATGTAGGTGCGCACGTGAACCGCACGAGGAGAGGGCTCAGCGATCTGCCTTCGGTCGCACGCCACGCCTTCCTGCTGGTGACCGGCGGCGTCTTCCTGGTGCCGTTCTACATCGCCATCGTCAACGTCTTCAAGACACGCGCCGACATCTTCGCCAGCCCGCTGGGCATCCCGTTCGCCCGCCTGACGCTGGACAACCTCGCGCGCAATCTCGATACGCCGCAGTTCAACGTCGGCATCGCCTACGGTACGTCGGTCGTGCTCAGCAGCGCGACCGTGACGCTGGTCGTGATCCTCGGGGCAGCCATGTCGTACGTGCTCGGCCGCCGCCGACACCGATTCTTCACGCTGTCCTACCTGCTGCTGCTGGCCGGATTGATGGTGCCGGCGCAGGTGATCCTGCTGCCGCTGGTCCAGGTGCTTCGCCAGCTCGGGCTGATGTTCACGGTGCCGGGCCTGCTGCTCGCCAGCCTGGCCTGGTATCTTCCGTTCGCCGTGTTCGTGTTCGCCGGCTACATCCGCACCATTCCGATACAGCTCGACGAGTCCGCGCGGCTCGACGGGGCCGGAGAGGTGCTGATCTTCGCGCGCATCATCTCCCCGCTGATCACTCCGGCGATCGCCAGCGTGGTCATATTCGTCGCGCTCTGGACGTGGAATGACTTCGTCAGCCCGCTGATCATACTGGGCACATCAAAGTACTACACCATCACGATCGGCGTTTACCGGGCGATCGGCCAGTACGTACAGAAGTGGGAAGACGTGTTCGCCATCCTGTTCATGGCGATCTTCCCGGTGGCGGCATTCTACGTGGTCATGCAGCGTCACTTCGTGTCCGGGCTGACCGCCGGGACGTTGAAGGGCTGAGAGGATGAGCGGGGAACGGCGCGGCGCCGCCCCCGCCTGAATCGTCGCTCTTGCGGTACGTCCGTTAGCTCTATCGCTCCGCGTCGTTCCAGAATTCGTCGAGCTCACGTAGCGCGCTGCCCACGTCAGTGACCAGACCGGCCAGGAACGACTGGCCCACGCGGTCGTAGACGGCCATGATTCCGGGTGGCGGCGGCTCCCCCACGATGAGGCCGTACAGCCCCGAGGTGGTCGGAGCCTCGGCGAGCAGGTCCTGCAACTCCAACTGCAGCGGCGTCATCGGATAGGTCAGAGGTGGATCCAGCGCGGAGAACAGCCCGTCCACCTCCAGAAGTTTGGCGCCGTACACGTCGTCCATCAGCGCGAACTTCAGCAGCTCGTATACCGTTTCCGGATGCTCGGACTCGTTGTAGATGCCGATGCTGCCGTAATTCAGCCCCTGCATCAGGTGCTGGGCACCGTCTGACGTCGGCGGATAGAACACGCCAACCTCGAAATCCTTGTCCGCTTTCCCCTCGGCTGCCGTAAACCAGCTCCCCATCGGATAGATGGCGCCCTTGCCGGCCAGGAACTGCTGCTCCAGGTCGGCGTAGCCCACGCTGAGGGCTCCCTTGTTGAAGCATTCGCCGTCCACAAGCTGCTTGAAGAATCCGGCGGCTTCCGCGAAGCCGGTCTCGAAGTCGACATCACCTTCCCAGCGGTCGGCGTACCACGCCGTGTTCTTCTGAAACACGTCAGCGTTGGTGAGTATCGAGAACGCGAACCCCGCGACCCATTCCCCGCCGGTGATGATGGGCGTGATGCCCGCGTCGCGCAGCTTGCCGCACGCGGCCAGGAACTCGTCCCACGTCTTCGGCGTATCGGTCAGGCCCGCCTCGGCGAACAGCGCCTTGTTGTAGAACAGCAACCCCTGCGGCTGCATCGAGGTGGGCAATCCGTACAGCGTCCCCTGGTAGCGGGCGGTGTCCAGGTTGCGGATCCGCTGCAGGTCGGGATCGTCGTCCGGCAGCGCCCACAGGATGCCGGCGTCGGCGAAGTCCTTGATGCCGATGTTGGACATCAGGTCGGGGACGTCGCCGGCGGCGATCCGGGTCTTGATGAAGTCGGTCGCCGAGGGCGTGACCGCCGCGTTGGCCTCGATCAACTCGATGGTGACATCCGGATGCTCGGCAACGAAGGCGTCCGCCACCTCCTGCCAGAACTCCAGGGTCAGGTTGGGGGTGACCCACACCTGCCAGGCGATCTCCTTCGTGTCATCCGCGGCGGACTCCATCTCCGCGGAAGCGAAGCAGATGCCGGCACCGAGCACGGACGCGCACAATGACAGCGCCAGTAGTCGCACCTTCTTGGCCATGTTCTTCCTCCTCAGGCCGGTGTTCGTACCTGCAAGGATGAATATGATTTTCTCTCATGTCAACGCCATGCGTGGCCTTTTCAACGATATGACAACCCCTTTCACCGTTATGTTGACGAAATGATGACGATCACTCCACATCTACGGGCGGGAGATGTAAATAACTTTCGTCCCCGTTCCGACGATCGGCGAGCCTCCCATCGAATCCTCGCTACATACCGCGCAGGCCGTCGATCTTGGCCGCCGCTTCTCCATCTCCCCGGTCGCGAGTGCCGCGCCGGCGCCGACGATCAACAACACCGGGATCAGAGTCGAAACGATCACCGGTCTCCTGGCCATCTGGCTCCACCTCGGAGTGGTTGCTCGGCGCCTGAGAGGACCGTCCATCCGGCTGGTGTCCGTCTCCCCGCCGACCGACGGCGGAGCGCATGGCCCCAAGAACTCCATTGCCATACGATGTATCTTGTTTCACTCACGTCAAGCCGAGACTCACAGAGTCACCTCGGGGCCGGATCTGCTCTCGCAGCTCGTGCGGTCGGGTCCGACGATGAGCCGCGGCGAACGCCGCGTCGCCGACGTGGTTCGGGCCGACCCCGAGTTCGCCGTCCACTCCCACACCCGGGACATCGCCGCGCGGGCAGGGGTGAGCACCGCTACGGTCTCACGATTCTGCCAGTCCGTGGGATGCAGCGGACTGCGTGACCTGAAGCTGGAACTGGCCAAGCTGCTGGCGGTCGGCGATCGCTTCCTGCACCCGCGCCCGGTCCCGGTGCAGAACGGCGACGCGGTGAACGAGATCGTTTCGCTGATCCACCGCTCCCTTGAGGCGCTGGTCGAGCAGATCGACGAGACGACCTTGAAGCGGGCCGCCGCGGTGATCGCGGGCGCGGCTCGCGTGCTGATCTTCGGCGGCGGCGGCGGATCCTCGATGGCGGCGATGGAGGCGGAGAACCGCCTGTTCCGGTTGGGGGTGCGCGCATCCTACTGCAACGACGCGCAACTCCAACTGATGATGGCGGCCGCACTGAAGGCGGATGACGTGCTGCTGGTGCTGTCCATCACCGGCCGGTACGAGCCGATCCTGCGAGCCGCCGAGATCGCCAGTCAGTACGGCGCCGACACGATCGCCTTGACCGCGCCGGACTCCCCGCTGTCGCGGGTGGCGAGCGTAGTGGTGCCGTTTCACATCGTCGAACCGACGAACATCCTGTCCCCGACCCCCGCCCGATACGTGCTGCTGGCGCTGATCGACATGCTGGCCTACGAAGTGGCGGAGCTCCGCGGCGACACCGCGGTGGAGTCCATGCGCCGCATCAAATACCACCTCGTCCACACGCGCGACGACGACGACTCGAAGCCCCTCGGCGACTGAAAGGAGGCTCTCGGGCGGGTCGCGCCGGCCGGCTCCGCTCGCGCTCCGTCACTCGCCGGCGGGATCGGTGTCGAGCAGGAACCGCCACGCCGGCACCACCTCGATCACTCCGCAGCCGGCCTCGATCCGCTCCCGCTCGTTGCGGGTGACGATGGTGGCCGTCCGGACGTCCAGCTCCGCCATCGCCGCGGCCAGCGCGGCGGTCTCCCGCTTCCGCGTCCGCGGATCGGCCAGCGACTCGCACGCCTGCACCAGCATCGGCGGCTGGCCCCGACGCGGCACCACGAAGTCCACCTCACGCCCGGTTCGCGTCCGGTAGTAGTGGATCTCCGGGTGACGGCGCCGCAGCGCCATGAACACCAAGTTTTCCAGCAGATGGCCGGAGTTGACCAGAATCCCCGATGACACCGAAGCGATCAGGGCGTGGTCGATGCAGTATACCTTCTTCGGGTTGGCGTTCCGGCGCGCCGACGACGCGTCGAAGATGCGCACGGTGAACAGGAAGTACGCGTCCTCGAACCACTCCAGGTATTCCGACACCGCCGTCTTCGGCACCTTGTGGCCGAGCGACTTGAGATAGCCCGTGAGGCTGTTGACGGTGTAGAGCGAGGCCGCGTCGTCCACCAACCGGTGGGCCAGGTCGGACACGGCCCGCGGGTGGGAGATGTCGTGCCGTTCGACCAAGTCCCGAAACAGGATGGTGTTGAAGTACTCCTGGTGGATCCTGATCCGCAGGTCCCGGCCGAGTCCGGCGACCTCGGGAAAGCCTCCCCGATCCCAGTACTCACCGAACGCCTTGACGATCGTGAGGCGCCGCTTGGTCGACAGGTCGCCGGCGCCGTCGATCCCCCGAAAGTCCAGGTACTCCCGGAACGAGAACGGAAAGATCTCCCACGACAGCGCTCGCCCGCGCATCTGGGTCGCGATCTCCCGCGACAGCAGTTGCGCCGACGATCCGGTGAGATGGATCTGACATCGTTCGGTGCGCAGCACGCGGTCGACGAACGGCTCCCAGCCCGGAGCCGCCTGGATCTCGTCGAAGAAGCAGTGCACGGTCTCGACACCCTTCTTCTCCGGGTAGAGGGAGAAGTACGCGTCGGTGATCAGGCCGAGCTCGCCGTGCCGCAGGCGGTGGAGCCGATCGTCGAAGAAGTTGAGGTAGAGGATGTTCCGGCGAGGGACCCCCTGCTCCAGCAGGCGCGCGATCAACTGGTAGAGGTACGTCGACTTGCCGCCACGGCGTACGCCGATGCACACCGTCGCCTTGCCCGGGACCGTTTCGATCTGCAGGCGCCGGGGCACGCCGGTCTCGAGCTCCATCTCCTGGAAGTCCAGGATCAAGGACTTGAGGGTTTCCAGGAGAGGTCCTGAATCGATCATTTTTCTTACCGGTCACCATCATAACCGGTAGTATTTCTTACCGAAACCGCCTCACAAAATCGGTCGCGTTCGTCCGAGGCAGCCTAAAGGCCGGGATCAGGATGGGGCGAAGGCGACGCTGGTCGGGCGCGGCACCTCGATCGACGAGCCGGTGGGGACCGGCATGCCGTTCTCGCCGTCGACGCGAAAGCTGAACACGGTTTCGCTTTGCTCGTTGGCGGCCAGCAGCCAGGTGCCGGAGGGGTCCACGTTGAAGCCGCGCGGCGTCTGGCCGCCGGTGGGCACGTGCCCGAGCTGGGAGAGCTCGCCGGTCCCCCGGTCGATCGAGAACACGGCGATCGAGTCGTGGCCGCGGTTGGAGCAGTACACGACGTGGCCGCGCGGATGCATGCGCACGTCCGCGGTCGAGTTCTCGCCCGAGAATCCGGCCGGCAGCGACGAGAGGGTCTGCAGGTGGGTGAGCCCGCCGTCGCTCTCGCAGCGGAACGCCATGATCGTGGAGGCCATCTCCCCCATCACGTAGGCGAACGCGCCGTCTGGCGTGAACGTCATGTGGCGCGGGCCGGCGCCGGGGGCCGACGCCGCGTCCGAGATGCGCGTCAGGCGCGCCGGGCCGTGCTCGACGCGGTACGTGACCACGCGGTCGATGCCCAGGTCGGGCACGTGCAGGAAGCGGCCGTCGGCGGTGACGTTCGCCGAGTGGGGATGCGGCGCCTCCTGGCGCTCCGGGTTGACGCTCGATCCCTCGTGCCGCACCTCGACCGGGTCGCCAAGGTCGCCCCCGCCGCCGAGCGGCACCATCACCGCGCCGCCGCCGGTATAGCAGCCCACGAAGACCGCGCGCTCCTGCGGGTCGATGCTCATGTGGCACGGCCCGGTGATGCCGAACTCCGCCGACGAGCGCAGGGTCAGCGCCCCGGTCGCGCGGTCCACGTCGTACAGACGAACCGCGGTGCCGCTCGGATCGCTGACGAATTCGGCCTCCACGACCGAATACAGCCGCGTGCCGTCGCGGCTGAACAGCACGTAGTTGGGGTTGGGAGCCTCTGCCGCGAGCTCCATGCCGGACAGCGCTCCGCTGTCCGTGTCGAGCTCGAAGCGATAGATGCCCCCGCCGGCGCCGTGATCGGCCAGGTCCATGTCGGTGAAGCTTCCCGTGTAGATGTCCATGCGTTTCTCCTTCGCTGTGTCAGCGGTCCATGCGCCGCATCCAGAGGTGCTCCAGCCGGTGCGGCGGCTCCCAGCCCAGGACGCGGGCCAGTTTGTCGTTGCGGTACTTGCCGTGCGGGATCGTCGGGAACACGAAATAGGTCTCGCACCGCGAGGGCAGCCGCGTGTGGTCGACCTCCAGCGCGGCCCGTACCGCCAGCCCCGTGTCGGGCCAGGCGACGATGTAGGGCGGGATCATGTCCCGGCCCACGCCGCCCTTCTCGTGGTCGTCGAGCCTGCCCGCCTTGGTCGGGTGGCGCATCAGGTAGAACAGCAGCGTCTGCACGTACAGGTCGTGCTGCTCGCTGAACACGCGCAGCACCTCGTGGCCGAGCGCCTTGGTGATAGCGTACAGGAGCGTCCCCGGCTGCGGCGGCATGTCCGGGTGCAGGCCGAAGTCGAACTCGTCGTAGGACGGACCGGCGACCTGATAATACGGACCGGTGTTGACGATGGTGCGGATGCCGTGCCGCACGGCCGCGGCGGCCACGTTGTAGTTGCCGCGCACATTGACGTCCCAGGAGCCGCGCCGGTCCCAGCGCGAAACCGACAGGTTGACGATCGCGTCCATGCCCGCGGCCGCGTCGATCACGCCGTCGTGGTCGCCGGCGTCCAACTGCCGGTATTCGTGCGCGAAGTCCGCCGGCGCCGCGTTGATGTCGGTCACGCGCAACTCGTGCCGGCCTTGCAGGGCGGCGATTGCGCGCGGCCCCATGGATCCGTTGCCGCCGACGATCAGCACCTTCACGCGGGCGCCTCCTCGGGGTATCCCAGGAGCTCCCCGGCTTGGCGCATCAGGTACCGGGCGTTCGCGACGGGCGACTGGGCGTGCACGACGGTGCATGCCTGAGTGACCGGCGCCGTGAGCGCCGCCGACACCACCGCGGCGACGTCGTCGGTGCAGATGGCGGCGTCGCCGACCGCGTCGCGGAGCTCGCTGCGCGAGCCGGACACCACCGGGTAACCCAGCCGCACCGTGATCACCTCCAGTCGCCGCTCGCGGGCGAACTCCAGGGCGATCTGTTCGCCGAGGTGGCAGCCGATCAGCGCCGCATCGTCGGACGGCGGCAGCGGCCGCCAACCCTCGGTGACGGTGTGATGCTCGCCGTATCCAGCCAGTAGCCGGAGCGAGCTCAGGTACACGCAGCGCCCCACCCCGGACTCGGCCGCGGCACTCAACAGGTCATATGCCAGGCGCGTCGCCCGATCGAGCACGGGCGATGCCTCGACCGGCCCCTCCGCATCCGGGAGCCCCGCCAGCACGACCGCGTCGAACCCGTCGGCCACCGTGCGCGCACCCGACTCCGGGTCGATCTCGGGATCGACGTCGAGCACTGCCTCGTGTCCGCTAAAGCCATCGCGCAATGCCCTCGCCAACTCGCTCTCGCCCGGGCTTAGCAGCACGCGCATGCTGGCACGTTCGCAGCCTGAGGCCGACGAATCAAGCCCATGGTCACTCAACGGAGCACCAACACGGTGGCCTCTTGCAGGGACCCGGGAAAGATGTCCTGAAGAAGGTCGGTCAGCTTCTCGGAAAGCGGCTCATCGATGAGCAGCCGCATGGGTCAGACGACGGGGACGCTCATCGTGCGCTGCTCCCGCTCGACCGCGTAGGCCAAGCAGGCCCTGATGTCCTCCGGAGACAACTGAGGAAAGTCCTCGACAATCTGGCCTTCGGACATCCCGCCGGCGAGATACCCGAGCACGTCTCCCACGGTGATCCGTGTCCCACGGACACAGGGCTTGCCGAACCGTACGGCGGGGTCGACGGTGATCCGGTCGAGCAGTGCCATCGACACAGACTACACTTCATGCCTCCGGGAAGTCAGGTGAGGTGTTCCGGGGCGCCCGCAACCAGCCGGCCGACACGGCGGGTGAAGGCGCCGCGTAGCGCTTGTCGCAACAGGGGCTTGCGTACGGCGGCGCGGATGCCGTAGATTAAGGGTAACAACGCAATGAATACGCGCGCGCTGCTGCCGACGCTACTCGCTCTTCTTCTCGGCCTCCTGGGCCTTACGGCCTGGGTTGCCCCACGCCACGCGGGAGCGCGCATGTAGCGCACCGAGCGGCACGAAGCAGCCCAGGCTTTCCGGTCGACGCGATCGACCGAAGAGAGCCTGGGCTTTTTTTTCGAGCCTGCAGAAGCCCTCAAGGAACAAGGAGAGAACCATGCAACGAGGCGTCATCGACAAGTACCGGCCGTTCCCGCAGATCGATCTGCCGGACCGCTCCTGGCCCAACCGGACCATCGACCGCGCACCGATCTGGTGCAGCGTCGACCTCCGCGACGGCAACCAGGCGCTTATCAACCCGATGAACCTGGAGCAGAAGCTCAGCATGTTCTCGCTGCTGACCGAAATCGGCTTCAAGGAGATCGAGGTCGGGTTCCCGTCCGCGGCCGCCGTGGAGTTCGACTTCACGCGCACGCTGATCGACAACGGCCTGATCCCGGAGGGCGTCTACCCGCAGGTACTCACGCAGGCGCGCGACCACCTGATCCGGCGCACGTTCCAGGCGATCGAGGGGACGCCGCAGGCAATCGTGCACCTGTACAACTCCACCTCCGAGCTGCAGCGCCGCGTGGTGTTCCGCAAGGACCGCGCCGCGATCCGGCAGATCGCCGTGGACGGCACCCGCCTGTGCCGGGAGCTGGCCGACCGCACCGACACCGACATCGTCTACGAGTACTCGCCGGAGAGCTTCACCGGCACCGAGCTGGACTACGCCGTGGAGGTGTGCGACGCCGTCATCGAGGCGTGGGATCCCAGCCCCGAGCACCGCATGATCGTCAACCTGCCGTCGACCGTGGAGCTGGCGACCCCCAACGTGCACGCGGACCAGATCGAGTGGTTTCTGCGCAACGTGCAGCGCCGCGATAGCATCATTCTCAGCCTGCACACCCACAACGACCGAGGCACGGGCGTCGCCGCCACCGAGCTGGCCATGCTGGCCGGCGGCGAGCGGGTCGAAGGCACCCTGTTCGGCAACGGCGAGCGAACCGGAAACGTCGACATCGTCACCGTCGCCCTCAACCTGTACACGCAGGGCGTCGATCCCGGCCTGGACCTGAGCGACCTGGGCCGCCTGATCGAGATCTCCGATTCCTGTACCGAGCTGCCGATCCATCCCCGCCATCCGTATGCCGGGGAGCTGGTGTTCACGGCCTTCTCGGGCTCGCACCAGGACGCGATCAACAAGGGGATGACCGCGCAGGGGGAGGGGCTGTGGGAGGTCCCCTACCTGCCGATCGACCCCACCGACATCGGCCGCTCCTACCAGGCGATCATCCGCATCAACTCCCAGTCCGGGAAGGGCGGCGTGGCCTACGTGATGGAAAGCGAGTTCGGCTGCCAACTCCCCAAGACCATGCAGCCCGAGGTGGGCGAAGTGGTCCAGGAGCTCACCGACCGCACCGGCCGGGAAGTCAACGCGGCCGAGATCTGGGAGGCCTTCAGGCGGGAATACCTTGAGGCCGATCATCCGATCCGCTTCATCGACTACGCGATCTCCAGCGATCCCCAGGACAGCTCACGCATGAACGGCCGCCTCACGGTGGAGATCGAAGGCGACCAGAGGGAGCTCACCGGCAGCGGCAACGGGCCGATCGACGCGCTCAAGAGCGCGCTGGGCACGGCCGGCTGGAACGACTTCAAGCTCACCCACTACTCCGAGCACGCCCTGGGCCAGGGCACGGACTCCACCGCCATCGCCTACATCCAGTTGGTCCGCACCGACGGCACGCAGCGCTTCGGCGCCGGCACCCACCCGAACATCGCCAAGGCCTCCGCCCTGGCGCTGATCTCCGCGCTCAACCGCACCGTTGCGGCCGGCGTCCAGCCCGCACCGAAGGAGGCCGTGATACCGGCTACTTGACATGATGACATAATCGACCGCAATGATGTCATCATGACATCACAAGTGGTGGACGTCATCAACGTCGCGGAAGCGAAGAGACGCTTCTCGGATCTGATAGAGCGGATTGGCCGCGGCGAGCGGATCGTCATCGCTCGCCGCGGCACCCCGGTCATGGGCCTGGTTCCACCCAACGAAATCGGCTGGCCACGGGGTGCCAACGTCTACCTGCGCCATGACCGAGATCGGGGACCGGCGCGCATGAGGAGCATCAAGCCGGAACGCGGGGGCACATCGCGTCGCCAACCGATCGGCTTGGCCGCCGTGGCCGGTGCGCTGTCCGACTGGGACGACATCGACGACGCCATCGCCGAGATCTACGCGCAACGCGATCGCGCGGCAGACCGCCCGGCCCCCGATCTGGCCTGACCGGTGTTCTGCTTCGATACCGACGTCCTGTCCGCGGCTCTGCGCCGCAATCCGCCGCTCGCCGTGATTCGCCGGCTCGCCGTGATCCCGGCGTCCTGCCAGTTCACGACCGCCATCACGTACGGAGAGCTCCTCTTCGGCGCGGCGAAGCGAGGGTCCCCGTCCCTTGCCGACCGGGTTCGCGGGTTGCTCGCGCACGCGGTCACGATCCTGCCGTTCGACGATGCCGCCGCGGAGCGCTACGGATCCTTGCGCGCTGCGCTGGAGTCGGAAGGCAAGCCGCTCGACGAACCGGACCTCCGGATCGCCGCGATCGCCCTCAGCCGGTCCTTGATATTGGTCACGGGCAACGTCCGTCACTTCGACCGCGTCGACGGCCTCGACATCCAGAATTGGTTGGACCCCGAGTCGCCGAGTTCGGGACAGACGCTACAGTAGGTCGTTGTTCAGGCGGACGCCGAAGCCGGGGGCGTCGCCGGGATCGATCGAGCCGCCTGTGACTTCGGGCTCGCCGAGCCACAGGTCGTCGCGAGGCTTCTGCCAGCGGTGCGGCATGGTTTCCGCCAGGGCCAGGCAGTCGGTGGCGACGATCACGTGCAGGCCCCACGGCTCGCCGCCGCGGTGCGGGACGACCGGCACGCCGTGCCGGCGCGCCAGCTTGAGGATGCGCAGCGTGCCGGTGATGCCGCCGGCCCAGGTGACGTCCGGCTGCCAGACGTCGAAAGCGCCGTGGCGGCCGATCTCGGCGAAGGCGGCCGGCGTGTAGTCGTGCTCGCCGCCGGCCAGCAGCACCGGCTTGACGCGCGGGCGCAGCGCGGCCAGCTCGGCCAGGTGCTCGGGGGTCGCCACGTCCTCGAACCAGTACGGCCGGTACGGCGCCAGCAGCTCGGCCATGCGGGCGGCGACGTCGGCCGGCCATGACATGTAGCAGTCCACCATCAGGCGCGCCGCCGGGCCTAGCGCGGCGCGCGCGGCCTCCAACTGGCGGGCGGCGCTGTCGAAGTCCGCCTCGGTCTGCCAGCGGTGCGACAGCTTCACCGCCGAGTAGCCGTAGCGCGCGGCCAGCTCGATGTCGTTGCCGGTGGCGTAGGCGGGCACCGGCTCCTCCTTGGTGCGCGGGCCGATGAGGCCGTGCACGGGGCAGCGCTCGGCGCGGGCCAGCGCGTCCCAGAGGGCCAGGTCCACCCCGCTCAGCGCCATCTGCGCCAGTCCGCCGCGGCCATAGGGGATCGAAACCCGGTAGAGTTCGTCCCAGGCGGCGGCTATGTCGCCGGTGTCGTCGATCGCCCGGCCGACCAGGAAGCGGCTCAGATGGTCGTTGATCACGTGCACGGCCGGCTGGCCGCCGCCACCGTAGCCGAACCCGGTCACGCCGGCGTCGGTGGTGACGCGGACGGCGATCTGCCAGAAGTGGGCCTGCCATGCGTCGGCAGGCGGCACCTGCCGCCACTTCGGATAGACGGCCCGTACTTCGGTCACTTTCATCAGATCAGCTCCCCCGCGCCGGCGACGATCCAGGTCTCGCGGCCGTCGACCAGGCGAATGTGCCACCACTCGCCCCGGTCTTCCAGCAGCCGGAACTCCGTGCCGGCGTGGAGTGCCGATGCGAAGCTGGGCTCGTACGAGTGGCCGTCGCCCTGCCGGGCGACCACGGAGGCGGCGGTGATCACGCCGGGCGGCGTGGATGCCTCGATCAACTCCGCCGCGAGCGACCCCGCAAGCGCGGCGGCCAGCAGCACGCAAGCGGCGCCGGCCGGCCGCAGCCAGCGCTGACGCCGAACGACGGGAGCCAGCATGCGCAGCAGGACGCCCGCCCACACGGCGCACCACAGCGCCAGGAAGGCGATCGCACGCGTCCGCGTGGGCAGCAGGTAGTGCCAGAACAGCACCACCCGCATCAATCCGGCCGACACCGGCTCGTCGATCCGGTCGGCTCGCAGCCGGCGCGCGTAGGCCAGCCCCTGGCGCACGTTGCGGTCGCCCGGCATCAACTCCGCGGCCCGCCGGTACAGCAGCACGGCGCGTCCGACGTCGCCGAGCCGCAGGTGGGTGTTGGCGGCGTTGTAGGCGAGGCGGCCGTTGTTCCAGCCGGTATCGGATCCCACCCGCTCGTAGCGGAGCAGCGCGCCGCGCAGCGCCTCGGCGGCGGCCGCCGATTGCCCGGCGGTGTCGAGCTCGTCCGCCTGGCGAAACAGCCCGGCGGCCTCCCGCAGCAGCGCGCCGTGGTCCAGGGCTGCTCCGGCGGGCTCCTGCGCCGCCGCTCCCGCCGCGACGGCCAGGGTCAGCAGCACCGCCACGGCCCCGCGTCCCGGGTTCACGGCCGTCCCCCCCGGCCCAGGGCCGGGTCTACCGCCTCCACCCACCGCAGGATGCGGGCGCCGATCGCCTCCCCCGACTCCGCGCCGGCACCGGAGTAGCGGGTGGCGTCCAGCTCGGCCAGCATCTCCCGCAGCTCATCCACCTGCTCGGACCCGATGCCGCGCCCCTTGAGCTCCTCGGCCAGGGCCGGAACCCCCGGCGTCCCGTTCGCGCCCAGACGCGCCCGCAGGTAATCGTGCAGCGCCGCTGCAAGCGCCGCCGCATCGCCTCCCGCGGCGGCGACCGCCGGACGCAGGCGAGCCAGCGCGGCGCGGGCAGCCGGCTCCGCCGCGGCCAGCCGCCGCAGGCGCAGCCAGAGCGCGGCGAGGCCGGCCGCCAGTGGGCCCGCGGCCAGCAGCAGAACGCCGCCTGGAGACCGCACGAACGCCGCGGTGTCGAAGCGCTGGCGGCGCAGCAGCCGGTACCCCTCGTAGTTGTGGGCGATGCCGGCCGCCACGGTGGCGACCCCCTCCTCGTCCTCGTCCTGCAGTGCTCCTCCCTCCACGTCGCGCAGCGTCACCTGGCGGGCCGGCTGCACCTCCAGAGGAATCGGCGAGCTGGCGGCTTCCACATACGCGCCCCGCTGCGGATCGAAGTAGGACAGCCGGACGGGCGGGATGGCGCTCACCGAGTCGTGCAGCGCCCGGACGGTCGTGCGAAAGGTTGCCCGAGACGGAAACCGGCCCGCCGACCGCTCCACCCGCTGCTCGGCCACGCGAAAGTCTCCGCCGGCGTCCAGGTGGGCCAGGTCCAGCTTCGCGAGGGAGGACAGGTCTCCCGATCCGCTCACCGTCACTTCCACGGCGATCGGGTCGCCCACCTTGGCGTCCTCGGGCGCGGCGGTGGCGGCGACTTCGAAGCTGCCGACCAGGCCGGAGAAGCCATCCGGTCGTCCCTCCGCCGGCAGCGGATCGACCGCGAGCGCCAGCGGTTCGGAAGAGACCACCAGGCGCCGGATGTCCCGCACCGTGCGGCCGAACACGTCGCGACCGGTGCGAAAGCTGGCGATCCCCTCGAACGAGACCGTGGCCGCCGGCACCTCGAGCCGGCCGGCCGCACGCGGCACGACGATCATGTCGAACACGAGCGCGACCTGCGCCTTGCCGTCGTGCCGCATGGCGCTCTGCGCCGCCATGAGGTTGGTGCCGTGCACGGTCAGCTCCACCAACTCGCCCTGCGAGGGGACGATCACCAGGTCCACGTCTTCGGCGCTCATCACCGGATGGGTGAAGCTGAGGAGGCGGCGCGGCCCCAGCCCTTCCTGCCACATCCACGTGGTCGTCAGCGTGACGGGCTGGCCCACCCACGCGCGGTCGATCGCCGACGCGACGAGCAACCGGTACTCGTCGATCGACGGCGGCGTGAAGACGGTCACGGCCAGCGGCTGGGTCGACAGGCGCCGGCCGTCCACGGTGACGGCGATCGCCGGGATCTCCAGCCGGCCGGCACGGGACGCGATCACCTCGTAGTTGACGAGGTAGCGCCGCTGCATCCGGCGGGTGGTCTGCCCGCCTGAGATCGTGATCGACTCGCTGTTGTTGGGCCCCGCCGACACCTGCCGCACCGAGACGCCGTCGAGCGGCGGGAGCTCCACCCGCGGGGCGGCGTCGGTGCCGTCAACGGCGATCTGCAGGGTGAACGGCACGCCCATCTCGGTCTCGGCGGCGCTCACCGCGGCGCGCGCCGCCAGCGTCTGCGCTGCAGCCGGGGTGCTCAGGGCGCATAGCACCGCCACGGCTGCGGCCGTGGACACGGCAGCGCGGACGCCAGCCAGAGATCTCACGGCTACCAGTCGCGCTCGACCGGCTCGGTCCGGAGCTGCTCCTGCCGGCGCCGCTCCGCGCGCTCTTCCTCCTCGGCGATGATCGCCCGCGCCAGCTCGTCGGGCTCCAGCTCGTCGTTTTCCTGCCCGGCCGCCGGCTGCGGCTCCTGCGCGGGTCCGGCGTCCTGCGGAGACTGCTCCTGTGCCTCGTACTCGTCCTCGCCCTCGGTGCCCTGCTGGGACTGGTTGACCTGCTGCTGTCCCTGCTGCTCCTGCGACCCCTCCGACTGCTCGGGAGGCGGGAGCTGCTGCAGCAGTTGCTGCAGGCGCAGCCGGGTGGCTTCCAGGTTGTGCGCCGCGTCCTCCCAGTCCGGATGCAGGTCGAGCGCGCGCCGGTAGGACTGCGCGGCGCCGTTCAGGCCCGCGATCGCCGCCTGAGGATCGGCCGGTGCGCCGCCCTGGGCGCTGAGCATCTGCTCGACCCCCCGCACTCCGAGATTGCCCAGGGCGAAATGGCCGGCAGCCTGCAGCTCCGGGCGGCGGGCCTGCTCGATCGCCTGGCGCAGAAGGCCCGCCGCGCTCTCCAGGTCGCCCGCGCGATAGGCGGAGATGCCGCCGTCGTAGAGCAGCTCCGCCACCCCGGGGCGGGCCTCCGCCGCAGCGCCGAAGGCTGCCGCGGCATCTCCGAAGCGGCCGTCCGCGAACGCGCGACGGCCGTCGCGCTCGGCCTGCTCCGGGATGCCCACCGCCCGCGCGGTCGCCGGCCCCACGAGCGCCGCCGCCAGGCCCAACACGACCACGGCGACGGCCGGAGGATGCGCGGCGCCCGCTCGCCTCCCTCGGCGCCGGCGGCGGCGGATCAGGTCGGGCAGCAGGAACTCCAGCGCCAGCAGAACCAGCGCGACGGCGAGGAACGGCTGGAAGCGCTCCTGGAAGACTTCGCGCTCGGACCGCTCCAGGAGCTGCCGGTCCGCGCCCGCGATGAGCTGCGCATAGAGGACGCCCAGGTCGAAGTTGCCGGTCGCGACGTTCACGTAGCGGCCGCCGGGCGTCACGCCGGCCAGCTCGCGCAGGGCCTCCGCCTCCAGGGTCGTGAGCACCGGCTGCCCCTCGTGCTGCAGGTACCCGCCGTCCGCGTCCGGATCCGGGATCGGCTGCCCGGTCACCTCGTCGCCCAGCCCGACGGCGATGATGCGGGCGCCCAGCGCCCCCAGCTCGCCGGCCGCCTGGAGGGGCAGGCTTCCCAGGTCGCCGCCGTCGGTGATCAGCACCACGTCCCGATACGGGCTGGGCTGATCGCCGAACACGGAGTCACGCACGACGCGAAGGGCGTCGCCGATCAAGGTGCCGCCGCGCGAGGTGCTGTCCGTCGAGAGCCGTTCCACCGCCAATCTCACGAAACCGTAATCGAAGGTCAGCGGGCTCTTCACCACCGCCGTCCCGGCGAAGGCCACCAGCGCCACGCGGTCGCCGCGCAACACCTCCAGCGTGTCCAGGATCGCCAGCTTGGCCCGCTCCAGCCGGTTCGGAGCGAGGTCACGGGCGAGCATGCTGCGCGAGGTGTCCACCACGAACACCACGTCGCGCCCGCGGCGCTCGACCGTGCGCGTCTCCGGGGTCCAGCCGGGCCGCGCCAGCGCGACGACGATCAGCACCACGGCGGCTACCAGCAGGCCGCCCTTGAAGGGGCGCGCGTTGCGCCGCTCGGCGTGCATGCCGGCGCGCTCGCCCGCGAAGCGTTGCAGCGTGCGGCGGCGGCGCAGCGCCGCGAGCACGAACAGGGCGACCAGCGGGGGGATCGCCCAGAGCAGCAGGAACGCGTCCGGGGAGCTGAGCCGCACGCCGTCGGTGAGTTCCATCGCCCTGCCCAACCTCGACTACGGGGTGCGCCTGAACACGGTGGCGGCGAGCACCGCGGCCGCCACCGCCGCGCCCAGCGCCGCCAGCGCCCACGGCGCGAACCGTTCGCGAAAGTCGACGTAACGGACCGACTCGACCTCGCTCTTCTCCAGGCGGTCGATCTCGCCGTAGACGGCGATGAGCGACTCGGTGTCCTCCGCCAGCCGGAACAGCCCTCCGGTCCGCTCGGCCACCGCCTGCAGCCCGGCGGCGTCCACCGGCTGTCCGGCAGGCAGGCGGAAGGTTCCCAGCGCCGTGCGCACCGTCTGCTCGGGAGCTCCGACGCCAATGCCGATCGCGTACACCTTGATCCCCCAGCCGGCCGCCAGCTCGGCCGCCTCCGCGGGTGTCCGCTGGCCGGCGTTCTGGCTGCCGTCGGTGAGGAGGATGATCACCTTGCTCTTGATCTCGTAGTCGTCGCGGGTGCCGAGCGCCTCCTCTGCGACCCGCAGGCGGGCGGCCGCCAGGGCGAGGGCGTCGCCGATCGCGGTGCCGTCCTGGCTGCGATCGGCGACCACTTCCACGCCGCTCAGGAAGCCATCCAGGGTCTCGTGCGACAGGGTCAGCGGCAGCACCGTCTCCGGATAGCGCGCGAAGGTGATCAGCCCCAGCAGGTCGTTGGGCCGCCCGCCCAGATCTCCCCCGTCCCCGTGCGCGAAGCGGGCCACCACCTCCTTGACTGCATCAAGCCGCGTCGGGCCGCGGCCGTCCTCGGCGATGGGGGCAATCATGCTGCCCGAGCGGTCGACGACGATCTCGATGGCGATGCCGCGGCTGACGTCGACCACCTGCTCCAGCCCCTCGCGCGGGCGCGCCAGCGCCACGATCAGCAGGGCCAGGGCCAGGAGCTGGAGCGCCGCCGGCAGCCACGTCAGGCGATGGCGCAGCGACGGCGTGATGCCGGCCGGCACCGCCACCGACGGGAACCCGACGCCGATGCGCACGCGGGTCACCGCCGCGCGCGCCAGCGGCAGCAACGCGACCACGGCCAGCAACCCCAGCGCCCAGGCGGTCTCGAATCTCACCGCCCGTCCTCCCCGGCGGCGGGCGCGGCTGCCTCCGCCGCATCGGCGGTCGCCAGCACGAAGCCGCGGGCGGTGTCGATGATGCGCGCGGTCTGGCCAGCCGACGGCCGCGCACGGGCGAACTTGACCGCGTCGCACGCGGCCAGGAACGCGCGGAGCGTCCGTTGCTGCTCGCGATCGAAGGCCGGCTCCGCCTCGGCGGCCGCCAGGAACTCCTCCGTGGTCTGCTCCGGCGCGCGCAGGCCGAACCGCCCCTCCAGGTACACGCGCAGGATCGACGAGACCGTCACGTAGAACCGGTCCAGATCCGCCTTGAGGGCCTCGTCACGCTCCAGTTCATCCAACGCGCGCAGCGCCACCACGCCGGGCAGCTCGACGGGCACCGGCCGGGCGGCGGCCACGCGCCGCCGCCAGCGGATCGCCGCGACGACCGCCGCGGCCACCGCCAGCGCAGCGACGCCGGCCAGCGCCGGCCGCCACCAGCGCAGCGGCACCCGGATCGGATCGCCTACCTCGCGCAGCTCCGGGAGGTCTTCCGCGGCAGCCGGCGACTCCCCGGCAGCCGCCGCGCCGGCATCGCCGAGCACGGAGCTCACCTGCACGGTCAGCGCCCCGGTCGACAGGCCGGCGGGCTCCCCGCCGGGCGCCAGCCAGCCGACGGCCAGCTCCGGGATCGAGTAGTCGCCGGCCAGGAACGGCTCGAGCCGGAAGCGGCGCAGGTGCCGGGCGCGACCGTCGCCGACGAGGGCCGGCGGCTCCGTGCGGGGCGCGACCTGGAACCCCGACTCCGCGAACTGCTCGGGGTCCGGCAGCCGCACCAGCACCCCTTCGGGAGCGTCCACCTCGACCTCGACCTGGACGGTCTGGGCCGTGGTGATGCGCAGCCGATCCACGCGCAGGCGCACGGCGACCGGATCCTCGCCGTAGGCATGGTCGATCTCCCACGCCGACGCCGCGCCCTCAGCCACGCCCGACGTGCAACCGGTGATCAGCGCGGCCGCGATGACGGTCGTGACCGCACCCGCCACGATCGCTGCGGCCCGCCCCCTCAGGCCCAGGCTGCCCTCCTCTCCCGCATCCGGAAGAAGCGCACCAGCCGATCGACCCAGCCCGCGTCGGTTCGGATCGGGATCTCGTCGATGCCGAGCTCGCGGAGCTGCCGGCTGAGCGCCTCGCGCCGCTCTCGCGCGCGCCGCTCGTAGTCGCGCCGCACGCGGCGGCTGCCGGTGTCCAGCAGTGCGAGGCGCCCTGACTCGGCGTCCTCCAGCTCGACCATGCCCGCGGAAGGCAGCTCCGCCTCGCGCGGGTCGAAGACGGACGCCGCGATCAGGTCGTGGCGGCGTGCGGCCATGCGCAGGTCGGTGGTGGAGGCGATCGGTGCCGCGCTCTCGCCGCTCGCTTCCCGGCCGACGGTCAGCCGCGACCGCCACCGCGGTCGGGTGCCTGCCTGACGGCCGTCCAGGAAGTCCGAGATCAGGAACACCGTCGCCCGCCTGCGCAGCACCAGGTTCAGGTAGCGCATCGCGCCGGCCAGATCGGTGCCGGTTCCTGCCGGCTGGATCGAAAGGATCTCGCGCACGATGCGCAGCACGTGCGTGATGCCCTTCTTGGCCGGCACGAACAGCTCGATGCGGTCGCTGAACGCCAGCAGCCCGACCCGGTCGTTCTGGCGGGCGGCGGCGAAGGAGACCACCGCCGCCAGCTCGGCCGCCACCTCGGTCTTGGCCGCGCCCGTGGAGCCGAACCGGCCGGAGGCCGACACGTCGACCACGAAGAAGACGGTCAGCTCCCGCTCCTCCACGAACCGCTTCACGTGCGGCCGGCCGGTGCGGGCGGTGACGTTCCAGTCGATCGAGCCCACGTCGTCGCCGGGCTGGTACTCGCGCACCTCCTCGAACTCCATGCCCTGCCCGCGGAACACGCTGCGGTACTCGCCGGCGAACGCGGTGGTCACCGTGCGGCGCGTGCGAAGCTGGATGTAGCGTATCTTGCGGATGAGCTCGGCGGAGATCATGTGCTGGAACGATCAGGGCACCGGCAGCGACTCGAGGACGAGGGCGATCAGGTCGTCGGAGGTGCGCTCCTCGGCCTCCGCCTCGTAGGTGACGATCACCCGGTGGCGGAGCACGTCGGGCGCCATGGTCTTGACGTCCTGCGGCGTGACGAAGCCGCGGCCCTGCAGCAGCGCCCAGGCACGAGCCGCGAGCGTCAGGTAGATGGTGGCGCGCGGCGAGGCGCCGTACTCGATCAGGTTGCCGAAATCGAGCCCGCCAATTCTGAGGTCGAGGGCCGCGGGCTCCCGCGTCGAGCGCACCAGGTCGACGATGTACTCCTCCACCTTCTCGTCGAGGTAGATGGAGTCCGCGAGCGCGCGCAGGCGCGCGAAGTCGGCCGGGTCCAGGATGCCTTCCACCGGCCGTGGCGCCTCGGTACGGGCCACGCGCCGCACGATGGCCAGCTCCTCGTCCCGGTCGGGATAGCCGACCACCACCTTCAGCATGAAGCGGTCGACCTGCGCCTCCGGCAGCGGGTAGGTGCCCTCCTGCTCGATCGGGTTCTGCGTGGCCAGCACCATGAACGGGTCGTCGAGCGGATGGGTGGCGTCGCCGATGGTCACCTGCCGCTCCTGCATCGCCTCCAGCAGCGCGCTCTGCACCTTGGCGGGGGCGCGGTTGATCTCGTCGGCCAGCACGATGTTGGCGAAGATCGGCCCCTTCTTCGTCGTGAACTCGCCGGATCCGGGGTGGTAGACGAGGGTGCCCACCAAGTCGGCCGGCAGCAGGTCGGGCGTGAACTGGATGCGGCGGAAGCTGGAACGGATCGCCTGCGCCAGGGTGGTTACCGCCAGCGTCTTGGCCAGTCCGGGGACGCCTTCGATCAGCAGGTGGGCGTTGGAGATCAGGCCGATCAGCAACCGGTCGAGCAACCGGTCCTGGCCGATGATCTGCTTGCGCAGCTCGCTGCGTACCTGCGCGAGCGTGCTCCCCTCGCGCTCCACCTCGGCCGTTATTTCGCGAATGTCCACGTCAGGTGCCATCCTCCAATGACTCAGGTCTCCATGTTCAGCAGCCGAGCCAGGTTGCCGCCGAAGAACAGATCCAGGTCGGCGGCGGTCATGAACGCGGCGTGCCGCAGCACGTAGTCCATCGACTGGCGGTAGGTGCACGAACGCAGCGCCGCGGGCATGTCCGAGCCCCAGATCAGCTTGTCGGGCCCCAGATCCCGATAGAGGCGCTCCAGGATCGGCATCGCCCACGCGTACGGGTACTCGGTGTCGGGCGCCATGAGGTGCAGCATCACCTCCAGGTGCACGTTGGGACGTGAGCAGCACGCCAGAACCTCGTCCGGGATCCGGAACCGCTCCGCCCGCGGGCGGAGGACGATCGACTCGATGCCATGGGTATAGATGCACGGTATCTCCGGGTGGGCCTGCGCCCAGCGGTCCAGGCGGCAAACCTGCTCCAGGTAGGAACCCAGTCGGTCGCGCTGCGAGGTGTACAGATACCAGAACACCGGCACGCCGCGCTCGGCTACCAGCGCCCATACCGGCTCGAAGCAGGGGTCGTCGAAGGCGCGCCGGAAGTCGAGCATGGCAAGCGCCTCCACGCAGAAGTAGAGGCCCACGCAGCCGCCGTCGAGCTGGCGGCGCAGGCGCGCCGCCTCGCCTTCCAGGTCGTCGCGCCACTCGTCGATCTGCGCCAGCGGCAGCAGGCGCGGAAAGCGCCGCCGCACGTCGGTCAGGTAGTCGTCCAGGCGGCCGTAGAGGTGGTCGTGCTGGATGACCGCCCGGTCCACCCCGGCGTAGTCCATCTGCGCGATCAGCGCCTCCGGCGTCGCCTCCAGCTCGTCCAGCGACGGCGGATACCACGGCAGGTAGTACTCCTCCCCGTGCACGCGGAACTCCAGCCGGCCGTGGCGGCCGACCCTCACCTCGGCCTCCGGCATGTCGTCCAGACCGTCGCCGTCGGGAGCGATCGGCGATGCCGAGATGCGGGCCCCGTCGGGCGCGCGCCGGAACCCCTGCGGGTGGTACTGCACGTGGTGCTGCAGGAGGCGAAGCTGCAGCCTGGCCAGTTCCGGCGGAGCGGAGCCGATGCGCGGAAAAACGTGTGCGTGGCCGTCGATGATCATGCGTGCCTGCCGCCCTGCGAACGTACCAACTCCATGTGCCTGCTCCTTTACGGCGATGTTACAGGTTCGTAACCGTCGCTTAGGAGTCTGTCGGTTTTGCCGCGCCAGCGGGAAGACCGACAGACTCCGTAGCGTAAGGCGGGGCTAGGCCGAAAGCGGAGCCAAGGGCGACGGTTTCGCGGCGCTAACTCGTTCGCCCTCCGGAAACCAGCACCACCTCGCCGGTGATATAGCTCGATATCAGCAGCCCGAAGATGGCGTCTGCCACGTCCTGCGGCTGCGCGACGCGGCCCATGGGGATCTGGCCGGCGATGGACTGAATCGTCTCCTGACTGAAGTCATCAATCCAGCGGGTCTCGACGAGCCCCGGCGCGACCGCGTTCACCTGAATGTCCGGGGCGTGGCTGGCCGCCAGCCCCTTCGTGAGCGCGATCGCCGCGGCCTTGCTGGAGCCGTACACCAGCGAGCTGCCCTGCCCGTTGAACCCGGCCAGGGAGGCGACCGTGACGATATGGCCACCGCCGGCGCGCCGCATGTGGCGGATCGCCGCCCGGCAGCACCAGAACACCCCGTACGCGTTGATCGCGAAAATCCGCTGAAAGTCGTCCGGCGTGATGCCGTCCACGTCGGCCAGCGGGACCGGACGCGTGATGCCGGCGCTGTTGATCAGGAAGTCCAGCCCGCCCAGCTCGGCGACCACCGAGTCGACCATGCCCGTCACGGCAGCGTCGTCGGCCACGTCCGCCTGACAGGCGATGGCGCGTATGCCGTGCTTCTGCGCGTCGGCCACCGTCCGCTCCGCGTCCTCACGCGAGCGCGAATAATTGACCGCGACCGCGGCTCCCTCTGCCGCCAGCATCAGTGTCGTCGCCCGGCCGATGCCGGTGCCGCCGCCGGTGACCAGCGCCACCTTGCCCTCGAATCGTCCCATCGTTCCTCCCGCGCGCAGGATACGACATGACGACACCGCGGGTATCGCGTACGGTGCGCCCATGGCCGACCTTCGAGTCCGCGAGCTGAGCGCCGGCGATCTGCGCAACGGGTTCTTCGAGACGCTGGACGCCCTGCGGCCCACGGGCGACGTCGATCCGGCCACCGCCGCCGCCATCTTCGAGCAGGTCCAGCGGAATCCTGATTCGGTCGTCGCCGTCGCCGAGCAGGACGGCCGCATCGTCGGCACCGGCACGCTGTACCTGCTGCGCAAGTTCCTGTACGGCGGCAGCACCGCAGCCCACATCGAGGACGTGGCGGTCGTCGCGGACCGGCAGCGTTCGGGCGTCGGGCGGGCGGTAATCGAGTACCTGCTCGCTCGCGCGCAGAAGGCCGGATGCTACAAAACCGTCCTGTACTGCGAGGACGACGTCCTGCCGTTCTACCGCAGGCTCGGTTTCCGGCACACCACCAACGGCCTGCGCTTCGACCACGCGCCGCCGCCGGCCCGGGAAGCGACGTGAAGATCACGGACGTGAGCACGACGGTCACCTGGGGCGGCCGGCGCAACTGGGTGATCGTGAAGATGAACACCGACTCCGAGCTCTATGGCTGGGGCGAGGCGACCCTTGAAGGCAAGGAACGGACGGTACAGGCGGCGATCGCCGAGCTGGGCGCGGCGCTGATCGGCCGCGATCCGCTGCCGGTGGAGCACCACTGGCAGCGCCTGTACCGGCACGGCTTCTGGCGGGGCGGCCCGGTGGTCAACTCCGCCATCGCCGGCCTGGACCAGGCGCTTTGGGACCTGCGCGGCAAGGCGTGGGGGGTACCGGTGTACCGGCTGCTCGGGGGTCCCGCCCGCGACTACATCCGCCTGTACTCCCACGTCGGCATCTACGACCCGGACGAGATGGTCGCCGACGCCCAGCGCGACGTCGCCGACGGCTTCACGGCGATGAAAACCGGCTCCTGGCGCGACGACATGCTGCTTCCCGAGGCCGAGCGGCTGCGCATCTTCACCGAACGGCTCACGCTGCTGCGCGGCACCGTGGGACCGGACATCGACATCATGATCGACGACCACGGCCGCGGCCGGCCGTCGAGCGCGGCCCGGCTGATGCGGGCACTCGCGCCCTTCGACCTGCTCTTCCTGGAGGAGACCACCCAGCCGGACGACCTGGAGAGCCTGATCCGGCTGCGCCACGCCGACCCGCCGATGGACATCGCCACCGGCGAGCGCCTCTACTCCAAGTGGGACTACCGGCCGTTGCTCGAGCAGCGGCTGGTGGACGTCATTCAGCCCGACCTCTGCCACGCCGGCGGCATCTCCGAGGTCAAGAAGATCGCCGCGCTGGCGGAGGCCTACTACGTGCAGCTCGCTCCGCACAACCCGCAGGGCCCGCTGTCGACGGCCGCCGCAGCGCACCTGGGCATGGCGATCCCGAACTTCCTGATCCTGGAGTTCGTCCGCCAGGACACCTACCGCGACACCGCCATGCGCGATGCCTGGACGATCGAGAGCGGCAACCTGCTCGTCCCGGACATCCCCGGCCTGGGCGTCGACCTGGACGAGGACGCGCTTGAGGCCAGCCCCTTCCGCCGCGTGCCGCGCGGTGACGGACCGACCCGGACGGACGGCAGCATCGCCGACCCTTGAGCGCCCCAAGAAAACGGCGCCTCCGACGCCGCTTTCTTGGCCCAGCCCCTCCTTGGCAACGGAGTGCCCCGGCTTGCCGCTCCGCGCCAATCCGGCCCACTCCGTCGCGGAACGCTTCTCTGATAGAGTCCGGCCATGCAGGTACGCGAGCGGCTCTCTCCGGCCACGTTCATCGGCGTGCGTGGCGGCGACATCATCTCCTTCGGGTCCGGCCAGCCGGATCTGCCGCCGCCGCCGGAGGCGTTCCGGGTGCTCGCCGACTACCGGGACTTCAAGTACGGCCTCATCTCCGGCAGCGCCGAGCTGCGCGAGGCGCTCTCCCCGATCTACCCGGGCTCGACGCCGGACAGCTTCGTCGTCACCAACGGCGCCAGCGAGGCGCTCGACCTGGCGCTCCGCCACATCGGCCGCACATGTCCGGCCGATCGGCGGCGCGTGCTCATGGCACGTCCCTACTACTACTCGTATCCGCCCGCGGTGCGGTACGCCGGCCTGGAGCCGGTATACACGGACACGGTCGACGGCTGCATCGACATCGAGGATTTCGCCGACAAGGTGGGCGACTGCGCGGCGGCGCTCATCAACTCGCCGGCGAATCCCACCGGCCGCGTGCAGCCGGTGGAGACGCTGCAGCGGATCGAGGAGTTGACCCGCGACCTCGGCATCTACCTGCTCTCCGACGCGGTGTACAAGGACCTGATCTACGTGAGCGAGACGCACACGTTCGCCGGACCTCACGTCGTCACCATCGACTCGTTCTCCAAGACCTACGCGATGTGCGGCTTCCGCGTCGGCTACCTGTGGTCGGAGGACGCGGAGTTCGTGCAGGGCGTCATCGAGATGAAGACGCACACCTCGATGAACACCAACATCCTGGGCCAGCAGATGGCGCTGGCCGCCCTGAACGCGCCGCCCTCCTACGTCGAGGACCAGCTCGTCATCTGGCGCGAGCGCCGCGACCTGATCTACGCCGGGCTGTCGGATCTGGGGCTCGACCTGTGGAAGCCCGAGGGCGCGTTCTACGTGCTGCCGAAGGTCGACGACCCGTACGGATTCGTCAGCGAGATGTTCGAGCGCCACCAGGTGATCACCTATCTGGGCGAGTGGTTCGGCGCCCCCGACCGCGTGCGCCTGTCGTACGCGCTGGACGCGGACAAGATCGAGACCGGCCTGGAGCGGATCGGCACCTACCTGTCGCGTCGGTGACCTCCACGCCGCTGCGCCTGGCGGTGATCGGCGCCGGCGTCATGGGCCGCAGCCACATCGAGCGGATCCGTGCGAGTGCCGAGTGCGTCCTGGCCGCGGTGTGCGACCCCGATCCCGCACTGGCCGGGCAGGCCGCCCGCGACGAGTGCCCCCGGTACGGCGACCTCTCGGGGCTGTTGCGACGCGAGCGGCTCGACGGAGCGATCATCGCCACTCCGAACGCCGAGCACCGCGGCTGTGGCGTGCTCTGCGCGGAGGCCGGAGTGCCGATGCTGGTGGAGAAGCCGGTCGCGGCCACCACCGCGGACGGCACCGCGCTGGTCGAGGCGGCAGCGCGCCGCGGCGTACCCCTGCTGGTCGGACAGCACCGCCGCCACAGCGCCTACGTGCGCTGCGCCCGGGAGGTGATCGAGCGCGGCGAGCTCGGCCGCCTGGTAAGCTTCACCGCGCTCTGGTTCGTCCGCAAGCCGGACGACTACTACGCGGTCGGCTGGCGCACCCGCCCCGGCGGCGGGCCGGTCCTCACCAACCTCATCCACGAGATCGACCTGATCCGCCATCTCGGCGGCGAGATCGAGAGCGTATACGCGGCCGGAAGCTCCGCGGCCCGCGGGCTGGTGGTCGAGGACTCGGTGGCGATCACGTTGCGCCTGGCCGGCGGCGCACTCGGCTCGATCGCCGCCTCCGACGCCGTCGTGTCGCCGTGGTCGTACGAGCTGACCGCGCATGAGAATCCGCTCTACACGCGCACCGACCGGAACTGCTACTTCCTCCTCGGCACCTCTGGATCCCTGGCGTTCCCGCGGCTGACGCTCTGGCGCCACCCCGGCGAGACCGGATGGCAGCACGCCCTCTCGGCGACCCCGCTGGCGGTCGACGCGGTCGACCCTGTCGCCGCCCAACTCGCCCACTTCTGCGAAGTCATCCGCGGTCGCGCGGAGCCGCTCGTCTCCGGCCCGGACGGCCTGGCGACCCTGGCCGCCACCGAGGCGGTGCTGCAATCCGCCCGCGAAGACCGCCCGGTCAGGCCGGCGCTCCGTTGACGAAATTACATCGAAGAATATACAATAGAGACGAATACCGTCTGCAGGAGTTGGGAAAGGAGGGACTCATTCGATGAGCGGACGCCATGACTTTCGCGAGATGACGAACAGCTTCACTCCCGAGCGGCGCAAGCGAGTGGAAACCAGGAAAGCGGAACTACGGGCCGCTATGCCGCTCCACAGGGGAATGTCAGCATCACGAATCTCGCGGATGTCGCCGACGTGGAGTGACGATATCGGCACGACGTCTTGGAGTGATCGATGGTGAGGATGGTGTGCTGGAACGTCGCAAAGAGGCATGAGTCTTGGCGGGCGCTGCGAGCCATGGAGCAGATTGACGTCGCGCTGCTGCAGGAAACGCGCCCGCCGCCAGACGACGTCGACATCTCACGGGACGACATCGACCCGGAGGCGTGGCCACGAGGAAACAGAGGTCGGACTGCCGTTGTGCGCCTCAACAGTCGCGTCGAGGTGCAGTTCTTCGAGAAGCACTCGTACGCGAAGTCCGATCGTCTGTGCATCGCTGCCGCGCGCGTGACTCCTCCGTACGGTGAGCCGTTCATCGCGGTTTCTCTTGGTCCGGATTCCGAGAAGCCGCATCCGTCTGTTGTGGGGAGGTCAATTGAGGCGGGGAACCACGACAACGTGCTCCACCGCACGATCTCCGATCTTTCTGCCTTCATCGGGACTCCGACGAGGCATCGGGTCGTCGTCGCGGGTGACTTGAGCATGATGCGTGGCCCGAGCTGCTACCACGAACCCTACTGGGCACGGCGCTACCAGGTCGTGTTCGACAGAATGGAAGCCCTCAATCTGCCATGCATCGGACCGCAGGCGCCGGAGGGTGGCCGCCAAGCGAATCCACGGCCTACGTGGCTGCCGGCCGAGAGTAGGAACGTACCAACGTTTCGCTGGCGAGGAGAGTCGCCGGCCGAGGCAACGCGAGGACTTGATTACGTCTTCGCCTCGCAGAGCATGGTGGGCTCAGTACGGGTGCGCGCTCTCAACGAGCCGGACGAGTGGGGGCCGAGCGATCACTGCCGCTTGCTCATAGAGATCGATTGACACCTGCGGGCACGCCCCGAGGCGGATATGGCCGGTCCGATCAGCCCGGCACTCCGGCAGTCGTTGCACCGTCCGTAAAGGGCGATGTCTCCCGAAACGGCCGGTATGTTGACTGATACTCAACATACCGGCAAATTTGAGGCATGCGCGTGGAGCTGCCAGTCGATCACCCGTTCGACTATCAGCTCGTCATGGACCGGGTGGCGCGCTATCGGGCGCCCCGCAACAAGATCCGCAACCTGTGCGTACACGGTGAGCTGCTCCAGATCAGGAAGGGATTGTACGTCGCTCCTTCGTTCCCCGGACGGCCGCCGACCGTCAGTCCGCTTGCCCTGGCGGCGCTCATCTACGGACCGTCCTACGTCTCGCTCGAGTCGGCCCTGAGTCATCACGGCCTGATTCCGGAACGGGTCGATGAGATCACCAGCGTCACCAGCAAGCGCGCGAAGCGGTTCCAGACGCCCCTTGGCCGTTTCACGTATCGTCCCGTGAACGAGCTTGCATTCAGCTACGGGGTGGCGCTGCAGTCCGTTGCAGGCGGCTCTTTCTTCCTGGCGGAGCCGGAGAAGGCGTTGTGTGACCGGATCGCTTGCATCCGCCATCTCACCGCCATGCGGGATGTCCCCGCGGCGCTGGAAGACCACCTGCGTGTCGACCTGGACGCCGTCGTTCGGATGCGCCTGAACGTCGTGCGGCACATCGCGAAGCGCTACAGGCGACGGAACGTCGATGCGCTCCTGCGCTGGCTGCAGCGACATGGAACGAGCACCGAATGAATGTCGCGCTCCAGGCGCTGCTCGCACGGTATGAGCCTCATACCCTCGCCGACTACGAGAACGCCTTGAAGGAAGTCATCCAGGAACTGGCGTTGCTCGGGTTGTGGCGCGCCAAGTTCTACGAGCACGCGGCGTTCTACGGCGGCACCGCGCTCCGCATCTTCCACGGACTGTCACGCTTCTCCGAAGACATGGATTTCTCCCTGCTGGCACCCGCCGAGGGATTCGACCTCGAACCCTACCTCGAATCGATTCGCCGGGAGCTCGCGTCGTTCGGTTTCGGCTTCCGCGTCGAACGTCGGAGCAAACGCGTCAGCACCGCCGTCGAATCCGCGTTCATCAAGGGCGGTACGCGGGTCAATCTGGCACAGGTGGGCATGCCGGACTTCCTGGAGGCGCGGCTCCCCCGGCCGCAACAGGTACGCATCAGACTGGACGTGGATACCGACCCGCCGCCACTCGCCCGCTACGAGGTGCTCACGCTGCTGACGCCGATACCGTTCCAGGTGCGGCTGTTCACGCTGCCGGGTCTGTTCGCGGGCAAGCTGCACGCCATCTTGTGCCGCGACTGGAAGGCGCGAGTGAAGGGACGGGACTTCTACGACTTCGTCTGGTACCTCGGTCGGGGGATACAATGCGATGTCGGCCACCTGCAGGCTCGCATGGAACAGACCGGTCATTGGCGAGCGGGTGAGCACCTCGATGTCGCGCACCTGCGCCGGCTCCTGACGCATCGCTTCGAGCAGGTGGACTACGATCAGGCCAGGAGCGACGTGCGCCCGTTCATACGTGACGACGCGGAACTGGCGCTCTGGGACCGTACGTTCTTTCAGTCCCTCGCGGCGCAGGTCGAGGGCGCCTGAACACGCAGCTACCCCGCGTCCTCGCTCCGGCAGTCGCTGCACAGTCCGTACAGGGTGATGTCGTGGCCCTCGGTGACGAAGCCGGCGGGGGCCAACGCGTCGACTTCGCTGAGACAGTCGTCCACCTCCCACAGCCCGTCGCAGGTCCGGCACAGGAAGTGGTGATGGTGCGGCTTGCCGGCGCGCTCGTAGCGGGCCGGGGCGCCGGGGATCTCCACGGTCCGCAGCCACTCGGACTCCACCAGGTCACGAATGGCGCGGTACACGGTGGCGATGCCGAGGCGGGGCAGGTGCTCGCGAGCCGCCTCGCAGATCTCCGTGGGGCTCAGCGGCCGGTCATACGACTCGATGACCGCCTGGATCGCATCACGCTGTCTGGTTTGCCGTTCCATGGGCCTCCTCAGCCGGAGCCGCCCGAAACGCGCGGGCCAGCGCCGAGATGATCAGAAAGACGACGACGCACACCAGGGCGACCGCCGCTCCAGATGCGACGCTCAGGTGGTAGGAGAGGTACAGGCCGACCACGCCGGAGCCGACGCCGATCCCCGCCGCCACCAGCACGGCGTGATGGAAGCGGCGGACGACCTGCAGCGCCGCGGCGGCCGGCGCCACCATCAGGGTCACCACCAGCGCGATGCCGATCGTCTGCAGCGCCACGGCGATGGCCAGCGCCATCAGCACGTACTGCAGCGCGGTGAGCGACCGGCTGCTGAGGCGCAGCGAGGCAGCGAACACGCGGTCGAAGGTGACCAGCACCATCTCCTTGTAGAACAGGACCACGACGACGACGATGATCGCCGCGACCACGGCGATGCGGAGCAGGTCGGTGCCGTTTACGCTCAGGACGTTCCCGAACAGGAAGTGCACGAGGTCCACGGCGAAGCTGCGCACCGTCGAGATGATGGCGATGCCCAGCGCGAACATGCCGGAGTAGACGACGCCGACCGCGGCGTCCTCGCCGATGCGGAAGCGCCGAACCAGGGCGGACATGCCCAGCGCAGTCAGGATGGCCGTGCCCGTGGCCCACCAAAACAGGCGGTCGCGGGAAAGCCCGCTGACCAGGTAGCCCACCGCCACCCCCGGCACCAGCGAATGGGCCAGCGCGCTGGCGATGTAGGACATGCCGCGCAGCACGGCGAAGGTGCCGACCAGGGCGCACACCGCGGCGACCATGGTCACCGCCAGGAGCGCGCGCACCACGAACGGGTAGCCCAGGGGGGCGACCAGCAACTCGGTCACGGCAGAGCGGGCGTCCGGGCCGGTTCGGCGGCAGCGGTGGGATGGCCGTGATCGCAATGACTGTCGGGCAACGCGTAGCGTGTACCGTCTTCGTCGACGCGGAGCAGGTTGCTGCCGTACGCCAGGGCCAGCCGCTCGGCCACCAGCACTTCGGAGGCCGGCCCGCAGCCGATCAGCCGGCGGTTCAACAGCGCCACGCGGCCCATGCGCTCGGCCACGCCCAGGTCATGGGTCGCCAGCAGCACGGTCACGGTGTCGCCCAGGGCGTCCAGCGTCGACTCGAGCTGCCGGCAGGCGTCGACGTCCAACCCGGCGAACGGCTCGTCCAGCATCAGCAGCTCCGACTGCTGGGCGAGCGCGCGGGCGATAAACATGCGCTGCCGCTGGCCGCCGGACAGCTCGCCGATCTGGCGGCCGCGCAGCGGCGTGATGGCGACGCGCTCCATGGCGGCCGCGACGATCGCCCGGTCGGTGCGGCGCAGACGCCGGAAATAGCCGACGCGGGCGACGCGCCCCATGGCCACCACGTCCTCCACCGTAGCCGGGAACCGCCAGTTGAGGTCGGCGTTCTGCTCGATGTAGGCGATGCAGACGTGGCCGCCTGGATCGCTGCCGTAGACCCGGACCGTCCCGGCGGTGGGCCGGTGGATGCCGGCCACCACCTTGAACAGCGTGCTCTTGCCGGCGCCGTTCGGCCCCACCACTGCGATGCGTTGGCCCGTGACCACCCGCATCGACACCGCTTCCAGGGCGCTGCGCCCGTCGTACCCGGCGGACACGGCGTCGATGTCGAGCAGTGCCGTCCCGGGCTCGTGGGGAGATTCGCGGCCGTGCACGCGCACGTCGACCCGGCAGCCTACCTCGCAAGAAGCAGGCGATTCCCTCCCGTTATCGACCATGGCGCCCGAGCCCGTCAGCTCCCTGACAGTGCGCCGACGATGCGGTCGACGTTGGTGCGGATGAAGTCCTGGTACGTCGCCGCCGGACCGTCCGGCTCGCTCAACGACCCGGTGTACACCGAGACCACCTCGATCCCCAGGTCGTCGGCGATCACCTGCGCCACGTGCGTGCTCACCGTCAGGCCCACGAAGATCGCCGGCACCCCGTGCTCGGCGATCGCTTCGCGCAGGTTCGCCAGGTGGCGCGCGGACGGCTCGGAAACCGTTGAGAACCCGGGAATGATGGTGTCGAGAACGGTGAACCCGTAGCGGTCGGCGAAGTAGCCGAACACGTCGTGGTCGGTGACCAGGATCCGCCGGTCCCGTGGAATAGCGGCCACCCGTTCCCGTACCCACGCGTCCAGCGCATGCAGCTCGCCGGCAAGCGTGTCCGCGCGCTCCGCATAGTCGGCGCCGTGGTCGGGATCGACCCCGGCGAGCGCTTCGGCGATCTCCTCGGCCCAAGCCGTGACCAGGGTCGGGTCCATCCACACGTGCGGGTCGAACTCGCCGTGGTCGTGCGCGTGCTCGTCGTGCCCGTGCTCGTCGTCCTCGTCGTGGTCGTGCTCGTCCTCGTCGTGGTCGTGCTCGTCCTCATCGTGGTCGTGCTCGTCCTCGTCGTGGTCGTGCTCGTCCTCGTCGTGGTCGTGCTCGTCCTCATCGTGGTCGTGCTCGTCCTCGTCGTGGTCGTGCTCGTCCTCGTCGTGGTCGTGCTCATCCTCGTCGTGGTCGTGCCCGTCCTCGTCGTGGTCGTGCTCGTCCTCATCGTGGTCGTGCTCGTCCTCGTCGTGGTCGTGCTCGTCCTCATGCATGTCAACCATGCGCCGGAGGTTCAGATGCGCAGTCAGGTCGACCACGAGCCGCGGCTCGGCGCTCGCGATCAGGTCTCCGAGGAAGCCTGCTTCCAGCCCCGCGCCGTTGATGAACACGATGGCCGCATCCGCTGCCTCGCGGGCGTCACGAGCGGTCGGCCGAAACGCGTGCGGGTCGGCTCCGGGCGGCAGCATCACGTACAGCGACAGGCGGTCACCGCCGACCTGGGCGACGATGTCGCCGACGATGTTGGTGGTCGCCACGACCGGCAGGAGATCCGTCGCCGGCCCCTCCCTTTGATCCTGGGCAAGGGCCAGCGTGCCGGCCAGCGCCATGACGGCAACGGCGAACATCCACATCTTCAACTGTCTCATGCGCTCGATGTTAACGATAACGATTTTTCATGGTCAAGGATCCATCGGGATCGGGGCAATCGAGTGCGGATGCGGGATCCTAACCCGTGTTGCGCAGCCCGGCGGCCAGGCCGTTGACGGTGAGCAGGATCGCCCGCTCGACCTGCCGGTCCACCGCCTCGGCGCTTCGGTGCCGGGCCAGCAGCACCACCTGCAGCAGGTTCAGCGGCTCCAGGTAGGCGGAGCGCACCTCCAGGGTGCGCTTGAGCACCGGGTAGTCGGCAAGCAGCGTCGGCTTGCCGGTGGTGGCCAGCACGTGCTCCAGCGCCCGCTCGTGCTCGGCGGCGACCAGGTCGAAGATCTGACGGTGCTCCGTCGGCACCAGCGCCTCCACGTAGCGCTGCGCGGTCACCAGGTCGGTCTTCGCCAGGGTCATCTCCACGTTGGAGATGAACATCCGGAAGAAACGCCAGCGTTCGTACATCTCGCCCAGCGCGTCCGCGCCCGCCTCACGCGCGGCTGCCAGGCCGCTGCCGACGCCGTACCAACCCGGGGCCACCTGGCGGGTCTGCGTCCAGCCGAATACCCACGGAATGGCGCGCATGCCGCCGATTCCGCCACCCGTGCCCGGACGCCGGGCCGGCCGCGACCCGATGTTGAGCGACGCCAGCTCCTCCACGGGCGTGGCGGTCAGGAAGTAGTGAACGAGGGATGGATGGTCGACCAGGTCGCGGTAGGCCCGGAACGCGGCGCGCGAAGTGATGTCCATGACCGCGTCCCACCGGTTGAGATCGTCTTCCGACAGGGTCGAGCTCCGATGCAGCACCGCCGCCTCGACGGAGGCGGCCAGCGTGAGCTCCAGGTTGTCCCGCGCCAGCCGCGGCAGCCCGTACTTGTCGCTGACCACCTCACCCTGCTCGGTGATCTTGATCGTGCCGTCCACGGCTCCCCAGGGCTGGGCCAGGATCGCCTCCGCGGTCGGACCGCCGCCGCGCCCGACCGTGCCGCCACGTCCGTGGAAGAACCGCAGCGGCACGCCGTACTCGCGGGCCACGTCGCGCAGCCTGCGCACGCAGCGGTGCAGCTCCCACTGCGCGGTGGTGATCCCCGCCAGCTTGTTCGAGTCGGAGTAGCCCAGCATGATCTCCTGGCGGCCGCCGCGCAGCCGCAACAGCTCGCGGTAGCTCGGCTCCTCCAGCAGGACGCGCAGCGTATCCTCCGCCCCGCGGATCGACTCCGGCGTCTCGAACAGCGGCACGAACCCGACCGCCGCGCGACCGGCGGCGATGTCGACCAGCCCGGCCTCCCGCGCCAGCACCACCGCCGCCAGCAGGTCGTCGGGGCCCAGCGTCTCCGAGACGATATAGCTCTCGATCGCGCGCGCCCCGAAGCGATCCAGCGCCGCGCGGACCACCCGCATCGTCTCCAGGGTGCGCCCGGGATCGCCGCGCAGGTCGGTCGCGGCGGTCGCGATCGGCCGCCGGTTGCGCAGCTCCTCGGACAACAGCTCGAACCGCTCCGCGGGTGACATGCGGGCGTAGTCGGGCGCGTCGGGCAGGCGGCGGTAGAGCGCCGCGAGCGTGGCGTGGTGCTTCTCTGCATGCTCGCGGACGTCCAGCGTCGCGAGGTGAAAGCCGAAGGCCGCCGCGCGGCGCAGCAGGCGGCGCAGGGCTCCGTCGGCGATCGCTTCGCCCCGGTGGGCGCGCAGCGACCGCTGCAACATCTCCAGCTCCGCGACCAGCTCCGCGGAGCCGCGGTAGTCGCGGCGCGGCACGTGGCGGGTGTCCTCGGCGATCCGGGCTCGCGTGTTGACCAGCCGCTCGCGAATGTAGTTGAGCTTCAGCCGGTAGCTCTCGCCCGTGCCGCCGCGCTCGAAACGGCCGTCGGTCGCCGGCAGCGCCTGGCGGTCACGGCGGAGGCTGAGGGTCAGCTCCGCCGACACGCCGTGGATGTGCTCGGAGCTGCTCAGCTCGGCCGACAGGCCTTCCACGGCTCCGATCAGCTCGCGCAGGGCGTGGTCGTGCTGCAGCTCCAGCACGTTCAGGGTGACGTCCGCCGTGACCAGCGGATTGCCGTCGCGATCCCCGCCGACCCAGCTCCCGAAGTTCAGCGGCCGCGCGTGCGCCGGCAGCTCGATGCCTGCCCGTTGCAGCTGTTCGTCCAGCTCGTCGAACAGGTCGCCGGTGACCTCTCGAAGCATCTCGTTCAGGTAGTAGACGGCCGCCCGTGCCTCGTCGGTCGGCCTCGGGCGCTGGACGCGCAGCTCGTCGGTCTGCCAGATCAGGTCGATCAGCTCGACCAGCCGCCGCTCGATGCGGGCCAGGTCCACATCCGTCTGCCGCGGGTCGGCCCGGTCGTAGAGCAGCTCGCCGATGCGCTGCAGCTTGGTGAGCACGGAGCGGCGCGCCGCCTCCGTGGGGTGCGCGGTGAAGACCGGCCGGACGTCGAGGCGGGGCGCCACCTCGCGCAGTGCCGCGCACCGTTCGTCGTCTCCCTCGATGTGGTCGAACAAGGCGCGCAGCCGGCCGCGGCCGACCCCGCTGCGCGGTCCGTGCTCGCCGACTCGGTGGGTCTGCTCGGCGACGTTCGCCAGGTGGAAGAAGGTGGAGAAGGCGCGCACCAGGTTGGTGGTGTCGGCGATGTCCAGCCCCTCCAGCAGGGCGGTCAGCTCGCCGCGCGCGTCGCTGCCCGCGGCCGGGTCGCGCGACTGCTTGCTCAGCGTGCGTACGCGCTCGACCAGCTCCAGGAGCTGCGGCCCGTGCTGCCGGACCAGGGTCTTGCCCAGCAGGTTGCCGAGCAGCCTGATGTCGGAGCGCAGGGCGGCGTCGGTTCCGGACGAGCTCATGGTTGTGCGCATTCTACCGCTACGAGTCGCGCCGATGTCTCAGCGTGACCCCCGACGGCGCAGAGCACCGATCACAGGGCGTTGGCGCTCTCGGTCACCGCGTGCAGCAGCACGTTGCAGCCGGCGGCACAGTCCTCCCTGGTGGCGTCTTCCGTCTCGTTGTGGCTGATGCCGCCCGCGCACGGGATGAAAATCATCGCCGTCGGCACGCGCTGCGCGACGTGGCAGGCGTCGTGCCCGGCGCCGGATACGATCTCCATCGCTCCGCACCCGACCGCGGCGGCCCCCCGGCGCACCGCATCGATGCAGCCGGCATCGAAGCGCAACGGAGACTGGTGCCAGATCTCCTCCATGCTCAGGTGCAGACCAGCCGCCGAGCAGGTGGCCGCCGCCTCGGTTTCCAGCGCAGACCGCATCGAGGAAAGACGGCCCTCCTCCGGGTGCCGCAGGTCCACGCTGAAGCAAACGCGCCCGGGAATGGTGTTGCGCGAGTTCGGGTGCACGTCGAGCTGGCCAACGGTCGCGCACGCACCGGGCAGGTGCTCGCGGCCGATGCGATTGACCGCCTCCGCGATGCGGGCGGCGCCGAGCAGCGCGTCCCTGCGCGTCTCCATCGGCGTCGTGCCGGCATGGGCCTCCTGGCCGGTGACGACAAGGTCGAACCAGCGTTGTCCCTGTGCTCCGGTCACCACGCCGATGGTCTTCCCCGCCTGCTCAAGGACCGGTCCCTGCTCGATGTGGAGCTCGAAGTACGCAGCGACCTCGTCCACCGACACCCGATCACCACCCCGATAGCCGATGCGCTCCAGCTCGGCGCCGAAGCTGCGGCCGTGAGCATCCGTGGTCGCCGACACCCTGTTCGGGTCGAACTGGCCCGCGAACACGCCCGAACCCATCATCGAAGGGGCGAAGCGGCAGCCCTCTTCGTTCGTCCACGCCACGACCTCGACCGGCCGCTCGGTCACATGGCCGGCGTCGTTGAGTGCGCGCACTACCTCCAGCGCCGCGAGCACGCCGTACGCGCCGTCGAATTTGCCCCCGGCCGGCTGGGTGTCGAGATGGCTGCCCGCCATCACCGCGCGACGGCCCGAGTCACGGCCGGCCCGGCGCGCAAAGATGTTGCCTGTCGGGTCGACGCGGACGGCGCAGCCGGCTTGCCGGCACCAGGAGATGAACAGGTCGCGCGCCTCCCGGTCCGGATCGGTAAGCGCCTGGCGGTTGACGCCTCCCTTCGCGGTCGCTCCGATCCGCGCCATGCGCATGAGGCGGTCCCAGAGTCGGCCGGCATCGATCGCCGGGCGAGAGCTCACGCCGTCACCGGGAGTCACGCGGCAAACGCTACTCCCTGACGCCGCAGGTCGGCCACTACCGCGTCGAGCGACTCACTCAGAATGGCGACGATCCGGTCGATCTGCGGCCGGGTCAGGATGAGTGTCGGCGACAGCACCGCCAGATTCCCGATCGGGCGGATGATCAGGCCCCGCGACTGGGCCGCGCGCGCCACGTGCCTGCCGACCTGCGCGCCGGCCGGAAACGGCTCCCTCGTGGCCCGGTCCTTGACGAACTCGATGCAGAGCATGAAATGGCTGCCGCGCACGTCGCCGACGATCGGGACGCTGCCGAGAGTCTTCAATCGATCGAGAAAATAGGGACCCGTTTCCCGCACCCTCTCGCATATGCGCTCGCGCTCGATGACATCGATATTGGCCAGGGCAACGGCGCAGGACGCCGCGTGTCCGGAATACGTGAAGCCGTGCGCGAAGACGGCGCCGTCGGACCTGCCACTCGACAGTCCGGCGTACACGCGGTCCGAGATGATCGTCGCACCCAGCGGCAGGTAGCCGGACGTGATGCCCTTTGCGGTCACGATCATGTCCGGCACGATGCCGTACCGATCTCGACTGGCGAAGAAGTGCCCGAGCCGGCCGAACGCCGTCACCACCTCGTCGGAGACATAGAGGATGTCGTGCTCCTCGCACACCTGCTTCATCCGCACGTGGTAGCCTTCGGGCGCGACCAGCACGCCGCCCGCGCCCATGATCGGTTCGGCGAAGAAGCACGCGACATTGTCCGCGCCGAGCTCCGCGATCGTGCGCTCGAGATCCGCGACCAGATAGTCGCAGTAGGCCGTTTGGTCCGCGACGCCGTCCGGCATGCGATAGCAGTTGGCTTCGGAGACGTGATGGACCAGACCGCTCGGAAACTGGAAGCCCGGCTTGTCGCCCGGCTTGCCCGACAGGGCAGAGGCCAGGAACGTGCTGCCGTGATAGGCGTTCCGGCGCGAGATGACCAGCCGCTTCCCGGGCTTGCCGATCGTGTCGAAATAGTAGTGAGCGATCCGCACGGCCGAGTCGTTGGCAGTGGACCCGCCGGTGCTGTAGAAGGTGTGGTTGAGGTCCCCCGGAGTCAGCTCGGCCAGCTTGGCGGCCAGTTCCGTGGCCGGCGGATTCGCGAGGTTGGCGAAGTACGAATACTGCGGGAGTGTGCCGAGCTGACGTGCCGCCGCATCGATCAACTCCCGGCGGCCGTAGCCGACGTTGGCGAACCACAGGCCTCCGATTCCATCGATGAACCGGTTGCCGTGAGCGTCCCACACGTACGCCCCGTCGCCGCGGACCATGGTCGTCGATCCCGAACGGACCCAATCGGGGAAGTCGGTCCAGGGATGGACGCAGTGTTCCAGGTCGGTCCGACGGAGATCTTCCGCGTCATGATGATGTGCTGCGGGCATGGCTGCTGACTCACACGCTAAACGACGCCGCGCGCTACGTGAATATCCCCTAGGGGACATCGATTCATGACGGAATTGTCCCCAAAGGGATATTCACCGGCAATCTCGACGTCTGGTAGCGTTGGGCCAGGAAGAGCCATGGCGCCGGGCGTGCCATGAGACACCACGGATACGGGAGGGCGATGATATGCTCAGAAAACTCATGACGGGATGCGCGGCGATCATTCTGATGACGGCGGCCGGCGTAGTTTCCGCGGAAGAAGCGGTCCTGAACGTATACAACTGGTCCGACTACATCGCCGAGGACACGATCGCCAATTTCGAGGAACGGACCGGGATCAAGGTCAATTACGACGTGTTCGACTCGAACGAGGTGCTGGAGGCGAAGCTGCTTGCCGGCAACAGCGGCTACGACGTGGTGGTGCCGGCAGCCAGCTTCCTGGAGCGTCAGATCACGGCCGGCGTCTTCGCCACGCTGGACAGGAGCAAGCTGGGCAACTACGGGAACCTGGATGCGACCATCCTGGCGCGTGTTGCGGCCCACGACCCCGGCAACGAGCACGCCGTCCCCTACATGTGGGGGACAACCGGCTTCGGCTACAACGTGGCCGAGGTGGAGTCGATCATGAGCGACGCCCCGACCGACAGTTGGCGCATGCTGTTCGATCCCGACGTGGTCGCGGAGCTCGCGGACTGCGGGGTCACGCTGCTGGATGCGCCGACCGAAGTCTTCGCCAATCTGATGGGCTATCTCGGACGCGATCCGAACAGCGAGGGTCCGGAGGATGTCGAGCTGTTCGAGAAGCACCTTCTTGAGGTCCGTCCGCACATCAGGTACTTCCACTCGTCGCAGAACATCAACGACCTGGCCAACGGGGAGATCTGCGTCGCCATGGGCTGGAGCGGCGACATGCTCATCGCCCGCGACCGCGCCGTGGAGGCCGGACAGGGCGTCGACATCGCCTACACCATCCCGAAGGAAGGAGCGGTCATCTGGTTCGACAACCTGGCCATCCCGAGCGACGCGCCGCATCCGGAGAACGCCCACCTGTTCCTGGACTACATGATGGAGGCTGAGGTTGCCGCGGCGATCTCCAACTACGTGTTCTACGCGAACGCGAACAGCGCTTCGCTCCCGTACGTGGACGACGAGGTGAAGTCCGACCCGTCGATCTATCCCTCGGACGCGGTAAAGGAGAACCTGTTCGCGGATCTGGCCGACTCGCCCGCGTTCACGCGCTTGTTGACGCGGGCATGGACCAGGGTGAAGACCGGCCAGTGACGGCTCGGCCACGAACCGTGGCCCTCTGATCCGCGGCGCATCGCGAATGGGTCTACCGGGGCGTCCGAATCGTGTGCAGGATGTGCCGGTGACCCCGCCGCGGATCGCGCCGGCCGGTGACCCTGCCGGCGACGGCCCCCGATCCGGGGACTATGTTCGTATCGAGGGGGTGACGAAGGCGTTCGGCGGCGTCACCGCCGTCGACGACGTCTCCCTGGGAGTCCACCGCGGGGAGATCTTCTGTCTGCTCGGCAGTTCCGGATGTGGCAAGACCACGCTGCTGCGGATCCTGGCCGGCTTCGAGGCCGCCAGCAGCGGCCGCGTGCTGATCGACGGCGAGGACATGACCGGAATACCGCCCTACGAGCGGCCGGTCAACATCATGTTCCAATCCTATGCCCTCTTCCCGCACATGACCGTGGAGAACAACATCGCCTTCGGTCTGCGGCAGGAACGCATCGCGGCCCGGGAAATCAAGCGGCGCGTTGGTGACATGCTCGACCTGGTCAGGCTGCTACCGTTCGCGCGGCGCCGGCCGCATCAGCTCTCCGGAGGGCAGCGGCAGCGCGTCGCGCTGGCCCGTGCCCTGGTCAAGCAGCCGAAGCTGCTGCTGCTCGATGAGCCGTTGGCAGCCCTGGACAAGAAGCTGCGCGAAGAGATGCAGTTCGAGCTGATCACCATTCAGAAGGAAGTCGGCGTCACGTTCGTGGTGGTCACCCACGATCAGGAGGAGGCGATGACGCTGTCCGACCGGATCGGCGTCATGGACGCCGGCCGGATCGTCCAGACCGGGACACCGACCGCGATCTACGAATCGCCGGGCACCCGGTTCGTGGCCGGTTTCATCGGTTCGGTGAACCTGTTCGAGGGCCGCGTGGTGGCGGAGGACGACCACCACCTGATCATCGAGTGCGAGGGCGCCGGCTGCCCGCTGTACAGCGACCGTGGAGTCAGCGCCGCACGCGGTGATCGCGTCTGCGTGGCGGTACGCCCGGAAAAGCTGGAGATATCCCGCGACGCGCCGTCCCGGGAGTACAACCGGATCGAGTCCGTCGTCACCGAGGTCGCCTACCGCGGCGGGCTCTCCATCTACCGGCTGCTCGCCGATTCAGGGACGGAGATCCGCGTCTCCCGGCCCAACCTCGCCCGCGCGAGCGCCGATCGCCCGGGCTTGCGGGAGCGGGTGTACGTATCGTGGCATCCGTCGAGCTCCGTGGTCCTGGTCTCGTGATGCGCTGGCGGGCGTTCGTGATCGGTCTGCCCTACCTGTGGCTTCTGCTGTTCTTCCTCGCGCCGTTCGCCATCGTCCTGAAGATCGCGCTTTCCGAAGCGATACTGGCCCGGCCGCCGTACACCCCCCTGTTCGAGTGGGGCCGGGATGGCTCCCTGACGGTGCGGGCCGACCTGCAGAACTTCCTGTTTCTGTTGCGCGACGACCTGTACTGGAAGGCCTACCTGAACTCGGCGAGGATCGCACTGATCTCCACCGCGTTGTGCCTGATCCTGGGCTATCCGATCGCATACGGCATCGCGCGTTCCTCCGGCACGGCGCGCAACACGTTGCTGATGCTGGTGATTCTCCCGTTCTGGACGTCGTTCCTGCTGCGCGTCTATGCCTGGATCGGCATCCTCAAGAACAACGGCCTGATCAACAATGCACTGCTTGCCATCGGCATCATCGACGAGCCGATCACGATGATGCAGACCGATTTCGCGGTGTACGTCGGCATCGTCTACGCCTACCTGCCGTTCATGATCCTGCCGCTGTACGCGAGGCTGGCACGGCTTGACCACATCCTCCTGGAAGCCGCGGCGGACCTGGGTTGCCGCCCGCTCAGGGCGTTCGTGACCGTCACCCTGCCCCTGTCGCTCCCCGGCATCGTGGCCGGTTCGCTGCTGGTCTTCATCCCGGCGGTCGGCGAATTCGTGATTCCTGCGCTGCTCGGCGGGCCCGATACCCTGATGATCGGGCGGGTGATCTGGGACGAGTTCTTCGCCAACCGCGATTGGCCGGTCGCATCCGCGCTGGCCATCGCGGCGCTGTTTCTGCTGGTGATTCCGATCACGGTGTTCCAGCGAATCCGTTCGCGCCAGGAGAAGGCATGACCACGCGGCGTTCCGTGTTCGCAACGACCGCGATGGCCCTCGGCTTCGCCTTTCTCTATCTGCCGATCGCCTCCCTCATCGCCTATTCGTTCAACGCATCCAAGCTGGTGACGGTGTGGGGCGGATTCTCGGCCAAGTGGTACGGAGAGTTACTGCGCGACGACCAGATCCTGCGCGCGGCGTGGCTGAGCCTGCGGATCGCGGTCATGAACGCGACCATCGCCGTGGCACTCGGCACGCTTGCCGGCCTGGCGCTCGCACGGATGGGCCGCTTCCGCGGGCGCCTGCTGTTCACGGGCATGACCTCGGCGCCCCTGGTGATGCCGGAAGTGATCACGGGCCTGTCCCTGCTGCTGCTGTTCGTCGCTCTGGAGGACGTGATCGGCTTGCCCGGCCGGCGCGGCGTCACCACCATCACGATCGCGCACATCACCTTTTCCTTGGCCTACGTGGCGGTGGTCATCCAGGCGCAGCTCGCCAACACCGACGAGTCGATCGAAGAGGCCGCCCAGGACCTGGGGGCTCGGCCCGCGAAGGTCTTCTGCGTGATCACGCTGCCGCTCATCTCGCCCGCGCTCGTCTCGGGCTGGCTCCTCGCCTTCACGCTGTCGCTCGACGACCTGATCATCGCCAGCTTCGTGTCCGGCCCCGGTTCCAGCACGCTGCCCATGGTGGTCTTCTCCAAGGTCCGTCTGGGCGTGAGCCCGGAGATCAACGCGCTGGCAACGCTGTTCGTGCTGGTGGTCGCCGCCGGCATCATCGCCGCGGCCCTGATCACGAACCGCACTGCGCGCCGGCGCTCCCGCGACGAGCAGACGGCGTTCAGCCGCCCGGACGGCTGACGATGTCCCCCGCCGGCTGCTGCTGCGTACAGCAGTGGATGCCGCCGCCCGCATAGTTGATGGCGCTGGGATCGATCTGCACCACCGCCCGACCCGGATAGGCAGCGGCCAGTGCCGCCGCCGCCGCGCCGTCCTTTGCCGCGTTGCCGTACTTGGGGGCGACCACCAGTCCGTTGGTCACCAGGTAGTTGGCATAGCTGGACGCCCTCACCACGTGGATGGGGCGGCCGTCGGGAAACGGCGGGACGTGCGGCGGGTACTGCAGACCGGCCAGCCACCGATACATGCGGTCCGTGGGCGACACCCGCCGGTACGCGACGTCCGGCACCGGCAGACGAACAATGCGAAAGGGGTCGCCGGACTGGTCGGTGGTCCGCGCGAGGATGCGAAACGCCTCCTCGCACCGGGCGTGGTTCAGCGCCGCGAGCGGGTCCCGTGCGGCCTCCTCCGGAGCGACCTGGGCCAACACGATCTCACGCGGCCCGGCGAATCTGACGAGCTCGTCCAGGTGCCCACCCGTCGTGGCCGGTCCATAGAGAAGGATCCGGCTGCCGGCGGCGTCCCGATAGGGAATCGGTCCCCACGTCGCGTGCAGGTCTTCGCCGAGTCCGTTGTCGATCCAGATCACCTTGGTCACGCCGAGAGCGGCGCGGTAGGCGCACTCCAGGGCCGCCTCGTCAAGCGCCGGATTCCGCTCCGACTCCACCGCGCGGCAGACGAGCAGGGTGCCGCGGCCGTTGACGATCCGGTCTCCTCCCTCACTGACGACGTCCACGGCGGTCACGTGATCGATGCCCACGTGCCGGGCAACGCGCTCCGGCAGGCCGGTCATGGCGCGCGAGACCGGATCGGACGTCGCCGAGTATCCCCATTGGTTCTGCAGGAACCGCGCCATGCCCAGCCGGTTCTCGCGGTTCCGCGTGAAGATCGGCCCGTAGTCGCGGACCCAGATGTCGATCTGATCGAGATGCACGAATTCGAGGTGGTCGCTCACGGGATAGCCGTGCGCTCCGTGCCAGCGCCGCACCTCGCGCTCCCCGGCTTCGTCCGTGCACATGAGATTGACGTCCACGCCGCGGGCACAGAGCACGGCGATGATCTGCGCGATCGGTACCCTGGTGTCGAGCGCCGGATCCGCGTATGGCTGCTCTTTCGGCCACCCCATCCAGATCGCGGCGTGAGGCTCGAACTCCGCGGGCATGACGAAATCTTCCGCGGCCGTCCCGTCCGGATGCGCTCGAGCACCGCCCATCGCAGCGTCGCGCATCACCGTAGTGTCGGCACCCGGATCTGCCCATGTCCCCGAAGGGACACGCATGGATCCGCGCGCCCCGGCCTCACCTACCGCTCCGGCGATTCCTGAGGGGCGTAGCCGATGCTGCGCAGGAACCGCGAGAACAGGGCGGACTGCGAACTGATCGTGAGCCTTCGGTAGATGCTCTTGCGATGGTTCTTCACGGTGCCGACCGCGATGCCGAGCTGTTCCGCGACCGACTTCGACGAGTGCCCCTTCAGGATGAGAGCGACGATCTCGCGCTCCCGTGCCGACAGCGCACGGAACTCACCGCGGCGCAGCGCTTCATCGAGCGTCAGGAACGAGAGAGACCCGTGCCCGGCCTCCCGTTCGTCGGCTCCGGGCGGCCCGGCATCCCACTGTCGCCGCATCAGGTGCTCGATGATCGGCTGGAAGTGCCGGAGCCGCTCGATACCCTTCTTCGAGAATGCTTCCATGCCGTGCGCGCGGCCGATCGATGCGAAGACGTGCGACCCGTCTCTTCGCTTCGCGAACATCCCGATCTCGTCCGCCAGTCCCACGTCGGCGTAGTAGCTGGAGAAGTACCGGGACTTGCGGAAGTGGTCAGGCTGGACGTCCTGCAAGGTCACCACACGCTCGCGTGCGCCAGCGACGAGATAGTCGTAGAACGGATCGAGCAGGTAGGCGCCGCGCAGATACGCGCCGACGACGATCTCACGCCGCTCCGGGCGAATGTCGTCATACAGGAGCGCCGGCCGGCCTCCCCTGGCGTGCAGCGTGACCAGCGAGGACGTGAACGAAATCAGGGCGCCGACGAACGACAGCAGCGACCGCGGTCCGGCCGGAGTGCCGCTGTCGCGTATCGCGCGGGCCAGCAGCTCGACCGTCGGCTTGTCCATGGAAGCCCGGCCCTGCCGGCGTCCTCAGCAGCCCATGCCGCGGACCGGCCCAGCCGTCACGATGCCGGCCGTCAGGATGACGGGCCGTCAAGATGACGGGAAAAGAACCTGACCCAGTTGCGGTACATCACGTCGGTGACCTGGTCGTCGCCGTAGCCGCGGCGGGCCAGCACGTCGGCCAGCCGGTTGTAGTCGACCACGGTGTCGATCTCCGCGGGCGCGCCGGTGCGGCCCCCCTGGCCGTCGGTGTCGCCGCCGATGCCCGCGTGCCGGACGTCACCGGCGAGCTGGCAGATGTGGTCGACGTGGTCGGCCAGGTCGTCGAGCGTGACGTCCTCCTTGCCGAACGGACGCTGAAGCCCGACCACGTCGGCCCAGTCGATGCCGCCGCGGTACAGCATGGCGGTGTCCATCGACACGCCGATCACGCCGTCGCGCTCGATGATCGCGCGCAGGACCTCGTCCGGGAACTGCCGCTCACCGGGGACCAGCGCCCGGCAGTTCTGGTGCGTGGCGATCACGGGGCCGTCGAACCGGTCGAGCGCCTGCGCGATGGTCGCGTCGGAGGCGTGCGTGGCGTCCAGCACGATACCCAGGCGGCTCATGTCGGCAAACAGCCGGTCCGCCGGTGGAAACAGCCCGCCGTCGGTCCCCGTGCCGGTGCCGTGGCCGTAGGCGCTGGTGTCGTAGTGCGTGAGGCTGACGATGCGCAGGCCGGCGGCGTGGAATTCCTCCAGGGACTCGGTGTCCAGGATCGGGTCGGCGCCCTCCAGCCCGATGATCACGCCCACCGGCAGGCCGTCGAAACCCGCTCCGGCGCGCTCAGCCGCCTCCCAGCCCTGCATGTGATCGGCCAGGTCCGCCGCCGTGGCCAGGATGCGGTAGTTCCCGCGCCGCTCCATGATCCGGTAGAAGGAAAACTGGCCCCACGCCTCCGCATAGGCCAGCTCACCCGAGCGGTGGCCCCAGAGCTGTGCCCCCGGGCGGTGGATGCGCGCGTTCAGCTTGCCGATGAAGGCGGCGACGCCGGCGCGGCGCTGCTCGGGGACGGACGCCATGAGATTCGACTGGTAGCGGGGATCCTCGCTGGCCATGCCGGCCGGAGGTGCTGCGCGAACCGTCTGGATCGGCTGCGTGAGATCGGCGTTGAGCCGCACCGCCACGCAGGCCGGGTAGTCTCCGTCGAAGATCAGCACGGCTACGCGTCGCTCCAGTCGAAGACGACGTTCATCATCGTCTTGTCCCGCTTGAACGCCATGTCGTACGCCTGCTGCATCTCCGTGTAGTGCAGCCGGTGGGTGATCAGCTTGCTGGGCTTGAGCACCCCGTCGGCCATGAGCTGCAGCACGTGCGGCCGGTGGTGGCGCGTGCCGGCCGCCGTGCCCGACAGCTCCGCCGGACGCGGATACAGGCTGGGGTCGCCGCCCGAGACGGCGATCAGCGTGACCGCCTTGTCGTAGAAGAGCTGCATGGCCAGCGGGTTGAAGTCCAGGTCCTCCTCGCCGCGGCCGAGCAGGCTGACGATCGCCACGCGGCCGTCGCGGCGGACGATCTCCAGCGAAGTCCTGTAGGCCGGCCACGGGTTGGCCGTCAGGATCACCAGGTCGATGCCGCGCCCGCCGCTGAAGCGGTCGAGCTTGGCGTGCAACTCCGGATCGTCGGACATGAGCGCCTCGTGCGCGCCCATGGTGCGCGCCGCCCGCAGGCGGATGTCGCTATTGCCCAGCGCCACCGTGCGCGCGCCGAACAGCGGCCCCAGCGCCACCGCGCCCAGCCCCAGCGTGCCCAGGCCGACCACCGCCACCGTCTCTCCCGGACGGAACAGCGCCTTGTGATAGCAGAGCGCGCTCAGCGCATACAGGTTGCCGTACACGGCATCCTCGGGCTCGGCGCCGTCCGGGACCTTCGCCGGATCCTCGCCAGCCTGCATGATGTACATCGACTGGTGCCAGGTTCCGGAGATCACCCGGTCGCCGACAGCCAGATGCTTCACCGCGCTCCCCACCCCGCGCACGACGCCGAGGTTGCTGTCGCCGACGCCTCGCGGGTAGTCGGGCGCGCCGGGGACCCGCTCGGCGCCCTCGTAATTGCCGCGGTCGGTGCCGATCTTCAGAGCGCTGACCGTCGTCTGCACCCACACCTCGTCCGGCGCCAGGTTGTCGGTGTCGAGGGTGTCCTCCTCCATGCGCAGGTCGCCGGGTCCATAGAGGATGGGTCTCTTGCAGGTGGTCATTGCGAGGACTCCTCCGAGCTTTCTTCGGCGAGGTGTGCCTGCAGGCGCTGCGCCTGCTTGCGGCTGCCGATGTGGAGCTTCCGGTAGGCCTCCTCCGAGGAGGCGAATGGCGCATCGCCGGTGCCGTGCCAGCCGAGCTGGGTGAACATCGGGTTGCGCCGGCCGGTCTGCGCCTCGCGCCGCTCGACGTGGGCGGCCATCCGCTCCTCCAGCAGGGCGACCACGTCCGGCTCCCGCTCGGCCAGGTTGTCCAGCTCCTCCGGATCGCGCGCCAGGTTGTACAGCTCCACCTCCGGCTTGAAGTGGAAGTCGGGCTCCAGGGCGTGGATGAGCTTCCACTCCGGTGTGCGCCAGCCGTGCTTGCGCATCCAGGTCGCCTCGGTCAGGTAGAGCTCCGTCTCCGGGACGAACGGCTCGCCCCGCGCCAGCGGCACCAGGCTGCGGCCGTCGAACTCCAGCCCCGGATCGACGCCCAAGAGCTCCAGCATCGTCGGCGTCATGTCCTTGGTCTGCACCCACGGGTCGACCCGCGCGCCGGCGGGCACCTGCCCGGGAGCGCGAATGACGAGCGGCACCACCAGGTTCGGGTCGTACAGGCCGTGGTGGTCGTACCAGCACTCGTGCTCGTCCAGGGTCTCGCCGTGGTCGGCGGTGAGAACCACCACGGTGTCCTCGGCCAGGCCGAGCTCGTCGAGCACCGTGAACAGGCGGCCGATCGCCGCGTCCATGTAGGCCACCGCGCCGTCGTAGAGGCTGTTGACGAACGCGGCGTCGGTGACCTTGCCCGGAAACCAGGAGCTGAAGTAGTCGGCGAACGGCGCGAACGCGTACAGGCCGTCCAGCGAGTGGTTGGACGGGTCGAGCTCGTCTCCCTCGTAGAAGAGGCGGTCGAAGGGCGCCGGCGGCAGGTAGGGGCTGTGCGGGTCCATGTGGCGCAGGAACAGGAAGAACGGATCGTCGCTGCCGGCCACCGTGCGCAGGTACGGGATGGTGACCTCGTTGAGGGCGTGCGCCTTGGGCATGCTGCCGGGCACGTCGCCCCAGCCGTCGTACTCCAGGTAGGTCTGGAAGCCTCGCGAGGCCGGATTGCCGGGGAATCCCACGCAGCAGGTCGAGTAGCCGGCCTGCTCCAGGATCGTTGGCAGCATCGGCGCTGCCACGTCGCCCTTGTGGCGCAGCCCCACCACGCCGGTGCCGAAGCAGTCGCGCCCGGTGAGCATCGCCGAGTAGGCCGGCGTGGTCGGCACGCTGGGACTGAACGGATGGCGGAACATCGTCGCCTGCTCGGCAAAGCGGGCGATGTGCGGGGTGGTCAGGCGGCGGTAGCCGTACAGGCTCATGTGGTCGCGCCGCAGGCTGTCGATCGCGATCAGCAGCAGGTTGGGCCGGCCTGTGCGGGGAGTCGCTGCCATCAGCGTGCCCCCAGGGCCTTCAGGCACGCGTTGAGGTAGCCGGCGCTCTCCGCGGCGATGACGGCGCTGGCGACCGGATCGTCCCACGTCTGCGCGCCGATCACCTCCAGGCTCAGCGCGCCGTCGTAGCCGGCCTCCGCGAGCACGCCGCAGTAACCAGCCAAGTCGATCTGCCCGCGGCCGCACGCCTGTTGCGAGGGTGGTCCGGGCGAGGGCTCCCGCGACGGACAGTCGCGGATGTGCACGTGCCGCACGCGGCCGACCACGGCGCGGAGCGCCTCGACCACGTCCTCGCCCGCGCGGTGGATGTGGCTGGGGTCCATGTTGACGCCGAACCCGGGCGAGTCGATCGCCTCCATGACGGCCAGCGTGGTGGGGGTGTCGTGCACGGCGCTGCCCACGTGCGCCTTCAGGCAGAGGGTGACCCCGTGCGCGTGCGCCTCGTCGGACAGCGCGGCGATCCGCTCGACGGCGGACTTGAGCGCGTCCTCGTCCCCGGTCTTGCCACCGGAGCCGATGCACACCGCGGGGATGCCGATCTCGGCAGCGGCCTCGAAGGCCAGGCGCAGGCGCTCCTCGTCGAGGGCGGACTCCTCCATCGCCAGCGGCCGCAGGCCGTGGTCGTCCAGGATGGTGCGCAGTTCGGCCGCCTGCGCACGCCAGTTCGCCAGTTCCAGGTGCTCGCACATGCCGGCCAGGGCCGCGACCTCGACCCCGTCGTAGCCGGCCGCCGACAGCACCCGCGCCGCGGTCGCGAAGCCGGACCGGCCGAAGAGAACGGTGTTCGCTGAAAGCTTGATCATGGTTGGCCGCATCATGTCACCTGCGACCGCCCGCGCGCCACCGATAGGAGTCGGTCGGACTTGCCGCGCCAGCGGGAAGGCCGACAGACTCCGACGCGAAAGGTGGGGATGGGCCGAAAGCGGAGCCGCAGGCGACGGTTTCGGGGCGCTACGCCGCTTCTTTCGACTTCACTTCCAGGCGGAGCCCGATGGCGCCCAGAGCGAGATCCATCTGGTCGAGCCGCGAATGGTGGTTTACGTCCAGGACACGATCGACCTGCGGCAGGTGCCAACCGAGGCGCCGGGCCAATTCGGCCTTGCCGATACCCTGACTCCGCATCCCCCGGTACAGGATCACCTTGACGGCGGTGAGGGTCGGCAGCGAGGCACGAACCTTGCCGTCCGATGGTTTCGGAATGTCCTTTCGAGCGTAGATGCGCGCGGCGACCGCTTCTTCGAGCGCCCCGACCGCGCGCTCAAGCGCCTCGGCTCGATCGTCTCCGAACGTCGTGAGTTCTGGAAAATCCGGAGCCGTACCGACTACGGCCCCGTCGTCATGTTCCAACGTGATAGGATAAGACAGCATTGTTCTGAATCGGTTCTCTTCGGCACGCCAATTGTCTGCGTGCAGTTATTGATGTTCCTGACAGGTTGGTCCTCCTGCCAGTTTCATTCATTTCAACCCCAGGTCTTTCTTGATCTTCTCCACAAGCCTCCTGGGGAGTTCTCTGTTTGCACCGTTCTGGAACGAGCATCCTTGCTTCCGCAGCCACCGTTCGAGTTCGGACGATTTCATCTATCCCCCGCGTGTTTCCATCTCTGAGCTCCTTGTGGTCGTAACGTCCTTCCGGTCGCCGCCCGGCGACCCACGACAAACTCGTCATCGGCCCATGTCCGTACCCTTCTGCCCGAAGAATCTAACACAACATATCTGTTTATGTCAACACAAGTGTTCTGTGGCGTGTAGGCCGCAGCAGGGAAGGAAAGGGAATCCGGCCATCTCCGGCATGCCGTCCACCCCGGTCTCTCGGCAACGTGGGCAGCGCGTCCGCGCGTGCGTGCCGGCACGACTTGACCCTTGCTCCCCGCCTCCGTATGTTCGTCTGCTCCGCCATGTCATTCGAATCACGGATCTACGCACTGCACATCGAGCCTCACCCCAACGCCGACCGCCTGGAGCTGGCGGCGATCGGCGGCTTTCGCTGCGTCGTCGGCAAGGACAGTTATGCCGACGGCGATCTGGCCGCCTACATCCCCGAGGGAGCGATCTGCCCGGAGTGGCTGATCGCGGAGCTGGGGCTGGAAGGCAAACTGGCCGGCAGCAAGAAGAACCGCGTCAAGGCGGTGCAACTTCGCGGCTCGCTGTCGCAGGGCCTGGTCTACCCGGTCCGCGACGGGATGATTCGCGGCCGGCAGGTATCCGAGGGCGACGACGTCACCGAGCTGTTGGAGCTGGTCAAGTACGAGCCGCCGATCCCGATCTCCATGCAGGGCGAAGTCCGGGCGGTCCACGGCGCGACCCTCAAGTACGACATCGAGGACTTCAAGAAGTACCCGGAGGAGTTCCGCGAGGGCGAGCCGGTGGTCATGACCGAGAAGTTGCACGGCACCTGGTGCTGCCTGGGGCGGCATGCCGAGCACGGCCCGATCGTCACCTCCAAGGGCATGTCCGACAAGGGACTGGCGCTGCTGCTGGACGACGCGAACCGGAACAACCTGTACGTGCGGACCTGGAGCGCGCACCAGGAGGCGTTCGAGTCCGCGCGCGCGCGGATGGCCGCTGACGGACAGTCGTGCTATGTCCTGGGCGAGGTCTACGGCCGCGGCGTACAGGACCTGCACTACGGCCAGCCCAACCCCTCGTTCGCGGTGTTCGACGCGTACGTCGGCGAGCCGGGAACGGGCCGCTACCTGAACCCCGACGAGCTGGCGGAGACGTTGAGCGATCTGTTTCCGCTGGTTCCCGAGCTGTACCGCGGGCCGTTCAGCCGTGCGAAGCTGCAGGAGTTGACCGACGGCGCGACCACGCTCGGCGGCGCCCACGTGCGCGAAGGCGTGGTCGTGAAGCCGGCCGCCGAGCGCGTGTCGCACGAGTTCGGCCGGGTGATCCTGAAGAGCGTCTCCGGGAAGTATCTGACGCGCAAGGGCGGAACGGAGTTCAACTGAACCGCGCGTGACGCGGCGCCGGTGATGCGGTCTACTACCGGCATGCTGAACGCACTGGCCGATCCTCTGCGGGAGTTCACCGTGGTGCCGCAATGGTTCTGGAACGACGCGCTCACCGAGGACGAGCTGGTGCGCCAGATCGACGACTTCCAGGCGCACGGCGTGTTCGGCTTCATGATCCACCCGCGCGTCGGCCTGCCGCGCGACATCGGCTGGATGTCCGATCGCTTCCTGCACTTCATGCACGTGGCGATCGAGGAGGCGCGGCGCCGCGACCTGCTGGTCTACCTGTACGACGAGGGCATGTATCCCTCCGGCGCAGCCAGCGGCCAGGTGGTCGCCGCCGATCCGGCGCTGCAGTCGCGCGGCCTGGACTACCAGGTGCTGACCGCCGGCGAGGAGCCGGCCCTGGCGCCGGGGCACCACCTGGCGGCGATCGCCGAGCGCGCCAGCGGCACCCGCCTGGCGTTCTACGACCGCCCGACCCGCTGCCATATCCGCGGCCTTCACTACACCGATCCGGACGAGGCCACCCGCGCCGAGGAGGAGCCCCCCACGGCCGACCTGCTCAACCCGGCAGCGGTCGCCTGCTTCATCAGGCTGGTGTATGACCGGTTCGCGGAAGCGTTCGGGGAACACTTCGGCACCCTCATCCGGGGCATCTTCACCGACGAGCCCAACGAGTTCGGCGGCAAGTGCCGGAGGGAGAAGGGCCGCATCCGGGCCGGCACCACCGGCGTCCTGCAGCACGTCGAGCGGCTGCTCGGCTACGACTTCGCCCCTCGCCTGCCCGCGCTCTGGTTCGACGGCGAGCCCGACGCACCGCAGGCGCGCGCGGACTACAACCGCGCGATGCGGCTGCGGCTGCACGAAACCTACTACCGGCCGCTGTCCGACTGGTGCGAGGCGCACGGCATCGCCCTGTGCGGGCACCCCCAGTGGACGGACGACCTGGGCTCCGAGCGCTTCTTCCAGATCCCCGGGCAGGATGTCATTGCCGGCATGATCCTTCCCGGCAAGCCGGGCGCGATCGACGGACGGGAGTCGGTGCAGGCGAAGTGCGTCTCCTCGTCGATGGTTCACCTGGGCCGCAGGCAGTGCAGCGAGGAATACCTCGGCGCCTACGGCCACACGCTGACCTACGACCAGATGAAGTGGGTGACCGACTGGTGCCTGGTGCGGGGGATCAACCTGCTGTTTCCGCACGCGTTCTTCTACTCGGTGCGCGGCCACCGCGTGAACGAGGCGCCGCCCGACGTCGGAGCCAACAGCCCCTGGTGGGACCGCTACCGGCCCTACGCCGACTACTGCCGGCGGCTCTGCTACGTAAATACCGACGCCCGGCACGTCTGCGACGTGGCGGTCCTGGCCGACGCCTGCTACGTGCCGTGGCAGGCGTCGCGCGTACTGTTCACGCACCAGCGCGACTTCAACTACCTGGAGGCCCGCCACCTCTGGGAGGACGCGCAGGTCGACGCCGACGGCATCCGGCTGGCCGGCATGCACTACCGCGCGCTGATCGTCGACGGCTTCGACGACGGCCTGAACCCGCTGCCGGAACGCGCCACCGAGCCGCTGCGCCGCCTGGAAGCCGCCGGCCGCCTCCTGCGCTGGCCCGGCGACGGCCGGCAATCGGACGCCGATCTGATCGACGCCCTGGAACGGCTGGCACCCGCCGACCTGAAGGTCACGCCGTCGCAGCCCGACCTGCGCTACCGCCACGTCGTCAAGGACGGCCTCGACTGTTATCTGATCACCAACGAAGGTGTGCACCTGATCGAGGCGCGCATCGACGTGTCCGCGGCCGGCCGCCGTACCTGGATCGACCCCTTCGCCATGGAGTCCCGTCCCGGCGATTCCGGCGAGTGTCGGCTCCCGCCCTACTCTTCGACCCTGCTTTGCGTGGAGCCGCAACCCCGTCGCGCGTCCGATAAGGAGTCTTCGCAAGAGCAACTTCAAGCGAGCGCTGAGATACCCGGCGACATCGTGTCGCCCGCGGTTTCCGCGGCCGAGTGGGAGGCCGAATCGGCGGGGGTGTCGACAGCCCAGGCTCGATAGCCAGCTCGCGAACGCACCCGTCGGTACAGACGGTTCGTCAGACCGAGTCGTCTCCTGCCAGATCCTCTGTCAGGCACTCCAGCAACGAGATGGCTGCGAATACGACCGACGCCGCGAAACCCACCGTGGTCTCGGTTTCCGAGTACTCGTCGCGATGTTGCCCGAAGTCTCCGACCGATTGCAGGTGGTCGAGTAGCAGGTAGGTCGTCCTGGTGACGCAACTGGTCTGACGAATCGTACGCTCCGTCCCGGTGGCGAGCCGCAGGATATTGCACTGAGCGCCAAGTTTGCGAGGCAGCCTGCCGCCGTCGTCCGTGTAGTTCACGTCGGCGTGGCGCCATTCCTCCAGCCATTCCGCTGGCAGCGTCCGGTCAGGCGGGAGCTCGGCGTCCCAGATGAGCGTCAGCGCCCGGTTTGCGATGCTCCTGACCCAAATAAGCGAATGTTCCGGGGCTGGTGTAAGGTCCCGGATCGCGTTGCCGACGTAGGCGCGAAGATCCTCGTCGGCGGCTTTTCGTGTTATCTGCTTGAGACGCAACTCCAGGAGTGATCGAACGTGGGCCTCGAACCCGGACACAGTACCCAGGAGGCTGGTCAGGTCGGCGACCGCGGGCGCCTGCTCCTTGGCATAACGCTGCATGAGGCGGCAGGAACTGCGCAGGCGATTGCCTGACACACGGCGGCCGAACCCCCGCTCCTCCAGCGCCTCTCGGCGCCTGCCGGACAACTGGGTTCGCGGCACGTCGTCTGCGATCAGCGTACGGAGGTCAGCGCGCAGTTCTGCGTCGCAGTCGTCCCAGAGCGCGGCAAGGAGTTGCTGACGTTCGGTCAACACCGTTTCGGCGACGCGGTCGATCGACGACTTCGAGAGACGTGCTCCGCGGTGCCCCTCCCACAGCGCATGGAGAAGCGCGCAGAGCAGTACCGGCACACGGCCCGTCCAGTTGGTGATTTCCTTTTGTGCGGACTCATCGAACTCGCATCCTTCGTCACGGAGCGGACGCAGGAATGCCTCAAGGTCGGTGTCATCCAGAGCAGTGACCCGCACCGGCGTGTCGAAGAAGATTTCCCAGAAATCGGAGGTGCGGCTGTCCTCGGTCTTGCACAGATCACGCAGCGGCCTCCGGCTGCCGGTAACCAGTCGTAGGCTACTCTTCTGTGCTAGTGCGCGAAGCTGATCCCACAAGTTCCGTGTCAGGCCGGTCCCGGCAAGCGCGTAATCGAATCCGTCGAGAACCACCAGCACGCGTTCGTCGCCAATTGCGAGATCGTCGAAGACATCTCCGAGCACCTCGTAAACGTTCTCGATGTCACTCTCGATCCAGTCCGCGAGATCCCCGCGGACCGCCTGTAGCGCCGACCTGACTTCCTCTCCAACCCGCTGCATGAACTCCCGATCTGACGCTGGAGTCAGGCGCCGAAGATCGACGTGTACTACCGTCACGTAGCTTGGCTTCGCCCGATAGGCGCCGGCAAGATGCCGCAGGAGGACGGATTTCCCATAGTGCGCCGGTCCGACGACCGAAACGTGGTCCGGTGACGGTTTCAGCAAGTGGCTGTCGAGACGCCGATTGAGGTTCGCCCGACCCAGCATGGATGCAACCGACGGTCCCAGAACTTGATAAGGATTGGGCTTCATCGCGCGTCTGTCGACTCCTGCCGGACGCGCACCACCAGATCGTCGAAGTCCACGTTTCTCTTGAGCCACATGGCCATCAGAGGTATCGACGGTCGATACGTCCCGCTGCGATACGACTTGTCGAGGTCGATCAGCTCCAGCTCGCGGAGCTCGTCGATGTCGTCGACGAAGTCACGGTCACGTCGAACCGATATCCGGTGCTTGGCGAACTCACCGCGGAAGAGAGAGATGTTGACGGGATCCGAGCCGGCCGCCAAGCGTTCGCACAGCTTAAGGATGAGTCTGCGCCGTTCGCTGCCGGCGTAGCCCCAGAGGGTCTGGAAGTGCTCGTTATCGTGCACCATCTCCGTCGCCGCCCGCTCCACGATGTCGAGTGTGATCGCTCGTTCGTTTCCCGTAGCCGCCTGGTCGAACACCCGGTTGCACAGCGACTGAATGAGAAACGGATGGTACGCACACAGTTCCGCCAGCCGATCACGTGCTTCATCCAGATAGCGAATGCGCCCTGCCACCGGTTGGGTGACCAGCAACCGAGCGTCTTCCTTTGGCAACGCGCTGACCCCGATCCGATAGCCTAATCCGAACAGCGCAGACCAGTACTCCTCCCGCAGTCGTTTCAGTCGGCGGGAGCCGGTGATGATAGCGCCCAGACCGGATTGATGCTGCAATAGATGGCGGACGTTCTCAGGGACTTGCGGACTGGTGATGCCGCCGTCGATACCCTCCTGGAGTTTGTCGAATTCGTCTATCATGAGCAGGATCCGCCGCGGCTTAGCCGCTTCGATCGCCGCCGCCAGATAGGCCTCCAACGTCTCGAAAGGATGCCCGTCAGAGAAGGCTCGCATCAGTGCGCCGCGGAAGGCTCTTTTGAACGGCTGACGGGAATCGGGTCGCGGCAGGTCGGGCACCCACGTTTCGATGCCGGCGTCCGCAAGCGCCTCGCCGGTCCGGCGCGCGAACAACCTGAATACGTCGGCCGTGGCGACGCTGTCGACGTCCTGGAACGAGCAATAGACCGGAATCCATCCGGGTAGCGCGTCTACCCTCTCAAGCTGTCGCAGGATCGATGTCTTGCCAGTGCGCCGGTTGCCTTCGATCAGGACAACGTTCGCGTGACCGCCGAGTTGTCGTCTGATCCGTTCCATCGTACCTGCGCGCCCGAAGAACATCTCGTCCCGGTCCACGGGATTCCCAACGATGTAGGGGCTGTACCCCAAGTCGTCCCCGTCCGTGCCCGCGGGATACTTCGGTCGGTTCTCCCGTACGAGCAGGGATACCGCGCCGTCGCCACGTTCGGGCGTGCCGTCGAAGCTACGCGCCTGCCAATCCCATGCGATCTGTAGCGACGGTTCCTCGCCTGTCGGATGCACCACAATCGGCAGCTCGTGCGTGCCGCGCTCGGCCACGTACTCGGCCGCACTTTCCTCGACCGTACCATCCGGACGGCGCAACGTAAGCCGCACGTTGCGCAATGGAACCGCCGAGGCGTTGGTCGCCCGCACCTTGACCTCGCTCGCGTCCCCGGCGTCCACTTGGACCGGGTGCACGTCGATGTCAAGGGTAACCGACCGCATCGAGTAGACCTCGTGCTCGACGAACGCCATCAGTACGTGAGTGACCGAGCGCAGCCGCTCAATGACATGCCCCTCAGCTTCGCCGAGCGCTGCCAACGCCTCATGGAGCCGGACCAAGGCGAACTCCAGTATCGCCAAGCGGCTCGAGCCGGGCGGTATCGAGTCGATGCCATCCAGTGCTGCGGCCGCACGGCGCGCCGATGAAAGCCACGCGTCGAGCAGTTGGCTTCCTTTCGTGGAGTCGGCGGGCTGGATCAGGCCACCGAGTCCCCGCCCGATCTCGGCAAGCGTCCTCAACCCATCGCGGCCGCCGCTGAACTCGACTCCGCCAGCCACCAATCGCGCCGGCAAAGGCTTTTCCAGCCAGAGGGCGGCTGGATGCCCACTCAGCTCGGCGAGCAGCCGATGCAGGACGGCCAGTGCATCTGCGCCCGGCCCGTCAAGCTCCTCGAGAACCGCGTCCTGCACGGCCGGCGGTGGCGCGGGAATCCTCAGCGCACCCAGAGCGCGGGCAGACATCTCACCGTCGTCGTCCAGGGCATGCCACTTGAGCCAGTGCGCATATGCCGGAGAGCCCAGGATGGCTGCCAAGAACTCCGGCGTGATCCTGTCGCGCACGCGAACCGAGGCGGCGGACAGGCTACTGATTCCCCATTCGTAGGTTTCCTTGATCTGCGTGAAATCGCCGACGATCATGACTGCCGGCTCCTCAAGGGGAGTATCAAGGTGGATCACCAGATCCCTGGGATTGAGAAACTCATCCTCATCCCAGTCGTTATCCAGGTTTCGAGCGTCCGCAACCGCAGACAGGCATTCGATTGCGAGCGACGCGTCGGCCGCGACAATCTCGTCGATCGAGACGTCCAGCAACGAGGCGGTGATGTACTCCAGTCTGTGGCGGTAGTAGCGGTGCGCGACCGCATCCCGCGCGGCGTCCCAGACCAGGACTCCTACCGATCGCGCTCCTGGCGGCAGCTCGCCACGACGGATGATCGCATCGGAGACAGCACGGAGCGCCTCGGCGTCCCAGGTTGCCGGCATCGTGACGGCAACCCGTACGGTGTCGCGGGGCTCGGCGCGGCGAAACACGACCACGCCCATCGCGATGCTCGTGTGCGGCTCGAATGTTCCTGCAGGCGCCGAGATCACCCCGTCCACTCGGTACTCTTCAAGCAGCTCCTTCCTCAGATTCGTTGATTCGTCACGGAACAGCCAGGGCTCCGGCAACGCGATCACCGCACGTCCACCGGGCCGCAAGTGCCCCATCACGTGCCGGAGGAACCGATCCTCAACGCGGCTATTCTCCTCTTCGTCGTCGCCCCACGGCGGCGCCGCCAGGATGCAGTCGTACGCGCGCGCATCGCGGTCGTCCGGAAACGGCGTGACGAGCGCGTCACCGCACGTCAGATCAGGACCGACGCCGGCCAGCACCAGTCGGCAGAGGCCGACCGGATAGGCCCGCCAGTCGGACTCGACACCGGCGATTGCCGCCGGTCCGACCTCTTGGCCTGGAGACGAGGCGTCGGTCGCGCCGCGCGTCCGGCGCAGCGCTTCGACCAGGAGCCCGCCGAAGCCAAAGCACGGGTCGTACACCTTCTCTCCCGGCGCCGGGTTGGCCAGCGCCACCATGAGATCGACAACCGGGGCCGGTGTAACGAACTGACCCAGAGACTCGCCATGCCGGTGCACCATGAAGCGCACCGCCTCATCGAACACGTCGGCGGCGAGCCGGCGGCCTGCAGGCGTACTCAGATCCAGCCCCCTCAACCAGTCGAGGATGTCCGCGAATCCCCGCGAGTCTCCCTGTTCGAACAGGCGCACGGCCGTAAGTTCGTCCAGATAGAGCGAGTCGTCGTCAGCGTAGAACGCCAGGGCATCCTCCACGTCATCGGCCATCTTGGAGAGGTCGGCAGGAGGCCACTCGACGCCATTCGCCTGTCGCCGCGTGGGATCGCACGCGTACCATTTGCCGATCAACAGATCAGCCAGTACGCCCAGACCGCGGCCGAGAAACCACTTTCCCTTCGAATGGAGTTTGTCCGGAACGTCGGCGAGAAGCGCCCGGATGTCCGCGCGCGCCTGCGTCGTCGTTGCATTCTGATGGTCGGGACCGTTCATCGTCACGTCGCTCAATCAGTGTAGAGCAAGAGCCATGCCATCATCGACTCTGCCCGTATTTCGAAAGCCAGTTGGTGAGGGTCTGGTAGCTCGCCAGCCCCACCAGTTCTGCGGCTCTGGTCTTGTTTTCGGACGCTTCCTCCATGGCGCGGCCAAGGTAATGCTGCGCGACCTCCGCCAGGAGTTGGGGCAGGCTGAAGCCGTTGCCGAGAGGGCGGTCCAGAATCTGCCGGCCGTCGTCCCGGGCGGCCGGGAGCAGGGCATCACGTAGGTCCTGCGCGGTAATGGCGGATCCGTCGGACCAGATCGCGGCTCGGCGCAGCGTGTTGGAGAGTTCGCGAACGTTGCCGGGCCAAGTGTGTCGTAGCATAACATTTCTTGCCGACGCAGACATTTTCTTCTTCCGGTAGCCCGGCTCATTCGCACTTTCGGCGTTGATCCGCTCCAGGAGTCGATCGGCCAGCAACCCTGTGTCTCCGACGCGGTCGCGCAACGGTGGGAGTTGAAGGACGGCCACCGCAAGGCGATAGAAGAGGTCTTCCCGGAACCGGCCCTCGGCGACCTCCTCCGTGAGCGTGCGGTTGGTCGCGGCGATGACGCGCACGTCCACTCGACGCGGCGTGGTCGCGCCGACGCGGACGACGGCTCCTTCCTGCAGCGCTCGCAGCATCTTCACCTGAGCGGCGGGCGGCAGTTCCCCGATCTCGTCCAGGAACAGGGTGCCGCCGTTCGCTGCCATGAAGTAGCCCGTACGTGCTCGGTCCGCGCCCGTGAACGCGCCCTTCTCGTGGCCGAACAGCTCCGACTCCACCAGCTCGGGCGGCAGCGCACCGCAGTTGACGGCGATGAAGGGACGGCCGCGACGCGGGCTCGCCTGGTGGATGGCTCGCGCCATCAGCTCCTTGCCGGTTCCCGTCTCTCCCTCGAGAAGCACGGGAACGGAGCGCGGAGCCACCCGGCGAGCGCGCAGGATGACGCGCTGCATGACCGGGCTTCGATGGACGATCGCGTCGAATTCGGGCGCTTCCGGAGGCAGACCGGCGCTCAGGCGTTCAAGCTCGCGATCAGGTTGACGGAGCAGATCGGGCAGGAAGTCGGCCGAGATGTCGAAGGGGACCGAAGCCGTGCGGACTCCGTGCTCTCGCGACGACTCGATCATTGCCGCGGGAAATCGCGTCTTCGCCAAAATGATCCAGACCGCGGCCATGGCCGGCGTCCCTGGGCTCAGGTGAAAGGTGAGCGCGGCGCCCTGCTTGGTAGCGAGTGCTTGCTCGCACGCCCGCACCGCCGCGCCGTAGATCTCCCCGAACTCCGTGGGGCCGGTGAGCTGCTCCGGAAGCAGGCTGATCTCTGTGCCGCCGAAGCGCGCCTCAAGCCAGCGGACGTACGTGGCAGCCTCGTCACCGTGATCGGTGAGCAGAAACACGGCGTCGAACCCCCGGGCATCCAGAGCCTGGGCGATCGGACCGACGCCGACCGTCGCGTTCTCTTCCACGGCGCGCAGATCCGCATGGCCGATCCACGTGACGAGAAGCTCGTGCATGCTTGGGAGAGCATAACATATCGTCTATGGACACAACATATCTTACCAAGGCGTGCGTCGCTCGACGGCGGCGTCATCTGTCGCCGACCGAGCAACGAAATTGCGACGGACTGGGTGCCCGGGTAGCATGCGACAGATGTCCGCCGGGGGATGAGTCGTCGTATCCATGGGTAGCCTGCCGCGATCGTACGGACTCGGTGACCTGAAGGGGGACGTGTTCGGCGGAGTCGTGTCCGCGGTCATGATGGTGCCTGTCGCGCTCGGGTTCGGGGTGCTGTCCGGGCTCGGGCCGGTGGCGGCCTTCTACGGCGCGATCGCCGTGGGGTTCCTCACCGCCCTGCTCGGCGGCGCCGCGCCGATGATCTCCGGTCCCAGCGCGATCGTGACCATCTTCACGGCGGTCATCATCGGCACCTACGCCGACGACCTTGCCGAGGCGTTCACGATCGTCATGCTGGCCGGCCTGCTGCAGATCGCCTTCGGGGCGCTGCGACTCGGCAGGTTCGTGAACTGGCTGCCGGTCTCCGTGGTCCGCGGCGTGTTCGTGGGCGTGGGCTGCTACATCTTCATGAGCCAGACCCTGTGGTTCCTGGGCGCCCCGGTCGAGCCCGGCATCGGGCTGATCGCCATCATCGCGTCCTGGCCGCAGGCGGTCGCGAACCTGAACGGGGACGCGCTGGGCGTGGCGCTCGTCACCCTGGCCGTGTTCATCGTGTGGCCGCCCCGGCTGCACCGGGTGTTTCCCAACGCGCTGGCGGCGCTGATCGCCGGTACGCTCGCGGGTGCGCTGTGGTTCGAGGCCGCGCCCCGCATCGCCGAGCCGCGGATCGGTATCCCCGCGTTGCAGACGCCCGTTCTCGCCCCTTCCGTCCTGCTGGACGCCATCCAGCCGGCCCTGATCCTGGCGTTCCTCAGCTCCATCTACAACCTGCTGACGGCGCTGATCATCGACCCGATCACGGGCCGCACCCATAAGCCCGACCGCGAGCTCTTCGGCTTGGGCGTGGGCAACGTCGCCGCCGGCCTGATCGGCGGGCTGCCCGGCGCCGCGTCAGCCCCGTGCTCGCTGCTCGCCGCCCGCTCGGGCGGGCGCACCCCGGTCACGGGTGTGGTCTGCGCCGCCGTGCTGCTGGCGGTCCTGTTCGGGCTGGGCAGCACCCTGGCGTGGATCCCGCACGCCGCGTTCGCTGGCATCCTGATCAAGGTCGGCTGGGACATGATGGACATCCGCTTCCTGCGGCGCATTCCCAGGCTGTCCGCCGACATCGGCATCGTCACGCTGCTGACCGCGGCGCTGTCGATCTTCGCCGACGTGATCTCCGCGATCGCCGTCGGCTTCTTCATCGCCGGCATGGCCAACGCGCTACGCTCCGAGCGGCAGGAGCTCAACCAGACCGTCTCCACGCCGCTGCTGGACATGGTGCTCTTTCCTGAGGGCGAGCTGCCGCCCGACGCCGATCCGTTCCGCGCGCGCGTCGGGCTGCTGTCGCTGCGCGGCCGCTACTCCATCGCCTCCGCGCGGGAGATCGTGCGCGTCATCAGCCCCGACCTGGCCGGCCACGAGGTCGTGATCTTCGACTTCAGCGAGACCGAAGGCATGGACGACAGCGCGGCCATGGCGCTGGAGGAACTGATCAACGGCAGCGTCCTCGGCCAGGACAAGGGCTGCATCGTGGCGGGGCTCTCCGCCGACCTGGAGAACAGCCTCGCCGCGCTCGGCATCTTCGACCGCCTGCCGCAGGATGGCTTCGCCGCCGATCTGGACGAAGCCAAGCGCGCCGCCGCCCGGCTTCTGGAACGGTAGCTCAGCCGACCGGCTCGACCTCGACCACGTCCGAGCGCTCGAACGAGCGGACGCACGCCTCGATGACGAGCTGCGCCTGCAGCGCGTCCACACCGGAGGCGTCGATCTCCTCCGGCGGCGCGCCGGCATCGAGCTGGTCGACCCAGCGGGCGATCCTGCTGTCGAAGGTCTCTCCGAAGCCGAGCATCCCGCCCAGGTAGTGCAGGGTCTCCGCTTCCTCGCTCTCGCGCGTGAAGAAGGTCAGCCGCTGGCACGCCTCCTCCAGCACGAAGCGCCCCTTGGAGCCGGTCACGTCGCAGGTCTCCAGGCCGAAGCCGCCGCCGGCGTCGTAGCTGCCGGTGAGCGATCCGATCATGCCGCCCGCGAACTCGAAGATGATCTTGGCGTTGGACCAGATCGAGCGGCCCTCCCCCTTCATGAAGAAGGCCGCCACCCGCTTGATGTCGCCGCCGAAGTAGCGCATCACGTCGATCGAATGGGGGTGCAGCGCGCGGATGTGGAACCAGGGCGAGGTCTCCACCGGGTTGTTGATCCACATGGTCATGCCGATCATGTGCAGGGTCCCCAGCCGGCCGGCGTCCACCCACTCCTTGGCGCGCTCGGCCGCCGGCGTGAAGCGGTGGTTGAGGTTGATCGCGTACGGCAGGTTCTTCGCCGCGGCCCGCTCGACCATCTTGCGGCCCTCGTCGATCCGGTTGGAGATGGGCTTCTCGCCGAGCACCGGGATGCCGGCTTCAAGCAGCTCCATGGTCGGTGCGAAGTGGTCGCCGCCATTCTCCTCGCCCTTGGTGCAGACGCTGCACGCCGCCAGCTCGATGCCGCTGGACAGCATGTCGGCGATCGACGTGAACGTGCGCGCGCCGTGCGCGCCGGCAAGCTGCGCGGCGCGCTCCTGGTCGATGTCGCAGACCGCGACCACGTCGCTCTTGGGGTGCTTGGCGTATGCTTGCGCGTGGCGGGTACCGATGCCGCCCGCGCCGACGATGCCGATGTTCATGTCGCCGCGGAGCCTACCACGGTCCCCGCGGAGAGGCATCGATGACGCGGAAATCCGGCTGCGTGACCGCCAATGACGGCGTGCGCCTGCACTACGACGAGGCCGGCGCCGGCACGGCGGTGGTGCTCATCCACGGAGGCGGCCTGAGCAACGTCTGGTGGGACCGCAACCTGCCGGACCTCAGCCGTCGCTTCCACGTGATCGCGCCGGACACGCGCGGCTGCGGCCGCTCGCAACGCACCCCCTGGGGCCACCGCACCGCCCGCTACGCGGCAGATGTGCGCGAGATCATCCACGCCCTGGGACTGCATGACGTGACGCTGGTCGGCTGGTCGATCGGCGCCCGCACCTGCTACTCCTACCTGGAGCTGTTCGGCGGCCACCGGCTGAGGGGAGTGGTGCTCGTGGACGAGACCGTGCACGTCACCGTGCACAGGCCGCGTCCGCCCGGCTCCGCGCAGCAGCCGGGCGAGAGCGACCGCGACCACCGGCGGCGGTCGATGCGGACGATGCTGGGCCCGGTCTACGGCCCGCACGCCACGGACGAGGAGATCGACCGGCTGGCCGACTCCGCCTCCGGCTACGCGTCGGCCGGCGATACGCTGGGCCCCGACTACCACGCGCAGGATTGGCGCCCGCTCTGCCCCGCGATCACGGTGCCGGTGCTGGTGGCCACCGGCCGTCACAGCGGCGCGCTCCCGGGCTGCCAGTACGCCGCCGACCACATCCCGGGCGCCCGCCTGGAGATCTTCGAGGACAGCGATCACGCGCCGTTCTACTCCGAAGCCGAGAAGTTCAACCGTATCATCGCCGACTTCGTGAACGACCCGCTCGGAGAGTAGTCCTGGCTTCGTGGTAGCGAACGCCACGGGGAGTGCCTATCATCGGAGTTGCTGAACCATGGCACCATCGACGACGACCAGGAAGCGAACGCCCCGGGCTCGCAGCGGCACGCGCTCCTCGTCGCGAGCACGGAACGGCGGCAAGCTCCGCATCGGCGACCACTGGAACGCGATCACCATCATCGCCCTCTCGCAGAACAGCCCGCTGAAGGCGATCGCCGAGTTCGTCGAGAACTCGATCGATGCCAACGCCAGGAACGTCACCATCGTTCGCGGCCGCGAGCAGGGCGAGCACTACCTGCGCGTCGTGGACGATGGCGAGGGAATCCGGCTGAACCGGGATGGCGTGCCCGACTTCGCCTACGTCGCGACCCACATCTGCGACTCGATCAAGCGCACGCTCAAGCGCCAGGGCGCCGGCAACATCCAGGGCGAGTTCGGCATCGGCCTGCTGAGCTTCTGGACGGTCGGCGAGCGGCTCGTGCTCTCCTCGCGCGGCGCGGACGGCCACGCGTACGAGATGGAGATGCTGAAAGGCGATCAGCGCTACCAGCTCAAGCGGCGCCGCATCCTGTTCCCCCAGCCCGGCACGGAACTGCTCATCCGGCCGCTGCTGCCCGGCATCAGGCAGTTGAGCGCCGAACGGATCCAGGGATTCCTCGCTGGCGAACTTCGGGAGCGCATTCGCTCCTCCGGCGTGCGCATCCGCATCAAGGACCGGCGTGCCCGCTCGGAGCTGGAAGTCGTGCCCCGCGAGTTCACGGGTCGACCGCTACGGAGCATCGAGCCGATCCAGGCTTCCGCAGGCACCGTGGAAGCCGAGATCTACCTGAGTGAACCGAGCGCCGACAACTGCGTCGCGCTGTTCCGCCAAGGTACCCGCGTTGTGCCCGACATCTCCCGGTTGCCGGGACTGGACCGGGAGCCGTGGACCTCCGGGGTGCTGCAGGGACTCGTCGAAGCGCCGTTCCTGCAGCTCACCCCCGGCACGCGCGACGGCGTCGTGCTCGACGCCCGATTCGAAGCGCTGCGCATCGGGTTGAAGCAGATCGAGCCGGCGATCATCGAGCAGATCGAGCGGGAACGAGCCGCCGCGGAGGAGGAGGCCAGCCGCAGCATCCTGCGCTCGGTCCGCAAGGCGCTCACGGAAGGTTTCCTCGCGTTGCCCCGCGAGGACTACACGTTGCTGGAAGTGCCGGAGCCGCGCCGCACCCGTGTCCCCGACGCTGGCGGGTCCGACAAGGGAAACGGCCACGGCGAGCTGCCCCTGATTGCCGACGACGATACCCCGCAGGCGGTCGAGCCGGGCGCATCCCCGCCGCAGGGCGACGCAGACTCCTCGGCATCCAGTCCCCGCCAGTTCTTCGAGCATGCCGGCCCGCTCCACAAGCTGACCGTGTCCCCGGCCTCCTCGGTGGTGAAGGTCGGCGAGTCATGCACGATCCGCTGCATCCCCAAAGACCGTAGCGGCCGGGTGATCGACGCCGGCGTGGAAGTGCGCTGGCGGCTCGTCGAAGGCGGCGGCAGCCTCGCCGACGACGACCGCGAGGCGGTCCGGTTCACGGCTCCCGCCCAGCCCGGGCTCACCGTGCTCCGGGCGACCGCCACACAGGCGGAGATCCAGTGCTCGGCCGAGGCCACGGTCACGGCGGCCGAATCGATCGGCGACCGGCTCGACAACTCCGACCAGGGCGGCGGCCGCGGCATCCCCCGCTACACCTATCGCCACGCGCCCGGCGAGCTGTGGCGCTCCCGCTACGACGCCGAGCACAACCTGATCGTCGTCAACAACGGCCACGGCGACTTCCGCTACGCCGAGCAGAAACGGCCGCGCCTCCTGCGTTACATCCTCCGGCTCTACGCCAAGGAGCTGGTCCTGAGCAACTTCGCCGGCTACGACCCCGACCAGATGCTGGAGCGGATGATCGAGCTGTCGCTCTACACCGAGGAACATCTCCGCTGAAGCGGGTTCTCGATGAGCGACCTTTCCAAGTTGAGCGAGCTGATTCGGAAGGAACGGGATCTCGAACGGCTTCGCGGCCTTCTGCTGGAAGGCGCCGCTTCCCCGCCGACCGCTCCCGCAGACACTGCCTTCTTCGACGAGTTGCGAGAACGGGCGCACCAGCGCGCGAAGGGGTGACGGCAAGCCGGTCACTCCCCGCGAGCGGGCCAAACGGGACATCCAGGACGCGTCTACAAGTCCGCGACCTCCTCGATGGTTTCGGCGACCAGGGCGAACAGGTCGTCGATCTGGGACGGCGTGATGGGCAGCGGCGGCGCCAGGGCGATGGTGTCGCCGGTGACGCGGATGAACGCACCCTTCTGAAACGCCTTGTGCAGGGCGGTCATGCCGCGCGCGGCCGGCTTCCCCGGGACCGGAGCCAGCTCGATCGCCGCGGTCAGCCCGATGTTGCGGATATCGATCACGTGCGGCAGCCCGCGCAGGGCGTGCGCGGCGTCCTCCCAGTGCTCGGCCAGATCGGCCGCGCGGGTCAGCAGGTTGTCGCGCTCGTAGACCGCGAGCGTGGCGCGCGCCGCCGCGCAGGCCAGCGGATGCCCGGAGTAGGTGTAGCCGTGGGTGAACTCGATCGCGCCCTCCGGTCCCGACATGAACGTGTCGTAGATCTCTTCCCGGACCGCCACCGCTCCCATCGGCACGGTGGCGTTGGTCAAACCCTTCGCCAGCGTGACCATGTCGGGCAGCAGGTCGAAGCGCGTGGCCGCGAACGGTGAGCCCAGCCGCCCAAAGCCGGTGATCACCTCGTCGAAAATCAACAGGATGCCGTGCGCGGCGGTGATCTCACGCAGCCGCTCCAGGTAGCCGACCGGCGGCACCAGCACGCCGGTGGAGCCGGACATGGGCTCGACGATCACCGCGGCGATGGTCTCCGCGCCGTGCAGGGCGATCAGGTCCAGCAGCGCGTCCGCGCGCTCTGCCCCGTGCGCGGGCTGCCCGCGGCTGAATGCGTTGCGCTCCGGGTCGTGGGTGTGCGGCAGGTGATCGACGCCGGGAAGCAGCGCTCCGTACGGCGTGCGGTTGGGGCCCATGCCGCCCACGGAGATCCCGCCGAAGCCCACCCCGTGGTAGGCGCGCTCGCGGCCGATCAGGCGGGTGCGGGCGCCCTCACCGCGCCGCCGGTGGAAGGCGAGCGCGATCTTCAGCGCGGTGTCCACCGCCTCGGACCCGGAGTTGACGAAGAACGGGTGGCCGAGGTCGCCCGGCAGGATCGCCTGCAGCTCGCCGGCCAGCTCGAACGCCGCCGGGTGGCCCATCTGGAAAGAGGTCGCGTAGTCGAGCTCCGCGACCTGGCGCTGCACGGCCTCCACGATCTCCGGCCTGCCGTGGCCGGCGTTCACGCACCACATGCCGGCGATCCCGTCGATGAGCCGGCGGCCGTCGCGGGAGCGGTAGTAGATGCCCTCGGCGGACTCCACCAGCCGCGGGGCGCTCTTGAACTGCCGGTTCGCCGTGAACGGCATCCAGTAGGTTTGCAGGTCCAGGTCGCTCGTCTTCGTTGACACCAGTTCCCTCCGATCAGAGAATCGTCAACGGACCGTACCGCCCCGCGGCCTCGCGCTCAAGCACTCAACCATGCCAGTCGAACCACCCCCGTACGGAGTCGTCAACGCCCGCAACTGCGGCATGACCGCGCGCGACGGCGTGCGGCTGGCCACCGACGTCTGGCGGCCGGCCCGCGACGGCGAGCCACTGCCGGGCCCGTTCCCGGCGATCCTGTTGCGCACCCCCTACAACCGCGCGCGCCCCACCCACCAGGAGATGTGCGAGTTCCTGGCCGCCCACGGCTACCTGGCGGCGATCCAGGACTGCCGCGGGCGCTATGCCTCGGAAGGCGAGTTCGTGCTGCTCGCCAACGAGGGCCCCGACGGCTACGACGCGATCGAGTGGCTGGCGGCGCTGCCGTACTGCAACGGCAACGTCGGCACCTACGGCACCTCCTACCTGGCGTGGGTCCAGAACGCCGCGGCGATCGAGCGGCCGCCGCACCTGAAGGCGATGTGGGTCAACCAGGGAGGCGCCAACGGCAACACCGCGACCCTGCGCCACAACGGCGCACTGGAGCTGCGCTGGCTCACCTGGGCGGTGACCTTCGGCACGGTCTCGCGCGAGGCGCTGCACGACCCGGAGTTGCAGGCGAGTCTGACCCGCGCCGGCGAGCGGATGTACGAATGGCTGAGGCGCCTGCCGTGGAGCGGCGACGACTCTCCGCTGGCCGGCCTGCCGGGCTACGAGCGCTGTGCGCGCGACTTGTACGAGCACGGCGACGCGGACGAGTTCTGGCAGCAGCCCGGCCTCAACTTCGCCGCCCACTACGACCGCACGGCCGACGTGCCGACCATGTACGCCGGCTCCTGGTACGACTCCTACACGCGCGCCACGGTCGAGAACTACCAGGCGCTGAGCGCACGGCTGGCCAACCAGTCGCTGCTGATGGGAGCGTGGGTGCACGGCGACTCGACCATGGACACCTGCGTGGCCGGCGACGTCGACCTGGGGCCGGGCATGCCGGTCGCGGGCAACCTGGCGGCCGATTTCCGGCACCTGGTGAAGAGCTGGTTCGACCATCACCTGCGCGGAGAGGCAAACGGCGTCGAAGCCGAGCCGCCGGTGCGCCTGTTCGTGATGGGCGGCGGCCCCGGCGGACGCACCGCCGAGGGCCGGCTCGAGCACGGCGGACGCTGGCGCACCGAACGCGAGTGGCCGCTTGCCCGCGCGGTCCCGACGCCGCTCTACCTGGCGGCCGACGGCGGCCTGACCGCGGACCCGCCGGCCGCCGCGGCCGAGCTGACGGCCCGCTTCGATCCCGAAGACCCGCTGCCCAGCATCTCCGCCAACACCTCCTCGCTGAACGAGATCCTGCCCTCGCCGCCGCGCTTCACGCCGGAAGCGCCGAACGCCATGACGCGGGTGATGATCGTGCAGGGCGGCGCCGACCAGCGCACGCGTCCCGACGTGCACGGCTGCGAGCCGCCGTTCATGCCGCTGGAGTCCCGGCAGGACGTCCTGCTGTTCGCGACCGGGCCGCTTCCGGAAGCGCTGGAGGTGACCGGCCCGATCACCGTGACCATCCATCTCTCCTCCGACGCGCCGGACACCGACCTGTTCGCGATGCTGCAGGACTACTACCCGCCGAGCGCCGCGTGGCCCGACGGCTACCGGCTGAACGTCGCCGACGGCATCATGCGCGTGCGCTACCGCGACGGCATGGACCGGCCGCGGCCGATGGAGCCGGGCCGGGTGTACCGGGTCGCCTTCCCGCTGTATCCCACCAGCAACCTGTTCGCCGCCGGCCACCGGCTGCGGCTGCTGGTCAGCTTCTCGTCGTTCCCGCGCTTCGACGTCAATCCCAACACCGGCGAGCCGATGGGCCGCCACACGCACACGCGGGTGGCCACCAACACCATCCACCTGTCTCCAGAGCATCCGTCGTCGATCGAGCTGCCGGTCGTCGGGAAAGGAGGCCGCTCATGAGCCTGCGCGTCGGGCTGGTCGGCTCGCGCTTCGCCGCCAACTTCCACGCCGAGTGCTACCGGGGCCTCGGCTCCGGGGCCGTCACCCTGGCCGGGGTCTACTCGCCTACCCCCGAGCGCCGCGACGAGTTCGCCGCGCGCCACGGCATGCCGGCCTGCTCCTCGCTCGACCGGTTGCTGGAAGTCTCCGACGTGATCGACGTCTGCGCGCCCCCCTACTCGCACGAGCCGTGCGTGCTGGCCGCCGCGGCGGCAGGCAAGCACGTGATCGTCGAGAAGCCGTTCACCGGCGCCTTCGGGCCGGCGGACGATCCCGGCTGGCGCGGCGACCTCGCCTCCAAGGGAGAGATGCTCGAGCAGTCGATGGCCAGCGCGACGCGCATGCGCGAGGCGGTCGAGCGGGCCGGCGTCACGCTCTGCTACGCCGAGAACTGGGTCTACGCCCCGTCCGTGCAGAAAGAGGTGGAGGTTATCGTCAAGACGCGGGCGCGCATCCTGTGGATCCAGGGCGAGGAGTCCCACTCCGGCTCGCACTCGCCGGTCTACGGCATCTGGGCCAAGACCGGCGGCGGCTCGCTGGTCGGAAAGGGGTGCCACCCGCTCACCGCCGCGCTCTATCTGAAGCGCGTGCAGGGGCAGGCCACCGACGGCGCCCCGGTGCGGCCGCGCGCGGTCAGCGCCCGCGTCCATCGCCTGACGGCTGCTGCCGGCTTCCACGACCTGGGCTGGCTGCGCACCGACTACCACGACGTGGAGGACTACTGCCAGGTGCACGTGGTCTTCGACGACGGCACCGTCGCCGACATCCACTCCACGGAGATCGTCATGGGCGGGGTGCACAACTGGCTGGAGGTGTACGCGAACAACCACCGCATGCGCTGTAACATCAACCCGACCGACACCAACCTCCTGTACAACCCGGAGGAGCGCCAGCTCGACGACGTGTACGTGGTGGAGAAGATCGGCACCAAGCAGGGCTGGTCGTTCCCGGCCCCGGACGAGGACTGGGCCACCGGCTACCGCCAGGAGCTGGCCGACTTCCTGGGCGCGATCCGCGACGGCCGCCCGCCCGAGAGCGGCCTGCCGCTGGCGATCGACACCACCGCCGTCCTGTACGCCGCCTACCTGTCGGCGGAGCGGGGCGGCCAGGAAGTGGAAGTCCCGCGATGAGTCAGGCGTGACGAAGGAGGCAGGCGAGGTGTCCGCTGACCTTCGGGTGAGCCGCGACCGCGTGATGGTCCTGGTCAAGACCGGCCGCCTGGCGAGCTGGCACCGGCTCACTGAAGACGAGCGCCGCTCGGCGGAACAGGAGCACGTCGACCTGATGCTGGCGGTCGCCGCCCGCCACCGCATGCGGCGCCTGGAGGGCTTCCGGCTGATCGGGCAGCAGGGGCGCTGGCAGCGGTTCTGGCTGATCGAGTTTCCGACCTTCGCCGGCGCCGAGGAGTGGATCGAGGCGGAGATGGCGCCACCTTACGGCCGGGACGGCTTCTACGAGTACCACCTCGCCCGGCCGCTGGCGCCCGCGCACTTCGACGCCTGGCTGCCCGGACCGCCGCGGGTGATCGTTCCGCAGGAAGCCGATCCGGCCGTGATCCCGGTGCTCCGCGCCGATCAATCCAGCGTGGTGGTGCTGCAGTTCTCCCGTTCCGAGGGCGCCGACGGGCGCGCCGATGCGGAGCGGACCGAGGGCCTGCGGCGGGTTGCTCGCGAGCACGGGATGCTGCGGCTGGAGTGCTTCCAGCTCATCGACCCCGTCCCGGCGTGGCACCGCGCCTGGATCTGCGAGTTCCCGGACCTTGCCGGCGCCGAGGCGTGGATCGAGGCGGAGGCGGAGCCTGAGCGCGCGGCGCGCGCCGGGCGCATCTCCTTCCTGTCGCGCCGCTGGTCACCCGAGTACACCGCCGCCTGGTGCCGGGCCGAAGGCTGAGGGCCGACGGCTGAGTCCCGGCGGCGTGAGCGCCTCGACCTGACCGGACGTCCATGCTGCTCGGACAGCCGTTGCCCATCGTGGCGGCGGCCGCGGCGATCGTCGCCGCCTCCTCGGCGCTGCAGGCGACCGTCGGCTTCGGCCTGGCGCTGCTGGCGATCCCGCTGCTTCATCTGAGCGGCTTCACGCCGCCGGAGGCGATCGTCATCTCCAGCTCGGCGATGATGGTGCAGATGGCCAACGGCGTGCTCCGGCTGCGCGCCTCCCTGCGGGCGCGTGAGCTGCTCTGGCCGCTGGCGCTCGTGATGCCGGCCATGCTGGTCGGCGTGCTGGCCCTGCGGGCGGTGGTCGGCGTCCAGCCCGAGCTGGCGCGGCAGGCCGCCGGCGCCGTCGTGCTCGGCGCGCTGGTGGTGCTGAGGTTGGTGCAGCCTGCGCCGCGCACCCGTGTCGCCGCTCCCTGGACGGTGCTGGCGATGAGCGCCTGCGGGCTCCTGAGCGGGTCGACCGGCATGGGCGGCGCGCCGCTGGCGCTCTGGTCTTACGCGCACGCATGGCCGGCGGAGCGCATCCGCGCCACGATCTGGGCGATCGCGCTGCCGGCCACGGGCACGCTGCTGGTGCTGCTGGCGGCCGCCTTCGGGGCGAGCGCGGTGCGCGCGCTGGCGCTGGCCGCGCTGCTCGCGCCGTTCGCCCTGGCCGGCTCCAACGCCGGGCTGGCGGTGGCGCGCCGGTTGTCGGTCGATCGGCTGCGCACCGCCGCCTTCGTGGTGCTTGCCGTACTGGGCGTCAGCGCGATCGTCCGCCCGCTGTTGTAGACGCCCCGCCAACCTCTATCGGACGTAGCCCACGCGGCGCGTCTGCAGCGAGATCGCGTGCGCGACCAGCACCTCGCGCCGCCGGAACGGGTCGCCGTCCGGGCTCATGCCGAACGCCGCCAGCAAGCGGTCCATCGTTTCCTCATGCGGTTCCAGCGCTCCGTCGGCCAGGATGTGCGCGATCGCCACGCCCGCCTCGTCGAGCGCCCGCGCCACCAGGAGTGTGCGGTGACAGTCCAGCGGCTCCTTCTCCGCACACATGAGCGCCGTACGATCGCGCACGGCCGCGTCGATGACCCGGGCGACGCCGTCACGGAACCCGCTGGTTCGGGCGACGCGCTCATAGTCGACGCGGCCGTCCCGGTAGGAGCCAGGATCGCTCGGACGGCCGCCCAGCTCACGCCCCAGGAACGCATAGCCGATGCCCCGCTCCGCGAGAGCCGCAGCCAACGCGTCCCGGTTGAAGTGGGGACGGAAGCGGCTGTAGGGCGCGGACCGCACGTCGGCCACGCCGGTGACCCGATGCTTCGCCAGCAGCGCAAGAAACCGCTCCAGCGGGTGGTTGGAGTGGCCGATCGTCAACACCCTGGTATTCGTCATGCGAGCCGGTCCTTTCTCATGATTGCAGCTCGACGCACGAGGAGCACGTCCCGAGAACCGCTATACTGACAAACCACCTGACCGTCGTATGCGCCAGCTTGAATCCGGGGAGAGCCAACACGCCGACAGCGAAAGATGAAGCGCCGTTTCGAGTTGAACTACGGCGTCGACACGTTCCGTGGAGATCTCTTCGGGGGCATCACCTCCACGGTGGTGGCGCTGCCGGTGTCGCTGGCGTTCGGCGTCGCGTCGGGGCTGGGGGCGGCGGCCGGCCTGTACGGGGCGATCGCGGTGGGCTTCTTCGCCGCCGTATTCGGCGGGACACGGTCGCAGATCTCCGGCCCCACGGCGCCCATGGCCGTGGCCATGGCGGTGATCATCACCAGCCACGCGTCCAACCTCACGGAAGCCCTCACGGTCGTGATGCTCGGCGGCCTGCTGCAGGTGCTGATCGGCGTGCTGCGGATCGGCCGCTTCATCGCCTACACGCCGCACGTGGTGGTCTCCGGCTTCATGACCGGGATCGGCATCATCGTCATGCTGATCCAGACCCTGCCGTTCCTGGGGGCGCCGACCGCTCCAGGCGGCCCGATGGGCGCGATCCGCGCGCTGCCGGAGGCGCTGGCGAACCTCAACGTCAGCGCCCTGATCATCGCCGTGGTGACGCTCGCCATCGGCGTGCTCTGGCCTCGCCGCATGCAGCGCTTCGTTCCCGCAGCCCTGGTGGCGCTGATCGTCGGCACGCTGCTCGGCGTGCTGACGCTGCGCGACGCGCCGGTGATTGGCGCGGTGCCCACGGGGCTGCCTCAGCTCCATCTGGAGCTGCCGTCCGTCGGGTTCCTGCTGCGCGCCCTGCAGCCGGCGCTCATCCTGGCCCTGCTGGGATCCGTGGACAGCCTGCTCACCTCGCTGGTCGCCGACTCGCTGACCGGCACGCAGCACAACCCGGACCGCGAGCTGGTAGGGCAGGGCATCGGCAACCTGGTCGCGGGACTGTTCGGGGGCGTGCCCGGCGCCGGCGCGACCATGGGCACCGTGACCAACATCCGCGCCGGCGGCACGACCCGCATGTCGGGCGTGCTGCGCGCGATTCTGCTGCTGGCGCTGCTGCTCGGCCTGGGCCGCTTCGTCGAGCCGATCCCGCATGCCGTCCTGGCCGGCATCCTGATGAAGGTGGGCTGGGACATCGTCGACTGGCGCATGGTCCTGCGCCTGCACCGCATCCGCCGCGAGCATCTGATCGTGCTGCTGATCACGCTCGGCCTGACCGTGTTCGTGGACTTGGTGACGGCGGTGGCCATCGGGCTGATCGCGGCGGGCATGGCGCACGCCCGCCAGTTGGAGCGGCTGGAGCTCGACAGCGTGGTGTCGGCGCCGCTGCTCGACCAGGCATTCTTCTCCGATCAGGGCGGCGCAGACGACCCGTATGCGGCTCGGGTCGGCCTGGTCGCGCTCCGGGGCGGCTTCACGGTGGCCTCCGCCCAGAAGCTGGTCGGCGTGATCGGCCCCGACATCAGGGACCACGAGGTGGTGATCTTCGACTTCTCGGGCGCCACCTACATGGACGACAGCGCCGCGATGCTGATCAGGCACCTCATGGACGTCGCCGCCGAGAAGGACACGCCGTGCATCGTGATGGGACTGTCAGGCGCCGTCGCCGAGACCCTGGACGCCCTCGACATCCTGCACGACGTTCCCGAAGGTCAGGTCGTCGGGACGCTGGACGAGGCGCGGCAGACCGCCCGAGCTCTGCTCACCGCGGACACGGTCAGAGCGTGATCTCCCACAGGTAGCCGCTGCGCCGCGGGTTGTCGTTCTCGCAGGCGTACAGCGTACCGTCGGCGGCCTGCACGACGTGGTGGACCTGGAAGCACGGCTCGCCGTCCCCGTCGACCACGTGGCCCAGCAACTCGTAGCGGTCGCGCCGGAAGTCGAAGCGGAGCACCTCGCAGCGCCCGGCCCTCCCGGTCACGCCGTAGGCGCAGCCGTCGCCGGCGACCACCAGCGAGGTGAGCCGGCTGGGCCGGTCCTCGATCGGCGTGAACAGGTACGTGGCCGAGCCGGTTTCCGGATCGATGCGGTACAGCGATCCGTTGCCGCCGGAGGCGTACATCATGCCGTCGCCCAGGTTGAACAGCCCCTCCCCGTGGACGGTGCCGTATGAGCCGTCGGGCCGTGGCAGCCCGCCCCGGTAGTGGACCACCCTTCCCTGCTCCGGGTCGATCTTGCAGAGCCGCGCCATGTCCACGCCGCTGCTCGACTGCCACGCACGGGTCACCTGCCAGGTCGACCACAGGCAGCCGTGGTCGTCCAGACAGATGTTCTCGCCCTGCGCCATGCCGCCGCACCCGGAAGCGATCAGCCCGTAGTCGGTGACCGCGCCGTTGGCCAGGTCGTAGGCGGCCAGCATCTCGGGCGCGAAGCACAGGCAGTAGATCAGCTCCCGTTCCCGGTCGATGGCGATCGACTGGATGTAGGTGTGGGGCACCGGCGTCGCGATGCGCGTGAACTCGCCGCTGCGCGGGTCGTAGCGGAAGATGCCGCCGCCCGGAGCGTCGAAGAACCGGTCCACGTCGTGCAGCAGCGCCGTGGCCCCGTAGATGCAGCCGTCGGCCCCCCGTTCGAGCGAGCGGTGGAACTTGGCGTCGTACTCGTTCACCACCCCTCCGGCCCCCAGGTCGACGAAGGTCCCGGACGCGCGGTCGTACGCCTTGAAGATGTCCGAGTCGAACGAGGTGATGCCCAGGTACACACGGTCGGACTCCTCGTCGTACAGGGCGCAGTCCATGCTGATCCAGCCGCGGCGCCAGCGCGGGTCGGCCTTGAAGTCGGCGTACTCCCAGCGGTCCTCGATCTCCTCGAACCACTGCTCGCCGTAGCGTTCGTCCTCGAGCTTGATGGATCGGATCGTCATCTCAGTCCCAGGTCGCGCTCCGCTTCGTCCAGGGGCGTCGATGCGCCGCCATTCCTGGCCAGGGCGATCTCATGGTCCCGGACTGTCTCGAAGTACTCCTTGAGCGCCTGATTGACGTAGTAGCTCTTCTTCCGGTTGGTGTCCGCCGCCACCCGGTCCAGTTGCGCCGCCAACTCCTCGTCGATCGAGGCGCTTACCACTCGCTTCCCCACTGCAAGCCTCCTGATGCTCTCCCCGCCATAACAATAATGCCGGCGGAAGCAACGAGCATTTTCCGCATCCCATCTTCGGTTCGCCTTCACATTTATCTGACACTTGTTTTGTTCATAATCACTGTCGTATACTGTCTCCGATGTCGAACGAAGGCGATCGGATCGCGATAGACGAGCTGTGCGCACTGGTGGATCTGCCCAGGCGCACCGTCCGGTACTACATCCAGGAAGGACTGATCGACCGGCCCGCCGGGGCCAAGCGTGGCGCCTACTACACCAGGCGCCACGTCGAGCAGTTGATGACGGTCCGCACCTGGCAGCGCGCCGGCCTCAGCCTGGAACGGATCCGCGAGCTGGTGGCAGGCGGCGGAGAGACTGCCTCTCCCCTGCCCCCGCCACGCGCCCGGCGCCCCGGAGACGTGACGTTGCGTACCCACGTCACGCTCGCCCCCGGCGTCGAGCTGGTGATCGATCCCCAGGAGGCCGGCCTCGGCGCGGAGGCCGTGCGGAAGATCGTCCGAAAGGCGGCATCACTCGTCGAGCAGACACGCAAGGAGGATGCAGGGAGATGAGAATGAACATGGCCGCGACGCTTGAGAGCGCTCAGGGACAGGTGGTGCTGGAGGAGGTGGCGATCGACGCCGCCGTCGACGACCTCATGACCGTCGTCGACGTGTGCCAGCGCTACCGCAACCCCGGCACCGGGCACATCGAAGCGGTCTACACCTTTCCGCTGCCGGTGGACGCCATCCTGCTCCGCTTCTCGGTGGAGATCGGCGACCGGACGATGGCCGGCACGGTCATCGCGAAGGCGGAGGCGGAGCGGCGCTACGAGGACGCCATCACCGACGGCGACGCGGCGGTGCTGCTGGAGCAGCCGCAGCCCGGGCTGTACACCGCGAGCGTGGGCAACCTGGCCCCGGGCGAGACGGCGACCATCCGCTTCCGCTACGGGCTGCTGCTGCGCTGGAACGGCGACCTGGTGCGCCTCTCCATGCCCACGGCCATCGCGCCGCGGTACGGCGATCCGTCCGCCGGCGGCCTGGACCCGCACCAGGAGCCGGAGTTCGGCTTCGACGCCGAGCGCTCCTTTCGGCTGCGGGTATCGGTGCAGGGAGTCCTGCAGGGCGCCCGCTGGGCCTCCCCCTCGCACGACATCGCCGTCACTCCCGAGGGCGAACGGACGGTGATCGAGATCGCACGGCCAGCGGCGATGGACCGCGATGTCGTGCTGGAGGCGCGCGCCGCCGGCGTCGATTCAGGAAGGGCGTTGCTCGACCGCGACGACCGAGACTGGGTGGTCCTTGCCAGCTTCCGGCCCGACTTCCCGGACGTGGCAGACGGCGGCGTGCCGCGCTGCCTCAAGATCGTCGTGGACTGCTCCGGCTCGATGAGCGGCGACTCGATCGAGCAGGTGCGCATCGCCGGCGAGCGCATTCTCGACAGCCTGCGCCCCGGCGACCTGTTCGACATTGTGGCGTTCGGCACCGGACATCGTGCCCTGTTCGGCCGCGCGATGCCCGCGTCCCCGCCCAACGTCGGCCGCGCGCGGGAGTTCGTGCGGGACCTGGACGCCGACCTGGGCGGCACGGAGATCGAGTCCGCCCTGCGCGCCGCCTACGGCATCGAGGGCGAGCCCGGCATGCCACGCGACCTGCTGCTGATCACCGACGGCGAGGTTTGGGACACCGACTCCGCCGTGGCGGAGGCACGCGCGTCCGGCCACCGCATCTTCACCGTCGGCGTCGGCAGCGCCGTCGCCGAGCCGTTCGTGCGCGCTCTCGCCGGAGCGACCGGCGGCGCGAGCGAGCTGGTGGCGCCGCGCGAGGACATGGCCGGCCGCATCCACCGCCACTTCCAGCGCATCCTGGCGCCGCCGGCCACGCGCGTACGGGTCGTCTGGCCCGCCCCGGTGCGCCACGCGGTCCCCGATCCCCTTCCGCCACCGTACCCGGGCGACACCATGCACCTGTTCGGTACGTTCGCGGAGCGGCCGAACGGACCGGTGGTCCTGGAGCTGGAGCTTGCGGACGGCCGCACGATCGGCCATCGGCTGGAGATCGGCCCGCCGCCGCGCCGGAACCAGGTCGCGGGAGCGAGCGCCCGGTCCGACCTGGCGCGCATGGGCGCCGCCGTGCGGTTGCCGGCGATCGACGACGAGGCGGCGGCGACCGAGCTGGCCGTGCGCTACCAGCTCATCTCGGAATGGACAGACTGCCTGGTCGTCCACGTACGGGCGGAGGCCGACAAGGCCGACGGGTTGCCGGCCCTGGCCAAGGTCCCGCACATCCCGGCCGCCGGCTGGCACGGCATCGGCACCGTGCACGACGCGTCACCATTGCGCGCGGACGCGGCATACAGCCAGGCGCCGCCGCCGGACGCCATGCTGAGCCCACTGCCCGCCACGGCCGGATCACCGTTCGGGATCGTCGCGGCGCTGAACGACCGCTCGCTGCCGTCCGCGCCGACGATCGAAGACCTCGCGTCGATCGGTTTTCCGGACGATCTCATGGACCGTCTCCGGGATCTGGTCGATGCAGGCGAGGACGCCCACGCCGTCGCGGTCATCTTCCTGTACCTGATCTGCCAGTCACCGGCCGGCAGCGGCCTCGATCGCCGGCAGCGCCGGCTGATTCTCTCCGCCTACAAGCAGCTTCAGCCCGACAAGGCCACGGTCACCGCCGTTCGGCGCGTATGGCGCGCCTGGGGCATCCGAGGAGCCGTAATCTGATGGCCGGTTGAGTGCCAGAGGAGGCCCGGCAGGAAAGCCGGCCGGCCGTTGCGGTACGCTGCGCGCGGAGGGTCACGCCCCATGAGCATTACGCGCACCGATTTCGGCCTGGCCGGCGGCAGCCCCGTGCATCGCTACGAGATGCGCAACCGCCGCGGGATCACCGCGGCGGTGTTGACGCTGGGTGCCAACCTGCAGTCGGTGCGCACGCACGGGCGGCACGGGCTGGACGAGATCACGCTGTCGTACGACGACGTCGACGGCTACCTGGACCCCGAGTACCCGTACTTCGGACCGATCATCGGGCGGGTCGCCAACCGCATCGCCGGGGGCGCCTTCGACCTGGACGGCACCCGCTTCGAGCTGGCGTGCAACGCGGGCGACCTGCACCTGCATGGCGGCGTGACCGGCTTCGACCGCCGCATCTGGCACGCCACCACGCACGAGGGCGAGGACGAGGACCGCGTGGCGCTCCGCTACCGGAGCCCGGACGGTGAGGAGGGCTACCCCGGCGAGCTGACCGCGCAGGCGGTCTATCGGCTGACCGGGCACGACGAGCTGATCATCGACCTGCAGGCAACCACCGACGCACCGACGATCGTCAACCTCACCAATCACGCCTACTGGAATCTGGCTGGCGCCGGCAACGGCAGCGTGGACGGGCACGACCTGCACCTGCACTGCGCGCACGTCCTGGAACGGGGCGACGACGGGGTGCCGACCGGGGCAGTGCTCCCGGTGGCGGGGACCCCGTTCGACTTCACCAGCCCCCGCCCGATCGGCGAACGGATCAGGCAGGCCGGCGGCTACGACCACTGCTTCGTGATCGACGGCGCGCCGGGGCAGCTCCGCACGTTCGCCCGCGTGTACGCGCCCGGCTCCGGACGGGTCATGGAGGTCGCCACCACCCAGCCCGGCGTGCAGCTCTACACCTCGGAGTTCCTGGAGCCCACCACGGGAGCCGGCGGGCGCACCTTCGGTCGGCGGGGCGCCCTTTGCCTGGAGACCCAGCACTTCCCCGACAGCGTGCACCAGCCCCACTTCCCGCCCATCGTGCTGCGCCCCGGCCAGACCTACCGGCACCGCACCGTGCACCGCTTCTGGGTCGCATAGCCGTCACGACTCAGGACAGGACTTACATCGACAGGAGCCGGTACTCCTCGTAGGGGTTCGAGCAGGGGTTGCCGCGGGTGACGTGCATGCGGCCGGCGTCCGCCTCGATCACAACCGACAGCACGCTGGTCCAGAAGCCGTACCGGGGGTGGTCGTTGGCATGCCGGCAGATCGACCGAGGCTCGTCGTGGTGGTCGCGCAGCGCCGCCTTCGCCGCGCCGACGTCGATGCCGCCGTCAGCCTCCTCGAGGAGGGAGTCGATCCGCCGCTTGCGCGGCCGCGACTCGATCAGCTCCGGAAACCGCTCGTTGACGTCCGTCAGCGCCGGGTGCAGGCAGTGGTTGGTGTGCGTCAGCCAGGCGGCGCCGTCCTCCGGCCGAAGCACGTGCAGGTCGTCGATCAGGATCTCGAAGTCGGCCGGCCCCTGCGGCGTGGCCAGGATCAGGTTGGCGGGGATGGCACGATGCGCGCTCCGCACCGCCTCGATCGCGGCGTCGAGCGAGTCGGCCTCCAGCACGCGGCGGACGATGAAGTAGTGCGGCACGCCCACCTCGCGGGACGGCGCCGGCAGGGTGTTCAGGCACACGCCGATGCCGCGCTCGCCGCAGCCGATGTAGCCGATCAGGCCGGCCTGGCCGACCGTCAGCGTCGCCGGGCCGGCGAGCGGCCGGCGCGTCAGCACCACCGTGTACGGATCGAGCGCCGGGTCGTTGTCCCAGTTCTGCGCGACCAGCGCGGGCCGGCGCGCCGCCAGCGCCGTGCACCCGCCTTCGTTCGGAGGGCCGGTGTCCGGCCGGTCGCGAAGCTGGTTGCGGACCTGCAGGAGCATCAGCTCGTCCAGCGAGACGCCGCTCGACTCGGCCGTCCCGCGCAGCTCGGCGAGCAGCTCCGGCGCATAGCCGGCGGCGTACGGGATGCACGCGGAGGCGGTGGCGAGCGCCTGCTCGCGGCTGATCGACACCGTCTTGTTGACCCGCTCGATGGCGACGTCCGTGAAGCCTCGGATCTCCTCCCGCGCCGCTTCGCCAAGCTGGCGGCCCATCTCGCGCGGCGTCCCGTACACCTCGATCTCGCGGTAGCGCGAGCCGGCGGTCACGACAGCCACCGTCCGAAGAAGGCTGCCACCGAGTCGAGGTGCTCGGGCAGGAAGAGGTGGTTGAGGTGGGGCCGGTGCACCTCGAAGCGGTGGGGGCAGCAGGCCAGGGCGTAGGCCGGCCGCACCTCGCGCTCCATCTCGTCGACCCCGCTCGCCGGCATGTCCTCGTCCTCGGTCGGCGCCAGCACCATGAGCGGCCGCGGACAGATGCACACCCGCACGATGCGGCCCTGGTCGAAGTGCCGCAGCAGGTGCGGGATGTACCACGGGCTGGAGTGGCGGTCCAGGTCGCCTTCCCGGATGACCGCCGCCATGCTGCCGAGGCCGCCCGCCAGCGATGCCGAGGCCTGGATCCAGGGAGCGGCCGCCTGCGCCAGCCACGCGGCCTGCCCGCCCAGCGAGAAGCCGGTGAGCCCGATGCGCCCGGTGCTCACCCCGTCGACGGCCGCCAGCGCCCGCGCCGCCTGCAGCGCTTCGCGCACGCGCAGCCCGACCGCCGTCCTTCCGAACGGCTCCATCGCCTTGGATTCCCGCTCCCGCTCCAGCGGGTTGGGCTGGCGCGCCGTGGTCCCCCTGATGGTGACCGCCAGCGTTGCGAAGCCGCGCCGCGCCAGCTCGCGGGCCCAGCCGTGCAGCGGTCCCCGGTGCCGGAGCGGCCGGTACAGTCGCTCGCCGCTGATCAGCTCGGCGGTGCCGCCGGTGCCGGGCATGCAGACGATCCCGCCCAGCTCGTCGCCGGTGCCGGCCGATCGCATCAGGATGCAGGGCACGACCTCGTCGAGCTCGTTGCGGAAGCGCAGCGGCGTGACGGTCACGCCGTCCGCGCCGGTCTCGCTCTCCCCCAGCTCCGCCGTCACGGATCCCGGACCGGGCACGTCGAGCAGGCCCAGCAGCTCGCAGAACCTGGCGCGCACCTCCTCGTCTGCCACCGGCACCGGGTGCACGACCGACATGCGTCGGTAGGCAGGGAGCGCAGGATCGCTCATGCGCTTCGCGCTTCGAGCGGATCCGTCACGCCGATCATGCTGTCCCGCGTCACCAGCTCGGCCAGCTCTTCCTCCGCCAGCCCTTCCGTCCCGGCCGGCCGCCGCGGCAGGACCAGGTAGCGCAGGTCGGCGGTGCTGTCCACGACCCGCACCTGCACGTGGCCGGCGATCTCCAGGCCGAATTCGTGCATGACCGCCCGCGGCTCCACGACCGCGCGCTGGCGGTAGGGGCTGCTCTTGTACCAGTCGGGCGGCGGACCGAGCAGAGCGGTCGGATAGCAGGAGCAGAGCGTGCACACGACCAGATGGTGCACGGCGTCCGTGTTCTCCACCACCGCCAGCTCGGCGTCGTGCGTGAGGGTGTAGCCAAGCTCGGCGACGGCCGAGCGCGCGTCCCGCAGGAGCTTTCCCTTGAACTCGGGATCGACCCACGCCCGGGCAACGACCCGCGCGCCGTCCGCCGCCGAGCGGGAGCGGACCCGCTGAATCTGCTCGGCGAGCTCGCCGGGATCAAGAACCCCCTTCTCCACCAGCAGCTCATGCATGGCGATGGCGCGCCGGGCGGGCTCGGTGAGCTCGATGTCGGGATGGATGCCCGCGTGTTCGGAATCGTGATCGCGATCGTGATCGCCGCTCATGCCGCGCCTCCCGCCGGCTCCAGCCACCCTTCGTACACGTCGATCAGGAGCACGTCGCCTTCGCCGCCGTCGTACCGGTCTCCCCAGAGGTCGGTCTGGCTGAACTCCACGTGGTACAGCAGGCGCTTGGGGAAGCCGCTGCCGCCGTGGGCGCGGGACTCGGGATCGAAGAACGGCCCGCTCACCGCGCGGATCCTGCCGCGCCTGCCCTTGATGAACCACGGCGTACGGTGGTGGTGCGGGACGCGATCCCGCCGGACCGTCACGGCATCGCCGGGAACGAAGCGGCCGGACGCGGCGGAGAGCACTACTCCCACCTGCCGCCCACCGTCTTCGCCCTGGCGTCGATCTCCTCGCTGGTCAGCACGCCCTTCTCCACCAGCACGGTTTCGAGCGAGGACGCCCAGCGCTCGTAGTAGCTGCAGGATTCGTACCGCTCCGGCGGCAGCGACTCGATGCCGCGACGCAGCTCGTCGACGGTGAACAGGCCGCGATGCCGGAGCACGCCGACCAGGGCGTTGGTGAGGTGCTCCCAGTCGGCCAGCTCGTGGGTCGAACGGTCGATCGGCTCTGCGGAGGGCAAACCGCCCCGGTCGTGCACGCCACTGGGTGGGACGCCCGCGTTCGGGTCCTTCACGAGCCGAGCTCGATCACCACCTGGCATGCGCCGTCGTCGCCGGAGCGCGACAGCTCGTACGCGCGCGCCGCGTCGCCGATCGGCAGGCGGTGGGTGATCAGGCCGTCGAAGTCGAAGTCGTCGCGGGCCAGGTGGTTGGTAGCCAGGCGATAGGCGTGGTAGCCGTCGGCCTCGTAGGTGGCCGGCGTCGACATGAGCACCGAGCACTGCTTCTCGTAGAGCACGCCGAAGTCGAACGGAAAGGTCGGCGCGCGCGGCTCGCCGTAGAGCAGCAGGCGGCCCTCGGCCCGCACCAGTGCGACCGCCAGGTTGATCGATTCCGCGGTGCCGGCCGCCTCCACCACCACGTCGGGGAGTTGCGCGCCTGAGATCGCCGCTACCCGCGTCACGCCGTCGGCCTCGCCATTGCCAGGATCGACGGCCGCAGTCGCCCCGAACCGGAGCGCCGCTTCCCGGCGCGCGCGAAGAGGGTCGATGCCGATCACCTGCCGCGCGCCGGCGCGCCGCAGCACGGCGTCCAGCACCAGGCCGGCCGGCCCCTGCCCGACCACGGCCACCGACCGGCCGACCACGTCGCGGAGCCGCTCGGCCGCCATCAGCGCGCGGGCGAGCTGGTGCACCAGCACCAGGCGCTCCAGCGGCGTGTCCAGCGTCTGGTGGATGAGCTCGCCGATCGGCACCAGGATCTGCTCGGCCAGCCCGTCGTAGCCGGGACGCCGGACGATCGCCACCTCGTCCACCACGAACGGCAGCGGCTTGACGCCGACGTACTCGATCGCCTCCACGCGGCCGACGACCTGGTGCGCGCAGGTGGACGGAGCCAGGGGGTAGGACTCCGGGGCTCCGTCGTAGACGCGGCGGGTGTCGCTGCCGTCGATGGCGATGGCCAGCGGGCGGACGACCGCCGTGCCGGGCTGCACGGTCAGATCGGCGACCTCGCCCACGTGGACGCGTCCGGGAGCGACGATCCTGGCGCTCTTCATCCCGCACCGATCCTACCGAACTGGCCGGCAGCGACAAGAGCCCGCTAAGATCCGTGCCGATGAAGCTGCTGTTCATGGACCGGCACGACGTGCATCGGCCATGGGGCCACGTGCGGTTTCGCCCGACCCCGTTCCGGCCGCTGGGCAAGACCGAGATGCGCGACGTCATCTGCTTCGCGGCGCCCCGGACCGACGGGACCTGCGACGTGTTCCACTACCAGATGAGCCGGCACACGCCCTGGAAGCTGCTGCGCAGCGTGACGGCCGACGGCATCCGCTTCGAGGACACGCACGTCGTCTGTGAGCGCTCGGAGTACAAGTGGCACTACGCCGCGCGCATGGCCTACAGCCCGGAGCTCGAGCGCTACGTCTTCATGAAGAACGCCATCCACGACGGCGAGATGCAGATGTACATCTTCCACAGCCGCGACGGCGAGAGCTGGGAGGAGCATCCGGGCGGGCCGGTGTTCGCCGACGGCGACGCCTGGGGCGCCATGTGGAGCCCTGCCGTGCAGCGGTTCATCTACTACGGCAAGGGCTGGCAGCGCTGGGACAAGGGCGTGCACGACCTGGTCCTCAACGGGCGCCGCGTGGTGACGATCCGCACCAGCGAGGACGGCCTCACGTGGACGCCGGACACCGCCAGCCAGTACTTCGAGAAGCCCGAGTACCACAACAACATGCGGCTGCTGCGCGGGCGGCTGGTGCCGATCGAGTTCCAGATCTCGCCTGACGACGAGGACCCGCCCGACCTGGAGTTCTACTCGGGCAGCACCTTTGCCCATGAGGGCCGCTACTACATGCACATGAACAACTACGCCGGCAGCTTCATCCAGCCCGGCATCGACCCGATGCGCGCCAACGGCCACGGCGTGTTCCTGCCCTGCGAACGCTGGATCAGCCGCGACGGCCTGAACTGGAGCCGGCCGTTCCGGGAGATCGACGCCGGCGCCTTCTCGCTGCACAACCCGATCCTCGTGAACGGGATGATGCTGTTCCAGCGTGCCGACCGCCTGCACGGCCTGCCGGCCGACCGGCTGACGTATGCGACGTCGACGACCAACTCGCATTTCGAGACGGCCGAGTTCCCGATGCCGGCCGGCCCGCTGATGCTCAACGTCAAGATCCCCGGCGACGAGTACGACAACCAGGAAAACCAGGCCTACGTGATGGCCGAGCTGATCGACGACCGCGACCGGGTGATCCCCGGCTACGAGCGCGACGGCTGCCTGCTGCAGGCTCCCCTCGACCGCCCCGACCACCCCCTGGTCTGGCAGGGCGACGGCCGCCGCCGCGACGCCTCCGAGCTGGCAGGCTCCCTGGTCCGCGTCCGCTTCTACGCCCGCGCCTCCGCCATCTACGCCGTCACCGGATAGGGCCTCTGGGCTATAGGATGGCGTTCTATAGCCCATGAAAGACGAACGACTCCGGGACAATCGCCAGAACTGGAATGAGCGGACGCCGATCCACGCGTCGTCCTCGTTCTATGACGTCGAGGGCTTCAAGGCGGGCCGGATGACGCTGACCGATGTGGAGCGAAACGAGGTCGGCGACGTCGCCGGCAAGACGCTGCTCCACCTCCAGTGTCACTTCGGCCTGGACACGATGTCGTGGGCGCGTCTGGGTGCGAAGGCCACGGGCATCGACTTCTCCGACGCCGCGATCGATCTGGCGAGGTCGCTGAGCGATGAGCTGGAACTGCACACGCGGTTCATCTGTTCCGACGTGTACGACCTGCCGGACGTGCTCGTTGAAGAGTTCGACGTGGTGTTCACGTCATACGGTGTCCTGGTCTGGCTCCCTGATCTGGACAGGTGGGCGTCGGTCATTCACCGCATGCTCAAGCCGGGCGGAGCGTTCCACATCGTGGAGTTCCATCCGTTCCTGGACGCGTTCGAGGTCTCGGAATCAGGTGATCTGAAGGCGGCGTACGGCTACTTCCACGGGGAGGTGTCGACCCCGGGCAACCAACCGAGCTACGCGGGCAGGGAACTGATCTCGAGTCCCCACCATGAGTGGCAGCACCCCCTCGGCGACGTGGTGACCGCGCTGATCGACGCCGGATTGACGATCGATTTCCTGCACGAGTTCCCGTTCTGCAGCCAGCCGTACGCCGGCATGGAGCGGTGCGAGGACGGGCGGTGGCGGTTCCCGCACCACGGAGAGTCGTTCCCGCACATGTACTCCATCAGAGCGACCAAGCTTGTGGAGGGGAACTGACGCTACGCGGAACTAAACTCCCAGCTCGTCGGCGAGTGCCGCGCAATCGGCGACCGTCAGGTCGTGCGGCTCGGCCGGCGCCTCGGCGCTGCCGTTCGGACCCCATTCGGTGGGCCGCGGCAGGTAAGCCGTGCGGAAGCCGACGGCTCGTGCTCCTCGGAGGTCGTCGTCGTGCGCGGCGACCATGAGGATGCGCTCCGGCGGAAGATTCAGCCGCGAAGCGGCCGTGGTGTAGACTGCGGGCAGCGGCTTGTAGGTGCGTGCGTGCTCGGCCGACAGTATGTGGTCGAAGCCGAGATCATTGCAGGTCGCCAGATCCTCCAGCAGCGAGACGTTGCCGTTCGACAGCGCGCAGACCTTGAAGCGACTCCGCAGCCGCGCCAGCCCGGCCTGCACGTCCGGCCATGCCGGCAGCCGGTGCCAGGCGTGGATGAACCAGTGGCGGTCGTGCGCATCAAGCCCCAGTCCGCGCTCGGCCAGCAGGCGGTCCAGGATCTCGCCGTGCAGCACGTCGATCGGCTCCCAGGGCCGCCGGCCGCTGCGCACCGGCTCCATCGCCGGCTCGTACCCGCCGCGCCACGCATCGGCCAGCCGGGCCCAGTCCGTGCCCTTGCCGATACGCCCGTGCAGCTCGCGGCCGGCGTCGATCACGCCGCTCCGCCAGTCGACGATCGTTCCGAAGATGTCGAACGTGAGCGCCTCGACCGACTCGGGCGCCAGCCTTCCGCTCTCGTTGTCGCGCTGCGCCATGGCGCCGCATCATAGCGCTCCGGAGGAACCGATGCCGAACCCTTGTGACGCCGATCTGCCCGCCCGCATCGCCCGCGCCATGGCCTGCGTCGCCCGCTGGTCCGAGCGCCGCCTGGCCGAGGGCGTGCTGGACCCGCACAACTACGGCCGTGCCGTGGACGCGTTGCTGAAGGGAGCCGCGGCGAGCGGCACCCCGGCGCCGGAGGCGGTCGTCGAAGGCCTGCGCGCCGTGCTGCTGGAACTGACCGACAATCCGCTCGGATTCCCGCAGGTCGACGGGCAGACCAATCCCCACGACCTGCGCGAGATGGTGCAGTCGTTCACGGAGCTGGCGGCCGTCCGCGACGACCGCGCCGCCCGCGAGCGGCTGGGAACGCTGCTCGACACCTGGATCCGCCTCACCAACCCCGACGGCACCTGGCGGGTCGACCTGATCGCGGCCGAGCCCAGCCTGAAACATCCGGGGTTCACGGACGAGCGCGACGGCATCGAGTCGCCGCCGCCGCGGTCGCGAGCCCGGACCGTGATGGCACTCACCCACCTCTTCCGCCTGACCGGTGACCAGCGGGCCCTGGAGCTGGCCGGCCGCTTCGTGCGGCTGGCGCGCACCACGTCGTTCACGGAGGACGGCCGCCTCACCGCGCAGGCCGGCGCTCACACCCACTCGATCACCGGGACCGTTCAAGGGCTGGCCGACTACGGGCTGCTGATCGGCGACCTGGACACCGTCGAGCACGCCCGCCGCATCTTCGACGTGGGGCTGGCGCCCACGTGCAGCAGCTTCGGCTGGTCGATCGAGAACCTGGGCAACGAGCGCGTGCCCGGCCGGGGCGAGATCAACAACACCGGCGACATGATCCAGACGGCGATCATCCTGGGACTGGCCGGCCGGCCCGAGTACTTCGGTGTCGCCGAGCGCATGATCCGCAGCCACGTCCTTCCGAGCCAATGGCTGACCGGCCAGGAGATGCTGAGCCCGGAGGACGCACCCGACTACGCGGTGACCGAGTTCCCACCGGAGGCCGACGGCGGCTGGGGCTTCCCCAGCCCCTCGGACCGCCACGTCCCCGACCCGCTGGGCGTCGCCACCAGCGTCCTGGACGTCGTCCAGGGCGGCATCCAGTGCCTGTGGGCGGCGCTCCGCCACGGATCGACGCGCCACGGTTCGGACACGCGGCTCAACCTGCTGTTCTCCACGGACCGCGCCGCCGCGCGCACCAGCAGCCGGCTGCCCGCGGCCGGAGACGTGACCGTGACGATGCCGGCGGCCGGCAGCCTGTGGGTGCGCAAGCCCGACTGGCTGCCCTGGCGCGAACTGACCCTCGGCCTCGACGGCGAAACCGGCGCCGGGCTCGGCCTCCGGCGCATCGAGCCGTGGGCAGTGACCGATCCGCTGCCGGCCGGAACCCAGGTGCAAGTGCGCTTTACGCCGGTGCGCCGCTCCGAGGCGGAGTGGGTCTACTGGCAGCGGCACGACATGGTGTTCGAGGGCGACACCCTGGTCGAGATGAGCCCGCGCGGCCGCTATTCGCCGATGTTCGCGGATCTTGCCTCCGAGGGCGTCGCGCCCGGATAGGGCGCCGCCTGTCGCTCATAGTCAGCCGGGCGGCCGCTTCACGGCAAACCAGCGGTCCCTCGCGGCGCGTGCGGTGAGAATGGGAATGGAGAACCCGGATGCCAGCGAGATCAGGTCGCCATCCCCGGTCACCAAAGCGTCGGCTCGGCCCACCAGCGCGAGCTCAAGGAACGGCCTGTCGGCGGGATCACGACAGCTCGGCACGGCCGGCGGATTCGACGTGACCACCGACTCGCACCAAGGCAGGTAGTCGGCCAGCAGGTCGTCCCGCTCGGCATCGGTCAAGCGAAACTTCGGATATGACAGCACCCGGATCAGCTCCGTCGTGGTATCGCGGCTCGCCAGCGGCACCATGGACGCGGACTGCCACGCTCGGCGCAGCCAGGACAACGACCCGGCGGGAAACAGCAGGGCCGACAGCAGCACGTTGGTGTCGAGCACCACTCGCACACAGATCACTCCGCCCGGCGAGCCCATGTGACGGCGTCGGCCACGTCGGCCTCGGAAACGCCGAGCTCAGCGAGCTTGGCGCGCACGGCATCAGGACGGGTCAACCGCACGGGAGTCAGTATGATGCGTCCATTTTCTTTGGTAACATCAAAATAATCTGATTTCGGCAAATCGGAGAGAACCGCCTTGGGCAAGGTGAGCTGGTTCTTGGAAGTCAGCTTGGCGAGCATGGGTCACCTCCCGTGAAGACCGATGGTAAGGAATGCCGGGATTATTACTTCCTTTACGTCAATTGACAAGGACAGGCCCACCTCGGACACGGATGCGCCGATCACGGATCTCGGTGGACCCTCAACTTCAGACTCTTCGGTAACCTGCGATGATGAGATCACCGGCAAACGGCATGACGGCGCCGCTACTCACCGGTGTTCGCGGCGAACTCCCATTCCCCCGGGTAGGCTCGATCGAATACCAGATCCGAGTAGTAGATGCCGTGTGCCTCCCGCTCGGCGGCATTCACGGCGACGCCGGCATGTGCCGGATCGGCCAGCGCGAAGGTTCGCAGCCGATGCACCACCGTCTGGCGGTCTCCTCCCCCATGTGACAGCACCTTGGCCTGATCCACCACGGCGTTCGCCTCGTCGCGGATCGGCATCTTCCAGTCAACCGAGTCGAACACCACCTGCGGCTCGCCGACGGCAAATCCCTGCTCCGGATCGACCTCCCACTGATAGAGGGGGTTGCGCATCCCCGGCCAACCCGGCCGGACGCGCGAGTCGTTGCTGTAGATCCGGATCACGCCATCGGCGCAGCGGAACGCGGTCTGCAGGCCGGGCGACGGCACGTCGACGTAGACCGGCTGCGGCAGCTCGGTGAGCGGATCGGCGGCGCGCAGCCACGCCACTCCTCCCTCGGGACGGCGGAATGCCGGACGCACCCGCGCGCTGATCGCCCAGTCGCCCTCGCCGAGCCGCATCGGGCACGGCTCCCAGAGCCCTTCCGCCGAGACCGGCCCGGTGCGGGTCCACTCGTACCGGCCGGCCGCAGGTCCATAGGAGAACTCCAGGCATGCGACGCGCTCGGTGGATGGGCAGAACACCGTCATGGGCGCCAGCCAGCGGGTGGCATCGCCGTCGATCGGCACCGGGTTGACCATGCCGGTGATCAGGCGGCGTATCTCCGGGCGCTCGCACCACGTGTACCCCGCCCCGTAGCCCTTCTGCCGCAGCGGCTGCACCGCCACCACCGGCGTGAAGGCGTCGGCGGCCGGATCGAAGCGCAGTTGCGTCCATTCGACCAGCGCGGTCGCGTCAAGACGGTTTCCTACCTCCTCGAGCGTCTCGAGCGCCAGCCATCCGCTGTCGGGATCGAGGGGCCGGGCGACCCGCTTCCACATGAAGGTAAACAGTCCGGCGTGCGCCGGAACCTGCCCATCGATGAGCGCCCCGGCCGGCACGCCAAACCCCAGCGGGCCGACCGTCTGCCGGCTGTAGACGCGGCCATCCGCACATGCGTCCCAGTCGTCGGTGGTGGCGCGGAGCACTCCCTCGCCTACCAACTCGCCGTCGTAGCCGCCAGCGCGGATCTGGTACAGGGTGCCGCGGTTGTCGTCCGAGCCGCGCCAGCCGCCGCTGGTCAGCAGCAGCAGAAAGCGGTCGCGGCTGAGCTGAAGGCCGTTGACATGGCGAGGGAACACCCCGTCGGTGCCGGCCTCGCCGGCGGCACGAAACCGATGGACAAGCTTGCCCCGGTAGTCCAGGGCCGCGGCCGGCGTGGTCACCCCGGCCGCGGCGAATCGGGCCAGATGCCGTCGGGATACTCGTAGCGGATCGAAAGCTCAATGTCCTCGACGGTGATGTCGAACTCGTCCGCCAGGCGCTCGTTGCGCTTTGCCATCCGCAGCGTCACCTCGTTGCTGCCGCGCCGCGGCAGGTGGCCGGCCAGGTCGTATTCGAACCAGTCACGCCCGACCCAGCGCAGGTAGTAGGCGCCGGCCCGCATGGGCGTGTCGCATTCCAGCAACTCGCCGTTGAGGGCGACCTCGACCTCGTCGTATCCGGTCATGTTGGTCAGGTGGACGCGCAGGCGGCACTCGCAGAGGCGGTCCGCCTTGCCGCGGGCGTCGTCGGCCACCTCGATCGAGATCCGCAGCGGCTCGGAGCCGACCACCGCCGGGATCTGGTGATCGGTCTCCAGGCAGTTGGGGAACGAGTCGTGCGAGCGCATGACCACGTAGGTCTTGTCCTTGAACTCCAGCCGCATCGGATTGCCGATGTCGTCCAGCACGTCGCGATTGTCGTAGTTGTAGGTGGGCGCGGTGCCGAAGTAGTTGAACACGTACAGGCCGGGAACGCCCCTCGCCAAGTGGCGCGCGGCGATCGCCCGCGTCATCTCGTTGGTCATCCCCGTCATGAGCGGCGTCTCCACGAACCAGCGCTTGTCTTCGGAGTCGCCGGCCAGGTAGCCCTCCTCGATCGCCGGGTAGATCTGCGTGTCGGTCGGGGCGGCCAGCTCCACCCACTCACCCATGTCCTCCTCCATGTCCTGGCCGAAGAAGCAGGAGGGCACGAGTATGTCGACCAAGCCGTCGCGCACCCAGGTGCGCACGTCCAGGCCGAGGCGCTCGCTGCCGGCGATCGTGTTCGGCACCCGCGCGGCGAAGCCGATCGGCCGGCCGCGCGCATCGCCGATACGGTCGATCCCCGTGCGCATCTCCCGCATCATGTCGGTCATCAGCGCCATGCCGGCCTGCTCCTGGCCGTGCTTGAAGTAGCCGGGGCAGCGCATGTAGTCGCACAGAAAGCCGTCCAGGTCGTAGCGCTCGCACGATTCGAAGGCCAGGTCGCGCCGCAGGTCACGGACCTCCTGGTGGGCGTAGTCCTGGAAGGAACGCAGCACGTTCCGCAGCCTGTCCGGCCAGCCGGCGGCGCCGTCCTCGCCGATCAGGTACTCGGGGTGCTCGATGAAGAACTCGCCCGACCACAGATTGGCGTCGGCGGCGTCGACGCCCCAGTGATGCCAGTCGTTCATGGCCAGCCGGAACCAGAAGTCGACGCCGATGCGCTTGGCCTCCCGCACCTTGACCGCTTCCGGGTCGATGCCGGCCGCGAATGCCAGTCGCAGGTGCTCGGCGGCGCGCCACAGCTTGATGTCCCCGATGCGCGCGCCGCGCTGCATACGGTCGACGATGAACTCCACGCCCTTCACCTCGGTCGGCCACCCCACGGTGAAGCCGGCGTTGGAGCCCATGGCGCCGACGTAGGCGTCCACCGGTCGGCCCTGAAAGAAGCCGAAGTGCGCCTGCGCGATCCGCTCTGCCGAGATCGGCGGGTGGTAGTACATCTCCTGCCCGGCGTTCTGGTCCCACATCACCCGGTACCGCCGTACACGCCGGTCCTTCCTCTGATCAGCCATCGATCACCCCCTTCCGAACGCGTCCCGGCTTATCGCGCCCAGTGACGGCAGGTCAAGCCCTCGATCCTTTGGAAATGGGCGAGACTGGCCATGATCGCGCGCCGTGTGCGACGGCGACCTGTCCAGGCCGCAGCGAACGCAGGAGACGACCATCTCCGGCTCACTCCGCATTGCCGCGGAAACGCGCCCATAGTTCATTCGACGCAAAGAGGTAGAATTCCGGCCTATCTCGTGAGTGACGCACGCCTGCCAGGGAACTATGACCACCTCACAGCGCGCGCCAAGGCGCCGCTGATCGCGCTGCTGTCGCTGGCGTCGATCGCCCTGGGCGGGTACGCCTTTTCACTGCTGCTGGAACTGCTGAGGTTGCTGCGCGATCTCCACACCGTCGCGCCACGCGGCGGCGTCAGCCTGCTGCGGTTCCTGTTCGGCTTCGGGCTGCCGGTCCTGGCCGGCGTTGGCTGCATCGCGGCCGTGGTGTTCACCGTCTATGCCTACAGCCGCTACGGGGTGCGCAGCCGGTGGCTCAGGCAATCGGTGCACGATCTTCCCCCCGAAGCCATGCTGGCCGCGGGCGAAGGCTACCGGACGCTCTTCAGCCGGTTCCTGCTGGTCACCGCGCTGGAGCTGTTCCTGGCAGCCGCGGTCCGCGCGGGAGAGCTGGCCCTCTGGGGACTGGACGGCACGTGGCAAGGAGAGTTGGCGGTCGCTGCCGCCGTAGCGGCAGCGCTAGGGGTCGCGGCCGCCGCGGCACGGGCCCTGGTCGTCCGCGGATCGCGGTAGCCACACGCCGATGCTACAGTCGTCGCGCACCTGCGTAGCAGCGCGCGGCGCGCCAGGGAGGGACGATGACCGCAACACAGAAGTATCTCTTCGACCTGCAAGGATTCCTGATCGTCAAAGACGTGCTCTCGGACTCGGAGTGCGAGCTGGCCAAGCGCAAGGTCCGCGAGCACATGGAGCCGATGGACAAGACGCCGGACGGCTACGACGCGAACGGCACCTGGCACAGGACCTCTGGCCTGGTGAATCTCGGCGAGCCGTTCACGACCCTGATCGACCATCCCAAGCTGATCTCGGTCCTGAGCGAGATCATCGGCCCCAAGCTGCGGCTGGAAGCCAACTACAGCTTCGTGCGCTCGAAAGGCTGTCCGCACTTCGAGATGCACGGCGGCCACCGCGGCGGCCGGGTGAACTTCCGCTACTACGTGCACGGGGACCAGATCTACACCGGGCTCACCGTCGTCGCTTTCACCCTGCAGGAGATCGCCGAGGAGGACGGCGGCTTCGCCTGCATTCCCGGCTCCCACAAGTGCGACTTCCACGTCCCACCGGAGGACCACAAGCGCCTGTTCGCGATCGACGGCCCGCTGGTGCGCAACATCGCGGCGCCCAAGGGCTCGGCCATAATCTTCACGGAGACGCTCGCGCACGGGGCCGCGTCCTGGCAGGGAAACGAGCCCAGGTACGGCGTGTTCTACAAGTACAACGACCGCGCGGCGACCTACGGCTACCGGCCCTACCGCCTCCCCAGCAAGGAGACCCTGGCGAAGCTCCCGCCGGAGAAGCGCATCTTCTTCAACGGCACGTGGGAGGCATTCGGCCCGGAGGACAACCCCCACAACGAGCACGCGGAGGTCTGAGCGTTCCGTTCATCCACCCCGGACTCCGCGGACCAGCACCACGTGGCGGCGTTCGATCTCGGCGTGAAAGCTCTCCGGCAGGCGTGCCCAGTCGTGCATCTCCACCAGGAAAGGGATGGTAGAGTCTCGCAGCGCATCCTCCAGGTCCGCCAGACGGGATGCCTCGATCTTGCCCAGGCCCGGACCGCGCAGGACGAGGTCCAGGTCGCTGCCATCGTGGCTCAGTCCGCTGACCCGGCTCCCATAGGCCCAGACCTCGACGCCGGGCACATGCGTTTTGACGAGCGCTTCGATACGCGCCCGATGACGCTCTGACAGATGCAGGTTCCTTCCCGTCTCGATCTTGGCAGAAGGCTCAGCCATCGGCCTTTCCCGCGATCACGTCCGCCAGTCTGCCGGCGTCGTCGACGAAGCGTGGCAGAAGCTTCAGCGTGGCTTCGGCGAAGCCTTCGCCGTAGTCGTGAGCGGTGTCGTTGCGATTATCGCGGTACTCCAGCCAGCGCTCACAGGAGTCGGCCGGAATCAGGCCGTGCTTGGCGGCATGCCGGAACACGTCCTTGAACGCCAACCGGTCCGCCTCTCGGTTGCTGGCGAACCATGGTCGCAGGCGCTTCTTCAGCAGTTTGCCGCTCTGCTCCAGCACCAGCTCGAACTCCTTGACGCACGCCGCCCGGTAAATGTCGTACAGGACGTCATCTTCGGAACCTTCGGCGCGGAGTGCGACGAGCGCCTGTCCGAGAGTCTTGATGCAGCGCCGCAGGTAGGTGGTATCGATCTCGCTACGTCCCATGTCTCGGCGCTGACGACTCCCCGTTCACTCCAGACGAACTGTCCACCGCTCCGGTAGAGTCTCGCGGATCTGCCGCGATGGCGGCAAGGCCACGGTAAAGCACCATTGTCTGGTGTACATTGATGGTGCCTTGTGCTGGTGCCGCCGGTCGTGGGACATTGCCGTCGGAATGACCCGCTTGACGGTAACGGTAGACGAGGAGTTGCTGAGTGAAGCCCAGGCATTGCTGGCATCGTCAACCAAGCGGGAGACCATCGCGATCGCACTGCGGGAACTGGTGCGGGAACGCAAGCGCAAGGCCGCGTTGAGTCACGCGGGCAGCATAGAGCTCGATCTGGACCAGGAGATGCTCCGTCAGTACCGCGAGCAGCGATGATCTTGGTCGACAGCTCGGTGTGGATCGAGTACTACCGGGCAGCAGGCGACCCGCGGTACAAGCGTTGGGTGGCCGACGCCATCCGCCGGGACCACGTCGCGGTAAACCCGGTCATCGCCGCCGAGATTCTCACGTTTACCAGAGACCGCGAGCAGTACGACGCCATCACGGCGGACTTCACGGCGTTTCACTGGACGGCGGTAGACCGGGCGGTCAGCCTCCGCGCCTCGGACCTTGGCTATCGGCTGCGGCGCAGCGGGGTGACGGTGCCGGCTACCGATCTGCTCGTCTTTGCCAGCGCGCTGGAGGCGGGCGCCGAGCTCATGCATCACGACGCGCACTTTGCGCTCATAGCGGCTGACACTCCACTTCGGCTTCACTCTCATGTCGCCTGAGCGCTCGTCCTCCACATGCGGATTCAATACATGAGGCCGCGGTCTGGAAGGGGCAGCACGCCGAAACCGATCGTCGCTCTTGCTGGCGTTGCGCTGCTGTCGCTTGGCTCGGCTTCGTTCGCGACGGCGCACGAGGTTCAGGACGATGTTCCGCGAACGGCGGTGGTGTCGGCCTTCGCGCCGGAGCTCTCGATACTCAAGGGGGAGCTCGCCGACGCGTCGACGTACGCCGTGAACGGGGTCGAGTTCTCTGCGGGGACCCTGCAGGGGCGGGACGTGGTGCTGTTCCTGAGCGGAATCAGCATCGTCAACGCGGCGATGACGACCCAGCTCGCGCTGGACCACTTCAACGTCGAACGGATCGTGTTCTCGGGCATTGCGGGGGGCGTCGATCCGTCGCTGAAAATCGGGGACATCGTGATTGCCGACCGGTGGGGGCAATACCTGGAGGTGGTCCTGGCCCGAGAGGTCGAGGGCGAGTGGAGCATGCCGCCGTTCTTCGACTATCCGTATCCGAACTTCGGGATGATGTTTCCGCGCGCGGTCACCGTGCAGCGGGCCGGTGCCGACGCGCCGGAGACCCGCTTCTGGTTCCCCGTGGACGCCTCGCTGCTTGTTGCCGTCACACGCAGGTCGGTTTCCGGACGCGTCGCGAAGTGCTCCGCCCACTCCGCAACGACCTCACCCTGCCAGAGGCGCCGTACGAACTCGGTCGCGGGCAGGACGTCGATGCCGTCGTCCGTGCGCCGGGGTCGCGGCTCCAGGCAGACGACGATGCGTTCCCGGACACCGGGGTGCTCCTCTGTCAGCGTGCGCACCCCTGGAGATGATCACGGGTGATCCGCGCGCTTGCCTTGGCCTCCACCGCGACCTGCATGTCCCCGAGCACGAAGTCGACCTCGATGCCGCTCGGCAGCCGCCAGTAGTTCAACTCCACGTCCAACTCGCGGTAGGCAATGCAGGCGGACAGCTCGTGAAAGAGCCAGTTCTCGAACGCCTTGCCGTAGAGCTGTGATCCTGGGGTCAGCGCTCCGCGCCTGGCGAGCCGATTCACCGTGCCGACGTCGGCGAAGTTCTCGGTGCCGGGATCAGGAAGAAGAAGCGAACTCTTGAACATTCACTTCAATTTATCATGATGATTTGAAGTAGTGCGTCAGGTGACGGGACCGTTCGGGTGACTGTCACTCCTTCGTGTCCGGCAGAAAAACGGCGCCAAAGCCGGCTCGTGCGAGTCGGCCCTGACGCCGTCTGTCAGGCGTGTCGGGGGATCATGTGTCCGCCAGTCGCCTACTGGTCGCGGAACCAGACCTCCGGCCGGCCGCGGTCGCCGCAGTGCCAGCAGTTCTCGGGGTCGTCCCCGGGCACGTTGGCCATGTTGTAGGTGGTGACACGCGTGTTCACCCCACCGACGATGCCGATCGCCCACAGGTTGTCGGCATGCAGGTCGGTAATCTTTTTCATGGTGGCGATCCGGTCGTCCAGGTCGGCCTGGGTCGCCAGGAGCTGACGCAGCGCCACGCCTTCCTTGATCACGTCGGGCGGCTCCTCGCCCTCCTCTCCGTCAGTGGCCACCCACTGCGTCCACTTGGGCGCGAAGTAGGCGTGGTTGGTGTACGGCGCTCCGAAGCTGGCGGTCTCCAGCACGGCGGTGGCGTACGTGCTCCACGCCGAGCCGATGTACGCCTGCATCTCCCCCGAGTTGCGCACCGACTGCAGTCCGCCCCAACCGTCGGTCGAGCGGATGTTCATGTTGATGCCCACGTCCCCGAGGTTGAGCTTGACCATGTCGGCCACGGGCGCGCTCTCGTACTGTATGCGGATCGTCGCCGTGAACTCGAACGGCTGGCCCTTCCACATGCGGGTGCCTTCCTCGTCGCGCTCGTTCAGGCCGGCCGAGTCCAGCAGGCTGTTGGCCGTATCCAGATCGTAGTCGCCGCACACGGTGGCCGCACGCTCGTTGTAGTACGGGCTGCGCTCCGAGTAGGCCAGCGGGCCGTAGGGCACCGCGCCGAAATAGATGAGCGTGGCGATCGCCTCACGGTTGATCGCGTGCGAGATGCCGCAGCGGAAGTCACGGCTCGAGAACAGCTCGCGCAGGTCGGGATCGTTGGTCGTCTGGTTGAACTCGATCATCTGCGCGCCGCCGACCAGGTGCACGCCGCCCCAGCTCGCCGCGCGGATGGTCTGCTCGTTCGCCTCCGTGGTCTTGGCGGCCGGGAAGATGTCCAGCCCCAGGAACAGCATGAAGTCGTACTCGGCGTTCAACGCCCGCAGCTTGAGGACGGTCGGATCGGTAGTCGCATGCCGGCGCACTTCGTCGAAGTACGGGAGTTGCTGGCCGATCGCGTCCACCGCCAGGTAGTACGGGTTGCGTTCGAACACGTAGGTGGTGGCCGGCGCACCGACCTTCAGCGCCCACGGCGTCATGGTCGGGAGATCGGGGTTGGCGCGCGGGAAGCCCTGGCCTTCGTCGACCTTGTCCTTGAAGAACTCGGCGGCGCTGGCGAAGCCGGCCTCCTTGGCCATGGCATCGACCTTGTCCTGCCCGGCGTACTCCGGGTGGAACTGGCTCAGATACCCCTTGTGGAACCACGCCACGTAATGCTCGGCCAGGCGTCCCACCTCGGCTATGTTGGTCTGCGGATACGTGAAGCTGAAGGTGTAGTCGTCGATGACCTCGAACTCCGCGTCCGCGATGTGGCGTGAGCCGCTGGTCACCGCCGTGCCGAACGGCTCGTAGTGCGCGACGTCCTCCATGAAGAAGGCGACGTCCTCGGTGGTGAACTCGGTGCCGTCCGACCACTTGGCGCCCTTGCGCAGCGTCATGGTCCAGGTGCGGCCGTCGTTGGACGACTCCATCGCCTGGCAGGTGCGCAGGAACGGGTTGACCTGGCCCCCGTACTCGGCGGAGCGGCACATGACCCGCTCGTGGTGCCCGGGGCTGATGCCCTGCAGCCAGCCCACGTCCTGGTAGGTGCCGATCTTCTTCACGTCGCTGATCGGCAGCAGGACCAGGGGCTCATCGGGAAGCCGTTGCTCCAACGGCGGCAGGTCCATGGCATCCAGCATCGGCGCCTGCGTGAGGGTCAGCGTCTGCCCGGTGGCCTGCTCCCATGCGGACAGATCCCAGGCGTTCCTGCCGTGGTTGTCGGCGATGACGGCCGCACCTCCGGCGTCGGCCATCGCTCCTTCACCGGCACCCTCGGCCAGCGCGGTGGCGGCGCCGGCGAAGACGAGCAACGCCAGCAGGCCGTAACGAACGATCTTCTTCGTCATTGGGTCCTTCCTTTGGTATGGAAAATGGATCATCCAGTCTATGGCCGATGCCGGCGACACGCAACTCGGACGCCGGTTTGCTCCGCGCCGAGGTCGACTCCCGTGTCTCCACGAAAAAGGCGCCAGAGCCAACTCGTTCGAGTCGGCCTGGCGCCGTTGTCAGGCGTATCGGGCGGGATCGTGTGCCCGCCGCGTTCGTCTACTCGTCGCGGAACCAGACCTCCGGGCGGCCGGTGTCGCCGCAGTGCATGCAGTTCTCCGGGTCGTCCTCGGGCACGTTGGCCATGTCGTACGACGTGATGACCGTGTTGATCCCGCCGACGATGCCGATCGCCCACACGTTGTCGGCGTGCAGGTCGGTGATCTTCTTCATGGTCGCGATCTGGTCATCCATGTCGGACTGGGTGCCCAGCATCTGCCGAAGCTCGATGCCTTCCTTGACCACGTCCGGCGGCTCTTCGCCCTCCGCCCCGTCGGTGGCCACCCACTGCGACCACTTCGGCGCGAAATAGGCGTGGTTGGTGTAGGGCGCTCCGAAGCTGGCGGTCTCCAGCACGTCGGTCGCGTAGGTGCTCCACGCCGGGCCGATGTACGCCTGCATCTCGCCGCTGTTGCGCACCGACTGCAGTCCGCCCCAGCCGTCGGTCGAGCGGATGTTCATGTTGATGCCGACGTCGCTGAGGTTCTGCTTGACCACGTCGGCCACCTCGGCGCTGTTGTACTGGATGCGGATGGTCGCCGTGAACTCGAACGGCTTGCCCTTCCACAGCCGGTTGCCTTCGTCGTCGCGCTCGTTCAGGCCGGCCGAGTCCAGCAGGCTGTTGGCCATGTCCAGGTCGTAGTCGCCACAGACGGTAGAGGCGCGCTCGTTGTAGAACGGGCTGCGCTCCGAGTAGGCCAGCGGGCCGTACGACACCGCGCCGTAGAAGATCAACGTGGCGATCGCCTCGCGGTAGATCGCGTGCGAGACGCCGCAACGGAAGTCGCGGTTCGAGACCAGCTCACGCATGTCCGGGTCGTTGGTGGTCTGGTTGAACTCCAGGAGCTGGGCGCCGCCGACCAGATGGACTCCGCCCCAGCGAACGGCGCGAATGGTCTGCTCGGTGGCCTCGGTGGTCTTGGCGGCCGGGAAGATGTCCAGCCCCAGGGTGAACATCCAGTCGTATTCGCCGTTCAGCGCGCGCAGCTTCAGGACCGTCGGATCGGTGGTCGAGTCCTGGCGCACCTCGTCGAAGTACGGGAGTTGCTGGCCGATCGCGTCGACACCCAGATAGTAGGGGTTGCGCTCGAACACGTAGGTGGTGGCCGGCGCGCCGACCTTGAGCACCCACGGCGCCATGGTCGGAAGATCCGGATTGGCTCGCGGGAAGCCCTGTCCCTCGTCGGCCTTGTCCTTGAAGAACTCGGCTGCGCTGGCGAAACCGGCCTCCTTGGCCATGGCATCGACCTTGTCCTGCCCCGCGTACTCGGGATGGAACTGGCTCAGGTACCCCTTGTGGAACCAGACGTAGTACCACTCGCCCAGACGGCCCGTCTGGCCGATGTTGGGCTGCGGCCAGGTGAGGCTGAACGTGTAGTCGTCGATGATCTGGAACTCCGCGTCCGCGACCAGGCGCGAGCCGCCGGTGATCGCCGTGCCGAACGGCTCGTACTGCGCGATGTCCTCCACGAAGAAGGCGACGTCCTCGGTGGTCATCGGACTGCCGTCGGAGAACTTGGCGCCCTTGCGCAGCGTCATGGTCCAGGTGCGGTTGTCGTTCGACGCCACCATGTCCTGGCAGGTGCGCAGGAACCGGTTGACTTGGCCGCCGTACTCGGCGGAGCGGCACATGACCCGCGTCGTGTTGCTGGCGACCGCCTCCGGTCCGTTCCCCTGAATTCTGGCGAGATCCTGGTAGGTGCCGATCTTCTTCACCTGGCTGGTGGGAAGCAGGACCAGCGGGTCGTCGGGAAGCCGCTGCTCCAGCGGCGGCAGGCCCATGGCATCCAGCATCGGCGACTGCGTGAGGGTCAGCGTCTGCCCGGTGACCTGTTGCCACTCGGAGAGATTCCAGGCGTTCTTGCCGTGGTTGTCGGCGATCATGTCGGCCATGGCCACGGTAGCGCCGGCGCAGACAAGCAACGCCAGCAGTCCGTAACGAGCGATCTTCTTCGTCATTCGGTCCTTCCTTGTCGGTTGGTGTGGATGCGGGATGGTACGCGCCGTGCGGTCCGGCGCGCAAGTTCGGGTGGCCCTACCCTACGACTTGTAGGGGTCGGCGGCGTCGCGCAGGCCGTCGCCCATGAAGTTGAAGGCCAGGATGAAGAACACCACGGCCGCCACCGGCCACAGCAACCACGGAGCGAACAGGATGGTGCGGAGCTGCCGCGCATCCTGCAGCATCACTCCCCAGCTCACCACCGGCTCGTGGAGTCCCAGCCCCAGGAAGCTCAGCGCGGTCTCGCCCAGTATCATGCCCGGGATCGACAGGGTGAGCGACGCGATCAGGTGGCTCATCACCCCGGGGATCACGTGCGCGAACATCACCCGGCTGGTGGACCCGTTGTCGAGTTGCGCGGCGATCGCGTAGTCGGCCTCCCGCAGCGCCAGCACCTTGCCGCGCACCGTCCGCGCCAGCCCCGGCCAGGAGAGCAGCGCCAGGATCAGGGTGATGGCGAAGAACACCCGCTCCAGCGGCCAGCTCAGCGGGATGGCCACGGTCAGCACCATCCACAGCGGCAGCGTCGGCACGCTGACGATCACCTCGATCACGCGCTGGATCAGCGTGTCGACCGCGCCCGAGTAATACCCGGATACGGTGCCCAGGATGATCGCCAGGAAGAAGGTGACCAGCACCCCCAGCAGCCCGATGCTGAGCGAGATGCGCGTACCCCACAGCACGCGCGAGAACACGTCCCGCGCCTTCTGATCCGTGCCCAGCAGGTTCAGGCGCGTGTCGCCGTCGACCCCCCAGAGGTGCAGGTCGCCCCGGAACAGCCCCCACATCTTGTAGGGCTCGCCACGGACGAGCAGGCGGATCGGATAGCTGACGCTGCGATCCTCCTCGTAGGTGACGCGCAGGGTCACCGGATCGCGCGCCTCGACGAGTGGATGGACGTAAGGCCACGTGAGCACGCCCTCCGGGCTGATGATGCGCGGCAGCCTGGGCGGAATGAGCTGGTTGGACTGCATCGGCGACACGAACGCGCTACGCGTCGGATCGTAGGGGACCAGGAACTCGGCGAACACCAGCGTGAAATACCCCAGGGCCACGATCGCCGCCCCGGCCACCGCCAGCCGGTGCTTGAAGAAGGCGATCCGCATCAGCTTCCACTGGCTGGCGTCGTAGACTTGGCGCTCGGGCGCGGCAGGGGCCAGGGCGTCGGCCGGGGCGCTACTCATAGCGAATCCTCGGGTCGGCGACCGCAAGCAGCAGGTCCGAGATCAGCGTGCCGATGACGGTGAGGATCGCAAGGATCAGCATGTAGCTCGAGACCAACTGCATGTCCTCCGCGCGGATCGCGCGCAGGAAGACCGGCCCCATGGCCGGCAGGTCGAGCACGATCTCCGTGATCACCGCGCCCGAGATCAGCCCCGGCAGGATGCTGCCCGCTCCAGAAAGGAACGGGTTGATGGCGATGCGCAGCGGGTACTTGACGATCAGGCGCCGCTCGGTCAGTCCCTTGGCGCGCGCCAGCTCGACGTAGGGCCGCTTCAGCTCGTCCAGCAGGTTGGCGCGCAGAATGCGGATCAGTCCCGCGGTGCTGGCCGTGCCGATCACGATCACCGGGATCGCCAGGTTCTGCATCAGGTTCACGACCTTCGGAATGCTCCAGGCGGCATCCTGGAACTCCTTCGAGAACAGTCCGCCGATGGCGCCGCCGAAGTACTTGGCCGAGTAGAACATCAGCACCAGCGCCAGCAGGAAGTTGGGCACCGACAGCCCGATGAAGCCGACCACGCTCCAGAAATAGTCGCCGAACGAGTATTGGCGCACCGCCGAGTAGAGGCCGATCGGAAACGCCACGGCCCAGGTGAACAACATTGATGCGATCGACAGCAGGATCGTGATGGGAAAGCGGTCCCGGAACACGTGCCTCACCGGCATGCGGTATTCGATCGAGTAGCCCATGTCGCCGGTCATGAAACCGCCCAGCCAGGTGAAGAACCGCACGAACGTGGGGTCGTCCAGCCGGTACAGCTCACGGATCGCCTGGATGTACTCCATGTCGACGTTTTCCCCGCGCTGCTCCATCGCATCGGCCACCCGGCTGGCGTAGTCTCCGGGCGGAAGCTCCACCACGATGAAGGTGAGCACCGCGATCAGCGCCACCGTCGGCACCATGATCAGCAGCCGGCGGATGATGTAGGACCCCATGTTCAGAGCGGATGATGGTCGGCACTCGCGCCGCCGGTCAAACCCGCGGCGGGCTCATCGTGTAGCGATCGAGCGCATCGCGGGCCGCGGCGAACGACGTGAGGGTGGCGGCGACCGTCGGGTGCTCGGCGAACCGCGCGGGCTGCATCGCGTCGGGCTCGAAGGCCAGCCGGAAGCTGCGGCTGCGCGCCAGCCGGTCCAGGACATCGCCGCCGACCCGCCCGTCGATGCCGGCGTCGAGCCGGCGCGGCTGGCCGTCATAGCCGTGCGCCCGGTCCGGGAAGCAGGAGAAGTACACGGGCTCCGGGCCGGCGGTGATCGCGGTGTCGATGTTCCACGGGCCGCGCATGGATGCGACCAGCAGCGCGGAGCGGCGACAGCCGCGTTCGCGGAGCAACGCGTACGAGCGGCGCGTGATCGCCGCGCTCGCCCACCGGGCGACCGATTCCGGGTCCGGGTCGCCGGCCGCTGCCAACTCGGCGGCGACCGTCTCGTCGAGCCGGCCGTTCATCATCACCAGCAGTCCGGCCGGCCCCGTGCGCGCATCCGGTGCGCTCCGCTCCAGCACTTCCGCGAACGCCAGGTGCTGCGCGACCGCGCAGCTCGCGGTGATCACCAGGCCGATCGCCCGTGCGGCCAGGACGGCGCAGGCGTCCAGACTCGCCTCGGTTCCCGGCAGCTTGAAGCGCACGTTGGGCGTGACGCCGATCTCGGCCGACAGGCGGTCGTGCACGTACGTCGCCTCGTCGATCATCGACGCGGCATCGCCGGCAGCGCGCGGGTCGACCTGATACGTAACCCAGCCGTACGCGCCGGCGCTCGCAGCGAAGATCGGCCGCAGCTCGCGGGCGACGCCGGCCACCACGCGCAGGGCGAGCTCGACAGACCGGTGCCCGGGCTCGATCGCGGTGTCCTTGACGATCGTGTCCCGCGCCGGTTCCCACCGCTCCGGCGCTGCGCGGCACGCCGCGTCGATCATGATCGGGTTGGTAGTCACCAGCACCGCGCCCCGCCGCAGCGCCCAGTCGAGTTCCTCCGGCGAGTCGTTGCCCCAGGGGTTTGCGCGCTCGCCCGCGGCGGTCATGCGCGCCAGGCGCGCCAGGCTGCTCGCCTGGATTGACGCGGCCTCCGAGCGCACCGCGTCGCTCAGGTCCGAGCGTCCGTTCCCGTCGAGCAGCCGGCACAGGTGGTGCGACGCGGCCGCCGCGGCCTCGCGTGTCCCATCTCCCGGTTGGCGTGCCCACAGCATCCACTCCGAGCGCAGATCGATGGCCAGCGCGGCGACCCCGGCGAGCACCGCGTCCTGCGTGGCGGGCGCGGATCGGGCAAGCGTGCGCCGAACCTCGGCGGCATGGGCCTCGACCGTCGTGAGCATGTGCCCGGGGGCAGCGGCCAGCAGCTCGGCGCGGATCCGGTGACGCTCCGCTTCGATCACCCCGGCCGCCCGCGGATCACGGCAGACGGTAGATGCGCTCGGCGTTCCCGTGCAGCAACGCGTGCTGCAGCCGCTCCGGCCGCCGGCTGACGATCTTCCGCAGCGCGGTGACCCAGCCCGCCAGCGGGCTGGCGGGCACGCACACCGGCCAGTCGCTCCCGAACACGATGCGGTCCTCGCCGAAGCAGTCGATGCAGTGATCGACGGTCGGCGCCAGGTCCTCCGCCGTCCAGCCCGGCCCGCCGCGGGCCACGATGCCGGAGATCTTGCAGATCGCGTTGGCCTGGGCGCCCAGCGCGGCCATGTCGTCCAGCCACTGCTGCCGTTCGTGGCCGTACACCTCGTCGTCAGACGGCCCGGTGTTGCCTGCGACCACCAGGGGATCGGCGTTGCCGCAGTGGTCGACGACGAAGGTGTTGCGCGGACAGCGCCGCGCGATCTCCACGGCATCGGCAAGCTCCCGCGGCCGGATGCAGATGTCGAACAGCAGGCCCACATCCGCCAGCAGCGCCAGCCCGGCGGCGAACCGGTCCGAGAGCAGCGTGCCGGGCGGGGCGGTCGGGGGGTGCAGAAGGTGACGGATGCCGCGGCACGACTTCTGCTGCCGTATGGCCGCCAGCTCGCCCGCGAAATCGGCCGCATCGACGGAGCCTGAGAACACCGCGGCCGTGGTCGGCACCTCGGGGCGCAGGCACAGCCCGGCGACCAGCTCGCGCTCGAGCGGCCGGTCGGACACGGCCACGTCGACTTCCATGTAGACCGCCCGCTCGATGCCGGTGCCCCGCGCCTCGCGCAGGTAGGTGTCGATGGTGTAGCTCTGCTGCATCACGGGCGGTGTCTGGCTCAGCCACGGCGGGTTCAGCCGCTCCAGGTCCCAGAGATGCTGGTGGGTGTCGACGATCGAAATCAGTCCCTCGGGCGTCCTCTTCATGGGCCGTGTCACCTCCGTCTGCCGGCAGCACGGCCGATGATGCAGGAGGCCCCGGACGAGGGCAACTCGACCGGCAAGCCGCCGTGCGGCTACGGTTGCACCGCAATGCGGCCCGCAGGGGAGGAGAACGAATGAAGAAACCGGCCGGGCGGCTCGCACGCCGCTACCGCATCATGTGGGACCAGAACCACCCCTACGAGTCCATGTACAACCCGCCGATGGCGCCGGAGATGCATGGCGCCGGCCACCTCGGCTATTTCGTGGGGACCCCGGTGGACGCCTGTACGGAGGGGATCGGCCCCGACGCCGGCTACGTCACCGCGTTCCCTTCGCAGAAGACGCGCATGGAGTACCTGGTGGAGCGCTACGAGCGCGGCGCCACGCTCGGCGACGTCCGCTACTGGCGCCACGCCGAGAACCTGAAGCGGACCTGGGCGGCCGGCCATGATCCGCTCGGCCTGCAGGTGGAGGAGGCGCAGCGCCTGGGCATCGACTTCTGGTTCCGCCTGAGCATGAACGACTGGCACCACGTCTCCAACGGAAAGGTCTACCGGCTCGGCGGCAGCCGCTTCTACGAGGAGCGCACCGACCTGTTGATCGGCGAGGAGGGCGCCGCCGGCTGGAAGGACCACCCCGCGACACAGTCGGCCCTGACCTGGATGCAGGACTTCGCGCACGAGGAGGTGCGCGCCCTGCGGCGCGACATCGCCCTGGAGGTGTGCGAGCGCTACGACTGCGCCGGCTTCGTGTTCGACTTCATCCGCATCCCCGGCTACTTCCGCTACGGCGAGGAGCGGCGCAACGCCCACCTGCTGACGCAGATGGTGCGCGAGACGCGCGCCGGCCTGGACGAGATCGGTCGCACCAAGGGCCGGGAGATCGGGCTGGCCGTGCGCCTGCCGGCCACCGTCGACGGGACGCGCCGCCTGGGGATCGACATCGAGGACTGGATCGACGACCACCTGGTCGACATCGTGGTGACCTCGCCGTTCTTCCCGCAGGACTTCGAGCACGACGCGGCGGAGTGGGTGGCGCTGGCCCGGAGCTCGCCCGTGCACCTGCAGGCCGCGATCGAGGAGGGCTACCAGGCCGGCCACAACGACGGCCACAACCGCTGGTGGTACGACCCGCCGCTGATGACGCCGATGTCGCTCGACATGGTGCGCGGCATGGCCGCTCGCCACCACCGCGCGGGCGTCGACGGCCTGTACGTGTTCAACTGGTTCGGGACCCTGCCGACCTATGATCAGGACCTGGTGCCGGCGCTCGACGAGATCGCCGATCCCGAGCGGCTGCGCTACCTGGACAAGCGCTACCTGGTGATGCGCTCGACGACGTCGTTTCCCAACTGCCTGGACATCGAGCGAACCCTGCCCCTGACCATCACCGGCGATCCGGCGCCGCTGACCTTCGACATCGTCGATGACGTGGCTGCAACGGGGGACGTGATCCACTCGGTGCGCCTGCTCCTGCACGTGGCCAACCCGACGATCGAGGATGAGATGGAGGTATGCATGGAAGGCCCGGACGGCGCCACGACGCTGCCGTTGGCCAATCCGATGGAGCCCGGCGTACGGCAGGACCCGCGGACGGCCTGGTTCATCTACGATCTGCGCGCGACGCCGCCGCGCGCCGGTGTGAACCGGTTCACCGTGCGCGCCAGCCGGCGCAACCAGCGCACCGCGGACGAGTTGCCGCTGACCGTCGAGGACGCGGAGCTGGAGATCGCCTACGAGGGCGCCCGCATCGGCAGATTCCCGGCCCACGGCACCACCGCCGACGTGCCGACCCTGGGTTTGCCGGTCAGCTAGCGCTACGGCTCGCCTTCCGGCCCATCCCCCTCCTCGGGCTCGGCGGACGACCGCGTCGCGACGGCCGCCGCGATCTCCGGCCAGCCGAAACCCGCCCAGCGCTCGCGAACCTCGCGCAGCCGCTCCATCGCGAAGTCCCGCGTCTCCCCCTGCATGACGGTGCCGCGCTCCACCTGCGCGATCAGCCGGTCCAGCCGCTGCAGGACCAGCCGCTTCGCGGCTTCGCCACGGCGGGCATCGGGGTGGCGCCGCACCGACCGCGTCACCTCGCGGTGCCAGCGTTCCGGCAGCGCATGATCGTTGACGATGTCGGTCGTGTCGGCGATCGCGGTGTTGATCACGTTCTCGACGTGGCGGATCCCCCGGGTGAGCATGAACTTCAACAGGAACGAGACGCCGCCGATGGCGGCGGCGGCGACCACGACGACCAGCAGGACGGACATACGGGCAACGACGATCGTACCCCGCGAATCGGATAGACTCATCACCATGATTCGGCTCAGCGACACGCACCTGGCAGCGGTCGGGCGGCGGCGGCGCATCCTCGACCAGATGGACGGGATGACCCCGATCGACCTGCTGGGCATCCCGATGCAGGAGTACGTGGACCTGCGCTTCCACCACGCCGACCTGGAGGGCAGCCAGATCGACGGCTTCATCTGGGACGTCGGCGACGGCGAGGACGCCTACGCGCTCTACGAGAACGACAAGCTGCCGCTGCTCGACGACCCCGGCCTCAACCGTTGGCGGGAGCAGGGGGTGGACTTCGTCGGCACCCTGGTCGAGGAGACCCGCCGGCGCGGGCTGGAGGTGTTCTGGAACAGCCGCGTGGCGCCCGTTGACCCGGCGCAGCCGCCGCTCGGCCAGCCGCTCACGGATCCGGCGCGACGGAACTGGCTGAAGGAGGAGCATCCCGACTGGGTGCAGCGCTGCTGGTGGTGGAACGGGCTCTACGACCTGTCCTCGCCCGGCCTGCGCGAGCACAAGGTGGCGGTGCTCCGCGAGCTACTGTCCCGCTACGCCTTCGACGGCCTGCAGCTCGACTTCTCCCGCCATCAGCCCACCCTGCCGATCGGCCGCCAGTGGCAGCACCGCGAGGACGCCACCGCCTACATACGCGGCGTGCGGGAGATGACGCTGGAGATGGAGGAGCGGTCCGGCCGGCCGATCCTGCTGGCCGTGAAGGTGCCGGAGACGGTGGCCGGCTGCGCGACCGACGGCCTGGACGTCGCGACCTGGGCGCGCGAGTTGCTGGTCGACATCTTCGTGATCGGCTCGCGCACGCTCACCATCGACGTCGCGGGCTTCCGCAGCATCGCCGCCGGCACCCCGATCCGGATCGCCGCCACCCACGACGCCCACCACTCCACGGACGGCTACTGCAGCCCGTCGCTGGAGGTCTTCCTGGGCGCCTTCTCCAACTTCTGGGCGCAGGGCGTGGACTTCGTGAACGTCTTCAATTGGCCCACGGCGCCCGAGGAGCACTACACCCGGCTGGGCTCCCAGGGCGACGTGATGGCCGGCACCTACGGCCAGCACACCGAGGCCATGTTCCTGATCGGCGAGCCGGCCGCCATGACGGGCCGCGATGCCACCTACGTCGTCGAGCGCCGCGGCGGCTTCCCCTGGACCGACGAGGGCTGCTTCTACTGCTGCAACCACGACCGGCCGCTGCCGGCGGAGCTCCCCAACCACGGGCAGTCCGTGCACGTGCCGCTCTACGTCTGGCGGGACGTGGAGGCCGACACGGTCGCCCACGCGCGCCTGCGCGTGATCCTCTGGGCCGCCGATCCGCAGGACCGGATCGACGTGTGGCTGGGAGGCCGGCGCCTGCGCGAGCGGGGCCGTGACGCCACGGTCAAGGACGCGCAGATCTACGGCGGTGGGTCGCAACCGCATGCCGGCAGCATCCCCTCCTACGTCGAGGATCCCGACCAGAAGCTCCTGGAGATCACCTTCGAGCTGCCGGCAGCCGACGTGATCGTCGGCGAGAACCGCGTCTCCATCGCCTCGGGCGAGCGCGCTCCCTACGGTCCCGCCATGTACGGAAACGGCATCGTCGTGGAGAAGGTGGAGGCGGACATCCGCTATCATCGCGAATCGGACGCATGAGCAATTCCGGAGCGCGCGGCGCCGGTTCGGCGGGGAGGCCTCTCCTGGAGGTCTCCGGACTGCGCACCTACTTCTTCACCAACCTGGGCGTGGTCCGCGCCGTGGACGGCCTGTCGTTCCAGGTGCCCGAGCAGCGCATCGTCGGCATCGTCGGCGAAAGCGGATGCGGCAAGTCGGTCGCGGCGCGCTCCATCCTCGGCATCATCCCGCCGCCGGGACGCATCGTCTCAGGCAGCATCCGCTTTCACGGCGCGTCCACCACCGCCGCCAGCGACGCCGCTGGCGTCATGGACCTGGCGCAACTCGACCCGCAGAGCGAGGAGTTCCGGTCGATCCGCGGCCGGGAGATCGCCATGATCTTCCAGGAGCCGATGAGCGCGCTCAGCCCCGTGCACACGGTCGGCAGCCAGATCGTCGAGGCGCTCTGCCTGTACGACGAGGACCTCACCAAGGAGACCGGACGCGACCGCTGCGTGGACCTGCTGGCCGAGGTCGGCATCCCCTCCCCGCGCACCCTGATCGACTCCTACATCTTCGAGCTGTCCGGCGGCATGCGGCAGCGCGTGCTGGTCGCCATGGCGCTGGCCGGCAACCCGCGCCTGCTGATGGCCGACGAGCCGACCACGGCGATCGACGTGACCATCCAGGCCAAGGTGCTCGACCTGCTGCGCACGCTGCACGACGCCAACCGCATGTCGATGATCTTCATCACCCACAACATGGGCGTCATCGCCGAGCTCGCGGACGAGGTGGTGGTGATGTACCTGGGCACGGTCGTCGAGCAGGGCCAGGTGGTGGCCATCTTCGACGAGCCCAAGCACCCCTACACGCGCGCGCTGCTCGCCTCCATCCCCGGTATCGGCGTCGAGCCCAAGAGCCGTCTGGAGGCGATCGAGGGAACGGTCCCGGACCCGTACAGCCGGCCCCGCGGGTGTCCGTTCAGCAACCGCTGCGCGGAGTTCATCGCCGGCACCTGCGACTCACAACTCCCGCCGCTGTACCGCACCGACAGCGGCCACACGGTGCGCTGCTTCCTCTACGAGGGAAACGAGGTGGTCGAGCCCGCCGTCCCGGAGGCGGAGCTCGCCGGGGAGGCGACCCCTGGCTGACCCCAACGGCTCCGCCGAAGTCCCGGACGTGCTCACGGTCCGCGGCCTGAAGAAATACTTTCCGATCAAGCGCGGGATCCTCAAGCACACCGTGGGCTGGATCCGCGCGGTGGACGACGTGAGCTTCCAAGTTCAGCGCGGCGAGACGCTGGGCCTGGTCGGCGAGAGCGGGTCCGGCAAGACCACGGTGCTGCGGCTGCTGGTTCGTGCCGTGGAGCCCACCGACGGCCACATCGTGTTCCGTCCGCACGACGCCGAGCCGATCGACGTGGTGACGGCCGACCGCGATGCGCTCAAGGCCGTGCGGCGCAGGATCCGCGTGGTCTTCCAGGACCCGGAGTCGTCGCTCAATCCGCGCATGACCGTGCGGCGGATCATCGGCGAGCCGCTGATGGTGAACGACGGCGTGAAAGGCGGCGAGCTCGACGACGCGGTGAAGCGGCTCATGCGCATAGTGGGACTGCAGCCGGAGCAGCTCAACCGCTACCCCTACGCCTTCTCCGGCGGCCAGCGGCAGCGCATCGGCGTGGCGCGCGCGCTGGCGCTCGACCCGCAACTGCTGCTGGCCGACGAGCCGACCTCTGCGCTGGACGTCTCCGTGCAGGCGCAGATCCTCAACCTGCTCCTGGACCTGCAGCGCGATCTGCACCTCACCGTGCTGTTCGTCACGCACGACCTCAGCGTGATCCGGCACATGACCGACCGCGTCGCGGTGATGTACCTCGGCCACTTCGTGGAGGTGGGAGAGCGCCGCGAGATCTTCCTGCGTCCCAAGCACCCCTACACGGAGGCGCTCTTCTCCGGCATCCCGCAGCCCAATCCGCACCGCCCGCTGGAGCGCATCATCCTGGAAGGCGAGATACCCGAGGTCGCGAAGGTGCCGAGCGGCTGCCCGTTCCACACGCGCTGCCCGTACCGGCAGCCGATCTGCGAGCGGGAACTGCCGCCGCTCGCGCCGGTCGGCGGCGACGGGCACCTGTCCGCCTGCCACTTCGCCGACGAGCTGCGCCTGAAGGGCGAGCGGGAACTGCTGGGCGAGGCGTAGGCTACGTCCGCGGCTTGAAGCCGGGGGGCGGAATCCAGGGGCCGTTCGGGTAGCGATAGGAGACGTCGACCTCCACGTCGCTGAGCACGAGCGGCAGCTCCTTGGCCAGGCGCGGGTGGCGTTCCACGCGCACGCTGATCCGGTTGACGCCGACGCGAGGCGGGGCCGGCGTGAGGTCGAACACCGCCCAAGCGCGCTCGAAAGGCGCGGCCCGGCCCGCGGCCATCGGGTTGGCGATCGGCAGCGGTTCGCCGCCGTTCAGGCGTACCTCCAGCCGGTCCTCGTGGCACGGTTCGACCAGCAGCAGCTTCAGGTGCACGGAGCGCAGCCGAGCGCCGGCGTCGGCGAAGTCGTCGGCGATCTCGATGTCGATCTCGACCGGTTCGGGCCCCAGTTCGACCGGAATCTGGCGCTCCTGCGGGAAGCAGTTCGGGAACGAGCCGTTGCGGCGCATCACGACGTAGCGCTTGTCCTTGAAGCGCAGCCGCAGCGGCGAGGCCATGTCGTCGAGCGCCGGGCTGTTGTCGTACCCGTAGGTCGTCCAGGTGCCTTGATAGTTGAACAGGTACAGGCCGTCCACGCCGGCGGCGTGGTGGCGGGCCGCGAGCCCCCGGATCATCTCCACGGTCATCGCCTGCATCGGGTCGGACTGGACCTGGTAATAGGGGATGCCGTAGCCGGTGCGCTTGCCGGTGATGAAGCCCTCCTCGATCGCGGGATGGATCAGCACCGGCGTACCGGCCGCCAGCTTCACCCACTCGTGCATGTCCTCCTCCGTGTCCTGGGCGAAGAAGGTCGACGGCACGACGATGTCGACCAGGTGGTCGGAGATCCACTCCTCGACGTCCAAGCCGAGCATGGTAGCGCCGGCGATGGTGTTGGGCACCCGCACCGACAGGCCCAGCGTCTTGCCGCGCGCGCGGCCGACCTCGTCCAGCATCCGCCGCGTGTCGCGGATCAGCTCCGTGACCAGGTGGGCGTTGGCGCGCTCCGTGCCGTACTTGAACAGGCCCGGGCAGCGCATGAAGTCGTACTCCCACCCCTCGGCGTCGTAGCGCTCGATCGCTTCGGTGGCGGTGTCCAGGCGGATGCGGCGCACCTTTTCGTGGGCGAAGTCCTGAAACCAGGCCAGCGACTCCTGCAGCGACTCCGGCCAGCCGGCCACGCCCTCTCTGCCGATCAGCAGTTCGGGGTGGCTCTCGTAGTAGTCGCTGCCGATCAGCCGGTAGACCTTGCCCTCGCTGTCGACGTGGTGCCAGTCGTTCATGCGGAGCTGCAGCCAGAAGTCCATGCCCAGCCGGTGCGCTTCGTCCATCACGATACGCACGGGGTCGTGGCCCTCGGCCCACAGCCGGCGCAGGTTCTCCGCACTCCGCCACTGCACGCCGCCGCCCAGCGCCGCGCCCGCGTTCAGGCGGTCGACCAGGAACTCCATGCCTTCCACCTTCGTCGGATAGGACAGCGTATAGCCGGCGCACTGGCCGACCGTCGCCACGAACGCGTCCACGGGAGTGCCGGCCAGCCCGCCCACGGTCAGGTGGGCCAGCCGCGCCGGGCTCACCGGGGGGTTGATCACGCTCGCCGTAAACCCGGAGTCGTCGACCCAGGTCAGCCGGTAGTTCCGCGCCAGCCGTCCGCGCGGCTTGTCTTTCGCCATCGTCATACTCCCTCGAAGAAACCGCGGCCGCGCTTGAACAGCTCGCGGACGTCCTCGCGCTGGCGGTCTGAGCCGTAGCGCAGCTTGTGGCTCACCCACTGGTCCAGCGCCACGTCGATCCCGTCGATGAAGTATGCGGCATCGGGCTTCGCCGCCGGGTTAGCGGTGCCGCAGCGCAGGTAGATCGGGCTGGTGTGGGCGAAGATCTCCTGGTCGTAGCTGTCGCGCACATGGCTGTAGCAGCGCGCGGCGATCCACCCGTCGCCGGGCGGGGTGAAGCGCTCGCGGATCGTCTCGGCGGCGACGCCGGCCGGCCGATGCCAGCGCTTGACCACGTCGCCATTGCAGACCAGCTCGATGCGGTCCACGCGGTGATGGCTCTTGAGCTCCACCTCCAGCTCCAGCTCCCGGTCGGGCTGCACGTCCAGCGTGTCGCCGGGAGCGGCGCCGTCGGCGCGCAGGAACAGCGCCGGCCCATTGGTGATGAAGGTGCGGCCCGCCTTGAGGCCATCGATCCAGCGGTCGTAATCGAATTCCTGGCCCCCGGTGTCGACGTAGACACGGTTGTTGGAGCAGACGAACCAGTCCGAGCCGGTGCTGGCCGGCAGCGGGATGCCGCAGTTGAGCAGCCGGTACCAGATCTCGTACTCGGGATCCATCCAGAACGGATCGAACAGGTTGAAGCCGTCCAGCTTGCCCAGGGCGGCGGCCACCGGCGCCTCCAGGCCGCGGCCGTTGTGGCACCACAAGACGATGCCGTCCTGGTCGCGCGCGTCGTCGCACGCGTGGCAGATCGGCGGGTAGTCGGGGTCGAGATTGTCGACCAGCATGCCGCGGCTGACCGGCTCCACCAGGTTGCGGATGCGCAGGAACATCACGTGGCCGTAGCCGATCTCCCCGCCGTGGAAGTTGTGGCGGTTCTCCTCGCCGATGTCGACGACGTGATGGGAGGTGCTCAGGTCGTTCATCACCCCGATCGGGAAGTGGTTGCTGGCGTAGTCGAGGTCCCAGCGCCGCAGCACGCTGACCACCGTGACCGAGAAGTCGTGCACGTGCCCCTCCAGCGCCAGGCGGTCGTCGCGCTGCTGCTCCTTCTCGTCGTAGTGGATGTGGGTGTTGCCCGGGTACCAACCCTGCTCGGTCAGATGGCTCCAGCGCTGCAGGGGCAGCTCCAGGTCGACGGTCTGAGTCTCGGTGACGGTGAGGTTGTGCTCCAGCGGCACGTACTCGGTGCCGCGCTCGACCAGCACCCGCACGCCGCCGGTCGGGACCGTGACCTCGAACGAGCCGTCGCAGTAGAACGCCGGAGTGCCGGGTCCCACCTTGAGGACCGCCCCGTCCGGGTGGATGAACGCCCCGTTCGATGAAAGCACGTGCACGGTGCAGGCGGCGGGTTGGCCGCTCGCCTGATCGGTGATCACCCCCTTGATTGTCGCCATCGGCTCCTCCTGCGAATCATCGTCGCATGCTATCGTCGGACGCATCGTATCGGGGGCCTGCGGCCCGTGCCACCGCGATGGGGTTGCCGCCGGCTCCCGGACGCCCGTCACCATGAGCCTGGACAATTTCGCGATCATCGAGTCGACCCTGCGCGAGGGCGAGCAGTTCGCCAACGCGTTCTTCACGACGGACGACAAGGTGGAGATCGCCACCCTCCTGGACGAGCTGGGCGTCGAGTACCTGGAGCTGACCTCGCCCGCCGCCAGCCCCGGCTCCCGGCGCGACTGCGAGCGCATCACGGGGCTGGGCCTGAAGGCGAAGGTGCTCACCCACACCCGCTGCCACATGGACGACGCCCGGCTCGCCGTGGAGACCGGCGTCGACGGCCTGGACGTCCTGTTCGGAACCTCCAGCCTGCTCCGCCAGTTCTCCCACGGCCGCGACATCGGCGAGATCATCGAGGCGGCCGTCGAGGTGATCGAGTTCATCAAGGGCCACGGCCTGGAGGTCAGGTTCTCAAGCGAGGACAGCTTCCGCAGCGACCTGGTCGACCTGCTCACCATCTACCGCGAAGTGGACAAGGTCGGCGTGTCGCGCGTCGGCATCGCCGACTCGGTAGGCGTCGCCGACCCGCTGCGCGTGCACGAGGTCGTGCGGACCCTGCGGGGCATCGTTACCTGCAACATCGAGTTCCACGGCCACAACGACACCGGCTGCGCGGTGGCCAACGCCTACGCGGCGCTGGCGGCCGGGGCGACGCACGTCGACGCCTCCGTGCTGGGCATCGGCGAGCGCAACGGGATCACGCCGCTCGGTGGATTCCTGGCCCGGATGTACGCCCATGACGCAGACCTGGTCCGCACCCGCTACCGCCTGCCGGTGCTCCGGCGCGTGGAGAACCTCGTCGCCGACCTGGTCGGCATCGACGTGCCGTTCAACAACTACATCACCGGTTACGCGGCGTTCATGCACAAGGCAGGCATCCACGCCAAGGCGATGCTCAACAATCCGAGCACGTACGAGATCCTCGATCCCGGCGACTTCGGCATGGACCGGTACATCCACGTGGCGCACCGCCTCACCGGCTGGAACGCGATCAAGCACCGGGCGCAGCAGCTCCAGCTCGATCTCGGCGACGACCGGATCCGCAGCCTGACGTCGCGGATCAAGCGCATGGCGGACGACAAGCCGCTGAGCCTGGACGACGTCGATGCGCTCCTGCGGGCCGCACAGGGCGTGGAGGACGGCGGGGAGCCATGAGCGACGTGCAGAAGTCCGCCCAGACATTCGCGCAGAAGGCACTCGCGCGCGCGGCCGGCGCCGGCTCGGTGGAGGTCGGGCAGGTCGTGGACACGCGGCCGGACGTGGTGCTGAGCCACGACAACACCGCCGCCATCCGCAAGATCTGGATGGAGCTCGGACAGGAACGCGTGGTCATCCCGGAGCGGATGGCGATCACGCTGGACCACGCGGTGCCCGCGCCCAGCACCGCGCACGCGCGCAACCACGCGGAGGTGCGCCGGTTCGTCCGCGAGCAAGGCGTCGGGCACTTCTTCGAGGTGGGGCGCGGCATCTGTCACCAGGTGCTGAGCGAAGAGGCGCTCGTGCTGCCCGGGCAGCTCATCCTGGGCGCCGACAGCCACACGCCGCACTTCGGCTGGATGGGCGCGTTCGGCGCGGGAGTCGGGCGCAGCGAGGTGGCCTGTTTGTGGGCCACCGGGGAACTGTGGCTGCGCGTGCCGGAGTCGCTGCAGGTGACGATCGACGGCCCGGTGCCGCCCTCGGTCACCGGCAAGGACATCGCCCTGCATCTGCTGTCGCGGCTGGGAGCCGACGGCGGCCTGTACCGCAGCGTGGAGTTCGCCGGCGACGGACTCGCCACGTTGAGCCTCGAGTCGCGGATGAGCCTTGCCAACATGATGGCGGAGATGGGCGTCAAGTGTACGTACCTGCCGCCGGATCGGCCGGTCTTCGACTTCCTGGCGGCGGCGAGCGGCCGGAGCGCGGAGGAGCTGGCGCGGACGGCGCTGTATCCCGATCCCGGCGCCGCGTACGCGATGCGCGTACCGGTCGACGCGTCCGCGCTGCGGCCGATGGTGGCGCGCCCGCACCGGGTGGACGACGTGGTGGCGGTCGACGAGCTCGGCGCCGTCCGGGTCGACCAGGCCTTCATCGGCACCTGCACCAACGGCAGACTGGAGGACCTGCAGGCCGTCCACCGCGTCCTGCGCGGCCGCAGGATCGCCGACGGCACGCGGCTGCTCATCGTGCCGGCGTCGAGCCGTGTGCTGGAGGACGCCGTGCGCACCGGCCTGGCGTCGGAGCTGATGGCGGCAGGCGCGGTTTTCGGGACGCCGGGCTGCGGGCCGTGCATGGGCAACCACCTCGGCGTCCTGGCGCCCGGCGAGGTGTGCATCTCAAGCGGCAACCGGAACTTCCGGGGCAGGATGGGCACCCCGGAGGCGGAGATTTATCTGGGCTCGCCGGCCGTGGTCGCCGCCAGCGCCGTGGCCGGCAGGATCTGCGCGCCCGACGCGGTCGGCGCCGCCGACTGACATGGCAGCAGGCCGGGTCTGGAAGTACGGCGATGACGTCAACACGGACGTCATTTTCCCCGGGAAGTACACGTACACGCTCCGGTCGGTCGACGAGATCAAGGCCCACGCCCTGGAGGATCTCGACCCGGACTTCGCCCGCGAGGTCCGGCCGGGCGACGTGATCTTCGCAGGCAGGAACTTCGGGTGCGGCTCCAGCCGCGAGCAGGCGGTCACCTGCCTGGTCGCCAACGGCGTCGCCGCCGTCGTGGCGGTGAGCTTCGCGCGGATCTTCTACCGCAACTGCATCAACAACGGGCTGCCCGCCATCGTCTGCCCGGAAGCGGTGGCCGCGGTCGCGGGCGGCGAGAGCGCGGAGGTGCTGGTCGAGGAGTCGATCATCCGCAGCGGAACCGCGAGGTACCGGTTTCCCCCATTCAGCGAGGGCGTGCAGCGAATCCTGGACGTCGGCGGCCTTATTCCGTTCGTGCGCGCCCGGCTCACGCGATGAGCGACAGCGGGCCCGCGCGGGTGGCGCTGCTGCCCGGCGACGGGATCGGGCCGGAGGTGACCGCCCAGGCCGCGCGGCTCCTGGAGGCGGTCGGCGGGATCGGCCTGATCGAGCTGGAGGTCGGCTGGTCGGCGTTCGAGCGGCACGGAGATGCGCTCCCGGACGCCACCCGGACCGCTCTGGCCGGCTGCGCGGGCGCGCTGCTCGGCGCGGTCAGCTCCCCCTCTGAACGCGTCGACGGCTATCGCAGCCCGGTCGTAGCCCTGCGGCAGGAGTTCGACCTCTACGCCAACCTTCGGCCTTTGCGGTCGGCGCCGGTCGCCGGCAGCGTCGCCGGGGTCGACATCCTGGTCGTCCGCGAGAACACCGAAGGGCTCTACGCCGGGCGCGAACGGTGGGAGCAGCGGGAAACCGTCGCGGTGGCCGAACGCGTGATCTCGCGCCGGGCGACCGAGCGCATCGCCCGCGTCGCGTTCCGGCACGCCGCCGACCGCGCGCGGGCGCGGAGCGACACGGCTCGGGTGACGATCGTGCACAAGGCCAACGTGCTGCGCCTGACCGACGGCCTGTTCCGCGAGACGGCCCTCGCCGTCGCTCGTGAGTTTCCGGATGTTGCCGTCGACGAACAGCTCGTCGACTCGCACCTCTATCGGCTGATCCGTGAGCCGGACTCGTACGACGTGATCCTGGCCCCCAACCTGTACGGGGACATCATCAGTGACGCCGGCGCCGCGCTGGTCGGCGGCCTGGGGCTGGTGGCCGGGGCGAACGCCGGCGGAGCCACTCTGATCGCCGAGCCCGTGCACGGCAGCGCCCCCGATCTGGCCGGCACCGGCCGCGCCAACCCGATCGCGGCGTGCCGGGCCGCCGCCATGCTGCTGGACGCGCTGGGGCGTTCCCGTCCCGCCGCGGCCATCGAGCGCGCCGTGCAGGCGGTTCTGGCAGCGGGTCCCCATACGCCGGACCTGCAGGGACGCGCCACCACCGCGACGGTCGGCGATGCCGTGCTGCGCCGCCTCGAGCAGGAGCTGAGGGCGGTGCCGAGTTGATCGAGCCAGGGCCGGGCCGCCGCCGACCCTCGAACCGCGTGACGATCGCCGCCGCGCTGTGCGCGGCTCTGTGCGCGGCACCAGCCGCGCTCGCCACGCCGCCGCTGCAGTTCAGCGAGGTGGGCGTACGGGCCGGCTTGGGCCGGGAGCATCCGGGCGCGTTTTCCGCGCCGCCCCACGCGCCCGGAGGGGTGGCCGGCGACTTCGACGGCGACGGCGCCCAGGACCTGTTCTATGCCACCGGCGGCGGATCTCCCGACCGCCTGTTCATCAACCGGCGCGACGGCACGTTCATCGATCGCGCCGTCCCCGCCGGATTGGCGCGCGTCCACCGCGCGCACGGCGCGGCCGCCGCGGACTTCGACGGCGACGGCTCGCTGGACCTGTTCATCCCTTCGGCAGGTCCGGAGGAGCCGGGGCTGCCGCCGCCCGGACACCTGCTGCTGTACCGCGGCAACGGCGACGGCACCTTCACCTGCTGCGCGCCGTACCGCGACCCGGACGGCCGGCTGGACCGCGGAGCCGGCGGCATGGCGGCGGCGTTCGGGGACTACGACCTGGACGGCGACCTGGACCTGTTCGTGGGCAACTGGGCGTCCGGCATTCGCGGCAACGTGCTGTTCCGCAACGACGGCGACGGCGGCTTCACGGAGGTGGGCGCGCGCGCCGGTGTGGCCGACGACCTGGTGCTCGCCTTTGCCGCCCAGTTCGTGGACCTCAACGGCGACCGCTACCCGGAGTTGATCGTGGCTGCCGACTTCGGCACGAGCCGCTACTACCGCAACGAGGGCGACGGCACCTTCACCGACCGGACCATCTCCTCCCGGACCGGACGCGAAGCGAACGGCATGGGCAGCGCGGTGGCCGACCTGAACGGCGACGGCCGCCTGGACTGGTACGTGACCAGCGTCTCCACGCGCTGGCCGATCGACCGGACGCCCGGCACGGGCAACGCGCTCTACCTCAACACCGGCGGCGACCGCTTCGACGAGGTGGCCCGCCTCGCGCACGTGCGCGACGCCGGTTGGGGCTGGGGCGTGGAGGCGGTCGACCTGGACCACGACGGTTTGCGTGACCTGGTCACCACCACCGGCTGGATCACGCCGAACGGAGCCGACCTCTACGAATGGGAGAATCAGCCGACGTTCCTGTTCCGGAACACCGGCCCCGACGCGGACGGCGTGCCGGCGTTCGAGCCGGTCGACGCCGCCTCCGTGGGGCTGCGGCACCGCCTGCAGGGCCGCGCGCTGATCACGCTGGACTACGACGACGACGGCGACCGTGACATCGTGATCTTCAACTTCGACGCGCGGCCGTCCCTGTTCCGCAACGACCTGGGCGGCCCGGACGGCCCGAGCGGCGCCGGGGACGCCGGCTGGCTGCGTGTGTTCCTGGATCCGCCGCGCGGCTCGGGACTGGCCCCGCACGGCTGGGGCGCGGTGGTGACGGTGGCTGCGGGCGGCCACACGCAAAGCGCACCAGTCGGAGCCGGCGGCTTCTTCGGCGCCTCGGAGCTGTCCGCGCACTTCGGCCTGGGCGCGGCGGCGAGCGTGGATGAGCTGATCGTCGACTGGCCGGACGGCACCCGGACCGCACTGGTCGACCTGGCGCCGAATCAGACCCTGATCGTCCGGCCCGAAGTGGTGAGGCCGCCCGTCAGGTAATGAACTCGACGACGGTCATCAGGACCCCGATCACGACGAACGCCCCGCCAACCAGCCACTGCATCGAACCGAAGCGCTTGTTCATGTCTTCGAAGCGCTTGTTCACATCGTCAAAGCGCTTGTTCATGTCCTCGAATCGGACATGGACTGCTGCGAATCGCTCGTCCGACCTCTTGCCCATCTCCGCGAAGCGCTCGTCAGACCGTTTACCCATCTCCTCGAACCGCCGATCCATCGCGTCGAACCGGACAGCCATCAGGTCCCGCTGATCCTTGAGCTCCTGCTCGATCGTCGCGATGCGCTCCAGGATCTGCGGTCCGATGACCAGATGCGGCGCCACCTCGACGAACCAGCCGTAGAGGTTGCCCTTCACGTAGGCGCCGATTCTCTCCAGATCGGTGTCTGCAAGAGCCATTGCCGTCTCACCCATACCTTACGCTCGTACACCAGCAATGGTCACCCCGGCGGTGGTGCTTCAGATCAACGGTGAGAACCGCAGCGTGCAGACTCACGCATGGCCCGTCCCAATGCTCGAACGACATGACCATAGCCATCCACCGCAGCCGAACGAGGCAGTTCATCCGCGGAGAACCAGCGAATCTCGCTGTGTTCGTCGGGAGAGGCGTTCACGGGTTCGCCGCTCCAGCGGGACACGACATAGACGCTGACTTCAGCCGGTTCGACCGGGTCATGGATGGTCCCCAGTGGCCGGAAGGACTGGATTGCTACCTGAAGCTCTTCGAACGCTTCGCGGCGCAACGCGTCCTCCAGCGACTCATCTCCCTCGACGTGCCCTCCCATCAGATCCCATACGCCCGGGTAGTGACGCACACGAGGCGACCTCTTCACGAGCAGCACCTTGCCCTTCCGTATCAACGCTCCCGCGACGCACCGCGCAATGCTCATATCGACACCGCAGCTCACCCGGCCGGTGGGAGGTCCTCCGAGCGCCAGCAGCGAACCTCGTGGCCCGGCGCGATCGGGCGCAACTCCTGCGGCTCCCGCCGGCAGCGCTCCTGAGCGAACGGACAGCGGCCGACCAGCCGGCATCCCTCCGGTGACCGCTCCGCGGGCTCGCCGATACCGCCCGGCGCGGTCGACGCCGCCCGCGCGCGGCGCCCGATCAGCGTCGCGGCCAGCAGGGCCCGCGTGTAGGGATGACGGGGCCGGTCGAACACCGCCGCGCGGCTGCCCTGCTCCACGACCTGCCCCTGATACATCACGCAAATGCGGTCGGCGACGTAGCGCACCGAGCGCAGGTCATGTGACACGAAGATGAGCGCCCGTTCGTGGCGGCGCTGCAGATCCCTGAGCAGATTGACGATCTGCCCCTTGATCGACATGTCCAGGGCGGCGGTTGGCTCGTCCAGGAACAGGAAGTCGGGGCCAGGGGCCAGTGCACGCGCGATGGCGGCGCGCTGCAACTGGCCGCCCGACAGCTCGTAGGGGTAGAGCGCCGCGAACCGCTGATCGAGTTGCACCTGCTCCAGCAACACCTGCGCGTGGTTGCGCCGCGCCGCCGCTTCCATGCCGGTCGTGTGGCGCAACGCGTCCTGCAGCGACTGCTCGATGGTCATCATCGGGTTGAAAGAGGTCAGCGGGTTCTGGAACACCATCTGCAACTGCCGGCGCAGCGGCCGCCAGTCGCGTTCGCCGAGCGCCTGGATCTCTTGTCCCTGAAACACGATGCGGCCCGCATCCAGCGGCGTGAGGTTGAGCACGCAGCGGCCCAGCGTCGACTTGCCGGAGCCGGATTCGCCGACCAACCCCACGCACTCGCCTCGCCGCACCGCGAGCGACACGCCGTCCAGGGCCGCCACGTGCGAACGGCGAACGCCGAGCCGCCGAAGCGCGTAGCGCTTCACCGAACGTTCGACGCAGAGCAGCGGCTGGTCGTCCACGCCTCTACCGCCTGCCCGCGAAGTGGCACCGGGACAGGTGCCCGGCGGCTACCTCGACCACCGGCGCCGGTTGCTGACGGCACAGCTCCTCGGCACGCGCGCAGCGCTCGGCGAACCCGCAGCCCGGGATCGGCCGGCGCATGTCGGGGGCCCGCCCGGGGATGGACGGCATGTCTCCGTCCTCTGCCTCGGCGAAGCATGCCAGCAACCCTTCCGTGTACGGATTGGCGGGCGTATCGAGCACCTGCGCGGTGGTGCCGCTCTCCATCACCTCGCCCGCGTACATCACCACCACGTGGTCGCAGAGCGCTCCGACGACCGCCAGGTCGTGCGAGATCAGCATCAGCGTCGCGTCGAGCCGCTCGACCACCTCGGCTATCAGGTCGAGCACCTGCACCTGGATGGTCAGGTCGAGCCCGGTGGTGGGCTCGTCGGCGATCAGCAGCTTCGGCGCGCACACCAGCGCCATCGCGATCATCACCCGCTGCGCCATGCCTCCCGAGAACTGATGAGGATAGTCGCGCGCACGCGCGGCCGCGTCGGGGATGCCCGTGGCGGCCAGCACCTCGACCGCCTGCTGCCATGCCTCGCGCCGCGTCCCTCCCCGGTGACGGCGGTAGACGTCCGCGATCTGGCGGCCTACCGGCCACAGCGGATTGAGGGCCGCCGCGGCGTGCTGGAAGATCATCGCCACCTGCGAGCCGCGGATCTCGCCCAGCCGCGCATCGTCCAGGGCGGTCAGGTCCCGGCCGGCGAAGTCGATCTGCCCGGAACGGACCCGAGCGGTAGGGGGCAACAGCTGCAGAACGCTGAGCGCGGTCACGGTCTTGCCCGAGCCGCTCTCGCCGACCACCGCCGTGCGCGAACCCTCCTCCAGGCTCATGGTCACGCCGCGCAGTGCGTGAATGGTCTCGCGATCGACCAGGAATTCCACGGCCAGGTCGCGGATCGACAGCAGGGCCACGGCGTCACGCCCGCCGGACCACCAGCGACCCGAGCAGGTCGCTGACGTTATTGAGCACCCAGACCGATCCGAACAACGCCAGTCCGGGAAACACCGACGCCCACCACTTGCCGAACACCATCTGATTGGCGCCGAGCTGGATCATCGAGCCCCACTCCGGCGTCGGGATGGAGACGCCCAGCCCGATGAAGCTCAACCCCGCGATCATCTGCACGGCGTAGGCACAGCTCAGCGGGAGCTGCGAGAACACCGGTACCAGCGTGTTGGGGATGACGTGCCGGAACACCACCGACAGCGGCGAATTGCCGAACACACGCGCCGCCAGCACGAAGTCCGCCTCGCGCAGCGGCACGGCCGCGCTGCGCACCATCTTGCTGTACACCGGCACGTTGTAGAACGCGATGATCAGCACCAGGTTGACCAGCGTGTTGCCGGCGGCCGCCAGCACCGCCATGCCGAACAGGATCTGCGGAAAACCCTGAAACACCTCCGTGACGCGGGTCACCACGGTGTCGAACCGCCCCCCGAAGTAGCCGGCCAGCGCGCCGACCGGCACGCCGACCAGGATGCCGATCAGCACCGAGCTCAGCGCCAGCGCGAAGTCCACGCGAATCGCGTGGATGGTCCGCGAGAACACGTCCATTCCGTTCGTATCGGTGCCGAACCAATGCTCCCGCGACGGCGGCGCGAACCGGGAGAGCGGGTCGGGATCGACCGGGTCCTGCAGGGGCAGCAACGGCGCGATCAGCCCCAGAACGATCAGCAGCGACAGCACGATGAGGTTGATTCGCACCCGCGCCGCGCCGTTGGCGTTCTCCAGGCGACGGTAGACGCCCGCCCGCGGCGTGTCGGTCAAGGTCCCCGCGGCGGGCACGGTGTCGGCGGAAGCCACGCTCAGTCCCGGCTGCGCACGCGCGGATCGAGCATGGCGTTGACGACGTCCGCGGCGAGGTAGATGGACAGGTAGAAGGCGGCCGTCAGCAGCACGACTCCCATGATCGGCTCGTAGTCGGAGTGGTTCATGGCGTCGACCGCATACAGACCCAGCCCCGGCCAGGTGAACACCACCTCGACCAGCACGGTGCCGCTCAGCAGGTAGCCGTAGGTCATTGCGATCATGGTGATGACCGGTCCCAGGATGTTGCGCAGCGCGTAGCGATGGATCGTCGAGGACGGCATCCCGAATGCCCTGGCGGTGCGGATGAAGTCGCTCTGCATCACCTCCCGCATCTTGTTGCGCGTGATCTGGAGCGTGCTGGGGCTGGTGGTGAACGCCAGCGTCAGCGCCGGCAGGATCAGGTGCCGGACGGTGGAGACGAACGCGCCGGCGTCGCCCGCCAGCAGCGCGTCGATGGTGTACCAGCCGGTGACGTACGGCGGCTTGGCGAACTCGCGGTCCAGGCGTCCGAGCGGCGCCGGCAGCCAGCCCAGCTCCGCGAAGAAGACGAAGATCAGCAGCAGCCCGAGCCAGAACCCGGGCATGGAGACGCCGCCGCGCGCGGCCACGTCGGCCAACCGGGCGAAGACGCCGCGGCGGCGGATTCCGGCGACGACCCCGGCCGGCACCGCCCACAGCACCCCGAGCAGCAGCGCGAAGGTGGACAGCTCCAGGGTGGCCGGCAGCCGCGAGCGGATGTCGGTCAGCACCGGGTTGTAGGAGTAGCGGGACACCCCCAGGTTGCCGCGGGCCAGGTTGCCCAGGTAATTGACGTATCGCTCGTACAGCGGCCGGTCCAGTCCCAGCTCGCGGGTCAGGTTGTCGAGCATCTCCTGGTTGTGCCTGGGGCCGACCAGCAGGTAGACGGGGTTGCCGATGGCGTGCGTGACCGCGAAGGTGATCATCGACACGCCCAGCAGGGAGACGATGAGGATCCCGACGCGCTTGGTCAGGAACAGCGCCCACTCGCGCGCGGACTCAAGCATCGGTCAGGGCGCGCTCACGGAAGCCACCGAAGATGAGCGGGGTGAAGAGCGCTCAGCGCCCGCACCCCGCACACTGAAAGAGCGGCGCGGTGATCAGCCGTCCCCGCGGTACAGGGGCCAGTACCACAGCAGGTTGTCAGGGAGCTGCACGTAGCCGTGAATGTCGTCGCGCATCGCGATCTCGAACGGCATCTCGGAGATGTAGAGGGCCGGCGCCGCCGCGATCAGGATCTCCTGGTAGCGATGCGTCAACTCCGCCTTGCGCCCGGCGTCGAGCGTGACGGTCAGCTCGTCGATGATTGGGTCCAGCTCCGCATCGCTGTAGCCCATCCAGTTGACGACCGCGCCGGTGCGGAAGAACAGGTCGCCGGTGTAGCCGGCGTCGTCCACGTACCACAGCAGGTCGCGCATCCAGGCGTGATGCTCCAGCGTGCCGAGCTGCTCGGCGAACACCGCCGACGGCTGCAGGTTGATGTTCATGGTGACGCCGATGTCCTTGAACGCGTCCTGCAGGACGACCGCGATCTGCTCGGTGGTGGGCACGCCCGAGGCGATGTCCAGCGTGAACTCGAACCCGTCGCCGTAGCCGGCCTCCGCCAGCAGTGCGGACGCCTTGTCCAGGTCGAAGCCGTACGGCCACAGGCTGCCGTCGTGATACTGCCCGCCGACCGGAATCGGACCGGCCGACACCAGTGCGTTGCCGCCGAAGATCCCCTGCGCGATCGCATCGTACGGCACGGCGTAGGACAGCGCCTGGCGGACGCGCACGTCGTCGAACGGCTCACGCTGCACGTTGAGGCCGAAGATCATCTGGTTGCGCGTCGGGATCGACAGCACCTTGACGCCGTCGGAGTCGCGCAGCGCGGCAAGCTCGTCCGTGGAGAGCCCGGTGGCGATGTCCACCTCTCCCTCGCGCAGCAGCAGCGCGCGATCGGCCGAGTTGGGGACGATCTGCAAGACGATCTCTTCGAAGAACGCCGGCCCGGCCCAGTAGTCGGGATTGGCGCGCAGCACCATCTGCACGCCGGCCTCCCAGCTCTCGACGTAGTACTCGCCGGAGCCGACGTCGTTCTTGGCCAGCCAGCGCGTCGCCCACGGATCGTCGGACTCCACGTGCGCCTGCGCCTCGACGTGGTCCATCGGCCCCTGCGACTGGTCGCGGAACAGGAAGAAGAACCACGGGCTGGGGTTCGAGAACTGCAGGGTCACCTGGTGGTCGCCGGTCTTCTCGTACGAGGTGATGCCGGCGGTGTTGACGTTCCAGGCGGTGCCGGACTCCGTTCCGTGCGCCCGGTCGAACCAGTAGATGAAGTCGTCGGCGGTCAGCTCGCGGCCGGTCTTGGGAAAGGTTACGCCCTGCCGGATGTCGAGCACGATCGACAGCCCGTCGTCCGACCACTCCCACGACTCGACGGCGGCGCCTTCGATCGTGCCGGTGTCGGCAATGCTGTATCCCTGACCGGTGTCGCGCCGCCCGTAGCGGAAGAACTGGTCGTAGATGTTCAGGTTGGTCTCGTTCGAGCGCTGGAAGCGCGAGAACGGTGGGTCGAGCGTCTCGATGTCGCCGGAGATGGCGATCACCAGGACATCGTCGTGCGCCACGGCCGCGCCGCCGCCGAGCACCAGCGCGACCGCCAGCACGGCCAGGAACACAGGTCTGATACGGATGTTCACTTTAGTCTCCTCCTTCGTGAACAAGGGTTGATGAGCAGATGTCGAGGGCGAGGTTCATCGCTGCCGGCCGAGCTCGTACACCGCCGCACGCGCCTCCGGCGACGCGTACGTGGCGCGGTCGTCCGGCTGCCACTCGACCGGGTCGACCAGGGTCATCTGGTCCAGGCCGACGAGCTGAAAGCCCTGCGCCTGCAGGCCGTCGATGATCGTCGGCAGAGCCGCGATCAGCGGCAGCGGCCGTGCCAGGCGCAGCCCGTCGTCGTCCGTCTCGCCGCTGTCGTGCAGGTCGATGATCGAACCGGCGGCGAGCGACGGGTGCTGCAGCGTGGCGTCGACGATCTCCCGCGGATCGGTCTTGGCGTAGTCGGCCGGATTGACGTCCGAGTCGACGATCGCCATCGACTCGGACATCGCAACTGGCGAGTACAGGCAGGTGAAGTAGTTGAAGTAGTGGGCGCGCAAGAACCGCGTGGGGCGGCCCAGGATATTGCCGATCACGGCCTCTGCGCGGTCGAAGTCGCCCAAATGCGCGTGATGGACGTGGCTGTGGTTGCCGATGCAGTGGCCGCGCCGCACGATCCGCTCGAACGCCTGCGGCCACCGCTCGACCCACTTGCCGAGCACGAAGAAGGTGCCGCGGGCGTCCTTCGCCTCCAGGATGTCCATGATCTCGTCGGTGCGCGGCGGATTCGGGCCGTCGTCGAAGGTCAGCGCGACCATGGGCTCGTCGCGGCGTGCGTGGGTATAGTAGGTCAGCGGCATGGCTCGGGAGGGTGGGCGCGATGGTACGACGCCGTCGGTGATCGGGGCAATGTTCGGACCTCTCAGGCAGGGCCGTTGCCGTACACCGCCCCCGCCCGCTCCGGGCTGATCAGGCCGGAGCGCACATCGCGCTCCAGCCGGTCGGGCTCACGTTCGGCCGGCGCTCCCCAGCCGCCGCCGCCCGGCGTCTGGACGGTGAGCACGTCGCCTCGGTTCAGCTTCACGAACGCTTTGGTCGGCAGCACGCGCACCGTGCCATCGGCGGCGGTCACGGTGAGCATCGAGCCGGTGGCGTTCCCGCCGCCCTCCAGCCCCCACGGGGTGAAGCGGCGGCGGTCCGCGCCGACCGTTACCACGGTGCGCTCGCCCACGCAGCGCAGCTCGCGGACCATTCCGCAGCCGCCGCGCCGGCGGCCGGCGCCCTCGGTGTCGGGCACCAGTCCGTAGCGCACCACCTCCAGCGGATAGGTGCGCTCGATCACCTCCACCGGGGCGTTGCGGGTGTTGGTCAGATGGGTGTGAACGCCGTCCTCGCCGTCCAGGTCGTGCATCGCTCCCTGCCCGCCGGCGTAGGTCTCCACGTAGTTGTAATAGGAGTCGAGGGCGTCGGGACGGTCGTCGACGCCCCCGATGTTGAGCAGGTTCATCTCTCCCGAGCAGGCGGCGCAGACCCGCTCCGGCACGCACTGCGCCAGCGCCCCCATCAGCACGTCGACCACGCGCTGGTCGGTGAGGATGTTGGCGTTGCCTATGGCCGCCGGGAAGGTGGCGTTCATGACCGTCCCTTCCGGGGCGGTGACGTGTATGGGGCGGTAGGCCCCGGCCGAGGTGGGCAGGTCGGGGTCGATCACGGCCTTGCAGGTGTAGTAGACCGCCGCGCGCGCGGCGCTCAGCCGCGCGTTCAGGGGGCCGGCCACCTGGGCGCTGGTTCCGTCGAAGTCGACGGTCAGCTCGTCTCCGGCCACGCGGATCTCGACGGCGATGCGAACCGGGTCGTCGGTGAAGCCGTCGTCGTCCAGGTAGTCGTGGAACCGGTACACCCCGTCAGGCAGCCCGCGGATGCCCGCGCGCATGCACGCCTCGGCGTGATCGAGGATGGCGGGGATGGCGTCGAGCGCCAGCCGGCCGTCGCCTGCGTCCAGCAGCTCGGCCACCCGCCGCTCCGCGGTTCGGGCGGTGGCGTACTGGGCCATCAGGTCGCCGCGCACCTCGATCCGGGTGCGGACGTTCTGCTCGATCAGCCGCAGGATCGGCTCCTGCAGCTCGCCGCCGCGCACCAGCGCGGTCGGCGGGATCTGCAGGCCCTCCTGGTAGATCTCGGTCACCCCGAACGGCATGCTGCCCGGCGCGTAGCCGCCCATGTCCACGTGGTGGGCGGTGGACGCCGAAAGGGCGACCAGCTCGCCCCCGTGGAAGACGGGCGCCACCAGCGACAGATCGGGCAGGTGGCCCGGCCCCTCGGGATAGGGAAGGTTGCTCGCGTACATGTCGCCCGGCTGCATGGCGTCCGGCGGGAACTCGGCCAGGATCGCTCCGAGCACGCCGGGCATGATGCCCAGGTGGAGCGGCGTGCCCACTTCCGCCTGCGCGACGATCACCCCGTCGGGCGTTGCCAGCGCCACCGAGCAGTCGCGGCGGTCCTTGATGTTGGTGGAGTAGCTGGCGCGCACCAAGGCCGCGCAGCACTCCTCGGCGATCCCGAGCCAGCGGTTGCGCATGATCTCGAGCGTGATGGGGTCGATCGCGCCTGCGTCAGCCATCGGTGCGTGATACCACCAGGTGGCCGAAACGATCCACCTCCAGCCGATGATCCGGGGGAACGACCGAGGTGGCGTCGAGTTGCTCTACGATCGCCGGTCCGCGCAGGCCGCAGTCCGCCCCCAGGTCATCGCGGGCGTACACCGGGACCTCCCGCTCGACGCCGTTGAAGCGAGCCTCCCGCATCAGGCGGGGCGCGGGCTCCCCGGCAGCCGCCCGCGCCTCGGGAAGCTCCAGGGGATGCAGGTCGTGCTCGACCGCCACCCAGGCGCTGGCCACCTCCACCGGGTGGTCGTCGCGCCGGTAGCCGTAGCGCTGGTCGTGCAGCGCGTGGAACCGGTCGCCAAGCTCCTGCAGCGCCGGCAGCTCGGCGCCGACCGGCACCGACAGCTCGTAGCGCTGGCCCAGGTAGCGCTGCCCGACCGCGCGGCTGACGGCGGGCGCGACGCCGTCGTGCGCATGGAGCTGCGCCCGTCCCTCCTCTTCCAGGTGCTCCAGCACCGCGCGCACGTCGTCCCGGGCCGCCGCGTCCAGCCGGCGCACCAGTGTGCGGGTGCGGTCCTCGCGCAGGTTGGTCATCAGCAGCCCGAGCGCGGAGTGCACGCCGGGGGCGATCGGGATCACCGTCTCGGCGACGCCCAGCTCGGCGGCCAGCTCCGCGCCGTGCATGGGTCCGGCGCCGCCGAACGGGCAGAGCGCGAACCGGCGCGGATCGTGGCCGCGCTCGATGGTCAGCTTGCGGATGGCGGCGGTCATGGTGGCGTTGATCACGCGCACGATCCCCTCGGCCGCCGCGGCGACGTCCAGTCCGAGCGGCGCGGCGACGTGGTCGTGGATCGCGCGCTCGGCCGCCTCCCGGTCCAGGGTCATGCCGCCGCCGAGCAGCGTCCGGGTCCCCAGCCGGCCCAGCACCAGGTCGGCGTCTGTGACCGTGGGATCGGTGCCGCCGGTCCCGTAGCAGGCCGGCCCGGGCACGGCGCCGGCCGAGCGGGGCCCCACACGCAGGGCGTTGCCGGCGTCCAGCCAGGCGATGCTGCCGCCGCCGGCGCCCACGGTGTGCAGGTCGAGCATCGGCACGCCCAGGGCAAGGCCGCCCATCTCCGTATCGCGGGCGAACGGGATGTCGCCGTCCTGGATGACGCCGACATCGAAGCTGGTGCCGCCCATGTCGCAGGTGATCAGGTCGGCGGCTCCGCGCGCCCGTGCCACCGCGGCACCGGCCACCACGCCGCCGGCAGGCCCGGAGAGCACCGTCTCCACGCAGCGGCGCGCGGCCGACTCGGCGGTCATTACGCCGCCGTTGGACTTCATCACGTACAGCGGCGCCGTGAAGCCGGCCTCGCGCAGTCCGGCGTCGAGCCGGGTGACGTAGCGCTCGATCCCCGGCTGCACGAACGCGTTCATGACGCAGGTACTGAACCGCTCGTATTCGCCATGCTCGCCCATCAGCTCGTGCGACAAGCTGACGGCGACACCCGGCAGCCGGCGCGCCACCTCCTCGCCTATCTCCCGTTCGTGGAGGGGATTGGCGTAGCTGTGCAGCAGCCCGACGGCGACCGCCTGCACGCCCGCATCGCGGATGGCGTCGATCACGGCGGCCAGACCCGAGCGGTCCAGGGGCGTCTGCACCGTGCCGTCGAAGCGCATGCGCTCGCGCACCTCGAAGCGCAGCTCGCGCGGCACCAGCGGCGCGGTACGGCGCGCGCGCAGGTCGTACATGAGCGGCCGCGACTGGCGCTGGATGTGCAGCACGTCCCGGAAGCCGGCGGTGGTGATCAGCGCGACCCGCGCCCCCGCGCGCTGCAGCACCTGGTTGGTGGCGACCGTCGTGCCGTGGATGAGCATCGCCACGTCGGTCGGTTGCGCCCCAACCCGCTCGGCGGCTCCCAGCGCGCCGCTGACGATACCCGCCGCCGGGTCGTCCGGCGTCGAGGCGACCTTGTGAAACACCAGGCGGCCGCGTGCCGGGTCGTAGGCGACCACGTCCGTGAACGTGCCGCCGGAATCTACGCCGAGGCGCATGCATCTTCCGCGAGCCGGAGGCTTGCCTCGATGACGTCCATCGCCTCGTCGATCTGCGCCTCGGTGACGGTGATCGGCGGCATGAAGCGCAGGACGTGGGAGCCCGAGATCTCCATGAAACGCCGACTCAGCGGGTCGTCGTCTTTTACGATCGGAACGATCGGCAGCCACAGGCCGTGCTCGTAGCAATAGTTCGTCGCCATGGCGGCAGCGGAGAAGTTGGGCTCGCGGCTCTTCTTGTCGTTCACCAGTTCCAGGCCCAGACACAGGCCGAGGCCGCGGGCTTCGCCGACGATGGCCAGCTCGCTCTCCAGCGCCTTGAGCTTGTCCATGAAGTAGCCGCCTACCCGCCGGGCGTTCTCCACGAGATCATCGCGGTCGACGATCTCGAGATTCGCCAGGCCGGTCGCGCAGAGCAGCGGATCTCCAGCGTGGGACGAGAACGGCATGAACCCCCGTTCCACTGCCGCGTCGGCAATCTCCGCGCTGGTGAGGACCGCGCACAGGGGCACTCCGCCGCCGAGCCCCTTCGAGCAGGTGACGAGGTCGGGCACGAAGTCGAAGTGCTCGAAGGCAAACCACCGGCCTGTCCGGCCGAAGCAGGTCAGCGCTTCGTCCGCCACCATCAGTATATCCCGGCTCCGGCAGACCTCGACCATCCGCTGTATCCACTCCCTGGACGGGACGATCTGTCCGGCCGCGCTCATCAGCGGCTCGAAGAAGAACGCCGCCGGCCGGCCGGAGGTCGCCGTATCGAGGACGTACTCCGCCGCATCGGCGCAGCCCAGGTTGCAGCAGGCGTCATCGCGGCAGAACTGGCAGCGATAGGCGTAGGGCGGGGGGACGAACGCGGCGCCGGTGGGCATGGGACCGTATCCCTCGCGCAGCATGCCGCCCCGCCCGGTGATGGATGCGCTCCCGTACGACTGCCCGTGGTAGCCGCGCATGAGCGCGATCACCTCGAAACGGCCCGTGTACTTCCTCACCAGGCGCAGCGCCATCTCGTTCGATTCGGAACCCGTGCACGCGAAGAAGGACTTCTGCAGCGGATCCGGTGCGATCTCGGCCATCTTCTTGGCCAACAGCACCTCTGACGGCGCTATGAAGGTGCTTCCGATCTGAACGATCTTCTGCGCCTGGTCGCACAGCGCCTGTACGTACTCCGGATGGGAGTGACCGAGGGTGACGCAGAGCTGACCCGACTGGAAGTCGATGAACCGCCGGCCCTCCACGTCCCACAGGTAGATTCCCTGGCCACGCTCGGGGACCAGGGGAGCGGTCCGCATGGGATGCCGCAGGAGATACCGATTGCCCAGTTCGAGCCAGCCCTTGTTGGTGGTGGGTAACGGCGCCATGAAAACCCCCTGCGTTGATTCCGCCTACCGCGCGTACGCGGGCGGCTCGTGGGTGTGCGCCTGGGCGATGGCATCGTCCAGCTCGCCTCCGCGCATGAAGTCGTCCTCGCGGCCCTGGTCGACCAGCAGCGCCTTCAACCGTTCCTCCAGCCTTCTCGCACGCGGGTCGTCGGCGTAGCGGTTGCGGGACTCGGCCGGGTCTTCCTGCAGGTCGTAGTACTCCTTCACGCCCATCCGGTAGTGCCAGAGGAACTTCTCGGTGTGGTCGAGCAGGAAGTGGCCGTACTCCAGGTGCTCGCCGTGCAGGTGGCCGCGGTCGAGGCGGTCGGCCGCGCCTGAAATCAGCGGCATCAGCGACGCGCCGTCGCAGCGTTCCGGGATGGGCAGACCGCAGGCCTCCAGCACGGTGGGCATCAAGTCGGCCAGCCCGACCGTCGTGTCGGGATAGACACGGCTCGTCGGCAGCGGCATCTCCTGAGGAAAGCTGAGGACGAACGGTACGCGGATGGAGCCCTCGTACCCCACCGACTTCGCCCACCAGTGGTGGTCGCCGAGCATCTCGCCATGGTCGGCGACGAAGGCGAAGACGGTGTTGCGCACCATCAGCGAGCGCCACAGGTGGTAGGCCAGGCGCGTGATCTGCGCGTCGATCTGGTCGATCAGCCCGTAGTAGGCGGCGCGCGCGCGGCGCAGGTCCCTGGCCTTGAGCTGGTAGACCTCGCCCTCGGGGAGCGGCCCGCGCGTGCCGGCCACGAACGGGCTGGGCGCGTTGACGTAGCCGGCGGCATCCCCGATCACGGGCATCGGCAGATCGGGATCGCCGTAGTAGTGGTCGAAGAAGTGCGCCGGCGGGTCCCACGGCGGGTGCGGCTTGCTGAAGGAGACGTACAGGAAGAACGGTTGGTCGCGCCCGTGGGTCCTGACGTGGTCCTCCATCACCCGGATCGCCTCGGTGGCGGTCCAGGTGGTGACGTGCAACTCCGGCGGCAGCACGCTGACGCGCCCGTGGTAGCTGTTGTTGGTCATCCCCGCGCCGAACAGGCCGAAGTCGCCCCAGCCGTTGTCGTCGAGCATGGACAGGTAGTCGTCGCGGTAGCCGGGGCTCAGGAAGCGGCCCTCCTCGTGCGTGCGCAGCAGGTCGAAGCCGTGGCGGGCGTCCTGCGGGTAGACGTGACGCTTGCCGATGCCATAGGTGCGGTAGCCGTTGCGCTGAAAGACCCGGCACAGAGTGTCGGGCTCCGGCCACGGCTCCAGGTCGTCGAACCCGGTCATGCCGTGCGTCACCGGCCACTGCCCGCTGAACAGCGTGCGCCGCGCGCCCACGCAGGACGGCAGCTCGGTGACCGCGCGCGGGAAGTAATGGCCCGTGGCGGCCATCGCGTCGATGCCGGGCGTGTGGATCACCGGGTCGCCGGCGACGCCGAGCACGTCGCCCCGCCACTGGTCGGCCGAGATCAGGACGAGGTTGGGGCGGGCCGGAGCGCTCACTCCTCCTCCGGCTCGGCAGGCGGATCGGTGTAGCGGCTGGCCTGCAGGCGGAACATCTCGGCGTAGCGCCCGTTGCGCTCCATCAGGCCGGCGTGATCGCCGTCCTCGACGATCTCCCCTTCATGGAGCACGAGAATACGGTCGGCGCTGCGCACTGTCGAGAAACGGTGCGAGATGATGATCGTGGTGCGCCCGCGGCTCTCCGCCAGGATGTGGTCGAACAGCTCGTGCTCGGCACGCGCGTCGAGCGCGGCGGTCGGCTCGTCCAGGATCAGCACCGCCCCATCGCGAAAGAACGCCCGCGCCAGCGCCAGCTTCTGCCACTGTCCGCCCGACAGGTCCGTGCCTTCGCCCAGCGTGCGGCCCAGCATGGTGTCGAGCCCGCTCGGCAACTGCTCGACCATCTCCTGCGCGGCGGCGCCGCGGATGGCGTCCATGATCGCTTCGGTGTCGTCCAGCCGCTCGATGTCGCCGAATCCGACGTTCTCGCGTGCGGTGAGATGGAATTGAGCGTAGTCCTGGAACGCAACGCCGAAGAGCTTCCGCAACCCGGCGATGTCGTAGTCGCGATAGTCGACGCCGTCCAGCTCGATGCTGCCGGCGGTCGGGTCGTAGAGGCGCGTGAGCAGCTTGACCAGCGTGGTCTTGCCGGCCCCGTTCTCGCCCACGATCGCCACGCGTTCGCCGGCGCGCACTCGAAGGCTGAGGTTCCTCAGCACGGGACGCTCAGTCCCCGGGTACTCGAAAGAGACATCGGTCAGGTCGATGCCTCTGGAAACGGAAGGCGGGGCCGCCACCTGCCGCCCTTCCGGGCGCAGCGAGCCAGCGAAGTCCCCGGGGTCCAGGTCGATGAAGTCGAAGTAGCTCTGCGCGTGCAGCCGGCTCTGGATCAGCATGCCCGCGCCTCGGGCGGAGTCCTGGAGCTGGGCTCGCGCTCTCTCCGCGGACTGGAACACCAGCACGAGCGTGCCGATCGCCAGCGCGCCGCTCATGGCGTCGACGGCGGCCCAGATCCAGATCGCCACCGTGCCCGCCACCGACAGCAGTCCCAACATGCCCAGGCCTCGGACCTCGATACCGGCGATTCGCCGCTCCTCCCGGTACATACCCACCTGAGCGCGACGAAAACGCTCGAGCACCGAGGCGCCAAGGCCGAGCAGGCGAGTTTCCTTTGCTGGTCCGCGGTCGGTGAGCAGCGCCGCGAGGTAGTAGCACAGCCGGCGGATCGGCTCCTGGGCATTCCACATCGAGTATGTGCGACCGCTCACCCGGCCCCGGAACAGCAGCTCGGGCACCACGGTCACGCCCAGAATGAGCACAGCCCACGGCGTGAACGTGGCCAGCAGGCCGAGTACCGACACCAACGTGATCCAGGAACGCAGCGAGAACACCAGTGCTACGGGCATGTCCCCGGCGCGCCGGTAATCTCGATGGGCTATCGACAGCTTGTCGTAGAAGCGTTCATCGTCGAAGAGCGCAAGGTCCAGTGACGACGCCTTGCGAAGCAGTTGACCTTGAACATGCCGGCCCAGCGTCAACACGAAGAGCCGAGTGATGGACTCGCCGATCGGGGCCAGCATTCCGCCCAGCAACCAGAGCACTGCCATCCCAGCCACGGGGAACGCGAGTGCCCGCAGCGCCTCCCCGGCCGCCCCGGACCCGGCCACCTCGGAAACCAGATCGACCGTCGTCGCCAGCAGCAGGATCTGCAGCGGCACGACCAACGCAACCACCACCGACGACAACGTGCTGGCCAGAAACAGCACCCTTCCGGCGCCCCAGCACAGCGCGACCCCGCGCGCGAGGAACCGAGCGAACGTTACCACCTTCATCATGCCTTCCACGGCCCCGCCAGACAGAAGGTACGGCGACTGCACGAGCTGGACGAAACGGACTCCTGCGCGTCCGCAGCCTCACACGCCCACAGACTCAGCAGTGGCAGGGATTGCTTGAGGACGAGGTGACACATCTATTGACAGGACCTCCGAGTCGGTGCTCAAGCTGGATCGAGGAGAATCGATGACCACCGCATACCGTTGGAATTGTGTGAGCGCGGAGGTGCCATGGTCGCCTCGCGACGGGGCACAGCTCGTCTCCCTCCGGGACAAGCTCTTTCTCCTGGGTGGCTGGAACCAGTACGCGGGCGCGAGGCCCGATCTTGCCGGCGTTGGCGCCGGCTCTTTCGAGTCGGAAGTGTGCTCGGAGGTGTGGTGCTCGGATGACGATGGTGGAAGCTGGTCGCTGGCGGCCACCGCGCCGTGGAGCGGCCGGCACATGCACGGGGCCGTCGTGCACGAGGATCACATCTGGATTGTCGGGTCCGAGGGCGGGACCCCCGACGACGTATGGAAATCCAAAGACGGCGTGAATTGGGAGCTCGTCGCGTCAACCGTGCCTTGGCAGGAACGCAGCAACCAGATGGTCACGGTCTTCGACGGCTCGATCTGGGTCATGGGTGGCCAGGCCAGCGTACCCGCCCAGACCAACTTCGTGGCGGACTTGAAGGCGGGGAAACCCTTTCGGCCGGCGCCTCCACCGTTGCGCGACATCTGGCGGACACGGGACGGTCTGAGCTGGGAGCTGGTGACGGACAACGCGCCATGGGCCCCCAGGGGAATGATCACCGGCGCGAACGGCGGCGTGGCCGTCCTCCACGATCGAATGTGGATCCTGGGCGGGGGATACGTTGGGACCGGCGGGACCACGCTGAGCTCACTGCGCTACGACCTGGAGCAGCAGCCAAGACTGAAGACGCGTCTCTACCACAATGACGTGTGGTCGTCGGCAGACGGACGCGAATGGACCTGTCACCTGGCGGAGGGAGAGGCTCCCTGGCCGGCGCGGTCCTATCACGATACCGCCGCGTGGGACGGCAAGCTTTGGGTGTTAGGCGGACACCGGGGAGTGGCGGACCACCCGCCTGAGGTTTGGACCGATGGCAATCGCAATGACGTGTGGTATTCCGCGGACGGCGAACAATGGAAGGAACTGACAGACACGCCCTGGAGCCGGCGCCACGCATGTGCCGTTCACGTCCACCGGGATGCACTGTTTCTCGCCGCGGGAAGCGCGGTAACCATCTCGGCGAAGCAGGTCGAGCTGAGCAAGCGCGACTTCACTCACCGCGTGGAGAGTGCGTGGCGTCCGGGGGACGTGTGGCGCCTGGATCGCGCTGCCGCCTCCGCGCGGCCGTGATGGGGGCAGAGGCGGACCGTTTATCGGTCCGCCAGTTCGTTCAGCCCCCGATGCGTCGAGTTCAGGAGGACGCCGGTGCGTCCGGATGCCACGCGATCACGCCCTGGTCGAGGCGGAGGTGGTCGAACAGCGGCTTCACCGTGTCCGGCAGGGCGGCGAAGGTCGCATCGTCGAGCGGCCGGAGCTCCGCCGGCCGGTAGCCGAGCCCCTCGGCACGCGTCTCGTAGTCCGCGAGCCCCGGGATCATGCTGGTGACGTCCAGCCACCACGGCACGTACTGAATGTCGAGCCAGAGGCGCCGTTCGCCGCCCGTGTTGGCGGTCGTCCGGTGCCACAGGCGGCTGTCGAACGCCAACACGCTGCCGGCAGGGACCTCCGGGAGCATCTGCGAAGCGATCTCCGCGTCGGCCGCGTAGCCGGGGGCGACGGCCGGGTTGTCGTGCGTGCGGTGGCTGCCGGACGCGATCAGCGTGGCGCCGGCGTTCGCAGGAGCATCGGTGAGCATCCAGAGGGTGGTCACCGCCATGGCCAGATCACCGTACGGCACGGCCACCCGATAGCTTTCGTCGCCGGAGAACGGCCAGTCGGCGTGCCAGCCGGTGCCGGCGGCACCGGGCTCGGCCGCGCAGGCGTCGGTCCTTGCGATGCGCGACTCGGGGCCGAACATACCCTTGGCGATCGCCGTGAGCCGCTCGTCGACCAGATGGGGAGCGAAGGACCGGTCGCAGGCAATCAGGCCGCGCAACTCCGAACGGCCGTCGAGGGCGGCGGAGACGCTGTCACGCACCGCGGCCAGTTTGTGCTGCGGGATGACGCTGTCGATCACGCACCAGCCCTCGGTCCGCACGCGGCGGAGCGCCTCCTCGGCGCCGACGGTGTGGGCGCCGGCGGTGTCACTCATGCCGCCCGGACCTTCTGGCCGACGACGATGTGGCGCAGCAACGGCTTGACCGCCTCCGGCAGCGACTCGTACTGCTCGGGCGTGATCGGGATCACGTCGTCGGCGCGCAGCCCGCGTTGGGCCGCCGTCTCCTCGTACTGGCGGATGCCGGCGGTCAGCACGTGGATGTTGTACCACCACGGCGCGTAACGGACCGCCATGCCGACGCGCGTGCGGTCGCTGATGTTGTCGCCGTTCGTGTGCCAGACGCGGCTGTCGATCATCAGCACGTCGCCGGGGTCCATGTGGGGCTGCAGCTCGGACGGAACCGGCGCGTGCTCGCCGTAACCGTTGTCGCCCGAGGGGTTGTTCCCGAAGCGGTGGCTGCCCGGGACGATCGCGGTGCCGCCGGTGGCGGCGCTGAACTCGGTGAGCGCCCAGAGGGTGGTGATGTGCATCGGCGCGTCGATCGGGTACGGGTGCCGGACCTTCTGGTCCTGCCGCAGGCTGAACGGCCAGTCGCCGTGCCAGTTGGCGCGGCCGTAGCCGGGCGCGGTGACGATGCCGTGCGTCATCGAGATACGCACCGGCGTGCCGAGCCGCGCGTGAGCGACGCCGAGCAGCCGCTCCTCGGCGACGTAGGGGGCGAACGCCTGGGTCTTGGCGATCAGCCCGCCGATGCCGATGCGCGGCTTGTCCGCGTCCGGCTCCCGCCGCGACACCGCAAGCACGGCTTCGCGCACGCCGTCCACCTGGCCCGCCGGGATCACCGAGTCCAGGACGCACCAGCCCTCGACGGCGACCCGCCGGATCGCCTCGTCAACGCTCACTCGCGGCATGTTCTTCCCCGTCCGTCCCGCCCAATTCGCGGGTGGCCGCGCGCACGGTAGCACGCCGGCGAGCCTCCGGCAGCGATCCAGGGCGCCGCGTCCGCTCTGTGTGAGCGGCTGCCGGGCCCGGGTTAGGATGACCCGGTGACACGGCGCAGACTGCCCATCGGCGTGCAGACGTTCCGCACGCTGCGCGAGCGGGACTGCTATTACGTGGACAAGACCGCCTTCGTCGAGAGGCTGCTCAACCAGGGTACGCGCTACTTCCTGTCGCGTCCGCGTCGGTTCGGCAAGAGCCTGTTCCTGGACACGCTGAAGGAGTTGTTCGAGGGCAACGAGGCGCTGTTCGAGGGCCTCCACATCCACGCCGGGCATGACTGGTCACAGCGCCATCCGGTGGTGCGGCTGGACTTCGCCGGCGGCCACTACGGGGAGCCCGGCTCGCTGCATGCCGGCGTGTCGGCCCAGTTGGACGGCATGGAGGTTCAGGCCGGCGTGAGTCCCCGCTACGACACGGCCCCGGAGCGGTTCGGTTACCTGATCAGATCGCTGCATGAGCGCAGCGGGCGCGGTGTCGTGGTGCTGGTCGACGAGTACGACAAGCCAATCCTGGACGCACTGGAGCAGCGCGAGATCGCTCGCGCCAACCGCGACTACCTGCGCGGCCTGTACGGGATGATCAAGGCGAGCGACGCGCACGTGCGGTTCACCTTCCTCACCGGCATCAGCAAGTTCTCCAAGGTCAACCTGTTCTCGCAGTTGAACAACCTCACCGACCTCACCCTAGACCGCCGCTACTCCGCGATCTGCGGGTACACGGAGGACGATCTGGACGCGGTGTTCGCTCCCGAGCTGGCCGGCCTGGACCGCGTGCAGATCCGCGAATGGTACAACGGCTACCGCTGGCGTGGGCCGGACAAGGTATACAACCCCTACGACGTGCTGCTGCTGTTCGACAGCCGCGAGTTCGAGGCTCACTGGTTCGAGACCGGCACGCCGGCGTTCCTGGTGGATACGTTGTTCAAACGCCGCGTTTCAACGGTATCTCTCGACCGGAAGGTAAGCCCGGCAGCGCTGCTGTCGGCGTTCGACGTCGACCACATCGGCACCGAGGCGCTGCTATTCCAGACCGGTTACCTGACGATCACGGGGGAAGAGAAGCTGGGCGGCATGCCCCTGTATCGGCTGGGCTATCCGAACCGGGAGGTCCGCCAGAGCCTGAACGAGCATCTGCTGCGCCACCTCGTACAGGACGCGGAGGCACAGACGGTCAACAGCATGCGCTTGGCGCATTTGCTGGAGACGGGCGACTGGGCCGGTCTGAAGGAGCTGTTCCACGCCTTCTTCGCGAGCATTCCCTACGAGTGGCACACCAACAACGACATCGCGAAGTACGAGGGCTATTACGCGAGCGTGTTCTACTCCTACTTCGCGGCGCTGGGTTACGAGATCGTGGTCGAGGAGTCGAGCAGCCACGGCCGGCTGGACATGGCTGTCCGCACCGGCGGGCACGTCTATCTGTTCGAGTTCAAGGTGGTGGAGCTGGCGCCGCCGGGCTCGGCGCTCACACAGCTACGGGAGCGCGGCTACGCGGACAAGCATCGCGGGCACGGTGAGCCGATCCATCTGATCGGCGTGGAGCTCAGCCGCGAGAGGCGCAACGTGACCGCGTTCGAGGCGGCCGACGCCTGACACCACAGTTCCGTCCGACCGAATAGCCTCCACCCGGCGGCGAGAGCACGCGCGAAGACCGGAGCCTTGCGTTCTAATGGAAAAACTTTTACCTTGACCGCATGGGCGGTCGCTGGACCTTCTACGGGCGCCAAGAGGAGCTGGGCACACTCCTGCAGAGGCTACGCCGGCGCCGCTGGTTCTTCGGCACCATCCGTGGGCGCCGGCGGATCGGCAAGACCGCACTCATCCACCAAGCGCTGACGACGCTTCGGGAGGACGACCCGGACGCCCGTCGCACGCTGCTGGTCCAACTCCCCGACAGCACCCCCGCGGACTTGGCGGCGGTGTTCCGAAACGCAGTCCGGGAAGCGGGCCTGGAAGCTCAGCTCGACGGATCGCCCCCCATGAGGGACCTGCCGGGCGTGGCGGCGGCCGTGGGAGCGCTGTGCTCGGCCGGCGCAATCGTGGCCCTCGACGAGTTCCAGATCTGTCACCAGGGGCCCCTCCGCGGCCTGCCGTCGCTCCTGCAGATGCAGGTCGACCGCCTGCAGGATCAAGACGCGGCCGGCGGCCTGATCCTCCTGGGCTCCGTTCAGTCGGAGATGGAAGCCCTGCTCGATGACCGGCGCGCACCACTGTTCGGACGGACGACGTTCGATCTGACGCTCGGCCCCTGGGATCTCCGAACGATCCTGGAGGTGTGCCGCAATCACGGAGCCGAGGCCCCCGAGCGCTGCCTGACCCTGTGGACCCTCTTCGGGGGCGTGCCCAAGTACTGGCGCCACTTCGCCGAAGCGGACGGCCTGGACGCGATTCCCGCATGGGAACCATGGGCGCAGCAGCTCTGCGAGAGGCTCTTTCTCCGCTCCGACGCGCCGCTGCGCGAGGAAGGCGACAGCCTCCTCGGGCGAGAGCTGCACCGAAACTACCTCGCCGTCCTCCGTGTGGTGGCGGAACGAAGAAGCTGCACACATGGAGACCTACGGGACGCGCTGCCCGAGCTGACCAGCACGGGACCGTACCTGACGACCCTCGCGCAGGACCTGCGGCTCATCGAGCGGCAGCTCCCCCTGTTCGCGCATGAACGGCAGCGGCGCGCCCGGTACGTCGTTGCCGACCCGTTCCTCAGCGCGTGGCTCAGCGTGATGCAGCCCGCGTGCCAGGCAGCACGAATCGAGCCGTCGAGCCGGATAGCGGAACGGATGCTGCCACGGCTCAGCACGCTGGAGGGACAAGCCTTCGAGCGGATGGTGCGGGAGGCGAGCGAGGAGGCATCCCGTGCCGGCGACACCGACTTTCCCATGACCGATCGCGCATCAGGCTACTGGAACAGGGCGCAGAAGGGGACGGGGTCAGTGGAGATCGATGTCGTCGCCTGGAACGACGAGGCGCAGCGCGTACGCTTCGGCTCGTGCAAACGCAACGCCGAAAGACACGATCTAAAGTCACTTCGCGCGTTCCGCGGCCATGTGGATCGCTTTCTTGCCACCAACGAGGGAAGCCGGTTCCGCGACTATCACCGTGAGCTGGCGCTCTTCTCTCCACAGTTCCGGGCGGAACAGCGCGCGTCTCTGGAGGCCGGCGGCTGGGTGTGCCGCGACCTGGTCGACTTCCGGCGCATGCTGCTGCCGGAAGATCGAGGTGCAAACGGCATGCTCCCGGCATCGGTCAAGGTCGAGGGAGCCGAGTGAGCGAAGCGAACCTCACTCGAGGAGTGAACTCGGACGCGGTGTCCGTTCTCGTGACCGTCGAGAACGGCAACTGGGGAGCGACCAGCCTGAGATCCATACACGCCGTTCTGGCGTCGGCCGCCGGAGTTCTCGCCGACGCTTTCGGGCGAGTACCTGACGCGGCGATACAGGTTGCCCCCTGGAGCCGCAATCCTCAGGTGTTCGACGATCAGCGCCCCTACCAGATCAGACTCAGCGCTCGGGACAGGTACTGGAGCCAGTACGTGTACCAGTTCTCACACGAGCTCTGTCACGTCATGACCAATTTCGATCGCCACAAGGGGCACAAGCACCGATGGTTCGACGAGACCCTCTGCGAGCTCGCCTCCCTGTTCGTGCTGCATCGTCTGGCCAAGCTCTGGATAGCGCAGCCACCGGACGCCATTCCCGATGCCGCCGGATTCGCACCCAGTCACCACGCGTACGCTGAGCGAGTCGCGGCACGATATCCTCGGCCCCGCACCGGTCGTCCATCCCAGTGGTTTGCGGCAGTCCTCCCCAAGCTGGAAGCAAACCCGTACGAACGAGATCTGTGCGGAACGATCGCCGTCGAGCTGCGAGATTGGTTCCGCACCGACTCTACCCTGTGGCAGGATTGCGGCCATCTGAATCACTGGGACCCGAATGCAGATGAGACGTTCACGACGTACTTGGCATCGTGGACCGGGCACCTCCGGCAGCACGGACTCGACGCTCGATTGCCCTCCGGGGTAGGCGAGCTGTTCGACCCACCTCTTGACGCACGGAACCCGGGTACCGAAGTGGATCCTCGGCCTTTGTTGACACGGGCTTCGGGATAGCCACTTGGCTCACCACGCCAGCACGATGTAATGTGATCACCGACCGAGATCTCCAGGAAATATCAGTCTCGACTCCCGTGAGGTGAGAGAAAGCATGGAAACCAGCGGCACAGGAAATACATCTACCGTGGATTTACGTGATCTGTTCCCTCACGAACTTGATTTCTCGCGTTGGCTAGCTGAGAATATTCATGTTCTCAAAGATCTCGTTTGCTTTGACATAGATCAAGATGCCGTATCGCAGGAAGTCACTTCAGGTTCGATTCGCGTTGACATCATGGCACATGCTATATGGCCCAATGAGGGCGAATCGTTTCCCGTCATTATCGAGAATCAGCTAGGCGTGACGGATGCAAGCCACTGCGCAGGCATAATGGCGTACACGGCAGCGTTCAAGGCGCGCGCCGCCATATGGATCGCAGAGTCGGTCACGCAAGAATACCTCGACGTTGTGGAGTGGCTGAACGCCGAGTCGAATCTTGATGCCTACCTGATTGTAGTGGAATGCATAAAGATCGACGAGTCCCGCCCATATCCGTTCCTTACTCGTCTGGCAGGTCCCCTGCGTAAGACACAGTCAGCCGGCAGACAAGGTGATCCTGAGCGCAACCGGAAGATCCGCAACTGGTGGTCGGCTTTGCTTCCAAAGCTCCGCCGGGCACACCCAGTATGGGCAGAATGGAAGTACCGTCCTACATCTAAGCAGGACGATGGCCCGCGTGTTCCTAACGCGGCTGGTCCGATCCATTGGTACGCCAACGTCTTTGATCATAGGTCCTCTATCGGTTTGTGGATTCGGGCAGACACGCAAGACGAGGCAACGCGCTGCTACGACTTGACTATGGAGCGCAAGGCGGAGATTGAATCTTCCTGTGGCTTGGAGCTGGATTTGTCTACAGAATATCGGCGCGGCGGGACCGTCTTCATCAGAGCTCAGTCTTTCGCTGGCGGCTATGCCAGCGAAGCTTCTACTCAGAAGAAGGCTACTGATTCGATAGCCGAGAGCATGAAGCGGCTATGCGTCGCCACGGACAGCGCATTCACGATTAGCACTGATTCCTAGTATATCAAAGCAGCCGCTCCCCTCCCATGGAAGAGCTCTACAGGGGTGGCGCGGACGAAACGAACCACCAGGGACTCGGAACTTCGGACCTCGGATGCCAGTCGTCGGTTCGTTCGTCAGATGCGAGGCGATTCGCGCACCTCAAGCGCGAGCACGCGGGCCGCTCCGCCGTGGCTGGCGATCGACATATGGCCGCCATTCCGTTCGTAGGTACGCCCGACCATGGCCAGGCGGTCGTCGAGAAAGCACTCGATGACCGTGCCGAGCACGAATACCTGCAGCGTGATGACCGTCAGCGCGACATCGCCCCAGCTCCGCTGGTACGGGCCGAGCTCCAGCGAGCGGCGGCCGGTGTGAACGGTGAGCGGGACGCCGCCGCTGCCGTCGGGGCCGGCGCGCAGCCCGATGGTGAGGATGGCGTCCTCCGCGAGCTCCACCGAGCACCGGACCAGGCAGTCCGCGGGCACCGGGCACCGATAGCCCGTTGCCGGCAGGTCGAATCCTCCATCCGCCGACTCGTGGGTGACGTCGACGAAAGAATCCACCACCTCCCGGACCGGACGAACGCGAAGGTGGCCGTCGTCTCCCTGGAATAGCTCGCGCGGGAGGTTCATCACCGAATCGTCGTGGTCCCCGGACAGCGGTCCGAAGTAGATGTGGCGGCGGCCGTCGAACAGGCGCTTGCCGGCCAGCAGCAGGGTGTTGTCGAGCTGGGCCGGCACCCCGTGCGTGAACGGCCCCTCGACGTGCCGCGCGCGCCGGATGTTCTGGCCCCGCCTGGTATAGAGCAGATGCCAGTAGTCGCCGAGGCGGAACAGGTCCGGGCACTCGGGCGCTCCGGTCTCGCCCTCCAGCAGCGGCGGGTCCAGGATCAGCGGCTCCGCCGGATTCCAGGAGACCAGGTCGGTCGATACCAGCCGGCCGATCCCGGAGAAGCCCGAGTCGGCCAGTCCGGCGCACAGCAGCATCCACCACTCACCGGACTCCTCGTGCCGGAACACGAACGGATCGCGGAAGTCGCGCGGATGATAGACGGCGCCGTCCGGGCCGAAGCCGTGGTCGCGGTGCTTGTACCACGTCACCAGGTCGGTGCTGGTTGCGTGGCAGATGATCTCGGCACCGTCAGGGTTCTTCGGGTTGTGGCCGGTGTAGAAGATGTGGAACCCGCCGTCGTGCTTGACGACGCAGCCGGTGAACATGTCCCGGCCATCCGGGCCGAGCGGGTCGTTCGGATCCCGCTCCAGGGCGGTCGGCAGCTCGTGCCAGTGCACGAGGTCGCGGGAGACGATGTGGTCCCACGGCACCCCGCCCTCGGTGTCACAGCGGATGTAGAAGATGTGGTACTGGCCGTCGTGGAAGAACGGGATGGTGTCGCACAGCCTGCCGCGCGAGGGTCGGAAGTGCAGCGGCGAGCTGGGACTGGCAGCGACCGGGATGCCGTCAGGGTGGGATCCCATCAAGCCCCCTCGGCGACCACCTTGACCGGCACGCCGGCGGCCAGCGTCAGGGTCAGGCGCTCCCCGTCCACGGCGTGCTCGGGCACCGGTCCCCGCCCCTCGGCGCTCAGGCTGTAGAGCGCCAGCTTCCGCCCGCGAAGCCCCGGCGGCAGCGTCCACTCGCGGCGTCCGCCACGCAGGCTGTAGCAGTACACGCCATCGCCCAGCGGCACGAACCGGTCATCGCCGTCGGCAACCACCAGGTCGCCCCAGGTCACGCGCAGATGGTCCGGCCCGTCGATGCACACCTGCGCTTCCACGCCGCCCGCATAGCGGATCCGGGCGCCGTCGCCCTCTTCGTCCCACGACAGCATCTCGCGCTCCAGGTAGAACAGGTTGAGCAGCGATCCGAGGTAGATCCGATCCACGATGTCGTCCCAGTTCTCCAGGAACGACAAGGTCGCCCGCGTCTGCTCGTGCAGCCACGGAAAGTACTCCAGGAACTGCTCGTCGCCGAGCGAAGAGCGGCTGACCGGACGGTACGTGATGTCCTGGTGGAAGGACTTGCAGATGCCGTAGTCCCTGGTCGTGGCACCGCCGTAGTGGTCGCCGCGGCCGCCGCCCATCACCTTGCGGTGGAAGATCTGCCGCGAGAGGTCGCTCGCGTCGTGGTGCCAGAACGCGGCGTTCAGCAGCGTCGGGTCGATCGGCAGGCCGTTGTACCCCTCGCCCGACACGCTGATGCCGCGGTCGCGCAGCCACTCGACGATCGGCAGCATGCCGCACACCAGCTCCTCGGTCACGCCGATTCCGTCCGGGTCCGCGCCCGGCACGCAGTTGGTCAGCCGGATGTTGTCCATGTGGATCGTCCGCTCCACCGGGATCACCCGCATCATCGCCTCCAGGCGGCGGAAGATCGCGCCACTCTCCACGTCGCGGGTATGGGAGATGCCGGCGACGACCGACTCGTCCCAGGCCTCGCCGTTCTCGTCCCACACCGTGCCGTGCGGATCGTAGCGGCGGCCCAGCAGCGCCTCGTCGTAGTCCTTGCTGGTGCGGTGGGCATCGTCGATGTTCGTGTGGTAGCTGAGCAGTCCGCCCAGCTCCTTGCACGTCGCCGCCAGCGCGCGCAGCTCCTCCGGGGTGCCGATGTTGTGGTTGTACAGGTCGAGCGCCGGGTAGGCGGCTTCCGGCTGCTGGCTGTTCCAGCTGACGAGGAACGCGGCCTGCGGGAGACCGTCGGTCACGTGATGGATCGAACGGATGATCCGCTCGCACTCCTCGATGGTCGCGCTGACGCCCACCTCGGGATAGTCGCCGCTCATGTCGCAGAGGATCTTGTACCAGAGCGACGTGCGGTACACGGAATCGCCGTCGGGCAGGCGGCGGTTGAGCCACAGGCGGTAGTCGCTGGCGTCCACCCGTCCGTCCTGGTTGAGATCGCCCAGGAAGACGACATCGGCCTCCAGCGGCGGCACCGAGCGGTCGCGCACGCGATGCCGGTACTCGCCCAGGTGAATCTCGCACCGCCCCCCGGCGTTCCGGTGCGCCTGCGGAAACAGCGGGTAGTTGGAGTGCAGGAACGCGCAGACCGACTCCGGCTGGTAGAGCGCGCCGTAGATCAGCGGCACCGGCTCGACCTCGTCCCGGGCGTCGCCGACGGCGCCGTCGGCGTCGCGCAGCCACATCTTTCCCATCGCCTTGTCGTCGGGCTCCGTCGTGAACATGCGGAAGTAGCGGAACGTCGGGTCGTCGCAGACCAGCAGGGGGCTGTCCACCCACTGCAGGCTCTCGAGCGGCGCGCGCTCGTCCTCGATACCCTGCATCCGCAGCGAGAGCGTGGCGCCGGCAAGTGAGAAGGCAAGCTCGAAAGCGATCCCCTGCTCCGGGACCACGACGCGGTAGCAGCGGCCGTCCGGAATGGCTCGCGGCTCGACTTCCAGATCGTCCATGCGGTGCTCGGCGCCGTTCACGCGCAGCGTCCCGCTGCGGCTGCCGCCAAAGGCGCGGCCGGTGGGGAGGTGGCGATACCCCCGCACCAGCGGCAGGTTTCCGTCCAGCTCCACCTGCAGCTCCGGGCTCTCGAGAATCACCGTTCCGCCGTTCCTGTCGTCCTGCACGATGTGCGACCTCCTTGCGCGGCCCCTGTGTATACGCGAACGCCGTGTCCGGCAAGTGTCATCCGCTACGGCGAGCGACCGGCCGGGCTGCTGGTATGCTGCGATACGGACGACGATGGAGTGGGCCGAGGTCGAGCGGCGGATCCGCGCGGGCGAGGATGCCGTTACCGAGTTCAAGCGCGGTGCCGGGGACATGCGGGCGGTCGGCAAGACACTGTGTGCGTTCGCAAACGGCGCCGGCGGCCTCCTGGTACTCGACATCGACGACACGGGGGCGACCGTCGGCGTCTCGGCAGACGCCGCAGCCGGCGCGTGATGACGATCTGCGCAACGCCAGCGTGACCGATGAGCTCGACGGCGTGCTGAGGCCCACGCTCTACGGGCTGATGGTGTTCGGACGCGATCCGCAGGCGTATCCGCACACGCTGAGCCTGTTCGTGCAGTGCGCCGCGTATGGCGGCACGGACCAGGCGGCCGAGGTTCTGAGCGCCGGGGAAGCAAAGGGACGGCTGGCCGATCAGGTGCACCGCGCCATGGGCTGGTTCCGCAGCCTTGGTCGCAGAGAGTCCTACGAGGGACTCCGCCGCCGGGACATTCCCCGCCTGCCGGAGCCTGCGCTGCGAGAGGCGCTGGTGAATGCGGTCATCCACCGGGACTACGCGATCAGCGGGTCGCAGGCCATGCTGGAGGTGTTCGACGACCGGATCGTCGTGACCAGCCCCGGCGCACTGCCGAACCACATGACGGTCGAGCAGGCGCGCAGCGGCGGCGTCCCGCGCTCGAGGAACGAGATGATGGCCAACGCCATGGTCGTAGCCGGCCTCATGGAACGCCGCGGGCGTGGCTGGCTGACGATGCGCCATGCCATGCGGGAGTTCAACGGCACGGAGCCCGAGCTGGCGAGCGATCCGGACAACCGCTTCGTGCGGGTTACGCTCCACCTGTAGCCTGCGACCGGCCACGGCGCTTGACCACACCGGGCCGCCGTTGCACCGTCCGGCCGGCGACTGATGGCGGTATCGATGGAAACGCGACCGGACATCCTCATTGCCGACTTCGAGGGTGACGGCTGGAGCGAGTGGACGGCCGAAGGCACCGCGTTCGGCCCCGGGCCGGCGCGCGGCCCCCTGCCGGGTCAGGTGGAGGTCACCGGCTACCTCGGCGGCGGCCATGCCTCCAGCTTCCACGGCGGCGACCCGGCGCTGGGGCGGCTGATCTCGCCGCCGTTCACGGTCGAGCGCCGCTACCTGAGCTTCCTCATCGGCGGCGGCCGGCACACCTACTACGGCAACAACGACCCGGGCTACGTGGCCGTCAACCTCGTTCACGAGGGGCACGTCGTCCGCACGGCGCCGCGCAGCCAGTGGGAGCCGGACGGTTCCGACCACCTGGCGTGGGACTGGTTCGACCTTGCCGACCTGGAAGGAGAGCAGGTTCGGGTGGAGGTCGTCGACCAGCACACCGGCCCGTGGGGCCACATCCTGGTCGACCAGATCGCGCAGACCGACACGCCGCCGCTCCCGCTGCCGTCGTTCGCGGGGCGCCGCTTCCGGGCCGACCACCGCTTCCTCAACCTGCCCGTCAGCCTCGGTTCACCCTTTCGGGAGATACAGATCACCGGCGGAGGTCGGACGGTCGCGTCCAACACCGTGAGCCTGGCGCACGACGATCCGGACTTCTGGGTCCCGGTCGACCTGTCGGCCTGGAAGGGCATGGACCTCACACTGCGCATCGAGGAGCTCGACGCCCCTAGCGCGCCGCCGGCCGCCGATCTGCTGGCGGCCGTGCGCATCGGCGACCGGATGATCGGCTGCGACGACCTGTACCGGGAGCCCGGCCGGCCGCTGCTTCACTACTCGCCGCGCCGCGGCGCCTCTTCGGACGCCAACGGCCTGGTCTGGTTCGACGGGGAGTGGCACCTGCACTACCAGCACGTGCCGTGCAACCTCACGCCCGGCAACTCCAACTGCAACTGGGGCTGGGGCCACGCGGTCAGCCGCGACCTGGTGACGTGGGAGGAGCTTCCCGACACGCTCTGGCCCGACGAGCGGGGCGTGGCCGTCTCCGGCTCGTGCGTGGTCGACCACCACAACTCGTCCGGCCTGGGCAGCCCCGGCCGCCCGCCGATGGTGATCTTCTACACCGCCTACGGCGGCTCCAACCGGCTGTCGCACGGCCGGTCGGTGGACGTCTGCATCGTCTACAGCACCGACCGGGGGCGCACCTGGCGCCCCTACGACGGCAACCCGGTCATCCGCAACATCGACCGCGGCAACCGCGACGCGAAAGTGTTCTGGTATCAGCCCGGCGGGCACTGGGTCATGGTGCTCTACATCCACAACGACGTGCACTTCATCATGACCTCCACGGATCTGCTGCACTGGCAGTTCCGGAGCCAGGTGCCCGGCATGCACGAGTGCCCGGAGCTCTTCGAGCTGCCCGTGACCGGCGAGCCGGGCACGAGCAGGTGGGTGTTCTTCGGCGCGAGCTGCGACTACTACCTGGGCACCTTCGACGGCACGCGCTTCGTGCCGGAGACGGACATCATCCGCTTCAAGTACACCGACGGCAGCCTGTACGCCTCACAGACCTTCAACGACGCGCCGGACGGCCGGCGCATCCTGGTGGCCAAGGGCCAGGTGAGCGGTCTGAACCCGATGCTGAACAGCCTCATCAGCTTTCCGATCGAGCTGACCCTGCGGCGCACGGACGAAGGCCTGCGGATTCATCAGAGCCCGGTGGCCGAGCTGGACCGCCTGCGCTTCGACACCGTGAGCGTGCCTGACGGGACGATGGTGAGCGATGACACGCCGCTCTCGGTGCGGCCCGCCGGCCGGCTCCTGGACATCGAGCTGGAGCTGACGCCGGCCGGCGCCGGCGCCCTGACGCTGGAAATCCTGGGGAAGGAGATCCGGCTCGACCTGCAGGCGATGGAGCTGCAGTTCCATGAGGCGCTGGAGGACAACGACGTACGGGCGCCGCTGGTCCCGGTGGACGGCCGACTGGACCTGCGGCTGATCGTCGACACGATCTTCCTGGAGATATTCAGCGCGCGCGGCCGCTACTACACGCCGGTCCGGTGTGCATTTCCTGAGGCCGCCGGCGCCGTCCGTCTGCGGACCACCGGCGGCGCCGTGCGCGTGGACCGCCTGCGCGTTCACGAGATGCAGTCGATCTGGGAGCGGCCGGCGGAGGCGGGCCCTCAAGCCTGATCTGCCAGCGTCACCTTGTAGGGCACGTACGGCGGCATCCAGTGGAAGTCGATGCGGTCGTGCCCGACCCGGTACTTCCATCGGGCGGGCAGCGCCTCGTCGTGCTCCTCGACGCCGTCGCGGGTCAACGTGACGATCCTCAAGGGCTTGCCGTGCCATTCGGCCGGCAGGACGAAGCTCTGCCGGTCGCCGACCGGTGAGTAGAGGTACAGCGCGTCTCCCAGCGGGATGCAGCGCGTGTCGTTGTCCCTGGCGATCACCATGTCGCCGCGCACGACCGTCATGGTGTGCCGGGACGTGATGTCCACGACGGTGCCGTCGTCGTACTCGATGTGGACGTCGTCCGGCCACGTGCCGCGGGCCACCACCATCTCCCGCTCCAGAAAGTAGAGGTAGAGCAGCGTGCCCAGGTAGATCCGGTCGACGATGCCGCGCCAGTCCTCCAGGTAGCTGACCTCGAACTCGCGGCGCGCGTACGAGAAGTCGACGTGGATGTTCGAGCCGATCCCGTAGTCGCGCGCGTACAGCTCCCCGAAGTGTCGTCCCGGGCCGCCGCCGACCATCTTGCGGTGCAGCATCTGCCGGCCGATGAGCCCGCAGTCGTAGTGGAACCACCCCGAAAACAGCAGCGGCCCGTCGATCGGCATGCCGTTCGTCCCTTCGGTGGTGAGGCTGATCCCCTTCTCCTTCAACCACTCCGCCATGGGCAGCAACCCGCAGTAGAGCTCCTCCAGTTCACCGATGCCGCCGAAGTCGCGGCCGGCCGTATTGCAGATGCGGGTGTTGTCGACGTGCAGGGTCCGGGCCACGGGCACCGTGCGCATCATCGCCTCCATGCGCCGGCGAAAGTGTCCGAGCTCCCAGTCCAGCGCGTGCACGACGCCGCAGGGACGCCCGCCGTCGGACGGATCCCAGTCCATGGCGGTCATGTAGGACGGATCCCAATCCGGGCTGTCGGGATAGGCGTCGTCGATGTTGATGTGGTAGCTGACGGTCGTGTCGTAGCGGCGCTCGCAGTCGTCGATGGCCCGCAGCAGGCGGTGCCGGCCGCCGGCCCGCGGATTGACCTGGTCGATCGACGGGTAGCGGTCGTCGTGGCCCTGGTATTGCCAGCCGGCCATGTAGATGAGCTGGGGAATGCCGTCGGCAACGTTGTGGATCGCGCGGACGATCTCGACCATCTGCGGGAACGTGGTGAACACCTGGTCGTTCTTGACGGTCACGAAGATCTTGTAGGAGATCGTCGAGCGGTACAGGTCGTCGGCGTCCGGGAGGGTGCGGTTGACCCAGAGCGCCCAGTCGCTCCAGTCGACGGTCCCGTCGCCGTTGTAGTCCTGCAGGAAGACCACTTTCACGTCGAGCGGGAACATCGTCCGCGAGCGCACCCGGTAGCGGTAGTCGTTGAGGGCGATCGAGTAGCCGCCGGGGCCGTTCGCATGGCGCTCCGGCAGCAGCGGGAAGTTGCCGTGCACGAAGGCGCACAGCCGGTCGGGGTGGTAGACGCAACCGCGTATCACGTCGCACTCGGCCTGATCGCATTCGGCCTGGTCGCCGCCGACCGAGCCGAAGTGCTCGCGCCACCACTTCTTGCCGTTCTCGCTGGGCTCGGAGGCCGAGATGCGGGCGTAGCGCCAGCCCCGGTCACGCACCTGCAGCAGCGGCGAGCCGCCGAAGCCGAGGGTATCGAGCGGCCCGGCGATGCCGTCGATGCGCAGGCGCAGGCAGTCCGTCTCCAGCTCGAACCGGCAGTCGAACGAGATGTCGCCGTACGTGACGTGGAATGCCGCCGCCGTCGCCGTTGCGGATCGATCGATGGTCAGATCGCTCCACGCGACCGTGGCGCCGTTGATCACGAGCGGCGTCGCCTCCGGATCGCCGAGCAGCGTCTGGCCGGTTGCGAGATGGGTGTACGACGCGACGACGGGAATCCCGTCGTGGAGCTGCACGCGCAGCGTTTCGTTCTCGAGCAGCATGCGTCAGGCCTTCGCCGGCTCGGCCGCCGGTTCCGCCAGCGTCACCTTGTAGGGCACGTAGGTCGCCATCCAGTGGAAATCGATGCGGTCGTGCTTCACGTGGTAGTGGGAGTCGGCCGGCAGCGCGAAGTCGTGCTCCTCGACGCCGTCCCGCGACAGCATGACGATCCGCAACGGCTTGCCGTGCCACTCCAGCGGCAGGCCGAAGCTCTGCCGGTCGCCGACCGGCGAGTAGATGTAAAGCGCATCGCCCAGCGGGACGCAGCGCGTGTCGTTGTCCCTGGCGATCACCATGTCGCCGCGCTTGACGGTCATGGTGTACCGGGAGGTGATGTCCACGACGGTGCCGTCGTCGTACTCCATGTGGACGTCGTCCGGCCAGGTCCCGCGGCACACCACCATCTCGCGCTCCAGGAAGTAGAGGTAGAGCAGCGAGCCCAGGTAGATCCGGTCGACCATGCCGCGCCAGTCCTCGACGTAGCTGACCACGACGTCCCGGCGCCCGTAGGCGAAGTCGACGTGGATGTTGGAGCCGAGCGCGTAGTCGCGGGCGTACAGCTCGCCGAAATGGCGGCCGGCGCCACCGCCGACGATCTTGCGGTGCAGCATCTGCCGGCCGATGAGCCGGCAGTCGTAGTGGAACCACCCGGAGAACAGCAGCGTCCCGTCGATGGGCATGCCGTTCGTCCCTTCGGTGGTGAGGCTGATGCCCTTCTCCTTGAGCCACTCCGCCATGGGAAGCAGCCCGCAGTAGAGCTCCTCCAGCTCGCCGATGCCGTCGAAGTCGCAGGCGGCCGTGTTGCAGATGCGGGTGTTGTCGACGTGCAGGGTCCGGGGCACGGGCACCATGCGCAGCATCCCTTCCATGCGCCGCCGGAAGTGGCCGAGCTCCCAGTCCAGCGTGTGCACGACGCCGCATGGCTTGCCGCTCTCGGCGGACATGTACGAGGGATCCCAGTCCGGGCTCGCCGGATAGGCGTCGTCGATGTTGATGTGATAGCTGACGGTCGTGTCGTAGTCCCGCTCGCACTCGTCGATGGCCCGCAGCAGGCGGTGCCTGCCTCCGGGCCGCGGGTTGATGCGGTCCATGGTCGGATAGTTGTCGTCGTGGCCCTGGTTCTGCCAGCCGACCAGGTAGATGAGCTGCGGGATGCCGTCGGCGACGTTGTGGATGGCGCGCACGATCTCCATCATCTGCGGGTAGGTGGTGAACACTTGGTCGTTCTTGAGCGTCAGGAAGATCTTGTAGGAGATGGTCGACCGGTACAGCTCGTCGGCGTCCGGCAGGGTGCGGTTGACCCAGAGCGCCCAGTCGCTCCAGTCGGTGATGCCGTCTCCGTTGTAGTCCTGCAGGAACACCACCTTCACGTCCAGCGGCCACATCGTCCGCGAGCGCACCCGGTAGCGGTAGTCGTTGAGGGCGACCGAGTAGCCGCCGGGGCCGTTGGCATGGCGCTCCGGCAGCAGCGGGAAGTTGCTGTGCACGAAGGCGCACAGCCGGTCGGGGTGGTAGACGCAGCCGTGCATCACGTCGCACGCGTCGCTGTCGCCGCCGACCGCGCCGAAGTGCTCCCGCCACCACTTCTTGGCGATCTCCCTGTCCTCCTCGAACGAGATGCGGGCGTACCGGTACTCCCGGTCGCTCACCTGCAGCAGCGGCGAGCCGCCGAAGCCGAGCGTGGCGAGCGGCCCGGAGATGCCGTCGATGCGCAGCCGCAGGCAATCGGCCTCCAGGTCGAGCCGGTAGTCGAACGAGATGTCGCCGTGGGTGACGTGAAACGTGGCGGAGGTCGCCGTTGCGGAGTGATCGATGGTCAGCTCATTCCATGCGACCGCGTCGCCGTTGATCGTCAGTGGCGTCGCGCCCGGGTCCCCGAGCAGCGTCTGGTCTGTGGGAAGGTGGGTGTACGACGCGACGACCGGGATCCCGTCGTGAAGCTGCACGCGCAGCGCGTCGTTCTCAAGCAGCATGCGTCAGGCTCCCGCCGCGCAGGAGTCGCGTGATCTTGTCCTCATCAGCGAATTGGAACACGATGGCTTGTCGATGGGCAACGCGGCGGCGACGGAGGGGCTGACGGCGTACCGCCGCACGGTGGAGGCGCTGCGCCGCGAGGTGCGGGCCGATCCCTGGTATCCGCGCTACCACCTGGCGGCTCCGTTCGGCGCCGCCGGGGACACCCACCCCATCCACGCCGGCGGACGCTACCACCTGACCTACCAGCACAGCTACTCGCCCGACTTCCGGGCCATGCCCGGCCCTTGTCAGTGGGGCCACGCGGCCAGCGCCGACCTGGTCACCTGGACGCACTACCCGCCCGCACTCACCTCCCCCGAGCACGGCGTCGCCGCGGACCGCCACCTCTGGTCCGGCAACCTGATCGCGCACGAGGGCAAGGTGTACGCCTTCTACACGATCGAGAACCGCGACGTGTACCTGGCGGTCAGCGACGGGGAGGACCTGCAGGGCTTTCGGGCGCACCACGCCAACCCCGTCGCCACCCTCCCCGCCAACCATGAAGACCTGGGCATCCCCTATGACCCGGAGCGCGCCGACGAGCACCTGATGGGCATGCGCGATCCGTGGGTATGGCGCGATGGCGACGGCTTCTTCATGTCCGTCGGTTCCGGGCGCCGGGACAAGGCCGGCTCCCTGGTGCTGCTGTTCGAGTCCTCCGACCTGTACGAGTGGCGCTACCGCGGCATCCTGTGGTCGGCCGACGACCCCGAGCGGGAGGGCATCTACTTCGAATGCCCGTGCGTGTGGCCCCTCGACGACGGCCGGCATCTGCTCAGCAACCTCGCCCACCGCCAGTACATGGTCGGCACGTTTCGGGACGGCCGCTTCATTGAGGAGCGGCGGGACTTCGCCGATCACGGCCACAACTTCCTGGTCTCGGTCCTGACCCGCGACGACGCGGGGCGCCTGTTCATGTGGGGCTGGATCCCGGACAAGCAGCGGCGCACCCATGACCCGGACATCCGCTGGTCCGGCGTGTTCACGGTGCCGCGGCAGTTCATCCCCAACCGGCAGGGCACGTTCGACGTCGTGCCCGCCCGCGAGATCGCCGCGCTCCGCCGCAACCACCGCCGGTGGGCCGACCGCGCGTTCGCCGTCGGCGAGGTCTGCGAGCTCGGCACCCTGGGATCGTCCGTGGAGATCGCGCTGGCCGTGGATCCGGGCTCGCCCGACGACATCGAGTACAAGGACTTCTCCTGCGGCCTGCGCATCGCCGACGGACCGTTCGTCTGCGAGGTGACCTACTCCACCGCCGACGGACAGCTCCGCATGCTCACGCCGGACAACGAGTACACCGCGCCGGTCGGGCTCGAAGCCGGCGCGGAGGTGCGGCTGCGGGTGTTCGTGGACGCGTCGGTGCTGGAGGTGTTCGCCGGCGACGGCGTGCCGATGGCCAACCGCATCTACCCGCCGGACCCGGACCGGTTGGCGTACCATTTCTTCGTGCGCGGCGCGCCCATAGACTCCAAGCACGTGGTGAGGCTGCGGTACCTGGACGCGTGGGACCTGGCCGGCATCGACAGCGGCGAGGACCACTTCACCGAACGAATCACGCCGACCGCCCGCTACGTGCGCAAGGGGCGTGACTGAGCCATGGCCGACAGGACGGCAATCGACCGCGCGGCGCCGATCGGCCGCGTACCGCTGATGCGGCGGTTCAGGGGGCAACTCCAGTTGCAGCTCATGACCCTGCCGGGGGTGCTGTTCCTCCTCATCTTCGCCTACCTGCCGATGATCAGCCTGATCATCGCCTTCCAGGACTTCAAGATCCTCATGGGCTACTTCGCCAGCCCGTTCGTGGGACTCAAGCACTTCTCCTGGGCGCTCACCGATCCGGAGTTCTATCCCGCGTTCCGGAACACCGTCCTGCTCAGCCTCTACGGACTGGTGCTCGGCTTCCCCGCGCCCATCCTGCTGGCGCTGCTGATCAACGAGATCCCCCGCGCCGGATTCAAGCGGGCGGTGCAGACGACCAGCTACCTGCCGCACTTCATCTCCTACGTGGTCACCGCCTACCTGTTCATCCTGCTGCTCGACCGCCGCGGCATCGTCAACGACGTGCTGGTGGCCGTCGGCCTGGTCGACGAACCGGTGCTGTTCTGGACGAAGCCCGAGTACTGGCGGCTGCTGGCGACGATGGTGAACGTCTGGAAGAGCATGGGCTGGAGCGCCATCCTCTACCTGGCGGCGATCGCCGGCATCGACGAGCAGCTCTACGAGGCGGCGATCATCGATGGCGCGGGACGGCTGCGGCGCGCCTGGCGGATCACCCTGCCGAACATGACCGGCCTCATCGCCGTGCTGCTGATCCTGAGCATGGGAGGGCTGGTGCGCGCCGGCCTGGACACGTCCTACCTGCTCGGCAACCTGTTCACCCGCGAGACCTCGTACGTGCTGGAGTACTACGTCCTGGAGATGGGGCTGGAGCTCGGCCGCTACTCGTTCGCCACCTCGGTCGGACTGATGCAGTCGCTGCTAGCGATGATCCTTGTGGTCATCACCAACTGGCTGTCGGGCCGCATCAGCGGCAGGAGCCTGTTCTGATGGCGCTCGCACGCATGGCCCAGTCGAGGGAGGACCGCCTCATCAACCTGGTGGTGGTCGCGTTGGCGCTGATCGTGCTCTTCGTCACCCTCTACCCCTTCTACTACGTCATCCTGCGCTCCCTCAACGAGGGGATCGACTCGGCCAAGGGCGGGCTGTTCCTGTTCCCGCGCCGCCCGACGCTGACCAACTACCGCGTCGTGCTGGGCGATCCCCTTATCGGCACCGCGTTCCTGGTGACGATCCTGCGCACGGCGGTGGGCACGGTGACCGCCGTGTTCTTCACGGCCATGGTCGCCTACGGGCTCTCCAAGAGGCACCTCGTCTTTCGCAAGACCTACTCGATGATCGGCCTGGTCACGCTGTTTTTCTCGGGCGGACTGATCCCGACCTACTTGCTGTACCGAGCGATAGGCCTGCTCAACACGTTCTGGGTCTACATCGTGCCCGAGCTGTTCGCCTACTATCACGCGCTCCTGTTCATGGCGTTCTTCCGGGAGCTGCCCCAGTCGCTGGAGGACTCGGCGAAGGTCGACGGCGCCGGCGATTTCCGCATCTTCGTGAGCATCATGCTGCCGCTGTCCAGGCCTGTGCTGGCGACGATCGCCCTGTTCGTGGGCGTGTTGCACTGGAACGACTGGTTCGCGTCCGCGTACTTCGTGTTCAACCAGAAGTGGTGGACGGTGCCGACGATCCTGATCAAGACCATGTCGAGCCTGGAGGCGTTCTACCGGATGGCCTCCGCCCAGTCGCAGAGCATCCAGCCCGGCGCGGAGAGGGTCACCTCCGAGATGCTGGTGACCATGGAATCGATGAAGTACGCCACGATCGTGGTGACCGTGTTTCCGATCACCATCGCCTACCCGTTCCTGCAGCGCTACTTCGTGAAGGGACTGCTGGTCGGCCACATCAAGGCGTAGTCCCTCTCCAAAGCGAGCCTCCGACTCCGTGCACGACCTCTGGTACGACGCTCCGGCGGCTCTGGATCGGCCGGTTTCCGACCGGGATCGGCCCGCGCGCGGCTGGAGCGCCGCTCTGCCGCTCGGCAACGGCCGCCTGGGCGCAATGATCTACGGCGGCGTCGGGCGTGATCAGGTGCTGCTCAACGAAAAGACGATCTGGGCCGGGCCGCCGGTGCCGGTCATGCGGCCGCACGCGCGGCGTCACGTCGCGGAGATCCGGCGCCTGGGGGGCGCCGGCCGCCACTTCGATGCGGAACGCTACTGCCAGCGCCATCTCCTTGCCCCGCGCATCTCCCCGCGCAGCTACCAGCCGGCCGGCTACCTGGCGATGAAGCTCGACCACGGGGAGGCAGCCGTGCGCGACTACCGCCGGCGGCTCGACCTGCGCACCGCGGTAGCCGCGGTGGAGTATCGGTGCGCGGGCGTCCGCCATCGCCGCGAGGCGTTCGTGTCGGCCGCGGACGACGTCGTGGTGCTGCGCCTCGATGCCGACGACCCGTGCGTCGGCGCCACCTTCGCGCTGCAGCACCCGGCCGGCGCGAACGGCGTCACCGATCTCCGCTCCGGCGCCGAGCTGGTGATGACGGCCCGCGCCGGCCACGACGGCGAGCACCCCGGAGTCCGCTTCGCGGTCGTCGTCCGCATAGTTGTCGACGGGGACGACGCCCCGGTCGAAACGCCCGGGTCGCTGCGGGTCCGGAGCGCTCGTTCCGTGATGGTCCTGGCCGCCATCGCCACGGACTATCGGCTCGATGACCCTTCGCGCCCGCTGCCCGGCGACCTGACGGCCGCGTGCCGGCAGCGGCTCGACGACGCTGCCGGCCGGCCGTATGAGGAGCTGCGCGCGCGTCACGAATCGGACCACGGACGCCTGTTCGGCCGGGTGGACCTGCAGCTTGCGGTCGACGCGGGCGGGGACCGGGCCACGGACGCGCGCGTGAGCGCCGCGGCAGCCGGCGTGTCGGACCCCGGGCTGCTCCTGCTCTACTTCCACTACTGCCGCTACCTGTTCATCGCCGCGTCCAGGCCCGGCACGCTGCCGGCAAACCTGCAGGGGGTGTGGAACCCGCTGCTGCGCGCTCCGTGGCACTCGGACTACCACCTCAACGTCAATCTGCAGGAGGCCTACTGGCTCGCCGAGCCGCTGGCGCTGCCGGAGTGCCACGAGCCGCTGTTCCACCTCACCGAACGCCTGCGAGTGGCCGGCGGACGGGCGGCGCGGGAGCTGGGATGCCGGGGGTTCTTCGCCGGCGTCGACACCGACGCGTGGGGATACGCGGCGGTGTACGGGGAGCCGCTCTGGGGGATGTGGCTGATGGGCGCCGCGTGGTGTGCCCAGCACATGATCGACCACTACCGCTATACGCAGGACCGGGCGTTCCTGTCGGAACGCGCCTACCCCGTGCTCAGGGAGTGCACGCTGTTCCTGCTCGACTGGCTGGCGGTGGACCCGGACGACGGCACGCTGGTGTCCGGACCGGGCGCATCGCCGGAGAATCGGTTCCTCGACGCGAGCGGTCGCGCCTGCAGCCTGTCGATGGGCTGCGCGTGCGACCAGGAGACCATCTGGCACACCTTCGACGGCTTCATCGAGGCCGCCGAGGTCCTGGAGATCGACGACGGCCTGCTGCACCAGGTCCGTGCCGCACGCGACCGGTTGGCGCTGCCGGCGGTGGGCGGCGACGGCCGGCTGCGCGAGTGGCGTCACGAGCCCGCGGAGGCGGAGCCCGGCCACCGCCATGTCTCCCACCTCTACGGAGTGATGCCCGGCTACCGGGTGCAGCCGGACCGGGACCCCGTGCTGGCGGAGGCGGCGCAGCGCTCCGTCGAGCACCGGCTGCGCCACGACTACGATGCGCAGGGATGGAGCCTTGGCTGGGTCGCCGCCATCCTGGCCCGGCTGCGCCTGGGCGATCGAGCGCTGGAGCTGATCGAGCGGTCGTTCGCCCGCAAGCTCTATCCGAACCTGTTCGTGGACGCCCACGGCCAGGTGCAGGTCGGCGACATGATGGGCGTCGCCGCCGCGATCACGGAGATGCTGCTGCAGAGCCACGCCGGCGTCATCCATCTGCTGCCCGCGTTGCCGTCCGCGTGGGCCGACGGTTCATTCCGCGGCTTTCGCGCGCGCGGCGCCTTTTCCGTGGATGCCCGCTGGCGCGGCGGCGCACTCACCAAAGCGGTCATTCGCGCGGACCGCGGCGGCCGGTGCCGCGTTCGCTACGGCGGCACCGTGAAGGACCTGCAGACCACGGCGGGCGGCAGCTACACCCTGCGCTTCCCGGCCGGCGCCGCGGCGGAGATCAGTCGGTCGTCGTGACGCCGCTCGCGGTCGCGGGGTCCCACTCCACCGTGCGCTCCGCCTGATACGGCGACGGCTGCCAGTCGTTACCGGAAATGGTCACCCGGCTGGAAAGCTCCACCCAGATGGAGCCACGCTCGGGATTGTCGTGCACACGCGGGGTCGGATTGCTGAACGTGTTGCCACGCACCGTCACGTCCCGCGCGGAGCTTATGATCATGGCCCTGCGCGGGTAGTCCACGAAGCGGTTGTTCTCGAAGAGAAGGTCCCGGAAGATCGGATAGGCGGTGCGAAAGAGGGAACCGGAGTCGCCGATGGTGCTGGTGGGGTTGGGCGAGCCCTGCGAAGTCACCGGCACCCCCGCGGGCAGGAACGCGCTGAGGTACACCACCGCCTTGCCCCAGTCGTTGACGTCGCAGGTGTCGAACGTGTTGTCGCGGACGATCAGGTCCTCGACCCCCATTCCCTCCGACCACATCCCAAGGCTGGCGCCGGTCTCGACCTGCACCGCGGCGCCCTGGTTCCGGTAGAACCGGTTGCCTTCCACCAGTCCGTGGCACGCCTGCAGCAGGACGCCGCGCGCGCGGTTCTCGTGGAAATGGTTGCCGCGGATCAGGTAGTGGGAGCTGTCGTAGCGGCGGTTGAACAGGATGGTCTGCGGATCCAGGTTCGGCAGCAGCACGTCGGCGAAGGCCAGCTCGCACTCGTCGTCCGGCAGGTAGCGGACGTCGGTGACGTGGCTCGCGAACCCGGTGGGCGACAGGTCGGGACGGCGGAATTCGACCGGATCTCCCGCGTGCAGCGCCCGCGCGTCCTCGCGGACGTTACGCGCGATCAGCGATTGGCGCCGCACGTCGCGCACGCCCATCGAGATGTTGTCGTGGATGTTCAGGCAGTCGTCGCCGTGAAAGCTGAAGTCGCAGCCCTCGAGCCTGCAGAACCCCCGGCTCTGTGCGAGGTGCATGCCGTCCGAGGTGGTGGTGATGCGGCGGGTGGCGCCCGGCCGCAGGGCGATCCTGCAGCCCACCGCCTCCCAGTTGCCGGTGTCCCCGCGGACGATGAAGCCGGCGCCGGGCGCCGAGTGGACGGTGATCCGCTGCAGCGACAGGTGCCGGCAATCGCTGATCGTGAACGCGGGAGAGTCGTGCAGGAAGTGCCGTACCAGGTACACGGATCCCGGCGTGAACAGAAGCTCGGACACGGCGTCCAGATCGAGGTGGCAGCGCAGCACGTTGGCGCCGGCCTTGCGCACCCGGCTGAACCCGCGCCCGTGCTCCCTGCCCCCTTCGCACCCCGGCGTGAGCCGCTGCGGGTCCAGCGCGTTCATGGTGGCGAACGTCATGTCGGCGTCGACGGTGTCGTGCTCGGTGAACTCCAGGTCGACCCAGTCGCGCGTCGGTCCGGTACCGCGCACGTGGGCCACGCTGGCCAGCGGAGCCGTACCCCAGTCCCAGTCGACCACCAGGTCCCGCAGGACCACGCGCCGGCAGTCCGAGACGTGGACGAAGTCCTCGTCCCTGCTGAAGATCAGCTCGGCGCCGTTGCCGTCGAGCGTGAAGTCCTCCAGGCCGCGCAGGCAGAGGGGACGCGCCGTCGCGAAGCGGTAGATTCCAGGCGGAACGCTCAGCGTGGAGACTCCCCGTTCGCGGCTGTCGTCGAGCGCCTTCTGGAAGGCGCCGTAGTTGTCGGCGGCGGCCGGATCGGCGCCGTAGTCCCGGACCGACGCCCGTTTCTCGCGAAGCGGGGCGGGCGCGGTCACGGGGACGGTCAGTTCCTCTGCTCGCATTCCTCTCTCATCCCAATTGGGAGACGAGCCCCCCATTTAATGAGAAGGGCACGCCGGCTGTTTGTACCGGCGTGCCCTTTGCGACGACCGAGCGTCGCTGGTCGTGACGAATGGTCACGCCCCCGGGGGGGGGCGCGACGGCTTACATACCGAGGTTGGAGCGGTAGATGCTCGTCGCCTCGGCCTCGAACTTGGCGAGTCCGGCCTGACCGGCCTTCTCCTGGAACTCCGCGATCAGGCTGACCGCCTCGGCCTCGCTGTCAGCGAAGACCATGCGGGCGAAGTAGTCCTCGAACAGCTTCTCCACCCGCTCGCGGATGATGCCGATGTCGCTGTCACCGCGGATCGGGACGTACAGCTCGGGACCGGCCGTGAAGTAGGGTGACATCATCTCGACGAAGGCGACGTCGTTCGGACTCGGTCCATTCTGCCAGCGGGGTGCGCCCAGCTTGATGCCGTCCAGGGTGATGATCGGCGGCAGATGTACCCCGGCCGTGATCATGTTGGTCCAGTCGGCATTGACCATCTCCAGAAACTCCGGGAACCAGGTCGGCAGCCCGTCCGGGAAGAGCGGGGTGACGTAGTTGTCGGCGTTGTACGAGAAGTGGGGGCCGTTCACCGGGTCACCGGTCCAGGCCTCGCCCTCGACACCGACGGACGTGTCCACGAACCCCTCGGGGCTGGCGTAATACTGGACGAAGCGGATGGCGCGATCCGACTTGTCCGACGCGGTCGGGAACAGGTCGGCCATCCACGGCGTGCGCCACAGGCTGTAGGCATAGGTGTCCCACGGGGGCAGCACGTAGCGCGTGGTGCCGGTCTCGCCTATGGGCATGGCCTGCCCGGGGGGACAGTCGTTGGTCATGATCACGATGACGTTGCCGGCCACCCATTCCTCATGGACCTCGGACGTCCAGATGAGCGCCTCCTCCGGGTACAGGCCCTCACGCGCCAGCTTGTTCATGAACTTGATCGCCTCCGGGAACGCCGGGTGGCTGGTGTAGTACTTGATCTCCTTGGCGTCGGGGTCGGCGTAGTAGTTGCCCCACGTGTGGTTGGTGCCGAAGTGGTAGGTGAACCACGCGTGCTTGGTGTTCTTGTCGCCCAGGACCGGGATCTTGTCCGGATGGTTCGCCGCCATGGCCTTCACGGCCTCATAGAACTGGTCGGCGTTGCGGATCTCCGGCGCGCCGATCTCGTCGAAGTAGTCCTGGCGCACGCCGAAGCGCGGCAGCCAGCATGGAATCGCGAACCCGACCTCGGCCGCTATGGCGGCGTCCTTCGCCCCCAGGTTGCCGCCGAATGCCAGCCGATAGGTCTTGCCGTCGGTGTGTGCGTAGGTGCCGCCCAACAGCTCCGGGCCGATGGCGTCGTCCAGGTAGGTGCGGAAGCTCGGCGCATGCGCATCGATCAGCTCATTGATGTCATGGACCAGCCCGGCGTCCATCAACTGCGGCACGCCCGGATTGTTCCAGTCGACGACCATCAGGTCCGGCCAGTCGTTGCTGGCGATCATGAGGTTGATGTCCTGGCCCGTCGAGTCGTCCTCGGGCGGCTTGCGGATTTCCAGGTTGACGCCGGTCTTCTCGGTGACGAGCTCGGCTCCCCGGCCCTCCCACGGCTGGAACCAGCCGCGGTCCGAGTAGACCTTCAGCGTCACGGACGACGTGTCCATCATCCAGTCGTCGGCGAACACGGGTGCGGCGGCGCACACCATGGCCACCGTGACTGCGAGTACCACGGTTCTTCTCATCGCAAATCTCCTTATTGACTGCGGTATTGGAATCGGCGCCTCGCCGCGAGACGCCGCTTGTGGTTCGTTCACGATAGCGCACCGCCGGTGGAGGCGGCAACCTGCGGGCCGGCGTCGCACACCCATGGGGCGCTACTCGGCGCGGTCCCAGGGAAACGTGAAGGTGGGCTGCTCGGCGTAGCGGGCCTGCTGGAACAAGATCCGCTCGCCGCAGCCGGGCTCCAGGCGCACCCGCACGTAGGAGCGGTCGACGGTCGCCTGCGCCGAGCCGGCAGACGCATGGCCGAAGCGGTGCTCGCCGTAGGCGCCGGCCTGCACGACCACGGTGCGCGCATCCGCCTGGTCCAGGTTGACCAGCGTCACCGCCACCTCGGTGTCCGACATCGAGTCGACCAGCGCGGCCACGTTCGGGGGGATGCCCGCCCGCCGGCGCTCGGGATCGAAGTAGCGCAGCCGGCTGTACACCGGGAACCCGTAGTGCGAGGTCTCCAGGCCGCCCAGCATCTGCTGCGTCAACGCGGTCACGACCGCCGGATTGGCGCCCATCGGATCGTCGGACATGCGCGTGTCCGGCGAGCTGGCGTCCCGGTGCATGCGCTCGACGCGCGTCCGCAGCTCCGAGAACTCGCGCTGCAGCGACTCCACCGGAAAGCCGGGATTGTCCCCGCCCAGGTAGCGCACCCACTCGTCGCCGGCGATCAGCTTCTTGTCCGTGTCCCGCATCGACCAGAACCAGACGGGCATGGCGCCGTTCGTGTACGGCTCGGGCGCGTAGTTGTACCAGCCCGGCTCGCCTTCCTCCGTGCCGTAGTTCTGGGGGTACATGGTCTGGCCGTCGATCACCTTGGCGTTGGCGTTCACGCCGTCGATCACGCCGCGCCACGTATCCACGTAGCCCTGGTCACCGGTCACCATGAGCGCGTTGCCGAACCCGCGCGGCGCCCGCTCGATGAACAGGTGGCGGTGGAAGCGGCCGCCCGAGCCGGGGTTGAGGTAGTCGTCGATCGAGAAGCCCCAGCCGTAGGTGCCGCCCCACCAGCGGCCGTCGCATGCGCCGCCGAGGGTGCCGTCCAGCCCCACGTTGGTGGGGATGATGCCGCCGTTGGCCTCCGTGCGCTCCTTCCAGGCGTCCACGTACTCGATGATCCAGTCCCGGTACTTGGCCTCGCCGGCGATCATGTAGGCGTTGATCGCCAGGGTGGTGGTCTGCAGGTTGAGCGGATGGTCGCCGACCACCTCGTTGTACTCGGCGAAGTGGGCGAGCATCTGCTCGTAGCTGGTTTCGCGGTGGCCGGGCTTGAAGCGGCCCTCGATCTCGATCCGGTCGCCGGTCCAGTCCAGCGCCGTCGCCTTGCGCATGAGCGGGCCGCGGCTGCCGTTGAACATGCTGCGGATCACCCGGTGGCGGGGGTCGTAGTTCTTGGCGATCGGGTCCTCGTCCATGTAGAACCCGGCGTAGCGGCGCGTCCGGCTCTGGAACGCGCGGTCGTCCGGGGTGCACAGGCCCTGCAGGTAGAAGGCGTTGAACCCCTCGCCGTTGTGGCCCCAGTCGAACATGACCGGGAACTCCTTGAAGTACATGCCGTCGCGGGCGAACTCGACCTCGACCGTCCTGGCCTCGGTGTATTGACGGAGGTGGCCCTCCCACGCGTTGAGGTAGCGGTCCAGCACCGACCGGTCGGCTCCGAGCGCGTACAGCAGGGTCCAGCTCGTGAAGTTCTCCGCGGCGTCGTCGGCGCCGTCGTCCCCGCCCCAGCGGGGCACGCAGCGCAGGTAGCCGCGCTCGTCGAAGTACGTGGCGTGGAACGCCTCGATGGCCGCGGTCTGGGAGCGCAGCAGCTCGCGCTGCATCACCGCCCACGCGGGCGGAGCCATGGGCGTATCGATCGTCAGAAGCGAACGGGTGGCAGTCGACATGGCGCGGATGATACAGGAGAACGCAGACGGCCGAGAGGCGTTGTGCCGACTCTCGGCGGGCGGCTCTCCGTGTGACGTGACGAATTGACAGGCATACAATCGGGGAGACGATGGGACTGGGTGCCGGTACGGACCGGGGCGGTAGCGTCAGCGTGACCCGACGGCCGTCCGCCCGAGGGGACCGCGGCGTTCGATGACGACACAAGGAACCCGCATCCGCTCAGAGTCGGAACGCTCGTCCACGCTGCGCGTTCGGCTTACCCGTGCGTTCCAGCGCGCGATGCGGACGCGCGCCGAGAAGGCCGAATCGTCGTCGCTCTTCATACACGCTCCGATGTTCCTGGTTCCCCTCAGCATGCTCGTCATGGCCAACGCGGCCACGTCGGTCGACGTTCTCTGGTCTCTGATCCCGGCCAGTGGCGGAATCCTGAGCCTGCTCCACTACCACCTCGCCGTCCGCGCAAAGAAACGCGACGCGCGCGAGGCTGCGGCGCTACCGCCCCTCGATGAGGTGTCGCTGCGCGCGGTGCGTTCACTGATCGCCGCACGCACGGGATTTCGCCACCACCTCGCCGTGACCACGGCTGGCGCGGCAATGGCAGCCGCAACCATTCTCCTGTTCGCCGCCACCGGTCCATGGTTGCTACCTGCGATCGGCGCCGCAGGCCTCGCACTGGCCTCGCACTACATCCTCATCTCGACGCGACAGCGGCAGATGCGCCGCCTCCTTCGAGAAGCCGGCGTCGAGTTCGGCGCCGCCCGGCCCGTTTCCATGGACACGGACGCCGCGGTGCCCGACTCCGTGATCGAACTGTGCGACCGGATCCTCGACGAACTACAGGACCAGGGCGAGCCCGGCACACGCTTGCGCAGTGAGTTGGAACCGGAGATCGATGACTATCTCCATCACCTGCACCGACTCGCGGGGCTGCGCGCCGAGCTGGACCGCGCCGGAGCCGGAACGATGGACTCCTGGAAGATCGAGGCTGAGCTTCGCGAGCTGCGACTCAAGTTGCGCGGCGACGTCTCGGTGGACCTGCAACGGGAACATCAGGAAGCCATCGATCAGTACGAGGCGCATCTGAGATCGATGCGATCATTGGAGGAACGCCGCGAGAGTATCGATCTGCGGATGAAGTCGGCGGTATCGGCCCTGCAGCAGATAGCAGTCGACGTTTCCCGTTTGCGGGCCACCGGCGTGCCTGTCCCGCTCCCCTCGTTGCGCGACCGGGCGCGTGAGCTGAGCACCTATGTCGACGACGTGCAGGCGGGCTACCGTCAACTCGACGGGGCGGCGCAGCGAAGTTGACGATCCGCCATGCATCCGATAGCTTGGCGGGCAAAGGCAGGGTCCGGCAGGCCTCGCCGGGAGGCGCTATCCACATGCACCGTATGACCATGGAGATGTCGGACGGCCCCAAGTCCGATCGCTGATCGATCCGGTCATGGACGCATGGAACCGGCACCGCCTGACTGACGCGGAGGCGGCGGCGTTCGCGCGCGACGGCTTCCTGATCCTCCCCGATCGGCTGCCGGAGGCGGTGACCGACGGCCTGGAGGAGGCGTTCGACGCCGTGATCGCCGCCGAGCGGGCCGCGCTCGGGGCAGGCGAGCTGGACCGGCTCAACGTGTTCGACTTCCTGGGGCGCGACGACCGGCTCCTGGAGATGATCGACTGGCCGACGACCTTCCCCAAGGTGTTGGACCTGCTGGGCTGGAACATCCAGATCTATCACTCGCACATGATCGTCACCCCCGGCGCCGGCCAGGGTGCGGACCCCGGCACGCGGCACTGGCACCAGGACAGCGACCGGCTCAACCACGAGCTGGAGACCACGCCGCAACCGCGCGTGTCGCTGAAGGTGGCCTTCTTCCTCACCGACTGCAGCGAGAGAGGCCGCGGCAACTTCGCCGCCGTGCCGGGCAGCCACCTGGACGAGTCTGCGATCGACCGCGACCGGCGCGACGCCGACCCGCCGGGGGCGACCGAGGTCCTGGTGCCCCGCGGCGGCATCGTTCTGTTCGATCGCCGCGTCTGGCACACCGGCAGCCCGAACCATGCCGACATCCCGCGCAAGGCGCTGTTCTACGGCTACAGCTACCGCTGGCTGCGCCCGCGCGACGACATGACCGTCGCCCACGTCATGGAGCGCTGCGATCCGATCCGGCGACAGCTTCTGGGCGCCAGTCCGTCGGGCTGGCACGGCTACACCTCGCCCAAGCCACAGGACGTGCCGCTGCGCGAGTGGCTGGAGCAGAACCCGCGCGCATGATCCAGTTCGACCACTTCTATACGCACGAGGAGATCGGCGCCGTGGTGCGGGAGCTGGCAGACGCCCATCCCGCGCTCTGCCGGGCAGGCTCCATCGGCCGCACGGCCCAGGGCCGCGACCTGCACCTGCTGACGGTCACGGAGTTCGACTCGGGCGATCCGTCCGAGCGGCCGGCCTTCCTCATTCACGGCGGCATCCACGCGCACGAGCCGGCCTCCACACACGGCCCCCTGTACACGGCGCACCGCCTGCTGGCCGACCACGAGCCCGGCGGGCTGCTGTCGCGCGTGGTCCTCTACCTGGTCCCGCGGCTGTGCCCGGACGCCTCCGAGTTCTGCGTGGCCACGACGGCCCGCATCCGCAGCCGCACGGACGTCCTCAACCGCGCCCCCAACACCATCTACTCCGCGGACATCGACGGCGACGGGCTGATCCTGACCATCCGCCAGGAACACCCGGACGGCACGTACGCGTGCGACCCGGAGGAGCCGCGGCTGCTGGTCGACCGGCGGCCCGCCTCGCCCGGCCCCTTCTACCGCGTCTTCCCGGAAGGGATGATCAACGACTGGGACGGCACCGACGAAGTGCGCATCGGCGGCCTGCACTCCTTCTATCCCGGCGCACCGGAGTTGCACGCCGGGCGCAGCTTCGACTTCAACCGCAACTGGCCGCACGACTGGCGGCACGAGGGCGAGCAGCAGGGCGCCGGCGACTACCCGTTCAGCGAGCCGGAGATGCGGGCGCTGGCCGAGTTCATCTTCAAGCAGCCGAAGCTGTGCGGGATCCTGGGCTACCACTGCGGCTCGGCGTCGGTCATCCGGCCGCCCGCGTGGGGCGCGCGCGAGGACCTGGACGCCGGCGACGACGCACTGCTGGAGGAGCTGGCGCAGGAGGGAGCGGCGGCGATCGACAGCCCCGCCGTCGCCCTCAGCGATCCGACCGGCCCCGGCGGCCGCAGCGGCGGCAGGCACGGCCACGCGCTCGGCTTTGCCTACCACCAGCTCGGCATCCCCGGCTTCGACGTGGAGCTGGGCACGATCGTCAACGCCGCCGGCGTGTCCGCCCGCGAGTGGCACGAACGCTCCCGCGACCGGGACGAGGTCGACGCGATGTACCGGCAGCTCCTGCGCTGGTGGGACCGGGACGGACGCCGGCACCCGCTGTTCGAGCCGTGGCGGCGGTTCGACCACCCGCAGCTCGGCCCGGTCGAGCTGGGCGGACTGCTGTTCACGGCGATCGACAATCCGCTGGTACCGGCGCTGGAACCGATGGTGGACGGCGCCTACCGCTTCACGCGCTCGTTCGCCGAGCGGCATCCACGGGTCCAGGCGGAGGAAGTCGAGGTCGCCCCGGTGGGCGGCGACGTGTGCCGCATCCGCGCGCGCATCGCCAACCGCGGGCGGCTGCCGACCAACATCACCAACCAGGGACGCGGGCTGCCGCGCCTGCAGCCGGTCCGGGCCAGCCTGATGCCGGCTGACGGCGTGGAGCTGCTGTCGGCGTGGGGGCACCTCGACCTGGGACACCTGCGGGCGCTCACCGGCAGCCGCATCGTCGAGTGGTTCGTGCGCGCCCCCGGCGCCGAACCGGGCGACGAGATCGGCGTGATCCGCGTGTTGGGCGGAACCGGTGGCGATGGGCGCGTCGTGCTGAGGTGTCCGTGACGCCGGAACGGCTGGACCGGGAACGCGACGCCAAGGCCGTCATCCGCATGTGGCGGGAAGCCGGCTGGGTCGAGGAAGATACGCAGGAACGTGCGCTCGACGTCGGTATGCGTCGCCTGGACGGCTGGGTCGCGCGCATCGACGGCGATGCCGAGTGCGCGGTGTTCACCGGCCCCGGCTTCATGCGCTTCCAGGATGCGGACCTTCGCCTGTGTGGGGTGACGGCGGTATCTACCAGCCGCGTGGCCCGCCGCCAGGGCCTGGCCGGCCGGGTCACCGCCGCGGCGTTGGCGGAGGCCGCCGGCAGCGGCGCGGCCGTCGCCGGGCTGGGGATGTTCGAGCAGGGGTTCTACAACCGGCTCGGCTTCGGCTGCATGCCCAACAACCTCGACATAAGGTTCGACCCGGCCAAGCTGCGCGTTCCGCTCCAGGCACGGCCTCCGCGGCGGCTCTCCGTCGATCACGCCGCGCCGATGCACGCCAACCGCTGCGCACGGATGCGCGCGCACGGTTCGGTGGTCTTCGACGACTCGGCGGCCACGGAGAAGGATCTGCGCTGGGCGAAGAACGGCTTCGGGCTCGGCTATTTCGCCGGCGACCGGCTGACCCATCACCTCTATGCGGAAGCCGAGGGCGAGAACGGTCCGTACTCGATCTGGTGGATGGCATACGAGGACGGTCGCCAGTTGCTGGAGTTGCTGGCGCTGCTCGCCTCACTCTCGGACCAGGTCCACCAGGTGCAGATGCCCGAGCCCGTGCACCTGCAGGTACAGGACCTGCTGGACCAGCCGCTGCGCGGGCTGTCGAAGATGCGGAACGCCAGGCACGAGCAGCGCTTCCAGTACGTGGCGTGGCAGCAGATCCGCATCCTGGACCTGCAGCGCTGCATCGCCGCCACCCGGACCGACCGGCCCGTGCGCTTCAACCTGACGCTCACCGACCCGGTCGAGCGGCACTTGGACGGGACGACGGCGCAGGGCGGCTGGCGGGGGATCGCCGGCGAGTACCAGGTCACCCTGGATGAGGCATCCGAGGTCGCCCGGGGCCACCGCGCCGGCCTCCCGGAGCTGCGCGCCTCGGCGGGCGCGTTCTCACGACTCTGGGCCGGCGTGCGGCCGGCCAGCTCGCTGGCGCTCACCGACGACCTGGCGGGGCCGGCTGAACTCCTGGCCGACCTGGACCGTGTCGCGCCGCCCCAGGCGCAGTTCGACTGGTTGTTCTGACGCGGTCCGGGAGCAGGACGCCGTGAGCCGCTACCTCGGACTGGACCTCGGCTCCACCAGCGTCACGGCGGTCGTGATCGATACCGCGGCTCGCGCCGTGACCGGGATCAGCTCCCGCGCCAACGACGCGGAGCTGACCTCGCACGCCGATCGGGCTCGCGGGCGGTCCGAATGGGATTTCGAGCGCATGCTCGCACTGTCCCTGCGGTGTGCCCGGGAGGCATGCGAAGGGGCGGCGGTCGAGGCGGTCGGCGTCACCGGCCAGCAGAAGGGCTGCCAGGTGCTGGCCGGAGACGGAACCGCGGTCGGCCCGTACATCGGCTGGCAGGACCGCCGCACCGCCGAGCCCGCGCCAGGTCAGGCCGGTGGGGCGACGTGGCTCGACCTGATGGCCGGGCGCGGCGGCGCCATCACCCCGAGCGGACAGCGTCCGCGCTTTGCCGACTCCGGTTGCCCCGTGGCGCATGGGTTCACCGTCCCGCTGCTGTTCTGGCTCCAGCAGGCGGGCGAGCTGCCGGCAGGTGCGCACGCGGGGACCGCGCCGGAGCTCGTGGTCGCCCGGCTGACGGGGACGCGGGCGGTAACCGACCCAACCAACGCCGCCGGCTGGGGGGTGTTCGACGTGATCGGCGGCGTCTGGAACGAGGATCTGGTCCGCAGGATCGGTCTGGACCCGTCGCTGTTGCCGGAAGTGGTGCGCTCCTGCCGGCCGGGCGGGCGGCTGCAGCCGGAGATGGCAGACGCGATGGGACTGCGGCGAGCCGTGCCGGTCTCCGTGGCTTCCGGTGACATGCAGTGCTCGTACGCGGGTGCGGTCGCCGACCGCGACGCCTCCGTTGCCGTCAACGTCGGCACCGCCGGACAGTGCAGCGTGTTCTTGGGCGACCTGGAGCCGCTGCGCACGCCCGGCCAGCCGTTCGACCACGGCTGGCTGGAGCTGCGGCCGTACATCGAGCAGGGCCATCTGCTGGCCGGCCTGGGCGTGGTGGGCGGCCGGACGCTCCGAGCGCTACGCGACTTCGTGCTTACCGTGGCCGACGCGCTGGGTCATGGCGACTCCGATCCCGAGGGCGTCTACGACGACCTGGTGCGCTGTGCGGGCGCGGTGCCGGCAGGGTCCGCGGGCGTGTCGTGGGATCCCTCGTTCACCGGTGGCCGCACCGACGCGTCGGCGCGCGCCGGCGTGACCGGCCTGACCCCGCAGAACTTCACCATCGGCCACGTGGCGCGCGGGTTGCTGGAGGCGGTGGCAGGCGAGCTGCACGGCGGCTACGAGACGGCGCGACAGATGGGCGCCGGACCGCGCACCGTGCTGGTCGGCTCCGGGAACGGGCTGCGGCGCAACCCGGTGCTGCGCGCTGCGCTGGTGGAGCGTTTCGGCCTGCCGCTCACGATGGCGCCCAACGCGGAGGCCGCGGCGGTCGGCGCGGCGCTCTGTGGGGCCGTGGCCGCCGGCGAGTACCCGGACATCGCGGCAGCCTCGAGGCTGTTCCTCTCGCCCGCTTAGCGGGTCAGCCGCCGGCGAAGGCACGCTCGAGGATAACCGCACGCAGCGCCGCAGAGCGTGGCTCCAGCGGCGTCGCCTGCTTGGGGCGCGCCAGAAGCTCTTGCAATGATGGTGGGATCGGCGGCTCGACACCGGTGGCCCGGCGCACGGTCTCCGGGAACTTGCCGGCGTCGGCGGTGGCCAGCACCACCAGCGGCGGCCGGTCGTCGCCGGCGACCCCCGATCCGCGCAGCCGGCGGGCGGCGGCGATGCCCACGGCGGTGTGCGGGTCCACCAGCCGTCCGTCGCGGCGGTGCACGTCGCGCATGGTGGCCAGGGTGTCGGCGTCGCTGACCGCGCAGCCGCGCAGGTTGACGCGCACGGAGGCGTGATCGTGGTCGAACCGCGCCAGGATGCGCTCGAAGTTGGAGGGGTCGCCCACGTCCATGGCATTGGACAGGGTGGCGAAGCTGGGGTGCGGGCTGAGCTCGCCGGAGTCGAGGTAGCGCGGCACCACGTCGTTGCGGTTGGTGGCCGCCAGGAATCCGGCCACCGGCAACCCCCACCAGGCCGCGTACACGCCGGCGGTCAGGTTGCCGAAGTTGCCGCTGGGCACCGAGAACAGGGGCTGCCCGCGTGAACGGAGGCGTACGCCCGCGAACAGGTAGTAGAACGCCTGCGGCAGCAGGCGGCCCAGGCTGATGGAGTTGGCCGGGCAGAGCCGCGCCGCGGCCGCCAGCTCCGGATCGGCCAGCGCGGCCTTCACCAGCCGCTGGCAGTCGTCGAAGGAGCCTGCCACCTCCAGCGCGTGGACGTTGTCGCCCAGTGCGGTGAGCTGCTGCTCCTGCAGGCGGCTGATGCGTCCCGACGGATAGAGCAGCACCACGTCGATGCCGCTGCGGCGCCAGAAGGCGCGCGCCACCGCGCCGCCGGTGTCGCCGGAGGTCGCCACCAGCACCACGACGCGCTGTCCGCCGGGACTCGCGCGGAGCTGGCGCGCAAGCAGCGCGGCCAGGAACGAGGCGCCGAAGTCCTTGAAGGCGCAGGTTGGGCCGTGGAAGAGCTCCAGCAGCACGATGCCGTCGTGCAGCAGGCGTAGGGCCGGGGCGAACGGAAAGGCCTCGTCGACCAGGGACTCAGCCGCGGCCGCCGGCCCCTCCGGCGGCGCCGCGAGTTCCTCTTCCAGCAACCGTGAGGTGGCGGCCGCCGCCACGTCCCGGAACGAAGCACCCTCCGGCAGCGCGGCGATCTCCTGCCGCAGGTCCGGCGGCGGATCGGGCTGATAGAGCCCGCCGCCGGGCGGCAGTCCCGCCAGCAACGATGCGCTGAACGACAGGCGCGCGCCGCGGTCACGGGTGGAACAGACCTGCACCTCCGCTCAGCTCTCCGCCAGCACGCGCGGTCCGGACGTGCCGATCTCGGACACGTAGCTGACGGCGTTGTGCCCGACGGCCGCGAACGCGCTCTTCATGGCCTCCCCCACGGCGGCGGCCCGCGCCGTGGACGCCGCCAGGGCGAACACCGCCGGGCCGGACCCGGAGATCGAACAGCCGACGGCGCCGCCGGCCAGCGCCGCCTGCTTGACACGGTCGAACCCCGGGATGAGCGCCGCCCGCACCGGCTCTGCCACCACGTCATGCAGCGAACGGCCCATCAGCGCCAGGTCCCCGGAGTGCAGCGACGCCACCAGCGCCGCAAGGTTCCCCCACTGCGACACGGCGCGGGTGAGCGGAATCTCCGTGGGCAGCATGCTCCGCGCCGCCGCGGTGCGGATCTCGACGTCGGGACTGAGCAGCGCCACGGCCAGGCCGGCCGGCACCGGCAGGCGCACCAGGTCCGGCGGGTCGCTGCTGCGGATCAATACGACACCTCCCATCAGGGCCGGCGCCGCGTTGTCGGCATGCCCGGCACCGGCGGCGGCCCGCTCGGCCGCCAGCGCGCACGGCAACAACTCCTCCGGAGGCACGGCATCGCCGGCCAGACGGTTCACGGCGACCAGCGCCGCGGCTGCGCTGGCCGCCGAGCCCCCCAGTCCGGAGGCCATGGGCATGCCCTTGTGCAGCGCCAGCTCGACCCCGAACGGCTCGCCGAGCCGCTCCAGCAGGGCGCGCACGGCGATTACGGCGGTGTTGCGCCCGTCGCGCGGCAGGCGCCCGCCGTCCCCGGTGACCTCCCGCAGGGTCACCCCGCCGGCCTCCGTGCGCTGCGCCTCCACCGTGTCGCCGGGATGCGACACGGCAAAGCCCAGCACGTCGAACCCCGAGGCCACGTTGGCGACGGTGGCCGGAGCGAATGCCTTCACCATCCGTGGCTGGTCGCTCATGACCGCGGAAACGCCGGATCGCTCACCGTGCGGACATCATACCGCGAGGCGACCGCTGTCGGTGCTGGCCCCGCTCCGCCGTCTCCGCGATACTCCGTCATGGCGTATTTCGGGAAGCTCGCCGGTGACAAGTGCTACCTGTCGCCGATCGACACCGACGACGCGTCGGCGTTCACCGAGTGGCTCAACGACCCCGAGGTGGCCGCCGGCGTCGGCGTCGCACGCCGCATATTGAACGTCGCCGGCGAGCGGGGCGCGCTCGCCAAGCTCGCCGAGCGGCCGTATCACTTCGCCATCGTCGCGCTGGAAGGCGATAGGCTGCTGGGCAGTTGCGGCATCGACGACGTCAGCGCCGTCGACCGCACCGGCAGGCTCGGCATCCTGATCGGCGACAAGCGGTTCTGGGATCGCGGCTTCGGCACCGACGCCGTGCGGCTGTTGCTGCGATTCGCCTTCCTTACGCTCAACCTGAACAACATCAGGCTTACGGCACACGCGTTCAACGAGCGGGCGATCCGCTGCTACGAGAAGTGCGGCTTCAAGAGATGCGGCGTCTGGCCGGACTCCTGGTACCACGATGGGGCGCTCCACGCCAGTGTCTTCATGTACCTGCTCCGCGCCGACTTCGCGGCCTGGTAGCGTTGTTTCTCCGTCTCCGGCACACTCCGCCATGGCGTACTTCAGGAAGCTGGTCGGCGAGCGTTGCTACCTGTCGCCCCTCGATCCGGACGACGCGGCCCGGTTCGCCGAATGGGCCAACGATCCGGAGGTGGCCGCCGGCGTGACGCTCGCACGCCAGGTGGTGGGCGTCGAGCGTATGCGGGACAAGATGGCCCGGCACGCCCGCAGGCAGGCGTACTTCGCCATCGTGGCGCTCGACGGCGACGATCCGATCGGCAACTGCGGCATCGATGACATCAGCGCCGTCGACCGTACCGGCGAGCTGGTGATCATGATCGGCGACAAGCGGTTCTGGAACCGCGGCTTCGGCACCGACGCCGTGCGCCTGCTGCTGCGCTTCGGCTTCCTGACGCTCGGCCTGAACAACATCCGGCTGCGCGTGCACGCGTTCAACGAGCGGGCGATCCGCTGCTACGAGAAGTGCGGCTTCCGGCAGTACGCGTTCTGGCCGGACTCCTGGTACCACGACGGCGAGCTGCACGGCAGCGTCTTCATGTACCTGCTCCGCGCCGACTTCGCGGCCGGGTAGCGGCGCCGGCCACGCTCCGGCATACTCCGCCATGGCGTACTTCAAGAAGCTGGTCGGCGAGCAGTGCTACCTGTCACCGATCGATCCGGACGACGCGTCGACTTATACCGCGTGGCTCAACGACGCCGAAGTCGCCGCCGGCATCACGTTCACCCGCCGCATCGTCAACGTCGCCGGCGAGCGGGAGGCGCTGGCCAGCCTGGCCGGTGAGCCCTATCACTTCGCCATCGTCGCGCTGGACGGCGACGAGCTGATCGGCAACTGCGGCATCGGCGACGTGAGCGCCGTCGACCGCACCGGCGACCTCGGCATCCTGATCGGCGACAAGCGCTTCTGGAACCGCGGCTTCGGCACCGACGCCGTGCGGCTGCTGCTTCGCTTCGCCTTCCACACCCTGAACCTGAACAACATCAGGCTCAGCGCGCACTCGTTCAACAAGCGGGCGATACGCTGCTACGAGAAGTGCGGTTTCAAGCAGTGCGGCTACTGGCCGGACTCCTGGTACCATGACGGCAAGCTGCACGGCACCGTCATGATGTACGTGCTCCGCGCCGACTTCGACGAAGCGTAGCCTGCGCCCCGGCGCCGGTTCCTTGCGGTCTCTGGCGGCGTGCAGTAGGTTTCGCTGGACGAGTGCGACCACGGTCCCGTCGGGACCGATTTCTCTCAGGAGGCAGTTCATTGAAGAACCGCGCATCTATCGTAACGGTCATTGCGGCGCTGCTGGCGCTGTGTCTGACCCCACTGGTCTGGAGTGCCGCCGAGTCAGAGGCGGCGGCGGAAGAGACGGTGGCGATCAGCATGTTCATGGGTAATTCCGGCATCCCGCACCCCGCCGACGTCGACCCGAGCAGCAACTGGGCGCTCGACGTCGTCGAGCAACTGGCGAACGTGGACATTACCCTGGAGGTGCCGAACTACCAGGACTTCGCAACCAAGATCAACCTGCTGCTGGCGTCCGGCAACCTGCCCGACATCATCCACGGCTGGCAGAAGGCCGATCTGGAGAACGCCGCCGATGCGGGCGCGTTCATCGATCACAAGCCGTACTACGACAACTCCCCGATCATGCAATCGCGGGTCTCGCAGCTCGCGTTCGACCTGGCCGCGACGCCGAACGGACTCCACTTCGCCATGCCCATGGTGATGAGCGCGCGTGAGCCCGGCTTTGGGAACCTCGTGCGCTACGACCTGCTCGAAGAGTACAACGGCGGCGAATTCCCGGGCACCGTCGACGGATATGTCGACTTCCTTCGCTGGGTCAAGGACACCTATGAAGACTCCACGCCGCTCTCCTCGCGTCTGGCGTGGGGCGGACGGCTGTTCGCCACCGGCGACACCCTGTTCCTCTGGTACGGCGTGCCGCCCTACGGCACGCGCATCCAGGACGGCCGGGTGCACCACAACATCACGCTTCCGGCCATGAAGGAAGCCCTCAAGAAGTGGCGACAGGTGTACGAGGAAGGGATCCTGGATCCCGAGTTCGCCACCAGCGACACGGCCGCCTGGGTGCAGAAGAGAGCCGAGCGCTACGTCTCAATGTTCTCCAACGCGACCGACCAGGTCATACCCGGGTACGACAACATGCTGAACGCCGGCCAGGTGTGGGTGTACACGCCGCCGCTCGACGAATATCCAGAAGCCTTGACCGATCCCCGGTACATGGCGGACCTGAGCATCAACTACGGCGTGGACATCTTCCCGATTTCATCCCATCGCACCGGCATCACCTCCGCGTCGAAGAATCCGGACCGGGCGTGGAGGGTGCTCGAGGCCTTTGCATCGGACGAGCTGTGGGACGTCATCTCGTGGGGCCGGGAGGGCAAGGAATACAACCTGCAGGACGGGGCGCGCATGGCCACCGACCGCCTCTATTTCCGCGACCTCGACGATTCGGACTCCCACTACTGGACGCTGCACCTCGGCATCATCAGCGGCTTCTGGCCCACGCAGGTCAAGTACGCCGTGCAGGAAGGCCGGCACCCGATGGAGTGGCAGCGCGCGTACGACAGCGCGCAGTGGCTGATCGAGAAGGACCGTGAGGTGGGCCTGAGCTACATGCCGTTCGTCCCCACGGACCCGGAGGTCAGCAAGAAGGCCGGCGAGGTCAACCCGTTCATCAGCGCGGCCATCGCCAAGGCCATCTCCGGTCAGATCACTCTCGATCAGTTCGACGAGGAAGTGGCGAAGTTCCAGGAGGAGTTCGGCTTCATCTACGACTACCAGACCCGGTACGTGCAGGAGAACCGGGACGACCTGCGCGCCAAGAACGTCAGGATGGTCGACTGGTAGGCCTCATCGACACCGTAGCGTAACGACGTAGCACCGAACCCGGGGGGCGCATGCTCAGGTGTGCGCCCCCCGCTTGCACCACAGGAGAGGCACGAGCGAGATGGCAGACGCTCAGGCACCGGTGGCGGCCCGCCCGGCGTCACGGCGGAAGATCACGAAACGCGCGCTTTCGCTGTTCGCGCTATTCCTGCCCGGGGCGGTGCTGCTGTTCCTGTTCAACTACCTGCCGATCTACGGCATCATCATCTCCTTCAAGGATTTCACGCCGTATCGCGGCATCCTGGGAAGCGCCTGGGCCGGGCTCGAGCACTTCCGCTTCTTCCTGTCCGATGCCCGCTTCTGGAACGTCGTCAAGAACACGATCTACATCAGCCTGCTCGACATCCTGATCGGCTTTCCCGCTCCCATCGTCTTCGCGCTGCTGGCCAACGAGATCGCCATCAAACCGTTCAAGCGGGTGAGCCAGACCGTGTCGTACCTGCCCCACTTCGTGTCGTGGGTCGTGGTCTACGGGATCATGTATCAGCTCCTCTCGCCGCTGCACGGCATGCTGAACAAGCTCCTTGTCCTGTTCGGCGCCGACGCCATCCATTTCATGGGTCGGGTGGACCTGTACCGGCCGCTCGTGGTCACGCTGGAAATCTGGAAGAACATGGGATGGGGGGCCATCCTCTATTTCGCGGCGCTGACGAGCATCGACTCCGATCTCTACGAGGCGGCCTACATCGACGGCTCCAGCCGGCTGCGCATGGTATTTTCCGTGACGCTGCCCGGGCTGCTGCCGATGATCATGCTGTTGCTGGTTTTCCGCATCTCGCGCCTGTTCCTGGTCGAGTTCGAGCGGATCTTCGTGTTCGCCAACCCCCTGAACTACGAGGTCTCGGACGTGCTCGCCGTCTACATCTACCGCCTCGGGCTTCAGCAGGCACAGTACAGCCTGACCGCGGCCATCGGCCTGGTGCAGTCCGTCATCGCGTTCTGCCTGCTTTTCGCCGCGCACAAGGTCGCGCGCAGGCTCACCGGGACCGGCCTATGGTGACGATGCTGCGCTATCGGTCCGTGTCGCGGCGGGTCTTCGAGGTCTTCCTCTACGTCGGATTCATCCTGCTGGGCCTCTGCATCGTCCTGCCCTTCCTGCACGTGGCGGCCGTCTCGCTGAGCAGCAAGAGCGCCATCCTGAAGAACCAGGTGACGATCTTTCCCGTGGAGCTCTACACCAGGGGTTACGACATCATCCTGAGCAGCCGGCTCTTCCTCACCAGCCTGACCAACACCGTGCTGCTCACGACGGTCAATACCCTGGTGGCCATACTGATCGCGGTCAGCGCCGCGTACGCCCTGGCGAACAAGCACTTCGTCGGCATGCGCGCGGCGCTCGTCTACACGCTCATCCCGCTGTACTTCTCCGGCGGCCTCATCCCGTTCTACCTGATCGTCAATTCCTACGGCCTCAACAACACCAGGCTCGCCCTGATGCTTCCCTACCTGGTGGACCCGTTTCTGATCATCGTCTTCCGCAACGCCATCGTGCGGCTGCCGCACGAGATCATGGAGTCGGCCGAGGTGGACGGAGCCTCCGAGTTCACCATCCTCTTCCGGATCGTCTTCGCCCTGATCCTCCCGATGGTGGCCGCCTTCACCGTCATTTCGGCGGTGTTCTACTGGAACATGTGGTTCCCGGTGCTCATCTTCATCCGCGACAAGTGGAAGTGGACCCTCCAGTACATGTTGCGCGACATCTATACCAATCCGCTGATCGGCGGCGGCCAGCTCGACGTCGGCAACGTCGTCGACGATCTCGACAATATCCTGCCGCAGAACCTGATCAACGCGGCGATCGTCTGCACCGTGCTGCCGGTGGTCCTGCTCTACCCGTTCCTGCAGCGCTATTTCATCCACGGGGTGATCGTCGGCGCCGTCAAGGGCTGACGGCTAGGAGCCGCTCGGCCTGATCCAGAGCAGCCGCCAGCCGAAGGGATCGAGGTCGCCGTCCAGGCGGGTGGGTGATCCGTCGAGCGCGTCGATGATCGATTCCCGGTCCCCATCGATACCGAGAAGCTCCCAGTTCACGGATAGTGCGAACGCCGCGCGTGCGCGATTCAGGTTTGAAACGACGGCGAGCACGCCGTTGGAAGGATGCCGGTAGAGGCTCACGTAGATTCCGGAGGCGTCGGCGCGGACGTACTCGGCGTTGTTCCAGTACGGCAGCCACTCGGCCTGGCTCCGGCCGAAGTCGTCCATGAGCCGCCAGATGCGTGAGGCCAGATCGAGCTCCTCCAGTCCGTTGCGGTTCAATGGCCTGACCGGGACATCATGGATCAACGTGATGGCCCATGCCTCTTCGAAGGTGAAGCCCTGCCCGTAACAGAGGAACTCGGCCGGTACGCCCCACTGACGGCCCATGAACTCCGTGCGAAACGCGTCGAGCGGGAGCTGGGTCGCCGCATCCTCACTTCCGCGGACGTCCTGGAACTGCTCCCCGTCCCAGTACGAGGTGCCGAACCCGAGCGTCGGCATGACCATGCAGGTCGAGTTGTGCACGTTGATCTGCCCCTCGGGGTTCCGCGACGTGACCGCGTTGTGGATGCGGCGCATGGCGCTGCGGACGCCGAAAATGGGATACGACTTCGCGATCGATCCGTCGGGCCGCGTGCTGCCGCAGCCATGCAGGGTGTTGATGCAACCGGCCGGAAACTCGGTGCCGTCGAGATACACGCCGTCGATCCCGAACTCGTCCATGGTCTTGGCGATGGCGTCCGCGACGAAGTCCTGCCATGCGCTGTTGAGGCAGACCACCCACGCCGACTGGTCGGGCTGCGGTGGGTCACGGAACAGCGGGTAGCCGTACGCGGGCGTGGTGAGACAGCCGGCGCCGAAGTCCCGCCACTCGGGCGCCGCGCTGGAGATCAGGAACCCGTAGTACAGCAGGATCTTGAGACCCCGTTGATGGCACGCCTTGACGAGCTCGTGCAGCCGCTGGCGGTCTACCGGAATCGTGTGCGCTTCGATGTCGGTCCAGAACTGATGGAGCACCACCGTTCTCACACCCGCCCGGACGCATCGGTCCAGAAACCAGGGCTCGAGGGCCAGAGGCGCCGTGAAGCCCGCTCCCGGCGGCTCCGGTCCGACATGAATGAACCGGTGATCCCACGCTCCCTGGTCGACCGCCCTGACCGGGGTAGCCTGCAGGCCGAACGCGTACCGCAATGGCTGGTAGCGTTCAACACGCTGCCCGGTGATCGCCGCCTCCCGGATCACGGCGTTCTCCAATTCCGGAGCGGTGTCCCACGCTGCCGGACGCCGCGACTCCGGCGCCAACTGCATCGGCGCCGAGATCAGGTGCAGCGTGAGCACCACGCGGTTTCCATCGCGGACGATCTCCGTCGCCGGCGCGCCCGGCGCGACATGCCAGTCGCGGTCGGACTCGCCGAACCAGGCCAGTCCCCGATCGTTGTCTCCCAGCCAGACGTACGGCCGGAATCCCATCCTCACCGCGGTGTCCGGCAGGACACCGGCGTTCCTGGCCGTCCCCCATGCCCCCGGAAAGTGATACAGGTACTCCGCATGCTCAGCGCGGACGGGAATCTCGATCGAAAGGGAGTCCAGGTCGACGGCGTCGGCCGCGGAGACTTCGACGTCGAAGCGGATCATCCCGTCGAATTCGACGTGGACCTGCACGCGCAGGTCGAGGTTCGCCGCGGTCAGGCGCTGTTCGAGCACGACCTCATCGGGGTCCGACGCCACCTGATCGATCGGTTCCGCAGCGAAGCGCAGGCTCCGGCCGCCGGCGACCGCGGTCAGCCGCACGGGCGCATGCAGGATCCGGCTGCCCAGCGCGGTCACCGATTCGAGCAGACAGCCGGGAGCGAATCGGTACGTCCTCCCCCAGCAGTCAACCGCATACGCTCCCTCGGCCTGCGCCGCGCCCGCAAGCGAGGTCCAGGCAGCGGGTACTCCGGGATCGAGCCCGGCGCGCGAACCCCACCACGCGGGCTTGTCCGGCGGATCGGCGCTTTGGATGAGATTCGTGACGCACTCGCGACCCCACCGATCGACGAGGGCCGCCTGCAGTTCGCACGTGCCTGCCGGCACCTGCCCCAGGTCGAGCACGACCGTACGGGCCGACGGCTGGTCGAAGTCGTCGATCCTGGTCCGCACGAACTGCTCGCGCCGCGCGCGGTGCCAGACCCAGAGGTCGACGGCCGAGCCTCTCGCTATGAAGACATCGCCGACCGGGACGACCGTCACGTGCAGGTTGTCCGCGTCGAACCGGGCATACGCGCAGAGGGTGATCTGGCGCGGTGAAGTTCCCTTCTTCTTCATGACGTTCGCATGATCCAGAGCAGCCGCCAGCCGCACGGATCGAGATCGCCGTCCAGGCGAGCCGGTGACCGCTCCAACCCGTCGACGATCGAGGCCGTCGCCCGATTCAGGCCGAGCAGCTCCCAGTTCACGGTGAGCGCGAACGCCGTCCGCTCGCGGCTCAGATTCGACACGACGGCGAGCACGCCGTTCGCTGGGTGCCGGTAGAGGCTCACGTGGATGCCGGCGGAGTCGGCGCGGACGTACTCCCCGTTGCTCCAGTAGGGCACGAACTCGGCCTCTCCGCGGCCGAAGTCGTCCATGATCCGCCAGATGCGCGAGGCCAGCTCCAGGTCCTCCAGTCCGACGTGGCTCATCGGCCTGACCGGGACGTCGTGGATCAGCGTGACCGCCCATGCCTGCTCGAAGGTGAATCCCTGGCCGTAGCAGAGGAATTCGGCCGGAACGCCCCACTGGCGGCCCATGAACTCCGCGCGAAACGCGTCGAGCGGGAGCTGGGTCGCCGCGTTGTCGATGCCGCGGACGTCCTGGAACTGCTCCCCGTCCCAGTACGAGGTGCCGAACCCGAGCGTCGGCATGATCATGCAGGTCGAGTTGTGCACGTTGATTTGCCCCTCGGGCTTGCGTGACCTGACCGCGGTGTGGATACGGCGCATGGCGCTGCGCACGCCGAAGATGGGGTACGACTTGGCGATCGATCCGTCGGGCCGCGTGCTGCCGCAGCCATGCAGGGTGTTGATGCACCCGGCCGGGAACTCGGTGCCGTCGAGATACACGCCGTCGATCCCGAACTCGTCCATGGCCCTGGCGATGGCGTCGGCGACGAAATCCTGCCATGCGCTGTTGAGGCAGACCACCCACGCCGACTGGTCGGGCTGCGGTGGGGCGCGGTATAGCGGGTAGCCGTACGCGGGCGTGGTGAGACAGCCGGCGCCGAAGTCCCGCCACTCGGGCGCCGCGCTGGAGATCAGGAACCCGTAGTACAGCAGGATCCTGAGGCCTCGTTCGTGACACGCCGCGACCCATTCGAGCAGCCGATCGCGGTCTGCGGGAATCGTGTGTGCCTCGATGTCGGTCCAGTACTGGTGAAACACGAGCGTCCGCACGCCCGCCTGCACGCAGCGATCCAGAAACGCGGGCTCCAGGGTCATGGCTTCCGTGAACGCGGGTGGAGCCGGTCGGACGTGGACGCACCGGTAGTCCCAGGCGCTCGGTTCGCTCGCCCTGACCGGCGTGGCCTGCAGGCCGAACGTGTACCGCAGGGGCTGGTAGCGCTCCCCGCGCTCGCCCGTGACCGCCGCGTCCCGGATCACGGCGTTCGCAAGCTCCGGCGCGGTGTCCCACGCATGCGGCCGCTGCGACGCCGGCGCCAAACGCAGCGGCGCGGAGACCAGGTGGAGCGTGAGCAGCACTCGATCCCCATCGCGGACGATCTCCGTTGCCGGCGCACCCGGGGCGACGTGCCAGTCGCGGTCGGACTCGCTGAACCAGGCCAGTCCGCGATCCTCGTCTCCCAGCCAGACGTAGGGCCGGAACCCCATCTTCACCGCGGTGTCCGGGAGCGCTCCGGCGTTCCTGGCCGTCCCCCATGCCCCCGGAAAGTGATAGAGGTATCCCGCGTGCTCGGAGCGGATGGGAATCTCGATCGACAGGGAGTCCAGATCGACGGCGTCGGCCGCGGCGACTTCGACGTCGAAGCGGATCATGCCGTCGAACTCCACGTGCGCCTGCACGCGCAGGTCGAGGTTCGCCGCGGTCATGCGCTGCTCGAGCACGACCTCGTCTGGAGCCGACGAGACCTCGTCGATCGTTTCGGCGGCGAGACGCTGGTCCCGGCCGCCGGCGACCGCCGTCAGTCGCACGGGCGCATGCAGGACCTGACTGCCTGCCGCGGTCACCGACTCGAGCAGGCAGCCGGGAGCGAACCGGTACGTCCTCTCCGAACAGGAAACCGCATACGCGCCGTCGGCGCGCGAATCACAGGCAAGCGGGGTCCAGGCCGCGGGCACACCGGGATCGAGCCCGGCTCGGGAACCCCACCAGTCGGGTTTGTCCGGCGGATCCGCGCTCTGGATGAGATGCGTCATGCACTCCCGGCCCCATCGATCGATCAGGACCGCCTGCAGCTCAGCCGTGCCTGCCGGCACCTGTTCCAGGTCGAGCACGACCGTCCGGCCCGACGGCTGGTCGAAGTCGTCGATCCTGGTCCGTACGAACTGCTGGCGCAGCGCACGGTGCCAGACCCAGAGCTCGACCGCCGACCCTCTGGCGATGAAGGCATCACCGACCGGAACGACCGTGACGTGCATCTTGTCCCCGTCGAATCGGGCGAACGCACAGAGGGTGATCTGGCGTGGTGAGGTGCCGTTTTTCTTCATGACCGCCACATAGTGCATCGACACCGCCCACTTCCTCGACCACCATGAGCTCCGGGGAGTTTCCAACCATGGCCCGGGTCAAACTGGCACTGATCGGCTGCGGCGGCATGTCCGCCGCTCACGTGCGGCGCTTTCACCTGCTCCGCGACCGGCTGCAACTCGTGGCGGCCGTCGACGTCGACGAGGCCAAGGCCGTGCAGGTCCGCGAGCATCTCCCGGACGTACGGGTCGCCACCGACCACCGCTCCGTCCTCCCCCTGGTGGATGCCGTGCTGGTCGTGCTGCCGCACCACCTGCACCACCCCGTCGCCAGGGAGTGCCTGGAAGCCGGCAAGCATGTGCTGCTGGAGAAGCCGATGGCGAACAACGAACAGGAGTGCCTGGACCTCATCGCCACCGCGGCGCGCACAGACCGCGTCCTGATGATCGCCTATTGCATGCGCTTCCACCCCGTGGTCGCGGCCCTGAAGGACCATCTCGACCGGCAGAGCTACGGCGAGGTGTTCCAGGTCAGCATCTGGACCGAGCAGATGACCCGCTACCCGCCCGGGCACTGGGGCCATCGGGCGGCGACGCTGGGCGGCGGCCAGCTCTTCAGCCACGGCTGCCACTACGTCGACATCCTGCTCTGGTATCTCGGAGAGCCCGTCAGCGGTACCCACTTGGGCACCAATACGGGCACGCCGTGGATGGAGCGCGAGGGCACCTCCAACGTGACCATGAAGTTCGACGGTGGCCGGCTGGGCTACCACTTCGGGACCTGGGGCGCGCGCGGCACCCGGCTGCGCTATTCCATCCACGCCCACTGCACCGAGGGAATGCTCGAGGCGGACGTCAGCGGCCATCGCCTCCTGGCCCACGCACGAGGCGAACGCAAGCTCCTCATGGAGAGCGATGCCGGCGCCGGCAAGCACACCGAGAACGAGATGGCCCACTTCCTGGACTGCATCGAGCGCGGTCAGACGCCCATGACCGACGGCGAGTCCAGCCTGCAGAGCCTGCGGGTCATCTGGAGGCTCTACGAGGCCGAGCAACGCCGTGTCGTCGCCGATCTGCGGGGCCTCGGCCTTCCGGCCCGCTAAGCCTGGCCCGGCGACCGCCCGCGCGGGAATAAGAGAGCCCCCGACACGGTGCCGGGGGCTCATGAGTTCCGGGAACGCTATCCCGCTACTCGTCGATCCACCACTGCTCCATGCGCAGCCAGCGGCGAATGCCCCAGGCATTGTAGCCGACCGGATTGTTGCGGATCCGGTTGTGGACGTAATGGAAGTTTGCGGCGCCGCCGAGCGTCAGCTCGGTGCCGTCCAGGTTGTTCAGCACCACCAGCTCCGTGGCCTGAATGGCGAGCTCCATCCGCTCCTCGGGATCCAGCGACTGTGCCGACGCGTCGGCCAGCCGCTTCAGCTCCAGCAACCCCTCGCGGTACGGCTCCGGCGGCTCGATGCCGTCCTTGCCGCCAGTTTCGAGCCAGTCGCGTACCTCGTATTGATAGAGGGCATGCAGATAGAGCGCGTCGGTGCCCCAGAACCAGTGGCCGGAGCCCGATGCGATCAGCGGCAACTCGCTACCGATGAACCACGGCCGAACGCCTTCGCTCCACGTCTTCGGTTGGCAGAAGGTCTTGATCTTGAGGTCCCGATCCCAGTTCTCGCACTGGGCCGTGATCACCTCGGCGAGCGCCCAGTCGGTAAAGATGCCGATGTCCATCTCGATGCGCCCGCCGTCGGAATACTGGCGGTAGCCGTCACTGCCTACCGTCAGCCCCAGATCGTCCAGCATCTGGTTGGCCTCGGCCAGGTCGTAGCGCGTCCACTGCTCCAGGTGGTCCCACATCGCCGCCACGCGCGGGTCGGCGCTCTGGCCGATCGGCTTGTCCGGATCGAGCCGCGGCCGGCCGACCAGCTTGGCTCGGAACTCGTACAACTCGGGGGTGGCGTAGGCGCGCATCATCTGCTCGTTGTCGATGCCGAGCTGCAGCGCCTGCAGGAAGTCGTTGTTCAGCAGCAACGCGGCGAGCTTGTCGTCGTTCTCGTTCTCAGGGTTCTCCAGCGCGTTGGTGATCCACGCCAGCTTGCGCTTGATGAACACCCAGTAGTTGTGGAACCCGGGCGGCGTGACCAGCCGGTAGTTGCCGTTGGCCTGTTGCTGGAACAGCACCGCGTCCACCGGCGGCCCCATGGCGTGCCAGTCATACTCGCCGGCGGCGAGCTGCAGCTTCTCCACCTCCTTGTCCTTGACGTAGGTCACGCGCAACTCGTCGGTGTAGGGAAGCTGCTGGCCCTTCTCGTCCACCTTCCAGTAGTAGGGGTTGCGCACCATGACCATCAGTTCGCCTTCCTTCACCGTCTCGGGAATCCAGGGCCCGAGGGTGGGGCGCTCGGTGTTGGTGCCGGCGCGGTGCACGGTGTTGAAGTCCTGCCACGCCTCGGTCGGGTCGCCCAACTCCTCGTTGTACTTGGGATGGAACTGTTTCAGGTAGTGGGCGGGTTCCGGATCGAGATAATTCCAGCCGATGTTCTTGTGGTAGTTCGCGTACGGGGCCGCGAACTTGATCACGATCGTGTAGTCGTCGACCATCGTGAACTCGGCGAGCTCGCCGCCGATGATGAAGTCGGAAGGCGCCACCGACAGCGGGGTCGCGTCCGGGTCGGGGGAATAGAGCCTGATGTCCTCCCACTTGAACATCACGTCCGCGGCGGTGAAATCCTCGCCGTCCGACCACTTCACGCCCTTCCGCAGATGGATGGTGTAGGTCGTCAGATCGTCGCTCCACTCGAGACTCTCGGCGAGGTTCGGGTAGCGGTGGGTGCCTGAGGGAACGCTGACGGCGATCAGCCCTTCGTTCATGTAGCGGGTGATGCTGCCGAAGCTGGTGTACAGCGCCTCAATGTGGCGCAGCGTGCCTCCGTACTTGCCGACCGCTTCGAACGCCTGTTCCACCGGAGGCAGGTCGGGCAGCCGCTCCTCGACCGGGGGAAGCTCCCCGGCGGCGACCTTGGCCGCCAGCACCGGCGATTCGCTGTAGCTCTCCATCGGGCTGTCCGGCGTGATCACCGGGACGATGTCGGCGCCCGTCGCTGTCATGACCGTTCCACAGAGAAACAGACATGCCAGCAGTGCCAGGCTATGCGACGCGCTGAAGCGCTTTCGGTTCGGTAGGTTCATGACCGACCTCCTCCGCAAAGAATGAGCCAGTGCACCACTTGCGGCCGCCGCCTGTCAAACGTCGCTGGCGTCCGGGGGCTTGTCATTCCGCGGTCCATGCGCGCAGAGTGACCGACCCTCGCCGGAAGACGAGGGCTTCGACGGAGGAGGAGTCATGGGAAAGCTGGAGCGGGACGGACGCGTCATCGTCGCGGAAGGGGGGAGCTGCCCCTCCATGGAGCGCCTGAGCAACGGCGACCTGCTGGTGTCGTATCGCGACGACACGCTCGATAGGATAGGCATAAGCGTGACGCGCTCCACCGACGCCGGCCGAACGTGGCGCAAGGAGCACACCTTTGCCTACGGCTTGTCGGCGGATGAGGCCGATGAGCGGTTCTACGGCCACCACGGCATGGCGCAGCTCGCCGACGGCACCATCCTGCTGCCCTACAACGTGTACGGGACCACCTACAGCGGCGTCTACAACCGCACCGTGTGCGTGCGCAAGTCGGTGGATCAGGGGCACACCTGGTCGGAGCCCATCGTCGTGGTGCCGGGGCCGGGTCCGGCCTCCGGGTGGTCGTCGGCGATCTCCTACGGCAAGATCCGCACCCTGCACGACGGGACGGTCATCCTGCCGATCATCGGCCGGCACGAAGGCGACCGCTTCGGCCGCCATGGCTACCTCACCTCGCACGACGGCGGCGACACCTGGGACGGCTACGTGACCGCCGCCTGCGACCGCTACTCGGGCGACGAGGCCGACTTCCTGCAACTGCCCTCGGGCCGCATCCTGTGCGTCAACCGCGATCCTTCCAACACGTACGGGCACGGGGTCGGCCCGCTGTTCTGCAACTGGAGTGACGACAACGGCGCCACGTGGAGCGACCACGAGATGGTAGGGTGGTCCGATCCGCGCTACGGCCACTCCCCGGCACTGTTTCTCACCCGCACCGGCACGGTCATCTGCGGATACCGGCACGTCGCCGAGATGGACCATCTGAACATCGGCAGCGTGGCGTTCTGCTACGTCAAGGAGGATGGGCTGGACTGGAGCGGAGAGACCTACATCTACGGCGGCATCATGTTCCTCTCGTTCCTGATGCAGTTCGACGCCATGGGGCAGGGCTACCCCAGCTTCGCCTACGGCGACGACGACCGCATCCTGGTCGTGCATCACAACCAGCCGCCATGGGCGGTCTCGAAGCGCGACATCGAAGGCGTGTTCTACGTGGAGCAGGACGAAGAGCCCGCTTGGCGCGGCGACATCGGCTGAGGTAGCATCCCACCATGCCGGCCGCCGGCTCAAGTAACGCGGCACCCGACGACCTGCTGATCGAAGTCCGCGACCTGCGGGTGGAGTTCCGGCTGACCGAAGGCCTGTTGCGCGCCGTGGACGGGGTCAGCTTCGACGTGCGCAGCCACCAGACCCTGGGCGTGATGGGCGAGTCGGGGTGCGGCAAGAGCGTGACCGCACGCGCCATCATGGGCATCCTGCCGATGCCCCCCGCCCACGTCACCGGCACGATCAACTATTACGAAGGCGGGCAGCCCGTCGATCTGGTGGGCCTGGATCCCAAGGGCGACCGGTACCGCGACATCCGCGGCAACCGGATCAGCATGATCTTCCAGGAACCGATGACCGCCCTCAGCCCCGTGCACGCCGTCGGCAACCAGATCGGCGAGGTGCTGCGCGTGCACCGGGAAATGTCCCGCGACGAGGCGCGGGCGCACACCATCGATCTGCTTGACCGGGTCGGCATCAGCGATCCGCATCGGCGCATCAAGCAGTACCCGTTCGAGATGAGCGGCGGCATGAACCAGCGCGCCATGATCGCCATGGCGCTGGCATGCCGACCGAGGCTGCTGATCGCCGACGAGCCCACCACCGGTCTGGACGTGACCATTCAGGCTCAGATCATGGACCTGATCCAGGGCCTGCAGGCGGAGTTCGGCATGGCGGTGCTGTTCATCACGCACGACCTGGGACTGATCGCCGAGATGGCCGACACCGTGCTGACCATGTACATGGGGCAGATCGTGGAGGCCGGCAGCGCCGACCAGGTCTTCTACGGACACACGCACCCCTACACCGAGGGGCTGCTCAAGTCGATTCCCATCGTCGCCGCCGAGCACCATCGCCTGGCGCCGATCCGCGGCAACGTCCCCAACCCCTATGCCCGGCTCTCGGGCTGCCGCTTCCGCTACCGCTGCCACCGGTACATCGGCGACATCTGCGATCAGGATCCCCCGCACTTCGATGCCGCGCCCGGGCACCTGACCAAGTGCTGGCTTCACAAGGCGGGTGAGTTGCACGAACCCGCCGGAGCCGCCCGATGAGCCAGGCCGCCGCGCCCGCCGCTGAACCGCTGCTGCGGGTGGAGCACCTGTTCAAGTACTACCCGGTGACCGCCGGCCTGCTGAAGCGCAAGGTGGCCGAGGTGCGGGCGGTGGACGGCGTCAGCTTCGACGTGGACAAGGAGGAGACCTTCGCGCTGGCCGGCGAGAGCGGCTGCGGCAAGACCACGGTGGTGCGCAGCATCGCCCGCCTGGTGGACCCGGACGGTGGGCGGGTGCTGCTCAAGACCGATCGCGTGGAGGAGTACCGCGACGCCGACGGCTGGCTCGACCTGGCCACGCTGCCGGCCCGCGAAACGAAGGCCGTGCGCCGCGACCTGCAGGTCGTCTTTCAGGACCCCGATTCGTCGCTGAACCCACGCTTCACGATCAAGAACATCGTCGGCGAGCCACTGGTCGTGCATGGCTTGGGCGGACGCCGCGAGATAGCGGAGCGGGTGGACGAGCTTCTGCGGCTGGTTGGCCTGGACTCCAGCCACCTGAACCGCTTCCCGCACGAGCTCTCCGGCGGCCAGAAGCAGCGGGTCGGCATCGCCCGCGCGCTCGCCCTGGAGCCGAAGCTGATCCTGGCCGACGAACCGGTCTCCGCCCTGGACATGTCGATTCAGGGACAGATCCTCAACCTGATCGAGGACCTGCGCGACAGGCTCGGGTTGACCATGCTGTTCATCGCCCACGATCTGTCGGTGCTGTCCCACGTCAGCGAACGCATGGGGGTGATGTACCTCGGCAACCTGGTCGAAGTCGGCGCCACCACCGATCTGTTCCGCACACCCCGGCACCCCTACTCGGAGGCGCTGCTCACGGCCATTCCGCAGCCCGACCCCAAGCGCAAGGTGGAGCGCGTCATCCTGGAGGGCCAGGTGCCCTCACCCCTCAACAAGCCGAGCGGATGCCCGTTCCATCCGCGCTGCCCCTACCGGCAGCAGCGCTGCGAGGCGGAGGTGCCCGAGCTTCGGCCGCTCGGAGAGGATCGTCTGGTCGCCTGCCATCTCGCCGAGGAGCTCGACCTGCGCGGCTCGCTGCAGGGCGACGTGATGGGACGGCTCGGCCTGAGCTGACGGCGGCCCGGCAAAGGGTCCCCTACCAGCCCTTCCAGCTCCCGTCGGCGTGGCGGTACTGCCGGAACGCGGTCGGCCGGTAGGGAAGGTCCGCGATGTCCTCTTCCTTGACGGTGACCCCGAGCCCAGGCTCGTCGGGGATGTTCATGTACCCGTCCGCGACGCGGAACGGATGCTCGGCGAAGCGGTCGAACTGCGCGAAGAAGCTGTCCGTGTTTTCCTGGATCAGGAAGTTGGGCATCGCCGCATCGGCGTGGATCACCGCCGCGTGGCCCACGGGACCGCTGACGTTGTGGGGCGCCATCAACATTTGCTGCGCGTCGGCCAGCCGCGCGATTTCCAGCATGCGGTGGACGCCGAAGCATTCTGTGATGTCGGGCTGCAGGATCGCGCACGCGCGGCGGTCGATCAGCTCCCTGAACTGCGCCACGGTGTGAAGCTTCTCGCCGGTGGCGATCGGCACCGGGCTGCGCGCGCTGACCTCGGCCAGGGCCGCCACCGAGCCCACCTTGACCGGCTCCTCGATGAACAGCGGGCGCACCGGTGCGACCGCGTGGGCGAAAGCGATGGCCAGCTCCGGCACCGGGCTGCCATGGGTGTCGAGCAGGATCTCCAGCTCGGGGCCGGCCGCCTCGCGCATCGCCCGGGCGCATGCCACCGAGTGCTCGACGGCGGCGGGATCCAGCGGCGTGGCGCGGGTCTCCAGCGGATTGCCCTTGATCCCGGCATAGCCCTTCTGCCGCGCGGCGACGGCTGTGGCGGCAGCCTCGTCCGGGCTGGCGAAGCTGCCCCCGTTCGAGTACACCCGCACCCGCTCGCGGCGCCGCCCGCCGAGCACGGTGCTCACCGGCACGCCCCACGCCTTGCCCGCCAGGTCGTACAGAGCCATGTTCACCGCCGCCGCGGCGGTGCCGTACACCGCCCCGCCCTTCCAGGGCACCCGGTCGGTGAGGTCCTCGGTGAGGGCGATCACCTGCAGCGGGTCGGCGCCGATCAGCAGCTCACGCCAGGCGTGGAGCTGCGCTTCGACCGGCTCGATCAGCCACTCCGCCGTCCCCTCGCCCCAGCCGCTCATGCCGGCATCGGTGTCCAGCTTCAGCAGCAGCCATCCCTTCTCGGTGCTGGCGATCGGCTCTCCGGTCACCGGGTCGAGAACCCGCTGCCCGGTGGCGACGCTGAACTTGTACGTTCGTACCGCGGTGATCTTCATCGTCTCTCCCTGCCTGACGCCTACGGTAGCCGATGCGAGGCTTCGTCGGCGCGCCGCCGTTGCGCGCGGTATGATCGCTGCCATGGGATCTGACTCGCTCACCGTCGCCGTGATCGGCTGCGGCCGCCTGGGGCAGCACTACGCCTCGGTCTACGCCGCCCGGCCCGACACCTCACTGGTCGCCATCGCCGAGGCCAACCCGGAGCGGCGCCGCGTGGTGGGGGAGCGCTTCGGCGTGACCCGCCTGTTCGCCGACGCGCGCTCGCTGTTCGCCGAGGTGGTGCCGGACGTCGCCGCCCTGGTGCTGCCGGTGCGCTACATCAAGGACGCGGTGCTGGCGGCCGTCGCCGCCGGGGTGCGCGGCGTGACCACCGACAAGCCGATCGCCGCCACCCTGGCCGACGCCGACGCCATGGTGGAGGCCTGCCGCTCAGCCGGCGTCGTGTTCGGCGGCGGCAACCTGCAGCGTGCCCGCGCCGACGTGCAGGAAGCAGCATCCTGGCTCCACGCCGGCGAGTTCGGTCCGATTACCGGAGCGGCCGTTCACCGTTGGGGCGGCGAGATCTCCGGCGGCGGCTGCCAGCACATATCGGTGCTGCGCCTGCTCACGGGCACGGAGGTCGCCGAGGTGATGGCGTGGGGCAAGCCGGAAGACAAGCTGGCCGACGGCGAGGACGAGGAAGGACTGATCATCAACGGGCGCTTCACGATGAGCGACGGCCTGGCGGTGCCGGTATTCGGCGCGGAGACACCGCAGAAAGGGGTGGACGTGTGGACGGAGCGGGCGCTGATCCGCTGGGACTGGGAAGCCACCACGGTGTATGCCGGCCGCGACGCGGCCGGCCGCCGCCTCCCCCTGGACCGCCCCTTCTCGCAGGTGGCCTATCCGCGGTTCGGCTACCTCGGCACCTCCATCGGCTCCTTCCTGGACACGGTCCGCACCGGCAGCGAGCTGTGGATCTCCGGGCACGACCTGCGCCAGGCCCTGGAGGTTGCGATCGCCGCCAAGCAGTCCGCCGCATGCGGTTCCGTACCGATAGCCCTGCCGCTGGCCGATCGCACCCTGGCCCTGCGCCCGCGCCCCTACCGGTGGCTCGGCGGCGACGTGACAGGACGCGAGCAGAGCGCCGCGGAAGCCGCCGCCCGGTGGGCCGGCTACTGATCGGCCGCGCGCGATCAGTTGCTGCTGAAGGGGTCGGCGGCATCGCGCAGGCCGTCCCCGACGAAGTTGAACGCCAGGATCGCCGCCACCACGAACAGAGCCGGGATCAGGTACCACACGTTGTTGACCAGGTTGTTGATGTTCTGTGCCTCTTCCAGCATGACTCCCCAGCTCGTCATGGGTGAGCGGATGCCCAGACCCAGGAAGCTCAGGCTGGTCTCGGCCAGGATCATGCCGGGGATGGCCAGGGTGAGGTTCACCAGCAGGTAGCTGGAGATGTTCGGGACCAGGTGCAGCGCCATGATGCGCCCGGTGCCGGCGCCGATGTTGCGCGCCGCCAGGATGTACTGAGTCTCGCGGTGCGAGAGGATCATGCCGCGCACCACCCGTGCCAGGCCGGTCCAGCCGATGAACGACAGGATCACAACGAGGCCGAAGTAGACCTGCAGCGGGGTCCACTCCTTGGGCAGCGCGGAGGCGAGCAGAATCCACAGCGGCAGCGAAGGCACCGACATGATGACCTCGATCACGCGCTGCACCACCAGGTCCACCGCCCCCGCGAAGTAGCCGGATAGCGCGCCGATGAGGATGCCCAGCACCAGGCTGATCATCACCCCGGCCCAGCCGATGGTCAGCGACACGCGCCCGCCGTAGAGGATGCGCGAGAGCATGTCGCGGCCCCACTTGTCGGTGCCGAACAGAAAGATGCGGCCCTCCTTGACGCCGAAGAAACGCAGGTTGCTGCGGATCGGCAGAAACCCCAGCACCGGGTAGTCGCTCGTCCCGCGCACGAACAGGTGGATCGGGAAGCGCTCGTCGGGGTTGGGCGTCCAGTGGGTCTTGAAGGTGGTCATGTCCAGCTTACGGGTGGCGCCGTAGACGAACGGATGCAGGTGGAACCGCCCGTCGAGGTCGAAGAAACGGATGCGCATGGGCGGGTGGTTCTCGAAGCCCTTGGCGTTGTCGTCCAGGGTGTAGGGCGCGAAGAATTCGCACAGCATGGTGAGCGCGTACAGCACGATCAGCGTCCACAGCCCGACCATGGCCAGCCGGTTGCGCCGGTACTTGAGGCGCATGATGGAGCCGATGCTGCGACCCTTGATCGGCATGTCGCCTTCGGGTCCAGCGGTCGTTCCTGCCTCGGCCATGCTCATCACTCGTACCTGATGCGCGGGTCGACCCACGCCAGCGTCAGGTCCGCCACCAGGTTGCCCACCACCAGCAGGGTGGAGAGCAACATCACCATGGCGCCGGCCAGAAACGCGTCATGGTGCGTCACCGCGTCGTACAGCAACGGTCCCGTGGTCGGCAGGTTGAGCACGATCGACACGATCAGCTCGCCCCCGACCACTGCGGGAAACGCAAAGCCGATGCCGGTAATGAACGGGTTGAGGGCGATCCGCAGCGGGTACTTGACGACCACGATGCGCTCGCGCAGCCCCTTGGCGCGGGCCGTATCCACGTAGGGGCGGCGAAGCTGGTCCAGCAGGTTGCCGCGCAGGATGCGCATGGTGCCGGCCATCCCCGCCGTGCCGAGCACCACCACCGGCACCCACAGGTGCGCCAGCAGGTCGAGCACCTTGCCCAGGCTCCAGGGAGCGGCGGCGTACTCGGCCGAGAACAACCCGCCCGGCACCTGACCGAACTGGAAGAAGCTGATCACGATCAGCACCAGCGCGAGCAGGAAATTGGGAATGCTCAGGCCCAGGAAGCTGATCACCGTGAAGACGTTGTCGCCCAGCGTGTACTGCCGCACCGCCGAGTAGATCCCGATCGGCAGCGCGACCAGGTAGGAGAACACGATGCTGCACAGGGAGAGGACGACGGTAAGCACCATGCGCTCGGTGATGAGCTGCGCCACCGGCCGGTGGCCGTAGGCATAGGATCGCCCGAAGTCCCCCTGCACGAAGCGGCTGGCCCACTTCCACCAGCGCACGTAGATCGGTTTGCCGATGCCGTACTGCCGTTCCAGTAGCCGGATCTGGCCCTCGCTGAGCTCCGCTTCGCCGGTGTCCGCGATCTGTTGCGCGATCAAGATGTCGATGAAGGTACCCGGCACGAGCTCGATCGCCCCGAACACCAGCATCGAGATCATGATCAGTGTGGGGACTACGGTGGCGATTCTCCGAATGATGAAGGTGACCATCGGGCATATCCGCCTGCCGGTGCCGGCTTGCGTCAGTGTCGCCCAGCGGGGCGCGCTGTTCAACCTTCCTCGCGGAGCCGGGTCGCTCCGGATGATAGAATCGGCAGCGGCCAGTCTGCGCCGCCGTGGGCAAACCGGCCGGCGAGGAGGTTCGCATGAGCGACTCAGGATCCCAGGAGCACCAGCCGGGGCGGCCGCAGTGGCGCAAGCCGGTTCCAGAGGGCGTTACCGAAGTGACGGAGGTCGCGATCGGTGAGGCGAGCGCGCTGGTGTCGTTGAGCGACGGCGCGCTGGGGCTGATAGCCGGCGGCCGGCTCCTGCGCTCCGCCGACGGCGGCGTCACGTGGGGAGAGCCGCTGGCGCTGGAGTTGCCGGACGCGGGCCGGCTGCAGGGGCTGGCGTGCATCAGGCTGCAAGCAGGACCGCTCGCGCTCGTGTACCGCAACCGGCAGGAGTGTTTCCGGCTGGTGGTGTCGGAGGACGACGGCCGCACGTGGCGGCAGCGCTCCACCGTCGATCTGCTGGGCTCACCGTACTACGACGCGCTCATCGAGACCGGCGACGGCACGCTGGTGATGCCGAGCCGCGAGTGCTACGGCAACGACGACCACCCGGGCCTGGAGTACCGCAAGATCAGTACCTGGGGCACGTGGAAGGGGCTCCGGCTGCAGGTCTCCGGCCACTACCACTACCCGGAGATCGACATCGCCGCGGTGAGCCGGTCGGAGGACGGGGGACGCACGTGGCAGCGCGCGCAGCCGCTGATGGGGTGGTTCGACGAGCACGGGATCGCCAACGGCTACGGCGGCGTCACCGCCTGCGACGAGCCGAGCGTCGCCGAGACGGCCGACGGCCGCCTGCTGTTCTTCGCGCGGTCCACCGTGGGCCGCATCGTCGCCAGCCACTCCAGCGACGGCGGCGAGCGCTGGACGGCCGTGCGGCCCACCGAGCTGGCCGCCTCCTACTCGCCGCCGCGCCTGCGCCGCATCCCTGCCACCGGCGACCTGATCTGCGTCTGGAACCAGGTGTCGCGGGAGGAGATCCGTCGCGGCTACCGGCGCGGCCGCCTGTCGTGTGCGATCTCGCGCGACTCGGGCGAGTCCTGGGAGCACTTCAGGACTATCGAGGTGAGCGCCGGCCTGGCGGACGTGGACCAGATCGCCCCGGAGTCCCCGATCATCCCCGTGATCGGGCTCCCGGACGTCGGCACGCTGCCGGACGACTTCGCCACCTTCGACTATCCCAACGTGTGCTTTGCCGGCGACCGGGTGTTCCTGATCTACCACCGTTCGTGGGTCGACTCCGGCCCCACGGCGCGGCAGGCAAACACTCTGGGCGAACGCGGCAGGGACGAGGCCGGCAAGCCGCGGGAGTCGGTGATCCGCAGTTATCCGCTGGACTGGTTCTACGGCTGACGATCGCCGACTGAGCGGCCAGGCCCCAGGGCCGCGCACCAGACCGCCGCCGCGGCGGGCAGCGGCACGGGTGACCGCTGCGCTGCTCTCCATCGTGCTGTCCGGGGTGGTCTTCCTGCAGTTCCTGGACCTGGCCGCCACCGGCGTCGAGCTGTGGACCGGCATGCATGCGCTGCTCGCGTCGGTGGCGACCTACCTGCTGGGGCTCGGCGAGCTGATCGCCGTCCTCACCATCTGGTTCGCGTACGGCCGGGCGGCGCGGGAGGGCCGGCTGCGTACGGCCCTGCTCAAGGTGACGCTCTGGGAGGGACTGGTTGCCCTCGCCTACCTGCCGGCCCGGCTGCTGGTGTACCTCCCCCTGGTACGGTCCCTCGGCGACCGCTTCATCGATGCGTTCCGGGGCGTGGACCTGCTGCAGGGAGCCCTGGGAGTGCTCCTGGTGGCCACTGCCGTCGCCATTCCCTGGCGCCGCCGCCGGACGTACTGAGCTATCCGGCCGGCCGCCAGTGGACCAGGGCGCCGGCGTTGCGGTAGTTGCCGTAGGCGCTGAGGACCGATCCGTCGCCCACCGACACCGAGAACTGGTGGCCGCACGCCACGTGGTACCACACTTCCGTGCCGAGGGCGGCGAAGTCGTCCACCACGTAGCGGTGCTCGACGTCCCAGGTGACCCCGTGGTCGTGGCTGACGACGGCATCGCAGCCGCGCCGGTAGGTGGCCAGGTCGCCGGCGCCGAAGTCGAGGCGGCGGATCACGGTGAGCACCAGGTCGTCGTTGGGCAGCCGCAGCAGCGTGACGTGATGGCGGCCGGGGCCGAACACGAAGTCCAGCGGACTCCAGGTCGCGCCTTCGTCGTTGCTGATCGACACCGCGGTGCCCTCGAAGTTGTCGTAGTGCAGGGGGATGTACTGCGCCGGCATGTCGCTGCGCACGGCGGCGACGACGGAGCCGTTGGCGGCGCGGACCAGGGCGCCCTCGCCCACCCCGCGCTCCACCCGCTCGCCGTCGCACTCGTCGTACCAGACCCACTCCTGCGGCCAGCTCACCGGCCCCCAGGTGCGGCCGCCGTCACGGGACCAGCGGATGCAGCCGCAGCAGGGGTTCTGCGGCAGCGGCCCCTTCGACATCGTCTGCCCGGTCTCCGCCACCACCGTGGCGTTGCCGGCGGCGTCGCGGTCGATCAGGGCGTTACCCTCACAATCCATCTGCGTGCCGTCGGGGGCCTCCGGCAGCCGGTCTCCCCGCTCCCAGGTGGCGCCGTGGTCGTGGCTGTAGTAGCGGAAGTTGCCCTCGTCGGACCAGCTCGACATGAAGCTGATGACGCCCGAGCCCAGGTTGGACAGCATCATCGGCCGGGTCGAGCAGTCGGGTACCTCGACGTACTCCCAGCTCGCTCCCTGGTCGCCGCTCAGACCGATCACGGTCTGGTTGGATTCGGCCAGCGTCATGGAGCCGGCCACGCCCGCCACCGCCCAGCCGCCGTTATCCAACACCACCAGGCCCCATGGAAACACGGGGCGGTCGCCGTGCCATGGCAGGAACCGGAACGCCGCCGGGTGGCCGATCTGGCCGCCTTCGCCGTCGTGCTGCATCACCCAGTGGTCGCGCCACGCGAGATCCTCGCGCGACGGCGTGGCCGGAAGTTGATCACTACTCAGGGGTCGATTCATCGCCGATCCTCCTCGGGCGCGGGCCGCTCGCTATAGGATTCTGTCTGATCGGCGCCACGGCGGCAATCCGACACGTTCGGGCATTGCGATCAGGAGCCGGCGCCGCCGCCCAAGCGGAACGAGTACAGCTCCGCGTCGCGCAGCAGGAAGCGGATGCGCCGGAAGCGGGGCGCTTCCGCCTCCCCTTCTCCCTCTCCCGCACCTGCCCCGCCGCGCAACTCCGCGCGCCCGTTCCAGCGCAGCACGTGCTCCACGGCGTCGCCGTGGAACGGGTCGCAGTCCTCTGCGGCGTAGCCTGTGATCACCGCGCCCGCCTCATCCAGGATCTCGGCCCGCAGGCTGCCGTGCCCGCGGCAGGCGGCGTTGACCGTCAGCGTGTCCCCCCACGAGAGCAACGGCTGCGTCACCAGCACCCCCTCGCGCACCGGGTTGGCGCCGAGGGAGACGAAGCCGTCGCGCCGCAGGCGCGCCAGACCGAGGCCGTAGCCGACCGCGTCCCAGTCCCACACCTCGGGCACGTCGCGCCACGCCTCCGGGTGGTCGGACGCCTCGTTGCCGCCGGCGAACCACCAGTCGTGGTGGTTCTTCGAGCCGCCGTGATACACCCATAGCTCGTCGCCCATGACTACCGGCGGACTCGGCACCGTGACCATGAACTCGTTCCAGGTGCCGGGTGCGCCGCGCCGCAGCCACGGCCGGCCGGCGGCGACCCGATGCCATTCGCGTCCGTCCCTGCTGTGCACGAGCTGCACGTCCATGGTGTTGCTCACCATGTGGAACACGTTGAGGAAGCCCACCCACTGGCCGCCCAGGCGCAGCGGCGTCATGCCGTAGAACGCGTCGTCGATGTTGTCGAGCGCGGGGTCGGGAGCCAGGATCGGGCGCGGCTCGCTCCAGCGCAGGAAGTCGTGACTCTCGATCAGGAAGATGCGGCGCCTGCCCTGCCGGGTGACGCTCCCCAGGGCCGCATCGAATCCCGGCTCGCCGCCCACGCCCGGGCGGCCGGGCGCCGGCGGTCGCAGGGAGCCGCGACCCGGTACCGACCGGTAGAAGGGATGGCGCGTGGCGGCGATGTGGGTCTGCGAATCGGGATCGAACGCGCTGATGGTGACGTCGCCCCGCTCCCGGCCCAGGCGGCCGAACACCGGTCCCTCGTCGCTGGGGGTGAGGTGGATGCCGTCCGCCGAGTAGGCGGCGTGCACGGTGAACCGCGACTCGTTCTCGGCGACCGGGACGATCCGGGTGTAGAGCGTCTTGAAGCGGCGTCGCGGGTCCCGTTCCAGCGGATCGTCGACGATGAAGATGTCGTACACCGAGCCGTAGTCCTCGGTGCCGAAGACGATGTTGGTGTCGCGGCCGTCCTCGTGCTGGATGCCCATGGGCGGCTTGACCCACTCGATGCCGTCCTCGGAGCGGGCGTAGAGCTGGCGCAGGCGGGCGTTCTCCCACCCGTGGGAGCCGCCGCCGCGGCTCCACAGGCGCTCCCGGTCCATCTTGAAGTCGGTGTAGAAGCAGTGGAAGCGGCCGCTGTCCGCATCGCGCCGCAGGTTCCAGGAGTTGCACGAGAAATAGGTCACGTGCTCCCACGGCCGGTCGCGGCGGATCAGGGGGCTGCGCTCATCGGGCACCGGCCGGTGGATGGTTCGGGTGAGGTGGTCGGCCACCTCGACCACGGCGTCGTCGAAGAAGTACTGCGGCTGATCGCCGATAAACAGTACGGTGCTGTCAAGTGCCACGGCGCTTGAGGTCGTTCAGGGCATCTCCGAACCTCAGAGCGGGTTCGGTCGCGCGCTCTTCGAACGCCGCAAGGTCCTCGGCGTCCTCTGCCAATTGCATACGGACGGCCTCGTTGACCAGATCGGAAATCGTGCGGTCGATCGCGGCTGCCTTGATGCGGAGCCTGCGATACAAGTGAGGGTCGAAGTACACGGTGGTTCGTCTTGAATCCGCCATGGATATCAAGGTAGCAGCGTGACGTTTTGGTGACAGTACGTCATCACCCACCCTCCACCCGATCCATCACGTACCCACACCTCGTGCAGTTGGGTACAGTCTGTGCAAGAGAGCCCCCGCGGGAGGTGATGCCATGACCGACCTGCAGATCGTGACCGGTCCGAATCCCGAACCCATTACGGCATTCGCCGGCGCCGAGCTGGCGCGCTACGCCCGCGACCTGTTCGGCGTCGCCGCGGCGGTCAACGCCCGGCCCGCGGCAGCGACGGCCAGCGTGTGGCTGGACCCGGACGGCACCGGAATGGCGGCGCCGGACGAGCCGCAGAGCTACACCCTGCGGCGCTTCACGCGCCCGGCGGGAGGCGATCACCTGCTGGCCGCCGGAGGCAGCCCGGCCGCCACCCTCTGGGCCGTGTACGAACTGGTGCGCGGCTGGGGAGTGCAGTTCCTGTTGAGCGGAGACCTGCTGCCCGACGATCCCGGGCCGTTGCGCCTGCCCGACGCCGACCGCACCTGGACCCCGAACCTGGACACGCGCTGCTGGCGCCTGATCAACGACTTCGTCTGCGGCCCCGAGTCGTGGGGCCTCGCGGAGAACCGGCGCTTCATCGACCAGCTCTCCAAGAACGCCTTCAACGAGATCCTGCTGTCGCTGTGGCCGTGGCAGTCGTTCGTCCACTACGAGTTCCGCGGCGTGGCCAAGAGCACCGGCTGCTCGTGGTTCGGGTTCCGCTACCCGGTGGACGAGCACACCGTGGGACGCGATTTGTTCGGCGGGGCACACGAGTTCGAGAACCCCGACCTGGCCGGCATCGACGACTACCACGAGCGCCACGCCGCCGCCCGCCGCCTCGCCACGGGGATCATCGAGCACGCAGCCGCCCGCGGCATCGGCAGCAGCATGTCGCTGTCGCTGCTCGAGTATCCGCGGGAGTTCATGCCGGTCATTCCGGGGGCGCACGTGGCTCGCCAGCTCGCCGAGAAGACCTGCGTCCCGGGCAGCGACCAGGCTCCCGATGACCCCCTCCTCGTCGACCTGGCGCGCACCAAGATCTCGGCCCACCTGCACACCTATCCCGGCGTCGAGCGCCTGTTCCTGGGCTTTCCCGAGCACCGCGAATGGCTGGACAGCGCCGAGGACGCGTGGCGCAGCCTGGACGAAAAGTACGCCATCTCCGAGGTCCTGACGCTGGATCAGGCGCTGGCGAACGCGCGGCGCCGCACCGACGTGCACGGCGGACCCGGCCGCCAGGAGTCACGGGTGCTCGGCGACATCGCCATGCTGCGGCTGATCGACTGCGTGCTGGAGGACCGCAGCGTGCTGGAACGCCCCGGCCACGCGACGCCTGCGCGCATCCTGTACGGCCAGCCTGCCGAGGAGCTGCTGCCGATCCTGCCGCGCATCGCGCCGCCCGGCGCGGGCGTGGTTGCGTTCATCGACTACACGGCGCGGCGCGCCGCCGACCACATCGAGGTGATGGACAACGCCGTGCCCGACGCGATGCCGAGCCGCTTCATCTTCACGCTGGCCGACGACAACGTGGGCGTCCTGCCGCAACTGGCCACCAGGCCGCTGCACACCCTCGCCACGCGCATGCGCACGGACGGCTGGAGCGGGTTCAGCACCCGCCACTGGATGATCGGCGACCTGGACCCGACGATGCGCTACATGGCGCGCTCCTGCTGGGACGCCGACTGCACGCCGGTGGCGGCGTACCGGGAGCTGGCCGCCGGCGTCTGCGGCGAGGCGGCGGCAGCGCCCCTGGTGACGGCCTGGCAGCAGGTGGATGCGATCACCGACGACCTGGACCGTCACGGCATGGGGTTCTCCTTCCCGGTGCCGGGGATGATGGAGAAGCACTGGCACGCGGGCGAGCCGCTGTCGGCGGATCTGCACGACGTGCGCGAGCGCTATGCCGCTGCATTGGCGCGGGTCGGTGAAGCGATCACCGTGGCGCGGCCTGCGGGGGTGCCGTTCGCGCGCTACCACGCGGAGCGGCTGCGCTTCGCGGTTGGCTATCTGGATGCGGTGGCAGCCACCCGCGAGGCGGGCATCGCCGAAGCCGCGGGCCGCCATGACGACGCACTGGCCGGCGTGAGCGCCGCCCTCGCCCATCTCATCGCGGCCGTGCAGGCGTACGCCTCCGTCGCCGCCGACAACTCCGACCGCGGCGCCATCGCCAGCATCAACGAGTACTGCCTGCGCTTCCTGCGCGCCACCCGCGACCGCCTCGCGGCGTAGCCGTCAGCGCCCAATACCGTCGCCTGCGGCTCCGGTATTGGCCCATCGCAACCTTCCGAGTCTGAGTCCGCTGTACCCGGTCGGCCGCCGGCTCATGGTCGTCAGGCTGCGGAATCGGCTCTGCGGGCTTGCGCCAACTCGTAGGCTCCCTGCATCCGGACCCAATGGCCGGCGTCGCTCCAGCCGAGCCGCTCCAAAGCGATGGCGAGCCGAGGCGACACGCCGGCCTTGCCGTTCAAGACCCGCGACAGTGTGTTTCGCGTGACTCCGAGGCGATCTGCCGCGTCGCCCACCGTCCAGCCCTCTGCTGTAATCGCCTCCCGGATGATCTCCCCCGGATGTGCGGGATCGTACATGCCACCCATAGCAGCCTCCCTCAGTGATAGTCAATCAGGTCCACGTCCACCACTTCGCCTTCGTCGAACCGAAAGATAAGCCTCCAGTTGGCGGAAACGCGAAGGCTCCATTGCCCGGATCGGTCGCCCTTCAGTGGATGGAGTCTCCAGCCGGGCCGACGGACTCAGAGGGCCGGGTGGTTGAGCGGGAGGCCGCGCACGCCGACGCCGTCGAAGCGGTGGATGACCAGGTTGTCCAGGGAGGCGGCGAACAGGATGTCACGTTCGGGGCCGGCGAAGGCGACATCGGTCGGGCCGCGCAGCGCCTCTCCCATCCAGTCCTCGGCGAACAGCTCCAGGCGGCGGCTGTCCAGGTCGAACACGTAGATGGCGTCCGGGCGGTGGCAGGCGATCCACAGCCGGCCCTGTTCGTCGAAGGCGATGCCGTCAGGGACGTGGCGCGGCATGTGCAGCACGCGCTCGAAGCGGCCGGCGGACCCGTCGTCGTCGATCGCCACGCGGGCGATGCCGGCACCGAAGGTCTCCACCAGGTACAGGTAGCGCTCGTCGGCGTCCAGGGCGATGGCGTTGGGCGTGTCGACCGCGTCCGGGTACCACAGGCGCGCGGCGGCGCCGCCCGGCTCGATCTTGTAGAGCCGTCCGTTGAGCGCGCCTGACCAGTCGCCGCTGTCGGACAGGTACAGGGCGCCGCGGCGATCGAACGCCGGGTAGTTGGCGCAGAGAAACGGGCGTCCCGCAGGTCCTGTGGCGTAGGTGGTGACCGACCCGTCCGGCGTGACCCGGATCACGGCGCCGAGGCCGGTCTCCGCGCAGTACAGGTTGCCGGCGGCATCGACCGCCTGGCCCAGACAGCGGTTGGCGGTGGCGGCGAACTGCTCGGCGCGGTTGGCCGCCACGTCGACCCGGTACACCTGGCAGCCGGTGCCGGTGGTGTACAGCTCCCCGCGCGGGCCGACCGCCAGCGACTCGGGGTGGTCCACCCCCGGGACGTGGACGATCTTCTCGTTGTCGAAGCGGGGCACGGCCGGCGTCGGGTTCATGGCTCTTTCAGAGTAGCGGCGTGCCGCCGTCGGGCAACTCGAAGCGCCCGGGATCCAGCGGCGTATGACCGTCCATCGCGGCGAGCACCTCCTCGTCCAGCTCCACTCCCAGTCCCGGCCGCCGCGCCAGCTCGTCCACGTCGATGTGGCCGCCGTTCACCGGCAGCGGCTCCCGCTGCAGGCGGTCGAACCACGGCTGCAGGGGGCAGTGCTCGAGGATCAGGAAGTTCTGGATCGCGGCCGCCACCTGGGAGGAGGCGGCCAGGGCCACCGGGCCGTACGGATTGTGCGGAGCCATGAGGATGCCGTAGACCTCGGCGTATTGGGCGATGCGCAACAGCTCGCTGATGCCCCCGGCGTGGCTGATGTCCGCCTGGCACACGTCGATCGCCTGCTGCTCGAACCACGGGCGGAAGTCCCAGCGCGAGACCATGCGCTCGCCCAGGGCAATCTTCATCCCCGGAAAGCTCTGCTTGAGCCGCGCCGTGGGCGCCACCGTGTCCTGGTTGGTCGGCTCCTCGACGAACAGCGGGGCCAGCGGCTCCAGCCCCTGCAGCAGCCGGTGCGCGGCCTGGGGATCGAACATGCCGGCCGCGTCGACCATCAGCGCCGTCCCGTCACCCAGGATCCGCCGCAGCCGGCGCACCTCGGCCACCGCCACGTCGGCCTGGCGCTGCGCGTCATACGGCCGTGTGACGCTGCCGAAGCCGTGCTTGAAGGCGTCGAACCCCAACTCCAGGGCGCGGCGGGCCGCATCCTCCAGCTCCACGCCGAAGAACTCGGGTCCGAAGCGGATGTAGCAGCGCACGCGGTCCCGCACCCGGCCGCCGAGCAGCTTGAACACCGGCAGCCCCGCCGCCTTGCCGGCGATGTCCCACAGGGCCTGGTCGATGCCGCTCATGGCGCTGCCGTGGACGACCCCTCGGCGCCACCAGAACTCGCGGAAGCCGAGCTGCCAGACACGCTCGATGTCGGTCGGGTCCATGCCCAGCAGGCGCGGCCTGAGCTCGCTCTCCACGTGCGCCTTGATCGCCAACTCGTGGTGCTCGGTGGTCGCCTCGCCCACCCCCTGCAGGCCGGCATCGGTGTCGACGTGGACGAACACCCAGTTGCGGTGCGCGCCGCCGCCGGGACGCGGCACAGCCGCCACCGAGCAGCGCACGTCGGTGATCTTCATCGCGCTCACGGCTCCAGCTCCGGGTGCAGCGGAAACCCGACCACGCGCCCGTCCTGCTGCGCGGATCGGTACGCGCCTTCCATCATCTCCACGCAGCGCAGGCCCTCCACCCAGGTGAGGCACGGCTCGGCACCCGTGGCGATCCAGCGAAAGAAGTCGCCGATCTCGCGCCGGTACGCGTGATCGAAGCCCAAGTCGTCGAACCGCTCGTGCTGCGGGGCCGGAGCGTCGAGGCGCTGCCAGTACAGGTCGATGTGATCGAGCGCCGGCACCAGCTTGAAGCCGCCGTGGCGGCACTCGCCCCACGGCCCCTGCGACTCGCGGAACTGGTGCAGGGGAAACGACAGGCCGCCGACGATCGTGGCCACGGCGCCGGAGTGGAACCGGTACGTCGCGTGCACGATGTCCCGGAACCCGTAACGGGAGTCGTGTTGCGGCCCGCACACGGCGTGTACGTCCCTGGCATCGCCGCACATGGCGCGGAACCAGTCGATCACGTGCACGCCGTGCATGTGGAAGAAGCCGCCGCCACGCGCGGGGTCCGACCACCAGGTGTCGAAGAACTCGTAGGGCCGGTTGTCCGTGTACTGCGCCACAGTGATCGACAGCGGCGCCCCGAGCAGGCCGTCGGCGGTCATCTCCACCATCCGCGCCCACGGTGGCCGCAGCCGCCGCTTGTGCCCGACCATCAGCTTCACGCCGTGGCGCCGGCACGCCGCCACCATGTCCCAACACTCCCGCGCCGTGCGCGCCATCGCCTTCTCGCAGAACACGTGCACGCCGGCCGCGGCGGCCGCCACGGTGATCTCCGCGTGCACGTGGTTGGCGGCGGTCACCAGCACCGCGTCCAGGCGCTCGCGCCGCAGCAGCTCGCGGTAATCGCCGTAGCCGGGCACCTCGGCACCCAGCGTGGCGGCCGTAGCGGCGAGGCTGCCGGCATCCGGGTCGCACAGCGCCGCCAGCTCGGCGCGCTCTATGGCGTAACCCGCCAGGTGCTTGCCGAAGTCCCCACACCCCACCAGCGCAAACCGTGGCCGGCGGGTTCCCGCGACCGTTGTGGCGGCACCCATCGTTGCGCTCATGCCGGAGAAATCCTACCGCGGATAGCCCCGCGACGCCCCGTGCGATCTTGACAAAACGGGAGAGTTCGCTTTACCCCAACCCTATCCTGGACGCCTGCAACACATCCGCGGAACTGGAAGCGAGCGGCACGGAACTGGCGATCCTGCCGGTCGGCGCCACTGAGCAGCACGGCAGCTACCTGCCGCTGGCGACCGATTCGCTGGAGGCGGAGGCGGTGGCGCGTGGGGTGGCCGAACGGATGGACGGGTTCCTGCTGCCGGTGCTGCCGTTCAGCAACTCGGAGGCGCACGCCGGCTTCCGCGGCTCGGTGTCGCTCAGCCCGAGCACCCTTCTGACCGTGGTCAGGGAGCTGGCCCTGGACCTGATCGGACAGGGGTTCCGCTACGTCGTGCTGCTCAACATGCACGGCGGCAACCTGGTCCTGCGGCCGGCGGTGCGCGAGATCAACCGCAGCACCGATGCCGGCCGCGCGCTGTGCGTGCAGCCGTTCACCCTGGCCGGCGCGGAGCTTGAGCGCATCTTCCCCAACTTCGCGAACGAGGCCCACGCCGGCGGCTTCGAGGCCTCGCTGATCATGGAGATCGCACCGGACGCCATCAAGGGCACCGTCCCCGACGCCGTGCCGGACAGCCCGGTCGAGGCGTTCGACTACCTGACCATGGCCCAGATGAGCCCCAGCGGCGTGTGGGGCGAGCCGAGCCAGGCTGATCGCGAGCGCGGGCGGCGGGCACTGGCGGTGATGGTCGAGCACAGCGTCCGCCACATCAGCGCGGCGATCGCCCGCATCGAAGCCGCCGGGGGCGCGCCGTGAGCGTGCCTGCGATTCCGGGAGCCGAGCTGGGCGACCTGCTGCGGCGGCTGATCCGAATCGACAGCTGCAACCCGCCGGGGCGGGAGGCGCCGGTCGCCGAGCTGCTCGGCGGATGGCTGCGGGAGGCCGGGCTGGAGGTGGAGCTGGACCGCTTCGCCTTGGGCCGGGCCAACGTGGTGGCCCGCTGGCGCGGCTCCGGCGACGCACCCGCGCTCCTGTTCAACGGCCACCTCGACACCGTGCCGGTGCAACGCGAGCAATGGCGCCACGATCCGCACGCGGCGGTCGTGGAAGGCGACGTGCTGCACGGCCGCGGCACCGTCGACATGAAGGGCGGCGTCGCCGCGCTGGCGATGGCCTGCGCCGTGCTGGCCCGCGCCGGAGTCCGCCTGTCGCGCGACCTGATCTTCGCCGGCACCGCCGGCGAGGAGGTGGACTGCTGCGGCTCGCAGCGATTGGCCACCCGCGACCTGGGGCCGGTCGGCGCTCTGGTCGTCGGCGAGCCCACCAGCCTGCAGGTGGTCACGGCGCACAAGGGAGCGCTGTGGCTCAGGATCGTCACCAGCGGCCGGGCCGCCCACGGATCGATGCCGGAACAGGGCAGCAACGCGATCGCCGGGATGTGCCGGATCATCGAGCGGCTGCGGGCGTATCGGCCGGCGCACCGGCCGCATCCGCTGCTGGGACCGCCGACCGTCAATCTGGGGACCATCGAGGGCGGTGCGAAGGTCAACATCGTGGCCGACCGGTGTGCGCTGACGGTGGATCTCCGCAGCGTCCCGGGGCAGGACCACGCCGGGCTGCTGCGCGAGGTGCGCGCGCTGGCGGCCGCCGCGGCAGCCGCCGAGACCGGTGTGACGGCGCAGGTGGAAGTGCTCACCGACCGCCCCGCGATCGACACGCCCGAGCACGAGCCGCTGGTCGGCACCGCCCTGGAGGTGGCCGGACAGGTGATCGGGGGAGCGCCCGCCGCGCGCGGCGTCAGCTACTTCTCCGATGCCTCGGTGCTGACGCCGGCGCTCGGGGTGCCGACGCTGATCTTCGGGCCGGGCGACGAGCGGCTGGCGCACCAGGTGGACGAGCACACCACGCTGAGCTCCGTGGCCGCGGCGGCGCGCTTCTACACCGCGCTGGCGCGGGCCCTGGGATAGGCGTGAAGGCGCTTGCGGTCACCGGCGAGGTCGTGGTGGCCGGCGGCGGCAGCACGCGCCATCGCTCGCGCGCCGGGGCCGCCGTGCTGGCCGACGGCAGCCTGTTCGTAGCCTACCGCGTGGGGCGCAACATGTTCGAAGAATCCCACGGCGCGGTGGTGGCCACGCGCTCGGCGGACGGCGGGGCGACCTGGGACGAGCCGACGCCGCTGCTGGCCGAGCCGGGCTGGGACTGGTTCGGCGCCCAGCGCCTGCTGCAGCTCGACGACGGCACGCTGCTGATGCTGGCCGGCAAGGCGCGCTGGAACGGCGGCCGGTTCCACACCTACGCCATCCGGTCCAGCGACGGCGGCCGCACCTGGGACCCGCCCGGCCCGGAGATCCGCGTGTTCGCCGCCTTCAGCGAGCCGTACGGCCAGGGCGTGGTGCACGGGCTGCCGGACGGACGCCTGCTGCTGGGTTTTCAGGGCACCGACACGCCCGGAGAGTCCAACCTGGCCGCCATCGCATTCTCGCGCGACCGCGGCGATTCCTGGTCGGAGCGGGTGCTGCTGAGCCACGACGCCACGCTGGAACTGCGCGAGCCCGACACGCTGGCCCTGGCGGACGGACGGCTGCTCACCGTGCTGCGCAGCGACGCACCGCCCTATGCCTCCTACCAGAGCTGCTCCGAGGATGGCGGCCGGAGCTGGACGCCGCTGGCCGCGACCGGTTTCCACGGCCACTGCCCGCGCCTGGCGGCGCTGCGCCGCGCCATCATCTGCGTGTATCGCGACATGCGCGAGGGGCGGCCGGGCATCGGCTTCAGCGCGAGCTGGGATGAAGGCGAGTCGTGGCACGACCAGGGGCTGCTCTACCGCTCGCCGGGGCCCTTCCAGGGCTGGGCCACCGCCTGCGGCTACCCGAGCGTGCTGCGGCTGCCGGACGGCGACCTGCTGTGCGTGTTCCATACCGACTTCGTGGACGAGGATTGCGAGATCCGCGCCGTGCGCCTGCGGGAGGTGAACGGATGATCCCGCGCAGCAGCGACGGTCTGCACGATACGTTCCGCGATTGGAACACGGTAACCGCGCACCGCAATGTCGAGCTGGTGCGCCGCTTCCCACGCGTGCCGCGTCGGCCCGACGTGCGCGTCAGTCCCGCCGACCTGAACTACGACGTACCGCCGGGCGCCGACCTGCGGGAGCTCGCGTCAGCGCAGGGAATCGACGTCGAGTCTCCCTGGTTCCGCCTCCCCGAAGGGCGCCGCCTGCGCTGCGGCTTCTTTCCCCTGGTGACGCGGCTGCACAGCGGGGCGCTGCTGGCTGTGTGGCGCGAGGCGAGCTCGCACGCCTACTGCTCCTTCGGGCGCACCGTGGCGGCGCGCTCGCCGGACGGCGGGCGCAGTTGGAGCGCCCCCTGGGTGGTCGGCTTCCGGCGGTCGGGAGCGTGGGACACCGGCGGTCCCGAGAACCTGGTGCAGACCGGCGACGGCACCCTCTGGCTGGGCGCATGGGCCCGTATCCCGGAACCCGAGCCGGGCACCGTGGGCGCTCAGCGCCCCGAGATGTACGTGCTGCGCTCGCAGGACGAGGGGCGAAGCTGGGAGCAGCTCCCCAGGCTCGGCGACGGCTGGCAGTTTCTCTGCACGCCGATGCTGGAGCTTTCCAACGGCGAGTTCCTGTGGCTGGGCAGCGTCCCGGATCCCGCCGACGAAGGGGTCACCTCCTACACCTCGCTGCGGCGTGCGGTCTTCATCCTGCGCCGGCCCGGCGAGCCGCTCACCCCCGGAGCCGACGTGGTGGAGCTGGGCGGGCTGCGTTTCGAGCGCTACGGCGCCATGCAGCTTGGAGGGACCAACGAGTGTCACGTCACCGAGACCACCACCCGCGGCCACCTGGTGATGCTGACCCGCTCCGCAGTCAGCGAGCACTACGAGCAGTCCACCTCGACCGACTACGGGCGCACCTGGTCGCCGCCCCGCCGCTCCGACCTGTGGCACACGCCGATCGCCAGCCAGCCGCTGCTGATCACGCTCGGCGACGGCACCCTGGTCGCCGTGCACGACGAGCGCGGCAACGGCCGCACCGTGGCGGTGCCGTCGTTCGACGGCGGCGCCACCTGGGACTTCGCCCACCACCAGGTGGTGCTGGACGATCCGCAGTTCTTCCTCAGGGACTTCTCCTATCCGGAGGTGGTGGACGTGGGCGCTGGCCGCCTTCTGGTGGTGTTCTACAACGCCAGCCATCCCGAGGCGGAGCACAACGGTATCTTCGCCACCTTCCTCGACCGCAGCCTGTTCCGAACCACATTCGGCGGCGTCCGGCTCGCGGACGTCGGGTCCGTGCGGCGCGCGGACACCGTCGCCTGGTGGCGGTTCGACGAGGGTACGGGCGACACCGCCCACGACGACACCGGCCGCCACTACGGCGTGCTGCACGGACCGGCTTGGACCGACGGCCGGTTCGGCGCCGCGCTCGCCTTCGACGGGGTGGACGATCATCTGCGCGTGACCAACTGCCCGAGTCTCTGGCTGGGACAGGAGCTGACCATGGAGGCGTGGATCCGTACCCCGCGCCCGGAGCGCGACCAGACTATCGTCAGCCGGCTCCCCCACTACTGGTTCGGGCTGAGCCGCCGGCGGGTCTGCCTGCGGCGCGGGGGCGAGGACGGCATCCCGCCGGCGAGCTGCCACGGGACGACTGAGCTGGCGGCCGACCGCTGGCAGCACCTTGCCGTGGTGGTGCGGGAGACCGCCGACTCGATGCGGCGGGTGCTGTTCTACGTCGACGGCGTTCTGGACGCGGCGGTGGACCTGGAGCGGCCGGCGGCGGCGACCCAGGCGCAGGCGCTCAGCGACTGGCGCCAGACCCACGGCCCCGCCTGGCAGGGGCGCTACACGGCGCCCGGGTCCGGCCCCAGCCGCTGGGCCGCCCGGGAACACCTGTTCATAGGCAGCCGCCACGACCGCACGGCACCCTTCTGCGGCCGCATCGACGAGTTGGCGCTGCACCGCGCCGGCCTGACGGAACGCCAGCTCGCGGCCAGCGTGACCCGGTACCGGCACCGGGACGGAGAGATCCGGTCGGCGGTGATCCGGCGCCCGGCCGGCGGCTCCTGGGGCCGCTTCACGGCGCGTGACCTGGTGCCGGAGGGCACCGCCGTCAGCTACGCGGTACTGGGCCCGGACGGCGAGCTGCTGCGCGATCAGGTCACATCGGGCAACGACCTGGCGGATCTGCGGGAGTCGGCGATCAGGCTTCAGGCGCGCCTGCACAGTGAGGTGCCCGGCCGCACGCCGACCCTGTGGTCCTGGGCGCTGCAACCTGCGGCCGCGGGATCGTAGAAGAGGACCGCGCCCGGCCGGTCTATCCGGCCGCGGGGTGCAGGGACCAGGAGCGAATGACCGGAGTGCGGCCGGGGTCGGAGCTGGTCAGGCGCGCGGCCAGCCGCAGCTCGGGGGCGTTCAGGCCGGCCAGCGAGTCGCCGGGGCTCACGCCGCTGCGGAGGACGGTCCCGTCCGGCGCGGTGACGGAGAACTCGACGGCGGTGCCGTCGGGGGTGTCCACTTCGGCGCCGAAGCGGCCCCAGCCGGAGGCGGGGCGCGGGATCACGCCCGAGGAAAGCTCGCCGTCGGCACGGCGGTGGACGGCGATGCTGGCCCGCACTTCGCCCGGCAGCAGGCCGCTGCCGTGCAGCGCCAGCTCGTCGATCAGGCCGGCAAACGGTGCGGTCTGCCGGTCGTGCTGCAGGCCGATGTAGAGGTGGTCCTCGGCGGCGCGGATGGCCTCCGCCTGCTCGCCGATGTCCTCGTGGCGGCTGCGGCGCTGGTGGTTCGCCTGCCAGCGTGGACCGGCCGACTCGTGCCAGTCGCTGATGGCGGCCGCGTGCTCGGCACTGCCGGGCAGCGCGAGCCTGTCGTTGGCGTCCACCTCCCCGTCCAGGTAGAACAGCGCCCGCTCGTAGGAGTCCAGGGTGATGCGCACGGCCACCGCGACGTGGTACCAGCGGCCTGCCTCCAGGGGGGTCGCCGCCAGGTTCTCCAGCAACGGGATGCCCTCCACCCCACCACGGCGCAGGCACAGCCGGCCCCGGTGCAGCCCGACCCAGTAGTGCGGCAGCTTGGAGACGATGGTCTGCGTACGCTCCGGCGCCTCGGTGGAGATCCACGCTTCCACGGTGAACTCGCGCGCGACGCGCAGCTCCGGGCACTCCAGCACGTAGCCGTAGTCGTCGCGGCCGTCGAACCGCAGCGCCGTGCCGCGCTTGCCGGAAACCCACGCCGGCCCCGCCAGTTTCGCGTAGTGTGGCCCGCCGTCGTCGGCCGCCACGCTGCCCGCGCCCTCGTCGAAGCGCCAGTGCGCCACCGTGGCGTCGCGCCGCACCGCGCCCACCTCGGCCAGCTCCACGCCGCAGTAGGCGGGCCGAAAGAAGCGCGTCTCCAGGAAGGTCCCGAAGATCCCGCTGCGCTCGCCGCTCTCATCGGTGTGGTCGTGGCTGTAGTAGATCGACAGCAGGCGCCCGCCGGCAACCTCGGTGAGCTGCGGGTAGGCGAAGTCGCCGCCCAGGAAGCGCTGGTCGTCCAGCACCACCTGCTGGTGGGCGACGTCCCAGGTCGCACCGTTGTCGAACGAGGCGGTGGCGACGATGCGGCAGTTCTGGCGTTGCCCATTGACCGCAACCAGGGTGCCGTCGGTAAGCGTGATCAGGTAGGGCTGGCTCGGCACCGGCGAGTGCCACAGCGACGGCACTGCGCCGCTCCAGGTGCGTCCGTAGTCGGTGGAGGTGGTCTGGAAGTAGTGCTCGCCGTAGCCCTGCGAGCGCATCAGCATCACCAGGGTGCCGGGGATCAGGGTCTCGGTGACCTGCTCTTCGTCGGGACCGCCCAGATGGGGGTGGGCGAAGCGCTCGAAGCGCAGCCCGCCCAGCTCCGCCACGTCGGCGTCGCGCGGCAGCTCGTCGTCCGCGTCGCGCTGCACCAGCGTGGCCCGCACCGACGCGGGAAAGGAGGTCAGCCCCTCCTCGGCCGGCGCCGGCACGCTGCCGCGCCACAGCAACTCGCCGTTGGACATGGCCAGCTCCGGGGACGCCGGGTAGAAGTGGTCGCCCAGTGGCGGCAGGGTGACCCAGGTGCGGCCGTCGTCCTTCGAGTACAGCGCGTAGGCGGTGGCGACCTGCTGGCCCTGCGTCCCCGCCTGCTGCCCCGGGACGCGGCTCCAGGCCCCCATCCACAGGGTGCCGTCGGCGGCCTGCACCAGGTCCTCGGGACCGCCCGCGTCGACCGCCCCCGGCAGCGCGAAGATCACCCATGGATCGCTCCAGCTCTGCCCGCCGTCCGTGGAGCGCGCCGCGACGGTGCGGCCGAAGCAGCAAAAGGCATGGGCGCTGGCCTCGCGCCACACCGCCAGCAGGCTGCCGTCCTGCAGGGCGCGCAACACCGGAAAGAAGCCGCAGCGGACGTTGCGCGTCGCAGGCTCCTGGAAGTGCGGGCCGGCCACGTCGATGCCTTCGCTGCGCGCGTGCTCGCGCAGGTTCACCCCTGCCGGCACCCCGTAGCTCAGGTCGGCGGGGCTCACCCGCACGTGGGGCGTGCTCGGCACCGGTGGCGCCTCGCGCAGCAGCGCCACCCCGCGGCGCCCGTAGACGCGGTCCCAGTCCCGGAACCGGTCGCTCCAGATCGCTCCTGTGTCCGCCATGGGTAGCCTCCCTGTCAGCGGTGGCCGAACGGGTCGGCGGCGTCGCGCACGCCGTCGCCGACCAAGTTGTAGCAGAGCACCGCCACGATCACGAACGGTCCGCATCCGCAACGGCCCGGCATCGGTTACAGTGCGAGCTGATGGCGCCCCACGACATCGACCTGACCGGCTACGGCCTGCCTTTCTGGCTGGACATCGAGCGGCCCCGCTATCCGGCGCTGGCCGGCGACGTGCACGCCGACGTGGCGATCGTGGGCGCCGGCATCGCCGGACTGAAGGTGGCCGACGCCGCCGCGGAACACGGTCTGGACTGTGTCGTGCTGGAGGCGAAGCAGGTGGGCGAAGGGGCATCTTCGCGCAACCAGGGCTGCATCGTCACCGGGCTGCCGCTCTCCTACGGGGAGATGGCGGCGCGGGGCTCCCGCGACGTGGCGCGCTCCCTGGTCGAGCTCAGCCACCACAACCAGGAATTGCTGGAAGAGCAGATGACCCGCCACGGCATCTCCTGTGACTACGAGGTGTCAGGCGAGTGCGTGCTGGTGCGCGGCGACCATCCCGACCTGGAAGCGGCTCTTGCGCCGCTGCAGCGCGATGCGTCCCTGATGGCAGAGGACGGCTTTGCCGCCGAGTACCTCGACGCCGCCGCGGCGCGCGCCGTCACCGGCAGCCCGCTGTTCGCCGGCGGCATCCGTTTCCACCGCGACGCGCAGTTCCATTCCGGCAGGTTCGTGGTGGGGCTGGGCGCCGCCGTGGCGCGCTCCCCGCGGGTGCGCATCTTCGAGGCGTCGCCGGTCGTTGCCTTGGAGTCCTCCGGCGCCGGCGCCGCTCACCTGGTACGCACCCGGCACGGGAGCGTGAGCGCCGACCACCTGTGCGTGGCCACCAACGCGCTGGTTCCCCAGCTCCTGCCGGCGCTCACCGGCACGCTGCGCGCCGAGCGCGGGCAGGTGCTGGTGACCGCGCCCCTGACCGAGCGTCCCTGCCGCGGCTGCTTCGCCGCCGGCACCGCGTGGTGGCGCGAGGTCAACGAGGCCGACGGCCGCTTCCGGCTGCTGTTCGGCGGCGCCCGCAACCGCGACGAACCGGACAGCCTGTTCCCGCAGTACGCGGCCGACGGGCGCCGCAACACCCGCATCGGCAGCGCCGGCTTCCGGCCGACCCTGGCCCACCAGCGGCGCCTGCAGGCGCTGCTGGCCGAGCTGTTCCCTCACCTGGCCGATGCGCCGATCACCCACCGCTGGGGCGGGCTGCAGGCGTTCACGTTCGACGGGCTGCCGGCGATCGGCGTGTTCGACGCCGATCGGCGCATCCACGGCCTAGCCGGCTTCTCCGGACTCGGCAACTCCTACTCCAACGTTGGCGCGGCGTACTTGGCAGCGCGGATCGCCGGCGCCGGCGACGGGCTCCCACCGCGGCTGGCGGAGACGCTGAAGCTGCTGCTGACACCAGGGCGCAGCGGCGCCCGCTGGCCCGGCACCGAGCCGACCCGGGCGCGCACGGCACCCTACGGACTGGTGCGCCGCGCCGCCGAGACAGGTCCAGGGAGGTGAACGACATGGCACCCAGCACGCCGGCGCAGACGCTTCGCAGCGTCGACAGCGGACAGGCGGTCAAGGGCGTGGTCACGCTCCTGTTCACGCCGTTCACGGCCGACGGAAAACGGTTCGACGCCGCGAGCATGCGCCGGCAGCTCGACTTCGCCCTGGAGTCCGGAGTTTCGGCGGTGGTCGCCTGCGGCAAGGCCGGGGAGTTCGAGGGACAGAGCCTGGAGGAGATCGAGGAGGTGTTGACCATGGTCCTGGCGCACGTCCGCGGCCGCATCCCGGTGGGCATGGGCATCATCAGCGTGGAGGAGGACCGCGGCGTGCCCGCGGCCGAGCTGGCCGCCCGCTGCGGCGCCGACTTCGCCATGACCAAGAAGTTCGGCAAGCGCGACCTGCACGGCTTCTTCAGCCAGGTCGCCGAGCGGATCCCGGTGATGCTCTACGACCAGACCAACGAAGGAAACCTCGACGTGGCGGGTGAGGTTCTCCCGCTGGTGGAGTCCATCGAGCGGATCATGACCGTCAAGGTGAGCGGCAACGTGTACGCCTTCGACCAGCTCAAGCAAGCCGCGCCGGAGGCCGCCTACATCTGCGGCTGGGACACCTTCTCCCTGCCGGCCTACATCTCCGGGAGCGACGGCGTCGTGGCCGGCAGCGCGGCGTTCATGCCGGAGCGCGAGGTGGATCTGCACCGCCTGGCGCAGGAGCAGGCGTGGGACGAGGCGCGGCGGCTGTTCTACCACCGCATGCTGCCGATGATCGCCTACTGCACGCCGGATCCCTATGCGTTCTCGGTGTGCAAGCACCTCCTGCATTGGAAGGGGCTGTTCGACTCGCCGGTGGTGCGTCCGCCGTACCTCAACGCACCGCCGTGGCTGCAGCGGGAGCTCCGCGAGTTGGCGCTGCAGCTCGGCCTGGTCGACGGCTCCTGAGCCGCCTGGTCCTTACTCGCTCCCGCCGGAATCACTCCCCCCGGAATCACTGCCGGGCCCCTGCCGCAGCAAAGCCTCCAGTCGAGCCACCCGTGCTTCCGCCGCTTCGCGGGCGGCGGTTTCTCGCGCGAGCTGCGTTTCCGCCGCCGCCCTCTCCTGCTCGGCTCGTCGCCGTGCCGTGTCCGTTTCCGCGAGATCCTGCAGGTCCCGCCCCGTCTTCGGATCGTGGAACCTCAGCCCGCGCTCCATCAGCCTCAGCTCCAGCCCCAGCACCCGGCTGGCCAGCGCCAGCGTGCCATCCCGCAACGCTCTGCTCGGCAGCCTCCGATACTCCTCCCCGATCAACTCCAACCCCTGCAGCGGCGGCCGCAGATAGTCTTGCGTCGGGTCGTACTGCCAGTACTCCTGCACCCGCAGCGAAAGGTACAACTCCCGCTTGCGCCCCTGGTCCTCCCGGTACGTCCTCCGCGACGTGATCTCCAGCACGAAGTCCGGCCCCTTCGGTTCGTTCCACAGCAGGTAGCTCGAACGGTCCCGATTCGGCGCCCCCACCACCACGAATACGTCCGGCGCCACCCGCGCACCCACGTTTCCCTCTTCGTAGTAGATCAGCAGGTTGCCCGATACGTACACGTCGTCACGGTCGCGAAAATGATGCCGCAGCCGGTCCACCGCGTAGGTCAGCGGCGTGCGCTGGTGATCGCTTTCCGCCATCGGCCGGCCGTCGGAACTCGGATAGTCGACGTGGGCCGGTGCCAGCAGAGAGGTGGCCATTCGCTTTCCCCCGTACCGCTAAAGATTACCACGGCACCCACTCGTGTCGTGCGGCCGCCGCAGGTCGTGCCCCATCGACAGAGTAAGCGTCCACGCGGGCGCTGGCGCTTTCGCTCCGCCAGAGGTTCGCATCCACTCGCAACGGCCGTCGAACTCGGTTTGAGTCAGATGAGCCCCGCCGCGAATCCGGTCAGCCCGGCTTGCGCGCCTCGGGCCGGTCCCAGAGACGGCGCTTGGGGGCGAGCACGGCAAGCGCGTAGGCGACGATGATGCCGCCTGCCGCGAGCAGCGCCGCCGGCATACCGGCCACCTGCGCCACCGCGCCGGCCAAGGTCGAGCCGACCGGGTTGAGCCCGAAGGTCTGCGCCAGCAGCCCCGTCGACTGGTCCCGCCGCGACGACGGCACCGTCACCTGCACCAGCGTGAAGAGCATCACGTCGTAGACCATCATCGCCACGCCCAGCACCACCGCGATCCCCACCGAAACCAGGAACCAGCGCGACAGCGCGTAGCCGATCAGGGCCACGCCGCACAGCAGGCACGCCAGCATGGCGACCGACCCCTTGCTGCGCAGCTCGCCCGCCGCCGTCATCACCATCCCGAACAGGATCGCGCCCAGCGAGCCGGCCGCGGTCAGCACCCCCAGGGCGCCGGCCCCCACGCCCAGCACGTCGCGCGCCAGCACCGGCATCATCGAGCTGACGGAGAACACGCAGAGCTCCATCAGCATGCTCATCGCGAACACCGCGCGCACGCGCGGCACCCGCAGGGTGTAGCGGAGCTGCCGCACCAGGTCCAGGAACACCGGCCGCGAGCCCGTCACCGGCGCGGGCCGGCCCAGCTCCGGCGACAGCCGCGCCAGCACCGCCGCGGCCCCGGCCCGGATCACCGCCAGGAGCAGGAAGGCGGCGGCGAACCCGAGGGCGGAGATGGTCACGCCGACGAGAGCGGAGCCGGCCATGCGGCCGATGTTGAACGTCAGCTGCTTGGCGCCCATCGCCCGCATCAACTGCCCCTGGCCGGCCGCCCGCTGCAGCAGGCCGGTCGACAGAGGGAGGTGCAGGCAGCGTGCCAGGCCGGTCAGCACCGCGGCGGCCACCAGGTGCCAGAGGCGCAGCACCTCGAGCGCGCTCAGCGCGGCGATCGCGATGAGCGCAAGTGCCAGCGCCCCTTGCACGGCCGCAAGCGTGCGCCGCCGCTCCACGCGCGCCGCCAGCACGCCGCCCAGGCCGCCGCACGACAGCAGCACCAGCCCCTCGATGCCGAACACGGCCCCCACCCAGAACGGCGAGTCGGTCACCTCCAGCACCAGCCAGCCGGTCGCGATGACGCGCGGCAGCATCGCCCCGGAGTCGAGCAGTTGATGGGCGAACAGGCGCCACAGGTCCGGGGTCAGGAACGACCCCCAGCCCCCGGGCACGGCGCGCTCCGTGCGGGTCAGGTGTGGTGAGGACCGCTGGAGACGGCGTAGATGAGCGCGGCCTGGAAGTAGAAGCGAAGCCGCAGCGGCCGGCCTTCCAGCTCCGCTCCCGTGGCGTCACCCCACCGCAGCGGCAACGCCTGCGCGTCCAGCGGCCCCTGCACGATGCAGCGCTCCTTCTCGTAGCCCGGGACCACGCGGTCCGCGCCGTCGACCAGCTCCGCCATCAGGTAGGCGCGATTGTCGCCGTTGTCGACGCCCGGCGCCGGCACCGTCGCGTTCAGGCACAGCGAGCCGCCGCCGTGGGTGAAGGTGCGCGTCTCGAACACGCCGTTGGCGACGGTCTCTACGAACGTCAGCCGATCCTCGACGATCCCCCAGATCTCGTCCCCCTGATGGAACAGCAGCATCCCGTCCACCGCCATCGGGTTGTGCGAGATCACCACGGAGCCTGCGTGCATGCCGCGGAAGGGCCGCTCCCAGCGCAGGCCGTCCCGGCTGACCCACCACTCGGTGTCCAGCATCCCCGGCCCGTGGCCGTCCGGCCGCATCGGCGCGATGCCCGGCGGCATGAAGCTGCCGACGTAGTTGAGCACCTGCAGGAAGCAGGTCTCCCGGTACAGGAACGGCCGGGCGACGTAGAACTCCAGGTCGGGCGGGTCCAGCTCGTCGCGCGTGATCTGGTGCTCGCGCGCCAGCAGTGGCCCGCCCAGCCGCTTCATCTCCGCAACGCCTGCGAAGTCGAACCCCGGCTGCATGCCGTTGGCGAAGTCGTTGGGGTCATCCGGCGTCCAGCGGAGCCCGTCCGGGCTGGTGCGCACCGACACCGTGCGCATTCCGTCGCGGATCAGCTCGTTGAGCGGCTTGTCCGGCTCGCGGACGACCCCCTTGTTGTAGCAGATGAAGCGGCGCGCGGCCGGGCTCCACATCGCCCCCCAGTTGTCGCCCTCGCGGTACACGGGGTTGTGCGGGCTGGGCTCCCAGCGCTCGCCGTCGCCGGACACGAACGCGTGCGTGTCGAAGCTGCCGCCGTAGTCGCGGCTGTTCTTGAGGACCAGGTAGCGCTCCAGCTCCGGGCTGTAGCTGACGGTCGCCGTATGGGCCCACTCGGAGTTGGGCGGCTTCGGCAGCTCCGCGCCTTCCAGCACCACGCGCACGTCATGGAAGACCGTGCCGTCGTCGGTGTCGGCGCGCAGCACCTGCCACGGGATGCCCTTGGCGCCGCGCACGCCGAACACGTCGAAGCCGCCTCCCGCATGCGGCCGGCAGAACGACACCCGGAACGGCGGCGGCTCGCAGTCGGCGAGCTTGCGCAGCCGTGACGCGCCGATGATGGTGTGCCCCCAGACGTTCTGCACGTCGTCGGCGTGGCAGAAGCGCAGGGTCATGCGCCGCCCTCGACGCCCTCGCGGAAGTCGACCGCCACCTTCAGCGCCCCGTCGGCGCAGGTGCGCGCCAGCTCGTAGGCGTCGGCCACCCGGGCCAGCGGCAGCCGGTGCGAGATGAGCCCCTCGACGTCGACGTCGCCGCGGGCGATCAGGTTGAGCGCCAGCTCGTACGGCGCGGAGCCGGTGCCGTCCCTGATCGAGGAGGACTGCGTGTGCGGCCGCTTGCGGAACCACGTCAGGTACGAGAACTCGAAGGCCGGCTTCTTGGGCACGCCGAACAGCAGGAGTTGCCCGAACGGGCGGACCAGCTCCACGGCCAGGTTGATCGACGCCGGCTGCCCGGCAGCTTCGATGACGATCTGCGGCTCGACCCCGCCGGACGCCTCCGCCACCGCCGCCGGCACGTCGTCACAGGCGGCGTCGATCACGTGGTCGGCACCGAACCGCAGGCCGGCGTCGCGCCTTGCCTCGACCAGGTCCAGGCCGATCACGGTGCCGGCTCCCATGCGGCGCAGCATCCGGTCGAACAGCAGGCCGATGCCGCCCTGCCCGACCACGGCCACGGTGGCGCCGGCCACGTCGCGCAGCTTGTTGCAGCCGCAGATCACGGTGCCGAGCGGTTGCGCGATCGCCAGCCGCTCGGCCGGCACCCCCTCGGGAACCCGCACCAGCGCGTCGAGGCCGATCGGGAAGCGCTCGGCCATGCCCACGTGCGGTGACGGCGTCGCCAGCACGCGCTCGCCCGGCTCGAACGGAAAGACCGTCTTGCCGCGATACTCGACCGCCTCCACCACGCCGATGATCTCGTGGCCGCTCTGGCCGGGGTTCAGCGGGTAGGCATCGTCCGGCTGGCCGTAGACCGCGAGCAGGTCGCTGCCGCAGATCGAGATCAGCTCCGGCCGGACGACGGCGTGGCCGGCCTCCGGATCGGGATCGGGGAAGGTGTCGACCCGGACCGCGCCGGGTGCGGTGACGTGTGCCGCTTGCATCGTGGACTCCTTACTCGGTTGTGCTCATGCGGTGACCGCGAAGATCCGCGCGCCGCGGAAACAGAACCGCAGCCGCGCCCGCCGGCCGGCCAGCGGCTCGGAGGTGGCGCCCTGCCAGCGCAGCTCCAGCCGGGTGGCGTCGATCGGCCCCTGCAACAGGCAGGCGTTCCGGTCGTAGCCGTCGATCACGCGGTCGCGGTCGTCGACCAGCTCGGCCATCAGGTATGACTCGTTGTTGTCGTTGCCGAACCCGTCGCCCGGGAGCTGCAGGTTGAGCCTCAGCGGCCGGTCCGGCACCGTGAAGGTGCGCGTCTCGAACAGGCCGTTGGAGCGGGCGCTGACGTTGGTCAGCCGGTCCTCCGGCACGCCCCAGACCTGGTCGCGCAGGTAGAACAGCAGCTTGCCGGCCGCCTGGATGGGGCCGGCCAGGATGCTCGTGCCCACCTCCTGTCCCCGAAACGGGCGCTCCCAGGCGAGCCCGTCGTCGCTCACCCACATCTCGTGGCCCAGGGTGCCCGGCCCGTGGCCGTCCGGACGCATGGGCGGCAGCCCGTTGGGCAGGAAGCTGCCGCAGTAGGTCAGCACGTTGAGGAAGTAGCGCCCCGCGTACGTGAACGGCCACGCGGCGTAGAACTCCAGGTCCGGCGGGTCGTCGGCGTCCGGCGCCACGTGGAACTCGCGCGGCACCAGCGGCCCGCCGACCTTGCGCATGCCGCGTGCCCAGCGCATGCCGAGTTTGTAGGCGTTGGGCGCCGACGGGCTCCAGGTGAGCCCGTCCGGGCTCGAGCGGATGCAGACCGTGCGGTGCGCGTCCAGGAACAGCTCGTTGACGCGCTTGTGGTCGCAGCGCAGCCAGCCCTTGTTGTAGGTGACGTAGCGGCCGGCCGGGCTGCTCCAGATCGCCCCCCAGCGGTCCCCTTCCGTGTACACCGGCCGCTTCGGAGCTTCCTCCCACGACTCGCCGTCGCGGCTGAAGAACGCATAGGTGGCGAAGCCCTCCGGCACCTCCGCGTTCTTCAGGCACAGGAAGCGCTCCTGCTCCGCGCTGTAGCTCACCGTCGCGACGTGCTGCCAATGCGTGCCCTCGGGCAGCGTGTAGTCGTTCGAGTCCAGGACGACCCGCGCGTCCTCGAAGGTGCCGCCGTCGGCGGTGCTCGCGCGCCAGAGCTGCCACGGCGTGCGCTTGCCGCAGCGGTAGCCCAGCACGTCCCAGCCGCCGCCGGCGCCCTCGGTCGCCAGCGCCATCTGGAACGGCGGCGCGCACAGGTCGGTCATCTGCCGGAGCGGCGTCGCCTCGATGCGCGTGTGGCCCCATACCACCGGCAGGTCACGCCGGTCGATGAACAGCAGCCTCACCAGCCTCCTCCTTCGCCGGCCGCGGCGAGCTCCAGCTCCGGGGCCAGCAGATCGAGCTGCGCGTCGCCGTAGCGCGCGGCCTCCGCCGCCAGGAGCTCGAAGGAGCGGCGCCGGGCTTCGTCCACGCGGCGGTCGCCGCTCTCGTAGAACCGGTTGTGGAGCTCGTCCGGGTCGGCGCGCAGGTCGTACAGCTCACAGCGGTCGGTCAGGTTCCACACCAGCTTCCAGTCTCCGTCGGTCACCATGCGCGACGAGTAGTGACCGTACCAGTCGCCGTGATACTGCGCGAAGTGCACGGGGCGAGGCCACGGGGCGCGCCCGCGCACGAAGTCCACCAGCGACTCGCCGTGCAGCGGCCCGGAGCCGAAGGTGAGGACCGGCCGCCCGGCGACCAGGTGAGCGGCGGTACAGGTCACGTCGGTCAGGTTCACCGGTTCGCGCTCGGCGCGACGCGCCTCGGCCCCCGGCACGCGCACGATCATCGGCACGCGGTAGATCTCGTCGTACATGTAGGCGCCCTTGCTGGCGAAGCCGTGCGAGCCGGCCATGTCGCCGTGATCGGCGGTGAACACGATCGCCGTGGAGTCGTAGAGGCCGAGCTCCCGCAGCCGGTCGAGCAGCCGCCCGACCAGGTGGTCGATCAGCTCGATGTAGGAGAAGTTGCAGGCGAGCGCGCGGCGCAGCTCGTCGTCGGAGCGCGGCATCCCGGCACCTTCCGGCCTCGCCTCCAGCGCGGCCAGCTTGCGCTGGTAGATCGGCTTGCCTCTGAAGTCGTCGAAGCGGTTGGGCCAGAGCGGGATGTCGGCCGGGTCGTAGCGCAGCCCCCACTCCTCCGGCACCAGCCACGGGCCGTGCGGGCCGGGAAAGGCGCAGAACAGCAGGAACGGCCGGTCGGGGTCGCGGCTGCCCAGGAAGTCGCTGGCGTAGCAGGCGGCCAGTCCGTCCGGGAACTCGTCGATCGGCACGTCCACGGTGCCGGCGTGGCCGGCCTCGACCGAGCGCACCATCGGCCAGTAGTCCGTGGACGGATGCCACTGCGTGCTGTCCAGGAACGGCGGATCCCCTCCCGCCTGCGTGCCCGGCCGCTGCGTGTGCTCGAAGGCGCTGGCGAACAGGTCCTCCGCCGGCCCGATGTGCCACTTGCCGAAGTAGGCGGTCTGGCAGTCGGTCTCGGCGGCGGCCCAGTCCTGAATGGCGTGCACCGACGGCGGCAGGTGCCGGCAGTAGGAGTACTCGGGAGTGGAGTTGTTGAACAGGTGGTGGCCGTGCGGGTAGAGGCCGGTCATCAGGCTGGCGCGCGCCGGCGAGCAGATCGCCACCGGCGTGTAGCCGCGGTCGAAGACCAGGGACTCGGCCGCCAGCGCATCGAGATTGGGCGTGCGCACCAGCGGGTTCCCGTAGCAGCCCAGCAGGTCGCGCCGGAGCTGGTCGCAGAACATCACCAGCACGTTGGTCGGGCTCATCGGGCAATCTTAGCCGCCTGACGCCGGGGCCGTCCGAGCGGTAGCCTGCGCGCAGGAGAGGGAAGCGGCATGAGACGTGATCATCAAGGCAGGGTGGCGCTGGTCACCGGAGCGGCGCAGGGCATGGGCGCGGCGTGCGCGCGTCGGCTCGCGGCCGGCGGCGCCGCGGTGGCGGTGTTCGACCGGCAGGCGGAGCCCCTGCAGGAGCTGGCGGCCGAGCTGGACGGGCTGGCGTGCCCGGGCGACGTGACCCGCGCGGCCGACGTGGAGCGGGCGGTGGCGGCCACGCTTGCGCGTCACGAGCGGCTGGACATCCTGGTCAACGCCGCCGGCATCATGCTGCGCACTCGCTTCTTCGAACTGGAGGAAGACGAGTTCGACCGCGTGGTGGCCGTCAGCCTCAAGGGGTCGTTCCTGGTCAGCAAGGCGGTCGCCGGGCCGATGCGCGAAGGCGGCTACGGCCGCATCGTGCACTTCTCCTCCACCGCCGGCCGCACCGTCAGCACCCTGGGCGGCTGCCACTACACCGCCGCCAAGCACGGCGTGCTCGGCCTGACACGCGCGCTGGCCAAGGAGCTGGCCCCGCACGGCATCACCGTCAACGCGGTATGTCCCGGGCTCATCGACACGGAGATGGTGCGCGGCACGGTCACGCCGGAACGGATCGCCGCCTACGAGGAGAGCTTCCCGGTCTCGCGCCTGGGCACGCCGGAGGAGGTCGCCGAGACGGTGGCGTTCCTGACCAGCGAGCCCGCCGGCTACATCACCGGCGCGCCCATCGACATCAACGGCGGCGGCTTCATGGGCTGAGCCGCCCCCGCGTATACTGCGGCGTCATGCTGAGCCAGGCACAAGTACAGGAGTTCCTCGACCAGGGATTCGTCCTGGGCGGCCGCGTGCTCGACGATGCCCAGGTGGACGAGTTGCGCGCCGAGCTGGAACGCGTCCTCACCACCGCCGACGACTTGCCCGACGGTCGCCGCCCGGTGCGCTGCAGCGACCTGTCCAAGAACGAGGGACGCCCGGTGTGGCAGATCGTCAACATCTGGCAAGCCAGCGACGCGTTCGCCCGCCTGAGCCGCAACCCGTCGATCGTGAGCGACGTGGCACGCATGACCGGCGCCAGGGAGCTGCGCATCTGGCACGACCAGGTGCAGTACAAGCCGAAGGACGTCGGCGGCACCACCTCCTGGCACCAGGACTCGCCCGCGTGGCCGGTGCTCACCCCGCACGTGCAGATGTCGGCATGGGTCGCGCTGGACGACGTGGACGAAGGCAACGGCTGCATGTGGATGGTCCCGGGCTCCCACCGCTGGGGATCGGCCCGGGAGCTCCACCAGGACATCCACCACGACTCCGAGCTGCCGGCCGAGTACGGCGGCCACGAAATCCGGCAGGTGCCGCGCCCGGTGGCCAAGGGCCACGTCCACTTCCATCACGGCCTGACCTGGCACGCCTCGTTCCCGAACCGGTCCGGACGGCCGCGGCGCGCCGTCGCCTTTCACTACATGCCGGAGACCACCCGCTACGTGGCGGCCAACAACCACATCATGAAGCAGTTCATCACCGTCGCCGACGGCGAGCGGCTGTCCGGCCCGGTCTTTCCGAGGGTCTACCCGCTCGACGCGGCCTCGCATACCTGACAAGGAAATACCCGACCACGGAGCAACCGATGAAACGACGCATGAACGGCGGCCAGGCACTGGTGCGCTCGCTTGCCGCGCAGGGCGTGGCCGTCACCTTCGGCGTGCCGGGCGCCGGCCAGTACGAAGCGGTCGACGCCTACTTCGACACCGACGGCATCCGCTACGTCTCCTGCCGCAACGAGCAGCCCACCACGCACATGGCCGACGGCTACGCGCGCGCCAGCAACCGGCCGGCGAGCGCGCTGGTGGTGCCGGGCCCCGGGCTGTGCAACGCCTCCGGCGCGGTCTCCACGGCGCTGCGCTCCTCCTCGCCCATCATCGTCATCTCAGGCTCGCCCGAGGACCGCCTCAAGGGCGCGCAATCAAGCCACTGGCTGGATCCGATCACCAAGTGGGCGGCGCGCGCGGCCAGCCCGAGCGAGGTGGCCGTCAGGGTGCCGGAGGCGGTGCGGGCGGCCTGCTCCGGCCACCCGCGGCCGGTCTACCTGGAAGTCTCCGCAACGGTGCTGGCGCAGGAAGAGGAAGTCGAGATCGCCCCGCCGGCCACGATCGAGCCGCCCGCCGGCGACGCCGCCGCGCTGGAGCGCGCCGCCGCCATGCTCTCCGACGCCGGGCGGCCGCTGATCCTGGCCGGCACCGGCGTGCACCGCTCCGGCGCCGCCGCGGCGCTGGCCGCGCTGGCCGAGCGGCTGCCCGCGCCGGTGGCGACCACCACGGCCGGCAAGGGCGCCATCTCCGACCGCAGCCCGCTGGCGCTGGGACATTCCCTGCGCGCCTACGGGCCGCTGGTGGAGTTCGCACAGTCGCGCGACGTCGTGCTCGCCGTCGGCACCCAGGCCGGTCCGGCCGGGCTGCTCGGCGTCGACCCCGGCCGGGTGATCCGCATCGACCTGGACGCCGACGTGCTGGACGCCGACCAGGCGCTGGCCATCGAAGCGGACGCGCGAGGGGCCCTGGAGGCCCTCACCCGACTGGTGCGCCCCGGAAAGGCCGAGGACCCGACCGCGGCCATCGCCGCACTCAACGGCGTGCGCTTCGGCGACGGCGAGCAGCTCGAGCCGCAGCGCTCCTACATCGAGGCGCTGCGCGCGGCCATTCCCGACGACGGCATACTGGCCTACGGCATGAACCAGATAGGCTACTACAGCCGCAACTACTACCGCGTCTATGCGCCCGACACCTACTTCGACCCGCGCGGCAACCTGGGCGGCGCGCTGCCGATCGCCATGGGCGCCAAGGTGGCGCGCCCCGACGCGCCGGTGGTCGCCTGCTGCGGCGACGGCGGCGTCATGTACCACATCCAGGAGCTGGCCACCGCGGTGCTGCACGACATCGCCGTGACCGTCGTGGTGTTCAACGACAACGCCTACGGCAACGTGAAGCGCTCGCAGCAGGAGGACTTCGGCGGCCGCCTGGTGGGCGTAGACCTGCGCAACCCGGACTTCGTCCGCCTGAGCGAGTCCTTCGGCGTGCGCGGCGCGCGGGCACAGGACCCCACGGCGCTGCGGCAGGAGCTGGAGCGTGCCTTCGCCGGCGACGAGCCGGTGCTGATCGAGGTTCCGGTCGGGGAGCTGGAGCGGGTCTATTGAGCCGCCCGACCACCTACGCCGACCTGGGGGTGCGGCCGTTCATCAACTGTCGCGGCACCGGCACCTCCGTCGGCGGCAGCATCATGCCGGAGCCGGTGCTGGAGGCGATGCGCCGGGCGGCCGGGAGCTTCGTCTCGGTCGAGACCCTGCAGGAGCGGATCGGTGAACGGCTCGCCCACCGCATCGGCGTCGAGGGCGCGCTGGTCACCTGCGGCGCCGCCAGCGGCGTGCAGCAGGGGGCGGCCGCCTGCCTGACCGGCACCGACGCCGGGCGCGTCCAGCGGCTGCCCTTCACCGACGGCTGGCGCAACCGCTTCGTGATCCCGCAGGTGGACGCGCACGACTACCTCTTCCAGGTGATCGCCGCCACCGGCGGCGTCCTGGTCAAGGTCGGCAGCAAGAAGTCCTGCCCGACCGCCGCCATCGAGGAGGCGCTCGACGACGACACCGCCGCGGTCGTCCACTACCTGGGCAAGCAGACCCTGGAGCAGCTCGCCGAGGTGGTCGCCGTGGCCGAGCCGCGCGGCATCCCGGTCATCGTCGACGCGGCGGCCCAGCTTCCACCGCGCTCCAACCTCACCGAGCCGGTCCGCCTGGGCGCCGGCCTGGTGGTGTTCTCCGGCGGCAAGGGCCTGCGCGGCCCGCAGTCCAGCGGCCTGGTGGTCGGCAAGGCGGAGCTGATCGAGGCGGCGCGCATGAACGGATCGCCCGCCAGCTCCGTGGGCCGCGGCATGAAGGTCGGCAAGGAGGAGCTGATGGGCCTGCTGGCCGCCGTCGAGCTCTTCCTGGACGGCAGTGACGAGGAGGACTACCGCCGATGGCGCGCCGACGCCGAGCTGATCGTCGCCGGGCTGGAGGGGATCGACGACGTGCGCGCCACGGTCGACGACGGCGACCAGCTCTTCTTCCCCGGCGGCGTGCCGCGCGTCCGCATCGAGCTCCTGGGCAAGCGCACGGCCGACGCCTACAGCGCCCCGCTCCGCGACGGCGACCCCAGCATCTTCATGGGCGGCTGGGACGGCGGCATGTTCGCCGATCCCATGACCTTGCAGCCCGGCGAGGCCCAACAGGTCGCCCGCCGCCTCCGCGAAGTGCTGACGTCGAATTGAAGCACGTCATGCCCGCACTCCGGCAGATCATCGCGCGCCACCGACGAGCTCTGCGGGCAACACGTGAAATGGACCGACGATCGGCCGGCAATTGCGGACCGGATCGAGAGCCGACCCTGCTCACCCACGGTCGGCAACCTTCTGTATCACCACACCGCAAACTGTTGAACCGCCGAGATCGCTCTTCCGCGAGTATCACCACAATCCCTCGGTCTAGGTCGGGCCCCTCCATCACCTTGACATCCACCGCTGAACAACGACTCCGACCAAATGCCAACTGACCAGCTCCTATCCGCTGCTGCCACAACACTCCGCCCGTTCGCCAGACGTGTCTGGCGTCTTTCATCCGAGCGCCGAGCCGCCGTCCCCAAACTCCGCACGCCCCACGACATCATAGAGGACCTCCTCGATCAAACACTGCACCGATTGCGAAAAGGCGACATCGACGACGTATGGTGGAAGCGCATCTTGACTCACTTCGCACACAATTACATTACTCCCGACTTTCTCCAAAAGCCGGCATTGCGTGGCTGGCTCGCCGACCATAGGGTCGCCGTTGCCTTCAAGGCCCTTGCGACGCACCTAATCGCCACCGGAACCGCCCATGACGGCGAATACCCAAATGTCTTGGTGGAAAGCTATTCCAGTCATACCGGCGAAGCTAGCCATTTAGCCACAGTACCGATAGAGGTCGTATTGGCCGTTCTTGTCGCCGGTTACATCGCCTCCGTACCCGCCGACCAACGTGCATCCTTTGGCGTCATTCAAGCCGGCAACACCTTCAACCAAGAAGGATTCGCCCGGCTAGAAAACCTTATTCTCGAAGGAGGTTACCTCAATGCACACGATGCCAAAAAGCTCCAGTCGGAACTCGATGCGATTCTACTTCTCCGTACGATCGACGCGGCCGCTGCCCGCGACAAGATACACGCACTTCTGAATCACGCCAACGACATCCGCCTGGCATCCACGAATTCCGACCTCAACGATCGGATCACGTACTGGGCCGCTCGCCTACTTGCCCTCGATTTGGGGACGCTCCCCATCGCCAAGCAATTACGCACGCAAATCCTCGCAATCCACCAATCCAATACCAACATCATTGACGCCCTGATAGCGCTCACCGAAGGCGATACCAACCAAGCTCTTCGCCTTGTCCGCGACGAACCCGACTCTGACAGCACGTCTCTGTTCTTCTCGATACTCGCGGATGTTCAAGGCGAACGGGCCGCCCTCGAGTGGGCAGATCAGCACGAATCATCCTCCGACCCCCGGTTCTTCAACGCCCAAGGCTGGACCAATTGGGCCATCTGTTGCGCGAAGACCGACAGATGGGACCAAGCCTGTCAACACCTTGCCACACTCGAACACCTTTCGCCGAACCATCCTTTACTCGCATTCACGGAAGGCAGAATCAACGCCGCGATGCTCCTGCCACAAGAGTACCGAAAAATCGTGCTCCATGAGGTACCTCTTTACCCTAACCTGACTACCCACCAAGGATCCGTTGCGGAGGAACATCATCGTCGTGCAGTAGATTGTCTACAAGCTGCCAGCGAAGCCATTGAGCGGATCGCTCATGAACCGTTCACCCGTCTTATCCGACAATGGACTCTTTGGCTGAGCCTCGTTGATCCCCGCAAGGATAAGGCCCAGTCCACTCGAAACGAGATACAACACCGAATGCGCATCGGAACGGAAGCAGCGCAGCTTATTCCTTTCGCGCTCGTTTTTGACATTCCCTTCGACGATGCACCCCTAAAGCAGCACATCGCGAGTCATCGGACGTTTGGGGGCCTCGGCGATCAGGAATTTAGGGCCGAGTTTCTTCTACTTCGCAACTCCGAGAGCCCTCGGAATCTCCTCAATTACATCGACAAGCATCGCACGCACCTGAAGAAAATCTTTGCGCCCGACCTCTTGACCGGTGCGGAGGTCGAATCGCTCGCAGCCGACGGCCAAACTCAGAGAGCCCGTACACTCTTACAAGAGAACTCACAGACCTTCGTCGACGAAGACTACTCCCGCCTAACTCTATTGATCGAAACCCACGAAGGACATGACCCTAGGCCTCACCTGGAGGACATCTATTCAAAAACCAAGAGCCTCGCGGATCTAAAGAACCTCATCGCCCATTTGGTCGCCGTAAACGACACGACCGAATTGCGGACGCTCACCATGGACTTGTTTAGCCGCGAGCGCACCATTCAGAATTCACTCCAAGTGGTCTCGGCCTTGATTGGCCCGACCCAATTCGATTACCCATCAGTAATCGAATTCCTAGACACCATTCCGGACCTCGTGACCCAGAGCGACGATCTGAAGTCCTCACGTGCTTGGGCATTTCTGGCCGCCGGCCGAATCCACGAAGCCAAGATAATCAGCGACGACCTATTGATTCGCAGGCAGCACCCTAATGATTTCCGGCTCGACACAAAGATCATAGTCGCATCTGGCGATTGGGAGCGTTTGGGAAACGCCATTCACCGCGAGTGGCCAAGGCGACATACGCACGACGCAGCGACGGTCATGCACATGGCGGCACTTGCGCGCCAAAGCGGCCAGGACCCTGACCGAGCGCTCGAACTTGCGCGCATCGCAACACAGAAGGCGCCCGACGATCCCGAGATACTTGCAGCTGCCTACTGGCTGCACTGCAAACTGGGCGCTGAAGCGCAGGCTGATCCGAATTGGCTAAACCGAGCATCGGTCCTTTCCTCAGAAGACGAGGGACCCATTTGGCGCATAGAACTAACAGAGGCCCTTAATCACTTCTTTCCGAAGCGTCGCGACTTAATGGACCAAATCGAGCGCAAGTGGTTGGGGGGGGAGTTGCCGATCGGAGGTGCTGCCACCGTCCTCAATGCGTCTTTGGCCAGACTGCTACTCCACCTTCCGGAGCAAAATGCTCGTCGTTTGGACGGGCGCGAGCGCACCATCCTCCCCACGATTGACGGTGGTCGAAGTCCATGCGACTTGGAGCCCGGATGGACAATCGGCCTAGACGTGACATCCGTGATGGTACTTCATTTTCTTGGAATACTAGACCAGACAATTGGTTCGTTTAGGCATATTAAGTTGTCGTCTGATATTATGGAACTTCTCTTCCATGAGCGCGACGATGCGCTTTTTCACCAACCATCTCGTGCGGCATCTGCTAAACAGATTTGTGACCTTCGTAATTCGGATAGGATTCGTTTAGCCAAGACTGGACGGCGCCCCCCTGCAGAACTCGTCGAAGAGGTCGGCCTGGAAATGGCGTCACTATTGCACTCCGCAGACACCAACTGCGGCACTGTAATTGCCGTACTTCCATTGCATCGACCAGAGTCTTTGCTCCAGGAACGCGCCCGTACCGACACTCACGAACACCTAATCATCTCCATCGTCGATTTCTGCGCCTACTTGTACCAAGAAGGCAAGCTCGACGCGGACGACCACCGACGCGCAATTTCCTTTCTCAGCAGCAGGGGTCAGCCGAGGACCTCCGGCTCACCGTGCTCGGACACAGGCCCCTTCTACATTGATGACGTTGCATTAACCTATCTTCAAGAGGCTAACGTGATCGAGCCTCTCACCGCCGCGGGATTGGACATTCAAATCCACCCAAACGTACACGCTCGGGCCGTCGCCCTAGTCGAGGAGGGGGCGGCCGGTTACGATATTGTGGCAACCGTCGACTCAATACGAACGATCCTTCGGCGAGCGATAGATGAATGTACGGCGTCCTTTCTTCCCGCGATGGTTAGTCACGACGAGCCAACTCAGCAAGACGCTCCTAGCTTGGCGACCACCGTTTCCTTGTTGGGAGCCGCGTCCGCGTGCGACGCACTTTGCATTGATGATCGCTATTTTAACCCGGCTTATTCGCGTAGGAGTGGAGAAAAAGTAGGCGCGTCCGCCGATTTGCAGTAGAGTCAAGGTGTTAGGCCGAAACTGCCGCAAAGGACGGGACACGCCGTGGGTGAGACCCTACCGATCTTTTCGACGACTTTCAACGGCTCGGTGCAGGTTGAGGCGCGGGCGGATCATCTCAGCGCGGACAGCGGCGCGTTGCTGCTGCGCGAGATCATGGAGCGCACCGGCATCGTCGATTGGATGGACGAGCGGCTGCTGGATCCGCGCAATCCGGTGCTGATCACCTATCCGCTGGCCGACCTGCTGCGGACCAGCCTGTTGCTGCTCGGCCAGGGCTGGCGCGACCAGGACGACGCCGACCGGTTGCGGCACGACCCGAGCTTTCGGGTGGCCAACGACTCCCGCCGGGGCACCTCCGCGCTGGAGGTCGACAGCGTGCTGCCTTCGCAGCCGACGTTGTCACGGTTGGTGGGCCTGTTGAGCGCGCCGACCAACCAGGAGGTGGTGCGTGAGGGGATCATCGAGATGGCGCTGCGCCGGCTGTGGCAGGACAACGGGGGCCGGCGGCGCAAGCGGTTGATGATCGACGTGGACGGCTTGCCGGCGCAGGTGCACGGGCAGCAGGCCGGCAGCGAATACAACGGGTACTACGGGCAGCGGATGTTTCATGCGCTCATCGCTAGTTGCGCCGAGAGCGGCGACCTGCTCGACGGCACGCTGCGGCCGGGCGCGGCCGGCTCGGCCGACGGGGCGCTTGCGTTCATTCAGAGGGTAGTCGAGCGCGTGCGGCGGGTGTGCGAGTCGGTGCTGGTGCGCCTGGACGCCGGGTTTCCGGACGGACAGACGCTCACGGGTCTGGAGTCGGCAGGCATCGACTACGTGGCGCGCATCCGCAACAACGCGGTGCTGGACCGCATGGCCGAGCCGTACCTGCGCCGGCCGCCGGGGCGTCCGCCGCGCGAGGGGCGGGTGTGGTGCCACGAGTTGCGCTATCAGGCCGATTCCTGGGAGCACGCGCGGCGGGTGGTGCTGGTGGTGTTGGAGCGACCCGGAGAATTGTTCCTCGACTACTTCTGGCTGATCACCAACCTCAACCGCAACCGCTACAGCGGCGCGCGGCTGTTGGGGCTGTACCGCATGCGGGGCAAGGCCGAAGGGCACATGGGAGAGTTCATGGACGTGTTGGCGCCGGCGCTGTCGTCGGCGGCCCGATCGAAGAGCCACTACCGGGGCCGCCGCCTGGAGGCCGTCACCGAGCCGGAAGAAGCAGGCGTGCGGGCGCAGAACGAGACGCTGTTGCTGCTGAACCTGCTGGCCTACGAGGTGCTGCACGCCGGGCGGTGCGTGATGCAGCGGGCCACCGGCATCGGCTGGAGTCTGCGCCGGTTGCGCGAGCGGGTGCTGCGGGTGGCCAGCCGCGTGGTCCGCCACGGGCGCAGGCTGACGTTCGTCATCGCCCAGGACTCCGCTCCCGATTGGCTACGGCTGTGGGGCAAGCTTGCGGCGCTCGACTGGACGCCAAGCTGAGGCTTAGGGGGCGCTCCGATCGGCTCGCACGCGTCCTGCTACGGGCCGTACCATGTCCGGCCCATCCGCTCGGCAGCCCGCGAATCCTCAGACGCGGCCGATCACGGCCCGCGGATCTCTCAACGAGTGCCCCATCCAATCACGCGCGCCAACCGACGTCCGCGTTGTCACCAATCCGCCCCGCGAACCAGCTCGAATCCTCAATTCAGCCAGCTCTCTTCACGCAGGGGTGAATAACCCGGGTTTAACCAGAGGCAACGCTTATCGGACGCTGCAGAGCGGTCGATTCCCATAATTTGTGTGCTAGATGTCTTGCGATATCTCCAAGCGGCAGGTGATCTTGACAGTGCCGATCACTGGACTCTTCGGCATAAGCTTAGGCGCGGCGGATTCGCAATTGTCTCCTGCGTCGAGGAGGAGCTGTGGCATTGGCTAACCACTGCCAGATTCGGTGATGGTAAGCTTACCGAAAGCGCGGAGCTACGGGTTATACGTCAGAGCCTTGCGCGGTTGGACACCGTTATCGTACCGTCCGAGACGGAGACCGTCACGATTACTGCATCGTTGCACCGAATCACTAGCCGAACTATCCAACGGTTGTGGGCGGACGAATCTTTGAATATTGAGCGCGTGCGGGCGCTATCCTCCTGGGTGTGGCGCAATTTGGCTTGGTACGTTCCGCCTCACGGGCCTGAAGGCGATCGGAGTGATCGTCTCGCTTGGCTTCAAAATAGCACTTCGCTGCGAGTGACCGAACTCGTGCTCCCCACCATCGTCCTGACCGATGATCGGCGCAATCAATTCGCCGCTTGGATGGAGGCGTACGTTCTAGGGGAGATGACGCCCGCGAACGGTGCAACCATCGACTCCGTGATAGACTTCGCAGCCGGCGCCATCTCGGCGGTTCATCAGCATCAAGACGCTTATGGGAACCTCGTTCTCCAGGGACTTCCCACGTACGTACGGCGGTTGTTCATAGAAAGGAACCCGTCCTTGGCTAGCCGTTGCGGATTCACACTGGAGCCAACAATTGGACTTGGAGGCGACGAGAAACTGCGGTCCCGCGATCTGAAGCGCGTGGCAGCGACGGTTCTAGATACGAGATCGGAGCAGATAGTCCAATCCGACGCCGGCGTGGACTTGGTGGTAGGCTTGAACGCCGAATCCGAATTGGAACTCCGACGGTTAGATACCGACGGCGCCATTCGACGTATCCGCATGCCGGAGCTCGGCCTGTACTCAACGGTCGTTACGACAAGGGAGGAGGCACGGCGATACGTGGTCGATCGAATCGGGGCGACCGGGCCAGCGTTCGTATATTCCCCGGAGGGCTCAGCCAGCCGAGGACTATCCGACAATGAAATTGAGCGAATACTCGGCGAGCTCGCGAACGGTGTCGTCGGCACCCAGCAGCGGCTTAATCAGCGCCTTCAACGTCGGCAGCCAATTACCGTTAGAGAATTGGTTCCGGAGGATCTCTCGTACTACGAAAAGCTCTGCGGTCCGCAACCACGTAAGGACGGGCCTGAGTCCTATATCCGCGAGGTTCTCATACCGTATCGTCAAACTCTTCTCGAACGCCATCTGTCAACCGCACTAGACGTCTGTCTTCTCGGGTCAGTGCGAGACGACCTCTCTCCGGGACGGTGGCTATCAGGAGTTCCCGATGACGAAGTGTGGGCTGCTCTGGAGTTTGGCACGATATCGTACAATCCATTCTCCTTGCTAGGTGCCCTGGACGCGGCACTCTATAGACAGCACGATCCGCGTTTCCAAGAATTCGCGAGGAGCGCTATATCAAGACTCTGTTCCGACACGCTTCCTGCTGATAATGGCGTGGATGTCTATTCGGTGCTTCCGTCGTTGTTTGAGGTCGTGCTGTGCCGACTCAACATGATTCCGGACGGAGCGAAGTCCCCAGGCTATTGGAAACGAATGTGCGCCTGGATGCAGGCCGCGATGATCTCCCGGGCACTATTGGGGTCTCTCGCGTCGATAGATACGGAATGGTTAGCTGCGTGGATTCAGTCTGGCTTGGTATCGCCGGGGGTTTTTGCTACTCTCGCAGATCTTCGGAACGAGCCGGTGTATTTGGCCACTCGCGCCAATTCTGATCTTCTCAGGTACGAGATAGGAAGTCGGCTCGCCGTGCTTAGGCGGCGACACGAAGAGCACGGACGAACGTTTTCTGTGTGGGAGACCATAGGTCAAGGATCGGCGTCATCACAGGTGCTGGCGGGAGCGGCGTTGTCACAAATACGCGGTCCACTGGAGGCGCATCGCGCGCCCACAGAGCCCATTCCTGGAGACCTCCGCGTGAATATAGAGGAGTCGTGGTCCCAAGGAGACGTAATGTCCGCACTTCAGAGAATTGCCAATGCGTCGCAATGCTACCGGATGTCAGAGGAGGAGCTGGGTCGGGTGCGGAGGACAATTGGAGAAGTGACGAAGGGGGCGATCGACGAGGGGCTCGGTCAGCTTTCGTGCGCCAGTATTATTGCGGTAACAAACCGCGATCGGGTGTTAGCAGACCACGTCGGCGAGGCTGTTGTCATGATGGCACCGGACATTTCGGAAACGCAAGTACACGGTGTCTTCCAAATTGTTCTTCGGACGGCGGCTGCCCATATGGACGAGGACGAGTGGCGTGACTGGTTGGAAGGCACCTTTTCGAAGCTCGCCCGCAGACTGCCGGGCCCGCCGAGCAGATGTCTGGAGGTACTCCGTAACGATCTTTCTTTGATTGGTAGCTCGTTGCCCATGGACTTGTGGTTTCAGGTTCGCCCTATGTTGGTCGCATCATCGGGGATGGGGTAGCCCGACTGCGGGGGGTGCCGGGTGAATGTCCACCTCGGGTACTCGGCGGCGGGTGCTCATTAGATTGGTCGGGTTCGTTCCCGTGCATGGTTTACGTGTCGCCAAGAACGGAATTTGAGGGGCTTGAGGTTGTGCTGCGGGCGACCGGTGGGACTCGACCCGCCTCAAGAGTTCCGTTCCGCGACGACGGGCTCCGCCTGCTCCGCGTAAGCGTCGAACGTGACCATTTTCCGCTTCACTGACGTCTGGGATTGGCAACCTGCTTCTTCGCGACCTGACGGCGATGACCGGGCGGCTTCTGTCGTTGCAGGGCCGCGCTGCGTTGACCCAAACCCCCGTCGCCGTGGCCTCCGTCGATGGCATCAAGCCACGTGTCGTGGCACCGGCGCCGACGGCGTACCGCGCTTCGGTATACCGTTCCGGGTGACGCTAGGTCAAGGGCGTAGTCCATGGCATCCGAGGCGGCGCTCTCCGGCCGCGCTACGAGCAGGTGGTGAGCGTGAAGACCCTCATGGGCAGGTCAACACGGAACTCCCGCGAGGTTCCGAACGAGAGCCGCGCCGGCGTCATCGAATGGTCCGCGCCCCATGGCTGCGCCAGCATGAAGCCATCTCCGTCGTAGCCGAGCAGGAGTTGATGCTCCATGTTCAGCAGCGAACAGGCGACACCGGCGTCGATGGCAGAGCGCACGGGTTCTTTCAACGCCGCCCGGCGGGCGGGATCGGCCGCCGGCGTCAGCGTGCCGCATCGCCAAGCCCAGGTTGATCAGCAACTCGAAGAACCGGTCGTAGCGCCACAGGTAGGGTCCGCTCGGACAGAGCTCCTCGCGCACGTTCATGAGGAAGGCGTGTCCGGACAGGACGCCTCACCCGGCGTCCCGGGAGATGCCGTAGTAGGAATCGAGGGCGCCGTTGACGACGCGCATCATGCTCTCCGCCGAGGACCACCGCGACAGGCCGAGATTGACCGCTCCAGTCCCACGCATATCATGAGTGATCCAACGTAAGGACCATCGGGAACAGCCACGCAGCCGCTTTCCGGTCGAGACGGAGTGCGGCCAGACGAACGACGATCAGGTGGGTGCGATCCTGTCGTGCGTGGACGCCGCCGCGGATCTGTACCACCGGCTAGTTCTCGTCGTCGGTCCAAGCGGCTCCGGAAAGACCGCGACGCTGCGCGCCGTGACGGCGCACGCCGGCGCGCCGGTGCTGAGTCTCAATCTGGAGCTGTCGCGCCGGCTGCTCGATCTCACCGCTCGACAGCGGCTGCTGGAGGTGCCCCGCGTGCTGGATGACCTGATGGGACGAAACCGGTCACTGCTTCTGCTGGACAACACCGAGCTCCTGTTCGACCCGACGTTCAAGCAGGACCCTCTGGCCTTGCTGCAACGCGCGTCGCGCCACCGGACGATCGTAGCGGCGTGGAACGGCACCGTCGGCAACGGTTTCCTCAGCTACGCCGAACCCGACCACCCGGAGTACCGCCGCTACCGGAGTGACGGTTTGATGACCGTCACTCTCAAGCCGTAACGTAAACGGAGACAAGGCACGATGATCTACCGCGACCTGATTCAGTTCGAGCCGATCGAGACGGTCGTCCAGTTGCGCGACGCCGACCACGAGTCGGCTGCGCAACGGCTCGTGGCCACCTACGTGGTGAGCGACGAGATGGCCGAGAAGATCACCGCAGTGCTGATCCCCCAGCTTCAGTTCGATGAGCCGGCCGACAACAAGGGATTCCTGGTGGTCGGCAACTACGGGACCGGCAAGTCGCACCTGATGTCCGTCATCTCGGCCTTGGCCGAGCGCGGCGACCTCCTCGAAGCGCTCAGTAACCAGGACGTGGCGGCCGCCGCGCGCCGGATCGCCGGCCGCTTCAAGGTTGCCCGCACCGAGCTGGGCGCCACCACCATGGACTTCCGCGAGTTCGTCTGCTCGCAGCTCGAAGAAGCGCTCGCCACGTGGGGCGTCGACTACCGGTTCCCGCCTCGCGACACGATCCCCAACCACAAGCGGGCATTCGAGGAGATGATGGCCGCGTTCCACGCGCGGTACCCCGACCAAGGGCTCCTCCTCGTGGTCGACGAGCTGCTCGACTACCTCAAGAGCCGCAGAGACCAGGAGCTGGTACTCGACCTGAACTTCCTGCGCGAGGTGGGCGAAGTCTGCAAGGACCTCCGCTTCCGCTTCGTGGCCGGCGTGCAGGAGGCGATCTTCGACAGCCTCCGCTTCGCCCACGTCTCTGACAGCCTGCGACGCGTCAAGGATCGCTTCGATCAGCTTCTGATCGCGCGAACGGACGTCAAGTTCGTCGTCTCCGAACGCCTCCTCAGGAAGAGCGGCCATCAGCACACGCAGATCCGCGACTACCTGACGCCGTTCACCAGGTTCTACGGAAACATGAACGAACGGCTGGACGAGTTCGTCCGCTTGTTTCCCGTCCATCCCGACTTCATCGACACCTTCGAGCGGATCACGGTCATCGAGAAGCGCGAAGTCCTGAAAGCGCTTTCGGTCGCCATGCACCGGATCATCGACCACGAACTGCCGTCCGACCGCCCGGGGCTGATCGCCTACGACGCCTACTGGGACACGCTGCGCGGGAATCCCGCCTTCCGCGCCGATCCCGACGTCAAGGCGGTGATCGACTGCAGCCAAGTGCTGGAGGCGCGCATCACTCAGGCGTTCACCCGCCCGGCCTACCGGCCGATGGCGCTGCGGATCATCCACGGACTGTCGGTCCATCGCCTGACCCACCAGGACATCCACGCCCCGCTCGGCGCCACGCCGGAGGAACTGCGGGACGGTCTGTGCCTGTACCAGCCGGGCATCGAGGACCTCGGCGGCGAGCCGGCGGACGACCTGCTCACGCAGGTCGAAACCGTTCTGCGCGAGATCGGCAGGACGGTGAGCGGTCAGTTCATCTCCGCCAACGCCGACAACCGCCAGCACTACCTCGACCTCAAGAAGACCGACGACTACGACGCCCTGATCGAGAAACGCGCCGAGACGCTCGACGACGCCCAGCTCGACCGCTACTACTACGAGGCGCTCAAGCGCGTCCTGGAGTGCACGGACACGACCTACGTCACTCACTACCGCATCTGGGAGCACGAGCTGGAGTGGCGCGAGCGTCACGCGTCCAGGCGGGGCTACTTGTTCTTCGGGGCGCCAAACGAGCGGTCGACGGCCGTCCCGCCGCGCGACTTCTACTTGTACTTCATCCAGCCTCACGATCCGCCGCGCTACCAGGACCAGAAGAAGCCCGACGAGGTGTTCTTTCGCCTCACGGGTCAGGACGACACCGTCCGGCATGCGCTCAGGAGTTGCGCCGCGGCCCTGGACCTGGCATCTCGCGCGTCAGGACACGCGAAGGAAGCGTACGATGCGAGAGCGCGCGGTTTCCTGCAGCACGTGACGAACTGGCTGCAGGAGCGGATGACCACGGCGTTCGAGGTCACCTACCGGGGGAGGACGAAGCCCCTGATGGAATGGATCAAGGGCGGCCTCACTGGCGCCGGAGCGCGAGCCAACGTCAGCGAGATGGTCAACACGGCCGCCTCTGTCGCCCTGGCGGCCCACTTCGAAGACGAGGCGCCGCATTACCCCACGTTTGCGGACTTTCATACCGCGAAGAGCCGCCCGCAGGCGGTTCGGGACGCCTTGCGGTGGATTGCCGGCTCCGCAAAGACGCAGCAGGCGGCAAAGGTCCTCGACGCCCTGGAACTGCTCGACGGCGACCGGCTCGCCCCCGATCGCTCGATGTACGCCCGCCACGTCGTGGAACTGCTGCGCAAGAAGGGCGCAGGGCAGGTTCTCAATCGGGCGGAGCTGATCCACACCGTTCAGGACGTGGAGTACCTGGCGCCCGGCACGTACCGGCTGGAGCCCGAATGGGTGGTCGTGTTGCTGGCGAGCCTGGTCTATTCCGGCGACCTCGTGCTCGCGATTCCGGGCAAGAAGCTCGATGCCACCGACGTGGCGGTCCTCGCGGCCACGCCGGTAGAGGAACTCGCCAACTTCAAGCACGTCGAGCGTCCCAAGGAGTGGAACGTGCCGGCGCTGAGCGCCGTGTTCGAGCTGCTGGCTCTGACTCCCGGCATGGCGCACTTGGTGACGCAGGGCAAGGAGGAGCCGGTTCAGGAACTGCAGAAAGCGGTGACCGCATTCGTGAGCAAGTTGGTGACGGCGCAGCAGGCGATCCGCGAAGGGCTGTACTTCTGGGGCAGGAACCTGCTCGATGAGCAGGCCGGCCTCGGCGATCTGAATGCCAACCTGGATGCCGTCAAGGCGTTCCTCGAGTCGCTGCAGGCGTACTCGTCGCCCGGCAGGCTCAAGAACTTCCGCTACGACCGGGACGACGTGGAGGCGCAGCACGCCGGTCTGAGCGCCCTGCGGGAGGTGGAGTCCCTCGGCGAGCTGGCTGCCGCACTCGGAGGCGCCGCGTCCTTTCTGTCCGCGGCCGAGGCCGTGCTGCCGCCCGACCACGAGTGGATCGCCCGGATGAAGGACACGCGAGCCACGCTCCTTGGACAGATCGCCGATCCCGCCGCACGGTCGCAGAGCGGGTTCCGCCGCGACGCGCAGCGGGCGCTCGCCGAACTGAAAGAGCAGTACGTCCGTGTGTACCTTGACCTCCATACGCGGGCTCGGCTCGGTGTCGATGACGACGCGCGCAAGCGGCGGCTGCTCAACGACGACCGCCTGAAGAAGATCGGCGCACTGGCTACCATCGACCTGATGCCCCGCCGTCAGCTCACCGACTATCAAGACCGTCTGGCCGGCCTGAAAACTTGCTTCGGCCTGACCGAGCAGGATCTCGCCGCGGCTCCCGAGTGTCCGCACTGCGGATTCCGGCCCGCGGCCGAAGCCACTCCCGCTCCCGCCGGCGCCGTGCTCTCGAACCTGGATGACGAGCTCGACCCGATGCTGTTTGCCTGGACCGAGTCCCTGCTCACCAACCTGCACGACCCGATCATCCAGGAGCAGTTGACGCTTCTGGAGTCCGACCAACGCGGATTCGTGAGCGAGTTCATCGCATCGGGCACGTTCCCCGACGACGTGGAACATGGCTTCATCGACGGCGTCCGCACCTTGCTCTCCGGCCTCACCAAGGTGGCGATCGCCACGGAGGATATTCGGGAAGCCCTCCTCTCGAGAGGATCACCAGCGACCATCGACGAGATGACGAAGCGCTTCGGGGACTATCTGACCGACCGAGCGAAGGGCAAGGACCGCGACAAGGTGCGGATCGTGCTGGAGTAGCACCGGCCATTCGGGAACGGGAGCTAGCGGAGAGCGATGACGCGGAATGAGTTGATCGACCGCCTGAGCAAGTACGAGTGGTCGGATGTCGAATTCAAGGAGGCACGGAACGCGGCTCCCAAGAGTGCGTACGAGACGGTATCTGCATTCGCCAACACGGCCGGAGGGTGGCTCGTGTTCGGTGTCCGCGACCGCGGCGGGTCGCTCGGAATCGTCGGCGTCATTCAGGTTGACAAGGTACAGAACGAGTTCCTGAGCACACTCCGATCCCGGCAGAAGATCAACCGAACCATCGACGTTGCGGAGGACATGGTCGAGACCGACGGCAAGACGCTCCTCGTCTTCCACATCCCGGAGTCGGCTCGGAGCGAGAAGCCGGTCTACCTCGACGGCGACATCCGACGCTCATTCATCCGGCGCGGCGCCAGCGACCAGCGCTGTACTCCGGCGGAAATCGAGCGGTTTCTGCGAGATGCTTCCGCGGACCGCTACGATGGCGAGACGCTGTCCGAGCTGGACGCCGAGGAGTTCTTCGACCCGGAGTCCGTGCGCTGGTACCGGCGAGTGTTCGACGAACGCAACCCCGGCAGGCATCAGGGGCTTTCGAACGTGGAGTTCCTGAACGAATGGGGCTTCGTCGTGGAACAGGGCGATCGCCTGGCGCCCACACGCGCCGCGATCCTCGTCGTCGGTCGCGCACGTCACGTACGCCGGACACTCCCGCGACCGGTCGTCGACTGCCAGTTCATCGACTCTCCGTTCCACTCGTGGTCGACCGACCGGCGATGGAACGACCGAATCGTAGTCGAGGAGAATCTCGTCCAGGCGTGGCTGACGCTGTCCGAGCGCTATGCGAAACACGCCGAACACCCGTTTGGCGTGGACGCGGCAACGCTCCGGCACGATGACGATCCCCCCGACTATGTCTCGTTCCGCGAAGCGGCCATCAATCTGCTTATCCACCAGGACTACGGCGATCACGGTCGCAAGGCGTCGATCAGGTTCTTCCGCGATCGGACGGTGTTCTGGAATCCAGGCGACTCCTTCGCCCCCACCGACGAGCTTCTGGATCCCACCGAGAAGGAGGTACGCAACCCGGCGATCGTCGCCGCGTTCCGCCGGATCGGGCTGAGCGAGCAGGCGGGGACCGGCGTACGCGCGATCTTTCAGGGCTGGCAGCGGCTTGGCCACGTTCCCCCGGTGATCGAGGACGACAAGGCGAAGAAGACATTCGGGCTTGTTCTGTTACGCGAGGAGCTGTTCAGCAGAGAGCAGCGGCTCCTGCAGGCGCAGCTCGGCGTGAAGCTCAGCGAGCCGCAGGCACGACTCTTCGCCTTCGCCTGCCGTCGGCGCGGCGCGTCGCTCGCGGACGCGAAGGCGGTGACGGGCCATTCGGGGCCGGAGGCTCGGAAGGTTCTGGACGCGCTTGCGGTGCAAGGACTCCTGGAGCCGTCGGGAGATACAGGCCGGTACCACCTTGCCGAACACATCAAAGGTAGCCTCGACACTGCGCAGCTTGGTCAGTCGACGAGTGACCAAGTCCGGGAAGGCGCCGACTGGTTGGTCAGTGACCAACCCGGCAGACCTGACGCCCACTTGGTCACTCCCGCACTGACCAACCTGACCGACGATCAGCGCGCGATCATCGCGCGGTGCGAAGTACCGCGCAAGCAAGCCGACCTCATGCGGGAGACCGGGCTCTCGCACCGTACGTTCTTTCGTCGTAAGCGCTTGGACCCATTGCTTCGGGCCGGGCTGATCCGCATGACCCGCCCGGACGAGCCGAACCACCCCGACCAGGCGTACGTGGTGACCGAGGCAGGTCTGGCATTCCTGCACGAATGGCGAACCGACGTTGGCCGCGAGGGAGACGCATGAGCCGCGGTTGCCACGTGCCGGGGTTGGTCACTGGTCATCCGGGGTTGGTCACTGAGCAACCCCACTGCCGTGCGGCAACCTCGTCACTGTCTTCCGCTGACTCGATCACGGTACGACTCGCCGGAGGCGATGTGGATGGCTGAGCAGGAAGACCGCTCGCAGGAGAAGCTCTTCCGGACCGAGCCAGTCCCCGGCAAGCCCGGCAGCGGAAGACTGTTCGACGAACGTCCGGTCACGCCGGAGCCGGTGGAGTGCCTCGGCATGACGTTCGAGTCGGAAGACGCACGGCGCACGTATTTCCTCGACCGCCTGGAGGAGCAGCTCCCGGAGCTGCGGAAACGCCCCGACTTCCCGGTCGGAGAGGACGAAGACATCTTGCGCCTGTCCGACCCGCCCTGGTACACCGCCTGCCCCAACCCGTTCCTGGCCGAGTTCGTGGGACGACATGGCCGTCCGTACGACCCGGACGAGCCGTACCACCGCGAACCGTTCGCCGTGGACGTGAGCGAAGGCAAGACCGACCCGCTGTACCGGGCGCACGGCTACCACACCAAGGTCCCGCACCGGGCGATCGTGCCCTCGATCCTGCACTACACCAAGCCGGGGGACCTCATCCTTGATGGTTTCTGCGGCACCGGCATGACCGGGGTGGCGGCGCAGTGGTGCGAAACCCGGTCGCGGTCGTACCGCTCCGAGATCGAGACACGGTGGCAACAGCAGGGCCGGCAGGAGCCCGAGTGGGGGCAACGCCACACGATCCTGGGCGATCTGTCCCCCGCCGCCACCTTCATCGCCGCCAACTACACGACGCCCTTCGACGTCGATGCCTTCGACCGAGCCGGCCGGCGCCTGCTCGACGACATTGAAGCGGAGATCGGCTGGATGTACGACACGCTCCATGCGGACAGCGGGACTGAGGGTCGGATCGACTACACCGTATGGAGCGAGGTGTTCTCCTGCCCGGAGTGTGCCGGCGAAGTCGTGTTCCTCCAGGAGGCCCTCGACGTGGAGACCGTGCGCACGCGCGATCGGTTCCCTTGTCCGCACTGCTCGGTCGCATTGTCGAAGGACAATCTGCAACGCTCTTTCAGGACCCGCTCCGATCCGGCGTCAGGCGAACCGTGGCAACGCATCCGGCTGGACCCGGTGCTGATCAACGCGCGCGCTACAGACGTGGGCCGATTTGGGAAACCTCCGGATCGAAACGATCTGACGAATCTCGAGCGGATCGAGAGTCTCCCGCTGCCGCCTGCGGTTCCGGTGAATGCGTTCCCTATCGAGCAAATGTATCACGGTTCGCGCCTAGCGCCGAAGGGATTCACCCACCTGCACCACCTGCTCCTACCCCGCGCTGCGCACGCGCTAGCCGCGCTGTGGCGCCACGCTCAGGCATGCGCCGATGCCCGGATGCGCAACATGCTGCTGTTCTTCGTCGAGCAGGCGATCTGGGGGATGTCGTTGCTCAACCGGTACCAACCGCTTCAACACGGTCGGCCTGGTGGTTCACAGGTGAATCGCCAACTATCGGGTGTCTACTACGTCGGGTCGCAGATCGCCGAGGTCTCGCCTTGGTACATCCTCAACAGCAAGCTGCGCCGTCTGACCAAGGCGTTCAAGCGCGCACCCCGGCACCGCACCGTTGCGGTCTCGACCGGAGATTGCGGTGCCCTCGACCTGCCGGACAACGTCGTCGACTACGTGTTCACCGATCCGCCGTTTGGCGAGAACATCTACTACGCCGACCTCAACTACCTGGTCGAATCGTGGCACCGCGTCCGCACCGCCACCACGCCCGAGGCGATCATCGACCGAGCCAAGGGCAAGACGCTCACGGACTATCTGCACGCGATGCAGCGCTGTTTCGCCGAGTACGGGCGCGTCCTCAAACCGGGCCGCTGGATGACCGTGGTGTTCCATAACTCCCGCAACTCCGTCTGGAACGCCATCCAGGAGGCGATCCTCGCCGCCGGTTTCGTGGTAGCCGACGTGCGGACCCTCGACAAGCGGCAGGGCTCCTACCGTCAGGTGACCAGCACTGCAGTCAAGCAGGATCTGGTGATCTCCGCCTACAAGCCGAACTACGGGCTCGAAGCGCGCTTTGAGCTGGCAGCCGGCACCGAGGAGGGCGTCTGGGACTTCGTCCGCACGCACCTGCGGCATCTCCCTCTGTTCGTGGCCCGGGACGACCGCGCCGAAGTGATCGCAGAGCGCCAGAACTTCCTGCTGTTCGATCGGATGGTCGCCTTCCACGTTCAGCGCGGCGTCCTCGTGCCGCTCGCCGCCGCCGAGTTCCACGCCGGACTGGAAACGCGCTTCCCCGAGCGCGACGGCATGTTCTTCTTGCCGGAACAGGTCGCCGAATACGACCGCCGGCGGCTGAAGGCGAAGGCGCTCGACCAACTGACCCTGTTCGTCGACGACGAGGCGAGTGCGATCCAATGGCTGCGGCAGGCGCTCACCGGGAAGCCGCAGACCTTCCAGGACGTGCACCCGCACTTCATCCGGGAGTTGCGCGGCTGGCAGAAGCACGAGCGAATGCCGGAACTGTCGGCGCTGCTCGCGCAGAACTTCCTGTGCTACGACGGCGCCGGCGAGGTTCCCGGCCAGATCCACGGCTACCTGTCGACCAACTTCAAGGAGCTGCGCAACCTTGAGAAGGACGACGCCGCCCTCCGCGCCAAAGCCAGGGACCGCTGGTACGTGCCCGACCCACGCAAGGCCGGCGACCTGGAGAAGCTCCGCGAACGCGCCCTGCTGAGAGAATTCGACGACTACCGCGACTCCGCGCACCGCCGCCTGCGGGTGTTCCGTCTGGAAGCGGTGCGCGCCGGCTTCCGCCGCGCCTGGCAGCGGCAGGACTACGCGACCATCATCGCCGTCGCGCAGAAGATCCCGGATGCGGTGCTCCAGGAAGACTCCAAACTGCTCATGTGGTACGACCAAGCCGTGACCCGCAGCCCATAGGTACGGGCGACGGCGTGAGATCTCTGAGAGGAATGACAGCCGAGAATTGGCTTCGGCACAATGAGGATGTGGAAACTTTGTAGAATGTCATGAGTCTCTGAATCCTCGGACTTCCCTTGAGGCTCCATCAGCGCTTTCTCGCAACTCCACTTCAAACCCCATCTTCTTGAGGATCTCATGAAGGTAAGCAGGATCGTGTGCGTATATCTCATCTTTCGCATTCGCTACCATGTCAACATTTGCCTCATCTATTCGTTCTTTGTCTCTGATCAAGAAGGCTCTTGCGTCGCCGTGATGATCGGAGGGATGCTCGAACATGAGCAAAGTCCTTCTATGTACCGGAAAAACGATGCGCGTTGAGTCCTGCCGTATGTCTCCGCCAATAAACAAGGGGTCGTCGGAGGTGAAGAACCCTAGTTTCCCCGAACCAGCAGGTAGCAAGAAGATGTTCATTCCCTTTTCCCGTAGACGCCTTATCCAGTCATCTATCACCTCATCATGCGTCCCGATCAAGCCTCCGACAACGTAGTTCTGTACTTCATCATCTGTTAGCTGGTCACGACGCGGATGCTTAGTCATCACGTATGCACGAATGAAATCCATCTTTGCAGGTACTCTTATACCATGCATAAACATGAACCGGAGCAAGGCGTTCAAGTCATCGCTGGTCATGCGCTGGCTCAGCGATAGCGACTTCGAATAGACGGCTTGGGCTGCGTCGTTCAGAATACGCACCAAGGGCGGCCACCTATTTTCTAGTCGGCTGAAATGTTCCTCGACTTGCTCGTCGCGGCTTCCGTCAGTCAGAATACGTGTATAGTAGTCGGTCCTCTGCGCTATGTTTCCTATACCTTTCTTCCTCAATACGCCGGTTGACTTCTTGTATTGCCATATCGCCTCATCGTCTTCGCGTGTGGCAAATCCTTTCAGGTAGCATTGTGACAAATAGTGTCGCTTCGGCATTGGTCTATCTGCGCCCTCTGTGATTGTCAGTTTACCTACGACTTGACAGGTTCTCAGTGTTTGAGTACCTAAGTAAGATGAGGATGGGATTCGAACCCACGGGCCTTCGGCCCAACGGTCGAAAGACCGCTACCGAGATCCACTCGGTCACCTCTCCTTCAAGCGCCTTCCTCACGAGGAGGCGCTTGTCTGCAATATGGGGAGTGGCGATGCTGGCGTCAACAAACGCGGGATAGCCCGAACGGCCCGATAACTGTAGGGCACCTCGGGGTCGGCAAGGATCTGGTTGATGCACCAGCCGGGTGACTGGGTGTGGAGCGGCGAGCACCACCAAGCAGGGCGCGTGGTGGAAGCGCACGAGCTGTGGGGCGATGCGCACTGCCGGGTCTGGCTGCCGGCTGCGGAGGCGCTGGTGCGAGTCCGGGCGGAGCGGCTCGAACCGGCGGCGCGCGCCGGGGTCCCCGGCAAGGCTTGGCTCGCCTACGTGGCGGCGGCCGGTCGGGTCGCCGAGGCGCTGACGCAGGATACTCTACTGGCGCCGATCGAGTCGTCGGTCATCCCGCTGCCGCATCAGATCCAGGCGCTGGCGCGGGCGACGGGCGGGAACCTCGTCCGCTACCTGCTGGCGGACGAAGTGGGCTTGGGGAAGACCATCGAAGCCGGGCTGATCATGCGCGAGCTCAAGCTGCGGGGTGTGGTTCGCCGGACGCTGGTGGTGGCGCCCAAGGGACTGGTCAACCAGTGGGTCGCGGAGATGCGCACCCACTTCGCGGAGGAGTTCCGCGCGTTCATTCCGAGCGACTTCCCCGCGTTCCGTCGTCTTGCCCGCGCCGACAACGTGTGGCGGACGTGCGATCAGGTCGTCTGCCCGCTGGACGCGGTCAAGCCGCTCGACGGACGCCGGGGGTGGTCGAGCGAGCGAGTGGCAGAGCACAACCGCGAGCGCTTCGAGGACCTGACCGCCGCGGGCTGGGACCTGATCATCATCGACGAGGCGCATCGCCTGGGAGGCAGCTCCGATCAGGTAGCCCGCCATCAGCTCGGCCGCGGACTGGCGGACGCCGCGTCGTGTCTGCTGCTCCTGTCGGCGACTCCCCACCAGGGCAAGACCGACGCGTTCCATCGGCTGATGTCGCTGATCGACGAGACGGCGTTCCCCGATCCGAGCGAGATCTCCGGTGAGCGCGTCCAGCCGTTCGTGATCCGTACCGAGAAGCGGCACGCCATCGATTCGGAGGGACAGCCGCTCTTCAAGCCGCGCCATACCCGACTCGAGCCGATCGCGTACCAGGAACGGCACGCCGGGCAGCGTGCCCTGTACGAGGCGGTGACCGAGTATGCCCGCGAGGGTTACAACCGGGCGATACGGGAGCGCAAGGGACACGTCGGCTTCCTGATGATCCTGATGCAGCGTCTGGTTACCTCCTCGACACGGGCGATCCGCGTGACGCTGGAACGCCGCATCGAAGTGCTCGCCGCACCGGGCGAGCAACTCATGCTGTTTCCGGAGCTCACGGACGAGGAGTGGGTGGAGCTCGATGGTCAGGAGCAGATCGACACCCTGCTTACCAGTCGCTTGAGTGCGCTCAAGAACGAACGCGCCGAGGTGGAACTGCTGCTGGAGGCGGCCAAGCGGACCGAGACAGCCGGCGTGGACGCCAAAGCCGACGCTCTGCTCGACTGGATCTATCGGCTGCAACAGGACGAAGGCGACCCCGACCTGAAGATCCTGATCTTCACGGAGTTCGTCTCGACGCAGGAGATGCTGCGCGAGTTTCTGGCCGACCGCGGCTTCTCGGTCGTCTGCCTCAACGGATCGATGGGACTGGACGAGCGCGCGAACGTGCAGCGTTCGTTCGCCGGCTCGACCCGCTTTCTGGTGTCGACGGACGCCGGCGGCGAGGGGTTGAACCTGCAGTTCTGCCACGTGGTGATCAACTACGACATTCCCTGGAATCCGATGAAGCTCGAACAGCGGATCGGCCGCGTCGACCGCATCGGCCAGGAACACGCGGTCCGCGCGGTCAACTTCGTGGTGCGGGACACGGTGGAACACCGCGTGCGCGAAGTGCTGGAGGAGAAGCTGGCGGTCATCCTCGCAGAGTTCGGCGTCGACAAGACCGCAGACATCCTCGATTCGGCGGAGGCCGGGCAGATGTTCGATGCTCTCTACGTCGATGCCTTCGCGCGGCCGGAGAACCTGCACGCCCAGGTCGACTCCGTGGTGCGCGAGGTCGCAGCGCACGGTCAGGCCGCCCGGAACAGCGACGCGGTTCTCGGGCTCACCGAGAAACTTGATCCGGGACAGGCAGTGCGCTTGAAGAACCACTCGCTGCCCCACTGGGTCGAGGCCATGACCGTCAATCACGTTCGCGCGCAGGGAGGTACGGCCGAGCGGCACGGGCGCGCGTGGCGCCTCACGTGGCCGGACGGAGAGCCCATGGGAAACGTCGTGTTCTCCGCCGCGGACGCGCAACGAGAGCCTTCCGCACGGCACCTCACGCTGGAGGACCCGCGGGTGCGCGAGCTCGCCGAGCGGCTTCCGCGGTTCGCGCCCGGGCAACCGGTCTCGCGCCTTGCGATCACGGGACTGCCGGCCGGCGTCCGGGGCTTCTGGTCCCTCTGGCAGGTCACGTTGCACGCTCCCGAGCAGGATCGGAGCCGCGTCACGCCTCTCTTCCGACACGATGACGGACGCGTTCTCGCGCCGACGGCGCGCTTCATCTGGGATCGGCTGCTGTCCGAACAGCCGGTCGCCAGCGGCAACCTCGACGGCGCCGACGCCGCGACGGCGTTCGGTCTCGTCGAGCAGTCGGCCCGCGAACACGGGCAGCAGATCTATCAGGAACTGCTGCGAGCGCATCGCTCGGACGTCTCCGCACGCCGCGAGAGGGGCGAACACTCCTTCGCCGCCCGGCGCCGGTCCATTGCCCGAATCGGGCTGCCGGCGGTGCGGAACCATCGCCTGGCGGAGCTTGCTGTGGAGGAGCAGTCGTGGCGTGCCGCCCTCGACCGGGAGGGAGACATCGGTCCCGATCTCGTTCCCGTAGTCATCGTCCGCGTGGACGGCGGGATGACCGGTGAATAGCTGGCGCGACGCGATCCTCAAGGAGTTCACGCCGCAGGCCGCGCGACTGACGATCGCCGCGGACCCCGACGGCCTGCTGCTGGAAGAGGAGGTTCTCAAGGAGATCGCGGACCGCGGCTTCGAGCTGATGGCATTCGAGGATCACGTCGCATTCCGCTACGCCTACGAGTCGCGGCATCGGTCGCGTTGGGATCGAGGCGAACACGCCGATCTCGTCGTCGGGATGCGGGCGCCGGCATCGGACATGCGCGCACTTCCGCACGATCTTCTGCAGGCAGGCCGGCAGGTATCGTTCACCCTGGGAGAGCTGTTCCCCCATCTGAGCTATCCCGTCATAGACACGCTGGACCGGAGCCACCTCGACGCCCTGTACGAAGGCCAGCTCCGGAAACCGCCGGCCCGTCCTCTCGGTGACGGCCCCACTGCCGAGTTCGTCCTGCGTCACGTCTTCGGGATCGCCCCCGAGACGATCAGGCAGGAGTCCGACCTGTTGCGTTTGTTGCTGCGCCGGCACTACCGGGATCTCCGTGTTCCCGCCATCCTCGACGATCATCTCCTCCGGCTGCTGAGACAGAACCCGCTATTCGCAGCATGGCCGCTGAACGAGATCGTCACCGATCGCGACGCGTTCTTTGCGTTCCTGCAGGAGCGTTGGCCGATCTTCCTCGATCGCCAGACGATCGGCGAGACCTCCATCCATGAGCAAACCACGCAACCTGCGACGACAACGCTGCGCTACTCGGGACCGACCCAGATCCCGTTCGGCCATGGCGACGTGCGCGTCTACGTCGACAACCTGTTCATGGAGGGCATGCTTCAGCCGGTGAAACATCCTGGAGCCGAGCGGAGGAGTGGCTCCTGGGAGATCATCGGAGTCAGGACCGATCCGGAGGCCGATCTGAAGCGACGAATCGATGCTCTGCTGGCGAGCGTCGATGAGTCGATCCCCGACGAGACGGCCCGCCATCAGGATTGGCTGGGGTTTGCGCAGCGCTGGGCGCAGGTGAACGCTCTGCTGTTCGGCCGGGACTGCGCCGAACGCGATGATGCTCGAAGCCGACACCGCAGCTTGCGCGACCGGGTCGACACGGCGTTCACGGCGTGGCTCTTCCAGCGCTTCGGCACTCTGCACAACCAGCCGCCGTCGCCGCCGGTGATGACCCACCATGTGCCCCGAGTGCTCGCTCGGACTCTGGAAGATTCCACAAACGGGAAAGCTGCACTGATCGTTGTTGACGGCCTGTCGCTCGATCAGTGGATCACGGTCCATGGTGTGCTCGGCAGCCAACGGCCAGGCTTGCGGTATGGGGAAGACAGCCTCTTTGCGTGGGTTCCCACGCTCACGATGGTTTCGCGGCAAGCATGCTTTGCCGCCTGCGCTCCGCTCTACTTCCCGGAGACCATCCACACGACGGACCGCGAGCCCGCCGCGTGGCAACGATTCTGGGTCGGCGAGCGGTTGTCTCCGACTGCCGTGGGTTACGAGAAGAACCTGCGTGATCGGCCGGACCTTGCCCGAGTGGCGCAGCTTGTGTCGAATCCCCGGATGCGCGCCGTGGGGCTAGTCGTCGACGCAGTCGACAGGATCATGCACGGCATGGAGCTCGGACAGTCCGGCATGCACAACCAGGTTCGCCAGTGGGCCGGCCAGGGATTTCTGGCAGCGCTGTTCGACTTGTTGATCGATCATGGCTTCGCCGTATTCCTGACCTCCGACCACGGGAACATCGAGACAACAGGCTGCGGCCAGCCGCGGGAGGGCGCGGCCGCGGATCTGCGTGGCCAGCGAGTCCGCGTGTACCCCAATCCGGCGCTGCGCGAACGAGTCGAGGAGCGATTTTCTGGTACAATCGCGTGGCCGCCAGTCGGGCTGCCGGATGACTACCTTGCGTTGATCGCCCCCGGTCGGTCCTCGTTCGTCCGCCCGTCGGAGCGGCCGGTGGCCCACGGCGGGATCACGCTGGACGAGGTGGTCGTCCCTCTGGTACGGATCGACAGGAAGTGAGCCCGGACATGGAGCACAAGCTCGTCGGATTCGACCGCAAGATCCACTTGAGCTGGCTCGACGCCACCGCCGACTGGGCCTCACAGGGGCTACCCGCAGCCGACATACGGAAACGGCTCGACCGCCTGCTCGATGGTCAGGTGGCCGGCATCGGCTCGCACAGCGCCCGCGGCAAGACCATGACCGTGCTGATGCACCTCTGGGTGCTCGTACCCGATACGGTCGTCCCGCTCCGTGACGACGGGCTCCTTCTGCTCCGCGCGAGCGTCGAGCGTGACCGTTTGCCGCTCCACTGGGGGATGTGCCTGGCAGGCTACCCGTTCTTCCGCGACGTCGCGTCGACCACCGGACGGCTCCTGTCCTTGCAGGGCAGCGCTGCCCTGTCCCAGATCGTCCGCCGTATGACCGAATCCTGGGGCACGCGGAGCACCGTCACGAGGGCCGTACAACGAGTCGTCCGTTCGTTCGTCGCCTGGGGCGTCGTGGTGGAGACGGAGGAGCGGGGGATCATCGCGCCGGCGCCCAAGATCGCGGTCCACAACGCGGCAGTCGGCGCCTGGCTCCTCGAAGCCGGAATCGCGGACGGCGCCAGTCGAGCGTACCCGCTCCACGGGCTTGCCGGTTCATCCTCGTTCTATCCGTTTGACCTGAGACTCGCGGCCCGCGACCTCGTTCGCCGGCCGCGGCTGGAAGTCCACCACCAAGCGCTTGACGGAGCTGTCGTCTCCTCGAGACAGACAAGCTGACGATCCTGTCCGAACCAGCTCTGAATCCACGAGCCGGTAGCCCGGCGAGCCCAACACGTCGCCCGCCGCCTGCGCGAGGTGTTCGCCCGCTGTACTTGCTGCGTGCGGCGCGCATCAGTGCGGCGATCCCGCACGCGTGAGCCACGATTGATCGGCTCCGGCTCGATGCGCAACATGGGTCATGATCATACGTGAATGAGTCATCCGAGGAGGGGCAAGCAGTGCATGAACTGACGGTTCGAGGAGTCGACGCCGAACTGGCCGACAGCATTCGCCGACTGGCGCGGCAGGAGCGAATATCGGTGAATCAGGCGGTGCTGCGCCTCCTTCGCCGTGGAGCCGGTCTTGCAGACGATCAGGGCTCCGTCGTGGGCTCCTCCTTGGATGGCTTCATCGGTAGCTGGACGCCCCAGCAGACGGATGAGATGAATCGCGCCCTGCAGGACATCGAACGCATCGACGAGTCCCTGTCTTTATGAGGATCATTAACGCCTTAGGGCATCCGCAAGCGTTCTTTCACGATCCACTATTCACCCCTTAGGGTTTCCAAATACAATCTTGTGATCAGTATGGGGTAAAGCGTCCCTGGCAAATCATCAGGTATGTTAGCAGCCACAATCTTGTCCTTCAATATCACCCTTTGCTGCTCTGACAACTGAAACTGTAATGGTTGATCGTTTATTCTCGACTCTCGGTAATTCAAGTTGTGCTGTTTACACAGATCCTCTACTCTCATTCTTGCTTCATCGGGATCACTCCGACGTATCCACGCAGAATCTATCAGATCGGGGAGATTGGGAATGAGAACATCTGCACTTGTTCGTTCGCCTGGTCCTTCGAGTCGTGGTATGCGCGCCGCCCTGATTTCTCTCTCATAGCTAAATTCCAATCGCTTGTGGTATATGTGTGCGAAGTATGGATATGCACTGTCGTCGTCCGTTTTGAATCCGGGCGAGGAACTGTAGTCGATATAGTTTACACGACCTAACACATAGTCATTTGGAAGCACATTACTTAGTTTATTGTACGTCGACCGGATTGCTACAGCAGTGCCACACTTTCCATAGATTTCCCAAAACGCGGCGTTCTCAGCAGGACCTTCTGTCCAGCAATTGACGTAACTCAATTCGCGCAGGGTCTGAAATGTCTTATCGTACAGATCAACCCACGCCGAACTGCCCAATTTTACATTAGTTATGAGGTTGCCAACAAGCGTATTATGTCCCTCGTACTTATCGTTATATTTGTCGAGAGAAGTGAAAACGAGCTTGTTCGACTCTACAAATTCCTCGAACCGTCTCAAACTCATGTAGCGCCAGATAACGACGAAGGTGTTGTCTGGCCGAAACTGTTCCAGTGCGTCTATGACATTTGCAGGCATGGTTCTTGTCCGATTGTAAGATAGTTATTGAGAAGGGCTGATTTTCAGGGAGTTTTCTGTTTCAGCTCAACCGTCGCCCATCATGGCCTACGAGGGCGGCTAATGGGCAGAGCTCCATGTGCCGCGACTTCCAGCGCGTGCCTTCAGCGCGCTCCGTAGTAGAGATTGAAGCCACGGGGCGCATTATACTCCAAGCACGGCGAGGAGCGTAGCGGCCAGCACGTCGTGGCAGGAGTTTGTTTTATTCGCTTATGACGTAGCGCTGTCCACGCGTGAGTTCGCCGGCCGCCTCCGCGAGGTGTCTACCGCTAAGCGCCCGAGGTCATGTCACCATCGCGGAGTTCGCGAATGCGATCGATGCACGAGGTCTCGACCGCGCGCGCCTCGGCGATCAGGCGGCGCTTGTCGTCCGCGGAGGCTGACTTGTCCGCAGCGCGGTTCAGCAGTTCCGACACCGAACGGTACCGAGTGGCGAGCCAGCGCGCCGCTCCGTCGCCGAACGGCTCGGGCGCATCGTCCCCCGAAAGGTCCTGGAGGTAGTCGGCAGCCCGCGCCCGGCACTCCGCCCAGACGAGCGCATTCCACCAGTTGCCCACCCCGTCGCCGTGGCCGCCGTCGAGGGCATCGAGCCATGTGTCGTACGCCCCCGCACCGGCGGCGTAGGGCGCTTCGGTGTACCGCTCCGGGTGACGCCACAGGTCGATGGCGAAGTCCATGGCGTCCGAGACCGCGCTCTCTGGCCGCGGCCGGCAGGTGTTCAGGGTGAAGAACGTCACGGGCGGGCCGTCACGGAACTCCCGCCAACTACCGAACGAGAGCCGCGCAGGCGTCATCGCACAGTCCGGGCCCCACGGCTGCGCCAGCGTGAAGCCATCTCCGTCGTAGCCGAGCAGGAGCTGATGCTCCATGTTCAACAGGGAACAGACGACGCCGGCGTCGATGGCGCCGCGCAGACGCTCCTCCAACGCCGCCCGGCGGGCGGGATCAGCCGTCGGCGTCAGCGAGCCGGCGTTCCGCATCGCCAGGCCCAGGTTGGCCAGCAGCTCGAAGAACCGGTCGTAGCGCCACAGGTACGGTCCGCTCGGACAGAGTTCCTCATGAACGTTCATGAGGAAGGCGTGTCCGGACAGGACGAACGCCTCACCCGGCGTCCGGGAGATGCCGTAGTAATCGAGGGCACCCGTGACGACGCCCATCATGGTCGTGTTGTAGGGCGGTTGCTTCAGTCCGTGCAGCCGCACAATCCCGTTCGCCCCTCCCGGCGAGACATCCTCCGCGCCGCCGCATCGCTCGCCGTCCATGCCTCCCACGATAGCAGGCCCGAGGGCAGTCATGATCTGCTGGGAACCGTCGCCGCGACGACGCAGAGCCGAACCCTCACCGAACCCGCGCTGGGTGGCTCTCTGTCGACGGCTTGCCGATCGGCAGATTGACAATCGACGCCAACCCCGAGCTGGCGTTCCGGTTCTTCACCGACGCGGACTCCACCGCCTAATCTCAGTTGGGACGCGGCCATCCTGCCGTCGCCGACATCGTTCGCCGGTCCCAGGAAATCGTGCTGTCCGCTGTCGTAGTCGGCGAATTGCTGTACGGGTATCGGCATGGCGCACAGACCGCTCGGAACATTCGCGAGTTGGATTCCTTCCTGGCAAATCCCTATGTCACCTTCGCACCCGTGAGTCGAATTACAGCGGATCGCTACGCACGCATCGCGGCAGCGCAGAGAGCGAAAGGGCGGCCCCTGCCGACCAACGACCTGTGGATAGCCGCCCATGCGATGGAGACAGGCACGGAGCTGGTGACCTCGGACGCCCACTTCGAGCACATAGACGGGCTCGCGTGCGTTCATGTACCGGTCGAGTAATCCGGAGCACCGCGGAGGTAGCCGGTGGCTGACGGTCGCCTGAGCGGCCGCCCGGTTCAGGCGCTTACCCGGCTTCCGCCAGCAGGACTTCCTGTATTTCGACGGTGAAGTTGCTGCCGAAGTCCTCGTCGTAGGAGAGGACGTGGAGGTAGAGCCACTCCCCGGAGAAGCTCTCGATCAGGGCCGACTTGTATTCGTTGCCGTTGATGTAGCCGGCCGAGGCCAGCTTCCGGCCGCGGATTTCGTCATCGTATATGTAGAAATGAAACCGCCAGGTGCCGCGGATTTCCTGCTGGGTCACCTTGATCAGGTACATCCTGCCCGGGACCACCGGGATCCGGTAGTAGCTGTCCCCCTCGGCCTGCATCTGCCCGGCGTGGCTGGCGCCGGCGATCGTCATCGGCTCCTGCTCCTCGCCCTCGTTGTCGAACGTCTCCTCGATGACGTGCAGCTCGAAGTTGGCTCCCGATCCCTTCGTGTGACGGCCGTCCACGGAGAAATGGACGGCGTCGCTCTTGGCGGTCAGCGACACGACCTCGTCTTCTCCCCGGAGGTTGTCGGACATCTCCTGAACGTCGGTGAACCCGGCGTCGCCGTGCAGGTAGAGATCGGCATCCATCGTCGGCGACAGCAGCTTGATCGTGTAGGGACGCCCGGGCGTCGCCGCGAAGAAATAGTAGCTTCTGTCCTGCCCAACCGCGGACGCGACCTCCTCGCCTACCGGAATCTCCATGGGCTCCTCCGCGGAGCCTTGATCCTGCAGTCGGTCGCTCTCTTCGACGGTCAGCGTGAACGGCGTTCCGGAACGGTGTTGTCCCCGCACTTCGACGTAGAGGATGTCGCGGTCGGTCGACACCGTGACGAAGTCGCCCTCGGTGTAGCGCTTGTTCGAGCGCCCCAGCTCGTCCCGGTACAGCGGATCGGAGAAGACCAGCAGGTCGGCGTTCACCTGCAGGCCGTCGATGGCGATGCGGTAGGTAGATCCGGGAGTCAGGCCGCCCAGCTCGTACAGGCTCGATCGGCTGCCCACCTGACCCTCGTACGTGACCTCGCCGTCGAGGCGGACCGGCGTCAGCGCCACGACCTCATCGACGTAGGTCCGGCTCCTGGTCAACAGGAGCCTGAATTCCGACTCCTTGTAGTCGTAGTTGTGGAGCATAAAGTACGCCGCATCCTCCTTCGGCGTGAACTGGATGCGCTCGTCGTTGTCCTCGGCGTTGGTCGACCGGGCGACCGAGTCGCGCAGGAAGGTGTCGTCCGATCCCAGGTAGTAGATGTCGAGATCGACGGAGAGTCCGGTCATGTCGAGCCGGTATTCGACGTCGGCTTCCACGTGCGCCATGAAGTACTTGCGTTCCTGGTCGGAGTCCGTCGTGCCGGAGTGCTCCTGACCGACCGCGAGCACGATCGGATCGGCCTTGTCGTATCCCCGGTTCTCTTCCTGCGCGGGGGCAAGGACCGGGACCAGAACGATGGCGAGCGCGGCGAGAACGGCGCGGAACTTCATGGTGCCTCCAGGATCTCGAACGGGGGGCTGGCCGGGCGTTCCGGCCTACCACGGAATCTATGCGATGCCCGGCATACGGTCAAAGCTCAGGCCGTGGCCCGTCGAAGCGGCTGGCGGACGCCGTAGGTCAGGGTCCGCCACAGCCACTCGGCGGGACCGAAGCGATAGCGGCGCAGCCACCAGCCGCTGACCAGGAGTTGCCCGGCCAGGATGGCGAGGACGATCGCGATCGCCAGGGAGGGTGAAACGCGCCGCGCAAGGCCCAGGCCGTACCCGTAGAACAGCAGGGTCGCGACGACCGACTGCAGGAGGTAGTTGGTCAGCGCCATCCGGCCCATGGCCGCCAGCGGCCGCAGCACGCGTTGCCAGCCGGCGCGCTGCCAGAGCAGCGCGATGCCGGAGCCGTAGGCCATCGCCAGGAGCGGGCCCGCGACCGTTCCGTTCACCCACACGCACATCAACGCGCTCAGCGTCGGCAGCAGGCTCGCGCCCGCGGCCGACAGCACCGCCACCGGCAGCCCGATCGCCAGGCCCCAGGCGAGCACGCGCCGGAGCAGAGCGCGGTGCTCGGCGGCGTCGGGGGTGAGGCGGCGGCGGCCGGCGGCCAGCCCCAGCACGAACATGGCCAGCACCGCCGGCGCGAGGAAGAGCTGTATCCACGCGTTACGGCCGTAGTTCTCGACGCGGGTCACCGCCGAGCGCGCGAACGCCGGGTCGAGATAGGCAGCCGTCGTGGTCCGAGCCGCGCTGCGGAACTCCTCCGCGGTCTCGCGATCGCTGGCGGCGATCTCCGCCGCGCCCTCGGGAGCCGCCCGCCCCAGCGCCAGCGCTCCGGACATCAGCAGCGCCGCCGCTGCCGGGACGATCAGCAGCCACTTCACCCACCGGCGAAGGATCTCCGGCCTCGCGCGGCGCAGCGGGAGCAGCAGCAGCCCGATGACGGCGTAGAGGAGGAGGATGTCCCCTTCCGACAGCAGCACGATGTGGACGACCCCGATCAGGCCCAGGATCGCGGACCGGCGCAGGTACCGCCGGGGGAAGCCGGCGGCTGCGCCGCGTTCCTCGGCGCGCAGGAACTGGGTGGCGAAGCCCCACCCGAACAGGAACGAGAACAGCGTGAAGAACTTGGCCTGCGCCAGGGCGAACACGCCCGCGGCGACCAGCCGATCGAGCGGCGGCCCTTCGTACCCGAAGCCGCCCAGGCTCCCCGGAGCCTTGAACCACATGATGTTGACGAACAGGATCCCGCACAGCGCGAACCCGCGCAGCACGTCGACGACTTCGACCCGCTCCGCCTCCCCGACCGGACCGAGAGAACCTGACCGCTCGCTCACCTCGGCCCCGATGCGTCGGTCACGATCACGCCGCGACGATAACAGGAACGGACGCTACGCTTCTCCTGTGCAGCGGTGTCGACGACCGGCTTGAAATCGAGAACAGGTACCCGACTCAAACCGCGACTTCTATCAGCTCCGCTCTCTCGCTGAACTCCCCGTCGTCGGCCACAGGTTCCAGGTACAGTTCGATGGCTTCGCGGACATTCGCTAAGGCTTCTTCTCTGGTGTCGCCTTCGCTGATACAGCCGGGAAGGGAGGGAACCAGTGCCGTGAAGCCGCCGTCGTCACTCGGATCGAGAACAACTGTCAGGTTCACTGCGAGATCCTGCAGATCACGGTGCGGGTGTAGCCTATCCGGGATCATCGCGTCCCACACCCATGCCGAGCACGATGCCACGAAAGCCGCCGCCTCGCCTGTCCAGGAGTGTCAGTACGGTCGGTGGTCGGTGGAGCGCGGAGCGTGAATGAAACCCGATTCTCGCCTCCATTCACTCCTTCTTGCCTCAATGTCGTGAATTTGTCACCATCCGCAGCCGATGGCGACCTCGCAGCCGGTCAGAGCGCGCATCCGGGATCTCAGACGCGAATACGAAGCGTTGCGGCTCGGCAAGGAGTCGCTGCTGGCGATGATCGATGACGTCGAGATACCGGAAGGCGTATACAACTCGAACGCCATCGAGAACTCGACGCTCACGCTCGACGAGACCGAGAGGATCCTGCTTCAGCAGGAGCTCTCTCGGAACGTGACCGTGAGGGAGGTCTTCGAGGCCAAGAATCTCGCGCGAGTCGTCGATTACACCCGCAACCGGGCAGGCGCCGGCGAGCTGACGCGCGACCTGATTCTCCTCTTGCATCAGATGCTGCTGGGCGGCATAGACGATGCCATTGCCGGCCGCTTCCGCGAGACCGGCGAGTACGTGCGTGTCGGCACTCACATCGCTCCGGCGCCGGAGCGAGTGGAGCCGCTGATGGCATCGGCACTACTCGACTATTCCAGCGATCACGACTCCTATTTCCTGGACAAGATCGCCCTGTTTCACCTGCAGTTCGAGACCATCCATCCGTTCTGCGACGGCAACGGGCGCATGGGACGGGTCATCATCAACTTCCAGCTCTGCCAGCTCGGACTGCCCTCCGTCATCATCCGCGACAAGGAAAAGGACCTCTACTATCAGGCGTTCCGGGACTTCGCCGAACGGGACCGGAGCCAGACCATGGAGCGCATCCTCGTCCTGGCTCTTCTGGAGTCCTTGCACAAGAGGCTGAGTTACCTCAGGGGTGACGTGGTCGTCAGACTGTCCGACTACATCAGACGCCGTGGCCTGTCGGCGCCGGCCGTCACCAATGCCGCCCGGCGCCAGACCATTCCGGCGTTCCGCGAGAAGGGAGTGTGGAAGATCGGAGAGCACGACACACCGCCCGAGTAGTGGGCGTGAATGACACCCTTTTTTCACCTTCCATTCACGCCGTTCTTCCACATCGGAGTGAATCGACGGTCGTGCGGACACCTGGAGATGCCGAACCGCACGCCCGCGTCAGTTCAGGCGATGCCAAACAGCCGGCAGGCGTTGCCGGCGTAGATGCGCTGCAGGTCATCGGCGGGTAGCCCAAGCGCCTCCAGGGAGTCGATCAGGAGCTGGATCTCCACCCAGGGGTGGTCGCTGGCGAACACCAGGCGGTCGACTCCGGCCAGCTCGTAGGCGACGCGGACCGCCGGCGGCCACGGCGAGGCGGTATCGAGGTGGACCCGGCGGTACAGCTCGGTGGGCGTCCGCGAGATGCGGTCGACGCCGCGCTTCATCACCTCGGTCTGGTTGCGGATGCGGCCCCACAGGTAGGGCAGCACGCCGCCGCAGTGCGGCTGCACCACCTGCAGGCCGGGGTGGCGCTCCAGGACCCCGCCGAGCACCAGCCGCAGCGCCGCCAGGCTGTGGTCGACCATCAGGCCCACCATCGTGGTCATCGAGTGGTCGCTCGTCTCCGCGGCCCACGGAGGCACGCACGGGTGCAGGACCACCGGCACGCCGAGCTGCGCGATGCGGGCGTAGACCGGCTCCAGGGCGTCACCGTCCACCGGCCCGGTGCCGACGTGCGAGTAGAGCATGACGCCCCGCAGGTCCAGCTCGCCGGTCGCACGTTCCAGTTCCGCGACCGCCGCGTCCGGGCTCTGCCACGGCAGGCAGGCCAGCCCCACCAGGCGCTGCCGGTGGCGGGCGCACGCCTCGGCCAGCTCGTCGTTGCAGACGCGCGCGGCTTCCACGGCCAGCTCCGCCTCCAGCAGCTCGGGGCCGGGCATGTTCACGCTCACCACGCTGACGTCGATGCCGGCGGCGTCCATGTCGCGCAGCTTGCGCGCCACGCTGTAGTCCTCCAGGTCGAGCCGGAACGACTGCAAGTCGCCGTACGCGATGGTGTAGTTCCCGGCCCCGCCCGTGGTCGTGGGCGATCCGGGGTTGCGCGTCAGCGCCTCGGCATAGCCGGCGGGAAACAGGTGGCTCTGGCAGTCGACCTTCATGGCGGGCGCAGCCTGCGGTCCGGGCGGGCGCGCGTCAACGCGGTGCGCCGTCGGTCTGTGCCTACGCGAAGCGGAACGAGTAGAGGCTCGTGTGGCGGCTGAAGAAGCGCAGCTTCGCGCCGCCGGCAAGCACCTCCGCCGGCAGCTCCGTCCGTCCCGACCAGGAGAGCACGTGGGCGGTCTCATCGCCGGTGAACGTGTCGGACTCGTCGCGGCCGAAGCCCGGCACCACGTCGTCCTCGGCATCCGTCAGCTCCGCCTCCAGGTACCCGTTCGCGGCACTCACGGCGTTGACCACCACCCGGGTTCCCTGGCTCACGAACGGCCGCGTCACCATGACACCGTCGCGAACGGTCGAGTCGATCGAGACGAACCCCTCCGGACGAAGGGTCGCCAGGCCGAGGGCGGTCTCGCCGCCCGCGAACCCGGCCTTGGCTTCCGGAACGTCCAGCCCCTCGATCTCGCCGTGCGTCCACCAGTCGTGGTGCACGTTGGCGCCGCCGTAGTAGATGCGTATCTCGTCGTCCAGGAACAGGGGCGTGTTGCAGATTTCGACCATGTAGCAGTCCCAGTTGCCTTCCGCGCTCCGCTCCAGGAACGGCGAGCCGCGGCTCACGTGGTTCCAGCGGTAGCCGTCGCGGCTGTAGACCAGGCGTACGTCCTTGGTGTTGTGCGTGCGCTGGAACACGTCCAGGAAGCCGACCCACAGCTCGCCCATGCGGAACCGGGTGAGGCCGTAGAACTCGTCGTCCAGGTTGTCGTCGAGGTCGTCCGGAACGATGGTCTGGTCCAGCGCGGGCCAACTGAGGATGTCCCTGCTGTTGGTGCTGAAGACCCGGCGCTTGGTCATCCCGAAGCCGTCGCCGGGATAGTAGGGGTCGCCCCACCCGCCGCCGGCCGGCAGCTTGGGGTTGCCCTCGCGGGTGCACATGGCGGTGGAGCGGGTGTCCAGGTAGTACTGGCCGGTCACCGTGTCCGGGTACAGGATGATCACGTCCCCCAGTGCGCGATCGCCGATGTGGCCGAAGCTGACCGGCCGGTCGTAGGCCTGCCACGAGCGGCCGTCCGCCGAGTACACGGCGCGAATGCTGGAGTCGTCGATGTTGGTCATCTCGTGCCAGAAGATGCTCTTGTAGCGCTGCGCCGGATCGGATTCGAGCGGGTCGTCGATGATCGTGAAGGCGTGCACCTTGCCGAACGTCTCGTCGCCAAGGCAGATGTTGGTCCTGCGGCCGTCCACCGTCCGGTAGTCGAGCTCCGGCTTGGTCCAGCTCACGCCGTCGTCGGACTCCGCGTACAGCATGCGGTGGCGGCTGGAGTCGTGAACGCGCGAATCGATCGGACCGAGCGTTTCCCGCCGCGCCTTCAGCGCGCGCTGGTAGTCGAGCCCGGTGTCCTCGTACCAGCACTTGTAGCGCCCTTCGCGAGCGTCGTGGCGGACGTTCCAGCAGTTGGTGCGGAAGTGCGGCGTGATCTCCCACGGCTTGTCCTTGCGGATCAGCGGGTTGGCCGGGTGGCGCCGGGGCCGGTGCATGGTCCGGGTCACGAAGTTGACCATCTCGATCATGTGGTTGTCGAAGAAGTACTGCGGCTGTCGGCCGATGTTGATCGGTGAGCGGGTCATTCGGTGGCTCCTTCTACTTGTAGGGATCGGCCGCGTCACGCAGGCCGTCGCCGAGGGCATTGAACGCCAGCACGCTGACGATTACGAATGCTGCAGGAATCAGCAGCCAGGGAAACAGCGCTACCGCGGACACGTTCTGGGCGTCCTGCAGCAGCGTACCCCAACTCACGGCGGGCGGCCGCAAACCGAGCCCCAGGAAGCTCAGCGCCGTCTCGCCCAGGATCATGAAGGGGATCGAGAGGGTCAGATGCACGATCAGGTAGCTCATGAACGCGGGCAACAGGTGCCGGGCAATAATCCCCGCGTCGCCGGTTCCCGCGATCCGTGCCGCCATGACGAAGTCCTCCTCGCGCAGCTCCAGGAGCTTGCCCCGTACGACGCGGGCCAGGCCGCACCAGCCGCGGATCGCAAGGATGATGGTGATGAAGAAATAGACCTGCACGACGCTCCACTCGCGCGGCAGCGACGCGGCCAGCGCCATCCACAGGGGTATGGTCGGTATGGAGAGCAGGAACTCGATGATCCGCTGGATGATCATGTCGGGCGCGCGGCCGAAGTACCCGGAGATCCCGCCTAGGACCGTGCCCAGGACGAAGCTCAGGATCACCCCGACCAGCCCCACGGACAGAGAGACTCGCGCGGCGTGGATGTTCCGCGAGAACAGGTCGCGGCCGAGCGCGTCGGTCCCGAACAGGAACAGGACGCCCGGCTCGTCGACGCCGAACAGGTGCAGGTCGGTGTCGAACAGTCCCCAGAACTTGTACCGGTCGCCGCGGGCGAGCAACCGCAGCGGATAGCGCTGTGACGTGTCGGCGACGATCTCGCGCCGGAAGGTCTCCCGATTCAGCACGGACGTAAGCCCGTACACGAACGGCCGCAGGTGAAAGCGGCCGTCCGCATCGATGAATCGCGGTCCCTGCGGTGCCGTGTTGATGAAGTCGCGGAAGCGGTGGTGGGCGTCGTACGGCGCGAGGAATCCGGCGAAGATCGCCGTCAGATAGAACAGCGCCAGCACCGCGCCTCCCCCCAGAGCCAGCCTGTGCCTTCGGAACTTGCGCCCCATGAGCCGCCACTGCGAGGCAAGGTGATACGCCTCGGTGCGGTCACTCTTCGAGTGAGGTTCGCTTCGCTCACTCTGCGAGTGAGGTTCGCTTCGCTCACTCATGGCGCGCTCAGCCGGCCATCCTGATCCGCGGATCGACCGCGACCAGCAGGATGTCCGAGAGGAAGGTGCCGACGAGCGTGAGCAGCGCCGTGACCATCACCAGCGAGCCGGCAAGGAACATGTCCTGCGCTACCAGTGCGGCCAGCAGCAGCGGGCCGATGGTCGGCAGGCTGAGGACGATCGCCGTGATCACCTGGCCGGAGAAGATCTCCGGCAGGACCCAGCCGACCGTGCTGATGACCGGATTGAGGGCGACCCGCACCGGGTACCGGAACAGCAGCCGCGACTCGGTCAGGCCCTTGGCGCGCGCGGTGATGACGTACTGCCGGGACAGCTCGTCCAGGAGCGAGCTGCGCAGGACGCGAATGAGCTGTGCCGTGCCGGCCGTGCCGATGACGACGATCGGCACCGGCAGGTGCCCGAGCATGTCGAGCAGCTTCGCGGCCGACCACGGCTGGTCGATGTATTCGATCGAGAACAGGCCGCCGATGCTGAAGCCGAGATAGCGGTTGGCCAGGAACATCAGGATCAGCGCCAGCAGGAAGTTCGGGGTGGCCAGGCCGACGAAGCCGAGCGTCGTCACGGCGTAGTCGGTCAGCGAGTACTGGTGGGTGGCCGAGTACACGCCGATCGGAATCGCCACCGCGTAGGTGAACAGCAGCGTGACGACGGCGATGATGACGGCATAGGGAAGCCGATCCGCCAGCAGCCTGGACACCGGCTGCCGCCACTGCAGCGACATGCCCAGGTCGCCGCTCGCGATGCGGCCCAGCCAGCGCAGGTACTGCCGGTACATCGGCAGGTCCAGGCCGTAGATCCGCCGCAACTGCTCGGTCTGTTCCTGGTCGTAGAACACGCCCTGTGCTTCCAGCCGGGTCACGTAGTGGGTGAGGAAGTCTCCGGGCGGGAGCTGAATGATGACGAACACCGCGACGGTGAGCATCGCCAGCAGCAGGAGCATGAACAGGAAACGCCGAGCGATGTACGAACCCATCGAGCCTCCGGTTGCAGACGACGGAGCCCCGCCGCTCGGGCGGGGCTCCGCACGCGCTCTTTATCGAGCGCTGCGCGTCAGTTGCTCCAGTACCACTCCTGCGGCCGCTGCTGGTTGCCGAAGCCGTAGGCCAGCACCCCGGAGTTGCTCCAGAACCGGTCGGCGATGTTGACCAGGTCGTTGCTGATCAGCACCGGGCTGGCGACCATGCCGACCGTGCCGATGGACAGCAGGTCGCTGGCGTTGCGGTCGAACACCTTGGTCAGCTCGCGGTCCAGCGTCGCCTGGTCCATGGTCGACGACGAGTTGATGATGTCGTTGTACTCCTTCACCCAGTCCGGCGGCTCCTCGCCCTTCTCACCATCGGAAACCAGCCAGTCGTGCCACAGGGGCGCCCACCACTGGGGCCGCCGCCACAGCGCCCGGTAGAGGATCTGCATCACCGGCAGACCGTGGTTGTCCGGGCGGATCGCGATCTGGCTGTCGTTGGCGTAGATGGTCTCGTAAAAGGCGTTCTTGGTGGTCATGTTGAGATCGGCGCGCACCCCGACCTCCTTCCAGTGCGCGACCACCAGCTCGACGATCGGCGCGCTCTGCATCTCGCCCGGGGTGACCACCTCGACGGCCAGCACCTCGCCGTCCGGCCGCAGCCGCCACTGGCGAGCGCCGTCCCATCCCAGGCCCATCTCGTCCAGGAGCCGGTTCGCCTCGTCGAGGTCGCGGGTCGCGTACGCGGTGGCCCACTCTTCCTTGTAATAGGACACCGGCGGCGCCACCGTGTTCTGCCGCGGCACGGCTTCGCCGAAGTAGATGGTGTCGTTGATGTCGTCGCGGTCTATAGCCAGCGACAGGGCCCTGCGGAAGCGAACGTCCGACAGGATCTCGGCCAGCACCGGATCGGCGCGGTAGGTCAGGTTGGTCCAGATGGTCGCCTCGGCCGCGTTCGCGCCGGCGGCCAGGCGGACCTGGTATGCGCCCTTCCCCTGCTCCTCCAGCAGCAGCGGGTAGTGCTCGAGGGTCAGCTCTCCGTTGTCCCAGTCCACGTCGCCGGCGATGATCTTGAGCTTCACCGTCTCCGGATCCTGCAGCACCGTCGTGATCACGGAGTCGATGTAGGGGAGCTGATTGCCCGCGGTATCGATGTGGTGGTAGTAGGGATTGCGCTCCCATACCACGGCGCCGGTCGGCGAGTCCTTGTACCGCCACGGGCCGGTCGACGCGATCTCGAGGTTGAGATCGTGCGGGAACTGCTGGCTGGGCCGCCAGGGGTCCCTGATCAGGCCGCTGACCAGCAGGGCCCAACTGTCGAACCCGTGCTCCTTGGCCAGCTCGTTCGCGTCCTCGTTGTAGTCGATGTGGTACTTCTTGATGGTCTCCCGGTCGATCAGCCCGGCGCGCCGGGTTCCGTAGAGGGAGAGGTGCACGTTCCAGAACGGCGCGGCGAAGCGGAACTGGACCGTATGGTCGTCGATCTTGTGCACGGTCATGGGCTCACCCGCGACGGTGAAGTTGCCCATGAACTTCTCGATGTCGTCGTTCTGGGCGATGTCCTCCCACCAGAACAGCCAGTCGTCGGCGGTGTTCTCGACGCCATTGGAGAGCTTCAGGCCCTCTCGCAACGTGAGGGTCAGCGCCATTCCGTCGCTGGCGTACTGGAAGTCCTGCACGACCCAGGGCTGCAGGTCGGTGGTACCGCGGTTCCATTCGATGGCGCCGTGATGGACGATCGCGCCGAGCGGTCCGCCCTCGGTATCGCTCTTGATGAGGCGCAACGGCCGGTCGCTGTACGTGCCGATCGAGTGATAGGGCTTCTGCACGAGGGGCTCGGCGGGCAGCCTCTGCTCGACGGGCGGCAGGTCTCCGGCGGCCACCATCGCGCCCAGCATCGGCGACTCGTTGAACGACGTGATGCTGTTTCCCGTCTCGCTCTGGTACGCCGAAAGCGTCGCCCATTCCTGCGAATCACCGAGCGTCGGAGCGACATCCATCGTCGGCATCTGGGCGAAACCGCTCGGGACGATGAGCACGGTCAGTGCGACCACCGATCCGAGCACGCGAAGCGTTCGTCGAAGCATCCAATGTCTCCTTGCGCCACATGGCGTCTTGACCGGCCAGCCTGCTCCGGTCCCGGAATGGTGTCAAGCGAAAACCGGCTACAGGGCTCGTTCGCCCTATCGGTACCGCCGTGCTATGAGTGTGTCGGACATGGCGCGTGAGCGGCATATCCGACACACTCATAGCGGACGGTGGGGATGAGCCAAGAGCGAAGCCGCAGGCGACGGTCTTGGGGCGATACCGGACGGCCAAGTGAGTGATCACAGGTTCCGAGTCGGCGTCGGCGGGATGATCCAGGAGTCGCACTCCTTCTCGCCGGCCAGCTCGTCCCTGGAACGGTTCCGCTCCGGGCTCTACCTGCGCGGGCGCGAAGTCTTCGACACGCTCGGAAGCTGCCGGCACGAGGTGGCGGGCGCCCTGGGCGAGCTGCGCGAGGCGGCCGTGCCGCTGTTCTTCGCCTTCGCGGCCTCCTCGGGCCGGCCGCTGGACGATCCCACCTACAACTGCCTGCAGGACGAATTGCTCGACGCCACGCGCGAGGCGGGCCAACTCGACGGCCTGCTGCTGGTCACGCACGGCGCGATGGTGACCGAGGCTGACGACGACGGCACCGGCCGCCTGTACGCGGCGGTCCGCGAGCTGGTCGGCCCGGACCTGCCGGTCGTGGCCACGATCGACTGCCACGCCAACGTCACCCGGCGCATGGTCGACCTGACCGACGCGATGGTCTTCTACCACACGCAGCCGCACGTCGATCACGTCGAGACCGGCGCCCTCGGCGCGCGCATCCTCACCGGGATTCTGGACGGCGGGCCGCGGCCGGCGAAGGCGTTCCGCTCCCTGCCGATGGTGCTGCCGGGCGAGAACGGCAACACCACCGGCGGCGCGTTCGAGCCGGTGATGCGCGAGGTGGTCGCCGCCGAGGAGCGGCCCGGCGTCCTGTCGGCCGGGGCGTGCGCGGTGCAGCCGTGGATGGACCTGGCCGAGTACGGCTGCACGGTGATCGTCTACGCGGACGAACAGCCGGTCGCGGACCGCGAGGCGGACCGGCTGGCCGGGATCTTCTGGGACGCCCGCCACGACTTCATCCCGGACCTGACCACCATCGACGCCGCGATCGAACGGGCTGCCGCTCCCGGCGACGGGATGTACGTCTTCGGCGACAGCGCGGACGCGCCCGGCTCGGGCGCCACCGGCGACAGCACGGCGCTGCTGCGGGCGCTGCTCGACGCCGGCTTCCGGCGGACGGCGCTCCTCAACATCGTCGACGCGGCGGCCGTCGATGCCGCCGAAGCGGCCGGCGTCGGCGCGGAAGTCAGCCTGCCGATCGGCGCCTCCCTCGACCGGACCTTCTACCAGCCGGTGCCGATCACGGCACGGGTCGCCGGGCTCGCCCCCGGCCGCTTCCGGCACGAGACCGCGGCCAATACCGGGTTCCCGTTCGACGTGGGCGGCGTCGCCGTGCTGGAGGTGGGGCCGATCTCCATCATGGCGATGCGGCGCGCCGTGGTGCAGTGGGACCCGGAGATGTACCGCTGCGCGGGCCTGGAGCCCACCGAGTTCCGGGTCGTGCAGGTGAAGTCGCCCGGCGGCTTCCGCAACGCCTACGGGCCGCTGGCCTCCGGGATCTTCATCGTCGACCTGCCCGGCCTGTGCAGCCCGGACTTCTCGCTGTTTCCGTGGAAGCGGGTACGCCGGCCGATCTTTCCCCTCGACGACATCCGCGAGCCCGAGCCCTGGCGCGCGGCCGGCTGAGCGTACCGTCCGCATGTACTTCTCCTATTCCCGCGAGCACGCCTTCAAGGAAATCGGCCGGACCCGCCAGCTCTTCATCGACGACGACGTCATCGCCAGTGTGCAGAACATCACGCGGCGCCCGCACACCCCTCGCAAGCACCCCGCCAACCCGCTGATGCGGCGCGATCAGCCGTGGGAGGACACGCCCTACTTCCGGACCAGCGCCTTCGACGTCATCCGGGATCCTGCGGACGGCCTGTTCAAGTGCTGGTACGAGGACGTGCAGAACTACTTCGCGATCCGCCCCGGCATCGGCCTCACCGACGCGCGCGTCTGCTACGCCCAGTCGGCCGACGGCATCCACTGGGAGAAGCCGCAGCTCGGCATCCGCGCGATCGACGGCATGGACACCAACGTGGTGCTCGACCTGTCGCCGGAGGGGCGCGCGCGGACGCAGACGATCATCCTCGATCCCGCGGAGGAGGACCCGTCGCGGCGCTTCAAGATGCTGCACGTCCAGTACGAGCGGCACGACCGTCCGCCGGCCGGGCTGCGGGCCGATGCGCACTCCTTCCCTGCGCAGAACCTGTACGGCGTGGGCCTGTGCATGCAGGTGTCGGAGGACGGCGTGCGCTGGCAGCCGCACCCGGCCAACCCGATCATTCCCTACTGGGCCGGCGACGTGGAGATCCTCGCCTACGACCCGATCGACCGCCGGTACGTGCTGTACGGCCGGGCGCGCAAGTGGACCTCACCCCCGCGCGCCGGCTTCGCCGCCGGCGACATGCCGGTGTGGCCGGACAAGCCGGCCGGCATCTGGAACACGCGCCGCTGCGTGCACCGCCTGGAGAGCGACGACTGCCTGCACTGGTCGGAGCCGGTCATGGCGTTCGAGGCCGGCGCCGCCGACAACCTCGACGACGGGCTCTACGGCTTCGTCCCCTGGCGCGTCGACGAGATGCACCTGGGGCTGCTCAACGTCTTCCACCAGGTGGACAACGTCATGGAGGTCTACCTGCACCACGGCCGCGACGGCCGCGAGTGGCACCGCCTGCAGGAGCACCGGCCGCTCATCCTGCGCGGCCCCGAGCCCTACGACCCGCTCGGCGCCGAGACGCCGTCCACGCCGATCGAGGTCGGGGACGAGGTCTGGATCTACTACGGGGGCATGAACGTCCACCACGACTGGTGGATCTCCGGACAGGCGGCCGGCCTGGACCGTCCCGAGGTCCACGACCGGGGACTCTCCCGCGACGGCCATCACCTCTGCCTGGCGACCCTGCGGCTGGACGGCTGGGTGTCGCTCACCGCCGGGGTCTACACCGGGGTCGTGGAGACCAAGCCGGTGTTCTCGATGGCGCCGTACCTGTCGATCAACGCCTGCTGCCGGCCCGGCGGCTTCGTGGCGGTCGAGGTCACCGACACCGCCGGACAACCGCTCGACGGCTACGAGCGCGAGTCCTGCCGGCCGTTCACCGGCGACGCGGTCCGCCACCGGGTGCGCTGGGCGGAGCGGGACGCCGTGAACGTCGAGCCGCGCGGCATCAAGCTGCGCTTCCATCTGCGCGACGCCGACCTCTACGGGTTCCGCTTCGAGCCGGATTAGGCTCGCTCCATGTACTTCTCGTACTCCCGCGAGCACGCCTTCAAGGAGATCGGCCAGACCCGCCAGCTCTTCATCGACGACGACGTCATCGCCAGCGTGCAGAACATCACGCGGCGGCGGCATAGCCCTCGCAAGCACCCCGCCAATCCCCTGCTCCGGCGCGATCAGCCGTGGGAGGACACGCCCTACTTCCGCACCAGCGGCTTCGACGTGATCAGGGATCCCGCCGACGGCCTGTTCAAGTGCTGGTACGAGGACGTGCGGAATTACTTCGCGATCCGCCCCGGCATGGGCCTCACCGACGCGCGCGTCTGCTACGCCCAGTCGGCCGACGGCGTGCACTGGGAGAAGCCGCGGCTCGGCATCCGCGCGATCGACGGCATGGACACCAACGTGGTGCTCGACCTGTCGCCGGAGGCGCGCGCCCGGACGCAGACCATCATCCTGGATCCGGAGGAGGAGGATTCGTCGCGGCGATTCAAGATGCTGCACACCCAGTACGAGCGGCACGACCGCCCGCCCGCCGGGCTGCGGGCCGACACGCACTCCTTCCCCGCTCAGAACCTGTACAGCGCCGGCCTGTGCATGCAGGTGTCGGAGGACGGCGTGCTCTGGCAACCGCACCCGGCCAACCCGCTCATTCCCTCCTGGACCGGAGACGTGCAGATCCTCACCCACGACCCGGTCGACCGCAGGTACGTCCTGCACGGCCGGGCACGCAGGTGGACCTCCCCCTCGCGCGCCGGCTTCGCCGCCGGCGACCTGCCGGTGTGGCCGGACAAGCCGGCCGGCATCTGGAACACGCGCCGCTGCCTGTACCGGCTGGAAAGCGACGACTGCCTGCACTGGTCGGAGCCGGCCATGGCCTTCGAGGCCGGTGCCGGCGACAACTTCGACGACGGGCACTACGGGTTCGTCCCCTGGCGCGCCGGCGAGATGCACCTGGGGCTGCTCAACGTCTACCACCAGGTGGACAACGTGATGGAGCCCTACCTGCACTACGGGCGCGACGGCAGGCAATGGCACCGTCTGCAGGAGCACCGGCCGCTCATCCCCCGCGGTCCCGAGCCCTACGACCCGCTCGGCGTGGAGACGCCTTCGGCGCCGCTCGAGGTCGGTGACGAGGTCTGGATCTACTACGGAGGCAAGAACGTCCACAACAACTGGTGGATCTTCGGTCATGCCGCCGGCCTCGATCATCCGGAGGTCCACGACCGCGAGCTCTCCCGCGACGGCCATCATCTCTGCCTGGCGACGCTGCGGCTGGACGGCTGGGTCTCGCTCACCGCCGGGGTCTATACCGGGGTCGTGGAGACCAAGCCGGTGTTCTCGATGGCACCGCACCTGTCGATCAACGCCTGCTGCGGGGCCGGCGGGTTCGTTGAGGTCGAGGTCACCGACACCGCCGGACAGCCGCTCGACGGCTACGAGCGCGAGTCCTGCCGGCCGTTTACCGGCGACGAGGTGCGGCACCGGATGCGATGGGCGGAGCGGGACGCCGTGAACGTCGAGCCGCGCGGCATCAGGCTGCGTTTCCACCTGCGCGACGCCGACCTGTACGGGTTCCGCTTCCAGTCGGAGTAGCTGCGGCCCGGACGGGGCCGAATTGCCGCCGAGGCGGCGATCCGACAGACTCGGGAGGCGGCGAGGAGGCGAGCATGGAAACGAAGCAGATCGACGCGTTCGCGGCGCATGCGAAGGACGCGGACTGGATAAAGGACGGACTGCGGCCCTACTTCCGCTACCGGGACCTGGGCATCAAGAACGCGACGCAGGGCCGCGTATTGGCGCAGGTGATCAAGGCGGCGGAGCCGTGCAAGGGCGCGATGGGCTACCACTCGCACGTCCTGGAATTCCAGATGGCCTACATGCTGAAGGGCTGGGCCCGCATGTACTTCGAGGGGGTGGGCGAGATGCGCGTGGAGGCGGGCGACGCCTGGTACCAGCCTCCCGGCGTCAAGCACGAGCTGCTGGAGTACTCGGACGACTGGGAGGTGATCGAGATCACGATGCCCGCCGAGTTCGAGACGAAGGACGAGGTCAGGTAGCGGCCGGCAGAACACCTGCGGATCACGGCACACGTCATGGATCTGAAGCTCGAAGGCAGGCGGGCCATCGTCACCGGCGGCAGCCGCGGCATCGGCCGTTCGTGCGCGCTCGCGCTGGCACGCGAAGGCGCCTCCGTCTGCGTGGTCGCGCGCGACCGGGCCCGCCTGGATTTGGTGGTCGAGGAGATCGCGGCCCGAGGCGCGGCCGGGCGCGCCGTGGTCGCCGACCTGTCGACCGGGGACGGCTGCCGGACGGCCGTCGAGCGGGGCGCCGCCGCGCTCGGCGGGGTCGACGTGCTGGTGAACTGCGCGGGGGCTGCCCAGGCGGCCGACGTGCTGGACCTGCCGGTGGAGACGATCGAGGATGCGCTCGCGCTCAAGAGCTACGGCTATTTGCGCATGGCGCAGCTCGCGATCCCGCACATGAGCCGCGGCGGCTGGGGCCGCATCGTCAACATCGCCGGCGCCGCGGGAGCGAGCCCGGAGCGCGGCAACCTGCCGGTCAGCCTGGCCAACGTGGCCGTGCTCAACATGACGCGGGCGCTCTCCGACGCGGTCGCCGGCGACGGCATCCTGGTCAACACGATCTGCCCCGGCCTCACCAACACCACGCGCGCGCGGCGGCTGCACGCGGCCCGCGCCGCGGAGGAGGGACGCGACGTGGACGACCTGATTGCCGAGGCGGGCCGCGGCCTGCCGGCCGGGCGGATCGCCGAGCCGGAGGAGATCGCGGATGTCGCCGTGTTCCTGGCATCCGGGGCCTGCTCGTACGTGTTCGGCAGCTCCGTCTACATGGACGGCGGCGCCCGGCGAGGCACGCCGTGAAGGGCATGGACACCGGCATCCCGCCCGATCTTCGAGTGGTCGTGACCGCCGGCGCACGGGGCATCGGCCGCGCCACCGTGGAAGGGCTCCTGGAGCACGGCGCGCGCGTGCACCTGTGCGACATCTCCGCCGAGGCGATCGCCGAGTGCCGCGCCTCCCTGCCGGACGCGACGGCGGCGGTGGTCGACGTGGCGGCGGTCGACCAGGTCGACGCCTTCTTCGACGCGGCGCTGGAGGCGCTGGGCGGGCTCGACGTGCTGGTCAACAACGCCGGCATCGCCGGCCCCACCGCCGGCGTCGAGGACATCACCGTCGAGGACTGGGACCGCACCGTGGCGGTGAACCTCAACTCGCAGTTCTACTGCGCGCGGCGGGCGGTGCCGGCGCTGCGCGAATCCGGGCGCGGCGCGCTCATCAACCTGTCCTCGGTCGCCGGAAGGCTCGGCTACGCCTACCGGTCGGTGTACTCCGCGACCAAGTGGGCGGTCATCGGCTTCACCCAGAGCCTCGCCAAGGAGCTCGGGCCCGACGGCATCCGCGTGAACGCCATCCTGCCCGGCGTGGTCGACGGCGACCGCTTCGAGAGCGTGGTCACTGCGCGCGCGGCCGCGCTCGGCCGCACGTTCGACGAGGTGGCCGAGGAGTACGTCAGCCACGTGTCGCTGCGCCACAAGGTGACCAATCGCGACGTCGCCAACATGATCCTGTTCCTCTGCTCGGGGGCCGGGCGCAACGTCTCCGGGCAGTCGCTCGGCGTGTGCGGCAACGTCGAGGTGATCTAGTCGTGGCCGCGAAGACGATCCTGCTCACCGGCAGCACCGACGGCATCGGCCGCGCCACCGCCCGCGCGCTGGCCGAGCGCGGCTGTGCCGTAATCGTGCACGGCCGCGACGAGCAGCGCGCCGCCGAGGCGGCGCGGGAGCTTGCCGCAGCGACCGGCAATCCGCAGGTGACGCCGGTGGCCGGCGACTTCGGATCGCTGGCCCAGGTGCGCGCCATGGCCGAGCGGATCCTGCGCACCTGCCCGCGGCTCGACGTGCTGATCAACAACGCCGGCATCGCCGTCCGCAGCCGAGAGGTGTCCGCCGACGGCTACGAGAGCACCCTCGCCGTCAACCACCTCGCGCCCTTCCTGCTGACCAGCCTGCTGCTCGAACGGCTCCGGGAGAGCGCTCCCGCGCGCATCGTCAACGTCAGCTCCGGCGTCCACTCGAGCGGCCGTATCGACTTCGACGACCTGCAGATGGAACGCGGCTTCGACGGCTGGGAGGCCTACTGCAACTCCAAGCTGGCGAACGCGCTGTTCACGTGCGAGCTGGCGCGCCGCGTGGACGCCGCCGAGGTGACCGCCAACTTTCTGCATCCCGGCGTGATCGACACCAAGCTGCTGCACGTCAACTTCGGCGGCGGCAGTCCCGTGGACACCGGCGCCCGCACCCCGGTCTACCTCGCCCTCGACCCGGAGGTCGCGGATGTCACCGGCGCCTACTTCGTCGACCGGCGCCGCGCCCGAGCCTCGTCCGCGGCCGGCAACCGGCGCCTGGCACGGGAGCTCTGGCGAGTCAGCGAGGAACTCACCGGCCTGGCGTAGCGAGGACCGCCTCGCGGCGAGTCATCACTCGGACAGCGCGTCGAACAGCGCGTTGGCGATGACCAGGTGGCCCGCCCCATTGGGGTGCACGGGCTCCGGGCAGAACGTTTCGGAGTCCCGGTACTTCAACTGTTCCCGGAAGACATCGTGCAGCCGCACGAGCCGCGTGCCGAACGCGGCGCTCAAGCGCTCGACGACGTCGAGGTAGGCGGGAAGCAGGTCGAGCACCCGCCGGCGGAACGAGTCTGCCGTCGTCTCGACCGAGATGTAGAACGGCGTGATCAGCATGATCGGACAATCCAGCTCCCGGCGCGTGCGCTCGAGCACGGCACGATAGACCTCCTCGAACCGCGCGGGGGGCACGGCATCCGGATCGTCGTTCAGAACGCTGTGCAGGTCGTTGATGCCGATCTTGATCGACAGCTTGTCCGGCCGGTGATAGACCACGTCATCCGTCCATCGATCCCGCAGGTCGGTGACGCGGTTGCCGCCGATTCCCTTGTTGACGTACCGGATCATCCTCTCCGGATGAGCTGCCGTGGTCAGCTCCGCGAACAGGCGGACGTACCCGTCACCCAGCGGCGCCGCCTCCACCCGCCGGCCGCAGTCGGTGATGCTGTCCCCGATGAACAGCATCGTCTCGCCATCTTCGATCCAGAATCCCATGCCTGTCCCCTCGTCCCGATGCTACACTGCCGCACGAGCACACCGATGACACTTGCCCAACAATATCTCGACGCCGTGCAGGCCGGGCTCACCCGCCTGGAGCGGCAGCTTCCGTCGATAGCAGCCGCCGCCACACGCGCGGCCGAACGCGCCTGCGCGGGCGGCCGGGTGTGGGCGCTCAGCGACGAGGAGGGATTCGTCAGCGAGCTGCAGCACCGCGCGTCCGGCCTGATGATGGTGCGCGGCATCCCCGGCGGCGAGACGTTCGCCCTCGACGACGGCGTCTCCCCGGAAGACGTCGTCATCGCGGCCACGCAGGACAACGCCGCCGACCGCCAAGGGGCGCTCCTCGACGGACTCGCCGACCGCGGCGTGGCGGTCACGCTGATCGGCTCCGCGGACTCGACCCTGCGTCCGAAGGCGCCTGCCTTCATCGACACCGGTCTACCGGCCGGCAACGCGCCGGTCCTCCCCTACGGCGATGCGACCATCTGCCCGCTGGCCAGCGCGCTCAACATCTCCGCCGGGTGGCTCTGGTGCATCGAGCTGGCCAACGCCTGCGCGGCGCTCGGCAGGGAGCCCGTGTTCCTGATGAGCGGCGGCCTCGCCACCGGCCTGGACCGCAACGCCCAGCACGAGGGCAAGGCCTTCCACGACCCCGGCGAGTACACGATCGTGCCGTCGCCGGCCGGCCAGAAGGGAAGCGAGCTGCTGTCCGAGTGGCTCCGCTGCCTGGTCGGCATCCGAGCGACCGAGCTGGGCAAGATCGCCGAGATCGGCGCCGTCGCCGCCGCCACGCGCGCGGCCGGGCACGCGGTGTGGTGCGCCTCGATCGGCCACAATCTGTACGCCCAGCGCGGGCTGACAGGAGACCCCGGCTTTTTCCGGCTGATCTTCCCCGAGCGGGACGAGAAGGCCGACCTGCAAGCGGGCGACTTCTTCATCTTCAACGGCTACTACACCTTCCCGGACGACGAGCTACCCGCCGCCCGCGCCACCGTCGAGCGGTCGGCATGGATCCTGGGTGGCAAGGAGATCGAGAGCATCTACCCCCACCCCGGCGAGATCCACGTCAACGCCTACTGGCGCTACGGCGACGCCAGCATCACCCTGCCGGGCTACGACGTGCGCGTGGTGCCGCCCTCGGGCGTGATCACCACGGCCATGCTCTGGCTCCTGCACGCGGCGGCCGCCGACCACATCCCCGCCTGAGATGCCCGCCTGAGATGACGGGGCGTCCGATGGAGCTCATCCCGCACATCGACGTCGCCTGCGAGTCGCGGATAGAGGCGCTGCTGGCCGCGCCCGAAAACCACTCGTGGCCTGCGATCGACAGCGAGTCCATGGACGGCTGGGTCCCCGACCTAGGCCTGACCAGCTACGCCAACTACAGCATCTACCGTCCCCCCGCCGTGGCGGCGGCCGGCATCACCACCACCGTCCGCCACCGCTTCCGCGTGCCGCCCCGGAACCCGAAGCTGCCCGGCCCCTACTACCTGGCTGCCCTGATCTACGACAAGGCAGGCGAGGAATTCCCGCTGGAGCTCAGCCTGGGCTCCGAAGACGTGGGACGGATCGAGCCGCGGCGCCACGACAACCGGCGGCACCTCATCGTCATCGATCGGCCGATTCTGTTCGACGACCGGGTCAAGTGGATTCAGTTTGCGAGCGACGGGCGCGGCGAGTGCCGGATCGAGCGCTTCGTGCTGCTGGCGGAGGCCCCGGAGCCCAGCGCGTTCGCGCCGGCCATCGAGCGCCTGCACGTGGAGGTCGACGCTGCCGGCGATGCCGCCGCCACCGTCCACTGCCTGACCTTTCCGCCGTCGAGGGTAGCCGTGTCCGTCCGGGACGACACCGGGGCGACGGTCGCGGAGTCCGCCCCGGACGGCCCCTCGACCCTGCACGCGATCCCGCTTGCCGGCCTGCCGCTCGACCGGACCTGGACCGCAAGGGTGACGGCAACCGAGCAGGACGGCGACACCACCCAGTCGGTCTGCGAGTTCAGCACGAGCCGGCCCACGCCGCGCTCTCCGAGCGCCGTGTCACCGATCGAGGCGGAGGTGGAGCTGTGCGACACCAGCGCCGCCGCGTCGCTGGCCGGGCTGCCGCTCACCTTCGGCGTGCCAGTCGGCCGCGGGGCGCTGTTCTCGACCGGCGACGCGCGGCTCGCATGGGGCGACGGCCCTGCCGACGCCTCGGCCGCCCAGACCCGCATCCACAGCCGCTGGCCCGACGGCTCGGCCCGCTGGGTGCTGGTCGACGCCGCCGTGCCTCCCCCGCTCCAGCCCGGCGGTCGCACGGACTGCCGCCTCCTGCTGGGCGCCGCCGAAGCACCGAACGCGGACGGAGCGCTCAGCGTGGAGCGGCGCGACGGCGGCGACATCGTGGTGGCCGGCCGGGTGCTGCGGGTTTCCGTGCAGCCACGTGCCGAGGACTGGATCTTTCTCGAGCCGACAGCCGGCGGCCCACCGCTCGCCGGCGGCCCCCTGAACCGGGCGCTGCGCGTGGAGCTGGCCGACGGCACGCCGCTCGAAGCCACCGCCGGCGCGGCATCGGCGGAGCACGCCGGTCCACTGCGCGCCACGCTGCGCTGCGACGCCGTCCACCGGGACGCGGCCGGGCACGCCCGGCTGCGCAGCGAGCTGCGTATCCACGTCTACGCCGAGCAGCCGTTCGTGAAGATCGACCACCGGCTGGTGGTGCTGTGCGCGGACCCGGACGCCGATCCCGTATTCGAGCCCGGCGTGGACGAGGAGCAGGCCCTGCTCGGCGTCCGCTCCTGCGTGCTGGAGGTTCCCTTCGCGGCAGCCGCCGTCGAGCTGGCCGGCGAGCGGTTCGAAATCCCGGACAACCACTCCTGGAGCCTGCGCCACGAGCACGACCTGGCCCACGACATCGTCACCCCCGCCGGCCGGCAGCGCCGCGACGGGCGCACCTCCGGCTACCTCCGCGTGAGCTCGGCCGCCGGCCACACGCTTGCCGCCGGGATCCGTTACTTCTGGCAGAGCTATCCCAAGGGCGTTGCCGTCAGCGGCGACGCCGTACGACTCGAGCTCCTGCCGGAGCTCTCCGGCGAGGAGCTGCCCGGCGACGAGGAAGCGTGGCAGCGGCTCTACCGGTGGCTGCAGGATGGGCGCTACGTGCTGCGCGAGGGCATGGCGCTGACCACGGAGCTGCTTCTCGCCCTGCCGCCCGACGGAGCCGACCGCGACGCCATCGCGCCCCTGTTCGAGTGGCTGGAGACGCCGGTCGCGGCCCGCCCCGGCCTCGCCTACGCCAATGCGACCGGGGCGCTGCCGCGGCTCGCCGCCAAGGAGGGCTCGGCGCAGCCGCGCTACGAGCGGTTCGCCGCCGAAGCGCTGCGCCAGTTCCACGAGGACCAGGAGCACTGGCGCGCCTACGGCCACGTGAATTTCGGCGACTGGTACGGCGAGGGCGACTGGAGCTGGGGCAACAACGAGTACGACACGCCCTACTGCGCCTACTGGGAGTTCCTGCGCGGCGGCGAACCGGGATGGGCGGCGTGGGGCGCGCAGTCCGCCCGGCACCTGGCCGACGTCGACACCGTCAACGCCTTCCACGATACGCGCCACGTCGGGCTGCAACCGATGCACATGCCGGCCCACCTGGGCGGCTACCTGCCGGCCTTCTTCCGCAGCAAGGTCCCCGGCACCCGCGGCATCCCCTCGCACATGTGGGCGGAAGGCCCACTGCTGCACTTCCTGCTGACCGGCGACGAGGCGGTACGCGATTCGCTGCTGCGATCCGCCGGCTGGCTTCTGCAGCCCGAGCGCCTGGACCACTACGAGTTCGGTGCCGTGCGCGAGGCCGGCTGGCACCTCATCCACCTGACCATGCTGGCGTCGGCCACCGGCGACCGCCGCTCCGCGAACGGCGCCGCCGTCGTCGTCCGCCGCATCCTGGAGAAGCAGGACGCCGCGGGCGCCTGGACCCGGATGCTCACCTCCGGTCATTGCTGGTGCGGCTACCCCCACTGCCGCGGCAACATCGCCTTCATGGTCACCGTCCTGCTCTCGGCCCTGAAGCGCTACTACGACCTCACGAACGAGGAGCAGGTGGCCGGCGCCATCCTCGCCGGCGGGCGCTGGCTGGTCCGCGAGACCTTTCACGAAAAGACCGGCCACTTCATCGGCGGAAGCTGCAAGACCATGCAGCGAATCGAGGAAGGCGAGGTCTTCGGCACCCAGATCATCATCGAAGGCGTGGCCGACGCGTTCGCCGTCTCCGGCGATCCCGAGATCGGCCGCTGCCTGCAACGCGCCCTGCCCGCGATCGGCGTCATGCCCGACCTGGAGGGCCACCGCGACCTCGGCAAGCAACTGTCCAGCCAGATGCGCTACGTCCCCACCGTCCTCGCCGCCCTCGAGGAGTCCCGTCCCGCCAACTCAGAATAGGACATCGGCGCACTGCCGACGTCCTGCACGTGTCAGCGGTACGCCTCCCGTCGATGCAGGACACGAACGACGATGACTCCCTCGTCAACGCGGAAAATTGCGCGCAAGCTTCCAGCTCGTAACCGGAATCTACCTCTCCATCGACCTGACATCGCTCGCACGTCTCCGAGGCCGCTCGCAGCAAATCGATTCAACGCGTCCACGACGCGCCGCCGGTCATGCGGCGCAAGGCTCTCCAGGTCCTTGAGGGCTTTGTTCGTGTAGAGGACGCTCACAGTCCGAGGCGGATTTGGGCTTCCTCGGCTGTGACGACGCGACCTGCTTCCGCGTCGCGTTCGCCTTCTTCAATCGCTTGCGCTTCCTCGTCCGTCACCGATTCGTCGTCGATCGGCGCATGCGCAAGAGCCGTCTTCACCAATTTGGCTGACGACAAGGCCGACAGCCCCTCCAGGACCCGCTTCACGGTTTGCAGATCACTGTCCGGCAAGCCTTCCACCAACTGGTGAATCTGTTCCTTCGTCGTCATTCACTGCCTATCGTACAGGAGTACAAGTACGCCACGACACCGTCAACGCTACGCTGTCGACTCCGGCCGTTCGCCGACGGGGACGGTCCGATGCAGGCCACCGGCGTGCAGGTCCATCGCCAGGCTGCGGAAGTCGCGCACCCGGTGAACCGTGCACAAATCGGCGTCGTGCTGGTCGCGTGAGTCGCGGCTGGTGCGAGACAGCAGCACCAGGTCGTCGCCGTCGACCACGGCGCTCGGGTACATGAAGCTGCGGTGCACGTCGTCCGGCCAGCGGGCCACGCAGCCGGCCGGGAACCAGCTCAGGCAGTCGATGCTGTAGTGCAGGAAGAGCCAGCGCCGTTCGCCGGCCGCGCGGCGGTAGCGCGCCTGCTCCATCCTCTCGCCCCAGCCCAGGTAGTCGCGCGAGTTGGTGACCAGGTTGCCGAGCATCCAGTACATGCCGGCCGGACGGTCGTGGATGATGAAGAACTTGCACTGCCCGCCCGGCCACGGCACGAACTGATCGAACCGCAGCCGGCCGGCCGCTGCGTCGTACTCCAGCACGGCGGCCACGTGCGCCATGCCCTGCGACCGGATCGTGCAACGGACGAACACGCGGACGTGGCCGGCAACCTGTACGGTATTGGGCTCCAGCCAAGCGAACGGACGCGTCTTGGCACCCGGCACGGCGCCCGCCGCCGCTTCCTCATGGAGTGCTGCCCCGATGAGCGCCTCCGGCATCGCGGGAGCCTCGAGCACCTCAGACAAGCTCCACCCGCCGGGGTCGAAGGGTGAGCGGCGGCGGTCGAATCGCACCATCACCTTGCCGGCGTACAAGGCGTCCGGCAGGTCGTAATCCATCGCCCACAGCAGCTCTCCGCCGCGCTCCAGCATCGCCGTCGAGATGTTCCAGAGAGGTCCGCGCAACACGCATACCGGATCGCTCCAGCTCCGGCCACCGTCGTCGCTGCCCACCAGCAGGAAGTCGCGATGGGACTCGTCCTGCACGAACATCAGCAGCCGTCCATCCAGCACGAACGGACGCCCCTCCTCGTAGGGGAGCGCTGGAGCCTCGTCCCAGGTGGTGCCGCCGTCGTCGCTCACCAGGACGCGGAGGTGTCGTGTTCCTGCGTCCGGCGTTCGCGCCCTGCCCCACTGCGGCGCGGCAATGACGAGCCTGCCGTCCGGCAGCCGGGCCAAGTTGGGATCGTGAAAGAAGAATCGGGTGTGATCCGGCACCTGCGCAGCGATGGCGTGGTCCTGGGCAAGCGGCTCGACGTTCGGATTGCCGCGGCTCCGGCGTTCGATCGACGGTGGCATCCAGGCCTCCTCGGGCCATTATGTCGGCTCGCCGCCTTCGGGGCACCGCGCTACCCTGACCGCGATGAGCGCCGACCGACCGAACATTCTGTTCCTGATGACCGACCAGATGCAGGGCCGTGTGCTGGATGCCGGCACTCCCTGCCAGACCCCGCACTTCGATCGCCTGGCAGCGCGTGGGGTGCGCTTCCCGCGGGCATACACGCCCAACGCCGTCTGCTCGCCCGCGCGGGCCAGCCTGATGACCGGACTGCTCCCCCACTCCCACGGAGTGCTGGAGGTCACCCACTGCGTGGACGACGACCAGTGCAACCTCCGCACGGAACATCCGCACTGGGCGCAGCGGCTGCAGGCGGCCGGCTACCGCACCGGCTACTTCGGCAAGTGGCACGTGGAGCGCAGCGACGACCTGCGCCGCTTCGGCTGGGAGGTGGACGCCGGCACGAAGAGCGCGCTGTACAAGGACGCGCAACGGGCAAGGGGCGCGGCCACGAAGGACGCCGGCTCCTTCAGCCTGCGCGGGACCAACGACCATCCGCCCGGCTATGACCGGACGCTGCTCTACGGCGTGACCGACACTCCCCCGGAGCGGCGGGGAGTGGGTGTCGCCACGGCGCTCGCCCACGAATTCCTGCAGGATGCCGCCTCCGGCGACGATCCGTGGTGCTGCTTCGTGAGCGTGACCGAGCCGCACGACCCGTTCGTCACCGGCGAGGCCGCCTATGCCCGCTACGACGTGGACGCCATCCCGCTGCAACCCAACGTGCACGACGACCTGACGGGCCGGCCGGGCATCTACCGCAAGGCGGGCAGGACCTGGCGCGCCATGACCGACCGTCAGCGGCGCGAGGCCGCCGCCTGCTACTACGCGTCGATCACGGAGATCGACACCCAGTTCGGCAGCCTGATCGACTTGGTCGACGCCGCCGGCCGGCTCGACGACACGATCGTCGTGCTGACCAGCGACCACGGCGAGCTGCTCGGCGCGCACGGGCTGTACTGCAAGAACGTCAGCGGGTTCGAGGAGGTCTACCAGATCCCGCTGGCGATCTCAGGCCCCGGCGTCGGCCGGGGAGTCGTGAGCGAAGCGCGGGTCGGCCTGCACGACCTGGCGCCGACGCTGCTGGAGCTGGCGGGGCTGGACCCCATCGGCACGCCGGACTCGCGCTCGTTCCGTACCGTGCTGGCCGACGAGCGCCACGCCGGCGAATTCACCCGCGGGTTCGCCGAGTATCACGGCGGGCGCTACCGCCTGACGCAGCGCATCATCTGGGACGGTCCGTGGAAGCTGGTCTGGAACGGCTTCGACCTCGATGAGCTCTACCACCTCGACGACGACCCTTACGAGATGCGCAACCTGATCGACGATCCGGCTCGGCAGGATCAAGTCGCAGCCCTCATGCGGTACGCGTGGCAGGTCGTGCGCGACACCGGCGACCGGGCGTTGCTCAACTCGCACTACCCGATCCTGCGCCTGGCCCCGGTCGGCCCGCGGATCCTGGACGACGAGACGCGGCCCGGGAAGGAATCGTGACCGAACGCGTTTTGCGCTACCCCAGCACAGGACCGGTCGACCTGGGCTACGGGCTCGGGACCGCGCCGCCGCTCATCCTGCGGCGCGGCGACCGCCTGGACCTGATGGTCGGCACCGATATCTGGACGATGATCGGCCGGGACGAGCGCCGGCTGCCGTGCTACGGGCCTCCCGTCAACGCCGCGATCGACGAGAACCTGGGATGGTCGTCGGTCGAGCGGGGCGGGCAGAAGCGGACGGCCGCGCTCAGGACCGCGGACGACGGCACGCCGCTGGAGCTGTGGTCGATCGCGAGCGGGGATCTGCGGCGCTATCGCGTGTCGTATGACGCCGAGTGGAAGTTCCGGCCAGCCGGGAGCGCGCCGTTTCCCGCGCCCAAGGCGAGCAAGGGGCTCGGCACGGTGCAGCTTCTCTCCGAGCCCGGCAGCGCCGCGGCTCCGGACCTGCTCGTCGGCGACAACGACTGGAGGCAGACGCAACCCGTTCCCGGTCAGTGGAAGGCGGACCTGCCGTTCCCGGAGGATCTGCGCGTCCGCTACCTCGGCGGCGTCTGGCGCGGAAGAGACGTGACGGGCCGCGTGCACGTCGCCCGCAACGAGGGCGGATCCGACCCGCGCTACGATCGACTGCGGACCGTCCACGCCGGCGACCCCGCATCGCCGGTGCTCGTGGACGGCCGCGCGTCCCCCATCCTGGTACGCCCCTTCGCCGACGGGAATACGCATCTGTGCGTGGCCGACTTCCGCGGCGGTCTGTACGACTGGCTGCTCGACGCGGCGGCGGTGGCGGCAGAGGGGCCGGTCGCCGCGCTGGAAGCGGGCAGGCTCGCGCCCTGCGGCATCGCGACTCAGGACGGGCAGCCCCTGGGTTTCCCCGGCTGTATCGCCAGCATCGGGGCACACGACCTGACCGGGAACGGGTACCCCGATCTGCTGTGCACCATGGAGGACGGCTACCTCTACGTGGCAGTCAACGACGGCGCCGCGTTCGCCCAGCCGGTCCGGCTGCGGCAGGAGCGCGACGTCATCAAGGCCGGCGTGCTGGCCGTCCCCACGCCGGTACGCACGCCGGCGGGCCGCCTGGACCTCTACTGCGGCAACGCCAGCGGTGAGATCCTGCACCTCCGCGACACCGCCGCGGACGGCGAGCCGGCGTTCGCGCCGCCTGTGGCGATCACGGCTGGCGGCCGGCCGTTTCGCCTCGTGGCCGGCCCGTCAGGATCGGTGCAAGGCCCGGAGGAGCTGACCTGGGGCTACGTGGGTCCGGCGGCGGCCGAGTGGTCTGAACCGGGGGTGCCAGATCTGATCGTGGGCTGCATCACCGGGCAGTACTGGCTGATTCCCGGGATACCAGGCGAGGCCGGGCTGCGGTGGCGTGAACCGGTGCCGATGACCTGCGAGGGCCGGCCGTTCGTGGGCGCGTGGCGCGTGCGGCCGAGCGTGGCCGACTGGAACGGCGACGGAGCGCCGGAGCTGCTCACCCTGGACGAGCACGGCTACCTGGCGCTGTACGCGCGCGACGCGCACGACGGCCCACATGCCGTGCGGCCGCTCGGCCGCGTGCCTGGCGAGTCCGGCCAACCGCTGTACATCGGCGGTCCCAACAAGTTCCCGGAGTTCACCTACATCGGCCGGTCGAAGCTGTTCGCGTACGACTGGGACGGCGACGGACTCCTGGAGCTGCTGGTCGGCACGCACTGCAAGCTCCTCCCCACCCACCGCGAGCTCTACCGGCTCACGCAGGAAGCCAACATCGGCGCCGGCGTCGTCATGATCGACAACGTCGGCACCCCCGAAGCGCCCGTGTGGGGACCCGCCTCTGCGGTCGTCGACAGGGACGGCCGCCCGCTGCTGTTCGGATGCCACAGTTGCGCGCCGATCGTCATCGATTGGAACGGCACGCCGGCCATGATCGTCGGGACGGAAGACGGCTTCCTGCACCGCTACGACGTGGCGGATCTGAGCCTGTCCCGCGACGTCGTACCGCCGCTTGCCAGCAAGTCCTCGGATCCGGCGTGAGTCCTGCGCCTGCGTGCTACGGCGCGTCGGGCACCTCGGCGACGTAGACCTGCGCGAAGCCGCCCCGGTCGCTGGTGAACACCACCTGCCGGCCGTCCGGCGAGAAGGCCGGGTGCGGGTGGGTGTGCTGCGGGGCGTACACCTTCGTCGGGCCGTCGTCGTACGGGCAGTGGTCGGTGTCCCAGTGCGCGCCCTCGTTGCTGGACTCTGATGCGCAAAGCAGATGCGGCTCGCCCACCCCGTCGGTGGCGTCGAATACCATCAGCCCGTTGTCCGGAAAGGTGGTGTCGCTCACCAGCCTCGATCCGTCGCGGCTGATGGCGGCGTGCCAAGCGTTGAAGGAGCAGACCCGCCGCACGTTGCCGGTGTCCACGTCGATGCCGATCATGCCGTGCGGCCACTGCGTGGTGACGATCTCCCGCGTGCCCGGCCGCCACGTCTCGTGCACGATCCACTCCTTGGCGGCGGCGTCCCGCTCGTAGGCCAGCCGGTTCCGGCTGCCGTCCCGCCGCGCCACCCAGATGCGCGCCTGGTACGAGCCGGCGTAGCGGAACCACTCCGCGTCGTCGGGATGGAACTCCGGGTGGCCGATGCCGTCCGCCTCCAGCACGTAGTCGACCGCGCCCGAGGCGGTGTCCACCACCAGCATGCGGGAGCGATCGCCGAAGCTCACCGGCACCGCCCACCAGCGGTCGTCATGGCTGACCGTGGTCGTCCCCATGGCCGCTCCGACCTGGCCTTCGACCGCGGTGCGGCCGTCGTCGAACGAGAAGAGCTGCTCCTCCCGCCGCGAGCCCACCTCGACCCGCCAGCCGCCGCCGGTGTCGGTGAAGTACACGTGGCGCCCGTCGTGGGAAGGGTGGACGGACCACTCCGCCAGCCCCTCGTGATCGGTGAGCTGCACCAGCGTGCCGTTCTCCTGCAGCTCCGCGAAGATCTCCGGCCGCCCGCTGCGGTGCGAGACGAACACCAGGTGCCGCATGGCGTCGTCCATCGCCGGCAGGTAGTAGAACGGGTGGTGGTTGATCGACGGGTGGTCGGTGATCTGGCGGACGCGGACGCCTGTATTCGGATCGGTGCGCGTGCGTCCCTCGGGCGCGTACTCCATGCTGTTCACGCGGCGGAGTCTGTCGGATGTGCCCGACGAACGGCAAGTACCGCCGATCCCGGAGGTGGCGGCTACGTGGTCCGTTGCACCGCGCGTTCGACCATCTCGGTCAGCCAGGAGTTGAGGCTCTTCCCTTCCATTTGGGCCGCCGCCGTCGCCGCCCGGTGCACCTCCGGCGTTACCCGGAGTGGGATTCGACCGGAGAATGGCTTGTCCGGCGTCCGCCCTCGCTCTGAGCAGACCGTCAGGTATTCATCGACGGAGTCAGCAAACGCCTGCCGCAACTCCATGACGGTCTCTCCCTGGAACGTAATCACATCGGGTGTGTCGATGACCTCGCCGTGGAAGATGCCGGCGTCGTCGTCAAGGGTCACCGCCGCCCGGTATCCGTGGTACTCCATCATGGCTCCTGCCCCTCCTCTCGGCCTGGGCGTATCCTCACCAGCCCCCCTGCAACGCGCAGCCTGCCTCCCTCCAACGACAATCGGCCTTCGCTGACCCATCGTCGTCCCTCGAAGCGACCCGTCTCCACAGCGACCGACCGGCTTCCCTCGATGCCGACGGAAGCCCCGCCGGTTCCGACGATCAATCCTTCGTTGACCGGTATCACAAAGCCCGCCTGACTGCCGGAGACGTTCAGCTTAACCTCTCCGACCCTGACGTCGAACGGCCCATCGCGTACCGTCCGCACGGTACCGCGTTCGATCAACACCGCGCCCTTTTCGCTATAGGAAACGGGAGTCTCCAAGTCTATGCGTTTGCCGAAGACGTCGATCTCCGTTGCCATTTCGACGTTCGCGCTCTGCGAATACCAGACGATCAGACGATTGCTGTTTCGAGCTTCGATGAGAGGGATCATCGCGTTCCTGATCGGGTACAGCGCTCTCTGGAACCGCACGAATGCCGCGCTATCGTTCACCACCGTATCCGGATCCGGCGCTTCCCACAGCAGGTTTCCCAGGCCGTTCATCTTCAGCGCCGTGTAGTAGGGCAGCATGGGCAGGTAGTGCTTCGTGGGGGGCGCCTCCGTCGGCGACTCCGCGGCGAACGGGAGATTTCTCCCCCGCTGGCCAACCGTGAGCTGATTCGGCTCGACCACGCTGTATACGCCGTCGATCCCCACGAAGTCGAGATTCGGGCACTCGCTCAGGAATATGTCGATCACATACGGCGCCCACCACGGGCTATTGACATAGATGGGCAGTGGATATACGGCCTTGAAGATGTCCGTGAGCGTCCTGGTGTACTCCGCGAAGCTGGTGAACATGAACTCCTCGGCCGAGCGATATCTTCCCGCGTCGTACTTGGCCGTACAGAACCCGCACACACAGCGCACGTGCTTCTGGGTATTGTCCGCACACTCAGCCCATTGCTGATAGAAGTACTCGTTGTTGAATTGCACCATGATCACAGTTCGACTCCGGTCGTACTCCTTCAGGTGCATCGCGACGCGGCGCAGGTATCTCGCTTCGCGGTCCAGCGTCGCGGGATCATTCGGGCACAACGGAGGACCGCCCGGGTGGTACTCGATGTCCACGTTGTGAACGATGCGCGTGAATCGTTCCGGATCGTTCTTGATGTAGTCCGGCGTGTACTGCGGATACCGCTCCCCCTCCGTCAGCTCCTCGCACTTCCCGCAGACGTTGCTGTTGAAGAAATTCACGACCAGCTTGAGCCCGGCCGCTTCCGTGCGCTCGATGAACCAGTCGAGGAACGAGAAATCGTAGAGGTCTCTCTCCCGCTCCATCTTGGCCCACGGGATCCCGAAGCTGATCGCCGTAGCGTTCATCTCCCGATAGGCGTCGATGAACTCCAGGACCCTTCCGTCCTGCCTTGTGCTGCGCCAGATGTCGCACTGCGCGCCCAGGATGACGAACGGTTCGCCGTCGACCACCAGCGTGCGCACACCCCCGATGTCCCTGATTGCCGGGATCATCCCTCATGCCTCCACGTATTCCATGACGATGTTGTCAGGTTCGCCGACGAACAGGTTGGCGGTCCCTTCCATTTCCTTTTGCGGAGGCACGGGCCGGTATACGTCGTTGCCCCCAACTTCGTTCCAGGGAGCGGACTGCGGAATCGCCCAGTGGTTGTTGAAGAAGTGATGAACGCCCAGCCCACCCGGAACCGGACTGAGCCGCACGCTCTCATCGCCCCGTCCCACGCAACAGACCGTCCTTTCTCGCCCCGTGAGCTGCAACGCCGAGTACAGCATGTTGTGCTTGCTGCCACGGAAGTCGTTGGTTCCCCGCCCTCCTCCGGCATCCATCCGGCCGTAGAGATAGAAGTCGACCTCATCCGATGCCCAAGGCCACTCCGGCTGTCGTCCGTAGACACGTTGCCCCGGCGGGTATCTTGGCGCCGCCCCCTCGTCGCGACCGATGTGGTCGACCGGATGGCAACTCCACCGGCCGGCTCGCGCGAACACGTGCCGGTCGGCGCTGTCGTCCACCAGATAGCCGATGCCCATCTCGCTGGCCTCATCCGGGCGGTCGTCCACGTGGTAGCGCGTCCGTATCAGCCCGGCAGCGTACACCTCGATCTCGATCGTGCACGTCGGGACGTACTCGTTCTCGAACCCGGCCTCGATTGTCACCACGGCGAACCGGTCGCCTCTGCTGGCAGTGACTCGATGCGTATGCAGTCGTGCCACGCCCGCGATCCCCCAGTTGACGTAGGGACCGCCACACAGCACCCGTTCCCCCTTCCAGTACGCGGCCGACAGGTCGGCGGTCGAGCGATCGAAGCGGCACAGCAGATCTCCCGACGAAACGTCGATGGACACGGGAGTCTCCTGGACGTCCGGTGCAGTCGCGCGGTACACGGAGTCCCGGTATCGGTACCGCGGTTTGCCCAGCGAGAAACGAAACGCCTCCTCGACGGAGTCACCCCGAAAGCGCACCTCGATCCGGTCTCCCAACTGCCAGCTTCGGCCCGGAATCGACAGGCATCCGACTCCGAACGGCGGGAGCTCCGACTTCAGCTCCTCACGCCTCCCGCCGTTTACCCTTCCGTGTATCGACAGCGACCCGAACCAGGTGTGCAGAAACCGGTTCTCGAACTCAATCTCGAGCGGCTCGCCCTCCTCGGGGCATCTCAGATACTCTCCGCCGCGCGCGACTATGGGCGAGTACGCCTTCTTCATGTTGTAGTACTCCGGCTTCTCCCTGCCCCAGGAATCCAGGATTCCCCAGCCGCACCCGTTGCCGGAGAACCGCTGGCATGCCTCCTGCTGCGTGTCCACGCCATTCCAGATGGCCCCACCCAAAGCGCCTTCCGAGGTGTATATCTTGTCCCAGTACGCCTGCAACTGGATGCCGAAGTGGTCCCGCACTCCCGGATCGAACTTCACCTGTTCAGGGTTGTCCCCCTTGCCGTCCAGCAGATGGCAGTACTCATCGTAGATCGTCGGCTTCTCCCTCCCGCCCATGTCCTGTCGAATGGACGGGTAGTGGACGCTGTACAGATCCACGACATCCGTTCCCCAGCTCACCTTGACCGGCCGGGAAGGATCCGCCTTCTTCACGCAGTCGTACATGAGCTGGAAGTGTTCATCCCACTCGCACTCATTGCCGATGGACCAGAAGACGACCGAGGGGTGGCTCTTGTCGCGCTCGACCATCTCCTTCAGCGGCGCCAGGAAGCGTTGCTTCCGGCAAGCGCTGCCTCCGCGGGCTCGAACGTGCCATACAGCGGAGTGCTCGGCCTCGACATAGAACCCCAGCCTGTCACAGAGGTCGTAGAAGTGCGTGGTCCGGGGGAAATGCGCCGTGCGCAGGTAGTTCACATTTCCCGCCTTCAACGCTCGCAGGTACCGTGCTTCGACTTCCGGCGGAATATACAGACCACTCAGCGCGTGGTAAGCCAGGAAGTTGACGCCTCTCAACTTTACCCTCCGTCCGTTGACGTGCATCTCCCTGCCCCGGATCTCCACCTGCCTGAACCCGACCCGTATGTCTATCGTCTCCACCTCGACGTCGCCGACCACCAACCCGGCCTTCAGGACGTAGAGAGACGGCGTCTCGGCGGTCCAGTGTCGCGGGTCGTTGATCCACAGCGACGTTGTATATCGCTGCCAGCCACCGATGAGCTCGATCCGATGGCCCTCCGATACCCTGGATCCGTCGACGTCGTACAGCGTGATCACTATCGCTCCCTCCGTCGCCGGGAACACGCCGGAACCGCAGATCGTCAACCGCGCGTGTCGATAGTCCTCATCGAACTCCGTCACGTAGTGGAGTGACGCGATGTAGAACTCGGGAAGTGCCAATAGAGCCACTTCGCCTATGAGACCATAATAATTGATGAACTCCGTTTCTTGTGTGCCGCTCTCGTTCTGCAAGTGCAAAGCCAGATCATGCGTCTCTCCGGGGACCGCCCGGTTCGTCAACTCGCAGTCCCACTCGGTGTGCCCGCCGACATGAGTCTGTATCAGTTCCCCGTCGAACCAGACTTCCGTCTTAGCCGCCGCCTTTTCCACTTTCAGGAAGATGCGCTTGCCCTCGAACGACTCCGGTATCGAGACTCTCCTGTGGTACGCACAGGGGACCGAACCGCGCGACCAGTCCTGGCTGTCGAACGCGCCACCGTACTGCTCGACCGGAACGATCACCCGCATCCCCTGCGAGTCCAGATTGCCCGGAACGATGACCCGCTCGACGGCCCCCTTCGTGTTCCCGGTGCTGCACAGGTCCTCGGGCGCATCGCTGGTGAAGTTCCAGGTGCCACTCAGGCTCATCCTGAAGTCCCGGCATCCGGCCACCGACACGGGCTCAGGGATCACGGCAACCGGCCCTTCCCCCTCGGCTCCCTGTCCGTCCACGTCATGAACCACCGGGTGGCGTCATCCCTTCACCGACCCCAGCACCAGCCCCTTGACGAAGTACCGCTGCAAGAAAGGATACACCATGACCATGGGTATCATCGACACGATGATCTTCGCGTTGTTCAGCGTCTTCGACGAGGTCTGCGAGATCCGCTTGATCTCTTCCACCGTGAGCCTGGTGAAATCATGCTGCCCGAGCACGAGCGTCTGAATGTAGGTCTGCAGCGGGTAGTCCCGCGGCGAATTCATGTAGATCAGGCCGTCGAAGAACGCGTTCCAATGCCCCACCATCGAGAACAACGTGACCGTCGCGACCGACGGCACCGACAACGGCAAGTAGACCTTCACCAGAATTGTGGCGTGCCGCGCCCCATCGACCGTCGCCGCCTCTTCGAGCTCCTTCGGAACCTGCCTGAAGAAGTTCATCATGATGATCACGTTGAACACCGGCACGGCCCCCGGCAGCACCAGCGCCCAGATCGTGTCCATGATCCCGACCGCGTTCACGACCATGTAGATGGGAATCAACCCGCCGCTGAAGAGCATCGTTACGAGCAGCAGGTAGAGGTACACCTCGCGCGCCCGAAACACCGACCTGTCCTTGGACAGCGGGTACGCCATGAGCAGCGTGACCACGAAATGGATGATCCCACCCAGCACCACACGCTCTATCGAGATCAGGAACGACCGAAAGAACTGCCGGTCCTCGAGGATGATGTCGTACGACGTCAGGTTGATCTTTCGTGGCACGAGAAACACGGACCCCGCCTCCACGATCGCCTTGTCGCTCAGCGACAGCGCCAGCGAGTTCAGGATCGGAATCAGGCATAGAATGCCCAACCCACCTACGAGCACGACGATGATTGCGTCCGCTGCCTTGTCGGTCCGAGTCGACGATATGACCGCCATCGCAACTGGCCCCGGATCAGAAGATGCGATAGTTCGCGTATCGGGAGGCCAGCCCGTACGACAGCCAGATCAAAAAGAAGCTGACTACGGACTTGAGCAGCCCGACAGCGGTACCGATACCGTAATGCCTGCCCACAAGGCCCACGCGATAGACGTACGTGTCGATGATGTCCCCGGTGGAGTACACCAGCGGGTTGTACAGGTTCAGGATCTGCTCGAATCCCGCATTGAGAATGTTCCCCAGGCTGAGCGTCATCATGAGGATCACGGTGGCAACGATCCCCGGCAAGGTGATCAGAATCAGCTGCTGGAACCGTTTCGCGCCGTCGATCGAGGCCGATTCGTAGAGCGCCGGATCGATCGCGGTCAGCGCTCCCAGGTAGATCACCGTACCGAATCCGAAGGACTTCCACGCGTCGGTGAACACGATGACGGGCCGGAACCAGACGTTGCTCGACAGAAACAGTATCGGTTCCACGTCGAACACGCGGAGCGCGTTGTTGACGAATCCGTCGTACGAGAACGTGTTTCCGATCATCGCCGCGAACACCACCCACGAGAGAAAGTGCGGAAGGTAGATGACCGTCTGCACGGCCCGCTTGTACCAGCGCAGCCTGACCTCATTCAAAAGCAGCGCCGCGATGAGGGGGATGACGAGGTTGACGACGATCTTCGCGACCGCGATGACGACGGTGTTGACGAACACCTGCCTGCTGTCCGGGATCTGGAACATGAACAGGATGTTGTCGAGCCCGACCCACCGCGATCCGAAGAACCCTTTCGCGGGCACGAACTTCTGGAAGGCGATGACGATTCCGAACATCGGCACCACCGAGAACACCAGGAGGAGCAGGGTCCCCGGCAGGAGCATCAGGTGGTAATCGAGGTTGCTGTGCCTGGTCTTCATTGGCGCAAACCGCTGACAGCCTCCCGGTCAAGGGAGGCTGTCAGCGAAGAGAACCACCTAACACGAGGGAGAGACGGAGCGAGAGCCCAGCGCCGACTGCGCGCCGGCTCGTTCACACCGGGACTAACGGTTGACCGCCGCGACGACCTCCTCCGTTATCTGGTCTCCGCCGATGCTCTTCCACTGTGCGACGAACTCGTCGAAGGCGTCGATCCCGGACTCGCCGGTGATGATTCTGAGCATCATCTCGTCCTCGATCTTCTCCAGGGAGGCCCATCGCTGCTCCATCGTCGGCGTGATCCCGAAGAAGGCGACCTCCCTTCGGAGGATGTTGTCGCCGTAGGTCAGCGACTGGCCGTCATACCGTGCGGTGGCTTCGGCCCAGGTGGAGGTGTCCTGCCGGGGATGCGCTCTGTCCGCGACGATGGCATCGTACATGAGCTTGTCGAAGACCTTGAGCGAATCGGCGTTGCCGGTCCGCAACGCCTCGTCGAGCCGCTCATAGGTCCGGTAGACGATGTCCTCGTAGTCGAGCTGCAGGGGCATCGACCACCAGCCCATCGTTCCCTGGTTCTCTTGCACGAGCTCCTCGATCTCGTGGGCGAGCGACGCGAACCGGGCCTCCGTCTCCACGTTGAGCACCTTGATGATGGCATCCGGGTACTCGTAGCCCTTCCTGACCACGAGGTTGCCGTTGTTGGGATTCTGATTGTAGGCCCAGAATTCGCCGGCGTCGTTCACCGGTGCGACGAACGGCTTCCAGATGGCACTGCGGTCGTTTTCCACGGAGAGGTTGAGCGGCCAGTAGGGTGACCACCAGGGGCCGAACATCATTCCGGCTTTCCCGCCCGCGATGACGGAGTTGGCGTCGTCGCCGCTACCTACCCTCGTGACGAATTCCTTGTCGATCAGCCCATCCTGATACATCTGGCGGACGAACCCCAGAGCTTCCTTCGTCTCCTGGGTTATCGTGCCGTACACGATGTTGCCTGCCTCATCCCGGATCCAGAGACGCGGGAAGGCACCGAACGCCGCGAACACCGGATCGAGCCCGTGAAGGCTGTTGTAGCGCATCGCGACCTTGGGCTCGATCGTAAAGCCAACCGTGTCGTCGACACCGTTTCCATCGGGATCGTCCTGTACGAATGCCCTGGCGATCTCGATGATCTCATCGAGCGTCTCCGGGACCTCCAGCCCCAGGTTGTCGAGCCAATCCATCCGGATCCACAGCATCTGCTGTGCGCCGCCGAGATTCGTTCCGGGTATGGCCATCATCCGGCCGTCGAACATCACGGTATCGAGCAGCCGATCTCCGTAGGAAGCGTGAATATCCTTGATGTAGGGCGACACCAGCTCCTCATAGTATTCGGTCAGATCCGTGATCAGGTCCGCTTCGACGAGCGAGAGCAGCATCCCTTCGCTTACCATGAACGCGTCGGGCAAGTCTCCGCTTACCATGGCCAGCGAGATCTTGTCTTCGAAGCCGCCCGGGTCGACCTCCCAGAGAACCTCCAAATCGACGTTCAGCTTGTCGCTTACGTAGTCGACGAACGGATTGTCCTCGATGGTCATGCCCTCGGGAGCGTTCGCCCACCGGTGGACACCCATCCTGAAGGTTACGATTTCATCGAACGGTGCAAACGGGTCGCCGCCGATCGCTCTTGCGGCGGTATCCGTGTGCATCTCCTCATCGCCCGCGGCCCAAAGAGTAGCGAAGGGAATGAGCACTGCGATCGCTATTGCCATTACCTTTTTCATCGTCGACCCTCCGTCTTGACGGCTCGGATGTGATTCCGGGGATCGTAGGCGCGCCTTCAGAGAACTGTCAAACGGGATGAACGCCGCACACCGGAGCCGAAGGGCGTCACGCATCCAACAGAAGGGGGCCGCATGGAGGTGTCGATGGAACGGGAACAGAGCGAAAGGCAGGTCAACCACCGGCGGCTGGAGGGCCGGGTGGCGCTGGTCGCCGGCGGGGCGGGCGGCATGGGCTCGGCAGTGGCGCGGCGGTTCGCGGCGGACGGGGCGCGGGTGGCGGTGGCCGATTACCGGCTCGAGGAAGCCGAGGCGGTGGCCGCGGAGTTGACGGGTGCCGGCTCGGAGGCGATGGCGGTGCCGTTGGACGTGACCGAACCAGAGGCGTGGCAGGCGGCCGTGGAGCAGGTGGAGTGCCGCTTCGGGAGCCTGACCACCATGTGCTACCTGGCCGGCGGCAACCACCGGGTGAGCTACGACGACATGACGGTGGCGCAGTTCCGGCGCATCCTGGAGCTGAACCTGACCGGCATCTTCATCGGCATCAAGGCGGTGGTGCCGGCCATGCGCCGCGCCCGCGGCGGCTGCATCATCAGCGTGGGCTCGCTGGCGTCACTGCGCGCCGGCGGCGGCGCTCCCGCCTACGCCTGCAGCAAGTTCGGAGTCAGCGCCCTCACCGCGGCCACGGCGGGCTCATACGCCGCCGAGGGAATCCGTTGCTGTCAGGTAAACCCCGGCCACGTGGACACGCCCTTCATCCGCGGCTCTGCCGAGCACAGCCCCAACGACTGGTCCACCTCGATCGACAACCCGGCCAACTACGAGAGCCGCGTCCGCGGCACGCCATGGGGACGCTTGCCCCGGCCGGAGGAGATCGCCGAGGCGTTCGCCTTTCTCGCCTCCGACGCCGCGGAGATGATCACCGGCTCCGCCATCACCGTGGACGGCGGTGGCGGCCTGGTCTGAGAGGGAGAAGCGCCTCGCGAACCGTGAGAGCCCAATGAAGAGCGGCTCCGAATCCTCGAGGATCCGGAGCCGCTGAAAGCGCACAGCTTCTGTCGGTCAGTTCACGAACTGAGACAGCGGCTGCAGGTGCGGGACACCTTCGACCAGGTTGTCCATCTTCAGTTGCTGGTACTCGTCGAGCCCGGCCTTCTTCAGCTCGGCGATGTACTCGTCCCACTGGGAATCGACGTCCGCCTGTCCGGTCGCGAACTTGCCCAGCCACTCGCTGATGATCGGGCCGATCTGGGCGCCCAGGTCGCTGTGGCGCTGGCGGTCCTTCTCGTCCGCGAACGCGATCACGTCACGGGTCTCCAGGTAGGCGCGGTCCTTCACCCGCTGATCCATGTCACGCAGCGTCTGGTAGAGGGGGATCGACGACACGCGGACGACGTCCGGCATCATCATGAACGCGGCCTCGCCGATGTAATCGGGATCCTTGGTGGGCAGCACGCGGCCGAGGCCGTCGTCGTCGTAGTCCCAGGCGACTCCCTGCTTGCCCCACTCACCGGTATGGTGACCGCTGGCGTCCGGCTGGTAGATCCAGTTGAGCAGCCGCATGGCGGCGTCGACGTCCGACACGCTGGTGCTCACCGAGAGACCGCTGTCCTCGAAGCCGCCGCGGGTGCCGCCGATGCACCCCGGCACCACGTCCGCGCCGGGCTCCACCGTGATCGGATCCAGGAAGCCGATGATCTCGTGGTAACGAGCCGCGTATTCCTTGGCGGCCGCTTCCGACCTCTTGGCGGCTTCGTAATCCTCGGCGGTGATGCCGTGCTCGGCCATGAACGCGCCGACGCGCCCCGGCATGCCGAATGCGCCGAAGCCGTTCTCCATCGCCACCCGGCCCGCGTTGAAGGCCTGCTTGAGCTGCTCGTCGCTGCCCGTGAACCACTCCTGGTCGATCAGGTCGTTCACGTAGAGATCGGCCAGGAACCTGAGCATGTCGCGGTAGCGATCGGAGGCCTGATAGACCGAGCCCATAGGCTCGAACGCGAGTCCGAACATCTCGCGGAACCACATCCGGGTAGCCCAGCCGGCGCGGGTCATGATCGGGATCATGTCCGGGAACTGCGCCTTGATCGCCGCGGCCGACTCGCGCAGTTCGGCGGTGGTGGTGGGCGGATCCATGCCGATGGCCTCGAAGACGTCCACGCGGTACGAGACGGCGTTGCAGATGCCGGTGTAGGCAAAGCGCGGCGCCATCCAGAACTCGCCCATGCCGTCGCCGAACAGCCCCGAGTGGGCGGCGATGTTCAGGCCGCGCTCCTCGATGGACTGCCACAGGTTGGGCACCTTCTCCATGGTGATGTCGCGGAGCGGCATCAGGAACCCGTCGTGGCCCAGCGGACGCACGACGTTGTCGATGATCCGCCCCATCATGTCGGGCATGTCGCCGGCGGCGGCCGCGAGCTGCACCTTGTCGCCGTAGGACTCCTCCGGAATCCCGGTGACGTCGAGCTGCACCTGCGCCTCCTCCAGGACGATGGCGTAGACCGCAGCGTCCGAAGTCAGGTTCGGGTTGTCCGTCCAGTAGACCAGCGTCGGCGCCGCCGCGGCACCCTCCTCCTCGCCGGTCGCAAAGGCTCCCGCTGCGACCAGCGCGAGTATCGTGGGGATGAGAATCAGTTTCTTCATCCTGCCTTCCTCTGCCTCACCCTCCCTTGGGGTGAAGCGTGGTGTTTGCGCCTCCCTTTGACAAAGGGCCGGCCGCGATGAGGCGGCCGCGGCGCCGTCATTCCTTGAGTGATCCGATCATCACTCCCTGTACCAGGTACCGTTGCACGAACGGATAGATGATCAACATGGGTATTATCGACACGAACACCGTCGCATACCGAAAATTCTGCGTGTAGGCGGCGTACCTCGCCTCCCGCTCCGCGTCGAACGCGTCGCCGGCCAGCTCCTGGCGCTTGAGCACCACCTCCTGCAGCACGATCTCCCGCACGATCATCGGCAGCGGGTACTTCTCCGCATCGTTGAGGTAGATCAGCGCGCTGAAGTAACTGTTCCAGTGGCCCAGGGCGTAGAACAGTCCGATCGCGGCCAGCCCCGCCTTGGAGAGGGGCAGGACGATGCTGGCCAGGATCCGCCAGCGCCCGGCGCCGTCCAGGAACGCCGACTCCTCCAGGTCCTCCGGAATCGACTGAAAGAAGGTGCGCAGGATGATCATGTTGTAGGCGGCGATCGCGCCCGGGATGAACAGCGCCCATATGGAGTTGACCATGCCCAGCGCCCGCACCAGCAGATAGGTCGGGATCAGGCCGCCCGAGAAGAACATCGTGAACACGATCAGGAGCATCACGAACTTGCGCCCCACCAGGCGCTTCTTGGACAGCGGGTAGGCGCACAGGCAGGTCATGACCAGGTTGATGGTCGTCCCGAGCACCACGTAGATCAGCGAGTTGCGGTAGCCGACGCCGATCATGGGGTGGTCGAGGATGAACTCGTAGGCGCTCAGGTCGAGGTGGCGCGGCAGCCAGGTGATGCCGCGCGCCACCTCGTTCGGGTGGCTCAGGGAGATGGAGAAGACGTTGATGACCGGGTACAGGGTCGCGGCCCCTGCCAGGAACAGCACCGCGATCACCAGCAGGTCGAACCCTTCGATCCGGCGTACGCCTACCACAGGGAAGTCTCCGACACCTTGGAGCTGACCTTGTTGACGATCGTCAGCAGCACCAGGCCGACGACGGACTGGAACAGCCCCACCGCGGTCGCGAACGAGCGCTCCGCCCCCAGCAGCCCGACCCGGTACACGTAGGTCTGGATCACGTCGGAGACGCGGATGTTGAGGTCGTTCTGCATCAGGAACACCTTCTCGAAACCCACCGACAGGATGCCTCCGGTCCGCAGGATCAGCAGGATGATCGCCACCGCCGCCAGGCTGGGCACCGACACGTGCCGGATGCGCTGCAGGCGGCTGGCGCCGTCCACGGTGGCCGCCTCGTAGAGCTCGGGATTGGCGCGGCTGAGCGCGGCCAAGTAGATGATCGCCCCGAATCCCACATCCTGCCAGATGCCGGACAGGACGTAGACCGGCCGGAACCACCGTGTGTCGGCCATGAAGTAGACCGGCTCCAGGCCCAGCAGGGCGATGATGTGGTTGATCGATCCGTCGCGCGGCGACAGCAGCAGGGTGAGGATGCCGACGATGGCGACGATGGAGATGAAGTGCGGCAGGTAGGTGACCGTCTGCACCGTCTTCTTGAAGCGCGGCAGGCGGCATTCGTGCAGCAGCAGGGCCAGGATGATCGGCGCCGGGAAGCCCGCCAGCAGCGACCAGAAGGAGAGCTGGAAGGTGTTGTTGATCAGGCGGAAGGACGCGTTCGAGGAGAAGAAGCGGATGAAGTGATAGAAGCCGAAGTCATCCGCCCAGGGGCTGCCCAGGATGCCGCCCCTGAAGTTGAAGTTCTTGAACGCGATGATCACCCCGTACATCGGCTGGTAGTGGAAGATCAGGAAGTACGCGACCGGCAACGCCAGCATCACGTACAGGGCGGGATCCCTGCGCACGCGCGTGATCAGCGCCGCCAACCTGCCGCGCAGGCCGGCGGGCGCACGGGCCGCCTGGCTGACCCCGGGCGGTTGGCTGGCCATGCTCAGCTCGGGCTCTCCGCCGCGCCGTCGTTCAGCGCGTGCAGCAGCGTCGGGATGTAGCGCGCCTCCTGGGTGAGCGCCTTGCCGACCCGCGGGCGGCCGATCAACTCCTCACCGGTCAGCCCGATGTCGGCCAGGTTGCGGCGCAGGATGGCCGCCACCTCGACGCTGGGGGCGATGCGGTTCCCGTCGGCCAGCCCTTCCAGCACCTGTATCGACCACTCGGGCGAAGGGTCGCCGCCGGCCTCCGGGCACGACGTGTAGCGGAAGTGCCCGACCCCGCGGTCGTAGGTGTGCTCGACCAGCCATCGCACTCCCCCCGTGATCGCTTCCGCCACCCTCTGATCGCCCGTCAGGTCATGATAGCGGCGCAGCGCCGACAGCAGTACCCCGACCATGAAGCCGGCCTCGCCGAGCGGCCGCGGCAGCCCCCGGCCGCCGTGGCTGGCGGTGAGGACCCGCTGCCAGCCGCCGCCGGGGCTCTGCGCGGCCAGGACGTGCTCGACGATGACGGCCGCCGCGTTGAGGTAGCGGGGATCGTCGCCGAGCCGGTCCAGGGCGCAGAGGTGGGTGAGCTGCCAGCCGCACTCTCGCGCGCTCTTGATGGTGTAGTGGCGCAGGTTGCCGGTCATCCAGCGTGCGGTGTCCGCCAGGACCTCACTTGCGAAGGGGTCGCCGGTGAGCAGGAAGTAGAGCGCCGGGCCCTGCACCCACATGTGCGACGGCATGGTCGCGGAGCCTGCCATCTTGTTGCGGAAGAACGGCGGCAGGTAGCCGCCGACGTGGCCGGCCATGTGCATGACCTGCGCGCCGACCTGCGCCGGGTCGCGGGAGTGGTTGCAGGTGTCGATGTCGAGCGTGTGTCGCGCCGTCTCATATCCCAGGGGCAGCCAGCGCGGGTCGCCGCCGCGCAGGAACTCGACCAGGTGGCACCAGGTGGCGTCGTACTCGTTGTTCTCCCAGAAGCCGCCGGCCTCGGCATCGCCCTTGAAGGTGTCGCCGTAGTTCATGAAGCCGACCTCGTGGCGGCTGGAGCGGTGCTCCAGCCACTCGGCGAGCGCCCGGTCGACCATGCGCTCGTAGGGCGGATGGGGCGAGTCGTGCTTGGCGGCCAGCGGCTCCAGGACGCCGGTGCTCGCCAGGTAGCCGAAGTCGGGGCGGACGGCCAGTCGGCCCTGAAACCAGTCGGCCGTCGCGGTCTGCCGCTCGCCGTCGGCGGCGAAGCAGAGCATCAGCTCGGTGGTGAGGGCGCTGCCCACCTTGATCCGGTAGCAGCCGGACGGCCGGTCGACCCAGAAGTAGAGCCGGTGCCATTCGCGCTCGAAGTCCGGGAGCTCGACCTGCTCGCCGAGGGCCGGCAGCAGCTCGACGGCGAGCGTGTCGGCGTCGCTGCGCACGGCCTTCGGGTAGAGCTCCCAGAAGTCGCGGACCGCCAGCAGGCACGGGCCGGCCTCGCTTTCGATGACGAGGCGGCCGGATGCGTGGCCTTCGACGGTGTGCGACCGGCCCCCACCCTCCACGCGGTAGGCGCGGTCGTGCTCGTGCGCCACCCGCACCGGCGCGCCGGGCGCCGGCGCAGCGGTTGTGCCGCCGGGCATGCCCGCCACCCGGATCGGCAGCCACGGCAGCCGCAGCTCCAGCGAGCGCACGCGCAGCAGCGACGCCTTCTCGTTCTCGGCACCGTCGATGTCGGCGTCTGCCGCGCTGGAGTCGGCCAGGTGGCTCAGGTCGCCGTGCATGGCCGCGCCGGCCAGCGGACTGACCACGACCAGCCGCTGCGTGAGCGTCAGCAACGGCTGGCCGACATGGAGCTGCACCAGCACGGAAGCGCGCACGTGCTCGACGCCGTTCGGGTCGGCGACCGGCAACTCGGCGCGGATCGCCAGCCGGCGCTGCCCCGCTTCCTTGATGCGCACCTCCTCGACCGGTCCCGAGTTCAGCGGCACGCAGCTTCCCAGCGCACCGTGCAGGCCGCCGCCGCGGCAGATGGTCGTCCATTCCCCGTCCCGGAGCACCTCGATCCGCTCGAAGAGGTCGCCCCCCTGCCGCATCGTCACCCGCACGTGGCCGTTGCCCGCGGTTACCGCGCCGCCCTCCTGGCTCCAGGTCAGGTCGCTGGCGCCCGCGGGAGCCGTGGCGTCCGCGCCGGTGAGCGTGACCATGCCGCTGGCCGGGAGGACGCCGCCAGGGCAGCCCGTGTCCAGCAGCGCCCAACGCGCACTGCCGTCGGGCCAGCGCGCGTGCACGCGCACCTGTGCCTCCTCGCCGTCCGGATCCGCGTCCGGGTCCACGGCGGACGCGGCAAAGCTCACCCGCGCCGCCGGCTGCCGCAGCGCGCCCCGCGGCAACGGCACGGCGAAGGTCAGCGGCTTTCCCGTCGCCGCGTCTCCGCACCGCGCCGCTCCGGTGCTGTCCTCACGCCCGCAGTCGACCACCTCGATCGGGACCCGCAGGTCCGCAGCCTCCGCTTCGAGCGACGGAGCGTCCGCCGGAACGTCGACGGTTGCGCGGGTGACCTCGCCGCCGGGCTCTCGGGCCTCCACGTCGATCCGATAGGGCCAGCCGGGTGTCAGCCCCCGAAGCGGCAGCGCCAGCAGCGGATACGGGTCGCCGCTGGTAGCGGTGACCGTGGCGCCCGCGCCGTCCATGGGAGTAGCCGTCGCGGTCACCGAAACCGGCTCGGAGGCGATACCGTGCAGCTCGACCGTGCCGGGGCCGGTCACGCGAGTGCTCAGGCGGTCCAGGCGCGGCGCGAACGACGACGCCTCGGGCAGCTCGGTGAGAAACAGCAGCTTCTCCAGGTAGCAGGGGCCGGTGCCTTCCGCGCGGACCGTGAACGGCACGCCGGCGCCCAGGATCTCGATCGGGCGCTCGGCCACGATCAGGTGCCTGCGGTTGTCCAGGCGTTGCGGACTTACCGTGCCCAGGAGCTCCGCGCCGGCCTGCAGGGTGTAGCGGTAGTCGTCGCGTTCCGACGCGTACAGCAGCATCCCGATGTACTTGCGGCCGCACACCTGCTCCTTCTCCGGAGGCATCCAGAACCGATGCCGCAGCACCGCCGGCATGCCCGACGCGGCCACCGACGGCGTCCGGTAGACCCCGTAGCCGACCCGGAACGGCGTATTCTGCTGCCCGACGTTGATCTGCCAGCCGTCGAGCGTCTCCGCTTCGACGGCGTTCACGACGACGATGTCGTCACGGGCGGCGATCGCGTCGATCCGGTCGTCGCCGGCCACGTCGACATGCCCGATATCGACACGGCCGACGTCGCCGGCGCCGACGGGCCGCTCGCTCATGGACGCGCGTAGCTCACCGCAAGCATGGCGTCGACGTCCATCGGATCGCACCCGAGCTGCTTGCGCACCAATGCGAGCTGCTGCTCCTCGGAGCGGAGCTCCAGGTCGGCCGCCAGCGGCAGCGCCAGCTCCTCGCCGCCGCGCAGCTCGGACTCGTCGCAGGCCTGGCTCATCTCCATCGCCGCCAGCGCATCGCGGTCGGTGTACTCCCAGCCCCGGCTCGCCAGCTCCGCCGCCGCCTCCTGCGAACCGTTGTGCCGGTGCACGGCCAGCACGAAGTCGACGATGTGGCCGGCCACCGCGGCGCCATAATAGGGGCGGCCGGTGCGGGTGGGAACGCGATACGGGTTGACGTACTCGATGACCTGGTCCTCGAGCTCCACCGTGGAGCGGGTCCAGACGTCGTCGGCCTGCTCATGGACGACCGGGCTGATGATGTCCGCCTTGCCGCCCGCGGCGAGCGACTCGTCGCTGCAGACGCGCACCTCGGCGACTCCGGTCCAGTTCTCGGCCGGCGTCTGCACGACCGTGCCGCGGGCACCTGCGATCTCCGTATACCCGGGCCGCGGATGCCGGCCCAGGTTGCCCTTGACGTTGCCCGCAAGGTCGACGACGAAGCGGTCCTGAGGGAACGTGAAGAAGTTGCAGTGGAACCCCTCGTCGACGTGGTGGCGGTGCGGCATCGAGTTGTACGGGGCCACCGGCATCTTGTGGCTGATCGTACGCGCGGTCAGCGGGTGCGACTCGTAGAAGACGATCCAGCGCGAGTTGTTGTGGTAGCCGGTGTGGTCGTACATGCACAGCACGCGCCGCACCTCGCCGATCGCCCCTGAGGACGCCACAGCCTTGCTGATCCGGTCGATCGGAAAGCGCCAGAAGTTCTCACCAATGCGCAGGACGACGTTGCCGTCCCTGGCGCGTTCGGACATCTCCCGGCCCTGCTGGAGAGTCACCGCCATGGAGGTCTCCACGTCGTGGTGGATGCCGTTCGCTGAGAGAAAGGACGAGATGGAGTGATGCGAGGGCACCGGTGTGACCACCAGCGCCGCCTCCGCCACCTGCGAGTCCGCCAGTTCGAAGATGGAGTGGAACGGCCGGGCGCCAAGCTGCGCGGCCAGCGCGTCGGAGTGCTCGGCCACGGGGTCGCACACCGCGACCACGTCCAGCCACTCGCCGAGGTGAGGGAGAATCGGCGCGTAGACGGTGCTGGCCCGGTTGCCGGCGCCGATCAGTGCCACGCGCAGTGGTTTGTCGTTGCTCATGACGGCAGTCTATCGCGAATACCCATTCCCTGCCGGGGCGCAGACATGAAGAGAGCCGGGCCTGCAGATCGCCGGCCCGGCTCTCGGTCGGCCTCAGTCGAGGCCTGCTCAGGCTACGTGCCCGCTCCGTCTACTTGACGGTGTCGAACCACGCGTTGGCTTCCTGCGTCAGGACGTCGCCGCCGTTGCGGCGCCACTGCGCCACCACGTCGTCGTAGTCGTCGACGCTCTGCGTGCCCAGGACGACCTTGTAGAAGAACTCCTTGAGCACCTTGTCGACGTCCGCGTACTCGGCCTGTGAGGGCAGCGCCACCTTCAGCGGCTGCTCAACGGTGTTCTGGCTGGCGATCGCGTCGTACAGCATCTGCCGCTGCACGCCGCTTTCCCCGCGGCTCACGTTGTACCACCGCGCGAAGACCCAGAACGGGTTGGTCGAGAAACCGCCGGCCAGATTCTGACCCAGCTCGCCATCGCGGCGCGGGTCAGCCAGCCAATCCTCGGTCTGAGCGAACTTGTCGCCGTATTCGGAGCCGTCAAACGGCACCCATTCCCAGGGCGTCGCTTCCTCACACACCTTCGTCGTGTCGCCGACGAAACAGCCGAGCGCCGCCGCATAGTACAGCTTGCGGTCGGTGGCGATGGCGTTCAGCACCTCCAGCAGGCGATGGAGCTTGTCCTCATCCCGCTCGAGCTGCCGTCCGAACGTGGTGTACATCGGCTGCAGGCCGCGTACGGACATGCCGGCGTCGCCGCGCGGTCCGACCGGCGGCTCGCCGGCCACGTAGGGATGGTAGTCGGTCACCGACGCGTGGGCGGCAGGATCGATCTCCGTAAAGGCGATGATGCTGTAGTGCCCCTTGCCGGCGCAGTCGTCCGGCCAGCAGTCGGGATCGTCGTAGATGTAGGAGCGGTGCTCGGGATGGGCCATGTGCCACTTGCGGTTGAGGTGGCCGCCGCCGTCCCACTCGGAGTCGTCGGAGCCGAGCGAGGAGACGTAGCCGATCTTCTCGTTGGCGAACTTCCACGAGACGTCGTTGGCGCCGTCCTTGCGCCCGATCTCGGTGACCCACTCGGGATCGATGATCTCGTTGGCATACCAGTCGGCCAGCAGCGCCAGCGTCTCCTTGGTGCCCGGATCGGTAAAGCCGTACTGCAGCTTGCCGTCCTTCTCGATCCACTGGAACGCGAACGTCCCGTGGGCGCCGAAGATCTCCTGGAAGAAGCCGGCAGGGGCGGTTTCCTGGTCACCAGGCGCGGTGAACGCGTAGGTGTCCTTCGCGCCGCTCTGGTTGGGGTCGTCATTGCGGAACTTGAGGAACGCCTCCTCGAACTCCTCCAGCGTCTCCGGAACCTTGTCGATGCCGACGTTGTGCAGCCACTGGGCGTTCCAGGCGATGCCGCGCCGGTACACGGCCCCCGGGTGGATTATCGGCAGCCCCATGTGCTTGCCGTCGATCTCGCCGTACTTCCACACCCGCTCGTCGCCGAACGACTCGATGTGAGCGTAGTACTCCGGCATCACCTCGCGGATGGTGTCCACCGGCAGCTCGGCCAGGACGCCCTGATCGGCGTAGGCCGCCAACTGCACGGGACTCATCCGCATGGCGATCATGTCCGGCACCTCGCCGGCGGCCAGCAGCACGTTGAGCTTCTCGAACTGGTTCTCCGTGACCACCCAGTCGAACTGGACGTCGAAGTACTCGTCCAGCCAACGCTTGGTCATGTTCAGTTCCGCGTCCCGGCGATGCATGTTGGTCGCCGCGCTGGTGTAGGTGTACTCCTGGGCCGCCAGCTCGAGGGCGAACCCGCCGAGCAGCACCAGGACCAGCAATAGTGAGAGTTTGCGCATAGTCTTCGATCCTTCCTTCTTGTATGGTCGCGCGCTTGGCGATCTCCTCGCGTCAAGACACGCGGTTGAGTTACGGCCCCAGGGGCCGCCGGGGCGATGCTACCCCTTGAGAGACCCGATTATTACCCCCTTCACGAAGTATTTCTGGATGAACGGATAGACGATGAGAATCGGCGCGATGGCGACGAAGATCGCCGCCGAGTTGAGGGTCGCCGGCCGCACGGGCCGCAGCGCCGCCTCGTCGAACGCCTGTTCCGCCTCGATGGTGAGCCTGTCGCTGGCGGTGATCACGATGCGCCGCAGCCAGATCTGCAGGACGTGCTTCTGTTGGTCTCTGATGTAGATGAGCGAGTCGAACCACGCGTTCCAGTGCCCGACGGCGCTCCAGAGTCCGATGGTTGCGATGACCGCCATGGACATGGGGACGATGATCCGGAACAGCGTGACGATCTCATTGGCGCCGTCGATGCGCGCCGAGTCCTCGATCTCCGCCGGGATGGTCATCAGGAAATTGCGCATGATGAGCAGCCAGAACGCCGGCGCCAGGTTGATCAGGATGAACACCAGCCGCGTGTCGATGAGGCCCAGGCTGCGAATCAGAATGTAGGTAGGGATCAGGCCGCCCGAGAAGAACAGCGTGAAGACGAAGATCGACGTGTAGACGTTGCGGTGGGGCAAGTACTTCTTCGACAGGGGATAGGCGGCGCACAGCAGCACCACGACCGTCGCGAAGGTGCCGGCCACGGTGCGCACGATGGTGTTGAGGTAGCCCCAGTAGAGGTCGCCGTCACCGAGAATCACCTCATACGATTTCGTGGAGAAGGGGCGCGGCCAGAGCATCACGTTGCTCAGGTACTCGCTCGATCCATGCGTGAGAGACACCGCCAGCAGGTTGACGAACGGAAACAGGATGGTGGCCGAGAACAGAATCAGGAACAGGCCGTTGCACACCCCGAAGACCTTCTCGCCGGTAGTGCGGACCGCCACGCCAGTCGCCTTCCTACCAGATCCCGTAGTCGCCGACCGCCTTGGCGATACGATTGACGATCACGACCAGGATCAGACCGATCACGTTCTTGAACAGACCGGCGGCCGCGGCCAGGCTGAAGTTCAGCTCCTCCAGACCCACGCGGTAGACGTAGGTGTCGATGATGTCGGAGACCTCATACACCGCCGGGTTGTAGAGATTCAGGATCTGATCGAAGCCCGCTTCCAGGATGTCACCGACGCGCAGGATGAAGAGAATGACGATCACGGGCATGATCGACGGGATCGTGATGCTCCACGCCTGCCGGATCCTGCCGGCTCCATCGATGATCGCCGACTCGTGAAGCTGCGGGTCCACCCCGGCGATGGCGGCCAGGAAGATGATCGACCCCCATCCGACCTGCTGCCAGACGCCGGTCGTGATCAGGACCGTCACGAACCAGTTGGAGTCCGCAAGGAAATGAATCTTGTCGGCGCCCAGCAGAGTAACGATCGAATTGATGACGCCCGTGGACGGAGAGAGGATCGCCGAGATGACGCCGGCCAGGACGACCCACGACAGGAAGTGTGGCAGGTAACTGATCGTCTGCACGACGCGCTTGAAGTGGCGTTGAGCGACCTCGTTCAACAGCAGCGCCAGGATGATAGGCGCGGGAAAGCCCCAGAACATTCGATACAGGCTGATGAGGAGGGTGTTGCGGAACACCCTGTCGAAATCGGTGGTCCCGTTGAACAGCCGTATGAAGTAGTGAAGGCCGACCCACTCGCTGCCCCAGATGCCGTCAAAGAGCCGGTACTTCTTGAACGCTATGATGATCCCGTACATCGGACCGTACTTGAAGATGATGGTCCAGACGAGCGCGGCACCCAGCAGGGCGAACAGATAGCGGTGGCGGTAGTACTGCTTCAGGATCGACGGACGGTTGATGGAGACGAGGTCGGCCCGGGGGGCGGTGTCCGGGGCTGCCTTCGACAACGCCATGCGAAGCCGGACGCTACCACCTCGGGCGGCAGCGGTCAATGGATCCGGCCGCCGGGAGCCGGCGCGCCCAACGAGCTCCGACGGGACCTCAGCGGGTGAAGTCGCGGCTCAGGTCGAGCGCCAGGTCGCGGAAGCCGCGCACGCGATGGCAGGTGACCAGGTTCGTGTCGTGCTGGCTCGCTCCCGCCACGGAGGTCCGCGACAGCACGACCAGGTCGTCGCCGTCGATCAGGTTGGATGCGTAGCTGAACGACTCGGTCATCTTGCGGCTCATCGCCACGCAGCCGGCCTGGAACCAGTTCTGCGCGTCCGCGCTGTAGATCAGCAGCAGGATGCGGCGCTCGTTGGCGACGATGCCGCGGAAGCCGATCTCGGCCAGCTTGTCGTTCACGGGGCTCAGCGTGTCGGAGACCGGATTCACGCACGTCCAGAACAGGTCGGAGACCTCGTCGTGGACGATGTGGAACTTGCACTGCCCGCCCGGCATCGGGCAGTACTGGCTGAACCGGTAGCTCATGGTGCGCCCGTCGTCCTCCAGGTCGCAGATGGCCGCCAGGCCCACCGTCGCGCGCCCTAGCACGTGCAGGCGCAGCAGGTTGCGCAGCCTGCCGCGCACCGAGATCAGGTTGCCCTCGATCCAGCAGTCCTCGGTGCCGGTCTCCGGCGGATAGGCGAAGGTGTTCATCGGGTGCGGCGCCCCGGGAAACCGTTCCATCGGCGATGCCCGCCACGCCGCGGGATCGAGCAGGTCACGGCCGAGGTCGCCGGCCATCACGAACGACTCCCAGGAAGAGCGCCCGCCTCCCGATCGGCCCACCCGCGGACAGGTCTCGAAGGCGCGATAGACCTGCCCGCCCTGGAACGTCACCGCCGTCGGCGCGCCGTGGCTGCGCCGCTCGCACACCTCGACCTCCGGCGTCCAGGTGTGGCCGCCGTCCTCCGACCGGCTGACGACCACCTCCCGCGACTGGCGCCGGTTGCCGATCATGTACAGGGCGCCCGAGTGCACGAAGCAGCTCGGCCAGATGATGTCCGTCTTGCCGCGCTCCTCCCAGGTCCTGCCGCCGTCGGCGCTCACCCGCACCTCGGTCTGGTTGGGAAGCGTCTCCGTGAACGGCTTCGGCTGGAACCACTCGTAGGAGGCGACCATCTCCCCGCCCGGCAGCCGGGTGATGCCCGGCGAGCCGGCGAAGTGCCGCTCCTTGTCGGGCGACTCCGCCACCACCACGTAGTCCTGCGCCAACGGCTGCATCGCTGTTCCTCCTTCAGCCTGCTTTATCCCGCACGCCCGCCATCGCTCCGAGCCAGTATGGCTTGCGGCCCGGCTTCGGCGCGACGTCCTTCGGAACCGGGGCCTCCACGCCGTGCTCGATGAGCACGTCCCAGTAGGGATCCCTGGTCTCGGCCAGCATCTCCAGCAGGCGTGCGCGCTGCCGAGCGCGCTCGGCCGGGTTTCCGTCCGCCAGGTTGTTCTGCTCGAACGGATCGTTCTCGAGATCGAAGAGCAGCTCGATCCGATGCTCGTTGAACGCGTACTTCCAACGTTCGCTCACCAGTCCGCGCCAGTCCGGCATGCCCAGGTCCCAGCGCGGGCTGCCCACCATCTCCAGGAACACGTCCCGCGGGGCGTCGAAACGCTCGCCCCGAAGTCCCGGCGAGAAGTCCGTGCCCTGATTCCACCTCGGCACCTCGGCGCCGATCAGCCCCAACGTCGTCCCCATCAGATCGACCAGGCTGAACATTCCGTCCGTGAGGCCCGTCGCCGGGATCTCTCCGGGCCAGTGAAAGATCGCCGGAATCCGCACCGACTCCTCGTGACAGTGCTCCTTCTGGTTGTAGAGCCCGTGACAGCCCATGTAGTCCCCGTGATCGCTGACGTACACCGTCAGCACGTCCTCGAACCCCGCCAGCCCCCGCACGCCCTCCATGAGCCGGCCGATGTTCCAGTCGAGGTTCTCGATCATGGCGTAGTAGGTGGCCAGATGCCCGCGCATCTGGGGCGTGTCGGTGAAGTTCGGCCGCACCGCGAGCGCGGCGGGATCGAAGCGCTTCCATTCGTCGGGAACGATCAGCGGGAAGTGGGGCGGCGTCACCGACAGCACGAGAAACAGCGGCTGGTCGCCGTCATGGCCGCGCAGGTACCCCATCGCCCGGTCCGTGAGGGCGTCGGTCTCGTAGCCGTCCAGAGGGGTCGGATCGGCGTTGTCGAGCTCGTAAATCGAGCTGTTGAAGTGGCGGTTCAGGCTCTCGAACCCGTACCAATCCTCGAATCCCGCGCGGAAGTACTCCGGCGTGCGGTTGCGAGATCCGCCCTCGAAGAGCCCCGTCTCATCCTCGGTCACCGACGGCGGCACCTGGTTGCGCACGATGCCGCAATGCCACTTGCCGAAGTAGGCCGTGCGGTAGCCGAGCTCGCGCAGCAGCGTGGCCGTGCTCGGCGCCGTTGGCTTGAAGACGTCGAAGAACCCCGCCACCGGTCCGGCGTGCGCGTGACGCCCGGAGAAGATCGTCCCCCGCGACGGCGTGCAGATCGGGCAGTTGGCGTAGGCGCGCTCGAAGCTCGCACCCTCGGCGGCAAGCCGATCCATCCACGGCGTTCTCACGTTGGGATCCCCGGCGTGGCTCATGGCCTGGCCCCGGTGCTCGTCGGACAGGACGTAGATGATGTGAGGTCTCTTCACCGAATGCTCCTCCTACAGGTTCATCTGCCAGGCTTCCAGCCCCTCGAAGACGGCGCTGCCCGACTCCACGATCAGGCCGATTCTCCCGGTGGGCTCGCGCGGCAGGCTGTAGCACTGGATGAGCAGTTCGTCGTAGTAAAGCTCCACCAGACCGCGGCGGGCCAGCACGCGGAACCGGCACGTTCGTCCGGGCTCGATCGTCGCCGGCACGATGTCGTCCGGCTTGAATGTCGGATACGGAACCACCTTCGTGGAGCCGCTGGCCCGGAAGGGGCCCAGCTCGGCCCGGCCGCGCGTCTGCAGCACCATGCCCGTGCCCGTAAGGGTGTCCGCATCCTCCTCGAAGAAGAGGCCGATGCCGCTCCACCGCTTTGGCGGCTCCTCGATGCACATGCTCCCTTCCAGGACGATTCCCCGGTCCAGGTCGAACCGGTTGGCCAGCAGGGCCACCCCACCGCCGTTCGGCTGGCGCGCTTCCAGCCGGCCCGGCGACATGCGCCACCGGTGCCCGGCAGCGTTGCGATAGGTGGGCACCCCCACCACGGCGCAACGGGTCAGGTCGATCGCGATCCTCTCGCCCTTCACCGCTTCGTTGCCCGGCCAGTAGCCCAGGCGCAGATGCCCGTCAGGGTCGACCACGGCTCTCTTCAGCGGCGGCATCCAGTGCCTGGACCCGCGTCCGCAGCGCGCCACCGACTTGTGATTGACCAGGGTCTCGCCGGCGGCGGCGTGGAACCGCATGAAAACGTTGTAGGTGGGCGGCAGCCGATAGCTCTCCCGGTCGGGCCGGAACGGACCTTCGGGGCGGTCGGCGACGAACACGTACATGCCTTCGTCGCGTCCGAGGTGCTCGCGCACCTGACGGTTGCCGAGCATGTGCTCGGCGTAGTGCTGGATGAGGTAGTAGCGGTCGCCGATCTTCTCCACGCCGGCCACTTCGCCGACGCTCATCGGCGGCCAGTCTCCCCAGTCGATGACGGCCGGCGGCCGCGCGCGCCAGCGGAGCCCGTCTTCGGACTCCGCCAGCGCAAACGACTCGAAGGGGATGCCCTCGGTCCGGTTCCACGGTCTGGCCGTGAGGTAGCCCACGAATCCCGGCCCATCCTCCTTCGGCAGGACCCACAGGTCGTCCCACCGCCCTACCGGCGTATCGTCGTACCAGCGCGGGTCGGGACCGAATCGATGCTCGTCTCCGAGCCGTCTCCAGTGCCTGAGATCGTCGGACTCGGCAAAGCGGATGTACTGAACGCCGCCTTGCCGCTCACTGAAGCTGAGCAGGTAGCGATCGCCCGCCCTCCAGGTCCGCGAGATGCCTCCCATGGCATCGGTGGCGTCGCTCTTGGTGAAGATGGGGCCGATCTCGTCGAAGTGGACGCCGTCGGCGGAGGTGGCCAGTGCCATGCCGTCGCACCCGGGTCCGGTGTGCCCGGGGCTCCGGTACTGGATGAACAGGTGATGGACCCCGTCCCGGTAGTAGAGGCTGGTGTCGTGCGACGCTAACGCGTCGATCGTCGGCTGGTAGAGCATCCGGTGCGCGCCCGATCAGGGGCCGCCGACCCGTAGCGCTCAGGCGCCCGGCCGGCCGCCGGTCAGGTGTCTGCCCCCTCCGGCACCGGCCACTCGGGAAGCGCGAAGGCGCCCTTGTCCGCCGGGTCGGCAAGGGATCGGCGCCGCGCTCCGCGCAGCCAGTGCCGGCGGCCCAGGAACAGGGGGCGGTAGCGCTCGGGCAGGCCGGTGACGAAGGCGTCCGAGAGCTCGCCGTCGTCCCAGCTCTGGTACATGGTGGGGGCGTAGCCGCAGATGACGATGGCGCGCTCACGGTCGCTGCGGACCTGGCCGGTGGCGTGGATGAGGGTCTCGCCGAACAGCAGGGTCGATCCGGCGGGCGCGATCACCTGGTGGATCAGCGAGCGGTCGCGGTAGGCGCAGGCGATCAGCTCCTCCGGCGGCTGCGCGAGCTTGTGGCTGCCTGCGATGACGGTGGTGCCGCCGTCGTCCGGCCCCAGCTCGGTGAGGTTGGTCAGGGTCTTGACGAAGTTGCAGTGGAACAGGTCGCCGTCGCGGTGCGTTCCGAACGGCACGTCGGTGCCGCGGTGGAAGCCGTAGGTGGCGGGCGCCGACAGGTCCATGTCCGGATCGCGGTGGTTGATGTGGGCGTTGACCTCGACGATGCGCGCCTCTGACCCCATCAGCTCCTCTGCCATGCCCACCAGCCGCGGGTGGATGGCGTAGCCGGCGATGGCCGGATCGGACTCGACGATCGCGCCCATGTAGGTGTGGTGCGGCTTGTCTATGAGCAGGTTCGCGCCGCGCACCCGAACCTTGGTGTCGCCGGTGCGGTCGCGGGCGGCGTGCAGCTCGCGCTTGAGCCGCTGCAGCGCCTCCAGGATGCGGCCGGTCTCCCCCTCCGACAGCGTTCCCGGCACGACGACGTAGCCGTAGATCTCCAGGTGGAGGCGCTGCTCGGGGGTCAGCGCCGGGAACGGCCGCGGGAAGTCGCCGGCGTTCGGCCCGGGTTCGGCCATCTGGGAGGCCCTACGCCGGCTGCGGCTGCTCCCGAGCCACCGGCGCCACCTGCGCCTCGGCCAGCGCCGCGCGCACCTGCTCCTTCTCCGCATCGTCGAGCGGTAGCACCGGCTCGCGCATCAGAGGCGACGAGAAGACGCCGCGCTGATACAGCGCCTCGGTCATGCGGGCGTGCGCCTCGCCGGAGGGCTGGCCGATGCCGTAGATCGCCTCGGCCATCGGGAAGATGTGGTCCTGCAGCTCGCGCGTGCGCGCGAAGTCGCCCGCCTTCATCGCCGTCCACGCCTCGCAGATGAGCTCCGGGATGCAGCCGGCGAAGCCGATCAGGGCGCCGTCGACGCCCACGTACATCGACGACAGCAGCGACTCGTCGTGACAGGTCAACAGCGACAGCTCCGGCGCGAGGCGTCGGAACAGGCGGCAGTCGCGCTCGTACAGCGCCATGTGGCGGGTGCCGGTCTTCAGGGCCTTCACGTTCGGAATCTTCGCCATCTCGAGGACGGTCTCGGCCGGGTAGAACGCCTTGGTGGAGAACGGGTACAGGTGGATGACGATGCCGATGTCGATCGACTCGGCCACGCGCTGAAAGAACCGCAGCGGCGTCTCCGGCTTCATGCCGAACCGCAGCCAGTTGTGTGGCGGCATCAGCAGGATGCCGTCGGCGCCGGCCTCCTGAGCCTCCTGCGCATGCTCGATCGCCTCCAGCGTCCCCTCGGCGGACACGCCGGAGACCACCAGCACGTCGCCTCCGACCTCGCTCGCGATCACCTCGGTCACGCGCCGGCGCTCCGCGGGCGACAGCGAGGTGATCTCGCCCGTGTGGCCGTTGCAGACGAGCCCGCGGATCTCGTCGAAGCCGGCCAGCCAGCGCACGTAGCGGCGCAGCTCCCCTTCCTTCACGGAGTAGTCGTCGTGCAGCGGCAGGCAGGTGGCCGGAAAGATGTCAGTCCATCGTTCGTCGTTCATGGGACGTAAGATAGCAGCATCGACGCAGGCGTGGCGCGGCGCCGATCGGTGTCCTGCGCACGGCGGACGGACGGTCGTTGACTCGCGACCACGAACGTGGAGACAGCCGCAGAACAGCGCCCACAGGCTGCGTAGACTATTGCCTTAAATAATTCTATATTATATACTTATTCATGATCTTTCCCGCCCGAAGAACCGAGATTACGTCCACTGTTTCCGGCCTGTCGGACGACCAGTTGCTGAAGCAGACGGGCAAGCTCGCCGGCCTCGATCACCAGATCCATGTCTTCGTTATCGACCACCTGATCGAGATCGAGGCCCGTCGCGTCTACCTGGACCGCGGCTTCTCCAGCCTGTTCGACTACGTGAAGCGAGGGCTCGGTTACACCGACGCCGCCACGTGGCGGCGCACCAGCGCCATGAAGCTGTGCGCGAGAATCGAGGGCGTGCGCGAGCGGCTCTGGGACGGCTCGCTGACGCTGGATGCGGCCGCGCAGTTGCAGCATGCCTTCGAGCGCCGCGACCGCTTCCAGCGACGTGATCGCAAGCGAGCGCACACGGCGCGGTCGAACGGCTCGGCGGCGCCGGCCGGGTCAGCCCAGGCCAAGCCGGAGCCGGAGGCAGCGCCGGGACCGATACTGGACCTCTCGGCGCAGAAGGCCCTGGTCGAGCAGGCGGCCGGCAAGAGCACGCGGGAGGTGACGAAGATGCTGGCCGACGTGGATCCCGCGCTAGCGGTGCCGGCGGATCGGGTGCGACCGCTGGGCGCCGGGCGCTGGGAACTCAAGGCCGTGATCGACGCGGAGTGCGAGCGCGGGCTGGAACAGCTCAAGGGGTTGCTCTCTCACGTCGACCCGCGCATGACACTGGGTCAGCTTGTAGGGCGGCTGGTCCGGGAGGGCCTCGACCGCCACGACCCCTCCCGGCCGCCGCGCCGTGCCGGCACCCGCAGCGCTCCCGCGCGAGCCGGCCGGCCATCGGCGCCGAGGAGGAAGACAGGCGCCGACGGGGACGCGGCGTCGGAGCCGAAACGGCCGGCCACGAACGCGGACGCCGCGACTTCGGCGCCGCGCGCGCAGGCAGGTTCGGCCGGCGTCCTCTCGCCGGCGCAGCGATCCGCGCAGCGGTCAGTCGACGTCAGCGCGCCCGCGAATTCGCAGCGCAACGCGGACCGGCGAGCCACTTCGGCGCCGAAGCGGACTGATCGCACGAACGGTATCGGCACTTCGGTGTCGAATCCGGACCGAGACTCGGAAGGGCGCGCGCCGTCGGCAGCGAGGCAGCCGCCACGGCCAGCCGATTTCCTCACCTCGGCGCCGAAGCCGCCGGCACGGCCCGAGGGCGACCCCACCTCAGCGCCGACGGCCGGCGCGCGGGCTGGCCACGCCATCCGGACGGCGGTCAGGCGACAAGCCTGGCAGCCCGACGGAGGACGCTGCCGCTACGTCGATCCACTCACGGCCCGACCGCCCACCCGCGCGTCATGCACGCTCCGCCGCACTTCGTCAGCGTCGATTCGCTACTCGATGCGGGAAGCCGGGGAAAGAATTCGCTGCCCTCAAGCGCTGATCACCCCGGCACGTCCCTTGGTTACGCAGATGTAGCGGACCGGGACGTTCACGAACGACTCGACGCGCTCGATCAGCCGCCGCGCCCCGCTCGGCAGGTCGGCGCGCCGGCGGATGCCGTCGAGCGGACCGCCCACGGGCTCCAGCTCCTCGTAGTGGGGCTGGACGTCACCGAGACGCCGCACGTTGGCGGGCACGCGGTCGACCCGCTCCGTGCCGATCGAGTAGCCGCTGCAGACGCGCAACTCGGAGAGCGTGGACAGAACACCCAGACCGGTCACGGCCAGCGCGGTCACCCCGGTCACCCGGGCGGTGTGCCTGAGTGCCACCAGGTCCAGCCAGCCCACGCGCCGCGGCCGTCCGGTGGAGGTGCCGTATTCGCTGCCGGCCTCCCGGATCCGATCCGCCGCATCGCCGGTGATCTCCGTCGGAAACGGCCCCTCGCCCACACGGCTCATGTACAACTTGGCGACGCCGACCACCTCGCCCAGGGTTCGGGCTGCCAGCCCGGTCCCGGCCAGCGCCCCGCCCGGCGAGCAAACGCTCGACGTGCAGTACGGGTAGGTGCCGAAGTCCACGTCCAGCAGCGCCGCGTGCGCCCCCTCGAACAGGATGTTCCTGCCGCTCCTCCGGGCGTCGTCCAGCACGTACTCCGTGTCGGTGATGTACGGGGCCAGCCGGCTCCCCCACTCCGCGCACTGCTCCATGATCGGCTCGCTCGCGAGTTGTCGGAAGTCCCGGCCGGATTCAGTCGCCAACGCGCCGAGCAGGCTGTTCTTGAGTGACACCAGGCGAGGAAGCCGCGCGCCGAGATAGGGCTGGTCCTTGATGTCGGCCATGCGTACGGCGGTGACGCGGTGCGCCTTGTCCGCGTAGCACGGGCCGATCCCGCGGCGCGTGGTGCCGATCTCGCCGTTCTCGCCGGACGCGAAGGCTCGGTCCATCAACTCGTCCTCGATCTTGTGGTACGGCATCACCACGTGCGCGCGATCGCTGATCGCCAGCCGGTCCGGGTCGACCGGATACCCCTCCGCCTGCAGCTCGTCCATCTCCTTGAGGAGCTGCGCCGGGTCCAATGCCGTGCCGTTGCCGATCACGTTGAGGACGCCGTCGCGCAGGATCCCGGACGGCATCAGGTGAAACGCCTTGCGCCGGTCGCCGATCCATACGGAGTGGCCGGCGTTGGCGCCGCCGTTGTAGCGCACCACGACGTCGAAGTCGCCGGCCAGGTAGTCGACGATCTGCCCCTTGCCTTCATCCCCGAACTGCAGCCCGCAGATGACGCAGCCGCCCGGTCCCCGATCGATCCCGTTGTCGCTCACCATTCGCTCCAGACGTGACGGTACCCTATTCTTCCGCGCCGCGTCGGGCACCTCGGCTGCCGCGCCACGGATCCCCTGCGGTGCGTGACGTTCAGCATTTGATATGCTCTCCAGGTGGAGCAGGCCGAACAGAGCCGGCGCGCCGCCGTCGTGTCCAAACAAACCCAATTGAGGATCTGGCGCAGCATCTCCGGGTCGTGGGAGGACGATCGCTCGACCGAGCGGATCATCGCCGACATCTACGACCAACGAACCACGGGACGCGAAGTCAGCCTGTGATCATCCTCGACACCGACACCTGCGTGCCTGGAGCGCTGGGCGTGACCGCTCAGGCAAGCGTGTTCGGCCTGGAGTCGAAGCCGAGCAGGCGCTTCAGGGTGGGGGTGGCGCGCGCGATCACCTCGTCGGAGACGATCCTGATCTGATCCTGCTGCGGCTTCAGGAACGCGCGGCAGAAGAAGCCGAGCAGGCACACGCGCTCGCGGTCGGTGCGGTTCGCCGACGACGCGTGCCATAGCGCTCCGTTGGTGATCATGACGGAGCCCTTCGGCCCGGTGACCTGCAACTCGTCCTCATAGCGCACGCCCGGCTGCGGCAGCCCTTCGAGCCGCCGGTGACTGCCGGGAACGCAGCGCGTGGCGCCGTTCTTCGCCGTGAAGTCATCGAGGAACCAGATGCTGTTCGCGGACAACGGGAACGCCGGACGGGGCGTCGGCATGGTCCCCAGCGGATGGTCGATGTGCAGGCCGCCGGCCGGTGCGCCGGCGCCGATCACGTTGACCGTGAACGAGCTCAGCGTGCAGTCCGCGCCGAGCAGCCAGGTCATCGCGCCGAGCACGCGCGGGTGCTGAATCGCCCGCTCGAACACCTCGCCCTTGTCGACCAGGTTCCAGACCCGTTGCGCCTTGTCTTCCAGATACACGAATTCGCCCGACGTCCCGCGCTCCCGCCGCGCCAGGGCCATAGACCGTTCGCGCAGGGCATCCGCGTGATCGGCCGAGATGGCGTCCTCCAGGACCACGAAGCCGCGCTCGTCGAGGTGGGACCGCTCCGCTTTGCTCAGCATCGCGCTTCCCATGCCGCTGTCCTCCGCTGCCCGTCAGGGCTGATGGTCGACGCTGACCATCTCCTCGTCGTTGCCGACGAAGCGCTCGATGGTGTTGTGGGTGGCCGGCCTGGTGCGGAAGTCGGCGATCCACGGCGGGCGGAAATACGCCTGCTTTTCGCGCGGCAGCGACTCCAGGACTGCCGTGGGCAGGGTCAGCCGGTGCCAGTGGGTGGCGAGGTGGGCGTAGGCGTTGAGCACCGCCACCCGCGGCGTGTCGCGCTGCCACTCCGGTCCGGCGTGGCACACGTTCTCGGTGAAGAAGATGGCGCTGCCGGCCGGGCACTCATAGGTCGTCAGGAACGGGCTGCGCTTGCCCGGCTCCAGCGACATGTGGTCGGGGTGCATGGGGAAATTGCTCTTGTGGCTGCCGGCGATGAAGTGGGTGCCGCCGTCGCCCTTCGCGACGTCGGTCAGCTCGAACACGACGCGCACCATGCCGGCGTGGATGCGGCCGTTCTGGACCCGGTGGCCGAAGATCGGATCCCCCTGCTGCGGCCCGCCGCCGTGCAGGTCGCCGTGCGCCTCTCCCTGCAAGCGCCACACGCTGGAGCTCGACTCCAGGCGGACGTCCGGGCCGATCACGTCGTGCAGCACGTCGATGACTTGCGGGTGGTCGATGAGCACGTTCGACGGCCCGCCCGGCACCGCCCGATGGGCCGGCGGCAGCGATTCGGGATCGTGCTTGATGCGGTCGATCTGGTCGACGATCGCCTCGATCTCGTCCGTGTTGAGGATCGCCGGCCGCACCATGAACCCGGCCAGATCGAAGTGGAACCGTTCCGAGTCGGTCATCGCCATCGCCTTCCCCCTCGTCAGTCCCGATCGTCGCTCCGCTCGACGAAGTGGCCGGCCGCGCGCAGCGCCTCCGCCCCCGAGCCGGCCATGGTGACCGGGAAGCTCACCGGGCGGTTGCCGTCGAGCTGCGACTGGTAGATCGCCATGATCATCTCCATGGAGCGGCGCCCGACGCGGCCGTCGCTGCGCAGCGTCCCCGTGCCGTCCAGCGCGTCCAGCAACTCGTCGAGGGCGGTGCAGTAGGTCGAGGCCGGGGCCGGCCGCTCGACAGCGGACTCGGCCAGCTCCCGCCACGCGAAGCCGCTGTCGGGCTCGACGTCGCCGGGGTGCGACCGGAGAAGCCGCACCTGCTCGCCCTGCATGTCGATCATGCCGGTCGAGCCGCTCAGCATGAACGCATGATTCTCGTAGTCGGTGAGCTCCGCCCCGTGCACGATGCCGGTTACACCGGAGCCGAACTTCATGAACGCGGCGCTGAAGTCCTCCACCGCCCACGGCCGGGAGCGCTGCTCGGCCATGCCGCACAGCCACTCCACTTCGCCGGCGAACAGGTCCATCAGGTCGAAATAGTGGGTGAAGTCATGCAGCAGAGGCCCCTCGTTCTCGCTGCGCCACGACGGCGTCGGCTTGCCGCCGTCCATCGAGCACCGGATGTAGTTGAGCTCGCCGATGGCGCCGCCTGACACCAGCTCCTTGGCCAGGATCCACTCCGGGTGCCAACGCCGGTTGTGGTTGATCTGCAGCAACACGCCCGCGCGCTCGCAGGCGGCGATCATGCGGTCGCACTCTTCCAGCGAGAGCGCCATCGGCTTCTCGCAGATGATCGCGCGCGTGGACGGCGCCGCCGCGCAGTCTTCCACCATCGCGCAGTGCAGCTCGGGGTGGGTGGCGACGATGCAGATCTCGGGCGAGGTCTCGGCGAGCATCTTCCGGTAGTCGTGATACAGCGCCTCCACGCCGAAGCGCTCACCGAACTCCACGAGCTTCTCGCGCCCGCGGTTGACGCCCGCCACCAGCCGGCAGCGGTCGCTCGCCGCCACCGCGGCGGCGTGGTTGTCGGGCAGGTCGCTGAAGGTGAACTGGTAGCCGACGCGGCCGGTGCCGATCAGAGCAACGCCATACATGCTCATATCCGCTCGAACTTCTGCAGCCGGTCGCGGTCGAACGGGACCTCGCAGACGTAGAGGTCGCCGTGCGAGTCCTCCCAGATGCCGTGCGGGGAACCCTTGAACCGGCCGGGCTCGTCCCCCTTCTGTCCCCAGCGGCCGATGACGCGGCCGTCCAGATCGACCAGCGCCACCGTCCCGTCGCACTCGGCCAGATGGATGACGTGCCGGTCGTCGATCACCAGGTCGTTGGCCGCCTTCACGTCCGTCCACTCCTCGACGAAGTCGCCTTCCCGGTCGAACACCTGGATGCGCGCGTTGGTGCGGTCGATGACGAGCAGCCGCCCGCGCGGGTCGACCTTCACGCAGTGCGGGAGCTGGAACTGGCCGGGGCCGGCGCCCTCGACTCCCCAGGAGCGCACCAGCTCGCCCTCCGGCGTGAAGCGGTGCATGCGCTCCTGGCCGTAGCCGTCCGATACGTACAGATCGCCCCACGGCGCCCGCACCGCCCAGGTCGGCTGGTTGAACGGCGCGCCGGGCTCGCCGGGCTTGCCGCGGGTGCCGATGGTCTGCACGACGGTGCCGTCCAGCCGGCAGATCTCCACGGTGTGGTGGATGATGTCGGTGATGTAGGCGAGCTGGTCGGGCCCGATCCAGATCGAGTGCGGCCGTTTCAGGAAGTCCCGGCCCCAGGTCTCCACGTAGGTGCCGTCGCGCTCGAACACCCGGATCACGTCGTTCGGCTCCCGGTCGGCCACGTACACCCGGTCGTTCGCGTCGGTCGCCACCGCCGTGACGATGCCGATCTCCGCGCGGATGGCCTGGTCGCCCCAGTCGGGCACCAGCCGGTAGCGATAGCCTTCTACTCCCACGGTCATGCCTGCATCTCCTTGTCCGATCGAAACAGTATCCACACGGGCGACTCGCCCACCTCACTCACCTCAAGCGGGGTCAGCCGCCCGTCCGCCGGCCCGATGCGGTAGGCGGCGATCCGGCCCGATTCCTGCCCGGCTGCCAGCAGCAGGCGGCCCGCAGGGTCGAGCTGGCAGGCACGCGGCACCGGTTCCGTGGGCACGATCTCGCGCAGCGCCAGCGCGCCGGTTTCGGCGTCCAGCGCGAAGTTGGCGATGCTGTCGTGGCCGCGGTTGGGGGCGAACAGGTTCGCCCCGTCGGGGGTGATGCGGATCTGCGAGCAGGTGTTCTCACCGTCGTAGCCGGATGGCAGCGTGGAGACGGTGTGCCACCGGGTCAGCGTGCCGTTTCCGGTGTCCAGGCGGTAGGCCGTGACGCTCCCGCCCTGCTCGTTGGAGACGTACATCAGCGGCAGCCGCGGATGGAAGCAGAAGTGGCGCGGCCCGCAGCCGTTCTCGCCGGTCAGCCGCGGCGGCGTGTTGGGCCACAGCGTGCCGGTCCGCTCGTCGAACAGGAACTGGTGCACGGCGTTCGACCCGCCCGGGCTGGCGATCGTGCAGGAGAAGGCCCAGCGGTTGGTCCGGTCGGTCTCCAGGATATGGGCGCCGGTGCCGATGTCGATCCGGCAGAGCGGCGGGCCCGCGGCCACGCCGTCGTCGCCGATGGCGTGCACGGCCACGGCGCCGTCCGCGTAGTAGGCGGTCAGCAGGAAGCGGCCGGTGCGGTCGGTGGACACGTAGCAGGCGCCCGATGGGGTCGCCACCTCGCCCGCAGGGGTCAGGCTCCCGTCCGGTTCGACCGTCAGGGTGCTGACGCACTCGTCGGTGCGGCGGCTGACGTACACGAAGCGCTGATGAGGATCGAACGCCATGGGAGCGGGCCCGCCGGTCAGTGCGTACGAGCCGGCGGGCCGGAGCATCCCGTCGTCGGGGTCGAGCGCCAGCCGCGACACGCGGTCTTCTCCGCTGAGCGCGACGTACACGGTCAGGGGTTTGGCACTGATGCCGGTGCTGGCGATGGCGAGTGGAGGGTAGCAGCACCCACCGATCACCGTCCATGATGCGCCCGACATGGCTGAACGACGCCTACGAGTTCTCTTTCTTACACAACCGGGCGTACCGGTTACCGAAGGCCGCACGTACCGCCACTTGGCGGCGGTCAGCGAACGGCACGACACCAGAGCGTTCGACGACACGACGCCGGCGGCGCCACAATTCGACGGCATCGAGGTCGTGGTCGACATGGGCGGCAACGCGAGCAAGGAGAGGATCGACCTTGCCGCGGCGGCCGGCGTCCGCCACTTCCAGGTGCAGACCAACGGCCTGGACCACGTCGAGGTGGAGCACATCCTGGCCAGGGGGATCACGCTCTCGCACTGCCCCGGCTACCTGAGCGCGGAAGCGCTGGCCCAGAACGCCATGATGTTCATCCTGCTGCTTGCCGCCCAGTACAAGGCGGCGGCTGTCAACTTCGACGGCGGCACCTACTACCACCCGGAGGGCATCCGGCTGGACGGCAAGAAGCTGGCTATCGTCGGCTACGGCGCCAGCGGCCAGCAGCTCGCCCTGCGCGCCCATCCGTTCGGGATCAAGGTCTCCGCCATCGACGTGCGCATGATCCCCACCGAGGTGCTCGACCAGGTGCCCCTGGAGTTCCTGGGATCGCCCGAGGACATGGACGAGGTGATCGCCGAGTGCGACATCCTGTCGGTGAACCTGCATCTGAATGCGAGCACCCGCCATATCATCGACCGGCGCCGCATCGGCCTGCTGAAGCCGACCGCGTGGGTGATCAACGTCGCGCGCGGGGCGCTGATCGACGAGGAGGCGCTCTACAACGCGCTCCTGGCCGGGAACCTGGGCGGCGCCGGGCTTGACGTGTTCGAGTCCGAGCCCCCGGACAGCAACCACCCGGTGTTCTCGCTCCCCAACGTGTACGCGACGCCGCACACGGCCGGCGGCACGCAGTCGACCACCGACAACCGGGCCCGCTTCGCCGCCGACAACCTGGACCGCATCGCCCGTGGCGAGGAGCCGCGCGGCCTGATCACCGGCCGCATTTCCTGAGCGGCCACTTGTTGACTAAGTCTTATGACTAAGTCATTGTGAGTCGCACCATGGCACAAGTGACCGTGCACGAGGCCAAGACCCACCTGTCGCGCTTGATCCATCGGGCACAGGCGGGTGAAGAGGTGATCATCGCGCGCGGCGACAAGCCGGTAGTGCGGCTGGTCGCCGTCGACGGCACGCCGCAGCCGCGAAGGCTGGGCGGAGCGCCCGGGCTGGTGGAGTACATGGCCGAGGACTTCAACGCCGAGATCGACGATTTCGGAGCGTACGCGCCATCCGACTCCTGATCGACACGCAGGTATTCCTGTGGAGCATGGATGCACCACAGAAGCTCAGCGCCGAGGCGCGCTCCTTCCTCGAATCGAGCGAGCACGACCTGTTCCTGAGCGCGGCGAGCTATTGGGAGATCTGCATCAAGGTGTCGATCGGCAAGCTGCGGCTGGCCTCCGGCTGGCAGGCGACCGCGGATCGAGAGATGACGCGGAACCGCGTCGAGTGGCTGCCCATCGACAAGCCGCATCTGCAGAGGCTGATCGACCTGCCGTGGATCCACCGTGATCCCTTCGACCGGCTGCTCGTCGCGCAGGCTATGGTGGGCGGCATGAGCCTGCTGACGTCGGACCGGAATCTCGATCGATATCCGGTCGAGACCTGTTGGTGAGGAGCGAGGATGGCTGACCGGGACGATGCGGCAGCGGCGGCCCACGAGTGGCTGGCCCTTCTCGACTCAGGCGATTACCAGGCGTGCTGGGAGGGCGGCTCCGCGCTGCTGCGCGGGGCCGTGAGCCCGGGTCAGCTTGCAAAGTCGCTTCGGTCGGCGCTGGAACCGATGGGCGCTCCCCAGTCGCGGTCCCTCGACGGCGCCGACTACCACGAGACCCTTCCGGGCGCGCCCGACGGCCGCTACTGGGTCATGCGGTTCTCCGCGTCCTACGGGCGCAAACAGGCGGCGACGGAAACCGTCACGGCGTCGTGGGACGGCGATGCCTGGCGGGTGAGCGGGTACTTCATCCGGTAGCGGCCGCCTGAAGGACCGGGAGAGCCCGGCAGTTCGCCTTGCCGGCACGTCCCGGCCGGCGTAGAATCGCGCGGCTTCCGGCCTCCTGCCCGTACATGGCGAACATCGCACCCCAGACCGCGCCTCACCTGTCGACGGCCGAGTCGAGGGCCGGCTACAAGCGCGTCCTGCGCCGTCAGACCCGCGCCAGGGCGTGGCGCATGCGATCGTTCTACGGCCTGCTGCTGATGGCGTTCGCGCTCCTGGCGGTGTTCAAGTACGCGCCGATGTGGGGCGTGTCGATCTCGTTCCTGGACTTCAACTTCTACGACGGCATCCTTGGCAGCACCTGGAACGACTTCGCCCACTTCCGCCGCCTGTTCCGGGAGCCGTTCTTCCTGCGGGTGTTCCGCAACAACGTCATCCTCAGCCTGCTGCACCTGGGGATCACGTTTCCCGCCCCGATCGTCCTGGCGCTGCTGCTCAACGAGGTGCGGCACACCGTCTACAAGCGCAGCGTGCAATCCATCGGCTATCTCCCCCACTTCATGTCCTGGGTGGTGCTTTCCGGCATCCTGCGGGAGTTCCTGTCGCCGAGCACGGGTTTCGCCGGGTGGCTGTTCACGCAGCTCGGCCTTGACCCGGTCAACTGGTTCACCACCGTCGAGACGTTCCGGGCGTTGCTGGTCGGCACCGCCATCTGGCAGAGCGTCGGCTGGGGTTCGATCATCTACCTGGCCGCCCTGTCCGGGATCGACCCGCAACTCTACGAGGCGGGAGCCATCGACGGCACCAGCCGCTGGCAGAGTGCCGTTCACATCACGCTGCCGTCGCTGGTGCCGGTCATCACCATCCTGTTCCTGCTGCGGCTGGGCAACCTGTTCGAGCAGAGCTTCGAGCACGTGTTCATGATGTACAACGCGGCCGTGTACGAAGTCGGCGACATCATGGAGACCTACATCTACCGGGTCGGCATCCAGGGCGGCGACTTCGATTACACCACCGCGGTCGGGCTGTTTCAGAACGTGCTGGGCCTGGTGCTGCTGGTGGTCGTCAACCAGATCACCCGCCGCTACAACGACTTCAGTGTCTGGTAGGACCGGATGGCGATCGTAGCAAGCCGCACCTCGGTTACCGGCAAGCTGTTCGACGGCGTCAACTACCTGTTCCTGGCGCTGTTCGCCCTGTCGATCGCCTACCCGTTCTGGACGCTGATCCTGCAGTCGTTCTCTTCCATCGACGCGGTCAACAGCCTGCGGCTCCGGATCTGGCTGGACGCCTGGCACCTGGAAGCGTGGGGGTTCGTCCTGCAGGACGACACGATCGGGCTGGCCTACTTCAACACCATCTTCCGCACGGTGGTGGGCACGGCGGCGACCCTGCTGGTCACCTTCAGCGCCGCCTACGCGCTGTCCAAGAGGCTGCTGCCCGGCCGCGCGGTGCTGACGTTCCTGTTCGTGTTCACCCTGTTCTTCCAGGGCGGTCTGATCCCCCTCTACCTGGTCGTACGCCGGCTCGACCTGATCAACACCCGGCTCATCCTGTTGTTGCTGCCGGCGATGAGCGTCTTCTACATCATCATCTGCCGCAACTTCCTGATGACGATCGACGAATCGCTGGAGGAGTCCGCGGTCATCGACGGCGCGGGCTACTGGCGCGTGCTGTTCCGGATCATCATTCCGCTGTCGAAGCCGGTGCTGGCGACCGTCGCGCTGTTCGCGGCCGTCGGCCACTGGAACGATTTCATCCTGCCGCTGATCTTCGTCAACGACGACGACAAGCGCGTGCTGCAGGAGTTGATCCGCGACCTGATGATGGACCTCAGCCTGCTGCAGACCGACGAGTTCATCTCCGAGCTGACCGAGGAGCTGCGCCAGTCCGAGCAGTTCCGGGAGCTGATGCGCATCCCGCCGAAGGCCGCGCAGGCGGCCACCGTCCTGCTCACCATCGGGCCGATCGTCTTCGTCTACCCGTTCCTGCAGAAGTACTTCGTCAAGGGCGTGATGATGGGATCGCTGAAGGGCTGATCCCGCCCCGGGACGGCCGCCCGCGGTCAGCGCCAGACGGTCTCGAACAGCCGCAGCAGGTTAGCTCCCATGATGCCGCGGACCTCCGCCTCGCCGTAGCCGCGCCGAACGAGGCCTTCGGTCAGGTTGGGCACCTCCTCCGGCCCGGAGATGCCTGGCGGAAAGATCCAGGGAGGCGGCGGGTAGGCCGCCGGGCTGAAGCGGCCGGAGTCCCAGCTCTCCTGCGGGATCGAGCAGAAATCGAGCCCGAAGCCGACGTGCTCGGGACCCACCAGCGCCGCGACGTGGTCGATGTGGTCGAGCATCCGCTCCAGCGTCGGCTCCTGCCAGCGGACCATGCTGGGAAAGGCGGTGGCGCCGATCACGCCCTCGCGCTCCGCGATGGCGGCGATCGCCTCGTCGGCGAGGTTGCGCGGGTTGCGGCAGACCGCGTCCGCGTTGCAGTGGCTGGCGACCACCGGCTCCGACGATGCCGCGACGACGTCCATTGCGGTCCGGTGCCCGGCGTGCGACACGTCGAGCAGGATCCCCGCCTCGTTCGCCGCCCGCACCACCCGTGCGCCCAGGGCGCTCAGGCCGTCGTCGTTGGCCTCCGTGCAGCCGTCCCCGAACGGGCTGTGATCGTTGTAGGTGAGCTGCAGCATGCGGATGCCGAGCCGTTGCAGGTTCCACGCCTCGTCGGGTTCGGCGGCCAACTCCGGCGGCGGCTTCTGCGCATGGAAGATGACGCCGAGCCGCCCGTCCGCCTTCGCCTCGCGGACGTGTCGCGGCTCGGTCACGTGCAGGAGGCTCTCGTCGTCGCGGAACCGCCTGAACCACGCCGGGAGCTGTGACCGGACCGCGGTCGCCGCGAACGCCGTGGTGCCGCCGGCCCGGATGCGCTGCCAGTACGCGCCGCGCTGGTCCGGTCGTGCCAGCACCTCCGCGCCGTTGATGACGATCAGCTCCTGGTGATCCATCGCGTCCCCGTGCCGCGCACCACGCCGAGCAGGGTGTCGACGTAGTCGCGGATCCCGAACAGCCGGCACCCGGCGTCTCCGACCAGCCCCCGCCGCAGGCGGCCCGTGCGATCCCATAGCGCCCCCAGCCGCGGCCGGTCGAGCCCCAGGAACCGCGCTCGCGGGTCGGACTGCCGTCGCTCCTCCCACCACATCGCCTCCACCACGTGAACGTAGGTCGACGAGTGGTAGTCCACGCCCAGCATCAAGAGGCGCCCGTCCCGGTCGCGGGCCCGGATCATGGGCGAGTGCGTCCCGTAGGTCCGGCCCCACGGCGGACGGTCCCAGGGGGACGGCAGCCCCTCGTCGCGGCGGTGGCCGTCCACGAAGCTCGGAGCCTCCCGGCCCCGCGCCGCGACCGAGTGCGAGTAGTGGTCCGAGCGGACCGTCCCCGGCATCCGGCGGAAGAACTCGGTAAGCCACCCCACCGAGGACGGCGCGGTCTGAAGGTCCCAGCTCGCGGCTCGCCAGTCACGCCCTCCGTCCAGGTTGAAGGACGGCATCAGCAGCAGCCCGTCGCCGACCGCGTCCATCAGGGCGTCGACGACCGACTGCGCGCCGCCGGCCACCTCGCCCAGGCTCTTGAACGATGAGTGGACGAACAGCGTGTCGCCGTCGCACACGCCGAGCGCGCGCAGATCGCGGGTCAGAGAGGTTCGCGTATGCATGGTGCTCCTCTACTACTTCCTCAACCGGGCCGGCAACGTCCCCGGACGAGCGGTGGCATAATCGCCCTCCCATGCAGCGACTCGACACCCAACAACTTTGGATCAGCGGCGAGGACGGCTATTTCCGCTACCGCATTCCCGCTCTCACGGTGACCGCCGCCGGCACCGTGCTGGCATTCTGCGAGGCCCGCAAGTACACCGGCGGGGACTCGGACCAGATCGACCTGCTGGTCCGGCGCTCAAGCGATCACGGCAGGACCTTCGCCCCGCCACAGCTCGTGGCCACCGAGCCGGACTGGGTCTGCGGCAATCCCGCGCCGGTGGTGGACCGCGATACCGGAAGCATCTGGCTGCCGTTCTGCAAGAACCGCCGCGACGGCGACGAGCGCATGATCTGCCAGGGGCAGGCGCCGCGCACGGTCTGGGTCACCGCCAGCCACGACGACGGCGCCACCTGGGAGGAGCCGGTCGAGATCACGGCACAGGTCAAGCAGCCCGACTGGACCTGGTACGCCACCGGTCCCGGCCACGGCATTCAACTCGCCTCCGGCCGCCTCCTGATCCCCTGCGACCACATCGTCGCCCGCCACCACGAGGCGCAAGATCCCTACCACTCCCACGTCATCTACTCCGACGACCACGGCGCGACCTGGACCATCGGCGGCAGCGCCGACGAGGGCACCAACGAGTCGACCGCGGTAGAGACCGAGGACGGCGGGCTGTGCCTCAACTGCCGCAACAAGAGCCTCCTGCGCGATGCCGGGGGCGGCCATCACCGTGCCGTGGCGTGGAGCAACGACGGCGGCGAGACGTTCTCTCCGATCGTGCGCGACGTGGCGCTGCCCGAGCCGATCTGTCAGGCGAGCATGTGCCGCTACCCCGGCACCGACGGACGCCAGCGGATCCTGTTCAGCAACCCCGCGGCGACCACCCGGCGCCGCATGACCGTGCGCCTGAGCTACGACGGGTGCCGGAGCTGGCCGCTTGCGCGGGTGCTGCACGACGGCGCGGCGGCGTACTCCGATCTGTGCGTGACGGACGACGGGATGGTCTGCTGCCTGTACGAGAGCGGTTCCGGCAACGACCCCTGCGAACGGCTGACCCTGGCGCGCTTCAACCTGGAGTGGCTCACCCGCGGCGCGGACGTCGCCGGCAGCCGTTGACGCCCCCTGGCAGGTCTGAGAAGGTCCCGCCGAGGTATCCATGAACACATTTCTGAAGAGACTGATTCTGGTCGCGGCAGCGCTGCCGCTGGCCCTCACGCTGGCGCAGGCGGACGACTTCGTCGGGTCGGGCGTGCCGGAGTTCTATAACTCGCCCGCCGAATTCGAGGCGGCCACCGGGCACACGCTGACCTATGGCGAGGCGCCGGTGCTGGCCGCGCTGGTGGCCTCAGGCGATCTGCCGCCGGTCGGCGAGCGCCTGCCGAGCGATCCGATCGTCATCGCCCCGGCCCATCAGATCGGCGTCTACGGCGGCACCCTGGTGATTCCCGGCGATCCCGGCTGGATCAACGACGAGTACATGCGTCAGTGGGGCCTCACCATACCGGTGAACGGCGAAACGCTGTTGCCCAACGTGTTCGCATCGTACGAGCCGAATGCGGACGCCTCCGTGTACACCATCCGCTTGCGGGACGGCCTCCGCTGGAGCGACGGCGAGATCTTCGACACCGAGGACATCCGGTTCTGGTTCGACCACGACGCCTCCGACAAGGACCTCAACCCGCACGGCGTCGGCAACCTCAAGGTCGGCGGGGTGATGGCCACCCTGAACGTGGTCGACGACACAACCTTCCAGTTCCAGTTCGCCGGCCCCTACCCGAATCTGCCCAACAATATGATGCGCTGGTTCCCGGATTCGTTCCTGCCCGAACACTACATGGGCCAGTTCCACCCCGCCGTGGCGGGCGACAAGGCGGAGAGCGCGGCCAAGGAAGCCGGTTTCACCACCTGGATGGCGTATTGGAAGGAATACGTGATCTGGAGCAACTTCAACACCGAGCTGCCGGTCATTCACCCGTGGAGGCTGGAAAGCAAGAGCGACACCCTGGGCGTGTACGGCCGCAACCCCTACTACTACAAGGTGGACGTGGCGGGGAATCAGCTCCCCTACATCGACGGCATCCGCGTTCCGCTGATGGGGATGGGCAGCGACGCCTATCTGCTGCAGGGCCTGGCCGGCGAGATCGACTTCGGCCTGCGCGGCGACTTCGGCGACATCTCGAACTTCAGCGTGCTGCGCAACGCGGAGGAATCAGGCAACTTCAGGCTGCACGCGGCGATGTCGGCGATCATGTATCACGGCACCGTGTACTTCAACTTTGCGAGCGAGGACTCCGAGCGGCGAGAGCTGTTCAACGACATCAAGTTCCGGCGCGCCGTGGCCCTGGCGATCGACGGGCAGGAAATCAACGACCTGCTGTTCCGGGGCCAGTACACGCTGTCGCAGACGCCGGTGGCGGGTGACCTGGTACATCCGGCCGACGAGCCCTACAAGGAGTACGACCTCGACGCGGCAAACCGCATGCTCGATGAGCTGGGATTGGCGTGGAATGCCAACCGCACCGCGCGCACCTTCGCGAGCGGCAAGCCGTTGGAGCTGATCGGGCTCGTCGAGACCGACAAGAGCGCCGAAGTCTCCATGTCCGAAATCTACAAGGAGCAACTCAAGAAGGCCGGCATCGAGTTCCTGATCCGGCCCTACGCCGGCGATGCGTACGGGGAGAAACTGACCACCGGCGACTACGACATCCTGGTCGGCCCCGTCGATATCGGACGCGGCATACCGACCGCCAGCATCGCGCGTTTTCCGCACGTGGTGCCGAGCAATCCGCAGGGCTACCACGTGACCACTCCGTGGGCACGCTGGCTGCACTCGGACGGCGCCGAGGGAGTGGAGCCGCCGGACGGGGTGAAGAGGCTGTACGAGTTGTCCGAGGAGTATCCGCGTGCCATGGACGTCGACGCCAGGAAGCGGATCGAGCAGGAGGTCGTGCAGATCTTCAGCGAAGGGCTGTGGTCGATCTCTCCGCTGGAGTCGAAGGTCGACATCCCGCAGGTCTCCTTCTACTACTTCCACAACAGGGTCGGCAACGTGCCGGACGAGCCGCTGAGCTCCGAGGCCAGCTACCTGTTCTTCGACGTACTGTTCCTGGGCCAGTAAACTGGCCGACGAGTAGACCGGCCCATACCGCTGTCCGCCGCCATGCGCAACCGCGTGGCGGCGGACGCGGCCCTTTCTGACCGATGGCCATCTACGTGCTGCGGCGCGTGCTGATGATGATCCCGGTGCTGTTGATCGGCAGCGTGATCGTGTTCGTCATCATCCAGCTTCCCCCCGGCACCGTGATCGAGGCGAAAATTGCCCTGATGCGCAACCGCGGCGTCGAGATCACCCCGGAGCTGGTCGCATCGCTGAACGCCCGGTACGACCTCGACAAGCCGATCATGGTGCAGTACTTCTTCTGGCTCGGGAACATCCTGCGCGGCGACTTCAGCTACTCGATGCTGTTCAACAAGCCGGTCAGCGCGATCCTGGCGGAGCGCCTGCCCCTCACCGCGCTGATGTCGTTCATCTCGTTCCTGCTGCTCAACGCGATGGCGATCCCGATCGGCATCGTGTCGGCGGTGCGGCAACGCACCTGGCTCGACTACTGCATCACCTTCGTCGGCTTCATCGGGCTGGCGGTGCCCAACTTCATCTTCGCCCTGGTGCTGTCGTGGATGGTGTTCTCACTCACCGGCAGCACCGCCACCATCGGCCTGATGTCGCAGCAGTACCTGGACGCGGCCTGGAGCCTGCCCAAGTTCCTCGACCTGTTGAACCACCTCTGGATCCCGGCCATCGTCATGGCCACCGCCGGCACCGCCGAACAGGTACGGATCATGCGTGCCAACCTGCTCGACGAGCTGGAGAAGCCTTACGTGATGGTGGCCCGCTCCAAGGGAGTGAGCGGCGCGCGGCTGCTGCTGAAGTACCCGTTCCGGGTGGCCCTGAACCCGTTCATCGTGCGCCTGGGATGGCTGCTGGCCAGTCTCATGTCGGGCGAGCTGATGGTGTCGGTCACCCTGGGCCTGCCCACGCTGGCGCCGATCATGCTGCAGGCCATCATGGCGCAGGACATGTTCCTGGCCGGCAGCATCCTGTTCATCGAGCTTTGCCTTACGGTGGTGGGGATTCTGCTCTCCGACATCCTGCTGGGGATCGTCGATCCCCGCATCCGGGACGCGATATGAGCACCTCGGGCACGTCGCTGCAGTCTGGTGAGCCGCAGGCGGCGACCGGCCAGCGCGCCTATGCGTCCCAGTGGCAGCTCATGCGCTGGCGCTTCCTGCGCCACCGCGTCGCCGTGGTGTCGCTCGGCTTCATCGGCTTCCTCTATCTCGGCGTCATCTTCGCCGAGTTCATCGCCCCCTATGATCCCCGCGCCTACGACGAGGAGTTCACCCTGGCGCCCCCGCAGCGGATCAGGTTCTTCGACGCCGACGGCCGCTTCCACCCGCGTCCGTTCGTGCATCCGATCGTCAAGACCGTCGATCCCGACACCTGGGAGTACCTCTACTCGGTGGACACCACCGTCGTGCAGCCGCTGTACCTGTTCGTGCGCGGCGACCCCTACCGGATGTGGGGATTGTTTCCCGGCGACCTGCACCTGTTCGGCCTGCGCGACGGCCGCATCTTCAGCCTGATGGGCAAGGACTCGCTCGGGCGCGACCTGTTCTCGCGCATCGTGTACGGGTCGCGCATATCGCTGACCGTGGGCTTCGTCGGCATTCTGATCGGGTTCTTCCCCAGCCTGTTCATCGGCGGCATGGCGGGGCTGCTCGGCGGGGCGGTGGACAAGGTGATCATGCGCATCACCGAGACCTTCATGAGCGTGCCCACGTTGCCGCTGTGGGTCGCGCTGGCGGCGGCGCTGCCGGTGCGGCTCTCGGTGGTGCAGCGCTACGTGCTGATCACGGTGATCCTGGCGTTGATCGGGGTCGTCACCGGCGGCAGCCGTACCGTGCGCGGCAAGTTCATGGCGCTCAAGCGGGAGGAGTACATCCGCGCCGCCCGCCTCGACAACGTCGGTGACGGCAAGCTGATCTTCTCCTACCTGCTGCCCTCGTTCCTGAGCCACACCATCGCCGAGTTCACCCTGGCGATTCCCGGCATGATCCTGGGCGAGACCGCGCTCAGCTTCATCGGCCTCGGATTGCAGCCCCCGGCGATAAGTTGGGGGGTGATGCTGCAGGAGTGCCGCCACCTGCGCAACCTGATCGCGGCGCAGTGGCTGTTCATCCCGGCATTCTTCGTGGTGGCCGCCATCCTGGCGTTCAACTTCATCGGTGACGGCATGCGCGACGCCGCCGACCCGTATTCCAAGGTGTAACGTCAAGGCCTGATGGCAGAGGCGCTGCTCGAGGTGGACGACCTGCACGTGGTGTTCCCTTCCAAGGAGGGCACGGTGCGGGCGGTGAACGGCGTCAGCTTCGCGCTGCACCGCAACGAAGTGCTCGGCATCATCGGCGAGAGCGGCTGCGGCAAGAGCGTCACCTCGCTGTCGATCCTGGGCATCCTGCCGCCGGTGGCGCGGATCACCAACGGCACGATCCGTTACCACGGCGCGGGCGGCACGGTGACCATCACCGGCGAAGCGCGCGAGAGCGACACCATGAAGACGCTGCGCCGCAATGACATCTCCATGATCTTCCAGGAGCCGATGACCTCGTTCAGCCCCGTGCACACCATCGGCAACCAGATCACCGAGGCGATCGCGATGATGGACGAGGCGCGGAGCATTCCCCGGCAGCGCCGGCAGCGCGAATTGAACGAGCGCGCGCTCGACGTCCTCGGCCGGGTCGGCCTGAACGACCCCGACATCCTGGCCGCCTACCCGCACAACCTGAGCGGCGGCATGCGCCAGCGGGCGATGATCGCCATGGCCGTGGCCTGCGAGCCGCGCATCCTGATCGCCGACGAGCCCACCACCGCGCTCGACGTGACGCTGCAGGCGCAGGCGCTGAACCTGATGCTGGAGATGCAGCGCAGCATGCACATGGCGGTGATCCTGGTGACCCACGACCTGGGAGTGATCGCCGAGGTCACCGAACGCGTGGTGGTGATGTATCTCGGGCGCGTGGTGGAGACCGCGCCGGTCGGCGCGCTGTTCGCACGGCCCGAGCACCCCTACTCGAGCGCGCTGCTGGCTTCGATCCCGCGCCTGAGCGGCCCGATCGAGGCGCTGACACCGATCCGGGGCATGGTACCGAGTCCGTACGAGATGCCGAGCGGGTGTCCGTTCCACACCCGCTGCGACGAGTTCGTGCCGGGGCGCTGCGATCGCGACACGCCGGCGACGGTGGCCGTCGCGGCCGACCACCGGGTGGCGTGCCTGGTCCGGGGCGGATGAGTCCAGCGCAAGGGCCGATCATCGCGGCCGAGCGGCTCAGCAAGAGCTACGCCAAGGAGGCGGGCCTGCTGCGCCGCCGGCAGGGAGAGGTGCGCGCGGTCGATCGGATGTCGTTCACGCTGGCGCGCGGCGAGACGCTGGCGCTGGTGGGGGAGAGCGGCTGCGGCAAGACCACCACCGGGCTGTGCATCGTGCGCAGCGAGGAGCCGACCGGCGGCCGCATCTGGTACACGCCACGGCCCGGCGCCCCGCCGCGCGACATCGTGCGGATGGATGCCGACGAGCTGCGCGCGCTGCGGCGCGCGGTACGGGTGGTGTTCCAGGACCCCTTCGCCTCCCTCAACGCGCGCATGACCGTGCTGCGCATCGTCGGCGAGCCGCTGATCAACAACCGCCTGGCTGGCAACAGCGCCGCGCTGAAGGAGCGGGTGGCGGACATGCTGCGCCTGGTGCAGCTCGACCCGGTCTACATGAACCGCTACCCGCACTCGTTCTCCGGCGGCCAGCGGCAGCGGCTGGCGTTCGCGCGCGCGTTCATCCTCCAGCCGCAGGTGGTGATCGCCGACGAGCCGGTGTCGGCGCTCGACGTTTCCGTGCAGGCACAGATCCTCAACCTGATGCGCAGCCTGCAGGACCGGCACGCCATGAGCTACCTGTTCATCGCGCACAACCTGGCGGTGGTCCGCTACCTGAGCGACCGGGTGGCGATCATGTACCTGGGCCGCATCGTGGAGCTGGCCAGCCGCGCCGAGATCTTCGCGCGGCCGAAGCATCCCTACACCGAGCTGCTGCTCACCTCCTCACCCAATCCCGACCCGACCGCCCGCAAGCTGCACCTGGTCAAGGCGGGCGAGAGCCCCTCGTACGGAATGCTGCCGGCCGGCTGTCCGTTCCATCCGCGCTGCCCCTACCGCGAACCGCGCTGCACCGTGGAGGTGCCGGAGCTGGAGGAGACCGGCACCGTCGACGCCGACGGTCCGGATGGCGGCGCGTCGCACCAGGTGGCGTGCCATCTCCACGCGCAGCTCTCCCTGCGCACCTTCAACGACTGAAACGCCGCCCGCTTTCGTGCGAGACTGCCGGCAACCGCTTCCCATGAGCACGACCGCTCCCGAGGCCCCCGCCACGCGCGCGGCTCCCGTCGAGCACGACTGGGCTGCGAACCCCAGGATCCAGTGGTATCGCTCGCCGCTGCCCATCCCCGAGCTGCGCGCCCTGTCGCAGCGCCGGACGCTGCGCCCGCTCCTGCACTGCCTGGGCTTCCTGGCACTGCTGACGGTCACCGGCACGGCGGTGGTGCTCACTCACCGCCACCTGAGCTGGCCGTGGCTGATTCCCGCGCTGTTCGTGCACGGCACCCTGTTCCGCGCGCTGCAGCACTCGCGCCACGAGCTGTCGCACCGCACCGTGTTCCGCTCCAAGGTCGTGAACGAGGTGTTCCTGCGCCTCTTCTCGTTCCTGCACTGGTCGAGCCCGGACAGCTTTCGCGCCAGCCACGTGCGCCACCACCAGTACACCGTGCACGACGACCTGGATCAGGAGGTGACGCTGCCGCGCCCGCTGCGGCCGCTCCAGTGGGCGGGCCGCTTCGTGCTGGCGGTGCCCGGCATGGTCGGGGAGATCCGGGCGCTGCTGCGCTGGAGCATGGGCCGGCTGGCCGACAATCCGTGGCAGCAGCGCTGTTTCGCCGACCGTCCCCACGGCCAGGGCGACGCCGCCAGGCGCGCGGCGCTGTTCGGCTGGGCGCGGGTCGTGCTGGCCGGGCACCTGGTGCTGGCGGTCGCCTTCATCGCGACCGGCCAGTGGATGCTGCTGCTGGTGGTGACCTTCGCCCGCTGGCTGGCGCCGTGGCTGAGCTTCCTGTTCATCGAGACCCAGCACTCCGGCCTGTGCTCGGACGTGCCGGACTTCCGCCGCTGCTGCCGCACGGTCCTGCTGGGACCGGTGACGCGCTTCCTCTACTGGCACATGAACTACCACGTCGAGCACCACATGTACCCCAGCGTGCCGTTCTACAACCTGGGCAGGCTGCGGCAGGCGATCGCCGACGACCTGCCTCCCGCCACGCGCGGCCTGTGGCGGTCCTGGGCGCAGATGCTCCCCATCCTGTGGCGCCAGCGCCGCGACCCCGACTACGTGTTCACGCCTCCCCTGCCCACAGGACCGAGCTGAAGACCGGCGTCAGCGCTCGTCTGGGGCAAGCGACATGATGCGCTTCAGGTAGGCGTCGAACAGGGGTACGGTAAACCCCGTGTCGCCGTGGGAGGGGCTGTAGATCATGCCCTTGGCGATAAGCCTCGCTCGCACCGGGGCCACTGCGCGAACCGAGCGTTCGAGCGCCTGGGCGATCGCCCCTGAGCGGTGCGGGCCGTCGCCAAGCTCGGCCATGGCACGGAGGTAGCGTCTCTCGGACGGCGTGAGGCGGTCGAACCGGGCGCGGAAGAAGCTTGCATCCAGTTCGGCGGTCGCCTGCCGGCTTGCCGCCTCCACGTCGGCGATCGTGACGGGAGATGACGCTGCGCAATCCCAGCAGTGCTTGCCCCATTCCTGCAGGAAATAGGGGTAGCAGCTTGTCTGCTGCAAGACGGCGTCGAGAGCATGCGGGTCGAAACCCACGCCAAGCCGCTGGGAGGGCGTCTCGATGGCCCGCCTGGCGGACACGCGGTCCAGAGCACCGATCACGGGAAAGGTGAACAGGCGCTCCGCGTACGACTTGGCGGATCCCGTCCGTGCAACGAGCTGGGGAAGCCCGGCACCGACCAGGGTTACGGGCAACTGGCGTTGCGCCGCGCGGTGCAGGGCGGCGATCAGCGCCGCCAGCTCGTGCTCCTTGACGTACTGCAGCTCGTCGATGAACAACGCCAGAGCGGTCTGCCGGTCTCGCGCAGCCTCGCCCACGGACTCGATGACGGCGGTGAGGTCGGCGTCCAGGTCGCCGCTGTCGGCGAGGCCGCGTTCCGGGACCAGGTCCAGGCTCACGTTGAGGTCGCCGGCACCGATCTTGACCGCGCTGACGAATCCGGCGAGGGCTTGGAGCGCTCGGCGTACGGCGCGGCTGGTGGACGCCAGGCGGCTCATCCTGACCATCGCCGCGTACAGCGGCGGGACCAGCAGCTCGGGGAGGGGTCGATCTTCCGGCGCCTCCAGCAAGACGGTGGTCAACCCCCGACACCGTGCGTCGTGGCTGATGCGGTTCAGCAAGACCGTCTTGCCGACGCCGCGCAGACCGACCAGGAGCATGCTCTTGGCCGTCAAGCCGTTGCGGATGCGATCCAGCGCAATCGCAGCGTCATCGATCAGTTTGTCCCTGCCGGCCAGCTCCGGCGGTGGTGCGCCGGCCCCGGGAGCATAGGGATTGCGTCTCGGGTCCATATCAACTGAGGTTATCCAAGGTTATCGTGATGAGCAAACATTCCGACGCGGCAGCCGGCACGAACGATTCAACCGATGTTATCCGAGGTTATCAGGCGGGGATAACCTTACGTCTGCAAGTGTTCGGCCCCCAGCGCTGAGGGTCGATAGCCCCGAAGCTCACTCGGCGCCGAAGGCAGCGTGCGGCTCGGCGTGAACGGTGGCAGCGGCTCCCGCCTGGATCTCCCGGACCTCCGACTCGACGGCGTCCACGGCCTCCTCCCCCGAGGCGACCTCCAGCATCACCGTGGCGGCGTACTCCCCGCCCGCGGGAAGCTCCACCACCCGGCCGGCGTCGCGCTCGACGCTCTTGAGGTTGGGAAAGTTGGTGCCCGGCTCCAGGCCGGTCACGTAGCCGTCGCGCTCGCCGGCGGTGTTCTTCCACAGGCTGAAGCAGGGCAGCTCGCCGACGTCGAAACGCATCACCGCCGCGGCGGTCCGCGAAGGGTTGACCAGCGCGGCGAGAGTGGCCGTATCTCCCGGCCGGGCGGCCGGCCGGATCCAGTACGCCTGCTGGACGAAGCCGGGGGTCGGTCCCCCGTAGCGCTCGATCTCCGCCACGCCCTCGGCCGAGCGGGCGTCGCGGGGCGCCGCCTCCGTGAACGGCAGCAGCACGCGGCTTCCCTCGCCCAGGAACGGCGGGCCGTAATTGCAGTGGTAGAGGAGCTGCAACTCGGCCGGCGTCTCCTGCAGGTTGCGCACCGTGTCGGCGACGGTGATCCGCGACGAGTCGGGACCGGCCGAGATCGAGGTCGACAGCCGCAGCGACGGCAGGAACAAACCGGCCTCGTCCACCTGTCCGGTGACGGTAATCACCCGCGCGGCGGCGTCCGCGGTGACCTGCACGGTGTGCGCCGGCAGGTTGGCGATCATGCCGTGCAGCGTCAGCTCGACCGCTTCCGCAAGGCCGCCGGCGTCCACCCTCGCGTCCGTCCCCGGCATGCCGTTCGAGTCCAGGCCGCAGCGCACGATCCACTCGTCGAAGCCGCGCAGCCAGCCGACGCCGCCGCGCTCGGCCGGATCGACGAACGCCGGATGCACCGGGCCGCGCACCGGCGACCGCCAGCCGAGAGCCTGCCCGCCGTAGCTCCCCCGCCACACGCCCATGCCGCGGCTCGGCACCACGCTGAAGGACAGCTCCCCGCAGGTCACCTCGACCAGGTCCACGCCGTCGCGGAGTCCGCCGCGCAGGCGCCGCTTGCGCACGGCGCAGCCGGGAATGCCGAGCTCCTCCGGTCCCAGTTCCAGCGTTTCGACCCACAACCCCGACGCCGCGTCGGTCAGCACCCAGCTCCGTTCTTCCATGACGGCCGACCATAGCGAGGGGCCGTGCCGGTGGCAACGCGGCGGAGAAGCCGCGCGTCGCGTGGCCATCGACCGCCGAGTCGTGCAACGCTCACGCGCATCATGCACGCCACCGGTCAGGAGCGTTGACCATCGCCGACCCCGCTTCGCCCACCGTTCTGGCGCTGGCCTCTCAGGCTGACAGTTTCGACACGCTGTGCCCGCACCACCAGGACCAGGCCGAGGCCGGCATCGACCGGCTGCGCGACGGCGCGGCCCGCGAGGGAAGAGACGCGCTCGGAGCGGCGCTGGAGACGCCCGCGGGACAGGCGTTCTTCTCGTTTCTCTGCGGCAACAGCCCGCACCTGAGCCTCCTGCTGCAGCGCGACCTGGAGCTCACCCAAGCGCTCGTGGACCAGACTCCCGACGCCATCACCGGCCGCGTGCGCGGCGACCTGGCCGCCGCGGACCCCGCCATGGAGCGCGACCAACTGATGACCTTCCTGCGCCGCCAGCGCAACCGCGTGGCAGTCCTCGCGGCCGCGTACGACTGCTTCGGCATCCACGGCGTCATGGAGTGCGCGGAGTTGCTGTCCGACATGGCCGACCACGCCGTGCGCCTGACGGTCTCCCACCTGCTCCTGGACCGGGTCGAGCGCGGCGACCTGGAACGGCCGGACGGGGACCGGTGGGGGTACTTCGTCCTGGCGATGGGCAAGCACGGCTCCCGCGAGCTCAACTACTCGTCCGACATCGACCTGATCGTCCTCTTCGACCCGGAGTCGGTCCGCTACACGGGTTCCCGAACCCTCAGCGACTGCTTCGTGCGGGTCACGCAGGACCTGGTCCGCATCCTGCAGACGCGCACCGCCGACGGCTACGTGTTCCGCACCGACCTCCGGCTGCGCCCCGACCCGTCATCCACGCCGGTCGCCATCACCGTCGACTTCGCACTGAACTACTACCGCCGCTTCGGGCGGACCTGGGAGCGGACGGCGCTCATCAAGGCGCGGCCCGTCGCCGGCGACCTGACGGCCGGCGCGGCCTACCTGGAGCGGCTCTCGCCGTTCATCTGGGACGAGGCGCTGGACTTCACCTCCGTCGAGGAGATCCGTTCGGTGAGCCAGCAGATCCACGACTTCCACGGCCACGGCGCCGTCCGCGCGGCCGGCCACAATGTCAAGCTCGGCCGCGGCGGCATCCGCGAGATCGAGTTCTTCGTGCACATGCATCAATTGGCCCACGGCGGCCGCAACCGCCGGCTGCGCGGTTCCCGACTGCTGGCGATGCTGGAGACGCTGGATGGCGAGCACCACATCATGCCGCGGGAAACCGCCGCCCTGCGCGACGCCTACCTGTTTCTGCGGCGCGTCGAGCACCGCCTGCAGATGGTCAACGACGCGCAGACGCAGGTGCTCCCGGACTCCGAGGAAGGGCTGGAGCACATCGCCTCCTTCATGGGACTTGCCTCGGCGGAGGAGCTGGTGCGCCGGATCGAGTCCGTGGCGGGCGAAGTCCACGACCTCTACCGCACGCGCTTCAACGTCCCCGAGAGCGAGCAGGACATCAGCGCCGTCCTCCTGGACGGACCGGACGAGCACCCGGACGCCGTCGCCAAGCTGGAAGCGGCGGGGTTCACGCGGGCTCCCGAAGCCATCGCGACCTTCCGGGGATGGGCGGAAGGACGGCACGCGGCGACCGGATCTGAGCGGGCCCGCGCCGTCATCCGCGAGATCCTGCACGAGATCGTCGACGCGCTGGGCAGGACCCCCTACCCTGACCGCGCCTTGGCTCGCATGGACCAGTTCCTGGGGGCCATTCCCGAAGACCTCTCGTTCTTCTCCATGCTCCGGGCCAACACTTGGCTCCTCAACCTCATAGCCGTCGTGATGGGCAGCGCCCCCCGCATGGCGGATGTCCTGGAGGGCCATCCGCGGCTCCTGCAGGCCGTCCTGGACCCGTCGTTCTTCCTCCCGATCCCGGAACGCGAAGAACTGGCCCGCGAGCTCGACGAGCGCCTGGCCGGCCGGCGGGACGCCACGGAGCGCGTCGAGCAGGTGGCCGTCTGGGCCGGCGACCGCCGGTTCCAGGTGGCCGTGCAGGCGCTGGAGAACCTGGTCACCGTGGACGAGGCCTCCACGGCCCTGTCCGACGTCGCCGGCGCCGTCATCGAGCGCCTGCTCGCTGACGTGCTGGACGGGCTCCACGAACGCCACGGACCGGTGCCGGACGGCGGCTGCGCGGTCGTGGCAAGGGGCAGGCTCGGCGCCGGCGAGATGATCTTCGGCTCCGACCTGGATCTGCTGTTCGCAGCGGATTTCGAGGCCGGAGCGAGCACCGCGGGCCCCACGCCCATCGACGCGTGGACCTTCTATCGGGATGCAGCCAGCGAACTGACCTTCCGCCTCCGCAGTCCATCGACGTACGGCCGGCTCTACGAGCTGGACGAGCGCCTGCGGACGTCAGGGGAGATCGAACTGCCGGTGTCGACGCTCGACGAGTTCAAGGCCGATCACACGGGCGCGGCGTCGACCCCGGAGCTCATGTCGCTGACCCGGGCCAGCGTCGTCTGCGGCGACCCGGCCACCTCCGCGGCGGTCGCCGCGGCGATCGAGGGAGCGCTTGCCAGCCCGCGCGACCCTGCGCGGCTGCTTGAAGACGTGGCGCGCCGGCGCGAGGCGATCGCCGCCGGACATCCCTCGCAGGACCCGTTCGACGTCCAGCACGTGCGCGGAGGGCTGGTGGACCTCGAGTCCCTGGCCCAGTACCTGCGCCTGCGCCATGCGCACGAGTCGCCCGAGGTGCTCGTGGGAGCGACGGCGTCCTGCTTCGAGGCCCTGGGCGCCGCCGGCGTCATCCCGGAGGAAGAGGCCCGTTTCCTCGCCGGCGCGGTGCGGATGCAGCGGACGATGCAGGCGATGCTCCGCCTGACGTGGAGCCAGGGAGCTCCAGTGCGCGACGCCCCGGAACCGATGCGCCTGAAGCTGGCGACCGCCCTGGAGTGCGCCGGACTCGACGAGCTGGACGCGAAGCTCCGTGAGACACAGGCGGCGGCGTTCGACGTCGTTCAGCGCCGCATCGGCCTGACTCCATAGTGCGCGCATGGCCTGTGGCTGCTCGTCCGCACCCGGCCGCGAAGGCCCCGAGCGGCGCCGGCGCGGCGGCGGCGCTTGCCCCGGAACCGATCCCTTCTTCACGCGCCAGGCTCCGCGCATCGCGCGCCGCTACCGCCGGCGCGGGCCGGAGCCGGTGCAGCGCAGGTTGCTGGCAGGATTGACCGCGGCCGGCGTCTCCGGTGCCTCGATACTGGAGATCGGCTGCGGAACCGGCGATCTGCAGCGGCGCGTGCTGGGCGCCGGAGCGGCCAGCGCGGTCGGCATCGACATCTCGGGCGGCATGATCGAACAGGCGCGGGCCACCGCGGAGCGCGCCGGGATGGCGCCGCGAACCACCTACGTGGTCGGCGACGCGGTGGAACGGGCCGCGGAGTTGTCGCCGGCGGCCGTGGTGCTGCTGGACAAGGTCCTGTGCTGCTACCCGGAGATCGACCCGCTGCTGGCGGTGTCACTGGAGCGCGCACAGCGCCTGTACGCGGTGGTGGTTCCGCGGCCGCATTGGCTCGTAGCCGCCGCGTGGCGGCTCGGCATCGCCCTCTTCAAGCTGCTGCGCAGCCCCTTCCACCCCTACTATCACGACTGGCAGCGAACCGCGGCCACCATCGCGGCCGCCGGCTTCCAGCGCATCTTCGCCGCCCGCACCCTGGCCTGGGAGGCATGGATCTTCCGCCGCCAGGCAGGACTCACGGAACATGCAGACGCGAGGCCGGTCTCACGTCCCTGATCTCATTCAGCCTACCGGTCTCGCGCCCCGGCCGCGCGGCATCGGAGTCGCGCGGAGACAGTTACCGAACGGTGCGCATCAGTTCTATCATCATTTGACTCAAATCACTTATATTGATATATTTATTCATGTTAGACTCCGCCATCGAGGCCACGATCACGTCCACTGTCTCCGGCCTCCCCGACGATCAACTCCTGGAGCAGGCCGGCCGGCTCGCGCGCCTTGATCACCAGGTTCACGTCTTCGTAATCGATCACCTGATCGAGATCGAAACCCGCGGCCTGTACCTGCGCCGCGGCTTCTCCAGCCTGTTCGACTACGTCAAGCGCGGGCTCCGCTACAGCGACGCCGCCACCTGGCGGCGGATCAACGCCATGAAGCTGTGCACGAGGATCGAAGGCGTGCGCGAACGCCTCTGGGACGGCTCGCTGAGCCTGGACGCGGCCGCGCAGTTGCAGGCCGCCTTCGATCGGCGCGCTCGCTTGCAGCGACTTGATCGCGCGCGCGGGACCGGATCGGTTCTGCGGCCGAACGGCTCGGCGCGGCCGGCACCGGCCCGCTCCGCCCCGCGGAACCCGTCGCCAGAACCAAGCCCGGGACCGATGCTCGACCTGTCGGCGCAGAAGGCGCTGGTGGAGAACGCGGCCGGCAGGAGCACCCGGGAAGTGACAAGGATGCTGGCCGAATTGGATCCTGCGCTGACAGTGCCCGCGGACCGGGTGCGACCGCTGGGAGAGGGGCGCTGGGAGCTCAAGGCGCTCATCGACGCAGACTGTCAGCGCGGGCTGGAGCAGCTCCGGGGACTCCTCTCCCACGTCGATCCGCGCATGACGCTGGGGCAGCTCGTGGGGCGCTTGGTGCAGGAGGGACTTGACCGCCACGACCCCGGCCGTCCGCCGCGCCGTGGACGCGCCCGCGGCGCACCCGCGGGTGCCGACCGCCCCGCGGCGACGCAGGAGGCAATCTCCGACCCGGCCGCTGAATCGGCGCCGGAACAGCCTGCCTCCGCGGACCGCGATTCGGACAGCCCAGCACCATCCGCACGGAAGCGGACGGCACGGCCGGTAGAGGTCCTCACTTCGGCGCCGAAGGAGAGCGCACGGGCCAAGCGCGCCATTCCGGCGGCAGTCAGGCGAGAGGTGTGGCAGCGCGACGGGGGACGCTGCCGCTATGTCGATCCACGCGGCGGGCGCCGATGCCCGTCACGGCACCTGCTGCAGATCGATCATGTGCTCCCGTACGCCCTGGGCGGCGGTGCGGAGCCCGAAAACCTCAGATTGCTCTGCTTCGCTCATCACCGCGACCGCCACTCGGAGCGGACCTCACGGCGAGGGCCGCCCGCGTAAGCGTCACGTCCCGATCTGGACGCCGAGGATGTCCGCCAAGCGCTTGCGTACGCGGCAGCCGCGATCGATGAGTGGCAGTTGACGCTGCTCACCGATACTTGAGGTTTTCGGGCGCGGCTCGGCGCTCCATCTCCCGGCGGATTTCCAGGACATCGGCGGGAACGTGCAGCTCCACGTCGGCGCGCGCGACCGCCTGTCCGGCCGCGACCGGCCGCTTGAGGGTGGCGTCCGCCGCCAGGCCGATCGGCAGGGCATCCGCCGCCAGGGCGTCGGTGGCCGGCATCAGGCGTCCCCAGGCGGTCGAGCCGCCCTCGCCGTCCAGCACCTCTCCCTCGCGAAGGTCGTGCTTGGCGACAGCCACCACGTCGGCGGCGAACCGTTCGGGCGCGCCGGTAGGCTCGCCGCGCAGCGCCGCGGAAGCGATGCTGATGCCGAGCTCCAGCCCGATCAGGTGCGCCGGGCGATAGAGTGCCGCGTACCGGTCGCTCCGATCGGTGGGGACGCCGTACTCGCCGAAACAGGCCGCCGCATAGTCCGACGGGGCGGCGAACGTCACGTACACGCCCCAGCGCAGGTCGCGTTCCACGGGACTGCCGTCACGCCGCAGTGACGAGACCACCTCAACGGTCCCGGTGTGCGGCAGCGTTCCGCCGTCGCCGGCCGGCTTCAGCGTCTCGGCCAGATCGTCGCTCCCGCACGGCGGAAAGCACAGCCCGCCGGCCGCCGGCCGCAGCCCGGTCGCGTTCGCCACTGCGGCCATCTCGATCGCGGACTTGGTGCCGTCCAGGAAGGAGTTGAACATCCTGGCGTTCATGCCGCCGCTCGCCGCGCGCTCCGGGCTGATCCCGTAGTGCTGCCAGACGGTGTCCGGCGTGGAGGCGTGGAAGGCCGGCAGGTACTTGGTGCCCTTGCCCGCGCATACCACTTCGAAGCCGCAGGTGCGCGCCCACTCGACCAGCTCCACGATCAGGGCCGGCTGATCACCGTAGGCCAGCGAGTACACCGTACCGGCCTCGGCCGCGCGGCGAGCCAGCAGCGGGCCGGCCAGCACGTCCGCCTCCACGTTGACCATGACCACGTGCCGGCCGGCTGTGATGCAGGCCAGCGCGTGGCGCACCCCGGCGACCGGATCGCCGGTCGCCTCGACCACCACCTCGGGATCGCCATGCTCGATCACGCTGTCCGCGTCCGGGAACAACCCTATCGCCGCGATCTCCTCATCACTCCAGCCCGACCGCCGCAGCGTGTTCCGCGCCCGCTCGGGCGCCAGATCGCACACGCCCACGACCCGCATGCCCGGCGCGGTCCGCACCTGCGCCAGGAACATGGAGGAGAACTTGCCCGCCCCGATCACCGCGACGCGCACCGGATCGGATTCGCGTGCTTTCAGGAGTCGATACATGCCGAACTACGGGCCGATCGGACGGTAAGGTGTCAAGGCCGATTGCCGCCGCGCGAAGGAGCCGATCCCCCCCGCTCCAGGTCGAGCCATGCCGCCCGGAATGCACTGCGCGCGGGATCATGGCGCCGAAAGCCCTCAACCACTCTGTCTCTCGCCCCGTCCTGGGACAAGCGGGAGGTATCGACCTCGATGTCGTACCGGCCCCACGTGTGCACGCCATCTTCCAGATGCGAGCGGCCCTCGCCGACTTTTCGATTCCCCCGGACCCGCTCTCTTCGCTCCAGCTCGCTGATCTCGCAGTGTACGCCGACGAAGAACACCGAGTGATGGCGGAGCAGGGTCACGAGATCGATGTACCAACCGTGGAACTCGATCACGTGCTCGATGATCATGTCGTTGCCGGCATCGGCGATAGCCGCAGCGCAACGGTGGAACCCGTCGAAGAAGCGCGGCCTGATCGTCCGCCACGACCACTCCCCGGTCTTCGCCTTGCGATCTACGGACGGCAGAACGTCCGCATCGACGAGTTGGTCCGAGGAAAAGTAGAAGAACGGCGAGCCCAGGGCGCACTGTACGGCGCGCCCCAAGGTCGTCTTTCCGGAGCTGCTCGGTCCGTTCAGGAGTATGACTCGCGACGGTCTCATGTCAGCTCGCGCTCGTCGCGATTCACGAGGCGACGGAGCTCATCACCGCAAGCGACGAGGTCAGCGTCTGTCAGCGAGGACGGTCCTGGCGATCGAGCCTCTCCGGATCCGAATCGGCGTGAACCCAACACCGTCCTTCAGCATGGATTCGGAGCGAGGCTGAGCTCGATCTGACGACTCTCCGGTCCCCCGTCGAACCAGTGGATCGGGATTGGACTCGTCCGGCCTGGGTTCAATCGACTCCGATTCGGCGTCAGGAATCATCGCGCCAATTGCATCCCATTTGGGCTCTATGGACAAGGTGTCGGTCCCGGCGTACCCAAGCCAACGGCGACTCGCTTGACCCCCTGCCGCGCCTGAACGATGATCAGGCCTTGGTCGCACGGGAGGGGACGGCCTGAATCTCGACGAAAGGAGACAGGTATGAAGCGAATCGCTTCCCTCATCGCGCTTGCCGCGCTTGTGCCCGGGCTCGTTCTGGCACAGCAGGCGAGGCTCAGCCGTGAGTACACGCCGCCCAACTACGTGCTGGACGTGGCCGACTACCCGACCTCGTTCAGCGAAGCGCCCGACCTGGCCGCAAAGGTCGCTGCCGGCGAGCTGCCGCCGGTCGAGGAGCGGCTGCCGGTGCGCGAGGATCTGCTCGTCGTCGCCGGCGGATCCATCGGTACCTACGGCGGCTCGATCGTCATGTCCACCCTGGGCTCGACCGAGGCGCTGAACCGCAACGCGTCGGCGTTCGACAAGTTCATCTTCTGGGATCCGTCCGGCAGCAGGCTGGTGCCGGCGCTGGCCAAGGCCTGGGAGCAGAGCGACGACGCGCGGTCGGTGACCCTCTATCTGCGCGAAGGGCTTAAGTGGTCCGACGGCCACCCGCTGACCACCGAGGACGTGCGCTTCTGGTACGAGGACGTCTACCGCAACACGGAGATCCAGCCCGAGCCGGAGCCGGGGCTTACCCCCAACGGCGTGCCCGCCCGCCTGGTGATCATCGACGACTACACGCTGCGCTGGGAGTTCGACGAGCCGTACTGGACCTTCCCCGAGCAGATGGCCTGTCCGTTCTGCCCGATCGGCCGCGGATTCACCCTGGGATTCTGGCTTCCCGGCGGCCCGGTTGCCCCGGCCCACTACATGAAGCAGTTCCATCCCGCGTACGCCGGCCAGGACGCCGTCGACAAGATGGCCGCGGACGCCGAGCTGGAAAGCTGGGTGAGCCTGTACGGCAACAAGATGAACTGGGGCCTGAACCCCGATCTGCCCGTGATCACCCCGTACAAGACCGTGGCAGGCAACCTCAACGCCAGCGCGCTGTGGAGGGTCGAGCGCAACCCGTACTTCTATGCGGTCGACTCGGCCGGCAATCAGCTCCCCTACATCGACTCCTGGGAGCTGCCCAAGGTGGAGACCGGCGACATGGTCTACCTGCGGCTCGCGGGCCGGCAGGACGACTTCAACTGGCGGCTGCCGAAGCTCGACCAGGTGCCGTTCATGCTCGAGAACAAGGACCGTGGCAACTACGACGTCTACTTCGACTACGCCAACGCCGGCTCCGCGTCCATGATCTCCATCAACCGCACGTGGCGCGGCGATCCGGAGATCGAGGCGCTGCTGAACGCCGCGGACTTCCGGCGCGCCGTATCGCTCGGCATCGACCGCGAGCAGTACAACGAGGCGTGGATGCTCGGTCTGGCCGTGCCGGGCTCCCCGGTGGTGGCGGATCACCACCCGATGAACCCGGGCCCGGAGTACCGCACCCTGTGGCACACCTACGATCCCGATCGGGCCAATGAGCTGCTGGACGGGCTGGGGCTGACCGAGCGCGACTCGGACGGGTTCCGGCTGACCCCCGGAGGCACCCGCGTGACGATCAGCCTGGCCGTCGTGCAGACGCATCCGGATTGGGTAGGCCAGACCGAGATCTTCGTCGAGGAGATGAAGGAACTGGACCTGGACATCAACCTGTCCGTGATGGCGAACGAGCAGGCGAGCCAGTGGCGGGCGAACAACCAGTACCAGTTCTCCTGGGGCGCCAACTGGGGCTCCGAGGACTTCTGGGGCGGTGGCGCCCCGGCCGCCGGGCTGCCGGTGACCAACATCGCGACCAACGGGCAGCTCTGGGGCGTCTACTACGAGACCCGCGGCGAGAAGGGCGAGGCTCCCGACCCCGAGACCGCCGCCGACGTCCTGAAGGTGTGGGAGCTGTACGACAAGGGCCGCGAAGTCCCGGCCGAGGAGCGCTACGAGCTCGGCAAGGAGATTTGGAAGATCCTGATCGACGAGGTCTGGACGATCGGCATCGCCGGGCAGGTGTGGTACCACCCGCGCGTGCTCAACAACCAGTTGGCCAACGCGGCCGGAAGCTGGTGCGTGGACGGTAAATGCCGTTATCCCGGCTCCTCGCACCCGGAGCTGTGGTACTGGGCATCGTCCAAGGACATGTAGCGATCGATCCTATTACGCCGGGGCGGGCAGCACCTGCCCCGGCGTTTTCTTTCGTGCCGTGAGTGATCCATGACGAGTTACGTCGTCCGCCGCCTGCTGATGGCGGTGGTGACCGTCGTGGTGATCTCGATGCTCACCTTCCTGATCATCCAGTTGCCGGAAGGCGACTTCGTGGACAGTTACGTCCGCGAGCTGGAGTCGTTCGGCGCCAACGTGAGCCTCAAGGAGGCGGACCACCTGCGGGAGCTCTGGGGGCTCAACCGGCCGTTGCCCGTGCAGTACGTCAGGTGGATCACCCAGTTGCTGCAGGGCAACCTGGGCACCTCGTTCTCGATGCAGCACCACCGGCCGGTCAGCGAGATCATCGCCGACCGCCTGGTGATGACGGTGGTGCTGGCCGGATGCTCGCTGGTCTTCACCTGGATCGTGGCGCTGCCGATCGGCATCTACTCGGCGGTCCGCCAGCGCACCCTCGGCGACTACACGGCGACGGTGGTCGGCTACGTGGGGCTGGCGACGCCGGACTTCCTGCTGGCGCTGGCGGTCATGTACTGGGTGTTCCTGATCTTCGACACGAACCTGGGCGGGCTGTTCTCCGACCACTACCTGGATGCGCCGTGGAGCCTGGGGCGCCTCTGGGACCTGCTCAAGCACCTGCCGATCCCGACGGCCATCGTCGGCCTGACCGGCACGGCCGGCCTGATCCGCATCATGCGCGCCAACCTGCTCGACGAGCTGCGCAAGCCGTACGTGGTGACCGCGCGCAGCAAGGGCATGACCGAAGGCCGGCTGATCGCCAAGTACCCGGTGCGGCTGGCGCTCAATCCGTTCGCCAGCACCGTCGGCTACATCCTGCCGCAGCTCGTGTCCGGCAGCATCTTCGTGGCGCTGGTGATGAGCCTGCCGACGCTGGCGCCGGTGCTCTACCAGGCGCTGCTCCGCCAGGACATGCTGCTGGCCGGCAACATCCTGCTGATGGTGAGCATCCTCACCGTGATCGGTACCTTCCTTTCGGACCTGGTGTTGCTGTGGATCGACCCTCGGATTCGGGTGGGGGCGCGATGACCGGGTCGGCGCGCTGATGGCGGAGGCACCGGTCCGCGCCGGCACGACAGCCACGGAGGGCGAACGGCAGGAGGCGCTCTATTCGCAGTGGCGGCTCACGCGCATCCGTTTCCTCCGCCACAAGGCCGCCGTGGTGTCCGGCGTGCTGCTGTGCTGCTTCTACCTGGTGGCGATCTTCGCCGATTTCGTCGCCTACTCCGACCCCAACGACAACGAGGCGTTCCGGCAACTCATCCCGCCGCAGCGCATACGTCTGTTCGACGAAGGCCGGCTCAGTCCGCACGTGGTGGAGCTCAAGCGCGGGCGCGACATCACCTTCCAGACCGTGTTCACTCCCATTCCGGACAGCAAGATCCGCGTGCGGCTGTTCGCCCGCGGCTACGAGTACCGGCTGCTCGGGATCTTCCCCACCGACGTGCATCTGCTCGGCACCGTGGAGAAGCCGACCGAGGAGAGCCTGTTCCTGCTCGGCACCGACAACAACGGCCGCGACCTGTTCTCCCGGCTGGTGCTCGCCAGCCGCGTGTCGCTGTCCATCGGGCTGATCGGCGTCGTCCTCGGCCTGATCTTGGGCATCGTGCTGGGCGGGATCTCCGGTTTCTACGGCGGCGTGGTGGACTCGGGCATCCAGCGCCTGATCGAGATCCTGCGCTCCATTCCCACCATCCCCCTGTGGATGACGCTGGCCGCCGCGCTGCCGCACGGCTGGAGCGTGGTGCAACGCTACCTGGCGATCACGGTGATCCTTTCGTTCTTCGCCTGGACCACCCTGGCCCGCGAGGTGCGCGGACGCTTTCTGGCGCTGCGCGAGGAGGACTACGTGCTGGCTTCCGAGGTGCTGGGGGCGACCAGGAAGCGGGTCATCCTGCGGCACATGGTGCCGGCCATGACCAGCCACATCATCGCGACCGCCACGCTGGCCATCCCGGGGATGATCCTGGCGGAGACCGGCCTGAGCTTCCTGGGGCTCGGTCTGCGCCCTCCGGCCATCAGTTGGGGCGTGATGCTGCAGGACACCCAGAACCTGCGCGCGATCGCCCTGTCGCCGTGGCTGATGACCGCGGTGTGGCCCGTGATCGTGTCCGTGCTGGCCTTCAACTTCGTGGGAGACGGGCTGCGCGACGCCGCAGACCCGTACAGCACCTGAGCCGATGGTTCCGGGACGGCTGAGCGCGCAACAACTCGCCTTCTATCGAACCTTCGGCTTCCTGCGCTTCCCCGGCCTGTTCGCGGCCGAGATCGACGCCATCACCGCCGCCTACGAGCGGATCTTCGCCGACAGCGGCCGCGTCCACGACCACCGCCAAGCGCTCTATGTCATCCCCTTCGCCGACCGCAGCGAGTACCTGTCCGGCCTGATCGACGATCCGCGCATCGCCGGACCGGTCGCCTCCATCCTGGGCTCCGACTACAACTACGCCGCCAGCGACGGCAACTACTATGTGGGCGACACGAAGTGGCACTCCGACCACCACCTGGATGCGCCCTTCCAGTCGGTGAAGATCGCCTTCTACCTGGACCCGGTCACCCGCGACACCGGCTGCCTGCGGCTGATCCCCGGCAGCTTCCGTCACGGCGACGCGTTCGCGGACGCCCTGCACGCGGTGGTGCCGATCTCGGCAGAGAACCGCAGCCGCGAGGTGTGGGGCATCCACGGCAGCGAGGTGCCGGCGCTGGCGATCGAGTCGCAGCCGGGCGACATGGTGCTGTTCAACCACAAGACCAAGCACTCGGCGTGGGGCGGCAGCAGCAAGCGAAGGATGTTCACCTACAATTTCGAGGAGCGGATGGCAGGCGCCGCGCTGGCCTACCTGCGCACGTGGCTCACCGACATCCACGCCCGCCAGGGCGTGATCTATGGCGAGGCGATGCTGCGCACCGCCGGCCCCGAGCGCAGGCGCCACCTGGAGCAGCGGCTGCAGGTCGCCGCAGAGCAGGGGCTTGGAGCCGCTTCATGAGGGCACACATCCACTGGAGCACGGTGATCTGCCGCCAGCCGGAGCGCTACCTCTCCTGGCCCACCATCGCCCGCAGGGCGAACGGCGAGCTGCTGGTCGTCTTCTCCGGCGACCGGGAAGAGCACTCCTGCCCGTACGGCAAGACGCAGCTCATCCGCTCAGGCGACGGCGGCGAGACCTGGTCGGAACCTGTGACCATCCGCGACACGCCGCTCGACGACCGGGACGCCGGCATCCTGGTGCTGCGCTCGGGCGTGATCGTGGCGAGCTCCTTCACCGTGCCGACCTGGTCCAGGCTGGACGGCTACCGAAAGGTCTACCCGGCGGAACAGGTCGACGCCTGGCAGCGATACCTCGACACGGTGTCTGACAAGGAGAGGCAGCGCTGGCTCGGCAACTGGACCCGCCGCTCCACCGACGGCGGACGCACCTGGGAGGAGCCGGTGGACTCGATCGCCTCCGCCCCGCACGGCCCCATCCAGCTCCGCGACGGCCGCCTGCTGTTCCTGGGCGTCGACAAACCCGGCGATCCTCCCTACCGGTTGCTCGCCGTCGAGTCCGTGGACGAAGGGCGCTCCTGGCGGCAGATCGGCACCGTGCCACTGGCGGCCGCCGACCACGCCGTCGCCGAGCCGCACCCCGCCGAGCTGCCTGACGGCCGCCTGGTCTGCCTGTGGCGCTACCAGCCGGAGCAGTTTACCGAGCACCGCTACCTGCGCCAGACCGAGAGCGGCGACGGCGGACGCACCTGGACCGAGACGCACGCGACGGCCATCCTGGGGTATCCGGCGCACCTGCTGACGCTCGAGAGCGGGGCGCTGCTCGCCACCTACGGGCGTCGCGTACCGCCCATGGGTCACCGCGCCTGCCTGAGCCTCGACGGCGGCCGGAGCTGGGACGCCGGCAACGAAATCGTGCTGCGCGACGACGCCCCGGACATCGAGCTTCCCTGGCCGGCCACCTGGGACCTGGGCTACCCCGCCAGCGTCGAGCTGGCGCCGGGCGAGTTGCTGACCGTCTACTACCAGATCGCCCCGCCCGACCGGAAGCCGAGCATTCAGGCGACCCGCTGGTCGCTCAGCTAGCAGGGTCGCTCAACTGACCGGGGCCTCCGTGCCGGCGTACTCGGGCAGCCGCCCGGTCAGCGCGCGGATACGCGCGTTGCCGTGCCCGGCCAGCAGCTCGTTGGCGGCGCGCACGCGCGGCACGGCGCGCAGCTCGGCCCGATGCCGGTCGTTGCCGGGCATGCGCACGAACTTGAGGATGATCGACCGCCGCGGATGGACCTTGCCGTAGACGGAGTGGAACAGCCAGTTGTTGAAGAACACCACGTCTCCGGGATCGGTCTCGATCGCGTACGCGGGCACGTCTTCGCCGCGCTGGCCGAAGTACCGCCGGTCGCCGCCGGCCCTGGTCTCCTCGTGGAACGGCAGCAGCGATTCGTGCAGCAGCGCCCGGTGCGACCCGGGGATGATGCGCAGCGCACCGGTGTCCCGGCGCAGCGGGTCCAGGTAGAGCATCACCTTCAGCCGGTACGGCTCCATCTGCTCCGGCAGCCAGCCGCCGTCCGCGTGCCAGTGGTGGTCGGCCAAGTCGTCGAAGCCCCACATACCCTCGGAGCCCTCCCACAGCACGTCCTCGCCGAGCAGGTCGCAGACCGCCTGGTAGATGCGATCGTCGGCGACCAGTTCGGCGAGCGCTCCGCTCCGCTCCACGAACGGCGACTCCCAGACCACGTCGCCGTCGCCCGGAGCATGGCCCAAGACGTCCGCACACACCGACTCCATCTCGCCGAGCGCGGCGTCGACCTCGACCGGGCCGAGGGCGCCGCGGCGTACCACGACTCCCAGCGCGTCGAACTGCGCCACCTCGCCGGCGGACAGGAACCGCGGAGCCTCGGTCACAGTTCGAGAAGTGTCTCACACGGCCGGCGCCTGCGGAATGGCCGGCCGCGCGCGATCGGAGTAGGCTCGTCGCGCGGCTTGCGCCCACGCCATGAACCACGCGACCGATCGATTCGAGGTGATCCCATCCGGCGGCGCCCTGGGCGCGGAGATCCGGGGGCTGGACCTCCGCCAAGCGCTCGACCCCGCGACGGTGGGCCGGCTCCGCAGCGCCATTCTCGACCACTGCGTTCTGGTGTTCCGCGACCAGGCCATCAGCGAGGCGGACCAGGTCCGCTTCACCGGCTACTTCGGCAACCCCGTCGAGCATGTCCGCCGCCAGCCCGACCGCCCGGTCAAGGAGATCTTCCTGATCTCCAACATCGAGGAGAACGGGCAGCCGATCGGCGCCCTGGGCCACGGCGAGCTCAGCTTCCACTCCGACCTGTCCTACCTGCGCCAGCCCGGTACCCTGTCGCTGCTGTACGCGGTGGAAGTCCCCGACCGTGGCGGCAGCACCCAGTGGTGCAACGGCTACGCGGCGTACGAGGCGCTGGATGACGACCTCAGAACGAGGGTGCACGGCCTCCGCGCCATCCATCGCCACCCGGTCGAGGAGCAGAACCCTCCCGAGCCGGTAGACCACCCCGTGGTACGCACCCACTTGGAGACCGGCCGCCGGACACTGTATGTCGGCCCGCACCTGACCCGCTCGATCGTCGGAATCGAGCCAGGCGAAAGCCGCGCCCTGCTCGACCGGCTGTTCGCGCACATGACCGAGCCGCGTTTCGTGTGGACGCACAACTGGCGCGCCGGCGACTTGGTCATGTGGGACAACCGCGCAACCATGCACCGCCGCGAGCCCTTTCCGGCCGATCAGCGCCGGCTGATGAAGCGCACCCAGGTCCTTGGCGAGGAAGTGCCGTCTTGACGGGTCGACGCCGCGGCGATCCGCCTCAACACAACGGTTGTCAACGACATCGTTGACGGTACGTCAAAGCAGGCCCCAGTCGAACACCACCCCCAGGTACCCGTCCTTGCGGCTGGTGAGCCCCTCGTAGACCGCCTGGCAGTGGGCGGGCGAAGCGACCCGGTCGAGCAGCGGTTCGACCAGCAGCCGGCCGGCGGCGATCCACTCGACCAGCCGGCGGTAGTTGGTCTCCACGTCGCGGACCCGTTCGGAAGGGTGCGCCGGCCAGCGCCACTCCAGCGCGCCGATCATCCGGATGGCCTCCAGGTGGATGCGCAGCAGCATCGGCGTCACGTCGAACGTGGCCGGCGCACGGGGACTGCCGAGCAGGATCACCTCGCCGTGGCGCCGGGTAGCCATCACCGCCTGCGCCACCACCTCGCTGATGCCGATCGCCTCCACGGCGACGTGCACGCCCTCGCCCGCCGTCCACTTCAGCACCGCCTCCCGCAGGTCGTCGACGCCGGGGTTCACCGTGCGCTCGATGCCGCAGGCGCGCGCCTTGTCCAGGCGGTAGTCGGAGAGGTCGGCCGCCATCACGTCGGCGCCGGCCATGCGGAAGAGCTGGGCGGCCAAGTTGCCGACCAGCCCCATGCCGGTCACCAGCACCGTATCGCCGGGCTGCACGCTGGAGGAGCGCAGCGCGGAGATGCTCACGCCGGCCATGCGGGCGAACACCAGGTGGCTGCCAGGAGCGTCCTTCGGAACCGGCAGCGCCATGCGCACGGCGTCCGCCTTGACCAGCGACGCGTGCCGGGAGAAGGAGAGCACCCGGTCTCCCTCACGGCACATCTCCACCGCCGATCCCACCTCCAGAACCCGGCCCAGATGGCCGTAGCCGGTGCCGCGGGGATACGTGCCCCCGTCGCCGAACGGCATTTCCCGCACCAGGCCGGTATAGCCGGCCCCCTCGGTGCCGGCGCTGACGATGGAGTACTCGGCCTCCACCAGCGCCTCGTGCGGCTGCAGCGCTCCGTTCAGATCGAGTTCCTGCAGCTCGATACGGCCGGGCTCGACGACAGTCAACTGCCTGGTCTTCATGCGGTCCCCCGATTGCGACGGTAGTCGCCTGCCATCGTGCCGATGTCGACCGTCGGGCGCTATACCGAGGCCGGGAGGCTCGATAGGCTCACCTCGGTCATCGATCCCATGTCCCTGCCCGCTCCCTACCAGCAGATGGCGTTCGCCGATGAGCTGCTCGACCGGCCGGACGAGCTCCGGAACGCCTACGAGCGGGACGGATACCTGTTCTTTCGCGGCGTCCTGGACCGCGCGGAGGTGGGCCAGGTCGCGGGCGATCTGCTGGCGGCGATGCGCGCAGAGGCCCTGGTGGAGCCGTCCGCGGACGGCCGCCAGCCGGCCCGCTGGAGCGGCCGGCCGCTCGACGCCATCGACGACCGCAGCTTCTACGACGTCCCCTACCACCCCGAGTTGCTCGACACGGAGACGACGCAACGGCTCCTGCTCCGGGTGTTCGGCGAGCCGGTCTTCACGTTCCGTTCCCTCACCGTGCGCTATGCCCTGCCTGCCGACGACCGCCATATCTCGCTGCCACACCAGGACCACTTCTTCATCCGCCACACGGCGGCGTTCCGCACGCTGTGGGTGCCGTTGCTGCCGATCGAGCCGGCCGGCGGCGCCCTGGCCGTGGCCTGTGGCTCGCACCGCGCCGGGCTGCGCCGGCACGAGGAGACCGACGTGCTCTCCTACGTGCTCAAAGGGCGGCGCCAGCGCGGTTTGCCACTGACCGACGTCCCGCAACCCTGGCACACCACCACCTACCGGCCGGGCGACGCGCTGCTCTTCCACAGCCACACCCTGCACTGGGCGCTACCCAACGAGTCCGAGTCCGTGCGGCTCTCGGTGGACGTGCGCTGTCAGCCCGCCTCCGAGCCCCGTTCGTGGCAGTCACGCACCACGGTGCCCGTGCAACGCGAGCTGCGCCGAGATGCACAGGCGATCGCGGCCGCCGAGGGCATGAGCGAGGACCTGTTCGAGAAGGTGATCATCGAGATGATGGCCCAAGGCGTGCCTGCCGAGCGCGGCCGGATGGTCGAGTTGGCGGCGGCCCTACGGTGATGACCGAGCCGGAGAACGGTTCAGGCCGCGAACGGGTTCTCGACGCGGACGCCGGCGAAGTCCATGCCATTCTGCAGATCTTCGGACAGCGCCACGGAGCATGACAGGGTGCGCGCCGCTTCGACGATCAACGAATCCCAGAGCGAGATCTGCCACCGGCGGCTGGTCGCGAGTGCCGCCTGCAGCAGCGCCATCGTGTTCTCCTGGATCGGATAGCGGAGCCAGGAATGGATCAAGTCGGTGGCCTGCCCGTGGCTGAGCCGATCGTCTCGCGACGGCCGCGTCGCCTGTACGTAGAACTCCTGCAGCACCTGGACGGACAACGCAAGATCGGCGCGGTCAAGGATCTGCAGCGCGATGGTTTGTTTGCGCCGTTCCTCCTGCTGCCCCGCAGGCGGTCTCGACACCGCGTAGAGCAGGATATTGGTGTCAACGAAGTGCATCGCGCTCGTGGAGGTGGTCGCGGGGCAGGCGGTCCGAAGCGTCGAAGCGGCGGATCGACTCGATCGTGCTGCGCTCGAGCTGTTTTCGGCGCTCGTAGTCGGTCTCCTCGCCAGAGAACGTGATGAGGAAGTCACGCACCACCGCGGAAACGGAGGTATGGAGCTCCGCGGCGCGAATACGCGCCCTGTGATACGTATCCTCGTTCACAGAGACTGTGATATTCTTCATCTTCACAGCCTGATGGATGACTCCGAGTCGGTCAACGCGAAACGGCTGTCAACGGGATGAAAACATGACCAGCGCATCGCACGGCCGCCGGCCCAACCTGCTCTACATCCACTCCGATCAGCACAACCCGTTCGTGACCGGCTGTTACGGTGACCCCGTCGTACAGACCCACCACCTGGACGGACTGGCGAGCCGCGGCGTGACCTTCACCAACGCCTACTGCCCATCGCCGGTCTGCGTGCCGTCGCGCATGTCGATGCTTACCGGCAAGTACCCGCACGAGATCGGCGTGTGGACCAACCACAGCATCCTGGGCAGCGACCACCCCACCTTCGCGCACGCGATGGGCGCCGCCGGCTACCGGCCCGTGCTGATGGGCCGCATGCACTCGGTCGGCATCGACCAGCTCCACGGCTACGCCGAGCGGCCGATCGGCGACCACGGCTCCAACCATCCCGGCGACGGAGAGACGCCCGGGGAGGCGTGCGCGGCGATCGAGAACTCCGGCGCCGGACAGAGCAGCTATCAGGTGCACGACGAGGACGTGACCGCGGCCACCATCGACTTCCTCAACCGGTTCGGGATCCGCAGGCGTGCCGGCGTGAACGACGAGCCGTTCTGCCTGTCGGTGGGGTTCATCCTCCCGCACGCTCCCTACGTCGCGCGCCGCGCCGACTTCGACCGCTACCGCGATCGCGTCACCCTGCCCCGCGTGAGGACGCCGTTCGACGACCGGCTGCATCCGTTCGAGTCCTGGTGGCGGGCCTTGTGCGGCGTCGAGGACGTCCCCGACCACCTCATCCTCAGGGCCCGCGCGGCCTACTGGGCGCTGATCGACCGGATGGACGCGCTGATCGGCGACATCCTGGCGGCGCTGCGCCGGAACGGACTCGAGGAGAATACGCTCATCGTCTACCACTCCGATCACGGTGACATGGCCGGCGAGCACGACCTGTGGATGAAGCGCTGCCACTACGAGGCGTCGGCCCGCATCCCGGCGATCGTGTCGTGGCCGGGCAGGCTGCCGGCGGGGGTGGCGTGCGACCGCGTGGTCAGCGGGCTCGACCTCAACGCCACGATGCTGGAGGCTCTGGGCGCCGAGCCGTTGCCCGGATCCCACGGCCGCAGCCTGCTGGGCCTGCTCGGCGGCCGGCAGACCGACTGGGAGGACCAGGCCTTCTGCGAGTACTGCGTGTACGAGGGTTGGACGACGCGGCTGATCCGCCGCGGCGACTGGAAGCTCGTCTACTACCACGGCCACCGGCCGCAACTCTTCAACCTGCGCGAGGACCCGGACGAGGTGGCCGACCGGAGCGGCGACCCCGCCTGCGCGGCGCTCGTCAGGGATCTGACCGCGGCCGTGCTGGCCGACTGGGACCCGGATGCCGTCGAGCGGAAGATGGACGAGCGGCGGCGGGCCACCGACCTGATCGCGCGCTGGTCGCGGCAGACCGGCGCCCCCGAGCAGTTCGTCTGGCGCAGAGACCCGGCGTTGGACTACGTGGAGCCGGTCTGAGCTACTTTCCCTTCCGCAGGTACTCCAGCCACGTCTCCTTGGCGGACTCGAGCTCCTCCATCAACACGCGCCGCGAGTGCTCGTCGGCGAACACGGGCGCGCGGGAGAAGTAGCGCAGCAGATCGTCGATGCCCTTGATCGATCGGCGCTTCGCCTGCACCTCCAACCGGGCGATGCGCCGCTCGCGCACCGCGGCATCCAGCTCCGCGTCGGCCTGCAGCTCGTCGATCCGCTCGAAGTAGGGGCGGGTCCATGCCTCCGGCACCTGGCCGGTGCTTGTGATGTACTCGGCGTTGTGGTGCCGCTCGTGGACGACGCGGCCAAGCACCTTGCCGACGATCACCACCCCGAAGCGGACGCCGAGCGTGAACAGCGCGATGACGGCGGCGAAGGCGAGCAGGAGCGGCAGCATGATTGCAGCCCCATCATAGCGCCTCGACGCGGTCGGCCGCCGCTGAGCCGGGGGTCGGGTGATCGTGATCTCAAACGGGTTGACCCGGAGCGGGGCAACGGCACAGACTCGGGTCCTCACGTGGATACCGCTACCCAGGCCCCCGTACTGGAGCTCCGGGACCTCAGAACCCACTTCTCGCTCGACGAAGGCACGCTCAAGGCCGTCGACGGGGTCAGCCTGACCGTCCACCAGGGGCAGACCCTGGGCATCATCGGCGAGAGCGGCTGCGGCAAGAGCGTGACCGCCCAGTCCATCCTGCGCATCGTCCCGACCCCCGGACGCATCATCTCGGGAGACATCCTGTTGCACCGGGACGGCGAGCCCGGCGTCGATCTCGCCGACATGGACCCTTTCGGCCATTCGGTGCGGGCGATCCGGGGCAAGGAGATCTCGATGATCTTCCAGGAGCCGATGACCAGCCTTTCGCCGGTACACACGATCGGCAACCAGATCGAGGAAGCCATCCTCCTGCACAAGACCAGGGACAAGCAGGAGGCGCACTCGCTGGCCGTGGACATGCTGGACAAGGTCGGCATCCCCAATCCGTCGCAGCGCATCAACGAGTACCCGCACCAGCTCTCCGGCGGCCTGCGCCAGCGCGCCATGATCGCGATGGCGCTGTCCTGCAACCCCAAGCTGCTGATCGCCGACGAGCCGACCACGGCGCTCGACGTGACCGTGCAGGCGCAGATCCTGGACCTGATGGAGCAGCTCCAGGAGGAGTTCGGCATGGCGATCCTGTACATCACCCACGACCTGGGGGTGATCGCCGAGATCGCCGACGAGGTCGCGGTGATGTACCTGGGGCGTGTGGTGGAGCACGCGGTTACCAAGGAGTTGTTCCGCAACCCCCTGCACCCCTATACACGGCTGCTGCTGAAGTCGATTCCGCGCATGGGCAAGGAGGCCAAGCAGCGCCTGGAGGCGATCGAAGGCACCGTGCCGATCCCGCTCGACCCGCCGCGCATGTGCGGCTTCTTCAGCCGCTGCCCGGACGCCATCGCCGGAACCTGTGACATGGAGGTGCCGGGCCTGGTCGAGATTTCCCCCGGCCACTCGGTGCGCTGCTACCTGCACAGCGCAGAGACCGAACCCATACCCGAGACGCCGGAGCAACCCCGGCGAGCGTTAGGAGCGGCACGATGAGCGAACCCGACAGCCGCGGAGGCACGCAGCAGTCCGCCGCCACGGGCGGAGCGCCCGCGGAAAACGGAGCGCGAACGCTCCTGAGAGTGGATGAGCTGCGCAAGTACTTCCCGATCGAGAAGGGGTTCCTGCGCCGCGTCACCGGCCACGTCAAGGCGGTCGACCGCATCAACCTGTTCATCAACGAGGGAGAGACGCTCGGCCTGGTGGGAGAGTCAGGCTGCGGCAAGACGACCCTGGGGCGCTGCATCCTGCGCGCGATCGAGCCCACCGACGGCTCGATCAACTTCCAGTTCCAGGCCGCCGACGCGCCCATCGACATCACCAAGCTGGACAAGAACCGGCTGCGGCAGATTCGCCGCCACATGCAGATGGTCTTCCAGGACCCCTATTCGTCGCTCGATCCGCGCATGACGGTATTGGACATCGTCGCCGAGCCGCTGGTGGCCAACAACCTGGCGCGCGGACAGGAGCTTGAAGAACGGGTCAAGGAGCTGGTGAACATCGTCGGCCTGGAGGTCAAGCACCTCAAGCGCTATCCGCACGCCTTCTCCGGCGGCCAGCGCCAGCGCATCGGCATCGCCCGGGCACTCGCGCCGAAGCCGGAGTTCATCTGTTGTGACGAGGCGGTGTCCGCCCTCGACGTGTCCATCCAGGCGCAGATCCTCAACCTGCTGGAGGACCTGCAGGCCGAGTTCAACCTCACCTACCTGTTCATCGCCCACGACCTGAGCGTCATCGAGCACATCTCCGACCGGGTGGGCGTGATGTACGTCGGCAAGATGGTCGAGCTGGCCGAGACCGAGGAGCTGTTCGGCAACCCCAAGCATCCGTACACGGAGGCACTGCTGTCCGCCGTCCCGCAGCCCGATCCGGAGACGAGCATGGACCGCATCATCCTCCCGGGCGAGGTAGCCAATCCCGCCAACCCGCCGTCCGGGTGCTACTTCCATCCACGCTGCCTGTACGCCCAGGACCGCTGCCGTTCGGAGGAGCCGGCTTGGGAGGAGGTGGCGCCCAACCACTTCGCCGCCTGCCACTTCGCCAAGGAGCTGAGCCTCAAGGGCGTCCAGTAGCGGCGGCACCGGATCGTGAAGCCGCCAAGACCGTGACGACTCTGGTCGCCGTCACCACCTACTACGACCGGGACTTGATCGCGCCTGCGCTTGCGCCCTTGCGCGCGCGGGCGGAGGTGCGCTTCGGCCCGCGGGTGGGCCGCAACCTGCAGGCCTCCGAGCTCGTCGCAGCCCTCTCCGGCGCCGCCGCCGTGATCGCTGCCGACGAGCGCTACGACGCCTCGATCCTGGACGCCGCGCCGACGCTGCGCATCATCGCCCGCGAGGGAGCGGGCTACAACGGCATCGACGTCGCGGAGGCGACGCGGCGCGGGGTCGCCGTCACCAACGCTCCGGTCATGCACGAGGCGACCGCCACGATGGCGCTCGGGTTGATGTTCGCGGTGGTCCGCAAGCTGATCACGTGCGACCGCGCCGTGCGTACCGGCCGCTGGACCGATCGGGAGCCGTTCCTGAATCCCGGGCTGGACGGCCGGACGCTTGGCCTGATCGGCTTCGGCATGATCGGGAAGGGCGTAGCCCGCCGCGCCCTTCCCTGCGGCATCCGCGTGCTGGCCCACAGCCGGTCGCTCACCGCCGAGGAAGCCGCCCTCCACGGTGTCATCGACGCCCCCTTCGAGCGGGTGCTCGCCGAGTCGGACATCGTCAGCCTGCACGTCCCTCTTACGGAAGAGACCCGTGGCCTGATCGGCGCGTCCGAGCTGGCCGCCATGAAGCGCAGCGCCTACCTGATCAACACCTGCCGCGGGCGGGTGGTGGACGAGCCGGCGCTCATCCACGCGCTCGCCGCCGGCCACCTGGCCGGCGCCGGCCTGGACGTGCTGGCCGACGAGCCCCCCGATCCAGGCAACCCGCTGCTGTCGATGGAGCAGGTGGTGCTCTCCCCGCACGTGGGCGGCGACACCGAGCGCACCATGGTCCGCGCCGTGGAGGTCGCGTGCCAGAACGTGCTGGCCTGCCTGGACGGCCGCACGCCGCCGACCATTCTCAACCCTGAGGTGCTCGACCCGCCCGCGTAGCGCTCAGGAAGCCTGCCTGAACCGCTATTCTTGTGCTGTGTCGGGGCGTCGCTCATTCGGACTGCGGCAAGCGTCCCGCTCAGCCGATAAGACGAAGGTAGGGACGAACTCAATGACCACGCACTCGGTGACCAGGTGGTGTCACCTCGCGATCGCAGCCGTCATGCCGCTCGCGCTGGCGGTCTGCGCCACACAACCCGTGTCCATCCCCCTCGACCTGGGTATTCACATCGCACCACCGTCGATAACCGCGCTCCCGGCCGCCCGGTTGAAAGAGCCGGCGATGCCGCCGCCGCCGCTGATCGAGTTCGCGGCCGTCCCGCACGTGGCCCAGCCGGCTCTCGATACCGGCCTGTTTGGCGCTGGGGGGGAAGCGAATGTCACGCCACACATCGAGCCGGAACGGCCGCCACATCCCGGACGATCCGAACTGCTGGCGTCAGGCCCCATGGACGAGGTTGGAGGCCCGCCGAGGCCGGTGGGCGCCGGAGCCGAGGGGACGCCGGGCCCCGGCGAGCACCCCATGCCCGCGCGCCCGGAGCACCCGGTGAGGAAGGTGCCGCAACCGATCATGCCGGGTGCGATCGTGACGCCAACGGGAGCCGGCGCCGGTGCGGGTCCCGCCGTGGGGGAACAGGCCGAGCCGCAGCGACCGCGACATCCGGCCTCGAGCGCGGCGCTACCCGTGCTCCCGTCCTACCCGCAGCCGGCGCGTGCCGGCGGTCCGACGATCATTCAGCCGCCCACGGACGCCGACCTCGACCGGGTGGGCGTGCTGATCGCGCGCGCCGAGGAAGTGGCCGCGCCGTTCTACGACCCGCAGAACCTGGACGCGGCCCGCACGGCTCTGCGCACGTCCGGACGAATCCGCGAGGTCGACCCGGGTGGATCGCACGTATCCCTGAAGGCCGCGGAAGCGCGGGCCGTCGCGGCATTCGAGAACTCGGTGCGGCTGGCCGCGGAGCGCCTGCGCAACCTGCTGCAGAGCCGGCTTGACGAACTGCGGGGAATCCAGGCGGATCTCTGGATGCCGGGCTCCTTCCAGGACATGGTCGACGCCATCCGGCGTGCCGAGGATCTTTACCGGTCACGCGACTACTTCGGAGCGTACCGGCTGGCCCTGGCCACCGCCGACGACATGCTGGCCCTGCGCGATTCGCTCCTCGACCGGCTTGAGCTGCTGTACGGAGCACGGGCGGAGGCGGAGCGCTGTCTGGCCGCCGTCCAGCAACTCGACACAACCGGCTGGGCCGCGGCGAGGCTTCGGGAGCTGCGGTCGCTATATCAGCGGCTCAACACGCTGTACCTGACCGGCCTGGAGGCCATCCAGTCCTACCGGCTGGCCGACGCCGAAGAGGCGTTCGGCGCCGCGATCGAGGTGTGCCGCAGCCTGATGTCCGTGGCCGACGAGGCATATACCGAGCACATGGAGCGGGCCGCCGCGCTGCTGCAGGCGGTGATGGAGGATCTGGAGGCGGCGTCGGAGCTCACGGTGGTGACCGAACAGGGCGACGTCATCACGCCGCAGCCATGGTCGGGCCGGCCCGTGCTGGACGCGCTGCGCGCAGGCGGGGCGCGTCGCAGGGCGATCCTGGACGGCATCGAGCGCGGGGCTTCGAACGATCTGCTCATGGCTCGGGAGCTCTGGATCGATGGCGTGGTGGCGTTCGATGACCGGAAGTACGGTCAGTCCATCGAGCGCTTCGAGGACGCCCGCCGCTACCTGGAGCGCTACAAGCTCTCTACCGTGCTCGGCATCCACACCGTGCAACTGATTCCGGAACGGCGCGAGAGCCTGTGGCGCATCGCGGAATACGACCACTGGTACGCCGATCCGTTCCTGTGGCCGCGGATCTGGCGGCGCAATCGCGACCTGATCCAGAACCCCGACCTGATCTACCCCAATTGGAACCTGATCATCCCGGCGATCTGATGCGTTGGAGGTAGACGAAAAGAGCCGGCGGAAACCCGCCGGCTCTTTTCGCGATCCGATCGTGTGACCCGAGTGAGGCGCGTTACTGCCCCAGGGCCTCCTCGACCGAGATCTTCCCGGACTTGAAGTCGGGAACGTTGTAGGTGAGCTTGCCGAGCTCATCCAGCAGGCGCTGCGCGCCGGCGTTCAGGTACTTCTCCACGTGAGCGTCCCACTCGGCGTCCACGTCGAAGTCGGCGTTGGTCATCGCCTTGAAGTAGAACTCGTCGCGGATCGTCCAGAGCGCGGCGGTCACCTCGCCGGCGATCGCCGTGTACTCGGTCTGGTTGAAGACGTCTTCCTTGTACGGCGGCAGCGAGAACTGCTGGCCGGGGCCGGTGAAGTAGTGGTCGATCCACGCCTGATGGTCGGCGTTGGTCGCGCGCGCGACCGCGTACCGGGCCGGGAAGGTCTGGTGCGTGAAGTAGTGGCCGCCGACGTTCTCGAAGGTCCAGCCCTCGAGCGCCTTGCGGGGCGAGTTGGACAGCGCGATGTCACTGGAGCGATCGGGCTCGCCGTCCCAGTCCCAGTGCACGCCCTCCAGGCCGCCGGGGCTGCCGGCCATGATCCGGCCGAGCGGGTCGAAGTTCACGTAGTCGTAGATCGAGAGCAGGCGCCGCAGCTTGTCGTCCGACACGTTGCGGTTGACGGTGTAGGCGACCACGCGGCTGCCGAACGGCAGCGCCTGGTTGTTGTACTTGGTGCGGTACGTGCCATTGTGGCTGAGGCCGGTGAAGGCCATCCACTTCGCGCCGTCTTCGCGCACCGCCGTCCATCCCTGTCCCTGGCCTTCACCGTCGCGTTGGGCCCAACTCCAGCCGGTGACGCCGCACGTGGTGCAGATGCCGTAGACGCCGGAGGCGATGCGGTCCTTCCACTGCTCGAAGCCCACGGCCGGCAGCTCCGGATCGATGTAGCCTTCCGAGTACCACTTCTGCAGCCGCTTGGTCGCGTCCCGGAAGCACGGGCAGTTGCCGTCCATGACCAGTTCGCCGCCATACGGAGGCACCGTGTCGCCGTCGTAGTCGTAGCTGGGCTTGTTATTCAGACCGTAGGCGTAGAGGACCAGCGACGCGCGGAACATGAACGCCTGCGTCTGGTCGCCGGTGAACCCGTACGGGATGCGCACCTGGCCGTCACCGAAGTCCAGCTTGTCGCGGAACGCCGCCAGCACCGACTCGAACTCGTCGATGTCGTGGACGGCAGGTTCCCAGTAGAAGGTGTCCGGCTTGCTCTCCGGGCTCTGGTCGACGGCGTCGAAGAAGTCGGTCATGCCGACCCGTTCCAGCCAGTCGTAGCGCAGATAGTGCTGGGCACCGTTGCCCTCCTTCCCGAACTGCTGCTGGAAGCGCGGGATCGCCCAGTACTCGTCGCTCTTGCCGGGAGCCAGGAAGTAGGCCCAGCCGGCCGTGCCGATCTCGTTCATGGCGTCGACGTAGAACGGCATCTCCTCTTCGATCATGCTGCGCGGGATGGTGCGGTAGGCGCCTTCCATGAACTTCTGATCGTGGAAGTTCCAGACGTACCAGGCATCCGGATGCTCGCCCGACGCCACCAGCAGGTTGTGCTTCTCGCGGTCGTTCTGGTGGTAGCGGATCGTGTCGATCTCGACGTTGAACTTCTCCTCCAGAAGCTGCTCGATCACCGTGTTCTCGCCGACGCCGGCGCCGCCGACCCCGGCCCAGGTGATGGGCATCGGCGCGTCGGCGGCCATCTCTGCCTCGGCGGCTGCGAACAGGCCCGCGGCCGGAAGCAGCAGCAATCCGAGCATGACTATCGAAAGCTTTCTCATTTTCGCTCCTCGTGCGGAATTCTCCGGCCGGACGGCCGGCTCGGCAGATTGAGCGGATTATAGACGCCCCAAAACGCACCGTCACGCCGTGAGACGGCTGCGCGGGAAGTCTAAAGACGGCCGATCATGGCCAGCGTGTCCCACAGGTCGAGCTGGTCGACCGCGTGGTGCCGGTACACCCCGACGGCGTCCGCGCCGGCCGCCAACGCGCGCCGCGCTCCCTCCAGCAGCAGATCCGGTTCCTGGAAGCTTCCCGCGTGGTAGCAGGAGAGCTCGGCGTACAGGGGGATGCGCCCGGCTACCACGCGCGCCGCATGGCCGACGCGCCGCTCCACCGCGTCCTGGTCGCTCTCGGTCCGGAACCACAGGTAGAGCTCGTCGATCACGCTCCGCTCGGCCCATGCCGCCCAGTCGTGGAGCCCGTGCAGGGAGCGCTCGGGATCGCGGGCGATGATGGTGGCCGAGAACACCGCCTGCTTCGAGATCGCCTTGACCCGCCCGCGCGCCTCGGCGAGCATCTCGGTCACGTAGCCGGCGCGGAACGCCAGCCACTCGCGGTCGTCCGCGGGCAGCGCGCGGGCGTCGCGGCCGGATGCCTGCCGGTACTCCTCCACAGTCCGCTCCTCGTACCCGGCCGGCACGAGCCCGCCGGCGTCCTCCATGCCGTTCACGAACTCGACCTGCACGCCGTCGCCGCCGGAGTCGGCCAGCGCCTTCGCGATCTCCGCCGCCTGCCGCTCGCGCACTTCGGGAAACGCGGGGCTGAGGCACAGCCGGTCGCAATAACCGAGCGTGTCGGAGCCGTCGGCCGTGCGGGCCCGGTACTCGGGATGCGCGGCCGCGAACGGACCGACGCTCGGCTCGCCGCGGCTCGGGCCGACCAGGATCGGCCGGTGGCGGTCCAGGATCTCGCGCGCCTCCGGAGCCCGAGGGTTCCCGCCATAGTTGAGCGACCACGTATAGGACACCGGCCTCTGACCGTGCGTCGGGAACGGCGTGCAGGCCACGTAGGGATGGACCTCCAGGCCGCGGCTCCGGGCCAGCTCGACCACGTCCGGCGCGCATGGACCGATCAGCCGGGTGACGCCGGCATCGGCTGCGCGATCGATGTAACGGGCGGCTCCTTCGGACTCGATGATCCCCCACAGGGTCAGTGGCCGGCTCATCGCGCTTTCTACCCGCACACCGCGCGGAACACGCGCAGGTAGTTCAGGCCCAGCACGGCGCGGATCACCTGCTCGTCGTGTCCGCGGGCGGCCATGCCGGCGGTCAGGAGGGGGTATTCGCCGGCGTGCGGGATGAGCGTACCGCCGCCGTCGAAGTCCGATCCCAGCCCGACGTGCTCCGGGCCCGCCACCTTGATTGCGTGATCGACGTGGTCGAGCAGGCGCTCCAGGTCCGGATCCGCGTCGGCGACGAACGTAGGCACGAACGTGATCGCCACCACGCCGCCGGTGGCGGCCACCGCCTCGATCTGCCGGTCGTCCAGGTTGCGCGGCTGGCTGCACAGGGCGCGGCAGTTGCTGTGCGAGGCGATCAGCGGTTGATCGGTCTCCGCGACCACGTCCCAGAACCCCGCGTCGTTCAGGTGCGACACGTCGACCAGGATCCCGAGCCGGTTCAGCTCGTGCACGAGCGCGACGCCGTGGCTGGTCAGCCCGCCGGACCCGGGCTCGTGCGCGCCGGCGGCCGCCCAGGACACGGGGTTGTGCGTGATGCCGACCGATCGCAGGCCCAGTGCGTACAGGGCGGAGAGGATGTTGAGGCTCCTCTCCAACCCGTTGGAGTCCTCCAGCGCCAGGATCGCCGCCACCGCGCCGTCCTCTTTCGCCTGCGTGAGGTCCGCGGCGGTGCGCGCGATGCGGAAGCCGTCATCCTCGGCCATCTCCGCGATCAGGATGCCGAAGCCGTCCAGGGCGTAAGCGGCGTGGTTGTTCCATGCCTTCGTGACGCAGACGGCGAAGAACGCCGCGTCGATGCCGCCTTCGCGCATCCGCTTGAGGTCGAGCTGAATGGGAGCCCCGTCCGGAGGTCCGTGGAGCGCTCCCCTGAGCTGGGCGATGGTGCCGTTCCCGGCATGGCGCGTCGGCGCGCCGCCGAGCCCGCTGCCGCTCGACACGCTGGCGACGACCGAATCGTTGTGGCTGTCGATGACCAGCGCGTCGCGGTGCAGCTCCAGCGGATCCATGCGGCGATGGTGCCGGCCGGCCCAAATTTGTTCAACGGTCCCGGAACCGGATCGGGCAGGCCGCGCTTGCCGGACTGCCCGCGACAGACGATGCTCGGCGTGCATGGCTGCGGGCGTGACGGACGTGGACTTGGCACTGTGCGGCGGCGGCCTGCAGAGCGGGCTGATCGTCGCCGCCGTGTGCGGATCGGGCTCTGTCGGCGCCGTCGCGTTGGCCGAGCGCGAGCGGATCGGCGGCAACCACACTTGGTGCTTCCATGCCGGGGACCTGTCGCCGGCCATGCGGCGCCACGTCGACCCTTTCGTGGCATACCGGTGGAGCTCCTACGAAGTGCGCTTCCCCGGCTACCGGCGGGTGCTCGATACGCCGTACGCGATGATCTCGAGCGAGCGGCTGCGGTCGGAGGTTCTGCGCATGCTGGAGGAGCGCGCCGGGTCGATGGCGTGCGAGCAGATGCCCGCCGAGGTGGACGGCGCCGGAACCGTACGGTTGGCGGACGGCCGGACGCTTGCCGCACGGACGGTGGTCGACGCGCGCGGGGCCGGCCGGGCGGCCGTCCCGTGCGGCTGGCAAAAATTCTATGGCGAGGAGATCACCCTGCGGCACGGGCACGGGCTGACCCGGCCGATCGTGATGGACGCCACGGTCGCCCAGCGCGACGGGTACCGGTTCATGTACGTCCTCCCCCTCGCGCCTGAGCGCGCGCTGGTGGAGGACACCTCTTTCTCAGACGGCCCGGAGCTGGACGAGGGCGAGCGCCGCTGGCGGATCGCCGAGTGGCTCCGGGAGCACGGCTGGGTGGCACTGCGGGTCGAGCGCACCGAGCGCGGCGTGCTGCCGATGCCGATGGCCGAGACGGCGACGGATCCCCCCTCGCCCTTCCCCGGCTCCTCCTCCGTCGTGACCGGCGGCTACCGCGGCGGCTGGTTCCACCCCGGCACCGGCTACTCTCTGCCGCTGGCCGCCGAGCTGGCCGAGCTGATCGCGACCACGCCGGCGGATGCCCTGCGCGACGCGGTGGCCGCCGCGGCGAGCGAGCGGCGGCGGCGCGCCCGGTTCTGCCACCTGCTCAACCGGCTGCTGTTCCGTTGGTATCCGCCGGAGGCGCGGCGCGGCATCTTCGAGCGCTTCTACCGCCTCCCCGCGTCCACCATCGCCCGCTACTACGCGATGCGGCTGCGCCCCGGCGACAAGATGCGCATCCTGGGCGGCCGCCCGCCCGCCGGCCTGTCGCTCCCGGCCAGGACAGGCGACCGCCTCACGCACGCATCGGGAAACGGATGACCGACCACTCGCGCGGCGCCCCGGGTCAGCCGGGCGGCCGCGTCGCCGCCGACTTCGACCGCGTCGCCGCCTCCTACGACCTGCTGGTCGGACTCAACCCCGGCTACCGCCGGCACCTGCGCCGGAGCGCGGAACGGCTGGAGCTGGCCGGCGAAGCCCGCATCCTGGACCTCTGCTGCGGCACCGGACAGTCGACCCTGGCGCTGCGCGCCGTCTACCCGCAGGCCACGCTGTGCGGCCTGGACGCCGCGGCCGAGATGTTGCAGGTGGCGCGCACGCGCCCGCAGCTCGCGGGCGTAGAGTTCGTCCACGGCGACGCCATGGACCCGGCCGCCGCCGGCATCGACGGCCCATTCGACGGCATTCTGATGGCCTACGGGATCCGCAACGTGCCCGACGCCGACGCCTGCCTGCGGCGCGTGCGTGAGCTGCTGGCCCCGGGCGCGCCGGTCTGCTTCCACGAGTACTCCGTGACCGGCTCGCCGCTGGCCACCGCCGTGTGGAAGGCGGTAACGGCGCTGATCATCATTCCCGCCGCACGCGTAGTGACCGGCGACGACGGGCTGTTCCGCTATCTGCGCGACAGCGTCCTGGCGTTCGACAGCGTCGACGGCTTCAAGCGGCGCCTGCGGCACGCCGGGTTCGCCGATGTGCGGACCCTGCCGGCCGGCGGCTGGCAGCGGGGTATCGTCCACTCGTTCCTGGCCCGGCGCCCGGAAAACGATCGGTGACCGGCGGCGAAGCGCCGCGCGTCGCGGTGGTGGGCGGCGGCATCGCCGGCATGGCGGCGGCCGTCGTGCTGGCCGAGCGCGGCATCCGAGTCACCGTGCTGGAACGCGAGCTGGGCCTGGGCGGACGGGCCGGGGCGTTCCCGGTACGGTTGGCTACCGGCGAGACGGTGCAGATGGACCGCGGCTTTCACGCGTTCTTCCGCCAGTACTACAACCTGCGCGCGCTGCTGCGGCGCATCTCGCCCGACCTCGACCTGCTGCAACCGCTGGACGACTATCCCGTCCTGGGCACCGGCGGCGCGCAGCAGTCGTTCGCCCGCCTGCCCAGGCGCGCGCCGTGGAACATCGTCTCCCTCACCCGGCGCACGCCGTCGCTGACCTTGGCGGCGCTGGGGCGCGTGCGGCTGCGCTCCGCGCTGTCGATGCTGGCCTTCGACGCCGAGCGCACCTACGAGCGCCACGACCGCCGCTCCGCCACCGAATACCTGGACTCGCTGCGCTTTCCTCCCGACGCCCGGCAACTGCTGTTCGATGTGTTCGCGCATTCGTTCTTCAATCCGGAGGGCGGCATGTCCGCCGCCGAGCTGCTGATGATGTTCCACTTCTACTTCACCGGGAATCCCGAGGGGCTCCCGTTCGACGTAGCCCGGCAGCCGTTCTCCACCGGGATCTGGGAGCCGATGCGGCGCTACGTCGAGGAGCGCGGCGCTACCGTCCGCACCGATACCCAGGTCCGCGCCATCCGGCGCGACGCCGGTTCCTGGGCGATCGAGACGGCCGGCGAAGCCGATCCGGTGGCGGCCGACGCCGTGGTGCTGGCCCTGGACGTGGCCGGGCTGAAGCGGCTGCTGCCCGCCACGACGTTCGACCGCGGCGACTGGGCGGCGCGCGTGCGCGCCCTGGAGACCACGCTGCCGTTCGCCGTGTGGCGCCTTTGGCTGGACCGCCCCATCGCCGCGGAGCGCGCGCCGTTCGCCGGCACGGCCGGCTTCCCGCTGCTGGACAACATCTCCCTGTTCCACCTGTTCGAGGACGAGAGCCGCGCCTGGGCCGACGAGCACGGCGGCTCGGTGGTCGAGTTGCACGCCTACGCCGTGCCGGACGGCACCACCGAGCAGGAGCTGCGCACGGCGATGCTGCGCGGCCTGCACCAACTGTATCCGGAGACCCGCGACGCCCGGCCGCTGGACGAGGTGTACCTGCTGCGGGACGACTGCCCGGCGTTCGCACCCGGATCGCGCGCCGGCCGCCCGGGGGTGGAGACCCCGCACGCCGGCATCTACCTGGCCGGCGACTTCGTCCGCATCGAGCAGCCGAGCGCGCTCATGGAGCGTGCGGCCGCCTCCGGGATCGCCGCCGCCAACGCCATCCTGGCCGGGAACGGGCTGCGCCCGGAGCCGCTGGCGTCGATCCGCCCCAGCGGCATCCTGCCGTCGGCGGCGGCATGAGCGGCGACCGCCGCGAGCGCGGCTTCCTGTTCGGCCGGCAGCCCGCCGGCGCCGAGTCCGCCGCCGAGCTGCAGCGGCTCCCCGACTGGCAGCAGTCGGACCCCAAGTGGATCAGGGGTGCGCTCCGGCGGGCGATGGCGCTGCCCTCAGGCGGCTGGCACGTCATCGACGCCGTCCGCGCCATCGGCGACCGGCCGCGGCGCTACCGCATCGCCGACCGCGAGCTGGTGGTGTGGCGTGGCGCCGGCCGGCTGCTGGTGGCACCCAACGCCTGCCCCCACCTGGGCGCGTCGCTGGCGGACGGCCATGTCCGTGACGGCTGCCTGGTCTGCCCCTGGCACGGACTGGTCCTGGACGAATCCGGCCACGCCGGCTGGCGCGTGCTGCCGAGCCACGACGACGGCGTGCTCCTCTGGGTGCGGCTCGACGGCGCGGAGCCCTCCGCGAAGCCCTACCTCTGCGTGCGGCCCACCGGCGGCATCGACGCCGTGATCCGCATGGAAGCCTCATGCGAGCCCGAGGACGTGATCGCCAACCGCCTGGACCCCTGGCACGGCGCGCACTACCACCCGCACTCGTTCGGCCGCCTGCGGGTGATCGAGCAGACCGACGACAGCATCGTGGTGCGCGTGACCTACCGCGCCACGCGCCGCATGGGCGTGGAGGTGGACGCGCGCTTCGACTGCCCCGACCCGCGCACCATCGTCATGACCATCATCGACGGCGAGGGCGCAGGCTCCGTGGTGGAGACCCACGCCACCCCGGTCGCGCCCGGCCGCTCCGCCATCATCGAGGCGACCGTCGCCACCTCGGACCGGTTCGGCTTCCGCCTGGCGTCCCGCGCCGCCGGCCTGGTCCGCCGCGGCATGGAGCGCCGAGCCAACCGGCTCTGGGTCGAGGACGCCGCCTACGCCGAGCGCCGCTACGCCCTGCGCACCGGCAACGTCTGAGCGCAAGCGGCGGGCTGAAGCCGAATCAGCGCGCCAGCACGCGGCAGGCGAGACCCGCCGCCCCGGCTCGAGTGAGGGACGTCGCGGACTCGGGCCCGTCCCGTTCCGGCGGCATGCCTCGCACGCGCAGCAACTCGTTCCACTCGCCGCGCGTAACGCCTCGACCGGCCGGCGCGCAGTTCAGGATGCGGCGTGCCAACTCGTCGGTCGTGCCCCACTCCCCACCCGGACGCAACCGGGCCCTTACAGTCCGGCGGCGTGGGCGGTGTGGAAGGTGTCGGCGCCGCCGCGCAGGCCGTCGGGTCCGCGCGTGATGGCCAGCGGGCTGGCGAACGGGCTCATTCCCTCGGTGGTGTAGCGCGGGTCGATCACCGCCACGCGGTGGCGGCGGGCGCGCAGCTCCTCGACCACGTCCGGGTCCAGGCGGCCGTCGACGGCGGTCAGCGGCGTGCTGCAGTCCAGGCGCGGCGCGTCGATCGCGGCCTGCGGACCCAGGCCGAAGTCGAGCATCTTCACCACCAGGCTGGTGACGCAGTTGGTGATCCGCCGGCCGCCGGAGGCGCCGACCGCCAGCCGCGCGCCTCCCTCTCCCAGCACCAGCAGGGGCGACATGTTGTTCAGCGGCTGCTTGCCGGGCGCGATCGAGTTGACGTGACCGGGCACCGGGTCGACCCACATCATGCCGTTGTTGAGGATGACGCCGGTGCGTCCGGCCACCACGCCGGAGCCGAAGCCGGACCCGAGCGTGTTGGTCAGCGACACGGCGTTGCCGTCGCCGTCCATCACGCACAGGTGGGTGGTGCCGTCGTGATAGGCCGGTGCGCTCCCGGGCGGTCGCTTCGGGGCCTTGCGGCCCTCCTCCCGCCACGGGTCGCCGGCCTTGAAGCGCGCCGGCGCCTTGTCGCCGATGCCCGCCTGGCGGCGGGCGGCGTAGGACGGCGAGGTCAGGCCGCGCCAGGGCACGTCCGCCGTCTCCGGGTCGGCCAGGTAGGCGAAACGGTCGGCGTAGGCCAGGCGCGCGGCGCAGATGTAGCGGTGCAGCGCCTCAGCGTCGTTGTGCTCGCAGGCGCGCAGGTCGCTGCCGGACAGGAGCTGCAAGGTCATGGCGCTGGTGATGCCGCCCGAGGCGAACGGCGCCACCCGCACGCGGTCGCCGCGGTAGGCCACCTCCAGCGGCGCCGGGTCGGCGCCGGTCTGCCAGTGGAGCGGCCGGTAGCTCTCCAGGTCGGCATGGTCGAGGATACCTCCCGCATCGCGCACCGCGTCGACCAGTCGGCGGCCGACCTCGCCGCGGTAGAACGCGTCGGCCCCTTTCCGGCCGATCGCACTCAGCGTGTCGCCCAGGTCCGGCTGGCGGATCCTGGCCGGCGCCGCCCGCAGCACGTCGCCGCGCGTATAGGGGCTGGCGGGGATCTCGATCCCGGACGGAAGCTCGCCCGCCGGCAGAAAGGTGCGGCGCAACTCCGGGTAGCGCGTGAGCTTGCCCACCTGACTCGCAAAGGCCATCACGTCGTGGAACTCGGGAGCGAAGCCGTACTGCGCGAGCTCGACGGCCGGCGCCACCACCGCGTCGAGCGGCAGGCGCCCGAACGCGGCGTGCGCGGCGGTGAGGCCGGCCACCGCACCGGGAGTGGCGATCGAGCGCGGGCCTTCCAGGTTGGCGTTGTCTTCCACGCCCGGCCAGCCGAACGCGCCCACCGCCGCCACGCCGGTGAGGCGGTACATGTCGGGAGCGGCGGCCAGCGACGCGCGCATGGGGAAGGCGAACACGCCGCCCCGTTCCCCCATCTGGTAGACCAGGTAGCCGCCGCCGCCGATGCCGCTGGAGGAAGGCTCCACCACCCCCACCGCGAACGCGGCCGCCACGGCCGCGTCCATGACGTTGCCGCCCGCGCGCAGCGAGCTCAGGGCGGCGGCGCTGGCCAGCCGGTGCTTGGTGGCCACCATGGCGCGCTCCCCGCGCGCCTCGCTCTTGCTCGCGGCGAAGGTGCTCTCAGTCACCATCGTTCCACCCATCGCCGTCCTCCTCGGTCTGCAGTCTGAAGTCCAGCATCGTATCGCCGTCGAACAGCCCCCAGCCACGGAACCGCTCGCCCGCCAGGAACCGGGGGAGCCACTCGCGGTCGTCCGCCCACATCCGCTCGTACGGGATCGCGTCGAGCGACACCCACATCGGCTCGGCCTCCTCGGTTTCGGCGGGCGTGCCGATCGCGCCCGAGGCGCGGAACACGTGCATGTGAGTCGAGTAGCCGTCCAGGAACTGGAACGAGATCACGCCTCGGTGGCGGAGGCGGCCGGCGCGGACGCGCACCTCTTCCCAGAGCTCCCGCGCGGCCCCCGCCGCGGGAGTCTCGCCCGCCTCGACGCGCCCGCCCGGCGCGTTCACCTTGCCGGCCCCCAGCCCGCGCTTCTTGCGGATGAGCAGCGCGCGGTCGTCCTCGACGACGAACACCACCGTGGTGACGTCCACCGGCACCCAGGTGTCCCAGTCGATGTCGCGCAGCGAGCGCGCGTCCGCCAGCGCCGGCAACGGCGGCTATGCCTTCTTCGCGTAGGGCGGCAGCGGCCAACCCGACTCGGCGCCGATGCGCATGGCCCGCTCCCGTTCCTCCGCCGACAGCGGCGCCACGTCAGCGGCGCCGGCGTTCTGCTCCAGTTGCGCCCGGTCCCTGGCGCCGGGTATGGCCGCCGTCACGCCGGCGGTGTCCAGCACGAACCGCAGGGCCGCCTGCACCATCGTGCGGCCTCGCTCGGTCAGGAAGCGGAGCTCGGCCAGTTTGGCGAGCGCCTCCCGCGCGCGCGGGTTGGTGAAGCGCTCGTGGCGCCGATCCTCACCGTCGAGCTGCTGCGCGTCGAAGTACTTGCCGGTCAAGGCTCCCTGGCCGAGCGGCACGCGGATCAGCGTGCCCAGGTTCGCCTCCAGCGCCAGCGCCAGCGCGTCGTCCGCGCTGGGATTGACGATGCTCAGCCCCACCTGCGCCATGGCCAGGTCCCCCAGGCGCAGCAACTCGCGCATGGCGCCGCCGTCGTTGGTGGAGATGCCCCAGCAGCGGATCTTCCCGGCCTGCTGCAGCCTCGAGAGCTCCTCGGCCACGGCCGGCATCAGCTCGCTTGGCGGCACGCCATGGAGCTGGTAGACGTCGATGTAGTCGGTGCCGAGCCGCTGCAGGCTGCCGGCGCAGGCGGTCTGCACGCGCGTGCGCGCGTCGGATTCGCTGTCGCCCTCGACCGGGGGCGCCACCTTGGTCGCGATCACGTAGCGACCGCGGCGGCCGGCCAGCGCGCGGCCGATGATCCGCTCCGAGTGGCCGGCGCCGTAGCCCTCGGCCGTGTCGAGCAGGTTCACGCCCAGCGTCTCGGCGTGGTGTATGGTGCGCACCGACTCCTCGTCGTCCATGCCGGGCCAGCCGCCGCCGCCGTGCATGCCGCCCATCTGGTAGCAGCCCAGGCCGATGCGCGAGACCTCGATGCCGGTCTTGCCGAGCGTTCGGTATTCCATGCCTCTCTCCTTCAGCGCTCGACCGGCGCCGTGCGGTCTTCGGCCATGCTGCGATGGACCGCCTCCGTGAACGCCATGTACTGGACGCCGATCTCGAAGGTGTTGCGCTCGATCGCGCCCTCGCCGCGGATGGCGGCGCAGAACTCCTCCTCCACCCGCCAGCCGGGTGGCATGAGCTCGCCCGGTCGGGGCTTGGCAGGGGGAATCGGCAGAGGTGCGAGCGCGTCGTCGTCCCGCCGCGCGCCCAGCAACTGACCGGCGGCGATGCGCAACGTGCCCTCCGAGCCGTAGATCGTCGTCCCGGCCATGCCGTGGCCCATCACGCTGGAGAGCTGCAGGTGCAGCGTCGCCCCGCACGCCATGTCGGCCAGGACCTCCAGGTGGTCGGGAAGCTGCATGGCCCGCGCGACGCCCGCGTCGTCGCGGCGGGTCGTCACGAAGGTCTTGCCGATCGCCGCCACACGGGTGGCCGGTCCCACCCAGCGCATGATCGTCTCGTAGGTGATGCCCAGCGAGCCGATGTTCAGCCCGCTGTAGACGGCGCTGTCGCGCCACATCGCCGGAGCCTCGCGGTCGATGAATCCGCCGCCGCCCAGGTGCTCGACCGCCAGCACGTCGCCGACGTAGCCGTCGGCGATGTGCCGGGAGATGGTCGCGTCCATTCCCAGGGTCATCGCCGCCGGCACCACTTGCGTGACCAGGTCGGGCCGCGCGCGTGATGCGGCCAGCATCGCCCGCGCCTCGGCCAGGTTCAGGGCCAGCCGTGCCTCGGTCAGGACGTGCTTGCCGGCCGCCAGCGCTGCGAGCGTGACCGGCTTGTGCAGGTAGGGCCACGTGCCGATCAGGACGGCGTCGACGTCGTCGGCCTCGACCAGCTCGCGCCAGTGATCATGGACACGGCCGATGCCGTGCTCGGCCGCCGCCCGCTCGGACGACTGCCGGGAACGGTTCACGACGCTTACCAGCTCGACGTCGGGTTGTGCCTTCAGTCCGGGGATGTGGCGGTTGCGGGTGTTGTTGCCCGCGCCGACGATGCCGACGCGGATCATGCCGTTGGTTCGTGACATGGGCCGGGATGATAGCGCAGGCGCTACTCGCCCTCCCGTCGGAGGTCGAACACCACCTCCAGAGGGGCATGATCGCTCAGTCCGCCCTCTGCGATCGTGCCCATCTTCTCGGTCCAGTAGTGCGCGCGGCGCACGCGGAGGTCACCGCTCGCGAAGACGTGGTCGCTCCGCGTTCCCGCAACGAAGCTGCACGGGGCTTCATCGTGGCCATGCAGATCGAGGTATACGTCGCGCACCCCGAACTTCCGGAGCGCCAGGGGATCGTCCGATTCATCGCCGTGCAGGTCGCCGGCCAGGATGGTCGGATGCCGGCCTCTTCGCGACATGGCCGCGTGAATCACCTCCTTCCGATCGGGAAGCTCTCCCCACAGACACGCCGTGTGCAGCCTGATGCCGTTGGCGAGTTGCACCGAGAGTGAAGCATGCATGTTCGGCCATCGGGTTTCCGTATCCATCGCGCCGTCCGCGGGCGAGAGCATGTGGACAGGGGCTTTCGAGGCGATGAGTACACCGCTGTAGGCACGCATCGGGGCCCTCACGGGACTCATCCAATGAGGAAGGCCGATCTCACTCAGCAGCGGCTTCCAACGCTCGAGGGAGGTTCGCATGATTTCCTGCAACGCGATGACGTCCGGTGACAGGCCCCGCAGAAACTCGGCCTGCGACCGTGTGTCGGCTCGATGCCCGGTGTTCCACGTGACAAGACGCATGGACCTGATCCAACCACATTCCCATCACTCGTAGAAGCGACAGGCGTTCGCGGCAGCCGCTACGAGCCGGCCAGCACCTCCGCGAAGAGCTCGCGGTCGACGTTGCCGCCCGAGAGCGCCAGCGCGACGCGGCTGCCGCGCATCCGCGACCGTTCCTGGAGCAGCGCCGCCAGCGGGCCCGCTCCCGCCCCTTCGGAGAGGTGGCGACTGCGGGTGCTCTTGCCCGCGCTGACGAGGATCATGCCGGTGGTTGGTGACATGGCCTGATGATAGCGCAGCCGACGATTCGGCGCGCCGGTCAGAGGTCGAACACCACCTCCAGAGCAGCGTGATCGCTCAGGCCGCCCTCGGCGATGGTGCCCATCTTCTCGGTCCAGTACTTCGCCGACAGCACAGCGAGGTCGTGGCTCGCGAAGACGTGGTCGTTTCGCCGTGTCTCCCCGCGATTCGTGACATAGCTGTACCCCGCTTCATCAATGCCATGCAGCTCAAGGTAAACGTCACGCATCCCGAACTGCTTTAGAGCAATAGGATCGTCTGACGACTGGTTTCCGTGAAGGTCTCCGGCCAAGATGGTTGGAGCCTCGGCCCGTCTCGACATGGATGCGTGAATCACTTCGTTCTGGTCAGGACACTCGCCATACAGGCATGCCGTATGCAGCCTGACCCCTTTGGCAACTACCGATGACAGTGACGAGTGACAATTCGGCCACTTCGAGTCCGTATCGATCGCGCCGTCGTCGATCATCTCGACGGGGGCCTTCGAAGCGATGAGGACACCGCTGTTGCCGCACATCGGTTCCCTGACGGGGCTCTTTACATGGAGAAGGCCTATCTTTGGCAGCTCGCCCTTCCAACTCTCAAGGGATCGCGGCGTGACTTCCTGCAGCGCCACGACATCCGGATTGCGTTTCCCCAAGAACTCGGCTTGGGAACGTGTATCGCGACGGTTGTGTGTGTTCCATGTGATCAGGCGCATGAGCCGTATCCAACCACATCCCCGTCAGCACGGAAACAGCGGCGCGCTGCAGTCGCTACGAGCCGGACAAGATTTCCGCGAACAACTCCCGGAGGACATTGCCACCGGAGAGCACGAGTGCCACGCGGCTGCCGCGCATCCGCGAGCGTTCCTGGAGCAGCGCCGCCAGCGGCCCTGCTCCCGCGCCCTCGGCGACGTTGTGGGTGTCAGTGTAGTAGGCGCGCATCGCCGACCGCAACTCCGCGTCCGAGACGGCGACCACGCGATCCACCCCGGCCAGGATCAGGGCGAGTGCCTCCTCGTCGGGGACACGCACGGCCATCCCGTCGGCGATGGTCGGCGCGGGACCGGTCGGGCGCAACTCGCCCGCGGCGAACGAGCGCTGGTAGGCCGGCAGGGCGGTCGACACCACGCCGATCACGGCCGTCGTCGGCGACAGCGCGTTGCGAGCTGCCATCACCCCGCAGATCCCGGAGCCCAGGCCGATCGGGACGTACACGGCGTCCAGATCGGCAACCTCTCGAAACAGCTCCATGCCGTAGCTGGCAACGCCCAGTACCAGCTCCGGACTGAATGACGGCATCAGGTGCCGCCGCTCACCGACAGCTAGACGGGCTGCCTGGGCGTACGCTTCGTCGAAGTCGCGGCCGTGCTCGACCAGCTTGGCGCCGAAGGCGCGCATCGCCTCGTTCTTCTCGCGACTGTTGCCGGCCGGCATCACCACGGTGGCGGAGAGCCCGGTGCGGCGTGCCGCGAAGGCGACGCTCTGGCCATAGTTTCCGCGTGTGGCGGCGATCACCTCGTTCACCCGGGGTTTGGCGCTCCGCAGCCGGTCGACGGCTACCAGCGCGCCACGCAGCTTGAATGACCCGATGGGGGTGTGGTTCTCGTGCTTCACCCACACCGAGCAGCCGGTCCGCTCGCACAGCAGCGGCCAGCGATACTGTGGGGTCGGCAGCATCGCGCGGTAGACGATCCGGGCCGCGCTCTCGATCTCGTCGAGCGAGGGAAGCCATGTCTCGGACACGCCTACAACGTACGCGTACGGCAGGCCGGCGGGAAGCCTTCGCCCCCATCTCCTGCGTCTCCATTACCCTTCGTCTGGAGGCGTGCTGCATGCGTACCACACCGCCCGATCGAGCCACCGCGCTGTTCTACGAGCTGTTCAGTGGGCTTCCCCGGCAGGGACCGGGGACAGAGGCCAGCACGCGCCAGGCCCTCGGGCTGGTGCCGGACGTGAGACCACGGACCCGCGTCCTCGACGTCGGTTGCGGGACCGGCGCCCAGACATTGGTTCTGGTGCAAAGCTCGCCGGCGCGCATCGTCGCCGTCGATAACCACCCCCCGTTCATCGACGAGCTGAGCCGCAAGGCGCATGAACTGGGCATCGCGGATCGGCTGGAGGCCCGCGTCGCGGACATGCGCCGACTCGTCTTCGCCGACGGTTCCTTCGACCTGATCTGGTGTGAAGGCGCGATCTACAACATGGGTGTCGAAGCGGCCCTCCGCGATTGGCGCCGGCTGCTGCGACGCAACGGGCACGTCGCGCTGACCGAGGTATGCTGGCGGAAGCCCGACCCGCCCGCGGCGTGCACAGCGTTCTGGAACCGCGAGTACCCGGCTATACGCGACACCTCCGCGCTCCTGGAAGCCACCGAGGCGTGCGGCTACGAGACCGTCGGGCACTTTCCCCTCCCCGCGTCCGCATGGTGGGACGACTACTATCGGCCACTGCAAGACAACGTGACCGCATTCCGGACGCGTCACCACGATGAGCCGGACGCACAGGAGTTGGCGGAGCAGTGCCAGAGGGAACTGGACATCTGGCATGCCTACTCGGACTTCTACGGTTACGAGTTCTTTGTGCTCCGCGCCCGATGAGATCCTGCACGGTAGCCAAGGTACGTCAGCCGATGTTCAGCGATTGCGGGAACCGCCGTCTCCAGATCTCGCAGCGTTGTGCATCTCGCGCTTCATAGGCTTCCAAGGCCGAGGCAGGGCTCAGACCGAAGTGTCCCTCATCGTCTTCTCCAAGCGCCGTGAGCCGCATCGTGTACCACGCGGTAACTCCACCCTGGGGAGACGGATCGAACACCGGGAATTCAGGATCTCCCCCGTCGTCGCTCAACCACGTATTGGCGAGCGCTGGATTGAGCGCCATCGCGCGGGCAAGGCTCACCGCGTCGACACTTCCCTTCTCGACCGCGTCTCTCGCTTGATCCCTTGTCTCGAATCCTCCTGTCGCCATGATTGGAATGGCCGTCGCCCCCTTCGCGCGCTCTGTAAAGTCAGTGAAATAGGGCCCCGCCGATGGCCTGCCGTCGGAACTCGATGCTGCACCGGGAAAGTACGTTCCTCCGCTGACGTCGATAAGGTCGACAGACGTCCGGTCGAGCATGCGAACCACTTGCAACGCATCGCCTTCCGGCCGGGTAGGCGGGGTCGTTACCGAGCCCCGCCCCCCACAGATCCGAGCGTGCGCGATTGACGCACTCGGTTCCTCACCCGTCAGATTCGCTCAAGTGGCGTAGATCGAACGCATGACCTTCGCTGGCGGCAGCGGGTGCCGTCTCAGGAGTTCGTCCATGCGAGCCCAGTTCAGATGACCCGCGCGGCGGCGGCGTGAGAGCCACGTTCGCCAGGAGCGGATCATCTGCCAGCGGAACCATCCGAGTCGTTTGTGGTTCCCCGTCAGACCGTAGTAGCCGCAGTGGCCCCGAAGGACCCGCGACAGGTGCTCCTGCTGGCGCTTGATCGGCAGGTGCCGATGGCGTTTGCACCAGTCGTGCACCGCTTTCACGGCTCGCGCGTAGCGGCTCTTCGCCGTGATCTGTCGGACCGCCATCCCGCCCTTCCGCGTCCGTCCCCATACATGGGTGAAGCCGAGGAAGTCGAACGTCGTGTCCCGATGGTGCCCATGCCGGCGCAGTGGCCGGAAGTCCACATACCGGGTCTTGGTCGCATGCAGGGCCAGTCCGAAGCGCTCAAGCCGTTTGCCCAATACGGCAAGCATACGCCCGCCGCTCTGGCGATCTTCGAAGGTCAACACAAAATCGTCGGAGTACCGCACCAGTTGGCACGGTCCCCTCAGCCGTGGCTTCGCCTCTCGCTCGAACCATTCGTCCAGCACGTGGTGCAGGAAGATATTGGCGAGCAAGGGGCTGAGCACCCCGCCTTGCGGCGCTCCGGCATCGGATCGTTGCAACGTACCCTCTTCGAGCACGCCCGCTTTCAGCCATTTGTCGATCATGCGTCGCACGACGCCGTCCTTGATCCGCAGGTCCAGGAATGTCCGCAGATGCCCGTGGTCGATGCTGTCGAAGTACTGTGTCACATCGGCATCGATCACCCACCGGTGGCCCTCCTCCGTGATGCCGGCTCGCAGTGCTGCAAGCGCATCATGGGCTGACCGCCCCGGTCGGAAGCCGTACGAGCACGGCAGGAACGCCGCCTCGTAGATCGGCTCCAGCAGCATCAGGATCGCCCGTTGCGCCACCTTGTCTTCCAGCGTCGGGATACCCAGCGGCCGTTTCTTGCCGTCCGCCTTCGGGATGTAGTGGCGTCGCACCGGCGGCGCGTAGTAGCTGCCCGCTTTGATCCGGTCCAGCAGGCTCTCAAGGTTGGCCTCCACGTCCGTCTCATAGTCGGCTGCCGTCACGCCGTCGACCCCCGCCGCGCCATCCTTGCGCGTCCGTCGATACGCTTCGTGCATCCAGTCGCGGTCGATCACGTGGTGCAGGGACGTAAACACCCGCTCCAGGTGCTCCTTCGCCTGCGCGGCTATCCACTGCTGTTTCGTGTACGTGTTTGTGGAACTCAAGGTTTCCTCCAGCGTGTCCCATCAGTGGTTCTGTCCAGGTGACGCCCCGCTTCCCTCCGGCGGGTCCCGCTGGTCACGGTTCCCCGCTTTCCTCGGTACTATCAGGGCGCTACGACTTCCTGTCATGCCAGCCCTTCGACTTATTGCTTCGTCAGCCGGGTCCGCAGGCCGCTTGCCGCTTCGTGTTCGCGCCTCGCGCTCCCGACGCCATGCAAGCCTGGCGTCGGGCCGGGAGTCTTTGGTCGCCGGCTCTCCCCGTATCCGGCTGTTCCCCTGCGGGCTCTGACAGGACCTCCCAGGTTTCCCGGCGACCCCATCCCGTGACTCTGCGTCGGTCCACGACCCCGGACGACCCGCGCGGCGCCTCGCCGTTAGCGGCGCGTGCGGTGCTGCTCCCACTATCTTAACGATGAAGGCGTCGTCGTTTGGGATATCGAGGCTTACCCTCGACGCTTCGTCACCTCCTGTCTACGCTTCACGACGCCCGTTACCGCACGCCGCGCAAGACTCGGTTCCGGCTGGCGGGCTGCGCCTTTGCCGGGCGGGAGTCGAACCCGCTGGATCGCCACGAAGGGTTTCAGCTCATGCGATCATGCATCCTCCCTTCCAGGACTTCGCCTGGCGCAATAAGACCGCCCGCCAGCTTGTCCGTCGAGTTGATCTTGATGCCGATCGGAAACGACACGCCGACGTTCCGCCTGACGGCATCTATCACGTCGTGAATGATGCGGAACCGCCGTTCGATCGAGCCACCATAGGCATCCGTCCTTCGATTGAACAGAGGCGACAGGAACTGGCTCAACAGGAACCCGTGCGCCGCATGGATCTGGACCCCGCCGAATCCCGCACTCTTCGCGAGTATCGCAGCTCTTGCGTATATGCCGGGCAATTCACGAATGTCATCGCCTGACATCCCTTCGCACCGGAGTCCTTGAATATCCAGTGGAAAGGGTCCCTTGGGCCGACTGATCGGGACATGTGACAGAGCCCCGGCATGTCCGATCTGCGGCCAGATTTCGGCACCGTTTGCTGACCCTCGTCTTGCCAGGACTTGCATGGCCTGCACATCGGCATCCGGCGCAAGAACAAGATTGCCCGGTTTCTCGGGATAACGGGGATCCGCCTGCACCTCGCCGATCAGCGATAGCGCCGTCCCACCTTCGGCCCACCGTTCGTAGAGCCGCATCTGCGCGTCAGTGGGGTTACCTTCGCCATCTCCAAGCGAGTCGGACATCGCGGACTTTACCAGACGGTTCTTCAACACCACGCCACAAGGCAACTCCAGGGGGCGTCCCAGCACCGTCATCGATTCGGGGTATGTCGCGCGATCTCGAGCGGTTGTCAAGCCAGGCACGGGCACTCATGGCGCTGGCAGAACCGAGTCCTCCGGACTCGCCTCCACCCCCATCCCGAACTCGAATAATGGACCCCCGGGTGCAGTGCTTGCGCGCGACACCCGAGGGACCCATAGTCCCCGCCCATGAGCCATGCAGCGGTCGAGCGCGCGATGAGCGTCTCCTGGGGACGGGGAGCCGCCGACGACGAGTCCCATTGGGAGCGGATCCGTGCCCGCTTTCCGTTGGATCCGGACCTGGTCTACCTGAACAGCGCCGCGCTCGGCGTGCCGCCGGACCCGGTGATCGCCGCCGTGCACGAAGGCTACCTGCGCCTCTCGCAGGACCCCGACGCCGGCAAGATCGACTACCGGCGCTACAACGACGAGGTCGCCATCCCCGAGCTGGCGGCGCTGATGGGAGCGCGGCCCGAGGAGCTCGCCATCAACCGCAACGCCTCGGTCGGGCTGGCGCTGGTCGCCGACGGCGTCACCGGCCTGCGCGCCGGGGACGAGATCCTCACCACCAGCCACGAGCACCCGGTCGGCGTGGAGCCCTGGCGCGCCCGAGCCGCCCGCGACGGGCTGGTGGTCCGGGAGGTGGAACTGCCGAGTCCCGTCGAGGACGCGGCGCAGTTGATCGAGCCGCTGCGCGCCGCGATCACCGGCCGCACCCGGGTACTGGCCTTCTGCCACGTCACCCGCGGCGGCATCCGCTACCCGATCGAGGCGATGTGCCGCCTGGGGCGCGAGCACGGCCTGATCATAGCCGTCGACGGCGCGCAGGCGATCGGCCGAGTCCCGGTCGACGTGACCGCGTACGACTGCGACCTGTATGCCGCCAGCCTGCACAAGTGGCTGCTGGCGCCGTCGGGGACCGGCGTGCTCTACGTCCGGCAGGAGTTCCAGGAGCGCTTCGGCACGATCACCACGCCGCCCGGCCCCACCGCCTCGAGGTACGACGAGGAAGGCACGTTCGACCTGCCGACGCGCGCCGGCATCGGCGTGGCGGTCGCGTGGCTGCGCCAGATCGGAATGGGCGCGGTCGAGGCGCGCAACCACCTGCTGGCCGAGCGGCTCCGCGCCGGGCTGGCGCAGATCCCCGGCATGGACATCGTCAACTCACCCAGGCGGGAGTTCGTGGCTCCGGGGACGACGCTGGTCGTGCCGCCCGGCGGCGACGCCGCCGGATGGCGCGCGCGACTGCAGCAGGGCTACAACCTGCGGGTCGACGACCACGTCCGGGACGGGCACGACGCGCTGCGCATCTCCACCCACTACTTCGTCTCCCCCGCGCAGGTCGACCGCCTGATCGCCGCAATGGCCACAGAGGCTGCGTAGGGCGAGGGCCCCGTTCGGCGGAAGATCAGCCGTCATCGTCATGGCTCAGGGGAGAGTCGAAATGCGCTCTGCGCCGCGGGTCAAGGCATTCTGCGTAGGCCAGGCCAAGTCCGGCACTGCCTCGCTCGCGGGGCTCCTGTCCGCCAACCACCGCGCTGCCCACGAGCCTGAACGCGCGGAGACACTCAATCTCATTCTCAACGAGGCTCGTGGCCAACTCCCGGCCTCGGCTGTCAGGGCGTATCTCCGCGAGCGGGACGCCCGGCTCGACCTGGAGTACGACATCTCCTGGGCGAACCAGTTCATCATCGATCACCTTGTGGCGGTGTTTCCGGCCGCGCAGTTCATCGTGCTGGTGCGCGACTGTCACACATGGCTTCAGTCGATCGCCGGGCACCTCGTCGGACGCGGCGTGCCGGACGACACCGTGAAGTTCCTCCGGTGGTGGTTCCGGCCAGACCGGTACCCCCACGGCCTTCACGATCGCGCGCTCGCGGATCTTGGAGTGTTCTCCGTAGAGGCATACCTGCATGCGTGGAACCGGCATGTCGACACCAGCATCACCTCGATTCCCGCGGATCGCTCCGTCGTGCTTCGGACGCACGAGCTGAGCTCTTCGCATCAGCGCCTGGCCGAGTTCCTGCAGATCCCCGTGAGCTCGCTGGATGATGCTCGCGGCGTTTTGAATCGCGGCACCTGGACGGAGCGGATCGAATCATTCGTGGACCCGGAGTACCTCGATGACATGATCCACTCCATCTGCGGCTCCAACATGGAGCTGTACTTTCCCGGAGTCCATACCGCTTGCGATGCAGCCAGACTGTGGACCAACGACTCGCACTGACTCCGCTCCCCGGACTGGGATCAGTTCGGCGCGCCTTGGGTGACTGGAACCCTACAGCGCTGCCAGCGCCTCACGTTGACGGGCGAGCCGCTGGTCGCGGTCGGCGGCGAAGCGGGTGATGCCGGCCGCGACCGACTGCTCGTCCAGGTGCGCCTCGGCGATCACGTCGGACTCCAAGCCGCCGGTCAGCCAGCGGTCGTGCCAGTCGGAGACCAGCGAGTACTCCGCGGTCAGCGGCCCCACGTCGCGCACCGGCCACATGCGCTGCGTGCCGGTGGTGACCACCATCAGGTCGTTCTTGGCCGCGGCCGGCAGCACCGCGTCGCGGTAGGCCTGCGGCTGGCGGTCGAAGAGCTCCTCGCTGATGGCCGCGACCACCTTGACGTTGATCCCCTGCTCCTCCAGGTGCGGCAGCGCCTGCACCAGGTTGAAGGTCGAGCTCGACCCCTGGGCCAGCACGTAGCCGTGCCGGGGCTTGCCGGGATCGAAGTCGCGGATCACGTAGAACCCCTTGGCGGCCGCCTTGAGGTCGGTGTCGGCAAACGTCGCGCGGTCGGCCACCGGGAAATCCGGGCGCGCCACCTCGATCACGATCACGCCGACCAGCGGGTCGCGGGCGGCGATCTCCGCGGCGGCGAAGTAGCCGGGCGCCACGTCGTTGTAGTCCCAGAAGCTGAGCGTGATGACCTGGCCGCGCGGGAACAGCTTCCACACCTGCGGCGCAAAGATGCCGAAGTGCGTGCGCGCGTCGGCCGCCGTCTCCGGGCCGGAGTGGCCGGCCAGGATGTGCAGGACTCCGACCCGGAACGGGCTGTCCTGGTTCTGCTGGCTCCACACGCGCGCGGGCAGGTACATGAACGGCGTGAACGCGCCGTAACTGCCGCTCAGCGCCCACACACCGGAGTGCACGTTCGGGTCGAGCGAGGCGCTCTGCCCCACCAGCCCGATGGCGGTGGAGGCGTTGCCGGCCTCCTGGATGGCAGCCTTGAGGCGCGTGCCGCCCTGGTTGGCGAGCGGATCGTAGTGGCCGGTGAGCGATCCCTTCTCCACGTTGATCGATCCCGACAGGTCGGCCGACACGGTGAGGAAGCGGTTGCCGGTGACGTGGTTCAGCCACTTGACGACCTCCGAGATCGCGCGGCGCGTGCCCTGCACCTCGCCCGGCTGCTTGAACAGCTCGATGCTCTCCTCGCCCGTGCCCGCGCTCACCGTCTGAGGCTCCACCGGGATGGCCGAGACGCGCAGGCGCTCGTCCTGAAACGGGTCCGTGCGGTGGTCGACCCGCAGCGCGACGTCGTCGCCCACGTCGTCGCCGATGGCCACCAGCCGGTCGGCAAGCCACTCGCCGAGCCCGTCCTGCTCCAGCACCGACATGACCACGTCGATGTTGGTCTTGAACTGGCGGATGCGCTCCGCCTCGTCGTCGACCGGGCCGTCGTGGATCCCTTCGAAGGTGACGCCGAAGCGCTGCTCGAAGGTGCCGGCCAGGGCGACGAAGTACGGGACGTTCATCTTCATCTCGTACGGGTGGCTGTGATAACCGACCAACTGCTCGCCGAACCCGGCGATGGTGCCGTTGGTAGCGGCCGGCCACCAGCCCTTGGTGGTGCGGCCGACCACGATCATCGGCCGCCGGTCGTCCGGGTCCCACTCCTCCATGGTCTTGAGCGCCCCGACGACCTGGTCGTAGTCGTTGCCGTCGTCCAGGGTCAGGACGTTCCAGCCGTAGGCCGACCACTGTTCGGCGATCCGGTACCCGTCGAACGACTCCGATACGACGCCGCCGACCAGCGAGTCGTCGATGCCGGCGTTGTTGTACGACAGCAGGATGCGCAGCCGCTTGCCCACCTTCTGGGCCACGGCCTGCGTCTTCATCTCCTGCGAATGGCCGGAGGTCATGGCGAACTCGCCTTCCAGGGCGACGATCTTGGGCGAGTCGCCGGCGCCCATGAAGTCCCAGAAGGCGGCCTTGCCGGCGGCGGTGGCGATGCCGATGCCTGACGGGCCGCCGTTGACGTCGTTGATCAGGTCGGTGGTCTCCGAGTGGCCGGCCAGCGACCGGATGCCGCGCAGCTTCGCCTGTGCGAACAGCGGATCGTCGGCCAGGCCGTTGTCCTCGAGCAGCGTTGCCAGCGCGCCGGCGCCGCGACGGAAGCCCAGGCAATCGATCGGCAGCATGGCGATCTCGGGATCGACCGCGTAGCGGTGATGACCGGTCGCGCGATAGCGGCGGGCCATCGCCTCGCCCATGACCATCCACAGAGCGTACAGGGTCGGGATGTTGTGCCCGCCGGCCAACAGCAGCTTGTCCCCGAACGGATGCTTGGGCCGGCGGTAGTCATAGCGCAGGCCGCCGTTCTCGGGCCCCACCAGGTGCAGGGCGATGTTGTACGGCGTGTAGGCCAGCGGGCCGCCGAAGTGGCCGGTCTGCGCGTAGTTGCCGAGCAGGGTCAGCGTCATGGCGGTCAGGAAGCCGACGTCCTCCAGCCGCTGCCGGTCGTAGGCGGGGAGCTGGACGCTGTGCTCCGAGGCCTCGCCCGCGGGCGCGGCGGTGCGAACCAGAACTGATGTTCCGTCAGTACCCATTGTCATCTCTCTTGTCGGCACCGGCGGCGCCTGCGTCGGGCCGCGGTGCGTGATGGTCTTCGGAGAGCGCCGCGGCGGTGGCGGCGCCATCGATTGAGCCTACCGTAAGGTGCGCTTGGCGTCACCCATGCCGCGCTACCGCAGGGCACCGAACGCGCGCTCGAACCGGCCGCTGAGCTCGTCCATGCCGGCCCGCTTCTGCGTCCCGTCGAGGTCGGTGCGGCGGATCATCACGTGCGCCTGCTTCTCGAAGTCGTTGACCAGCCGGCACGCCTCGACGATGGCGGCGTGGTTGGGCTCCGGGATGACGATGCAGCCGCCTTCATCCCCGTGGACGAGGTCGCCGGTCCGCACCGTGATGCCGCCGACCTGCACCGGCTCGCCATAGTCCGACCAGCGCAGGGCCGCGTGCTGGATCACGCGTGCGATCGCGAACACGCCGAACCCCTGATCGATGATCCCGGTCAGGTCGCGGACGCCGCCCGAGGTCACCATGCCGATGGCGCCCGCGGCCATGAAGCCCTTGGCCATGCCGTCACCCATCACGCACTCCCGGTACGGATCGGGGCCGACGGTCTCCACCACGATCACGCGCGGCAGCTCGCTCGCCTCGATCGCCTCCATCATCTCGAAGTACGGCTCCGTCTGCGGGCCGCCTTCCGGGGTGCAGGTGTCGATCTTGATCGTGATCGCCTCTCCCACCAGCGGCGGCAGGTCGGGCGTCATGCACTGGATGCGCCCGTCCATCGCGTACGTGTGTGGCTCCGAGTGACCGAGCGCAGAGAGGGCATTGCATACCAGGGCGGTCTCCGAATCCCCGAGGCTTTCGATGAGTGCCTTGTCCATCAGAAGCGCGAGCCTACCGGCCGTACTGTCAGCCGGCAAGACGCGAATCAGCCCCGGCCATGGCCGGAGCCGAAGGCGACGACTCTTGGGGCCTTGACCCACCGGAAGCATGCCTCGACACTGCGGCGTCATGCGCATCGTGGTAGTGGGCGGCGGCGTGATCGGGCTGAGCACGGCCTTCCACCTGGCCGACCGCAACGCCGGCCAGGTGATCCTGGTGGAAAAGGGGCCGATCGGCGACGGCTCCAGCTCGCGGGCGGGCGGCATCATCACCGGCCTGATGGGCACGGAGACCGCCGTTCGCGCCCGCAAGGTCAGCCTGGAGCTGTTCCACCGGTTCAGCCGCGAGGTGGACGGCTACACCTTCCACGACGTCGGCACCCTCAACCTGGCCGAAGACCAGGGCGCGGGACGGGTGGAGATGCTGCCGCTCTACGACCGGCTGGAGGCCCCCTACGAGATCCTGGACGCGGACGAGATGCGCCGCCGCTGGCCGCTGATGGCGGTCCCGGACGACGCCTGGGCGCTGTACGATCCGATCGCCGGCTACAGCGAGCCGGACGAGTACGTGGCCGCCATGGGCGCCCACCTGCGCAAGCTGGGCGTCGAGATCCGCGAATTCGAACCCGTGCTGGAGTTCCCGATGCAGGGCGACCGCGTGATCGGCGTCCGCACCGAGGCCGAGACCATCGAGGCGGACGTCGTCGTCTGCGCCTCGCACGTCTGGTCGATCCGGCTGCTGGAGCAGTTCGGCTGGCGCATGCCGTCGAAGGTGTTCGTGCACCAGCGGTACGTGTCCACGCCGGTGTCGAAGCCGGTGATCCTGCCGGCGGTCAACGACCACCCGCGGCACGGCTACTACCGGCCCGCGTTCGGCAACCGCGTGCTGATCGGCATCGAGACGCCGGACCGCGAGGAGGTGCCCCCTCCGGAGCGGGAGACGCATCTGTCGAGCTTCTCCGTGGACCCGGAGATCCGGGAGCGGGAGCTGCGCCGCCTGCAGTACGTGGTGCCCGGCGTCGCGCCGCTGTCGTGGGAGATCGAGAAGGTGGGGCTCCTGGCCTACTCCGCGGACGGCGAACCGATCCTGGGCCCGGTGCCGGGCGTGCGCGGCCTGATCTGCGCCGGCTGCTTCCACTCGGGCGGCTTCGCCTACAACCCGGTGGCCGGCTTGCTCGCGGCCGAGTGGGCCGTGGACGGCCGCACCGGCATCGACATCAGCGCCTTCGCGCCGGACCGGTTCGATCCGCAGCAGGCACGCGCATTCATCGACTCCCACATCTGCCACGCCGACTACCAGCACGGCCTGCACGCGGGCGGCCGGCACTGACGGCCGATCCGCGGCGAACCCGGAGGACCCCATGCCCGAACCGCTGAATCCCGACAAGATCTCGGTTGCCGTCATCATCGGCGGCCACGCCTACGACGTGCCCGCGTTCAAGCGGCTGTTCGACTCGTTCCAGGACGTCGTTGCCTACCCGCAGGACATCAGCAACTTCTCGCGCGCGTGGGGCGTGACGCCCGACGCCTACGACGTACTCCTGTTCTACAACGCCGGCGGCGACACGGCAGCCGACATGGACGCGACCTGGGGGGACGGCACCGCGGCGGCCGTCGAGGCGGTCGGCACGGCCAAGCAGGGCGTGGTGATGCTGCACCACGCCATCCGTTCCTACATGGCGTGGCCGAAGTGGTCGGCGCTGCTCGGCATCCCGCACGAGCAGCGGGAAGGATCCGAGTTCACCGTCGAGTTCGGGCAGACCATGCGGGTCAGCGTCACCGACCCCGACCATCCGATCGGCCAGGGAATCGAGCCCTGGGACGTGGTCAACGAGGCGTGGCCGACCATGGCGTGGACGCCCGATGCCGACGCGACGGTCCTCATGACCACCGACAACGACGTGACCAGGACGAAGACGATGGCATGGTGCCATCGCCTGGACAACGCCAGGGTGTTCTGCCTGACCCCCGGCCACGACGACCAGGCGTACTCGCAGCCGAGCTATCGGACCACCCTGCACCGCGGCATCCGCTGGGCGGCCGGCCGGCTGTAGCCGCCCGCGCCGCGGCGCGGGTCAGCTCAGTCGTCCATCCTGGGCTTGGCGCCGTAGTGCTTGAACGACGGCAGCAGCCGGCCGGCGCTGATGCCGCCGTCGACGTGCATCACCTGCCCGGTCACCCAGTCGGCGTCGCTCGACGCCAGGTAGACGGCGGCCCGGGCGATGTCCGCGGGCGTCCCCCAGCGGCCGAGCGGCGTGTAGCGCATCCACGCCTCGTGCAGCGCCGAGCCCTCATCCGGAGGCGGGTCGTTGGGGACCGGTACCGCCCCGGGCGCGATCGCGTTGATCTGGATGCCGTGCTCGGCAAGGTCGAACGCGGCGCCGCGCGTGAAGCCGATGATGGCCGCCTTGCTCGCCTCGTAGGGCGCCGCGTAGTGCGTGCCGGAGACCCCGTGGATGGACGACATCGTGATGATCTTGCCGCCTCCGTTGCGGGCCATGAGCGCCGCCGCGTGGCGGACCGTGAGGTAGGTGCCGGTCACGTTCACCCGCATCACGCGCTCAAACTCCTCCGTGCCGAACTCCAGCAGCGGCTTCAGCGCGCCGCCGATGCCGGCCACCGCCGCCACTATATCCAGCCGGCCGAAACGCTCCTCGGCCTTCGCCACCGCCGCGGCGACATCCGCCTCGCAGGCGACGTCCGCCCGTACGACCTCAGCACGCCGGCCGGCGTCGCGCACCGCCTGCGCGGTCCGTTCCGCTCCCTCGGCGTCGCCGCGATAGACGGCGATGCTGTCGGCGCCCTCGGCCGCGAACTCCCGGCAGATCGCGCCGCCGAGCCCGCCGGACGCGCCGGTGACCAGCGCCACTTTGTCCCGTAGTCGCATGACGCGAGCATACTCCACCCGGCGCCGACCCGAGCCAGCCCGGACTTCGCACGCCCCTTGTCACGCTCCAGCGATATGGTGTAGAAGGGCTGCTACTTCAATGGGTAGTGCCCGCGTCATCATGCCGATGGTCCATCCGGCGGCAGAGTGGGCGCTCATCCTGGAGGTGTCCATTCGGTAGGGTCAACGTCGCCGATTCCCGGCTACGTGAAGGAGGCCCTGCCATTGGTGCAGGGCCTCTTTTCATTGACCGGCGACCGGCGGCGCCGTACCGGCGGAGCGGCGCCGATGATCATCCAGGCACACGGCTTGCGGAAACGCTTTCAGGTGCGGACCCGTGCGCCCGGGGCCCTCGGCGCCCTCCGCGGCCTGGTCATGCCCCGCCGGAGGCGGATCACCGCGGTCGATGACATCGAGCTGGCCGTCGACCGGGGCGAGGTGATCGCCTTCATCGGGCCGAACGGCGCCGGCAAGTCGACGACCATCAAGCTGCTTACCGGCATCCTGCATCGCGACGCCGGCACCGTATCGGTGCTGGGCATGGATCCGCAGCGGCATCGCCGCCGGCTGGCGTACCGGATCGCCACCGTGTTCGGCCAGAAGTCGCAACTCTGGTTCCACCTGCCGCCGATCGACACCTTCCGGCTGCTGGCCGACGTGTATGACGTCGAGCCCCGCCTCGCACGGCAGCGCATCGCATCGCTGACCGAGATCTTCGGCATCGAGAAGCACCTGACGACCCCGGTGCGCAAGCTGTCCCTGGGCGAGCGCATCCGCTGCGAGATCGCCGCATCGCTGATTCACGACCCGGAGCTCCTGTTGCTGGACGAACCGACGATCGGGCTGGATGTCGTGATCAGGCAGCGCATCCGCGACCTGATCGCGGAGGTCAACCGCGAGCGCGGCGTCACCGTGTTCCTCACCTCGCACGACACCGGCGACATCGAGAAGGTGTGCCGCCGCGCCGTCGTGATCAATCACGGCCGCATCGTCTGGGACGGCGCGGTCGGCGAGCTGCGGGGCTCGCTGCTGGCCACCAAGATCATGGATCTCAAGCTGGAGGCACCGCTCGTCTTCGATCAGCCGGACGTCACCATCCGCCACGCGGGGCGCTACACCGCCACCCTGGAGGTGGACACCCGGCGCACCCGCATCGAGGCCGTGGCGCGCTCGATTCTGAAACGCAACACGGTGCTGGACATCACCATCTCCGATCCTCCCATGGAGGAGGTGATCGCCGCGCTCTACGAGTCGGGCGGCAACCGTCAGGCCGGGGCGCCGTCGTGATCGCTTCCGTGGCCGCCCGTTGCGGTCCGCGGCTTCGCCGGTACGCCCGCGCATTCACGTATGCCGGGCGCGACCAGATCGCCTATCCGTTCGCGCTGCTTACCCGCGGCCTGATGCTGGTCGTCTTCGTGTACGTGTTCAACGCGCTGTGGCGGGCGATCGCCGGCGGCGACGGCCAGCTCCGCGGCCTCACCGTCGTGCAACTGACGTGGTACCTGGTGTTCACGGAGATGGTCGAGCTGGCGCGGCCCTCGGTGATGGGCGAGATCCAGGGGCAGGTGCAGGACGGCAGCATCGCCTACGGGCTGGTGCGGCCTTACTCCTATCCCCTGTTCGCGCTGGCCCGCGCCTTGGGCCAGGCGGTGACCAAGACGGCACCGATCGGCTTGGCGGGAGCGGTGGTGGCCCTGGCGCTGGTGGGACCGCTGCCGGGACTGGCGGCGGCGCTGCCGCGCGGGCTGGCCCTGCTCGCCGGCGCGCTGCTGCTCAACTGCCTGTGGATGCTCATCATCGGCCTGACCGCGTTCTGGTTCGAATCGGTGATGCCGTTCCAGTGGATCCACCAGAAGCTGGTATTCATCCTTGGCGGGATGCTCTTTCCCCTGGACCTGCTGCCGCCCTGGCTGGGCTCGGTCGCCGAGCGCCTGCCGTTCGCGTTTCAGGCCTACTGGCCGGCGCGCATGCTCGTCGATCCCGCCCCGGAACGGTTCGGCGCTGCGCTGCTCGGCACCGGGCTGTACGCCCTGGCCCTGGGCGCGCTGGCGATCGCCCTGTTCCGGATCGGCATGCGCCGGGTACAGGCCCATGGCGGGTAACCCGTCCGGCGTGCGGGAGCGGCGCCTGGCGCGGACGCTCCGCCTGATCGGCCGCTACGCCCGCGTCAACCTGGCTGCCAATGCCGCGTACCCTGGTCCCTTCGCGATCCAGGTGATCGCCATGGCCGCCAACAACGCCCTGTTCCTGGCCTTCTGGGTGATCCTGTTCGAGGCGATCGACGCGCCGATCCGCGGTTATTCGTTCACCGACGTGGCGTTTCTGTGGGCGGTGACGGCGGCCGGATTCGGGCTCGGCGCCATCGTCTGCGGCAACGCCGGCCAGCTCTCGCGCATCATCTTCCAGGGCGACCTGGACGTGTACCTGACGCAGCCCAAGCCGGTGCTGCCCAACCTGCTGGCATCGCGCATGTCGGTGCCGAGCTGGGGGGACCTGCTGTACGGGCTGGGACTGTTCGCCTTCACGCAGCCGCTCACCGTGTCGAGCGTCGGCCTGTACCTGCTGTTCACGGTCCTGGCCGCCGGCGTGTTCACTGCCGTGCGCGTGCTCTACCACAGCCTGACGTTCCTGCTGGGCAACGCCGAGGACGTGGCAGGGGTCGGCTCGGAGCAGGTCATCACCTTCTCGCTGTACCCCGGGTCGATCTTCGACGGGCCGCTGGTCGCGGTCGTGCTGCACACCCTGATCCCCGCGGCGCTGGTCGCCCATCTGCCGGCGGAGCTGTTTCGCGCCGTGGCCCGAGGAGCCGCCGTCGACTGGGGCCTGCTGGCGGCGATCGTCGGCGGCGACGCCGCGCTCATCGCGGCCGCAGGAGCCGCGTTCTACCTGGGGTTGCGCCGCTACGAGTCCGGCAACCGCATCGGCGCCCGGATCTGAGCAGGGTCCCGGCGGCTCAGGCCGTGGCCAGGGCGGCCCGCGCCGTCCGCCGCTGAGCCTCCAGTCTGGCCGTCGCGGTCCGCACCTGCCGGCGTTCCTCCGCATCGCTCCACCCCAGCTCGCCCGCAAGCAGCGCCGCCACCCGCGGCACGCTGGCCAGCGCCGCATCGCTGTCCAGGAACGCCAGCCGCGTCCGCCGGGAGACGATGTCGTCGACCGTGCAGGCCGCCTCATGGCGGGCGGCGTGTACGACCTCGGCCTCCAGGTACGGGTGGCGCGGAGCCAGCCGGTCGCCAAGTCCGTTGCCGCCCGCCGCGAGTGCCGCGACCTCGCCGGCGCCGGTCCCGAACGCGCGGTCCAGGTGGCGGGCGCTGTCCTCCGCCAAGCCGTAGTCCCGGCGCAGGCGGCCGGGATCGGGCTGGTACCCGTCGCCGCCCGCAAGCGGCGTGTGGCGTGTCTGGGAGGCGCGCTCGGGCGCCAGGTCGCCCGCTTCCACGGCACGGTTGACGGCCTGCACGGCCATGGACCGGTACGTCGTCCACTTGCCGCCGGCCACCGTCAACAGGCCCGCGGGGCTCAACTCGAGCAGATAGTCGCGCGTCAGCATGGCCGTGCCGCGGTTGCGTGCGCGGCCGGAGGCCACCCGGCGCGTCGGCGCGGCGATCAGCGGCCGCAGCCCCGCCCAGGCGGACGCGACATCCTCCGGCTCCACCTGCAGGTTGAGGTAGCTGCGCAGGTGACTCGTCAGGTAAGCCAACTCCTCCTCTCCCGGCACCGGATCCGCGGAAACCTCGGCTCCTGCCTCGGTCGTGCCGGCCAGGGTGCGACCCTCCCATGGCAGCACGAAGATCACCCGGCCATCCTCCGTGCGGGGTATGAGGAGCCCCGTGTCGCCGGCGGGAAATCTCGGCCCCAACACCAGGTGGCTGCCGGCCGAGACCCTGAGCAGCGGCACGTCCTCCGCGGAGTCCATCTGCCGGACCGCGTCCACGAACGGCCCCGCCGCGTTGATGACCACGCGGGCGCGGATCTCCCAGTCCGCTCCCGTGATGCGGTCGCACACCGCTGCACCGGTGATGCGGCCGGAGCGGTTCTTGCGCAGGCGCTCGACCTCGACGTAGTTCGCCAGCGCCGCGCCGTGCGCTGCCGCGGTCAGCGCCAGCGCCATGTTCATGCGGGCGTCGTCGAACTGGCCGTCGTGGTAGACCACCCCGCCCGAGATCTGCCGCGGCTTCCCCTGGCCGACGAAGCGCTCGCGCAGATGGGGAAACCGGGCGATCGCCTCCTCGCGTGGGATGAATTCCGACCGGCGCAGGGCGTACTCGCCTGCCAGGCGGTCGTACAGGGTGAGACCGATGCGGTAGTAGGGCAGATGGCTGCGCTGATACAGGGGGACGAAGATCGCCAGCTCCCGGACCAGGTGCGGGGCAAGCTCCATGAGCGCCTTGCGCTCGCGCAGCGCCTCCCGGACCAACCGGAACTGGGTCCGGTCCATGTTCTTGATCGCCTGCTCCAGGTAACGGACGCCGCCGTGCACGAGCTTGGTGCTGCGGCTGCTGGTGCCGCCGCCGAAGTCTCCACGCTCCACCAGCGCCACCCGCAGCCCGCGCGTCGCGGCGTCCAGCGCGCAGCCGCACCCCGTCGCGCCACCGCCGATGACGAGAACGTCGAAGGACTCGTCGGCAAGTCGGCGCAGGTGCTCGCTCCGGTTCACGTCCTGCCGCTACCCCTTGATGGCGCCCATCGCCATGCCCTTGATGAAGAAGCGCTGGAAGAACAGGAACACCAGCAGCGTCGGCAGGCTGGCCAGCAGCGACAGCGCCCCCTGGATGCCCCACGCCACGCTGTACTGGCCGCGCAGAGAGACGATTCCCAGCATGATCGTGCGCTTGTCGTCGCTGTTCACGAAGATCAGCGGCCACAGGAAGTCGTTCCAGATCCACGTGAACTGCAACGTGCCGAGCACGGCCAGGGCCGGCAGGCTGATCGGCAGCGCGACCCTGAGCAGCACCTGCCCCTCGTTGGCGCCTTCGACGATCGCCGACTCCCGCAGCGCGTTGGGGACGGTGGCGAAGAAGTTGCGCATCAGCAGCGTGCAGATCGGTATGCCCATGGCGATGTGCACGATGATCATCGGCCACAGGGTGTCGAGCAGGCCGAGGTGATTGAACAGCCGGAACAGCGGGACGAGGATGACCTGCGGCGGGAAGAACATCCCCGACACGATCACCAGGAACAGCAGCTCGCTGCCGCGGAACGGCAGCTTGGAGAACACGTAGCCGCCCAGGATGCCCATCGCGATCGAGCCCGCCGTGGCGGGGACCGTGACCAGGAAGGTGTTGAGGAAGTAGATCCTCACCGACGGGTGGCTCAACGCAACCGAGAAGTTGGATAGGTCGAGGGTGCGTGGAATCGCCCACAACGTGCCGAAGGCGATGTCGCGGTTGCTCTTCAGTGCGCTCAGGATCACTCCCACCGTCGGGGCCAGGAACAGCACGGCCAGCACCGCAAGACACGCGAACAGCACCGGACGCCACGGGAACGGTCGCCGCGTCGGGGCAATGACGACGTCAGTCATACAGCTCGTCCAGCTTCCTGAGCTGCCGGAAGTAGACGGCGATCACGCTCAGCGTCATGAGGAACAGCACGACCGATATCGAGCTGCCGTACCCCATCCGGTACTTCTTGAACGATTCGCTGTACATGTACATGGCCAGCGTGTCCGACGAGTGGAACGGCCCGCCGCCGGTCATGATGAACAGGATGTCGAACGCCTTCAGCGAATTGATCACCGACAGCGCCACGGCCACCACGGTCGCCGGGCGCAGCAGCGCAAGCACGACGTGGCGGATCCGCTGCCTGCGGGTGGCTCCCTCGATCTCGGCCGCCTCGATCAGGTACGGCGGGATCGACGTCAGGCCGGCCAGGAAGATCACCATCGCCAGGCCCATCTGCTGCCAGGACCACGCGACGATCACGGAGTAGAGGGCGGTCTCCGGCTCCGCCAGCCAGGCGAAGATGGGACGCTCGCCGGTGAACAGTCCGATGGCCGAGTTCAAGAGCCCCCAGTCGGGCTGGTAGATCCAGATCCAGATCTGCCCCACCACCACCGCCGCCAGGCAGATCGGCAGATAGAAGATCGACTTGAACACGTTGGCGCCGGGGACGCGAACGTCCAGCATCAGCGCCAGGGTCAACCCGCCCAGGGTGGGCAGGACGATCGCCAGCAGCGTCCAGATCAGCGTGTTCAGGGTGGCGTTGGTGAACAGCCGGTCGGTCACCACCCCGGCGTAGTTGCGGAGCCCCACGAACTGGAAGTTCGGGTTGAAGCCGTTCCAGTTCGTGAAGCTGTAGTAGAAGGTGTTGAGCAGCGGCCAGACGACGAAGACGCCGAACACCGACAACGGCAGGAACAGCAGCGCTACCCGCCAGAACAGAGCCCGTTGCTTCATCGTCCGGCCGCCCGGAGGACGACGGCGTTCAACGCCTGAACGCCGTCACCCCGCCCGGTGAGCCCTGCTTAGCCGTCGAATACGGTCCTGACACCTGCTTCGGTGTCGGCCAGATGCTGGCTGTAGTTGGCCGGGTCGTCCATGAAGCGCGCGAACATGTCCAGGCCGTACTCCGCCGCCGGCGGCGTGGTCGCCAGGTCGTAGTTGAACGCGAACGTGTCGGCGTTTCCGACCGCTTCCAGCGCCCGCAGCATCACCGACGTGTACGTGCTCTCGTCGACGTTGACGTTCGGCGACAGCGCGCCCTGCACCTGCGCCCACGTGGCCTGGGACGCCGGGTCGCTGGCCAGGAAGGCCACGAGCGCTTCCGCGTTGGCGCGATTCTCGGAATTGGCCGAGATCAGCCACCCGTCGACCGGACCGACCACGGCGTTCGGCACGCCGGCGTCGATCATCGGGAATTCGAAGAAGTCGTAGTCGTCGCCGGCCATCAGCCCGTTGCCGTTCCAGTAGCCGGTGATCCAGGTTCCCATCAGCGTCATCGCGGCGTCGCCGCGCGACACCTTGTCCGAGGCCTGGGTCCAGTCGTCGGCGTTGGCGTTCGCGGCGAAGTACCCGGCGTCGACCAGGTCCTTCCAGAGCTGCATCGCCCGCTGCACCTCGTCGTCGGTGTAGGAGGCCTCGCCGGCCATCAGGCTGGCGCGGTACTCCGGACCGGCGGTGCGCAGCAGCAGGTAGTCGAACCAGAACTGCGCCGGCCAGCGGTTCATGGAGCCCAGCGCGATCGGCGTGATGCCCTGCGACTTGAGGTTCTCGCACAGCGCCAGGAACCCGTCCCAGTCGGTCGGGAACTCGGTCACCCCGGCATCGGCCATCACCTTGGTGTTGTAGAACATGCCGGCGTAGTGGTACCCGAACGGCACCAGGTAGCGGTCGCCGTTGTACATCGTCGCGCCGTCTGCCACCGACTTGGCCACCACGTCATCCAGGCCGCGCTCGGCCCACATGTCGTCGATCGTGCCCAGGCTGCCCGCGTCGACCACGAACTGCGTCCGCGCCCCCGCCCAGTAGCTGAACACATCCGGCAGGTTGCCGCCGGCGGCCCGCACCAGGATGCCGGCCTTGAAGTCCTCGTGCCCGATGGGGCTGTCGACGACCGTGATGCCGGTCTCCGCCTTGAAGCTGCCGAAGATCTCCTCCAGTCCGGCCCGCCCCAGGTCGCCGCCAAAGTAGTGGGTGATGGTGACTTCGCCATCGGCCCAGCTCATCGTCGTTATCAGAAGGAAGGCGAGCGCCAGTCCCAGCGCCCTGAGCGCTGCCCTGCCCCGCTTCCAGACTCTCCGTTCTCTGTGGTGCATGGTGCTACCTCCTGCCGGCTGTTTATGGGCGCATCTCCCGTTCGTGTCAACGCGACCGGAGACCCCGGCGCCTGCGCTACACTGCCGCCGCCCGCGCCCATCCCCATCCACCGGAGGACCGACGTTTGGACAGCATACGAGTCGGCTTCATCGGCACCGGCCGCATCTCCGACCTGCACGCGCTGGAGTATCTGAACAACCCGCACGCGGAGATCGTCGCCCTCTGCGACAGCGATCCCGATCTGGCGTCCACCCGCGCCGCAGCGTGGGGGCTCGACCGGCCCGTGATCTGCAGCGACTACCACGAATTGCTGGCGCTGGACGCGGTCGATCTGGTCGAGATCCTGCTTCCGCACCACCTGCACCCGGAGGCGGCCCTGGCGGCGTTCGCCGCCGGCAAGGCCGTGTTCCTGCAGAAGCCGGTCGCGCTGAACCTGGCCGACGCCGACCGTGTGATCGTCGCCGCCGACAAGGCCGGCGTGCCGTTCCGGGTGTACGAGAACTTCATCTTTTACCCTCCGGTGATGACGGCGAAGGAACTGGTCGACCAGGGAGCGATCGGCGAGCCGCTGACCATCCGCCTGAAGAGCAGCGTCGGACGCAGCGAGACCGCGTGGCCGATTCCGAAGGGCGCCCAGGAGTGGCGCCAGGATCCGCGCCGGTCGGGCGGCGGGCCGCTGCTGTTCGACGACGGCCAACACAAGTTCGCGCTCGCCTGGCATTTCATGGGCCAGGCCGAGGAGGTCCACGCCTGGATCGGCAGCACTCAGGCCCCGGACGGCTACGTGTTCGACGCCCCCGCGATGGTCTCGTTCCTGTTTCCCGGCGGCCGGTGCGGCAACCTGGAGGTGGTCTACTCGCCCGACCTGGAGATCGATTCCCGCCACTACGCCCAGGACGACCGCGTGGAGATCACCGGCACCCGCGGGGTGATCTGGATCAACCGCGGGCACGGGCAGTTGGGCGAGGTCGCCCCGGTGCAGCTCTACCGGGACGGCGTGACCACCGACTACCGGTCGATGGAGACCGGCTGGGAGACCAGCTTCGTGCACGCGACGCGCCATGGGATCGAGGCGCTGCGCCGCGGCGAGCAGCCGCGCCTGTCCGGCCAGGACGCCCGCGAGATCCTGCGCTTCGCCCTGGCTGCCCAGGAGTCCGCACTCACCGGCGCTGCCGTCCGCGTGTAGCCGGGCACGATAGAGTTCGAGCGTGACTCCCGCGAACGATCCGTCTGTCGATTACCGCGCCCTGGTGAGGCGGGGATACGATACGTGCGCACAGGCGTACGACAGCTCTCGGAGAACCGAGCCCGGGACCGAGCTGGACGTGCTGTCGAGCCGGTTGCAGGAAGGAGACTCGGTGCTCGACATCGGCTGCGGAGCCGGTGTTCCGATCGCGCGGTCGCTGGCTCGGCGGCACCGCGTCACGGGGGTGGACCTGTCCCCGGAGATGGTCCGCCGGGCGCGGCGGAACGTCCCCGGAGCCCGTTTCATGTGCGACGACGTCATGTCCGTCGCCTTGCCGTCAGCCAGCTTCGATGCGGCCGTAGCGTTCTACACCGTGTTCCACCTGCCCCGCGACCTGCATGCCGAGCTGTTTCACCGTGTCCATCGCTGGCTCCGGCCGCGCGGCCTGTTTCTATGCACGCTCAGTGCCTACTCCGAAGACGGTTACACGGAAGACGACTTCTTCGGCGTGACGATGTACTGGAGCAACCACGGCATCCACGAGTACCGCGAGCTCCTCACCGGAATCGGATTCTCCCTGCTGCACGTCACCACGACCGGTCACGGCTACCAGGAAGGGGAGCAGCCCCCGGAGCGTCACCCGCTCGTTCTCGCACGAAAGGACTGACGAGCCTGACGCCCTCTGGCACACCCGTCCGCTTCAAGGTACAAATCACCATGTATACGCCGAAGCCGTTTCGCGAGCTCGATGTCGGCGCCAACCTCGATTTCGTCGAGCGACAGGCGTTCGGTGCGCTGATCAGCACCGGCTCGACAGGCCCCATGATCACGCATCTTCCCGTGTTGGTCGACCGCGATCGGGGGCGACTCTGCCTGCTGCGTGCTCATGTGGCCAAGGCGAACGACCACTGGCGCAGCCTCGACGATCGGCCTGCGATCATGGTCTTCAACGGACCGCATTGCTACATCTCGGCCGGCTGGTATCGCGAGCCGCGCGTCGTTCCTACATGGAACTACGTCGCCGTGCACCTGCACGGCACGGCGCGGCTGGTTTCCGAAGTCGATGAAACGCGCCAGATGGTCACCGATTTCGTCGACCACTTTGAAGCCGGAAGCCAGCATCCCTGGACCATCCCGGACGGTGAGCGTGACTTCATGGACGGCCTGTTGAGCGGCATCGTGGCGCTCACCATCGACGTCGAACGCATCGACGCCTCCTGGAAGCTCAACCAGAATCACGCGCCCGACCGTCGGACGCGGGTGATCGAGGCGCTGCGCGAGTCAGGTCGACCCGATGAGCTCCAGATCGCCGATCTCATGCAGCAACAGGCATAGTCCCATGGCAGTCCAGTACCTGAACGTCGACTTGGAGATCGAGGGGCCCGGCCAACTCAGCCACATCCTTCAGGAGTTCTCGGAGTCGGGCTTTTCCTGCCTGGGATGCTTCGAGACCAGGCGCGGGCACCTCGCGAACTTCGAAGTCACGGCCCTGCCGTCCGATCCGAACAGCATCGTCGCCGAGTTCTGCGATGCGATCGAGAGCTTCCGGGAAGACGCCGGAGCGACATGGGCCGGCGCCCACCGCAAGACGTTCGACGTGGGCTTCGACAGCGACCGGTCGGCCGGCTGCTGCCGCTTCGAGCTCAAGACGGACAGCGTGCGACGAGTCGCCAATCTCGGAGCGTCCTTGGGCATCACCATCTACAATCTGTCCGATACGTCTGCCGAGTTCGGCAGCCCGCCGGATGAGGAGACCAGGAATGGCAGCACGGTTCATCAGCGTCCAGCTTGAAATCGAGAGCCCGCGGCCGCTCGGTCACCTCTTCCATTCCTTTTCGGGCGCCGAGGTCGTCTCGGTGGACTATCGGGAATCGACACGGGGTTTCGCGGCTGCGTTCGAACATTCCCGCAGCGGAATGAGCACCGGCCCCGATGTCCAGATCGAGGACTTCTGCGACACGATCCTGGGCTTCAAGGACGAAGCGCGAGCCGTATGGAACGGCGCCTACCGGAGGACGTTCAACGTCGGATACGAGATCGACGACTCCTCGGAGTGCTTCCGCTCCGAGCTGGCCCCAGAGACGATGGAGCGAATCGCCCGGGTGGGTGCGTCCGTGATAGTCGCCATTTACCCCCCAGAGTCAGGCGAACCGGCGGGCGAAGGCTGAGCCCGCCAGCCGCGGAGCTACTCGGGCTCCACGACTACCGCCGTGCCGTAGGACAGAATCTCGGACGCGCCGCTCATGATCGCGGAGGTGGTGAAGCGGATGTCGGTCACCGCGTTGGCACCCCGCTTCTGGGCGTCGGCGGCCAGGCGGTCCACCGCTTCGGCGCGGGCGTCGTCCATCATCTGGGTATAGGAGACGATCTCGCCCCCGACCATGGTTTTGAGTCCGGCCATGATGTCCCGCCCCATGTGACGGGAGCGGACCGTGTTGCCGCGCACCAGGCCCACCGTCTTGACGGTGCGATGGCCGGCAATGTTCGCGGACGTTGTCAGGATCATCGTGCGTCCTCCCCTTGCTGACCGAACTATACGGGAGCCGGCTTACTATGGGGGAGTGAGCGAAACGAACCTCACTCGAAGAGTGACCGCGCAGCGCTTCGTCGACGCCTTCTCCCGAAGCGGTCACGACGAATCGCGCCTGGAGCACGAGATCACCGCCGCGGTCTGCGTGGTGCTGGGCGGTCCGGGCGACGCCCCGGCGCTCTGCTTCATCAAGCGTTCCGAGCGGCTGGACGATCCGTGGTCGGGCCAGATGGCGTTTCCCGGCGGCCGGGTCGCCCGCACCGACGCCACCCCTCGCGCAGCAGCCGCTCGGGAGACGGCCGAGGAGGTCGGGCTCGACCTGACGCGCTGCCGGTATCTGGGCGCCCTGCCGCCCATGCCGATCACCCGCCGGGGCAGGCCGCACCTGGGATGGCTGCAACCGTTCGTCCATCTCTGTTCCCCCAATCTGCCGGCGCTGCGCCCGCAGCCTTCGGAAGTTGCCGAGGCGCTGTGGATCCCCCTCGCGCACCTGACCGATCCGGACCAGCGGACGTCGGTGGAGATCGCCGACGGCGCGCGCCGCCTCGTGTTTCCGGGGATCTCCCACGGAGGGGAGGTAATCTGGGGCCTCACCTACCGGGTGCTCGGCTCCCTGCTGGACCGTGCCCGCTCATAGCTGCGGGGAAGGTTCACGCGTGCGATATTCCTGCGACATTTGCTTCCCACTCTTCGTGGCATCGAGGTGAACACATGAACCCTCGAAATACCGCGACTCCACGAGGAGACACGATGACCAGTATTCTTTCCATGCGGAACACGTTCCTGGCGGCACTGCTGATCAGCTTCATGGGTGCGGCCGCGATCGGCGGCTGCGCCGGCATGACGGACGAGCGCAACGACGAGCACGGGGCCGAAGGCGAGGAGTCAGGCACCTATCTCGCCCTGGACCGGACCTACGATGAGGTGCGCCACGGTGCGCGGCTCATCCTGCGCTACGACGCGGAGGCCAGTGCATTCGTCGGCACGGTGCAGAACACCACCGACGCCACCCTGCCGATGGTCCGGGTCGAGGTTCACCTGTCGAACGGCACCGAGCTCGGTCCCACCACCCCCACGGACCTTGCGCCCGGCGCGACGATCGACGTGAAGCTTCCGGCAGCGGGCCAGTCGTTCACCGGCTGGACCGCCCACCCGGAGGTGGGCCCCGGACACGGCGCCGGCGGCGAAGAGGGCGGCGGCGAGCACGGCTCGGGACGCGAAAGCCGTGGCGAGCACCGGTAAGCCCACCTGAAGCGAACGCAGGGAGACGGGGGCCGCGCCCATCGGGACGCGGCTCCCGTGCATCGTTTCGAGGAGGTGCAATGGCGAATCGGACAATCCTGATCGTCGAGGACGAACCGCGGATCGCCCACTGGCTGAAGACCCACTTCGAACGGGCCGGGTTCAGCACTGAAACCGCTAGCGACGGACGCACCGGACTCGCTCTCGCCCGCTCGCGCCGTCCGCACCTGATCGTGCTGGACCTGATGCTCCCGCTCCTCGACGGGATGCAGGTCTGCCGCATCCTGCGCCGCGAATCGGCCGTGCCGATCATCATGCTCACGGCCCGGGAATCCCAGGCCGAGCGCATCGCCGGGCTCGACGGCGGCGCCGACGACTACGTGGTCAAGCCGTTCGATCCGGACGAGGTGGTGGCTCGTGCCAAGGCGGTGCTGCGGCGCGTCGATGACGACGTGCAGGAGACTCTGAGGTGTGGCGCCATCACGATCGACGTCACGACGCGGCGGGTAACCGTCGGCGAGCAGCCGATCACCCTGAGCCGGGCGCAGTTCGCGCTGCTGTGCGCATTCGTGCGCCATCCGAACCAGGTGCTCAGCCGCGAGCAGCTCATCGCGATGGCCTTCGACGACGACTTCGGCGCATACGACCGCGCCATCGACAACCACGTGCTCCGGCTCCGCAGGCTGATCGGCTGTGACGGACGGCAGCCGATCCAGACGGTGTACGGATCCGGTTACCGATTCGTTCCGGAGCCGTCGTGAGCGGACTCACCCGGTCGCTGCACGGCCGCATCCTGCGCGCGTTCGTGCTCATCGTCGTCCTTGCCGTGGCGCTCGCCACCGGTGTCGGGTACTACGTCACCCAGAGGTATCTGGACGGGTTCGTCGGCCAGCTCATCGCGGTCGAAGCGGACAACGTGGCGCGCAGCCTGAGCCGCGCCTACGCCGCCTCCGGCGGCTGGGGCATGGTCGACCGGGTGCTGTCTGACGCCGGTTACCGCTACGACGGGGGAGAGGAAGGACACGAGGAGGGCGGCGAGCGGGAAGAGCGCGGCTCCGAGACCGTCCACGTCGAGCGCGTCAGGATCGTCGTCGTCGGCGCCGACGACCGGGTGATCCGCGACAACCTGTCGCGGCTGCGGCCGGGTGCTCCGGCGCCGGAGCTCGGCGGAGAGCGCGTCGCCGTGACCGACGGGGACACCGGCCGGCGGGTCGGCGACGTTCACGTGGACGTGGATCGCTCGTTCCTGGGCACCGAATCGCACGGACTCCTGCGCGGCATTCTGGTCACGACGGCGCTCGGCGGCGTGTTGATCGCCGCCATCGCGCTGGCCGTCGCGGCCTGGATCTCGCGCCGCATCACGGCTCCGGTCACGCGCCTGACGGAAGCCGCCCGGAACGTCGCGCGAGAAGGCGGCAGCGCCCGCCTGCCGATCACGTCAGCCGACGAGCTGGGGGAGATGAGCACGGCGTTCAATCGCATGACGAGCGCCCTGCAGACCCAGCGCGATCTGCGCCAGCGACTGATCGACGATCTGTCGCACGACTTGAACACGCCGCTGAGCGTCATCCGGCTGGAAGCGAAGGGGCTGCTCGACGGTCTGCAGAAGCCGGAGCCGGCGGCCGACCGGATCATCCGGGAGGTGACGATGCTGCACAACCTGGTGCGCGATCTGAACTGGCTGGCGGAGACCGACTCGGGCGAGCTTCGGCTCGACCGGGAGTTGCGCCCGGTCTCCGACCTGCTCGCCGCCGAGGTGCGGCGGTGGCAGCCTCACGCCCGGCTGCGCGGGATCGACCTGTCGTTCCAGGCGCGACCCGGACTGCCGGTGGTCGACGTGGACCGCATGCGCATGAGCCAGGCGCTCGGCAATGTCGTGCACAACGCGCTGCAGCACACCGAGGACGGCGGCCGGATCACGGCGGTGGCCGACCTGGAACCCGGCGGGAGGGTGGCGATCATCGTGATGGATGACGGCGCGGGCATCGACGCCGCCGATCTGCCCCACGTGTTCGACCGCCTCTATCGCGCCGACGAGTCCCGCACCCGGCGTACCGGCGGCGCAGGGCTCGGACTGGCAATCGCACACGCCATCGTCACCGCGCACGCGGGTACGATCCAGGTGACCAGCGCCGGACGCGGCCGCGGGACCACCGTACGGTTCTCTCTGCCGGCCGAAGCAGCTGACGTGCCGGAGAACTGACGCACGCTGACGGGAGATCCCCGCGTCACGCGTTCATGAATTCCCCGACGTCGATCGGCTGGCCGCCCCGCTTCGCGGACTCCCACCCCGCCAGCAGCGGCGCCAGCGTGGACAGGCCGTCATGGTAGTCGTTCAGCAGCGCGCTGCCGTCGCCGGTCCTGACCGCTTCGCAGAAGCGCCGGTCCAGCTCGAACCAGGGGTTGAAGTCCTCCGCCTCGTACACCGTGCGGCCGTTCATCTCGATGCGGTCGTAACCGTGCACGCCGAGGTAGCCGCCCTCGAAGCAGATCAGGAAGTACGGCTCGTTCGCAGGCCCTCCGGGACCGGCGCAGACGAACGTCACGGTCATGGTGGCGCCGCTCTCCATGGCGAAATTGAACGACGCCGACAGCGGCGTCAGGTACGGCGGGCGGTCGGCGAAGAACGCCTGCGCGGTGGTGATGTCCAGCCCGCTCATGAACCGGCAGTAGTCCACGGCGTGCGGCCCCCAGTCGAAGAAGGCGGCTCCGTAGCTGCGGAACTCGGCGTCGCCGGCGTCCTGCGCCGGCAGGTCGCGGAAGCTCTGGAATCGGATGTGGACGACCTTCTTGTCGGCGAGCAGGCGCTTCGCCTCCTGGAAGATCGGGCGGTAGCGCTCGCGGAAGCCGACGGTGGACAGCACCCCACCCCGGCGGATCGCCGCGTCGATGCGCCGCGCGGTCCGCATCTCCGTTGCCTGCGGCTTTTCGCTGAACAGGTGGACTCCCCGCTCCGCCGCGGCCACTTCCACGTCGCCGCGCGCGGCCGCCGGGACGATCGACCACAGCGCGTCGAGCCGCTCCCCGACAAGCATCTGCATCCCGTCGGTGTACACGCCGGGGATGCCGAAGCGCGCGGCCGTGGCTCGCGCCGCCTGCTCGTCGACGTCGCAGACCGCGACCACGCGCACGCCGTCGATGCGCGCCAGGTTCGGCAGGTGCTCGCGGTTGGCGAAGTTGCCGGCGCCGTAGACGCCGACGCGAAGCGGGCCTTCCACCCTACCGGTCTTCGTCGTTCACCGCCTGCAGCAGGGCGTGGATGTAGCCGTAGGTGTAGGCGAAGCCGACCTGGTGCGGCTCGGCGCCGGACAGTCCGGGAACATGGTCGGGCATGATCATGTACCGGTAACCGACCTCCTTGAGGGTCCGGAGCGCCTTGAGCATGTCGACGTCGCCCTCGTCCGGGAACACCTCGACGAAGTTCCCCAGTCCACCCTTGATGTTGCGGAAGTGGATGTTGAAGATCTTGTCGCGTTCTCCGAAGTAGCGGATCACCTCATAGATGTCCGCCCGCGGATTCTCCAACGACTCGGCCATGCAGCCGATGCAGAAGTTGAGGCCGTTGTAGGGGCTGTCGTAGAGCTCGATCAGCTTCTTGAAGCCGTTCACCATGCCGAGCACGCGGGCCACGCCGCGATACTCGACGCCGTAGCCGATGCCGGGATCGGACGGGTGGCAGGCCATCTGGATCTTGTACTCCTCGGCCACCGGCATGATGCGCTGGAGCCAGTGGTCGATGCGCTCCCACATCGTGTCCTCGTCGGCGGGACCGCCCTCGAAGGTGCCGAGCGACTGGTCCAGCTTGTCGAGCTCGAACGACGACAGCGTCGCGCCGCCGCGCCCGTAACGCGGCTCGGTGCGCAGGTGGCCGAGCAGCGTGACGTTGTAGTTGAGGCCGCGCAGCCCCGCCTCGGCGGCCATCCGCACCGTCTCGCACATGCGCTCGATCTGGCGGTCACGCGCGTCGCTCGGCCCCAGGAAGATCGCGCCGGCCTCGTTCACGAACGCGCTCCGCGATCCGAGCGGGACGTGGATCATCTCCAGCTCGATCCCGTACCGGCCGAAGCGCTCGCGCAGCGCCTTCAGCGTATCGGCCGTCCACTCCTCCCACGGCTCCGTCGGCATCTGGTCCACGTGCATGACGCCGAGCTGGGCCAGCACCTCGATGTCGGTGTCGTGCCGGCAGCCGAACTGCGTTCCTACGTACACGAAGCCGCCCCTCAGCCGCCGACGGTCTGCGCGAGCTGCGCGGGCGAGATCTGGTGGTGGCTCAGGACGGTCGTGGCGCTCCCCTGCTCGATCTTCAGGAGCTGCGGCGATTCGTGCCGGACGCCATAGCGCTTCGCCACCTGGTTGGACAGCTTGCGTTGCTCGATCACGTTCACCCAGTAGACGGGCAGATCGAACGCCGTGCTCTCCACCACCTGCGCCGCCGCCGCCGACACCGGGCAGGCGCTCGAGTGCTTGTAGATGTAACAGTCGGCAGGCAACTCCGACTTCTTCTCCATCCGCTTGATCACCGCAGCCTCCTCACCGTGCGTATCGCCACCACGTGGCGGCTCTGCATCGTACCACGGAGGCCGGGTTCTTCATGGTTCCTTGGCGGTAGAACCGTCCCGTTTGTCGCGCAGCACGGCCAGCGCGTCCCACGCCGCGGGGAATCCTCCGAAGGCGCTCATCTGCAGCATGACCTCCTCGATCTCCGTCTTCGTGCATCCGGAGCCCAGCGCCCGGTCGATGTGAACGCCGATCTGCTCCGGCCGGCCGAGCACCGTCAGCGCCGCGATCGTGCACAGCAGTCGTATTCTGATGTCCAGCCCGGGACGGCCGTACAGGTCATGCATCACCTGCGTCATCACCAGTCGCTCGAACTCGGGATGAAGTGCGCGCATGTTCTCCGTGGAAGCCTCCGCGGCGGCTTCGCCGAGCATCTTCGAGAGCACTCTGCGGCCTGATTCGTAGCGTTCGCGATCTGTCATGCATCCTCCCTGCGCTGCCAGCGTGTGCTGCCAGAGTGCGCTGATGGTAGGATGATCGGCCCATGACGGCCGGCGAACGCTATGCCCATGAGGGTTACCTGTGCCCGGTGACGGCGTTGTCTCCCGCGGAGGCGGCCGCCTTCCGAGCGAAGCTGGAATCCTTCGAGGAGGCGGAGCCGGAGCGGGCACCCACGATCCTTCGCCACAAGGGCCACGTGGCGCTGGCATGGCTCTCCGAGCTGGTGCGCCACCCCGGGGTTCTGGCCCCGGTGGCCGAGATCCTGGGCCCGGACCTGCTGTGCTGGACCAGCAACGCGTTCATCAAGAACCCCGGCGACGGCGCGTTCGTCTCCTGGCACCAGGACGCCACCTATTGGGGCCTGTCCTCGGACGAGGTGGTCACCGCCTGGATCGCCCTGTCGCCCAGCACCCCCGACAACGGCTGCATGCGCGTGATTCCCGGCACCCAATCGGCTCGACAGATGCCGCACACGGACACGGTCGACGACCGGAACCTGCTCACCCGCGGCCAGGAGGTCTCCGTCGAGGTGGACGAGGATGAGGCCGTCGACCTGACGCTGGACCCGGGGCAGATGTCCCTCCACCACGTCCTCATCGTGCACGGCTCGGCGCCGGCGGCGCGCGGCGACCGCCGCATCGGCATCGCCGTTCGCTACGTCCCCACCTCCATTCGTCAGACCTCCGGCATGCGCGACACCGCCACCCTGGTGCGGGGCGAGGACCGCTACGGGCACTTCGACCTGGAGCCGATACCAAAGGCCGACCTGGACCCCGGCGCGCTGGCCGCCTACGACAAGGTCCTGGCTGCCAGCACGGCTCTCCTGTACCGGGAGACCGACGAGGAGTCCTGATCGGGAGATCGCTCGGTTCTCACCGCTTGCGCAGCACCTCGCCCGCCCGTTTCCCGGTCAATGACCCGTCCCGGAGGGTGATCGTGCCGTTGACCACCACGTGGCGCATGCCGGTGGCGAGCTTGTTAGGCTCGAACGTCGTCGCCGTGTCCGCGAAGCTGCCGGGATCGAAGACGGCGAGATCCGCCCGCATGCCAGGTCTCAGCAGGCCCCGATCGGCAAGGCCGAGGATGTCCGCCGGCTGGCCGCTGAGCTTGTGGATGGCGGCCTCCGGGGTCAGGCGCGCGCTGTCGCACACCATGAAGCGCCAGAACCAGGCGGCCCAGCCATAGGCGCCCATGAACGCCGAGCCCGCCAGCGGGCCGTCCGGGGCCAGGGCGGTCGCGTCGGACCCCGGCACGCACAACTCGTGCGCGAACACCGACTCCTGCATCTCCTGCGTGTAGCTGCGCATGATCACCATCGGCGCCCTGTCGGCGCCGACGCTGTCCCTGAGCAGGTCGCAGGCGGCGTCGAACGCGCCCGATCCGCGGCGGCGGCCGATTTCCTCGAAGTCCAGGCGGGCCAGGTCCGGCCACACCTCGTTGTCCAGCAGGAACACGCGGCCCCAGTCCCCGAGCCCGGTGATGATGGAGCGATGCGAGCGGATGCGTTCGCGCGACTCGCGCATGCCCAGGTGGCGCGCCTGGCTCGCCGGGCTCTCGCCGAGCAGCCAATGCGGCAGCATCGCGTACAGGAAGGTCAGGCCGTAGAGGCGGGTGTGCATGTCGAACGCGACGTCGTCGCCCGCGGCCCGCGCGCCGTCCACCGCGTCGACGCAGCGGGCCGTGTGATCGGGGCCGCTGCGCGGCGCCAGGTGGGAGACCTGCAGCCTGGCACCGGCGGCGCGGGCCGTACGGATCGCTTCCTCCACGGCCCCGACTGCGTCCTGGTCCCGATCGCGGGTGTGGGTCGCGTAGAGCCCGCCGCGCCGGGCCGCGGCCGCCGCCAGCGCGGTGATCTCGGGCTCGCGGGCGCCCCGCTCGGTGGCGTACTCCAGGCCGGTCGAGTAGCCCCAGGCCCCGGCGTCCATGCCTTCTTCCAGGAGGTGCGTCATGGCTGCCACCTCGGCTTCGCCGGCCGGGCGGTCCTCCAGCCCCATCGTCGCCAGGCGCAGTTGGCCGTTGGGCACCAGCGTCATGACGTTGACCGCCGGCCGAGCCCGTTCCAGGCGCTCCAGGTACGCCGCCGGCGTGGACCAGTCGATCGGCACCTGCCCGTCGAAACCGTAGATGATGCGCGACGACAGCGCCCGGTCCCTGATCGGAAAGCAGCCGTGACCGCAGTTGCCGACCACCTCGGTGGTCACTCCCTGGTGCACGGCGCTCACCGCCCGCGGATCGACCAGCAGCGTGTAGTCGGAGTGGCTGTGGATGTCGATGAACCCCGGCGCCACCGCGAGGCCTGATGCGTCGATCTCGACCGGGGCCCGGCCGCTGATGCGCCCGACCTCCGCCACCCGCCCGCCGCTCACCGCGACGTCCGCCTCCAGCGGCGGAGCGCCGGTGCCGTCGAACGCCAGCCCGCCGCGGACGACGAGGTCGAGAGCCGTCGCGGATCGGCTCAGGCCACCCTCTCCTGGTGTGCGCGCTTGACTCGCTTTCCATACCGCTCGCAGAAAAAGCGCACACACTCGGGAGCCAGATCGATTGCATGCTCGTCATACGCACCGCTCTCGGGATTGGGCCAGATCAGCGCATAGTCTCCGAGTACCTGCCGAAACCGTTCCTCGTCTCTCAACAATTCGAACACGCCGCCGGGATTCTCGTCGACGAACAACGGACGAAAGTCCAGCTCATAGATGGAAACGTCCAAGTCCTCCTCAAACCACACTCGCAAAACGAATTGTGCGAGGTGTTCGGCCTTCAGGACCCCCTTCTCCTGGTGATGGTCCCATCTGCTCTCATCGTCCGCCACCGCCTGCCATTCTCCCCATTTCATACTGTCGTCACCCTACGATCGAGATCGGTCGACCCTGTCTGACTCCGTTCCACTGCTCGATCAGTTCTTGTTCGTGAGCTTCCACCCAAGCCTCGATCATCCGTCGGAGAGGACGCGGCAGCACACTCCCCGGTCTGAGCCAGTTCCTGCTTCTGATGTCGATCCGGTAGCTGCGGACATCGCCTTGATACTTCACGTGAACATGGGGTGGAGCATGATCATTGTAGTTCATCAGAACGACCAAGGCTCCTTTCTTGAACGGGTGCGATACCGGTGGCATCGTGGGATCGGTGGCTGCGTACGTGCCGTCCCGGCGGGCTACACCATTGAGGGAGCCGGCCGTGGGAGTACGGACCAGCCGCCCGAGCCGGGCTTCTCGAAGGAGGCGCGCACGGTGATGGAGATGCCGCCGCGCACGCTGAAGGCGCCGGTCACCTCGCAGGCGACGGGCTGCAGCGCCGCGACCAGGTCGTCGAGGATGCGGTTGGTCACGTGCTCGTGAAATGTTCCCTCGTTGCGGTAGGACCACAGGTACAGCTTCAGCGACTTGGACTCCACGACCCGCTGGTCGGGGATGTAGCGGATGGAGATGGTGGCGAAGTCCGGCTGAGCGGTCATCGGGCACACGCAGGTGAACTCCGGGCACTCCAGGCTCACCAGGTAGGGTCGGTCCGGGCTGCGGTTCGGGAACGTCTCCAGCTTCCGGGAAGGCTGGGCGACGCCCGCCGCGCCCAGCAGGGTCAGCTCGTCGCCGGCCGGGGAGTCCTCAGCCACGGGACGGCACGCCCATGCGAAGCGGCGTGAAGTCGGTCCCGGTGTCGAAATGGTCGACGCCCTCGCTCCGCTTCAGCCAGCCCACCACGGCGTAGGTCAGTGGCGTGGCGACCGTCTCGTAGGCGACCTTGAACAGCCACTGCGCCACGATCAGTTGCAGCACCTGGCCGGAAGGGAACACGCCGATGAAGGCGACCGTGATGAACACGCCGGAGTCGATCAACTGGCCGACCACCGTGCTGCCGATCGTACGCAGCCACAGCATCCTGCCCGAGGTGGCCACCTTGAGCTTGGCGAGCACGAACGAATTGACGAACTCGCCGGCGAGGTAGGCCAGGAACGATGCCGCCACGATGCGCGGGACCGCGCCCAAGGTGCGCATGTAGGCGTCCTGGCCGTCCCAGAATCCGGCCGGCCGCAGCCAGCCGCCGATCGCGATGGCGATGACTGCCACGGCGTTGCAGAGAAAGCCGATCCAGATCACCCGGCGGCAGCGCTGGTAGCCGTACACCTCGGTGAGCACGTCCGCGAGGATGTAGGTCAGCGGGAACAGGATCACCGCGGCGGGCAGGACGATGGTCGGGGTGAAGGCGACCTGCTTGCCGGCGATGATGTTCGAAACCACCAGCGTGGTCACGAACAGCGCCGTGATGGCGTCGAGGTAGCGGGGTCGGGCGGACTGCGGCTTCATCGATCGAGCCTACCCGCGCCGGCCGATTCACGCAAGAATGATCGATCGCGAAACAGGGGCTCGAAGACGTCCCCGTCGGGTTCCGTCGCATGACTGCCATCGAACGCGCGCGGTACCATGTGGCGTAATCAATCAAGGAGAACCGCGGTGCCGACACCACACGATCTGACGCAACTGGGCCAGGCGGTCTGGCTCGACTTCATCCAGCGCAGCTTCCTGCGCGACGCCGGCCTTTCCCGGCTGGTAGCCGAGGGGGTGCGCGGGGTCACGTCCAACCCCACCATCTTCCAGAAGGCGATCGGCGAGAGCGACGACTACGACCAGCAACTCCGCGAGGTGCCACGGGACGCGTCCACCGAGGAAGCGTACGAGGCGCTGGCGATCGCGGACATCGCGCGCGCGTGCGACGAGCTGCGCCCGACCTACGACCGCCTCGATGGACGCGACGGGTTCGTGAGCCTGGAGGTGAGCCCGGCGCTCGCCCACGACACACGGGGAACGGTTGCCGCTGCCAGGCGGCTGGCGGCGGCAGTCGGCCGCCCGAACCTGATGATCAAGGTGCCCGGCACCCCCGCCGGAGTGCCCGCGATCGCCGAGCTCATCGGCTCCGGGATCAACATCAACGTCACGCTCCTGTTCTCCGTGGACGGCTATCGCCGGGTGGCAGCCGCCTACCTGGACGGCCTGACCAAACTGGCCGCACACGGACCCGCCGTGCCCGGCGGCCACGCCGTGAACCGCATCGGCTCCGTGGCGTCGTTCTTCGTGAGCCGCGTGGACACGGCGGTCGACGACGCCCTGCCGGACGGCTCGCCCCTGCTCGGCACGGCGGCGGTCGCCAACGCCAGGATCGCCTACGCGGCCTACCAGTCGATCTTCTCCGGAGAGCGCTGGGAGAATCTGGCAGCGGCCGGCGCCCGCGTGCAGCGCCTGCTCTGGGCAAGCACCAGCACCAAGAACCCGGCCTACCGGGCCACCAAGTACGTGGACGACCTGATCGGGCCCGACACCGTCAACACGATGCCTCCGGAGACGCTGGACGCATTCCGCGCCGGCGGCACGGCCGCCGTCACGTTGACCGCGGGCGTGGACGAAGCGCGGCGCCATATCGGCGGGCTTGCCGGCGCCGGCGTCGACCTGGACAGCGTGACGGCCGACCTGCAGCAGGCCGGCGTCGCCGCGTTCGCGGAGTCCTTCGACGCGCTGCTCGCGTCGGTCGAGCACAAACGGTCAGAGCTGGCCGCTTGACGTTCCACTGCCACCCATCCTCCCTCGCGGCGGAGGTTCGGGCGTGCCGGGAGCGCCTGGGCGCCGAACGGATCGGCGACCGGCTGCGGGCGCGCGACCACACGGTCTGGGGTCCCGACCCGACCGAGATCGCCGACCGCATGGGGTGGCTGACGCTTCCCACGGCGATGAGCGCCGAGTTGCCCGCGATCGAGCGCGTGGTCGCCGACGCTCGGGCGGCCGGCCTGACCCGGGCGCTGCTGTTGGGCATGGGCGGCTCGAGCCTGGCGCCCGAGGTGTTCGGCCGCGTGCTGGGCAGCCGCCCCGGATACCTGAACCTGCGCGTGCTGGACAGCACGCATCCCGACGCCGTGCGCGCCGCGGTGGCCGAGGCGCCGCCCGAGCGGACGCTGGTGCTGGTCGCCACCAAGTCGGGCGGCACGGTGGAGACGATCAGCCTGTTCCGGCACCTTTTCACGTGGCTGGACCGCGAGGTCGGCCGCGCGGCGGCGCAGTCGCGCGTGGTGGCGATCACCGATCCGGGCTCCGGCCTGGAGCGCGAGGCCCGCGAGCTCGGGGCGGCGCACGTGATGTACGGCGACCCGGAGGTGGGCGGCCGCTACTCGGCGCTGTCCAACTTCGGTTTGGTGCCGGCGGCGCTCATGGGCGTGGACGTCGCACGGTTGCTGGAGGCCGCCGCGGCCGAAGCCGTGCAGCCGATCGGGGACAGCGCCGGGGTCGCGCTGGGCGCGCTGCTGGGCGCCGCCGAGCGATCCGGGCGGGACAAGATGATGCTGCGTTCCTCGAAGAGCCTGGCTCCGCTCGGCGCCTGGATCGAGCAGCTCATCGCGGAGAGCACCGGCAAGGACGGCCGCGGCATCCTGCCCGTGGAGGGCGAGATGGAGCTCGACGCACGCCGCTATCCCGAGGACCGGGTGTTCGTCGGCCATCGCCTGAGCACCGAGCCGGCCGGAGGCCTGGATGCGCTGGCCGAAGCCGGCCACCCGGTGGCCGAATGCGTCCTGGACTCGCCCGACGAGCTGGGCGCGGTCATGTACCGGTGGGAGATCGCCACCGCCGTGGCCGGCGCGGTGATGGGCATCAACCCCTTCGACCAGCCGAACGTGGAGTCGGCCAAGGCGAGGGCGCGGAGCATGGTCGACGCCTACCGGGACACCGGCTCTCTGCCGGTCCTGACCCCGACGGCGGCCCTCGACGGCCTCACCGTGTACGGCGGTGCCGCGGCGGACGTGCCCGGCGCACTCGCGGCGTTCCTGCGGCCGCCGGAGTCGGACGGACCGCTCGGGTACGTGGCGCTGCACGCCTACCTGGCGCCGGCGCCCGCAACCGACGCGGCGCTGGACCGGCTGCGGCGGCGCATCCTGGAGATCACCGGCGGCGTTGCCACGACCTGCGGCTACGGCCCGCGGTTCCTGCACTCGACCGGTCAGCTCCACAAGGGCGACGCCGGAACCGGCGCGTTCATGCAGCTCACGGCCCGCTGCGCGGACGACCTGCCGATACCGGACCGGGCCGGCGCAGAGGAGAGCTCGCTGTCGTTCGGGGTGCTGATCGAGGCGCAGGCGCTCGGCGACCGGCAGGCGCTGCTCGACGCCGGCCGGCGCGTGCTCCGCGTCGACCTGGGTTCCGATCCGGCCGCTGGACTCGACACGATCGTCTCGGCCATACAGTAGAGGAGCAGCCGATGCCGGACTTCGATCCCCGCGAGCAGCGCCGCATCATGGGCATGTTCGCCACGGGCGTCTCCGTGGTGACGACCGGACAGGGAGCCGCGGGGTGGGCGATGACCGCCAACTCGCTGCTGTCGCTGTCGCTCTCTCCTCCCCTGATCCTGTTCGCCGTCGACCTGCGCAACGCCATGCGCGAGCGGGTGACCGAATCGGCCGCCTTCGCGGTCAGCATCCTGCGCCGCGACCAGGAAGGCCTCTCCCAGCGCTTCGCCACCCCCGGCCCCAAGAGCCTGGATGGCGTCGCGCTGCGCACCGCCGAGACCGGTGCCCCCGTGTTCCGCGACGCGCTGGCGTGGGTGGACTGCCGGCTGACCGATCGGCTGCCGGGCGGCGACCACGAGATCTTCGTCGGCCGGATCGTCGCCGGAGACGCAGAAGACGGCGATCCGCTGCTGTTCTTCGGCGGCGCCTACCGGAGCATCGCACCGCAAAGCGAAGGCTGAGCCGGCGGCCGCTCGCCGGCGCCCGCGTCGGGCATGGCGTCGGGTATGATTGCGCCCGTCATGCCTGCCATTCCCCAAGCCCTGCACGCCGCCGGCGAGGCGATCGACGGCTTCACCGTCCGGTCGGTCGATCCCGTACCGGAGGTGCGGGGCCGCGCCTATCGAGTCGACCACCGGGCCAGCGGCGCCCGCATCCTGCACGTGCACTGCGACGACCCGGAGAACCTGTTCTCGATCAACTTCCCCACGCCGCCGCCGGACGACACCGGGCTGCCGCACATCCTCGAGCACGTGGTACTGGCGGGCTCCCGGCGCTTCCCGGTGCGCGAGCCGTTCTTCGAGATGCTGAAGATGAGCATGGCCACGTTCATCAACGCCATGACCGCGCCCGACTGCACCTACTACCCGGTGGCCAGCAACACCCGCAAGGACCTGTTCAACCTGGCCGAGGTGTACTTCGACGCGGTGTTCCATCCGCTGCTCACCGAGGACTCGTTCAAGCGGGAAGGCCACCACCTGGCCCCCGCCGATCCGGACGACCCGACCGGGGCGCTGGCGGTGACCGGCATCGTCTACAACGAGATGAAGGGCGCCTACTCCAGCCCGCTCGCTCGGCTGTACCGCGGCGCCATGCGCAAGCTGCTGCCGGACACCATCTACGGCCGCTCCTCCGGCGGCGAGCCGGAATCGATCCCGGACCTCACCTACGATGCCTTTCGCCGCTACCACGCCGACCACTACCAGCCCGGCAACGCCTACTTCTTCCTGTACGGCGACATCCCGACGCAAGACTACCTGGACTTCCTCAGCCCACGGCTCTCCGGCCTGACCAGCGCCACGCCCGCGATCGACCTGGGTCTGCAGCCGCGCTGGTCGGAACCGCGCCACTTCGACGACACCTATCCGATCGGCCCGGGCGAGGCCACGGACGGCAAGACCTACCTGTTTCTGGGCTGGCTGACGGCCGACGCCACCGACGTCGATGCCGGGATCGAGTGGTACCTGCTGGACACGATCCTGCTCGGCCACGAGGCGGCGCCGCTGCGCAAGGCGATCATCGACAGCGGCATCGGCGCCGATCTGGTCTCCTCGGGGGCGTTTCCGCTGGGGCGGGAGATCGCCTTCGCCGTGGGCATCAAGGACAGCGAGGCCGACCGCACGGAGCGGTTCACGGACCTGGTCGTATCCACCCTGGGCGACATCGCCGAGAACGGGGTGACCGCCGAGCAGGTCGACACCGCACTGCAGCAGGCCACCTACCACTACCAGGAGATCCAGCCCATGTACCCGCTGCACATGCTGGACCGCGTCCTGGACGCGTGGATTTACGGCATGGACCCCCTGACGTTCCTGCGGCTGGGCGAGCACCTGGAGGCGTTCCGGCAGCGCTACCGCGACGATCCGAAGCTCTTCGAGCGGATGATCCGCGAACGGCTGCTTGCCAATCCGCACCGCCTCCGTATCCGCCTGCGTCCCGATCCGGAGCTGCAGGAACGCACGGACACTGCCTTCACGGAACGGATGCGCACGCTGCGCTCACGTCTCTCCGACGGGGATACCCAACGGATCGCCGAGGAGGCGGCCGCGCTGCAGCGCAGCAACAGCCAGCCCAACAGCCCGGAGGCGCTGGCGCGTCTGCCGCAGCTTGCGGTGGGCGATCTGCCGGGCGAGATCACGCACATCGACACCGCCGTGCACGACGTCGGCGGGGTCGATGTCCTGCGCAACGACGTGTACGCCAACGGCGTCAACTACCTGGCGCTGTCGTTCGACCTGGTCGGACTGCCCGCGGAGCTCTGGCCCTTCGTGCCGCGCTACACGTCGGCGCTACGCAAGCTCGGCGCCGCCGGACAGGACTACGCGGCGATCGCTCGGCGATCGGCGGCCACCACCGGCGGCATCGCCGCCTCGACCGGGATCGGCTGGCATGCCGAGGAGCCGGAGCGACGGGTCTGGCGGCTGACCGTTCGCGTCAAGGCGCTGGACGACCAGATGGAAGCGGCGCTGGAGCTGCTGCGCGACCTGCTGTTCGAGGTCGATCCCGGGGACCGCGAGCGGCTGCGCGAGGTCATGGTGCAGACGCGCTCCCGCTTCCGCACCCAACTGGTGCATCAGGGCCTGGGCACCGCCCAGACCTACGCGGCGCGCGGCATGAGCGAGGACGGCTACCTGCATGACCTGATGGGCGGGCTCCCGCAACTCGACCAGTGCGAAGAAGTCGCGGGCGCGTTCGACGATCACGCCGACGCGCTGATCGGGCGGATCGAGTCGATCCGCGACTTCCTGCTGAACCGCGACCGGCTGGCGGTGAGCTTCACCGGCGGCGACGCCGCCTTCGACCTCGCCTCCACGGCCATGGCCTCCTGGATCGCGTCGATGCCGGCCGCCCCGGTCGTCGCCGCGCCGACCGGCTTCGCTCCCCTGCCGCCTGCGCACGCCGGTCTGGCCGGGCCGATCCAGGTGGCCCACTGCGCCAAGGTGATCCCGGCGCCGCACGCCTCCGACCCGGCCGAGGCGCCGCTACGGGTGGGAGCCCACCTGATCCGCATGGACTACCTGCTGCCGGAGGTGCGCTTCAAGGGCAACGCCTACGGCGCGAGCTTCTCCTACGACGCGCGATCCGCGCGGGCCGCCTTCGGCTCGTACCGCGACCCGCACGTGGCGCGCACCCTCGGCGTGTTCGACTCCACGGACCGCTACGTCGCCGACTCCGACTGGAGCCAGCTCGACATCGACCGCGCCATCATCGCCACCGCCAAGGGCGACTTCCGCCCGGTCCGACCCGGACAGGCGACCGGCGCGGCGCTGCAGCGCCACCTCAGCGGCACGACCGATGAGCTGCGGCAGCGACGCTACGAGTCGCTGCGCCGCGTCACCCCGCGGGCCGTGAAGGAAGCGCTCGGCGACCTGTTGGCGCCGTCCGAACACGCCTCCGTCTGCGTGGTCTCCAGCCGTCAGAAGCTGGAGCAGGCCAACCAGGAGCTGGAGCAGCCGCTGGAAGTCCGCGACATCCTGCATCCCGGCGCTGGCGGCCGCCCCGGTCCCGCCACGGGATAGCGGTTCGCCGATGGGCTCGGTCGAACACGACGTGCAGCTCACCGGCACGTGGAAAAACGAGGACGAGGACTCGGCACTGCGCTCGCACGGGCCGGCGCCCCGTACCGCTGCAGCCCAAGGGGGCGCGGCCGCGTGGTATCGTTTCTTCCGTGGTCACACGGAAGACCGCATCATTGGTACGTGACGCGGTCGTCGACGCGATCGATCCGATCGAGATCATTCTGTTCGGGTCGGTCGCGCAGACATCGTCGGGTAATGACCTCGACCTGCTGGTCGTGACGCAGGACCGAGGCGACGCCCCAGGAAACGACAGCGCTCGTGAGCTGACGACAGCGCTGAGCTCCTTCAAGCGCACGTTCGCAATCGACCATTACGTGCTCACCCGCTCCCAGTTCGCGCAAGAGTTCCGGCGCGGAAGCGTGTTCCTGCGCACGATCGTCAGCGAGGGAATCTGTATCTACATGAGAGAGGGCATCAAGGCGTGGGTCCAGCAGGCGGAGGAGGACCTCAAGGCCGCCGAGCATCTCCTGTCCGGCGGCTTCTACCGCGGCGCGTGCTATCACGCCCAGCAGTGCGTGGAGAAGTCGATTAAGACGATGGTCCTGGACCGCGGCTGGGAGCTTGAGAAGATCCACAGCATCTATCGGCTGCTGGCGATAGCCGAGGAGTATCGGTTGCCTACGCCACTTCAGCCTGCTGACATCGATTTCATGGACGAGATCTACCGCGGCAGATACCCGGCGGAGTCGGGTCTGCTGCCCCTGGGCACTCCTACCAAAGACGATGCCGACCGCGCGGTCTCTGTCGCGAAACAGACCCTCGGTGCCTTGCGGCGATTGCTGACAGAAGGCGAGCCCGAGTCCCCGCGGTAGCGGACCTCCCGAGCCGGAGACGCTGCCTCAGCCCTTCACGCCACCGGCCGTAGCCCCGACGCTCTCCTCGATCTTCTTCCGCGCGACCAGAAAAAGCGCCAGCGGGACGATCATGCCGACGACGATCAGGGCGAAGATCGCGCCGAAGTCGCTCTCGCGCTCGTTTGTGAAGTTGTAGATGAGCAGCGTCAGCGGCTTCGTCTCCTGCTTGCGCAGGAAGAGGAGCGGTATCAGGAACTCGTTCCACACTGCCGGGAGCTGCAGGACGGCGAGCGACAGCACCGGCGCCCTGATCAGGGGCGCGCTCACGTGGAAGATGCGCCCGAAATAGCCGCAACCCTCCATCTTCGCCGCTTCCTCGAGCTCCAGGGGAACCGTCCTCAGAAAGCTGGTGAAGATCAGCACGCCGATCGGCAGCATGAACTGGGCGGCGTACAGCAGCGAGACCGCGGACGTGTTGTTCACCAGCCGCAGCCTGGCCATCATGACGTACAGCGTCACGAAGCTGGCGATCGCGGGGACGATCATCGAGCTCAGAAAGACCGCGTAGAGCACGCCGAAGATCCGCTCCGTGCGCCGGGCGATCGGGACCGCCGCGAGCAGGCACAGCACGCAGCCTACGATCAGCGAGAACAGGCAGATGTAGAACGAGTTGACGACCGCTCGCAGCACCCTCTGATCGCCGAGCACGCGCATAAGGTTACCCAAGTACACGGACTCGGGCAGGAACCTGGAGAGGAGGACCTCGCTGTTCTGCTTGAACGCCCCCAGGAACCCATAGAGGATCGGGATGCCGATCACCATCAAGGCGGCCACCGCGAGCGCATACCTGAAGATCGCCACCCCGAGCGCATCGCCTGTTCCGCTGGGCAACGCCGCGACCCTTGAGGCGCTAATGCTGCACCTCCAGACGCCGCGTCGTCCGCACCTGCAGGAACGCCAGGACTCCTATGATGCAGGTAAAGAGAACGGCGGATGCGGCGGCGAATCCCACCCGGTCGAATCGGAACGCCTCCTCGTAGATCGCCAGCGCCACCGTCCTGGTCGAACCGCGCGGCCCCCCTCTGGTCATGATGAAGATCAGATCGAACGTGCTCAGCGTGCGGATCCCCAGAAACAGGTCGATGGTCACCGAGTACATGATCAACGGCAGCGTGACGTGCCTGAATCCGCGGAAGCCGGAGGCGCCGTCGATCTGCGCCGCCTCCTCGATCTCCCGCGGGATTGACATGAGCCCGGCAAGGAAGATGATCAGGCCGTAGCCGAAGCCGGCCCACGTGTTCACGAAGATCACGGCTGCCATCGAGGTGCCGATCTCGCCGAGCCAGTCGCGTATCAGCACCTCCAGGCCGATCGACTCCAGCAGCGTGTTCAGCAGCCCGTTGAAGCGCAGGATGCTGCTCCAGATCACCGACTGGATCACCCAACTGAACAGCAGGGGCAGGTAGAACACCGTCTTGAAGAAGCCGACGCCGCGGATCCCCCGGTACAGGACCAAGGCCATCCCGAGCTGCGTGATCAGACCGAGGATGGTGACGCTGATGGTGAACACGAAGGAGTTCACGATCGCGGACGTCATCGGCTCATAGGTGAAGAACTTCGCGTAGTTCGCCAGTCCCACGAAGCTGAGGCTGCTGCTGTAGCCGTTCCAGTCCGTGAAGCTGAGGACGACGTTCATCAGCTGCGGAAAATAGACGAACGCGAAGAACAGGACGAACGGGATGGCGATCGAGAGCAAGGCTGCTCTGAAGTCGCGTCGCTCCAGTCTCCCCCGCAGCCCGGGGATCCGTTTCATGACAGTTTGGTTCCGGTCACCACGGGGTGCGAAGGCCGGCCGGGGGAGACCGTCGCCGGCCTCCCCCACCGAACGCCGGCCGCCTGACTATCGTTCCGGTACCGCGATCTGGCCTCTGTGCTCGGCGTAGAACGCATCGAGATCGCCGAGAGCTTCGTCGACGGTCGCACCGGCCAGCACCGACTGGCTGAACTGTCCATAGTTGGTGTGCTCGTCGCCGGGGACGAACGGAAACACGGTCAGCAGCGTGATCGGTTCGAGCGAGGTGAGGTATTCGTTCCACTCCGCGAACACCGGCTGCGGCTCGATGCCGTCTACCGGCAGAATGAAGCCGCCTGCCTTGCGATAATTGAGGTAGAAAGCGAGGTTCTCTTCCGAGCCCAGCCAGTTCAGAAGCACCTTGGCCGCGTCCAGGTTGTCGGACCTGGCGTTCACCATCAGCATCTTGTCCGTGAGGCCGGTGGCGTAGTAGTTGCCGTCCACGCTGTCCTGCGGCATGTAGAAGGCGCCGATCTCGAACACCTCCGCGTCGGCCTGCAGCGTCTGATCCATGCCCGGAACCCAGAACCCCTGCGGGAATACGGCGGCGTTGCCGGCCGCGAAATGAGCGAATGACTCCGGCCACGTCATGGACAGGCTGTTTCTCGAAATCCAGCCGCTGTCCTGCCAGCGCTTGAGCGTCTCGAAGGCGGTGCGCAGGGCGTCGGACGGCTTGGCGATGCCGCTGTAGTAGGCCTCGTTCGGTTCGATGGGGGTCCCCCCATTCATCTCCGCGAGCGCGCCGTACATGGCGGACTCGAAATAGCGTAGCGCGAAGAACCCGGTGACCCAGTGATCCTTCGCGCCGAACAGCACCGGCTCGACGCCGGCTGCCGCGATCGTCTCCAGCACGGACTCCAGCTCGCCGATCGACGCCGGGGCGAACGGAACCGGCAGACCGAGCTCCCGGAAAATCACCTTGTTGTAGTACATGTGGCTGTAGCCGAGGGAAGCCTCGTGAGGCACGGAGTACACCTTCCCCTGGTAGGTAAGGGAGTCGCGGACGGCCGGAGCCCGGTCGAGCAGGGCGGTCGCGGGCTCATCCGTGATGTCCAGCGCCCATCCTTCATTGAGCAACATCTCGACGAAGTTCTGCTTGGCCGTGATCACGTCCGGCAGGTCGCCGGCGGTCATCCGCAGCCTGAGGATCTCGCCGTACTTAGCTCCGTCAATCGCCTCCACCTCGATCGTGATCCCGGGATTTTCCTCCATGAACCGGTTCAACAGCTCGTCTTCCTCGCCCTGCGTCAACCAGGTCAGGTAGGTCAGCGTTACGTCGCCGCCCGCGCCTTCCTCCGTGCCGGCGGCGAACAGCATCGACCCGAGCACCACGAACAACAACGAGAGAAACAGTTGCCTTTTCAAGAAGAACCTCCGATCGGTCGCTACCGGCGGGCACGCCAAACCATGCCTGCACGCGTAGCAGTCAGTTTTTGGGATTGTCCGGGACTGTCACACGTGCCCTCCGAGCGTGTCAACGAAATCACGGGCGCCGTCGGGGGTGAGCTGGCCGCTCAGCCGTCCTTGATCACGCGGCCGGAGCCCGTGGTGCGCACGTCCACCCGCTTAGGAGATCCGCGGTAGCGGGCCTCGCCCGAGCCCGAGATGCTGCCGGTGAGGTCTCCGCTGCCAAGCGTAAGCGTGACCGATCCGGAGCCGGTGATGCCGATGTCCGCGGAGGCGAACGCGCATCCGCCCAGGTCGGCGCTGCCGGATCCGCTGATCTGCAGCCTCAGGTCGCCCGCCGTCTGGTCATCGGCCGCTCCGAGCAGCGTGACGTCGCCGGAGCCGGTGATCGACACCTCGGCGGATTCGGTCGCGCAGCCTTCCAGCGCGATGTCGCCGGAGCCCGAGACCGCGGCAGCCAGGGCACCGACGGCGATGCCCGAGCCTTCCACGTCCCCGGAGCCCGTGACGCCGAGCCGTAGCGACGGACTCTCGAAGTCCGCGAACGTCGCGTCTCCGCTGCCGCTGACCCGCACCGCATCGAGCACCGGCATGGTCACCTGCCCGCGCAGCGTCACGCGCCGCAGTCTCACCTGCGGCCGCAACCCGAAGTGCAGCGCGTCGCCGCGTACCTCGACCCGCAGATCGTCGACCACGTTGTCGTCGACGGTGACCTGCACGTCGTATGGACCGGGCTGCACGGTGACCTCCCAGGAACCGCCAACCTCTATCCCGGTAAAGCCGGGCAGCGCAAGGCGTCTCGTGACCAAGGTGCCCGATCCCTCCTCGGACAAGCCGCTGGCACCTGCCATCAATGCTCCGAACATCATCGCCACTCCTGTCGCGATCGCACTCAACCGCATCATGTCCTTCCCCTCCTGCTTATCGGTCAATAGTGTGGTCTCCACTGAGCCCCGCCGCGACGCGTCCCTGATCAATCGCCATCATCAGAAGGCTGGGAATTCAGCCCGTTTCCTGCCTCTTCTTGAGGTCGTCAACCATGGTCCTCGCCATCTCCACGAAATTCTCCAATCGATCAATGCGGTTCTGAAGGCGATCACATTCTCTCCCGTCAGTACCCGGCTCAGTATTTGGATCGTCGGATACAGCTTCGATAACAACGCTAACGACCCCGGAATCGGCCCCGGCGTCTTTGGCGAGTTCGACCCAGGCTTTGGATCTATCGATGGCCGAACGGCCAGCATCCGCAATAATCTCGCCAATCAGGATTCTTGCGGCTATATCGACCTCGCCAACAAACTCGATCAGGGACTGCGTGTCTTCGCCCTCATCTCTCTCGTCGATCGTGCCTCTGAGGTTACGGAAGTACCGGGGTGTGTCATTTTCTGGATCCAAGCTCTCCAGCGCACGTATGATCGTCTCCAGCTCCTTGAAGGGACTGCCGTTCCGCAATTCGGCGCGGTGACTCCATAGCTCCAGTATGGCGTCGAAGCATCTCGTTCGAGATGAGTCGCGTTCTTCAGGGGGAGCGTTCGTCGCCTCATCCATGAGTTCGGCGACATAATGCGCCATCCAGCGGCCGAGAGTATCCGTCGATGACTCCATGCCAAGCTCGTCAACGAGCTTGCGACCCAACGCCGTGACGTGCTCAAAGCGTGACGAAATGTCCGTCGCTCTTGACAATGTAGAGTCTGGTCCTCTCTGGAATTCGTTCATCATCGTCCTCTCTGGTTTCGTATCGCCAACGGTGTCCGCGTCTTCCTATCTGAACTTCGACTATCAGGTCACAATCAAGAGTTCTCAATACCTCTTTGACAAAATCGACGGACGCTAGAAGCCTCTCCCCGCGCTCATCATCGCGGTCATCGCGCTCGGTCTCCAGGTTTCCCCACACCTGTGAACGCATCACGGGTGTCTTTGCTTCGTCCCACCACACCCGACCATCCAAGTCCGTCCCAATGGCCATCGATTCGACTATCTCCCTTGCTGGCGCTGGCGGCGGATAACGTACCCCTCCTGACCATCTGTCTTTTCGGTCCAGTCCACCATCGCGATCGCGATCTTCGATCCATCCCTCGAGGACGAAGCCACTCCGGTCAATCTCTAGATTGTCATTCGAGCATGGGATCCCGTAGTCCCGCGCGTTCTCGGCCGTGCTCAACGCCCTCAGTAACGCGATAGATCTGTCGGGCGACACCAAAGCACTTCTGACGTACACCTCCTGAACACGTGCAGAGTTTCCTGTCGACCAGTTCCCCCATACACTCATGAGGTCTCCCTGCACAAACGCCTGATCAAAGTCACGCGTAGTCACCACACTGTACTCGGAGTCATCCTTCTCACGCTCGCACCATGCGGGCCGCTCCAGCGGGGCGGGGTCGCGGCGATCCGCGAGCCACCGCCCGTCGTTCCGTGACATCCCATGCAGCAGTAGCCACGCGCCGAACTCGTCGCGCTCCCATCCGTCCGGATCGCGGTGTGTCGGTCGCGTTCCGAGAAACCTACCGGCTGCAATCATCATAGCGTGATAGGAGAGATAGTAATGTAGGTCGTCCGTGTCCGGATAGGAACCGTGTGACGCATAGGTCTGACGGTAGTCATAGATCTTTCGACGTGCCCGCTCGTCCTCGTACCATGCGCGCTTGCCAGGATAGTTGAGGTCACCTCGGATCACGCCGAGCGCCTCTCTCTCGACATCGCTCTGCGACAAGGCGAAAATCTCACCGAGGGGTTTGTACCAGTAAGGCCCGATATCGATTCCAAAATAGTACCTGTCTTCGTCCTCTTCCCCCGCGACATCACTCGTGTCACGGCTGACGCGCCCGAAGGATTTCGACTCCACCACGGGAAGTGAACTTACGTTCACACTCGTCAGACGTTCCCGCAAATTCTCGCCGGAAAGAACTCCGTTCTCGACCAGTGCCACCGCAACTAGCGACGCAAACTTTCGGATCATGACGTGCGGCTGATCATGCAGGGCAAGATTGACGAATTGATCGGCGAACGGCGCAAGCACATCCGGAAACTCGGTCGAGGCTCTTGCCAGCGCGATCAGTAGCCACTGCCGGGCATGAAGTCTGTAGAACGGCAGTCGACCGTCGACGAACGGGCTACCGGAGTTCGCTTCATCGAGACTCAAGAGATGAAAAAGCACCTCCTGCCTGCCCAACGCACATAGCCCCCGAACCACATGCGCTGCTTCCCAACGAACCGCGGCAGTCGGCGCGGCGAGTCCGGAGTAGACGTAGCCAGCGACTGATTCCACCATGGAATCCGGTGGCAGAAGATCCTTCGACCAGGGGCCGTCTCCGTCTTTCTCGTCCAGAATCGGTTCGAACAGTCGCAGTCCGAACTTCAGGGCGTCAAGCGCCTCGTCATCGCTGATCATTGATTTGAGCAAGCCAACCATCGAGAACAGACGCCTTGCATCGGCAAGGTCCGACGACTCGCCGACGGCATCCAACACGAGGTCGCTGATGTCGGCTTCGTCGAGGCCGGTGAGCTCGCCGGCTAGATCAAAGGGCAGCACCTCATAGTGTCGACTCCTGTCGATCTTCATGCAGTAGCGTCGGCAATAGCTCTTCAGCGTTCCCGCCAGAGCATACTTGACCGCCGGTCGTCCCTTCCAGGTGTCGGGAATCCGCTCCAATATCGTTCGCAGGTCATACAGGCCAAGCACCGGGGTGAGACCTGCGCTCGCTATGAACGCAGCCTCGTCGCCGACCGGCACCCGGCGTAGCGCTTCGGCGAAGAACCCATCATGACTCCACGGAGCAGGAGTCGCCTTGAAGTCCGCATAAGACCGCGAAATCCCGTCGGCCGTCGCAAGGTCTTTCCCCGAGAAGATGTCGTCCCACTGACGCGTCGGCGGTTTGTCTGCCGACCATCCGTCCCTCTGTTCTGCGGAGCGCTCCTTGATCTCATGCTCCTGGCGCGCTGCGAACGACAAATGACCATCAAGCCCCGGAACGGATAGACCATGTCTTGCGGTGATCTCTTTCAGTCCGAGCCAAGCCGACGCGGGGCTGCCGGCAACTTGCGCGTATCGTATGAGAAGTGAAGTGGCAGCCTCCTTCTCCGTTCGATTCGCGCATGCATCCAAGACACTGCTCAATAGCCGTGGGTAGTCCCACTCAGCTTCAAACCCAATCAGCGCCAACGCGTCGCGAGGGTCTACCCAGCCGTGCTCAAGCAACGCATGCACCGCCACAGGCAGAATCCTTCCGGTCGACCCGAAGTTGCGGTCCCGCCAGCGGCTGAGGATGGCGACGCACGACCGCGGGCACAGCGACGACAACGCCTCCACGGTCGACCGCCAGTCGAAGTCTCGTACCACGTAGTCCCATGTGAGCTCGGCACAACGAGCAAGCTGATACGCGGTCTCGGGAGTCGGCCGGTCGTGCCGAGCGGCTCGCTCCGCCAGATCCAGCATCGCGTCCCATCGCCACAGATTCTCCTCGCCGCCACTGCCGGCTACCGTCAGCGCTTCATCAAAGTACGCTTGTGCCTCCGTTCGGCTGATCGAAAGCACCGAGCGGGCGACATCGACAATATCCGCCGACTTCGTCTCGGCGTCCGTACGCTCGTCCCGAGTAAGCTCAAATGACTGCTTCGCGAAATCTAGTGCGATACCTTTTGTCCCGTCCTGCAACCCTCCTTTCCTTGCCAGCGCCGTCAGCGTACGGGTATAGAGAGGCGCCCGCAGGCTCTTGATCCACGACATCAGACTCTTGATCGACTCCGTGTCGACGGCATCCATGTGCGTCAGAATATCGAACCAGATGATCGCCACTTCGTTTGATATGGGTGACTCGTTGCGGTATTGCGTTCGCCTTGCTACCGCTTCGCGTGCCCGACATAGGCGATCATTCAATCGGATCGGGGTTATCTTGTCGAGAAGCGCTTCCGCCCACAGATCGTACCACGGCAATAGTGCCCCAACATTTTCCCTAAACTCCCTAGCTTCCTGCGACCACTGATGTTGCGAACCGGCATCCAGTTGACTTCTCAACTCTGGATATGCCAGATCGTTGATCTGCAGTGTCTGTCCCTCCAGCGCTGCCCGGAGGCAGTACGCGCGTAACGTAGGAGAACGGGAACCGGAATACTGCGACGACAGTCCGCGCGGCGGACTTTCCGGGAGATGACGCCCGAGCAGCGCCGCGGCATCAGTATGGGAACAGGCACACACCTGCAGCGCTGCCTCAACTATCGCTGTGACCGCCGCCAGCCCAGTCTCCTCTATATCCCAAACGTCGTCTTTCATGAACCTGCCACGCTTATGCAGGCCATACTGAAAGGCGCGTTCGACCACCGCCGGCGGCGGTGCCTGCTGAATCTTACGAAGTTCCAGGATGATGGCGACCACGAGCCATACGTCATTTCCGGCGGAAACCGCGAGATCGTTCAAATCTGCAACTCGTCTGTGGTCGACAAGCCGCGATGCCACGATACGGCCCACCCGGAACGACACCTCACGAGGCTTACACCGTCCGATACGAGCCGCTGCGGCCTTGGCTCCGTGGACGTTCAACTCCGCCATCGCCAGCTCGGCGATGTCGGGGCAGTCAACCCGTTCTTTCTTACGTTCCTCGTCCGTCAATCGACTCCAATTGTTCAACCATTCATAGGCCATCCGAAGGCGACTGCGCGCATCTCCGGCAAGCGCCTTGCGGCCAGACAATAGACCAGCCTCGTACGCATGATGCGAACCCATCCAACTCGAACCGAACGTCCGCCGGGACACGAGCTCCTGAATACGCTCGGAATCGAGGCACTGTGCCGCAAGATCGGTATTGGCCTGAATTGTTGTGCGATTGAGGTCGTCTGCGGCGGTCAACCCGCCCGCCTTCAGTGCGAGTTTCACAGCGTCAACATATTGCTTTTGACGCAGACTCGCCTTCAACGCAAACTGAAGACGATGGAGCTCGACCTCGTATTTCTCGAGTTCACTTGTCTCCGGGAGTCCGGTCGACGCGAGCGCCAGCGCCACCAACTCGGAGAGCTGCCCCGCCTCCAGCATCAATTGCGGCAACGTCGACCCGACGTACGCACTCTCTGCCGCGAGTGGACTCAGCCTGTGAATGAACGCGTGCAACTCCTCTTGCGACGGCTTGAACGTCTCACGGAACCATGTCTCGACCGGTTCGTCGAGAAACTGCACAGCAGCGTCCGACAAATGCAGCGGCCGGCCAAGATCCAAGACCAGACTTCGTATCGAGTCCTCGGACACTCCTGAAATCCGTGAGAGAATAGATATGGGAGCCAGAGGACGTAACACGGCCAACGCAGCGCACACCTTGTCAATCGCCTCCGCTTCGATCGCACCGGCGCAATCCCGGACCGCAGCGATGCTATCCCGCAAGAGGTTTCCGACTGAGCTTTCTACCGTCGTCGGGTTTGGACCAAGACATCGAAGGGTCTCATCCAGCGACAACCCGCGGGAAAGCTCAATTGCCTGAACACGGGGGTTCTGTGAGCTGAGGCGATGAAACTCGGCGACGTCGTGCTCGGAAGCAACAGGAAAGGTCTGGCGGAGATGGGCTGCGGTCTCGACTCTGTTAAACCCGGATTATTCGCGCCTCGTGGCGACAGTTGGCTGAATTGAGGATCCGAGAAGGTTGGCGGCGCGGATCGGCAACAGCGGAGGCCGAGGTTGGCGCTCGTGATCGGATGGGACGCTCGGTGAGCGATCCGCTGGGTGTGATTGACCGCGTCTGAAGGTTCGCGGAGCTCACCGAGCGGATAGAGGACATGGCACGCCGCGTAGGAGGAAGCTGAGGAGCCGATCGAAAGTGCCCGAGTTGATCGTCAGCCTGACGCCCAGTCGAGCGCGCCGAGCTTTCCCCACAGCCGTAGCCAATCGGGTGCCGCGTGCTGGGCGATGAAGAACGTCAGCCGCCGTCCATGGCGGACCACGCGGCTGGCCACCCGGAGCACCCGCTCGCGCAACCGGCGCAGACTCCAGCCGGTGCCGGTTGCGCGAGCGGGTGCTGCGGGTGGCCAGCCGCGTGGTCGGCCATGGGCGCCGGCTGACGTTCGTCATCGCCCAGCACGCGGCACCCGATTGGCTACGGCTGTGGGGAAAGCTCGGCGCGCTCGACTGGGCGCCAGGCTGACGCTCAGCTCGGGCACTTTCGATCGGCTCCTCAGCGTCCTCCTACCGGGCCTTCCTGTGTCCGCCAATCCGCTCGGCCAGCCCCGCGAACCTTCAGACGCGGTCAAGCATGGCCAGCGGTTCGCTGACCGGGCGTCCCATCCGATCACGAGCCTCAATCTCGGCCCCGCTGTTGCCCATCCGCGTCGCGCACCTTCTCCGATACTCAATTCAGCAAACTTTCCCCAAGAGGCGCGAATAATCCGGGTTCAATGGCGATGGCAACGAGGTCACCGTCCGTGGCGAGCAGCGACAAGCAGCGCCGGGAGGCCCAAAGGTAGTGGAACTGGTCGCCGTCGCGGCTTGGTCTTACGAGATCTGGCATTGGAGCGGCGTCTTTACGGTACGACTCGCTGGTATCACTCCGGATCGCGGTATTCCGGGCTTCCTCCGCCCGTAATCACTTGGGCCAGGTCGGCGGCGAAGTCGGCCTCGGTGACCGCTCCGCGCAGCACGTCCTCGCGCGGCCGGCAGGTCTCGAAGATCGTCGGGACAGTCATCACCCGGAGAGGCGCACGTCGGCGGCGCCGGCGCGCGGGGACAGCCAGGTGAGCCGGCCGCCGCAGCCCAGGCGCTGCACCAGCACGGCAAGCTCCAGGAGGTGATAGTCGCCCCACATGCACGACTCGCCGTTCGGAACGGCGCTGCCGGCCGGCACGTGGTCCCAGCCGTTGGGGCGGTGGTAGACGGCGTGCAGCAGCAGGCCCTGATGGCTCGGGTCCTCGGACAGATAGGGAGCCGCGAACAGCGTCCGGGCCATGGTCAGGCCGGCCTGCGTGTAGCGCCGCGCCGCCTCGTCGTCGCTGCCGGCCAGCAGGGCGCCCAGGCGCAGCAGCCCCTGCGCGCCGATCGCCGCGGCCGACGAATCCACCGGCTCGGCCGGATTGTCGGGCTCGGCCGGCCGGCTGCGCCAGTCGCCGAGCTGCGCAAGTCCGGGCGCGCCGGTGTCCCAGTAAGGGACCCCGTCACTAGCCGAGTACTCAATCAGAAAATCGCCAGTCGCCCGCGCCACCTGCAGCAGCCGCGCGCGCGCCGCCTCCACCGACTCCATCGATGGAACGGCCAGCTCGGCCACCTCGCCCGGGTCGCACCACGCCAACATCTCCAGCAACTCCGGGTAGCCCAGAACGGCCCACGCAAGCCCGCGCGTCCAGGTGGAGAACGGCGAGTATCCCTGCTGGGTGCTCGGGCACCGGTAGCTGCCGTCGTTGGTGTTGAAGATCGACTCGTGCGCGACGCGCCCGGCGATGTCGTAAGCGTCGCGTCCGTCGCCGTAATACACGTTGTGCCGGGCCGTGGTCTCCGCGTGCCGGAGCGCACGGTCGAGCAGCGATATGCGGCGGTCGCGCTCGCCCATCAGGACGTGGCCCAAGTCGTGCGCCGCGGCCAGCACGCGCATCGAGCGGATGGTGTCGATGAACAGCGAGTGCGGCCCGTTGAACGAGTAGACGTAGCCCAGTCCGTCCGGAAGCGCGGTCCAGCGGGCCGCCTGCACGGCGCCGGAGACCTTGACCGCGACGCGGCACGCCTCGACGTCCCCGTCGCTCGCCTGCCAGCGGCCTTCGCGTGCCAGCCGCAGCAGGTTGCCGTAGGTGCTCATGGTGTTGAAGCCGTGGTCGTGCACGCCGACGTGGCTCAGATGCGGCGCCATGTGATCCCAGGTCTGCCGCCGGCCCAGCTCCAGCAGCTCCTCGTCGCCGGCCCCGTCGAACGCCAGCAGGGCGCAGCCGTACTGGAAGCCCTCCGTCCACTCCGTCCAGCCGCGCTGCGTGTAGCGGCCGGCGACCGTGTAGACCGGGGCGCCGCTGCTCGGGTCCCTGGTCTCGTAGATGCTCCGCACCTTGCCGGCGGCGACCTCGAACACACTGTGCGCCGCGTCCGCCAAGTCAGCGGCGTTCACCGTCATGTCAATCTGCATGGTTCCTACTCTCCAAGATTACCGCATGTGCCGGGGGGGCGTACCGCACACAGGCTCTGGCCGATCTCACTCGCCAAGCGGCACCATTCCGACGTAGAAACAATAGAGGAGTCGATGACGTGACTCGAACGAGTGCCCTCAAGCAACAGCGCTTCAACATCCGTCTGACGTCCGACGCCAAAGAGCGGATCGAGCGTGCCGCCTCCCTGGCAGGGAAGACGGCAAGCAGCTTCATGCTGTCCTGCGCACTCGCTCAGGCCGAAGTGACGATCCGGGAGCACGAGCGGATGATGCTGAGCCGTACCGAGGCAGAGGCGTTCTACGATGCGCTCGTGCATCCGCCGCAGATAACCGGCGAACTGGCTGCCGCCCTGAAGGAGCATGAACGCCGCGTGAGCTGGGAGTGAGCGCAGCGAACCTCACTCGAAGAGTGAGCGCTGCGGCGCTCACGATCACCTCGCTGGTTCCCGCCGGACTCATCGGCCGTTTGGCGGTGTCCGAACGGAGCCGGGGACAGGGCATGGGAACGCTGCTCGTCGCCGATGCCGTCAAACGGTCACTGGCCGTAAGGGAGGAGATGGCGATCCATGCCCTGGTGGTGGATGCCAAGGACGAGCGTGCCGAACGGTTCTATCGGCGCTTCGGATTCCAGTCCTTCGTCGGGCAGAGCAGGCGGCTGTTCCTTCCCTTTGCCTCGGTTGCCTGACCCGGTCCTTACAGGCGCTTCAGGCGGAAGCCGCCGTCGACGTCGATGACCGTGCCCTGCGAGAAGGAGAGGCTCCCGAGAGGAGCGACGCGACGCCCTTGGCCTCACGGAGAGCTCCGCCTCTCTGGAGCGCTCGACATCCCGCTGGTCAACATCAGCGCCGGCAGCCCCTATTACACCCCCATCTGCATCTGCCGCACCTTCAGCGGAATACGCCTCTCCTTGACGCTGGTTCACATTCATGCTAACCTCTGTGCTGTTGAAGAGGACGGTCGAATTCTATGCGGCAACCAGCGGCGCGGTCCCGATTGAAGATTTTCTCGATTCACTCTCGGACAAAGTGGTTCAAAAGATCATCGCCGTCATCGAACTCGCTGAAACCGAACGGATCGTCGCGACAAGGTTCCTCAAGAAACTCTCCGGGACTGAGTTGTATGAATTCCGAATACGGTGGGAATCGAATATCTACCGGCTGTTGTGCTTCTTCGACCGCGATAGCAAAGTGGTGATCACCCACGGTTTTGTGAAGAAAGCGCGGAAGACCCCGCAACGAGAGATTCAAAGGGCCGAAAGATTTCGCAGAGACTACCTCGCACGGAAGGCAAGATGAGTGACCTGGAGAGATACGTCCTGAAACGTGAAGCGAAGAATCCCAACTTCAGGAAGGAGTTGGACGAGGAGCGACGCAATCTGAGAATCGGTATGCTCATCAGGGAGCTACGGCTCGAGAGAGGCATGACCCAGGAAGAACTCGCCCAGGAAGTCCGTACGACGAAGAGTGCTATCTCCCGACTGGAGAACCATGCCGAGAACATGACGCTGGCAACCCTCGAAAAGGTTGCCCATGCCCTCGGCAAAGTGGTCCACATAGCGCTCTCCTGAAGCTCTCGAACACCATCTCGGTGAGGGCTCGGTTGCCTGCCCCGGTGCTTACAGGCGCTTCAGGCGGAAGCCGCCGTCGACGTCGATGACCGTGCCCTGCGAGAAGGGAAACGCCCCCGACAGGAGCGACGCCACCGCGGAGCCGACGTCCTCGGCCGTGCCCCAGCGCCGCTGCGGGACCAGGCCCTCCGCGATGAGCGCGTCGTACTTGGCGGTCACCGCCGCGGTCATGTCGGTGCGCATGATGCCGGGGCGCACCTCGTAGACGGCGATGTCTTCCTCGGCGAGGCGCGCCGCCCACAGCTCGCGCGACATCGACAGGCCCGCCTTGGAGATGCAGTACTCGCCGCGCGCGGTGGAGGCGTACTCGGCCGAGATCGACGTCACGAACACGACGCTGCGCGGTCGCGCCGGGCGCGCCTCCGCGGCCAGCCAGCGGCGCGCCACCGCCTGCGTCAGGAAGTGCGGGCCGGCCAGGTTCACCCGCAGCACCTCGTCGAACGATTCCTCGGTCGCTTCGATCAGGTCGTCGCGCCGCCGCGGCGCGATGCCCGCGTTGTTGACCAGCGCGTCGATATCGCCGTACTCGCCGTGCACCTCGTCGACCAGCCGCTGCCGGTCGGCGTCGCTGGCCACGTCCGCGCGATGCGCCGTGAACCGCTGCCCCGCCGGCGAGCCGGCCGCCATGCGCTCCTCGGCCTTGCCGCAGCACACCGCCAGCGTCTCCCGCGCTGCCGCCTCGTCGCTGCGGTAGCAGATCGCCACCGAGAAGCCATCGGCGGCCAGCGCGATCGCCACGCCGCGGCCCAGGCCCCGGCTGCCGCCGGTGACCAGCGCGGTGCGCGTCTGCTCGCTCATCGCGTTGACCCGTCCGCCGCCGGCTCGCCTTCCAACGGCAGGGCCGGCCGGTTCAGGCGCGGGTGGTAGGGCGGTTCCATGACCAGCCGCTGTTCGGGGCTCATCATCGCCAGCATCTCCTCCGGCCACGCGTGCGGGACGTAGGCCATGTTGCCGGGCGAGAACCGGAACAGCGCCGTGCGCCGCGGGTGGTCGGCCGTCCACGGCAGCGTGCCGTGGGTGACCGCCTCGGTGAAGATCACGCAGTCCCCGGCCTTGCAGGTGATCTGCTTCACGAACTCGCCATACGCCTCGCCGTGGCGCATCGCCTCCGGACACGGGAAGTTGCCCTTGTGGCTGCCGGGCACCACGCACAGGCCGCCGTCGCCGGGGTTGACGTCGGTGAGCTGGTAGGCGACCACGGTCAGGCCGTTGTGCATCCTGCCTTCGCGCACGATGTAGTACTGGTGGCGGTCGAAAGCGGGTCCGGACGAGCCGTGTAGCACGTGGCCCTCGGCGCCCTTGCTCATGGTCAGGATGCCGAGGTCGTGGTCGAGCCTGAACCCCGGGCCCAGCAGCTCGTGCAGGTAGGGCACGACCGTGCGGTTGACCAGCATGTCCCGGAACGGGCGGCCGTACGGCTCCTCCCAGGTCAGCGCGCCAGCCAGGTCGCCGCGGCCGGTGCTGCCCCGCAGCGCCTCCGAGCCTCCGGCGAGGGAGAGCTCTCCCAGCCGCACGCGGACCTCTTCCGTATGCCGGTCGATGGCGGCGTTGGCCAGCGCGAGGTCGTCCGCCGAAAGCGCGTCGCGGACGACGATGTAGCCGTTGATGTCGAACAGGTATCTCTCGTCCTCGGTCATCTGCGCTCCCGCCAAGGGTGCCGCACGCATCGCCGCGCCCGCAAGCAGCCGGCCGTCAGCATGCTGACGGGCATCGTTGCGAAGGACGGCCGATCCTGGCCAGAGTGGCGGCGTGGCACCTACGTATCGTCGCGTCGCATCGCTGAAGTCCGCGGAGCAATTCGCCGAGCACCTGGACCAGCTCGGCATCACCGAACAACTTCCCTTCGCCCAGGGCGATATCGCCGGGCCGCTGTCTCAATCTCTGACCCTTCCGGACGGCCGCACCGTGGGCAACCGCTTCTGCGTGCAGCCCATGGAGGGATGGGACGGCACCGCCGACGGGCGGCCCTCGGACCTGGTCGAGCGGCGCTGGCGCGCCTTCGGCAGGAGCGGCGCCAAGCTGGTCTGGGGATGCGAGGCGGTGGCCGTCGAGCACGCCGGCCGCGCCAACCCCAACCAGCTCCGCATCGGCGAGGACACCATCGACGACCTGGCCGGCCTGCGCCGCACGCTGGTCGACGAGCACCGGCAGCGCTACGGCACTACCGACGACCTGCTGGTCGGCCTGCAGCTCACCCATTCCGGGCGGTTCTGCAAGCCGACGGACAAGACGCGCTCCGAGCCGTGGATCCCGGCGCGGCATCCCATCCTCGATCAGCGCTTCGGGATCGCCGGGGACCACCCCCTGGCCACCGACGAGGAAATCGAAGCGCTGGTCGAGCGCTTCATCGCCTCGGGCGTGCTCGCCCAACAGGCCGGCTACGAGTTCGTGGACGTCAAGCACTGCCACGGCTACTTCGGCCACGAGCTGCTGGGCTGCCGCGACCGCGCCGGGCGGTTCGGCGGGGACTTCGAGCATCGCACCCGGTTCCTGCGCGAGGTGGTCGCCGGCCTGCGCAGCCGCGCACAGGGGCTCCTGATCGGCGTCCGCCTCAGCGCCTTCGACACCGTCCCCTTCCAGCCGTCCGGGGACGAGGGCACAGGCGAACCTACGCCGGTCGAGCTGCCGTACCGCTCGGGATTCGGCGTCAGCCAGGACGACCCGACCGCCCTCGACCTCACCGAGACCTTCGCCTTCCTGGAGCTGCTGCAACAGCTCGACATCCCGCTGGTGAACATCACCGCCGGCAGCCCTTACTACACGCCCCACCTGCAGCGCCCGGCGCTGTTCCCGCCGTCCGACGGCTACCAACCGCCCGAGGATCCGCTGGTCGGCGTGGCGCGCCAGATCGACGTCGTGCGCGAGATGAAGCGGCGCTTCCCCGCGCTGACCTTCGTGGGCTCCGCGTACAGCTACCTGCAGGAGTGGCTGCCCGCCGTCGCGGCCGCGGTCGTCAGCCGCGGGCAGGTCGACTCGATCGGCCTGGGCCGCATGATGCTCTCCTACCCCGACCTCCCCCACGACGTGCTCGGCGGGCTGCCGCTCGCCCGCAAGCGCATCTGCCGCACCTTCAGCGACTGCACCACCGCCCCCCGCAAGGGGCTGATCTCCGGCTGCTTTCCGCTGGACCCCTTCTACAAGGACCATCCCGAGGCGCAGCGCCTCCAGGAGCTCAAGGCCGCCTCCGCTTCGTGACGCACGATGCGAACGGGAGTGCCCAGCGTAGCGCGGCGGACCGGTCAGCCCACCTACCGCTACGCGACGGAGCTCGGGCGTTTCCGTTACCGTAGCGGCAGGTTTCGATGTGAGCATCCGGAACACCGGCAGGGCGGTGGCGCACGTCACCGACGATCTGCTCGACCGCATGGTCCGTGCGATCGTCGACGAGGTCGATCCCGAGCAGGTGATTCTGTTCGGCTCCCGCGCGCGCGGCGACGCGCGAGAGGACTCGGACGTCGACCTGATCGTCGTGGAGGCCGAACCCTTCGGCCCGCAGCGACCTCGCCACGGCGAGATGGTACGGCTCTACCATGCGGTCGCGCGCTTCCCCGTAGCCGCCGACCTCCTCGTCTACTCCACCCAGGATGTGGACTACTGGCGGGACTCCCTCAACCACGTCCTGGCACGTGCGCTGCGCGAAGGAACGGTGCTCTATGAGCGACGCTAAGTGTGCGCGCATGTTGCTCGAAGCGGCCGAACGCGATGTCGGAGCGCTCCGCGTGATGCGCCGATCCCACGAAATCTCCGACGAGGTCTTCGGTTTTCACGTCCAGCAGGCAGCGGAGAAGTCGCTCAAGGCCTGGCTCGCCCTACTGGGCAAGGTCTACCCGCTCACGCACAATCTGGAAGCGTTGCTCGAACTCCTGTCCGAACGACACGACGTCTCATGTCGTTTCCGCAAGCTGATCGACTACACACCGTACGCGGTCGAGTTCCGCTACGAGGGAGTCGAATCCGGTACGGATCCGATCGATCGGAAGGGTGCTCTCACGCTCGTCGAAGCGTTGCTGGTGCACGTCCGGCGGCAGTTGCCAGAGCGGAAAGACCCGTCCTCGTGTCGCGGTGGATCGAACGGGTGAGTCGCAAAGACTCGTTCTCCAAGTTGATCGACCGGCTGATCCACGACTCCGGTTCCTCCGCGATCGTCCAGGCCAAGAGACTTCCTCACCTCGTCAGCTGAATACACTTTCCGCCGTACCTTGGCGGATCCGCTCCAGCACGTCGGCGGCGAGGTAGTAGTCCTCCATGTCCTCAACGGCACGCTCAACAAGCTCACGGACGTAGAAGTCCTTGGCGCGCCCCGTCTGCGAAGCCAGGAAATCAAGCCGTTGCTCGATCTCGGGCGACAGTGGTATCGGGGTCGCCATGTCGCAGTCTGCGTGTCGCGCCCCTGCTCAACCGGACTTGAACTTCGCCGCTTCCTCCGAGCCGCCGGTGGCGTCGCCCTCGCTGTAGGAGTGGGCTCCCGTGCCGGCCAGTCCGCCGCCCTGCACGATCAGGTACTCGTCCCGGATCGGCGTGCCGTCGAACCAGCACTCCAGGATCTCGCGGACGCCGGCCGCGTAGCGTGCCTGAGCGGACAGCGAGGTGCCGGACGTGTGCGGCGTCAGCGCGTGGTTGGGCATCGAACGCCACGGATGGTCGTTGGGCGCCGGCTGCGGAAACCAGACGTCGCCGGCATAGCCGCCGAGCTGGCCGCTCTCCAGCGCGCGCACGATCGCGTCGCGGTCGCAGATCTTGCCGCGCGCGGTGTTCACCAGGTACGACCCGCGCCGCATCTTGGCGATCAGGGCGTCGTCGAACATGTGCTCGGTCTCCGGGTGCAGCGGGCAATGGATGCTCACCACGTCGCATGCCGCGACCAGGGACTCGACGTTGTCGTGGTAAGTCGCGCCAAGCTCCTGCTCGACGTCGTCCGGCAGGCGGTGACGATCGGTGTAGTGGAGGTTGACGTCGAACGGCTTCATCCGCCGCAGCACCGCCAGGCCGATGCGGCCGGCGGCCACCACGCCCACGTCCATCCCTTCGATGTCGTAGGAGCGGGAGATGGCGTCGGCGATGTTCCAGCCGCCGCGGACGACCCAGCCGTACTGCGGGATGTAGTCGCGCACCAGCGCCAGCATCTGCATGACCGCGTGCTCGGCAACGCTGATGCTGTTGCACCACGTCACTTCGCAGACGGTGATGTTCCGGTCGATGGCCGACTGCAGGTCGACGTGGTCGGAGCCGATGCCGGCGGTGATGGCCAGCTTGAGGTTGGGCGCCTTGGCGATCCGCTCGGCAGTCAGGTAGCCGGGCCAGAACGGTTGCGAGATCACCACGTCGGCGTCGGTCAGCTCCTTCTCGAACTTCGAGTCGGGTCCATCCTTGTCCGCGGTCACCACGAACTGGTGGCCGCGTTCGGCCAGGAACGGCTCCAAGCCTAGTCCACCGGACACGGAGCCCAGCAGGTGGCCGGGCGTGAAGTCGATGCCGGCCGGCGTCGGCAGCGTCTGGCCGTCCGGGTACTGGGCAAGGGTGGGAATGCTGTTGCGGGCGTAGTCGGGCGGGAATCCTCCCACCGGGTCCTCGTACAGGACGCAGAGCACTTTCTGAGCGGACATGGCGAATCCTCTGAAATGGAAATCTGGGCTCCGATCACCATAGGCCGAATCGCCCTGCCCCGCAACGCGATGCAGTGGTGACGCGGCCCCTATCGCTCGCCTTCGCGGATCCGTGCGAGCCGGCCTGACGGCAGCTCGACTCCGGGTTCGGCCATGAGGGGTGGAGGAGCATCGTCCATCGAGCCCTGCGCCTCCATCACTTCCCCCGCGGAACGGAGCCGCTCCAGCGGTGACGCGTCGGGAATCCGGCTCAGGATCGCGACCGGCCGGCCCCGATTGGTCACCTCGAAGGTCTCACCGGCTTCGACGCGACGGAGGCAATCGCTCACGCGCCGGCGAAGCTCGCGAACGCCTATGGAATACACCAAGCTACGTGTAGCCCAACCTGCCGCGCATCAGCAACCTGCGACTACGCTTCCACGGCCATGCGCATCGCGGTGCATACTCGGGGCGACATGATCTCGGCACTGGATCTGGACGAGGCCGCACTCGCGGAGCGCCTGACCGCGCTGGGCGAGCCCGCCTACCGCGCTCGGCAGATCCGCACGCACCTGCTGCGCCGCGGGGTGCTCGATTACGGCGAGATGACCGACCTGCCGGCCGCGATGCGAGAACGACTGGGCGACGAGCTGCCGGCCACGCCGCTGACCGTTGAGCAGCGCCGCCCGACACCCGACGGGCAGACGGTGAAGCTGCTGCTGCGCGCGCTGGACGGCGAGCTGATCGAAGCGGTGTCGATCCGCGACGGCGGCCGCCACACGGTCTGCGTCTCCAGCCAGGTCGGATGCGGTATGGCGTGCGCGTTCTGTGCGTCCGGACTGGACGGGGTGGCGCGCAACCTCAGCGCCGGGGAGATGGTGGCGCAAGTGCTCTGCGCCGCCGCGCACGGGCCGGTGACCAACGTGGTCTTCATGGGCATGGGCGAGCCGCTGGCGAACTATCCCCGCCTCATCGAGACGATCGGCGCCCTGACCGATCCCGACGGGATCGCCCTTGGCGCGCGGCGGCTTACCGTCAGCACCGTCGGCCTGGTGCCGCGCATCCGCGACCTGGCAGCGACGGGGTTGCCGGTGGGGCTGGCCATCAGCCTCCACGCGAGCGACGACGAGACACGGCGAAGCCTGGTGCCGGTCGCCGAGCGCTACGGGATCGCGGAGCTGATGGAGGCCGCCGACGACTATTTCGCCGCCACCGGCAGGCGGGTCACCTACGAGTACACGCTGATCGCCGGGCGGAACGCCGAGCCGCACCATGCCGAGGCGCTGGGCCGGCTGCTGGCCGGCAGCGGGTCGCAGGTCAACCTGATCCCGTACAACCCGGTTCCCGGACTGCCCTTCGCCGAGCCGGAAGCGGGCGCGGTCCGCCGTTTCGCCGCCATCGTCGCCGGCCACGGCGTGACGGTGACCACGCGCAAGGAGATGGGCCGCCGCGTGGACGCCGCCTGCGGCCAGTTGCGCCGCACGGTCCGGGAACCGGCTTCGTGATCGAGGACCGCACCCCGGACGTCCTGATCGTGGGCGGCGGCGTGGTCGGCATGAGCTGCGCCTGGTACCTGGCTCGGTCCGGCGCCCGCGTGACGGTGGTCGATGCCGCCACCATCGGCGACCGCCTGGCCTGCTCCTACGGCAACCAGGGGCTGGTGTGTCCCAGTCACGCCGTGCCGATCGCGGCGCCGGGCGTGGTCGCCCAGGGTCTGCGCTGGCTGTTCGACCCCACCAGCCCGCTGTACATCCGCAGCCCCTGGCGCCCCGAGATGCTCCGCTGGCTGTGGCGCTTCGCGCAGGCGTCGAAGCCGGCCCGCACCGAGGCAGGAACGGCCGCGATGGCGGAGTTCCTGCAGCACAGCGCCGGGCTGCACGCGGGCATCGCCGCCACCGCGGCGGGCACGACCACGGACGGCACCAATCCCTACGGCTACGCCGCCGACGGCGTGCTGTACGCGTTCCTGACCGAGGAAATGCTGCACCACCACCTCGAAGAGTCCCACCGTGTCGCCCGGCACGGCATCCCGTTCGAGCAGCTCACCGGCGAACAGGTGCGCCGGACGGAGCCCGCCCTGTCGCCCCGGGTGATCGGCGGCGTGCTCTACCCCGGCGACGCCCACGTCGATTCCCGCTCCTTCGTGCGCTGGCTGCACGCGCAGGCGCAAGAGGCCGGCGCCCAGGTGGTGGAGCAGACCGACGTGCTCCGCCTGCGGGCCGGCGGGCGCGGCGACCGCGCGTCGGTGCTCACCTCGCGCGGCGAGATCGCCGCCGGTCAGATTGTCATCGCCGCCGGCTCCTGGAGCCCGCGGGTAGCCGCCGGCCTCGGACTGCGCCTGCCGGTGCAGGCCGCCAAGGGGTACTCCGTCACCTTCTCCAACCCGCCGTGGCGGCCGAGCCGGCCGGTCAACCTGGGTGACGCCCGGGCGGTGGCGACGCCCCTGCCGCACGGGGTCAGGATCGGCGGCACGCTGGAGCTGGCCGGCCTGGACCGCTCGATCAACCTGCGGCGCGTGCAGGCGATCCTGGACGGCGCGGGCCGGGTCGTGCCGGGCGCCCGATTCGATGCCGCCGACCCCGGCGCAGAGGTCTGGCACGGACTGCGGCCGCTGTCCCCCGACACGCTGCCGATCGTCGGCCGTCCCCGCGGCCACGCGAACGTCGTTCTGGCCACCGCGCACGGCACCCTGGGCCTGTCGCTGGGGCCAGCCACGGGCGAGGCGGTGGCAGCGCTGATCGCGGGCAGCAAGCCGGCGATCGATCTGCGGCCGTTCAGCCCGGACCGCTTCGCGTGAAGTGAGCGCTCCTACCCCTTCACCTGTCGCAGGATCTCGTCGAGCTTGGCCAGCTTCTCCGCGTCCGGTGCGAAAACCCGCTGCACCCGGCCCGGCCTGCGGTCGTGGAGCGCCTTCACGATCGGCGACTCCTCGGCAATGTCCCGCGGCTCGTTCATGTCCGCGCGCACCTTCACCAGCACCTTGCTGAGGGCCGAGGCGTCGTCGTCGAAGTCGTACCACGTGTACGGCGTGATCGTGGACTGATCGAACAGCAGGTCGTCCCGCCACGCGATGCGGCGCTCGGCCAGCTCGCGCCGGAAGCGCAGGTACAGGTTGCCCTGTGGCTCGTCCCAGGAGCCGATCTCCAGGCACTTGTAGAGTTGACGGTCGCGCAGCCGGCCGGCAAGCTCCGCCACCCGCGGAACCCGGCAGTCGGCGTACTCCGACAGGGCGGCCCAGATCGAACCGTCGTCGAGGCGGAGGTAGGCGTCGAGCGACGGCTCCCGCGAGATGAGATGGCGCAGGACCGGCTCGCGTCGTGCCAGGTCCGAGTCCCCGAGCGTGGAAGCGGCAGCCTCCAGCACCGCCTGCAGCATCTTCTCCGCGGCACGCGTGGTCTTGTGCACGTACACCGTCCAGTAGAGGCGGAACCGCGCCTCCAGGTAGTCCTCGGCGACCGCGATCCCCTTGGGTCCCAGGTACAGGCACTGCACGGGCTGGTAGTCCCGCCCGCCGATGGTGACCGAGCCCACCTCCAGGCAGTCGATCAGCCAGTCCGAGTCGACGTGGCCGAACTGGACCCCGGTCATCAGCCGGTCGCGCTGCACGTAGTCGAGCCGGTCGGCGTCGAACTGACTGGAGACCACGGCGGCGTAGACGTCCTTGGGCTCCTCCTCCTTCAGCAGCGCGCCGACCCGCTCCGGCAGGCTTTCGTCCACGTCGCGCAGCACGCGGTTGATCTCGGTGTCGCCGCGCACGATCGCGGCGCCCCAGTCCTCGTGCCGCTGCTGCAGCCCGACCGCCTCGGAGGCGCTCTCGAAGGCATGGCTGAACGGCCCGTGCCCGATGTCGTGCAGCAGGGCGGCCAGCAGCGCCACCCGCGCCCGGTCGCGGTCATGCTTCGCGCCCTGCTCGCGCGCGATCACGTCCAGCAGCCGGCGCGCCATGTGGTAGACGCCGATGCTGTGCGCGAAGCGGCTGTGGGTCGCCCCCGGATAGACCGTGTCCGAGAAGCCGAGCTGCCGGATTCGCCGCAGCCGCTGGAACTCCTTCGTGTTCAGCAGGCGCCACGCGATCCGGTCCGTTTCGTTCCCGCGCGGGTCGCGGCCTCCGAACATGATGAGACCGTGCACGGGGTCGCGGACCCGCTGCTTCCAGCCGTCGCCCATCGTCTCGGGTCAGATCATACGCGACGGCGGGGGACGCTCGCGCGGGGCGCTCCCGACCTGTCGTACACTGAAGGCGCACCGGAGGAGGTACGCATGGCGCAGACGCTGCGCATCGGACAGATCGGCATCGCCCACACGCACGCCACCAAGGTGGTGGATCCCGATTCACAGCCAGTGCTGCGCCGGCTCGACGCCGAGCTGGTCGGCGTCCACGAGCCCGACCCGAAGATGCTGACCGCGCGCGGCGGCCGCGAGGTCTGGCGCGGGGTGCGCTTCATCGACGACCCCGAAGAGATCCTGGCCGACGACACGGTCGCCGTCGTCTTCATCGAGACCTGGCCGTGGGAGTGCATCCCGTGGGCGCGGCGCGCGCTGCAAGCGGGCAAGCACATCCACCTGGACAAGCCCCCGGGCACCTCCGTGGAGGAGCTGCGCGAGCTGTACGCGCTGGCCGGCAGGTCCGGGCTCTGCATCCAGATGGGTTACCAGTGGCGCTACAACCCGGGGCTGGAGATGATCCAGGGCTGGGTGCGAGACGGCCTGCTCGGCCGCGTGAACTTCGCCCGCTTCCGGGCCGGCAGCGAGCCGGAGTACTACCACCGCAACCAGCTCCACCGCTACGAGGGCGGGATCATGATCGAGGAGAACTGCCACCTGTTCGACCAGGTCGCCTGGATGTTCGGCAAGGCGGACGCCATCCATCCGTTCCTGCGCTCGTCGGCGCGCGGATTCGAGGAGATGCCGGCCGGCACCGACCTGGGCGTGATCGTCTTCGATTACGCCGCGCAGGGCGCGCTGGCGGTGATCGAGGGCACCTCCCTGGAGACGCAGGCCGGGCCGCACCGCCGCGTGGAGGTGCACGGGCTGGGCGGCAGCGCCATCCTTGAGCCGATCGAGCCCCCGCACATCCAGCTCTGTCTGCGCGAGCCCAAGCCCCCCTATCAGGAGGGCTGGCAGCACATCGAGGTGGAGCACCGCCCGCGCTACATCGGCGACCTGGAAGAGCTGATCCAGGTGGCCCGAGGGGAGCGCGCGCCGCGCTTCTCGCCCGAGCACGACCTGATCGTGCAGGAGATGCTGATCGAAGCCTGTGGAGGCATGCGATGAACGACGACGCGACCGTGGACCTGCGCAGCGACACCCTCACCCACCCCACCGAGCGGATGCGGCAGGCCATGCACGCCGCCGAGGTGGGCGACGACACCTTCGGCGACGATCCGACCGTCCAGCGGCTGGAGGCGATGGCCGCCGAACGGCTCGGCAAGGAAGCGGCCGTGTACGTGCCGAGCGGCAGCATGGGCAACAGCACCGCCCTGATCACCTACCTGGAGATCGGCGCCCGCTCCGGCGGCGGCAAGCCGGCGCTGGCCGTTCACGAGACGCACGCGCACATGTTCTCGAGCGACCGCGACCGCTTCGCGCGGGCGCTGTTCGGCGTCGAGTCGGCCGCCGTGGACACCGAGTGGGGCGTGCTCACCCCCGAGCGCCTGCAGCAGGCGGTCGCCGCCCACCCGGAGGCCGAGCCGCTGCTGCTCTGCATCGAGAACACCCACAACTACACCGGTGGCGGCGCGGTGACGCCCGCGGAGGTCAACGCCGTGGCCGGCGCCGCGCACGCGGCCGGCATGCGCGTGCACTGCGACGGCGCCCGGCTCTTCAACGCCGCGGTCGCCCAAGGTCTGCCCGCCGCCGAGCTGGTCGAGCAGGTCGATTCGGTGATGTTCTGCGTCTCCAAGGGGCTGTCCGCTCCGGTCGGCTCGATCCTGTGCGGAGAGGCGGCCTTCATCGACGCCGCCCGCGACACCCGCAAGATCCACGGCGGCTCGATGCGCCAGGCCGGCGTGATCGCCGCCGCCGGCATTCTCTCCCTGCAGGAGATGGTCGACCGGCTGGCCGAGGATCACGCGAACGCCGCACGGCTCCGTGACGGGCTGCGGACCATCGACGGCATCGAGGTGGTCGAGCCGCCGATCCCGACCAACTTCGCGGTCGTCGACGTGCGCCGCATGGGCTGGACCGCCGACGAGATGCTCGACCGCTACCGCGCCGAGGGCGTACAGGGCGGCGCGCGCCCGCCGACCCGCATCCGCCTGGTGGTCAACCGGCACATCGGCCCCGCGCAGGTCGACCGGGTGATCGAAGTCACCCGCCGCATCGTCGCCGCCGAGTCCGCCGCCTCACGGTGAGCGACCCCGGCGCCGCGCTGGCGGCGATGCGCTGGCGCTCCATCGGCCCGTACCGCGGAGGACGGGTGGTGGCGGTCGCCGGCGATCCCGTCGAGCCGCTGGTGTTCTACTTCGGCGCCTGCGCCGGCGGCGTCTGGAAGACCACCGACGCCGGACGGTTCTGGCGCAACGTCTCCGACGGCTACTTCCGCACCGGCTCCGTGGGCGCCATCGCCGTCGCGCCGTCCGCACACCGCACGGTGTACGCCGGCATGGGCGAGACGCAGATCCGTATCGACGTCACCCACGGCGACGGCGTCTACCGCAGCGACGACGGCGGCGAGTCGTGGCGCCACCTGGGCCTTGAGGCCACGCGCCACATCAGCCGGGTGCGGGTGCATCCGGACGACCCGGATACCGTGTACGTGGCGGCGCTCGGCCGCGCCTTCGGCCGCAACCCGGAGCGCGGCGTGTACCGTACCACCGACGGCGGCGCCACTTGGGAGCGCGTGCTGTACCGCGGCGAGGCGGCCGGCGCCGGCGACCTCTGCCTCGACCCGAGCCGGCCGCACGTCCTGTTCGCGGCGCTCTGGCAGACGATCCGCAAACCCTGGACGATCAGGAGCGGCGGGCCGGACTCCGGCATCTTCCGCTCCACCGACGGCGGCGCTACCTGGGAGGAGCTGACCGGCCGGCCGGGGTTGCCGCGCGGCATCCTGGGCCGCGTCGGCATCGCCTGCTCGCCGGCGCGGGCGGGCCGCGTCTGGGCGCTGATCGAGGCCGAGGGCGGCGGCCTGTACCGCTCCGACGACGACGGCGAGTCGTGGCGGATGGTCTCGGACGATACGGAGCTGCGGGAAAAGCCCTTCTACTTCACCCACGTATACGCCCACCCCACGGACCCCGAGCAGGTCTGGTCGTTCTGCAAGAAGGTGTACCGCTCCACCGACGGCGGACACACCTTCGAGGTGATCTCCTCGCCCCATCACGACGACCACGACCTGTGGATCGACCCCGGCAACCCGCTGCGCATGATCGAGGGCAGTGACGGCGGCGCCACCGTCAGCCTGGACGGCGGCGAAACCTGGAGCAGCATCTACAACCAGCCGACCGCGCAGTACTACCGGATGGAGGTGGACGACCGCTTCCCGTACCGGGTGTACGCCACGCAGCAGGACTCCAGCGCCGTCAGCGTGCCGTCCGACGGCGTCTATGGCGCGATCCGCTGGGCGGACTGCTACACCACCGGCAGCGCCGAGAGCGGCCATATCGCCGTCAAGCGCGACGACCCCGACATCGTCTACGCCGGGGCGACGGGCAGCAGCCCCGGCGGGCCGGGCAGCCTGATGCGCTACGACCACCGCAGCGGCCAGGTGCGGCTGATCTCACCCGTGCCCGGAATGGACGGATCGAGCCCGCCGGCCGAGTGGCCGGCCCGCTTCAACTGGACCTTTCCCGTGCTCTCCTCCCGCCACGACCCGCGCGTGCTGCTGACCGCCGGCAACATGGTGTTCCGCTCCACGGACGAGGGCGGAAGCTGGGATCCGATCAGCCCCGACCTCACCCGCGACGATCCGGACCGGACCGTCGCCTCCGGCGGTCCCATCACCGCCGAGGGCCCCTCCGACGTCTACTGCACGGTCATCGCGCTGGCCGAGTCCCTGGAACGGCCGCGGGAGATCTGGGCCGGCTCGGACGACGGCCGCGTGCACCGCACCCGCGACGGCGGCGAGAGCTGGCAGGAGGTGACGCCCGGCGACCTGCCCGAGTGGTCGTCCGTCCTCTGCCTGGAGCCGTCCCCGCACGACCCCGACCGCTGGTACCTGGCCGCCACGCGCTATCGCCTGGACGACACGCGGCCGATGCTCTACCGCACGGACGACGCCGGCACCTCCTGGCAGTCGATCATCGGTGACCTGCCGGACGACGACTTCACCCGCGTGATCCGCTGCGACCCGGAACGCCCCGGCCTGCTGTACTGCGGCACCGAGACCGGTGCGTACGCCTCGCTCGACGACGGCGCATCGTGGACGCGGATGAACGACGCGACCGAGCGCTGGAACCGGCTGCCGGCGGTCCCCGTGTACGACCTGCGCGTCCACCAGGGCGACTTGGTGACGGCTACGCACGGGCGCTCCTTCTGGATCCTCGACGACCTGACCCCACTGCGGCGCGCGACCGACGGCTCCGCGCCGGCGCTGCTGCCGCCGCGCCCCACGGTGCGGACGCTGCCGCAGGTGGGATGGGATCCATGGTCCGGCCCGCAGAAGACCTACCAGATCGGCTCGCTGGGCGTGGAGGCCACCTATGTCGAGCACGAGCGCGCCGGCGACGGCCGCCGCGAGTTCCTCGACGCGGGGAGCCCGCGGCCGCAGGGAGCGTTGATCTACTACCTGCTGCCGGAAGGCTGCCGGTCGGCTGCCATCAGCATCATCGACCCACAAGGCCGGACGGTCCGCCGGTTCGCGACCGACGAAGAGGATCCGACCGCCGGCGATCTTTGCGGCGGCCCCGGGCTCAACCGCCTGCTCTGGGACCTGACCTACAGCCCGTACGCGATCTCACCGCGCGCGGACGGCCCGTACGACACCGGCGTGGCGCCCGTGGCCGCGCCCGGCGAATATCGCATTGAGCTGGACGCCGACGGAACCGGCGCCGCCACCAGCGTGCAGGTGACGTCCGACCCGCGCGTCGGCGCCGATCCGGAGGACCTCCGGGAACAGACCGAATTCCTGATCCGCATTCGCGCCGCGATCGCGGACGTGATGGCCGCCCTCGCCGCGATCGAGCGGCGCCGCGAGCAGGAAGCCGCGCCGAACGGCGGGCTGGACGAGATCGAGCGCATCCTGCACCGGGTGGTGCCGCCCGGCGACCTGGTACGCAACCACGTGGGCGGCGTGCTCGAAGGGCTCGCCAGCGTGGCGCCGGTCGTCGCCAGCGCCGACGCCGCCCCCACCCGGCAGGCACGGGAAGCCTTCGAGCGCTGGGACCGGCAGGGGCAGGCGGCGCTCGCGCAGCTCGACGGAGTGCTCTCAGGCTGACGCCTCGACGTTGCGCGGATCTCTCGCGTCTGGGAAGATACGGACCCGCCCCGCGGGTCCGTCGAGCCCCACCATGTCCAAATACCCCTGCTACGTCACCACACCCATCTACTACGTGAACGACCAGCCGCACGTCGGTCACGCCTATACCACCGTGACCACCGACTTCCTGGCGCGTTGGCACCGCTCCGACGGCCACGAAACCTACTTCCTCACCGGCACCGACGAGCACGGCGAGAAGGTGAACAACGCCGCCGCCGAAGCGGGCTTCGACACGCAGGAGTTCGTCGACCGGGTCAGCCGGCGCTTCCGCGACGCCTGGGAGGCGCTGGACATCTCCCAGGACGACTTCATCCGCACCACCGAGGAGCGCCACAAGCGCGTGGTGCGCGCGATCCTGCAGCGGGTCCACGACGCGGGCGACGTCTACTTCGGCGAGTACGAAGGGCTCTACTCGGTCGGCCAAGAACGCTACGTGGGCGAGGACGAGCTGGTCGACGGCAAGCTGCCGGAGGACCGCGACCCGCCGGTACTGCGCCGAGAGGGCAACTGGTTCTTCCGCATGGAGAAGTACCGGGAGTGGCTGCGCGAGCACCTGGAAGCCAACCCGGGCTGGATCCATCCGGCCGGCTACCGGTCGGAGATGCTCGGCCTGCTGCGCGAGCCGGTCGGCGACCTGTCGATCTCCCGCCCGCGCGAGCGGCTGCCGTGGGGGATCGGGCTCCCGTGGGACGATTCGCACGTCACCTACGTCTGGTTCGACGCGCTGATCAATTACGTCTCCGCGCTCGGTTACCCCGACGATCCCCGCTACCACACCTTCTGGCCGCGCACCTGGCACCTGATCGGCAAGGACATCCTGCGCCAGCACGCCATGTTCTGGCCGACCATGCTCAAGGCGGCCGGCCTGCCGCTGCCGGAACGCATCCTGGTCGGCGGCTACCTGTCCGGATCGGACGGCCGCAAGATGAGCAAGTCGCTCGGCAACGTGCTCGACCCGTTCGAGCTCGCGGACCGCTATGGGACCGACGCCGTGCGCTACTACCTGCTGCGCATCCTCCCCTACGGCAACGACGGCAACGCCGGCGAGGCCGGCCTGGTCGAGCGCTACAACGCCGACCTCGCCAACGACCTGGGCAACCTGATGTCGCGCACCCTCACCCTGGTCAACCGCCACCTGGGCGGCACCATCGGCGCGCCGCAGCCGGGATCAGCCGAGCACGAGGTGCAGGAACACGCTGACGGGCTGGCCGATACGGTGCGCGAGCTGATCGCCGGCATGCGCCTGAACGCCGCGCTGGAGGAGATCCTGCAGTTCGTGCGCCGCCTGAACCGCTACTTCAACGACCAGCAGCCGTGGGCCTTGGCCAAGGACCCGCAGGCGCGCGAACGCCTGGAAACCGTGCTCTACACCGCGGTCGAGGGCCTGCGCATCGCCGCGGTGCTGTTGGCGCCTGCCATGCCGGCAAAGTCGGCCACGCTGCTGTCCGCCGTGGGTGGGCAGGCGCAAAGCGTCCGTGACGGTGCGCGCTGGGGGCTCACGCCGGCCGGCACCACGGTCGCATCCGACCCACCGGCGCTCTTCCCGCGAATCGACACCGGGAAGCAGCCGCGGAAGCAACAGCCGAAGACACCGAAACCCGCGGCGGAGCCGCCCAAGACAAAGGACAAGGAGCCCGAGGTGAGCGACGACAACCTGATCACCTTCGACGAATTCGGCCGCGTCGACCTGCGTGTCGCGGAGGTCCTGAGCGCCGAGCGCGTGCCCAAGACCGACCGCCTGCTGAAGCTCGGCGTGCGCATCGGGGACGAGGAGCGCACGATCGTCGCCGGCGTCGCCGCCTGGTACGAGGCGGAGCAGATGGTCGGCCGCAAGATCGTCGTGGTCGCCAACCTGAAGCCGGCCAAGCTGCGCGGCATCGAGTCGCAGGGCATGCTGCTGGCCGCCGAGGACGACGCCGGCAACCTGGCCCTGGTCGAGGTGCCGGGCGATACCGCCAGTGGCGCCAGGGTCAAGTAGCCATGAGCCGCAAGATCCGCATGGGCATGGTCGGCGGCGGACGCGACGCCTTCATCGGCGCCGTGCACCGCATGGCCGCCGCCCTCGACGGCCACATCGATCTGGTCTGCGGAGCGTTCTCCAGCGATCCGGACAAGTCGCGCGCCTCCGGCGCCGACCTCTACCTCCCCGCCGACCGCGTGTACGGCACCTACCCGGAGATGATGGAGCGGGAGGCCGCGCTGCCGGACGGCGAGCGCATGGACTTCGTCTCCATCGTCACGCCCAACAACGTTCACTTCCCGGTCGCCAGGGCTGCGCTGGAAGCCGGCTTCCACGTGATGAGCGACAAGCCCATGACCTACGACCTGGACGAGGCGCTGGCGCTGCGCGATCTGGTCCGCTCCACCGGGCTGCAGTACGGGCTCACCCACAACTACACCGGCTACCCCATGGTCAAGGAGGCGCGCCGGCTGGCCCGCGACGGCTCCATCGGCCGCATCCGCAAGGTCGTGGTCGAGTATCCGCAGGGGTGGCTGGCCAGGCTCGAGGAAGCGACCGGCATGAAACAGGCCGCGTGGCGGACCGATCCCGCGCAGGCCGGCATCAGCTCATGCATCGGCGACATCGGCACTCACGCCGAGAACCTGATGGAATACATCACCGGGCTGTCGGTCACGGAGCTGTGCGCGGACCTGACCGCGTTCGTGGAGGGCCGCAAGCTGGAGGACGACGGTAGCGTGCTGGTCCGCCTGCAGCAGGGCGCCAAGGGCATCCTGCACGCCAGCCAGATCTCCGCGGGCGAGGAGAACGCGCTGGCCATCCGCGTCTACGGCGAGCAGGGCGGCCTGGAGTGGCACCAGATGGAGCCCAACACCCTGACCGTCAAGTGGGCGGACCGCCACCGCGAGGTGCGGCGCAGCGGCGTCGGCGAGCTGTCCGAGGCTGCCGGCGCCCACACCCGCCTGCCGCCCGGCCACCCCGAAGGCTATATCGAGGCGTTCGCCAACCTGTACCGCAACTACGCCCTGACCCTGCAGGCGCGCCTTGACGCCACCGAGCCGCCCGGCGGTCTCGATTTCCCCACGGTCGACGACGGGGTGCGCGGCATGGCGTTCATCACCGCCTGCGTCGCCAGCTCACAGAGCGACCAGAAGTGGTATTCGCTGGAGGAGAAGTAACATGGGACGTCCGGTAACGCTGTTCACCGGCCAATGGGCCGACCTGCCGCTGGAGGAGCTGGCCGCCAAGGCGGCGGCGTGGGGCTTCGACGGCCTGGAGCTGGCCTGCTGGGGCGATCACTTCGAGGTGGACAAGGCGCTCGCGGACTCAGGCTACGTGGCGGCCAAGCGCGAGCAGCTCGACCGTCACGGACTCAAGTGCTTCGCGATAAGCAACCACCTGGTCGGCCAGTGCGTGTGCGACTTCCCCATCGACGCCCGCCACCAGGCCATGCTGCCGCCCGAGATCTGGGGCGACGGCGATCCGGAGGGGGTCAGGCAGCGCTCCGCCGAACGGATGAAGGAGACCGCCCGCGCCGCCGCCGCGTTCGGGGTGGACACGGTCGCCGGCTTCACGGGCTCCAAGGTCTGGTACGCGGTCGCCGGCTTTCCGCCGGCGGTCGACGGCATGATCGACGACGGCTACCAGGACTTCGCCGACCGCTGGAATCCGATCCTGGACGCCTACGACGCGGAAGGCGTGCGCTTCGCGCTGGAGGTGCACCCGTCGGAGATCGCCTACGACTACTGGACCACGCAGCGCACCCTGGAGGCGGTCGACCGGCGGCCCGCCTTCGGGATCAACTTCGATCCCAGCCACCTGGTGTGGCAGATGGTCGATCCGGAGCAGTTCGTCCTGGACTTCGCCGACCGCATCTACCACGCCCACGTCAAGGAATCGAAGCTCAACCACAACGGCCGCAACGGCGCGCTGGCGTCGCACCTGCCGTTCGGGAGCCTGCGCCGCGGCTGGGACTTCGTGTCGCCGGGGCGCGGCGACGTGCCGTTCGAGCGGGTGTTCCGGGCGCTGAACGCGATCGGCTACCAGGGCCCCCTGTCCATCGAGTGGGAGGACTCCGGCATGGACCGCGAGCAGGGCGCGCAGGAGGCGCTCGCCTTCACGCGCCGCACCGACCTGTCAGCCTCCACGATCGCCTTCGACGCGGCGTTCAGCCAGGACTGAGGCAAGGACACCCGGCATGAAACGAACACGGTACGCACAGGTGGGCGTCGGCGGACGCGCCCGCTCCTTCTACGAGTCGATCGCCTCCGACTACACCGACAGGGCGGAGCTGGTGGGGTTCTGCGACCTCAACCAAACCCGCATGAACTACGCCAACCGCGTGCTGGCCGAGCAGTTCGGCCACTCCCCGGTGCCCACCTACGGCGCTGACGCGTTCGACCGCATGGTGGCCGAGTGCAAGCCCGACGTGGTCATCGTCACCTCCATCGACCGCACGCACCACCGCTACATCGTCCGCGCCCTGGAGCTCGGCTGCGACGCCATCACCGAGAAGCCGATGACGGTCGACGCCGGCAAGTGCCAGCAGATCCTGGACACGGTCGAGCGCACCGGAAGGAACCTGCGGGTAACGTTCAACTACCGCTACTCACCGCACGCGTCGCTGGTGCGACAGCTCCTGATGGACGGCGTCATCGGCACGGTCACCGCCGTGCACTTCGAGTGGCTGCTCGACCTCGTGCACGGCGCCGACTATTTCCGGCGCTGGCACCGCGACAAGCGCAACTCGGGCGGCCTGCTGGTTCACAAGGCCACCCACCACTTCGACCTGATCAACTTCTGGCTGGCCAGCGCGCCGCAGACGGTGATGGCCTTCGGGGACCTTCGCTTCTACGGGCACGAGAACGCCGAGGAGCGCGGCGTCACCAGCTTCTACACCCGCGCCCGCGGATCGGAAGCGGCCAGGGACGATCCGTTCGCCCTGCACCTGGAGGACAGCGAAGCGCTGACCGAGATGTACCTGAAGGCCGAGCACGAAGACGGCTACTTCCGCGACCAGAGCGTGTTCGGCGACGGCATCAGCATCGAGGACACCATGGCGCTGCTGGTCCGCTACGACTCCGGCGCGATGATGAGCTACTCGCTGACCGCCTACTCACCGTGGGAGGGGCTGCGGATCGCGCTGACCGGCGACCGCGGCCGCCTGGAGCTGACGGTGCGGGAGTCGAGCTACGTGAACGCCCAAGGCTCCAAGTCGCAGGAGGGCGTCGCCAGGGAGCGGGAGCTGCGCATCTGCCCGCACTTCGCGGAACCGTACGAAGTGGAGATCCCGGAACCCGAAGGCGGCCATGGCGGCGCCGATCCGTTGCTGGCGGCCGACCTGTTCGGAGATCCCAAGCCGGACCCCCTGCGACGCGCCGCGTCGCACATCGACGGAGCGATGTCCATTCTCACCGGCATCGCCGGCAACATCTCCATCGACACCGGCAACCCCGTCCATCCCCAGCGACTGGTGCGCTGGCCGGCAAGCGCTCCTACTTGATCCGGGCCGGCTTGATCCGGGCCGGAATGCCGGCCGTGACCGTCCAGACCGTATCCGCGGCCGCGGCGATGCGCTGATTGGCCAGGCCGGCCAGCTCCTGGAACAGCCGGCCGTCGGACGTGGTCGGGAAAAGGCCATGGCCGACCTCGTTGGAGACGATCAGTACGGCGGTGGACCGACTATCGGCGGCTCGGACGATCGCCTCGACCTCCACCGCCACCCGCTCCGATGCCGACGCCCGGTCGACCACCCCGTCACGGAGCATCAGGTTGGTCACCAGCATCGTCAGGCACTCCACCACGATCACCGCCGGCGGCGCCGGCAGCCGGATGCCGTCGCGGATCGCCGCCGCCACGCGATGGGGCTCCTCCACGGTCCGCCACTCGCGCGGCCGGCGGCGGCGGTGCTCGGCGATGCGGCGGCGCACGTCCGGGTCGCCGTCGAGGGCGGTGGCGATCACCAGCACACCGCCGGGTTCCCGTTCGGCGGCACGGCGGGCCCGCTCGCAGGCGAAGGCGCTCTTGCCGCTGAAGGTACCGCCCAGGATCAGTTCCACGTTCGACAACTCTCCGCGTCCCTGTTATAGCTTCGCTCGATGATACCCACTATCCGGGTCGTGCAGTTCGGGTGCGGGCCGATCGGCTGCCGCATCGCCCGTCTGGCCGCCGGCCGCGCCGGCCTGCAACTGGTCGCCGGCATCGACATCGATCCCGCGCTGCACGGGCGCGACATCGGCGAAGTGGGCGGCGGCGCGCCGCTCGGCGCTGCCATCGTCGGCTCCTGGGACCGGCTCCCGGACGACGCGGCGCCCGCGCTGGCGATCCACACCACCGGGTCCAGCCTGCAGGCGGTGGCGGGACAGCTTCAGGCGCTGCTGCAGGAGGGCGTCGACGTGGTGTCGACCTGCGAGGAGCTCGCCTTTCCCGACGACGCCAACGCCGCGGTCGCCGCGGAGCTGCACGAGCAGGCGCTCGAAGCCGGCGTGACACTGCTCGGCACCGGCATCAATCCCGGCTACCTGATGGACGCGTGGCCGCTGTACATGACCGTCCCGTGTCAGGAGGTGCGCGCCATCCGTGCCACTCGCGTGCAGGACGCGAGCGACCGCCGCGGCCCGTTCCAGCGCAAGATTGGCGCCGGACTCGCCGAGTCGGAGTTCCGACGTCTCGCTGCCGACGGGGATATCCGCCACGTAGGGCTCACCGAGTCGGCCCGCATGATCGCCGCCGGCATGGGCTGGTCGCTGGACGAGCTCACCGAGACCATCGAACCGATCATGGCGCCACATGCGATTCACACCGAGCACGTGTCGGTCGTGGCGGGTCAGGTGGCGGGTGTCCGGCAGGAAGGCGTCGGGCTGGCCGAGGGACGGCAGGTGGTCACCTTGGAGTTCCGCGCCGCGGTGGGACTGGGCGAATCCTATGACGCGGTGTCGATCGACGGCGTGCCGCCGGTGGAGGCACGCATTGACGGCGGCGTACACGGCGACCTGGGGACGGCGGCGGTCGTGGTCAACGCCATCCCTCGTGTGGCGGCGGCCGCGCCGGGGCTTACCACCATGAAGGACCTGCCGCCGCCGCTGGCGGCGGGCGCATGATGGCGAACGGGCTGACGCGCGACGCCGGACTTGATCGGCCGGGGCGCGATGGATAAGCTCTCCCTTTCCCCCGACATGCCAGCCTCAAACGGTCGTTCGATGGACACGCTCCGTCTGTTCTCCGGGCGGGCCAATCTGGAATTGGCGATCGAGATCGCGCAGATCCTGGGGGTCGAGCTCGGCGAGCTCAGCATCAAGTCGCTGAGCGACAGCGAAACCCACGTGCAGATCGAGGAGAGCGTCCGCGGCGCGGAGATCTACCTGGTGCAGCCAACCTGCCGCCCGGTGAACGAGACGCTCATGGAGCTGCTGATCATCGTCGACGCGATGCGCCGCGCGTCGGCCGATCAGATCACCGCGGTCGTCCCTTATTACGGGTACGGCCGCCAGGACCACAAGTCGACCGGACGGGAGCCGCTCAGCGCCCGCCTGGTGGCCGACCTGCTGGCCAACGCAGGCGCGGACCGCATCGTCTCCGTCGACCTTCACGCCCCGCAGATCCAGGGATTCTTCAACAAGGTGTCCGATCATCTGACCGCGGTCACCACGCTGGCCAACCACCTGCGCCAGCGCGACCTGTCCAACGCCGTGATCGTGGCCCCGGACGTCGGGCGCGCCAAGCTCGCGGAGAAATACACGGACATCCTGGGCCTGCCGATGGTGCTGATGCACAAACGGCGCCACGGCATCGGCGGCTCGAACATGGAAGTGGAGGCGGTGGTCGGCGACATCAGGGGCAAGAAGCCGATCATCATCGACGACCTGATCGCCTCGGGGTCGATTCACCAGCAGGCTGACACGCTCATGGAGCACGGCGCGCAGCCGGCGATCATATCGGTCACCCACCCCGTGCTTATCGGGCAGGCGCCGGAGTTGCTCACCCGCCCGTCGATCGAGGAGGTGCTGGTCACCAACACGATTCCGGTCCCTCAGGAACGGCGCGCCGGTGGCCTGATCAAGGTGATCTCCATTGCACCGCTGCTCGCCAGCGCCATTCTGCGCATTCACGAACGGCGTTCGGTCAGCGAAGTCTTCACCCAGCAGAATCTGCTGTTTCCCGTGTGACGCGAGGTTTCCCACCGCGCGCTTGCCGCGGCGCCGGGCGCCGCGCCATCATTGATACGTCGGAGGATACGTTTGTCAGAGAACATGCCGAGGTCGGCCACCGAGCCGATGCAGCGCGAACCGCAGGGAGAGGGCCCTGGCGGAGGATTCGGTCCGCGTGAGGGTGGCGGCGAGCGCGGCGGGCCGGGAGGTCCCGGCGGGCGCCGGCGTCCCTACTACCGGCGCAAGGTCGACCGGACCAAGAACCTGGACATAACCTATCGCAAGCCTGAGATCCTGGAGCGGTTCATCACGCAGAGCGGCAAGATCCTGCCACGCCGCGTGACGGGCACCTCCGCCAAGAACCAGCGCCGCCTGGCACGCCAGATCAAGCTGGCGCGGGTGCTGGCGTTGCTACCCTACAAGCGCCACGGCAGGCCGGGTGAGGGACAGGGCAGGCCCGGTGAGGGCCACGGCAGGTCCGGAGAAGGCCAGCACAGGTCCGCAGAGGGCTACGGCAGATCCGGAGAAGGCCCGGGCAGGCCCGCGGAGAGCTACGAGAGGCCTGCAGAGGGCTACGACAGGCCCGCAGAAGGAACGTAGCGCCGGCACATCCGGAGAGACTCCTTGGTTCGCGGCCGACAGCCTCGTAGACTCGCAGTGCCGTGAACCGCCTCAGCGTACCCGCACATCGCGCCATCGGGACCGCGGTACTGTTGAGCGCCCTGCTGGCCGGCTGCGCCGACAAGGCCGAGGTCGACGGCCAGCACATCCGCGTCCGGCTCGTGAGCGAGCAGACCACCGTCACGCCGGGCCAGCCCTTCTGGGTGGGGTTGCTGCAGACCCTGGACGACGGCTGGCACACCTACTGGCGCAACCCCGGCGACTCCGGAGCGGCGGCCCGAATCGAGTGGCACCTGCCCGACGGGTGGACGGCGTCATCCATCCACTGGCCGATCCCCGAACGCATGCCGTACGGCGATCTGATGAACTTCGGCTACTCCGGCGAAGTGCTGCTCCCGGTCATGATCACCCCTCCGGCCGCTCTCGAGCGCGGCCGCGTGGAGCTCGCCGCGGAGGCACTCTGGCTGGTGTGCGCCGACGTGTGCATTCCGGGAGAGGGACGCCTTCGCCTGACCCTGCGGGTGCGTCCACGGGCCGGGCCGGCCGATGCCGAGAACGGTTCGCTGTTCGACCGATGGCGCTCGCGCATCCCGGCGGCGCTCGACGGCGCCCGCGCGCGACTGCTCGGTGAGCGGATGGTCATCACCGTCCCGCTGCCCGATGCGGAAGACGCCCGGCAGGTCTGGTTCTTTCCGCACGCCGACGGCGTGGTAGCGCACGCCGGCGAGCAGGAGCACCGGGTGACCGCCACGGGCTCGGTCGCCGTGACGGTGGAGGCCGGGGCCGTGGACGGCGACCGCCTCGACGGGGTGGTCGCCGTCACCACCGACGCCGGCACCCGCGGATTCAGCATCGACGCACCGATCGACGACGGACTGAACCGTGGCTGACGGCCTGCCGGCGCGGGCAGACGCCGCGGCCGATCTCCAGGCGCTGGCCGCGCAGGGTCTCCCGGGCCTGCAGCGGCAGCTCGCCGCGCTGCTCCGCACCGATCGCGCCCGCCTGATCACGGCGCTCTACCGTCTCGACGTCGACGAGGCGCAGGCGCGGCGGTGGCTGGCGGCCGCGGCGCGCGACCGCGACGTCACCGGAGCGGCGGCCGGACTGGCCGAGCTGATCGTCCGCCGGCTGGACGCCAAGCTGCGCACGACGGCGGCCCATCGCTCTCGCGCTCATCAGGACGGCGGGCGCACGGACTCCTCCGAACCTCTGGACAAGCCGCGGTGCAACTGCGCGATCGTCGGCATCTACGGCAACCGCAACGCCGCCGTGCTCGCGTATCAGGCGCTCTATGCCATGCAGCATCGCGGCGACGAGAGCACCGGCATCGTCACCAGCGACGGCTCGCAGACCTATCGGCACGTCGGCATGGGCGAGGTGCGATCCGTCTTCGCCGACCAGAGCATCCTGCGCGGCCTGCGGGGCAGCCTGGCGCTCGGCCACAACCGCTACTCCACCACCGGCGCCACGCTGCTGCACAACGCCCAGCCCTTCCTGGTCGAGTTCAAGGAAGGTCCCACGGCGATCTCGCACAACGGCAACTTCACCAACACCGCGTCCCTGCGCGAGAAGCTGGTGGACGAAGGCGCGATCTTCCAGACCTCCTCCGACACCGAGGTGGTGCTTCACCTGATGGCGCGCTCCCCCGCGCCCGACCTGATCGGCAGGATCAGGGATGCCTTCAGCCGCGTGAGCGGCGCCTATGCGATCGCGATGATCACGCGCGACCGGGTGATCGGCCTGCGCGACCCACGCGGATGGCGGCCGCTCTGCCTGGGCCGCAAGGGGAACACCCACTACCTGGTATCGGAAACCTGCGCGCTGGACCTGGTCGGCGCGCGCTACGTCCGCGAGGTCGAGCGGGGAGAGATCGTCGTCCTGGGTCCCGATGGCGTGCAGAGCCACCGGCTGGAGGAGCAGGCGCCGCAGGCTTCGTGCGTGGTGGAGTACGTCTACTTCGCCCGCCCCGACAGCCGCGTGTTCGACCAGTACGTGGATACCGCGCGCCGCCGGCTGGGCGAAACGCTGGCGGACGAGCACCCGGCCGACGCGGACATCGTCATCGCCGTGCCGGACACCGCCAACACCGCGGCGCTCGGCTACTCCAACCAGTCGGGGATCCCCTACGAGCTCGGCATCATCCGCAACCACTACGTGGGACGGACCTTCATGGCACCGCGCCAGGACCAGCGCGAATTCCGCGCCCGCGTCAAATTCAACACGGTCGACGGCCTGCTGAAGGGCAGAAAGGTGGTCGTGGTCGACGACTCGCTGGTGCGCGGCACCACGCTCCGGCAGCTCCTGATGGACATCCGCAAGGCCGGCGCCGCGGAGATCCACGTGCGCATCTGCTCGCCGCCGGTCATCTCGCCGTGCTTCTACGGAATGGACTTCCCCACCCGCGGCGAGCTGATCGCCTCCGGCATGTCCGTCGAGGAGATCCGCCGGTACCTCAGGGTGGACAGCCTGGGGTTCCTCTCCCTGGAAGGCATGCTGTCGGCCTGCTCCGGCGCAGACGTACGCGGCTTCTGCGACGCGTGCTTCACCGGGAACTACCCGCTGCCGCCGGCCCGTGAGGCGGCAAGCGCAGCGGCGCGGTGACCGAACCTCGCCGGCAGGCGAGGGCTGCCGGCGACACCGCCGCCACACAGGCGCTCGACCGCTACCGCGCCAAGCGGGACTTCTCCCGGACGCCCGAGCCCGCCGCGGGCGGCACGGACGGGGGCGGGCTGCGCTTCGTCGTCCACCGCCACGAAGCCCGGCGCCTGCACTACGACCTGCGCCTGGAGATGGACGGCGTGCTGCTGTGCTTCGCCGTGCCGCGGGGCTTCTCCTTTGACCCCACGGACAAACGGCTTGCCGTCCACACCGAAGACCATCCGCTCGACTACATCGCGTTCCGGGGTGTGATCCCGAAAGGCCAGTACGGCGGCGGCACCATGGAAATCTGGGACCACGGTACCTACCTGGTCCGGCGCGCGCCGAGTACGGCCGCGGCGCTGGCGTCCGGTGAGATCAAGGTCGTGCTGCGCGGCCGGCGGCTGCGCGGCGAGTGGCACCTGGTGCGCACGGCCGGGGCCGGCGACGACTGGCTGCTGTTCAAGGCACGGGACCGCTACGCGAGATTGCCCGGCGATCCGCCTGGCGCCGTCGACCTGCGGGACGCCCGGTATGCACCCGTCCCCGACCGGCCGCGGCCCATGCGTCCGGCAGGCGAGCGGGCCACATTCTCCGATGCGGCGTGGCTGTTCGAGATGGAGTTCGCGGGCCGGCGGACGCTGGCCGTCATCCGCGACGGGCAGGCCGAGCTGCTCGCCGTGGACGGCGGAGCCGCGGACCGCTTCGACGCCATCCTCGCCGCTCTCAGCGGGTTGCGGGCCGAGCACGCCGTGATCGACGGCGTGCTGGTGGCGGTGGACGGACATGGGCGGCCGTCGCGTGCCGAGCTCGACCGCCACGCGGCGGACGGCGACATGTCCGGTGTCGCGTTCTACGCGTTCGACCTCCTCCACTACGAGGACTGGGATGTGCGCAGGCTGTCCCTGCTCGACCGCAAGGCGCTGCTGAAGTCGATCCTCACGCCGGGCGGCTCCGTGCTGTACGTGGACCACGTCGCCGCGGACGGTGAACGGCTGGCCGCCGCCGCATCGGCCGCGGGCCTGCAGGCGCTGGTGGCGAAGCGCATCGATTCCGCCTATCGGCCGGGCCGTCAGGACGCCTGGGCACGGGTGCGGCTTCCCGCCGGCGGCGACGCCGCCGGCCTGCCCATCGACGAAGCGCTGCGACGCCGGCCTGCGCCGCCCGCGGATGCCGTACGCGTGAAGCTCGGCAACCTGGACAAGGTCTACTGGCCGGCCAGCGGCCACACCAAGGGCGACCTGATCGACTACTACCTTGCGGTCGCCGATTCGCTGCTCCCCTACCTGCGCTCGCGTCCCATCCACCTGCTGCGTTACCCCGACGGCGTTGACGGCGAGGGGTTCTATCAGAAGCAGGTGCCGCATCTGCCGTCGTGGGTGCCCACGGTGGACGTGTCCACCGGTGACGAGGAGGCACGCTACATCGTCTGCGAAGACCGCGACACGCTGTTGTACATGGTCAACCTCGGCAGCATCGACTTTCATCCGTGGCTGTCCAGGATCGACGACCTCGACGCCCCGGACTGGGCGGTCATCGACCTGGACGCCAAGGGGTCGTCGTTCGCGAAGGTGGTGCGGGTGGCGCGAACGCTGGCCAGGGTCCTGCACGGCATGGAGACCGCCGGCTATCCGAAGACCTCGGGCAAGTCGGGCATGCACGTCTACGTCCCTCTGGCCGGCGGCTACACCTACGACCAGGCGCGCATGTTCTGCGAGGGACTGGCGCGGGTCGTCGTCCGGGAGCACCGCGACATCGCCACCGTCGAGCGGTCGGCCGCCCGGCGCGGCGACCGGGTGTACGTGGATTTCCTGCAGAACCGCCGGGAGCAGACGGTCGTGCCGCCCTACGCGGTGCGGCCGGTCGCCGGTGCGACGGTATCCGCGCCTCTGTCCTGGGACGAGCTGGACGCCGATCTGTCGCCGTCCCGCTTCACGCTGGACACGGTTCCCGAGCGGCTTGCGCGCACGGGGGACCTGTTCCGCGACGCGCTCGCGAACGGCCAGGATCTCGCCGACGCCGCCGGCCGGCTGGAGCGCTACCTGAGCCTGTCCTCGCCCCGACGGCGTTGACCGGGGCCCGGATGAACCGGAACCGGGGACTGGACTTCTACGATCCCGCGTTCCTTGCCGATCCGTATCCCGCATTGGGGCGGATCCGGGAAGCGACGCCGATCTTTCGCAACGAGCAGACCGGACAGTGGATGCTCACGCGGTTCGCCGACGTGTACGAGACGTTGCGCGATCGCCGGCTCGGCCGCGTCTACCACCACCGGTACACCTCGGCCGAGCTGGGTCAGCCGCCTCCCGACCCCCGCTGGGCCTCCTTCCACCGGCACGAGCGATGGTCGCTGCTGAGCCTCGAACCGCCGGACCACACCCGGATCCGGAAGCTGGTCTCCAAGGTGTTCACCTCCCGCTCGGTGGCCGGGCTGGGACCGGTGATCGCCGGGCTCTCGCGGAAGCTCGTCGACCGCTGCCGGCAGATGCGGACCTTCGACCTGCTGGTAGACTACGCACAGCCCTACTCCGTGGCCGTGATCGCAGAGGTGCTGGGCGTGCCCCGCGCCGACACCCGGCATCTGCTTTCCTGGTCGCACGCCATCGTCAAGATGTACGAACTGTCGGCCTCCGATGAGCTCAAGGCGCGGGCCGACGCGGCGGCAGGCGAGTTCATCGACTACACGCTTGCGCTGATCGACGACAAACGCCGTTCACCGGACGGCCGCCTGGTCTCGCAGCTCGTGCGGACTTCCGAGGACGGCGACCGCCTCAGCGACGACGAGATCGTTTCCACCACGATGGTGCTGCTGGAAGCCGGGCACGAGGCCACGGTCAACGCGCTGGGCAACGGCATGAGGGCGCTGCTGACCCATCGCGAGCAGTGGCGCCGCCTCGTGGCCGGCGAAGTGGGCGCGGCCACGGCGGTCGAGGAGCTGCTGCGGTGGGACTCCCCCCTGCAGATGTTCGCGCGCTGGGTGCTCGAGCCGGGGGTCGAGATCGCCGGCCAGCCGCTGGCCGTGGGCGAACAGGTGGCCATGCTGTTCGGGTCCGCCCAGCGCGACCCGCGCCGGTTCGCCCGCCCCGACCGCTTCGACGTGGCGCGCGGGGATCCGGCCCACGTCGGCTTCGGCGGCGGCATCCACTTCTGCGTGGGGCCCCCCCTGGCCCGCCACGAGCTGGCGGTCGCCTTGGCCGACCTGGCGGCCAACGTCCCGGACGTGGAGCTGGACGGCGAGTCCGTCTACAACCCCACGTTCGTGATCCGCGGGCTTGCCGGATTGCGCCTGGCGATCCCGTGACGACGATGATCGGTACCGAGGTTGCCGCCGGGACGGAAGGTCCCACACACTTGCAGAGACCATGGAAGAGCGCAGCCTGATCAAGACGGGGTCGAACGGCCTGTTCCTGGCCGGCGCGGGCGCGGTGGTGCTGCTCGCGAAGGGAATCCTGTTTGCCGGACCGATCGAATACCTGGTCGCGGGGGCGGCCGCCATCTGGGGTGGCTACATCCTGCTGACCGACCGCACGCGGCGCAACGCCGGATGGGCCAGCCTTGCGGGCGCCGGCGTGCTGGTGCTGCTCGGCGGCGTGCTGCAGGCCGGGGCGGCGATCACCGGCATCGGCCTGATCATTGCCGGTGCGGTGTCCTTCTTCTCCAGCCTGTTCCGCCGGCGCGGCTCCTGATCCAGCGCGGCCAGCGACGCCACGACCGGTACGCCATCTCCTGACCGCCGGCCGTTCCGGCGACCGCGGCCGACGGTCAGATTGACCCCGGTCACGGCCTGTTCAGCCAGAACTCGACGCGCCGGTTCTTCCAGCGGTTGCGCTCGTCGCCGTGCGGAACCAGTGGCTGCGCGCCGCCCAGTCCGGTGGTGGTCATCCGGCTGCCATCGACGCCGCGCTCGATCAACGCGGCGCGCACGGCCTCCGCACGGGCCGCGGAAAGCGGCAGCAGCACCTCCTCCTGCTCTTGGCGGGCCTTCTCCGCGTCGGCCCAGTGCACGGATACCGCGTGCCCCTCCAGCAGGATGCTGTAGGTGCCGTAGCGGTGCAGAATCTCGGCAAGGCGGTCGAGCGTCCGCAGGTTCCTGCGCGTCTTCTCCGCGTCGCCGAGACGCCGGTAGTCGGCGGTGTTCGGCGCGAAGGTGATGCTCGATATGCGGATGCGCAGACGGTCGCCCTCCCGCAACACCAGGACGTCGATCGGTACGACCGCCGATGCCTCCGTCCGGTTGCCGACGTGATCGAACACCTCCATCTGCAGCGTGTAGTCGACCGCTGCCTCGACCAGCTCACCCGTCTCCCTGGAGAAGCCGCCCCACTCGAATTTCGGCGGCGGAGCGCTGCCGCGGCCGCTCGACGAGTCGAAGAGCTGCCCCCGCGGGTCCAGGATCTGCAGCGTCCATGACGCGATGCCGCCTTCGTCGTAGGCGTCCAGCAGGATCGTCAGCCGGTCGTTCACACCGTCGTCGTCCGGCGAGAAGGGCAACGACGGCGTGTCGAGCTGCGTCTCGATCGTTGCCCGTGGCGGCTCCGAGTCCATCAGGAAGGGATCGGTGGCAGCTTCGACGACGTTTCCCTTCACGTACTCGATCCCCAGGGATGCGCGGAAGAACCCGTCCGGCACCTTGTTGCCGCGGTCGCTGCGCCCGTCCCAGACGATCGCCTCCGGGAGCGGCGCGGCGCCCCGTCCTCCGCCGAAGACGCGCACCGGACTGGCCGTGCCGTCGTAGATCGTCAGCGCCCAGCGGTCGATCTGCACGGACGTGGTGGCGGATATGAAGAAGTCGATCGTGTCGCGGTCTCCGTCGCCGTTGGGGGAGAAGGCATCGCCGGAGGCGGAGACCGCGGCGACGGTGGTGACGGTGTCGACCTGGATTCCCTCCAGGACCGCACTGACGCTGTTTCCTCCGGCATCGACGCTGGCGATGCGGTAGGTGTAGCTGCCGTCCGGCACGGCGGCGCCGGATTCGGTGCGGCCGTCCCACACCAGGTCCGGCAGAGGCCCCTCCTCCTGCCATACCCGCCGCAGGACCACGGCGCCGTCCCGGTCGTCGGTGATCGTCGCCTCCCACCGGTCGCCGGGCGTCGCCTCGTGCGTCAGCGTGATCGTGTCCCGGCGCCCGTCACCGTCGGGGGAGAACAGCAGATACGGCGCTCCGACGCGCACCGCCGGCGGCCGTGTGTCCAACGTCACGGCCGTACCGGCAACCCGGCTCACGTCCCCTTTCGCGTACTCGACCGTGAACGTCGCGGCATACTGTCCGTCGTCCACGCGGTCCCCCGAGTCGTCACTGCCGTCCCAGGGCAGGCGCATCGGAAAGATCGTCTCGGAGACGCCGCTGTAGGTACGCACCGCATCGCCGCCGGCGTCGGCGATGACAAGCTCCCACGCCTGCAACGGCAGGTCCTCGGTGACCCGCAATTCGAAGAACATCTCGTCGTCCACGCCGTCACCGTTCGGGGAGAAGCCGGTCGTGGACGCTTTCATCCGCGCTGCGCCCGTACGGGTATCCACGCGGATCTGCGTCAGCTCCCCGGTGGTGACGTTGCCGGCGGCGTCGGTGCCGCGCACGCGGTAGCGGTACTCGCCGTCCGGCACGCGCGCGCCCTGACTGTCCGTGCCGTCCCAGACCAGGTCGCGAAGCGCGCCATCCCGTACCGTGAGCTCGCGGACGATCGTGCCGTCGGCGGCCACCAGCTCGGTGTGCCACTCGTGCTCGGCATCCGTGGCATGGGTGATCCGCAGCACGTCGCGGTTGCCGTCCCCGTCCGGCGAGAACAGGAGGTAGTCGGCCTCCACCTCGAACGCCGGGTAGACCGTGTCCAGGATGATGGGCACGTCCAACCGGTCCTCGACGACATCGCCCTTGCGGTAGACGACCGTGAACACCGCGGTGTACTCGCCGTCCTGCGCCATGTCGCCGGTCGTGGCGCGGCCCAGCCAGCGCTGTGTCTCAGGCAGCTCCCGACCGCCGCGGAAGATCCGCACCGGGGCCTCGGACGCGTCGAGGACCGCAAGCGTCCAGGTCTCAACCGTCACGTCCGGCGTCGCCGACAGGATGAACAGCATCTCGTCACGTTCGCCGTCAGCGTTGGGCGAGAAGGCGGCGGCGCCGCCGGTCCGGTTGGCCTCAGCGACCTCCACGCGAGCCTCGGTTTGACGCGTGTCCAGCCGTATACCCGGCAGGAGCGCGGTGACGCTGTTGCCGGCGGCGTCCGTAGCACTGACCTGGTACTGGTACGTCCCGTCTGCCGCGGGTGCCCCCTGATCGTCCATCCCGTTCCAGCGGTAATCGGCCACCCGGCCCTGCCAGCTCGCGGTGGCGACCGCCATGCCGTCCTGGTCTATGAAGCGAGCCTCCCAGGTCTCCTCGCTGCTCGACGCCTGCTTTATAAGCAGCTCGTCCTTGACGCCGTCGCCGTCCGGCGAGAACAGGAGGTCGTCGGTGCTCGCTTCGATCGTCGGATACGTCGTGTCGAGCGTGATCGGCCCGCCTTCGGCGGCCGCGCTGGTGCCGTTGGCGTACTGCACGGCGAGCCGCACGGAGTACTCGCCGTCCGGAAACGGCTTGCCGTCGCCGGCCAGGCCCGTCCACTCGAAGCGCTCGACCGCCGCGCGGCCACGTTCCCGATACCAGACGGTGCCGGACGCGTCGGCGATCTCGAGCTGCGCCGACTCGATGCTGTCGGTGACCGAGAGCTCGGGCGCGATCTCCACCGTGTCCTGGATCCCGTCGCCGTTCGGCGAAAAGTGCGTACGGCCGGCCTGCAGCGAAGCCGTCGCTTCGCGGGTGTCGACGGTGAAGGCGAGCGGCCCGGAGGAGAAGCCGTTGCCTGCGCCGTCGCGCCCCGACAGCTCGTAGATATAGCGGCCGTCAGCGACCCGCCTGCCCAGGCTGTCGCGGCCATCCCACCGGAACGTGACGCTGGCGACCGGCGCGCGCTCCGACCACACCGGCTCACCGCGTTCATCCGTGATCGACACCAGCCATGCCCCGTCTCCGGACGACTCCTGAGTCACCACCAGGTCGTCGCGGACGCCGTCGTCGTTGGGCGAGATGGTCTCGTAATGGAGCTGCACGAACGCGTCCGGTGGCGTGACGTCCAGCGTGAACGGCGGCGACGCGACGACCCGCGTGCTGCCGTTCGCATAACGGGCGGATAGCACCAGCGTGTAGTCGCCCTCGGCAATCACCACTCCCTCATCGTTGCGTCCGTCGAAGCGCAGCGGTTGCGGAACCGGCGCCGGCCCGGACAGGGTGCGCATCACCCGTACGTCCGCATCGCGGACCTCCGCCTGCCAGTCGACCAGACTGTCGCCCACGTCGATGGTGACGGGAAAGATCATCTCGTCGAGAACGCCGTCGCCGTTCGGAGAGAACGCCGGCAGCGCCAGATCGATCTCCAGCCGCCTGGTCACGGTGTCGATGACGATGCCGTCGACGGTGACGACGGTATCGTTGCCGGCCAGATCGAGTGCGCTCATCCGATAGCGGTAGGTGCCGTCCGGGAGCACACCCCCGTCGTTGTCCCGGCCGTCCCAGAGGAAGTCCGCCGGTGGCCCGTCGGTCCACAGGAACGTGCGGACCACCGCCCCGAGGCTGTCGAAAAACCGTCCGGACCATCGTACCTCGCTCGACCCGGTCTGCAGGATCGGCAGGCTGTCCCTGCTCCCGTCGCCGTCCGGCGAAAAGATCAGGTACTCGGCCTCGACGGTGACCGCCGGCGGCGTGTCATCCACCATGACCTGCCTCGGCTCAGAGCGCCCGGTGTTGCCGAAGTCGTCGGTGACCTCGAGGACGAAGCGGTAGACGCCTTCCGGAACCCGGGCACCCCGGTCGTCGCGGCCGTCCCAGGTGAACGACTCCGGCACTTCGATCGAGGCGGGCTCCTGCAACCCCAGGTCGATCAGCAGGCGCGGCACCACGTCGGGGATGGGCTCCCCGCTGTCGCCATCCATGGTGCGCACCGGCCGGCCGTTCTCGTCGCTGATCACCAGGCGAAACGCCTTGACCACTGCGCCGGCCTGCTGAACGTCGACGGCGGTCACCAGCCTGGTCGTGTCGTGTTCGCCCGGCGAGTGAGCCGGTGAGAAATGCGGAGGATCGGCGTTGACCGCCACCGCCGGAGCAGGCTGTTCGTCACCGCCCAGTGCGGACAGCCAGCCTGTGGCGCCCACCAGCAGGGCGCCGACGACCATGAGCCGGGCACGGACCACCGGACCGCGGCTGACGCACCGTGCCACCACGGCCCGGCGACGAGTCAGCGTAGGTGCCGTTTCCGAAGGCATCCTGCCGGAGCTACCGCCGATACCGTTCAGGCAACGCGATGCTCGGCGAGCACGTCGAAGTCGATCTCGATGCCCAGTCCCGGCGCATCCGGAACCACGACCTGCCCGTCGTCATCCAGGGTCAGCTTCGGACTGAACAGGCGCCCGCGCAGGGGATCTATCGTCTCCCGGTAATACTCCAGGATCAGGCCTCCCTGCACCGCCGCCACCAGATGGACGTGGATTTCCTGCGCACCGTGCGGGGCGATCGCGAGATCGTGGGCGGCCGCCAGCGCGGCGACGTTCATGAACTCCGTGATGCCGCCGACGATCTGCGCGTCGACGTTGAGGATGGCCGCGCCGTCGTGCTCGATCAGATCGCGAAACCCGTAGCGGGTGTACTCATTCTCGCCGGTCGCGACCGGGATGCTGGTGGCCGCTGCCACGCGAGCGTGTCCCCGGTAATCGTCGGGCGCCACCGGCTCCTCGAACCAGAAGACGTCGAACTCCTCGATGCGCCGGGCGAAGTCGATCGCCTGGTAGGCGCTGTAGGCGTTGTTGGCATCCACCAGCAGGGAGATGTCCGGGCCGATCGCGTCACGCACCACGCGCACGCGCTCGACGTCTTCCGGGATCGGCACGGCGCCGACCTTCATCTTCACCGCCCGCGCGCCGAGCTCCAGGTTCTCTTCCATCTCCTGGGCCAGCTCGCGCAGCCCCTTGCCTTCCTCGTAGTAGCCGCCGGCGATATAGGCGGGGATGCGGTCGGTGTAGCCGCCGAGCAGGTGGTGGACGGACCGGCCGGTCGCCTTGCCGATCAGGTCCCACAGCGCGACGTCGAGCGCGCTGATGACCTGCGTCGACATTCCCCGCCGCCCGACGATCTTGGGCTCCCACATGTCGTCCCAGAGCCGGCGATAGGCGAAGGGATCGCGGCCGACGAGCGCCTGCCGGAAGTGCCCGACCAGCGCCTGGGCGATGGCGCCCGGGCGACCGGCGGCGGTTCCGCCGGTCCAGCCGACGCCGGTGACTCCTTCGTCGGTGTGGATGAGGACCGGCGTGAAGGTCACGTCGGTGTACGTGTACTTGCCGTTGCTGATCGGCACGGGGCGCGGCCACGCGTAGCAGCGCACCTCGACATCGGTGATTTTCATACGCTCTCGATCATAGGCGCCCGGCTGTCACGGGCCAAGGTCTCGGGCCATCGCCGCGCGGTCTTCCGCGACCGCATTCGCGGTTTTCGCCGACGAAGACTTCACACCTCTATCTTCGGCAGGTCCGGGCATCTTCGGCACCTCGGCCCGAGTCCCACGGGCGAAATTGACAATCCGACCGGTGGCTCGCTACCGTCCGCCCCTGTGGCGGCGGGTACAGCCGAGGACACGATCCCCAAGCTGTTCGCGCGCGTGTGCCACGAGCACGGCCTGATAGCGGCCCAGCTCAGCAAGGACGCGCGGGGCCGGTTCCAGCCCACCTCGTACTCGGAGCTCTTTGCCGAGGTCGGTGACTTCGCCGCCGGCCTGCAGGAGCTGGGCGTACGCCGCGGCGACCGGGTCGGCCTGCTGGCCGACAATCGCCGGGAGTGGCTGGTCGCCGACCTGGCGATCCTGGGGCTCGGCGCCGCCGACGTGCCGCGCGGTGCGGACAGCACCGCCGAGGAGTTCCGCTTCATCCTGGCGCAGGTCGACGCACCGGTGTGCCTGGTGGAAGACCGCACGCAACTCGACAAGGTGCTGTCGGTGCGGGAGGACCTGCCGGCGCTGCGCACCATCGTGGTGCTGGATCCGGAGATCTCGTCGCGCGAGGAGCGCGACGGGGTGCTGGTGATCCCGTACGCGCAGGTGCTCCGCGCCGGGCGCATCGTCACGGAGCTGCAGCCCGACTTCTATCGAGCGCACCTCCAGCGCGGCACGGCCGATGACGTCGCCACCATCATCTTCACCTCCGGAACCACCGGCGAGCCCAAGGGCGTGGTGTTGTCGCACCGCAACTTCGTGTTCCAGACCGGATGCATCCCCGAGTTCCTGACCACCGAGCCCGGGCAGATCTGGCTCAGCGTCCTGCCGGTCTGGCACTCCTTCGAGCGGATCTTCGAGTACTGCACGATCGCCAGCGCCACCACGCTGGCCTACTCCAAACCGGTCGGCAGCGTCCTGATCGCGGACATGGCGGCGGTGCGCCCGCACTGGATGGCGTCGGTCCCACGCATCTGGGACGCCGTTCGCTCGGCCGTGTACCGCAACGCCGAGCATGAGGGCGGCCTCAAGAAAGCCCTGTTCGGCCTGTTCGTCGCCACCGGCAGCGCTCACACGCGCGCCCGCTCACGGGTGCGCGGACTGGTGGCCCATCTCAAACCTCGCTCGCGCGGGGCCGAGCAGGCAGGCGGCCTGGTTCCCCTCGTGCTCCTGTCGCCGCTGAAGGCGCTGGGCGCGGCGCTGGTGTTCTCGAAGATCAAGGCGCGGCTTGGCGGCCGGTTCCGCGGCGCCATTTCGGGCGGCGGAGCCCTTCCCGACTACGTGGACGAGTTCTTCGCTGCCGCCGGCGTGCTGCTGCTCAACGCCTACGGCCTGACCGAAACGGCCCCGGGCGTGGCGATCCGGCCGGAGTCGGCGCCGGTGTCCGGCACGGTCGGACGGCTGTTGCCGGGCACGGGACTGCGCATCGTCGACGAGGAAGGACGGCACCTGGGGCCCGGCGAGCTCGGCGTCGTGCACGTGCGCGGCCCGCAGGTGATGCAGGGCTATTACAAACGCCCCGATCTGACCGAGGCGGTCCTGCACGACGGCTGGCTGGACACCGGCGACCTGGGGATGACGACGGTCGACGGCGACCTGATCATCCGCGGCCGCGCCAAGGATACCATCGTGCTGATGGGCGGCGAGAACGTGGAGCCCGCGCCGATCGAGGAGCGCATGCAGGAGTCCAAGTACATCGACCGCGCCGTGGTGATCGGCCAGGACCAGCGATCCCTCGCGGCGCTGGTCGTGCTGAACGAGGAGGCGGTCACCGAGCACGCGGCCGGCGCCGCTATCAAGGGCGACCTGCAGGCGCTGGCCGAACATCCGCAGATCCGGAAGCTCACCCAGTCGGAGGTCTCCGCCCGCGTCTCGGCCGCCAATGGATTCAAGCCGTTCGAGCGGGTTTCGCGCATCCATCTGCTGCACCGGCCGTTCGAGGTCGGCCGTGAGCTGTCGCACAAGCAGGAGGTCAAGCGCGCCGCCGTGGCCGAGCTGTACGCCGAGCAGATCGCTCGGCTGTTCGCCTGACGCCGGTGTCCTCGGTGCGAGTCGCCGCCCGCGACCTGGAGCGGTTCGTGGCCGCGACCCTCCGGGCCGCCGGGGCCACGGACGAGGACGCCGCGTGCGTGGCGCAGGCACTGGTGGCCGCCGACGTGGCCGGACACGCGTCGCACGGGATCCTCCGCGCGCCGGCGTACCTGGAGGGGATCGACCAGGGGACCATCGACCTGCGCGCGCGACCCGAGTTGACCGGCGAGGACGGCGCCACCGCCCGCGTCGACGGGCACGACGGCTTCGGGCAGATCGCCGGCCGATTCGCCATGGAGATCGCGATCCGCAAGGCGCGCGAGCACGGGGTTTCGAGCGTCGCGCTGGTCCGCACCACCCACGTCGGCCGGCTCGGCGACTACGTGGAGATGGCCGCGGAAGAAGGAATGGTCGGCCTGGCCTTCTGCACGGCCACCAGCGCCAACGGGCGGGTCGCCCCGTTCGGCAGCGTGCAAGCCGTGTTCGGGACCAATCCGTTCGCCGCGGCGATCCCGTCCGCGGACGGCCGCACGGTGCTCTGCGATTTCGCCACCAGCGCGGTTGCGGAGGGCAAGCTGCAGATCGCGGTCAACAAGGGACAGTCGGTCCCGGAGGGATGGCTGCTCTCACCCGACGGCCAACCCACCACCGACCCGGGCGACCACTACGCGGGCGGGCCGTTGCTGGCATTCGGCGGCTACAAGGGATCGGGCCTGGCCATCATCACCGACCTGCTCGGCGGCGTCGTGGCCGGCAAGGGCACCCCCGCCCTGCCCGGCCTGGTGGCGGGCAACGGCGTCCTGTTCATCGTCATCGACATCCGCCGCCTGCACCCGCTGGACGAGGTGCTGGCCGGCGTCGCGGCGCACAGCGGCATGATCAGAAACGCCGCGCCCGCACCCGGCGTCGATGCGGTCATGGTGCCGGGAGATCCGGAGCGGCGCGCCAGCGCCGAGCACGAGCGGCTCGGCATCCCGATCGATCGGGCTACCTGGCGCTCCCTGACGGAGGCAGCGGCTCAGCGCGGGGTCGCGGCCCCGCCGGTCAAGGCCGATCCGGACGATCCGTAGCCGCCAGCCCCAGCTCGATCGCGTGGAGTTGCAGCCGGATCGCCGCGCGCGGGTCCACCGGCTCGACACCGTAGCGCGCAAGCTCGTCCGTCACCGGAGCGCCGCGCTGCGCCCGCATCGTCAACTCGGGAAGCCGTGCCCGAAGCGCCACGTGCCCGCCCGCCCGCCTCGACACGCGAAACAGGGGCACCTCCGTGACCAGGCACAGCGGAGCTTCGGGCCCGGGTGCCGATCGGGCGACCTGCTCCATCGAGCTGTCGTGGAACAGCGCGGCGGTCTCAGGGTCGCCGGCATCCCGGAAGTGCGCACGCATTGCCGCGCCGTTCGGGGTTGTGGCGAATCCCGGTCCCACGTAGTGGAATCCCTTCTCGCCGCGGCGGTCCTCGTCGTGCAGCCCGACTCCGCACGCGGCCGCCGCAGCGCTGAACGCCCGCCGCAGCCGTGCCGTGCGGGTGACCCAGCCGCGTTCGATGAGCAGCGCGGCCCCCTCGGCGAAGGCCATCCCGTGCAGGCTGGCGTGAAGGCGAACAGGAGCCGCTCGTGCCATGAACGCCGCCACCGCCACGTTCTCCGGACGCATGGAAGGAAACCCGAACTCCAGATCGCGTCCCGGCGGCTCGCGCAGCACATGGCCCAGGAAGGCGTCGACCGACGGCCAGCGCTCGACCCATGCGCGATTGGCAAGCTCACCGTCGGGATTGACGTGGGGAACCACCCATAGTCTCCACTGCCGCAACACCGCGGCCAGGGCCGCATCGGGGCGGGTGGCTGCCACGATGAGTAGCCGCAGCGTCTCCGGACCCACCGGCTCGTCGGCGTGCGCGGCGCCGATCAGCGTCGCGTGACGGTTGCCGGTGCCGATCACGGCACCCAGCACCGGCCGGCCCTGCTCGCTGATTCCGATCGTCCTGACCGCAGCGTGGTGGCCCGCCTTCATCCGCCACGCCGCCGCCGCCGTGAAGCGCCCGGACCAGCGGGACGCCAGGGAGACGAGTGACGGCATCTCGGGCCGGGTCATGCACGGTCATGCTACGTTGCCGGCATGGCTCATGACGACGGCGGCACCGAGATGGCGGTCACATTGGGACTCGATCCCAGCTTCGGCTTCGGCGACCGGATCGGCCTGGCGACGCCCGGCCACGTGCAGGCCCTGCGCGCGGCGGGGGTGCCGATCCAGCCGATCTTCCCGCAGCAGTCGATCCGCGAGATGCAGCGTACCGGGCGGACGCCCGCCGACGTGATGACCGACGCGCTGGACGGCATGGCGCGGGCCGGCTGGGACGGCCCGACCGGGGCGGACGCCGATCACCTGAAGACACCGGAGGACGTGGCGGTGACCACCGAGGCCGGTTTCCGATTCTTCACGATCGACCCTTCCGACGCGGTGGACGAGCACGCGGACCGCTACGACGAGGCGACCCTTCGCGAGCGTTACGCGGCGGTGCGCGCACAGGTCGACTGGGTTGCGGACTACCGCGGGCGCACGGTGACGCTGCCGGGAGACATGACGCTTCAACTCAGCGAGGAGGCGTGCCTGCGCTGTGCGGTCAAGTACGGGCCGGCCCTGAATCTGGCGGCCGACCTGGCCGGAGAGATCCACTCCCGCAACGCCGGCCGCGACTACGAGATCGAGCTTTCGGTCGACGAGACCGAGCAGCCCACCACCCTGGCCGAGCACTACATCATCGCCGACCAGTGCCGGCGGCGCGGGGTACCCCTGGTGGCTCTGGCGCCGCGCTACATCGGCGACTTCGAGAAGGGCGTCGACTACAAGGGGGACGTACCGGCACTGGAGCGTTCGCTGCGGGAGCACTACGCCATCTCCCGCCACTTCGGCCCGTACAAGCTGTCCCTGCATTCGGGGTCGGACAAGCTGTCGATGTACCCGGCGCTGTCACGCGCCACCGAAGGATGCTTCCACGTGAAGACCGCCGGCACCTCCTACCTGGAAGCCCTGCGCGTGGTCGCCCGGCATGACGAGGCGCTGTTCCGGCGGATCATCGCCTTCGCCCGCTCCCGCTACGACACCGACAAGGCCACCTACCACGTGTCGGCCTCGGTGGAGCGGGTGCCGCCGCCGGAGGACCTGCGCGCGCCGGAGCTCGAGGCCGTCTACCTGGAGCGCTGGCAGGATGCGGGCGCCGGCACGGGATTCAGCGAACCGGGCCGCCAGATCCTGCACTGCACCTTCGGCTCCACGCTGACCCATCCCGATCTCGGGCCGGCCGTCCGATCGGTGCTGGAGGCGCACCCCGACACCTATGCCGAGGTGCTGGCCGAGCACTTCGCCCACCACCTGCGCAGCCTTGCGGCCGGGCTGTAGCGCCTCGAAACCGTCCCCTGCGGCTCCGTTTTTCGGCCCATTCCCACCGTCACGACGCTCTTCACCCCGTCGCCAGCAATGCCCGAACCGCCAGGTTGCCCGCCGCCAGCACGGCCAGCCCCATGGCGGCGGCTCGGAAGGCGCGCTCGGGCAGGCGGCGGACGATCAGGACGCCGAGCGCCGCGCCGGCAAGCACCACCGGCGCCGCCACCGCGTTCAGCGCCAGCGTGGCGCCGGTCATGGTTCCGATCGCCAGGTGAAACGGGACCTTCAACACGTTGAGGATGAAGTAGTACCAGGCGCCGGTGCCCATGAACTCGTGCTTGGGCAACCGCATCGCCAGCAGGTAGGCGGTGAGGATCGATCCGGAGGCGTTGCTGATCATCGAGGTGGCGCCGGCCAGGATGCCGAGCGCGATGGCGACCGCGGCCCGGCTGCCGGCGACACTCCCCCGCGCAGGCGGAGTGTCCGCGGTCCCGCGCACCCTGCGCAGCGGCCGCCACGTCGCCACGGCTCCCGCTACGACGGTCGTCACGACGATCAGCGCGATCAGCAGGCGGAGCTGCGTGTCGTCGACCACGCGCAGCAGCACCGTCCCGGCGACGATGCCGCCGAACGCGGCCGGCACCAGCTTCACCAGGTACGAGCGCACCACGTGGCGGCGGAAGTACACGATCGCGACCACGTCCGCGACGATCAACAGCGGCAACACGATCGCCACCGACGCACGGACCGGGAACGCCGTCGCCATGATGGGCGCAACGACCGTTCCCAACCCCGGCAGACCGGTCTTGGTGATCCCGACCAGCAGGGCTCCGCCCATCAGCGACCCCCACTGCAGCACCGTCAAGGGAAGCACGACGCGGTCCTTTCAGCGCAGGCCCACGGCCTGCGTGGCCGGGGAGAACCGGGGTAGGATCGGCCCACCGCAATGTTGTTTCTGCTCGGAGAGACGCTGCAGCAGGTCTACGGTCCGTTTCGCCTGATGAGCTCCCACTTCGTCGTGGCCGGCGCCGCGCTGGTCCTGTCCTCGCTGGCCACCTGGATACTGCTTCCCCGGACCAGCGGACTTCTGCCGCGCGATCGAGGTCGGGAGTTCGCGGTGGACAAGGAGGCGGCACTCGGCAAGCCGACCGGCGCGGGGCTGGTGTTCTGCCTCGTGTTCGCGGTCGTCGGCGTGCTCACCGCGCCGCTCGAGCTCGCCTATCTGGGAGTGCTGGCCTGCGTGACGCTGGCCATGGCCGCCGGCTACCTGGACGACCGCAGCGCGAGCGGCTGGCACGAATACCGCAAGGGACTCGTCGACCTGGGGATCTCGCTCGTGACCGCCGTGCTGCTGTGCAACACCGAGCCGGCGCAGATCTGGCTCCCCTTCACCACCGCGATCATGACCGTGCCTCCCGCGGTCTGCATCGCCGGCGGCACCGTCCTGATCTGGGCGGCCATCAACGCCACCAACTGCACGGACGGCGTCGACGGCCTGTCCGGGACGCTGGCGATCCAGGCGCTGCTCAGCCTGGGCGGGCTGCTCTACTTCGTGCTCGGCAATGTCGACATCTCCGCGTACCTGCTGCTGCCGCACTACGCCGACGGCGCCAAGTGGGCGATCCTGTCGTTCGCGATGGTGGGCTGCCTGACCGGTTACCTGTGGTACAACGCCCACCCCAGCCAGCTCCTCATGGGCGATGCCGGATCACGGGCCGTGGGGCTGCTGCTCGGCATCCTGGTCATCAAGTCCGGAAATCCGTTTCTGATCTTCATCGTGTCCGGCGTGTTGCTGGTCAACGGCGGCACCGGGTTGATCAAGGTCGCGTTGCTGCGCTTCCTGCGCATCTCCATCTTCTCCAAGCTGCGCTTTCCGCTGCATGACCACATGCGCAACAACCTGGGGTGGTCCAGCCCCCAGGTCATGGTGCGGTTCACGCTCGTGCAGATCATGTTCACGCTCGTCTCGCTGGTGGTCCTGATCAAGGTGCGCTAAGTACCCCATCAAACTGTAGTTTGGGGGTGCGTAGCTACCGTCGACATCAGTTTGATGGGGTACTACGGCCTTCTGCCCGGTGCTCCGCGGACCCGGAGGCTCCGTCGCGGCTCTCCAGGGGCGCACCGCAGTGAGGGCAGACGGCACCCCCGGACTCGGCCTCCCCGTCGCCGCCGTCCTTGCGGCGCTTGGCAAGCTCCTCGATGAAGCCGGAGCTGACGATCCCGGTCGGCACCGCCACCAGGCCGATGCCCATCACCGCAACCAGGCCGCTCAGCAGCCGCCCCCAGCCGGTGACCGGAACCACGTCGCCGTAACCGATGGTGGTCAGGGTGACGACCGCCCACCACAGCGACGACAGGATGTTCGGGAACTTGTCGGACTGCGCCTCGCCCTCGATGTAGTACATGAGGATGGAGGCCACCAGCAGGACCAGGGCGGTCATCATGACCGTGATCAGCAGCTCGTCGCGCCGCTCCCGCAGCACCTTGCCGAACAGCGACACGGACCGCAGGTAGCGACCGAGCTTCAGCAGGCGGAGAAACCGCGCGATACGCAGCACGCGCACGAAGCGCAGGTCGACCCCGATCAGGAACGGCAGGTAGAACGGGACGATCGCCAGCAGGTCGATCAGCCCTGCCGGCGAGACCGCGAAGCGCAACGCGCCGGCCAGCCCTCCCTGCCCCGGACGCCGGTAGCGGGCGGTCCACAGACGCAGCAGGTACTCGACCGTGAACAGGACCACCGAGACGGCCTCCAGCACGTACAGCACGCGCTTCAGCCCCGGAGTCACCCACGGCAGCGTCTCGATGACGATGGCCAGCACGTTGAGGCCGATCACGCTGATGATGGCGATGTCCACCACCGCGCTCACCCGATCGTCATCGCGCGCGCGCTCCAGCACCTCGTACAGGCGCCGCCGTACCGGCACAGCCATCCTCCGGTTGACTGTAAGTCCTGGCGTGTTTAGCGTAAACACATCGCTATGCAGACGATTCTTGCTACGCTCACGCTGGTCGTCGAGAAGGTTCCCCACTTCGCGGTCGGCATGCTGCTGGTGTTCGTGGGCAAGCTTTTCTACAACCTGACGACCCGCTACCACATCGACCACGAGATCGCGGACAACGGCAACGACGCCATCGGCCTCAGCTTCGGCGGCTACCTGCTGGGCTTGGGATTCGTGATCGCGGCCGCCGCCCGTGGGTCCGGGGGAGAGATGCTCACGGACCTGGTCAACCTGGTGGTCGTGGGCGTCATCGCCATCCTCCTGCTGCGCCTGAGCGGCATCATCAACGACCGGCTGGTGCTGCACGCGTTCTCGACCGAGCACGAGATGGTGCAGGAGCGCAGCGCCGGTACCGGCGTCGTGGTCGGCGGCATGACCGTGGCCACCGGCCTGATGATCTCCGGCGTGATGGAGGGACAGAGCGCCAACTACCTGGCGCTGTTGCGTGACATCGCCATCTACTGGCTCGTCGGCCAGGCGTTGCTGGTGCTGGACGGCCTGGTGTTCCAGGCGATCACCAGCTACGACGTGCACGGCGTGATCGAGGACGACAAGAACGTCGCGGCCGGAGTGAGCTTCGCCGGGTTCCTGGTCGCGCAGGGCGTCATCGTGCGCACGGCGGTCGCCGGCGCCGGCAGCGACCTGGGCACCGAGGTGCTGATCACGGCGGTGATCGCCATCTGCGGCCTGATCCTGCTGGTGATCGGCCGGGTGATCGCCGACCGGGTGTTCCTGCCACGCGCCGCCCTGTCCGACGAGGTGCGGGCCAAGCGCAACACGGCCGCCGCCGCGATCGCCGCCGCCAGCTTCATCGTCGTCGCGCTGATGTACTCCGGAGCCGCCGACCCGAACGTGGTGCTGGCACCGCTCGCGGAGGGCGCTGCCGCACCGTGATCCGCCCTCGCCCGGTCGCCGGCAAGGTGGCCTGCGCCATCGCCATCGCGAGCATCCTGCTGCTGGTGGCCGACGACGCCTTCGCCCGCCGCATGGGCGGATTCTCGGGCGGACGCTCGTTCTCCAGCTTCGGCTCCTCGCGCTCCTTCTCGTCGCGGTCCACCCGCTCGGCATTCGGATCCAGCCGCCGCACCACGACCACCCGCAGCACCCTGTCCGGCACGCGCGGCGTGTCCTCGCGCTCCAACACCAGTGGCGTCAGCCGCTCCCAGTACGAGCGTTCCCGCGCCGCCGGCACCACCTTCCAGAACCGCTCACAGGCCGAGTCCGCCTTCCGGCAGCGCAACGCCGGCCAGTTCCCGTCCCGCTACGCCACCCAGCCGTCCACCCGGCCGAACCACATCCCGCAGAGCACACGGGTGGACGGCCGCAACGTCAACGTCACCTACAACGCCGGCCTCGGCGGCTACGGGTACCTGCATCCGACCCTGGGCACCTGGATCCTGTACGACGCGATGACCGACGCCGTGATGATGAGCGCCTTGATGAGCCGCGGCGGCTACTACTACGGCGGCGCCCCCGGCACCTACTATGGCGGCGGCGGTGGCTTCTTCACCGGACTGATCCTGATCCTGCTGATAGCCGGCGTCATGTGGGTGCTGCTGCGTTCAGCCAGTCGCCGCTACTGATCGCGCGCCGCATGCGGAGAGCCTGAGCATGAGCGGGCGCACCCCGTCCGACGCCGGCAACCGGGGCCGCGGGCTGCTGAGCGGGCTGTTCGGACGCCGATCCCGGGCCGAGTCGGAACCCACGGCGGCCTCCACCGCCGATCCGCGCTTCTGGCGGCAGGTGCGCGGCGGCGCGGTGACCCTGCGTGATTTTCAGGCCATGGCGGCCGCGGCCGAGCGCGGCCTGGATGCCGACGGACTCGACTTCCAGATCACCAGGAAGCGCGCCATCGAGGTGCGCTCCGCCGCCGGCACCGTCATCGCCGAGTACCTGCTGTTCGATCTCACCAGCGCCGATACCATCGAATTCCTGCTGGCGGTCATTCACGGCGACGCCCTGGAGTTGCGCGCCTACTTCATCGCCGAGGGGCTGGCGCCGGGCTCGCGGGCGGCGGTGATCGACGCCGGAGGCGCCTGGCTCTTCGCCGAGCCCCCGGACCCGAACCGGTTCGTCCCGGCCCATCTCGAGTTCGCGCGCTATCCGGCTGCGCCTCCTCTTCTGGACGCCGACGGTAATGAGGTCGAGGCGGAGTTCGTCGGCCATGAACGTGCCCTGTACGGCGACTACGCCGACCGCGACGGCACGCGCGTCCCCGTGATCCTGGCCGAGTACGAGACCCGGGCCGACATCCCGAACCCGTTGCTGCTGATCGTCGAGGAGGGAGGCCTGGACGCCGACGGCGACTCGATCCCGGAGGGCGGTTTCATGACGGTGCTCATGGGCAGCAGGATCGACCGCAACGAGGTGGAGGTGTTCCCGGAGTGAGTGGCTCTCTTTCCTTCTACAGCGACAACAGCTCCGGAGCCCATCCGGAGGTGCTGGCCGCGATCCAGGCGGCCAACCACGGGCATGCCCTGGGGTACGGAGAGGACGGGCACACGCGCCGTGCCGAAGCGGCGTTCGCCCGCCACTTCGGCGACGGCGTGCAGGTCCTGTCGGTGGTCACCGGCAGCGCCGCCAACGTGGTGACGGTGGCCGGCTGCTGCCAGCCCTACGAGGCGGTGATCGCCACCTCGGCCGCGCACCTGGCGTGGGCGGAGTGCGGCGCGATCGAGCGCCTGGTCGGCTGCAAGGTGCTGGAGGTTCCGCACGTGCACGGCAAGATCGACCTGGACGCGGTGCGGCGCCTGGTGACCGCCGAGCCCGACGTGCACGCCAGCCGGCCGCGCCTGATCTCCATCACGCAGGCCACTGAGGTGGTCACCGTGTACACGCCGGCCGAGATCGAGGAGATCGCCGCGCTGGCCCATGCGCACGGGCTGCTGCTGCACGTGGACGGCGCCCGCATCGCCAACGCAGCCGTCAGCCTGGGCATGGGGCTGCGCGAGTGCACCCGCGACCTCGGCGTCGACCTGCTGTCCTTCGGCGGCACCAAGAACGGGCTGCTGATGGGCGAGGCGGTGGTTGCCTTCACGCCGCTGGCCCACCTGGACTACGTGCGCATGCAGGGTCTGCAGCTCCTGTCCAAGATGCGCTTCGTGTCCGCGCAGTTCAGCGCCCTGCTGGAAGGCGATCTCTGGCACCGCAACGCCGCGCACGCCAACGCCATGGCCGCCCACCTGGCCGCGCGCCTGCGCGCGGAGACCGACCTGGAGATCCTGCACCCGGTCGAAGCCAACGGCGTCTTCGTGCGGCTGCGGCCGGAGGTGATCAAGGCGACCATGAGCCGCTTCCCCTACTACGTGTTCGACAAGGAGCAGGGCGTGGCGCGCCTGATGACCACGTGGGACACGACCAGGGAGTTCATCGACGGCTTCGTCGACGCCGTCCGTTCCGTACCGTAACCATCGTATGATGGGGGTTTGCGCCCCATGAACGCCGAAGTCCCCGCACCGATCAAGGAACGGTTGTCCGCCGCCGGGGTCGCGGAGCGCGACATCCTGCACGCGGTCAGCTCCGATCTCTGCCTGGACGGCCGCTACGGCGAGGACTGGGCCGTCGCCACCCCCGACGCCCTGCACATCGTCACCGCCGGCGGCATCGACCGCCTTGCGCTCGACCGGATCGGCCCCGTGCAGGTGGAGAGCCTGGTCTCGGGCGGGCTGCTCGCCGCCGGCCGCCGTGAGCCGGATGTGGCCGAACGGCTGCTGCTGCGCTTCAGCAACAGCCGCGCGCGACAGTTCGGCGCCTTCGCCGGCGCCGTCGCGGCGCTCCAGACGGGCGACGAGGCCCCGGCGGTCGAGGCGCTGCGCGAGCAGACCTGCCCCACCTGCGGCCTTCGCTATCCCGATCAGGAGCGCGCCGTCTGCCCGCGCTGCATCGACAAGCGCGGCCTGTTCGCTCGCGTGCTCGGCTACCTGCGCCCGTACCGGCGCCTTGCGGCGATCGTCGCCGTCACCATGCTCGCCTCCACGGCGCTGAAGACCGTCACGCCGCTGCTCTCCGGCCGCGTGCTGTTCGACGACGTGCTGGCCCCGGCCGGGCGTTACCACGGGCAGGTACTTCCGGTGGTGCTGCTGATCGTCGCCGTGACCGCCGCCGGCGTCGGCGCCCAGATGCTCTACCAGCGGCTCAACGCGCGGGTGTCCGTGCACATGGTCTACGACCTCAAGTCGCAGATCTTCACGGCACTGCAGCGCCTGTCGCTCGGCTTCTTCGCGCGCAAGCAGACCGGCGGCCTGATGGTCAGGGTCAATCACGACTCGATGAACCTGAGCATGTTCTTCATCGACGGCCTGCCCTTCTTCGTGGTCAACCTGGTGCAGATCGTGGCGATCGTCGCCGTCATGGTCGCGCTGCAACCGGGGCTGGCGCTGCTGTTGCTGCTGCCGGCGCCCGCCGTCGTCCTCATCGTCAAGCGCGTGTTCCCGAAGCTGTGGCGCCTGTTCGGCCGCCAGCACCGCTCGCTCGCGATCCTGAACGGCGTGGTCGACGACTCGCTCTCAGGCGTGCGCGTGGTCAAGGCGTTCGGCCAGGAGCAGCAGGAGATCGAGCGGTTCACGCCGGCCAACGACGAGGTGCGCGGCGCGGAGCTGCGTACGCAGCGGACACTCGCCACCCTGTTCCCGTCCGTCGCCTTCCTGACCCAGATCGGCGGCTTGATCGTCTGGGCGGCAGGCGGCTGGCAGGTGATCGGCGGGTCCCTCACCCTGGGGGTGCTGATCACGTTCGCCACCTACTCGGCCCTGCTGTACGAGCCGATGCGCTTCATGACGATGGTGGTCGAGTTCTGGTCGATGGCCATGAACTCCGCGCACCGCATCTTCGAGGTGGTCGACGCGGTGCCGGAAGTCGCCGAGCGCAGCGACCCGGTGGCGCTGCCGCACATGCACGGCACGGTCGAATTGCGCGGCGTCACCTTCGCGTACGAGCCCAACAAGCCGGTGCTGCACGACATCGATCTGGCCGTCGACGCAGGCGAAGTGCTCGGCCTGGTCGGCCACACCGGCGCCGGGAAGTCGACGCTGATCAACCTGATCACCCGGCTGTACGACACCGAATCGGGCCGGGTGCTGATCGACGGCATCGACGTGCGCGACCTGCGCATCGCCGACCTGCGCCGCCAGGTGGGCATCATCCTGCAGGATCCCTACCTGTTCGACGGCACGGTCTCCGAGAACCTCGCCTACGGCCGTCCGGACGCCACTCACGCCCAGATCGTCGCCGCCGCCAAGGCCGCGTTCGCCCACGACTTCATCGCCCGGCTCCCCGACGGCTACGACACCCGGGTCGGGCCCCGCGGCCACGGCCTGTCGGGCGGAGAGCGGCAACGGCTGTCGATCGCCCGCGCCGTGCTGATCGATCCGCGCATCCTGATCCTGGACGAAGCCACCTCCTCGGTCGATTCCGAGACCGAGGAGATGATCCAGCTCGCCCTGGAACGGCTGATCCGGGGCCGCACGACGATCGCCATCGCTCACCGGCTGTCCACCCTGCGCATGGCGCACCGCCTGGCGGTCCTGGAAAAGGGACGGCTGGTCGAGCAAGGCACCCACGACGAGCTGGAAGCCGCCGGCGGGATCTACGCCACGCTGGTACGCAAGCAGCGCGATGCGCTCAAGGTCATCGCCATAGGGGCGCAGCGATGAACGACGACCGGCGCGACGGCGACGACAGGACGGAGGCAGCCGCCGAGAAACGCCGCCGGTCCCACCGTACCCGACTGCTGAAACCCGCCGAGCTGGAGCTCGATCGCACCTCCGGCGGCTTCGTCACGCTGACCGTGCGCGGGGAGGAGCCCGAGCGCTACGAGCGGATCAACGCCTTCCGCAGCTTTCCCTTGAGCGCGGCCGACCAGTACATCTCGCTGCGCGACCGCGAAGGAGACGAGATCGGCATCGTCGAGTCGCTCGAGGACCTGGCGCCGGCGCAGGCGGCGCTCCTCCGAGACGAGCTCGACCGCCGCTACTTCACGCCGCTGATCGAACGGGTCGAGTCGCTCAAGGAGGAGTTCGGCTACTCCTACTGGACCGTGGACACCGCTGCCGGCCGGCGCCGCTTCACGGTGCAGAGCGGCAAGAACAACGTCACGATGGTGGGCGAGAAGCGGCTGGTGATCGTCGACGTCGACGGCAACCGCTTTGAGGTGGCCGACTACACCCGCCTGGACCGCTCGGTCCTGCGCACGCTGGAAGGGCTCCTGTGAGGCTGCGCTTCGACCTGCCGGCCGACGTCGCCGGCGAGGTCACCGAGGTTCTGGCGGGCGAGGAGGTCCGCTACGCGGTGCCGGCCGACCTGACCGCGGACTCGCGGTACGGCGACGGCTGGACCGTGGTCGGCGCCACGCGGGTCGCGGTGCGGCCGGCAGGCGTTTCCGGCTGGCGGACGGTCGCGTTCGCCGACGTGGAGCGATTCCAGGCCGACGCCATGGTCGGCTGCGGCCGCCTGATCGCCGAGCCGGCGGCGGCCGGCGGGCACGACGGCAACGGCGCGCGCACGCTGGCGCGCTACTCGATGCGCCACGCGCCGCGCTACGCGACCGTCGCGCGCGCCCTCAACCAGTTGATCGAGGGAAAGGAGCCGCGCTACCGCGACGCGCCGGACGAAGGGATCTGCCCGACCTGCGGCCGGCGCCGCGAAGGGGGCACCCGGGTCTGCCGGGCGTGCACGAGCCGGGCGGCCATGGTGCGCCGGCTGTGGGGGGTCGCGCGTCGACAGCTCCGCTGGGTCATGGCGGCGATGGCGCTGTTCACCGGCCACACGCTGCTGGCGCTCCTGCCACCGGAGCTCACCCGTATCCTCATCGACGACTACCTGACGCCACGCCGAGCCGAGCTGGTGGCCGTACTGGCGCTGATCGGTGCGCTGGCCCTGGCCTACGGTGGCCACGCGTTGCTGGCCGCCTTCAGCCGCCGGGCGACCGCGCGGGTCGCCACCGGCCTGTCCCGCGATCTGCGCCGGATGGTGTTCACGCACGTGCAGAAGCTGTCGCTGGCCTACCTGAGCACGCGCGACGCCGGCGACATCCTCAACCGGGTCAGCCGGGACACCCGCAAGGTCCAGACGTTCATCAACTTCTGGCTCACCGACAGCCTCGCTCAGGTGCTCACGCTGATCGGCGTGGCCGTGATCCTCTTCCTGCGCGAGTGGCGCCTGGCGGTGCTGGTGCTGGTCCCGGTACCGGTGGTGGTCGTGCTGACGCACAGCGTGTGGAAGCACGTGCGGACGCTGTTCCGCCGTGAGCACCGGATGCTCGACAAGGTCGACACGCTGCTGCAGGACATCCTGGCCGGCATCCGCGTGGTCAAGGCGTTCGGCCGCGAGCGGTCGGAGGTCGGCCGCTTCCGGCAGCGCTCCGCCGAGCTGCGCGACGTCACGCTGCGCAACGAGCGGACCTGGGCCGTCCTGACGCCGACCTGGACCTTCGTCATGCGCTTCGGGGAGTTCCTGGTCTTCCTGGCCGGCGGCTACCTGGTCCTGGGAGCGGAGATGAAGGTGGGCGAGCTGGTGCAGTTCGTCCAGTACGCGATGATCATCTACGGGCCGCTGGCCATGATCGCCGGCCTCCCCAAGCAGTTCGCCGAATCGATGAGCGCCGCCGAGCGCGTGTTCGAGATCATCGACGAGCCGCCCGAGGTCGCCGATTCGGCCAGCTCCAGGCGCCTGTCGATCGACGGAACGGTCCGGTTCGAGGGGGTGGTGTTCGGCTACCAGAGCCACGAACCGGTGCTGGAGGACATCTGCCTGCAGGTGGAGCCGGGCGAGATGATCGGCATCGTCGGCCACTCCGGCGCCGGCAAGACCACCCTCATCAATCTGTTGATTCGGCTCTACGACCCCGACGAGGGACGGATCACGATCGACGCCGTCGACCTGCGCGACATCGAGCAGCGCGACCTGCACCGTCAGGTCGGCGTGGTCCTGCAGGAGACCTTCCTGTTCGCCGGCACCATCGCCGAGAACATCCTCTACGCCAAGCCGGACGCGACCCGGCGGCAGGTCATCGACGCCGCCAAGGTCGCCCGCGCCCACGACTTCATCTGCGCTTTCGCGGACGGCTACGACACCCTGGTGGGCGAGCGCGGGCAGCGGCTCTCCGGCGGCGAGCGCCAGCGGGTCGCGATCGCGCGCGCCATCCTGCACGACCCCCGCATCCTGATCCTGGACGAGGCGACCGCGGCCGTCGACAGCGAAACCGAAGAGATGATCCAGGAGGGCCTGTTCGCCCTGATGCGCGGGCGCACCACCTTCGCGATCGCCCACCGGCTGGCCACCCTGCGCAACGCCGACCGCCTGGTGGTGCTGGACAAGGGCCGGCTCGCCGAGGTCGGCACCCACGCCGAGCTCATGGCCGCCGGCGGCATCTACCACGGCCTGGTGCAGTCGCAGCGCCGCATGAACCGCTCACAGACCCTGGCCGGATGACCGCGGACCCGCGGCAGACCCTGTACGTCTCCGACCTGGACGGCACGCTGCTCCGCAGCGACGGATCGCTCTCGCCGTACACCGTCCGGACGCTGACTCGTCTGATCGGCGAGGGTTTGCGGTTCACGGTGGCGAGCGCCCGTGGCTGCGGTCCCATCCGCAACGCCCTCGGAGGTCTCCGGCTGCGGTTGCCGGTCATCGCCACAAACGGTTCGCACGTCTCCGAACTGGCGACCGGCCGGCACCTCGCGGTCCACGCGCTGCCGCCGGCGATCGCGCACGATCTTTGGACACTGTTCAACGGACGAGGTTTCAGCCCGTTCCTCTTCACGTCCGACGGCAGTGCCGACCGCTTCTGCTACACCGCGGACAGCCTCCGGAACGACGGCATGCGCCGGTTTCATCGGAAACGGCAGATTCGCCAGGATCCCCGGCTGCGTCGCCTCGATGACCTGCGCCAGGGTCTGGACGATCAGGTGGTGCTCTTCATCCTCATCGACGCGCTGCCCCGGATGCAGGACCTGGAGCGGGAGATCCGGCGGCGCCACGGCGATGCCGTGCAGATCCACAGCCACGAGCACTACGAGGAGTTCTGGTACCACTTGACCGTTCAGGACGCCCGTGCCACCAAGGGTCAGGGTGTAGCCAGGCTGACGCGGCTGTTGAACATCGCGGACTGCCGCGTCGTGGTGTTCGGCGACCAGATCAACGACATCGGCATGTTCCGCATGGCCGACGAAGCGTACGCGGTCGCCGGCGCCGCTCCCAAGCTCGCCGAGCACGCCACCGCCATCATCGGCTCCAACGACGACGACGCCGTCGCGCGCTGGCTCGAACATCGGTGGCAAACGGGCCGATGACAGCGAACCCTCGTCAGGCGCTCTACGTCTCGGACCTGGACGGTACGTTGCTCCGCAGTGACGGATCGCTCTCGCCATACAGCCGACGGACGCTCACTCGCCTGATCCGCGAGGGCATGCTCTTCACCGTAGCGAGCGCTCGCGGCTGCAACCTGATCCGCGCCGCGATCGGCGACCTGCCGCTACGGCTGCCGGTCATCAACCAGAACGGGGCATGCGTGTCGGAGCTCGTCTCAAGGCGCCACTTGGCGATCCACGCGATCGAACCGTCGGTCGCCCGTGACCTGTGGTCTCTTCTGGAAGAGCATGGTTGCAACCCGTTTCTGATGACCGTCGACGGTGCCTCTGATCGCGTGTACTACGACGAGAACGTCCTGCACAACGAGGGCATGCGGCGGTTCCTGGAGAATCGGCAACGGATCCGGGACCCGCGCCTGCGGAGGCTCGGGAACATGCGCGACGGGCTCGCCGACCAAGTGGTGTGCCTTACCGTGATAGGCGCGCGTTCGAGAATGCGGAACGTGGAGTGCGCGGTTCGAGCACGCCACGATGACTCGGTCCAGACGCACTGCTACGAACCGTTCAACGAAGGGCTCGATTCGCGCTGGCACATGCTCACCATCCACGACTCCCGCGCGACCAAGGATCAGGGCGTGGCCAGCCTGGCGCGGCTGTTGAGCATCGCGAACTGTCGCGTCGTGGTGTTCGGCGACCAGGTCAACGACATCGGCATGTTCCGCGTGGCCGACGAAGCGTACGCGGTTGCCGGCGCCGCTCCCGAGCTCGCCGAGCACGCCACCGCCATGATCGGCTCCAACGACGACGACGCCGTCGCGCGCTGGCTCGAACGTCGGTGGGAGGTCCGTCGACGGCATTGAGATCGACGAGTTCCTGATTCCACCGAGACCGGCTCGGCAGCGAGCGCGCCGGGAAAGCTCGGAAAATCCTGCCGCAGGGTCTTGACGGCAATGTGCGCCTGCGAGGTGGCATGTCACCGCACGCCGCGGTCGCTTCCGGCCTCCCGCAAGCTTGGACGCCCTTTCGGCCGCCCAGCACCCCCTTCAGCGCCCGCTGCGCGCGAATCCATTGCCCGTCCCGGACCGGCCACAAAGGGCTATATCGAAATCATGAGTATATTTACTTCATGAGTACCGCTCTTGCCGCTGATGGCCGCCCGGCCACCTCCACCGTCGGCGTCCTCTCCGACCGCGAACTGCTGCGTCAGACCAGCACCCTGGTCCGCCACGAACGCCATCTGCAGGGCGCCGTCATTGACCACCTGGCCGAGATCGATGCCCGACGGCTGTATCTGCAGCGCGGCTGCTCCAGCCTGTTCGACTACGCGGTGCGCGAGCTTGGTTACAGCGACCCCGCCGCCGGCCGGCGCATCGGCGCCGTGCGATTGTGCGCCGACCAACCGGATGCGCGCGAGCGGCTGCGCGACGGCTCGCTGACGCTGAGCGCCGCCGCGGAGCTGCAGTGGGCCTTCGACCGGCAGCGACGGCGCGGGGCGGTCTCCGGGATCGCGTCGAGCGCGACGACCACGCCGACGACTCCAGAGCCGGAGAGCGATCCGGCGGCGCCCCGGACTTCGGCTCCTACCTGTTCGCCGCCGCTGGTGATCGATGCGGCAGGAAGGCAGCGGCTCGTGGAAGAGGCGGCCGGCAAGAGCGCGCGGCAGGTCCGCCGGATGCTCGCCGACCTGGACCCGGTACTGGCGGTGCCGGCCGACCGCGTGCGCCCGCTCGGCGACGGACGCTACGAGCTGAAGGCGGTCATCGACACCGACTGCTACCGGGGGCTGGAGCAACTCCGCGGGTTGCTCTCGCACGTGGACCCGTGTATGACGATGGGGCAGCTCGTCGGCCGCATCGTGCAGGAGGCTCTCGACCGCCACGACCCGAGCCGGCCGCCGGCGAGGCCAGCCGGCACGCGCGGGAGAAGAACGGCGGAGGGCGGCTCCACGGTCACTTCGGGGTCGAAGGAGCAGGCCGCCCGGGAACGCGGACACGCTTCGACGGTGCAGCACGCCGCGATCCACGTCCACACGACTCCGACAGCGGAGTGGACGCCGAGGACGAAGCGGCAGCCGGCACCGGCCTCCGAGCCATCGCCGGAGCGGGACGCAGCGTCTCCCGACGCCCGCGCCACTCCGACAGCGGAGTGGACGGAGGAGCGGACGCCGCAGCCGAGCCGGCAAGGAGCGACAGGCCGGGCGACTGCCAAGACGAAACCGGCCTGCGCTGCAACTTCGGCGGCCAAGCCGCGCGCTTCGGGCCGGGCGATTCCGGCGGCGGTGCGACGACAGGTGTGGCAACGGGACGGCGGCCGCTGCAGCTACGTTGATCGGCAGACCGGACGCCGCTGCAACTCGCGACACACGATCGAGATAGACCACATTCTGCCGTATGCGCTGGGGGGCGGCGCCGATCCCAAGAACTTGAGATTGCTCTGTGGAGCCCATCACCGCTATCGGCACGCGCCCCATGGCTCACGGTGCGCTCGCCCGCACGAAACCCGGAAGATCGATCAACAGAGCTTCCACCTGATCTCAGAACGACCGGAGTTGTACCAAGCCGTTGAGTCGACCGTCCGTCGCGCTGGTGCGGCGCACTCTGACTCAGCATCCGCGCGAGCATCAGAGTTGACCGAGCACGCCGCCACCATGACCGGCTCCGACGACGACAAGGTTGCGCGGTGGTTGGAGGCCCACTGGCGCTGGTAGGCTGACGCCATATGGGCAGGGGGAAGCGCACATGACCGACCATGATCGATACCTGTTCGATCTGCAGGGCTACCTGACGATCCCGGACGCGCTCGATGCCGACCAGATCCGGGCGATGAACGAGCTTCTGGACGAGCACATCGCGGCTGAGATGGCCGCGGACGATCCGACCCATCGCTTCGGCGACATGCTGCGATGGGGACAGCCGTTCCTGGACGTCATCGACAACCCCAGGGTCGAGCCCTGCCTGCGCGAGATCCTGGGCGAGGGCTTCCGCCTGGACCACATCTACCTGGACGTCATCCGCAGCGGCCTCAGCCCGATTGGCGCGACGCTGCACGGCGGCGGCACGCCCTACAATCCGAACATGTCGTACGACTTCCGCAACGGCCGCATGCACAGCGGGTTGTTCGTCGCCGCCTACAACCTAGCCGACGTGGGACCGTACGACGGCGGCTTCGGCTGCGTGCCGGGCAGCCACAAGAGCAACTACCCGTTCCCGGACGACTGGAAGGACCTCACCCACCGGCCGCCGTTCGTGCAGGCCGTCACCGGGCCGGCCGGCACCGCGGTGCTGTTCACGGAGGCGTTGACCCACGGCGCGCTGCCCTGGTCCGGGGCGGGCGAGCGCCGCACGCTGTTCTACAAGTACCACCACCGCGCGGCCTCGTGGGCGTCCGGCTACCCCGTGCCCGAGGACCTGCCGGTCACCGAGCGGCAGCGCCTCATGCTCGAACCTCCGCACGCGCCCGGCCTCGGCAAGCCGCTCGCCCATGCCCGATGACAGAGTCCCTGGAGGCACCCGATGATCGATCGTGACGAAGTTCGCGCCGGCCTGACCGGGCCGATCTCATCGCTCACCACCCCGTTCACCCGAGACGGCGCCGTCGATCATGACGCCCTGCGCACCCTGATCGACGCCAATCTGGCCGGCGGGAGCAGGACCGCGCTGCTCACCTGGGGGGACAGCCTGTTCTCGGTGCTGACCGACGACGAGATCGCGGAGGTCACCGCGACCGTGGCCGACCATGCCCGCGGCCGCGCCCTGACCGTCGCCGCCGACAGTGACTGGTGGACGGGCAAGACCGTGGAGTTCGCCCGCTACTGCCGGGAGATCGGCATCGACGTGGTGATGGTCAAGCCGCCGGTGTGGAGCCCTCCGGGCAAGTTGGAGTTCGTCGAGCACTACCGCGCGATCGCCCGCGAGATCCCGGTCATGCTGGTGACCAACGTCTGGGGCGGCATGCCGGACGTCGCGCTGTCGGTCGTCGCCGCGCTCCTGGACCAGGTCGAGGGCGTCATGGCGCTCAAGGACGACATGGGGGGCGAGGTGGCCCGCAAGATCACCGCCATGACAGGGGAGCGCTGGGCGGTGTTCGCCGGCGGCCAGAAGCAGCAGCACCTCGATCTGGTCCATTACGGAGCCGTCGGCTACATGTCCAGTTTCGTGAGCTTTCAGCCCGAGGTGAGCCGCCGCTACTGGAGCGCGGTCTGCGCCGGCGACTGGGCCGCGGCGGCCCGTGTCGTCGAGCAGGACGACTGGCCGCTGTTCGATTACCTGATGCGCTTGCCGGGCGGCTTCGACGGCGGCTTCCACGCCCTGCTGGAGGTGTTCGACGTGGTGCCTCGCTGGCGCCGGCCGCCCATGGTCAACCTGGACGACGCGCACCTCGAGCGGCTGGACGCCTTCTGCCGCGAACGCGGCTGGAAGTAACCCTCTCGCAGGCCATGGAGGCAACCTGGCACGAGATCCACTTCGCCGACTCGCGGTCCATGTCCGCGGTCGGTGACGAAACGATCGACCTGGTCGTGACCTCGCCTCCGTATCCGATGATCGAGATGTGGGACGAGCAATTCGTTTCCGTTGACGCGGCAATTGGAGCTGCGCTGAGCGACGAGGACGGAGGTCGCGCGTTTGGGCTCATGCACGCCGCGCTCGATGAGGTGTGGAGCGAGTGCCACCGGGTACTCCGGCCGGGAGGATTGGCGTGCATCAATATCGGCGACGCCACCCGAAAGATCGGCGGTGAGTTCCGCCTGTTCTCCAACCACAGCCGCGTCCTGCAGCACATGGCCGGCCTGGGCTTCTCCATCCTGCCCGACATCCTGTGGCGCAAGCCGACCAATGCGCCGAACAAGTTCCTGGGCTCCGGCATGCTGCCCGCGGGCGCCTACGTCACCTACGAGCACGAATACATCCTGATCGTGCGCAAGGGCGGCCCTCGGCGGTTCTCGCCCGCCGACAAGGCACGACGTCGTCGCAGCGCCTTCTTCTGGGAGGAACGTAATTCCTGGTTTTCCGACGTATGGGTCGACCTGGTCGGAACCAGGCAGCTACTCGACAATGGGAAGGTCGATGACCGGGACGCGCGCGCGCGGAGCGCAGCGTTTCCGTTCGAGCTGTCGTATCGTCTCATTCAGATGCACTCCCTGATCGGCGACACCGTGCTCGACCCGTTTCTCGGCACGGGAACGACCACCGCCGCCGCCATCGCCAGCGGACGCTCCAGCGTGGGTTTCGAGATCGAAGACATGCTCGAACGCCCCATACGCAACGCCATCGAGACCGCCGTTCCGCTGGGCCGCGAGTACGCGCAGCGACGGCTGGCCGCCCACCTCGACTTCGTGCAATCCCGGGAAAACGCGGGACGACCCTGCCGACACGTCAACCGCCACTACGGATTCGCCGTGGTAACCAGTCAGGAGACCGACTTGCAGTTCGCTGTACCCTGCGCGGTGAAGGCGGAGTCGGCGGGAGCAATCTCCGCCCATCATGAACCCGCGCCGCTGCCGACTCGTTCCGCACAGATCGAGCTACCCATCGCGAGCAGTGCATGAAGATCGACCTCACACCAGAAGGACGAGGTTGAACGATGAATCGGGACCGCCTGCACGCTCAGGCGACGCGGTAGCGCTCGATCCTGGACTCGTCGATCTCGACTCCCAGGCCGGGGCCCGACGGCACTCGTACCATGCCGTCCCCGTCGATGCCGATCGGCTCCGGGATGATGCCGTGGAGCTGCTGGTAGCTCTCCACGGTCCGGTAAGGCGGATCGAGCATGTACTCCACATACGGGCTGTTGGTCAGCGTCGCGCAGAGCTGCAGGTGCGCGGCCAGGCCGATGCCGCACGCGCCGTGGTGCGGGACGAAACGGCGGCCGGCAAGCTCCGCGGCCGCGGCGATCTTGCGCATCTGCGACAGCGGCGCGCTGGCCGCGCAGTCGGGCTGCAGCACGTCGTAGGCGCCGGCATCGAGCAGCCGGGCGAAGGCGGCCGTTCCACGATCGCCTTCGCCGCCGGCGATCGCCAGCTCCGCCTGGCCGGTCAGGCGGGCGATGGCCGCGACGTCGCCGCGCGGCAGCGGCTCCTCCAGCCAGCCCACGCCGAGCTGGTGCAGCTCGCACGCCGTCTCCCGCGCCCGCGCGTAGTCCCAGGCCGGCCGCGGCGAGCCGGGGCCCACCCCGCCTGCCAGGTTGGCGTCGACCATGATGTCCATGGACTCGCCGACCCGCTCCCGGACCGCCCGCACCATGGCGATATCCTCGGCCATGGTCGGCCGTGACGTGCGCAGCTTGATCGCGGTGAAGCCCTCCTCGCGATAGCGCGCCGCGTCGTCGGCCAGCTCGGCGTCCGGCTTGCCCACCACCGGCGATACGTAGGCCCGGATCCGGTCGCGGCAGATTCCCCACAGGCGCGCCAGCGGCTGGCCGGCTTCCTTGCCGAGCAGGTCGCACAGGGCGATGTCCACCGCCCATGCAGCAGCAGCCTCTACCGTCGGCGCATGCGCCTGCAGCCAGGCGCTGTCGGCGCCAAGCAGGGCCGGCGTCACCGCCGCCACCGCGTTGCGGGCGTCGCCGCCCATGGCCCCGTAGCCCACCGCTCCCTCCGTGGTGCGGACCCGCACCAGCGTCATCGTCCGGGACCGCTCCAGCGCTTGCGGCGGCGACCACGCCTTGCGATAGGGCCGCGGATGCGGCAGCTCGACGACGATCGGATCGACGGCGGTGATCTTCATCGCCGCCCATGGTAGCCGACTGCCGCCGCCGGTATTATTCCGCCGCGCGGCGGCGCAGGAAGGGTCCCGCGAAGGAGAGACGACGATGGCATCAACGAAAGCGAGCGGCATGGACCACCGGCCCGAGGGCGAATACCGGCGCGTGGTCGAGCCCGGCGAGTTCCCGATCGCCGCCATCCACAGGGCCCACGGCCACCTGAACACGATGTGCGCGGCCCTGGCCGGCGCCGGCGCCGAGGTGCGGGTCATCCACGACCGCGATCCGGACAAGCTGGCGCTGCTCCGGGAGGACTTCCCGGATGCGCGCGTCGCGGCCAGCGAGCAGGAGGTGCTCGACGACCCGGAGGTCAAGCTGGTGGCCGCCGCCGCGGTGCCGTGCGACCGCGGCGCGGTCGGCGAGCGGGTGATGCGCGCCGGCAAGGACTACTTCACCGACAAGTGCCCGTTCACGACCCTCGGACAACTGGAGTCGGCCCGCGCGGCGGCCGCCGAGACCGGCCGCAAGTTCATGGTCTACTACGGGGAGCGGCTCCACAACGAGGGGATCATCCGCGCCGGGCAACTCATCGACGACGGCGCGATCGGCCGCGTCGTGCACCTCGACAGCTTCGGCCCGCACCGGCTGGAGGCGCACAAGCGCCCCGACTGGTTCTTCCGCAAGGAGCAGTACGGCGGGGTCATCGCCGACCTGGGCTCACACCAGGCCGAGAAGTTCCTGAGCTTCGCAGGCGTAGCGGGAGCGCGCGTGCTGTCGAGCTCCGTGGCCAACTACGGAAACCCGGAGTATCCCGAGCTGGAGGACTTCGGCCAGGCCACCATGGCCGTCGACGGCGCCACCTGCTACTTCCGCGTCGACTGGTTCACCCCCGACGGCCTGCGCTCCTGGGGCGACGCCCGCACCTTCGTGATGGGCACCGAGGGATACCTGGAGGTGCGCGCGCACGTGGACGTGGCGCGCGGCGACGGGCCGGTGCTGAACCTGGTGGACGGCAAGGGCGAGCGCACCGTGGAAGTGGGCGCCAGCGGCTTCCCGTTCTTCGGCGACCTGATTCTGGACTGCCTGGAACGGACCGAGAATGCGATGACCCAGGAGCACGCGTTCCTGGCCGCCGAGTTGTCCCTGCAGGCGCAGGCGCAGGCCGTGGACCTCACCACGCGCTGACGGCCGTCCGGCAGGCGGCGATCAGGCCGGCCTGCGCGGATCGTTGATCGCCGCCTCGGGTACCCCGCCCTCCAGGGCGGTGCGCACGCGCTCTGCCACCTTGGTCTTCAACTCGACCACCGACTCCTCCGTGTAGTAGGCGTGGTGGTCGGTCAGGATCACGGTGTTCAGATCGCGCAGCGGACTGTCGGCCGCCAGCGGCTCCGTTTCGAATACGTCGAGCGCGGCGTAGCCCAGGCGGCCGGCGCGCAACGCGTCGGCCAGCGCGGGCTCGTCGATGATCCCGCCGCGCGCGGTGTTGACGATGATCGCCGTCGGCTTCATCGCCGCGAGCCGCGCCTGGTCGAGCATACCGCGCGTCTCGGCCGTCAGCGGCGTGTGGATCGATACGTAGTCCGACGCGGCCAGCAGCTCGTCGACTCCCGCCGGCTCGGCGCCGGCAGCCCTGATCTCGGCAGCGTCCACGTACGGATCGTGCGCGAGCACCCTCGCCAGCCCCAGCCCGGACAGCTTGCGGTGCACCGCGCGCGCGATCGCCCCGTAGCCCAGCAGGCCGAAGGTCTTGCCGCGGATGCGGTAGGACGGGCGGTTGCGCGGGAACCCCCAGCCGCCGTCGCGGATGCCCCGGTCGGTGTACGGGATCTTGCGGACGCAGGCCAGGAACAGTGCCAGCGCGTGGTCGGACACGTCCTCGATGCCGTAATCCGGCACCCGCGCGACCCAGATGCCGCACTCGGTGGCCGCGTCGATGTCGACGTTGTCGTAGCCGACTCCGTAGCGGCAGATGATCTTGCAGCGCCGCATCCCCTCGATCATCCACCGCGGTACCGGCTCCAGGTTGACGATCACGGCGTCGGCGTCGCGGCAGGCGGCGGCGATGTCGGCGGGATCGGTGGACCGCTCGACCTCCAGGGTCGCGATCGGCGCCAGGACCGCCCGCTCCTGCTCGTGTGCCTCGAACCGATCGTCGATGATCGCGACGCGATAGTTCACCCGTATGCCTGCCGGTCCAAGCTAAGCATGGCCCGCGGGCGCCATCAACGGTATCTTCTGAACATGCTGACGGAAAAGATGAGCCTTGCCCTGAACGACCAGCTCAACGCAGAGCTCGCCTCCTCCTACACGTACCTGAGCCTCGCCGCCCACTTCGGCGCCCAGAGCCTGCCGGGACTGGCGCACTGGTTCCGCACTCACGCCGAGGAAGAACAGGTGCACGCGATGAAGATCTTCGACTACATCCTGGCACGCGGCGGCACGGTCACGCTGGCCGCGGTGCCCGCTCCGCCGGCACCGGCCGCGTCGCCGCGCGAGGCGTTCGCGGACGCGTTCCGCGAGGAGTCCGAGGTGTCCGGCGCGATCGACGCGCTGGTGGAGGTGGCCGTGGCGGAAAAGGACCGCGCCACGCAGGTGTTCCTGGACTGGTTCGTGACCGAGCAGGTCGAGGAGGAGGCGCTGTTCAGCGAGCTGCTCACGCAGATCAACCGGATCGGCGACTCGGAGGTGGGGCTGTTCGTGTTCGACCAGAAGCTCGCCGAGCGCACGCCCGACACCTCCGGCGGGGACTGACGATCCGTGTCACGGCCGCGGCCCGCTCCGCCGGCGATCCGGACGGCCGCCACGGCGCTGGCGTGCGTGCTCGCCGTCGCGGCGCCCGCCTTCGCACAGACCGCGGTCACGCAGGCGCCCCCGGAGTACGGCTACGGCACCCTCCCCTTCGGCGCCACCGCCCGTGAGGTGCTGCGGGACCTGAGCGGCGCCACGGTCGATGCGGACGACGCCGGCGCGGCCCAGTTCATCGGCCAGTACGAGGTGCTGAGCGACTTCTTCGCCGCGGGCCAGTATCCCAACTTTCTCGGCGTCCGGGAGCTCGAGACCGAGGTCACGAGAATGTACCGGGTCAGCCACCGCGCGTGGGAGAACGTGGTCGCCCTGGAGCTGTACTTCTTTCGACACCCTGACGCGCCCGACCAACCCGAGTCCTACGTGCTGTTCATGGCACGCAAGACCCTGAACACCTCCGGCGCGGGAAGCCACCTGGCCGTATCCGAAGGGCTGGAGGAGACGATCAGCGACGTCCTGGAACTGACCGCCGACAGCTACGAGGTGGGATACCAGCCGTTCGGCCAACTCTTCGCCCTGGCGGCGCGGATTTCGATCTGGGAAGCGCCGGCCATCGACGTGTTCCTCATGGTCTTCCAGAACCTGCTCGTGTCGAGCAATGCCGACATCGTGTACCGCGACCGCGAGCTGTGGGACCGGTACGTCGATGCGGCCCGCCGGCAGCGGGACACCGAAGAAGAGAAGGACTCCGAAAAGGCACGCTCGATGGGAAGCAGCTTCTAGCGCCGCTGCACCGCTTCGCGGCGGCCGGCCGTCCCTCACCGCCGCGCAAACCCGAATGATCGATCTCGCGGTCGTCCACTATCACCTGCTGCCGGGCGGCGTCACCAGCGTCATCCGCGACGGGCTGCGCGCGGTCCTCCAGCATCGGCCGGGACTGCTGCGTTCGATTCATCTCATGGCCGGGCGACCGGAAGGCGTGCAAGCCGTGCGCGCCGCACTGCATGCGGCGGCAGCGGACGCCGGCGCCGATACCGTGGTGCAGGCCACGGTCGACCCGCTCCTGGACTACGGCGGCCGCGGGTCCGCGAGCCCGGACGCCTGGAGCTTCGCCGCGGTAAGCGGCCCGGATGCGGTCTGGTGGATCCACAACCATCACGTGGGCAAGAACACCCCGTTCACGCGAGCACTGCTGCACGGCGCGGCGCGCGGCGACGCGCGCGTCCTGCTGCAGATCCACGACTTCCCGGAGTGCGGCAGGATCGACGGATACCAACAGGTGCGTGCCGCCCTCGGAACAGAGCTGTATCCGTTCGGACCCCGCCTGCGCTACGCGGTCATCAATCGCCGTGACCACGAGGCGCTGGCGGCCGCCGGGATCCCGGACGCGTGCCTGCACCTGCTCTGGAACCCGGTCCTGCCCAGTCCGATCGAACCCGGGAGCGAGCGCATCGCCCCGCTGATGCCGGGCGGCCGCCGCCTCTGGCTCTATCCGGTGCGCATTCGCCGGCGCAAGAACGTGCTGGAGGCGGGACTGCTGGCGCGGTTGGCCGGAAGAGCGGCGGTCGGCGTCACCCTGCCGGCGAGCTCGACGGCGGAAGCCTCCTACCATCGCCAGACCGGCGCCCTGTTTCGCGACGGCACGCTGCCCGGCAGAATCGGATTCGGCGGTCAGCCCCGATTTCGCGACCGGTCGCTCGGCGCGCTCGCAGCCGGCGCCGACGCGGTCGTCTCCAGCTCCATCGAGGAGGGATTCGGCTACCAGTTTCTGCATGCCCGCCAGTGGCGCCTGCCCCTGATCGCCCGCGACATCGATGCGATCGACGGGGTTCGAGACCTGCTGCATCCTCAGTCGACGGTGCTCTACGACCGGCTCCAGTGTCCGCTGACCCGCGCCGACCGCCTGCACCTGAGCGGCCGCTACCGCGCGCGCCTGAAGCGCCTGCGACCGTACGTCCCGCAGGCGACTCTGAACCAGGTCGCCGACCAGGTGGCTGCCGACACCGGCGGGCCGCTGGTCGACTACTCGTACCTCAGCGTGGAGCTGCAACAGGCAGTCGCCGTTCGCTGCACGTGCGACACGGAACTGCGCCGTCACCGTGCGGCCAACGCCGACCTGATCGAGCGGGTACGAGCGGTGCATCCACCTCACCCCCCGGACCGCGCTGTCGACCTGCTGGAGCGGCGGTTCGGCGCGGCCGCGTTCGCTGCGCGGGCGGCGGAAGCGCTGTCGTGGCCGCCGGCGGCCGGCGGCGAAGGTATGGCGGATGCCGCTTCCGTGGCCGCACGGTTCGCCGCCGCGCCGTATCAGCGCCTGCTGCTCGACCCGCTGTGAGTGCTTTGGGAGCCGCAACGCAGCGCGCTACCTTCATCGCGACCTGATGGCTCCCCTACCCCCGTTCGAGCTCATCCTGGGCCGGCTGCCGTCGCTGCGAGAGCAGGTCTTCGAAGACCGCCACACCCTGCTTGCGGAGCTGGCCATGATCTCGGAGATCCCGGCGCCCACGTTCGGCGAGCAGCAGCGGGCGGAATTCCTGCAGGAACGGTTCAGCCAGTTCGGCCTGACCGACGTCGTGCAGGACGATCTGGGCAACGTCGCCGCCACCCATCCCGGAGCGGGAGGCGGCGGTGTCATCCTGCTGGCCGCTCACCTGGACACCCTGTTTCCGGACGGGACCGAGCACGTCACCGAGGTGCAACCCGACCGGGTGGTGGGTGCGTCGGTCGCGGACGACTCGCTGGGTCTGGCGACGCTGGCGACCCTCCCACACCTGCTGGAGCGCCTGCGGCTCACCTTGCGTTCCGATCTCCTGCTCCTCGGCACGACCCGCTCGCTCGGCCGCGGCAACCTGGCCGGGTTGCGCTTCTTCCTGGAGAACCCGCGCCTGCCGATCCGCGCCGCGGTGTGCGTGGAAGGGGCTCCCCTCGGACTCCTGAGCCACACCTCGATCGGCATGATCCGCGGTGACGTGATCTGCCGCATCCCGGAACAGCACGACTGGACCCGCTTCGGTGAAGCCAGCGCCATCGTCACGGTCAACGAGGTGATCAACCGCGTCCTGGCGCTGCCGATGCCGCGCCGGCCGCGTTCCACCGTCGTGCTGGGCGAGGTAAGGGGCGGCACCGCCGCCCACACCGTGGCGACCCGGGCGACGCTCGGATTCGAGGCGCGCAGCGAGTCGGGACACGTCGTGGCATCGCTGCTGCACTCCATCGGCAGGATCGCGCAGCAGGTCGCCGCTCAGCGCGGCGAGCACGTCGAGCTCGAGCTCGTCGCCCGGTGCCATCCCGGCGGCATCGGTCTGGATCATCCTCTGGTGGACCGCGCGCTGCGGATCATGAGCCGGCTGGGGCTCCCGCCCCGCATGACGCCGAGCACCTCCGAGCTGGCGGCGCTGATCGACCGGCGCATCCCGGCGATCACCATCGGCATCACCGAGAGCGCTCACCCCGGCGAAGCGACCGAGACGGTCTTCATCGAGCCGATGGCGACCGGGCTCACGCAGCTCATAGGCATCCTGCTGGCCATCGACGGGGGCTACTGTGTCAACTGACCGCGAGACCGGCGGCGCCACCGGCGACGGCTGGCTGCAGCGCAACACCTACCATCACTCCGATTTCGATGACCTGGGCGCGCTGGTGGCGGCCAAGGAGCGGCTCGGCACCTCCATCTCGCTGTGCATTCCGGCCCTGAACGAGGAGCTCACCATCGGCAAGGAGGTCGTCGTCTTTCGTTCCGAGCTCATGCAGCGCTATCCGCTGCTCGACGAGATCGCCGTGCTCGACTCCGGCTCCCGGGACGCCACCCGCGAGGTTGCCCGCGACTTCGGCGCCGACGTCTACCTGGCAGACGAGATCCTCCCGCACCTGCCGCGGCACCGAGGCAAGGGCGAGAACCTGTGGAAGGCGATCTACCAGCTCCGGGGCGACATCATCGTTTACATCGACGCCGACATCCGCAACATCCATCCCCGCTTCGTGTACGGCCTGCTCGGCCCCCTGCTGGCCCGCCCGGAAGTCGGCTACGTCAAGGCGTTCTACGACCGTCCGGTGGCGATGCCGAAGGAAATGAGGCCCACCGGCGGCGGCCGCGTCACCGAGATCCTGGTGCGGCCGCTGTTCTCGCTGTTCTTCCCGGAACTGGCCACGATCATCCAGCCCCTGTCGGGCGAGTACGCGGCGCGGCGCGGCGTGCTCGAACAGCTCCCGTTCCCGGTCGGCTACGGCGTGGAGACCTCGCACCTGATCGACGTCTACCACCGGCACGGGCTCGACGCGATCGCCCAGACCGACCTGGACCGGCGCGTCCACTACAACCAGGACACGCAGGCGCTGGGCAAGATGGCGTTCCGGATCCTGCAGGCCTTCCTGCGGCGGGCGGCCGCGCACGGAACGATCGGGGCGACGCCCGTTCTCGGCACGGCGCTGCACCAGTTCCAGTCACGGGACCGGGATTACGAGCACCTCGTGAGCGAGATCGAGGAGATCGAGCGGCCGCCGATGATCGAGCTGCCGGAGTACCGACGGCGGCGCGCCGCGCTGTCGCGGGAGCGTTAGTCCTTCGGTCCCACCAGGCGGTAACGGCCGGCCGCCCAGTCGCCGACGCCGTGGCGGTAGTACTTCGACGACGGACGGCCGCTGGCGCCGCCGGGCATCGCCGTGAAGGCGATCTCGTCGGCGAAGTCCACGATCAGCCGGTACGACGGACCCGCAGCCTTGGCGCGGCGGCCCACCCGGTTTCCCTGCTGGACGGTCGAGGCGTCGCCGCGCGCCAGAAAGGGTCCCGCGCGCAGAAAGCGCCCGACGGGCGTTTCGCCGAGCAGCACGTGGTTGACGACGATCGGGTCCTCTCCCCAAGGCGGCTGTTCCGCCCCCACCCAATCCAGGACGGCCGGCACGATCGTGTCCCAGTCGACCGCCGCGAACGGCGGGCGGGCAGCGATCCACGCTTCCTCGATGAGCCGGAAGTTGAACGTGAAGAACGAGCCGGCGGCGGCGGCGGCCAGCGTCCCGGCCGGGAACAGCACGACCTTGCACGTCGCCAGCAGAAGACCATGGACGAACTCGGAAAACGAGGTCGCCTCGCGGCTGTCGGCCTCCATGCAGCAGTCCCAGGACAGCAGCCGGCGTCCGAGCGGATGCAGCCGCAGGCGGTCGCGCAGAAAGCTCAGGATCCGCTCCGCGCGCAGCGAGTACACGTCGGTCTGGATCCGCATCATGTCGCGCTCGGTCAGCGGTCCACCGGTTCCGTCGTGACCGGCCTCAAGCATCTGCCGGATCCGGTCCGCGCGGTCGGCGGAGGCGGTCATGGTCTGCGCCGAAGCGTCGCCGTCGAACGGCTGATTTGCCACGACCAGGATGCCGGACGCAGGATCGCGCTCCGGCGGAAACCGGGCGGCCTCCCACAGCCCGTCCCAACCCACGCCGCCCCGCCACGCCGGCATCGGCAGCAGCCCGCTCAGGCCTCCGCCCCGAACAGGAACCGCGGCGTTCATGCGCCGGCCGATGCGGCCGCTCCGGTCGGACAGCACCCAGTGGAGACCCGGCAGGCGGATCGTATCGATCGCGGCCAGCCCCTCGTCCAGGTCGCGGGCGGCGTTCAGGGCGATGATTCCGGCCATGCTGCTCCCGGCCAGCGGCGCTTCTCCCGCCCATCGGCGGGTCAGATAGCGCCCGGCCGTGTGCGGGTTGCCGGCCAGAGCGCCGTGCTCGGTCTCGTGGAAGGCGGCGAGCTCCGACCGGCCGGACCGGGTGCGGATCTCCTCCTGACGCACCGGGAACGGGTGCCAGCGGCCGCCGCGCAGATAGCGACCGTCGCGGCACTCCTCCACGAACAGGTCCTCGCTGTCCGCGTGCGCATAGGTGACCCCCCACGCCAGGTTACGATTCCACCCGGACGCGAACACCGGCCCGCCGGCCACCGTGGCTCCCATGACCCAGAGCTCCGGCGTCTCCATCACCGCTTCGTACCAAACCGCCGGCAGGCTGGTGATGTCCAGGTGCGGGTCGTTGCACAGCAGCGGCCTGCCGGATGCCGTCAGCCCGCCGGCGACCGCCCACGCGTTGCTGCCGCCGGGTGACGGCGGCAGCGCAATGCGCTCGCCATCCGGCCCTTCGGCCTCGGCCTCCGCCACCCGGTGGCCACCCGCCACCCGGTGGCCGTCCACCACGAGGCGCCGGTAGTCCCCCTGCCGATATCCGTCGGCCGGCCGGCCGAACAACTGGCTCCACGCACGCAGCGTCCCCGGATCGACAGCCAGTGCCCGCGCGATCGCGAGCTCCATTTCGCCCTGGCCGTCGTCGAGTCCGATGTAGGCGATGGCTCTCAGGCAGCGGAGGAGGTCCGCGGGCGTGAACGGTTCGACGCGGTTGCCGGTGAGCCGTAGCTCGAAGGGCCGATGGCCGCTGCCGATGACGTCGTTGAGGCCGGCGCAGTACGAGCGAACGACCGACATGGCGTGCTCTCCCAAGCCTGCCAGATCCTCGTCCGACACCTGGTGCAGGCGGAGCGCCCGCGAGCGCCGGTCGCTGTCGATGAGCTTGGGGATGTCGCCGAACGCCTCGGCCAGCCGCCCGGCGCCCAGGGCGCGGGTGGCGAATATCTGGAACAGGCGATCGGTCGCGTGCATGAAGCCGAGGCCGTAGTAGCCGTCGACCAGCGTCTGCGCGCGGATCCGCGGCGTGCCGGAACGTTCGCGGGCGACCTGCACGTCCTGTGCCGGAATGCGCAGTCCGCCGGGACGTGTTCGTGGGGGAAGACGCACGGCTTCAGGTTGGGGAAAAGCACCGAAACAGGCAACATGAGCCCGGGAGGTGCGGAGGCTGGCCGCTGACCCGCCGTCCCGATAGGATTCCGGCTCCGATGATACGAGCTGCGGCCGCGCTGGCCGCCCTGATCGTCGCCTGCGCCGCCTGCCGGCAACCGCCCGCGGAACCGCAACGGCTTCCCGACGACCAGCGCTCCCGTTCCAGCTACAGCGTCGGGCTGAAAATCGGCAGCGGCCTGGCGGAGCAGCCGCTCGACCTGGACCTGGACTGGGTGGAACGCGGCATCCGCGACGCCCTGGCGGGCACGGCCATGCTCGGGCCATCGCAGGTGGACGAGGAACTGCAGGCCGCACAGTCGATCATCCGTGCCGGCGATGCGAACGCTACGGCCGGCGAGGCGGTGCGGAGCGAGAACCGGGGCGATCCGGACGTCACCGAGCTCGACAGCGGCGTGCAGTACCGGGTGGTTTCGTCCGGGACGGGCACACCCCCACGCCTCGATCAGCGGGCGATTCTCCAGTACCGGGTGAGCGCCCCCGGCGGACAGGCGATCCTTGACCTGTTCGCGACCGGAGAGACCGAGACGGTGCGGGTCGGCGACCTCATCCCGGGGCTGGTCGAGGTGCTGACGCTGATGGGCCCCGAGTCCCGCTGGGAGGTGACCATCCCGCCCGGGCAGGCCTACGGCGAACGGGGCAGACAGCCGTTCGTCGGTCCCAACGTCACGCTGATATTCGATCTCCTGTTGCTGGGGATCGACGAGGGGCAGTCCTGATGCACGCAGCGAGCCGCACCCGGCGCGTCGCGGTCGAGACGCTGGGCTGCCGCCTCAACGCCTACGAGAGCGACGCCCTCAAGGCGGACTTCGCCGAACGCGGCTATCGCGTCGTCGAACCCGGGGAGGCGGCCGACGTGGTGGTCGTCAACAGTTGCACCGTTACGGACCAGGCCGACCGCAAGTCGCGCAATGCACTGTACCGGGCCGGACGCGCCGGCGACCCGCTGGACGGCCGGCAGCCCCTGATCGTGGCCACCGGCTGCATGGCGACCGGCCAGCGAGCGACCGTCGCCGACCTGCCGGGAGTGGACTACGTGGTCGACAACGAGCACAAGGCCGGCATCGCCGCCCTGGTCGACGCCCATCTTGCCGGCGAGATCGCCGCGGCGGCCGCGTTCCCGGCCGGCCCGTTCGCGTACGGCGGCGGCGAGCATGCCGCGCGCGCGCGGCGCTTTCTCAAGGTCCAGGACGGCTGCGACAATCACTGCAGCTTCTGCATCATCCCCTTCGTGCGGGGCCGCGCGGTGAGCCGGCCGCTCGAGGCGATCCTCGACGAGGCGCGCGCCATCGTCGACGACGGCTTCCACGAGATCGTCATCACCGGCGTGAACCTGGGCCGGTACCAGGACGGCGCAACGGGCTTCGCGGCGATGCTCGAAGCGGTGCTGGAGTTACCCGGGGACTTCCGCGTGCGGCTGTCCTCGCTGGAGCCGGACCTGCTCGTGGAGCCTGCGATCGACCTTCTTGCCCACGACCGCCTCTGCCCGCACCTGCACCTGTGCCTGCAGTCAGGCTCCGACCGCGTGCTGCTGGCCATGCGCCGGTTCTACGACCTGCGGACGTTCGAGCGCTTGCTCGATCGCGCGCGCCGCATCCGATGCGAGCTGAACGCCACCACCGACATCCTCGTGGGTTTCCCGGGCGAGACCGACCAGGACTTCGAAGACACCTGCCGCGCCGTGCGGGACCTCGCCTTCACCCACTGCCACACCTTCCGGTTCGCACAGCGTGAGGGCACCCGCGCCGCCCGCATGACCGGGCAGGTGGACGAGCGGGTCAAGCAGCGCCGGAGCGCCGTGGTGCGCCGGCTCGCAGCCGCCAATCGAGACGCCTACCTGCGGAGCCTGTCCGGCGCCCGGCAGCGGCTGCTGGTCGAATCGGTCGAGGACGGGATCGCGCGCGGGTACGGAGAGTGCTACGTGCCGATCGAGGCGCCGTGCGACGACACCGGCGTCACGCGCGGCTTCCTGGACGTGCGCGTCAGCGGCCCGCCCGTTCCCGGCAGCGGCGCCCTGGCAGCCACGGCCCTCGACGGCGCCGCCGTCACGAGCGCCGGCCGAACAGCAGCCGCCCTCCCCACTTGAACAGCGCGAACAGGGCGGCGACCAGCACGAAGAACCAGATCATCGGCGCGCCGAAGAACAGCCACACGCGCAGGCGCTGCAACACGAACGCCACCACGAAGGCGACGACCAGCATCGTCATGAGCCCGGTCAGCCGGTTGAAGCCCGGCACGCTGTCGAAGTCGACGTTGCGCCGCATGACGCCCAGGGTCGCCACCATCGCCGCAATCGGCACCAGGTAGATGACCACGTTGACGTCGAGCAGATCCTCCCCGGAGAAGAACAGGGAGTAGAGAACCAGGACGGCGGCGAAGGTGCCCGGCACGCAGGCGGCATACACCAGCACGGCGTAGAGGTAGCGCCACGGCGCGCGCCCGCCCCGGCCCTTGCCGTGCAGCCCGCCGATCAGCGCCGTGACGATCACCACGGCGCCGAACCCGATCAGCAGCGGCACGCGCAGCGAGTCGGCCGCGGCGATCAGCTCGCGCAGGGTCACAAGCGGACGATACCCCGATGCCGAGGTGTCCGTCAGACGCGACGCAGATTCCTGTCGGGGGTTGAACGGACTGATCGATCAGGCCAGATTGGCCAGATGAGACAGGTCAGCGTAACGGAAGCAAGGAACTGCGTGAGCGCGAGCCGCCTGATCGCCGCGGAGCGCGCAGACGAACGGTGAGGTACCGGGACTCGTCGGCTCTGTGAGTGTCGTCGACGCGCTCCTCACCGCTTCCCGGTCGCTGGCCATCGCAGGCGAGCAGGGCGCGTTCGGTCCCCCCGTCGCGTGCGTCTACAATCCGCTGCGATACGCGGGGGCCGCACACCGGCGTTACATCGCCGCCTACGCGAAGGACGATGTCCGCGCCGTGTTCCTGGGCATGAATCCCGGCCCGTTCGGGATGGTGCAGACGGGGGTCCCCTTCGGCGACGTGCGGACGGTGACCGACTGGCTCGCCATCGCCGACGGCGTGGAGCCGCCGGAACGCCAGCACCCGGCACGGCCGGTGCTCGGCTTCGCCTGCACGCGGATCGAGGTTTCGGGTTCCCGCCTCTGGGGCCTGTTCGCCGATCGCTTCGGCACGCCCGACCGCTTCTTCGCCGAGCACTTCGTGCTCAACTACTGCCCGCTCGCCTTCCTCGGCGACACCGGCCGCAACATCACCCCCGACAAGCTCTCCGGACCGGCGATGCGCGCGCTGCTGGCCGCGTGCGACCACCACCTGCGGGCAGCGGTGGCGGCGCTGCGGCCCCGGTGGGTGGTCGCCCTCGGCGCCTACGCCGAACGGCGAGCACGCGGAGCTCTTCCCGAGGGACAGCGTGTGGTCCGTCTGCTCCATCCCAGCCCCGCCAGTCCGCGCGCCAATGCCGGCTGGGCCGAGCAGGCGACCGCCGAACTGATCGGCGCCGGCATCTGGAAGTGAAGCGCGGCGATCACCAGCCGCGTCGTAGGTTGCTCCCAGTCGCACGCATTGGTCGTGTTCGGACCTAATACGGCGGCGCAGGGTAGCTCCCAGGGCAGCATCGATCGTCCGATCCGGTAGACCCGGCGGTGATTCCGCGACCTGCGTCCTACGGAGGCACCAGGACGAGCTTGCCGGTGAATCGCTTGGCGAGGAAGTCGCGCTGCGCGGTAACGATGTCGGCCAGGCGGTAGGTCTTTGCCACCACCGGGCGAACGTCACTGCGTTCGATGTAGGACACGAGATTGGGGAACACCTCCGGGTCCTGGAAGGTGCAGCCGATCACCGTCAGGTCATGCAGATAGAGCGTGCGCAGGTCCAGCGGGCCGACCGGACCGGCGATGGCACCGGAACAGACGTAGCGGCCACCGGCACGCAGCACGCCGAGCAGGTGTGACCAGCGCTCGCCGCCGACCACGTCCACCACGAGGTCGATCCGACCACGCCCGATCGCTGCGACGACGTCGGCATCCCGGGCGATCGCTTCATCCGCGCCGAGGGCGAGCACGGCTTTCTGCTTCGATGCGCTTGCTTGCGCCGTCACATGTGCCCCGCGCCGCTTGGCAAGCTGCACCGCTGCGCGGCCGACGCCGCCGGATGCGCCGGTGACGAGCACCCGCTCGGCGCCGAGCGCGGCTCGTGCAAGCATGTTTTCGGCTGTCGAATAGGCGCACGGCATCGAGGCGAGCTCGACACTGCTCCAATCGCACGCCACGGAGAAGGTTTCGGATGACGGCGCCTTGGCGTACTGGGCGAAGGCGCCGTCTATCTCCGAGCCGAACGTGTCGGCCTCGAACGGCCGGAATCGGCGATGGTGGCGCAGCAGCGGCGCGACGATGACGCGTTCTCCGATCCTGGCGGGGGAGACGCCGTCGCCCGCGGCGACGATACGCCCGCAGCAATCGGCCCCCTGGATACGCGGGAAGCGCAGTGGCGCACCGGTCCAACTCCCATCCGCGCCGTCGGCCTCGGCGAGCCCAGCGCTGCCGCCGGCGCTGCTTCCGGTCCGCACGGCCTTCGAGTACCAACCGATTCGCGTGTTGATGTCGGTGTTGTTCACGCCCGCCCCCTCGACGCGTATCAACACCTCCCCGGGACCGGGCTTCGGTACGGGCACGTCAGTGCGGTACACGAGCCGGTCGAAGCCGCCGTGGCCGGTAAGCAGCGCAGCGCACATCCGATCGGGGGCGGCGCCGTTCGCGTCTCTGTCCATATATTCTTCTTCCTCTCAAGGAGATTGCCGGCTGCCGGTGTGCGTCCGTGGCGTGCCGGCCGGTTGCTGCTCGGCGAGTACGAGTTGCGCGCCCCCCGCAGGCCCAAGTGCCGAGAGTCAGGGTAGAGTCTCCGGCATGTACGACGACATCGCCACCCTGACCGACGGGCGCACCGGCCGCTGCTCGTCGTGGGACACGACCGGCCGCAATCAGGATCGCTGGCTCATCGGTCCCGGGGAAACACGGGTGCTGGCCGACATCGAGGGACCCGGCGTGATCACGCACCTGTGGCTCACCCAGCGCAATCACTACCGCGAGTGCCTGCTGCGCATCACCTGGGACGACGCCCCGCACGCCAGCGTGGTGGCGCCGCTCGGCGACTTCTTCTGCCTGGGCCACGGGATCGTCGCGAGCTTCCAGTCGGCGCTGTTCACCGCGTCGACCAATCACGAGAACCGCATGGACGCCGGCTGCGCGCTCAACTGCTACGTGCCCATGCCGTTCCGCAGGCGCGCGCTGGTGGAGCTCGTGAACGAGAGCTCCGAGGAGCACCTGCAGTACTTCTACGTCGACTACGAGCGGCTGCCCGAATCGCGCGACGACGCCGGGTACTTCCACGCCGAGTTCCGGCGCGCAAATCCGTTCGGCGGCTGGGGGCACGAGATCACCGTCAACACGCCGGAGTCCAACGTCGTCAATCGCGCCCGCACGGCCTGGGAGAACAACTACGTCATCCTGGACACGCGCGGCCGCGGCCACTACCTGGGCTGCAACCTGTCGGTGACCAACTTCCAGGGCACCTGGTGGGGCGAAGGGGACGACATGATCTGGGTGGACGGCTACCGCTGGCCGCCGGACCTGCACGGCACCGGCAGCGAGGACTACCTCAACCAGGCGTGGGGGATGCAGGACAACGCCTTTCTCCGCAACGGTTCATCGGTTTACGAGAGCAATACCGGCGGCTACCAGACAAGCTACGTGCTGCACCTGGAGAATCCTGTGCGCTTCCGCAAGGAGATCAAGGTCACCATCGAGCACGGGCACGGCAACCACCTGGCCAACGAGATGTCCTCCACCGCCTACTGGTATGCGGCCGAGCCCGCCGCGGCCGTTCAGCCGCCGCCGGTGGCGCAGCGCCTGCCGGTACTGCGCGACAACCAGGGCACGTGGCTGGAAGACCCGGCACGTCGTCATCCGGGCCGCCAGGTCCCGCTGACCGCGGAGATGCGCCGCATGAAGGAGGGGGCGTCCCGCCGGTCGCAGGCCTGACCGTCCGGTCGCCGTCAGCAGCCCTCGTCACCGCCGGCCGTGGGACCGGGATGACGCGGCAGCCCGATGATGAAGCGGGCTCCGCTGTCGTGGTTCTCCGCCCGCACGCTTCCGCCGTGCGCCTCGACGTGCGCCCGCACGATGGCCAGCCCCAGCCCGCTGCCGCCTTCCGGAGCGTGCTCGCTGCGATAGAACCGCTCGAAAATGTGCGGCAAATCCTCCTCCGAGATCCCCGGTCCGCGGTCGGTCACGGACAGGTGCACCGTGTCGCCGCGCTCGTGGATGTCCACGGTCACCGTGGTGCCCAGGGCGGTCCAGTCGATCGCGTTCTGCACCAGGTTGCCGATCGCGGCCTCCAGCGAGCGCTGATCGCCTTCGATCGCGGTGCGTCCGCGCTCGATCAGCTCCACCTGCACCGAGCGTGACTCGGCACGGGCGCGCAGCAGCGCGATCGCGTTCCTGGCAGCATCTGTCAACTGCAGGGGGCGCCGCTCCAGGCCGGCCACCCCGCCTTCCAGGCGCGCGATGTCGAGCACGTTGGTGGTGATCCACTCCATGCGTTCGATCTGCCGCAGACACTCCGGCAGGAACTCGCTGCGCATCTGGTCGTCCTCCGGGTGCTTCTTCATCAGCTCGGTGAACGTCCGCAGCGCCGTCAGCGGTGTGCGCAGCTCGTGCGAGGCGTCGCCCACGAAGCGGCGCAACACGTCGCGCTCCCGGCGCAACTCCTCGATGGTCGTGCCGAGCCGGGAAGCCATCGCGTTGAAGGCGACGGCCAGCTCGCGCATCTCCCCCTTGCCGCGCTCCGGAGCGCGGACACCGAGGTCGCCGTCGCCCATGCGCCGGGCAGACGAAGTCAGCGACGAGATCGGAGCGGTCATGCGACGCCCGACCACCAGCCCGATCAGGGCCGCCAGGACCGTGGTCGCCACGCCGGCCGCCACGAAGGTGTCGCGCAGGCCGCGCCGGACCTCTTGCAGCACGCCCCGGCCCGAGCCGATCTGCACGTAGCCGAAGGGCCGCGCGGGATCGCCGATCGGCACGGTCACCGCAGGTTCGATCTCGGCCTCGGGCTCCACCAGCGCCGCGCGGGCGGAAGCTGCCTGCCGGTCGAGGGTCAGGCGATTGCCCAGCAGGTCACGCCTCACGCGCATTCCGCGCGCGTGGGACTCCAGACCGAACCGCCGATACATCTCCTCACGCCACTGCTCCAGCGCGGACAGGCGTGAGCGCTCCATCAGCAGCAGTACGGCCGCCGAACCCAGGTCGAGATCCCCGAACGCCGGGAACGCCCAGACCAGCTCATAGTCGCTCATGCGGGCCGAGTCGGCCCACACGCGCCGTGAGCGGTCCAGGATCCAGACCCTGACATCGCCCATGAGCGCCGAGGTTTCCGCCAAGTGCTGCAGGCGTCGCTGGTCCAGGATCGGAGAAAAGTACGGCAGGCTCTGGGTCGCGATGACCGCTGCGGTCTCCCGCAGCATGTCGCGCTCGCGACGCTCCACGAGCCTGCCGATGACCGCCATGGAGAGGCCCCCCATGACGGCAATCGCGACGATCGAGATGACGGCGAAGCTCAGTACCAGCCGCCACCTGATCGTCGCGAACACGCGGGTCACCGAATCGGTTTGCCCGAACCGGGTCTACCCAATCCGGCCTACAGGGCGCTGTCGGCGTCCATGTCGCCGCTGGTGTCCTTGTCGGCGTCGTCGTGATCGCCCCGGGACCTCCCGCGCCGCTCGAAGCGCTGCTTCATGTCGTCGAACATCCTGCGCATGTCCTCCAGGGCCGGAAATGCCTGGTAGCGGATGCCGAGCATGGCCGCCCCACTCTCCGCGTCTGCCCCCAGGGTGACCATCGCCGTCATTTCCTCACCGTCGCGCTGGTAGTCGATGCTCACCTCGGCGCCGGCTTCGTGGCCGCCGATGATCTCCACGAGCTGACCCGGAGATCCATCCAGCGTCTGGCCACCGACGGCGGTGATCCAGTCGCCGGGTTCCAGTCCCGCGTTCGCAGCCGCACTCTCGTCGACGACCTCCACCACGACCACTCCCGGCTTGTCGGACTCTATGCGGAACTGGAATCCGCGCCGTTCGGGAGCCATCGGCATGCGCAGGCCGCGTCGCGGCAGCCGGTCCACGCTGGCGCCCGCACCGCCGGTGATCGCCAGTCCGATGCGCGGCTGTCCCCAGATGCGCTCGATCGCCACGACCTGTTCGCGCGTGTCGTCGCCGTGCCTGATGCTCAGTGTCACCTCGGAGCCTTCCGCTTCGGCCAGCGCCTGCACCAGCTCGCGCGCGCTTGCCAGAGCCTGACCGTCGATGCCCAGGATCAGGTCGCCTCGCTCGATGCCGGCCGCCGCCGCCGGGCCGTCGGGGTCGACCTGGGTGACGATCACCCCCATGGCCGCCTCGGCCTCACCGCCCTCCTGCGCGGCCAGCGGCAGGCCGACCGCCAGCAACGCCGCCGTCGCGATTGCCAGTACCTTCGTCCGTCTCGTCGTCATCGCAATTCCCTCCATGCGATTGAAGCTGGCATAACGATCGAAGCTGCGGTTTGCGACCCTGTTTCCGCAGAATTAAGTTTTTGTAACACTCGCGAAGCGGTAGCCGAAGCCACGCACGGTCTGAATCCAGCGCGGCGAGCCCGGATCGTCCTCGATCTTCTCCCGCAGCCGGCGCACGTGCACGTCGACGGTGCGATCGTAGCCGATGTCGGCAGTGTATCCCCACACCGCCTCGATGATCTGCGCGCGGCTGAGCAGCCGCTCAGGCCGTTCCGCCAAGTAGCGCAGCAGCCGGAACTCGGTCGGCGTCAGGTTCACCCGCCGGCCGCCCCGCTCCACCGCCATGAGGTCGGGATCGATCACCAGATCGCCGAAGCTGATGCGCTCGCTGCCGGCGGACGCGGCCAGCTCGCCGTAGGCACGCCGCAACAGGGCGCGCACGCGCGAGACGAGCTCGCGGAGCTGGTATGGCTTGACCACGTAGTCGTCGGCGCCGAGCTCCAGGCCGAGCACCTTGTCCATCTCTTCGTCACGCGCGGTGAGCATCAGGATCGGTTCACGCCGGCCTTCGCCCCGGATCGCCCTGCACACGTCGAAGCCGCTCATGTCGGGCAGGCGGATATCCAGGATCAGCAGCCGCGGGTTCCACGTCCGGAACAACTCCAGGCCGCCGGCGCCGTCGCGGGCGCAGCGCACCGCGAAGTCCTCCTTGCCCAATCCATACTCCAGACCGCGAGCCACGGAGGCGGAGTCCTCGATCACCAGGATGCGCTCGCCGCTCACCGCCGCCCATCCCGAGCCAGCGCCGCTTGCGCCAGCGCGGCGCGCAGTTCGTCGAACCCCTGCTTGTGCAGCGCGCTCAACGGGATGGCCCGCGCCGACTCGCCCGGCTCCATGACGTCGGGCAGCGGCATCCCCTCCTCCACCCGATCGACCTTGTTGAGCACGGTCACCGTGGGGCGGTCGGCGGCGCCGAGCTCCCGCAGCACGCGCATCACCTCGGCCGCCTGCTCGCGCGCCATCGGGTGGCGTGCGTCGACCACGTGGATCAGCAGATCGGCCTCCACCACCTCCTCGAGCGTCGCGCGGAACGCGGCCACCAGGTTGGCGGGCAGCTTCTGCACGAAACCCACCGTATCGGTCAGCAGCAGCGGCACGTCGTTCACCTGGACGCGGCGCGTGGTCGGGTCCAGGGTCGCGAACAGGCGGTTCTCGGCCCGCACCCCGGCGCCGGTGAGCGCATTCATCAGCGTGCTCTTGCCGGCGTTGGCGTAGCCGACCAGGGCAGCCACCGGGAGGCGGCTGCGCCGCCGGCGCTCCCGGTGGCCGGAACGGGCGGCGGAGATGGCCTGCAGGTCCTTGCGCAGCCGGCTGATGCGGGTGCGCACGCGCCGCCGGTCCACCTCGAGCTGGGTCTCACCCGGGCCGCGCACCCCGACGCCGGCGTTGCCGGCGGAACGGCCGCCCGCCTGGCGCGCCAGGTGGGTCCACATGCGGGTCAACCGCGGCAGGCGGTATTCGAGCTGCGCCAACTCCACCTGGATCTTGCCTTCATGGGAGCGGGCGTGGGAGGCGAACACGTCCAGGATGAGCGCCGACCGGTCGAGCACCTTGACCTCTTCACCGAGGATCTGCTCCAGGTTGCGCTGCTGGTTCGGCGCCAACTCGTCGTCGAAGAGCACCACGTCGACGCCAAGGCTGGAGGCGAGCTCCGCGATCTGCGCCGCCTTGCCGGAGCCGATGTAGGTCGCCGGATTCGGCCGCGGTAACCGCTGACGCTCCCGGCCGGCGATCGACAGCCCGGCCGTCCGCGCCAACTGCCCCAGCTCGGCGAGCGACGCGTCCAGCGGCCACCCGTCCCCGTCGCGCGTCAACTCACAGCCGACCAGCAACACGCGCTCGGCGCCCATCAGGCACCTTCCCTGCCGGCGCCGGCTCGCCCGGAATCCGTCAGCCGCTCCGCCGCCGGCCCGGCCAGCCGCACCAACGCGCGGGTCACGGCCGAACGGTCGTCATCCTCGGCGCTGCGCAGTTTCAGCAGTTCCGCCCGAGCGTCGTCCAGCGCCAGATTGCCGGGTGCGCCGGGGTAGTCCTTGGCGAGGGCGGCGGCGAGGGCGACGTCGTCCCGCAGGGGAGGGCCTTCGCCCGCCTCGCGCAGCTCGGCGCCGACGTGGCGGTAGGCATCACGGAACGGCATGCCCTGCGCGACCAGCTCGTAGGCGCGGTCGGTCGCCAGCAACTCCGGCGTACAGCCGTCCCGCAGCCGGCGCTCGTCGACCGTCAGCCGCGAAACGGCAAGCCGCATCACCGTGACGCAGCCCGCCGCCTCCTCCAGCGCGTCCAGGAACGGGCCCTTGGTTTGCTGAAGGTCGCGGTGATAGCCGCTCGGCAGGTGCTGCGTGATGGCTCGGATGGTCGCTGCCTGACCGTCGACGAACGCGGCCTTGGCCCGCACCAGCTCCAGCAAGTCCGGGTTGCGCTTCTGCGGCATGATGCTGCTGCCCGTGGTCAGCTCCTCCGGAAGGCGGAAGTAGCCGAGCTCCGGCAGCGTGAACAGGAGCAGGTCCTGGGCGAGCCTGGCGAGCGTGGCGCACACGCGGCCGGCCGCCTCCGTCACCTGCGCCTCCACCATGCCGCGGCTGGTGTTCACGTACAGCACGTTGTTCTGGACTCCCGCGAAGCCGAGCGCCCTGGCCACCTGCCGGCGATCCAGCGGTAGCGGCACGCCGTACCCGGCCGCCGCGCCCAGCGGGTTGCGGTCGTTGCGGCGATAGGCGCAGGCCACCAGGTCGGCATCGTCGATCAGCGCCTCGGCGAACGCGGCCGCCCACAGCCCGACGGTTGACGGCATCGCCGGCTGCATGTGGGTACGGCCGGCCATCGGCGTCCGCGCGTGGGCGCCCGCGAAGTCGAGCAGCGTACCTGTAAGCCCGGCGATTTCCGCGCGGAAGTCGAGCAGCCACTCGCGCGTGTACAGACGCAAGGCACCGATCACCTGGTCGTTGCGCGAACGTCCCGTGTGTATCTTCTTGCCGGCCTCCCCCACCCGCCCGGTCAGGAACCGCTCCAGGGCGGAGTGGCCGTCCTCCTCGTCATCCCGAATTCGGAACCGGCCGACGTCGATTTCGGCAAGCGCCTCCCGCAGCGCCTCCCGCAGCGCGGCAAGCTCGGCCGCCTGCAGGATGCCGATCGCGCCGAGCATGTCGGCGTGCGCGACGCTGGCGACCGCGTCGGCCTTCAGCAGCTTCCGGTCATGGATGCGGTCGTCGCCGACCGTGAAGCGCTCGACGGCCGGATCAAGATGACCGCCCTTGTCCCAGAGCTTGGCCCTGTCCCACAGCTTGGCCGCCGCCCGGCTCACGACGCACCGTCGTCGCCGACGCGGGCGACCCACACGTTCAGCATCTTCTCGGTCGCATCCGCGGCGGCCAGCACCTGGTCCGAATTGACCCCTTTGGTCGTCAGCGTATCGCCGTCGCCGCGCCACGTGATCGTGCACTGCACGATCGCATCCGAGTGTCCTCCCGGAGGAATGGAAACCACGTAGTCGATCAGCTCCGGCAGCGTCAGGCCGATCTCGCCCGTGATCAGGCCGACGGCCTTCATGAACGCGTCGTACCCGCCGTCCCCTTGCGCCGAGTCCTCGTGGACTGCTGCGTCCTCGCCGCCGGGAGCGGTGTAGCTCAGCTTGACGGTGGCCGTCGACCGCAGGCCGATGGCGGAGACGATGACGACCGACTCCAGGACGAAGTGGCGCTCGTGCGGGCGCGCCAGCACGTCGTCGACGATGTAGGGAAGATCCTGCTGCGTGATCGTCGCCTTGCGGTCGGCCAGCTCCTTGATCCGCTCCAGCACGGCGTTGCGCTGCTTGCGGCTGAGCTCGATACCGAGCGCGTCCAGGTGATGCTCCAGGGTGGCCTTGCCGGCCAGCTTGCCGAGCGCGTAGGAGCGCTCCCGCCCGAAGCGCTCGGGCAGCAGCCGCCCCTGGTACAGATCGCCCTTGCGATCGCCGTCAGCGTGGATGCCGGCAGTCTGGGTGAAGGCGTTGGCGCCGGAGATCGCCTTGTTCGGAGGCACGCGGCGTCCGGACACCACGTCCACGCGCTCGCTCACCTGCACCAGCTTGCTCTCCTGGACGCGGGTCGTCCTGCCCAGAAAGTCGTGCATGCCGACCACCACCTCGTCCAGCGGGGCGTTGCCCGCACGCTCGCCCATGCCGTTGACCGTGCAGTGGACCCCGGCAACCCCGGCCTCGATCGCGGCCAGCGTGTTGGCGGTAGCCAGGCCGTAGTCGTTGTGCGCGTGAAAGTCGAAGTGCCGATCGGGGAAGCGGCTGACGATGGCCTCGACCATCTCGGTCACCATCGCCGGCGACAGCACGCCCAGCGTGTCCGGCAGCATGATGCGCACGATCGGCGTGTCGGCCAGCCCGCCGATGAGGTTCAGGACATAATCGCGCGAGTCGATCATTCCGTTCGACCAGTCCTCCAGGTACAGGTTGCAGGCCACGCCGAGCCGGCGGGCCTTGCGTACCGTGTCGTCGATGTCCGCAACGTGCTGCGCGGGCGTCTTGCGGAGCTGCGTGGTCAGGTGCTTGAGCGATCCCTTCGCCAGCACGTTCATCACCTTCCCGCCCAGATCCGCGATCCAGCGCGCGGATGCCTCTCCGTCGGTGTACCCCAGAATCTCGACCCGGTCGGCGGCGTCGTGCGAGACGGCCCACCGCAGGACCGTCTCCGCCCCCTCCCGCTCGCCGGCGCTCACCTGCGCGCTGGCGATCTCGATGCGGTCCACGCCGACCTCTTCCAGCACGAACTGCGCGATGGAGAGCTTCTCTTCCGGCGTATAGCTGACGTCACGCATCTGCTCGCCGTCCCGCAGCGTGGTGTCCATCACCTCGATCATCTTCGCGTCGTCTCCCCCTTCACGCTCGGTGAGGCACGGGCTCCTCAATACGAGAAAGGCCGTGAGCCTCCGGGAGCCCACGGCCTGCCTCGATCACGTCGTCGCGATCAGCTAGCGCACATGGGACCCTCGAAGGCCCTCGATAATCCCGATCGGAGTGCGCCTCGCCATCGGCTGCAAGCTACCGGCGCGGGCGGCTCGCGTCAAGGCACCGGAATGGCACGAATTCGTCGCTACGCCGCGGATCTCGCGGCGACCTGAGGCTGCCCGACGGGACGAAGCAGCGTTTGCGATCGCCCCGAGCATCGCCCTATACTGCAGAAACAGAGCAGCCGACCTCGGTGAGGCGGCAAGCCCCAGCCGGTCCCACGGAGCCGTCGCGCCGGCCGTACCCACCGGGACGGCACGGCAGATGCGCCACACGCTCCACACGGGGTCCGCCTTGGGCGAAGGAGATGCCCATGGAACGGTCCCGCTACACGCTGACCGACATCACCCGCCCCGACCGGGAGCCGCTGGTGATGGTCACCGCCTACGACGCGGCGAGCGCCCGTCTGGCCGACGGCGCCGGCGTCGACCTGATCCTGGTGGGCGACACCCTGGCAGAGTTCGCCCTGGGATACGACAGCACCGTGCCGGTGACGGTCGACGAGATGCTCCATCACTGCCGTGCGGTCACCCGCACCCGCCCGCGCGCGCTGGTGATCGGCGACCTGCCGCTCGGCTCCTACCAGATATCCGACGAAGAGGCGGTGCGCAACGCCATCCGCTTCGTCAAGGAGAGCGGTGTCGACGCGGTCAAGCTGGAAGGGGGCGAGGTCCGCGCGCAGGCCGTGCGGGCCATCGTCGACGCGGGCGTCGCGGTTATGGGCCACATCGGCTACACGCCGCAGTCGGCGGTGAGCTTCGGATCGCACATCGTGACCGGCCGCGACGCCGAGACCGGCATTCAGCTCTACCGCGACGCGCTGGCGCTGCAGCGCGCCGGCTGCTTCTCGATCGTGCTGGAGGCGGTCGTGCGTGCGGTGGCAAGCCGCATCACGGCGGATTTGACCGTTCCGACGATCGGCATCGGCGCGGGCGCCGGCTGCTCCGGGCAGGTGCTGGTGTTCCATGAGCTCACCGGCATCCACTCCGGCCCCTCGCCCCGCTTCGTGCGCCGCTACGGCGAGGCGGGCGCAGAGATCAGCCGCGCGATCGCCGACTACGCCCGTGACGTGCGCACCCGCGCCTATCCGGACAAGGAGCACGCGTATCTCATGCCGGCCGATGAGATCGCCCGCTTCGACCATGCGCTGGCCGCCGAGCGGCGCGACGCGGGGCTGCGCACGAGGACGGCATGAGGGTGGTCGAACGGATCGACCACGTGCGCTCGTTCGTGCGCGCCGTGGGTCGGTCGACGGTCGGCCTGGTCGCGACGCTGGGCGCCCTGCACGCCGGACATCGGTCACTGGTCGAGCACGCCCGTGCCGCCGGTGACACGGTGGTGGGGACGCTGTTCCTCAACCCCACGCAATTCTCCGAAGAGGCCGATCTGGAGTCCTATCCGCGCACCCGTGACGACGATCTGGCGCTGTTCCGCGACGCCGGCGCCTCCCTGGTGTTCGCGCCGAGGGTGCAGACGATGTATCCGCCGGGATTCGACACCACGGTGCTGCCGGGACACGCAGGCGTTCGTCTGGAAGGCGCCGGGAGGCCCGGCCATTTCCGTGGTGTCTGCACGGTGGTGGCCAAGCTGCTGAACATCGTCACGCCCGCGCGCGCCTACTTCGGGCAGAAGGACGCGCAGCAGGTGGCCGTGTTGCGGCGCATGGTCACCGACCTCGACATGGACGTCGAACTGGTCGTCTGCGCGACGGTCCGCGACCATGACGGCGTGGCGCTGAGCTCGCGGAATGCGTTGCTCACCCCGGAACAGCGCGCCCGCGCGGTCGCGATCCCGCGGGCCCTGGAGGCATGCCGGGCACGGTTCGGCGCCGGCGAGCGGGATGCCGAGGCGCTGCGCGCGGTGCTCCGCGACCGGCTCCGCGGCAGCGTCGAGCTGGAGTACGCGAGCGTCGCAGACCCGGACACGATGGCGGAACTGGACACCGTCGCACGCCCGGCGGTGGCGTCGATCGCCGCCCGGGTGGGCGGCGTGCGGCTGATCGACAACGTGCCGCTGGAGCCGGTGAGCTGATGCTGCTCTGCATGGACATCGGCAATACCAACATCGTGCTCGGCACCTTTCCCCCCGACGCAGCCGAGCACGCCGCTCCCGCCGCCACGTGGCGGCTGTCGACCCGCGCCAACGCGCAGGCCGACGAGTACGCCGTGCTGCTCCGGCAACTCCTGCAGTTGGAGGGACTGACGGAGGAGGTGATCGACGCGGTAGCGATCGCCAGCTCGGTGCCGGCGGTGCAGGGAGTGTTCGCCACGCTGTGCCGCAGCCGGCTGGGACTGGAGCCGCTCATCGTCGGCGTCGGCGTCAGGACCGGCGTGCGCGTCCGCTACGACAGCCTGCGGGACGTGGGCGCCGACCGCATCGTCGACGCCGCGGCGGCGTTCGCCGAGCACGGCGGCCCGATCTGCGTGGTGGACTTCGGCACCGGAACCACCTTCGACGCGATCGACGCGTCCGGCCAGTACCTGGGCGGGGCCATAGCCCCCGGCATCGAGATCGCCGCGGACGCGCTCGCGGAGCGCGCCGCCAAGCTCGGGCGCATCGAGCTGGTGGCGCCGCCTCACGCGATCGGCACCAACACCACGCACGCGGTGCAGTCCGGGCTGATCTACGGCTACGTGGGCCTGGTGGAGGGCATGGTGGCGCGCTTCCGGGCCGAGCTCGGCGGCAGCGCCTTTGTGCTGGCGACCGGCGGGCTGGCCGACACCATCGCGCCGCTGACACGGGTGATCGACGCGGTCGATCCGTGGATCACGCTCAAGGGGCTGCGCCTGACGTGGAACGCGAACTTGGGCAACACCAGGACGGGGAGGAAGACGTGAGCGACGGCGAGGACGCCATGAACGCCGAATCGCGAAGTCCGTTCGCCGGCCGGTCGGTGCTGGTGTGCGTCACCGGCGGCATCGCCGCCTACAAGGCGGCTGCCCTGGTCAGCGAGCTGGTGCAACTCGGCATCCGCGTGCGCGTGGTGCTGTCGGCCGGAGCCCGCAGGTTCATCCAGCCGCTCACCTTCCAGGCGATCACCGCCGAGCGGGTGGTCACCGACCTGTTCGATCCCGATCACGCGGGCGTGCAGCATGTCGAGCTTGCGACCGCACACGATCTGGTGGTCGTGGCGCCGGCGTCCGCCAACACCATCGCCCGCCTGGCCCGCGGCGCGGCCGACGACGTGGTGGCGGCGACCGTGCTGGCCAGCCCGGCGCCGGTGCTGGTCGCGCCGGCCATGGAGAGCACGATGTGGGAGAAACCGCCGACGCAGCGCAACGTCGAGCAAATCGCCGCCGACGGGATGACCATCGTTCCGCCTGCGACCGGCCGGCTGGCGTCCGGCGCCCACGGAGTCGGCCGCATGGCCGAACCGGCGTCGATCACCCGGCACGTCCGTCACGCGCTGGGCGCGCACGGCGATCTGGCCGGACGCTCCATGCTGATCACCGCCGGCGGCACGCGGGAGGCCGTGGACCCGGTCCGGACCCTGACCAACCGCTCGTCCGGCCTGATGGGCCGCGCCGTGGCGGCGGCCGCCCGCGACCGCGGCGCCGAGGTCACTCTGGTGACCACCGCCGCCGCCGAGACCGAGCCCGGCATCACGCCGATCGACGTCGAGAGCGCCGCCGGCATGGCGCATGCCGTCAGGGAGCACCTGCCGGGCCGGGATGCGCTGATCATGTCGGCAGCGGTCGCAGACTTTCGTCCCTCGGCACCCGCGGTGGCCAAGATCAAGAAGGCGGGACGGCCCGGGTTGACGATCGAGCTGGAGCCGACCGACGACATACTGGCATCGGTTGCGGCCGGCGGCGACGGGTGGCCGCGGCCTCCGGTGGTGGTCGGCTTCGCCGCCGAGACCGAGCGGCTCCGGGAGGGAGCGCGCCGCAAGCTTGCCACCAAGCGGCTGGACCTGATTGCCGCCAACGCGGTCGGTTCCGACCGGCGGCCGTTCGGCGCCGCCCGCGTGGCGCTGACGCTGATCGATCGCACGGGACGCGAGGAGTCCCTGCCGGAACTGTCCAAGGAGCAGGCGGCGCACCGCCTGCTGGATCGGGTGAAGGCGCTGCTCGGCGCCTGAGGTCCGGCTACTCCCCTGAAGTCCGGCTACTTCGTCCCGCCGCTATTTGCCCTGCTGTCGGACTCCGCCGCGTCCTGCAGTGCCTTGCGGTCGCCTTCCGCGCCTTCGGCGTCCTTCTGGCCGGTCGTCAGACCCTTCTCGAACTCCGCCTTGGCGCGGCCGATCGAGCGCGCGAATCGCGGGATCGCCGAGGCGCCGAACAGCACCAGGACGATCACGCCGACGATCAGTATCTCCGGATGACCAAGCATGCTTGCTACCTCTCTACCGCGTCTCCGGACGAGGTCTTGTCAATATACCCCTGTCCCGCGTCCCCGTCTTCCTCCGCAGGCCGGGTCTGCATGGGGTGAATCGCGCCACCCGGCGGCGTCGCCCCGGAGCGCTCCTGGTCCGCCTGTTCGAGGGCGGCGCCGAGCTGGCGCATCTCCGCCTTGGCGCGCGCGGACGCGGTCTGGACCTTCCGCACGACCCGTCCGACCGTGCGCGCCGCGCGCGGCAGCTCGCTCGGCTTCACGAACAGCACGATCACCAGCGCGATGATGCCGATCTCCCAGAGCCCGAGACCGAACATCAGCCGCCTCCAAACCGCAGAATGCGGGCGATCAGGATGGTCAGGAAGAACATCGCCACCATCGGCAGCGCCAGGCCGATCTGCGACACGACGTCCGGCGGCGTGATCAGGGCCGCCATCCCGAAGATTCCGACGATTGCGAAGCGGCTCGCGCGGAGCAGCGCGCGGCGGGTCACCACGCCCCCGCGCAGCAACAGCAACAGCACCACCGGCATCTGGAACACGAGCGCGAACATCAACAGGATCTGCAGCAGGAAGAACACGTTGCGGTCGTAGCTCAGCAGTATCCCCACCCGCTCCGGGATGAATCCCGAGCCCGTGAGAAAGTCGACCGACAACGGCAGCACCTGGTGGTACCCGTAGAGAAACCCGCCGCAGACCAGGACCATGCTTGCCCAGAGCGCGGCCGCGATCACTCTCCGCTCCTTGCGCTGCAGGGCGGGAAACACGAACCGGATCACATTGTAGGCATGCACCGGCAGCGACGCGACGACGCCGGCCAGCAGGGCAACCTTCATCCGCACCAGGAACCCCTCGAACAGCGAGGTCGCATAGAGCTGCTGCTCGCCGAGCCGCTCCTGGATCGCCGCCAGGGGCGCGAGCAGCAGGTTCAGGATCCACTCGTAGAACCCGTAGCAGACCCCGGCGGCCACCAGCGCAGCGATCACGGACACGATCAGCCGCCGCCGCAGCTCTTCGGCGTGCTCCAGGAACGTCATGTGGCGTTCGGGGGAACGCGGCCTGGTCGTGGTCGGGCTCATCCCCGCTGGACCGTAGGCGCCCTCGGCGTCCGCGCCGCCGTCCTCGGCGTCCGCGCCGCTGCGCCGGACGGACGGACGACGCGACGGCGCACGAGCAACGCGACCGCTGTCAGGAATACCACCTCGATCGCGCCGTAGATGAGCAGGCCTGACAGCACCCCCTCGGTGAAGCCGTAGGAGTGCAGCCCGACGCCGAGCTCGTTGATCCCGAACCAGGCAAGCATCACCACCATGATGCCGATCACGGACCCTGCCGCCATGCCGTACTCGCCGATCATCTTGCCCAGCCGCGCGTGGAACAGGATGGCGCACCACAGCACGATCATCAGCGCGCCGTTCTCCTTGGGATCCCATCCCCAGAAGCGTCCCCACGACTGGTCGGCCCAGATGCCGCCGAGCATGGTGCCTGCGAACGACAGGGTCAGTCCGAACGCCAGGGCACCGACCAGCATCCGGTAGGTCTGGCGCAGGCGTGGACCGCCGCCGCGGTTCTCGACGTACTGGAACAGGTAGACGTGGCCGACGAAGCCGGCGAAGACGCAGGCGCAGTACCCGGCGGTGATCACGACCACGTGAGTGGAGAGCCAGAAGTTGGTGTCGAGCACCGCCTGCAGCTCGCGCAGGGTGTCACCCTCGGCGGCGAACTTGCCGGAGATCCACAGCAGCAGAAAGCCGATCGCCAGCCCGCTGACGGCCCCCAGGCGATTGCCCCGGTAGCGGAGGAACACGCCGGCGGTGGCCGCGCACCAGGAGACGAACACGAACGTCTCGTACAGGGTGGTCACCGGCGGCCTTCCGTTGATGATCATCCGCAGCAGGATGCCGCCGGTATGGATGGTGAGGCCCAGCGCCAGGGCGACGACGCTCGCCCGCTCCGGCCACGGGCGGCTGACCAGCATGGCCAGGAGCGCCAGCGCCGTGCCCAGCAGGTAGGCCCAGCGGACATGGGAGAGCGGATCGACACGGCGGTAGAACAGCTCCAGGAACGGGTCGGGCAGCGGCAGGGCGCTTCCCAGCCGCCGCTCCTGGGCAAGGACGAATGTTTGCGCGGCCAGATCGAACCGCGCCTGCCGGCCCTCGACATACGCCACCTGCAGGTCGCGGAGCGCGGTCAACTCCTCGGCGGCCTGGGATGCGATCTGCGGTTGCGCCAGCGCCTGCCAGGGGCTGAGCCAGCGGTCGCCTGCGGGTGACGGCAGCGGGATCAGCGGCAGCGGCAGGGAGCCGTAGGTCTGATCCCACAGGCGGAGGTTCTGCGACAGGCGCAGCAACGTCCGGTCAGTGGCGTCGAGCTGACCCGAGCGGCCATGCCGGTCGACCACGGCGGCGGCGTGCTCCTCCAGCAGGGGACGACGCAGTGCGAGATCCAGATAGCTGTACGGCCCCGTTCCCGGAAGCTGCAGGGCCTCCGCCGCGCCGTCCGTGTCGACGAAGAACGCCTCGGTGTCGGGGTAGGTGAAGCCGAAGGCGGCGAGCATGCCGGAGAATTCGACCAGGTTGTTCCAGACACGGATGATCTCGCGCTGGACGAGGCTGCGCTCCTCGGCCGCCAGCTCGGATGCCAGCGCGGCCAACTCCTCGAGCTCGATCGCCCCGGCGCGAAGCTCTTCGAAGCTGTAGCGCCCCCGTCCACGAGACGGTACGCCGATCGCCTCCAGCACCTCCGGGTGGTCGATCAGGAACACCTCGTCGCGGTAGGTCTCCTGCGGTGACAGCAGCACCCGCGCCAGCCAGTCGATCGCCGGCTGGCCGGCGTAGCGCTCGCGGCCGGAGTAGCGCAGCAGCGTGTTGCGCGCGTAACTGTCCAGCGGCTTGCGGCGCCCGTCCTCGATCATCAGCAGCGGCTGCAGCGCCGCGGCGCTGGCGATCCGGGGCGCTGGCGGCTCGTAGCCGGTGGAGCGGTCGCCGCGGCCGAAGCGGCCGATCATCGACAGCGCCAGCAGGCACAGCACCGCCAGCAGGACGAACAGGACGATGCGCATCGGCTTGGCCAGGCCGGCGCTCGGCCCGATCAACGGGGCCGCGTCTGCGCTCATGAAGCCTCCTCGACGGCGGAGGGCCGCCGTCGTCCGGGACGGACGAGCGTCTGCACGAAGTGCACGATCAGCCCCAGGCCGATGATCGCGGTGGCCACGTACGGCACCAGGCGGCCGCGGTTGCGAACCACCGCCAGGGTCGAGTAGGCAGCGCCGGTGGCATCGAACTCGTAAGAAGCCTGATAGAAGGTGAACCCGCTGATCCGCAGCGGCTTGTTCATCGAGATGCGCACCGGCCGCCGGGTGCCGGGCGCTTCGAGGACCACGTCGCTCTCGAACGACCGGGGCGTGTCGGTACCGGGATGGAACTCGGCACGGAAGTCCTCCAGCCCTATGAGCGCCGGCAGCGCGTAGCGCGTTCGGCGCAGGGAGAAGCCGTACCGTTGGCCATCCAGCGTCACGCTGGTCGGCGTCGGGTCCAGCGCCCACAGCGCCACCGCAGCGCCTTCCGAGCGGCCTGAGACCTGCAGGATCACGCCCGGCTGGTTCTCCGCCGGGCGAACCGAACGGCGGCGTGGCCGCAGCTCGGCGATGCCGCGGGCGTTCACGAACGGGCTGCTCTGGCCTTCCGGGGCCAGGTAGGCGTCCGCGCTCGCGTGGTTCTCGTCCACCAGCATGGTCAGGCTCAGTTCCGGCAGGGCGACCCGATCGCCGGGAGCCAGCCGCCCGAGGTCGACCGCGCTGACGTCGCGCGCATCGGTCCCTTCACGCCAGGCCGCCACCTCCCACTCGTGATAGTCCTCGCTGGTGTTGCGCCATTCCCCCTCCTGCAGCCGCAGGAACGACTCCTGCGCGAAGTAGGACACGAAGAACATGCCGAAGAACATCACGAACATGCCGAGGTGAATGATCAGGATTCCGACCCGGGACCACCGGTACACGAATCGGACGGCGGTCACCGCCACCAGGTTGACGAACAGAACCCACAGCACGAGCTGCGCGCCGGGCAGCGGCACGATGCCCCCGACCAACGTGATCCAGGCTCCGAAGTAGCGCTGCTGGGCATCGTACAGACCGTGCGACACCTGATGGAACGTGCCCAGCAGCGTCAGCAGAAACAGCAACGCCAGGCAGATCACCGTGACGCGCAGGTCGATCGCGATCCGCACCAGCGGGCTGCGCCTCATCGCCTGAACCCACATCGGTCCCTATCCCTGGTCGCCGTATCCGCTACCGGACGAACGCGGACCGAGCGAGTTCAGGAGGTCCACGAAGGAGGAGCGCTGTTCGATCAGGACGCCGGCCGGCGCCTCGGCCTTGACGAACATGGTTTGCCCGCCCATCGAGGCGATCGCCGTCAGAAACGCCGTGTTGTCGCGGCCGGCGACCAGCGACGTGAAGTCGAACACGGTGAAGTCGAGATCGCCCCGAACGGACACCGCATCGCCGAGGAGTGCCCGCACCCGTTCCGGCGGCAGGTCCAGCCCGAGCTGCGTGAGCCAGCGGCGCACGTTGGCTTCCACGCCGCCGGCGTCGCCTGCCAGCACCACCACGTTACTCTCCCCGCCTCCCGGCAGCCCGAACCGGGCCAGGCGAAGCCCGTCTCCCGGCAGCTCGTTCCAGCCGGTCGGAGCGACCCACCGCCAGCTCTGGCTTCCGGTTCCCGAGCCGGTCTCGCCGCCGGTCGAGTCGAACAGCGCACCGACCGGCGTCGGCGCTACGGTCACTTCCCGGTAGGTGCGGACCTCGACCTCTCGATCACAGCCCGCAAGCGACAGCAACGCCGTCAGCGTGACCGCGAGGAGGGCGGGTTGCCGGCCAGCATTCGAACCCATGAGACCCTATTCCAAGGTAGGGCCAGCCGCGGATCGGTTCAAGCGCAGGCGCGGGTTCGGGCGCCGGTCACGGCGTGTCGATGTCGGCCAGAGGACATATCGCAGTCACGCTGGATCGCGGCACGGATACGCTGGGATACTGCTTCCAGACGCCGTACTCGGCCGCTCTGGCAAGGTAGGCCGCTTTCGTGACACCACCGGCGCCTTCCTCGTGCGATGCGGCGTCCAGCAGCAGCAGGGAGCCATCACGCTCCTCGAAGAAGCGGCCGACGTACACCGGCCCGTCGGTATCGACCACGACCGTGATCCCATGCAACTCGCCGAGGTGCCGGTGCTCGGGCGCCGCGAACGACTGCCGCTCACCCACCCCGGGATCTCCTCCATCCGACATGGTATTCGATCAGCTCAGTCGCAATGACGGTCGAACACCTCTCTCAGGTCGGCGGCAATGGACCGCGGGTCGCGCCCTTCGATACGATGCCGGGGGAACAGGTGCACCAGCTCGCCGTCCCGGAACAGCGCGAACGAAGGGCTTGAAGGCGGATAATCGGCAAAGTAGCTGCGCGCCTGCTCGGTCGCGTCCAGATCCTGTCCGGCGAACACGGTCCCGACACGCTGCGGCTTGGGGTCCTGCTGCAGCGCCAACGCCACCGCCGGCCGGGCACTGCCCGCGGCGCATCCGCACACCGAGTTCACCACCAGGAACGCGGTTCCTTCCGTGGTCTCCATGAACCGGTCAACGTCTTCGGGAACGATCAGCTCGGTGACGCCGATGCGCGCGAGCTCGTCACGCATGGGCTGCACCAACACGGGGTCGTATGGCATGGATTACCTCACTCTGGGGAGAGCTGGCTCGCGCCGGCGACCATCTCTTTCCCCGGATGCTCTGCTGGCTGCCAGCCTACCGCTTGCTCGCGCTTTCGTCGACCCGGAGGCGCATGCCGACACGGCACGATCCCGCCGAAACGCCGTTCCCGCCTGCGGAATTCGTCCAGGGCATCCGCCAGATCGGCCCGCTTGAAGTCCGGCCACAGCGTAGGCGTGAAGACCAACTCCGCATAAGCGGCCTCCCAGAGCAGAAAGTCGCTCAGCCGCTGCTCGCCGCCGGTCCGTACGATCAGGTCGACCTCGCCCAGTGCGCCGTCGCCGCCCGTCAGCATGCGGGCAAAGTCGGGCCGTGTCGGCGCGTCGCCGGCGGCGAGCAACGCGGCGGCGGACAGGATCGCATCGCGAGCCGAGTAGTCGGCCGCGATGCGCAGGAGCAGCCGGGCGCAGTCGCGTGTCGCGGACTCGCTACGCTCGATCTCGCGCTGCAGCGCCATGGGGAAACGATCGCGGCGGCCGATGAACGAAACACGTACTCCCTGCCGGACGCAGTTGCTGGTCTCGCGCTGCAGATACCACTGAAACAGGGACAACAGGAGCTGCACCTCGGCGGAGGGACGGCGCCAGTTGTCGGACGAGAACGCGTACAGGGTCAGCACATCGACGCCGAGATCGGCAGCGGACTCCACCGTCTCGCGCACCGCGTCGGTACCGGCCCGATACCCGTCATATCGGGACAGGGACCGGGCCTGCGCCCAGCGCCCATTGCCGTCCATGATGATGCCCACGTGCCTGGGGCCGCCGCCTCCGGCCCCGTTGGCATGCCGTTGACCGTTCACCGTCCCGTCCTGGCGGCCCGGCATCACGACCTTCCCATGGCGCCGGCAGGGAGCGGGTGCGGGGCCGGGTCGTCTTCAGCCCCGGCATCCGGGCCATCCGCAGGACCACGGCCGATCCGGCCGATCGCCGAGATCAGTGCCTCCATGTGCCTGACGTATGCCTCGAGCGCCTGGCGACCCTCTGGCGTCAGTGCAAACGTGGTTCGGGGCTGACGCCCGCGGAATCCCTTGCGCACCGCGATGTAGCCGGCGTCCTCCAGCTTGCGGGCATGCACGCTGAGGTTGCCGTCGGTGACGCCGAGCAGCGACTTCAACTCCCGAAAGCTCATGGAGCGGGCGGCGGACAGCGCGCTGAGGATTGCCAGCCGGGTGCGCTCGTGCACCACCGCATCAAATGTCCTCGCGGTGGCGGCCAGTCCCTGTGCCAGGTCGCGCGACCGGAGGGCGTCGGCGGGAGCGGTCATGGCACGGTCAGCAGCGAAAGCACGGTCGCGACGAAAGCATGGTCAGCCGCCGTGTCGATGGGCGATGTGGACGCCGAACGCCACGTGCAGCACGCCGAAGCCGCACACCATCAGCGCCGGACCAGCCACCGGGTAAAGAAGGGCGGTGGCGCCGAGCAGCAGAAACCCGGTCCCCATGACCGACACGCTCCGCACGGAGAATGCTCCTCCGGTGAGCGCGGCGATGCCGTACAGGCTGAGCCATGAGCCGGGCATCAGCAGGTGTGCGCCGGCCGCTGCGAGAGCTCCGGTGAGCAGCGCGCCGACGGCCAGCGGCGGCACGAACGTGAAGACGAACGACTGTGCCGGCCGCGACCAGAGCGACAGTCCGCCGCGGCGAGCCTTCAGCGCCATCGCCGCCACACCGGTGATGAAGGCGGCAACGGCAGTCGCGAGCCATATCGTCAACCAGTGGTCCGGTGCCAGCAGGGTGGCGCCGTAGGCGACGACGGCGCCCGTCCCCATCAGGATCATCCCGACTCCGGGCACCGCGTCGAAGCGGACCGCCCGCTCCATCGTCGTTCGGATGAAGCGCAACTCGTCCGCCGCGTGCTGTTCCATCGCGATCGGCGTGGTCATCACGGCACAGTGTGACACTGATTGGGGGCAGCATCAAGTTCTTTGCCATTCAAAGTACGAGGGGCGCATATGCCCTGCCGCCGGCCCGTTTCTCCGTTGCATCGCCACGCTCATCGCCCACCGTCGTCGGAGGTCGGCTCATCCGCGGGGGCCGTCGACGCGCCCCCCTCGACCGCAAGGCCGCGCCGCCGCACACGCCCGGCCCACCGCCGGCGTGCCAGTTCCTGCATGTCGGTCGCGCGATCGGTCTCGTCGACGATCTCCAGTCCCAGCAGTGTCTCGACGATGTCTTCCACGGTGACGATCCCGGCTGTCCCCCCGTACTGATCCACGATCAGCGCGATGTGCTCGTGGCGGCTCAGCATCCGGGAGAACGAGTCGCGCAGCGACGTCGTGTCCGGAAGCGGCAGGATGTCCCGGCGGAGCGACTCCACGGTGCGCTCGCCCTCCCCACGGGCGACGGCCAGCAGCAACTCGTAGCGCAGGACGTACCCCGTGACCGAGTCGACGCTGCCCCGGTAGATCGGTATCCGCGAGTGCCGCAGATCGGCCTCCGCCACCTCGGCGAGCGTCAGCGACTCGTCGAGCGCCACTACCACCGTGCGCGGCGTCATGGCGCCCCTGACGGCGAGCGCTCCCGACTGTATCACGCTCTCGATGATGCGCGACTCGTCCGCCGCGATGACGCCTTGGGTATGGCCAAGGTCGGCGATGGCGCGGATCTCGCTGCGGCTGACGCGGGCGGCGGGCTGGCCGCGGGCGATCAGCGCGGCGATGCGGTTGGCGAACGCCACCATCGGATACAGGCCGACGATCAGCCCCTGTATCGTCCACGCCGCCGGTGCTGCCAAGCGGCGCCAGTAGGTGGCGCCGAGCGTCTTCGGGATGATCTCAGAGAAGACGAGCACCGAGAACGTCAAGCCCCCCGTGACGAGTCCCACCCACAGGTTCTCGAAGACCGCACCCGCCTGGTTTCCCACGAGCGTTGCGCCCGCCGTGTTGGCGATGGTGTTCAGGGTGAGAATCGCGGCGAGCGGCCGGTCTATGTCCTCCTTGAGCCGATGCAGCAGCAGTCCGGTGCGCCGCCCCACGCGCTTCAGGGCGGCCACGTAGCTGGGTGTCACGCTCAGGATGACCGCCTCCAGCACCGAGCACACGAAGGAGAAGACCAGCGTGAACGCCAGATAGGCGAGCAGCAGCGCCATGGCGACGATCTACGGCACGAACGGCATGCGCCGGCCGCCGTGCCACAGGTAGCGGTCGGACAGCACGTTGAGCGGCTTCGCCGCCAGGTTGAAGTTGGTGCCGAGCTCCGCCAGGACGTTCTCCATCTGCAGCTCGTGCGCGGTCTGATGGCGGGATGCAAGGCGATAGAAGCGCGACCCGTGGTCGATCCACGCGGCGCGCACCACCGCGGCGCTGCGGCCACCTTGCGCCCGTATCCGCTCCGGGAAAACACCAATCGTGAACAGGCACAGATCCGCGACGCGCTGGTACGCTGAAAACCGCTCCGGCTCCGCCGCAAGCGCAGCCGCCTGGATCATGCTGTCCAGGTCCAGCGTGTCGAACCGCAGCATCCTCCGGCGCCCACGGTCGTCGGCCACCGCAAGGGTGACCGAGCGCACCTGCACGAATGAGACGAGCAGGAGTACAAGGTAGTCGAACACGTGCGGTTTGCACAGCAACGCGAGCGCGGCCGCGGCATCGAACACTACCGCAGTGTGTCGGCCTGACGCCTCGACCGTGAACCGATGGGACGTCAGGTCGCGCCGAACCCGCGCGACCAGCATCGAGAAGAACAGCATGGGGGAGACGCGGAGCAGCGGTTCCTCGGTCTGCATGACCGCGTCAGCGAGCACGTCGGACACCAGCATGCCTTCCCGGATCTCCCGATCCTCACGGAACGCGTCCCCGAGGCGGCCCCTCACGGTGTGCGCAGGCGCCACCGCCTGCAGCACGAACGCGACGTCCGCGTCGCCGTACAACGGGCCCAGATCGATCAAGCACAGCCATACTACACGGGAATCCATGGGGCGCGTCACCTCCCTCGGCCAATGGCCAGGGTCTGCGCCGGTGTGCGGGCACAAAAAAGCCTGGCGACGACCTACTCTCCCGCCCTGATTGGACAGTACCATCGGCGCTGGAGGGCTTAACTTCCGTGTTCGGGATGGGAACGGGTGGGACCCCTCCGCTATGGTCACCAGGCACACATGTAAGAAACCGGTGGGCCTGAAACCGCGCACCGATCCGCGGGAAGCGGAGCGGCATCGCACAGAGAAGGGTAGAAAGGTGATATGGACAAGCCTAACGGTAAATTAGTACTGGTCAGCTGAACACATTACTGTGCTTACACTTCCAGCCTATCGACCAGATCATCTATCTGGTACCTTCAGTCCGCGCCGAAGCGCGGACGGGTTGCCTCATCTCGAGGTGGGCTTCCCGCTTAGATGCTTTCAGCGGTTATCCCTTCCGAACATGGCTACCCAGCACTTACCCCTGGCGGGATAACTGGTACACCAGCGGTTCGTCCACTCCGGTCCTCTCGTACTAGGAGCAGCTCCTCTCAAGCAACCGACGCCCATGGAAGATAGGGACCGAACTGTCTCACGACGTTCTGAACCCAGCTCACGTACCGCTTTAATTGGCGAACAGCCAAACCCTTGGGACCTGCTTCAGCCCCAGGATGCGATGAGCCGACATCGAGGTGCCAAACAGTGCCGTCGCTGTGGACGCTTGGGCACTATTAGCCTGTTATCCCCGGAGTACCTTTTATCCGTTTAGTGACGGCGCTTCCACGCACAACCGCCAGATCACTAAGACCTGCTTTCGCACCTGCTCGACTTGTAGGTCTCGCAGTCAAGCCACCTTTTGCCTTTGCACTCGTACGCTGATTTCCAACCAGCGCGAGGTGACCTTTGCGCACCTCCGTTACTCTTTAGGAGGTAACCGCCCCAGTCAAACCGCCCACCAGACACGGTCCGCGCAACCGTTTCAGGTCCACGCGTTAGATACCTAATCGACGAAGGGTGGTATTTCAACAACGGCTCCATCCAGCCTGACGACCAGATTTCAAAGCCTCCCACCTATCCTACACGTCGCAGATCAAGTACCAATGCCAAGCTGCAGTCAAGGTTCCGGGGTCTTACCGTCTAACCATGGGTAATCGGCATCTTCACCGATACTACAATTTCACCGAGTCCCGCGTCGAGACAGCGCCCAGATCGTTACACCATTCGTGCAGGTCGGAACTTACCCGACAAGGAATTTCGCTACCTTAGGACCGTTATAGTTACGGCCGCCGTTTACTGGGGCTTCGATTCGGAGCTCTCACCCCTCCTCTTAACCTTCCAGCACCGGGCAGGTGTCAGTCCCTATACATCTCGTTACCGATTAGCAGAGACCTGTGTTTTTGGTAAACAGTCGCCTGGGCCATTTCTCTGCAACCTCGTCTGAATCATCCGCCCGAAGGCCGACTCTCCACCCGAGGCCACACTTCTCCCGAAGTTACGTGTGCAATTTGCCGAGTTCCTTAACGCGGGTTCTCTCGAGCGCCTTAGAATACTCTTCCCGCCTACCTGTGTCGGTTTACGGTACGGTCCCTGGCAGGCACCCCTTAGAGACTATTTCTCGGCGCCGGCCTCTATGCACTTCACGTCAGCCCGAAGGCTTCAGCTCGCCTTGGCGGCTCGAACTCCGCGGGGGGATTTGCCTCCCCGCATCGACGTCCTCACCGTTTGGACCGGGACTACCATCGCCCGGCTGCACGTCCTCCGACGCGTCATCCCTGTCGGCATCTCCTGCCAGAGGTACGGGAATATGAACCCGTTTCCCATCGACTACGCCTCTCGGCCTCGCCTTAGGGGCCGACTAACCCTGGGCAGATTAACTTTACCCAGGAAACCTTAGGCTTTCGGCGGACGGGTTTTTCACCCGTCTTTTCGTTACTCATACCGGCATTCTCACTTCTGTCGCCTCCAGCGCTCCTCACGGAGCACCTTCATCAGCTGCCAGAACGCTCCCCTACCGCTCGCCAGAGCGCAACAAGGCGCTTCGGCGAACCCGTGACTTCGGTGGCGAACTTGAGCCCCGTTACATTGTCGGCGCACAAGAACTCGACCAGTGAGCTGTTACGCACTCTTTCAAGGGATGGCTGCTTCTAAGCCAACCTCCTGGCTGTCTTCGCACCTGCACTTCCTTTACCACTTAGCTCGCGCTTGGGGACCTTAGTCAACGGTCTGGGCTGTTTCCCTCTCGACCACGAACCTTATCGCCCGCAGTCTCACTCCCGCCCATCATGTCACGGCATTCGGAGTTTGGTTGGGGTTGGTACCCGGTGAAGGGCCCGAATCCATCCAGTGCTCTACCTCCGCGACACTAAGGCGAGGCTAACCCTAAAGCTATTTCGGGGAGTACCAGCTATCTCCGAGCTTGTTTAGCCTTTCACTCCGATCCACAGCTCATCGGTGCCTTTTTCAACAGACTACCGTTCGGCCCTCCACGCTGTGTTACCAGCGCTTCAGCCTGGCCATGGATAGATCGCTCGGTTTCGGGTCTACAGCATGCAACTAATACGCCCTTGTCAGACTCGGTTTCCCTACGGCTCCGGCACTGCAATGCCTTAACCTCGCTGCATACCATAACTCGCCGGTTCATTCTGCAAAAGGCACGCCATCACCCTACATAAAGCAAGGCTCTGACCGCTTGTAGGTCTACGGTTTCAGGTTCTATTTCACTCCCCTCTCGGGGTTCTTTTCACCTTTCCCTCACGGTACTTGTTCACTATCGGTAGCTACCTCGTATTTAGCCTTGGAAGGTGGTCCTCCCAGATTCCGGCAGGGTTTCACGTGTCCCGCCGTACTCAGGTGCGCCAACAGCGACGCTCGATCGAATTTCGTGTACGGGGCTTTCACCCGCTTTGGCCGCCCTTCCCAGAAGCGTTCCACTATCCGATGATCACGCCGCAGGGTGGCCTTACAACCTCCCTCGCTGGCGTCCTGCAACCCCGCGCCGACAACGGTGTAAGCCTATCACGTCGGTACGGTTTGGGCTGTTCCCCGTTCGCTCGCCGCTACTAAGGGAATCTCGGTTGATGTCTCTTCCTCGGGGTACTTAGATGGTTCAGTTCCCCCGGTATCGCCTCACGACCCCTCCGGGCCGCGATGTAGAGCGTTTGACAGCTCTACGGGTTACCCCATTCGGCCATCCACGGATCTCAGGATGTTTGCTCCTACTCGTGGCTTATCGCAGCTTACCACGGCCTTCCTCGCCGAGTAGCTCCAAGGCATCCGCCGTAGACCCTTGCCCGCTTGCCATATCACCCATCTCCCCTTCCCTGTGTCCGATGCCGCTTGAAAAAGACCCCGTCAGATCAGCTGCGGCTTCGGAGGTGCGTGGGTATAAACCCGCGCACCGATGTCAAAGACCCGTCGTCACAAGGCGTCAGCGGTTCGCCGCTCAACGCCGTCATCGTCTCAGTTTCAGTAGCCGGGCCGCATCGAGTCCGCGATGACCGCGAAACAACCCTGGCGTGGCGCCCTTCCGAATCGGGCTCGGCCGAGTCGGCCCTGGCCGAATCCGACCTGTCGAATCCGTACCTGTGGAGGCATGGGGACTCGAACCCCAGACCTATGGCTTGCAAAGCCATCGCTCTAGCCACCTGAGCTATACCCCCGCCGATCGGCACAGGCGATCGACGCTATGGAGCGCCGCCAAGCCCCGGCAAACGGTGCTGCGAGCGCGCGTCGTTCTCCTGTCTCGATTCAAGCCCGAGCGCTTCTGTGACAACGAAAGGGATTGGGGAAGAGTGAGGCCCGGGGCAGGCGGCAACCGCCTGCTGGCCGGCACCGACCAACCGAGGCCGGTACCGACGCTGAACTCTTGAAAAGGAGGTGATCCAGCCGCACCTTCCGGTACGGCTACCTTGTTACGACTTTACCCCCCTTACCAGGCGTACCTTCGGCGTCGCCGTCCTTACGGTTAGGCAAACGACTTCGGGTACCCCCAACTCGGGTGGTATGACGGGCGGTGTGTACAAGGCCCGGGAACGTATTCACCGCGCCATGCTGATGCGCGATTACTAGCGATTCCACCTTCATGGAGTCGAGTTTCAGACTCCAATCCGAACCAAGGCCGGCTTTCAGCGATTTGCTCAACGTCGCCGTTTCGCTACGCTCTGTACCGACCATTGTAGCACGTGTGTAGCCCAGGACGTAAGGATCATGATGACCTGACCTCGTCCCCACCTTCCTCCGGTTTGTCACCGGCAGTTCCGTCCGAGTCCCCAGCATTACCTGTTGGCAACAGACGGTAAGGGTTGCGCTCGTTGCGGGACTTAACCCAACATCTCACGACACGAGCTGACGACGGCCATGCAATACCTGTGTGCACGTCCCGAAGGACAACCCACTCTCATGGATCTCCGTGCACATGTCAAACCCTGGTAAGGTTCCTCGCGTATCATCGAATTAAACCACATGCTCCACCGCTTGTGCGGGCCCCCGTCAATTCCTTTGAGTTTCACCCTTGCGGGCATACTCCCCAGGCGGTGCACTTAACGCGTTAGCTCCGGCACAGAGCACTCAACGCACCCTACGCCTAGTGCACATCGTTTACGGCGTGGACTACCAGGGTATCTAATCCTGTTCGCTCCCCACGCTTTCGCGCCTCAGCGTCAGTCTTTGGCCAGAAGCTCGCCTTCGCTACCGGTGTTCTTCCTGATATCTACAGATTTCACCCCTCCACCAGGAGTTCCAGCTTCCCCTCCAAGACTCTAGCGCAGCAGTTCCCAGCGCATTCCTCGGGTTGAGCCCGAGCCTTTTACACCAAGCTTGCTGCACCGCCTACGCGCCCTTTACGCCCAATAATTCCGAACAACGCTCGCCCCTTACGTGTTACCGCGGCTGCTGGCACGTAATTGGCCGGGGCTTCTTCCTCAACTAACGTCATCGATGAGGCGTTCCACTCCTCACCTTATTCTTCGCTGAGAAAAGGGCTTTACAACCGTCAGGCCTTCATCACCCACGCGGCGTCGCACCGTCAGGGTTTCCCCCATTGCGGACTATTCTTAGCTGCTGCCTCCCGTAGGAGTCTGGGCCGTGTCTCAGTCCCAGTGTGACCGTTCACCCTCTCAGGCCGGCTATCCATCATCGCCTTGGTGAGCTATTACCTCACCAACTAACTAATGGACCGCAGGCTCATCCCAAAGCGACACAATTGCGCCTTTCATCCGAGGCATCCAATCCTCGGATCACATGAGGTATTACCCTATGTTTCCATAGGCTATCCCACACTTCGGGGCAGATCACCTACGTGTTACTCACCCGTTCGCCACTGTCCCCCGGCGCTTCAGCAAGCTGAAGCACCATGGTTTTCGTTCGACTTGCATGCTTAAGACACGCCGCCAGCGTTCGTTCTGAGCCAGGATCAAACTCTCCGTGATATGAGTAGGACTTCCGCCCGAAGGCATCCGTCCTACGAATCTACATTCGAGGACCCCACTCTCCCCATCCCTATGATGTCAAAGAACCGATGGGATCCGATCGGGATCCCGCTCGCGGACAGGCACGGGTGCCCGATCCGCATTACGGAAACCCGTCTACCGACGGGCACCGTGGAAAAGGAGTTTATACATCGTCGCTTGGCTCCGTCAAGGGCTTCGGAGCCTTTTTTTCATCTTTCTCGTCATCGGCTCCCGGCTCCCCGGCCAGCGGCTCGCCGGCCAAGCCCTGGATGGCGAGCTGCTCCAGCGCGTGCCGCTTCGCCGCACACCGTTCGGCCAAGTCGTCGATCTGGGCCATCAGGTCCTTGACCCCGGGGGTGCCGTGCGACACCGTGGCTTGGCCGTGTGTACCCAGGCGGTCATGGATGAGCTGTCCCAACTCCTCGAGCAGCCGCGATCGCTGCCGTTCGAGCTGCAACAGGTCGAGCCTGAGTGCACCCCGCTCGCCGAGCTCCCGCGCTTTCGATCGGGCGCGGTCCAGGGCGTCGCGCGAGCCCCGGAGCCCTTGATTGACAGCCCGCTCGACACCGCGCCACAGGCCGCTCCCAGCCATACCGGTAACCAGTTTACAATGACGGACGGGAGCTCGGCCACATCGGCCGGGGCGAAACGGCCCTTGGGTGACCGATGGCCGATGGTCTGTCGACCGCAGGCGGGCGAGCGGCTAAACTGCCGCCGTGACCGGATACAAGATCAAGGAGCCAGCGCTTGCCGATCAAGGTTCGCTGAAGCTCCGGTGGGCGGAATCGCGCATGCCCGTACTTCAGCATCTCCGCCTGATGCATCGCGACTCGAAGCCGCTGGCCGGCATGCGGATAGCCGGCTGCCTGCACGTGACCAAGGAAACCGCGATCCTGATCCGCGCCCTGCGGGACGCGGGAGCCGAGGTCGCCTGGTCGGGCTGCAATCCCTTGTCCACTCAGGATGATGTCGCAGCCGCGCTGGCGGCCGAAGGAGTCCCGATCTACGCCTGGCACGGCCTATCCACGGATGAGTTTTACTGGTGTATCGACCAGACGCTTGCGGTCGGCCCGACGCTGACCCTCGACGACGGTGCCGACCTGATCTTTCGCGCGCACGCTGCCGGGGACGGACTGACCGCCGCCATCATCGGCGGCACCGAGGAAACCACCACGGGGGTGCACAGACTCCGCGCCATGGCTGATGATCACGCCCTCAAGTACCCCGTCATCGCCGTGAACGATGCCACTACCAAGTGGGATTTCGACAACGTCTACGGGACCGGCCAGTCGGCCCTCGATGGAGTCTTGCGAGCCACGTCGGTACTCCTGGCCGGCAAGCAGTTGGTCGTTGCCGGCTTCGGTCATTGTGGGCGTGGCGTCGCCCAGCGCGCACGCGGCCTCGGCTCGAACGTCGTGGTCACCGAGATAGATCCGATCGCCGCCCTCAAGGCGACGCTGGAGGGGTTCAACGTGTCGACCATGGATGCGGCCAGCGCCGTCGGCGACGTGTTCGTTACGACCACGGGAATCCGCGACGTGATCACCCGCCGGCACTTCGAGCGAATGAAGGATGGCGCGATCGTCTGCAACGCCGGTCACTACGACTGCGAGATCAATCTGAACGATCTGGCAGAGCTCACCGTGCGTTCCGAGGAGGTCCGGAGCAACAATCGCGAGCACGTGCTCGGCGATGGCCGCCGCCTGTACATTCTGGCGCAAGGCCGGCTGGTGAACCTGGCCGCGGCCGAGGGCCATCCACCCGAAGTGATGGACATGTCTTTCGCCAATCAGTTTCTGTCCCTCATCCGATTGGCCAAGGAGGGTAGCTCCCTGTCGCCTCTCGTGTACCCGGTGCCCGAAGAGCAGGACCGGGAGATCGCCGCCATCAAGCTGCAAACGATGGGCATCCAGACCGACGAGCTTACCGCCGAGCAGCAGGCGTACCGTACCGACTACGCTCAGGGCACCTGAGCCCTGGAGCCACCGCGGCGTCGCTCGCTCGCTCAGCCTGCCCCAACTTCATGCAGCTGGTTCTCCTCGGACCGCCCGGCGCCGGCAAGGGCACGCTCGCCAGCACCGTGGCCGGCCGCAGCGGAATGCGTCACATCTCCACGGGCGACCTCTTCCGCGCCGCGGTGAAGGCTCGGACCCCGCTCGGGCGCCGGGTGGCCGACCTGCTGCAGGCCGGCAGCCTGGTCCCCGATTCGCTGACTATCTCCCTGGTGCGCGAGCACCTGGCGACCCTCGACGAACGGAAGGGATTCATTCTCGACGGCTTTCCTCGCACCGTCCCGCAAGCCGCCGCGCTGGCCGGATTCGCGCAGATCGACGCGGCCGTCGAGCTGATCGTGCCCGAGCAGGAAGTCGTTCGCCGCTTGTCCGGACGCCGTACCTGCGCCCGGTGCGGCGCCACCTTCAACGTGGCCTCGATGCCGGCGAATGCGTCCCTGTTCTGCGCACCCGTGCAACGCGAAGACGACGATCCGGAGGCGATCCGACGGCGGCTCCACGCCTATCGGGCACAGACCACACCGGTCATCGAGTACTACCGATCGACGGGTCTGCTGCGCGGGATCGACGGTACCGCCACGCCGAACGAGGTTGCCGATCGCATGCAAGCCGTGCTGGCCCGCCGATCCGGCCTGCTGCCGCCGCGCCGAGCGCGACGTGCACTGTGACGTACCCGTGCTGATTCGGGACCCGTGGCGGTGTACACGTGCGCCCCGCACTCCTATGATTCAGCCCCGCACTCCCATGATGAGGATGCTCACCTGATGGCCGACATCGCCGTGGCCGGGATGGCCGTCATGGGCCGCAACCTGGCCCTCAACATCGAGAGCCGCGGATACACCGTCGCGGTCCACAACCGAACTGCCCGTACGCTCGAGACCTTCGTCGACGGCGTGGGTGCCGGCAAGCGACTCGTGCCGTGCCGTACGCTGCCCGACGTGGTCGCGGCGCTCAACCGCCCCCGGCGCATTCTGCTGATGGTGCAGGCAGGCGCGCCGGTCGACGCGGTGCTCGGCGAGCTGCAGCCGTTGCTGGAGCCGGGCGACGTCATCCTGGACGGCGGCAACTCTCACTATGCGGACACGACACGGCGCTGCCGCGACGCGGAAGCCTCGGATCTGCTGTACCTGGGTACGGGTGTCTCGGGAGGCGACGAAGGGGCGCTCCTCGGGCCGAGCATCATGCCCGGCGGCAGCGAGGCCGCCTATCGTCAGGTGAGCCCGATCCTGACCTCGATCGCCGCCAAGGTGGACGGAGACCCCTGCTGCACGTACATCGGCGCCGGCGGCGCAGGCCACTACGTCAAGATGGTGCACAACGGCATCGAGTATGGCGACATGCAGCTCATCGCCGAGGCGTACTCGCTGCTGCAGCAGCTCTGCGGCATGACGTTCCCGGAGATGGCGCAGCGCTTTGCGGACTGGAACCGCGGCGATCTGGACTCGTACCTGATCGAGATCACGGCGCGGATTCTGGCGGCGACCGACCCGGAGACCGGCGCGCCGATGGTGACCATGATCCTCGACAAGGCGGGACAGAAGGGCACGGGGACGTGGACGGGACAGTCGGCCCTCGAGCTTGGCGCCCCTGCGCCCACCATTGCCGAGGCGGTATTCGCACGCTCACTGTCGGCGGCAAAGCAGGAACGGATGGCCGCCGCCGGCGTGCTCCGCGGTCCGGACGCCGCGTTCAGCGGCAATCGTGAAGACCTGGCCAACGCGATCGGGACGGCACTCTACGCCGCGAAGATCTGCTCCTATGCTCAGGGCTTCGCGCTGATGCGTACCGCTGCCGCGGAGCACGGCTGGCGGCTCGACTACGGGGCCATCGCCATGATCTGGCGGGGAGGGTGCATCATCCGCGCCCGCTTCCTGCAGCGCATCAAGGAGGCCTATGACCGCGAACCGGACCTGGCCAACCTCATGCTCGACCCGTACTTCGCCGACGTGCTGCACGGGGCCCAGTCCGCATGGCGCCAGGTCGTCGGAGCGGCGACCACCGCTGGAGTTCCAGTCCCGGCGTTCGCGTCCTCGCTGAGCTACTTCGACGCATACCGAACGGCGCGCCTGCCGGCCAATCTGATACAGGCGCAACGCGACTACTTCGGCGCCCACACCTACGAGCGGGTCGACCGCCCCGGCACGTTCCACACAAACTGGTCGGCGACATGACGACTCCTTCCCCACTGTTCTCACTGGACGCCACGGTGGCCATCTCGGGCGGCGGAGCGACGCTGGCGATCGGGATGGCGCGCGGCCTGCTCGATGCCGGAGCGCGCATCGCGGTCTGGAGCCGACGGGCCGAGACGGTCGACCGCGCCCTGACCACACTGAACGCTCCCGAGCGCACCACCGGCTTCGTGGCCGATGCCGGGTCGCCGGACGCGATCATGGATGCCCTGCGCCACACCGAAGCGCGGCTGGGTTGCCCGACGGTCCTGATCAACGCGGTCGGCGGCAACTTGAGCAAGGGAGCGTTTACCGAGATCGACATCGACGTGTTCCGTCAGACCGTCGAGCTCAATCTGGTCGCGGGCTGCCTGGTTCCGACCAAGGTTGTCGCGGCGCACTGGATCGAGCACGGGATCGTGGGATCGATCATCAACATCGCGTCCATGGCCTCGTACAAGCCCTTGTCCGGCGTGTGGGCCTACGGAGCGGCGAAGGCCGGAGTCGTCAACCTCACGGAGGCGACGGCCAAGGAATTCGCCCCCCACCGCATCCGCGTGAACGCGATCGCACCCGGATTCTTCCTCGCCGAACAGAACCGAGCGCTGCTGGTGGACGAAGCGACCGGCCAACCCACCGAGCGTGGCCGGCAAGTGCTCGGCCGGACGCCGTTCGCGCGTTTCGGCGAACCGGAGGAGCTGGCCGGGGCGGCGATATTCCTTGCCAGTGAAGCCGCATCCGGGTTCGTCACGGGAGCGACCATACCGGTCGACGGCGGCTTTCTCGTGGACAGCATCTGAACGCCGACGCCGGAACGATGCACGGGAGCACCTGGACGCGGACATGCGGGAGGCCGGACGTACGGGAGGAATGACATGGCGGATCTGATGACGATGGAGCGTTCCGCGACGATGACCCACGAGGACATTTGCAGCCGCATCGAAGCCGGGACGCCACGCGCGCTGTTCGAGTCGCGTCGGGTTCTCGCGATCACGCCGGACGCCACCCGCAGCGCCCCGTTGCCCGCTCTGGTACGGGCGGTGGACGAGGTCATCGGCGCACACGCCCGGCAGCTCGACTACATGGTGGCGCTGGGGACGCACCCGATCATGCCGGACGACGCGATCGCCCGGCTCTATGGGGTGAGTCCCGCCGAGCGCGCCGAGCGCTTCGGCGCCAGCCGCTTCCTCAATCACCGGTGGGACACCCCCGGGACGCTGCAGCGGATCGGGTCGTTCACGGAGCGCCAGATCTCCGCGGCCACCGACGGCCGGTTCGCCGAGGCCGTGGACATCACCATCAACCGCGCGATCTTCGAGTATGACCTGTTGCTGATCGTCGGCCCCGTATTCCCGCACGAGATCGTCGGCTTCTCGGGCGGCCACAAGTACCTGTTTCCCGGCATCTCCGGCGGCGAGTTCCTGGACTTCTTCCACTGGCTGAGCGCGGTCATCACCTGCATGAAGACCATCGGGCACAAGGACACGCCGGCGCGCCGCGTGATCGAGCAGGCCGCCGACCTGGTACCCACGGCCCGTCACCTGGTCGCGATGGTCGTGCAGCCGGGGCAGGAGCCGCCGGAGCTTGCCGGGCTGTACGTGGGCGATCCAAGGAACGCGTGGAGCGATGCGGCCGACCACTCCGCACGGATCCACATCACCCGTACGCCTCGCCGTTACCACACGGTTCTCGGGCACGCGCCCACGATGTACGACGAGCTGTGGGTGGGCGGAAAGGTGATGTACAAGCTCGAGTCAGTGGTCTCCGACGGAGGACGCCTGATCATCTACGGCCCGCAGATCGACAAGCTGTCCGCCACCTGGGGCCACTACCTGGAACGGGTCGGGTACCATGTCACCGACTACCTGGTGGCGGAGCGGCACCGGTTCGCCGATGTCCCGCGAGGCGTGCTGGCTCACTCGGCCCTGGTCCGCGGCGTCGGCGAGTACCGCGACGGCGTCGAGCGCCCGCGGATCGACGTGGAACTGGCCACCGCCCTGCCGCGCGCGCTGTGCGAGCGCATCGGGCTCGCGTACCGGGATCCCGCTGCCATGGAACTGGATGACTACCGAGACCGGGAGGACTCCGGTATCCTGTATGTTCCGCACGCCGGGGAGGTGCTGCATCTGCCGGCGGCCGGCTGAGCTCGGTTGCATGACGAGTCCACTGCAGTTGTTCATCGACTTCGATGGCGTGATCTGCGATTCCGCCGCCGAGTGCCTGTTCAGCTCGTGGGTTGCCTACGACCGCCTTGCCCGCGACGCGCAGCCTGACGACCCCGCCGGGCCGGACCCGGACACACCGCCATCGGTTCCGGTCACGCTCCGCGAGCGCTTCCTCGAGCTCCGCCCATTCATCCGCGCCGGTGACGACTACGTCCTGATCCAGGACCTGCTGGCCGCGGGACGCACGCCCGCACATCAGGAGGAGTTCGACGAGGCCCGCCGCATCGCCGGCCCGGGGCTGCTGGCGCGCTACGCGGACGCGCTCAATCGCGTCCGTCAGGAGTTGATGGTTCACGATCTCAGCCACTGGCTGCGACTGAACCCGTTGTACCCGGGCGTCGCGGATCTCCTGCACGCCGCCGACTGGGACAGCACCTGGATCCTCTCTACCAAGCGCCCGCGTTACATCGAGGCAATTCTCGCCTTCCACGAAGTGCCGGTGCCGGCGCAGGCGATCCTGCACGCCGCTGCCGTTTCGAAACTGGAGATGGTTGCCGCGGTGCTCGACGAGCGGCAGGCCGGGCGAGCCGCGCTGATCGATGATCAGCTCGACCACCTGGTCGGCAACGACGACGCGCGCATCGAGGTGTATCTGGCCGCGTGGGGGTATGCCAAACCGGAGTGGCGGGCGGATCCGCGCGTCCCTTCTGTGGACCTCCCGGAGTTGCACGACCTGCTGGGACGGGCGATGAGCGGCGGGCGCTGATGATCCGGGGACTGTTGTTTGTCGGTTACCTGCTGGTCCGGTTCCTCGCCGGGGACGTACGTCTGGGCCTTTGGAGAGTCTCGGGAGTAGCCCCCCGAGCGGGACCCGCGAAGGGCCGCCGGGACGGCGAACCGGATCCTGCGCAGCGGTTGCGCGCCGCAGTATCGATCTTCATGCGCCGCGAGGGACGAAGGCTCGTCCGTCGCGCGGGAGAGTTGACCGGCTTCTCGGTGGTCATCGAGTCGGCTCTTCCCCATCTCCCACGGCGGTTCGTGCTGGTCAGCAACCATCAGAGTCTGCTGGACATCCCGGTGCTGATCACGGCACTGCCCGGCCGGACTCTCAAATTCGTCGCCAAGCGATCGCTGAAGTACGGAGTGCCGCTGGTGTCGAAGTGCCTTCGCTATGGCGGCGACGCCCTGATCGTTCGGCCGCGCGGCCGTATCGACACCACCCAGATTCGACTGCTGATCCGCGAGCTCCGCCGCTTCTCGGCGCTCGCCGACGAAGGTGCCTGTCCCGTCGTCTTCGCGGACGGCACCCGTTCACGGGACGGCGCGGTGCATCGGTTCCATTCGGGAGGGCTGGCCATCGTCCTGGAAGGGCGGCGGTTGCCGATCGTGTCGGCCGCGATCGACGGCGGGTACCGCCTGCGCGGACTCGCCGGGCTTGCCCGCATGGGAACGACCCGCTACCGCGTGAGATTCCTGTCGGTCTACCAGCCGCCGGAGAACAAGGCGGAGTTGCGCCAGAAGGTGCGGCACATGCGCACGGAAATCGCGGCACAGGTCGAACGCTGGCGGCGCGAAGCCTCCGTGCTCACACCGGGCTGACCTCCCAGCGCCGGTTCGCCTCATCGAACCGGAAGTCCCCGAACCCGACTCCCAACACCGCGCCATCGGCGCCGCTGATGCGGGCCCGCTTGGTGAGCGCATTCAACTCCATTACGCGAAAGCGGTCGCCCTGGTAGTACACCGACTTGCCTTCCTTGGGCACCGAGCGGCGCACCTCCTGGTAATAGTCATACTCGTAGGACAGGCAACACAACAGCCGCCCGCATAATCCGGAGATGCGCCGAGTATCCAGCGAGAGTCCCTGGTCCCGAGCCATCCGGACCGTCACCCGCGGGCGTCGGTCCGTAACCCCATTGCAGCACAGCACCCGGCCGCAGATCCCTGCCCCGCCGACGATCCGCGTCTCGTCGCGCATGCCGACCTGCTGCAGATCGATGCGCAAGCCCACCTCGTCCGACAGCTCTCCGATCAGCCGGCGGAAGTCGATCCGCTTCTCTGCCGTGAAGTAGAGGATGAGCGTGCCGCCGCTGAACACGATGTGGGCTGCGGCCAGCTTCATCGCCAGATTGAGACCTTCGAGACGCCGTCGGCATGACCGCAGCAATTCGTCGGCGAGCTCGCGGTTGCGTTCGTAGTCGTCCAGATCATCGGCCTCCGCCTGGCGGATCACCTCGAACAGCTCGGCGCCTCGCAGTTCCGTTTCGTCATGGACCGCTCCGAGCACGCGACCGATCTCGGACCCATGACGAGTCGGTACGATGACACTGGCATCGGTGTCCAATTCGACCGCCACGGACGCCGGCGGAACGCACAGGCAGGTCTCGCTGGAGTGCAGCAGCTTGACCCGCACGACCCGACCGCTCACGGGTGCGGCGGTCTTCATGCCGGTTTCGCCGAGTACGGCGACGCCGGACGAGACTCTGTCATCCGGCCGTCTCCGACTCCCACGCGGCACCGTCCGCAGAACCGACCGCCTCCTTCGACGATCAGCCGCGGCGTGCAGATCGAACCGATCACGGTGGCGGTCGAGCGCAGTTCCACGAGCTCGGAGGCGACGACATCGCCGCGTACGCTACCGGCCACGACGACCGTGCCCACGCGCAACGTGCACTCGGCTCGACCGGTGTGGCCGATGAGGACCCGTCCTCCGGCACGAACCTCGCCATGGAATTCGCCGTCGATTCGAAGCATTCCGGTCAGGTCGATCTGTCCGCTCATCCGGGTGCCCTGTCCCACGATCGAGTCGACCATGTTTCGGTCGGCGGCACCGCTGCCGGAGTCCCGATCGGTCGTCATCGCGACGCCGCCACCGTGATCGCGGACACGGCAAGGAACTCCTCAGGGTTGCGGAGTTGCCCGCCGATGCTCACCTCGTAGTGCACGTGGGGCCCGGTCGACCGGCCGGTAGAGCCCATCAGACCGATCGTCTGACCACGCTGCACCGTCTGGCCCGGCTCGATCAGCACCCGTTGCAGGTGCCCGTAGCGCGTGACGAAACCGTATCTGTGGGCTATCTCGATCACGTTGCCCAGATTGTAGCGTTCGTAGGCGATCCGGCTGACGGTCCCATTGGCCGTGGCGACGATCTCGGCGCCGCGGTGCATCGCGATGTCGATGCCGCGGTGAATATAGAACGCGCCCGTGAACGGATGGCGCTGCGGACCGAACTCGAAACTCACGTACCCGCCGCCGCGGACCGGCCACAGCGTGGGCACATCCGCCAGCAACGTCTGCTGAGCCGCTACCGTTTCGTTGAGCTCGGTCAGCGGCATCATCGCAGCGTCGAGCGCGGCGCTGAGCTGCCGGAGCGCGGTCACTCCCGGCGATTCGGCCGCCAGCGCGGAAGGCTGGCCCACGAACGCCGCCAGATCCCCGGCGCCGCGCGCGGCGGACGCCGTAGTGGCGGTGAGATTCCCGGAACTCAGAATCCGCTGGAGCTGGTCGATCAGCACCCGGAACTCCTGCATCGTTCCCTGCAGCGCGATCACTTCGTCACCCACCGATTCCAGCGCCAGCTCGCTTGCGGCCAGGGAACGGTTGACAGCAGCCATCCTCTCATTGGTAGCGGTGAAGTGGGTGGAGAGAATCAGAAACGCGCAGAGCACGACGACCAGCAAGGTGCCGGCCGCCAGCAGCGTGAAGACCGAAAGCTGCAGATTGTACGTGCGGCGTTCACTGTGGGGGATCAGCATGACCGTGAATCGCTGGTTTCCCCTGCGCACGAGTGAGCGCAGCGCAAGCCGGAAACCGCGCGCCGCCGCGGCTGCACGCGGTTCGCCGGGGGTCTCCGCCAACACGTCGTTGCGACGATGAAAGCCTGATTGCACGGTAGTGTCTGTGATAGCTCGGGGGCTCCGCTCCGGCACCATCTTGACCGGAGTCTGGGCGCCACGGTAGCGTTCCGCTCGCTCTCCTGTCAAACCGGCACGCTGCCCGGCCAGACCATTCCCCATCCGCCGAAGAAGAGACATGCAACTGTTCGACACTCACGCCCATCTCGCTCTCATCCACGACGACCCCATCGAGCAACTCCTGGCGGTGCAGGAAGCCAAGCATGCCGGCGTGCAGGCGTTCGTCTGCATCTCGAACGACCTGACCGACTTCACCGACACCTACGAGCAGCTCGGGCAGGATCATTCAATTTATTACAGCGCAGGCATTTCTCCTTCAGAAGTAGACCGCCTGCCGACCGGCTGGGAGACGCGCCTAGCCGATCTGGCCGGTGGCGAACGCGTGGTGGCGATCGGCGAGACCGGGCTCGACTACTATCGCAAGTACGGCGATCGTGACTCGCAGATCAGCCTGTTCGTTCGCCAGCTCGAGATCGCCGATCACGTCGAGCTGCCGGTGGTGATCCACAACCGGGATGCAGGAGCCGATGTGTTGGCGGTATTGCGGGACAAGCTGCCGGAGCGCGGCGGCGTGCTGCACTGCTATTCGGAGGACCTGGAGTTCGCGACGCGTGCGCTGGAGCTCAACCTGTACATCTCCTTCGCCGGCAACGTCACCTATCGCAGCGCTCGCACCCTGCAGGAGGTGGCGGCCGCCATGCCGCTGGAGCGGCTGCTCCTGGAAACCGAGACTCCGTTCATGGTGCCGGCGTCCCGCCGCGGTGAGCGCAATCGACCAGCCTATCTGCAAGAGACCGCACGCTTCGTGGCCGAACTGCGCGGGATGCCGCTGGAGGAGTTCGCGGACGCCGTGTTCGCCAACAGCGAGCGCTTCTTCCGGGTGAACGGCGGCGGGACTGGCGCCGCTCCGTGATCGGCCACCCGAAGCACTCGTCGGGGCGCGGATGAACGCGCTCGTGATCGGCTCCGGGGCACGGGAGAGCGCCCTGGTTTGGGGCCTGTCACGCAGCTCGACAGTCAGCCGGCTGTACGCCGGCCCCGGCAACGCCGGCACCGCGGAGGTCGCCGAGAATATCGCTTCACTGGACCCGCTTGACCCGGACGCCGTACTGGGCGCCTGCCGCACGCACAGGATAGACCTCGCGGTGATCGGTCCTGAAGCGCCGTTGGCCGCCGGCGTCGTCGATCGTCTGGATGAGGCCGGAGTGGCCGCGCTCGGAGCAACGCGCCGAGCCGCCCGGCTCGAGTCGAGCAAGGCCTTTGCGAAGGAGTTCATGGCCCGGCACCGGGTGCCTACGGCTCGTTCGCAGCACGTTCACGAGATCGGCACGGCCGAGCGGTTGTTGCGGAGCTCGAAACGGCGTCTCGTGGTCAAGCGTGACGGCCTCGCGGACGGCAAGGGCGTGCTGGACTCCGACGACATGGATGCTCTGGTCACGTTCGCCCGCGATGGACTGCGGTCGGGATCCATCCTCCTGGAGGAACACTTGAGCGGCCCCGAGCTGTCCGCCTTCGTGCTGTTGTCCGGCCACGACCGGGGCGACTGCTTCCTGTTGCCCTACTGCGCGGACTACAAGAAACAGCACGAAGGCGAGGTGGGCCTCAATACCGGGGGCATGGGGTCGATCACCCCGGTGCCGTGGATTACCGACGAGCTGGACCGGCGGATCCGGGCGCGGATCATCGAGCCCACCGTGAACGGCATGGCCGAGGAGGGCCTGAGCTACCGGGGCGTGCTCTACGTGGGCCTGATGGTCACCGAGGACGGTCCCCGGGTGATCGAGTACAACGTCCGCTTCGGAGACCCGGAAGCGCAGGTGCTCATTCCCTCCCTGAACACCGATCTGGCCTCCCTGCTCGATGCCGTCGCGACGGGACGGCTGCCGGACGTTCCACCCCAGGACCGCGCGGCCGCGTGCGTGGTGGTCGCTTCCGGCGGCTACCCGGAGCGGTATGAAACCGGCTTTCCCGTGGACCTGCCGGTCGCCGACCCTGACCGCGGGCTGATTTTTCACGCGAGCACGCGGACCCGCGACGGACGAGTGGTCACCGGCGGAGGCCGGTGTTTTTCTGCGGTGGGACTCGGCTCCGACCTCGGGGCGGCTGCCGCCCACGCCTACAAACTGGCGGAGCGGATCCGCTTCCACGGCGGCTGGTACCGCCACGACATCGCTGCCGCCTACCGCGGTAACCGATAGACAGGGCTCCGGTCGCCTCGCCTCCGGCGAAGGGTCCCGGTCAGGGACCCGCGCGACAGGCGGCAGCGTGGGAGCGCGCCGCTCGATACAGCACGATCCCGGCAGCCACGCTCACGTTGAGCGAGCCGACACTGCCGGCCGTCTCGACAGTCACCAGCGCGTCGCAATGCGCGCGAACGCCCGGGCGGATCCCGGATCCTTCCGCCCCCACGACAACGACGCTGCGCTCCGCGAACCGATACCCATCCAGAGGTTGTCCGTCGAGATCGGCCCCGACTACCCAGAATCCAGCCCGCTGAAGGCGCGTGAGCGCCCGTGCCAGGTTGGTGACCGTGGCGATCGTCAGGTAGGCCGTGGCCCCGGAAGCCGCGCGAATCGCCGCCGGACTGACGGCCGCGGCGCGGTCCGCCTGCAGCACCACGATGTCGACGCCGAAGCATTCCGCGGAACGGAGGATCCCTCCCAGATTGCCGGTATCCGTGACCCCGTCGACGGCCAGAACCAGGGCGTGGCTGTCGGTTCGAACCGCGATCTCTTCCAGTCGCCGGTCATCCGTTCGTGGTTGACGGCAACGGACCCGCAACAACGCGCCCCGATGGCGTTCGGGGTCGACGTGCCTGCTCAGCTCACCGTCGCTCGTTCGCCGGACGGGCACTCCCGACTCAGCCGCCAGTTGCGCCAGCTTTCTGTGTCGAGCCCCCGCGCGCGCAAGCATGAGCACGCCGCCGGGCGAAGGAGCCGACAGCAGTTCCTCGATCGCCCGGAACCCATGGACGTACCGATGACGAGCGTGGCTCATACCTGTCCGCCCCCCTTCCGCATCATCCCTCTTTGCGAAACACCAGGATGTTCTGATGCAGCATGGAGGGGATGTAAGCGTACTGGTAGCCGTACAGATGCAGCGCCTTGGCGACGTCGTACCAGACGAGATTGGCCTTCCACACCAGGCCGGGAATGGCGCTGAGGGTTTCGCCCAGTTCCGCGGACAGGCAATGGTAGCGGCCTTGCAGATACATGTCGCCGATGAACGTCGCGAGATAGCGGTTGCGGTCCAGGAGGACGGTTGCCTGCGTGAAGATCCTTCCCATGGCATCGAGCCACGCCTGCTTGCTCGGATATCGGATGTCGCTGTGGCCGTGCAGCCGCGTGGGCCGTCGGGGAGCAGCCGGTTGTCCGACCCGCTTGAACTCCCCTTTCGACCGCGGCGCAGTCTCCATCTGCCAATACGGAACGTCGGTGAGAATCAACTGGAAGCGGCGGCCGCGCAGCTTCGGGAGCGCCTCCCGGGCATCGCCCGCAAGGGTCTCCAGCCCTCCCAGCCCCTCCAGGCTGCAGACCTGCCGATACAGGCTGATCCAGTGCGGGTTGATGTCGATCCCCGTGGCGTTCCGGCCGGCGAGCTCCGCCCCGATCAACACGCCGCCCACGCCCATGAACGGATCGAGCACGGACTCTCCCGCCTTGCTGAAAACGCGGACCAGATCCGCGCACAGCTCCGGCGGTTTCTGGCCGCCATGGGCTCGCCGTATATGGTGCTGATGGTCAATCGGATACGGGCGGCTGATCACAGAACGGGTCCAGTACAGCCACTCCTTTCCGGTGAGGTCGTTCAGCCGGTTGCGCTCCGAGTAGAACCCGCGGGATCGGCCGTCGGGATGGAACAGCTCCTGCTTGCCCGTGCTCATCGCCGGGGCCCGATCATCACGAGGTATTCGGTCACCGACCGCCGCCGGGCCACGCCCGCACCGCGTCCAAACACCGGGTACGGACGCGAGAACGTGCGTACGGTTCCATGCCGGCGAGCCAAGGCGACCAGCTCGGCGATGGGCACGATGCCCTCCGAATTGTACGAGACCGCGATCCACCTCGCGCGCACCGCCGAGAGCAGCGCGGCGATCGCTCCCGCTGCGCCGCGCCGGGTGCTGAACGGGCTCTTGAGCCGGCCGCGGGGGAACTTCCGCGTCTTCCCCGACAGCTCGGGCCGCTGCCATCGCGCGATGTTCTCCAGCACGTGGTAGTTGTCGACGTACTGCCGCGTCGTGTAGGGAGGATCGAGGTAGACGATGTCAGCCTCGATGCGCGGCGCAATGTCGAGGAGGTCTCCGGTGAGCACGCTCGCTCCCGGTGCGTCGATCGTGCGAATCGGCACGAGGCGCAGAGGTTCGTACACGCGTGCGTCGACCAGGTGACGGCCGCCCCGGAATGGGCTGCTGCCGAGGTGCTTGAGATACGCGTCGTACTGGCCGACGGTATTGGCAGCCCGGTCGCATGCCAGCAGCAGGCTGGCAAGCAGCCACGACCGCTCGGCCGGGCCGATCACTCCGGAGGCGAGGAGCACGTCCACCCCCGGACGGATGGCGTCGATCCGCATGCAGTTCTCACGCGTGAAGTAGGTGTCCGAGTACCACCGCGTCGCATAGCCGGACCTCGGCAGCATCGAGTTGAGCTCGCGCAGCGCTGGTTGCAGCCGCTCAGGGTCGGTGCGGGACAGCACTCCGTCGAGGATCAACGTGTTCGAACGCAGATTGTCGACGCACGTGACGCTGCCCACCCCTCGGGACAGCATCTCCAGGCCGATCGCACCGGTCCCGCAGAAGCCATCCAGAAAGGATGCGGGTGTCCCGGCGACGGCGAACATGGAGTCCGCGATCCAGCGAGCCAGACGCCGCTTGCAGCCCAGGAACTTTCGGCTGGTCGCCGCAACGGTCCGTACGCCCACGCCCGGGTCCCCGGCCTCCATCGCCCGCCGTATCGCCTATGCCTCGGGAAGCTCGATCGTGAAGCGCGAGCCACCCTCCACGGGATGCCACTTGAGCTCACCGCTGGCGCTCTCGACGAGCTTGCTGCTCAACGGCAGACCCAGTCCCGTGCTCTCGTCTCCCGAGCTACCCAGCTCGAACGCGGCAGTCGCGGTCTTGGCGTCCATCCCGCCTGCGTCGTCGATCACTTCCACGATCACCGTGCCGGCCGTCCCTCGCCGCGACGCGACGCGGATCGTGGTTGGTGATCCTCTGCCGGCCCGGGCAGCATTCTCTACCAGACTGGAAACCACGATGGTCAGGTCGCTTGGCCCGATCGCGGCCATGAGTCCAGGCTGCAGGTCGACCTGCAGGGTCGCCCGATGCGGCCGCACGGCGATGCGCATGGATTCGGCGACGGCCTGGACCACCTCCGTAACGTCCGCGTCCCGCGCCTCGTCGTCCTTGATCTCGCGCAGCAGCCGTTCCAGGTCCTGATGCGCTGCGCGGACGTTGCGGCGGATGAGCTGCAGGCTCCGCTGTGCGTCAGCGTCCGTACCCGCCGCCGTTCCCCAGTCGGCCGCCAAGCCGATGGCGGACAGCGCATTCTTGACTCCATGCACGGCCCCGGTGGCCAACTGGCCGACCGACGCGAGGCGGCTCTGCATCTGCAACCGCTCTTCGGACTCCGCAAGCTCGGCGCGAGCGGCATCCACGTATCGAGGCCGGAACGGGCCGGTATACAGCTGGTTCGCCACCACCGCGGCAGCCAGCAACGCCAACTCACACCAGAGGCCAGGAGCGAGGCGCGGCAGACCGAGTTCGTCCGTCCAGCGCTCGTACAGCGCGCCCGCCACCGCCAGAGAGGCGAACGAGACCACGACGACACGCCCGCGAGGTCGGGTGGCGATCGTACCCGAGGCCAACAATTGGAGCGGTCCGGCAGCCGCAGAGGCGGCAAGCGTCAACGACGACAGCGCCAATGCGGGCACCGTGCCTTGCAGACCAAACGCCGAAGTCAGGCAGTTCTGCACGATCAGTGACACGCAGAACGCGTGCCACACACGAGGCGAGACCCCGCGATCACGGACCGCCAACCACGCTCCGGAGAACCAGATCACGCCCTGGGCGCTCAGGATCTCAACGACCGTGCCGTCCGGCATCAGCCTGCCGATCGCCCGCACCGCCAGCGTCGCAAGCAACGCGACCTGCCAGACACCGGTCCACGTCCAGCGCCGCTGCCATGCGGCCGCCACGCCCAGAGGTACCGCCAAGGTGATGAGTGCGATCGCCCCGACGGTGATGGGGTGTACCGTGGCCGGCTACTCCAATTCGGCGAGCGGCACCGGCTCGGGGCTCGATTCCTCTCCGACCACTTCAGCCACCTCGCCGAGCAGTTTCCTGGCGTGCGACGAGAGTCTGTCCGGGACCGTCACCGCGACCTTGATATACAGGTCTCCGCGCCGACCGGGTTTGTCCAGATGCGGCACTCCCTCGCCCCGCACCCGCAGCAGTCTGCCCGGTTGCGTTCCTGCCGGAACCTTGACCCGGATACGCCGGTCGTCGAGCGTGCCGACCAGGATCGAGGTTCCCAGTGCGGCCTGGGTGAACGCCAGTGGGATCACGCAGTACAGGTCATCGCCATGGCGCTGGTAACACGCGTGCGGCTCCACGTGCACGAAGACATACAGGTCGCCGGCCGGCGCACGACCGATGCCTTCGTCCCCCTGTCCGTTGAGCTGGATGCGCTTGCCGTCCTCCATGCCGACCGGGATGGTCACCCGCAGTCTTCGTTCCTTCTGTTCGCGTCCGGTTCCCCGGCACACGCGGCATGGGTTCTCGATCACCTCCCCCTCCCCCCCGCATGAGGGGCAGGACGTGGCGATCGAGAAGAACCCGGAGTTGCGGCGCACCTGACCGGAGCCGCCGCAGGTCGGACAGATGCTGCGGCTGCTGCTGCCTTCGGTGCCGCTACCGTCGCAGCGGGAACACGCCTCCTGGCGACGGTAGGCGATCTCTGCCTTGGTGCCGAACACCGCTTGTTCGAACGGAACCCGCAAATCGTAGCGCAGATCGCCTCCACGGCCCGCTGCGCCGCGGCGTCCTCCACCACGCCGCCGATCGGTGCGCGTGAAGAACGAGTCGAAAATGCTGCCGACGTCCCCGAATATGTCCTCGAAGTCGCGGAACACGTGTGAGAAGTCGTGCGCCTGGCCCCCGGCCATGCCGTCCACTCCGGCAAAGCCGAACTGGTCGTAGGCTTGCCTCTTCTGCGGATTGGCCAGCACGTCGTACGCTTCGGTGGCCTCCTTGAAGCGCTCTTCGGCTTGCCCGTCGCCCGCGTTGCGGTCCGGGTGGTAGCGCACCGCCAGCTTGCGGTACGCCTTCTTGATCTCGTCGAGTTCCGCGGAGCGGTCCAGCCCCAGGACCTCGTAGTAATCGCGCTTGGCCATCCTGAGCTATCGTCCTGCGGTGTCGCCGCGGCGGTCACCACCGCAGGTGGTCAGTCCGTCCACCCTGAGCGCCACCCTGAGCGTCTGTCCGGATTGGCACCATGGGCCATCCGACAGATTCCTAGCCGCGCTTCTCGTCGTCGTCGACCACCTCGTAGTCGGCGTCCTGAACCGAACCAGCCCCCTTGCCGTTGGCTCCCTGGTCGGCATCACTCTGCGAGTCGCTCCCGGCGCCGGCATCCTGCGTGCCGGCGCCGGCATCGCCCGATTCGGCCGATGCCTTCTGCTGAGCGTCCCGGTACACCTCTTCGGCGAGCTTGTGGGAAGCCTGCTTGAGCGCCTCGGTCTTCTCCTTGATCGTGGCGCTGTCGTTGCCCTCGACCGCCTGCTTCAGTTCCGCGATCGCGGTGGTGATCTTCTCCTTGTCATCCGCGCTCACCTTGTCACCGAAGTCGCTGAGCGACTTCTCGGTGGCATAGATCAGGCTGTCTGCCTCGTTCCTGGCCTCGGCGGCGTCCCGGGCGCTCTTGTCTTCGTCCGCGTGGACCTCCGCGTCCTTCACCATCCGCTCGATCTCGTCCTCGGAGAGTCCGGAGGAAGACTCGATGCGGATCTTCTGTTCCTTGCCGGTACCGAGATCCTTGGCGGACACGTGGACGATCCCGTTCGCATCGATGTCGAAGGCGACCTCGATCTGTGGAACGCCACGGGGAGCCGCCGGGATCCCGATCAGATCGAACCTGCCGAGCGTGCGGTTCTGCGTCGCCATCTCGCGTTCCCCTTGCAGTACGTGAATGGAGACCGCGGTCTGGTTGTCGGCAGCCGTGGAGAAGATCTGGCTCTTGCGAGTGGGGATCGTCGTATTGCGCTCGATCAGCCGTGTGAACACCTGCCCCAGCGTCTCGATCCCGAGCGACAGCGGCGTGACGTCCAGCAGCAGGACATCCTTGACGTCCCCTCCCAGGATCCCGCCCTGGATGGCCGCTCCGACCGCGACCACCTCGTCCGGATTGACACCACGGTTCGGATCCTTCCCGAACAACCCGGCAACCAACTGCTGGACCGCCGGAATACGGGTCGAGCCGCCCACCAGGATGACCTGGTCGATCTCGTCCGCGCTCACGCCGGCGTCCTTGATGGCCTGCTCGCAGGGACGCCGCGTCTGTTGCACCAGATCTTCGATCATCTGCTCGAACCTGGCCCGCGTCAGGGTGTACTGCAGATGCTTGGGGCCGGAGGAGTCCGCGGTGATGAACGGCAGGTTGATCTCCGTGCTCTGCGTTCCGGAAAGCTCGATCTTGGCCTTCTCAGCCGCCTCCTTGAGGCGCTGCAGCGCCATCCGGTCGTTGGCCAGGTCGATGCCGGTGTCGCTCTTGAAGCTGGCGATGAGCCAGTCGATGACCCGCTGGTCGAAGTTGTCCCCTCCCAGGTGGGTGTCGCCGTTGGTGGACTTGACCTCGAATACGCCGTCGCCGAGTTCGAGGATGGAGATGTCGAAGGTACCGCCGCCAAGGTCGTAGACCGCGATCTTCTCCTCGGAGCCTTCCTTGTTGAGCCCATAGGCGAGCGCTGCGGCCGTCGGCTCGTTGACGATCCTCTTGACATCGAGGCCGGCGATCCGCCCGGCATCCTTGGTCGCCTGGCGCTGCGAATCGTTGAAGTAGGCGGGGACGGTGATCACCGCCTCGGTCACCGTTTCGCCGAGGTAGTTCTCCGCCGTCTCCTTCATCTTCTGCAGCACGGCGGCCGCGATCTCGGGCGGCGAGTACTGCTTGTCGTCGATATGGACGCGGACGTCGTTGCCCGAGTCGGTGACCCGATACGGCACCATCTTGATCTCTTCCGGCACCTCGTCGAAACGACGGCCCATGAAGCGCTTGATCGAATACACCGTCCGCTCCGGATTGGTGACCATCTGGTTCTTCGCCGGCTGGCCTACCAGACGCCCCTTGTCCGTGAACGCGACGATCGACGGGGTGGTGCGCTGACCCTCGGAGTTCTGCACCACCGTCGGCTCGCCTCCCTCCATCACCGAAACACAGGAGTTGGTGGTTCCCAAGTCGATGCCGATGATCTTTCCCATGTTATTCGCCTTCCTCTCTGTCCGCGTTCGTGTTGTCCGTGTTCGTGACGGTGTCGGCAGCCCCATCGTCCTGTGGGCGTGCCGGATCCTCGTTCGAGCCTGAGAGCGGTTGCGCGACCTTGACCCGCGCCGGGCGCACCACACGATCGTGCAGCAGGTAGCCTCTTTGGTAGTCCTCCACCACGGTGGCAACCTCGTGGGTTCCGGACTCTTCTGACGCTATCGCCTGATGCCGTTCCGGGTCGAACGGCTCACCCGCGGAGACGAAGCGACAGAATCCCCACTTGCGCTCCAACAGACCGGTGAGCTGCTTTTCGATCAACGACACTCCGTCGCGCAGGGATGCGACGTCGGCGTCCTCGCCGGTCTGGATGGCGCGCTCGAGGCCGTCGATGATGTCCGCAAGGTCAAGGAGAACCTCCGTGTTCGCATAGCGGATGGCGTCGTCCTTTTCGCGATGCAGCCGTCTGCGGAAATTCTCGAAGTCCGCCTGCTTGCGGAGCAACTGATCCTGGAGGGCAGCGATCTCCACGGCCAGATCGCGTTCCGCAACGGCCCCGCCAGCCACTTGGCCGTCCGTCTTCACCGGGCCTTCCGTCTTGCCTTCGCAGCCGTCACTGCCGTCGCCGGGTTCCCTGGCCGGCCGCGTATCGGCCGCCGCTTCATCCGGCCGCTGGGGATCTCCCGCGGGTGAAGCAACTGCGTCGTCCTTCGGCCTGTCTGCCGACCCTGTCCGCTCTGCCGGCCCTGTCCTGTTTCCGTTGTCGTTCATCTCTGCCTGCCGGCCCGGCACCTCCTGCCGGCTCTCTCCCCGACGGCACGGCCGGAACGATCACCGCCGCCCGAACGGCGAGATGGGCCGCAGGATCAACCCCGCGGGCCGAAGCGGCCTACGTCCCGGTTGCCGTCAAAAGTGGATGATGGAAGATAATAGGGCCCCGAAAGCACCGTCAACAACGGCCGCGGACGTGCTCGGCGCGTCGCTCCAGCGCGTCCATACGGTCCTGCAGCTCGTCGAGACGCTTGACCACCTGCGCTTGCCACCCGGCCTGCCGTCCTTCGATCGAGGCTACGGTCGAGTCCAGGCCGGCGATACGCTCCTGAAGGGCCGAGCGCTGCTCGTCGACCCGGCGCAGGCGTTCGTCTTCACCGCGGAGCCGGCGCAGATTGTCGTCCACCCGCTCGCTCATCTTGACCAGCTCGGCCAGCGCGGTGTCATACCCGTCGATGCGGCTGTGAATCGCCTCGATCTCCGCGGAACGCTCCTCGAGATCCCGGCTGCGAGCGGCGAGGTCCTCCTGGATCTCGCGGACGGAACGCAGCAACTCCTTGCCCTGCTTGACACTGATCTGCACCTCGATGGCGAGGTCCTTGATTTCGGAACTCTTCTTCTCCACGAACGACGACAAGGTCTGCATGACCCGGTCTCCGTAGCGCTTTACCTTTTCGAGCGAACGGTTGTTGCGGTCGAGCTGGCGAAACACGAGGACGACCGCCAGCACAACCAGAAGCGTGATGGCATCTCCAGGCCCGACGATAGGCATGTATCCCCTCCCAGCGGGATACCCGATACTATGGCCGTCCAGCGATTACTGTCAACGAATCAGGAAGAACGTTCTGCCGGCAGTCCGATGCCGGCGGAGCCCATCGCCTGCAGCAGCGAATCGTAGCGCCGGAACGTGAATCCCGCACGGCTGCCCGGCTCTGCCCGGCGCGCTCGGTGCGCGGTCAGCATTCCTGCCGCGCCAGCGCCGAGGATGTCGTACCGGTAGTCATTCCCGACGTACAGCGTTCGCTCCGGGCGCACCTGCAGGAGGCCGGAGACGTACCCGAACGGCTCCGGATTGGGTTTCAGGTAGTTGGTCGCTTCCGAGGTGACTGCGCAGGACAGTCGTCCCAGCCCCATGTTACCCAGTTTGGCGGCCGGCGGCATGTCCGATAGAACGCCGACCTTCGCTCCATGATCCCGCAGTGCGATGAGCGCGCGCGACACGCCGGGATACGGACGCACACCCCGCAGCGCAGCCGGCAGCCGCGTGTACACGACGTCGTCGATCAGTGCGCGCGCGGCGGCCGCCGTGATCCCCATGCGTTCGGCTACGAGGTCAGCCTGCAGGCCATGCAGGTCGGCGATCGGACGGATCGAACGAATCTCGATGCGTACCTCGCGGAAGGCCCGAAACAGAGCCGCGTTCCGCAACACCAGGCGCCACGATCGCGCCGCCGCCCGGCGGGTCGGATACAGGGTGCCGTCAAGGTCGAACACCACGGCCTCCGCGATCAGGTCGCGCGGCTGGTTCATGACCCGCCGGCGGCCACCTCGGCAGAGCGGCTACGGATCTGGATGGTCACCACTCCATCGACCGGTTTCTCGTTCTGCACCGGCTCATAGCGCCACCCGCGCAGCGTCTCCCGGATCTTCGCGTTGATCTCCGCGGATGCCGAGGCCCGCTCGAAGCCCTCGAAGCTCACCCTTCCCTGCGGGTGCACGCGGATGTGCGCGAGTACCGTCTCGCGAACGATCTCGTCCGGGTATCGGTCTAGCGCCGGAACCCCGGCATCCAAGAGCCGGCGCTGCCCCAGGGATCCAGACACGTCCCAGCCCTCGGGCAGCCGCACGTCAGAAACGGCCGAACCCGCGACCCCGTCGGCTGCCGTGCTGGCTCCTCGATCCTGACCAGTGCTGGCGGTGCTGTCACGACCGCTCGCGCGAAGCGCCCGGTCGAGAACCGGAATCAGCGCCCCGACGCCCTCGGTTTCGTCTGACGATGCCGCCGCGCCGCCAATCACCGTCGCGTCCACGGGCGCCGGCGTGGCCGCAGATCCCTGCGCGAAGTCGGCAAGCGGTACGGCCTGTTCGGATGCCCCTGTACCCGTACCGGTACCGGCGGCGTCCGCCCTGCGGGCCGTCGGGGTCCCGCTCATGCGTACCGGAGCGAGCGCCGCCGTTTCCGAGCTCCTTCCGCTGAGCCCGGGGTCGCGTACCACCGGCACCGAGTCGTCCGAACTGAGGCCCTGGGCTGCGCTGCCGCCGGGCATCCGGCTCGAGGCGCTCCTCGCATACACCGAGTCGTCCGCCGGTAACGCTAAACCGTCCTTGAAGGTGGTTGGGAGGTCGCCCTGCCCTGCGAACGCGGCCGGGACCGCAGGGGCCGCGGCGGACGGCTGTGCCTGCGCGGCAACGTCGCCGGCCACCGCGTTCAACCCGCCCCGTCCACGTACCGGCGCGGACTCCACCGACTGGCGGAGCGCCGGCGTCCACGCCGCGACCGGGCTGGCAGGCGACTCGGCCGCCGCGGACTCCGTTCGCGGCTGCGTCCTGACCGGAGCCGGCTCCTCTGCGGTTGCCCGTTCCGGCGCCGGTTGCGGCCCGGCAGCGGGCCGCGGGGTGGCGACCGGCTGCGGCGCGGGCTTGGGCACGGCCACCGCCGGGGCCGCCTCCTCCTGCTTCGGCGGCAGCGGCCGCTGCTCTCTGGCGGGGGCGTCGCGGGTCTCCGGGGCGAGCAGCTGAACCGTCAGAGGACGCGTATAGTCCTCGAAGCGGAGATCGAACAGCTTGTGCGCGCCGATCAGCAGCGCCGCGTGCAGCACGGCTGCCACCAGAACGCCGGCGAACATCCGCTCCGATTCCTCGCGAAAGGTCACGGCACGATTCTCCCGGGGGCAAGGCGCGTTCGCAGCGCTACCGCGTGTATTCCGTTCATGCGCAACACGTCCATCACATGGACCAGAATCTGCGAGGATGCTCCTTCATCCACCTCGACGATGATGCTCTGGACCGACTCGGGGTCGATGCCATCCGTGCCGAACGCGTTTGCCAGGCCGTCGAGGTCGAGCTTCCGTTCGTTGAGATAGATCGCGTCATGCGAGTGCACGGTGATGACCAGGCGCGTCATCTCCGTCGGCACCGCCGTCGCCGATTCCGGCAGGGTCAATCCGATCGCGGGGGTGATCTTGAACGTCGAGGAGACCATGAAGAAGATGACAAGCTGAAACACGACGTCGATCATGGGAACCATGTCGACCCTCGTGCTGCGCTGCAGGCGCCGCCTGCGCAGTGTCATCATTCCCCCTGAACTCCCAGCAACAGCACGAGCTCGCTGACCCGGTTCTCCAGCCGGACGATCGTATTGTTGGCTTTACTGACCAGGTAGTTGTAGAACATGATCACCGGAATACCGACGATCAGGCCGGCAGCGGTGGTCAGCAATGCCTCCGAGATCCCGAGTGCCAGCTGGGATGAATCCGCCACCGCACCCGCCTCGCCGAGCACGCCGAACGCGCTGATGTTTCCGGTCACCGTCCCCAGCAGGCCCAGCAACGGCGCCACGTGAGCGATCGTTCCGAGAGTCGGCAGAAAACGCTCCTGCTTGGGGATCTCGACGTTGGCCGCGTCCATGATGATCTCCCGGACGACGCGGTTCGGCTGGTGGCGGTGCTGGATGCCGACCGAGACCAGGCTGGAGATCGGCGACGGGTTCGCTTCGCAGATCGCCAGGGCTTCATCGAAGTGACGCTCCTGCAGGCGGCTCTTCAGCCGGCTGAGCAGCTTCTCCTCATCCACCCGGTTGCGGCGAAAGTACAGCATCCGCTCGATGATCACGACCACTGCCACGACCGACAGAAAGATGATCACGACCATGATCGGACCGCCTTTCTGAATGATGTCCACGGCCTTTCCTCCCTTCCTCTACAGGTTGACTTCGACGCCGAGCGAGGCCTGGAAGCCGGGCTCCTGGTATGGCGCCAGCTCGTAGCGCGGCTCATCCGACAACGGCTGCAGCAGATCGGCGAGACCGGCGACTATGGCGAAATTGTCCGAGATGTTGTAGAAACCGCGGGCCGAGACGATTGGCAGGCCCACGTCGGGTGCACGGTACCTGCCGGTCTCGAGTTCATTCGGAAACACCCAGTCGACGTTGTTCTCGACGCCGAAGCGGCCGCCGTCCCAGGTTGCCCGCATGCCGAGGCTGAACACGTGCGGGGACTGGTACAGCGGGATGTCGAAGAATGCTCCCGACCAGTCGAGATTGAGGGCCGCATTGGGGTTGATGTCCCACCGCAATCCCAGGCCGGTCTGGAGTGTCCCGGCCTCGGCCGTCTGCACCACCTGATGCAGCCTGGAATGCTCGCCAAGCTCGCCGCTGATATCGACCCGGTTCGTCCCGGACTCACCACGCACCGCGGCGACAAGGTGCACATCCTCGCCGACGGCCGCCCGCACCGACACGTCGCCGAACCACTGGCGCGTGTCGCGCAGATCCGCCGGCTCCTCGACGAACTTGAGCGTCTCATACAGGCCGGCGAGATCGCGGCCGATGATCTCCCGCCCTGCGGCGATCCGCAGGGTGACCAGATCGGTCGGCATGCCGTCCATCGACACCTCGAACGGGATGCGCACCTCCGAGGTCTTGTCTTCGGATGCGTACTGCACCCCGGCGCGAGCGCCGAGCCGGACCGGCACTCCAAGGTCGTAGGCGAGCGCGAGCTGCCCCAGCAGCCGATGCGCGGTCGGCTCCTCGACACGAATGTGCCGGAACTCGTAGTCCCCCGTCACGCCGATCTCCAACTGACGGAGTTGCGCCGTCAAACCTGCGCCCGCGCGTCCCTGCCACTCGGTCACCGCCAACTCTTCGCTGCCCCTGAATTCTCGTGAGGCGCCCCTGCCACCGATCATCCCGTTCACCGTGACGACGTCGCTCGGCCGCACCAGCAGCGTCAGGTTGCCGTCGACAAGCTGATGGCTCAGGTCGTGAGCGGGATCGCCGATATCCTGCAGGCCGTCCTCGACCCGTCGGTAGCGGCCGGCCACGCCAAGGTCCGCGCCGCCGATGTCGCTGCTGTAGGCACCCTGCAGATCGTCGGTGCGGTGATATCCCTGCAAGGGTGCCGGCGGCCCGAATCCCTCCAGAAGCTGGTGGTCCACCCCCAGATGAAAGTCCGGTCCGTCACCCGCGTGCTGGAGGGCGATGCTGCTGGTGAGCAGCCCGTTATTGCCGGCGGCGACCGCTGCCTGCAGCGCCAGACCGGGGCCCAGCAGCCCGGTGCCGCCCTCGCCCGAGTCGGTCAGGACTTCCGGCAACCCGGGCGTGACTACCCGCAGCTCATCGGCCTCCGGCAGCGGCACGGCCGAATCCGGCTTCGTCAGCTCTGCCTCCGGCGGCAGGCCCGGTTCCACCTGTACCTCCGCTACGTCCTCAATGCTCAACGTGACGGCAGGCACCTCAAGCGGGCGAGCCGCCGGCTGCGGGTCGCTTGCCTGTCCATAGGCGGCTACGGTCAACGCTGCCAGTACGGTCGCCAGCGCGTACCCGGCGACGCGTCGCGTCGCCGGCACTCTCATGTCCATCATTCCTCACCTACCATTGTGCGCGCCTGCCCCGCCCACCTGGATTCGGGAAAGTTGTCCAGAATCCGCTGCGCAAGCGCTTTCGCGGCCTCGGACCGCCCCGCGGCGGCCTCCGCCTCGGCCGACTTCAGGATGGCCTCCGCGCGCAGCTCCTCCCCCGCTCCCTGGACCAGGGCGGCGTCGAGGAAGGCCCTTGCCGCCGCCGTCGGGTCCTCGCGCCGCAGGTAGTACTCGCCGAGCATCACCCGGGCACGTGCGAGGACGTTCGGGTCGCTCGCACTCGAGGCCACGTCCTCCAGCAGTCGAAAGGCGCGGTCGGGAGGCGCCGACTCGTCGATCAGATACAGGCCTGCCAACTCCAGCATCGCCTTCCGCCCCGCCTCGGTCTCCGCGCGGCCGAGCCGCTCGACTGAAGCCGAAAGCTCGGCCTCCCTGCCGGTGAGGCCGGTCATCAGCAGCTTGACCTCGGCGATCCGCTGCTCCGTGCCCAGCGCCTTCGCCTGATCCGGATGGCGTCTCAGCAACTCTTCGAGGCTCTCCAGCGCCACGCCGTGTTCCCCATCGGCCAGATAGGCCGTTGCCCGCAGGTTCAGGGCTTCGGGGTGAAAGGAGCTGTCCGGATAGCGATCGATCAGGTTCGACCACATGAACACCGCTTCGAAGCGCTCTCCCGAGCGCTCCGCCGCCAATCCGCCCCAATACAGCGCGGCGGGGACGGACTCACCGGACGGATACTCTTGCCGGTACCGGTAGAACGTGTCCTTGGAACGCGCGTAGTCGCCCTCCTCGAAGAGGACCTCGGCGCCCCGGAACAGCGCTTCCGCACGGAGCGTGCTGCCCGGATAGCGGTCCACCAGCGTCTCGAACGCGGTCACTGCAAGCTCCACGTCTCCGGCTTCATCGGCGGTTTCCCCGTACTCGAACAGCGCGTCGTCGGCCACCTCATCGGTGGGATAGCGCTCCCATACCTCTCGGTACGAATGTTGCGCACCCGCTACGCGGCCCAGATTCCGGAGGCTCTTGGCGTGCATGTAACGGGCTCTGCCGGCCAGGTTCGCCCCCACGCGCCGCGCCAGGCTGTCGAAGCGGTGCGCTGCCTCCTCGAACCGTTCTTCGCTGTAGTAGGCCCAGGCCGCGAGGAACAGGGAGTCGTCGTCATCCTGCCGGCTCTCCAGGACGGAAGCTGCCTCGCGGAACTCGCCGAGCCGGTACAGCGCCCACCCTAGCCAGTAGTCCGCGTCCACGGCCAGATTCGCCAGATCGTCCCGCAATGCCTGCTGGAGCCCCGGCCGGCGTATCAACTCGATCCCGGCGCGGTACCGCTTGAGTGCGATTTCCGACACGCCCTGCAGGTAGGCGGCCACGGCATCCGCGCCGGGATCACTCCCGGCCAGATCCGGGAACGTCTCCCGAAGCCGGCCCGCGTACTGCGTTACCGCCGCGTGGTCTTCCAGGTCGAATGCCAGCTTCATCCGGTCGATCTGCGCAGAGACATCCTCCGGGAGCAGTTGGATCAGCTCATCGATGCGCTGCAGAGCTGCCTCCAGCCTGCCTTCCCGTCGGGCAAGATTGGCCTGCAGGCGCAGCAGATCGGCGTGATAGGCGCTTCCCCTCACGGCTTCCTCGGCGTCCGCGGCAGCCGCATCCGCCTTCACAAGGTCGCCGGCCCGATAGAACGCGTAAGCTGCCAGATAAGCCACCTCGGCGGCGCGCGCGTCGTCCTGATGCCGCGTACGGAGATCGCTGTACAGAGCGGCGGCTTCGGCGAACCGCTGCTCTTCCAGTGCGATATCGCCGAGGATCATCTGCACGGCTGCGGAGCGGCCCGGGGCCATCCGGATGACATGCGCAAGGATCTCCTTCGCTTCCGACAGGAGATCGGCCTCCGGGGATGCGTCAGTACGGATCAGGGTCATCGCCAGGTACAGCGGCGCTGTGCCGTCCGTCCTTCCGGCGGCCAGTTCGCGTTCCCAGACCTTGCGGAGGAACAGCTCGGCGAGCTCGTCGGCGCCACGCTCGTAGCTCTCGGTGCCCAGGCGCAACCAGAAGTCGCTCAGGATCCCGGGTGATGAGGCGAAACGGTTCTCGGCGCTGTGCGTCCAGCGCTGCATGGCTTCGAGGTCGCCGGCCCGCCGTGCGGCGGCGAACAACCGACGGTGTGCGGCCGCCGCGATCTCGGGAGCGGCCGACACGAGTGGCCGGTAGAGCTCCGTGGCAAGCTCCACGCGCTCCAGCTCCCACAGCGCCTCCGCCTCGTAGAACATGATCTGCTCCCGGTACCGTGGCGGGTACGATGCGGTCGGCAGTCCGGATGCGAAGGCGACCAGCTCCTCGTGTTGTCCGCCGGCACGGTAGCTGTGGGCCAGCAGGACCGCGGCGTAGGCGATCGTTCCGTCGGACATGCCCTCGCTCTGACGCATCAGCTCCGCGAGCGACTCCTGCGCCGCGACAACCCTCCCGGCCCCCAACTCGGCCAAGCCCTGGTACAGCAGTGCCTGCGGCCGGCGTGCAGGCGCGGCGCCCGAGCTCACGAACTGCTTGAGATCCAGCGCCGCGGCCTCGAAGGCACCGAGCTGATACCGGGTGATCCCGGTCCAATAGGGGATCTCTTCGAGGAACGCAGCGAGCCGGTAGCGGCTTCCGATCAGTGCGAAGGTCGAAAGCGCCTCCTCGTAGCGGCCGAGGTGATACAGCGAGACCCCCCGGCCGAAGTGAACATCCGCAATTGACTCGGACTTCGGATAGCGGGCGAGAAACGTGTCGTACACCTGCAAGGCGAGCTCGTAGTCGCCATCGGTAATCCGCCGCGCGGCTTCGCTCAGGAGCTCACGCTCGTCGGCCAGGATCGCAAGCGGCAGAGCGACGGCACTCGCGGCCAGGGCAAGGCACACGCGGGGGCGGGAGACCCTGCGTCCGGCGAGGCTCGACATCGCGAGCAGCACCCGGGCACCCGCGGACACGTACCCCTTCATCCTACCTATTGAATGACGGTACGAACCGCCCCGCTCTTGATGTGGAACTACAAGATAGTTCGCTTCATGGCCGTGCCTGCGCCGGCATCGTCGAAGCGCCGGAAGCAGCACCGCGGCCGTTGCCGGCCCTCTCCGCGATGGCGCGCCGCACCGACCTGCTGGCGACCAGCGCGGCCAGCAGGTCGTCGCGGATCTCGGCGAGCTGGGCGCGCAACTCCGGATCGACCCGCTCCGCTTCCTGCCACAGCCGACGGCTCGCGCCGTCGACCGTAAAGCGAGCCTCCTGCAGCAGGTAGCGGACGCGAAACAACACGTTCACCTCATAGCTGCCGTACACTCGTCGGCCGTAGGCATTCTTGCGAGGAGCGATCTGCGGGATGGAACGCTCCCAGTAGCGCAGGATGTGCGGCTTGACCCCCAGCAGTTCGCTGACCTGCCCGATCGAGTAGTACGTACCGATCCCCTTTCAGCGCCTGCCCGATGGGTCGCGTTTCTCAGGCCCGCGAACGTCGATGATGATTGGGACCCGGTCGAAGCCCAGGTCGGCCCGCGCCCGGTTCTCGAGGAAGCGGCGGTAGTGGGACGGAACACGAACCCTGTTGACGAAAAACAGGAGGCGCACGGGATTCGTGCCGGTCTGCACCCCATACTGGACTCGGAGAGGTTGGCGGCCCGGCGCCGCGCGCCTTCCTTTCTCCGAAGTGCCCGGCCCACGGTTCCACTTCCGCACCGCATCGTTGATCTGGCTGGTGGAGACCAGCCGGGAGCGCTGCCTGCTCACCGCCGCGCACGCTTCGGTCAGGCTGGGAATGCCGGTTCGCTCGCGGGCGGACAACGTGATCAGCGGTACGTAGTTCAGTGCCGGAAGCTGGTAGCGGGCGCGCGCGATCACCCGATCGCGCTGGTGAGGCTGGAACAGATCCCACTTGTTGAGCGCTACCACCAGACCGTTTCCCTTGCGCACCGCCAGGGACGCCAAGCGTTTGTCCTGGTCGGCGATCTCTTCCCCGGCATCCGCCAGCAGCACGACCACGTCGCTGTGCTCCAGCGCGTCGACCGAACGTTGTGTGGAATAGTATTCCACCGGTTCCTGTACGCGCGTCCGCCGCCGGAGCCCCGCGGTGTCCACGACCTCGAACCGCACGCCATCTGCGACGAAGCGGCCGCTCACCGGATCCCGGGTCGTGCCGGGCGTGGCGTCCACCAGCGCCAGCGGGCGCCCGGTGAGCGCATTGAGCAACGTCGACTTGCCGGTGTTGGGCCGCCCGAGCAACGCAAGACGAACCACTCCGTCCGGGGTGTCCTCATCGGGCACCGGGTCGTGAGCGTGATGGAGAACCCCGCCCGCGGCCGCGAGACGCGTGCGGGTGATCTCTGCAAGCGCATCGATGCCGCGGCCGTGGGCTGCGGAGATCGCCACGACGTCGGGGAAGCCGAGTTCGTGGAATCGAGCCGCCTCGACGTCAAGGGCGGCATGGTCGGCCTTGTTGACCGCCACGATCGGGTCCTTTCCGCGGCGGCGAAGATCCTCCGCGAGCGCATGGTCGTCGGAGCTCGGTCCGTCGAAGTCGACGACCAGCAGGACCACGTCGGCCGCGGCCGCCGCCTCACGCGCGCGCGTCGAAACCTGGTCTGCAAGCGGTTCGTCAGGGATCCGCGCACTGACGACACCGCCTGAGTCCATCAGCGTGGCCGTCAGGCCGCCGCCAATATCCCATGGCGCGTAGCCCAGGTCTCTGGTAACCCCGGGATCCGCGTGGGTGATCGCCCGGCGGAGGTTGCAGAGCCGATTGAACAAGGTGGACTTGCCGACGTTGGGCCGCCCGATGATGGCGACAGTCATGATCTGAACGGAGCGTCGGCAGCAGCAGCAGCGGCACTCCCTGGGCCCACGGTACGTCCCCGACCTCCGCACTGTCAAACTCGCGGCCCTGACACGACACCGCCGACCGCATCAAATCGGCGGACCGGCGTGCCGATGATCTCAATAGGAATGGCTCGCAAGCGGTCGTGGGTGGGGTTCGTCTTCTGGCTGGGCCTGGTTACCGCGGTGCTGGTGGTGTTCGTTTTCAGCCGTCCGACCATCGAACGGGTGCTGGAGTCAACCGACTTCTTTTCGGCGGTGAGGCCGGGGAATGGTTCCTCCGTAGTCGTGCAGCGACCATCCGGCCAGCCGTCGAACCGGTACGTGAATCGGAGCCAGGCGCCGGACCGTGCGGAGACGATCGACCCGACGCAGGAGCCTGAGGCCCCGCAGCCTGCCCGTGTGGAGCAACCCGAACCGCCCGTGCCGCAGCGCACCGCCCGGGTGTTCTTCGTGATGGTGGACGAGGCCGGCGAAATCCGGCTCCACGGCGTGCAGCGATCGGTCAGCGCCGATGCCGCGCCGCTCACGGCGACGCTGCGCGAGCTCCTGGCCGGGCCCACGGATGCCGAGCAGCGCCTCGATCTCATCAGCCTGCTGCCCGAGGATGTGGAGCTTCACGGTGTATCCGTCCAGGACGGGACGGCGACCATCGATCTCGGCCAGGGATTCCGCTTCAGCTCGCTCGGCCAGGAAGCACTCCTGGGCCGCCTGAAGCAGCTCGTGTATTCGGCCACCGATCTTCCTACCGTCGACGCGGTGCAGGTCCTCATCGATGGAACCAACGTCGACTACCTCGGGCCGGAAGGCATCTACATCGGCGAACCGCTCACCCGGGACTCAATCGAGCGCTGAATCCCTCCTGGTCACCGCTCCGTCTACCGTACCCAACCGCCCCGGAGAAGCCGCGGAGCGTCATCGGTCCTCGCCGACTCTCATGCGTTCGATCGCCAGCGCGCGGCCGCTGGCGGCGTCCACCTCGACGTGGACGGCGTTCAACAAGCTTGGACCGTCGGCCACCGCAAGCTTCAGGGGCATCTGCGACAGGCTGCGCCGTACCGACACCCGCTGATCGAACCCGATCACCCCACCGGCAGGGCCGGTCATGCCGACATCGGTGATGTAGGCGGTGCCGCCCGGGAGAATGCGCTCATCTGCCGTGGTCACGTGCGTGTGCGTGCCGATCACGGCCGACACGCGGCCATCCAGATGGAGCGCCAGCGCTTCCTTTTCCTCCGATGACTCGGCGTGCATGTCGACCACGATCACGGGTGTCCTGGTGCGCAGGGCAGCGACGGCGCTGTCCGCCGTCCGGAACGGACACCGCGGTGACGGGAGCGCATGACGGCCTTGCACGTTGAGCACGCCGACGTCAGCCGCCGGCGTCCGCACCACGCACCATCCGTGCCCCGGTGCATCGGGGAGGTAGTTCTCGGGACGCAGCAACCGCTGTTCCTGTTCGAGCGTGTGATGCAACACGGGATGCTGCCAGACATGATTGCCTGACGTGATCACCTGAACTCCGAAACCGAGGATGCGGTCCACAACTTCCGGTGTCAGTCCGTAGCCATCGACGGCGTTTTCCCCATTGGCGATGACTACCGCGGCGCCGGTTCGCCGCTGCAGGCCTCGCAGTCCGGCGAACACGGCTCTCATGCCTGCGTCGCCGACGATGTCCCCGATGAGGAGGACTCCGAGCCGCGCCGACGACTCCCCGCGAGGGGTTCGGAGCTGCGTGGCTGCGGCCGGCCCCCCTGCCGGATCCATGGGCGCAGGGTCAGCGTGGATCAACAGCAGGCAAGCCGGGCGCGAAGCTACGCGAACGCTTACCGCGCGTACTCGGTGATGCGCGTCTCGCGGATCACCGTCACCTTGATGCGGCCGGGATAGGTGACTTCGTCTTCGATCCGGCGCGCCACCGCTCGGCTCAGCTCGCCGGCGCGATGGTCGGAAACCGAGTCGGCGCTCACCAGTATGCGCAGCTCGCGTCCGGCCTGGATCGCATAGGTCTTTTCCACCCCTTGGTACTCGCCGGCGATCCGCTCGAGGTCCTCCAACCTCTTGAGGTAGTTGTCGAGCGCTTCCCGGCGCGCGCCGGGCCGCGAGGACGAGACGGTGTCCGCGATCTGGACGATGATGGCCTCCACCGTCTCGGGCTCGATGTCGTTGTGATGCGATCCGATCGCGTTGCACACGATGTCGTTCTCGCCGATCCGCTTGGCCAGATCCATGCCGAGCTCGGCGTGCCCGACCTCCCCGTCCGATACCATGCCCTTGCCCACGTCGTGCAGCAGAGCCGCCCGCTTGGCGGCTTTTGTGTCGGCCCCGATCTCGACCGCGATGAACCCGGCGAGCACGGCGGCTTCCTTGGAGTGGGCGAGCTGGTTCTGGCCATAGCTGGTTCGGTAGCGCAGGCGACCGAGCGCCGCCACGCCGTCCGGGTGCATGTCGTGGATGCCGAGCTCGAACAACACCCGCTGCCCCTCTTCGAACAGCGTCTGCTCAAGCTCCCGCATCACTTTGCGTACGACCTCCTCGATCCGCGCCGGATGGATGCGCCCGTCCGATACCAGCCGATGCAGAGCCAGCTTCGCGGTCTCCCGGCGCACCGGATCGAAGCAGGAGAGAATCACGGCTTCAGGCGTGTCGTCGATGATGATGTCGACGCCCGTCAGGGTCTCCAGGGCCCGTATGTTGCGGCCTTCCCGGCCGATGATCCGCCCCTTCATTTCGTCGGAGGGGAGATCGACCGAGGTGACGCTGGTCTCGGCGGTAACCTCGGTCGCCAAGCGCTGCATTGCGGAGATGATGACCGCACGGGAACGCCGCTCGGCACCCTCTGCCGCCTCCGCCTCGATGCGCCGCACCAAGTCGTGCGCCTCCCGGCGGGCTTCCGTTTCTATGTTCGCGGTCAGTTGCCGCTTGGCCTCCGCAACCGTGAGTTGGGCGACCTTCTCCAGTTCGGCGTTCAACGCCGCTCCAGCGTGGTCGACGGCGTCCTCTCGCTCCTGTACTTGCTGCTCGCGCGTCGCGAGTGCTCGTTCCTGACGGCCTAGGGTCTCAAGTCGCTCCTGGAGGCTCTCTTCCCTCTGACGAATCTTCCGTTCATAGCGCTCGATCTCGCGCCGTTGATCACGGGCCTCCTGGTCCAGCGTCTCGCGCTCGGCGAGGAGCTGGTCCTTTGTCTCGATGAGGGCTTCACGTTTCCTCTCTTCCGCCTCTCGTATCGCGTCTTGGAGTACTCTTCTTGCCTTCTGCTCCGCAGAAGCAAGCTCGAATCTTGCGTAGGACCATCGGACGAGCCAGCCGATCAGCAAACCGGCGAGAGGAAGAATGAAGAACCATACCAGTCCCACTTCGTTCCTCCATAATGGCTGACATCCACGGTACGGGCCGGGCCGGGCAAAGTCAAGGAGGAGGCAGGCCGCCCTTCCCGGCATCCCTCACCAGCCGCAACCGTCGCACGAGGACCTGTACGTTCCATGCGCCCACACCTTGGGCGCCCGCACCCTGCGCGCCGGCAAGCATGAGGTAGGCCGCCCGCCCGCCCGCCCGTGCGGGAAGGAAGGACAGGCAACCGATCCGGTCGCGCGCCGACGCGGCGAAGCGGCGGCCCAATCCGGGGATCGCTTGCAGCGGATCCTCCACGATGAGCGCCACGCGACGGGTGAGGTAACGGGCGGACACCGGATCCTCATCCGCGAACGCGAGCCGCCCGCCCGCCCGGTCCAGGATGCCGACGATCTGCCGCGACCGGTATCCCCCGTGTCGACCGCGAACCAGGAGAGCCGCGCCGACGGCGTCCACGCGGCGAGCCAGGCGATCCAACGGACCACCGCGGGTCCCGGTCTGCTCGTCGCCGCGCGCGTCTGCCAGGAACGCGTCCATCTCGATGCCGTACACGGTCACCTGCAGCGCGTCGCCGTCCTCGCTTCCCACGTCCACCTCACCACCGGCCGGACCATCTGCGTCCGCCGCGCCGCCGGTCACCGCAGCCGCCAGCCGGCGCAAACCCGGATCGCGCCCCGGGCCCCCGCCGTAGGCGTGCGGCTGAACGCGGTAGACCCCGTCCTCGACCGCGACCGCCGGGCTGCCCGGAGCCGCCAGATCAAGCAGCTCCCGCATCGGATGGACGCTGATGTGGGCGGACGGCCGGTTCTCCGCTGCCGCCACGCGACGGTTCGCCCGCAACGGGTCCTCGGCTTCCCGTGCAGGCGGCAATTCCTCCAGGTGCTCGTCCCGAGCCGTGGAGGTCACCGGCGGCGGCTTTACCGGCTTGCGCGGGCGACCCACGGCCGGCAGTTGCTCCAGCCTCACGACGTCCGGCGTCCCTCCGCCGCTCGCGTTCCCGGCACCGCTCCGCTCGCCTCGCGCTCAGTGTACCGCAGAGACGCACACCGTCACGGATCAGCCGCGGAGGCGGCTCCAGACGAGCGCTCCGCCTGCGAGCGCAAGCAGCACGGCCACGCACGTCCCGCCCAGCAGAGTCGTCGTGCCGGAACCGCCTCCGGCCGGTGGCGCTTCGGGCGCGGCGTCCCGGGCACAGAGCAATGCCCGGTCGAGGCTCCGGGCAGGATGGCGCAGGTCGAAACGCACACGGCCGTCCATGAGACGCGCAAGGAACGCGAGGCTCGAGGCGAGCAGTGCCCCCGCCGCTCCGGGTAGCCGCAGGCGCGAATCGACCATGAGCCGCGAGAGGAACATCAATCCGCCCAGGCTTGCGGCCTTGCCCGCGCCGACGGTCAGAGCCCCCTCCGTGACCGCGACGCCGCCGATCCGCAGCAGGACGCGACCGGCCGGGGTGAGCAGATTGAACGCGACCGTCACGCCGAGGAACAACATGGTGCGCCGCAGCCGCAGGCGCGGTTGCACCAGCCATGCCAGCGCGGCGAAGATCAGCGCCTGGGCTCCGCGCAGCATCAGGTCCTCCTGCGCGACCAGTCCGGCGGCCAGCAGCAGACCCACCAACAACCGCGTTGAAGCCGACAGGTTGCCGTCAAGCCAGCGGGCCGCGGTGCCTCTCAGTGCGGGCAACCCCGAGCGATGCGGCCTCGCATGCGCTTCATCCGCGCCCGCGGCGTACTCGTCCGATCGGCTGCCTACGCGGCGCCGGGGTGACTGCTCAGGGAGCTTCTTCCGTATCGACCGGCCGGTCGAGCAACTCCAGGATCACCATCTCGCTGGCATCGCCGTATCGCGGGCCGAGCTTCAGCACACGCGTATATCCGCCGGGACGGCTCTGAAAGCGAGGTCCCAGGACATCGAACAGCTTGGCCAGCACCGCCGGATCATGCAGGCGCCGCGCGATGATTCTCCGGCTGTGCACACTGTCGTGCTTGGCGCGCGTAATCATCTTCTCCGCGCTGCGACGCACGGCAAGTGCCTTGGCACGGGTGGTGCGGATGCGTTCGTGCCGGAACAGCGCCGCCACCATGTTGGAATGGAGCGCCTTGCGGTGGCTCGGCGTGCGGCCGAGCGGATTGTAGCCGACGCGATGTCTCACTTCACTCCACCCCCAGGATGCACCGGTTTCCGTACATGATGCTCACTCGTCGGTCTCGTCAAGCGCCGCAACCTCAGCGCCCGCCGCGGCCTCGGTCCCCACCGTTGCCTCGGTGCCGCCCACCGTTGCCTCCGTGTTGCCGACCGCTGCCTCATCGCCCCCCTCACCCGTGGCGGGAGCGACCGATTCGGCGCTGGCAAGCTGCTGCCGCACCGCGCTGTAGTCGCTCATGCCAAGCTGCAACCCACGCTCTTCCAGCCGCTTCTTGATCTCGTCGAGGGACTTCCGTCCGAAATTTCGCGTCTTGGCGATCTCTTCCTCGGTCCTGCGCGTCAGGTCGCCGATCGTGCGGATGTTCTCGTTCCGCAGGCAGTTGCTGGAACGCACCGACAGCTCCAGTTCTTCGACCGGGGTATCGAGCAAGCGGCGCAGCCGTTCGTCCTCGAGATCGAGCTCCTCGTGGTCGCCGACCTCGTCTTCCTCGAAGTTGATGAATATCGTGTAGTGGTCCTTGGCGATCTTGGCCGCCTCCGCGACCGCGTCCTCAGGCTTGAGCGTGCCGTCCGTCCACACCTCCAGCACCAACTTGTCGTAGTCGGTCCGCTGGCCGACTCTGGTGTTCTCCACCGCGTACTTCACGCGCGTGATCGGCGAGAACAGAGCGTCGATCGGAATCGTGCCTACAATGTCGATGAAGCGTTCGCTGTTCTCCGCCGGCAGATAACCACGCGAGAACTCGATCTGCACCTCGAACTCGAGATTCGCGTCTTCCATGAGGGTGGCGATCGCCAGCTCCGGCGTAGTCACCACTATGCCCGTGTCCACCGCCAGATCGCCGGCGACCAGGGTCTTGGGGCCGGACGCTTCCACGTACACCGTCCGCTCCTCCACCCCTTCGTCCAGCGCCAGTCTGATCTGCTTAAGGGCGTTGATGATATCCGGCGTGTCTTCGACGACATGAGGAATGGGCTCGAATTCACTGGAAACCGTGTGCGATGATCCGTCCTCCTCGCGGCTGGCGATCCGCACGGCCGTGATCGCATACCCCTGGATTCCCGAAAGCAGAATGCGCCGCAGGCTGTTGCCGATGGTCGCGCCATAGCCCCGCTCGAACGGATACGCGATGAACTTCCCGTAGGAGGCATCCACGTCGGTGTGCTCGAAGACCATACCGGTCGGCCGATTGAGCCCCTTCAAGAGGTTTTTTCTCGCCATCAGCCCCTCACTTGGAATACAGCTCGACGATCAGCTGCTCGTTGACGCCTTCGAGATCCGGGACGTCGGCCCGCCGTGGCAGAGCCAGGACCCGACCACGGACCGCATCCGGGTCGACCTCCAGCCATGGCAGCGTTCCGGAGCGGGAATACTCCTTCAGACTGTCCTTGACCGCGGTCATCATCTTGCCCCGCTCCTGCAACTCCAGCACGTCGTCCTTCTGTACCAGATAGCTCGGGATGGTCACCCGCCGGTCGTTGACCATGACGTGACCGTGCGAGACGAGCTGCCGCGCCTGCTTGCGCGAACTGGCGAAGTGCATGCGGTATACTACGTTGTCGAGGCGCTGCTCCAACATGCGCACCAGGTTCTCCGCGGTAACGCCGCGCTGCCGGTTGGCGCGATCAAAGAAGATGCGGAACTGTCGTTCCAGCATTCCGTACATGCGCTTCACGCGCTGCTTCTCGCGAAGCTGCATGCCGTAGTCCGACAGTTTCTGCATGCGGGCCCGCGGGGCCTTGCCCGGCTTGCCGCGCCGCCTGGTGATCTGACACTTGTCGGAATGACAGCGCGCCCCCTTGAGGAACAGCTTTACCCCTTCCGCTCGGCAAAGCCGGCAGGCAGGGCCGATGTAGCGAGCCATCGCTACACCCTCCGCTTCTTCTGCGGCCGGCAGCCGTTGTGTGGAATCGGCGTGACGTTCTGAATCGTGCGCACGCGGAGGCCGAGCGCCCCGAGGGACCGAACAGCCGATTCGCCGCCCCCACCGGGACCCTTGACGAACACGTTGACCTCCATCAGGCCGTAGTCCATCGCCTTCCGCGCGGCGGTCTCAGCGGTCGTCTGCGCCGCGAACGGAGTGGACTTCTTCGCCCCGCGGAACCCGAGAGAGCCCGCCGAAGCCCACGACACCGCGTTTCCCATAAGGTCGGTGATCGTCACGATCGTGTTGTTGAAGGTCGCCTGGATATAGACGTTCCCCTCGCTGACCGCCCGGTCCCGTTTGCCTTTCGATTTTGCCATCTACGTTACTCGCAACCGTCCTTTACCAGTCTTGTCCGTCGAATCGGCCCTGTCCGTCGAATCGGCCCTGTCCGCCGAATCAGCCCTGTCGTCACTTGGCGGTGGGCGCTTTCTTCTTGCCCGCGACCGTCTTCTTGCTGCCCTTGCGCCCGCGCGCGTTGGTTCGCGTACGCTGTCCGCGCACCGGCAGTCCGCGCCGGTGGCGTATGCCCCGATAACAGCCGATGTCCATCAGCCGCTTGATGTTGAGCGACGCCTCGGTGCGCAACGACCCTTCGACCACGTAGTCGCTCTCGATCACGCGCCGCAACTCGTTGACCTCTTCCGGTGCCAGGTCGTTCAGCATCCGGTCCCGGGCGATCCCGGTCTTGTCACAGATCGCAGCCGCCGAAGGCGCTCCGATTCCAAAGATGTAGGTCAGGCCTACGCTCACGTGCTTGTTCGGCAGGTCGATCCCCGCGATCCTCGCCATGTCGTTACCCCTGTCGCTGTTTGTGTTTCGGGTTGTCGCAGATGACGCGGACGACGCCGCGACGCCTGATGACCTTACACTTCGCGCACATCTTCTTCACGCTGGCCCTGACCTTCATGATGACCTCTACAGATTGCGGGCCCGTACGCGGCCCTTGCGAACGATCCCGTCGTGATGGTGCATCTTCAGATGCCCTTCGATCTGACTCATCGTGTCCAGGTCGACGCCGACCATGATCAACAGCGACGTGCCGCCCATCAGGAAGGCGACGCTGGATGGAAACCGGAACAACGCCTGGATGATGGACGGAATGATGGCGATGACCGCCAGGAACAGCGCTCCCGGTAAGATGATCCGGTTCAGGATCCGCGTCAGGTACTCCGTCATGTTGTCGGAGCTGATGCCGCGGATCGAGCCGCCGTTCTCGCGGATCTGCTTGCTGATCTCGACCGGGTTCAGCGTGACCTGCGTGTAGAAGTAGGCGAAGAACACGATCAACAGCGCGTAGAACAGCATGTACGGCACGCCGTTCGGCGTCAGCCATGCCGCGAAGCGCGAGAGCCACGGCACGCCGCCGCCCAGGTTCTGCGCGATCTGCAGCGGGAAGATCAGGACCGAAGAAGCGAAGATCACCGGGATGACTCCCGAGGGGTTGATCTTGAACGGGAGGTAGGCGTTCTGCGCGCCGTAGACCTTGCGGCCGATCACCCGCTTGGCGTAGTTGACCGGGATCCTTCGCTGTCCCTGCTGTTCGTAGATGACCAGCGAGATCACTCCGACGAACGCGCCGAGCACGAGGACGAAGAAGACCGGATTCAAGTCGCCACGCTGCACCTGGTTGATCATGAGGTAGATCGCGTCCGGGATGCGGGCGACGATTCCGGCGAAGATCAGCAGCGATATGCCGTTGCCGATGCCACGCTGCGTGATCTGCTCCCCCAGCCACATCAGGAAGATCGTGCCGGCGGTCACGGTGACGGTAGCCAGGATCGTGAACGGGATGCGATCCATGATGATCGCACCGGGGATCTGGCCGGCGAAGGTCGTGACGGTCAAGGACTGAATGAGACAAACGCCGACCGTAGCGATCCGGGTGTACCGCTGGATGCGCTTCTTGCCGCCATCCTCCTGGGAGATCTTCTTCAGCTTCGGGAACACCAGGACCAGGAGCTGCATCATGATCGACGTGGTGATGTACGGCACGATTCCCAACATGAAGACGGAGAAGTTCGTGAATGCGCCGCCCGAGAAGAAGTCGAAGTAGTCCGTAATGCCGATGCCGCCCGACTGCTGCGCGGCGTAGAAGTTCTTGACGGTGCTGACATCGATCCCGGGGATCGGCAGGAACGCGCCGATCCGGAATATCACAAGGATCATGACCGTGAACAGGATCCGTTCCCGCAGGTCGCGGATCCGAAAGATGTCGAGCAGCGGATTAGCCATCAGCCCGACTCGTCGCCTGCGGTTCCATCCGACGCCGGAGCGTCATCGGGCGAAGCATCAGCGGCGGCATCGGTCAGATGGATCGTGCCACCGGCGGCCGTCACCTTCCGGCAAGCGCCGGAGGACGCGCGATCGATGCGTACGGTGAGCGCACGTTCGAGTTCTCCCGAGCCCAACAGCTTGACCGGCACGCCGGCCGATCCGATCATGCCGGCTTCCAGGAGCGCCTGCCGGTCGACGGTGGCCCCGTCCGCAAAGCGGTTGAGATCGCGGACATCCAATACCTCGTGGACATTCCGGAACGGGTGATTGCTGAAGCCGCGGCGCGCGATACGCCGGTACAGCGGCATCTGCCCGCCCTCGAAGGTGGGGCGAACGCCGCTGCCGGCGCGGGCCCGCTGTCCTTTCGTTCCACGTCCCGAGGTGCCGCCATGCCCGCTCGCCGAGCCGCGGCCGACGACGCGTCGCTTGCGTACGGCGCCGGCCGGCCGGCGGACCCGCGGCGCATCCACGGTGCTGTCAGGTTCGCTCATGAGATCTCCTCGATCGCAAGCAGGTAGCGCACCTTGCGGATCATGCCGATGATCGGCGCGGAGGCGGTGTGCTCGGCCGACGAGCCGATGCCGCGCAACCCGAGCGCCTCAACCGTGGCCCGATGCCTGGGGCTGCGCCCGATAACGCTCCGGGCGAGCGTCACGCGCACGCGCGCGCCGTCGGTGAGCCGCAGGGGGCCTTCGGTGCCGATGGCAGCCACTATCGCCACAGCTCCGAAACGGTCTTGCCACGGCGGGCGGCAACTTCCGAGGCTTCCATGATCTGACCCAGGCCCTGAAACACGGCCTTCACCAAGTTCATCGAGTTCTGCGAGCCCAGCGACTTGCTGAGCGCATCGCGCACGCCGGCCGCCTCGAGCACCGCCCTCACCGGACCGCCGGCAATCACGCCGGTTCCCGGAGCTGCGGGCTTCAGCAGCACCTTCGCCCCCTTGAACACACCGTTGACCTGATGCGGCAGAGTGCCGCCCCGCATCGGAACTCTCACCATGTTGCGCCGCGCCCGTTCCGAACCCTTGCGAATGGCGTCGGCCACATAGGCAGCCTTGCCGAACCCGACGCCGACATGGCCGTTGCGGTCACCGACCACCATCACCGCAGAAAACGAGAATCTGCGGCCTCCCTTCACTACCTTGGCAATTCGGTTGAGGCGAACGAGTTTCTCGAATCCCTCACCCCGGTCGCCGCGTTCCCGGTCTCTGTCGCCCACCGTTACCCCTCGAAATCCTACAATGCGATGCCGGACTTGCGTGCGCCGTCCGCGATCGCCTTGATCTTGCCGTGATAGGGATAGCCGTTGCGATCGAACACCACACTCCGTATCCCACTCGCGCGCAATCGTTCGCCCGCGAGCTCACCGAGCCGGCCGAGGTCGGTCACCCGGTTGGGCACATCGACCGCCGCTTCCCGATTCGAAACCGCCACCACGGTACGCTCTGCGTCGTCGTCGATCACCTGAACGTAGGTGTATCGGTTGCTCTTGAAAACCGTCATCCGCGGCCGCACGGCGGTGCCGCGCACCTTACCACGAATGCTCCGCTTGCGCCGAAGACGACGCACCACCTTGGCCGGCGCACCCATCAGTCGGCACCTCCCACGGCCGACTTTCCTACCTTGCGGCGCACGTGCTCGTCCGCGTAGCGGATGCCCTTGCCCTTGTACGGTTCCGGCGGCCGTACCGACCGGACATCCGAGGCGAACTGGCCGACACGCTGTTTGTCGACGCCGGAGATCTGGATACGATTGCCGCCCTCCACCTGAACGGCGAGGTCGTCCGGAATCTGCAACTGGACCGGCCGCGAGTAGCGGGCGTCGACGACCAGCGTCGTCCCCTGAACCTCCGCACGGTACCCCACCCCGTTGATGAGAAGCTCCCGCGTGAACCCGGTCGACACCCCGGTCACCATGTTGGCGATCAGGTTGCGGGTCAGACCGTGCACCGCCCGCGAGGACCGTTCATCGTCGGCTCGGCTGACGGCGACCGTTCCGTCCGCGACATCGACCCGCACGACATCGGGCAACGACGTGCTGAGCGTGCCCTTGGGACCGGCAACGTCCACCTGCCTGCCATGCACCGCCACTTCGACTCCCGTCGGCACCGGAATCGGCAACACTCCTACGCGTGACATCCGGCTACCACACACTGCAGATCAGCTCGCCGCCGACCTGTTGCTGAGCGGCCTTGCGGCCGGTGATCACGCCCGACGAGGTGGAGACGATCAGTGTCCCATACCCGTTCAGGATACGAGGCATGGTGCGATAGCTCCGATACACCCGGCGCCCCGGCTTCGAGATCCGCTGCATTCCGCGGATGACCGGCCTGCGCTGGTCGTCGTACTTGAGGAACACGCGCACCGGCCCCTGACCGTCCTGGCCGGCGCGCTTGAAGTTGCGCACGTAGCCCTCGGTCTTCAACGTCTTGACGATCTCCAACTTGAACTTCGAGGGCACGATATCCACGCTCTCGTGGCCGGCCATGCCCGCGTTGCGGATCTTGGCCAGCATGTCCGCTACCGGATCGGTCACACCCACGGGGCTACCAGCTCGACTTCGTCACGCCGGGTATCAGTCCCCGGCTGGCGAGATCTCTGAAGCAGATCCGACACATCTCGAAACGACGCAGATAGCCCCGTGGCCGCCCGCAGCAGCGGCACCGGTTGACCTTGCGTGTCGAGAACTTGGGTTTGCGCTGCGCGCGCACGATCAGTGCCTTGCGTGCCACCTATACCTCCATCGTCCATGCGCGGGCCCGGACTCCGTCCTGCCCGCCCGTCGCGGTCCGTACCATCCTGATCCTCTTCACCGCCGTGCAGTCCGTCACTCGCTGCGGAACGGCATTCCCAATCCGGCGAGAAGACTGCGGCCCTCCCGGTCGGTATGCGCCGAGGTAACGATGGTGACGTTGAGTCCATGAATCGAGTCGATGCGATCGTAGTCGATCTCGGAAAAGATGATCTGTTCATCGACCCCCACCGAGTAGTTGCCTCTTCCGTCGAATGAGTTGGGGGACAGACCACGGAAGTCCTTGATGCGGGGCACGGCCACGTTCACGAAACGATCGAGGAACTCCAGCATGCGATCGCCGCGAAGGGTCACCATCGCGCCGATCTCCATTCCGGCCCGAATCTTGAACGCTGCGATCGAGCGCCGCGCGCGCGTGGTCACCGCCCGCTGGCCGGCGATCAGCGTGAGCTCGTTGACCGCGGTGTCGAGGAGCTGGCGATTGGTGGGAGCCATGCCGACGCCCATGCTCAGCAGGATCTTGGTCAGCCTGGGGACCTGCATGGCGCTGTCGTAGCTGAACTCCTCGATCAGCGCCGGCGCAACCGTGTCCCGGTACAGGGCGCGCAGACGCGGCACGTACCCGCCTCTGGCGTCGCCGTTCCCGCTTGCCGTTCCATTGCCGGCTTTGTTCTTGCTCACAGCTCCTGCCCCGTACGCGCGGCGACGCGGCGAGTGCCCTCACCGCTGCTGCCCCCGCCGGAGGCACCGGCACCACCGGTCTCATACCGGATCCTCGAGCGTCCCTCCGGCGTGCTCAGCATCACGTTCGACAGGTGGATAGGCGCCTCGATCTCGGAGATGCCTCCCTGCTGGCGCTGCTGAGTGGGTCGTATCGCCTTCTTCACCAGGTTGAGCCCCTCCACGACCACTTGCTGCCGATCGATGTCGATGCGCAACACGCGGCCGGTCTTGCCCCGCTCCCTGCCGGCGATCACCACCACCTGGTCATCACGGCGCAGTCGTACCCGCACCTGCGCGCGGCCGACTCCACGCTTGCGCGCCATGTTACAGCACCTCCGGTGCCAGGGAGACGATCTTCATGTAGTCACGATCGCGCAATTCCCGCGCGACCGGACCGAAGATACGCTTTCCGGACGGATTGCCGGCCTCGTCGATCAGGACGCAGGCGTTGTCGTCGAAGCGGATGTATGAGCCGTCGACTCGGCGCGTCTCCTTCCGCGTCCTCACGATCACCGCCCGCACTACCGTGCCCTTGCGTACCGTGGCGGACGGTATCGCGGTCTTGACCGTCACCACGATCCGATCGCCGACCCCGGCGCTTACGTGGCGCGTGCCGCCGAGTACCTTGATGCACTGCACGCGCTTGGCGCCCGAGTTGTCCGCGACGTTGAGATAGCTCATCGCCTGTACCATCAGCTGCTCCGTTCCAAGATCTCCAGCAGCCGCCACCGCTTGTCGCGACTCAGCGGCCGCGATTCCACGACCCGGACGCGGTCGCCGATGCGGCAGGCGTTGTCCGCATCGTGCGCTTTCACGCGCTTGGACCTGCGGATGTATTTCTCGTACATCGGATGGCGCTTCTGGGAACTGACCAGGACCACGATCGTCTTGTCCATGCGATCCGAGACTACCGTTCCTGCCAGTACGCGAAGACGTTCCGTGCTACTCATTCCGTTCCATTCATCGCTGTCGAATCCCCAGCTCGTACTCATTGATTATGGTCTTGGCGCGAGCCAGCCTTCGGCGCAGCACGCGGACACTGACCGGATTGTCCAGGTGGCCGACCACCGCGTCGAACCGTGCCTTGCGGTACTCCGACACCAGCTCGTCATGCTTGAGCAGCAGCTCCGGGTAGGCGAGCTCACCATACTGTTCCTTCACGCCACCGTCCTCATGCCAACACTGTCCTCATGCCAACACTGTCCTCATGCCTGTGGTGCGAACACGCTGCCGCGCGCACAGATCGTCGTCTTGATCGGCAGCTTGCTGCCGGCCAGCGTGAGCGCTTCCCGCGCCAGATCGGTCTCCACGCCGGCGAGCTCGAACATGACCGTACCGCGTCTGACCGGCGCGACGTGGTACTCCACGTTGCCCTTACCCTTCCCCATGCGCGTTTCGGCAGGTTTCATGGTGTAAGGCATGTCGGGAAAGATCCGTATCCATACCTTGCCACCCCGTTTCACGTGCCGGGTCATGGCCACCCGAGCGGCCTCGATCTGCCGGTTGGTGATCCACTTGTGTTCGAGCGCGATCAGACCGAAATCACCGAACGCCAATTCCTGCTGGCGCTCCCCGCCGCGCCGTAGCGGCCCGCCGCGCTGGCGCTTGCGAAACTTCTCCCGCTTTGGAGCCAGCATCGGTTACGCTGCCTCCTCACGGCCGCGCTGCCGCTTCAGGAGCAGCCCCGCGTCGTCCTTCTTGTCGCGGCCAAACACCTCGCCGTGAAAGACCCATACCTTGATGCCCAGCGTTCCGACCGTGGTGATAGCCACGGAGAATCCGTACTCGATGTCGGCGCGGAACGTGTGCAACGGGATGCGTCCCTCCTTGTACTGCTGGACGCGCGACATCTCCGCGCCGTTCAACCGTCCGCCGGCCCGGATCTTGATGCCCTGTACGCCGGCGCGCATCGCGTTGTTGATCGCCATCTTCATGACCCGCCGGAACGACGCCCGCCCTCGCAACTGGCGCGCGATGTTCATCGCGATCAACTGGGCGTTGGTCTCGGGCCGCTGGATCTCCTTGATCTTGATCTGGATCTTCTTGCCGACCTGGCGCTGCAGCTTGGAACCCAGCCGCTCGATGTTCTGCCCCTTGGCTCCGATCACGACGCCGGGGCGGCCGGTGTGGATGATCAGTGCGATGCGCTGAGGATGGCGGATGATCTCCACCTGGGCGATGTCCGCGCCGCGCGTCTCCGGAGCGGTGTCGATCGTCTTGCGCAACGACAGATCCTCGTGAAGCGTCGCCGCGTATTCGCGCGGGTCCACGTACCACTTGCTGCGCCATGACTGGTTGATCCCCATGCGCAGCCCGGTCGGATTGACCTTCTGTCCCATACTAGCTCATCTCCTCCACCGCTACCGAGATATGGCAGAGGCGGCTCACCTGGCGATCTGCTCGGCCGCGCCCGCGCACCCAGATGCGCTTCAGGCGCGGACCGTCGAGCACCTGCAGCTCGCGGACGTACAGCGTCTCCTCGTCGAGATCCTCATTTTGAAACAGTGCGTTGTCGCCGGCCGACTTGATCGTCTTGCGCAGGAGCGCGGCGCCCTTGTGCGGCATCGTCTCCAGTAGCGCCAGCGCCTCGGCATAGGGCTGGCGACGAACCAGATCGGCGAGGGGGCGCACCTTGCTCGGCGAAATACGCAGGAACTTGCTGTGGGCCGTGTAGCCCTGCTTGCCCCTGACCATCAGCGCCGCACCGCCTTGCGATCCGACCCCGCGTGCCCTCGAAATACCCGCGTCGGAGCGAACTCGCCGAGCTTGTGCCCCACCAGGTTCTCCGTGATGTAGACCGGAATCCAATTCTTGCCGTTGTAGACCGAGATGGTCATCCCGACCATCTGCGGGATGATCGTCGAGCAGCGCGAATACGTCTTGACCATCTGCTTGCCGGAGGACTTGGAGGCCTCGATCACCCGCTTGAACAGGCCCGGCGACACGAACGGCCCTTTCTTGATCGATCGTGACATAATCTACCTCGTCATCCTTCCGGTCTCGCGCGTGGTCATCGGCGTCTGCTGACGATGAAGTCGCCTGACCGCTTGCGCTTGTTCCGCGTCTTCATCCCCTTCGTCAACTTCCCCCAGGGGGATACCGGATGGCGCCCTCCGGACGCCTTGCCCTCGCCGCCGCCGTGCGGGTGGTCGACCGGGTTCATCGCCACTCCGCGAACCTTTGGCCGCCGCCCCATCCAGCGAGCCCGGCCGGCCTTGCCAAGCGAAACGTTCATATGATCGGGGTTGCCGATCTCGCCGATGGAGGCCATGCAGCGTACATGGACCAGACGGGTCTCCCCGGATGGCAGCCGCACCGTCGCGTACTCGCCCTCCCGCGCGACCAGGGTGGCGCTATTGCCTGCGGCACGCACCAGTTGGCCGCCGCGTCCCGGCGTCAACTCCACATTGTGGATGGCGATACCCAGCGGCAGGTCACCGATCGGCAGGGCATTGCCGATCTCGATCGGCGCGCCGGGACCGCTCTGCACGGTCGCGCCGACGCGCAGGCCGCGCGGCGACAGGAGGTAACGCTTGTCCCCGTCGGCGAACACCACCAGCGCCAGATCCGCGCTGCGGTTCGGATCGTACTGGATCGAATGAACCGTACCCGGCACGCCGTGGTTGTCCCGCTTGAAATCTACCATGCGGTACTGGCGCTTGTGCTGACCGCCCTTGCGGCGAACGCTGATCCGCCCCTTGGAGCGGCCGGCGCGATAGGGACGGGCTTCGGTGAGGCGCTTCTCCGGCCTCTCATCGCTCAGCTCGGAATAGTCGCGAACGGTCGTAGTGCGGGACGACGGCGTCGTCGGCTTGCGGTTCCGTACCGGCATCAGACGCCCTCGAAGATTTCGATGGTCTGGTCACCGGACAGGGTCACGATCGCCTTCTTCCATGAGGCTGTGTAACCGCGCCGGTAGCGAACCCGCTTCGGCTTGCGGGGGACATTGATGATGTTGCAGCGAACCGGTTTGACGTCGAACAGCCGCCGCACCTCCGCGAGCACCTGCTGCTTGGAGGCGCGCGGATCAACGCGGAAGCTGTACTTGCCGGCCTCGCGCAAGGAGTTGGATTTCTCGGTCACCAGCGGCTCGAGGATAATCTCACCCGCCATCGTCGGCCTCCAGATCTGCGCCGCCGTATCCGGCGTTCAATCGCGCCACGGCTTCGCGCTGCAGCAGCACCCGGTCTCCGTACAGCAGTTCGTGCACCCGGAGCCGTTGGCTGGAAAGAATGCGCAAGGAAGACAGATTGCGTCCCGCGCGCCGCGTCATCGGGTCGTCGGCGCCCAACACCAACACGGTCTTCAGTCCCGGCGACAGGGCATCGATCGTCGCCGCGAGCTCACGCGTGCGGCCCGAAGCGGACTGCACGCCGTCGACCACCATCAACTGGTTCCCCCGGCATTTGGACGTGAGCACCGAACGTATGGCCAGTCGCTTCACCTTGCGCGGTATCCGATACCGGTAGTCGCGCGGCTGCGGGCCAAAGGTGATGCCGCCGCCGACCCACAGCGGTGATCGCCTCGATCCCGCGCGCGCCCGCCCCGTACCCTTCTGCCGGTAGGGCTTGCGGCCACCGCCGCGCACCTGGCCGCGGCGCTTGGTCGCCGCCGTGCCGACGCGCTGATTGGCAAGCTCATTGCGCAGCGCCGCATGGATGGCCCCGTCCGAGACCTCGATGTCGAAGACCCGGTCGTCCAACTCGATCTCGCCGGAAGGATTGCCGTCCGGGCCCAAAACCGGAACCTTCACTCCGCACTCCCGTTCCGGCCGCCCTGCTTCTTCTTCGCGCTCGCCACCAACACATGCCCGCCGCGGCGGCCGGGAATCGGTCCGGCGATCATCAGCAGCCGCCGCTCCTGGTCGATGCGCAGCAGCTCGAGGTTCTGCACCGTGGCGCGCCGGCCACCCATGCGCCCCGCCATGCGTGTGCCCTTCAGCACCCGCGACGGCCACGCCGACTGACCGGTGGACCCGCCGGCGCGATGGAACTTGGAGCCGTGCGTCGCTCGGCCGCCCCGAAACCCGTGACGCTTGATCACGCCCTGAAAACCCTTCCCGAGCGACACGCCCTGGACATCCACGAAGCGCCGGTCGGAAAAGATGGACAGGTCCAGCGGCTTCCCGACCTCGAACTCTCCGTCGAAGCCGCGCAACTCCATGATGCGTCGCGTCGGATCGATGCCCTCCGGGAACTGACCGGCAAACGGCTTCGTCAACCGCCGCTTGCGAGCCGTCCCCCAGCCCAGCACGACGGCGTCATACCCGTCACCTGCGGCAACGCGCGTGCCGATCACGACATTTGGTTCGACTCGCACCAGCGTCACCGGGCGCGCCGCGCCCGCATCGTCGAATACCTGCGTCATTCCCACCTTGACGCCAACTACCGCTACCACGCCGCACGCTCCCTACTGCCTGATCTCGACGTCGACGCCGGCCGGAAGCTCAAGCTTCATCAGCGCATCCATGACGGCGCTGCTTGGCTCCAGGATGTCGATGAGCCGCTTGTGAGTCCGCATTTCGAACTGCTCACGCGACTTCTTGTAGACGTGCGGGGATCGGAGCACCGTGAATTTGTTGATCCGGGTCGGCAGCGGGATCGGACCCGCGACGCGCGCCCCCGCCTTTTGCACGGTCTGCACGATCGCCCGTGAACTTTGATCCACGAGCTCTATGTCGAACCCGCGCAAGCGCACCCGAATCCGTTCCGTAGCCATCGCCCGGTACCAGCCAGTCTCCCCTGTCGCCTCAGTCCAGGATCTCGGTCACGGCGCCGGCGCCGACGGTGCGTCCGCCTTCGCGAATGGCGAACCGCAGCCCGCGCTGGACCGCAATCGTGTTGATCAGATCGATGTTCAGCTCGGTACTGTCGCCCGGCATGACCATTTCCTTGCCTTCCGGGAGCGTGACGCTGCCGGTGATGTCGGTCGTCCTGAAATAGAACTGCGGACGATAGCCGGCAAAGAACGGAGAGTGGCGCCCTCCCTCTTCTCTGGTGAGCGCGTACACCTGCGCCTTCACCTGCCTGTGCGGCGTGATGGAGCCGGGCTTGGCCAGCACCTGGCCACGCTCGACGTCACTGCGCTCCACACCGCGCAGCAAGGCGCCGATGTTGTCGCCGGCCTGCCCTTCGTCGAGCAGCTTGTTGAACATCTCGACACCGGTCACCACGGTCTTGTCGGTTTCCTTGATCCCGACGATCTCCACCGTCTCGCCGACCTTGATTCGGCCGCTCTCGACGCGGCCGGTCACGACCGTGCCCCGACCGGCGATCGAGAAGACGTCCTCGATCGGCATCAGGAAGTCCTGATCCACGTCACGCTCCGGCAGCGGAAAGTACGCATCCATGGCCGTGAGCAGCTCCTCGATCGGCTGGTTCGCTTCCGCGTCGCCCGGATTCTCCATCGCGGCCAGGGCGGATCCCTTGATGATCGGCGTGTCGTCGCCCGGGAAGTCGTACTGGTTGAGGACATCCTTGATCTCCTCCTCCACCAGCTCGAGGAGCTCCTCGTCGTCCACCATGTCGACCTTGTTGAGGAACACGATGATCGAAGGAACCTCCACCTGACGGGCAAGCAGGATGTGCTCACGCGTCTGCGGCATGACCGAGTCCGGCGCCGACACGACCAGCACGGCACCGTCCATCTGCGCGGCGCCCGTGATCATGTTCTTGATGTAGTCGGCGTGCCCCGGGCAGTCGACGTGGGCGTAGTGCCGATCCTCGCTCTGATACTCGACGTGCCGGGTGTTGATCGTGATGCCACGCGCCTTCTCTTCGGGCGCGTTGTCGATCTGGTCGTAGGTCATCACCTTGTCGCCGTACTTGTTGGCGCAGTGCTGGGTGATTGCCGCAGTCAGCGTCGTCTTTCCATGGTCGACGTGACCGATGGTCCCGACGTTCATGTGCGGCTTGGTGCGATCGAATTTCTCCTTTGCCATCCCTTGTGTCTCCTTGGCCTGTTCTCCTCGACGAACCCTGGACTCCTCAAGCTACGGGAGTCTGGTTCCGCTCCGAAGCGCGTCCTGCGCGCTGAATGATCTCTTCCTGGACCGCAGCGGGCACGCGGCGGTAGGCAGCGAACTGCATCGTATGGTTGCCGCGCCCGCTGGTCATCGAACGCAGCGCGGTAGCATATCCGAACATGCACCGCAGGGGCACGGCGGCGGTGACGACCTTGCCGCCGAAACGGTCGTCCACGGATCCGATCTGGCCCGAACGGGCGCCCAGGTCCGCGATCACGTCTCCCAGGTGCTCATCGGGCGCGCATACCTCGACATCCATGATCGGCTCCAGAATCGCCGGCCCGGCGCGGCGCACCGCTTCGTGGTACGCCATCGTGGCCGCCACGCTGAAGGCCACCTCGCTGGAGTCGACCTCGTGGTAGGAGCCGTCGAGCAGCACGGCTCGAAAGTCAACCATGGGATAGCCGGCGACCGAGCCGGTCTCCTTGGCCTGGGCGACACCCTTCTGCACGGCGGGAATGTACTCCTTGGGCACGGCGCCGCCTATGATCTTGCTCTCGAACACGAACCCGGCACCCGGCGGCAACGGCTCGAACCGCATCACGACGTGACCGTACTGACCGCGGCCCCCGGTCTGGCGCACGAAACGCCCTTCGGATTCGGCCGCCCGGGTAAGCGCCTCACGGTAGGCAACCTCCGGCCGTCCGACATCGGCGTCGACCGAGTACTCGCGCAACAGACGCTGTACCAGCACGTCCAGGTGCAACTCGCCCATCCCGGAGATGATCGTCTGGCCGACTTCCGCGTCGTAGCGCACGTGGAAGGTCGGATCCTCCTCGGACAACGCGCGCAGGGCCAAGCCGAGCTTGTCGGACTCGGCCTTCGACTTCGGCTCGATGGCGATGGACACGACGGGGTCGGGGAACACCATCGATTCGAGCAGCAACCGGGCGTCGGCGTCGCACAGCGTGTCGCCGGTGGTCGTGCGCCGCGCGCCTACCACCGCCGCGATGTCGCCGGTACGCAGGGCATCGACTTCCTCGCGGCGATTGGCGTGCATACGCAGGATGCGCGTGGCGCGTTCGCGCACATCGGCGGTCGCGTTGAACACGTACGACCCCGACGGCAACACGCCCGAGTAGACGCGCACATAGGTGAGCCGGCCCACGTACGGATCCGTGGTGACCTTGAAGGCCATCGCCGAGAACGGCTCGTCATCGGAGGGCCTGCGATCGACATACTCACCGTCGGCAGGCCGAATGCCCGACACCGGCTCCTTGTCCAGCGGCGAAGGCAGATAGTCGACGACCGCGTCGAGGAGCAATTGGACTCCCTTGTTCTTGAACGCCGCGCCGCACAGCACCGGAAACAGGTCGCCGGCGCAGGTGGCCTTCCTGATCACCTGCTGCACACGCTCCCGGGAGATGTCGGCGCCGTCCAGGTACTCCTCCATGAACGAGTCGTCGTGGTCGGCGAGCTTCTCGTGAAGTTCGATGCGGTGCCCTTCGGCAGTCGGAAGGAGATCGGCCGGAATCGGCCGGGCGCGGTACTCCGTACCCTGACCGGATTCCTCCCACTCGACGAGCTGCATGGCAACCAGGTCGATGAGAGCTGAAAAGCCGGGGCCTTCCGTCACCGGAATCTGGATGGGGACCGCGTCGGCGCCGAGCTTGTCGTGCAACTCATCCACGACATCCGCGAAACGCGCCCCCGTGCGATCCATCTTGTTGACAAACACGATCCGAGGGACCTTGTAGCGAGTAGCCTGCTTCCACACCGTCTCGCTCTGTGGCTCCACGCCGCCGACCGCGCAGAAGACCGCCACGGCGCCGTCGAGGATACACAGCGATCGCTCCACCTCCACCGTGAAGTCCACGTGCCCGGGCGTGTCGATGATGTTGATATCGTGATCCCGCCACGGACAGGAGGTGGCGGCGGCGGTGATGGTGATGCCGCGCTCCTTTTCCAACTCCATCCAGTCCATTTCGGCCTGGCCGTCGTGCACTTCTCCAAGCTTGTGCTTGCGCCCGGTGTAATAGAGCATGCGCTCGGTCGTGGTGGTCTTGCCGGCATCGATGTGCGCCATGATGCCGATGTTTCGTGTCCTGTTCAGTGGCTGCGACCGCGCCGTTCCACGCCGATTCGTCCGTTCCGCCATCGGTGCCCTACCTGTGACCTGCCGCCTGCCAGCGATGCCGTACTACCAGCGGTAGTGGGCGAACGCCCTGTTGGCTTCGGCCATCCGGTGCGTGTCCTCTTTCTTCTTGGCAGCCGAGCCGGTGTTGTTGTAGGCGTCCAGGAACTCGGCTCCCAGCCGCTCGGCCATGGTGCGCCCGCGACGGGCACGCGCGAACTGTAGCAGCCAGCGGATCGCGAGCGCGACCTGGCGGTCTTCGCGAACCTCCACCGGCACCTGGTAGGTGGATCCTCCCACGCGCCGCGATTTCACTTCCAGCATCGGCTTGATGTTGTCCACCGCCTTGTGGAACATCTCGATCGCATCTCCCTCTCCCTTGCCGTCAAGGAAGTCGAGCGCCTGATAGAACGTGCGCGCCGCCAGCGACTTCTTGCCGCGCAGCAGCATGCTGTTGATGAACCGTCCCGCAAGCGGGTCGCGAAATCGCGCATCGCGCACGTCGCGCCGCTGCGTACTTACGCTACGTCTGGGCATTTCCGTGAACTCCCTGAATTATCCCGCTACGAACTGTCCGGATACGGCCCTCAGGACCTCGGCCGCTTGGTGCCGTACTTCGATCGCGCGCGACGCCGATCGTCGACACCGAGCGTATCCTTGGCCCCGCGTACCACGTGGTAGCGGACCCCCGCCAGATCCTTGACGCGTCCGCCCCGGATCAGAACGACGGAGTGCTCCTGCAGGTTGTGCCCGATCCCGGGAATGTAGGCGGTCACTTCGACCCCCGAAACCAGACGCACGCGCGCCACCTTGCGCAAAGCGGAGTTCGGCTTGCGCGGGGTGACGATCATCACCCTCGTGCATACACCGCGTTTCTGCGGGCATGACTGGAGCGCAGGACTCTTGCTGGTCTTGGTGCTGCGCTTGCGTCCGTTCCGGACGAGCTGGTTTATCGTCGGCACTCCTGACTCCTCATACTCGAACTACCACACTCCAACGAACCGCCCACTTCACGGGTACACCCGTCCTTCCGGCGGAACTGCCTGCCGGCGGAACCGCCGGCATGCGACTCAGGCTGACCGCAGGTGTCTACGGCTTGATAGAAACCGAGCCACTACCATACGCGCCTTCGGCACGGACAGTCAAGTACCCCCGACCTTCCTTTTCCTGCGACGGCAGCGGACACGATGGCCCGCCGCCTCCGCTTCGGGGCTTGCTTGCCCCAGAACGTACCGAGCGACGGCGCGGCTCGTCAAGCGGGCTCGTCAAACGGGCCCGCGCACGCCGCCGGTCGGCAGGGAGTCAGGTCGGCCGGAAATCAGGCGGTAGGCACCTCGCTCACCAGATCGCCCAACTCCTCGGACATCATCTCGGCGCGGATCTGCGCCTCGCGCTCCTCCTGCTCCTTGCGCTTCTGGGCCAGGATCCGCTCCACGGTGATGTCCAGGTTCTCCATGTTCTCGTCGAACAGCTTGACGTCCCGATACGCGCGGATCCCGGTACCCGCCGGAATCTGGTTGCCGATGATGACGTTCTCCTTCAGACCGCGCAGATAGTCCGAGGACCCGGCGATCGCGGAGTTGGTAAGCACCCGCGTGGTCTCCTGGAACGAGGCCGCGGATATGAACGAGTCGATGTTCAGCGAAGCCCGCGTGATGCCGAGCAGCATCGGCTGCGCAACCGCCGGCTGACCGCCTTCCTGAATCACCTTCTCGTTCTCCGTGCGGAACCGGTGCCGATCGACCTGCTGGCCGAAGATGAACTCCGTGTCGCCCACCGACACGATCTCCACCTTCTTCATCATCTGTCGGATGATCATGCCGATGTGCTTGTCGTTGATGCGCACGCCCTGCAGCCGGTAGACCTCCTGAATCTCGTTGACCAGATACGCCTGCAGCGCGTTCTCGCCCAGGATCGCCAGCACGTCGTGCGGGTCGGTCTGCCCCTCACAGAGCGGCTCGCCGGCCTCCACGGTGTCGCCGTCCCGCACCAGCAGATGCTTGCCCATGGGTACCGCGTGCTTGTGTTCGTCCCCGAAGGAGTCTTCGACCGCGAGCACGCGCTTGCCCTTCGTAATGCCGCGGAAGTACACGATGCCGTCGATCTTGGCCAGCACCGCGGGATTCCGGGGCCGCCGCGCCTCGAACAGCTCGCCGACGCGCGGCAGACCGCCGGTGATGTCGCGGGTCTTGACGCTCTCCTTGAGCAGCTTGGCCAGCGTGCGCCCGGCCTTGACCTCATCCCCCTCCGAAACGTTCAGATAGGCGGAGCCGGGCAGGTAGTAGACGGCTTCCTGGCCATCCTCGGTCTCCACGACGAGGCGCGGCTGCAGGGTCTCGGCCGAGAATTCGGTGATCTTCTTCTCGATCTTGCCGGTGTCCTCGTTGATCTCCTCGCGCAGCGTGGTACCGAGCACGATGTCGTCGAACCGTACCGTGCCGCTCACCTCGGCGATGATCGGCTCGGCGAACGGGTCGAAGTAGGCCATGGTCTCGTCCTCGGGGACGATCTGCTCGGTCCCGACCATCAGCTCGGAGCCGTTTCGGATGTCGACGCGGCGCGGCTGGGCGGTGATCAGCACCTGATCGCCGATGCGGTGCACGTAGCCGATCTCGGTCGCGTCGATGCGGTCGCCGTTGCGGCCCACCAGTGAATCGCCGGCCAGCACCTGCTGGCCTTCGGTCGCCATGAACTCGTCGCCGGAGTCGAGCGTGATCTGCTGCAGCACACGGTTGACGATCAGGTGTCCCTTGCGTGTGAACAGCCGGTTGCCGTTGTCCAGCTCCACGACGTTGCCGTGAATCTCCCTGATCACGGACGGATACGGGAGGTACACCCGGTTCTCCTCGCTGACCCGGGTCGCCGCGCCGCCGATGTGAAAGGTCTTCATCGTCAACTGCGTGCCCGGCTGCCCGATCGACTGCGCCGCGACGATGCCTACCGCTTCGCCGATCTCGACGGCTCGGTTCGACGCGAGATTGCGGCCGTAGCACTTGCGGCAGACGCCGCGCTTGGACTCGCAGGTCAGCACCGTGCGGATGCGCACGGTCTCGATGCCGATCTGCTCGATGTGCTCCGCGAGCTCGTCGGTGATCTCCTCGTTGAAGTCGACGATGACCGCACCCGAAATCGGGTGCCTGACCCGGTCCAGGGTGAAGCGCCCGGCGATGCGGTCGCGCAGCGGCTCGACGATGTCCTCACCGTCCTTGATGGCCTGCCGGTCGATGCCGTTGATGGTGCCGCAATCGTCCTCGCTCACCACCACGTCCTGGGCGATGTCCACCAGGCGGCGCGTCAGGTAGCCGGCGTCGGCCGTCTTGAGCGCCGTGTCGGCCAGCCCCTTGCGGGCGCCGTTGGTCGAGATGAAGAACTCGATCACCGACAGCCCCTCCTTGAAGTTGCTGCGGATCGGCAACTCGATGATCTCGCCGGACGGATTGGCCATCAGTCCGCGCATGCCGGCGAGCTGGCGGATCTGCTGCCGGCTGCCCCGCGCGCCGGACGCCTCCATCACGTGCATGGGATTGAAGCCCTGCCGGTCCGACTCCAGCTCCGCCATCAGCTCGTTGGTGATGTCGTCGTTGGTGGTGCTCCAGACCTCGATGACGCGGTTGTAACGCTCCTCGTTGGTGATGTGGCCCTGCAGGTACTGGTGGTGGATCTCCTCCACCTGGTGGCTGGCGCGATCGATGAGCTCGGGCTTCGAGGCCGGAACCAGGATGTCCTCCATGCCGATGGTCGCGCCGAATTTCGTCGCGTAGTGGAATCCCAGCTCCTTGATGGTATCCAGCGCCTGCACGGTGACGTGCGGGCCATGGTCGCGGTAGCAGTCCGAGATCAGCCTGCGCAGCTTGCCGTCGTCGAGCTGCTCGTTGATGAACTCCATCTCGTCGGGGAGGTCCGCGTTCAGCAGGACCCGCCCGGGCGTGGTTTCCACGTACTCGTCGCCCAGCTTGAGCTTGATCCTGGCGTGGTAGTCGACCGAACGCGCGTCCACCGCCCGCAGCACCTGCGAGGAAGTGGAGAAATGCTTGCCCTCGCCGGCGACGCCGTCACGCGAGCCGGTCAGGTAGGCGATGCCCAGGATCATGTCCTGGGTCGGCACCACGATCGGCGAGCCGTTGGCCGGGTCGAGCAGGTTCTGACTGGACAGCATCAGCGTCCAGCTCTCGATCTGCGCGTCGGGCGTGAGCGGCACGTGCACGGCCATCTGGTCGCCGTCGAAGTCGGCGTTGAAGGCCGCGCACACCAGCGGGTGCAGCTTGATCGCCTTGCCCTCGACCAGCACCGGCTCGAATGCCTGGATCCCCAGCCGGTGCAGGGTGGGGGCCCGGTTCAGGAGGACCGGGTGTTCGCTGACGACCTCCTCCAGGACCGCCCACACCTCCGGAGTCTCCTCCTCCACCAGCGTCTTGGCCTTCTTGATGTTGTAGACGACGTCGTCCTCCACCAGTTTCTTCATGATGAAGGGCTTGAACAGCTCCAGCGCCATCTTGGTGGGCAGCCCGCACTGGTGCAGCTTGAGCTCCGGGCCCACCACGATCACCGACCTGCCCGAGTAGTCCACGCGCTTGCCCAGCAGGTTCTGCCGGAAGCGTCCCTGTTTGCCGCGCAGCATGTCGGACAGGGACTTCAGCGGCCGGTTGGCGGCACCCTTGACGACCCGCTTCTTCTTGGAGTTGTCGAACAGCGCGTCCACGGCCTCCTGCAGCATGCGCTTCTCGTTGCGGATGATGATGTCGGGCGCGTCCAGGGCGAGGAGCCGCTTGAGGCGGTTGTTGCGGTTGATCACGCGCCGGTAGAGGTCGTTCAGGTCGGAGGTCGCGAAGCGGCCGCCGTCCAACTGCACCATCGGCCGCAGCTCCGGCGGGATCACCGGAATGACGTCGAGCACCATCCACTCCGGGTCGTTGCCGGAATCACGGAAGTTCTCGACGATTTCGATGCGCTTCAGGAGCCTCTTGTCGCTCTTGATCCCCTTCTCCATCATCTTGCGCCTCAGCTCGCCGGCCAGTGCGTCAAGATCGAGCGACTCCAGCAGGGTGCGGATCGCCTCCGCGCCGATGCCGGCCGTGAAGCCCATCGCGTGCCGGTCACGCGCCTCCAGGTACTCCTCCTCGGTGAGGAGCTGCATGCGCTTCAGGTCGGTGTCGCCGGAGTCGATGACGATGTACTTCTCGTAGTAGAGGATCGAACGGAGCGCCGCGATCGGCAGGTCAAGCAGCAGCCCCAGCCGCGAGGGGACCGAGCGATAGAACCAGATGTGCGACACCGGAGCGGCCAGCTCGATGTGCCCCATGCGCTCGCGGCGCACGCGCGGATGGGTTACCTCCACCCCGCAGCGGTCGCAGATCACGCCGCGATAGCGGATCGACTTGAACTTCCCGCAGTAGCACTCCCACTCCTTGGTGGTGCCGAAGATGCGCTCGCAGAACAGTCCGTCCTTCTCCGGCCGAAGCGTGCGGTAGTTGATGGTCTCCGGCTTCTTCACCTCGCCGTACGACCAGTCCCGAATCTCGTCGGGCGCCGCGATGCGAATGGTGATCTTCTCGAAATCGTCGTGCTCACGCATGAGTTCCTCCCCTCCTGTCGGATCTCTGCGACCGCGGACCGCCTGATCTCAATCCGCCTGATCTCAATCCGCCTGCCCGCATCGGCAGCCCGCCCATCAGAAGCGCGCTCCCTCGCGGGTGATCAGCTCCTCGTCCCGCTCGGTGAGCGGCACCGGCTTGCCCTTGCCGTCGAAGATCGTGATGTCCAGCGCCAGGCCGCGCAGCTCCTGCACCAGCACGTTGAACGACTCGGGGATGCCGCCGGACTCGAACGGCTCACCCTTCACGATGCTCTCGTACACCTTGGCGCGGCCGTTCATGTCATCCGACTTGACCGTGAGCAGCTCGCGCAGCGTGTTTGACGCGCCGTACGCCTCCAGCGCCCACACCTCCATCTCGCCGAGCCGCTGGCCGCCGTTCTGAGCCTTGCCGCCGAGCGGCTGCTGGGTGACCAGCGAGTACGGCCCCGTGGAACGGGAGTGCATCTTGTCGTCGACCAGGTGGCTGAGCTTCATCATGTAGATGACGCCGCAGGTGACCGGGTTCTCGAACGGTTCGCCTGTCAGCCCGTCGTACAGGGTAATCTTGGAGCTGGACGGAAGGTCCGCCTGGGACAGCTTGCCCTCGATCATCTCGTTCGACGCCGACTGGAACACCGGGGTCGCGTACCATTCGTCCAGCCTCAGTCCCGCCCAGCCGAGCTGGGTTTCCATGATCTGGCCCAGGTTCATCCGCGACGGGACGCCGAGCGGGTTCAGCACCACGTCCACGGAGGTGCCGTCGGCCATGAACGGCATGTCCTCTTCCGGCAGCACGCGGGCGATCACCCCCTTGTTGCCGTGGCGGCCGGCCATCTTGTCGCCTTCCTGCAGCTTGCGCTTGGATGCGACCAGCACCTTGACCACTTCCTCGACTCCCGGACTCAACTCGTCGCCGGCCGAGCGGCGCATGCGCTGGACGTCGATCACCGTGCCTTCCACGCCGTGCTGGATGCGCAGCGAGGTGTCCCGTACCTCCTTGGCCTTCTCACCGAAGATCGAGTTCAACAGCTTGAACTCCGGCGTGGAGTCGGTCTCGCTCTTGGGCGTGACTTTGCCGACCAGGATCGACCCCGACTTTACCTTGGCGCCGATGCGCACGATCCCCTCGGCGTCCAGGTGCTCGAAGGCATCCTCGGCCGTGTTGGGGATGTCGCGGGTGATCTTCTCCGGACCGAGCTTGGTCTCGCGCACCTCGATCGAGAATTCCTTGATGTGGATGGAGGTGAACACGTCCTCCTTGACCACGCGCGAGGAGACCAGGATGGCGTCCTCGTAGTTGTAGCCGTTCCACGGCATGAACGCGACGATCACGTTGCGGCCCAGCGCCAGCTCCCCGGCATAGGTGGACGGCCCGTCGGCCAGGACCTGGCCGGCCGCCACCCGGTCGCCGACGCGGCACACCGGCTTCTGGAGGAAGCAGGTGTCCTGGTTGGTGCGCTGGTACTTGACCATCGGGTAGGTGTCGATCTCACCGTCGGCGGCGCCGTCGGGACGGATCTCCACCCGCTGGGAGCTGACGTAGTCGACCACGCCCGCCCGCCTGGCAAGCACCAGCACGCCGGAATCGTAGGCGGTCTTCTCCTCCATGCCGGTACCGACGCGCGGCGGCTCCGGAATGATCAGCGGGACCGCCTGCCGCTGCATGTTGGATCCCATCAAAGCCCGGTTTGCGTCGTCGTGCTCCAGGAACGGGATCAGCGAGGCGGATACCGAGATGATCTGCTTGGGCGAGACGTCCATGTACTGGATGGAGTCGGGCTCGCGGGTGATGTAGTCGCCGCCCCGCCGGACCGGCACCAGGGTTTCCGTGAACTGCCCGTCATCGTCGACCGGCGCGCCGGCCTGGGCGATGAAGTACTTCTCTTCGTCGATCGCCGACAGGTACTCGATCTCGCGCGTGACGCGGCCGTCGATCACCTTGCGATACGGGGTCTCCAGGAAGCCGTAGGAGTTGACGCGCGTGTAGTTGGCCAGCGACACGATCAACCCGATGTTCGGCCCTTCCGGGGTCTCGATCGGGCACATGCGGCCGTAGTGGGTGTAATGGACGTCGCGCACCTCGAAGCCGGCGCGGTCCCGTGACAGGCCGCCGGGGCCGAGTGCGTTCAGCCGCCTCTTGTGGGTCAGCTCGGCAAGAGGGTTAACCTGCTCCATGAACTGCGAGAGCTGGCTGGATCCGAAGAACTCCTTGATCGTGGCAACGATCGGCTTGATCGACACCAGGTCCTGCGGCCGGATCGTGTCAGCCTCCTTCAGCGACATGCGCTCCTTGGCGATGCGCTCCATGCGGGAGAAGGCGATCTTCAGATGGTTGGTCAGGAGCTCTCCGACCGAGCGGATGCGGCGGTTGCCCAGGTGGTCGATGTCGTCGACGTTGCCTTCGCCGATGTAGACCTTGGTGAGCATGATCATCGTGTTGACGATGTCCTCCGGCACCAGCGTGTGCGTCTCCGGCGGCTCTGCGTAATCGAACTTCTTGTTGAGCTTGTAGCGCCCCACCCGCCCCAGGTCGTAGCGGCGCGAGGAGAAGAACATGCTGTGCAGGTCCTTCTCCGCGCTGTCGATCGTGACCGGCTCGCCCGGCTTGATGGCCGAATAGACGCGGATCACCGCGTCTTCCCTGGTCATCTCGTCGTCGTCGTCGCTGGGGACCAGCCTGGTCTCCTCGCGCTCGAAGCAATTGACCACGATGGGTGAGTGCAGGCTGTCCGGATGGTCGAAGTCGATGGCCTCGACCTCGGGCACCTGCAGGTTGACCAGCTCCTCGACGTCGTGGGACAGGAGCTTCTCGCCGGCCCGGTAGAGTCGAGTGTCATCGCGATGCAACGGCCGCGCCAGGATCTTGCCCACAAGCTGCGACTTCGCCTCCGGGTCGTCCGTTACCGGCATGGTGGTGCGCTGGTAGAACAGGTCGACGATCGCTTCGCGGCTGTCGAATCCCAGCGCGCGCAGGAACACCGTGGCGAGCAGGCGTTTCTTGCGGTCGATCTTGGCGTAGATCAACTCCTTCTTCTGGTCGATCTCGAACTCCAGCCAGGAGCCGCGGTAGGGGATAATCCGCGAGGCGTAGACGCCTTTCTCGTGCGAGAAGATCGCGCCGGGCGAGCGGTGGATCTGGCTGACCACCACGCGCTCGGCGCCGTTGATGATGAAGGTTCCCCGCTCGGTCATGAGCGGGATGTCGCCCATGTAGATTTCCTTCTGCCGGATTTCGCCGGTCTGCAGGAAGACCAGGTTGATCTTGGCCTTGATCGGGATCGCGTACGTCAGCCCCTTGGTCTTGCACGCGCTCTCCGAGAACTTGATGTTCGCCTCATCGAGCGAGTAGCCGGCGTACTCCAGGACCATGTCTCCATTCGGGCTCTCGATCGGAAACACGTCGCGGAACACCTCTTCGAGCCCCTGCCGGTCCGGCCCCTCGCCGTCGCGCAGCCGTTCGCGCTGCAGCAGGCGCTCGTAGGACAAGATCTGGATGTCCACGAGGTTCGGCATGGCCATCACGTCGTCGGAGCCACGGCCCATGAACTGGCGCGGGACCTTGGTAAGCGTACCGGGCATACATACCCCTCCTGTCAGACCGGCCGCGCAGGCCGGGGATGAGACGCGTCGGATCTGTTGTCGGTCGGTGCTGGAGTCGGGCTACTTGAGCTCAACGACGCCGCCAGCGCTCTCCAGCTTTTCCTTGGCCGTGTCGGCCTCTTCCTTGCCGACCATCTCCTTGACCGGCTTGTCACCGGCTTCGACCAGTTCCTTGGCCTCCTTGAGGCCGAGTCCGGTGAGGGCGCGAACCTCCTTGATGACCGGGATCTTCTTGCCGTCCGCGAAGCTCTTGAGTATGACGGTGAACTCCGTCTGCTCCTCTTCCTCCGCGGCTTCGGCGTCGGCCGGCGCCACTGCCACCGCGGCCATGGGCGCCGCGGCGGTCACGCCGAACTTGTCCTCCAAGGCCTTGACCAGGTCGGACACCTCCAGAACGGTCATCTCCGCGATCCCGTCCATGATCTGCTCTGCTGTCAGTTTGCCCATCGTCTGCTCCTAAAACGTTCTCTTTGCTTTTCGGTCGGTCTGTCTCAACCGTCTGTTTCTTGTGCGCCGGGCTGATCCGTGGCCGCCTGGCTGTCCGCAACGGCCTGCAGGGTTCCTACCAGCTTCCGGATCACCCCCTGCAAGACCCCCGCCACCGAGCGGATCGGTCCGTTCATGGCGGCGAGCAGCATCGCGTACAGCTGGTCGCGTGGCGGCAGGTCGGCCAGCGCCTCCACCTGGGCGGTGTCGAGGAGCTGGCCGTCGACCAACGCACCCTTGATCACCAGCGGCGAATCGCGGCGCACGTCCACCAGCACCTTGCAGGCGGCACCCGGCTCCGCTCCCAGCGTGGCGATCACGGTCGGGCCGGTCAGGCATTCGTCGGAAGCCGGCAACTCCAGCGAGTCGAGGGCGATCCGCATGAACCGGTTCTTCACCACCCGCAGGGTGGAGTCCTGTTCGCCCAGGGCCCGCCGCAACGCGGTCATCGCGCTGACGTCCAGCCCGGTGTAGTCCGCGTACACGGCATTCGGCGTCTGCTCAAGCATCTCGCGGAGGCGTGCCACCGCATCGCGTTTGTGCTGCTGCGGCTCGCGCTCGGCGACGCCCTCGGGCAGGGTGCCTTCAGGAGGTGTGGCTACGCCGTCGCTCATACGGCCACCTTCACGCCGGGGCTCATCGTCGTGCACACGGCGACGCTCCGAAGGAAGTCGCCCTTCGTGTCGGCGGGCCGCTTGCGCTCCACTTCCGCGACCACGGACCGCGCGTTCTCGGCCAGCGCCTGCCCGTCCATGCTGAGCCTGCCGATCGGCAGGTGGACGACACCGGTGCGATCGGCGCGAAACTCCACCCGGCCGCGCTTGAGCTCGGCGATGGTGCCGGCGACGTCCTGGGTGACGGTGCGGGTCTTCGGATTGGGCATCAGGCCGCGCCGGCCCAGGATCGGGCCGAGCCTGCCGACGTTGCGCATCATGTCGGGCGTGGCAACCGTCACGTCGAACTCCAGCCAGCCGTCCTTGATCCTGTCGATCAGTTCCTGGCCGCCGACGTACGTGGCGCCGGCCTCCTCGGCCTCCCGCGCCTTGTCGCCTTCGGCGAACACCAGGATCCGTTGCTCCTGCTCGAAGCTGTGCGGGAGGACCATCGTGTCGCGCACCGTCTGGTTGCCCCTGAGGGTCACCCGGACCGCGATCTCCACGGTCTCGTCGAATTTCGCCGGGGGCAGGCCCTTCAGCAGCCTCAAGCCTTCTTCGACCGGATAGGTGTGCCGCCGATCGATGGCTTCCAGGGCGGCGCGATAGCGCTTGCCGTTTCGTGCCATTGCGTTCTCTCCTTTTCCGCGCCTGGTCTTCAGGCTTCGACCGTGACGCCCATGCTGCGCGCCGTGCCGGCGATGATGGCGATGGCCGCATCATCGTCGATGGCGTTGAGGTCGGGGCGCTTGGTCTGAGCGATCTCCAGCAGCTGCGCGCGTGTGATGGAGGCCACCTTTTCCTTGTTCGGCTCCGCCGAGCCCTTCTCCAGCCCGCACGCCTTGCGGATCAGCACCGCCGCCGGCGGCGTCTTGGTCACGAAGGTGAAGGTCTTGTCGGCGTAGATGGTGATCTCCACGGGGGTCGTGAGCCCGGGCTCCAGACCCTTGGTGCGCTCGTTGAACTGCTGCACGAACATCGGCGCGCTCACCCCGTGCGGGCCGAGCGCCGGCCCCACCGGCGGCGCCGGCGTCGCCTGCCCCGCCGGCACCTGTACCTTGACCACCGCAGCGATCCGTTTCTTGGCCACGCTTACGCTCCTTTAGACCTTTTCTACCTGCATGAAGTCGAGCTCCACGGGTGTCGAGCGGCCGAAGATGCCCACCATCACCCGCAGCTTCGCCTTTTCCTCGTTGATCTCTTCCACCGCTCCGGTGAACGAGTCGAACGGCCCGTCGATGATGCGCACGCTTTCGCCGATGACGAACGACTGCTTGGGCTTCAGCGTGCGGTCGCTCTTGATCTCTCCCGCCTTCTGCAGCAGCTCGCGCGCTTCGTCGGAGGAGATGGGCTGCGGCTTGCGGTTCTTGGTGGCCCCCACGAAGCCGGTGACTCCCTGTATCTGCCGGACGGCGGCGCAGACGTCCATCCAGGCGTCGCCCTCAAGGTCCATCTCCACCAGGATGTAGCCGGGAAGGAACTTGCGGGACGTCACCTTCTTCTTGCCGTCCTTGACCTCGACGACCTCTTCGGCCGGGACCTTGGCGTCGAACAGGTGATTGTGCATGCGCGGCGACTCGATCAGGCGCACCAGATGCTTGTGCACCTTGTTCTCGAACCCCGAGTAGGTGTGGACCACGTACCAACCCTTCGCCATTCCTCGAAACCCGCTCCTCAGCCGTTTCCCGTGCGCGTGCTGCCGCTCAGAAGACCAGATCGATCGCCTGAAACAGCAGGAAGTCGATCAGCCCCAGCGCGAGCGCAATGAGGGAGACCGACACGAGCACCACCTTCGTGGAGCTGGCGACCTCCTCTCGGCTCGGCCACGCCACCTTGCGCAACTCGCCGTAGCTCTCGCGAAAGAACTGTATGATCCGACCCACGATATCGCTTCCTCAACTCGCTTCCAGGCCAGGCAGGATTCGAACCTGCAACATCCGGTTTTGGAGACCGGCGCTCTAACCAGTTGGAGCTACTGGCCTTCCGATGCCTTCGTTCCGCGCCCGCTCGCCTTCAATCCGACTCGTCAAACCACTCTGCAGCTACTTGACGCGCGCCTCTCGATGCACCGTGTGCGTGCGGCAGCGGGGGCAATACTTCTTGAGCTCAAGCTTGCCCTGCGTATTGCGACGATTCTTGGTCGTCGTGTAGTTGCGAAGCTCGAGGCCGTCGGGCTGCGTGCAGCCGTCGGGCTGCGTGCAAGCCAACGCCACCAACTCCACCACCTTGGTCTTGGCCATCGAGAGTACTCCGTTGCCGAAGGGTCATATAGGAATACGGGAACGCCGGGCACGTGTCAAGCGGGCCCACGTCACCCCTGTGCGGAACGGGCCCGAAACGAGCCTCCGACCGGATTTGAACCGGTGACCCCCTCCTTACCATGGAGGTGCTCTACCAACTGAGCTACAGAGGCAGCCCCTCGTACATGCGGCAGGTTCTACTACCGATCCTCCACCGCTTGCAACCCCCGTCGGTGGGATCGGGCCGGTCACGGCTGGAAGAGCATCAGCGCCGACTGTCCGTAGCGCCGGCGGTCGACCAGCCTGAGCGGCACAGTCACAGGATCGAGCGGATCGTCCGCAGGGCAGTGCAGCGCCAGGCAGCCGGATGTCTCCACGAGCTCCGCCTGCGCCAGCGCGGTCAACAGCCCGTGCTTGTGGCGGTACGCGTAGGGCGGATCCACGCAGACCACGTCGAACCGCTGCCCGCGCCGGCCGGCCGCGGCGATGAACCGTTCGGCCGGCGCCGTGATCACCGTGGCCCGAGCGCCGACGGCGGCGATGTTCGCCCGGATCGTGCGCCGCTTGCGTGCGTCGCGCTCCACCGCGACGATCGGTCCCGCCCCGCGGGAGGCGGCCTCGGCGGACAGCAGGCCCGAGCCGGCGAACAGGTCCAGGAACGAACGGCCCCGCACGCCGCCGTCGATTCCGCCCGGCACACCGCCGAGGACGCCACCGAGGATGACGAACAGCGCCTCGCGCATGCGCGCGGTCATCGGCCGCGCCCCCGCCGGGACGCTGAGCGCGCGGCCGCGAGCCGCGCCGCCGGTCACCCGCATGTCCGGCCGCCGGCGGCCGACGCTTCCTGACCACCGCGGTGATGACGGCGCGCGTCGGCCTGCGCCTGACGCATCAGGTCCAGGTCGTCGGCCAGACGCGCGGCACGCAACCGCGGCAGGCCCGCTTGGCGCGTGCCGGCCAGCTCACCCGGACCGCGCTGCGCCAGGTCCAGGTCCGCCAGCGCGAAGCCGTCGGCGTGCTCCTTGACGGCACGGAGCCGCTCGGCCGCCTGCGGTGTGAGGTCCTTGCCGTAGACGAAGAAGGCGTACGCGGGATCGGTGCCGCGGCCGACCCGTCCGCGAAGCTGGTGCAACGCCGCGAGCCCGAAGCGTTCCGCGTGCTCGACCACCATGCAGGTCGCGTTCGGAACGTCCAGCCCAACCTCCACGACCGTGGTGGCCACCAGCGCGTCGACCGATCCTGCGTGAAAGGCGCTCAAGGTCGCCCGCTGCTCGGCCGGGGGCATGCCGCCGTGGGCCAGCCCGACGCGGAAACCGGCAAAGCGTTGCCGGAGCCGCGCGAAGAGCGCGTTCGCCGAAGCCGCGGGACCGTCCGCCCCCGCCTCGGGCGCATCCTTCCCGGGGACGGCCGCGGGGCCGGGCTCCGCGGCCGCGGCGAAGAGGTCACCGCTGGCGTCCGCCGCCACGGCGTCCGCCCCCGTGCCGACCGGCACCGTGTCGTCGCCGCCGATGGAGGGACAGACGAAATAGGCCTGGCGACCGGCGGCCAGCTCGGATTCGACATGCGCGTACACTCGCTCCCGGCGCTCCGTGCGAACCAGGTGGGTATGCAGCGCCGGACGTCCCGGCGGCTGGCGGTCGATCGAGCTCACCGTCAGGTCGCCGAAGAACGTGAGCGCCAGCGTCCGCGGGATCGGCGTGGCGGTCATCAGGATCAGGTCGCCGCGAGGCGCCTTGGCGGCGACGGCGGCTCGCTGCGCGACTCCGAACTTGTGCTGCTCGTCGATCACCACCAACCCCAGGTCGGCGAAGCGAACCGGCTCGGAGAGCACGGCGTGAGTGCTCAGCAGCAGGTCGACATCGCCGGCCGCCAGGGCCGGGAGCAGGTGGGTCCGGGCCGCCCGGTCGGTGCTTCCGGACAGCAGTCCCAGTCGCACCCCCAGCGGCTCCAGCAGCCTCGACGCGGTCTCGGCATGCTGGTAGCAGAGCGCCTCCGACGGGACGACGACCGCCACCTGTCGGCCGGCGTCGATCACGCCCGCGGCCGCCAGCAGCGCCACCAGAGTCTTGCCGCAGCCCACGTCTCCCTGCAGCAGCCGGGCAGAGGTGTGAGGTCCGTAGAGATCTTCCTCGATTTCGGCCAGGACGGCGCGTTGCGCGCCCGTGAGCGTGAACGGGAGCCGCCGGAGCATCGCCGCCTGCAGCCTTCCAGCCCGCTTCCGGGGTGCCGGGCGCGGCCGGCCGGCCGGCGAGCGGCGCGCCAGCTCGAGCTGAAGCAGAAACAGCTCCTCGTAGGCCAGCGCGCGCCGCGCCCGTTCGGCCTCCTCGGGGCCGGGCGGACCATGGACACATCGCAATGCCGCGCCCTTGTCGGGCAGGCGGCGGACGGCGGCCATTTCCCGCGGCACCCGATAGCGGGCGGAGCACGCGGCCCCCCCAAGGGCTTCATCGACCAGGCGGCGCAGCAGGCGCTGCGCGAGTCCGGCGGCGGCCGGATATACGGGCAGCAGCGTTCCGGCCGCCATCTCTTCCGGGCTCATCAACTCGAAGCTGCCGGCCTGGAGCCTGCCGTTGCGACGGTCGAACCTGCCGTAGACCAGCACCGGCTGACCGGCCGTCAGCGTGCTCCCGAGTTGCGGCCGGCCGAACGCGTACAGCGTGGCCCTGTCGCCGGCGGCGTCGGCGATCGTGATCGTGATCGTACGGCGGCCGCGGAACCGGAAGGAGCCGATGCGGACCACGGTCGCGCTGACGCAGGCGTCGGTGCCGGCCGCGACCTGCGCCAGCGGCAGCGACCGCCGGCGGTCCTGGTAGCCGCGCGGCAGGTGCATCAGCAGGTCGCCGACGGTCTGCACGCCGAGCCGCCCCAGCCGCTCCCGCGTGGCGGGGCCCACGCCGCGGAGCGTCGCTACGTCATCGTCCCACGCCAGGATCGGTGCGGACAGAGTCCCGCTGCGGAGTCCGTCGGATTGGCGCGCCAGCGGCATATCCGACGGACACCGTAGCGAAAAGGTGGGGATGGGCCAAAGACGGAGCCGCAGGCGACGCCTTTGGGGCTAGAACGGAGAGCTCAGGAACTGTGCGACCAGCCACCGCACCACGATGTTGCCGACGATCAGCACCACCAGGAGCAGCGCGGCGATCAGGCCCAGGTAGGCCACCTTCTGCACCGTCTGTCCCCGCTCCATGAGCCGTTCACCCAGCGAAATCCGGCGAGACACGAAGGTGACCATCGGCTGCAGCGTGTGATCGAGCATGTTCAGCAGTCCGCCGCCCTGCTCCCAGCGCATGGCGGCGATGAACGCACGGGCGACGGCCATGATCATGAACACCACCACCAGTACCGACGCCGCCGACCACGTGACCAGCAGCACCTGAGCAAGCACGATGCCGGCGGTCACGCGTTGCGCCGCCGCGAGCCGCTGCAGCACGTTCCCGGCGACGATCAGGACCAGAATGGCTGCCGCGGGGGAGAAGTCCAACACGCCGACGCGCAGAAATCGCAGGCGCTGGAACCAGCGCAGATAGGGATCGGTGACGCGCGCCAGGATCTCGGTCGGCGCGTGGTGATCGGCGCCGCGGAACCACGTGATGATGATCCGGAGCGCGACCAGCACCAGGTACACCAGCACGACCGCCTGCAGGAACCGAAACAGATCCGTCATTCCGCCCATGCTTCCACCACCAATGGAGACGCGGACAGCGCCTGCAGCATCTCGCCGTCGCTCGACACGGAGAGCTGCGGACCCGCGCGGATGACCACTTCCCCCGCGGCGGCCCGTGCCGCATCGTCGCCGCCGTTGCCGGCGTCGTCGGCCGGCGTGCCGTTGCCGTAGTGCAGAAAGAGCTGACACTGCCCGGGGCGATCCATGCAGAGGTCGCGCAGCGCCACCAGGCCGTGTTCGTCGTCCGCCTGCAGGCGCAGGTGCACGCTCCGGTAGGGTCGTTCCGGCAGACCGTCGGGGGCCGTGATCGTTTCGGCCAGGATCTTGCTGCTGCCCCGTGAGCGGTCCACCCTGCCGCTCACGGCGACCACGGCACCGGTAGCGAGCCGTTCGCGGCCGGCATCGAATGCGTCCGGAAACACAACCACCTCCGCGGTGACGCCGTAGTCCTCCAACTGCGCGAACGCCATGCGCTGGCCGGAACGGGTGGCGATCTCCCGGATCTCGCCGACGATGCCGATGGCCGCCACCGGCGACCCGTCGGGGCGGGAGTCCAGCGTCGCCAGCTCGGCGACCCCCTTCTGCGGGCGCAGATCTGCGTAGTCGTCCAGCGGATGACCGGTGAAGTACATGCCGAGGTTGTCGCGCTCGTCCTGAAGCATCGCCGCCTGGTCCCACTCGTCGTGCCGTGCAAGCTCCGGCCGCGCCGCCTGCACCCCCTCGTCAGCGGCGAACAGATCCTGCTGTCCGTGGGCGGTGCGCTGCCGCTCCGCGTCGGCCGACTCCAGCAGCCGTTCCAGGTTCTCGCACAGCGTGGCGCGATTGTGACCCAGTCCGTCGAATGCGCCCACGCGAACCAGCGTCTCGATCACCTTGCGGTTGACCGCGCGCGCGTCGATGCGGGAGACGAAGTCGATGAAATCCTGGTACGGGCCGCCGTGCTCCCGTTCGTCGACGATCGAGTCGACCGCGCCCGTGCCCACGTTCTTGATGCCGCGCAGGCCGAAGAGGATTCGCTCCTCGGCGACGCTGAAGTCGGCCGCCGACCGGTTGATGGAGGGCGGCAGCACCTCCAGCCCCAGGTCGCGCGCCTCGTTCACGTACTCCGCCAGCTTGTCGGTGTCGTGCATTTCGTTGGTGAGGTTCGCGGCCATGAACTCCGCCGGGTAGTTGGCCTTCAGGTACGCCGTGCGGTAGGCGACCACGGCATACGGGGCGGCGTGGGTCTTGGGGAAGCCGTACTCCGCGAACGGGACCAGCGACTCGAACAGCTCGGCGGCGACCTGGCGGTCGAAGCCGCCTGCGACCGCGCCGTCGACGAAGCGCGACCGCTGCTTCTCCATCTCCTCCATCTTCTTCTTGCCCATCGCCCGCCGCAGCAGGTCGGCCTGTCCCAGGCTGAAGCCGGCCACGGCGCGGGCGATCTCCATCACCTGCTCCTGGTACACGATCACGCCGTAGGTCTCCCGCAGAATCGGCTCCAGCTCCGCGACCTTGTGGCGGATCGGGCGCCGGCCCGACTTGGCGTCGACGAACTGATCGATGAACTGCATGGGCCCGGGCCGGTACAGCGCGTTGAGCGCGATCAGGTCCTCCACGCAGGTGGGCTTCACGCGCGTCAGGACGGCGCGCATGCCCGCGCTCTCGAACTGGAACACGCAGGCGCTCCGGCCCTCGCCCAGCATGCGGAAGGTCTGCTCGTCATCCTCCGGGATGGTCTGCATGTCGAGCTGGACGCCGCGCGCGCGCACCATCGGCAGCGTGCGCTCGATCAGGGTGAGGGTCTTCAGGCCCAGGATGTCGATCTTTACCAGGCCGCAGTCCTCCAGGTATTCGTGCGAGTACTGGGTGGAGATCGCCTCGGTGCGCGTGTCGCGGTAGAGCGGCACGAAATCGGTCAGCGCGGAGGTGCCGATGACGATCGCCGCAGCATGGGTGGATGCGTGCCGGCTGAGTCCCTCCAGCTTCAGCGACGTGTCGATCAGCGTGCGGTGCGTGTCGCTCTGTTCCCTCACCTCGCGCAGGCGCGCCTCCTGCTTGAGAGCCGTGCTCAGGTCGGAGTTCGGTCCGCCGGGAATGAGCTTGGCGATCTCGTCCGCTTCGCCGAAGGGGATCTCCAGCACGCGCGCCACGTCACGCACCACGGCCCGCGCCTTGAGGCTGCCGAAGGTGATCACCTGGGCCACGCGGTCGGCGCCGTACTTCCCCGTGATGTAGTCGATCACCTCGCCGCGCCGCTCGTAGCAGAAGTCGTTGTCGAAGTCGGGCAAGGTGACGCGTTCGGCGTTCAGGAAGCGCTCGAACAGCAGGTTGTACCGCAGCGGGTCGATGTCGGTGATGTGCAGGCAGTAGCCCACGAGCGACGCCGCCCCCGACCCGCGTCCCGGCCCGACCGGGATGCCGTGCTCGCGGGCGAAGCGGATGAAGTCCCAGACGATCAGGAAGTAGCCGGCGTAGCCCATCGAGCCGATGACGTCGAGCTCGTACTGCAGCCGTTCCTGCGCCTCCTCCGTGGGGCTGCCGTAGCGCTCCCGCAGGCCCTCCCGGGCGAGCGCGACCAGGTACGACTCCTGGGTGTGGCCTTCCGGCACCTCGTAGGCGGGCATCTGCGGGCCCGGCATCGGGATCTGCAGCGTGCACTGCTCGGCGATCGCCCGCGTGCTCGCCAAGGCCTGCGGCAGGTCGGCGAACAGGCCGGCCATCTCCTCCGTGCCCTTGAAGTACAGCTCGCTGTGCTCGTGCTTGAGCCGGTCGGCGTCCGAGCGCCGCTTGTTGGTGCCGATGCAGATCAGCACGTCCTGCGCATCGGCGTCGTCGCGGCCGCAGTAGTGGATGTCGTTGGTCGCGACCAGCGGCAGACCCGTGCGCCGGGCCAGGACAAGCAGCCGCTCGTTCTGCACCTTCTGCGCCGCGGGGGCGCCGTGATCCTGCAGTTCCAGGTAAAAGCGGTCCGGACCGAAGATCTCGCGGTAACTGCCGGCCAGCTCCTCCGCTTCCTGCATGCGGTCCTGTTGCAGCAGCATCGGGATCTTGCCGGACATGCAGCCGGAGAAGCCGATCAGGCCCTCCGCGTGCCGGGCGATCGCCTCGTCGTCGATACGCGGCCTATAGTAGAAGCCCTCCGTGTAGCCGATCGTGGAAAGCGCCATGAGATTGCGGTACCCGACCTCGTCCGCGGCGACGAGCCCCATGTGGTGCGACCGCGAGTGGTCGCCGCCGCGGTCGTGGCGCGAACCGGGCGCCAGGTAGAACTCGCAACCGATGATCGGGTTGACCCCTGCCGAGCGGCAGGCGCGATCGAAGCGCGCGACGCCGAACATGTTGCCGTGGTCGGTGAGCGCCAGGTGCGACATCTCGTGGCGGTGCGCGCACTCGGCCAGCCCTTCCACGGTGGCCGCGCCGTCGAGCAGCGAGTGGTCGGAGTGGACGTGCAGATGGACGAAATCCGAAGCCTGCGGCACGGCCCAACGGTACCCCGTTCGGCGGGAGTTTTCCACGTAATGCGGGGGAGGGCCGTAGACGACCACGCGTGGCGCGCGGCGACCCGCGACCTGGCGATCTTGCGGCGCCTCACGCCCGCGGAGCGGGACCTGTTGCGGGAGTTGGGGGACCGATTCCTGGCCGGCAAGCGGTTCGAGGCGGCCCGCGGCGCCGAGCTCGACGCGGAGCTGCTGGCGCGAGTCGCGGCGCAAGCATGCCTGCCGGTGCTGGCGCTCGGCCTGGACTGGTACGACGACTGGTCGACCGTGGTGATCGTGCCTGACCGTTTCACCGCGGACTTCGAGGAGGTGGACGAGGCCGGCGTCGTCCACGAGTGGACGGAGGACGCAGCCGGCGAGTTCTGGGACGAGGGGGGTCCCATCGTCCTGTCGGTGGCCGACATCGACGCGTCCGGCACCGGCGAGGGATTCAACGTGGTCATCCACGAGGTCGCACACAAGCTCGACGCGCTCGACGGCAGCCTGAACGGCCGGCCGCCGCTGCACGCCGGCATGGAACCCGGCGCGTGGGCCGGCGCGTTCACCGACGCGTTCACGGCGCTGTGCGAGGCGCCCGACGACTTTGCGCTCGACCCCTACGCCGCCGAGGCCCCGGAGGAGTTCTTCGCGGTGGCGAGCGAGTGTTTCTTCGAGCTGCCGGAAACCCTGGCCGACGAGCACCCGGCGGTCTACGCCCAGCTCGCCGCCTTCTACCGCCAGGACCCCTGCGCCGCTTCCGGCTGACTCGGCGAACCGGAGCCCTCAGCCCCGGTTCCGTCCCAGGAGCTCGCGCAGACGGGATGCAAAGCGAGCGCGGTCGCGATCGTCGGCGCGCACGCGCAACCCCTGGTCCTTCCGGTCGCCCGTGTATCGCGGGATCACGTGCGTGTGCAGATGCCAGACGTCCTGGTCGCCGGCCGGCTCGTTGTTCTGCAGCACCGTCACGCCGTCTGTGGGATACCCGGTGCGCATGGCGAGCGCCACGCGGCGCACCACGGCCGCGATGCGGCCGGCCAGCTCGTCGGGCAGCGTGTAGACGTTCTCGTGGTGCGCCAGCGGTATCACCAGCGCCTTGCCGGGATGGACCGGGTTCCAGTGCAGCGAAATCTGCACCACTGCGTGATCGTCACGCCACGCGGTGAACTCCGATTCCGCTCCGGCCGCTATGGCGCAGAACGGACAGCGGTACCCGGCCGGCTCGTGGGAGGGGGGGATCACGATCCGGCACTCGCCGGCAGCCGGTACCGGAGTGTGAGGCTGCGCCGGGTATCCAGCCAACCGCCATCCGGCGGTTCGTCCGCGGCAACGACGTCGACCTCGAACGACTTCAAGGACGGTCGCCCGCAGCCGACCCACTCCTCCTGAGCCGATCTGAGGTCATCGAACGCGCGGGATCGGCCCGCGACCTCGACGCTCGGATCATCCGGCATGAACGTGATCCAGGAACCGGATTCCACGTGATGAAGGATATGGGGGATCTCTTCGGTGCGCCGCACGGCATATCGGAACGAGCCATTCGTCATGAACAGAAACCAAAGGAAGCGGAACGTCATCCCCTCGGGCAGCGAGACGGATCTGACGGGCAGGCCCGTGGGCAGGTCGTCGATGATGAGCCGGTCGTGGGCGTCCGTGTGATGGGCTCCCTGCAGCGTCATGAACCCCGAGTGACCGCGGAATGCACCCACGAACGTCGTGCCGCGCTTCTGGAGACGCAGCGGAGGAGCCCAGAAGCCGCGCATCAGGAGCGGTACGAGAAGGACTCCCCCATCCGTGAGCTGGTCCAGCCACGCCGGCGGGATGTCCGGGCATCCGACCGTGGCGACGATGCGATCGAAGGGAGCGGCCTCCGGCCATCCCGCAGCGCCGTCGCCGGCATTGAGCCGCACGCCGGGATGCCCGGCCTCCGTCAGGTGCGCGCGCGCCCGCTCGACCAGGTCGTGCTGGATGTCGATGGAGTGGGCGAGGTCGTCGCTGCCGACGCCGCGCGCGATCAGCGCGGCGTTCCAGCCGGATCCCGTGCCGATCTCCAGGACCTTCATTCCCGGCTCCAGCCCCAGCTCGTGCAGCATCGTCACCACCAGGGCCGGCTGAGACGCGGCGCTGTGATCGGGTGGCGATCTCATCATGAGCCCCTGATCCGAGTAGATCCTCTGGAGCGCTTCCGGCGAGGGTCTTTTCCGATCCACGGTCACCCAGTCCACCGGAGCCCAGGGGTCATTCGAGTTGACACCCTCGGCGTACCGCTCGATGAACAGGTGGCGCGGAACGGCACGCACCGCCGCCTCCAGCCACGGCGACTCCACGATCGCCGGGCACTTCGGCCGCAGCTCCGCGATCAGCCGCTCGACGTGCTCATCCACCATCCACGGCACCGCCGATCGAAGGTTGCCCCATGAACGGTCGGCCCGTATATAACTGTCGCGTGACCGAGCGCCAGGCTGCCGTGGAGATCGAGCGGCTGTCGGCGGAGATCCGCCGGCATGAGCACGCCTACCACGTGCTGGCGCGGCCCGAAATCTCCGACGCCGGGTTCGACGGCCTGTTCGACAGCCTGCTGGAGCTGGAGCGGCGGCACCCGGAGTTGGCCGGAGCGGACTCGCCTACCCGCCGGGTCGGCTCGGACCTGACCCAGGATCTCCCCGAGGTGGAGCACACGGTTCCGGTGCTGAGCCTGGACAAGGCGTACGACATGGCCGGCGTCGAGCGCTGGATGGACAAGGCCAGGGCCGCCGACCCCGGGACCGCCTTCGTGGTCGAGGAGAAGATCGACGGCAGCTCCATCCTGCTGCACTACCGCGACGGCGTGCTGGAACGCGCCGTCACCCGCGGCAACGGCCGCTCGGGCAACGACGTGACCGCGAACGTGCGCACCATCCGCACGGTGCCGCTCCGGCTGCAGGCAGCGGAGACGCTGGTGGTCAGGGGCGAGATCTTCATCCGGCGCGCGGCCTTCGAGGCGCTCAACGACGGTGTCGAGACTCCGTACGCCAACGCCCGCAACTTCGCGGCCGGCAGCCTGCGGCGCGTGAAGAGCGTCGACGTGGCCACCGTGCCGCTGGAGATCTTCGTCTACGAGGGATTCATGGCCGATCCGCCGCCCACGCACACGGAGCTGCTGGCTCACCTGCGCCGCCTTGGCTTCCGCATCAATCCCGCTACCGTGGTGATCGAGGACGACGCGGACGGATCGTCTCCCGCGGATGGGGCGGCCGGGTTCGAGGTGATCGACACCGCTGCGGCGGCGAAGTACGTGGACGAGCGAGCCGCGGAGCGGCCGGACCTGCCCTACGATATCGACGGCCTGGTGCTGAAGGTCGACCGGCTGGCGGCGCGCGAGGCGATGGGCGCCACCGAGCACCACCCGCGCTGGGCGATCGCGGTCAAGTTCGACGCGCCCGAGGGCGTGAGCGTGGTGCGGTCGATCGAGATCCAGGTCGGCCGCACCGGCCGGGTGACGCCGGTCGCGCGCATCGATCCGGTGCCGATCGCAGGCTCCACGATCGCCAACGTCACGCTGCACAACCAGGACTACGTCGACAGCCTGGAGCTTGCGGTCGGAGACACCGTGGCCGTGTCGAAGCGCGGCGACGTCATCCCGGCGGTGGAGCGCGTCCTGGAGAAGGACCCGGCGGGCCAGCCGGTCTGGCGCATGCCCGCGGAGTGCCCGTCGTGCGGAAGCGCCCTGACCGTGCAGGGCGCGCACTCGTTTTGCCCCAATGCCGCGTGCCGGGACCAGGTGCGCGGACGCCTGCGCTTCTTCGTCGCCCGCGACCAGATGGACATCGCCGGGCTGGGGCCGGCGACCATCGACCTGCTGGTCGACCGGGGGTGGGTGCGCGACATCGCCGAGCTGTACCGCTTCGACCCGCAGCGGCTGCTGGGCGAGGAGGGGTTCGGCGAGAAGTCGGTGGCCGCGCTCGCGGACGGCATCGAGGCCAGCAAGGCCAAGCCGTTCGCGATCGTGCTGCCGGCGCTGGGCTTGCCGGAGCTCGGGCCCAAGGTGAGCGATCTGCTCCTGCAGGCCGGGTTCGGCGACATCGACAGCCTGTACGCGGCGGTCGACGCCGGCGACCCGGAGGTGTTCACCGGCATCGACGGCATCGGCGAGCGCACGGCGGAGAGCATCATGCGTCAGCTCGGCCGGCCGGACCCGCTGACCGGCTCGCGCATGGCGACCTGGCGGGCAACGCCGCGCGGGGTGATCGCGGCGCTGCGCGCCCGCGGCCTGCGGTTCGCCGTGGATCCATCGGATGCGGCCGGCACGGACGGCGGCGGCGAACAGCCATTTGCAGGCCAGACGTGGTGCATCACCGGCTCGTTCGAGGCGTTCAAGCCGCGGGCGCGGGCCGCGGACGAGATCCGCGCACGCGGCGGCACCGTGACCGGCGCGGTATCCGGCGCCACCACCCATCTGCTCGCCGGCAGCGGCGGCGGCAGCAAGGTGATCAGGGCCCAGGAGGCAGGCGTCGAGATCGTCGACGAACAGGCGTTCCTGAGCCTGCTGGGGCGCTCCCCGGACCCACCGGCATGATCCTGGCGATAGACATCGGCACCACGGCGGTCAAGTGCGGACTGTTCGCGCGCGACGGGGGCGCGGATACCGGTGCGGCGCGCGGGTCATGTTTGGCCGTCGGGCGTGCGCCGGTCTCGGCCGAGGGGGTGCGGGAGGAGACGGACGCGCACGTGTGGTCGAGCGCCGTCCGGACCGCGATCGCGCGCCTGCCGCATGCGGCGCGAGCGGCGACCGCGTGCGTGGTCACCGGCAACGGGCCGACACTGATCCCGTGCGACGCCGCCGGCGAGCCGGTCGGTCCGGCGCTCACCTGGCTGCACGCCCGCGCCCGGCAGGAAGCGAGCGAGGTGGCCGCACGGACCGGCATCGCCGTGGACGCCTCCTTTCCGCTGCCCAAGGCGCTGTGGCTGGCGCGCCGGCGGCCGGCGACGCTCGAGCGCTCGGCCTGGCTCCTGTCGTGCGCGGAGTGGGTGGTGTTCCTGCTCACCGGATGCGCGCACACCGCGATCGGCGCGCACGGCGTCGACCGGTTCTACTGGTCGGATGAGGCGCTGGCCGCGCTCGGCCTGGACGCCGCGCGCTTTCCCCCGTTCGCCGTCGCCGCCGAGGAGATCGGGACGGTCACCCGGCAGGCGGCCGAGCGGTTCGGGATCGCCGCGGGCGCCCGCGTGTACGCCGGCGCCGCCGACTTCCAGATGGCGCTGATCGGGTCGGCCACGGTCCGCGCCGGCCGCACCCTGGACCGCAGCGGCAGCTCGGAGGGCATCAACCACGCCAGCCCCGTTCCGGTCGACGACCCGCGCCTGATCGTCCTGCCGCACCTGGTCGACGGGCTGTACAACCTGGGCGGCGTGACGTCGGCCAGCGGCCGTGCGCTGTCCTGGCTGGCGCAGTCGGCGTCGCCGAGTCCCGTGGCGGTGAGCGCGGCGGTGGCGCGCGGCGCCGCCGCGCCGGCCGGAGCGCGGCGCGCCCTGTTCCTGCCCTACCTGTCGGGCGAACGAACCCCGCACTGGAACGCGGAGGCATCCGCCGCCTTCCTGGGGCTGACCCTCCGGCACGGCTGGGACGAGATGGCGCGCGCCGTGCTGGAGTCGGTCGGGTTCGCGATCCGCCAGATCATCGCCATCCTGGCCGAGCACGGGTGCCGCGTGCAGGAGCTGACCGCCTGCGGCGGCCCGGCACGCCACGACGCCTGGAACCGGATCAAGGCCGACGTCACCGGCGTACCGGTGCGGACGCTCGCCAACCCGGAAGCCGACCTGGTCGGCTGCGCCTGCGTGGCGCTGACGGCCGAAGGCCAGTTCCCCGATCTGGCGTCAGCGGCGGCGGCACTGGTGCGGCCCGGCCGGGAGTTCGAGCCGGATCGTTCGCTGGCGGCGCTGTACGCCGAGCTGTTCGACACCTATCAGCGTGCCGGCGACGCGCTGCAGCCCCTCTACCCGCACCTCGGCGGAGGTTCCGGCACGGTCAAGCCGTGAGCACACCACGCGAAGCAAACGCGGAGGCCGGATGACCCCATCCATCGGCATCAACGTGGGAAAACGACATCCTGGCTTCAAAAACAACGCGTTGTTTTGCGAGGCTTCGCGTTGATCGCGCAGGTTCGCTGAACGTGGACGGAGGGCTGGACGCTACGGAGCCCAGCTCAGGTCGGGCTCGAAAGGGTACATCGGGCGACGTCGATGGCGGTACGCGAACGAGGTCATGTTCGCCGCCGTGCTGCCGGGCGTATCGACACGAACGAAGGACGGGCAGACCTCGCGGTAGGCGGCGAGCGGCGCGTTGACCCCCTTGGCGACGATGAAGCGGAACGTGCTCGGGTCGATGCCGAAGTCGGTGAGCTGGTGCAGGCTGAACGGAACCATGCGCTTCGAGGTCAGCATGGTGACAAGCCCGGTCGTGCTCTCGACGACTGCCGTGCGCCCCTGGTCGTAGTGGTGGACGCCGCCGTGCCGTGCCTCCGGTTCGTGGAAGCGGCCGTCGAACACGTCGAGGACCCGTCCCTCGATCGCCAGGGGCTCGCCGTGCAGGCGGTCGGTCTTGCCGCCGATCCGGAACGACCGAACCGCTCCGCGGCCGGCGGCCTCGGCCGCGGCGACCGATTCGGGATCGTAGAGGCACACGAACGACGGGCCGGCACCGCGCCGGTGGAGCTCGGCGGCCAGGGCGGTGCCGTCGGCCGCCGAGCCGCCGCCGACGTTGTCGCCGACATCCAGCAGGCAGACCGGAGGCGCGAGCCGCTCGGCGCGATCGACCGCGTCCGGGACGCCGGGAAGATCCGCCTGCAGTTCCGCCCGGATGTCCCATAGCGCCCGCGCGATGTCGCCTGCCGCCTCCTCCGCGGTGAGCAGATCCCCTTCCGCAACCACGGTCACCGCGGAGCCCATCTCGGGCACGTCGGCGTAGGGGAACCCCAGCCAGAGGCTTGCCGCGAGAATCCCCGGCCGTTCGCGGATGGCTTCGATCCGCTCCACGAGCGCGCTGAGCGGCGGTTCGTCCGTGCACTGCTTGTCGATGCTGATCGCCACCGGCGGGAACATGGCGGCCATGCGGGGCGTGAGCGTCCCGTTCAGTCGACCGGCGAGCAGCCGCGCCGCCTCCAGCCCGCGGTCCCACTGGTCGACATGCGGGTTCGTCCGGTAGGCGACGATCGCGTCGACCGCCCCGGCCATCCGCGGCGAGAGGTTCGCGTGAGGATCGCCGGTGGCGACGATCGGGACGTCGGCTCCCATTAACGCGCGGACCGCACCGAGCCAGTCGCCGTCCACGTCGGGCACGTCCTCGCTGACGGCGGCACCATGAGGCGCAACCAGCAGCCCGTCGAGCGGCAGATGCGACCGGATCTCCGCAAGCAGGCGGCGCTTCAGCTCGGCATGAGCGGCGGCCGACACCAGTCCGTACGGCAGTGCGCGGGCGCCGAAGAGCGGAACCGCCTCCGCGGCCGCCTCCTCAAGTCCGGCGAGGAAACCGCCGAGCTCGTGACGGGTACCGGCCACCGCGTCCCGCAAGGAGTCGCCCGCCGCCAGCAGGTCGCCGCGAAAGGCGTCGATGCCGGTCGGTGCCTCGATGAACGTGTTGGTTTCGTGCTGCAAGGCGACGATCCCTACTCGCATGTGCCCGTCTCCCCCTCTGCCCGTGCCGGACCACATGGTAGCGTGCGCCATGGCAGGCTCGCCGCGCAGGCCTCCCAACGTGGTGCTGGTCATGAGCGACCAGCACCACGCGGGGATCATGGGGTGCGCCGGAGACCGGGTTGCCCGCACCCCGAACCTGGACCGCCTTGCCGAGGAGGGCACGCGCTTCCGCAACGCGTACTGCACCTATCCGCTGTGCGCCCCGAGCCGCATGTCGTTCATGACCGCTCGCCATCCCCACGAGTTGGGTCTCTTCGACAACGAAGGCCACCTCGGCAGCGATGTCCCGACGACTGCGCACGCGTTCCTCTCTGCCGGCTACGACACCGTGCTCGCCGGCCGCATGCACTTCGTGGGTCCGGATCAGCGGCACGGATACTGCGATCGGATCGTAGGTGACGTGGCCGAGTCGGCGTATGCGGGCGCGGGCTTGAAACTGGAGAGGATCCTCGGCGACCTTGCCGACACGCCCGGCATGGGCCTGGCGGGCGTGGTCAAGAGCGGGCCGGGACGCACGGGCTATCACGCCTACGACGAGGCGGTCACCCGTGCGACGGTTCGCTGGCTCGGCGAGCGCGGTCGCGGCGAGCACGACAGGCCGTTTCTGCTGACCGTCGGCTATGTCGCTCCGCACTGCCCGTTCGTTGCGCCCCCGCACGACTTCCGAGCCCATCGCGACATGATCGGCTACCCGGACCTTCCGCCGCCGGACGACCACCTGCACCCGGTCAACGCGGCCAAGCGCAGGCGCTGGGGAATCGACCCTCCGCCACCCCGCGATGCGCAGTGGCGAACACGAGTGGCCTATTACGGACTCTGCACGTTCCTGGACCGGCAGGTCGGCGCCATCCTCACCGCCCTGGCGGAGAGCGGACTGCGCGAGCACACCGTCATCGTCTACTGCTCCGACCACGGGGAGATGCTCGGAGAGCACGGGATGTGGTGGAAGAGCACGTTCTACGACGGTGCCAGCCGCGTGCCGCTCATCGTGTCGTGGCCCGGCCACATCCCCGCCGGGCAGGTGCTGGCCGAGAACGTGAGCTTGCTGGACCTCGGACCGACGCTGCTGGATCTGTGCGGCGCCGATGCCCTTCCGGGAGCCTCGGGAAGCAGTTTCCGGCGGCTGCTGACGGGAGACCACACCGCGTGGAAGGACACCGCGGTCGCCGAGCACGCCGAGCGAGGATCCGAGGTCGCCGGCCGCATGGTCCGCTCCGGCGGCTGGAAGCTGAACTACTACCGCGGCCTGCAACCGGAGCTGTTCCGGATGGAGGAGGACCCCGGCGAAACGAACGACCTGGCGGGCAGCGCCCGGCACCGGGACGTCGAGCGGCGGCTTACGGAGCTGGCCCTGACCGACTGGAACCCCGACGACATCGCCGCCCGCATGCAGCGCCGCTCCGAGGAGCTGGCCCTCATCGGCACCTGGGAGCGAACGGCGCAGCCGCCGGAGCCCGATCCGCCGTGGTTCTCCGGGAGGCTCGAGAACTGCGTCGACACCGGCACAACCGGTCCCCGCCTTGACATCGCACACGGCCCGGGAAACCATCGGACGCCCTGACCGCCAGAATGGTGAACCTCCAGCCGGAACCCGCACAATCGTGATCGCCGGGCGCGCGGGAACCGGAATGCGCGGCGCGGTCGCTGCTTCCGCCGCCCCCGCGGCATCGCTCCGCCGCAGCTCCCGCGCGCGCACCACGGCGAAACTGCGCAAGTACGCCGGCGTCTACGTCCTGCTGCTCATCCCGATCGCCTACCTGCTGGTCTACCGCTACTACCCGATCGTGCTGCAGGCGGTGATCGCGTTCAAGGACTACAAGCTGTCGGCGGGCGTGTTCGGCAGCGAGTGGATCGGCCTGGGCAACTTTCGCGAACTGTTCGACATACGCGACATCGAGCGCGTGTTCGTCAACACCGTCTACATCAGCGTGCTGCGCCTGGTCGCGGGGTTCTTTCCGCCGATCATGCTGTCCATCTTCCTCTACGACCTGCACCACAGCACGCTGCGGCGCATCAGTCAGACAATCCTCTACATTCCCCACTTCTTCTCCTGGGTGATCATCTACGCCATCGCCTTCGCGCTGTTCACGAAGACCGGCATCGTCAACAGCGTCATCGCCGCCATGGGCGGGGAGCCCAAGGACTTCCTGGTGAGCACGGCGGCGTTCCGTCCGCTGCTCATCGGCTCCGGGGTCTGGAGAGAGGTCGGCTGGGGCACCATCATCTACCTGGCCGCCCTGTCGAATCTCGATCCGGGCCTGTTCGACGCGGCCAAGATCGACGGCACCGGACCCCTGCAGAGGATCCGCTACATCACCCTGCCCGGCATCAGGCCGGTCGTCGTGTTCCTGCTCACGCTGTCCATCGGCCGCCTCTTCCAGTCCACGGGCGTGGAGCAGATCCTGCTGTTCTACTCGCCGGCGACCCTGGAGGTGGGTGACGTGATCGGCACCTGGGTGTACCGCCAGGGGCTCACCAAGCTGCAGTACAGCCTGGGCACCGCGCTGGCGTTCATCGAGTCGATCTTCGGCCTGGCGCTCATCCTGGGCGTCAATGAGTTCGCCAAGAGGCGGCTCAAGGTCGGCATCTGGTGATCGGCGGCGCACGAGCGGACCGGTGAAGCTGCAGGGCACGGAGCTGAGCTACCAGATCGGGGTCATCTCGGTCGTGGCGCTGGTATCGCTCACCTCGTTCTTTCCGCTGTTCTATGTCGTGGTCCTGTCATTCGTCAGCGAGGCGGAGTGGGTCAGCAAGGGAGGCATCCTCCTGTGGGTCGACCGCCCCATCCTCAACGGCTACCAGACGGTGCTGAAGAACCCGATCCTGTTCCACAGCTTCTTCGTCAGCGTGCTCCGCGCCCTGTCCGGAACGGCGCTCGGCGTGTTCTGGGCGATGGTCACCGGCTTCGCCGCCTCCAGGCGGGACATGATCGGCAGAAACGTCCTGATCACGCTCGTGCTGGTCACGTTTCTGTTCAGCGGCGGGCTCATACCCACCTACCTGGCCGTGTTCCACACCCGCATCTACAACACGTTCCTGGCCCTGATCGTGCCGGGCATGATCGGCGCGTGGAACGTGCTAGTCTTCAAGCAGTTCTTCCAGAACGTCCCGGGAGAGATCGAGGAGTCGGCCGACATCGACGGCGCCAGCCAGATCACCATCGCCTTCAGGATCTACGCACCGATGAGCAAGCCCGTGATCGCCGCTCTCTCCCTGTTCACGGCCGTCGACCTGTGGAACGAGTGGTTCACGGCCCTGGTGTTCACCAAGGACCAGGAGCTCAGGCCGTTCATGCTGTACCTGCGCAGCATCTTCAACATCGCCAGCAATCCGTTCGCCGGCGGACAGCTCCTCCTGGATCCCGCGATCCGCTCGACGCCGGTCAGCGTGAAGATGGCCGTGACCGTGGTGGGGATCGTGCCGATCATGTGCGTCTATCCGTTTCTGCAGAGGTATTTCATCAAGGGGGTGTATACGGGATCGGTCAAGGAATAGGGTCGGCGTCGGCCGGCCGTAGTCGACACAGGGAGGCAGTGCTCCCAAGGAGGCAGTGTGCCTCATCGCAACAACCACGATAAGAGACACGACAGGAGAATCGTAATGAAAAATATCAGATTCGTGGCCGTCGGGGTCGCGACGTTTCTGGCGCTCTCCCACCTTGCCTGGGCTTCCGGCGAGGAAGAGGGAGCCGCGGACCAGGTGCCGGAGATCGAGCTGATGTTCGGCGGCTGGGTCAACCAGCCGACCGATGAGAACGACCCGTTCCGCGCCTATCTCAACGAGACCTTCGGCGTGGACATCACCATGAACAACACAGCGGAGTTCAACAATGAGATCCTGACCCGATTCGCCACCAACGACCCGCCGGACATCGTCAAGTTCAGTGCCGGCGCCACCGGCGAAGCGTTCCTGACCCAGCTCTACGACGAGGGTTTTCTGCTGGAGGACTGGAACGAGCACGCGGCCAGCCTGCCGACGTGGATGGAATACATGGACGACTACGCGGAGGACTATCTGACCAAGGACGGAAAGCTGACCGCGCTGTCGACCGCGGGGCCGCCGAACATCTGGGGTTTCCAGATCCGCAAGGACTGGCTGGCGAACCTCGGCCTGGAGATACCGGCGACGGCCGACGAGCTGATGAGCGTGGCGCGCGCGTTCACCTACGACGACCCGGACGGCAACGGCCAGGACGACACCTGGGGACTGACGTCGGCCGGTAACGGCCAGGGGGTCGGCGAGATCAGGAACCTGAAGTTGATGTGGGGACCGACCGACTTCTACATCGCCGGCGGGCAGGCCTCGCACTACGTCGTCGACGGAACCGAACATGCATTCCTGGACTTCATGCGAGCCGCCGTCGCCGAGGGCGTGATCGAGCCGAACTGGTACACGATCGCGTGGAACGAGCGGAAGGCGCCGCTCTTCCAGGGCGTGCTGGGCACCGCCTGGTATCCCGGTGTGCTGGTCACCGAGTTCGTCAACGAGGGAGGCCGAACCGTCGAGGAATCGGTGGACCTCTGGGCGCACATGCCGATGCCGAAGGGACGGCCCGAGGGAGGCAAGCTTGCCGCTCCACGGTTCTTCGACCGCATGTTCACCCTGTCCCGGCAGGCGACGGAGGATCCCGTCAAGCTCGAGAGGATCCTGGCGCTCATCGACGGGGTCGCGTACCCGAATCCCGGCTACTACGCGATCCGCTGGGGCGTCGACATAGACAAGGGAGTCCGGCACGAGCTGCCGGGCGGCTACACGGCCATCATCGCCGGGCCGGGCACGGAGCGCTACCGGTCGGTCGAGAACTTCCTGGGCGCCGCCGACTGGGGCAACTGGATGTCGACCCGCGCCGACTTCACCATCTTCACGCCCGCGACCAGCGCCGACGATCTGCCGGCGACGGTCTTCAGCGAGATCGAGCTGAACAACGGCGCACTGGCCGAGGAGACCTATGCGCCCGACGCCTACTTCCTGCACCTGGACCAGTCGGTCGTCGGGGAGCTGGACACCCTGGCTGCCGAGTTCGAGTACAAGTACATCATCGGCGAGACGGACGACTACGAAGGCTTCATGAACGAGTGGCTGGCGGCCGGCGGACAGGATCTCCTGGACGAGGCGACGCGTCAGTTCAAGGCGCTGGGGATGATTCAGTAACCGGCGACTGCGACAATCGGCGATTGCGACATTCGCACGTGTCGACCGAGGCATTCACGGGAGCGCCGGCCGGCTATCGGTCGGCGCTCTCTTTCGGTCGGCGGGCAGACAGGAAGGAGGACGCAAGCGCGTGGGATCGGCGATGAGCCTCACATGGGCGCTCGAAAGACGCGGCTTCTCCGTGGCCGCGGAACACGGCGGCACGATGGCCATGCAGCGCGCCGGCGGCTCGGTGGAGGTGGACGGCAACACGCTGCGCCTCGCCGATGCCGATGCCGAGGCCGGGGACTGCAACGGCCCCGGCAGGGAGGACAGCGCGACGGCGGAGTTCCGGTTCGCCGTTCCCGATCTGGTCTGGCGGTGGGAGGTGGTCCCCGCCGGCGCCGCGGTCGAGTTGACCGCATCGCTGTACAACGCCGGCGCGCGTCCGGTCGCGATCGGCGACTGGAACGTGCTGGATCTGCGCGCCGGCGACGGCACGGGCCTGCGGGTGGGCGCGGATCCGGACCGCGTGCGCTTCTTCGCGTGGCATCCGTGGGACATGCGCGTGGAGCTGCTGTCCGACGGCCGGCACGAATCGGACAACCTCTGCCACCTTTTCGATCCAGGCACCGGACAGACCCTGGTGTGCGGATTCGTCACCGTCGACCGAATGGTCGGCCGGCATTCGCTGGATGCCGGCACCGGGGTCGCGAGATACCGTGCCACATGCCAGCTCGGCGGCGTCGAGCTGGCGCCCGGAGCGTGGATCACCTCCGAGCGGCTCCGAGTGGGCATCTTCGACGATCCGTACGACGCACTGGTGGATTGGGCCGAGGCCGTCCACCGCGGGTATGGAACGACGTATGCCGACGACCCGCCGGTCGGCTGGTGCGGAGGCGCCTGGATCGATGCCTTCAGCGCCGAAGAGGACTGCTGGGAGACCGTGGCCCTGGACAACGCCGACGCGCTGCGCCGGAAGCTGCGCGGCTTCGACGTCCGCTACCTGTGGACCAGTCAGACCAACTTCGTCGACGGGGTCCCCGGCGACTGGCTGCGCGCGGACGAGCGGCAGATTCCGAGCGGCCTGGACGGGTTCTTCGCGAAGCTGGGGGAGCGCGGATTCGTCCCCGCCCTGTGGGTGTCCCCGTTCTGGTTCTTCGCCGAGGCGGAAGGAGCGCTCGAGGAGAACCGCGAGAACCTGCTGAGGGACGCGAGCGGAGCGCCGATCTGCGAGCGGCGGAGCTGGGAGTTCGACCTCCACTCGGACCCTGACGACGCTCCCCGGCTCCACCAGTACTTCCTGGACGGCACCCATCCGGAGACCGCGGCATACGTCCGCCGCATCTTCGCCTGGTACCGGAAGCTGGGCGTCCGCTACTACATGCTCGACTTCCTGGCGGTAAAGAAGGGTGCCCGGCTGCACGATCCGACCCGCACTCCGCTGCAGGCGGCGCGATCGATTCTCCAGGTCATCCGCGATGCCGCCGGCCCCGACACCCACCTGCAGACGGCGGTCTCTTCCACGCCGGGGTACGTGGGGCTGATCGACGCCGCCCGCGTCGGCCGCGACTTCGGAGAGGGGCGGCCGCTGTTCCCGCCCTACAACAACTGGCGCAACGCAGTCTATGCGCTGCACGACCGCCACTTCGGCAGCATCGAGTACCTGGTGCAGAACGCGGCGGCCAGTTTCTTCACCCACCGCCGCACCTATCTCAACGATTTCAACCTTCTGACCGTCGACAAGCCGGTGCCGATCGAGCACGCGCGGGTCGCCGCTACCGTGTTCGGCCTAGGCGGCAGCCCCCTCATGCTCGGCGACGACTACCGCCGGATCGATCCCGAGCGGCTGCGCCTGGTCAAGCTCTGCCTGCCGCGCACGCAGAGGGTGCCGGTGCCGGTCGACCTCTTCGAAGACGTCCATCCGGACGGCTACACGCGAATCTTGAAGCTGGCGGTCGACACGGGCTGGGATGAGTACACCCTCGTGGCGGTCTTCAACATGGACGACGAGGCGTATGCCACCGATGTCTCGTTCGCCCGCCTGGGACTGGCTCCGGAGTCGGCGTATCGCGTCTACGAGCTCTGGAACGAGGAGTACCGGGGAACCTTCAGGGGCCGCTTTCGCACAGTCGTGCCCCCGTCGGCGTGCCGGCTGTACCGGATAGCGCGGGCGCGTCCGTATCCCTGGCTGCTCGGCACCGACCTGCACGTCCAGCAGGGTGCGGCGGAGATCACAGCCCTTTCGTGGGACGAGGCGAGCATGACGCTCGCCGGCACCGCCACCCGGCCGGCCGGCGAGCGCGGCAACCTGTTCTTCCTGATGCCGCGCGCCATGAGCTTGATCAATCACACCGAGTCGTTTCTGATGAAGGAGGTGCTGGACATGAACGTGGTGATTCGCAGACCCGTTCACTTCAGCGCGGAGCGCGAGGCGTTCGAGCTTCGCTTCAGGCCGCGGGGCACGCCGTACGTGTCACGCAAGGGCTGGCTGCCGTACACGACGGAGCGGGAGTGGCTGGAGTACGCGGAGCGACACCGCGCACCCGACGACCCGCGCGTGTTCGAATGAGGAGCATGACATGCACCAGGTGACCGACGACGAGAAGTTCCTGTTCGACCTGCAGGGGTATCTGATCCTGCGCGGGGCGATCGATCGCGACCTGATCCGGGCCCTGGACAAGGCCGTGGTGGACAACGAGGCGATCGACCACGACGAGAGCTGGGCGGAAGGACTGCCGGTGGTGACGGCCGCGCACTTCATCAAGGACACCTGGGTCGACCACCAGATCCGGCTGAACGGCCTGCCGCGGCTGGATCCTATCTTCGACGAGCTCATCGCCCATCCGGCGCTCATGCCCTATCTCAACGAGTTCATGGGCGAGCCGCAGCTCGTCAACACATGGTCGATCTCGAAGTACGCGGGGCGCGAAGCCTCTGGCTGGCACCACGGGATACCGACCGAGCAGTACACGGTGCGCGACGGCGTCATCAGCTCGACCATGGTGAACGTCGCCATCATGCTGACGGAGAACCACCCCGGCGACGGGTGCTTCATCGTCATCCCCGGCTCGCACAAGAAGAACTTCGAGCTGGACAAACGCTGGCGGACGGCCGGGCTCGATACGCCCGGATCGGTCGAGATCACCGGCGATCCGGGTGACCTGATGATCTTCACCGAGGCGCTCACCCACGCCGGGGCGGCAAAGACGAACTCACGTCGCCGAACGACGCTCCAGTACAACCACGTTCACCGCCAGCGCGGCGGCGGCATGTGGGACCACCACAACGTCCGCCACTACTGGATGCCGCCGTCGATCCGGGCGCGCTTCAACCCCGCCCAGGAGGCGCTCACCCACTGGATGGCGTACTCCATACCGGATCGGTCGGTCCCGGGAGCCGAGCGAATCGACGACTGAGATGAGCCTCCGGGCGGGGCCGTCTACAGCGTGGCGATCATGTCGTGGCAGGCAGCCCTCGTCTCGAAGTCGCCGACGATCCGAAATCCCCACTTCCGGTAGAACGCGATCGCCCGTTCGTTGCGTTGCTGCACGCCGCCGAGCAGCACGAGTCGCCGCCGGCCGAGTCCGCGCAGCCAGGGCACCAGGTGGCCCATGACCGCCGAGCCGACACCCGTGGCCTGATATCCGTCGGAGACCGACGGCGCCAGGTTCGCGTCGGTGCGATCGTCCAGCGGTGTCCCCCTGGCCGCGTACCGCTTCATGTCGGATTCCTGCATCCGGAAGCCGACGATGAAGTAGGCGATGATCCGCGCTCCGTCAGCATCCGTCACGGTTACCACGAACCGTACGACCTCCGTGTCGGTGCGCGTCTCCCTGCAGAGCCGGTCCGCCGTCTCCTGGTCAAATGGGTGCGGTCCGTAGAAGCCCCGCGTCCGCGGTGACAGGCTCTCGAAGTAGGCTCCGAGCAGCTCCGCGTCGTCAGCGCTCAGCAAGCGCAACGTGGCGTCGGCCCCGGAGCGCAGGTTGAGGCTCGCCCGCAGGCCGGGAGGTCGCTCGGAGTCGGCGGCCATCACAGCGAGCTCGCGCGATACGACTCACGCTTGGGATCGAAGAATCCCTCGTTGACAGACGCGCCGAGCCCGGGCCGCGCCGGCAGGGCGACGTGGCCGTCCACGACCTGCGGCACCTCGTCGATGAGCTCGCCATACACCGTGTGGATGTGCGCCCGCACCGTCTCCTGCAGGACGCAATTGGGCAGCGCGGCGTTGAGATGGATGCCGGCGTACAGCGTGAGCGGTCCGGTGCAGTCGTGGGTGCTCACCGGGAGATTGTAGGCCTGCGCCAGGTCTGCGATGCGCCTGCCTTCGGAGATGCCGCCCACCCAGGTGGGGTCGATCATGATGTAGTCGGCGGCGCGCTGTTGGAGCACCTCCGCGAAGTCGGGCCGGGTCAGGAGCATCTCGCTGGCGCTGATCGGCATCCGGCTCTGCCGCCGGAACTCCGCCAGCATGCCGATGTTGTCCATCTTCAGGATGTCCTCCAGCCACAGCGGCCTGACCTCGCGAAGCGCTTCGGCGATGCGCATGGCGGCCGGGAACTGGAAGTGCGCGTGCCCGTCCACCAGCAGCTCCAGGTCCCAGCCGACGGCGTCGCGCATGGCACGCAAAGGCTGCATCGCCTCCTCGATGGCGGACGCGCCGATGAGCGCCGGCCCGCCTTCGATCGCGGCGCGATCGAACGGCCACACCTTCAGCGCCGAGTACCCCAGTCCGGCCAGCTCTCTGGCAAGCGCCGCCGGCTCGTGCAGCGCCTGCCAGGTATCGGCCAGCGGCCCCGGTTCGCCGACCGATCCCATGCCGGGCCAGCCGTGCGCGCCCGCTCCGGCGCCGTAGCTCGGGTGGCCGCAACTGTTGTAGACCCGCACCCGCTCGCGCACCGGGCCGCCCAGCAGGCGATGGATCGGCTGGCCGGTCGCCTGGCCGAGGATGTCCCACAGCGCCAGGTCGACCGCCGACAGGGCGCGGAGCTCGGCGCCGCGCACGCCGAAATTGGCGGCCCGCTCGTACAGGAAGCGCCAGTGGCTTTCGATCGCCAGCGCATCGGCGCCCAGCAGGCGGTGGCGGAACCAGTCGTGGATCACCGCCTCCACGGCTTCGGGCAGGTAGTAGCTCTCGCCGCAGCCCACCAGCCCCTGATCGGTATGGATGCGGCAGAAGATCAGCCCCTGAAACAGGTCCGCGGGGCGATAGGTCTCGATCCGGGTGATGCGGAGCGCCGTGTCCGGCGCCGGCAGCGGCGGCAGGTAGCCGGGGTTCACCGCGGGCCGCTTGCCGGACCCCGGCGAGGCAAGGGACGCAGGCTTGCGGCGTTCATCACGAACGGGCCGCCGTCTGCGGAGGCTTCGTCGAGCCGTGCCTTCTGCTCCGGCGGCAGACGCCAGCCGACCGCCCCCACCGCCTCGTCGACGTGCTCCGGCAGGTCGGGGCCCAGGATCGGCGCGCTGAGCGCCGGGTTCGCCAGCAGCCAGGCGATCGCCACCTGCGCCGGCGTCTTTCCCAGCTCGCCGGCGACGTCGGCCAGGGCGGCGATCACGGGTTCGGCGTAGTCCAGGACCCGGCTCGTGTCGGCGCTGTCGCGCCAGTGGCTTTCGGCCGGCAGCGGCCGGCCTCTGCGCACCTGTCCGGTGAGCAGGCCGATGGCGAGCGGACTGTAGGTCATGAGGCCCAGCCCGTGCCGGACGCACAGCGGCGCCAGGTCGTACTCGGTGTGCCAGCGGTGCAGCAGGCTGTATTGGTACTGGAGCATCGCCGGCGCGGCCAGTCCCTCGCGCTCGGCTGTCCAGAGCATCTCCACGACCTCCGCCGCGTGGTGATTGCTCACCCCCACGTGCCGCGCCTTGCCCTGCCGGACCACGTCGTCCATCGCCCGCAGCGACTCCTCCAGAGGCACGGTCGCGTCAGGCTGGTGCATGAGGTAGATGTCCACGTAGTCCATCTGCAGGCGGTGCAGGCTCCGGTCGATCTGTTCCAGGATGTACTCGCGCGACAGCCCCCGCTCGGACGGCGCGTCGCCCATCGCCTGGCCCACCTTGGTAGTGATCACGAGCCGGTCACGCCCGCCCAGGCGCTTGACGGTCCGCCCCAGGAGCTCCTCGCTCCATCCACGGCCGTACACGTTCGCGCAGTCGAGGAAATTGATCCCGAGATCGACCGCGCGCTCGATCGTGGTCATGCAGTGCTCATCCGAGAGCCCGCGGCGCTGGCGGCCACGAAACGCCACGCCGACGCAGAGCTCCGACGCGCGGATGCCGGTCGTGCCGAGCTGCCGGAACTCCATCGGGCGATCAGGCGTTGGCCGCGTCGCGGCGGAAGGCCCAGCCGGTGAGGCGGCGCTCCAGCCAGGCGAAGGCTGCGTACATGCCGATGCCCTCCACGGCCAGCGCCCACAGGCCGGCGAACACCAGCGGTACCTCGAAGTTGGCCTGGGCGATCAGCAGCATGTGGCCGATGCCGACGTTGGCGGCCACCGTCTCGGAGATCACCGAGCCGACGAACGCCAGGGTGATCGCCACCTTCAGGGAGCCGAAGAAGTACGGCAGCGCGCGCGGGATGCCGACCTTGAGCATGATGTCCCGCCGGTGGGCTCCCAGCGCGCGCAGCACGTCCTCCAGCTCCGGCTCCAGGGTCGCCAGTCCCGTGGCGACGTTGACGACGATGGGGAAGAAGGAGATCAGGAACGCGGTGAGGATGGCGGGAGGCGAGCCGATGCCGAACCACAGCACCAGGATCGGCACCACGGCCACTTTCGGGACGCAATTGAAGCCGATCATGATCGGATACAGGCCGTTGTAGATCGTCTTCGACCAGCCGATGATCAGGCCGAGCAGCAGGCCGAATCCCACCGCGATGCCGAACCCGGCAAGCGTCGTCCACAGCGTCTGCAGAGAGTTGACGAACAGTGCGCGGCGGAACTCGGAGAAGGTGGAGAGAATCAGGGTCGGCGGCGGCAACACGTAGGTGGGGATCCGGAACGCCCGGCAGACCGCCTCCCAGAGCAGGAAGCCGGCTACGGTCATCACCCACGGCGACAGCTTCTCCCGCCAGCGCATGCGCACCGCGGCGGCCGGCTGTGCGGACCCCTGCGGAGGTGTTTCGGCCGATGCCGACATCAGATGACCCGGTGCCGCGCGATGTGGTCGCGAAGCTCCTGGACGATGGTGACGAACTCGGGGGTATAGCAGTCCTCGGGCTCGCGCGGCCTGGGCAGGTCGATGGTCCGGGTGACATCGATCCGGCCGGGGCGTGCGCTCATCACGTGCACGGTGTCGGCCAGGAACACCGCTTCGCGCAGGTCGTGGGTGACCAGGATCACCGTGAACCGCTTGCGCTCCCACAGGTCGCGCAGCACGCACCACAGCTCCTCGCGCGTGAACGCGTCCAGGGCGGCAAACGGTTCATCGAGCATCAGCAGGTCCGGCTCGTGAATCAGGGCGCGGCACAGCGACGCCCGCTGCTGCATGCCGCCCGAAAGCTGCCACGGGTAGTGATCGCCGTAGCCGGACAGGCCCACCAGCCCCAGCAACTCCTCGGCCGCCGCCTCGTACTCCGCACGCCGCGAGCGAAGCTGGCGCCGGTGCGGCTGCACGATCTCCATCGGCAGCAGGATGTTGTTCAGCGTGGTGCGCCACAGCAGCAGGGTGGGATTCTGGAACGCCATGCCGACGATCTTCAGCGGTCCGGTAACCGGCTCGCCGGCCACGACCGTGGCGCCGGCGCGGGCGGGGAGCAGGCCGGACACCAGCTTCATCAGCGTCGACTTGCCGCACCCGCTCGGCCCGACCACGGCGGCGAACTCGCCCCGGCCCACCTGCAGGTCCATGCCGTGCAGGACGAGCGGGGCGGCAGGGTCGCCGCCGTAGGTCAGGCTGACGTCTCGCAGCTCGACAAACGCGTCGTTCTGTGTGCGTTCGCTCCCGCCCGCCTCCACGGCGGCGCTACTGTAGCATCCGCTCCGAAGCGTCCGGCAGGTACTCGCTGGTGAACACGTCCTGTGGTGCCGGCGGCGCCATGGAGAACTCGTAGGTGACCCCGATCTGCTCGATGGACGAGGCAAACCGCGCCGGGTCGACGTCGCCGAAGCCGTGCTCCTGCACGTACGCCGTGTTGACGTTGTCGGCGATGGACATCTCCAGGCGCTCCAGCTCCACCGGTTCCTTCGCCACCAGGTTGCGCTCCAGCACGTGCTTCACGGCGGCGGCCGGATCGGCCACCACGTCCTGCCAGCCCCTGATGGTGGCGCGCACGAAGCCCTTCACCGCGTCCGGGTTCGCGGCGGCGAACTCGGGATTGACGATGATGGTGTTGCCGTACAGGTCCAGCCCGTAGTCGGTCATCAGGAATACGCGGATCTCGTCCGGCGGCACGTCGTTCGCCTTGAGGTTGAGGAACGAGGAGAAGGAGTAGCCGGTGATGGCGTCCACCTGGCCGGCCACCAGCATCGGCTCGCGCACCGGGAAGCCGACGTTCTCGATCGTCACCTTGCTGGCGTCGATGTCGTTCTCCTTCACGAACGCCTTCCACTGCGCGTAGGCGCCGTCCGGAGCCGGCGCGCCCAGGATGCGCCCTTCCAGGTCGCGCGGCTCCTCGATGCCGGTGCTGGCAAGCGTCACGATCGCGAAGGGCGGCGCGTCGTAGACCATCAGGATTCCCTTGATGCCGACGTCCGGGTTCTGGTCGCGGAACTTGATCAGCGAGTTGATGTCGGCGAAGCCGAACTGGTAGACGCCGCTGGCGACGCGCGGGATCGCCTCCAGCGAGCCCTGGCCGGTGTCGATGGTGACGTCCAGCCCCTCATCGGCGTAATAGCCCTTGTCGTCGGCGAGCAGATAGGCAGCGCTCGGCCCCTCGAACTTCCAGTCGAGCGAGAACTTGACGGCGAGCTGGTCGGCGCCGGCGGCGCCCGCCCCAAGCAGTGCGCACGCGACGGCGGCCAGCACCAGCGCAGCGCGATGAACGGTCTTCATGAGAACCTCCTGTGGTTATTGGCAAGGAGCGTATCACCCCTGCCGCGGGCGGCTACACCCCTTCGGTGGACGCCAGCCGCCGCAGGCAGTCGATGCCGTAGATCAGCGCGCGCGGCAGGTGAAACGGGTCCTTGACAGCCAGCCCCTTGACCGCGACGGGGGCCGGCCGGCCGGCGCGATCCAGGTTCTGATGCCAGTCGCCGGCGGCCGCCGGAAACCGGGTGAATGCGTAGTCGTGCACCCGCCAGTACCACTCCATCAGCCACTCCTGACCGGTGAGCTCGAAGAAGCGGAGCAAGGTCACGAACGCCTCGGTGTGCGGCCACCAGACCTTGGCGTCGGGTGCGTGCCAGCGCGGCGTGCCGCCGCTCAGGTGGCAGGCCAGAAAGAGCCCGCCCAGCTCTTCATCCCAGCCGCGCTGCAGGCTCCAGCGGATCACGTCCACGGCGGCGCACAGGCGCTCGGAGCGCCGCGGGTGGCCGCGGTAAACCCGCTCCATGAACCACATGGACTCGATCGCGTGGCCGGGCACCAGCGTGTTGCCGACGTCGTCATCCCGGTAGCCCCCTCCCGGCCGGACGAACTCCAGCAGGGCCTCGAGCTCCGGGTGCACGTGCCAGGCGAACACGCGATCGGCAAGCTCCACCGCCCGCGCACACAACGCATCGTCGCAGGCGATGCGCCCGACGTGGTCGAACACCATCGCGAACATCATCCAGACGCCGTGCGCGGCGAACCGCGGAGGAATCGGGTGCGGCGCGGTCGGCAGCTCTTCATGGCGCTCCAGCAGGGGATCGAGCCGGCGCAGCGTCTGCGCTGCGGCGTCCAGTGCGACGCGGTCACCCGTAGCGCGCGCGTACTCTCCCAGTCCGTAGGCGGCGAAGCCGTCGACGTAGACGCTGGCCGGGGGCCGCGACACGCTGCCGTCGCGGTGCAGGGCGAAATGCCACCTGCCCGCGTCGTCGCGCCCGTGTCGGAGCAGGAGCGCTGCGATCGGCCCGGCCATCTCCAGCCACGCGGGATCGCCATCGAAGTCGTTGTACAGGCTGGCGAAGGTGAACAGCGCCCGGCCCTGCGACCACAGGTACTTCTCGGTCGAGGTCACCCGTCCGTCATCGGTGATGATGTTGGTGACGCCGCCGATCTCGCGGTCGATCGCCCGCTCGACCCAGAACGGCATCACGTGCCGGGTCAGGTGCTCGCGGTAGAAGCGCAGCAGGCCGGGGAAGCCGGCATCGCGCAGTTCCGCGGTTGCGGGGATCATCCCGGCGGCTGCTCTTTCCGCCCGCGGACCGACCGGCTGTCTACTCGGTCTGGGTGAGGGCGAGCTGGATCGCGTCCGGCAGGCGCTGCACTTCCCGTGCGGAGATCAGGAACTCGCGGGCACCGTCGACTTCGGCGGCGTAGAAGTCCTGGTCATAGGGGATCAGGCCGACGTCGATACGTTCCGGCGGCCCGGGGTCGAGCACGTAGCCGATACGGATCGTCGGCTCGCCTGTGGGGGCCTCGCCGGGCAGCTCGATGTCCGCGAGCAGCCCGATGATCGCCTGGTACAGCTTCTTGGCGGGATCCTCCGCGATGGCGGCGCCGTTCAGGGTGAAGGTCTCATCCTCACCGTCCTCGGCGGCGGGGATGACGTCGAGCGTATAGGACTCTTCGCCGATCTCCACGGTCACCAGGTCGATCGCGGTGATGATGACCAGCGCCAGGAAGCGGCTGACCAGGTCGAACGGCGCGACGTCCATGAAGCGCTGCACGTCGCGTGCGTCGATGCCGTAGATCTTCGGGTCCTGGGCCTGCTTCACGTACAGCCGGTCGCGGCCGTAGCCCGAGCCGAACTGCAGGTGCAGGACGCCCCGGCCGTGGTTGACGACGATCTCCATGCGCGGCGGCGCCAGCCCGTAGGCGGCCGGGTCGTCGGCCTGGTCGGCGATGAACTCGTCGACGCGGATGGCCGACGCGGCGTTGATCAACTCCTCGACCTTCTCTCCGTCCGCGCCGCGCTGCATGGCGTACGGCTGCACCATGACGTCGCGCGACATCACGTGCGGCATCCCGTGCGGCTCGAAGTAGCGGACGATCTCCGTGGTGCCGTGGTCGTTCGTCACCAGCAGCCGGTTCACGCTGGCGGTCTCCACGCGCGGCAGGCGGCGCACGCGCAGGTCCTCGATCGTCCAGGCCATCTGGTTCTTGTTGTTCTGCCAGACCGTGAATACCCGCGAATCGCCGTCGATCATAATGTAGTCGGTGTTCCGGCTCGGCGTGCGGTCGCCGAACGTGACCGTGCGCTCGGTGCCGTCGGCCAGCTTGATCCGGCCGACGATGTCGCCGCGGTCCAGGCCGTAGATCGACAGGTCATCAGGATCCTCCGCGATCACGTCGCGGGCCCAGAGCCGGGCGAACATGGACACGATCGTCAGGATCCGGTTCGGATCGAGGTCCGCGTCCTCGTGCCCGGGCACGAACCAGCTCGCGTCTTCGCTCCGGCGCAGCGACAGCCCGGTGTCGGGGGTGCGCAGGTCGATCTCCAGGATTTCCTCGTCCGGAACCTGGTGCACCTTGACGTTGTCGTCCGGCAGCGGCGGGAGCGGAGGCGGCGGACGGTTGATCAGGAATAGGTACGCGCCGACCAGCGCCGCGACCGCGACGCCGAAGACGGCCAGCAGGATTCCGCGCTTCAACGCCCCGCCCCTACAGGTGCCGGCGCCGCAGCCAGACCACCAGGCCGGCGCCGAGCACGATCAGCGGCACCACCACGACGACCGCGCCGGTGAAGATCCAGGTCGACAGACTGTTGAGCCGCAGCGGCAGCATCAGCGTGAACTTGGGGCGCACGGAGATCGTCTCTTCCCGTTCGAAGACCCAGTTGATGCTGTTCACGATCAGGTCGACGTTGCCGGGAAACGATTGCTGGAAGTCCCCGCGCAGGAAGAAGGCCGTGGACAGCACGACGATGCGGGTGTCGTCGCCCTCGACGGTGGGCGCGGGGTCGGTGACGGCGACCCCGAGGTGGAACGGCCCGCGGGCGTCGCCTTCCTGGGGCAGCAACTCGCCGCTCTCGGTGGTTATGATCTCGGCGCGCGCGAACGCCTCCGGGGAGCTCTGCAGCAACGGCTGGATCTCCAGCGACCGGCGGCGCACCTCCAGCTCCTCGATCCACGCCGGCGCCGGCATCAGGACCAGCCGCCGGTCGAGCGAGATGGGCGAGGTGATCGGGTGGCTCACCACTTCCGGCACCAGCAGGTTGGGCTGGTTCGGCAGGTGGCGGCGCGAGTCCTGCTCGAACACCCATTCCTGACGGAACTGCACGCCGTAGCTGCGCAGCAGGCCGTTGAGGTTCACCATGTCGACGTCCGTGACCTTGCTGAGCGCGAAGATCGCCTTGCCGCCGCCTTCCAGGTAGGCGCGCAGCTTGGCCACCTCATCCTCGGTGTAGTCGGTGGTCGGCGCGGTGACCATCACGATCGTCGCGTCATCGGGGATCGCTTCCACCTGCTGCAGATTCAGGTCCTCCAGTGCGAAGTTCTCGATCTCCAGGATCTGCCGCAGCCCCAGGGCGGTGACGTTCTGCTCCCGGTGGCCGATGATCGAGTAGATCTTGGGGTCCTGGTCGGAGGTCACGAACAGCAGCGCGGAGGTGACCTGCTGCTCGACGTTGAGCCCGATCTGGCGGTTGTTCTGCGTCAGCCGCAGCGAGAAGACGCTGATCACGCGGTGCTTGTTCTCGGTCGCTACCACGAGGTCACCGGCCCGCAGGCCGCCCTCGTCGTCGAAGCGGTCGGCCTGCGTGGGACTGCGCTCGGGGTCGAGGGTCTTGACGGTGATGTTTTTCGAGCGGTCGGCGTACAGGTTGAGGATGTCGTCGATTTCCGGGTTCTCGTCGCCCAGGGCGTAGACGCCGTAGATGGTCACCGGCTCCTCGATCCCTTCGGCCACCTGCCTGGACTGCTCGGACAGCGAGTAGATGCCGCTCTCGGTCAGGTCGAACTCGACGTCGAGCTGGTCGACCACCAGGTTGACCAGCACCAGCGCCGCCACCGCGATCAGGGAGACCAGCGTGGCGTAGCCGCCGTAGCGGACCTTCTTCTGGTCCTTGAAGTCGAACGACATCAGATCCTTGAATGCCATCGTTCCCTCCTCAGGCCCAGCGCCGCTTGTCGATCATCCGTACCGTCAGCAGCAGGAAGAAGGCGCTGAAGGTCAGGTAGTAGACGATCGGACTGAGGTTCAGGAGGCCTCGGGCGAAGGTGTCGTAGCGGTCCACGGGCGAGAACCACACGAGGAACCGGTTGATGAAGGTGTCGTAGAAGGTGATGTCCACCAGCACGATCACCACCACCGCGGCCGCCGCGACCAGCGCCGCCCCGGCCGTGACGATGATGTTGCGGGTGGCAAGAAAGGTGAGCCCGGCCACGCCCGCCCCCAGCGCCGCGGTGAAGATGATGCCGGCCGACTGGTCGGCGGGGATCAGCCGCTGCAGGCCGGGCATCACCCACATCAGGAACAGGGCGACGAACGTGACGATCGCCGCCACCACCAGGCTCTCCGTGGTCGAGGAGATGAAGCAGCCGACCGCCACGAACGCGGCCGCCAGCAGCAGGAAGCCGACGTACGCGGTGACGATCTCACCGGCCGGCAGGTCGCCGAAGAACGACAGCGCGATCGGATACGTCACGGTGATCAGCAGCATGGTAACCAGCACGGTCATCGCGGCGCCGAACTTGCCCAGAACGATGTCGGTGAGCTGCAGCGGCACGGTCAGGAGCAACTGGTCGGTGCGCAGCCGTCGTTCCTCCGTGAACAGCCGCATGGTGAGCACGGGGACGACGAAGATCAGCATGAAGCGCATCTGCGCCAGCACGCCGCCGTACAGTGGGCTGCGCGGGAACAGGATGCTGAAGGTGGCGGTGATGCCGAACAGCACCAGGAACAGGCCCATCGAGATGTAGCCGAAGGGCGATTGGAAGTAGGCGCGCAACTCGCGCCACCAGATGGCTGCCACTGCTCAAGCCTCCTGATCGGAATCGTCTTCGGTGAGCTGCAGGAAGATCTCCTCCAGCGTCACCTCCAGGGACCGCATGCCGAACAGCGGCAGCTTCGCCTTGGCGAGGGCGTAGAAGATGGCCTCCCGCGGATCGGCCTGACCGGTGTCCACCTCGAGGTCGACGGTGCCGGTGGCTTCGCTCTGCCCGGTCACCCGCACCGACTCGACGCCGTTCACCTTCCCGAGCGCCGACTGGGCGGCGTCCGCCGTGCCCTTGATGCGAACCGACAACCGGCCGGTGCCGGCGAGCGCCTTGCCCAGGTTCTCGGCGGTGTCGCTGGCCACGATCTTGCCGTGGCTGATGATGATGATGCGCTCGCAGACCGCCGACACCTCGGGCAGGATGTGGGAGCTCAGGATGACGGTGCGCTGCTCGCCCAGCGTGCGCACCAGGTCACGCATCTCGATGATCTGGTGCGGGTCGAGCCCGATGGTCGGCTCGTCCAGGATGAGCGCCTTGGGGTCGCCGACCAGCGCCTGCCCCAGGCCGACGCGCTGCCGGTAGCCCTTCGACAGGTTGCGAATCATGCGATCGGCGACGTGCTCGATGCCGACCGACCGCATGATCTGCTCATTGGCGTCGTCGCGCTCCCCGCGGTCGACGCCCTTGACGCGCGCGACGAACCGCAGGTAGTCGCGCACCGTCATGTCGACGTAGAGCGGGGGCAACTCCGGCAGGTAGCCAAGCGTGCGCTTGGCGCCGATCGGATCCTCCAGGACGTCGATGCCGTCGACGGTCACCGTACCGTCGGTGGCGGACAGGAAGCCGGTGATGATGTTCATCGTCGTCGACTTGCCCGCGCCGTTCGGACCCAGGAAGCCGACGACCTCACCGGCTTCGACGCGGAAGCTGACGTCGTCCACGGCAGTGTGCGTGCCGTATCGCTTGGTGACGTTCGTTACCTCGATCATCGCCTCAGACCGTCATCGAATGTTGGGGTTGTTGATGCCGGGCGACCCGACATGCTTACGCCGCGTTCGGCGGACTCTTTACTATATAGAGCAATGGTCGGGGAGAAGCAAGCTTCCGGCGGCTCCCGCTGCCTGGTGTCGACGATCTGCCGCGGCAGCGGACCCGGGAAGCCGTCCGGATACCTGTACGTCCTCGATCCGGAACGCGGCGTGCTGGGCTCCTGCCCGGTCCCGCCCTGCGAGCACCTGCACCGCGAACCCAACCCGCGCGGCGGCATCCGCGGCGGCCGCGGGCTCGCCGCCGACGGGGACACCGTGTACGTCGCCAACGGCGCGGAGGTGCTGCGCTTCGATCGCTCCTGGCATCGGCTCGCCGGCATCAGCCACCCGTGGTGCGGAAACGTCCATGACATCGCCATCCACGACCACCGCCTGTGGGTATGCTCGACCGCCAACGACGCGCTGGCGGCCTTCGATGCGGCCGGCCGTCTGACCGACCTGGTAGACCTGCGGCCGGCGGCGGGACTGGCCGCGGACGGCTCGCGCTTTGCGGCGGCTCTCGATTATCGGGATCCCGCCGGGTACCCCCTGACGGCGACCAACCTTCTGCATGCCAACGGTGTCGCATTCGACGCTGACGGGGAGGCGCTGGTGACGCTCGGCCGGTCGGAGGCAGACGGCGAGGGGTGTCGCCGCGGGCTGATCGCCCGCGCCGATGCGCGCCGAGCCCCGATCCCGGTCGCCGACGACCTCCCGGTACCGATCCACAACGTCCTGCCGATGCCCGACGGCACCCTCCTGACGCTCGACACCGGCGCCGGCCAGCTCTGCATCCTGCGCGCCGACGGCACGGTCGCCGACTCCCTGACGCTGGCGCCGCCGGCCCCGCACGGGTTCCTCCGCGGCCTCTGCCTGGCAGGCGAAAGCCGGCTGCTGGTCGGCGAGCGCAACCGGCTCCTGCTGGTCGACCTGAAGAGCCGGACGGGCGCCACGCTCGCGCTGAGCGATTCACCCCGCGAGGCGGTGTACGCGATCGCGCCGCTGCCTGCCGGCTTCGAACCGCTGCCGGCATCCCTGGTGCCCGACCGTCACTGGTAGCGCAGCAGCCGCGGGCTGAGCAGCGCGATCCACGCCGACAGCAGGATCAGCAGCACGCCGAAGATCACCAGCGCCATGCGCACGCCGAGCAGCTCGGCCAACGCGCCCGCCGGCAGGGCGCCAGCCGGCGTGAGCCCGAAGTTCATGGCGTAGATGCTCACCACCCGGCCGCGATACTCCGCGTTGGCCGACTCCAGCAGCAGCGCCTGGTTGAGCGCCCGCCGCAGCGCGTCGCCGACTCCGACCAGGACCGTCAGCCCGACCGCCACCGCGAGCACCGGCACCGTCCCGACCAGCGCCAGTCCCAGGCCACTGGCCACGGCCCCGCCGATCAGCAGGGCGCCGCGCCAGCGGCGGCCGCTCCACGCCACGTAGGAGGCGCCGACGATCGCGCCCAGGCCGATCATGCTGGACAGCAGCCCCAGCGTGCGCGGACCTTGCTGGTACACGTCGACGACCAGCACCGGCAGCAGGAACCGGTACGGCATGGCCAGCACGGTGAAGGCGAGCGCCACGACGATGAGCGCAACCAGCAGCCCGTCGTTGCGCACGTACCGCAGCCCGGCGCCGATGTCGCGCAGAAACGACCGCTTCCCGGATGACGACGACACGCGCGGGCTGGCCGAGTGGCGCACCAGGCTGGTGCAGAGGACGGCGAGCAGATCGGAGGCCAGGACCACGACATACACGCCGAACGGACCGATCGCGTCGTACAGCACCCCGGCGACCGCCGGTCCCAGCAGGCCGGTGACGCTGAACGACACCGACACCAGCGCCACGGCGTTGCCGGCCTGCTCCTCGCCGACGATGTCCGCGAGCAACGACTGGCGCGCCGGCACCACGAAGGCGAACGCCACTCCCTGCACGGCCGACGCCGCCAGCAGGTGACCCCAGGCAACGAAGTCGAGCTTGATCGCCACCGCCACCGACGCCGCGCTCGCCGCGATGAGAAGTTGGCCGAGCTGCAGGATGCGCTTGCGTGGAAACCGGTCCGCAAGCGCCCCGCCGAACAGCGACAGCGTCAGCATGGGCAGCGCGAAGCCCATGCTGACCAGTCCCAGGATGAACGCCGAGTCGGTCAGCTCATAGGCGAGGTAGCTGGCGGCGATGAACGTCGCCTGGTTGCCCCCCATGACGATGGTGTTGCCCAGCCACAGGTAGCGAAAATCGCGGTGGCGCATCGCGCTGAAGCGCGACGCCCACCCGGAGGCAAAGCGCATCGAGTCGCGGCCGCCCTCACCATCCCAGCCCGTAGCCGATGACGGCACGGGGCGAAACGCCGCCGCGGATCACACCGCGCCCGGCGTCGATGCGGACGGCCATCGGTTTGCCGTGCCCCCACGGGCCGGTCATCCGTACCTCGTGGCCGCGCCGGCGAAGCTCGTCGAGCACCCCCGCGTCGATGCGGCTCTCGGCGGAGACGCCCAGCCGATGGGCGCTGCGCGGATAGAACGACGACGGGAAATGGGTGGAGTGCACGGTCGGCGCCTCCAGCGCCTCCTGCAGCGGCATGCCGAACACGGCGTGGTTCAGGAACACCTGCAGCGTCCACTGATCCTGGCCGTCGCCACCGGGCGTCCCGAACGCCATCTCCGGCCTGCCGTCGCGGGTGACCAGGCTGGGCGTGAGCGTGGCGCGCGGCCGCTTGCGCCCCGCGGCGGCGTTGGCCCGGTCGGGGTTGAGGTAGAACATCTGCGCGCGGGTGCCGATCGGGAAGCCCAGCCCCGGCACGACCGGCGAGGAGCCGATCCAGCCCCCCGACGGGGTGCAGGCGACCATGTTGCCGTCGGCGTCGATCGCGTCGCAGTGCGTGGTGTCGCCCATGTGCGCGTGGCCGGCGCCCTCGCCCGCCTCGCGGCCGGTAATGCCGAGCGCGGCGCGGTTGTCGGCCGGCACGTCGGCCAGCGGCAGCCCCTCGGCTCCCAGCGGTCCGGCGACCATCTCCGCGGAGGCGTCGGCGCCGATCGCCTGCCGCCGTTCATCGGCGTAACCGGCCGACAGCAGCCGCTCCAGCGGCACATCATCGTGGTCCGGGTCGCCGTAGTAGGCCTCGCGGTCGGCGAACGCGAGCTTCGCGCACTCGATGACGGTGTGCAGGTAGTCGGCCGTATTGTGCCCGATGCCCTGCAGGTCGAAGCCGTCGAGCAGGCGAAGCTGCTGCAGAAAGACCGGTCCCTGCGTCCACGGCCCGCATTTGTGCACCTCGACGCCACGGAAGTGGACACTGCACGGCGTCTCCGCCGCCGCGCGCCAGGCGGCCATGTCGTCCATGGTCAGCAGGCCGGCGTGCTCCTCACCGGTGGCGTCGAGCACCGGCTCGGCGATGAAGCGGACGATCGCTTCCGCGATCGGCCCCTGGTAGAAGGCGTCGCGCGCCGCCTCGATGCCGCGCTCCCGCCCGCCGCCAGAGGCCTCCTCGGCGGCCGCCATCGTGCGCAGCGTCGCCGCGAAGTCGGGGTTGCGGAACCGCTCCCCGGTCCGCGGGATGCGGCCCCCGGGGCAGTAGATCGCCGCCGTCGAGGGATAGCGCTCCAGGAACAGCCTGGCCTTGTCCTCGGTGCTGCGGCTGAACGCCGGATAGACCGGAAAGCCCTCTTCGGCCAACTCGATGGCGGGGGCCAGGATGTCCGCGAAGCGCAGGCGGCCGAAGCGCGCCACCGCGCACGCCCACGTATCCACGGTCGCCGGCACGCAGGCCGGCAGGAAGCCGTCGCCCGGGATCAGGTCGATACCGTGCTCCCGGCAGTAGTCGATGGTGAGCGCCGCCGGCGAGCAGCCCATGCCGCTGATCGCGTACGGCTTGCCCTCCGCGGCCGAGTAGACCAGGGTCGGCGCCTCGCCGCCGATGCCGTTGGCGAACGGCTCCAGCAGGTTCAGGCAGATGCACGTCGCCGCCGCCGCGTCGATGGCGTTGCCGCCCCGTTCCATGACGTGCGCGCCCGCCGCCGTGGCCAGATAGTGCCCGGAGGTGACCACGTAGTTGCGGCCCATGATCTCCGGGCGGGTCGTGAAGTCGCTCATGCTCCTACCTCGGTTGTCGTCAGAGTTGGCTCAGGAAGGTGGCCGCGGCGGTCGCCGCCGCCGCCATGTTCTCCTCGATGGTGACGCCCGACCGCTTGCGCGGCATGTAGCCGTGGTCGCCGTCGGTGATCCAGGCGATGCGGATGCGTTCAGGCAACCCGAAACCGGGCACCTCCTCGCGGTTGCCGAACGGATCGCGCTCGCCCTGCACGATCAGCGTCGGCGTACGGAGGTGCCCCAGATGTTCCGTGCGCATCTTCTCGGGCTTTCCCGGCGGGTGGAACGGATAGGCAAAGCAGACCAGGGCGCGCACACCGCACTCGTCGGCCACCATGCTGGCAATGCGGCCACCCATCGAGCGGCCGGCGATCGCCAGCCCCGACGGATCGCCCAGCGTGGCGATCACCCCGCGCCACGTATCGATGAGCACCGGTTCGCGATCCGGCGCCTTGCGGCCGGCAGCCATGTACGGGAACGCGAAGCGGACCACGCGCAGCCCGTGGGATGCGAGCTCGCGCGCCAGGGTGACCATCGCGATGTGCTGCGGCCCCACCCCCGCGCCATGCGCGAGCGCGATGGGCGGCCCGTCGTCAGGGCCGTCGAAGAGGAGCTCCGGAGCCGGGTCGGGCACGCGCGTTACGCGGCGAACTGACCGCTGGCCAGCAGCACCAGGGTGCAGGCGCGGATCACCGGGATGCCCCGCTCCTGCAGGCGCCGCTCGATCAGATCGGACTCCGTGCCCGGGTTGAGGATCACGCGGCCGGGAGCCAGGGCGATGATCTGTTCGATCAGCTCCTCCCCATGGCGCGGGCCGACGTAGACGGTCAGCGTATCGACGGCGCCGTCGATCGCGGCAAGATCGCGGGCGGCAGGGAGGCCCTCGATCTGGTCGTGCGCGGGATGGACCGGGATCACGTGATGACCGCGTTGCCGGAGGCGGCGCACCGCCTGGTTGGAGGTCCGGTCGGGTTTCGGGCTGGCCCCCAGGACGGCGACGCGTTCGGTACCCATGACTCGCCCGCAGCGTAGCACGGCGGCGACCGGCCGTTGGCCGAGCCCCGTCGGTTAGAATGCGGGACAAGGAATTGCTGAACCGATGAAGATCGAACACATCGCGCTGAACGTCCCCGACCCCGCGGCGATCGCCGACTGGTACGTCGCCAACCTGGGCATGCAGGTCGTGCGCCAGACCGGGGCGCCCACGTACACGACCTTCCTGGCTGACAGCGACGGTGAGACCGTCCTGGAGCTGTACCGCTTCGAAGACGCTCCCATGCCCGACTACGCCGCACAGGATCCGACGGTGCTGCACCTGGCGTTCACCTCCCCGAACGCGGTCGAGCAGGCCGGGCAGCTCGCCGCGGCCGGCGCGCAGCTCCACGGCGAGCCGCGCGCCACCGGCGGCGGCGACACGCTGATCTTCCTGCGCGACCCGTGGGGCATCGCCCTGCAGCTTGTGGAGCGGACCGAGCCTCTTCTCGAGTGAGCGAAGCGAGCCCACCCGCTGTGCGGGTGACCGCGAGCCGCCGGCCGATCGCGCTGGGCGCGGTCGGACACCTGCTGCTGGAGATCACCAACAACTTCCTGCCGGTCACCTACCCGTTGCTGATCCCCCTGCTGGGGCTCTCGTTCACACAGGTGGGGCTGATCGCGCTGGTGCACTCTTTCTGCGGCACCCTGCCGCAGCCGTGGCTGGGCGCGCTGGCCCAGCGCTGGGGTCCGCAGCGGATCATCGTCATCAGCCTGGCGTGGTCGGGGCTGTTCATGGGGCTCATCGGGCTGACCGGCTCCTACTGGCTGGCGCTGGTGCTGGCCGGGCTGGGCGGCTTCGGCGGCGGCGCGTTCCATCCCGCCGGTGCGATGAGCGTCGCGCGCATTGCGGCCGGGCCCGGGGGGCGGCAGCGGCGCGGGGCTGCCATGTCGCTGTTCTCCGTGGGCGGCAACCTGGGCTCGGCGCTGAGCCCGGCCCTGATGGCCGTGGCGCTCGGCCTGTTCGGCCTGCCCGGCACCGGCGCCGCGGTGCTGATCGGCCTGGGGTCGGCGCTGCTGGTGTGGCGGCTGCTCGCGCCCCGCGCGCTCGCGTCCGGCGACGACGCGTCCGCGGACGGCGCCCTGCCGGGCTCCGCGTCATCTCCGTCGCCGGCGCGGCCGCGCGCGGAGCGGCGGATCCATCCCGTCATGCCGCTGGCCCTGATCGTCGTGTTCGCGATGTCGCGGAGCTGGTTCCAACTGTCGATCACCAGCTTCCTGCCCACCTGGACCGCCGAGTCGCTGGGCTCCACGGCTTGGCCGCTGGTGCTGTTCATGGGCTCCGTCGGTGCGGGCAGCCTGTCGGGGGGCCGGCTGTCCGACCGCATCGGCCGGACCCGTACGCTCCTGGGCGCAGCGCTCCTGACCATCCCCGCGCACCTGACCTTCATCCACGGGTTGCCGTCGGTGCAGTTGGCGGCGGTAGCCGTGCTCGGCGCCGCCCTCGGAGCCACGCTGCCGGTGGCCATCGTCATGGCGCAGGAGCGCCGGCCGCATGCGACCGGCGTCGCCGCCGGACTGGTGATCGGGTTGGGCGGGTTGCCGGCCGGCATCGGTGCGGCGGTCACGGGGCTGCTGGCGGACGCGTTCTCCCTCGCCGCCGCGCTGCAATGGACGGTGCTGGCCCTGGTGGTCGGCGCGCTGGCCGTTATCGCCCTGGCGTACCTGGAGCAGGATCGGGTCCGTCCAGCACCTCGGCGCACGCCTCGCGAAACACCGCAAGCGACTCCCGCAGCGCCTCCTCGGTGATCACCAGCGGCGGGGCGATCTTTACGCACTCGCCTGCCACCCCCACCGGCGCGAACATCAGCAGGCCCCGCCGGTAGCAGGCCTGGACGATGGCCGCCGCCGTGACGGCGTCGGGCTCCCACGTGCCGGCCGGCCCGGGTCCGGGGCGCATCACCTGGATGCCGGCGACCAGCCCGCGGCCGGTCAGGCACGCCAGCGCCGACGAGTGCGGCGCGACGATCCGGGCCAGCTCCTCCATCAGGATGCGCCCGAGCGCCTCCGCCCGCTCCACCAGGTGCTCACGCTCGATGAGGTCGAGGTTGGCCAGCGCGGCCGCCACGCCGATCGGGTTGCCGGAGTGCGTGGAGGTCATCGACCCCGGCGGGTACAGGTCCATGATGTCCCGCCGGCCGATCACGGCCGCCAGCGGCAGGCTGGAGGTGATTCCCTTGCCGCATGTGATCAGGTCCGGCGTGACGCCGTAGTGCTCGAAGCAGAACATGCGGCCGGTGCGCCCGAAGCCGGACTGCACCTCGTCGAAGATGGTGACGATGTCGTGCTCGGCCGCGAAAGCGCACAGCGCCTGTGCGTACGCCGCGGGCAGGAAGTCCGGGCCGACCCCCTGGTACGACTCGGTGATGATGCCGGCGATCTCGGCGGGCTCGACGCCGGACTCGGCGATCGCGGCCAGAAATCCCTCGAAGGAGGTGTCGGGGTTCTTGAACCCGTCCGGGAACGGCACGCGGAGGAAGGTCTCCCCCTCCCCGCTCAACCATTCATGCTGGGCGGCCATGCCGCCGGCGAGCTGCGCGCCCATCGTGCGGCCGTGGAACGCGTTGCGGAAGGAGACGATCACTCGCTTGGACGGGCCGTGCCGGCGCAGGCCGTAGGTCTTGGCCAGCTTGATGGCCGCCTCGTTGGCTTCGCTGCCGGTGGTGACCACGAACACCGTGTAGTTGCCGGAATCGGGGGCGAGCGCCTGCAGGCGGGAGGCGAGCTCCGCGCGCCCTTCATGAGGGAACACGTAGGCCGACAGCAGCGGGCGCGACACGGCGTCGGTCACGGCGTCGCGGATCTCGCGGCGGCCGTGGCCGGCATTGGTGATCAGGACGCCGGACGACCAGTCGATCCAGGTGTTGCCCCAGCGGTCGGAGACCTGGAAGCCGTCGGCCCGGTCCCAGACGATGGGCGGCTGCCCGGCCATCGCGCGCGGCTCGGCCGCCCGCAGGCGCTCCAGCACGGGCAGCGACTCCGGCACCGGCAGCGCCGTGCAGATGCGGCGGTGGCTGGTGTGCACCGGCGGAACCGCCACCGGCTCCAACGAGAACTCAGCAGCCATCGATGACCCCCGGCGTCCCCTCGTAGTCGATGTGGACCGTGGCCCCTGCGGATGCCAGCGACTGGCGAGCCGCCTCCACCACCAGCTCGTTGATGCCGCTGTTGAGCGGCGTGGCGATCAGCCCGGTGCGGTCGATTTCCCGCAGGCGGGCGCGTCGCCCGTCGACCGGGAGGTCGCGGAGCGCTCGGGCCGCCTGCACGGCGGCGGCCATCGACTCGTACCCGTAGCCGATCGCGTCCGCGCCGACGCCCTCCCGCGGCGCCAGCCGGAAGAAGTCGGGACTGACGAAGTTGAACCGGCTGCCGCCCGGCCCGGTCGCCGCCACGTAGGCGTACTCGACGCCGCGGTCCTGGTCGTCGTGGTCGATCAGCCCGGTGCGTCCGTCCCCCTCGCAATACAGGGTCATGCCCTGGTCGTTTGAGCCGGCGCCGGCGTCCGGATAGCCCAGTCCGGCGCTCACCGACAGGATCGCGCCGTTCTCCCAGTGCACGCGTCCGTGCGCCCACAGGTAGCCGGTGTTGCCGTTGGGAAAGGCGCCGGTGGCGCCGGCGGCGCTGACCGCCACGGGACGCAGGCCGGTGATGAAGTACACCAGGTCCACGTAGTGGCAGCCCACGTAGGTGAACGGGTCGCTGTTGTCGCAGGTGAACCAGTTCTGGAAGTTCGAGTGGCGGTAGAAGTAGGGCTCGAACAGCCTGGCCTCGCCGTAGGCGAACTGCCCGAAGTCGCCGCGCCCGTACTGGCGGCGGGCGACCAGCGAGCGGCGGTCGAAGCGCTTGTGGTAGTCGACCCCCACGAACAGTCCGCTCTCGGCGGCAAGCTCGCCGATCTGGCGGCCCTGCTCGTACCGCTGCACCAGCGGCTTGACGCTGTAGACGTGCTGGTCGCGCTGCAGCGCGTCGAGGATGATCTCGTGATGCAGGTGATCGGGCACGGCCACGAAGACAAGCTGCTGCGGGGCCAGCGCATCCAGGGCGCGCAGGTACGCGCGCGGGTCGCGGCCGGCGTCTCCGAGGCAGGGGTACGCCGTGAACCCCTGGCCGGGGAACGCCTCCGCAAGCTCCCTGTCAGCGGCCAACGGCGCCAGCCGGGCGGTGCTGGTGGCCGCGAGCGAGATGGAGCCCACTTCGCCGCTCCGCTGCAGGTGGTAGAGCGACGGCAGGATGACGTCACGGGTGAACATGCCGGCGCCCACCACCACGATGTCGAGCGATGCGGGCGCACGGCCACTGCTGTCCGACCGGGACTGTGTCATGGACGCCGTGCTACTTCTCTACGGAGAGAGGCTCCTCGTCCCGAGCCCCTTCCTGATCCCGCGTGATCGGGCTACCGGCTTCCGATCCGGTCGCCGCCCCCTGGCTAGGCTGCGGAGCCGCCGGTTGCACCTCCGCCTCTTCGTCCTGCTCTTCCGATGGAGCGGCAGCCTCCGCCGAGGCCTCCTCGGAAGCTTCCTCCGTGGCGTCCTCGGCCTCCTCCGTGGCCGCGGGCGCTTCCGCGTCCTCGGGCTGCTCCGACTCCTGCTCCGGGGCAGGTTCGGGCGGTGCCGTCCCGCTGTCGCGTGTGGCGAAATACACGATGATCGCAGTCACGGCAACGACCACGACGACGAGCGCGACGATGCGTCCGGTGTTGGATGACTTCTGATTCATGTGTCAGCTTTAATCAACGGCAGACCCTGGTATCAAGCTGAGCGTTCGCATGCGAGCGACCGTCTTGAAACAACGAAACTATCGTTCTTACTTTGGGATAGGGAAGCCGGTATTTCGATGATTCCAAATCGCACGTGATCGAGACAACCGGGCTGACCAAGTACTACGGGCGCACGCGCGGGATCGACGGGCTGGATCTGAGCGTTGAGGCCGGCGAGTTCTTCGGCTTCATCGGGCCCAACGGGGCGGGCAAGTCGACGACGATCCGTACCCTGCTCGGGCTGCTGCGGCCGACGCGCGGCAGCGCCACGGTGTTCGGGCTGGACGTGACCAGCCGCGGTATCGACATCCGCCGCCGGCTGGGCTACATCCCTGCGGAGATCGGCTTCTACGGCGGTATGACCGGCGAGGCGATCCTCCGCCTTGCCAGCCGCATGCACGGGATGGACCCGGGCCGGGGCCGGGCGGTGGCAGGCCGCCTGGACCTGAACCTGCAGCGCAAGGCGGACGAGCTGTCCACCGGCAACCGCAAGAAGCTGGCCGTCGTGCTGGCGCTGCAGCACCGACCGGAGCTGGTGATCCTGGACGAGCCGAGCGCCGGTCTGGACCCGCTGATGCAGGGCGTGCTGTTCGACCTTCTGCGCGAGGAGCACCGGCGCGGCGCCACCGTCTTTTTCTCCTCACACGTCCTGGACGAGGTGCAGCGCATGTGCCGGCGCGTGGCGATCGTCCGTAGCGGGCGCATCGTCGAGGTGGCGGAGATCGAAACGCTCCGCCAGCGCCACCTCAAGCGGGTGCGCGCCGTCTTCCCCGGTGAGCCGCCCGCGCGGGCGCTGGCCATCGACGGCGTCGCGAACCTTAGCGTGGATGCCGACAGCGCGCGCTTCGACTTCACCGGACCGCCGCGCGCCCTGCTCGCCATGTTGGCCAGGCGCCGCGTGGTCGACGTGACGATCGAGGATCCGACCCTGGACGACGTGTTCCTGCATTACTACGGCAGTGACGCGGAGGATGGGGCCGCCGATGCGGCGGAGGACCCCGCATGAGTCCGGCCTGGCACCTGTTCACGCACGAGTTGCGCCGCAACCGCCGGCAAGCGATCGCCTGGACCGGCATCGTCGCCGGCCTGGTGGTGCTCTACTCGCTGTTCCTCCCGTCGATCGCCGAGTCCGGTGACACGTTTGCCGGCATGCTGGAAGCCTATCCCGAAGGGTTGCTCAAGGCGCTCAACATCGAGGACGCGGCGATGTTCGTGACGCCGCTCGGTTTTCACGTCACCGAGAGCGGCATCGTGATCACCATCCTGGGCGGCATCTTCGCCGCCTCGCTGGGCGCCAACCTGCTGCTCAAGGAAGAACGCGACCGCACGGCCGAGTTCCTGCTGGCCCAGCCGCTGTCGCGCCTGCAGGTGTGGGCGGGCAAGACCGCCGCAGCCTACGTCTACGTGGTCGCCTTCAACGCCGTGACGTTCGCCGTGTCGGCCGCCGCGGTCACCGGCTTCAGCCCGGACCCCGTCGATCTGCGCGCCCTGTTCATCTACGACGTGTACGTGCTGCTGCTGACCACGCTGCTGGCCGCCTTGGGCCTGCTGCTGTCGGCCGCGGTCCGGCGTGGCCGAAGCATGACCGGCGTCGCGGTCGCCATAGCGCTCGGCGGCTTCTTCGTGGACGCCATCTCGAAGACCACCGAGAAGGCGCGGCTGATCGGTTATCTGAGCCCCTACCGGTTCCTCGACGTGTCGGTCCTGGACCCCGACTACGGTCTCACCATCGGCCGGCTCGCCTACTTTCTGCTGGGCACGGCCGTGCTGCTGACCGCCTCCGCGATCCGGTACCGGCGCAAGGACATCGTGGTCTAACATCGCCCCCGGAGGGCGCCACGATGACCATCGCCGAGAGGATCGCCGACCGCGCGCGACAGGAGGGGCTGGAGCTCTACTTCGGGCTGCCCGGATCCGGGGCGCTGATGGACCTGATGGAGGCCGGACGCCACGTCGGGCTGGACCTGGTGCTGATGGGCCACGAGTCGAGCGCGGCCATCACCGCCGCCTACTACGGCCACCTGCGCGGCGGCGCGGGTCTGGCGATCGGCATCAAGGGCGCGGGCGCCGGCAACCTGGCCGCCGGCGCGGTCAACGCGTTCTTCGAGCGCATGCCGGTGGTCTGCCTGTGCGAGCGCATCGGAAGCGGCGCGCGCAACGAAATGTCCCAGGTGTGCGAGCAGGAGCCGCTGTTCGCCGCGGTGTCGAACGCCACCCTCCAGGTCGACGCGGCCGGCGATGCGGGCCGCACCATCGACGCCGCCTTCGCCGCCGCCGCGGGCGGACGCCCCGGGCCGGCGCTGCTGCAGTTGCCGTCCGACCAGGCGCAGAACGATGCCGGCAGCGGCCCCACCGAGCGGACGGAGCCGCGGCTGGACGGACCGCCGCCCGACGACACGGCGATCGCGAGGGCGGCGCGGCTGGTCTCGGGCTGGCAGCGGCCGGTGGTCGTCCTGGGCCCGGACATCGCCCTGGCCGGCGCATCCGGGGAGGTGCGTGCGCTGATCGACCGCATGCGGCCCGCGGTCCTGCACGGCTTCCACGCGCGCGGCACGGTGCCCGAGGACGATCCCCGCTTCGCCGGCGTGTTCATGGCGTTGCCGGGGCCGAACATCCTGGCCAACCGTATCCTGGCCGAGGCCGACGGAGCGCTGATGATCGGCGTCGACGGCCTGTCCGTGGAGGGCACGTGGGACCGCACGTTGGGAATCCCGACCTGCGAGTTGGCGGCGCGGCCCGACTTCGAGATCGTGTCTCCGGCAACCGTGCGCGTCGACGGCGATCTGGCTGCCACGCTCCCGGCCCTGACGGCCGCCCTGCCCGCACGCACCGACGAGGGGTACCCGACCGAGCGCGTGGCCGCCATCCGCGCCGACATCCTGGCGCGCTGCTTCGCCCGGCCGCCGGAAGCCCGCCTGGCCGCCCAGGACGCGGTAGAGATCGCCCGCGAGCTGCTCCCCGAGGACGGCATCATGGTCTCGGAGACCGGCGTCTTCATCGTCATGCTCGACCACCTGTGGCCGGTCACGCGGCCGGACACCTTCTTCGGCTCCGGCGGCGCGCGCACGATGGGCCTGACCGTGCCGGCGGCGCTGGGCGCCAAGCTGGCCCGCCCCGATACCCCGGTGCTCGGCATCGGCGGCGACGGCAGCCTGCTGATGCGGCTGGGCGAGCTGGAGACCTTCGCCCGCACCGGCGCGGCGGTGCCGCTGCTGATCATCAACGACCAGGCTCACGGCACCATCCGCTCCCGGCAGAAGACGCGCGGCCTCGACCCCTACTCCCTGCAGTTCGCACCGGTCGACTACGCCGCGATCGCGCGCGCCAGCGGCCTGCGCGGCGCGACGGTCTACGACCCGGAGACGCTGCGCCGCGAGCTGGCCGCGGCGCTGGCGGCCGACGTCGCCACGCTGATCGACGTGCGCGTCGACCCGCAACCCTACCAGGACAGCTTCGGCCCCACCGTCGGCGTCCTGTCCTGAAATCTCGCCCGGCAGGGCAGGCAACACGGGTAAGCATGCGGTAGGATCGGCGCATCTCTCCGATACCGCAGGAGGTTTCCGATGAAGATGACGAAGAGCATCCTGGCCATCCTGATCGCAGGACTGGCCGTCACCGGCGCGTGGGCGTCTCCCGTTCAGGAGGAGGCGGTCATGGCCGAGGAGATGAGCCCGATCGACATGCTCGCCAAGGTCGATCACTCCGCGTGGGAGCGCGGCAGCCACGGCGGCCGGTTCGTGGTGACCAACATCTCCGACGCCAAGACCTTCAACCCGGTCGTGGCCAAGGAGACCTCGACGACGGACATCACCAATCAGATGTTCGCGGGCGTCGTGCGGCGCAACCAGCTCACCCTGGAGTGGGAGCCGGGGCTGGCCGAGCGCTGGGAGATCTCCGAAGACCAGAAGACCATCACCCTCTACTTGCGCAGCGGCCTGGTCTGGTCGGACGGCGACCCGATCACGGCGGACGAGGTCGTCTGGACCGTCAATGAGATCATCCGGAACGAAGAGGTGGAGACCAGCACCCGCGACGCGCTGGTGGTCGGCGGGGAGTTCGCGGAGTTCGAGCTGATCGACGACCTGACCTACCGCATCGTGCTGCCGTCGGTGTACGCCGGCATCTTCGAGATCGCCTCGATCGGGCCGATGCCTCGCCACATCTTCGAGCCGCTGATCGAGGCGGAGGGCGCGGCCGCGGTCAACTCGTTCTGGGGGGTCGACACCGACGTGAGCACCATCGTCGGCAACGGCCCGTTCCTGATCAACGAGTACCTGCCCAGCCAGCGGGTGGTGATGACGCCCAACCCCAACTACTACGAGCAGGACGAGTGGGGCCAGCAGCTCCCGTACCTGGACGAGTTCGTGATCGAGTTCGTGGAGGACCTCGACACCGGCCTGGCCCGCTTCATCGCCGGCGAGACCGACGCCTGGGGGTTGCGCGGCGAGGACTACGGCGTCCTGGCCGAGCGGCAGGAATCCGACAACTTCCTGATCTACAACGTGGGTCCCGCGTCCAGCACCCAGTTCATCACCTTCAACCAGAACCCGATCGAGGGCGAGGAGGACGGCGGCATCGAGCCGCCAACGCTGACCTGGCTGTCCAACAAGAGCTTCCGGCAGGCGATGGCGCACCTGATCGATCGCGAGACGATCATCAACAACATCGCCTTCGGCTTCGGCTACCCGCAGTACTCGTTCGTGTGGACCGTGTCCCCCTACTACTGGGAGGGGGCCGCCGATGCCGCGTTCAAGTACGACCCGGAGCGCGCCAAGGAGCTGCTCGACTCGATCGGCTACACCGACCGTGACGGCGACGGCTTCCGCGAGGATCCGGACGGCAACAAGATCGAGCTGATCCTCAACACCAACTCCGGCAACACGGTGCGCGAGCAGATCGGCGAGCTGTTCACCCAGGAGGCGCAGGCCGCCGGCATCGACGTCACCTTCAAGCCGGAGGCGTTCAACGAGCTGGTCACCCGGCTGGTCGCCTCCTACGACTGGCACATGATCCTGATCGGCCTGACCGGATCGGTCGACCCGGTGGGCGGCGCCAACGTGTACCCGTCACGCGGCTCCCTGCACATGATCGAGCCCAACCAGGAGTCGCCGCGCCGCGACTGGGAGGCCGCCGTGGACGCCGCTTGGGACGAGGCCAACCTGACCACGGACGAGGAGCAGCGCATCCGCGGATTCCGCAAGCTCCAGGAGCTCTGGATCGACGAGGTCCCGTGGGCCTACACCTTCGCCCCGGCGACGATGCACGCCTTCCGCAACACGTTCGGCAACATCAAGACGCACCCGCTGAACGGCTACGGCATTCGTGGCACCGCCGACCGGCTCTTCGTGAAGTAGCCGGACGATGGCACAGGAGCCCGGGACGAGCACGAACGTCCCGGGCTCTTCCCTTTTCTGACGGAGCACCCCGCATGCATCCACGGTAGTACCCGCGGCCATGAGCCTGTCGTTGCTGCGCGTCGTCGGCCGGCGGCTGATGAACGCCGTGCCGATCCTGCTGATCACGCTGGCCGTCGCCTTCTGGCTGATCCAGCTCGCGCCCGGCGACGTCTACAGCGAGTACGCACTCAACCCCGACATCCGCGCCGAGGACCTGGAGCGGTTCCGTGCCAACTTCGGCCTGGACCAGCCGTGGTACGTGCAGTTCGGGCGCTACCTGTGGAACGCCGCGCAGGGCGACTTCGGCTTCTCGCAGACCTTCAAGGCGCCGGTGTTCGTGCTGGTCAAGCAGCGCGCGGCCAACACGCTGCTGCTGTCGGTGGTGTCGCTGCTTCTGGCATGGGGGTTCTCGATCCCTGCCGGCATCATCGCCGCCGCGCGCCAGTACCGGTGGCAGGACCAGTCGATCGCGGTTCTCGCCTTCTTCGGCCTGTCGATCCCGAATTTCTTCCTGGCCGCCCTGCTGCTGTACGTGATCTCGGCCACCGGGAGCTGGCTGCCGATCGGGGGCATGACGTCGATCGACCACGACCAGCTCTCCACCTTGGGGAAGATGTGGGACCTGGCCAAGCACCTGGTGGTGCCGGCGCTGGTGATCTCCACGGCGATCACGGCATCGCTGACGCGCATCATGCGCGCCAACATGCTGGAGGTGCTGGGCCAGCAGTACATCACCACCGCCCGCGCCAAGGGGCTGGCCGAGCGGGTCGTGATCCTCAAGCACGCGCTGCGCAACGCGGTCAACCCGATGATCACCCTGCTGGGCTTCAGCATCGGTGACATCCTGGGCGGCTCGGCGCTGGTGGAGATCGTCACCGGCTGGCCCGGGCTGGGCAAGCTGATCCTGTCGGCGCTGCTCAACCAGGACCCGTACCTGGTGTCCGGCAGCCTGATCTACGGGGTGATCCTGCTGATGATAGGCAACCTGGTGGCCGACATCCTGCTGGCGATCACCGACCCCCGGATCCGCGTGACATGAGCGCTCCGGTCACGGCGAGCGCCGGCGCGGTCGACGAAGCGGTCGAGTCGCTGCTCGGCGGTTTCGTCAGGAAGTTCCGCAAGCACACGCTGGGCAAGATCGGCGCCGTGACGCTGGTCGTCCTGTACGCCCTGGCGCTGCTGGCCGACCCCCTGGCGCCGGCGACGATGCGCTGGACGGACAAGACCAAGTCCTACCAGCCGCCGACCCGCATCCACTTCAGCTACCTCGACGGCGGCAACGTGGTGGTGCGGCCGTTCGTCTTCGAGATGCACATCGTCAATCAGGCGCTGCGCACCTACGGCCGCGTGCCGCGCCACACCCTCCGCGTGATCTCGCAGGAGACGGTCGCCGGCCGCGGTGACCTGCGCGCCGTGGCCATGCAGGACTCGGCTGCCGCGCGCGCGAGCACGGCGGTCGCAGCGTTCCGGCGGCAATACGGGCTGCGGACAGACCACCCGGCGCTGGCCGAGCTGCGGTCGCTGATCGCGCAGGTCGAGCGCGACCCGAGCCGCGACCTGCACCGCACCGTGCGGCTCGACCTGGGTCTTCCGGCGACGCCGGTCGCGGAGTTGATCATCGCCAAGGGCAACAAGAACTTCGTGAGCTTCTTCGCGCGCGGCGTGCCGTACCGGTTCCTGGGTACGTTCACGGCGCGCTGGCACCTGCTCACCTCGCCCACCGGAGGCTTCTTCCCGCTCGGCACCGACCATGCCGGCCGCGACCTCTTGTCGCGGCTGCTGCACGGCGCGCGCGTGTCCCTCACGGTCGGGCTGGTCGGCGCGACCATCACGCTGGTGATCGGCCTGTTGATCGGCGGCGCCGCCGGCTACTTCGGCGGCGTGATCGACAACCTGCTGATGCGCTTCACGGAGGTGCTGCTGGCCTTCCCCGCGTTCTACCTGCTGCTGGCGCTGCGCGGCACCTTCCCGCCGACGCTCCATAGCGTGCAGGTCTACTTCCTGATCATCCTGATCGTCTCCTTCGTCATCTGGGGCGGCCTGGCGCGCATCGTGCGCGGCATGGTGCTCTCCCTGCGCTCGGAGGACTACGTGCTGGCCGCCCGCGCGCTCGGCCTGGGTCCGTTCAAGATCATCGTGCGGCACGTTCTGCCGAACACGCTGTCCTACGTGATCGTGCACGTCACGCTGACCATCCCCGGCTTCATCCTGGGCGAGTCGACCCTGAGTTTCCTGGGGCTGGGCATCACCGAGCCGCAGTCGAGCTGGGGGCTGATGCTGTCGGTGTCGCGCGGCTACCGGATCTTCCAGGACTTCCCGTGGATCCTGGTGCCGGGCATCTTCATCTTCATCGCCATCATGGCGTGGAACTTCGTCGGCGACGGCCTGCGCGACGCGGTCGATCCGCGGAGCCGCGTATGAGCGGTACGGCGGGCGGCGCCACGATCCTGGACGTCCGGGACCTGCAGGTCAGCTTCCACCTGCACGACCACGTGGTGCGCGCCGTGGACGGCGTCGACCTGCACGTCGAGGAGGGCGAGACGGTCGGCTTGGTCGGCGAGTCCGGCTGCGGCAAGTCGGTGACCTCGCTGGCGGTGATGCGGCTCATCCCGCAGCCACCCGGGCGCATCGAGCGCGGCTCCATCCGCCTGCGCGGACGCGAGCTGACCGGCCTGAGCGACCGCGAGATTCGCGCCGTGCGCGGCAACGACATCTCCATGATCTTCCAGGAGCCGATGACCTCCCTGAACCCCGTCTACTCGATCGGCGACCAGATCGGCGAAGCCCTGACCCTGCACCGCGGCATGGACCGGGCCCAGGCGCGCCAGGAGGCGGTCCGGCTGCTTGGCCTGGTCGGCATGTCCGACCCGGACTCGCGGGTCCGCGACTATCCGTTTCAGCTCTCCGGGGGACTCCGGCAGCGGGCGATGATCGCCATCGCGCTGGCCTGCGAGCCGGCCCTGCTGATCGCGGACGAGCCCACCACGGCGCTGGACGTCACCATCCAGGCGCAGATCCTCCGGCTGATGCGGTCGCTGAAGGAGCGGGTGCACACCTCGATCATCTTCATCACCCACGACCTGGCGGTGGTGGCCGGTTTCGTCGACCGCGTCGTGGTGATGTACGCCGGCGTGGTGGTCGAGTCGGCGCCGGTGCGCACGATCTTCAAGAAGCCGCAGCACCCCTACACGCAGGGACTGCTGGCCTCGGTGCCCGTGCTGACCGGCCCGGCATCACGGGAGCCGCTGCGCGCCATCCCCGGGCACCTGCCCGATCCGCGCCGGCGGATCTCCGGCTGCCGTTTCGCGGAGCGCTGCCCGCACGCCATGGCGCGCTGCACCGAGGCGGAGCCGGCGCTGACCTCGCTCGACGAGACCCACCAGGTGCGCTGCTTCCTGCACGGCGAGGCGGCGCGGCCGGTGGAGGAGCGCCTGCCGTGAGCGACGGGCCGCTGGTGCAGGTCACGGACCTGCGCAAGGAGTTCGCGGTGAAGGCAGGCGGGTTCGCCCGCTCCCGCGGGACGCTCACCGCCGTGAACGACCTCACGCTGGCCATCCGCCACGGCGAAACGCTGGGCATGGTCGGCGAGTCGGGCTGCGGCAAGACCACGGTCGGCCGCTGCCTGCTGCGCCTCTACGAACCGGAGCGCGGGCGCGTGTTCCTGGACGCCGATCCGGCGGTCGCCGACCAGGTGGTGGAGCTGGACCGGGAAGCGCGCGCGCTGGACGGGTCAGCCGACGCGAAGCGCCGGGTTCGCGAGATCCGCGCCCGCGCCGACTCGCTGGCGGCGGGCCTGGACCTGCTCAGCATGGACCGCGCGCAGGTCAAGCAGGCGCGGCGCAAGCTGCAGATCGTGTTCCAGGACCCGTGGGCGTCGCTCAACCCGCGCATGCTGGTGGGGGACATCCTCACCGAGGGGCCGCGCGAGTTCGGCGTAACCGGCGGGGCCGTGCTCGGAGACCTCACCGGCAAGCTGCTGGACATGGTCGGCATGCCCCGGCACGCCGCCGGCCGCTACCCGCACCAGTTCTCCGGCGGCCAGCGGCAGCGCATCGGCATCGCGCGGGCGCTGGCCCTGGAGCCGGAGCTGATCGTCGCCGACGAGCCGGTGTCGGCGCTGGACGTCTCCATCCAGGCGCAGATCGTCAACCTGCTGCTCGATCTGCAGCGCGAGATGGGGCTGGCCTACCTGTTCATCGCCCACGACCTGAGCATCGTCCGCTACGTCTCGGACCGCATCGCGGTGATGTACCTCGGCCACTTGGTGGAGCTGGGCGAGGCGCAGGCGGTCTGCGAACGGCCGCGCCACCCGTACACGATCAGTCTGATGTCCGCGGTCCCGGTCGCCGACCCCGACGCCCCGCCGGCCGACCGGCCGCTGGAAGGCGACGTGCCGAGCCCGGTGAATCCGCCTCCCGGCTGTCCGTTCCACCCCCGCTGCCCGCAGGCCATCGACGAATGCCGCCGCTCGATGCCGGCCCTCACCACCACCGCCGACGGCCACACCTTCGCCTGCCACAACCCGCCCGCGAGCTGACGGTACCGCTCGGCCAGGAGCGGGCTATGATCGCCGGAGGACTATACGGGTTACATGGTGTCGGATTCACTGCCAAACCATCCGGCGATCGTTCAGTTGCTGGAGCACGTCAGACAGAAGCAGACCATCAGCGCCGAGGAGTTCGACGAACTCTTCGGCAGTTGGGTCGCCGCCGCCGACCGAGACTCGATCGTGGCGTTGCTGGAGGCGACGTTCGTCCTGCGAGGCCTCGAAATACCGGGACTGTTCGGCAATCTGGCTTGCATCGTCATCGACGAGTTGCATGCGTTCATCGACACGGAACGCGGTATCCAGGTGCGCTCGCTGCTCAGCCGGATCGAGTACGCAACCCAACGCCGCATCCGACGGGTCGGGCTGTCGGCAACACTCGGCGACAGGGCGCTGGCCAGACAGTACGTGCGGCCGGAGGCGCCGGAAGCGGTGCAGGTCGTACAAGATCCGTCCGATGGGCCAGCGCTGCGCTTGCAGATCCGCGGATACCGTCAGACACGTGGGGACTCTCAATCGGACGATGACTCGCAGGACCCGAGCGGTACCAGCCGTGAGATAGCAGACCATCTCTTCGCGAAACTTCGCGGTGGGACGAACCTGGTATTCGCAGGCCAACGTCGTAAGGTAGAGGACCTTGCCGATCTGCTTCGCCGCAGATCGGAACAACTCGGCGTTCCAAACGAGTTCCTTCCACATCACGCGAATCTGGCAGGCGACCACCGTTCGTTTGTTGAACGAAGACTCAAGGACAAGACGCTGCCAATGACGGCAATCTGCACGACGACGCTGGAACTTGGCATCGACATCGGAGAGATCGAATGCGTCGCCCAGGTCGGTCCTCCGTTCTCGGTCGCTTCGCTGCGCCAGCGTCTCGGCCGATCTGGACGACGCGGCCAGCCCGCGGTGCTCCGCATGTATCAGACGGAACGTGACATTGACGCGGATGCGCACCCGATCGACGCTCTGCGCCTGGACTTGGTGCGTTCAGTTGCGACCGTGGAACTCCTGTTGGAACGATGGAATGAATCACCGCAGCCCGATGCACTCCATCTATCGACCCTGGTACATCAGGTACTCGCGGTCATCGCGGAACGGGGCGGAATCCGCGCGCAGTCGCTGTTTCACATTCTGTGCCAACTCGGGCCGTTTCGACGAGTGGACAAAGCGCTGTTTGCTCGCGTTCTGCGCCGAATCGGAGATCCGAAAGTCGCCTTGATCGAGCAATCGACAGATGGCACGTTGCTCCTCGGACGAATCGGTGAGCGTATCGTCGAGCACTACAGTTTCTACGCCGTCTTCCACACACCCGAGGAATACCGTGTTTTGTTCAGAGGTCGGCCGCTCGGGACCATCCCGGCCGTGATGCCCCTTGTGCGGGACATGACGATCACTTTTTCCGGGCGGCGGTGGAGAATCGTGGCCGTCCACGACCGGGACAATGTCGTCGAGGTCGCCAAGGATGCAACGGGCGCCCTCCACCGTTCGGAGGGGATTTCGGGATAGTCGGCGATCCGATCATCGCCCGGATGCGGTCCGTACTGGAAGCCGAAAACGTCCCGCGGTATCTCGACCAAGAGGCGGCGGAGCTACTCCGTGAAGGGCGTCACACCTACCGCCGACTGGGCCTTGCGCGCCGCCGTATCGTCGAGATCGGAGACAACCATCACTTGCTGGCGACCTGGGATGGCACGATACGCACCACGACCTTTGCGCTGGCTCTTCGGTCGCACGGGTTTGCTGTGGATGTTCACGACGGCTTTCTGGTTGTAAAAGACCGACGGCCAGAGCATGACCGGCTGAAAGGCGTCCTCACGACACTGTCCGTCCAGCCAAGCCCAGACGGCGCTGATCTTGCTTCAGGCATGTCGGCGCTTGAGAGCGAGAAGTTCCATCGCTATCTGTCGCGCGAATTGCTCATTCTGGATGCCGCTACCAGCAAAATGGCGCCCGAAGCGGTTCCTGAGATGGCGCAGAGACTCCTGACTGAATCGTAGGTGAGCGCGGACCGGCCGGCATCTCGTCGGCGCCGTTCCTTACACGACAAGAAAATCGTCGACCGACACATCCGCCTGCTTCAGGATCGCCCTGAGAGTTCCCTCCGGCACCTCACCTGGATGATTGGGGATCGTTGTCAGGCGATCGGTCTCCGGGTTCCACCAGATCTCGTGGGATCCTGCTGCCTGCCGGTTGAACTCAAAGCCCAGTCGTTTGAGCCTTCGCGTGACCTGCCGGTAGCGAAATCCGGCAAGCCGGCCCATCCGTCCGGATCAGGTGCCGACGATCAGCGGGTAGTCCAGCGTGTCGCCCACGGTCGTCAACCTCGTTGATCTGGAAAGCTCCGACCGCGCTTCGATCAGCTTCTTCGCGACGTCCCGCGCGATCTCCAGGGTTTCGGTCACCGTCCGGCCTTGCGCAACGAGCCCCGGTATCTCTTCGGCGGTCGCCAGATACACGCCCTCCGGGAGCTTCTCGATGTGCAGGTTGACGATCTGCTCCATGACGGAAGTAAACCGGATTCGCCTGCGACGCGGCAACACCCAGCACGCGCGGGCCAGCCCTCGCCGACGTTCGCTGCTCGGAAGTGAACTCTGAAGCAGAGCTCGGGCCAGCGCTTCCGAGTTCATTGCAGTGCGTACGGTCGGATACCGAATTGGTGAGGGTGTTCGGCCGGAATCAGGATCGCGGGGGCGTTGCGCTCACCGGCCGGCGCGCACGTAGCGCCGCCTGGGATCCCGCGGACCGGTGCCCACCTCGCGGACCAGTCCGCGCGCCACCAGCTTCGCGAGGCGCGTACGCGTGGCGCGGGGCGAACGCCCGATCGCCGCGGCGATGTCGCTTGTGCTGCGACCGTCGGCCTGATCCAGCAGATCGAGGATCGACCGATCGACGGGATCGACTGACACGGACCCGGTCACCTCGGTGCGGATCGTGACCCGCAGCCGCAGGCCAACCTCCTCCCACACCGGAGCAGCCAAGCCGGAATCGCGACATGAGGCGATCATGCGCTGGATGCCGCTCCCCCACTGTTCGACCAGGCCGAGCTCGTGAAACACGCGCCCGATCGTGCGATTGCGCAACTTCGAGATACCCAGCGGCAGGTCGTCGAGGGTGAGCCCGAACGGCAGCAGGCCCGGGTTCTCCACCTCCAGGCGATCGTCGAAGATCGCGACCCGGATCGGCGCACCCCGCTGCGAGTAGTCCGCATGGGCGACGGCGTTGACGATCGCCTCGCGCACCGCGGCCGGCGGCAGGTTCCACCGCTCCTCACGCCGAACCGGACCGATGGATGCACCGTGCAGGGCGTGCTTGCCCACGAACTCGACGGCCTCTTCGATCGCCGTGATGAGCGGCATCCTGATGTCCGCATGGTCGAGAATGGCCGCCTTGTCGGTTCCGGCGAAGCGGCCGGCCTGGATCCAGGCGTCGGGGAAGTGAGCGAGGCGATCGACTCCGAAGAGCAGCACTCCGCCCGCGGTAGGCACCAGCCGGCCCTGGTGACGGGTGACCAGCCGGAGGGTTTCGAGGTTGCGGCGCGTCAGCTTCCGCGATGGGGCAAAGAACTCGGAAGCGACTCGGAAGTCGACCGCTTCCGAGTCCAGTGCGGGAAGCGGCTGCTCGTCGAACGAATCGCCGGCGGCGAAGCGCTTCATCTCCGCGATCAGCGGCGCATCCGCCAGGCGATTAGTTGAACCGACCCGCACGTAAGCGCCGGCTCGGAGCCCCTCCCGCGCGATGAAGTGCGGTCGCGCCGGGCTCGGATGGACCTGCACCGCCAGCACCTGCAGGTTTCGGAACGTAAGGATCTGCAGATCCGGCACTATGCGCGGCCGGACCGAGTCGCTGACCAGGCTCGCCGCTCGTTCCTCCACGTCCAGCGGGTTGCCGACTCCGCACACGTGCGCGGTTCGGTCCTCGACTCCAACGAGAATCGTCCCGCCCGTGGTATTGGCGAAGGCAACGACGGTGCGCAGCATGCCGGCCGGGGAGGAGAGATCACGCTTGAACTCCAGATTCTTGCCCTCGGGCCTGCGCAGCATCTCCACGAGGTCCATAGCTCGGAAATCTACTCTGAAGCCGCGGTCGCCGCAAAGCTTCCGAGCTCGCTGCGAAGCTGGGCGAACGGCAGGCCTATTTGAGACTCAGGAACGTCGTGATCGAGCGCTCCAATCGAGCCATGTCCGCGGTACCCAGACATCCAATGCGCTGTCCAAGATTCGCTCGGGGCACCGTTGTGATCTTGTCTACCATCAGCCGAGAGACGAATCGCAGGCCGTTACGCTCGTCGGGGTCGATCGGAATCCTGATCAGCGGCGCCTCCGTCTGGTCCGTGGTAAACACGCAGATCGTAACGGATGCCGTGGCGTCGAATCGATCGTCCTGCACTATGACGGCGGGGCGTGGCTTGCCCGCGTAGCCGGGGCCGGAGGCCGTCCACACTTCTCCGCGCTTCACACGTCGCCGAAGTCCGTGACCGCGTCGATGAACGCCTGATCCTCAGGCCCCCGCATGCTTTCGGCTACGGCCTTGGCCTGACGGTGCGCATCAACTCGAAAGTCAGGTGAGGATGGACCGCCATCGGCGATTGCGCAGACCCCGTGTCGCAGCGCGCGATTGACTGCTTCCTTGAGAGAAATCCCGGCGCCTGCTGCCCGAGCGCGGATGTCCTCCATCAACGCGTCATCGACGGTGAGCGTGGTGCGCATGGCCGGATCATGAAGCCGGTCAGGCGCCGGCGTCCAGCATGATGCGGTGGTAGACCTCGACGGCCTGCAGCACCTGGGCGCACTCGATCCACTCCACGGCGGCGTGCGCCTGGTCGATGCTGCCAGGGCCGAGCACGATCGAGGGGATGCCGGCGGCGCTGAGCTTGGCGGCGTCGGTGCCGTACGGCTCGCCGTCGACGGACGCCGTGCCGGTGACCGCGCGCACGGCGGCCGCGGCGCCGGCGACGATCGGGGCGTCGGCCGGGGTCTCCATCGGCTCGATCGACAGGTCTTCGGTGATGTCGATGGTCACGCCGGCGTCCTCGGCAACCCGCGCGGCGATGCGCCGGTACGGGTCCAGCACGGCGGCGAAGTCCTCGCTCGGCAGGACCCGGCGGTCGAGCTCCATCCTGCACTCGGCCGGCACGAAGTTGACCTGCAGGCCGCCGTGAATGGTGCCGACGTTGTGGGTCGGCACGCCGGTGATGCCGTCGTCGAGCGCGGCGAAGCCGGCCCCGACCTCCTCGTCGAACGCCGTGATCAGCCGCGCCGCGGCGCTGATCGCGCTGGCGCCGAGGTGCGGCTTGGAGCTGTGCGCGGCGGTGCCGTGCACGTCGATCACGGCGCGGATGATCCCCTTGTGGGCGCGGACGATGCGCAGCTCGGTGGGCTCGGCGACCACGGCCGCCACGACGCGCGTGCCGCACGCCGGCAGCGCGTCCGCCAGCGCGGCGGCGCCCCGCATGCGGTACTCCTCGTCCACCACGCCGGCGTACATCACGCTGATCGGCGGCGGCTCGCCGGAGCGGGCGATGCGCAGCATGGCGTGCAGCATCGCCACCCCGCCGGCCTTGGTGTCGGCGGAGCCGCGGCCGAACACCTTGCCGTCCTTTACGACCGGCTCGAACGGCTCTATCGTCATGCCCTCGGCGGTGGCGGTATCCTTGTGGCACTCGAACAGCACGGCCCGGCTCGGGTCCCGTCCCGGCAGCGTGGCGACCACGTTGGGCCGCCCCGGAAGCGCGTCCCACCGTTCGCACGCGATCCCGGCATCCGCGAAGAAGCGGGTCAGGTAGTCGGCCATGCCGCGCTCCCCGTCGGTGCCGCCGGGTAGTCCCGGGTTGACGCTCGGGATCGCCACCACCTCCTGAAGCGTCGCGATGATCGGGTCCGTGCTGCGCTCGTGAGCCACCGTGCTACCTCCGGAGGGGTTGCCTCCCAGGCCAATGATACGCCTGCGGCCGCGCGGAGCGAACACCCGCCCGCAAGCGCCCTTGCGTTCGTGGCCGTGCTGGCGCTGCTGTGGGGCGGCAACTCGGTCGGATTGAAGATCGGGCTGGAGTCGCTGCCGCCGATCACGCTGTCCACCCTGCGGTTCGCGCTCGGCTGGCTGCTGGTCGGCGGCTGGGCGTTGCTGCGCGGCCACTCGCTGTCGGTGCCGCGGTCCGAGCTGGGATGGATCGCGGCGTTCGCGGCGCTGTTCGTCGTGCAGACGATCGCGCTGACGGTGGGCACCCACCACACCTCGGCCGCCCATTCGACGATCATCATGAGCGCGTTTCCGTTCTTCACCGCGCTGCTCGCCCACCTGCTGGTGCCCGGCGACCGGCTGACGCTGCCGGTGGTCGCCGGCATCGCCGTGGCCTTCGGCGGCGTGGCGGTGACCTTCATCGGCCGCGACATCGCCTCGGGGGCCACGGCCCTCGGCGACCTGGTGCTGCTCGGAAGCTCGATCGGGCTGGCGCTGCGCACGGTGTGCGCCAAGCGGTTCGCCGGGCGGGTCGACGCGCTGCAGCTCCTGTTCTGGATGATGACGCTGAGCCTGCCGCCCTACGCGGCGCTGGCGCTGATCTTCGAGGAACCGTTCGCCGCGCCGCTGAGCACGCGCTCGGCGGTCGCACTGGGCTACGTGGGGCTGGTGGTGGCCGGCTTCTGCTTCCTGTCGTGGTTCTCGATGCTGCACCGCTACAGCCCGAGCAGGCTGTCGGTGCTGTTCTTCCTGCAGCCGCTGGCCGGCCTTGCCGGCAGCCGCCTGCTGGTCGGCGAGCCGGTCGGCCCCGCCCTGATCGCCGGCGGCATCCTGGTCGCCGTGGGCATCGCCGTGGTCAACCGGCCGGAGCGGCCCGCCGCTGGTCGCCGCTGACCATTCCTGTAAGATCGCGCGCGATGACATTCATTCAGGATCGGGTGATCGCCCGCGAGGTGCTCACCGGCTGCTTCTGCACCATGGGCTCGACGGTCTCCGTCGAGATTGCCGGTCACGCCGGCTTCGACTTTCTGGTGCTCGACATCGAGCACGGCGCCGGGGACCTGGAGACCCTGTACCGGCAACTCCAGGTCGCCGCCGGCACCCCCGCGGCGGCGGTGGTGCGGGTCGCCTGGAACGAGGCGCCGCGGTTCAAGCGCGCGCTCGACGCCGGCGCCGACGGCATCATGGTGCCGTACGTGCAGACGCCGGAGGAGGCCGCCGCGGCGGTCGCGGCCATGCGCTACCCGCCGGCAGGGATCCGCGGCGTCGCCTCGTCGGTGCGGGCCACCCGCTTCGGGGCCGACTTCGCCGCCTATCGCGCCGGCTCCGACGACGGGCTGCTCACCGTCCTGCAGATCGAGACAGCCGAGGGCGTGAACGCCGCGCGCGAGATCGCCGCGGTCGACGGAGCCGACGTGCTGTTCGTCGGCCCCAACGACCTGAGCTTCAGCCTGGGCATCCCGCAGCAGTTCGACCATCCCGACTTCACCCGCGCGCTCGACCGGGTCGCGGACGGCGCCCGCGCGGCGGGCAAGGCGGCCGGCATCCTGCTGCAGACGCCGGACCAGGTCGCGCCGGCCATCGAGCGCGGCTATACCTTCATCGCGCTCGGCTCCGACGGCGGCTACGTGGCAGGCGGCGCGAAGGCTGCGTTCGCCGCGCTCGCGCCCTACCGCAAGGCGGGAGAGGATTGACCATGCTCAGATTCATCGCCACCGGCGAGGTTCCGGAGGTGACGCACCGGATCCTGGCACCGCACGGACCCATCGAAGTGACCGCCGACAACGAGCAGGCGACACTGGACGCGGCGGTCGACGACGACGTCATCGGGCTCATCCTGCGCGGCTCCTCCGGCGCGCCCGGCGGTCTGATCCGCCGCGCCGCCGGGCTGCGCGTGATCGGCCGCACCGGGGTCGGCTACGACTCCGTGGACGTGGAGGCCGCCACCGAGTGCGGCGTGGCGCTCATCACCACTCCCGGCGCCAACGCCGCTACCGTGGCCGAGGCATCGGTCGCCTACCTGCTGGCGCTCAACAAGCGGATCCCCTACTGGGACGAGCAGATGAAGGCCCGCAACTGGGCGTCACGAGAGCAGTTCCTGGCCTGCGACATCGCCGGACTGACGGTCGGCATCGTCGGCTTCGGCAACATCGGCCAGGCGCTCGCCCGATTGCTCGGGCCGTTCGGAGTCACGCTCCTGGCCCACGACCCGTACGGCGATCCGGCCGCCGCGAAGGCGCTCGGCGTCGAGCTGGTGGAGCTCGACGCGCTCCTCAAGCGTTCCGACACCGTCTGCCTGCACACGGCGCTCACTGCAGAGACCCGCGGCATGATCGGCCGCACGCGGATCGCGGCCATGAAGCCGGGCTCCTTCCTGATCAACCTGGCGCGCGGCGGCGTGGTGGAGAGCCTGGACGCGGTGCTCGCCGGGATCGAGGACGGGCCGCTGGCCGGCGCCGCGCTCGACGTGTTCGAGCCCGAGCCGCCCGACTTCGATCATCCGATCTTCCGCCATCCGGCGGTGCTCACCGCCCCGCACGCCATGGCGATGACCCAAGGAGCGATGGACCGCATGGCGGAGGTGATGGCGGAGGGAATGGCCGCGGTCCTGGACGGCGAGCGGCCGCCCCTCGTCGTGGTCAACCCGGAGGCGCTCGACCGAGGTCGAGCGAAGGCCGCCCGTGGCTGACCGGGTGCGCCCAGATCCGGTGCGGCCAGATACGGTTCGCATCGTGTTCCTGGACGATGCGATGTACTCGCTCGACGGCGACGTCGACTTCAGCGGCATCTCCTCTCAGGGCGACTACGTGCACTACGCCAACTCCACCCCGGACGAGGGCGTGGAGCGCGGGCGCGATGCCAACGTGCTGATCACCAACAAGGCCAAGGTGACCGCCGCCGCGATCGAGGCCGGCCGCGACCTGCGCCTGGTGGCGGCGGCGGCGACCGGCTACGACAACGTCGACGTGCAGGCGGCGTCCGCGCGCGGCATCCCGGTCTGCAACGTCCCGGGCTACGCCGAGAACACGGTCCCGCAGCATGCATTCGCGCTGGTCCTGAACCTGGCCACGCAGGCGTTCCGCTACGCCGCCGACGTGGCGGCCGGCGACTGGGAGGCCGCGGACGGCTTCACGCTGCTGCGTTACCCGACCTTCGAGCTGCACGGCAAGGCGATCGGCATCATCGGCTTCGGGACGATCGGACGCGGCGTGGCGCGCATCGCGGAGGGATTCGGCATGCGCGTGATCGCCCACGACGCCCTGGGCATTGCCGACGGCGCCTACCCCAACACGCCGGTAGACGAGTTGCTGCGCGAAGCGGACGTCGTCACCGTGCACACCCCGCTCAACGACGCCACGCGCAACCTGATCGACAGCGAAGCGATCGCACTGATGAAGCCGTCGGCGCTGCTGATCAACACCGCGCGCGGCGGCATCGTCGACGAGCACGCACTGGCCGAGGCGCTGAATCAGGGCCGGCTGGCCGGCGCCGGCTTCGACGTGCTCACCAGCGAGCCACCGAGCGACGGCAACCCGTTGCTCACCGCGCGCAACGCCCTGATCACCCCGCACTCGGCCTGGTCCACGCGCGAGGCGCGGCAGAACCTGATCACCCGAACGGCGGAGAACGTCCGCGCCTTTCTGGCCGGCACGCCCCGCAACATCGTGAACTGACCGATCCCCGGGGGATGACCGATCCCCGGGGGATCAGCGCTCAGCGTCGGAACCAGCGCTTGCGAATGCGGGCGGCGCCCGCCTGCGGTTTGGCAAGGTCCTTGGCGGCAGCCGCGATTACCTTTGACGCGGTCGACGACGGGACGATCTCGGTGTTGATCACCAGGTGGTAGAGCGACGCGTCGTCCCAGTCGGCGTGATAGTTGCGGGAGATGAATGCCGACCGCCGCCGGTCGCTGTCACGGACAAGCTGCAGCGCCTCGCGGGCGCCGAGTCCCTCCAGCGCCCCCGCACGTTCCGCGCGCGACTGCTCGGAGGCGGTGATGCGCACCCGCAGCACGCCGGGCACGTCCTGCAGGACCATCATGCTGCCGCGGCCGACGATGATCACGTCGCCGCGCTCGGCGAGTTTCGTGATCGCCTGGCGCACGACCTCGTGGTAGACCTCGCGGTCCAGCACGTGCGTGGTCTCGCCCAGCTCGTCGATCAGCGCCCCCGGCGGGATCGCCGCATCCCCGAAACCCGACGCCCGATAGGCGCCCGTGGCGGCCGCCGCCTCGAACCAGCGCTCCAGAATGCCGCGCAGCCCGGTCTCATCCTGCTCGTCGACCTCGCTCACGCGTTCCTCGGGAACGCCGGTAGCGCGCGCCACCTCGCTGATGATCTGCTTGTCGACCACGTCGTAGCGGAGCTGTTCGGCCACCTGCTCGACGATGTCGGCAGCTCCCGACCCGAGCTGCCGCGAAATTGTGATGACACCCATCGTTCTACCTCCGCTTCTCCTGGATCCGCTCCTTGTCCTTGGTCGCAGCGGATTCCAGCTTGTCGATGAGCAGGTCGACCCCCTCGTGCTCGTCGTATGCCTCAATCTCGACGTGCAGGTCGCTGCCCCAGCGCAGGTGCAGGTTTGCCCCGAACAGGATCGAGCCGTGATCGGCGGTGAGCGTCACGCGCAGGGCCACGATCTGGTCGTCCACGTGACGAAGCCGGTGCAGCTTCTTCTCCAGGTACTCTCGGGTATCCTTCGCCACCGGCATGTGCACGCCCTGGATGTCGAGATTCATCGTCCACCTCCACCGTGACACCATGGTGGCGACAGCGGCGGCTCCGCGACATAGGCTTGAGGCTGAGGTCGACGTTCGCGATTGCTGACGATCGCTCGGGCTGGCACGGATGAACGGCATGGCCCCGGTGCATGACGCCGCCCCCGGAGGCGAACGGCGGCGCTCGGCGCAGGCCCTGACCAGCGACCTGAGCTTCCGACAGCTCGTCATCGACATGACGCGGGAGGGGATCGCCGTCGTCGACCCGCGCGGCGAGGTGGCGCTCTACAACGCCAGCATGGAACGGATCACCGGGTACGCGCAGGGGGAGGCGCGCGCCGGGTTTCCGGGCGCGCTGATCCGCGACCCGGACTCCCGCCGGGATGCGCTCGCGCAGCTCCAGCGCGCGTTTCACGGCGGCCCGATCGACCGGCACGAGTGGGAGATCACCCGCAAGGACGGCGCGAAGCGTACCGTGCTCGCGTCTGCACGCGGATTCTCCTATCGGCGCCGGCGGCTGGCGATCATCCTGGTGCTGGACGTGACCGAGCAGCGCCGCGACCAGCGTCGGGCGAACGCCTATCTGGCGCGGCTGCGGCGCCTTTCCTCCGAGATGGTCCTCGCCGAGGAGCGCGAACGCCGGCGGATCGCGAGCGACATCCATGACGGCCTCGGCGACGAGTTGAGCCTGGCGCGCATCAAGGCGGCCGAGCTCACCTCCGCCCATCCCGCCGACCCGCGTCTGACCGAGCTGGCCCGGATCCTGGAGCGCTGCTCCGGCGACGCGCGCGCTCTCACCTTCGCGCTGGCCCCGCCGGTGCTGCACGAGTTGGGGCTGCATGCCGCCCTGGAGTGGTTGGTCGAGCGCCGCAATGTGCGGTCGGGAGTACAGATGAGCTTCTCCGGGGGCGGAGAGCCCGCCGATCTGACGGAGGCGGAGCGGATTCTCTGCTACCGGTCCGTGCGCGAGTTGCTGCGCAACGTGGTCAAGCATGCCGGAGCCCGGTCGGTGGCGGTCACGGCGCGGGATCGAGCGGGCGTTTACGAAATCGAGGTCCTGGACGACGGCCACGGCTTCGACGTGGACGCCGCGCTCTCGCATGCGGAAGGAACGGGCTTCGGACTGTTCAGTGTCCGCGAGCGCCTTCGCCATCTCGGCGGGCGGCTTCTCATTCACTCCACGATCGGTTCGGGAAGCCGGGTGACGATGCGTCTGCCACGCCCGCGGGGAAGCCGGCGCGCATGAGACCATCCGTCCATGGCCTCATACGCGCCACCCTGGCGGGTACGCGGCGGGGGCTGGAAGCGCACTGCCGATGCGCCGGGGGGTCAGCCTGCCGCGGATCGCCCTCTTCTGCCCCAAGAGTGCAGAACGACCGGCGCCTGCGCCATCAGCCAAACCCCGAGACCGCGATTCGGAATTGCCGGCATCAGCGTTCCGAAAGGAGCCGTCGCCTTGTCCGACGCCGGCCGAGGCGGCAGAGTCCCGGTACCGGACTGCCATGACGAGAGCGAACGTACTCCTGGTCGACGATCACCAGATCATGCGCGATGGCCTGCGGGCGCTGCTGGAGCGGCAGGACGGCATCAGCGTCGTCGGCGAGGCGGCGGACGGCCCGTCGGCGCTGGCGCTGGCGCGCAAGCTGCAGCCCGACGTGGTGATCCTGGACATCAGCCTGCCCGGCCTGAGCGGCATCGAGGTCGCCGCGCGCATCGCCGCGGAGCTGCCGTACACCCGTACGGTGGCACTGTCCAAGCACGATGACCACCGTTTCGTGGCGCGCATGATCAAGGCCGGCGCCTCCGCGTACCTGATCAAGGACTGTGCATTCGATGAGCTGACCGCCGCGATCGGTACGGTGATGCGCGGCCGCAAGTACCTGGGCTCGGGCATCGCCGGCACCGTCATCGACCTGCTGCAGGGCGTCGAGGAGCCCGAGTCGGCCCTGTCCGTACTGACCGACCGCGAGCGGGAGGTGTTCCAGCTCCTGGCCGAGGGCAGGACTGCCAAGGAGATCGCCGCCACGCTCTCGGTCAGCGTCAAGACGATCGACACCCACCGCCAGCACGTGATGGCCAAGCTGGGGGTGACAAGCGTCGCCGAGATCGCCCGTATCGCGATCCGCGAAGGCGTGGTGCCGCTGGACGACTGAGCTCCGGCCCGCGGACCGTTCCTACAACAGCTCGCCGACTTCGCGGCGCGCCCAGAGCCGTTCGCCCATCACTTCCTCGACGTCGGTCAGCGTGGTGCAGGCGAGCATCGCGTCCGCTTCCGCCTCCGCCTCCTGCAGCTCGATGCCGGCCACCAGCGCCCGCACCCGCGGCAGGTATGTCGGCTCCACGCTCAGGGTGCGCACGCCGATGCCGATCAGAAACGGGATGTACTCGGCCTGGTGCGCCATGTCGCCGCACACCGACAGTTCGGTGCCATGCTCTACGGCGCTCTCGGCCACCAGGTGCAGCGAGCGCAGCACCGCCGGGTGGTAGGGGCGGTAGAGGTCGGCCACCTTCTCGTTGGTGCGGTCGACCGCGATCAGGTACTGGATCAGGTCGTTGCTGCCGATCGACAGGAAGTCGGCCTCCGCCGCGAAGGCGTCGATGATCGGCAGCACCGACGGAACCTCGACCATCATGCCGATGGCAGGCAGATCGCACTCGACGCCCTCGTCCTGCAGTTCCTGCACGCAGTCCAGGGTGATCCTGCGGCCGTGCAGGAACTCGTCCAGGGCCGACACCATCGGGAACATGATGCGGATGGTGCGGCCCACGCCAGCGCGCAGCATCGCCCGCACCTGCTGCCGGAAGATGTCCGGGTTGCGCAGCGAGAAGCGGATCGAGCGCATGCCCAGGAACGGATTGGCTTCGCGGGTGTCGTCGGAGAAGTAGGACAGCACCTTGTCGCCGCCCATGTCGAGCGTCCGCAGGTTGACCTCCCGGCCCCGGAAGCGCGCCAGCAACTGCGTGTACACCGCGAGCTGCTCCTCCTCCGTGGGGAAGTCGCTGCGCACGATGAACGGGAACTCGCTGCGGTACAGGCCGATGCCGTCGGCGCCCAGATCGGTGGCGAGCTCCACGTCGCTGAGCAGGTTCACGTTCGCCAGGACGCGGATGCCGGTGCCGTCGATCGTCCTGGTGACCGGCTGCCCCGGCGCCTGACGCTCCGAGCGCTCCAGGATCGCCCGCTGATCGTGGAAGATCTGCAGGTCAGCCTCGTCGGGATTGACCTGCACCATGCCGCCGTTGCCGTCCAGCAGCAGGGTGCTCCCCTCGGTGACGGTCATCATCCGTTCGTCGCGGACGATGATCAGCGGCAGCAGCAGCGATCGGGCCAGGATCGACAGGTGCGAGCTGGCGCCGCCGGTGACCAGCACCACGCCGGCAGCCCCCAGGGCGGAGAGCTCCAGCAGGTCCGACGGGTACAGCTCCCGCGCCACCACGATGCTGCCCGGCCGGGAGTCGATCGCCGAGCTCTCGCCGACGATGTTGCCGAGCAGGCGCACCACCACGTCCTTGACGTCCTGCACCTTGTCCTTGATGTAGACGCTCTCGCTGGCGGCGAAGCGCTGCAGGTAGGAGGAGGACACCTTCAGCACGGCGCCGGGGGCGCTTTCGCCCCCTTCGATGCGGGTCAGCACGCGGCCGGTGAACTCCTGGTCCTTCAGGATCAGCAGGTGGGCGGTGAAGATCAGCGACGCGACGTCGGAAAGCTTGTCCTCCACCTTGGCCTGCAGCTCCTCGAGCTGGTGCTCGGTGGCGAGCACCGCCGATTCGAAGTCGGCGCGGCCGAACGTGCGGTCATACGTGCGCTGGGCGAACGACTCGTAGACCCCCTCGCGGTCGAACGGCGCCGCCGGTCCCACCGCCTGGCCTTCGGCGGCCGTCTGCCCGGCGAAGCGCTCCCCGGAGCGGGCCTGGCGGCCGCGGGCGCTCCGTGCGGGGCGGCGATAACCGTCGCCCCGCGCCGACTCGTCCGCTTCCCTGGCGTCCATGAGCAGCCGCGCGTTCTCCAGCGCGTTGGCGAGCTGGCTGGCGACCGCGCGCAGCGCCAGCGCGTCGTCCTCGTCGAACGGCGTGGCGGCTTCGCGCTGGACGGCCAGCACGCCGATGGGAGCGATGCCGCGCGTGATCGGCACGGCCAGGAACGCCTCGTAGCGCTCCTCGTCGATGTCCGGCACGGGCTTGAAGCTGGGATGCTCGGAGGCGATCCGCTGCACGATCGGCCGCCGGCCTTCGAGCGCGGCGCCGACGATCCCCTCGCCCGGCGCCAGGCGCACGCGGCCGACCGACGACGGCTCCAGGCCGACGGTCGCGCGGAGCACCAGCTCCTCGGATTCGTCCTCGAAGATGTAGATGCTGCACACCGCCGCGCGCATGCGGCGCGCGACCATCTGCACCGCGCGGTCCAGGAACGCATTCAGGCTGAGCGAGCCCAGGAACAGCCCGCTCATCTCGCCGAAGTCACAGATCAGCCGCAGGTGAGCGAAGCGAACCTCACTCGAAGAGCGAGCCATTGAAGGGATACTAACGCATTTGACCCGAGGTCGGCCCCGCCGTACCATCGTCGCGCGCCATGGAGACCCTCGATCTGGGCCGCCGCATCGAGTTGCTGTCGATGGATCCGCACTTCCACGACATCAGCATCGCCGTCTACCGCACCGACGGCGCCGACGGCGCCACCTACCTGCTGCACAGCTACAGCAAGCGCGAGGGGGCCGGCGACCGGATGGCGTTTCTGGCGGCCGTGATGCAGACGACCGGCGGCATGGAGAGCGTCGGCGGCAATCCGCTGGCGTTGCGGTTTGCCTGCGGGTACGCCCACGAGACGGCGCTCAAGAGGCTGTTCGTGGAGTCGTGCAAGGTCGCGCCCGGCACCGAGCCGCCGCAGCGGGAGCTGTGGGTGCTGGACAAGAAGAACGACCTGACGATCCGCGCCGACGGGCTGGGCGGCGGCCGTTACCGCTGCTCGGGCGACCGGGACGGCGCCCGCGAGCGCAGGCGGGTGGCGGCGGTCGCCGCCGGCCTGGGCAAGCTGGCGGAGCTCGACGTGGACGGCGACGAAGTACGGTTCCCCTGCGGGACCGACCACGACGAGTTGATCGCGCTGCTGCTCACGCGGGCGCTCAACGTGCGCGGAGCGTTGCGCGAGCAGGAAGCGGCCGCGTCGCGAGGCGTGCTCAGCGCACCGAGTCAGCAGCGGTAACCGGCGCGATGATGAACGGAGGCAACCGATGACAGGCAGGGAGCGGGTGCTGGCGGCGTTTAGCGGCGAGCCGGTCGACCGGCCGGCGGTGTGCAACCCGACCTCGGTGGCGACCGTGGAGTTGATGGACCTGGTGGATGCGCCGTTCCCGGATGCCAATCGCGACGGCGAGCTGATGGCCCGCCTGGCGGCCACGGGTCATACCGAGCTGGGCTTCGACACCATCATGCCCGTGTTCTCGATCATCCAGGACTCCTCCGCGCTCGGCTGCAAGATCCAGTGGGAGCAGAAGGACAACTGGCCGACCGTGAAGATGAGCCAGCCGATCTGGGAGACGCCGGACGACATCGTCATCCCGCGCGACTTCCTCACCCACCAGGACACCGCCTGCGTGCTCGACGCGATCCGCCGGCTGAAGGCGGAGTACGGCGACGAGGTGGCGGTGATCGGCAAGACCATGGGGCCGTGGTCGCTCGCCTACCACTGCTTCGGCGTGGAGCGCTTCCTGCTGCTGTCCCTGGACGACCCGGACGAGACCAAGCTGATCCTGGACCGGCTCAAGGAGGCGACCATCGACTTCGGCGTCGCCCAGATCGAGGCGGGCGCCGACGCGCTGACCCTGCCCGACCACGCCACCGGCGACCTGGTGTCGGGCGACTACTACCTGCGCTTCCTGCGGGACCTGCACATCGAGTTCGTGGAACGCATCCCGATCCCGCTCATCCTGCACATCTGCGGCAAGACCGTCGACCGCATGGGCTACATCGCCGAGACCGGCTTCGCCGCCTTCCACTACGACTCCAAGAACGACCCGGCCGAGTCCATCGAGGTGACCGGCGACCGCATCGCCCTGGTCGGCAACGTCAACAACCCGGAGACGCTGTTCGCCCGCGGCCCCGAGGAGGTGCAGGCGGAGGTGCGCAAGAACCTGGACGCCGGCATCCAGCTGGTCGGGCCCGAGTGCGCGATCCCGCTGCAGACCCCGCTCGACAACCTCAAGGCCATCCCCGCGGCGGTCGCCGACTGGTCTCGGCAGCACCCGAACTGACCGCCGGAATCAGCACGCACCACAGGAACGGACGGAACCACCCATGGCGCAGATCGAAGACATCGACAATGAGTTGATCCGAGAGGAGATCGAGGAGTTCATCGAGCGGCCCGACGAGCGCGAGCGCATGATCGAGATGTTCGCGCGCGCCCGGCCGGCCATGCAGGAGATCTCGGCGGCCCTCATCGAGGGAGAGGACGACGAGGTCGACGAGCTGACCAGGCAGGCGCTCGACGGCGGCATCACCGCGGTCGAGATCATGGACGACGGTCTGATCGCGGGCATGGGGATCGTCGGCATCAAGTTCCGGGAGAACATCATCTTCGTGCCGGAGGTGCTGGCCTGCGCCCGCGCCATGAAGGCCGGCATGGCGCACATCGAGCCGATCCTGTCCGAGTCCGGCGTGCCGTCGCAGGGCACCGTGGTGATGGGCACGGTCAAGGGCGACCTGCACGACATCGGCAAGAACCTGTGCATCATGCTGCTGCGCGGCGCCGGCTTCGAGGTGATCGACCTGGGCGTCGACACCTCGGCCGACGAGTTCATCGACGCGGTGGAGGAGAACGAGGCGCCGCTGATGGGCATGTCGGCGCTGCTGACCACGACCATGCCCAACATGGGCAAGACGATCGAGGCGTTCATCGACGCCGACCTGCGCGACGACGTGCAGATCATGGTGGGCGGCGCCCCGGTCACGCAGGAGTTCGCCGACGACATGGGCGCTGACGGCTACGGCAAGGACGCGGTCGCTTGCGTTGAGTTGGCCAAGCGGCTCATGGTCGAACGGGAGCAGGTCGACGACTGAGCGGGCGTCCGGCTCCGGGAACGGTGGAGGATCCGTCGCGGCGGGGCTGGACGCGGAGGCATGGCAGCAGCGCCTGGACCGACTGAGCGCGGTGCTGGCGCCGATCGCCGACCACGCCAACGTCCAGGCGACGTGGCGCTGTCCGTACAAGGACCGGCACGACCGCTGCACCGCCGCCTTCGGCTGCCGCAACCAGCGGCGCCCCGAAGCCGGCGACCGGCGCTTCGCGTCGGGGAAGGACAAGCTCCGCTTCCTCTGTGCGGGCGACGACAAGCTGGACTACAGAAGTGCCTGGGAGGTCGACGCCGAGGCGGCGAGTTCCCAGGAACGGCCGGCTGGGCGCGCGTCGGAGCGCAAGCGACGCCGTGCGGGCGGGGAGATGGAGGCTGACCACCAGGGATCGGGGAGCGTGGCCTGCGGCGCCGAACGGCTGAGTCCGGTGGCAGGCGCCACGCTGTTCGACTACGCGGACCGCGCGTCGATCCGCGTCCCCAGCTCCTGCGCGCGCACCGGCATCTGCCACGAGTGCGTGGTGCGGGTCGATGCCGGCCTCGACGGGCTGAGCCCGCGCACGGAAGCGGAGCGCTTCCTGCAGGACCCGTTCCGGCTGGCGTGCCAGACCGAGGTCACGGACCGCTCCGCCGAGGTGGCGTTCCAGCCGCTGCGCCGCTCGCCGCGCATCCTCACCGACGGCAGCGGCGCCGGCCGCGAACGCACCCTCGACGCGGAGCTTCGGACCGACAGCGGCCCCGGCTCCGCCTCCCCGCGGGACCGCTTCCCCGGACGCGAGCTCGGTCTCGCCATCGACCTGGGGACCACCACCGTGGTGATGAAGGTTATCGACCTGGAAGCGGAAGCGACCATCGTCACCGCCTCCTTCGCCAACCCGCAGGGGTTCGCGGGAAGCGACATCATGCACCGCATCTCCTACGCGGCCGGCAGCTTCACCGAGGAGCTGCAGCACGCGATCGTCAGCGCCATCAACACCGAGATCCGCACGGTCGCCCGCTCCTGCGGCTTCCGACGGACCTCGGTGACGCAGATGCTCGTCGCCGGCAACCCCACCATGCGCGACATCCTGTTCGGGCTCGACGTGCAGGGGCTGGGCCAGCGCCCGTACCGCTCCAGCGTGGAGGCGGAGTTCCGAGCCGGCCGCCGCGCCACCACCACGCTGCAGGCGCCTGCGCGGCAACTCGGCCTGCACCTGAACCCGCGCGCCCGAGTCGTCGGCCTGCCCATCATCGGCAGTCATGTCGGCGCCGACACCACAGCCTGCCTGCTGGCGATCGGCATGGCCGACGCCGAGCGGCCGGTGATGCTGGTCGACGTGGGCACCAACACCGAAGTCGTGGTCGGCCACCGCGACCGGCTGATCGCCGCGTCCTGCCCGGCCGGCCCCGCGTTCGAGGGCGGGCTGATCACCCACGGCATGCCCGCCTACGACGGCGCCATCGAGTCGCTGGCCTGGGAGGACGGGGGATTCTCCTTCCAGACCATCGGCGAAGCGCCGCCGGAAGGCATCTGCGGGTCGGGCCTGATCGACCTGGTCGCGGAGTTGCGCCGGCACGAGATGATCACGCCGAAGGGCGTGTTCACCGCGAACAGGAGGCTCATGGAGATCGACGTGGTGCCGGAGCGCATCACCTTCTCGCGCGCCGACGCCAGCGCGCTGGCGCAGGCCAAGGCGGCCAACTACTGCGGCCAGGTGATCGCCATGCGACATTTCGGCATCGAGCCGGCAGAGCTGCACCGGCTCTACCTGGCCGGCGGGTTCGCCACCTACGTGAACGAGCGCAACGCCATCGACATCGGCATGCTGGCGCCCGTTGCGGCCGGCCGGATCGTAAAAGTCGGCAACGCCGCGGTCGAGGGGGCCCGTATCGCGCTACTCTCCGAGCGTGAACGCGAGCGCATCGACGCGCTGGCGCAACGCATCGAGCACGTCGAGCTGGAGCTGGAGCCGGACTTCTTCGAGCTGTTCGTGGACGGCTGCCGGTTCGAGCCGATGCAGCTCGGCGCCGCACGGCGCTGACAACAGAAACGAGAACCACCAGGAGCGACAGGTTTGGGCGACGACAACGGACGATTCACGACGATCGGCGAGAACATACACACCACCCGCGTGCTGTTGCGCCGCGGCAAGCGCATCGTGGAGGCGCCGGACGGGCGCGAGTCGGTGCGCTTCAGGGACCGCGGCCGCGACAGCAGCTACCTGCCGATCCCGGACGACGTCAAGCGCGGGCAGGACTACGAGGAAGGCCGCGTCAAGCACGTGGGCATCGCGGTGCGCACGGCGATGGCCGGCGGCCCCGACGCCCCGATCGCGCTCGAGTACCTGGCCACGCTGGTGCAGCGCCAGGAGCGCGCCGGCGCGGACTACCTGGACCTGAACGTCGACGAGGTGTCGCTCAAGCCGGACGAGCAGCAGGACGCCATGGCGTGGCTGGCCGGCATGGTGCAGGACACCGGTTCGACGCCGCTTTCGATCGACTCCTCCAACAGCGACACGATCCGTACCGGGCTGGAGGTGGTCGACGCCGGCCGGTCGGGCCGGCCGCTGATGAACTCGGCGTCCCTGGAACGGATCGACGTGCTGGACGACGTGAAGCGCTTCGACACGCGCGTGGTGGTCACCGCCGCCGGCGAGTCCGGCATGCCCGCCGGCGCCGGCGAGCGGGCGGACAACGCCACGCGCATCATCGAGGCAGCGCTCGGCAAGGGGATCGAGGCGGCCGACATCTTCGTCGACCCGCTGGTCTTTCCGATCTCCGTCGACATCGAGTTCGGCAACCACTGCCTGGACGCCATCCGCACGATCCGCGGCCGCTTCGGACCCGACATCCACATCACCGGCGGCTTCAGCAACGTGTCGTTCGGGATGCCGCAGCGGCGGCTGATCAACGACGTGTTCCTGCTGCTGGCGCTGCAGGCCGGCGCCGACTCCGGCATCGTCGATCCGGTGACCAGCCACCTGGACGAGGTGCGCGGCATGGACCGCGAGTCGGTCCGCTACCGCATGGCCGAGGATCTGTTGCTCGGCCGAGACGACCGCTGCAAGGCGTTCCTGCGCGCGCACCGCCGGGGACACCTCAACGAGGAGGCATGAGCCCATGACCGGGATACCCAATGGCTGAGTACAAGGTGCTGTCCTGGCGCGGCATTCCCGCGCAGGTGAAGGTGTACGGCGAGGGGGGAACGCAGTCGGCGACGATGCCCGACCGCTACCAGACCGAGATCGACCGGGTCGCCATGCGCGAGGGACTGGCCGGCAGCGACGCCTACCTGGAGCAGTGGAAGTGGGGGCCGCGGACGGCGCGCGACGGCAGCTCCCGGCAGGTGCTGGACGAGGTCGTCGCCGAGCTCACCGCAGAGTGGGACCCGAAACTGACCTCCGCGCGGGGCAGCGCCGCCGGGGATCGATAGCGCCGGCCGCATCGGGGTACGGTACGGCATGGCACCCCGCCCACGACTGACCTTCGACAAGACCGAGCTGGTGCTGATCGACACGGAAGCCAAGAAACCGGCCGTGCACAACCTGAGCCGCGACGACCTGGTCCGGTTCCGGCTGACCACGAAGCGGGCGTTCGCCGTCTACCGATTCGTGGACGACGACGTGCTGGAGCTTCACGTGCGTGGCACCGTGGAGCCGCTGCTTATGCGCCGGCGCCGGAACCGGGAGCTGTTCGACGGCTATCTGGACGGCGCCAGGAAGTTCTGCGAAGCGAACCAGATTCCCTTCGTGGACGAAACCTGAGAGAAACGAGAGGAGCTCATCATGAGAGTCAGCAAGACCCTGGCCAAGCTGCGCGCCGGCCGCGCCGTGCGCATCTGCGGGCTCGGCCACTACATCCCCGCGTTCATGCGCCACGCCGCGCACCTGGGCTTCGACTGCATCTGGCTGGACCTGGAGCACCGCGCGATGGAGCAGCGCGAGCTGCAGTCGCTGCTGGTGCTTGCGCACCTGGTCGACATCGACGTGATGGTGCGCGTGCCGCTGGTCGACGGCGCCCAGCTCTACCGCGTGCTGGAGGACGGAGCCACGGGCATGATGTTCCCGCTGGTCAACACCCCGGAGCGGGCGCACCAGATCGTGCAGGCGGTCAAGTTCCCGCCGACCGGCAGCCGCGGCATGGACGGCGCCGGCCTGGACGGCGACTACTACCTGGACGCCGGTGAGACCTACGCGGAGGACGTCAATCGCGAGACCTTCGTGGTGGTCCAGATCGAGACCCCGCAGGCGGTCGAGAACGCCGACGCGATCGCGGCGGTGGAGGGCGTCGACGGGCTGTTCATCGGTCCCGCCGACCTGACCCTGCGCATCCGGCACCACGAAGGCGACCTGGACATCGACGCCGCCACCGATCGGGTGGCCGCCGCCGCAGAGCGCCACGGCAAGGCGTGGGGACGGCCGGGCGATGTGCAGTTGACCTCCGACATCCACGCCAAGGGCGCTCAGCTCCTGGTGCAGGGCAGCGAGTTCATGGGCATGATCAACGAGCTGCAGCGCGGCCGGGACGTATTCGACGATCTGCTGGCCGCCGAGTCCTCCTGAGGCCGCCGTCCCCTCGCCCGCGCAGGCTGGAATGACCGCCTCAGGAATGACCGCCTCCGCGGACCGGCCGGTCGCGCTGCCGGCGGTCGCGCGGCTCGCCGACCCGGTGGACAACGTCGCCATCGCGCTGTCCACCCTGAGCGCCGGCCGGCGGATCGAGCGCGGCGGGACGGGGCGGAACCCGAGGTTTGCGCTGCCGCACCCGGTGCTGGAAGGGCACCGCTTTGCGGTCACCCGCATCCGCCGCGGCGAGGAGTTGCTCTCCTGGGGCTATCCGTTCGGCCGGGCGCTGCGCGACATCGATCCCGGCGACTGGATCCGCAACGCCGGCATGATCGAGGCGCTGGCGCAGCGCGACCTGCCGCTGGCGCTGCCTGCCGACGCCAACTTCGAGGACCAGCCGCTTTCGCAGTCGGCGCGGCTGGACGAGGTCGCGCCGGCCGCGCCGCTTGCCGCGACTCCACGGGATCAGCGGTTCGCCGGCTACGACCGCGGCGAGCGCGGGTTCGGCACCCGCAACTACGTGATCGTGCTGGCGGTCAACTCCCATGCGAGCGCCGCCGCGGTCGCGCTGGCCGCGCGGCTGGACGGCATCGCCCGCTCGCTGGGCGGCACGGATGGCGTGGTGCCGGTCGCGCACACGGAGGGCGGCGGCCCGGAGCCGCCCAACAACCGCGATCTGCTGGAGCGCGCGCTGGTCGGCTTCCTGGTCCATCCCAACGTGGCCGGCGCCGTGGTGCTGGATCATCCGTCGGGCGCCGTGCGCTGGGCGGACGTGACCGCCTGCGCCGCGGCGCGGGAGCGCCGGCTGGATCGCGTGCCGATCGTCGCAACGACCGCGGGCGATCCCGTCGACGACGACGTCGTGCTGCCGTTGCTGCGCGCCGCGGCCGGCGCCTGCCGGTGCGAGCTGCCGCTGTCGGCGCTCAACATCGCCCTGCAGTGCGGCGGCTCGGACGCGTTCTCCGGCATCTCCGGCAATCCACTGGCCGGCGCGGTGGCGCGCGAGGTGATCGCCGCCGGCGGCGGCGCCATCCTGGCGGAGACGGACGAGCTGATCGGCGCCGAGCGCTACGTGCTGTCGTCGGTCAGGGACCGGGCCACCGCCGCCGCCTTCCTGGACCAGGTGGAGCGCTTCAAGGCGTGGACCGCCCGCCACGGGCAGTCGGCGGCCGGCAACCCGTCGGGCGGCAACAAGCTGCGCGGCCTGTACAACATCACGCTGAAGTCGATCGGCGCCGCCGCCAAGAAGGCCCCGGACGTGCCGTTGGCCGGCGTCGTCGAATACGCGGCTCCGGTCACCGAACCGGGGCTGCACTTCATGGACAGCCCCGGCAACGACCTGGAGAGCGTCGCCGGCCAGGTCGCCTCCGGTTCCAACGTGATCTTCTTCGTGACCGGCAACGGCTCGATCACCAACTTCCCGTTCGTGCCCACGGTCAAGTTCGTGACCACCACGCCGCGCTACGAGCTGCTCCCGCGCGAGATGGACGTGAACGCCGGCCGCTACCTGGACGGCGAGCCCATGGACGTCCTGACGGACGAGGTGCTGGAGCAGACGCTGCGCGTCGCCTCCGGCGAGCGCACCAAGGGCGAGCTGGCCGGCCACAGCCAGGTCTCCATCTGGCGCGACTGGGCAGTCGGCGAAGGGCTTGCGGGCCGTGGCCCCGGCGCCCGCTCCGCCCATGTCGCCGCGGCAACCGAACCGCTCGCGGAAGCGCCGGCGCTTGACCGGGCGGCAGCGCGCCGCGATCGCCACCATGGCCGGATTCCCGCGCCGGCGTGGCCGGACGAGCGTCCGCGGGTCGGCCTGATCGCCCCCACCTCGCTCTGCTCAGGGCAGGTGGCCGGCCTGATCGCCGCCGGCATCGAGCGGCGCGGCACCGTCGCCGGAGCGCTGGCCGGGGTGGTCGCCCTCCCCCACACCGAGGGCTGCGGCTCCGGCGGCAGCGACGACCTGTACACCCGCACGCTGGTGGGCCACGTGCTGCACCCGGCGGTGGCGGCGGCGCTGCTGCTGGAGCACGGTTGCGAGCGCACGCACAACGACTACTTCCGCGCCGCACTGCGCGACGCGGGCCAGTCCGCCGACCGCTTCGGCTGGGCGAGCATCCAGCTTGACGGCGGCATCGCCGCGGTGACCGAACGGGTGGCCGGTCACTTCGCGACGGCGGTCGCCGGCCGCCTCCCGGCGGGCGAAGGCGGGCCGCCGGTGGTCGGCCTGGTCGCCGCCGGAGACCCGTGCAGCCCGTCGACGGCCGACCTGCTGGCGAGCTTCGCGGTCGCCGTGGTCGCCTCCGGCGGATCGGTGATCGCGCCTGCCGCCGGCCCCACGCCGGCGGTCCTTACCGGGGCCGGCATCGCCGCCGACAAACCGCGTCCCACGGTCCGCTTCGCGGAGCGCCCGTCCGCCGGCGGGCTCCACCTGATGGCCGCTCCCACCGGCCACGTCGACGAGGTCGCCGGCGGCCTGGTCGCGGCCGGCGCCGAGCTGATCGTCGCCTTCAGTCCCAGCCGGCCCATGCACGCCCACCCGTTCGTGCCGGTCCTGCAGGTCACCGACGCGGCGGACGCCGCTGGGTTCGACCTGGCGCTCGCGGAAGGGGGGTCGCCGGACAAAGCCGGCCGCCGCCTGGTGGAGCTGGCCGCCGCGGCGCTGGCCGGTGACTACACGCCGGCGCAACTGCGGAGCGGCGCCGTGGCCTTCCAGCTCACACGCGGTACGGCCGGCGTCTCGCTCTGACGCCGCAACTCCCCACCGGCAGCGTTCAGAAGGGGATGTCCGGCTCCGGCAGCGTCTGCAGCGAGAGCAGCTTCCGGCGGACCTGCTCGGCCCAGGTGCTGTGCGGATCCGCGCGCAGATACGCCTGCCAATGCTGACGCGCCTCCTGGGTGCGGCCGAGTTGCACGCACGCCTCGGCCAGGTTGCTGTGCGCGTCGGCGTAGTGCGGGTCCACGGCGAGCGCGCGGCGATAGGCGTCGACCGCTTCGGCGGCGCGGCCGGTGTCGATGAGGGCGTTGCCCAGGTTGTTCCATGCAGCGACGTAGTCCGGCTCCCGTTCGACGGCGCGCAGATAGCTGGAAGCCGCTTCGGCGGCGCGGCCGAGCGCGTACCGGGCGTTGCCCAGGTTGTAGTAGACCTCGGCGGAGTCGGCACCGCGCTCGATCGCCTGCGCGTATGCGTCCACCGCCTGCTCGTGGGCGCCGGCCTCGTCCGCGTGCACGCCGGCGTCGAACCACGCCTCGGCGCCGTCCGGGTCCGGTAGCGCCTCCGCGCCCGACTGCGGGCGGAGCTCGACGATCCGCTCCTCGGCCGGCCGGGCGCCATCGACTTCGGCGGCGAAGTCCAGCAGGAGTTGACCCGAAGGCTCGGCAGCCTCGCCGGAGCGCAGGCGCACCCGCACCCCGCCGCCGTCCCCGGCTGCCTCCAGGTGAGGGAGCACGTCGTCCGCGTTCGGCAGCCATCCGCCGATCTGGCGCAACGACCGCTTCAGTTGCCGCGTGGTGACGCCGGCGCGGGTCAGCGCGGCCACTGCGCGGGAGGTGGCGACGTCCCTGAAGTCGAAGGACGCCGACCGCCCTTCCCCCCGTGCCCGCCCTTCCCTTCGTGCCCGCCGCAGCAGCCCGCTCCGCACCCAGCGGCGGATCTCGCTCGGCGGCAGGTCCAGGATGCGGGCGAGCTGCGCCGCCGTGAACCGCGACACGACCGCCTCGCCCATGGCTACGCCTCCTCGATCAGCCGCTCGAACACCGGCGCCCGCAGGACACCGGCGCGCGTCTGCTCCACGAAGCTGACCTCGCAGTAGAGGCCGGGCCGTACGGCCAGAGCGCCGGCCGGCATCTCGACCAGCGCACCATCGGTCACGCGCTCGCGCAGCAGGCGCGCAAGACGCAGCCGCTCGTCCTCGCCATAGCCTGTGCCGACCCGGCCGGCATAGGTCAGCACGCCGTCGCGGTCCATCGCCACCGCGACGCTCTGGATGTCTCCGGTCTCCTGCGGCAGGTAACCGACGATCGCGCACAGGGCGTGCAGCCGCCGCTTCACCTTGGTCCACGCGTCCGAGCGCCTCCCGGGCCGGTACGGGCTGTCCAGGCGCTTGCCCATGATCCCTTCCATGCCGCTCGCGCACGCACGCTCGTACAGCGTGCGCCCTTCCGTCGGGACCGCCTCCGAGATCACCATCGGCTCCGGGGTATCGAGCTGCAGCAGCCGTTCCCGGCGGACGCGCAGCGGGTCCGCCATGACCGGCTGGAAGTCCCGGTAGAGCAGATCGAAGGCGATGAACCCGACCGGCTGCCGCGCCGCCAGTGCCTCGGCACGCCGCGCACCGCGTGCCTGATCGCGCGGCTGCAGGGACTCGAAGTCGGGCACGCCGTCGGCGTCCAGGGCGACGATCTCGCCGTCGACCACGCTGCCGTCGGGCAGCGCGGCCAGGGGAGCGAGCTCCGGGTATTGGGCGGTCACGTCGCGGCCGCCGCGGCTGATCAGCCGCAGCGAGCGGTGCTCGACGTGCGCCATGGTGCGGAACCCGTCCCACTTGAGCTCGAACAGGTGATCCGCGGAATCGAACGGACTGCCGCTGGTGGCCAGCATCGGAGCGATGAGACGCGGCAGGTCCGGCAGATGCCTACACCGCCTTCTTCTTCGCCGCCGGGTGGCGCGCTCCCGCGCTCGGCGCCATCTTCTTCGGCGACACTGCCTTCTTGGGCGACTCGTCGGCGGTTGGCGCCTCGGCGGTCGCGCCGGCCTTCTGCGCCTCGGCGACGCTCTTCTTGAGGGCGTCCATGAGGTTGATGATCTTCGGCTCCTCCGCGTCCTCGGCCTGGACCACCTCCTGCCCCTCCACCTTCATGCGGATCAGCTCGGTCAGCTTGGTGTGGTAGCGGTCGTCGTAGGACGCCAGGTCGAAGTCCTGCATCCGGGAGGCGCCGATCAGGGTGTTGGCCAGCGTCAGCTCCTCGTCGGTGACCTCCACGTCGACCACCTCTTCGCGCAGCGACTCGGACGACTGCACCCTGGCGTGGTGATACAGCACCGTGAGCCCCAACAGGTCGCCGATCGGCCGCAGCAGCACGATCTGTTCGCGCCCGCTGATCACCACCTGCGCCAGAGCGTGCACGCCGTTCTCCTGCATGCCGCGGTGCAGCAGGGCGTACGGCTTCTGCCCCGGCGTGCCGTCGGGGACCAGGTAGTAGGTGCGGCCCGCGTGATACACCGGGTCCACCGCGTCGGGCGGGATGAACCCCTCGATGTTGATCGAGTGGTCGCTCTGCGTGCGCAGCTTCTCCAGCTCGTCGTCCTCGATGATGACGTACTCGCCCTTGCTGTGCTCGTAGCCCTTGACGATCTGGTCGGCAGTCAGCTCGCCGTGCTCGGGACAGACCTTCTGGTACTTGACGCGGGTGTTGCACTCCTTGTGCAACTGGTTCAGCCGGATGTCGCCGCCCGATTTGCTCGCCGTGAATCCGCGCACCGGCACGGACACCAGGCTCAACTTCAGGAACGCCTTCCAGCTCGATCGTGGAGCCATCTCTTGTTACCTGCCTCTCTTCGTTTCTCGGCTCCGGGCCCGCTCGATTGTAGCATTTCGTCGCCGGGGATCCGGGCGAGCGCTTCGAGTTCCCAGCGACATTAGCTGTATACATCCTTTGGCCCGAGTCTCAGGAACCCCGCCACCGGTAGGTCGCCTCCGCGACGCCGCAGTGCCCGCCGGCCGCGACCACGTCGTGGCGGGCACGCAGTTCGGGCGCCGCGTTGGCGACCACGTAGCTGGAACCGGCCCACTCCAGCAGATCGCGATCGTTGTAGTCGTTGCCGACCGCGCAGACGTCGCCGCGGCGGATGCCGTGGCGAGCGGCCAGCCAAGCCGCCGCCTGGCTCTTCGACACCTCGCGCGGGAACACCTCGATCCAGGTCGAACGATGGTCCAGAGGAGAGGTGGCCCTGATCACGGTGAGATCCGGCAGCAGAGTCGCCACGTCGTCGCTGGACGGCTCCGAGCGATCGGCCGGCACGACGGCCAGCAACTGCGCGCTGGGCCCGAGCTGCCCGTCGAGCGGCGTCGCGAACGCGCGATACCGCTCCATGCGCTCTTCGAAGTCGACGTTCGGCCGGCCCGACCACCGGTACTGGAAGTGATGGTTGTCCGGGATCGGCCGGTGCACCATGAAGTCGAGGTCGAGTGCGTCCAGCGCCCGGGCCGCCGCCTCCGTCTCCGCTTGGGTAAGCGAGCGCGAGCGAACCAGCCGGCGATGGCGCACGTCGTAAATCCCCGCCCCTGAGGAGACCACCACGTAGTCGACCGGGAACCGCTCGCGTTCCACCATCCCGAACGAGTGCAGGTGCCGCCCCGTGGCGATGGCGCGCAGGCACCCCTCTCGCCCCAGCCGGGCGAGCGCCGCCCGGTCGCAGTCGCGCAGCCGGCGGTCGCCGCCAAGCAGGGTGCCGTCCAGATCCGTGACCAGCAGTCCTCGGCCTCGCTTCATGAGTCGACCGATCCGAGGTCGCCCAATCGAGCGTCCGGGTGGGTAATCGGGACCACCCGCAGCGACGTGATGCCTTCGTAGTCGGTGGGATTGACCGTGTACAGCGGCAGGTCGTTGGCGATGGCGGTGGCTGCGATGAGCGCGTCATACGCGCGAGCGGAAGGCTTGCGCCCGGCGGTCCGCAGGTCTGCCGCAACCTGGCCAAACGCTCTGGCGGCAGGCGCATCGAACGGGACCGCATCGAAGTCGGCCTCGGCTTGCTGAACCTGCGCCTGCCTGGCTGCGCTTTCCCGGTCGGTCCGTGCCACCAGCGGGCCCACCGACAGTTCCGCGAGCGTGACGGCGCTGATGAACGCCTCGCCGGGGAGCCGCCGGGGATCGTCAAGCCTGGGAAGCAGGATCACCGTGTTGGTGTCGAGCAGACCGCGGCCCGGAAGCTGGCTCGGGCTCATAGCGAGGGATCCAATATAGCGTCGACGTCGCGCCGGAACTCGTCCACGTCGACGCGCGGAACCCGTTTCCAGCGTGCCAGCAACGTCGCGCCCTCCGGGCCACGCCGTCCGAGCGGCCGCAACTCCGCCACCGGTCGGCCCGAACGGGTGATCGTGAGGCGTTCCCCGGCGATCACGCGATCGATGACCTCTCGACCGTTGTTTCGCAGGTCTCTGATGGTTGCATGTGCCATAGGAGTGAGTGTATCACGCATGATACCAGGAGCCCCGCCGGATCCTGGCGATCTGATGCTCCGGTCGACCGACGGTCAGGACGAGGCGCACAGAATCCGGCGTTTGGCGAGCCGGCGCGTGCGCGCTACATTGATCGAAGGGGGTGACTGATGGCGTTGAGCGAAGAGCGGCAGCAGGTGCTGCGGATGGTGGAGCAGGGCACGATCTCCGCGGACGAGGGCTCGAAGCTGATCATGGCGCTCGGCGGCGAAGAGCAGGAAGGGCCGCAGGATCAGCCAGAGCAGGAGGCGGCCGAAGAGCACCCGGAGACACCTGCGGAAACGGCCGCCACCGATGACGTGCAGGTGCGCATCGCGCTCGCCAGCGGGGACGGCCACGTGGTCACGCTGGTGCTGCCCCTGCAGCTTGCCCGCTTCGCGCTTCCGCTGCTGGATCTTCCCCACGCGGCCGTGCTCGGCGAGCACGGCGTCGACATCAACCGCATCCGCGAGGCGCTGCGGTCGGGCGAGCCGTGCGACATCCTGGACTATCAGGACGAGGAGTCAGGGCACCGCATCCAGATCGTGATCGCCTGACTCAGCCGATCGCCCTCAACCGATCACCCGCAGGGCGGTCGGCGCGGCGCTGAGCGTGCGCGCGCCGGTTTCCGTCACCAGCACCAGATCCTCGACCCGGATCCCGCCCCAACCCGCCCGGTAGGCGCCGGGCTCGATCGTCACCACGTCACCGGCGGCAAGCTCGTTCCCGGCCCGGGCGCGCAGGCTCGGCGCCTCGTGGATGTCGAGGCCGACGCCGTGGCCGACTCCGTGCCGCCACCAGTCGCCGATCCCCGCGGTCGTAAGCTCTTCGTGCGCGGCTTCGTTGAGGTCGTCGCTGACGACCCCGGGACCCACCAGCGCGAGCGCCCGGTCGTGCGCCCGCAGCACCGCGGCGTGCACGCGGCGCTGTTCGGCGTCGGGCTCGCCGACCACCCAGGCGCGGGTGAGGTCGCTGCGGTAGCCACCCACCGTGGCGCCGCAGTCGATGCACACCAGGTCGCCGGCGGCGAGCCGGCGGTCGGTCGGTTGCGCGTGCGGGAGCGCGCTGTGGGGGCCGGCGGCCACGATGGTCGGGAAGGCCGCCTCCTCCGAGCCGCGGCGCCGCATCTGCAGCTCCAGCTCCAGCGTGATGTCGCGCTCGGCCGCTCCGGCGCGCGCCAGGCGGGCGGTCGCCTCCAGCGCGGCGTCGACGATGCGGGCGGCGGACTCGATGCGGGCGATCTCCTCCGGCGCCTTGCACCGGCGCCGTTCCTCCACCAGTCCTTCGGCCGGTAGGAAACAGGGGCCGGCGGCATCACGGAGCCTGTCCAGCATGCCGGCGGTGACGCCCTCCGGCTCGTATCCGATGCGGGAGAAACCCCGCGCACTACAGGACTCGCCGATCGTCTCGGCAAGGCTTCCCCCGGACGGGAGTATCTCCGCGTCCCAGTCCGGGCACTCGGCGGAAGCCTGTTCCCGGTAGCGGCCGTCGGTGATCAGCACGCACTGGCCGGGGGCGATCAGCAACGCGGCCGAGCTGCCGCTGAAGCCGCTCAGGTACCGGACGTTGGTCCGCGGCAACCCTTCGCCGTGCAGGCAGAGCAGCGCGTCGATGCCGGCACCGCCGAGAGCCTTGGCGACCGCGGCGGCTCGGTCGCGCACCTCAGCCGCCGCGCGCCTCGACGATCAGCGAGCGAATGATCGAGAACTCGTCGCGGTTCGACGGCACGCGGCCGCGGAGGAACTGGCGGCCGTTGATGAACAGCGTCGGCGTGGCGGTCAGGCCGGCTCTGCCCGCCTCTGCGATGTCGGCTTCGATCTTGGCGCGCACCTTCCGGTCGTCCAGGGCGGTGCGGGCGAGCTCGGGATCGCTCAGGCCCACCTTCTGGGCATAGTCGACCAGACGGTTCGGGCCGTACCGCTGGAAATTCGCGAACAGCGTGTCGTTGTACTCCCAGAACTTTCCTTCCTGGTACGCGGCGTAGGCCGCCGCCGCCGCGGCGCAGGAACTGCTGCGGCTGGTGCTCGGCATGGACCGGTTGCAGGTGCCGTCGAGCGGGTAGAACTTGTAGACCAGCCGTGCCTCGGCGAATGCATTTGCCACCTCGACGATCCTGGGGTCGAAGTAGTGACAGGCCGGACAGTTGTAGTCGGCGAAGACCACCAGGGTGACCGGCGCGTCCGGATCGCCGAGCTGCGGGCTGTCGCTCAACTCGAACTCGAAGCGCCTGAATGCCAAGTAGCGGTCGGCAAGCCGCTGCGAGTCGCGCGCTTCGAATATCTGCTGTTCCAGAAGCTGCCGCTCCGCGCCCGAGGACAGGCCCCAGGTCGCGGCCACCGCCACGACGATGCCGATGCAGCCGGCCATGACTCCGGGCCCGATCGCCGGGCCGGCCAGCGACCTCACCGCCCGCTTCAGCCGCTCGGCGCCGCCGGCCAGGCCGAACACCAGAGTCCCTGCCAGCGCCAGGTTCACGAGCTGCAGCGCCGTGCAGTACAGACAAAGCGCCCTGATGACGAAGAAGGAGATCACCGCCAGCACCACCGACACCGCCGTCGCGGCCAGCGCCAGGACGGCGCTGCCGCCCACCAGCCCCTGTCGGACGCGGGTGTTGAAGTGCGCCACCACCAGAGCCGCCAGCACGGCGGCGTGCATCCCCAGCCCCAAGGCGGAAATCGGCACGCGGCCGATGGCCGAGAACGCCGATGCGCTGATCCGGTCACAGTCCACGTAGGAGTTGATGGCGCAGCCGGACGCTGCGCCCACGACCGTGTACTGGAAATAGTTGCGGGTCAGGATGAAGCCGAGCACGACGCCGGCCAGCGCCAGGGCGATGGCGATGTACGGGATGGCGCTGCTGCGGAACAGCTCGGCCGGCGCTGCCGGCTGCTGGACGGTCTTGGCGGCGGCCGTCGGGGCGTTCTTTGCCACGTTCTACTCCTCCGATGCGTGTGCGCGAGCCCGCCGTGAGCGGAGCGTTCCAGCGACTGACTCTCACCTGCAAATATCGTCCGCCCGGACGGTCGGTACAACCCCCGTCCACCATGTTCCGGTGCCTGCACGCCGTGAGACTGAGAGGCGTAGACATGAATACGGAAAACCCGTATTTATGGTTCATGAAGACGACCATCGACGTTCGTGACGACGTGCTGCGTCGAGCCAAGGCCAGGGCCGCGCTGCGCGGCGAGCCTCTCAGTCGCTTCATCGAGGTCTCGCTGGAGCGTGCCCTGAGAGACGAAGATCCGAACTCTTCGTCATGGGCGGATTGGGCGCTGAGTCTCCCGCCTGTCCCTTCGAAATCCATCTTGGAACTGAACGAAACGCTGCGCGGTGCCGACTTCCGGCCGATCGATCCCGAGATGTGGCGGTGATTCTGGACACGAATGCGCTGTCCTCGCTTGCAGGGAAGGACGCGCGACTGGTCGCCAGGCTCCACAACGCGCGGCGAGTGGTGGTGACGATCATCAGCCTGGGAGAGTTCACCTACGGCATCAGGCAATCACGGTCGGCTGAGGACCTCGAAGTCTGGCTCAAGCGGTTCCTGACGCGAGCGGAGGTGCTGACGCTCGATCTGCGGACGATTGATCAGTACGCGTCCGTACGCACGGAACTGCGCAAGGCCGGTACGCCCATCCCGGCCAACGATTGCTGGATCGCCGCGCTGGCCCGCCAGCATCGCCTGCCGATCGTGAGCCGGGACGAGCACTTCGACGTGGTCGACAAGGTTCGCCGCATCGCCTGGTAGTCGCAGGATGGCGCACCTGGCGGTACGGCTCACGCCAAGGGCGGCGCGGGATGCGCTCGGCGGCACCCGGCGCGGCGGGAGCTGAACCGGCTCAGTCCCGTGGCAGCACCACCCGCTGGAAGAACCCCCGGCGCGCATGGGACAGGCCCGCGTAGAAGCTCGGCGGATAGGAGGTGGGCTCCGGGCTCGCCGCCATCCAGGGGTGCTCGTAGGCGTAGTAGAGGATGATCCGCTCGCCGTCGTCGCGGCGCGAGGGTCCCCTCGTATGCCAGAGGGCGTTGTGGAACATCACGCAGGAGCCCTGCGGGCAGCAGAGCTGCACCGCTCCCGGCAGCGACTCGAACCCTTGCAGGTCGCGCTCGTCCGGAGCCACCCGCGCGCGGTGCGATCCCGGCACGACGGTCAGGTTGCCCTGGTCGGGAGTGCTCATGTCCGACAGGAAATAGGCGACCTTGAGCTGTAGCAGCGGGATGTAGGGTCCGAGCCCGCGGTAGCCGTTGTCGGCGCCGTCGATGTGCCAGCCGGCTCCGTGGCCGCTGGCGCCATGCTCCCAGAAGGCGTCGGACGCGTGGAAGTGCGGCTTCTCGTTGAACAGCCCGGTGACGTAGGGCATCACCGCCGGCAGGTCCATCATGTCCAGGAACAGGTCGTCCTCGGCCAGCAGGTAGAAGATACGCGTGCCGTTCTCCAGATCCTGGTTGACGCGGAACACCTGTTTGCCGGCGCGCGCCAGTTCGCGGCGGCGCTCGACGGCCTCCTCCAGTGCGCTGCGCAGCCGGCCGACGTGATCGGCGTCGAGCACGCCCTCGAGCAGCAGGTACCCGTTGGTGTCGAAGAAGAACCGCTCGGATGCGGTCGGCCGCTCGGAAGCGGTGGGCCGCTCAGCCGTTGTCACGCCGGCGGTGCCGAGCGCTGCACGGCGCTCTTCGAGTCAGTGTGGCGGAAGCCGCGCACCATCAGCCCGCGCTGATCGTTCGCACGGGTGGCCTCGGCAGCCTGTTTCTCCGCCTCGGCCCGCACCGCGGTGCGGGTGGCGCGGACGATCGTGTAGTCCTCGGGATCGCGGTAGCGGATGATGAACACCGGCCGCGGCTCGTCGCCATAGTTGGGCTTCGATCCGTGCACGGTCTTGACGTTGAAGAAGATCGAGTCGCCGGCCGACCCCTTTATCGGGACCGCCTTCTCCCACGGCCATTCGTGCTCGTCCAGCCCCAAGTGGGAGAAGGTGTCGACGTGCCGGAGCTGTCCCAGGCGATGGCTGCCCGGCACCACGTGCAGGGCGCCGTTGCGCAGGTCGGTGTCGATCGTGTAGCTGAGGATCGCCACCGGCCCCCGGTAGCGGTGCTCGAAGTAGGCGGAGTCCTGGTGGAGGTGCTTGGGGTGGCCGCCGACCGGCTCCTTGACCAGCGACTGCCCCTGGCCGAACAGTTCGATGTTGGGGCCGACGATCGCCTCCACGACGTCGAGGGACGTGGGATCGAGGGCGGCTGCCAGGAACGCCGCGCTGGTGGTGTAGTCGATGCCGGCCACCATGATCTGCTTGTCCCGATCGTAGTGATCGGGAGCCGGCAGGAACAGGCTGCCGTTCGGCACCACCCATCCCTCGGGCACCTGCCAAGAGCGGTCCAAGTCGGCGATCGCGTCATCGACCGTAGCCATGATGTCGCGGTACATGGCGTCCGCGTGCGCGCGCATCAGGCCGCGCACCACAAGGCAGCCGTGCTCGTCGAAGATGGCGGCGGCGCGCTGCAGGTCGAGGTCGTCGACCGACACCTCCAGGTCCGCGATTGCGACGGTGGGAGCGGCCGGCGTCATGGATGCCGTTCCGCCGTCCGTGCGACGGCCGGACCGAAGCGCTGGGCCGCGCGTTCCCGCGCCCTGGCTGCTTCGACCTCGCGGTTGCGCGGCGGCACCGTAGTCACCAGCGCGTCGAGCAGCCGTCGCGTGGCGAGCGCGACCTCGTCGACCGCGCGTTCGAAGGCGCGGGCGTTGGCCCTGGACGGCCGGGTGGCGCCGCTGACCTTGCGGACGTACTGCAGCGCCGCCGCGTGCATCTCCTCGGCGGTCGCCGGCGGGGCGAAGTTGTGGAGCGGACGAATGCTGCGGCACATGGGGGCGAGTCTATCAGGCCCGGCGGGCGCCGCGTTGCACGTTGTGACGAGGGCGGCGCACCATCGCACCATGACGAGAGGAGAGGTCGTCAACCGGTACGAGCAGGACGGCTACGTCGTGATCCCGGAGGTGATCGACCGGGAGCTGGTGGCGGAGGTACAGGGCCACGTCGAGTGGCTTGAGCGCCGGCACCCCGACGTGCGCCCCGAGCAGTTCCACCACCGCCTGATCGTGGACGACCCGTTCTGGATCCGCCTCTGCACCGACCCCCGGCTGATCGACGTGATCGAGCCGTTCCTGGGACCGGACATCGCGCTGTTCGCCGCTCACTACATCAGCAAGCCGCCGCGCAGCGGGCAGCCGGTGCTCTGGCACCAGGACGGCAACTACTGGCCGCTTGAGCCGATGGAGGTCATCACCATCTGGCTGGCCGGAGACCACTCGACGCGCGAGAACGGCTGCATGCGCGTCGTTCCCGGCTCGCACCGGACCAGGCGGCTGCACCAGCATCGCCGGACCGAGGACGCGCCGAACGTCCTGAGCTCGAAGCTGGACCGGGACGTGGACGAAGCGGACGCGGTCGACGTGGTCGTGCCGGCCGGCGGCGTCTCCCTGCACGACCCGTACATCATCCACGGCTCGGAAGCCAACCGCTCCGACCGGCGGCGCATCGGCCTGACCCTGCGCTACATCCCCACCACCACGCGCATCCTTCGCGAGGACCATCCGGCGTACCTGTGCCGAGGCAGCGCCGTCGACGGCATTAACACCTACCCGCCCTGGCCCCGCTTCCGCCCCGGCAACCACTACCCCTTCCGCGGCTGCGACCAGCCGCCGTGGGCTTGAGGAGGCTGAGAATGGCTCGCTGGACCGCCAAACGTCCCAACGAGGAGTACCTCGAAGACATCCTGTTCGCCGCCAACGCCTGGCGGGAACGGTGCCTGTTGAAGGACGGCTCGGTGTTCCTGGACGAGGAGAAACTTTGGACGCGGGAGAACATCCGGGAGCTTAGAGAAGCATGCCCACCCGACTCCAGGACAGACGACCGTGGCGGTCGAGACGGGTCATGGTCGTTCCTGATGCAACAGATGGAAGGCGAGCGGCCAGCGATTGTTCGCCTTGCAGCCGAGGCAGTCTGGCTGACCGACTTGTACCCGACGACAAAGCATGCCGAGGCATCGTCTTGGAAACGCAGCCGCTTCGAGAAACTCTGGGAGTCATCACGTTCACCGCCACCGGAGAGTGAACATCTCAGCGAGCGGACACTGCGAGGTGTCGGCGACGTCCAGATCGCACACTGGGTTGTTCAATTCCCGTTGGAGTTTGTCCTGGAGATTTCGGAGCGCTTGAAGGCGGACCCGCAACGGGTCGAGTTCGCGAAGGATCCGTGGCGATTCGTCGACTGGCTGAACGAGACGATGCCGAGGAATCCAAACCGCCCGATGCGCAATGCGCTGCTATATCTGTTATACCCGGACATCTTCGAGCCGATCGGGTCGTCGGAGGACAAGCGCAGGATCGTCACGTCGCTGAAGCATCGACTGTCCGAACCGGTCGCCGACGCCGGCGGGAGCCTCCCGAACGACCGAGCGATTCACGAAATTCGCAAGGTCCTCGAAGGGGAGCACGGGAGATTCGACTTCTTCGATAAGAACATCCAGCCACTCTGGAACCCCGGCGGCCCCCCTAACGAATCGACCACGCCGCTGAATCTCATCCTCTACGGGCCACCGGGAACGGGAAAGACATTCAATACCGCCCGCCGTTGCGTGGAGATCTGCGATGGAGCGAGCGCGCCGGAAGCGAAGCGAATCCGCGAACGTTACCGGGAACTCGTCGAGGCCGGGCAAGTCGAGTTCATCACGTTCCACGAGTCCTACGGATACGAGGAGTTCGTCGAGGGCCTGCGGCCCCGGACCGGTGGCGACGCCGGCTTCAGTCTCGAGCCGACCGCGGGTGTGCTCAAACGCATCGCCGAACGCGCCCGGGCAAGCGAAGAGCCTCACGTGCTGGTCATCGACGAGATCAACCGCGCCAACGTCTCCAAGGTCATGGGTGAGCTCATCACGCTCCTGGAGGAAGACAAGCGCGCAGGCGCCGCGAATGAAATCGCGGTGACGTTGCCCCACTCAGGCGAGCCCTTCACCTTGCCCGCGAACCTCCACATCCTCGGCACCATGAACACCGCCGACCGCTCCATCGCACTCCTCGACACGGCGCTGCGCCGTCGCTTCCAGTTCGAGGAGTTGGCGCCCGACCCTGGTCTGCTGCAGGACGCAGGCAAGGCGACTGGTGTCGACCTGCGGGGCGTGCTCCGCGCAATGAACGATCGCCTGGAGTGGCTCCTCGATCGAGACCACCTGATCGGACATGCGTGGTTCATGACCGCGCGTACCAAGGCCGACGTGGACGAAGCGATGCGCCGCAAGATCATCCCGCTCCTGGCGGAGTATTTCCACGAGGATTGGGCAAAGGTACGCGCTGTAATGGGTGGTCGCGACGACTTCGTCGAGCGGCATCCGCTGAATCCGCCTCCAGGTCTCGACGACGACGGTACGGACGAGGAGCGCTACCGCTGGACCGTCCGAGGCGACTTCCCGGAGGGAGCGTACGACCGTCTGATCAGGCAGCAAGCCTCCGAGCCAGCGTGACGCGGGGGCCAATCCGGTCCATCCGCGAGTGGGAAGAGCTGCGCGTCGGCGACGACGGTTTCTCGGAGGGTGACGCCGAGCGGCTGCACCGCGTCGCCGAGCGCGCCGCCCGACGGCTCCGGTTGCCGGAAGGAGCGGTCCTCACGCGTACGGCCGCCGGGGTCAGGGCCGGTTAGGTTGTGGGCGTTCTGGCAACGCCCGGCCCGACCCTGGAAATCCTGCCCAAGATCGACGGTGACGACGGCGCCGTGCGTGCGGCGCTGGTGCGGATGCTCGCTGTGGCGCTGGATCTGCGCGTGGCCGACGGCGAGATGACGGCGCTGCGCACGCAGCGGCACGACCTGCTCGAACTGCTCATCCGCCTGTTCGCCGCCCGACTGCTCGCCGCCGTGCGACGCGGACTGCCGCGGCGCTATCGCACCCGGACGGAGGATCTGAGGCTGCTGCGCGGGCGGCTCGACGTCACCCGTCAACTCACTCGGCTTGCGGTTCGTTCCGATGTTCTCGCCTGCCGCTTCGACGAACTGTCGGTGGACACACCCTTGAACCGCGTCCTAAAGGCGGCGGTATCGAGGTTGACCGGGGTCACCCGCTCCTCAGCCACCGCTCGGCGCCTGGCCGAGCTCGTTGCGCGGCTGGAGTTCGTGAACGACACGCGTTCCCCCTTGCGCGAGCCGGTCCGCCTCGACCGCAGCAACACCGCGTATCACGACCTGTATCGTCTCGCCCGGATGTTCCTTGCCGGGGACTGGCAGAGCACGGCCAGCGGGAGGGCATCGGGCTTCGCGCTGGTATTCGCCATGAACGACCTCTTCGAGGCATTTGTCGGACGGAGTGTGCGGCGCGCCGTCGCACCGTGGCAGGTTCACCTCCAGCACGCGAGGCACTGCGCAATCGAAGCGCCGGACGGTCCGCTGTTCCGGCTCAAGCCGGACATCGTGGTCGAGACACCGGACGGCCCTCTGGTGCTCGACACCAAATGGAAGCGACTGGATCCTGCCGACCGGACGCTGAGCATCGACTCGGCCGACATCTATCAGATGCAGGCATATGCGCATGCCTACGACGCCGCACGCCTCATTCTGGTGTATCCGTGGTTCCAGGAAGTCGTCACCGATCCGGGGATTGCTCGTTATTGGATGATTAGCGGAACCCAACGCGTCCTGGACGTTGCGACCGTCGACGTCGGACGCCCGGAGGTAGTCGTCGATGCGCTGCGATCGATCGTCGGCAGCACACAGCTTGCTCGTCGTCCAGCCGGTGCGTTGTCGGCAGCGGTCGCCCCGTCTTCTGAGTCTCCAGGACTCCGTGCGGAGCGATGATTGCGCGACGACCGGGCGGAGCCGCCGGAACTCGCGACAGAGGTGCGTGGCGTTATGAGATCCTCCAGCGGCGGCGAGGGCGACCGGCTGTCGAGTCTCCCGGGACCGACGCGGCAGCGGGTGCGCCGCGAAAAAAGATCGAGGATTCTTGCCGCAGGGTCTTGACGGGGGCTATGCGTCTGCGAGGTGGCACGTAACCGCACGAACGGCCTCCTTCCGGCCTCCCGGAAGCTCGGAGGCCCGTTCGGCCGCCCGGCACCCCCTTCAGCGCCGGCTGATCGCGGATCGCCGGCCCGTCCCGGACTGATCAAAGAGGGATATCTGGAAACCGGTAGTACATTTACTCCATGAATACCACCTCTCCGGCCATCGCTGCCGGCCTCGTCATCACCTCCACCGTCAGTGGCCTCTCCGATCGTGCGCTCCTGCGAGCGACCAGCACACTGGTCCGCCACGAACGCTACCTGCAGGGCGCCATCATCGACCACCTGGCCGAGATCGAAGCCCGCAGTCTGCATCTGCGGCGAGGCTGCTCCAGCCTGTTCGACTACGCGGTGCGCGAGCTCGGCTACAGCGACGCTGCCGCCGGGCGGCGCATCGGCGCGGTGCGGCTGTGCGCCGACCAGCCGGGCGCGCGCGAGCGGCTGCGCGACGGCTCGCTGACGCTGAGCGCCGCCGCGGAGCTGCAGTGGGCCTTCGACCGGCAGCGGCGGCGTGGATCGATCACCGGGGTCGCGTCGACCGCGCCGGCGGGGGCTGTGACGCCACGAGCAGCGGCGACGGACTCGGCACCGGTCGCCCGTTCGGTGGGGTCAGCCCCGGGCGAGGCTGCGCGGGCGGACGATCCGGCGGCGGATGCCGCGCCGGCAGCACCGCCGCGCCACTCTGAGCCTGAGCCATCGCTGGTGCTCGATGCGGCAGGAAGGCGGAAGCTGGTCGAGGACGCGGCCGGCAAGAGCACGCGGCAGGTCCGCCGGATGCTGGCCGACCTGGACCCGGAGCTGACGCCGCCGGCCGACCGCGTGCGCCCCGTCGGCGATGGGCGCTACGAGTTGAAGGCCGTCATCGACGCCGACTGCCAGCAGGGACTGGAGCACCTGCGCGGGTTGCTCTCGCACGTGGACCCGCGCATGACCATGGGGCAGCTCCTCGGACGCATCGTGCAGGAGGCGGTCGACCGCCACGACCCGAGCCGGCCGCCGCGCCGAACGCGCACCGGCAGCCGGGCGTCACAGGACGAGTCCGAGCCCACTCCGGCAGCGAAGGAGCACACCGCCCTCGAACATGGTCACTCCTCGCCGGTACAGGACGCGGCGCCCCCCGCCGGCACAACTCCGACGCCGGAGCGGCAGCCACAACCGACACCGAACTCCACGCCTGCTCCGAACCGGCAGGGAGCGGACGACCGCCGCGCCGCTCCCGGACCGAAACCGAACGGCGCGCTTACTCCGACGGCGAAGCCGCGCGCTTCGGGCCGAGCGATTCCGGCGGCGGTGAGACGACAGGTATGGGAGCGGGACGACGGGCGCTGCAGCTACCTCGATCGACGGACCGGACGCCGCTGCAACTCGCGGCACCTGATCGAGATAGACCACATTCTGCCCTATGCGCTTGGCGGTGGTGCTGATCCCGGGAACTTAAGACTCCTGTGTGCGGCTCATCACCGCCATCGGCACGCGCCGCATGGCTCGCGGCTGGAAGACCCGTCTCCCTAAGCCTAAGGGCGGCGGGCACCATTCTCAGGCGGAAGCCGGGCGGCTGAGCACGGGGAAGTCGCCGTCCCAGGTGAGCTCGGCGACGTACATGCCGGCCAGGTTGCGGCGCTCGTCGTCCACGTCGCCGTGGTGGCTGATGCCGCGCAGGCGGTCTTTGCGGCGCAGGTCCTCCTTGCGGGTGCTCGACAGCCACCAGCGGCCGGCGAAGCGAAACACCTCGGCGGCGACGAACGGGCCGACCAGATAGATGCCGTTGGTGCCGGCGAACCGGTCGGGCCGGTCGCTGATCGTGTGCCAAGTGCCGGGGCCGTTGCAGAAGAACAGGTGGAAGACGCCGTCGCGCTCAAGCACGCACGGTGACTCGCAGCCGCCGGTGCCGCGCAGGCCGGCCGGGAACAGGAACACCGGCTCCGGCGCCAGCTCGAACCGGTCCCAGTCGGTGGTGGTGGCCAGGGCGATCGCCGAGTAGCCCAGCTTCGCGGTGACGATGTAGTAGATGTGGTAGGTGTCGCCGATGCGCAGGATGTGGCTGTCCTTGCAGGCGCCGTACGGCTCGGCCCACGGCGGGGGCGGCAGCACCGGGTTGCGCTCGTGGTAGCGCCATTCGAGCAGATCGGTGGAGAACGCGACGCCGCAGCGCGTCCCCTGCATGCCCACGCCGGTGGTGACGCAGGCGAAGCCGCCCGCGTACGGGTGGATGTTCACCGGCACGCCGGTGGCGACGCAGTCCCACTCTCCCTGGGGCGTGCTCAGGATCAGGCCGCGGTACTCCAGGTCGAACAGGCCGCTGCCGACCGCGTAGCCGGTGTACTCGTAGGCGAGCTTGCGGATGCGCGGATCGGCCTGCTCCAGATCCTCGGGCGAGCCGGTGATATGGAAGTTCCACAAGCGGCCTTCGTGCTCGACGAAGGTGTTGTCGATGAAGCTCAGGCCGGGACCGGGGCGATATGCCAGCTCCATCACCTCGTCGAAGACGAACGGCTCCCGGCCGTTCGCCTGCCGCTTCAGGCGAGCCAGCCGGCCCGCCAGGCTGCACTCGTCCGCCGCCGGCGCCGGCGGAAATCGCTCCGCGACGCGATCTCGCTGCGCCCTCGGCATGATCGGCGGCCGTCCCTCGATCGGAAACAGGCCGGTGTGTTCGCGTCCCGTGTCGTCCATCGCAGCCTCAGCGTAGCCCACCCCCGCGCCGCCGGCGACCACGCCGGATGCCCGTACCGGGCGGCGACGCCGCGCGCGACATCCACGGCGATCACCTGCGTATCTTGGAGGCCGACCAGACGGTGTATCTGCACCCGCGCGCGACGCGGCCGTGGGGTGCCTCGATCGAGGTCGGCCGCGACGCGTTGCCGGACGTGGTGCTGGACGTGGACAACACCACCGACGTACGCCGCGGCAAGCTCGCCATCTACGAGTCGTGGGGCTTTCCCGAGGTCTGGGTGGAGGTGCCCGACAGGCCGTCGCCGAGCCGTCCGGCGGGCCTGCGTCCCGGCCTGACGATTCACGCGTTGGATGACCGGCGCTTTCGTGTCGAGCCGAGCAGCCGGGCGTTTCCGGGCTGGACGGCGTGTGAGATCCACTGGGCGCTGAACGAGGCCGAGCTGTCGGACGCCACCATGGCGGCATTGCGCCGAGTGGCGCGAACGCTGGGCGGGGCGGAGGGCACGGGGCCGAATGACGACCCCAGGGGAGAGGCTGACGCCCGCCCGCCGACGAAGCGCCTCGACGGCCGCTCAGGCATTCAGGTGGTCATCAGCCGACATCGCCGTGTTCTGCTCGATGCCGTGCTCGGAGAGCCACCCCCTGAGATCGAGGACATGCATGCCGAGCGCTTCCGCGAGCTTGCCGATGCTGATGTAGCCCCCAACGAACGCCGCCAGCGCGTGACGCTGTTGCATGGGCAGCTCGCTCAGCGGCATCTGACAGGACACGTATCTATACTCCCGACCGCGGCACGGTACGATAGCTCTCATCGCAAGTTCCACCTTCATCGTCGGGCCTGCCGGATCCGGGAAGACCGAAGCTTTGCTCCGGCGGGCGGCAGAGCGCTACCGGCTGAACCCGTTCGCTGCCACCCTGGTGGTGGTGCCGACGGTCCGGCACGGCGACCAGTTCCGGCGACGGTTGCTGGCGCTGTGCGGCGTGGCGCTCGACCTGCAGGTGGAGACGCCACGCGGAGTGGCCCGCAGGCTCCACACCGGGACCGCTACCGCCTCGATCGGCGCCGCGCGCGAGCTGCTCGGCAGCGTCGCGTACCGGCAGATCGCATCCGGAGCCGCCGCGCATTTCGCGCCGCTGGGCGCAGCGGCCGCGCTGCCGCTGCTGTGGGCGGCGGTGGATGAGTTGCTGGCCGAGGATGTCTCCGCGGACCGTTTCACCGCGGCTGCCGCCGCCACCGGCGACCCGCAGCTCGCGGCGGTCGCGGCCATCTACGGAGCCTGGCGCCGCGAGCTGGAGGAGCACGGGTGGCTCGCGCCGGCGGCGCTGCCGGCCGCGGCCGCGGCTGCCGGCGACGCGGCCGGACTGCCGTTCCTGGTGATCGTCGACGGCTTCCGGTTCTTTCACGGCGGTGAGCTCCGCCTGCTGGCCGCGCTGGCCCGCAACCGCAACCTTCTGCTGGCGTTCGATCCCGACGCCGGCGAGCGCGCCCGCCACTCGTACGAGCGCCTGGGCGGGCTGCTCCCGGATGCGGTCATCGAACGCTCCGGCGGGCGCGCGCCGGCGCCGCGGATGCAGGGGTGCGTTGCCGCCGATCGCGAAGCGGGGCTGCGCGCCATGGCGCGCGCCATCAAGCGGCGGCTGACCGACGACCGCAGCCTGCGGCCGTCGGACTGTGGGGTGACCTTCCGCCGGCTCGGTCCCGTTCTCGGCCTGGCGCGGCAGGTGTTCGCCGAGTACGACCTGCCGCTCGACCCCGTGGCCGGCGAACCGCTCGCCAACCGCCCGCTCGGCGTCTGGATGCGGCGGTTGCTGCGCCTGCCGGCCGAGGGGTGGCGGCTCCGCGACCTGATCACCGTGCTCGGAAGCGGCTTCATCGACTGCCGCCGCTTCGGACTCGACCCGTGGCAGATCACCCGCATCGCGCGCTGCGGGCGGCAGCATCACCTTTGGGCCGGGCGCGACGCGCTGGACCGGCTGGCGCTGCTGGCGCCGAAGAGAGAACAGGAGTCGCGTGACAGGACCGGCAGCGAGCGTGAGCAAGGGCCGACCCTCCCCGGCATGGAGGCGCGCGGCCTCATTTCCGTGCTCTCGTACCTCTACGCATTCCTGGAACCGCCGCCCGCGCCCGCCGGCGCGCACGCGCGGCAGGTGAAGGCCGCGCTGTTCGGCCAGCCACCGCTCATCCGCGCCGGCGTCCGCACCGAACCGGGGCTCATCGCCGAGATCGACGCGCTCCGCGCGCACCTGGACGACATCGCCGCCGCGGACGACGCCACCCAGGAGGGGCCGGTGCCGTTCGCGGCGTTCGTGGACCGTCTCCTGGCCCGCATGGAGGCGCCGGCGGCGATTCTGCGCGAAGCGGGCGGCGTGCTCCTGGCGCCGATGATCGCGCTGTCGGGTCTGCGGTTGGCCCACCTGGAAGCAGGCGGCCTGGTGGAAGGCGAGTTCCCCGCCTCACGCTCGGCACCGCTGCTCCTGTCACCGGATGCGCGGCAGGCGCTGGCCGCGTCCGGGCTGGATCTGCCGCCGCCTCCGGAACCGACCGAGGACGAGCTGTGGCTGTCCGTGCGCAGTCGCGCCGACACCGCGCTCACCGCCTGGCGGACGCGGCTGGACGAGCGCGGCCGGCAGGTGGCTGGGTCGCTCTACTTCGACGACGCCGCGGGTGACCAGGCGGACGAGACCGGCGCGCCCGAGCCGGGCGAGGCCGCCTCGCGGCGGGAGCTGGCGATCGCCTGCACCAGCGGGTGGAGCCGCGGCAGCGCCGCGCGGCCCGATGCCGGTCCCGCGTGGGAGGTCGTGCGTGTCGCCGCGAAGGTGGAGCAGCGACGGCGCTCGTTCGTCCATGCCGGCGAGTTCGAGGGGGCGGTCGGCGCCGGCCTGCGTCCCGAGCTGACCGACGCGCGGGCCGTGTGGAGCGCGACACGACTCGAGAGTTACCGGACCTGCGCCTTCCAGTTCTTCGGGCACTACGCGCTCCGGCTGCACGAGCTGGACGAGGAGCAGGACTCCGCCGACGCGGCGACGCGCGGCACGGTCATGCACGCGATGCTGCAGGACGCACTCGCGGATCTGAACGCCACCGACACGCCGCTCACGCCGGATACCGTCGACAGCGCCGTCGCACGCCTCCATGCCAGCGGCAAGGGGATCTGGGAGCAGGCCCCGGACGAGCACGGGTTCGGCCGGGTGGGGTTGTGGCGGATCGAGCGCGAGCCGGCGCTGGAACGGCTGGAGGACCTGTTGCGAGCCGAAGCCGAACGGTGCGCCGAGGACGGTGTCACCGCGCTGCTCGGCACCGAGACCCGGGTCGAATCCGCGCTGCCGCTGGAGCCGCCGCTCGCGGTTGGAGCCAGGATCGACCGGCTGGACACGGCGGCGGGGCTGGCGGTGGTCGTGGACTACAAGACGGGCAGCTCCATCAGCCGCAAGGAGCTGGACGGCGACATCAGGGTGCAGCTTCCCCTGTACGCGTACCTGGCGCGCGAGCGGGAACAGGCCGGGCGGGTAATCGCCCGCTACGCCTGGCTGCGCGCGCGTCACGCTCCATGGCAGCTCGACTCGGACGATCCTGCCGACCGCGAGCTCATCGACAGCGTCGTGGCGCGCGCCGGCGAGGTGCGCGCAGCGGTGGAGGCCGGCGATTTCCGGGTCAGCCCGAACGTCCAGCCCTGTCCCTGGTACTGCGCCTTCCAGCACGCGTGCCGCGTCAACCAGTTCAGCCGATGGAAGAGCTGACCCGGCAACAGGCGGCGGTGGTCGCCGACCGCAACGCCGACATCCTGGTCTCCGCCGGGGCCGGCAGCGGCAAGACCCGCGTTCTGGTCGAGCGCTACGTCGCGCTGCTCGACGACTGCCGCATCCCCGAGATCGCCGCGGTGACCTTCACCGACGCCGCCGCGACCGAGATGCGCGAGCGCGTGCGCCGCGAGGTGCGCAGCCGGACGGAGTTGGCCGGCCATCTCCCCGACATCGATCAGGCCGTGATCGGCACCATTCACTCGCTCTGCCTGCAGGTGCTGCGCGAGCATCCGGTGGCCGCCGGGGCGATCGCCGCGGCGCGCATCCTGCCCGACGACGAGGCGGAGTACGAACGGATCGGCGCCGCACTCGACGCCCTGGAGGAAGCGGCGCAGGCGGACGACGGCCGCGCCCTGGCGATACGGGAGCTCGACGTGTTCCCGCTGAGCGAGCAGCTCCCGCGGATGATCGAGCGCCGCGACGAGGTCCGGACCGCGTTCGGCAGGCTGGCCGGCTCGACCGTCGATGACTGGTCCCGCCACGTTCGCCGGCTGCTCGACGCCTCGCTGCGCGACGCGGTCGACGCGGAGCGGCCCGAACTGGAACGCCTGGTCGCCGACCTGCGCCGCGCCCACGCGGGAGCCGCGCCTGCCGACAAGCTGGCGCAGCAGGTCGGGGGCCTCCTCGACGCGCTCGGCGATCCGCTTCCCGAGGACCCCGGCCGGCTCGCCGAGGCGCTCGCCGCACAGGGGCCCCTGATCAAGGTCAACGTGGGCAGTCAGAAGAACTGGGAGGACGTGAACCTCGTCAAGGAGCACCTGAAGTCGGTCCGCGAAGCCGCCAGGCGCCTGCAGGAGGCGCCCCGCTGGGAGGCGTACGAAGCGGACGCCCTGCGGGTGGCCGCGGCGCTGCAGGCTCTGTTCCAGGACGCCTGCCGCCGCTACCGGACGCGCAAGGCCGAGCTGTCGGCATGCGACTACCTGGACCTGGAGCTGGAGGCGATCCGCCTCCTGGAACGCCACCGGGAGATCGCCGCCCGCTACCGCGCGCGGCTCCGGCACGTCATGGTGGACGAGGCGCAGGACCTGAACGAGACGCAGGTCCGCCTGCTACGCCTGCTCACCGGCGGCAACGGCAGCGGGCCGCAGCGGTTCCTGGTCGGCGACGCCAAGCAGTCCATCTACCGGTTCCGCGGCAGCGACGTCGCCCACTTCAATCGCTACGAGGGGGAGATCGGCCGCGCCGGCGGCTCGGTCCGCGCGCTGACACAGTCCTTTCGGACCCATGACGAACTGGTGTCGGTGTGCAACGCGCTGTTCGAACGCGTGTTCGAGGCCGGCGCCGATGGCCCGGGCAGCCTGCGCATGCAGCCCATGTCGGGCCGCGGTCCGGCCGCGGGCGCCGGCCCCCACCTCACCGTCATCCCGGTCGCCAAGGCACCCGCCGGCAGCGAGGGCAACGCGGACGCGAACCGCCGGCGGGTCGAGGCCGACGTGGTGGCGGGCGAGATCGCCGGGCTGCTCGACGGCGGCGCGACGGTGTGGGACGGAAGCCGGGGGTGCGAGCGGCCGGCGACCCCGCGGGACGTGGCGGTCCTGATGCGCCGGCTGGCCAACGTGCACGTCTTCGAGCAGGCGCTGGAGGGCCACGGCGTGCCGTACGTCACGCCCGCGGGTGCCGGGTTCTTCACCCGCCAGGAGGTCCGCGACCTGACCAACCTGCTGGCGTGGCTTTCGGAGCCGGACGACCACATCGCCCTGGTCGGCGCGCTGCGCTCGCCCCTGTTCATGATCGACGACCGTACGCTGCTGGCCTGCCACGCCGCGGATCGGAGCTGGATGCGCGTGCTCGACCATCCACCCGACGAGGTAGCCGGCCCCGCCCGACGGCGCTGCACGCACGCCGCGGCTGTGCTCAAGGAGCTGCGCGAAGCCGCGGCGCTGGAGCCGCCGGACGCGATCGTCGAGCGCGCGCTGGCTCTCACCGGCTTCGAGGCCGCCTGGGCGCCGTTGCGCGGCGGCGAGCAGGCGCTGGCCAACATCCGCAAGCTGGTGACGATCCTGCGCACGCTGGCCGGCCGCTCGATCGACGAGACGGTCACCTATCTGCGCCGGCGGCGCGACGAGCTGGTAGACCGCGAAGGGCTGGCGGTGGTCGACCGGACCGACGCGGTGCGGCTACTGACCATCCACGGCGCCAAGGGGCTGGAGTTCCCGATCGTCTTCGTGCCCGAAGCGCACGTCCGCGCTCCGGAAACCCACGACAGCATCCGCTGGCGCGTCGACGACGGCATCTCCGTAACCCTGAAAGCGGACGCCGCCTCGGCCGACGAACGCCGCCGGCGTCCGGGACTGTATCGCTACCTGCTCGATCTCGATCGGCGCGAGGAGGACGCCGAGTACCGCCGGCTGCTCTACGTCGCGGCCACTCGCGCGGCCGACCGTTTGTACCTGAGCGGCGATGACGGCGGCCGAGAAAGGAGCTGGCTGGCGATGTGCCGGGAGACGCTGCGCGGCATGGACACGTCTCGGGTGGAGCTACGCGAGCCGGCGCCGGTCGACCTGGACACGATCGCGCGCGCCGGCCCACCCGTGGAGGTCGCGATCCCGCCGGCCTCCGCAGAACGGACGGTGGACGCGCCGCTGGTCGACCGCCCCGCGGTGATCCCGCTGCGCGCAAGCACCCCGGTCACGTCCCTTCGCCCGCCGTCCGCGCCTACCGGATCCGCCAGATCCGCGGGATCCGCGAGATCCGCCGGCCACGGGGACGGGCTGGCACTGGTGAGGGGCACCCTCGCGCACGAGGCGATCCGGGTCTGGTTCACCACCGGGACCCGCCCGGACCTGAGGCCCCTGCTCGGACGCCTGCACGCCTCCGCGGGCGACCCCGCCGGGCTGCGCGCGATGGCCGAGGTGGAAGACATGCTCGACCGCTTCGACGGCAGCGAGCTGGCGCGGGTGCTGCGCAGCCCCGGCACGTGTGCCCATTTCGAGCTTCCGTTCGGCTGGTACTGGGACGGCGCCCCCGTGCACGGCACCATCGACCTGGCCTACGAGCACTCCGGCCGCTGGCACCTGGTCGACTTCAAGACCGACGACGTGACGCGCGGGCGGCTCAAGCGGGCGGCGGCCCCCTACCTTGGCCAGGTCGCCCTCTACGCCGCCGCCCTGCAGCAGGCGGTCGGCCACGCGCCTGCCGCCGCGCTGTACTTCCTGCGCGCCGGCGCCAGCTACCTCCCCGACGCGGACGAGCTCCGCGGGGCGCTGGCCGCCACCCGTTCCCGCATCGACGCCGGCGAGCTCCTCGCCGAGCCCGAGCCGTAGACGTAGACTTCGCATTGAGGCGCCATGATGAAGATGCGCATCGCTCTGACCGTCCTGGCGGCTGCCATGATGGCGTTCTCGGCGTTCGCGTCCCCGCCCCCGCATCAGCTCGTCGAAGGCCTGACCACCGACGTGCGCTTCCAGCAGAACGTCGATGACACCCGCTACTACCCGAGTCATCCGCTCCTGCGTCCCAACGACCTTGGCACCCGCTACTTCCTGATTCATCCGCTCCTGCGCCACGACATCCACCCGGACCGGATGCCGTGGCTCGGCTCCGAAGACCCGCGCCGACTCCTGGAGGACTCGACCGCCGACCTTCTCCTCGTTCCCCGTATCCAGACCGACGGCAACGACCTTGAACCCGTGCCGTGCGGTTCAGCGCAGGCGCCGACCTGGAAGGATCTCCTCAACCTGCCGGAGTCCTGCGAGTGGTTCTTCGTACCCGGATTCGCCATCGATGGTCGCTACTCCGAAGGCGGCGACCTTTCCTTCGATGGCTTGACCCGCGAAGGGTCAGAATCTCCCTGAGCCGAGGGTGGCGGTAAGGGAGGCGCCGACGCGGGTGCCGAACGGGGTCATCTCGGCGCCGTCCTCGCCGTAGGTGACCGAGGCGGCCGCGCGCAGGGTGAGTTGGTCCGCCGGCCGGAAGGTAACCGACGGCGACACCCGCGCCGAGCCGTCGCTCAGGTTGGAGAGCCAGAACACGCCCATCGACCAGTCCGCGGTGCGGCCGAGTCCGACGCTGGCTGACGCCGCCGCGTAGTGCCGGCCGGGGTAGACCAGGTCGCCGAAGCTCAGGTCGCCGGCATCCAGCAGCTTCATGACGCCGCGGCGGTTGTCGCGCAGGACCGCCGCGTCCTCGTAGCCTTCACCGTTCCACAGGTACTGGCCGGCGAAGGTCGCGGACCAGTCGCCTTCCTCCGGCCGGTAGGTGTACCGCAGCCCGCCGGTGGCGGCCGCGAACGGATCGTCCGTGTTGCGCACGGCGCGCAGCCCGTGCGGGGCGTCCGGGCCGCGGTCGGCCGGCTCCACGAAGCGACGGTCCGAGCCCAGGCTGGCCTCCAGCTCCCCGAACAGGTCGAAGTCCAGCAGGCTGGTGCTCAGCGTCAGCATGGCGCGCGGCACCCGGTCGGGGTGGTAGAAGGCGCCGATGCCGACCTCGGTGCCGCCCACGACGAACTCCGCCTTGGGCGCGGCGGCGAGCTGCACGCCGTCGTCGCCGGGGTCGGCGATCACGTAGAGATAGAGATTGTTGAAGTCCACCGGCAGGTTGGCGCGCAGCGACACCGGTCCCTCGCGCTCGGCTTCCGGGTCCTCGGGATCGATCGAGGTGAGGTTCAGCACGTCGGCCGGGCTGAAGAAGTACCCCACCCCCCAGGCGATCGTGTGCTTGCCGCCGCGCAGGAACAGCGCGTCGCCGATCGTGAAGTCCGAGAACAGCTCCCGGACGCTGACGATGTCGTCGAAGCCGCGGGGCGGCTGCGCGTCCTGGTCGGTCGTGAACGGATAGCTCAGGTCGACCTTGCCGAACACTCGGAAGTCGTCCGCCGGCCGGGCGTCCAGGAACACGGTCGCGCCCAGGTCGACGGTGACGCCCTGCGAGTCCGGCTCCAGCGGCGATTCGGCCAGCTCCTCGAACGACGACCAGGCCACGTCTCCGGTCAGCGAGAACCGGTACGAGCCGCCGATCTCGACCGGCGGGGGGCCGGCCGGCACCGAGGGACCATCGGCCGCCGCTTCCTCCGTGACCAGCACGTCGCCGCCGAACAGGTCGGCTGTGTCGATCGGGCTCTCCTCCTCGTTCTTGTCCTCCTCATCGGAGGAGCCGAACAGCGAGCTCTCGTCGGTGTCGATCGTCTGCGCGCCCGCCGCGCCGGCGACCAGGATCAGGGCGAGCAGGAGCGCGCTCACCGGTTGGCCCGCTCCACGTACGCCTTGGTGAACACCGAGTCCGGGATCTCGGCGTCGGACAGGTCGCTCATGCTGATCCGGGTCTTCTTTCCCTCGACCAGCTCGTCGACGAAGATCATCTCGGTCGGCACGACCGAGTCACCCACGCGCGCATAGCGCGGATAGTAGGAGGTGCGCATCAGCCGCTCGGTCAGGCTGTAGTCCTCGGTCTTGAGCACCAGGCTGCCCTCCCGCGTGACCCACGCCTTCAGGAAGGGATAGGTCACCTCGTCGCTGGTCGCCTGCAGGTCGAGCACCCAGACCGCGTACTTGCCCAGCTTACCCTCCTCGACCGTGCGCACCGTATAGTCCTCGGCAAAGCTGACCTCGCCGAAGTCGGAGTTGCGCGCGTCGGTGCCCTGGAACGCCTCCTTCAGCGACGTGTGCGAGAACTTGCGGCTCTCCGGATCGTAGAACCACAGGTTGTCGCCCTGCCGCAGGTACCCCTGGCCGCGCTGCACGGCCGGGTCGCGGAACAGGATCAGGAACGCGTCGTCGGCGTCCCGCCGGAACTGCTGCACCACCATGCGCTCGACGCCGTCCTCGGGGTCTTCGGAGATCATCGTCATGACCGCCGTGAAGTCCTGGTCGCCGAACGTGCGCTGGCGGTCGATCTCGGCAAGCAGCGCCTGCACGTCGACGTCGGCGGCCCACAGGCCGGGGCCGGCGAGCAGTCCGGCAGCGAACAGGAACGCTATCGCGAAACGTTTGATGGACATGGTTTTCCTCCAGGGAAGTCGGTCGTTGCCACGGATTCGTCCCGCCGCAGCTCAGGCCGAGCTGCGCAGCGCCGCCGCCGGCTCCATGCGGGCCGCGCGGCGCGCGGGAATGAAGGCGGCAAGCAGGCTCAGGACCAGCAGGATCGCCACGTTGGTGACCACCGACAGGGGCGGCACCGCGAAGGTGATCCGGCCGTCGTTCAGAAAGAACTGCAGCGGCGAGTCGGTGTCCAGGGTGAGCTGACCCAGGACCAGCATGGCGATGCCGGCCAGCACCAGCCCGATGAGCGCGCCGATCAGGCCGATGAAGCCGGCCTCCATGAGGAAGATGCCGCGCACCGAGCGGCCCTGCATGCCCACCGCGCGCATGGTGCCGATCTCCCGGATGCGCTCCAGCAGCACCATCCGGAACGTGTTCACGACCCCGACCATGGTGATGGTCAGCAGGATCAGGAACACCACCAGGCTGACGATGTCGAGCACCCCGAACAGGTCCGAGACCTGATCCAGGATGTCGTCCAGGGTCGTGATCTCGTAGCGCGTGCCCTCCCACGGCTCCTCGTCGTCGGCCAGCCGGTTGACGCCGGCGCCGAGCGCCCCGGGTGTCCCCGGCGGTTGCCCGCTCACCTCTTCCTGCTCGTCTTCCGGAGCCGTCGGCAGCCGCGCGCGCAGCACCTCGGCCACGCGGCCTGACTGCCGCGGGTCGCGCAGGTACAGGTTCAGGACCTGGAACTCGCCGGCGCCGGTGCCGATCAGCTCGCCCATGTAGTCCAGGCGGACGAAGGCCGAGGAGAACGCCGTGATCCCGGAGTCCTCGATGGTGGCGGCCAGCACCAGCTCGCCGACGTTCTGCTGGCCGGTGACCGTGGCGACGCGCACCAGGACCTGGTCGCCGACCTCCACGCGCAACCGCTCGGCCGCGGCCTCCGGCAAGATCAGCGCGTTGCGGTCGTCCGGACCCGGCAGCGATCCGGCCGTCAGCGACAGGCTGGGAAAGAAGCTCGCTTCGCCGTGCCAGTCCACGCCGTCGAGGAACTGGTTGGTCTGCTTGGAGCCGAAGATCAGCGTCCCGAGCGTGCGGCTGCGCCGGTTCAGGTCCGCGATTTGCCCCTCCACCTCGGCGACCACATCCGCGAGCGGGGAGCTTCCGTCCTCCCAATCGCGGATGACGTTGATGATCAGCCGCGACTCGGTGAGCTGCGTGCCGCTGACGTAGACGTGACCGCCGATCAGGTCGGTGAGCACCCGCTCGATGTTGCGCGACGCGCCGCCGGTGAACCCGTTGAGCAGGGTCACCACGACCACTCCGAACGCGATCGCGCCGGCCAGCAGCAGGGTGCGCTTCTTCTGGCGGCCGGTGTTGCGGAAGGCGATGCGGAGCAGGCTGCGCATCACTCGACGCCCATCGCCTGCCGCGGCGAGATGCGCAGCGCGACCGCGAGCGGATACAGGCTCGAGACCACGGCGATCGCCGCCACCATGACCAGCGAGAAGGCCACCGAGCCGGGCGAGACCTCGGGCCGGAGCACCTCGCCCCCGAACAGGATGCGCAGGAACAGGTTGGAGGCGGGGATGCCGGTGGCGCCCAGGATGAACAGCAGCACCAGCCCGAGCAGGACGCCGGCAGCGCCGAACACGAATGCCACGGTGACCGTCTCCGCGCCGATCATGCGCCGCACGAACCCCTTGCGCGCGCCGATCGCGCGCATGGTGCCGATCTCGCTCATGCGTTCGGTCACCGAGATCACCAGCGTGTTCATGATGATGATCACGGCGACCACGGCGATGACGATGATTACCACGTTGAAGACGATCTTGAACCCGTCGGAGAGCTGCGACACCGGCGCTCCGGCATCGCGCCAGTCCAGCACCTGCGCGTTGAGGTCGCCCTCGCCGATGATCCGTTCCAGATCCCCGGTCACGCGCTCGGCCGCCCCCGGGCGGCGCAGCTTGAGCAGCAGGAAGTGCCAGGCGCCGGAGTCGACCACGGTCTCCTCGCGTCCGCCCAGGTCCAGCAGCACCGGCGCGCCGGTGCCGGTGGAGACCTCTTCCACCAGGCTGCCCGCGTCCCCGCCCCCGAACAGGTCGTCCTCGTCCACGGAGCCGAGCTGCGCGACCTGCTCCTCGGTCAGGATCTGCTCCGCCGGCGCCGACACGGTCATGCCGGTCAGCGTGCGCAGCGTCGTGATGTCCACGAACGAAACGAAGTTGAGCTGCGGCAGGGCGTTGCGGAACCGGAAGATGCCGGTCACCGGCACCTCGCGCACCTTGATGCCGGCGTCCGTGGTGGCGGTCAGCAGCAGGCGGTCGCCGGGGCGGATCTCCCGTTCGGCCGACTCGCCGAGGTCGGTGGCGACCTCCTCCGACAGGACCAGCCCCACCTGGTCAGGTTGCAGGAACGAGCCCGCGATCAACTCGGCCGCATCCGGGAACGCCTCGCGGTAGCGCGCCGGCTCGATTCCCCAGAGCTGCGTGAACGACTCTCCGAGCGACGTCCCGTCCTCTCCCGCCAGGTTCACGGTGGCGGCGTCGCTCGCCTGCGGGCTCCAGGCGGTTACGTCCGGGTGGTCGGCGACCGCCTGCAGGATCTGGTCGTAGCCGTCCAGGCGCGGCGTGCGGTTGTTGAGGAAGTCGGTGCTGCGGACGCCGAACAGGCTGACCGGCGCGTCGGCGACCCCGGCCAGCACCAGGTGGCCGGTGAAGTTGTCGATGAACGACCGCCGGATGCCGGCGGCGGCCGAGTCCATCAGCGAGTTGCCCACCACCAGCACGAAGGTGCCGATCAGGATGATCGTGCCGACGATCAGGCTCTTGGCGCGGTGCTCCTGCAGGTTGCGGACCGCGATGCGCCAGACGACGCTCACGTCGCCGGCTCCGCTTCCGTCCTGAAGTCCGCGGTGATCACTCCGTCGCGCAGACGGATGACGTGGTCGGCGATGTCGACGATCGCCGGCTTGTGGGTGGAGAAGATGAACGTCGTGCCGAGCTCCGCGTTCATGCGCTTCATCAGCTCGATGATCTGCTCGCTGGTCTCCGAGTCGAGGTTGGCGGTCGGCTCGTCGGCCAGCACGATGCGCGGCTTGTTGGCCAGGGCGCGGGCGATCGCCACCCGCTGGCGCTGGCCGCCGGACAGCTCGGCGGGGCGGTGGTCGCGGTGCTCGTCCAGCCCCACGGCGTCGATCAGGTAGCCGACCCAGTCGGCCCGTTGCGCCTTCGGCACCCGTGCCTGGCCGATCAGCAGCGGGAACTCCACGTTCTCGGTCACGTCCAGCACCGGGATCAGGTTGAACGACTGGAAGATGAAGCCCAGCACCTGGTGGCGGAGGTCGGTCACGGCGCGGTCGTTCAGGCCGGCGGTATCGGTCTCCATGACGCGCACGGTCCCCGACGTGGGAGTGTCGATGCAGCCGATCATGTTCAGGATCGTGGTCTTGCCGGACCCGGACGGCCCGGCGATGGAGACGAAGTCCCCCTCATCGATCTCGAAGCTCACGCCGTTGACGGCGTGCACCTCCGTCTTGCCGAGCGGATAGATCTTGCGTACGTCGGAGAGCGATACGGCGGGCATGCACCGAATGTAGGGCCGGCCCCGCGCGACAGGCTACCTGGCGCGGGCGTCGTTCATGCGGGGTTCACCGCCCGTTCATCCCCTCGGCCGCCGGCATCAGGTCGACGGATCGACCTCAGTCGACCGCAACCACCCGCACCGAACCCGGCCCGAAGGCCAGGTCGAAGCCGCCAGCGTTCACCGCCTGCTCACCGTCCCGCGCGGCGAGCAGGTCGGCGGCTCGCGTAATCGGCCACGACGGCGTTACCCGCGCGGAGGCGTGCCGCAGGGACGGGTTGAGGAGGAACAGCAGGTCGCGGCCGGTCCGCGAACGGCGCCGCAGCGGAACGACGTGATCGCCCACGACCGCGACCAGCGGGCGCACGCCACGGCTGGCGAGCAGCGGCAGCACCAGCGATGCGGGCGCCGTGCCGCCGAACGCGGTCGCCGGCGACAGGGCGAGCCACGCCAGGCGGCGGTCCGCGCGCTCCACGCCCACCACGGCGCCGTCCAGTCTGGCCAGCACGCGGCTGTCCCCCGCCGGCTCCAGGACCGCGTGGCCGACCGGTTCCGGGACGGCCAGGTGCCCGAACGCGCCCGACACCACGCCGCTGCCGGCGCGTCCCGGCGTGAAGCGGTCGTAATCGGCGACCCGCACGCCCAGAATATCGGCCAAGCCTTCCGGCGGCGCGTAGCTGAAGCGGCCGTTCTCCGCGTAGGAGCCCAGGTTGCCGTCCGCTACCACGCACGGCCCCGCCTCCCGCGCCACGGCACCGGCGACCCGCTTGACCGTCGCCGCGTCCAGCAACGCCGTGTTCGGCAGCCACACCACGCGGTACGGCGACCAGTCGTGCTCGCTGGTGATCACGTCGGCCGGGATGCCGTGCGCCCACAGCGTGCGGTAGAGGCCCAGGAGACCATCGAGGTAGCTCTGCTGCTCGCCGTCGTAGAGGAAGATCTCCGAGCTCGGGCCGCTGTAGAGGATCGCCACCTCGGCGCCCCCCGCCGCGGGGTCCGGGACCTGCAGCGGCAGGTGATCGGCGATGCGGTCGATGTCTGCAATGGCCCGGCGCACGGCTTGCAGGCGCCCGGTCGGCGCACGGTCCGGCGCGGTCAGGCAGTAGCCCGGCGCCTCGAAGCTCAGGTACTCCGGCGTGTACTGCCAGAACATCGCGCCGGCGGCGCCGTGGATGAGGCTCAGCCACAGGAGCGAGGTCACCTCCGCGGGGTGGGACTGCGGCTTCCAGGTGACGCCGGCCGGGCTCATGCCGGCGTAGATCTCCTCGTTCCACCATCGGCCGCCGCGGGCGATGGCGCGCGACCAGTCGAAGCTGAAGCAGCGGTCGGCGATCCGCATCGGGTCGGGCCCCGTCAGCAGCTCGTTGGAGGGCATGGACATGCCCCAACTGTCCACCTCGCGCGCGCAGGACTGGTCGAAGTGCCGCGGCATGTTCGCGCCGTGGGCGCGCAGTTCATGGCGGTCGTCCAGCTCCCGGATCACCTGCACCTGCCAGCGCAGCGTCCGGGCCAGATTCTCCACGTGGAACTGCCGGTAGAGCAACATCTCCACCACGTTGCGGGAGCTGCGCGCGGGTGCCACGTCCTCCCAGCAGCGGTAGCGCCGGTGCAGCCGCTCGTTGAGCTGGTCCAGCGTGTAGCGGCGCTTGAGCCACGCGGCGTAGCGGGCCAGCGTGCTCGCGCAGTAGCACGGACAGACCGGTCCGTCGGTCGTCGGAAACGACGCTCCGTCCCATACGCCCCAGATCAGCAGGTTCTCGCGGTCGCGGTAGCGTCCGACCACGGTGCGCAGCAGCCGCTCGCCGTACTCCCGCCACTTCGGATGGTCGTAGCAGTGGATCATCCTCCCCTGCGGCATGGCGTTGGTGGACTCGGGATGCAGGGGCGTCCCGTCGGGCCGCACCTGGCGGATGTCGGGGTGCTCGCGCAACAGCCAGTCCGGGCACGCCCCGTGGGTGGCCAGCGTCAGGTCGAACCAGACCAGCAGGTCGTGGCGGGCGGCCAGCTCGAAGAAGCGGTCGAAGTCGCCCAGCTCGAAGCGGCCGGGCGCCGGCTCCATCCAGTTCCAGTAAGAGAAGGTGCGCACGATGCGCATGCCCGCGGCGCGGATCGCCGCGAAGTCCCGGTCCCAGAACTCCTGCGGCGGCATCGGCGCGCGGTAATACTCGGTGCCGACCGGAAAGGGAACCGGCGTGGTCCGGAATGGAAGTGCATCGGCCATGGCGCCTACGATAGCGCACCCGATTTGCTGTTCATTCTTCGGTGGCCGCGATACTCCGCCGCGATTACGGTTGGCTCATGGCTCCCACGATTCCGCCGCACCACGCGATGCTCACCGCGTTTGCCGGGAGGGACAGCAGCTACGACGGCGCCTTCGTCGCCGCCGTGCGGACGACCGGCATCTTCTGCCGCGCCTCTTGTCCAGCCCGCAGGCCACATCCGGACCACGTCGAATTCTTCGCGTCCGCCGCCGAGGCGCTCGGCTCCGGATACCGGCCCTGTCTCCGCTGCCGGCCGCTCGAGACGAACGGCACCGCGCCGCCGTGGCTGGACGCGTTGGTGGACGAAGTCGAGCGCGAGCCGGGACGCCGCTGGACCGACGCCGCTCTGGCCGCACGCGGCTTGCGTCCGGAGGCGGTGCGGCGGTGGTTTCGGCGGCGCTTCGGGACGACGTTCCATGCATACGCGCGCAGCCGGAGGCTGGCGGCAGCGGTCGGCACCCTGCAGCGGGGAGCACCGGTGACCGACACGGCGTTCGAGCACGGCTACGAATCGCTCAGCGGCTTCACCGATGCCATCCGCAAGCTGATCAGCGCGTCGCCCGGCGCGGCCGGCGACGCCAGGCTTCTGGCAGTGGCACCGATGGAGACTCCGCTGGGCGTGATGCTGCTCGGCGCCGCGGACGGCACGCTGTGCCTGGCCGAATTCAGCGATCCGGATCGCCTGGAGGCGCAACTGCGCCGGACGCGCCGGTCCATGAGGGCGACGCTCGTCCCCGGGCGCCCGGCTCCCATCGCGGATGCCGAATCTCAACTCATGGAGTACTTCGCCGGCCGCCGCCGGCGCTTCGACCTGCCCTTGCTGCCGGCAGGCACCGACATGCAGCGGCAGGTGTGGGAGACGCTGCTGCGGATACCCTATGGAGAGACGTGGAGCTACGGCCAGGTAGCGGCAGCGATCGGCCGCCCGCGGGCCGCCCGGCCGGTTGGCCAGGCGGTCGGCGCCAACCCCATTTCCATCATCGTCCCCTGCCACCGGGTGATCGGCGCCGCCGGCACCCTGACCGGCTACGGCGGCGGCCTGTGGCGCAAGCGCCGTCTCCTGGCCCTGGAACGGGACTGATGGCCCGTCGCAGCCGGGACCTCAGAGCGCCTTGACCGCGTCTTCGATGGCCTGCGTCGCGTCGATGTACGAGGTTCCGGGCGGAAAGGTCAGCGGCGCGCCGAAGCGAACCGACACGCGCGCCCGCCACGATCCGGGCAGGATCCCGCGCGCCCGCTCCCTGACGATGTGCACGGGGACGACCGGGGTGCGCGACTCGACACCCAGCATGCCGGTGCCGCTCTGGAACGGAAGCATCGGCTGCCCGAGACGCTGCTCGCCCTCGGGAAAGAGCACGACGCTCCAGCCCTCGTCCATCAGCCGGCCCATGTGCTGCAGGCTGGCGCGGACGGCGCTCTCGCGTGAGAGCGGAAAGGCGTTAGCGACCAGGGCGGCCAGGATCCCCCGCCAGCGGTTGCCGAAGGTGATCTCCGCGGCGGCGGCAAAGGCGAGCTGGCGCCGCCAGCGCCGCGGCGTGGCCTTGATCAGGACCAGGCTGTCCATGCGGATGGCGTTGTGGTTGGCCGCGAACAGCACGGCGCCGGACAGGTCGCTCAGGTGCTCGCGGCCCTGTACCCGGACCCGGTAGACGAAGCTGAGCACGGGCGTGAGCACCAGCCGGAACACCACCTCGCGCACGGCCGCGAACCAGATGGAGAGCGGCCACGTGTAGAACGGCGGCAGCGCCGCCTTCGCCTCCTCCTGCGATCGCAACAGCCTGAGCAGCTCGCCGAAGGTGGTGTTGGAGCCGACCAGCGACTCGTCGATGTAGACGCCCAGCTCCTGCTCGATCACGGACAGCAGCTCCACGCGCTTGAGGGAGTCCAGGTCGAGGTCGCCGCCCAGGCTCTTCTCCGGGAGGAGCTGCTCCTGCGGTACGCCGCTCACCTCGGACACCAGCCGCACCAGCCGCTCGCCGGGATCCCCGTCCGCGGCGGCCTTGGACCGCTCTTCCGACGGCCCCTCGGCGTCGCCCGCGCCCCCGCTCAGCGCCTCGATGACCACCGCCTTCTTGACCTTGAGCGTGTGCGTGCGCGGGAAGTCGGCCTCCGGCCACACGGTGAAGCCGCGGATCCTCTGATGCTCGCCCAGCCGCTCGTTGGCGCGCCTGACGATGGCGGCGGCCTCGTCCGGCTCTTCCAGCAGGAAGACCGCGTGCACCTGCGGTCCGCCGTCGGCATCCAGCCCGACCACCGTGGCGTCGGTGACCGCCGGGTCGGCCTTCAGCACCTCCTCGACGTCCTCGGGATAGACGTTGCGCCCGTCGGCCAGGACGATCATGTCCTTCTTGCGGCCCTTGATGTGGAGGTATCCCTCCGCGTCCAGGAAGCCCTGGTCGCCGGTCTTGTACCACTCCCCGTCGAACGCGCGCGCCGTCTGCTCGGGCGCCTGCCAGTAGCCCTGGGTGATGTTCGGCCCGCGCACCAGGATCTCGCCGTCGTCGGCGATGCGCACGTCGACCCCCGGCACCGGCTTGCCCACCGAGTCGAAGCGGGGATCGTCCAGCGGGTGGGTGCTGATCACCGGCGACGCCTCGGTGGCGCCGTAGCCCTGCAGGACGTTGATGCCGATCAGGTTCCACTTCTCGCCCAGCGTGCGGTCCAGGGCGGCGCCGCCGGAGACGATGGTCCGCAGGCTGCCGCCGAAGCGGGCGTGGATCTGACCGAACACGCGCCGGCGCAGCCCCACCGGCAGGTTGCGAGCCAGCTTCTGCGACAGCTCCCACACCCGCTCCTTGCCGCGGTTGACCACCTCCCGCTCGATTCCCTTCATGAACAGGTCGAGCGCCTGCGGCACCAGCAGCATCATCGTGATCCTGCGCTCCTGCATGAGCTTCAGCAGGACCGACGGCTGCCGGCTGGTGGCGAAGGTGATGTTCGCCCCGAAGCTGAACGCCGAGAACAGCGAGCCCATCTGCTCGAACATGTGGCTGAGCGGCAACAGCGACAGCAGGCGCAGGGACGGGTCGCCGGGGATGACCTCGAGGACCGACTCCAGGTTGGACAGCAGGTTGCGGTGGGTGAGCATCACCCCCTTGGCGTCGCCGGTGGTGCCGGAGGTGAACATGATCTCGGCCAGGTCATCGCCGGCGAGCTCGACCGGCTGCGGCTCGCCCAGGGGGTAGCTCTGCTCCTCGAGCTCCTCGAAGTAGATCGCGGGCAGCCCCATCGCCTCGTGCTCCGGCGGCGTGAGGCGCGACACGAAGGAAGCTGTTGGATCGGTCTTGGCGCGCACCTGCTCGGCGAACTCCGCCGTGGAGCGCATGTCCAGCGGCACGACGATGGCGCCGGCGCGGATCATGCCGAAGTAGGCGAGCACCCAGTGCGGGGAGTTCGGCCCCCAGATGACCACGCGGTCGCCCTTGCCGACGCCGTGCTGCTGCAGCAGCGACGCGACGCGGCCGGCGCCCTCCCAGACGTCCCGGTAGCTCCAGTGCAGGTAGCGGAAGCCCGGTTTGAACGACAGCGCCGGCCGCTCCTCGAAGCGGCGCGCCGCGTCCTCCAGGAAACGATCGATCGTCTGCACCATCTGGTCCCTCCTCTACGCGTCGCTCCGCAACAGCGCGACAACGGAAGCGAACGCGTACGTGTCGTCGTGGGTGATGCTCACGTCCACGCTGTCGATCCGGGACGCGTCGTACTCGGGCGCGAAGCGCAGGCACGGCCGGCCGTCGGGCCGGTGGGCGACCTCGACCACATGCCAGTGGCCGGCCGGCAACTCCAGCGCCTTGAAGGCCGCCTCCTTGGCCGCGAAGACCCCGGCGAGCCGCTCGGGCGAGGCTCCCTCGGCTTCCTTTGGATGAAACAGCCGGCGGCGGAACGGATCGCCGCCGCGGCGGAGCGAACGCTCGAACGACGCGATCCCCACCAGGTCGACGCCGGTCCGTACCTGCTGACTCATCGCCGCCGGAAGGCCGGTGCGGGATCTCCAGGCGAGGCGAGGCCGCGGCCGATCACGGCGCGGTCGCGCTCGCGGCCAGGGCGCGCACCTCGTCCACCATCGTCCGCCAGGCGTCGTCCCCGTAGTCGGGGCCGGGCGCGAACGGCGGGGTCTCGATGCACATGGCCAGCGGATCCAGGCCGCGCGCCTGCGCGAACACGCGCGGGAAATCGACCGCGCCGTGGCCGGGCGCCAGGTGCAGGTCGCGGTCGCCCGGGGTGTCCGACAGGTGGAAGGCGCGCAGCCGGTCGCCCATCGCCTCCATCAGCTCGATGGTCCCGTCATGGCCGTTGGCCATCAGGGCGTGGCCGGTGTCCAGGCAGAAGCAGAGGTGCGAGTGGGCGAGCTCGCCCGCGAAGCGGCGGAAGTGATCGGGGACCGAACCGTAGCGCCGGCCGGGCACCGGCGGCAGGTTCTCCACCGCGAGCGCCAGGTCCACCCGTTCCGCCTCGCGGAGCAGCTCGCGCATGCTTACCGCCATCTGCGCGAAGTAGCGCTCGAAGCCGTTCGCGTCCACCGGCTCGCGCGAGGTGGAGGGATGAAGGATTCCCGCCTGCGCGCCCGCCGCGGCGGCGCGCTCCATGGCGTGTCGGATGTGCGCGACCGCCTTGCGCCTGCGGCTCTCGTAGAAGTCGGCGATGTCGAACGCCGGCCCTTCGTACGGCAGGTGCACGGTCTCCACCGGCACCCCCGCGGCGCGGTACTCGTCGCCCAGCCCCTCCGCCTGCTCGACGGTGAGCGGCCGGAGCATGCCGTGCATGAGCTCCACGGCGTCGAAGCCGGCCTGCGAGTACAGGCGCTGCAACTCGGCGTGCGGTACGTCGTCCATACCGGCCGTGCACGCGGCAAATCGAAACTCCATCGTCACCTCCTGCGCGGCCCATCCCGTGTCGGCCGCCGTCCGCGGCAGGATACCACCACCGCGGGCTGTGCCGGACATCGGTCGGTTCCCTGCTACAGTCCCCGCCATGATCGACCTGACCCGAACCAGGGAGCCGGTGCCGGCCGTGCACGTCGCCGAACACGATCCTGGCACGACGTGGCGGAAGAGCCCCGAGCCGGCCATCGACGCGCCGGCCGACGACGACCTCAGCCCTGCTCCCGACGCCCGGTGGCCGCGGCAGGCGACGCGGACCGGGCTGTGCGGATCGGTCAGCCCGCGGGTCATGCGTCTGGGCGACGGGACCTACCGGATGTACTACACGCAGATCCTGCCGCGTGCGGGCAATCCCACCGGCGCCAACGACTACGGCAACGCGACCACCCGCATCCTCAGCGCGAACTCGGCCGACGGCGCAACCTGGAACCCGGACGCGGGCGTGCGCCTGTCGGCGGCCGACGGCGGCGCCGGCGACTTCCGGGTCGTGTCGAGCGAGGTCGGCCCGGCGGCCGACGGCAGCGGCCGGCTACGCATGTATTTCGAGTGCTGCCCCGGATCGCAGGAGGTGCAGAACTCGATCCGCAGCGCGGTCAGCGACGACGGGCTCGCTTGGGAGGTCGAGCCGGGCGACCGGCTGCGGGTGGAAGGCAGCAACATCATGGCGCCGCGCATCCTCTTCCTGGGCGACGGGCGCCTGCGCATGTACGTGACGCAGCGCGGGGTCGGCATCGTCAGCGCGATCTCCCATGACGGGATGACGTTCGCGATGGAGCCGGGTCCCCGCTTTCCGGGGGACGCGAGCACGTTCGCGCCCGACCTCGTCGTGCTTCCGGACGGACGATACCGGATCTACTTTGTCGCCGACGTCGGCGACCGGCCGACGATGCAAGGGGGCGGGCAGCACCTGATGACCGCGCTGTCCGCCGACGGACTCAACTGGGAACGGACGGCGGAGCCGGTGCTCTCCCCCGGCGGCGCATGGGACCGGGCGAAGTCTTCCGAGATGTGCGTGTTTCCGCTGCCGACCGTCGCTGGTCAGCCCACGGGCTACGGGATGGTCTACGAGGGCTGCGACGGCACCACACCCAACGCCCGCGGCGTCTGGCGGGTCGCCGCGGCCACCAGCGCCGACGGTGCGTAGGCCGCGGGCAGACGGGCACCTTACGCCCCAGACTTCTGCCTTCAGTGCCTGAGATCGGTCTGCAGGTGGCCGCCGTGTTCAGACGGTTTCTCTAACTGGGCGCCACAGGTACCTGACATCCGGCTCATCTTCGGGCGGCGGGCTGCGGCCACGGTCGTAGGCGACGAAGCCATGCTGCTCGTAGAACCGGCAGGCGCCTGCGTTGCTTCGCAGCGTGAGCACGCGCAGAGCGTTCGGCGACAAGGCCTTGGCATGCGCTACCAACGCGGAGCCGACACCCTGCCGCTGATCGACCGGGTCGATGTAAAGCTCTTCGATCCACTCGCCGGCCATTGCCATCACCCCGACCGGTCTGCCACCCCGAACCGCCACCCACAGCTCGTGGTCGTTGGCGATCCTGTCGGCGAAGTAGCTGCCGTATTCGTGGTCGGTCCGGATCTGGGCCGGCGTGAGGATGGTTCTCAACAGGGTGGTGATGCTCCGGACGTACAGGTCGGTCACGCGAGTCAACTCCGTCCGGCGCATGCGTCTCACTTCGAGTACGGGCTACGGCAGTGTTCTCAGCCCGACGCGCGGCAGGACGCGAAGCTCACTTCGACGCCGAAGCTGCAGGATCTCGGCCGCCGAATCATCCGCGCCTGAGCAACGCCGGCAGCTCGCTCGTGGCGGTCATCTCGGCATCCGGCATCACGTCCAGCTCGGGTTTCCGGCCGGTGCGGTTCAGCCAGAACGCTCGCATGCCGGCCTGCTGAGCGCCCTGGACGTCGCGACGCAGATTGTCGCCGACCATGACCGTCTGGCCGGGCCTCGCGCCGGCCGCTTCCAGGGCAGCGGAGAACGCGCGGGGGTCCGGCTTGCCGACCCCCACCTCGCCCGCGACCGTGACCGCGTCGAAGTAGTGCGCCAGACCTGATCCCGCGATCTTCTCGCGCTGAAGGCCGGGGGTCCCGTTGGTGAGGATGGCCAGCCGCCAGCTTCCGTGCAACGCCACCAGCGTGTCCTCGACATCCGGAAACACCACGTGGCGCGCCCTGCGCTCGGCCGGGAAGATGGAGGCCAGCCGTTCGGCGAACGGCGCGTCCCGTACGCCGAAGTCTGCGAGGGCGCGCGACCATGCCTCGCGCCGGTAGGCAGGTGCCCGGCGCCGGAGCGCCTTCAGGTTCGGATCGTCACCGGGAAACCGGGCCCACAGTCCCTCCCAGGAGGCGATGCCGACGGCTTGACAGTAGGCGTTCGTCGGGGCCGCAAACCACGCCTCGCGAGCCCGCTTCCGCACGGCCCGGTGGAGCGCGTGCGGATCGACGCCGTAGCGCTCGCGGGCATGCTCGCAGGTCGCCAGAAACGCCGCCTCCGCCGAAGACTCCTCGGCGACCAGCGTGTCGTCGAGATCGAACAGGACGTGCGTTATCGCCATGCCTGCCGGAACGGCGGTATCAGACGCACGCGTGCCATGGACGCGTGGTGTGGCCGCGCCGTTGTAACCACTCGTCGCCACCGTACACCAGCACACCGTGCCGGGCAGCGGGATCTCCGCGAGCGCAGAACCAGTCCAGGCCGTCGTACAGCGCCCCGCTGAGCGTGAGACCAGCTTTCATCTCCACCGGCAGCAGGCGCGTGCCGTCGTCGATCACGAGATCGACCTCGTGACCGGTACGGTCTCGCCAGAAGTACAAGGGCGAGCTGACGCCCCGGTGCGTGAACGCCTTGAGGTATTCGCTCACCACGAACGTCTCGAATATCGCTCCGCGATTGGCATGCACGGCGATCTGCTCGGGCTCGCGGATGCGGAGCAGGTTGCACAGCAGACCAGCATCCAGGAAGTAGAGCTTCGGGCTCTTGATGACGCGCTTCGAGAAGTTGCGATGATGCGGCGGCAGGAGGTGCACGACGAACAGCGCCTGCAGCACGGAGATCCAGGCACCGGCGGTGGTGTGGGAGACGCCGCAGTCGGACCCGAGCGAGGAGAGGTTCAGGAGCTGCCCGCTTCGGCCGGCGCAGAGCTGCACGAACCGGCGGAACGTGTCCAGGTCTCCGATGCCGCCCAGGTCACGCACGTCGCGCTCTACGTAGGTGGTGTAGTAGGAGCCGAGCCAGTCGGCGGCGTCGAGACCACGATCGTGAATACGGGGATACAGACCCTGGTACAGGATCCGGTCGAGTTCCAGCTCGGAAGGGACGGAAGGGTCGCCGTCGCCCGGCTCATCCGGCTTCCAGGGATCGCCGGCCGGCACTCCGGTCAACTCGGACAGGCCGAGCGGCAGCAGCACGCACACCGCCGCCCGTCCGGCCAGCGTCTGGCTCACCGAACGGGTCAGGGGAAGCTGCTGGGAACCGGTGAGTATGTAGCGCCCGGGCGTCGGGTCGTCGTCCACCAGGACCTGGATGTAGGACAGGAGATCCGGCACCCGCTGCACTTCGTCCAGAATCACGCCCGAGCGGTGGAGCGCCAGAAAACCGCGTGGATCGTCCAGCGCATGGTCCCGGGTGGCGGGATCCTCCAGGTTCAGATAGGCGTGACCGTCGAATACGGACTTGGTGAGCGTCGTCTTGCCCGATTGACGCGGTCCCGTCAGAAACACCGCCGGGAACTGGCCGGCCAGGCGCCGAAGCCGCTCGTCCAGGGTCCGCGGGAACATGCGACCGAGCATACTGCACCGAGGCCCGATTGGCAAATTGAAACCTGTACTTTCAATCAGCCATCTTGTTTAAGGCGAGTGTGCGAGTCACCTTAGGAGGCTCCGGCGGTCATGCTGCCGGCTGCCATTGTGAATGCCGATGCGCCCAGCGCTGCGGCCACCGCGGCGGCGGTGCTCACCGCGAGCGGCCCAGGCGGCCGGGCCAGCGGTGGATCTGGTGGTCGCGGTGCTCGGGGCGGCGTTCGGCCTGCCGCCACCACGGGGCGAACAGAACCCGAGCGCACAAGACGGCGAGGTCCACGGCGTTCCCCTCCCGGCTGTAAGAATGGCGTGCGGCCGGGGTGGGGATAGCGGCCATTGTCAGCAGTCGACGCTCCAAAGCGCCCCCGCCCCGCCCTCAACGGTCAAGTCTACCCTGGTCCACGCCGCGCCGCTCGATCACGCCATGACGCCGCAGGGCCGCATACGCCGCCCATAGCTCGACCACGGGCAACATCAGAACCAGCGCACTCAACCACTCCACCCACGGGTCATTCAGCCGAAATACCGCCCCGGGCGGGACAGCCGCCGCCGCCACCACCCGCGCGAACCCGCCGCCACTGACGTGAATGTCACCTTCGGCACGACGCATCAAGAACTCCGTCCACACCCAATCGCGCCCGGCAAACAACACGACCTTGAACGGGAACCCCACGACCAGCACCCGCCACGCAAACGACCAGAAGATGCGGAGGCCCGCCCGCAGGTCCGTCATTTTCGCGCCTCGATCAAGGCATGACGCCGCAGCGCAGCCCACAGCGCCCAAGCCTGGACCGGAAGCGCGATCACGACATCGACAGACCACCAAGACCCAGGCCCGACGGCTTCATAGAGCTGCCACAGCCAATACGCCACATCAGGCCCGGCAAATATGTCGTCACGGAACCACACCCAAACGAACGACCAGAAGTACCGCAATGCCAACTTGACGGGTACCAAGACCAACAGCGAGCGCCACGCAAACGACCAGAAGATGCGGAGTGCGCAGTTGGTCATGGGTTTGGTCATGGCAAGTCCTCCAAGCGCCCGATGATACCCCGGAACCAGTCCAAGACAGGCGATCATTCGCCGGGCCAGCGGTGGATCTCGTGGTCGCGCAGCGCGCGGCGGCGCACGCCGCGCCACCACCATAGGGCGAACAGAACCAGGGCGCGCGATCGCCGCGGTCAAGGTTTCCTGCTCTGCGTTTTCGCGAGGCAAAACCGGCGGCAGCAAGGCGGCCGTCGACGCTCGCCGCGGCGCCGGTGTCCACCAGCCTCGACGGCCTGCGGCCCCCCGCAGGCCCTCATCGACAGCGGCCGGCCAGCATCGCGCCATGATTGCGACGCGCGTCGACCCGCGACCGTGGCACCAGCACGGCTACGCCATGCCGACCGAATACCGGTCGCGCTGCGCCGACGGCTGCAAGCGTTTACACTGGCCCACCATGCTCGACAGACCGTTCCTGACCACCGTGGTCGGCTCCATGCCGCGGCCGAAGTTCTTTCGCGAGCGGGTCGACCGCCACCTCGTCGAGGGCACCGGCGAGGGCGACCTGCTCGACCTGATGGACCGCTCCATTCCCTACGTCGCCGCACTGCAGGAAGCCGCCGGCGTCGACGTCATCTCCGACGGCGAGTGGCGGCGAAAGTCCTACGTCGGCGTGATCGCCGAGATGCTCACGGGCGTCGAGCAGTTCAAGGTGCCGCTCGACTCGTTCCGGCACGACGCCCGCGTCGGCTACGCGGTCGTCGGCTCGGTCGCCCCGACCCGCGAGGGGCTGTTCGCGGAGGAGGCGATCAAGCTCCGCCGCCACACCAGCAAGGCGGTGCGCGTCGCGCTGCCGACGCCGCACCTGACCGCCAGCTTCCTGTGGGACCCGGTCAAGTCCCCGGAGCACTACTCCGAGCGCGAGTTCATCGAGATCATGGTGCCGATCCTCCGGCGCGAGGTGGAGCTGCTGCGCGACGCCGGCGTCCGCTACGTGCAGTTCGACGACACCCGCATCGGCGGCGTCCACGCCCAGGAGCCCGATTCGCAGGCGTATCGCGACGCGCTGTTCGACTCCGTGGACACCCTCAACCGCGTGGTGGACGGCATCGACGGCATCTACACCTCCCTGCACCTGTGCGGCAAGCGCCACATAGGGCCGGACCAGGTGCCGCGCTACGACACTATGCTGCCGGGCTTCGACCGCCTGCACATCGACATGCCGATGTTCGAGATGCTGCAGTTCGACGACTACGACCGCGAGCTGCTCCGGGGCCTGCCCGAGCGCATGGACGTGGGCTGCGGCTGCGTGGCGTCGAAGACCTTCGAGGTGGACACCCCGGAGGAGATCGCCGACCGCGCGCGGGAGACCGCGAAGATCGTCGGCCCGGAGCGCACGGCGCTGCACCCCGACTGCGGGTTCTCGCCCGGCACCTACTTCGACATCCCGCTCGACGAGATCTACCAGAAGCTCGGCAACATGACGCGCGCGGCAGAAATGCTGCGGGCGGAGATGTAGCGCGGCCGGCCAGTCAGCACGCGACAACAGACCGATGCGAGGCGACCGAAGAACGATATTCGTGGGCGACGTGCACGGCTGCTGCGCGGAGCTCGACGCCCTGCTGGCCAAGATCGAATACGCGCCCGGCCGGGACCGGCTGCTGCTGACCGGGGACGCTTTCACGCGCGGGCCCGACCCGTTCGGCGTCTGGCAGCGCATCCGCGGCAGCGGCGCGGAGATGGTGATGGGCAACCACGACGACGTGCTGCGCGGCCAGCTCCGCGAGGTAGCCGCCGGCCGCGATCCCAAATCGGCTTACAGCGACCGCAACGCCACCACCCTGCCCGCGCTGGCACCGTACGCTGACGAGTTGACCGCGTGGCTGGCGGCGCTGCCGCTCTACATCGAGGAGCCCGGCTTCCTGCTCGTGCACGCCGGCATCGACCCCGAGCGGGGCCTGGGCGGCACCACGCGCGACCAGTTCCTGACCATCCGCACCTGGCCGCCCGAGCTCGGCGTGACCACGCGCTGGCACGAGCACCTGGACCAGCGCCACGTCATCCCCGGCCGGCCGATCGTGTACGGCCACGACGCGCCGCAAGGGCTGCTCGTCAAGCGCTTTCCCGAGGCCGGGAACGGCGCCCGCCCCGGGCTGGTAGCGCTGGACTCGGGCTGCGTCTTCGGCAACGCGCTGAGCGCCTACGTCCTCGAAGAGGACCGCATCGTCCAGGTTCCCGCCCAACGCCGCTGGATCAAGAGCGGATCGTTCTCCTACATCCGGCGACGGTACAGGCCCGAGCGGCCTTCAGCGGGGGGCCGCGATCAGTCGTAGCGCGCCTAGCGTTCCGTGACTAAGATCGAGCGACCGTGGACGAAACAAAGCTCCTTGAGAGAATCGCCGCCGACCCGCGGATTTACGGCGGCAAACCGATTGTTCGAGGCCGCCGCCTGGCCGTCGAGCACGTATTGGGAATGCTCGCGGCCGGCGATGATCACCCGACCATACTGCAGGGCTATCCGTGGTTGGAGCCTGAAGACATCCTCGCATGTCTGGCGTACGCCCGCCGCGTCGTCGGTCGCGAGCGGGTAGAACCTCTCCTCGTCCCCGGGGATGGATGAGGCTGCTCCTGGATTCGTGCGTTTGGGGTGGTGCCGTCGCTGAACTGAGGGCCGCTGGCCATGACGCCGAGTGGGCTGGCGGTTGGCCGGAGGACCCCGGCGATGACGAGATTCTCACCAGAGCCCATAGCGAGAGTCGCGTCCTCGTGACGCTGGACAAGGACTTCGGCGAACTGGCGGTCATGCACGAACGGCCGCACCATGGAATTGTGCGCTTGGTCGGCATTTCCGCTCGCCAGCAGGCGACCGTGTGCGACCGAGTCCTCAAAGCTCATGGAACCGAGCTTGAAGCAGGAGCGATCGTCACCGCTGAACCGGGACGGCTCAGAATCCGCCAGTAGCAGCGCTGCTGGCGCCGCAGCCAGGGCAGCCGAGTCAGCGGCATGGCGGCCGGCTCTCCCTCTTCAACAGGGCGATCTGGCCGGCATGATAGACGCCGTGCTGGATGGTGCCGTGCAGGGTGACGTAGAACGGACCGCTGACCACCGGCGGCTGGCGCCCCAGGACATCGTCGTCCAACCCCTCGATGCGGCGCGCCAGCGCCCGATTGGCTCGCCGCAGCTCGGCCAGCGCCGTTCGCCATGACGCGGCGGAGGTGTCGGTGACCGCCGGCCACGTGGTCTCCCCCGCCGTCCACGCCTCCGGCGACCCGCCGACGACGCTCCGCGCATAGTCCAGCTCCGCGGTCAGGTGGGCGACGATCTCCCAGATGCTGTGCGCTCCCGACGCCGGCCTGCGCGCCGCGGTCGCGGCGTCGACGCCCGCCAGGGCACCAAGCACCGACGGCCCGTAGTAGGCCGGCCCCTCGAAGGTCTGCTCCAGAAGTTGTGCGATTCGTCCCGTCTCACTCACGGCGGCGGCCATCGTAGCGCAACGGTCCGCGGTGCCCGCCGGCGGTACGACGGGCTATAGTGCCGCCGGCATGAAACCCGTCCTGATCAAGTACCAGCCGGAGCGGAGCGTCGCCTTTCTGGGGAGCCCCAGCATCGTCCGGCTTCCCGACGGCGCCCTGCTTTCCACCCACGACCACTTCGGCGTCGGCTGTCCGCGCAACCACGAGGACGAGGAGAGCCTGACCAGCGTCTACCGGTCCGAAGACGATGGCGCCACCTGGAGCAACGTCACCCACGTGATGAACGCCTACTGGAGCAGCCTGTTCGTGCACGGCGGCGCCGTCTACCTGCTCGGCGTGTCCCAGCAGTACGGCTCCATCGTCATCCGCCGCAGCGACGACGGCGGCTTCCGCTGGACCCATCCCAGGGACGCCGGCAGCGGGCTGCTGTTCCCCGGGGGGCCGTACCACGAGGCACCAAACTACCACTGCGCGCCCGTGGCGGTACTGGAGCACTCCGGCCGCATCTACAAGGCGTTCGAGGACTGCGACCCCTGCGTGTGGGGCACCGGCTTCCAGGCCTGCGTCATCTCCGCGCCGGTCGACGCCGACCTGCTGGACGCCGCCAACTGGCGGATGAGCAACAAGCTGCCGTTCACCCCGGAGTGGACGCCGGAAGCCTGGGGGCCGGTCACGCAGCCGGGCTGGCGCGAAGGCAACGTGGTGGCCGCGCCCGACGGGCAGCTCTGGGACGTGCTGACCTTCGAGGCGCGCCCGCTGGCGCAGGACACGGCGGCGATGGTACGGATCGACGGCGAGGGCGAGCACATCAGCTTCGATCCCGGCGCCAATCCCGACCCCGCGCAACCCGCCGGGCCGGGCGGCTTCGTCGCCTTCCCCGGCGCCAAGGCCAAGTTCACGCTGCGCCGCGACCCGGTCACCCGCACCTACCTGACGCTGGCCAACGCCGTGACGGACCCGGACTGGCTGATAGCCACCTGGCAGGCGACGCAGCCTCCGGGCCAGGGACTGAACAAGCACCCGCGGCAGCGCAACGAGGTGTGGCTGTGCGCCTCCGACGACCTGGTGCGGTGGCGGACGGTGAAGCGGCTCATGGACGACGACAGCGGCCTGCGGCCCGAGGACTCGCTGCGCCTCACCGGTTTCCAGTACGTGGACTGGCACTTCGACGGCGACGACCTGATCTACGCGGTGCGCACCGCCTACCGGGGCGCGCGCAACTTCCACGACTCCAACCGCATCCTGTTCAACCGAGAGCCGGGATTCCGGCAGCTTCTGCGTTGACGCCTCCGGCCGGACCGCCGGCCTCGCTTTCATTGGCGGGAGGCGCGGAAACGGCGAACCGCGAGCGGCCGGCCGGTAGCCGCCAGGAAGCGGCGGACCTATAATCCGCGGGGTCATGCTCGCTCATCCGGGCCGATGTGGCCGGATCCTTGCCATCTTCGCCGGCCTCGCCCTGACAGCCGCCGCCGTGACCGCCGAGCCCGAGCACTCCGTGGCGCGCCGCTGGAACGAGGTCACGCTGCACGCGATCCGCAACGACTTCGCCCGCCCGCCCGTGCACGCCCGCAACCTCTACCACGTCACGGTCGCCATGTGGGACGCCTGGGCCGCCTACGACGACACGGCCCGGCAGGTATTGGCCGACGAACGAGCGTCGGCCGACGACACCGCCGCGGCCCGCCACGAGGCGATCAGCTACGCCGCCTACCGCGTGCTGTACAACCGGTACCGCGACTCTCCCGGCGCCTACGAGTCGCTGACCAGCTTCGACAACCTGATGAAGGAGCTCGGCTACGACCCCGACTACAGCGGCCGGGAAGGCCCGAGCCCGGCCGCGCTCGGCAACCGCATCGGCAACCACATCGTCGACCTCGGCTACGACGACGGCGCCGACGAGCTGGGCTCCTACGCCTTCGAGTGGGAGTACCGCCCCGCCAACCGGCCGATGGTGGTGGAGCACTCCGGATCCGGTGTCGTGCACGATCCCAACCGCTGGCAGCCGCTGGCCCTGCGCATGTTCATCGACCAGGCCGGCCGCCAGCAGGCTGGCGGCGTACAGCGCTTCATCGGCTCCCACTGGGGGGCGGTCACCCCGTTCGGGCTGACCGACGACGGCATGGCCGACGAAGGCGTCTACCTCGATCCGGGGCCGCCGCCCTACCTGGGAGGCGACGGCAGCCTCGAGTACCAGATGGCGTTCGCCCAGGTCGCGCACTACAGCGCCACCCTCACCCCGGACGACGGCGTGCTGATGGACATCTCGCCCGGCGCGTTCGGCAACAACAGCCTGGGCACCAACGACGGCCGCGGCCACCCCGTGAACCCGGTGACCGGCGAGCCGTACGCCCCCAACGTCGTCAAGCGCGGCGACTGGGCGCGGGTCATCGCCGAGTTCTGGGCCGACGGACCCGACTCGGAGACGCCTCCCGGCCACTGGAACACGCTGGCCAACTACGTCACCGACCATCCGCTGCTGGAGCGCCGCCTGGGCGGCGAGGGCCCGGAGCTCGGCCCGCTGGAGTGGGACCTCAAGCTGTACCTGTCGCTCAACGGCGCCACGCACGACGCGGCGATCTGCGCCTGGGGCTTGAAGGGCCACTACGACTACGTGCGGCCGATCACGGCCATCCGCTACATGGCCGGGCTCGGCCAGTCCTCCGACCCGGATCTGCCCTCCTACCACGAGCACGGCCTGCCCCTGCACCCGGGTCTGGTCGAGGTGGTCACCGCCGAGTCGGCTGCCGTCGGCGAGCGGCACGCCCACCTTGCCGAGCATGTCGGCTCGGTCACGATCTACGGCTGGCTGGGCATTCCCGAGGATCCGGAGACCCAGTACAGCGGTGTGGGCTGGGTCCTGGCCGCCGACTGGGTCCCCTACCAGCGCGACACCTTCGTCACGCCGCCGTTCGCCGGCTACGTCTCCGGCCACAGCACCTTCAGCCGCGCCGCCGCCGAGGTGATGGCTCTGTTCACCGGCAGCGAGTACTTCCCCGGCGGCCTGGGCGAGTTCGTGGCGCCCGAGCACGACTTCCTGGTGTTCGAGTCCGGACCGACCGAGACGCTCACCCTGCAGTGGGCGACCTACTACGACGCCTCCGACGAGGCCGGCATCTCCCGGCTGTACGGCGGCATCCACCCCTGGGTGGACGACCTGCCGGGCCGCATCATCGGCTCGAAGATCGGCATCGCCGCCTTCGAGCAGGCCCTGGCCTACTTCGGCGACCCCTCGTAACGCCGGGCGTGGCTACCCGACGGCCCGGCGCAGCGGCGCCGCCAGGTTGCCGCGCCTGCCGACGTTCACCTCTCCCAGATCGAGCCACGCCGCCATCGACGCCAGGTGCGCGGCCAGCTCCCCGGCGACCGCGCCGGCGTCGCAGCCCGCCTCCAGGTACGCGCCGCGTACCAGCAGCGCGCCGCGCGCCCGGTCCGCCTTGAGGTCCACGCGCGCCGTCAGCTCGCCGCCGGTCAGGAACGGGAAGACGTAGTAGCCGTACTGCCGTTCCGGCTCGGGGACGTAAATCTCGATCCGATAGTGGAAGCCGAACAGGCGTTCGGTGCGCTCCCGGCGCCAGATCAGCGAGTCGAAGGGGCTGAGCAGCGCGCTCGCACCGATCCGCCGGGGCGTGCGGGCGTCGCGGTGCAGGTAGGCGGCCCGGCTCCAGCCTTCGACGTTCGCCTCCAGCAGCTCGCCCTCCTCCACCAGCTCCCACAGGAGCGGACGCGCCTGCGGCACACGGATGCGGTAGTAGTCGGCCAGGTCGCCCGCGTCACCGATGCCGTGCGCGCGGGCGGCCAGGCGCAGGAGCTCCCGCTGCGCGTCACGTGCCGCGGGCGCAGGCGCGGCCAGCACGTCGGGCGGGATCACCCGCTCGGTCAGGTCGTAGACGCGCGTGAAGTTGCCGCGCCGGGAGGTAGCCAGCCGGCCGGCGGCGAACAGCCACTCCAGGGCGAGCTTGCCGTCGCTCCTCCCCCACCACGGGCCGCTGCCGCCGCCGCCCTGGTCGCGCAGGTCCGACACTGCCAGCGGTCCGCGCTCGGCCACCTCCCGGCGGATCGCCTCCACGTAGGCGCGCCGCTCCCGGCCCAAGGAGCGAATCGAGCGCGAGTGAGCGTCCTCCATGCGGTGGCGCAGCAGCGGGTAGTGCTCGACCGGCAGCAGCGAAGCGACGTGCCCCCACGCCTCGAACAGCCGCCGACGGCCGTACGCGTAGGCGTCGAACCGCTCCCGCGGGTAGGCCCCGAGGCGCGAGAACGCCGGCATGTAGTGGGTGCGCACCGCCACGTTGACCGAGTCGAGCTGCACGACCTTGACCCGGTCGAACAGGCGGTCGAAGTGGCGGCTGTCGACGCGGCCCGCCGGCGCCCGGTCGGCGAACCCCTGCGCGGCCAGGGCGATGCGTCGCGCTTCCCGGTTGGACAGCTCCGTTTTCAGCGTTCCCCTCGCCGTGTCATCGCATCTAAGGTTGCATCATGCCGAAGGAACTGATCGGGGTCGCGCCGGGAAGGCTGGAGTGGCGAGAGTACGAGGAAACGCCGGTGGGAGCCGGGGACGTGCGCGTGGCGAGCGAGCACGCGGCGGCCAAGCACGGCACCGAGATGTCGTTCTTCAAGGGCTACGCGAATCCGCGCGGATCGTATGACCGCGACCTGGGGCTGTTCACCGGCGAGGGTCGCGCGGATGCCGAATACGGCGTCGGCAACATGTTCGCGGGCTCCGTCGTGGAGACGGGAACGGCGGTGAGCGGCCTTCGCCCCGGCGACCGGGTCTTCGCGTACGGGCACTTCCGGGAGTCGCACGTCCTGCCGGCCGGGCACTGCTACCGCCTGGAGCCGGGCGTGAGCTGGAAATCGGCGGTGTGCCTGGATCCGGCCGTGTTCGCGATGGGGGCCGTGCGCGACGGCCACGTCCGCCTGGGCGACCGCGTGGCGGTGTTCGGCCTTGGGGCGATCGGACTGGTCGCCGTGCAGATGGCCCGCCTGACCGGCGCCTTTGAAGTGATTGCCGTCGATCCGATCGCGCTGCGCCGCGAGGTCGCGGGGCGCACCGGCGCCACTCTCACGCTCGATCCATCGGCATGCGATGCCGGCCGCGAGATCAAGCTGGCCACCGGCGGCGCGGGCGTGGACGTCGCGATCGAGTACTCGGGCACCGTGCCCGGCCTGCAGCAGGCGCTTCGCGCCGTGGCGTTCGGCGGCACGGTGGTGTGCGGCGCCTACCCCGGCCCGTACCCGGCCGGTCTGGACCTGGGCGGGGAAGCGCACTTCAACCGCCCTGACGTCGTGTTCTCCCGCGTCAACAGCGACCCCTCGCGCGACCACCCGCGCTGGGACGAGCAACGCGTCTACCGCGCGTGCCTGAAGCTGATCGCCGAGCGTCGGCTCGACGGCGACGAGATCGTGCAGCCGGTCGTCCGTTTCGCCGACCTGGCCGAGGAGTATCCGAGGATTGCGGATGCGCCGGAGACGCTCGTGAAGCTCGGCGTCGACTACTGACCGTCCGGGTCGAGATCGATGCCGAAGACATCGCCGAGCCGATCCTCGGCCAGGGTTTCGGCGCCGGCCGCCGCGCCACCGGGCAGCACCGTCTCGGGGCTGATCAGCTCCTCCGGATCGACGCCGCGCAGGCGAAACAGCAGATCCGGGCTGTCGTCGAGCCTGTGGCCGACGCCGTAGAGCACCGCTGCGACGTGCTTGCACATGGTCGCCCAGTCGGGACAACTGCACGCAAGTTCGATCTGCTGCGGCTTCGGGAACAGGCCGCGCTCCGGATCGGACACGACCTCCATCACGTGGTCGGAGAGCGAGCCTCGGAGCAGCTCCAGCACCGAGCCGATCTGCCCCGAGCATGCCTCCCGGATCGCCTTCCAGGTCGCGCCCGGAAGCTCCTGCACCCCGATGGCGACCTCATAGGGCCTGGTCCGTGATCCCTTGACCGCCGCCTCGATGCGTCCTGCGTGAATTTCCAGATGCCCGACGGCGCCGCTGCGGGCGTAGGTGCGGCCGCGCGGCAGCCGGTTGGCGTAGTCCGAGTACGACTCCAGGTGGGAGCACCAGCGCTTGCCCCAGAAGCTGCGGGCGATGGTGCGGCCCTCGATCGTCAAGGGGCGCAGGGTCCGCTTGGCCATGGACGCCACCGGAACCTATAGCGCGGCGCTGTTCACGTCGAGCCGGACCAGGTCGAGCAACTCGTCGTCGGACAGCTCGGTAACGTTCACCTCCTGCTCGCCGCCGAGGACGTCCTCGGCCAGGTGCCGCTTGTCGGCGATCATGGCGTCGATCCGTTCCTCGACGGTGCCGCGCGTGATGAACTTGTGGACCAGCACGTTGCGCCGCTGGCCGATGCGGAAGGCGCGGTCGGTGGCCTGGTTCTCCACCGCCGGGTTCCACCAGCGGTCGAAGTGAATGACGTGCGACGCGGCGGTCAGGTTCAGGCCGGTGCCGCCGGCCTTGAGCGACAGGATCAGGAACGGCGGCCCGTCATCCGCCTGGAATCGCTCCACGACTTCGCGCCGCTCCGCGACTCCCGTCCCGCCGTGCAGCACCAGCCCCGCGCGGCCGAACAGGGCCACGGCGTACTCGGCGAGCGGATCGATGATCTCGCGATACTGGGTGAAGATCAGCACGCGCTCCTGGCGGGCGGCGAGCTCCTCGCAGAGCTCGGCCAGCCGCAGGAACTTGCCGCTGGCCGACGGCGCGTACTCGCCGTCACCGGAGAGCTGGCTGGGATGGTTGCAGACCTGCTTGAGGCGCAGCAGCGAGCCGAGCACCAGTCCGCGGCGCTCGATCCCCTCGCTGGACTCCAGGCCGCGCTGCAGCGTCTGCACCACGTGCTGGTAGAGCCTGACCTGAGCTCGCGTCAGGTGGCAGTAGCGGTCGGTCTCGGTCTTGTCGGGCAGGTCGGCGATGATGCTGCGGTCGGTCTTCAGCCGGCGCAGGATGTAGGGGCTCACCAGCCGCCGCAGCGGCGCGAATGGCTGCTCCGGCCCCGCCTGCAGCGACTTGACGAAGGTTCCGAACGCCGCGCGCGAGCCGAGCAGGCCCGGATTGAGGAAGTCGAACAGCGCCCACAGGTCGCCCAGCCGGTTCTCCACCGGCGTGCCGGTCAGGGCGATGCGGGCGTCCGCTGCCAGCTTCCTGGCCGCGCGGCTCTGGCGCGTCGCCGGGTTCCTGACCGCCTGCGCCTCGTCCAGGATCACCAGCCGCCAGCGTAGTTCGGTGAGCCACGCCTGCCGGACCAGCATGGCGTAGGTGGTGACCGCCAGGTCAGCGGCGGCCAGACGCTCCTCCGGCGCGGCCGCGATCTCGTCCAGGGTCTGGCGGTCGGTCTCGGCCGGGTGCAGGAAGCACAGCTTCAGCGACGGCGCGAACCGCTCCGCCTCCGCGCGCCAGTTGCCGAGCAGCGAAGCCGGCACCACCAGCAGAGTCGGCTTGCGCGCGCCGTCCGCGCCGACTCCTCCGCACAGCAGCAGCGCCAGCACCTGGATGGTCTTGCCCAGTCCCATGTCGTCGGCCAGGCAGGCGCCGAGCCCCAATCCGGTGACGAAGTGCAGCCACGCCAGCCCCTCGCGCTGGTAGGGCCGCAGAGTCCCGCGCAGCGCTCCCGCGGCCGCGATCTCGCGCTGCCCCAGGGTGCCGGGCCGGCGCAGCCGGTCCAGCAGCGTGCGGAGCGCCGCGCCGGCCGTCACCTGCACCCAGGGACGGTCGGCCTCCGTCAGATCCTCCTGACGAAGATCCGCCGACGCCCCCGCCAGCAGGCGCATGCCCTCGACGAAGGAAATCACCTCGCCGTCCGCGTGGCGTTGCAGCGCTTCCCAGTGGGCGATCGCCTGTCCCAGCCGCTCCCGGTCCACTTCAACCCACTGGTTACGGAGCAGCACCAAGCCGTCGCCGGCGCTGCGCAGCGCCTCCAGCTCCTCGGCCGACAACGGACTGTCGCCCACGGCGACCTCGACCTTGAAGTCCAGCACCCCGTCGGCACCGACCCGCGGCGGCGTCTGGCTGCCAATCGTGACGGAAACCTGCGGGCGAGACCGTTTCCGCCACCAGTTGGGGACCCGCACCGAGAGGCCGCTACGCTCCAGCTCCGGCACGCTCTGCAGGAAGCGATAGGCATGCTCGGGCGCCCAGGCCAGCGGGCGGTAGAGGTCGCCGGAATCGGCCAGCTCCCGCACCCAGGCGCACGCCCCGGACGCCTCCTCCACCGGCGACAGCAGGTTGATCAGCGCCGCCCGGTTCTTCGCCCCGGCATACTGCTGCAGGGCGCTGCGCAGCGGCAGGTGCTTGAGGCGTCCCCCGGCGCCGAAGCCGGAGGCGTAGGTGGCCAGGAACGCGAACGGCCGCTCCTCGTCGTTCCTGTTCTCCGCGAGATGGAAGCAGACCCGTCCCACCTGCCGCCAGCGCGGCGCCCGCGCGCGCAGCAGGGCGGCCACGCCGCCCGCGGACGCGGCGGCGTCCCGCACCCACGCGTCGAGCTGCTCCCACACGCGCTGCAGCAGGTCCACGGAGAGATACTCGCCTCCCTCCATCGGCGGAGCGTTCAGGACCCAGGTGGAGAGGAGCGCGTCGCCCGGCGGCTCGACCGCCGCCTGCCCGGCGTCCACGGGCAGGTGGCAGAGCCCGGTCAGGTAGTGTTCCGCAAGCTGCTGCCAGTAGCGCAGGCCGGGGATTTCCTGGGCCGGCAGCTTCTCCGCCGCCAGGGTGAAGAGCGCGCCGCGCCAATCGGTCCGAAAAACGTCCAGGACCTCGGCCAAAGGGGATTCCGCCGTGGGCTCCTCACCTCCGGGCTCGGATTCCCACCGCAGATGGCCGGCCGGCGTCAGTCTCACGCCCATGAACACCGATTGTGCACGGAAGGCGGAGCCGCCGGCTTCAGATGCCGCTGCCCGGCTACTCCGGTCGCGCGAAGGCGACGAGTGCGGCGTCGGTACCGGCTCCCGTCGCGATGACGACGAACTGCCGTCCCGAGCGCGCGCGGTAGGTCATCGGGTTCCCGTTCGTTCGAAACGGCGTCGCGCCGCGCCACACCTCGGCGCCCGTCGCCGTGTCGAACGCGTACAGGTACGGCTCACCGCCGCCGACGAACACCAGACCGCCCTTGGTCACCATCGGGCCGGCGTTGCCGCGCGTGCCCAGCCGCTCCGGCAGCTCGACCCCACGCAGCAGCGGATGCCCGCGCACCTCGGGGTCGCCCTCGCCGAACGGCACCTTCCACGCAATCTCGCCCGCATTGAGGTCGATCGCCACCAGGTGCGCGTAGGGCGGATTGATGAGTGGAATCGGGCCGAGCCTGCTCTCCGGGGCTTGTGCGACGTCCGGTCCGCCGGCCTCCCGGTACATGACCAGCGTCGCCCCGTAGGGACAGTTGTTGCTGTACGCGACGTCGACCTCCAGATCGTTGCCATCGTTCTCGCACACCTGGTTGGTGTCGGCCTGTTCCGAGGTGCGCACGTACAGCACGCCGGACTCGGGGTCGAAGGCGGCCCCGCCCCAATTTGCGCCGCCGCTCGCGCCCGGGCGCTGCAGCGTGCCCTGCAGGCTCGGCGGCGTGAACAGCGGACCCAGCCGAAAGCGCTGCATCTCCTCCACCGCCAGCGCGCGGATCTCCGGCGTCAGGTCGTTGGCATCCTCCAGCGATATGCCCTGCCCGGCAAAGGGCGGCGGTCTGGTCGGGAACGGCTGCGTCGGATACAGCACTTCTCCCGGCACGTCCGTCGCCGTGTCCACCGCACGCTCCTCGATCGGCCACACCGGCGCTCCCGTCACCCGGTCGAACACGTAGGTGAAGCCGTTCTTCGCCACCTGCGCCACCGCGTCGATCCGGCGCCCGGCCACCGTGATCGTCACCAGGTTCGGCGCCGCGGAAAGATCGTAGTCCCAGACGCCGTGGTGAACGGTCTGGAAGTGCCAGCGGCGTTCGCCCGTGCGGGCGTCCAGGCACACCAGCGACTCCGCGAACAGGTTCGCCCCCACCCGACGGCCGCCCCAGTAGTCGCTGCTCGGCGTGCTGGTCGGTACGTACAGAAGCCCGCGCTCGGCGTCGACCGACATGAACCCCCACACGTTGGCGTGGCCGGTGTAGCGCCAAGACTCGTCCTCCCAGGTGTCGGCGCCGAATTCGTCGCTTGATTGCGGGATGGTGAAGAACACCCAGCGGCGCTCGCCGGTTCGTGCGTCGAAGGCCTGCACGGTTCCCGGCGGGTCGAATTTGCGCTGCAGCCGGTCGGGTATCCGGCTGCCCACGATCACCAGGTCTTCGAACACCACCGGCGGCGAGGTCTGGTCGAACGCTTCGCGCGTCACGGGGCGGCCGTGACCCTCGGTCAGCAGAACGCTCCCCCGATCGCCGAAGCCCGGGTCCAGTTCACCGGTGGCGGCATCGATCGCGTACAGCCGGTCGCGGCTGTTCAGAAAGATGCGTTCAGCGTCCCCGTCGCTCCACCAGGCGATGCCCCGGTGCTTGAAACCGCTCGGAGGGGCGCCTTTGGGCCCGCCCTTGTACGCCTCGGGATCGAAGATCCACAGCTCGGCGCCCGTCTCCGCGTCGAGAGCGGCCACGCGCATGTACATGGTGGAGAGGTACAGGACGTTTCCGATCATGATCGGCGTCGCCTGGAATTGGCTTGGCCGGGTGCCGTACTCCTCGAGCGGCGCCTCGTTCGGCTCCCACTGCCAGACGATCTCCAGCTCGCCCACGCTGGCCACCGTGATGTCCGCAGCCGGAGAGTACTTGGTCTGAGCCTGCTCGGCGCCGACGTACGGCCACTCGATCATGACGCCCGGTTCCTGGGCGCCCGCGAGGACGGCAGACAACAGGGCGGCTGACGCGACGAATCGCTTCATCCCGGATCACTCTCCTCCACGGTCTGTGATCGCATCAGCCCCGGCGCCACGCTCCGCCTCAGGTCCGCGACGCTCGCGATCGGAACGACCGTTTCAGTCAACCAGCCTATACCAAGTATGGTTGTGCCGTGCCGAAAGCCGGCGTAGTGCTCGCGTCCGAACTGCGCGCCGACGTGCTGTCCCCGAAGACGGTACCGGCGCTGTCGGCCGGCTTCACCTCGGGGCTGGGCCTGCTGGTCGCCCAGATCGCCTTCGGGAGCCTCATCTTCTCGGGAGCGCTGGCTCCCTGGTCCTCGCAGGGCGTCGGCCTGGTGCTGTTCGGAAACTTCGCGGCGTGCCTGATCTTCGCCCTGGCCGGCGGCTACCGGGGGACGATCGCGGGGCTGTCGCCGGCGCTGGTGATCGCGATGGCGACGGTCGGGGCGTCGATGGCCGCCGAGGGCGAGGCGCGGTTCGTCACCGCGGCCGTCGCCCTCATGATCAGCGCGGCGGCCACCGGCGTGGGCTTCTTCCTGCTCGGACGGTTCCGGCTCGCCAATCTGGTGCGATTCATCCCCTACCCGGTAACCGCGGGATTCGTGGCCGGCATCGGCGCGTCCGTCTGCCTGGGAGGCCTGTCACTGATGGGGGCGGAAGCGGACGTGCGGTCGCTCCCCGCGCTCCTGGAGCCGTCCGTCCTGCAGCGGTGGGGGCCGGGCGCGGCGTACGGGATCGCCCTCTACCTGGCGATCAAGCGCTGGGGCAACCCGCTGATCCTGCCGGTCAGCGTCGTGCTGGCCGTCGGCGCGTACCACCTCGTGCTCGCCGCCACCGGCGTGAGCGGGGACGAGGCACGAGCGGCGGGCTTGCTGCTCACGAGCACGGCGCAAGGGGGGCTGTGGCCGGTGCTGGGGCCCGCCGATCTCGCGCGCGTGGCGTGGGCCGATCTGGCGGCGCAGATCCCGCCCATGCTCACGCTGATCCTGATCGCCTTCATCTGCGTGGTCATGAACGTGGCCGGCATCGAGCTGGCCGCCAACCAGGAGCTGGACTGGGACGGGGAGTTCCGGGTGACCGGCGTTGCCAGCGTGATCGCCGGCCTGGGCGGCGGCACGGTGGCGACCATCGTGGTGCCGGCGTCCCTGCGCAGCAAGCTGCTCGGAGCGTCCACTCGCCTGACCGGCGTCGTCGCCGCCGGAGTCATCGGCGCCGCCCTGTTGCTCGGCGACGGGATTCTGGAGATCGTCCCGGCGCGCCTGGTCGGCGGGATCCTGATCTTCGCCGGCATGGGCATGCTGGACGAGGGCCTGGTGAAGAGCCTCAAGCGTCTGCCCTGGTCGGAGTACGGGATCATCCTGCTGATCGTGATCGTGATCACGGCCTTCGGACTGATCGAGGGCGTGGCGGTCGGCATGCTCGCCACCCTGGTGTTCTTCGCCGTCCGCCTCAGCCGCGTGGACCCGATACAGGCGCGGTTCACCGCGCGCGACCGGGCGAGCAGCAAGGCGCGTCCCGTCCCGGACCGCGCCATCCTGACGGAGGAGGGAGAGCGGGTGCACGCCTACCGGCTGCGCGGCTACCTGTTCTTCGGCAGCGTCTTCTCGCTGGCCGATCACCTACGGCAGTCCGTGCGCGGCGCTGAGCGTCCAGTCTGCCTGCTGCTCGACTTCGACGCCGTTTCCGGTTTCGACTTCTCGGCCGTGAACGTCCTGGCCCGATTCCTGCAGACGGCGAACGCGGCCGGGGTGCCGGTCGTCCTGAGCGGCGTGTCCGACAAGCTGCAGGCAGGGCTCGAGCGCAACCTGCCGCCCGCCGCATCCGCCGAGCTGCTGGTCGAGCCGAACGCGGATCGCGCCCTGGAGCGTTGCGAGGACCTGGTGATCGCGGCGTGGAAGGCGGACCGGGACCGGGACCGGGACGACGAACGGCGCGCCTCGCTGCTGGAGCATGCCGCCGACGACCTCGAGCACTACCTGGAGCGCCAGACCCGCTTCGAGGACCTGCTGGAACGCCTGCGAGACCGGCTGACTCCCAGGCAGTATGCGGCCGGCGACGCCCTCGCGGGGCCGGGTGCGCCGCGGGAGGGTCTGCAACTGCTGCTTTCGGGCCGGGCCTCCGGCTACGACGCCGCGAGCTCGCGTCTCTACCAGCGCGGACCCGGCGACGCGATCTGGCCGGGCGAGCTGGACGGGCACGCGGCCTCCGTGGTGGCGGACGAACCCTGCCGGACGATGGTGCTGACGCCGTCCGCCCGGCGCCGGCTGGAGGAGCAGGACGACCGGCTTGCCCTCACGCTGTATCGCTACCTGCTCGACGGCCGTCTCCTGGCGCTGCCGGAAACGGAGCAGGATCGATGAAGGCGACCGTCGGGCTGTATGACATGTCCGGCAACGCCAGCGAGTAGGTGCAGGACTGCTACCAAGCGAGCTACGACGGCGCCCCTCCGACGGGAACGCCTGGACCCAGGGCGACTGCATCGACCGGGTGATTCGTTCAGGCTCCTGGTACGGCAAGCCGAGCTACGTGCGCACGGCCAACCGCTGCTGTTACGCCACCTACTTCCGCAACAACAACCTGGGCTTCCGCCTGGCCAGGGCCGTCTCCGAGTAGTCGGGCTACGAGTCCGCGGCGCCGTACCGGACACCGGTAGGGACCACGTCGGTCTCGCGGCCGGCGCGGATGGCGAGCGCCGCGTCCAGCGTGCTCCAGAAGTCGTGGTCGGGCGCGTAGCCCAGGAGCTCGCGCACCTTGGTGTGGTCGAACTCGAAGTAGTTCGGGGACGGCATGCGTACGTCCGCATACCCGGCGCCCAGTCGCTCGGCCAGCGCCGGCACCAGTTCCTCCCACACGGTGAGCAGGCCGCCCAGGGTGAATGCCTCGCCCACCGCGGCCTCGGCCTCCAGCGCCAGCGCCAGCCCCTTGGCGATGTCGCGCACGTCCGCCCATTCCTGCTTGAACGAGCGTCCGTCGGGACAGCGGCTGACCAGCAGGCGCTTGCCTTCCCGCCACGCCGCGTCGAGCTGCCGCAGAGCCTCCCGCGCCGCCAACGACGGATCGGAAAGCCCCTGCAACTCCCGGCGGGCGCGGGCCACGCTCCAGGTCCGGGGAATGCCCTCCTCGTCGAGCAGCTCGCTCGGCTCCAGCACCGTGGTGAAGCGGCACACGACGGTCGGCACCCCGTACTGGTGGTGGTAGTTCATGCACAGCTCCTCACCGATCCACTTGGTCAGGAAGTAGGGCATCGCGATGCGAGGGCTGACCTCGTCCTCCCGGATCGGCCGCTCGAACAGGCGGCCGTCATCCTCCGTGCGCCAGTACACCGCCTCCGTGCAGGCGTACACCAGGCGATGCAGCCCCGGCGCGTGGGCGCGGATCGCCTCCAGCACGTGCAGGGTCCCGAGCCCGTTGATCTGCAGGTACTCGACGTGGTCGTGCGGCGAGGCGAAGGCGGCGGCGATGTGGTACACGGCGTCGACGCCCCGCACCGCCCGCTCGACGGCGGCGTAGTCGCGCAGGTCGCCCTCCACCAGCTCGACGTCCGCGATGCCGTCCAGCTTGTGCGCACGGCTGGCGTCGCCGGGAAACACGAAGCCGCGGATCTCGTGACCCTGGCGCAGCAGACGGCGCACCAGGTTGGCGCCGATGCGCCCGTTGGAGCCGGTAACCAGGATCTTCACGTCACGCCTCCACGCGGTAGCCGTCGCCGGCGCGCACGCCGCGCTCGATCAACTCCGGCTCCAGGTCGAAGCCGGTGCCGGGCGTGTCCGGCACCAGCAGCTTTCCGTCGCGCTGCTCCCAGCCGTCCAGCAGCAGCCCCTCGGTGTCGGCCGGCGCCGCCTCCAGCAGCGCGAAGTTCGGCACCGACGCCGCGAAGTGCGCGTGCGCGTAGCGCTCGACGATCGATCCCCAGCAGTGCGGAGCGCAGCGCGCGCCCCACGGCTCGATGCGCGCGGCGGTCGCCTTCCACCATGTAAGCCCCTCGGCGCGGAAGTCGTGCTGCACCACGTCGATATCCCCGGCCTCCACCATGGCGAAGAAGCTCGGCGGCGGCGGGCCCGACTCGCCGTCGGCCACCAGGGTCGGGTAGCCGCGCTCACGGATGAACCGGCGCAGATCGGCGTTGAGCTCGGGGTCCTCCGCGAACGGCTCCTCGAACCAGTAGATGCCGGCCTCGGCGCACGCGTCGAGGGTGTCCTTGGTACTGTTGAGGGTGCCGCCGTTGTTGGCGTCCACCATGATCTTCGCGTCGTGACCGGCCGCCTCGCGCACCGTGTGGATCACCAGCAGGTCGCGCTTCAGCCCCGCGGCGGTCGGCATCCAGCGCGCGCCGCGCCCGATCTTGATCTTGAAGTTCCGGTACCCGTAGCGGTGCCCGGTGCGCACCTCTTCGCGGAAGATCTCCCGCGCCTCGTCGTCGTCGGCATCCAGGTCGTCGATGTAGATGGAGCCGTCGTAGAGCTCGACCGCGCGGCTGCCGCGCCCGCCCAACAGCCGGTACAGCGGCTCGCCCTGAAGCCGGGCGGCCAAGTCCCACAGCGGCAGGTCGATCGCGACCCCGTCCCCCAGCGAGCCGTCCGGCAACCGGAACAGCTCCCCCAGCCGCCGCCCCACCAGCGATTCGGCGTCCGCCCGCTCCAGCCCTGACCAACCGACGCCCACCGCGCCGCTCGCGGTGTGCACGCGCACCACCAAGTCGTGCACGACCGTGCCGTGCGCGCCCTTACGGGAATTGAAGCCGATGTCCCGAGGCCGCCGGCTGTGCACCCCGACCCTCTCAATCCGGCTGATCCGTTCGCCCGAGATGTCGATCATCCGATCGTGGTTCTCATGGGTCACATCCTACGTGCCATCGGTCGCACTACAAACGCCCGATTGACACAAGGTCGCGTCAGCCACGCCTGGGCCGGGACGAACTTCGAGCTGCGAGAGCCGTCAACCCCCCGGGCGATGTCACCCCTCGTGCCACACGTCCTGCCCGACAGGCTTTGCAGCACCGCCACGGACCAACGGCCTAAGGCCAGTCACCTCTCCCCCTCCACACTCGCGAGCGCCGCTTTCAGGACCTGAAAACACACCTTCGCCGTGTGTTCGTCCGGTGTGAAGCGCGAACTAATCTGTTGATACGGATGGATGTAGTTTCGGAAATCCCTCAGCCCGTGACTAAACTTCTGCACGTCCAGCTTAAGGACACCGATCTCGGTCGCCACGTCGATGAAGTTCGCCAGTGTCCAATCATGGAACCTCTTGACTCTTCCATCCGTCTTTGGGCTCCTCTTCGCCGAATTAAACCGAATCGGTTCTCGACGAGCCTTGCCGAGCAGCACGGCTTCAAGAATACTACCGCACAGCACGACCACCGATAGATACGCTCCTACACGCAGCGTTTTTTGAACCTCCTCTAACCGACTTTCGACGATCGGTACGAGTGAATCCTCAATCGGCAACTTGCGAATAGTCGGCATCGCGAACTCTCTGTCCAGAAACCCTGCAACCCCGTCGTCGGAGTCGCCCCTCATTCCTTGGCCGCTAAGCCGCGCGAGGATGCCGCGCGACTTCTCCAGTAACGGATCGTCACGTTGCCTCCCTTCGAGATCGCAGTCCACCTCATACTCATCGAGCATGTCCCCAAGCACTCTCGCAACCAACGAATCGGGCTCTTGTTCCCAAAAAGACCGCATCTTTTTCGCCTTCGAAGTCCCGTAGGTTTGGTACCATTCTCCGTGAATATCCACTCCATGGCGGCCGAATAACTCACCGTATGTCGGATCGGAATAGCCCAATACGGAACCGCCACTCATGTCCAACATCTTCTCAAGATACCGCTTCTCAATGTGCGTGAGGGTGCTCATGTCGTCGCCTCCAACCCCTTCAGAGTCGCCGGGCCTCTAAGATCACCAGCAACGAGCTTCGGTAGCAGCCAGGCCCGGATTCCACCAGCGCCCGAGACTTGGCTTCGGTCATCCCCGTAGCATGATCCACGTCTACCCACTCCTTCTTGCGTACACTCTACCGCTCGGACTCGGCTCAGAACATGCTCAGGACCAGGCGGAGGCGCTCCTCCAGGGTCTCGTAGGAGTAGTAGGTGCGGGCGATACGGTAGTTGTGCCCGGCGGCCTCGGCGCGCTGGGCGGGGTCGGTCAGGTAGCGGCGCGCCGCCCGCACGGTATCGTCGCTGACGAACTCGTCCATCTCGATGGTGCGGAAGCCGAGCGGCTCGATGTCGTGGGTGTACACGGAGTAGCGGTTCACGACCAGCGGCTTGCGGAAGTAGATCGCCTCCAGGAAGGCGTTGCCGAAGCCCTCGAACAGCGACGGGTAGGTGATCAGGTCCGCGTGCGGGTAGACGTCCGCCAGGGCGTACACCTTGCGGCCGTCTTCGGTGGTGCCGCGCCGCAAACCGATGATGTCGCTGACGAACAGCGCGTTGACGCCGAGCAGGCGCGCGTACTCGCGGATGCGCACCTCGTACTCCCGACCCTCGTCGCCGGCGGCGTGCGAGATCACCAACTTCGCCGGAAGGTCGAGCCGCCGCACCAGCTCGATAGCGTGCTCGATGCCCTTGCGCTGCAGCACCCGCGTCGGTTGCAGGATCAGGAGCTCCTCGTCGCCGAGCCCGAGCGCGTCGCGCACATCGGCGGCGTACTCGTCGACCGGCGGCGCTTCGGCGGCGAAGTCCATGACGTTCGGGATGAGGGTCGACGTGGCGCCGGTGCGCAGCGCCAACTGGTGGCGGCCCGCGGAGTTGATGACCACGTGCTGGATCGAGGGCAGAGTCGGCGGACAGGCCCACCGCAGGAAGTCGCCGATGCAGTTGCGCACGAACCGCTTGCGCTCCCAGTGGAAGTCGTGGTGGTGGGCGATGGTGGGGATGCCGGTTTCGGCGATCGCCTCGGTCACCGCCAGGGCGAGCGGCACGTTGAGCGGGATCGCCAGCACGTTCTCCACCACGAGCAGGTCGATCCGCGACCGCGCCAGGAAGTCGTGGACGCTGCGCTTGAGCAGGGCGCGCAGCTCGTGGATGCGGCCGGTGATCCGTCCGTCGCGGACATCGCAGCCGAAGCAGGCGGCGGTGATCTCCTCCACCTCCGGATGCCGGAAGTGGGCCATCGGGCACGGGAACGACCGCGCAGGCGGCGTCTGCAGTTCGCCGCCGAAGTAGTGGCTCTCGTAGCCCAGGCGGCCGAGCACCTCCGCCCACTTGAACGCCTCCAGCGACACGCCGTCGGTGCCGGCCAGGCGGAACGAGAGGATTCCCGCTCGCTTGTTCACCGCCTTTACACCCTGCCCGGAAGGGCGAAGCCTCGCATGATTCCGGATCCGGCCGCGATTGACCGCGCGCTCACCGGGCGGCCACCATCGTGCTTGGTAGTCGACACCAGAGGCGTCAGATGAAGCTCACCCTGCTCGGCACCGGCGTCCCCGCCCCCTCGGCGAAACGAGCCGGTTCGGGCTATGTCGTCCAGATCGCCGGTGACACGTTCGTTTTCGATCACGGCCCGGGCGCCCACGCCCGCATGCTGCAGGCCGGCATCCCGGTCACGGACGTGACGCAATTGTTCCTGACGCACTTCCACTACGACCACTTCACGGACGTCGCGTCGCTGGTGTTGCGCCGCTGGGATCAGGCCGCCGGGAGGATCCCGGACCTTCCCGTGTACGGTCCGCAGCCGGTCAGGCGCATCTTCGCGTTGTTGTTCGGCGAGGGGGGCGTCTTCGCTGGCGACAGCGACGCCCGCACCAGGAATGCGTCCAGCGTCGCCCTGTATCACGCCCGCGGCGGCACCGGCGCGCGAGCCCGGCCGCACCCTCGGGTCACGGAGCTGCAGCATGGTTCGACGGTGGAAGGCGGCGGCTGGACGGTTCGCGCCGTCGAGACGCCGCACACGCAGCCGCAGTTGATCTCGCTCGCCTACCGCCTCGATTGCGACGAGGGATCGCTGGTGTACAGCGGCGACACGGGACCGTGCGACGCCCTGGTCGAGCTGGCCCAGGGGGCGGACATCCTGATCCACATGTGCCACTACGTGAGCGGGACGGAGTACAACGAGGCGATGAGCTGGGGTACCGCCGGCCACAGGCATGCGGCCGAGCACGCGCAACGCGCCGGCGTGGGCACGCTGGTGCTGACGCACCTGACCCGGCAGGTCGACACGGATGGGGTGCGCGAGCGCATCGTGAAAGAAATCGCCGACATCTACGGCGGGCGGATCATCGTGGGGGAAGACCTCAAGACGATCGGGACCCAAGCACCGGAGATCGGCGACCCGCTGTAACCGGCAGACGCCCAATCTGATCCGAACGAACGGCGTCCGCGTTTGATCAGGCAGTGCGCGCGATTGACCATGCGCGAACGTGCCGCCACCATCGCGCGTCATGGGCAACACCTTCGGGCACCTGTTCCGGGTCACCACCTTCGGCGAGTCGCACGGGCCCGCCGTGGGCGCGGTGATCGACGGCTGCCCGCCCCTGCTGGAGCTGGCCGAGTCCGACCTGCAGGCGGAGCTGGACCGCCGGCGCCCGGGGCAGAGCGCGCTGACCACCCAGCGGCGCGAGGCCGATCGGGCGGAGATCCTCTCCGGGGTGTTCGAGGGGCGCACGCTGGGCACGCCGATCGCGGTGCTGGTGCGCAACACCGACGCCAAGCCGCAGGACTACGAGGACGTGCGCCGTGCCTATCGCCCCTCGCACGCCGACTACACTTACGAGCGGAAGTACGGCATCCGCGCCTGGATCGGCGGCGGGCGCGCCAGCGCGCGCGAGACCGTGGGCCGAGTGGCCGCCGGCGCCATCGCCCAGAAGCTGCTGCGCGAGCAGTGCTCGACCGAGGTGCTGTCCTACGTCGCCCGCGTGCAGTCTATCGAGGCAGAGGTCGACCACGAGAGTCTCGACCGTGCCGCCATCGAGGCGACGCCCACGCGCTGCCCGGACCCGGCGGCGGCGGAGCGGATGGTCGATCGTATCGGCGCCGCCCGCAAGGACGGCGACTCGCTCGGCGGCGTGGTGCAGACGGTCGTGCGCGGCGTCCCACCCGGCTTGGGCGAGCCCGTGTTCGACAAGCTGGAGGCCGAGCTGGGCAGGGCGCTGCTGTCGCTGCCGGCCTGCAAGGGGTTCGAGATCGGCTCCGGGTTCGGCGGTACGCTGCTGACCGGCTCGACCCACAACGACCCGTTCTATGCCGAGGACGGCCGCGTCCGCACCCGCACCAACCACTCCGGTGGGGTGCAGGGCGGCATCACCAATGGCGAGGACATCGTCGTCCGCGCCGCGTTCAAGCCGACCGCGACCATCCTGCGGGAGCAGGAGACGGTGGACGTGGACGGCAGACCCACCACCATCAAGGGCCGCGGCCGCCACGACCCGTGCGTGTTGCCGCGCGCCGTGCCGCTGGTGGACGCCATGGTTGCGCTGGTGCTGGCCGACCACTATCTGCTGCATGGGGCGACATCTGCGGCCGTGCTACAATCTTCCGAGGAGACCGAAACGTGAGTGAAAGCGAGCCGCAGGCAGGTACTGCGGGCTGGATGTCGTACCGCCCCGAGATCAAGGTGCTGGACTGCACCATCCGCGACGGCGGCCTGATGAACGACCATCAGTTCTCGGACGAGACCGTGCGCGGCGTGTACCAGGCGTGCGTCGAGAGCGGCATCGACTACATGGAGATCGGCTACATCAACTCCCGCGAGCAGTTCCCGCCCGGCGAGTTCGGGCCGTGGAAGCACTGCCAGGAGAGCGACGTGCGCCGCATCGTCGGCGACAACGACACGACGCTGAAGATCGCGGCGATGGCCGACGCCGAGAAGAGCGACTACCAGGAGGACATCCTCCCCAAGTCGGAGAGCGTGATCGACATGATCCGCATCGCCACCTACATCCACCAGATCCCGCTGGCGCTGGACATGATCAAGGACGCCCACGACAAGGGCTACGAGACCAGCCTCAACCTGATGGCGCTGTCCACTGTGAACGACCGGGAGCTGCACGAGGCGCTGGCGCTGGTGGCCCGCTCCGAAGTCGAGGTGATCTGCATCGTGGACAGCTTCGGCGCGCTGTACACGGAGCACATCGACGACTACATGAAGATCTTTCAGCCGTACTGCGACGAGGGCGGCAAGCTGGTCGGCATGCACGCGCACAACAACAGGCAGCTCGCCTTCGCCAACACCATCCAGGCCACCGTCCGCGGCGCGAACCGGCTGGACGCGAGCATGGCCGGCCTGGGACGCGGCGCCGGCAACTGCCCGATGGAGCTGCTGCTCAGCTTCCTGCACAACCCCAAGTTCCGCCTGCGGCCCGCGCTGCACTGCATCCAGCACCACATCGAGCCGCTGCGCGAGAAGCTCAAGTGGGGCTTCGACTACCCGTACATGATGACCGGCGTGCTCAACCAGCACCCGCGCGCGGGCATGGCGTTCAACGAGTCCGAGCACCGCGGCGACATCATCCGCTTCTACGATTCGCTGGAAAATCCGGACTGAGCCGATGGACGCGCTGGTGCAACCGACGCCCGATCACGTTCTGGACGAGGAGACCCGCGCCGCGCTCCGGCTGATCAACTCGACCGCCGTGGTCGACACGCTGGCCCACGCCGGCTACGCCGCGCGCTACACGTTCATGCCGAACGTGCGGAGCATGAATCCCGGCGCGCGGCTGGTCGCGCGGGCGGTGACCGTCCGCTTCGTCCCCGCCCGGCCCGACGGCGTGGCCGACAAGCCGCCCGGCGAGCAGTCGGCGGAGTACGTGGCCTTCGAGCAGGCCGGACCGGGCGACGTGATCGTCATGGAGGCGATGCGCTCGACGCTGATGTCGGTCGGCGGCGACATCAAGTTCCTCCGGCTCAAGCAGCGGGGCGCGGACGGCCTGGTCTGCGACGGCGGCATCCGCGACATGGACACGGTCAAGGACTACGGCGTCTCACTCTGGGGCCTGGGCAGGACCGCGGCCCTGGGCACGCAGTTCGGCTACCCCTACACCGCCAACGACGCGGTCTCCGTGGACGGCGTGCTGGTCCGCCCCGGCGACTACCTGGTCGCCGACGACGACGGCGTGGTGGTCATCCCGCGCTCGATCGCGCCCGAGATCGCTCAGCAGACCATCGAGCGCGACGACCTGGAGGAGTGGATCCGCCGCCGCCTGGACGAGGAGAACCTCTCCCCCGGCAAGTACTACCCTCCGGACGAGGAGACCTTCGCCCAGTATCGGGCGTGGAAAGCCCGGCAGGGCTGAAGGCGAGCTCGCTCCCGGCCGTCCTGTTCGACGCCGATCCGGCGAACGATGGGACCTTGGCTCAACTGCCTGGCGGCAGGATAGGGGGACGGAAGCGGGCGGGATCGGAGCCGAGGCGCAGGTCGAGGCGGCCGCCGCCGAGCACCTCGTCGTAGCGCAGCCAGGCTCGGTCCAGGGCCTGGCCGTCGAGGCGCACGTCTTGCAGGTAGATGGCGCCGGGGCCGTCCGCGGCCGTGGAGATCGTCAAGGGTCCGTCGCCGGTGGTCAGCTCGGCGCGCTCGACCGTCGGACTGCCGAGCAGGAAGATGCCCTGGCCGGGCACGGGGAAGAGGCCCACGGTGTTCCATACGTACCAGGCGGACAGGGCGCCGGAGTCGTCGTTGCCGGGCAGGCCGCCGGCGCTGTCGGCGAAGTGGTGACGCAGGACCGCGCGCACGATCTCGGCGGTCCGGTCGGGGCGGCCGGCGTAGTGGTAGGCGTAGGGAGTCTCCAGCATCACCTCGTTGTTCACCCCGTCGAAGCGGCCGAGGGCCATGCCGCGGCCGCGCGCCACGTCCCACGGCGGCTCCCGTAGTTGCTCCACCGGCGCCGCGCCGTAGCCGAAGAACCGGTCCAGCTTCTGCACGAACTGCGCCGGTCCGCCGGCCAGCCGGATGCGCTCGGCCATCGCGGGCAGCAGCCGGAACGAGTAGTGGGTGTGCGACGCCTCGTAGTACTGCCCGCGACGCATCATGCCGGTCGCGGGGTCGAACGCGGCGCGCCACAGGTCAAGGAAGCGCGACGCCTGCTCCGCCTGAGCGGGTTGGTCGAGGACGCGAGCGATGCCCAGGGCGCAGTGCGCGGCGCAGGCGACGTCCAGCAGGTGCGAGTGGCCGTTGGTCTCGTCCGCCGGCCGCACCCGCTCAGCCGCCTGCGGCAGCGCCGCCACCATCGCCTGCAGCAGGCCGCACCACCGTTCCCGCTCGGCGCCGCCCATCCGCGCCGGGTCTGCGCGGTCGAAGGCGTCGCGCAGCACGACGAACGGCAGCAGCCGGCTCTGGTTGGAGAACCGCTCGAAGTCATCGGCAAACAGGACCGCCGGCGGGAAGTCGCCGGTTCGCTCGGTCACCGCCTGCAGGGAGGCGACGATGCCGCCGACATGCTCGGGGCAGAGGGTGAACAGCAGCGGGAGCTGCGTCTTGTACTGGTCCCACATGGTAGCGAAGTCGGCGTAGAGCGCGGGCCCGCCGCGCCACAGGAAGTTGCTCTGCTCGCTGCGCACCGGCTTGAGCAGGGAGCGGTAGAGCGCGGTGGTGAAGACCCGCCGCTCCCGTTCGGAGTCCGTGGAGATGCGAAGCCGCGACAGGTGCCGATCCCACACTGCACGCGCCTCCGCGTGCACGGCGTCGAAACCGGCGGCGGCCGCCGCCGCGGCGTACCCTCGGGCCGTGGCCGGACCATCGAGCGACAGTCCCACGTACAGTTCGGCCGCATCCGCTCCGGAGCGGTAGAGCGCGCCGGCCCGTTCCCTGCGGCACTGCTCCGCGTCGAGCGCGAGCGCACGGTCCCCCGGCCGCTCGCGGACGCTCGCCCCGGCGCCGTGCCAGAGGACCGGCGCGGTCGCACCCCGCACGACCAGTGCGAAGAACCAGCGCACGCCGAAGAACGAGAACGCTCCACTGACGACGCCGTCGCCTTCGATCCGCACGGCTGCCTCCCGCGGGCGGCACTGCGCGCGGGGCGGCGTCAGTCCGCCGCTGGTGACGTCGACCGCAAAGCCGCGCATGCCCACGTCCGGGAACCGATACCGGTGCGCAGCCGCGTGCTCGGCCACGGTCAACTCGAACCCGACCCCCAGGTCCCCCAGCCGCCCCGCGTACCAGCCGGGCCGGGCGCGCTCGTGCACGAGCGGATGGGGCGCGGCTCCGGCGAAGTCCGCCTCGGGAACGGCGACCGGCCCGCCCGCGAACGGGATCACCAGCAGATGGTTGTAGAAGTAGTTGATGTAGCCGGTGCCGGTGTGATGGACGTGGGTCACGCCGTACGCGGACTTCCGGTCGTAGAGCCGCGGCGGGGTGCCGTGGCTGTTGATGTCGTAGCGCCCGTAACCGGTGGGGTAGGCGCCGGAATAGGGCAGCGCCGACACCGGGCCGAGTGGCAGCGCGGCCCCGGGATGGTTGTTGGCGACCTGCGCCTTCAGGTAGTACCAGGTGGCCGCGATGCCCTCCGGCTCCGGCAGGTCGACGGCTTCGGTGCCGAGAAAGGGGTCGACGAGGTCGCCGCAACCGGCCATGACGGACGTCTCTACCGTACTGCGGGATGCCCGCTCACGCCACCGCCGGCTCGGAAGGCGGGCCGCTGACTGCCGGTTTGTTGGCGAATGGGAGTTGCACGAGTAGCATGCGTCGCAGGTCGACGTGCGAGCATGGGAGTGGGAGTCATCGGGACCGTCGTAAAGCGGGCGATTCGCAGGTGTATCCCGGCTCTCATGGTCCTGCTGGCCATGGCGGCGACCGTGCCGGCGACCGCCCAGACCTGGAGTGAGTCCGTCGCGGCCTATGAGCGCGGGGACTACGCGACGGCGCTCCGGGGATTCAGGAGCCTTGCGCTGCGGGGTGACGCCCGAGCCCAGTACCGGGTCGGGGTCATGCACTACCTGGGCCTCGGCGTATCCCGCGACCTTGCGGAAGCGGCGGCGTGGTACTCGCGCGCGGCCGAGCAGGGCGATGTGGAAGCTCAGGCCAGCCTCGGACTCATGTACGCCGAAGGCCACGGGGTCGCCCAGAGCGACGCCGAGGCGCTGCGGTGGTACCGCCGGGCGGCCGAGCAGGGCGACCCTTATGCCCAGTACTACCTCGGCGTCTCGTACCACATAGGACGGGGCGTTGCCGCGAACCAGGCGTCGGCCGCCGCCTGGTACCTCCGGGCCGCCGAACAGGACTACACCTACGCCCAGTTCTACCTGGGACTCATGTATCTGGATGGAACAGGTGTCGTTCGGAACTCGGCCCGGGCAGCCACGTGGTTCGGCCGCGCCGCCGCGCAGGGCCACGTACGCGCTCAGGCCCTGCTTGGCTTCATGTACCGCGACGGCCTCGGCGTGGACCAGAACGCGGCAGTGGCCGTGAGGTGGTTCCGCCGGGCGGCCGAGCAGGGCGACGGGGACGCTCAGTCCGGCCTGGGGGCCAGCTACTACCTCGGCCAGGGCGTAACTCAGGACTACGACGAAGCCGCGAAATGGTTCCTTGCGGCCGCCGAGCAGGGCGACGCCTACGCCCAGTCCCGGCTGGCGACCATGTACCTCGACGGTCAGGGCGTCCCTCAGGACTTTGCCGAGGCCGCGAAGTGGCTGCTCCGCATCGCCGACGAAGGCCACGCCGACGCTCAGTTCCGGGTCGGGATCATGTACGGAGTCGGCGTCGGCGTCTCCCAGGACTATGCCGCCGCCATGAGCTGGTTCCGGCGCGCCGCAGAACAGGGACACGACGAAGCTCGTTACATCGTCAACAACACGACGGGCGAGGACATCCCGCCGGCCCTGACCAGGGAAGTCGCAAAGTGGTTCCGGCGCGCCGCAGAACAGGGAGATGTCGTGGCTCAGTACACGACCGGCAACATGTACTTCGCCGGACAGGGCGTCGCCGAGGACCATGCGGCAGCGGCCCACTGGTACCGGCGTGCCGCCGAACGGGGCGCCGCCGACGCGCAGTTCTCGATCGGGTACATGTACGACAAAGGACTGGGCGTGGGGCAGGACAACACGGAGGCATACCTGTGGTACGAGCTCGCCGCCTCGCGGTTCCAGTCACCGGAACGTCGGGAAGCGGCCGAGCGGTTCCGGGATCAGGTTGCCGCTCGTCTCTCCCCGGGCCCCCTGGCGGAGGCCCGGCGCCTGGCGCGGGAGTGGCGGCCCGCGGCTGACGCCATCACGGGTCCCAGACGCCTCTCAGTAAGCGGCTGAACCAGCTCAGTGCGCTGACTGAGCGGAGCTCAGTGGGCGCTGAGCCAGTCGGAGCCGACGCCGATCTCGACCTCGATCGGTGCGGCCAGGGGGAGCGCGTCGCGCATCAGGTCGTGCACGAGCGGCACGACCTCCTCGCGCTCTTCCCGGTGCAGATCGAACACCAGCTCGTCGTGCACCTGCAGGATCATCTGCGTGCGCAGGCGGCGCCGCTTCAGCTCGCGCGCGATGTCGATCATGGCGATCTTGATCATGTCGGCCGCGGTGCCCTGGATCGGGGCGTTGATGGCGATGCGCTCCGCGGCCGCGCGCGCGGTGCGGTTGCGGGAGTTGATGTCGCGCAGGAAGCGGCGTCGGCCCTTCAGGGTCTGCACGTACTCGGCGGCGTGCGCGAACGCGATCGCCTCGTCCATGTAGCCGCGGATCTTCGGGTACTGGGTGAAGTAGCGCTCGATGATCTCGGCCGCTTCCTTGCGCGCGATGCGCAGCCGCTGCGCCAGTCCGAATGAGGACATGCCGTAGGCGATGCCGTAGTTGACCATCTTGGACTTGCTGCGCATCTCCAGGGTGACCTCGTCGAGCGCCACCCCGTACACGCGCGACGCGGTGGCCGCGTGGATGTCCACGTCGCTGCTCAGGTCCTCCAGCATCGACTCCTCGCCCGCGATCGAGGCCAGGATGCGCAGCTCGATCTGCGAGTAGTCGGCCGACAGCAGCAGGTAGTCGGGTCCGCGCGGGACGAACGCCCGCCGGATCTCCCGCCCCTTTTCCGTGCGGATCGGGATGTTCTGCAGGTTCGGGCCTTCCGAGTTCAGCCGCCCGGTGGCGGCCACCAACTGGTTGAAGGTGGTGTGGATGCGGCCGGTGCGCTCGAACACCGCCGCCGGCAGCGTGTCCACGTAGGTGGACTTGAGCTTCTGCACGATGCGGTAGTCGAGCAGCATCGGGATCATCGGGTGGCGGTCGGCGTAGCGGGAGAGCTGCTGCTCGTTGGTCATGTACTGGCCGGTGCGGGTCTTCTTGGGATTGGGGTCGATCTGCAGCCGGTCGAACAGGATTTCGCCGAGCTGCTTGGGGGAGTTGAGGTTGAACTCGCCTTCCGCCGCCTTGTAGATCCCCTGCTCCAGTGCCGCGATCTCGGCGCCGAGCTGGTCCGCGTATTCGTGCAGCACGTCGACGTCGACGGTGACCCCGGTGTGCTCCATCTCCACCAGCACCCCGATCAGCGGGCTCTCGATGTCGTGGCAGACCCCCTCGTACTCGGCGTCGGCCAACTCGGCGGCCAGCGCGGCCTGCAGGCGCAGGGCCACGTCCGCCCGCTCGGCAGCGTAGTCGGCCAGGCGCTCCGGGTCGGCCTCCAGCAGCGGCAACTGGTCCTTGCCGTCCTCCCCCACCAGCGAGGACAGCGGGATCGGCGAGTAGTCCAGGTAGCGCTCGGCGAGCTGCTCCAGGCGATGGCGCCCTTCCTGGTCGATGAGGCTGTGCGTGACGTGCGTGTCGCGCACGGTGCCGGCCAGCCGGACGCCGTGCCAGGCCAGCACGCTCATGGCGTGCTTGAGATAGTGGCCGATCTTGGTCACCGCCTCCGACTCGAACACCGGCCGCAGGTCGTCGAGCGCCTGCCGGTAGCCGGCCTGGTCGTCCGCCGGGAACGGCACGTAGGCGGCCGCGTGCGGGGCGGCAGCAAAGGCGACGCCGGCGATGAGGGCGCGCTTGGGATCCCCCGCCGTGCTCTGCAGATCGATTGCCACCGCCTCCCCGGCGAGCAGCTCGGACGCCAGCGCCTGCCGCTCCGCCGCGGTGGCGGCGACCCGGTAGTCGTGCTCCGTGTCTTCGATGGTGGCCATGCCGCGCGCTGCCGGTGAGTCGTCCCCGGCGTCGCCGAACAGCCGTTCCTTGAGGAGCCGGAACTCCAGCCGGTCGAAGATGGCGATGGTCGCGTCCGGATCGGGATCGCGCCGCGCGAAGCTGTCCAGGTCGACCTCCACCGGGAGGTCGACGTCGATGGTCGCCAGGCGCTTGGAAAGCAGCGCCTGCTCCGCGAACTGCTCGATCCGCTCGCGCTGTTTGCCCTTGAGGTCACCGGCACGCCCGATCAGCTCCTCGACCGTCCCGAACTGCGCCAGCAGCTTCTGCGCGGTCTTGTCGCCGATGCCGGGCACGCCGGGAATGTTGTCGACCGAGTCACCCACCAGCGCCAGCACGTCGACCACCTGCGAGACGTCGGCGACGCCCCAGCGCTCGCGCACCTGAGCCGGCCCGAAGATCGACGCGGGGCTGCCGGGCGTGCGGCTGACCCGGTAGAGCGTGGTGCGGTCTGTGACGAGCTGCGCCAGGTCCTTGTCCGGCGTCACCAGCCACGTGTGGAAGCCTGCCGCCTCGGCCTGCGCGGCGATGGTGCCGATGACGTCGTCGGCCTCCGCCCCGGACCAGGTGATCTCCGGGATGCGCAGCGCCGCAGTGATGGCGTGGACATCGTCGAGCGAGTCCAGCATCTCCTCCGGCGCCTTCTCCCGCTGCGCCTTGTACTCGCCGTATTCGTCGTGGCGGCGGTTGCGGCCGGCGGCGTCGAACACGACCGCCATGTGCGTGGGCTGCTCCTCCTCGATGATCTTGACCAGCGAGTTGGTGTAGCCGAAGGCGGCCGAGGTGTTGACGCCGCGCGAGGTCAGGCGCGGGTTGGACAGGAAGACGAAGTACGCCTGATAGACGATCGGCATGCCGTCGATCAGGAACAGCCGCCGGCTCCCGTCGCCGGCGGCCCGGTCGCCGCTCACCCCGTCAGGTTACTTCCCCGCCGCGTGCCATCACAACTTTGCCGGTGCGGATCATCTCGACGATCCCGAACTTCTCGAGCATGCCGAGCAGCGCGTCGACCTTTTCCGACGACCCCGTGCACTTGAGGATCATCGAATGTTCGGTGAGGTCCTCGGTCGTGCAGTCGAAGTGGTCGCAGATCTGCAGCGCCTCGGTGCGCTGATCCGACTGACACGAGACCTTCACCAGCGCCAGCTCCTGCACCACGGCGCGATCGAAGGTGTGGTCGAAGCAGTGGATGACGTCCACCAGCTTGTTGACGCCCTTGATGATCTGGTCGAGCCCCTGCGGATCGCCCGACGCGCCGATCGTCATCCGCGAGTAGGCGCCGTTGTGGGCCGGCGAGACCACCAGCGACTCGATGTTGTAGGCGCGCCGCGCGAACACCTGCGCGATACGGGCCAGCACGCCCGGCTTGTTGGCGACCAGGGCGCTCAGCGTGTTGACCGGGCGCTCCTCCATGAGGTTGCCCACGTGACCGTTTCCCGACGCCATCAGGTGGACCCCACCGGCTTGGCCAGCTTGGTGGTCGGCCGGTCGATGATCATGGTCTCCAGCGGCTGGCCGGAGGGGATCATCGGGTAGACGTTGTCCGCCTTCTCCACCTCGGCGTTGATGAGCACCGGACCGTCGTTGTACTCCAGCGCCCGGGTCAGGACCTTGCGCACGTCGCCGGGACGCCGCAGGTTGAGCCCCATGGCCCCGAACGACTGCGCCAGCTTGGCGAAGTCCGGGTTGCCCTCCAGATCGACCCCGCTCTCCCGCTCGTCGTAGAACAGCTCCTGCCACTGCCGGACCATGCCCAGGTAGTGGTTGTTGAGGACGATCACCTTGAGCGGCAGCTTGTGGATGCAGGCGGTGGCCAGCTCGCACATGGTCATCTGGAAGCCGCCGTCGCCGACGATCGCCAGCACCAGGTCGTCAGGGCGACCGAACTGCGCGCCGATCGCGGCCGGGAAGCCGAAGCCCATGCTGCCGGCGCCGCCGGACGAGAGCCAGTTGTCGGGGTGGTCGGTCAGGTAGAACTGCGCCGCCCACATCTGGTGCTGGCCGACGTCGCTGGAGACGATCGCGCGCCCGCCGGTCAGGTGGTACAGCTCGTCGATCACGTGCTGCATCTTCAGGCCGCCCTGCTTGCGGTACTTCAGCGGGTAGCGCTTCTTGTACCCGTCCAGCTTCGCCAGCCACTCCTCGGTCTCCAGCCGGCCGACGTGCTTGACCAGCTCTTCCAGCGCCGTGCGCGCGTCGGCCACGCAGTGCAGGTCGGGCTTGATCATCTTGCCGATCTCACCCTCGTCGATGTCGATGTGGATCTTGGTCGCGTTCTGGCAGAACTTGGTCGGGTCGCCGACGATGCGGTCGTCGAAGCGGGAGCCGACCGACATGATCAGGTCGCACTCCATGACCGCCTTGTTGGCGTAGGCGGTGCCGTGCATGCCCAGCATGCCCAGCGACAGCGGGTGGGTCTCCGGGAACGCGCCCTTGCCGAGCAGCGTGGTGGTCACCGGCGCGTGCAGCTTCTCGGCCAGGCCGCGCACCGCTTCGTGCGCCCCGGAAATCAGGGCGCCGTGCCCGATCAGCAGCACCGGCCGGCGCGCGTTGCCCAGCGCCTCCGCAATGTCGTGGATGGATTCCCGATCGGAGAGCTCCGGGACGTGGTACCCGGGCAGCTCCAGGTCGGGCTCCATCGAGCCGAAGAACGGCCCCTGGCTGACGTTCTTGGGAACGTCGATCAGCACCGGACCGGGCCGGCCGCTGGTGGCGATGTGAACGGCCTCGCGCACGGCGCGGGGGATGTCGGCCGTCTCCTTGACCAGGTAGCTGTGCTTCACGATCGGCATGGTCACGCCGAAGATGTCCGCCTCCTGAAAGGCGTCCTTGCCCAGCATCCAGGTCACCTGCTGCCCGGAGACGACGATCATCGGCACCGAGTCCATGTGCGCGGTCATGATGCCGGTCAGGGTGTTGGTGGCGCCGGGACCGCTGGTGACCAGCACACAGGCCGGCTTGCCGGTGGCGCGCGCGTAACCGTCGGCCATGTGCGCGGCGCCCTGCTCGTGGCGGACCAGGATGAACTCCATGTCGGTGCCGGTCGCGACCAGCGCGTCGAAGATCGGCAGGGCCGCCCCGCCCGACAGGCCGAACACGTGCTTGATCCCGGCCTGCTCCAGGCACTTGATCAGGACGTGTCCGCCTTCCATGCCGTTGTCCGTCATTGCCATCGCTTCACTCCTGTGAGTTGGCAACATACGAGTCGTCATCGCGGACTGTCAAGTACCCGTGCACGAGATTCTGCGGACCGATGGCCGGTTCCCGCACAGTGGACTCGGCACGATCCGTATAAACAGGCCTATTTCGTCTGTCGGTATCGATCCTGGTCAGGATTTGACAGGAACATGGGAAACATGGCCATACCTATCCATCAAGTCGCGCGGAAACAGCGTTCTTTCCTTCGAACACGTCGCTTTCGGCTGTCGATTCAAGATCTATTCTTCGATTTCTGATCGAATCTGCCGTCTCATCATCACGCAGGAACGGCAGATTGACGTCGACCGTCAACAGTGCCGATTTCAGCGCCGCATGCGCCAGATGCAACGCGACGCCGGCGTCGCTGATGGCGTGTACGGCGCCGATCGGCGCGAGCTGCCGGGCCAGGCCCAGCACCTCGGCGCAGCGCTCGGCCGTGGCCAGCGGCGCGCGCGTCATGCGTACCACGGCGGCGGCGACCTCCGCTTCGCGCCGCTCACGCGCGGCGGCGCCTTCCTTGGGCAGGGCCGACGCTCTTAGGTACGCCCCGTAGGCGTCGGCGTCCTCGACGGCCGCCTCCTGCAGGGCGCGCATGGCGGCGACCGCCCGGTCGCGGAGCGCCGTGACCTCCATCTGCACGTCCCGGTAGCGCTTCCGGCCGATGGTCAGCTCCCCGACCATCGACACCAGCGCAGCGGCGCCGGCACCGGTCACTGCGGCCACCGCGCCGCCGCCCGGGGCCGGCGAACGGGACGCGGCCTGCGCCAGGAACTCCGTCACCGGCAACGCCAGCATGCTCATCCCGCGATCCCCCGCATGTCGGCCGCGCGCATCACGTTGGCCATGATCATCGCCGTGGTGACCGTTCCCACACCGCCCGGCACCGGCGTCAGCGAGCCGGCGACCGCGGCGACCGATTCAGGCTCCACGTCGCCAACCAGCTCGTCTCCCACCTGGTTGGTGCCGGCGTCGATCACCGCCGCGCCGGGCCGGATCATCGTTCCGGTGACCAGGCGCGGCACACCGGCGGCGGCCACCACCACCTCCGCTTCGCCGAGCACCGCGCCCAGGTCGCGCGTGCGGGTGTGGCATACCGTGACCGTGGCGTGACGGTTGACCAGCGCAGCGGCTACGGGACGGCCCACGGTCGACCCGCGGCCGACGACGGCGACCGCTGCGCCGCGGATGGTCCGGCCGCAGCGCTCGATCATGCGGACGCAGGCCAGCGCCGTGGCCGGCACCAGCGCCCGCTCCTCGCGCCCGTCGAAGAGCGCGGCCCGGTTGGTGGCGGTGATGCCGTCAACGTCCTTCGCCGGATCCAGGCGGTCGCAGAGTCCGGCGAGCGGGATCCCCTCCGGCAGCGGCAGCTCGATGATCACCCCGTCGACGAGCGGATCGCGGCTCGCGCGGCCCACCGCGTCGGCGGCGTCCGCGGCCGGCGTGTCGGCCCCCAGCTCGATGACGCGCACCTCGATGCCGAGCCGCCGGCCGAGCTTGCGCTTCGCGCCGGCGTACCACGCGGAGGCCGGATCGTCGCCGATCAGCAGCACGTCCAGCCGCGGCTGACGGCCGGCGGCGGCCGTCAATCTGGCGGCGGCCGCGCTCACCTCCCTGCGCAACGCGGCCGCGACCTCCGCGCCGGCGACGATCTTCGCGCTGCCTGAGCTCACGCCTCGTCGGTATTACCGGTCAGCCGCCCAAGCAGGCGCTTCAGCAGCGAACGCTTGGCGGGCGCCGCAGGGCGAGCGGGCGCGGCCGGAGCCTCCTTCTGCGCCGGCGAAACCGCAGGCTTGGGCGCCGGCCGGGGTTTCGTCCCGTTGGCCGCTTCGGGCGCGCGCGGACGACCGCCGCCCGATCCACCTCGGCTTCCCGCCCGTGCGGCGGCGGGGACGGCGGCCGGGGTGCGCGCGGGCCGTGGCCGGGCGGGCGCCCCACGGTCCCGGTGCTCGGGACGATTCGGTTGGGACGGCCGGTCGCGTCGGTCCTGCGCCGCAACGGGACGCCGGTCGGCGGGCCGCTGCTGCCTGCGCCGGCCGTCGCCGGAGGACGGGCGGCCGGCCGGACGGCGGTCCCGCGCGGGCCGCGGGTCACCGGGCCGGTGGCGCGGGCCGTGCGGAATCCGGACACCGGCCGACCGGTCGGTGACGAACAGCTCCCCGGCCGCCCGCTCCACGGGAATCTCCTTGCGGGTGAACTCCTCGATCGCCTGCAGGCCGTAGACGAACTCCTCGCATACCAGGGAGACCGCCTTGCCGCGCTTGCCGGCGCGCGCGGTGCGGCCGATGCGGTGAACGTAGTTCTCGGTGTGCTCCGGCAGGTCGTAGTTGACCACCAGGTCCAGGTCGTCGATGTGCAGCCCACGCGCGGCCACGTCGGTGGCCACTAGGATCGGCAGGTTGCCCTCCTTGAGCTGGTCGATCAGCTTCTGGCGCTTGTTCTGCGGCAGGTCGCCGATGATGAACTCGGCGTCGCGGCCGTTCATGGACAGCCGGCGCGCCACCTGCTCGGCGGCGTGCTTGGTGTTGGTGAAGATCAGCGCGCTTTCGGGCTTCTCCTGCTCCAGCAGCCCGAGCAGCAGGCTGAGCTTCTGCTGCTTGGTGACGTGGTAGAGGCTCTGCGTGACGGTGTCCACGGTCATCCGCTCCGGCTCGATGGCGATCTCGGCCGGCTTGCTCATGTCCCGCCACGCCAGGTTGCGCACCCGGCCGTCAAGGGTGGCGCTCGACAGCATCGTCCAGCGCTCCTTCGCAGGCGGCACCCGGCGCAGGATCTTGCGCACGTCCGGCATGAAGCCCATGTCGAACAGGCGGTCCGCCTCGTCGATCACCAGGGCGCCGACGTCCGGCAGCGGCACCTTGCCGGAGCGGTCGAAGTCGAGCAGCCGGCCCGGCGTGGCGATGAGGATGTCCACGCCCTCGCGCAGGGCTCGTTCCTGTTCCTCGTAGCCAACGCCGCCGTACACGCAGGCCATCTTGAAGTCGAGGTGCGTGCCGAGCAGTTGCGCCTCCTGCTCGATCTGCACCGCCAGCTCGCGGGTGGGGACGATGATGAGAGCGAATCGGTCGTCGAAGTATTCCTCCTTGAGGAACAGCTCGAAGATCGAGATCAGGAACGCGGCGGTCTTGCCGGTTCCGGTCTGGGACTGCACGGTCACGTCGATGCCTTCCAGGGAGTACTCGAAGGTACGCTCCTGGACTTTCGTGCATTCGACGAATCCGGCGTCGCGGATTCCGTCCTGGATCCTCGGATCCAGGTTGAGGTCGGTGAATTTCATCGGTTTGTCTGATTACTCCATGAGGCGATCGAAGGCGCCGGCCGGATCCGGGGCGGCGGTCACCGCCCGGCCGACGACCACGTAATCGGCCCCCGCGGCGAGTGCCGCCGCCGGTGTGACGATTCGTTTCTGGTCGTGCGCGCCCGCCCAGACCGGCCGCACCCCGGGGGTGACGATCCTTGCGTCGGGACCAACGGCAGCGCGCAGCGCCCGGGCGTCGCTGCCGGCGGCGATCAGGCCGCCGCAGCCGGAGTCGACCGCCATACGGCCAAGGTCGACCACCACGTCGTTCACCGGACGCCCGGGTGCAAGCCCGACCGCGTCCAGATCGGTGCGATCGAGGCTCGTAAGTATAGTAACGCCCAGAAGCGCCGGCGCATAGCCCGCGCCGTCCGCGCCCTCCCGTGCCCCGGCGGCCGCCGCGTGGAGCATGGCCGGACCGCCCGCGGCGTGCACGGTCACGAGCTCCACGCCCAGCCGTGCGACGGCCCGCGTGGCCCGCGCCACGGTTTCGGGTATGTCGTGCAGCTTGAGGTCCAGGAACACGCGATGACCGCGGTCGCGTACCGCCCGCACCGCCGCCGGACCCTCCGCCGCGAACAGCTCCAGGCCCACCTTGTAGTAGCCGGGCCGGTCGCCGAGCGCGTCCATGAGGCGCTCGGCCCGTGCCAGGTCGGGCGTGTCCAGGGCGATGATTACCGTGCTCAGATCATCCCGCGGCGGCATTCGTCTCCTCCCCGAGCGGCGGCTCGCCGCCGCTCTCGCGAATCGAGCCGATCAGATCGCGCAGGCACCCGCCGTCGCCACGGACGTATTCCACGATGCCGTCGAGCACCGCGCCGGCGGTGCCGGGATCGACGAACGACGCGGTGCCGACCTGCACGGCGGCGGCGCCGGCGATGATCATCTGCAGGGCGTCTTCGGCCGAGCGGATGCCGCCCACGCCGATCACGGGGATGGAGACCGCGCGCGCGGCCTGGAACACTTGGCGGACCGCGATCGGCAGGATGGCCGGCCCCGACAGGCCGCCGGTACCGTTGGCCAGCACCGGCCGGCGCGTGCGCACGTCGATCACCATGCCGGTGATGGTGTTCATCACGGTCACCGCGTCGGCCCCGGCCCGCTCGGCCGCCAGCGCGTAGCCGGCCACCTCCGGCACCTCCGGGCTGAGTTTGGCGGCCACCGGACGATCGGTGACCTGCCGGACCGCCGCCACGGCCGCGGCGACCAGCTCCGGGTCGTGCGCGAACATGCGGGCGTCGGCGTAGGCGACGTTCGGGCACGACAGGTTGAGCTCGAAGCCGATCCGGCGGTCCAGCCCGTCCTCGCGGCAGACGCGTTCCACGACCGCGCAGAGCTCCTCCACCGTGTGCCCCATCACGCTCACCAGCAGCGGGATCCCCAGCTCGGCCAGGTACGGCAGCTTGTCGCGGCAGAAGGCGTCGACCCCGACGTTCTGCAGGCCGATCGCGTTGAGCATCCCGGACGGCGTCTCGGTGATGCGCGGCGGCGGGTTGCCGGCCCGCGGGCGCAGGGTGACGGTCTTCGTGACGATTCCGCCCAGGTCGCGCAGCGGCAGGAACGCCGCAAGCTCGCGGCCGTAGCCGCAGGTGCCGGAGGCCAGCAGCACCGGATTCGGCGCCGGCAGGCCGCGCGCGATCGTGGTCGAGAGGTCGATCACGCGGACGCCGCCGCCCGGCCGGGCCACATCAGCCGCTCCGCGTCGAAAGCCGGCCCGTCACGGCAGACCAGGTCGTAGCCGCCGGCGGCGGTGCGCACCGCGCATCCCTGGCAGGCGCCGAACCCGCACGCCATGTGCTCCTCGACGGCGACCTGGCATGGCGTGCCGCTCCGCCGGCAGAGGTCGGCCACCGCGGCCAGCATCGGCTCGGGGCCGCAGGCGTAGACCCGGCACCCGGTGGCGTCCGTTCCCAGCAGCTCACGCAAGCGGTCCGCGGCCGTGCCGCGGCCGCCGGCGCTGCCGTCGTCGGTCATCACGTGCACCTCGGCTCCGAGCGCGGCCAGCTCCTCCCGCAGCAGCACCTGACAGGCGGTGCGAGCGCCGACGATCACGCGGGGTGGCGTCCCCGTCCCTGACAGCCGTGCGGCCAGCGCGTAGATCGGCGGCAGACCCACACCGCCCCCCACCAGGATCGAGGACGCGGAGCTGTCGGAGCGGAAGCCACGTCCCAGCGGCCCCAGCACCCACACCCGCTGCCCCGGCGCGCAGGCGAACAGTGCGCGAGTGCCCAGGCCCACCGCCTTGGACAGGACCGCCAGGTGGCGGCCGTCGGCACGGAGGATGCTGAACGGCCGCGGCAGATACGCCGGCTCCAGGCCGAGCTGCACGAACTGGCCGGGCTCGAAGCCCGCGCCGAGGCCGCATGCCAGGGTCAGCACGTGGTGCTCCGGCGCCACGACCCGGTTGGCGACCACGTCGCAGAGTTGCCGGATAACCGTTGGCGCGACGCTGCGCCCCGCGGGAGGTAGCGTCACCCCTGCGGCCCGCCTCCGTTGGCGGCGGCCGTCGCGTATTGCTCCTGCAGCGACATCACCTGCAACTGGCCCGATGCCATCGCGCGCATGCCGGAGATGGACGCGAAGGCGCCGGGCACGGTGGTGATGCACGGCACCCCGCGCGCCACCGCCAGCGAGCGGATGATCACCCCGTCGCTGCGCGGCTTCTTGCCTCCGGGCGTATTGATGACCAGCGCCACCTCGCCCCGTTCCAGCATTTCGACGACGTTGGGGCTGCCTTCGCTGACCCGCGACAGGGCGGAGACCGCGACGCCAGCCCGTTCCAGGTCCGCGGCGGTGCCGCGCGTGGCGAATAGCCGGAAGCCGAGCTCCTCGAGCGATCGGCCGATGCGGCCGGCGTGGCGCTTGTCCTCGTCGCGCACGCTCAGGAAGACGTTGCCTCCGACCGGCAGCGGCGATCCGGCGCCCATCTGCGCCTTCGCGAACGCCTTGCCGAAGCTAACGTCTGCGCCCATCACCTCGCCGGTCGACTTCATCTCCGGCCCCAGCACCACGTCGATGCCGTGGAAGCGGCTGAACGGCAGCACCGCCTCCTTGACCGCATAGCGCTCGGGCCGTTCGGGGATGCGGACGTCCATATCCGCCAGCGGCACGCCGACCATGACCTTGGCGGCGATCCGTGCCAGCGGCACGCCGATCGCCTTCGACACGAACGGGACCGTGCGCGAGGCGCGCGGATTCACCTCCAGCACGAAGACCCGACCGTCCTTGACCGCGAACTGCACGTTCATCAGCCCGATGATGTGCAACTCGCGCGCGATCGCCACGGTCTGCCGCTTGATCTCCTGAACGACGGCGTCCGGCAACGAGTGCGGGGGCAGGCAGCAGGCGCTGTCCCCGGAGTGCACGCCGGCCTCCTCGATGTGCTCCATCACGCCACCCACCAGGTACGTGGCGCCGTCGCCGATCAGGTCGACGTCCACCTCGGTGGCGCCCTCCAGGAAACTGTCGATCAGCACCGGCCGGTCGCCGGACACCTCCACCGCGCGCGCCATGTAGTCGCGCAGCGACTCGGCGTCGTAGACGATCTCCATGGCGCGCCCGCCCAGCACGTACGACGGGCGCAGCAGCACCGGGTAGCCGATCCGCTCCGCTTCGCGCTCGGCCTCCGCGACGGAGACGGCCGTGCCGTTCGGCGGCTGCACCAGCCCCAGCGCGGACAGCAGCTCCGCGAACCGGGAGCGGTCCTCGGCGCGGTCGATCGCGTCGCAGGCGGTGCCGGCGATCGGCACGCCGGCGGCCTCCAGGGCGCCCGCGAGGTTCAGCGGCGTCTGCCCGCCGAACTGGACGATGACGCCGTCGGGCCGCTCCTTGTCGACGATGTTGAGCACGTCTTCCAGGGTGAGCGGCTCGAAGTAGAGGCGGGTGGAGGTGTCGTAGTCGGTGGAGACGGTCTCCGGGTTGCAGTTGACCATGATCGACTCGTAGCCGGCGTCGTCCAGCCCGAACGCGGCCTGACAGCAGCAGTAGTCGAACTCGATACCTTGCCCGATCCGGTTCGGACCGCCCCCCAGGATGATGACCCGCTTGTGATCGGACGGGGGAACCTCGTCTTCCTCCTCGTAGGTCGAGTAGTAATAGGGGGTGTAGGCCTCGAACTCGGCCGCGCAGGTGTCCACCGGCTTGTAGGTGGGAAGCACCGCCTGCTCCTTGCGGCGCGCGCGCACCTCACCTTCGCTTGCGCCGAGCGCGGCGCCGATCTGCGCGTCGGAGAAGCCGAAGCGCTTGGCCGCGAGCAACTCTCCGACAGCATCCGCGCCGTGGCCTGCGCCAGGGGCGGCGCCCAGAGCTCCGGTGAGTTGCCGCTCCTGCTCGACGATGCGGGCGAGGGAGGCCAGGAACCAGGGGTCGATGGCGGTGGCGTCGTACAGCTCCTCCACGGTAGCGCCCAGCTCGAAGGCGTGCCGGAGCTGAAACAGCCGCTCCGCGTTGGGGGTGCGCAGCGCTTCGATCAGCGCCGCCTTGTCCAGACCCCGGAAGGCGTCGCGAAGCTGGAAGCCGTCCGCCTTGATCTCCAGGCCGCGCATGCCCTTCTGCAGCGCTTCGGTGAAGGTGCGGCCGATGGCCATCACCTCGCCCACCGACTTCATCTGCGTGGTGAGCGTGGGATCCGCCTCCGGGAATTTCTCGAAGGCGAAGCGCGGGATCTTGACCACGCAGTAGTCGATGGTGGGCTCGAAGCTGGCCGGGGTCTCGCGCGTGATGTCGTTGGGGATCTCGTCGAGCGTGTAGCCGACCGCCAGCTTGGCGGCGAACTTCGCGATCGGGAAGCCGGTCGCCTTGGAGGCGAGCGCGGACGAGCGCGACAGGCGGGGGTTCATCTCGATGACCACCATGTCGCCGGTCTGCGGGTCGAGGGCGAACTGGATGTTCGAGCCGCCGGTCTCCACGCCCACCTTGCGGATGCAGGCGATGGCGGCGTCGCGCATGATCTGGTATTCGCGGTCGGTCAGGGTCTGGGCCGGCGCCACCGTGATCGAGTCGCCGGTGTGCACGCCCATGGGATCGACGTTTTCGATCGAGCAGATGATGACGACGTTGTCCTTCTTGTCGCGCATCACCTCCAGCTCGAACTCCTTCCAGCCGATCACGGACTGCTCGATCAGCACCTCGTGCGTGAGGGAGAGCTGCAGTCCGAGCTGCACGATCCGGTCGAACTCCTCGGGAGTGCGCGCCACGCCGCCGCCGGTGCCGCCCAGGGTGAAGCTGGGACGCACGATGCTGGGAAAGCCGGTCTCCTCGACCGCCGCGCGGGCGGCCTCCAGGCTGCCGGCGATGGTGGAGCGCGGCACCGCCAGGCCGATCTCCTCCATGGCGCGGCGGAACTCCTGGCGCGCCTCGGCCATGTGGATTGCCTGAAGGTCGGCGCCGATCATCTCCACGCCGAAGCGGTCGAACAGGCCGGCTTCCGATGCCTCCACCGCCAGGTTGAGCGCGGTCTGGCCGCCCAGCGTGGTGAGCACGGCGTCGGGCCGCTCGCGCTCCAGGATTCGCTCCAGCGCCCACAGGTTGATCGGCTCGACGTAGGTGCGGTCGGCCAGCTCCGGGTCGGTCATGATGGTGGCCGGGTTGGAGTTGAGCAGCACCACCTCGAACCCCTCCTCCTTGAGCGCCTTGCACGCCTGCGTGCCGGAGTAGTCGAACTCGCACGCCTGGCCGATCACGATGGGACCGGCGCCGAGCACCATGACCCGGTGGAGGTCGTCGCGGCGCGGCATCAGCGGGCCTCCGCCATGTCGGCGATGAAGCGGTCGAACAGGGGGCGGGCGTCGTGGGGACCGGGCGCCGCTTCCGGATGGTACTGGATGGCGTACACCGGCAGTTCGCGGTGCTCGATCCCCTCCACGGTGTCGTCGTTGAGGTTGACCTGGGTCAGCCGGTAGTCGGCGGGCAGCGAGTCCAGGCGCACGCAGAAGCCGTGGTTCTGGGAGGTGATCGCCACCGCGCCGGAGTCCACGTCCTTGACCGGATGGTTGCCGCCGTGGTGGCCGAACTTGAGCTTGTAACACTCGCCGCCGGCGGCCAGCGCCGTGATCTGCTGCCCCAGGCAGATTCCGAACACCGGCAGCGAGCCGATCAGCTCGCGCACGGCCTGGATCAGGTAGACCGGGCCGTCCGGATCGCCGGGGCCGTTGGACAGGAACAGGCCGTCCGGGCCGAGCGCCAGGATTTCGGCGGCCGGCGTGAAGGCCGGCACCACGGTTACCCGGCAGCCGCGCGCCGCCAGCAGGCGCAGGATGTTGGTCTTGATGCCGCAGTCGACGGCGACCACGTGATGGGCGCCCCCGGTGCTGCCTCCGGTGTTGTAGACGTACGGCTCGGCGCAGGTGACCGCCGCGACCAGGTCGCGGCCGACCAGCCCCGGCGAGCGGTCGGCCAGCGCCACGGCGTCCGCCTCCGACATGTCTTCGGTGGTGAGGATCGCCTTCAGCGCCCCGGCCCGCCGTATGTGGCGGGTCAGCGCGCGCGTGTCGATGCCCTCGATGCCGATGACGCCGGCCGCCTCCAGGTAGGCGGAGAGGTCGCCGGTGGCGCGCCAGTTGGAGACGATCGGCGACAGCTCCTTGATGATGAAGCCCTCCGCCTGCGGGCCGGCCGACTCGGGATCCTCGTCGTTGATGCCGTAGTTGCCGATCAGCGGATAGGTCATGCAGACGAGCTGCCCCTTGTAGGAGGGGTCGGTGATGATCTCCTGGTAGCCGGTCATGCTGGTGTTGAAGACCACCTCGCCGTCGCGGGTGCCTTCGGCGCCGAAGCGGGTGCCGTGAAAGACCCGGCCGTCCTCCAGCGCCAGCATCGCCCTGCGGCTCACGCCGCCCGCGGCGCTCATGCTGCCCACGGCGGTCACGCTGCCGCCTCCATGCTGCCCCGCTCCATCAGCACGCGTCCGCCGACGATGCAGGCGGTCGCCCGGCCGATCATGGTGTCGCCAAGAAAGGGAGTATTGATCGACTTGGAGCGGATCGTGCCGCGCTCGACGACCCAGGACTCTTCGGGGTCGATCACGCTGACGTCGGCCGTCGCGCCGGGCGACAGGTGCCCGCCGCCCACCCCGATCAGCGCCGCCGGATTGACCGACAGGTAGCGCACGAACCGTTCCCAGTCGATCACGCCGTCACGCACCAGGTTCAGCGCCAGCGGCACCACGGTCTCCAGGCCGATGATGCCGTTGGGCGCGCTCACGAACTCCAGCGCCTTCTCGTACGGGGCGTGCGGGGCGTGGTCGCTGCCTATCGTGTCGATGACGCCGTCGGCCAGCGCCGCGCGGACCGCCACGCGGTCGGACTCCGCGCGCAGCGGCGGGTACATCTTGGCGTCGGCGTTGTAGCCGTCCACCGCCTCGTCGGTGAGCTCCCAGTAGTGCGGGCAGGTCTCGGCGGTGACGGAGATGCCCTCGGCCTTGGCCATGCGGATCAGTTCCACGGAGCGGGCGCAGGAGACGTGCAGGAAGTGCACGCGCCCGCCGGTCAACGCGGCGATCTGGATGTCGCGGGCCACCATCGCGCTCTCCGCCGCGCAGGGAGTGCCGGACAGCCCCATGCGGGTGGCGGCCAGCCCCTCGTTCATGGCGCCGCCGGCGGACAGGCCCGGATCCTCGGCATGGACCAGGATGGGCAGCTCGAACTTCAGCGCGTATTCCAGGCTGCGGCGCATCACCATGGAGTCGGCGATCGGCTGGCCGTCGTCCGAAAGCGCCACCGCGCCGCCCTTGCGGAGCTGGCCGAACTCGGTGAGCTGCTTCCCCTCCTGGCCCAGGGTGACCGCGCCCACCGGCCACAGCCGGGCGAGCCCGATGCGGCGCGACTCGCGGATCAGGAATTCCATGTCGGGACGGCTGTCGGAGACCGGCCGCGTGTTGGGCATCGGGCAGACGCCGGTGAACCCGGCCGCCACCGCGGCGGTCAGCCCGCTCTGCAGGTCCTCCTTGTACTCGAACCCCGGTTCCCGCAGGTGCACGTGCAGGTCGATCAGGCCGGGCGTCACCACCTGCCCGGTGCAGTCGATGGTGCGGTCGGCCGCCGTTCCGGAATCGGCGCCGACGGCGGCGACCATCCCGTCGCGGATGAGCAGGTCGCAGACGCGGTCGACGCCGTTCTGCGGGTCGATCACGCGCCCGCCGCGCAGCAGCAGCGTCATCGGGCAAGGCAGGTGTGGAACAGGACCGCCATGCGCACGGCCACGCCGTTGGTCACCTGGTCCAGGATGAGGGAATGCGGGCCGTCGGCCACGTCGGCAGCGATCTCCACGCCGCGGTGCATGGGCATCGGGTGCAGCACCAGCACGTCCGGGTCGGCGGCTTCCAGCCGCTCGCGCGTGATGCCGTACTCGACCGCGTACTCGTGGATCGAAGGGAAGTAGCCGCCGTGCTGGCGCTCGAACTGGATGCGCAGGATGTTCAGCACGTCCTGCCGGCCGATCACGGCGTCCAGATCGTAGCTGACCGTCACGCCCAGCTCCTCGATGTCCGCCGGGATCAGCGTCGGCGGCCCGCAGACGGTGACGGACGCCCCCAGTTTGGTCAGGCCCCAGATGTTCGAGCGCGCCACCCGAGAGTGCAGGATGTCGCCGATCAGGCAGACGCGCAGTCCGCAGAGCGGGCGGCGCTCGCGGATCGTGTAGATGTCGAGCAGACCCTGCGTCGGGTGCTCGTGCACGCCGTCGCCGGCGTTGACCACGCCGGCATCGAGCACCCGAGCCAACAGGTCGGCGGCGCCGGAGGCCTGATGGCGGACGACCACGGTGTCGATCTGCATTGCCTCGATGGCGCGGGCCGTGTCGGTGAGGCTCTCCCCCTTCTCGGTGCTGGAGGTGGAGCCGGTCAGGTTGACGGTGTCGGCCGACAGCCGCTTGGCGGCCAGCTCGAAGCTTGAGCGGGTGCGGGTTGAGGCCTCGAAGAACAGGTTGGCGATGGTCTTGCCCTGCAGGGCCGGGACCTTCTTGACCTCGCGCGAGGAGACCTCCTTGAAGGAGTCGGTGGAGTCGAGGAGGAGCTCGATCTCCTCCCGCGACAGGTCCTGCAGCGCCAACAGGTCCTTGCGCGACCAGCGGACCTTCTCCGTGGCCGGCTCGGGCGCCGTGGCCGTGGCGGCGGCCGGGGACGCCTGGGTGCCCGTCATGCCGGGTCCCCTTTGCGGTCGATCAGCACGTCTTCCACGCCGTCGGTCTCCGTGAAGCGGACCCGGATCTTCTCGTCGCGGGCCGTGGGGATGTTCCGGCCCACGTAATCGGCGCGGATCGGCAGCTCACGGTGGCCGCGGTCGATGAGCACGGCCAGCTTGATCTTGCGCGGGCGGCCCAAGTCGGCCAGCGCGTCCATGGCGGCGCGCGTGGTGCGGCCGGTGTAGAGGACATCGTCGACCAGGATCACCACCCTGTCGTCGATGGGAAATCCCAACTCGGTGGGCCGCACGACCGGCTGAGCGGCCACCTGACTGAGGTCGTCGCGGTACAGGTTGATGTCCAGCGAGCCGAGGGGGACATGGATGCCGGTGGCGTCGTCCATGGCCTGCGCGATGCGCTGCGCCATGGGCACGCCGCGCGTGCGCACGCCGACCAAGCGTACGTCATCATCGGCCGATTCGATGATCTCGTGGGCGATGCGGATGAGTGCGCGCCGGATCTGGTCGGCGTCGAGCACGCGCCGACTCACCAAGCGCTCAGCGTGCGGCATGGGCATTCCCTTTCGGGCCTCACAGGACCCGACTTAAAGGTGTGTGCGGACCTTAGCCGGCCGGCCGGCCGGCGTCAACCGGCCTGCGGTAGCCGGCTCGTCTGCAAGCTGGCCGCGCTTAGCGTGTAATAGCCGGCGATCGAACCGTGCACATCGCCGACCGCGACGAACACCTGGGCAACGCGCCGCCGCACGCGCCGGATGGTGATCGAGGGCAAGCTGTTGCGCGGCAGCCTGGGGGAGACCATCCGCACCGGCGCACGGAAATGCAAATCACCGTATGGGGATGTAGCGAGAGCCCATCAGCTCTCGGTGCAGCCCGCGTCCGCCAGCAGGCTCCGGAGAGCCCGAGCCGCCCGCTTCATGCCTTCCGCCCCGTCGGCGAGGTGCGGCTCCAGGGCGAGGAAGCCCCGGTATCCGGCGTCACGGAGCTTGCCGAGCAGCTCCAGTGCCTGGCCGTCCCCGGCGCCGGCCACGGTCATGGCGCGATCCGCGAGTCGCGTGTCCTTCACCTGCACGTGCGCCACGTACTGGCCGAGACGCGGCCAGCCACGATCCACCGCGCGATCCACGCCGTTGTGGGGGAAGTTGCCAATGTCCCAGACGAACCTGAGGCTCGGGCTGTCGACTCCGTGGAGCAGCGTGTGGCATCGCTGCGGGGTGTCGCCCACCATGCCGGTCTCGTTCTCCATCACCAGAACCGCGCCACGCGCGCTCGCGGCTTCCGCAAGCACCTTCAGCCGCGAAAGCGACTCGTCGACGTGCTCGGCCTCCCGACCGAGCGGGGGGCGAAACGAGAAGATCCGCACCAGCTTCGTGTCCAGACGCTCGGTCAGATCCAGGATGCGCCCCAGTTCGGCCAGAGTCGCCGCCAGGGGCTCCGTGATCGGCGACTTGCCGATACGGCTGCCGATACAGCTCACCCGTATCGAGCGCTCCCGGCAGGCCGTCGCCAGGCGCTCGATCTCCCGGTCGCTGAGGTCGGCAGCCTTCTTGCCCCACGCGGTCCGCATCTCCAGGTAGCGGATGCCGAGCCCACTCAGGACGTCGAGTTGCGTGTCGACGTCGTCGTCCATCTCGTCGCCAAACGCGCTCAGCGCGAAGGATGGACGCTCGGCCGTGTGCGCGGACAACGTCTACTCGGGCGTGGCCTCCACGTCGACCGCGACGCCGTTGCCGAGTCCGCGCAGCTCCTGCTTGATGCCCTCGATCCGGTCGAAGCCTTCCTGGATCTTGTCGAGCAGGTCGGCTGAGACCTTGATGCCTTCCTTGACCAGGTGCGCCACGGCCGCGCTGCGATCGGGGACGACCTCGGCCCGGACCATCTCGTCAACGCACTTGAGGCTGTCGTTGTCGAGCCGGACGGTCACCGTGTGGGCGCGCGAGTCGAGGGCGCCGGTAACGGCGTCTTTCGCGCCGGTGACGGCGGCGCTGGCGCCGGAAACCACTTTCTCTACCTTGTTTTCCACTTTTCTGAGCATGATCTCCCTCCTGGGATGGTTTCCCCTCCCCCGGACTCCACCGGGAGTGCAACATACCGCCCCACCGCCTGATGGGACAAGCACACCCCGAGCCCGTCCCGCGGCCTAACCGGCGAGATGGTCCTCGGCGCGGTCGGCCGGCTCGAAGCCGAGCACCTCGCGCGTGTGATCGGCGTCCAGCCACCGGTAGCGGCTGGTGGACAGCGCATAGAAGATGTCGAAGCGCAGCGCGGCCGGCGCGTTGACGGCCAGCTCGGCGACGGTGGCCACGTCGCGCTGGCTGCACCACAACGCACCGCCGTCCGCCCCCCCGGGCACGTCACGATCGTTCACTCCGCCGATGCGCAGGCACAGGCACGACAGGCCGTGGCCGTCGGCGTACGCCCGGCACATGCCTTCGCCCCACACCTTGCTGGCCGAGTAGGGCTCGGTCGGCCGCACCGGGTCCAGGTGCGTGACGCGCCGGAAGCCGTCGGGCACGTCCTCGAAACGCCCCTCGCTGATCGCCTTGTACGGTTCGTCGAACCGGTAGCCCCAGTTGGTCATGACCGTGCTGGCGTAGACGATGCGGCGCACGCCCTGGCGCTTGCATGCCTCCAGCGCGTTGTATCCGCCGACCACGTTGCTGGGCACGATGACCTCGATCGGCGCCGACGGGTCGGGGATCGCGCCCATGTGGACGACCACCTCCGCCCCCTCGAAGGCCCGCTCCATCGCCTCCAGGTCCGCCAGGTCCGCCAGCCTGAAGCGATCCGGCGGACAGCTCAGCGGGCGCCCCTCCGCCACCCGTGACGACCCCTCGTACCGCCGGCCGCTCCCCGTCACGGTGTAGCGATCCGGCTGCGCCGCCAGGTGCGCGTACACCACATCGCCGATCAGTCCGCTGACTCCGGTTACGTGTACATTCAATGCCATGGTCCGCGGAGTATCGCCCCGGCCGGGCGGATCGACAAACGACACGAGCGCCATCAGGGTCGTGTTGACGGACTTCGACGGCGTGGTCCGTCACTGGCCGGCCGCCGTCACGGCGTCCATCGAGGACCGGCACGGACTGCCGCGAGGCAGCTTGGCGAAGACGGCCTTCGACCCGTCCATCCTGGACGACGCGATTACCGGGCGCTTGACGGATTCGGAGTGGCGGAGCCAGGTCTCACGCCGGCTCGCAACCCAGACCGATACCGCCACCGCCCGTTCCGCGGTCGCGGCATGGTCGGCCGGTCGCGGGGTCGTCGATCAGGCCGCCTTGCGCGTCCTGCAGACCGCGCGGTCCGTGGCCGCGCTCGGCCTGGTCACGAACGCCACGACGCGGCTCGACGACGATCTCGCCCGGCTGGGCCTGAGTGACTCGTTCGACTTCGTCGTCAACTCCTCCGCCGTCGGCTGCGCCAAGCCTTCGCGGTGCTTCTACGAGCACGCCGCACGACGCTGTGGCTGCGAGAGCGAGGCGGTTCTGTTCGTGGACGACCGGCCCGAGAACGTCGAAGGCGCAATCGGCTTCGGGTTCCAGGGACACCTGTACCACGACCCAGAGAACCTCGAACGGCTGTTGCGCGACTGGAACGTGACAGACGAGGATCTGTCCCTGGAGGAGTGCGGTACGTCATGAACGCACAGGGATCGGTTGAGAAGGCTGAGCTTTCGTCCTTCTGCGAAGCAAATGGAATTCGACGGCTGGCGATCTTCGGCTCAGCGCTCCGGGATGACTTTGGGCCGGAAAGCGACATCGACGTACTCGTCGAGTTTCAGGCAGATCGCATCCCCGGGTTATTGGGACTCGCAGGCATGGAGTTGGAGTTGTCCAAATTGTTCAGAGGACGAAGGGTAGACCTGCGGACACTCGAGGATCTGAGCCCCTATTTCAGGCAGGAAGTGCTCGCCACCGCGGAAGTGCAATATGCCCAAGGATGACGAGGTTCGCCTGCGTCACATGCTTGAAGCCGCTCGCGAGGCGGCTTCGTTCGCCCGTGGCCGAGTTCGCAGTGATCTTGAAACCGATCGCCAATTGGTCTTGGCGTTGGTCAAGGACATCGAAATCCTGGGCGAAGCTGCCGCTCAAGTTGGGGAAGGTACTCGGACTCGGACTCCGAGCATTCCCTGGCAGAAGATCATAGCGATGCGAAATCGGCTGGTTCACGCTTACTTCAGCATCAACCTGGACATCGTCTGGCAGACGGTGCAGAAGGATCTGCCGCCTCTTATCAAGATACTTGAGAAGAGTATGTGCATTCAGGACAGCGACGAACCTTCAGGATGACGCTGTTATCTGCGCGAGAAAATCGCCAGCCTCGCGCCCGCCTTCGCGCTCCCATTCCTGGCGCGCCTCCTCAAGGTCGGCTCGAAGTGGATCGTCCGCTTTGGCATCCAACCACTCGTGTATAGCCTGCACGACGATATCCGTGGCAGGCCGGCCCTTCCGGGCGGCTTCTGCTCTGAGTGCCGCGTAGAGCCGTTCGTCCTCAAAGACGACGGTCATGCGCTTGGCCACACTGCCACCTGGCTTGTTCGCATCTGAGCAGTCTGCTCAGTGCGTGATGGCCCCCAGGCTGGCCGATGAGACCAGCCGCGCGTACTTGGCGAGCACGCCGCGCTGGTAGGGGATGGGCCGCTCGGCCGGCTTGATCTCGCGCAGCCGCGCCTCGATCTCCTGATCCGTCAGGGCCACGTCGATCGTGTTGGCGTCCAGGTCGAGGGTGATCTCATCGCCCTCCTGCACCGCGGCGATCGGTCCGCCGGCCTGCGCCTCGGGGGCGACGTGGCCGACGACGATGCCGTGGCTGCCGCCGGAGAAGCGGCCGTCGGTGATCAGCGCCACGTCCGCGATGAGCCCGGCGCCGGCGATCGCCGAGGTCGGGGCCAGCATCTCGCGCATGCCCGGGCCTCCGCGCGGCCCCTCGTAGCGGATCACCACCACGTCGCCGGCGACGATCGAGCCGTCCAGGATCGCGCGCAGGGCGCTTTCCTCCTCGTCGAACACGCGCGCCGGCCCGGTGTGGCGGCGCACCGTCACGCCCGAGCTCTTCAGCACCGCCCCCTCCGGGGCCAGGTTGCCCTTGATCACGCTGATCGGCCCGGTCGGCTTGACCGGCGCCGACAGCGGATACAGCACGTCCTGGCCCTCCAGCTCCACGCTCACGTCGGCCAGGTTCTCCGCCACGGTGCGGCCGTTCACGGTCAGGCAGTCGCCGTGCAGGAGGCCGGCGTCCAGCAGCAGCTTCATCGCCGCCTGCACGCCGCCCACCCGGTCCAGGTCGCGCATCACGTAGCGGCCGGCCGGCTTGAGGTCGGCGATGGTCGGCGTGGTGTCGCAGAAGGCGTTGAACTCGTCGATCGACAGCGGCACCTCCGCCTCGTGCGCGAGCGCCAGCAGGTGCAGCACGGCGTTGGTGGAGCCGCCGAGCGCCATCACCACCCGGATCGCGTTCTCGAACGCGTCGTGGGTCATGATCTGCCGCGGCGTGCGGCCGGCGCGCACCGCGTCCATCAGCGCCCGGCCGGCGCGATCCATCTCCGCCGCCTTGCGCTCGTCGACGGCGGGGATGGAGGCATTGCCCGGCAGGGTCATGCCGATCGCCTCCATGGCGGACGCCATCGTGTTGGCCGTGTACATGCCGCCGCAGGCGCCGGGGCCGGGGCAGGCCGTGCACTCGATGCCGTGCCGCTCCTCCTCGTCGATGCGGCCGGCGCTGAAGGCGCCCACCGACTCGAAGGCCGACACGATGTCCACGTCGCGTCCGCGGAAGTTGCCGGGCAGGATGGTGCCGCCGTAGACGAAGATGCTCGGCACGTCCAGGCGGGCCATGGGCATCACGGTGCCGGGGATGGTCTTGTCGCAGCCGGCCACGCCCAGGATGGCGTCGAGCTGGTGGCCGCGGGTGACCAGCTCGATCGTGTCGGCGATCGCCTCGCGGCTGACCAGCGAGCACTTCATGCCCTCGTGGCCCATGGCCTCGCCGTCGGTGACCACGAAGGTGTTGTAGCGCACCGGCACGCCGCCGGAGTCGCGCACGCCCGCGCGCGCCCGGTCGGCCAGGTCGTCCAGGTGCACGTTGCACGGCGTCACGTCGCTGCCGGCTGAGGCGATGCCGACGATCGGCTTATGGAAGTCCTCGTCGGTGAAGCCGACGGCGCGCAGCATGGCCCGGTTCGGCGTGCGCTCAACGCCGGCGGTCATCGCACGGCTGCGGATGTTCAGGTCGCTCATGCGCTCGTTCTCCATTGCAGGTAGGGGATCCGCGCCGCGGTGGCGCCGATCGCCTGGTCGCCGGCGAGCAGCGCCGCCGTCGAGTCCCAGGTGCCTGCGACCAGCGACCGGCGCGCCGCCTCCGGCATCGCGACCGGGTACGTGTCACCGCCGATCGTGATCGTCGACTGCTCCAGATCGACCCGCACCGGCGTGTCGGGCGCCGACTCGATGCGGTCCTGCCACTCGGAGACCAGGTCCGAGGTCAGCAGCGGCAGGCCCATCACCAGGCAGTTGCCGGCGAAGATCTCCGCAAAGGAGCCGCCGACGATGGCGCGGAGGCCGGAGCGGTAGAGCGCCTGCGGCGCGTGCTCCCGCGACGATCCGCAGCCGAAGTTGCCGTTCACGAACAGAACCTGCGCGCCGGCGTAGCGCGGGTCGTCGAACGGGTGCCCCTTGCGCGAGCCGTCGGCGGCGACCCGCTCGTCCTGGAATGCGTGCTCGCCCAGGCCGTCGAAGGTGACCGCCTTCAGGTAGCGCGCGGGGATGATGCGGTCGGTGTCGATGTCGTCGCCGCGCACCGGCACGCCGGTGCCGGAGACGGCGGTGATGCGGGCGTCGGTGCTCATCAGTTGGCCCCCAGCAGCTCGCGCACGTCGGTGACCTGGCCTGCGACCGCGGCCGCCGCCACCATGGCCGGGCTCATCAGCAGCGTGCGCCCGTCCGGCGACCCCTGCCGGCCGACGAAGTTGCGGTTCGACGAGGAGGCCGAGATCTGCGCCCCTTCCAGCTTGTCCGGGTTCATCGCCAGACACATCGAGCAGCCGGCGCCGCGCCACTCGAACCCGGCCGCCTCGAACACCTCGCGCAGCCCCTCGGAGACGGCCTGCTCGGCGATGCGGCGCGATCCCGGCACCACCAGCGCCTTGACCCCGGACGAGACGCGCCGGCCCTCCACCACCCGCGCCGCTTCGCGCAGGTCGGTCAGCCGGCTGTTCGTGCAGGAGCCGATGAAGGCGACGTCGATCGGCGTGCCGGCCAGCGGCGCACCCGGGCTCAGCTTCATGTGGCCGAGCGCCGCGGCCATCCCGTCGCGCAGCTCGTCCGACGCGCGCTCCGGGTCGGGAATCATGTCGGTGACCGCCGCGGACTGGCCGGGGTTGGTGCCCCAGGTGACCACCGGCTCGATCTCGGCGGCCTTGAGCACCACCTCGTCGTCGTAGGCGGTGTCCGGGTCCGAGGCCATGCCGCGCCAGAACTCGACCGCCGGCTCCCAGCCGTCCCCGGCCGGCGCCTCGGGGCGCCCGCGCAGGAAGTCGAAGGTGGTCCGGTCCGGGTTGACGTAGCCGACGCGGGCGCCGCCCTCGATGCTCATGTTGCAGATCGACATGCGCCCTTCCATGTCCAGCGCGTCGATGGTGGAGCCTCCGTACTCGTAGGCGTAGCCGATTCCGCCCTTCACCCCCAAGGTGGCGATGATCGACAGGATCACGTCCTTGGCGTAGACGCCGGGGCCGAGGTCGCCCTCCACCGTGATGCGGCGCAGCTTCGGCTTGCGCATGGCCAGCGTCTGCGTGGCCAGCACGTCGCGCACCTGCGAGGTGCCGATGCCGAATGCGATCGCCCCGAACGCGCCGTGCGTGGAGGTGTGCGAGTCGCCGCAGGCGATCGTCATGCCCGGCTGGGTAAGGCCGAGCTGCGGGCCGATCACGTGCACGATGCCCTGATCGGCGTGGCCGAGCCCGTAGTAGCGGATGCCGTGCTCGGCGACGTTGTGCTCCAGGTGCTCGAGCATCTGCTCGGCCATCGGGTCCGCGAACGGACGCTGCACGTCGTCGGTCGGCACGATGTGGTCGACCGTGGCCACGGTGAGCTCCGGATGGCGGACGGCGAGGCCGCGCTCGCGCAACATGGCGAACGCCTGCGGCGAGGTGACCTCGTGCACGAGGTGCAGCCCCACGAAGAGCTGGGTCTCACCGGACGGCAGCTCCGCCACGCGGTGCAGATCCCACACCTTGTCCAGAAGGCTCTTACCCATTCAAGTGCTCCTTTGCTTCATGCCCCGTTCCAGCGCTCTGCCAAGTCGGTCGCCGCCGGCGACCGACTTGGGGCGCTCAATAACTCGGTTGGTCCGGGTCGATCTCCTCGACCCAGGCGTCGATGCCGCCGGCCAGGTTGACCACGTCGGAGAACCCTTCCGAGCGCATCAGCTCCACCGCCTTGGCGCTGCGCCCGCCCATCTTGCAGTGGATGACGTACGAGTCGCTCGGCGACAGCTCGGTGAGCCGGTCCGGCAGCTCGCCGAGCGGGATGAGCTCCGCCTGCTCGATGCTGTTGATCTCATGCTCGAACGGCTCCCTGACGTCGATCAGGACGGTCTCCGACCCGTTGTCCAGGCGGCGGGCCAACTCGTGCACGTCGATCTCGGGCACGCCCTCGTCCTCGGCGGCGCCTGAGGGGATGCCGCAGAACTGCTCGTAGTCGATCAACTCGGTGATCGTCGGCGAGTCGCCGCAGACCGGGCAGTCGGGGTTGCGGCGCAGCCGCAGCTCCCGGAACGACATCTTGAGCGCGTCGAACAGCAGGTAGCGGCCACTGGCGACGTCGCCGACGCCGAGCAGCAGCTTGATCACCTCGTTGGCCTGCATGGCGCCGACGATGCCGGGCAGCACGCCGAACACGCCGCCTTCGGCGCAGGACGGGACCAGCCCCGGCGGCGGCGGCTCCGGGTACAGGCAGCGGTAGCAGGGCCCGCCGTCGTGGTTGAACACGGAGACCTGGCCCTCGAAGCGGAAGATCGATCCGTACACGTTGGGCTTGCCGGTGAGCACACAGGCGTCGTTGACCAGGTAGCGGGTCGGGAAGTTGTCCGTGCCGTCGGCGACGACGTCGTAGTCGCGGAAGATCGACAGCGCGTTCTGCGAGGAGAGCTGCTGGGGGATGCGATCGATCTGCACGTGCGGGTTGAGGTCGGCGAGGCGCTCGGCGGCGGCGTCGAGCTTGGGTACGCCGACGGTCGATTCGCCGTACAGGATCTGCCGCTGCAGGTTGGTGCGGTCGACGACGTCGAACTCGACGATGCCGATGCGGCCGACGCCGGCGGCGGTCAGGTAGAGCGCCAGCGGCGATCCCAGGCCGCCCGCGCCGATGAGCAGGGCGGAGCCGTCCTTGAGGCGCTGCTGCCCCTCCTGGCCCACTTCCGGCATGATGATGTGGCGGCTGTAGCGCGCCAGCTCTTCCGTGTTCAGCGCGGCCGCGCCGCCCGCGATCGAAGGCACGATCGAGATCTCGTCCCCGTCGGCGACCGGCGTCGCTTCCCCGTCGCGGTCGCGGATGCTGTCGTCGTTGACGTAGACGTTGACGTAGCCGGGCACGGTGCCGTCCGCGTTCAGCAGGTGCTTCTTGAGGTCGGCGCTGAGCGCGGTGAGCTGGCCGAGCAGGTCGGCCACGTCGGTGGCGGCGTCGATGGTGACGGTCGACTGGCCGTCCAGGAACTGCCGCAGCGGCGTCGGAATGTTGACATTAATCGGCATGGATCAATCCCCGAGGACGCGTATCGGCTCGCGGCGAAAGGAACTGCTGTCGTCGTTCAGCACGAAGCAGCCCGTCTGGCCGCGGTATTCCGCCCTCTGTATAGAGATAATGATATACAAGAACAGCGGCATCGCATAGCTCAGGTCGGTGCCGGAGGGCTCGGCCGGATGGTCGGGGTGCGAGTGGTAGAAGCCGAGCAGCTCCAGGCCGGCCGCGGTGGCATGGCGCTCGCACGCCAGGTAGTCGCGGTCGGACACATGGAAGCGGCGGCGCCGGTCCTCCTCGGAGTCGTTGTCGAGCGGCCTGACCTCGGTGATGACCGGTCCGGACGGCGGACGCGTGCCGAACAGTGCCCCGACGCATTCATAGGGGTAGGCGCGTTCGCCGGCGCGCTCCATGTCACGCGAAAGGGTCTTCGAGATCGTCGTCATGCTGCCCCCAGAAGTCGTCGGCCAGGTACTTGAGCGAGTTGTCCGGGAACACCGTCACCACCACCGCGCCCGGGCCGGCCTCGCGCGCGGCGCGCAGGGCAGCCGCCAGGTTGGCGGCCGACGAGGGACTGAGCGGGAGGCCCAGGTAGCGCCCTGCCGCGACCGCCATGCGGTACGCCTCCGGCGTGGGGACCTCGATCGGGTCGGAGCACAGATCGGCGTCGTAGATGGCCGGCACGTGCGCGACGGTGGGCATGTGCTTCCAGCCCTCCAGGCCGTGCAGCGGCGTGTCGGGCTGCACGGCGATGCAGCGCACCCCCTTGTCCTGCAGGAAGCGGGAGGTGCCGATGAAGGTGCCGGAGGTGCCCAACCCGGCGACGAAGTGGGTGACGCGCCTGCGGGTCTGCTCCCAGATCTCCGGGCCCGTGCCGCGGTAATGCGCCTGCCAGTTGGCGGGGTTGGCGTACTGGTCGGGGTAGTAGTAGCGCTCCGGTTCGGCCGCCACGCGCCGCCGCGCCTCCGCCTGCGCGCCGTCGGTCCCCTCCAGCGGGTCGGTGTAAGTGACCGCCGCGCCCAGGGTGGCCAGCAGCCGCTTGCGCTCCGGCGAGGCGTTGGCCGGCATGAGGATGTGCACGCCGAGCCGCAGCGCGGCGCCGATCGCGGCCAGGGCGATGCCGGTGTTGCCGCTGGTCGCCTCGATCAGGGTGCGGCCGGCCAGCAGGTCCGAGGCGAGCGCCTGCTCGATCATTCCCTTGACCGCGCGGTCCTTCACCGAGCCGGTGGGGTTGTAATACTCGAGCTTGGCGTACACCTCCACGCCCGGAATGCCGTGGCGGATGGGAGCCAGCGGCGTGTTTCCGATCAGAGCGAGGATTGCCTGACCGCCATTCAAGGGGCGGGACTCACAGGGCGAGCAGCACGTCCAGCTCGGCGATGCGGGCGCACAGGGTCTGCAGGAACCGCGCCGCCGGAGCGCCGTCGATCAGCCGGTGGTCGATCGTCAGCGACAGCGCGATCTGCTGCTGGACCTCCTGCTCCCCGATCGGCCGCCAGGTCACCGCGCCCACGCCCAGGATGGCGGCCTGCGGCGGATTCAGGATCGGCGTGAACGACTCCACGCCGAAGCTGCCCAGGTTGCTCACGGTGAAGGTGCCGCCGGACAGCTCCGCCGGCGTGATCGACCCTTCGCGGCAGCGCTCCGCGAGGTCTGCGGCGCTGGCCGACAGCTCGCGGACCCGCAGGCCGGCGGCATCGCGGATCACCGGCACCATCAGCACGCGCGGCGTGTCGACGGCGAACGCCAGGTGCACGGCGGACGGGCGAACGATCTCCAGTCCGCTCTCGCCGTCGCGGCAGATGGCGTTGATCTCCGGATGCTCGGTCAGGGTCCTGGCCACCGCGAACAGCAGCAGGTCGTTGAGGGTCACGTCGCTCATCTCGAACTGCGGATCGGCGGTCTTGAAGGCGGCGCGGAGCTGCAGGAGGCGCGTGGCGTCCGCGTAGGAGGTCATGGTGAGCTGCGCCGTGTCGCGCAGCGATGCGTGCATGCGCTCGGCGACCAGGCGGCGGGCGCCGCGCACCGGGATCACCTGATCGGCAACAGCATGGTCGGCCGCGGACGGGGCAGGAGCCGGGACGGGAGGTTGCGCCGGAGCGGCAGCCGGTGCCGCGGCGCCGGCTGCCAGCACGTCGCGCTCGATGATGCGGCCGCCGGGGCCGGTGCCGGTCAGGCCGGTCAGCGTCACCGACAGCTCGGCGGCCCGCTTGCGCGCCCGTGGCGAGACCGCCAAGCGCCGCGGCGCGTCCGCCGCCGTGGGAGTAGCGGGAGTGGGCGCCGGAGCGGTTGGTGCCGCGGGGGCGGCTGGTTCGGCCGGTGCCGGCGGGGCCGCGTCAGCCGGCTCGGTGTCCGTTTCGGCCACGCCGGCCTCCGTGCTCCCGATCTCTTCGGCCGTGCCGACCATCGCGATCGGTCCGTCCTCCGGGATCTCCTCCCCGACGTCGAACAGCTTCGCAACCAGCACGCCGTCGGCTTGCGATTCGATCTCGACCGTGGCCTTGTCGGTCTCCACCTCGCAGATCGTCTCGCCGGCGCTCACCGGATCACCGATCTCCCTGGTCCAGGCGATGATGGTGCGGGTCTCGCCGGGCTGCGCCAGCGGCGGGCGAACCGGGATGGCCATCAGGCGCGCTCCAGTGAGCCCTTGCTGAACGCAAGGTCGATCGCCAGGATCGCCGCGTCCGCATGGGAATCGAGGTCGCCGGTGATCTCCTCGATGCCGGCGATCAGCCGGTCGAACTCGCCCGCCGGCACGACGGCCATGATGGTCCTGCTCATATCGCTTTTCTCGCCAAGGAAATTCAGGAAGTCGCCGAAGATCGGCACGCTGGTAAGGTGCCCGCGGATGCCCTTGGTGTCGAACACCGCGGCGCCGCGGATGCCGCGCTCCAGGAACAGCGTGACGATGTCATCGAAGTAGCGCTGCTCGTATACCACCACGAACAGCAACCGGTCGCCAATGCGTGAGGTGCCGGCGGCAGCGCGCGCCACGGCCGGTTCCAGGTGCGCCGCGAACGCGTCGGCGAGTTGCTGGCGCGTCGGCGCGGCCAGCAGCTCCTCGTGCAGCCGCCGGCTGAGGCCGGTCCGGGAGATCTGCGCCAGGAGCTGCAGGTACTGCTGCGGATCCTCGTCCGGTCCGACCAGCACGAAGAACAGCCGCGTGCGCTTGCCGTCGACGCTGTCGTAGTCGATGCCGCGCTTGGACACGGCGATGCCGAAGACGAACTGCGACACCTGCGGCAGCCGCGCATGCGGCATGGCGACGCCGTCCTCGAACCCGGTCGACCCCGCCTCCTCGCGCTCCACCAGCGCCCGGTGCAGCTCGTCCGCGGTGACTCCCTCCATGCCGGCGCTGATCAGCTCCGCCAGCTCGCGCACGCACTGCTCCTTGGCGGTCGCGCTGAGCGCCACGGTGCAGGCGCGCGCGTCGATGATCTCGCGTAGCTCCACGATCTACCTCTCCTCCATCGTTACCACTCCTAGCGCTGCGCTGCAACGCCGCGGGTCACGCCGTAGCGCGAGATCAACGGGCCGATCAGCTCGTTGATGAACACGCTCAGGAGCACGATGTTGACCAACTGCGTCACCAGGCGCTGAATATCCTCCGCGGCCGTGGCCACCACGCTCGCGCCCTGCAGGAACAGCGCCAGACCGATCGCCACGCCCGCCTGCGGAAACAGGCAGAAGCCAAGGTAGCGGCGGACACCGGCCGGCGCGCTCATCACCCGCGCGCCGAGGTATGACCCTACCATCTTGCCGGCGAAGCGGGCCGCCAGGTAGACGACGCCGTAGCCGACGATGATCAGCTCCGTGAACACCGAGAGTTGCAGCTCGGCGCCGGCCAGGATGAAGAACAGGGCGAAGATCGGCGGCGTCACCGGTTCCAGCACCATGAAGAGCTGCCGGTTGGACGGGCTCAGATTGATCAGCACCGCCCCGAACATCATGTTCGCGAGCAGCGGCGACAGGTGCAGGGCGAGGGCGCCGGCGGTGACGATGAACACCACCGCCACGGTGATCACCATGCGGGCGCCGTCGGACGCCGCGCTGCGGGCGATCGCGTGCAGGATCACGGCGCCCACGGCGCCGAGCAGCAACGAGAGCCCGATCTCCGACCCGGCCTCCGCGGCGGCGTGCAGGACGCCGCCGTGGTCCGCTCCGGCCGCGCCCAGGAGCGGGGTGACCAGCGCCAGGATGAGGCTGAACAGCAGGACGGCGATGGCGTCGTCGAAGGCGACGACGCCGTACAGGTAGTCCACGAACTCGCCGTGCACCTTCAGCTCGCGGACGATGACGACCGTCGCCGCCGGCGCCGTGGCCGCCGCGATGCCGCCCAGCAGCAGGGCGAACCAGGACTCCAGCCCCAGAACCCTGAGCACGGTGCTGACCACCAGGAACGCCAGGAACGCCTCCAGCACGGTGATCACCAGGATCTTGGCGCCGGACCGGCGCAGCTTGGGAAGCTGAAACTCGCCGCCGATCGTGATGGCGATGAAGGCCAGCGCCACCTCCGTGACCGGCTGCAGCCGCGCGGTCGCATGGTGGGTGACCAGACCGGTGACCGAGTCTCCCAGCACAAGGCCGGCAACGATGTAGCCGGTGATGGCCGGCAACCCGATGAGGCCGGCCAGCCGGCCGGCGAAGTAGCCGCACAGCAGGAGCATGCCCAGGCTGAGGACCGGGCTGGCGTCGGCGACGGCCGCGACTCGCTCGACCGCCGTTGCGAGCCACTGCACGGCTCAGAGCGTAGGTTCCGCCAGCAGCGTCGTCAATTCGACCGGGCAGTCTGGCATGCCGGCCGGCGGCGGTGTAGCCTGCCTGCGCCGTGATGAAGCCGATGTCCGTTCTGCGCGCCGCGCTGATCGTGCTCGGGGGCGCGCTGGTCCTGACCGGCTGCTTCCCGCGCTTTCCCAACCCCCAGACCGCTGCCCAGCAGCTACCGTCGGCGCTGGATGCCTCGTACTCTCCGGACGGATCCAAGATCCTGTATTCCGCCGATCACGACGGCGACCTGGAGATCTACGTGGTCAACGCCGACGGCACCGGCAAGCGCGCGCTGACCGACAACGACAACCGCGACTTCTTCCCGAGCTGGTCGCCTGACGGCTCCACGATCGTGTTCAGCTCGGACCGGGACGGCGGCGGGATGGAGCTCTACGTGATGGACGCCGACGGCGGCAACCAGCGGCGCCTCGTCATCGAAGGCGCCAGTCCCTGAGCGTGCCGCGCCCTATCCGCCGCGGCTCTTGCCCCTGCCCCAGCCGTCGGCCGACATGCGATCCGGGCCGTTCATGGCCACCACCAGCGTGGCGATCATCACGCCGAAATCCCGGATCGCGACCGCCGGCAACCCCAGCGTGTAGAGGGTGACGACGATCACGGCAAGCTGCACGGCCAGCAGCAGCGCCGCCGCCCGTGTGAACAGGCCGACGATCAACGCGCTGCCGAGCGCCACCTCGACAGCGCCGTGGATGACCGTGAACAGGCGGTCGAAGTCAATGATGCCGAGCTGCTCCCCGATCGCGTAGACGAACTCGGGCAGGTAGGCCGCGCCGAAGTCCGGGTCGCGGAGCTGGGTGACGCCGAACCACAGGAACACCACGCCGGTACCGAGCCGTAACAACACCATGCCGGCGTTGTGCACTCTGCCCCCGCGTGGCATCCGGCAAGGCTAGGCGCGGGTTCGCCCCGCGTCAAGGAGTTGGGCGGCGGCCTCCCGTGTCCTCCAGAATGCTCAATCTTCGATTAGATCGACCCAGAACGGTGACGTCCACAGACACTCGCCGTCGCGCTGGCGCGCCCGGACGTAGTAGTAGACGTCCTGCAGCGGCCGGCCGGGGCGTTCGTCGACCCACTCCGCGTCGAGGTCCTCGCTGCCGGCGGCCACCGGCAGATCCGCCAGCACGTGGCCGCAGTGGACGACCTGCACGCACGCAAGCGGGGCCGTGCCGCGGATCATCACGCGCAGGCGGCGCTCGGCGCCCGGCTCCAACCGCAGCTCTGAGCCCATGGCGGCGCCGTTCAGCGTGACGTCGGCGACGATTCGGGCGCCTGTGGTGGCATAGCAGCGCCGGGCGTACAGGGAGCGGAACAGTTCGTCCCAGGCCAGCACCGGTGCCTGTATCGCGGTGAGCCCGCAGCAGCCGTCGCCCATGCGCGTCGGCCAGCCGCTGTGGTTGTCGGTTCCGCCGACGAAACCCAGCCGGTAGCCGCGCGCCAGCGCGGTGCGCACGCTGCCGCCCAGCCCGCCGTCCCAGATGCGCCACCGCTCATCGGTCTCCTCGGCTTCGAAGCAGCCGCGCTGCTGCACCATCTCCACCAGGCGCACCACCTCGCGATCGGCCGGCAACGGCCAGTGCATGGCGCACCAGGCAGGGCGCCCATCGTCACGCACCACGCCCTCACGGACGTACGAGTCCATGTTGCTGTGGTGCGGCACCACCAGGGCGCGCCCCGGCGGACACAGCCGCAGCAACGACGCCAGGTCGTAACGGTCGTTCTTCCGTTCCCATGCGGGAGCCAGCTCGGCGGCGAAGCGTGCGGTGATCTCCTCAAGGAGGTCCCAGCTCTCCGCGTAGAGGTTGGCGTGTCCGTAGCGCCGGCTCAGCTCGGCCGCGGGCGCCGCGCAGAACCGTCCCGGCTCCTCGAACGGCCGGCAGAGGGCCGCCTGCTCGGCCACCGTGCGGGTCACGGTCCCCTCCACGCCGCTGCTCCGATAGGTCCCGGCCGGGCTCAGGTGATCCGACGGTCCGGCGAAGTCGAGCGCCAGCTCGTCCCGCGCGCTGCGCAGCGCATCGACGGTCGGGCGCTGACCGTCGCCCGAGAACTCCGTGTGCCAGTGGAATTCGCCGAAGAAGATCGGCGTGCCGTCCAGGGCACGCGGCAGGGCGTTGCTGACCGCGGTGAGGCCGGCGCCTTCCCGCACCGCGACGCGGCCCGCACTGCCATGCGCGGTTGCCCTTCCGGCCGCCGCCTGTGTCGCGGCCGGGTTGCCGGCCCGGTCGAAGCGCCGCACCAGCAGGCGGCCGTCGTGGCGCAGCCAGGCGGCGAGGCGTGCAGGCTCTCCCGCGACGAAACGCACCTCGAACGGCGCCGCCACCGGTTCTCCCTGCTCCGCGTCGACGTCGGCGACCGCCAGCGCGTGCAGCCTCCACGTCAGCCCGCTGTAGCGGTCGCGTGACTGCTGCGGCGACGGCCGGCCGGTTTCCCGTTCGCCGCGCATCTTCCGTTCCTGGTACTCCGCCTCCACCTCCAGCGTCGCACCCGCGGGCAGATCCTCGCGCAGGCGCACGACCGCCATCGTCATCGTGGCGATGTACCAACTCCAGCGGTGCTCCATCTCCCCCCACTCGTAGCGATGGGCGAACGGCAACGGCTCGCCGCAGTCGGCACGCGCCGCGGTGATGCGAACGCTCACCATCGGCATGACGCCGCTCGCGCGAATCCGCACCAGCGTCCCCGCCGCCAGCGGGCTCCTTATCCGAAATCGACAGCGCGGAAAGAGAGGATCCGTCGCCGCCACCTCCACAACCGGATGCTCGCGTGGCGGTGCTCCCCCGCCGCCTGCTCCAGTCATCGTCACCTCACCCGGTTCATGGATCGTGGGCGCCGCGGCCTCCGCGCCCGTTCACGCCCGGACAATCCGGATGCGCCGCGTGACCGGCGCGGGCCACTCGCGGCCAGCCAGCATCGCGGCGCCGCCGCGTTCCAGCGCCAGCAACGCCACGGCGGAGCCGGCGCCAGCGGGAAGGCGTGCGGCCACCGCAGCCAGCACCGCCATGCCGGTCGCGCGGTCCGGAACGAACGCCACGAAGGCACCGCCTCCCCCGCCGCCGGAGATCTTGCCGCCGGTGGCACCGGCCGCTCGCGCGACCGCCAGCAGGTCGGCCACCACGGGCGAGCCCACGCCGATGCCGTTCAGCAGCGCGCCGGCCTCATCGGCCAGCGCGCCCAGGCGGACCGCCCGATCGGCGGCAGGGGCGCCGAGCAGCCGGCACGCGGGCTCGACGATGGCTCCGAGACGGTCGATCGCCGCTCGGACCTCGGTGTCGCCGGCCTGCATTCGTTCCCGGACGGCCGCCACGTGGGCGGCGGTGTCGCCGCAGCGCGGCACGAAGCCCGTGACCAGGTGGAGCCGCTGCACGGCGATCGGCTGCGCGGCCGGCACGCTGCCCGGCCCCGCCGGCATGAACCGCTGGACGCCGCCGAGCAGCGCCAGCCCCGTGTCGATGCCGGACGGCGAGCCGTGGAAGGCGTGCTCGGCGCGGTGCGCTCTGTCCCACAGCTCGCGCTCGCCCGGCGCAGCCGCCGCACCGCCCACGGCGCGGGCCAGCGCCACGCAGAGTGCCGCCGAGGAACCCAGGCCCACGCCGAAGGGAATCTCCGAACGCACCTCCAGCGCGCCGGCCGGCGGCGCGCCGATCCCGATCCGGCCGCAGGCATCGCGAAGCCGCTCGGCCGCGGCACCCGTTTCGTCCCCTGCGCGCGCCGGCACGAAACGGAGCCGCAGGGACCACGGCACGCCCAGACCGACCGCCGGACGGCCGTACACCGCGGCGTGCTCGCCGAACAGCAGCAGCTTGCCGGCCGCCTGGCCGGTCACGCGCCGATCCCGCCGTCCCCGGCACCGGCGTCCCCGACGCCCACCGCACTGACGGTAAGCGGCCGAACCCAGGGCCGGTCCGGCACGGCGCATCCCGGCGCCGCGACGCAGATCGCCAGCTCGCCGCCGGCACCGGCAGGCTTGCCGGCATGGCCGGCGGCGGCCACATGGTCCAGCCGCCCGCGGAGCTCATCCGGCTCCACCGGGACGCCGATGTGCTCCCCCAGCCACTGCGTCACCCGGCGGCCGGCGCGCAGCGCCTCGGCCCACCCTCCGGTACGCAACGCGTGGCGGACGATGGCATCGGAAACCCGGCGATGGCGCCGGCAGTCGACGGGCTGCTCGCGAGCCCACGCCAGATAGCGGGACACCGCCGGCGGCGTCGCCAGCGGCCGATCGCCGAGCACCAGGAACAGGTCCGCGGGGGCGGCCGGAAGAGGCTCGAAACGCGGCTCCCCGCCGCCGTGGAACAGCCCCGTGCCGCCGTAGGTGGACACGGCCACGTCGTAGCCGCTGCCGCGTCCTCCCTGCGCCGCGCGATGCGCGCTCAGTGCGGTGCGGAACACCGTGTCGAGCCTTACCTCGCGATCAGGGCGATCGAGCAGCGCGCGGGTCACCGCCACCGCCACCGCGGCGCTCGCCCCCAGGCCCAGCTTGCGTCCGTCCCCGGTCAGTGCGCCGGAGTCCACCGTCACCGCCGCCGGATCCGGCGCCCGCCCGAGCTCGGTCGCGCACGCGTCGACCACCGCATCCAGCAGGCCGCCCGCGCCGGCACGCCACGCGAACCGGTCGACGCCGTCGGTGCCCTCGATGCGCAACGCGTCCGCCGCCGGGCGCACGCGCACGCATACGCGCGGCTCCACCGCGGCCGCCACCCCCAGTCCGCCGGGCTGCAGCACCGCGTATTCGCCCAGCAGCAGCACGCTGCCCGGCGCGCTGCATACCCATGCCTCAGCCGCCACGGACCACTCCCGCCCCGACTGCCGACACGAGCGGCGGCGGCGCAGCCGGGCACGCCGCAGCCAGCGCCGCTGCCACCCGCCGCGCGTCGCCGTCGAGGCACAGCACCTTGACCTGCGGGCCCGCGTCCATCGTCTCCCACGCGGCCACGCCCTGTTCCCGCAGCTCCTCCACCGCCGCGAGCAGCACGAGCGTCTCCGGCAGCCAGTAGCGGATCGGCGGATCGGCCGCGAGCATGGTCGCGAACATGCGGGAGTAGCTCTTGCGCATCGCCACGCCGAGCCGCGGCAGATCACGGTCCCGCACCGCGGCCACCGCCTCCCGGTACAGCCCGGGACTGTCGGCCACCCATCCCGCATACGCCGGCGAGGTAAGCCGCACCCGCTCCATCGCCTCGCGCGAGCCGATCGGCTTGGCGGCGGCGGTGACCACGGCGACCACCACCCGCAACTCCGGCCACGCCTCCGCCGGGACCAGCGGCCGCGCCTCCTCGGCGCCGGCCGGCAGCGATACGAAGCCGCCGAACACGGCCCGCGCCGCGGACGCCGAGCCCACCCGCGCCAGCGCGGAGAGCTCGCCGTCCGGGAGCTCCGCGCCGCACGCCGCGCTGCACGCTGCCGCCAGCGCCGCGAACCCGGAGGAGGAGCTGGCCAGGCCGGCCGCACTCGGGAAGTCGTTGCGCGCGTGGATGCGAAAGCCGTTGCGGGTCCCGCACCGGACGCGAACCGCGTCCAGGAACGGCCGGTAGCGGGCCGGGTCGAGGCGGCGGCCGTCCAGGTCCACGGTGTCGCCGTCGCCGTCGAGCCGCACCAGCACGCGGCTGCGGAGCGCCGCGAGCGAGATGCCCAGGCTTGGCGTGGCCGGCAGGTTGCGCTCCGCGTCCGCCTTGCCCCAGTACTTGACCAGCGCCAGGTTCGGGTGGGCGACCGCGGTGGCCACTCCCGCCTCCTCGGGCGCCATCACGGCTCGCCGCGGCGCAGCTCGGCGAGCGCCGCGGCGGCGGCGGCGCCGTCGACTGTGCCGGCGCCGGCGATGCGGTCGGCGATCCGCTCCACCTCCGGGCCGCGCGCGCCGGCCTGAAACGCCAGCCGGCGCGCGTGCAGGCGCAGATGGCCGCGCTGGATCCCCTCTCCGACCAGCGCCATCAGCGCCGCCAGGTTCTGTGCGAGCCCCACCGCGCACGCGATCCGGGCGAGCGGCCGCGCGCCGGGATTGCCCAGCACCTGCAGGGCGAACCGTGCGCCGGGATGAACGCTCGTTGCCCCGCCCACCGAGCCGAGCGGGATCGGCACCGACAGCTCTCCGACGAGCTCGCCATCCTGGCGGCGATAGGCGGACAGCGGCCCATATCTTCCCGAGCGGCCGGCGTGCAGGTGGGCTGCCGCCTCCACGGCCCGCGTGTCGTTGCCGGTCGCCAGCGCCACCGCGGATATGCCGTTCATGATCCCCTTGTTGTGGGTGACCGCACGGTCGGGATCGTCGGCGGCCACCGCGGTTGCCCGCACCACCCGCTCGGCCATCTGCGCGCCGCTGCGCCCGGCACGCGCCAGCCGATGTTCAGGGCAGGAGAACCGGGCCGTGCAGAGGTTGTGCCGCGACGCGTTGGTGACGATCGACATCAGCACCGTCCCGCCGCCGGCCCGCTCCAGCAACGGGCGGAGCGCCTCGCCCGCGGTGTTGACCTTGTTGGCGCCCATCGCGTCGCGGGCGTCAAGGTCCACCTCCACCTTGAGCACGCCGCTGGCCGGCAGAGGGACCGCGCGCAGGCCGCGGTAGCCGCCGCCGCGCGCCACCAGCGTCGGCACCGCCGCGTCCACCTGGTCGCGAATCTCGGGCTCGGCTGCACGCACCGTTTCAGCGGCGGCCGCCGCACCGTCGACGAATACCTGCACCGTCGCCATCGGCACCCCGCCGCTCGTTGCGATTCCCCCGCCGCGGCGCACCAGCCGGGCGGCGTGGGTGGCGGCGGCGATCACCGACGGCTCCTCGGTCGCCATCGGCACGGCAAGCTCGCGGCCGTCGATCAGGAACCCGGCGGCGACCCCCAAGGGCACCGACAGCACGCCGACCGCCGATTCGACCATCAGGTCGGCCAGGTCCAGCGCGCCGTCCGGCGCGCCGGTGGCGGCGTGCTCGGCGTCGCCGAGCGGATGGCCGCCGGCAGCGGCGGCGCTCCGCAGCATGGCGCGCCGCTCCGCGACGGTTGCGTAACGGAAACGGTCGGGCAGGGTCACGGTGTGCCGCTCAGGCGGCGCCGACCGATGCCGTCTGTCATCGCGTCATCACCGCGCCCGCGGGCGTGAGCTACGGGCGCGTGTCTCTCTGGTAGTCGTAGAGTCGGTAGCCGTCCTCGCGAATGCCGCTCAGGTAGAACCGTTTGGCCGGTACGACTTCGTCGTCAGCGACGGTTCCGCCGTCCGACTCGGGCACGCCGGGACTGCCCATCCACCGGTCGTATTGCCCGAAGGTCGCCGGAACCGCATGGTCGAGTTCCTCGTCCAGGGTCCAGGACCGGATCACCTCGGGCGCTCCCGCCGCCACACGGCCGGCGACCACCACCGCGGTGTTGCCGGAGCCGTAGGAGAACAGCAGCACCTGCCGGCCGACGATATCGTCGCCCAGGCGCTGGTAGCGTCTCCAGAGCACGGACGCCAGGCCCAGGAACAGCGCGCCCGAGTAGATGTTGCCGATCACGCCGACGGGTTCGACGGCCGCGTCCAGGTCACGTTCGGCCAGGAATGCCCGGCTGGCGGCCTTGTCGAGCCCCAGGTGGCGGCTGATCAGCTCGCTCATCGCCTCCACCGGAAGCGTCATGAACGGACTGTGCAGGGCGAACGCGTCGGTGGCGGCCAGGACCTCGCGCGGCTCCCGCCCGGCGCGTGTGCAGTGGTCGAGCAGCGCCTGGCTGACCGCCTGCTTGTAGCACTTCAGCGAGTAGCCGCCCTTCACGCGCGCGGTGTCGGAACCGAGCGGCCGGAAGAAGTCGTCGACGTCGCTCGACGAGTAGCCGGCGGTGGCCACGTCGATCTCCAGCAGCTTGGGGTCGACGCAGGCGCTCATGGCGACGGCGCCCGCGCCCTGGGTGAGCTCCGCGGTCGAAGCGGGGTCGTAGCGGGCGACGTCCGAGCAGACCACCACGCCGCTCTCGGCCGGCCGGTTGGTCAGCGCCAGCAGCGCCAGCACGGCCAGCAGCGAGATCATCCCGCCCGCGCAGGCATGCTGGATCTGGAAGGTGGAGATGCCCTCGGGCACCTCGCAACCGGCATCCTGCAGCATCCCCTCGACGTAGGCTGCGACCGGCTTGCTGTGGTCGACGGTGGTCTCCGTGCCCACGGCCAGGTAGCGCAGGTCGGCCAGCGACAGGGTCCCGCGGGTCAGCAACCGCAGGGCTGCCTGCGCGGCCATGGTCGCGCAGTCCTCCCACCATGCCGGGAAGCGCACCTTCTCCTGCTGCGTGTATTCGAATGCCCGCTTGAGCGCCTTGCGCAGCAACGGGTTCTCCTCGACCCGGCGGCGGATCAGCGCGCCGATGTCGACCTGCAGCGACGGCAGGTAGAGGGCGATGTCGCCGATGCCGACGGCGGTCCTGGCGGCGGCGCTCATGAGGCAAGCTCGCAGGCGGGCGTGTCGGCTTCGCTGGGCGCGGCAGCGGCCTCCCCTTCCACGGAGAGCGGCGCGGCGCCCGTGATCCGCACCGGCACGATGTGGCCGGGCAGGACGCCGGCCCGCTCGGGGAAGCGGACGATCACCCGTCCCTCGGTACGGCCCGTCAGATGACCGGCGCGACGGGCCGGCCCCTCGACCAGGACCGGCAGCGTGCTGCCGACCAGGGCGGCGTTGTAGGCGCCGGCCGAACGCTGCAGCTCGTCGGAGAGGATCTGCACGCGCTCCTTCTTCACCGCGGCCGGCACGTCGTCCGCCCAGCGGGAGCTGGCGGCGCCGGGACGCGGCGAGTAGGCGGCGATGTAGGCCATGTTGAACCGGAACTCGCGCATCGCGCGGCGGGTCTGCTCGAACTGCTCGCCGGTCTCGCCCGTGAAGCCGACGATGATGTCCGTGGACAGCGTTGCCTGCGGCAGGATGCGCCGGATGTCGTCGACGATTCGGCGGTAGCGATCAAGCCGGTAGTTGCGGTTCATGCGGATCAGGACCTTGTCGTCCCCGGACTGCAGCGGCAGGTGCACCTGCTTGGCGATCGACGGGTGGGCGGCCATGGTCTCCAGCACTTCGGTCGACATGTCCTGTGGGTGCGGAGAGGTGTAGTAGACCCATATCGTGCGCCCGGCCTTCTCGCACAGACAGGCGACCCGGTGGAGCAGCTCGGCGAAGCTGCACTCGCCCGACGTGTCGGTGCCGTAGGAGTTGACGTTCTGGCCGAGCAGGGTGATCGAGTTGTAGCCGCGGCCGACCAGGCGCCCCACCTCGTCCAGAATCCCGGCGGACGGCCGCGACACCTCACGCCCACGGGTATAGGGCACGGCGCAGAAGGTGCAGAGCTTGTCGCAGCCGTTCTGAATCGGCACGAAGGCGGCGTGGTCGGAGGAGTAGCGCGGGATGATCTTCCAGAAGGCGTCGTCGGTGCCCAGGTAGCCGGCGCCCGAGGCGGGGGTCACCACCCCGTCCTGGCGGATCAGATCGGGGAGCGACGGCACGTCGGCGGTGCGCACCAGGAAGTCGAACTTTCCGGCAAGCCGCGGCTCGTCGTGCGGCAATACGCAGCCCGAGACGAAGGTGAGCAGGGGTCGCTGCGCCTTCCAGGCATTCCAGCGCTCGATACGGGCATCCACGCGGTCGATCGCCCGCTGCCGGACCGAGCAGGCGATCGCGCCGATCAGGTCCGCATCTTCCTCGCGACCGGTCCTCACGAACCCCGCGGAGTCCAGCACCGTGGCGATCCGTTCGGTGTCGGAGAGGTTCATCTGGCAGCCGAACGACACCAGATGGTATGTCATGCCGCTGCCGAGCATAATAGCTCGCCCCCGCCATCGACAACCGACGGACCGCTCAGAACAGCGTCCCGTTCCAGAGCTGCGTCAGGAAGGTGGTGTGATGAAGCAGCTCGATGCCGTCCTCGGTGGTGCGATCGTGGGGGTCCAGCGACACGACGACACGGCGCCTGGTTTCCGGATGGTCGAGCTTCAACTCCCGCAGCCCCTTGGCGTGCTCGCCCCGGACCCGCGTGACCGCCTTGGCCTCCACGGCGCAGTCGATGTGGTTGACCACGAAGTCGACCTCAATGCCCGAGCTCAGACGCCAGTAGAAGAAATCCGCGTAGCGCGCGCGGTACGAGTTGTAGCAGCACAGCTCGTGGAACACCCAGTTCTCGAACGCCTTGCCGAACAGCTCGCTGCCGGGCTGCACCGTCCCCCGCTTGGCCAGGAAGTTCACGACGCCGACATCGCCGAAGTAGAACTTCGGCGAGGCCACGACCCTCCGCTTCGGGCGCCTCCGGTACGCCGGGAGGAACCTCCCCAGCAGCGTGTCCTCAAGGAGCTCGAAGTAGCCGCGGACCGTCTGGCTGGAAACGCCGGTGTCGCGGGCGACGGTCGTGTAGTTGACCACGTCGCCGTCGGACAGCGCTGCCAGACCGAGGAAGTCGGCGTAGGCGGGCAGCCGCCGCGTCAGCCCCTCGGCGGCGATCTCCTCCTTCAGGTACTGGGAAACGTAGGCATCCAGCAACGGAAGCGGCCGGTCCGCGTCGTGGATGGGGGGCAGGTAGCCGTGATTCAGCAGTCTGACCAGATCCATGCCGGACCCGACTTCCATCGCCGAGAGGCCGTGCAGCTCACGCCGTTCGCCGCGACCCCCGAGGAGATTGGCCTGACCCCGGCGAACCTTGCGGGCACTGGATCCGCAGAGGGCGAAGCGGACGCCGCGGTGCTCGATGAGCCAGTGCACGGCGTCGAGGAGTGCCGGCACCTTCTGCACCTCGTCGATCACGATGAAGTCCCTGCCGTGCCGGCGCTGTTCGTCGACCAGCAACTCCGGGTTCTGCAGATAGCGCCGGTAGGTCTCCGGGCGCAGCAGATCGACCCAGGGCACGTCGGGAAACTCGGTCCCGAGCAAGGTGCTCTTGCCCGTCTGCCGCGGTCCCCAGAGGAAGAACGTTGCCGGTGGATCGGTCCGCAACTGAAGCAATCGCGCGTATTCCGGCATCTCTACTTGAATATCACATGCAAAACACAATCATGCAACTCGATATGATCGTCACTCATGATCACGCCCACCCATGCCGATGTCGCTTCCAACATCGAGTTGCTGAGCGCCTGGATCGAAGCCCAGATGGCGCACCGGGCCGAGCCGGGCCTCTCCATCGGAGTCGTCCATGACCAGGCGCTGGTGTGGGCACGCGGATTCGGCCACGCCGACCTGGACAACCGGGTCGCGGCGACCGCCGACACCCGGTACCGGATTGCGTCCGTCACCAAGCTGTTCACCGCCACCGCCATCCTGATTCTGCGCGATGCCGGCCGGCTCCAGCTCGACGACCCCGTCGACCGGCACCTGCCCTGGTTCGACATCCGGCAGCGCCATCCCGATGCGCCGCCCATCACCATCCGCCACCTGCTGACCCACACCGCCGGGCTGCCCCGCGAGGCGGCGTTTCCCTACTGGACGGACGACACCTTCCCGACCCGCGATCAGGTCAGGGAGGCGCTCCCACGCCAGGAGCCGGTCTACCCCACCGAGACCCGCTGGAAGTACTCCAACCTCGCGCTCGCCGTGGCGGGCGAGATTGTTGCCGCGGTGTCCGGTCAGAGCTACGAGGACTTCGTACGGCAGCGCATCCTGGATCCTCTCGGCATGAGGGACACACTGGTCAAGGCACCCGATCCAGAAGACCCCAGGCTGGCCGTCGGGTATGGACGGCGGCTGCCCGGTTCCGGCCGCGCGGTGCTCGGCTCCGCCGCCGACTTCAAGGGGATCGCCCCGGCGGCCAACATGACGTCCACCGTGGGCGACCTGGCGAAGTTCGCGATGCTCCAGTTCCGGGACGGACCGGCCGGCGGCGCCCAGGTGCTCCGCGGCAGCACGTTGCGGGAGATGCAGCGCGTGCACTGGCTGGATCCGGACTGGAAGCAGGGCTGGGGCCTGGGCTTCCGCGTGATGCGCGAGCGCGACGCTACCCGGATCGGACACGGCGGGTGGGCGCCGGGGTACCGCACGCAGATGCTCCTCTGCCCCGCCGACAAGACCGGCGTGGTCGTGCTCGGCAACGCCCATGACTGCGACCCCGTGCGCTACTGCGACCGCGCCTTCCGGTGGGTGCTGCCGGCGGTCGTGGCACGCGCCGCGCGGAAGCCTCGACCGGCGGCGCCCGATCCCGGCTGGCAGCGCTACGTCGGCAGGTACCGGGATGCCTGGAGCGATACGCAGGTGCTGGTCCACAACGGAGAGCTGGTGATCGTCGATCCGTCGGCGGACGACCCGCTCGACACGCGAGCTACGCTGACCCCCGTCGCCGAGCACACCTTCCGCTACGAATCCGACAACGGCCTTCGTTCCCGCGGCGAGCTGGCGGTATTCGAGGTCGACGACGCCGGCCGCGTGCAGCGGCTGAAACTGGACGAGAACTACACCTACCCGGTCACCGACTGGCACGCTTTGGACGTCGGGTCGTCCCGCGAGCGACAGTAGGCTTTGTCCTGCTCAGGCGAAGATGAGCCGCCCTTTCGGCTCCGGGATCTCCCTGCCCAGCTCCGTTGCGGTCTCGATCCACTCACGGATGATCACTTGTACGTTTTCGAGAGCTTCGTGGTAGGTCTCGCCGTCAGCAGCACAGCCCGGCAACTCCGGGACCTCGGCGATGAATGCTTCATCGTCCCGGCTCCAGTAGATGATGATCTCGTACTTGACCATGTCTAACTCCCCAGGCGGTACTTCAGGATGATGGCACGAACCTGCTTGACTTGATACACCTTCGCCTTCCCCGACTTCGGCTGCAAGTTCAGAATCTCCTCAACTTCATCACGCGTGAAGATATGATGGTCGCCTCGGACACGACATGAGAAGCCGAGGCCTTCCAGCAGCCGGCACAGCTCCCGGAACGGAATGTTCGCATCGGACCGTCCCCGAAGTACTCGGGCGAGCAGCCGTTCGGAGCGGGCCACGGATCAAACACTATTCTCGATGAGTGGCTGATTGTCACTACTGCTCATGCCGGCAGATGGATAAGAGGTACCAATAGCGTGTCTCCCCGGCGTTCAGTAGCCCCAGCTTAGAAATACACCTCCGCGAACAGGTGCTCGCTGGGGACGCCCTGCCGCTTGAGGAGGTCGAAGGCGGCGAAGATCATGGCGCTGTTGCCGCACAGAAAGCAGGGGGTGGACGCCGCGACCGGGTGCTCGCGCAGGTAGTCGGTGACGCGGCCCTGGTACCCGCCCGAGCCGCGGCTCACGCACGGAACGTACCGGTCGGCCGCATACGCCTCGGTCTCGTAGCAGTCGTCGAGCGTGCGCACCCCGTGCAGCAGCAGGTAGTCCAGAGCGGGATCGCTGCGCACCATGGCCCGGAACGGAGCGATGCCGGTGCCGGACGCCACGAACAGGACGGGGCCGCGCGCGTGCTCGGCGGCGATGGTGAAGAAGCCGAACGGCCCTTCCACGGCCAGCGGGCTGCCGGGCGGCAGGCGCCGCAGTTGGCGGGAGACGGAGCCGCCCGAGACCTCCTTTATCAGCACCTCCAGGTAGGGGTCTCCGGCGCCGGAGTACACGGAGTACTCCCGCGACTCGACGTCGCCGGCCGCGCCCACGGTGATGTATTGCCCGGGAGTGAACCGCATCTCCCCGCGCTCGATGCGCAGCACGTAAGCGCTCGGCGAAAGGTCGCGGCGGGCGATCAGCCCATGGTTCGGCACGATGGGGAAGGCTGCGTTATCGGTGGAGCGCGACGCTCAGCACGTTGAGGTCGGCCGGGGTGACGCCGGCGACGCGCGATGCCTGGCCGATGCTGACCGGCCGGATGCGCTCAAGCGTCTCGGCCGCCTCCGCCGACAGCGCGCGCACGGCCGCAAAGTCGAACGCTTCGGGAATCCGGACCGCCTCGTGCTTCGCCTGGCGCGCGATGAGCCTGAGCTCGCGCTGGATGTAGCCGGCGTAGCGCACCTCGGCAGCCACCTGGGCGCGAAGCGGTGCGTCGGTCAGCAGCGCGCGTAAATCCGGGATGTCCGCCGCTCCGCCGGCCACAAGCAGGTCCGGGAATGGCACCTCCGGACGGCGCGCCAGGCTTGCCAGCGAAGCCGGGGCAGCGATCGGCGCGGTGCCGGCGGCGCGCAGCAGCTTCTCCACCGCCGCGGGCGCGGCGCGGCCGGCGTCCAGCGCGACCACGGCTCGTTCCAGCGCCCCCTCCCGATCCTTCACGCGGCGGTAATGGGCGTCCCCGACCAGCCCGAACCGGTGGCCGTGGTGGGCAAGGCGCCGCTCCGCGTTGTCCTGGCGCAGCACCAGGCGGTGCTCGGCGCGCGAGGTGAACATGCGGTAGGGCTCGCGCCACTCGCGGGTGGTCAGGTCGTCGATCATCACGCCGGTGTACGCCTGGCTGCGGCCCAGCGTGAAGGGCGGCCGGCCCTGCACCCGGCACGCGGCGTTGATGCCGGCCATCAGGCCGAGCGCGGCCGCCTCCTCGTAGCCGGAGGTCCCGCACACCTGACCGGCCAGGAACAGGCCCGGCACGGCGCGCGTCTCGAGCGTCGGCCCCAACTGGTACGCCGGCACGCTCTCGTACTCGACGGCGTAACCGGGCCGCGCCACACGCGCGCGCTCCAGGCCAGGGATCGTGGCCAGCGCCGCGGCCTGCACCTCTCGCGGCAGCGAGGTGGAGAAGCCGTTGAGGTAGATCAGGTCGCTGTCCAGGCCGTCCGGCTCGATGAAGAGCTGATGTCGGTCGCGGTCGGCGAAGCGCACCAGTTTGTCCTCGATCGACGGGCAGTAGCGCGGGCCGCGGCCGGCGATCGCGCCGGTGAAGATCGGCGAGCGGTCGAAGCCGGTGCGCAGCACCTCGTGGGTGGTGGCGGTGGTGTGGGTGATGTGGCAGCTCACCTGCGGCATGGCGGGGAAGGAGGCGCGATCGGTGCGCCCCGAGAACGGCTGCGGATCCGGATCGCCCGGCTGCTCGTCGCAGACGGAGAAGTCGATCGAGTCGCGGTACAGGCGCGGCGGCGTGCCGGTCTTGAGGCGGTGGGTCACCATGCCGGCGCGGGCCAGCCAGCCGCCAAGGCCCACCGCCGCCGCCTCGCCCGCGCGGCCCCCCGCGGTGGGCTCCAGGCCGGTATACATGACCGCGTCGAGGAAGGTGCCGGAGGCGATCACCAGCGCCCCGCAGGCGATCCGCCGGCCGTCGTCGAGCAGCACGGCGGACACGCCGCCACCGGCCGCGTCGCGATCGGCGGCGACGATGGTGCCGGTGACGATGCACACCGCGTCGAGCGACTGCACGTGCTCGCGCGCGCAACGCGCGTAGGAGTCGCGGTCCGACTGGCAGCGGGTCGACCAGACCGCCGGACCCTTGGAGCGGTTGAGGATCCGGAACTGGATGCCGGTGCGGTCGGCCAGCTCGCCCATCACGCCGCCGAGGGCGTCCACCTCGTGCACGAGGTGCGCCTTGGCGGTGCCCCCGATCGCGGGGTTGCACGACATGCGACCGATCGCGGCGGGGTCCATGGTGACCAGCGCTACCGTCGAGCCCATGCGCGCCGCGGCGCTGGCCGCCTCGATCCCGGCGTGGCCGCCGCCGAGCACGACCACGTCGACCGGGTCCAGCGTGGCGCGGCCGGCCGCGCACGTGCCGTTCACTTGCCGATGCAGAACCGTGAGAAGATGCGGTTCAGGATGTCGTCGGTGGTCACCACGCCCACGATCTCGTCCAGACAGAGAGTCGCGTTGCGCAGGTGCACGGCGACCAGCTCCGCTTCCGTGCGGGCGGCGAGCAGCCGCCGCGCGGCTTCGACCTCGGCCAGCGCATCGCGCAGGGCACGGCGATGGCGGGCGCCGGCCACCGCGGCGCCGCGCTCGGTGTAGTCCACGCCGGCCGCCCGTTCGCGCACGGCCGACGCCAGCTCCGGGACGCCGGCGCCGGTGCGCGCCGATACCAGCAGCGCGCCGTCGAGCGGCGGAGCGGGCGGCGTCCCGTTCAGCAGGTCGGCCTTGTTGAGCACCGGGATCAGTCGCGCGGCGGGGATCAGCGCCTCCACTTCCGCCCGCACCTCGGACGACACGCCGGTGCGGGCGTCACCGACCAGGATCGCGACGTCGGCCTGCGCCGCCGCCTCCCGCGTGCGCTCGATGCCGGTCCGCTCGACGCCGCTCGTCCCCGCGCGGATACCGGCGGTGTCGACCAGCCGGACGTGCATGCCGGCGATGGACAGGTCCTCCCTGATCACATCGCGGGTGGTGCCGGGGGCGGCGTCGACGATGGCCCGCTCGCTGCCGGCCAGCCGGTTGAGAATCGACGACTTGCCCACGTTGGGCGGCCCGAGAATGGCGGCGTTGATACCGTCGTACGGCAACTCGGCGTGCAGCGGGTCCTCCGCCGCGCGCGCCAATAGCTCGGCCACCGTCTCCAGATGGGCGCGTACCGCCTTGCGATCGACCAGGTCGCCCTCCTCTTCCGCGAAGTCCAGCTCCACCTCGAGCTCGCTCAGCGCGTCCAGCAACCCCTCGCGGATCGGCTCGACCGACGCCGCCACGGCGCCGTCCAGGCGGGCGCGCGCGCCGCGCAAGGCGGTGTCGGCCGAGCCTCGGATCAGGTCGGCCACGGCCTCCGCCTGCGAGAGGTCGAGCTTGCCTGAGAGAAAGGCGCGCCTGGTGAATTCGCCCGGGCCGGCGGCTGCGACGGACGGATCGCCGGCCATCAGCGTGTCGACGATGCGCGCGGCCAGCAGCGGGTTGCCGTGACAGGTGATCTCCACGCAGTCCTCGCCGGTGTAGGAGCGCGGCGCGCGGAACACGGTTACCACCACGTCGTCCACCGGTTCGTCGCCGGCGACGATGTAGCCGTGGTGGGCGGTGTGCGAGGCGGCCTGCCGGAGACCCGCGCCGCGGAAGCAGGCGGCCACCGCCGCAATCGCCTGCGGACCGGTCAGCCGGACGATCGCCAGCGCCCCGATGCCGGGCGGGGTGGCGACCGCGACCACGGTGTCCCGGGCGGCCACGGCGGCGCTCACGAGGACGCTCCCGCGGCCGGAGCCGCGCGCAGGCGGTCACACGCCCAGCGCGCGTGCTCGGCGACCACCGCGTCGCCGTCGGCGGTCAGGGTCTGCAGCCTGTCCAGAAGGTGGTGCGCACCCAGGTTGGCTGCGACCACGCAGGCGTTGCGCACCAGGCCGCGGCGGCCGGCGCGCATCAACGGCGTGCCGGCGAACCGGGCGGCGAGCTGGTCGTGATCCTCGATGCCCAGCACCTCGGCCACGTCGACCGTCGGCCCGGCACGGTCGGCAGTGAAGTCCGGCTCCGTGGTCGGCGCGGCGCGCACGTTCCACGGACATGCCTCCTGACAGAGATCGCAGCCGAACAGCCAGTCGCCGATCAGCGGCCGCAGCTCGACCGGGATCGATCCCTGGTGCTCGATGGTCAGATAGGAGATGCAGCGGCGCGCGTCGATCTGCCACTCGTCGTCCAGCGCGCCCGTCGGGCAGACGTCGCGGCAGTGGTTGCAGGCCGTGCCGCAGCGCGACCGCCGGCCGGCCGCCGGCTCCGGGGCCGTCGCCGGCAACGACGCCGTGGTCAGCACCTCGCCGATCACGAACCAGCTCCCGAGCGTGCGATGGATCAGCAGCGTGTGCTTGCCCTGGAAGCCCAGGCCGGCGCGGGCGGCGTAGTGGGTCTCCAGCAGCGGCGTGGCGTCGGCGCCCCACAGGAAGCGCTCGCCCGGCAGTTCCTCCTGCAGCGTCCGGATCAGATCGCGCAGCTTGCCGCGCAGCACGCGGTGGTAGTCGCGCCCCCACGCATACATGCCGACGCGGCCGGCAGCGGCACGCGGGCCGCCCGGCACGGACGCGGTTGCCGGCTCCATCGCCGCGAGCGCCTCCGGGTGCGACGCGCACGACCGTCGGCGGTTGTAGCTCAGCCCGACCACGATCACGGAGGCGCAGTCGGCAAGCAGCGTGGTGGCGTCGGTCTTGGCCGGCGCGTGGCGCTCCAGGTAGCGCATCTCGCCGTGCCGGTCGAGTTCGATCCAGCGCTCGAAGCGGCGCTGGGCCGCCTTCGAGCCGCGCGGCTCGGTGATCCCGAGCAGGTCCACCCCGACCCGCCCCGCGGCGTCTCGGATCAGTTCCAGGTCGCCCATGACCACGAGCGAGACACGCGAGGAGTCTTTCGGAACTGCCGCGCCAGCGGGAGGTCCGACAGACTCCGAAGCGAAAGGTGGGGATGGGCCAAGAGCGGAGCCCCTGGGCGACGGTCTTGGGGCGTTACAACGAGCAGCGGCAGCCGCCGCAGGAGCTGATCTGCTCCGCGATGATGTTGATCGCGATCTCGCCGGCGAGCCGGGTCCCGTCAGCGTCATGTTCCAGCTCGTGCAGCTCGAACGCCTGCGGATGGCCGTTCTCGGGCAGGCCGTACAGGACCTCGATCGCCCCCTGCAGCGCGAAGAGCTGCTTGGTCAGCATGAACGCCTGCACGTCATCCACCCGGGGATCGATCAGGTCGTCGGCTGGCGCGGAGAGCAGCGCGCGGGCCGGCATGTCGCGGATGACCGACAGCAACGCGGCGCCGCCGACCGGCTGGTGGCAGGTGCGCTTGTCGAGCGCGAAGCTGCGGATGCGATCCCGGCTATCGAGCTCCAGGGTCAGCAGCTCGGTCTGGTCGCTGCACGGCATGGCCGCTCCACCGCCACCGCGGGCTCAGCTCGCGTCCGGAGCGTACTCCGGGCGCATCGGCGAGAAGCACTCCACCGCCTCGGTGTCCTCCAGCACCTCGCAGCCGTGGAACTCCTCGGATGCGAAGAAATAGCTGGAGCCACCTTCGGCGATGAACGTGTTGCCCTCCTGCCCCTTGTGGAACTTCAGCTTGCCGCGGATGACGAAACCGTTCTGCACCGCCACGTGGTTGTGCAGCGGGATGCGCGAGCCCTTGGTCATCTTGAAGTGGCAGAGCATCGATTCGTCCCCGAACGACAGGGTGGTGCGGAAGATGCCCTCGGGGTTCTCGATCGTCTGTGCCTTGCTCAGGTCTGCGTTGCTGATCATCGGTCCCTCACCGTGGATGGTTCGTAAGTTGTGCTCAGATCATACGCACGCGCGCGGGCGTTGAGAAGCTGCAGCGTTCCGGGCTCCGGGCGAGCGGATCCTGGCCGTGCCGTTCCCGTCTGGCTACCATCGGCCAGATGGGACGCACATTGACCATCCGGCTTCAGGATGATCAGCCAGCGCTACGGCGAGGCAGACACCAAGCGCAGGAAGTCTTCCTCGTCGCGGCACGCCAACGCCGCATCGCCCAGACGCTCGCCGGGTCCCTGCATCTGCGCCAACTGCTCGGCCAGTGATGCTGACACCGAAACTCCGCGCGCCTTGAGTACCTTCAGCGCATTCGCGCGCTGCGCCTCCGTGCGGCCTTGTGACCAACCCGCGGCGTGGCTCTCCCTGCGCTCTTCGCGCAGGAACGGGTCGTCATCCGGGCCGGTACCCTCCGTCGCGCCCAGCGATCGGCCGACGCGGCGCAGCGCTGCGGTCGTCTTCTGGGACAGCTCCGGCTCGTTCAGCGCACGATGTATCTCGTCCGCGGTCCAGCCCGGAAATGCGCGGCTCACGAGAGCGGGACGTAGGCGTCCGGCCTCCTGCAGGTGGATCGTCAAGCCCGGTCGCGCCGAAGCCGGACGGCTCTCATCCGGTTCGTCCGGGACCTCGACCCACACTTCAGGAAAGCCCCACGACTCGTACAGGCCGAGCTTGCCGCGGCGTACGTCCGTGGTGTTGTCCACCTCCAGCACCACGTCCGGCAACGAGTCGTCGCCCACCTCGATCACCTTCCCCCGCGGTATCGCCTGCGCGGGACGCAGGAACAGAATCTGGTCGGCCTGCATGATGCGTTGCCGCTCGCCGCGCGCGTTGCGCACCAGCAGGTCGGTATGCCCGACGGCCTCGATCGGCGCGCCTCGCGCCGCCGCGATCCGGTCGGCCAGCCGGGCCAGGCGCGATGCCGGGCGTTCGTGGTAGTAGCTGACGGGTTCGCAGATCATCGCGATCTCGGTGTCCGCGTCCCAGTACTCGAAGCGGATGTCGCAGTCGGCGATCCGGTCGCGCGGTATGCGCATCGGCCGGCAGCCCGGGAACTCGGGCGCCGGCGGCGGGCGCGGCTCGGTGGCCGGCCTCGGCTTGGTGGTCGTGGTCGGCTCAGCCATGGGCCTCAAGGGTACGAGAAGGGAAGGACGTCCGGCAATGGAGTTCGCGCGTTGCGATCGTGGCCAAGGGATGGACAGCGCGCGTTGATCTTTTCCGCGTGCTCATCGTATCCTGAGAGACGATGAGTGACGTTACGGCCACCGCGCCCTACTCGGTCTCCATCAGCGAACGGGCCAGGGAAGAGATCTGCAGGCTCGCGTCGGACAACGGGTTTCTGCGCCTCTGGGTCACCGAGGGCGGCTGCTCCGGCATGACCTACCAGGCGTCCATGGACGAGACCCGCACGCCGTTCGACGTCGTGGTCTACGACCAGGACGGGGTCACCCTCCTGGCGGACCGCAACAGCGCTGGGTACCTGCACCATCTCGACGTCGACTACTCCGACGACCTGGTGAGCATGGGCTTCCGCTTCAGCAATCCGAACGCCACCAAGGCGTGCGGTTGCGGGGCCAGCTTCGCCCTGTAGCGGCTGACGCGGGGATCGGCACGGCATGGCAGTGCAGCCGGTCGACCTGACCGGCGGCGAGTCCGTCTACTGCATCAACCAGGCCCAGCTCGAGCGGGCGTTCCAGTTGGCCGACGCCGACCCCGAAAGCGGCCCCCGGATCCGAGCTGCCCTGGAGGGGCTTGAGCAGGACCTGTCACGCAACGAGTGCGCCGCGCTCGCCTTCGTCCTCATCGACCGGCTGCTGAAGTCGTCTCCGAGGGGTTGATCGCGGCCGCGGGCTGCGGATCACCGCGGCAAACCCGGAAGCCGTCGGCGATCATCGTGCCCTCGTCGATGACGAAGCCGGCGCCGCCGCTCGCGTAGCGGTCGTCACGCGCTTCGAGCAGGGGGGCGCCGTCCACGGTGAGCGAGAGGCGGTCGCCGACGGCGGCGAAGCGCAGCGCGTACAGACGCTCCATCTCGTAGGGAAAGGCGGTCCGCGCGAGCGTGTGCACGGCACCGTCCTGCCGGGCGACGAGGGCGAGCTGGTCGCCGCCTGAGAACAGGGCGGCGTAGTAGCGCCGCAGGCCTCGGGCGCGCAGCACCACGCCGCCCGAGCGGTGCAGGCTGAAGCGGAGTCCGGTCTCCACGGCATAGTCGCGCCACGCGCGCGTACCGAGGGTCACCAGCCCATTGCCGGCGCTATGCGACACGCAGTAGGTGAGATCGAAGTCGGGCGCAAACTCGCGCGCCGCGCTCACCCACGCGCGCAGCCAGTAGGGGCGCAGGTTCCAGATCGAGGACATCAGCATGCCGCTCTGCCGGAAGTCGTGCGGGGCACCGTCCCAGTCCACGCTCAGCAACCTCAGCGACCCGGCCAACGGGCTCCGCGTCCCGGACGGCGCCGCCAACTCCACGCCGAGACGAAACAGCGGCATGCCGCCGTTCGCGGGCACCCGCCAGCGCAGCGTGTTGGCGCCGGCGCGCAGCGGCTGCGCGGGCGAGCGCAGCTCCTGCACGCGGTCGGCTGCGTCGTAGGAGAGCGCGTACAGGGCCGCGTTCGGAAGAGGTCCGGCGGCAGGGTCCGGGGCCTGCACGCAGGCTACCACCTCCTGCGTGGCGTAGAGCGTGGGGCTGGCATGGGTCGAGAAGTTGTCCGCCACCTCGTCGAAGTCCAGGAAGACCGGCGTGGAGACGCGGCCCGCGGCCGACCCGGCGAGATCGCGGTAGTGCAGCAGGACGCCGGCCTCATCGCTGCCGCCCACGCCGACCGGCGCGCCGCCGGGAGGGGCGTGCGGGCAGGGTGCGAAGCCCTGTTGGGCGCCCGGCATCTCGAACGCGAAACGGGGCTGCGGCGCCGGCGCCCGATCTCCCCGGCCGGCCGCGCCGGCGCGCAGGATTCGGCGCGTCTCCAGAACCGCATCGCTCACGCAGCGGCCGCCCTCGGCCGTGACCACGAGCAGGCGGTCCGCAACCGGCTCCCGCAGATCGGCGGGAATCGACGCCAGTCCCAACCGCACGCCGTTCAGGCAGCCCACGCTGCCGGCGTTGCAGTCGGTGTCGTAGCCGGCAGAGGCTGCGATGGTCACGGCGCGGCGGAAGTCGTCACCGCCGAGCAGCAGGGCGGCCAGCACCATCGCGTGGTTGGTCTGGATCGGACACGGCCCGGCGAAGACGCCGTAACCGTAGCGGGGATCCAGCCACTCCCGTACCCGGCGCCAGTCGTCCTGGCGGGCGCAGATGCCGCGCACGTCGTCCAGCAGCCGGCGGAGCTGGTCGCCGGCCGCGAACGGCTCGGCCGCGTCCAGCAACGCCTCCAGCGAGCGGTGCTCGAAGGCCAGCGCCTGCAGCGCGCCCAGGTAGGCGGCGCAGTCGAGCGCCGTTCCGTCGTGACTGACCGACGCCGCCTTGCGGATCAGCGCAGCGGCCTGCCCGGGGTCGCCCGGCGACATCAACGCCAGCGGGTCGGTGAAGATCTGGGCGCCGATCTGGGTGGAGAGCATCGGCCCGTTGAGCGCGCAGCTCCCGCTCTGCGGGGCGCGGCAGCCCGTCTTCAGGCGCAGATAGGCCGTGTGCTCGGTGGAGCGGCCGAGTCCGCCCCACCAGAGGATGGTCTTGTCCTCGATGATGGTGTTGAGCCACGTGTCGCCGAAGTCCGCCGCCGTGACCTCGTCATCCCCGGCCTCCTCCACGGCGCGGAAGAAGCCGAAGCTGCCGGACAGATCGTCGTCGGCCACCACCAGCGGCTGCCCGAGCGGCTCGTGCACGTAGCGATCGACCTCGCCGAACCGTCCCTGGATGGCATCGTACGCCCACCCCTCGACCGGCCGTCCAAGGTAGACGCCGACCATCTTGCCGAGCACCCCGGCGTAGGTCGCCTCGGCGAGCCGTTGCTCCTGAGCACTCACAGCCCGTCACCGCCGTCACGCGCCGCACGCTCCACCTGGAATCCGCACGCCAGGTAGCCGCCCTCTTCCACCAGGAACCCGGCGCCGCCGCACGCGTACTCGCCGTCCCGCGCGGTCAGCAGCGCGCGGCCGGCGACCGCGAAGCGCAGCTCGTCGCCCGCCACGGTCAGGGCAACCGCCAGAGGCCGGTCGTGGGGCGCGTCGTACGGACAGCAGGCCAGCACTTCCACCGTCCCGTCGCGGCGTTTCACCAGTCGCGCCTCGCCGCCGCGCGCCGTGCCGGCGCCCAGCACGCCGGCGTAGTAGCGCCGATGGCCGCGCGCTCGCGCCACCAGCCCCGCGGCGCGCTGATGCACGAGGGTCAGCTCCGAGCTCACGGTGTAGTCGTCCCAGTCGCGCGTGCCGATGGTGAGCACGCCGTTGTCGTCCGGATGGGAGATCGAGAAGGTGGTCGTGTAGTCCGGTGCCAGGTTGCGCGCCGAGCTGAGGAAGGCCTTCAGCCACGGCGTGTTGGTCGTCCAGGGCGTGAGCTCGGGGGACAGCTCGTCGGCCCTGCCCATCACCAGGCGCTCCGGCGCGCCGTGCCAGTCGAGGTGGCGGAGGATCACCTCGCCGTCCAGCCGCTGCGGCGCGGTCAGCTCGATGCCCAACTCATAGATCGGAAGGCCGTCGCAGTGCGGCACCTGCCAAGACAGCCGGTTGGCGCCCGGCTGCAGCGCGACGACCTGGCCGTAGCGGGTGTCCAGCGAGCCGTCGCCGCGATAATGCCGGACAAAAAAGCGCCAGCTCGGCTGCGGCCCGGCGCCGCACTCGACCAGCGCCTTGACCGTCTGCGTGCCGTACAGGGTCGGGCTGGCCAGCACCTCGAAGTAGCTGGTGTCGCGCACGCCGCTCGGCTCGGGAGCGAAGCAGGTCTGCACGCGCAGCCGCCCGCAACGGCCCGGCGCCAGCCTCCGGTAGGAGATCCGCAGCCCGCCGCCGGCGTTGCGCAACCCGGCGACCGCCTGCAGGTGGTGCGGCTCGCGGTCGATCTGGAAGCCCTGCACGGAGCCGGGATACTCGAAGCCGAAGCGCGGCTGCCGCGGCGGCTGCTCCTCGCCGCGCAGTGCGGCCGCCGCGCGCAGGATCCGCCGCGTCTCCAGCACGGCGTCGGTCACGCACTCGCCGCCGTCGGCGCTGACCGCGTACAGCCGGTCGGCCACCGGCGCGCGCAGGTCCACCCCCGCCGACAGCGCCGCCAGCCCGAGCCGCACGCCGTTCAGGCAGCCGACGTTGCCGGCGTTGCAGTCCGTGTCCCAGCCCGCGCTCGCCGCGATGGTCAGGCTGCGCTGGAAGTCGGCGCCGCTCATCAGCAGCGCCATCAGCACCGACAGGTGGTTGGTCACCATCGGGCAGTTGCCGGGGTAGCGGTGGTAGCCGTGCTCGCGCTCGATCCAGTCGCGCACCTCGCGCCAGTCCCCGGCCGCCGCACAGCGGTCGCGCACCGCCGCCACCAGCCCGCGCAGCATCGCGTTCCCGACGAATCCCAACCCCTGCTCCAGCAGGCGCCCGGCGTCCGCCTCCTCGAAGGCCAGCGCCTCCAGCACCGCCAGGAACTCCGCGCAGTCGACGGCGATGCCGTCGTGGCTGACGCTGGCGGCCTCGCGCGCCAGCCGCGCGGCGCGCGCCGGCGCTCCGGGATTGGCCAGCGCCCACCCGTCGGCGAAGATCTGCGCGCCAATCTGCTCCGCCATCGCGCGGCCGTTCAGGGCGATCGAACCGCTGGCCGGCGCCGCGTGTCCCTGCCGCAGCCGCAGCCAGGCGGTGTGCTCGGTGGAGCGGCTCATGCCGCCCCACCACAGGATGGTCTTGTCCTCGATGATGTAATTGAGCCAGGTCTCGCCGATCTGGCGCGCGCTCAGGGCCGGATCGTAACCGTGGTCCTCCAGCGCCCGGAAGAAAACGAACGTGCCCGACAGGTCGTCGTCCGGCACGATCAGCGGCATGCCCACCTCGTGGTGGACGAAGTTGGCGATCTCGCCGAAACGTTCCCGGATCGCCGGGTAGCTCCAGCCCTCCACCGCGCGCCCCAGGTAGACGCCGATCAGCTTGCCGAGCACGCCGGCGTAGACACGCTCGCGGACCTCCCCGCTCAACCCGGCCATGACGGAGTGCCCTACCCCTTGAGGGCGCCCGAGATCAGCCCCTCGATGAAGTAGCGCTGCACCAGCGCGAAGAACACCAGGGGCGGGCCGATCATGAGCAGGGTCCCGGCCATCATCACGCTCATGTTGTCCGTGAACGTGCCGTTCATGGACAGCAGCCCGAGCGTGGCGGTGATGCTCTCCTGGCCCAGGAAGGTGCGCGTGATCAGGAACTCGTTCCACGCCTGCAGGCCGACGATCACGGCCACCGTGATCAGGCCCGGGCGCACCGGTGGTATCAGCACCGACCACAGCACGCGCGCGGTGTTGGCGCCGTCGATGCGCGCCGCCTCTTCGAGCTGCTCCGGCACCGCCAGGAAGAAGGAGCGCATCAGGAACACCGCCAGCGGCATGTTCAGCGCCGCCAGCACCACGCCGACCCCGTACAGGCTCCCGAGCAGCCCTAGCACGCGCGCGAAGATGTAGTAAAGCGGGAACAGGAACAACTGGATGGGGACGGTCATCGCCACCATGAAGTAGACGGTCACCATCCGCCACTGCCGGATCCGTCGCCGGGCCAGCACGTAGCCGGCCAGCGTCGCGCAGATGAGCACGGTCACCACCGCGGTGCCACTCAGCAGGATGCTGTTGACGAACCCGCGCGAGAACTGCCCGTAGCGCCACGCCTGCTCGAAGTTCTCCCAGTGCAGGGTGGTGGGCATGGCGAGGGGACTCCGCACCACCTCGCGGTGGGTCTTGAGACTGTTGATCGCCACCAGCGCCAGGGGCGCCAGGGCCGTGAACGCGAACAGGATCAGGACCAGGTGCGAGCCGGCCGAGCCGATCAGCCGCCGGGAGCGCGGCGAGCGCCAGGACGCCGCCGCCGGCCTCACACCCGGTGCGCTCATCGACCGCGCGCTCATGAGCCCACCTCCCGCCGGCTCATCCACACGTAGAACACGGACGCCGCCAGGCCGAAAAAGCTCATCACCAGCCCGGTCGCCGCCGCCTTGCCGTACTGCAGCGCGTTGAACGCCAGCGTGTAGGCGTAGGTGCTCAGCATCTCCGAGCCGTGCGCCGGCCCGCCCCCGGTCATGATGTAGACGTACTCGAAGGTCAGGAACGAGAAGATGGTGATGATCACGAACATCAGCAGCATGGTGGGCAGGATCGTCGGCAGGTAGAGGAACCGGAAGAGCTGCAGCACCCCCGCCCCTTCGACGGTGGAGGCCTCGACCAGCTCCTGCGGCGTCTGGCGCAGCGCCGCCAGGTACACGACCGTCAGGAACCCCCAGTAGTGCCAGATGTCGACCATCGCCACGAAGTAGAGCGCCGTGTCCGGGCTTCCCAGGGGTGAGCGTAGCGGCGCGAGCGGCGAGTTGCGCGGAAACACGTGGCGGACGTGGCGCAGCAGGCCGGAGACGGGGTTGAGGATGATGTTCAGCCAGAGGATGGCGTTGGTGACCGGCGCCAGCACGTAGGGGCCGAGGTAGATCATCTGGTAGAGGGTGCGCGTGCGGCCGCGCTTGAGCAGCAGCATCGCGGTCAGCAGCCCGATGCCGACCGGCACGGTCAGGAACAGCAGGGTCCAGCGGACGTTGTTGCCCAGCGCCTTCCAGAACACCCGGTCGGCGAAGATCTTCTCGAAGTTGACCGACCCGATCCAGTTCATGCTCAGGGACACGCCGTTCCAGTCGGTGAAGGCGACGTAGGCGGTCATCAGACCGGGCACGAGCACCACCGTCACGCTCAGCAGCACGGCGGGCGCGAGCAGCAGGTAGTACTGGAAGGACCGGCTGTGCATCAGCGGTCGGGGTGGGGCGCCGCGGCGGGCCGCGCCGGCCCGGGCATCGCCGTGCGAGGCCCGGGTGGCGCGGTCGGCGGCGCGAGGGTCGGGGGCGCGATCAGCCGCCCATGCCGGGCGCCGGCACCGGCGCCACCAGTCCGGCCGCCTTGTCCTCCTCATAGGCGGTCTGCACGTTGGCCAGGAACTCGTCGACGGTCAGCTCTCCCAGCCAGACCGAGTCGATGTCGAAGAAGGCGGTCTGCGTGGCCGGCGGGAAGAAGGTCGAGGGCGAATAGCCGAAGTTGCCGGCGTTCACGGCCGAGATGGCGTCCTGGATGGCGCTCAGGAAGCCGTGCGAGAGCCCGCTGAAGTCGTCCAGGTCGATGTCGAGCTGGCTGATCGGAACGCCCCAGTAGCCGGGCCATCCCTCGGTCATGCCGACCAGGAACTCCTGGGTCATCATCCGGTCGATGATCTCGCCCACGGCGTCCTGCACCTCGGGCGGCGAGTAGGCGTTGATCGACAGCGATGCGGTCGTGCCGAGCAGGAAGATCGGCGACGGCAGCCCCTCGCGGCTCGGCAGCGGGAAGAAGCCGAGCTCGTCCAGGTTGCCGTCCTCCTCGGAATAGAAGCTGGTCGCGAACTGGAACACCAGCGACGGGCCGAAGAAGAACGGCGCGTCGTTCGAGGACAGCAGCGACACCGCGTCCAGGAAGTTGAGGTTGAAGTAGTCCTCGCCGGCCAGGTAGTCGGCCTGGAACCACTCCGCGCTCTTCTGCATCGCCTCGGCGATCGACGCGTCGGTCCAGGGGATTGCGCCGGTGATCGCGTCGTAGGTGGCCTGCGGCCCCGCCCAGTGGGTGAGGAAGAGCTGAGTGTAGTTCTCGTTCACCGGGCGCCAGCCCTTGTTGCCGGTCACCGAGGCATAGAGGCCCTGGTCGAGGGCGTCATCCATGATCGCTTCCAGCTCCTCGAAGGTGGTCGGGATCTCCCAGCCGTTCTCCTCGAACAGGACCTTGTTGTAGAAGACGCCCATGGTGTTCAGCGAGTTGGGCAGGGCATACAGGTCGCCGTCGACCGTGCCCGATTCGTAGATCGGCGTGAGGATGCGGTCGCGCCACCCGTACTTCTCGGAGTAGGGCTCCATCGAGGCCAAGTGCCCGGCGGCGGCGAACGGACGGACGAACGCCGGACCGGAGCCGTAGACGAGGTCGGGACCGCCCCCGGCAGGCAGCACGGATGCGATGACCGAGTCCACGTCGTTGCGGAACTCCATGACCAGCTCGAACTGGTCCTGCGACTCGTTGTAGGGATCGACCAGCACGGCCTTGATCACGTCCTGCAGGTGCGGGCCGGCGCCCCACATCCAGAACTGGATCTGCGTCCGTTCCTGCGCTGCGAGCGGCGCGACGGCAAGCAGACCGATCGCGAGCACGAGCATCAGACTTCTTGCGATAGGAGAGCGTTTCACGATTACCTCCTGGGTATTGCTCATGGGCTAACGTCTACACGAGCCACGGCACGGATGCAACCGGCGCACCCGGCCGCGTCCGCTCGCGCGGGGAGAGGCTCAGCCGGCCAGCAGGGTCTCGACGATGAAGCGGCGCAGGCCGGGAAAATCCGCGTCGCGGGCCGCCTGCACCTGCGGCAGATGCTGCCAGCGGAAGTTCTGGCGGACGTCGACCACCGTCTGCCCGCGCGTCAGCCCGTCGCGCGTCTCCACGTCGCAGTGCAGGGCGACGGTGTCGATGAGCTCCGGCCGCGCCGCCGCCGCGATCGCGCAGGAGTCGATCAGCACGCAGTAGCTGCCGAAGCCGCGCCCGGTGACGAAGTCCAGCATGCCGGCGGCGAGGCGCGCCTCGGCGCGGCCGGAGGCGCGCAGCGCCTGACCGTCCGCGTCGGTGAGCCGCAGATCCCGGTGCGTGGCCACGTCCAGCCCGACCGCGACCAGGTCGAAGCCGCCGTGCAGGACCAGCCGCGCCGCCTCGGGATCGACGTAGAAGTTCCACTCGCTCATCGGGTTGTCGCCGGTCGCGTTGAGGGCCGCCTCGCGCTGCAGCCCGAACGCGCCGCCCAGCACGACCAGACGGTCGATCAGCTCCGGCAGCCGCGGCTCCATGTGCAGCGCCAGCGCGACGTTGGTCAGCGGCCCGAGCGTCACCACGGTGAGCGGGTCGCCATCCGCCGCGTGCCGGCGGGCCTGCTCCACCAGCACGACGGGCGCCCACGCGGGCTCGGCCGGCACCGGCGCCGCGGGCAGGCCGGTCTCTCCCAGGCCGTCCGCACCGTGCGAGAATGGGTCATGCGCGAGCTCCCGAACCAGCGCCCGCGGCCCGCCCTGGCCGGTGGGCGGGCCCGCTTCGCCCGTCTCCGGCACCCTCATCAGGCTCAGGACCGTGTGGATGTTCCGGTAACAGCGGTCGGCCGGCAGGTTGCCGGAGACGCTCGTGATGCCGCACACGCGGGCGGATGCGCTCTTCAGCGCGACGACGAGCGCGAGCGCATCGTCCATGCCCGGGTCGCAGTCGATGAACAACGGCGTGGCGGCGGCATCCCCACTCTCGCCCGCGCGGGTCGCTGATCCACTATCGATGGCTGACTCCTCGTTGCACCGGTGCGCAACGCTATCGGCTCGGCCTGCGCCAGGCAAATCCGAGGTACTCCGGTGAACGCAATCGACTACGTCGTGCTGTCGCACGTGATCGTGGACGACCTGCGCTTCCCGTCGGGCGCCGAGCGGCGCGGCGTGCTCGGCGGCGCCGGCAGCTACGCCGCCGCCGGAGCGCGCCTGGCGGCCGATCGCGTCGGCATCGCCTGCGGCGTGGGCGAGGACTTCCGCGCTTCGGAACACGCGGCGTGGTTCCGCGCGAACGGCATCGACACGTCGGGGCTCGAGCCGCGCGGTCCGCGCACGCCGCGTAGCGCCGTGGTCTACCACGCCGAGGACTCGCGCACGGAGACGCCCCTGCTCGGTCCCGCGCACTTCGCGCTGATGTCGCCTGCGATCGACCGGATGCCCGCGGCTTACCGCATTGCGACCGGCTACTACCTCTTTCGCGACCACGACGCGGCGTTCTGGGATGAAGCCGCCGCGCTGCGCGCGTCACGCCGATGCGGGTGGGACAGCGGCGCAGTGCGATCGACACCGCCGGCGTGTCACTCGCCCGCAGCGCTCCCAGCCGCCTCTGGCGCCGTGGTGCTCTGGGAGCTGCACGCGGCGTCCACGGAGCCGGCCTGCTGGCCGCAGGTCGCCGCCCGGCTCGCCTGCGTCGACGCGGTATCGCTGAACCTCGCGGAGGGGCGCCGCCTGTGCGGCCGGGACGCCCCGCGCGAGATCGTCCGCCGCCTGCTGGACACCGGCGTCGGCGGCGTCGCGCTGAGGCTGGGGGCGGACGGCGCGCTGCTCGGCCGCCGGTCGGCGGAGCTGCTCCGCATCCCGGCCTGGCCCGCAGCGGTGGTCGACGTGACCGGCGCCGGCAACGCGTTCGGCGGCGCGTTGCTGGCCGGGCTCGGAGCGGGGCAGGACTGGCTGGAGAGCGGCTGCGGCGCCGCGGCCGCGGCATCGCTGATGCTGGAGCAGCACGGTCCACCGGAGCAATTGGATCACGGCGAGTGGCGCCGGCGGCGCGACCTGCTGCTTGCCCGCGTCCGTTCGGCGACCCCGGCGGGAGCGACCGCATGAGCGCGCCGGCGCCTACCGCGGACAACCCGATGCGGGCGCAGGTGTTCAGCCTGCCGGAGCTCCTGGCAACACAACATGACGCGCTGGAGGCGGCCACGCGTGCTCTGCTTCGCACGCCCACCATCTTCGCGGTGCGGGAGGTCATCCTCACCGGCTGCGGCGACTCGCACGTCGCCGGCGAGCTGCTGGCGGAGCCCTGGGTGCGGCTCACGGGCATCCCCTGCCGGCCGCTGCCCGCCATGCAGGCCGCGCGCTACGAGACGGAGCTCCCACGGCGGAGCCTCCCTCACGACCCGCTGGTGGTCGCGGTCAGCTCTTCCGGCACGGTCGCGCGCACGCTGGAGGCGGTCGAGCAGTGGCGGCGGCGCGGTGCGCTGACGGTCGCGGTGACCGCCGATCCGCAAAGCCGCATGGCGCGAGCCGCCGAGCACTGCCTGCCGCTCTCGCTGCCCCCGTTCGCCGCCGCCCCGGGCGTGCGCTCGTTCTTTCTCTCCGCGCAGGCGCTGTACCTGCTCGCCATCCGCATCGGCGAGGTGCGGGGCCGCCTGACGCAGCAGGAGGCGGAGCGGCTGCGCACACAGCTTTCCGCGACCGCGGATGCGCTCGGCCGGATGCTGCCCGCGCTCGACGAGGAGCTGGCCGCGCTGGCGCGGGGGTGGCGCGGGCACGGACGGTACGAATTGCTGGCCTCAGGCCCGGCCCGGGCTGCGGCCGCCTACGGCAGGGCCAAGGTGCTGGAGGCTGCGGGGGTGCCGGCGGTGGACCAGGACGTCGAGGAGTGGGTGCACCTGGACTACTTCGCGCGCGACCCGGACACCTGCGCCACCTGGGTGCTGTGCCCGGAGAGCGCCCGCGACCAGAGCCGCGTGCGCGAGATCGAGCCCTTCCTGCAGCGCCTGGGTCGACCCTATCGCATCCTGACCGACGCGCCGCGACCCGCGGAGCCCGGCCGGACGATCGCGCTTCCGGCGCCGCCCGATCCCCTGTTCGCTCCGCTCGTGTACGCCGCGGCGCTTGCGCTGTTCGCCGCCCGGCTGAGCGCCGAGCTTGGCGTCGAGTACGGCCGCGGCGCGCGTGGGCGCTGGCAGGACTGCCGCGACGGCGCCACGACCCGCAACTCGCAGCGGCTGCCGCTCCCGGCAGATTGACAGGAGACCCATGCACGTTCACCGATTTCGCACACCCGGCAACGGTCCGCACGAGGTCACCGAGGCGCTCCACGCTGCGGTCGCGCAGAGCGGCATGCGCGCAGGCGCCCTGGTCGCCACCATCCCGCACACCACCGCCGGACTCGCGGTGCTGTCGTTCCCCGACCCGCTGGGACTGGAGGACGTCGCCGACGAGCTGGCGCGGCTGGTGCCGACGCGGATCGACTTCAAGCACCAGCACGACACCCCGCAGGATGCGGCCGGCCACATCAAGTCCGCCCTGGTCGGCGTGTCGCTCAGCCTGATCGTCGAGGACGGCGAGCTCGTGCTCGGCCACTCCCAAGCGGTCTACTTCATGGAGTTCGACGGCCCGCGCGACCGTCAGCTCCACGTGCAGCTTCTGCCGGCCGCGTCCGTGAGCGAAGAGGAGAAAAGAACGTGAGCGACGCAGTCGACAAGCTCTACCGGCGCTACGAGTACGCCGCCAACGTGCCGCGCCGGGGCCTCCTGATCGACGGCCGGCCGGCGCTGACCGGCATCGACCCGAAGCGCATCGGCGACTACGTCATCATCACCGTGCGCGACCCCCTGTGCGCCTACGAGGAAGACCCGGCGCAGCAGGTCGCCCGCCATCTGGACGACGGCGAGCTGGTCGCCCGCACCGGCATGTTCACCACCTACAGCGGTCGCTACGAGGACGCCCACGTCACCGTGGTCTCCGGCGGCAGCGGCTCACCGGAAGCGGAGCTCGTTCTGCACGAGTTCCTGGAGAACACCGCTGCCACCGCCTACCTGCGCCTGGGCGGCTCCGGCGGCATGCACGAATCGGTGCGTCCCGGGGACGTCGTGATCAGCCACGGCGTGGTGCGCGACGAGGGCATGACGCAGGCCTACGTGCGCCCCTCCTTCCCCGCCGCCGCCAGCCCGGAGATCGTGATGGCCCTGGCGCAGGCCGGCGAAGACCTGGGCGTCCGCTACCACATAGGAATCACCCGTTCCAGCGACAGCGACTTCTGCGGCGTCGGGCGTCCGTCGGTCGGCGGCTACATGCAGCCCGAGCACCTGGAAGTCATCGACTACTACCGCCGCGCCGGGGTCCTCAACGGGGACCGCGAGTCTGCAGCGCTGGTCACCCTGCCGCTGCTGTTCGGCAAGCGCGGCGGCTCGATCTGCTCGGTGGCAGACAACCTGGTGACCGGCGAGAAGTTCACCGCCGGCGCCGGCCACGACAACGCCCGGCGGATGGTCCTGCGCGGCTTGGCGATCCTGGCCCGCATGGACCGCGAGAAGGCGCAGGCCGGCCAGCCGCACTGGACGCCGTCGCTGCGGGAATAGGCTCGGCCGCCAAGGCTTCGAAATTCTTGTCATGTCAGGGAGGTTACTGACGACGTCGCAATAGCTGCTCGTATTCGTCGTGCCGCCCTACCCACACCCAGATGAAGTCCGGACCATCCTCAACAGCAAGCGCCCGATAATCGAGTCCAACGCGCGCAGACCAAAACGTCCCAATCCTTTTGAAGTGCAGGGACGGATGCGTGCGATTCGACTTCAAGAGCTCGAACTTCCCTCGCGCCGCCTCCTTTACCGCCTCAGGAAGCCGGTCGAAGCAGTCCCAGAAGCGCGTGGTGGCTCGATGCACTTACAAGTTCTTGAGGCTGCCCTCAGACTTCTCCGCTCGGGCTTCATCGATCAGGAAGCCCAAGCTTCCAGCGCGCGAATCAGACTTGATCTGGGTGTCCCAGATCTCCCACTGACGTTCTGAGAGCCATCGCGCCAACTCGGCACGCTCGTCGCCGGGAAGCCGCTCTATCACTGCTTTGAGCTCTTCAATCGTGCTCACGGCGCACCTCTGGAACGTCGACCGTTCCGCGATCCAGCATATCACCAACGGGCGCGTGCCCGTTAAGGTGCCTGGATCCCAGTCGGTTGAATTGAACTCCTCCCATCCCCGCCGCAACTCCTCAGGCGGGGCAGGCGGCTGCGACCGCCTGTTCCTCGGCGTGGTAGCTGGAGCGAACGAACGGCCCCGCGTCGCAGTGGCGGAAGCCCCGTTCCAGGGCGATGCGCTTCAGCCGGTCGAATTCATCGGGACGCCAGAAGCGCTTGACGCGCAGTTGCGTGCGCCCCGGCTGCAGGTACTGGCCCAGGTTGAGGATGTCGACGCCGATCGCGCGCAGGTCGTCCATGGCCGCGACCACCTCGCCTTCCTCCTCGCCCAGCCCCAGCATCAGGCTGGACTTGGTGACCGCATCGGGGGACAGCTCCTTGACCGTGCGCAGGAAGCCGAGCGAGCGGTCGTAGTCGGAGTGCGAGCGCACCGCCGGCGTCAGCCTCCGGATCGTCTCCAGGTTGTGGGCGATGATGTCCGGGCCGCTGTCGACGAGCGTCTCCACCGAAGAGGGATCGACGACGAGGTCGGGGCCGGCCAGGTCCGAGGGCAGCACCTCGACCCGGCAGCCGGGCGCGGCGGCGCGGATCGCCAGCACGGTGTCCGCCATCACCAGAGCGCCGCCGTCCGGCAGGTCGTCGCGCGCCACCATGGTGATGACCACGTGCCGGAGCCCCATCTGCACCACGGACTCGGCGACGCGCCGCGGCTCATCGGCGTCCACGCTGCCGGGCAGGCCGGTCTCCACGGAGCAGAAGCGGCAGCGCCGCGTGCATACATTGCCCAGTATCATGAAGGTGGCGGTGCCGTGCGTGCCCCAGCACTCGTGGATGTTGGGGCAGCGCGCCTCCTCGCATACGGTATGGAGCTTCTGTGAACGGACGATTTCGCGGACCTGGAAATAGCGCGGGTCGGATGACAGCCGCACCCGCAGCCACTCCGGCTTCGGCGTCATGAGCGGCACCATACTACACGCGGGCGACCGGCCGGCCGTCCAGGCCCGTTCCTTCTGGGACGACCTGCCGCGGCCGTTTTTCGTGCTGGCGCCGATGGCCAACGCCACCGACACCGCCTTCCGCCGCATCATCACCGAGTGCTCAAGCCCGCACGCCGTCTACACGGAGTTCACGTCGGTGGCCGGCCTGTGCTCGCCGGGAGCGCCGCGGCTGATGGTCGACCTGGAGTTCGCAGAGTGCGAGCGGCCGGTGATCGCGCAGTTCTTCGGATCGGTCCCGGAGCAGTTCCGGCGCTGTGCGGAGCTGGCCGTCGAGCTCGGCTTCGACGGGGTGGACATCAACATGGGCTGCCCGGATCGCTCCGTCCTGCGCCAGAAGGCGGGCGCGGCGCTGATCCGCGATCCCGACCTGGCGGTGGAGATCATCGACGCGACGCGCGCCGGCGCCGGGGATCTGCCGGTGTCGGTGAAGACCCGCATCGGGGACGCCTCCGACATCGTCGAGGAGTGGATCGGCCGGCTCCTGGGCGCGCGCCCGGCGGCGATCGCCATCCACGCCCGCACGATCAAGGAGCGTTCCGAAGTGCCCGCCCACTGGGACGCGGTGCGGCGGGCGTGCGAGCTGGCGCGCGGCACCGGAGTTCCGATCGTCGGCAACGGCGACGTGCGCTCGCTGGAGCAGGGCCACGCGCTGGCCGCCGAGTCCGGCGCCGACGGCGTGATGATCGGCCGCGGCGTGTTCGGCAACCCCTGGCTGTTCTCCGCGGCCGGCGGTCCGGGCGATCTGCGCGTGGCGGTGGAGACGATGCTCGCGCACGCGCTGCTCTACGACCGGCTGTTCGCGGGCCGCAAGAACTTCGTCGACATGCGGCGCCACTTCAAGGCCTACGTCGGCGGCTTTCCCGGTGCCAGGCGGCTGCGCATGGAGCTGATGGAGACGCGCTCGGTGGCCGACGTGGAGCGGATCGTCACCCCCGTGATCGGCGCGTCATCGGTGCGGCGTGCCCACGATCGGGCGCATGAGCTGGCCTCGGCCGATGCCTGGGCGACCCGCCGAAACGGCGCCGTCGAGTTGACGGTGAAAACGGCCGGTTAGTATCCTCACGGCCAAATCCAGACCCGAAACAGGAGTCTATCCATGGCCTTCTCGGTCCCACCCCTCACCTACGCATACGACGCCCTCGAGCCGCACATCGACGAGCAGACGATGCGGATTCACCACGACAAGCACCACGACGCCTACGTCGGCAAGCTGAACGACGCGGTCGCCGGCACCGATCTGGAGAGCCAGTCGATCGAGTCGATCCTCAGCAACCTGGGCTCGGTGCCCGACGGCAAGCGCGCCGCGGTGCAGAACCAGGGTGGCGGGCACGCCAACCACACGCTGTTCTGGACCGTGATCGGCCCCAACGGCGGCGGTGCCCCCTCCGGCGACCTGGCCGGCGCGATCGACGCGGCCTTCGGCAGCTTCGACGGCTTCAAGGAGGCGTTCACGGACGCGGCCACCACTCGCTTCGGCTCCGGCTGGGCATGGCTGGTGGTCAAGAGCGGCGGCGGCCTGGCCGTCTACAGCACCGGCAATCAGGACAGCCCCCTGTCCCAGGGAGACACCCCGATCCTGGGCATCGACGTCTGGGAGCACGCCTACTACCTGAACTACCAGAACCGGCGCCCCGACTACATCACCGCGTTCTACAACGTGATCGACTGGGCGGCGGTCGCGGAGCGCTACGCCGCGGCGAGCTGAGGCAACCCCTGAGCAAGTCCGACAACGCGGCCGGGAACGGCGCCTCCGGGAACGGCCGCATGGAAAACGTCGTCATCGTCGGCTCGGGTCCGGCCGGGCACACGGCGGCCATCTACGCCGGCCGCGCCCTGCTGGACCCGTTGCTGTACGAGGGCTTCATGGCCGGCGGCGTGGCGGCCGGCGGCCAGCTCACCACCACCACCGACGTCGAGAACTATCCCGGCTTCCCGACCGGTGTCGGCGGCATCGAGCTCACCGAGCTCTACCGCCAGCAGTCGGTGAACTGCGGCGCCCGCATCGAGACGGTCACCGTCGACCGCGTGGACCTGAGCGAGCGCCCGTTCACGGTGGTCGCCGACGGCGAGAGCGTGCGGGCGCGCACCCTCATCATCGCCACCGGCGCCACCGCCAAGCGGCTGGAGGTGCCGGGCACGGAGCGGCTGTGGCAGAAGGGGATCTCCGCGTGCGCGGTGTGTGACGGCGCGCTGCCGGTGTTCCGCGACAAGCCGCTGGTCGTGATCGGCGGCGGCGACACCGCCTGCGAGGAGTCGCTGTTCCTGACCCGCTACGGTTCCTCGGTCACCATACTGGTGCGGCGTGACGTGATGCGCGCCTCCAAGACCATGCAGCAGCGGGTCCTGGAAAACGACAAGATCAGCATCTCCTGGCAGACGGAGCTGGTCGAGGTGCTCGGCGACCAGTTGCTGGCCGGTGTGCGCGTACACGACAAGGCCGCGGGCAAGGAGCGGGAGATCGAAGCCGGAGGCCTGTTCTTCGCCATCGGCCACCAGCCCAACACCGAGTTCCTGGAAGGCCAGCTCGACACCGACGACACCGGCTACGTGCTCACCGCCGCCGACAGCACCGCCACCAGCGTGGCCGGCGTGTTCGCCTGCGGGGACGTCCAGGACAAGGTCTACCGCCAGGCGGTCACCGCCGCCGGCACCGGCTGCATGGCTGCCCTGGAAGCCGAGCGCTTCCTGGACGCTCACGGATAGCGGCGCCGAACCATGGCGCTGGAGATCGTCCAGGGCGACCTGTCGTGGAGCGGCGAGCACTGGATCTGCATGATCCGCGAGCCGGGCTCGGACGAAACGTCGGTGGTCAGCCACTACCACCTGCGCGTCTCCCCGGCCGGGCCGGGCAACGTGGCGGTCATTCACGTGCCGGGTGTGGACGGCGCCCACGTGATCGCCACCGACAACGACGACGCGGCCACGTTCGCCAGGGAGCGGTTCTTCGCCGGCCGGTCGGACTACCACCACGGTGACCTGCCGGTGCGGCAGGCCACCTTCGAGCGCACCGGTGGGGGACAGCCGGGATCCGGCTGGCGCTACCGGTTCGCCGGCACCGAGGTATCCGCGCGCTGGTTCGTCGCGGAACCGCCGGTCGTCGCGCACGGCCACCTGCGCCCCGGCGACTGGTGCTTCACCGTCCTGTACTTCGCCGAGGAGGCGGAGATTCACCTGAACGGACGCCGCGTGCCGGGAGCGCCGTTCACCCGCGACATCTGGCGCACCTCCATCGGCGGCGACCGCAGCTCCTGCGTCTACGCCCTGGCCGAGACGTTCCTCGACACGGAGTAGCAGCGCGGGCGTGGCTCACGACGTCGATTGCTTGGCGGCCGAGGTTGTCTGCGGGTAGCCTTCATCGCGATGAAGACGACCGTGGAGTTGCCCGACCATCTGCTCCGTGACGCGAAGGAAACCGCGGCAGCGCGCGGCCAGACCTGAGTGCCTTCGTCGGCGACGCCATCGCCGATCGGGTGCGGCTGTTGCGAGACAACGGCCACCAGAAACCCTGGATGAGGCATCTTGGAGCGTTGCGCGATCATGCGCCCGAACTGGACAGCATCGAACGGATCGTCGAGGAAGAGTTCGAGTCGGCGGGTCCGCCTCGGTAGCGTTGATCCTCGACACCTACGCTCTGTCCGTTTACTGAATCAGGCAGCCATGACTGAATCGACGCCAGCATGCCGGGTCGGTGTCGACATCGGCGGCACCTTCACCGACGTCGTCGCCCTGACCGAAGGTGGCCGGTCCGCCGTGGTCAAGGTGGCGAGCACGCCGGACGACTACGGCCGTGGCGTGCTGCGCGGCCTCGCGGACGCGCTGGCCGAGCTGGACCTGCCCGCCGCCGGCGTGGGCGAGATCGTTCATGGCTTCACGGTCGCGACCAACGCCATCCTGGAGGGCAAGGGCGCGGCGATGGCGCTGATCACCACCGAGGGGTTCCGCGACGTGCTGGAGATCGCCCGGCTGCGCACGCCCCGGCTCTACGACCTCTACTACCGCAAGCCGCCGCCGCTGGTGGAGCGGCGCCTGCGCCTGGAGGTGCGCGAGCGCGTCGATGCGCGCGGCCGGGTGCTCGCGCCGCTCGACGTCGGTGACGTTGAGCGCGCGGTGGCCGCGGTACGCGACTCGGGCGTCTCCTCCGTGGCGGTCTGTCTGCTGCACTCCTACGCCAATCCCGAGCACGAGCAGCAGATAGGCGAGGCGCTTCGCGCCGCTTTGCCCGACGTGGACGTCTCCCTGTCCAGCGAACTGCTGCCCGAAGCGCGCGAGTACGAGCGCACCAGCACCACCGTCGTCAACGGCTACATCCGGCCGGTGGTCGAGCGCTACCTGCAGCGGCTGGTCGCCGGGCTGCGCCGCGCCGGCACGGAGGCGCCGGTGACCGTGATGCAGTCCAACGGGGGGCTGATGCCGGTCGAGCTGGCCGCGCGCAAGCCCATGTATTGCATCGAGTCGGGGCCAGCCGCCGGCGTGATCGGCGCGGCAGAGATGGGCGCCCGCCTCGGCCAGGCCGACCTGATCACCTTCGACATGGGCGGCACCACGGCCAAAGCGTCGATCGTCGAGGCCAACCAGGTGCTGCTGGCGCCCGAGTACGAGGTCGGCGGCGGCATGAACGCCGGCCACCGCCTGCTGCGCGGCGCCGGCTACGTGTTGCGCGTGCCGACCATCGACATCGCCGAGGTGTCAGCCGGCGGCGGCAGCATCGCCTGGGTGGACCGCGCGGGCGGGCTGCAGATCGGCCCCCACTCCGCCGGCGCCGTGCCCGGCCCGGTCTGCTACGCGGCGGGCGGCACCGAACCGACCGTCTCCGACGCCGACGTGGCGCTGGGCTTCCTGAATCCCGAGCACCTGCTGGGCGGCACCTTTCCGATCGACGCCGATCGTGCGCACGCGGCGCTGCGCGAGCGCCTGGCGACGCCTGCCGGCCTCACGGAGACGGAGGCGGCCTGGGGCGTGCACACCCTGGCCAACGTCAAGATGGGCGGCGCGCTGCGCTCGGTTTCCAGCGAGCGCGGACGCGACCCGCGGCGCTTCGCGATGATCGCCTTCGGCGGCAGCGGTCCCGTGCACGCGGCCGGCCTGGCGGCGAGCCTTGGCATCGCCCGCGTGATCGTCCCGCGGTCGCCCGGCGTGTTCAGCGCCTTCGGCTTGCTGTTCGCCGAGGTCGAGCACCACTTCGTGCAGACCCTCAACCAGCCGCTGGCGGCGATCGACCTGGAGCGGGCAAACGCGATCCTGGACCGCGTCGGCGGCGAGTGCCGGGCGCTGCTGGCCCGCGAAGGGTTCGACGGCGCCCGCCAGCAGTTGCAGATCCAGATGGATGCGAAATACGAGGGCCAGACCTCGGAGCTCACCGTCGACCTGCCGGTCGAGCGCTTCAGCGGCGAGGCGCTGCCGGCGATCGAGTCCGCGTTCACGCGCGAGCATCGGCGCACCTACGGCTACAGCGTCCCGGAGCCGGTGCAGGTCGTGAGCCTGCGGGTGATCGGCCGCGGCGTCGCGGACCGGGACGGGTCGCCGGCCGCCACCGACCCGAGCGGCGACCTACCCGCCACGGGACCGGCGCACTCCCCGGCCGACCGCCGCGTCTACTTCGGCCCGGGCCAAGGCTGGCTGTCCACGCCCGTGGTCGACCGTCCCGCCCTGCGCTCCGGCGCCATCGCCGGCCCGCTGATCGTCGAGGAATACGACTCGACCACCGTGGTGCCGCCCGGCTGGCGCGCGGCCGCGGCCGATCACGGCTGCATGACCCTGGAGGCAGAATGATGGCGGACCAGTCCACGCCCCGCGACCCGGTCACCCGCGAGGTCATCCGCAGCTCGCTGGTGTCCGCCGCGGACAGCATGGCGGTGACCGTGGTGCGCACCGCCCGCTCGGCCGTCGTCAAGGACGGCATGGACTTCTCCACCGCCGTGTTCAACGGCGCCGGCGAGCAGGTGGCCCAGGGGCTGACCCTGCCGTTCCATATGGGAGCCATGCAACCGGCCCTGGACGGCGTCCTGGCGCAGTTCGTCGGGGACGTGGAGCCGGGTGACATCCTGGCCAGCAACGACCCCTACTCCGGCGCCAGCCACCTGCCCGACATCTTCCTGTTCAAGCCCGTGTTCGCCGAACGGACCCTCATCGCGTGGCTGTGCGTGATCGCCCACCACACCGACATCGGCGGCCGCGTCGCCGGCGGCAACGCCTGCGACAACACCGAGATCTACCAGGAGGGACTGCGCCTGCCGCCGCTGAAGCTCATCGCCGCCGGCCAGCGCAACGACGCCGTGTGGCGGATCATCGGCAGCAACGTCCGCGTGCCGTCGCTCGTGCACGGTGACCTGCTGGCGCAGGTGGCGGCCCTGGAGCAAGGCGAGCAGGACCTGCTGGCGCTCGTGGCCGATCACGGCATCGAGCGGTTCCACGGCTACATGGGCGACATCATCGAGCACACCGAGCGGCGCACCCGCGCGGAGATCGCCGCCCTGCCGGACGGTTCCTGGAGCTTCTCCGACTTCATCGACGGCGACGGCATCCGCCCGGAGGCGATCGAGATCCGCGTGCGGGTGACGATCGCCGGCGAGGAGCTCACCGCCGACTTCACCGGCACCTCGCCGCAGGCAACCGGCTCCATCAACCCCAACCTGCCCTACACCACCTCGGCCGTGTACGCGGTGCTCAAGACCCTTACCGACCCCGCGATCGATGCAAACGCCGGCTTCTTCCGGCCCATCACCGTGAGCGCGCCGCCCGGCTGCTTCGTCAATCCGCAGCACCCGGCCGCGGTCGCGGCGCGTGGGCTCGGAGGCTTCCGCATCGCGCAGGCCGTGTTCGGGGCGCTGGCCAAGGCCCTGCCCGACCGCGTGCCGGCCGCCTGGGGCGGCGGCGAGTTCGGGGTCAGCTTCGGCGGCTACTACGCGGACGGCCGAGCCTTCGTGTTCCTGGAGTTCAACAACGACGGCCCGCGCGGCGGCGGGCCGAACGCCGACGGCGCCGACGGCCTGACCGCGCCGGTGCACAACATGGCCAACACTCCGATCGAGACCATCGAAGCCTCGCAGCCGCTGCTCATCCTTCGCTACGGCTTCGTGCCCGACACCGGCGGCCCCGGCCGCTTCCGCGGCGGCCTGGGGCTGGTGCGCGAGTACGAAGTCACCCACGACGAGGCGACCCTGCAGATCCGCTCCGACCGCGCCCGCTTCCTGCCATGGGGCACCTGGGGCGGCTCACCCGGCTCGGCCGGCGCCAACCTGCTCAACCCGGACCGCTCCGGCGGCGGCGAACGGCTGCCGGGCAAGTTCCTGCGCACCCTCGAGCGCGGCGACGTCTACCGCCTGGTCCAGCCGGGCGGCGGCGGCTACGGTGATCCCCTGGAGCGCGACCCGCAGGCCGTCCAGGAGGATGCCGCGCAGGGAAAGATCACCGCCGCTCACGCGCGCGACGCCTACGGCGTGGTGCTGGATGAAGCCGGCGGCGTCGACGCGACCGCGACGACCGCGCTCCGGGAGCGCGTCACGCATGAGCGGGGACCGCTCGTCACCGAGCCGCGCGTCGTGCGCGCCATGGAAGGACCCTCCGTCCATGGAGACGGACCAGCGGGATAGCAGCGACGGATGCGACAGGAAGGCAGCGGCTCGTGGAAGAGACCGCCGGCACGAGCGCGCGGCAAGTCCGCCGGATGCTCGCCGACCTGGACCCGAAGCCGGGGCCGCAAAGCCAGCTCCGGCGTCGAAGGAGCATGCCGCCAGGGTTCCCGGCAACGGTTCGCCGGTTCAGGGCGCTGCGCACGCCACGCCGGAGGGCTGAAGCGGTGGCGCCGCCGAGCCCGTTACCGGATAATGACAGGAGGTAGCGGTGGCAGAGCCCATGACCCTGAGGGACGAAGACGTCGGCCGCATCGGAGAATACGTCAAGCCGTGGCTGCGCCAGATGATGGACGAGATGGTTCCGCGCCTGGAGCCGGTCGGCGCCGACACCCGGCTTCTGGAGCGCATGGTCAGAGTCGAGGAAGAGCTCAAGACGCAGCGCACGTTGATGGACGAGCGCTTCGCATTCATGGCGCGCCGCTTCGATGCCGCGGACAGGCGCTTCGAGGATCTGATCGATCATACGAATACTCGCTTTGAGGAATCGACAGGTCATACGAATACCCGCTTCGACGCCGTCGACAAGCGCTTCGACGCGGTGGACAAACGCTTCGACGCGGTGGACAAACGCTTCGAGGAAATGATCGGTCACACGAACACTCGCTTCGAAGAGTTGACCGGTCAGATGAACACGCGCTTCGAGGATTTGATCGGCCATACGAACACTCGTTTCGAGGCGTTGATCGGTCAGATGAACGCGCGTTTCGATACCGTGGACCGGCGCTTCGAGGAATCGCATGCGCACACCAACAGCCGCTTCAGGATGTTGACGTGGATGATCGGTGTCGGGTTCGCGGTCATCACTTCGTTGACGACGCTGTTCGCCCTGCTTTCCTGAGCTGTTTCCGGCAGCGCCGCGCAATCTGCTGATGACCTGATCCTGATCAGGCAAGGCGTGCCGCCGTTCCCGATGATCCTCACCGCCCGCAAGCACCTGAAGACCGCCGCCATGGTCGCGGTGCGCTCGCTGGACGACCGGGGATGGGCGATCGCCGTGGACTTCGGACTGCGCCTGCTGCGGGTCGTGTTCCTGATCTCGCTCTGGCGGATGCTGCTGCCGGAGACGGGCGAGGTGTCCGGCATGACGCGCGCCGCCGTCCTCACCTACACGCTGGTCGCCGAGGCTTTCTCCGGCCTGCTGGCGTCCCGGTCCGGCCTGGACGGAGCGCTCTGGCGCGGCGACATCGCCAACCGCTTCCTGCGGCCGGCCGGCATCTACGGACAGTTCATGGCCGAGATGTTCGGGGGCAGCGTCACCGGCCTGCTGCTGTTCGCGCTGCCGCTGTACTGCATCGCGCCGCTGCTGGGGGTCGATCCGCTGCCGGCAAGCGCCGCCGCGGCCGCGCTGTTCGTGGCCAGCCTGATCCTGGCCGTCTGCATCGGCGCCGCGCTGGACTTCATCTTCGCGGGCCTGATGGTCGTGCTGGAGCAGAACGTGTACGCCCTGATGCAGATCAGGAGCGCCCTTACGGCGTTGCTGTCAGGGGCCGTCATCCCTCTGGCGCTGATGCCGTGGGGCATCGGCGAGGTCCTGGGCTACCTGCCGTTCGCGTCGCTGGCGTCGGCGCCCCTGCGCATCTACACCGGAACCGGCGATCCGGCGTTGCTGATCGCGCTGCAGGCGTTCTGGGTGGCCGTGCTCTGGCCGCTCGCGCACCTGACCTGGACCGTCAACCGCGAGCGGCTCGTCTCGCACGGAGGGTGAGGCGGTGCGCACGCTGACGATGCTCCTCGCCCGCTGGCGGGCACAGGCGCGGCTGGACTTCATGTGGATGACCCGCGACTTCCGCTTCTTCGCCATCAACGTGGTCTCCGACATCGTCCTCAACCTGGCCGGCGTCACCGCCGTCTTCCTGCTGGCCGAGCGCTTCGGCGGCATCGGCCCGTGGTCGCGCGGCCAGATCCTCTTCATGCTCGGCTACGCGGCCCTGGTGCGCGGCATCCTGGAGGTGGGCTTCGGCTACAACGTCCTGGCCATCAGCCGCCGCATCGGCCGCGGCCAGCTCGATCACACGCTGGTGCAGCCGCAGCCGCTCTGGATGGCACTCCTGACCGAGGGGTTCATGCCGTTCTCGGGGCTGTGGCAACTGCTCACCGGCGCCGGCATCACGCTCTGGGCGATCCTGCAGCTTGACGCGGCGCTGTCCGCCGTCTGGTGGCTGACGCTGGCCGGCAGCCTCGCGGCGTCGTGCGTGGTCGTGCTCGCCTTCTCCTGGCTGTGGGGGAGCCTGGCCTTCTGGGCGCCGGTCGCGGCCGAGGAGGTCTCGAGCCGGGCGTTCGGCTTTCTCTATCAGCTCAAGTCCTTTCCGCTGGACGGCTTGAGCTCCTTCCTGCTGGCCGGCATGCTGACGGTCCTGCCGGTCGGCTTCGTCGCGTGGTATCCGAGCCGGCAGCTTCTGGGCATCGCGCCGCCCGACTTCTGGCACACGCCGCTGGCGGCGCTCGCCGTGTCGCTGGCGGCGGCGTTCGTCTTCAGGAGAGGACTGAAGCACTATGCACGGACAGGATCGCAACGCTACGTCGGCTGGGGACATCGCGGTTAGGCTGGCCGGCGTCGACAAGACCTTCCATCAGCGGCAGCGCTCGGAGCAGGTCCGCGACGTCTTCCGGAACCTCTTCCGCCCGGTCGTCCGCGAGGTCCACGCGCTGCGGGGGGTCGACCTCGCCATCCGCCACGGGGAGATCGTCGCCTACGCCGGCCCCAACGGCGCGGGCAAGTCCACGACAGTCAAGCTCCTCTCCAGCGTGCTGGCGCCGACCGCCGGCACGGTCCGCTGCCTGGGCATGGACCCCATGAAGGACCGGGTCCGCTACGTGGGACGCATCGGCGTGGTCTTCGGGCAGCGCACGGAGCTCTGGTGGGACCAGCCAGTCGCGGCCAGCTTCGAGTGGAAACGCGTGGTCTGGAACATCCCGCGCGACCGCTTCGAGTCCATGCTCGCCTTCGTCACGGAGCTGCTGGGCATCGGCGAGTTCTTCCACACCCTGGCGCGGCAGCTCAGCCTGGGCCAGAAGATGCGCGCCGACCTGGCGCTCATGCTCATGCACGAGCCGGAGATCCTGTTCCTGGACGAGCCGACCATCGGCGTCGACGTGCTGGCAAAGCGCAACATCCTGCAGTTCGTCAAGGACCTCAACCGCGAGAAAGGGGTCACCGTGATGATCACCAGCCACGACATGGACGAGCTGGAGCAACTCGCCGGCCGCATCGTCATGATCGACAGGGGCCGCATCGCCTTCGACGGCGACTTCGGAGCGTTGCGCCGCGAGTTCGGCGACCGCCGTCACCTGGTCCTGGAGACCGCCGACACCGCGCCGCCCAGGCTCGGCGCCGTGCGCCACGTCCGCAGCGAGGGCAACCGGCACCACTTCACCTTCGACGCCGCGCGCACGCCGATCCCGGCGCTCCTGCAACTGGCGGCCGAACAGACCACCATCCGCGACGTGGAGACGCACCGCTCGCGCATCGATGACGTGATCGCGGATATGTATGAACATTGGGATTCCGACAAAGGAGGGAGCGGCGATGGCGGAGACGATGTGGCGAGCGGCCAAGGGTGAGGGCGTGGGAAACGTCTTCCTGGAGCAGGTGCAGGTGCCGGTGCCAGGACCGGAGGAGGTGCTGACGCGGACCCGTGTCAGCCTGATCAGCCGCGGCTCGGAGCTGTGGCGGCGCTACGTGATGGAGGGGCCGGTGAGCCCGAGCTCCATGGGGTACTCCACCACCGGCATCGTCGAGGCGGTCGGTGACGCCGTGACCGGCCTCGCGGCCGGCGACCGGGTCGTGGCCACCGCCCCGCACGCCGAATACTCACTGTGCTCGACCGCCGCCGAAGCGCGGCATCCCATGCACCACCTGCACCCGGAGCTCTCGTTCGAGCAGGGGACGTTCCATCCGCTCGCGACCAGCGGCGCGGGATGGGCGCAGGCGCTCGATATCACCACGGACGACCGCGTCGCCGTGCTGGGCCAGGGGCTGGTGGGCAGCCTGGTCATGCAGTTCGCCCGGCGCTTCAGGCCGGCCCAGCTCATCGCCGTCGATACGCTGGAGATCCGCTGCCGCATCGCCCGCGAGGTGGGCGCGCCCGAGGTCGTGCACGCGGGCGAGGAGGATCCGGTGGAGGCGGTGCGGCGCCTCACCGGCGGCGAGGGGGCGAGCATCGTCGTCGACTGCGTCGGCGGCCCGCCCGGCATCGCCTCCTTCGAGCAGGCGCAGAAGATGCTCTCCCCCGGGGGGCTCATCCAGGTGAACGCCAAGTACCAGAACGCGCCGCTACCGCTCGACGTCGACAACTTCCAGGGCAAGCGCGTGCTGGTCAGCTACCCGCCCTCGTCCGACCGCGCCGCGATGGCCCGTACGTCGATGGCGTGCATGGCCTCCGGCGAGGTGCAGGTGAAGCCGCTGGTCACCCACCGCTTGCCCGGCCGGGAGCTGAAGGCCGGCTACGACCTGCTCTACGAGCACCCGGAGCAAGCATTGGGCGTGCTGTTCTCCTGGGAGTGAGCACTCCGAATCCGTAGCCCGCCCTGAACTCCGAGTTGCCGGCGGCCGTTGCGATGCGTGCGCCTGGTGCTTACCGTGATTACACATGGCGCAGACCCGATGCACGATCAGACGGGTGCCGCCGCGGCTGGATCGGGAGTTAGCGGGGCTACGCTCGTGGTCGTGAGCCCAGCCCGATGACGAAGGGAGCCGGCGGCGCGCCGGTGCTGGAGGTGCGCAACCTCTCCAAGCGCTTCGACATGACGCAGGCGCTCGACGACGTGTCCCTGTCGCTGCACGCGGGCGAGATCCACGCGCTGGTCGGCGAGAACGGCGCCGGCAAGTCGACGCTGATCAAGATCCTGACCGGCGTCGTTCAGAGCGACGCGGGGGAGGTCTTCGTCGAGGGGGAGGCGGTCCACCTGGCCAACGCGCAGGAGGCGCAGGCGGCCGGGCTGGCCGCCGTCTACCAGGAGCCGTTGCTGTTCCCGGATCTGGACGTGGCCGAGAACATCTTCATCACCCACCGCGAGCAGGGACTGCTGACCAACTGGCGGCGTATGTACGCGGAGGCCGAGGAGATCCTGGCGAGCCTGGGCGTCCGGCTCGACGTGCGCGCCCCGGCGCGGGGACTCACCCTGGCCGCGCAGCAGGCGGTGGAGATCGCCAAGGCGATCTCGCTCGAGGTGAAGGTCCTGATCATGGACGAGCCCACCGCGTCGCTCTCCGAGCACGAGGTCGGCCAGCTCTTCCGGGCGGCCCGCCAGTTGCGCGACCGGGGCGTCACCGTGCTGTTCATCACCCACCGGCTGGAGGAGGTGTTCCAGATCGCGGACCGGATCACCGTGCTGCGCGACGGCGAGCACGTCTCCACCCGCCTGGCGCCGGAGGTGACGCGCGAGCTCCTCATCCGCGACATGGTGGGGCGGGAGGTGGACCAGTTCTATGGGGTCGGACACGAGCGGACCGTCGGCGAGCGGGTGTGCCGCGTGCGCGGCCTGGGCCGGGAGGGGGTGTTCTCCGGGATCGACTTCGACCTGCACTCAGGCGAGGTGCTGGGCTTCGCCGGACTGGTGGGGTCGCGCCGGACGGACGTGGGCCTGGCGCTGTTCGGCATGCAGCCGGCCGACCACGGCACCATCGAGATCGAAGGCCGCGAACGGCGCATCGCCTCGCCGCGGGCGGCCCAGCAGGCCGGCGTGGCCTACATGACCGAGGACCGCCGCAAGTTCGGGCTGGCCATGCCGCTGTCGATCACGGCCAACATCACGCTGCCGGTGCTGCGCCGCTACCTGTCGCGGTTCGGCCTCATCCGCCGCGCCGCCGAAGAGGAGGCGGCGGAAGGATTCATGCAGCGCCTGCAGATCAAGGCGCCGTCCACCATGCACGTGGTCGCCAAGCTGTCCGGCGGCAACCAGCAGAAGGTCATGTTCGGCAAGTGGCTGAACACCCGGCCGCGGATCCTGGTCCTGGACGAGCCGACCCGCGGGATCGACGTCGGCGCCAAGGCCGAGGTGCACGCCATGGTGCGGGAGCTGGCCGAGCAGGGGATGGCCATCCTCTTCATCTCCTCCGACCTGCCGGAGGTGCTGGCGATGAGCGACCGCATCCTGGTCATGCGCGAGGGGCGGCAGATGGGCATCCTGGAGCGGGAGGAAGCCACCCAGGAGGCGGTCATGTCCCTGGCGACCGGGGAACGGGAACGGACGGCGGACGCCGCCGCGGGGGGCGTGAAGCCGTGAGACTCCGCGCCGGCCGCCTGCGCGCCGAGACCCGGCGCGAGGGCGTGCTGGTACTGCTCATCGTGATCGTGCTGGTCGGCTTCTCCGTGATCATCCAGAACTACCTGAGCGCGCGCCTGTTCAACCGGGTGTCGGCGAGCGTCACGATCCTGGCGATCCTCGCCATCGGCCAGACGCTGGTGGTGCTGACCCGCAACATCGACCTCTCCGTCGGCTCCGTCGTCGGCTTCACCGCCTATTTCGTGGGCCAGCAACTCTCGCTCGCCAACGACATCCCCCCGCTGGTGGCGGTGGCGATGTGCGTCGGCATCGGGGCCGCGCTCGGCGCCTGCAACGGCGCCATCGTCGCCTGGTGCCGGGTGCCTGCCATCATCGTCACGCTCGGCACCCTCGCCCTCTTCCGCACCGTGCTGGTCGAGTTTTCCGACGCCCAGACCATCCTTACCGTCAACCTGCCGCAGTGGCTGGTCGATCTGCCCCGCCTCAACGTGGTCAGCTTCGGACGCCTGCACCTGCGGGTGGTCGTGGTCGTCATGCTGGGGGTGGCGGTGTTGTTCCAGCTCCTGCTCAAGTACTCGGCGTTCGGCCGCAGGCTGTACGCCATCGGCTCGAACCCGGAGGCCGCCCACCACGCCGGATTCCCCACCCGCGGGCTGGTGTTCACCGCCTTCACGCTATGCGGGGCGCTGGCCGGGCTGGCCGGATTCCTGTTCCTGGCCCGCTTCGGCAACATCACCGTGGTCGCCGGCCTCGGTCTGGAGCTCAAGTCGGTGGCCGCGGTGGTGGTGGGCGGCGTCAACATCTTCGGCGGCGCCGGCAGCGTGCTCGGCGCCGTGCTGGGAGCGATCCTGATCGACCTGCTGGAGAACAGCCTGATCCGCTCGCTGCAGGTGAGCGAGTTCCTGCGCGACGCGCTGCTCGGCCTGCTGATCCTGGTCTCGGTGGCCGTCGACAGCCTGCTCATGAAGCGGAGGCGCAGCTCGTGAGCGGCGGCGGCCCCGTGGGAGTGGCGGCCGCGATCGGCGCCCGCTTCAAGACCTGGGAGGGATTCCTGGCCGGGCTGCTGCTCGGCATCGTCGCGATGAACGCCCTCACCTCCCCGTCCTTCCTCACCATGGGCAATCAGATCAACCTGTTCGCCCTCTCGATCGAGAAGGTGATCGTCGTCCTCATCATGGCATTCATCATCCTCAACGGGGAGATCGACCTGTCGGTCGCGTCGATGATGGGGCTGTCCGCCTGCGCGCTCGGCTGGCTGATCCAGCAGGGCGTCCCCATGCCGGCGGCTCTGACCATCTGCCTCCTGATCGGGATCGCCGGCGGCGCGTTCAACGGGTTCTGGATCACCGTGGTGCGCCTGCCGTCCCTGGTGGTGACCCTGGCGATGCTGATCGGCTTCCGGGGTTTGGCCCGCGTGCTGGTCGAGGACCGCTCCATCAAGGAGTTTCCGGCGTGGTTCGAGGCGCTCGGCCAGCAGCCGCTGCTCGGCCCGTTCCCGCTCTCGATGCTCGTTTTCTTCGCGCTCATGGTGGTCGCGGTGGTGGTCCTGCGGTATAGCGGGTTCGGCCGGCAGGTGCAGGTCATCGGCATCAACCAGGAGGTGGCCCGCTACTCCGGCATCAACGTCGCGCGGGTCAAGATGCTGCTGTTCACGACCTCCGGGTTGCTCTCCGCGCTGGCGGGGATCCTGTTCGCGGCGCGCCTCGGCACCGTGCGCGGGGACATGGGGCTGGGCTTCGAGCTCGACATCATCACCATCGTGCTGCTGGGCGGAGTGAGCATCTTCGGCGGCGCCGGGTCCATCTACGGCGTGCTGCTGTCGATCCTGATCGTGCTCTACCTGCGCAACGGGATGTCGCTCAGCAACATCACCGGGCACCTGCAGGCCGGCGTCATCGGCATCCTCCTCATCCTGTCCGCGATGATCCCGAACGTGCGCAGCTTCCTGGCCCGCGTCGCCGGCGCCCGCCCGCAGGTCCGGGACGTTCAATCTTGACTTCCTGATCGGAGCCGTACGAGGCTCCGCGCCATGAAAATCACACGACTGATTACCGCATCGGCCCTCGCCCTGATCCTGGGTGCGGGGGCCGCCCAGGCTCAGGTCATGGCCACCAAGGGCATGGAGGCCGACCTGGTCCTGATGCCGAAGTTCATCGGCATCCTGGTGTTCGACCAGGCGCACGACGGCGCGCGCGAGGCGCACGAGGAGCTCGGCAACCCGGGCACGCTGGAGTTCATCGGCCCGACCCCGGAGAACAGCGTCGCAGGCCAGATCGAGATCGTGACCACCGCCACCACGCAGGGGCAGGACGGCATCATGATCTCCAACAACGCTGGCGACCAGATCGCCCCCGCCGCCGTCGCGGCCCGCGAAGCGGGGCTGACGGTGGTGACCTGGGACTCGCAGATCCCGTCGGCGGAAGGCGAGCAGGTATTCGTGGCCCAGGTCGACTTCGACGAGACCGGCGTGGTGATGGCCGACATGGCGCTCAACATCCTCGGCGAAGACGGCGGCGACTTCGCCGTGCTGTCGGCAACCCCGGATGCCGCCAACCAGAACTCCTGGATCGCCGCCATGCAGAACGCCCTTGAGGACGACAAGTACGCGGCCCTCAACCTCGTGGACATCGTCTACGGCGACGACCAGTCGGAGAAGAGCTACAACCAGGCGCTGGCGCTCATCGACAAGTACCCGGACCTGAAGCTGCTCATGGCGCCGACCACGGTCGGCATCGCCGCCGCCTCGAAGGCGCTGCAGGACGAGGACCTCTGCGACGAGATCAAGGTGAGCGGCCTGGGCCTGCCGGCGGAGATGGTGACCTTCACGCTGAACGGCTGCGCGCCGGAGTTCGCGCTCTGGAGCTTCGTCGACCTTGGCTACCTGACCTACTACGTGACCTACCTGATCGCCACTGGGCAGTTGGAGGCCGCCGAGGGCGAGTCCTTCGAGGCCGGCCGCATGGGCACGTACACGATCCACAAGGATCCCACCAGGGACCAGGGCCTGCGCGTCCTGATGGGACCGTTCACGGTCTACGACAAGGACAACGTGGAGGCCGCCTCCCGCTGACCCGTTGCCGATCGCGCCGCGCTGAGCGCGCTATGGACGCCCCACCCCTCACCGGGTGGGGCGTTTCTTTGGTTTGGACAGCACAGCACCGGAGCGCGGTAAGAAACCCTTACATACGGTAGACTGGATGTTATGAAGAACGACCAGTCGACCACCGTACGAGACCGCATCCGGGCCGCGCGAGCGATCTCCCTGCTGCCGCTCGTCGCCGCCATGCTCGGCTTGCTGGCGACGACGGCCGGCGCCCGGGCGGTCGAGGAGGAGATGACCGAGGGAGAGGCGATGTCGGAGCGCGAGCAGGCGCGCGCCGAGATCCTGGCCAAGACCGTGACGAAGCCCGGCGGCCAGGAGTGGGAGTTGGGCGCGGTCGGCGGCACGTGGCTGACGGCCGTCAACAACGACCCCAAGACCTTCAACACCATGTCCGCCCGCGACGGCGACACCGGGACGGTGGTCGGCGTGCTGTTCGACTACCTGGCCGACTACGACCCCTACACGCGCGAGTTCCTTCCCAACCTGGCCAGCTTCGAGGTGGAGGTGGACGAGGAGGCCGACACGCTCACCGTCTTCTACACCCTGCGCGACGACCTGTACTGGACGACGCTGGCCGATCCCGACACCCGCGTGCAGGTGACCGCCGACGACATCGTCTTCTGGTACGACGAGATCGAGGGCGATCAGGAGTTGCAGCAGCCCGGCTATGCCGGCCAGTTCATCGAGATGCCGGACGGCACCGAGGCGCGCATCGAGGTGGAGAAGATCGACGAGGTCACGGTGGCGTTCCACTACCCGCGCATCGTCGCCAACCCCATCCTTTCCACCAACATGGATTTCGGCCCGCGCTACGTCTACGAGCCGGCCAAGCAGGCGGGCGGCGCCGAGGGCGTGCTCAATCTGTTCAGCGTCGACACCGACCCGACGACCATTCCCTCGATCGGCGAGTACTATCTCACCGAGTACGAGCCCGGCGTGCGCGTGGTGGCCGAGCGCAACCCCAACTACTGGAAGAAGGACGCGGCCGGCGTCGCGCTGCCCTACATCGAGAAGATCATCTTCCAGATCGTGCCGGACTGGAACACCGAACTGCTGCTGTTCAAGGAGGGCAAGAAGGATTCCTTCACGCTGCGGCCCGAGGACATGGACGAGCTGCTCAACGCCGAGGATCCCGACTACACCGTGTACAACGGCGGCCCTACGCTTGGCTCGTCCTTCATCGCCTTCAACCAGAACCCCGACACCATGGACCAGTTGGTTTACAGCTGGTTCAGCCAGACGAAGTTCCGGCAGGCCATGAGCTCGGTGCTGAACCGCGACCGCATCGCCAGCCAGGTGTACCGCGGCCTGGCCGAGCCGGCGCTGCACTTCTTCGCGCGCGCCAACCCCTACTTCGACGAGTCGATCCGGCAGGAGTTCGACTACGATCCCGACCGGGCGCGCGACCTGCTGGCCGAGATCGGCATCCGCCCCAACGCGGACGGGCTGATGGAGGACGCCGACGGCAACCACATCGAGTTCGACATCCACGTCGGCGCGGAGAACAACGTCGGGGTCGACATCATGAACATCTTCTCCGACGAGTTGAAGGCGATCGGCGTCACCGGCAACGTGCGGCCGATCGACTTCCAGAAGCTGGTGCAGATGCTGATCAGCACCTACGACTGGCACGTGGCCACCGCCTCGCTCGGCTCCAACTACTGGCCGTCGGGAGGCAGCAACGTGTGGCAGTCCAAGGGCAACTTCCACCTGTGGCACCCGCTGCAGGAGGAGCCGTACACGGAGTGGGAGGCGCGCGTCGACTACCTCTACAACGAGGGCCGCTTCACGATCGACAAGGAGGCGGCGAAGGCGATCTACGACGAGTACCAGCGCATCCTGCTCGACCAGGTGCCGAAGATGTACATCGTCTACCCGTTCCGCTTCGTGGCGGTGCGCAACAAGTGGGGCAACGTATTCTACGACACCCTGAACGGACTCGACTCGACGTACCTGTATCTGCTCGACGGCGAATAGCCAGGATGCCGCTCCGCGGTAGCGCCGTTGCGGATGGCCGAGCCCGACCGTAGTCCCGAGCCGGACGCGACGGCGCCCCCGGCGGCTGCGCGGCGCCCGCGCGCCCGCGGCCGCCGCCCGCTGCTCCGGTTCCTGGCCACCCGCCTGGCGTCGATGGTGGCCCTCCTGCTGCTGCTCGGCCTGGCGGTGTTCGCTCTGATGAAGCTGGCGCCGGGCGACATGGTCGAGAACTACGTCCGGGCCCAGATGCTGGTCTCCTCCGACCGCCAGGTGGACAACGTCTACACCGAGGAGCAGATCGCCGCCGCCAAGGCCCGCCTGGGCCTGGACTTGCCGTTCTACGCCCAGTACGCCCGCTGGCTCTACCAGGTCGTGGTGGAGCGCGACCTGGGGCGGTCGCTGATCTCGCGCGCGCCGATCCTGTTCCTGGTCCGCTCGCGGTTGATCAACTCGCTGATTCTGAACCTGATCGAGCTGGTGTTCATCACGCTGCTGTCGTTCGCCGCCGGCCTCTACTTCTCCTCCAAGACCGGCAGCCGCACCGACCTGGCGGCTACCCTTGCGGCGCTGGTGCTGCACGCCCTGCCCGGCATCCTGCTCCTCATCCTGCTGCAGCTCTTCGCGTTCGTGAGCGGCTGGTTCCCGATCACGGCCTATCCCGACTTCCCGTTCCGGGAGGCGCCGCTGCGTTTCTCCTTCAGCTACCTGCACCACATCGCCATGCCCCTGCTGGCGGGGTTCCTGGGCGCCGTCGGCGGCACCATGCGCTACATCCGCGCCACCATGCTGGATCAGCTCGGCCAGCCGTACGTGACGGCGTTGCGCTCGCGCGGCGTCAGCGAGCGGCGCGTGTTCGTCGTGCACGCCTTCCGCAACACCCTCAATCCCTACATCACCAGCAGCGCCGACCTGTTCGCGTCTCTGATATCGGGATCGCTGATCCTGGAGATCATCTTCTCCTATCCCGGCATCGGCCGGCTGCTGTACGAGGCGGTGCGCCAGGAGGACATCAACCTGGTACTGGCCGTGATCATGTTCACCAGCTTCCTGATCCTGCTGGGGATGATCGCCGCCGACGTGCTGCTGGCGGTGGTCGATCCGCGCATCCGCTTCTCGGGCAGCCAGGATGACTGAGCCCGTGCCGGCGCAGCGCAGCGTCTTCCTGCAACGGCTGCGCGCGCGCCCGGTGGCCGCCACAGCTGTGGTGGTGCTGATCCTGCTGTACGGAGCGATGCTGCTCGCGGAGTTCCTGGCGCCCTACAAACCGACCACGACGTTCCGGTTCCACACCCACCACCGGCCCTCGATCGACTGGTACTCGCCCGAGCTCGGCTTCGGCCCGCAGGTGCAGCGCCGCGCGCTGGTGGACGACGTGACCCGGCGCTATGCGCGCATCCGCGGCGAGCACTATCGTGTGCGGCTGCTGGTGCGGGGACCGGAGTACCGGCTGTTGGGACTGCTGCCGATGCGGGTGCACCTGTTCGGCACCGACGCGCCATACGTGGACGAACCGGAGGGCGGCGAGCTGTGGCGGAACGGCCGGCAGGCCTACCCGGTGTTCCTGCTGGGCTCCGACCACCTGGGCCGCGACATCCTGTCGCGCATTCTCTACGGCTCCCGCATCTCCCTGACCGTCGGCTTCATCGCCATCTCCATCTCGCTGACGCTGGCGATCGTCCTGGGCGGGCTGGCCGGCTACTACGGCGGCGCCACGGACTGGATCATCATGCGCCTGTCGGAGTTCTTCATCCTCATCCCCGGCCTCTACATGATCCTGTTCCTGCGCTCCGTGCTGTCCTACAAGATGGACTCCGGGCAGTCGTTCGTGGTCATCACCCTGATCCTGGCGTTCGTCGGCTGGCCCGGCACCGCGCGGCTGATACGCGGCATGGTGCTCAGCATCAAGACCGAGGACTTCGTGGCCGCGGCCCGGCTGCAGGGCATCCCGCCGCTGGTGATCATCGTCAGGCAGATCATCCCGCAGATGGCGTCGATCCTGATCGTCAGCGTCGCCTTGGGCATCCCCGGCTTCATCCTGGCGGAGACGGCGCTCTCCTACCTGGCGTTGGGCATCTCCGATCCGGCCGTGAGCTGGGGCTCGATGCTGGACCGTAACGTCACCTCCCTGGGCAACCTGCGCAGCTTTCCGTGGTTCCTCTATCCCGGTCTGGCGCTCCTGATCACCACCCTGTCGTTCAGCTTCCTGGGAGACCTGCTGCGCGACGTGCTGGACCCCTACCACCGGGAGCCGGCTCGTGGCTGACCGCGCCAGCCCTCCGTCATATGGGCCGCCGCTGTGCGAGGCGGCCGGGCTGACCGTGACCTTCGCCACAGACCGCGGTCCGCTGCAGGCGGTGCGCGGCGTCGATCTGGAGATCCATGCCGGCGCGGTCCTGGGTGTGGTCGGCGAGAGCGGTTCGGGCAAGAGCGTCACCGCGCTGGCCCTGGTGCGCCTGTTGCCGCCGCACGCCCGCGCCACGGCCGGCCGGCTGCGCTTCCGTGGCGAGGACGTGACGGCCATGCGCCCGGCGGACCTGCGGCGCCTGCGCGGCGGGCACGTGGGGATGATCTTCCAGGAGCCGGCGCGCTCGTTCGATCCGATCTACTCCATCGAGCGCTCGCTGGCCGAGACGCTGCGCGCCCACGCCCCGGACCTGCAGGACGAGGCGGTGCACGACCACTCGGTACGGCTCCTGGAAGAGGTGGGAATCGCGGAGGCGGCACGCCGGCTCGGCAGCTTCCCGCACCAATTCTCCGGCGGCATGTTGCAGCGGGTGATGATCGCCCACGCGCTGGCGGCCGGACCCGAGCTGCTGATCGCCGACGAGCCCACCACCGCCCTGGACGTGACCGTGCAGGCGCAGGTGGTGGACCTGCTGCTGCGGCTGCGCGCCGCGCGCGGGCTGGCGATCCTGTTCATCAGCCACGACCTGGCGCTGGTCAGTCAGGTGGCCGACCGCATCCTGGTGATGTACGGCGGCCTGGTGATGGAGCAGGGTCCGGCGGCGCTGGTCATGAGCGAGCCGCGCCATCCCTACACGCGTGCGCTGCTGGAGGCCCACCTGGAGCTGGGCGTGCACTACACCGACCGGCCGCTGCGGACCATCCCCGGCGCCGTGCCCGATCCGCTGCACCCGGAGCAGGGCTGCCCGTTCGCGCCGCGCTGCGCGCTGGCCGAGCCGCGCTGCGCCCACGCCATACCGCCGCTGGTCGACGAACGTGCGGACGCGCCCGAGGAAGGCGTCGACCGCACACTGCGCCATCGCTGCGTGCTGCCGGGGGCCAAGCCGGGCGCCGTGGCGCCCGGTCCGATGGAGCCGGTTCCATGTTGACGCTGGACGCCGTGAGCAAGCGGTTTGCCCTGAAGGCCGGCTACTTCGCCGCAGCACGGCGGCACGTGCAAGCGGTGCGGGAAGTGAGCTTCCACATCGACGATGGCGAAACCTACGGCCTGGTCGGCGAGTCGGGCAGCGGCAAGACCACCACCGCCCGCCTGACCGTTGGCATGTATCGGCCCGACAGCGGCTCTATCAGCTACCGTGACCGTGCGGGCGTGCTGCACGACGTCGGCCGATCGGGAGCCCGCGCGCGGCGCGAGCTGCGCACCCGGCTGGCGTACGTTTTCCAGGATCCCGCCCGCTCCCTCAACCCGCGCATGCGCGTGGAGTCGATCCTGCTCGCCGGGCTGCGCTACACCGCCGATTGGCGCGGCGTCGACGAGGGACGCGAGCGCGCACTGGCAGCCCTGGAGGCCGTGGGGTTGGCAGCCCGCCACCTGACCCGCCGCCCGCCCGACTTCTCCGGCGGCCAGCGCCAGCGCGTCGCCATCGCCCGCGCGCTGATCGTCCGGCCGGAGACGCTCATCTGCGACGAGATCGTCTCCGCTCTGGACGTGTCGGTGCGCAGCCAGATTCTCGACCTGCTGCAGACGCTGCGCCGCGAGCTGGGTCTGACCCTGCTGTTCATCTCCCACGACCTGGCCGTGGTCACCTACTTCTGCGACCGAGTCGGCGTGATGCAGGGCGGCCGCCTGGTGGAGGAAGCCACGGCGCAGGAGCTGGCGGCCGGCCCGCGGCATCAGTACACCCGGCAACTCTACGCGGCCGTGCCCAGGCTGGCCGGCTCCGGTTGAACCGCCGCGCTGAACGGGCCACCGATCCGTCACCGCGCCGGCGGCGATGACGCGGCGGCCGGATGCGTACGAGTATCGGCCTGCCGCATCGAGGAGGTGCCCCATGACACTCGCCGAAGTCCACGACGACCGCTCGCTGCAACGGTTCATGACCGAGCCGTCGCAGGCGCTGGTCGAAGCGGCGGCGCGGATCGACGGACCGGTGCTGGTCCTGGGCGGCAGCGGCAAGATGGGACCGGAGCTGGCCGCGACGCTGCGGCGTGCCGACCGGGCGGCGGGTGTCGAGCGCGATGTGATCGTCGCGTCGACCTTCAGCGACGACGCCACCCGCGCGGCGCTGGAGGCCGACGGGATCCGTTGCATCCGCGGCGACCTGACCGACCCCGGCTTCCTGGGCGCGCTGCCGGAGTCGCGCCAGGTGATCTACATGCTCGGCTTCAAGTTCGGCAGCGGCACCGACTGGCGGCGCGCGTTCCACGTCAACTCGATCGTCCCCTACCTCGTGGGCGAACGGTTCGGCGATGCGAACATCGTCGTGTTCTCCTCGACCAACCCGTATACCGGTGTCGACTACGTGGCGCCCGCGCCGGCCGGCGGGGAACCAACGGCCGTCGTCGGACCGCCCGTGGGGGGCGGCAGCCGAGAATCCGACGCGCTGCAGCCGGAGGGCGTCTACGGCTGGTCGATCGCCGCGCGCGAAGCCTCCTTCGCCACCACCGCCAGCCGGCACGCCGGGCAGCGCGTGTGCAACTATCGTCTGGCCTACGCGCAGCACCTCTGCTACGGCGTGCTGCGCGACCTGGCCGACATGGTCCACAGGGGCGAGCCGATCTCACAGGCGGTGCCGGCGGTCAACCTCATCTCGCAACGCGACGCCATCGACGTCGCGCTGCGCTGCCTGGAGCACTGCGCCAACCCGCCGTGGACGGTCAACGTGTCAGGGCCCGGCCACCGGGTAGCCGGGATCGTGTCCGCCCTGGGAGCCGAGTTGGGTCGCGACCCGAAGCTGGCCGGCGCCGAAGGCGACACGCTGCCGCTGACCGACGATGCCCTGTGCCGCGCGACCTTCGGTCCGCTCCGGGACAGCGTCGGCGAGCTGATCGCCGCGGTAGCCGGCTGGGTCGAGCGGGGCGGCGCGAGCTGGGAGAAGCCGACGCTGTTCGGCAGCGTCGACCACCGCTACTGACCGCGGCTCACGCCCGCATGCCCTCAGACCCGCATGCGCAGCATCGGGCGCGCGAACGAGACCGTGAGATGCTCGCCGGTGCGGAGTGACGTGGTGCCGGGCGTCATGAAGTGGATGATGAAGGCGCGCCGTTCGCGCGGGGTGTTGTTGGGTGCGGTGTAGTGGAAGGTCTGGCAGTGGTGCAGCATGGCGCCTCCGGCGGGCAGCTCGATCGCCACCGCCTGTGAGGCGTCCACCTGGTCGGCGCTGTCCAGCAGCGCGTTGCTGGACGCCGAGCGGTCGTGCTCCAGCGCCTGCACGTGGGAGCCGGGGATCACCTGCATCGCTCCGTTGTCGACGGTGACGTCGTCCAGCGTCATCCAGCAGCTCACCAGGTTGGCCGGCAGGCACTGCCAATAGGCGTTGTCCTGGTGCCAGAACACCGGTCCGCCGTGGTGCGCCGGCTTGTACAGCGCCTGGTCGTGGAACAACTGGATGTTGGGGCCGATCAGGTCCTCGATGCAGTCCAGGATCGGCTCGTGGTAGAGCATGCGGCGGAAGTGCAGATTGCGCTCACACATCTGCATGATCTGCAGCATCTGCTCCTCCGCCCGGTTCTTGGCCGCCACGTCGTCGGTGTCGTCGATGGCCAGGTTGCGGAATGCACCGGCGCCGGAGCGGGCCAGCGCGAACTCGCGGTCGTACTCGCGGCGCAGCAACTCGACCGTGGCGTCATCCAGCAGCGGTCCCAGCTTGACGTAGCCATGGGTGTGAAAGGCACTCACCTGCTCGGCGGTCAGTCTTCGAAAGCCGTCGGTCATCACGTTCCTTCCCAGACCCTATCCGAGCCGCGGCACGCTGTCAGCCCGCGGGCAAGCCGGCAGGCTTGACCTCGCCTAACACGGCGGGCACTGTCGCCGCGGAATCCACGACTCACTACGGAGGTCATTCGAGCCATGAATCGTACGAAGAACCGCGCCACGGTCACGCTGATCGCCGCGCTGGCGGCCCTGCTGGCGGCGCCAACCGCCTTCGCCAGCGCCGAGGGAGAGACGGCGGCGGCCGAAGAGATCAAGATCCCGATGCTGTTCCGGGAAGGCGGCAACGACGCCAACACCGTGATGTACCGCGGCTTCATCGACGCGTTCAACGAGAAGTACGACGGCCGCTACGAGCTGGACATCGAGTGGGTGCCCGGCATGGCGGTCGAGATCCGGCAGAAGCTGAAGGCGCTCAACTCGGCGCGCAACCTGCCGGCGGTGGTCACCAATCTCGGACCGGAGGCGGCCTTCGCCGAGGCGCTGATGCGCGACGGCCGGCTGATGGACCAGCGGCCCTACTTCGACGCCGACGCGGAATGGCAGAAGGTGGCGTTCCCGGAGAGCGTCGAGTTCAACACCGACGCCGAGGGTCGGATGTTCACCTCCCCCTCCACCGGCGCACCCTACATCGGCATCTACTACAACAAGGAGATGTTCGCCGAGGCCGGCATCGACGCCTTCCCCACGACCTGGGACGACTTCTTCGCGGCGTGCGAAACGCTCCAGGCGGCCGGCTTCACGCCCCTGTCGATGCACACCACGGAGACCGGCTGGATCACCAACCTGCTGCTCACCACCTACCTGGGCCGCACCCAGGAAGGGCGCGACTTCATGGACATCCGCTACCCGACCGACGAGTTCACCTCGGAGATCTACATCGACGCGGTGCGCATGGTCGAACGCCTGTACGAGTACACCACCGCCGACGCGATCGGCGGCACCTACGCGCTGGCGGCCAACCACTTCTCCGCCTCCGACACGGCGATGATCGCCAACGGCCCGTGGATGATCGCCAGCTTCGGCGACACGCAGTACTCGCCGGAGGGCTTCGAGGACAAGGTCGGCTACGCCCGCTTCCCCAACGACATGATGATCTCCAACCTGGGCCGCGAGTACGGTCGCGGCGTGTCGATGGACCACGACCTGGCGGTGCGCGAGGGCGCGGTGGAGTGGATCAAGTTCCTGGCCACCCGCGACAACATCGCCCAGCAGGCGATCGCGCTCGGCCACATGACCCACCTGGTCTCGCTGAACGATGACGAGAAGGCCGGGCTCGGGCCGGTGAATCTGGAGTACTTCAACGCGGTCGAAGGGGTCGAGCTGACCATTCCCTGGTTCCAGGCGCAGTGGGATCCGATCAACCAGAACGAGACGATCGTCAATCAGCTCCCCGCGCTGCTGTACGGCGAGATCTCGGCGGAGGAGTACGCGGCCATGCTCGCGGCATCGGCCAAGGAGTACCTGGAATCGCTGTAGACTCCCACCGCGCGGCGTGACGGCGCCCGGTACCTCCCGAGGGGTACCGGGCGCGCCTGCCCACCCGCCGATGAGCAACCGATGATCAAGCCCGGACGCCTGTGGATCGTCCTGTTCCTGCTGCCGGCGCTGGCGATGTTCCTGCTGGTCTACCTGGGCCCGCTGGTGACCGCGGTGACGACCAGCTTCACCAAGTGGAACGGAGTGCAGGCGCCGCAGTTCATCGGACTCGACAACTACCTGCGCCTGGCAGCCAGCGCCAAGTTCCAGGCGGCGTTCGTCAACAGCATCAAGTGGGTGCTGGCCGCCGCGTTCATCCACGTGCCGTTCGGCGTGCTGGTGGCGCTGGTGCTGTTCAAGCGGCCTCGCGGCTGGCGCTTCACCCGCGCCGTCTTCATGATCCCGAACGTCCTGGGATGGACCGCGCTGTCCATGCTGTTCATCTTCATCTACCTGCCCGACGCCGGTATCCTCAACGGGCTCATCCAGCTTCTCGGATTCCGGGACTTCAACCGCAACTGGCTGTACGAGCCCGGCAGCGCGTTCACGGCGGTGACCATGATCTGGCTGTTCTTCGCCGCCGTGATCACCCTGATCACGATGTCGGAGCTGATGGCGATCCCGGACTCGCTGGGCGACTCGGCGCGCATCGACGGCGCGAGCCCGCTGCAGGTCGACCTCTACATCCACCTGCCGCTGATCCGGCCGATCATCGGCACCGGCATCGTGATCGCCGTCACCGCGGTGCTGAAGGCGTTCGAGATCATCTTCCTCACCACCGGCGGCGGTCCCGGCAACCGCACGCAGAACATCTCCGTGATCATGGTGAACCGCCTGCTCAACAGCCAGGAGTACGGCTACGCCAACGCGCTGGCGGTGGTGCTGCTGGTCATGGGCATGGTGGCGGTACTGCTGGTGCAGTGGCTGTTCCGCCTGGGCAGGAGCTACCGTGAGTAGCCGGGTGGCCGAGCAGGTCGGCCTGCGCACGCCGCACGAGCGGTTTGCCGCCGGGGCGGCGGCGCTGTTCGGCTACGCGGTCATGGGCTTCGTGATCGCCATCTCCGTGCTGCCGCTGGTGTGGGTGGTGATCTCGTCCCTGGAGACCAACGCCGAGATCCTGTCCTCGGCGCTCAACCTGCCGGCGCAACCGTCGCTCAAGGGCTACGCCACCGCGTTCCGCTTCGCACGCCTCGACCTCAAGTTCGTCACCTCGCTGATCGTGGCGGTCTCGACGACCACCGTCTCGCTGCTCATCTACTCGCTTGCGGCCTATGCCCTGTCCCGCTTCCGCTTCCGCTGGCGCACCCTGGTGTTCACGCTGCTGATCTCGTCGATCCTGATCCCGGTCAACACGATGGTGCAGCCGGTCTACGAGGTCGTGCTGCGGCTCGGGCTCTACGACACCAAGGCAGCGCTGATCCTGGTGTACACGGGGTTCGCCATGCCGCTATGCCTGTTCGTGCTGCGCAGCTACATGATGCACCTGCCCTACGAGATGGAGGAGTCCGCCTATATCGAGGGGGCCAGCGTGCCGCGCACCTTCTGGCAGATCATGCTTCCCCTGACCCAGCCGGCCCTGGTCAGCTCGGCGGTGCTCACCTTCCTGGGATCGTGGAACGAGCTGCTGTACGCGCTGCTGCTGACCTCCTCCGAGCACAACCGCACCCTGCCGCTGGCGATGCGCTACTTCATGCAGCAGTTCACGTTCGACTTCTCGGCGATGTTCGCCGCCCTGGTGATCTACGTGGTGCCGTCGATCATCATCTACATCCTCCTGCAGGAGAAGATCATGTCCGGCATCGCCGCCGGCGCCATCAAGGAGTGACCGGATGCCCGGATTGCCCGCGTTCCGCCGCCACACCGTCCATCAGGGTGGTCCCGCCGAGCGCATGTCGTGCCTGGTCGGCGACCTGGACGGCGACGGTGTGCAGGAGTTCATCGTCTCGACCCGAAACCCGGAGCAGCTCCACTGGTTCGGTCGAACGGACGGCGGCGCCTGGCAGCCGCACCTGATCGACGACACCTTCCCGAGCATCAGCGTCGGCGGCGCCCTGGTCGACCTGACCGGCAGCGGCCGGCTGGACCTGATCGGCGCCACCAGCGATCGCGGCAGCAGCGTCTATTGGTGGGAGTGCCCGGCCGACCCGATCCGGCGGTGGGTGCGCCGGGAGGCGTTTCCGCTGCCCGCGCCACGCACCCACGACCTGCTGCTGGCGGACATCGACGGTGACGGCCGGCAGGAGCTGTACGTCTGGAATCAGGACGCCGAGACGCTCTTCTGCGTCCCGCTGCCCGACGATCCCTACGCGACTCCGTGGCCGGACGTGCGGCCCGTGGTCACCGGCGTGGACGAGCAGGGGCTCGCGGCCGCCGACGTGGACGGTGACGGCAGGCTGGAGCTCATCGCCGGCTGTTCCTGGTATCGCCTGCTGCCGAACGGCCAGTGGGAACGGCACGCCTACACCTGCGACTACGGCGGCGTGCGGGTCGTGGCCGCCGATTTCGACGGTGACGGGCGGCCGGAGATCGCGGTCGCCGAGGTCGCGCTGGACATCGGACGCACGTACGGACGCCTGGCGCTGTTCCGCCCGGGGGCGGACGTGGAGGACCCGTGGGAAGACGAGGTGCTGCACGACCGGCTGCTGGACGCGCACACGCTGCAGGTGGCCGACTTCGACGGAGACGGCCGCCCGGACCTGTACGTGGGCGAGATGGGTCGGGGGGACTGGACCCTCCCGCACTCACCGGCGCAGATCCTCTTTCTGAGCCGCGGGGACCGGATGGAGCAGGTCGTCATCGACACCGGCATCGGCACCCACGAAGCGCAGGCCATCGAGTTGGACGGCCGTTACGGCATCGTCAGCAAGCCCTACCGGGCGCTTGCGGATAGCGCAACGCGACCTGCTGAAGTCGACGCTCTCTACCTGTATCTGCCGGAGTGAACCTGCCCGCTCTACCCGTTCTGCCGGCGCACTCTCACATAACTCTCAAGCACTTGATTCATCCGCGTCTGATAGCCCTTGCCCGGCGCCTTGAAGTAGTCCAACACCGAACGCTTCACTCGTATCGTCACCTGCTCGGTCCGATCGGGCTCGACGAGTTCGGCACGGCTCCAAAACTCCTCGTCCAACTCCGGTATGTCGCTGAAGTCGATGTCCTTGTCCTCTACGGCATCGATCTGATCGGGTGTAAGAGGTCTATCGTATCGTTTCATCAAATGCCTTCCTTTCCTTGCGGGAGGCTGGTCGCGCCGATATCAATCGGGTCCGGCCGTCCCGTTCGGTGTGTGCGATCACGAGCAACGCCCCGCTCGCTCTTCCGACGCTGATGTAGCGTTCCTCCCCGTATGCTCTGCGGTCGTCGTGCCAAGTCAGTACCGGTCCCTCGAAGATGCGCCTGGCTGTGTCAAATGCCACCCCGTGCTTGCTGATGTTCGCTTGGTTCTTGGCCGGATCCCACTCGAACGTCACGGACCCTTCATTGTTACTACAATTTGCAGTGTCAGTCGAGCAGTGCGACCGCTGAGATCGTGGATCTGGTCCGCGCTGTCAGCCCGGCGGGGTGCCGCGCCGCCAGCCGTCCGGACGGTTGTAGACGATGGCAGCTTGAAACGAGTTGAGCAGCCGGTGCGTGCGGCGCGCCTGCCGCAGCGCGGTCACGTCGACCGTCCCGGTCACGGCTGCCTCCTCGTTGCCGGCCCCATCCAGCACGGTTCCGGCGGTCCCGTCGCTGTCCACGATCATGGCGCCGCCGCAGTAGCGCTGCGCCCGCTCGTCGCCGGCGTCTTCGACCGTGGGCATCTCCGGGTCCGGCCGGCCCGCGCAGCTCACCCCGGCGATCGTCACCGCGCAGTCGCGGGCGAACAGCGGCCAGCGTTCCCGCCGCCAACGGATCCAGCCGTCGCGGTTGCCGCCGTAGGACGCGAGCGAATTGGCGTGCGGCGCCAGGATCACTTCCGCGCCGCGCAGCGACAGCAGGTGGATCATTTCGAATCGCGTGGCGTCCGCGCAGATGGCGATTCCCATCCGTACGCCGGCCACCCTGCCGGCCGCGACCTCGATGACCGGCAGCTCGCGGCCCGGACTGAAGTGCGGGAGCTCGGCCGGGGTCAGGTTGATCTTGCGCATCACGCCGGCGACGCCGTCCGGGCCAGCGACCACGAAGCTGTTGTAGCGCACGCCGCCACGGCGCTCGACCAGACCGAAGCCGACCGCGGTGGCGAACTCCGACGCCAGATCCACCGCGCGGGCAGCCAGCGGTGAGTCCAGATCGAGCGCGGCGCCAGGGTCGTAGGCCCAGCCGGTCAGCGAGAACTCCGGAAAGAGCACGAGATCGGGCGGGGTACCGGCACTCTTCACAAGCGCTTCGAGCCACGCGCCGTGGCGGTCCAGGTTGCTCGCCGGATCGGCGCAGAACCGGAAGCTGACCAGGCTGACGGTGATCTCCGCGCCCATGGACCGGAGCGTACCGCAGGCCGGCGCCGTTCGTGGCCCGGCAGCCTTTGAAGGTCTGCGGCGCGGCCAGGATAATGCTGGAGTGGAGGCGGTGGCGCGGGCGATCGAGCGGGACGGGGGAGGCAAGCCCGGGATGAGCCGCCTGACGGGCAAGCGCGCGGTGATCACAGGAGCGGGACGTGGGCTCGGTCTGGCGGTGGCCGAACTGTTCGTGGGCGAGGGAGCGGCGGTCGTCCTGGCCGACCTGGACGAGGGCGCCGTCACGGCAGCGGCGAACCGGCTCGATGCCGACGGCGGTACGGCGATCGGGGTGCGGGCGGACATCGCCGCGGCCGCGGACGTGCAGGCCCTGGTGGCCGCGGCGGTCGAGCGCCTGGGCGGCCTGGACGTGCTGGTAAACAACGCCGGGATCGTCAGCGCCGGCAGCGTGACCGAGGTGGACGAGGCGCACTGGAACCGGGTGCTGCGGGTCAACCTCACCGGTGCCTACCTGTGCTCGCGCTACGCGATCCCGCACATGGAGCGGGCCGGCGGCGGCTCGATCGTCTGTATCTCTTCCTCGGCGGGGGTGGTCGGCAAGAAGGATCAGGTCGCCTACAACGTGTCCAAGCACGGCCTGGTCGGCCTGGTGCGCTGCATGGCGCTGGACCATGCCGACGCCCGGATTCGCGTCAACGCGGTGTGCCCGGGGGCGATGGATACGCCGGCGCTCCGTGAGCTCAGCGCCGAGCAGCGCGCGGAGCTGGCCGCGCGCAATCCGCTCGGTCGCGTGGCGGCTCCGGCGGAAGTGGCCCAGACCGTGCTGCACCTGGCGTCCGACGAATCGTCGTTCACCACCGGCGCGCTGTTCCTGGTCGACGGGGGCCTCACCGCGATGCTGCGAACGTTCCGGGGAGAGACCAGGGACGGGGCTTCACCGCCGGTTCGAAAGTGAGATCGTGGCAGGACGTCGGCTCATGATCGAGGAAGTCCGGGAGTAGCCGCCGCACAACTGCAGGTTTCGAACGTCACCGGGACGAACGCCACGAACGGCTTGGAGCAGGCGTCTGATACGTTCACTCCGTGCAGTACGACGAAGAGGCGTACCGGAGAGCGATTCGCCGCGACCAGGGCTGGAACTTCTGGGTCAACGTCGGCGACCTGTCGTTCGTCAACCTGGCCGGCAGCTTCGTCTTCATCTCCACGATCCTGCCGCTGTACGCCAGCTACCTGACCGACTCGCGGGTCCTGATCGGCCTCATCCCGGCCGCCTACGTGGTCGCGTCACACGGGCCGCAACTGTTCATGGCCGCGCGCGCGGAAGCGCTGGGACGCAAGAAGCCGTGGGTCGTGAAGGCCAGCGTGTTCGAGCGGGTGCCGTGGCTGATCCTGGGGCTGGGCATCCTGCTGTGGCCGGAAGCGCCGGCATGGTTCTCCTACGCCTTCCTGGTCGCCATGCTGCTGGCGGCCCAGGGCGCCGTCGGGGTAGCCAGCCCGGCATGGCGCGCCATGCTGGCCAACGTCATCCACGCCGACCGCAAGGGGCTGATGTTCGGGCTCGGCAGCTCCTTCGGCGGGCTGATGGGCGCTGCCGGCGCGCTGCTGGCCCGCTACATCCTGGACACCGTCGCCTTTCCCCGGTCGTTCGGAGTCTGCTTCCTGCTGGCGTTCGCGGGCCAGGCGGTCTCCTGGACGTTCCTGACCCTCAATCGCGAGCCCGAGCGACCGCCCGATCGCCCGCGAGCGCGCCTGGGTTCCTATCTCCGGGAGCTGCCGGAGGTGCTGCGGCGCGACCCCAGCTTCGCCCGCTTTCTGATCAGTCAGGTGCTGGTGATCCTGGGCACCCTGGGGGTGACGTTCTACATCGTGTACGGACGCGAGGCGTTCGGCGTGAGCGACGCCTTCGCGGCAACCCTGACCATGGCCGCGCTGATCAGCCAGGCCGTGGGCACGCCGCTGCTCGGCTGGTGGGGGGACCGCTTCGGGCACCGGTCCGCCGCCGAGGTGTCGGCCCTGCTGTGTGCGGGCGCGGGAGTTGTCATGATCATCGCTCCCGGCGCCGCGTGGATGTACGCGGCCTTCGCCCTGCTGACGGTCTCCGACGCCGGGCTCAGGGTGGCCCGGCCCAGCCTGGCCATGGACCTGGGAGCCGGCGGCCGGGTGCCGACCTACGTGGCCCTCACCACGACCCTGCTTGCCGTCCCCGCCTTGGTGGCGCCCATCCTGGGAGGCTGGCTCATCGACCTGGTGGGTTTCCGTCCGGTGTTCGTCGCCGGCGCCGCGCTCGCCGTGCTCGGCTGGCTGCTGATGCGCACGGGCGTGGCCGACCCTCGGGTGAACCGCCGTCAGACGGCCCGCTGGGGACGCTAGTGCTCGTATTCCTCCATCAGCTCCACGTGGTTGCCGTCGGGGTCGGTGCAGAAGCAGACGCTGACCGAGCCCTCCGTGAGCTCGAAATTGACGGGACCGGAAATGAAGTGGACCCCCTTCTTCCTGAGCTCCTCGACCGCCCCCGGCAGGTCGTCGACCACCAGCGCGAAGTGGCAGGAGCCGACCGACCCGATGGGCGGCTGGTGCGCTTCGATCGGCGGCGTGTAGTACTCCAGCAGGTCGATCAGGATGTCGGGGCTGTCGGGAGCGGCAAGGCGCGTGGACTGGGCGCGCGCACCCCGGAGGCCGTTCGCCTCGTCGATCTTGTCGCCTTCGAGCTGGTGGTTCTCCACCAGCCGCAACCCGAGCTTGTCGACGTAGAATTCCAGCGCCCGTTTGGTGTCGCTGACCGTCACCGCGACGTGGTCGAAAGTCCGTACCTTCATGCGCCGATCCTACCCGATCGGCTACATCGCGATGAGACCGCCGTCGACCAGGAACAGCGCGCCGGTGGTGAACGACGATTCGTCGGACGCCAGGTGCAGCACGGTGCGGGCCACCTCGGCCGGCTCGGCAATGCGGCCGAGCGGATGCCACGCCGCCAGCTTCGCGCGATGCTCGGCTGAGAGCGAGTCCGTCATCGGCGTGTTGATCACTCCCGGGCACACGGCGTTGACCCGGATGCCGGAGTCGGCATGGTCCAGCGCCATGCAGCGGACCAGGCCGATGACGCCGTGCTTGGACACGTTGTAGGCGACCTGGCCCTTCTGCCCGGTCACGCCGGAGGCCGAAGCGATGCAGACGATCGAGCCGCCGCCGGACCGCTCCATGTGCGGGACCGCGTAGCGGGAGCACAGATAGGAGGCGGTGAGGTTGACCGCCAGCACCCGCTCCCAGTGCGCTTCATCCACGTCGATGACCGTACCGGCACTGGAGATCCCGGCGTTGTTCACCAGCACGTCCAGGCCGCCCATGCGCTCGGCCGCCGCGTCCATCAGCCGCTGCACGTCACGCGTCAAGGTGACGTCTGCGCGCACGGCGGCCGCCTCGCCACCAGCCGCCGCGAGCCGCTCCGCCGCTGCCGTGACGGAGCCCTCGTCCAGATCGGCAAGCACGACCGCGGCCCCTTCGCGCACGAACAGCTCGGCCACCGCCAGCCCCAGCCCCCGGCCGGCTCCGGTGACCACCGCCCGCCCTCCCTCCAGCCGCTTCATCGCCTGGTCACTCTAGCTGAAGCCGGCCCGGGGTCCACGCGTCCTCCGTATGAATGCCTGGAGACATGGCGATTATCATGATGATCGCTGTCAGCGATGGCGACCAGTGTCGTTACGGTTGTCCCTGGGCCGAGGAGGGCTGATGCGCAGAGTGATTGACCCTCGCCTGAAGGCGAGGGCTTGCACCACCTGACCATCCTGACTACATTTGCTTCTGATGAAGGCCGAGGAGATCGGCACGCTGGAAGCCAAGACCAACCTCTCGGCGCTGCTGAATCAGGTGCTCGAGGGCAAGAGCTTCTACCTGACCCGCCGCGGCAAGCGGATCGCGGAGCTCAGGCCCGTCGCGCCGCCTGCCCGTACCCGTCGCGCCGGCTTCGCCAAGGGCACCTTCACCTACATCGCTCCGGACTTCGACGCGCCACTGGACGACTTCGCCGACTACCGGTAGTGACGCTGCTGCTCGATACGCACACCGTGCTCTGGTTCGTCGAAGACGCGCCAGATCTCTCCCCGCGAGCCCAGGCCGCCATCGAGGACACCGACAATACCGTCCTTTGCAGCGTCGCGTCCGTGTGGGAGATGGCAATCAAGCTCGGTCTGGGCAAGCTCGCCATGTCGCGTCCGCTCTATCCCGAATTCGCCGACCTGCTGGCGGAACATGGCATTCAGCAACTGGCCATTTCGTACCGCCATGCCAGCGAAGTCGCGGCGCTGCCGTTACACCACCGCGATCCCTTCGATCGTCTGCTCATCGCCCAGGCAGTCGTCGAGAACCTCCCGATCGTCAGCGTCGATCAGGCATTCGACCCCTACCCCATCACTCGAGTCTGGTAGGGTCGCCATACGGGCACACTGCGATGAGGAGGGCGCTGACGGCTCCGATCACCCCACCCAATCCGTTCTACGTGCCGCTCGATCGCGCGGTCACCCGTCCGCTGGACGGCACGTAGCGGTTCGCGCCGGACCCGGAGGACCGCGGCGAAGTCGAAGGCTGGCATCGCGCAGGCGTCCAGGGACGACCGTGCCGGGTGCCGGGACGCCTGGCAGTTCGTGTTCGACGATCTGCGCGACTACCGGGGGACGGTGTGGTATGAGCGGGAGCTCACCGTCTCCGTCGATCACGCGGGCCGCCGGATCGCCCTGGTCTTCGCCGGGGTCGACTATCACGCGATGGTGTGGGTAAACAGCCGGCCGGCACGCACGAGGACGGCTATCTGCCGTTCGCGGTGGATGTCTCCCAACTGGGCCGGCGAAACCGCCCGTCGACTCCCGGCTCAGGGAGAAGCCGAGGAGCACACGCTCAGTAGGGGAGCCGGCCTCCGGAGACGTTCAGCGTCTGCCCGGCGATGTAGTCGGAATCGTCACCGGCCAGGTAGATCACGACGTTGGCCATGTCCTCGGGGCGCTGAATCCGCCCGATCGGCACTGATGCCACCGCCTCCGCCTTGAACGAGCCCGGCTCCGCGCCGCTGGGACCGGTGACGCCGCGATCGATCACGTTCCACATCTCGGTGTCCACGATGCCGCCGCAGATGCAGTTGACCAGGATCCCGTCGGCGGCCAGCTCAACGCCCAACTGGCGGGTCAGGCCCACCACCGCGTGCTTGCTCATCGTGTACACCCCGAGCGGGGCCTCCTTGCCCGGCGCCATCTTTCCCGCGCCGCTGGCATTGATGACGATGCGCCCGCCGCCCCCTTGGCGGAGCATCTGCCGGGCGGCGGCCGTGGCGGTGAGAAACGCGCCCTTGGCGTTGACCGTCATCTGCCGGTCGAAGCTCGCCTCGCTCGCCTCCACCAGGGCGGCCACCTCGCAGATGCCGGCATTGCAGACCATGCAGTCCAGGCGCCCGAACAGCTCCACCGCGCGGGCGATCGCCCCTTCCACCTGCTCCGCGGAGGTCACGTCCATCGGCTGGTACGCAGCGCGCGTGCCGCGCTGCTCGGCCAGGCCGATCACCTCGGCGCTGTCGCCCTCCACGACATCGGTCAGCAGAACTCGCGCACCTTCGGTCACGAAACGCCGCGCGATCGCCAGGCCGATGCCGCGGCCCGCCCCGGTTACGATCACGGCCTTGTCGATGAGTTCGGGATACGTTGCCATCCTGCCCCGTACCTTCGACGGAAAGCCGGCCACTGGCAAGGCTGAGCGCTGAGCGCGAACGTGCCCTGCCGGCCCTGCTCGACCGGGAGACGGCCGCCGACTATGCTCTGGCGGCCGGTGCCGCCGGCACACAGCCACCATGAAAACCAATCACGTCAGACAGAAACTCAAGGCCGGCCAGGCGACGGTCGGCTGCTTCCTGGGCATGGGCAGCCCGAACGTCGCCGAGCAGATGGCCCACTCCGGATTCGACTTCATCGTCATCGAGATGGAGCACAACGGGCTGGACATGGCCGAGGTGCAGCACATGCTCATGGCGGTCAACGGCACCGACGCCATCCCGATCGTCCGCATCCCCAGCTCCGACCAGGTATTCATCCAGCGCTCGCTGGACATCGGCGCCCTCGGCATCATCGTGCCGCTGCTGCGCTCGGCCGAGCAGGCGCGGGAGGTCGTGCGCGCGACCCGCTATCCGCCCGACGGGATCCGCGGCTTCGGCCCGTTGCGGGCGTCGCAGTACACCCTTGACTACCCCGACTACCTCGCCCGCGCCAACGACAACATCCTGGTCTCGTTTCTGCTGGAGACGCGGGAAGCGATGGAAGACCTCGAGGAGATCACGGCCGTTCCCGGAGTGGACGCGTTGTACCTGGGCCTCTGGGACCTGTACCTGAACCACGGCGTGAGCCCCTTCGAGATGCCGCACCCCGAGATGGAGAAGGTCGTGGAGCGCGCGATCGAGGTGTGCGCGGCCAACGGGGTCGCCCTGGGGATCGGCTCCGCCACCCCGGAAGACCTCACCCACTGGCGCGACCGGGGACTTACCTACCTGGGGTACGGGCCGGACTTCGTGCTGCTCACCAGCGCGGCGCGTGCCGGCATCGAGGCGTTTCGCGCGAAGCCGGGCGACTGATGGCCGATCCGGGCTCGTCGATGCTCGACGCCACCGCGGCGGCCGGCGACCCGGACCGCCTCAGGGCGCTGCTGGACGAACACGGCTACCTGCTGCTGCGCGGCGCGCTCGACCGTGACCTGGTGCGGCGCGTGCGCGACGACCTCATCGCCATCCTGCACGACTGCCACATCCTGGAGAGCCCCACCGCGCCGCCGCTCTGGAGCGGCGGGCCGCCGCCCACCGAAGAGGAGTACCTGGTCTACTACCAGCGGGCCGTACGGCTCGACTCCTTCAACCGGCTCGCGGAGTCGCCGGAGGTGCGCGCCGTGCTGGAGGCGATCTACGACGGTCCGGTGCAGGTGTGGAAGCAGCGGCTGCTGCGCATCATCCCGCCCGACCCGGAGGGCGCGGCGCCGCTCGGCGTCGGCGCCCACCAGGACGGCAGCCCGCAGCTCGGCTACCTGACGCAGGACTTCTGCACGGCCTGGATCCCGCTCACCGAGATCGACGAGTTGCTCGGCGGACTGGCCGTGGTGCCCGGCTCCCATCGCGGCGGCGTGCGCGCGCAGACCGGGGCGGCGTCGAGCTCCCTGAAGACCGCCAAGGACCAGGTGTTCGAGCTGCCGTCGGCGAACGAGCGGTGGGTCACCACCACATACAGCCCCGGCGACCTGGTCGTCTTCGCCAGCATGACCCTGCACAAGGGGTACCCCAACACCTCGGACCGGCTGCGGCTCTCCTGCGACTTCCGCTACCAGCCGCAGGGCGCCTACGCCAACTGGCTGGCGCACACCAGTGGGCCCGAAGTGCGGCGCACGGCCCAGCAGATCGACGCGGTCGTCGGAAGCCGCGCGCTGTACGTGACCACCCACGCCGACGCGGACCTGCGCGACGCGGTGCGGCGGCGGATGCTGGAGGAGCGCAGCACCACCCTGGAGCGGGCAAGGGAGCTGGCCGCCGAGCTGGCTGGAGGCTGACGTGGCAGAAGAGTTCCTGCCCCGCCCGGCGCCTGCCGCCCGGCAGACGCGAGTGTACTACGACCCCGCCTCCTACTCGGCCTTTCCCCACGTCATCCGCATGGAGGGAGACGAGCTGCTGATGGCGTTCCGGCAGGCGCCGCGGGTGGAGGGCATCAGGCACACCCATCCACGCTCGATCATCACGCTGATCCGCTCGTACGACCTGGGCGAGACATGGCAGACCGACGCCGCCTCGCAGATGGGCGCCGGCGGCGGCCAGGAGCTGGGGCTGATCTACCTGGGCGGCGGCAAGGTGGGCGGCGCGCTGGCCGCGCACGAGGTCGTGCACTGGCACGAGACCGAGCGGATCACCTTCCGCGATCCGCCCCGCAAGGAGTACCCGTACGTCGGCGGCAGCCCGGACACCGGCGTGCCGCCGTTCGCGTACAGCAACGTCGGCGCGCTGTGGTGCTGGAGCGACAACTACGGGCTCACCTGGCGGCTCGAGCACGCCATGCTGGTCGGCGACAAGGCGCAGGCCTGCGCGGCGCCGGTGCGCACCGCCGACGGCACGCTACTGATCCCGGCCTACCTCTCGATCGGCGGCACGGACCCCGCATCCTCGGTGCTGTACCGGTCGCAGGATGACGGCGCAACGTGGTCGCAGGCGACGGTGATGGCGCGCGGCAGCGCCGCCACACGCGACTACAACGAGCCGGCGGTGATCGAGCTTGAGCCCGCCCACCTGCTGTGCCTGCACCGCACGACCATGGGCGAAGGCGGATCCCGTACCCTGTTCTGGCAGAACGAGTCGCACGACGCCGGACACACCTGGAGCCCGCCCCAAGTGACCACCGTCCGCTCCGGCGCCTGCCCGCGCATGATCAAGCTGCGCGACGGCCGATTGCTCCTGACCTACGGCCGCCGCCTGCCGCCCTACGGCATCTATGCCTCGATCAGCGAGGACGGCGGCCGGAGCTGGGGACGGACCAGTTGGCTGCTGCGCAAGACGCCGCCGACCGCCCGCGGCGACCACGGCTACACATCCTCGATCCAGCTCGACGACACGCGCATCTTCACCACCAGCTACGCGCAGTGGCGGGGCGTTACCGGCACCACCGGGACGTTCTGGGAGCTGCCCTGACAGTCCCCGGTCAGGCAGGCAGAGCGGCCAGCTCTGCCATCAGGTCCGGTGGACTCCACCATCGCCTGGCGCCGAGGTCCGCAGCGATCACACTGGCGGCGTTGTAGCCGCACAGCCCGGTCACGTTTCCGCCCGGATGGGTGGAGCCGCCGCACAGGTACAGGCCCTCCAACGCCGTGCGATAGCAGCCGGCTCCCGGAAACGGCCGGTTGTAGCCGACCTGGTCGTTGGCGAACGAGCCGACCAGCAGGTCGCCCTGCGACATGTTCGGCAGCCGGTCGACCGTATCCAGGGGACTGAGCGCAAACCGGTCCAGGATCGCGTCCTCGCGGAGGTTCGGTGCGAAGCGCCTCCAGAACCGCAACAGCCGATCGGCATGCTCGTCACGGTGCGAGTCCCAGTTGGACGCGTTCCCGCCCAGGTGGTAGGGAACCTTCTCCCACAGAAACGCCGCGTGGTTGCCCGGCCCGGCCTGGGTGCGATCAAACCGGGTGTGGCACGAGCCCCAGGCGACGGTCGGCGGTATCCTGCCCCGCTCGTGCGCGTCGACGATATCCTGAAACTGGTCGAAACGTTCCAGGCCGAGAATGACCATGAACGCGTTCCGCAAATCCGGGTCCGCGGCCGCGGCGGCGTAGGAGGGCGGTTCAGACAGGGCCAGGTGCAGGCCGAACAGCGGCGCGATCACGTTGTAGCGGAAGCCCCGGGCGCTCCTTCGGAGAGCGGGGCCGGCATCCGATTCCGTCAGCAGTTGCAGGAACGTCTGCCCCGGATTGAGGCCCGAGGCCACGAAGCGGGTCGCCTGCAACCGCTCGCCGTCCCCCAGCTCCACCTCACAGACGCGGCCATGCCTGACGTGCAACCGCCGGATGTTCACGCCGCACCGAACCTCGCCTCCATGGGCTTCGATGTCCGCTACCAGGCCCCGAGCGAGCTGAACCGATCCGCCGACACACATCTGGGCCTTGCCGGCGGACGCCAGCAGCGCCGGAATCGAATGGCCGAAGCCCTTCATACGCAGATCGACCTCTCGCAATCCGTTGAAGAACAGCAGCCCTGCCCGGATCACGTCATTGGAGAATTCCCGGGTGACGAATTCCAGGGGAGAGAGCGCCGACACTTCCAGCAGGAGGCGGCCAAGGCGCGATTGGCTCAGCATGCGCCGCCGCAGCGACGGCTCCAGGGGTGGCGAGCGCGACTCCGGAACCAGGATGTGCTCGACGATCGGACGGAACTCCTCGACCAACCTGGCGAGCGTGTCGGCATCCGCGGGCGACCACTGGTGGAATGACGCCCGGGTTCGCTCGAAATCCGTCCACCACTGCAGGCTGCGCCCCTCGCCGGTGAGCAGCGCCACGTTCAGCTCCGGCTCCAGGTAGCGGACGCCCTGGGCCGCCAGCTCCAGATCGTCGTACCACGGCATCCGGTTCAGGGCGCGGTGATAGAACGAGTGCGGATTGTGCATCACGCCCGCGATCCGCGGGTTCTCGACCGTCGCCAGCCCCCCGCCGGGCACGTCCCATCGTTCGAGCGACAGCGTCTTGAGCCCGCAGCGCGCGAGGTAGGCCTGCAGCACCAGGGCGTTGTGCCCGGTTCCCAGGATGATGCCGTCGTACGCCGTGCTCACGGGAGTCAGCCGACTTCCGGAGCGGCGATCGCCCACAGCGCCGCCGGCCGGCCGGGCCGGGTGTTCTCGCCCAGGTACATCCGCGTCAGGGTGCGCTGGCGATCCATTCCGTAACGCCGGGCAACGCGAATCGCGGCGTGATTCGCGTCGGGAATGTCCCAGTACACGGGAAGACCAGGAAGACGATCAAGCAGGTCGTCGGCCAGCGCGATGCCGCTCGACTCGTCCTCTGCGACCATCGGTCCCAGGTAATGCGCGCGTTGGCCCGGCCGCAGCATGCCGTACCCGACGATCCGGCCGGTTCTGTCCTTGCGAACAAGCGTCTGCGACTGGGCAGCCAACGTCGACAGCATCCGGTTGCGGGTGACGCCGAACACGGCGGCGTCGAGCTCCGCGATGCAGCCAAGGCCGCCTGAGTCCGGCGGCTGCGAGCCTGGAGCGGCCGGCGTGCCGCTCCCCGCCGGCGAGCCCGCGAGCTCCGCTGTCTGCCACCGCGAAAGGCTCCATTCCTCGATGAAACCGAGCGGACCATAGACCTGCCGGCCCAACGGCGTGGCGTCCAGCTTGATGCAGCCAACCCCGGCCCCGCGCAGATGCTCGATACCGTGCTGCAGCAGCGCGGTGCCGATCCCCCGCCGCCGCAGGTCGGGATCGACGAGCACCATGCCGATCCAGGCCAGGTCCTGCGAGTAGATCGTGGTCGTCGCCGTGCCGGCCGGCCGGCCGTTCCACTCGGCGACGAAACAGCCGGCGGGATCGTGCCGCAGCAGCCGCTGCCAGTCCTGAAGAGTCTGGTTCCAGCCGGCGCTGTCGCGTATGCGGTCCGCGAACCTCACGTCCGCGTCGGCCATCTGCCGCAACGTGATGGAGCCGCTGATGGACGATCTCCGCTAGATCTCGGGCCCGACCGCGGCGATACGCATCGGCGCATAGTGCGTGTCGACGATGCTCTGGTCGCCGGTCACGCGGGCGCGCCGCCAGATCTCCGCCATCATGTCCCGGCGGCGCTGCGCGTGCCGGGGATCGGCGCCCAGATTGACCAGCTCGTCGGGATCGGTGGCGAGGTCGTAGAGCTCGTCATAGTCGAAGCCGTTGAAGACGAACTTCCACGTTCCCTGCCAGAGGATGCGCTGGGTCATCAGGAAACGGTTGCCGCAGGATTCCGCGTAGGCGCTGTCGTGCCGTGCGGCCGCACCCACGGGGTCGCGCAGCAGGTCGGCGAAGGATCGGCAGTCGGGCGCATCGATCGGGGCCGCGCCGGTCAGCTCCAGCAGCGTCGGCGCCACGTCCACCAGAGAGACGACCGCGTCGACGTCGGAGTCGGCCACGACGCCGGGTCCGGCGATGACCAGCGGAATCCGGTAGGCCTCTTCGAAGGCGCCGAAGTTGTGGGCGTCGAACCCGTGGGCACCGACGTAGCGGCCGTGATCGCTCATGAACACGACGATCGTGTCGTCCAGAACGTCCAGCCGCTCAAGCTGATCCAGGAGCGCGCCCACCTGCGCGTCGAGCTCGCCGATGAGCGCGTAGTACACCCCCCGCGCCTGGCGCCACTCGCGCTCGCCGATGGCGCCGAACACCTCGCGCTGGCGCCGGTAGATGGCGGGGCTGTCGGCGAAGGTGTCCCCCAGGCTGGCGGGGAGGTCGATCGCGTCCAGGTCGTACCCGAGGTAGGCGTCGCGGTTGGCGACGAGGGGGACGTTGGGCTCCGCGAAGCTGACACAACAGGCCCAGGGTGCACCGCCGGCGGCCGCGGATTCCAGGAACTCCTGCGCGGCGCGGGTCGTCGCCGCGAAGGGGCGCCGCTCGGTCGGTATCGGCGTTGCCGCGTAGTGCAGGACCGGGCGATACCCCTCCGGACCTTCGTCGTACCGGACCGGATCGGCCCCGTCGAGGAGGTCGGCGGTCGCGGTGACCCCCGCCCCCAGCGCCCGCTGCGCGGCGGCGTGATCGCTGCCCCCCGCCTGCCACCCGAAGCGGCGCAGGTCGTTGCTGCGCTCGATGTGCCACTTGCCGAAATAGGCGGTGCGGTAGCCGGCGTCGCCGAGGCGCTGCGCCCAGTGCGGGTATTCGGTGCGCAGCACGCACTGATCGTCGTCCACGGTGTGCTCGACCTGCAGCACGCCGTGGTTGTGCGGCAGCACCCCGGTCATCAGGCTGGCGCGGGCGGGCGAGCAGGTAAACTGCACGGTATAGGCACGGCGGAAACGCAGGCCGCGCTCCGCGATCCGGTCGACGTTGGGCGTGCGGCACGGCGACTCGGGAAAGGTAGTCTGCGCCTGCATGCCGTCCGGTACCACCAGGAGCAGGTTGGGCCGTGTCACCCCACCCGTCCCATGATCCTGGTGATCGCCGCCGCCACGTCGTGCGCGTCCCGCTCGCTCCAGTCCAGGGACAGGGTGTATTCCCCCACCCGCGGGAGGAGCTCCTCGGCTGTCGGGCACGTCCCCGGCGCGTAGCTGACGTCTCCGTGGTAGATGCGCGGATCCCACGGGCCGGCGCCGGCATGCCACAGCCGCCGTTGCTGGAACACGTCCCGCAGGTAGATGGGCCGGCCGCCGTACGGGGTCGAGAGCGGCACGCCCTCCACCGCCAGTGCCTCCTTCGCGGCGGTTGCCAGCTCCGCCGTGTCGAAGATCAGGATCGCGGAGGCGCCCACGTCAGCGTCGCTGTCGGCGCGCCGGCGCAGGCGGACCCCGGCGCAGTCCTCCACGGCACTGCCGATGATGCCGCACACCTCTCGCAGCCGCCGCCGCACCTGGTCGAGCTTGCCGAGCTGGACCCGCATGATGGCGGCGGCGACCTCGGTCAAGCGGTAGTTCTCGCCGAACAGCCCGGTGGTCTCCGGGACGAGACCGTTCCCCTTGCGGGCAGAGCCGTTGTCGTGGAGCGCGATCGCCCGGGCGGCCAGATCCGGATCGTCGGTGGCGACCATCCCGCCCTCGCCGGCGGTGAGCACCTTGTTCATCTGGAAGCTGAAGGCGTTGATCCGGCCGCGGGCACCGACCTCGAAGCCGTCGTCGCGGGCTCCGAGAGACTGCGCGCAGTCCTCGATGACCGGAATTCCGTGCGCGTTCGCGATGTCCAGGATGGGCTGCAGCGGCACCGCGAGCCCGCGCCAATGCACGGCCATGATCGCCCTGGTACGAGGCGTGATGCAGGCTTCGATGCCGGCGCGGCTGATCTGCAGATCATCGTCGACGTCGGCGAACACCGGAACGGCACCTGCCGCCACCACGGCGTTGGCGCAGCCGACGAACGTCGCCGGCGGCAGGATCACCTCGTCACCCGGCCCCACCCCGAGCGCCCGCAGGGCGACGATGAGGGCGGCCGTCCCCGAGCTGACCCCGAGGGCGTGAGCCACGCCCAGGCGGGCGGCAAACGCCCGTTCCAGCGCCTCGGCGGCCCCGGCTACCTGCGGGCCGTAATACCGGAACGGCGAGCGCCTCTCCAGCACCTCGCGGACGGCGGCCACCTCGTCGGCATCGATGGCGGTCGCGCCGGGGTAGCCGCCCGGCAACGGCGCGGAGCGAACCGGCGCCCCCGTGTCCGTGGCTACCCGTTCCATCGTCAGTCCGTGTTCGGCGTCAGCGCACGCAGCCGGGAAAGCTCCGGCCGGCGATGCTGAGGTATTCGGGCCCGGGCCCCTCCCCGGTGTAGCGCGAGCGCGCGCTCATGTAGGACAGGGCGATGGCGCGGCGCCAGTGGTCGGACGAGTTCGGCGCCGTGTAGTGCGGCAGCAGGGCATGGAAGAACAGGCCCCCGCCGGCCTTGACCGGCGCCAGCACCAGGTCGTCCATCGAGTAGCGGTCCTCCTCGATGACGTAGTCGTCCGTCACGTGCGTGTGCGGCTGGGCTCCCCGCTTGTGCGCGCCGGGCAGCACGCCCATGCACCCGTTCTCGGGCGTCGCGTCATCCAGGGCGAACCAGCACGAGCACTCGCTCTGCGGCTCGATCGGCCAGTAGGGCGCGTCCTGGTGCATGCCCTTGGAGGAGCCCACGTGCGGGGGCTTCATCAGCAGGGCGTTGCGGAACATCTTCACGTCCGGTCCCAGGATCCGCGTGATGACGCTGACGATCGCGGGATCGGTGCCGAGCTCTCTGAACAGGTCGTCGTGCTCGACCAGGCCGTCGATCTTGCGGATGCCGTCGCCGGGATGGTCGACGCGCTCCTCTCCCCGCGTCACGCGCGGCTCGATCTGCATGCGCAGCGCGCCGGCGTCGCGGCCGCCGTGCGTGTACTCCCGGACCCGCGCGCCGAGCGCGGTGATCCGCTCCGGGTCGATCAGGTTCTCCACCACGAGGTAGCCGTCCCGCTCGTAGCGGGCCACCTGCCCATCCGTCAGGCGGACCGGCATCGTCGTCTCAGCCATGGTGCGGAGATGGTAGGCACCGGCACGGCTATCGTCGAGCGGGCTTCGATCCGATGTCTCGGAAGTGCGTTGACATGCGCCCCTCAAGTTGTATGCTTGTGAAACATACAACTTGAGAACCATACTCTGTGAGAGTTGCCTTCCACGACCGTGACGATGAAACGCGCCGGCTCCACCGCTTCCTGCGGTACGCAACCACGGAGCTTGCCGTCGTGTACGGTCGTCGCCGGTGCGGAAAGTCTACCCTGCTCCAACGCGTCCTCGAGCCGCAGCACTTCTACTTCCAGGCGGACCAACGCGAAACGCCGCTGCAACTGGAGTCGCTCGCCGCCGAACTGTCCCGCCGGCTGACGGATTTCGACAAGGTCCGGTACCGGACCTGGGATGAGCTCCTGGCGTCTCTGTACGCGCGTGCGGATCGACTCCTTCACGTGTGCGTCGACGAATTCCCCTATCTGGTGCAGGCCGACCCTGCCCTTCCGAGCATCCTGCAGCGATACATCGACCGTCAGGCCGGGAGGATCGCATGGATTCTGTGCGGATCGTCGCAGCGGATGATGCAGGGCATGGTCATGGATCGCAGTGCCCCCCTCTATGGACGTGCGAGGGAAGTCCTCAAGATCGAGCCTCTGTCCGCCGGCTGGGTGATGCATGCGCTGGCGCTCGATTCCACCGACGCGGTCCGGGCGTACGCTACCTGGGGCGGCGTTCCTCGCTACTGGGAACTGGCCTCGGAGTACGACGGTCAGGACGAAGCACTGGAGGATCTCGTGTGGAGCCCGCGCGGCGTCCTGCACGAGGAGCCGGGAAGGCTGCTGCTCGACGACCTTCGCAGCGCGGTGCAGCCGTATTCGATTCTCTCGCTCATCGGCCGCGGTTGCCATCGTCCCGCGGAGATCTCGGCCAGGATGGCCAAGCCGCTTTCCAGCCTGGCGCGGCCCTTGGCACAGCTCTGTGAGCTCGGGTACGTCCGCCGCGACGTGCCGTTCGGCGAAGACCCGAAGAAGACTCGGCGCGCCCTGTATCGCCTCAACGACCCATTCCTGCGCTTCTACTTCAGATTCGTCCTGCCGTACGAGTCATCACTGGCACAGGGCATGACGCGTGAAGCCGTCCATGATTGGCAGCGGGACCGCCAGGGCTTCTTCGCGGCATGCTGGGAGGAACTCTGCCGCGCATCGGTGCCATGGATTCCCGGATTCGACCCACCCCATGGCGCCGCATCGGCCTGGTCCCCGACCGGCGGCAAGCAGGCCGACGTCGACGTCGTCGCGCTCTCACTCGACCGGAAGTCGCTTCTGCTCGGCGAGTGCAAGTGGTCCGACAGGAAGAGGCGGTTCGATCTGGACGCCATCGATCGGCGACTGCGACAGACGGGAGAGAGAGTCCCGATGGCACGAGGCAAGCGCATCGTCACGAGTTGCTGGTTGGGCGGAACCGCACATACGACCGGACGCATCGACCGACTGTTCACACCTGACGACGTGATGGCCGCGCTCACCCGTTGACGCCGTCGTGCGCGGTGCAGGCCTTGCGCACCGCCAGCAGGTTCTCGGTCGGGGTGCCGTAGGGGACCACCGCGGTGCCGACGATGAAGCCCGGCAGGTCCGCCCCTTCCGCCACCACCTGCCGCGCGGTCTCGAACACCTCGTCCGGAGTGGCCGACGCCACGAACTGCGGCGACATGTTGCGCCGCACCGAGCGGCCGTCCTCGCGGCAGCGCGCCGACCAGGTCGGCCAGTCGGCGGTGAAGTCGCAGAGCAGGTTGTTGGCGCCGGTCGCAAGCAGCTCGTCGATGATGCGCGTCGTGTTGCCGCCGATGATGAGCGGCACGTCCCGGACGCCGAGCTGCCCGAAGTGCTGGACGATCGACCGCGTGAACGGCAGGACGTACTCCCGGTACATCTTCGGGGACAGCAGGTCCGGCGACGCCTGCGAGTCGAACAGGATCACCTCGGCGCCGGCGTCGATGTAGGCGGCGCCGAACTCCTTGATGATGGCCGTGCAGTACTCCAGCAGACGCTTGGAGGCGTCGGGATTGTCCCAGCAGCACAGGAAGAAGTCCTCCGCCCCCATCAGGCTGATCGCCAGCGAGAACGGCCCCGACAGGGCGCCGCGAATCCAGACGTCGCGGCCCAACTCGGCGACCACCCGGCGCGTGGCCTCGATGTTGACCGGCATCCGCCCGTCGCGCAGCGGATTGGGGACGGGGCGGCTTGCGAAGTCCGTCGAGGCGTCCACCACGTGGTCGCCGGGGCGGATGCCGGGGATGCTGGTGTCGTCGCCCTCGTAGAAGGTGACCTGGCAGCCGGCCGCCTCCGCTTCCAGGTTGTAGACGTCCAGGCCGATGGTGAGCGCGTCCGGCTGCAGGGCGGCGTACTCGGCCAGCACCGCGCGCGCCAGCAGGTCCGCGTCGCGCGACACCCGCGACGGCGTGTCGTCCAGGAAGAACGCCTTGTGCTCGTAGACGGCCGGCAGAAACAGAGGCCGCCGGCCGCCGGCGGGAGCCGGTTCGCAGCGGAGCACGCTTCGTACCTCGTCCCTCGTCGCCATCGCCTCGTCCTTCGCCAGCTTAACGCCGCCACATACGGCGATCAAACCAGCTTCGTCGACACCGTACCCGGCCTCCGCTACGCTCGGGCCGTGACAACCGCGCTCGGAGCGGCGCTGCCCAGCGAGTACCGGAGCGGCATGGATCCGCTCACCGGCACCATCATCCACCAGCTCACCACCGCCGCCTGCATCAACCACGCGCCGTTCTTCCTGACCAGCGCGTTCACGCCCGACGAGCGGCACGTGCTGTTCACCTCCTACCGTGGAGGCACGCCGCAGCTCTACGAGGTCGAGCTGCTCGACGGTCCGATCCGCCGGCTCACCGACGTCGAAGGCCTCCACCCCTACTCCGCGGTCATCGCCGCGGATGGAAGCGAGGTGCTCTACACCCGCAGCGAACGGGGCGCCGAGCCGGCCGGCGTCATCGAGGCGGTAAGCCGCCGCGACCTGTCGCGCCGCGTCATCCACCGGCTGCCGGGCGCGCAGCTCGCCGAGTGCAGCGTGTCCGCCGACGGCGCCTGGGTGGTCACGGCCATGAAACGCAACGGGCGCAACGGGCTCCTGGTAGCCGCCACTTCTGGGGCAGGGGGACAGGTCGCCCTGGAGTTCCCGCGCACGGTGATCCATCCGCAGTTCCATCCGGCCGACGCCGACTGGATCGAGTTCGCCGGCGATCCGGCGCCGCGCATGTTCCGGGTCCGGCGCGACGGCAGCGGGCTTCAGTGCCTGTACGAGCACGACAACGAGGAGTTCGTCGTGCACGAGACCTTCCTCGGCAGCTCGCAGGACCTGGTGTTCGTGGAGTGGCCGCGGGCGCTGCGCCGGCTGCGCTGGGATTCGGGGCTGGTCGACACGATCGCGGAGCTCAACGCGTGGCACATCGCCCCCAACCGGGCCGGGACACGCATCGTCTGCGACACCAACCACCCCGACCGGGGGCTGCTGATCGTCGAGGTGGCCACCGGCCGGTGGCGCGAGCTCTGCCACCCGCAGAGCTCCAACGGCGGCACGCAGTGGCGGACCTCGCGCTACGCGCTGGCGGAGGATTTCGCGCGGGCGGCACGCGAAGCGGGCGAGCACATGGACTCGGATGGACCGCTGAGCTGGATGGAGTCTCCCACCGATACCGTCTACGGCCCGCAGTGGTCCCACCCGCACCCGGCCTTCAGCCCCTCCGAACGCTACGTGAGCTACACCTCGGACGTGAGCGTCTTCCCACAGGTCTACCTGGCCGAGCTGTAACTGCCACTTACATGGCGCTCTCGTTCGAGTGGGATGATGCGAAAGCGGAGGCTAACGCACGCAAGCACAGTGTGCGATTCGAGGAAGCGGCGACGGCGTTCGGCGACCCGCTGTCCGTGACCGTCGCTGACCCCGACCACTCCTTCGACGAGGATCGCTTCGTCCTGTTGGGGTTGACCGAGCGAGACCGGATGGTGGTTGTCGCGCACACGCTGCGTGGGGATACCATACGCATTATCAGCGCTCGACCGGCGACAGCGCGAGAGAGGCGATGCTATGAGGAAGGCCCCTGACACCGCTGACCGTGATGATCTCCGAGAGGAGTACGATTTCTCGGGAGGGGTTCGCGGAAAGTATGCCAAGAGGTACGCCGATGGCGCCAACATCGTGGTTCTGGACCCGGACATCGCCACGGTATTTCGTAGCTCCGAGTCGGTGAACAAGGCTCTTCGCGCTCTGCTCGAAGTGGCGAACGAGGCGGCAACCGGCCCGAGTCGCAGATAGAAGAAGAGTACCCACCTCCCGCCAGCGCGACGAGACATGCGAGCACCGGAGGTCGCTTGAATCCGCCTTCGGATTTGCACGCCAGCTTTGCCGGTTACTCCGCGTTGCGCGCCGAGCTGTCGGCCTGGCTGGCGCAGAGCGTGCGCAGCGACGGTCCCGGCCCCAACGGCGGCGGGGAGGACGAGGCCAACTACGCCCTCGCGTGGTTCGCGCACTACCTGGTCACCCGCGAGCCGGCGATCGCCGAGCGGTTCCGCGAGTTGCTGACCGCGCTCGCCGCATGGGTCGAAACGAGTTGCTTCCACGGATACGAGCCGGAGGCGGAGGCCCACCACGGCACCGAGCCGTTCATCCTGTTCCTGCCGCGCTACCTGGCGCTGTTTCCGCAAGACCGGACCGCCGTGCGGCTGCTGCTGGACGCCGCCGAGCACGTCGGCAACTGGTGCGCGGACGTGCCCGCCTGGTTCGACGACCGGCGCGGCTGCTTCCGTTCCTTCCACATCGGTTCGCGGGTCGTGGGAGACGATCCCCGCTTCGCCTTCGAGCTCGCCGAGCACTTCCGCTTCCTGCATCTGGCCCTCGCCGCCTGGCGCGTGTCCGGCGAGTCCCGCTACCTGGAGTGGGCCGACCGCTACGGCACTGTCTGGGCGCACCGCATCGCCGCGATGGAAGACCGCTTCCCGCTGCTGTGGACCCAGGACGGCGCGCCCGTCCACGAAGCAGAGGTCGCCGGCCAGCCGATCGCCGCCGCGGCGGGGGCGGGCCATCACGTGGCCGGCGATCCGCTGGCCGGCCTGGAGAACCTGCTGGCCTCCGGTGCCATGTACGCCCTGGGCGACCTCTACCGCGCATCGGGCGCCGACCGGTACCGCGCCGCCGCCCGGCGCGTGGCGGAGCCGCTGGTTGCCGAGCTGACCGACGCGTACGCCGACCCCGCCGCCGCGGCGCTGTGCTACTACCGCCAGACCTTCGGCGACCGTTCCCTGGACGACGCCATCCGCGCGCAGTTCGAGCGCTTCGCGCCGCCGTCGCCGCAGCCGCTGGCGATGGTCTTCCCCGAGGAGCAACGCCGCGTCGGCGCCGGCGTCGGCAGGCGCAAGGACATGATCCACTGGGCGGAATGGAACCAAGACGGCTCCACCCGTCCCACCCGCGAGCCGTGTACCGCCGCCCTGACGCTGGCCTACCAAATGACCGGCGACGCCGGCTACGCGGCGCGCGCCCTCGACATCGCGGCGGGCAGGCTGGCGATGGCCCGCCGGGTGCTGCGCGGCGGCCGCGAGCACGCCGACATGGGCGGCGCCGTCTGTTCGGTCGCCGCCGGCCACGGCCGCAACTGGGGCGCCGGAGCCGTAACCGGCTGCTACGGCCCGCTGCTGCTGGGAACCTGCGACCGGATGGGCGCCCTGACGCCCCGCATCGAGCTGGCCGATGCGCCGGCCGGCCTGCTCTTCCTGGTGTCCGACGACGCCGTCCGCTACTACAATGGCTCCGGCGATGCCATCGCCTGCCGCTGGCGTCCGGCGGGGACCGGCCGCTGGCACGACTTCAGCCTCGCCTCCGGCGCGGAGACGACCGCCCCGCTTTCCTGACCCCGCCGTACCGCCATCTCGGCAGTAGCTATCGTGTGCTATCAAATGATACCATGTCTGCGTAGCGAGGAGGATCCTGCCCATGGCTCTCGTTCAATTGGCGACCCGCATCGACAGCAGACTGAAACGTGCCGTGGAGGAAGTCTGCGAAACGCGTGGGCTGAAGATGAATCGCTTCATCCAGGACGCCCTCCTCGACAAACTCGAGGAGTTGGAGGACGTCGAGGATCTCAAGGCGATCCGATTCGAGCCGACCAGACCGTGGTCGGAGGTCGTTCGCGACCTGGGGCTGGATGGCGAGATGTAGCATTGAGTTCTCGGCCACCGCCGAGCGGCAGCTCGCCCGCCTCCGCAAGCCCGATCTGCTGCGTGTCCTGCGAGCCATTAGAAGCCTGTCCGAAGACCCGTATCCGCGCGGGACGCGCAAACTCCAGGGCTATGACGATGTGTATCGGATCCGCGTCGGCACGTATCGCGTTCTCTACAGTGTGGAATCGGCCCGCGTGACGGTCATCGTTCTGAAGGTCGGCCAGCGCAAGGACGTCTATCGCTAGCCTTTCAGCTCCTGAATCGCCTGCTCGAGCAGCGGCAGCAGGTCCGACTGCCCGAGAGCGCGCTCCAACTGACCGAGCAGGTCTCTCGCCTCATCCAGATCCGCATCGCCGCTCGCGAGCAGCGAACGCAGGTCGTCCAGGTCCTTGCCGCGGCCGGCGAGCACCTTCATCACGACCAGGTCGGTCGCATGCGCGACAGGAACGAGAACGCCGTCGATCGCTTCGCGCGTCGCGCGGTCGAGCGCCAGCGCCTCCAGTCCGGAGCCGGCAAGCACGAGGTCGATCTCCATTCCCGCTGGGTGCACGAGGGGGATGACCGCGCCCTCGGCAAGGAGCTCTTCGGCGATGTCCGGAAAGCGATGGCGCACGCCCTCCGATTCGAGCGCGCGGATGAGATCCGGAAGACGAGGGCGCTCCACGTCAACGGTGATGTCGACGTCCTGCGTCGCCCGGGGCGCGCCCCTCACGCTCACGGCCTGAGCCCCGAATACGAACCACGCCACTCCCTGTCCGTCGAGCACCCGAGCCAGCGCGCGCAGCGTGTCAGCGAGCGCCGACATGGGCTGCGCGGTCGAGGAGTGCGCGGACGCGCCGGTGGGCGGCCAGATCTTCGCGGCGAGTCGCTTCGTCCGGCCAGCCGGGCCTGGTCGCCCGAGCCGCTTCGTAGAGGTCGATGGCGAGCCGGACCTTGCGGTCCACCGGCAGGGCGGCCCGGTGCTTTCGAGCCAGCCGTTCGGCGGCTCCCCAGTCGCGAGCGGCGTAACCCCGGAGGTCCTCGGGGTCGAGCACCGGTGCGGTCACAATCCCCGTCCCATGGTGCGCATGGATGGTACCATGACGCCCGTTTCGACGATGTTCTCACCGCCCGGACACACCATCGGCGATTGCTGGTTCGTGGTTCACGACGGGACAGCCCACTGCTTTTTCTGCACGTCGCCGAAGCCCGATCCCAGCTGGCACTGGGACATCGGCCACGCGGTCAGCGAGGACCTGCAAAGCTGGCGCTACGTCGGCTTGGCACTGCGTCGAGGACGCTCCGGCGCCTGGGACAGTCAGACGCTGTCCACCGGCTGCGTGGTCGAGCATCATGCCCGATTCTGGATGGCCTACAGCGCCATCCGCCGGGGCGAGAACCCGCCAACCCGCAAGGTGCACCGCGTCGGCATCGCCGTCTCCGACGACCTGTTCCGGTGGCGCAAGTGTGGCACCGGGCCGGTCAACCAGCGCGACCCGCGCCACTACGAGCGGCTGGGCCCGGCACGATCCGCCTTCGGCCAGTGGCGCGATCCGTATCTCCTGGTCGAGGGCGACCGCATCTACCAGTACGTCTGCGCGCGCAGCAAGGCCCGGGACCGGAGCCGCCGCGGCACGGTCGGCCTGGCGGTCAGCGACGACATGCTGAGGTGGCGGGTCCAGCCGCCCTTGCAGGTGGAGCCGATCGCCACCGAGATCGAGGTCCCGCAGGTCTACCGGATCGGCGGCCTCTACTACCTGGTCTGCTGCGCGCCCGCCGCCTGGCTGCTACCGTCGTTCAGGCGAAGGTTCCCCGGCCATCGCTTCCGCGATGCCGACTACGCGATGGTCGGCGCGTCCCCGACGGGACCGTTCAGCCTGCATGGCACCGGCGAGATTCTGCCGGCAAGGGATAGCGGCAGGCCGTACGCCAGCCGTCTGGTACGCTGGCAGGGCGGCTGGTATCTGCTCGGGACCGTGCGTGACGGCCGGAACCGGCATGTCTGCGACCCGATACCGGTCGTCGCGGACGAGGTCGGCATCCATGCCGTCTGACGTCATCAGGAGTGATACATGGCAATCGTGACCGACGAGCTGGCGCTCAATTACCACCTCATGCACCCGGGCGACGACAGCGCCCCCGGCGACCCCAATCCCGCCTACCACCTGGACGGCACCTACCACCTGCACTACATCCTGCGCCACCCCTGGCACGGCGCGCCGGCGCGCCCGCGTCACGGCCAGGCGTCGTTCTCCTTCATCCACGTCACCAGCCCGGATCTGTTGCACTGGACGTGGCAGACCACGAAGCTGCAACCCTCATTCACCGGCCACGGGATGTTCAGCGGCACGGGGTTCATCACCAGGGAGGGGAAACCGGCGGCGATCTACTGTGGCGTGTGCGAGCCGGGCAACACCTTCATCGTGGTCGCGGAGGACAACGACCTGAGCTCGTGGCAGAAGCCGTACGCCGTCGTGCCGCGGGGCGTCCCCGCCTGCAAGGACGTGCGGCTGCTCGGCGACCCGGACCTGTTCCAGGTCGGCGACACCTACTACGTCTACTCGGCCGGCGACAACCTGGAGCTGTGCAAGTCCACGGACCTGGTCGACTGGACCTACGTGGGCCCGCTCATGCAGCGCGAGCTGCCTGACGTCGCCCTGGGCGAGGACACCTCCTGCGCCAACCTGTTCCCGCTCGGCGACCGGTGGATGCTGCTCTGCATCAGCCACCAGCTCGGCTGCCGGTACTACCTCGGTGACTGGGACGTCGATGCCGAGCAGTTCGTCCCGGAGCGGCACGGACGCATGAACTGGCGGCGCGCCGGCCAGTCGCTGGCCGATCCGGTCTACCGCGACTTCTTCGCGCCGGAGAGCGTGCTGACGCCGGACGGCAGGCGGGTGATGTGGGCGTGGCTGGCGACCGCGGACCCAGCGATCAACCTGCGCACCGTGCAGTCCCTGCCGCGCGAGCTCAGTTTGCACGACGACGGCAGCCTGCGCATCGAGCCGCTCACGGAGCTTCAGTCGCTGCGCCGTGAGCCGGTCACGATCCGCGACGTCACCCTCACCCCGCCGGGCCGGGACGCTCCTGACCACGCGAGCGCGCGCATCGCCGACCTGGACGGCGACGCGTTCGAGATACGGATCACCGTCGACCGCGCGCAGGCGGAACGGAAACGGTTCGGGGTCCGGCTGTTCGCCGACGATGGCCATGCCGGCCTCCTGATCCTGCTGCGGCCGGAGACCGGCACGCTCTGCGTTGGCGACACCGAGGCGCCGTTCGCCGTCGCCGACCTGCCGGCGGGCGAGCACCTGGAGCTGCGCATCTTCGTCGACAAGTATCTGGTGGAGGTGTTCGCCAACGGCCGCCAGGCCGCGCTGAGCGTCTTCATGGGGTACCGCGAGGCCGGCAGCGAGCTGCGGGGATACGTCTTCGGCCGCAGCGACAAGGTGGCCCCGACGACGCTCCGCAGCGTCGAGATCTGGAAGCTGAAACCGACCAACCACGGGTTCTTCGAGGCGCGCGCGAACCCGATCTGGCAGCCCGACACCCGGTAAGGAGGTCCACCGATGATCGAGCTGTCGACCAGCAGACCGAGCACTACCGCCGGCACGACTTCCTGGTCGTGCCCGACCGGCTGGCGTTCGCCGTCCACTACGTGAGCGAGGGCACCTGGGTGTACCGCTGCGACGTGCAGGACACGGTCTCCGCCGACGAGTATTCGAAGCCCCTGCGGTAGTCAGCCTGACGCGCCGGACGCGGGCTCGTCGCCGAGGAGCGCGGCGCTCGCCTCACCGACCGTCGCGTGCTCGCCCGTGGCTACGGCAGCGCACAGGGCCGCGCCGACCGCCGCCTCTTCGGTGAGCGTGCCGATGACGGGCGGGTGACCGAACAGGCGAGCGAGCTCGCCGCGGAGAACGGGGTTGAGCCGCAGGCCGTTCCCGGAGCCGACCAGCGTCGTCCGCTCTCCCGCGCCCAGAGCCACCGCCCGGCGGTAGGCGTCGTGCAGCTCGCGGGCCATCCCGTTCAGCAGCGCCCGCGCTAGGTTGCCCGGCGTGAAGTTGGCGGAGCTGAGGCCCTCGAAGCGAGCCCGCTCGTCCGTGTCAGCCGGTGTCCCGTCGAACAGCGGGACGCAGCGCACGCCGCCGGCGTCCTCGCCGGCCGCCTCGGCCGCGGCCACCAGGCGCTCATATACGGTGTCGGGGTCGGCACTCGCTCCGGATGCAACGAGGGTCGCGGCCTGCGCGACGAACTCCCGCAGGTAGCGGAAGTTGCGGCCGCCCACCCGGCCCACCGAGGCCAGCAGGTAGCCGCTCTGCATGAACGGGCGCAGCTCCAGCCAGCCCGGCTCGACCGGCTCGCCGACGAACACGCTCATCTGCCCGCCGGTGCCGACGTTGACCGCCACCGATTCGGCGTGGCGGGCGACCGACCCGGCGAACGAGCACTGGTGATCGCCCGACGCGACGGCGACCGGCGTGCCGGACGGAAGCCCGATCCGGGACGCGGCCCGCGCCGTCAGCGGACCCGCGACCCGTGCCGCGCCGGCAAGCGGCGGCAGCAGCGACTCCGCAAGCCCCAGCGCGGCGGCCAGCCCCCGGTCCCAGTCGCCGGCGAACACGTCGTAGACGCCCCACCCGTGGGCGATGGTGGGGTCGAGGGCATGCGCGCCGCCGGTGAGGCAGCGGACCAGGTAGTCCGGGGCGGTCGCGGCACGCGCCCCGTCCGCGAGGGCGCCGTCGGCGCGCAGCCGGAACAGCAGCGCGGCGGTGTGCTTTGGGTCAAGCGGGCAACCGGTCCGCTCGAAGCGCGGCAGGCTGCTGCCCTCCCGGCGCGCCCCGCCGCGCTCGGCAACCAGGTCGATGTACGTAGGGGCATCGGCGGCGGTGCTCGACGGCTCGCTCGCCCGCCGGTCCTGCCAATTGACGTGCGGGCCTGCCGGCCGCCCGTCGGCGCCGAGCACCTGGCAGCCGTGCTGCTGGCCGGTCACGCCGATGGCGTCGAAGCCCGCTCCGTCGCCGGCCCGCTCCACCACGCGACGAGCCAGTTCGACGGCGTCGGCGACCATGCCGTCCAGGTCCCACTCGGAACGGCCTCTGCGGCGATCCGTTGGCGAGGTCGTCTCGCGCCGGTTCGCGGCCGACTCCACCGCCACCGGTGCCCGCCGCCCGGTGTCCAGCGCCAGCGCGGTCAGGCTGGTGGAGCCAAGGTCGATGGCGAGGTAGCGGCCCACACCGCATGGGGCCTCCATCCGACGGCCGTTGTCAATCGGACGCGGGCGCGCTCCCCGTCTGCCACGCGGCCAGGGCGTCGCGACAGTAGCCCGGCACGAAGCGATCCGCGTCGGTCAGGGCGCGGCGGCACGCGTCGGCCGCTGCCCGGCGCAGCCGGCCGTCGATCGCCTGGCTCGCGGGGGCGAGCATGCGCAGTGCCAGCGCGGCATTCTGGCGCGACATGAGGCCGCGTCCCAGCGTCGAGTCTTCCGGGTAGTCGGGGTTGCCGCCGCCCGGCTCCGGCGCATCCAGGCACGCCACGCAGCGCTCGACGATGGCGCCAAGGACGTCGTGGTTGCCCGGCTTCGCGGCGGCGCGCTGACCCATCAACCCGAGCGCCTGGACACAGGTGGCGTGCAGCAGCTTCGGCGGCCAAGCCTGGCGCTCCTTCGGGTTCGGCGAGAAACGGCCGAACCCACTGGGGGGCGGGTGGCCTCCGCCGCCGGCCGGCCATCCATCCAGACCTCGCACCGCGCCGGCGATCTGGCCGGCGACCCGATCCATGACCGTCCCGACCGCGTCCACGATCGCCAGCGACGGCTCCTCGGCGGCCTCGCCGAGCGCGTGGACGGCGCAGCACGCCACGTGATCATCCACGTCGGGATCGGCCAGAGTTGCGACGAGCGGGTCGACCGCGGCGCCTCCAGCTCCGGTCAAGCCGTGCATGGCGGCGCGCCGGGCCGCATCGCCGCCATGACCGAGCGCCCGGATCAGCCCGGTTACCGACTCCGTGCTTCCCGCGCGCGCCGCCTGCGCCAGCTCGTAGGCCGCCGCCATGCGGGCGGCTTCCGTCCTGCCGCCAAGCAGCGCGTCGACCGTCCCGCTGACCGGCTCCGATGGTGCGGCGGCTCCGGCGTTCCGTGGAGGTGCGGAGTCTTCGCTGTCGCCGAGCATGAACGACCAGATGGACGCGGCCAGCGCGGAAGGAACGGCGGCGTGTCCGTTCGCCCACGGCGTGACGCCATTCCGGTGATCCCAGGACGGCCGCGTCCGAGCCTGCCCGGACGCGTAGAGGAACTTGAACATGACCCGCGGCGCTCCGGCGGCTCCCGCAGCGCGGCGCATCCGCCGGTGATAGATGTCGTAGTGAAAGAAGCCGACGCTGCCGGCTTCCACCGCCATCGGGACCTCGCGTATCGCCGGATCGATCGACTCGATGGCCGCCCGCAGCAATCGGTCGCGCGCGGGCAGATCATCGCCCTGCATGAGACGCTGCGGATCGTCGATGCGGTCGTGGCGGGTCGGTGGCTCCGTCGGGCGGGCGCTGCCGTCGCCGTCCGCGGGAAGCGAGTAGTACTGCGATCCCGGCGCGATTGCGGTCGGCCCCATCGCCAGCTCGATGGCGGTCGGGTAGTACATGCACAGCAGCCAGCGAGGCCGGTGGTGGCGGACGCGCTGGACGCCCCAGTAACTGTCGCGGTGCCAGCCCTGATCGAACGGCGGCGACGCGGGCGGCTCGTCCCGGTCGACCGTTGCCCCGGTATGGGGATGCCGCAGGTACCCCCGTCCCAGGATGCTCTGCAGCGCCCCGCGCATGGTGGGGCCGTCCAGCACCGCACGGAGCTCCGGCATGCGGGCGTCGACCTCGTCACTCAGCAGGCTGCCGGGCCTGCGCTCGATCGCGCGGCGATAGAGCTCCTGGTGAAAGTCGGGGCCGAGCTCGTCCACCTGCCGCACCAGGAACCCGTCGGCGATGAACCGGATCACCTCGTCGTCCGTGAGAAGCCTGGCTTCGCCGTCTGTCGGGGCGGTCACCGGCGGGACGGCGCGTGAGGGATCATGGCCGAGACGATAGGATGGGCACGATGATCCTGTCCCCTGCTGACGCCCTGTCCAAGAGAGAGGAGCTGGTGCAGCGCGGCTACACCTCGATTCCGAACGTGATGCCGGCGGAGTTGCTGGAAGAGCTGCGCGCCTGGTCGGACGGCATCTTCGCCCGCACGCACGTACGCTACGAGATCCGCTACCAGGGCAGCGACCTGTTCGTATACACCGAACGCGGCTGGTCGGCCATGGCGCCGGAGCGGCGGCAGGAGGCCGAGGACGACCCGCAGCGCTTCCCCGACCCGATGGCGGCGCGGACGATCGACCTGCCGGCGCAACGGGCAGTGTGCCGGGAGATCGGGCTGGAGAACCTCCGATCGGACGAGGTGGTCATCATCCTCTCCAAGCCCGCCCACGGACCGCCGCTCTACTGGCACCAGGACTTCATGCAGTGGGACAGCCCGCGGGCGGCCACTCCCTGGCCGACCCGGATCTTCCTCTCCTACTACCTGGTCGACACCACGCGGAAGAACGGCTGTCTGCGCGTCATACCGGGCAGTCACCGCACCCGCCATCGGCTGCACGATCTCCTGCCCGATGCCCATGGCGAGGAGCTGCAGGCCCTGGAGGACCTGACCCATCCAGCCTTCGCCGACTACCCCGATGCCTTGGACGTGCCGCTGGGAGCCGGCGACCTGCTGATCGCCGACGCCCGGCTGCTGCATGCCGCGTGGCCCAACCGGAGCGACCACCGCCGCACCCTGCTCCTGGCCTGGCACGACGTGCTCTCGTTCCCGGAGCCGCCGAGCTGGTGGACAGAGGAGACCCCCGACGCCGTGAGGAACGCCGACCCCACCGCGCGGTACGAGCCCACCAGGACCCCCAGCGACTACATCGCCTGACCGTCCTCCCTGTCAGGCGAGCTTGCGTTCCTTCATGGCCGTCTGCAGCTCGTAGATGACGTCCGACCGGAGCGCTTCCGGCATGGGCATGCGGACCGGCACGGGCTCGACGCGCGGCACGGTCGTCGGCTCTCCGCGGATGATGGTCCCGTTGAACGTATCCCAGTCCGTGAAGTGGACCAGCGGCCAGGCGTCGATCGCGCAGTACTGGAACAGAAGCAGCCGGCGCGGCTTCCCGGACCGGTTCGGCGTGGAGCCGTGGACGGTCCGCACGTGGTGAATGGAGATGCCGCCGGCCGGGAGCTCGACGGGCACGGCGTCCTCGTCCGAGAAAGCCGGATCGGTGATGGCCCCGCAGAAGCCCGCTTCGATGTGGTGGTCGTACACCGGACCCCGGTGCGATCCGGGCAGCACCAGGAGGGCTCCGTTCTCGACGGTCATGTCGTCGATGCAGATGCCGACGGCAAGCAGGTCGTCGTTGGTGTGCGGATAGAACGCCCAGTCCTGGTGCCACTCGACCGGGCTCCCGACCTCGGGGAGCTTCAGGTTGAGCTTGTCACCGTTGCAGCGCAGGCCGTGGCCGATGAGCTGCGAGACCATGGCGAGGATGTCCTCGTTGTGGAGCGCGTCACGGTAGATCTCGTGCTGGACGATCGGGCGCTTCAGGCGGCGCAGCTTCGGGTGGTCTCGGGAATGTCCAGGCTCCAGGTCGAAGACATCGGTGTGCTCGGTGACTTCGCGCGACCGTTCGACGAACTCGTCGGTGACCCGCTGGAGCTCCTCGACCACCTGTGCAGGGATGACGTCTTCGATCCCCACGTAACCGTTGGCGTGATAGGAGTCGATCTGTTCCTGAGACAGCATCATGGATTCCTCCGCTAGAACAGTTGGGCTTCGTCGCCGCGGCGCTCGCGATAGCCGGACACCAGGAGGCCGGGCGTGCGGACCGCGCCGTCGCTCGGCGGGTTGTGCGGGTGCCGGTAGCCGACGCGGACCATACGCCGCGACCGGTCCGTCCGGTTGATGTACGAGCCGTGGATGGTGTAGTAGCTGAACACGACCACGTCACCCCTCCTGGCCGGCACTGCGACCGAGTCCGCCAGCCGGTACTGGTCGGTGGGCAGATGCGGCGCCGAGGGCTCTTCCTCCGTGCCGGTGATGTGCTCCAGCGCGCCCTGCTTGTGCGATCCGGCCAGGAAGCGGATCTCCCCGTTCTCGTGACAGGTGTCGTCGAGGTGCACGAGCACGTCCAGGTAGCGCCCGTCGTCGTGCGGGTAGAACGGATGGTCCTGGTGCATGGGAAACACCTGCCCGCCGGGCGGCTTGGTGTGCATGACCGAGTGATGCAGCTCGATGTCCGGCCCGAGGATCGGCACCAGGCAGGCGATCAGCCTGGGACTGGTCACCGCGTCCAGCCACGCCCGCGAGTAGAAGTGCAGCTCGTGCATGGCTTCGAGCTTGGCGGCCTTCTCCTCCTCGTCGTCCATGTAGACCTTGCGCCAGGGCCCCGGCCAGCGCCGGTCGATGGTCGCCCAGTCGTGGGCCAGGCGGTCGAGGTCGTCCGCCTGCGCCTGGCTCTCCTCGGGCGTGAACACGGACGGGATCCGCAGAAAGCCGTTCTCGTGAAAGAAGTCGACGTCGGCCTGGGCGAGCGGAGCCGGGCTGACGGCGGAGCCGTTCGGCGCCGCGCTGACCAGTGTTTCCGTTGCCATGGCGCGACGGTGACCGGTTCCCGACGCTGCGTCAATCAGACGGTATCGGCAGGTCCGGCGAAGCCGGGGCCGCCGGCGGCGACGTAGCCCGAGCTCCCGCCCCGGAGGCTTCCGGACACCCAGAAGGCGTACAGCGCCCCCCGCCGAAGGTGGAACCTAAAGCGAACCGGCCGGCGAGCGAACCGCGTCAGGCTCACGTCACCCTTCCACGCCATCCGGTGGCGGGTGGAGTCGCCGGCCAGCGGCACGCAGTCGGCGGCCGAGTGTCCGGGCACGACCTCGCCCCTCTCGTTCAGAACCGCCACGCGCAGCTCGCCGCCCGCGCAGGCGGCGTTGACGAACAGGTGAGCGCCGCTGAACGAGAGCGGACGGGTGACGAGCGAACCCGGCTCGTCGCCGGCGGCCATCGCCGCGAAGCCGTCGCGGCGCAGCGTGGCCAGCCCCGTGCTGGCGCCGGCGTACATGCGGTACCGGTTGATGCCGCGGTCGCCCGCCTGCCCGAGTCCGAGGGTCGGCGAATCGCCCGAGAAGCCGGCGAAGTAGAAGCGCAGCTCGTCCCCGACCACCACGCAGAGCCCGCCCGCGGCGTGCAGGTAGGCGCGGTTCCAGTCCCCGATTCGGCGTGACGAGGCCAGGAACGGGGTGCGGTCCGGCCGGCTGAAATGGAACCCGTCGCGGCTGTAGCCCATCTCCAGGTCCATCAGCTTGGGCACGCCCTCCTCCCTGCAGATGTCGTTCTCGGGTCCGCGGAAGATGGCGAAGAGGCCGATCAGAAGACTCTCGTACGGGGTCACGTTCACGTCGTAGAGGGCCACGGGGTGGTCGGGCCGCGTGGGGTCCGGCAGGTCGGCGCGGTCCGCGCGCTGCCACAGGACCTCGTCGCGGTCCCGATTCCAGACCGCTCCGTCGAGGAAGTCGTCGGACTCGGTGTAGGCGCGCATGCGGTGGTAGTACGTGCGCCCGTCGGCGTCGATCGCCTCGTAGCCGCGGCGCACGCTCATGCACCACTTCCCGCGAAACGGATTGTGGAAGAACGAGGTGTTGTCGCCGACGTGCGTGGTGACCACCGGTCTCGACCAGTGAATGCCGTCAGGCGAAGTCTGCAGCCACCCTTCCTCGCCGAGGTCCACCCGGTCCTCACCGTTGCGGTAGAACTGGAACATCTTGTAGCGCTGCCCCGGATCGGCGGCGTGCAGATCCAGCCAGACGGCGCAGCCGTCCCGCTCGTGGGTCGGACTGGTGGGCCAGACCAGGTTGGTGCCGGGCTCCACGTCCAGCTCCGGGCGCTCCCACTCGAATCCGTCGGCGCTCGTCGCCAGAGCGGGCGTCGACATCCAGCCCGACAGGTACCACAGCTTGTACAGCCGGTCGGCGGGGTCGTACCACAGGCCGTCGTTGAAGGGGGCCGCCGTCGGGCACTGCCCGCCGTCCAGCTCCTGCGGCGTCTCCGGCACCAGGACCGGGCTGCTCGGGTGAACCTGGGGCAGGCCGAACCGGCGCTTCAACGTCGTCTCGGAGATCAGGAAATCATCGACCAAGAGCTGCCGCCCCAGGTCGATCGGAATCACCTCGGGCGGGTGCTCCAGGTACGGAACCGGCAACGGATCCCGCGAGCTCGGATCGACATGGCGCGGCGGCCACGGCTGCGGCAGGACGATGCCGTTGTAGAGCGTCTCGTTCATGGTCGGGAAAGCGGAATTCCGATGTTATCCTTGCACGCGAACGGAGGAGGGCGTATGCAAGCGCTGGTGCTGGAACGGAAACAGCAACTCGCCCTGCGCGAGATCGATCTGGATGAGCCGCTGGCGGCCGACGACGTGCGCATCGCCATCGATACCGTCGGGATCTGCGGCAGCGACGTGCACTACTACCAGCACGGGCGGATCGGGCCGTTCGTCGTCGACGCGCCGATGGTGCTCGGGCACGAGGCGGCCGGCGTCATCGTCGAAGTGGGCTCCGCGGTGCGCCACCTGCAGGCGGGCGACCGCGTGACCATGGAGCCGGGCATCCCCGACCCCGCGAGCCGGGCGTCACGCCTGGGCATCTACAACCTCGATCCCGCGGCGCGCTTCTGGGCGACGCCGCCCGTGCACGGCGTGCTCCGACCGACGGTCGTTCACCCGGCGGCGTTCACCTTCCGGATTCCCGACAACGTCGGCTTCGGCGAGGCGGCGATGGTCGAGCCGCTGGCGGTCGGCATGCACGCCGCCAACAAGGCCCGCATCCAGCCGGGCGACGTCGCGGTGGTGATCGGCGCCGGGCCGATCGGCATGGTCACGGCGCTGGCGGCGCTGGCCGGCGGGTGCAGCCGCATCGTGATCGCCGACCCCGTGCAGCCCAAGCGGGAGCTGGCCGCCTCGCTCGGTCCGGTGACGACCGTCGACCCCGCGCAGGAGGATCTGGCGGAGGTGACCGCCGGCCTCACCGACGGCTGGGGCGCCGACATCGTGTTCGAGTGCTCGGGCAGCCCGGCGGCGGCCGCGGGCATGCTCGAACCGCTGGCTCCGGGGGGCAGGGTGGTCCTGATCGGCATGCCGGGAGAGCCGGTCGCCTTCGACGTGGTGGCGGCACAGGTCAAGGAGGCGCGCATCGAGACCGTCTTCCGCTACGCCCACGTCTACCCGCGCGCGCTGGCGCTGATGGCAAGCGGCCGCATCGACGTGAAGCCCCTGATCACCGACACCTTCGCCTTCGGCGAGAGCGTGCGTGCGTTCGACTACGCGTGCGCCATGCCGCCGACCAGCGTCAAGGTGCAGATCGACCTGGACGCGGGATGACGGCCGGGAAGATGGGCGCCATGGAGATCGATTTCCGCGGCAAACGCGCGCTGGTGACCGGCGCAGGCAAGGGGATCGGGCGCGAGATCGCCGCGCTGCTCGGCGAGCTCGGGGCGCAGGTCACGGCGCTCAGCCGCACCGCGGAGGACCTGGAGACCCTCCATGCAGAGACGGGCTGCAGCACGATCCTCGCCGACCTGAGCGATGCGCGGGAGGCCCGGCGGGCCGCCGAACAGGCCGGGGATGCCGATCTGCTGGTCAACAACGCCGGCATCTCCATTCCGCAGCCGTTCCTGGAGACGACCGTCGACGCCTTCGATGCGACGATGGCGGTCAACGTCCGTGCCATCCTGATCGTCACCCAGGTGATCGCGCGCGGCATGATCGCGCGCGGCGGAGGGGCGATCGTCAACCTGTCGAGCCAGGCGTCGATGCGGGGGCTGGCCGATCACGCGTCCTACGGCGCCTCCAAGGGAGCCCTGGACCAGCTCACCCGCGTGATGGCGCTGGAGCTGGGACCGCACGACATCCGGGTCAACGCCGTCAATCCTACGGTCACGCTGACGCCGATGGCGGACCTGGCGTGGAGCGACCCGGCCAGGCGGGAGCCGATGATGGCCCGCATTCCGCGCGGCCGGTTCGCGCGGCCGCTGGACGTGGCGCACGCGGTGGCCTGGCTGCTCAGCGACCTGGCCGACATGGTGCACGGGGCCGTCGTTCCCGTGGACGGTGGATTCACGGCCGTCTGAGCCGGGCACCGGCCTGCGCGTCGTTGACAGCCCGGCACATGCGGACCATGGTGTGCCGATGGCTGATACCGTTCAGGCTCGGGCGCCGGAAGAAGTAAACGCTCGCGTCGACGACGGCGCGGCGACGCGGGACTCCAGAGGCGAATGGGTGCCCAGGGTGCTGCAGGCCGGCCAGCCTTTCGTCTGGCCGCCACAGCCTGCGAAGCTGCTGCGCTTCCTGATCGGGTTTCCGGGATTCCTGTGGCCGTTCGGCGCGGCCTTCTATTACGGGCTCGCCTGGGTCACCTGGCGGTTCCTGCAGCCGGGCGCGCACGACCTGACGACCTTCACGCAGTTGCGCGCCGACTGGATCCTGCCGATGTACGCGCGCAACGTGGCGATGCTGATAGTGCTCGCCGGCGTCTGGCACGTGGTGCTCTACTGGCGGCGCACGCAGGACACCCGCTTCAAGTACAACAAGCGCTGGCCGAGCACGAAGAGCAAGGCGTTCCTGTTCAACAACCAGACGTGGGACAACATGTTCTGGAGCATCGCCAGCGGCGCGACCATCTGGACGCTGTACGAGGTGCTGCTGCTGTGGGCGTACGGCCACGGCGTGTTGCCGTTCGCCGCTCTGCGCGCCAATCCCGTGTGGCACTTCGCGTTCTTCCTGGTGCTGCCCTTCTGGCAGGACTTTCACTTCTACGTCGTCCACCGCATCACGCACTGGAAGCCGCTCTACAAGGCCGCGCACTACCTGCACCATCGCAACACCAACGTCGGCCCCTGGTCGGGGTTGTCCATGCACCCGATCGAGCACCTGCTCTACTTCACGCGCTGGATCATCCTGCTGGTAGTTCCGTCCCACCCGATCCACATGCTGTACCTGATGCAGCGTCCCGCCATCGGTCCGGCGGTCGGGCACGCCGGCTTCGACCAGCTCGTGCTCAAGAAGGACTCGGACACGCGGCTGTCGATCGACAACTACTTCCACTACCTGCACCACCGCCACTTCGAGTGCAACTACGGCACCACGGGCATCCCGTTCGACCGGTGGTTCGGCTCGTTCCACGACGGCACGCCGGAGTCCTACGAACGCATGCGCCGCAAGCGCCGGCTGCCGCCCGACGGCGCGACCTCCGGCGGCCGGTAGAAAGAGGTTCCGCCGGCGCGGTCAGCGGAGGTCGCGGAGAAAGGCGCCGAACGCTTCGAGGTCGCTCACCACTGAATCTGCCGACGCGCCAGCTCGCGTATTTCGCGGGGCGAGGCGGTGCCGGTGCGGTGCAGTTTGGTGACGGTGACGCCGGCAGCCAGTCCCGCGAACGCCGCTGCCACACCCGGTTCACGGCCGGCCGCCAGAGCGGCGGTAAGGCCGGCCAGGAACGCGTCGCCCGCGCCGACCGGGTCCACGTCGGTCGGCACACTCGGCGCCGCCAGCTCGATCACCCCGCCGGCGGCGCAGGCCAGGCAGCCACGGGCCCCGCGGGTCACGAACACCGGCGTCCCCCAGCGCCGGAACAGCTCGCACGCGGCCGCGGCAGCGGGCCGGGCCGGGCCGCCTGAGGAGCGCGCGCCTCCCGCCACGGCCGCGGCCTCGGCTTCGTTGAGTTTCCGGACGGTGCCCGCGAAAGCATCCGCGAAGTGCCGGCTGTCGGCGACCCACGGCGTCTTCGGGTGCCGGCGGATCAGATCCTGCAGGCAGCGGCGCAGGCACTCGGTGTGTACGCCGTTCCGCACCTGCTGGTTGATGACCACGGCATCGACCCGCCCGTCCGCGAGCGCGCCCGCGAGCCGCGCGACCAGATGGTCGGCGGTCTTCGGCCGCAGCCGGTTGGAGGTGCCGTAGTCGATACGGTTGGACTCGCGCTGCTCCCCTCCACCCGCTTCGAACACCTTGGTGTAGGTGCAGGTGTCCCACTCAGCGCCCTGGATCAGCAGGCCGCCAGCGTCGATCCCGCTACGCCGCAGGATGCGCGCCATCTCCGCCCCGAACGGATCATCGCCGATCACGCCGAAGGCGCACACTTCCGCGCAGCCGAGCGCGGCAAGATTGGCCGCCACGTTGCCGGCGCCGCCGAGCGAGTAGCGCTGCTCGGCGACCGGGCGGGTCGGCAGGCCGGTTTCGACGGACACCTCGGCGGCGGCCGGATCGAGCACCAGATAGACGTCGAGGCAGAAGTCGCCGATCACCGCCACGCGCAGGGGACGGATGTCGTACAGGAGGCCATCGACGTCGGCGGGGCCGATCGGCCACGGGGACTCGTGCCGCATGGAGGATAGCTAGGCGAGGATCTCCGCAGGTCGGGGCGCGCTCGTTCGCGCCGTTCCTACGGCTGACTCCGGCCTACCGCGCAGGGATTGAAGGTCTTGATCTCCCCGAATCGGGAGAGATCGCGGTCCGCCGTCCACAGGAGCGTTACCGCATGGTGGATGCAGATGGCGGCAATTCGTGCATCGTGGACCATACCCCCGACGACCGCACCGTCCACGACCAGCTTCTCGAGTCGATCCAGGTAGGACGTCCCCTCGCCGATCGCGGTACAGAGGGGTGACTCCAGCCATACGCGCATGCTGTTGATGGCCAAGGCAGGCGGTGTGGCCGGCTGGTAGATCCGCGGATGGGTCACGATCGCCAGGAATTCGTGCACGCACGGCCATGGCACGGCCCATCTCGAATTGCCCTCCGCAAGACCCGTCAGGTGCCGGAGGGCGGGCTGGTGCCACTCAGAATCCGCTCGATGGGCATACACCAGGATGTTGGTGTCGACTGCGATCACTCGCTCGGCCCGCGTGCCGGACCGCCGGGGCTTCCGGTCTCGCCCCCGTAGATCTCGGCCCGTATCTCCGCCCAGGACGCTCCGCGGAACCGGTCGGAGAGTCCGGCGCCGTCGACCACCACCGGGCGGATGCAGGCCCTGGACCGATTCGTGTGACGCTCGATGACAAGCTCCAGCCCCTCCTCGGCCAAGTCCTTCAGGGTTGAGCCCTCCCGCGCGGAAAGCTCCTTCGCCCGGGCAAGAAGATCGTCGGAAATGTCGATCGTGGTCTTCATCACGGGTGGACCATATAGCTGTATCGATCAATAATGCTACCCGGCAGCGGCTATCATCCGCTCTGACGGGAGGACCGAGGCGGCGCGATGGACACGTCATTTCTGGAACAGGACCTCGAGCGATTGAAGGCGGCAGCCGTGGAACGGCTCACGGCGGCGAGCGACGGCTTCGTGCGCTGGGCCGACCGGGTACGCGACCCGCAGGCGCCGTTCCGGATGAGCTGGGCGGTCGATTCCGTTCGTAGCGCGAACGTGGCCGCCACCAACTACATCCTGGGACAGCTCAAGGAGGCGGGCATCCTGGACCGCGTGCTCGACGCCGATCAGCAGCGGCTCGGACGGGAGTGGATCGAGTCGCTGCAGGTGGCGCCGGGCAGCTACGAGGACCCGGCGCTGCTCGCCTACAAGCCGCCGAACTGGGACGACGACGCCGAGCCGTGGCCGCCCACCGCCGCCCACAAAGAGGCGATGAACCAGTACTCGCACGGCTGCCTGCGCGGCTACGGCGTGGACGGCGTCGACCAGTTGCAGATCCCGCCGCCGCCCGACTGGCCGCAACAGGACGAGCCCGAGCGGGTCCTGCCCTGGATCAAGAGCGTCGAGCCGAACTGGAGCTGGGTCGGTCGCATGGTCAAGCGCCTCGCGGACTGGCACCTGGCCGGCACCACGCCGATCGACCCGCTGCTGGAGTGCCTGCGCTGGGTGTATTCACGGCAGGATCCGGACACCGGCTTCTGGGGACGGGGCATCCAGACCACCTTCAAGATCATCATCGCCGTGCTCGAGCCGCTGGGACTGACGGTGCCGCGCGCCGACACGCTTATCGACTCGGTGCTGGCCAGGATGTACCACCCCGGGTACGACGACAACCTGTTCCCGTGCGAGGAGTTCGACGCGTTCTACGACCTGGCGGCGGCGAACGACCACGCGCCCGGCTACCGCCGGGAGGAGATCCTGAAGCTCGCCGCGCACCGGATCGCGTTCATCCTCGACACCCACCTGCAGGCAGACGAGGGCCTGGCGAGCTACCCCGACCACTGCATCCCGACGTGGCTGATGTGGGACATGGCCCCGGCCGTCCCGCAGGGCGACGCGTTCGGGTTGGCCATCTACGGAGCGGGCTTCACGATCTGCGTCGACCTGCTGGACATCCGGCGGGAGACCGGCTGGCGGGGCGCGTGGCGCTACGGGCACGCGCACGACGACACCGCCTACAAGCGGCTCGGCGCAGAGGTGCGCGCGGCGCTGGCGTAGCGCCTGTGCTGCTGGCGCTGAGCGGGTTCCTGTTCGAGGACCGCTACCGGACGCAGTCCGTGTCGTTCGCCCGGTTCTGCCGGATCGCGCGGTCGGCCGGATACGGCGGTGTGGAGCTTCGCCGGACCCAGATCGCGCCGGATGCCCCGCCGGACCGCCGCCGGGAGCTTGCGGACATCGTCCGTGGCGAGGGGTTGACCGTGACCTGCCTGACCGCGCGCGGACTGCCTGCCGGCGGTGACGAACGGGACGCGTTCCTCGACCGCTACCTGGAGCTCTGCGCCGACCTCGATTGCCGGCTGCTGAAGATCAGCTCGGATCCCGCGTGGCTGCCCGTGGCCGCGGAGCGGGCGCAGGCACACGGCGTCATGCTGGCCGGCAACAACCACGTCGGCAGCGCCCTGCAGTCGGTGGCCGGCACCCGCCGCCTGCTCTCGCAGGTCGCCCATCGTAATTACGGCCTGCTCTACGATTCCGCACACCTCTACATCGCGGGCGAGGACTACCTGGGATGCATTCCGTCGCTGCTGCCGCACATGCGCAACGTGCTCATGCACTCCTTCCGACAGGCCGCAGGCGACGAGCCGCCGTTCCTCGTGCACGACGGTCAGGGCTGGATCAACGCGCTGCCGGACGCGCGCGGCGTGCAGGACTGGCCGGCGATCCTGTCCGCCTGCAGGCGGCACGGCTACGACGGACTGGTCACCGTGATCGAGAGCGGTTGGAGCGCCGGACGGCGTGAGGACGTGGCCCGGCGCAATGCCGACAGCATCCACCGCTGGTGGGACCGCGCATCGTAGCCGCTTCCCCGTGTTCGCGATGGCGTTCCTCTCCTCCGGCGCGGGTATAATGGAACCGTCGCATGAGTAACCGAATCACCTGGTACCGTTGCCCGGTCCCGCGTAACGAGCTGAAGAGGCTGAATCAACGGAGCGACCTGCTGGGGTTCGCGCAGACCCTTGGCTTCCTGGCCGTGCTGGCGGCGACGTCGGGCGCGGCGATCTACTCCTCCCTTCACTGGCCCTGGTACGTGACGGCCGTACTGGTGCTCGTCAACGGCCACTTCTGGCACTTTCTGGTCAACGGTTTTCACGAGCTGATCCACGACTCGGTGTTCCGGACCCGGTGGCTGAACCGGGCGTTTCTGCGGATCTACGCGTTCCTCGGCTGGTACAACCATCACGTGTTCTGGGCCAGCCACACCGCGCACCACAAGTACACGCTGCACCCGCCGGCCGACCGCGAGGTCGAGTTCCCGCGCAGCTTCGATCTCAAGGGCATCTGGAAGTGGGGGATCGTCGACCTGCGCTACATTCCCACGGCGCTGCACGGCTACGCGCGCACCGCGTCGGGATACGTCGGCCCGGAAGGGTCCTGGATCGCAGACCTGTTCCCGCCGAGCGAGCCCGAGCTGCGCCGGCTGCGGCGTAACTGGGACCGCATCGTGCTGCTCGGGCACCTCGCCATCGCCGCCGCGGCACTCGCGCACGGCCTGTGGGTCGTGCCGCTGGTGATCACCTTTCCGCGCGCGTTCGGCGGCTGGTTGCAACGGCTCTGCAACGAGGCGCAGCACATCGGCCTCACGGACGAGGTCACGGACTTCCGGGTGTGCTGCCGCACGATCTACCTGAGCCCGGTGCTGCAGTTCCTCTACTGGCACATGAACTACCACACCGAGCATCACATGTACGCCGCCGTGCCATGCTACCGGCTCGGCCGGCTGCACCGGCTGATCCGCCACGACATGCCGCGCTGCACGCGCGGCCTGCGCAAGACCTGGACACAGATCGACGGGATCCTCGACAGGCAGAAACGCGAGCCCGACTACCAGTTCGCCCCGGAGGTGCCCACGGCGGCCACCCGCGAACCGGCGACGGCCGGGGCCGCCTGACTCTCTCCTTCGGTCGCGGATCGATCGGATCGTGAACGACAATCGGGAGGTAAACGACGATCGGATCGTGAGGGGCCGGAATATCTTCCTCATCCTCACCGACCAGCAGCGGGCGGACACGCTTTCCTGCTACGACCCGGACGGCCTCTGCCGGACGCCGCACCTCGACCGCTTCGCCCGCGACGCCATCGTGTTCGACAACGGCTACACTAACTGCGCGGTGTGCTCGCCGGCGCGGGCGAGCCTGATGACCGGGCTGCAGCCGTCGCATCACGGCATTCAGACGAACACGCGCGGCTACGGATGCCGCGTCCACGACCTGCCCGACACCCCGGATCTCCTGAGTCGCCGCCTGGCCGCGGCCGGCTACCGCTGCGGATACACCGGCAAGTGGCATCTCGGCTTCGACCGGACCGAGCCGGGGACCGACACGGCCCCGTTTCCGGACTGGTACTTCGCAGGAGGCAACGCGCTCCCCACGACCCGAGGCTTCATCGGCGATGACTTCCCCGGACACGGCGGCGGCGGTTACGACTATCCGCTGTTCCAGGAGTACCTGCGATCCAACGGGCTCGAATTCGTCGTCGATCAGAATCCCCGGAAGCACACGCACCCGAATCACACGCACTGGGGAGAGGTCACCTCGCCCGTGGAATCGACCAACGAATTCTATCTCGTCGAACGGGCGATCCGGCACCTGGAGCGTCTCCGATCGGGGGAGCGGCCGTTCTACTTCCAGCTCAATTTCTGGGGCCCTCACGAGCCGTTCTACGCGCCCACCCGGCACCTCGATGCGTATCGGGACCTGGCCATTCCGCCCTGGCCGAACTTCGCCGATCCCCTCATCGGCAAACCCGGCATCCACGACGTGTGGCGCCGCTTCGACCAGCCGTGGGAGTTCTTCGCGACCGCGCTCAGGCACTACTACGGGTTCATGTCGAGCATCGACGAGCAGATCGGCCGGCTCCTCGCCTACCTCCGCGACACCGGCCTGTACGACGAGACGACCATCGTCTTCGTCGCCGATCACGGCGATTCGCACGGGTGCCACGCCGGGCTCGAGAACAAGGCGGTTCACATGTACGAGGAGATCATGAAGATCCCGTACCTGATCAAGCCGGCCGGCCACACGCACGGCGGCAGGCGTTGCAATCTCGTCTCCCTGTGCGACCTCTATTCGACGGTGCTGGAAACAGCCGGCGTGAGCCGCCCGACAGCCGAGCGGGACGGTCGCTCGCTGCTGCCGGTGATCGAATCACCCGACGTTCCCTGGCGGGACTATCTGCTCGCGGAAGGCTCCGGGACCGGGCAGGACGTGCTCCTGGACCAGCGCATGCTGCGCTTCGAAGACAGCAAGTACGTCTTCAACGCCGGCATGCAGGACGAGCTCTATGACCTGGCGGCCGATCCGCACGAACTACACAATCTTGCGCCGCGCCCCGACGAATCGCGCCGTGTACGCCATGCGCGCGAGCGCATGTACGCGGCCATGCGGGAGACGGACGATCCCATCGCACCGGTGTTCCGGCACCTGATGCTGCGGGAGGCTCCCGCGGCCGCGGGAGTCACGTGAAGTCGCGCGGAATCCGCGGCAACGCGGATCTCTACCTGATGCTCGCCCCGGTCTTCCTGTTCTACGTGATCTTCTGGCTGTGGCCGCTGTACGGCATCCAGATCGGCTTCCGGGACTTCACCGTCTCCGGAGGATTCTGGGGCAGTCCCTGGGTGGGACTGAAACACTTCGCCCGCTATTTCGGATCGTTCTACCTGTTTCGCACGCTCAAGAACACCATCGGCATCAACCTCTACGAGCTCGCCGTCGGCTTCCCGGCATCGATCGTGGTGGCGCTCATGTTCAACGAGCTGCGCTCGCTCCGGTTGAGAAACATCGCGCAGATCACCTCGTACGCGCCGACCTTCCTCTCCGTGATGGTCGTCGCCGGCATGATCGTGAATTTCCTGTCGCCGAGCGCCGGGATCGTCAACGCGCTGCTCGGCGCGCTGGGGCTGGAGCCGCGGCACTATCTGGCCGAGCCCGAGTACTTCTGGCACGTGTACGTATGGTCCTCGATCTGGCAGAGGGTCGGGTTCTCGACGATCATCTACACGGCGGCGATGGCCACCATCCCCGATTCTTACTACGAAGCCGCGGTGATCGACGGGGCGCGCAAGGTGCGCCGGATGTGGCACATCACGCTTCCGTCGATCTCGCCGATCATCGTCATGCTGCTGATCCTGCAGATCGGCAACATCATGACGCTCGCATTCGAGAAGGTGCTCCTGCTGCAGAACGATCTCAACCTCGAGGCATCCGAGGTGATATCGACGTACGTGTACAAGGCCGGACTGCTGCAGGCCCAGTTTAGCTATTCCACGGCGATCTCGATCTTCAACATGGTCATCAACATACTGTTCCTGGTTGCGGCGAACACCGTCTCCAAGCGCGTCCGCGGCGTGAGTCTGTGGGGATGACGTCCCAAAACCGCCTGCACGCCTTTGCCCGCACGCGGTCGGAGCGGCTCTTCGACGTCGTGAACGTCACCCTGATCGGCATGTTTCTGCTCGTCATCATCTATCCGCTGTGGTACGTCTTCGTCGCCTCGTTCAGCGATATCAAGGAGCTGCTGAGAGAGCCGATGGTGCTGTGGCCGAAGGGCCTGACGTTCGACGCATACGACCGCATCCTGACCACGCCGGTGATCTGGAGCGGCTTCCGAAACAGCCTGATCTACATGATCGGCGGCGTCACGCTGAACGTGCTCTTGACCGTGCTCGCCGCCTACCCGCTGTCGCGCAAGGACCTGCGCGGCCGCAAGACCATCCTGAAGATACTGGTCCTCACCCTGTACCTGTCCGGCGGACTGATTCCGACCTACCTGGTAGTGCGCCGCCTGGGGATGCTGGACACGTTCTGGGCGATGGTCGCTCCCAACGCCGTGAACGCCTTCATGATCATCATCGCGCGCTCCTTCTTCGAGACCGCCGTCCCGAACGAGATGCAGGAGGCGGGACGCATCGACGGGTGCAGCAACTTCCAGCTTCTGCTTAGGGTCGTCCTGCCGGTATCGACACCGCTGGTGACGTTCCTGGCGCTGAGCTACGGGATCGGGCACTGGAACTCGTACGTCCAGGCGTTGATCTTTCTCACCTCGCGGGATAGGTTCCCCCTGCAACTGATACTTCGGGAAATTCTCATCGCCGCCGACTCGGTGACGGTCGCCACCATGCTGTCGGACCGCATCGATTACGACCTGCAGATCAGAATCCGCGAGGGGATCAAGTACGTATCGATGGTCGTATCCTCGGCGCCGCTCCTGATCATCTTTCCGTTCATGCGGAAGGCGTTTGAACGCGGCATCACCCTGGGGGCCGTCAAGGGCTGAACACTCAGGCTCGCGTTGCGAGCGCCAACACACATCCATTCGGAGGACAGCATGAAGAAGCTGTTGAGCATTCTGTTGCTTGCCGCACTCGCGGCAGGCGCGACATTCGCGGACGACGTGGAGCGCGACGCCATGGGGCTGCCGCTCTCCAAGGACCCCATCACGCTGGACATGGTGCGCCTGAGCTGGCCGGGAGTCCGTGGTCCCGCCAGTGAGACGTGGACCTGGCAGCGGTTCGCGGAGTTGTCGAACATAACCGTGAACTTCGAGGAGTGGCCGATCTCGGGCTTCGCCGAGACCCTGCAGGTCAGGCTTGCGGCCGAACAGCTCCCCGACGCGTTCTACCAGATGATCTTCAACCAGGATCAGCTCGTGAGCCACTCGCTGGCGGGCAACCTGATCGCCCTGGACGACCTGATCGTCGAGCACGGCCCCAACATTCAGGCGGCCTTCGCCGCGGACCCGTCGATCGAGCAGGCGCTGCTCATGCCGGACGGCAAGATCCACTCGCTCCCGTACGTGGCGTACAAGAAGAACAGCGCGATGGTCCGCTTCTACGTCAACGAGACCTTCCTGAACAACCTGGGGCTGGAAGTCCCTCGGACGATCGACGAGCTCAGCGACGTGCTGGCCGCGTTCAAGAACGACGACGCCAACGGCAACGGCGACGCCGACGACGAGTACCCGATTCACCAGAGCGGCAACGCGACGCTCATCCAGCGGCAGGCGTTCTTCGGCGCCTACGGCCTCGGCAACCGGGGACTGCCCGGACTGGGCGCCCACATCGACCAGGGCCCGGACGGCAAGGTCAGGTTCATCCCGACCGACGAGCGCTACCGGGAGATGCTGGCGCAGCTCAACGAGTGGTGGGAAGCCGGCTACTACCATCCCGAGTTCTTCTCCGGCGTCGACGTCGCGCGCTGGCAGGCCGACGCGGCCGACAATCGCATCGGCCTGTTCACGTGGGTCACCCCGGGTTACGTCGGCGTCGAGCCGCAGAAGCACTTCACCGGCGTCTCGCAGTTCGTCGGTCCGCACGGCGACCACGTCATCAGTTGGGTGGACCACAACGTGCGCGGCAACTGGTCGTTCATGATCACCAGAGAGAACGAGCATCCGGTCGAGACCATGCGCTGGGTCGACTACTGGTACGGCGAGCCCGGCTACCTGTTCACGGCCGTAGGCCTGGAGGGAGAGACCTTCCAGATGGGCGCGGACGGCACGTACGAGTTCATCGGCGATGTCGCCGCATCCATCGCCGAGCACGGCCTGCAGGTCGGGGCGTTCCAGCACCTGGAGCGCTGGTACGGCGGGTTCGAGCCGCAGGTGGACGGCCTGACACTGTCCGAGGACGGGCAGAAGATCCTCGACGACCTCACCGCATCCACCCCGGAGGAGGAGGTCTACCGGATGGATCCGACCGACTACCTGAACCACATGCCGGATTCGATCTGGCCGAACTTCATGCCCACGGCCGAGGAGGCGTCCGAGCTCGGCGCGCTGCTGACCGACATCAACACCTACGTCGGCGAGATGATGACCAAGTTCATCACCGGCGACGCCGACCTGAGCGCCGAGTGGGATGACTATGTCAACACCCTGAAATCGATGGGCTCCGAGCGCTACGTCGAGATCAAGCAGGCGCAGCACGACCGCATCATCGGGATGTAGGCCCGCTTCGCCTTCATCGAATTCCGGCGCCGTCGCGGCTTCCCCGCGGCGGCGCCTCTCTGTTTGTGGGAGAACGCAAACACGCCTACGATCGCACCATGACGTACGGGACGCCGATGACGGACGAGCAGCGGTTCTTCTACGACCTGCGTGGCTGGATCCTCTTGCCCGCGGTCCTTTCCGAGGAGGAGATCGCGCCGCTGAAGGAGCAGTGCTACTCGGGCATCGCACACGGCTACCTGGGCGCCGTACAGGAGCTGCTCGACCATCCGGCCATCACCGGCATCCTGGCCGAGCTGCTGTCCGAGCCGCACTACGACCGCGACGACTCCTACCCCTTCCGCTGCGAAGGCTCGTTCGTGACGGTCCGGCACGCCGGCTGGAAGAAGGAGGACCTCGGCGGCACGGAGATGCCGCACGTGGTGCGCCCGCCGCAGCACGCCAACCCGATGCGCTACCAGGTCGCCGGCAACCGGATCTTCTCCGGCCTGACCAGGGTCGTCTGGGAGCTGGAGGAGGTGAAGGCCGGAGCCGGAGGGACCTCGTTTCTGTCCGGCTCCCACAAGGCGAACTTCCCCTACGGCGGACCCGACCCGTACCAGCCGGACACTTCCGGCTCACCCTGGGAACCGAGCCTGCGCGCGATGATGGACACCTACGGCTGCCCAGCCGGCTCCGCGCTGATCTTCACCGAGAGCTTGCTGCATGCCTCCGAGGACTGGACCAACCGGGACAACCCCCGCTGCGCGATCTTCAACTGCTACAACTCGGTGTGGGCGCAGTGGCACCTGATGGCCACCGGCGACGAGCTGGCCTGGTCACCGGAGTTCGCGGAGACCATGCCGCCTGAGCGCCGCAGCCTGTTCCGCGGCGTCTGGCAGCTCGGCACCCTGCACGGTGTCGAGGGCAACGTCGCCTACGCCGAAGACAACCGCGCCGTATGATCCGGCGGGCCGCTCGACGTGGCTACTCGACGGTGGCGATGTGGTCCCGTTTCACCAGGTCCCAGTCGATCGGATAACCGAGTCCGGGCTCGTCGGGCGCGTGCACGATGCCGGAGGAGTCCACCTCAATGTCCCTGACGAGGCCATACATGTTCGCGCCGGTACAGGGGAAGAACTCGTAGAACTCGCAGTTGGGAACGGCCATGGTCACGTGCAGGTTGGCGACGTTGTTGAGGCTGTTGCCGCCGTGGTGGATCTCGCAGCGCATGGCGAAGCCCTCCGCCAGGTGGCACTGGCGAACGAGCGGCGTGATGCCGCCGGTGACGGCGACGTCGCCGCGAAGGATGTCGGTGGCGCGCTGCGTGATCCAGGCGTTCATGGCGGGAAACCGGCCGGGAGCGTACTCCGTGCACATGATCGGGATGTCGAGCTTCTGCCCCAGGTCCACGTAGTTGTAGACGTCCTCCTCGGCCAGCGGGTCCTCGTACCAGTAGTAGCCGAGCTCCTCGATGGCGCGCCCGACGCGCAGCGCGTCGGCATACTGAAAGGCCCACATCGCGTCGAGCATCAGGATGAAGTCGTCTCCGAGCGCCTCGCGCACGGCGCGGCAGATCTCGACGTCGGCGCCGGGCTCCCCGTGCGGATGGATCTTGTGCGCCGTCCAGCCCATCTCCTTGAAGCGCAGTGCCTCCGAGACATACGCGCCCACGGTCTCGTGGAAGGCGGTGCTGGAGTAGGCGGGAACGGCGTCCTTGCAGGTGCCGAGCAGGCGGTGAATGGGAAGGCCCGCGGCCTTGCCGTTGATGTCCCACAGGCAGACGTCGATCGCGCCGATCGACTGGATCGACACTTGGCGGTTCTTCTTCCAGAGCTTCTGCCACAGCCGGCCGATGTCCTGCGGATCCTGGCCCATGACGACCGGCTTGAGGTAATCGACGAGCGGGCCGGCCAGGTGATGCCCGCTCAGGTGGGAGCTGCCCAGAAACGCGTTGCCGGTGATGCCGGCGTCGGTCTCCACGCTTACCACGCCGAGCTGCGTGGCGCCGCCGAACGTGGCGCCGCCGGTCGTCCACACCTCGCTGTCCCACGCGAACAGATCTACCTTGACGTTGGTGATTCGCATGGGCGCGCAGCGTATCACGGAGCTCATCGCCGGCCACGGCCGCGCAGCGATGTCGCGCCGGCCGGCAGCGGGCCGGCATCCCCGCGCGGTACTCTGGGGCGCGCATGAGCTACACGGTCGCGTTCATCGGCCTGGGCGCCATTGCGCGGGCCCACCTGCCGGCCATCGCCGCGCAGGACGGGCTGCGGCTGACGGCAGTGTGCGACCGGGATGAGCGCGCCCGGGAGAGCCGCGCCGCCGAGTACGGGGTTGCCGGTTACCGGGACTACCGCGACCTGCTGGCAGCCGGGGCGGACGTGGCCGTGGTGGCCCTGCCCCACCACCTGCACTGCGAGGTGGCGGTGGCTGCCCTTCAGGCCGGCTGCCACGTGCTGGTGGAGAAGCCGCTGGCGGTGTCGGTGGAGCAGTGCCGGGCGATGCTGCAGGCGGCGCGCCGCGGTGGGCGCATCCTGGCGGTGACCGACACCGCCGCCTACCACCCGGGAGCGCTCCTTACCGGGGAGAGGTTCCGGAACGGGACGCTCGGCCACTTTCTCAGCGGGGTCCATCACAACGCGCGCTTCTATTTCCACGAGGGACGCCCCGCCTGGTTTCTCGATCCGGCCACCAGCGGCGGCGGCATGTTCGCGAACGTCGGCCTGCACCGGCTGGCTCAGACGCGCGCCTGCCTCCCGGGGCTCGAGCCCGTGACGGTGAGTGCCTCGGTGTCCCAGGTGGCCGAGTACCCGGTGGAGGCCTGCACCTCGGCGCTGGTCCGCTACCGGACGGGCGGCGCCATGCACTACGAGGAGCTCGGCTACGTGCCGCGGCCGGCGTGGTGGCCCCTGGACACCCACTACGTCTTCGAGGACGGGATGGTGACCTTCGACGCGGAGCGCTGGCGGCTGAGGACGCGGGACGGCGCCGAGCTCGAAGACACGCTGGCCGGCGGCGGGAACCCCTACGAGCCGGTCTACCGCGACCTGCTGCGCCGCCTGCAGGGCGAGACGCCGCTGGGCCCGGCCGGCTGGGAGTCAGCCGCCGACGTGGCCGTCGTGCAGGGAGCCTATATCAGCGCCCGCACGGCGCGCGAGGTGGACCTGGACGCCCCGGAGTGGCAGATCTTCCCCGAGTGAGGAACGCGCATCCGCAGCGATTCCTTGAAGCGGCAGCGACACTCGCTCCGTTGTCATGGACAAGATGGCGTCCGTCACGCCGACCTCGCGGGACACCAAGCCGGTCGACCGGTAGGATACTCGCGGGAAACGAGGGTGCCCGAAGAGGTGTATGTGAGCACGGAACTGATCGGGATCATCGCAGCGTCGATCGCCCTCGGCACCGCTCTGCTCGCTTCGATGCGCGGGCTCCGCCAGGAGATGCGCGACATGCGTACCGAACTCCGGGAAGAGATCAGGGCAACTGACCGTTCCCTCCGGGAGGAGATCAAGGCAAGCAACCATGCTCTCCGAGAGGAGATGAAAACAGGCGACCATGCCCTCCGAGAGGAAATAGAGGCAGGCAACCACTCCCTCCGAGAGGAGATGAAGGCAGGCAACCGCTCCCTCCGAGAGGAGATGAAAGCAGGCAACCACTCCCTCCGAGAGGAAATGAAGACAGGCAACCATGCCCTTCGAGAGGAGATGAAAGCAGGCGACCGCCCCCTCCGAGAGGAGATGAAGGCAGGCGACCACTCCCTCCGAGAGGAAGTGAAGACAGGCAACCATGCCCTTCGAGAGGAAATGAACGCCACCGATGCCACCATCAGGGAAGAGATGAGGGCCGGATTCAAGGAACTGTCCGTGCGCATGGTCGATATCGGGGACCGGCTGTCGAAGATCGAGGGGATCATCGAAGGCATGTTCTGGAGCAGCCGCAACCAGCCTCCGGACAAGCCGCGGGAGGGCGTCGCTTAGACTCAGGAGTCCGCGCTTGCCACTGCGGTAGTCCGCCGGCAGGCGACCTCGGACCGCCAGACGGGCGCATCCCGGTTCGCCTTGTACCAATCACCGGGAGATCGCTGGTTCGTCGCGTGCCAATCGCGGGCGGCGCGGCGAGCTTCCTCGATCTGCTCGCTGGGCATCAGTTGGGCGAGTCGGTCGCGCTCGTCGTGCGCCGTGCAGAGACGGCGTACCGTGACACCCGACGGCAGAGCGATGTCCGACGGCTCGCAGCTATCGAGCGCCGCAAGATGGATCCATCGGTACGCGGCAACGTAGTCCTGCGGCACGCCCTTGCCGTCCCGGTACAACTGGCCGAGCCCCAACTGCGCCCCCGTGTGCCCTTGTTCGGCCGCCCGCCGATACCACCACGCGGCCACGGTGTAGTCCTGCAAAGCACCGTCAGTCGCGTACAACTCGCCAAGCCGGTGCTGGGCCAGACGGTCCCCCTGCACCGCAGCCCGGTGGTACCATCTGGCGGACTCGCACACGTTCTGCTCAACGCCGTTGCCGCGGAGATACAGCCTGCCGAGTGCGCGCTGGGCGCCCGGCTCGCCCTGCTCGGCCGCGAGGCGATACCACTTCGCGGCTTCGACGTAGTCCTCAGGGTCGGCATCCTCAAGATCGGGTAAACCGGCGCTGAACGTCGTCACGCTTGGGTCTATGCGCGACGCGAGCCTGAGTTGTGCCACAGGATTCCCCTGTTCGGCCGCTTGGCGAAGCGTTGCGGTGTCGGCCTCGTCCGCCAGTCCAGCGCCGGCCACCAAGACCAGAAGCGCGGATACCCCACAGCACAGGGTTTTCGCGCTGTATCTCATCGCTTCTCCCTCCGACGAAGAATGCCCCAGGATGCCACCGTTCAGTCCCGCGAGCGAAATCGGCGGGAGACCGACGCCTCGCTGTCGAGCTTGCCGGGCGCCGCCTCAGCCCTTGAGGGAGCCGATCATCAGGCCGCGCACGAAGTAACGCTGGATGAACGGGTAGATGATCAGCATCGGCACGATGGAGGCGAACAGGGTGGCGAACTTGATGCGGTCCACCGACGCGATCAACTGGTCGCTCTGCTCCTCATCCATCGCCCGGGCGGCGGCCATCTCGCCGCGCTCCAGCAGCGCCTCGGTCATCTGGTTCTCGATCACGATCTGGCGCAGGATCACCTGCAATGGGTAGCGCTCCGCCTTGCTGAAATAGACCACCGCCGGAAACCAGGAGTTCCAGTGGCTCACCGCGTAGAACAGGGTGATGGTCGCCACCGCGGCCTGCGAGATCGGCAGCATGATCTTCCAGAACACGGTGATGTCGTTGGCGCCGTCCACGACCGCCGAATCCTCCAGCTCCTGCGGCAGGGTCTGGAAGAAGGTGCGCATGATGATCAGGTTCCAGGTGGCGATGGCAGTAGGCACGGCCAGCGCCCAGATGGTGTTGTACATGCCCAGGCCGCGAACCAGCAGAAACGTAGGAATCAGGCCTCCGCTGAAGAAGAACGTGACGATCACCATGGCGGTAATCACGCCCCGGAACGCGAGCCGCCGCTTGGAGAGGGCGTAGGCCATGGGGGTGGTCAGGAGCATGTTCACGATCGTGCCGACCACGGTGTAGATCACCGCGTTCTTGAACGAGTTGGGAATCAGCGGCGAGGAGAAGATGAGCTGGTAGGCGCGCACGTTGAAGTTCACGGGAAAGAAGGTCACGCGGTTGCCCATCACGGAAACGTCGTCGCTGAACGATACGCTGGCGATGTGCAGCACCGGATAGAGGGTGGTCAGCAGCACGGACAGCACCATGAGGTGCACCACCACCCAGCTCGTGCGGCCGGAGATCGAGACGTCGCGGATCATGCTACCAGAGCCGGTACTCGCTGAACCGTTTGGCGGCCGTGTTGGCAAGTACCACCAGGACCAGGCTGATCACGGCGTTGAACAGCCCCACTGCCGCCCCGTAACTGAACTCCTGGCGCAGCAGGCCGCGCCGGTAGACGTACGTCCAGATCACGTCGGCGGTCTCGAGCGTGAGGTCGTTGTACATCAGAAGCACCTTCTCGCCGCCGACCGAGAGCAACCCGCCGATCCGCAGTATGAGCAAGATGGAGATCACCGGCGTCAGCGCCGGCAGGCTGATGTGCCACATCTTGCGCAGACGCGAGGCGCCGTCCACGGTCGCCGCCTCATACAGCTCCGGATCGACCCGCGAGAGCTGCGCAAGGTAGATGATCGCCCCCCAGCCCACGTTCTGCCAGATGTCGGAAATCACGTAGATCGGGCGGAACCAGCGCGGCTTGATCATGAAGTAGATCGGCTCGATCCCGAACGCGACCAGGATCGCGTTCACGAACCCGGTCGAGGGTGAGAGCGCCAGGACCAGCATGCCGACCACCGCCGGCATGGCGATGAAGTGGGGCAGGAAGCTGACCGTCTGCACCGTGCGCTTGTAGGTGCGGTTGACCACCTCGTTCAGCGCCAGCGCGAAGATGATCGGCGCCGGGAATCCGAACACCATGGTGTAGAAGCTGAGCAGGAAGGTGTTGCGGATCAGCCCCCAGAAATGCGGGTAGTTGAAGAACCGTATGAAGCTGTCGAACCCGACCCATGGGCTGCCCAGGACGCCCTGGCGGAGGCTGAAGTCCTTGAAGGCGATGGTGACCCCGTACATGGGGATGTACTGGAAGATCACGTACCAGACGACCCCCGGCAGCACGAGCAGCAGCAGGTACTTGGAGGCGCGGACCTTGCGTGCCTGACGCTGCCAGGCGCTCTCCACCCGCGCGCCCTGCACGGGCGCCTCCGGGGTTGCTACCGCACTCCGCATCTCACCATCACCTCATGACCAGGACGGGCATCTCCAGGATTGGAGATGCCCGTCGCAAACCGTTCAAGCCCGTAGCGGCCTAATAGTTGCGGTCGTAGGCTCCCTGGTAGAGCTGCAGCAGTCGGTCGACGCCGGCGTTGTCCAGCGCGTCCAGGTACTCCTGCCAGTGTGCGTCGTCAGACGCGTCCAGCTCGCCCAGGACGAACTTGGCGCGGTACTGCTTCCAGGTGTCGTCCACCACCGTCTGCACGTCGGCGCGATCCTTCTCCTCGGTCTCGTTGAAGCCCCAGGCGATCTTCCTGATGAACGGCTTGCCCACCGCCCACTCGGTCATCTCGGCATAGATCCGGTCGCCTTCGCTCTGGGGGCGGTCGGGGTGGAAGATCGGATAGTTCTCCAGCCCGATCTCCCAGCCCTGGACGCCGTCCGGGTTGTCCGGCGTGCGCATGTGCGGCAGGTAGACGGGCTTGCCGTCCTGGTACTCGAAGTCGACGCCTTCCTCACCGAAGTAGCGCGCGACCATGCCCTCGCCGTCCATGATCCAGTTCAGGTAGGCGATCAGCCGGTCGAGCTTCTCACCCTCCGAGTTGGTGGTCAGGAACGGACCCCAGGGGTAGTACACGGTCTCCGGGTTGATGATCGCCTCCGCACCCGGCGCCGAAAGCAGCGGAATGAAGGAGTGGGTCCAGGTGACGTCCGGGTTCGCCTTGCGCGACGTGTTGTTCATGTACGGTACGTTGCCGGTCCAGTTCGGGGTGGTTATGGCGGTGTTGGCCACGTACAGGATCTCGTTCTCCCGCTCGCGGGTGTTGGTCAGGAACTCCGCATCCATCAGGCCCTCGGCGTAGATCCCGGTGAAGTACTTGATCAACTCCCGCATCTTGTCGGTGGCAGCGCCATAGACCAGCTCACCCGAGTCGATGTCGAAGTGCACGCCCGCCGTGGTCCGCCACGTGTTGTAGAAGACGTCGGTGAAGATGCCGCCCTGGCCGCGCGTGAACAGCGGATAGTGGTCGGGGTTGTTGGCCTTCAGCGCCCTGAGCAGCTCCGTGTACTCGTCGATGGTCGTCGGGAACTCCAGGCCGGCGTCCTCGACCAGGTCCTGCCGATAGACGAAGCCGCGGCTGATGGTGCGCGGGTTCTTGGACAGCAGCATGTAGATCTTGCCGTCGGGAGCCGCGTTGAATGCCTCGACCGTCGCCCAGTCGTCATCGGACCACCACTTCCGGTAGTTGGGCAGGTCCTCCCAGTGATCGGAGAGCGGCACGATGTGACCGTCCATGGCCCAGCGGTTGACCTCCCAGACGCGCAGTCCATACGGATGCATGTCGTAGTAGTCGCCGGCCGCGAACAGCAGGTCGGTCTTCTCCACGGTGGAACCGCCGGCCACGAAGTCGTACTCGAAGCGCAGCCCGAACTTGTCCAGCGCGACCTCGGCGTGATACGGGTACTCCTGCGGCAGACGGTCCTTGGAGAACTCGTAGAACACCCTCGCGTCGTAGATCGTATCCGACGCCGCTCCTTCCGCTTCGGCAGCGGCGAAGGCGCCTGTCGCGGCCAGAGCCAGCGCTCCGGCCACCAGAATCAATCGTCTCATCGTTGCCTCCTCAACTCGGCACGGTCGTTGATTGGTGCGGCGAATTATCGCACGAACGGCACAACCGGCAATAGAGCTTGCGTCTCACGCCTGCATCTCGGTCAGCAGCTCCGCGATCAGCTCCATACCGGCGCCCCAGCCCCGGTCCAGGCTGTCCATCGCGCCGGCGAAGGCAGCGGTTTCCGCGTCGCTCGCCTCATGCGGCTCCCAAGTCAGGCGCAGCCGGGTGCGGCCGCCGTCCTGGTCGAAGATCACGGTAGTCAGAAGCACCCGCGGCCAGTCCGGCATCATCGGGTTGGCAGCGACGTTCCAGTCCGCGTCGCAGACGGAGTGAAGCCAGACCAGCCGCTCCGGCGGCGTGACCTCCGTGTACTCGATCCGCTCATAGTGCGAGCCGCCGCCCATGCGCATCTCGTCCAGCCACAGCCCGCCGGGCTTCACCTCCAGATGGTGGACGATCGTCTCCACCCCCGGCCCGTACCAGCGCGGCAGCAGCTCCGCATCGGTCCAGACCTTCCACACCAGCTCGCGCGGCGCATCGAACTCCCGCTCCAGCACGTACGTCGGCACGTCACTCACACTCGGTCTCCTTCCTGCTCGGATCGCCGCGCAGGGTACCGGGCCGGTCGCAACTCGGAAACCCGGCACCGCTGAGAGACGGGCGCGGCGATTGCCGGCCGGATCGTCTTGCCGGCAGGATCTCTCGACATGGATCACCCCCCGCCGCGGACGGCTGGCAGCCACCTGGTGCTCCCGGAGAGCGCCTGGCCCCGCGGGAAGGTGTATCGCTTCTGCCCACGCTGTGCCGCGGTACACGCCGTGGCCGCCAGGGCTCCGGCTTGCTGCCCGGCGTGCGCCCGGCATGCGCTACGCGACATCTTCGCCGAGATGGCGGCGCGCCTGGAGCGAGCGTTCGGGTTCTTCGACGCCACCCGCAGCGCCCGGCACCCGTGGCTGTTCACCGCCGCGCCCGGGGAAGAGGCACCCGCGCTGTTCATCTCCAGCATTGCCCTCGGCGCCTTCGGCGAGCTGCGCGCGATGGGCTTCACGCCGCCTGAGCATCCGCCCTGGAGCTCGGACGAGCAAGTGCTGACCGAATGGACGGACGCCATTCTGGAGCACCTGGATCCGGCTACCGATCTGCTGCGTGTCCCGGACGGGGACGGCACCATCGGCGGCGCGGTCGCCTCACCGGAACGCTACGTCTCCTCCGGATTCGAGTGGCAGCTCCGCAACCGCGTGTTCATGGCCGACCGCTACCTCCTGCCGGCCGGCGCCCAGTCCAACCGCGACTACCTGGCGACCATCGAGGAGGCGCGCCGCTGGCTTGAAGAGACCTGGGCCGCGCACGCGCCGTGGACGGCCGGAAGCTGGACCTCGAGGGCGGTGGAGACCCACCTGCATCTGCAGGCCTCCGGCGCGCGCGGAGCACACTGCGCGCAACCGCAGGACGCGGTGATCGACTTCGTGCAGCAGTGGCTGGAAGCGCGCCAGGACCATGCGACCGGCGCGTGGTACGCCGGCGTGGAGGCCCCGCACCACAACGTGGTCAACGGCATCTTCAAGCTGTTCGTGACCTACGAGCGGCTCGGCTGGGAGATCCCGCGCCAGCGCGCGATCGTCGACTTCGTGCTCGGCGGCGCCGACCGCGAACGCGGCTTCGGCGGCCAGGGGTGCAGCGTTTTCGATCCGATGCAGGTCCTGTACGTGCTGCGCTGCCGCGGCAACGGCCACCGCGCGGAGGAGGTGGACGCGGCCACGGCCGCCTCGTTCCTGACCTTCCTGGACAACTGGGACGATGCGGCCGGCTGGTTCCGGGAGGGCACCTGGCACGGCAAGCACAATCTCGGCATCCCGCTGTACATGGCGTCCTTGCTGCTCGACCACCCCTACATGCGCATCAACACCATCTACAACTGGCGCGAAGGGCCGATCATCCTGCGTTCACCCGACGGCAACGCGCAGGTGCGGCCCGACATCCTTCATCACACCCGCGGACACCCGTTCACCGGCTGATTCGCCCCGCCCCTGTTGGCTGGCCGGCTGGGTCAGGTCCCCGGCTCCGCGATGGTGAGCCCCCGAAAGTACCGGCGGTAGAACCCACGGTCGCGGGTTGCCAGCCGGCCGGCTTGTACCTGCGCGTGCGCGCCAATCAGAAAGTCGGAGATGATCCGGTCACGTTGGCCGCCGGCCGATCGGTATTCGCGCCACGACCGGCCGGCCAGAAACAGCGCTCCGTCGCTCAGCGAGTCGCGGCGGATCGAGCTCTCCCGGAGGAAGCCATCCAGCTCGTCCTTGCACGCGAAGAACGCTGCCAATTCAGCGTAGACCAGATCGGACATGACCAGTGGCCCGTCCTTGGCAGCGGCCTCCAGCAGTCCCAGCGATTGCTCCACGAAGTCCGGGTTGGGAAGGAGGACGTCCAGGAGCAGATTGGTGTCGACGGCCGTCGTCATCTACCGCGGATTTCCTCGATGATCTCATCGACCGACGTGTCCACCCGCCCCAGGTGGCCGACCCATTTCCCGAAACGAGACTCCTCCTGGGGAGCCGTGCTCTTGTGCAGCACCAACTCGCCCCGCCGTTCGAGGAAGGTCACTTCGTCGTGCGGCTGCAGGCCATGCTTCTCGCGAAGCTTCTTCGGAATCGTCACCTGACCCCGTTCACCGATACGCATACCAAAAACATGAATGCGTACCTTGAGTATGTCAATTGGCGACTGGCTCCGGAGTTCAGCCGGCAGTGCGCGCCGCGACCAGATCCCGGCGGGCGTCTGCCGTGGCGTCGTGGTCGACGGCGAAGGTGTCAGGTTCGAGCACCACGCCGTAGTCGTCGCGGGCGGAGGCGAGCGACACCTTGTCGTTGCGGACGTCCCGCGCCACCAGCTCCGGGTCCCGTTCCAGGGCATCGCCCCAGCCGCCGCCGCCGGCCTGCCGGTGATAGAGCCGCTCGCCGGCCTGCATCGACGTGGAGACCATGGTGATGAGCGTCTCCTCTTCCCCTGACTCCCGGCGGAGCACGTTGATCGAGCCGGTGCCCGGCCGGCCGCCGGACAGCCCGTACGGCAGGTGGTCACGCCGGTCGGAGCGGATCGCCAGGTGCGCGCTCCCGTCCAGGAGCCGCCACTCCCGCTCCACGGCCATGCCGCCGCGGAACCGGCCCGGTCCGCCCGAGTCGCGGACCAGGCCGTAGCGCTCGATCCGCAACGGGTAGTTGCTCTCCGCCTCCTCGACCGGGATGTTGCTGGCGACGTTGGCCGGATTGCACAGCCCGTCGTTGGCATCGCGGTCCGGGCGGCCGCCCCACGTGCCGGTCATCAGCTCGTAGTAGACGTAGGGCGACCGGTCGGGGTGCAGCCCGCCGAGCACCACCAGCGAGTTGCCGCCCTCGCCCGCCGCCTGGATGCGGTGCGGGACGAACTGCGCGAGCACCCCGAACATCAGGTCGGCCAGCCGGAAGCCGGTGATGCCGCGCATCGACGACGCGCCCGGCATCACCACGTTCAGCACCGTTCCCTCCGGTGCGATGACCGAGATCGGCCGGAACATGCCGGCCGTGTTGGGCAGGTCGAGGCACAACGCGGCGCGCACGCACAAACAGGCCACCGAGAAGGTGAAGGAATAGGTGTTGTTGATCGCTCCCGGCACCTGCGCCGCGCTGCCGGTGAAGTCCGCCGTCAGGCTGTCGCCTTCGACCGTCAGCGCCACGTGCAGCTTCACCGGCGGGCCGCCGATCCCGTCGGAGTCCATGTAGTCCGTGAACGTGTGCGTGCCGTCCGGCCAGCGCGCGATCTCGGCGCGCACCAGCCGCTCGGTGTAGTCGATCAGGTCGGCCGTGCAGGCGCGGAAGGTGTCGGGTCCATAGCGGCGTACCAGCTCGTGCACGGCGCGCTCACCCGTGTGGCAGGCCGCCACCTGTGCGCGCAGGTCACCGAGCGTCATCTCCGGCACCCGCACGTTGACCCGTATCATCGCCAGCAACGCCTGGTCGGGCTCGCCGCGGCGGTGCAGCTTCAGCCACGGGATGCGCAGCCCGTCCTGGAAGATCTCGGTGTTGTCGCACGCCGAGCTGCCCGGCAGCCGCCCGCCCAGATCGAGGTGGTGGGCGGTGGACACGGAGAAGGCGATGCGGGCTCCCTCCCAGTAGATGGGCTTGACGATGAAGATGTCCGGGATGTGCATCCCGCCCTCGAAAGGGTCGTTGAGGATGAAGACGTCGCCGGGCTCCATGTCGTCGCCGTACCTGGCGAACAGCGTCTCCATCGCGAACGGCACCGAGCCCAGGTGCAGGGGGATGGTCACCCCCTGCGCGATCATCTGGCCTTCGCCGTCGCAGAGCGAGGTGGAATAGTCCAGGCAGTCGCGCACGATCGTCGAGTAGGCGGTGCGGTAGAGCGCGATCGCCATCTCGTCGGCGGCGGCCGCCAGCGCGTTCTTGACGATCTCACGCGTGACCGGGTCCACGCCGTGGTCCATCACGGGCGTGCCTCCTCATCTTGCGGTGGGCCGAATGCCTTCAGGTACAGCCGCGTACGGTCGTTCAACACCCCGTAGAAGGCACGAGTCTCGGCGTCGGGAGCGTCGCGCCAGAACGTGGCCGGTATCGCCGAGTCGTGCGCCAGCGGGGCACGGTGCCGATGGCCGTAGTAGATCTGCGCCGTCTTGCGGATCTGCTGCGTCGGCCGGGTGGTCGCCGTGTGCAGCACCGACACGTTGAACAGCGCACAGGTGCCCGCCGGACCATGCAGATCATGGATCCCGCCCCGGGCAAGCTGCTCCGCCGCGTCGTCCAGCACCGGATCGGCAGTGGACTCGGGCGACAGCGACAGGCAGTGGGTGCCCGCGTGCACGTCGCGGAAGTAGACCACGAGTTGCAGGTAGTCCATGCGGAACGGATGCTCATGCCAGTGCGGCCGGTCCCGGTGCCAGCTCCGGTGCAGCGCGCCATCGTACGGCCCCATGAAACGCAACCCGATTTCGCCGAAGCAGACCGGACCACCCATCAGTTCCTCGATCGCCGGCAGCAGCCGCGGATGGCGAATCAGCTCGTCGAACCGCGGCGAGCTCACCAGGGCGTCATAGTTGGCGTATTGATGATGCCCGGAGGCGTACCAGAGGCAGGAGTGCCTCCCACGGTCGTCGTCGAACATCGCCTCGAAGCAGGCGGTCTCGTCCCGGTCCAGAACCGGTCCCAGGTTGAGAAACCCTTTGGCCGCAAATAAATCCCGCTGCTGCGACGTCATGACGGCCTCTCATCCCTGGGTTCGATGTGGACGTTGAGCTGGTCGTCGACCCGCGCGCGCATGCCCGGCGGCACGACGATCGTGGTGTCGTACTCGTCGATCAGCAGCGGGCCGCGCTCGCCGTTTCCCAGGTCCTTCCGGCGGCACACCGGCGTGTCGATGCTGCCCCACGACGGGCCGAACCACGCGCTGCGGTCGCGCGACTCGCCCGCCACGGCGGCGCCCGGCTGCAGGCGGTCGCTGGAGTCCGGAACCTCGGCGCGGCCGACCGCGCGTACGGCGATCACCTCCACCGGATTGTCGGGATCGGAGCGGTGGCCGTACAGGCGCTCGTGCTCGTCCGCGAAGGCTTCCTGCATGGCCGCAAGCGCCGCCGCCCCCCACGAACCGGAGGCCAGCGGCACGTTGATCTCCGAGGTCTGCCCGCGGAAGCGCACGTCCGCGGTATAGCGCACCGCGACCGCGTCCGCGGCGTGCCCCTCCTCGGCAAACGTGTCCAGCACGTCGGCGCGCAACTCGGCGCGAACGGCCTCCAGGGCCTCCGCCGAAAGCTCCTGCCGCGACAGCAGGCAGCTCCGTACCGCATGGTGCTCGATGCCGGAGAACAGCAGCCCCATGGCGCTGAACAGGCCCGGCAGCGGCGGGATGACCACGCGGCGAATCGCCAGCTCGCTTGCCAGGCCTGCGGCGTGGATGGGACCGGCGCCGCCGAAGGCCACCAGCGTGAACTCGCGCGGGTCGCGGCCGCGCTCGGTGGATACCTGGCGCAGCGCGCGCATGGTGGTGGCGTTGGCGATCTGGTGGATCCCGAACGCGGCGGCCGGCAGGTCCAGGCCGAGCGGTCCGGCGATGCGGTCGGCCACGCTGCGCCGGGCGAGATCGGCGTCGACCACGACGTCGCCGTCCGCCAGGGGACCGGGGCGGATGTAGCCCAGCACGACGTTGGCGTCGGTAAGCGTGGGCTCCTGGCCGCCGCGGCGGTAGCAGGCGGGGCCCGGCTGCGCCCCTGCCGAGCGCGGGCCCACGCGCAGACCGCCGGCCGTGTCCACGTAGGCCACGCTGCCGCCGCCTGCACCCACCTCGGCGATGTCGATGGTCGGGGCGCGTATCAGCTCGCCGCCGCCTCCCACCAGGCGGCTGCCGGAGGAGAGCGAGGCCCCCACCTCGTACTCGGCGGAGTAGTTCACGCGCCCGGCCTCGACCATCGACGCCTTGGAGGTGGTACCGCCCATGTCGAGCGTGACGATGTTGTCCACCCCAAGCCTCCCGGCGGTCAGGTTGGCGGCCAGGACGCCCGCGGCGGGGCCGGACTCCAGCATGAAGACCGGCCGCCGGGCGGTGTGCGCCTCGGAGGCCAGGCCTCCGGACGACTGCATGATGAGGAGAGGGGCGGCGATGCCCAGCTCGTCCAGGCCGCGCCGCATGGCCAGCAGGTACGCGGCCATCGTCGGGCGCACGTAGGCGTTCACCGCCGTGGTCGCCGTGCGCTCGTACTCACGCCGCTCCGGCAGGATGTCGCACGACAGCGACACCTGCAGATGCGGCAGCTTCCGGCTCAGAAACGCGCCGACCCGGCGCTCGTGGTCGGGGTGGGCGTAGGCGTGCAGCAGGCAGACGGCGACCGATTCCACCCGCTCCGCGGTCAGCGCCGCCGCGATGCGCTCGAGCTCGTCTTCCCGCACGCCGCGCAGGATCTCGCCGGCCGCGGTGACCCGCTCGTCCAGCTCGAACCGCAGGCGGCGCTCGATGAGGGCCGGCGGCTTTTCGAAGAACAGGTCGTAGAGCTGCGGGGCGCGCAGGCGGCGCAGCTCCAGCACGTCGCGGAACCCGGCCGTGGTGATCAGCGCCGTGCGCGCGCCACGGCCTTCCAGCACGGCGTTGGTCGCCACCGTCGTGCCATGAGAGACGAATCCGACGGCGCCGCCGCCCACGCCGGCCATGCTCAGCGTGCGCCGGATGCCCTCCAGGGCCGCCTGCTCGAAGTCCGGCGGCGTCGAGGGCAGCTTGTGGGTCCATATCCTGCCGGCCCCATCGGTCAGCACGACGTCGGTGAAGGTCCCGCCGACGTCGGCGCCGATGCGCACCGGTCCCTGCTCTTGGCGCGCCACGGTGGGGCCGACACTGCCACGCACGCGCCATGCATGGACAGCCGGCGGGGATACCGCTCTGATACGAGGTATGCCGCCCGCCGCCCGCAACGTGCTCCTGATCACCTCCGACCAGCAGCACTGGAGCACTCTGGGCTGCCTGAACGGGGAGCTCCGCACGCCCAACCTGGACCGGCTGGCCGCGCGCGGCACGCTGTTCACCCGCGCCTACTGCCCCAACCCGACCTGCACGCCGACGCGCGCGTCGATCATCACCGGCCGCTATCCCAGCCAGCACGGCGCCTGGGCGCTGGGCACCAAGCTGCTTGAATCCGAGCACACGGTCGGCGAGGACTTACAGGGTGCCGGCGTGCGCACCGCGCTGGTGGGCAAGGCGCACTTCCAGCCGACGGCCGGGACCTGCGAGCACCCGTCGCTGGAAGCGTTTCCCACGCTCCAGGACCTGGAGTTCTGGCGAGGATTCCACGGCCCGTTCTACGGGTTCGAGCACGTCGAGCTGGCGCGCAACCACACCGACGAGGCGTACGTCGGCCAGCACTACGCGCTCTGGATGGAGCGCAAGGGGCTGGCCGACTGGCGCGGCTACTTCCGCCCGCCGACCGGCACCAACGACCGCCAGCGGCGGACCTGGGAGATTCCGGAGGCGTTCCACTACGGCACCTGGATCGCCGAGCGCAGCTGCGACCTGCTTGACGGGTACGCGGAGCGCGGTGAGCGCTTCTTTCTCTGGGCAAGCTTCCTCGACCCGCACCCCACGTACCTGGTCCCGGAGCCGTGGGACTCGATGTACGATCCCGCCGCGCTCACCGTGCCGGCGGTGCAGCCCGGCGAGCACGACGCCAACCCGCCGCACTTCCGCCTCAAGCAGACGGCGAATCCCGACCTGCTCGACCGGGACGAGCTTGCCAGGGACATCGCCTGCTACTACGGGATGATCAGCCTGATGGACGCGCAGATCGGGAGGATCCTGGACCGGCTGGAGGCGCTGGAGCTGGCCTCCGACACGCTGGTGGTGTTCACCTCCGACCACGGCCACCTGTTCGGCCAGCACGGAATGACCGGCAAGGGGGCGTTCCACTACGAGGACCTGATCCGCGTGCCGCTGATCGTCGCGCAGCCGGGCGGTGCGCCGGCCGGCCGGCGCTCGGACGCCCTGCAGTCGCTGGTCGACTTCGCGCCGTCGTTCCTGGCGGCGGCCGGCATCGACGTTCCGGCGGCGATGACCGGCATCGATCAGACGGACGTCTGGTACGGGCGGCGGCCGTCGCTCCGGGACCACGTCGTGGTCGAGAACCGGCACGAGCCGACCACCGAGCACCTCAAGACCTACGTCGAGGACCGCTACAAGCTGACCGTCTACTTTCAGCGGGACTACGGCGAGCTGTTCGATCTGGCGGCCGACCCGGGCGAGGTCGACAACCTCTGGGACGTCCCGGAGGCCCAGGAGTTCAAGAACGAGCTGACCCGCAAGCTGCTGTTCGCGGAGATGGGCAAGGAGCCGCTGCCGATGCCGCGCATCGCCGACGCCTGACGCTCCGCCACCGATTGCGCACGACCGCTCGCCACGCTACCGTTCCAAGGGCTATGGCGTCAGCCGACCTTCGTGTTCGCGACGCGCGCGGCGAGTGGAAGCCCACGGAGCGCATCGAGTTCCCGCCGCCGTTCCAGTGGCCGCCCAAGCCACTGGCGTTTCTCAAGTGGATGTTCGGGTTTCCCGGCTACCTGTGGCCGCTGAACGCGTTCTGGTTCGGGACCACGGCGCTTACCTGGTTCGTGCTTACCCCGCCGCTGGAGTCGATGGCCACGTTCCGGCCGGGCTGGATGGCGTTGATCCTGGCCCGCAACGCCGCGCTGATGTTCGCGTGGTTCGGCCTCTGGCACGTGCGGCTGTACGTCCAGCGGGCGCAGGGGATGCGCTACAAGTTCAGCAACCGCTGGCTGAGCACCAAGCACCGCGGGTTCACGTTCAATCACCAGACCCGTGACAACGTCTTCTGGAGCATGGTGTCAGGCGGCGGCATCTGGTCCGCGTACGAGATCCTGACGCTGTGGGCCTACGCCAACGAATATCTGCCGTTCGTCGAGCTGCGCACCAACCCCGTCTACTTCGTCGCCCTGCTGGTCCTGATCCCGCTGATCCGGGACATCCACTTCTACTGGGTGCACCGCCTCCTGCACTGGAAACCGATCTACAAGGCCGCGCACTATCTCCATCACCGCAACATCAACGTCGGGCCGTGGTCCGGGCTGTCCATGCACCCGGTCGAGCACCTGCTCTACTTCACCGGGGTGTTCCTGCACTGGATCCTGCCGTCGCACCCCCTGCACGCCATCTACCACCTGCAGCACGCCGCGCTCTCGCCCGCGACCGGCCACACCGGGTACGAGAAGGCGGAGCTGGGCGACGAATCGCTCGCGCTCAAGCACGGCAGCTACTACCACTACCTCCACCACCGCTACTTCGAGTGCAACTACGCCGGCGACAACGGGATGATGTTCGACCGCCTGTTCGGCAGCTTCCACGATGGCACCGAGGAGGGCCACGCCAAGATGCGGGCCCGCACTCACGCCCGCATGCGGAAACGGCGGACGTAACTCCCACGCCCCGCCCGCGCACTCCGATGGTGCTTCGCCTCGGCGCCGTCGCCATCGCGTTGGCTGCCCTGCTGCAGCCGGCGCCGCTCGCGGCCGTCGACTACGAATTCGACCTGACCTACGAACCGGCGGAGTCGGTCGTTGCCGGCACGCAGGTGATCTCCTTCAGCCGCTCCGAGATGGCCGACTTCGCGGGCGGCAAGGCGGCGGTACTGGCACTGCTCAACAACGCCGGCGCCATCCCCAACCCCCACGCCAACCCGTTGATCGAAGACGCCAGCTACCAGGCCGGCTTCGAGGCCGGCTACACGCGCATCACCCGCATCGTCGACGCGCACGGCGCCGAGGTGCCGTTCGAGGCGCTCCCGCTGGCGGGCCGCCGCCGGTTCACCTATCCCATACCCGGCCTGGCGGTGCGGCTGCGGCTTCCACCGCGCGACCGCTACCGGCTCACCGTCACGTTCCGTACTCGCCTGCCAGCCCTGCGTGTCGGAGATCTCACCAGCCTCGACGGCGTGTTCGTGCAGCGCTTCGCCTGGTATCCACGCCTCTATCCCGATCCGGACCGTTACACGCTGCCGCCGGTCGACGGCTACCGCGTGCGCCTCGTCGTCCCGCCCGGCTACCGGGTGATCTCGCACGACGAGCGCTCCTCGCCCGTGGAGGACGGCTCCGCCTACGTGATCGAGAGCTCCCTGCCGGTCGCCACCATCCCCCTGACCATCTTTCCCGAGGACCGGTTCCGCCTCGTCGAGACCGCATCCGCCCACGCGCAGGTGCGCCTGTTCCATCGCCCCGGCCGTGAGCGCCAGGCGCGCAAGCTCGCCCGGTACGCGGCCGAGGCGCTGGACCACTACGCCAGTACGCTGGGTCCGCTGGACTATCGCCGCATCACGATCGTGGAGGGGGTGCGGCCCGGCGCGTGGGGCATGGCGGCGGACGCTTTCGTGATGCTGGGCAGCGGCGCGTTCAACGCCGACGTGCCGTTCCCGGAGCTCTGGAACCGCGTGCTGGAGTTCCTGGTCGCGCACGAAGTCGGACACTTCTACTTCGGCATCGGCACGCCCGTGGACTTCATCAGCGACAACTGGCTCAGCGAATCGCTCACCCAGTACGTGACGCTGGACTACCTGGAGCGGAAGTACGGCGCCGACGACAACCTGTTCGCCGACGACGCCGGCGCGGCGGGTGCGATCGCCCGCCGGCTGCTGGGCGACCACAGCTTCCGCGAGCGGCTGGTAGCCCGCTTCCACGAGCTGCGCAAGACGGGCTTCGACTTTCCGGTGGCAAGCGACGTGGACGCCCAGAACCAGAACGGGCTGACGGCGGTGATCTACGACAAGGGCGCGCTGGCCGTGCGCCAGCTCGCCACCGAGATGGGCAAGGACGCCTTCGACGAGGCCCTCGGCGAGTACGCCCGCCGGTACCGCCACCGGCTCGTCGACACCGATCTGTTCCTCGCCCACCTGGAGGAGCGCCGGCCACGCATGCGGAGCGTCGGCGAGCAGGTGCTCACCACCGACCGCTATCCCGACTACGCCGTGGCCGGAGTGGCATACGCGGGGGACGTGGCCAGGATCACGGTCCGGGACCTCCTCGACAGCGGCCTGACCGCCCCGGTGCGGGTCGTCGTGGAGCGCGTCGGCGAAGGGGACCAAACGCTCGACTTCAGGGTGCGCGGCACGCAGGTGCTGGAGGTGGCCGGCCGCGTGCGCAGCGTGGAGATCGACCCGGCGTGGTACACGCTGGACGTCGACCGCAAGAACAACCACCACCCGCGCAGGCTGAGCTGGGTGGTGCGGCAGCACGGCCGGCACGAAGCGGACCTGGTCGGCATCGACCTGCGCCTGTTCGAGCTGTCCCCGGACACGCTGCGCCTGGGGGGCGGGGTCGGCTACTGGTCGACCGGGATGGTGTCGTACGGGCTGAGCGCGGGAGCGGCCGCCCGGATCGCGCCGGGCGATCCCGTCAGGTGGTTCACCACGGCGCCAGAAGTGGTGCCGGGTGCCTATGCCGCAACGGAGCTGTCGCTGCCGCGTGGCACGCGCGCCGGCGCCCTCTTCACATGGTATGGCGCCGAAGACTGGAACGGCTCGCTCGCGTTCCGGCAGCCGCTGCGCTCGCCGCTGGAGGTGGGCACCCGCCCCACCTACTACGACAGCGGCCTGTCACTGGCGGCCGGGCTGGACGCCGATCAGCGCCCGGCGCTGGAGCCGTGGATCGGGCTGGACTCGGTGCGGCTGCCGGGAGCCGTGCCCCACCTCGCATCGGTGCGGCAGCGAATCACGGTGCTGCCGCGCGACGGCACCTGGTCGCTGCAATCGAGCCTGTCGGGGTCCGTGCCGCTACGAATCGTACCGCGCCTGTACGTGGTGCCGAGCGTGGACCTGGGCGCCGACTGGAGGCTGTTCGGCATCGGCACCGCGCCTCCGGAAGGCGTGGCAAGCCGGCTGCGCGCGGGCGGGAGCGGGACCGGTGACCGTCCGGCGACCGGACGTGTATACGGCGGTCTGGATCTGCTGGTCCCTTTGGTCGGCGGGCGCGAGGACCGGATCCTGGACGTGTTGGTATTCCGCAGCCTCACGGCCGCGTTCTACGTCGAGGCGGAGAACCGCTTCACGGCGGTCACGACGCTCGGCGACCACCGGGAATGGAGCCCGCACGCCGGGCTCGAGCTGAGCGTTGGCCTCACCTCCCTGATCGACCTGCCGCTGGCGATCGCCGGCGGCCTGAACGTGCCCCTCCGTACGGCCGTCGACCCGTCGACGTGGCGCGGATTCCTCTCAGCGAATCTCCCGCTCCGCCTCTACACCTTGCTCCTTGCCGATTGACCAGCGCCGTGTCAACGCCGCGCGCCACCGTCTTCGCGGCCTCTCCGGGCGCGAGGTCAGCGCGCTTGAGGGCTCATGCTCGGCGCGGAATGCCCCGGTCATGGCCCCGCCGCGGCCTTTACCGTCGTGGGCCATTGGCCTATGCTATCGGAGATGGAATTCGCCGGATCGTCGTGCAGGATCGCCGGCGGGACTATGGCGAGGACCGCTATGAGCACAACGCGCGTCAGGATTGATCCCGACGATCCGTCCACGCTGCCCGAGGGGAGGATCGACCCCGCGAGGGTGGACGCCACCACCGAGGCGGAGATTGCGGCGCAGGAGCAGGAGGACGAGGCCGAGGCCATGCAGGACATGGCGCGATACGCCCGCCGGGTGCGTCGGCGGCTCGGTCTCTCCCAGACCGAGTTGGCGCGGCGCATCGACGTGCCGCACGAGACGATCCGCAACTGGGAACAGGGGAAACGCTGCCCGACCGGCGCGGCGCGAGCCCTGCTGCGGATACTCGACAAGGCTCCCGAGACCGCGCTCCGCGTCCTGACCTGAAATTGGCGTCAACGATGCCGATCGCCTGGCTGATCGGGCGCTCGTCGACCCTCACCGAAAGCCCGTGGCGCCAACGAGCCGTTCCGCGGTCCGGCGCGCCCCTGTCGCCGGCTGGCGGTTGACACCGCGCGGGACTGAATAAGAGTCTGGATCGAGCATGAGAGGCATGGCGACCGAACCGGCATCAACTGCGCCGAACTCAGTTGGGCGCGTGAGCGTCCACCGATCGAGCACAGATGGATAGCGCCCGGCTGTCCTCGACATCGAGGCTCTTCGTTGTCGACTGACCGCGGCGCCGTTCGGCGCTTGCAGCGGGAGCATGCCTGTCGGGGTGATCATCTCGGCTGGTTCGAGCCCTTGTACCAAGCGGGACGAGATCGCGACCAGGGCATTCCGTGGGCCGATCGAGTGCCAAACCCCCACTTGGTCAGTTGGCACCGCCAGACTCGTTACGATTTCGCAGGCCGAAGGTGCTTGGCCGTCGGCTGCGGTCTCGGTGATGACTCCGAATACCTTGCGAGAGCGGGCGGTATCGTGACGGCTTTTGACGTCGCCCCGACGGCAATCGACTCGTGTCGGGTTCGGTTTCCCAATTCCATCGTGGACTATCAAGTACGCGACCTCTTCAATCTCCCGACCAGATGGCGTGAACAGTATGACTTTGACGCTGAAATCTATACTCTGCAAGTACTTCCCACATCTCCGGCGACGCGCTCTATACGCCGCCGCGATGTGCGTGGCACCAGGAGGCACACTCTTGGTCATCACGCGTGGGCGTGAAGAAGGTTCCTCGGAGGGTGAACTACCGTGGCCCATTGCACCGTCGGAACTCGTTCTCCCGGCGGCTATTCTTCTCGATCAAATCGGTTTCGAGGATTATTACGATCAAGAAGACCCACCCGTACGTCGGTTCAGAGTCCGTTACGAACGAGTTGACTGAGCGACTGGCAGCTCGAAGACACGGAGCGGCATCGGCAAGATGGCCCAGAATACGCCGTGCAAGAGTTGGGCGAAACCAAGATGGCCGTATTCCATCTTCACGGCTGAAACCGTTATGCCAGAGTCGTTCCGACGGCATCTGCTTCGAGCAGTTCAGGAGGGTCAGTCTCATCGCGACAAGACAGTCCCACCTCGACAGTGATGGCTGACTCACCGCCGCACGTGGTCGACGCTCGCACGGGGCACCGAGGAAATCTTGAAGAGGGAATCCTCTGGCCCAGTGTCGCACTCCACTGATTCGACGAACGGAATTCAGCCGATGCTGCGCGCCACTGTCAGTTGCCGCTGCGATGCTCGGACGGCAGGTGGTCGACCGATCCAACGCTGGCGAACTCGGTGTAACGGGGGCCACCTCCGGTTATGCGCCCGCCCGGCCAGTGGATCAGCTCGCTGATGCTGGCGTTGTCAATCACGAAGCCGTGCAGCACCGGGGTGTCGGGGCCGAGGCCGCTCGCCCACCGCATGATCATGTGGATGGCTCCGGCATGGGAGACGATCACCACGCGATCGCCGATATGACGAGCGACGATCTCGTCGGTCACGGCCATGACCCGCGCCGCGAACTCGCGTGTCGTCTCGCCGTCGGGGGCCAGCTTGCTGTTCGGATGCCACGCCAAGAGGTCGCCACGTCGCTCGAGAATCTGCTCCACGGTGAGGCCGGGGTCGGTGATGGTGCCGGAGCGGTACTCCAATAAGCGCTCATCGACCGTCACCGAAAGCCCCACGGCGACACCGATCAGGTCCGCGGTCTCGCGCGCCCGTGGCGCCGGGCTGCTATACAGGACGTCGGGCGGGCGATCGGCGCAGGCGCGCGCAACCGCGGCCGCCTGCGTTCGGCCAAGCGCCGACAGCGAGGCGTCCTCGTAGCTGGTGCCCGGCGCATGACGCGCCTGTGCGTGGCGCACCAGGAACAGCCGGAGGCTCGGGAAGTCTCTCACTGGCCGGCGGATGGTAGCAGCCCGTCATGGTACGTGCGACTCGCTCTCGGGTTCGCCTTCCGCGTAGGCGCCGTGGACGAACTTCGGCGACGATGTCGCCATCTGCAATCTCTCGGAATGAATCCTATTCGTGGCGCAAGACGTGGGCGACGCTCATGCGGGCGGTGCGCACCACGGGAACCAGGGCGGCGCCCGCGGTCATCAGCAGGGTGATGGCGGCCGGGATCAGGAAGTAGCGCGGTTCCAGGTCGATGTAGAACGGAACCGGCAGGTTGCTGCCGATCGGGACGAAGGTGATGCCCAGAGCGTTGATGACGGCGCCACCAGCCAGACCGAGGCCAAGCGCCGCCGCGGCGCCGACCAGGTAGGTCGCCAGCGCCTCGACCAGCAACAGCGACAGCAGCTCCGCGCGCGTGGTGCCGATCGCACGCAACGACCCCAGCTCGCGCAGCCGCTCCAGGAAGCTCACCGAGATGATCGCGAAGATGGCGACCATCGACAGCACCGTCACGACCGCGATCACGAAGGTGAACAGCACGTCGTAGAACGACTTGAGCTGATCGTAGAACTCCTGCACTTGGCGCCAGCTCGACACCGCCAGCGGCAGGTCGCGGTCTTCGATCACCTCGCCCAGGCGCTCATGCACGGTGGCAAGCTGTCGTTCCTGGCGCAGGAACAGCAGGATCCGATGGACGCCGTCGGTGCCGGCCAAACGCTGCGCGAACGGCAGCGGCACGTAGATGAAGTAGGCGTCGGCGAAGCTGCTGCCGGTACGGATGACGCCCTTGACCTGGATCTCCAGCCGGCGCTCCTGCCCGGAGTCCGTGTAGACCTGCACGGTCGCGCTGCCACCTGGCTCGGCGTCGACCTGCTTGGCCACTCCCTCGCCCAGGATCGTGTGGGCGTCGTCGCCATACTTCAGGTCGGTGCCCGCCATCAGCAGGCGCCGGCTGGCGGACCCGCGATGCAGGCGATCGGTCTCGAGGCCGACGCCGGACACTCCCTGGCTCTGCGCGCCGGCCTCGAACAACCCGCCGAACAGCAGCTCCCGGCTGACCGTCCGCACCTCGGGGAAGTCACCGGCGGCAAGGATCTGCTCCATTCGGGTCAAGACCTCGCCCGGGATGATCGGTTGCGCGGTCATGCTCGCATGGTCGTAATCGGCGTGATGGATCTGCAGGTCGCCGGCCTGATTGCGGATGCCGAAGCTGAGAATGCTGTAGAGCCCTTGCAGGTAGGCGTGGCTCAGGAACAGCAACCCGGTCCCCAGCGCGATGATCACTACCGCGGCAAGGGTCCGCCGCAGGTTGTGGACGACGTTGAGCAGCGCGTGGACGACCAGAAGCATGCGGCTACGCGCCCTGCTCTCGCAGCGTTCCGTCGCGCAACTGGAACAGCCGGTCGGAGGGTTCCACCAGCGAGCTGTCGTGCGTGACCATCACGAAGGTACGCCCGCCGGTCCGCTGCTGCTCCCGCAGCAGCGCGTAGATCCGCCGAGACGAGCGCGAGTCGAGGCTGCCGGTGACCTCGTCGCCCAGCACCACCTCCGGCTCCGCCACCAGCGCGCGGGCGATGGCGACCCGCTGCCGCTGCCCCACGGAGACGGCGTTGACCCGCCGCCCGAGCAGGTGCCCGATCTCCAGGCCATCGGCGATCTCCTGCACGCGGCGCCGCCGCTGGGCCCGCGGGAGCCGTGCCAGCAGCAGGGGATACTCGATGTTGCGGTAGCAGCTCATGAGCGAAACGAGCTCGAAGCTCTGGAACACCACGGAGATGGAGCGCCGGCGCAGGTGGGTCCGTCGCGCGTCGGAGTAGCTGCTCAGCGCCCGGCCGCGGTAGAGAATCTCGCCCTCGTCGACGGTGTCGATGCCTGACAGCACGTTGAGCAGCGTGCTCTTGCCGCTTCCGGATGGACCGAGGACGACGGCGAAGTCGCCCTCTCCAATGCTCAGGTCCGCGTTTCGCAGGGCCACGACCTCCCCGGCCTTGCTGGGGTAGCGCCTGGTGGCGCGCCGCGCCTGCAGGATCGGCGGCGCCCCCGCGTCACTCCTCATGGTTCTGCAGCCGTTGCATGTACACGACGGGGTCGGCGCCGTCGGCCAGCGCACGAGCCGTTGCCTGGGCCTGCGGAAAGCCGGGGGCGAGCTCCAGCACCTGCTCGATCGCCTCCACGGCACGGACGGAATCGCCAAGCTGATCGTAGGTCACGCTGAGCCAGGTGCCGGCCACCGCGCGCAGCGGCAGCGCGCCTCGGGCGAACGCCCGGCGGAAGTGTTCGACGGCCAGCTTGCGGTCGCCGCCGAATGCCTCGGGGGCGTTGGCGAACGTGAAGGCCAGATTGAGATGCGCCAACTGGTTGTCCGGATCCAGGTCCAGGGCCGTGGTGGTGGCCCGCTTGGCGGCGCGCGCATGCAGCAACGCACTCGCCGGGCTGGCGGCGATCATCCGTCCCAGGATGGCGCCGTGCAGCGCGTGCCCGTCGGCGAACGCGACCTTCGCATCCGCAAAGATGCGGATCTGTCCGAGCGCGCGGTCCAGGTAGCCGCCACCTTCGGCAGGCGCCGTGTCTGCCAACTGGTTGTAGGCGTCGTACTCGATCCTGGCGCGCAGATAGTGATAGGCCGGCGAATCGTCCCGCAACGCTTCGCTGCGGTCGATCCACTGCCGCGTGCGCTCGATCACGGCTTCCGGGTCGGGAGCACGCTCCATGTTCATGAACCCCTCATGGTTGACCCGCTCGTATTCGCCGAACATCCGTACCGCGGCCGCCGAGAGGTCGTAGTCCTGCAGCTCTCCTCCTCCGCCCGCGACAGCCACGGTCGCGGACCCCAGCAGCCAGCCGAGTACGTTCACGCCAATTCTCATCCTGTTGCCTCCTGTCTGCCCTGCCGCTATTCGCTCGTACCGCGTTCGCGATCACCGGTTCTGGCCGCGCCCGAGCAGACGCATCAGGTTCGCGGTGTGCCGCTCCAGTTGGGTCCGACCGTCGGCGGTGAGTTGGTACCAGGTCACCGGCCGCCGGCCGCGATAGGTCTTTTCGATCGCCAGGTATCCGCCGTCCTCCAGTTTGCGGAGGTGCGTGCCCAGGCTCCCATCCGTCTCTTCCAGCACCTGCTTGAGGCGACTGAACGACATCGCGTCGTACCTCGACAGCAGCACGCAGATCGCCAGACGGACCCGATGGTCGAGCAGGCCGTTCAGCGACTGCAGCTCGTCGAGGCTGCCGATGTCAGGATCGGTCGGATCAGGACTGGTGGGCGGCATTCCGTGTTCGCGCTCCCAGCACCCCTTGCCAGACCAGCGCGGCGGCGATCAGGACGCCGGCCAGGGTCCACTGGTACCCGGGGACGAACAGCGTGACCACGTAACCGGCCGCGGCAACGCCGCTGATCGGCAGCATCCGGCGGTCGATATGCAGACCCGCATGGAAATAGGTCAGGCTCATCAACAGCATCATGAATGAGCCGAAGCCGGCCCACTCCAGGTGCCCGGCGGCGACGAGTGCGGACCCGAGCGCGCCGGCGACCAGGAACGCCAGCCAGTGCACACCCTGCCGAACGCCGGTGCGGCGATCGGCTTGTCCGGCCTCGCGCTGGGCGCGGTAGCCAAACCACGCGGAGACGCACAGCCCGACGGGGCTTGCCACCGACCAGTACCTCCCGATCCAGCGGTGGTCGCCGACGAAATCGGACAGCACGCAACCGCACAACACGATGGCGGCCCACAACAGGTTGATCGACGGGATCGTCGCGGAGTCCGCTCGGTTCGCCGCGGCGCGGACATACGCCATGTCCTCTCTCAGCTTGTCGGTATCGTTCATGCCGCTCCTCCCATCGATGCTCTCATTAAGCGTGTACTCTGAAATATAGAGCATCCGCCCATAGCCGTCAAGCGTACCGGCCCTGAGCTCGATGGCATGGGGGCATCGGGTTGACCCGCCGGTGTTGTGTGGTGCTTGTTGTCCAACATGACGCAGGTGACCGTGCGGGAACTGCACCGGCACCTCGACCGCTATCTCGATGCGGTGGAGGCGGGAACGGCAGCGCATCCATGAGCGTGACCTGAGATGACGCACGAGACCACCTACACCATCGCGCGTGCCAACCTGGCGGCGCTCATGGATCGAGTGACCGATACTCGTGAACCGATCGTGATTCGTCGCCGCGGCGCGGAGCGGGTCGCGCTGGTCGCCGCCGACGAACTCCTCGGCTGGATGGAGACCGCCTACCTGCTGCGTTCGCCGAAGAATGCCCGGCGGCTACTGGAAGCTAACAGCCGCGCAGAGGGAGAAGCCACCCGGCTGGACATCGATCAACTCCGGGAACGCCTCGGCATCGAAGGCGCGTGAGCCACAGCGGCCGACAGAGGATCGCTACGACCCGGACAACCGCTCCAGATAGCTCGTCGCTTCCGCGATGATGCTTTGCGCCTCCTCTACCGCGAGACGTGCGGTGTCCGCATCCTCGTACGAGAACAACTCGTAATCAGCGCTCTCTCGATCGTCTTTCAAGTTGGCGAGGAAGCGGCCCGCTCGCTTGCTCATCTTCCCCGTCTTCACGAACAGCAGATTGAATAGCGTCACCGCACCGTGATGGGTTCGCGGCTGTTCGCCCGCGCTGGTCAGCAGTGCTTTGACGGCGTGAAACGCCGCGTAGTAGGCGCGGGAAACCGCATCCTCGTGATCCCCGGAGTCACGCAGACGCTCGGCGACGCCCAGCTTCTGCCTGGCCTTCTCCAAGTAGGCCGCAATGAGCTCTCTGCTAGTGGAGTGCAAGCGGCACTCCATCGTGCAAGACGTTGGCAACGAACGGATTGCTCGCAGCCATCGATCTCTCGAAGCTCTCTCGGGAAACGATCTTCAACGAGACGAGCGAGCCGGTTTCGCACACGACATCGACCACGGCGTCGTACAGCGCATCGACGGTGGGTCGGTTGCGCTCACGCAGTACCACGAACACGTCGTAGTCCGAATCGGGCCGGTGATCGCCGCGCGACCGCGATCCGTACAGATACAGCTCCACGACTTCCGCGCGCACCGACGTGATCCGCCGAAGAAACGAATCGAGCACGGCATCCACCTCGTGCGTCGCGCTGGCCTCAGCCATCATGATCAGTGTAGCTAGGCGAAGGACACGCCCGCGACCGACGGCCATTCGTCCATCGGGGGCGGAATCGGCTGGCGACCGGCGCCGAACACGGACTGGTCGTAGTCGATCAGGGCCCCGGTCATGACGCCGGACTCCTCCGAGGCCAGGTAGGCGATGGTGCGGGCCACCTCCTCCGGCTGGATCAGCCGCCCGAACGGCTGCGCGGCCTCGGCGTCGGCCAGCCAGTCGCCGCCGTCGGTGTGATAGCGGCGTTGCACGACGTCCTCCCCCGGCGTGTCCATCCATCCGAGGTTGAGCGCGTTCACGCGGATGCGATGGCGCATCACGGAGTAGGCGACGTTCTTGGTCATCGCGTTCAGGGCCGCCTTGGAGATCGAGTACGGGCAGAGCATCGGCTCGCCACCGTGCGCGGCCACGCTCGACACGTTGACGATCGACCCGGCCACGCCCTCGCGCTGCATCACCCTGACCGCGTCCTGCGTCAGAAAGAAGGGCGCGCGCACGTTGATGTCCATCACCCGCTCGTAGAACTCCGGCGTCGTGTCCCAGATCGTGGAGCGCTCGGTGAGGGCCGCGGCGTTGACCAGGACGTGCAGCGTACCGAATGCGCGGTCGGCGGCCGCCACCAGGTTCCGGCAGTCGTCCAGGCAGGCGAGGTCTCCCGCCACGAACCGCGCGTCGCAACCCGGACCGGCAAGCTCGCCCGCGACCGCCTCACCCCGCTCGGCGTCACGGCCGGTCACCACGACGCCGGCCGCGCCGCGCTCCGCGAACGCCCGCGCGGTGGCCGCGCCCAGTCCCTGCGTGCTGCCGGTGACCAGCGCGTACTTTCCCTCGAGGCAGCCCGCCCCCCCGGCGGGCCGGCCGTCGCGCTCCGCGGCCGCCATCCGTCCTACCGCTGCTCGGGAGCGGTTCGCAGCCCCTGCGGCGCCAGCTCGCCTATGGAGGCTTCCAGATCGTCCGGCCGGTCGGAACGGCCGTTCCGAGCATCCGCCGGGGCCGCCTCGTCAGGCAGCGGGGTGTCGAACTGGTAGCCGGGGTCGGTCTGCTGCCGCTTCCAGACCTCGCGCATCTCCCGCCACGCCCCCCACAGGGTGCGCGGCTCGGGCATGTCGTGCGCGATCTCCCGCGCCAGCTTCCTGAGGTTGTAGCACGGCACCCCGGCGTACATGTGGTGCTCGGCATGCCAGTTCATCCGCCAGTAGAGGAAGGTCGAGAGCGGATCGAGCTTCATCGAGCGCGTCGACTTGCGGAAGTCGGCGACATTGTCGCGCAGGCCGCAGTGCTGAGGCAGGCCGCACAGGTACACCAGCCAGTTGCCGATGTGCGGCGCCACGCCGACCAGGATCGGCAGGATCCAGTACCCGGAGAAGATCCCGTAGACCGCCACGGCGCCGTGGAAGGCGAGTTGCACGCGCGAGAACCACATCGACTTGCGCGCCTCGGCCGGTTGGTCGGAGTGCAGAGCGTTGACCCACTCGCCGGCCGGCGTGCGGACGTAGCCGATCTTGCCGATCGCCGACATGAAGGTGACCACGAGCGTGGAGATCAGGCCTCCCTTGCCGAACGTGCGGCCAGGACGGCCGGTCAGGTTCACGGTGAAGATCTGGATCAGGAACCACGGGCCGCCGACCTTGGGGTTGAGCGGCAGCAGATTCTCCCGGTCACCCTCCGGGTACAGCGTGTAGCGGTGGTGGTACGTGTGGCTGGTGCCGTAGTCGTACGGGTCCCACCAGCTCAGCACGCTGTAGATGTAGAGAAACACGTGGTTCAGCCACTTGGTGCGGAACACCGTACCGTGCGCGAGCTCGTGCGGGGCGATGCCGCGGATGAAGCTCGCCACCGTGCCATGGGCGAACAGCGCGAAGGCGAAGGCCACCCACGCCTGAGCGGCCCACAGCCGGAACGCCAGGGCGCCGAGCGCCATGTACAGGAGCAGGTGGCCGCCGGACTGCAGCCATCCCTGCAGGTCGCTGCGCTGCATCAGCCGCCTGAGCGTGGCCGGCTCGATCGGGCAGCGGTACCACGCCACCCGGAGGTTGCGGCGGACATCCGAAAGAGGTTCGTAAGCGGTAGCCATCTTGACCGTTTGTCGTACCACGCAACTGACGGCGCGGCAAGAGAACCGTCATGCGAGGCGGGCGTCCGGGATCCGGCTGACCTCCCGGGGGTCCACGGGGCCGTCGTACCAGGCGAGCACGCCGCGCAGTGCGCGCCAGCCGGCGTCGCTCCAGCCCGCGGGCTTGCCTTCCCGGGCATTGCGGTTGCCGTAGAACGCATGCAGGCGCTCGGGGAGGTCCGGCCAGGTCGGCAGAAACCACAGCGTGATGACGGTACGGCGCTGTCCCGAGACGTTCGGGTGAGCGGAGTGCAAGAGGCGCGCGTCGCCGATCACGACGTCGCCCGCGCGGACCGGCACGTCCACCTCGTCCGGGTCGGGCTGCAGCGCGGGATGTTGCTCCCCGGCGTGCGCCAGGTCCTCGCCATGGGCCGGCGGCAGGCCGTGCAGCCGATGACGGCGGCGATGCGAGCCCGGGATGACCCGCAGGCAGCCGTTCCGGCGGTTGGTGTCGATCAGGTAGTACATCAGGAACACCTGCACCGGCTCGTCGGTGTAGCTGGTCGGGTCGTCCCAGACGATGCCGTCCTGGTGCCAGAACAGCGGCGGAGCCACCAGCGGCGGCTTGCTGATGATGTACCCGGACATGAAGCGCGCGCCGGGATAGCCCATCCCGGCCAGCACCGCGCGCGCCGCCGGCAGCACGATCAGCGGCAGCATCTCCTCGTGTTCCTGCACCTGGATCATCGACCCCTGGAACCGGGTCCGCTCCTTCTGCGCGTCGGACAGGCCGTCGGCGGCGCCGTCGGCGAACGCCCGCACCCGTTCGATCAGGCCGGACGGCGCCACGCCGGGGACGTGGCAGTATCCGTCGCGGACGAGCTGCCGGTTCAGCTCGGCACCGCGTTCTGTGGTCGGGTCCATGTCCCGGAATCCTGCCTGTCGGGCGCAGGCGCCGGCAATCGACGCACCGCGGGCCGGCCGTGCTACGCTACGGTGCGTACCCGCGATGGCTCAGCACCCGACGGACGGCGAGCGACGGTTCTGGGAGGAGAACGGCTACCTGTTCCTGGAGGGAGCCATGGCCGGCTCCGAGCTGACTCGCCTGCAGCGGGCATTCGACCGCTGCGCACGCGAGGAAAAGGCGCAATGGCTGGAAGGCATCGCACAGGGCACGCGACCGGGCGGGTTCTTCGACATTGAGAATCCGTTCGAGAAAGACGACGCCTTCATAGACCTGATCGACCACCCCTCCTGGTACCCCTACCTGATGGACTTCGCCGACGACGAGCTGCTGCTGCTTGCGCCGCAGGTGCGGACCCTGCCCGCGCAGCCGGTCAGCTACCTCCGCTGGCACGCCGACGTCCCGCACTCCTACCCCCTGCACATGAAGGTGCAGATCTACGTCGACGACGTTCCCGCCGACGGCGGCGCCTTCGGCTATGTGCCGGGAAGTCACAAGCCGGACGCCGGCGAGTGCCCCAATCCCCGGCCGCTGGATACCATGCCCGGCCACCGGGCGTTTGCCGGCAAGGCCGGCGACGCGGTGCTGTTCAATTCCTACGGATGGCACACCTCGATGGTCAACAGGACCGGCCAAGCGCGGAAGTCGATCATCCTCATATACGAGAAGTGGAGCGAGAAGAACGCGAACAGGGACGACTACAAGAGAATCGCGGACAAGTGCACGACCTCCGCGCGGCGCAAGCTGCTCAGCCTGGAGCCGATGAGAAGCGCTGCCACCGGCTGACCCGCTTCAGGCAAGCATCTCCAAGGCAGCGCACAGGCGCGCCGCGACGATCCGCTCGTCGCCCGGCTCCAGCGTCATCGGGTCGACGGCCACGCCGCCTCCACTCTGCCGCATGGCGATGCACGGCTCGCCGTTCCACAGCTCTTCCACGACGGCGGCCGCCCGTTCGGGATCGAGCTCGACGTGCAGGCGCGGCGCCACGTCCGGAAACGCGCGCTGCCCGCGGCCCGTGATCGACACCGCCGCTTCCGGCGCCGCGGACGTCGCGACGAGCGTGTCGGCGATGTGCGCTGCCTGCGCCCGCCAGCGCGCCACGTCCTCCGCGTCGCTGGAGGCCAGGAACCGATCCACCGCCGCCAGCAGCCCCATGATCTCTTCCTTGCCCACCTTCATCGCCCGGCCGATGCCGCTCTCGGGACTGGAGTTCAGCCGCACGGCGGCGACCAGCTCGGGCGTGCCGACCACCAGTCCCGTGCACTGCGGACCCCGCAGCCCCTTGCCGCCGCTGAACACGGCCAGCGACGCGCCCTTGGCGACGAGCTCGGTCAGGTTGGAACGCGGCGGCAACTGCGCGGCGGCGTCGACGATGACCGGAACGCCACGCTCGGCGGCTCCGCTCGCCACCTCGGCGAGCTGTTCGATGGGCTGGCTGCCCAGGAAGAAGACGACCGCGGCCGTACTGCTGCCGATGGCGCCGATCATCTCCTCGGTGCTGAGGGCGGCGCCGCTGCCCACGCGGACCAGCCTGCCGCCGCACGCCTCGATGCCCTGGTGGATGTAGAAGTGCGGATCGACGCTGCCGATCACGAACTCGTTGGCCCACCCGGACGTGTTGGGCAGTGCCCGCACCCGCTCGACGTCGGTACCGGTCAGACAGCCCGCGGCGGCGAGCTGCATGCCGCTCGCCGCACCGCAGGAGACGAACGCCGCCGGCACGCCGATGCGCCGCGCCAGGTATTCACCGGACTTGACCAGCAGATCCGGCAGGTCGACGTACGCGCCGGCCGCCGTGCGCATCGCCTCCAGCACCTCCGCGGGCATCAGGCTGCCGCCGAGCGTGGTGATGGTGCCGCTGGCGTTGATCAGGGTACGCGCTCCGAGCTCTCGATAGTCGATCATGGCAACTCCCGATTGTAGTCGAGCCCGCCGGGGGCTGCTTGAGCCTCCCCTGTTTTGACGGCCCGCCCCGAGCGACCTATCGTGCCGGGACAGGAATCCGATGGGCACCCATACAGGCCTGATCGCGCACTGGCCGCTCGCCGGCGACTGCCGCGACAGCTCCGGAAACGGCCACCACGGCCGGAACCGGGGCGCTGACCTCACGCCCGGCGGCGCCGTCCTCGACGGCCGCGGCGCCCACATCCTCGTTCCCCCATCGGCCGGCCTGGACCTGGGGACCGGCGACTTCACCCTGACCGCCCAGATCCACACGGACGCCGTCCTCGACGACGTGCCGGGCGACATCGTCAGCCGCTACGCCCCCGGCACCCGGACCGGCTTCCAGCTCAGCCTGCTCAACAACGCCGGCGTGACCGCCGCCCAGGCCAACTATCGCCACCTCCATTTCGGCATCGACGCCGGCAGCGAGGGCGCCTGGGCGGACTGCGGCCGCCCAGGCAACAACCTGCGCGTCTACTCCCTGTGCGTCTTTCGGGGCGACCTCTACGCCGGCACCTTCGAGACCGGCGCGGACGAGGCCGGCGGCGTCTACCGCTACGACGGCGACGCCGGCTGGGAGCCGTGCGGCAGCCCGGACGCCGCCAACACCGTGGCCTCTCTGTGCGTCTTCGACGGCGACCTCTACGCCGGCACGTCGTGCTACCGGGCCGGCGGCTCGGCGCTGCCGGAGTCGGAGAACCGAACCCCCGGCGGCGCCCTGTACCGCTACGCGGGCGGTTCGGAGTGGGTGAGCGTCGGCCGCATGGAGGGCGCCGACTCGTGCGCCGGCATGGCCGTCTACCGGGGCGAGCTCTACGCCATCCCGCTCTACAGCCAGGGAGTCTTCCGCTACCAGGGGGGCGACCGCTGGGAGCACTGCGGCACCCCCGGCCGCCGCATGATGTCGCTCGGGGTCTTCAACGGCCACCTCTACGGAGCGGGCAACGAGGGCGGGGAGTCGGGCGGCGTGTTCCGCTACGCCGGCGGCAGCGACTGGGTGCACGCCGGCGGCCAGCAGGGCGTCTCCCAGGTCTACTCGTTCGCCGCCCACAACGGGAGACTGCACGCCGGCACCTGGCCGGAGGGCAAGGTCTTCCGTGACGACGGCGACGACCCGTGGACCTGCGTCGGCCGGCTCGGCGAAGAGCTGGAGGTCATGGCCATGACCGTCTTCAACGGCAAGCTCTACGCCGGCACCCTGCCGCTGGGCCAGGTCTACCGCTACGACGGCGGCGACACCTGGACCCTCACGGGACAGCTCGACACCACCCCGGACGTGAAGTACCGCCGCGTCTGGTCGATGGCCGTCTACCGCGGCCGGCTGTTCGCCGGCACCCTCCCCTCGGGACTCGTCTACGCGCTGCAGGCGGGCGCCAACGTCACCCACGACCATGAGCTCGCCCCCGGCTGGCGCCGCCTCGCCGCCGTCCGCAGGGGAGGACGGCTCGAGCTCCATGTCGACGGCAGCCCCGTCGCGACCTCGGCGGCCTTCGACGCCTCGGCCTTCGACCTCTCCACGGACCAGCCCCTGCGGATCGGCGCCGGCGCCATCGACACCTTCAACGGCAGGATTCGCGACCTGCGCCTGTACCGCCGCGCCCTTACGGAGGAGGAGATCGGGAGGCTCGCATCGTGATCGACGCCCACGTGCACGTCTTTGCCAAGGCCTCGCGCGAGTTCCCGCGCGAGGTGAGCGACGCTCTGCCCGCCGGCCGGGAGGAGAGCGCCGAGAAACTCCTGGGCCTGATGGAGGAGGACGGCGTCGAGCGCGCCACCCTGGTGCAGATCGGCGGCACCTCGCTCGAAACCCATGCCTACCTCCGCCACTGCCTGAAGCGCTACCCGGACCGGTTCAAGGGGATCGGCCTGGTGCCGGACCCGCGCCGTCCGGAGGACCACATGGACCGGCTGGCCGAGGACGGCGGCATCGTCGGCTTCCGCCTGCACGAGATCGGCGGCCCGCTCGATCCGACGGCGCCGATGGACGTGCGCACCTTCACGACCTATCCGTTCTGGAAGCACGCCGCCCTGAAGGACTACATCGTCTGGCTCCATCCCCGCGCGGCCGAGGCGCACCTGACCCCATGGCTGCTGGACGCGTTTCCGGAGCTCACGGTGGTCTTCAACCACCTGATGATCTGCCCGCCCGAGGGGTCCATGACGACCGACGAGCGGGGCCGGCCGCGGATGATCCGGCGCACCTTCACGAACGATCAGCCGCTGACCCGCCACAACACCCTGGGCCTGGCGCAGTTCCCGAACGTGTGCGTCAAGCTGTCCGGCCAGTATGCCTTCAGCCAGGAGCCCTACCCGTACCTGGACCTGCGGCGCTGGCACGGCGAGCTGGTGATGGAGATGGGCGCCGACCGCTGCATGTGGGCCACCGACTTCCCCTGGATCCAGGAGGATCCCGGCTACGGCAAGCTCACCCGCGTGCTCGACAAGCTGCTGCCCGATCTAGGCGAGGAGGACCGCGCGCTGATCATGGACGGCACCGCGCGCCGCATGGTCTGGCGCGAACCGGGGAGCAACGCTGCGCCCCTGAGCTGACAAGCCCGGGAGTCCGCCCGATCGCGGCAAGACTCCCGTCGACATTGCATCCGCTACAACCTCCCTTCCGGCTATCGACTGCACCGTGAAGCGCCAGCGCCGGACGGGCCGCTATCTGTAGTGCGGACACCCCTCCATGCTCCACGACGAGAACTACAAGCGCCTCTTTGCCTGCAAGCTCTTGGTCGAGGACCTGCTGCGCGCCTGCCTCCCTGCTGACGTCATGACCGCAGCCGACTTCTCGGAGTTGGGTGAACTCTCCACCGAGTACGTCAGCGACGAGTTGCGAAAGCGCCACGGCGACACCGTCTGGCGCCTGCGCATCGGCCAGCACTCGATGTATCTGCTGATCCTGTTGGAGTTCCAATCCGAGGACGATGCGTGGATGGCGCTGCGAATCCACACCTACACCGGCCTGCTCTACCTGGAGATGGTGCGCAACGAGGCGCCGGGGACCGCCGAGGGGCGTCTTCCGCCGGTGCTGCCGGTCGTGATCTACAACGGCACCGGGCCGTGGACCGCGGCGCGACGGATGAGCGGGCTGGTCACCCCGGGCGCGCCGGGGCTCGCTCCGTATCAGTCTGCGCAGGGCTACGCCCTGCTTGACCTGCGCCGCGCGACGGCCGACGATCTGGCTGGGCGCAACCTGCTGCATGCGGTGGCCGCGCTGGAGCAGAGCCGAACGAACGCGGACCTGCTGCAGGTGTGGGAAGCGCTGCAGCCTTGGTTGCGGGATCCGCGCGCGGGCGAGTTGCAGCGCGCGTTCGTGGCTTGGATCCGGCAGATGGCCGAGCGGCTCGCGCCGGCGGGCGCGGTGGTGCCGCCGCTCCGGACATGGGAGGAGGTCAGGATGACGCTGGTCGAACGAGTAGCCGAATGGCCGAAACAGTGGCTCCGAGAAGGACGCGATCAGGGAATCGAGCAGGGGATCGACCAGCAGCGGGCCCTGCTGTGCCGTCAGGCGGCGGCACGCTTCGGCGACGACACCGCGATCCGTCTGGCCGAGGTGGTGGGGCCGATCACCGAACCCGAACGCTTGGCCGAGATCGGGGAGTGGCTGGTCCGTTGCGACACCGCCGCCGAGTTTCTCGCCTGCGTCGATCCCGCCTCGTCATCCTGACCCAGAGAGCTGACGCGCTTACACACCGCGTCCGGGAACCGATCGCCGCTTGAGCAGGGTGGCATGCGGTACGAACTGACGCCCGAGCAGAAGCGCGAGTGCGACCTGAGGGGCCAGGGCAGGACCCACGACCTGCGGCTGTACCGCCGCGCCCTCGCGGACGACGAGATCGGGAGGCCCGCTTCGTGATCGACGCCCACGTCCACGTCTTCGCCAAGGCATCGCGGGAGTTCCCGCGCGAGGTCAGCGATACCATGCCGGCCGATCGGGAGGAGAGCGCCGAGAAGCTCCTGGGCCTGATGGAGGCGCACGCCGTCGAGCGGGCCACGCTCGTGCAGATCGGCGGCACCTCGCTCGACACCCACGCCTATCTCCGCCACTGCCTGAAGCGCTACCCGGACCGGTTCAAGGGGATCGGCCTGGTGCCGGACCCACGCCATCCGGAAGACCACATGGACCGGCTGGCCGAGGACGGCGGCATCGTCGGCTTCCGGCTGCACGGGATCGGCGGGCCGCTCGATCCGACCGCGCCGATGGACGTGCGCACCTTCACGACCTACCCGTTCTGGAAGCACGCCGCCGAGAGGGACTACATCGTCTGGCTCTATCCCCGCGCCGCCGACGCGCACCTGACCCCGTGGCTGCTGGACGCGTTTCCGGAGCTCACGGTGGTGTTCAACCACCTGATGATCTGCCCGGCCCCAGGGTCCATGGCGACCGACGACCAGGGCCGGCCGCGGATGGTCCGGCGCACCTTCTCCTTCGACATGCCGCTGACCCGCCACAACACGCTCGGCCTCGCCCAGTTCCCGAACGTGTGCGTCAAGCTGTCCGGCCAGTACGCCTTCAGCCAGGAGCCCTACCCGTACCTGGACCTGCGGCGCTGGCACGAGCAGCTCGTGAAGGACATGGGCGCCGACCACTGCATGTGGGCCACCGACTTCCCCTGGATTCAGAAGGACCCCGGCTACGGCAAGCTGACCCGAGTGATCGACGAGTTGCTGCCCGATATAGGCGAGGGGGACCGCGCGCTGATCGTGGACGGGACCGCACGCCGCATGGTCTGGCGCGAGTCGAGGAGCACCGCCCCGCGCCGCTGAGGTGACGACCCCGGGAGCTTGACCTTCGGCGGGTGACGGCCGACGATCTGCCCGCGAACAACCTGCTGCGCGAGGTGGCCGCGCTGGAGCAGAGCCGGTCGAACGCGGACCTGCTGCGGGTGTGGGAGGCACTGCAGCTCTGGATGCGCGATCCGCGCGCGGGCGAGTTGCAGCGCGCGTTCGTGGATTGGATTCGCCAGATGGCCGAGCGGCTGGCGCCGGCGGGCGTGGCAATGCCGCCGCTCCGGACGTGGGAGGAGGTCAGGATGACGCTGGTCGAACGAGTAGCCGAATGGCCCAAGCAGTGGCTCCGCGAAGGACGCGAGCAGGGCCTTGAACAGGGTCTTGAGCAGCAACGCGCGCTGCTCTGCCGGATGGCGGCGGCGCGCTTCGGCGACGACACCGCCACCCGCCTGGCCGAAGCGGTGGGGCTGATCACCGACCCCGAACGGCTGGCCGAGGTCGGTGAATGGCTGGGACGCTGCGACACCCCCGCCGAGTTTCTCGCCCGCCTCGATCCTACCTCGTCATCCTGACCGATAGAGCTGGCGCACATCGATCGGCGCTTCCGCAGGATGGTATGCACTACGAGCTGACGCCCGAGCAGAAATACGAGTTCGACCTGCGCGGCTACCTCGTGCTCCGGCAGCACTTCGACGCCGAAGCGGTCGCCGAGTTCCACGCCGGCATCGACGAGCTGCAGGCGATCCCGATCGACTACGCGACCTACACGCGGCTGGGCGTTGCCAGCTACTTCCTGCACAACGCCATGGCCGACCCCGAGCACCCGTTCTGGAAGGGCGAGCACCGGCCCGACCGCGCCCCCAATCCCGCCACCGGCGGCATCGGCCGCGTCGACCACGCGATCTGCGGCACCGCCGGGTTCGACCGCATCGTGCGCGACCCCGTCCTCACGGCCATCCACACCGAGCTGGCCGGCGGCCCCATCTATCTCTCGGCCACCTACTACATCGAGAAGGTCGGCCCGGTCCCCGGCGGCGGCCTCCACAACGGCGGCTTCCCGGTCGACCGTGACATCTACTACGGCTACGACCACACCAACGGGCGCTTCGCCTGCAAGAGCACCAAGAGCGTGATCATCCTCTCCGACATGACACGCGTGGAGAACGGGCCGTTCGCGGCCATCCCGGGCAGCCACAAGGCCAACTTCCGCTGCCCCTTCGACATGGAGGACGCCAGCCACAACCCGATGGCCGTCCCCGTGCTCGCCGCCCCCGGCGACGTCGTGATCTTCTCCGAGGGCATGACCCACAACGCCTACCCGGTGACCAACCGCTCGATCCGCCGCTCCGTGTTCTTCAACTACATGCCGGCGATCGGACGAGACAACCTCCCCTTCCAGCGCACGTCCATCTACCCCGACCACGTCCTGGAGCGCCTCTCCGACCAGGCGGACCTCCTCAGCTCTCCCGGCTACATCTGAGTACGCGGCTCCGAGGCGCTCCCCCCCACCCCGCCCACCGACGCTGCCTGATCACCTGTCATCAGCCATATGGACCCTCCGGCGCGACGCGCGACGTCGACTACCCAGACTGTGCGGCATACGATAGCCTCTCCCCATGCCACGCTGGGTCAGCCCACCCACCCAAACCGCTCAAGTCGAACGATGCCTCCGCGCCCACGGTCGTCCGGCGACCAAGGAACAGCTCGCCGAACTCTCCGGCCTGGACGCCACGCGCGTGGGATCACTCCTCTCCAAGATCGATGGCGTCGTGCGAGCAGACAAACACCGCTGGGGTTTCGCCGATTGGATTGACGATGAATACGAAGGCATACCGGCCGAGATCATGCAGCGAATCCAAGAAGGCGGCGGCAGCACGCGCCTCAGCCGTCTCCTAGATGAGCTGCCACGTCTCTTCGGAGTGACCGAGATGAGTGTTCGCTCTACCCTATCCGGCCCCGCCTTCCGGGTCGAACACGGGTGGGTCACTGCTGTAGAGTATCCCGACCTGGGACTCGGCACCCTTGAGGACGTTGCTAGCGGCCGAGACACTAACGGCCACCTCTATTGGCTATTCACGATCTTCGACAGATACCTCCGCGGCTCCAGCATCAGAGGTGTTCCTCCCGAGCTGGCCACTGCCCTCGGTTGCAACTTTGGACAGAAGTCATCCATAGCTGTTCAACAACCTCGCGGCGCACCCAACATCTCCGTCATTTGGCGAAGGACCTCCGCGACCGGCCCCGAAATAGGCCGCGTCTCGCAATCCCTAAAGGCACTAAGCTCTAGTGAGGGAGATCGCATAGCGTTGATTGTCCACTCAAACACCACCGTATCCTTCGCTCACATCCACGCCGTCGTCCACGCCGACCCAACATCTACCGAAATAGGAGTCGAAACGAACGGCGCCTCCGCAAGCCTCGCCCCTCAAGATCTCTCCGACTGCTACACGGGCGTTCGCATCATGAACCCCATCTCTGGCCGCGTCTCCATGACTCTTTCGCACCGCACCGCTCACACCCGTCCTCCTCCCAACCACCGAGACGACTGCTGATGCCCGCTTCAGGCGGATGGTCGATCCGCCCCACTGACTGGGCTAACCTCCGCGCCACACTGACCGGCGCCCACTGGAGGTCCACTTGGCTCGAGCCCCTTTATCAAGACTCAGTGCCCGACTCACCAGGCGTCTACATGATCTGTGTCTCGCCCAAGTCCCTTTCCGAAGTTTACCATCTTCCACCAGATCTATGCACAGTACTCTATGTAGGCAAATCCCTGAACCTCCAGAATCGCTTCAAGCAACACGCGAGCAACCGTCCGCAGAACGTCCTCATTCTCCGTTATCACAGCCTATTCCGACGCCTCAAGTTTACATACTCACTCGTCGCTGAGGCACTCCATTTGTCTCCGACCCAATGGACGTCCCGGGTAGAACACAGTTTGGTTGTAGCGCTAGATCCCCCAGCGAATCAGAACGTCCCCACAGCGACACCGCTCATCGGCAAAATCGGGCACCCCCAGCCGGCTGCCTAGTTCACAGGAGTTTACTTTATGCAAATGTACCCCGCCGTCAAGGCAAAGATGGGAAGATGGGATTACTTTCTCGTCCGAATGTCCATGCGGGAAATCGCCCAAGACATTAGTTTCGCTGAAGAAGTACACGGAACTACCCAATTGTCTGGCGCCATTCAGCGACACCTTAGGAAGCAACGCTCTACCCAGGAGATTGCGACATACCTAGCTCGCCACGAAGACCGTTTCTTCGGGTCGATTGTCGTCGCAGCGCTTGGCGGCGATCCGCAATGGTATCCAGTCAGGCTTGAGGAGAATCCCGAGTTCCGAATCCTTGCGGGCGACAAGCTACTGTCCGAGGCGTTCGGAGTACTTCAGTTTAACGGTCAGGAGCGGTACTACGCCCTTGACGGGCAGCATCGCTTGGCCGCGATCCGGGCGCTTCGCGACGGTGAAGCAGACCATAGCGCGCCAGAAGGATTCTTGGATGAGCAAATCAGCGTGATCATTGTCACTCCTCGCCAACTCGAGGATCGGCAGGACTTCTTGATCAGATATCGTCGTTTGTTCGGGCACTTGAATCGATATGCCAAAGCGATGTCGCAATATGACAACATCATCATGGATGAGGATGATGCTCTCGCAATCATAACTAGGAGATTGGTCACTCAGCACGACTTCTTTCGGGACCATGGCGATTCCCAGTTTACCTCGGCGCGGGTGAAAATGTCCGCCGGAAAAAATGTACCCTCCGGTTCTTCGTCCTACTTTACCAGTCTCGAGATGCTCTACGAGTTGAACTGCAGACTGTTATCGACGAGAGAACGTCGTAACGAGGGATGGGGCCTACGCCGCGAAAAGCTCAAGATGTACAGGAGATTCCGGCCCTCTGAAGAGGAGATCGACTCGCTTGAGAGAGAGTTGTTTGTGTGCTGGGATAGTCTCATCGTGGCGCTCCCAATACTCCATGAGGATCCCGCAAAGATGAGAAATCACTGCCCGCCCGGCGAGCGTGAGAGCGAAAGCGACGGCGATGACTGTGTGCTTTTTTGGCCTATCGTGCAGGTTCTCTTGGTGGATTTGGCAAGAGAACTCCTTGATGACCAACGAGCTCGATTGGCGGATGGCGGTGACTCGCGAATGTTGACAGTAGAGGAGTCCCAGGGCGCACTCGAGCCCCTGGCATCTCTCACATGGGACGCACATTCCCCTCCTTGGCGCTACATTCTGCTGGTCCCTCCGGCGGGATCTGGCAATCAATGGCGGATTGCCAACGAGGATCGGACCGGACGCGAACGTTTGATGGAGCGCATCCTCCGGTGGCAGCTAGGAATTGACCCGCTGACCGAATCCGAGGTAAGTGGCGATAACGGCATCAAGGAGATCTGGCGGTCTTACCTGACCGTGGATGCTCAGGCGGAGGAGCACGCTATGTGGGAGGAAATCCTAGAAGGCGTACTAGTTTGAACATGACGAGCTGATGGGTTGACACATTGCGAGGGACAGCTTGTAGCGGAACTCGTAGCTGAACCACCGAAGGTACGGTTTGTGCTGCGGCTCGGCGACAGCACCGATCGCCCATCGTGTCGACGTGCTGCGCGCGCGGCGCGGGTGCTGATAGCGCGAGACGCCGCCGTGGCCCGCAAGCTCAGAAGGATCGCCCCGGAGCCATTGTCGTGGTGGTACGATCCTCGCCCTGGATACGAGCACGCCCACGACAGGGCCATAGACATCGTGCTGCCGTTGCTCCTTCCTCCGAAGGTCGTCGACGACCTTTATCCGTTCCAGCGTATCGGTGTCGCCTGGCTCCTGCGTCACACCCGAGCAATCCTCGCCGACGACATGGGTCTAGGGAAGACCGTCCAGGTATTGTCCGCACTGCGACGCCAGTTCCGGCACGGTCGCATTGAGTCGTCCCTCGTCGTCGCCCCGCGCACGCTGCTAAGGAACTGGCACGCCGAGTCCCGGAGATGGGCGCCCGAACTAGTCACCCGTCCTCTCCACGTCGATGACCGTCGTGGCACGAGTTGGCGTAGCGCTCTGACCCACGCCCATATCTTGATGGCTAGCTACGAGGACCTCCGGCAGCCCACCGACGAGATAATCAACGCGCCCCCCGACTTAATTGTGGCCGACGAAGCCCACCGGCTACGCAAGGCCAGGTCGCTCGCACACCTCGGATTGAGACGCATCGCCGCCCCGCGGATATGGGCCCTCACCGGCACCCCGGTTGAGCGAGATGCAGAAGACCTCGCCGCGATTCTTTCGCTAGTCCACCCTGCCCGTTTTGCAATTGATGACCACCGATTGGGCACAGTCTTGCTGAGGGCAAGGGCGCGCCCCTACCTTCTTAGACGCACAAAGGAGGCCGTGCTTCCCGAGCTCCCGGTCGCCGAACGGTGCACCGAGGAAGTCCTCCTACATCCGGCGCAGCGCGCCGCCTACGAAGGCGCCATCCGCACCTTCAAGCTTTCCGATACCGAGGGATACCTACCCCTGTTCAATAAGCTTCTCAGCATCTGTGACATCGATAAACCGAGCGGGGAGAGCTCCAAGCTCGACCAAGCGATGCGACTTCTGCACGCAGCGATCGCCGCCGGCGATAAAACAGTAGTGTTTTCCTACAAAATCAGGCCCCTGACGGTGTTGCTGTCACGGCTCCGAGCCCGGTCCTACGGTGGCGTCGAGATACTCACCGGCCAGCACTCCCTGCCAGCGCGCAACCGCGCTGTCGAGAGGTTCAAATCCGACCCGGAATGTCGGGTGTTGTTGGCCTCCTTAAGGGTGGGAGGCGAGGGGTTGACCCTCACGGAAGCCAACCGTGTCATCTTCGTAAACCGCTGGTGGAACCCCTCCACCAACTCTCAAGCGGTCGACCGAGTCGTGCGTATCGGTCAGCGAATGCGCGTCACCGTCTACTACCTCACTTGCTGCAACACAGTCGAAGACAGAGTGCAGCCGCTGCTCGACAGCAAGGAGATCACGTTTGCGCAGTTGATCGACGCGCTGCAGCACAAACCCGAAACGATGCGCCATCTGCTCGCCTAATCGCGCGCAGGCCCACTTTCTGAGACTTGATCGAACGACTTGGGGGAACCTAAGTCTTCTACACGCGGAACATCGTACTACCGGTAATCCAGTGTCGGGTCCCGCGCCAAACCGCCGGGCACAATGTGTAGCGATTGAGGCGGCCCAGATTCTCACTCGACGTCCGGGAATCTCAACGATGTCCAAATCTTGGTAGGTCGCGCCGACAACGCTTCCTCCTTGAAGTGACTAACCCCCGAGGTCGGTCCGGTGTCTGAAGTCGAGCACTGCATGTTGTCACAGATGGCAGGTCACGCAACCCTCAACTTCATCAAGGGATTGAATAGGGTGCTGCTCGCGAAGCGCCTCTATGCGGGAAAGGGAGCGCCCCTGTACCCAAGTATAGCGGCGCGCTCCTCCCGATTTTTCGTACTCCTTAGCTTGCTCGAAGAGGACGGGATGCTCGGCACGCAGCCGCTGCCATTCCCCAATCTGCTGGTAGAAACAGAAGTAGCAACCCGACCGAGATCGCCAGCGGTAATAGTCCGGGAAGCCGATACCGGATGTCTCTAGGATTTCTTTGACGCCGCTGAGGCCGACACGTTCATCCTTGAAGGGATAGACGGGAACGATGTTTGGTCGATCGGAAAAGACGGGTGGCTTCTTTGGAGTGTAGCCCTGCCGATCCTCGTCCGCACGAATGCCGATATAGCTAAATGCGACGTCGTTACCCACATAACGTTCGAACGGTTCGATCTTCAATTTACGGGTGCACCACCGAGCCTGTGGGCTCGGCAGGAAACCTGAGTACATTTCGTTGAGGACGAAGTCGAAGGCCTTTCGAGTTGGCTTCCGGGTCACCTTCATGTAATCGAGTGCATTGATACGGCGGACCGGTTTGCCTAGCAGCGCCTCCAGGCGATCGAGGTAGTCGTACGTCTCTGGGAGTTCCGCATCGGTGTCACAGAACACATGCTCAGTTGGAATCTGAGGGTAAGTCTGCGCCAAATAGATCGCGAGCGCGGCCGAGTCCTTGCCTCCTGACACCGGAACGATGTGGCGGATCTCGGCATCAGCGACAGCTTCGAGTGCTTCATGCAGGTGAGCCATTAGCGTTGACCTCCTCGGTGATTTCTTTCAACGTCCGAGCTACGATCGTGCGGGCTTGGTCCGCGCCCGCGACTTGGGTGATGGCTCGCAGCGACGCGTTAAGCCTTGATTTGGCGATGCCGACGATCGACTGGTTGCCAGCCCGTGCTGAGTCCGTCGCGAGGCTGAGGACGGTGTCCTCGACCCGCCTTATCATGGCGCCGAGTTCTCGCTCGAACACGACGATGGAGCTGTCTTCCCAGCGATCGATCCGCCCGCACGGAAGCAGCGCCGCTAGGGCGTCGGCCATTGCCCTGTCGGTCTCATAGTTCATCTGCGCTCGGGTAATGAGGGCGCGGGCGATTCCGTGCTTGACCTCATCGGCGACGCTCTCCGGAAAGAACTTGGCCCAAGCTCTCACGACCTGCCGAAGCGTGCCCGCCTTACCGTTTACTGCCGGGAATGCCGAACGAATGGCGCGTTCGGCCGCGTCGTAGTTCCACTGCACGATGTTCTCCACCTCAGCCTTGCAGTCATGCAGTGCGGTCAGGATGGCGTCGGGATCCACGCCGCGAATATTGAGTGCCGCCGGCAAGGCTATGAGCAGCAGGCGATAGGGTTCGATCGCAGTACTCATGAGCCGACCGAACTCCCGTCCCCGGGGGGACAGGTAGCGAGAAATGAGCGCGTTGTGCGGGAGTGTGCTCCGCCACTGGACCAAAGCATCATGACAGCGACGGACGGGATCGGCTTCCACCACGGCCTCATCCGCGAAATCAAACAGCGTGGCAACCCGGTCGAGAAACTCCCTCTGATCGGCGGTCAGTTCGGGTACCAATACCTGATATTGGTCGGGATGCGTCGCCATCGCTTCGATGGTCGATGGAAGCAAGTCGCTGACATACGAGCCATCGCTCCGTGTGATGCTGATCGGGCTGGGGAACGCCCGTAGGGCAGCGGCAAAAAGGATAGGGATAATCCCGGCTCGTATGCCGTACGGGGGTGCGCTGAGTAGCGAAATCAAATCAGCCAACGGTTTGGCGTGTCGCGCGGGGACCGTCAGATAGTCCCGGAGGTACTTCCAGACGTCGCGCAGCCCCGGATCCGGCAGTTCCTCTGGACGGGCATATCGCCACAGCGAGTCCCCGTCATCAGACCGCTCGCCGTTGGACCGATACAGGCCGGTCAGCAGCAGTACCGTCCGGAACATCGCCATGTCGGGCCGGTATCCTTCCAGTGCCAAGTTCTCCGCACCCGAACGCTCAAGTGTCGCCAGAAGCAGTTTCTTGCGCGCGTTGACGATGACTGCGCGGGGCCGGCGTCGGACAATCAACTCGTTCTTGATGCGCGGCGTCAGCGGGTATACCTGCCGCATGACCTTGGAGAGAAGCTGCCGCAACTCCTTGGCTGACGCGACTTCGCAGAATTCCCTACCCCACAGATACTCCGGCCCCTCGGCGGAAGGCCGATACATCCGATTGAGCTGTTGGGTGAGGTAGCCCTGCGCGTCGTCGGTCATCTGCGAGAGCTCCGACTCTACGAGTGGATCCTCGGCGAGCAGGCTAGTGTCTTGCCTGAGCAGTTGCAGCGCGTGCACGTCGAGTGCGATTTCGGACAGCCGACCGACATGGCGCGGCACTCCGACCATCACGTCGGGAGCTAGCGTTTCTCGGGCGAGCCGCTTTTGAACGTCCTGAGCCTCTTCGTAAGAGTCAGGTACGACCAAGTACAGCACACCGTCTGCCGCTGGCAACGGCCGCAACGCTTCCGCGACGCGATCGGCGATCACGATGGCTCCAGCTGCGACGTAGCGAGTCTCGAACGATCGCTCTATTCCGTACTCCACGTTGTAGTCGATCGGCTTCCATGGAGCTGGAGGCGCTTCCGATGTCAGGAACGAGACATGTTCGAAGCGCGGTCCCAACCGTTCCTTCTCCTGCTCAAGACGCCCCCGAAGATCGAGATCGGTGCCGTGCCAGATGGACACACTGTCGGCGTTGCGCCGGTAGAGCAGAAGCTTGGAGTCGATTAGTCGCTTTACGCTGTCGCGGGCAGCCTCGTCGTCATGATATCCGGAGGCCGCACACTCTAGCAGCCGCCGGCTGACGCGCGAACGCTCTCCGACCAAGCCAAACCCGAGCAGGCACGCGCACTTGAGGGTCTTCTCGTCGGCGCGGCTTCGGGCCTTATGCAGCGCGCTTTCAGTCTCGAGCCATGTGTGGTAACTACCACCCGGCAGGGTATCCGCCCGCATGGCGTCCGAGAAGTAATCGTACAGGCTGTCCGGCGACACGGGATTCGCCCCGTCGAGCGAACTAAGGTAGGTGAACAGGGTCCGCTCGTTCTGCGCCACGCGCGAGGACACCCGTGGCAACAGATAGAGGGTCAACGGTTCGAGCGGATACGAATCCGCCAGTATGCGCTCCGTCTCATGCTGCGAAAAGTCACCGAAGACGCCAACTTCGTGGCACCTCTGTATGCTTCGCTCCACCATGTCCGGCGCCGGTGGATCGACAGATCTGCTCTGGCGCACGATTTGGCTGACCAGCTGGTACAACTCCTTGCTATCGTCGACGAATTGGACCGTTTCGAACCTCCCCTCTATCTTCTTCCACTCCCGCTGTACCGTGACCGAGGTGTTGGCAGCGTAGCGTATTAGTCCCTGATGGAGCAGCAGTGCAAGAGTGATCGGCGCCCGCTTGGTGCGCGCGCAGAACTCCGCAAGCGTCTGCACATCGGAAAGGTCTGCCGCCGCTCCCCGCAGAATCAACTCCTCGAGATGGCGACCGAACTCATCCCACACCATCGCCACACGCTCGACCCGATTCGGACAATAGTTATCGCGCACCGCGCTGAGCAGCTCAATCAGGTCGTCCATCGAGCTAACTTCTGGTCGAGTAGCGAGTGTCGCCGCCTCCTTGTTGCCCGTACGTTGCAGCGATGCGATGAGTGACTTCTGGATCGCGGTCGGCAGGTGAGGCTGGTACCCGGACAGAGCTACGGCTGCCCCGTGCTTGCCGATCAACGGCATCTGATCCTTGCCGATGCGTGACCTCAGTTCGTCCGCCAGGTCGCTGTCCACGTTGGTGAGTCGATCGCTGATCCGGCCGAGCACTTCGCCCGACTTCGGCAGGTTCTCAACCAGTTGCAAGAAGAACGTCGCGGTAAGGGACTTGCCGGTGCCGTATGGAGCCACGACGAAGTAGTTTGAAGATTCATCAGGATGTAGCCACGATCGCAACAGCCGAGCGCTCTTGGCCGTGGGGAAGAAATGGGCGATCCGCCGCGAGGTGGCGATGTCGAGCGTGACGTTGATGGAGCGAAGGCCCACCGTCACTGTCGGCACATCAGATGACGCTTTCGCGCGAATACGAGCCTGGGGCTTGCCCCGGTCACGCTGACCATTACCTTCGGCATGCGTCGTGTTGGTCTTCCGGTCTTTGCGCGGAACGGGTATGAGCAGTTCAGGCATGGACCATGTGCCTGACACCGACGTCGAAGTGCCGGGCCATCAGTTCGGGAGTCGGCACGCGATCGAAGCGAAGCTGTCGGTCCCCGGCGAGGCCGCTCATCGTGAGCGGAGCATCTATCCCGTTGGCTTCAAGGTCCACCAAGTGTTCGAAGAGGGCGTCAGCCGAGAGAGCGAGAACCTGGGCCGGGCCTCCGATCATGCGATGCAGGTCGTGTAAGGTTACGTCCACGGTGCCGGTCCTCACTTCGGTCACCAATTCGGGCGCCTGCAGGGCGTACAGCAACGCCTGTTGCGGAATAGACTTCCGACGCCGGTTCAGCTCGTAGTATCCGGAGGATCGGAAGTGACGGATGATCCGCAGCTCTTGAAACGGACAGTCAATCTCCTCTTCCGGGTCCTTGCGGCGATACGGCACTTCGACCGCGTAACTGCCGAGGAAGCAGCTTACGTCGCGCTCCAATGTCTTGCGGCTGGGATTCCGCCGCGAGTTCATCTGCTGGTGATGCTCGAGCTGAGCGATCACCGTCGCTCGTTCGAATCTGCTCGACGCGTAGTGATTGAAGAACCAATGCCACGTCGCGGCATGCGCCGGGGTGCGAACCAGGTTGATATGCAGGAACCACCAAGTGCCGGGATCAAGAAACCACGGGTCGTGCTGCGCGACGACCTCGCCAAGCTCGGTCGCCTTCAGTCGGGGTTGCCCCGAACGACCTCGGCCCCGGCGCTCCGTCTTCTCAGCCAAGCCGGTCCCCAGCAGCCAATGCTCGATGGACTTCGCCATGTTGCGCCCCACTCCGAGCTGGTCCGCGACGTATGGATCGTCGAACGCGCTCGCGTCCTCACGGAGCAGTGCGAGCCCCTTGGCCAGCCAGCCCTCGCGAACGAAGAAGGTCTGATGTCCACCAAACCGCATGGCTACGCCGCCCCGATGCGATGGAGACGACCGAGCAGGTCACGGTAGGACTCGATGACGCAGTGTGCCGCCCGTTCGGCTTCTTCCACCGTGTTGAGCACGCCGAACGAGAATCGGAGCGAAGCGTACGCCTCAGCCTCCGCGAGCCCCATGGCAGTGAGCACATGCGAAGGGGTCGGCCGTGCCGTCGTGCACGCCGAGCTCTGCGAGCAGTAGAGGTCGCGGTCGTCGAGCGCGGCGATGAGCATGGTGCCGTCGATGTCGGGAAAGCGAAGATTTGACGTGTTCCCCACTCGGTGTCGCCGGTCGCCGTTGACCGTCACCTGCGGTTCGGCGGCAAGCACGGCCTGCTCGAACGTGTCGCGACAGGTCGTCAGAAGGTCGGTGACGGCGACCATGGCCTGCATGCGCTCGGCCGCGGCGGTGCCGAATCCGACGACACCGACCAAGTTCTCGGTGCCGCCTCGCAGTCCCTGCTCCTGATCGCCGCCGCCGATGAGCGGCTGCAGCAGCGCCGGGTCGCGGGCGTACAGAGCGCCACAACCGGTCGGCCCGTTGATCTTGTGCGCTGTGACGCTCAACAGATCGGGAGCATGGCGGGCGTCGACAGCGATCGGGATTTTGCCGAGCGCCTGCGCGGCGTCGCAGTGATACAGGGCGCCGACGCGATGACTGATCGCCGCCACCTCCTCCACCGGTTGGATGACGCCGGTCTCGTTGTTCACGGACTGCACGGACACGAGCGCGGTGCGCTCGCTGACCATCGCGCCCAATCGATCGAGGTCGATGCGACCGGATGCCTCGACCGGAGCCTCACGGACCACGAAGCCGCGCCGGACGAGCAAGGCCGCGTTCGACGCTACGGAGGAGTGTTCGACCGCGCTTATGATGATCTCGTCTCGACCCCCCTGAGTTTGCGCCGCCCCGACGGCCATGGCGTTCGCCTCCGAGCCGCTCCCCACGAACAGCACGCACTCCGACCGCGCCCCGAGCGCCACCGAGACCTGATCGCGCGCCTCCTCAATCAGCGTGCGCGCCTCACCGCCGAGGCGATGTGGGCTCGACGGGTTGCCGAGCGACGCGGCGATCAGCGATCCGATACGGTCGCGAACGGCGGGTGTCAGGAAGGTGGTAGCGTTGTTGTCGAGGTAGATCATCGCTCGCCCTCCCAACCGCGCATGCCTGAATCGTATGATTGCTGGAAGTCACTAGTCAACGCTTCCAGCAGAAACGCCTCACGCGGGCGCTCGAAGCGTGCGCTCGCGAACAATGAGGCCGAACGGTTCGTCATGCAGCAGGATCCTCCTGCCCAATGCCAATGCCCGATCGTCCGTACTGCCTTTCTCGAAGCCGAGGAGCTGCTTCCCGACGAGGTGTTCCGGCTCCGCGTTCGTAGAGTGATCGAAGAACCGGACCTGCTGAGTCTGCAGGTCGATCTTCACCCGCGACTTCAGACGGGGCATCGCCTCGCTCATGTCGCTCAGCGCGAACAGCGAGAGGCGGGGAGAGGTCTTGTGGATCTTGATCACGTCCATGCGATCGAGATCGCCGGAGAACAACTCGCCGAGGCGCGCGTAGATCTGCAAGGTCGGATCGAGCGCCGGCAGATCGCGCCGGGCGACGAAGTACCCGTCGGAGGTGTTCACCCCGACCGGAGCGGCTTCGCACAGCCGGGCCACCCGTTCCTCATCGCCTGCGGCGAACAGGTGCTTCTCGCTCAATTCCTTTAGATTGCTATAACTACGGAAGTAGTAGCGGATGTCGAAGCGGGATGCGACCGGCAGGTCGCGCATCCTCGGCAAGCCGCGGAAACGGCTGATCGCCATGAACACCAGGTACTGATTGGTACGGCGGCGCCCTTGCTCCGCGAGCTGCTGCTCCGGCAGCGCGGAGGTGGCTGCCTCCCACAGATCGGCCGGCGCTACGCCGTTGTCCGCCGCTACCCGTAGCGCATCGAGTTCCCCCGTGGCGGGAGGGCGTCCCCGGTCCGAGACGAAGTCCGCGTATGACGCCCACTCCTCCGCATGCTGCGTCTGAAAGGTCGACATGAGCGCGGTTCGCAGCATGCGCTTGCGCTGCCTCGGGACTCCTTCGATGAGTGGGACCGAGCGTTGGATGCGATTGAGCAGGAAAGCGTGGGCATCGGCACCGTGCCGGAAGACCAGGAACACGCCTGCTTCGAGCGGGATCGGCGCTGCGTCAAGCACCTCTTCGAGGTACCGGCCGATCTCTTCCTGCTCGTAGTACTTCTGAAAGGTGCTGCGCGACGTGAGCAGCCCGTCTCCATAGGTCTGAGCTTCGCCGGCATAGGTGGCAGAACCGACGAGCACGCTGACGCACAGGCACTTCTGAGAGAGCTCGAACGCCCGCCGCAGGGCCTCCGCACGTTCGCCAGGCCGCTCGATGACGTTGAGCACGTACCCGAGATTGACCACCTCGGCGTTGCGCCGGGCTTCGTCCGGCCGGTGAGCAGGATCCCAGCCGTGCGCGGCGTAGCCGAGGGACTGCAGGAAGCGAACGTCGTCCCCGAGGCCGCAGCCGTAGTCAAAGAACGTGTGCTTCGGCGTGAGCACGCCGTTGCCGATGAGGAGCTGCACGGGCCGCGAGAGATCCGAGCGCGCAATCGCGGTCCGGTCCCGACGTACTTCCACGTGCTAATCGCCGTTCCGAAAGACGCGGTGGCCCCGGATCACCACGCCACGCCGCTTGAGCTCCTGCGACCACCCACGCTCGTGCCCGATCGTGCTCGGCGCGGAGAACAGCCCCGCCCGCTTCTCCTGCTCGGTAAGCGCCGCGAACCGCGCGTAGTCCGGGTCGGATGCATCCAACAGGAGTTCCTTGCGATGCAGGATCGGTCGGTTCCCGTTCGGCGCATACCGTCGTACGCGCGCCTCGCCGCTGTTGAGGTCCACGCTCGCTGCCGCCGCGAGCGCCGGATGCTCATCCTCGCGGAACGTCGGGTAGTGGAGCAGAGACATTTGCTGTCGGTACGGCGACAGCTTGCACACGTTCCACGAGAACTCGGCGCCTGCTACGTCAGCCCACGAGCACGCCCGAGCGAGAAGACCGGCATCATGCTGTTCAAGCGCATCGCGATGGACATAGACCGCTCCGCCTACGCGCTTCCCCACGGGCAGCCGGCGCACACGATCCGAAAGGGGCTTCAGGGCGATGCCAGCCATGAGGGCTTCGAGTCTACTTCACAGCGCTTGAACGTTTCGTATCCCGAGAAGCGATGTCCCAGCCACTCCGCGACGATCTGACAGAGTTGCCTATACACCTCCGCTTCGTCATCGCCGTGACAACAAGGGCCGATGATCCCAGGGCAGTGACCGATGAAGCACCGGTCTTCATCAGACCACTCGACGATCTTGACGCTGTCACTCAGCTTCGCCGTCGCCCCGCCGTTACGCGGACCCTCGGCTTGACCACCGCGATCGGCATTCGACCTAATCATTGGGACCTTGGACGGAGCATGCCATGGCGCGCCCTGACCACTCGATCGTTCCGGAGCGGCTGAACCCCGAGCTCACGCCCGAGCTGGAGCAGGAGGTGCGCTTCTTCCAGAAGTGGGGGTACCTGGTCGTCGATGACGCGATCACCCCGGAGCAAATCGAGATCCTGCGCGACGCGATGGACGACGCCGATTCGCGCGAGACCTTCGGATGGAATGGGGAGCCCAACCCGGGGCCGACCGGCAGCCTCTTCAGGGAGCTGCTGGAGGAGGATGACCGTTTCGCCTTCCTGCTCGACCATCCGCCGGTCCTCACCCGCATGAAGGCCATTCTCGGCAACGCGATCCAACTCCACAGCGCCACGGGGCGCGTCACGCCGCCCGGGACGCCGGAGCAGAACTGGCACCGCGACGGGCCGTGGCCGCAGGACCCGGACGGCACGCCGTTCGGGTCGATTCCGGGGCAGGTCAACTGCGGCTACTACCTGGACGAGCTCACCATGGACAACGGCCCCATCGTCATCCTCCCCGGCAGCCACCGGGCGATCTTCAGGCCGCCGAAGGACAGTCCCGTGGAGTTCCCGGACGAGCTGTACGTGCGGGCCAAGCCGGGACAGGCGGTGCTGTTCAACGGCTGGCTCTACCATCGGGGAGCGGCCAACAACTCCGACGCGAAGCGGCGAGTGTGCCTGATGTGCTACCAGAACGCCTGGATGAAGTCGCGCGAGACCTTCGACGGGCCGAAGATGACCGCCCTGCGCGAGAACGGCACGCCGGAGCAGAAGCTGCTGCTCGGCGGGATCTCTCGCTGGTGACGGGAATGAGATGCCGATCGGACGCACTCGGATAAGATGAACAAGCGTGAGGTGATTTCGAGGATCACGGCCGAACGGTCTCGCTGGAACGCACTCGTGGCGCAAGTCGACGACGACCGGATGCTAACGCCCGGGGCCGGCGGGGGCTGGTCCGGGAAGGACATCGTTGCCCACGTGATCTGGTACGAACGGGAGATGGTGGGAATGTTGAGGTCCCGCGTCCTGGCCGGATCCAACCTGTGGACGCGTCCGGTTCACGAGCGCAACTCGGCCGTGCACGAAGAGATCAAGGACCTCACACTGCAAGAAGTGCGTGCGTGGGATGACCGGACATTCCCGGCATTGATCGAGCAGTTGGAACTGCTCCCGGAAGAGGGTTATGTCGACGCCACGTACTTCGAGCGTATGCCCGGCGAGTGGGCTCCGTGGCAGGTGATCGCCGGAAACACATTCAAACACTATCCCGAGCACTTGCTCGCGATCCAGGCACTCATCGAGTCCGATTGATCTCGGAGGGAACCAGGCCGGGTGGCCCGATGGGCGACAAAGGCCGCGCACTCAGCCTGCCGAAGGCCCGAGCCCTTCGTCCGCATCCAGAATCCGGGACACCGGGACGATGGCGGCCTGGAGGTCGATGCCGGTTCTGATGAAGCGCTTCCAGTCCCGGTCCTCGACCTGCAGGTAGGTCACCACCGCGTTGCCGGCGCTCGTGAACGTGCAGCCGATGTTGGTCAGCTCGTACTCGCCGCCGGCGATGTCGCCGATGCGTCGCCAACTCCGGCACTCGTCGGTGGAGACGGCCATGGACAGCGGGCGCCGGCGGCCAAAGTGGTGGTGCGCGGGCTCGTAGATGCTGTCGTTCCAGATGAGGAGCAGCGTGTCCGTGCCGGGGATTCGGCTCAGGCAGGTGCCCGACTCCGGCGCCTTCAGGCCGGTGGTCTGCGGCAGGGACCAGGTGTCGCCGCCGTCGTCGGAATACGACAGGAACACCGAACCCAACTGGGTGCGGAGCGACATGAAGATCCGGCCGCCGTCGACCTCTGCCAGGGATGCCTCCATGGCGCCGCGCAGGGGCAGGTCCACGGTGCCGCGCGAGCGCACCCAGCTCCTGCCGTCATCCTCGCTGAGCCAGCACCACGCGCTGTTGTGCTGGCTGAACTGGCCGCCCGTGCCGCCGTGGCACGGCACGATCAGCCGGCCGGAGGAGAGGACGACGATGTCGACCGCTCCTCCCTGCAGCCATTGCCCCGGCGAGCGCTCCCACACGGTGCCGATCTGCGTGAAGGTCTGCCCTTCATCCTCGGACCGGTACGTGCACATGGTCGTGCTGCTCTCCGAGTGTGCGCGCAGGCAGATCATGAGGAGCTCGCCCGTGGGCAGCCGCGAGATCGCCGGCGAGTGCACGTTCATGTCGCCCGGCGGGATGTCGACGATCATGCGCTCGCCGCCCCAGGTGAGCCCCTGGTCGGCGGAGGTCTTGGCGTGGATTCGGCAGGGGGCGAGGTCGGCGCCCCCGTCGGCGGACGCCTCGTACTTGTGCCAGAGCACCAGCAGCTCGCCGTTGTTCAGCTCGATCACGCTCGCGGTATCGTTGCGCGGGTTCGCCGGCCCCGACTTCGCGATCGTCGAGTAGCGGATCTCCTGACGGTTCATGTCCCATGCCTACCAGAAACGGGCGCGGGACTCCAATCCCGCTCGGGATCGGCGCCGGCAAGGAGGATGAGCGTGGCACGGACCGAGGCGGCGGTCTTCGTCGACGTGGGCAGGGCGGCATTCGAGCGGGTCGAAGTGAGCGATCCCGGGCCGGGGCAGGTGCAGGTGCGCACCCGCTTCTCCACCATCAGCGCCGGGACCGAGGGGTGGATCCTGCACGACCGCTTCACCTGGAACCCCACCAGCTATCCCTGCGTGCCCGGCTACCAGCGGGTCGGCACCGTCGAGGCGCTGGGGCCGGGCGTCAGCGGCTGGTCGGTCGGGGACCGGGTGATGGCGACCCGCAGCGACTGGCCGGGCAGCCCGGCGGCGCGGTCCGGGGCGCACGCCGCCGTCGGGAACACGCTGGCCTCGGAGCTCTTCGCCCTGCCCGGCGAGATCGGCGACGTCGATGCCTCGGGGTTGGTGGTGGCGCAGGTCGGCTACAACGCCGCCAGTCGCGCCCGCATCGAGCCGGGCGACCCGGTGGTGGTGTACGGCGACGGCCTGATCGGGCAGTGCGCGGCGCAGGCCGCCCGCGCCCGCGGCGCCCGCGTGATCCTGGTCGGCCACCGCGCCGAGCGGCTGGAGCTGGCCGCCGCGCACAGCGCGGACGCGGTCGTGAACGGCCACGATCACGACGTGGTCGAGGCGGTCCGCGGCCACGTGGGGAGCGAGCACGTCGCGGCGGTCCTGGACTCCGTGCAGAGCGAGGATGCGCAGCGACAGTACACGCCCCTGCTGGCGCGCGGCGAGGGGCAGATCGTCTACTGCGGCTTCACGCCGGGGACGGTGTGGGCGGACATGGCGCTGCTGCAGCAACGCGAGCTGACGGCGCACTTCGTCTCCGGCTGGACGCGGCCGCGGATGGAGGCGACGCTGGACCTGATGGCGCGCGGGCAGCTCAGGCTGGAGCCCCTGGTCACCCACCTGGTCCCCGCCTCCCGGGCGCCGGAGATGTACCGCATGATCGCCGCGAAGACGGAGCCGTTCCTGGGCATCACCCTGGACTGGGAGCGCACCGGATGAAGGTTCTGATCACCGGCGCCACCGGCTTCATCGGCCGCAACCTGATGCGCGAGCTGGAGCCGGACCACGAGCTGCGCCTGCTCGATCAAGCCCGGCCCGAGGAGGCGACGATGTTCGCGGGCACCACCCGGCTGGTCGCACCGTTCGCGACGGACTGGCCGTTCGTGCAGGCCGACATCACCGACGAGGAGGCGATGCTGGCGGCCATGGACGGCATGGACGCGGCCATCCACCTGGCGGGAGAGCCGCGCGGACTGCCGGAGATCGGCGTGGCGACCTTCCGCGACAACGCGCTGGGCACCTTCGTGGCCATCGACACGGCGCGGCGGGCAGGCGCCCGGCGCTTTTTCTGCGCGTCGAGCATCAACGCCTTCGGCACCTTCCACTGGCGCCTCGGCGGCCGGCCCGTCCCCTACACGAAGATGCCCCTGGACGAGTCGTTCGATCCCGTTCCGGAGGACCCGTACAGCCTGAGCAAGCTGGTCAACGAGAAGACCTGCGCGGCCTACCACCGCGCCTACGGCATGACCACGGCGGCCTTCCGCTTCGCCGGCGTCTGGTCGGAGGAGCGCTACCGGGAGAAGCTGGCCGACGGCCCGCCGCCCACGGAGGCGTGGTCGGACCTGCTCTACCAGTGGGTACACGTGGACGACGTCGTCCTCGGCCTGCGGCTGGCGCTGGAGGCGCCGGACCTGCCCGGCTTCGGCGTCTACACGCTCGCCGCCGGGGACACCCAGTGTCCAGAGCCGACCATGGAGCTGCTGGCCCGCTTCCGGCCTGACCTGGCCGCGACCGTCGATCCTCCGCTGGAAGGCCGCGCCCCGCTGCTATCCATCGACCGGGCGCGGCGCACCTTCGGCTACGCGCCAAGCCGACGTCTGGGACCTTAGCGGGAAGATGAGCAGCGTAGCGGCGGACCATGAGCCTGCAATGGTGCTGGACGAGCGAGCAATGGCACTATGTGGGAGAGGGCCATGAGAACCATACGAGAGTTACGACTCGATGGCTTTCTTTCGTTTCCACCCGGCTCGCCTGCGTTTGAGTTACAAGCGCTGAATGTGCTGATCGGACCAAACGGGTCCGGAAAGTCGAACCTGATTGAGGCGCTGGAGCTCCTGTCATCTACTCCGCGCGACCTTGCAGGGACCGTGCGGGATGGCGGAGGTCCGGCGGAGTGGCTGTGGAAGGGCAGATCCCGGTCGGAGTCTGCGCAGATTGAGGCGGTGCTGTCGGAAGGCACGCCGACAGCCCGGCCACTGAGATACAGGATCGTGTTCACGCCAGTTCAAAGCCGCCTGGAGATCGTCGACGAATCCATAGAGGAACTGGAGCCGGAACCCGGCAAGCCCGACGTGTACTTCTATTACCGCTTTCAGCACGGGTACCCGGTCCTCAATGTCAAGGATCCCGTGGGCGAAACATTCCAGAAGCGCCTTCAGCGCCAGGACCTGCTCCCTGACCAGTCGGTATTGGCGCAGCGAAAGGATCCCGATCAGTATCCTGAAGTCACGTGGGCAGGCAGGACCTTCGGGGCCATCCGCACCTTTCGCGAATGGACGTTCGGTCGCTATGTTCCGCTTCGCGAGCCTCAACCAGCCGACCTTCCGGAAGACGGCTTGCTCCCGGATAGCCGCAACTTGGCCCTGGTGCTGAATCAGATTCAACATTTCGGTGACACGAGGATGGATGATCTGCTGAGGCAATTCTTCCCGCGTTTCGAGAGAATGTCGACCAAGGTGTCCGGCGGTACAGTGCAATTCTACCTACATGAATCAGGCTTCAGTACACCCATCCCGGCAACTCGACTGTCCGATGGCACTATCCGATTCGTCGCCCTGCTCGCGACGCTGCTCTCCCCGTCGCCCCCACCGATTGTATGTATCGAAGAGCCGGAGCTCGGATTGCATCCGGACGCGGTGGCGCTGCTCGCCGACCTGCTGGTCGAAGCGTCGGAAAGGATGCAACTCGTGGTCACGACACACTCCGACGCCCTGGTGTCCGCGCTGAACAGTCATCCGGATGCCATCGTCGCCTGCGAACGCATAGGGCCGGGCACCGTGTTGCGGCGCCTTGAGCCCGAGAGACTGGCGGAGTGGTTAGACGAATATCGACTGGGCGACCTGTGGCGAATGGGCGAGCTCGGGGCCAACCCGTGAGCAGCATAGCCATCTACATGGAAGGCGGTTGCCGAAAACACGGAACCTCGAAGATGTGTCCAAGCAAGATCTGGAGCGCGGCTTGCGCCAAGCGACGCAGGACACCAGCAAGGGCCGGTACGACAAGATCAAGCACGCAAGCGATCTGTTGAGGCGGATCGATGTTTCGGCGGTGACCTCTCGATGCGATCACTGCAAGCGGCTGGTCGATGTGCTTGGGACGATCCTCGCTACTTCGTAGTCCAAGCGCTCCATCCTGACCGACACCGAGCCAGGACCTCAGCGAAAGGCTCTTCCCAATTCAGGCCTCGCAGTCGACCAGCACGTGGATGGCGTCGTTGGCCTGGTCGTCGCGCAGTGAGAGGGCCTGGTCGATGCGGCTCAGCGGCACCTCGTGCGTGAGGATCCCGGCCGTGTTCACCAGGCCGTCCATCACGAGCTGCACGCCCTCCCGAAAGAAGCGCCGCATGTCGATGTCGCGCCGCGGCTCCGTGGTGTGGATGGTCAGGCGCTTGTAGTGGACCTTGTAGAAGTCGAACGGCTTGCTGCAGGTCTCGATGCAGCCGTACATGACGATGCGGCCGCAGACCGCGGCGGCGTCCACGGCGTCGATCATGCCGTGCCCGACGGTCAGGCACGGGATCACCACGTCGAACCCTGCCGGGAAGTCCTCGCCTGCCACTTCCATGGTCGGCGTCTGCGGCGTCGGCAACAGGTACGCGTGCGTCGCCCCGTACCTTCGCGCGAGCTCCAGGTTGCGCTCCTTGAGATCGGTCACGGCCAGGCTCCCGGGGCTGTACAGGGAGATCACCTGCGTGAGGGTCAGGCCGCTGACGCCCTGGCCCATGATCAGCACGTTCGTGCCCGGATCGATGCGCGACAGCTCGGCCGCGTGCAGGATGCCGGGGAGGATCTCGATCAGGCTGGCCTCCTTGAGCGGGAACCCCGGCGGCAGCTTCATCACGTTGAAGGGCCGGCAGACCACGTACTCGGCGAAGCCGCCCCAGATGTAGCGGCAGATCACCCGGTCACCGACGGCCAGGCCGCGCACGTGCGCGCCCAGCTTGTCGATCACGCCCGCCACCTCGTGCCCGAGCCGCGCGGGCAGGGACAGCCACTCCGGTCTGCGGGTGCCGCGATACACCTCGACGTCGGAGCCGCACACGCCGACCCACCGGACCTTGACCCGCACCTCGTCGTCGCCGGGTTCGGGGATCCGCGCGCGGGCCGTGGTGATCCGGTATGGCGCCTCCAGCACGGCGACCCGCTGCGAGTCGGGGGCGCTCTCGTCCACCAGGTCCAGGCCGGCCGGCTGCATGCGCGTCGCCATCAGTGCCTCTGCCGGGATTATGCGATGGAACGCCCGGCGCGTCCGGGCATCGGCGGCCCGCAGTGCTAAGCTGGCGTGGATGCGGAAGGGCCGGGCGGGGGACGTCCCCGTCGCATGGATCGAGCCGGAGCGGGCCGAGCCGCGCACGCTGGTGATCTGGCTGCCGGGCTTCAGCGGCAGCAAGGAGAAGATGGAGCCCTACCTGGAGGACCTCGCCGCGGCGGGGTTCGTGGCGATCGCCTACGACCCGCACCAGCACGGCGAGCGCTTGGTGGACACGCTCGACGAGCTGCGCGCCCGCATCAAGGGCAACATCCGCCGCCACTTCTGGCCGATCCTGGCCCGCACCGCCGAGGACGCGTCGCGGGTGATCGACTGGGCCGTCGAGCGGCTCGGCGTGGACGGGCGGGTCGGCATGGGCGGCATCTCGGCCGGCGGCGACGCCTCGGTGGCGGCCGCGGCCCTCGATCACCGCATCGAGGCGGTGGCGGCCGGCATCGCCACGCCCGACTGGCTGCGGCCCGGTTCCTTCGAGCCGCCGGGCGAACCCGACGAGGCCGCGCGGCAGGACTACCGGCTGCGCAACCCGCTCACCAACCTGGACGCCTACCGGCACACCCCGGCGATCAGCTTCCAAAACGGCGCGCTCGACCGGCAGGTGCCCCCGGACGGCTCGGTGCGCTTCGTGGACGCGCTGCGCCGGGAGATCTACGCCGGCTGCCCGGAGCGGATCGAGGCAGTGCTGCACGACGGCGTCGCCCACGCGTTCGAGGACGCGCAATGGCGGGGGAGCCTGGCCTGGTTCCGCCGGCACCTCGAGGAGAGCCCGACGCCATGAAGTTTCACGCCGGGGTGATCGGGGCGACCGGCTACATCGGCACGCCGTACCGGGAAGAGATGCGCGGCGCGCCCGACGCCGCGCGCATCGTCGCGCTGTGCGCACGCCGGCGCGACCGGCTGCAGGCGGCGGCGGAGGTCGACGGGTGCAGCTTCATCACCGACGACTGGCGGCAGGTGGTGGACCATCCGGAGGTCGACCTGGTGGTGGTGACGACGCCCGACCGCCTGCACCGCGAACCGGCGCTGGCCGCGGCCGCCGCCGGCAAGCACCTGTTCTGCGACAAGCCGGTCGGCGCCGACGTCGGCGAGGCGTACGAGATCTGGCGGGCCTACCGCGACAGCGGGCTGGCGCACTACGTCCCCTTCTGGACGAGGTACGAGCCGAAGTTCCGCCGCGTCAAGGAGCTGCTCGACGCCGGCACGCTCGGCGAGCCGAAGGTGATCGTGTACCGCTGGCACAACACGCGCCCGGCGTCGATTCCCTTCACCTGGCGGGATGACGCCAGCCTGTCCACCGCCGGCAGCGTCGCCGACGTCGGCTCGCACGCCTACGACGCCGTGCGCTGGCTGATCGGCTGCGAGGCGCGGCGAGTGGTCACGCAGGCCAGGACGCTGACACCTCCCAAGCCCGATCTGGGGCCGATCGACCTCGCCGAGGCCCTCGATTGGGGAGCGGCGAACCGCGCCACCGCGGCGACGCAGACCCGCGCCGGCACCGCCTACGACTACGGGGCGATCATCTGGGAGTTCCACAACGGCGCCGTGGGCTGTCTGCTGCTGTCGCACGCACCGGTGCTGCGCAAGGGGTTGGCGCCGGAAGTGGAGTTGCACGGCAGCCGCGCATCGGTGTCGATCGACCGCATCCGCCACACCGTCAGTCTGGCCGGAGCGGACGGCGAGATTACCGTCGAGGAGATCCCGGAGGATCCGGTCAACCGCTGGGCCAGCTTCGTGCTGCCGGCGCTGGCCCAGCGTGCCGCGGGCGCCGAGTGCGATCATCCGGGGCTGTACGACGGCTGGCGCACGCAGGTGTTCACCGAGGCGGCGGTCGCATCGGCGAAGCGCGGCACCTGGGTGGAGCTGGCGGAGATGGACGCGGAGGCGTAGCGAGCGTATGAGCGATCACCGCATCAACCGAGCCATCGAGCTGCTGGCCTCCGACCAGCCGGTCTACTACATCGGAGGCCACACCGGCGCGGTGCTGACCCACGAGCAGGGCATGCAGGACGCGCACACCTGGGCCGACTACTTCAACGTCGGCATGGAGCACGGCTGCTTCGACCTCACCGGCCTGGCCCACTACATGCAGGGACTGGTCGCCGGCGGGCCGACCGCGAGCGGGCACCGCACGCCCACCGTCATCGTCGAGCCGCCGGTCGACGGCACCAGCGAGCCCGTGGTCCGCTACAACGCTTGGCAGTTCCGGCAGATCCTGGCGCGCGGCGTGCACGGCATCCTGCTGTGCCAGGCGGAGACCCCGGACGCCGTGCGCGCCTTCGTGGAGTCGTGCCGCTACCCGCGCAACATGGCAGGCGTTGGCGCCGGGCTGGAGCGCGGTACGCGCGGCGTCGGCTCCGAGCCGGAGGCGGCGCCCATCTGGGGCGTCGAGATCGACGAGTACGTCGCCCGGTGCGACCCGTGGCCGCTCAATCCCGACGGCGAATTGCTGCTGGGCATCAAGGTGGAGTCGGTGCGCGGGGTGGCCCACATCGAGCAGATGGTGGCGGTGCCCGGGCTGGGGTTCGCCGAGTGCGGCCCCGGCGACCTGCACATGTCCTACGGCGTGGAACGCGTCGAGGGGCAGTACGACCCGCGGGTGCTCGAAGCGAACGAACGGGTGCGCGCCGCCTGCGCCGCCAACGGCGTGGCGTTCCTGGGGGGTGGCACGGCGGACAACATCACCCGTCAGATCGACCGCGGCATACGCGTCGTGTCCAGCGGGCGCGAAGAGGTCGCCCGCATCGGCCGCGCCCACAGCGGGCGCACCCTGCCGGTCGGCTGATCCCCGATGGCGCCCCCGAACATCCTGGTCCTGTTCACGGACGACCAGCGCTTCGACACGATCGGCGCCCTGGGCGCGGGCGAGGTCCACACCCCGCACCTCGACCGCCTGGTGGAGCGCGGCACGGCCTTCACCCACGCGCACATCCCCGGCGGCACCACCGGCGCGATCTGCATGCCGAGCCGGGCGATGCTGCACACCGGACGCGACCTGTTCCGGATCGAAGGCACGGGCGAGGAGATCCCCGCCGGCCACGTGCTGCTGGGCGAGCACCTGGCCTGCCACGGCTACCGCACCTGGGGCACCGGCAAGTGGCACAACGGCGCGGCGAGCTTCAACCGCAGCTTCCAGGACGGCGCCGAGATCTTCCTGGGCGGCATGGAGGACCACTGGAACGTGCCGGCCTTCCGCTACGACCCGACCGGGCGCTACGCCGGCACGCTGCCGCAGGTACCGGACTGGCTCTCGTCCAACGAGGTGCGGGTCCGCCGCGGCGACGGGATCCGCGCCGGCATCCACTCCAGCCGGCTGTTCTGCGACGCGGCGATCGAGCGGCTCCGGCAGACCGATCCGTCGACCCCGTTCCTGATGTACGTGTCGTTCATGGCCCCGCACGACCCGCGCACCATGCCGGCGGAGCACCTGCGCCGCTACGACCCGGAAAAGCTGACGCTGCCGCCCAACTTCCTGCCGCGCCACCCGTTCGACAACGGCGCGATCGACATCCGCGACGAGCTGCTGGCCGCGCACCCGCGCGACGAGGCGGAGGTGCGGCGCCACATCGCCGAGTACTACGCGATGATCACCCACCTGGACGCGGAGACCGGCCGGCTGCTCGACGTGCTGGAGGAGCGCGGTCTTGCCGACGACACGATCATCGTCATGGCCGGCGACAACGGGCTGGCGGTCGGCCAGCACGGCCTGATGGGCAAGCAGAACCTCTACGAGCACTCGGTGCGGGTGCCGCTGATCTTCGCCGGGCCCGGCGTGCCGCGGGGTCAGACGCGCGACAGCTACGCCTACCTGCTGGACATCTTCCCGACGCTCTGCGATTTGACCGGTCTGCCCGTCCCCGACAGCGTCTCCGGCCGCTCGCTGGCCCCGGCGCTGGCCGATCCCGCCCACCACGTCCGCGAGCGGCTCTACCTCGCCTACTGGGACAGTCAGCGCGCGATCAAGGACCGCCGCTACAAGCTCATCGAGTACCGGGCCGGCGACGGGCCGGTGACGCAGTTGTTCGACCTGGAGGCCGATCCCTGGGAGATGAGCGACCTGGCCGGGCATCCGGACCAGCGGCATCGCGTGCAGGCGATGCGCGCGGAGCTCGCGGCGGCGCGCGACCGCTCCGGCGAGATGGCGACACCCTACGGGCCGGCTTTCTGGGACTGACGGTGGCTGCGTGATACGCTCAGCTCAGGAACGCTCGCGGATGACGGCCCACTATATCCTTACGGATTATCTTGAGCAGTCACTCGCGGGAGCGGAATACGACAAGCTGGACGACGGCACCTTTGCGGGGCGAATACCGGAGTGCAAGGGTGTGGTTACCTTTGGGGCGACGTTGATGGAGTGCGAGCGATCGTTGCGCTCGACGCTCGAGGACTGGGTGTTCGTCGGCCTGAAGTTGGGGCACAGGCTCCCTGTTCTATCCGGGATCGACCTGAACCGAAGGCAACCGAAGGCTCTGTGTCCGGATCGCGACATCAGTTCATGGTCCTGAGGAACCACCGACTCGCGCTTCCTTCCAACGACGAGAATTCGGGCCTTGGACGTAACAGACCCTTGCTCGGCGAATCGCTACGGCTCTATCGTCCTTCTGAGCTGTTGGCCAGCTTCGTCCGAAATTCCAAGAAAGTCACTAATGAGACTATGCCGATTTCTTTGTAGTGTTTCTTCGTCGACGCCAGCTTTGCGGTAGGCTTCTTCTTCGCGAAGGTAATTCTTACCTAGAGCCAGCCACCTATCTTCGGAGACTGGATTACCTTCCTCAAGGTCTCTGCGTATCCTCGTCAACTGTAGGTTCACCTGTAGCATGTCACCTTGCTCGTCCAGGTCATCCGCCATCCTGAGCAGATGGGTACGCATGACAGGTTCCTTTACGTTCTCCGCATGGGAACGGACACGTCTTGCGTCGTCACGCCTCTCTGCTACAGCCTTCTCGACTACATCCATTCTCACGGGGCCTCCCGACGGCACACACTAAGAGGCTTGTCAGAACATCGCCCATCCGTCAAGCCCGGTCTTGATTCTTCGTTCTCATTACCCCCCCATATGCGAATGCCGCACTGGCAAGGATTCGAGCTAGTCCCGCTTCGGACGATGGTCCGCGAAGTGGAAGGATCATCGACCGTGGGATTCTCTCGACTGTTGCTTGGAGTCGCACGACTTCCGGGCCGGGGGATCAGTCGGTGCGGTGGCCCTGCCCCTCGCGAGGATACTCCAGCGCGTCGGCCCAGAGACGGCTCCAGGTGTCGTAGCTGGACATGACGCTTGACGGGGCGGTGCGGCTGCGGACGATGAAGTCCGGGTGCGCCGTCCGGCCGGTGTGTTGCCCGGTCGGCTGATAGCGCAGGTCGAGCGACCACCGGCACCGGTCGGAGACGTTCGGCACCGAGCAATGCGGCGTGAAGCGCGTGAGCAGGACCACGTCGCCCCGCACGCACTCCAGCAGCACGGGCTCCGCCGCCGGCATCAGGTCGGGGACGATCATCGTACCGCCCTCCTTCTGGTGGCGCAGGTAGCCCAGCTTCGACACGCCCGGCAGCACCTGCAGGCAGCCCATCTCGACGGTGCTGTCACTGAGCGGCAGCCAGCAGGTGACCACGTTGGAGCCCTCCGCCTCCTTCATCATGACCCCGGCGTCCTGATGCCACGGCACCCCGTGGGACCAGGAGCTGTCGCCGAACTCGGACGGCGGCTTGGCGCGCACGTGCTGGATGGGGTTGCAGGTGATCTCGGAGCCGACCAGCGGCTCGACCAGGTCCAGCAGGCTCTCGTTGGACAGGAACGCGAACATCGCCGGGGTCCGCATCTGCATGATGTCCATGCCGTCGCCGATCTCGCCGGTCTGCTTCAGCAACAGGCCGTAGCGGGTATCGAACGAAGCGCCCTCGCACCGGTCGGTGAGCTTGCCCTCGTCATGCAGCTCGCCCGCCCGCCGGTCGATGAACGCCTCCAGCTCGTCGATCACCGGCTGCGTGTCGGCGTCGGACACGACGCCGGGAACGAGCAGATACCCCGTCTCCTCGAACGAACGCACCTGATCAGCGGTAAGGCGTGCCATGTGCCCGCATACTGCCACATGTCTCCCTCGTGTATCCTCGTCCGCGGGAGGCTGGTCACGATGTCCCTCGGCAGGCAGGAATTGATCGCAATGCTGCCCGACTTGACGGCGCCTCTCTCGACGTCACGCGGGCTTCCGAACGCCGCCTGTGTAGACCCCGATCTCTTCGAGCTCGAACGCCAATCCCTGCTCGGCCGCACGAGCATACGCGGAGGCCATCGGCAGCGATGTGGAGACGGGCGCGCTTGCCACGTAGCCATGCCCATAGCTATCGTCATAGCTATGCCAACCGTACAGATGACGATGGATTCCGAGTTGCTTGCCAGGGTCGACCAGGTCGCCAGGAAGCTCCGCACCACCAGGTCCTCGTTCACCCGCGACGCTCTCCGTTCGGCACTGCAGCGGCACGAGGAGGCAGAGCTCGAGGCGCGTCATGTCGCCGGCTACCGGCAGCACCCGACATCCGCAGGGGAATTCGACGTTGCTGAAGGGGATCGCGCGTGGGGTGACAATCCCTGGAACGACAGCGAATGACCGGCTACGCCGAAGGTTACCGATGAAGCGCGCGGAGGTCCGTTGGTATCGATTCGCGTCACCGGACAAGCGGAGACCTGTTCTGATCCTGACGCGCGACTCGATCATTCCGTTCCTGGGGGAGGTGACCGTGGCACCCATCACCACGCGGGTCCGCGACATCCCGAGCGAAGTGGCCCTCTCCGTGGAGGAAGGATTGCCGCGCGAGTGCGCCGTGAACTGCGACCACGTCCAGACCGTGCAGCGAAGCAAGCTCGGTGCCCTGATCACGACGATCCCGCCGCGGGTGATGGATCAGGTCGCGGCCGCGGTTCGGTTCGCGCTTGACTTGGGCTGACTGACGAGCACGCTGCCACCCGGAACCGTATGTCGCTGAACGTCGATACGATCTCCTTTCGCACGCGATGGATGCGGACCCGCTTTCCGTTCCGGTACGGGATCGCTTCCATGACCGAGTTGCCGCACGTGTTCGTGGTGCTGCGCGGCTCGGTGGACGGAACCGCGTGTGCCGGTCTCGCCGCCGAGGGACTGCCGCCGAAGTGGTTCACCAAGGACCCGGGCACGCGCTTCGAGGAGGATCTGCCGGCGATGGTACGAGTGATCCGGCACGCCGCCGACCTGGTCACCGGTTCCGTCCACGATTCGGCGTTCGCACTCTGGCAGCGGTTGCACTCGGAGCAGGCGGATTGGGCCGGCAGGCAGGAGATCCCCCCGCTGCTGGCCCATCTGGGGACCAGCCTGATGGAACGGGCGGCGATCGACGCCTTCTGCCGCGGGAGCGGGACCACCTTCGCGCGCGCCGTGCACGACAACCTGCTCGCCGTCGAGCTCGGCGCGATCCATCCGGAGCTGGCGGGGAGCCGGCCGGCCGACTGGCTGCCCGCGCCGCTCCCGTCGGTCGTCGCCCGCCACACGGTCGGCCTGGGAGACCCTTTGCTGCGCGACCAGATCGCAGAGGAGGAACGCGTCGCCGACGGATTGCCACATGCCCTGGCGGAGGCCGCGGCGGCGTACGGGCTGAAGCACTTCAAGATCAAGGTGTCCGGGCGGCTGGAGACGGACATTCCGCGGCTGCGTGCAGTGGCCGAGGTGCTCGAAGCCGCATCGCCCGGCTTCCGCTTCACCCTGGACGGCAACGAACAGTACGGGGACGTCGCCACCTTCCGCGAGCACTGGGAGGCGTACCGGGACGAGCCGGCGCTGCGGTCGCTGTTCGACGGCGAACGGCTCCTGTTCGTGGAGCAGCCGCTGCACCGCGACATGGCGCTGAGCGGCGGTGTCGGCAAGGCGCTGGCGTCCTGGCCGGAGGCGCCGCCGATGATCATCGACGAGTCGGACGCAGAACTGGATTCGCTGCGCCTCGCGCTGGAGCTGGGGTACCGGGGGACGAGCCACAAGAACTGCAAGGGAGTGATCAAGGGCATGGCGAACCGCTGCCTGATCGAGTGGCACCGGCGCAACCGGCCGGATGCCGGGCCGTGGGTCATGAGCGGCGAGGACCTCGCCAACGTCGGGCCGGTGGCGCTGCTCAACGACCTGGCCGCGATGGCCGTCCTGGGCATCGGCGACGTGGAGCGCAACGGCCACCACTACCTGGCAGGGCTCGGCATGTTCCCGGAAGCGCTGCAGGCCGCGGTGTGCCGGGCGCATCCGGACCTCTATGCCATGCGACCGGAGGGATACGCGTCACTGCGGATCGCTGCAGGCCGCCTGTCCACCCGTAGCGTCCTGGCGTCCCCGTTTGGTCACGGCCTGGCACTCGACGATCAGACGCTTGCGATCCTGGGGGAGGAAGGACTGCCCGAGATCACGACCAACGGGCGGAGCACGGTGGTCTCGCCGGCGGACTCGCATTCCGAGGCAGAGTTCCGCGCGTCTCTGGATCGCATCAACGAGAGGTTCGCACCAACGCTGAAGCGACTTGCCGAATGAGACGGAGCCCTCCCCGGTTCCTTACCCTCGCCGAGGTGCTGTCGACTCTGCAGGACCAGACAACGCGCTACGGAGGTGAGTTCGGCGTCCGCGATCTGGGATTGGCCAGCTCCGCCATAGCGGCACCCCAGGTTTCGTTCGGCGGTCACCTTCTCCACGGAGATCTGTTCGGGCTAGCTGCCGCATACGCTTTTCACCTGTGTCAGAACCATCCGTTCGTCGATGGCAACAAGCGCGTCGCGTTGGCCTCCGCGCTCGTGTTTCTTGATCTCAACGGCATTCGAATCACCGATCCGAAGGGGACGCTCTATCCACTCATGATGGCGGTGGCGCGTGGCGAGATGACCAAGTCCGAGATCGCTTACACACTCCGCGAGTTGTCGGAGCCGCGGAACACGTCGCGGAAAGCACCATGATGTCGCAACCTGACTGAATGTCCGCCTATGCGTGCGACTCTGACGTGAGCGGATTCACCCAGCGGACACCGGCGAAGCGACTGAAGTCCGCGTCGTTGGAATAGACCTCGCCGCCATACTCCACGGCGTGGGCGGCAATCTGAACGTCCGTCGTCAGGTTCCCGCCGGTTCCCAGGGTCGTCAGCAGCCGGAACGCCGTGTCCAGGTGGCGGGTGCCCGGCACCAGGAACATCACGTGTGCCCGACCAAGCCAGCGTTGCACCCGTTCGATCGCGTCCTCCACCGACAAGGGGTCGACGAGCACCCGGCGGTTCGTTGCGAGGCGGATGAACCCGAACAGACACACGGCGGCAATGCCGACCTGACGCTCGCCGTTCATCACCTGCTCCCACCAGCGGCGCGCCGACTCGTGCTGTGGGAATGCGTCGATTTCCGCGTACAGCATGAGGTTGACGTCGGGGACGATCACCGCTTCGCCCGCAGCTTCTCGATCACCGCATCATCCTCCAGCTCGTCGACCAGCTTGTTGAACGATGCGACGTCGATGCCGGGCCGCAGAGACGTCCTGTGAGGCTGGACGCGGAATACCCCCTGACGTGCCGCCGCGGTCGAAGGCGCCAGACCCTTGCGAATTGCTTCGTTGACGACCTGCTTGAACGGCTTTCGCTGCCGGTGCGCCTCTTCCGTGAGCAACCGGGCAACATCGGAGTCGAGCGTCAAGGTGGTTCTCATTCAGGCATCATGATGCCCCACTCCTCAGGCGTCAACGTCGCAAGCCGGAGTAACATTCGCGACGCACCATGAAATCGAATCAGGGCGAGGCGGCGCGGTTCCTGGATCTGGCATGCCTGACCTACGGCAACGACTCGACGGACAGGGTCGATCGCGCCAGGCGGATGCTGGCCGACCGGCCGTCGCTGGCGGCGGTCGATGCGCACACAGCCGCCGCGACGGGCGACGTGGAGGCACTGCGACGGATCCTGGGCGGAGACGCACGCCGCGCATCCGCGAGCGGGGGGCCGCGCAGGTGGCCGCCGCTGCTCTACCTCTGCTACTCGCGCGTGACCGAGCAGCTTCCCGAAGCGGACGCCATCGGCGCCGCCCGGCTGCTGATCGAGCACGGTGCCGACCCCAACGCCCACTTCATGTGGGGGCGAACGTACCGGTTCACGGCCCTCACCGGCGCGATGGGCGAAGGCGAGGGCGGCATCGCCAGCCAGCCGCCGCATCCGCATGCCCCGGAGCTGGCCGAGCTGCTGCTCGACGCGGGGGCGGATCCCAACGACGCCCAGGGGCTCTACAACACGATGTTCCGGCCCGACAACCGCTGGCTGCACCTGCTCCTGGACCGCGGGCTTACCGCCCGGGACAGGATCAACTGGAAGACCGGCAACAGGGTCGGAACCCTCGACTTTCTCCTCGGTCACGCGGCGACCAAGGGCTTCGCCGACCGGGTCGAGCTGCTGCTCCGGCACGGCGCCGATCCGCGCGGCAGCAGCTACTACAACGGCCGGACCCATTACGAGAACGCGCTGTTGCACGGCTTCGGGGACGTCGCCGCGTTGCTGCGGCGCGCCGGCGCCACGCCGACGGAGCTGAGCCCGGAAGACCGCTTTCGGGCCGCCTGCATGAGCGGCGACGAGGCTGCCGCGCGCGCCGCGCTCGACGCCGCGCCGCAGAGCCTGAGCGGCCCCGAGCCGCTGCACACGGCCGCCTCGCTGGGCAACGTGGACGCGGTGCGGTGCCTGCTGAACCTGGGCGCGGATCCGAACGCCACCGCGAAGGACGGCACGACCGCGCTGCACCACGCCGGGTGGAACGATCGGCGGGAGGTCGCCGAGGTCCTGGTCGCGCACGGGGCGCGGCCGCTGCGCGACGCCGATCACGGATCGTCGCCGGCAGGATGGGCCGACCACGCCGGCCATGCCGCCATGCGCGACTACCTGATCGACCACTGCACCGACGGCCTCGACCTGGTCTCCTTCGGCAGGGCCGTGGCGCTGCAACGCTACCTGTCGGAGCACCCCGGCTTTGCGACAAGCGTGACTCCGGGCGGGGGCTCGCCCCTCCATCACCTCCGCGACGACATCGACGATCTCGAACCGGTCGTGGACGCGCTCCTTGAGGCCGGCGCCGACCTCGGCGCCCGCGACTCCCGGAAGGAGACGGCATACCAGAGCGCGGTACGGCGCGGCGAGCACGCGGTCGCGGCTCTGCTGTCCCGGTGAAGATGCCCGCTCAATACCGTCGCACGCCCGAGATGCGGATCTCTCCGATCTGGCCGAAGAAGTTGCCCCAGCCCAGGTAGTTGAACCCGCCTCCGTACTTGGCGTAGCCCGTCAGGCGGGTGAACACGCTGAACTGGCAATCGTGCTCCCGGTCGTTGAACAGAGCGCGGCCGTCGGCGTTCCGCATCCGCCAGATCGGCGTGCCGTCCAGGAACAGCTCGTGCACGTCCTCGGCATAGCTGTACTGCCAGGCCACGTGGTGCCACTCCGTGTCGGTGATCCCGACCTCCTCCCGCTCGGCGACGATGCCGCGCGGGCGCATCCACGGATGCAGGTTCTTCCAGGTGTGATCACGGCTCTGAAAGTGGACGCCGGGGGCCATACCGGCATCGGGTGAGTTGAGGTCGGACAGGTACAGCTCCCAGACGCCCTGCTCCCGGGTGTCGTAGGTCCCGCAGATGTGGCCGTAGTCGAATCGCTTCAGGGGACGGTCCCCGAACCCCTGCCACGGCCCGCCCCGGCGCACCCAGGCTTCCACCGTCCACTCCCGGGTGCACGTCTTCAGATCGAGCTCCGGAACCGATTCGTACGCGGCCCTGGCCTCCGGCAGCGAGCCCCACTCCCTGCCGATGTTCACGTAGCCGTGCTCGCCGTGCCCGGTCTCCTGCGGAAACCTTCCGTCGCGGCCCGGCCAGCGCAGCCTCCGGTCGCCGCCGATGTTCGTGTAGGTCAGCGTCATCGTCCGGTCTCCCTTGACGCGTTCCTCGAACAGCCGCCCGTCCGGCCCCTGCCAGTCGTAGAGCGCCACCGTGTGCTCGTCGGACCCTATGACCTGCAGGTGCTCGGGCAGCACCCTGAGGAGCAGCTCGCCGCGATCGCTCAAGCCGTTCGCGTCCGTCACCTGGACCGACAGCCGGGAGCGGCCCGCTTCGACGGGCGTCCCCGAGAGGCATCCCGCCGTGCCGTCGAAGCTCAGGCCTGCGGGAACGGCCCCCGCAACCTGCCACGTCAGCGGGTCGGCCATGTGCTCGGTGTTCAGCGCGGCCTGGTAGGCCGCACCGACGTAGGCAGTGGGCAGCGACTCGGTGAGCAGCCGCCCGCGCCGCACCGTGAACGAAAAGGTGTGATCGTCGGTCGCTCCGTCTTCGTCCCGCGCACCGATGGTCACCCGCCGGGACTCCACCGTCTCCGCGGGCGTCCCTCGAATCACGCCGGTTCCGGTGTCGAACGCCAGCCCTGCCGGCAAGCTCCCTTCCTTCATCTCCCAGGAGACCGTGCCGGCAGACGCATCCGCGCCCAGCCGGACCTCGTAGGGGATCCCCAGTCCCGCTTCGGGCGGCTTCTGGCGGATGACGGCCATCCGGTCCGTCACGGGATAACGCATGACGCTCGAGATCCGGAGCTCGTCGATCTCGCCGTCCATGTTGCCCATTTCCAGGCCCGCTCTGATGACCGGATCCCGCGAGTGAGACACGCCTCCCACGCAGAAGGGGATGTCGCATCGCTCGGCATCGTTGACGATGATGCGATTCGAAGCGTGTCCTGGGGCCGGTAGCTGCACTTGGCGGACGAGCGTGCCGTCCACCAGCAGGTAGTTCATCTGGTCGCGGTGGCGGAACTGCCAGGCCACGTGATGCCAGCCGGTGTCGCGGAACCGTCCCCGGTCCTCATCCAGCCAGCCGAACGGGGCTGAGGGCCCGAGGCTGCTGCTGGTGTCGTGGTTCGGATCTCGGCCCACCCAGCCCATGAATCGCGCTCCGGCTATGAGTCCGTCCTCGCGGGTACCACGGGTGGCCCCGTTGCGGAGGATGAAGCTCCATCCGCCGCGCATCCCGCGGGGAAGGCTGAAGCCTTCCTCGTCCGTGCCGCAGATGAAGGCGTAGGTGTGTCCATCTTCCTCGGGATCCCTCCTCCCCTCCGTGCGGCTCCACTGGCCCCGGTCCTTGCCGCCGGGCCCGGTGTAACGAACCCACGCTTCGACCGTCCACTCCTCCGTGCAGGTCCGCAACTGCAGCTTGTCGTGGTTCGCAGGACCGATCCGGAGATTCGCGTCGCTGCGCTCGAACCGCGCCGTGGACCCGAAGCCCGGCCGGCTGCCCCACAGCGCCCGCCCGCCGGACCGCAGCGTCAGCTCCGGATCGCCGCACGCGTCATGCGTTTCGTTCCCCTCACCTTCGTCGAAGTGATAGAGCGCCACCGTGTGCCCGTCGGGCTCGAACGGCCTGGTCCAATCGGAGCTCATGTCCGCATCTCCCTCCGGTCAGTACCGCCGGATGCTCGACAGGCGTATCTCGCCGATCTGGCCGAAGAAGTTGCCCCAGCCCGTGTAGTTGAAGCCGCCCCCGTACTTTGTGTAGCCCGTCAGGCGCGTGATCACGCTGAACTGGCAGCCGTGCTCCCGGTCGTTGACCAGAGCGCGGCCGTCGACGTTCTGCATGCGCCAGATCGGCGTGCCGTCCAGGAACAGCTCGTGCACGTCCTCGCCATAGCCGTACTGCCAGGCCACGTGGTGCCACTCCGTATCGCTGATTCCGACTTCCTCCCGCTCGGCCACGATGCCATGCGGGCGCATCCACGGGTGCAGGTTCTTCCAGGTGTGGTCTCTGCTCTGGAAGTGCACGCCCGGAGCCATGCCGGCATCGGGCGAGTTGAGGTCGGACAGGTACAGCTCCCAGATCCCCTGCTCCCGGCTGTCGTACGTTCCGCAGATGTGACCGTAGTCGAACCGCCTCAGGGGAAGGTCGCCGAACCCCTGCCACGGGCCGCCCCGCCGCACCCACGCTTCCACCGTCCACTCACGGGTGCACGTCTTCAGGTCCAGCTCCGGAACCGATTCGTATTCGGCCCTGGCCTTCGGCAGCGAGCCCCATTCCCTGCCGATGTTCGCGTACCCGTGCTCGCCATGTCCGGTGTCCAGCGGGAACCGTCCCTCACGGCCGGGCCAGCAGTGCCGGTGGTCGCCGCCCGTGTTCGTGTAGGTCAACGTCATCGTCCGGTCGCGGCTGACGCGTTCCTCGAACAGCCGGCCGTCCGGCCCCTGCCAGTCATAGAGCGCCACCGTGTGCTCGTCCGGGCCCATCACCCGCAGGTGGTCCGGAAGCACCCTGAGGAGCATCTCGGCGCGATCGCTCAGCCCGTTGGCGTCCGTCACCTGCACCGCAAGCCGGGAGCGTCCCGCCTCGACCGGAGTCCCCGCCAGGCACCCTGCCGTGCCGTCGAAGCTCATGCCCGCGGGGAGGGCGCCGGACACCACCTCCCACTCCAGCGGTTCGGCCATGTGCTCGGTGGTGAGCGCGGCCTGATACGCAGCACCGACGTAGGCGGTCGGCAGCGATTCGGTAACCAGCCGCCCCCGCCGCACCGCAAGCGAAAAGGTGTGGCCGTCGGTCGCTCCCGCTTCGTCCCGCGCTCCGATGGTGAAGTGACGGGACTCCGCCGTTTCCGCCGGCGTCCCTCGAATCACTCCGGTGCCGGCATCGAATCCCATCCCGGCCGGCAGGCTGCCCTCCGTCATCGCCCAGGAGACCGTCCCGGCAGCCGCGTCCGCGCCAAGGCGAACCTCATACGGGATCCCCAGTCCGGCTTCGGGCAGCTTCTGGCGGATGACGGCCATCTGGTCCGTCACCGGGTAGCGCATGACGCTCGAGATGCGCAGCTCGTCGATCTCGCCGTCCATGTTGCCCATCTCCAGGCCCGATGTGACGACCGGATCGCGCGAGTGAGGGATCCCGCCCACGTAGAAGGGAATGTCGCATCGGTCGGCGTCGTTGACGAGGATGCGATTCGAGGACTGGCCGGGGGCGGGAAGCCACACCTGCCGGACGACCTTGCCGTCCACCAGCAGGCAGTTCATCTGATCGCGGTAGCGGAACTGCCAGGCCACGTGGTGCCAGCCGGTGTCGCGGAACCGTCCCCGGTCCTCATCCAGCCAGCCGAACGAGGACGTGGGGGTGATCAGGATGCCGTGAATGGGCATCCTGCCCGACCAGCCCAGGAGCCGCGAGCCCGGCATGAGTCCGTCTTCCAGGGTGCCCGGCACGCCCGAGCAGTTGAGGTAGAAGCTCCAGCCGCCACGCATTCCGCTGGGCAGGCTGAAGCCTTCCTCGTCCGTGCCGCACAGGAACGCGTAGGTGTAGCGGCCCAGCAGGGCGTCATCCCCGCCGAACCGGGCCCACTCGACCCGGTCCCTGCCGCCGGGGCCGGTGTAGCGAACCCACGCCTCCACCGTCCACTCCGCGGTACAGGTCCGCAACTGCAGCTTGTCGTAGTTCACGGGACCCATGCGGATGTTGCTGTCGCTGCGCTCGAAGCGCGCCGTGGACCCGAATCCCGGCCGGCTGCCCCACAGCGCCCGCCCGCGGGAACGCAACGTCAACTCGGGATCGCCGCAGGCGTCATGGGCTTCGTCGCCCTCACCTTCGTCGAAGTGATAGAGCGCCACCGTGTGCTCGTCCGGCTCGAACGGCCTGGTCCAATCGGAACTCATGTCTTCATCTCCCACCGGTCAGTACCTCCGGATGCTCGACAGGCGTATCTCGCCGATCTGGCCGAAGAAGTTGCCCCACCCCAGCCAGTTGAACGCTCCCCCATAGCGGGAGTAGCCCTGCAGCCTGGACGAGATGCTGAACTGGGCATCGTGCCGGCGGTCGTTGACCAGCCGGCGCCCGTCCGGGCGGTACATCTGCCAGATCACGTTTCCGTCCAGCAAGAGCTGATGGACCTCATCGGCATGCGAGTACTGCCAGGCGACGTGGTGCCACTCCGTGTCACGTATGCCGACCGCTTCCCGTTCCTCGACGATGCCGTCAGGACGCGACCACGGGTGGAGATTCAGCAGCGCGTGCTCCGGTTCGGCACCCAGAAAGTGGACGCCGGGGGCCATGCTCCCGTCCGGCGCGTCGTGGTCGGACAGGTACAGCTCCCACACCCCGCGCTCGGTGTTGTCGTAGGTCCCGAAGACGTGCCCGAAGTGGAACTCCCGCCCATAGCCGTCCACCGGCCCGCCGCGCCGCAGCCAGGCTTCCACCGTCCACTCGGCCGCACAGGTGCGCAGATCGATCTTGTCGTTGTGCTGCGGTCCGACGAACCCCCCTTCCCCGCCGCCGATGAAGGAGGGATACCGCCCCCAGCCGGGCCGCGGCAGACGCGTGTCTCCCTTCACGTTGGTCCAGGTGAGGGTCAACTCCTCGTCGCCGGCGAGATCCGGTATCAGCTTGCCGCTGGCCCCCTGCCAGTCCCAGAGCGCCACCGTGTGCCGATCCAGCTCGATGTAGCGCAACGCGCCCGGCAGCACCGCCAGCACCAGGTCCCGGCGATCGGTCTGACCGCCGGCGTCCCTGGCCTCCACACGCACGTCCGCCCGACCCGTAGCACTCGGGATGCCGCCGAACTCTCCCTTGGCGCCGTCGAACGCGATCCCGGCCGGCAGGGCACCGTCCCGTATCTCCCACCGCACGGGCCCGGCCATGTGCCGGACCGTCAATCGTTCGCGATATGCCTGACCCGCGAAGGCGACCGGCAACGACTCTTCGACGATACGGCCCGGGCGCACGCACAGCCCGAACGTGTGCTCATCCGTGTGCCCGGCGGCGTCAGCCGCTCGAACCGTGATCTCCGTTTCTTCCGCGGCTGCCGTGGGAGTGCCCTCGATCGTGCCGCCGGCCTCATCGAGCCGCAGTCCCGCCGGCAGCCGGCCCGCGGCTACCTTCCAGGTCACCGCTCCCTGCGCCGCATCCGCCGACAGCGACTCCGCATAGGGCACGTTCACGCCCGCGTCGGGCAGCTCGCGGCGAACCACCGCCAGCCGGTCGGCCGCGGGGTAGCGCATGACGTCGGAGATCCGCAACTCGTCGATCTCCCCCTCGAAGTTGCACTCTCCCCGGCCCAGGTAGACCCCGAAGTTGTCCTTGCTCAGGGCATCGTCCGAAGGGTCGTGCTGGGAGTGCAGGAACCCGCCGACCACGAACGGCAGATCGCACCGTGATGCGTCGTTGGCCACGGCTCGCCCCCCGGGCCGGCTCTCCCGGTAGATCAGCTTCCCGTCGAGGAACATGAAATGCATCTGGTCTTCGTAGCGGAACTGCCAGGCGACATGGTGCCAGCGGTCGTCGTCGATGGCCGGCGCCGTGGCGAACGCGCCGACCTCGTTCACGTCGTTGTGGGGAGCCCGCTCATATGAGCCGATGTAGCGGCCCTGCGGGGCGAGCCCGTTCCCGTTGATCCACAAGTCGTGATGGCGCAGCTTCTTGAGGATGGGCCAATGCGGCCAGAGCAGGTAGAAGTTCCAGCCCGCACGCACGCCTTCGGGCATGCCGAACCCCTCGTCGTCGGTACCACAGATGTTCAGGTAGCCGGACGCTCCCGCCCATGCTTCGTCCCGCCGTTCGCCGGGCCGCGCGGCGAGTCGAAGCCATGCCTCGATCGTCCACTCCCTGGTACAGCCGCGCAGCTCCAGCTTGTCGTCGTCCACGGGGCCGACCAGGATCTCGGCATCGTCGTCGCTCCCGGTGAAGCGAGCGGTGGCGCCGAAACCGGGGCGGCTACCCCACAGCGCCTTCCCGTGCGCGCGCAGCGTCAGTTCGCCATCGCCACAGGCATCGTGGGCCAGATCGCCCTCGCCCTCGTCGAAGTGATAGAGCGCCACGGTGTGCTCGTCCGGCTCGAACGGCCGGGTCCAGTCGGAGCTCATGCCGATGCCTCCCGTATGCTCAGTACCGCCGGATGCTCGACACGCGTATCTCGCCGATCTGACCGAAGAAGTTGCCCCAGCCCAGATAGTTGGGATGGTGGTGACCGCCGTCCTCGTCCGTGCACCAGTAGGCGTAGCGGCCGATTCGGGTCGCGACGCTGAACTGCGCCCTGTGCCGGCGCTCGTTGACCAGCCTGATGCCGTCCGGCGCTCGCATCTGCCAGATCAACGCACCGTCGAGGAACAACTGGTGCAGGTCGTCCGAGCGGCCGTACTGCCAGGCCACGTGGTGCCACTGATCGTCCCGTATCCCCGCATCTTCGCGAGCCCCTACGATGCCCGCCGGCCGTTTCCACGGATGCAGGTCCTTCAGCACCAGGTCCGGTCCGCATGCGAAGTGGACGCCGGGCGCCCAGCTCCCGTCCGGCGAGTCGAGGTTGGAGAGGTACAGCTCCCACACCCCGCTCTCAGACGTGTCATACGTGCCGCAGACATGTCCGAAGTCGAACGGCCGCGAGGCGCCGAACGCCTGCACCGGGCCACCGGGGCGGATCCACGCCTCGACCGTCCATGCCTCAGGGCACGTCCTGAGATTGTGCTTGTCGTCGTCGGTCTTCAGGCTCATCCAGCCGTGCTCTCCATGGCCGGTATCCTGCGGAAACCGTCCCTCCCGGCCGGGCCACGCAACCCTTCGGTCCGCGGCCCGGCCGGCACAGGTCATGGTCAACCCCTCGTCCCCCAGGGCGTCCCTGGCGTACAGCAGGTCCTCGTCCTGCCAGTCGTACAGGAACACGGTGTGCGCATCGGCGTCGATACGGCGCAGCTCCGCGGGAAGCACCCGAATCGCCAGATCTCGTGTCGCCCGGGAATCCGCGGAATCCGTGGCAGCGACCCGGAACTGGCCGACGCTGCGGCCCGCCGGCACGCCCCTCAACTCACCCGAGGCTGCGTCCAGCGCGATGCCGGGTGGCGGCGCTCCCGCACTCACCTCCCACCTGACGGGCTCTACCGCGTAGCGGCTCTCCAACCGGTGCCGGTACTCCGTCCCCACGAATGCGGGCGGCAACGCTTCGGTCGTGATCGTGCCGTTGCGGATGCCGATGACGAAGCCGTGGCGGTCGCGGTGACCTGACTCGTCGGTTGCGCTGACCGTGAAACGGGCGTTTCGGTTGACCTGCCCGCGTACCGTGCCTTCGACGATGCCGTCTTCCCGCAGCTCCAGCCCGTTCGGAAGGCGGCCGTCGGAGAGCTCCCACGTCACGTTCCCCTCCGCGCCGTCCGCGCTGAGCTCCACACGATACGGAACGTCCGGGACGGCGAACGGGAGCGCTTCGGTGCCGAACCGGTAGCCGGCGCGCAGGGACTCGTCGTCGTAGACGTCACAGGGCGAGAACCCGGGCCCACCGACGATGGCGAGCCGGTCCGCGACCGGGTAGCGCATGACGTCGGAGATCCGCAGGTCGTACATCTCCCCGACGAAGTTGCCCCTGCCGTCCCACGGCGGATCACTCCAACACAGGAAGCCGCCCACCGTGAAGGGCACGCCGGCGTGCTCGTCGGTATCGTTCAGGATCTTGCGGTACGGCTGGATGCGCCGCACCGGCATGCCGTCCACGAACAGGACGTGCACCTGGTCGCGGAAGCGGAACTGCCAGGCCACGTGATGCCACCGCTCGTCGCGTATCCCGTCCACATCCGCTCCCGCAAGGGCCGGCTCGCTGCCGACGCCATAGTGCACGTCATGGTTGGGGTCCTTGCCCGCGAAGTTCCCCTCGTAGCGGGAGGTGGGCAGCAACCCGTGCCCGGCGTCGGGAGCGCTCCCCCCTTCCAGCAGAAGCTGAAAGCCGGCGCGGACGCCGATGTGCGAGAGATGGTAGCCCTCCTCGGAGGACCCGCAGAGGTGCGCGTACGTGGTGTTCCGGGCGAACCCTCCCCATGGTCCGGTGTAGCGAATCCAGGCTTCCACCGTCCATTCCCGCGTACAGGGCTTCAGCATCAGCTTGGGGTGGTTGAGCGGGCCGACGAACACGTTGGCGTCATCGTCGACGGATGCGAAGCGAGCCGCGGCGCCGCCGTCCGGTGCGCGGCCCCAGAGCGCCTGCCTGGCCGTCAGCGTCAGCGCAGCGTCACCGCAGGCGTCGTGCGCCTCGCGGCCCTCCCCCTCGTCGAAACGGTACAGCGCCACCGTGTGCCGATCCGGCTCCAAGCGCCTGGTCCAGTCCGAGCTCATTCCCTTACCTCCCACCGTACCGCCGGACATCGGAAATGCGGATCTCACCGATCTGACCGAAGAAGTTGCCCCAGCCCACGTAGTTGAAGCCGCCCCCGTATCGGGTGTAACCGGTCAGGCGGCTGAACACGCTGAACTGGCAGTCGTGCTCGCGGTCGTTGACCAGAGCGCGGCCGTCGGGATTGTCCATCTCCCAGATCGGCCTGCCGTCCAGGAAGAGCTGGTGCCGATCCTCGGCGTAGCTGTACTGCCACGCCACGTGGTGCCACTCCGTGTCGCTGATCCCGATCTCCTCCCGCTCGGCCACGATGCCACCCGGGCGCATCCACGGATGCAGGTTCCTCCAGGTGTAGTCACGGCTCTGGAAGTGCACGCCCGGCGCCATGCCGGCATCGGGCGAGTTCAGCTCGGACAGATACAGCTCCCAGACGCCCTGCTCCCTGCTGTCGTACGTACCGCAGACGTGGCCGTAGTCGAACCGCTTCAGGGGAGGGTCGTCGAACCCCTGCCACGGACCGCCGCGGCGCACCCAGGCTTCCACCGTCCACTCCTCGGCGCAGGTCTTCATATCGAGCCGGGGATCCGGCCGGTGGCGGCCTTCGAACCGGGGATAGCTCTCCTTCTCCTGGCCCATGACGGCGTAGCCGTGCTCGCCGTGCCCGGTCTCCTGCGGGAACCTCCCGTCCCGGCCCGGCCAGGAGACCCGCCGATCCGCGCCCATGTTGGTGTAGGTGAGCGCCAGCTCGGGATCGCCGCTCACCCGTTCCGGGATCAGCCGGCCGCCCGGTCCCTGCCAGTCGTACAGCGCCACGGCGTGCTCGTCGGCGTCGAGCACGCGCAGCGCCGCGGGCAGCACCTTCAGCGTGAGCTCCACGCGATTCGGCAGCCCATTCGCGTCGGTCACTCGAACCGACAGTCTCGACCACCCATCCTCGATCGCGGTCCCGGCCAGGCACCCGGTCCTGTCGTCCAGGCTCATGCCCTCCGGAAGGATCCCGGAGACGATCTCCCACTCGAGCGGCCGGGCCATGTGCTCGGCCGTCAGGCCGGCCCGGTAGGGAGCGCCCGCGAAGGCCGGGGGCAGCGACTCCGTGACCATCCGGCCGCGCTCCACCGCAAGGCTGAAGGTGTGCTCGTCTGTGGCTCCCGCCTCATCGTGTGCCCGGACCGTGAGCTCCTGCTCCGCCACCGTCTGCTCCGGCGTGCCCCGAATCACCCCCTCGGACGGGTCCAGGCTCAATCCCGCGGGCAGGCTGCCCGCCGCCGGCTCCCACGAGACCCTGCCGGCGGCCGCATCCGTTCCCAGCCGAACCTGATAGGGCAGGTTCAGGCTCGCTTCGGGCAGCTTCTGGCCGATGATGGTCAGTCGGTCCGCCACCGGGTAGCGCATGACGTCCGAGATGCGCAGCTCGTCGATCTCGCCTTCCAGGTTGAACATGGTCATGCCGAAGTCGCCGGGGACCCAGCCGTCCCGATGCTCCGGGCGGAGGAAGCCGCCCACCTGAAACGGGATGTCGCAGCGCTCGGCATCGGCCGCGATGATCCGGGTCGAAGCGCATCCCGGCGCCGGGAGTTGCGCTCTCCTGACGAGCCTTCCGTCGACGAAGAGGAAGTTCGTCTGATCGCGGTAGCGGAACTGCCACGCCACGTGATGCCACTCCGTGTCGCAGAAGCGTCCCCGGTCCTCGTGCAGCCAGCCGAACGGGGTCTCGGGCATGAGGGCGTTGCTCGTGTCATGGTTCGGGTCTCTTCCGCGGAGCGATCCAATGAATCTGGCTCCGGGAATGAGCCCGTCCTCGCGGGTCCACTTCAACCCCTCGGCCTTCGTCTGGTGCAGGTGGAACGACCAGCCCTGCCGATACCCATCCGCCAGCGCACATCCTTCCTCGTCCGTGGCGCAGATGAAGCCGCAGGTATATGCCTTGCCGGGGGGCCAGCTCCGGGCGCGGTCCTGGCCGCCGGGGCCCGTGTATCGCACCCAGGCTTCGACGGTCCATTCGCGCGTGCAGGTCCGCAGCTCCAGCTTGTCGTTGTTCGCCGGGCCGACCAGCAGGTGGGCGTTCTGCCGGTCGAACCGCGCCGTGGACCCAAAGCCCGGCCGGCTGCCCCACAGTGCCTTCCGGTACGCCCGCAGGGTCAATTCCGGATCGCCGCAGGCATCATGGACCTGGTCGCCCTCCCCCTCGTCGAAGTGGTAGAGCGCCACCGTGTGCTCGTCCGGCTCGAACGGCCGCGTCCAGTCGGAGCTCATGCCGATCCCTCCTGCCTGACTTCCCGTGTGATCAGTACCGCCTGATACCGGACACCCGTATCTCGCCGATCTGGCCGAAGAAGTTGCCCCAGCCCAGGTAGTTCGGATGGTGGTGACGGCCATCCGCGTCCGTGCACCAGTAGGCGTAGCGGTCGATTCGGGTGCCGACGCTGAACTGCGCCCCGTGCCGGCGCTTATTGACCAGCCTGATGCCGTCCGGCGCTCGCATCTCCCAGATCAACGCACCGTCGAGGAACAACTGGTGCAGGTCTTCCGAGCGACCGTACTGCCAGGCCACGTGATGCCACTGATCGTCCCGTATTCCCGCATCTTCGTGACTGCCCACGACGCCTGCCGGCCGCTTCCACGGATGCAGGTCCTTGAGCACCAGATCCGGCCCGCATGCGAAGTGCACGCCGGGCGCCCAGCTCCCGTCCGGCGAGTCGAGGTTGGAGATGAAAAGCTCCCACACGCCGCTTTCCGACGTGTCATACGTGCCGCAGACGTGTCCGAAGTCGAACGGCCGCGAGGCGCCGAACCCCTGCACCGGGCCACCCGGCCGGATCCATGCCTCGACCGTCCACGCCTCGCGGCACGTCCGCAGATTGTGCTTGTCGTGGTCGGTCTTGAGGCTCACCCAGCCGTGCTCGCCATGACCGGTGTCCTGCGGAAACCGTCCCTCCCGGCCGGGCCACGCGACCCGCCGGTCCGAGTGCCGGCCGACACAGGTCAGGGTCAGCTCCTCGTCGCCTGAGGCATCCCTGGCGTACAGCAGGTCTTCGTCCTGCCAGGCGTAGAGGAACACGGTGTTCTCATCGGCCTCGATGCGATGCAGCTCCCTGGGAAGCACCCGCATCGCCAGAGCTCGTGTCGCCCCGGCACCCGCGGAGTCCGCGGCCGCCACCCGGAACACGCAGGTGCCGCGGTCCACCGGCACGCCGTGCAGTGCTCCGGAGGCTTCCTCCAGGACGATCCCATCGGGAGGTCTTCCTGAGGTCACCTCCCACGTGACGGACTGCACCGCATGTCTGCTCTCCAGCAGGTGTCGGTATTCGGTCCCGACGAAGGCGGGCGGCAGGGCCGCGGTCGTGATCGTGACCGTGCGGATGCCGATGGCGAAGGTATGGCTGTCGCACTGCCCTGCCTGGTCGGTGGCGTTGACCGTGAAATGGGCGTCCCGGTCGACGTACCCGCGTACCGTGCCTTCGACGATGCCCTCTTCCCGCAGCTCCAGCCCGTTCGGAAGACGGCCGTCGGAGAGCTCCCACCTGACGCTCCCGTCCGCACCGTCCGCGGCGAGCTCAACGCGGTACGGAACGTCCGGGACGGCGAACGGCAGCGCTTCGGTGCCGAAGCGGAAGCCGGCGCGGAGGGACTCGTCGGCGTAGACGTCACAGGGCGAGAACCCGGGCCCACCGACGATGGAGAGCCGGTCCGCGACCGGGTAGCGCATGACGTCGGAGATCCGCAGGTCGTACATCTCCCCGACGAAGTTGCCCCGTCCGGGCCACGGCGGATCGCTCCAGCAGAGGATCCCACCCACCATGAACGGCACGCCGACGTGCTCGTCGGTGTCGTTGAAGATCTTCCGATAGGGCTGGATGCGTCGCACCGGTGTGCCGTCGACGAACAGGACGTGCATCTGGTCGCGGAAGCGGAACTGCCAGGCCACGTGATGCCACCGGTCGTCGCGTATCCCGTCCGCGTCCTTTGCGGCAAGGGCCGGCTCGAGGTCGGCCATGTAGTGCACGTCGTAGTTGGGGTCCTTCCCCGCGAAGTTCCCCTCGTAGCGTGAGGTCGGCAGCAATCCATGCCCGGCGTCGGGAGCGTTGCCACCTTCCAGCAGAAACTGAAAGCCGCCGCGGACCCCGATGTGCGAGAGATGGTAGCCCTCTTCGGAGGACCCGCAGAGGTGCGCATAGGTGGCGTCGTACCTGCCGAATCCGCCCCATGGCCCCGTGTAGCGAATCCAGGCTTCCACCGTCCATTCCCGCGTGCAGGGCTTCAACATCAGCTTGGGGTGGTTGAGCGGACCGACGAACACGTTGGCGTCATCGTCGATGGACTCGAAGCGCGCCGCGGCGCCGCCGTCCGGTGCCCGGCCCCAGAGCGCGCGTCTGGCCTTCAGGGTCAGGTCTGCATCACCGCATGCGTCGTGCGCCTCGCCGCCCTCCCCCTCGTCGAACCGGTAGAGCGCTACGGTGTGCCGATCCGGCTCGCAACGCCCGGTCCAATCCGAGCTCACCCGGTCAGTACCGCCGGACATCGGAAATACGGATCTCACCGATCTGACCGAAGAAGTTGCCCCAGCCCAAGTAGTTGAAGCCGCCTCCGTAGCGGGTGTAGCCGGTCAGGCGGCTGAACACGCTGAACTGCGCCTGGTGCTCGCGATCGTTGACCAGCCGGCGGCCGTCGGGACTGCGCATCTCCCAGATCGGCCTGCCGTCCAGGAAAAGCTGATGCAGATCCTCGGCGCAGCCGTACTGCCAGGCGACGTGGTGCCACTCCGTGTCGTCGATCCCCGCCTCTTCCCGCGAGGTCACCATGCCCTTCGGCCGCATCCAGGGATCCAGGTGCTTCCACGTGTGATCGCGGCTCTGGAAGTGCACGCCCGGCGCCATCGCGCCGCCGGGAGCGTTCAGATCCGACAGATACAGCTCCCACACCCCGCTCTCGGCGGTGTCGTAGGTCCCGCAGACGTGGCCGTAGTCGAACCGCTTCAGGGGCACGTCGTCGAACGCCTGCCACGGACCGCCGCGGCGCACCCAGGCTTCCACCGTCCATGCCTCGTCGCAGGTCTTCAGATCGAGCCTGGGATCCGGCCGGTGGCTGCCGTCGAACCTCGGAAAGCTCTCCTGCCCCTGGCCCACGACCGCGTAGCCGTGCTCGCCGTGCCCGGTCTCCTGCGGGAACCGCCCTTCCCGGCCCGGCCAGCACACCCGCCGATCCCCGCCCATGTTGGTGTAGGTGAGCGCCAGCTCCGGATCGCCGCTCACCCGTTCCGGGATCAGCCGGCCGCCAGGTCCCTGCCAGTCGTAGAGCGCCACGGTGTGCTCGTCGGCATCGACCACGCGCAGCGCTGCCGGCAGCACCTTGAGCGTGAGCTCCGCCCGATCCTCCAGCCCATTCGCGTCGGTCACCCGCACCGTCAGAGTCGACCACCCTTCCTCCACCGCGGTCCCGGCCAGATGACCCGTCTGTCCGTCCAGGCTCACGCCGTCGGGAAGCGTCCCGGAGACGATCTCCCACGCCAGCGGCCCGGCCATGTGCTCGGCGGTCAACCTGGCGCGGTAGGCCGCACCCGCGAAGGCCGGGGGCAGCGACTCCGTGACCAGCCGGCCGCGCACCACCGCCAGGCTGAAGACGTGCTCGTCCGTAGCTCCCTTCTCATCGCGAGCCCGAACGGCGATCTCCTGCTTTGCCACCGTCTGCTGCGGCGTGCCGCGAATCACCCCCTCGGACGGGTCCAGGCTCATTCCCGCGGGCAGACCGCCCGCCGCCAGCTCCCACGAGACCCTGCCGGTGCCCGCATCCGCTCCCAGCCGAACCTGATAGGGCACGTTCAGGCCGGCTTCGGGCAGCTTCTGGCGGATGATGCTCAGCCCGTCCGCTACCGGGTAGCGCATGACGTCCGAGATGCGCAGCTCGTCGATCTCGCCTTCCAGGTTGTACATGGTCATGCCGAAGTCACCGGGGACCCAGCCGTCGCGATGCTCCGGGCGGAGGAAGCCGCCCACCTGAAAGGGGATGTCGCACCGCTCGGCGTCGTTGGCGACGATCCGAGTCGAAGCGCGCCCGGGAGCCGGAAGCGGCACCTTCCGGATCATCCTGCCGTCGACGTACAGGAACCCGGTCTGGTCCCGGTAGCGGAACTGCCAGGCGACGTGATGCCAGCCGCTGTCGCGAAAGCGGCCCCGATCCTCGTGTAGCCAGCCGTGCGCGGTCCCGGGCCAGAACGCGGTGCCCACGTCGTTGTTCGGGTCCCTGCCCCGGTGCGCACCGAGGAACCTGGCGCCGGGGAGGAGCCCGTCCGAACGCGTCGAGTGGGGACCCGTCTCGGCCGTCCGCAGGTAGAAGATCCAGCCCTGGCGGTAGCCGTCCGCCAGGGCGCATCCCTCCTCGTCGGAGCCGCAGATGTTGGCGAAGACATATCCCTGTCCCGGCGGCCAGTTCCGGGCGCGGTCCTTGCCGCCGGGGCCCGTGTAGCGAACCCAGGCTTCGATCGTCCACTCCCGCGTGCAGGTCCGCAGCTCCAGCTTGTCGTTGTTCGCCGGTCCGACCAGCAGGTGGGCGTTCTGCCGGTCGAAGCGCGCGGTCGCGCCGAAGCCCGGCCGGCTGCCCCACAGCGCCGTCTTGTAGGCCCGCAGGGTCAACGCCGGATCGCCGCAGGCGTCGTGGGCCTCGTCGCCGGAGCCTTCGTCGAAGTGGTAGAGCGCAACCGTGTGCTCGTCCGGCTCGAACGGCTGCCTCCAGTCGTCGTTCATCTCGCCTCCCTGAGCACGTACGGCACGGAGCGCGTCAGCGGAACCTGATCGAGTACAGGTCGGCGTCCTTCATCACGAACCGCAGCCGGACCGGCCGGCCGCTCAGGCGGGCCAGGTCCGATCCGCCCTTCCACGCGACCGCGTGCTCGATCTCGTCCCCGTAGATCTCCGTTGAGTCCGCAAGCGCATGTCCCGGTACGGGTTGACCGTCACCGTCCTGAATCTCGGCCTGCACGCTGCCGACCGCGGAGGTCGCGTAATTCAGGATCAGGGCACCGCCTCGAAAGACGATGGGCCTGGTCACGAGCTCGCCGCCCCGGTAGTCCGCATGGACGGACACGAACCCGTCGGTCCGCAGCCTGGCGCGGCGCATACGGCCGGTCGGATGGTCGTAGTTCTCGCTGAAGTAGATGGAGATCTCGTCGGGACCGGTCGGGACGACGCCCCACGCGGGCATGTTGCTCCGCTGCGTCCAGTTCAGGCGGTCGCGGCCGGGACGAAGGAAGGCCTGCATGAACCTCCGGTCGAAGTTCATGCCGTCGCGGCTGCTCAGGAACACCGCATCGGAGACACCGTCCTTGTCGTGCTCCTCCACCTTCTTGCGCTCCGGGGAGAACCGCTTCGGGAACGCCAGGTACACGTGCGGAGCCCGAAAATAGGGGGTGACCGCGTTCGTGTAGAAGTGCTCCGGCGGAGTGCCGCCGAAGTTGATGAACTCCGGCTCCGTCCAGTCGATGAAGTCCGTCGAGGTGCAGCGCAGCACCTGCCGGTACGTATCCGGTACGTGACAGAGCGGATAGAGCGTGCCGTCGTGCTCGGCAGGCAACTCGTGCTGGAACCGGATCGGGTCCGACCCGCGCCACCCGCGGACGTACGCCACGTAGTGCTCCTGCCCGGCATCCCAGAACGCCTGGCCGATCCAGTCACCGTCCCCGACGCACTTGGCGAACGGGTCGATGATCTTCTCATCGCGGATCGTCTTCCAGTGGATGCCGTCGGGTGAGACGAAGCCATGGTACCCGCCGCCGATCGCCTTGTAGCGCTCCGCCTCGGACGCCCGCGGGTTGGCATCCCGGAAGGGCATGAAATTGTGCGATCCCGCTTCGGTCCAGACGATGTTGTTGTCGCGCGAGCCATCGAACTCGCAGGCGCCGAACGAGGGCCTGTGCCAGTGGATGCCGTCATCGCTCTCCGCGCAGCAGGTGACCTCCCGCCGCGCACCGTCGGCGGACGAGCCGCGGTAGTACATCCGATAGCGCTCGCCGTCCTTGAACACCGTCACGTAGGCGCTTCCCGACCCCTCCCACGGCGCGTCGAACGCGAGCGCCGTCTCGCACCGCTCGGGCGGATGGAGCTTGAGATCCACGCCCCGCATCGATTCGATCAGCCAATCGTCGACGAACGGCTCGAGCCTGGAGCCGATGTCCGCCACGCCCTTTCCGTCCCGTCCCGCCGTATTCATGTACGACCTCCCTTTCGCCGCATCCGGCTCGCGCCTCGCGGCGGAACCACACGGGGGAGCACGGCAACCTCCTGCCGTGCTCCCCACACCACCGTCCTGCTACCGCACGGATCGCTCCGTGGCTAGTTCAGGTGGGCGTTATGGATGTCCACCACGCGCTGGTAATCCGCAGTGTCCTTGACTCCCTGGATGTAGGCATCCCAGTCGTCGAAGCTCATCTGACCGGTGATCAGCTTGGTCATGCCCTCTTCCACCGCGGTGTCCACGGCACCCCGTATCTCTCTCACGGTCGCCAGTTCGTCCTGGGTGAGATTGATGGGCGGCGCGTACTCGTGTGACCTCGGCGCGCCGTCGAACTCGTCGCTCCACGCGAAGACGCTCGCCGGCTTGAAGAACTCGCCGCCGCCGTACGCCACGGGGGTCTCCCAGAGCTGCCCGCGCGGTTCCCAGTCGAGAATGGTCGGCAGCGACAGCATCGGGTAGCCGAATCCCGAGCCGATGGCTCCCCACTCCGCCAGCTTGATGGAGCGGTCGGCTCCCGTCAGGTCCATGATCACCGGCGCCCAGCTCTTCTTGCCGTCGCTGTCCACGGTGTACGTCTCACCTTCGATGCCCCAATTGGCATAATCGATCACTTCCTGCGAGAACGCGAAGTCCAGCAGCTTGACCAGCAGCGCCGGGTGCTCGAAGTCGGCGTTGATGTGGGCGTTCACCCTGATGAAGTTGTTGCCCTTCTTGTTGATGTTGGGCTTCCAGCCCGGCTGCCCGTCGAATCCCTTGGGCCTAGGCATCACCCCCCATACGACCTCGGGGTATTCCGGATTGTTGTGCCGGTTGGACACGTTGAGGGCGAACTGGTTGGGGATCATGAAGGTCCGGTCCTGCAGCGACTTGGCCGGCAGGTCGTCCGGGTTCTGCGTGAAGAACTCCGGCTGCAGGAGCCCCTCTTCGTAGAGCCTGGCCACGTACTCGATGCTCTGCCTGAACCGCTCTTCCTGATCGATGGGACCATAGATGTACTTGCTGCCGTCGTAGTAGACCCCGAAGTCCACCCGGTTGATCAGCATGATCACCCGCGGGATGCCGTACCACTGCGGCGCGACGTAGGACTCCATCGGATACGAGTCCGGATACAATCCCTTCAACGCCGCGAGCACATCGTACAGCTCATCGAGCGTCTCCGGCACCTGCAGATCGTGTGTCTCGTAGGTGTCCATCCGGGCCGCCCATACCCACTGCGATCCTTCGTCCGGGGAAGCCTGCCCGTAGGCGAACCCCCACACCTTGCCGGTGTCGAACCCCGCCCGCTCCAGGTTGTAGTTCTCCGTTCCCAGCCACTCCTTGTAATAGAGCAGTTCGTCCTCGTAGTCCAGGATGTTGATGATCTGGCCCAGCTCGCCGAGGTTGTTGATGGTCTCCACATTCCCGCTCGCGCTGAAGACGTCATGCAGATCACCGCTGGCAAGGTAGACGGCCTGCCGGTCCCGGTGATCTCCCGGCGGCAGCAACACCCACTCGATCTCGATCGGCATGCCCAGGTATCTCTCTGCGGCCGCTACGATCGCCATCTGCGACGGCCACTCCGAGATATGGACTTCCGCCCCCGGCTCTCCCATGTAGCTGGAGAATTGCAACACCTCGGGCATGCCTTCCGCCATCTCCTCGCTCGCGCTCGCGCCCGCGATCAGGGCGGAGAGGCACAGGAATGTCACTCCCAGCACCATGTGCTTGTTCAGCTTCGTCACGTTTACACCTCGCTTCGTGTGTGTCTCGCGGACGCGTACGCCGTCCGCTCCGATCTCCTGATTTGATACCACATTCGTTCAGCTTCCTTCCATCGCACCTCCCTGCCGCGGCACGCTCATCAACCCTTGAGCGATCCCACGATCAGCCCCTTCATGAAATACCGCTGCGCGTAGGGGAACATGACCACGATCGGCACCAGGACGATGACGACCGCCGCGAACTGTATGTTCTTCGGATGAATGACGCCCTCCATCATGGCCAGTATGCGCGGATCCTCGGCGTCGAACAGGTGGTGCAGCGTGTCCTCCAGCACCACCAGCCGCCGCAGGATCATCTGCAGCGGATGCCGCTCCGGATCGGTCAGGTAAATCAGCGCCTCGAACCAGCGGTTCCAATGCCCGACGATCGTGAACAGGGCGAACGTCGCCAGCAGCGCCGTCGATATCGGCAGCACGATGCGGAAGAGGATCGTGATGTCGTTCGCCCCGTCGATGTACGCCGACTCCCGCAGCGACTCCGGGTGGTTCTGAAAGAACGTCCTGAACACGATGACCGTAAACGCGGCGACCGAGCCCGGTATCACCATCACCCAGAAGGTATCCATCCCGCCCAGGGTCTTGATCAACAGAAAGGTCGGTATCAAGCCGCCCGAGAAGAACATGGTGATGGCCAGGTAGACGGTCAGGAATTTCCGCAACACGAACGTCTTGATCGACAGCGAGTACGCGATCATCGACGTCAACGTGATGGTCACGAACGTGCCGACGCCGGCATACAGCACGGTATTGGCATACGCCCGCCACAGCAGGCGATAGCTGAGGATGTAGGAATACCCTATCAGCGTCGGCCTTTTCGGATACCAATCGACCTCCCCGAGCAGGATCGCCGTGGGATCGCTCAGCGAAAGGGCGATGACTCTGGCCATGGGATACAGCCACACGACGCCCATCACGACCAGGAAGGCGTGGTTGACCACGTTGAAGAGCACCGACCCCCAAGTGCGGTCCTCGATCATCGCCATGCCGTTACTACAGGGCCGCTACCACAGGCTGGTGTCCGAGATCCGTCTGCTCACCAAGTTGGTGACGTAGAGGAATACGAACGACACGACGCTCATCAGCAACCCCACGGCGGCCGCGTAGCTGAAATTCGCGCCCAGTATGCCTTGTCGATAGACGTAGGTGCCGATGATGTCCGCGGTCTCGTAGGTCTGCGGGTTGTACATGAGCAGCACCTTCTCGGTGTCCGCGTTGCGTATCATCTGACCGACGGCGAGGATCATCAGGATGATGACCGTGGGAGCGATGCCCGGTATGGTGACGTGCCGGATCTTCTGCAGCCGATTGGCGCCGTCGATGACCGACGCTTCGTACAGCTCGGGATTCAACTGGGTCAAGGCCGCCAGGTAGATGATCGTCCCCACCCCCATGCTCTGCCACATGTCGGAACCGATGAAGAGGCTCCGAAACCACTCGGGCCGGGCGAAGAAGTGGACGGGCTCGATCCCGAGTCGGACCATCAAGGCGTTGATCGGGCCTTCCAGTCCGGCGAGCTCCTTCAGCATGCCGACGATGATCACGGCCGAGATGAAGCTCGGGAAGTAGGACAGCGTCTGTATGGAGCGCTTGAACCCTGCCGAGCGGAGCTCGTTCAACAGCAGAGCGAGCAGGATCGGCGCCGGGAAGCCGATCGCGAAGTTGAGGAACCCCAGCAGAAACTGGTTTCTGATGATCCGGAATGCGAACGGACTGGCGAAGAACGACTCGAACCACCGCAACCCTACCCAGGGACTGCCGAAGACGCCGCGCACGAAGTGGAAGTTCTGAAACGAGACGACCACCCCGTACATGGGGATGTAGGTGAAGACGAACACGACCAGAAACGCCGGCGCGGCGAGGTACAGCAGGTGTCGCTGGCGGACGCACGTTCGGAAGAAGTTGCCGAGTCTGCCGTCGGCAGTAGCGTCCGCAAGGGCGGATGATACTTCGCCGCGCTCTGTGTTCTTCACGCCGTGTTCCTCGAGAGGATCCTCCTGTCGCGTCGAATCGATCAGCGGCAACCGGCACAGGTGCCGGCTGGGACGCTGCCCTTGTCGTCGCGCTATCTTCCGATTTCGTTACGCTATTTGATCTCCCCGGCTGTGCTCACCATCCTGTGAGCGGGTGGTCCGCACTGGGCCCGACGGTAGCGCTCGGCCGGATTCGGTGTCAAGCATTGGCGGCGTCAGGCCGGGCGGATCGTCACGTAGTAGGGGGCGATCGTGCGCTCCTGACGGTCGTGAAACGATGCGTACAGCTCCTCGGGGCCGGCATCCAGCTCCACCTCGAACGCCGCCATCGAGTCGCCGGCAGCGGTCTCGGCCTGGTGACACCGGCCGCCCGCGGTGAGCTGCGCCCAGCCGATGTCCAGGGCGGCGCCGCCACTGTAGTGCGGAGCGTCCTCCTCCCGGATCGCGTCCCTGCGCCACGCCACGTCGTCGCCGTCGATGCCGGCTTCCAGCGCGTAGCCTGCCTCCTCCGGCCAGCGCCGCAGCTCCACCCGGTACCGGCCGGCGCGGCGCACGTCGATGCCCCAGAAGCCGCTGACGGCCAGTCCGGCGCGCACCTGACGCTGGTTCCACGCGGTGTGGCACGCCTCGTTGCGCAGGTCATGGGTGGTGAGCCGGACCGGCTCCGCGTCGGCCCCCACGACGATGGCGGCGTCGCGGTCGAACTGCTCGGAGACCCGCTCCCACCAGCGGTCGTAGCCGGCGCGCAACGCGGCCACCAGGGTGGGGTTGGCGGCGGCGACGTCGCTGCGCTGGCCGGGATCGCGCTCCAGATCGTACAGCTCGGTGCCGTTCACCAGCCGCCACCGGCCGCGCATCACCGCGCTCTTGCGCCACTTCATGGGGCGGGCGATCCGCTGGGTGTCGCTCACCACGATGCGCTCCGCCCACGCGGCGCCCGCCTCGCCGCGAATCAGGGGCGCGAGGCTGCGGCCGTGGAAGGAGCGGCCGGCCGGCACGTCCAGGCCACACAGGTCCAGGACCGTCGGCATGAAGTCGACGTAGCTGGTGAGCGTCTCGACGTCGCGTCCGCCGGCCGCGCCCCCGGCGGGGTAGCGCAGCAGGAACGGCACGCGGTGGCCGCCCTCGTAGGGTGAGCCCTTCCTGCCGCGCATGCCGGCGTTGAAGCTGCCCGGCCCCTCGCGCGGGTGCTCGTCCGCGTCGAGCTCGACGCCGCCGGCGGTGCCGTTGTCGGTCATGAACACGACGATGGTGTCCTCGGCCAGTCCGAGCTCCTGCAGGGCGCGCGTCAGCGTGCCGAAGTTCTCGTCTATGTTGGTGATCATGCCGTAGAACCGCGCCCGGTCCTCGTGCGGTACGGCGTCGCGGTACACATCCACGTAGCCGGGCTCCACGTTGAGCGGGGTATGCGGGGCGTTGGTGGCGATGTAGCAGAAGAACGGCTCGTCGCGGTGCTCCTCGATGAAGCGCAGCCCTTCGCGGAAGAACACGTCCGTGCAGTAGCCGGTGAAGCGCTCGGGCTGGCCGTTCACGTAGTAGGTGTCGTCGAAGTAGTCGTTCCCCCATGGGTCGCCGGTGTTCCCGATGCCGCCGCCGGCGTGGTAGACCGACCGCTCGAAGCCGCGCTCGTGCGGCCGGAACGGCTGGCTGTCGCCCAGGTGCCACTTGCCGAAGTGGCCGGTGCGGTAGCCGGCCTCGCGCAGCGCGTCCGCCAGCGTCCACTCGTCCTCCCGCAGCAGCGAACGGCCGCCGATCGTGTGCCAGACGCCGGCACTGTTGCAGTCGTGGCCGGTCAGCAGACCGGCGCGGGTCGGCGCGCAGGTGGTGCCGACGTGGAAATCCGTGAAGCGGACCGCGTCCGCGTGGTGGCGGTCGAGGTTGGGGGTGCGAATCACCTCGTTGCCGTGGCACCCCAGGTCGCCGTAACCCTGGTCGTCGGTCAGGACGAAGACGATGTTGGGGCGCTTCCTGCCCGTGGTCCGCTCCCTTCGTCTCACGATCGAGGCGGCGGCGCGGCGCCAGCGGTACGGTCGACCAGATCCGCGCCGATGAACGTGGCCAGCTCGCGGCCCACCGTCACCATCCGGTCGGCGGTGGCGCCGCTCGAGTGATCGATGCGGATGGTCCGGTCCTCCGCGTCGATCAGGCTCAGGGTCACGAAGCTGCGAGGCTTGAGTCGGCCCAGCGGCAGGCGGCTCGGGGCGTACCGCGACGGGTCCAGCGGCGCGCTGTCGATCGGGCCTCCGCGCAGATACTCGCTGACGTCCACGCTCTTGATCGATGACAGTTGGATGCAGGTGCGCTTGATCACGAACGCCAGGCCGAAGTGCCGCTCGCAGGTGCCGGCGGCGGGCCTGAAGACCCAGCAGTCGCGATACGCCGCGCCCGCCAGGCACACCGCGATGATCCCCAGCGGAATGGCGTCGCCGGGCAGCGTGACCGGGCGGCCGCCGTCAGCGGTCGCCACCACCATGCCGACGATCAGCATCACCCCGATCCCGGCCATCATCGCCCGATAGCCGATCGACATCCCCAGCACCATCTCCTCCGACACCGTCCCATCGGAGCTGTGGCGCTGCCGACTGCGGAGATTGAGTCGTGACGCAGAGAGCAGCATGGCTCAGCGTACCCGTTTCTGCCTTCACTCCGCCTGTTGCCAGCGCTGCCGCAGCCGTTCGCCCCAGCGGTCCAGCAGGTCGCGCGGCGTGCCGGGGCCGAGGGGCCGGCGCTGCAGGAAGCGCTCGGTCTCCGCCAGCCGCTGCCGGCAGTCGACGATCACGCCGGCCAGGGCCGGATCGCCCGCCAGGTTGCGGGTCTCGCCCGGGTCCCGCTCCAGGTCGAAGAGCTGCTCCACTCCCCGTTCCGCGCCGGGTCCGGGCGGCAGATAGTCCTCGACCTCCGCCGGGCGGTACTCGGTGACGTACTTGTAGCGGGGCGTGACGATGGCGCGCGCCCAGTAGTTGCTCTCGATGAAGGCGTGCTGGCGCCAGTCCGCGCCGCCGCCCTCCAGCAGGGGACGGATGCTGCGGCCCTGCAGCCCCGGTGGCGGCGGTACGCCGGCGTAGTCGCATACGGTGGGGAGCACGTCCACGCCGGAGATGAAGTGCTCCCGGTCGCAGGCCCCCTTGGGCAGCGTCACACCGGCGCCGAGGCAGGCGGCGATGAACGGCACCCGGATGCTCTCCTCGTAGAGGGTGAACTTCTGGAACATCCGATGCTGGCCGGCGGCCTCGCCGTGATCGGCCGTGAACAGGATCAGGGTGTCGTCGGCGCGGCCCGTGGCCTCCAGCGCGGCAAGCACCATGCCGATCTCCGCGTCCACCTTCTCCACGAAGCGGTACAGGTTCCACGCCAGGGCGCGCCACTGCAGCTCCGACCACTGGCGCGTACGGCGCAGGATCGGCCAGTGGATGAGGCATTCGTCGTCGCGGCGCACCACGCGGTGGGTCATGGTTTCCGGCTCGTCGTACTGGAAGTTCGCCGGCAGCGGCGGCAGCTCGCCGGCGCTCAGGATTCCCTGCGCCACCGGGTCGGGAATCGGCGTCTCCTCGAAGTCGTGCCCGTACTCGCACACGTCGTGCGGATTGACCATGCCGATCTGCAGGAAGAAGGGCTCTCGCCCGCCTGGCCCGGTGAGGAACTCCACCACGGAGCGGGTGGTTGCCCCATCGTAGTATTCCCCGCCGCCGGCCCCGATCCGGCGCTTGCCGACGTAGAGGGTGCGGAAGCTCTCCGTGACGTCGCGGCCGGCGATGTGCCACTTGCCGGCGTGGTAGGCGGGGAAGCCGTGGGCGTTCAGATGCGCGCCCAGGTCGGGGAGGTCGTCGTGCAGCACGCCCCGGTTGTGCGGCACGCCGGTCTCGGAGGAGTACCTTCCGGTCATCCAGCTCGAGCGTGCCGGCGCGCAGACCGGGTCCGTGCAGTAGGCGCGCATGAAGGACAGGCCGTTGCGCTGCAGGCGGTCGATGTTGGGCGTGGCGAGATGGCGGTTGCCGTACGCGGAGACGGCATCCCACGTGTGTTGATCGGTGTGCAGGAAGACGATGTTGGGAGGCGAGCTCACGCCGTACCCCCCTTGGATGCCGTGCTTGCCACCCAGGTCTGGAACAGACCCGATGCCACGGCCACGGTGCCGCGGCCGTCCACCCAGTAGTAGGTGGGCGGCAGACCGCACCCGTGCGCGCACCACCCGGTGAAGGCTCCCAGATCCGCTTCCGGAGGCGGCCACTGCCAGACCCCGATCGGAGTCACCCGCACCGGCTCGCGGAGCCGGTCCAGTTCCTCCAGCAGGGCCAGCTCGCAGCCCTCCTGCAACTCCGGGAGGATGTCGAGCAGCGCCCATGGCGTGGTCAGGGGCCGGCGGCCGCTCCACGTTGCCGGCGCCAGGGTGACGCCGTTCACGTTCAGCCGGATCGGCCGCGCGGCGTCCCGCCCGGGCGCTCCCAGCGCGCCGGTGGCACGGTGACGGCGATAGGAGCCGCCGGCGTCGTTGCGTATCTCGATCTGCCAGTCTCCGGTGAGGCTGCGCCAGCGGTCGGCGGCGGCGCGGAACGCATAGGCAGCGTGCTCGCCGCTCGTGGTGTTGCGAGCGGTTACGCGATAGTCGGTCTCACCCGTGGCGGATGAGCGGGCGCGGTTCACCTCGACGCTGCCGATCGCCAGACGGGTTACCGACGCGGGCTGGTACCCGCTCCAGAAGTTGGGCAGGACTCGGTAGACGGTGACGGCCTCCGGCGCCGGTGCAGCCTGCCGGTAGTAGTCCCGCAGCGTGGCCACCAGCTCGGCACCGAAGCCGGGCTGCTGCTGCGAGTGATTCTGATCGAACGACCAGTGCAGGACCGGCTCCGCCGCGCCGGTTGCGGTAGTGCCCATCATCCCCGATGCAGCTGTACACTAACGTACCAGGGCTCCTTCCATCCCGGACCGCGGCCCGGGGAGCACGCGCCTCAGTGCACGGTCTTGACCGCAACCTGTAGATGTCATACACGTATGACATGCTCACGGTGCGGCTCCCCGAGGAGATCGAGGCACGCCTGCAGGCGTTGGCGAAGGCCACCGGAAGGAGCAAGAGCTACTACGCCCGGCAGGCCATCCTCGAGAAGCTCGAAGAGATGGAAGACGCCTACCTCGGTGCGGCGGTCCTGGAACGCATCCGCAAGGGCGAGGAACGGGTTCTGAGCTCCGCAGACATGTGGCATGGTCTGGACGGTTGAGTATGCCGCCTCGGTCAGGAAGTCCGTACGCAGGCTGACACCCGACGTACGAAGTCGAATTCGCACGTACCTGGAGGAACGCCTGACTGCTCTCGACGACCCGCGTCAACTGGGAGCTCCCTTGCGCGGCACGCAGTTCGAAGACCTCTGGCGCTTCCGTGTCGGCGACTATCGGATCATCGCTCGCGTGGAGCACGCTCGCCTGATCATCCTGGTGCTCGCGGTCGCGCACCGCAGAGACGTGTACCGCTCGTAGCGTGATGGCGGAAGCTGCGGTACCCATCCGGGCGATCACCTCGGGTCCGGGGCGGCATTGGTTCGGCTACTACGACAAGCTGCAGTTCGACCCCACCAGCCGCTACGTGCTGGGCATGCGGGTGGACTTCGAGGGCCGCCAACCGCGGCCGGACGACAGCATCGCGGTGGGCGTCATCGACCTGCAGGCAGGCGACGCCTGGCGGGAGGTCGGCCGCACACGGGCATGGTGTTGGCAGCAGGGCTGCATGCTGCAGTGGATACCCGGCTCGGAGCGCAGGATCATCTGGAACGACCGGGAGGGAGACCGATTCGTCTCGCGCATCCTGGACCTGGATTCGGGCGCGTCGCGCACGCTGCCGGCGGCGATCTACGCGGTCGCCCCCGACGGCCGCACCGCCATCGGCACCGACTTCCGCAGACTGAACGACATGCGGCCCGGCTACGGCTACGCCGGCGTCTCCGATCCCAACACCGAGGTGCTGGCGCCCGAGGACGCCGGCATCTACACGCTCGATCTGACTGCGCCCAGCGCGGAGCCGGAGCTCGTCATCCCGGTCGCCGACATCGCAGCCCTGCCGTACCCGCACGGCGAATTCGGCTCGGCCAAGCACTACTTCAACCACCTGCTCTTCAACACCGACGGATCGCGCTTCATCTTCCTGCACCGCTGGCGGTGGGGCGACGGCAGGAAGACGAGGATGCTCACCGCGGCCCGCGATGGCTCCGACCTGCACGTCGTCGACGACTACGGCAGAATGTCGCACTTCGTCTGGCGCGATCGACAGACCATCCTGGGATGGTCCTGGCGACCGGACGCGGGAGCGGCGTTCTACGTCCACCGGGACCGGAGCGACGAGGTGAGCGTCGTCGGCTCCGGCGCGATGACCAGCGACGGACACTGCACCTACCTCGCCGACACCGACTGGATCCTCAACGACTGCTACCCCCAGGGCGACGGACGGATGCAGGACCTGTACCTGTATCACGTACCGACCGGCCGGCGGGTCGACCTCGGATCCTTCCACGCGCCTCCGGAGTACACGGGGGAACTGCGGTGCGACCTGCACCCCCGCTCCGATCCCTCCGGCCGCTACGTCACCATCGACTCCGCGCACTCAGGCGGCCGGCAGATCTACCTGCTGGACATAGGCGAGGTGGTGAACCGGTAACCGGTCCGGCGCCTCACGCTTCGGCCGCCGCCAGCTCGTCGTTCCAGGAGCGGTAACGGTCGTAAGCGTCCTGAAGCGTGCCCTCGTGCACGAACAGGATCCCCTGCCGCCGGACCTGGTGCTGCGGCTCGACCGTCCCCAGCTCGGGGTCGGAGTGCAGGCAGCGGGCGCGGCCGGCGCCCAGAAAGAGCCGCCGTCCGTGCCGCCATGCGTAGCCGAGCACGAAACGACCATCGAGGGAGACCACGAACAGCGGCGGCTCCGTCAGCCGCCTCCCGGAGCCGTTCTTCATCGGCAGCTCCTCGCCGACCCAGCCGTAGAGGGAGTCGCGGCGCGGCGGAAAGGCCAGCTCGGCCGCGGACACGAACCCCTGGTCGGTGCAGAGCCAGGTGCGGGTGTCGTCCGCGTCCAGGTAGTCGCGGGCCGCCGGACGCTGCAAGCAGGTGCTGGTGACCACGCGCGCCCATGGCATCGGCCCGGTGTTCGTGATCGTGAGATCGAAATCGATGTCCACGTCCCGCCAGCGGACGGTGCAGTCGATCAGCGCCAGTCCGTCGACCGTTTCGACGCTCCGCAGGGCCTTGCGGACCGCGCGGCCGCCCTTCATGTCCGCCATCGACTCGTTCACGTAGCGCCAGGAGGGGTGGGACTCGAACGTGTGCTCCCACAGCAGGTTGTCGCCGGCGTCGTATGCCTGGAGCGATTCCGGAAACCACAGGCGCAGCAGGTTGGCCGGCGCCGCGCGCTCGGGCGCGATCCGGGGCTCGTTCACGTAGATGTCGAGGACGGTGGGCGGATACACGTTGAGCTGCTGGCGAGGGGGTTGTGCCGACCTCACGCCGCTCTCTTCAGCCATGGCCCCGTGGCTGCAATGATACCCGGCGGAGCTCATCGCACGAACCTTGCCGGTGCCGGGACGCGGCGCTACCGTCGGATGCCATGCCCGACTACCGGTCCTCCGTTCCGCGCTTCATCTTTTCCGACACGCTGGCCGCGCAGGAACGCGAGCTGTCCGCCAACCCGCTGCTGGAGCGTTTCCGCGTCTCCCGCCGGGAGCTCGCCCGCGACCGGCACGTGCCCCGGTACCACTTCGTCAGCCCCGAGCACCGGCTGAACGATCCCAACGGCCTGTGCCGCTGGCAGGGCCGCTGGCACCTGTTCTACCAGGGCTATCCCCCGGAGGACCCGCGTCAGCACTGGGGCCACGCGGTGAGCGACGACCTCATCCACTGGCGCGACCTCCCCTACGCGATCTATCCCGACCCGGAACGCTGCTGCTATTCCGGCGCGACTCTGGTGGAGGAAGACCGGGTCATCGCCTGCTACCACGGCACCGACGCGGGCACCATGGTGGCCACCTCGAGCGATCCGCTGCTGCTCAACTGGGAGAAGCTCACCGGCAAGCCGGTCATTCCCATGGAGAGCCCGGACGGCTCGCCGCTTCCCTACCGCGTCTTCGACCCGTGCATCTGGAAGCAGGGCGGCCGCTACTACTCGCTGAGCGGCGGCACCCTGCCCCATCCGCCGGCCGGCAAGGTGAGCCGCGCCGACTTCCTGTTCCGTTCCGACGACCTCGTGAACTGGGAGTACCTGCACCCCTTCGACGAGGACGACCGCTTCTCCCTGGTCGGCGACGACGGTGCCTGCCCCTACTTCTGGCCGATCGGCTCCGGCCCCGAGCGGCGCCACATGCTGCTCTACTTCAGCCACATGAGCGGCGGCAAATACCTGATGGGCGACTACGACACGAAGCGCGACAAGCTGGCGGTGACGGCGGGCGGCCGCTTCAACTTCGGCTCCGCGCAGCCAGGCGGCGTGCACGCGCCGTCGGCCACGCCGGACGGCGACGGCCTCGTCGTCATCTTCAACATGAACCCCGCCAAGCCCACGCGCGGCTGGGACCAAGTCATGAGCCTGCCGCGGCGTCTCACGCTGGCCGAGCACGACGAGATCGAAATGGAGCCGGCCGGCGACATCGCCTCCCTGCGCGGCCGGCACGCCCGGGTAGGGCCGACGACGCTGCCGGCGAACCGGGACGTGGTGCTGGAGGAGGTGAGCGGCACGTCACTGGAGATCGCCGCGGTGATCGACCCGCAGGACGCGCCTACCGTGGAGATCGACGTGCTGCGCTCACCGAGGCGCGAGGAGTACACCCGCATCAGCTTCTACCGGCGGCGCGGCTTCCGGAACCGCGAGCGGTACGACGGAGGCGACCGGGACAAGAACCTCGCCGCCACGGACAGCCTGATCACCCTGGACAACGCGCGCTCGTCCGAGTCGCCGGACGTGTTGTCGCGGGCGCCGGAAACCGCGCCGGTCTACGTCGGTCCGGACGAGCTCCTGGAGCTCCGCATCTTCGTCGACCGCAGCGTGGTGGAGGTGTTCGCAAACGGCCGCCAGTGCGTGGCGCTGCGCGTCTACCCAGGACGCGAGGACTCGGCCGGCGTGTCGCTGCGCGCCTGCGGCAGCGAGGCGGCGCTCCGCTCCCTCGACGCGTGGCAGATGGGGAGCATCTACGAGTGACGAGAGTATTGTGGCCGTCAGAGCCCCGCCGGAGCGCTACGCGAGCAGGGCGAACACCGTCGTCAGCGACGTGACGACCACGAAGCCGACGCCGATCATCCACGTGAGCGTGTTGAAGCGCAGCCAATGAGCGTGTCCAACGGCGGCGCCGCTTCAATGCGTCGGCGGTAGCAGGTGCGGCAGCTTGCCGATACCATGGGGCGATGCCGCGCTCCCTCAGCCGGGACGAGTTGGACCGGTACGCCGACCAGGGGTTCCTGATCGTCGAGGACGTGCTCGGCGACGCCGACTTCGCGCCGGTCGAGGCGGCGTACGAGCAGCTCGTCGACTCCATCGCGCGCCGGCACCTGGCGGAGGGGCTGATCACCTCCGCCGCCGAGGGCGAGGGCTTCACCACCCGCCTGGCGCGCATCGAGGAACAGCTCTCCGACAGCGAAGCGACGGTCCACAAGCGGGAGCTGGACATCATGGAGGCGCGCCTCCCGGAGATGTTCGCGTTCTGTTTCAACGCCAACCTGCTGGCGCCGGTGGAGAGCATCGTCGGGCCGGAGATCACACTGAGCCCGATCCAGCATCTTCGCCCGTACACGCCGAGGCGCGGCGAGCGCCAGCCGATGCAGGTTCCCTGGCACCAGGACCAGGGCGTTACCCGCGAGGAGGCGGACGCTTCACAGATCCTCACGGTGTGGATTCCGCTGGTCGACGTGGACACGACCAACGGTTGCCTGCAGGTGCTCCCGGGGGTCAACAAGCTCGGCCTGCTGCAGCACGAGCGGGAAGGCGGCACCCACATCAAGCACTCCCTGATGCCCGACGCGGTGCCGTACGACTGCGTCATGCGCCGCGGCGACCTGCTGATGATGAGCGCCTACACCCCGCACCATGGCCACCAGAACCGTAGCGACCGGGTGCGCTGGAGCATGGACCTGCGGTTCCAGAAGACCGGCACGCCCACCGGCCGCCCGGATTTCCCCGCGGTGGTGGTGCAGAGCCGGAGCGATCCCGACTCGGTCCAGGACGACTACGACGAGTGGTGCCGCCGCTGGATCGCCTCGCTCGCGGCGCCACCGCAGAAGCACCACCGCGTCTGAGGACGCGGTGACCCGGGCGGAGGCACCCCTTCAGCCCGCCGGCCTCGGCAGTCGAGCTACGGCGGAGCGTCGGGCCGCTTCGAGGAGTCGTCGAGTTCGCGCTCCTGCCGGATCAGGTCCAGCAGATCCGCCGCCAGACCGGGCGACTCCCCGAAGAGGTCGCGCCGCTCACCGGGGTCGGCGGCGAGGTCGAACAACTCGGTCCTTTCCGGCCGCCCTTCGCCGTCGGTGCAGAGCTTCAGGTCGCGGATGCGTGCGCCGAACTCGCTTCCGCGGAAGTTCCAGAACAGGGTGCGGTCCAGCTCGGCCGCCTCGCCGGTGATCAGCGGCCAGATGTCGCGCCCGTCCCAGCACGGATCCCCGGCGGTGGCCGCGCCGACCAGATTGGCGAAGGTCGGCATCCAGTCGACGACCTGGATCGGCCGCGACACCGTGGCCGGCTGCAGCGTTCCCGGCCAACTGATCACCGCGGGCGTGCGGATCCCGCCCTCGTAGAGCTGCGCCTTCTGCCCGCGCAGCGGCAGATTGCATCCCAGTCGCGGCATCTCCTCCTGCCGGCCGGGATAGAGGTCGGTGCTGTGCAGCGGACAGTCGGGGATCGCGCCGTTGTCGGATGCGAACACCACGATCGTGTCGTCAATCTGCAGCGTCCGGTGCAGCGACTCGATCATGCGCCCGATCGCATGGTCCATGTGACTCAGGTAGGCGGCGTACATCTTGAACGAGCGGTCACGGGCGGGATCGGCGTCGTAGACCCGGTCATGGTAGGCGTCGATCCAGTGCTCGGGCGCCTTGACCGGCACATGCACGGCGGTGAACGGGACATAACAGAACCACGGCTGCTCCCGCGACTCCATCCACCGCAGTGCCTCGTCCACGATCAGGTCGGTCACGTGTCCACTCGCCTCGATCAGCTCGCCGTTGCGGTGCCAGGTCCAGGAGTACTCGCCTTCCTTGTAGCGGTGGCTGTAGGGATCCACCCCGCCGGCGAGGCTCCCGTACGCATAGTCGAACCCGTACCGGTTCGGTCCGAACCGTGGGTCCGAGCCCAGATGCCACTTGCCGAACAGCCCGGTGGCGTAACCGGCGTTGCGCAGCGCCGTCGCCAGCGTCTCGTAGTCGTCCGGGAGCACCGGCGGGTTCGACGGCACGGTGGCGTGCCGTCCGAAGCGGCCGGGATGGCGGCCGGTCAGGAGCGAGGCACGCGTGGGCGTGCACATCGGGCAGACGTAGTGCTGATCAAGCTCCACGCCGTCCCGAGCCAGCCGGTCGAGACTGGGCGTGCGGATCTCCGAGCCGTGGTAGCCCACGTCCCCCCACCCCAGGTCGTCGGCGAGGATGTAGAGGATGTTGGGCGTACGGTTGGGCTCGGACCCGGTCACACCTCGACCCAGGCCCCGGTGTCCGAGGAGCGGTACACGGCGTCGAACAGCGCCACCGAGCGGCGCGCCTCGCGGCCGTCGCACTGCAGCCCTGAGCCGGTGCGGATGGCGCCCACCATGTCCGCGAAGATGTTGTCCGGCAGATCCGGCGGGACCGCGTAGGAGCCAAGGTCGCCAGCGACCACTTCCGGCGCGCCCTCGACCCGGAACGCGTCGGCGGCCGAGCGGGCTCCTTCCGGTACGTGGTCGAGCGTCATCTCCTCGGCATTGGCCCAGGTGAGGGTGCCCCACGTGCCGCTCAGGGTGACCTCGTGCCCGCGGTTGGGGACCGCGCAGGTGGTGGTGACGATCGACCCCACCGGCCCCTCGCGGAACTGGACGACGGCGGTGGTGCCGTCCTCGGTCTCGATGTCGTGGCCGTAGGTGCCGCGGCAGCCCACCACCCGTTCGGGGGTGCCGGCCCACCAGAGCAGCAGGTCCACGAAATGGACGGCCTGGTTGGCGAGCGAGCCTCCCTCGGTGTCCAGGCGGCTGCGCCACGCCTGCGGCATGCCGGCGTCGTAGTAGGCCTGCCCGCGGAACCAGTGCATGCGCAGGTCCGCCCGCAGCAGCCGGCCGACGGCGCCCGATTCGACCGCGCTCTTGACCCGGTGATTCGCGGGCAGGTAGCGCTCCTGGAAGTCGATGCCCAGAAGCAGCCCGCGGCTGTCGGCCTCGTGGATGGCGCGGTCGCAGGCGGCGGCGGTGATGTCCATCGGCTTGGTCATGCACACGTGCTTGCCCGCCTGCAGCGCCTGTACCGCCATCGCCCCGTGCGTGCCGCTCGGCGTCCACACCCCGATCACGTCCACGTCGTCGCGGGCCAGCAACTCGTCGTAGCTCTGCACCCACGGAACGCCCAGTTCCCCGGACGCGGCGGTGCCGCGCTCTTCGGACAGGTCGCAGATCGCGACCAGCTCCGCCCCCTCGGTCTCCATGCATCGATCTGCCCGCCCGCGGCCCATGCCCAGACCGACGATCGCGAACCTGACGGCGTCTGCCATTCGTATCTCCTTGGCGCCGGACAGCCTCCGGCTCGCCGGTTACGATGACCGGGCGGGCACGATGTGGCAATGGGAATGGCTGGATCGGGAATAGCTGAATCGCGGATCGTCGACACCAACCCGGTCGTGGAGGCCCTGGGGCGCCGTTTGCGGCTGGCCGTGATCGGCGGCGGTCCCGGCTCCTTCATCGGCGAGATGCACCGCGCGGCAGCGCGGCTCGACGACCGCTACCGGATCGTCGCCGCCGCCCTGTCGTCGGACGCGGAGCGCGGACGCGCTGCGGCCCGGCGGATCGGCGTGCCGGACGACCGCGCCTACGGCTCCGGCGCGGCGCTGATCGAGCGCGAGGCCGCCCGCGCCGACGGCGCCGACGTGGTCGCGATCATGACCCCCAACGAGACGCACCGGGAGTACAGCGTCGCCGCGCTGGAGCGCGGCTTCGACGTCATCTGCGACAAGCCGCTGGCCAACTCGCTCGACGACGCCCTGGCGGTGGTGCGGGCGGTACGGTCCTGCCGCAGGGTCTTCGCCCTCACCCACAACTACACCGGCTATCCCATGGTGCGGCAGGCGCGCGCCATGGTCGCGGACGGCCAGCTCGGCGAGATCCGGCTGGTGCAGGTCGAGTACGTGCAGGGCGGCAACGCGGTCGAGCCCGACCCGCCCGCGCGGTGGCGCTTCGATCCCGCGAGGAGCGGGCCGTCGCTGATCCTGGGCGACATCGGCACCCACGCCCATCACCTGGTCTGCTACGTCGCCGGTGTGGAGCTGGAGGCGGTCGCTGCCGACGTCGGCGCGATCGTGCCGGGGCGCACGGTGCACGACTACGCCGGCGTGCTGCTACGGTTCGCCGGCGGCGCGCGCGGCTGCCTGTGGGCCACGCAGGCGGCCGCCGGCATGGAGAGCAGCCTGGGGTTCCGGATCTCCGGCGCCGCAGGCACCGTCGAGTGGCACCAGGACCGCGCCAACGAGCTGCGCTTCCTGCCGCTCGCCGGCCCGGCACAGGTGCGCACCCGCAACGGTCCGGGCACGCTGCCCCTGTCCGCCCGCGGCAGCCGCGTCGGCAAGGGCCACCCGGAAGGGTTCCACGAGGCTTTCGCGAACATCTACGCGGACGCCGCCGAGGTGATCGCCGCCCGACGCTCCGGGCGCGTGCCCGATCCGCTGGCGCTGCACTTCCCGACGGTCACGGACGGCGCACGCGGGCTCGCCTTCGTGGAGGCCGCGCTCGCTTCCTCCGCCGCCGGTGGCGGATGGGTGGACTGCCGGCTGACCCTCGACTGACGGCGGCATTAGAATGCCCGTCTCGGTGACAAGGCTGAGGGAGGTGGGAACGCGGTGAAGGTATACGTGACCGGTGGCACCGGATTCGTCGGCAGCAACATCGTCAAGGTCGCCGCCGAGGAGCACGGCGCAGACGTGTTCACGACCGTGTTCCGCTGGCAGCCGGACGGACCCGTACCCTACGAGCACGGCCGCGTCGACATGACCGACCGCGACCAGGTGCTGGCAAGCGTCCGCGCCTTCCGGCCCGACGCCATCATCCACTCGGCGATCCTCAAGGGCTTCGACCAGATGTACCGCGATCGCACCCTGGCATGGCGCGCCTACGTCGACTCGACGCGCCACCTGACCCAGGCAGCCAACGAGGTCGGCGCCAAGATGATCCTGATCTCGTCGGACTGGGTGTTCGACGGCACGCAGAGCGGCGCGGACGAGGCGACGCCTCCCAATCCCGTCAACCTGTACGGCCTGCTCAAGGTGGTGGGCGAGACGGTGGTGCTGGAGGCGGCCGACAACGGCGCGGTCGCGCGCATCTCCGGCGTGAACGGCGTGCACTGGGCGCGCCCCGAGGAGCCGCAGACCCAGAACGTCGGCTACGGCAGCCTGATCGGCGCCCTCCTGGAGACCGCCGGCCGCGGCCGGCCCTTCGTCATGTGGCATGGCGAGATCAACATGCACGCCACCCTCAGCCTGGCCAGCGAGAGCGCCCGCATGATGATGCGCATCATCGAACGGGACGCGCGCGGGATCTTCCACTGCTGCTCCGCGGCCAGCCTCTCCCGCATGGAGGCGATCCGGACCGCCGCCGAGGTGTTCGAGCTGGACGCCGGCCTGATCTCGACCGGTCCGCCGAGCTGGGTGGGGATGGCCGGAGCGCAGGTCCCGCACGACACCAGCATGTCGGCGGCGGCCACCGCGGAGCGCCTGGACTACCGGCTGCCGTCCGCGGAGGAGCTGCTCGGGATCTACCGCCGCGAAAGGGAGACCGGGGCGCTGAGCGCGCCGTAGCCGAGGGCAGGCTCAGTCAAGCGAGGATCGAAACCATGCGCTCGTTCAACACCGCCGGTCCGGTCAAGCCCGATACACACTACTGCATCCCGCCGCTGTCGAGGATCGATCTGGACGAGGCGCTCGGCCTGGTTCGGGACGAGAAGTACTTCGTGCTGCACGCGCCGCGGCAGACCGGCAAGACATCGGCGCTGCTGGCCTTGGCCGACGTGCTGAACGAGCGGGGCTACCACTGCGTATACGTCACCGTCGAAACCGCCCGCACCGCCCGCGACGACGTAGAGCGGGCCATGCGCACGGTGCTCTTCAGGCTGGCATCGGAGGCGCGGGAGACGCTGGACGACGGCTTCCTGGACGACATCTGGCAGGACGCGCTGGCGCGCGCCGGTGCGGACGAGGCGCTGGGCGAGGCGCTGTCGCGCTGGGCACAGGCGTCCCCGCGGCCGCTGGTGCTGCTGATCGACGAGATCGACACGCTCACCGGCGATTCGCTGTTGTCCGTGCTGCAGCAACTCCGCGCCGGCTACCCCAAGCGCCCGGAGCGCTTCCCGCAGAGCGTGGTCCTGTGCGGCATGCGCGACGTGCGCGACTACCGCATGGGCGCCACCGGCAGCCCCTTCAACATCGCCGCGGAGTCGCTGCGGCTGGGCGACTTCTCGCGCGAAGAGACGCTGGCGCTACTGGGCCAGCACACCGAGGAGACCGGTCAGGCGTTCGCGCCGGAGGCGCTGGAAGCGGTTTGGACCCAGACGCGCGGCCAGCCGTGGCTGGTGAATGCGCTGGCGCACGGAGCGTGCTTCAAGAACAAGGCGCAGCGCGAGGATCGTTCCCGCACGGTGACCGCGAACGACATCGCCGCGGTGCGCGAGAACCTCATCGTGAACCGGGTGACGCACCTGGACTATCTGGCGGACAAGCTCCGGGAGGAGCGCGTGCGGCGGGTCATCGAGCCGATGCTGAGCGGCGGCGAGCGCCGCGCCTCCGGGCGCGACGTCGAGTACGCGCGCGACCTGGGGCTGGTGGCGCAGGGCGCGCCGGTGCGCATCGCCAACGCGATCTACGCGGAGGTGATACCGCGCGAGCTGGCGTGGGTGGTGCAGGAAGAGCTCGAGCAGGACCCGGCGCCGTTCGTGCAGGCGGCCGGCAGTCTGGACGCGGCGCTGCTGATGGAGGAGTTCCAAGGCTTCTTCCGCCGCCACTCCGAGCACTGGAGGAACCGCTTCGCGTACGAGGAGGCGTGGCCGCAGTTGCTGCTGCAGGCGTACCTGCAACGGGTGGTGAACGGCGGCGGGCGCATCGAGCGTGAGTACGCGCTGGGGAGCGGGCGGGTGGACCTGCTGATCGTGTGGCCGTTGGCAGAGCGGGTTCAGGAGTTCGCGGTGGAGTGCAAGGTGGTGCGCGAACGCGACGGGCTGGAGAGCGTGATCGACGAAGGCGTGAAGCAGACGGCGGGGTACGTGGAGCGCTGCGCGGCCGAGGCAGGGCACCTGGTCGTGATCGATCAACGGGAGAACCGGAGCTGGGAGGAGAAGATATTCCGCGTGCAGCGCGCCGCCGCCGGGCTGCACGTCGACGTATGGGGCATGTGACGACTGTCACGCGCTGAGCGCGCCGTAGCTCGCTGCCGCGCCGAGCGTCCTCAGGCGGGCGGCCAGCTCGCCACGAAGTCGTCAACGTCGAAATCCCGCGGCATCTCGTACTGCTCGTACTCGGTCGGCTCCGCGGGCCCGCCGGCCGCCGGCCGGTGGCCGGCGGGGCGCAGCCTGCGGTCGAGGTCGGCGAAGCCGTCCCTCAGGCGGTTCACCTCCGCCCCGGTGAAGCGCTCCAGGAGCGCGGCGGTGCGCCACCGGTTGCCGGCGTGATCCAGGGTCACATTCTGATAGTCCGCGTCGGACAGCGCTTCCGCGCCGACCTCGGCGAGCTTCCAGAGCGCGTGCGCGATCTTGTGGAGTTGCACCACGCAGACCATGCGGCCCATCCGCCCGGGATGCAGGCGCGCCAGGTGCTCCCGGAACGCAGCCCCGTCCCGTTCGATGACGGCCCGGAGGGCCGCCTCGATCTCATCTCGCTCGTCGCGCAGCAACCGTTCGAAGCGCTCGAAGCACCGAGCCGTCTCCGGGTCCAGCCGCTCGAACAGATCCGGTTTCCAGCAGGTGGCGCGGCTGTGCGCGAGCACCGGACCGCCGAACTCCCGGTATGCGACGTTGAACGTGCGCCGGCGGCGATCCGCGTCGGCGCTGCCGGAGTGGACCATCGCCGCATCGAACACCACGGCATCGCCGGCGGCCAGCTCGCAGCGGCGCCCCCCCGGCAGCGGTTCGTCGGCGAGCTGCGCCGGGCGGTCGAACACCTCCTGCTCGGCCGCGGTGTTGCCGCGCCGGTTGCTTCCCGGCACCACCCACAGCGAGTCGTCGTCGTGCAGGGCGATGTTCCACGAGAGGACGCCCGGAGCGTTGGCCTGGCAGTCGGCCTGCAGGCCGCCCAGCGGCAGCGGGGAAGACGGCCGCAGCACCGAGTCCCGGTGCCACTGGAAGATCTTGCTCAGCGGCCTGGCCGGCTCCGTAAACAGGGACGCGGTGTTGAGCCCCACCTCCGGCGCCGCCATGAGCCGGCGGTTCACGTCCAGCACGCGGTCGGACACCAGCGGATCGAACAGCGCCGCCGTGTCCGGATCGATGAAGTCGTAGAGGCCGGGGTGCGGCACGCGGTGCGCATCCCAGCCCACGTTCGGGTCGCCGTGCGAGCGCTCCCGCGCCCGTTCCAGGAACAGCTCGGCGGTGGCGCGGACCGGCTCCAGCCGCTCCCGCTCGATCGCGCCGCGCACGATCAGATAACCCTGATCCAGAATCGTCTTCGGCTCGTCGGTCTCTCCGGTCTTCACTCGTGCGTCCCCGGCGATCTCTGCGACCCACCATGCCCGCACGGCGTCCGGCAGGCAAGCGTCCGTGCATGCCCCCGGCTCGGTGAGCGGAGCGACTCACTCGAACATTGGAGACGTAGCGCGTGTTCGATGCCGCTCGAAACCGTGTAGCATCGGCTCATGGCTACTCTTGACGATGCAGTGCGGTTGATCGAGGACGGAGACTGGCAGGCCGCTCACACCGTCGTGCAGAAAGACTCTTCGCAGCTCGCGAGCTGGGCGCACGGCATCGTCCACCTGATGGAGGGCGATCGCTCCAACGCCGGCTACTGGTACCGGCGCGCCGACCGCGAACTGCGGGACGACGTGGAGATCGAAAGCGAGATAGTCGCGCTCAAGGCCGAGATCGCCCGCGTCTGACAGCACGACCCGCGTTTCGAACGCCTTCAATCGTCGTCGCCGCTTTTGTCTTCGGTGGCGCCGGAGATGCGTCTCTGTACCTCTTCCGGGGACAGGCGCGAGGCTTCCTCCGGTGGATGAGTGCAGCGGCCGAGACGTCAGCAACATAGCGTTCTCCTCACCGGGATGGATCAGCACAGCGACTTGAGTCCGCAGCCAACCCCCACCACCCCGCAGACTCTCAAGGAGCCAACCGTCAGACCGAGGGCTTCTCTTCCGCTTGCGAGGAGAGTTGATGCAGCGCGACGTCGACCAGTCGCCCATCGAGGATCCGCACCTTGCGCTCGGCCGCCTTCGCACCCGCCGGCCAATTGCGCAGCCCCTCCAGAACCCCCGCGATCGTCGGGTCCACACCTTCCTCTTGTATCAGCCAATCAACGGTCGCCAATAGCTCCATGCCAAGAGGCGACTCGAAGCCATCAATGGTCACGGAAGTCCACTCCAACACGCTAGCGTATGCATGACCGTCGCCGGTACTCAGGTAGTCCGCCACAAGATCCTTCTTGGCCTCGTTGAACCAGATCAGATCCCGCGGGCGCGCGTCGGCGAGCCTCGTTTCGCACCGCAGGTAGCTGCCGTCCAAGTTGTCGAGCAACATTCGAAGCCTGTCGGAGTACGGACCGTATTTGTCAGCCTTGAAGTCGAACTTGAACGGATCTCCCGCCGCGAGCAAAGTGCAGCCTCGCTCGAGAAACCACGCGAGCTTCTGCACTTCGAGGATCGAGCAATCGATTCCCATCACGCAGTAGCGGCGCACCATCTCCGCGACCAGCGCCCGAGCCGGTGTCAGCTTCTCTACACCCCTCTGCTTCGCCACGTTCTGGTACTCTCCAGTCGGTTCGTAGACCACTGCCTCGAGGTCGTCGATCCCTTCTATCGCAGCCTCGATCAGCGGTCGTACGTCGTGCCAGTCGAGACCTCCATTGCCGCACCCAAGGGGCGGAATCGCGATGGACTTGATCCTCTTCTCCTCGATGGTTCGGACGAGATCCCGCAGACCATCTTCGATCCACTCCAGTCTGCTATTGGCACGCCATCCCTTCTTGGTAGGGAAATTGATGATCCACCTCGGCCCGAAGAACTCCTCATTCCGCGTAACGAACATCCTCCCGACTTCGAGCTCTCCGTTCTTGCAGCCACGAACGTACGTATCGTAATTCTTGGGAAACCGCTCCTTGAACATGAGAGCGATCCCTTTTCCCATGATCCCTACAGTATTGACGGTGTTGACGACCGCCTCTACCTCGGCTTCGAGCAAGTTGCCCTGTGTCAGCCGGATCATCAGAAGTAGCAGCTCGGTACTGCGGCAACTTTGATCCTTGCATGAGCGATTCTCAAGTCTCGCTCAAGTTGTTTCATCTCCTTCTCTCCGTGACACACCATGCCTGCCAAGTGTTCCACAGGCAAGTAACGATGAATGAGTGCCTCAGCCTGATAGCGGTCCGTCTTCTCGGGATCGTCCGGATCACGTTTGAAGTCCCTGCCCTGCAGAAGCGCCCAGTCGATTTCATCCAGATCATCCATGGACGAGAAATACCTCGCCGTCCTCAGGTACGCGTGCCGGTCCGTGAACACTACGGAGGCACCGTACGCGTCGCGAATCTCGTCGTTCTATCAATTCCGGATTCCCGATGGTCACGAAGTCCGGATCCGTATGGCCGGAATTTCGACAGTGCAGACCATTCTTGAGCAGCCACCCGACGTTGGCAATGTGCGTGATCCGAAAGACTCTCGCCTCTTGCGCGTTCAGTTCCAAGTGTTCTCAACCTGCAGGTCCTCTTCCAACTCGTTCACTCCGTAATTCAACTCCATGCCGTGATTCTGCAGTTCGAGCACCATGGCGCGCAGGCTGAGGTCGGCCATTTCAGCAGCTCGGGAGAGGGTCACTTCTCCGTGTCGGGCGTCGCAGGCATGTGTTCAAGCCTGAGCGCTTGAGCACCTTTCCTTACCGCCAGCGTCAAGAACGTGGAACGGTCGACCCCCATCTCCCGTGCTGCGAGGTCCATGCGCCCCGCCTCGCTCTCCGGAAGACGCACCGAAACCGTGACCGTTCCCATGGTTGCAACGCCGAGGCACACGCTGTCATCGGCTTGTGCTGGAGTCAATCCTCCTCGTTCTCCGTCGAAGCCTTCGCATCGGTGGCGCCGGAGATGCGTTTCTGCACCTCCTCCGGGGACAGGCGCGGAGCGTCCTCCACCGTGACCTCCGCCGACTGCTCGACGAACACGCCGATCACCTTGCCGACCGAGGTGTCGGCCACCCGGATCGTGTCCACGCCGGGCGGCTTGAAGCGGCTGACGGCGTAGACGGCGTACTCGGCCTCCGCCGCGCCGTTGCGGTCGGTCTTCACCCGCTGCCGCGTCATCTGTCCGAAGCCGTCCACGTACAGGACCAGCACGTGATCGGGCAGCGGCACCCCATCGGTATCGCTGACCCGAATGTGCACCTGCGCGCGATCGAAGCCGTTGCCCGGCAGCCGGTCGGGAGAGACCGAGATGTCGATGTTCACGACGCGGTTCGAGTCGATGAGCCAGAACACGGCCAGCACCGCGGCCGGCACCGCCAGCCACAGCAGCTTGATCAGGAATCTGGCGGCCGCTCCGCTGCGGACGTCTGTCCCGGCGCCGGGCTCTCCCGGACGATCAGAACTTGAGGGCACCGGACAGCAACCCTTCCACGTAGTACTTCGAGCCGAACATGAACACCAGGATCAGGGGTAAGGAGCCGAACACGTAGCCGGCGAACATCGGCCCGTACTGTCCGGAGAACTCGGTCGTGAGCGCCCAGATTCCTACCGACAGCACCTGCTTGGTGTAGTCCGTGATCGTCACGCTGGGCCAGATCAGGTCGTTCCAGATGTCGACCAGCTTCATTACCGCCAGCGTCGCCAGGATCGGCTTGGACAGCGGCAATACGATGTGCCAGTAGGTGCGGAAGTCGCCGCAGCCGTCGATGCGCGCCGACTCGAACAGGTCTCCCGGCAGTCCCTCCAGGTAGGTGCGCATCAGGAAGATGCCCAGCACCTGATGGATGGCCGTCCACGGCAGGATCAGCACCCAGCGCGTGTTCAAGAGCCCCAGTCCCTTGACGATCATGAACTGCGGCACCAGCGTCAGGATGGTCGGAATCATCAGCAGCGAGAAGATCATGTAGAACAGGATCTCCTTGCCCGGGAACTTGAGGCGGGCGAAGATGTAGCCGGTGAACGACGACAGCACCAGCACCGCGACGATCGTGATGACGCCGTTGACGGTCGTGTTCACCAGGTAGCCGATCACCGCCACCGCGGCCCGCCGGTAGGTCCAGAACCACAACGGAAAGCTCGGCCCGAAGCGGTTGTAGATGAACTGCAGCTCGTCCTTGACCGAGATGGACAGCGTCATGAAGAACGGATAGAGCACCAGCACGAACAGCAGCGCGAACGCGCCGTGGATGACGATCTGGCCGGCCCGCTCCCGGGAGGTCATGACCGTCATCTCACGCCCCCGGATCGCTCTTGATGAAGCGGGCGTTGACGATCGTCAGGATCAGGATCAGGGCGAACAGCGCCACGCCGATGGCGCTGGCGTAGCCCATGCGCTGGTAGGCGAACGCCTCCTGGTACATGTGCAGACCGGGCACCATGGTCGAGTAACCCGGCCCGCCGTTGGTCAGTACGAGGTTGATCTCGTACCCCTTCATGCTGTCGATGATGCCGACCACCAGGAAGAACTTGATCTGCCCCCGGATCAGGGGGATGTCGATGCGGCGGATGCGCTGCAGGCCGGTGACGCCGTCCAGCCGCGCCGCGTCGAGCACGGAGTCGCTGATCCCGATCAGCCCGGCGTAGTAGATGAGCACCGCCGTCCCCGACACCCAGGGAAACCCCAGCACCATGATCGAGAACAGCGCGGTGCGCGGCTCACCCAGCCAGTTGAACCGCAGGAAGTCCAGGCCCATCACGGTGAAGATCGAGTTGAGCAACCCCACGTTGGGCTCGTAGATGAACTTCCAGATGAACCAGATCACCACGCCGGGCACCACCAGCGGCACCAGCAGGATGATGCGGTAGTAGTAGCGGGCGCGGGAGTTGCGAATGGCGAACAGCATCTCGGCGATGACGATGGGAACGATGATGCTCTTGACCAGCACTCCGAACGCGGTGAGCTGCATCAGGTTGAGGAACGACGCCCCGAATATCTCGTCGGAGAACATCCGCAGGAAGTTGTCGAAGCCGACGAAGGTGGAGCTCCCGGCGTAGTTCCAGTCGAAGAAGGAATGGTAGATCGCCGACAGCGCCGGGTAATAGGCGATCAGCAACACCAGCGCCAGCGACGGCAGCAGCATCGCGTAGATCGGGCCGGCCTTGCCGATGCGGCGCAGCAGGCCCTGGTTCGGCAGGGCGCGCCCGCGCAACTCAACTGGCTTCATGTCGCTGGTACCGGCGCAGCCGGGTGAAAAGGAGCGGCAGCGACCACAGCGTGCGTCGCTGCCGCTCTCTGGCGTTCCGGATGATCCGCGGCCGGATCAGGTTACCACTTGGAGGTGTCGTAGCCGTACTGCGCGAGGGCGCGCTCGACGTTGGCCTCCTGGATCTTGCGCCACTCCTCGTGGAACTCCTCTTCGGAGATCTGGTCGTTGCGGTACTGGATGGACAGGCGTGTCATCTTCGACTCCGCCTCGGCGTCGGTGCCGAGCGGCGGGGCGCCCACGGCCATCTCCCCGATGGCGCGGCCGGGCGCGCTCACCACGATGCTCCACGCTCCGGGCGAAGGGATGTCGGCGACGATCTCGAAGCCCGGGGGGTAGGCGGCGCCCTGCACCGACGGAATCAGGTTGCCGGCCTCGTTGATGTACAGCTCGTTGGCTTCCGGCGTGGTGATGAATTGCAGCCACTTCACCGTGCGGTCGAGCAGCTCCGGATCGTCGGTCGCGTCGGCCATGATGCCGACCATCGGCTTGCCGACCCACATGAAGTCGCCCTGGTAGGCGATGCCGGCGTTGACGATCGGCGTCGCCGCGGTGCTCACCAGCGGTTCCTCCTCCGGCTGTATCACCGGGATCGGCATGATGCCGATGTCGAACGGGCGCTGCGGATCGTTGATGTCGGCGGAGACGTCCTTGGCGAAGGCGCCCTTCATGGCCACCTTGCCGGACCGCCACAGGCTGAGCTTCTGGTCCGCGTCGAGCGTGTCCCAGCCCGGCGCGTAGTAACCGGCCATCTCCTTGGCGTAGCGCCACCACGTCACGGCATGGGGGTCGTTCGCGGTCAGCAGCTCGTTCTGCTGAAAGGCGCGGATGGTCTCCTCCCGTTGGACGCTGTCGCGCATGCGGCCGCCGGGCACCCGCCATGCCATCGGCAGCGACGCCGCCTCGATGAGGGAGTCGGCCATGATCGGGTGGATGGTCAGGTGCGCGGCGATGACCACGTTGTGTTGCGGCAGGTACGGGATGTAGCCGGCTTCCTGGAGCTGCTGCCAGACCGCGATCAGATCGCCGTAGCCGCCCAGCTCCATGTCCGGGTCGAGGCCGGCGTCCTCGAAGGCGGCGCGGTTGACGATGAAGAACTGCCCGAACGGCTCCATCGACAGCGGGAACATGTAGCGGTTGTCCGGGTTCGGGTCGTTGGTCCAGGTGTCCTGGAACCACTGGAACCAGAACGCCGGATCGCCGGTGTTGAGCAGGTCAAGCCAGCGCTCGTTGCCCGGGACGAACGGATTGGGCGCCTCCAGGTAGGGCGCCAGATTCACCCACCACTCGGGAGTGGTGCCACCCTCCATCTGCGTGAGCAGCGGGTCGATGCCGATCTGCGGCAGATCGTCGTTGGCGCGCTTGGTCGCGTACCACTGCGAGAGCCCGGCGCGGTCCATGGGCGGATAGCGCAGGAAGACGATCTCCGTGTCCGGGTGCATCTCCTCGAACTCCGCCTTGAGCGTGGCCATGGCCGTACGCACGATCGGCTGCTCGGCGGTGGGCGTGGTGTTCTCCGTCGGCGTGAGATCCCACAGGCCGTCGTGTCCGTCGATGAGCATGACCTGCACCTGGTAGGTGGCTTCCTCCTCCTCGACGCCGGTGGCGAAGGCGGGCAGCGCGAGCGCGCAGATCAGAACCGCGATGAAGAACCGTTTCATGACTCCCTCCCGGGGTGGTCGATTCGTCGGTGACGACTTCACGTCGTCATAATCCGATGATCGTGGGCGGACAATGCTGCGCGGTCAAGTCGAGGGGCGGCGCCGTGAGTCCCGGACATGGTCCAGGAACTCGCGTGGGAGCAACACGCGCATACCTGGAAGCTGCTCGTTCGGAAAGTGCCTGCGGTTGCCGGTCACCAGACAATCGGCGCCGGCAGCGGTCGCCACCTCGACGAACATCGCGTCCGCGGCATCCGGCAGCGCGATTCCGAGGTCCTCCGCCAACACGGGCTCTCCCATCGCTTCGATGAGGTCCAGGACCTCGGCCACCCGGTCTCCGTCGAAGGAGAACCTGCTCCGTGTCAGCACGTCCCGGTACTCCGCCAAGATGCGCTCATCGAAGCAGACCGTGACCCCGCCCGCCAGAATGGACCGCAGAATCGCGCCGGGCGGACCGCTCGGTGAGATGAATCCCGCTACCAGGACGTTGGTGTCGAGTACGATCCTCAAGCCGAGTCGCGGCGTCTGCGCGTCGCCTGGATCTCGGCGTCGATGTCTTCGTTCGACAGCCGGTCGAGACCGCGTCGTGCCGCATCCCGCTGAATCGTGCGAAGCGCGTCACGAGCCCGATGCCGCCGGATCTCGGCAAGCGAGCGTTCCAACGAGTCCTCATCCGTGGCGCTCAGGATCGCGATCGGCTTGCCATGATTCGTCACGACCAGATCCCGTTCCTGCGCGAGGTCTCGCCAGAGTTGCGACGTACGGCTGCGAAGCTCACGGACAGAAACGAACTTCATCGCGTCTTCCCTCGCTGCATCACAATTGCGTCCCATATCATGGACACAGTTACGCACACAGATCAACCCCTGCATTGCCGCGAAGCGGGCGCTGCAGGCGGATGTCGTGCGTCCGTTGACAGTGATCTGCTGCCCCGAAACCATGGTGGAGGATGCTGATCTACCTTCTGCGGCGCGTTCTGATCATCATTCCCACGCTGCTGGCGGTGTCCATCGTCGCCTTCCTCGTCATTCAGGCACCGCCGGGCGACTTCCTCACCGTGTACATCGGCCAGCTCGAATCCCGCGGCGAGCAGGTGGCCGACGACCAGGCGCAGGCGTTACGCAAGCGCTGGGGCCTGGATCAACCGCTCTCCGTTCAGTACTTCAAGTGGCTGCGCAGCATGCTCCGCGGCAACATGGGATTCTCCATGGCCTACAACAGGCCGGTGACGGAGCTCATCGCTGAACGGCTGCCGTGGAGCGTTACCATCTCGCTGGCCGCCTTGTTCATCGTCTACCTGATCGGGCTTCCGGTGGGGATGATCTCGGCCATTCACCAGTACTCGGTGCGCGACTACGTGTTCACGGTCATCGGTTTCCTGGGGCTTGCGATACCCAACTTCCTGTTCGCGCTGGTCCTCCTCTGGGGGTCCTATCAGCTTACGGGAAGGGTCGCCGTGGGCTTGTTCTCGCAGGAGTATCAGCTCGCTCCGTGGAGCTTCGCCAAGCTGATCGATCTGCTCAAGCACGTCTGGATGCCGGCCCTGATCGTGGGCACGGCAGGCACCGCGTTCCTGATCCGTACGCTGCGCGCGAACCTGCTCGACGAGCTCAACAAGCAGTACGTGATGGTGGCCCGCTCCAAGGGCCTGTCGGAGCAGAAGGTGGTGTACAAGTACCCGTTCCGCATCGCGATCAACCCGGCGATCAGCACGCTCGGCTGGACGTTGCCGACGCTGGTGAGCGGTGAGCTGCTCACCTCGATGGTGCTCGGGATTCCGACGCTCGCCCCCATATTCCTTACTTCCCTGAGGACTCAGGACATGTTCCTGGCGGGCAGCATCGTCTTCGTGCTCAGCATACTGACCGTGCTCGGCACGCTGCTCTCGGATGTCCTGCTGGCGTTCCTGGATCCGAGAATGCGCGGAGCCGTGTGATCGGGATGCTCATGGGCGAACACCAAAGCCGTCGCAAGACACGGCGGACGCGCGACCAACGCTACGTCGTGGCGTCCCAGTGGCAGCTCACGGTCTGGCGCTTCCTGCGCCACAGGATGGCCGTGGCCGCCCTGGTGATTCTGGGGATATTCTACCTGGTCGTGGTCTTTGCCGAGTTCGTGGCGCCCTACGATCCCTACCACAACGACGCGAAGTACCTGCACGCGCCGCCGCAACGGCTGCGCTTCATCGATGACCAGGGAGGCTTGCACCTGCGGCCGTTCGTGTACGGTCTGAAGTCCGAGGTCGATCCGGTACGGATGGCGCTGGTGTTCGAGGTCGACACCTCGGCCAGGCATCCGCTGACGCTCTTCGTAAAGGGCGACCGATACCGCATGTGGGGGCTGTTCGAGTCGCACCTTCATCTGTTCGGGGTACGCGAAGGAACCCTGTTCCTGCTCGGCGCCGACAGGATGGGGCGCGACCTGCTGACCCGCATCATCTACGGCGGCAGAATCTCGCTCACCATCGGGCTGGTCGGCATCGCCATCAGCTTCGTGCTGGGAATCCTGATCGGCGGCATCTCCGGGTACTTCGGAGGCCTGGCGGACATGACGATCCAGCGGATCATCGAGTTCATCCGCTCGATCCCGACGCTGCCGCTGTGGATGGCGCTGAGCCTGGCGCTGCCGCCGTACTGGTCGATCATCAAGGTCTACTTCGGCATCGTGATCATCCTCTCGCTGGTCGGCTGGACGGACCTCGCGCGCGTCGTGCGGGGGCGATTCCTGTCGCTGAAGGAGGAAGACTTCGTGCAGGCGGCGCGGCTGAACGGCTGCAGCAGGGGACGCATCATCGCCCGCCACCTGCTGCCATCGTTCTACAGCTACGTCATCGCCTCGCTCACGCTGTCGATCCCGGGCATGATCATCGGCGAGACCTCGCTCAGCTTCATCGGGCTGGGGCTGCAGCCGCCGGCGATCAGTTGGGGCGTGCTGCTCAAGGAAGCGCAGCACATCCGGGTACTGGCCAACGCCCCCTGGCTGCTGACGCCGAGCATCTTCGTGATCGTGGCGATCCTGGCGTTCAACTTCGTGGGCGACGGCCTGCGGGACGCGGCGGATCCCTATACGGCCGTGTGAAACTGGAGGAAAGACCATGCCGAGACCCGCAACGACCGACATCCTGCACGTGGGCGAGGAATCGCAACTGTTCGTGGACGACCACGTGGTCGCCGCGACCGAGCGGCTCACCCGGCGCCTGCACGCGGTGGAGAAGGACCCGGCCAACCCGGTGCTGCGCCCCGAGCTCCCCTGTGAAGGGACCTCGATCGAGTACACCAGCGTGCTCTGGGACGAGGAGGAGCAGCGGTTCAAGACCTGGTACCTGTGCGGCGACAACCAGGACGCCCGCGCCGCCCCGGGAACCAAGTCCCGGTTCGAGATCCGGTCCTGCTACGCCACCTCCACGGACGGGGTCAACTGGGACAAGCCCGATCTCGGGCTGATCGAGTGCGGCGGGTCACAGCGCAGCAACGCGATCGACAGCGGGCGCTGGCTGCAGGGCGTGGTGCACACGGGCCCCGACCGGGAGCCGGACGAGCGGCGGCGCTACAAGATGCTGGCCTGGGTCACCGGCGGCTACCAGGCCGCCTTCTCGCCCGACGGGATCCAGTGGACCGATGCGCCCGGCAACCCGGTGTGGCCCATCACGGGCGACGTGGCGCCCACCATCTACGACGAACGCGCGCGGCAGTACGTCAGCTTCGCCAAGGTCCACGACGAGTACGAAGGCCACCGGCGCCGGCTGGTGGGCCGCGGCACCAGCCCCGACTTCATGCACTGGAGCGACCCCCAACTGATTCTGGCTCCGGACGACCAGGACGAAGGCTGGACCCTGGGCCGCCCGGGACACCACACCGAGTTCTACGGGCTGTGCGGGTTCCCTTACGCCGGGATGTACCTGGGGGTGCTGTGGGTGTTCCGGGTGACCGGCAAGGTGCCCGGCGGCACCAACTACGGCGGCATCCACGGACAACTGGTGCACAGCCGCGACGGGGTCGCCTGGGAGCGCGCCTTCAGCCGCATGCCGCTGATCCCGATCGGCCCCCAGGAGAGCTTCGACTGCGGCTACATCCATGCCGCCGGCCGGCCGCTCGTGGTCGGCGACGAGGTGTGGATCTACTACGACGGGCACGACGGCGACCACGGTTCCTACTGGTACAAGGAGCCGTGGGGCAGCGACGAGCCGCGCCGGGGCGGGGCGCTGGGCCTGGGGCGGCTGCGCCTGGACGGATTCGTCTCGCTCGATGCCGGCGCCGACGGCGGAACGCTCACCACCCGGCCCCTGGCCGTCGCCGGCGACGAGCTGGTGGTGAACGCCAGTTCCCGCGGCGGCCTGGTGAAGGTGGAGGTGATGGACCTCGACGGCACGGCCGTGGACGGGTTCGGCGGCAGCGAGTGTGTCCCGATCAGCACGGACAGCGTGCGCCACGTGGTTCGCTGGAACGGCGGTAGATCGCTGGGGGCGCTACGGGGCACGCCCGTGTCGTTGCGCTTCCACCTCCGGGACGCCGAGCTCTACAGCTTCCGCTTCACGGCCGCACGCTGACGCGTTCTGCCGGCCGGCGCTTCAGGCTTCGGTTGTGTGCGGTCCGACCGTGTACCGGGTGCGGCGCTGCGCCCGCTTGATGCCGGCAAGCGACAGGCTGTCGGCGAAGTGGCAGGCGACGAAGTGCGGGCGTGCCGCCTGGTCGCCGCGGTTCACGAGCGGCGGCTCCTCGCGCCTGCAGATCTCCTCGGCGTACGGGCAGCGAGGATGAAAGTAGCAGCCCGCCGGAGGGTTGGCCGGGTCGGCGACGTCGCCGGTGAGCACGATACGCCGCCGCTCGTGGCGCGACTCCGGCTCGGTCTTCGGCACCGCGGAGAGCAGCGCCTCGGTGTAGGGGTGCAGGGGACGGAGGAAGATGTCGTCGGTGTCGCCGAGCTCCACGACCTTCCCCACGTACATCACGGCGACGCGCTGACTCACGTACTCCACCACCGCCAGATTGTGGGCGATGAACAGGTAGGTGAGGTGGAAGCGCTGCTTCAGCTCCTGCATCAGCTTGAGGATCTGCGCCTGCACCGAGACGTCGAGGGCTGACACCGGCTCGTCGGCGACGATGAACCTGGGGCTCAGCGCCAGGGCCCGCGCTATCGCGATCCTCTGCCGCTGGCCGCCTGAGAAGGCGTGCGGATAGCGCCTCATGTACTCGGGATCGAGACTGACGTCCCGCAGCAGCCGCGCCACTCTCTCCTCGAGCTCGTTCTTCCGGCGCACGATGGCGTGCGTGAGCAACGGCTCTCCCACCGTCTCCAGGATGTTCATGCGCGGATTGAGCGACGAGTAGGGGTCCTGGAAGATCATGCTCATGTGGCGCCAGACGCTCTTGAGCTGCGCCTCCTCGAGGCTGGCGACGTCGATCGGGTCGCCGCCGTCGACGCTGAAGCGGACCGATCCGGACGTGGGATCCAGGGCGCGGATGATGCACCTGCCGGTGGTGGTCTTGCCGCAGCCGCTCTCTCCGACCAGCCCCAGGACCTCGCCGCGGCGCACGAAGAAGCTGATCCCGTCCACGGCCCGTACCACGTTGACGGTGCTGCGCAGCAGGCCCCGTATCACCGGGAAGTGCTTCACCAGGGCGATGACTTCGAGGAGCTTCTCTCTCTCCATGCGCGCCTTTCAGTTGTACAGGTAGCAACTCGTGGTGTGGCCCGGGCCCACCTCCGCGGCGGCGGGGAACGCCTGCGCACACCGGTCCTCCAGGACGTGGGCACAGCGGGGGTGGAACGGGCATCCGCCCGGCATCTCGTAGGGGCTGGGGACGCTGCCGCCGATCGCCTCGATCTCGTGGGCCGAGCCCTCGCCCAGGCGCGGGATCGAGTTCAGCAGGCCGACCGTGTAGGGATGTCTCGGAGCGCGGAAGATCGTCTCCACCGGCGCCGACTCCACGTCCCGTCCCAGGTACATGACCATCACCCGGTCGCACAGCTCCGCGATCACGGCCAGGTCGTGGGTGATGATGATCAGCGACATGTTCAGCTCCTGCTGCAGCTCCTTCATCAACTCCAGGACCTGGGCCTGAATCGTGACGTCCACCGCGGTGGTGGGCTCGTCGGCGATCAGCAGGCTGGGATGGCAGGAGAGCGCCATGGCGATCATCGCCCGCTGCCGCATGCCGCCGCTGATGGCGAAGGGATAGGCGTCGATGGTCTGTTCCGGATTCGGCATGCCGGCGCGCCGCAGCATCTCGACGGCGCGCTCCCGCGCGGTGCGTTTGTCGCACTCCTGGTGCAGGCGGATCGCCTCCATGATCTGGTTGCCGATGGTGTAGACCAGGCTGAAGGCGGTCATCGGCTCCTGGAACACCATCGACACCTCGGCACCTCGGATGCTCCGTACCTGCCTGCCCTTCCAGTCCAGCTTCGCCAAGTCCACCACGCCGGCTTCCGTGCGCAGCAGGATCTCGCCGCTCACGATGCGGCCGTTGCGCGGGACGATGCGAAGGATGGACTGCGCCGTGACGCTCTTGCCGCAGCCGCTCTCCCCGGCGATGCCGAGCGTCTCTCCGCGTTGCAGGTCGAACGACACGCCGTCGACGGCCCGGAGCGTTCCCTCGCGCGAGAAGAAGTAGGTCTTGAGGTCGCGCACGCTGAGAAGCGCATCGTCCTTCGCCACCGCGCCATCATGCATCGAAGCGGGCCTCCGGCCCAGCGGAGAGGGCGTCCCGGCCATTGGGGAGAGGCTCCCGGCCGGCCGGAGCGTGCATCCCCGACGAGCGGGGATGCACGCTTCAGCGCCTATTCGTCGATGTAGATCGGCGCCAGCATCTCGTAACAGATGTTGTAGTTGCTGTTCCTGGGCCAGTTCCTGATGCGGTTGTTGACCACCCAGTACTGAGCCTGCATCGGCATGTTGAAGCCGCCGACCATCCACAGGTTGTCGTCCCAGATCCCGGCGATCTCGATGGTCTTGGCGATTCTCACCTGCTCGTCGCCGGAAGCGAGCGCCTCCTCGCGCAGGCGCATGATGGTCTTCACGTCCTCGGGCGGCTCCGATCCCTTCTCACCGCCGCTCACGATCCAGGAACCCCACTGCGGCGCGGTTCCCCAGCGCTCGGAAATCGGCACCAGCGAGGCGCGGAACAGCGGATTCATCGGCCTGCCGCCGTGCTGTCCGGTGCCGGTGAAAATGTCGTACTGGCCGGACTCGATCGTGGCGGACGCCATGCCCTGTTCGACCGGCTTGCTGACCACCTCGATGCCGAGCTCCTTCCAGTAGTGCCGGTACAGCTCGGCCAGCTCCACGGTCTCCGGCCACAGCACGTTGATGGTATTCACCAGGCGCAGGCGCTCGCCGTCGGAGCGCAACCGGAAGCCGTCGCCGTCTCGGTCCGAGATCGTGCCGATCTCATCGAGCAGCGCGTTGGCCTGGGCCGGATCGAAATCCAGGTGGCTCTTGAACAGGTTCTCACCGTGAAACGGAGGACCCTCGGGGAGCCCGGTGTGGGTCGGCGTGGCAAGTCCCTTGAACACCAGGCTGTTCGCCTCCTCGCGATTGATGGCGAGCGAGAAGGCGACGCGGAACCGCTTGTCGTTGAGGAGTGCGTTCAGCACCGGGTCCTCATGATGGAAGTTGAAGCGCACGTTGCCCTGGTTGTCCGGCGGCCACCAGTGCTGCTCGATGCGGTAGCCGCCGCGCTCCATGCTGTCGACCACGAGCTGATGGTTGGGGAAGCAGCCCCAGTCGAAGCAGCTGTTGTAGTCGAAATCGCCGGCGATGGTCTTGAGCAGCAGCGCCTCCTTGTCCTCGGTGAGCACCCGCTCCATGCGGTCGATGTAGGGGAGCTGATTGCCGGCGGTGTCGATCATGAAGTAGTAGGGGTTGCGCTCCATGACCTGCACCGGCTCGCTGACCGTGTTCTGCGGAATCCACGCCAGCAGGACCGGGCGGTCGGGCATGCCCCAGGCATCCAGGTGGCCGCCCATCTTGGAGTTGAAGAGGTTGACCCAGGTGTCGTAGCCCTCCTCCTTCATGGTCTCTTCGATCTTGGCCATCTCGGTGTAGGTGGGGTGGAACTGCTGCAGGTAGTGCTTGGGCAGATAGTTGTTGGGCCGCCATCGAGCCAGGTTCTCGATGAACACCCCGAACGGCTTGTGGAACGTCATCTGGAAGGTGTAGTCGTCGATCCTCGCCGGTACGCCGGGAACCCCATCGACCAGCATGCGGGAAGAGGGGCTCGGAGAGAGGTCGGTGTTCAACGCCACGTCCTCGAAGTAGAACATCAGGTCGTCGGCGGTGAACGGGGTGCCGTCGCTCCACTTCATGCCCTCGCGCAGGTGCAGGGTGAAGGTCATGCCGTCGGCGCTGACGTCCCAGCCCTCGATGAGCCGGGGGAACAGCCGCGCCATGTCCGGGGTGTACGAGACCAGGAACTCGTAGCCCCAGTCCATCATGTAGTTGGTGGCGGCCTTGCCGGTGTTGGGCAGGCGCAGCGTGCCGCCGTAGGTGCCGATCCCGTCGACCGGCTGCACGACCAGCGGTTCCAGCGGCAGCCGCTCGGCGATGGGGGGAAGGCTGCCCTGGGCGACGAGCGCGGCCACCGCCGGCGCCTCGTTGAAGGTGAGCGTGGTCCCCGTCATCCCTTCGTACTCGCTGAGGTTGTAGGGGATTGCGTGGTCGATCTGCTCCTGGCTGACGGCTGGGAAGGAGGTCAGCAGCAGCAGTAGAACGGTCACGGGCACGAACTTCTTCATCATCATTCTCCTTGCGATGACAGTCAGTCTTCGGCGGCTCCGTCGACGATCTCTGGAAAGTTCTATTGTCCCTTCCGCGGCAGGCATGTCAAGCAAACGCGCAGTTCGGTGGTGTCTCACCTTGAAGAATCTCGCTGCGTAGGCTCGGTGCGACGCGTCCGGTAGGTTTTCGGGCGCCGCGGCTTCGGTGCTCGCGCGTCGATCAGTCTGACGATCCACTCGGCGTTACGGAACGTCGTCTCGATCCCCGCCTCCATCGCTGGCGTCAGCCGGTGCGCCTTGTGCTGGCGGCAGAAGTTGTAGTGCAGGAAGTACAACGACAGCATCGCGCAGTGGTTCTCCAGCTTCTTCGAGAACACGTTGGTCAGCCTCGTGAACCGGCGGACACTCATGCGGATCGTCAGGTTGTGGCGCTTCACGTGTGACGTGTTCGCCTTGCGCATGTCCGGCGCGCCGCATACAGCCTTCTTCTCGATGCCGCTACAGATCGCCGGGCTGTAACGCCGCTCCGGGTTCTCCTCACCCGGCGGCTTGCCGGACGTCTTTACGATCTGCGCGAAGTTGTCGGCACCGTCGATGGCTGGGCGCGCCATCATCGCGTCTGTCGTGATCTGCGGCGGTTCCACCAGGCGGCCCCGCAGATCGTCCATGAAATCCAACGCTGTCTGGCCGTCTTGAGGCCCCACGACGTAGCTGAGGATCAACCTGCTGTCGGCGTCGATCGCGGTAAGAGTCCACACGTCGCCGGGCTCTGGCGGCGCGGCCTTCGTGTACGCGAGGCTCCCCTCCTTGGCGTACGAGAACGACCATATCTCGTCACACTGAACGTACCGACGGCCCCGGACACCCCGCACGTGTTCGTGATGGTAGGAGTCGGCAGCCTCGCCGGCATCATGCAAGAGCCTCGTCACGGTATTGATGCTGACGCCCATGATGCGGGTGATGGCCCTCATGGACATCCTCTCGACCAGCATCGAGATGATCTGTGCTCGCTTGGCCGTGGGCAATCTGTTCATAGTCACTACCTGAGCATATCTCTGGCGCTCTGTCAAGCATTCGAATCACTATCAAAAAACCTGGCAGCTTCTCTCGAAAATACTCTACACGAGGTTGACGGTGGGTCAGAGACCGGAGTAGATTGATCTCGGCCAAAAAAAGAGCCGGGGGCTGAGCTGGAACTCACTCCCCGGCCCGCCATATCGCGTGCGTGGTGGAACTGGTATACACGCCGACTTTGGAAGTCGGTGGCCTGATCGGGTCTTGTGGGTTCAAATCCCACCGCACGCAATACGGTTCCCCTACAAAGTAACAGGGGAATGCGTTGGAGGTCAACCCGTGTCTTCATCTGATACGTTAGTCGAGATGTCCAACCGTGAAGAGATAGCGGCTACAGTGCTTCGCGAGAAGTTGGACGAGATTGAAGCCCGTATCACAAACTGGAAGCAGATGCTGGAAAACGCAGAAAGTCAGCGCGATTCTCTGATGGTCACACTCATGGTGATTGATCCCGGCAGATCCAACAACGGTGAATCGTCTGTGCATGGTGTGACTGCGTCTATGGTACGCAACATGGACTTGCGATCCGCTGTCGAGTTCATCGCATCCAGCAGCGACGGTTTCATCGACAGCACTCCCGTGCGTATCGTACTCACGGAGGCTGGGCTTCTTCCGCCCGACATACGGCTCGCTTCTCAGAAGCTCTGGGAGGTAATGTCGCGGTCGGACACTTACACCAAGATCGGGCGTGGAAAGTACCGCTACGATCGCCGGCAGCACATCGGGAGTGATGAACCGACACGGCCTGCACGCCTAGGGATGGACGACAATACCGTGGTACCGGTCCCGCCCTCATAGAGGCTAAGAAGTCGGTCCCGGCCTCCAGACTAGCCCCAACGGGCCTTGGCGCCCTCCTTGGCGATCTGCCGGCGTTGCTCTGGCGTCAGCGCGTCGGCGCGTGCTCGCCCGCCCATGCGGCCACCCGGCCGCTTGCTCTCGTCGACGTAAACCTCCTCGGCCTCGCCGGTCGCGATCTTGGCGACGTGTAGCGCGTTCGCGATCGCGTCGCCGGGTCTCTTCTCTCCGTTCGGCCCGATCATCGGTTCTCTCCTGATCTTCGGCTCCAGGTACCGGCGCGGCACCCTGAGCATCTTTCTGCTATGGCGGTCTTTTCGAGTCAACCCATCGGTACGGGCGGCCTCCCGGCCATGTCACCATGCAGGTTTCAAACTGAGCCACCGCCCGATCCGTCCGGTTTCCTTCAGACTGACGCTCGTGCCGCCGCCGAACCGACAGCGAACGCCGGATCTGGAGATCCGCGCCGGTCCGGGCACTTCACATCCCAGAAGGCTGATGCGAGCTGGTACCATGGTGGCGTGATAGAACGCTTCGACGGGATCCGCTCCGTGCACTACCAGGCGCGCGACCCCGGGCTCGTCTGGACGAAGGACCCGGAGCCGTGCATCGGCCCCGATTCGCCGCTGGACTCACTGAGCATCCTGACCCCGAACGTGGTGCGGCTACCCGCAGGCGGCTACCGGCTGTACTACACCGGCCGGGGGCCGGGCGCTGCGGTGCCCGACGCCAACGGCTACATCCTGAGCGCCGTGTCCGACGACGGCACGGCGTGGCGCAAGGAGCCGGGCGTGCGGCTGGACGTGCATGAGCCGGACGCGACGTTGCGGGTGCTCTGTCCCGATGTCGTGCCGCTTCCCGACGGCCGCTGGCGGATGTACTTCGAGGCCGCCACCCCCGACCGCCCGAACGTGATCAAGAGCGCCGTCTCCCCGGACGGGCTGACCTGGGAGCCCGAGCCCGGCGTACGCGCCGCCGCTCCGGACGCGTCGTTCGGCTCGCCGCGCTGCGTCTACGTCGAGTCGCCGTCAGACCCCTCCCGGCTCTGCTGCCGGCTCTACTTCCACAGCTATGCCCATCCCCGGCGCACCGGCCTCGACGCGCCGAACCACATCATCAGCGCCATCTCCGACGACGGGCTGTCGTTCCGGATCGAGCCGGGCGTGCGCATCGCCCAGGAGGACGAGCGGCGCGACACGCTGGCCGTCTACGCGCCGGAGGTGCTCCGCCTGGGCGACCCCGCCGAGCCCCGCTACCGCATGTACTTCGCCGCCTGGGCCACCGACATCCGCGGCGGCATCTTCGCCGCCTCCTCACAGGACGGCCTGACCTGGACCAGGGATCCCGGTCCGCTGCTCGACCTGGACCGGCCGCTGGACGTGAACATGGTGTCCGAGCCGTGCGTGATCGACCTCGACGACGGACGCTTCCGGCTCTTCTACGAGGCGCAGGACGAACAGAACCGGCGGCGGATCCTGAGCGCCACCTCGGGGTAGGCTCACGCTGTGAGTGCCGACGCCCCGACTCCGCCACCGCGCGGCGAGCGCCGCATCGTCTTCTCAAGCGATCCGTCCACCATCGCCACGTGGATGCTGCCGGATCCGGTCGCCGTCGGCGACCTGCGCCGCTGGGTCGACCTGCTGGCCGGCGCGGGTGTCGATACCATGGTCCAGGACTGCTACAACCAGGGCTTCACGCCCTATTGGCGCACCGACCGCTTCCCGTACGACACGCGGCCCCAGCACCGGCGGTTCCTGCCCCTGCTGGACGCCGGGACGCAGCCGCTACAGGTGCTGGCCGACCGCTGCCACGAGCGCGGCATGACCTTCCTGGGCGGCCTGCGCATGAACGACACCCACGACTTTCCCAAGTTCGCGGAGTTCGTGGAGTCGCATCCCGAGTTCCAGCTTCCCAAGCGCTGGGACGTGCTGGGCATCGAGCGGCCGCCGGAAGCCGCGATCGACCGTGGCGGCAAGCCGCTCGACTTCACCTTCGAGCCGGTGCGCGCCTTCCTGCACGCCGTCGTCGCGACCCTGCTGGACACCGTCGACGTGGACGGCGTGGAGCTGGTGATGCGCGATCCCGGCTACTTCCCGGTGCCGGACGCCCGCGACCGCGCGCACCTGATCACCGACCTCATCCGGCGCATCCGCCGGGCGCTGGACGAGCACGGCCGCGCGCGCGGCCGGCGGCTGCTGCTGGGGGCGCGCGTGCTCTCCACCGTGGACGAGTGCCTGGTCATGGGCCTGGACGTGCCGGCCTGGATCGCCGAGGGGCTGATCGACTACTGCGCGCCGATGGACACGATGTTCTGCGACTTCAGCGCGGGATACGCGGAGTTCGGCGCCCTGGCGCGCGCACCGGGCAGCGCGTGCATGCTGTATCCGGGGCTGCATCCCTGGGTCAGCCACCGCCGCCGCCGCAGGAAGGAGGTGATGAGCCCGTCGATGAGCCGGGCGCTGGCGCACACCTTCTACGGCAGCGGCGCCGATGGGGTGTCCGTCTTCAACCACTTCGTCGGCCACCTGTTCACGCCGCCCTACTATCCGCAGGCGCTGCAGGTCTTCCACGACCTGCGCGACCCGCGGCGGGTCGCCGCCGGCGAGCGGCACTACGTCTTCGATCCCACCTGGGGCGGCGTGCCGTGGATGGGCATGGACCGCACCGCCTCCGGCGTGGTCAAGGCGCAGCGGCTGACGCTCGACCGGACTGGCGAGCGGCCGGCCGACACGTACCGCTTCCGGCTCTACGAGCGGATGGATCGGGTGCGGTGCGCGACGCTGGCGCTGCGCGGCGCCGACCTCACCGAACGGGACGAGCTTGCCGTGGCGCTCAACGGCGTGCCGCTCGCCGACGGTCCCCTGGGCCGGGCGGACACGCGGGCGCGCGAGCGCCCGGCCGGCCCGCCGAACCCCGCCGTGCCGGCGCGGCCGGTGTGCCCGGACACGCGCTGGTTCGTGCTGCCCGCCGAGGCGCCGGCATACGGAGAGAACGATCTGGCGATCACGCTGGACCATGCCGACCCGCAGCGGTCGAGCCCGGTGATCATCGACGAGGTGGAGGTCTGGATACAGCCATGTTGAGCGGAGCCGACGTACGCTCGTTCGAGGAACGGGGATTCGTGAGCGGGGGGTGCGTCCTCGAAGCGGACGCCGTCGACGAGCTGCGTGCGGAGCTGGCCCGCGTGTCGGCCGAGCGCGATGCCGGGAACGGCGCGAAGCCGGTGCTGGACCGCGACATCGGCCAGGAGCGGGCCCCGGTGCAGCAGGTGGTCAACATCTGGCAGGCCAGCCCGGCCTTCCGCCGCCTGCTCGGGCATCCGCGGATCGTCGCCGAGACGGTCCAGCTCACCGGCACGCGCGAGCTGCGCGTCTGGCACGACCAGATCCAGTACAAGCCGCCGCGCACCGGCGGCACCACGCACTGGCACCAGGACGCACCGGCGTGGCCGGTCATCGCGCCGGACGTGCAGGTCACGGCATGGGTGGCCCTGGACGACGTCGACCTCGACAACGGCTGCATGTGGATGGTGTCGGGCTCCCATCGATGGGGCACGGTGTCCCTGCCCGATCCGGGCCAGGATCTGCCCGCCACCCACGACGGACACGCCGTGCGCGCGGAGCCGCGCCCGGTCCGGGCGGGGCACGTCCACTACCACCACTGCCTGACGTGGCACGCCTCGTTCCCGAACCGCAGCGATGGGCCGCGCCGCGCCATCGCCATCCACTACATGCCGGAGCAGACCCGCTACGTGCAGGCGGGCGAGCACCCGATGAAGCCGTTCGTGCGCGTGGCCGACGGCGCGCAACTCGCCGGCGACTCGTTCCCGCAGGTGTATCCGTCGCCGTCCTGACGGGCAGCGACCGGGATCAGAAGAAGCCGCCCGCTCCGCTGTCCTGCGCTTCCTCGGAACGCTCGGCCAGCCACTCGTCGAACTCGGCCTGCTCCATCAGGGTGATGAAGCCGCGCATCTGCGCGTGGCCTATGCCGCAGAGCTGCGCGCACGCGATCTCGTACTTGCCGGTGGCGGTGGCGGTGAAGGTCAGGGGGATCACCAGTCCCGGGACCGCGTCCTGCTTCACCCGCAGCACCGGCACGAAGAAGCTGTGCACGACGTCCAGGCTGGACAGCTCGATCACGATCGGCTGGTCGATCGGGACGTTGAGCTGATTGTTGGTCATCACGTCGTCCTTCCCGAACAGGTCGTCGCGGTCCAGGCCGATGTGATTGTTCTCCTGCGGGCGCACCAGCGCCGGATCGGTGCGGCCGAACACGCCGTCCGGGCCCGCGTAGTGGATGTTCCACTGGAACTGCTGCGCGACGACCCGTATCCGCATCGCCTCCGAGGGCTCCGGCACCTTGGCCACGAAGCCGGCCCAGAACGGGATCGACAGCGCGAACAGCAGCACCAGCTCGATCACGACGATCACGGCTTCCAGGTAGCTGGTCGCGTGCGTGCGGACGCCCTGCGGGTCCGCGACGGGGTTCTTCCGCCGCCGGAAGCGGATCATGGCGTAGATGAAGAACGCGCCCCAGCCGACGAACAGCACGAACATGACCAGGTGCACCCAGCCGATGATCGCGTCGATCCGGTAGCCGTGAGCGGAGATGTCGAGCGGCAGGCCGAGCGCCTGCGCGAATTCAACCATCGGTTCCCCCAGTCAGGCTTCCTCCGGGCAGCGCGGCGCCGTGCGCGCCGTGCTCATGCTGCCGCTCGTTGCGCCGCAGCATGGAGACCGCGAACAGCGCCACCCCGGCCAGCACGGCGACGATGACCCCCACCAGGAACAGCACGGCCACGGTCAGCCCTTTCGATGCCGGTGAGTCCGGGTCCCCGAAGCAGACGGCGCAGGCGCCGGCCAGGCGCGGCACCAGGAGCAGCGCCGCGGCCACCAGCGCCGGATGCAGCCGCGCGACATGACGGCGGATCACCGGGTCCTCCGCGGCAGGCTGGCCAGCACGCGCCGCTCGGTGACGATCAGCGCCACCAGTCCGACCGCCGCCGAGACTCCCAGCGTCACGGCAGGACCGCGGTCGAGTCCGGGAGCGAACAGGAACGCCCAGGCGGAGAACAGCGCCAGGAACAGCCCGGCGATGGAGACGAAGACGACATGGAACACCTTGAGCGACATGCCGTCTACCCCGACTCCGGCGTGCCGAGATCCAGCGTGTCCCCGTAGCTCAGGGCGGTGAGCAGGAACAGGACCAGCAGGAAGATCCCGGTGTAGATCAGCACCACGTAGACGATCTTGCGCTTGTCGCTGAACAGGTGCATGAACACCCCGGCCACCAGCGTGCCTTTCACGCTTGCGATGATCAGGGCGAGAACGATGCCGGCGCCCACGCCGATGTCGATGCGGCTGGCCAGCACGGTGACGATCGTCAGCACCAGCAACGCTGCGAACACGATCAGGTACTGACGGACGTGCTTCTCGACGTGTTGGTCGGCCATCATCGACTCCTCAGATCAGGTACAGGACCGGGAACAGGAAGATCCACACCAAGTCGACGAAGTGCCAGTACAGCCCGGCGATCTCGATGCGGTTGGCCAGCCGTTCCTTGTCGTCCCGGTACCAGCGGCGCGCGGTCGCCAGGTGGTAGAGGTTGACCGCCACGCCGGCCAGGATGTGCACGCCGTGCAGTCCGGTCATCGTGAAGTAGATTGCCAGGAAGGTGTTGGTCTTGGGATACCGGTGATGGGCGAACTCGGCCCCGTACTCGAACCCCTTGATCACCAGGAAGGCCAGCGCCAGCGCGATAGTGGCGCCGAAGTAGAGCTGAAAGCGGCCGAACCGCTCCATCTTCAGCGACGCCCACGCCATCACCATGGTGACGCTGGACGTGATCAGGATGACGGTGTTGACCGTGGCCAGCGGGATGTTGAGAAGCTCCGCCTGCACCGGCCAGTTGCCGCCGGCGCCGACCCGCAACAGGATGTAGGTTGAGAAGAACGCCCCGAACAGCAGCACCTCGGAGGCCAGGAAGAGCCAGATGCCGAGCTTGCCGTTATAAAGGCGCGTCTCCGGATGTTCGGCGGTGGTGTAGGGAATGTCCATGGGAGTGCTGGCTCAGTGTCCGGCGCCGGAAGGCGCGGCGCCGGCTGGATCGGGCCCGGCCCCGGCGGGACTGTGCTGCGGCAGGAACCCGGCCTTGGCACCTGCCGGGCTGTAGTCGTAGGGCGGCCGGGTAACGGCCACCGGCTCCCGGAAGTTCACGTGCGGCAGTGGCGGTGAGGGCGCTGCCCACTCCAGGGTGGTCGCCTCCCACGGGTTCTCTTCCGCTTCCTTCGGCTTCCGCAGGCTGATGATGAAGTTGACGATGAAGAAGATCTGCGCCAGCCCCAGCCCCCACGCGGAGAAGGACATCACCTCGTTGAGCCAGAGCACGTCCTGCGCGTGGGCATACGTGGCGCCGCCGTCGTAGAGGCGCCGGGACACGCCGGCCATGCCCTGGATGAACATCGGGAAAAAAACGCCGTTCATGAAGATCAGCGACGGCCAGAAGTGCCAGCTCGCCAGCCGTTCGCTCATGCGCCGGCCGGTCACCTTGGGATACCAGTAATAGATCCCGGCGAACAGTCCGAACAGCGACCCCGGAGCCACGACGTAGTGGAAGTGGCCGATCACGTAGTAGGTGTCGTGCAGGTAGATGTCGGCCGCCGCCAAGCCGAGCGGCAGGCCGGTTAGGCCGCCGATGCCGAACATGGGGATGAAGGCCAGCGCGAACTTCATCGGTGCGTTGAAGCGGATGGAGCCGCCCCACAGCGACAGGATGAACGCCGTCAGGATGATGATCGACGGCACCGAGATGATCATGGTCGTCAACTGGAAGAAGGAGCTGATCACCGTGCCCATGCCGGTCAGGAACATGTGGTGCGCCCACACGATGAACGACATGAAGCCCATGAACAGCGCCGCGTAGACCAGCGATTTGTAGCCCCACAGCGGCTTGCGCGTGTTGTTGGCGATGACCTCGGCGATGATCCCGAACGCCGGCAGGATCAGGACGTACACCTCCGGATGGGCCAGGAACCAGAACAGGTGCTGCCACAGCAGCGCGCTGCCGCCGCCGGACACCTCCAGCGGTTCGCCGGAGATCACCAGTCCGGTGGGCAGGAAGAAGCTGGTGCCCGCTACCCGGTCCAGGAGCTGCAGCACGCCGGCCGCCTCCAGCGGCGGGAACGCCAGCAGCAGCAGGAACGAGGTGATGAGCTGCGCCCAGACGAAGAAGGGCATGCGCATGTAGGCCAGCCCCGGGGCGCGGAGCTGCACGATCGTGGTGATGATGTTGATCGAGCCGAGCAGCGACGAGGTGATCAGGAAGATCATCCCGATCAGCCACCACGTCTGTCCCACCGTCTCGATCACGGACAGCGGCGCGTAGGAGGTCCACCCGGACTTGGCGGCGCCGCCCGGCACGAAGAAGCTGATCAGCATGACCACGCCGCCGATGAAGTACATCCAGTAGCTGGTCATGTTGAGCTTCGGGAACGCCATGTCCGGGGCGCCCACCTGCAGCGGCACGAAGTAGTTGCCGAAGGCGCCCACCGCCAGCGGCACGACGCCCAGGAAGACCATGATCGTGCCGTGCATGGCGCCGAGTTGGTTGTAGAACTCCGGCGGGATGGCGCCCGGTTCGGGCAGGTTGAGCAGACCGCCCAGCAGCGGCAGCGGGCTGCCGGGGTAGGCGATGCTGTAGCGCATGATCATCACCAGGCAGAACCCGAAGAACAGGAACACCAGGGCGGTGATGCCGTACTGGATGCCGATCGTCTTGTGATCGATCGAGAAGATGTACTTCCGCCAGAACGGCTCCGGCGGATGGTCGCCGTGCGAGTGCGCGGCGTGGTCTGCGGTGCCGGCGTGCGCCACTACGTCAGCTCGCGTGCGTCAACTCGGCGGCTGCAGAGCCAGGTCGAGCGTCGCGGTGCCGCCTTCGGTAACGGTGACCTCATGCGTCGACGCGCCCAGCAACTCGTGCCAGACCTCCACCTGGTACGTGCCGGCCGGCAGGTTCGGAATGCTGAACGTGCCGTCGGGAGCCGTCACGGCCGCGTACGGGTGATCGAGCACCACGCCGAACGCGTTCATCCACGGGTGCACGTCGCACTTGATGGCGAACGGCTCGGCCTCCACCTTGTCGAACACCTGCTCGAGTTCGGTCTGAAACTTCGGCATGGCCTGGTTGAACTCCTGGTTGACCTTGCCGAACACGTGAACGTTGTGGAGCGTGCCGTCGGGATTGAGGATCTTGACCGTCTGGCCCACCCGCGCGATCAGGATGTGCGGATCGTAGATGCAGCCCGACTGGGTGAACTCCACCTCCGACTCCGGAGCGTCGAACTCCATGTCCGGAAGCCCGGACGTGACCTGGATCAGGACGTTGGCCAGCCCCTTCGACTCGTCGAGCAGGAACGCCTGCTCGGTCTTGGGATCCTCGGCGTTCTTTTCGGCGCAGACCGGGTCGGCTTCCATGTTCAGGACGGCCGGCGCGCGCCTGGCTTCGGCGCCGAAGGTGATGGTGCCGGAGATGGTCGCGTTCATCGCGCTCGGCGCGCTCGCGGGTTCCTTCGGCTGCTCAGTCTCGCTTGGCGTCTCGGTCCCACCGTCGTCGTCACCGCCGCCGCAGGCGGCCAGCGTCAAGGCCAGGAGCGCCGCCAGCGTCGGCAGCAGGGCGGTCGGGAGCAACGACCGGCGGCGCGCGCCTGCCGATCCCGCAGTCAGAGAAGAGTCTTCACGTAGGTGCACGTAGGGTCCTCCGGAGGAAGTGGAAGCCGTGACAGGCTCGCCGTTAACGGTCGCAGGTTGCGGCCGATCTGTCAACTTGAGGTAATGGGCAGCCTCCCGTCTTTGTGATGCGGCTGGCATAGGCTCTCCAGGCGAACTATCCTGCGTCCACCGACATGGAACTGTACCTCATCAGGCACGGGCAGTCGGCCAACAACCTGAGAGAGCAGGTACTGGCCGAGCATCCGGACACTACGCCCGCGGCGGTCGCGCCGCGCATGGCTGACCCGCCGCTGACAGATCTCGGCGAGCTGCAGGCGCGCCAGGCCGGCGAGGCGCTCAGGGAGGAGGGCGTCACCAAGCTCTACTGCGGGCCGATGCTGAGAACCCTGCAGACGGCACAGATCGTCGGCGCGGTGCTCGATCTCTCCCTCCATGTGTTCGTTGGACTTCACGAGTGGGGCGGCGTGTGGGAATCGCGCGACGACGGCACCAGAGTTCAACTCCCCGGACTGACCCGGAAGGAAATGAGCGCGATGTTTCCCGGCGTCGTGCTACCCGCCGACGTCACCGACCGCGGATGGTGGTTCCACGACTGGGAGGGAGACCGGACGATGCTGCAACTCGCCCACCGCAACGCGGTGTCTTTCGTAGCTCACTTGGAAGCACACCACGTCGGCGCGGAGCAACGGGTCGGCGCCGTACTGCATGGTGGGTTCGGATCCAGTCTTGTCGGCGCGCTGGTGGGCGTCCCCCAGGATGTGCTGTATGAGCGCTTCACCCATGAGAACACCGGCATCAGCCGGATCTCGATCACACTCCAACGTCGGCAGATCCGCTACCTCAACCGCACTGATCATTTGCTTCCAGCACATGTGACCTGAGGCAGCGCTCCGATTCAGTAGCACTTCACAGGCTGAAGGGGACGGCTCCGCGCTCATCGACGGTGAATCCATGGCGCTCGACGTAGTGCCCGGCGGGCAGGAACCGGTCACCGCGCTCGGCGAGGAGCTGCTGCATGGCGTCCTCCAGATGGCGCTGCAGAGCGGCATGGGAGCGGCTGCCATACCGGTTGTCGAGCTGGTCGGGGTCGGCCGCGGTGTCGTACAGGATGCCCTGGCCGTCCAGCCAGCGCGCATAGCTGTAGCGCGCGGAGCGGACGCCGCGCCAGGGCGCCCCGACGTACTCCGCGAACGGGGTGATGCACATGGTGAGGGCGTGCTCGGGCGCCGCGAACGGCTCGCCGCGGATGGCCGGCGACACGTCGCACCCCTCGACGGATTCCGGGATCGGCACCCCGGCCAAGCCGAGCAGCGTCGGCAGAATGTCCACCACGCCGAACGGAAACGGGAGGTGGCGGCCGCGTCCCGCCTGGTCCGGGCAGCGCAGGAGAAACGGCACCCGGATCGACTCGTCCCAGGGATGCTGCTTGCGGGTCATCCCCTGCGAGCCCAGCATGTCGCCGTGGTCGGAGGTGTAGACGAGGATGGTGTCCTCGCGCAGGCCGGCCGCGTCGATGGCGGCGGCGATGCGGGCAAGCTGCTCGTCCAGCGCCGCGACGTGCGCACAGTAGCCGGCGAGGTCCTCGCGGATCGGATCCGGGCAATTCGCCGGAACCTCGACGTCCGCGACAGGGTAGCGGTCCAGGTACTCCTGAGGCACGTCCCGGTAGGGGTTGTGCGGCGGCCCCCAGGAGAGCACCAGGGCGAACGGCACGTCCGCGGGCCGCGAGGCGATGTAGTCGACGGCCATGTCGGTCTGCGCCGCGGCGTCGTATCCGTCCCACCACAGCCGCTCGGGCGTGTCCCGGTAGTAGAAGGACCGCAGGTAGTCATGCGTGCAGTTGGCGGCAGCCCAGAAACTGAATCCCTGGCGGCGCGGACCCGGCGGCGTGAACGCGCCGCGGCGGTTGCCGTCCAGATGCCACTTGCCGATGTACGCGGTGTCGTAGCCGGCGTCGCGCAGGATCGTGCCGAGGGTCGGCCGGTCGGTGGGAAGCCGCACGTCGTTGAGGAACACGCCGTTGGTGAGCGGGTACTGGCCGGTGAGCAGCGCGGCGCGCCACGGGGTGCAGACGGGAATGCTGGAGACCGCCGTGTCGAACACCACACCCTCTGCCGCCAAGCGGTCCATCGCCGGCGTCTGCACCGCGGCGCCCTCGTAGCCGGTCGTCCGCGCGCGGTGCTGGTCGGAGAAGACGAAGACGATGTTGGGGCGGACGGGTGCGGGGCGGACGGGTGCGGGGCGGACGGGCACGGGCTTCAGTCCGGTTCGGTGCGTTGGCCGGTCTGCTCCAGCCACCGCTCGCGCCGCTTCTCGTAGCCGGCGGCCAGGTGATGGCGGAACGGCAGGATGCGCTTCGGCACCTCGATGCCCCGGTACTCGGCCCGGCAGAGGTAGCACACGGCCATCTCCGCCACGCGCCGGTACAGGATCAGGTCGATCAGGAACACCACCGGCAGGCTGATCCCGTAGGTGAACGGCACCAGCACCGCGCCCACCACGATCACGGCCAGTCCCAGGAAGCGGTTGAAGTCGCGCTGGCGGTAGAGGCGTGTCGAGGAGCACACCGCGCACTGGCGGAGCTGGCGGTGCGGCTCGGTCACCGCCACGGCCGTCCCGCACGCGTCGCACGCCACGCCGTCGCCGGCCGGCCGCGACGCGTTCGCCTCGCCGCAGGCTGCGCAACTCCACGACAGCGCCAGCTCGCCTGCGCCCTCCTCACCGCTCACAGCGCCAGGCCGTAGGACAGCAGGTCGAAGCGGTAGCTGGCCTCGCCGATGATGGCGGCGCTCACCGCCACGTACAGCAGTCCGGTGGCCGCCTGCGTGGACTTGGCGCGTACCGCCGCCCCTGCCAGGAAGCAGATCACCAGCGGCACCACCGTCCCGAAGAACAGCGCGATCCAGACGAACATGCCGTCGAGGCTCAGGGCGAAGTCCAGCACCGGGCGCTCGAAGCCGCCGACCGTGACGCTGCCCGCGGCGATCACCACCGTGTCCCAGACCAGGCGGACCGACAGGACGGCTGCGTACACGGCGATCGCCTTGCCCAGGAAGCGGGTCGGCATCTTCTCGGCGTTCAGGTAGTGGTGGCCGAGCACCATCGTGTACATCGACCCCGCAAGCGCCAGCCCGCCGATCAGCGTGGTCGCGGCCGCGGCCGCCAGGCCCCCGGAGGCCGCGGCCGGCGTGCCGGCAAGGCCGTCGACCAGCACGAAGACGCCTACCGCCGGCGGCACCGCGCACGCCGCGATCGCCCAGGGCCGGCGCTGCCACGCGTAGGCGGTCGCGGCCATGGCGACGCCCAGCCAGACCAGCGCCAGCCACGGCCGTGCCGTGCCGCCGCCCGGGGGGCCCTGCCCCGGGACCAGGGTGATCAGCAGCACGCCCAGGCCCAGCACGACCGCGGCCATGCCCAGGTTGAAGCGCGTGAAGCCGTGGTCGATCCCGTCGCGCCGGTTGACCCACAGCCACAGCGGATACAGGCCGCCGAACGACAGGAAGACGGACGCGGACAGGCGAAGCAGCATGCGCCGCCTGTCTCCTATGAGGGTGCCGGGCTGGCCGCGCCGGCGGCCGGCCCGGCGGCGTCATAGGGAACGGTGGGATGGGCCAAGAGCGGAGCCACGGGCGACGGTCTTGGGGCGCTAGTTGTCCGCGGCAGCCAGGCCGATGGTCAGGATGTAGTCGCGCAGCACCCGGATCTGGTGGTCGGCGTCGCCGCCCAGAATGTCGCGCGGCGTGGCCTGCGGATAGAAGGTCGGCATCCTGGTGCCGGGCAGCAGCGTCTGCGGATCGGCGATCCAGTCGATGATCCACTGCGGCTTGAGCCTCTCCGCGGCCAGCGCGAAGTCGGGCGCCCAGCGGTCGGGCGTGCCCGGCGGCGTCTCGCCTCCCTGGATGTGGCAGGTGGTGCAGTTGAAGTAGTCGGTGGACCACAGCTTCTCCGCCGCCTGAAGCTCCTCGGCGGTGAGCGCCGGCTCGACCCGCTCCACGAACGGGAACTCCTGTCCGTCGAGGGCGCTGAAGTAGCGCGCCAGGTCGTTGATCTCGCTCGCGCTGAAGCCGAAGGTGGGCATGCGCGCCGCCAGCCAGGGGCGGATCTCCGACGGCTCGTGCAGGAACGCGAACAGCCAGTCGGTCTGCACCTTGGCGCCCTCGCCGACCAGGTTGGGCGGCGCGAAGCCGACGGTGGCCGCCTCAGCCGCCGCGGCTCCCTGGCCGCGGAAACGCACCAGCCAGTCGGTGACCGTCGGCGCGATGGAGCCGCCCTCGCCCTCGATGATGTGGCACGCCTGGCAGTTGTTGGTCCGCACGAGCTGCTGGCCGCGCTCGATCGCCAGCCGCTCCGGCGTGCGCGGCACAATCTTGGTCAGGTCCTCGTCAGGCTCCACGAAGCCGGCCAGCACGGTGACCACCGCCTCCACCTGCTGATCGGTGAAGCCGTAGTTCGGCATACGCAGCAGCAGGTCCGGCGGGAGCTCCTTGTGCTCGTCGAAGGAGCGCGGGGCCTTCATCTTCTGCGTCCACCAGTCGTAGCGGGTATGCTCGATGTGCAGGAAGCCGAAGTCGAACTGGTGCAGCGGCTTGTGGCCGATCGCCGTCAGCTCGGTGCCGATCGGCTTCGCCGTCTCGAACCCGGGGATCTCGTGGCAGCCGAAACAGCCGTACTGGCGGATCAGCCGCTCGCCGGCGTAGTTGAGCTTCTCGCCGATGTCCATGGCGGCCGCCTGGTCGCGGGCCACGCTGGGCGGCGCGGTCTTGCCCAGGAAGCCGACCACGATCTCGCCGACCAGCTCCTCGTTCACGGCGGGGGGCGGCCCGTACGCGTCGTTCTGGAAGGTGACCAGGTAGGCGGTGACGTCGGCCGCCTCCTGCTCGGTCAGGCGCATGTCGGGCATGCGCGTCCCGGCATGGTAGCTCTCGGGATTGCGCAGCCAGTTGTAGATCCACCGCGGCGTGGTCTTGGAGCCGATGCCGGCGAAGTTGGGGCCGAACTGGCGCCGCAGCGCGTCTTGATCCGCGGCCGGCTCCTGGCTGTCCGGGAGCTGGTGGCAGGCCATGCAGCCGACCGACGCGACCAGCTCCTCGCCGCGCGCCGCGTCGCCGCCGGCCGGCAGCGGCTCCATCTCGTAGCCGTCTGCGTGGTCCCACAGGTAGCTGACCATCGCGTGGATTTCCTGCTCGGTGCGCGCGGTCAGCTCGGGCGTGCTGTTGTTGGGCTGGCCGAAGAACGCCGGCATCCACGCGTTGGCGCGGAACGCCTTGGGATCCTGGATCCAACGGAACGCCCAGTCCGGGGTCAGCTTGTCCTTGACGCGCGCCAGCGACGGGCCGCGCGGGCTGAGTCCCTCATAGGAGTCGATCTCGTGGCAGCCGTAGCAGCCAGCGCGCTCGATCAGGGAGAGCCCGAAGCTGAGCTTCTCCGCGCCCTTCACCGTGGTCTGTCCGGCGTGGCACTGGAAGCAGCCCGCCTCCGCGTAGCGCGCGGGGTGCATGGGCTCCTCCCACAGGTGGAACTCCCGCCAGCCCAGGTCGGACTGCCACGCGACCTGCTGCGCCTTGCCGTCCGGGGTGTGCACGCTGCCGTAGAAGTCGGTGGCGCGCCCGCGCCCGCCGTGACAGCTCGTGCACCCGAACTCCTCCAGCGGATGCGGCGAGTCGCTGGCCAGGAACAGGTCGAGGCGCGGGTGGGTGCGGTGGGGGTTGGGAGCCTCCGCCAGGTCCGCCCGCGACACGCCCTGGTGGCAGGTCACGCAGCGGTCCACGCGCGGCACCATCTCGAAGTTGAGATCCTCGCGGATGTCGCTCAGCACGATCTGCTCGATCTTCAGCGACGGCTGCGCCAGGTCGATGATCGGCAGGTCGCGGACGCCGGCGCCCAGCCGGTTCCAGAAGTCCATCGCCTGCGGGTCGATGCGCTCCAGCTTGCCGACCAGGACGTCCGCGTCGCGCTGCAGGCCGGTGACGGCGCGCTCGGCCTGGCGCAGCTCTTCCCGGTAGCCGGCGAGCTGCGCCTGCACGCCCTCCAGCATCAGCGTCGCCGCCTCGTGCTCGACACCCGACTCCTCGTACTGCACGAGCAGCCGCTCCTTGCGAGCGCGCTCGCGGTCCACGTTGCCGCCCACGCCCGCCTGCGCCTGCTCGAACTTGTACAGCGCCTCCTCGTAGCGGGCCTTGTCGGTGAGGTAGCGCTGGTTGATCCCCTGGAACTCGGTATCGGCCCGGCGCACCTCGCGCTCGGCGGCGCGGATGTCGCCCTGCAGCTCGTCCTGCCGCGTCCGTGCGGCGTCCACCGCGGCGACCGCCTGCTGGTACTGCGACTCGCCCTCCAGCCGCGCGAGCTCCGTCTCCCAGGCGCCGCGCGTGATCTGCCGGTCGATGTCCCGGAACTCGCGCTGGTAGCGCTTCCATTCGCGGTTGAAGTCCTCCAGGAAGACGCCGACGATCGCGGCCAGCAGCAGGATGGAGCTGATCGCGAACCAGCGGTTCAGCCCCGCCGGCTTGTAGTGTCTCTCCTGGTCTCTATCAGCCATCCGCAAACGCCTTCACTGCCGCACCTAAATGTTGAAGAAGACCTCGGGAATCGAGATCACGTACTTGAGGTTGAACAGCCACCGCGAATACATCTTCAGCGGCAGCGACAGCATGGAGAGGAACAGGATGATCAGCACCCCGTACTTGGCGCGGCCGAGCCGCTCGTACAGGTCCTTGAACACCGTCTTCGACAGCAGTCCGGGCAGGATCAGGAAGTAGCCGAGGACGATCGCGAACCCGAACGCCTCGCGGACGATCGCCGCGCGCGGCAGGCCGGTGCCCAGCAGCCGGACCCAGATGATCTCCGACAGGTTGATGTTGTTGAGCACCACCCGCTTGTTGACGTCCCAGGTCTCGAACGGGCCGAAGAAGTTCCAGTTGGGGCCGCGCAGGAAGGTCCCGGTGTAGATCAGGAACACCCACAGCGCCAGCCAGCCGAACATGAACAGGCTCATGATGCGGCCGCGCTCGGCGTAGCTGTAGTAGCCCTGCCCGCCTTGCCGCTCGTCCAGGTAGGGGATGGCCATCAGCCCGACGATGATCAAGGTCGGGAACACCACGCCAGCGATCCAGGGGTCGAAGTAGACCAGCATCTCCTGCAGGCCCAGGAAGTACCACGGCGCCTTGGACGGATTGGGCGATACGGTGGGGTTGGCCGGCTCCTCCAGCGGCGCCTTCAGCCCGATCGACCAGACGATCAGCAGCACGCTGATCAGGATCAGCGAGATGAACTCGATGTAGACCAGGTCCGGCCACACGAGCACCTTGCCGCCTTCCGCCTCCGCCGGTTTCTTGCCGGCGGCGATGCGCTCGTCGTTGGCACGCGCCTGTTTCATCGCGAACCAGAGGAAGAACACCACCACGAACATCAGGGCGGTGATCGGAATGTTGTCCGGCTTGGTGGCGATGGAGCGGAAGTCGGGATCGAAGAGCCCCAGTCCGAAGAACGCCAGCAGGATCAGCAGCATCACCACGCCGCCGGCGTTGGTCCACAGGCGATCGACCCGCAGCGTGTCGTGCAGCTTGCGGAGCCCTCTGGTGGGCGGAAACACCACCATGGTCAGCACGAGGGTGATCGTGAACAGAATTGCCGGATCGGAGATCCGGTCGATGATGGCGCGCACGTTCTGCCTTACCTGCCGTGTTCCCTGCAGATCCTACGTGGGACCCGAGATGCCGCCGTCCTTACGGACGCGCCAGAAGTGCACGATCATGAAGATCATCGCGATGAACGGTACACCGATGCAGTGCAGGACGTAGAAGCGCAGCAGCGTCGCCTCGCCCACGAAGCGGCCGCCGGCCAGCGCGAACTTGGCGTCCGCCCCGGCGTGCACGAAGTTGATGTCGCCCAGGTGCAGCAGGGCCGCGCCGGGTCCCTCGTGGCCGAGGAACGGCGCCGCGCGGGCCATGTTCAGGCCGACCGTGACCGCCCAGATGGCGAGCTGGTCCCACGGCAGCAGGTAGCCGGTGTAGCTGAGGAACATGGTGATGGTCAGCAGCAGCACGCCGATCGCCCAGTTGAACTCGCGCGGCGGCTTGTAGGAGCCGGTCATGAACACCCGGAACATGTGCAGCCACACCGTGATCACCATCAGGTGGGCGCCCCACCGGTGGATCTCCCGCATGATGCCGAGCGGCACCTGCGAGCCCAGGTCGATGATGTCCCCGTAGGCGTGCTGGGAGGTCGGCCGGTAGTAGAACATCAGCAGGATGCCGGTGACGGTCAGCACCAGGAAGACGAAGAACGTCAGCCCGCCCATGCACCACGTGTACTTGACCTTGACCGCGTGCTTGGGAAGCCGCACCGGATGCAGGTGCAGGAAGACGTTGTTGAGCACCCCCATCATGCGCTGGCGCCGGGAGACCGGGACGCCGGTGCGGAAGATGGACTTCCATACCTGGGTCTCGCCGACCGCCTTCACGGCGTCTGCCGGGCTCTTGCGGCCCCCTCCGTTCGAACCCCTGCCGTTGCTGCTCTTGGCCATTCAGGTGACTCCGTGCCTCATCAGACGGCGAGAAACGACGACGGGTCGCTCCACTCGCCCTTCTCCCACTGGTACTTCTTTGTCTTGTCGACCACGATCTGGCCGTCGTCGCCCAGCGAGATGCTGTACCGCTCCAGCGGGCGCGGGGCCGGCCCCTCGAAGTTGATGCCGGTGATGCGGAAGCCGCTGCCGTGGCACGGGCACTTGAACTTGCGGTCCGCCTCCAGCCAGTTCGGCGTGCAGCCCAGGTGCGTGCACACGGTCGACAGCGCGTACACCTGCTCCTCTTCGCGGATGATCCAGACGCCGAACTGATCCTTCCAGCGGGTGGAAACCTCGCCCACCGTGTACTCGTCCACGAAGCCGGCGCGAAAGGACTGCGGCGGCTCGAACAGCACGTTCGGGAACAGGAAGCGCACCAGACCCAGCACCGAGCCCAGCACGATCGCGGTGAAGGAGATCCACGCCACGGCGAGCGTGGACAGGAACGAACGCCGCGTCATCTCGCCCCCGGACTCCCCCCGGGAGCCGGGCGAGGCTGCGGCGGCGTCTCCGGTCTTTGCCATCAGCGTTTTCTCATCCCTGTATCGTCGTGCACGGCCGGATTCTTCACGTCTGTCCGATGGCTGTCCACTCGCCCCAAGACCCGCGCCTTCATCGGAGCGCCTCCGTGGCGGCCCGGCGGACCCGGGGGTCGATATCGCCGGTCGACAGGAAGCGTACCTTCTCGGTCAGCTCCGGCCGGCCGAGCCCGACTGCGACGTTCACCGCGACCTCCATTATGTCGCTCTGCTCGTCCGCGTCAACATTCGGGAAGCCGGCCCAGTACTCCCGGTCGAGGAGCTGCATGAGGACCTCCGCGCCGGCGTCGCTGCCCAGCGCTGCCAGCGCGATCGCCGCGAACCAGCGCACGTTGGGCTGCTCGTCGAACAGCAGCGGCTCCAGCGCCGGAACCGTGGACGGGTCGCCGATGGCGCCGATCGTGCGCACGGCCGATGTCCGGATCCGGTCCGAGTCGTGTTGCAGGTACGGCAACAGCACCGGTAGCTCCTCTGTGCCCGCCAGGAAGCCCAGCGCCTGCAGGTAGAACGAGGCCGAGATCTCGCTGTCCTCGGTCGCCAGTGCGTCGAGAAGAGTGGGAACGAAACGGCGGTCTCCGGTCAGCGCCATCGCCTGCGACAGGTACTGCCGCACGCGCTGATCGTCGCCCTCGGCCTCGGCGAAGACGAAGTTCATCTCGTTCACGAAGCGCTCGTCCCGCGGGATCTGGTCCTTGCGGGCCAGATCGAACAGCAGCGTGCTCAGGTCGAACGCCGCCTGCCAGCGGCGTGTCTGGCCGCCCGTTCGCACGTCACTCAGGTAGTCCAGCGCGTCGGCCGGCTCCGACGACAGGATGGAGACGCCGGCGATCACCAGCACCGCCAGCACCGCGATCAACAGCGGGACGACGAAGAACGAGTGGACGATGACGCCCAAGCCGGAGCGCTTGGGCTCGCCGGAAGCGCCGTTCTGCCCGGAGGCGCCCTGCCCGGATGAGCCATTGCCGCCGGGCCGCGTGCTCGCTGCGTCGGGTTGCGACGTGCCTTCCGGGCCGGCCACGGCCCGCAGTGTACGGACGCCGTCCGCGCACGGTCAACGTTACGGCCACTCGCTCCACCCGCGCGCCCTCCACGGGTGTAGTATCGTGGCCGGTAGCTCGGATCGGAGGCACGTCGGCCGGCCCCTGAGGTCAAGGAGGGCGGAAGCAGATGGACGCAGAGCGATCGGGGCGCACGGGTCCGGATCCCGAACACCGCCTCATCTCCTCGCAAGGCGGAGAGACGGCGACCTCCGGGGTAGGCAACAAGATCATCACGCACGACGGCAAGACCCACGTGGCGTGGCTCGATGCCACCGAAGCGGGGTACTTCGCCCAGGTCCGCACCCTGGATCGCGCGACCGGCGAGTGGTCCGGCCCCTTCACGCTGGGAACGGCCACGGACGACCACGGCCGGCCCGCCATGACCATGGACAGCCGGGGCTACCTGCACGTGGTCTTCGGCGTGCACCACGACCAGGTTCCCTACCGGCGGTCGCTGCGCCCCAACGACGCCTCCGAGTGGACGCCGACGGTGACCTTCGGCGGCGACATGACCTACCCGGCACTGGTGTGCGGAGCGGACGACACGCTCTACATGGCGGGACGGTCCAGGTGGGAAGGCTCGCGCCTGTACGCCAAGCCGCCCGACGGGGACTGGGAGGACCGGGGGCTGATCATCCGCACGCTCGAAGGCTGCTTCAGCTACGCGGCCTACCATCCGGGGCTGGCGTGGGGGCCGGACCACCGCACGCTGCACCTGTCCACCAGCACCTACCAGAGCAAGACGAAGCAGTCGAACCTGTGGGGCACGATCCAGTCGGCCAACTACATGCGCTCCACCGACGGCGGGGCGACCTGGGAGCGTGCCGACGGCACGCCGATCTCGGTCCCGGCGACTTCCGAAACCATGGATGTGCTGGTCGCCGGCGAGAGCTCCTTCGCAAAACCGGGCATACGCAACCAGGGCGCCATCGTCGTCGACTCCACGGGCCGGCCGTTCGTCCTCTACATCCACTACAACATGCCGCGGCCGGGCCAGGTGTTCCTGGTCACGCCCGACGGGCAGGGCCGCTGGCAGCACCTGCCGCTGCAGGCGGCCCTGGACGAGCACTGGCCGGACATGGCGGTGATCGACTGCCGCGCCGGGTTCAGCATCACGGAGGACGACACGCTCTGCATCGCATTGACGCTGATCCCACGTGATCATCCGGTTGCGGAGCGGGAGCGCATGGCATGGAGAACGCCGGACCGGCCCGACGCACACCATTCCACGAAGCTGGAGGAGACCTACTACCTCGGGCTGCCGTGCTACTCCACGAACCCCGAGAACGCCCGCATCAGCTACGAGTCGGCCAACACGTGGTGCGCGGAGAACCCCGCCAGGCGCCGGATCGCGTGGCTGGAGTCGCGTGACGGCGGCCACACGTTCACCGCCCGCGACGTGACCGGGCCGGACCCGCAGATGCCCCCCAACCAGCCGAGCCTGGAACGGCCGACCGGGTTCCACCGGGTCGCAGCAGGCACGCTGCCCGGGATGATCTACTCCGTCCTCACCGCCGGCTCGCGATCCAAGCGCTCGGTCATGGACCACCGCGTGTACTGGGCCGACGCGGGCAGCCCGCGGGGAGGAGCGTGACGCGCGGGCAACGCCTCTTCGAGTCGTTTCGGAACCCGCCGCCGAAATACCGGCCTGTCATCCAGTGGTGGTGGTCCACCACGATCGGCGCCGACGAGGGCAGGCGGCAACTGGACGAGTTCCGGCGCCAGGGAGTGCGCACGGTCATCGTGTATCCCGCGCACGGGATGCGCCCGCACTTCCTGAGCGATGGCTGGTGGCGGCTGTGGGGGATCTTCCTCGACCACGCCCGGCGCACGGGGCTGCGCATGGGGGTGGTGCCCGACTTCTTCCATCCCCAGGGTGATGCCCGTGACGTGCGGCTGGATCCGCCGGACGCAAGCCTGGTGCTGCAGGGCCACCCCGAGTACCGGCTCAAGCGCCTGCAGACCGTCGAACGACGCTTCAGCGGTCCGGGCACCGCCCTGATTCGCGGCCTCCCCGAACCGGTCATCGCCGGCGCGGGCAGGCTGACGGAGGGCGGCGCGCTGGACTACGCCAGCCTGCGCGATCTGTCACCCGCGATCGACGGCTCCACCTTCCGCGCGGAGCTCGGCGAGGGGGAGTGGCTGCTCTCCTTCCACCATCCCGTGGACCGCATGGGCCCGATCAACGTGCGGGTCGACCCGCTCAATCCGGATGCCACGCGGCGCTACCTCGACCTCACGCTCGGCGAGCTGGCCCGCCGCTTTCCCGAGCACGTGGGCACCACCTTTACGGTCGCGCTGTTCGACGCGGAGACCACCTTCGGCGGGCCGATCGTGTGGACTCCCCGGTTCTTCCCGACGTTCCGGGAGATGTGCGGCTACGACGTGCGGCCGTACCTGCCGCTGCTGACCCGCGACGGCGGCGACGAGACGCCGCGGGTCCGCTGCGACTACTTCCGCGTCGTCAGCCACCTGTTCGTGGAAGGCTTCTGGAAGGTGCTGGCCGGCTGGTGCCGGGCGCACGGGATCCGGGCCATACAGCAGTCCTGGGGGGACAACCTGGTCGCGGAATCGACCCTGGCGGGCGACTTCATGGCCTCCCAGCGGGAGATGACCTGCCCCTTCATGGAGGACCTGTTCTCCTGGCACCACGGCCCGCGCGGGTTCAAGGAGGTCGCCTCGATCGCCCACTTCGAGAACAGGCCGCTGTGGGTGGAGGCCGGGCTGCTGGAAGGGTGCGAGTCGTTCATCAGCCCGCAGAAGCTGCGCTCGGCCGGCAACGTGCTGGCGGCATGGGGGGTGTCCGTTCAGACCACGATGACCTCCTTCGACGAGCACCACACGCTCGACGGGCATCCCATGCCGGGCACCGGGCAGCCCTTCTGGAAGTTCCACTCGCGGTACGGCGACTTCATGCAGCGCGTCGGATTCCTGAACGATGACGGCGTCTCCGTCGCGCCGATCCTGCTCCTCAAGCCGCTGGCGACCGTGGTCGGCGGCGGCCCGGTCGACGGAGCACCACGCGGATCGTCCGAAGAGGACGGCGGCGTCACCGAGACGACCGGACAGGATCGCGGCGCGAGCTTCACCCGGCTGGTGGAAGCCGACTACGACGGCATCATGGAGCGGCTGGTCGAAGGGCAGCGCGACTTCGAGGTCGCGGACGACCACTACCTCGCCAGGGCGACCCTCGGCAAAGGCTCGCTGGCGATCGGCCGCAGCGAGTTCAAGGTCGTGCTCCTGCCGCGGATGACCCTGATCAGCCGCGCGTCGATGGCGGTCATCCGCCGCTTCCACGAGGCCGGCGGTGCGGTGATCTTCTACGGTGCGCTGCCGTCGGGCTCACCCGAGCACGGCAGGAACGACCCGGAGATACGTGAAGCCGTGGCGGCGGTCCTCGGCGGCCGCACCGACAGCGGCGCCGGCGCAACCGCGGAGCAGGCCGCCAGCGGGACCGCCGTGTTCGTCGCCGGCGGCCCCGACCGGGTGCTGCAGGAGATCGACCGCGTGCTGCCGGCCGATCTCGCCGTCATCGACGGGCCTTCCGAGCATCTCTACTACTCCCACCGCGTGAAGGAAGGGACGGACATCTACTGGATCGCGAACGACACCCGCCATGCGCGCAGCGCCACCGTTTCCTTCAGCGCCGCCGGCACGCCGGAGATCTGGGACGCGGCGACCGGAGAGCGTCGGGAAACCGTCTACTGGATCAAGGACGGCAGGACCGTCGTCCCATTGTCCTGGTCGGCCTATGACGGATTCGCCGTGGTCATGCAGCGGCACGGCGAAGCTCCGCCCATTCGCATCGACCGAACGAACATCACCGGCGCCACGCTCGCGCCGCGCGGCGGCCGGACGAGCCTCGAAGGCACCGTGCGGGCTCCTGCGCGGACCGCGTCGGCCGCGGGGCGGTGGCGCGATCGACGGTTCGCCGCCGAGATCCCGCTGCAATGGGGGGCGCCTGTCCAGGAGCTCGCCCCCACGGGGTGGCGGTTCACGCCGGCCGCCGATCGCGTGGAGGTGCGCTACGCGGCGGAACACGTCGCGCCCGAGGGCCGGGGAGAGGCGGCCGGCTTTGCGGACGCCGCCTACAACCACCGCGCCTGGCCGCTCACCTGGCTCTCCCGGGAGCGGTTCACGATCCGCAACTGGTGGCTGCTGGGGCCGTTTCCCAGCGACAACGGGAGAGGATTCCACGCCCGGTACCCGCCGGAGACGGAGCTCGACCTGGACGCGCCGTGTCGCACGCCGGATGGAGAGACCCGCGTGTGGCAGTACTTCCACAGCCGCAATCCGTGGGTGAACGCCGGCAAGGTCCTGGACTACGAGGGCGAACCGGGCGTCGCCTACGCGGCCACCTTCGTCCATTCCCCGGCCGCGCGGCGCGTGCAGGCGCGCTTCGAGGTGGCGAACGGCAAGATCTGGGTCAACGGCGCCGAGGTCTACTCGTTCTACAGCCAGATCGGCTTCATCAAGATGAACGACGGGTTTGCCGAGCGGCTGCCCATCCGCCTGCGGGAAGGGTGGAACGTCATCCTGCTCAAGATCGAGAGCGCGTTCCCGGCCTACAACACCGGCCTGGTGTTCCGCCTCACGGATGACGACGGGTTCCCGGCGCCCGGCCTTCGGTACGCGAAGCGGCCGCAGGACCCGGATACACTCGTGCGCGAGCGCGGGCAGGGAGTGGTGCGCGACACCATGCGGTTCCTGCCTCCCTTCCCGACCGACGACCAGCGCCAGGGCCGGTTCGGAGTCACGAACGGCAGGGAGCGCTGGTACCGCGTGGAGATCCCGCCGGGCACCACGGCGTTCCTGGTCCCCGCGCGGCCGGCCGGCATCGCCGTCTACCTGAACGGCACCCGCGTGCAGCCGGACAGCGCCGGCAGGGTGACCTTCCCCGCGCTCGATTTCGACCGACCCGCCAGCATCGCGCTGCGGCTGCCGGCCGACCGGGAGCTGCTGGACTACCTCTCCTTCCAATCAGGGCCGACGGAGTACCGCCTGGGCGCCTGGACCTGGACCGGTCTGACCTTCTACTCGGGCGAGGCGTTTTACGAGCAGGAGTTCGATCTCGACCCGCGGCTGACCGGGACGCGCGTCATGCTCGACCTCGGCGAGGTCGGGCTCACCGCGGAGGTCTGGCTCAACGGCCGGAAGGTGGGCACCCGCCTTTGGGAGCCGTTCGAGATCGAGGTCACCGGCCACCTGCGGGCGGGCCGCAACCGGTTGCGCGTCGCCGTGACCAACGCCGATGCTCCCCGGCGAGGCGAGGCCAGCGTCGAGCGGATGATCGAGGGCAGGTTCGACCTCTGGCGCTACGGGTGGCGCGGCTGGTACGCGCCTCCCTACCTGGGCGCCGTCGACCTCAACGGCCTGATCGGTCCGCTACGTCTCATCCCCTTCGAGGACGTCTCCGTCGACCTCGACTCCGCCGTCACCTGACGGCTGACCCGCGACGATCTCCTGCGCGATCACTGACGCCTCTCTGCGGCGATACAGCGCGGCCACTCCCGTGAACCCGTAGCTGCCGTACCGGTAGTTGCCTGCCGATCGGGCTGCGCAGCAGATGTCGGTCTGCCCGTCGGCGAAGGCGATTCTGGTCCAGGTGCCGTCCGCCTGCTCGCGTGCCACGGAAACCCTCGGCAGCTCGGTCTCGCCCGCCTGCAGCGGCACCACGACGGTCTGGATCGTTACCGGCGCCGGTGCCGAACGGCGGTAGATCACGCACGGGGCCGGCGCCACGCCCAAACCGCCGCCGCCGGCATACCAGCCCTGCAGGCTCGGCTCCCGGCGTCCCTCGGCTATGTCGAGCTCCACCCTCTCCGGTGCGGCGCTGATGAACGCGATGTTCGGCGCGCCCTCGTCCGCGCTCCGGGCGGTCCCGCGCTCCCGATCCACCACCACCGCCGTCGGCACCAGGTGAAAGAGCACCTCGAAGGTGTGAGATCCGTGTCCACCGAGAAAGTCCGTGATGATCCAGTACTCGTGGCGGGTCTCGCCGGCCTTCACGAACATGACGCTGCGCGCGTGCTCGACCGATCGGTCGACCGCGCCGTCGATGACGGTGCGGGGAACGCCGTCCTCGCGGCGCTCCTCGCGATAGGTCGCGTACCCCTCGCGATAGGTTCCTTCCAGGTAGTCGCAGACCCCCGTGCTGTGCCAGACGTTGTCGAGGCGATGCGCACTCTCGCGCGGACCGCTCACGTCGCGCACCTGCGTCTTGCCGTCCACGACGACGGTGTTGTGGCCCTGTGACCAGCTCATGAACTGCTGCATGAGGACGTCCTCGGCCGCCGCGGAGTAGGAGTGGACTCCCAGATCCTCCACCATCGATCTCCCGTGCGACACGATCTCGACGGCCAGCGCGTTCTCGTGGCCGTGGATGGTCCCGATGGGGCCGACGTCGAACTGCAGGTAGTTGGCGTCCCTCTGCCAGGAGGACCGCATGATGCCGTGCCCGCAGTACGGGTACCAGAACGACGTCTGGGCCGGCGGCCGGCCGCGCTCCCCGCGGCTCGCGATGTAGTCCCAGTCTTCCCGGTACCGCTCGGCGAGCACCGCGCCTATGAACGGGAGGGCCGACCCGCGCCTGGAATCACCGTTCCAGACATAGCTCCCATCGGGCTTGCTGGAGCAGGCCAGATACGCCGCCCGCTTCAGCAGCACGTCGATGTAGTCCTGGGGAAACGACAGGCCGTTGTCGCGCAGCATCAGCCACGTCTCCAGGACGCTCGTGGACGCGCCGACGACATACCCCGCGGAGTTCTCCTTCGAGGTGCCGTCGGGGTAGGAGGCTCCGGCACCGAGGTAGTCGCCGACGATGCGCAGGCCCAGCTCCCGCCAGTCACGCGCGTCCCGGCACTCCGGAAACCCGACGCCGGCGGTGATCAGCCCCTGTCCCGCGTAGAAGAGCTGATTGCCCTGCGGCGGCGGCTCCTTGTTCGCGAACGCGATCATGTCCTCGATGCAGAACCCGGTGTACAGCGACAGCAGCAGGCACAGATCGTGGCCGCAGAGGCCCTCCCACGAGAGGATGTACGGCATGAGCTGCAGGTAGGAGTGGTTCATCTGCAGCCCCGGAAACCAGATCCACTCCGGCTTGGTGTCCACGTAGAGCACGTAGTGCCGGGCGATCCATATCAGCTTCTCGATGTAGGCCTCATCGCCCGTGAGCCAGTAGGCCTGCGCCAGCGCCCGCTGGAAGAGCTGGTAGTTGAGGTGATGGGTCCAGATGACGTCGCCGTCATCCGGAACGTGCGTCCAGTCCCACTGCGCGCCGACGTCCTGGACTCCCTTCTCCGGCTCGTTCGGCGTGAACACCTTGTTGTCGAGGAGCAGGTCGGCGATGTCGACCAGCGTGTACGCCGACGGCTTGACGCCCTGCGTCCTGCTCCAGGTGTAGCCCGGCTCCGTGGTGATCAGCGGGCGCATCCGGGCGCGGTCGCGCCACGTGACGTGGTGATCGGGAAACTCTTCGACGTAGCGCTCGGAGATGAAGTCGTATCCGGTCGTGTTCTGTGCGAATCCCCGCTCCGTGTGAGCAGACACGTACCGCACGGCGAGATTGGGCTGCGGCCGCTCCCGGCAATACCTGAGAAACGCCTCTTCGGCCGCGCGCCGATCGCCGCGCGCCTCCGCATCCCGTACCGGCGCCAACTCCGGGATCCCGTAGTCAAGACGGGAGAAAAAGGCGCCGACCTTCGCATCTTCCATGACCGCTTCCTGAGAGCGGCGCGCCGCCGTCGCGTCGAACGACCGCGGCACGCCGCATGACTACCGTTTGGGTACTAGCGCGACTCGGTGCCCCAGACCTCGTCCCACGTCGGCATCTTCTCCATCTCCGCGAGGATCTCGCTGCCGCCGAAGCGCATGAAGTCCTCGACGTACTCGTCCCACGTGGCATCGACGTCGATCTCGCCGGTGACCGCCTTGGCGAACCACTCGGAGGCCAGCGTGTTGAGCGCGGCCCCGCGCTTCTTCATGACCTCCTGGATGTCGGTCTCCTTGTAGGAGTCCCACTTGTAGGGCCTGGCCATCTTGCTCCAGATCTCGTCCGTGTACAGGTACTCCTCGTAGAACGTGTACACGTTCGGGGTCCGCGAGAACTTGTAGCTCTCCCGCGGGTTGAAGTTCGGATAGTTCGTCCACAGGCTCCCCCGCTGGGGATACTCGGCCGGGACGTCCTCCTGCGCCACCCGCACGATGCTGGAGTTGCCGGGCTCGCCGCCCCAATTCCAGTGCGCGCCCTCCTTGCCGTACGCCCAGCCCGCCCAATTGGCGATCGCCTCCGGCGTGAAGTCGAGCAGTCCGGCCTTGGTGTCCAGGATCTGCATGACGCGGGCGACCTTCGCGTCGCTGATCGACTTCTCCCACACCTGCGGGATGTTGTCGCCGATGTTGGTGATGCCGTAGGTCGGAGCGAACTGGTGGCCGTCCGGCCCCCGCGGCGCGAACAGGACCAGCTCGCCGCCGGCGGCGAAGTCCTCATCCGAGATCATGCTGTCCGGCGGTCCGTTGGGATCCCGGTCGATGCCGGGGGTATTCACCATCACCACCCCGTAGCGCCCGGTATTCTGCTTGTCGAGCGACGTGTCCACGTCCTGGGTGAGCGACTCGTTGTCGATGAGACCCATCTCCCACCAGCGCGCGACCTGCTTGGTGAAGGCCCGGAAGCCCGGGCCCACGAAATTGTGCACGACCTCGCCGTCGATGAGCTGATTGCCCTGCAGCCCGGTCTGCCCCACGCCGAAAGCTCCCTGGATCGTCGCCCAGCCGAAATTGCTGAAGCTCAGGTCGCCGTAGAAGAAGCTGCCGTACGGGAGCGTGTCGGTCTTGCCGTTGCCGTCGGGGTCCCCGTCGCGGAACGCGACCATCAGACCCTCCAGCCAGTCGATGTCCATCGACGGATCGTCGTAGTAGAACATCTTGCCCTTCTCGTCCAACTGCACCTTGTTCGCTTCGTAGTCGGCGGGCAGGGAGACGCCGACCGCCTCGGCCCAGTCCTTGCGAAAGGCCAGCAGCCAGTTGCCGACGATGCTCCCGCCGCGGATGGTCGCCCATCCGTAGTGCTCGCCCGGCTTGTCGGGGGCGCGGTGCACCTTCCAGGCCGCCGGGTACGCGCTGTCCACGGCTTTCACGTAGTTGGGCGCGTACTCCCGGAACATGGACTCCGGCGCGCTGCGGATGACCCCGTCCTGGTACATCACCTTCGAGTCGACGAAGTAGACCCCGGTGTCCGGCATCTCGCCGGCCGCCACGATGATCTGCTGCTTGTCGACCTGGAACTTGCCGACCCCGTTGGGGACGATGGTGACGTTGAACATTTGCTCCAGCTCACCCTGCCACCACGGCTTTTCCGCCGGGTTTCCCAGCCAGCTTATCTCCAGGTGATTGCTGAGGTCGTCTATGGCGGCAGCTCCTTCCTCGGCAGCCTGCCCCGCGGCACCGACGCCGAGGGGCGCCGCCAGCAGTGCCGCCATGCACAGAAACAGTGACGCTCTTCTCATAGCTTTCTCCTCCGTTGCTTGTCGAGTTGCTTCGTTCCCGGAAACGTCTTCGCCTCACCTCCTTGCCGATGGATTTTCGCGCCTGCCGCGCACGCACCGCTCATCCCTTCAACGACCCCACGAACACGCCCTTGATGAAGAACCGCTGCAGGAACGGGTAGACCAGGATGATCGGCCCGATCGTCAACACCGTCATCGCCGACCGCACGGCCACCGTCGGCAGCAGATCCACCCGTTCGTCCCAGGCGACCATGTCCCGGCGCACCATCTGCAGATCGGTCAGCATGCGCCGCAGGATGTACTGCAGCACCCACTTGTCGCGGTCGTCGATGAACAACATGGCAAAGAACCACTCGTTCCAGTGCGCGACCGCCGTCCACAGCGCGATCGTCGCGGTCACCGCCTTCGACAGCGGCAGGACGATCCGGGTCGCGATCGTCGGATAGCCGGCGCCGTCGATCATGGCCGACTCCTCATACGCGGCATCGATGGTCATGAGGAAGTTGCGCATGATGATGATGTAGAAACCGTTCGCCACCAGCGGCAGGATCAGGGACAGACGGCTGTCCATGAGCCCCAGCTTGCGGACCAGGAGATACAGGGGAATCAGCCCTCCGGAGAAGAACATCGTGATGACGATGTACATCGTGATCGCCGATCTGCCAGGGAGATCCCGCTTGGACAGCGGGTACGCGAACAGGAACGTCATGGCGATGGTAAGAGCCGTTCCGGCGACCACCCGCAACACGCTGTTCGCGTAGCCGACCAGGATGTTTCCGTACGCCGAGAGAGAGTACCGGTACGGGCGCAGCGTCCATTCCGCCATCCAGAGGCGGAAGCCCAGGTGGTTGACGCTGCCCGGCGTCGAGAAGGAGGTGAGCACGATGTTCCAGAACGGATAGAGGATGGTGGCGCAGAAGCAGACGAAGAACAGGACGATGCCGACTCCGAACGTTCGGTCCGCGATCGACCTGGGCCGCAGCGCAGCTACCATATCGCGTACTCACTGAACCTTCTGATGATCGCGTTGGCCGCCACCAGCAGGATGACGCCGATGACGTTCTTGAACAGGCCCACGGCGGCGCCGAACTCGAAGCGGCTGTCCAGAATGCCGACGCGATAGACGTAGGTGTCGATGATGTCGGCCACCTCGTAGACGAGTGGATTGTAGAGGTTGAAGATCTGCTCGAACCCGGCATTCAGCAGGTGGCCCAGGGACAACAGGAACAGGATGGTCATCACCGGGACCAGGGCGGGCAGCGTGATGTGCACCATCGTGCGCAGCCGGCCGGCCCCGTCGACGGCCGAAACGTCATAGAGCGTCGGGTCGACGGTGGAGATGGCGGCAAGATAGACGATCGTGCCCCACCCCACGCTCTGCCAGATGTGCGTGACGACCAGCAGCGGCCGGAACAGCGTCCGGTCCAGGAAGAGGTTCGGAACCTCCTCGGCTCCGAACAGATGGCCGATAAAGGCAGGAATGCCACGCTGCGGCGAGAGGATCTCCATGACGACGCCGGCGATGACGACCCAGGACATGAAGTGCGGCAGGTACGAGATCGACTGCACGGCCTTCTTGAACGGCTGGTTTCGGAGCTCGTTCAACAGCAACGCGAGGATGACGGGAGCGGGAAAGCCGAAGACGATCTTCAAGAGGCTGATGATGACCGTGTTGCGCAGCACCCGCGGAAAAAACGGATCGAGAAACAGGTCTCTGAAGTGCTGGAAATCGTTCCAGGGGCTGCCCAGGATGCCGAGTCCGACCCGGAAGTCCTTGAAGGCTATGACCACCCCCCAGATCGGGAGGTAGTGAAATATGAAGAGAACGGTTGCGGGAATAAGGCAGAAGACGTAGAGGACCAGGTATTTCCTGGCTTTTCTCCGGCGTTCCTGCCTCGCGGTTGCGCCGAGGTCTACCTCAACGGGCGGTGCACGGATCTCTGCCATGATGTGCAGCCCAGATGCTGTGCGAGCACTCTATCCGGCGCGGTCCTTACGGGTCAACGTCAGCCCGGGATCAGGAAGTCGAGCCAGTTGTCGCGGCTGATCACCGTGGCCGTGGCGTTCGGGTAGGTTTGGGACCAGGCGCTCGGGATGCGCCCTCGGCGGCCCTGCAGCTTGATCTCGAAACCGTCGAGCATCCCGTCGCGCTCCTCGACGTAGTCCAGCTCGGCCCCGGTGTAGATGCGCCAGAAGAACGTACGGCCGCGACGACCGGTATAGGCCAGGGTCTTCTGCCTCTCGATCACCAGGAAGTTCTCCCAGAGCCGGCCGACGTCGTCACGCCGCGAGGTCGGCGCGAAGTTCTCGATCACGGCGTTGCGGATGCCGAGATCCAGGAAGTACACCTTCTTCATCTTGGTAACCTCCTTGCGCAGGTTCCTGCTGTACCCACCGAGCCTCGCGATGACGAACGCCTGCTCCAGCAGGTCGAGGTACGACTCGACGGTGTCACGGCTCATCGAAAGCTGCCTGGCCAGCTCATGGATCGAGACCTCCGACCCGATCTGGAATGCCAGCAGCCGCAACAGGTCGTGGATCTTCCCTCCGCGGCGTATCCCGGCCAGCTCCAGAACGTCCTTGTAGAGATAGGCGGTGCTCACTTCCCGGAGGTGCTCCGCCTTGTCCGCGTCGTTGTGCAGGGAGAAGACTTCCGGGTAGGAGCCGTAGACCAGCAGCGCGTCGAGCATCTGCTCCAGCTCGAACGGGTTGTGCAGATGGGCCAACTCCAGAACCGACACCGGATACAGGACGTGCGTCCAGGTGCGACCGGTGAGCGGCTCGCTGACCCGGTTGGCCAGCTCGAACGACGAGGACCCGGTGGCGACGACGCGGAGGTCGGGAAGGCCGTCCGTGAGGATCTTCAGGTTGATGCCGATGTCGGGAACGCGTTGCGCCTCGTCGATGAACAGCAGATCGTAGCCGGCGACCAGGCGAGTCATGGCGCCGAGGTCCCGGCTGGAGAGCACGTCCAGGTACCGCGTCTCGTCCGCGCTGACCGCAAGACTGCGATAGGGAAGCCTGGGCAACAGCTCGTCCAGAAGCGTGGTCTTGCCGGTCTGGCGCGCCCCGTAGAGGATCGCCACCTTGCCGCCACGACGCACGCGCCGCTCGATGGTCGCGCTCAACGCACGCGGGATGAGGGCCATTCCGCAATAGTAGCGTGAATTGTGCGGGTACGCCAGCAAAATTCGCGCGAATTCTGCGGTTAGACGCCCCGGCATGGAGGCGCGCGGACCGCTCAGTCGAGGACGGCGAGCATCTCCTCGATGCGAGTGAACTTCTCCCGCGGCTTGCCGGCGGCGGCGCCGCGCGCGACCTCGGCGGCGTCGATGGCGCGCCAGTCCTCGTAGCTGATCGGTCGCACGCCGCCGTCGCGGAGCTGCGCGAGCAGCGCGCCGGTGTCCGGCACGGCGCACCCGGCAAGCCCGTCGAGGTCGGCCAGCAGGTTCTTGGCGGTCTCGGTGCTGTCCGGCTTGTTGGTGCCGATGACGCCGGAGGGGCCGCGCTTGATCCAGCCGGCGGCGTACAGGCCCGGCGCCACCGCGCCGTCGGCGGTGATGCGCCCGCCCTGGTTGGGGAACACGCCGCGCCGGTCGTCGAACGGCAGGCCCTCGATCGGCACGCCGCGGTAGCCGACGCTGCGGAAGAACAGCCCGCAATCCATCTCCACGGTCTCGCCCGTTCCCTCCGCCCACTGGTCGCCGGCCTCTCCGGCCAGGCGGTTCTTCTCCAGGGTCAGTCGCTGCACGCGGCCGTTGCCGGCGAGCTCCTTGGGGCTGCGGAAGAAGTGGACGACGATCCGCTTCGAGCAGCCGCTCGCCGGCCCTTCCTCGCGCAGCTCGCCCAGCGCCTTCCAGTTGCGTTGCGCGTCGGTGTTGCCGGCTTGGTCGAGCTCCGCCTGGCAGCAGGGGCCGAGGTCGAAGTCGGCCTGGTCGTTGAAGTGCAGCGCGCAGTGGCCGAGCTCGCCGAGCTCGCGGATCTCCTTGCTGGTGAAGGCCGCCTGCACCGGGCCGCGGCGGCCGACCATGTGCACCTCGCGCACCTTGCTCTCCGCCAGCGCCTCCAGGGCGTGGGCGGCGATGTCGGTGCCGGCCAGCTCGTCGACGGTCTTGGCCAGGATGCGGGTCACGTCGACGGCGACGTTGCCCTGGCCGATGACGACGGCCGCCTCGGCGGAGAGGTCGAAGCTCAGGTCGCGGTAGTCGGGGTGGCCGTTGTACCAGCCCACGAACGCGGTGGCGGTGTGACTGCCTGCCAGGTCGATGCCGGGGATGTTGAGCGTGCGGTCGGTCTCCGCGCCGCAGGTGAACACCACCGCGTCGTAGAAGCGCTGCAGGTCGGCGACGCTCACGTCTCGGCCGACCATCACGTTGCCGATGAAGCTGCAGCGGTCGTTGCCGGCCGTTCGCTCGTAGATGCGGATCACGTTCTTGATCTTCTGATGGTCGGGGGCCACGCCACCCCGCACCAGCCCGAAGGGGGTGGGCAGGCGGTCGATGATGTCCACCTGCAGGTTCCGTTCGTCCTTCAGCAGCGCCTCCGCTGCATAGAAGCCGCTGGGGCCGGAGCCCACGATCGCTACGCGCCGTCCTGTGTCGCTCATCCGTTCCTCCGTATCATAATGGGCCGATGCTCATCGTCGCCAAGATCGTGCAGGGGCTCGGCCTGAGCTTTCTTGCCCTCAGCTTCGTGCTGGCGCTGCCCGAGCCGCTGCGGGGCCGCGACGTGGCGATCGGCGCGGCCATCTTCATGGCCGGCTGGCTCATGCAGCGGCTCAAGCGGTGACCGGGGTCCAAGCATGACCGAGCGCCGCACCGTGCTCAAGTTCGACGCCGGAGCCAGTGGGTTCCGCCGCATCGTGCTGGTCACGGCGGCGTTCGCGCTACTGCTGCTCGGCTCCGGCGCCGTCGTCATCATCTCCGTCCTCACCCTCTGAAGACCGCACCAGGTCGGCCATCTGCACGACGATGGCGGTCTGCGTGCGGAAGGCGCGATGCTGCATCACCACCAGCATCACGAAGTGCGCGTACGTGACCGCCGCCACCGCCAGGTGCAGCCAGCGCGGTATCGCCGCCGCGGCTGCCGCACCGCCCGAGACGGCGGTGGCCATGATGAGCAGGAGGCTGAGCGTCGCCTGCCCCGACACCGGTCCGTGGGCGCGGCGTGAGCGCTGGAGCAGGTCCGGGGCAAGCCCGCGCTCGCGCACGAAGTCGCGCACGCTTACGCCGGTGGTGACGAAGAAGAAGATGACCGCGGTCTGAGTCAGCAGAAAGACGATGGTCGTGAAGAACCCGAACGCCGGATGGCCGGCGCCCAGCACCTGGATGCCGGCGAACCCCTGGACCACGGCAGCGGTCAGCAGCGTTCCGGTGACGGTGATCAGAGCGTAGCACGTGTAGAGGAAGAGCCACATCGGCGGCTGCGATGCGGCGGATCAACCGGCGGTCTGGCCGATCTCGATCTGGTAGGTCTTCTCGAACTCCGCGGTCGGCAGCATGTCGATCGCGTCCCAGGTGAGCTGCGTGCACACGCGCGCGCAGATCTGACAGCCGATGCACTCCTGGAAGCGGATCTGCACGGGCGGGATGGGGATGTCGTACTTGTCGTCCGGCACCGCTTCGATGCAGTCGACCGGGCAGAACGGCACGCACACCTGGCAGCCCGTGCAGTTGTCCTCATCGACCACCGCCATGAGCTTGGGCTTGCGCTTCTTGGTCTGCATGGCCTTGGGAAGCTCCGGAATCGACCGGTAGAACTCCGCTCGTCGCTTCTTCTTGGCCATGATCTCTCCCCGTTCTCAGCGGGCTACTGGAAGTAGTCCGCGTTGATCTGGATGTACTTCTGCCACTCGTCGGGGACTTCGCTCTCCTCGAAGATGGCGTCGACCGGGCACTCCGGCACGCAGGCGGCGCAGTCGATGCACTCGTCGGGGTCGATGTACAGCATCTTGCCTTCCGGATCGTCGTACCCCTCCGAGGGGTGGATGCAGTCGACCGGACAGACTTCGACGCAGGAGGTATCGCAGGTGCCGATGCAGGGTTCGGTGATGATGTAGGCCATGAATGTTCCTCGCGCTTGCTTGGCGGCAAGATAGGCAGCCCCCCGCGGGCACGTCAAGATGAGGAACGTGGCTCCGCTGCTGGTGCTGACCGACCCCCGCTGCGCCCTGCACGACGCGGGCGCCGGCCACCCCGAGCGCCCCGAGCGGCTGCGGTTCGCCCTGGACGCGGTCGCCGCGGCAGAGGCTGCGGAGGCGCCGGAACTGCGGGTCGTCGAACGGCTCGAGCCCGTCGAGGAGTCCCGGCTCCTGCTCGCGCACACGCCCCGCTACGTCGAGCGCCTGCTGGGGATGGCCGGCCGCAGCGCCGTGCTGGACCCGGACACCCGAATCGGTCCGCACAGCATCGAGGCGGCGCGGCTCGCGGCGCAGGCCGCGCTGGAGGCGGTGCGCGCCGTGCTCGCCGGCGACGCGTCGGGCGCCGTCTGCCTCACCCGGCCGCCCGGCCACCACGCCGAGTCGGCGCGCGCCATGGGCTTCTGCGTCTTCAACAGTGCCGCCGTGGCGGCCTCAGCGGCGGTCGCCGACCTCGGCTGCCGTCGGGTGCTGATCTTCGACCCGGACGTTCACCACGGCAACGGCACGCAGGAGATCTTCTACGCGCGCTCCGACGTGCTCTACCTGTCGTTGCACCAGTACCCGTGGTACCCGTGGATCAGCGGCGCCGCGGACGAGACCGGCAGCGGCGCCGGGCGCGGGCACACCGTCAACGTGCCGCTGCCGGCCGGCTGCGGCGACGCCGAGTACGCGCTGGCGATGGAGGAGATGGTGCTGCCGCTGGTCCGCGCCTGGCGCCCCGACCTGGTGATCGTGTCGGCGGGCTTCGACGCGCACGCGGCCGATCCCCTGGCCGGCATGGGGCTCACCGCCGCCGGGCTGCGCGATCTCTTCGGCCGGCTGTTCGCCCTCCTCGGCGACCTCGGCATCCCGTGGGCGGCGACCCTGGAGGGAGGTTACGCGCGAACAGCGGTACGCGACGGCGTGGCCGCGCTCCTGCAGCCGTCCGTGTCCGAGCCGCTCACGGCGGAACGGGCCGTACCGCAGGCGGTGTCCGGCATCGCCATGGCCCGCGGTTTCTGCTCGCTGCTGAACGCTTGACCTGAAGCCGCTCTCTATCCGCTCAGGCCGAGCCGGACGAGCAGGGCGCGCATCTTCCGCGGGTCCATGTCGGTGTAGACCACGCCCTCGTAGACGACATTCGGCCCCTCGTCGCAGTGACCGAGGCAGCCGCAGCGCCTGACCGGAACCGAGCGGGCGGCATGCTCTTCGCCGGCCTCCAGCACGTCCTCGCAGAACGCCATCGAGCAGCTCGAGCCGTGGCAGACGCCGACGCTGGCCGCGCCGGTGAGCGCCTTCTGGAGGGGATTCACGCGCCCGCCGACCGGGTCAGGCCGCTTCCGCCGCCAGCGACCTGATGGTCCGGTACGGGTAGAGCCCGGTGGAGTGGCCGTCGCTCCAGGTCACCGCCAGCGCGTAGTTGCCGACCACCCGCACCTCGTCCGCGCGAATGTCGGCCGGGATGCGCCCGACGTCCAGGAGCTGCTCACCGGAGAACTCGTCCACGCAGCGCGCGCAGCGGCAGTTGGCGCGCAGTTCGCGGTTGGCGACGCGGTCGACCGAGCCGTCCTCCCAGCTCACCGTGATCGAGCTCTCGTCGAAACCGACTTCCGGCTTCGCCTGCGAGCCCGCCTTGCTGCGTCCCAGCGCACGCACGACGGTATCGGCCGCGTTCGCGAATCCCTCGTCGCCGGCATAGGCATCGAACGTGCCGCCGTACGCGGACGGATCGAGCGGAAGCTGGCAGAGCAGCGGCACGCCGAAGCGCTCGGCCAGCGCCTCGCCCCCACCTTCGCCGAACACCTGGTGCCGCCGGCCTTCGCCGTCGGCGAACCAGGCCATGTTCTCGATCACGCCCAGGACCGGCACCTCGACCTTGTCGAACATGACGATGCCCTTGCCGACATCGGCGAGCGCCAGGGCCTGCGGGGTGGTGACGATCAGCGCCCCGTCGAGCTGGATGGCCTGCGTGATGGTGAGCTGGATGTCTCCCGTGCCGGGCGGCAGGTCGATCAGCAGGTAGTCCAGGCCTTCCCAGGCGACGCCGTGCAGGAACTGCTGCACGTAGTTGGTGACCATCGGCCCCCGCATCACCGCCGGCGCGTCGCCGAGCCAGAAGCCGAACGACATCACCTGCAGGGGGCCGACCGCGACCGGCGCCAGCAGGTTGCCGCGCCCGGCGGTGAGCGGCTGGTCGTGCCGGTTGAACAGGGTGGGCACCGACGGGCCGAAGATGTCGGCGTCCAGCAGGCCGACGCGGTGGCCGCGCCGCGCCAGCTCGCAGGCGATGCCGGCGGCCACCGTCGACTTGCCGACGCCGCCCTTGCACGAGGCCACGGCGATGATCGAGGAGACCTCCTCCAGGCCGGACTCCTTGACCGGAGAGGTGCGCCGCTGCTCCGGCGCGGTGATCCGCACCGTCACGGACTTGACCCCGGGCAGCTCGCCGATCAGCCGCTCGGCCTGCGACTTGAACTCGTCGCGCACCGGGCAGGCGGGCGTGGTGATGCGGATCTCGGCCAGCACGTGTCCGTCTTCGATCTCCACTTCCTTCAGGAACCCCAGGCTGACGATGTCCTGGTTCAGGTCGGGGTCGACGATCGCGCGCAGGGCGTCGGTGACGTCTGCCTTGGAAGCCATGCCCTATGATACTGCCGCGACGCTGCCGGGGGCAGCGCGAGCCCGGATTCCACACCCGCATCACGAGAGATGAGCATGTCTTCTTCCCCTGCCGAATCAGCCGCCGACTCAGCCGCAGCGGTCGGCTGGGACCTTGCCGACCTGTACGCCGCCACCGACGACCCGGCGCTGGACCGCGACCTGGACGCCGCGGACGGGGAGGCCGCGGAACTTGCCGCCGACTACCGCGGCCGCCTGGAGCGCCTCGACGCCGCCGGGCTGGCCGGCCTGGTCGAGCGCTACGAGGCATGCCTGGAGCGGGCCGGCAGGGCGGGCGCCTACGCCCACCTGGCGTGGTCGACCGACACCGGTGACGCGCAGCGCGGCGCGCTGCTGCAGAAGCTCACCGAGCGCTCGGCGCGCCTGCACCAGGCCCTGCTGTTCTTCGAGCTGGAGTGGGCGGGCCTGGCCGACGAGCAGGCTGATGCGCTGCTCTCCGACGAACGGCTCGGCCACTACCGCCACTTCCTGCGCGTCACCCGGCGCACCAGGCCGCACCTCCTGACCGAGCCGGAGGAGCGCGTCCTCAGCGAGAAGTCGGTCACCGGCCGGCGAGCCTGGATCCGCTACTTCGACGAGGTGCACGGCGCGGCGAAGTTCCAGCTCGACGGCGCCGACATCCAGCGCGAGGAGCTCTTGAACAAGCTCCACCAGGCCGACCGGCCGCTCCGGCAGCGGGCCGCGGCCTCGATCACCGACGGGCTGCGGGCGCTGCTTCCCACCTCGACCTTCGTGTTCAACACCCTGCTGGCCGACAAGGCGTCGGAGGACCGGCTGCGCAGCTTTCCGTCCTGGATCAGCGACCGCAACCTGGACAACCAGGTCGACGACGCCATCGTCGACGCGCTGGTCGCCGCGGTGGTCGGCCGCTACGACATCGTCGAGCGCTACTACCGGCTGAAGCGCCGGCTGCTCGAAGTGGGCGAGCTGTTCGACTACGACCGCTACGCGCCGCTCGCCGCCGAGTCCCGGCGCTACCACTGGGACGATGCCGTGGAGACGGTGCTGTCGGCCTACCGGCGCTTCAGCGGCCGGCTGGGCGAGCAGGCGGCGCGCTTCTTCGACAACGCCTGGATCGACGCGCCGATCCGGCCGCGCAAGCGCGGCGGAGCCTTCTGCCACTCTTGCGTGCCCTCCGTCCATCCCTACCTGCTGCTCAACTACCAGGGGCAGCCGCGCGACGTGATGACCCTCGCGCACGAGCTCGGCCACGGCGTGCACGGGCTGCTGGCCGCCCCGCGCGGGTACCTGCAGTTCCACACGCCGCTGACCACCGCGGAGACCGCTTCCGTGTTCGGAGAGGCGCTGGTCTTCCAGGACCTGCTGGAACGCGAAGACGACCGGCGCGAGCGGCTGGCCATGCTGGTGCGCCGCATCGAGGACACCTTCGCGACCGTCTTCCGCCAGACCGCCATGAACCGGTTCGAAGAGGCCATCCACGAGGCGCGCCGCAGCGACGGCGAGCTGACGCAGGAGCGCTTCGCGGAGCTGTGGCTGTCCACGCAGCGGGCGATGTTCGGCGACAGCGTCACCCTGAGCGAGGACTACGGCGCCTGGTGGAGCTACATCCCCCACTTCGTGCACACCCCGGGCTACGTATACGCCTACTCCTTCGGCGAGCTGCTGGTGCTGGCGCTCTACGCCCGCTACCAGGAGGCAGGCGAGTCCTTCGCGGACTCCTACGTGGAGATGCTGGCGGCCGGCGGCTCCGACTGGCCGCACCGGATCATGCAGCCGCTGGGCGTCGATCTGACCGATCCCGGCTTCTGGGACCGCGGTCTTGCCATGGTCGAGCAGATGGTGGCAGAAGCCGAGGAGTTGGCCGGATTGCCGCGATAGCGGCCATCCCGTACAGTCGGCAGCGCGTGATTCGCTGGTGCTTCGAGGTGCTGACCTCCTCGGTCGGCAAGAAGGCGTTGATGGGCGCCACCGGGTTGTTCCTGTGCTCGTTCCTGGTCGTGCACCTGTACGGCAACCTGCTGCTCTACGCCGGCGCCGCGTACTTCGAGGAGCACGCTCACGCGTTCGCCAAGAACATCATCATCCGCATCATCGAGGTGTTCCTGTTCCTGTCGATCGTCCTGCACGCGGCCAGCGGCATCTGGCTCACCGCCCAGAACCGCAAGGCGCGCCCGGTGCGCTACGCCAGGAACCGCTCGGCGGGAAGGAGCACGCTGGCCTCGCGCACGATGGTCATCACCGGCAGCGCGATCTTCATCTACCTGGTGATCCATCTCCGTCACTTTTTCTACGAGTCCCGTCTCGGGCCACGGGCCAACGATGTGTCGCTGTACGAGCTGGTGGTCACGACCTTCCGCATGCCGGGGTACGCGGTGCTGTACGTGGTGGCGATGGTGCTGCTGGCCGCTCACCTGCTGCACGGCTTCCAGTCCGGCTTCAAGTCGCTCGGGCTGCACCAGGTGCGCTACGCGCGCCTGATCCGCGCCGTGGGCATCGTCTTTTCCATTGCGGTGCCGGCCGGCTTCGCGTCGCTGCCGATCTACTTCCTGGCCGGAGGCGGCTCGTGAGCGCCGCTCCCACCGGGCAGCTCGACGGCCGCACCCCGTCGGGCGAGCTTGCCGACCGGTGGACGAAGCACCGCTTCGACCTGAATCTGGTCAACCCCGCCAACCGGCGCCGCTACTCCGTGATCGTGGTGGGCTCCGGGCTGGCCGGCGCGTCGGCCGCCGCCTCGCTCGCGGAGATGGGCTACCAAGTGACCTGCCTGTGCCTGCAGGACAGCGCCCGGCGCGCGCACAGCATCGCGGCGCAGGGCGGCATCAACGCCGCCAAGAACTATCCCAACGACGGCGACAGCGTCTTCCGGCTGTTCTACGACACCATCAAGGGCGGCGACTACCGGGCGCGCGAGTCCAACGTCCACCGGCTGGCGGAGATCTCCAACCTGATCATCGACCAGTGCGTGGCGCAGGGGGTGCCGTTCGCGCGCGAGTACGGCGGGCTCCTGGCCAACCGCTCGTTCGGCGGCGCGCAGGTGTCGCGCACCTTCTACGCGCGCGGCCAGACCGGCCAGCAACTCCTGCTCGGCGCCTACGGAGCGCTCAGCCGGCAGGTGGCCGCCGGCCAGGTGAAGATGCTCACGCGGCGCGAGATGCTGGACGTGGTCGTCGTGGACGGCACCGCGCGCGGCATCGTCGCCCGCAACCTGCTCGACGGCAGCCTGGAGACGCACGCCGCGCACGCGGTGCTCTTGGCCACCGGCGGTTACGGCAACGCCTACTACCTGTCCACCAACGCCATGGCCAGCAACGTCACCGCCACCTGGCGCGCCCACAAGCGCGGCGCGCTGTTCGCCAACCCGTGCTTCGTGCAGATCCACCCGACCTGCATTCCGGTGTCGGGCGAGCACCAGTCCAAGCTCACCCTGATGAGCGAGAGCCTGCGCAACGACGGCCGCGTCTGGGTGCCCCGCGCGACCGACGACGCCCGCCCACCTGCCGAGATCCCGGAGGCGGACCGCTCCTACTTCCTGGAGGAGCGCTACCCGGCGTTCGGCAACCTGGTGCCGCGCGACGTCGCCTCGCGCGCCGCCAAGGAGGTGTGCGACGCCGGCCGCGGCGTGGGCGCCACCGGCCAGGCGGTCTACCTGGACCTGCGCGACGCCATCGGTCGGCTCGGCGTGGATACCATCCGCGAGCGCTACGGCAACCTCTTCCAGATGTACCAGATGATCACGGGCGAGGACGCCTACACCGGTCCGATGCGGATCTATCCGGCCGTGCACTACACGATGGGCGGCCTGTGGGTGGACTACGACCTCCAGACCACCATCCCCGGCCTGTTCGCGCTGGGAGAGGCCAACTTCTCCGACCACGGCGCCAACCGCCTGGGCGCCAGCGCCCTGATGCAGGGCCTGGCCGACGGCTACTTCATCATTCCCTACACGCTCGGCGGCTATCTGGCCACTGCGCCGCTGCCCGACGTCGACACCGGCCACGCGGCGTTCGCGGACGCCGAGCGGCAGGCGGCCGGGCAGCTCGCACGCCTGGCCGCCCTGGACGGCGGCACACCGGTGGAGGACTTCCACCGCCGCCTGGGCCGCGTCCTGTGGGACAAGGCGGGCATGGCGCGCAGCGCGGAGGGGCTCACGGAGGCCAGAGGCGAGATCGCCGAGTTGCGCGACCGCTTCTGGGCGGAAGCGTCGGTGCCGGGCAGCGCTGCCGACCTCAACGACGTCCTGGAGCGAGCCGGCCGCGTCGCCGATTTCCTGGAGTTCGGGGACCTGATCGTGCAGGATGCCCTGCACCGCGAGGAGTCGTGCGGATCGCATTTCCGCGTCGAGCACCAGACCCCGGACAACGAGGCGCTGCGCGACGACGAGCGCTTCTCCTACGTCGCCGCGTGGGAGCACGACGGGGTCGGTACGGACGCGCGGCTGCACCGCGAGGACCTCACCTTCGACGTCGCCCACCCGACCGCCAGGAGCTACAAGTGACCATTACTCTGCGCGTCTGGCGTCAGGGACGCGAGGAGCCCAAGGGCCGGCTGGTCGACTACGAGGTGCCGGACGTCTCCCCCGACATGTCGTTCCTGGAGATGCTGGACGTGCTCAACGACTCCCTGGAGCGGCGCGGCGAGGAACCGATCGCCTTCGAGCACGACTGCCGCGAGGGCATCTGCGGCTCCTGCGGCTTCATGATCGACGGCCGCGCGCACGGCCCGCTTGCCGGCACCACCGTCTGCCAACTGCACATGCGCCATTTCGCCGACGGCGACACGCTGGTGGTCGAGCCGTGGCGGGCGCGCGCCTTCCCGGTGATCAAGGACCTGGTCGTGGACCGCGGCGCCTTCGACCGGATCATCCAGGCCGGCGGCTACATCTCGGTCAACACCGGCAGCGCCCCCGAAGCGAACGCCGCGCCGGTCGCCAAGGTGGACGCGGAGGCGTCCCTGGACGCCGCGGCCTGCATCGGCTGCGGGGCGTGCGTGGCCGCCTGCAAGAACGCGTCGGCGATGTTGTTCACCAGCGCCAAGCTCACCCACCTGGGCCGGCTCCCGCAGGGGCAGCCGGAGCGCCGCCGCCGCGTGCGCGCCATGGTGCGCACCATGGACGCGGAGGGATTCGGCAACTGCACGAACGAGGCGGAGTGCGAGGCGGAGTGCCCGAAGGGCATCTCCTTCGACACCATCGCCCGCCTCAACCGCGAGTTCCTGGCCGCCGAGCTCGGCGATCCCGCCGGAGAGTGAGCCCGCGGTGACACAGCGCTGGCGGAAGCTGGGCGTCATCTTTCCGCAGCGCGACGAGTTCGTCTGGAACCAGCGCCCGTCGGCGCCCTGCGTCTTCCGCACCGACGACCGCTACCTGATGTATCTGCACGGCCTGCAGTTCTACAGCGAGCAGCGCAAGCTCACCCGGATCGGGCTGGCGGAGGCGCCGCTCGACGATCCGCTCGACTGGCGCATGGTGAGCGAGGAGCCGCTCATCGACCTGGGCGGCGAAGCGGCGATCGACTCGCACATGGCCGCCTACCCGTGGGTAACGCGGATCACCGACACCCACTGGCACCTGTACTACGCGGCATGGGACGGCTCGTTCCTCCCGCACGCCCCGCACCAGAAGCGCTACCAGACCTGCATGGCGGAGAGCGACGACGCCGGCGTCACCTGGCGGCGCGACGGCCGGCCGCTGCTGGCGCTGGGACGGAACGGCGCCCCCGACGAGAACGGCACCGGCTCCTGCGCGGTGATCCCGGTCGGCGACGAATACTGGATGTACTACACGGCGCTGTCGGTGCCGACCGCCGACTGGGGGCGGGTCTCCACCGCGCTCGCGGTCTCCCGCGACGGCGGCCACACCTTCGTCCCGCACGACGCAGGCGCGCTGCTGAATCTGCCGCCCCGCATCGGCCACCTCTCTTCCACCTGCTCCAAGCCGTTCGTGGAGCGCGTCGGCGACCTCTTCCACATGTGGTTCAGCTCCGCCGTCGACGGCGAGCGCTACCGCATCCACTACGCGGAGAGCGCCGACGGCATCCATTTCAAGTGGCTCCCCGACCCGGTCGTCGACGTGAGCGAATCCGGCTGGGACTCGCAGATGACCTGCTACCCGTCAGTGATCCGCCACGACAGCCCGTCCGGACCCCGCACCCTCATGTTCTACGCCGGCAACGACTACGCCGGCATCGGCGCCGCCGAGCTGCTCTGATCCCCGGGTGATGCTCTATCTGTCGTCGTACCGGTTCGGCGACCAAGTCGAGCGGCTACGCGACCTGTCACCGGATCTCGACTCGCTGCGGTGATGTTGGCAACAGCGCAGGTTTCTGGGTGCACCTGCAACGTATGTACGACCTGACCCTCGCGCAGCGCACGGTGGATGTCTCCGGGTTGTGGACTCTCGAGACGCAGACTGGATAGACGAACGGAGCCGATAGCGCCTGAAGCCCCGGTCAACCGACGCCTCGCCTGAACAGCAGTCGCAATGGACTCCATTCCATGAAGTCTTGGAAGCGGACGAAGTCGTGCGCCTTGTAGAAGAGGCGTGCGTTGTCGTTGTCGCTGTACACTTTCAGCTCCACGCGCTGCATTCCTCGCCGGGCGGCCTCGGATCGGACCCGGTCCATCAGCAGACTCCCGAATCCCTGCCTGCGGTGCGCGTTGGACACTGCCATCTGGTCGACCACGAGCGACCGGCTCGCATAGCGGAACGGGTTCTCTTCCCTGATCCGTTCACACACCAACGCGTACCCGACGCAAACGCCCTCGACGCGGGCCACGATCATCTGAGCACCAGCGCGCGACACGAGCAAACGCTGGGCCTCCAGGGCCGCCGTTCGGTCGAACGGCTTGAACCGATCCGGGAGCCGATGTCGGTGCTCCTCATGCACCTCCCTGAGAAGATCGATGACCTCGTCCGGATCATCGCTCGTCCGAACCGTGACATCCTGAACACCGGCCACTACAGACTCGCCTCCATGATGTCGTGGAAGCGGGCGAAGCCCTGCGCCTCGTAGAATCGCCGCGCGCCCTCGTTGTCGCTGGCGACGAGCAGTTCCATGCGGTCCGCTCCTCGACGGGCCGCCTCCGCACGGGCCAGTTCCATCAGCCGCGTCCCGATCCCCCGTCGACGATGGGCATTCGACACCGCTATCTGGTCTACCATGAGCGACTTGCTTCCGTACCAGTTGACATCCCGGACTATCACATACCCCACGCAGTCCCCTTTGAGCCGGGCCACGAACAGCTTCCCGTCGTTGTGCAACAGGGAGCGCACGTCCGCGAGCGCCGCCGCCCTGTCGAACGGCCGGTGCCGTTCCGGACGCCGCTCTCGGTGTTCTTCCTGGAACTGACGAAGCAACTCGACGATCTCCTCCGGATCATCGGTGGCGTCGACGGTGACTCTCATGGTCGCTGTCCGCAGGAGAGGGACGAAAGGTCGAAGCTCACCGCGGCTCGGTTCCGGTCATTTCCTCGGGGCGGACCCATTGGTCGTACTGCTCGGCGGTCAGGTGGCCGCTCGCGACCGCGGCCTCGCGCAGGGTGATGCCTTCGCGGTGGGCGGTCTTGGCGATGGTCGCGGCGTTGTCGTAGCCGATGTGCGGGTTGAGGGCGGTCACCAGCATGAGCGAGCGCTGCACCAGCTCGTCGATCCGCTCGGCGTCCGCTTCGATGCCGGTGACGCAGTGCTCGGTGAAGCTGTTCATGCCGTCGGCGAGCAGGCGGATGGACTGCAGCAGGCTGTCGATCAGCACAGGCTTGAAGACGTTGAGCTCGAAGTTGCCGGAGGCGCCGGCCACGGTGATCGCGGTGTCGTTGCCGAACACGCGGGCGCACACCATGGTCAGCGCCTCGCACTGGGTGGGGTTGACCTTGCCCGGCATGATCGAGCTGCCCGGCTCGTTCTCCGGAAGCCGCAGCTCGCCGAGCCCGGAGCGCGGTCCCGAGCCGAGCCAGCGGATGTCGTTGGCGATTTTCATCAGCGCCGCCGCCAGTGTCTTCAGGGCACCGGACGCCTCCAGGATCGCGTCGTGGGCGGCCAGCGCCTCGAACTTGTTGGGGGCGCTGACGAACGGATGGCCGGTGAGGCGGGCGACCCAGGCGGCGACGCGCTCGGCGAAGCCCGGCGGCGCGTTCAGCCCGGTTCCGACCGCGGTTCCGCCCAGCGCCAGCTCGTGCAGGTCCGGCAGCGCGCGCTCGACCCGTTCCCGGCCGCGCCTGACCTGCTCGACGTAGCCCGAGAACTCCTGGCCCAACGTCAGCGGCACCGCGTCCATCAGGTGCGTGCGGCCGATCTTGACGATCCGGGCGAACGCGTCGCGCTTGGCCTCCAGCTCCTCCTGCAGCGCGGCCGCGGCCGGCAACAGGCGTTCGCGGAGCGACGTGACGGCGGCGATGTGCATGGCGGTCGGGAAGGTGTCGTTCGAGGACTGCGAGCGGTTGACGTCGTCGTTGGGGTGGATGGGCGTCTTGCTGCCGAGCACGCCGCCGGCCAGCTCGATGGCGCGGTTGGAGATCACCTCGTTGACGTTCATGTTCGACTGCGTGCCGGAGCCGGTCTGCCAGACGACAAGCGGGAAGTGGTCGTCCAGCTCGCCGGCGATGATCTGGTCGCAGGCGGCCACGATCAGGTCGCGCTTGCCGTCCTCCAGCACGCCGAGTTCGGCGTTGGCCAGCGCCGCCGCCTTCTTGAGGTTCCCGAAGGCGCGCACCACCTCCAGCGGCATGCGCTCGCCGCCGATGCGGAAGTTGTTGCGCGACCGCTCGGTCTGCGCCCCCCAGTAGCGGTCGGCCGGCACCCGTACCGGGCCGAGCGAGTCGGTCTCCTCGCGGACGTGCAAGGGCGCTGAGTCCGCCACTTCAGGCGAGCTCCGGGAACAGCGCGCGCACCACGTCCACCAGCTCGCGCACGTGGCCGGCCGAGGCGGCGAACGCCGCGCGCTCCCCGTCGTCGAGATTGACCTCGATGATCCGCTCGACGCCGCCGGCTCCGAGCACGCACGGCACGCCGACGAAGATGCCGTCGGCGCCGTACTCGCCCCGGCAGAGGGCAGCGCACGGCAGGATGCGCTTCTTGTCGCGGACGATCGCCTCGACCATCTGCAGGATGGCAGCCGCCGCCGCGTAATAGGAGCTGGTGCCCATCAGCTCGACGATCTCGCCGCCGCCGGTCTTGGTGCGCTCCACCAGCTCGTCGAGCCGCTCGGCGCTCATCAGCTCGGTCACCGGGATGCCGCCGACGTTGGTGAAGCGCGGCAGCGGCACCATGTCGTCGCCGTGGCCGCCGAGCAGCAGCGCGTTGATGTCCTCCACGCTGTAGCCGGTCTCCTCAGCGATGAAGGTCTTGAAGCGCGCCACGTCCAGGCAGCCGGCCTGGCCGACGATGCGCTCGGGCGGAAAGCCGCTGGCCTTCCAGGCGGCGTAGACCATGGCGTCGAGCGGGTTGGTCATGACGATCAGGATGCAGTCGGGCACGCGCTCGCGGACCTCTTTCGCGACGCTGGCGACGATGCCGGCGTTGACCTTGATCAGGTCGTCGCGGCTCATGCCGGGGCGGCGCGGCAAGCCCGCGGTCAGCACGACGATGTCGGAGCCGGCAATCTCCGCGTAGTCGTCGGTGCCGGTCACGCGGCAGTCCAGCCGCTCGATGGGCGTGGCTTCGTACAGGTCGAGCGCCCTGCCGCGGGTCTGGTCGGCGACCTTGGGGATGTCGATGAGCACGACGTCGCCCAACTCCTGGGCGACCAGCCAATGGGCACAAGTGGCGCCGACGTTGCCGGCGCCGATCACGGCGATCTTCGGACGTTTGAGCATGCTCCACTCATACCACGCCCGCGCGCGGCTGTCCGCCGTACTCGATGAAGCTGCGCTTCTCGTGTTTAGGTGTGCCACGGGAGCGAAGAGGTGGACCTTACGCGCGCGCGGATCGAACTGGACGGCGGCAGCGGGCCGCGGTGCCGGCACGCACGAACGGTGCTGGCCGAGGAGGTAGGCCGCCGCGCTCAGCAGGTGTGGCCGGCGGCCGGCGGGAATGGCCCGACGATCGTCCTGCGCGACGCCGCGACCGCCAAGCGGGCGGGCAGGCGCTGGTCGGCCGAGGAGGCGCGGTCGTTTCGGAGCGCCGAATTCGCGGCGCGCCCTGAGGGCTTCCGCATCCACCGCGATGGCGACTCGTTGACCGTCACCGGCAACGACGCGCGCGGCGTGCTGTACGGCGTGGGCTGGCTGTTGCGCCACCTGGAGGTGCGCCGCTCCTCGGTGCTGCTGCCCGACGCGCTGCTGGATGCCGGGCCGGTCCGGTCGGCGCCGCACTACCCGTTGCGGGGCCACCAGATCGGCTACCGGCCGAAGACCAACTCCTACTGCGGCTGGACCGTCGCCGAGTGGGAGCGGTACATCCGCGAGTTGGCGATCTTCGGCGCCAACGCCGTGGAGGTGATCCCGCCGGTCTCCGACGACGAGGCCGACTCCGACCACTTCCCGCTGCCGCAGATCGACACGATGCGGGAGGTTTCCGCGATCGCCGACCGGTACGACGTGGACCTGTGGATCTGGTTTCCCGCCCTGGAGTCCGATTACGGCGACGAGGCGACGGTGCGGCGCGCCCTCGCCGATTGGCGCGAGGTGTTCGCCGCCCTGCCCCGGGTCGACGCCGTGTTCATCCCCGGCGGCGACCCGGGATCGACGCCGGCGAAGCTGCTGCTGGCGCTCGCGGAACGGCAGAAGGCGGCGCTCCGTGACCTGCACCCGGGGGCGCAGCTCTGGATCGCTCCGCAGGGATTCCACGGCGCCGACGAGGAGCACTTCTACGCAGCGCTGGAAGACGGGCTCGACTGGCTGGACGGGGTGATCTTCGGTCCGTGGATCCACATGACCGCGGAGGCGTTCCGCGCCCGTGTGCCGGCGCGCTACCCGGTCCGTCTCTACCCCGACGTCACCCACTGCCTGTCGTGCCAGTACCCGGTGCCGGACTGGGACCCGGCGCTGGCGGCATGCCAGGGACGCGAGCCGGTCAATCCGCGTCCGACCGACCAGGCGCGCATCTTCGCGCTCACGGCCCCGCACTCGATCGGCGCTCTGAGCTACTGCGAGGGCAACAACGACGACCTCAACAAGATGGTGTGGAGCGCCCTGCTGTGGGATCCAGCGGCCGATCTGCACGCGGTTCTGCGGCAGTATGGCCGCTTGTTCGTGCATCCCGACCTGGCCGACGGGGTTGCGGCCACGATCCTCGGCCTGGAAGCCAACTGGCGCGGCCCGCTGCTGGCCAACGGCTCCGTGACGACCACGTTGCTGCGCGCGCAGGCGCTGGAACGAGCCGCGCCGCCGCGCGTGCTGAAGAGCTGGCGGATGCTGCAGCTTCTCTACCGCGCCTATTCCGACGCCTACATTCGCGAACGGCTGCTGGCGGAGACCGCGGCGCAGAGCCGCGCGTACGGCGAGTTGCGGGGCGCGGCCGATCTCGGTGCCCGGGCGGCATGCCGGCGCGCGCTGGCGATCCTGGACGAGGCCGCGGCAGCGGCGCGCCAGGGCGAGTTGCGCGCCCGCGTCTACGCCCTTGCGGAGGCGCTGTTTCAAAGCGTGCACGCGCAGCTCTCGGTGCCGCGCTACGGCGCGCAGGCGGTGCGCCGCGGGGCCAGTCTGGACGGCCTGGAGTATCCGCTGAACGACCGGTTGTGGCTGCACGAACGCTGCGCCGAGATCGATGCCTTGGACACCGAGCCCGCGCGCATCGCCGCGATCGACACGGTGCTGCAGCGCACCGATCCGGGCCCCGGGGGCCGCTACGACAACCTCGGCGACGCGGCCGAGCAGGCTCACCTCGTGCCCGGCGCGGGGTTCTCCGACGACCCCTCGTTTCTGGACTCCGCGCTGCGCGGATTCGCCATCCCCTACCCCGCCGAAGCCATTCCCTTTGCCTGGCTCAGCCAGGCGGAGTCGATCGGCCACGGTCCCCTGGAGCTGCGCTACGACGGACTCGATGCCGGGGCAGCCTACCGCGTGGTCATCGTGTACGGCGGCGAAGGCCGCGCCGGCAGCAGCCAGCCGCGCGTGCGGATGGAGGCGGAGGATCCGGACGGTACCGTGCACGAGGTGCACCGCTGGCTGGCCAAACCCGCTCCCCGTGGCCCGCTGACCTTCGCGATACCCATCGGCGCGACGGAAGGCGGATCGGTCACGCTGAGTATTCACCACGAAACCCGCGGCGGGGCGGGCCGGGGCGCCCAGGTCAGCGAGATCTGGCTGCAGCGCACGGACCGGGACCGGCTGGAGACGCCGCCCCCGGAGCGGCGCCGGTAGGCCCCACCGGACGGCGACCTCCGCGAGCTTGTCGCCCTGCTCGGCAGACTCTAGAGTCGTCGCCCATGCGGGAGCGCGTGGAGCGAGCGTACGGCGAGTTGGTCGCTGCGAGCGGTGACGATCCGGTCCGGGACGGCCTGCGGATCACACCGGCGCGAGCCTCGGAAGCGTTCGCGTTCCTCACCTCCGGCTACCGCGCCGATCCCGCCGCGGAGCTGGCGAAGGCGGTCTTTCCGTCCGAATCGGACGAGATGATCGCCATGAAGGACATCGAGCTGTACTCGCTGTGCGAGCACCATCTCCTGCCGTTCTTCGGCCATGCCCACGTCGCCTACATCCCTGACAAGTCCATCGTCGGTTTCTCCAGTATCCCGCAGCTCGTCGACCGCTTCGCGCACCGGCTGCAGATCCAGGAGCGCCTCACCGCCCAGGTCGCCGGCACCTTGATGGAGGTCCTGCACGCGCGCGGCGTGGGGGTCGTGATCGAGGCGCGCCACCTGTGCGTGATGATGCGCGGCGTGCGCAAGCAGAACCCGGTAATGCGCACCTCCTGCATGCTCGGCACGTTCCGCACCGACAGCGCCACGCGCGCGGAGTTCCTGGCATCGATCCGGTGATCGGCGACCGGGTCGGGATCGGCGACCGAATCACGATCGACGACCTGCGGGTGAGCTGCATCGTCGGCATCCACCCGTGGGAACGCCGGTCACCCCAGGAGGTGCGCATCACGCTGTCCATGGCGGTCGATCTTGCGCCGGCGGCGTCCAGCGGCCGGCTCGCGGACACGATCGACTATGCCGAGCTGGCCGCCGCGGCGGAGGCCGAGGCGTTGCGCGGGCGCTACCGTCTGCTGGAGTCGTTGGCCGAGGCGCTGGCCGGCCTGTGCATGCAGCGTCCGGGCGTGCGGGAGGCGCGGGTGTGCGTGCGCAAGCCGGCGGCGATCCCCGCCGCGCGGGCAGCGGTCGTGGAGGTGGTGCGGCGCCGTCCGCGGCCCGAACCGCGGCTGCTGGGCGTGCTCAATCTCTCGCCCGAGTCGCGCGTCACCCCGTCCGTTGCGGCCGACGAGGCGAGCATCGACGAGCGGGCCCGCCACCTCCGTCAGACGGGATGCGAGGTGATCGAGCTGGGGGCGCGCTCCACCAACCCGGCGCCCGGCGCGGAACGGCTCAGCGAGGCGGAAGAGATCGACCGCCTGAAACCGGTGCTGCGATCGCTCGCGTCGGACGGCTATCGCGTGGGGGTCGAGACCTGGAGCGCCGATACCGCGATGTGGGCGCTCGACGCCGGGGCGGAGATGATCGACTACACAAGCCAGGAGATCCCCGACGAAGTGTGCCGCCGCGCCGGCGAGAGCGGCGCCGCCCTGGTGCTGGTGAATCTGCCCTACGGGGATCCTGAGCGGATGCGCCGAACCGCCCCGGTCAACCACTGCGCGGAGCACATCGCCGCCAGCCTGTCGGCGCGCGCCGATGCCGCGCGGGCGGCCGGGGCCGGCGACGTGTACGTGGACCCGAACACCGGAATCGTCCACCCGGAGCTGGACGACTACCGCAAGATCGAGCTGCAAATGAAGGCGATCGAGGCGGCCCGCCGGCTGGAGGAAGCAGGCTACCCGGTGCTGATCAACTGCCCGCGCAAGGAGAGCCTGACCAGCCGCATCATCCTCTCACACCTGCTGCTTGCGATCAGGCCTGCCTGGATCCGGACGCACGACCCCGAGATCATCGCCACCCTGCGCGCCCTGCGTTCGTCCGGTGACCCGGTGAAGCGCCGATGAGCACGAGGCAGGTCTTCATCGCCTGCGGATCCAACATCGATCCACGTCCCAACCTTGCCGCGGCGCTGGCGCGGCTGGAGGCGGTCGCCGAGCGTTGTTGCATCTCGCCCACCTATCTCACCCGTCCGTGGGGAGTGGCTGCGCAGGCGCCCTACCTGAACCTGGTGGTCGGCGTGCGGACCGAGGTCCCTCCGTACGCCCTGCTGGGACGGCTGCAGGCGATCGAGCGCGCGCTCGGCCGCACCCGCACCGTCCGCTACGGCCCGCGGACGATCGATCTGGACATTCTGCTGTACGGCGACCTCGTGCTCGGCGACGTGCGCCTGACGGTGCCGCACCCGGGCCTGACCGAGCGCGACTTCATGCTGGTGCCGCTGCTGGATATCGCGCCGGACCTGGCCCATCCCGCCGACGGTCAACCGCTTGGCCCGCGCCGGCACCGGCTCATCTACCGGCAGATCGTCTGCCGGGTGCTGCCGTGACCGCCGCCGCACCAACCTCCGCCGACCGCCCCTTCACCGGCCAGGTGGCGCTCGTCACCGGCGCCGCCCGCCGCACCGGCGCCGCCATCGCCGAGCATCTGGCCGCCCGCGGCGCGGCGGTCGCCGTCCACTACCACACTAGCGCCGCCGCGGCACGGGAGCTGGTCGACCGACTCGGCGGCGACGCGGCCGGCTGCCACGCCGAGGCCGCAGACCTCACCGATCCCGTCAGCGTGGCGGCGATGGTCGAGCGCATCACCGGGCGCAGCGGCCGCATCGACCTGCTGGTGAACAACGTCGGCACGTTCCAGGTAAAACCCGTCGAGCAGGTGGAGCCCGCCGAGTGGGACCGCGCCGTACGCACCACGGTCACGGCCGCCTTCCTGGTCTGCCGGGCGGTGCTGCCGCACATGCGCCGCCACGGGTACGGACGCATCGTCAACATCGCCGATTCCGCCGCCGACAAGCTGTCGCCGCAGCCCACGCTGACGCCGTACATGATCGGCAAGACCGGCATCCTGATCCTGACCAGGAGTCTGGCCGCCGCGACCGCAGACCGCGACATCACCGTCAACGCCGTGTCCCCGGGCATCATGGAGAACTCGGTGACCAAGCCTCCCGGCGGGCCGGCCGCGGTCCCGAAGGGCCGCTACGGAACCTACGACGACCTCAATCGCGCGATCGACTTCTTCCTGCGCCGCGAGACCTCCTACATCACCGGCGACAATCTCAAGGTTTCAGGCGGCTGGCACCTGTGAGGCACTATCCCTTCGAGGCGCGCCGTGACAGGGGTGGTTGACGGCATGCCTTCCATGCGCGAATATCGGCCTGTCGGCCTTGTGAGGCCGGCTCGCCTCAAGAGGGGGAGGCCACAGAACAGTGCGGTGTGCTGCCGCGCGGCGTGGAGCCGTTGCGGTCAGGGCACCAGGAAGGAGCACTCAGATGGCCGTCGACTCCCTCGGACCGATCGATCCGGTTTCCATTCTCAAGGACATCGACCGGACGGCAGCCGCCTCTCGCGCCGACGATGCCGAGCCGGGCAGTCTGTCAACGGAAGCCCGCGTGGTCGCCGAGATTGAGGAAGCCATGGATATCGTCAACCGCAGCCCCACGGTCCGCGCGGAACTGGTCGCCGACGTCAAGGCCAGGCTGCGGGACCCCGAATACCTCAGCTCCACCGTCCTCGACCGGATCGCCGAACGCCTTCAGGGCCGGTTCGGGACCTGAGCCCGGCACCGGCCGGGAGCGGGCCGACATCCTTCCGTCCATCCCGGCGCGGCGCCTGCCTCACAAGGCCCATGGCCTCGCCGCTGCCCCTCTTCCGGACCTATACTGCGCTCCCTTGCTGATCAGCGAGTTCGATGCATTCGTCCGTGACGCACTCATCGCGCCGATGGCGCCGGCCGACGCGGCCGACGCGGCGCCGAACGGCCTGCAGGTAGGGGCCGCAGACGCCCCTGTCGCACGCGTTGCGTTCGCGGTCGACTGCGGGCTGGAGGTGCTGCGGCGCGCCGCCGACCAGGACGCACAACTGCTGTTCGTCCATCATGGCCTGTTCTGGGGTCGCCAGGTGACCGTCACCGGCGGGCTCTTCGAGCGCCTCCGCGTGCTGATGCAGCGCGATCTGGCCCTCTACGCCGTCCACCTGCCGCTGGACGCCCACCCCCGGCTCGGCAACAACGCCGGCATGGCCGCCGCGCTCGGGCTCACCGACTGCCGGCCCTTCGGCGACTACCACGGGGTCGACATCGGCGTGGCCGGCCGCGTACCGGAAGCGCGCTACCCCGACGGCGCCACGCTGGACGAGCTGCTCGCCGACCCGTTCGGCGGGCGCGAGCGGTGCTCGGCGGTGCTGCCGTTCGGGGCGGAGCGCATCCGCACCGTAGGGCTGGTGTCGGGTGGCGGCACCCGCATCGTCAGCCAGGCGATCGCCGCGGGACTCGACCTGTACATTACCGGCGATGCCTCGCACGAGGTCTATCACGAGGCGCTGGAGGCCGGCATCAACGTCGTCTTCGCCGGCCACTACGCGACCGAGACCTGGGGCGTGCGCAACATGATGGCGCACATCGCCGCTCACACCGAGTTGGCGACCACCTTCATCGACCTGCCGACCGGCCTGTGAGCCCACCGAGCGCCAGGGAGCGCTACCTGCCGCTGCTGCTCACGCTGGCGGTGGTGGCCGCCGACCAGATCGTGAAGGCGATCGTGGTGGCAACGCTGCCCCTGGAGCGGCCCGTTCCCGTGATCGGCGACTTCCTGCGATTCACGTACGTGCACAACACCGCGATAGCCTTCAGCATCGGCCGCGGCATCCCGGCGGACCTGCGCCGCGTGCTGCTGCTCATCCTGCCGCTGGTGGCGATCGGCCTGATCTCGGCGTATTACTTCGCCACCGACCAGCTCACGCGCGGGCAGCGATGGCTGCTGGCGGCGATCATGGGCGGCGGCATCGGCAACTACGTGGACCGTGTCGCCCGGCCGGACGGGGTGGTCGACTTCGTGGACGTGAAGTTCTACGGCATCCTGGGCTTCAGCCGGTTTCCGACCTTCAACGTGGCCGATTCGTCGGTGGTAGTCGCCGGCATCCTGCTGCTGGCAAGCTCGTGGTTGGTGTCGCGGCCGAGGCATGATGCCATGGACCCGGAGAACGGCGTCCGGGAGCAGTGCGTGCCCGAAAACGGCGTGCCTGAAGACGGCGTGCCTGAAAACGACGAGGAGGACAGATGAACAAGGCGATGAACACGGCCGTCTTCATGGTGGCCGCCACCGCGTTCTCGCTGGCCATGATGGTGGTGGTGATCCTGATCTCCATCGTGCTGGTCGGCTGGCTGACGCAGATGGGGCTCGCGCAGGGGGTGGCGTCGGTGCTGCTGGTGGTGTTCACCCTCGCCGGGCTGGCGGGATCCTTCTTCGCCTACGGGCGGGTGATCAAGCTGGTCGACCGCAAGATCGACCTGTCGTCGAAGATCTACCCGCTGTTCCAGCGCCGGCGGCGGTAGGCCGACGCGTAAGGTGGAGATGGGCCGAAAGCGGAGCCGTACGCCGCGCGCCGTCCTCGGCAGGCGACGGTTTCGGGGCGCTACCCTCCGCGCGCCTGGGCCAGCGCCGCGCGCGCCGCGCTGTCGGTGAAGCGCAGGTCGCTGGCGATGTCGATGAACTGGAACCCCTCGCGCAGGCGGCGGGGGACGTCCGCCGGGTTCGGCACCGGCATCCCGCACGGAACGCCCGCGCGCGCGCAGCCTTCGCGGAAGCGCTGCAGCGCATCTTCGTGCCGCGGGTCGCCGGCGGTCACCCCCATCGACAGCGCCAGGTCGCCCGGACCCAGGAAGCCGATGTCGACCCCGTCGACGCGGGCAATCGCCTCGGCGTTGTCGATCCCTTCCAGATCCTCGATCTGCGGGATGCACAGCAGCCTGTCGTTGGCTGTCTGCCGGTAGTCATCGGCCAGCGTCACACAGCGGCCCGTCCCCTGTGAGCGCGTGCCGGCCGGCGGATAACGCATGGCGGACACGACGGCGGCGGCCTGCTCCGGCGTCGACACGTGCGGGATCACCAGACCGCAGGCACCCGCGTCCAGCACGCGGCCGATGGTGACCGGGTCGTGGTCCCAGATACGCGCCAGGGGCACGGCGCCGCGCGCCTCGGTGGCGCGGAACGTGTGGGCGATGAGGCCGAGGTCGAAGGCGGTGTGCTCGGCATCGACCACCAGCCAGGAGTAGCCGGCGGCCGCCATGACCTCCGCCGCCAGGGGCGAGCCGAGATTGAGCCACGAGCCCAGCGACGGCTCACCCGCCGCCAGTGCCTGCTTGATGGAGTCTGTCATCCTTTGTCCTTTCATACCGTCGCTGCTGGTGAAGCCATCGACGGCGTGGCGAAGTCGTGGATCCAAAGGCTACGCATCAACGGAAGAGCCTGCAACCTCATTGCCATGCTACGTTGAAGGTCGATGTGATCTGCCGCCGTCGGGTCGCGAGCGCAATGGGGCCGGCCGGCGTAGCGCTGGTTCTGCTCGCATGGGCAGGGCATGCCCAGGATCCCGAGCCGTCTCCGTCGGCCGCCACGTCGGTCACGCGGGAGGTGTTCGTCGAAGAGTCCGGGTGTCCGCCAACGCGGTTCGATCGGGCGCGCTGCGCCCACTCCGAATCGCTGACGCAGTTGCATCAGCAGTTCTTAGACGGCGAGGAACGCTGGTTGACGAACAACGTGAAGGCGGTGGTGTCGGTGGTCGCAACGTCGACGGCTTTGACGATCCACCTGTGGGCACTTGTCGTGTGGGGTCTGGCTGCTCCACTTCGTCGCCTCCACCGCAGCCGGCACACGACGTTGCCCTCGGCCCGGCCGCGGGCGATCGCTGCCGCAGTCATCGCGGTCAGTGTCGGCTTTTTCTGGTCGGTTTCTGCAGCAGTCGAAGCTCGGTTTGCGTTGGCCGCGATCTATGTGATCCCCGTTTATCTCTTGGATTTGCCAATGTGGGCCGTCTCGAGTTTGGGGCGGCTCTCCGCGGTGTCTTCCCTGCTGATCCCACCCGATGAGCTGCGATTCTTCTATCCGCGGCCGCTGTTCATCATCGCGTACCTCGCCTCCGGCGCGACGCTGTACGTCCTGTATCTGGCGTTCCGATCATGGCGGAAGCAGTGGTGGACCTCCTTTGGGCGTGTGCACTACAGCGTCGTGGCGATCGCGCTGGCCTGGTATCCGCTTCATCTTCTGGTGTACTGGCGCTTCATCCCGTAGTCCTTCTCCGCACCCAAGATCAGTACCGTCTCGGGATTCTCCGAGGGTCCCCGGCTCCGGCCTTCGTCGGGGCCGCAGGGCATGGACCTGCCAGGGTTCCGGCTGCACGCGCTCAAGAGGCCGCTCAAAGGCCACTTCGCGGTCTCGGTATCCGCCAACTGGCGCGTGACGTTCCGGTTCGAGGACGGGGCGCCGGTCGATTTGGACTACGTTGACTATCACTGAGGAGGAGACGAACCATGACCATGCACAATCCCCCATCCCGGCGGCATCGTGAAGCGACAGTGCCTCGAACCTCTGGGGTTGACGGTGACTCGGGCAGCCCAGGGGTTGGGCGTTACCAGGCAGGCGCTGTCCGAGTTGTTGAACGAACGGACAAGGATCTCAGTGGAGATGGCGATCCGGCTATCGAAAGCCTTCGGCTCGACGCCGGAGGTGTGGCTGGGGATGCAGATGGCCTACGATCTGTGGGAGGCCCGCGGCCGGGACGGGGAGATTGTGGTGGAACGCTTTGTGGCGGCCTGATCGGATGCCCGTCCAGTATCGTTCAAGGTGCCGCCCAGTCCCAGCGCGACCCAGAGACACCAGCCGTGGCGGCGCCGTAGCGTCACCGTGCGGCCGGTCCATTCTCGGTCCGGCGGCGCAACGAACGGGGGGTTTGGCTTCACACGTCCCAAGTACCCAGAGACGTTGATTGAGGCGCTGGACTTCTCCCGGTCCTACCCGAACTGCCACAACTTCTGGTCGGCATCCGCTGGCATAATGGCGTCCGCTGCCCCCACTGCGGCTCGCCGGTCGTCCGCTACAACGGGATCAGCTCCTACGAGATCCACCGGGAGATCGGCGTCACGCAGAAGACCGCTTGGTTCATGGGTCCCCGACGCTGGCGCCGTCATCTGGACCCGTCGCGCCGACGAGCGCCAAGGGGCCGGTCGACGCGCTCTCGATGAGCGCCATCCCGGCGATCGCCACGATCAGGGCTCCGTCGCTCAGAGGGCCGTGGAGCCTGCCACAGGAGCCGAGCGTCGATTACCGCCGGCGCGGGTCGAAAGTGATCGGCACCCGGTAGGTCGTGTCGGGAGCGCCGAGCTTCGCGTCGAAGCGGCAATCACGCGCAACCGCCAGCGCGGCGATGTCGATCGACGGGAACACCGACTCGTCGTCCTCCTCGATCCAGGCATCGGTGACCAGCCCGCGTGCGTTGACCGTCACGTGGAGCATCACGGCGACAGCGGCTCCTTCCCGTGCCATCCGCTCCGGGTACTTTCCCTCCTTCAGGTACCCGACGACCTCCGGGCACTTCCACGCCCGGGGCGTCTCGCCGCGTGGCTCGATCAGCGCGTCCGTGACGCGCGTTATGCAGATCTCGCTGATACGGACCTCGTTGCCGCCGATCTCAAGAATGTTGATGCTGCCGTGGCTCTCCGTGGCGCGAAGGTGAGCAACGCGGGCCGACCGTCCTGGTAGCTCATCAGAACGTGCTTGAACAACGGAATCGTGTGGAACCGGGATGCTCTGCGTTCTTCGTCGTTGATTGCCAAGGTCAGGGAGTCGGTGGTCCATCCTTCGATGGCGACTCGCACCACCCCAGGGGGGAAGTCAACGACGATCCGGTAACCGCTGCTGACCGACAGTGCCCTTCCGTTGCCAGCTTCCGCGATTCGTAGAGGCGTGTCGCTTTCGTCGCCTCGGACGTAGAGGTAGGTTCCCGAAAACACGGGGTTGGAAGCGATGGCAGCATCTGCAACCGACCCGTCCCCGACTGCCATGTGATCGAATCGAACACACCCGACCACCGTCGTGTGAGCCATGACTGGTGCCGCAGCCAAGACCGCGAGCACGCCGAGTACACCAAGGTTCCTCATGCTCCCGAACCTCCTGCGTTCCGTCATCGACGTTGCGCTCGAAGTCCGCCGGGGTGTCCGGCACGCAGGGCCTCAGTATCGCGCTGTCTGGCGATGCAGCCGGTGCGAACCCAGGACTACGCGGGCCGACGGCCGGGCGGAAGTAGCACCGGAAGTGATAACCATCCCCAAGCAACACTTTAAATCATTACTCAGAAATGATATATTACTAACGGCTCTTGGAGGCGACGGGAATCGAACCCACGACCTCGTGAATGCCATTCACGCGCTCTAGCCAACTGAGCTACGCCCCCGGAGTTCGACGCGCGGCAGACGACTGCGCGCCTTTGCGTATGGTACGCGCGCGGCGCCCGCCAAGGCAAGCCGAGCGCCGCGCGGAACCGGCCGTACGGCCGGCTACCTGGGCTGCGGGACGATGCGGATGTACGGCAATGGGGACTCCCATCCGTCCGGATAGGTCTCCTTCGCCGCGTCGTCGGAAACGGACGGCAGGATGATCACGTCGTCGCCCTGGTTCCAGTTCGCCGGGGTCGCGACCTGCTTGGCCGCGGTGAGCTGGCACGAGTCGAGCAGGCGCAGGATCTCCGCGAAGTTGCGGCCCGTGCTCATCGGGTAGGTCAGGGTCGCCTTGATCTTCTTGTCCGGCCCGATCACGAACACCGACCGCGCGGTGGCGTTGTCCATGGGCGTGCGGCCTTCGGAGGTCGTCCCGGCGTCCCCCGGCAGCATGTCGTAGGTCTTCACGATGGAGAGGTCCGGATCGCCGATCAGCGGGTAGGTCACCGCGTGGCCCTGCGACGCCTCGATGTCCTTCGACCACGCTTCGTGGTCGCTGACGCCGTCCACGCTGATACCGAGCACCTTGCAGTTGCGCCTGGCGAACTCGTCCTGGAGACCCGCCACCGCGCCCAGCTCGGTGGTGCACACCGGCGTGAAGTCCTTGGGGTGAGAGAAGAGAACCGCCCATCCGTCGCCGATCCACTCGTGGAAGTCGATCGGGCCCTGAGTGGTCTCCGCGGAAAAGTCGGGAGCTTCGTCGTTGATCCTGAGCGCCACTGATGTCCTCCTGGACCGTACCGTGCCACGCCGGGCGCCTGCCTTCAAGTTCGCCGGGGGGCGCCGACGCCGTCGTCCCACGGCAGCACCGTGAGATCCGGCCAGCACCTGCGCCATCGAGCCACCTTTCCTTCGTAGATCGCCTGCGTGACCTGCACCCGATTCGCGCGCACCACGAGCCCGAACAGGTCGGCCAGGCCGAACGGCGCGAACACCACCGGGCCCCCGCGCGTCAGCCGCACGCCGACCGCGGTCGCCGTGGTGGGCCACGTGCGGATGGCGGCCTCGGTGGAGCGGTAGGGCTCGATGCGGTACCCGAAGCGTTGCCGGTACCAGAGGTGGACCCTGGCCTGGTTCTTGACGTCCAGACGGATCGGCAGGCCGGTCACGGCCTCCTGCGCCCCGGTCACGACGGCGACCTCGGCTTCCTCGCCGAGGTCGCCAGCATCGAAGTAGACCAGGTCGTGGTCGTCGATGTCCTCCCCCGGCGGCTTGCCGTGAGCGGCGTTCCAGACGGTCTGGGTCACGCAGCCTGCCCCCAGGTACCAGCCGGGCAGATCCAGCCCGGCCACCCGCTCCAGGCACTCCCAGAGCACGGCGTTGCCGCGGAGCAGGGCGAGCAGACGGTGGCGATGGCGGTCGGCCGGGGACGGGCTCATGGGGCCGCGGCCTGCCGCACGCCGTTCTCAAGCAGCAGCAGGCCGTCTGCCCGAGCCGGCATTCTGCGCGTCCAGCGCGGGTGATTGACGGGATCCAGGAACGCCTCCGGGTGCGGCATCAGCCCGAACACCCGGCCGCTCGCGTCGCACAGCCCGGCCGCCGCCGCGGTCGAGCCGTTGGGGTTCTCGGGATACGCCGGCGGCCCGCCCGTGGCGCTTCGATAGCGGACACACACGTGGCCGGCATCCTCCAGCCGGCGCCGCGCCTTCGTACCGGCGAACACCAGCCTGCCCTCGCCGTGCCGCACCGGCAGCTCCAGGTCGCTCAGTCCGCGCGTCCACACGCACGGCGAACGGTCCTCGAACCCGACCCGCACCCACCGGTCCTCGAACCGGCCCGACTCGTTGTGGATCAGCGACGCCTCGCACTCCCAGCGCCGGCCGGCCGCCGGCAGCAGCCCTGTCCGGACCAGGATCTGGAAGCCGTTGCAGATACCCACGACCAGCCTGCCGGAGTCCAGGAAGCGGTCGATCTCCGCCCGCAGCCGGCGGCGCAGCAGCGCCGCCATCGCCGTCGCGGAGCCCAGGTGATCACCGTAGGTGAACCCGCCGGGGAACGCCAGGATCCCGAACGCCGCCAGCGGCGTGCGCCCCAGCATCACCTCGGTGACGTGCACGCGGTCGGCGCGCGCGCCGACCGCTGCGAAGGCCGCGGCCAGCTCCTCGTCCGCGTTGATGCCGAAGCCGCCGAGCACGCACACCCGCACGGGCTTCACGGTTCGGCACCACCTCCGGCCGGACCGGTGCTCCAGGCCGCGGCCAGCCGCGACACTGCGACGCGGAGGACAGGCCGTCCGTGCCGGGACACGTGCAGCCGTGCGTCGCCTGACACTTCGCCGATCTCCGCACCGTCCAGGCCGTCGATCAGGGCCAGGAAGCGGTCCCGACGCTGACGCGGCACCGACACCAGCAGCCGCGACGGGCTCTCCCCGAACAGCAGTGCCGTGGTCGAGATTCGCGGTGGCGCGGCGAGGCGCTCCAGGCGTACGCGGACGCCCAGCCGTCCGCCGATCGCGCACTCGGCCAGGGCGACCGCCAGCCCGCCATCGGAGAGGTCGTGGCAGGAAGCCATGCACCCCTCGCGGGCCGCCGCGTGCAGCGCGCGATAGGCGTCTCGCGCGGCTTCCGGCTGGACATCCGGGCCATGCCGGCCGCCGCCGTACAAGCGGTCATGGGCGCTGCCGCGCAACTCGTCGCAGGTCGCCCCGACCAGGAACAGGCGGTCTCCGGGCCCCTTGAAGTCGGTGGTCATCGCCCTGCGCACGTCCGGGATGATGCCGATCAGCGACACCAGCAGCGTCGGCAGCACCGAGATCTTGCGGCCGCCCGCGAACGCGTCGTTCTTCATCGAGTCCTTGCCGGAGATCAGCGGCAGCCGGTAGGCAAGACAGGCGCGGCGCAGCCCCCTGGCGGCGCGAACGAGCTGTCCCAGCTTGTGGCGGCCGTCGGGGGTCTCGCCAGACTCGACCGGGTCGGGCCAGCAAAAGTTGTCCAGCGCGGCCATTCGGTCCGGGTCGCCGCCGCACGCCACGTGCGCGCGCACCGCCTCGTCCACCGCGCACATCGCCATCGCGTACGGGTCGACCTGCGACAGCCACGGGCAGATGCCGTGCGTGACGGTCACGCCCCGGTAGCTGTCATAGCGAGGGCGGACCACCGCTCCGTCGGTGGGCCCGTCGGCCGCGACCCCGCAGAACGGCTTGACCACCGATCCGGCCCGTACCTCGTGATCGTACTGCCGGACCAGGCTCTCCTTGGAGGTGACGTTGGGCTCCGCCAACAGCGCCAGCAGGGCTTCCTCCGGGGCCGGCGCGTCACGCAGCCGATCGGCCTTCACGCGAACCGCCGACGGCGGCTCCCACGCCGAGCGCAGGCGCATGCGCGGTACTCCATCGTGGAGAAACTCCAGGTCGAGCGATGCGACCAGCTCGCCGCCGGCACGCACCGTAACCAGGCCGTCATCGGTGAAACGGCCCACCTCGGAGAGCTCCACGCCCCGATCGGCCGCCAGATCGCGCAGGGCCTCCAGCCTGCCCGGCGGCACCGCCAGGCTCATGCGCTCCTGCGACTCGGACAGCAGGATCTCCCACGGTGCGAGACCCGGATACTTCAGGGGCGCCGCGTCCAGGTCGATGCTCACGCCGCCCGATTCGCGCGCCATCTCCCCGAGCGACGATGACAGGCCGCCGGCTCCGTTGTCGGTTATACCGTGGAAAAGACCCGCGTCGCGCGCCTCCAGCAGCAGATCGAGCACCCGGCGCTGCACGATCGGATCGCCGATCTGAACGGCGGAGGTGGGCGAGCCATCGTCGAGGGCCAGCGAGGAGAAGGTCGCGCCGTGGATGCCGTCCTTGCCGATGCGTCCGCCGACCATGACCGCCAGGTCACCGGGCCGCACGCGTCCCTGCCAGGCTGGCTCGCCGGCCACCTCGGCCGGCAGCACGCCCCCGGTTCCGCAGAACACCAGCGGCTTGCCGATGAAGCTCGGGTCGAACAGGAAGGCGCCGGCCACCACCGGGATCCCCGACTGATTGCCGCCGTCGACGATGCCGCGATGGACGCCGGCCAGCATCCGCCGCGGATGCATGAGCTCGGCGGGCACCTCCCGCTCCGGAGTGTCCGGTGGCGCGAAACAGAGGACGTCGGTGTTGAAGATCGGCTTGGCGCCGCGGCCGGTGCCGATGATGTCGCGGTTTACCCCGACGATTCCGGTGATCGCCCCGCCGTAGGGATCAAGCGCGGACGGCGCGTTGTGCGTCTCCGCCTTGAAGCACAGCAGCGTCCGGTCATCGAACCGGATCACCCCGGAATCGTCGCTGAAAACCGACTTCAGGAACCCGGAACCGTCGTCCAGCTCCGCGGTCGTACGACGGATATAGGTGTCGAACAGGGACACGATACGCTCGGTCCGGCCGTCCTCGCAGTGATCGATGACGGCGTTGAAGATCTTGTGCTTGCAGTGCTCGGACCAGGTCTGCGCCAGCATCTCGAGCTCCACGTCGGTGAGGGGCTCGCCGATCCCGCCTTCGCGCCGGCGCGAGCGAAGCTCGGGATCGGCCGCGTAGGAGCGGATGGCGGCAAGCTCCGCCGCCGACAGCGCCAGCAGCCGGCGATCCGAGAGCCGCGCCAGCGCGCCGTCGTCCATCACGGCCACGTCGATCCGCTCGACGGCGGGAGCCGGTTCGGCGGCCACCGGCGGGTAATGCTCCGGCGGCCGCTCACCCCGTTGCCACGCGCGCGCGGCGATCGACGTAACCTGCTGCACCAGCGGGTTGTGCAGCGCTTCGGCCAGCGTCCCGGCCGGCGGTTCCGCGCCCTCCTCGAACCGGAACCGGTACTGGCGGGCCGTCTGCAGCGTCGCCGCGGGAGGAAGGTCATCGGCGACGAGCCCCACCACTTCGCGCAGCGTCCCGCCGGCGGGGTCGTGCACGCCCGGCCGGCAGGTCACCTCGATCACCAGGTCGGCGCCTTCCAGGGGCGCCTCGTCGATGGCGATGCCGGCCACGCCATCCGCCAGGAGGCCCACCAGCGCCGCTCGCTCCACCGGCACGCCCTCGACGATGTGGATATCGACGATCTGGATCGCCGCGATTCCGCCGATGCCCTCGGCAGCCAGCGTCGCGGCCAGCGCCGTTGCCCTGCCATCGGTAATGCCGGGCCGATAGGCGACCGCTATGCGCACGGGGCAGCGTAACACGGCCGCGTACGGCCGCGTCGGCCACGTCCACCGTCGTTGTCGCGCCGCCGATTCGCGTGTAACGTGGGTCGAGGTGCAGGACTGCGTCTCTTCCGTTGCGGTTGTTCCGGATCTATCCAGTCGCGATAAATGGGCCGCAATCCACGAAGTGATCAGCCGCTGGCCGGCGTTGAGCGACGCCAATCGCGATGCAATCGAGCACGCGGTGGTCGCGCGCGAGCGCATCCACTCGACGGCGGTCGGACGCGGCATCGCGCTCTCGCACGGCGAGTTGCGGGGACTGTCGTCGCTGCTGGTCGCGGTCGGCGTCTCCCGGATCGGCATCGAGTTTGCGGCCGTCGACCGGCAACCGGTCCATCTGCTGTTCGTATTCGCCACGCCGCCCGCACAGCGCACGGAGTACCTGCAGGTGCTGGCGGCGATATGCCGCCTTGGCCGTCAGGGCCGTCTGACCGGCCTCTGGGAGAACGCGGTCGACACGGTCACCATCGAGCGCACGCTGAGTCAGGCGTTCGACCCGCTGCACTGAGGCCGCGGTGCTCATCGTACCCGCCATCGACCTGCTCGGCGGCCGCTGTGTCCAGTTGCAGCAGGGGGACTTCGAACGCGCACGCCGCTACGGCAGCGACGCCGCGGCGGTCGCCGACGGGTTCGCGCAGCAGGGAGCGCTCTGGATCCACGTGGTCGACCTGGACGCCGCGCGCGGGGGCGGCGGCAATCGCGCGGCGATCGGCAGGATTCGGAAGGCGGTCGACGTGCGCGTGCAGGTCGGTGGCGGAGTACGGACCGCCGAGGATGCCGAGGCGCTGCTCGACCTGGGAGCGGACGCGGTGGTGGTGGGCACGACGCTCGCCACCCGCACGGCAGAGGTCCTGTCCTGGGCCGAGCGGTGGCCCGGCCGGGTTGTCGGCGGCATCGACGCCCGCCTGGGGCAGGTACAGGTCAGAGGATGGGCGGAGTCGGCGGGCGGCGAGCGGGTGCTGATCGATGCCGTGCGCGGGTCGAGGCTGGCCGGGCTGGTCTACACGGCGGTCGATCGCGACGGCATGCTGGAGGGCCCGGACGTGGCGGGCGGCACGGCGGCAGCCCAGGCGTCCGGACTGCCGGTGCTGTTCTCCGGGGGCGTGAGCTCTCAGGCCGACCTGAAAGCGATCGCCTCGACGGGCGCCGCCGCCGGCGCAATCGTCGGGACCGCGATCTATGAGCGACGCGTCGATCTGAGACACGCGGTCGGCGCGCTGCAGCGCCCGGGCGACACCGAGCGGTGGGCGACGTGACGGCCTCGCCGGCCGGCGTGCGCCCGCTGGTCGTGATCTCCGGCGGCACGGTGGTCGACCTGCTGGCGATGAACGAGCGCGCCTACGTCAAGACGCGCGAATCGCGATCGCTGTGGGTGACCGATGCCGATGGCGCCCGCGAACTGCCGTACCGCCCTGCGCCCGGCTGCACGTCCCGGATCGCCGACGTGCGGCGCGGAGACTCGTGGTACGCGGCAGCGCTGGCCGAGGAGACCACGGAGCCGCGGGACACCGGCGCCGCCGCGACGAACCGGGAGCGGCCGCCGGAGCGGGCGCCGGAGCGGGCGCCGGACGTGCTCGACGCACTGGCGGCGGCCATCCGGGAACGCAGGGGAGCCGATCCGGAACGCTCCTACACCGCCTATCTGTTCGAGCAGGGTGCCGGCAAGATCCGCAAGAAGGTGGGCGAAGAGGCGATCGAGGTGATCACCGCCGGCACGGCGGAGGAGTTGGTCACCGAGTCGGCCGACCTGCTCTACCATCTGCTGGCGCTGCTGGAAGCGCAGGGCGTCCGGCTCGACGAGGTGTACGCGGAGCTCGAGCGCCGCCGGCGCTGACCCGCGCCCGTCACTCCTCAAGGGCCGAAGGCCGGAAGCGACGTGCCGGCAGGTGACGCATCACGTCGGGTGGCGCAGCCGTTCCAGGATGGCGGCCGCGATGGCGCCGACCGGCTTGCGCGTGGTGTGGATACGGATCCCGAGACTCTGGTAGATCGGCTCGCGCTGTTGATACAGGGCGCGTAGCTGGGCGGGCGGCAGGTCCATCAGCGGCCGGGCGCCCGGCCGGCCGGCCCGCTCTCGAAGCTCCGCGAGCGGCGCGGCCAGATAGAAGGTCATCCAATCGCGGAAGAACGCCCGGTTCGCCGGCTGCACCGGCGCTCCGCCGCCGACCGCCAGGACCGTCTGCTCCGCGCCGGTCAGCCGATGCAGGGCGGCGCTCTCCGCTGCCCGGAAGCCCGACTCGCCGGCCGCGGCGAAGATCTCGCGGATCGTCCGCCCCTGCTCCTGTTCGATCGCCCGGTCCAGGTCGACGAACCGCCAGCGCAGCGCCACCGCCAGCGCCATCCCGACCGAGGACTTGCCGGCGCCCATGAAGCCGATCAGCGCCACGCGGGTGACTCCGCCGGTGGCGATCGGTGCGCTCCCCTGTCCCGTGCCGGAGGCCACGGGTGCAGAGTACTGCATAGTTACCCTGCGATGCCGACCGGATCAGAGACCGATCACCCGCTGGTGTCGGTGGTCATCCCCACGCACGACCGCCTCGCCCTGTTGATGGAGGCGATCGATTCGGTCCGCGCACAGAGCTATGCCCCGATCGAGCTGATCGTCGTGGACGACGGATCCACCGACGGCACCTGGGAGCGGCTGCGCGCGGAGCCTGGCCTGCGCCCGCTCCGCATCGACCACACCGGCCGCCCCGGCGCCGTGCGCAACGCCGGCGTGGCTGTCACGGCCGGCGACTACCTGGCGTTCCTCGATTCCGACGACCTGTGGATGCCCGACAAGCTCGCCCTGCAGATGGAGCTGCTGCGCGCGAGTCCCGGCATTCCGATCGTCCACAGCCGGGAGCTCTGGCTGCGCGACGGCCGCCCGGTGTCACAGGCCGGCCAACGCCACCGGCGCTCCGGGTGGCTGTTTGCCGACGCCGTCCGCAAGTGCATCGTCGGGCCATCCACGGTAGTCCTGCACCGTGCCGTGCTGCGCGAGGTCGGCGGGTTCCGCGAAGACCTGGAGATCGCCGAGGACTACGAGCTGTGGCTGCGCGTGACCGCGCGCTTCCCGGTGGCGTACTGCGACCGGCCGCTGGTCACCAAGCGCGCCGGCCACGGGGATCAGCTCTCGGAGCGCTACGGGCAGATCGAACGCTTTCGCATCGACGCCCTCGCGCCGCTGGTGGCGGCCGATCACTGGGCGGAGCCTGAACGCTCCATCGCGCGCCGCGAGCTCGCCCGCAAGTGCCTGATCCACGCCGCCGGCGCGCGCAAGCGTGGCCGCGACGGTGAGGCCGCGCGCTACGAGGCGCTGGCAGCCGACGTATCGCGGCCGGCCTGGAAGGCCTCGACCTCCGCCGCCAACTCCGGATCGCGCGCCGCGTACTCCAGGATGGACCGCAGGTAGCCTGCCGGCGCGCCGATATCCAGCCGGCGGCCGATCATGCGTTGGATGACCACGCGACCCTGCCGTGCCAGTTCCTCCACTCCCTCGGTGTAGTTGAACTCGCCGCCGAGATGGCGTTCCCAGCGGCCCCTCAAGGCCGGGTAGATCTCCGGCGTATACAAGTAGCGGCCGATCGAGATGTCGCGGCTCGGCTCGGTGCCCGGCGCCGGTTTCTCGACGATGCCGGTCACGTGCAGGCCGTCGTCTGCAAGCGCCACCACCCCGTACCGCTCCAGATGGGGAGGATCGTGCTCGACCGCCAGCACGCTGCAACCGGTGCGCTCGTGCGTGTCGATCAACTGGCGCGTGAGCGGCGGATCGCCGACGTGCAGGTCGTCGGGAAACACGACCACGAACGGGTCATCACCGGTGAACGGCTCGGCCAGCAGGATCGCCTGGCCCGTGCCCAGCATCCTCTGCTGCCGCAGGAAGACATATCGGCCCGGCGGCACGGCGATCGTCCGCTGCTTGTCGGCCGCGCCCTCGGACTCGAACACCTGCTCCAGCTCCACCTCGCGATCGACGTAGTCTTCCAGCGCCCGCTTGCGGCGCGAGGTGATGAACAGGATGTCCTCGACGCCGGAGTCGCGCAGCTCCTGTAGTATGAAGTCGATCGCGGGTCGGTCGATGACCGGAAACATCTCCTTGGGTACCGTCTTCGAAGCCGGCAGGAACCTGCTTCCATACCCGGCCGCGACGATCACCGCCTTCATGCGTGCCTCCTGGAGTGAACGATGACGCCGGCCCTGCGGGGCACCCTGGCGCTGGCTGCCGGCGGTGCGCTGGGCGCCCTGCTCCACCAGCCGCCGGTCGCCGCAGTCATGCACACCGCCGCGGACCTGGCGGTCCGGGCCGTGCAGGTGTTCGTGTTTCCGATGGTGTTCTTCGGCCTGGTCGCGGGCATGCGCGAGCTGGGCCGCCGCGGCGCGCTGCGCGCCCACGCCAGGTTGCTCGCAGGGCAGGCGGCCGCCACGGTGTCCCTGGCGTCCCTGGGCGTACTGTCCGTGCTGGCAGCGTCACCGGATCGGATTCCCATCATCATCGTAAACCGCGCCGCCGCCTCGGTGCCGAGCTTTCTTCAGCATGCGCAGCGTGCGCTGCCGACCAACCTGTTTGCCGGACTGGCCGGCGACGGGGCGCTGTTGCTGCCAGTATACCTGATCGCTCTGGTGATCGGCCTGAGCATACCGGAGGATCGGTCGAGCCGCGTGATCGCCGAGCTGGTCGAGGCGCTGGCGCGCCTCTTCTACCGGATCAACTCCCTCGTCACCGGCCATCTCTGGATCGCGCTGCTGCTCGGCGGCGCGTCGCTGACCGCCGCCCTGAGAGGGGGCGGCGCCGGTCCCTACGGCCAGCTCGTGCTGGTGCTGGCGATCGACCTGGGACTGGTGCTCGGAGGCCTGCTGCTCTGGTGGCGCCTGCTCCGACACAGGCAGGTGGAGGTGCCGTCGTTGTCCGGGCTGACCGTGCCGGTGCTGACGGGGATCGGCACCGGCCACCACCACGCGGCGCTGGCGGCGCTGGCCCGGCACGGGGCCGCGGACCTGCGGATTCCGACCAGACTGGGAAGCGCGGGCTTTCCGCTGTTCGCGATGTTCGGCCGTGCAGGCAGCGCCATGGTGGCCGCCGCCTCCTTCACCCTTGTCGTTCGCTCCTATTCGACCATTCCGCTTGCCTGGGCTGAGGTGTTGTGGATCATCGGCGCCACCTCGGTGCTCGCCTTCGCCCTGCCAGCGGCTCCGGGCGGCGCCGCAACCGCGGCCTTGGCACTGCTTGCCGCTGGCTGGGGGAGAGGGCTGGAAGAGAGTTACCTCCTGGTGGCCCCGGTGCTGCCGCTGCTGACCGCGATGGGCGTGGCCGCGGACGTCGCGATCGGCGGCGCGATCGCCGTCGTGACCGGCGCGCGCGAGCGCCGGCAGGCCGACCCAAGGCCGGACCGCCGTCAGAGGTAGTGCGGCTCCGGGCCGTCGAGCTGCCGGAACTCCGGCGCATAGCGGCGTGGGCGGCGGCCGAAGCAGACCCCCATCTCCTCGTACAGGCTGATGATCGCCGGATCGACGTGGTGCTGCGTGATCGCCGTGCGCGTGGGCAGATACGACACCGAATCGCCGTTTACCCAACTCACGGTCACCCCCGAGACGCCGCCCAGCAGCAAGAGCACCGCCCCCGCGCCGACCTGCTTGCCGAATCCGACATCGAAGGCGGTCGTGGTCCCGGAACGCACCAAGTGCGCGGGCACGACATCGCGCGCTTCAGGCGCGTGGTGGAGACCCGGAACGTACATGCCCAGCTCGCGCATCGCTTGGCGGATCTCCTCATCGTCGTCGAGTCGCGCCTGGATCTGTTCGCGGACGTAGCGTCCGGCGCCGGCGAGCTTGCGATGGCCGAAGGCGTCCGCGGCGACACTGTCGTCGGTAACCGTGCCGCCGTCCGCCGTCGTCATCCCTTCGGCCACGACCACCGTGTAGGTCGCGGCGAAACCGCCCGCGGAGCGCAGGCGGCCGATCAATCTCTGCTTCAGGTGTTCGTGGACGACATCGAAGTCGACCGGAACCTCCGGCAGCAGGATGCAGTCGGCGTCGGCGGCGATGCCGCCGCGCAGCGCGACGTGGCCGGCGTAGCGCCCGAACGCCTCGGTGATCATCACGCGGTTGTGGCTGCGGCCCGTCGACTTGAGATCGTCGACGACACGCGCGATCCGGTTGACCGCGGTGTCCCCCCCGACCGAGTAGGTCTGCAGGTCCAGGTCGATCGTCTTCGGCGCGTGCACGACCGGGATGCCCCGTTCCGCGAGGTCGACGACCACCGAGCCGGTATCGTCGCCCCCCGCGATTACCAGGCCGTCGATGGAGAAGCGCCGCAGCCCGGCGATAATGCGATCGTAGCGGTTCTCGTCGGGAATCGCAGCGATCTTGACGCGGGAGTGCCCGGCCGACGACCCGGCTTCCGTGCAGTCGATCGCGTCGCGCCGGTCCGCGTCCAGCGCCACCAGCTCCGTGATCTGCTCCAGGTTGTAGAGTCCGGCGTAGCCGTTGGGGATGATCCAGGCACGCGCGCCGCGCGCTTCCGCCATGGCGGCGGCGCCGTGCAGCACGGCGTTCAGTCCGGGTGCATCACCCCCACTGGTGAGCAGGCCGATGTTGCGCATTTCCGGTCACGCAGACTATGGCAGCAGCCTGACCGCCTGCACGACCATCCCGACACCGACGGGGACCAGCAGGTTGTCCAGATCGCGGCCCGAAAGCGCCTCGATCGTCATGGCGGCGACGGCCACCGCGATCGACAGGCGGAGGTCGGCCGTAAGGGTGATCGTGACCAGGAACACCGCGGCAAGGCAGGCCACGCTCCCGGGCACGGTCTTGTTCCGGTTCAGCGGCATACGCCGCCCCGCGAACGCCATGCCGATCACGCTGGCCGCCGAGTCGCCGAACGCGAGCGCGTAGATCGCGATCGCCGATGCGGGCAGCGGGTACAGCAGCAGCGCCAGCATGGCGCCAAGGCCCAGGGTGACCGGTCCGAGCACGAAGCCGGTGTCGCCCGGCCGCGCGGCAGCCACGGTAAGCCCCGACACTACCGCCACGCGGATCCCGGTCAGCCGCATCGCCTCGGCAGCCGTATAGAACAGGGTTCCCGCCATCAGCAGGCCCATGGTGACGGGCAGATTCACCGCCGCCAGCGGTGGAACCAGCGCCACCAGCAAGTGGATGGCCTTGCGGATCAACTCGCGATCGAGGCCGTCCGCCCTGGCGCGTGCGGGCATCCGCAGCGTGGGCTGCGCGAGCGCCGGAAGCAGTTGCTGAGGGCGTGATGTTTGCGGCGCTATGAGGTACACTGTTCGTCCATGGGCGATTAACTCAGCGGGAGAGTGCTACCTTCACACGGTAGAAGTCACTGGTTCAAATCCAGTATCGCCCATCACGCGCCGGTCGGCAAGCCGCAACCTCTTGCCGATGCGTCGCTTACGCTCGGTTCGTCGCTGTGAGCCCGCCGCTACGAGCGAAGCGAGCGCTTGGCGGCGGCCCGGCGCCGCCGCCTCGACTTGCCCGGCCGGGGACGAGCACCCGGCGCGGTCGCCGGCTTGCTCCCCTCCGGAGCGACCGCCATCGCGCGCCGTCGCAGCAGAAAGAACGCCAAGAGCCCGGCGCCGATCATGATCGCGGAGAGTATCTGGCCGGTGGTGAAGTTGAGCAGCGACGTCTGCGACGCATTCGCCACCGGTACCAGCATGATCGGGAAGTCCAGGCCGGGGTCCGGCTGCCGGAGGTACTCGACCGCGAAACGCACCACCCCGTAGCCGATCAGGTAGGCCGAGAACAGCACCCCCGGGAAGGGCGCTCGCTTGCGCAGCACGAACCACAGCACCGCGAACAGCAGCAACCCTTCCAGGGCAGCCTCGTAGAGCTGGGAAGGATGGCGCGCCAGGTTCACCAGCGCCTGTTCCGGACCGATCTCGATCCCGGACCTCCCCGCCATCTCCCGCACCCACGCCTGTTCCGCCGGGAAACCGGGGGCGTCGGGGAAGACCACTCCCCACCGCACGGTGGTCACCCGGCCGAACAGCTCGCCGTTGATGAAGTTCCCGACCCGGCCGAACGTATAGCCCAGCGGTGTGCAGGTCGCGATCATGTCCATCCACTCCGCGACCGGCAGCCGCTTGGCCCGGCAGTAGAGGGCGACCGCGACGATCGCCCCGAGCAGGCCGCCGTGGTACGCCATCCCCTGCAGCCCCACGAAGCGCAGCTTGCCCCCCTCGCGGGCGAACGGAACGATGATCTGAAGCGGATTGCGCAGGTAGTGGCCGCTCGGGTCGTAGACGATGACGGAGATGAGACGCCCTCCGATGAGCACGCCGATGATCCCCCAGAAGAACAGGTTGAGCACCGTCTCGTTGTCGACGGTCAGGTCCCGCTCCGCGATGCGCACGCGCAGCAGCCGATAGGTAAGGTAGAACGCCACCAGGTACATCAGGCCGTACCAGCGCAGCGGCAATCCGGGTACGATCTCCGGATTCAGCCAGGTGGGAAACGGGATGTAGCCTCCGTCCATCAGACCGTCATGATAGATCGCATCCATGATAGATCGCATCGCGCGTTGACACACGCTCCGGCGCACTTCGAGAATCGGAGGCGACCATGAAAGGCACCGAGCCGGCCCGGATCAGGCTCGGCGCACGTCGCACGTTCTGGATGACCGTGTCCGCCACCGCGGTCCTCGCCTGCATCCTGATGGTCCTGGCGCCCCAGGTGCTGGCACAGAACCGTGACCGCGATTCGGAACGGGCCCTCGCCATTCTGCGCGACGTATTCAACTTCGTCCGGCTGAACTACGTGAACGCCGCCGCCGCCGATACCGACCGGTTGCTGACCGGGGCGCTGAGGGGGATGTTGGAGGCGGTCGGCGATGACCACACGAAGTTCCTCGATCGAGACGAAATCGACGAGTTGAACGACATGACGATCGGCGAGTTCGGCGGCGTCGGCCTCTATCTCAGCCGCGCCGACGACGGCGTGCTGGTCATCGAGCCGTTCGTGGGCTCGCCGGCCCACGCGGCCGGGATCATGGCCGGCGACCTGATCGTGGCCATCGACGGCACGGCGGCCGGCACCCTGGACCAGGACGATGTCGTGGCCCGCCTGCGCGGCTCTCCCGGCACCGACGTTCGCGTTTCGCTGGTGCGGGCCGGCAACGAGACCCTGGAGGTTACCGTCACCCGCCAGCTCATCGAGGTCCCCACTGTCCGCCACGCCGTGATCGACCCCGGAATCGGCTACCTGCGCGTCAGTCCTCAGTTCACCAGCAAGACCCCGGACCGGATCCGGGAGGCGCTGCGCGACCTGGAGGGCCGATCGCGGTCGCTGATCCTCGACCTGCGCGGCAATCGCGGCGGCCTGTTTTCGGCCGTCGTCGAGATCGCCGACCTGTTTCTGGAAGCGGGGACGATCGTGCAGACCCGTTCGCGCGTCGAGAACGAGAACCAGCAGTACACCGCCACACGGCGTGCCACGCTGGTCGAGCCCGATCTACCCATCGTCGTGCTGATCGACAGCGTCTCGGCGTCGGCCGCCGAGATCCTGGCCGGCGCGCTCAAGGACCATGAGCGCGCCTATCTGATCGGCCAGCAGAGTTACGGGAAGGGATCCGTGCAGCAGGTCATGCGCATCGAGGACGATCGCGCCGTCAAGGTCACCACCTCCCGCTACCTCACCCCCGACGGAACCAGGATCGACGGCGTGGGTGTCGCGCCCCACCGCATCACCGAGCCGAAGCTGAGCGAGGACGAGCAGAAGGCGCTGGACGAGTTCGGCAGGTCGAAGCTGCTTGTCCGGTTCGCTCTCGCCCATCCGGAGCCGACCGAAGCGGAAATCGGCAGGTTCCAGGTCGACCTGGAGCAGAGCGAGTTCGACCTGGAGGAGCAGCTGGTCCGCCGCCAGCTTGCGCGCACCATCGCGCGGATCCACCGGCGGACGCCGATCTACGACCTGGTCAACGACCCTTCCCTGATCGAAGCGGTGAGGCTGCTGCGCACGGGCGAGGTCAGCGCGGATTCCTTTCCCGATGCCGCGCAGGCCGGGACTCCCGCCAGCGCCGCCGCCGGGTCCTCGCCCGGGGAGTGGTCATGATCTCGTCGGCCGAACGCCGGCGCGCCCGCTGAGTGCTGCACTTCGTCATTCCCGAGGGCGTGCTCATGGCCGCCGTTCCCGGCGAGGCGGCGGAGTACACGGCGGTGCTGACCGGGAAGGATTTCCACTACCTGGCGCATGTCCGCCGGCTCAGGCCGGGTGACAGCGTCCTCGCCAGCACGGCGGACGGCTGTCGATTCGCGATGACCGTGCGCGAGCGTTGCCGCGACCGGCTTTCCGTCGCACTGCGCCCGCTTGCCGATGAGGGCCGCGATGCGCCGCCGCTCCCTGCCCTGACGCTCGCCCAGGCAGTCGTCAAACCGGCGGCGATGGATCTCATCGTCCGGCAGGCGACGGAGCTCGGCGTGGCGGGCATCGTTCCGGTGGTGACCGAGCGTTCGGTTCCCGCCGCCCACGCGCATCCGCGCCAGCCGCGCTGGGAGCGTATCGCGCGCAGCGCCAGCCAGCAGAGCGGACGGTGGCCGCTGCCGGCGATCGAGACGCCGCGCCGTCTGCCCGAGATGCTGCAGGCGGTGCCGGCCGCAGCCGTAAAGCTGGCTTTCCATCCCCCTGCACCCGGCGACGTCGAGGTCGCACTGCCGGAGACGCTCGACCCTGCCGTGCCGGCGTGGCTTCTGCTGGGCCCGGAGGGAGGGTTCTCCCCCACGGAGCTCGATCGCATCGGCACCGCCGGTTTTCTCCGCTGCGCGCTTGGAGCCACGGTGCTGCGGGCGGAGACCGCGGTGGTGGCGGCGATCATGGCCGTACGCCTGCTCCGGCATCGCGCGCCACGGCCGGCCCGGGACGCACGCGGGGCGGTGCGGTGATCACCATCCTCCTGGTGGACGACGATCCACTGATCCACGACACGCTGGCCGCGATCCTTCCCGCCGAGTACCGCGTGATCGGCGCACGCACGGCGCCGGAGTTCTACGAACGGATCGACGCCGAGCAGGCAGACGTGGTCCTGATGGACGTCGCCCTGGGGACGGATGACGGCATCGAGCTTGTGCGTCAGGTGAACACCCGCCCCGACGCGCCGCCGATGGTGATGGTCAGCGCCCACGACGACATCGAGCTGGTGGTGGAGGCCATGCGGGCCGGCGCGGTCGACTACCTGATCAAGCCGCTCTCGCTCGACAAGCTGCGCGCCACGGTCCGCCAGGCGGTGGCGATGCGCAGGCGGCCGAACACCGCGGCCACGGACGGTCTGATCGGCTCCAGCCCGCAGATGCAGCGCATTCGCGAAGAAGTCGCCATGTACGCGCCGGCCAACTCACCCGTCGTGATCTCCGGCGAGAGCGGCGTCGGCAAGGAGGTGGTGGCGCGCAGCCTGCACGCAAGCTCGCCGAGAGCCGGCCAGCCGTGGGTGGCGATCAACTGCGGAGCGATCGCTCCCACCATAGTCGAGACGGAGCTCTTCGGATCCGAACGCGGTGCCTATACGGATGCCGTCAGCCGACCCGGGTGCTTCGAACGCGCCGACAACGGCACGCTGTTCCTGGACGAGATCGGCGAGATGGGAACCGATCTGCAGGTGAAGCTCCTGCGCGTGCTGGAAGCGCAGGAGGTCACCCGCATCGGCGGAACACGCACGAAGCCGGTCGACGTGCGCACGATCGCAGCGACCAACGCCGTGCTGTCCGATCTGATGGGGGCCGGACGCTTCCGCGACGATCTGTACTACCGGTTGGGCGTGTTGCTGATCCACGTACCGCCGCTCCGGGAGCGGCTCCAGGACCTCGTCCAGCTTGCCTATCATTTCCTTCCGCCGCACCTCCGTCTGACTTCGCGGGCGATCGCGAAACTGGGGGAGCACCACTGGCCCGGCAACGTGCGTGAGCTGCGCAACGTCATGGAGCGAGCCAGCCTGCTGGCGAGCGTGCAGCCAGGCGACCGGCGCACGGTGGATGCGAACGCGATCAGGTTCCGGTAGCACTCCGTCCGTGCGCGCCGGACAACCTCCCAAAATTGACCGCTCTCCGGGGCCGCGGCTATACTTTCGGGGCCGTGCCGAGTGACAACTCCGAGCCCGGGCCCGGGCAGCCAACCGAAGGTCCGGATGTCCGGGAGCAGGGCTTCGGACTCCAGCTTCGTGCGCTCGGCAATATTGATAGCGGCGAGGCCGACGGCTGCGCGGTGCTGCATCTCGGCGGCCGGATCGATCCCACCAACGTCGGCCGGTTCCGCGACCGCTGCGACGCCGTGGTGGAGGCCGGTTACCTGCGACTGATCCTGGAATGTACGGCGCTGGACACGCTGTCCGGGACGGCGATCGGTGCGTTCGCGGCCCTGCAGCGACATCTGCGCCGGCGCGGCGGCGATCTGGTGCTGCTCAACCTGCGGGAACCGGACCACGAGCTCTTCCGGCTGCTCGGTTTCGCCGACCTGATTCCCGTCGCCCTGGACGTGGAGGAAGCGGTTTCGCATCTGGCCTCGCCCGGGCAGGCCGCGCCCGCGGTCCTCTTTCCGCACGTGCTCGAGTGCCCGACATGTACGACCAGGCTTCGCGCCGTCAAGCCCGGTCGGTTCCGCTGCTCGAGCTGCCAGGCGATCCTGGCAATAAACCACGGCGCACAGGTATTCGCAGCATGACCCGACAACGAATCGAGAGCTTTCTCCGCACGCTCGGCCTGTCATTCGACGAGCTGGACGCCGACACCTGGATCATCAATGATGAGGAGCGCGGCGTCGAGAATGTAATCGTCGTGCACGAGGAACCGGTGATCATCTTCCGGCTCAAGGTCGCCGACCTGCCGCCGGGCGACCACTGCGCCCTCTACGAGGAGTTGCTGCGCCTGAACGGCACCGACCTCTTGCATGGCGCCTACGCACTGGAAGGCGACGACCTGGGAGGTACCTCCGTCGTGTTGATGAACACGCTGCTCAGCGAGACCATCGACATCGAGGAGTTTCAGGCAACGCTCGACGCGATCAGCCTGTCGGTCGCCGAGCACTATGAGCGGCTCGTGCCGCTGGTCAAAACGGAGGGCGGCTGAAATGGGCCTGTTCGATCGGTTCCGCAGGGTCGTCAAGTCGAACGTGAACGACATGATCAGCAAGGCGGAGAATCCCGAGAAGATGCTCACGCAGTTGATCGAGGACATGAGCGGCCAGCTCATCGAATCCAAGAAGGCGGTAGCCTCAGCCATCGCCGACGAGAAGCAGCTCGAACGCCAGCTCCTGCAGCAGCGCACCCAGGCCGACGACTGGGAGAAGCGGGCCGTCCTCGCGGTGCAGGAGGGACAGGACGATCTGGCCAAGCGCGCCCTGGTCCGCAAGCAGGAGCTCGACGAGTACGTCTCCAGCTATCAGGACCAGTGGCAGGCGCAGCGCGATTCGGTCGAGCAGCTCAAGGGATCGCTGCGCGACCTGACGCAGAAGATCGAGGAAGCGCAACGCAAGAAGAACATCCTGATCGCCCGCGCCAAGCGGGCGGAGGCGCAGCAGCGCATCCAGGCCACCCTGAGCACCTCGCGCGACACGTCGGCGTTCGAGGCGTTCGACCGCATGGCCAAGAAGGTCGACCAGATCGAAGCGCAGGCGGACGCCGAGCAGGAGATCGACCAGCTCGACGCCGGCGACAAGGCGCTCGAACGGGAGTTCCGGCAGCTCGAAGGACGTGACACGTCCGGGGACAGGCTGCTGGAAGACCTGAAGCGGAAGATGGGGCAGATCGAAGACAAGTCCCAGGAGAGCACGAGCCAAGGGACGTCGCCGGGCGGCTGACGGAGTCAGGTCATGTTGAAGCCTCTGCCATGCGAAGCTCCGGAAACGGGTTCCGGAGCCCTGCCCACGCCTTGCTGTCGGCCGAGGCGAGGCGCTCGTCAAGCAGGCACGCATCGAGCCGAGCGCGTATCGCCGCCTCGTGCATATCTTGGCCGATGAAGACGAGTTGCTGCGCGCGATCGCCGAATCTGGGATGCCAGCCCGGCTGCCGGTCAGGTCGCTGACCCTCGGGGTGCTCCCAGTGTTCGCGAGGCACGGCTGCCCACCACATCCCGGAGGGGTTCACGTCGCTGATCCCGCCGGCCTGAGCCCACTCGTAGGCGACCCGATGGTCAGCGGCGACCCAGAAGAAGCCTTTCGAGCGTAGCACGCCGGTCCAGTTCTCGTCGTCGTGCAGGAACGCCCACAGCTTCTCGGCGTCGAAGGGCTGCGACGTCCGATAGGTGAAGCTCGAGATCCCGTACTCCTCGGTCTCCGGCGTATGCTCACCCTGAAGCTCTCGAATCCAGCCGGCGGAGGTTTCCGCCTTCTCGTAGTCGAACAGGCCCGTGTCGAGCACGCATTCGAGCGGGACCTGTCCGCGCGTCGCCATGAGGATCTTCGCGCCGGGGTTGAGCGCTTTCACGATGGCCTCGACCTCGAGAGCCTGATCGTTGCTCACGAGATCGAGCTTGTTCAGCACGATGACGTCGGCGAACTCGATCTGGTCGATGAGCAGGTCGGTCACCGTCCGGTGATCTTCTTCGCCCAGCGACTCACCGCGGTCTTGGAGCGCTTCGGCGGCGTCGTAGTCCCTCAGGAAGCTCGCCGCGTCCACGACCGTGACCATCGTGTCGAGGCGCGAAACCTGACTCAGGCTCACACCGTTTTCGTCCTCGAAGGTGAATGTCTGCGCGACCGGAATGGGCTCCGAGATCCCAGTGGACTCGATGAGCAGGTAGTCGAAGCGTCTCTCCTGCGCGAGCCGTGAGATCTCGGCGAGCAGGTCGTCTCGCAGCGTGCAGCAGATGCAGCCGTTCGACATCTCGACCAGCTTCTCCTCGGTCCGCGAGAGTTCGGCACCTCCGCGCTCAACGAGCGACGCGTCGATGTTGACGTCGCTCATGTCGTTGACGATGACCGCGACGCGCATGCCCTCGCGGTTATTGAGCACGTTGTTGAGAAGAGTGGTCTTGCCTGCGCCGAGAAAGCCGGACAGGACAGTAACGGGAAGTCTCTCTGACAGGGGCACTTGAGTTCCCTCACTCAAAGAGTGATCACGTAGTCGGGCGGGTTCGGAGCGAGCGCCGCGTAGAGTTGGGGAAAGCATCCGGCCTGCACGCCGGCGACCGTGCCTTTGGCCGTCACTTCTCCCCGGCCGCACTGCTCAAACGTGCCGTCGGCCATGTTGCGACGGACGGCGCACTGGTCGCACATCATGATCAGCATGTTCTGGGCAGTCGCGACCTTGGCGAGCCGCTCGCCAATGGGATCGCCGTCGCGCAAGCAGAACAGATTGTCGTCGAAGAAAAACATACCGACGACGGTTGCGCCGTGGGTACCCTCCTCAAGCTGCGGCAATACCATGGACGCCAACTTGACGGTTGACGCCATGTTCGTGGCGAAAACGTAGGCGACTTTCATGTCGTATCTCCTTGAACGTTACAGAGCGCGTAAGATCAGCAGCATCGCCGTAGACCAACCATGACCACGCCCGGCGTGCGCATGCCGCGCGTGGTCATACCTTGGTCTGCTACGCCGGCCGCCGGACAGCTCGCCGGTCCGGCGGCGGCGTAGCGCGCAGACCGTCAGCTCCCTGACAGTGCGCCGACGATGCGGTCGACGTTGGTGCGGATGAAGTCCTGGTACGTCGCCGCCGGACCGTCCGGCTCGCTCAACGACCCGGTGTACACCGAGACCACCTCGATCCCCAGGTCGTCGGCGATCACCTGCGCCACGTGCGTGCTCACCGTCAGGCCCACGAAGATCGCCGGCACCCCGTGCTCGGCGATCGCTTCGCGCAGGTTCGCCAGGTGGCGCGCGGACGGCTCGGACACCGTTGAGAACCCGGGAATGATGGTGTCGAGAACGGTGAACCCGTAGCGGTCGGCGAAGTAGCCGAACACGTCGTGGTCGGTGACCAGGATCCGCCGGTCCCGTGGAATAGCGGCCACCCGTTCCCGTACCCACGCGTCCAGCGCATGCAGCTCGCCGGCAAGCGTGTCCGCGCGCTCCGCATAGTCGGCGCCGTGGTCGGGATCGACCCCGGCGAGCGCTTCGGCGATCTCCTCGGCCCAAGCCGTGACCAGGGTCGGGTCCATCCACACGTGCGGGTCGAACTCGCCGTGGTCGTGCGCGTGCTCGTCGTGCCCGTGCTCGTCGTCCTCGTCGTGGTCGTGCTCGTCCTCATCGTGGTCGTGCTCGTCCTCGTCGTGGTCGTGCTCGTCCTCATCGTGGTCGTGCTCGTCCTCATCGTGGTCGTGCTCGTCCTCGTCGTGGTCGTGCTCGTCCTCGTCGTGGTCGTGCTCGTCCTCGTCGTGGTCGTGCTCATCCTCGTCGTGGTCGTGCTCATCCTCGTCGTGGTCGTGCCCGTCCTCGTCGTGGTCGTGCTCGTCCTCATCGTGGTCGTGCTCGTCCTCGTCGTGGTCGTGCTCGTCCTCATGCATGTCAACCATGCGCCGGAGGTTCAGATGCGCAGTCAGGTCGACCACGAGCCGCGGCTCGGCGCTCGCGATCAGGTCTCCGAGGAAGCCTGCTTCCAGCCCCGCGCCGTTGATGAACACGATGGCCGCATCCGCTGCCTCGCGGGCGTCACGAGCGGTCGGCCGAAACGCGTGCGGGTCGGCTCCGGGCGGCAGCATCACGTACAGCGACAGGCGGTCACCGCCGACCTGGGCGACGATGTCGCCGACGATGTTGGTGGTCGCCACGACCGGCAGGAGATCCGTCGCCGGCCCCTCCCTTTGATCCTGGGCAAGGGCCAGCGTGCCGGCCAGCGCCATGACGGCAACGGCGAACGTCCATATCTTCTGATGTCTCATGGTATGGATGTTAACGATAATCCATTATCAAATCAACCCTGCCTGCTCGGTTCGCACCTCTCCCTGGAGGCACCCGCCGACGAGTTGGGGCCCACTCGTCCCGCGCGCCGGCGACCGTGTCCCGTCATAGATACTAAATCATGATATAAGCTCCATACGAATTGATATATAATTTATAGACAGAGGGTTCGTCCAAGTTTAAGGTGAGTGGTAACGCGACCGGCACATCCGCCAAGTATGGCGTCGCCTGCATGGCGCACGTCTCGCGGCTGACCACAACCGAGGCGTGCTCTGTCGGGCGTCTGTGGACATGGCATGGGGTTGGGGGATCCGCCGCGAGTCTGCCTGATGGCATCGTCGGGCGCCCTCGCTGCGCGCATGGACTCCTATTCCCGGCGTATCAAGGGTTTCGATCTCGACCTTGTCGAAGAGCCCCCCGCGCCGCGTGACCCCCGCTATGTGGCCGCCGTGATGCCCGCCGAGGCCGCGGAGCCCCTGCTCACGGGGCCGATTCAGCCCGCCTGGCCGCTGATCGCCTTCGGCCCTGACACCGAACTGCCGCGCCTGTTCCTGGCCGGCTGTGCCGACTACCTGCGCGATCCGTGGACGCCGGAGGAGTTGGAGTTGCGCGCGCTGCGCATCATCGGCGCCGCGGAGCCGCTCACCCGGTTCGGCGACGGCCGCGCCCTGCGCCTGCTGGGGCGGACGCTCTCGGGACCGGCGGGCACGGTCTCGCTTGGCGCGCAGGAAGCGGAGGTCCTGCGCATGCTGCTTGCAAACCGCGGCTCGACGGTAACGCGCGACGCCCTGTTCTACGCGATCTGGGGGCGGCCGCCGGTCCGGCGCAGCCGCGCCGTGGACATGCACGTCACCGCGCTGCGGCGCCATCTGGCGGCGGTCGCGGAGCCGGCTGACACCGCCCGGCCCTTGGCCGGGCGGTTGATCGTCACCGTTCGCGGCCGCGGCTACCGCATCGAATGAGCGCGTGCAGTACTACGAGAAGATCCGGATGAACAGGTCGTTGAGCGCGATTACCGTGGTCACGAACACGATCGAGACCATCGACATGAGCTTCAGCAGGATGTTGATCGACGGCCCGGAGGTGTCCTTGAATGGATCTCCGACCGTGTCGCCCACGACCGCCGCCTTGTGCGCCTCCGAACCCTTGCCGCCGTGCGCGCCGCCCTCGATGAACTTCTTGGCGTTGTCCCAGGCACCACCGGCGTTGGCCATCATGATGGCCAGCACGAAGCCGGAGGTCAGCGCCCCGGCAAGCAGCGCGATCACCGTGAACGGCCCGAAGATGATGCCGGTCAGGACCGGGGCTATCACCGCCAGCAGCGACGGCACCACCATCTCGCGCTGTGCGCCCTGGGTGGAGATGGCCACGCAGCCGGCGTAGTCCGGGCGGTCCTTGCCTTCCAGCAACCCCGGCTTCTCCCGGAACTGTCGGCGCACCTCCTTGACCATGTCGCCGGCGGCGCGGCCCACCGCGCGCATCGACAGGGACGAGAACACGAACGGCAACATGGCGCCGATGAACAGTCCGATCAGGATCTTCGGGTCCAGCAGGTTGATGTTCATGACCACGTCGGTGATGTGGCCGTCGGCCCCGCGGACGATCTCCACCAGGCCTGAGTAGAACTCCTCGAACAGCGGCGACACGTCGAGCTGCTCGAACGCCTCCTTGATCTTGTTGCCGTACTCGGCCAGCAGCGCCAGCGCGGTCAGCGCGGCGGAGCCGATCGCGAAGCCCTTGCCGGTGGCGGCCGTGGTGTTGCCCAGCGAGTCGAGCGCGTCGGTGCGCTCGCGCACGTGCGGCTCCATCTTGGCCATCTCGGCGATGCCGCCGGCGTTGTCCGCAACCGGCCCGTAGGCGTCGGTGGCCAGGGTGATGCCCAGCGTCGACAGCATGCCGACCGCGGACAGCCCGATCCCGTACAGCCCGAGGCCGGGATGAGCAGCGCCGCCGGACAGGAAGAATGCCGCCAGGGTCGCGCCGATCACCGTGAGCACCGGGATCAGCGTGGAGAGCATGCCCAGGCCGACGCCGCCGATGATGGTGGTCGCCGGACCGGTGATCGCCTCGTTGGACAGGAGCTGCGTGGGCTTGTAGTGGTCGGAGGTGTAGTACTCGGTGAAGTAGCCGATGACGTTGCCGGCGATCAGCCCGACGATCATGGCAGCCCAGATTCCCAGGAACTCGCTGCCGAGCGTGAACATCACCAGCAGGAAGGAACCGATCGCGATCAGCGCGGTCGACCCGTAGGTGCCGCGCCGCAACGCGCCGAGCAGCACCGCCTGGCTGGCGTCCCCCTTGGCGCGCACCACGAAGGTGCCCAGGATCGAGCACAGCACGCCGATGGTCGCGATCGACACCGGCACCTGGATCGCCTGCAGCGTCGAGATCGAATCCAGGCTGAGCGAGGCAACCGCTCCCAGCGCCATGGTGGCGATGATCGAGCCCACGTACGACTCGTACAGGTCGGCGCCCATGCCGGCCACGTCGCCGACGTTGTCGCCGACGTTGTCGGCGATCGACGCCGGGTTGCGGGGATCGTCCTCCGGGATGCCCGCCTCCACCTTGCCGACCAGGTCTGCGCCGACGTCGGCGGCCTTGGTGAAGATGCCGCCGCCCAGGCGGGCGAACAGCGCCATCGCCGATGCGCCCATGCCGAAGGTGATCATGATCGGCGGGATCTCCTCCGGCGAGACGTCGAACACCGCGCGCAGCAGCCACCACCAGATCGAGATGTCCAGCAGCCCCAGGCCGACGACGGTCATGCCCATCACCGTCCCCGAGGAGAAGGCCACGCGCAGCCCGGCGTTGAGGCTCTCGCGGGCGCCCCAGGCGGTGCGCGCGTTGGCGCGGGTCGCCACGGTCATGCCGATGTATCCGGCCAGAGCCGAGAAGAAGCCGCCGGTGATGAACGCGAACGGCACGAAGCCGGACAGCAGGCCCAGCCCCCAGGAGATCACCCCCAGGATCGCGAACAGCACCACGAAGAAGATCGTCACCACCTTGTACTGTTGCTTCAGGTAGGCGATCGCCCCCTCCTGCACGGCGCGGCTGAGTTCCTTCATGCGGTCGTTGCCGGGCTCCTTGCGCAGCACGGCGAGCGCCAGGATCAGGGAGAAACCGAGTGCGGCCACGGAGCCGATCCAGGTGACCCACATCATGTCGGGGCCCTCTTCGGCCGCCTGCCCGGCAGCGGTCTCGTCGGCAAAACCGAGTGCGGCCGGAAGCACGGCTAGGGCCAGAATGAGCGATACGGAGAAGAAGCGTCTCATCGAATGTCCTTGCGGAAGGGGTTTGGCAGCGCCGCGCCGCGGCAACGCTACTTCAAGTATAGCACTATCATAGCGAAGCGGCACTCACCCCGGATCTCCGCCTGACCTTCCCTTCAGGCTCGCCGCGCCCCTAAGATGGACGCCGTGCCCGCGAACGAAGCAGCGCTCCTGCAGTCGCGCATCACGCTTCGCTCCAATCCGCGCGCCCTGGTGCCGCTGCTGCTGCCTCCGGGTCTGATCGCGATCATCGTGGCCGTCGCCCTGCTGGCCGAGGCCTGGCCGGTTCTGATCGGCGTCGCGCCGGTCGGCCTGATCGGCTACCGCGTGCTCCGCTACCTGTTGAAGCAGTCCCGCAACCGGCTGCGGCTGTTCGATGACCGGATCGAGCTGGACTTCATGGGCGAGGAGCAGGCCGTCGTGCGTTGGACGGAACTGACCCGCGCCGGGCTTGCCACCAACAAGCGGCGCCGCAGCGTCTTCCTCTACCGGGCCGACCAGGACCAGCTCGTCGAGCTCTCCGACGAGTTCGAGTCGTTCGAGGCGATCCTGAACGCCGTGCGCGCACGCACCGATTTCGAGGAGCTTGACCTGCGCGGCCACCGCAACGTGACCGACTTCCTGCGGGCGGAGGCCGCCGCCGAAACGGCCGCAGAGGAAGCCGACGAGTCCGCGCCCGACCACAAGCGCTAGCGCCCCGAACCCGTCGCCTCCGGCTCTTAGACGGCCGCCAGCTCCCTCTCGCACGCGTTGGCGATCGCCAGCCCGCCGGCGATGCTCCGGTAGTAGTCGAAGTCCTCCACCCGGCCGGGAAAGACCTCGGCCAGCCAGCGCTGCACCGGCACGAGCTGAGAAGATCCGCCCGTGCAGACGACCTGGTCGACGTCATCGGCATCGATACCGGCATCGGCGAGCAGCGCCCGGGCGGTTGCATCGACCCGTTCCATGGTCGGCTCCAGCACCCGCTCAAGGCGGGCGCGATCGAACGGCAGGCGAAGGTCGACCTCGTCAAGGCGGATCTCCGTCGCCTCCAGCTCGGACAGCTCCGCCTTGGCGGCCTCGGTAGCGCTCAGCAAGGCGTACACGGCGTTGCCGCGGATCAGCTTCCAGAGCCGGGTCAGCCTGCGGCGCGCGTCGGGACCGGACTGGATGCCGGCGAGAATGCTCTCCATGAGCTCCGGGCGGTTCGACATGTAGGAGGTCTGCCAGTTCAGCAGGTAGTCCTGGTAGCGGTAGAACGGGAACACCGAATCGGGCTCCGCCCGCGACAGTGAGCTCTTCACCGCGCACCCCTCGCCGAGCTCCGGGAAGATGACGTCGCGCATGATCTGCTGGTCGACGTGATTGCCGCCGATCGGCAGCCCGCGGGTGGCGACCACCTCGAAGCCGCCGTTGCGCGTCGACAGCAGGCACAGGTCGAGCGTGCCGCCGCCGAAGTCGAAGGTGAGCAGGTGTTCCGGCTGCGCGGAAGCCGTCCGCAGATAGCTCAAGCCTGCCGCAACCGGTTCCGGGTAGAACACCACATCGTCGAAGCCGGCGTTCTGGCATGCGGTGGTCATCCGCTTCACGGCGACGTCGTTGGCGCCGTTGCCGCCGACGTAGCGCACCGGACGGCCGATGTGGATGCCGCGGCCGACATCGTACCCGGCCCGCCCCAGGACCGAGCGGATCTCGGCCAGGATGAGTGTGACCAGGGCCACGATGTGAAAACTGCGGTGAAACACCTTGAAGCGGCTCTGCTCGGCCACGCCGAGGAAGCTCTTCAGTCCCCGGAACAGCCGCCCGGGCAGCTCGGTGTCGTCATAGCCCGACACCTGATGGACGCGCGTGGTGTCGCCGCGTCCGTGGCCTGCGCGCTGCGAGTCGGTCGTGCTGAAGGTCATGGCGATCTGGCCCACCTTGACCCGCTTCAGGCGGACGATCCGTCCGCGGTTGTCGCCGAGGTAGCGGTCGATCGCCGCGGTACCCACCGAGCGCCCCATGGAGCGGTCCAGATACAGCGCCGAAGGCATGATCTTGGGGTTGGCCGCCGCCGCGTCCAGATCGATGTAGGTGATGCGGTCCGCCTCCCAGACGGCGAGCGTGCTGTTGGTGGTGCCAAAATCGAGTCCGATCCCGATCATGCTGCTCCCTTGCGAGGTATGTCCCTGCGACTGCTGTATCTGGATTCGCCCGACGCGTCGTCCGGCGGAGCCGGTCCCGGCGCCGTCGAGCCACGGAGGCTACCGCATGCCAGCGCTCGGCGTCGAGTCGCCGCGGCGGCCTGCGCACCGTTGACATCGAGGCGGTTCACTTCCTACCCTGCCGTCCCGGCCCGGATGGTGAAATTGGTAGACACGCTAGGTTCAGGGTCTAGTGGCCGCAAGGCTGTGGAGGTTCGAGTCCTCTTCCGGGCAACGTAGAACACGGGTCCACAAGATCGTCACTCCCGGATCATCAGGCAAGCACCTGATGGTCCGGCAAGAGGCCGTGCCGACGGTGATCGCCAACCCCGCGAGGCGGCCCGACAGCGGCGTCAGTTGATCGTGACGGATCGCCGGTCGCAGCCGCTGCCGATCTCCACCGCGGCGGCGCCCGCACCTGCCGGGAGGTCATTCCCTTCGATACGGACGTTGCGGCAGTTATGCAGGGCAATCGCCGGATTCGTTCCTTCGATGCGGTTGTCGCGGACCACCACGTCCTCCGCAGAGCAGAGGCTGATGGCCACGCCGTCACCGGCCATGGTGTTGCCCTCGATCAGGATGTTGCGGTGGAAGCCCGCCGGGCCGAAGTCGTCCTCGTGGCCATACAGGCGGAAGCCGGTGGCGTCGACCGCGATGGCGTGGCTCCCCATGTTGCCGGCCGCCTTGCCGCAGTCGTGGTAGGTGTTGTTGCGGATCGTGATGGTGCGCCGGCCGCGGCTCACCTCCCAGTACAGCTCGGTGGAGACATACGTGCCGGTGCCCCCGGACCGGTCGAAGCGGCAATTCTCGATCAGGACGTCGCTGGTCGACGTGATGGCGCCACGGCTTCGATTGGGACCGAAGTAGCATGCGTCGTAGCGCAGCCGGTACGAGTAGCTGGTGTTGTTGAAGACATGGCCCGGCGCCACCGTGTCCGGGATGCGTTCGGCGAGGGTGATCTTCATCACTCCGGTGCCAGGATCGAGGGAGGAGGCCTGGACCGTCCCGTTCCAGTAGTCGAGGGTCAACCCCTCCAGGTCGGTGAACAACAGATCCTCACCCGGGAGAGGGCAGTGGGAATTCCCCGACACCTGCACATGGTGGTAGTCCTTGAAGTACGCCACCAGCGTGTGCGCGTCGAGCACCTCCCGCACGTACGCATGGCGCCCGGAGTCGCCCGAGGCACCGGCGCAGTCGTCGCCCATTCCCTCGAACGCGCAGCTTTCGTACGTGACCGTGCCGCGGCCGGCGCTGAAGCTCATGCCGTCGTGGTTGCTGGACATCATCCGCATGGTCCCGGGCCGCGGGACGATGCGCACGCGGGTGGCGGTGACGTCGCGGTTGTGGCTGCCGCCGAAGGCGAAGCCGCCGCTGCCGTGGACGGTGACGTCGGTGAGGACAATCTCTTCGTTGTGGGAGAAGTCCAGGTTGTTGAAGCAGTAGTGGGGATGCCGCAGACAGACCGCGTTGCCGGGATCCACCTGGAACCCCCGTTTCATGTTGAGGCGCAGGGTCTGCGGGGCGACGAGCTCGCTTGAGTCCAGGCCCATGAACTCGCGCCGCATGGGCCGCAGGGTGCCGGGCTCGTACTCCTGGAAGATGTGCACGGGCTCGCCACCGGACACCGGGAACTCGTCGAACACGCGAACGTCGAGATGTCCGCCGCCTTCGCCGGCATCCTTGGGTCGCGCCGCGACGATCTCGCCGATCGAGTAGAAGGGGCGGTCCCAGTCGATCGTCAGGTTGCGCACCGTCAGGACCCCGGTGCAGTTGGCGAAGCGGGCGGGCCGGGTGAAGCCGCGCATCACCAGGACGGCCCCCTCGCCGTCGACGGTGAGGTTCCGGCAGGAGTCGAAGAACATCGCGGTCCCGAACGGATAGGCAGCGTAGTCGGGCGGGTCGGCCCAGTTCATGCCGGGCAGCGCCGAGTGCATGAAGCGCTCGAACTCGGCCATGCCGCCCGCGTCTCCCAGCAGGTAGGTGCCGCCCCCGAGCAGCACGGTCACGCCCTCGCGGCCGGAAGCATCGGCGGCGAGGCGCCGGAACGCCTCGATGCTGTTGACGCCGCCGTCCGTCATGGCGCCGTACCGGCGCAGGTGCAACTCCGTGACCAACCGACTACTCCATCACCGCCGAGGTCTCTCGGCGCCCCGGCGCAGCACGCGCCCGGGGCGGGCCCGGGTGTGGGTGCCGCCACGGATCACCGACTCGCCGTTCACCAGCACGTGGTCGATCCCGTCCGGGTAGCGGTGTGGGTCCTCCCAAGTCGCGTTGTCGATGACGGTGTCCGGATCGAAGACGACCACGTCGGCCGCCTTGCCCGCGGCAATCCGCCCGCGGCTCTCCATATGCAGCCGGTCGGCCACCGCGCCGGTCATCTTGTGCACGGCGTCCTCCAGCGTGAGCACGCCGAGCTCGCGCACGTAGCGGCCGAGCACCCGGGGGTAGCAGCCGTAGACGCGCGGATGCGGCGAGCCGGTTCCCCACACGCCGTCGGGCGACACCGCCTTTCCGTCGGAGCCGATCATCGCCAGCGGATGGCCGAGGAAGTAGCGCACGTCGTCCTCCGAGCGGATGTGCACCACGCCCTCGAGCCAGGGGTCCTCGCGGGCAACCGACAGGATCGCCGCCACCGGCGACTCGCCACGCCGGGCGGCGATCTCCGTCCACACCTTGCCTACCATCCAGCGCGTCGAGTCCCGGTTGGCCTTGGTGATCACGTACTTGTCCCAGGGCAGCGGCACGCCCCCCCAGAACCCGCGGGCGATCTCCTCCGCCATCCGGGCGCAGGTGTCCGGGTCGGCCAGCCGGCGCCGGACCGCCGCCGGTCCGTCCTCCTGCGCCCAGAGGGGCAGCACCCCGGTAATCCCGCACGCCCCGGCGGTATAGGGATAGACGTCGTAGAGCGCGTCCACGCCCCGCTCCCGCGCCGCCTCCATGCGCCGCACCATCTCGCCGCCTTCGCCGTGGTGCCGGCTGTCGATCAGCGCGATGTGGGAGTACTGGACGGGAATGCCGGTGAGCTCACCGATCTCGATCGCCTCGTCCACGGCTTTGAAGTGATTGCCCGAGTGCAGCCGGGCGTGCGTGGCGTAGAAGGCGCCGGGAAACCGATGCGCTTCCGCCGCGAGCGCCGCGATCTCGCCGGCCGGCGCCGCCGACGCCGGCGGACCGGTGAGCTGGGTGGTGAGCGCGACCGCCCCCTGCTCCACCGCCTCGGCCACCAGGCGCTTCATCAACGCCAGCTCCTGGTCGTTCGCCGGCCGGGCCTCCGTGGCCTTCGCCGCCTGCCGGAGGGTGCTGTGGCCGATCTGCCCCACCACGTTCAGGCTGACGCCGCTGCCTTCGAGCGCCTCCGCCCAGCCGTCGAAGTCCCTCCACGCGTAACGGACGGCGCTGCCTTCGACGACCTGCACGGGGGCGATCTCCTGCAGCTCCGCCGGGGTCAGCAGCCCGGCCGGAAACGCCGAAGACCCGCAGTTGCCGACCACCTCGGTGGTGACGCCCTGGTAGGCCTTGGACTCGCCGCCGGGGTCGTCGAGCATGGAGACGTCCGAGTGGGCGTGCATGTCGATGAAGCCCGGGCACACCACCTTGCCGCTGGCGTCGATCGTCTCGCCGCGCTCGGCTGCCGACAGGTCGCCGACCGCCTCAATTCGCCCGTCCGCGATCGCCACGTCAGCCCGGTACGCCGCCGCACCGGTGCCGTCGATCACCGATCCTCCCGACACGACCTTCTCGAATGCCATCCTGATCTCCTTCGGCGAGGTTGCCGCCTACAGCGACCGGGTGATTCCGCCGTCCACCCGAATGTTCTGTCCCGTGAGGTACGCGGCCTCGTCGGATGCCAGAAACGCGATCAGGGCCGACACCTCCTGCACGCGGCCATAGCGCCCGAGGGGGATACGCTGACGACGCGCGGCGGTCTCCGGCAGGCTGTCGATGAAGCCCGGCAGGACGTTGTTCATGCGTATGTTGTCCTTCGCATGCTGATCGGCGAACAACCGTGCGTACGCCGCCAGCCCGGCGCGGAAGACCGAAGAGGTGGGAAACCCGGCCTCCGGCTCGACGGCCGCGAACGAGGAGATGTTGATGATCGAGCCCCCTCCTCCGCGCGCCATGACCGGCGCCGCCAGCCTGGATGCGCGCACGGCAGCGAGAAAGTACACCTCCATCCCCTCGCGCCAGTCCTCGTCGCTCAGCTCCGCCACCGGACCGCGCGGCCCATGGGCGGCGGAGTTCACCAGCACGTCGATCCGCCCCCAGCGCCCGACCGCCGCGTCGACAAGCTGCCGGAGATCCGACTCGGAGCGGTTCGAACCCGTGACGCCGACGCCGCCCAGCTCCTGCGCCAGCGCTTCACCCTTCCCGGAGGAAGAGAGGATGGCTACGGAGTACCCCTTCCGGGCCAGAAACCGCGCCGCGTCGGCGCCCATGCCGCTGCCCGCCGCGGTGAGCACGGCAACCTTCGAAGCCATCGGTCCGGCGACGATACCCATCGTTCCGGCGGTCCTTCAACGGCCTCGGGTCCGGACGCGTGGTACGGTCGAGTGGTGAGCAGGATCGAACAGGTTCCGGTTGGACGCACCGCGCTGCGCATCGGCCGGATCGGACTGGGCTCGGGGACGTTCGGCCGGGAGATCGACGAGGAGACCTCCCGCTTGGTCCTGGACCATGCATTCGAGCGCGGGGTGACGTGCATCGACTCGGCCGAAGGGTATGGCGGCGCCGGATCGGGGGCGTTCGTCCCGTCGGAGCGCATCCTGGGCGCGTGGATGGCCGACCGCGGCGTCCAGGACCAGGTGGTGGTCATGACCAAGGTGGGCTCGGGCAACAGTGCGACCAACATCGAGCAGGTCATCGCCCAGAGCCTGGAACGCCTGCAGCTCGACCGGGTGGCGGTGTACATGGTCCATCACTGGGACGACGAGGTGCCGCTCGACGAGACGCTGCACGCGCTGCACGAGGTGGTCGCGTCCGGCCGGGCGCAGGCGATCGGGTGCAGCAACTTCACCGGCGAGCAGCTCGCCCGAGCGCTGGAGATCAGCCGGCGCAACGGCTGGGCGCGGATCGAGATCGTCGAGAACATCTACAACCTGGCGCGGCCGGAAGAGGAGCGGAGCTCGATGCCGGTGTGCGATCGGCACCAGGTGACGTTCCTGGCCTTCAGTCCGCTGGGCGCCGGGTTCCTGACCGGGAAGTACACCGGCGATCGCGGCCGGCTGCCTGCCGGGACGCGTTTCGACGTCGCTCCCGCCCACTGCGACGTCTATTTCTCGGACCGCAACTTCCGGGTGGTGGAGCGGCTGCGCGCGAAGGCCGCCGAGCTCGGCGAGTCCATGGCGTACCTGGCCGGGACGTGGACGGTGTCGAACCCGTCGGTGGGCAGCACGCTGTTCGGAGCGCGCAGCACTGCCCAGGTGGACAACGCGCTGCGCTGCCTGAACGACGGCATCGACGCCGGGCTCCGGGCCGAGATGGCGACCTGGAGCTGACGCGACGGACCCGGCCACGGCAACGCCGCGGCCGGGCGTCCTTGACCCCTATCCAGGCCGACGATACGCTCTGCAGTCACATCATCTCGGAGGCAGCACACTACCGCCAACCAACTCTTTCGCACTCTCTCGCATCGGCGGCGTACTGTCTCTTCAACGCTCAGGAGGAGACATCCCAGGCAAGGTTTAGGACACATCGGCATTCCGTCAAACGACCGAGGTAACCGTAAGCATCGCGATGTAACACTTACGGTTTTCGCCACTTCACGAAACAGGAAGGAGCAGAGATGAAACGAATATTCGCTTGCAGATTCGCGCTTGCGCTGGCGTTGGCCATCATGATGGCGGCGCTGCCGGCCTGGGCGCAGCAGTACAACGAGGCGCCCATGCTTGCCGAGATGGTTGCCGCCGGCGACTTGCCGCCGGTCGAAGAACGACTGCCGGCGAACCCGTTCGTCCGCCAGGTCCATTCCGAGATCGGCACCTACGGCGGCACCCTGAACAAGTGGGACACCAACCTTCGGAACGCCTTCTTTACCCTCTATGGCTACGTGTTCAACACGGAGATGGGCGGCTACGGCTTCGACACTCCGTTCGACATCAACGCGTACCTGGAGAACGGCATGTTCTTCACCGGACACGAGCCGTACCACTTCGAGCGCTACGAGTACAACGACGACTACACCGAGGTCACCTGCTGGCTGCGCGAAGGGCTGAAGTGGTCGGACGGCCATCCGTTCACGGTGGACGACATCGTCTGGAGCTGGAACGAGATCTCCACCAATCCCAACGTCTGGAATCCTCCCGGACACTGGGCCACGATCCACGGCGGCGCCAACATGACGGCCGAGAAGGTCGGCGACAACGCGGTCAAGTACACCAGCAACTCGCCGAACCCGCGCATGCACACGCTCGTCACGATCTACGAGATGGTGCATGCCAAGCACTACTTCGAGCAGTTCCATCCCGACCACAACGCCGACGCGACGTGGGAGGACCTGATCGACCGGTTGCTGCTCGGCGGCAACTCGGGTGGAACCCACACCACCGGCTTCATCAAGTATCCCGAGGAGCTCCCCCACCTCGGCGCGTGGGTCTACACCAGCACCGATGAGGTGGACGGCATCCTCGCGACCCGCAACCCATACTACCCCGTCGTCGATCCCGCGGGCAACCAGCTTCCCTACATCGACCACATCCGCATCAGGCTGTTCTCCAGCGTGGAGGCCGGCGTGCTCAGCACGTTCCGCGGCGAGGTCGACGTCCAGTCCACGCACTACACCGACCTCTCTGGCTACCAGGTCCTCAAGGAGAACGAGGAGCGTGGCGACTACAAGGTGAGCATCTGGAAGGGCGGAGCGGCGCAAGGCTACTACCTGTTGAACATCGAGCCGGAGGGCGATCCGCAACTTGCGAAGTACGTACGGGAGGTGGACTTCCGGCGCGCGATGTCCCTGGCGATAAACCGCGAGGAAGTGAACGACACCCTGTACTTCGGACTCGCCGAAGCGTCCGGCACGACCCTGAGCTCCGAGTCGTTCTTCCACGATCCGGCGATGGAGATGTGGGGCGGCTATGAGCCGGACCGCGCACGAGAGCTGCTGGCAGGACTGGGCTTGAAGGACAGCGATGGAGACGGGTTCGTCGAGTATCCGGAGGGCGGCAAGGTCACCATCATCCTCAACAACGCGAGCAACCTGCGGCCCAACCTGCCGCTGGGCGAGATGGCCGTGAAGTACTGGCAGGACATCGGCCTCGACGTGAGGATGGAGGTCGTGCAGGCATCCGTCATCTTCGAGAACCGGACGTCCGGCGAGGTGCAGATGTACTCCAACTGGGGGCCCTCCATGCAGGTGTTCCTGCCGTACGTGTTCCTGGGCAACGCCTTCAACCCGGAGACGCACCTGGGCAGCCGGCTGGACGATCCGCCGCCCGAGTACCTGAAGGCCTGGGAGATGGAGCAGGAGTTCGTTGGCCAGCAGGATCCCGAGAGCTACACGCAGAAGCTCAAGGAGTTCCTGACGTACGTCGCCACCGAGGTCACCCCGGAAATCGCGGTTACGTCGGGCTTTCCCGTGCCTTTCGTCGTCCACAACAGGATGGGGAACGTGCCGTCGACCGGCGTCAATCTCAAGGGCGAGTCGTCAGCTCATCCGGAGCAGTTCTACATCAAGTCCTGACGTCTTCCAACGGCGTCTGTTGCACGTCATCGCTTGGGGAGAGACCGGAGCGTCTCTCCCCAAGCTCTCCGGCCTAGCCACTCTCTGACATGACCGTCTTCCTCATCCGTCGGCTGTTCACCATGGTCATCTCCTTTCTGCTGATGTCGCTGGTGATCTTCATCATCATTCAGCTCGCGCCCGGCGACTTCATCACCCACCTCATGGCGCAGATGTCCGGTGGCGGGATGAGGGACGAATACGCACGGGAATTCGCCGAGAATTTCCGGCGGCTGCACGGCCTGGACCGGCCGAAGTGGATTCAGTACTTCATATGGATTCGGAACTTCCTCACCGGCGACATGGGCCACTCCCTCCTTCACGGACGGCCCGTCGCGACGCTGCTCGGCGACCGCCTGGCACTCAGCTTCGGGATATCTGCCGGCAGTCTGGTGTTCACCTGGCTGATCGGCATTCCCATCGGGATCTACAGCGCGACGCACAAGAACACGATCGGCGACCATGCTGCGACCTTCGTCGGCTTCCTGGGCCTGTCGATTCCGAATTTCTTCCTGGCTCTGGTCCTGATGATATTCGCCGTGTTCGTAATCGATCAGCCGGTCGGCATGCTCTTTTCGCGCGCGTACGAGGAAGCGCCATGGAGCCTTGCGAAGGCGCTGGATCTGGCGAAGAACCTTTGGATTCCCATCGTCGTGATCGGCACGGCCGGAACGGCCGGCACCATCCGCGTCATGAGGGGCAACCTGCTCGACATGCTCGGACAACCTTACGTCACCACCGCGCGCTCCAAGGGACTGAGGGAGCGGATCGTCGTCCGCCGCCATGCCGTGAGGATCGCCTTCAATCCGTTCGTCAGCGGCCTGGGCATGTCGTTGCCGATACTGCTCTCGGGAGAGACGATCACCGCCATCGTGCTCAACCTGCCTACCGCCGGTCCGCTGCTGTTCGAAGCGCTGCTCGCGGAGGATATCTACCTGTCTGCGAGCATCCTGCAGTTCTACGCCATTTTCCTGCTCCTCGGAAACCTGATGGCCGACATCGCCCTGACGTGGCTGGATCCTCGCATTCGGCTGGAGTAGGCGGCCCCGGCCCGGCGTTGATGGAGAACCCATGAGTCAGGAAGCAGGAATGCCGGAGAGTCCAGCCCCGCACCCCGCAGTCGACCTCGACGTCGGGCTCGCATCGGGCTTCTGGCTGCCCATCTGGCGCCGCTTTCGCAAGAACCGTCTGGGCGTGATCAGCGGCATCATCCTGATCGTCCTCTACACGCTGGCCGTCTTCGCGCCGTTCTTCAGTCCCTACCCGTTCGACGAGTTCCACGGCAAGGTCAAGTTCGCTCCGCCGCAGCGGATCCGTGTGCTCGACGACGACGGCAGGCTTACCGCTCCTTTTACCTACGCGTACAAGCGGCAGATGGATCCGGAGACCCTGGCGCTCAACTATCATGAGGACCGGTCGACACGCTATCGCGTTCGTTTCTTCGTTCGCGGTGAGCCCTACCGGGTCCTGTTCGTGATCCCGGCCCGGGTGCGGTTCATCGGAATCGAGGAGGGCGGCACCCTCTTCCTGCTGGGTACCGACGTGCTCGGCCGAGATCTGTTGTCGCGCATCCTCAAGGCAGCTCAGGTCAGCCTCTCGGTTCCGTTGGTCGGAACCTTCATAACCGTGGTGTTGGGCCTGATCCTCGGCGTCGCGTCCGGCTACTTCGGCGGCGTGATCGACGACATCATCCAGCGCTTCATCGAGCTGTTGCTGTCGTTCCCGCACATCCCGCTGTGGCTGGCGCTGTCGGCCGCGATTCCCCCTACCTGGCCGTCCAACTACGTCTATCTCACGATCGTGGCGATCCTCTCCTTCATCGGCTGGGGAGGGCTGGCCCGGGTCGTACGGGGAAAGGTCCTGGCGTACCGCGGGGAGGAGTACGTCCTTGCCGCCCGCGCGGCGGGAGCCCGCAACTGGCGCATCATCACCAGGCACCTGGTGCCCGGCTGCCTCAGCCACACCATCGTCGTCGCCACGCTGTCGATACCGGGCATCATTCTCGGCGAGAGCGCCCTGAGCTATCTGGGCGTGGGGGTGACGCCGCCGATGACGAGCTGGGGCGTGTTGATCAAGGACGCGACGAGCATTCACGCCATCGTGCGCCACGTCTGGCTGACGATTCCGGGACTGATGATCACCGTCACCGTGCTCTGCTTCAACTTCCTCGGGGATGCGATCCGCGATGCCGTCGACCCGTTCGCCACGTAGCCGGCCGGAGCAGGACGCATGAGTCAGGCGGACGGTGACGCGCGGCGACTGTTGTCCGTGGAAGGACTGAAGAAGCACTTCCCGATCGAGAAGGGCCTGTTTCGCAGGACCGTCGGCCAGGTTCGGGCGGTGGACGGCGTGAGCTTCGCCGTGCGGAAGGGCGAGACGCTGGGCCTGGTCGGTGAGAGCGGCTGCGGCAAGACCACGACCGGCCGGATGATCGCGGGACTGTACGAGCCGACGGCAGGACGCGTCGTCTTTCATGCGGACGGGCAGAACATGGACGTCTGGAGCTTGACGCACCTGGAGATGCTCGAGTTTCGGCGCGGCGTCCAGATCGTGTTCCAGGACCCCTTCTCTTCCCTGAATCCCTGGATGCGGGTTACGGAGATCGTCGGGGAGCCGCTCATCGTGCAGCGCGGCATGAAGGGGAAGGAGTTGCGCCGCGAGGTCGGCCGGCTGCTGGAGGTCGTCGGCCTGCGCTCCCAGTACGCGGAACGGTTCCCGCACGAATTCAGCGGAGGGCAGAGACAGAGAATCGGGATCGCCAGGGCACTGGCTCCCGGGCCGCGGCTCGTGGTCGCGGACGAGCCGGTCTCGGCCCTGGACGTGTCGGTGCAGGCTCAGATCCTGAATCTGCTGATCGATCTTCAGGTCCGGTTCGAGCTGAGCTATCTGTTCATCGCGCACGACCTGAGCGTGGTGCGGTACATCAGCGACCGGGTCGCCGTCATGTACCTGGGCAAGATCGTGGAGACCGGCGAAGCGGAAGACGTGTTCCGCCACCCCCGCCATCCGTATACGGAAGCGCTGCTGTCGGCGCTCCCGGAGATGGATCCCACGGCGGAGGAGGACCGCATCGTCCTGCGCGGCGACGTGCCGAGTCCGGCCAATCCGCCGCCGGGATGTCCGTTCCACCCGCGCTGCCCGTACGCCGAGGATCGCTGCAAGGCCGATCCCCCGGAGCTGGTTGAGCTCAGCCCCGGTCACGCCACCGCGTGTCTGCGGGCACGGGAGCTCGATCTGCAGGGAAGGCCGTTCGCCGCCGGCGGCCATGAACCGCCGCCCAACGGAGCGTGAGCGATGAACCCGAACGTCGTCGTCTTTTTCGTCGATGACATGGGATACGGGGATGCGTCGTGTCTCAATCCCGACGGGAGGATACCGACGCCCAACTACGACCGGCTCGCGGCGGAAGGGATGACTTTCACGGATGCGCATTCGAGCTCCGCGGTATGTTCGCCGTCGCGGTACGGGCTGCTCACCGGCAGGTACAACTGGCGGTCCACGTTGCAGTCCGGCATCGTCAATCCGTTCGGGGACCCGTTGATCGCGCGCGATCGTTTGACGGTGGGTGGTCTGCTGCAGCGGCATGGATACCGGACCGGCTGCATCGGCAAGTGGCATCTGGGCATGGGCTGGGACTTCGAGGACACCGACGCGTTTCTGCCGGATCGCGACACCTATCGATCCGAGGTGTTTCCCCACGACCGCGAGGCGACCGACGCGGAGCGCGAGATCTGGCGCGAGGCGTTCGCCAGGCCGACCACCGGCGGTCCGACGACTCGCGGCTTCGACTACTACTTCGGCGTCGACGTACCCAACTGGCCGCCCTTCTGCTACATCGAGAACGACCGGACCGTCGGCATCCCTTCGGAGTTCCTTCCCGCCCGGATGCTCGAACACCACCAGGCGAGCATTCCCGGGCCGGCGATGCCGTACTGGCACTTCGAGCAACTCCTGCCGACGTGGGCCAAGAAGGCGGACGCGTTCATCGGTGAGAGCGTCGGTCGCGACAAGCCGTTCTTCCTCTACCTGCCGATGACCTCCCCCCACACCCCGCTGGCCGTCAATCCGGAGTGGATCGGCAGGAGCGGGCTCGACAACCTCTATGCCGACCTGGTCATGGAGACCGACGCCATATTCGGCCGCGTGCTCGCCTCGCTCGACCGGTATGGGGTGGCGGACGACACGCTGGTGCTGTTCACGAGTGACAACGGGTGTGCGCCCTACATCGGCGTCGAGGCGATGGAGGCTCAGGGCCACTTCCCGAGCGGTCGCTACCGCGGCTACAAGTCGGACGCGTGGGACGGCGGTCACCGCATACCGTGCATCGCCCGCTGGCCGGGCGTCGCGAGCCCGGGCTCGACGACCGATCACATTGTGTGCCTGACCGATCTCATGGCGACGGTCACGGACATCATCGGTGACACCCTTCCCGATTCGGCCGCCGAGGATAGCGTCAGCCTTCTGCCGCTCCTTCGCGGCGAGGACCGTGCGGTCCGGGAGAGCGTCATCCACCATTCCATCAGCGGCAAGTTCGCGATTCGCGGCCGGCGGTGGAAGCTGGTGCTCTGTCCCGGATCCGGCGGATGGAGCAAACGGGACGACGAAGCCGCCGTGGAAGGGCTGCCGCTCGTGCAGCTCTACGACATGGCGTCCGATCCCGAGGAACGGCACAACCTGGAGTCGGATCGTCGGGATGTCGTCCGACGCATGCTCGGGGAACTGAAACGGATCGTCGCCGCCGGACGCAGCACTCCGGGCGAGAGCCGATCGAACGATGTCGAGGTCGACATCTGGAAACTGCACACCATGCCGGGAGTAGAGCCGGCGATGCTCGACGATTACTGAGAACGTCCGTCAGGAGGAGCACGCGATGGCCGAACTACGACAGCGGTTGATGATTCTCTATCAGTACACATCCGATCTCGCGTCGCGCGTCGGCGCGTGGTCGATCTACGACGGCGCAGGCGCACGGGAACACTGCTCCGGAGACGCCGAGCAGCCGCCGTATGCCTCGGCCCTTGCAGCCATGCAGGACGGATGGCGCGTCATCCAGATGCCGCAACAGTTCCCGGCGCTTCCGGGAACGGAGTACCATACCTCCCATCTGAAGTTTCAGGTGGTCCTCGAACGCCTCGTGGAGATCGAATGATGAACGGATCCGTCTTTGCTCAACCGGTCGACCCAGAATGCCTGCTGACGACCAGGCAGGTGGCACAGTTCGCCGCGGACGGGTTTCTGCTGTTCGACCAGCTCGTTCCCGACCGGATCAATCAGCCGGCCGTCGCGGAGCTGCATGAAGGCCGGACCCAGCGGGGGCGCGGATATCAGCCCGCCACGTCGATGGCGGAGTTCGTCGACGATCACCTCGCGGACGCGCCGGCGATTCAGTCCGTGCTGCGCATGCCCGAGGTCCGCGGGATCATCCAGAGCCTGGTCGGCTGCGAGCCGCTCTATGACCACCACGCCGTCCACACGGTCGAGGGCGGGAAGGAGAAGGCCCAGCACTGGCACGCCGACGCCATCATCGACACGCGGCTGCACTTCGACGTCCAGCTCTTCTACTACCCCCACGACACCCCGCGCGAAATGGGCGGCACGATGTTTCTCCCCGGATCGCAGTTTCGCCGCATCAACGAGTCCGACATCGCCGTCCACCAGAACTTCCTCAACCAGAAGCCCATCGTCTGCAAGGCGGGCACCGTCGTCGTCGGCCACCACGGCATCTGGCACTGCGCCCAGCCCAATCTCACGGCTCGTACCCGCTACATGCTCAAGGTCCGCATGAACCCCGTCGTCCGTCAGCTCAAGCTGTGGAACACCGACGACCTCGACGATCCCGATGCCATCAGCCCGCTCGGCAAGAACCACCAGTGGTATGGCAACGAGCACCGCATCGAGTACGTCAACCGCATCAGGTTCTGGCGCTTCATCGTCGGCGACGAGGGCTTCGACATGCACCGTTGGCTGACCCGCCTGGAAAACATGCCCGCGACCCTGGCCACTACCGTCGCATGAACTGACCTCCGGCTCGGAACCGGACAGAGACGGGCCGCGTGAGCCAACGTGGCCTGCCGGCGGGCGCCGTTGACCCGATTCGGCACGTCAACGCACACTCGCCGAGATAACCGCTAGGAGGGCATACATGCTTGCAAGGCTGTCTCTTGCGGTGGGCGTAGCGTTGCTCATCGCGTCACCGGGTTTCTCGCAGAACGCGCAGGTTGGCGGCGACGAGGACGGAGGCGTCATCGCGTACGTCTCTGTCTCCGAATACGAACGGGCAACCGCCAGCACCATGCCCGCGTACTCCGAGTCGCCGATGCTGACCGCACTGGTCAACGACGGTTCGCTGCCTCCGGTCGAGCAGAGACTTCCCGATGATCCGGCGGTCGCGGTGCCACTGGAATCCGTGGGCGTGTACGGCGGCACCGCCAAGTTCGACGGAACGTTCTTCCGCAGCCTGCTCAAGCGCGGCCTCTTTACGCGGGACGTCAACGGCGCCGAGATCAGGACCGACCTCGGCATGGGTTACGAGGTGAACGACGATTACACCCGGTACCTGATCCATCTCCGGCCGGGCGCCAAGTGGTCGGACGGGGAGGACTTCACGTCCGCCGACATCATGTTCTGGTGGAACGACCAGATGAACAACGATGAGCTGTCTCCCCACGGTCCGACCTGGATTTGGGCCAACGCGGAGCTGAGCGCCGTCGACGACTACACCATCCAGGTCGACCTTTCGGTACCGCAGCCCACGCTGATGGCATCCCTGAGCCATCCGTTCGCGGCCTCACGCAGTCACTTCTTCGTGGCCGAGCACTTTCAGCGGCAGTACCACATCGACTACAACGAGGACGCGAACAAGCTCGCCTCCGAGCAGGGCTTCGAGAGCTGGACCCAGCTCTACAACCATTGGAAGGCATCCTGGGTGTTCCAACAGCGCCCGGGGATCCCGACGCTGAACACCTGGGTCGTCACCGAGTTCACGGAGACCGAGTATCTGGCCGAACGCAATCCGTATTTCTGGCAGGTCGACACGGCCGGGAACCAGCTCCCGTACATCGATCGGCTGATCGCGCCCTATTCGGGCGATGCGCAGACCAAGCTGCTGCGGGCGATCGGCGGCGACCTGGACTACCTCTCCGGATTCAGCATTCTCGCGGTAAGCGACTTCCCGCTGATGAAGGAGAACGAGGCGGCCGGCAACTACCGCGTGCAGACGCTCAAGGGCGACTATCAGAGCGCGTTCACCGTAGGCTTCAACCCGGTCGTGAAGGACCCGGTGCTGCACGACATCTTCTGGGACATCAGGTTCCGCCAGGCGCTGTCGCTGGCCATCGACCGGGACGCGCTGAACGAGTCCGTGTTCTTCGGCCTGGCCACGCCGCGGCAGGTCGCTCCGCTGCCCAACGTGAGCTTCTATGACGAGGCGTGGGGCGATTACTTCATCGAGTACGACGTCGACCGCGCCAACCAGCTCCTCGACGAGATGGGCCTGGGATGGGACGCCGACCGCAAGCTGCGGCTGCGCCCCGACGGGAAACCCATGAACATCCTGATGGAGTCCGGGCACGGCTCGGCACCCGAGGCGACGGTCGCCGAGGTGATCAAGAACATGTGGGAGGACGTCGGGGTGACCCTCACCATCAAGCCCGAGAAGATCACCCACCAGCGGCTCCAGGAGGGCGAGCTGTACGAGATGCTCATCGTCGACGGCGGCGGCGCATCCACGGAGATGGACCTGCAGGGCTGGGTGCAGCTCTTCTGGGAGGTGGGCGGCGGCGGCCATAGCTGGAACCGCTGGGTCGCCACCAACGGCGAGGGCGAGAACGTCACCGAGCCGCCGCAGGAGTGGCTGGATCTCTGGGCCAGGGTCCAGGAAGCCGGCACGCTGGTTCCCGGAACGCCCGAGTGGATCGAGCTCACCCGCGAGACCTGGGACTGGCGCATCAAGCAGCTCTGGCACATCGGCACCGTGTACGCGGCGCCGGTGTTCCAGACGGTCAGCAACGACCTGCACAACGTGCCGAGCGGTTTCTGGTTCGGGTGGTCGATCGGCTTCCACCCGCTGCTGCAATCCTCGCAGTGGTATCTCGACCGATAGGAGTCAGCCCGACGACGGACACGAGTCCCGCCCCCGCGGGGGCGGGACTCCTCGCCTCAGGCCCACCGGCCGCCAGGGGGGTACCCGTGACCCGCTACATCGCACGCCGGTTCCTCTACATGATCGTCCTGCTGGCGATGGTCTCGGCCGTGGCGTTCGCGATCATGCAGTTGCCGCCGGGCGACTTCGTGGAAGCGCTCGTCACCCGGATGGAGCTCTTCACCGGCGCGCAGATGACCGAAGAGGCGGTGCAGGCGCTGCGCCACCAGTACGGCGTCGACCGGCCCATGGTCGCCCAATACCTCCGCTGGGCCGGCAACCTGCTCCGCGGTGACCTGGGCCGCTCGTATCTCTACGAGAAGCCGGTCGCCCAGATCATCGCGGCGCGGCTGCCGCTGACCATGTTGGTCGCGTTCTTCACGATGATATTCACGTACGCCGTCGCGATACCCATCGGTATCTACTCGGCGACCCACCAGTACTCGATCGTCGACTACACCGTGACCGCGGTCGGCTTCGTCGGCCTGGCAACGCCGAACTTCCTGCTGGCGATCATCCTCATGTTCCTGCTCTTCAAGTACTTCGATTTTACGGCGGTCGGGCTGTTCTCCACCGACTTCGCGGATCAACCGTGGTCGTGGGCGAAGTTCGTGGACATGCTGAAGCACCTTCCCATTCCGGTCGTCGTTGTCGGCACCGCGGGAACCGCCGGCCTGATCCGCGTGCTGCGGGCCACCGTCCTGGACGAGCTCGGCAAGCAATACGTGATCACCGCACGCGCGAAGGGCGTGACGGAGCAGCGGCTGCTGTTCAAGTACCCGGTGCGCATCGCCATCAATCCGCTGGTGAGCACCATCGGCTGGACGCTGCCGTGGATCTTCTCCGGATCCGCGATCACCTCCATCGTCCTCAACCTGCCGACCATGGGGCCGATCCTCTTCGAGGGACTGCTCCAGCAGGACATGCAGCTCGGCGGCAGCATCATCATGATCCTGGCCGCCCTGACCGTGATCGGGACGTTCATATCCGACCTGCTGCTGGTGTGGGTCGACCCGCGCATCCGGCTGCTGGACTCTCGATGACCGGTGCGGACCGCCCGGCCCCGGCGAGCCCCCTAGGCCCGCCAGCGAACGACCGGCCGGAGGACGCCAGGAACGAGCGGTACTACACCGCCTCGCAGTGGCAGCTCGCGTGGCGGAAGTTCCGCCGGCACAAGCTGGCGATCATTGGCGGCAGCATCCTCGGCCTGTTCTACCTGTTCGCCATCTTCGCGGGCTTCTTCTCCACCAATGACATTCACGAGCAGTACCTCGACCGCATCAATGCCCCGCCGCAGCGGGTACGGCTCTTCGACCCCGGCTCCGGCCTGGTCGGTCCGTTCGTCCATGCGTACGAATCGGCCAGGGACCCGGTGACCCTGCGCAAGACGTACGTCGAGGACACCTCGATCCGGTTTCCCCTGAAGGTGTTCGCCAGGGGCCACCAGTACCGGCTCCTGGGCCTGATCCGCACCGACATCCATCTGCTGGGGGTCGGCGGCGACGGCTACCTGCACCTGTTCGGCACCGACAAGCTCGGGCGCGACATGTGGTCGCGCAACATCCACGCGGCGCGCATCTCGCTCACGATCGGGCTGGTGGGCGTCACGCTGAGCTTCGTGCTGGGCTGCCTGCTCGGCGGCCTCTCCGGGTTCCTGGGTGGCCGCGTCGACGTCGCCATCCAGCGGCTCATCGAGCTCATCATCGCCATTCCGCAGATCCCGCTGTGGATGGGCCTGAGCGCGGCGCTCCCCAAGAAGTGGCCGACGACGGCGATCTACTTCGGGCTCACGGTCGTCCTGTCCGTGGTCGGATGGGTGGAGGTCGCTCGCGTCGTGCGCGGCCGGGTCCTGGCGTCGCGCGAAGAGGACTACACGATGGCCGCCAGGATCGCGGGCGCCACGGACCTCCAGACGATCCGGCGGCACATGCTGCCGTCCATGTTCAGCTACCTGATCGTCCGCGTCACGCTCGCGATCCCGTTCATGATCCTGGGCGAGACCGCCCTCAGCTTCCTGGGCCTTGGCATGCAGGCGCCGGCGGTGAGCTGGGGCGTGCTGCTGCAGAACGCGCAGAACTTCCGCACCATCGCCCTGCACCCCTGGCTGCTGATCCCGGCGCTGTTCGTCATCGTCACCGTGCTGGCCTTCAACTTCGTCGGCGACGGCCTGCGCGACGCGGCGGATCCGTACCGGAATTAGCTCCGCCGCTCAGAACGCCGGCTCCGGCGCGGGCAACCCGGCCTTGCGCAGCAGCCATCGGGTCATGTCCGACGGCATCGGCCGGCGCTCGTACGTTCGCCCCACCTCGCGCGCGACGGCGTCCGGCACCAGTTCCGCGCGCATGCGGACGGTCACGCCGTCGCGGCGACACTGCCAGCCGTCCTCACGGCGCTCGCTGCCCGGCAGGGGAACCTCGGAGCGGTACAGCACGCGCTCCGGGTTCTCGCGGTCGAGAAGCATGACTCCCGAGCCGTAGGTCGTGCGCCGCGGGCCGTCGTCCCAGCGCGCGCCGCGGTACTGCACCAGCCAGCCCAGGTCCGGGTACGACGCCACCGAGGAGCCGTCGAACAACAGGGCGTCCGCGTCGAAGAAGCCGGGGCGCGGCGTGACCAGGCGCTCCGCGTGCTCGCCGCCGTCCAGCTCGCGGCAGATGGCGAGCGACCGGGAGTCCGGATCGTTGCCGATGTTCCAGCTCCAGCCGGAGCATCGCTCGGGCAGCGCGCAGCGGTTCTCCGAGATCGCGGCCACCGGGTGCCGGCGATGCTGCTCCATGCTCTGAATGTCCGCCACCACCGGCTCCGGAATCAGGTCCCGCAGGCGAAAGTCGGCCGTCGCGACCGCGGTGTCGCCCACGCCGGTGTAGAGCCGGAACAGGTCGTCGAGACCGTTCCGGCTGGCGTCCAGGGCCACCTGGCCGCCGGCGAACATGACGCCGTCGAGATGGGCCAGCTCGCCGATCCACGTCCCGTGGCGCGCATGCTCGTCCCACACGCCGTCGTACTCGAGCATGGGTTCGCGAGAGTAGTAGAGGCAGTGCCCGGTGCGGGTGTCGAGCAGCCTGAGATACGGGTAGTACGAGAGTTTCCACTTCTGCCGCACGGCGGGGTCGGCAATCGCCTGGTTGAACACCCCGTGCACGACATCCATCGCGACCCGTGTGCCGCCGATCCACACCGGAACGGGCACGGCGTTGTTGCCGACGTGCGAGTTGTCCCGGTAGCCGGGACGGACGCACGACTGCAACGTGCCGACCTCCGTGATGCCGTCGGCGGTGGCGTCCGGGCTCAGCCCGACCGCGGTTCGCACCATCGCGATGTCCGGGACCGGCCGGTGATACATCATCAGTGAACTGTCGTCGAGGCGGAGGTAGACGATGTCGTTCTTGGTCATCTCCGACGGATAGATGCGGTTGCTGCCGTCCACGCCACAGGGCTGCCAGATTCCCTTCTCCCACCAGATCGCGCTCCAGCGTTCCTCGAACGTGGCGCCGGCGGGTTCACCGCCATCGGTGAGCCGAATCGAGCTGTCCACCCGCGCGAGGAAGTCCTCCACCGGCATCCTGACCACGCAGTCCCACACCGCGGTGACGCTCCCCTCGTGGTAGATCACGTACAGCCAACCCCGGTCCTCCCAGAAGCGGAAGTCGTGGAGCACGACGGCCCGGTCGCGGTCCGGCCCCGCCTGGTAGGCGGCGAACTCCTCCGCGGTCCGGGGAAGGTCGATCCCGGTGCGCAGGTCGAAGATCGGCAGCGGGAAGCGATGCAGGACGGCATCGCCGCGGCTGTCCAGCACGGCGAGCCCGAGGTGGCTGCGCCAGACGGCGACGCCGCCGTTGCAGTACCGGTCTTCCGAGCCCCCGGCCCGATAGCCCAGGAACACCCGCGGGTCCGCGCTCAGGCGGATGGCGCTCGGGTTGGTGGCATGGTGGCCCTCCCAGATCGCCGTCGACCCGGTGGCGGCGGGTTCTATGAGGTACCTGGCCCGCTTGACCGCCCGCCTCGGGCTCAGGGCTCGCTCCGCGAGGCCGGCGCGGTCGCCAGGCAGGTGTAGTACTCGCTGCCGCCGTAGTAGATCCACCAGCGACCGTCGTGGCGGGTCAATCCGTTGAAGAAGATGCAGTCCCGGTACGGCGACACCTTCTGCGCGGGGTCGGACGCGCTGCATCCGCTCTCGTGCGGGTAGCAGGGCTCGGCGTGCAGGACCGGCCGCGGCAGCCACGCCAGGGGCGACTCGGGCTCCCGCTTGGCGAACCGCACCTCGCCGATCGCGTAGAAGTGGCCGCTGTGATGGCCGCCGGTGAAGAGCAGGATATCGTCGGGGTCGTTCGAGTAGTCGGCCAGGGCGAAGCACCCCTCCCCGCCCGGCCAGCGCGTTTCGAGGGGCGTCGACTCCCAGTGCAGCAGGTCCGTCGACCGGCCGATGATGTGGCCGTTGATGTACATGAGGTAGTGGCCGTCGACCCGCACCGGCTCGTTGTCCGGGTTGCACAGCACAACGCCGTTGCGATGGATGCGCTCCGCATCGGGATACACCAGGCCGCGCTCGGTCCAGCGGCGAAGATCGGTGGAGGTGGCGAGCCAGCAGCCGCTCACCGCCGGGTCGTCGATCCGCTCCCAGTCCCAGCGATTGCAGAACAGGTGGAAGGTCTCGCCCAGCCGGACCAGGCTCACGTCCTCGTAGCTGAACGGGTCATCGGCGCCGAACAGCGGCGCGTCGCCCGTGACCTTCGTGAACCGCTGCCCGTCGGCGCTCTCGGCGAGCCCGATCTTGCAGAGGTAGTCGATGCCGTTGACCGGCTGGCACGGCCGTTCGCCCCGGTACACGTAATGGAAGGCGCCGCCGGCGCGGGTGATCGCCCCGTTGTGCACGCCTCCGCCGAACCTCCCCGGATCCCAGGAGGCGGCGGACGGAGCGAGCACCGGGTTCCCCCGGTACTTCCGGAAGGGTCCCACCGCCCAGCCCGGCAGCCCCGCGTCATCGGCGCCGGCGTCACTCCTCGGTGGAAACCCGCCCCGGTAGCGCTCCTCGTCGTAGACCCAGCAGCTCGTCTCCCAGCCCGATTCGGCGTCGACGGAGTACTGCCAGGCGAAGATCTCCTGATCCGCCATCGTGCCGTCAGGCCTCCATCGTCCACCGGAAGGGAGCTTGCCCAATCCCGTGCTGACGGGCCCACTCGATCAATCCCTCCGCCGGACCGCCCAGCAACTGCTGCCGGATGGCGTCCACCTCCTGCAGCACGTCCTCACCGGGCTGGACGAGGCGCATGTTCTGCCGCGTTCCTCCCATCCATCGGTAGCTGTAGCCCAGAATCACGACCTTCGAGATTCGCCTGCTCAGGTTCGGCGCCGTGCTGTGGAAGACGCGGTTCTCGAAAAGGAACGCGTCACCGGCGCTCAGGCAGAGATCGACGGCCCCGTCGGGATCGACAGCCCCCTTGGGAATCGGCAAGGGGGTCGAGAGCCGGTGCGAACCGGGAGCGAACAGCGTGAATCCCGAACGCGGTTCGGGGAAGTCGGTCAGACAGTAGCCGACCTTGACGCCCGCGCGGAACACCCCCGCGTGCCCGATGTCCTCGGTCATGCCGATGTCCCGATGCCACGTCCGAGCGTCGCCATCGGCCTGGTCCTCAGGCCACTTGTAGATGATCGCGGCGGTGTGCAGGTGCAGGTTGGGCGACAGGAGCTGTACCACCAGGGGCACGGTGGCCGAGTGGGCGAGCAGCGGGTGGAACGCCGGCTCCTCGACGACACCAGGCCGCCGCTGCACGTACGCCTGTTCCCGCGGCCGCTCGAAGCCGTCGATAAGCCTGTCGGCCGCGGCCGTCAACTCGGCTACCTCTTCGGGTGCCAGCGCTCTTCGAACGACGAGGTAGCCGTTCTCGTCGAAGAACCGCCGTCGTTCGTCGTCGAGCAGGACCGGCTTCATCGTCATCGGTCAGCCTCGTCTGCAGGCAGCCGTTCGTCAAGCCGAACTGTGGTCTGTGGTGTATGATGTGTGTATGTCCCGCACCAACATCGATGTCGACGAGGCGGCGTGCGCGGAAGTCATGCGCCGGTACTCCCTGACTACCAAGCGCGCAGCGGTCAACTTCGCACTCCGAGCGCTGGCGGCGGAACCCCTTAGCGTCGAGGAAGCGCGGCATATGCGCGGATCCGGCTGGGACGGCGATCTCGACGAGTTGCGGTCAAGACGCAATCCGTGATCCTGATCGACACCTCGGCATGGGTGGAGTTCCTGCGCGGGACCGGATCGCCGATCTGTGATCGCGTCGAAGCTCACCTCGACGGCGAGATCGCGACCTGTGACGCAGTCCGGATGGAGGTGCTTGCCGGGGCCCGGGACGAGCACCACCTGGAACGCCTGCGCCGCTTGCTTGCGCGCGCGGTCGTGCTTCCCACGACATCCGCGGACTACGACGAGGCGGCCGCCCTGTTTCGCCGCTGTCGCCGGGAAGGCTACACCCTTCGCCGCCTCATCGACTGCCTCATCGCCTCCGTCGCCATCCGGGCCGCTGCCCCCATCCTGCACAACGACGGCGACTTCGACGTGCTCGCGCGCCATGCGGGTCTTCGCGTCGAGTCATAGCGCTCGGTGGCGACTCTGATTCTCGACTGAACGCGGGGACCCGCGGACATCTTGACCTTACCTGTCAGCCGCAGGAGATTGGCCGGGCGATGAGCGACGAACAGGTCCCCGACCGCGAGGCCTGCGACGACCTGAATCCGGGCTGGCAACCGGGTGATCCGATCGCTTACATCAATCCGGAGTCGCCCGCCGCGACGGTGCCGCCCTTCCGGGGCGAGCGCTACGAAGCGCTGGTGCCCGACACGTTCGACGTGGCCGAGCGCGCGCGGCAGGTAATCAGTCCGCTCACGGAGGCGACCGACGCCGACGCCGACCGCGAGATCTACTTCATGGTCGTCTTCTGCGTCAAGCCGGCTCTGCTCTGCCACGGCGTCAGCGACGCCAACGTGCAGCCGAAGTTCCAACTCACCGTGCCGCTCATGCGCATGATCAGCGGCAGCGAGCAGAACCTGCACGTCGAAGCGGAGTGGATCACACGGCTGCGCCGCTGCATCGGCCCGGACGGACTCTTCTACCTGCCGCTGCGCGGCAGGCCGTGGGAGGCGGTCTCCATCCCCAACTGGATCAGGACCGGCCCCGACCGGGACCAGTACCTGAATCCCTTCGCCATGGGCATGACGCTGGCGGCGATGACCCTGCTGGCGCGGCGGGATTCGGACGATGAGTGGCCGGCGAAGGCGCGCGCCATGGTGGACGCGCTGATCAGCCTGGCCGTGGACGAAGGCGACATCGCCTACTTCTGGCCCAGCGCGTTCCGGGCCGTGAAAGACCGGCCGGCCGCGACGGAGCCTCCCGTCACCGAGGAGAACGGCGAGGCGTGCCGGCTGCCCTACGGCCTGGTGCACGCCTATCGGCTCCTCGGCCATGAGCCGGCGCTCACGCTGGCGGGCATGAACCTCCGGTACCTGCGGCGCTACTTCTTCCGCGAGGACGGCAGCTTCCTGCGTGAGCCCGGCGACGCGATGACCGTCCACTTCCACGAGCACTCGCGCGCCATCCTGACGATGCTGGAGTACGCGGAGTCGGCCGGCGACGAAGAGATGATGGATTTCGCGCTCCGCAGCTTCGAGTGGATCAGGAACCTCGGCGTCCACCCGCAGGGTCGCGCCTCCAGCGTCTGGCAGCCCGGCGGCCCCGGCGGCCCCCTGGTCGGCTACTTTCCCGAGTTCGTCAACAGCGTGCAGTGGCATGCGTCGGAGCTGTGCAACGTCGCCGACATGATCGCGCTGGCGATCCGGTTCTCGGAGCTGGGGCTTGGCGACTACTGGGACGACGCCGACCGGTGGACCCGCAACATGTTCGCCGAGGGGCAGCTCCAGACCACGGACTGGATCGACCGCATCACCGAGGCGGACGCCTACAACCCGCCGCCCGCCGAGCTCTTGCCCACCGAAAGCATCGTCGGGCCGTGGTGCACGGCGGACTCCGTTCCCGAGCGCAGCCGCGGCGCATTCGCCGGCTACCCGGCCGTCAACGACTGGTACGTCAGGTACGGCATCGGCATCCAGCACTGCTGCACCGCCACCTCGGCGCTGACGCTGTACCAGCTCTGGAAGAGCATCGTGCACCGGGACGGCGGCCGGCTGCGCGTGAACCTGCTGATGAACCACGCCTCGCGGTGGGCGGACGTCGACAGCTTCCTTCCCTACCAGGGCCGGGTCGAGGTGCGGACGAAGGTCGACGCGGATCTCGCCATCCGCATCCCGGAGTGGGTGGCTCCCGGACAGGCGGCGTGCACGGTCAACGGCGCACGCCGCGAGCTCGCCTGGGACGGACGCTACGCGCAGGTCGGTCCGGTCGGCACCTCGGACCGCGTCACACTCACGTTTCCCATCGGCGAGCGCACGGACGTCGTCTACGTGGAGAAGCACCGCTACGTGCTCACGCGCCGGGGCAACGACGTGGTCGACATCGATCCGCCGGGCCGCTACTGCCCCCTCTACCAGCGGCGTCACTACCGCGACGGCGAGCCCCGCCTGCGCGCGGTCACCCGCTTCGTCAGCAGCGAGAACGTGGACTGGTGAACCGAGGACGCGTGAATCGGAACCGAGTCATCCATCGCGAGCCGGTGGCCGAGGGGTTCAGCGTCGAGACCGGTGTGCTCAGCTCGACCCAAAACGTCCAGGTCAACTTCCGGCCGCCCGGCTGGTACCGGCGGGATGAGTGGTTCGGCCGCAACCGCGACAGCGCGCTGGGCATGTGGTCGCTGGCGGTCCCGGAGATGATCGGCACCAGCGACGGCTTCGTCTTCGGCTTCGAGGTACCTGACCGATGGCAGCCGGTCGGCGGCGGGGGCGACGCCCTCGAATACACCGCCGAGAGCCGTCCGCTGGGGCCGGACTTCGACCGGGCGTGCTTCGCCGGGCCCGACCACCTGATCGACCGAGACGGCTTGGTCCGCTACCGGGCGGAGATCGTCGTGGGCTTCGATCTGGTCGAGGTCGCGCTCCACATCACCAACCTGTCGGCGGCGGCGACCACGTTCTTCTCCCACGTCTGCTGCCGCTTCCATGGAAGGGGACTGGTCTGGGGCTGGCGCGAGCGTGCGCTGGCCAACGTGGAGGGCGATTGGATCCCGGCCGACCGGCTGCTGCGCGGCGACGGCTACCCGCCGGCCCGGCACTGGTTCCTGCCGGGCAACCGGCCGGGGCGCACGTTCATGGAGATGTTCCGTCCTGGAAGTCCCGACGACCCGCGCACCCAGGTCATCACCAGTCCCTGGATCGCCATGCCCATGCAGGACACCCGCTACACCACGATCTACGGATCGCCGCAGGCGGGCATGCTGTTCGTCAACCCGGACAATCCCTGCCTGCACAGCGACGCGGTGAGCCGCGCGGTCGCCCCCGGCGCCACCGCCGTGCAGCGCACCTACCTTGCCGTGTTCGAGCTGCCGCTCGACGAAGCGCTGGTCGAGCTCGACTCCCGGATCGCGCACGCGACGGCCACGGACTGAGGGCGCGCCCCCGGCGCGTGGTACGATTTCCGGACCATGCGCCCGAAGCCCGCTGGCGGCGCTCCCGACGCGGCACCTGCCGGCGACGTCGGGCTCCTGCGAGTGGAGGAGCTCAGCACACACTTCAAGACACGGGACGGGGTGATCCGGGCCGTGGACGGGGTCAGCTTCTCCCTGGACGAAGGCGAGGTCCTCGGCGTCGTCGGCGAGAGCGGGTGCGGCAAGAGCGTCATGGCGCAGTCGGTGCTGCGCATCCTGCCGGAGCCGCTCGGCAGGATCGCAGGCGGCACCATCCACTACCGCCGCGCTGCCGGCGACACGGTCGACCTGGCAGGCTACCGCGCCGACGACGAGGAGTTGCGCGCGCTGCGCGGCAGCGAGATCTCGATGGTGTTCCAGGAGCCGATGAACTCCCTGCACCCGATCAAGACCGTCGGCGCGCAGATCATCGAAGCGATCCTGCTGCACCAGGACACGGACAAGAGAACCGCCCGCGAGCGGGCGGTCGAGCTCATCGACCGGGTCGGCATCGCCGCGCCCGCCCGGCGGGTGGACGACTATCCCGGTCAGATGAGCGGCGGAATGCGCCAGCGGGTGATGATAGCCATGGCGCTGAGCTGCAACCCGCGCCTGCTGTTCGCCGACGAGCCGACCACCGCCCTGGACGTCACCATCCAGGCGCAGATCGTCGACCTGATGCTGGAGCTGCACGAGGCCTACGGCATGTCGCTGGTGGTGATCACCCACAACATGGGGCTGGTCGCCCGCATGGCGCAGCGCGTGGCGGTGATGTACCTGGGCCGGATCGTCGAGCTCACCGACGTCCACTCGGTGTTCAAGCGCCCCCTGCACCCCTACACGCAGGGGTTGCTGCGCTCGATGCCGCTGCGCGGAGTGACCAAGAGCACGGCCCTGGAAGCGATCGAGGGCACGGTGCCGTCGCCCTACGCCCGGCGGCGCGGGTGCAGCTTCGCGCCCCGCTGCCCGCACGCCGAGCCGCGCTGCTTCACCGACGAGCCGCCGGTGACGGCGACCGGCGAGGGCCACCGGGTGGCTTGCTGGCTCTACGAATGAACGTCCTGGAGGTCGAGGGGCTCACCAAGCTCTTCCCCATCCATCGCGGCCTGCTGCGGCGCCGGGTGGGCGACATCCGCGCCGTGGACGACGTGAGCTTTTCGGTGGCCACGCGCGAGACGCTCGGCATCGTCGGCGAGTCAGGCTCCGGCAAGACCACCGTCGCCCGCTGCCTCATGCGGCTGGTGGAGCCGACCTCCGGCAGCATCCGCCTGGCCGTCGACGGCGCGAGCTGGGACGTGGTGGCGCTGCAGCGGGACGAGCTCAAGGCGATCAAGCGCCACATGCAGATCGTCTTCCAGGACCCGGTGTCGTCGCTGGACCCGCGCATGTCGGTGGGCGACGTCATCGCCGAGGGCCTGGTGCTGCACGGCATGAAGCGCCGCAGGGAGCGCGAGGCGCGCGTCGCCGAGCTGCTCGACCTGGTCGGCATGGACCCGGCCGTGATGCGCCGCTACCCGCACGAGTTCTCCGGCGGCCAGCGGCAGCGGATCGGCATCGCCCGCGCGCTGGCGCTCGGCCCGCGGGTGCTGCTCTGCGACGAGCCGGTGTCGGCCCTGGACGTCTCCATCCAGGCGCAGGTGCTCAACCTGTTCAACCGGCTGCAGCGCGAGCTCGGCCTGAGCTACCTCTTCATCGCCCACGACCTGACGGTCGTGCAGTACGTCAGCGACCGCATCGCGGTGATGTACCTGGGCCGGGTGGTCGAGGTGGCGCCGGCCGCCGTGCTCGGCGAGCAGCCGCTGCACCCCTACACGGAGGCGCTGCTCGGTGCGATCCCCCTCCCCGACCCGGACCAGGACGCGCAGCCGGCGGTCAAGGGCGACATCCCCGACCCGTCGTCTCCGCCGGCCGGCTGTCACTTCCACACCCGCTGTCCGTACGCGGCGGAGGAGTGCCGGCAACGCGAGCCGGAGCTGCGCGAACTGCGCGGGGGAAGCCGGCATGAGGTGGCGTGCCACCGCGCCGACGAGCTGAGCCTGACCGGGCTGCACCTGGCGGGCACCTGACAGCCGGGTCTAATACCGGAAGAAGACGGTCTCGACCTCCTCGATGCCTTCGTCCGGTGTGAATCGCCACACCCCGATGTAGCCTTCCCGCAGGTCGCCGTTCGCGTCCCAGTCCAGCGTGGTGGCAACCCCTTCGTAGTCGATCTGCCGGCCTTCCGCCAGCAATCGAAGAGCATCGGCCACACCGCCGGGCGTGCCCGGAACGATCTGCCCCGGCGGGCTGCCGACGGCCCGCAGATAGTCCCGAATGGCGGCGCCGTCCAGGCTACCGGCGGCCTGCGCGGCCAGGGCCACGGCTATCGTCGCGTCGTAGGTCTCCTTGACGTAGGTGAATGCCAGAAGCCCGCCGTGCTCGGCTACGAACGACTGCTCCCACTCGGCGGCAGCGGCGCTGTCGGGAGTCGGCGCACCGGCGGTGCCGTACATGCCGCCCAGCGCGGCGCCTCCGATCTCCGTGACCAGCCGGACTCTCTTGGCGGCGTCGGCGAAGACGAACTGTGCGTAGATGCCTTCGTCGATCGCCTCCCGGACGATGGCCAGCGCCTGGTCCTCGAAGGTGACCACCACTAGCGCCTGAGCCCCGGCGCCGGCGCTCCGCCGCAGCTCGGCAGCGTACGTCGGCTGGTCATCGGCGACCGGGACAGCCCGCAGCGCCCCGGGCCATGCGTCCGCGAAGACGTCCGCCAGTCCCTGTCCGTAGGGGTCATCACGGTAGATCAGGCCCACGTTGCCGAAGCCGCGCTCCCGCGTCACCCGCGCAAGCACCGGCCCCTGGGCCGTGTCGGCAAGGGTCGTGCGGAAGAAGAAGTCGTCGTCGTCCGCATCTGTCAGCCGAGGCGATGTCGCCGACGGACTGATGGTGGGGATGCCGGCCGGCCCCGTCACGACCTCCACCACCGGCAAGGCGGCCGCGCTGGCATTGGGGCCGACGACGGCATGCACTCCCTCCTGCTCCACCAGACGCCGGGCGGCGCGCACCGCCGGAGCCGGGTGGCGGGTGGCGTCGGCCGTCACGCCCAGCACGGGCCGGCCCAGCACACCCCCGCCGTCGTTCAGGTGGCGGATGGCCAGGTCGAAGGCGCGTTGCCTGTCCGCCGACGTCTCGGGAGCGCCGGAGAAATCGAGCAGCAGCCCGATTCTCATCGGCCCGGAGGCATCCGCCCAAGCCCACCCCGGGCCCAGCATGGCCGCGAACAGCGCACACACGGCCACCAGACGAACGGGTGGCCCGCCGGACGTGCCTCTCGGTCCGGATGATCTGCGGAGCCCTTCCGTTGAACTCATGCCCACCGTGTCAGCCGAAGTGCTTCAACGGCTTGGCGTGCAGTCGGCGCAGGACTCTCGTGATCGGATCGACGGTGACTCCCATGTTCTCGAGCGCCACCACGCCGAGGATGGGCTCTGCGTCTTCGGGACCGAAGATGATCTGCACGACCGTCTCCTGTCCCATCAGCGCGACGCGAGCGAATCCGTACTCGTATTCCACCGGCTGGCCATTCGCCAACTCGTACACGGCCTTGCCTTCCGGTTGGATTCCTGCCGCGCGCAGGCGGTCGGCGGGACCCAGGCAATCCACTACCCCCGTATCGACCAGAAACTCAGCCTCGTAGGGGGTTCCCGCCCCGGAGAGGTTGGTCACTCGCGTCGTGACGTGGGTCAGGCCCATGCGCAAGTCTAGGAGGCAGCCTGATCACGGTCAACGGAACCGCCCAACCGGAGAAAAGGGCGCGTGCACGCCGAAACGTCCACGCGCCCTGCAAAGGACTCCTCGGCTTGGCCGAGGCGGGTCTATCCGATCAGTCCTACTCCAGCCACCAGCCTTCGGGGAAGTACTTCCAGGCCACCCACGAGTCGGGCTGGAAGTGTCCCAGCGGCATGTTGACCAGGGTGTCCCGGACGAACGTGAACTGCTGCGCGCCTGCGCCGACGCCCAGCCACAGCGCCTTCTCGTAGGCCATGATGTTGGCGTCGCGCGCCATCTGCTGCGCCTTGTCCTCGTCGGTCTCCGCGGCCCAGCCGATGGCCAGGTCCAGGTACTCCTTGAACTCGGGCGGGGGCTCCTCGCCTGATGCCCCCTCCGTGGCGTACCACTGCTCCCACAGCGGCGCCCACCAACTCACCTGGATGAACTGCCGCGGGCTGAGCAGGTACTGCAGGTAGGGGATGGTCATGGCCCACATCGTGCCTTCGTGCTCGTTGCCGGCCGCCATCTCCGTGAGCAGGCTGCGCTCGACCAGGTTGAAGTTCAGCTCGACGCCGATCTCCTTCCACTGCTGGGCGATGATCTGCGTCTGGTCGGAGGAGCGCCACTGGTTCTCGACGATGGTGTCCATCGTGAAGTTGATGGTCAGCCGCCGGCCGTCCGGCATCAGGCGGAACCCGTCCGAGTCGCGCTCGGTCAGCCCCATGTCGTCGAGCAGCCGGTTGGCCTCGTCGACGTCGTAGGCCAGCACGTCGGCCTCGGCCGCTTCCACCTCCGCGTCGCGCCACGGCAACGCGTGCAGGTAGCCCATGCCGGCCACGCCCTGGGGACCGAAGACGATGTCCAGGATCGGCTGGCGGTTGATCCCCTTGGACAGCGCGCGGCGGAACCGGGTGTCCTGGAAGATCTCGCGCTTGACCGGGTCGTCCACCGTCAGGTTCAGGTGGATGACCATCTCGGTGCCGCCGAGGTTGCGCGGGATGTTGCGCTGCTCCAGGCCGACCCGCGAGATATCCCCGAACTGCGGCCGCTCCGTGAACGGATACCAGCCGCCGACGAACAGCTCGCCGGCGATGTCGCGCGCGCGCCAGGTCTCGCCGCCGTTGGTCATGAACTCGGCGTTCATGGCGTCGATGTAGGGGAGCTGCTTGCCCTCCTCGTCGACCTTCCAGTAGTAGGGGTTGCGCTCCCAGCGGACAAGCTGCGGCGATGCCTCGACCGGCATCCACGCCGCCACGGTCGGCACCTCCGGGTAGTGCTGCCCCAGCCAGTAGCGCTGCCGCTGCTTGCTGAAGTGCTCCTTCCAGTCGGAGGAGCCGTTGTCCTTGGCGACCTTGTCGGCGTCCTCGTTGTAGTCGATGTGGAACTGCTTGTAATGGTGCGCCGGCAGGTAGATGGAGTCACCGCCCTGGTGGCCGACCTGGGCGAGCTGGGACAGGAACAGCAGCGCCAGCGGGTTCGGCGCGCCGAAGTCCAGCCGCAGCGTGTGGTCGTCGATCACGTGCATCTGCCATGGCTCTCCGTTCACCAGGAACTTGCCATTCGGGGTCGGCGTGAGGTCGGTGTTCATCACCACGTCCTCGTACGTGAAGCGCAGGTCCTCGGTGGTGAACTCGGCCTGGCCGTCCGACCACTTGATGCCCTTGACGAAGTGCAGCGTCAGCGAGCTCTTGTCGTCGTTCCACTCCCAGGAACGGGCCAGGTTGGGATGAATCTTGCTCTCGGTGTCAGCGCGGACGATGCCCTCGATCGCGAACTGGACCGCCGGCCACCAGAAACCCTGGCCCATGAAGTTCGTCTCGATGGCGCTGCCATCCTTGTACTGGCCGATCTGGAAGTCCGGGGGTCCCATCGGCACCACCAGCGGCTCCGGCGGCAGCCTCTCCGCGAGGGGCGGAATCTCACCGGCAGCGGCCGCGCGGGCCATAGCCGGCGCCTCCTGAAACTGGGCGTACACCATGCCGGCACTCAGCAGCAGCGCGAGCGCCAGGAACAGGTACTTTCTCATTACATCTCTCCTTGATGATTTCTGCGAGAGCGCTCGACTACGCGCCGGTAGGTTCCTCGGTCTCCTGTCAGCGTACCTCCTGGGTTGAAAATTCGCTCATTTCTCGAATGGGTCGGCCGCGTCGCGCAACCCGTCGCCGACGAAGTTGAACGCCAGCACCACGATGATGACCAGAATCGCCGGGATGAAGAACCAGGGGTGAAAGGCGATGGCCATGAAGGTCTCGGCCTCCTTGAGGAGCACCCCCCAGCTTATCGCCGGCGGCAGCAGTCCCAGGCCCAGGAAGCTCAACGCCGTCTCGCCGATGATCATGCCCGGCACGCCCAGGCTCAGGGAGACGATCAGGTAGCCGATGAAGTTCGGGATCAGGTGGCGGGTGATCACCCAGCCGCCGCCGGCCCCCAGCGCCCGCGAGGCCATGACGTACTCCTCCTCGCGCAGCGCCAGGAACTTGCCGCGCACCACGCGCGCCAGGTCCGTCCAGCCGATCAGCGACAGGATCACGACGATGGAGAAGTAGCGCTGCACGGCGCTCCACTCCTTGGGGATGGCGGCCGAGAGTGCCAGCCACAGCGGGATGTGCGGGATGCTGCGCAGGAGCTCAATGAGCCGCTGGATGACGTTGTCCACGGCGCCGCCGAAGTAGCCGGAGATGCCGCCCAGCAGCGTCCCGAGCACCAGGCTGGCCAGCACGCCGATCATCCCCACGGACATGGACAGCCGGCCGCCGTAGATCGTCCGCGACAGCAGGTCGCGGCCGATGTCGTCGGTGCCGAACAGGTTGATCGGCTCCGGGTCGTCGGTGCCGAAGAAGTGCAGGCTGGACCGGAACAGGCCCCAGAGCTTGTACTCCTCGCCCTGCACGAAGAAGCGCACCTCCTTCTTGCGGTTGCGGTCGTCCTGGTACACCAGCGCCCCGGTGTCCATGTCGTAGCCCTCCGTGAACTTGTGGTAGACGAAGGGGCGGAGCTGCAGGCGGCCCTGATCGAAGAAGCGGACGAGCTCCGGCGGGCTGTTGACCTTGACGCTGGTGCTGATGACCCGCGGGTCGTACGGGGCGAAGAACTCGGCGAAGATGGCGACGAAGTAGAGCACGGCCAGCAGCCACAGCGAGACCAGCGCCACGCGGTGCTCCTTGAACTTCAGCCACATCAACTGTCCGTGCGAGCGTCCGATCGGGGCCAGGGCACTCGTATCGGCCATCAGTCGTACCGGATCCTGTGATCCACCGCCGCCAGGATGACGTCGGACAGCAGGGTGCCGACGACGGTCAGCACGCTGAGGATGAACACCAGGCTGGCCGCCAGGAACATGTCCTGCGTCGTCAGCGCGATGAACAGCAGCGGGCCGACGGTGGGCAGGTTGAGGACGATGGCGACGATCGCCTCGCCGGAGAAGATGGCCGGCAGCAGCCAGCCGATGGTCGACAGGATCGGGTTGATGGCCACCTTGAAGACGTGGCGGGTGATCACGCGCATGCCCGGCGCGCCCTTCGCGCGGGCGGTCACCACGTACTGCTTGCCAAGCTCGTCGAGGGTGGTGGCGCGCATGACCCGCATGGTCCCTGCGGTTCCGGCGGTCCCCAGGACGACGACCGGGACCCAGAGGTGCGTGAGCAGGTCCCAGAGCCGGGCCCAGCTCCACTCGGCGTGCAGGAACTCGCGCGAGAACAGGCCGCCCATCGTGATGCCGAACCAGGACCAGCCCAGCCACATCAACACCAGGGCCAGCAGGAAGTTCGGGATCGACAGCCCCAGGAAGCCCAGGGCCGTGAAAAGGTAGTCGGAGACCGAGTAGTGGTGGACGGCGCTGTAGATGCCGATCACCACGCCGACCACGAGCGTGAAGGTCACCGACAGCACCGCGATCAGCGCGGTGAGCCCCACCCGGCCCCAGATGAGCTCCGAGACCGGCTGGTTGTTGATGAAGGACCAGCCGAAGTCGCCGCGCAGGACGATGCCGCCGATCCAGCGGACGTACCGGTGGTACCACGGCTTGTCCAGGCCGAACTGGGCGCGCAGGTTGCTGACCTGCTCCGGCGCCATCTCGAAGCCGGCCGCCTTGAGCGTCAGCACGTGGTAGCTGACGAAGTCCCCGCGCGGCAACTCGATGATGACGAACGACACCACCGAGATGCCGAACACCAGCAGGATCATCGTCACGAAGCGCCGCGCCAGGAACCGACCCATCAGCTACGAGCTCCGCATGCCACCGAGTCTGTCGGTTCACCGCGTCTGCGGCAAGTCATCCGGCGACGGCGCGTCGGTCTGAACCGCGGTCGGTCGACCGCCAAGCGAGCCCGCATGGTAGTCGGTGCGCCAGCGTCGGAGCGCGAGCGGACGACGCTAGGAGTGGTATGATGGACTTGGACTCATCATCGCCGGTGCGGCCGAACTATGGAAGAACCAGTCTTGCACAGTAATCCCCGGATCCAGGGCGGCGTGCCCGTGTTCACGGCCACACGCGTCCCGGTGAAGAACCTCTTCGACTATCTGGAAGCCGGCGACACCCTTGATCAGTTCCTGATCGACTTCCCTGCTGTCGATCGGGCCAAGGCGGTTGCCGTGCTGGAGATGGCACGGGCAGCTCTAGATCTGGACGTTCATGCGAATTCTGCTCGATGAGTCGTTACCAAGACGTCTGATACGAGAGCTGCCTGGGCATATCGTCTCAACCGTCACCGACAACGGTTGGTCGGGTCTCGAGAACGGCGAGTTGCTTCGAACCGCCGCGGGTCGGTTTCATGTCTTTCTTACCGCCGATCAGAACATCGAATACCAGCAGAATCTCCGCGAATTGCCGATGGCTGTAGTGGTGCTTGTCGCCGTCAATAACCGACTCGATACCTTGCGTCCCCTCCTTCCGGAGTTGCTGGACCGACTCGGCCAACTCGAACCCCGCGCCCTGGTGAAGGTGGGCACGCGACGATCGAGAGGGGCCGCCCCGGACTGAGAGCGGAACGCCCACTACGGCAACCCGCTGGACTCGGCGCTCAGCGTCGCCGCAGGTCGACCATCACCGACCGCGGGCATCGCAGCGACAGGTTGTCCCACCACTCGACCGGCGTGACGAGCCCCATGCGCGGGAACGCATCGAACAGCGCCCGCAGCGCGATGGACGCTTCGACCCGGGCCAACGGTGCACCGAGGCAGAAATGAATGCCCCAGCCGAAGCCGAGATGGCGGTTCTCGGCGCGGGCCAGGTCGAGCCGGTCGGGCCGGCCGAACTGAAGGGGATCGCGGTTGGCGGCGGCACGCCCCAGGATCGCCGTCTGGCCGCGTTCGAGCCGACGGCCACGGACGGTCACGTCCTCGGTCAGCAGCCGCGTGTCCTGCTGAATCGGCGGTTCGTACCGCACCAGCTCCTCGACCGCCGACGGCATCAGGGACTCCTCCGTGCGCAGCCGCCGGAGCTGGTCGGGATGGCCGAGCAGGGTGACGATGCCCGAGGCGATCAGACCGACGGTGGTCTCGTGGCCGGCCGCGAACAGGAACACGCACAGCCCGAGCAGCTCGGTCTCGCCGAGGTGCCCTTGCTCCTGCGCGTCGGCCAGCGTGGTGAGCAGATCGTCCCGCGGGCGCGCCCGGCGCGAGCGGACCAGCTCGCGGAACAACTCGCTCAACTCCCGGCGGCTGCGGTCGGCGCGCTCGGCCAGTCCCAGCAGGTACGGGCCGGCGCCGCCCACGAACGCGGCGATGTCCTCCACCCAGCGACGGAACTGCGAGCGCAGCCCCTCGGGTATGCCCAGGATCTCGCAGATCACGGTCGCCGGCAGCGGATAGGCGAACGACGCGAGGAGGTCGGCGTCCTCCCCTTCGGGCAGCGCTTCGAGCAGCTCCACCGCGATGCGGGCGATACGCGGCCGCAGCCGTTCCGCCAGGTCGGAGGTGACCATGCCCGCGACCAGGTTCCGCATGCGCGTGTGCTTCGGCGGATCTGTGAAGCCCAGCCAGTTGCCGACGTGCTCTCCCAGGTCGCGGTAGCGCTCGCGTTCGGCCGGCGGCAACGCGCCCATGTTGACGCTCGACCGGCCGCTGGAGAAACGCGCGTCCCGGTTCGCCGCCAGCACGTCGTCGTAGCGGGTCAGGACCCAGGCGCGCAGCCCGTCGCACCAGTGCACGGGCTCGCTCTCCGTCATGGCCCGGTAGAGCGGATACGGGTCCGGCGGGAGCCGCCCGCGGTTGAACGCGCGGTAGGCGTCCGTCGCCTCGAACCCGGCAGGGCTCACGTCAGAATGGCGACCACTTGGCAGTGCCGGCGGCGTTCTCGACCACGCGCTCCATGAACCGCACCCCGCGGGCGCCGTCGGCGACGCCCGGGAAGTCGAGTTCCAGCTCGGTCGGCTCGCGCCCGGCCAGGCGGGCGCGCATGGTGTCAGCCGCGTTGGCGTAGATGTTCGCGAACGCGCCCAGGAACCCCTCCGGCGCGCCGGGGAACAGGTGGGTGGCGCGCTCGGCCGCCGCGCACAGCCCGGGGTCGCCGGCGCGGGCGATGGTGGCGTCGCCGCCGGGGTCCAGGAACAGCAGGCGGTCCGGATCCTCCTGGTCCCACAGCAAGCCGCCGTCGGTGCCGTAAACCCGCAGGGTGAGCCGGTTCTTCGCGCCGGCGGCCACCTGCGACACCCAGAGGACGCCCCGCGGGTCCTCGCGGGCGACGCTCCCATCGCCGGGCGCGAACCGCAGCAGCACGCTGACGTCGTCGTCCAGCCGGCGCCCCGGCACGAAGGTGGCCAGGTCGGCGCTCAGCTCGCGTATCTCCAGCCCGGTGACGTAGCTGACCAAGCTCTCGCAGTGGGTGCCGATGTCCCCCAGGGCACCGGCGATTCCCGCGCGGGCGGGATCGGTCCGCCACTCGGCCTGTTTGTGGCCCTCGGCGTCGATCGGCTCCGACAGCCAGCCCTGCGCGTACTCGACCACGACCCGGCGGATCGTCCCGATGCGCCCTTGGGCGACCTGGTGGCGGGCCTCCTTGACCATCGGGTAGCCGGTGTAGTTGTAGGTCACGCCGAACACGGCGCCGTGCTCGGCCACGGCGCGGACCAGCCGCTCTGCCTGCGCGCTGTCGTGCACCATGGGCTTGTCGATGACGACGTGGAAGCCCGCCTCGACACAGGCCAGCGCCGGCCCGAAGTGCATGTGGTTGGGCGTGACGATCGACACGAAGTCGATCCGTTCCTCCGCCGGCAACGCGCGCTCGCCCTCGACCAGCTCCTGCCAGCCCCCGTATGAGCGCTCCGGCGGCAGCAGCAGGTCACGCGCCGAGGCGAGTGCCTTGTCGGCCGTTCCCGACAGCGCACCGGCCGTCAATTCCACGAAACCGTCGAGCGCCGCCGCGCGCCGGTGAATGGCGCCGATGAACGCGTCGCGCCCGCCGCCGATCTGGGCATAGCGCAGCCTGCGTCCGATCGAGGTGACGGTCTCTACACTACGCACGGCGGAAACGAGTATCCTGGCGGATAGTGGCAACTGTTCCTTCAGATTTCATCAAGGATGATATCCTTCAATTCGATCAGAGCTTCAATTCGATAGCTAGCCTGTGAGAAGTCTTGTGTTCTGGTAAAGTCGTTATGGACGATGGCGCAATCGATACCGGCCGCCACGGCTGAGTGCAGGCCTCTGGATGAATCCTCTACAACCAGTGTCTCTTTCTTGGTGGCTCCGAGGCGCTTCAAGCCGGTCAGGTATGGTTCCGGGTGCGGCTTGGGGAGCTTGTAGTCTTCGCGAACAAGGACGAAATCCATGAATTGCATCACTTGGCGCTCTTCATGGATGATCTCGAAATCCACCCGTCTTGCAGTCGTCACGATAGCCATGCGGACGTATCTCGACAGTTCAGCAAGAGTTTCAACGACACCTTCGATCTCGATGGCTTCCGTTCTGAGATATTCCTGATAATAATCATTACGAACCTCACGCTGCCTGCTGATGGTCCGTTCATCAATACCTGCCGCCCTGGCTTGGGCCCAAGTGCCCAAGCCCTGGTTCATGTCCCGGAGATACTGATCCTTGTCCAAAGTCAAGCCGACGTCCGCCAGGGCGCGTTCTCCGGCTTTGTAATACCAGAATTCGGTATCCACCAAAACACCATCATGATCGAAGAGCAGGTACTTTCTCACTCTCTTGATCCTTTCCGGCAGCCTTCAGGATTTATCGGCTAGCCAAGCGGGCGCGCCGATCGCGCGGAGAAGGCCCGGGCGGCCGCGCCCAGGACGCCGATCTCCTCGCCGAGCCGGGACATCTCCACGCGCACCGAGTCTACCATCTGCTCCTGGACCAGCTCCCGCATTGTGGACAGGGCGGGATCGAGCAGGACCGCGCCGAGGCGGGTGAGCCCGCCGCCGATAACCAGCAGCTCGGGATCCAGGATCTGGACCGCCGCGGCCAGGGCCAGGCCGGCGTAGCGGCCGGCCCGCTGGAGGATCTCGCCCGCGGCCGCTTCCCCGCGCGCGGCGGCATTGGCCACGGTCTCGGCCGCGATGCGCTGCCGGCCGGGAGGCAGCATCGCGGCGAGCACCGGTGCTTCGCCGCGGTTGATCGCTTCGTAGGCCATGCGCGAGATGCCGATGCCGCTCGCGTACGCCATGACGCAGCCGCGCTTGCCGCAGGTGCAGCGCGGGCCGTCCCAGTCGACGCTGAGGTGGCCGAGCTCGGCGGCGGTGCCGTGGGCGCCCGAGTACACCTTGCCGTCGGCGACGACGCCCAAGCCCAGGCCGGTGCTCAGGGTGACGTAGCACAGGTGGCTGACGCCGCGGCCGGCGCCGTAGCGATACTCGCCCAGCGCGGCCATGTTGGCGTCGTTGTCGAGCGCGACGGGCAACCGCAGGCGGGCGGCGAGCGTCTCCCGCAGGGGGTAGTGGTCCCACGCCGGCAAGTTGGAGCTCACCAGGACCTCGCCCCGCTCCTGGTTGATGTTGCCCGGGAAGCCCACGCCGACGCCGACGACCCGGTCCCCCTGGGACGACTCCATCAGCGCGGCGCAGCTCTCCTCGATGGCGGCGATGACCTCCGCCGGCGGCCGTTCCGCGTGGGCGGTGGTGACGTGGCGCCGCAGAATGGTGCCGGCGTCGTCCACCAGGCCGGCCGCGATCTTGGTGCCGCCGACATCGATGCCAACCGCCAGCAGGGACGTCACGTGCCTCCCGCGTGCTCGCGTGCGAGATACCGGCCGATCCCCTCCGGCCACGCGGGCAGTTCCGCACCGGTGAGCAGCCGGTACAGCCGGCAGTCCAGCACCGGCCGCGCGGGCCGGCGGGCGTAACGCCCCGCGCTGCGCGGCTCGACCACCTCCACGGGTTCGGCGCGCCCGGCCTGGCGCAGGACCTCGGCCGCGAACTCGGCTCGGGTGCAGGCGCCGCGGCTGGTCATGTGCACGATGCCCGATACCCGGCACGCGACCAGCCGGCCGATGGCGACTGCCAGGTCGCCGGTATAGGTCGGCGACTCGACCTGGTCATCCGGCATCCGGACCACGCCGTCGCGGGACGCCGCGTCCAGCACGCGCGCCACATAGTTTCCCGGCGCGTGCCCGAACAGCCACGCCGTGCGCACCGCGCACGTCCGCGTGCACGCAGAGAGGCTCAGCCGCTCGCCGGCCAGCTTCGAGCGGCCGTAGTGGTTCAGCGGGTTGGGAGGCGCGACCTCGTCGTAGTCGCTCTGGGCTCGGCCGTCGAAGACGTAGTCGGTGGAGAGGTAGACCAGGGACGCCTCCGCCGCCTCCGCTCCATGCGCCACGTTGGCGGCGCCGACGGCGTTGACCAGCCAGGCGCGGTCGGGATCCGTCTCGCATGCCTCCAGGTCGACGAAGGCGGCCGCGTTGACCACGATCTCGGGGCGGGCCGCGGCGATCTGCTCGACGGTGCGCGCCCGGTCGGTGATGTCGATCTCGCCGATGTCCCAGGCCAGGACCCGGTGGGTGTCGGACAGGGCTGCGGTGATGTCCCGGCCGAGCATGCCGCGTGCCCCGATCACGAGAGCGTCGGGCACTGACTACGCCTCTGCGGCGTCCGACGCCTCCGCGTCGGCCGACACGCTCACCCAGCGACCCTCTCTGGAGGAGCGCTCGGCGGCGGCCATCACCTCCTGCACGCGGAGCGCATCCTGGAAGTCGGGTTGCGGCGGCGTGTCGTCCCAGATGGCGCGCAGCAACCGGTACTGGCACTCGACGTGCGTGCGGGTGAAGCCGGCGGCCTGCGACCAGTCCGGGATCTTCTGACCGGCGTGGTGCTGGACGGTCTCCAGCCGCCGGAAGCCACGCATGCCGCCGAGCGGCCCGTCCGGATCGGTCGCGTCGTAGACCTCCAGCCAGCTCGGCTCCTCGGCGCGGAAGCGGATCGCACCGCGGTCGCCGAACACCTCGACCTGCAAGTCGTTCACGGCGCCGGTGCCCATGCGGCTCGCCTCGACCAGCCCCGGCACGCCGCCGGCCGTGCGCAGGTGCAGGAAGCAGCAGTCGTCCACCTCCACCGGCGCCAGCTCGTCGCTGCCGGCAGAGACCGGACGGCGGTCGATCAGCGTCTCCAGCGTGGCGTTGACCGACTCCCAGCGGCCGACCAGGTAGCCGGTCAGGTCCAGCACGTGGCTGCCCAGGTCGTGCATTGCCCCGCCGCCGGACGCCTCCCGGTCCAGGCGCCACGACATCGGCTTGGAAGCGTCGATGTAGCTGGAGCGGTAGTAGCGGCCCCGGAAGGAGAAGATCCGCCCCAGGAAACCGTCGTCCACGAGCTGCCTGGCGCGGGTGATGGCGGGAAAGAAGCGGAAGTTGAAGGTCGGCTGCGCCTTCACGTCCGCGCGGCGCACCGCTTCCGCCATGCGCGCGCCCTCGGCGACCGTGCGGGCCAGCGGCTTCTCGCAGTAGACGTGCTTTCCGGCCGCCGCGGCCGCCGTCACCACCGGCTCGTGCAGGGCGTTGGGGACCGAGCAGTCGACGAGGTCGACGTCGTCCCGCTCGACGATCCGCCGATAGTCGTCGCTCCACGCCGGGCAGCCGATCTCCCGCGCCGCCCGCTCGGCGGAGGCCGTGGACGAGGTCGCCACGGCGGTGATGCGCACCGCGTCCGCCGGCAGGCCGTAGTGGTAGGGGATCGACCGGTAGGCCAGCGCGTGCACCTTGCCGATGCCGCCGTAGCCGATCAGGCCCACCCGGATCGGGCGGGCGTCTTCCCCGGCCACGTCAGCGGGCGAGGCCGCGCGCGTCCCGGTGCCGATCCGCTGCCGCGTCCAGAACCCCCCGCAGCTTCTCCACCGCCGCCGGGATTTCCCCGGTGCCGGGCTGCAGCTTGCCCGCCGGCCCCTTGAGGAGCGGCGAGGAGAACTCGCCCACCGTCATCCCGGCGGCGACGAACTCCTCGACGTTGCCGGTGTTGAGCCCGCCGTCCTCCATCAGCTCGATCCGGTCCTCCAGCCCGGCGGCGCGGATCATCTCGTGGAGGCGGCGGATGTTGTCGACCATGATCGGGTCCATGGTGTGGGGGCTCTTGCCGGTCTCCTGCGCCCAGAAGTAGGCGCGGCTCTCGTACTCGATGGCGCGCACGTAGGGCTGCACGTATTGCTCGAACGCCCCGATCGGCGTCCCCTGCCACGCCCAGACCCCGGCCTTCAGCCCCAGCACGTCGGTGATGTAGGAGATCGCCTGCATGGTCAGCTCGCCCATGGTCTCCAGCGGGAGCGTGATCAGGTTCACGCCCAGGTCGGCCATCTGCTTGAAGACGTCGAAGCCGGGCCGCACCATCTGCAGTTGCGCCTCGATCTCCAGGTCCGTGCTCTTGCGGGTCGCCTCGATGACGTCGAAGCCGCCGCGCGGCATGCCGAAGTCCATGTACTTGCCGTCGCGCACCTCGATGTGGAACCAGTCGACGCCGGCGACCTCCAGCTCCGCGATCTGGGCGCCGAGCACGGCATAGTCCGCCCAGAAAAGGCCGGCGGAGATCTTCACCTTCTCTCCGACCGTACCGATGGTGTCCTGTGCCATTTGAGTCCTCTGCTCTCAGGAATCGACGTACGTCGCGGTGGCTTCGCGATACTCGGTCATCGCGCCCGCCGGCGGCGTGCCGGCGGGATTATGGCGCCATCGGTCGCTGCCGCGCATCCAGTACGCCCGGAACTGCGGCCACACGGACGTATCGCACTTCACCTCGCCGGCCGAGTAGCGGATGGTCAGGCCGCAGCGCAGCCGGTCGGAGCGGTTCGGCTCGGAGCCGTGCACGATGCGGTCGTCGTGCAGGCTCATCTCGCCCGCCGCCATCTCCAGGTACCGGGCGGTCTGCGGGTCGACCCGCCCGTCGGCGAGCCTGAGCGGCAGCACCGCCTTGCGGTCGTCCAGATCCTCGTGCCGCAGCGGCCCAAGCAGATGCGATCCGGGGATGACCTGCATCGCGCCGTTCTCGCGGTCGCTGTCCGCGAAGGCCAGCCAGACGGTCACCGAGCTTTGCGGCTCCAGCGGCCAGTAGAACGCGTCCTGGTGCCACGGCGTAATCCTGCCGTCGCCGGGGTCCTTGGCGAAGAACTGCGTCCCCCACAGGTAGAAGTCGGGACCCAGCAGGGGCTCGACCCGGTCGAGGATGGCGCCGGCACGGCAGAGCTCGTACAGCGCGCGGTCGAAGGCGTGCCACCAGTCCATCTGTTGGGTGGAGGCGCCCGGCGGGAGCAGGCGCCGGAGCCGGTCGAACAGCGCCCGGAGGCGCGGTACCTCGCCGGCGGCGACGGCGGGCAGGGGGCACAGCCAGCCCAACTCCTGGAAGTCCCGCACCTGCGCCGGGGTCAGCCCACCCCTACCCATACTCGACGCTCACCATCTCGAACGTCTCGACGACCGGCGCATCGAAGCGGACCACGCCGTCCTGCTGCTGCCACACCAGCGGCCGCTCGTCCGGGAGCCTGACCACCCGGCGGACGCGCTCGGGGACCCGCAGCCGCACCCGGATGCCGGCGGCGGGGACGTTGGGCAGGCGCTCCTGGAAGTTCAGCAGGTTGACCCGGTAGCGGCTGCCGGTCCGGTCGGCGAACAGCGTCGCCTCGATCGCGGGCGGGGCGTCCACCTCCATGGTCGCGTGCGGCAACAACCGTCCGATAAGACCGGCGAACAGGCCACGGTTCTCCTCGTAGCGCTCCAGCGCGCCGCCCGCGTAGATGCAGCGGCCGGAGCCGAAGCGCCGCTCCACCAGCGCCGGCGAGCGCCGGGCCAGTTCCTTGTCCGGCGGGTCGTTGTGCACGGACGAGAAGCGGCGCAGCTCGGCGTGCAGCGTGTAGGGCAGGCCCAGGGTGGCGAGCGTCGCCGTCCCGCTGCCGTCGCGCAGGCGCAGCCGCCACTGCGGCTCCGGCAGGAAGGATGGATGCTCCTTCGTCCACGCTGACATGAGCTCCTGCCCTTCCTCCTCCGGCACGAAGTAGGTGACCTCATGCCCGGTCTCGCCGTCGCACGCCACGCCGAACACGTCGCCGAGCATGAAGTCCTGCTGCTGCACGCCGTCGGCCCGCAGGAGTGAGGTGCCGGCGCTGGCGTAGAGCGCGCCGCCGCCGGCGACGTAGTCCCGGATCGCGGCGACCTCCTCCTCGTCCATCATGGTGACATCGGCCAGGATCACCACGCGGTACTTCGAGAGGTCCGCGAGACTGCGCCTGGTGATAACCCCGAACGGGATGTGCGCGTCCAGCAGCGAGCGGGTGGCGGCCAGCACCGCCGAGAGGTGGGGGATCTCCGGCCAGTAGCCGGCCAGCTCCAGCACGTCGCGACCGTTGTCGCGGAGATCGACCTTCGACGCGGTGCTGAAATAGACGGCCACGTCCTGCACCATCTCGCCGCCCAAGTGGGGCTCGTAGCGCGCCAGCTCGCGGTAGATGGGGGCGATGCGCGGGTAGGGCCGGGGGTTGACCGTGCCGTCGGGGTCGATCTGGTCGATGAAGACGAACGCCCCGCCGTTGGCCACCGCGGCGAACGCCCGCGCGCGGATCAGCTCGGCGGACTTCAGCCCGGTGTGGTCGCGAAGCTGCGGGCTGGAGCTGGTCTCGAAGCCGAACGGGCGATTCGGCGTGAGCGAGTAGAGCAGCTTGTTGACGAAGCTTCCCTGCAGCACGCCGCCGTAGAAGTCCCCCTGCAGGAAGTCCATGCGGTCGGCCATCTGCCAGCCGACCCCGCCGACGAATCCCATCGGCATGGTGGAGCTCTGGTGCTCGACGCTGATGTCGGGGTTGATCGCCTTCACCGTGGCGGTCAGCAGCGATGCGTACTCCAGCAGCCACTCCTCGCGCTTGCGCTGGAAGCTCACCCACACCGGGTCGCGCCAGTCCACGGTCCGCGGCGGCTCGCCGCCCACCTCCTCCGCATAGCGCCGGCGGCAGTGGCGGCAGTAGCAGACGTTGTACCAGAAGGTCATGTCGATGCGGACGCCGTCGACGTCGTAGCGGGTGCAGAGCTCCGTCAGCAAGTCGCGGGCGTAGTCGCGGTAGGGGGAGTTCGGGCAGCACTGCCCGTTGCGCGTGTCGGCCGACCCGCGCGAGCCGTCCGCCTTGACGATGCGCACGTCCGGCAGGTTCTCGTCCGCCCACCGGTCCCAGAGGAAGCAGACGATCGCAACCACGGCGATGCCGGCCTCGTGACAGCGCTCCAGGACCTCCCCGAACAGGTCGCGGCCCCGCAGCCCGGCGTGGGTATGGCCGACCCCCGACGGGTACATGCAGATCCCGACCGCCGAGTAGGCGTTGACCACCGCCGACTGGGCGCCGACCTCGCGCAGCAGACCTACGTAGGCGTCGGGATCGAACCGGGCCATGAACCGCTCGTCCCAGTCCTGGATGTGGGTGTCGACGACGTTTCGCCGCCATGCGGTCCGGTACCACCCCGGCTGCATCGGCGGCGACCCTACTACGGCCCCCAACCGTCGGCAACGCGAGGGAAGACGATCCGCCAGAGCTTCACCCGTATGCGGTGGCCGCGTTTCTGCATTCGCCGTCACATGTGAGTCTGGAGTCCGCGCTTGCCCATCATGGGCTCATTCCGGAGGCGGTTCAGCAGACCAGCAGCGTGACCGCACGGAGGAGTCGATCGTTCACGACCGACCTCGGAGTGTTCTCTTTTCAACGCGTTCCTGCACGGCAGCCACGAGCCGGTGTCGAGGCGGTCAACCTCGGCTCAAACTCGTGGGCGTTCGTGGCCACGCCGTTGCGCGCTCTGGCCGACATGCTCAACCTCGACAAGTCGGTGTCGTGGCAAAACGACGGTCTCGGGTACGTACTGGAGTCACTGCGCATCGAGCCGGGCGATCTGAGCGGCGTGTCGATCGCGGCGCTCGCCGACATCAGCGACAGCATCCGAATCCGAAGGGTCGTCGCCTATCTGGAACATCTGGCGAAGGAGGCATCTCTTGCTGAGTGACGTCCTGCAGGCGCGAATCCGGGAGTATGCCCCCGGCGAACCCCACTGCTCTGTTCGGACGCTCAGCGGTGACCTGGCGGGTCCGAAGCCCGTATGATCGGCCGACCAACCGACCCGCGCTGTGGAGGCTTCCGTGTCCAAGATCGGCTACCTCACGCCCGACGCTCCGGCGGTAGACCTGCCCGCGTACCGGGGCGAACGCTACGAAGCGCTGGTCCCCGACACGCTCGACATCGCCGAGCGGGCGCGCCTGGCCACCAACACCCTGCACCGGGCGACCGATCCCGACGCCGACTACGAGCCCTACTGGATCGTCGTGTTCCGCTCGGAGCCGGCGCACATGTTCCACAACTGCTGGCAGAGCACCGGCTGGGCCAAGTGGATCATGGCCACCTCCATGGCCCGCATCGTCAGCGGCGTGGAGGACGGCCGCCAGGTGGAGGGGACCCAGCTTCACGCCGCGATGAAGTGCAGGGCCGACGACGGCCTGTTCTACAACCCGATCGAGGGACGGCCGTGGGCGTTCGAGTGGTCGCCGGTGTCGGCCGGGGAGATGCGCCGCCGCTCCCCGCGGCCGGGGCAGATCCTGTCGCCGATGGGCAACGGCACGCTGATGACCTGCCTCTCCCACTACGCGCTGCTCGACGGCAATCCGCTCTGGAAGGAGGCCCTGCGAACGCAGCTCGCAGGCATGCTGCGCATGACGGTCGACTTGGGCGACCAGTCGGCGTTCTGGCCCTCGTTCTGCTACGGCGTCGCCGAGCCGCCGGACGACGCCACGCTGCCGCAGGTGCCGTTCGAGGCCGAGACCTCGATCGCCGCGCACGCCATGGTCCACGCATACCGAGCCCTGCAGGACGACTCCGCCCTCGACGGGGGCCGGCGCATCATCAACTACCTGCGCCGCACCTTCTACGAGGAGGACGGGACCTTCCTGGCCTGCCCCGGCGAGCGGCACCGCGCGCACTTCCACGCGCACGCGCGTGGCCTCCTGGCCATGCAGGAGTACGTGGAGCAGACCGGCGACGCGGATGTCCGCGACTTCGTACACCGCGCATTCCGGCGGGCCAAGCAGCACCTGGCCAACCACGAGATCGACACGATGGGCGGAGGACTCGCCATCACCGAGCTGCCCGGCGCCAACCTGGTCGGCTTCTTCCCCGAGTGGGCCAACAGCTCGATGGGCGAGAAGGGCGAGACCTGCCAGCTCACCGACATGATCGCGCTGGCGCTGCGGCTCGGGCAGAGCGGCGTGGAGGAAGCCTGGGACGACGCCGACCGCTGGATCCGCAACCAGCTCGCCGAGGACCAGCTCACCGACGTGGGCTGGATCGACCGCCTCCCCAAGGACGTGACCATCCAGCCGCACGCCTCGACCGAGGACGTGGCCTGTCGCAACCTGGGCAGCTTCACCGGCGGCCCCGACCCCAACGACTGGGCCGCGGGGCTGCACATGCACGTGCTCGGCCACTGCTGCACGGTCAACGGCGCCAAGGTGCTGTACTGGATCTGGGACCGGATCGTCACGCACGAGGCCGGCCGGCTGGACGTGAACCTGCTGCTGAACCGCGCCTCACCGTGGGCCGACGTCGACAGCTACGTGCCCTACGCCGGGCAGGTCGACGTCCGCGTCAAGCAGCCGGTGACGCTGCGGGTGCGGCTGCCCGAGTGGGCGCGGCCCGGCGACCTGGTCACCCGCGTGGACGGGACCGTGCGCGAGACCGCGCAGCAGGGACGCTACGCCGTGGTCGGCGAGGTCGCGCCCGGCCAGGCCGTGAGCGTGAGCTTCCCGCTCCCGAACCGCACCGACCACGTGCATATCGAGAAACGCCCGTACACGCTGAAGCGGCGCGGCAACGACGTCATCGCCATCGACCCGCCGGGGCGCCACCTGCCCCTCTACCAGCGCCAGCACTACGCCTCCGGGAGCCCGCGCTTCCGCCGCGTCGAACGCTTCATTCCGGAACGGGTCGTGCACTGGTAGCGGCAGGCGCGCGACACTCTCACTGCATAGGAGGCAAGACGGATGGCCAGTTCAGAACCATTCTACCAGGAGCTCACCCTGGAGCCCGAGATCACGGGCGGGTCCGTGCCCGGCGTGGCACGCATGCCGAACGGCGACATCGTCGCGGTGTGGATCGACGGCGAGAACACGATGGGCTCGCGATCGTCCGATGCCGGTGCCTCCTGGAGCGGGGCCGAGGTGCTGGCGCCGGGCGTGGAGGGAGATCCGGCGCTGCTGTCCGCCCGGCGGGGCACGGCCCTGCACTACAACGCGTACGAGTCCGTCATGGAAGGGGCAGACGCGCCGCGCTACCGGCACTCGTCTCTCTACCGGATGGCCAGTGACGACGGCGGACGCACCTTCGGGGCGGCGGCCCACATCGACACCGGCAAGCGCTACAACGGTCACGCCAACGAAGGGCTGGAGCTGCGCGACGGCAGCCTGGTGCTGCCCTACTACTACGTCCGCAACCTGGAGGGCGGAGGCGAGGTGTACGAGCGCGACATGGTGTGCGTCTCCGGCGTGCTCACCTCGACCGACGGCGGCGAGAGCTGGCAGGCCGGCGCGGACGTGGCGCATCCCGACGATCCGAGCGGCGCCGACGAGCCGGCCGTCGTGGAGCTCTCTGACGGCGACCTGCTCATGATCGTCCGCTCCACCAAGGGCCGCCACTACCAGACGCGGTCGAGCGATCGCGGCGCCACCTGGAGCGAACTGGTCCCGACGGTGCTGGTGGCCTCGAATACGCCGGCCGCGCTGCACCGCCTGTCATTCGAGCCGGGCGCCGTGGTCGTGGTGTGGACCAGCACCCCCTACATCGGCGCGATGAACCGCTACCCGCTCAGTGTCGCCATCTCCTACGACGACTGCGTGAGCTGGGCGCACCACCGGATCCTCACCAATCCCGGCTGCCAGGTCTCCTATCCCGGCGTCACCAGCGCCGATGACGGCACCATCGTGGTGGTCTGGCAGCAATGGCTGGCCAAGACCTACCACTTTCCGCCGTATGACTCGATCAAGAGCCGCCTGAAGTGCGCCCGGTTCAACGAGGAGTGGCTGCGGGAGGGCGCGTCCCTGTAACCGCGGCCCGTCGGCGCCTCAGAGATAGAACACCTGTTCCTCGTCCAGCAGCGTGCGCAAGCCGGCCAGGGTAGCCTTGCCGTCGGCGCCGGGCGGCTGATGGGGCCACGTGTTGCCGTAGCGCGTGGTGAGCTGCGTCCAGTCGAGCAGCGACCGGCGCAGGCCCTCGCGGATCTCCCGGCAGGCCGGATCGGCGTAGCGGTTGTCCATCTCCCAGGGATCTTCGGCGACATGGTACAGCTCGCCCGCGTCTTCCACGCCGGCGAACGCACCGCGCGGCCGGTGGCAGAGCTTCCACTCCTTGGTGCGGATCGTCCTGCTCAAGGGACACTCGGTGACGGCGAACTCCCGCACGGCGGCGCCACCGCCGCGCAGCAGCGGCACCAGGTCATGGCCGTCGACCGTGTCCGGTGCCTCGATGCCGGCCAGGGCGCAGATCGTCGGGAACACGTCGACGCTCTCGACCAGCTCGCCGACCGTCAGGTTCTGCACGATGCCGCCGGCGGGCCAGCTCCAGATGAACGGCACGCGCGTGATCGCGTCGTAGCTGATGCCCGGCGCCTTCTCCAGGAAGCCGTGCTCCAGCGCGAAGTCGCCATGGTCGCTGCAATACATGACGATGGTGTTCTCCGCACGGCCGATCTGCTCGAGCCGCTGCAGCGCCAGTCCGACCATGTGGTCGACCTGTGAGATGCACCCGTAGTAGCCCTGCAGCTTGCGCAGCCGGCCGGCCGGGTAGGTGCGCGGCTCGAACACCCAGTCGTAGCCGTGATGGCGGGCGATCATCCGCTGCTGGTGCGGAGGCTTGGCCGACAGGTCCTCGTCCGCGCTCGGCGGCAGCTCCAGCTCCACGCCGTCGTACAGCTCCCAGAACTCGGGCGCGGGGATGTAGTCCTGGTGCGGATGCAGCGGGTCGAGCTGGAACAGGAACGGCTCGCCGTCGGCCGTTCCCTCCAGAAGGTCGAAGAAGCTCTGCAGGCAGTACCCTTCGTTGGTGTCCTCGAAGGCGAGCTCGGAGGGGCAGGCGTCGAGGATCTGGCTGCGGCCCCGGTACTCCCCGTCGTCGCGCAGATGCTTGAGTCCCTTGGCGTCCAGGTAGCGGTCGTAGGGCGTGTCTCCGGGCCGCGCCTCGTCGTGCAGGTCGCGGTACAGGTCGCAGTGCGGCTCCAGCCACGCGCCGTCCACGTGTATGTGGCCGACGATGCCGGTGCGGTAGCCGGCCGCCTTGAAGGTGGAGAACAGCGACGGCAAGCCATCCGGCACGCGCTCGTTGCCCGACAGGCCGAAGACTCCGTGATTGTGCACGTACTGGCCGGTCAGGTAGCACATGCGGCTGGGAGTGCAGATCGGATTCTGCACGAACGCGCGCGTGAAGTTGACGCCGCGGCCCGCGAGCGCATCGAGGTGCGGAGTCTGCACCTGACGGTGCCCATTGACGCCCAGGCAGCGCGCGTTGTGCTGGTCGCTCTTGATGATGAGGACGTTGGGACGGGTCATGGCGACGTGTTCTGCCGGTGCTGCCGCTCCGCCATGCCCCTGGTCATGTCCAGGAACGGCTGCCCGGAAGGGTGCAGCCACGGCAGGTCGCCGGGCGGAAACATGATGATGTCCTCGCGCTGCACCCGGTAGCTGCGGATGTGCGCGCGCGGCGCGTCGTCGTGGCAGTAGTCGACCACGTACAGGTCACCGTTCTCGAGCTCGACCCAGCCGGAGTATCCGCAATCGCGGTGCACGCTGCGGTCCTGGTCGAGGATGACCGTGAATCCCGGGTAATACTCGCGCATGTACCACGGCTCGCCCGGGTCGTGCACGCCCGCGCGGTCCTCGGGCATCGGCCTGCGCTCCACCATCGGCTGCACGTCCTCCCTGAGCGCCGCCTCCTGCGTCATGAGGTGCAGCGCCAGCATCTCGTTCGGCAGGCCGATGCGATAGGTCACGGCGACCTCCCCGGACGACAGCAGACCCAGACCGGGCCGGCCCTCCAGGCCGATCATGGGCGTCGCGAACGGCCCCTTCCACGTCCGGCCGCCGTCGCGGGAGAGGACCTTGTAGCCCTGACCCAGACTGTCGGCGCGCAGGATGCCGAGGATGGTGCCGTCATCCAGCTCCTGGAAGGCGCCCTCCCCGAAGCCCAGCCACTGCCGGTACCCGGGCATGATGCGCTGCTCGCCGGGCGGCAGGCCCGGAATCGCCACCGGCTCCGACCAACTGCTGCCCTGGTCTTCCGAGAAGTAGACGTACTGGGTCTCCACCCTCTGGTCGCCCGCGGTGCCGGTCACCTCGGCGCCGCCGAATACCACGCGGCCGTCGCGCAACTGGGTGAGCGACGGCACGACCGGCCCGTGGATGCCCGGCCCTTCCGGTCCCTGCCAGCTCACCCCACCGTCGGTGCTGCGGTAGAACAGGTTGACCCAGCGGTGCTCGCCCCGCGGCGCGCCGAACCGGTAGTCCACGACCAGCAGGAGCTGCCCGTCATGCAGACGGATGAGCCGCGGGCAGTTCATCGACGCGCCCACCCGCGTCTGATCGGTGATGCGCGCCCGCGACTCCTCGTAGCCGGCGATCGCCGCCTCGCTCAGCCACGAGCGCGACTCCTCGAACAGCTCCGGCGAGACCACGCACTCGTCGATGATGCTGCGCGGCAGCCAGCTCATGCCGCCGTCGCGGCTCAGCCTGCATACGATCCGCGAGAACGGAAACGGCGCATGGAACATGCACTCCCGGTACACACACACCAGCGTGCCGTCCTCGCATTGCGCCAGGTCGGGAAAGCACTCGTAGATGTCGTCGTTGCGGGAGACGATCGAGCGAATCATGGGGCCGGATTATCGACGCGCCCGGATCGGACCGTCTACAGCCGATCCTCGATCGGTCGGGGTCCGACGTCGCCGAGATCGATGGGCCGGAACCCGAGCGCCAGCGCCGGCGAGCCCGGCAGCAGACTGAAATCGTACCGCTCCAGGCCGGCGCAGAGCGGGTCGGCGACGATGCTGTGCGTGTCGTTGCCGCCGGCCCGCCACTCGTTCAGCTCGTCACGGCTCCGCTCCACCCAGTTGGCGTCCGCGTCGTAGGTGCCGACGGCGGCCACGATCGGCTCACCGCCGCGCCCCGCGGCTGCGCCGGCCATGTCCCAGAGCAGGTTGAGGTTGCTCCGAAACCCGCGCGCGCCGGTGATTCCCCGCGGCCGCTGGGCGAACACCGGCCGCTCGGCGGTGAGCAGCAGGTTCTGCTCCAGCGTGAAGGTCGTGTGGTCCTCGACGCGCCCCAGCGAGATCACGCTGTGGCCCCCGCGGGCGAAGACGTTGTTGCGCACGATGTTCTCGCGCCCGTAGTGCTGGTTGAAGACCTGCGTGCCGGCGTTGTAGCAGACGTTGTTCTCCACCAGGAGGTGCGAGCTGCCCTCGTCCAGGTAGATGCACCAGCCGCCGTAGTTGGCCTGGCGAATGTCGTGGATGAGGTTCCCGCGCAGCACGGTGCCGGGCTGGACGCCGAGCGTGTAGATGCCGCCCATGTCGCTGAGCACGCCGTGGCCCAGGTCGTGGATGTGATTGTGCTCGATGCGGTTGCCTTTCGCGACGGTGTCGCCGTAGCCCCAGATCCAGCCGCAGGAGATGCCTGAGTAGTACAGGTCGTGGATGTGGTTGTGCGCGACCAGGTTGTCGAAGCCGTGCATGATCAGGATGCCGACCGCGCTCGGGAACACCCGTCCGCCGGCGTGGATGGAGTTGTCGGTTATGACGTTCCGTCCGGTGCGGTCACGCGCGGCGGAATCGGCGTTGCCGCCGTTGATGCGCACCCCGCCGGCGCCCAGGTCGGCGATCTCGTTGCCGACGATCTGGATGTCCAGGCACCCCTTGCGGAGCACGACCCCATACAGCCCCAGGTTCCGGAGCGTGCAGCCCTCAAGGCCGCATCGGCGCGCGTGCTCCATGTCGATGACCCCGGCCAGGTTGCAGGCCGCCTGTGCGGTCGCGCCGTAGCTTTCGTCAGGTTTCAGGTGGTCACCGATCTCGAAGCCCTCCAGCGATCCGGGGCCGGGCTGGCTCCAGTCGCTGCATTGGAAGGTCAGGTCCACGAACCGCACCCCCTCGACCGGGCGTTCGGGCGTGCCGCGCAGCAGCAGAAGCTGCTCGCACGCCGGCGCGTAGACCTCCACGCCGTCCGGGGATTCGCCCGGCAGCGGCAGGTAGAACAGCCGGCCGCGCGACCGGTCCAGGTACCACTCCCCCGGCTCCGACAGCGCCTCGAAGACGTTCTCGACGTAGTACTTGGCGTAGCGCTGCCCGACGTCATCGCGCAGCACGAAGATGCTGCGCCGACTGCTCGTAACCACGCGGGTGTCCTCGTCGAAGCTCGCGATCGGCAACCGCTCCTCCACCCAGTAGTGGTGGACGACCACGTCGACGTCGCTCAGGTTGCGCCACCGGGCCACGTCGCCCGCACGGGCCACGAAGCGGTCGTGACCGTGGATGAACTCGTCGTTCTGGCTTGCGCGCAGGTCGAAGCCGGGAACGTCCTCGATCCAGAAGTATCCCTCCCTGGGGAGGCGCGCGCGGGGGCGCCGCTCGCCGTTCACGAAGAGCTGCCGGAAATGCCAGGAGCCGGCCGCGACGGCGTCGAGATCGGCCACCCAGACCTCGCGCTCGCCGGCGGCGGCGTCGGCCGTCGCGATCCCGACCTCATCCGCCGTGGTCACGCGCCAGCCGGTCACGCGGCGCCCGCCGGTAAACGTCGCCGGCTCGCCGGGATACGCCCGGTAGGTCGTCGGCCCGGAGTCGCGCCCGTTGAACCACACCGGCTGGCCCAGGTGGTAGCGGCCGCCGCGCACCCAGACGGTGATGGAGCCGTATGCATCCCCGCTCTCGCGCAAGCGCCGCACCATCTCCCGTGCCCATTCGAGCGTCGCCAGCGGGCCGTCGCTGCCCGCCGGGTCGGGCTCCGGCAGGCGCCCGCTCCAGTTGTCGTTGCCGTCGGGCGACAGGTACAGCGCCAGCCCGTCCGCGGTGGTCGTGTCGTTCATCTCAGTCGTCTCCGTTCGGACTACAATGAAGACATCATGGTGGACAAGTCATGAGCGATGCCGAGGCGTGGCGCGTCGCCGTCCTCGACGAACACACGGCCGGCACCGGGCTGTTCCAGGGCGTGCGCTGCGCCTTCGCCGTGGCGAATTACTGGACCTACGGATACTTCGAGCCGCGCGACCACTGCGAGCTGCCGGGCCTGCTGCTGCGAACCCGCGCATCCGCGGACGCGCCGCACGCGTTCTTCGCGCCGGGGTTCGAGGGGCAGCCGTACCGCTACCGCCCGAGCGAGCTGCCGGCGTACGTGAGCTGGACCGTCGAGCTGCCTGCGCCGGGCGGAGAACACGGGCGGCCCGCGCTGGTGATGCCCCGCCCGGGACCATGGGAGATCTGGGCCGAGCCGCGTCATGACCGGGTCGACTGGCACGTGCGGGCGCAGCACCGCGGCAGGCAGATCGACCGCACGCTGAGCGGCCCCCCCGGCGACCAACAGACCGTGCACGCCGAAGCGCGCCTTGAAGCGCTGCGCGTGACGGTCCCGGGCGGCGCGACCGTAGAGGTCGAGCACGACGCCTATGCCGAGCCGTTCATGGTCACCTTCGGAAGCGGCGCCGGCGCCGACGGCCCGCCGGTCGAGACCGTGTACCGGGAAGTCGCGATCGAGGACGTGCCGTACCCGAGCGCCGACTCACCTCTACCCGACGGTCCGGAGGACCTGCGCGCCACGGACGACGGGTGGTCCTTCATGGTCAACGAGGCGACGCCCGAACATCCGCGCCACAGCGAGGGCGACCTGGTCGTGCTGTCCGACGGTTCCCTGCTGCTGGTCTGGAGCGACTACCATGCCGGCAAGGGCTGGGACGCATCGCCGGCCCGGCTGAGCGGGCGCCGGTCGACCGACGGCGGGCGCACGTGGGGCCGCACGTGGACGGTGGTGGAGGACGAGCACGGCACCAACGTCATGTCCGCCAGTCTCCTGAACCTCGGGGACGAGCTGCTGCTCGTCTACCTCGACCACCTTCCGGGCATGCCCGTGAAGGGCATGGTCGCGCGCCGCTCCGGCGACGGCGGACGCAGTTGGAGCGACGCCGCGGCGATCACCCCCGCCAACGGCAACCGGCACTCTGCCAACAACGCCAGCCTCAGGCGGCTGGCGGACGGCCGCATCCTGCTCGCCGCGCGCGAGTACGTGGACGGGGTGCGCTGGCCGTACTGCCTGCTCTCCGACGACGGCGGCGACACCTGGCACGCCGGCGCGCATGTCCCCGACCCCGGCCTGCCCGAGCGCGAGCGGCTGGCCCAGAACGTCAACGAGCCGAGCGTCGCGCAGCTCGCCGACGGCCGCCTGCTGATGACCATGCGCTCGGTGTCGGGCGGCCAGTTCTTCTCCTACTCCGAAGACCGCGGGCAGAGCTGGTCGCGGCCCTTCCTGTCACCGCTGCGCGGCGCCTGCTCCCCGGCGGCGATGCACCGCGTGCCCGGCAGCGACGACGTGCTATGTCTGTGGACGTACGGTCTCTCAGGCCGCACCCCGCTGGTCTCGGCGCTGTCGAGCGACGCGGGCCGCAGTTGGCGGCCGCTGAAGCTGGTGGAGCGCTCCCGTCACCACGGCTACTGCTACACCAGCATCACCTTCCACGGCCAGCACGTGCTGCTCACCTACAGCCACGCCCCGGAGCTGGACGGGGTGCGGCGCTTCGAGGTCGAGCCAGGCTACATCGACCTGCGCCTCACGGCCCTGCCGGTCCAGTGGTTCTATCGCGCGGTGACGTAGGCCCCGGCCGCCTTGCGGCTCCGCACGGGAAGTGGCATGGTGCCCGGCAACTATTCCCCTACGAGGAGTGTGCAATGAAGTGGCTCAGGCTCGGTGCGATTACCGCGATCGGTTTGCTCGTGACCGGAGGGTTGGCGGCCCAGACGGGTTTGAGCGGTGGCGAGATGACACTGCATGACGTGTGGGCCACGCCGTCGGCGTACACGGCCGACACCGGCGCGAGCCTCCCCGCCTTCAGCCAGTCCCCGACGCTGGACGCCGCGGTTGCCGCAGGCGACCTGCCGCCGGTCGAAGACCGGCTTCCCATCGAGCCCCTGGTGGTCCTGGGCGTCGACGGGCCCGGACTCTATGGCGGCACCTTCTTCAATGCCACCTACGACGTCGGTCTGGCGACGGCGCTGCGCGACGAGACGGCCATCATCCTGAACAAGCACAGCTTCACGGCCGACCCGTATCCCAACGTGGCGAAGAGCTACACAGCCGTCGACGACACCTCGTCGGTCTGGGAACTGAGGCTGCGCGAAGGGTTGCGCTGGTCTGACGGAACGCCGTTCACCACCGCCGACTTCACCTTCTGGTGGGACGACGTCATCCTCAATGAGGACATAACCCCGCAGCTTCGGCCGCAGTACCGGGGGGTTGCCATCACGGCGATCGATGACTACACCGTTCAGTTCGACTTCGGTGTCCCCGCGGATTTCGTCGCCAGGGGCGGCGGGTTCAACCCCATCACGCGCTTCCCCCGCCACTACCTCGAGCAGTTTCATGCCGAGTATGCCAGCGAGTCGGATCTGGCCGACATGGTGAAGAAGTCCGGGTTCGAGTCGTGGACTCAGTTCTTCCTGGACCGCGCCGACTACAACGAGTACGGCAACGTGGAAAAGCCCACGCTGGAGCCCTGGGAGCTCACCGATGCGCCGCCGGCCGACCCGGTGATCTGGACGCGCAACCCCTACTTCTGGGTGGTCGATACCGAAGGCAAGCAGCTTCCGTACTTCGAGGATCGCCGCACGTCCGTCCTCGGCGATCAGGAAGTCGTCAAGCTGAAGGCCCTGAACGGGGAAGTCGACTACTCGTTCCTGGACATCGACGTCTACACGCTGGCGAAGAAAGCCGAGCAGGACGGCATCGTCCGGGTCTACGTCCAGGACAACCCCGCGCTCGTCGCGTCCCAGTTGGACTTCAACCTGAACCACCCGGATCCGGTGATGCGGGAGGTCTTCTGGAACCCGCAGTTCAAGCGCGCGATCTCGCACGCGATCGACCGCGAGCTCATCAACCAGATCCTCTACGAGGGGCTCAGCTATCCGTCTCAGGTCGCGCCGCTGCCGTCCAGCCCGTACTTCAGCGAGGCGGTTCAGAACGAGGCGACGGAGCACGATGTCGAGCTTGCCAACAGCATCCTCGACGAGCTGGGACACGCGCGCAATGACGCCGGGGTGCGGACGTTCCCGAACGGGGAACCGATGGCACTCACCTTCCTGTCGTTCGATACCGGCGGGCTGCCGACGCACGCCGAGATCATCACCGACGGGCTCAAGGAGATCGGCGTCGAGTTGACGGTGCGTTTCGTCGACTGGGGCGTGCTGACGCAGGCGCGCAATGCCGGTGACTACGACGGCGTGCTGATCTGGGAGAGCTGGGGCACCAACGAGGGGCTCCTGGTGAACGACCAGGCCGCCCACTTCGTGCCGAACCAGCCGCTCAACTTCTGGACGCCGAAGTACCGCGACTACACGATGTCCGGCGGTGAGCAGGGCGAGAAGCCGAACGCGATCGTGCAGGAAGCGCTCGACTACTACCTGCGCGCCCAGGCGACGCTCGATCTGGAAGAGCGCAAGGAACTGTTCGGCCACGTCCTGGAGATCTCGCGTCAGAACCTCTGGAGCATCGGCACCGTGCGCCATCCCGGCTTCGTGATCATGGTGACGCCGGAGATGCGCGGCATTCCGGGCGGGCGGCAGCCGATGTTCCGTGGCGATCACGGCCGGCGGGACGCATTCTGGAAGGCTCAGTAACGGGCTTTGCAGCCGCTTTGGCTGATAGTACGAGCCGAGACGCATGACGCATTCCCGGTGTGGGTGACCATGCCGGGATGCGACGCGCGTTCGACGATGTTTCGCCGTCCGGGTTGAGGAGTACCCGTGGCCGAGTATGTGGTCCGCCGCGCCCTGATCATGGTGATCACGCTGGCGGCGATCTCGCTCATCGCCTACGTCGTGATCGAGCTGCCTCCCGGCGACTACGTCAGCTACCAGATCCAGATCATGGTCGAGCAGGGCACGTTCTCCGACGAGGAGGTGGAGAACCTGCGCAAGCGCTACGGCCTGGACCGCCCGATCACCGTGCGCTACTTCCGCTGGATCACCAACTTCGTCCAGGGCGACTTCGGATACTCCCTCTCCTGGCACAAACCGGTACGGGAGCTGATCGGCGGCCGCTTCGCCATGACGGCGCTCCTTTCGACGCTAGCGCTGCTGTTCACGTGGGCGGTCTCGTTCCCGATCGGAGTGCTGTCGGCCGTGCGGCAGTACTCGTTCTGGGACATCTTCTGGACCTTCATCGGCTTCCTCGGCCTGGCGATCCCGAATTTTCTGCTGGCGCTCATCCTGATGTACCTGAGCCCCAAGATCTTTCCTGGGGTCGAAATCGGCGGGCTGTTCTCCCGCGAGTACCAGACCGCCGCGTGGAGCTGGGGCAAGTTCTGGGACCTGCTCGGGCACCTGTGGATTCCCGTGATCGTGATCGGTACCGCCGGCACCGCCGGCACGATCCGCATCCTGCGCGCCAACCTGATCGATGAGCTGCGCAAGCCCTACGTGGACATGGCGCGTGCCAAGGGCATCAGCGAAGTGCGCGCGATCCTGCGCTACCCGGTGCGCATCGCCCTGAATCCGTTCTTCTCCACGGTCGGCTGGATGCTGCCGACGCTGGTAGCCGGAGAAACGATCACGGCCGTCGTGCTGGGCATCCCGACGGGCGGTCCGATGTTTCTCTCCGCGCTGCAGCGGCAGGACATGCAGCTTGCAGCGTCGTTCGTCATGTTGATCTCGGTCTTCACGGTGATCGGAACGCTCGTGTCCGACCTGCTGCTGGCGGCGATCGACCCGCGCATCCGGTTCGACTGATGGCGACGGAGGCGGTCGCGCCCGCGGACGGGATGGAAACCGCGGACGATCTGCTCACCGCCGGGCAGTGGCGGCTGATCCTGCTCCGGTTCCTGCGCCACCGCATTGCCGTGGCGGCCGGGATCGTGGTGTTGCTGCTCTACCTCGCGGCCACGTTCGCCGAGTTCGTCGCACCGTATGACCCTCGCCTGCGCGACACCTCCCACATTTCCGCGCCGCCGATGCGGCTCCGCGTGTGGGACGTGGAGGAGCGGCGGCTGCACGCGCGGCCCTTCGTGTACGCCACCACCCTGCGCCGCGATCCCGTCACGCTGCAGCGCCTCTACGTTGCGGACACGAGCATCCGCCTGCCGCTGCACCTGATGGTGCGGGGGGACGAGTATCGCCTGCTCGGATTCATCCCGGCACGCGTTCACCTGTTCGGTTTCGACGGCGATGAGCGCGGCACGTTGCTGGGTACCGATACGCAGGGGCGGGACCTGCTGTCACGAATCATCTACGGCACCCGCATCTCGCTCACCATCGGCTTCGTGGGCGTGGCGCTGAGCTTCGGGCTCGGCATCGCGCTCGGCGCGATATCGGGCTACTTCGGCGGCCTGGCCGACATGGTGATCCAGCGCATCATCGAGGTCCTCATCGCGATCCCGTCGCTGCCGCTGTGGATGGCGCTGAGCGCCGCGATTCCCCACGACTGGCCGCAGACGCGCACCTTCTTCCTGATCACGGTCATCCTCTCCCTCACCGGCTGGACCGGCATGGCGCGGGTGGTGCGCGGCAAGCTGCTGTCGCTGCGCGACGAGGACTTCGTGCTGGCCGCCCGCATCGACGGCGCCCGCGGCCCGCGCGTCATGTTTCGCCACCTGATCCCGTCCTTTCTCAGCCACATCATCGCCTCGGCGACGCTGGCGATCCCGGGCATGATTCTGGGCGAGACGGCGCTCAGCTTCCTGGGGATCGGCCTGCGGTCGCCGGCCATCAGTTGGGGCGTGTTGCTCAAGGAGGCGCAGAACATCCAGGCGGTGGCCCTGATGCCGTGGCTGCTGCTGCCCGGCGCTGCCGTGGTGGTCGCGGTGCTGGCATTCAACTTCCTGGGCGACGGTCTGCGCGACGCCGCGGATCCCTATGCCTGACGACGGCATTCCTGACGCCGGCATTCCTGCCGCTGGCATGCCTGACGACGGCCGCGCGGACCTGCTGTCCATAGAGGACCTGCACGTCCACTTCCACACCACGCTGGGCACGGTGCGCGCCGTCAACGGCGTCTCGTTGCGGGTCCCGACGAACCACGTCATGGGGCTGGTCGGCGAAAGCGGCTGCGGCAAGTCGGTGACCGCCCGCGCCGTGCTGCGCATCATCCCGCCGCCGGGGAAGATCGAGAGCGGGCGGGTGCTCTACCACCCTCCGGACGGGGAAGCGGTCGACCTGGCGCTGCTGCCGCCGGCCGGGCGCGCGCTGCGCGCGATCCGCGGGCGGCGCGTGGCGATGATCTTCCAGGAGCCGATGACCTGCCTGAGCCCCGTGCACCGGATCGGCCTGCAGATCACGGAGGCGATTCGCGCGCACGAGCCGGTGAGCCGGGCCGAGGCGCGCGAGCGGGCGGTCGCCCTGTTGGCCGACGTGGGGATGCCCAGGCCCGAGCGCCAGCTCGACGCCTACACGTTCGAGCTGTCAGGCGGCATGCGCCAGCGGGCCATGATCGCCGTGGCGCTGGCCGCCAATCCCGAGCTGCTGATCGCGGACGAGCCGACCACGGCGGTCGACGTCACCATCCAGGCGCGGATCATGGAGCTGTTGCGATCGCTGCAGCAGTCGCACGCCATGTCGGTCCTGTTCATCTCGCACGATCTCGGCCTGGTGGCGGAGATGAGCGAGCAGATCGCGGTCATGTACCTGGGCAAGATCGTCGAGCGCGGAGAGGCAGGCGAGGTGTACCGGCGGCCCAGGCACCCCTACACCAAGGTGCTCATGGCGTGCGTGCCGCACCAGTCGAGCGCGCGCAAGACCCCCCTACAGACCATCGAAGGGACGGTTCCGGACGCGCGGCGGCTCCCGCCGGGCTGCCCGTTCAGCGCGCGGTGCGGGGAGTTCATGCCGGGTGTCTGCGACCGCCGCATGCCCGCGCTCACCTCCGTCGGGGACGGCCACGACGTCGCCTGCTTTCTCCATTCCGACCGGGCGGAGGACGGCTGATGGCACGCGCACGCGACGACGGCCTCCTGCTGGAGGCGCGGGAGCTGGTGAAGCGCTTCCCGATCCGCCGTGGCCTGATGCGGCGCGTGATCGGGCACGTCCCCGCCGTGGACGGCGTGTCGCTGCAGGTGCTGCGCGGGCGCACGCTCGGGCTGGTCGGCGAGAGCGGCTGCGGAAAGACGACGCTGCTGCGCATGCTGATGCGCATCCTCGAGCCTGACAGCGGCGTGCTCCGCTTCCGCGTGCATGACGAGCTCCAGGACATCACGCACGTGCAGGGGCCGGAGCAGCGGCAGATCTGGCAGCGCATGCGCATGATCTTCCAGGACCCCGACTCGTCGCTGAACCCGCGCCTGCCGGTGCGCGACATCGTCGCCGAGCCGCTGACCCTGAGCGGCGCGGCGCGCGGCCGCCGCGAGACCGACGAGCGCGTGCGCGCCCTGCTCGCCGTGGTCGGCCTGAATCCCGACCACATCAACCGCTACCCGCACGCGTTCTCAGGCGGCCAGCGCCAGCGCATCGGCCTGGCGCGCGCGCTGGCCCTGGACCCCAAGCTGATCCTCGCCGACGAGCCGACTTCCGCGCTCGACGTGTCGGTGCAGGCGCAGATCCTCAACCTGATGCTGCGCATCCAGGCCGAGCGCGACCTGGCGTACGTCTTCGTCTCCCACGACCTGCACGTCGTGCGTCACATGAGCGACCACATGATCGTCATGTATCTCGGCACGGTGGGAGAGACCGGCCCCACCGAGGAGTTGTTCACGCACGCGCTGCACCCCTACACGGAGGCGCTGCTGTCAGCGGTCCCTGACCCCGATCGCACCGGCGACCGCGTGACGCTGGAGGGAGAGATCCCGGACCCGGCGCACCGTCCGCCTGGCTGCTCGTTCCATCCGCGCTGCCCCTACCGCGAGGACATCTGCCGCCGGGAGGAACCCGTGCTCACCCCGATGGGCGACGACCGCTTCGCCGCGTGCCACGTGGCGGCCCGGATGCGCGCGGGCCACTGACCGGCCTGCAGTTTGAGCTGGCGCGGGCTGACCGGCTACGCTCAGCCGGTGGAGAGGCGCAGACTGCCAACCGGCGTGCAGACCTTCCGCAAGCTGAGGGAAGATAACTGCTACTACGTGGACAAGACGCCTTACATCGAGCGTCTGCTCGCCGAAGGTACCCACTACTTCCTGTCGCGTCCGCGGCGGTTCGGCAAAAGCCTGTTCCTCGACACGCTGAAGGAGCTGTTCGAGGGCAGCGAGGAGCTGTTCGAGGGGCTCCACATCCACGACGGCCGCGACTGGGAGCGCCATCCGGTGGTGCGGCTCGACTTCAGCGGTGGCGACTACCTGGATCCGGATGGGTTGCGCCGCAACGTGACGGCGCAACTGGCTCGAATCGAGCGCCGGGAACAGGTGGCGACCGACACCACCGGACCGGAGCGGCTGGGGTACCTGCTGGAAGCGCTGCATCGCAAGTCGGGACAGCGGGTGGCAGTGCTGGTCGACGAGTACGACAAGCCGATCCTGGACGCGCTCGGAGATCCGGCGATCGCCGACGCCAATCGAAGATTCCTGCGCAGCCTGTACTCGAACGTCAAGTTCGCGGAAGCACACGTTCACTTCACCTTTCTCACCGGCGTGAGCAAGTTCACCAAGGTCAGCGTGTTCTCCGACCTGAACAACCTCACCGACATCACGCTGGATCGGCGCTACTCGGCGATCTGCGGCTATACGGAAGGTGACCTGGACACGGTGTTCACGCCGGAGCTGAACGGCCTGGATCGGGAGCAGGTGCGCGAGTGGTACAACGGCTACCGCTGGCGGGGCGCAGAGAAGGTATACAACCCGTACGACCTGCTGCTGCTGTTCGACAGCCGCGAGTTCAAGGCGCACTGGTTCGAGACCGGGACGCCGGCGTTCTTGATGGAGACGCTTCTTGAGCGGCGCGTCTCCTCGGTGTCACTGGACGACATGGTGGGCACGGAAGATCTGCTTTCCGCGTTCGACGTGGGCCACATCGGCACCGAGGCACTGCTGTTCCAGACCGGCTATCTGACGATCACGGCGGAAGAGGAACTGGGGGGTCAGGCGCTGTACCGGCTGGGCTATCCCAACCGGGAGGTGCGCCAGAGCCTGAACCGGGTGCTGCTGCGCCGCCTGGTGAAGGACGCCGGGCAGCAGACGGTGAACAGCATGCGGCTGGCACGCCTGCTTGCCACGCACGATTGCGCGGGGCTGCAGGAGCTGTTTCACGCCTTCTTCGCGAGCATTCCCTATCAGTGGTACACCAACAACGCCATCGCCGACTACGAGGGCTACTACGCGAGCGTGTTCTACTCCTACTTTGCGGCGCTCGGCTACGACATCGTGGTGGAGGAGTCGAGCAGCCACGGCCGGCTGGACATGGCCGTGCGCACCGGCGGGCACGTGTATCTGTTCGAGTTCAAGGTCGTGGAGCTCGCGCCTCCGGGGTCGGCGCTGGCGCAGTTGCGTGAGCGTGGGTACGCCGACAAATACCGGGGCCGGGGCGAACCGATCCACCTGATCGGGGTCGAGTTCAGCCGCAAGACGCGCAACGTGACGGCGTTCGAGGTGGCCGGTGGCTGAACCCATTCGTCACTCTCCCTTTGCGCCGGGCACGTCCCTGCGCTGGAAGATCCAGAGCGCTGCGCCAAGCAGGACCGCCGTGTATGCCAGCATGACGAAGAACGCCCGGGCGTCGTCCGCCGGGAACGCCGCGCTCATCCACGCGGAAACGTTGGAGCCCAGGAGCGTTACGTCCAGGACGTTCCCCAACCATCCGGCTATCCCGGCGAGCGCGGGAGCGATCAACAGCTCGAAGAGGAAGTAGCCCATCGACAGCGCCATGCCCTGTGCGTTGGACCCGGTCGCCACCGTCAGGAACACGGCCAACGCGAGGTACGGCGCCAGAGCGTACACCGCCTTGCCCAGCGCGGTTGCCACCGCCTTCCATGCCGCCGGGTCGCCAGCCACGAGCGGTTCCTCCGCGGTGGGCGGCAGGATTCCCGCGACCATGCTGGCGATGCCGACAAGCGCAGCTATGACGATGATTCCGGCGCTACCCGCACCCATGAGCATGACGACCTTCGCGCTGAGCAGCTGCCAGCGTCCGGCCCCTCGGGTCAACGTCGCCCTCAGCGTGCCCAGACCGTACTCCACCCCGATGACCGTAGCCGCCAGGATCATGATGGGGATGACGAAGATCATGGGGAGTTGCCCGGCCATGCGACTGATGCTGAACGGCAGCGTGAACCCGCCCGCGCCTACGCTGCCTCCGTTCAGACCTATGCTTACCGAGACTCCTTCGCCGCTCGGTGGAGCCGCGGCGCCGGTCCCCGCTGCCGCTACGGAATCGGCGCCTGGGTAGTAGCTGACATAGCCGATCCAGAAGACGCCCTGCGTAATGGCGGCGATGATGCCCAGCAGTATCCAGGGTATCAGCCGCTTGCGCAGCTTGTACCACTCTCCTCTCGTCAGTGTCAGAACGTGAGTCATCATTGGTGTCCTCTCCATCACTCGCTTCCCGTTACTTCCAGGAAATACTGTTCGAGGGACCTCCCGACGGGCGCCATCTCGGTGACGTAGACCGCGGAGCGGCTCATGGCCGCCACCAGCTCCCCCGACCTCTCGACAGGCGCCGCCACGGAGAGCGCGCCATCCTCCGTCGTTGCCACCTCCCCGACCCAGTCCAGCGCCGACAGTATCGCGCGCGCCTTCCGGTCGTCGGTGGTCTTCACGCGGACCCGCTCGTCCCGGTCCGCACGGACCAGTTCGGCGACCTCGCCCTGGACCACCAGCTTTCCCTTCGAGATGATGGTGACGCGGTCGCAGACCTGTTCGACCTCGTGCAGCAGGTGGCTCGACAGCAGCACGGTCCTGCTGCCGTCGCCAAGGCTCCGTATCAGTTCGCGCACCTGGATCATGCCCTCCGGGTCCAGGCCGTTGGTGGGCTCGTCCAGGCACACCAGCTCCGGGTCGCCCAGCAGGGCGTAGCCGATCCCCAGCCGCTGCTTCATCCCGAGCGAGTAGCTGTGGAAACGGTCGTCGCCCCGGCCCGCCAGCCCCACCTGTTCGAGCACGTCGTCGACGTCGGCCGACGAACCGCGTCCGGAGATGAGACGGAAGTACTCGAGATTCTCCCGCCCCGACAGGTACGGATAGAAGGCCGGGCTCTCGATGACGGCCCCGATGCGGCGCAGCGCCTCCCGATGCCGTGCGGTCGAGCCAAACAGTCGAAAGCTGCCCGACGTCGGCCTCAGCACGCCGAGCAGCATCCCCATCGTCGTGGTCTTGCCGGACCCGTTCGGTCCCAATAGTCCGTAGATATGGCCACGCCGCACCTCCATCGAGAGGTCGTCCACCGCCGTGATCTCTCCGAAACGCTTGGTCAGACCGTCGGTCCGAATGACCGGTTCATCCTTCATGTTCCCAACTCCCTTGGCCGGCTCCGACCGCTACCTGGGGCGAAGTCTCACGATCCCGTCGATATCGACGTTCACGCTGCTCGTCTCACCGGAGTAGCGCACGTTGCCGACGCCTTCGACGCGACCGGTCAGCGATCCGCCGTCCATGGTGATCCGGAGCTGGTTGGCGCCCGCCAGGCTGAGCACGGCGTTCTCGACCAGCGACTCTTCCAGGTCGATGTTGGCGGCGCCCGCGGTCTGCAGCGTCAGGTCACCGATGGTGCTGTCCTCGAAGACCAGGTTGCTCGCTCCGTCCAGACGCACCGTGAGGTCTGCCGCATCGAGGCCGACGACCGTGCCGTTCACGACCCCGGCGAGGCTCAGCGTCTCGATCGCCGGTGCGGTGATCATGATCCGGGCTGTCCGGTCCTCGTCGACGTCCCTGAAGATGATGCTGAGCCGATCACCGGCAGTCGATACCTCGGCGGTGTCGACCAAGTCCTGGTCGCCGATGAGCACCACGCTGTACTCGGCGGCATGCGTGAGGTGCAGCTCCCATCCGCCGCTCAGCTCCAGGGCGGTGAACCGCTCTACGTCGATCTGCCGATCCCCCTCGATCTGCCGATCGAACTCAAGTACATCGCCGTCCTCCCGGGCCGGCACGGAGAACACGCGAATCGCCACCGCGACTCCCGCGGTAAGCAGGATCAGAACGACTCCCGAGGTCGCCAATATTCGATTCGTGTACATCAGATGACTCCTTCTTCGGTGCGCGCCGATGAGCGGTCTCGGTCGCGGTAGTGTGGTTCCAGATCGCTCAGCTCCAGGCCGAGCAGATCCATGGTCTTGAACAGGTGCGGCAGGTCGCGGTCGATGAAGCTGCGGCGCTTCAGCTCGCGCGCCTCGTGATAGGCGCGGTCGGCCACGAAGTAACCGATGCCGCGGCGGTTGAAGATGATTCCCTGATCCTGCAGGTAGGCGTAGGTACGGGTGACCGTATTCGGGTTCACCTGCACGTCCATCGCCAGCTCGCGGATGGAGGGGATGCGGTCCCCGCCATGCCACACGCGCCGCAGGATGTTCTCGCACATGTAGTCGCCGATCTGCAGATAGATGGCCTGCGGTTGGGTGAATTCCATGCTCAGACTTCCGTCTCGCTCAGGCGGAGCCAGGTCAGGAACCAGAACAGCGGCGCCATGACCCCCCAGAAAAAGATCTTTCCGCCCGCTTCGATCGCCTCCATGACGCCCGGAGCACTCGCCAACCAGGGGCCGAAACTGCCGGTGAACTCGAAGAACACCAGCCACCCCAGGCCCGCGGCGATCACGGCCAGCGCCAGGAACACCCCGGCAACGGACAGGACTACCTTGAGCGCGTTCCAGCGCCGGAAGTACACCGCCCCGAACAGGAACAGCGAGCTGGTCACCAGGTAGCGCAACACGATGCGCCAATCGTTCATGGACGGCGTGAAGACGGGATGCGATTGTCCGCGGATGAGCTGACTGATGCCGGCCCCGAGCAGGGTCACCAGGAAGTAGCCGGCCAGGGCGACGGCCGCGTACCCGACGGTGGACAGCAGAAGCCGCACGGCCCATCGCTCCAGCGTCGAGATCGGCAGCGTCAGGTAGGCATGCGCCCGCGGCTTGTCCGGCAGCTCCGCGAACAGCGTGCTGGTGAACAGGAAACCACCGACGATCAGCGCCAATGGAAAGAACGCCGCATGAAAGTCGGAGCCCGTGGGCTCCGGCGAAAACACGTTGGCGATCAGGATCACCGCCGCCGCGGCACCCGTCCCGACCAGGACCGCCCGGCTCTGCTGATGGAGATCGGTGCGCAGCGCGTGCCACGCCCGCTCCACCGAGAATACGTTGGTCTGGTACATCACTCGCTCCTTTCGTCCGTGTCCGCGCGGGCGAACGCCGCTTCGACGCGCCGGTGATCGGCGCACACCGAGTTGAACAGCAGCTCCAGGTCGACGGCCGACTCGGCCATCAGTCCGCCGCGCTCCGCGGGCACCAGGGCCCGTCCGGCGTGCGCGCCTGCTGCGCCGGTGCTGAGCTCCACGTAGATGGCGTGACCGTTGCCCGGCGACCCCGCCACGCCGGCCTCGCGAACCGCCAGCGCCGCCGAGATCTCCTCCACGGAGTGCTGAAAGACGATCGACCCCTGCTCCAGGATCAGGATCGGATCGATCAGGTGCTCCAGGTCCCGGACCTGGTGGGTCGAGACGACGATTACCCGGTCGTCGGCCGCCGCACCCGCCAGCAGGCGGCGGAACTGGCTCTTGGCCGGAATGTCGAGCCCGTTGGTCGGCTCGTCGAGCAGCAGCAGCCGGCACCCGCTGGCCACCGCGAACGCGAGCAGCACCTTCTTCTTCTGCCCGTAGGACATGGCGGTCATGCGCTGCTCCGGATCGATCTCCAGCTCGGCCAGGTAGCGCTCCATGGCGGCGTGATCGAAGCGGGGATAGAACACGCCGTAGAGCCTGACCAGCGCGCGCGCCGACAGCGCCGGCGTGTGGAACTCCTCCGGCACGAAGTACAGCTCGCGCAGGAACGCCGGCGTGCGGCGGCGCACCTCCTCGCCGGCGACGCGGGCGCTGCCCGCCTTCGGGAACAGCAGTCCCGACATCAGGTTCAGCAGCGTGGTCTTGCCCGCGCCGTTGCGGCCGAGCAGCCCGTAGACGTTGCCCGGCGCAAGCGTCAGGTCCAGCCCGTCGAACAGCCGGCCCCTCCTGCCGTACCCGAACGCGACTCCTTCAAGTTCAACCATTCCGTCCTCCTCCGTGCTTGATACAACCAGTGTACTACTTCACTGGTACACTGTCAACCTATGGCCGCAGGTGATCGCTGTCAAGTCCCGCGCGCGAGGACCGCCGTCGCTCAGGTACTGGCCGGCAGTCCCGTTCGCGACCTCAGAGGCGAGCCAGCGGAGGTATGCGGGCGGTTCACGGTGCTGATAGGGTGTCAGGCGAAGAGAGCCGCGCACCGCATGAGGGAGGCACCATGAAGATCAAGCAGTCCATCGCGTTCCCGATCTTCGGGACCGCAGTCCTCCCGCTCGGCGACCTGTGCCGGCACGCGGCCGGGATCGGCTACGCCGCGATCGAGATGTGGGGACGCCGCGGCGGCGGAGCGTCCGGAGAGGAGGACTTCGACGAGGTCGTGGCCACGGCCCGCGAGCACGGGCTGCGCATGGTGAGCACCTGCGGCCACGGCACGCTCGAGAACGGCAGCAACAACCCCGCCAACCACGACCGCATCGTCAGCGAGCTGCGGGAAACGATCGATCTGGCCGCGGCCAACGACGTCCCCAACGTGATCGCCTTCGCCGGCAACCGGCTGGACGGCCAGAGCGACCTGGAAGGCATGGTCGAGTGCGCCCGCGTGCTGCGCCGCGTGGCTCCGATCGCGGAGGAGGCCGGCGTCAACGTCAACGTCGAGCTGCTGAACTCACGCATCAATCATCCCGGCTACCTGTGCGACCACACCGACTGGGGCATCGCGCTGTGCGAGATGGTCGGGTCTCCGCGCATCAAGCTGCTGTTCGACATCTATCACATGCAGATCATGGAAGGCGACGTGATCCGCTCCCTGCGGCGCGCCCTCCCCCACATCGGACACTTCCACACCGCCGGCAACCCCGGCCGCCAGGATCTGGACGACACGCAGGAGCTGAACTACCGGGGCATCTGCCGGGCGATCGCCGCCACCGACTACGACGGCTACGTCGGCCACGAGTTCGTCCCCGCCGGAGACATCGTCCCCGCCCTGAAGCACGCCTTCGACGTCTGCAACGTGGGGGATTAGGCCCGACCGAACAGACCGATGATCGTTAGCCACATCACCCTCGAAAACTGGCGGAACTTCACACACATCGACGTGCCGTTGCAGCAGCGGGTGTTCATCGCCGGACCGAACGCAGCGGGGAAGTCCAACCTGCTCGATGCACTTCGCTTCCTGCGCGACATCACGAACCCCGGCGGCGGTCTGGAGAAAGCCGTGGCCGACCGCGGAGGCGTCTCGAAGATCCGCTGTCTTGCAGCGCGCCGATATCCGGCAATCGTGCTCGACGTGCAACTCGGCGAGCTCGCCAATCCAGCGAAGTGGCGGTACCGGCTCAGTATCATTCAGGACAACCAGCGGCAGCCAAGGATCAAGGAGGAGCTTGTCGAGCGAGAGGGTCACGAGGTGCTCCGGCGGCCGGATTCCGACGACGAGAAAGACGCTGAGCGACTGCGTCAGACTCATCTGGAAGGCATCAGCACGAACAAGACATTCCGCGACATCTACCGGTTCTTCAACTCGATACACTACCTCCACGTCCTACCGCCTCTGGTCCGTCAGCCGGACCGGTTCACGGGTCGAGATCTGACCGTAGAGACATTCGGAAGCGACCTCCTGGAACAGATCGCGCGCAGCTCGCCGAAGATCCGGCAATCGCGGCTAAAACGAATCGAGCATGCGCTCCGAATCGCCGTGCCGCAGTTACGGGAATTGAAGCTGGAAAAAGACGAGATCGGGATCCCTCATCTCGAAGGGCGCTATGAGCATTGGCGGCCGAATGCGGGCTGGCAGAGAGAGGATCAGTTCTCGGACGGCACCCTGCGGCTCATGGCGCTCCTGTGGTCGGTGATGGACGGCACCGGTCCTCTGATGATCGAGGAGCCGGAACTGAACCTGCATCCGGCGGTGATCAAGTTCATCCCGCAGATGCTCTACCGCGCCACGCGACGGTCGAAGCGTCAAGTGATCGTCTCCACGCATTCGCCCGAGTTCCTCCTTGACGAAGGGATCGCGTCCGACGAGACGCTACTGCTGCGCCCGGACAGCAACGGCACACGGGTGGAAGTCGCCGCCGCCGACCCGGAGATCAGACTTCTGCTGGAATCGGGGGTATCGATGGGCGATGCCGTACTTCCACGCACGGCACCAAGGGGTGAAGAACAACTGGCGCTGATGTTTGGAGACTGAGTCGTGCGCACGGTCTCCGTGGCAACCGAAGGTGCCGTCGATACGGCGCTTGCCCGCCGAATCTGCCAAGAGGTCGGGCTTGCAGTCGTAGCGGTACACGGGGAACGCGGCAAGCAACGGTTGGATCGGTCGTTGGACGGCTACAACGCGGCCGCCCGCCACGGATCGTGGTTTGTGCTGCGGGACCTGAACACCGATGCGGACTGCGCTCCGGACCTCCGTGAACGGTTGCTGGCAACGCCTTCGCGAGGGATGACGTTCCGCATCGCCGTGCACGAGATTGAGTCCTGGCTCATCGCTGATCAAAGCTCGTTCGCTCGCTACTTTGGCGTCTCCACGGGGCGCGTCACCAGCGATCCGGAGTCGATTCGCCATCCAAAGGACCACTTGGTCGGGGTGGTACGACACTCGAGGTCGCGAAGGATGCGCGAAGACGTCGTTCCACGCGATCGCAGTAGAGCTCGAGTGGGACCGGGATACGCGAGCAGGTTGATCGAGTACATTTGGACCGCGTGGTCGCCGACGACAGCGAGTATTCGCAGCGACAGCTTACGGCGGTGTCTCGACCGGTTGTCGCGGATTCCGTAACTGAACTCATCGTTCGGAAGCGACGTGCGCTGCCCGCTCGGGCTCAAGCTGCAGCACGCCCTGTGCGACGGCCACGACGTCATGCTGGTGGCCCACAGCCTGGCTCCGCGACAGTACCTTGCAGTCCATTCAGGCTGCGCCTACAGTGGCGCCATGGCCCGCGTCGACCCCGCTCTGTGGGCGGAGTTCGAGGCCGCCGCACGCCGGCCGCTGGCCGTGCGGTGGCGATACTCCTTCATCCGGACCTACAAGCCCGTGTTGGACGATGCGGAGTACCGATCGTTCGACACGATGGAGGAGTATCGTCAGTGGTGCGAGCGGGAACTGCCTGACTGGCTGGGCTATGGCCGCGTTCGAGTACCGCCAGGCTGAGGAGATACGGGACGCCCTGCAACGCCATGGCGTCCGTTACCTGTTCATAGGCAAGTCAGGCGCGATCCTGCTCGGTTTTCCCGACACGACGCAGGATGCCGATCTGTTCATCGAGAAGCACGTCGCCAACGGTCGGTCGCTGGTGCATGCACTCCACGAGCTCGGGTTCACGTTGACCGGCGACCAAGCACAGGAGATTGTCCGCGGCAAGGACTTCGTGCAGCTCAAGAACGGCCCGTTCGATCTGGATCTGGTGTTCGCGCCGGATGGCATCGAGAGGTTCCAGGATGCATTCGAGCGGCGTGTCGACGTCGAAGGGTTTCCGGTCTGCTCACTCGATGACATCATCGCCAGCAAGGAGGCATCGAACCGGGCAAAGGATCGTGAGACGCTTCCACGGCTGCGATCGTTCCGCGAATACTGGATTGAACGCCAGCGCAAGACCCGCAGATCCCCTGCGGCACCTGACCCATCAGGCCAGAACTGACGCTACTTGATCGCGACCAGGCAGGGCAGGTGCCGCAGGTGGTAGGTGCTGGTCGAGTCCAGGCCGTAGCCGCCGATCCAGGGACTCTCACCTTCGATCACGGGGATCTCGAATCCGACGAATTCGGGACTGGCCGCCCGGCGCTTTTCCAGCACCTCCTGGTCCGGGTCCTTCGGCAGCTTGTTGAACATCACGCACGCCCTGACGTCCTTGGCTCCCCACTCCTGCAGCTTGGCTCGCAGCGTCGCCATGGTGGTGCCGCGGTCCAGCACGTCATCGAGCAACAGGACGCTCTTGCCCCGGACGCCGACCGGCTCCAGTTGAATCCGTATCTCCTGCTGTGTCTTGCTCTCGTAGGACGAGGCCTTGGTCAGGTCGTACTTGATGTTGAGCGAGCTTCGCCTGGCCAGGGCCCTGCCGATGTCGGTGGCGAGGAAGACGGCTCCGGTCAGGATCGGCAGCAGGATGAGCTCCTGCCCCTCCGCATAGATCCTGCCGATCTCCTCCGCAAGCTCGTCCACCCTGCGCTGTATCTCGTCCTCCGACAGCAGCACGTACGCGATCAGTTCCCGTACCTCGGCAGGCGGGACGATCCCATAGTCCTCCAACGTGACGCCGTTCTTGGGCCTCGCGACCGGTATATCCATCATCGTGACTCCTCACACAACTCATTCACAGAGAGCACGTCGTTCGTCTGACTCCGTGTCAACCCGATCCCTCAAGCCAACACGGCGGATGCATCAAGCTCCTTCAGAGCACCTAGCGCCGTCTTCACCGACACGTGAGGCTTCAATCCGTGAATGCGTTCCGCGCGCTTTTCTGCGGTCTCACTCCCTTGTGACACGGTCACGTAAAGAGCTGTCGACAGCACTTCCAACTCCGCTACCCCGCGGTCCCTGAAGAATTGAGCGACCTGCTGGATCGCTGCCGAGTGTTCCCCAACCTTGCCGGAATATCGACTGCGGTGCGTCTCCATCACATCCGTACCTACCAGACGGGGGCCGTACGGCGGCGATGAGAACTCCTGCCGCAACAATCCGCGGCCGATCAGTCCCGCCATCTCCGACTTGAGCTCGAATGAGTACGGGCCATGTTTATAGAGAATGTAATCATACCCTAGAGGCACATGCAGACCGGCCTGAAGAACGTAGATGCTCTTCTGCACGTGTGTCTCTCCGCACCAGCTCCCAGCGGCTCTCAGCCCGGCGATCAAATCACCCATCACCGCGGTCCTGAACTCATCATTCATCTTTCTTCCCTCCATAGATCCATGTTTTGGGCGGTCCTGGACTGGACGCAGGTTGTCTCGCGGACGACGACATCGAAATCCGGGGAGCAAGATCGGCAACACCCAGCGAGTGCTCGAAGCGGGAATGCGTGGCAACCGGAAATACCATGAATGTCGTGGTGAGCTGGTGCACATGTCTCAATCGCTGGATCGCGGGGGAGTCGATCAGTCGTCTCTCCCGGGTCGTCAGCCGAACGAAGCCATGGATGGCATCGCGGATCTCGTGAGACTCCTTCACGACGAATCCAACTGTCAGTCCGGCTCGACCGCCACGCGGATGCAGTCGTGGGCGCGGGCGTGCGCGGCATCGTATGCCTGCGCCACCTCCGCCAGCGGAAAGCGATGGGTGATGATGCCGTCCACGGGGATGTCGCCACGCGCGATCAGGTTGATCGCCAGCTCGAACAGCGGCCTGCCGCCCGCGCCGGAGAAGCGCGTCTCCGGCTGCTTGCTGTGAAACGAGAAGAAGTCGAAGGTGAACGTCCTCTCCTTCAGGCCGCCGAAGAACAGGATCTCGCCCCGGCTGCGCACCACCTGCGCACACAGGTTGATCGCCTCGGGCTCGCCCGTTGCGTCGATCACGGTATCGGCCAGACCGCCGTCGAGCGCGTCGCGGATCCGCTCGTCCACGTCGTCAGTCGTGCCGTCGACGACGTGGGTGGCGCCGAAGTGCTCGGCTACCTCGCGCCGCGCCGGCATCAGCTCGACGCCGACCACGCGCCGCGCTCCCATGCGACGCAGCAGGGTGTCGAACATCAGGCCGATGCCACCCTGGCCGATCACCACCACATCGCCGGCGATCACGTTGGTGAGCTTCTGCGCGCCGCTGATCACGGTGGCCAGCGGCTGCGCCATCACCATCTGCTCGATCGGATGCTCCGGAATCCGGAACACGCGATCGACCGGCGCCAGGAAGCGCTCCGCCATTCCGGCTTGGCCGGCCGGCAGGGCAAGCACGCGCTCGCCCGCCTCGAACGGGAACACCACCTTGGAGCCGTAAGAAACCTCCTCGATGACGCCGATCACCTCGTGGCCGCTGCGCCCCGGCACCAGGGGGTACTCGTCCGCCGGCAGGCTGTACACCGCCTTCAGGTCGCTGCCGCAGATGGAGACGATCTCCGCCCGCACCACCGCATGGCCGGCCTGCGGCTGCGGCTCCGCCGCGTCGACGATCGACACCCGGCCGGGAGCGGTGATGTGCGACGCTTTCATGCGGCGATCATGGCAGGCGAGCCCGCCGGTGGCGACACCTCGACGATCGGCCTGCCCCCGCCCATGCTGACTCAGATGGTTCGCTCCGGGGCGTTGGATCGATGAGGGGCACCCACCCGCCAGCTCCCGGGCTCCCGAGGGGCGAGACGTCGAGCAGCCGTAGTCGCGAGGCAGCCAGAGTCAGCGCAGACCGTGTTTCCGTACTGCCTGCTCCACCGCTTCGCACCAAGCCAGAAGAGCACTCATCTGGGTCTCGGTCAAAGCACGATCGGTCGGGCACTTGAGCTGCTGCCCCGCAGTAGTGAACAGTCCGGTCGCGAACGCCTGCTCGTGAAGCGCTTGAAGTTCAGATTCCGGCACCGCGGTCTTGTCTCCGGCTCCCCCTTTGTCACGTAAAGCAGTGCGGAGAGTCTGCCCCTTGCCTACCGCGTCGGGTGGGTAAACAGTGCAGACAACGACGTTCTCGCCCCCGACGTCTACATTCAGGGAGAAGCCCTTCACTCCCCATTCGACGGGCATCGACTTCCTCTTCGCGAGCTCCAGGAGTCGGGAATAGAACGCCCTCCCGTGGTCGTCGACTGAGGCGAGAAACGTCTCTTCGGACGCTTTGGACGATGCGCTGGACGCGGCGCCGGGCGGACGGTCGGACTCCCTGCCGACGACGATCTCCTGAGACAACAGACGGCTGCCGTCCTCGGCCTGGAAGTAGGCGAACTCCACGCACGTGACCGCGATGCCTTTCCCGCGCAGAAACGCCGCCGTCTGCCGGATCTCTGCCGTCACGTTTTGGCCGGCGACGACGATGTGTTGGTTCTTGTTGAACGCCACGGCATCCGTCGCCGCAAGTCGAAAGGACTCGCGGTGAAACTCGCCAAGTTCCATCGTCTCGTCGCTCTGATACGAACGCAGGATGTCCTGCAAGTGGTCGACATCCAGGCGCGCGACGGAGGACGCGTACTCGAGGGCTTGAGCGATGGTGTCGCGTGGCGTCCGGTCGCGCTTCAGTTCGATCACCACGACATTCCCGGCGCGGTCCAGGCCGATCAGATCGATCCTGCCGCCGAGGTTTGTCGGCACCTGCCGGCCGATGATCGCCACGCCGCCGTCCTCCAGGATCGTCTGCGAGTTGGATTCGAGCCAGCGCTCGATCACTTCCTCTTCGTGATCGGCCTGAAACGGCGTTTGGCTGTACTCGCGGAACGTCTCGTCCGGCTGGATGCGGAAGATCCTCACGACGGCCCATGATACACCCGCCAGTGTGCTGCCTCCCGCTTCACGCAGATACTCACGCCCAGATCCGACGTCAGGCGGATGGACCGGCGCTCGGCGGTTGGATACCCTGACCGGCATGTCTGCATCAGGTGCCAACGGCCTGCCGCGCCTCGCCGAGGGCGGCGTCTACCAGAAGCTCGGCGTCGTGCCGATTCTCAACGCGCGCAGCAACTCGACCGCGTTCGGCGGATCCTCGCCGTCGGCGGTGGTCCGAGCCGCGATGGACGAGGCCGGCCGCGGCTGGACGGACATGGCCGACCTCATGAGCAAGACCGGCGACTACATCGCCGACCTGCTCGGCTGCGAGACCGCGCACCCCACCTCCGGCTGCGCGGCCGCGATCATCCTGAGCTCCGCGATCGCCATGACCCGCGACGACGGCGCCAAGATGGCGCGCCTGCCCAACACCACCGGCAGCAACAACCAGGTCCTGATCCAGCGCCAGCACCGCTACTGGGTGCAGCCCTGCTTCACCTTCGCCGGCGGCCGGCTGGTGCCGGTCGGCCGCGATGACGGCTGCACCGCCGAGGAGTTGGAGGCGGCCATCGGCGAGGACACCGTCGCCATCGCCCACCCCTTCTCGCAACCGGCCGGCTACCTGTTCCCTGAGCGCACCGGCGACCTTCCCCTGGAGGACGTGGTCGCCATCGGCCGGCGCCACGACGTGCCGGTGATCGTCGACGCCGCCGCCCAGATCTACCCGCTGGAGCACTTCCGCTGGATCGCGCAGGCAGCCGACATGGTCTGCTTCGGCGGCAAGTACTTCGGCAGCTCGCACTCGACCGGCATGGTGACCGGCCGCAGGAAGTACATCGATCCGCTGCGCAAGCTCGATTTCTCCGGCAGCATCGCCAACGACGAGGTCCCCGTCGGCAGCGGCTACGCCTTCGGGCGCGGCATGAAGCTGGACCGGCAGCAGGTGGTGGCCCTGGCGGTCGCGCTGGACGTCTGGTTCAACACCGATCACGAGGCTCGTCTGGCCGAGTACCACCGCCGCATGGGGGTCATCCAGGAGCAGCTTGCCGACATCCCGCACGTCTCGGCCGAGCCCGTTCCCTACGGCAACTACCAGTTGGTGCGGCTGTTCATCACCCTGGGCGAGGAGTTCCCGGCCACCGCCGAACAGATCGTCAAGGACCTCGACAAGGGCTCGCCGCGCATCCTGGTGGGATCGGAGGGCGATCGCGAGGTGTTCGTCGGCCCGCACGTGCTGTCCGAGGGCGAGGAACGGATCGTCGCCGGCCAGCTCCGCAACGTCCTGCTCGCGCGTCTGCGCTCATAGAGCACGGACCGTGGTGCAGCTCCGGGCGACGGTCACCCTGACCCTGCCGATAGGCGGCGAGGGCGGCCCGAACGGGCTGGCCTGGGACGGATCGCACCTGTGGAGCTGTGACTGCGACAGCTTCGTCATCGAGCGCATCGAGCCCGCGACGGGAGAGTCGGTGCGCTCCTTCCGGCCGGTCGACAGCATTCCGGCCGGCTTGGCGTGGGACGGCTCCGCGCTCTGGGTGTCCGCCCCCTACCACCTGAAGCTGTACGCGCTGGACCCGGCCGACGGCACGGTGCGCCGCTCGATCCCGGCGCCGGCGCCGAAGTGCCACGGCGTCACCTGGGACGGATCGCACCTGTGGACGAGCTGTCCGGTCACCGACCGCTTCTACCGGGTCGACCCGGCGGACGGCCGCGTCACCGGCGGCTTCCCGTCGCCCGGCACCCGCCCGCACGGGCTGGAGTGGCGGGCCGGCGAGCTGTGGAGCGCCGATACCGACAGCCTTACCATTCACCGGATCGATTCCGACTCGGGCGAAGTGCTCGCCGCCGCGCCGTCCCCGGACGGCACCGAGCCGCACGGACTCACCTGGGCCGACGGCCACCTGTGGTTCGGCGACGAGCGCGCCAAGAACCTGCACCGGCTGCAACTCGCCGAGGCGGCCTGATGGCCGACCGGCTGCGCATCGGCGTGATCGGCGCCAACCCCAGGCAGAGCTGGGCCAAGCGCGGCCACCTGCCAGCGATCCTGGCCATGCAAGAGGAGCTGGAGCTGGTGGCCGTCTGCACTACCCGCGAGGAGACCGCGCGCGAGTCGGCGCGGATCTACGGCGCCCGCCACCACTTCGCCGACTACCGCGAGCTCATCGCCTGCGAGGAAGTGGAAGTGGTCGTGGTTTCCGTGCGCGCGCCTCGGCACTACGAGCCGACCATGGCGGCGCTGGCGGCCGGCAAGCACGTCTATACCGAGTGGCCGCTCGGCGCAAACCTGGCGGAGGCGGAAGCGATGGCTGCCGCCGCGCGCACGGCGCCGGGCACGTCGATCATCGGACTGCAGGGGCGGCACACCCCCATCTACCGCCGGCTCAAGGAACTGGCCGACGATTGCTTCTTCGGCGAGGTGCTGGCCATCCAGATCGGCTCCTGCGGCGGCGGCCTGCTCGACAAGGAGTCGCCGGCGAGCTGGCGGGCCGATGCCCGCAACGGAGCGCATAACGGCACCATCGGCTTCGGCCACCTGATCGAGCCCGTCTACCACTGCTTCGGACCGATCCGCGAGGTGTCGGGGGTGTGGCGCACGCAGGCGCCGCGGTGGCTGGAGCAGGACACCGGCCGGACGATCGACGCCACCGCGCCGGACACGGTGTTCATGCAGGGCTCGACCGACGCCGGCACGGCCGTGCTGGCCTACGAGCACAGCGTGCCGTGGCACCCCAGCGGCTACCGGTTCGAGATCTACGGCCGCGAGAAGACCGCCGCCATCCATGCCGACGAGCGCTTCGCGGACCTGAAGCTCATGGTCGGCGGCCCCGGCGACGAGCGGCTGACCGAGATGCCGGTCCCGGACCGGCTCACCCGCGTGCTGCACAGCCGCGAGCGCGACCGCCCGTTCGGCGTGGCGCAGATCTGGAGCCACTACGCCGAGGCGATCCGTTCAGGCGCACCGGCGGAGCCCGACTTCGAGCTGGCGCTCGACCTGCACCGCCTGATCGACGCGCTGGAGCGCGCCTCCGACACCGGGACCCGGCAGGTCGTGGCGCGGTAACCGCGATGAAGCGCTTCTACCATCCGCTCACCCTGTACGACCTGGAGCGGCTGGCCGAGGAGCGCCTGGCGACCGACTACTGGGACGTGGTCGCCGGCGGCGTGGGCGACGAGATCACCATACGCCGCAACCGGGATGCCTTCGACGCGATCGCCATCCGCCCCCGCCTGCTGACCGACGTCAGCAGCCGTGACCTGTCCACGGTTGTGCTCGGCCACCGCATCTCCTTCCCCGTGGTGGTGCCGCCGGCCGGCACGCAGGTGTGGGCGCATCCCGACGGCGACGTGGCAACCGCCCGCGCCTGCAGCGCTCACCGGACGGTGATGTCCCTGCGCGCCGGCGCCGGCAAGACGGTGGCCGAGGTCCGCAAGGCGACCACCGGCGCTCTCTGGTACGGCATCAAGCACTACCCGGACGAGGTCACCGAGTACCTGATCGGCCGCGCCATGGAGGCCGGCGTGGACGCGATCTGCATCACCATCGCCGGACCCGGCATGGGCGATCGGGAGCCGGACGTGCGCGGCTTCTCCCCCAGCCACGACGCGCCCATCCAGAGCTACGTGGGCAAGTGGGCGGACCTGGCCGACCGGCCTGACCTGGCCGAGATGATGGAGAACCTGGACGGCGTCACCTACCCCCCGCTGGACGGCAAGCGGCTGGAGTGGCTGAAGGGGCTCACCGGGCTGCCGCTGATCGTCAAGGAGGTGATGACCGGCGAGGACGCGCTGCGCGCCGTCCATCACGGCGCCGACGCCGTGGTCGTTTCCAACCACGGCGGGCGCACCTTCGACGGCATGCAGGCGTCGATCGAGGTGCTGCCGGAGATCGTCGCCGCGGTCGGCGACCGCGCCGAGGTCTACCTGGACTCCGGCGTGCGCCGCGGCACCGACGTGCTCAAGGCGCTGGCGCTCGGCGCCCGCGCGGTGATGGTCGGCCGGCCGGTCTTCTGGGGGCTGGCGATCGACGGCGAGGCCGGCGTGCGCACCATGCTCCAGATTCTCAAGTCCGAGTTCGACAAGGCGATGGCGATGTGCGGCTGCACGAGCGTCGCCGACATCGACGAGCGGCGGGTCGTCGTTCCGTGATGACGGAGAAAAGCGCGCTACGGCGTCTGTCGGACTGGCGCGTCAGCGGCAGACCGACAGGCACCGTAGCGAAAAGGTGGGGATGGGCCAAAAGCGGAGCCGAAGGCGACGGTTTTGGGGCGAGGAGGATCACTTGGCGATCGCGATGACCGACCAGCAGAAGGATGACCTCGACCGCAAGGGGTACTTCGTCGTCGAGAATCTGCTCAGCGCCGACGAGACGGCCGCCGTGTCCGCAGCGATGGACCAGGTCGCCGCCGAGGTGCGCGCGGAGCGCGGCCTGGGTCCCGGCGACAGGGTGGCGCTGCGCAACGGCATGATCCGCCATCCGAGGCTCCTCGACCTCATGGACCACCCGGCGATCCTGGAGCTGGTGGTCGACGCCTACGGCTGGAACATCCACAACCGCGACAGCGTCACGCAGTGCGAGCCGCCCAGGCCGGCCGAAAGCGATCCCGACATCCTGTCGCTCGGCTGGCACTTCGATTACGAGGAGGAGTTCTGCGGGACCACCGTGGACGGCACGCTGCCGCTGTTGGACTTCAAGGTCGGCTGGTACATCTCCGACCACACCGAGCCCGGACACAGCACCATCCTGGTGGTGCCCGGCAGCTACCGCTGGTCGCGCGAGCAGCGCGCGACCTTCGAGGAATGGCTGGACCCGGCCGACATCGTCTCCGTGAAGGTGCCGGCCGGCAGCGTGATGCTGTGGCGGCCGACCCTGCTGCACAGCGTGACGCCCAACCTGTCGCAGACCGAGCGCAAGGCCATCTACGTAAGCTACACGCCGCGCTGGGTCCGGCCGAGCGGCCACCTGGAGCAGGACGCCGAGCTCATCGCGCGCAGCTCGCCGGTGCGCCGGCAGCTCCTGGGGGCGATGGGCAACCTGAGCCATCCGCTCGGCAGCGACCCGGTCAACAATCCCAGCTCCCAGTACTGGTTCTCCGACGACTGGGACACCGTGCCGCTGAAGGCGTGGGCGGAGGCACGCGCCGCAGGCCCGCCCTATGACTGGGGCACCGGCCTGGGCGTCAGCCATACCAAGGGTCCGAACTTCGCATTCACGCAGGTGACCATCCCGGACGGCCCATCCGAAGGATCGTCGTAAGGTGGCCGCGCAACCGATCGTCACCGACATCGGCCAGGGCGTCGGCCTGACCACGCCGGCGCCGGCCGTCCGCACCGTCAAGGTGCTGCTCTCCCCGCTGCTGCACGACGGGCTGGAGGACTTCTCGGTCGGCATCACCGAGGTGCCGCCGCACGGCGAGGGCACCCGCCACAACCATCCGGAGGCCGCCGAGGTGTGGCTGTTCTTCGCCGGCCGCGGCCGTGCCATCGTCGGCGACCGCGAGTATCCCACCGGCCCCGGCACCGTCGTCTACACCCCTCCCGGCACCTTCCACCAGTTCATCAACACCGGCGACGAACCGGTCAAGCTCTATTTCCTGTACGTCCCCGCCGACGAGGCGCAAGCCATCCTGGACGCCGAGTTCCGCTAGTAGCAGGAGGAACGAAATGAGTGCCGAACGATCACCAGCCGCGGGCACCTATCGGGCCACGGCGTTTGCCGACGCGAAGCCCGAGCTCGCCGCACCCGGAGCCACACCGGAGCGCCTGGAACACCTGCGGGAGCACGGATTCGTCATCGTCACCGACTTCGTCGACAGCCCCTGGGTCCCGATCCTGCGCGAGGCAGGCCGCCGGGTCACCGAGGCGTGTGCGCCCGCCAACGGCTACCGCACGATCGATTGCTCGAAGGGCTACGTGCACCGCACCGGCGACGACGAGCCATGGGCGATCCGGGGCATCATCCATCCCGCTTTCGGCGAGCCCGGCTTTGCCGAGTTCCTCGGTTCCGCGGAGTTCCTGGACTTCGTCGCCGCTTGGTGTGACGGGCTCGGCCCCGAGGACCTGGTCATGAGCCCGATGCTGCTGTGGTGCAATCCCCGCGCGGGGGGAAACGGGCCCAGTTGGCACCGGGACGTGACCTGGTGGGGCACCGGGGAAAGCTACTTCGCCCAGCGCGAGGTCCGCGGCGAGGGGCCCGCGGCGTATTCCGAGGCGATCGAGAGAGTCCGCTGGAAGGAGATCCAGGAGAAGAACGAGGAGTCGATCGCGGAACGGAGCGGCGTAAGCATCTTCCTGGCGCTGGTGGACGACGAGTGCCACGAGTTGATACCGGGCAGCCACCGGCGATGGCGCACGCCATATGAGCATGACGTGCTCCTGCCACGCGAGATGAAGGAGGCGGGTGTGCCGCACACGCCCAGTTGGAACGGGGTGGATCCGTTGCCCGGACAGGTCGCGATCCGGCTCAAGCCGGGGGAAGCGCTCGTCCGCAACGGAGCCACGATTCACACCGGGCACACCGTCCCCGAGCGTGAACGGAACACCCTTGCGATCGGGTGGTCGAGGTGGCCGGGCCCGTTCACCGGCGATCCGTCGGTGGCGGACGTGCGCAATGCCTGGCAACTCGATCCCGCGGTGCGTGAGGCGCTGCCGCACGAGTGGATGAAGACCGCCTGGGACCGCTGGGCGGAGACCCAGAAGCTGGGGGACACGCTCGAGGACCGTTATACGGCGTTCGACATCGGTCGGATCAAGGCGGGAGCCAACACATGAGACTGCAGAACCAGACCGCCATCGTCACCGGCGCCGGCCGGGGAATCGGCCGGGCGACCGCCCTGGCGCTGGCCCGCAAAGGGGCCGGCGTAACGCTGGCGGCACGGACCGCCGCCGAGATCGAGGCCGTGGCCGAAGAGATCCGCGCCCTGGGCCGCGAGGCGCTCGCCGTCCCCACGGACGTCGCCGACCAGGCGGCGGTGCGGTCGATGGTGGCGCGCACCATCGACCGCTTCGGCACGGTCGACATCCTGGTCAACAACGCCGGCGTGGCCGGCACCTCACCGATACCGAACATCACCGAGGAACTCTGGGACCGCAACATCGCCGTCAACCTCAAGGCGGTGTTCCTGTGCACGCAGGCGGTGTTCAGTCACATGTGCGAGCGCGGCCGCGGCCACATCGTCAACGTCTCCTCGCTTGCCGGCAGGTACCCGTCAGCCAATTACGGCGCCTACGGCGCTGCCAAGTTCGGCGTGCGGGGATTCACCGGCATCACCGGGCTGGAGGGGCGCCCGCACGGCGTGAAGGCCACCCTCGTGGAGCCGGGTCCGATGGACACGAAGATGCGCCGCGACCACCATCGGGACGAGCTGTCGCAGCTCGGCCAACCGGAAGACGTGGCCGACCTGATCGTGTTTGCCGTCACCCAGTCGTCCAAGGTCCACACTCCGGAGCTGCCGCTCTATACCACCTCGAGTCCGGAGATCGAGATGATCCGGCACTGGGAGTAGGACCCCGTTACCGCCCTTACGCGATCTACTCCCCCGCCAAGTCGCTTTCCCTTGCCGCGTCGTAAGATCTGCAGACTCTCTGTGAGTGCAGTCAAGTGCTTTTCGCGCTCCCTCCATTCCTCAAGCGATCGGAGCGAACACTTGAAATTGAGGCCACGAGCCACGTTGTAAATTGAACTGGGCACGGGAATCGACGGCATCAAAGTGGGCTACCACCCCGATCGCCGTTCACCTCCCTTCCAAGGAAGCGTTTGAAGACCTCAAGGGTCACCGCACCGCATTCGAGACCAAGTACGCGTCAAACGCGCCACACATCGGTCCGATCAGCGAAGAATTCGATTCTTTCGGCATAGCATGCCGCGAATAATCCAGCGCGAAATGCTTTCTTGAGCTGGAGTGCGACTGCAAGAATTCGCTATGCTGGCTCATGAACATCGCGGTCACGTTCTCCACCAGCTTCCGAATAGTCGGGGATTGAGCACGGTTCTCAAACAGAGGTGTACGGATCGGTAGTGGGTCTCGCGCTGTCCGCCTCCACACGTCGAGCCAGCAAGGTCTTGGCGTCTTGCTCGAACCCCTGGAAGGTCACCAGCGAATCTCGACCCCACGGTCGACGAGAAAACGCACCATCCGCTCGGCCGCGTTATAGACACCAATGCCAACGCGAATCACGCGTGGAGGCATGAGGGACTCGATGGATTTACCCTCAAATTGGCGGTCGTACCAATCCTTGAAGTCGTCGATCTTCGGGAAGTCACCACTACCGGAGTTGACGGCGATGAGCCTTGCAAGGTCCCCAACCCCATCTCATTGAGGTCGGAGGCGTAGTCGACGACTTGTGACACAGCATCACGGGAGAGCGTACCGCACTTGAGCTCGAACACGACGAGTCTGCCATCTCCATCCACCGCCGAGAGATCGCGGTTGCCGCCACCGGTCACCGTCATGCAGGTCACCCTCAGATCAAGGCTCCCAACTACTCGAGGTCGCTCGAACGAGCGCGCGCCCTATTGCGTACACCGTTATTGGTTCTCCCGGCATAATTTTGCCCCACCGCCGTATGTTCCGAATTTGGAAATCGTCCCGCCGAACGAGAATTCGCCGATGTCCGCGTCAAACTGCAAATCTATGAGAGGTGTCGCCCATCCCCAAGCAACGTACGCTTCACATGTCCCGTCGCTCATATACTCCACATCTTTCGCTGTACCATCCCTGTTGAGGTCCTTTGGTACCGGGACAATGGCCCATTGACCCAAGTTGAAGAAGGACCCTTCACTTACCAGGAGACATGCGCCGTCTCCGCTTCTCTCCAATCCAGCTACTAGCTGTCCCCGCACGCCTCCCCACAACCAGGTCAAGATCTTGCGAAAGCAGCTATTCCCATCTCTGACGAGAGCTACCCCGATTGACATGGAGTCGTACATACTAAACCGCGGGCTGCCATCTGGCACAAACTCTTCGTGGATTATCAGCGAAGTGGTGAATTCCGTCGGCGGGTTGTTTTTGGTCCAGCCAAGTTCGACAACGTGCGTTACGCTAACCGGACTCTTCGGTGCGGAGAGCGGAAATGCCAGCCAATCCTCGTAGAATGAACTCCACCGTGACAGAATGGCGTCACTCCCGTCAGGGAAAAGGGACGTGTCATAGAGAATCGCGGGCAGCGACTTCGCGTCAACGACAACTCCGGCTTCTATCACGGGGATCCATACCTCGTCAGTTGTCCAGGAGAAGGGACGGTCGGCATGCTCTTCGACCACCTGGTTATCAACCAAGTGCCGGATGTAGCGCCAAGTCTCTATCCGAACCCCACTGGCGCCGAATGCGCCGTTCCAAGTATCGACGAACGTGTGGAGCCGGTCGCAATGGGTCTTCGGCAGAATGTGGCAGTCGTACGGTGAAGGCGGCGGCGACTCTTCTTCCATCGGCGCAGCGTTTCCGGGCACCACGAGCACGATAGCAAGAACGATAACGACAAGGACGAACAAGACGATCACCCACCAACGGCTCTTCATGAGACGTGGTTCTCTCTTCTCCGCATGGAGAGAACATGAAGGCGCTTCCCATTGCATCTCGCTCGCGTTGAGCGCAAGGTCCAGCCGTGCCCTCCGGCTGACCACCTACGGGCGATAGCTGTACCCCCGCCGGCAATGCCTCTGCGCTCCGGCTGCTCTATCTCCATGTCGTCGACTTGGGCGGTGGCGATGTCCCCGATTCGCCTGCCGTTCTGGGCGGAATCTTGCGGGCGTTTCCATAGTTTGACCGTCATGTGAGATCCTCCGTCGTCAGTTTACGCGGGACGCCCCCCTATCGTAAAGGTCACTTCGTGTGGTGCTGGTTCCAGATTCTGAACGCCACTCTTCGGGAAATTCTGGCGGGTCGGAACCGGAGGACCCGCAGTGAACGACACGGAGAGAACAGCTAGCCAGAAGACGGCGAACGGGCACTGGTTGACCGCCCAAGCCGTAGAGGGTTCGTGATCATTCTCTTGAAACGCCACGAGACTCAGGTCCTGTTGAACCCGGGCCACACTCAGGCCGAAGTGGCGTGTCTCGCGAAGGTCTCCGAGCGCAGCGTGCGCCGCATCGCCGCCGAGACGGCCGTCGAGCACGTAGACGATCGCCAGGAGCGAGTGCAGCGCCGCATCGGCCGACCGAGGAAGGCGGAGCGGTTCCCTCCGTTGGTCGAGCAGCTCCTCAAGGAGACCGCCGAGGATCGGGCCACGATCGGGCTGAACTCGGACTCGCCGGGAGCCGCTCGATCGCGATGGCCGGCGACGTGGAACTCATGCAGCGATGTCTGCTCCTGGATGGCCGCGGTCTTCTCCGCCATCGCCACGCTGTCGGTGGTGAAGATCCACGGCGTGTCGGTGAGCCGCACGGCGTCCCCCTTTGGCTTGGCCTCGTAGATTAGGCCGGCCGCGGTGCCGCGGTTTCTATACGGTGTGACACCGACTTCGACAACTGTTTGATCTCCCGCTCCACGATGTCGAAGTCAGACTTGGAAGGCACTTGCACCTGTGCACTGACATCGTACCTCGCCGGAGAACGCGCATCTGACATCCGGTTAAAGAGCTGCACAAATTCCTGGTGGACGTTGCCGTATCGTCCCCATTGGTTGATTGCACTCTTCACAGCTCGATGCTTCTTCGATCGGGTCGCGGGGTTACGAAACAGGATAAGATGGGCTTTCGACACGAGTTCACACGCGCTAAAGAGGTTATCCACACTCGGTCTGGCGTTTCCCTTTTCCGCCGACACTCTGGCTGCTTCCAAGAACTCAGCTGCGGCAACTAGTATGTCAGCCGATTTCGATCTACCAGCTCTGAAGTCGAAAGATGCAACCCAGCCCTCACCGTGCCAGAAGATCGTAAAGTGTGCGGCATCAAGCTCATCATCTTCAAGATCGAAGGTAACTAGACCGCGGAGATCTGAAACGAATGCCGGTTCTCCATTATGAACCTCACGGCTAGCTCGGACGAGCGCTAGCCCGCGTACTTCTTCGTTCAAACGCACCGTCTTGCCGCCGTCTTCAGGTTGGATTAGCTGAGCAGCGCTGAGAAAGAAATCATGGCCAAGCTCCCCCGCCGACAGGCGCTTCCTGATTTCGGGAGCAAATGCAAGTTGAAACATGTGCAGTACGGATCGTTCCCATCCTACGATGCCGGAAGGAATCTCATCTGACTCCGCAATGTCAATCCAATTCCCCGACCTCTTGCGCTGATGCAACCAACGTTGCCCTTCTTCGGTCTCACTGTCTTTCAAAGTCGATGGAATATGACATGGATTGGGACCGCCCGACAATGGCGTTACGTCGCGTCGCTGGCGAGAACGCGACTCAGGTACCGTTTGAAGCACGCCTGATGCCGGATCCCGTCGCGCCCAGCTCACGGTGCGCCGCCGGCTCCTGGCGCGTTGGGCAGCCTGAGCCATCCGGTCGGCAGCGACCCGGTCAACAATCCCAACTTCCAGCTCCGCTTCAGCGGGTCAAGGCGATGATCGAAGAACGTCGTCCGAAGACCACCAAGCGCGATCAGGGTCGCTCAGCGGGATGCTTACATGGCACGATCGCAAGTCAGGAGATGCAGACTCGGTGAGCACGCGGATCAAGTCACCAAGCCCGAGCTCGGACGGTCCGGGGGCCGGCAGGGCACCGGCGCTCGACGTCTTTGCGCTCCGTGACAGCGTGGTCGAGGAGTACCGGCGCTTCGCCACCTCGTTCACTACGATTCACGCTGCCGACATCCGCGAGCAGGTTGAGGCGATCTACGCGGAGAATCGCTACTGGCCCGAGCCGCTGATCCAGATCAACCCGAGCTACAAGCGCTCGACGGACGTCGGCACGCTGGCTGCGGACGGCGTCCTGCATCCCGGGTGTGCCGACATCTTCCGCGCGGACGGTCGGCCGCTGGTCCTCTACAAGCACCAGGAGCAGGCGATCGCGCTCGCCGCCGAGGGCGAGAGCTTCGTGGTGACGACCGGAACGGGATCCGGGAAGTCGCTCTGCTTCTTCATTCCCATCGTGAGCCACGTACTGGCCACGCGACAGACGACCCAGCGGCGCACGCACGCCATCGTCGTGTACCCGATGAACGCGCTGGCGAACTCGCAGATGGAGGAACTGAGCAAGTTCATCGACCAGGCGCCCGGAGAACGGCCGATCACGTTCGCGCGCTACACGGGGCAGGAGGACCCGGACCAGCGGCGGCGGGTTGCGGACGAGCCCCCGGACATTCTCCTGACCAACTTCATGATGCTGGAACTCCTGATGACGCGGCAGGACGATCTCGACCGCCGGGTTATCGGCAACTGTGCGGGCCTTCGCTTCCTGGTCCTGGACGAGCTGCACACGTACCGCGGCCGCCAAGGCGCGGACGTGGCGCTGCTGGTGCGCCGGGTCCGTGAGCGCCTCCAGCCGGAGAAGCTCCTGTGCATCGGCACTTCGGCCACGATGGCGAGCGAAGGATCGCTGGAGGACAAGAGCCGGGTGGTCGCGGGCGTGGCCGCGAAGCTGTTCGGAGTCCCGGTCGCGGACAGCAACGTCATCGCCGAGACGCTGGAACGCACCACCGTTTCGACCGCCACGGCCGACTCGGTACGGCCCGACCTCGGCGCGGCCATAGATGCCGGCGTCGCGCCGGACCTCTCCGACGCGGCGCTACGGGCGCACCCGCTCGCGGTGTGGGTGGAGACGCGACTCGGCATCTCGTTCTCGGAGGTCGATCAGCGCTGGGTCCGGGCGAAGCCGATGACGGTGACCGACGCGGTGGGCCGGCTCGCGGCGGAGTCGGGTCGACCCGAAGCCGCCTGCGGCAGGGCGCTGCGCGATCTTCTGCTCGTGTCGAGCATCCCCGAGCGGGAACGCACCGCGAGCCCCGAAGCAAGCGAGGACAGCTTCTACTCGTTCAAGCTGCACCAGTTCATCTCGGGCGCCGGCCACGCTTACGGGACGATCGAACCGCCCGGCACACGCAAGGTGACGGTGGATGGCCAGCAGTTTCTTCCCGGCCACCCTGGCAAGCGCCTCTACGCCGTGCACTTCTGTCGCGAGTGCGGGCACGAGTATCACCCGGTGCGGCTCGCGGAGCAGGACGGCGAAGAGGTGTTCCTCGCGCGTGACATCGACGACGCCCCACCGACCCGACAGGACGAGGCCGACGAGGCGCAGCCCGAGGACGAGATATTCGGCTTCCTGACGCCGCACCCTCTGGACGATCCCGACTTCACGTTCGCCGACCGCGACGATGACTACCCGGAGACCTGGCTGGAGTTCGACGCCGGAGGCAACCCGCGGCTCAAGAGGTACTACCGCGACGCGCGCGCGCGGCGCGTCCAGGTCGCGCCCGGCGGGCACGTCGGCACGGGAACGACAGCGTGGTTCCTGCCCGGCAAATTCCGACTGTGCCTGCGCTGCGGAAACACTCAAGGCGGTGCGGCGCGCGATCGAACGCGTCTTGCCTCGCTGTCGGCGGAGGGGCGCAGCTCGGCGACCACCGTACTCGTCGCCAGCACGCTGCGCTGGATGCACGGCGTCGAGTCGGGGATGCACCGCTACACGCGAAAGATCCTCGGCTTCACCGACAACCGCCAGGATGCCTCCCTGCAGGCCGGTCACTTCAACGACTTCCTGTTCGTCAGCCTCGTGCGCGCGGGGTTCCTCGGGGCGCTGCACGACGCCGACCCGAACGGGCTCCGCAGCGACGCGCTGGGCGCCGCCGTGCAGCGCACGCTGGGCTTCGACCGGTCGGACGCGCAGATCCGCGCCGAGTGGCTGCTGGAGCCTGCGCTGCGCGGCTTCAACTTGCAGGAGGCCGAGGGCACGCTCCGGCAGGTGCTCGCCTATCGCGTGTGGTTCGATCAGCGGCGCGGCTGGCGCTACACCAACCCGAACCTGGAGCAGCTCGACATGGTCCGGGTGGAGTACCTCGGCCTCGACGACCTGGCCGCGGACGACGAGCTGTTCGCCGACTCGCACCCTCTGCTGCAACAGGCCGGCCGCGCGGTCCGCACAGAGGTCTATCGCGAGCTGCTCGACCACATGCGGAAATGGATGGCGATCCGCAGCCAGGTGCTCGACGCCGCCGTCATCGAGCAGTTGGTGGCGAAGTCGCACAGTCGCATTCGGTCGCCGTGGGGCCTGCGAGATGACGAGAATTCGCGAGGCGCGCGCTGGCTGATGGTGGTCGCGCCCACGCGCCGGGCCAGCACGCTCCGCGACACGGATCTGATCGTGCGCGGCGGATCCCGAAGCGGTCTCGGACGGACGCTGCGCTCGACCACCCTCTGGGGCGACGCATCCATCCGCGACCTGAAGTCAAAGGAATTCGACCGGCTCGTCGAGGATCTTCTCCGCGCAGCCGCGACGCACGGCTTGGTGTCGGAGGAAGGCACGCCGTTCGACCAGCCAGGCTGGCGCCTCAACGACGCCTGCGTCCTGTTCCGATTGGGCGACGTGTCGACGGACGGCGGCGATTCCCGTCACAACGCCTTCTTCCGCGACCTGTACGCCAATCTCGCGACGATGCTGCGCGTCCCGATGCATCCGCTGTTCGGGTTCGAAGCGCGCGAGCACACCGCCCAGGTCGATCCCGACAACCGGGAGATCCGGGAGCAGCGCTTCCGCTTCGGTGAGCGGGAACGCGATGAGCTTGCCGCGGACGAACAGCGGCTCCGCGAGGCCGGCGAGGCCAATCGGTTCCTGCCGGTGCTGTTCTGCTCGCCGACGATGGAGCTCGGCGTGGATATCGCGGCGCTCAACGCCGTCCACCTGCGCAACGTGCCTCCGACGCCGGCCAACTACGCCCAGCGCGGCGGCCGGGCCGGCCGGAGCGGACAAGCCGCCCTGGTGATCACGTACGCTTCTTCGCAGAGCCCGCACGACCAGCACTTCTTCCACGACCCCAAGGAGATGGTCCACGGCGAGGTGCGCGCCCCGGTGCTGGAGCTCGCCAACCGGGACCTGCTCGACAGCCACCTGCAGGCGGTCTGGCTCTCCTGCGTCGACCAGCCGCTCAACCCTTGCATCGCGGAACTGCTCACTCTCGAAGACGCCAGCCGGCCCCTCGACCCGGACCTCCAGGCCGCACTGCAGGAGAGCCGCGTCGCCGACCGCGCAGGCGAACGGATTCGGCGCGTCCTCGACCTGGTCGCGAGCGATCTCACGCCGGAGACCGCGCCCTGGTACCCGGGCCGGGACGCCTACGCGGACGCCGTCACGGCGTTCGCCGCCGAGCGCTTCGACGGCGCGTTCCACCGCTGGCGGGACCTCTTTGCCGCGGCCGAGGAGCAGCGCGACGCCGCGCGCCGAACCATGGACGACTACTCCACCCCCTACCGGGAGAAGCGGGCGGCGCAGACCCGGCACGCGCAGGCAGTGGACCAGCTCAACCTGCTGCAGCGTGGGACCAGCGCGCTGTCCAGCGACTTCTACACCTACCGCTACCTCGCCACCGAGGGTTTCCTGCCCGGATACAACTTCCCTCGGCTGCCACTGCTCGCCTACGTCCCGGCGGGCCGGGATGGCCGCGGACGGCAGACCTACCTGCAGCGGCCGCGCTTCCTCGCGCTCGCCGAGTTCGGCCCGCGCAGCCTCGTCTACCACGAGGGACGCGCCCACCGGGTGGTGCGCGCGCTCCTGTCGCTCGGTCACCGGGATTCCGCGACACCGGACGCGCAACTGCCCACCATGGCGGTGCGCGTCTGCGAGAGCTGCGGGGCGGGACACTTCGGCGACGATCGGTCGACGTGCCACTCCTGCGGAGCGTCGCTCGGCAGCGCCGAGGTGGTCGGCAACACGTACCGGATCGAGAATGTCGCCACGCAGCCGGCCGAGCAGATCACCGCGAACGACGAGGAGCGCCAGCGCCAGGGCTTCGACCTGCAGACGACGTTCGAGTGGGCGATCCGTGACCAGGAAATCGACGTGCGGCGCGCGACGGCCCGCAACGATGAGGGTGAGATCGTGCTCCTGGCGTACGGCGCCGGGGCGACGATCACGCGCCTCAACAAGGGGCTGCGCCGGAGAGCCGACAAGAAGGTGCTCGGCTTCCGCATCGATCCGGTGTCCGGGTACTGGGCCAAGAACGAGGACGACGCGGACGAGAGTCCACTCGATCCCACCGCCTCGCCGCGGCAGTGGATCGTCCCCAGCGTTCAGGACCGCAGGAACGCGCTCCTGTTTCAGCCCGCCGGCGACGACCTTTCGGAAGTCACCATGGCCACCGTGCAGCACGCGATCCTGCGCGGCATCGAGGCGATGTTCCAACTGGAAGAAGGGGAGATGCTCGCCGAACCGATGCCCACGCGCGAGGTCCGCAACGGCTTCCTGCTCTACGAGGCCACCGAAGGCGGCGCCGGCGTGCTCACGCGGCTGGTGAGTCAGGAGAATAGCCTGGCCGAAGTGGCGCGCACGGCACTGCAGATCATGCATCTCGCGGCCGGCGAAGATTCCTTGCCGGAGTCCGCGGCGGGCCTCTCCGACGACGGGACGGCGTGCGTCGCCGCCTGCTACCGGTGCCTGATGTCGTACTACAACCAGCCCGACCACGAGATTCTGGACCGCCGGGACGAGGACGCTCGCTCGCTCCTGCTGCGCCTTGCGCGCGCCCGCACGGTAGTACCCGCGGACCCGCCGTCGGAGGAGCCGCAACCGGGCGACGGCGAAGCCGCGGGCGAAGGCCGTTGGCTGGCCGAAGCGTTGCGGCGCGGGATTCCGGCGCCGGATCCGGAGCCGCTGGCGGCCGAGGACCGCTCCGTGCGCTGCGTCTGGCGCAAGCACTACGTTGCGGCGGTCATCGGCGACGCCGGCGGTCCCGCTCTGCAGGCGCTGGATGACCTTGGCTTCGAGGTCGTTCGGTTCGACGATCCCACGAGTTGGAACGCTGCCTTCGCGCGGCTGGCTGCCGCCTTGGGGCAGGCGCCGTGATGAGCGCCCCCTTCCACGCGCCCGGCAACCTGGTGAGCGCGCGCGGACGGGAGTGGGTGGTGCTCACCGGAAGCTCGGCGGACACGTTGCAGGTCCGTCCGGTGACGGGAACGGATGAGGATCGGACGCTGATCCACCTGCCGCTGGAGGCGGAGCCGGTGCGCGAGGCACGGTTCCCGTTGCCGAGCGCGCAGCAGGTCGGCGGGCACGACTCGGCGTTGCTCCTGCGCGACGCATTGCTGCTCTCGCTGCGGCGCGGCGCCGGACCGTTTCGGAGCTTCGGACAGATCTCGGTCGAGCCGCGCGCCTACCAGCTCGTGCCCCTGCTCATGGCGCTCAAGCTCGATCCGGTGCGCCTGCTCATCGCCGACGACGTCGGGGTTGGCAAGACGATCGAGGCCCTGCTGATCGCGCGCGAGCTGCTCGACCGCGGCGACATCGAACGCACCGTGGTCCTGTGCCCGCCGCACCTCGTGGACCAGTGGGTCACCGAGCTGGAGGTTCGCTTCCACCTCCGCGCCGCGGCCGTCACCGCCCGGAGCACGCGCCGCCTGGAGCGGGGCATTCCGCCCGGCGCCAGCATCTTCTCGGAATACCCGCACACGGTCGTCAGCCTCGACTACGTGAAGACCCGCGAGCGCCGTGACCACTTCCTGCATGCGTGCCCCGACTTCGTGATCGTCGACGAAGCGCACACCTGCGCCGCCGCCGGCCAGCGCCGGCATCAGCGGCGCGAGCTGCTGCAGGGTCTGGCCGGCAGCGCGTCGCGACACCTCGTCCTGCTCACGGCGACGCCGCACAGCGGCGACGACGCCGCGTTCTACCGGCTGCTCGGCCTGCTGGAACCGGACTTCGAGCGCCTGGCGGACGCCACGGGTACGGCTCGCGAGCGGCTCCGCACCCGTCTGGCGCGGCACTTCGTGCAGCGGCGGCGGCCCGACATCGCCGAGTGGCACGACGGCGACATCTTCCCGCGACGCGAAACGAGGGAACTCACCTACCAGCTCACCGGGTCCTGGGAAGCATTCTTCGACGCCGTCCTCGACTACTGCGCCGAGGTCGTGGAGACGGGCGCCGGGAACGAAACGCGGCAGCGCCTCAACTTCTGGGGCACGTTGGCGCTGCTGCGCTGCACCGGGTCGAGCCCGGTCGCGGCCGTGCTGGCCCTGCGCACCCGCGCCGGAGAGGATCTGGGCGACGAGACCCGCGAGGATCTTCTCGACCGCATCTTCGACGGTGAGGACGACGCGCTGGTCGCGGACGACGTCGAGCCCCCGGTCGGCGGCGACAGCCCGGCGCTGGCGCGGCTGATAACGCAGGCGGAGAGCCTCGCGGGCCAGAGCGGCGATCCGAAGCTCAGGACCGCCTCGTTGCACGTCACGGAGCTGGTCGCGGAGGGGTTCAACGTCGTGGTGTTCTGCCGCTTCATCGCGACCGCCCACTACGTGGCCCGCCACCTGCGCGAGAGCCTGAAGGGCGTTGCCGTCAGCGCCGTGACCGGCGAGATGCCGCCCGAGGATCGCGAGGCGTGCGTGGCGCTGATCGGCGCCACCGAATGCGCCCGCGTCCTGGTCACCACCGACTGCCTGTCGGAGGGGGTCAACCTGCAGGACTCCTTCGACGCCGTCGTGCACTACGACCTGTCGTGGAACCCCACGCGCCACGAGCAGCGCGAGGGCCGGGTGGATCGCTTCGGCCAGCCGAGCAGAACGGTGCGCGCCACGCTGCTCTACGGCGACAACCCGATCGACGGCGCGGTGCTCCAGGTCATCCTGCGAAAGGCCGCCCGCATTCGGGAGGAGCTCGGCGTGCCGGTGCCGGTGCCGGACGAGGGCCATTCGCTCACCCAGGCGCTGCTCAAGGCCGTGCTCCTGCGGCGGCGCGGGCGATCCGCCGCGGCCGAAGGGCAACAGCTCGAACTGTTCGAGAGGCAATGGGAGGACACGACGGCGAAGGCCAGGAGGAACCGGACCGTGTTCGCCCAGCGGCGCATCAGGCCTGACGAGGTGCTGCCGGAGTGGCGCAAGAGCCTGGCCGCGGTGGGCAGCCGCGACGACGTGCAACGCTTTGCCGGTCGCGCACTCGCCCGGCTCGGTTCCGGGCTCGAACCGCAGGGCCGCGCATTCAAGGTCCCGACGGCGCCGCTACCGGCGGAGGTGCGCGAGCGTCTGGAGGCCGAGGCGATCACGGGTACGGTGGCCGTGGACTTCGCCTATCCGTCGGCGCCGGGATGCCGCCCTGTCCAGCGCAGCCATCCGCTGGTCGCGGTGCTGGCCGAGACGCTGCTCGCACGTACCCTCTCAGTCGACGAGAACGGCGCCCTGACCGCCGACCCATCGGTGCTCGGCCGGGTCGGCTGCTGGATATCGGAGGGAGTGCGTGCCCGCTCCACGGTCGTACTCTTGCGGCTGCGCCATCAGCTCCTGACGCGTGCGCAGCATCGGGAGACGACACTGATGGTCGAGGAGGCGGCCGCGTTGGCCTGGAGCGGCACCGGAGTCGCAGACCCGATCATCGAGCCCGATGCCCTGTCGCTGCTCGCCGACGCTCCGGCCGGCGATCCTCCACGCCACGTGCGAGAGCGGGAGATCGCGCGTGCGCTTGCTCTTCTCCGGGAGCGCGCGCCAAGCCTGGAAGGCTTCGCGGCGGCGCGCGCCCGTGTCTTGCTCGACGACCATCTGCGGGTGCGCGAAGCCAGCCGGGCGACCGGGAGCACCTCCGTGCAGGCGCTCCCGCGTCCCGACGTCATCGGCGTGTACGTGCTCCTGCCGCGGGTGGACTGACCGTGCCCCAGTCCGAACCGGTTGGCCAGCAAGGGAGGCCGGCACATCGATTCTCATCGTCGTCTTGGTCGCGGAATCAGCGTGCGGGCGGGGCTCGGCTGGCGTTCGATGCCCTGACGATCGAGGGCGGCATCATCGGCGCCGACTGGCTCGGCAAGGTGGCTCAGCTCCGGGCCGCGTCCCAGGAGCCGGACGACTACCGTATCCCGAAGGGCCTGGAGATCCGCGACGAGATCGCGCGCGGCTGGCGCATCGCCCAAGCATGCTTTCAGGACCTGGAAGCGGGTCGCGCCTCGGGAGGCGACGCCCGCGCGCTTGCGGAGCGCTTCCTGGAGGAGCTGCTCCGCGACGCGTTCGGGTTCGCGTCCCTCGCGCGCACTGCGCTGCGGACCATCGGCGACCGGGTGTATCCGGTTCGCCTCTTCGCCCTCGACGACCGTGTTCCCGTCGTGGTGGCCGCGGCGGGTGCGGGCCTGGACGCCCCCCTGCCCGAGCTGGGAGACGCCGACCGCCGCCGGACCGCGTTCGGGCTCCTCCAGGAAGTGCTGAACGCCTCCGACGCGGCACTCTGGGGTATCGCGTCGGACGGCCTCTCGCTGCGGATCGCGCGCGACAACGCGAGTTTGACGCGGCCGGCGTGGATCGAGGCCGACCTGAGCAGGATCTTCACGGAGGACCTGTACCCCGACTTCGCCGCACTCTGGCTCCTCGCACACGAGTCGCGCTTCGGCCGCGCCGACGCCCCGGCTCCAACCTGCCCGCTGGAGGCGTGGCGGGAGGAGGCGCGGCAGGAGGGGACGCGGGCACGCGACAAGCTCAGCGCAGGCTTTCAGCAGGCGCTCGAGACGCTGGGGCAAGGGTTCCTCTCGCACGCCGCAAACGCCGACCTTCGTTCCGCGCTCCACGCTGGCGGGCTGACGACCGATCGCTACTTCGGGCAACTCCTGCGGCTGGTCTATCGGCTCATCTTTCTGCTCACGGTCGAAGAACGCGATCTGCTGCACACGAAGGACGCGTCCGCCTCCGCACGTCGGCTCTACTCCGATGGCTACGCCCTCCGGCGCCTGCGCGATCGAGCCGTCCGCCGGAGCGCCCACGATCGGCACGGGGATCTGTGGGATGCAGTCAAGATCGTCTTCCGCGGGCTTGCCGCCGGCGAGCCGCGTCTCGGGCTGCCGGCCCTCGCCGGACTGTTCGCACCGGAGCAGTGCCCGGAGCTCGACGCGGCGAAGATCGAGAACCGCGCGCTGCTCGGCGCCCTGTTCCACTTGGCGTGGCTGCGCGAGCCCTCGGGACTGGTACGCGTGAACTGGCGCGACATGGGTCCGGACGAACTCGGCTACGTCTATGAGGGTCTGCTGGAGCTGGTTCCGCAGATCACCCGGGCCGGACGTTCGTTCTCCTTTGCGGGCGCCGACGAGAGCCGAGGCCACGCACGGAAGACGACCGGCAGCTATTACACGCCGGACGAGTTGGTGCAACTCCTGCTGACGAGCGCCCTCGATCCGGTGGTCAAGCACACGGTGGACGCTCAGCCCGACCGTCCGGTCGACGCGCTACTGGAGCTGGCGATCGTCGATCCGGCGTGCGGATCGGGGCACTTCCTGCTCGCGGCGGCGCGCCGGCTCGCCGATCACGTCGCGCGCATCCGAGCTGGCGCCACGCCCACGCCGATTGACTACCAGCGCGCGCTCCGCGATGTGGTCCGGCGCTGCATCTACGGCGTCGATCAGAACCCGCTGGCCGTCGAGCTGTGCATGGTGAGCCTGTGGATGGAATCGATCGATCCGGGACTTCCGCTCACCTTCCTGGAAAGCCACATCCGGTGCGGCAACTCCCTGCTCGGAACGACCCGCGCTCTGATGGGCGAACAGGTGCCGGACGCCGCATGGGTGGCTCTGGAGGGGGACGACCGGAAAGTCACGAGGTCGCTCAAGCGGCGCAACCGGGAGGAGGTCGCAGGTCAGCGCAGCATGCTGTTCGAACCTCGGCCCAGGACGGACACTCTGCGCGAAGCGATGCGCGCGATCGAGCAGGCGCCGGACGCGGATGCCACCGCGTTGGCGGACAAGCAGCGAAAGTGGCAGGCGCTCCTGGCCTCGGGGGCTTACGAGCACGAGAAACTCCTGGCCGACGCGTGGTGCGCCGCCTTCCTCTGGCCCAAGAACGTACCCGGCGCGGAGGTCGAGGCCGCGCCCACGACCTCCGCGTGGCTTGCACTCCGCGAGCAGGAGACGCCGCCGTCCCCGGTACTGGTCGAGACGGCGCGGCGTATTGCCAAGGACTACGGCCTCTTCCATTGGGAACTGGCGTTTCCGCAGGTCTTCGCCCGAGGCGGCTTCGACGTCGTGCTCGGCAACCCTCCATGGGAGCGCGTCAAGCTTCAGGAGCAGGAGTTCTTTGCCAGTCGCGAACCGTCGATTGCGAAGGCGCGGAACGCCGCCGAGCGCAAGAAGCTCATCGCTGCGCTTCCGGCCACGAACCCGGTTCTCTGGCACCAGTGGACCGGTGCTTCGCGCATCTCGCAGGGGCAGAGTCACTTCGTACGCCATTCCGCGCGCTATCCGCTCTGCGGAAAAGGCGACGTGAACACGTACGCGTTGTTCGCCGAGCATAACCTCCGGGTTCTGGGGCCGCGCGGCCGTGCCGGGTTCGTAGTGCCGAGTGGCATCGCGACCGACGATACGACCAAGGACTACTTCCAGGCGATCATGAGGTCGCGCGCTCTCCGGTCGATGTGGGAGTTCGAGAACGAGGGTTTCTTTACAGCCGGCAAGGGCCACATGCTGCGATTCGCGCTGACGACGCTATCCGGCGAGAGCGATCCATCCGTGACAGCCGACTTCCTGTTTCAGGGGCAGGCGATCTCGGACGTCGCCGATCCTGAACGACACTTCACCCTTAGCGCTGCGGACATCGAGACCATCAACCCGAACACGGGAACGTGCCCTATCTTTCGGACGAAGCGTGACGCCGCCGTCGCGCTGGCGATCTACCGGCGCGCCGGCGTGCTCTGGCGCGAGGGTGACTCGGACGGCAACCCGTGGGGCTTGAGGTTCCTGCGCATGTTCGACATGGCCAACGATTCCGGTATGTTTCGCACGCGGGCCGAATTGGCGTCGGCCGGCTGGAGGCTGGAAGCAAATCGGTTCAAGACCGACGCAAGAGTCATGCTTCCTCTATACGAAGCCAAGATGACGTACCACTACGATCACCGGAGCGGCACTTTCGAAGGCGCGCCGGCCGGAAAAAGACCACATCGGCTGCCATCACCTACAGATGCGCAAAGTGCCGATCCAGGGTATGCACCGATCCCATTCTACTGGGTCACGCACGAAGAAGTCGACGCGCGACTCGACGGAGCCTGGGGCCGCGGATGGCTGCTCGGCTGGCGTGACGTTACCGACGCACGAGCCAGCGTCCGAACTGTAGTCGCCGCAGTTATTCCGAGAGTCGGGGTAGGCGATACATTCCTACTGGCCATGCCGACTGCAGAGCAGCGTCTCGTGGCGTGCCTGTACGCAAATCTGTGCAGTATCCCGCTTGACTATGCGGCTCGTCAGAAGGTGGGAGGCCTGCACTTAAAGTACAACGTCTTTCGGCAGATTCCGGCTTTTTCTCCTCTACTGTATGGACGTACATGCCCGTGGCAGCCCTCGGCAACCGTCCGCGACTGGATAGTGACTCGGGTTCTAGAACTCACGTATACGGCGTGGGATCTGAAGCCCTTCGCCGAGGACTGCGGCGATGATGGTCCGCCGTACGCCTGGCATCCTGAACGACGTTTCCAGCTTCAGAGCGAGATCGACGCGGCCTTCTTCCATTTGTACGGTATCTCACGCGATGACACAGCGTACATCCTCGACACGTTTTCGGTCCTCGAACGGTCCGAGAGACGCGAGCACCGCGAGTACCGGACGAAGCGCGTGGTGCTGGAGACCTTCGATGCGCTGGCAGCGGCTGACCAAGGCGTGCCATACCAGTCACCGCTTCCGCCACCGAGGAGGGCGGAATGAACGGATTCCGGATCCAGAGGATCCATCTTGAGAACTACCGTTGTTTCGAAGAGCTGAGGCTCTCACTCGAAGAAGACACTACCGTACTGTTTGCCGAGAACGGCGGCGGTAAGACCGCGTTGCTCACAGCGATCGCGCTGGGCCTCGCCGTTTTCCAGAGCGGCGCACCGAGAACCCTCAAGCTAGATCCAAGGCGCGATCCCACGATGCGCACGCTCGACGGGAGGGGACGGCGCGAGGCGATAGGCCGGTGCAGACTCGCATGGACGGCGACCGTGGGCCAGTCGGAATCCGTCACATGGTCAGCGTCGACTTCCCCCGCTGCCACCATCACCACTACGCCCATTCTCGAAGCCCTGGACCAACTTCGAGTACCTGGAGATCGGTGGCCGTTGTTCGGATGGTACGGCGTCGATCGTTTGGCGCGCCGCCGCGGCCGACGTCGCCGGGTCGAGCGTACGGGGGATCGCTGGGAAGCCTATGCTTCCGCGCTCGACCCGAATCTCGATGAGGCACCGCTGCTCCAGTGGCTCCAGGATGAGATGCTCGGAGACGTGGTTCGTAGGCAGCAGGAAGAACCCGAGCGATTCTTCCACGCGGCCGCGATGGAGGCAACGGTCCAGGCGACGCCAGGGGTCACGAGCGCTTGGTACGACCCGGTCGAGCAAGGTCCCGTGGTGCGATTCAAGAGCGGCCATGTCGCTCCGTGGTCTGAACTGTCCGACGGCTATCACGTGTTTATTGCTTTGGTCGCCGACATCGCCCGCCGCGCGGTCATGCTCAACGAGTTCGATGGCGCGGACGCGCCGGCGCGAGTGGAGGGGGTCGTGCTCATCGACGAACTTGACCTTCACCTACACCCAAAGTGGCAGCGCGTCGCTCTTACGGGCCTTCGCACCGCGTTTCCGCGACTGCAACTCATTGTCACTACCCACTCTCCTCAGGTGCTGAGCAGCGCCGAAAACCGCCAAGTGCGCCGGCTCGTCGACGGGAAGCTCAGGGAAAGCCCCGTGTTCGTGAAGGGCAGAGACTCCAACGCGATTCTCCGTGAACACATGAATACCGATGAACGGGACAGCAAGGGAACGCGCTTGCTGCAGGAACTCTACGACTCCATCGACGGTGGTCGCGACGAGGAAGCCAAGGAACGGTACCGGGTTCTGCGTGCTCTCTGGGGCGACCTTGATCCCGAGTTGATTCGAGCCAAGGCGTTCATGGACCTGGAAGAATAGGATGCGTGGTGTCACGAAGCCATGGCCTCCGGGAGACGTCTATCCGGACGGCCAAGCGCAGACGAGCCTGCGCGAGGCCGAGAGCGCCTACTTGGCCGCGCTTCCGGGAGTCCCCAACCAGGTGCCTTTCGCGCGTTCGGAGTTCGATCGGATCGACAAGCAGAAGCTCCGTCGCGAGATGTACCGGGAACAGCGCTCGCTGTGCATCTACTGCGAACGGGAGATCGCCGAGGGTCATCCACAACCGCGCATCGACCACTGGCGCCCCCTCAGGGGCGTTCCCGAGCTTGCCCTCCACTGGAAGAACCTCTACCTGTCCTGCCACTCGGAAGAGACCTGCGACTCGGCCAAGGGCGACCGGCCCCTTCGGTGGAACGACGCCGATCCCCATATGCCCTGGCCCGTGGACCTTCGGTACGAAGATGTCGTTGGCTTCAATAGACGCGGTGAAATCTACGTCCGCTCGGATGTCGCGTTGCCGGATGCTACACGCCGGGCGCTCGAGCTTGCAATCGCCGACCGTCCCGATGGCGGTCGAGTGCGGCGTGCCATAGCCAACTTGAACCATCCGGCGCTGGTCGCGGCACGGGCGGCCGCGCTCGACGGTGAGCGCATACACATGGAGCGGAACTTCAGGAACAGGACCGCAACGATGGACCAGCGCGAGGCGCGGGCCTCTCGGCTCCTCGGCAGGGGTCGGCTTCCTGAGTTCGTGAGCATCCGCGTCGCCTGGCTTCGGAAGAGGCTCGGTCGAGGCCGCTGATGCTGGCGGCCGTCACGATCACGCGGCTCGAAAAGGCCGCGACCGACAACGGCTTCGACCTCGAATTGGAACGCACGGCCGACTGGCTCTCCTTCGGCAGCAGCCAGACATCGCTGAGCATTTGGCTCACGGCCCAGGGAGAATCCCGGTTTCTCGCGGTCATGTCGCGGGCCGACGTCCTCGACGCCTTGGCAGGCCTCGGCGTGCCGTCCACCCACCCGCTCCCGGGCGGTGCCGCCGACGCGCTGAGCGTCGACAACGTTGCCGCGCTCCACCACCTGTTGCGCCGCGCGTTCCAACTCTCGCGCACCCTGCCGGACGCCCTCCTCCGCGCCTTCCAGAACGAAACCATGAATCTGCCCCGGACGACCGAAGCCGAACGCCTGGTCGTCCAGCGAGTCGGTCAGGACGTCTTCCGCCGCGGCCTGTTCGAGTACTGGGATGGCCGTTGCGCGATCACCGGCCTCGAAGTGCCGGAGCTCTTACGCGCCAGCCACATCAAGCCCTGGGCTGCCTGCAACACCGACGCCGAGCGCCTCGACGTCTTCAACGGCTTGCTCCTCTCGGCCCATCTCGACGCGGCCTTCGACGCCGGCTTCATAACGGTCGCACACGACGGAACGGTACTCGTCTCGACCGTGCTCCCTCCCGAAGCCCGGTCAGTGGTCGGGCTCGATGAGCCACTGACAGTCCGCTCGCTGCACCACGCTCACGAACTCTACTTACGATCGCACCGGACCACCATCTTCCGAACGGGTGCTGGGGCACACCCCCCTCACTGAGCCGTGCTCACGATACTGCGCCGCGTAGCGGCGGTCGGAACCGGCAGGCAGTCTGGCCAGCGGTAGGATGACGATCGAATGGAAGACCGTCGCACGATGGCCGGGCAGCCGATCGTCACGGACATCGCTCAGGACGTCGGCATGACCACGCCGGCGCCGTCACAACTTTGGACGAAGATAGGTCCGTTTGCCACCCGTCTTCGCGGACGTATACCATAGGATAGGAGGAACCCCAATGCCCTCAAGGCGCGGTGCCGGTAGTGTATTGATGGTGGCCGGACTACCGATCCTGTTGATAGGAGCCGGCACGGCTTTCAAGTACTCTGGCCTAGTAACTCAGACCTATTCCGTTGTCGACATTTTGGTGATCTACGGCGTCCCTATACTTCTGTATATTCCCTATTTCTTGATCCCCGACCGTCGAGTTAAGCTCGCACGAGTGCACATTGCGTTTTCGCTCTTGAGCTATGCGTCCGCCACGTCTGTTGTGATACTTGGTGATTCTCAGATCGCATCTACATGCTGGATGGTAGCTACGATCCTCACCGTGATGTCCAGTGGCATCATCACTACCCGTTACTTTTTTCCAGGAACGACGTCTGGCTATCTCGATATAGCGAACGAGGAACCGTCAGCTACAGAGAAGCTTAGGCTCAGCACCGATTCGATCAGGGATCGGTTCGAACAATTCCGCGCATCCGTGGTCGCCGAGGGCGATCGGATAGACCGTATCGTCTCAGAGATCGTTGGCGAACTTGAGTCGCAGTCGAAGGTTTTGAAGCAAACGGAACGAGACCTAGATAGGACGCGGGCTCTTGTCGCGGCCAACGACGCGATTAGCAAGCTCACTGACGAAGAGCGGGAAGCGTTTATTCAGTCAGTGTCCAAGAGACGAGACGCCTATGAATATGCGGTTACATTCGTGCTGGGAGTCGCCAGCTCGTTGGTCGCATCATGGGCTGTTAGGGGAGAGTTCATTCGCGGCATATTCGGGTGGTAGAAGCCTCTCTGCAGTAAGTTTGGGCCAGAGGATGGTGTCGATGGATCGGAGAGAGTCGTACGCGGAAGAGGAATTGAGGCCGGGTTGCGCTCCGATGAGTTACTCCTATTCCTCACGGAAGCGTACTCATAGACGTTGGTGAGGTCCTGTCAATAGGTGTGTAAACGAGTCAGGCAGCGTCCCGCTCCTGATGCTCGTCGACTCGAACTCCGTCTCGGTATTCGGCTCCCTCCCACACGTCGTGAAGTAGCTCCGGCCCGTTCAGCTTCCGGAATTTCGTCTCGGCCACCAGCAGCATCTTCCAGATCACCGCGGTGGCGTTCGCTACCTTCTTGAACCGCTTGGCCGCGTCGGTCCGTAACCGCAACGCCGCAAACGGTGATTCGATCACGTTGGTCGTCCGCAGGTGCCGCCAGTGAGCTCGCGGATACCCGTAGTAGCTCACCATCCGCTCCCAGTCCTCCTCGATCAACTCGGCCGCCCGCTGCAGCTCCTCGCTTCGTGCCCAGCTCTGGAATGATCGCCGGCGTTCTTCGGCTTCCTTGAGTGTCTTTGCGTAGGCGATCTTTCGCAGCTTCCCCTTCGCTTCCTCCTGAGAGCGTTTCGGCACCTGGTCGAGCACGTTGACGATGCGGTGGTTCCAGCACCGTTGCTCATCGGCGTCCGGATACACCTCCCGCAGCGCCGCCCAGATTCCCAGGTGCCCGTCGCCGATCACCACCCGCGGACAGCGAAGACCCCGCTGCCGGGCATCCCTGAGCATCCCCTTCCAGCTCTCGGTCGACTCCCGGTACCCGCTGCGCAGCGCGATGAGCACCTTGCGCCCGTCGGCCAGCCCGCCGATCGCCACCAGCAGTGCCGCCTTGTCCTTCTCCAGACCCGCTTTGACGTACACGCCGTCGACCCACAGGTACACCAGACCCAGGTCCGCCAGGCTGCGCTCCTGCCACGCGGCCGCCTCGGCGTGCCAGCGTTCCTTCACCCGCGCCACCGTGCTCGCCGACAGCGGCGCCTCCTCGCCGAACAGCCCGCGCAGCGCCAGCTCGAAGTCTCCCAGCGCCAGACCGTGCAGGTACAGCTCCGGCAGCACGTCGTTGACCGCCGGCGTCCGTCGCACGAACAGCGGCAGCAACGCGCTCTCGAACCGTTGCTCCAGCCCTCGTATCCGCGGCCGACGCACCGTCACCGTGCCGGCCCGTGTCGTCAGCTGCCGCGGCTTGCCGTAGCCGTTGCGATATCCGCGTTCGCCTTCGCCCCGACGATGGTATCGAGCGCGGCCCAGAAACTGCGTCACCTCGTCCTCAAGCAATCCCTGCAGCCACTGCTGAACGTGGCGCCGGGCCATCTCCTCCATGGCCTGCCAGCACGCGCTTGACTGGGTGCTGTCCTTCGTGACCAACTCTTCCACGGCGGTGTCCTCCTGATTTTGTGGTGATTTCAGGACTCTACAGGGCGCCGCCTTTTTCGTTTACACACCTCTTGATGGTAGCTCACGTTGGTGCCGCACGTTAACGTCGGAACTGGGGGACGCGCGCGGCGCGGGAAGCGGGGTGACGGCTACTCGAACGAGAAGTGGTGGGGGGTCGGCTCGAAGGTGCAGGGGTACTCCGGTCCCGGGCGTGTGACCCAGAAGTAGTACTCCCCGGTGCGCGGCACCAGGAGGAAGCTGTACAGCGTGGCCAGCGGATAGTCCTCCGGCATCTGGTCGAGGTGCTTGCACACCGGTGACGGCGGCGTGTGGTCGCGCATGATGCGGCGCATCGCCTCCACGCTGGGGGCGGACTCGTGCTCGCGCAGCAGCCGCTCGATCAGGCGGTGGCGGGCGACGTGGAACTCGTGCAGCGACGTCTGTCCCTGGATGGCCGCGGTCTTCTCCTCCACGGCCACGCCGTCGGTCGTGAAGATCCACGGCGTGTCGGTGCGCCGGACCGCGTAGGTGTTCTTGCTCTTCTCCACCGCGGCCGCGTCGCCTTCGCCGTCGATCAGCACCAAGTTGCTCGGTCCCGTCATCGTGCTGTAGCGGTCGATCAGGTCCAGCGCCTCCGCCGTCGTGCTGCAGCAGCGCAGCACCAGCGGGCCGATGTCGACCCAGAAGCCGGCGTCGGTCTGTTCATGGGCGTAGGCGATGCTTGAGCCCTGGATCGTCAGCCCATGCTCGTTCACGGCCAGCGCCGTGCCCATGTAGCTGTGGCCCATCTCCTCCGGAAAGCGGAACATCACCGGATCGCCGAAGCCCTGCAGCCCCGCCACGGAGCCGATCCCGGAGTCCATGTTGCGGCCCACGATCGGGCCCACGGGACTCTCCTTGAAGATGACGCTGGTGCAACTGCCGGCGTCCGCCGGCGCGGCCTCGGCTTCGCCCGAGACGCGCAGGTAGACCAGTCGCCGATACTGGTCCTGGCACAGCAGGATGCGGCGGAAGTCGGTGCCGAACACGTCGGCGATCCCCTTCGCCTCCCGGTCCTGGAACTGCGCCAGTCCCTGCATCTCCGGATACCGGTGCGGATCGAACGGCTCCGCCAGCCGCTCGCGGTGGATGTCGCCCACGGCGTCGAGCAGCCGCGGCTCCGTCCACTCCCGAACCCGCGCCACGTCCCGCTCGCGGCCCGCGAGGCGCGCCTGCCTGGCAAACGGTTCCAGCAGGTTCAGTTCCGGACCCTGCATGCCCTCCTCGTCGCCGAGCCGCTCCACCGCCTCCTTGTCCACCAGGCGGTAGAACTCGAATACCTCGCCGTGCGGCGCCGGGATCAGGCCGTCCTCCTGCCACGCCCGGGCCAGGGCGGCGCCGTTCTCGTAGCCGTCGCGTCGGATCACTCTGGTCTTCACCGCGAGCCTCCCGCAGCGCGCGACCGCGGCGCCGGGACGCGATTGGCCCGGCGCCGGCAGCGCGCGTTCTTACATCTGGTGGGACTGCAGCGGATGCTGCAGATAGAACAACTCGGGATGGGCCGGGAACGTGTACAGCATGTCCCAGCCGTACAGGAAGGTTTCCGGCACGTTCATCAGGTTGTCCTTGATGATGAACACGGTCGGGAAGTATCCGACCGTGCCGATCACCGGCAGATTCTCCGACACCCAGGTCAGGATCTCCCTGCCCAGACGGATGCTCTCCTCCTCGTCGACCGTGGCCTTGAGCTGCTGCCAGTTCTCGTACATCTGCACCACGTCCGCGGGCGGCTCCTCGCCCTGCTCGCCGCCGGAGGCCAGCCACTTGGCCCACAGCTGGCTCCACGCGTTGCCGGTGCTCGGCGTGGGGATGAGGTTGTAGGGATCGTTGAAGATCAGGAAGTCCGAGGACCCGTCGTGTCCCCAGGCGCCCATCTGCAGGTCGTTGGCGCGCACCCGCTCGCGATACAGCTCGATGTTCAGGACGTTGATCGACAGGTCCACCCCGATGGCGGCCCAGTACTCCTTGATCAGCTCCTCCAGCGCCGGCTGAATCGACGCGGTGAGAAACGTCCACGCCAGCCGCTCGCCGTCCGGGCGCAGGCGGAATTCGTTGTTCCTGTCCCACTCCAGGCCGAGCTCATCCAGCATCTCGTTCGCCTGATCCGGATCGTACTGCGCCCACGAGTCGTCGTAGTCGGGGTTGTAGTACTTGGAGGTGGACAGCGCGTTGATCTGGGTCGGCTTGGCGCGTCCGAAGTAGAGAACCTCGTTGATCTCGTGGCGGTCGATCGCCAGCGACAGCGCGCGGCGGAAGCTGACCTCGCGGAACAGGTCGCGCAGCACGTCATCCCCTTCAAGGGTCTGGTTGACCATCAGCGTGGGTGAGCTCTGGTTCGTGTACTGCCACAGGAACACCCGGTACTGGCCGCCCGCCTCGTTCTCCTTGAACATCGGGAACTGCTGGAAGTTGACGGTGTGCCCCTCGGCGGCGGCGAAGTCGGCTTCCCCGCTGATGATCTTGCCGTAGTACACCTCCAGGTCCTCCAGCCGCCGGCTCACGATGCTATCGATGTAGGGGAGCTGATTGCCTGCCGTGTCGACCTTCCAGTAGTACGGGTTCCTCTCGTAGACCAGCAGGTCGGTCTCCTTCCGGGTCTGGGTGTACGGGTTGAGCGTGGGCAGATCGGGCTTCATCGGGAAGCCGATGAAGTGATGGTTGCGGTCGTTGAAGTACTGGTGCCAGGCGTCGAAGCCGGCCTCCTTGGCCACCTTGTCGGCATCGCTGTTGTGGGCAATGTGGAACTGCTTCAGGTAGTGGCTGGGCGGCGTCAGCACGCCTCCCCACCAGCCGACGAGCTGGGTCGTGAACAGCGGGTGCGGGGCGCTGAAGTGAAACCGCGCCGTCGTGTCGTCCACCGCCTCGAAGCGCAGTACCTCGCCGCCGGGAGCGAACCCGCCCGGCACGCTGGGGGTAAGGCTCTCGTTCTGCAGGATGTCCGTGTGCCAGAACTCGATGTCGTGCAGCCCCATCGGCTCGCCGTCGGACCACTTCATCCCCGCGCGCAGCTTGAAGGTGAAGGTCATGCCGTCGGCGGACAGCTCGTACGACTCGGGCATGTTGGTGACGATCGTGCTCTCGTCGAAGTCGATGCGCAGGAACGGATCGGTGCCGGCCATGTACCAGCCGTCGCGGGTCAGGTCGGGCCGCAGATGCAGGACGTTGGCGGTCCCGCCGTACTCGCCGATCGTCTGTCCCAGGCTGGCCTGCGGTTCCACCACCTGCGGGACCTCCGGCAGCCGGTCGTCGACCGGGGGCAGGCTGCCCTCGGAAACCAGTGCGGCCAGCATCGGGGCCTCGTGGTACGTGTCGGCGTAGGCGGCGAACGACGCGATCAGCATCACTCCCGTCAACAGGGCGAGCGTTTTCCTCATCTCGGACCTCCAGAGCGCAGGGTTAGACGGCCATCTTTTAGCGCCCATTGCGGACTGTCAAGCTCGGCGCTACCGTGGGAGCATGGAGAGCCGCGTCAACACAGAGGTATACCGCCACCGCCGCGAGCGCCCCGACCTGCTCGGGGAGCGCTCCCCGGAGGGGCTGCGGGTCACGCAGATCAGCGCCGACCCCGAGCGCCCGCACAGCCACATCTACATGGAGGCGCGGGTGTTCACGCCCGACTCCCGGCGCTTCGTGTTCCAGCGCTTCCTCGATCCTGCCGACGTCGACACCCGCAGCAGCCGGCGCGAGTACCTGCTGTGCGACATCGAGGACGGCTACTCGTTCATCCAGCTCACCGACGAGGAGGGCGCCATCGGCCCGAGCGTCTCCCCGGACGGACGCTACATGTACTACTTCATCGACCGCACGCGCGCAGGCGGCGGCTGGTGGGCGGTCAAGCGCGTGGACCTCGACTCCTTCCAGCGCGAGACCCTGGCCAGGTTCGACGGCCCGCTGCCGGAAGCCGGCCGCCACCTGAGCCTGCTCTACGGCACCAGCAGCATCTCCTCCGACGGCGCCCGCCTGTGCATGGCCGGCTACCTCGGCGACGGCCGCACCCACAACGCCCCGTGGGGGCTGGTGGTGTTCGACGTCGAGCGCGCCGCCGTCTCGCTCATCTTCGAAGGCCAGAGCTTCTGCAACATCCATCACCAGTACTCCCGCTCGAAGGACCCGGAGGAGAGCCACGACATCCTCCTGCAGGACAACCACGGCTGCGATGTGGACGAACTGGGCGACATCGTCACCCTGGCCGGCGGCAACGGCGCCGACGTGCACGTGATCCGCGACGACGGCAGCGACTTCCGCTGCTACGCGTTCGGCCGCGACGGCGTCGAGACGTGCCAGGGGCACCAGGCGTGGCGCGGCGAGAAGATGTCGGTGGTGGCGAGCATGGCCATCGAGAGCGAGGAACGGTATCCGCTGCTGGAGGCCACGGCGGTCCGCGCCGAGCCCGGCACCATGCACCACGGGCGCCTGATTCCGGGAGCCACGCGCAACCGCATCAGCCGCTCGATGGAGCGCGAGGACTCCTGCCACTTCGCCTTCGACCCGACGGGGACGAAATTCGTCTCCGACACCTTCGGCTACCAGGGCCGCCACGAGAATTGCGTGATCTACGTCGGCGTGCTGCCGGACGAGCCCGACGCGGTGCTGCGGACCAGCTACCTGCTCCATCCCCGCTCGTCGTTCGGGCGTTCTCAGCACACCCACCCGCATCCGTTCCAGTCGCCGGACGGCAGCGTGGTGCTGTTCAACTCGGACGAGTCGGGACGGCCGCAGATCTACGCCGTCGAAGACTTCGAGTATCCCTGATCCGGCCCGGGCCGGGTCAGGCGCCCGCCTGCGCCTCGAAACGGATGCGCGGGTCGAGCCAGGCCAGCAGCAGGTCGGACAGCAGCGTGCCGATGACCGTCAGCACGGTCAGGAAGATCACGATGGTAGCCGCCAGGTACATGTCCTGAGCCTGCAGCGCGCGCAGCAGCAGCGGCCCGGTGGTCGGCAGGCTCAGCACCAGCGCGGTGATCACCTCGCCGGAGACGATCACCGGCAGCAGCCATCCCACGGTGCTCACGATCGGGTTCACGGCGATGCGCACCGGGTACTTGAACAGCAGGGAGCGTTCGCCGACGCCCTTGGCGCGGGCGGTGATCACGTACTGCTTGCGCAGCTCGTCGAGCAGCGAGGCGCGCATCACGCGAATCAGCCAGGCGGTGCCGGCGGTGCCGATGACGACGACCGGCGCCACCAGGTGCCCGAGCATGTCGAGCAGCTTGGCGAGGCTCCACTCGGCGCGCGCGTACTCCAGTGAGAACAGTCCGCCGATGGAGATCCCGAACAGCTTGAACAGCAGGTACATGAGGATCAGGGCGAGCAGGAAGTTGGGGGTCGCCAGGCCGATGAACCCCAGCGCCGTGAAGGTGTAGTCACCGAGCGAGTACTGGTGCGTGGCGGAGTAGATGCCGATCGGTATCGCCACCAGGTAGGTGAAGATCAGCGTCGCCCCCGTCAGCAGGATGGTGAGCGGCAGCCGTTCCAGGATCAGCTCCAGGACCGGCCGGTTCCAGTCCAGCGACATGCCGGGGCTGCCGCTCACCAGCCGCCGCATCCAGGTCAGGTAGCGCAGGTATACCGGCTTGTCGAGCCCGTACTGCAGGCGCAGCGCATCCACCATCTCCTGGTTGACGCGCTGGCCGGTCGCCTCGAGCTGCGCCACCTTGGTGGACACGAAGTCGCCCGGCGGCAGCTCGATGATGATGAAGCCGAAGATCGAGACCGCGATCAGCACGGTGACCGTGTAAGCGACGCGGCGAATGATGTACCCGCTCATTCCTTGCGTTCCTCACTCGTGTAGGGGTCCGCCGCGTCGCGCAGCCCGTCGCCCAGGAAGTTGAACATCAGCACCGTCACGATGACGAAGATGCCCGGAATGAGCAGCCACGGATGGATCGCCACGGTACGGAAGTTCTGGGCGTCCTTGAGCAGCACCCCCCAGCTCACCACCGGCGGCCGCAGCCCCAGCCCGAGGAAGCTCAGCGCCGTCTCCCCCAGGATCATGCCCGGGATCGCCAGCGTGATGTTGACGATCAGGTAGCTCATGAACGACGGCAGCAGGTGGCGCCGGATGATGTCGCCGGCGCCCTGCCCGGCAATGCGCGCCGCCATCACGAAGTCCTCCTCGCGCAACTCCAGCAGCTTGCCGCGCACCACCCGCGCCAAGCCGGCCCAGCCCTGCAGCGCCAGGATCACGGTGATGGCGAAGTAGACGCGCAGCGCCGGCCAGTCGGCGGGCAGCGCCGCCGACAGCGCCATCCACAGGGGAATGGTGGGTATGGAGATGATGAACTCGATGGCGCGCTGCACGATCAGGTCGGGGGTGCCGCCGTAGTACCCGGAGATGCCGCCCAGGATGCACCCCAGGACGAAGCTGATGAACACGCCCACCAGCCCGATCGACAGCGAGATGCGGGCGCCGAGGATGACGCGGGAGAGCATGTCGCGCCCCAGCCGGTCGGTGCCCAGCAGGAACGCCTCCCCGCCCTGGGTGCCGAAGAAGTGCACGTTCGTCTGGAAGATCCCCCACAGCTTGTAGCGGTCGCCCCGAACGAACAGGACCAGCGGCAGCCGGCGCGTGGTGTCCGGCGCGTACTCCCGCCGCAGGGTCACCTCGTTGCGGGTCTGAACCAGCGGATACACGAACGGCATCCGGACGCTCCCCTGGTCGAGCACCCGCACGAGCTGCGGCGGAGCGTTGATGTAGTCGTTGTGGCGCAGGAAGATGTCGTGCGGCGCGAAGAACTCGGCGAAGATCGCCACCAGGTACAGCAACGCCAGCACCGTGGCCCCGGCCAGCGCCAGCCGGTGGCGGCGCAGCTTGCGCCACATCAACTGCCACTGCGAGGCCAGGAAGTACTGCTCCTGCAGCTCCTGGCGCGCCTCGCCGCGTGCCGCCTCGGCCATCGGTCGCGCTCCTACGCGGAGTCACTGTCGCTGGCGGACAGTGTGATGCTCACGGGACGGTCGACCTCCTCGGCTTGGCGAAGTGTATATCGGCGATCGGCGATGTTGCACGTCTTCAGGGCACGGTCACACCAGGTCCCTGGCGCCGGCCGGAACCTCGTCCGTTCCGTATACGCTGTTGGAATAGCTCCAGTGGTTGTCGGAGCCGCCCAGCGCGTTGCCGGCGTCGATCGGGAACACCGATTCCAGGTTCGATTCGCGAAGGAATCTCTTGACCAGGCCGGCGTTGCCCCAGAGCGGCACCAGCCACCGGTAGTGGCTGGCGGCGGCGAAGATCTCCGATTCGTAGATCTCGATGCCGTCCACGCCGGCGGCGATCAGGCCGATCGCCCGGCGCATGGCCGCGGCCGGGCTGCCGGCGACACCGCCGATGTCCAGCACTCCCGTGCTGCCGTTCACGCCGCCGAGCACGCGCACCCCGTGCCTGCGGCCGAGCTCGATGTAGGGCCGGATGCCCTGACTTCCGTGCGCGAAGGCGTCGTGCAGGGGATCCATCTGCAGCTCGTCGACCAAGCCCTCGGCCACCCAGCGCTCCACGTCCATGCCTTCGGCGACGTTGAAGAACAGCCCTTCACACGGCACCCGCGCCGCGACCGGCGGCCTGCCGCCCGGCCGGCCGTTCAGCTCGCGGCGGAGCTCGCGCAGCAGCTCGGTCAGCCCCCGGCAGCGCCAGCGCAGCCATCGCTGGTACGGCTCGCCATCCGTGTAGTCCAGCGTCCTCGGGTCCACGCCGGCGACGCGCCGGTACTCCGCCACCATCGCCGGGTTGTAACCCGCCATCGGCGGCTGGCGGCAGCAGCCGATCGTCAGGCCGTCGGAACCGAGTCCGGCCGCCTCCACCAGGATGTCCACCCGCTCGCGGCGCGCTTCGGGGAAGAAGAACTCCACGCGGCTCGCGTCCGGCTGGTCCGTGTGCTTCGGGTAGCGCTTGACCTCCGGATGCTGCCGCGCCCATGACGAGGTCAGCGCGCCACCGTAGGAGGTCGGCGAGTAGTGGCGATTCATCGTGAGCCACGCGTCGATCCGCAGTCCGTGGTGGCGCCGCCGCGACAGCACGTACGCGAACGTGTCGTGATCGCGCACCATGCGGCTCCACGCCGCGAAGTGCGGGCAGTCGGCCAGGATCTCGTCCGTCAGGGGCACTCCCGGGAACAGGTCCGCCTGCGGCAGGCGCGAGTGGTAGAGCAGGCACGAGCGGCCGATCGCCCAGCTCAGGCTGGTCATGCCGACCTCGCGCTGCCCGGCAAGGATCGTCTCGATCTGATCGAGCTCCGTTCTGGAGTGCTCGTCGAAGTAATCCCACCAGTCGGCGATGCCGCGCAGCTCGATGGGGAGGCGCGTGGTCTGATCGAGGAAGGAACGCATCGACGCCTCGGTGACCGGGATCGCGCGCAGCGCCCGGATGCCGGCCCGCGGCAGGTTCTCCGCGCGCAGCTCGATCGCCTCCCCCGAGAACTCCCGCACGCACACGAACACGGGCCCGAACTCGGGGCCCAGCGCCAACATGCTGGAGGCAGGGGCGCTGCCGTCGCGCTCCCCCTGCATGAGGCGGATCAGTCCGTCGCCCGCCTGCACGTAGAGACGGCCGACCGCCTGCGCGAAGACCGCGTAGCAGCCCCGCAGTCCCAGTTGCAGCGTGACCGAGTTCCCCTTCTCTTGGCTGACCAAGCACGAGTCAGCCCCCGAGCCCTCGACGCGCCACGAGCCTCCCACGGCAGCCCGCTCCCAGTCGTCGATCTCGACTGCGGCCCGGCTCCGGTCCCGCCGCAACCTAAACGGCGCCAGCGGTGACACGAGCATCCCGTCCGGATCGGCCGGCTGGCGCCGGTAGCGCAGCCGCGGCCCCTGCGCGTAGCGCCGGCCGTCCAGCTCCGGCAGCAGCTCGAACCAGTACGTCCCCGGCTTCCACGCCGACACGTCGACCTCGCGAGCCGCCCACTCCGGGCCGATGGCAAGCGTGCCGGGCTCTACGCTGCGCGGCGCCCCGAGGCGATGCACGGCAAGCCGTGCCCGCAGCTCATCCACGCCGGCCAGCCTTGGCCGCAGCCGGTACCACAACTCGACGCTGTTGCGGTCCAGGAGCACGCACGGCCCCAGACGCAGATCGACCGCCGGCTGCATCGACCGGCTCATCTCCGAGAACGGATTCCAGTGGCGGCCCGGCGGCACCCACCCCGTGTCGTACACCACCCGCTCGTGGTCCCCGAGTCGAACCCACTCGGCGTGCTCGTCGCCGCTACAGCACTGGTACAAGTCGTATCGGGCGAGCGGCGTGCCGCTGTCGGGATCGTTCATGGTGATCGTGAACCGGTAGCCACGGCGGTAGCAGACCCCCGCCTCGAACTCGTAGACGGCCGGCACCAGCAACGGCCCCAGATCCAGCTCCACCCTGCCGCCACCCGACAGCCGCCGAGTCCGCGTGAACCTGCGCCGGTCAGGCGCCGTCGCCTTCAGCCGCACCTGTGCGTCCAGCGCCTCCCGCGCGGATCTCACCTCCAGCGTGTTTCGCTGTCCCGGGTAGAACGGCATCGGGGCGTCGGGCCGCTCCGGCGCAGTCCCGTTGAGGGTGACGATGAACGGCCCGTCATCCATGGAAGAGCCCGCTTCGGCGTTCACGGCAAGCGTTACCCCGGAAGCTCGACGACCCGCAGTCCCGACGTTCGTGCCGCCGTGAGTTGGCGCCCGTCGAACGACACCAATCCGGTGGCCATCTGCGTGAGCGCTGCTGCAATGTGGATCACGTCGATCGTGCGGACACCCACCGTGGCGGCCGACAGCCGCTCGGCTTCGTCGTGGATCACCCCCCAATCGACGTCATGCCGGACAAGCCGGCGGGCAGCGAAGTCCGCGGCAATCATGCCCAGCGATGCCGCCAACTGCGCGTCGTCGATCTCGTCGCGAAACCGCTTCAGACGCAGCGCGTTGCGGATTTCAAGCTCATGCAGGCGGTTGACCGCCACAGACCGGCCACGGCGTGTGATGAAGCGCGTGACTTCATCGCTTCGATCCTCGCGCACGTAGAGCTTCACGAGCACGCCGGAGTCGTAATAGAGACTCACCTGTCTCCGCGACCCTCCGCGATGATCCGTGCCGCGGAGGTCACACCGACGAGCGCCGGAAACGCCGACTGCAGACGCCGCGCGGCGTCACTCCAGTCGCATTGCTGATTCTCCGTCGGGAGCGGCACGATGCGCGCGACCGGCCGGCCGCGCCGGAGCACCTCGATCTTCTCGCCCCGCTCCACCTCCGCAAGCACGGCGGCAAGGTGATGCTGGACGTGGCGGACACTGTGTGACCTCATGTTAGACACGATGCCTAACTTCACTTGCCTCGTCAAGCTGGACCATGGCGGTACATCCAGATCAGCACGGCCCAGCACGAGTTGCCCGAGGATGAGGCTCGTCTCGGTGGAATCTGTGGGAACGCTCAGTACCTGCCGGACGCCGTTGCACGGGAGGCCGGCCGTGCGCGACGATCGACGTAACACCCACGAGGTGAATCGGTTATGAGAATTGCGAATGTGGCTCTGAGTGGCACCATGAGGAACTCCAAGGTCCTTGATTGGCTGCAGTCCGGACGGCCCGACATAGTGACGCTTCAGAAAACCGGCCGGAAGGAGGACTTTCCCTCGAACGCGCTCCGCGAAATCGGATATGAGAGCAGGTGTCTCGACTGGAGATCGAGGTCGGATCCCGGGATTGCCCTATTGAGCCACTGCGATTTGCCGCAGCCGGAGGTATGCGTCTGCGAGCTGCCGGGCGCGAAGCAACAGGAGTCACGGTTCATGACCGTGAACATCGGCGGCCTCTGGGTGTCTTCGGTCTATGCCCCGTACTCAGAAGGCTCTCCACCCAAGGCAGCGATCAAACGAAGGGTCGCATGGCTTGATCGACTCCGCGACCACGTCTTCGACGTCGGTTACCACGATCGGGACAGCGTGTTGTGCGGTGACTTCAACGTCAAAGTGAGAGCCGACGGTCCACCCAAAGGAGACTACTACTCGGAAGCGGAGCAGGATGCTCTGGAGGAATTGATGCGCTTGGGATTTGCAGATATCTACCGCGTCGCACATCCCGATCCCAAGGAAGATCCGGGTTTCACCTTTGGTTACAGCAGCCAATACCCCGAAGGCACGTCCCGGCTCCATTTGGTTCTCGCTACCGATAGAGTGGCGCAGCGTCTTCGCGATGTGTGGCTGGATGTCGATTCGAGGCCCCGAAAGGATGCACCTCCCCTCGTAGTGGATGTGTACGGCGTCGAAACGTGAAACGCGGCTCCCAGTGGTTATCCCCGCATGTCGCCCCGTTCCACTTCCGCAAGCACGGCGGCAGCTCAGAGTGACGCAAGCCGATCGAACGTATCCGGGTACTTCCGGGCCATCAGAATGAGCGCCGCAGCGGGGGGCGGCGGACTCGAACGCCCCTGCTCCCAACTCTCGACGGTGCGTATCGGAACGCGCAGCAGACCGGCGAACACGGCCCTCGATACGTCGAACTCCTGGCGAATCCTCTTGATCAGTTCGGGGGTGAGTCTCGGCAGGGGCTTCGCGTCGACCCGGGTCGTCCGAAGCGTTCGCGTTCCGGCCCGGTACTCCTGCACTTCACGGAGTCCCTGAAGGACCTCCGCGGCGATATCGCGTTCAGCCATGCTTGACCGTCCTCCACGATATCCCGGCCGCTGTGGTGAGCGCATTGACTGCAGAGCCCGTGCTACCGTGCCACGGCCAATGATGGTCGTGAGCACCGCCAACGGGGCGGTCGGCATCCGGGATGCCATGGCGGTCCTGCGCGACGGAGGATCCGCGCTCGACGCCGTGGAGGCCGGCACGCGCCGGGTCGAGCTGAACGCGCGCGACCACACCGTCGGACTCGGCGGCCTGCCCAACATCACCGGCGAGGTGCGCCTGGACGCCAGCATCATGGACGGCCGCACCCTGCGCGCCGGGGCGGTCGGCTCGGTGCGCGGCATCCTGCACGCGATCACTCTGGCGCGCCGCGTCATGGAGCGGAGCCCGCACGTGCTGCTGGTCGCGGACGGAGCCGAACGCTTCGCGCGCGAGGTCGGCATGGACGAGCACGACCTGCTGACCGAGGAGGCCGCATCGCGCTGGCGGGAGGGGCTGGCTCAGCGCCACCCCGAGGTCGATCCCGACGAGATCGCCGGCCGCGACAGGCTGTTGGAACTCGTGGGCGGCGCGCGCGACTCCATGCGCGGCTGGGACCCGCCGGGCGCGGAGGAGCCGCACGGTCCGAAGGAGCCGCCCGGTCCGAAGGCCCCGGCTGGCACGGTCAACTTCCTGGCCCTGGACCGCGACGGCAATCTGGCCAGCGCGGTCAGCACCAGCGGCTACCCGTGGGGGTACCCCGGCCGGCTCGGCGACTCGCCGATCATCGGCGCGGGCGGCTACGCGGACAATCGCTGGGGGGCCGCCGCCTCGACCGGGACCGGCGAGGTCGTGCTGCGGACGCTGACCACCCGCAGCGTGGTGCTCTACCTGCGCACCGGCATGACGCTCGCCAACGCCATGACGACTGCGCTGGCCGACCTCCGCGACCTCGACGACCCGCTGGCCGGGCACATCGCCGTGATCGCCCTGAGTCCCTCGGGCGAGCATGCCGGCTACGCGTACCGCAGCGGCGAGCACTACGTGTACCTGGATGACGCCATGGCCGAGCCGGACACCGCCGACATGGTGCAGATGCGGCTCTGACGCGTCCGCCATCGCCGTCGAGGATGTCCGCGGCGAAGGATCACGGTAGCATCCGGTATGAGCAAGGCATGGCGCGGGCGCAATCTGATCGGTTTCTTCTTCCCGCCGGCGTTCACATGCCTGCTGGCTTTCAACGCCGCAGGAGCGTCTGCCGAGCCCGTACGCGAGGCGCCGTCAGTCTCCTCGATCACCGTCGTCTCCTCCCCGGCGAGGGGTGACACCTACGAGCTCGGGGAGGCGATCGAGGTAGTCGTCGAGTTCGATCCGGCGGTGGCGGTGACCGGCACTCCCCGGCTGAAGCTGAACATCGGGGCCGAGACGCGGCACGCGATCGACTTCACCTGGGTCAGTCACTCTCTTCTGTCCCTCCTCCATGTTTCCGAAGACCTCCACCCTGCCCTGCACTTCCGCTACACGGTGCAGGAGGGGGACAGAGACGAGGACGGGATCGGCATCCCGGCCAACGCCCTCACCCTCGACGGCGCAACCATCAAGGGACCCGACGGCACCATCGACGCCGACCTGACGCACGCGGCGGTCGCCGCCGAGCGCGGCCACAAGGTGGACGGCAGCCTGATTTCGCCGCCCGCGGTGATGAGCATCTCGCTCCTTTCCTCCCCGGCAAGCGACGACACCTACGAGCTCGGAGAGACGATTCGGATGCTCGTTCAGTTCGACAGAGAAGTGACGGCAACCGGCAGGGTCCAGGTGGCGCTGACCATCGGCGAGGAGACGCGGCAGGCGACCTCCTATGGATGGGGCAGCACCCCGTTTCTGTACTTCGACTACACCGTGCAGGCGGGGGACAAGGACGAGGACGGAGTCAGCATCCCGGCCAACGCGCTGGCCATCGACGGCGCAACCATCAAGGGACCCGACGGCACCAGCGACGCCGACTTGGCGCACGAGACGGTCGTCCCGGCGGGCGGCCACAAGGTGGACGGCAGTCTGGTCTCGCCGCCCGCGGTGATGAGCATCTCCTACTTTTCCTCCCCGACGAGAGATGACACTTACGAACGCGGAGAGACCATTCAGGTGCTCGTCCAGTTCGACAGAGCCGTGGCGGTAGCCGGCAGGGCTCGGGTGCCGCTGACCATCGGAACGGAGACACGGCAGGCGACCTCTTCGGGCTGGGACACGGACCCCTCTCCTTTTCTGTTCGCCGAGTACACCGTGCAGGAGGGCGACCGCGACGAGGACGGCATCAGCATCGAGGCCGACGCGCTGGCCCTCAACGGCGAAACGATCAAGGGACCCGACGGCACCACCGGCGCTGAGCTGACGCACGCGGCGGTGGCCGCCGACGGCGGCAGGAAGGTGGACGGCAGCCTGTCCTCGCCGCCGGCGGTGCAGAACATCTCCTTTATCTCCTTCCGAGGGGCGGATGACACCTACGAGCTCGGCGAAACCGTCGAGGTGATGGTCGAGTTCGACAAGCCGGTGCGGGTGACCGGCAGCCCCCAGGTGGCGCTGATCATCGGGTCCGAGACGCGGCACGCGACCCTCTCCAAGAGGTGGGGAGACGACCGTTACCTGGACTTCAGCTACGTGGTGCAGGAGGGGGACCGGGATGAGGACGGGATCGGCATCCCGGCCAACGCGCTGACGCTCAACGGCGGATCCATCACGGCCGCCGACGGCACGGCCGATGCCGACCTGGCGCACGAGGCCGTAGCCCCCGAGCGTGACAGGAAGGTGGACGCCATCAGCGTCGTCACGCCGCCACGGGTGAGGGCCATCTACTTCGACTCCTCGCCGGCACAGAGTGACACCTACGAACTGGGCGAGACGATCGAGGTGGTAGTCGAGTTCGACGGCGCGATAGAGGCGACAGGGGAGCCCCAGTTGGCGCTGACCATCGGCACGCGGACGCGGCACGCGACCCGGTTCGGATGGAGCAGCCATTCTCTGAGCTTCCAGTACACGGTGCAGGCGGGGGACCGCGACGAGGACGGAATCAGCATCTCCGCCAACGCGCTGACCCTCAACGGCGGAACCATCACGGCCCCGGATGGCGCAACGGAGGCTGTTCTAACGCACGAGGAGGTGCCGCTTGAGGGCAGCAGCAAGGTGGACGGCAGCGATGGCACGCCACCGCGGGTGAAGGCTGTCCGCTTCGACTACTCCCTACCAGCACGCGGTGACACCTACGAACTGGGCGAGACGGTTGAGGTGGTAGTCGAGTTCGACAGAGCGGTACAGGCAACCGGCGAGCCCCAGGTAGCGCTGACCATCGGGGCCGAGACGCGGCACGCGGCTTTCCGCGGCTGGGGAAGGGACAGACTGTACTTCGAGTACACCGTGCAGGCGGGGGACCGCGACGAGGACGGGATCAGCATTCCCGCCAGCGCGCTCGCCCTCAATGGCGGATCCATCACCGCCGCTGACGGCACGACCGCCGCGGATCTGGCGCACCGGATGGTAGCCGCCGACGGCGACCGCAAGGTGGACGGCAGCCTGGCATCGCCGCCGGGAGTAACACTCATCTACTTCGGCGACTCCCCCGCGAGGGGTAACACCTATGAACTGGGAGAGGAAATTCGGGTGGGAGTCCACTTCGACAAGGTGGTGAAAGTGACCGGAAGGCCCCAGGTCGAGCTGACCATCGGGGCCGAGACCCGGTACGCGACCCTCTCCAAGAGGTGGGGAGACGACCGTTACCTGGACTTCAGCTACGTGGTGCAGAAGGGGGATCGGGATGAGGACGGGATCGGCATCCCGGCCAACGCGCTGACGCTCAACGGCGGATCCATCACGGCCGCCGACGGCACGGCCGATGCCGACCTGGCGCACGCGGCGGTCGGCCCGGAACGCGACAGAGAGGTTGACGGCAGCAGCGACATCATTCCGCCGCGGGTGGCGGCCATCCACTTCGTTTCCTCTCCAGCGCGAGGTGACACCTACGAGCTGGGAGAGACGGTCGAAGTGGTCGTCACGTTCGACGGCGGGGTGGAGGCAACGGGAGATCCCCGAGTTGCGCTGACCATCGGAACGCAAACGCGGTACGCGACCTCTTCCGGGTGGGGCCGCAATTCTCTGTACTTCAGCTACACCGTGCAGGAGGGGGACCGGGATGAGGACGGGATCAGCATCCCGGCCAGCGCGTTGCTGCTGAGCGGCGGAACCATCATGGCCCCCGACGGCACGACGCGCGCCGACCTGGCACACGCGGCGGTCGCCGCCGACGGCGGCAGCAAGGTGAACGGCGGCCTGGTCGCTCCTCCGCGCGTAAGCAACCTCTTCCTCACCTCCCGCCCAGGACGAGGTGACACCTATGCACGAGGGGAGACGATCGAGGTGGGGGTCGTGTTCAACCGGACGGTGGCGGTGACCGGAACCCCCCAAGTGGCGCTGACCATCGGGGCGCGGACGCGCCACGCGGCCTACTCAGGATCGTGGGGGGAGTATGCGGACTTCAGCTACGTAGTGCAGGAGGATGACCGTGACGAGGACGGGATCAGCATCCCGGCCAACGCGCTCGATCTGAACGGCGGAACCATCACGGCGGCGGACGGCACGACCGATGCGGACCTGACGCACGCGTCGGCAGGCCCGGACCGCGACACGAAGGTGGACGGCAGCCGCACCGTCACGCCGCCGCAGGTGAAGGCCATCTACTACGACTCCTCCCCAACTCGGGGCGACACCTACGAACTCGGAGAGACGGTCGAGGTGATCGTCGAGTTCGACGGCGGGGTGGAGGCGACCGGCGACCCCCAGGTTGCGCTGACCATCGGGACCGAGACGCGGTATGCGACCTTTTTCGGATGGAGTAGCGACAACACTCTGAGATTCCGCTACACCGTTCAGACAGGAGACAGCGATGAGGACGGGATCAGCATCCCGGCCAACGCGCTGCTCCTGGGCGGCGGAAGCATCACAGGCCGCGACGGCACGACCGAGGCCGTTCTGACGCACCCGGCGATGGCCGCCGAACCCGGCCCCAAGGTGAACGGCAACGATGTCACGGCACCATCTGTGACGGGCATCTACCTCATCTCCTCCCCAGCCAGGGGTGACACGTACGAACTCGGAGAGACGGTCCGGGTGGTCGTCGAGTTCGACAGAGCGGTGACGGAGACCGGCGATCCCCAACTGGCATTGACGATCGGCGGGGAGATGCGGCACGCAACCTCTGCCGGATGGGGTGGCGACTCCCTGTCCTTCAGCTACACCGTGCAGGGGGGCGACCGAGATGATGACGGAATCAGCATCGCGGCCAACTCACTGCTCCGGGGCGGCGCAACCATCACGGCCGCCGACGGCACGACCGAGGCCGTTCTGACGCACCCGGACGTAGCCGCCCAACCCGGCGCCAAGGTGAACGGCAGCTTGATTACGCCACCGGCGGTGACCCAGATCTACTTCCTCTCCTCCCTCGGCAGGGATGCCCCCTACAGTGTGAGCGAGACGATTGAGGTGCTGGTCGAGTTCGACAGAGCAGTGAAGGCGACCGGAACGCCTCAAGTCGCGCTGACCATCGGGACCAAGACCCGGCACGCGGTCTACTCCGATTCGTGGGACGACCGACACATGCATTTCAGCTACGCGGTGCAGGAGGATGACCGCGATGAGGACGGGATCGGCATCCAGGCCAACTCCCTGCTCCTCAACGACGGAACGATCACGCTCGCCGTCGACAGCACGATCGACGCTGATCTGCGCCATGCCGCGGTGGCCCCGGACCCCGCTTTCAAAGTGAACGGCACCCGGGGCACGCCGTGAACGTCCGAGCGACACGGTGTTCCCGGCGAGGCCGCAACCTGATCGGGCTCGCCTGCCTGCTGGCGCTCGCGGCATGTGCGACGACGCCGCCGACCCCGACGACATCGGATGCAGCGGCGGCTACAGTCGATCAAGCCACCGCGCAACCAGGAGTGACGGGTATCTCTCTCAGCTCCTCCCCGGCAAGGGGTGACACCTATGAACTCGGGGAGACGATTGAGGTGCGGATCCAGTTCGACCGGGCGGTGACGGCAACCGGGAAACCCCAGGTGGCGCTGACCATCGGGGCCAACACGCGGCACGCGACCTTGTTCGGATGGGGCCGTCAGCATCTGACTTTCACCTACGCCGTGCAGGAAGAGGATCGGGATGAAGACGGCGTCAGCATCGCGGCCAACGCGCTGGCCCTCAACGGCGGTACCATCAGGACCACCGTCGGCGCCATCGATGTGGATCTGACGCACGGGCCGGTCGCCGTCGAGCGCGGCAACAAGGTAAACGGCAGTAGCAGCACGCCGCCGGGAGTGAGGGAGATCGCCTTCAACTCTTTCCCGGCGAGGGGCGACACGTACGAACTGGGCGAGACGATCGAGGTGCGAGTCGAGTTCGACAGAACCGTGACGATACGCGGCGAGCCCCGGGTGGCTCTGACCATCGGCACACAGACGCGGCACGCGACGCTGTCTGCATGGACCACACAGTTCCTGCACTTCGAGTACACCGTGCAGGGAGAAGACCGCGACGAGGACGGCATCAGCATCGCCGCCAATGCGCTGCTTCTCAACGGCGGGACCATCACGTCCGCCGACGGCTCGACCGACGCCGATCTGACACACGGGCCGGTCGCCGCCGGACGCGGCAGCAAGGTGAACGGCAGCGATAGAGAGGCGCCGAAGGTGACGGACATCTCCTTCCGATCCGCCCCGGCTCGAGGCGGCACGTACGAATTGGGGGAGATTATCGAGGTACGTTTCGAGTTCGATAAAGCGGTGACGGCGACCGGCAAACCCCACGTAGCGCTGACCATCGGGACGCAGACGCGCCTCGCGACCTTTTTTGCATGGGGCCGGCAGGTTCTGTATTTCACGTACGCCGTGCAGGAGGACGACCGTGATGAGGATGGCATCAGCATCGCCGCCAACGCGCTGGCTCTCAATGGCGGGACCATCACGTCCGCCGACGGCACGATCGATGCGGATCTGAGTCACAGGGCGGTAGCCGCCGAACGCCGCAGGAAGGTAAACGGCAGCGACAGCTCGCCACCGAGTGTAAGGGACATCGCCTTCAACTCCTCCCCGGCGAGGGGCGACACGTTCGGACTCGGGGAGACGATCGAGGTGCGCGTCGAGTTCGACAGGGCAGTGAAGGCGACCGGCTCACCCAAGGTGACGCTGATCATCGGAAACCGGATGCGGCACGCGGCGCTGTCCGCATGGAGCCCTCAGTCCATGCACTTCGAGTACGCCGTGCAGGGGCCGGACCGCGATGAGGACGGGATCAGCATCCCGGCCAACGCGCTGATCCTCGACGGCGGGACCATCAAGTCCGCCGACGGCGCGACCGACGCCGATCTGACCCACGGACCGGTAGCCGACAGATGGCGCAGCAAGGTCAACGGCGGCAGCAGCATGCCACCTGGAGTCAGGGATATCTCGTTCATCTCCTCCCCGGCGAGGGCTGACACATACGGACTCGGAGAGACGATCGAGGTGCGGGTCGAGTTCGACAGCGCGGTGATGGTGACCGGCAGTCCCCGGATCGCGCTGAACATCGGGAGCCAGACCCGGCAGGCGCTCTATTCCCCATCGTGGCGCGGTCCCCGGTACGCGCACTTCAGCTACGCGGTACAGGAGGGCGACCGTGACGACGACGGGATCAGCATCGCCGCCAACGCGTTGGCCCTCAACGAAGCAACCATCAAGCAGGCCGCCGACAGGACGACCGACGCCGACATCAGCCATGGCGCGGTGGCCGCGAACCCCACCGGCAAGGTGGACGGCAGCCTGGTCACGCGGCCGGTGGTGCGTGCCATCTACCTTGACAACCACATCCCGCCGCCGACCGGCGATACCTATGTTCGCGGTGAGAGAGTTCGGGTGTGGGTCGAGTTCGACAGAGATGTGGTGGTAACGGGACGGCCCCTCGTGGCGCTGAGCATCGGGAGCCACACAAGGCAGGCCACCTACTCGGGCCACAGCACGTTCACCGTGCCCGGTGCGGAGGGCACGTTTGTCGACGAGCACGTGTTGTCCTTCGACTACCTGGTGCAGTCGACTGACCGCGACGAAGACGGGATCAGCATCCCGGCCAACGCGCTGGCTCTCAACGGCGGCACCATCAGCCACGCCGCCGCCCCCAAGGTCGACGCCGACCTTGCCCACAACTCGGTGCCTGCGGACCCGGGCCGCCAGGTGGACGGCAGCCGGGCCGAGCCGTGAGCGTCCCCAGCATCACGGGCTACAAGACGGTGGTTCGTTCAATCCATAGTGTCTGGCGCGGGCGCAACCTGATCGCGTCTTCTTCCCTGATGGCGCTTACGGCGTCAGCATTGGTGGCCTGCTCCCAAAGCGCGGCTCCCGCGATCTCCTCCATTTCCGTCAGCTCCTCTCCGGCCAAGGGGGACACGTACGGACCTGGGGAGACGGTTGAAGTGAGTGTGCGGTTCGACCAAGCCGTTACCGCCACCGGCGAGCCCCAGGTGGCGCTGACCGTCGGGACGCAGACACGGTACGCGACGCTCTTCGCTTGGAGCAGCCAATCACTGTTATTCGGCTACACCGTGCAGGAGGCGGACCGTGACGAGGACGGGATCAGCATCTCGTCCGATGCGCTACTCCTCAACCGCGGAACTATCACCGCCGCCGAGGGGACCACCGACGCTGATCTGACGCACGAGGCTCTGTCCGCCCAGCGCGACAGCAAGGTGAACGGCAGCCTGGTCGCTCCGCCGCCCAGGGTGAGGGAGATCTCCTTCAGATCTTCTCCGGCGACCGGTGACACGTACGGACTCGGAGAGACGGTCGAGGTGGAAGTCGACTTCGACAAGGCGGTGACGGCAACCGGCCACCCCCGGATTGCGCTGACCATCGGGGCCGAGACACGCCACGCGACCTTCTCCGGATGGGGCAGAGAATCTCTGCACTTCGTATCTCTGCACTTCAGCTACACCGTGCAGGAGGAGGACCGCGATGAGGACGGCATCAGCATCGCCGCCAACGCGCTGGTTCTCAACGGCGGAACCATCACGGCCGCCGGTACGATCGACGCTGATCTGACGCACGAGGCGCTTTCCGCCCAGCACGGGAGCAAGGTGAACGGAAGCCTGAGCACGCAACCGGGAGTGAAGCGTGTTGCCCTTATCTCGTTCCCGGAAAGGGGCGACATGTATGGCCTCGGAGAGACGGTCAAGGTGATCGTCGAATTCGACAGAGCGGTGAAGGCGACCGGCAGTCCGCGGGTGGCGCTGAACGTCGGGACGCAGACCCGGTATGCGACCTTGTACAGTCGGGGCCGTCAGCATTTTACTTTCAACTACACCGTGCAGGAGGAGGACCGCGATGAAGACGGCATCAGCATCGCCGCCAACGCGCTGGCCCTCAACGGCGGAACCATCACGGCCACCGTCGGCACGACCGATGTTGACCTGACGCATCGGGCGGCAGTCTCCGAACCGCGCAGCAAGGTGAACGGCAGCCTGGTGGCGCAACCGCGGGTGAGGGCCATCCGCTTCTCCTCCTCCCCCGCGCGGGGTGACACCTACGCACGGGGAGAGCTGATAGAGGTGGAAGTCGAGTTCGACAGGACGGTGACGGTGAGCGGCACCCCCGGGTTGGCGCTCACCGTCGGGGCGCACACGCGGTACGCGGCCTACTCCGCCTCGTGGAGCGAGCATGCGTACTTGATTTACCGAGTGCAGGAAGATGATCGTGATGAGGACGGGATCAGCATCCCGGCCAACGTCCTGATCGTCATCGGCGGAGCCATCACGGCCGCCGACGGGACAACCGAAGCCGACCTTGGCCACGACGCGTTGGCCGCCGACCCCGGACGCAAGGTGAACGGCGGCCGCGTCACGCCGTGACGTCCGTGCCTCACGGGTGCGACAGCATGCCGGCGTCGATCCCGGCGTCCGAGTCCTCCAGGGTGTCGCCGGGGTAGCCGGCGGCGTGCGTCGGCTTGGCGACCGGGTAGACGGCGCTGCGGAGCTCGCCGCCGGCCACCTGTATCCCGTTCGGCTCCGCGTAGGGTGAGCGGTTGTAGTACGGGGTCGCCACCGTGACCTCGTGGCCGAGCCTCTCCAGGCCGGCCCGCACTTCGCCGCCGAAACGGCCGTCCAGCAGCACCTGGTCCGACTCCACGTGCAGCCGCGGCACCTGCACGGCCTGCTGCAGGTCCATGCCGAGCTCGGCGTGGTTCACGCACGCCTGCACCAGCGCCGACCAGATGCGGCGCCCCCCTGACGTGCCGAGCACCGCGTGCAGCCGGCCGTCGCGGACCAGGATCAGCGGCGTCATGTTGTTCAGCCCGGACCAGGACATGTTGGTCTGCGTCAGGCAGACGGCGTTGCGATCTGCGTCCACCACGGAGATGTGCGTGGTGCCGCCGTCCGCCGAAACACCCGCGGGAGCTGGAAAGTCCGGGGGCCGCGGTACCCCTCGCCATGCCCACGGGTCGCCGGCGGCGGCGGGACCGGCGACCGCGAAGGCAAGCACCACGTTTGCCTGGACGATGCCATGGCCGAGCCGCAGCACGTCCCGTGACGCGACGTCGTACCATGGAGAATGGAGACCTGCGTATTCTGCCGGATCGTTGCCGGCGAACTGCCCGCGAGCGTGGCGTATGAGGATGAACTGGTCATGGCGTTCATGGACATCCAGCCAGTCACCGAGGGCCACACCCTGCTCATCCCCAAGGCGCACGCGCCGAATGTCGGCGACGTCGACGCCGCCACGACCGCTCACCTCGCCAGCGTGGGACGGCGGCTCACGGCGGCGCTGTACGGCGCGTTCGCTTGCGCCGGGCTGAACTGGTTCGTGGCCGACGGTGCCGCCGCGGGGCAGGAGGTATTCCACATGCACCTGCACCTGCACCTGATCCCTCGCAACGCCGGCGACGGCTTCGGCCTTGCCTTTCCGCCGGACTACAAGGAACTTCCGCCGCGCGCGGCGCTCGACCGCGCCGCCGCCGCAGTCGGCAGCGCGCTGGCGTCCTCGTCCGGCACCGCGTAACGGATCGCCGGCTCAGCGCGGGCGGGGCGGATACTCGCCGATCGGGTGCAGTGCGTTAAGGTCGATGTCCAGGAGGGCCGGTCCGTCGGTCTGCAGCGTCGCCCGGTAGGCGGCGCGGAACTGGTCGACGCCCGCCACCACGTGGGTACCCACGCCCGTGCTGCGTGCCAGCGCCGGGAAGTCGGGCGTGGCCAGATCGACGCCGGACCTGCGTCCGCCGAAGCGCGCCTTCTCGATGCGGCGCAGCACGCCGTAACCGCGGTCGTTGAAGAGGCAGATGGTGACCGGCAGCCGGTTGCGCCGCCACCGCCAGCTCGCCGACGTACAGCATGAAACCGCCGTCAACCTCGCCGGGTGGACGCGGTGGATCACGCCCGCGTCGGCGTCGAGGTGGATCAGCTTGCCGCCGAGCGGCGTGTAGTTGCGCGCCTCGGAACCCACCCGCAGACCGCCAACATGGTGCAGATGCGGCTCTGATTCCTACGAGGTCCCGTGGTAACTTCGAGCGATGCGCACGGCTTGGCATCGCCGCAACCTGATCGGTCTCTCCTGCCTGCTGGTGCTCGCGTCATGCGCGACGCCACCGCCGACCCCGACGACGCCGGCGCCCGACGGCGTCGCGCCGGCAATCGCCTCTATCGCCTTCGCCTCCTCCCCGGCGAGGGGTGACACCTACGAGCTTGGGGAGGCGATCGAGGTAGTAGTCGAGTTCGACCCGGCGGTGGCGGTGACCGGCCTTCTCCAACTGAAGCTGAACATCGGGGCCGAGACGCGGCACGCGACCGACTCCACCTGGGTCAGTCAGCCTGTTCTGTCCTTCCCCTATGTTTCCGAGGAACTCCACCCTGCCCTGTACTTCCGCTACGAGGTGCAGGCGGGGGACAAAGACGAGGACGGGATCACCATCCCGGCCAACGCGTTCGCCCTCGACGGCGCAACCATCACGGGACCCGACGGCACCATCGACGCCGACCTTGGGCACGAGGCGGTCGCCGCCGAGGACGGCCACAAGGTGGACGGCAGCCTGGTCTCGCCGCCCGCCGTGAAGAGCATCTCCCTCGTTACCTCCCCGGCGAGCGACGACACCTACGAACTCGGAGAGACGATTCGCGTGCTCGTTCAGTTCGACCGGGCCACGACGGCAAACGGCAGGGTCCAGGTGGCGCTGACCATCGGCGAGGAGACGCGGCAGGCGACCTCCTATGGATGGGGCAGCACCCCATTTCTGTACTTCGACTACATCGTGCAGGCAGGGGACAAAGACGAGGACGGAGTCAGCATCCCGGCCAACGCGCTGTCCCTCGACGGCGCAACCATCAAGGGACCCGCCGGCACCACCGACGCCGACCTTGGGCACGAGGCGGTCGCCGCCGAGGACGGCCACAAGGTGGACGCCAGCCTGATCTCACCGCCGACGGTGAAGAGCATCTTCTTCGTTTCCTCCCCGACCAGAGGTGACACTTACGAACGCGGAGAGAGGATTTGGGTGCTCGTCCAGTTTGACAGAGCCGTGGCAGTAACGGGAAGAGCTCGGGTGCCGCTGACCATCGGAACGGAGACGCGGCAGGCGACCTCATCGGGCTGGGACATGGACCCTTCTCCCATTCTGTTCGCCGAGTACACCGTGCAGGAGGACGACCGCGACGAGGACGGCATCGGCATTGAGGCCGACGCGCTGGCCCTCAACGGCGGGACCATCACGGCCGCCGACGGCGCCACCGACGCCGACCTGACCCACGCGTCGGTGACCGCCGAGGTCGGCCACAAGGTGGACGGCAGCCTGACCTCTCCGCCGGCCGTCACACGGATCTCCTTCATGTCCTTCCGAGGCGCGGATGACACCTACCAGCTCAGGGAAACCGTCGAGGTGATGGTGGAGTTCGACAAACCGGTGACGGTGACCGGCACGCCCCAGGTGGCACTGACCATCGGGGACCAAGTTCGGCACGCGACCTACTCCACTTCGTGGAGGGACGACCGGCACGCGCACTTCGAATACACGGTGCAGGAAGGTGACCACGACGAGGACGGCATCAGCATCGCAGCCAACGCGCTGCTCCTCAACGGCGGAACCATCACGGCCGCCGACGGCACGGCCGATGCTGACCTGACGCACGAGGCCGTAGCCCCCGAGAATGACAGGAAAGTGGACGGCATCAGCGATGTCACGCCGCCGCGGGTGAAGGCCATCTACATCGACTCCTCTCCAGCGGGGGATGACACCTACGAAGTGGGCGAGACGGTCGAGGTGGTAGTCGATTTCGACGGCGCGATACAGGCGACCGGGGACCCCGAGCTGGCGCTGACCATCGGCACGCGGACGCGGCACGCGGCCAAGTTCGGATGGAGCAGCCACTCCCTGCGCTTCGAGTACACCGTGCAGGCGGGGGACCGAGACGAGGACGGCATCAGCATCCCGGCCAACGCGCTGTCGCTCAACGGCGGATCCATCACGGCCCCTGACGGCGCAACGGAGGCTGTGCTGACGCACGAGGCGGTGGCCCCCGAGGGCAGCAACAAGGTGGACGGCAGCGATGTCACGCCACCGCGGATGAGGGCCATCCGCCTCGGCTACTCCCCGCCAGCGCGAGGTAACACGTACGAGTTGGGCGAGACGGTTGAAGTGGAAGTCGAGTTCGACCGAGCGGTGACGGCAACCGGCGAGCCCCAGGTAGCGCTGACCGTCGGGGCCGAGACGCGCCACGCGGCGTTGAGCGGATGGGGCAGGGAAACTCTGTACTTTGAGTACACCGTGCAGGCAGGTGACCGTGATGTGGACGGCATCAGCATCCCGGCCAACGCCCTGGTGCTGCGCGGCGGAGCCATCAAGGCCGCCGACGGCAGGACCAACGCAGACCTGGCGCACCCGGCGATTGCCGACGACGGCAGCCGGAAGGTAAATGCCAGGCTGGTCTCGCCGCCGGCGGTGAGCCACATCTCCTTCATCTCCTTCATGGAGAGCGATGGCACCTACGAACTCGGGGAGACCGTTGAGGTGGTGGTCGAGTTCGACAAGGTAGTGACGGTGACCGGCAGGCCCCAGGTGGCACTGACCATCGGGGATCAGGTTCGGCACGCGACCTACTCCACTTCGTGGAGGGACGACCGGGACGCGCACTTCGAATACACGGTGCAGGAGGGTGACTGGGACGACGACGGCATCAGCATCGCGGCCAACTCGCTGCTCCTCAGCGGCGGAACCATCAAGTCCGCCGACGGCTCGATCGACGCTGACCTGACGCACGCGGCGGTACCCCCCGATCGTGACACGAAAGTGGACGGCATCAGCGATGTCACGCCACCGCGGGTCAGGGCCATCTCCATCGACTCCTCCCCGGCGCGGGGTGACACCTACGAACTGGGCGAGACGATCGAGGTGGTCGTCGAGTTCGACGGAGCGGTGCAGGCAACCGGGCAGCCTCGTTTGGCGCTGACCATCGGGACGCGGACGCGGCACGCGACCAAGTACGGCTGGAGCAGCCATTCCCTGCGCTTCCGGTACTCCGTGCAGGCGGGGGACCGCGACGATAGCGGGATCAGCATCGCGCCCAACGCGCTGGCACTCAACGGCGGTACCATCACGGGCCGGGACGGCGCGTCCCGCGCTGTTCTGACGCACGCAGAGGTACGCGCCGATGGAAGCAGGAAGGTGGACGGCAGCTTGGTCTCGGCGCCCACGGTCAAACGTATCTACTTCACGTCCTCCCCAGCGAGGGGTGGCACCTTTGAACTGGGAGAAACGGTTGGAGTGTTCGTCGTGTTCGACCGAGCGGTGAAAGTGACCGGCAACCCCCAGATTGTGCTGACCATCGGGTCCGAGACGCGGCATGCGGCCCACCCCACGGCGGTGAGGGTCGGCTCCCATGTCTCCTTCAGCTACAGGGTGCAGGAGGGTGACCAGGATGAGGACGGGATCAGCATCGCGGCCAACGCGTTGCTCCTCAACGGCGGAACCATCACCGCCGCCGATGGCACCACCGACGCTGACCTGACGCACGCGGCAGTCGCCCCCGAGCAGGGCAGGAAGGTGGACGGTATCAGTGCTGTCACGCCACCACGGGTGAGCCACATCTTTTTCGAAACCTCGCCATCGAGGGGCGACACCTATGAACTAGGCGAGACGATCAACGTAACGGTCGAGTTCGACGGAGCGGTGCAGGCATCCCGGGAGCCGCAGTTGGCGCTGACCATCGGGACGCGGACGCGGCACGCGACCAAGTACGGCTGGAGTAGTCACTCTCTGCGCTTCCAATACACCGTGCAGGAGGGTGACCGGGACGATGACGGGATCTCCATCCCGGCCAACGCGCTCATCCTCAACGGGGGAACCATCACCGCCGCCGACGGCACCACCAACGCTGACCTGACGCACGGGACGGTAGCCGCTCAGGGCCTCCGAAGGGTGAACGGCAGCCTGGTCACGCCACCTCGAGTGAAGGGTGTCTCCTTCGTCCCTGTGAGAAGTCACACCTACGGCCCAGGCGAGAGGATTGTCGTGGGAGTCGAGTTCGACAGGGCCGTGAAGGCAACCGGCAATCCTCAGGTTGCGCTGACCATTGGGTCCGAGACCCGCCACGCGGCCCTTTCTTCCAAGTGGGGCAGCCGAGAGCTGTACTTCGAATATACCGTGCAGGATCCGGACCGTGACGAGGACGGGATCACCATCCCGCCCAACGCGCTGTCTCTCAACGGGGGAACCATCACCGCCGCCGACGGCACCACCAACGCTGACCTGACGCACGCGGCGGTAGCACCTTTCCTTGACAGGAAGGTGGACGGCGGCCGGGCCACGCCGTGACGTCCGTGCCTCAGGGATGCGACAGCATGCCGGCGTCGATGCCGGCGTCCGAGTCCTCCAGGGTATCGCCGGGGTAGCCGGCGGCGTGCGTCGGCTTGGCGACCGGGTAGACGCCACTGCGGAGCTCGTCGCCGGCTACCTGTATGCCGTTCGGCTCCGCATAGGGTGAGCGGTTGTAGTACGGGGTCGCCACCGTGACCTCATGGCCGAGGTTCTCCAGGCCGACTCGCACTTCGGCGCCGAAGCGCCCGTCCAGCAGCACTTGGTCCGACTCCACGTGCAGGCGCGGCGCCTGCACGGCCTGCTGCAGGTCCATGCCGAACGCGGCGTGGTTCACGCACGCCTGCACCAACGCCGACCAGATGCGGCGGCCCCCGGACGCGCCGAGCACGGCGTGCAGCCGGCCGTCGCGGACCAGGATCAGCGGCGTCATGTTGTTCAGCCCGCGCCCGCCCGGAACGATCGAGTTCACGGTGCCCGGCGCCGGATAGAACCAGGTCATCGCGTTGTTCATCATCACGCCGACGCCGGGCACGATCACGCCCGACCACGACATGTTGGTCTGCGTCAGACACACGGCGTTGCGGTCCGCGTCCACCACCGAGACATGGGTGGTGCCGCCGTCCGCCGTTACGCCCGCGGGAGCCGGCAGGTCCGGGGGCCGCGGGACCCCTCGCCATGCCCACGGGTCGCCGGCGGCGGTGGGACCGGCGATGTGCGGGCTGATCGTCTGCGCCCGCGTCTCCGCGTATCCCGGCTCCGCCAGGATGTCGAACGGCGCATCCCGATGGTCACCCAGATACGAATACCGGTCCACCGCCGCGCGCCGGATCGCCTCGATCACCACGTGCAGCGCCTCCACCGAGCCCCAGCCGTGGCCGGCCAGGTCGAAGTGCTCGAGGATGTGGAGCGCCTCGGCGACGGCCGTGCCGCCGTTCGGACCGGGGACGCCCAGCACCCCGTACCCCCGGTAGCCGCCCTCCAGCACCGTGTCGTGCAAGAACGGCCGGTAGCCGGCCAGGTCCTCCTTCCGGATCGTACCGCCGTGCGCGGCCATCTCGGAGGCGATGCGCTCGGCCACCTCGCCCCGGTAGAAGCCGTCCGGTCCGTGGCGGGCGATGAGCTCCAGCGTGCGCGCGTGATCGCGCTGCACCAGCGTCTCGCCCACGGCCAGCGGCTGGCCGCCGGGGTAGTAGGTCTGGCGGGTCGCCGGGTAGCGGGTCATGATCGGCCGCCCGCTGACCAGCATCAGGACGAAGTGGTGGCCGACCGGGAACCCGTTGCGCGCCAGCCGGATCGCCGGCAGCAGCGCCTGGTCCAGGCTCATCGTGCCCCATCGTTCCAGGGCCGCCGCCAGACCCGCCGCCGTGCCCGGCACCGCGATCGCCGCGTGGCCGTAGACGTTGGCCCGGTCCTTGACCAGCGGCCACGCGTAGCCGCGGGAGAACCGCAGCCCGCCCGTCTCCGGACGGTCGGTCCCACCTTCCAGCTCGTACATGTCCGGCCGGGCCGCGGCGGCCGCGCGCATGCCGAAGTCCACCGAACCGGCCTCGCCCGAGGCGAAGCGGGCGACCAGCATCCCGCCGCCGCCCACGCCGTTCATGAGCGGCTGCAGCACCCCCATGGCGAATGCCGTGGTCACCGCCGCGTCCACGGCGTTTCCGCCCCGCTGCAGAACCTCGACGCCGATGCGGGCGCCCAATCGGTCCTGGGCGACCACCATACCGCCGGTCACGCTCAGCACCTCGTGGGCGAGCACCGGCCGACTCATCTTCATGGCGGCGCACTCTACGCATGGCGCGGGGCCGCGTCGACGCGGAACGGGGATTCGCCTAATCCAGGGTGATCCAGGCGCGAAACTGATCCTCGTCGACGTTGCGTCCGCTGAGGATCACCACCACGTCTCCCTCGCCATCAAGGCTGACGCGTCCACTCAGGAGCGCCGCCGTCGCGATCGCTCCGGAAGGCTCGGTGCGAACGCCATGCCGGTCGTAGAGCCATCGCATCACTTCCCGCGTCTCCGGGTCCGGCACGGCGACGGCCTGGACGTGTTGACAGAGGATCGGCCAGTTGTGCTCGCCGACGTCGTAGGAAAGCAGGCCGTCGCAGATGCTCGCCGGGCGATCGATCCGCACCCGCCGCCCCGCATCGAGGGATTCCCCGAAGTCAGCGGCACCTTCCGGCTCGACGCCGACGATTGCGGCCCGCGGAAAGCCGTCCGCGAACGCCAGCGCGTGACCGGCCATGAGGCCGCCGCCCGAGACCTGGCAGAAGAAGTGGGAAGCCGTGCGCCCCTGCGCCCGCAACTCGTTCACGATCTCCAGGCCGCCCACGCCGTTGCCGGCGATCACGTCCGCGTCGTCGTACGGCGATGCCTGGACCGCTCCCTCCCGGTCGGCGATCTCACGCGTCATCCGGTCCCGTTCCCCCGTCTCGTGGTCACGGGCGATGTCGTACGTGCGGATCTCCGCGCCGAACGAACGCGTCAGCTCGACCTTCATGCGCGCCGCCGTATCGGGCATGACGACGATCACCCGCTTGCCGAGCCGCGTGCCGGCGAACGCGATGCCCGACGCGAAGTTCCCGGAGGAGTGGGCGACCACCGGCCGGTCGCCGATACGCGCCAGGTTGCGCGCCATCCAGTGCAACGCGCCGAGCAGCTTGAACGAGCCGACGGGCGTCCACCCGTAGTCCTTCAGCCAGATCCGCCGCTCGGCCGGCATGCCGAGCTCCCGCTCCAGTGCATGCGAACGGATCAGCGGCGCCGCCGACACGTGCCGGCGTATGCCGCGCTCGGCCTCGCGGACGTCGTCGACCGTCGCGATCCGGATGGCCGCCGCCTCGCCTTCAGCTCGCCGCTGCATCGTCCACGACTCCGCGCAGCGCCAGGATGTGCTCCGGACCCGACGCGCAGCAACCGCCGGCGATCTGCGCGCCGGCGTCCAGCCACCGGCGGGGACGCTGCAGCTCCGACCCGGTGCCGCCGTCGAGCAGCAGCCGATCCCCCGCCCGCAGGCGCTCGGTGATTCGTGTCATGCCCCATGATACCGTGAGCGAGGTGAACCATGGCTGGGAAAAAGGACTTCCTCGTTGACACCGACTGGACGAGTCTGACGCTGGGAGAACGCGTCAGACATCTCGAGGTAGAGGGCTATGTCGTCCTGCCGAACCTGCTCTCACCCGAGCACATCGATCGAATCAAGAAGGAAACCGCCGAGCTGGAGACGTTCGGTGTCGACTATAGCGTTCAGCAACGAGGGTGCCAGGACGTCCAGTTTCGTGGAGGAGCCATCACCGAGCTGATCGCACACCCGCCGACGCTCCGGTTCTTGCGAACGCTCTTTGGCGATCAGGTCGTCATGATGACGTACGACTACGCCCGCTCCGAGCCGGGGCATCCGGGAATAAGCCTGCACTGCGATGGACAACCGTGGGGGTCGGAGATCTTCGGTTACGGACAGAGCTGCCCCCGGTTGGTTCGGGTTCTGTACTATCTGGACGATCTGACCCGTGAGGTTTCCCCGTTCAAGGTCCTACCCAGATCGCACCTGAGCTTTCACCACGAGGGTAATCCATACTTGCGATACGCCGAGCACCCGGAGCAGGTGATGGTCACCTGTGAGGCCGGCTCTGCGGTGCTCATCAGCCAGAACGTGTTCCATGGAAACTACCCGAACATCGGCGGCTATTCACGGGAGCTTCTGGGAATCGCGTACCGACCGGCTTGGGCAGGACCCGGAGGAGAGGTCGAACCCTGGGATCCGGACCAACTCGCCAAGGTCCCCGCGACCGTGCGAGAGCTGATGATCGATCCCAACACTCGCATCTGGAACTTCGGCGGCGGAAACAAGCCTGCCGAAATGCCGCGGCAGGCGCCCGGGATCTCACCGAGCCGATGGGAGCGAGTCAACTGAGCGCGACAGCACGCTTTCCGTTCGTCCCGGCGACCGGCGAATTCAGCAGCGTGCGGGGAAGATGGTGACGACGTGACACGCGCGACCGAGCCACCTGTCATCGACGCTCACGGTCACACGCTGGACCAGGCTTTCGACACACAACGGCACCTGCACGAGGCGCTGGGCGGGCTCACCGATGTGCCGATGATGCGCGCCGGCGGCGTGGCCGCGCAGCTCACCGCCTGCTGGGTGCCGGACGCCGTGGTCGGCGGCCCGCATGCCAGCCGGCAGCCGCTGCGGAAACTGTTGCAGATGGTCGACTACCTGCATCACGAGCTGAACGGTCCGGCAGGCGATCATGTCACGCTGGCGATTTGCGCCGGCGATATCGAGGCGGCCCGGGCGGACGGCAAGGTCGCGCTCATCCTCGGGCTGGAGGGCGGTGATGCGCTCAAGGGCGACGTCAGCCTCCTGCGCACGCTGCACCGACTCGGCCTCCGGCACGTCGGCCCGGTGCACGAAGGGCGCAATGCCCTGGGGACGGCAACACAGGTCTGGAACGGCCCGGAGATGCGCGTCCATGACAGCCACATCGACGGCCCCGGCGGCCTCACCCCGGCAGGACACGCGGTCGTAGGCGAGATGAACCGGCTCGGCATGCTGGTCGACGTGACGCACATGGAAGCGGCGACGTTCCGGGACACGCTGGCGATCACCACGGCCCCCGTCGTTGCGACTCACGGCAACGCGCGGGCGTTGCGCGATACGCCCCGCTATTTCGACGATGATCAGCTCCGCGCCATCGCCGCGACCGGCGGCCTCATCTGCCCCAGCCCGACCCCGCTCGGGCCAACCCCCGAAGCGGCGGCTCTCGAGCTGCTGCTCGACCACATCGATCACATGGTGGCGCTGGTGGGGCCGGATCACGTCGGGTTCGGCACCGATTTTCTCGGTCAGATCGAGGCGCGGCCGGCCGGCGTCGGTGACATCAGCGAGGTAGGCCACCTCATGGCGGGGCTGCGGGCCCGCGGCTACGAACGCGGGACCATCGAGAAGATCGCAGGCGGTAATTTCATGCGCGTCTTCGAGGCGGTGGCCGGATGAACGATGCCGTCAGTCCGGGAATGAGCACCGCCACCGACCTCCCCCTGGATTTCCGGCGCTCCTTCATGCGCTGGGACAGGCCGCGCAACCCCAACGACCCGCGACCCTACGCGCGCCACAACACCCCCCTGGGCAACCGCGTGCGCATCGAGCTGGACTCGGTCCTGACGGTCCTCCGGCCGCACGGCACGCCCGAGCGCTACTTCCTCATCGCGCCATGTCGGGCCGAATGGGTCTACGCCGAACGGGAGTTGTTTCAGATCCCGAGCCGGGAGTTCCGCTGCGTCTATTCGGTGGATCACGAGCGTGGCATGGGCAGGAGCCTGCTGTGGGACGGTACGACCAAACGGACCATCGCCGCCAACGGCTGGGAGCTCGAGATCGATCTGCAGACCTTCAGCAGATCATCGGTCCACGACACGGTCGCGGCAGTCACGGCCGCGTCGGAAGGCAAGGACCCATTTGTCGGGCGCACGACCATCTCGCATCCCGACGGCAGCTATGAGTGTACGTTGGAGTATCCCATCAAGACGATGAACTTTCGGCCTGAGACGCCGTCGTTTCAAGTCGACACCGGGCCACTGGTGCTTCCCGACTTCTCGTCGAGCGAGGACTCGATGATCGATGGACTGCTCATGGCGCATGTCGCGTTCAACCGATTTGATCGCGCGGAGTTCATCATTCGCGTGCCGACACCGATCGACGAGTCCCGGCCCGACGGACCAAGGACCCTGCACTACGCGGAGGTGCGCGAGTACGCGGCAACCAACCAGATCCTCACCGGCGCGCACTGATACGGCGCAGAAGTGCCGGTCGCATCCGGTGCTGGATTCCGGCGACGAGAACTTCATTCATTGCCCAAGCACTGCCTCTACGTCCTTGGGGCGGGCGAACAGGATCAACTCGTCGATGACGGATTCGACGAATCCGCAGCTCAGGTAGAAATGCTTGGCTCGATCGTTCAGGGCGTGCACGAGGATGGCGGCGATGCCGATTTCCGACGCCGCGGCGTTGATCCGGCCGACGGCATCGCGCACGAGTGCCCGTCCGAGCCCCAAGCCCTGTTCCGGGAGGGCGACAGCCAGGCGGGCCAGCACGACGACCGGTATCGGGTCGGCCATGTTGCGACGGAGCCTGCCGGGTGCCATGCCGCGATCGACGGATCCGGCGGCGAGCGCGTAGTACCCCTGTACGGCGGATGCTCTGCAGACGACGAATGTTCGGGAGGCGCCACTCGCCTGGTTGGCGAGTGCGCGCCGGTGAAGCCAGAAATCCAGAGCCGGCTCTCCGCAGGCAAACGACCCGACCTGATGCTCGGAGTTCAGCGGTACCGGAGCACCGAGGGAGGAGGCTTCGCTCACCGCTCCCACGGCGCCGGAGTCGAGAGCAGCCGCTTCAGCTTCTCGTTCGGCGCGGCCGGAGCATCAAGGAGCGCGACGAACGCATCAAAGCGGTCCGAATCCAGACGGAACAGCGTGCGGTCGAGCAGGGCATCCCGGGCCGCTTGGCGCGCCGCATCCAGCATGAATTCCGAGCGGTTCTTTCCCAGAGCCTCTGCTGCGCGGGTGATGAGATCTCGGTCGTCAGCGCTGACGCGCAGATTGACCAGCGATCTACGCGCGCGTTCCGCTGTGCGCTGCTCTGCCACTCCTTCTCCTCCTGGGTGCACGAATCGCAGTCGATGGTAAAGACAATGGATACACGGGACAAGGGCCGGCGACCGCCGCGTGTCCGAAGGACCGTCGAACGGTAGTGCATCGCATGATACCGTGGCATCGGTCATGACTGATCGTTGCGACCTCCAAGTAACCGACTACCGGGTCCTGTTCGACGACGACCGCTATCCCGCCAGCGGGTGCGCCGTCGTCAAGAGCGGCGACCGGCTGGTGATGACCGTGCAGCGGGCGAGCGACGCCGAGCAGGGCATCTCCTCACTGCTCACGCAGAGCGACGACCTGGGCGCCACGTGGAGCGAGCCGCGCCCGTTCGGGCCGCCGCTCGCCAACCCGGAGACCGAGTTCCAGGGCGTCGCTCCCGCGCACGCGCTGCACGACGGGACCGTGGTCGCCTGCGGCATCTACCTGCCCAAGGGCTTCGACCGCTCCCTCGGGGGGCGCGGCCTGTATCGGCCCAGCGACATCCTCATCGGGCACCGCGCGCCGGATGCCGACGAGTTCTCGTGGAACCGGATCCCGACCGGCACCTTCCTCACGGAGCAGTTCATCGCTCCCGGCATCGCCCTGCCGGACGGCCGGCTGCTGTTCACCATGTGGGGATCGGCTGTACGGGGCGACAACTGGCAGTGCGGCGTCCTGCTCTCGGACAACGGCGGCCGCACGCTCCGCTACCGGCAGGTCGGCTACGAGCCGGATCCGGCGATCCGCAAGGACCCGGAGGTGATGGCCGGCTTCAACGAGCAGACCCTGTTCGCCGCCGCGGACGGCACGCTGGTCTCGGTCATCCGCGGCCGCGATCATCTGGGCGGCATCCCCGGCACCAATCCGCGCTCCAGCGACTGCCTGTTCTTCCGCGCGGAGTCCCGTGATCGCGGCGAGACGTGGTCGGCCCCGGAGCCGACCGACCTGTCCGGAACGGGAGCGCCCGCGGACGGCCTGGCGCTCCCTGACGGCTCCCTGGTCCTGCCGGCCCGCCTGCCGTCTCTCTGGAGCCGCCACCGCAGCCACTCGTTCTGCGGGATGCACATGGCGCGCAGCTTCGACCAGGGCCGCACCTGGAGCACCGACCTCCTGTTCGACCGCACCCCCGATGGCGAGCCGTTCGACAACTACTACAACGCCATGAACGGCACCTTCGTCCCCCTCGGCGAGGCGCAGGCGATGTACGTGTTCGGCCACTTCCGGCCCGGCTCCCCGACCGGCCACCGCGCCTACGCCGTCCACCTCCGCTGGGACTAAGCGCACTCCCGCGGGCCCGACGCCCGCGCCGACTCCACCCTTCGAGTATTACACGAGCCACTCCTACAAATCCATTGACCGTACTGAGTAAGACTCATGATCTAGCCCTCCCAGAGCGTATACGGTTCTTAACTCAAGGGAGCCGTCGCGAATTGCGGCTTCTATCGATTGCGAAGCGACGCCAAAAGAAACTTTAAAGAACTCTCTGTCTTCTCGAAGACGGTATCTCTGTAGCGCACCATGAACGAGCCGCTCGGCTCGACCTGGATCGGCCACACGCCAACAACGCCTCACTCCGAAAGGAATTGCTACACCGGTCGCGTTATTGATCTCGCGCGCTCGCCGCTCGACCGTCCGTGTAGTCATTCCGATCTTTAACAAAGCCGGCCATTCACGGGTCGACAACACGTATATCCACCCAGCGTCAGGTTCGTCGGGAACGCTCCCCCTCCCTATCATTACACATATGCACGCTCGCGTCGGCAAACGGCACAGCTTGGTATGGGCACGATCGAATGCTACGCGGTTCTGCTCCTTTATGGCGCTACGGAGCAACCGAATTCCGTCCGAGATGTCCATCGATAGCCGTCGCGACGGATATCCGAGTTGTCCACACACGGTGAACCAGTCCCACTGATCCTCCCGTACGACCCGGTTGAACAGACCCTTTGTCGTGCTTAGCAAGTGTAAACATCGCTCGTTCGAATTAGGCAGATGGCGAGAGGACAATATTTCCAGCAAGTGGCGGCAAGCCGCTTTACGGTCGCTCTGTGTCACTGCCTTGGGGGGTGCCATTCCAAACCCCCACTTCTCCGCTACCGTTGGAGACGGCCGGTGCTTGTGCATGCCATGAAGACTATGAAGCAAAGCTGACTATGTACAGACCTCCGACCGCCAGAGAGCTATCGCGGATCCCCCAGAAGAGCGCCGGTCCCATCGAGACGCTGCAGTCGACGATGTACGTGTTCGGCCACTTCCGGCCCGGCTGCTCGACGGCCACCGCACCTTCGCCGTCCACCTCCGCTGGGATGGAGGAGCACATCGCGCCACTGGGAGCGATCGGCCGAGACCGTCCGATCGGGACGACGCCGGCCGTCCGAACGGCTATGCGCCGAACTCGCTTTTCCGTTCGTCGCCATCGCACTCGACGAGGCCCTCACCAGGCAGGGGCGGGATCTGCCTCGAGATTGCGTTGTCCTGCACCCGAGTCTAGCAGACCCCTGGGATCGTCGCGACTTTGCATTCATCCCGGAGTATTCACCGAGGGGTAGGAAAAGAATAGGCGCGTCCGCCGATTTGCAGTAGAGTCAAGGTGTTACACAAACACCACCGCAAAGGACGAGACACGCCGTGGGTGAAACTCTACCGATCTTTTCGACCACCTTCAACCGCTCCGTGCAGGTCGAGGCGCGGGCGGATCATCTGAGCGCCGACAGCGGCGCGCTGCTGCTGCGCGAGATCCTGGAGCGCACCGGGATCGTGGAGTGGATGACCGAGCGGCTGATCGATCCGCGCGACCCGAACGCGATCACCTATCCGCTGGCCGATCTGCTGCGCACCAGCCTGCTGCTGCTCGGCCAGGGCTGGCGCGACCAGGACGACGCGGACCGGCTGCGGCACGACCCGAGCTTTCGGGTGGCCAACGACACCCGCCGCGGCACCGCCGCGCTGGAGCAGGACCGCGTGCTGCCCTCGCAGCCGACGATGTCACGGTTGCTGGATGCCTTGAGCGGGCAGGCCAATCAGGAGGTGGTGCGCGAGGCGGTCAGCGAATTGGCGTTACGCCGGCTGTGGATGGACAACGGGCGCCGCAGGCGCAAGCGGCTGATGATCGACGTCGACGGCTTGCCGGTGCAGGTCTACGGGCAGCAACCCGGTAGCGAGTACCACGGGCACTATCGGCAGCCCATGTACCACGCGCTGGTGGCCAGTTGCGCCGAGAGCGGCGACCTGATCGACGGCACGCTGCGGCGCGGCGCGGCAGCGTCGGCCGACGGGGCGTTGCCGTTCATCGAGACGGTGGTCGAGCGCTGCCTCAAGCGGGTGTGTGAGTCGGTCCTGGTGCGCTTGGACGCCGGGTTTCCCGGCGGCCAGACGCTCAGGGGGCTGGAGGCGCGAGGCATCGACTACGTGGCTCGCATCCGCAACAACACGGTGCTGGACCGCATGGCGCAGCCTTACCTGCGCCGTGCGCCGGGGCGTCCGCCGCGCGAGGGGCGGGCGTGGTGTCACGAGCTGCGTTACCAAGCCGACTCCTGGGACCACGCACGGCGGGTGGTGCTGGTGGTGGTGGAGCGCCCAGAAGAACTGTTTGTCGATCACTTCTGGCTGTTGACCAACCTGCGCCGCGACCGCTACAGCGGCGCGCGGCTGTTGGGGCTGTACCGCATGCGGGGCAAGGCCGAGGGGCACATGGGGGAGTTGCTCGATGTGTTGGCGCCGGCGCTGTCATCGGTGCGGCGCCCGAAGAGCCACTACCGCGGCCGCCGTCTGGGCGCCGACGCCCGGGCGCAGGAAGCAGGAGTGCGGGCCCAGAATGAGACGCTGTTCCTGTTGAACCTGCTGGCCTACGAGGTGCTGCACGCGGCTCGGTGCGTCATGGAGCAGACCACCGGCACCGGCTGGAGTCTGCGCCGGTTGCGCGAGCGGGTGCTGCGGGTGGCCAGCCGCGTGGTCGGCCATGGGCGCCGGCTGACGTTCGTCATCGCCCAGCACGCGGCACCCGATTGGCTACGGCTGTGGGGAAAGCTCGGCGCGCTCGACTGGGCGTCAGGCTGACGATCAACTCGGGCACTTTCGATCGGCTCCTCAGCTTCCTCCTACGCGGCGTGCCATGTCCTCTATCCGCTCGGTGAGCTCCGCGAACCTTCAGACGCGGTCAATCACACCCAGCGGATCGCTCACCGAGCGTCCCATCCGATCACGAGCGCCAACCTCGGCCGCCGCTGTTGCCGATCCGCGCCGCCAACCTTCTCGGATCCTCAATTCAGCCAACTTTCCCCAAGAGGCGCGAATAATCCGGGTTCATTGTTTACGTTTGCGATACGGAA
>CBDEWD010000002.1:0-778705 GCA_965243845.1 Spirochaetia bacterium | reverse complement strand
CCTCCAGCATGCCGCGCGCGACCCGCTTGGCGATCGCCGCGCGGGCGACGCGCGGTCCGCGCGCGGCGCCCGCCAGCGCCGCCACCGCGCGTGCGGCGCGCCGGCGCCCGGTCCACGCCAGCGCCGCAGCCAGCGGCGCGCCGGCCAGCAGGAACAGGAAGGCGGGCGACTCGACCGTCATCGGTCGCTCACGGGCCTCACAGGGCCTCGCGCAGCAGCAGGCGCCGCAGCGCGGCGTGCAGCAGCAGCCCGAAGAGCGCGGCGATCGCGAACGGGCGGCCTGCGTCGCTGCGCGCAAGCATCGGGCGGGCACGCCGCTCCCGGCCCTCGACCCGGTCGAGATCGGCCAACGCGGCCTCCAGCGCGGCAGCGTCGGCCGCCCACGAGAAGCGGCCACCGGTGCGCTCGGCCAGCGCCTGCAGCAGCGCCGCGTCGGGTTGCCCCCGGTAGCTGCCGCGGCGCACGGCGCCGGTGTCGGGATCGGTGAGCTCCAGCAGGGTCGGACGGTCGGCGCCGACGCCGACGGTGTGGATGGTGAACCCGAGTTGCGCGGCCATTTCGGCGGCGGCCTCCGGAGCGATCGGCCCGGTGGTGTTCTCGCCGTCCGTGATCAGGATGATCACCCCGCGCTCGGCGCCGGCGGCCTGCAGATGGGCGGCGGCGACGCTCAGCCCCATGCCGATCGCCGTGCCGTCTCCCGACTGCATGACGCGCAGCCCGCCGATGCGGTCCACGAGGTAGTCGTGGTCGTACGTCAGCGGAGACCGCAGTCCGGCGCGCTCCGCGAAGCTCACCAGACCCAATGGATCGGCCGGCCGGCGATCGACGAACGAGCGCAGCGCCGCCGCGGCGCCGCGCAGGCGGCTGCCCGCCCCGAGGTCCAGCGCGCCCATGCTGGGCGAGGTGTCCACGGCGAAGACGATGTCGGTGCCGCGGTCCAGGTAGACGTCGGTGCGCTGCAGGCGCACGGGGCCGGCGGCGGCAAGCGTCGCCGCCAGCAGCGCACCCCAGAACAGCGCCGTGCAGGTCCCGCGGGCGGCGCGCGCCAGGTATCGCGGGGGCGGCACCGACGCGCCGCCCCATGCGTTCAGCGAAACGGGAACGGCGCCGCCGCGGTTCCGGCGCCGCGAAACCGCGAACACGGCGGCGACGGCGACCAGTGCCAGCAGCGCCAGCGGCCGGTCCAGGCCCATCCCTACGCCTCGTCCAGCTCGCGCTCGGCCGCCGCGACGGCTGCCCGCGCCTGCGACGCCAGCGCCGCCGCGTCCCGGTCGCCGAGCGGCGCGCCGCCGAACGTGAAGCGCTCCGTGGCCGCGATCGCCTGCGTCACCGCCACGGCGGCGTGCCGCGTGAGTCCGGCGCCGGCAAGCAGCACGGGCAACTCCGCCGCCGTCTTCGAGCGGGCCGGCACCTGCAGCCGCGCCGCCAGGAACCGGCGGGTCAGACGGGCCACTTCGGCCGAGTAGGCGGAGCCCGGCGCGCCGCGTCCGCGGAGGGCGCGCAGGTCGCGCTCGAATCGCAGACGCGGTCCGTGCCGCCGCCCGGCGGCCAGCAACCGGCCGAGCAGGCGTACCGCGCGCCGCGCGCCGAATACGGCGGCGCCGGGACAGGCCAGCAGCACCACGGCCACTGCCGCCACGCGCAGGCCGGTGCCCGGCAGCGGCAACGGCCCGCGCGCCGGTTCGAGTTGCGCGGCTCCGTCCGTCAGCGTTGCGGCGGTGCGCGCGTGCGGCAGCTCCACCACCACGCCGCCGCCCAGGTCGACCGCCGGCAAGGCAGCGACGCCGGGCTGGAACGAGCGGAACGACAGGCGCAGCAGGTGCCGGCCGCCGGCGAGCGGCGTCAAGGCGATGCCGTCGATCACGACGGGGGCGAGCGGCGATGCGCCCGTGGCCGCCGGCCGCGGCGAACGGCCGTCGAAGCCGGCGGGCAAGCCGAGCAGCACGAGCTGCAACTCGACCGCATCACCGACCGTGAACCGTGCCGGGACGAACGTCACCTGCTCGATACGGACCGGGGCGGCGAGGGGAGGGCCGACATCGGCAGGCTGTTCCTGCGCGACGGCCGTGGCGGCGAGCAGCGCCGGAACCGACAGCCGGAATGCGAGTCGTCTCACGCCGGCCCGCGCCGACCACGCGCGGACGTCTCGCAGCACTCCACGGCAACAGTGTAGCCGGCCGCCCCCGTGGGACGACGCGTGACAAATCGTCGCTTCAATCTCTACATTTCTAACAGTCATGTGGATTCCTCGGCTTATGGAACGCCGGTTGGAACGGCTGGCTGCCGCATTTCCGGCACTCATTCTGACGGGGGCTCGGCAAACCGGTAAGACCACGCTCCTGAAGCGGCTCTTTCCCGACCATCGCTACGTCAGCCTCGATCTGCGATTACTCGCGGAGCAGGCGGAGGAGGCTCCCGCCGGCTTTCTGCGGGACCATCCGCCGCCGGTCGTGATCGACGAAGTGCAGTACGCTCCCGGGCTGTTCCGGCATTTGAAGACGGCCATCGACGGCGCGCGTTCCCGCAAGGGCCAGTTCATTCTTACCGGGTCGCAGAAGTTCCCATTGATGCGCGCGGTGAGCGACAGCCTGGCGGGACGCTGCGCCGTGCTGGAGCTGCCCGGCCTCTGCGTGGAGGAAGTAAGGGGCGCCGGGTGGCGGACGGAGTCGGCTTCGACGGGTGAAATGCTGACCCGTGGCAGGTTCCCGGAGCTGTGGGCGGATCGGACGATACCGGTTCGGGATTTCTTCCAGGGTTACGTCAGCACGTATCTGGAACGTGATCTGCGCCAGATCGTGAACGTGGGCAGTCTGCGTGACTTCGAGCGCTTTCTGCGGGCCTGCGCGGTTCGCGCCGGACAACTGCTCAACAAGTCGAACATCGCCCGTGACGTCGGCATCGCCCAGACGACGGTGGGGCAATGGTTGTCTGCCCTGGAGGCGGGCGATCAGGTGACCCTCCTGGAGCCGTTCTTCGCCAATGTCGGCAAACGGCTGGTCAAGTCGCCGAAGCTCTACTTCAACGACACCGGATTGCTCTGCTTCCTGTTGGGCATCAACGCCGACGATCTGGGAAGATCCCCGCTCACCGGTCCGATCTGGGAGAACTTCGTGTGCACCGAACTGCGCACCCGGCTCGATCTCGGTCGTCCGGAGTGGTCGCTCTGGTTCTATCGCGATCAGCAGAATCGCGAGGCCGACTTCCTCGTCCAGGGACCGTACGAGCGGATTCGGCTGCTCGATGCGAAGTGGGCGGAGGCTCCACGCGCGAGCTCGTTCGCTCCTCTCGAAGCGGTCGCCGACGTGATCCGCAGCGGCGCCGGCATCACCCACACCGAGGTCGCGCTGGTAGGCCGCATGGACCGCGTGCACGGCATGGGTGGGAGCCGCCACGCGGTCTCGGGCTTCGCGCTTGCCGAATATCTGCGCATGGACACCTGACGCCGCCACGCGCCTGTCATGCCGCCCGGCGGCGCCGCCGCGCCGCGAAGAAGCGGGCCAGCGACGCACCCGCATCCTCGCCCGTGCCGATCTCCAGCACCTCCACGCCGGCCTCCCGGCAGTGGGTCCGCCACGCCTGCACGTGACGGTCCCAGAAACGCCGGTACTCGCCGGCAACGCCGAACCGGCGGAGCCCGGTCTCCGGGTCGACCAGCTCCACCGCCGCTCCCGCCGGCAGGGCGTGGTCCAGCGGCTCGGCGATGCGGACCGCGATCACGTCGTGGGCGCGCGCGGCGGAGCGCAACTCGTGCCGGTACCCGTCGGTCTTGAAGTCCGACAGGATGATGCACACGCTCCGCCGCTGCAGGTTGGCGGCCACGGTGCGCAGCGCCAGCGCCAGGTCGGACCCGCGACCGGCCGCGCGCGCGTGCAGCAGGTCGTTGACCAGGCGCAGCACCCGCGTCCGCCCCCGTGCCGGCGCCACCCACGACTCGATCCGGTCGCTGAACAGGCAGGCGCCGATGCGGTCGTCGCTGAACTGCGCCGACAGCGCCAGGACCGCCGCCACCCAGACGGACAGGTCGCGCTTTTCCACCGAGCCGGCCAGCATCGACGCCGACCGGTCCACCAGCAGCAGGATGGCCAGCTCGCGCTCCTCCCGGAACACCTTGGAGTAGGCGGCCGAGGCCGCCCCGCCGAGCCGCGAGGTGACGTTCCAGTCGATGGTGCGCACGTCGTCGCCGTCGTGGTATTCGCGCACCTCGTCGAACTCGACGCCCTGCCCGCGGAAGGCGGAGCGGTAGCCGCCGGCCGCCAGCGCCGCCGCCACCCGCTCCGCGGCGACCTTGATGCGGCGCGCATCGCGGGCGAGGTGTGCCGGGGCCGCTCCCGGCGCGCTCACGGCACCTCCACCTGGTCGAGCACCAGCGCGACGATGGCATCGGCCGACACCTCCTCCGACTCGGCCTGGTAGGAGGTGATGATGCGGTGGCGCAACAGCGGCGCCGCCACCGCCTTGACGTCCTCCGGCAGGACGTAGGCGCGGCCCTCGAGCACGGCGCGGATCTTGCTGCAGCGGTAGAAGGCGATCGACGCACGCGGCGAGGCGCCGTGCTCGACGAAGCGCGCGTACTCGACGACACGGTCGTGCGTGGCCCCGTCGGCGGCGCGCGTGGCGCGCACGATGGCGACGATGTACTCCTCGATGCGGCGGTCGACCCGCACCCCCGCGATGATCCGCTGCAGGTCGGCCACCCGCTGCGGATCGAGCGCGCGGCGCAGCTCGGAGTCCGGCCGGTCGCCGACCAGGCGCACCACGGCGAGCTCGTCCTCGAAGCTGGGATACGGGACCTGCAGCTTCAGCAGGAAGCGGTCGAGCTGCGCCTCCGGCAGCGGATAGGTCCCTTCGTGCTCCAGCGGGTTCTGGGTCGCCAGCACCATGAACGGTTCGGGCAGGGGGAAAGTCTGCTCGCCGATGGTGATCTGCCGCTCCTCCATCGCCTGCAGCAACGCCGACTGCACCTTGGCCGGCGCGCGGTTGATCTCGTCGGCCAGGACGATCTGCGCGAAGACCGGTCCGCGCCGCGCGACGAACTCACCGGTCTGCGGCCGGTACACCATGGTGCCGAGCAGGTCGGCCGGCAGCAGGTCGGGGGTGAACTGGATGCGGCTGTAGCTGGCGTCCACGACCTCCGCCAGCGCCCGCACGGCGCGCGTCTTGGCAAGCCCCGGCGCGCCTTCCAGCAGCACGTGGCCGCCGGCGACCAGCGCCATCAGCATGCCGTCGACCACCTCGTCCTGGCCGACCACGCGCTTGCCGATCTCCGCGCGCGCCTGCTGCAGGGCGGCGCGCACCTCGGCCACCCGGCCGTCGAGCTCCGCGGCGGAGCTCATGAGCGATAGTCCGCGTTCTCCGTGACGTAGCCGTGCGAAAGATCGGCTCCCAGGACCACCGCGTGCCCGCGGCGGCCGGCTGCGGATGCCTCGAACTCGACGTCGATCTCCACGGCGAGGTCGTGCGGCGGGTAGTCGAGCTCGTGGTCGATGCTCCGCTCCCGCAGGTAGGCGGCCAGCGCCTCCTCCTTGCTCCCGTCGAGCCGGAACGCCCCTTGGGAGAACACCGTGACCCCGCCCAGGCGGACGGTGGCGCCTGCCAGCGGCGGCGGGTCGGGCTGCGTGCCGAGGTGGTCGCCGATGGAGCTGACCAGCCGTCCCACGTTGGGGTCGCAGCCGTTCACGGCGGTCTTGACCAGCGGGGAGTTGACCACCGCCTTGCCGATGGCCGCAGCCCGCTCGTCCGTGCCCGGCGCGCTCACCGCGACCCGGATGACGTGCTCGACCCCCTCGCCGTTGCGGACGATGTCGCCGGCCAGGTCGCGGCAGACCCCGGCGATGGCCTCGGCGAGGGCCTCTTCCGGCACCCCTTCCGCGCGCTGCGAGCTCAGCGCCAGCACCATGTCGCTGGTGCTCTGGTCGCCGTCCACGGAGATGCGGTTGAAGCTGTCGCGCACCGCGTCGTCCACCACGCGCTGCAGCGTGTCGCGGTCGACCGCGGCGTCGGTCAGCAGGAACGCCAGCATGGTGGCCATCGACGGCTCGATCATGCCGGCGCCCTTGGCGATGCCGACCACCGTGGCGTTTCCCGCCCGCCGGCCGCGCACCTTGGGGTAGCGGTCGGTCGTCATGATCGCCCGCGCCGCCGGCACCACGCTGCCGGGGGCGCAGGCGGCGACCAGGCCGGGCAAGACGGCGCAGATCGGCTCTGCCGGAAGCCGCCAGCCGATCACGCCGGTGGAGGCGGGGGCGAACGCCTGCCCGGCGGCGCCGGCGTGCGCGGCCAGGCGGTCGAGGACGGTCGTGGCGTCGTCCACGCCGGTGGCGACGCCCACGTTGGAGACCGCGTTGTTGATCACGACGCCGCGCACGGGCGCACGCCGTGCCAGGAGGTCGGCGACGATCTGCACCGGCGCCCCGCGCAGGGTGTTGCGCGTCAGCGTGGCCGCGAAGGCGTCGGCCGGCTGGTCCGCCAGGAGCAGCGTGACCCGGATCGGCAGCTCGTTGCCGGGACGTTCCGGGGGCTCGAACGCGGTGGCCGCGGTGGCGACCCCGAACCCGGGCGGCAGGGCGCCGCGCGAGGCCAGCGCCGCCAGATAGTCAGCGGATGAATCGTAGCGCTCCACGCTCCGCAGTGTAGCGTGCGGACACGCAGTTGGCTCACCGATTCCGGTTCTCCGTCATGTTGGCGTGGCGTGCAGTCGTGGTATTTGCTCGGTGACCACAAATATGTCAATGTAGTCTCGAAGAGAATCGGCTCCCGACGCAGGAGAAGCCGGTCCGAATGTGCAGGGGGAATCTTTCACATGATCGTCGCAGGCATTCGGGAGACCAAGACACGCCTCAGCAGCTATCTGGCCGCGGTGCGGGCCGGCGAGGAAGTACTCATCACCGACCGCGGGCGGCCCGTAGCGCGGATCATCCCCGAGCCGGCTCGTACCGCGTCGCTCACGGAACAGCTCGCCGGGCTGGCGGCGGCGGGAATCGTCACGCTGCCGACTGAACCGGCTCCGCGAGCACGGCCCATTCCGCAGCGGGTCACCGGTACGCCGCTGTCCGATATCGTGCGCGAAGATCGCAGGTGATCGCGTACTTCGACACGAGCGCACTGGTAAAGCGCTACGTGCAGGAGGCGGACAGCGATCAGGTGCTGGCGCTCTGGTCGACGGCGCAGGCACGGGCCGTATCTCGGCTCGCCTTCGCCGAGACCTTTTCTGCGGCCCGGCGCAAGCAACGCGAGCGACCCGAAGCCCATGCGGTCGTTGAGACATCGCTCGCGGAATTCGGGCGCGACTGGCGGACGTTCCTGGTCGTGGAACTGACGGCGGATCTCGATGATTCGATCCAGCGGCTCCTTGCGGACCACGCGCTCAAGGCTGCGGACAGCATACACTTGGCATCCTGCCTGGCCCTCTCGGAACGGCTGGATCAGTCACTGGTCTTCGCGTGCTGGGATGAAGCTCTCCTGCAGGCGGCGCGCGCTGAGGGCTTGTCGACGCTTCCGGACCAGCAGTCCTCCTACTGACGCGAACCCTCGCGCTGCAGGTGCATGAGGATCGGCCGGTGGCCGGTGGCGGGCGACACCAGGCCGTCGCGGATCAGGGCGAAAAAGATCGATGATTCTTGTCTCAGGGTCTTGACGGGGGCTACGCGCCCGCGACGTGGCACGCCACCGCACGAACGTCCCCCTTCCGGCCTCCCGGAAGCTCGGAGGTCCGTTCGGCCGCCCAGCACCCCCTTCAGCGCCCGCTGCGCGCGCATCAGCGGCCCGTCCCGGACCGGTCAAGAAGGTCCATATCGAAATCAGTAGTGTATTTATCCCATGACTCCTGCGACCGCCGTCCGTCCCGCCATCACCTCCACCATCGGCGTCCTTTCCGACCGCGAGCTGCTGCGTCAGACCAGCACCCTGGTCCGCCACGAACGCCACCTGCAGGGCGCCATCATCGACCACCTGGCCGAGATCGAGGCCCGCCAACTCTTTCTGCGGCGCGGCTGCTCCAGCCTGTTCGACTACGCGGTGCGCGAGCTCGGCTACAGCGACGCTGCCGCCGGGCGGCGCATTGGCGCCGTGCGGCTGTGCGCCGACCAGCCGGGCGCACGCGAGCGGCTGCGCGACGGCTCGCTGACGCTGAGCGCCGCCGCGGAGTTGCAGTGGGCGTTCGACCGGCAGCGGCGGCGCGGGTCGATCGCCGGCATCGCGTCGACCGCGCCGGCTGCGGCTGGGGCGTCGGGGGCAGCGCCCACGAAGACGCCAGCGCTGTGGGGCGGTGCGATGGGCTCAGCGCCGGCCGAGGTCGCGTCGGCAGCCGATCCGGCGGCGGATGCCGCGACGGAAGCTCCGCCGAGCCACTGCGAGCCTGCGCCGCCGCTGGTGCTGGATGCGGCAGGAAGGCAGAAGCTGGTCGAGGAGGCGTCCGGCAAGAGCGCCCGCCAGGTCCGCCGCATGCTCGCCGACCTGGACCCGGAGCTGGCGCCGCCGGCCGACCGCGTGCGCCCCCTCGGCGACGGGCGCTACGAGCTGAAGGCCGTCATCGACGCCGACTGTCAGCAGGGGCTGGAGCACCTGCGGGGGTTGCTCTCGCACGTGGACCCGCGCATGACCGTGGGGCAGCTCGTCGGCCGCATCGTGCAGGAGGCGCTCGACCGCCACGACCCGAGCCGCCCGCCGCGCCGGGCGCGCACCGGCAGCCAGGCGGCACAGGGCGAGTCCGGGCCCGCTCCGGCAGCGAAGGAGCAGGCCGCGCGCGAACGCGACCACGCTACGGCGGCGCAGGACGCCGCGGTCCACGTCCACGCGACTCCGACAGCGGAGGGGACCGAGGGGGCGACGCGGCAACCGGCACCCCCTTCCCTGCTATCGCCCGGGCACGACACGGCGTCTGCCGCCGGCACCACTCCGACAGCGGAGCGGGCGGAAGAGCGGACGCCGCACCCGAGGCCGGCCTCGGTGGCTCCGTGGACCCGGCAAGAAGCGACGGACCGACCAGCCGCTGCCCGCACGACGCCGGCCGCCACCACTTCGACCGCGAAGCCGCGCGCTTCGGGCCGCGCGATTCCGGCGGCGGTGAAGCGACAGGTGTGGCAGCGGGACGGCGGGCGCTGCAGCTACCTCGACCGGCAGACCGGACGCCGCTGCAACTCACGGCATATGATCGAGATGGACCACATCCTGCCGTATGCGCTGGGCGGTGGTGCCGATCCCGGGAATTTGAGGCTTTTGTGCGGTGCCCACCACCGTCATCGGCACGCGCCGCACGGCTGAACGGGTCCTCCGCAGGATCAGCCCCGGAGGCCGCCGCGGTCGCACCTCCTTCGGTCCCGCCCACAAGAAATCCTGAAGACCCGAGGGATTCAGGCGCATTCGGGACGATTGACAACTCCAGGCATCGACCGCGCAGCTACTGACGCGAACCCTCGCGCTGCAGGTGCAGGAGGATCGGCAGGTGGTCGGAGTGGCCGTCCGTGCCGATCCAGCGCAGCGGGTAGCCGGTGGCGGGCGACACCAGGCCGTCGCGGATCACGGCGAAGCCGCCGGGCGCGTACCAGACGCCTTCCCGGTCGAACAGGCCGGCGCTCAGCAGGAAGTGGTCGGGGGTTTCCCAGGCGTCGCGGTGCACGACGGTGCCGCGCCCGGCCGCCTCCAGCTCCAGCCAGGGGCTGTACAGCACCACGCCGCCGACCGCAGGCCGTGCGTGGAACGCAGGCCGCGCATCGAACGGCCGGCCGGTGATCGCCAGCACGCCGGCTTCCCCGCGCGGGAGTCCGGCCAGCGCGGTCGGGTAGCCGGCCGCGGTGTGGTCGTCCACGCTCTCGTTCAGGTCGCCTGTGACCAGCACGTCGGCCAGCGGGTCGGTCCGCAGCAGTTCCCGGATGCGATCGCCGAGTACGGTGGCGGCGGCGCGCCGGGCCGGCGCCGTCTCCTCGGCCCCGCCGCGCTTGGATTTCCAGTGGTTGTTGAACAGGAACAGCGACCGCCCGCCGCCGAGGTCCAGCTCCGCCTCCACGATCGGCCGCAGGTAGCGGCGGCCGTGCCAGACCTGGTGCAGGCGCACGCGCAGCACCGGCAGGCGCGACAGCACCACCGGCGTCAGGGTCAGCCCGAGATCGGCGCCGTCGTTCGGGACGGCGACCACGTAGGCGTAGCCCAGGTCGCGCAGGCGGTCGCGCAGGTCCAGGGCAGCGCGGCGGTTCTCGACCTCCTGCAGCGCGAGGACGTCGGCGCCGCCAGGGTGCACGTCGCGCAGCACGGCGGCGATCCGATTCAGGCGCGCCGCGTAGCGCGCCGCATCCCAGCGTCCGGCGCGGAACTCGTCGTACTCGGCGCCCTGCTCGACGGCGTCGAACAGGTTCTGGACGTTGTAGGAGAGCACGCTGATCGCCCCCGTGTCCGCCGCGACCCGCGCACCGGGCGCGAGAACGAAGAGGACGAGGAGCGCTGCACTCAGCCCGCGGCGGCCAGCTCCGCGCGCAAGGCGGCCGACTCCTGCTCCGCGCTCGCGGACTGCGGCCGGAACGGCCTGCCGGTCAGCAACGTGAACGCTTCCACGTAGCGGCGGCCGAGCTCCAGGCGCAGGTCGTCCGGAATGGCCGGCGGCGTCCCTTCGCCGGAGTAGCCGCGGTCCATCAGCCATTGCCGCAGATGCTCCTTGTCGAGCGCGTGCTGGCGCTCGCCGGCCTCGAACCGCTCGCGGTAGCGGTCCGCGAACCAGTAGCGGCTGGAGTCGGGGGTGTGCACCTCGTCCGCAAGCACCAGCTTGCCGTCCAGGATTCCCATCTCATACTTGGTATCCACCAGGATCAGGCCCCGCTCCGCGGCGATCCGCCTGCCCCGCTCATAGAGCGCGCGCGCCGTCCGTACCACTTCAGGCCAGAGCTCCGCGGGCACCAGGCCGCGCGCCGTCACCTCCCCGGCGGAGATCGGCTGGTCGTGCTCGCCGCGCTCCGCCTTGGTCGACGGCGTCAGCAGGGGCTCCGGAAACCGCTCGCCCGCGCGCATGCCGGCCGGCAGGCGGATGCCGGACACCACGCCCGTGCGCCGGTAGTCACGCCACGCCGAGCCGGTCAGGTAGCCGCGCACCACGATCTCCACCGGCAGCACCCGGCAGCGGCGCACGCGCAGGGTGCGGGCCGTCACCCGGCGCACCACGTGGTTGGGCACGATGTCGGCGGTGCGCTCGAAGTGGTAGAGGGACAGGCCGGTGAGCACCTCGCCCTTCCACGGGATCGTGGTGAGCACGCGGTCGAAGGCCGACACGCGGTCGGTGGCGCAGATCAACAGATCGCCGCCGCACGCGACGAGGTCGCGTACCTTGGCGCGCTCCGGCCGCAGCCGGTCATCCACCGACGCCAGCGTCGCGCCGAGTGCCTCGACGCGCGGCGGCAGCGCCATCAGCTCGATCGGGTACTACAGCTCGGAGCGGTTGGCGATGATCCGCGACACCAGCCCGTACTCCTGCGCCTCCTCGGCGCTGAGCCAGTAGTCGCGGTCGGTGTCGCGCTCGACCTTGTCCAGCGACTGGCCGGTCTCCTCGGCGATCATCTGGTTGATCTTCGCGCGCAGCTTCTCCAGCTCGCGGGCGTGGATCTCGATCTCGGTAGCCACGCCGCGGATGCCGGACAGCGGCTGATGGATCAGGTAGTGGGAGTTCGGCAGGCCGATGCGGCGCTCGCGCGGGGCGGCCAGCAGCACGATGGCGGCGGCGCTGGCGACCAGCCCCATGCCGATGGTGACCACCGGCGGGTTGACGAAGCGCAGCATGTCGAAGATCGCATAGCCGGCGTCCGCGTCGCCGCCGGGGGAGTCGATGAATACCCGGATCGGATCGTCACCTGCCTCCTCCAGCAGGATGAGCTGCTTGATGACCCGCTCGGCGAGGCGCTTGTTGATCTCTCCCGAGAGCAGCACCGACCGGCTCTTGAGCAGCCGGCTGGCCAGATCGTCGCCGTCGCCATCCCCGTCGCGGTCGCCACGCTCCTCGTCGTGTTCGTGGTCCTCTTCGTCTTCGTCGTCAAAGCGGCGCGGCAGATCGCGGCCCGATGCGTGCATTCCAGCCTCCGCCGGCAATATAGCCTTGCGTTCAGCCCGCGTCCAAGATGAGGAGCGCGCTATGCCTGCCGCGCGGCCGTCGGCAGATCACGGACGGCCTGTCCTGTCTTCCGGTCGGCGACGACCAGATCGAACTGAGTCTGCAGGTTGAGCCAGAACTGCGGTTCGACGCCGAACCAGTGGCCGAACCGTAACGCGGTGTCGCCGGTCACCGAACGCTTGCCGGCGATGATCTGGCTCACCCGGTTCGGCGGCACGTCGATCTGTCGTGCGAAGGTCGTCGGGGAGACGCCGAGCTCGGCAAGCTCGTCCCGCAGGACCTCGCCCGGATGGACGACTCGCATCAACATGCCTGGTCTCCTTTGCATTCTCGGGTGTGCCCACTAGTGATAGTCCACGATTTCGACCTCGTGAGGTCCCGCACTGCCCTCGATCCACGTGAAACAGATGCGCCACTGGCGATTGATCCGAATCGAGTACTGACCCGCGCGCGTTCCTTTGAGAGCTTCCAAACGGTTGCTGGGCAACGCCCTCAAGGTCTCCAGCGACGGCGCCGCGTTCAGGATTGCCAGCCGTTTCACTGCCTGAGCCTCAAAACCCTGGAACGCCGCGACAAACTGCCCGCCAGCGAACCGTTCGGTCCTCCTGTCCCGGTATCCCAGGATCACCGGCGGTCAAGGTATGAGATTGTACGATGTACGTCAAGCGTCAGACGGCTCGCGGTCGATGCTCCGGCGAGTTGAGTGGCGAAAGCGAGCGCGCCGTCAGTTGAGGTTCAGCCCGCCGACCGGGACCGGGAAGTCGGCGGTCGCGTGCGCGCGGAGCTCGCCGTCCGTCTCGGTGACGACCAGCGCCTGCACGCCGGCATCGCCGTCGAACCAGGGGAGGCCGGCCGGGCCGGCGACGAACAGCCCGGTGGCCAGGGCGTCGGCTTCGGCGGCGCGCGCGGAGATCACGGTCACCGACACCGATCGACGCGCAGGCCAGCCGGTCGCGGGATCCAGGATGTGGTGGTAGCGGACGCCGTCGACCTCCAGATAGCGCTCGTAGTCGCCGGAGGTGACCACGGCGCGGCGCTCACCGGCTGCGCCGATCTCCAGGATCGCTAGCGCCGCCTCGGGAGTGCGCGGATGCTGTATCCAGATACGCCAGGGGCGTTCGCCCGGCTTGAGGCCGGCGACCAGCAGATCGCCGCCCGCCTCGACCAGGAACCGCTCGATGCCCTGCCCGGCCAGGTGATCGGCGACCAGGTCGACCACCGCGCCCTTGCCGACGCCGCCCAGGTCCACCTGCTGGCCGGGCGCCAGGGCCAGGGCGCCGGTCACCCGGACCGTGGTGTAGTCCACCAGCGAAACGGCGGACGCCAGCGCCTCGGGCGACGGCAGCCTGCCGCCGTCGTCGAAGTCCCACAGCCGCACCACCGGCAGGATGGTCGGGTCGTAGGCGCCTTCGGTGCGGGCCGCCGCCCTCACGGCATCGGCCAGCACCGCGCGCAACAGCGCCTCACCCTCGCTGCCGGCGGGCAGCATTCCTTTCTCATTGAGGATCGCCGTCGCCGAGCCTTCGGCACGGTGATCGAGCTGGCGGACCCACTCCGCCGTGGCCCGGTGCAACGCGTCCCACGCCGGCGCGCGGCGGGCGTACGCCGTGATCTTCACGTACGTGGACATGGACGAGAACTCGTTCTCGAACTCCCGCAGTCCGCAGCCGGCGAGCACCAGCATTGCGGCGGCGATTGCGAAGGCGGCGCGCCGGGTGGAGCGTCCGGCGCTCAGACGGCCTTCGCCTCCCAGGTCGCCAGGTCCAGGCGGAAGCTGTCGCGGATGGCCTTGAATGCCTCCACGGTCACCGCGACGTCCTCCTCGGTGTGGGCGGCCGTGGGGATCATCCGGTACAGGTGCACGCCCCGCGGGGTCACCGGATAGGTGACGCCGGAGCAGAAGATGCCGAACCGCTCGCGCAGGGTCTGCAGGATCGCCATGCCGGTCTCTTCCTTGTCGGTCGGGATGTAGACCGGCGTGATCGGCGACGCGGTGTCGCCCAGCTCGAAGCCCAGCTCGCGCAGGCCGTCCTGCAGCAGCCTGGCGATGTGCCACATGTGCTCCCGGTACTCCGGGTGCGCCTCGATCTCGTCGAGGGTGGCCGTCAGCGCCTCCACGTACACCATGGGCAGGCTCTTCGCGAATACGTTGGAGCGGGCGTTGTAGCGGATGTAGTCGCAGACCTCCCGCTCGCCGGCGGTCACGCCGCCGATGGCCGCGAACGCCTTGGCGAAGGTCCCGAAGTACAGGTCGATGTCGTCCTGCACGCCGAAGTGCTCGCCCGTGCCCTGTCCGGTGGCGCCCATGACCCCGAAGCCGTGCGCGTCGTCGCAATACACCCGCGCGCCGTACCGCTTCGCCAGGTCGCAGATCCCGGGCAGGTCGGCCAGGTCGCCGCGCATGCCGTAGACCCCCTCGACCACCACCAGGGTGCCGCCGCGCTCGCGCCGTGCGGAGGCGGCGAGCTGCCGTTCCAGGCTCTCCAGATCGTTGTGCTTGAACGGCCGGAAGCGGCGCCCGGCCATCGCCTGTACGGTGCCGTCGATCATCGACGCGTGCGACAGCTTGTCGATGATCACCTCGTCCAGGGGTCCGATCAGGGACGAGATGGTGCCGGTCACGCCCAGATAGCCGTAGTTGAACAGCACGGCGGCATCCTTGCCGCAATAGGCGGCGAGCCGCTCCTCGAGGTCGATGTGCGCCTGCGTGTTGCCGGTCAGCATGCGCGACCCCATGGGCGAGTAGGTGCCGTACCGCTCCAGGGCCTGCCGTGCCCGGTCGCGGATGCGCTCGTTGCCGGTCAGACCCAGGTAGCTGTTGACCGACCACATGATCACCGGCCGGCCCTGGAACACCATGTGAGGGCCCGGCGCGGAGTCCAGGATCGGCTGGGAGAAATAGCGGTCGCCGGCCGCCCGGAAGCGGCCGAAATACCCTTCGTCGCCGTGACACTTCTCGAACAAGTCGGTCATTGGAATCCTCGCGAATCCGGCGCAATGTCGTGACGAACCTCTACCGCGGGCAACGGCCGCGTCTACGGCATCGCGCCGTCGCGTTCGGGGTCGGAGGCAGCGGGTGGCGGGAGAGTGGCCTGAGGTCGTCCTTTTCGCCCGGCGGCCCGCAACTCACGCCGCGGTCGCGCGCTGGCCGAACTGAATATTTGAACGTAATATTCAGCGGCTATGCCCGGGACCCCGGAACGCCGCGAGCAGCTCCTGCAGGCGGGCGAGCGCCTGTTCGCCGAGCACGGCTACCGGGGCGTCACCATCGCGGAGGTCGCCGCCGCGGTGGGCGTGTCGACCGGGTCGTTCTACAGCCACTTCCCGGACAAGGAGACCTTCTTCGGCGTCATCCTCGACCGCCTCACCGACCGGGGGGTGCTGCAGGCGCGAGCGGTCATCGCACGGTTCAAGAACCCGATGAACCAGCTCAAGGCCCTGTACCGGTTCATCACCCTCGGGCTGCGCGGCAACCCCTTGCTGCTCGGCGTCCTGACCGACGAACGGCGCTTCGGCTATCCGTCGCCGGATGAGCGCAACCGGCGCCGGCAGCGGCTGCTTCAGTCCGTCGGCGGCCTGATCGACGACATCCTGGCGGACGGCATCCGCCGCCTGATCTTCCGCGTCGGCCGCTACCACGACACGCGCCGGCTGCTGCTTTCGATCTACGGCTCGCTGCTGTCCGCCATCGACAGCGACCACTTCGAGGAGCTCACCCAGGACATGCTGCTGCTGATGGACCGCGGCCTGCGCCGCCGGCTCACGCTGACCCGCAGGGCCAACAGCCTGGACCGCCAGGCGCGCACGCGGGAGCGCCGCGATCGCTAGCCCGAGCGCCGGAGACGAGCACCGCAGCGGTACGGTCGCGGTCATCGGGAGGCCGTCGGCCGGCAAGTCGACCCTCATCAACCGCATATGCGGGCACGACCTGGCGATCGTCGCGCCGTCGCCGCAGACCACGCGCTCGCGCATCCGCGGCATCGCCACCCGCGGCGCCGGCCAGCTCCTGCTGATCGACACCCCGGGTTTTCAGGACTCCACGCGCCCGTTCGACGCCCGCATGCAGGCGCTGACCGCGGCCACCCTGCAGGAGGTCGACCTGGTGCTGGCCGTGATCGACCCCACGCGCGCCGGCGGCCCGGAAGAGGACGCCATCGTCGCGCTGGCGCGCGGCTTCGACGGGCCGGTGGTCGTGGCGCTGAGCAAGGCCGACCTGCCGGCGGCCGACGGGCGCAGCGGCGCCGCCGCGGTTCCGGCAGATCTCTCGGACGCACCGGCGCATCGCATCTCGGCTGCCACTGGCAGCGGAGTCGAGGAGCTGGTCGGCCGGCTCATCGCGGCGAGCCCGGCCGGGCCGCCCATGTATCCGGACGACCGCTACACCGACCAGCCGCAGGCGCTGCGCGTGGGCGAAGTGATCCGCGGCCACGCCATCCGCGCCACCCGCGAGGAGCTCCCGCAGGCGATGTACGTGGAGGTCGCCGACCTCGAGACGTCGGCGGAGCGCGTGTGGGTCCGCGCCTTCCTCAACGTCGAGCGCGAATCCCAGAAGGGGATCGTGATCGGCCGGCGCGGCAGCCGCATCGCCGCGATCCGCGGAGGCGCGCAGGCGGAGTTGACCGGGGTGCTGGGGCTCCCGGTACGGCTGGACCTGCGCGTCAAGGTGCAGCGCAACTGGCGCCGGGACCGGGCGCTGCTGGAACGCCTCATCCGCTAAAGAGGCGTCATCCCCCCGAGCCCACGCACCGTATGCGCCGGGTAGGCGTCGCGGGCCGCGCGCGCGGTCAGCTCGCCCAGCGCCACGAGCTCCAGGTGATCCGGCAGGCGCGCTCCGTAGAGATCGCGGAAGGCGGCCACGCCCGACGGTGAAGAGAACGCCACCAGCGAGATGCCGGCAAGCTCCTCGCGCGCCGCGTCCGCGCGCGGCACCGTCCGGTAGACGGCCACCTCATCGACGCGGTTGCCGGCGGCGCGCAGCCCGGCCGCCAGCGTGTCACGGGCCAGGTCCGACGCCGGCAGCAGGATGCGCGCGCCGCTGACGCCGGCCGCGGCGTAGACGGCCAACAGCCCGGCGGCACCGTTGCCCGCCCCGGTCAGGTCGGCGTCCAGCCCCCGGCGGGAGAGCTCCGCGGCCGTGGCTTCGCCGACGGCGGCGATCGTCCGGCCGGCCAGCGCGCGCGCGTCGCGGCCGGCGGCGCGAAGCTCCCGGAGGAAGAAGCCGACCGCGTGACGGCTGGTGAAGGCGACGTGGTCGATCTCCTCCAGCCGGTCGATCGCCTGCCGCACCGCGGCGCGGTCGGCGGCGGGCCCGGTATCGACGAGCGGGGTATGGATCGGCTCTCCGAGGTGCGCGAACGGTTCCGTCCGCGTCCCGGTCACCAGTACCTTGGGCCGGGCGGCGAACCAGCCGCCTTCCGCCGCGTCGAATGCCGCCGCCGCCGCGCCACCGACGACGATCACGCTGGGCGATGCGGCGACGGCTTCACCCGCGCGGATGAGCTCCAGGCTGGTCAGGGTGCTCTGCTGGTCCGGCAGCGTCGCGTCACGGACGATCAGGACCGGGGTTGCCGCCGGCCACCCCGCATCCAGCACGGCGCCGGCGACCCGCGCCAGCGACGCGGCCGCCATGTAGTAGACGATGGTGTCCACGGCCGGCACCGGGATCGGTTCGGCGTGACCGGTGCAGAACGCCACGGAGGAGGAACGTTCCCGATGCGTCAGCGCGACGCCGCAGTAGGCGGCGGCGCCCAGGGCGGCCGGCACGCCGGGGATCACCTCGTAGTCGATGCCGGCGCGCTGCAGCGCTTCCACCTCCTCACCGCCGCGCCCGAAGAGGAACGGATCGCCGCCCTTGAGCCGGCAGACCGCACGGCCGGCGCGGGCGAGCCGGACGAGAAGCGCCTGGATATCTGCCTGCGGCTGCCCCCGCCCGCCGGCCCGCTTGCCGACGTAGTGCCGCCGGGCGCCGCAGGACGCGACGATCCGCTCCGAGACCAGGGCGTCGTAGACCACGTCGTCGGCCGCCATCAGCGCCGCCCGTCCGCGCTCGGTCAGCAGGCCGGGGTCGCCCGGACCGGCGCCGACCAGGGTGACTCTGCCCGCTCGGCCGTTCATCCCGGCACGGCGGTCACGAGCCGCCATCCGCCGGGTCCGCGGCCAGCGGTTCGATTACGCCGCCCCCCCGGCACTCCTCGCCGTCGTAGAGCACCGCGAACTGGCCGGAAGCGACGGTGAGCGGGCTGTCCGCGCGCACGACCACCCGGTCCGGGACGGCCGTCGGGGTGACCGTGCAGGCGTGCGAGGCCGGCCCGTGCCTGACCTTGACCCGTGCCGGCCCGGCCGGGGCGTCGCCGCCGATCCAGTTGGCGCCGGTCAGTCCGAAGGCGCCGTCCGCGTGTGCGGCCGGCGCGCGGCTGACGGTGACCCGGTTGCCCGACGGTTCCTTGTCCACGACGTACCAGGGGCCGTCGCCCAGTCCCAGTCCCTGCCGCTGGCCGACCGTGAAGAAGTGATGGCCGCGATGCTCGCCGAGCAGGCGGCCGCTCTCCCGCTCCACGATCGGCCCGGGCCGCTCGCCCAGCCGCCGGCGCACGAAGTCGCGGTAGCTGATCCGGCCCAGGAAGCAGATGCCCTGGCTGTCCGGCCGCGAGCGGGTCGGCAGGCCGTGCGCGGCCGCCTCGGCGCGGATGCCGGCCTTCGGCGAATCCCCGATCGGGAACGCCGCGCGCGCGAGCTGACCTGCGCTCACGTATGCCAGGAAATAGGTCTGATCCTTGACGGGGTCCGGGGCGGTGCGCAGCCGCGGGCCGGCGCCGGTGTCGACCACGCGCGCGTAGTGGCCGGTGGCGACCGTGTCGAAGCCGTCCGCGAAGCGCTCCGTGAACACTCCGAACTTGATGTGGCGGTTGCACATCAGGTCCGGGCTGGGCGTGTTGCCGGCGCGCAGCTCGCGCACGACGTAGTCCAGCACGCGCTCCAGGTACTCCTGCTGGACGGAAACCACGTGCAGCGGCACGCGCCGCTGCTCGCAGACCGCGCGCGCGTACTCCAGGTCCTCCTGCCACGGGCAGTCGCCCAAGCCGGCCAACTCCTCCTCGAGCCAGACCTTGAGGTAGAAGGCGGTGACGCGGGCGCCCGACTCCTGCAGCCGTACCAGCGCCACCGAACTGTCGACGCCGCCGGACAGGAGCAGGGCGGCGTGCAACGTGGCTTACCCCCCGGCTGCCGCCAGCGCGTTCGGGACCGTGTCTTCCGGCGTCACCGGCGACCAGGCGCCGCGCAACGTTCCGTCGGCGCCGACCAGGAACGACGAGCGGATCAGGCCCATGCCGGTCTTGCCGAACACCGTGCGCTCGCCCCACGCGCCGTAGGCGTCGATCATCGCGCGATCGGTGTCGCAGAGCAGCGGGAAGCCCAGCGAGAACTTGTCGTCGAATCGCTTCTGCGCGGCCGGACCGTCGGGGCTGACGCCGACGGCGGCAATGCCCTTCGCGGTCAGGTCGGCCGCGTGGTCGCGCACCGAGCACGACTGCCGGGTGCATCCGGGGGTGTCGGCCCGCGGATAGAAGTAGATCAGAAGCTGCCGGCCCGCGTAGTCGGCCAAGCTGTGGGTGTTGCCGTCCTGGTCCTGCAGCGAGAAGTCGGGCGCGGGGTCACCTGCGCTCAGCATGTGCATCCTCCCCCGGTCGGTACCGGGTGACGTCGGTTTCGTTCCGGCCGACGAACAGGTCGTCCACCGGTCGCGTGAAGATACCAACGCAGACGACGCCGGGCACAGTGGCGAGCTCGCGCTCGACCGCCTCCGGGTCGATGGCGCCGGCCGGCTGCACGTCGATGATCAGGTTGCCGTGGTCGGTGATCACCGGGCCGGCCTTGCGCACCGCTTCGCGCACCGTTCCGGGAAGTCCCAGCCGGGCGAGCGCCCGCTCGGCCACGGCCAGGGCGTCGGGGACGACCTCCACCGGCAGCGGGTGCCGGGTGCCGAGCCGGTCGACCAGCTTGCCGTCGTCCACGACGACCGCGTAGCGGGCCGCGACGGCGGCGACGATCTTCTCGGTCAGCAGCGCCGCGCCGCCGCCCTTGGTCAGCCGCCAGGCGGGGTCCACCTCGTCGGCGCCGTCGATCAGCACGTCCACCTCGCCGCGCACCGACGGGTCGCTCAGCCCCACCGGCGACAGCCCCAGCTCCCAGCAGGCGATCTGCGCCTGCCGGCTGGTGGGCACGACCGCCAGGCCGGACAGCCGGCCGGCCGCGACGTCGGCGCCCACGCGGCGGATCACCTCCAGCGCCGTGGAGCCCGACCCCAGTCCCAGGCGCTGGCCGTCGCGGATCAGCGCCGTTACGGCCGCGCGGGCAATCTCGGCCTTCAGGTCAGCCATCGCGCGCCGTGACGTTGGCCAGCAGCGCGTCGATGCGGGACACGCCGATCGTGAGGATGAACTCGGCCAGGCGGGGTCCGCGGTCCTGGTCGATCAGGACCCGGTACAGCTCCGCGAACAGTTCCCGCGCCTCCATGCCGTGCGCGGCCGCCACGTCGTAGACGGCCTGGTTCACGACCTTCGCGTCGGAGGAGTCGCCGCCGGCCGGTCCCAGGTCGCTGGCCAACCGCTCCCGAAGGCCGGCGACGGCGGCGGCCACCGGCGCGCTCACCGGCACCGGAGGCGCGCCGGGATCGCGCAGCCGAAAGCGGAACCCTTCGGGCGCATGGGTCGTGATCCAGTGCCAGGCGCAACGGGCGCGGTCCTGCAGCCGGTCGCCGGCGTCACTGCCGGCATCATCGTTCGGCAGGCTTGCCACGACCCCTTCGATGTCGCCGTCGTGGATCTGCAGCAGGCTGCACAGGTGGCGGAACGAGACCTCGACCTGCCCGGCCGGGAGCGGCGCGTCCGGGTCGACCTCGCTCAGCTCGATCGCACGGCCCTCGCGTATCCGCCGCGGCTCCGCAGCCGGTTCCGTGCCGCGGCCCACGCGCCCGGCCCGGTCGTAGTCCTCGTAGGTCTTCAGCACGTCCAGGTCGAAGGAGATCTCGAACTCGCGGTCGGGGCGCGTGCGCGCGAACAGGTAGCGGACCACCTCCGGCTGATAGACCGCCAGCGCGTCGGCGGGCGAGATCAACTGGCCGCTCGACGACGCCATGGTGCCCACGCCGCGGACGTTGATCCAGTCGAACTTGAGCGTGGCCGGCGGCGGCCTGCCGAACACCTCGCCGGCGATCGGCGCAGCGGTCTCCCAGGATCCGCCGGCGGTGTGGTGGTCCTTGCCGGCCGCCTCGAAATCGACGCCGTGGTGGGCCCAGCGCATCGGCCAGTCGACGCGCCAGCCCAGCTTCACGCCGTCCCCGCGCCGCAGGTCGGCCGTCCGCTCGGCGCCGCAGGCCGCGCAGCGGTAGGTCAGCCCGTAGTCGCCGTCCCAGCTCAGCACGGCGGTGCCCGCAGCACCGGCGCCGCAGGCGCAGTACACCTCCACCGGCCACCAGTCGGCGGCGAGCGGTGTGGTGCGTTGCCGGTCCAGGATCTCCCGCAGCGTCTGCCGGTGGCTCAGCGCGGTGCGCACCCCTTCGGCGTACGCGCCGCTTCCGTACATCTCGGCCTGAGAGATCCACTCCGGCTCGATCCCCAGCCGGGCCATCTGCCGTTCGAACACGCCGGCGAAGTGGCGGGCGTAGCTCGCGGCGGCGCCGTACGGATCGGGGATCTCCGAGAGCGGCGCGCCGATGTAGCGCTCCCAGCCGTCTCCGTCCAGGTTCGCGGGCACCTTGCGGAACCGGTCGTAGTCGTCCCACAGGTAGATGAAGCGCACCCCGTAGCCCGCCCGTCGCAGGGCGCGCGCGACCAGCTCCGGCGTGATGATCTCGCGCATGTTGCCGAAGTGCACGGTCCCGGACGGGGTGATGCCGGCCGCCAGCACGTAGCGGTCCCGCTCGCCCCGCTGGCGGACGATCCGCTCCGCGGTGGCGTCGGCCCAGTGCAGGGCATCCTTCGACTGCTTCCCCATCGGTATAGGAGCGGGAGTCTGTCGGACCGGCCGCATGAGCGGCAAGTCGTCACGCTCACGTTCCTCTAAACGGTCGCTTCGGAACGCTTCTTTCCGTTTGGGACATTTGTGCGACATTCAGCGTCGACACTGGTTCCGATGAGACAGGACGTCTCACACGAGACCGGGGGGCAACCCCAAGGAGGAACCATGTTTTCCACGAAGAGGATGATGCTGGCGGCGGCGTTGGTCGCCTTCCTGTCGGCAGCCGCGATCGGCGGCTGTGCCGGCAGCGGCGAAGGCGGCGGCGAGCATGGCGCAGGCAGCGAGAGCTCCGGCGGTGAAGGCGGCGAGGGCTCCGGCGGGGGAGAAGGCGGCAGCGCGGCCAACCAGTTGGCGCCCGACGAGACCTTCGACATGACCCGCAGCGGCGCGCGGCTGATCATGAACTACGACGCTCAGAGCAACTCCTTCAAGGGCACCGTCGAGAACACCACGAACAACGTTCTGACCCGCGTCAGGGTTGAGATCCACCTCTCGAACGGAACCGAGCTCGGGCCCACGACTCCCATCGACGTCGCCGCCGGCGAGGTCGTGGCGATCGAGCTGACCTCGACGCAGGCGTCATTCACCGGATGGGTGGCGCACGCCGAGGTCGGTAGCGGCGAAGGCGGGGAATCCGGCGGCGATGGCCCCGAAGGTGCCGAAACCGGCGGCAGTGAAGGCGGCGGCCAGGAGCTTGACGAAGCGGCGATGTCGAGCCCGGTCATTCCACTCGCGCAGACGTGGAAGGGCGACCTCGGCCCGCTGGCGATCGATGCCCGTTACGATGCCGCGACGCAGTCCGTCATCGCGACGGTGCGGAACACCACCTCGCAGAACGTCTGCTACGTCCAGGCGGAACCTCACCTGAAGAACGGCACGACGACCGTGGGCGAGCTTGGCCCCGACCAGCTCGGCGACCTCAAGCCCGGCCAGACGGCGACGACCAACGTGAGCGTCTCCAGCGAGCCCGCACTCGCAGGCGTGGCGTTCGACGGCTACGTCGTCCACATGGAAGTGTTCGACTGTGCCGGCCCCGGTCCTCAGCCTCACACCGGGGGCGAGGGGGCCGAAGGGTCCGGCGGTGAAAGCTCCGGCGAACACGGCTCCGGCGGCGAAGGCCAGGGGAGCTGAGGCCAACGGCCGGCAAGCCCCAATCACGGTAGCCGCGGGCGCGGCGTCCTCCGGGACGTCGCGCCCGTTTTGCGTCTTCAGGTTCGTGTGGGCAACGCCGAGGGAGATGGGACTGCAGTGGCTTCGGGTCCGATTCCGGAAGGCGCCGTTCAGCCGTGCGGCGCGTGCCGATGCCGGTGGTGGGCTCCACAGAGGAGCCTTAAATTCCCGGGGTCAGCACCGCCCCCAAGCGCATAGGGCAGGATGTGGTCTATCTCGATCAGATGTCGTGAATTGCAGCGGCGTCCGGTCTGCCGATCGAGGTAGCTGCAGCGGCCCCTGTCCCGCTGCCATACCTGTCGTCGGACCGCCGCCGGAATCGCGCGGCCCGTACCGTACGGCTTCGGCGTCGAAGTGGCGGCGCCGGCCGGCTTCGTCCCGGCAGCGGTTCGGCGGTCGGTCGCTTCCTGTCGGGTCGGCGACGGCGCGGAGGTTGGCTTGGGGCGCGGCGTCCCCTCCGGCGTCGGAGTCGTGCCGGCGAGGATCGCCTCGTCCTGCACCGTGATAGCGTGACCGGGTTCCGACGCGGTCTGCTCCTTCGCCGCCGGAACGGGCTGGGATTCGCACTGTGCCGCCCCGCTTCCGGCGCGCGCCCGGCGCGGCGGCCGGCTCGGGTCGTGGCGCTCGAGTGCCTCCTGGCGGCGGCGGCCGCCGCGGCTTGCGCGATGCGGCCGACGAGCTGGCCCACAGTCATGCGTGGGTCCACGTGCGAGAGCAATCCGCGGAGCTGCTCCAGTCCCTGCTGGCAGTCGGCGTCGATGACGGGGGCGTACGTCCGGTGGCGTACCACCTCGCAGGCGCGAAACCCGGTCAAGACCCTGCGGCAAGAATCCGCGATCCTTTTTTGCGGCGCGCCCGGGAACGGTCGACCTTGCCAGTGCTTTCGGTGCCGCCCGTGCGAAAGCAGGCCGAGCATCGTCCTCCAAATGAGACATTGGAGCGACATTCTGCTGCCACCTTCATCACAGACGAGGCGGAGATCCTCGAACGACAACAGGGGAGAACCCGAGGAGGAGAAACGACATGCGTTCCACGAAGAGGAAACTCCTGGCGGCAGCGATGGGCGCCTTCATGGCAGCGGTGGTGATCGGTTGCCCCATGTCGGGGATGAGAACGGGCGGCGGCGAGGAGTCGGGTGCCCGCCTGGCCCTGGACGATGCCTACGACGAGGTCCGCAAGGGCGCGCGGCTGATCCTGCGCTACGACCAGGCGGTCCAGGCATTCATCGGCACGGTGGAGAACACCACGAACGCGACGCTGCGGCAGGTGCGGGTCGAGGTGCACCTGTCCAACGGTGTCGAGCTCGGCCCGACGACGCCGCAGGATCTGGCGGCCGGGGCGACGATGGATGTGCGGCTGGATGCTGCGGGGCAGAGCTTCACCGCCTGGACCCCGCACGCCGAGGTCGGCCCTCAGTCGGGCGGTGGGCACAGGCCCGGCGGCGAAGGGGGCGGTGAGCACGGCTCGGGAGGTCGCGAAGGCGGCGGAGGTTGACGCCGCCGCGCGCAGCCCCGTGCCACCGATTCATGCGGACGCGGCGCTCACGGGGGCGCCGCGTCCGCTTCGGTGTAGGGCGGCCGAGGTCAGCCCGAGGCCAGCGCCGCGCGCATGGCCCGGATGTGCTCCGGCCCGGTGCCGCAGCAGCCGCCGACGATCGACGCGCCGGCGGCGACCACCTCGGGCGCGTGTGAGGCCATGTGCCCGGGCGTGTGATCGTAGTGGGTGGCGCCGGCGACGATCTTCGGCATGCCGGCGTTGGGATAGGCCATCAGCCGCTTGCCGGCGATGCCGCGCTCGGCCAGGGCGCTCTGCATCTGGCGGATCGCCTCGGCCGCGTAGGGCATCCCGGTGTGCTCCGCGCGGCGCTGCTCGGCGCCGCAGTTCACGCCGATCACGTCCACGAACGGCAGCAGATCACAGCCGTCCGCTGCGTAGCGGCCCGAGGCCAGCAGGTCCAGCAGGTCGGCGCACGAGTGTCCCCAGTCGGTGCGGTACACGGTCGCCCGGCTCTTGCGGTCACGCGTGTACTTGAGCGTGAGGTTGACCGCGACCGGCAACCCGAACGCACGCGCCTCGTCGACCGCGATCGCCGCCTCGGTGGCCGAGAACATCGTCTCGATGCACAGCAGGTCGGCGCCTGCCGAGGCAAGCGCCCCCGCCACCAGGCGGTGCGCCTCGCGCACCTCGACGTCGGGAATGCCGAAGGTGGTGTCGCCCGCGTCGGCCTCGATGGCGCCCGGCGACGGGCCGATGGAGCCCGCGACGAACACGGGCCGTCCGCCGTCTTCGACCGCCTCCCGCGCCAGCCGCACCGCGGCGCGGACGATCGCGTCGGAGTCCTCGGCGCTGCGCCCGGCCATCGCCAGGTGCAGCGGCGATGCCACGAAGGTGTTGCTCTGCACCAGGTCGCTTCCCGCTTCGATGTAGGCACGCGTGACCTGGCGCACCGCGTCGGGATGGAGCTCGTTGGCCAGCGAGCTGTTGGGCAGGTCCACGCCGCGCGCGAACAGCTCCGTCCCGAAGCCGCCGTCGTAGAGCAACACCCGGTCGGAGGCCAGGACGTCGCGCAACGCGCTCATCGGCCGGCCCCCGTGTCCATCAGCCCCACTGTACGTTGAAGCGCCGTACCGCGCCGCGCGGCAGCTCGGCGACCAGCGCCGACTGCTCCCGGCCTTCCCGTTCCCGGCAGGTGACCGGCAACGGCTCTCCGTCTACCGTAGCGGAGTCGGCGGCGCCTTCGAACACCAGCGTGGCGCCGTCGACCGCGGCGTCGGCGCGGACGGCGAAGGTGAGCGCTCGCGTCTGCGGGTCCCAGTCCAGCGCTTCCAGGCGCAGCGCCCGGCGGGCGTCGTTGAAGGCGACCCAGTCGACGTCGGAGAAGCGGGGGATGTCCGCGGTGTAGGCGAGCATCGCGTCGAACCACGGCATCAGCCCGCGCGCGTCCAGGCTGATCGGGTGGAAGTAGGGGTGGTAGACGGTGTGGTAGCGCTCGCGCGCGTCGTCGGCCTGCCGCCGGGACTCGGCGATGCACTCGTCGAGCGACCTGGCCGGCAGGAAGGTCTTGTCGGTCCGCCAGCCGTCGTCGGTGGAGATGGTGACCTGCTCGTACAGGTCGATGAAGCGGCCGTCGGAGTCCATGAACCGGACCGGGAGGCCGCTGCCGTTCAGGTAGCCGCGGTCGAAGTAACGGATCGGCGCGAAGTTCACGTCCAGCCGGATGCCCTCCGCGGCAAGGTACTGCGCCATCTCCGTCCAGCCCACCCAGATGGTGCTGTGGCCGCGGATGCTCACCGCGCGGCAGCCGTAGCGCCGTTCGAAGGAGGCGAGCTGGTCGCGCAGCCCCACGCGCATCTCCTCGAGCTCAGGACGCGGCCCGCTCCAGTTGTGCTGCCCGGCCCCGTGCCCGGCGGCGCGGATCTGCTCGTGGCGCGCGGGCGAGAGCGCGTCGTAGTCGGTACTCTTCACGTATACGGTGTAGGGGACGCCGTGCCGGTCGGCGACGGCCATCGTGGCCTCGTACTGCTCCCGAGACATGCCGTCGGAGTCGCCGTCGAACAGGGCCACCGCCGGCGCGTCGCCGGGGTAGTGCCAGACGCGCGGCAGGGGGTGGGGCGCCAGCCACCCGAGGGCGCGCACGAACAGGTCCTGGTGCAGGTCGGCCTGCGGAAGGTCCATCAGCCGCTCGTCCAGGCAGCCCACGAACAGGTCGTTGGCCTTGTACATGCCGTCGGCGTCGTAGTCGGGGTAGGCGCCGTTGCTGGCCTGTTCCGGGCGCCCCTGGTGGAAGCGCACGGTGGAGGCGGCCAGGTCGAAGCTGTAGATGACCGCCCGCCCGGCGCCGTGCGGGGTACAGACCACGGCCGGGTGCGGCGACGGCTGCCCCAGGAACGGGGCCAGCCACAGCGCCACCGCCGCGGAGTCGCCCTGCCACGTGTACAGGTCGGCGCGCTCGTGGAACTGCAGGTCGGCCGCCGGCAGCGTCGCGGCCAGCGCGTTGCCCGGGTTGGCCTGCACGTAGCGGTCGGTCATGCCGCGCACGATCAGCGGGCCGCCGGCCCGCGGCCAGCCGCTGGACGACAGCGGCTCGAGCGCCTCGAACGGCTCCAGTCCGAAGGCGCGGGCAAGCCGGTGGCCGGGGCGCAACAGCAGCATCCGCGCGCCGGCCGCTGTCAGCGCGCCGATCTCGTCTTCCTGCTCGGCGGTGAGCGTCACGGCGCAGACCACGACCACCGCGGCGGCGCGCAACGCGTCCACCTCCAGCGGTCCGTCGGCAAGGTCGTACGTCCGGTACCACGGGTAGCCCTCCGCCAGCAGGATTTCCTCCACGTAGCGGTGGAACCGGTTCGGATCGTCACGGTGCGTGACCACGGCGATCGGTGCATGCGTCATCGGACCTCTCCCGGATAGAAACGTTCCGCCCAGGCTTCCGGCGAAAGCACCTCGGCCCCCGGCTCATTGCGCTGAAGCAGCCGGCGGATGCGGTCGGTGGCGGCACAGAAGACCTGGGTGGAGCCGTCGACATGATAGGGCGCCGCGAACATCCCGCGGTACCAGGCGTCGCGCTCGGCGTCGTCGCCGAAGCCGGGCACGAACTGCTCGTACCCGCAGAAGCCGCCCGCGACCGCCTCCGAGCTGTCGATACGCGGCGGCGTGCTGGTGAGCGGCTGCGCGGCGAAGCCCTCGCCGGCCGCGATCCGCGCCGCCACCTCCCGCATGCCCAGATAGCCGTCGGCACGCCCGCCGTCGCCGGCCGGAAACACGTGCGCCATGTCGGTGTCGGCCAGCACCCACTTGCGGTAGCGCGGCCAGTAGAGCTCCAGCAGGGCGTGGCCGTTGTCGTACGTGTTGTAGCGGCCGGTGACGCGGCGGGCGCCCACCACGCGCGCGCGCCAGCCCCGGTCGGCGAGCAACCGGGCCGCCAGCCGCGCCGCCTCCCCGCAGGTGAGCGACAGCGCTCCGCGCCGTGCCTGCGCGAGCATCGCCTCCAGCGGCTGCCCGTTGTGCGCGGTGCCGTGCACCTGGACGGTCGCCAGCGCCGCCAGCAGCGCCAGCGGGTCGCGCCGGAACAGGATCACGCAGCCGTAACTCCTGCGCCCTCCCAGCGGATGCGGGCGGCTGTCGCGGCGCTCCCAGGCGGCCCGTCCCCAATTCCAGAAGCGATACAGGCCCTCGGCGCGCAGCGCGAAGCAGCGGTCGGCGAAGCGAACCCAGCGCGGTTCGTCGATCAGCAGCGGCAGCCGCGACACCGGCGTGGCACGCGTGCCAGCCGGCGCCTCGGCGCGCCCCGCGAGCTGCCGCACGGTGCGCGGCGCATGGTGCTGGGCGGCCACGTCGAGGCCGACGGCATGGTACCGCGGCGTCGCCGCGGCCGGAGCGCTCATCTCCGCCTGACCCGTCACAGCCGCACACCGGCGGGCAGCTCGCCCGCGGCGCGTTCGGGTCCGGGGCGGAAGTCGGGCACGTCCTGCGGTGCGTTGCCGCAATCGATCGAGACCGCCGCCAGGATCGCCGGCGCCGCGGTGTCGGCCGCCGCGTAGGCGTCGAGCTCCACCGGCACGCCGTGCAACACCGCGTCCGCGAACTGCGCGAACACGTAGTAGTCGCGCCCGCCGTGGCCGCTGGCCGCCGCTTCCGGCGGCGCGCCGCGCGGGGTGGTCGTCCACGGCACCGAGATCGGCTGCTCGATCTCCCAGTCCTCGACCCACAGCTTGGGAGCGCCGTCCGGGGTGCGGTTCCACTCCAGCACGCCAGCGGAGCCCTTCACGTGGTGCCAGTGCGCGCTCTCGCCGCCGCCGGTGTCGCGCGGCATGGCCGCGCTGCTGTGGCCGACCGCCATGCGCAGCACGACGTCTCCGGCGGTGTGCATCAGGGCCACCTGCAGGTCGGCGCGATGCACCTCCGGATGGCGGTAGCTCTGCGGACGCGTGGACATGGCCACCACGCGCGTGACCCGGTCATCGATCACGTACAGCAGCGGCGACAGCTCGTGCGGCAGGTAGACGATGGTCGGCATGGTGTGGCGCCAGGTCGGCGCCGCGCCGGCGGCGGCTGCGTGTTCGGGGTAGTGGAAACGGCCGGCGGCGTCCTGGAAGAAGGCGTCGCCGCCCTTGCAGCTGAAGTACTCGCCCTCCACGAACAGCGGCTTGCCGATGACGCCGGCATCGACGATGCGGCGCCAGGCACGGATGTAGCCGGAGAAGCGCACCTGCTCCATCAGCAGGAAGACCTTGCCGGTCCGCTCCGCGGTGGTCACCACGCGCCAGCAGTCCTCGATCGACGTGCACAGCGGCACCTCGACCATGGCGTGGCACCCCGACTCCATGGCCGCGCAGGCGATCGGGATCTGCACGTCGACGTCGGTGGTGACCGCCACCGCGTCCGGCTCCACCTCGCGCAGCATGCGCTCGTAGTCCGTGAAGCCGGGCACGCGGCGCCCGTGCTCCCGCTCGACCGTGTCCACCACGCCGGCGACGAGGTTCGCTCGGCGGTCGCAGACCGCGGCCAGCTCGTACTCGGCGTACGCCAGCGCCTTGCCGACCACGTTGCCGCGCCCGCGCGGCCCCAGCCCGATCACGGCCAGCCGGATCGGCCGCTCCACCGGCGGCCGGTCCGCGGGCGACCGGTAGCTCTGCCGGCCGATCAGGGTGGCGCGTTGATCGCCGTCTGCTGCCATCGCTCCATTCGTCGTTTCATTATAGGTGGACCGCCGCGGTCGCACTCCTGCAAGCGCTCGCCACACCGTGGTTGTAGCGCACTGTGCGAGAGCGCACGATGGGCTCATGCCGGTGAAGATCACCATCAAGGGAGTCCCCGAAGGGGTGCGGGACGAACTGGCCGCACGAGCCGCCGCCCAGTGCAGGTCCATGGAGGACTACCTCCGAAGCGAGTTGCAACGCATCGCCGACCGACCTTCGCGGGAATCTCTGCTGATGGAAGTCCGCGACCGAGAGCACGCCCTGAGAAACCGCTGATGGACGACGGCCCGTCGGACCCGGGCGCCTGCCTGCTGGAGCTGGACGCCGACCGGACCCGGGTCGCGGGCGATCCGGCGGTGCTGGCGGCGGCGGTGCGCCGCGGCGCCGACCTGCGCATCTACACGGAGTTCGCCTGGCACGAGCACATCGAGCCCGGGTCGGCCAACACGGAGCCGGTGCGCGAGCTCTCGGAGTTCCGCGTCACCTACCTGCTCGACGACCGCTGGGTGGCGGCGATCATGAACTGGCGCGTGCCGATCACGCCGATGTCGTTCGGCGCACAGCCTCACATGTCGTTCTTCCTCTACAACCAGGACGGGTCGCAGGCCTGCGCCACGCCGCGCCTCGATACCGCCGCTCCCTCGCCCCAGCCCACCGAGCGCGACACGTGGCCGATCAAGTACCGGGTGCTCGACGCCCATGACCAGGGCACGCGGGCTCCGAGCCACAACTTCGTGTACCGGTTCGACCGCTACCGCTTCTGCGTCAGCGAGCGCTGGCGGGAAGTGCTGGCGCACGACGAGCGCGGCGGAGTGCGCGCGGGCTCGATCGACGCGCTGGGCGAGGCGCTGCGGCAAGGCCTTGAGCTCAAGGTGGCCGTCAGCGGCCTGTGCGCGGACCTGGGAGACGCCACGCCGCACGAGGTGTTCGTGCACGTGGGGGCGAGCTGGCACATGACGCAGTCGGGCGCGGTGGTGGCCGGGACGCATCCGCTGGTGCGGGTCGCGCCGGCGGTCCCGCTGCGTTACCGGTCGGGAGGCTGGGACTTCGGCTGGCTGCTGGCCGGCACCGACGGACGCGTGCAGCAGCGGCTGGTGGAGCCGGACACCGGCGCGTTCCGCGAGCGCGAGTCGTCCCATCCGGTGCGCTGGTTCGCCCGCGACGCGGGCGGCGCCTACGGCTCCCGCACCGCCAGCCGGTAGCTGTACAGGGACGCCTGCTCGACCCCGAACACGAGCATCACGGTGCGGTCGCGCAGCGCGCTCAGGTCGGCGTGGTCACGCCACCGCACCCGCTCGCGCAGGTGGTTGCCCTGCACCGGCTCGCAGTCCTCCAGCCCGTACCCGTCGATCGCGGTGCCGTCCGGATTGAGCACGCCGACGCGCACGCTGCCGCCGCGCGGCACCGACTCCCAGCGGGTCTCGACGTTGACCTCCAGGTGGTCGCCGGCGATCACCGCCGGCTTGGTGACGACGATGCCGGTCGGCTCGCCGGTCTTCCAATGGCCGTGCGACAGCGACATCCAGCGGTCCAGGCGGATCTTCGCCGCGCCGATCACGCGCGGATGGATCGGCCGCTCGTCGGGCCGCCGCGACGAGCCGGTATTGAAGTAGAGCAGCAGCTCGTCGTTCACGACGATCGGCTCGTTGTGCAGGGGCATGCCGCCGGCGCGGTAGTACGTTCCCTCCGGCCCGTTGTCCAGGAACGGCCGGTCCGGGGCGACGCGCCGCCACGGCTGGCCGTCGCGGTGGCTGACCAGCTCGCAGATGCCGGTCGGAAAGGCGCTGTCCTGGATGTCCAGGAAGCCCAGGTCCATGTCGCCGTAGTTGAACGGGGTCAGGCCGTGCCACTCCCACAGGCGGCCGAAGGCGCTCTCCGCGTCGTTCAGGAACAGCGATTCGATCGGCGACCAGGTGCGCAGGTCGGTGGAGGTGGCCAGGCCGACGTTCCGCCGGTGGCGGTGGCCGGCGTCCGGGTTCCGGTAGGACGGCGCGCGCATGTTGATCATCCAGCGCGCGTTGCGGTGGTCGCGGACCACCTTGAGGTAGTCGCCGTGGGTGGGTTGGACGAACTCCGGCGCGCCCGGGAAGTGGATGCCGTCGGGGCTCTTCCACAGGTAGAGCCCGCTGGCCCGGCTCGCCAGCTCGATCTCCTCGTCGGTGATGTAGCGGTCGTGCTGGTCCGGGTGGGCGCGCGCCCACATGCGGATGTCGTGCATGAAGGCGATCATCGCGTAGCGCTCGGCCGGCGGAGCGTCGTCGTCGCGGACCATGGTGTAGCCGTCCATGGCGTTGACGTTGCCGGGCGGCAGGTCGGCCGGGAACTGGAAGTAGAGGTTGTTGTGCGTGCTGCCGCGCCACTCGACCAAGCCCAGGTCGGGCTTCTCCCAGTGGATGCCGTCGCTGCTCTCCGCGTAGGCGTTGGCCACCTGCCGGTTGGCGTAGTCGTTGAGCTGGTACCAGAGCCGCAGGCGGCCGTCCTCCTCGCGGATCACCGAGCCCCACGCGACGATCCCGCAGCCGAGCTCCCACTCGGCGTCACCCTGCACCACCGGCTCCGGCGTGAAGGCCGGCCGGTTGAGCACGCGGCGCAGGTTGATGAGCTGGTGGATGCGGTCGTCGTCGACGAACAGGTGCAGGTCCGGGTCGTACATGACCCGGCAGCTTAGCGCGTGCCGCCTGACCGGACGAGCGCCGGCACCTCGGACCGCAGAGTGTCGGCGACCGTCTGGAAGGAGGGTAACGCCGGGACCAGGGGGCCAAGCGACTGGTCCCAGGTCTTCTCGACGTAGGCGAGCAAGCGGTCATCGAAGAAGCTATCCGGTCCTTCGAAGCTGACTCCGCGCGCCGCGCACTTCTCCCGCAGCAGGGAATCGAATCCGGTGAGGACCATCCGATCCTTGTACGTGCGAGTCACTCGCCACAGGTCGTAGTAGTCGCGCGCACGCGAACGAGCCCAGCCGCGTGTCTCGAGGATCGCAACGTGTTGAAGGATCGCTCGCAGCTTTTCGGCGACCACCTCCTCGATCGAGTACACCTGAACCTCCACGTCCAGCGGCTCGCCGTACTCGTGGATGACTTTGCGTTTCTCGACGGGCGTGAGCATGCGCTCATCCATGGTGATCTCGATCATGACGCGCGTGTGAAGCCTGCTCTGCCACGGCAGTCTGGCTCTGATCACGAAGGCCTCCTGGCCTCCAGGGTGCGGAGATCTCTCGGTGTAGCGCTCGCAGACGATCTCCACGGGAGCATATCGGTCCAGTAGCCCGGACGCGGACTCGCAGGCCACGCCGATGAGACGCTCCATCGCCCGGCCGCTCGGAGCTCCGTCCAATGCCGAGAAGTCCAGATCTTCCGAAAACCGGTAGTCGCCGAAGTAGCACTTCTTGAGCGCGGTGCCACCCTTGAAGACCAGCGCCCTCCTCAGATCCGCAACTTCGCCGATGCCGGCCAGAACCCAGGAAAGGAGATAATCGCGCTCAAGGACCTCCCATGGGATGCCAAGACGCCGGCGCGCATCCTGAAGACGCGTGTGCAACGGCTTCATGCATCGACCATTCCGGGCAGGTTTTCCTCGACCATCCAACGCCTGTTGCGTCGCCCGCTCCGCGGCCCACGCGGGTCGAGCTTGCGGTAACCCTTGATCGGAGCCGCCGCCAGCCGATCAAGCCCCGCACGAGCGAGCCGCAGGTGTTCAAGCACCCATCCCAGGCGCTTGCCGGTTGCCGCATCCAGCCGGAGAGCATATTCGGTGATTCGCCGGACACTCAGGCGAGGTCCTGCAATCTCGAACGCATTCAGAACCTCGGCGAAACCGCCGCAGTGCTGCGGCATGGTGAGCCCGTCCACGAGCGTCCGCTCGAGATCGGTGATCGACACCCTGGCATCGCCGACCCACACCTGCTTCGTACCGAAGAACCTGCCCGGCCTCACTTGGACGAATCGGTAGACCACGTCGTTGATGAGGCAGCCGTCGCGAGGCTCTTCCCCCGCGCGTCCGCGCAGACGAGGGACAGACGTCTCATGAGTCGTAATCACGAAGGTCGTCCTTGGCACCTGCGTCGTTAGGCCGTGGTAGTGCAGCGCGGACCAGTGCGAGATGGCAGCGGGATCGACCAGGGCCATAGCGACCTCGAACTCGTGCGCCGGGGTCACGCCAGGTACGGTCGAAGCCAGCGCGTAGAGTCCCCGGCGAAGATGGACGACCCAACCGGTCTGCCGGAGGTGGTACAACGCCTCTCCGAGGTAGGAGTCCCTGACCCCCGCTCGGGGGGCGAGCTGCCGCGCTCTGTCGATGGAGAAGATCCGATCCCCCTCGTTCGCGAGCAGGCGTATCAGCTCGATTCCGACCAACGACCGCTTCGGCGTCGCTTCAATGGTCATCGGCTGCTATCCAGAGGCTGTGCACGCTTGATACGCGCCAGCTTGACAGAAGATAATGTACGCTGACAGTTGGATCCTGTCAAACCCTCTACGTACAAAATGTCGCTTACGGCTCCATGCCGTCAGCATGACGGTCGGACGCCGGAGGATGGGCCCACAAGGACTCGAACCTTGGACCAACGGATTATGAGTCCGCCGCTCTAACCGACTGAGCTATGGGCCCGCGCGCATACAGCCAACACGCAAACTGCCACGCCGGTCAACGGCCCGGGTTGGAGCGGTTCTCGTGGTGGCAGGCGGCCCTGGCGCTTCCTACGGCGTTGGGTCGAAGTAGGGCACCGGCATCTCTCCGCGGGCGAGCTTGAATGCCATCGGGATCCGACGCTCGTGACCGGGGGACAACGAGGGGAGGTCGTGCTCGGCGAAGAAGCCTGCGCCGGTCGTTTCAGGCCCCGCTGTCGGGGAGCGGTCGTCGAGTGGCTCGACGAGCCAGAGGCCCGAATAGAAATGAGACTTGCTGCGGGAGCCCCACAGGCGGGAGTCGAAGACGCCGAGCAGCTTCGTGGCGGTCCCGACCACGCCTGTCTCTTCGCGAAGCTCGCGCTCGGCCGATTGCGCCCACGTCTCGCCGACGTCTGTCGCTCCGCCCGGCATCGCCCACAGGCCGTTGTCCTCGCGCTTGATCAGGAGCATGCGTCGACCGCGGAAGACGACCGCATCGGCCCCGACCAGGGGCGAAACGTGCGTGAGGTTCTGCCGGTACTCCGCTATCACGTCGTCTGCCGGCCGCTCCTCGATCGCGGCGACCAGTCGCGCGCTCAACGACAGGGCGCGCTCGTACCGTTCCCGGTCGTATTCGTTCCCGGCATAGAACACTCCAGCGTTCGCGATGCTCCTCAGCTCGTCGGCGATCAGGTACACCTCGTCCTGGAAGGACACTGTCAATTCCTCACGTCGGCCGTGCGGCCACGATGCCATCGTACGGTGTTGCCCGGGCGACTACGAGGGCGAGAGGATGCCGTGCTCCCGGAGAAACCGCACGACGTCGCGCAGCGGCGTGGGACAGTCGTTGTGCCCGCACGCCATGCGCACCGGCGTGGTGCCGGCCGCGCGCGCGAGCGCCTCGCCGTGCGCGTACGGGATGATCCGATCACGGTCGCCGTGCAGGACCAGCACCGGCGAGTCCCCTGCCGCGACGACCGCGAGGTTGTCGAACCGGTCGAGCATCAGCGCGCGCGGGACGAACCGCGGCATCAGGTCGGCCAGGCGGGTGAAGCTCGACTCCAGCACCAGCGCCGCCACCGGGCGGACGGCGGCCAGCGCGCACGCGGCGCCGCCGCCGATCGACCGCCCATAAGCGACGATGCGCCCGGGGTCGATCTGCGGCTGCGCGCCGAGGTAGTCGAACGCCGCGACCACGGCGGCGGTGATCGACCGTTCGTCCGGCCTGCCGCCCGAGCGCCCGTAACCCGGGTACTCGACCAGCAGCACGCCCAGACCTTCCCCGGTCAGCTCGAGCACGTCCTCGTGGTCGTCGATCAGCTCGCCGTTGCCGTGCATGAACATCACGACGGGAAACGGAGCGGAGACATCAGCGGGAGCGAGAAACCACGCCTCCACGTCCTCGTCCCGTCCGAGCCATACGGTCTCGGCGCCGGCCGGGAGCTGCCGCGGCTCCGGACGCTGCGGCCGCGGGTAGATTACGCGCCGCTGCAGTCCCATCCATGCGCCGGCGAGCGCCACCACGACGAGCGCCAGGGCGGCGGCGGTCAGCATCGGCCATGGAGGGGTCAATGAAGGCCGGGCGGCCGCCCGTCGCCGCTACGGAAGCCCGACAGCCTCGTCAGGCTGCTGCCTGCAGCGCCGCCAGCCGCTCGACCAGGGTCGGATGCGAGTAGTGGTAGAAGCTGTACCACGGGTGGGGGGCCAGGTTGGCGAGGTTGTCGCGGCTGAGCTTGATCAGGGCACCGGACAGCGGCTCCGGTGAATCGACCGCCTTCGCGGCGAAGCGGTCGGCGGCGTACTCGTGCCGGCGCGACCACAGCGCCGACAGCGGCCCCAGCCAGAACGTGAAGGGCCCGGCCAGCAGGCTGAACAGCACCAGCGCCGCGTGGTGGCTGGGCTGGCCGATGCCGAACGCCGCGAACAGCGGCGCGTGGTCCAGCACCAGGCTCAGGACCCAGAGCGCCGCCACCGTGGCGACCACCGACAGCGCCAGCCGCTGCGGGATGTGGCGCAGGCGTTCGTGGCCGATCTCGTGCGCGACCACGGCCTCGATCTCGCCCGGATCGAGCTGGTCGAGCAGCGTGTCGAAGAGCACGATGCGCTTCACCGGGCCCAAACCGGTGAAGTACGCGTTGCTGTGCTTGGAGCGCTTGCTGCCGTCCATCACGAAGATGCCACGCAGGCGGTAGCCCAGCCGCCGCGCCAGCTCCGCCAGCCGCGTCCGCACCTCGCCCTCGTCGACCGGGACGAAGCGGTTGAACAGCGGCGCGATCACCGTCGGGTAGAGCACCATCAGCACGAACTGGAAAGCGATGATCACGCCGCCCGCGTACAGCCACCAGAGGCTGCCGGCACGGTCCATGAAGGCGAACAGCACCAACAGGACGATCGCGCTGATGACCAGGGAGATGAGACCGCCCTTCAGCCGGTCCAGCAGGAACAGCCCGAGGGTCGTGCGGTTGAAGCCGAAGCGCTGCTCGATCACGAACTGCGAGTAGAGCGCCGCCGGGATGTCTATCACCGTGAAGAAGGCGCCCACGGCCAGCACGTAGATCCCGCCCGACAGGTAGGGATGCAGGGCGAGCTGCCCGACCGCACGGTCGAGCGTGCCGAGCACGCCGCTCAACACCACGGCCAGCACCGCGACGGCCGCCACCGTGTCGGTGAGCAGCGCGAAGCGCCCGCGCGTCTGCGTGTACTCGCGCATGCGCGCGTGGGTGTCGCCGTCGACCGCGCCGGCCAGCTCCGGCGGCGGCGCGTGCTGCGCGCTTCCGTGGCGGAGGTTGAGGACGCCCAGGCCGTTCTCGACCAGCCGCTGCAGCACGAACAGCACCAGGTACAGCGCCAGGATCGCCGAGCTGCTCACCTCCGGTTCCTCAGCGAACCGCGTGCGGGGAGTCCGCCGGGCGCTCGGCGGGGTCCGTCGATCGGCCGCGGATGGTCGGATAGGTCTCGATCTCGACGCCGCGCACGCAGGCGATCACCTCCGCGGCCACCGACAGCGACCCGGTGGCGATGACGGTGTGCGGCGGCCCGCCGGCCGCGGTCCCGGCGGCGGCGGTGGCGGTCGCGGTGGCGACATCGCCGTCGACGCCGAGTACCGTGAAGCCCTCCTGCTCCAGCGCCCGGGCCACCGCCTCGGGGCGCTCGGCGCGCGGGTGGTGCGACCGCACGGCGTAGGCGCGGCCGGTGAGGCGGCGCAGCGGCTGCAGGGTCTCCATCAGGTCGTGACCGGTGAGGGCACCGACCACGGCGACGGTCCGCGCAGGATCGACCCGCCCGGCAAGCGCGCCCACCATGCGCTGCATGGCGTACGGGCTGTGCGCGCCGTCGACGATCACCTGCACGCCGCGCCAGCGCATGCGCTCCAGCCGGCCGGGCCAGCGCACGCCCGCCAGACCGCGCAGCACCGCCTCATGGTCCAGGCGCTCGCCCAGGAAGATCTCGCACGCGGCGACTGCCACCGCGGCGTTTTCCCCCTGGTAGTCGCCGTCCAGCGGCAGATCGACCCGGTAGCGTGCGCGGCGGGTCTCCACCCGCAGCCTCTGCCGGTTATCCGCCGCATCGTCGACCGCCCAGCGGACGTCGCTGCCGACCTGCGTGACCGGCGCCCGCTGCCGGGCGGCAACGCCCAGGGCCACCTCCAGGGCGCCCTCCATCTGCGGCGCGAGCACCACCGGCACCCCCGGCTTGATGATGCCGGCCTTGGCGCGGGCGATGCTCTCGATGGTGGGCCCGAGCACGGCGACGTGATCGAAGCTGATGTTCGTGATCGCGCAGACCGACGGCGCCACCACGTTGGTGGAGTCGAGCTCACCGCCCAGGCCGACCTCGATCACCTGCGCGTCGACGCCGGCATCCCGGAAGTGCAGCAGCGCCATGGCGGTGAGCGCTTCCACCGTGGTCGGCTCCCCGTACGGCGTGTCCCGCGCGACCTGTTGCAGCGGACCCCAGACCGCGTCGACGAGCCGCGCGAACGTCGCCAGGTCGATCGGATCCAGGCCGTGGCGGATGCGCTCGGTCACCCGCAGCAGGTGCGGCGAGGTGTACAGCCCGACCCGCAGGCCGTGCGCCTGCAGCATCGAGCTCAGCATCGCCGAGGTGCTGCCCTTGCCGTTGGTGCCGGTGACGTGCAGGGTCGGCACCCGCAGGTGCGGATCGCCGAGCCGCTCCAGGAGCGCGCGGATGCGGTCGAGCCGGAAGGTACGGTGTGCCGGGCTGTGGCGGGCGCGCTCGAAGTCGGCCAGCCCCATGAGCCGGTCGACCGCACGGCGGTAGTGACCGGAGGACGCGGAGGCATCGTTCATCGGCGGTGCCGTTCCGTGGGCCGGCCGGTCCGTCGCCGGCCGCCGGGACTCAGTTGCGCGAGAAGTCGTCGCGATCGGCGGAAGGGGCCGCCAGGGAATCTTCCTCGTTCCTGCACGCTTCGCCTTCCTCCGCCCCGCACACGCCGCAGGTCGAGGACGCCGGACCGGGGCCGGCAGGCCCCGCGGGAGAGAAGCTGCCGCAGCCGAAGCGCTTCACCTCGCGCTCGCGCCCGAGCAGCACCTTGATCGACAACGCCGCCACCACGGCGATCATGATCGCGATGCTCAGGATGATCGTCATCTTCGAGTCCTCCCGTGCCCGGAATATACCACCGTTCAGAGCCGTCGTGTGCGTCAAGGCCGCTGTTGCGGGTAATCGGTCGGAAGCGGCATAGTCGCTGCCGAATCCCGAACCTCGCGGAGGCTGTATCATGTTCATGACAACGGTGGCCGGGCGTCGGCCCGCCGTCACCCCGGCCTCGGCGCAGCTTCCCTCGGCCAGCGTCAGGTCGCTGGGGGATGTCCGGCAATGATACCGCCGTCGCACGCGGGTTCGGTGCCGTCAGCGCCAACCCGGCCTTGATACGCTGTCGCCGATGCGAGCGCAGACACACGCCACCGTCGGCGGCGCGGTCGCGACACTGCGGCCCTTGGACTGACTCCTACCGACTGACGCCGGCGATGAGGCTTTCGTGGAACGAGATCCGCACGCGGGCTGCCGACTTCTCCCGTGAATGGGCCGACGCCACGTACGAGAAGGGCGAGACCCAGAGCTTCTACAACGAGTTCTTCGAGATCTTCGGGAAGCGCCGCCGAGTGAGCCGGTCGGCGTCAGGAGCACCGGTTGGCCGAATCCCGAGCCCGTCACGCCAGCCGACAGCGTTCGGTCACCTTGCACTACCTATGGAAGCATCATGGAAGAAGCGGATCTGAAGCTGCTCGAACGAGCCCACTCCTACGCGAGGGAGTACATCGGGAATGTGTCGAAAATGCGCGTCTACCCCTCCGAGGATGCTCTGAGAGATCTGGACGGCTTCGAGGAGCCACTGCCGGACGATCCCTCCGAGGCGGCGGCCACGCTGGACGTGCTGCAACGGATCGGAGCCCCCGCGACCGTCGCCCAGTCGGGTGGCCGCTACTTCGGGTTCGTCAACGGCGGAATGCTGCCCGTCGGACTGGCGGCGCGGTGGCTCGCGGACGCGTGGGACCAGAACACGCCCCACTACGTGATGTCGCCCGTCGCCGCAAAGCTCGAGGAGGTCTGCGAGGGGTGGCTGGCGGAACTGTTCGACCTTCCCCCGGGCACGGCCGCCGGGTTCGTGACCGGAACCACGGAAGCGAACCTCTCCGGACTGGCCGCCGGGAGGAACGCGTTGCTCTCCCAACAAGGCTGGGATGTCTTTGAAGCGGGCCTGTACGGCGCTCCTCCGGTTCGGGTTGTCGTGGGCGCGGGCGCACATGCCACCGTGGGCAAGGCACTGTCGCTGTTGGGCATGGGAAACAGCCACACCGAAGTCGTTCCCGTTGACGGGCAAGGCCGCATGCGGCCCGAGGCACTGCCGAGACTGGCCGGCCCGGCGCTCGTGGTGACGCAGGCCGGGAATGTCAACTCAGGGGCCTTCGATCCCGTCGGCGAAATCTGCGACGCCGTTCACGAGAGCGAGGGGTGGGTGCACGTAGACGGCGCCTTCGGCCTTTGGGCGAGCGCGTCACCGTCACTTCGCGCACTTTATGCGGGTGTGGAGCTCGCCGATTCGTGGGCCGTTGACGCCCACAAGACGCTCAATGCCCCGTACGACAGCGGGATCGCCCTGTGCCGCGACCGCCAGGCGCTGATCTCGGCTTTCCGCGCTGCCGCTTCGTACTTCCAGTGGAGCGAGCAACGGGACCCGATGCAATTCACGTTTTCGATGTCGAAGCGCGCCCGCGCCATCGAGCTGTGGGCGATCCTGAAAACCCTCGGCCGTTCAGGCATTGCCCGGCTGGTGGATCAACTGTGTGCTCGCGCCCGGTCACTTGCGGATCGGCTGAGCGGGGAAGGATTCCGAGTACACAACGATGTGGTGTTCAACCAGGTTGTGATCTCGTGCGGCAGCGATGATCTCACGATGTCGACGGTTCAGGAACTTCAGGCTGCCGGAGAGATCTGGTGCGGCGGCTCCACATGGAATGGCCGGGCGGTGATTCGCATAAGCGTGTGCTCCTGGGCAACGACGGCTGCGGACGTGGACCGAGCGGCCTCGGCTTTTGTCGATGCTCGGCGAAGGGCAGGGAGGCAGCCACGATGAGAAGACGGGACGATCTCCGCCGACAGCGGCGAAGCGCCTCCCGAGTGCATCGACGTATTCCGCAACACGCGCCCAGACGATGCGCTACGTACTCGCTGATTCTTCGGGACGCTGGTCGGCGGACTTGAACACGGCAAGAGCCCTTTCCGGAAACGGCTGGGCTCTCATCGCCCTCTCGAAGGCCGAAAGCAGGGCCGCATGCACCTCGAGATCCCACTCGGCTTCAAAGAGGGCGCGCGAAACACCGCGAAAAGAAACCTCCCGCACGGAACACTAGCCCGGAACCACCGCCGGCCGATGGCCCGGCTTCCGAGTGGATCGCCCGGACGAAAGGCGATGCTGTCCGCGGACGGTCTAGAGGGTTCCGTAGATTCCTGGTTACAATGAGGGGAAGAACGAGGGAATCATGCTTGGATTGATCCCAGAAAGCCCCTTGCTATGAGTGACTTACGAGCATTGTGCGGCTAACGCTGCCGGTGAGCGAGATCGATGCGATGTGGAGCGAGTTCGAACGGACGCTATGACGAGCGCTGGTCGTGCACCAGCTCGCCGAACAGCTCGGGCTTGCGCGTCCGCAGCGTGTAGTTGGCGTAGCTGCGAGCCTTCGCCAGCAGCCCGGCGTTCAGATCGCAGACGATCATCTCGTCCCGTACCGTCTCGGTCTGCGCTTCGGCGAGGATCGAGCCGTCCGGTGCGAAGATGAGCGCCGCGCCGGGGTGGTGCGGCTGGTTCATGTGGTCGTCGGGGTACCCCGGCACGGTGCCCGCGCGCCCCGCCTGGTCGGCCAGCATGCAGAAACAGGCGTTCTCGATGGCCCGCATCGAATAGCACTTGGCGAAGAAGTCGCGGACGTGACGGCGTGCGGCGGCCTGCGACGCCGGGGTCTGGTCCCAGCGCCCCTGGCGCGCGGCGTGCGGCATCAGGATGATGTCCGCGCCCTTCAGCGCGACGATCCGTCCCACCTCGGGAAACTGGTTGTCGTAGCAGATGACGGTACCGACCCGGCACGCGCCGAGGTCGAACACGGAGATGTCGCGCCCGCCGGCATAGAACAGCCCCTCGTCGCGCGACAGATGGATCTTGCGCTGCTTGCCGATGAAGCCGTCCGGGCCGAGCAACACCTGCGTGTTGTAGACGATGTCGCGCTCCTTCTCGCTGAGCCCGACCGACAGGAACAGCTTGCAGCGCGCCGCGATCTCGGCCAGCCGGCGGACGCTCGGGCCGTCGGGAACCGGCTCGGCCAGCTCCCAGGTGTCAGGGTTGCAGTGGCCGTGCACCACCAGCTCCGGGAACAGCACCAGCTCGGCGCGCTCGGCTGCAGCCTGTTCGCTGAATTCGCCGATCCGGTCCAGGATCTCGGCGGTCTTGCCGAACGGGCTGTTCATGCTGACGGCGGCCACGCGGATCGACTGCATCGGAAACCGCCGGGGCTGTTACCGCCGCGGCCGGAAGATGTGAGTGGCGGTGCCGAACAGGACCTCGCTCGCCTCCATCAGCGTCTCGGACAGAGTCGGATGGGGGTGGATCGTCAGCCGCATGTCGGTGGCGACCGCCCCCATCTCGATGGCCAGCACCGCCTCCGCGATCATCTCGCCGGCGCCGGGACCGGCGATGCCGCAGCCGAGCACCCGCTCGTTGCCGGGGTCGACCAGCAGCTTGGTGAGCCCTTCGGAGCGGCCCAGCGTGGTCGCGCGCCCCGAGGCGCCCCACGGGAAGCGGGCCACCTCCACGTCGCGGCCGTGCGCCTTGGCCTCGGTCTCGGTCAGCCCGCACCAGGCGATCTCGGGATCGGTGAACACCACGGCGGGAATGGCCTGCGGCTCGAAGGCGACCCGCTTGCCGGCCGCCGCCTCGGCGGCGACGCGCCCCTCGTGCGAGGCCTTGTGCGCCAGCATGGGCTGTCCGGCCACGTCGCCGACGGCGAAGATCGTCGGATCGCCGGTGCGCTGCTGGTCGTCGTGCTCGATGAATCCGTCAGGACCGACCGTGACGGCGGTGTGCTCCAGGCCGAGGTCGCCGGTGTTCGGCACGCGGCCGACACTCACCAGCATCCGGTCGTAGGTCTTGGTGCCGTCGGCCGCTCCCGACAGGGTCACCGCCAGCCCGCGCTCGGTCTCTTCCACCGCGTCCACCCGCGTGCCGGTGTGGATGGCGGCCAGCGAGCCGCGCAAGCGCCGCTCCAGGATGCCGACCAGGTCGCGGTCGACCCCGGGCAGCAGGCCGTCGGTCATCTCCACCACGGTCACGGCGCTCCCGAGCGCGGCGTAGGCGCTGCCGAGCTCCAGCCCGATGTAGCCGCCGCCCACCACCAGCAGCCGCTTGGGCACGTCGGGCAGCTCCAGCGCGGAAGTGGAGTCCAGGACGCGATCCGAGTCGAGGGCCAGTGCCGGCACCACCGCCGGCCGCGATCCCGTGGAGACGATGGCGTGATCGAAACCGACGCGCTGCTCGCCCGCGTCCGTGGTCACGGCGATCTCCCGGGAGCCTGCGAAGCGGCCGCGGCCCTGCAACAGCGTCACCTTGCGCTGCCTGGCCAGCGACCCCAGGCCGCCGGTCATGCGCCCGACCACGGACTCCTTCCAGCCGCGCACCTTGTCCAGGTCGATGCGGGGCTTGGTGAAGCGGACCCCCCATTCCTCCGCGTCCCTGGCGTCGCCGATCACCTTGGCGACGTGCAGGAGCGCCTTTGACGGGATGCAGCCGCGGTACAGGCATACGCCGCCCGGATTCGGCGCCTCATCGATCAGGGTCACCGACAGCCCGAGATCGGCCGCCAGGAAGGCCGCGGCATAGCCTCCGGGTCCCCCGCCCAGGACCACCAGCCGTTGCGTGCTCACCGGCGTATCATCGCCACGCGCGGCCGGCAGGGCAAGCGCCGGCACGGCGGCGGGCGCGCGGCGCCCGTGGGACGGCTCAAGCCGCTACGAGCTTCCGAACGACAACAACCCGATCTGGGCGCCCACGCCGCCGGTGGTCGTTGCCGACATCGCGACCGACAGGCTGTACGGTCCCAGCATGAGCGATGCGCCTCCGGCGAATTGGACGGCGTCGGTGATGAACGAGGAGAAGATCACGGACAGAACCCGCGCCATCATGGTCGTGCATCTGCACGGCCTGCCGGCCGACATGGAGCGGATCGACCGCATCGCCAGGCGGCACGGACTCAAGGTCATCGAAGACGCGGCGCAGGCCTACGGCGCCCGCTATCGCGGCAGGAAGACCGGTGCGCTCGGCGATGCGGCCGGCTTCGCGATGACGACCACCAAGCACCTCATGACCGGCGAGGGCGGACTGCTTACCACCGACAACCCGGAGATCCATGAGCGGGCGGCGATGACCCGCCTGTTCGGCGAGCCCGCCAGCATGAAGGATCCGACCCGCGCGTACCTGTCCGAGAGGATCGGCTGGAACTACAAGATGCCGGAGGTGATCTCGGCGCTGGCGCGGGTGCGGCTGCGGCACCTGGATGCCTACGTCAGCGGGCTGCAAGGCAACGCGGAGTATCTCACGGAGCGGCTCGGCGACATCGATGGTCTGCGTGCCCGCTGGTGCCCGAGGGCCGCACCCACAGCTACTACATCTACACCGTCCAGGTCGATCCGGCCCGGCTGAACCTGGATGTCGAACCGGGCAAGCTCAAGGCAGCCGTCATGAAGGCGCTGGCGGCGGAGAACGTGGACGTGATGAGCTGGCAGAGCGTCCCCGTACCCGCGCAGCCGCTGTTCCAGCAGAAGGTCGCCTACGGCAACGGCAGCCCCTGGAATCAGCCCGGCGCGGACGTCCGCTACAACCTGGACGACTATCCGAACGCGTTCGCCGCGATCGACAGCACCTTCGGCGTCCGGCGGCTCGTGCCGCCGAACGGCGTCGAGCTCATGGACCGCTACGCCGAGGCGTTCCGGAAGGTATTCGACTCAGCCGACCGGGTGGTCGCGCTCTACGATGAGACCGAGCGCTACGTGCCGCTCGCGGAACGCAAGGCAAGCCTGGCGCAGCCGCAGGGAACGGGCACTCGCTGAATGCGGTACCGCCGGCTGGGAACCAGCGGCATCGACGTGTCGATCATCGGCCTGGGCGGCAGCGTCTTCGGCCGGCACCAGACGTTCACCCATTACAACGACCGGAAGCAGGCCGCCGCACTCATTCACCACGCCGCCGATCTGGGCGTCAGTCACCTCGATACCGCCGACATGTACGCGGACGGCGTCTCGGAACGCTACATCGGCGCGGCGATCGCCGGCCGGCGCGACCGCTTCATCGTCGCCAGCAAGGTGGGCATGCCGCGCACCGACGAGCCGAGTGGCGGACTGTCGCGACGCCGGATCATGGCCGGCATCGAGGGCACCCTGCGCCGTCTGCGGACCGACTACGTGGATCTCTACTACGCGCACCGCCCGGATCCCGCCACGCCGATCGAGGAGACCGTCCGCGCATTCGACGACCTGGTCCGGCAGGGGAAGGTCCGTCATGTCGGCTGCTCGAACTTCTCCCGGGATCAGATCGAGGCAGCCCACGCGGTGGCGGAATCAGGAGGCGACGCCAGCGCCGCCGACTGGAAGCTCACCCCGGAGCACGTCCGCGAGGTCCAGGACCTGGTGCCGGGATAACGAACCGGGCCGACTCCCCCGCGCCCGATATCCGTCGCACCCCGATCCGACCCTGTCGGAGACGCTGATCGAGGCGATCGCTGCGGCTGCTCCTTGACATGGGGGACCATCACGCTTGGCTTAGGTACCGATACCGTACGCAGAGGGTTCGGGCATGAAGAAGTCAGACCGTCAGCACCGGTCCCATAGCTGGTGGGCGTATCTGCTCTGGGGCATCAGCTCCATCGTTCTGGGCATTCTGCTTCTGACCAGGCCGGTCATGACCGGCCTGTTTCTCGTGCAAGCCATGGCCGTGTTCTGGCTCGTCGGAGGAGTCATCGACATCGTCCACGGGCTATTCGCCCGCGAGAAGGGTTGGGGCTGGAGCGTCGCCGGCGGCATCGTCGGCATCCTCGCCGGGCTCGTGATCCTGGGCCATCCCATCGCCGGCGCCGTCATCACCGCTGCGGCTCTGTTCCTGATCGCCGCCTTCACCGCGATCTTCACGGGCGTCACGAACATCCTGGGAGTCCGGAGTCGAGCCGGGGAGTCGTGGTCCTGGGGGCGGTTCTTCCTGGGATTGCTGCAGATCGTCATAGGCGTATTCATGCTCTGGCACCCGGTGATCGGCACGCTGGCGTTCACCACCGCCCTGGCTCTCGTAGCGATCGTCGGCGGCGTCGGCTCGGTAGGGCTCGCGTTCAGAGCTCGCGCGCGCAGGAAGTCGGAGGGCTGATCAGAGGGTACGGGACGGACTTCTCGCACCGATGCCGGTCGCCTTTTGGCGACACAGATCTGCCCCTCCCCTTCGCTTGACCCTGCCTGCGCGTTCCACCACCCTGCGCTGGTGACCGGCGCTTCCCCGTTCGCGCGAGGCATGCGGTGAGGGCAAACCCCGGCCGCGTCGAGTTGCTGGATCTGCTCCATCACTGGCGCAACGAGCGGTACGTGCACCGCGTGGCGACCAACGTCGACCGCCACCTGTTCAGCTCCTGCTTCACGCAGGTGGAGATCGAGGGGCTGGAGGATGCCAAGCGGCGGGCGCACTCCGGGGAACGGCTGGTGTTCGTGGCCAACCATCAGAGCGAGTACGACTGGATGATGGTGCAGGCGTACCTGACGCTGCATGGCATCCGCGCCGCCGTGCAGGCCGGAGACAACCTGTTCATCGGACCGCTGGACACCTTTCTGCGCAAGTGCGGCGGCTTCATGGCGGTCCGCGACCAGCACGCCTTCTACGCCCGCCGGTGGTTCCGCAACTGGATGCTCAAGACGCTCGGCGCGCGCCCGGTCGTCGTCACGCGCGAGCAGTACAACGGCCTGTACCTGGATCAGCTCAAGCGGATCTTCGACAGCGACGGCCTGCACCTGCTGGTGTTTCCGGGCTATGAGACCGACGAGTTCTCCGGCGAGGTGAAGTACGGGCGATCCTACTCCGGCCACCTCAACCCGTTGTCACCGCTGGTCTTCCTGGCCGTCCGCAACGCCCTGCGCGACCTGCGCGTGGAGGATGCCAGCTACATCCCGATCAACATCTCCTACGAGCGGGTGCCGGAGGACATGGTGTTCCGCGCCTACCGGTCCGGATCGCGCAAGGGCAAGTTCGCGAAATACGTCTACGACAACTACTACGCGTTCATCAGCGTGCCGCTCAAGCGGCGCGTGCGCAACCAGCGCTCGCGGGTGCTGATCAAGTTCGGCGACGCGATGGCGGCCGACCTGCGAGCCCGCGCCAAGGAGGCGGCGCGCTCCGTGTACGACCAGCTCGCCCGCCTGATCCGGGTGTACGAGAGCACCGCGGTGTTCGCCTCGCTCGACAACCGCTTCCGCATCTCCCGCGCGGAGCTGGAAGAGCGCGTCGACCGCACCGTGACCGCGGCCGACGAGGCCGGCCTGGACACCACCCCGCTGTACCGCGACGGCAGGCGCAAGTCGCTGGACGAACTCCTGGAGCGCACGGCGGAGCTGTTCAACTACCCGCACATCCCGATCATCGCCACCAGGTCATACCAGACCCTGGAGTACGACGAACGGGAGATCTTCATCCACCACCCGCACCTGGCCTCCTACTACGGCAACAAGCTCAGCCACCTCAACGCCGCATGAGCGACCTTCCGGTCCCCCGCGCCCTTCGTGCGCTCAGCGACGTGTCGGATCCGGGCGAGCGCTACCGCACCCTGCCCGACGGCTACCGGGTCGGCCAGGCGCGCTACCTCATCATCACCGGCAGCGTGATGAGCGGCCTGGGCAAGGGCATCTTCTCCGCCGGCCTGGCCCGGCTGCTGGCCGACCGCGGGTTCTCGACGAACCTGATCAAGATGGACGGCTACTACAACGAGGACGCGGGCACCCTGAGCCCGTACCGCCACGGCGAGGTGTTCGTGCTCGACGACGGCACCGAGTGCGACATGGACATCGGCACTTACGAGCGCTTCCTGGGCAGGAGCCTGTCGCACCACAACTACTTCACCAACGGGAAGCTCAGCCAGCGCATCAACGCCCTGGAGCGCGGCGGCCAGTTCTCAGGCTCCGACGTGCAGTTCTTCCCGCACGTCACCGGCGAGCTGGTGCGCTTCGTGCGCGAGTCGACGCTGGCCGCCGGAGCCGACATCACGCTGGTCGAGATCGGCGGCACGGTCGGCGACGAGGAGAACCGGACGTATATCTCCGCGATGAGCGACCTGGCCTACCAGGAAGGGGAGCGCAACGTCTTCTTCATCAACCTGGTGTGGATCATCGAGGCGCGCCACCTGAACGAGCAGAAGAGCAAGGCCGCCCAGCATGGCACGCAGCTCCTCATGCAGATGGGCATCAAGCCGCAGATGCTGGTCTGCCGGGCCGAGAACGCCGTGGAGCCCGGCGTGCGCCAGAAGCTGGCAGACCGGCTGCGCATGCCGGTGCGCAACGTCATCGACCTGCACAACCAGAGCTCCATCTACCGCGTGCCCGGCCACCTGCAGGAGCAGCAGGTCGACCAGATCTGCCTTGAGTACTTCGGACTGGGCTCCTCCCCGGCGGCATCGGGCGGCGCCGACGGTACGGACGGCGCCGCCGCCCACACGCCGGCGGACGGCGGTCTGATGCCGGCGGCCGGCGGTCTGCAGCGCTATCTGCACGCGCTCACCCGGCCGCAGCGGACGCTGCGGATCGGCATCGCCGGCAAGTACCTGGGCCCGCGCGACACCTATGCCAGCATCCACAACGCGCTGGAACATGCCGGCACCCACCGGCACGTCAGGGTCGAGGTCGTCGACGTGCCGTCAGACCTGATCGACGCCGCCGGCTCGCCCGCGCAGCGCGAGGAGCAGGCGGCCGAGCACCTGAGCGACCTGGACGGGCTGGTGGTGCCCGGCGGATTCGGCCGCCGCGGCTGGGAAGGGAAGATCGCCTGCGTCACCCACGCCCGCCTCCACGGGCTACCGATGCTGGGCATCTGCTACGGCTTCCAGGCGGCGATGGTCGAGTTCGCCCGCCACTGCTGCGACCTGCCGGCGGCCAACACCCAGGAGGTGGACCCGCGAACCGACTCGCCGATCATCCTGCTGCTGCCGGAGCAGTACAAGATCGAGGGGATCGGCGGCTCGATGCGCCTGGGCAAGCGCACGGTCAAGCTGCGGGGCGGATCGGCCGCCGCCCGGCTCTACGCCGCGGACAGCATCGAGGAGCGCTTCCGGCACCGCTACGAGCTCAATCCGCTCTACCGGGAGCTGCTGGAGACGCACGGCATGGTTTTCTCCGGATGGGCGCCGGGCCAGCCGATCGTGCAGGTCGCGGAGCTTCCCACACACCCCTTCTACCTCGGCGTGCAATACCATCCCGAGTTCCTGAGCCGGCCGGGCGCGCCGAGCCCGCTGTTCGCGGGGCTGATCGACGCCAGCCTGGCGGACAGCCGGGACGCGGTCGGGCAGGCAGTCGGCCTGGAGTCTCGCTCGTAGTACCCCATCAAACTGTAGTTTGGGGGTGTGTGCTACGGGAACTCGGCCTTGTGCGCGCTGTTCCAGCGCGCTTGAAGCCCGTGTAGCGACCTGTGTCACCCGTCGACATCAGTTTGATGGGGTACTAGCGCCGCGCGCCCCGTCAGGCGCCGCCCTGCCTGCGGTACAGCAGCCAGCCCAGCACCAGGCAGATCGCCCCGGCCACGCCCAAGCGCGCCGCCATCTCGGGCGTGGCCGGGTAGCCGTCGAACAGCCGGCGGAGCACGCCGGTGAAGTCCAGGATCGGCAGCGCGAGCGTGAAGGACGCGGCGCTCAGCAGCAACAGGCCGACAGCCACCAGCAGGCCGTGCATGGGGTTAGAACCCGACGATCGCCTCGACCTCCACCCGGTAGCCGCCGGGTGGAGCGGCGTTGATGGTGCTGCGGGCCGGGCGCGGCTCCGGGAAGTACTGCACATAGATCTCGTTCAGCCGGGCGAAGTTGTCCATGTCCTCCAGGAACACGGTGGTCTTCAGCACCTTGTCCATACCGGAGCCGGCGGCCTCCACCTGAGCGCGCAGGTTGCGCAGCACCTGGTGGGTTTCGGCCTCGAACGAATCGCGCACCGGTTCCCCTGTGGCCGGGTCGAGCGCGACCTGCCCGGAGATGAAGGCCACGTCTCCGTAGCGGATGATGGGTGAGTAGGGGCCGCCAGCCGGCGGGCCGTCCTTGGAGGCTATCGCTTCGCGGTTCATGGTGCGAATCCTACAGGTCGGCGAGTCGGGCCAACAAGCGTTGGCGCCGCCAAGCGCTGCGGGGCACCTGCGGGGTAGGCTGCGCGCCATGGAAGCCCACGAGGTAGCGCCGGCCACCGGTCCGGTGCGCGGCACGGTGACGGTGCCGGGCTCGAAGAGCCTCACCAACCGCGCGCTGGTGGTGGCGGCGCTGGCCAGCGGCCGCTCGACGCTGAGCGGGGCGCAGTTCAGCGACGACACCGAGGCGTGCATGGACGGGCTGATGCGGCTCGGCATCGGCATCGAGGCCGACCCCGCGCACGCCCGCATCGCCGTCGAGGGCGCCGGCGGCACCATCCCGGCGGAGGCGGCCGAGCTGGACGTGCGCTACTCCGGCACCACGGCGCGCTTCCTGACCGCGGTCGCCGCCGCCGGACGGGGCGTCTACCGCTTCGACGGGGCGCAGCGCATGCGCGAGCGGCCCATGGGCGACCTGCCGGCGGTGCTGACTGCCGCCGGCGCGCGCTTCCGCTTCACCGGCGAGTCAGGCCACCTGCCGTTCGAGATCGAGGCAGCCGGCCTCCCGGGCGGGCGCATCCAGATGCGCGCCGCGCACTCGAGCCAGCCGGTATCCGCGCTGCTCCTGTGCGCGCCGGCGGCGGCAGCCGCCACCACGATTGTCGTGGACGGTCCGGTGCCCTCGGAGCCGTTCATCGACCTTTCCGTGCGGGTGATGCGCGACTTCGGCGTCGAAACAGGACGGCCCGAGCCGGGAGTCTTCGAGATCGCGTCGGACACCGGCTACCGGGGGCGCACCTACGACGTGGAGCCGGATGCCACGAACGCGTCCTATTTCCTGGCGGCCGCCGCGGTCACCGGCGGCAGCGTCTGCGTCCGCGGACTCGCCGCCGACTCTTCCCAAGGCGACATCGCCTGCGTGGGCATCCTGCGGCAGATGGGCTGCGACGTGCGGGAGGCCGCGGAGGGCATCACCGTCACCGGGCCGGAGCGCCTGCGCGGCGTGGACGTCGACCTCAACGCCGTCTCCGACCTGACGCCGACCTTCGCGGCGATCGCGCCGTTTGCGGACGCGCCGGTGACGATCCGTAACGTCGCGCACATCCGCGTGCAGGAGACCGACCGCATCGCGGCGCTGACCACGGAGCTGCGGCGCCTGGGCGCCACGGTGGAGGAGCGCCCGGACGGCCTGCGCATCGAGCCGTCACGGCTCGCGCCGGCGGCGATCCGCACCTACCAGGACCACCGCATGGCGATGGCGTTCGCCGTGACCGGCCTGCGCGTGCCCGGCCTCACCATCCTGGAGCCGGGCTGCGCCGCCAAGACATTCCCCGATTTCTTCGAACGCTTCGCCGCACTCACCGTCGGAAGCTGAGCAGAGGGGCGATCGGCTTCTCAGCGGTGGGAGTCGGCGGAACGGGGGGCGCCCAGGCCGTTGTGCATGCGCAACAGGCGCTTCTGCCTGTCGTTGAGCAGCGGCAGCCACTCCGCCGGGAACCCCTCGTGCGGGTCCACCTGGAAGCGCATGAGGTGCTTGCGGTAGTGGCCGAACAGCGCGTGCCGCCAGCCTTGCGAGCGGTTGGCGCCGCCGCCGTGCCAGCACTGTCCGTTGAACACCAGCACGCTGCCGGCGGGCGCCTGCGCCTGGTGCACGTGCCCGACCCGGAACCCCTCCGGCGGCTCCTGCAGCCCGCTCCGGTGCGAGCCGATGACGACCCGCGTTCCGCCGTTCTCGGCCGAGAAGTCGTCCAGCATCCACACCGTGTTCATCATCACCGGTGAGGCCATGTTCAACAGATCCGCGCCGATATCGCTGTGCAGCGCCTGGTCGCCGTCGCCCGGCCGCACGATGCGCGCGTTCAGGCTTCCCAGGATCAGCGTGTCCCCCAGGTGGTGGACGAGGAGCGGCAGGATCTTCGGGTGGTCCAGGCACGCGAAGAACACGGGATCGAGCGTCGGCAGGTTGGCCACGTGGCGGGCCGAGCCGCGGTGCCGATGATCGGTCCCGACCTCCCGCTCGCAGCGCACGAGGGCTTCCTTCATCGCAGCCACCTGGCCGGCGTCCAGGACGTCGCGCACGATCGTGAACCCGTGGATGTCGAGCTCGGCCAGCGCCTGTTCGCGATCGGTCATGACGATGCCTCCTGAGAGTCCGGCGGGAACACCAGCCGCACGCCGCAGTTGGCGGTCGAGCTGTCCGGCGTGTTGGCGGTGCGGGCGCCGACCCGGTAGCGGTTGCAGTACGAATGGTGGCACAGAAACGAGCCGCCCTTCATCACCTTGCCGCGCCCGCGCGCCGGCCCGCGCGGGTCCACCCGGTCCGGGCCGTGCCCGGGCGCGAACCAGTCCGCACACCACTCCCAGACGTTGCCGGCGGCGTTGTGCAACCCGAACCCGTTGGGCGCGAAGGCGTCCACCGGCGCCCGTCCGGCGAAACCGTCCTCGGCCGCGTCGCTATCGGGAAACGCTCCCTGCCAGATGTTGCAGCGGTGCTCGCCGGCGGGCTCGAGCTCGTCGCCCCAGCAGTAGACCGCCTGCTCCAACCCGCCGCGCGCGGCCATCTCCCACTCCGCCTCGGTGGGCAGGCGTCCCCGCTCGAAGCGCGCCAAGGCCACGGCGTCGTTCCAGGACACGTGCGCGACCGGCTCGTCCAGCCGGCCGTCCAGCGTACTGCCGGGTCCCTCCGGCTGCGCCCAGCAGGCGCCCGGCACCCCGCGCCACCATGCGACGCCCGGCACCTCACGGACCTCGTATCGGTCGGCGACCGCTTCCGGCACGTGCGCGTGGAACACGAACGACCAGCCGAACAGCTCGGCCTCCGTGACGTAGCCGGTGGCGGCGACGAAGCGCGCGAAGCGGTAGCCGGTCACGCAGAACGCGTCGCAGGCGAACGGGGAGACGGTCACCTCGCGCACCGGCCCCTCGCCGTCGGCCGGGAAGCCGTCGGGGTTGTCGGTGCCCATCAGGAAGCCGCCGCCCGGGATCGGGACGCGGTCGGCGAGCGCGTCGCAGCGCCGGCGCTCCGTATCGCCGACGCGGGCCAGCAACCGGCGCGCGGCGTCCGGTCCCGGCGCCGTGCCCGGGGTGGGGCCGGAGCGGGAGCGGCGCGGCACCGGCGCCGCTGCGGGCCGGGAACGGCCGGGAGTGCAGCAATCCCCTCCCTCCGCCACCCGGTCGTCGGGAATCGACCCGGTCATCCGAATCGACCCGGTCGTCGGTCACGGCTCGGGGAACTCCGGCGCCTCACCGGTCGTCGCCGGAGCTCAGAACGAGTAGCGCAGCCCCGCCTCCATGCTGTGGGTGATACCAGCCTTCAACAGTTCCTTCGTGTCCGGGATCTGGGCGTCGGTCGTGCCGCGCAGGCGATAGCCCAGAGTGAGGGTCAGGTCTCCCAGGACGAAGCCGATGCCCGCGGCACCCTGGAAGGCCGGCGTCAATACCGACTTGCTCTTCTCCCGCTTGACGGTGGACTGCGACACCCCGCCGCCGACGCCCACGTAGGGGGCGATCAGAATGCCGATGCCGAGGTCGTAGTAGACGCTGGCGATCACGTCGATCGCGGTGATGGACTGCTCTTCGGAGTCCTTGACGTTGGTCAGGCGATAGCCGGCCGACAACTCCGGGCGGAAGCCGAGCACGTGGAGGCCGACGCCGGCGTGGCCGCCGACCAGACCCACGTCGGTCGTGAGCGTCTCCTCACCGATCGTTCGGTCGGCGGGGAGAGCGATGCCGTAGGCGGCGCTGACATAGATGCCACCGCCCGGTGTCTCCTCCTGCGCGGCCAGGTTGGCGAGCGGAGCCAGCGCTAGCAGCGCGCAGAACGCGACGCGGAAGCCACCGTGTGCGCTCATCAGAACGAGTAGCGAATTCCGAGCTCGAGGTTGTGGCCGAGCGCCATGTCCAGCGTGCCGTCCTCTGCCTTCGGAAAATCGGCTTCCAGCGTGCCGGTCAGGCGGTAGCCAAGCGTGAGGGTCAGATCTTCCGTAAGGGCGTAACCGATACCCGCGGCGCCTTGAAAGGCGAGCGCCCACACCGTCTTGCTGTTGCCTTCCTTGACGGTGACGTGCGACATGCCGCCGCCGATGCCGATGGAGGGGACGATCTCGCTGCCCGTATCAATGTCGTAGTACACGCCGGCGATCAGGTCGATGGAAGTGACGGACTGTTCATCCTGGTCCTCGATGTTGGCCATGCGGTAGCCGACGGACAGCTCTGGTCTGAATCCGAAGATGGTGTAGCCGACGCCGAACCGGCCGCCCACGAAGCCCAGGTCGGTCGATATCGTGCGGTCGCCGATCGTTCTCTCGGCGGGAAGGGCGACGCCGTAGCCGGCGCTGATCGAGAACGATCCGTCGTCCTGCATCACGCCGCCGTCCATGTCGTCCTGCGCGGCCAGGATGCCGAGCGGAGCAAGCAGGAGGCAGGCGCACAGAACGAAGCGAAGGCCACGGCTGATCATCATGTCAGCGAAATTGTCGGACTGGGACGGCGGCCGTGTCAACTCGCCGCCCGTCAGCGCGCGGCCGGTGACGGGCGGCTGTGGTGGAGCTTCAGAACGAGAAGCGCAGCCCCGCCTCGAGGTTGTGGCTCATCGCCATGCCCGTCTTCGCGTTGCTCGTGCTGTACTTGCTGAAATTGGCCTCCAGCGTGGCTACCAGCCGGTAGCCGAGCGTGACCGACAGATCCTCCGTGATGGCGTAGCTGATGCCGGCCGCCGCCTGAGCGGCAAGCGCCGACGCCGAATCGTTGTATGGCTCAACGTCAACTCCGGCAACCTGTTCCAGCTGTGCCGTTACCAGCGACAATCCTCCCCCGACTCCAAGGTAGAGGGAGAACTCGGAGGCGCTGCCGATGTCGTAGTAGACGTTGACCGCCAGATCGATCGAAGTGAGGTTGCCTTCCGCGGGCAGACTGGCACTCCCGACCGTCAGTGAGTCCACCGTGGCGCTGCGGTAGCCGACGGAGAGTTCCGGCCGGAACCCGGCCACGCCGTAGCCGACGCCGATGCGACCGCCGAGGATGCCGAATTCGGTCCCGATGGCACCGGTGATGTCCCCGACGGAGACGTCTCTCTCGCCGGGCATGGTCACTGCGTAGGCGGCGCTGATGTAGAATCCTTCGTCGTCCTGCATCATGTCGTCCATCTCCTGCGCGGCCAGGGTGGCAAGCGGGGCCAGCAGGAGAAGGGCGCAGAGCGCGAAACGGAGGCTGCGGTTGGTTATCATGACCGAGCCAATGTCCGCTCAGGAGCGGTGCCGTGTCAAGGCGCACACGCGATCAAGGGCCGCATGACCGCACCGGTGGGAGCGATCCGCGACGCGGTCACCTACCTGGCGCGTTTCCGCGGCAGCCTGTTCGTGATCAAGGTGGACGACCGCGTGCTGGAGTCGCCGATGGCGGCGGTGCTCGTGCACGACATCGTGCTGCTGCAGCGCATGGGGATCCGCACGGTGGTGGTGACCGGGGCGCGCGGCGCGATCGACCGGGCACTGGAACGCGCGTCGCTGCCTTCCCGCTACCACCGCGGCCTGCGCGTCACCACCGAGCCGATGATGGAGCACGTCATCCACGCGGTGGCGGCGCTGAGCACGCGGCTGATGTCGCTGTTCAGCGAGTGCGGGGGGCACGCCGCATCCGGAAACTGGGTGCGCGCCCGGTCGCTGGGCGTGGTCGACGGCGTCGATTATGACCGGTCCGGGCGCGTGGAACGGGTCGACGCCGCCCTGATCCGGACGCTGATCGACCGCGAGGTCGTGCCGATCGTCACCACCCTCGGCTGGAACACGGTCGGCACCGCCTACAACCTGGGCAGCGACGACCTGGCCGTGGCGGTCGCCACCGGCATGCACGCCGCCAAGCTGTTCGTCGCCGCTGCCGCGCCCGGCATCCCGGCTCCCGGACGATCCGACCGCCCGGCAGGCGCCCAGCCGCTGCGCGACTCCGGCGCGTTCTCGACGATGACGGTGGAGGAGGCGGCCGCCCTGGCCGCGGACGCCAACCTGGGCGACGAGGCGCGGGCGATGCTTCGCCTGGCCGTCGACGCCTGCCGGGGCGGCGTCGAGCGCGTGCACGTGATCGACGGCAGGCGCGACGGCGTGCTGCTGGAGGAGATCTTCTCGGTAGGCGGCTCCGGCACGATGGTGTACGCCGATCGCTTCGCGGACTTCGGCGCCGCCACTCCGGAAGACGTGCCGGCCATCATGAGCCTGCTGCAGCCGCTGGTCACCCGCGGCCTGCTGGTGCCGCGCTCGCCGGAGCAGATCGGCGCCGCCATCGACGACTGGGTCGTCTACCGCGTCGACGACACGATCCAGGGATGCAGCGGGCTGGACCGGCTGGGCGGCGGAGACGCGGAGATCTTCGGACTGGCGGTGAACCCGTCGCACCGCGCCGCCAACGTCGGCCGCCGCCTGGTCGAGCTGCTGCTGCGCCGTGCGAGCGACGGCGGCGCGCGCCGGGTGTTCGTGCTGACCACGCAGGCGATCGACTTCTTCCGGGAGCTGGGGTTCCGGGACGCCGACCTCGATGCATTGCCGGCCGCACGGCGCAGCCTCTATGATCGTCAGCGCGGCTCGCGCATCCTCATGATCGATCCGCGTCGGGCGACATAGCGTCGCTCGCCGGATGGCGACCCCATGAACACCTCACGACCCTCCCTCGGCTTCGTCGGCGCGGGCACCATGGCGTCGGGGCTGGCGCGCGGCATTCACGCCGCGGGACTGGCCGGAGCGATCACCGCCCACGATCCACTCACCGAGCGCCTTGACCGGCTCTGCGCCGAGGTCGGCGCCACGCCCGCCGCGGACAACGGCGCGGTGGCCCGCAGCGCGGAGGTCCTGTTCCTGGCCGTCAAGCCACAGGACCTGGAAGCCGTGGCCGCCGAGCTGGCCGGGGCCGGCGTCGACCTTGCCGAGCGCCTGGTGGTGTCGATCGCCGCCGGCGTCACCCTCGCGCGCCTTGCGGACTGGCTTCCGGGGGCGCGCCTGATCCGCGTCATGCCCAACCTGCCGTGCGTGGTGGGCGAGATGGCGGCCGGCTTCGCCCGCGGTCCGTCCGCCACCGAGAACGACGCCCGCGTCGTCGGCGGTCTGCTGCGCGCGCTCGGCGTGGCGCTGGAGGTGGACGAGGAGCACCTGAACGCCGTCACCGCCCTGTCCGGGTCGGGGCCGGCGTTCATGGCCCGGCTGCTGCAGGCGTTCATCGATGCCGGCCAGGCCTGCGGACTGCCCGCGGACGCGGCGCGCGCGCTCACCCTGCAGACCGCCCGGGGGACGGCAACGCTGCTGCAGGAGCACGGCTACGACACGGCGGCCTTCATCGACATGGTCAGCTCGCCGGGGGGGACGACCGTGGCCGGCCGTGCCGTGCTGGAGTCCTCCGACCTGCATGCCGTGATCGCCGACACCATCGCCGCCGCCGCCGAGCGCGGCCGCGAGCTGGCCGGAGGCTGAGCATGACGACCGAAACCTTGACGACCCCGACCCCGACGATGCAGCAGGCGGCCCGCAGCGCCCGCGAGGCAAGCCGCCGCCTGCGCACCATGCCGGCCACCCTGCGCGACGCCGCCCTGCGCGCCGTCGCCGAGGAGATCGACCGCAACCGGGACGCGATCCAGGCTGCCAACGCACGCGACCTCGAGCGCGCCCGTGCCGAGGGGGTCGCGCAGCCCCTCATCCACCGGCTCGGCCTGTCGGACAGCAAGATGGCCGACATCGACGCCAGCCTGCGGGAGGTCGCCGCCGCCCCCGATCCGCTCCAGGCCGTCCAGTTGGCCCGCCAGCTCGACGACGGCCTGACCCTGACCCGGGTGACCGTGCCGATCGGGGTGCTGGGCGTGATCTTCGAGTCGCGGCCCGACGCGCTGGTGCAGATCGCCTCGCTCTGCATCAAGTCCGGCAACGCCGCCATCCTCAAGGGCGGTTCGGAAGCGGCCGAGTCCAACCAGGCGCTGTTCGACTGCATCCGGTCGGCCCTGACCGCCACCAGCCCGGGCTTCGCGGGCGCGCTGCACCTGGCGACCAGCCGCGACCAGATCGACGACCTGCTGCGCATGGACGACCTGGTCGACCTGATCATCCCGCGCGGCTCGCCGGAGCTGGTGCGGAGCATCCAGGACCGCACGCGCATCGCCGTGCTCGGCCACGCCGACGGGATCTGCCACGTGTACGTCGACGCCGCCTGTGACCTGGAGCAGGCGGTGGCGATCGTCACCGACGCCAAGACCGAGTACCCGGCGGTCTGCAATGCGGCCGAGACCGTGCTGGTCCACGCCGACGTCGCGGAGCGACTCCTGCCGCGGCTGCGCGCGTCCATGCCGCAGGTGGAGCTGCGCGGCGACGAGCGCGTGCGCGCGCTGATCGACGCGCTCCCGGCCGCCGACGAGGACTGGGACACCGAGTACCTGGACCTGATCCTGGCGGTCAGGATCGTGGACGGCCTGCAGGAGGCGATCGCCTTCATCAACGCGCACGGCAGCGCCCACACCGATGCGATCGTGACCACCGACCGGCAGGCCGCGGACGCCTTCTTCGCGCAGGTCGACTCCGCTTCGGTGCTGTGCAACTGCTCGACCCGCTTCGCCGACGGTTACCGCTTCGGCCTGGGGGCGGAGGTCGGCATCTCCACCACGCGCATCCACGCGCGCGGCCCGGTCGGCGTCGAAGGGCTGACCACCTACGCCTATCGCCTGCAGGGCGACGGCCACGTGGTCGCCGACTACACCGGCGGCGCGCGCAGCTTCCATCATCGCGACCTGCCGGGGGACTGAAGCGGATGCGAGTGCTCATCAAGATCGGCACCGGGGTGATCGGCCCCGGATCGCAGCTCGACCGGACGTGGCTGCGCGCCAAGGTGGCCGAGATCGCCAGGCTGCTCCGCCGCGGCCACGAGGTGCTGCTGGTCAGCTCCGGGGCGGTGGCCGCCGGCATGGAGGTGGTCGGCAGGACCGAGCGGCCCGGCGACCCGCTGGAGCTGCAGATGCTGTCCGGCATCGGCCAGATCCCGCTGGCCAACTGCTACCAGGAGCTCTTCGGTGAGCACGGGGTACAGGTCGCGCAGGTGCTTCTCACGCACTACAACTTCGACACCCCGCGCGAGGAACGCACGATCCTGCGCATCCTGGATTCGTACCTGTCGCGCGGGATGGTGCCGGTGATCAACGAGAACGACCTGGTGAACAAGGAAGAGTTCGACGTCCGCGGCCACTTCACGGACAACGACATCCTGGCGGCGCTGGTCGCCACCCACGTCAGGCCCGATCTCGCCGTGATCCTGACCAACGTCGACGGCCTGCACGCCGGCGGCGCGGACGGGCCGCTGATCCCGGTGGTGGAGCGGGTCGACGACGACATCCGCGGGCACGCCTCGTGCGAGTCGAGCCCGCTGGGCCTGGGCGGAATGCTGTCGAAGGTGGACGCCGCCGCCATGATGACCGCGCAGGGGATCGACGTGATCGTCGGCAACGGCAGCGCGGCACTGGAACCGCTCATCGACGGTACGGCGCCGCGGACCCTGTTCCGCGCCCAGCGCCGCAGCGCGGCGCGCGGGGCATCGGCCGCGATGGCCCGCGCCTGAGAGGCACCGCGGTGCGGGTCAGGTCCCTGATCGAGGCGCTCGTCCTGGCGGTCGCCGCGTTCGGGCTCAACCAGCTGGCTCCCGACGATCCCGGTCTGCTGGACGCCGCCGTCAATCCCTATTTGCTCGCGGCGTTCGTGGTGGCCGCCCTGCGCGGATGGACGGCCGGCTATCTCGCGCTGGCGGCCGGGGCGGCGCTGGCGTATCTGGCCTTCGAGGTCCTGCCCGGCGCGCCGGCCCGGCTCACCATCACGGCCGACTGGGTCGCCACCGGTCCGCTCGCGGACCCGCGGGTGCCCATGCTCGCTCTGGCCGGCGTGCTCGGTGTCCTCCTGTTCGGCCTGATCCACTTCGCGCACGCCAGGCGGGCGCGCCGCCTGCGGCGCGAGGCGGCCGAGCGCGGTCGCGAGCGCGACGTCGTGGACCGCCAGCGGACGGCGCTGCTGGCCGCCACGAGCGAGCTGGAGCGGCGGGTGAGCGGCCAGCCCGACTCGCTGGCGTATCTGCACGCCCGCTGGCGGGAGCTGTCGTCCCAGAACGTGGAGGACACGCTGCTCGTGGTGCTCGACACGGTCACGGAGCTCACCGGCGCCGAGCGCTGCTCGCTGTGGCAGCTCGACGCGGAGGCCGGTGAGCTCGTGGTCCGGGTCACGGCAGGCTGGGACGCCGAGGACGACGCCGCGCGCCGCGTGCCGGTCACGGGCAGCATCGAGGGCTGGGTGCTCCGCAACGACCGGCTGTTCTCGGCCAAGCACCTCGCGCGCTACGACACGCTGCGCCGCGTCGACCGCGGCACGGCGGTCTATGCGGCGCCGCTGCGCGCGGGCACTCGCGCCTGGGGAGTGATCCTCATCGAGGACCTCCCGTTCGAGCGGTTTAACGCCCACACCGAGCACCTGCTGCTTCTGGTCGCGGCGGTTGCGGCGGCGCCGCTCGAGCAGGCGATCGCCTACGAATCGGGCCTGGAACCCTCCGACCGGGCCGGGGACACCGGCTATCCCCGTTTCGAGCAGCTCGCCCGGGTGTTGCCGTCCGAGGTGGCCTGCCGCGCGGCCGAGGGGGGGAGCCTGAGCGTCGTCCTCATCGAGGTCGTCAACTACCACCGCCTGGCGAGCGGCGCCGGTCCGGACCGCGCCGCGGACGTGGTCGCGCGCGTGTTCCGCGCGGCGAAGGAGGCCGCGGCAGGCTCCGTACGCTGCTTCCACTACAAGCACGAGGGCCAGTTGGCGGTGATCTGTCCCGCCCTGGACTTCGACGGCGCGGCGCTGCTGGCGCTGGACTTCCTCAGGTGGGCGTCCGAGACGGCCTGGCCGGACGATATCGGCGAGGGCCGTCCGGAGTTGAGGGTGGGCTACTCGTCGCTGGCGCGCGGGGTCGAAGACGCCGACGCGCTGCTGAGCATGGCGGAGAACCTGCTGGCGATGCCGCAGCACGCGGGGCCGCGATGACGGTGCGGCCGGCGGCGGGGCTGTCGAGAATCGGGGTGCGCACCGCCGACGGCTGTTTCTTCCCGCTGATGCTGGACAGCTTTCGCGGCGTCCGGCAACTCGTGCTGACCACGGCCGGTACGGGGCAGGATGCCGCCGACGTCGAGCTGTTCCTGGAGGAACCGGGCGGCGGCGCGGGCTACCAGCACCTGGGCACCGTGCACGTGGAGACCGCAGAAGCCGGCCGGCCCGACCTGGTGCTGCGCGTCGCCCTGGATGCCGGACGCGTGCTCACCGCGACGGTCACCGGGCCGGCGGCGCGCGGCGAGCTGCGGGTGGCGCTGCAGCGCTACACGTCCCGCGACGTCACGATGCGCGCGCCCGCCCCGCTGGCCGGCGTACGGGAGACGATCGCGGCCGGCCACCTGGACAGCGAACCGCACCGCCTGGAGCCGGCGGCAACCGCGTGGCTCGACGCCGGGGCGCCCGCCGGCGCGGACGCGATGCAACCGGTCGAGCGCTTCGTGCACCGCTGTACGTCGGTGCTGCCCCTGAACGCGACGCCGGACGACCGCGCGCGCATCGCCTGGCTGGTCGAGCGTCCCGGTCTCCGCCGGGACGAGGCCGATCTGCTGCGGCGCCTCTGCAGCCGGATGGCCGGCGACGAAGATCCGGAACGGGCAGGCTTCGCGCGGGCCGCGATGCGCTCCGTGGACGAGCTGGCTGCCGACAGGGCGGCGGACCAGGGAGCGGCCGGGGGCGCCCGCCATGCGCCCGCGACCGAACATGAGGACGCGTACGCGCGCCGCGACTATGGTGAGGTCCTGCGGCTCCTGCACGCCGCGCGCGTGGCCGGCGACCCGGCGATTCCGGCGGACCTCGCCGACTACTGGCTGACCGGGTAGCCCGACCCGCGGGCGGCAAGGCGGTGCACCCGCGCGCCCGCGAACCGGCCCGCGACCGCCAACGCCACCCGTTCGTCGGCGGTCATGACCACGAGCTGAAAGCCGGTGTGCTCCTGGAAGCGGGCGATCAGCCGCAGGGCGCGCGCCGTTCGGGTGGCGTCCAGGGCCTGAAACGGCTCGTCCAGGATCAGGAGCCCGGGGTCGCCGCCACCACGAGCGAGCTGCGTCCGCTCGGCCAGGGCCAGGCGGGCCGCCAGGCCGTAGGCATCGCGCGTGCCCTGCGAGAGCTGGCCCGCCGGCCGCGCGACCGCGGAGGCGTCGACGATCAGCGGCTCCTCCTCGAGCGCCGCCAGAGTCACCGGGGAGACCGGAGTCGCCGGGGAGGCCATACCCATCGGGACGGACTGCCCCGGGGCATTCCGCGGGGCAGCCGTTCCCGCAACGGCCGCGTAGCGCGCACCGATGTCCGCGGAGAGCTCGTCCAGCGCCGCGGTCGACTCGTCGGCGATGCGGGCGAACAGGGAAGCGGCGATGCCGGCCGCCCGGCGGTCCAGCTCCAGCGCCGCGGCGCGGCGGCCGGCCGCGGCGATCCGCGCCGTGATCTCCGCCATCTCGCCGGCGCCGGCGCTCAGGGCGGCCGCCTTCTCGCGCTCGCGACCTACCAGCTCGTCAAGCTCGTCCAGCCGTTCGCGCACCGCCGCCGCCCGCGCGCGGAGCGCTTCCTCGTCCCCCGGCGCCGGCGACGGCACCGGCCCGGCGGCCGGCGGCCCGTGCGGCGGGTCGCGAAGCTGTTCGCGCAGCGCGCCGGCCAGTGCATGAAGGTCGTTCAGCCCACGCTCTCGTGCCGCCGCCATGAGCTCCGCCTCCGCATCACGCCGGCGCGCTTCATCGGCGCGCGCGCCGCCGAGCTGCATCAGGAGCTGCTCCGGGGACTCCGCGCCGTGCCGCTCCAGGAACTCGCGCAGCTCGCGCTTCGACCGATCGTGCCGCTCGCGTCGCGCGCGCAACCGGTCCACCGCGCGGTCGGTCTCTTCCCGGACCGCTTCGACCGCCGCGGACCGCAGCCGGATCATGGCGGCGACCGCCGCGGTACCGGCCGTCGCCGCGATCCCGGCGGCCACCGCGACCACCACCGGCGCGCCCGCGACCAGCGCGGCCGCGGCCAGGACGCCGCCGGCCAGCAGGCCCAGAGCGACCCCCGCCGCGATACCGCGCACCCGTCCTGCTTCGCCGGCCGCGCGGCCCGGAGCGCCGCCCTGACCGTCCTGCAGGTGCCGGCGTGCCCGTTCCAATTCGGCGCGCGCACGCTCGACCTCCTGGGCTGCCGCTTCGCTCGCGGCGGTAAGCTCCTGCAGCCGTGCCGGCGCCTCGCCGGCGCTCCCGGCGCGCTGCCCGGCTCCCCGGGTGAGCTCTTCGAGGCCCTGCAGCAGCCGCTCCGCCTCGCGCTGCTCCGCCTGCTGCAGACGCCGGCGGGCATGCCTCTGACGTTCGTCGAGAGTGCGCATCAGGCCGTCCAGCTCATCGGCCAGCCCGCCGCGCTCGGCCTGCCGCTCGGCGACGGCGGCCTTCGCGGAGCGTGCGGCGGCGGCCTGCTCAAGCAGCAGGTCGCGCCGCTCCTCCAGCCGGCGCTGCTCCTGTACGAGCTGCCGGAGCTCGCGGTTGTGGCGGCTGCCGCCGTCGGTGCCCGCCCGCCGCGCCAGCGCGGCGTGCAGCCGCTTCGGATCGAGCCCCGCGGTGAACAGATCCGCCTTGAGCGCCTCCACCCAACCGGTCCCCGGCCTGACGTCGAGCGTCAGGTCGCCGGACCTGATCGCGAACAGGTCGCCGAACGCATCTTCCGGCAGGGTCATCGGCTCGCCGTCGAACTCCGCCGACACCCGCCGGTCCGTGCCGTACCGGAGTGTCAGGCGCTTGCCGGCGATGCGGTTGGAGCGGGGTTTGCACAGCACCTCGCACAGCGCGTCGACGATCGTGGTCTTGCCGCTCTCGTTCGGCCCCACGAACAGCGTGACCGCCGCGAACTCCAGGTCGCGGCCCTCGAACGCCCCGAACCGCTCCAGTTGCAGACGGGTGATCATGTGCCCTCCGCCAGCTCATGCTTGATCGCCAGCAGACCGAGCTGGCGCGCCCGCAGCCATGCCGGCCGCTCGGCCGGATCATGCGGCTCGCTCGCCTCCCAGACCTCCAGGAAGCGGCCGGCCAGGGGGTGCGAGGCGATCCCCGGCATCGCCTCGCACCCCCTGGAGTCGATCTCCAGCTTGCGCACCGCGCCGGCGTACCGCCTGCGCAGATCGTCCAGGACGCCCGCCAGCTCGTTCTCGTCCTCGACCACGCCGGTGGCGCGCAGCACCACCCAGTCGTTGCGGTGCCAGCGCTCCGGCTGCAGCGGCGCCATGTCGACGGTGCCCGCCAGCTCGACCGGGACATCGAAGACCCGGTATCGGCCCGCGGCGCGCAGAGGCACGAACTCGCCGGTCACCCCGTTCCTGCCTGCCGCCAGCCGCCAGACGCCGTGCTCGCCGGACTCGCCACGGCGCCACACCCGCGCGGATCCCGGGTAGCTGAAGGTCACGCCGTCGTCGACCGCCTGGCGCCGGCCATGCAGGTGGCCGAGCGCGGCGTAGTCGGCCGCAAGCTCCCGGAACAGGCGCGGCTCGAGCCGCCCCGCAGCGGTCTCGCCGTCCTCATCGGCCGCCGCCGGTCCCGTGTATGCCAAGCCGGGGACGATGCCGTGGGCCAGGACGATGCGCACGGGCGCCGCCTTGTCCGGCACGCCCCAGCTCCGGAAGTCGTCGTAGTCGGGCCGTTCGGGGACTCCCACCACCTCGACGCCTTCCTCCGGGAAGCGCACGAGCGAAAACGGCCGTCGGTCCAAAAGCGTCACCGGACCCAGATCCAGCGCGGCCAGCCTGCGGCTGCCCCGGCGCTGCTCGTCGTGGTTGCCGGGGAGAAACAGCACCCTGCAGCGGGCCGCCAGCCGCTCGACCCGCTTCCGGAACGGCTCGCGCAGCGCTTCCGCCGCGTCGAAGCTGTCGAAGACATCACCGGCCAGCAGGAGAGCCTGGGCCTGCACCTCCAGGCACAGGTCGACCAGCTCGTCGAGCACCTCCAGGCCGTAGCCGGCGTCGGCTTCGCACAGGTGCAGGTCGGACGCGTGGACGAGGGTCAGGCGTCGCCCTCCGGCGGGCTCTCTCCGCTCGTTCTGCCGATCCAGTCGGCCAGCTCATGCCTGATCGACTCCGGATCGCCCGTGGCGTGGCGCACCCGCCAGCGGCCGCTGCCGTCCTGCAGACCCACGTCGGCGCGCCACCCGGCCGCCGCGACCGGCCGCGCCCAGGCGCCGAGCGAGGCGCGGCAGCCGCCACCGGACGCCTGCAACAGCGCTCGTTCCAGGCCGACCGCCGTGCCGGTCTCCGCATCGTCGATCCCGGCCAGCGCCGCAAGCAGGTCGTCGTCGCCCTCGCGCGCCTGCGCGGCGATCGCGCCCTGCCCGGGAGCGGGCAGCCAGTCAGGCGGATCGAGCGGCACGCTCGACAGCTCCGCCAGCATGGCCCCGATCGCGTCGCCGAGGCGCTCGACACCCGCCCGCGCCAGCACCACCGCGTCGACGCTGCCGTCGACGCAGCGCTCGATGCGGGTCGGCACGTTGCCGCGCATCGGCTCGGCGCGGGCCTGCGGTGCGTGCCGTCCCAGCAAGGCCGCGCGGCGCGGCGAACCGGTGCCCACGCGGGCGCCGGACGCCAGTCCCAGCGGCGCGCCGGCGTCCGCGGCGCGCCGCAGCAGGAGATCTCCTACCGGACCGCGCCGCAGAAACGCCGCGACCCGCAGTCCCGGGACCGGCGTCACCGGCAGGTCCTTGAGCGCGTGCACGGCCAGGTCGACGTCGCCCGCCAGCAGGCTGCGCTCGATCGCGCCGGTAAACACACGCGTGCCGGCGAGGGCCGCGAGCGGCCGCCGGTCCGTGTCGGCGCCGACCGCGATCGGCACGATCGTCACCGGCCCCGGCAGGCGGGCGGCGACCATCTCCGCCTGCACGCGGGCCAGGGCGCTGCGGCGCGTCCCCAACCGCAACGGGCGCCCGTCACGCCCGTTCACGGTGTGGCGGTTCGAACGACTCGGCGTGCGCGTCGCCGTCGTCGATCTCGGGCTCCGTGCCGGCGGGCAGCCCCAGCACGCGGTGGTAGAGCTCCTCGAAGCGCGGCACGATCCGGTCGGGAGGGAACTGCTCGGCGACGCGCCCCGCGCCGGCGCGTCCCAGCCGCTCCGCCAGCGGCCGTTCGCGCAGCAACGTCACCGCCTGCCGGGCCATCCCCTCCACGTCTCCCACCGGCAACAGATAGCCCGAGACGCCGTGCTCCACCACCTCCGGCAGGCCGCCCACCCGGCTGGCGATCACCGGCACGCCCGCGGCCAGCGCCTCCAGGGCCACCAGCCCGAACGCCTCGGTCTGGCTCGGCAGCAGCAGGAGGTCGGCGGCGCGCAGGTACGGCGCCACGTCGTCGACCACCCCGATCAGCCGGATGCGGTCGAGCACCCCGAGCTCGCGCGCCAGTTCGGTGGCCGGCCCGAGGTCGGGGCCGTCGCCGACCAGCACGAGGCGCGCCGGCACCTCGCCCGCCACCCGCGCGAACACGCGTACCACGTCGGCCGCCCGCTTCACGGGCCGGAAGTTGGAAATGTGCACGACGGTCGGCACGCGCCCGGCGCCGGCGGCGGAGCGGTCCCCGGGCCAGACCGCGGGGCGAGCGCTCCGGTAGTGCTCGGGATCGACGAAGTTCGGGATCACCTCGATCGGCCGGGTGATCCCGAACACCCGGCCGGTCTCCGCGCGCAGCGCATGCGATACGGCGGTCACCGCATCCGAGCGCTCGATGCAGAAGGCGGTCACCGGCCGGAAGCTGTCGTTGCTGCCCACCAGGGTGATGTCGGTGCCGTGCAGGGTGGTCACCACCTTCAGGTCGAGCTCGGGCGCGATCTGCTTGGCCAGGATGGCCGCCGCCGCGAACGGGATCGCGTAGTGGACGTGCAGGATCCGCAGGCGATGCGAACGCGCGACCTCCGCGAGCTTGGACGCCAGCGCCAGCGTGTAGGGGAACTGCTTGAGGAGCGGATACTCCTCGATCGCGACCTCGTGGAAACAGACGCGCGGCGGCAGCACGCCCAGGCGCAACGGCGCCGAGTAGCTCACGAACGCCACCGAGTGGCCGCGCTCGGCCAGCCGCAGGCCGAGCTCGGTGGCGACCACACCGCTGCCGCCGTGGGTCGGGTAGCAGGAGATGCCTATTCTCATGGCGTTCTCACGATGGGTCTGATCGCAGCGGTTCGGCCGCGGGCAGAGCCAGCACCTCATGAGTAAACGCCTCCTCCGGCTCGCCGATCAAGCAGGCATCCAGGAACGGCGCGCCGAAGCGAGCCAGGAAGTGGGGAACCGGGAACACGCGCTCCTGCAGCCGGCCGCGCGGCCGGATCTGGTTGAGCACGCGGTGCAGGGCCGCAGGCGAGTAGCCGCGGCGCGCCAGCACGGCGCGGCCCGTGCGCGCGCGCAGCCGGTCAAGGCCGCGCAGGGCATGGTCGCGCGAGCGTTGCCAGGTATGCGCCAGCGACGGATCGACGGCGCTGACGCTGTCGGCGAGCGGCCGGAACGCCGTGCGGATTTGTGCCGCGACCCGCTCGAACTCGGCACCGTCGCCGTCGCCGAGCAGCCGGTGGGTCGCCGCGCCCGGATGCACCCGGCCGGTCAGCGCCTCCTCCGCGGTGATGCCGTAGCGCTCGAGCGCCACCGCCTCGTCCTCGGTCAGGAAGGTCAGGCTGCGGCGCGGCAGCACCGCCGGCTGCGCCACCCCGAATAGCGCGTAGAGCGGCTTGAGCATGGCGTGGTAGGCCATTTCCCCGGCGCCGACCACGTGCGCGAGGCTGGGCAGCACCGCGTCGGCGAAGACCGGGCGCAGCGCCGCGTCGGTGGACAGGACGGTGGCGTCCACGGCTCCCCGGCGCAACAGGGGCCCGGCGTCGGCGACGCGCACGCGCGTGCCGTCGGCGCCGACGTGGAACGGCGTGCCCGCGGTCGCCGGATCGAGCGGCACCCGGTAGCCGGCTTCGCGCAGGTCGCGCGCAACCGCGGCCAGCGCCTCCCCGACGGCTGCACGCTCGGCAAGCGCGCGCTCGAACAGCTCCCCGCACGCCGGGCGCAGGAGCGCCGGCTCCACCACCACCAGACCGGTTCCCGCGAACAGCCGCATCCAGCTCCACGCCACCCAGGCGGTGAAGGTGCGCTGGCCGTCCAGGGCGTAGGCACGGCGGGCACGCGGCCGGTCGCCGGCGGGAAGCAGGTGTTCGAAGTACCGGGCCACGCTCCGGGCCATCTCGTCATCGACCGGCAGCCGCCGCACCTCGCGGCCGCCGGAGGCGCGAAAGGAGACGCGGCCGATCTCGCCGTCGGCCTTGGTGCCGAAGGTGTGGTTGGCCTCGCCGATGTCGTGATCCTCCGACGCGAGCCAGAACACCGGGACACACCGCCGTCCGGTTCGCTCGGCCACCTGCCGGGCCAGCCGCACCGCGGAGGCGATCTTGTAGGCGGTGTACACCGGGCCGCCGAGCAGTCCCGCCTGCTGGCCGGTGACGATGCAGGCCGCCCGTCCCGCGGCCAGCGCCTCCGCGTTCGCGACCGACAGCTCGTCCCCGTCGCAGCGGCGCTGGTGGGTGACCAGGTCCTCCGCCACCGCGGCCGGCAGGGCAGACCCGCCGCGACGCGCCCCGGACGCGGCGGCCGCGGCCGCCGCGGGGTCCCGCGGAGGGACGGAGAAGAACCGTGCCGCCTGCTCCGATCCGGCGGCCAGGTCGCGCAGCAACGCATCGCCCTGATGGAGCAGAGCCTGCGGCAGGGTGGCGATGCGGGCGGCCGGGCTCGATGGCATCTCGTCAGCGCTCGGGCTTGCGCGCCACCAGGATCAGCCGGTCCGAGGTCTGCGGCCGATACGGGTTCAGGGCATAGTCGCCGTAGCGGCGCTCGATGCGGAGGCCCGCGTCCTGCAGGTAACCCTGCAGGGTACAGGCGTCCAGCGCCCGCACCCGTTCCTGAAACCTCGGCGGCGGCTCGTTCCCATCCCGCCGCGGGTCGTCGACCGTGATCGTCTTGACGATCGTGCCCTCCCGGATCTCGCGGGTGATGTCGAATGCGATCCCGCCGCGCTCGGTCCGCTCGGCGGGCACCAGCTCCGCGACCGTCCGGGCGGCGTTGAGAAAGTCGATCACCAGCTCGCCGCCGGGCCGCAACGCCCGCTCGATGCCGGCCACCACCTGCCGTTCGTCGTCCTCGTCCCCGAAGTAGCCGAAGCTCGTGAACAGGTTGACGGCCAGATCGAACCGTTCCCGCCACTCGATCGCGCGCATGTCGAGGACCTCGAACCTCAGATTCGCCCTCGTCCGCCGCCTGGCCACGGCGATGCTGGGCGCCGACAGGTCGATCCCCAGCACGCCGTAGCCCAGGTCGGCCAGCACCACCGCATGCCGGCCGGTCCCGCAGGCGACGTCCAGCGCCGCGGCCGGCGGCCGTACCCGCAGGGTTCGCGCCAGCCGGCGGATGAACGCGTCGGCCTCCTCCTGGTCCCGGTCGCCATAGAGGATCCCGTAGTACGGGGAATCGAACCAGACGCGGTACCAAGGCTCAGCGTCCCGCACGGTATCGAGCCTACCAGTAATATGGTGAAGCGTGGACCGGTTCGACATCACCATCATCGGCGCCGGCATCATCGGCCTGGCTTCCGCGTACCGCCTCGTGCAGCGCCATCCGTCGCTGTCCGTGCTGGTGCTCGAGAAGGAGCGGCAGGTCGGCCTGCACCAGACCGGGCGCAACTCCGGCGTCCTGCACTCCGGTCTCTACTACCGCCCCGGGTCGGCGCGGGCTCGCCTCTGCGTGGAGGGGAGGGCACAGATGGTGGACTTCGCGCGCGAGCACGGCATCCCGCACGAGACCTGCGGCAAGGTGGTGATGGCCGTCACCGCGCGGGAGCTTGCGCGCCTGCCGGCCCTCTGCGCGAACGGCCGCCGCAACGGCCTGGATGAGGTCGAGGTGGTCGACCGCGCCGGACTGCGGGAGATCGAGCCGCACGCCGGCGGCCTGGGCGCCATCTGGGTGCCGTACGCCGGCATCATCGACTACCAGGCGGTGGCGGCGAAGCTGCGCGATCTGCTGCTGGCCGCAGGCGCCACCGTCTCCACGCTGGCCGAGGCCACGCGCATCCGCCGCGCCGCGGACGGCGTCGAGATCGACACCCGCGCCGGCCGCCGCGCCAGCCGCCACCTGATCAACTGCGGCGGCCTGTACTCGGACCGGATCGCCCGGCTGGACGGACTGACTCCTCCAGCCCGTGTCGTCGCCTTCCGCGGGGATTTCTACGAGCTGGCCCCGGCCGCCCGCCACAAGGTGCGCGGGCTGATCTATCCCGTCCCCGACCCGACGCTGCCGTTCCTGGGCGTGCACCTGACCCGGCGCACCGCAGGCGAGGTGGAGTGCGGACCGAACGCCGTCTTCTCCCTGAAGCGCGAGGGCTACGGCAAGACCGACGTCGACGCGCGGGACGCGGCGGAATCGCTCGGCTACCGCGGCACGTGGCGGCTGCTGCTTCGCCACGCCCGCTACGGCATCCGGGAGTACGGCCGGGCGTTCTCGCGCCGGCGCTTCGTCGCCGCCGTGCGGCGGCTGGTGCCGTCGCTGAGCGACACGGAAGTGCAGCCCACGCGGGCCGGCGTGCGCGCCCTGGCGCTCCGGCCCGACGGCGCCATGATCGACGACTTCCTCATCGTCCGCGGCGAGCGCTCCGTGCACGTGCTCAACGCGCCTTCGCCGGCGGCGACGGCCGCCCTGTCGATCGGCACCGAGGTCGCCGACGTAGCGACCTCGGCGTTCGAGCTCTGATCTGACCGCCCGCGGTTGACTTCCGGGCCGATCGCACCGCACATAAGGGTGTAATGCGCATTTTCGTTCCCAGAGAGACCGAACCCGGCGAGCCGCGCGCCGCCGTCACCCCCGACACCGTGCAGCGCTACGGACGCAAGGACGGGGCCGTGGTCGCCGTCGAGTCCGGCGCCGGCGCCGGTTGTCACTTCTCCGACGACCAGTACCGCGAAGCGGGGGCCGAGGTCGTCACCGACCGCACGCAGGAGCTCGGCAAGGCCGACATCATCCTGCGCGTCCGCCGCCCGCCGGACGACGAGATCTCCGCCATGAAGAAGGGGGCCATCCACATCAGCTTCCTGGACCCGTTCAACGAGCCGGAGCTGATCGACGCCCTGGCCGGGCAGGGGGTGAGTGCGATCAGCGTGGAGCTGGTGCCGCGCTCCACCCGGGCCCAGAAGCTGGACGCCCTGAGCTCCCAGCACAACATCGCCGGTTACGCCATGGTGGTGCTGGCGGCCGAGCGGCTGGGCGCCGTGATGCCGATGATGATGACCCCGTCGGGCACGTTGCAGCCGGCGCGCGCGTTCATCATCGGCGCCGGCGTGGCCGGCCTGCAGGCGATCGCCACCGCCAAGCGCCTCGGCGCCCGGGTGGAGGCGTTCGACACCCGGCCGGTGGTGGAGGAGCAGGTCAAGTCGCTCGGCGCCAAGTTCATCAAGGTCGACCTGGGAGAAACCGGGCAGACCGATCAGGGCTACGCCAAGGAGCTCACCGAAGAGCAGCTCGCCAAGCAGCGCGAGCTGATGGCGGATACGTGCGCCGGCGCCGACATCGTCATCACCACTGCGCAGCTTTTCGGCCGCAAGGCCCCGGTGGTGCTCAGCGCCGACGTGGTCGAGCGGATGAAGGCCGGTGCCGTCGTCGTCGACTACGCGGTCGAGTCCGGAGGCAACGTCGAAGGATCGGTCGCCGGTCAGGAGACTCAGGTCAACGGCGTCACGATCATCGGCCTGCGCAACATCCCCGGCCGCTACGCAGTCTCCGCCAGCTCCATGTACGCCAACAACCTGTACAACTACGTGGACGAGTTCTGGGATGACGAGAGCAAGGGCATGAAGCTCGACCGGGAGGATGAGATCATCGCCGGCAGCCTGGTCACCCACGACGGGCAGTTGGTCAACGAGATGGTCCGCAAGATCACCTCGGGATAGCGCCGAACAACACCTTTTAGAGAACGGACGCCCCGGCGTCCGCGAACGGGAAAGACAACGGAAAGAAGGGTCATGGAAGCCGCACAACTATTTCAGTTTCTGTTCTTCATCTTCGTGCTCGCGATGTTCCTTGGACTGGAGCTCATCACCAAGGTGCCGTCGCAGTTGCACACGCCGCTGATGTCGGGATCCAACGCGATCTCCGGGATCTCGATCGTGGGCGCCCTGGCGCTCGCCGGACAGGGCGCTTCCAGCACCCTGGTGACGATCTTCGCCGCGGCGGCCGTCGGGTTCGCCACCATCAACGTGGTGGGCGGCTACCTGGTTACCGACCGCATGCTGGAGATGTTCAAGGCCAAGGACTCGGTCAAGGGCGGAGGCGCATCGTGACCTACCTCATCGTGGTCGCCTACATCGTCTCGGCGATCATGTTCGTGTTCGGCCTGAAGATGCTGGGCAAGGCCACCACCGCCCGGCGTGGCAACGGCATCTCCTCTCTGGGCATGCTCATAGCGATCGTCGCGACGGTGCTGAGCATCATCGAGAGCATCCAGATCGAATGGGTGGTGCTGGCGGCCGTGATCGGCGCCGGCATCGGCATCGCCGCGTCCCGGCTGGTGAAGATGACCGCCATGCCGGAGATGGTGGCGCTGTTCAACGGCTTCGGCGGCCTGGCCAGCATGCTGGTCGGCTGGGGCACCTTTCAGGCGGCCGCGGACCAGTTCGGCGTCGGCTTCGGGGCCGGTGCCGGGGACCTTTCCGCGTTCACCGCCGCGCTCGGCGGCGGGTTCAGCGCCACTACCATCTACCTGGCCATCCTGATCGGCGGTGTGACCTTCACCGGCAGCCTCATCGCCTGGGGCAAGCTGTCCGAGGTGGTCACCTCGCGGCCGGTGCTGTTCCCGCTGCAGCAGGTGGTCAACGCGCTGGTGCTGCTGGCCATAGTCGTCGGCGCGGTCTGGTTTACCGTCGCTCCAGACCAGTACTGGATCGCGGTGGCGGTGACGGGGCTCGCCTTCGTGCTCGGCATCATGGCGGTCATCGCCATCGGCGGTGCCGACATGCCGGTGGTGATCTCGCTGTTGAACAGCTACTCCGGCCTGGCGGCGTGCGCGGCCGGCTTCGTGATCTCCAACAACCTCTTGATCATCACCGGCGCCCTGGTGGGCGCGAGCGGCATCGTGCTGACCTCCATCATGTGCAAGGCGATGAACCGCTCCCTCACCAACGTGCTGTTCAGTGGCTTCGGCGCCGCCGGCGGCTCCTCGAAGAGCGCCGGCATCCAGGGTGAGGCCAAGTCGATGACGCCGGAGGACGCCTACTACATCCTGGAGGCGGCCCGCTCGGTGATCTTCATCCCCGGCTACGGCATGGCGGTGGCGCAGGCCCAGCACGCGGTGCGAGAACTGGCCGACCTGCTGGAGGAGAACGGCGCCGAGGTCAAGCACGCGATCCATCCGGTGGCCGGCCGCATGCCGGGCCACATGAACGTGCTGCTGGCGGAGGCGAACGTGCCGTACGAGCAGCTCGCGGAGATGGACGCCGTGAACCCGACAATGGAGACCGTCGACGTCGCGATCGTCATCGGCGCCAACGACGTGGTGAATCCCGCGGCGCGCGAGGACGAAGGCAGCCCCATTTACGGGATGCCGATCATCAACGCCGACTCGGCGCACACCTGCTTCATCCTCAAGCGGTCGATGGCCTCCGGGTTCGCCGGCATCGACAACCCGCTGTTCTTCAAGGACAACTCGTACATGATCTTCGGCGACGCCAAGGCGACCGTGGAATCGATGGTCGGCGAGTTCAAGGAGAGCAGCTCCTGACCGGATAGCGGCAGGAGTCTTTCGGCCGATGGGCGCCGCGACCGCCACCGAGGTCACGATCGACTCCCTGCTCGACGAGTACCGTGACCGCAACCCCGGTTCGTACGAGCTGTTCCGCCGCTCGCAGTCGGTGCTGCCGGGCGGCAACACGCGGACCGGGGTGTTCGTCGATCCGTTCCCGCTCTACGTCGACCGCGCGGAAGGCACGGACCTGATCGACGTCGACGGCAACCGCCGGCTGGACTTCATCAACAACGCGAGCGCCCTGATCCTCGGCCACGCCCATCTGGCGGTGGTCGCCGCCATCGGCGAGGCTGCCGGGCGCGGCACCGCCTACTTCGCGCCCACACCGCTGGAGGTGGAGCTGGCGGAGCTGCTCGCCGAGCGGGTGCCGTCCCTGCAGCGCCTGCGTTTCTGCAGCTCCGGCACCGAGGCCGTCCTGGGAGCGGTGCGGGCGGCGCGCGCCTTCACCGGCCGGCCGATGATCGCCAAGTTCGAGGGGGCCTACCACGGCATCGACGACCCGGCGCTGATCAGCTACCTGCCCCCGCCGGGCCCGGAGCTCGGCCCGCCGGATCGTCCGCATTCGGTGCCCGCGTCCGCCGGGCTCGCCCCGGGGACCGCGGAGCAGGTGCTGGTGCTGCCGTTCAACGACGCCGAGGCGTGCGCACGGCTCATCGGCGAGCAGGCCGGCCGGCTGGCCGCCGTGATCGTCGATCCGCTTTCCACGGCGGTCGGCCTCACCCTGCCGGCGCCCGGCTTCCTGGAAGGGCTGCGCCGCATCACCCGCGAGCACGGCATCGTGCTGATCTTCGACGAGGTGGTGAGCTTCCGCGCCGGCGCCGGGGGCGCGCAGGGCGCCTTCGGCGTGCGGCCCGATCTCACCTGTCTGGCCAAGGTGGTAGCTGGTGGCACCGCGGGCGGCGCGTTCGGCGGGCGGGCCGACATCATGGCGCTCTACGATCCGACCGGCGGGCCGCCGGCGATCCCGCAGTCCGGGACCTACAACGGCAACCCCATCGCCATGGCGGCAGGGCTGGCCACCCTGCGCACCATGACCGAGCAGGCGTACGCGGCCCTCCACGAGCGCACCCGCCGCGTGGCCGACGGGCTGCGCGGCGCCTTCCGGCGGGCGGGGGTGCCCGGCTGCGTGGTCACGGCCGGGTCGCTGTTCCAGCTCTACTTCCTGCCGAGCCCGCCGCGCAACTACCGCGAGGCGGCCGGGGACGACTCCGCCCGCCAAAGGTGGCTCTACTTCCGGCTGCTGCGCGACGGCATCGTCACCCGTCGCGGCGGCAACGTGTCGCTGCCCATGACCGACCGGCACGCCGATCGGCTGGTCCAGGCGGTGGAAGCCGCGCTGCGCGAGCTGCCGCCGTGACGCACGCGGCCGGGCGATAGCTACCCCCCCGACGTCGACCTCCCCGATCCGCACCTCGACGAACGCACCGTGAGCCTGCTGACCAAGACGACCGCGCTGGCGACGCTGCTCTTGATCTTCATCGGCAGCCTGGTGACCAGCACCGGCTCCGGGTTGGCCGTGCCGGACTGGCCGCTCTCCTACGGGATGCTGTTCCCGCCGATGGTGGGCGGCATCCTGTACGAGCACGGCCATCGCATGGCCGCCGCCGCCGTCGGGCTGCTGGTGGTCGTGCAGGCGCTGGTGATCACCGCGCGCGAGCCGCGCCGGTGGGTACGCGTGCTCGCGTGGGTGGCGGTCGGCGCGATCCTCGCCCAGGGACTGCTGGGCGGATTGACCGTGCTGTTCCTGCTGCCGACGGCGATCTCGATGACGCACGCCGTCCTGGCCCAGACGCTGTTCCTGGTGCTGATCCTCATCGCCCACGCCCAGTCCGGGGACTGGCGGCGGCACCTCCAGGAGCGGACGGCCAGCGCCTGGCGCCCGATCGCGGTCCTGCTGGGAATCGTGTACCTGCAACTGCTGCTCGGCGCGCTGATGCGGCACACCGAGTCCGGGCTCGCGATCCCGGACTTCCCGCTGATGGGCGGCACGCTGCTGCCGCGCTTCGACGAGCGCATGCTGGACGCCGTCAACGCCGCGCGATTCGACCTGCATCTGGCGCCCGTGGCCCGCGGCCAGGTCATCGTCCACTTCCTGCACCGCCTGGGAGCGTTGGCGACCCTGGTGGTGCTGGTGCTCGTCAACGTGAGGGTAAGACGCCGGCCGGCGCCGCGCCGGGTGCGGCAGCTCCTGGGCGTCATCGACGCACTGGTGATCGTGCAGGTGGCGCTGGGAGCGCTGACCGTGCTCACCGCCAAGTCGCCCATCGTGGCCAGCCTCCACGTACTGGTCGGCGCCGGCCTGTTGGGCGCCACCTGGTGGTGCCTGCTCTGCGCCCGCCCCGTCCGGGGCGGCCGGCCCGTGCGGGAGCGCGCCACGTGAGCCTGTCGCCGGCGGCGGCCCCGCCGCGTACGCGCGCGCTGCGGTCCCTGATCAAGACCCGCATCGTGCTCATGGTGATGGTGGCGGCCGCGCTCGGCTACTGGGCCGCGGCGGGGTCGTTCCAGCCGGTGGGCACGCTGGCGGCGGCCCTGGCCGGCACCGCCCTGGCGAGCGCGGGCGCGGGCGTACTCAACAACGTCCTGGAACGCCGCGTGGACGCCCGCATGGTCCGCACCCGCGAGCGCGCGCTCCCGCAGGGATCGGTGGCGCCGTCCGCCGCAACGTGGTTCGGGGTGGCGCTGACCGCCGGCGGCGCAGGTCTGCTGGCCTGGCGGGCCGGCCTGGAGCCGGCCCTGCTCAGCCTGCTGGCGGCGGCGCTCTACCTGTTCGTATACACGCCGCTGAAGCCCCGGACGTGGCTCAACACGCCGCTCGGCGCGATTCCGGGCGCCATGCCGCCGCTGATCGGCGGTGCCGCCGCCACCGGGGGAGCTCCCGACGCCGCGGCGTGGATCGCCTTCGCGATGCTGTTTCTCTGGCAGCACCCGCACTTCTACGCCATCGCCTGGGCCTGCCGCGACGACTACCGGCGCGCCGGCCTGCGGATGGCGACGGACATAGGAGACGGCGGAAGGTTCATGACCGTCCAGGTCATCGGCTCCCTGCTGCTCCTGATCCCGGTCTCGCTGCTGTTGGCGGCGATGGGGGCCGCCGGCGCCTGGTACTCGGCCGGGGCGGTGGCGGCCGGGGCGGCGTACCTGGCGGCCGGCATCCGCTTCGCGCGCCGGCTCGACATGCCCGGCTCCCGCCTGCTGCTGCGCGTGTCGGTGCTGTACGTCCCCGCCATGCTGCTGCTGTCGATCGCCGACCGCCTCCTGACGTCGATGTAGAGCCACCGCCGCCCACCTGGTGGCATGGCACTGAGCATGGAATAGATCTATTCCATGCCCGGAACCGGTACAGAATAGGCCAATCTTCTATGTCGCCTCGGGGTCGACGCGGCCACGCTAAGCCGGTGGCCCCGTCTCAGGGCCGCCCTTCCTTCTCTTTTGAGACCAAGAAGGAGCCGCCGCAGTCGCTGCAGACGATGCCGCGCTCGCCTTCGCTGTCGAACGCCCGCGAGGCATCGGTGCCGGGCTCCAGCATGCGGTCGCAGCGCGCGCACCACATCGGCGAGTCGGCAAGACCGACGATCTCGTGCACGGAGAAATTGGCGTTGAAGAGGGGATCGTCCGGCGACATCCAGAACCCGCCGTCATCCGTGTACCCGAACGTCTTCCTGGAGCTCTTGGCCGCCCGCGCTGCCCTCGGCTCTTTCGGACAGGTCCGCGAGCGGGGTTCAGGATCCCACCAGATCGGTGGGCGGGCGCAATCGTGACAGAGAATACCGGACTGAATACCGGACTCGCTCCCTCTGCCGCAGGAGCGCCAGCAATCAGTGCCGGGCTGCAGGATCCCGTCGCAGCGCACACACCGTGACGGCGAGTCGGCCAGCTCCGCGATCTGGTGGAGGTAGCTCATGCTGGCTCGCAGCGCTTCGCTTCCATCGTTCGACACCGGAATCGTGAGCGGCTCGCCATATCCGCCCCTGTCCTCGGAAACCCACAGGTCGCGCTCGCGGTCCCACGTGTAGTTCAGATGGACGCTCAGGCAGTCGTAGACCATGTTCGGGCCGTCGGTGTACGACCGATAAGCGCGGCACCACCCCACCGACGCTGCGATACGCCGGGCCTCCATCACGGTTTCCACGGTGCCGATCTCCTCGCCTTCGCCCTCCGATCCCGGAGCCAGCACCCGTACCACTCGCGTGGGTATCCGGCGCTCCTTTCGCGCGACCGCCCGCGACCCACCGGGCTGTCGTGTGTCTGGCCCCATCCCGGCCTCGCCTGCACGGCTGTGGCCAGGGCAAGGCTCATCAGGACGAGCGCGCTTCCTGAGGGTGATCGAACAGAAGCTCACCCGCTCGAATGCATGGTCACGGAAGGACCACGTCTCCTGTTCGCAGCACCGCAAGGGATCGGGGTTGGCCTCCCTATAGGCGGGCGGGCCGGGCTTCAGCTCCATCAGCAACTCGCACCGGCGCTGCATGGCTCTCATCGTCCGCACCTCCGGGAGGCTGGCCACTCGATGGCTTCGCCTCCGATGGGGGAGTGTACCGAGTTCCGTGGTGAGTCTACGGGATCTCGACGACCCCGGATGCTCGGAACTCGCTGGAGATCGGCTGGTACGGGGCGTAGAATGCCGCCGTGGCCAAACGACGGCTCCCCGTCGGCATCCAGACCTTCCGCCAGATCCGCGAGGAAGGCTTCTACTACGTGGACAAGACCGGCTACGCGCGCAAGCTGCTGGACGGCGACGGCAAGCACTACTTTCTTTCCCGACCGCGCCGGTTCGGCAAGAGCCTGTTCGTGGACACCCTCAAGGAGTTTTTCCAGGGCAGCGAAGAGCTGTTCCGCGGCTTGGCGGTCCACGATGGCTGGAACTGGTCCAGGAGCCACCCCGTGGTGCGGTTGAGCTTCGGCGGCGGCAACTACGGCCGGCCGGGCCAGTTGCTGGCGCGCATGGCAGAGCAGCTTGCGGACCTGGAGCGCGAAGCCGGGGTGCCCGCTTCCGAGGGCGCGACGCCGTCCGGCCGCTTCACCCGTCTGCTTGCGGCGCTGCACCGCCAGTCCGGACGGCGCGTCGTCGTACTGGTGGACGAGTACGACAAGCCGATCCTGGACGCCGTGGAGGATGCGAAGACCGCCAGGGCCAACCGCGACGATCTGCGCGGGCTGTACGGCACGATCAAGGACTGCGACGCCCACATCGAGCTCACGTTCATCACTGGAGTGAGCAAGTTCTCCAAGGTCAGCCGTCCAAGAAACTTCCGCAGAAGTTTCTTGGACGGTAGGCAGGGATGGGCCATCGGCGAAGCCGTAGGCGCTGCCGATGGGGCGCTGTTCTCGGACCTGAACAACCTCACCGACCTCACGCTGGACCCCGCCTACTCCGCGATCTGCGGCTATACCGAGGCGGATCTGGACACGGTGTTCGCCGCCGAGCTGCCGGGGCTGGACCGGGAGCGCATCCGCGCCTGGTACAACGGCTACAACTGGCTGGGGAAGGAGAAGCTCTACAACCCCTTCGGCATCCTCAAGCTGTTCGCCAGCCGCCGGTTCCGGGCGCACTGGTTCGAGACCGCCACGCCCCGGTTCCTCATCGACACGCTCTTGAAGCACGGCTTCGCGGCGCCGGACCTGGAAAGCGTCCGCGCCGACGAGGACCTGCTGTCGGCCTTCGACGCGGACTCCATCGCGCCGGAGGCGCTGCTATTCCAGACCGGCTACCTGACCATCGCGGCCGAGGAGGAGGATGCCGACGGCCTTCCCGAGTACCGTCTGCGATATCCGAACCTGGAGGTGCGGCGCGGCCTGAACCGCGCCCTGCTGGACGCGCTGGCGCCGAACTGGCGGCGGACCACGGGGAGCGGCGGCGCGTTGCGCCGCCTGCTGGCCGCGGAGGACTGGGGCGGCGTGGAGGAGCTGTTCCGGGCGCTGCTGGCCGGGATTCCCCACGACTGGCACCGCCGCAACGACATCGCCCGCTACGAGGGGTACTGGGCGAGCGTGTTCTATGCCTGGTTCCAGGCGTCCATGGACGGGGTGGTCGTCGAGGACGCCTCCAGCCGCGGCCGGCTGGACATGGCCGTGCTTCTGGCCGGCAATGCGTACCTGTTCGAGTTCAAGGTCGCCGAGCGTTCAGAGAAGGGAGCGGCGCTGGCACAGCTCAAGGAGCGCGGCTATGCCGACAGGCACCGCGCGCGGGGCCGCTCGGTTCATCTGATCGGCGTGGAGATCGGCGCCGAGTCCCGCGACATCGTCGCCTTCGACGCGGAATCCGCCTGATCGTCTCGAGCGGCATCCCGGCTCGGTATCCTGCTATCCGATCGCACGTGACGGAGGTGGATCATGAAGGACGTCAAGGAGGCGGTGTGCGCCGATCTCGCGAAGCGCCTGCGGTTCGCGGAGCTCTCGATCATGCATTGCCTCGATCAGCTCCCGGACGCCGACGTCTGGTGGCGTCCCGCCGAGGGACAGAACAGCGTCGGCAACCTCGTCCTCCACGTCTGCGGCGCCATGCGGCAGCTCGTCGTCGCGGGCGTGGGCGGCGCGACGGACGACCGGCAGCGACCGACCGAGTTCGCAGAGCGCGGTCCGATCGAGACCGGCCTGCTCAAGCAACGAGTCGCGGAGACCGTTGCGGCAAGCCGTGAAGTGATCGAGCGGGCAGCGTCCTTCGACCTGCTGGCCACGCGCCGACGGGCGCAGGGCACGTCCACGACCGTCCTCTCAGACCTGCTCACCGCCGCCTACCACTCCTCGGAGCACGCGGCGCAGATCGTCTACATCACCCACATGCGTCTGGGAGACCGCTACCGGCCGGCATACTGAGTGCCGGGAGCGGTCACTCGATCTTCGCCTTGACGGCCGCGGCCGGCTTCCGGTCTGCTTGCCGGGTCATGAAGCTGTCGAGAACGGGCGCGGGCACGGTGGTGGAGAGGGACGGGGAGCGGTTGCTGCTCCGCGGCCACGACTGGGACGAGCTGTTCCGGCAGGACGACCTGACCGCGTACCTGGACGGCCGGCTCGGCGCGGCGGAGGCTGCGCCGCCGGACGACGCTCCGCTGGCGCCGGTGGCAGGCCAGGAGATCTGGGCGGCAGGCGTCACCTACTACCGCAGCCGCGACGCGCGCATGGCCGAATCGGAAGAGGCCGGCGGCGGCAGCTTCTACGACCGCGTCTACACCGCCGATCGGCCCGAGCTGTTCTGCAAGGGCTCGGCGCGCACCGTGGTCGCGCCCGGCGGCACCGTGCGCATCCGCGCCGACTCGGCCTGGAACGTGCCGGAGCCGGAGCTCACCCTGGCCATCGACCACGGCGGGCGCATCTTCGGCTACACGATCGGCAACGACATGAGCTCGCGCGACATCGAGGGCGAGAACCCGCTCTACCTCCCGCAGGCCAAGACCTACGACGGGAGCTGCGCGCTGGGACCGGAGATCCTCGTGCGCGGCACCGTCCCCGACCCCACGACCCGGATCGACATGGAGATCCTCCGCGACGGCGCGGCCGTCTTCAGCGGCGCCACAGCCTTCCGAGGCTCCACCACGCTGGCGGAGCTGAAGCGCACGCCGCAGGAGCTGGCCTCCTTCCTGTACCGGCACAACTCCTTTCCGGACGGCTGCTTCCTGATGACCGGCACCGGCATCATACCGCCGGACGGCTTCACCCTGCAGGCCGGCGACCGCATCACGATCACGATCGAATCGATCGGCACGCTCGCCAACACGGTGGGCGGCTTCGGCGCCGCGGGATCCTGACGGTGGCCGACGTCCCCGACGCGCAGGCCGGCGACCTGGACGCCATCCTCGGCTTCGAGTCGCCGTCCCTGCCGGCGACCTCCGGCGAGGGCACGCCGGGGACGATTCCGCTCACCGAGCGCATGCTGCGCGAGGAGCCGAGCGGCAACCTGTTCGCGCTGACCCAGAACGTGGGCATGGGCTGGCACCCGGACCGCTCCGGCGGACCCGCCTACCTGCTGCTGTCGACGCACGGCGGCCTGCGCGCCGAGGACGGATCGCCGGTCGCGCTGGGCTACCACACCGGGCACTGGGAGGTGCACCTGCTGGTGCGCGCGGCGGCGGAGGCGCTGGCGGCCGACGGCTGCATCCCGTTCGCCGCGCACGTCACCGACCCCTGCGACGGGCGCTCGCAGGGGACGTCCGGGATGATGGACAGCCTGCCCTACCGCAACGACGCCGCCATCGTGATGCGCCGGCTGGCGCGCTCGCTGCCCACCCGGCAGGGAGTCATCGGCGTCGCCTCCTGCGACAAGGGGCTGCCGGCGATGCTGCTGGCGCTGGCCGGCGAGCGGGCGCTGCCCGGCGTGGCGGTCCCCGGCGGAGTGACCCTGCCGGCCCGCGGCGCCGAGGACCTGGGCACGGTGCAGACCATCGGCGCCCGCTTCGCGCACGGCCTGATCACCCTGGACGAGGCGGCGACCGCCGGCTGCAAGGCGTGCGGCTCCGCCGGCGGCGGCTGCCAGTTCCTGGGCACGGCCGCGACGGCGCAGGTGGTCGCCGAGGGGCTGGGGCTGGCGCTGCCGCACACCGCGCTGGCGCCGTCCGGGCAGCCGATCTGGCTGGAGATGGGCCGCCGCGCCGCCGCCGCGGTGATCGCCCAGCGTGCCGCCGGCCGGTCGATGGCCGACATCCTGGACCGGCGAGCGGTCGACAACGCGATGGTCGTGCACGCCGCCTTCGGGGGCTCCACCAACCTGCTGCTGCACATTCCCGCGTTCGCGCACGCGGCCGGCCTGCCGGTGCCCGGCGTCGCCGACTGGAGCCGGGTCAACCGCGCCACCCCGCGCCTGGTCGACGCGCTGCCCAACGGTCCCGCCAACCACCCGACGGTGCGGGTGTTCGTCGCCGGCGGCGTGCCGGAGGTGATGCTGCACCTGCGCCGCGCCGGCCTGATCGACCCGGCGGCGCTGACCGCGGCCGGGGTGACCTGGGGCGAGGCGCTGGACCGCTGGCAGGACTCGCCACGCCGCCACGAGCTGCGCCGTCATTGCCTCGAGGAGGACGGCGTCGACCCCGACCTCGTGATCATGGACCCGGACACCGCACGCCGCCGCGGGCTGACCAGCACCGTCGTGTTTCCGAGCGGCTCGCTGGCGCCCGACGGCTCGGTCATCAAGGCCACGGCGATCGACCCCAGCGTGGTCGGCGCGGACGGGGTCTACCGCCATCGTGGGCCGGTGCGCCTGTTCGGGAGCGAGGGCGCGGCGGTCGCGGCGATCAAGGGCAAGGGCGAGCACCCGGTGCAGGCCGGCGACGTGGTGGTGGTCGCCGGCATCGGCCCGGCCGGCACCGGCATGGAGGAGATCTACCAGGTGACCTCCGCGCTCAAGTTCATCCCCTGGGGCAAGCAGGTGGCGGTGCTCACCGACGGCCGCTTCTCCGGCGTCTCCACCGGGGCGTGCGTCGGTCACATCGGTCCGGAGGCGCTGGCGGGCGGGCCGATCGGCCGGTTGCGGGATGGCGACGCGGTCGAGATCGTGGTCGACCGCGGCGAGCTCACCGGCTCGGTGGAGCTGGTCGCCACGGAGGACGAAGGCGAGTTGTCTCCGGAACAGGCGCAGGCCGTGCTGGCCGCGCGTCCGACCGCTCCGTGCATCGCGCCGCACCCCGGCCTGCCCGATGACACGCGGCTGTGGGCGGCGCTGCAGGCCGCCAGCGGCGGTACCTGGGCCGGCTGCGTCTACGACCCGGACGCGATCATCGCAGCGCTCGGCACCGGCAACGGCGCGGGCCGGCGGGCCGCTACGGCGTCACCGCCAGCGTCTCGGCCGGAACCAGCTCCTCGGCGTAGCTGAAGATCGCCGGCGTGCCGCCGGTGTGCACGAACACGACCGTCTCGTCGGCGCCGACCGCGCCGCCGTCGATGCGGTCGATCAGGCCGGCCAGCGCCACGCCGGTGTAGTTGGGATCGACCATCAGCCCGTCGCTGCGCGCCGCCAGCCGCACCGCGTCCAGGACGGCAGGCGCCGGCCCGCCGGGCCCGGCGTAGCGTTCGACGATGTCGAAGTCGTCGGGCGCGTAGGTGCGCGGCACATCCAGCCGCTGCCGCACCGTCTCGGCATTACCGAAGATATACTCGGACAACGGCGGCGCCGACGCCACGCGGACGCCCGTGAAGCGCCAGCCCAGATCCAGGTTGAGCGACGCCAGCGCCAGCCCGCACAGACTGCGGCCGGCCACGCACACCACCCGCACCGGACCGCTGACCGCGGCAGCACGGAGTTGATCGGCAAGCTCCAGGCCGGCGTCCGCGAAGCCGACCATGCCGGCCAGCTTCGGGAACAGCTCGTCGTTCATGACGTACGGCACGGCGCCGGCGCGCCGCAGCCGCTCGGCCACGCCGCGCGCCAGCTCCATGTCCCGCTCCGACTCGTCGTCGTTCAGCACGTGCACGGCCGCGCCGAGCAGGTGGTCGACCAGGCTGTTGCCCTGCACCGGCATGCCCGCCGCATGGCGCAGGAAGACGTGGTAGCGGAAGCCGGCGCGCACGCAGGCGGCGGCCGCCAGCCGCGCGTTGTTGGAGTGGTAGCCCATGACGTTGAGCACGGTGTCGGCGCCGGCGCGCCGCACCTCCGCCATGAGCAGCTCCATGTGGCGCACCTTGTTGCCGCCGAAGGCCAGTCCGGACAGGTCCTCCCGCTTGACCAGCACGGTGCGGCCCAGCTCCCGGCTCAGGCCCGGCGCCGGCTGCAGCGGCGTGGGGTAGGCGCCGAGCGCCAGGCGCGGGAAGCGATCCAGCCGCGCGCGCAGTTCTTCGGCGGTCATGGCTTATCTGAAGAGCCTGATGAGGTCCTGGCTTTCCTGGCGGATGTGGATGATCTCAACACCGTCGTCTCTGGGCCTGTAGACGATGATATAGCGAGTCGTCGGCACCACGAGCGTGCGGTGCCCCTGACCGAACTCCGGGCGTCCGACCCCGATGAAGGGGTGCTCCGCAAGGCGCGTACAGTGCTCTTCAAGTCGTTCGACAAAGCGAAGAGCGTTCGCTGGATTGTCCCGCGCAATGTAGTCGTGAATCTGCTGCAGGTCTTCTCGGGCCGTAAGCGTGAAGTAGCAACGGCTCACGTATCCTGCTTGGCAGCCGCGGCGTTGCGTTCCCGTAGCTCTTCGAATACTTCGCCAGCCGGTATGAGCTCCCCGGCATCAGCTTGCTGTGTTCCTCTCCGAACCCGCTCCCGCATGTCGGGCAGCTCGCGATCCCGCGTGTCGTCGCGCTCGTCGAGCAAGGCTAGTGCCGTTACCAGGACTTCATCCGCCGAAGCGTACTTTCCAGACTCGACTTTGCGTTTGATGTGACTCAGGTTGCGGGCACTGATCGAAAAGCTCATGTTCGTACCTCCGTCTCCAAGTCATGCACCACCATCGTCGCTCGTGGTGGCTGAGGTGTCATGCCCGACGCGGCACGGGCTCCAGCGGCTCGGCCTTGATGCCGCGCACGCCGGGGATGATGCGCAGCGGCCTGGCCCAGCGCACGGCGTTGACCAGCACGCGGACGATCTCCGGCTGGTAGTAGATGGGGTACGTCTCGTGGCCGGGCTGGAAATAGAAGATCCTGCCGTTGCCGCGCCGGTAGGTGACGCCCGAACGGAACACCTCGCCCCCTTCGAACCAGGAGATGAAGATCAGCTCGTCGGGCCGCGGGATATCGAACCGCTCGCCGTACAGCTCCTCGTGCTCGATCTCGAAGTAGTCGCCGATCCCCTGCGTGATCGGATGGTTGGGCTCGATGTTCCAGACGCGCTCGCGCTCGCCGATCTCGCGGTGGCGGAGGCTGCAACGCGTGCCGAGCACCCGCGTCATGATCTTCGAGACGTGCGAGGAGTGCAGCAGGATCAGGCCCATGCCGTCGTTGGCGCGGAGCTGCACCCGGTCGACGGTGGCATCGTCGACGCGGTCGTGTGCCTTGTGGCCCCACCAGATCAGCACGTCGGTGGCGTCGAGCCGCTCCTGCCACAGCCCCTGATCGGGCTGGTCCAGGCTGGCGGTGGTCACCGCCAGGTCGTCCTCGCGCCGCAGCCCCTCGGCGATCGCCTCGTGGATTCCGTGCGGGTACACCGCCGCGACCTCGGGATCCTCCCGTTCCTGGATGAACTCGCACCACACCGTCACGTTGATCATGGCGGTACCCTAATGGCATCGGGGTCGCGCGTCGATCTGCCGGCGCCTACCGCAGAGCTTCGAGCACCTCCCGGTGGAGGACGCCGTTACTGGCCACGAACGTGCCGCGGTGCACGGTTTCCACGCCGGCGGCGTCCGACCAGCGGCCGCCCGCCTCGGCGATGATGGCCGCCGCGGCGGCGCAGTCCCACGGGGCGTCGAGCAGGTTGACGCAGTAGTCGATGCGGCCGGTGGCCAGGCATACGTACGAGTAGGCGTCCATGAACCCGTAGCTGTAGCCGGTGCGGCGCAGCAGCTCGAACAGGCGCGCGCCGATCGCCTCGTCGCAGCGCTGCAGGAAGCCCAGCCCGCTGCCGATCGCGTCGGCCACGGTCGCGGTCGCCGACACGCGCGCAGGCTCGCCGTTGCAGAAGGCGCCGCCTCCGCGGGTCGCCCAGCAGGTCAGGTCAAGGGCCGGCAGGTGGATGATGCCCAGCGCCAGGCCGGCCGCGTCCTCCAGCGCGATCAGCACCGCGTGCGTGACGATGCCCCTGATGTACGGTCGGGTGCCGTCCAGCGGATCGACGATCCAGGTGCGGCCGCTCGTCCCGGCGGCCGTGCCCGACTCCTCGCCCAGGAAGCCGTCGTCCGGGAATGCGCCGAGCAGCTCGCCGCGGATGAGCGCCTCGCAGCGGCGGTCCACCTCGGTCACCGGCGACTCGTCGGCCTTGAGGTCGACATCCTCGGCACCGCGCCGGGAGAGCTGGATGGCGCCGGCCGCGCGGGCGACCTGCTTGGCGAGCTCCAGCTCGGCGTCGAACGGCATCGTCCCCTCAGCCGCGGCCGATCAGCCGTCGATCGACGGGATCGCGACCGCAGGATCGACGTCCGCACCGTAGTCGATTCCCGGCATCCCGAAGCCGAACAAGCGCAGGAACTCGCGCTGGTAGCCTTCGACGTCCAGGATCTGCCGGAAGTCCTGCTCGGTTACCTGCTCCCAGCGCTCGCGCACGGCCGCTTGGACGGCGTTGGCCATCTCGTAGTCGTCCAGGCGGACGCGGCCGGCTTCGTCGACGGGGATGTCTTCGCCGGCGCACAGCCGCTCCCGGAACAGGCGGTCGATCTGTTCGATGCACCCCTCATCCGTGCCCCGCTCGCGAAGCAGAGGAGCGAGCATGGCAAGGTAGACCGCGACCGTCGGGATCGCCGCGCTGGCCTGCGTCACCAGGGCGCGGTTGACCGACAGCAGCGCCCGGCCGCCGCCCGGACGAAGCCGCGCATCGAGCTCGTCGGCGGTTCGTTGCAGGTTCTCCTTGGCCTTTCCGATGGTGCCGTCGCGGTAGATCGGCCAAGTGTGCTCCGGACCCAGGTAGGTGTAGGCGAGGGTGCGGCACCGCGGAGCGAGCGCGCCCGCTGCGTCCAGCGCGTCGATCCAGCGCCGCCAGTCGTCGCCGCCCATGACCGCCACGGTGTCCTCCACTTCCTGATCCGTAGCCGGCTCGATGCTGGCATCGCCCAGGGCGCCCGAGCGGGCGTCGATGGTCTTGCCGGCGAACGGCTCGCCGATCGGCTTGATGACCGAGTTGAAGGTCTCGCCGCTCTCCGGGTGCACGCGGCGCGGTGAGGCCAGGCTGTAGACGACCAGGTCGACCGAGCCGTCCAAGTGGGTGCGGACCAGGTCGAGCACGCGCTCCTTTGCCTCGTCGGCGAAGGCGTCGCCGTTGTAGCTCCACGCGCCAATTCCGGCGTCAGCCGCCGCCCGCTCGAACGCCGCGGTGTTGTACCAGCCGGCCGAGGCGGGCCGCCTGCCGGAGCCGGGCCGCTCGAAGAAGGCGCCGACCGTCCGCGCGCCGCAGCCGAACGCCGCGACGATCCGCGACGCCAGCCCGTAGCCGGTGGAGGCGCCGACCACCAGCACCGAGCGCGGACCGTCGATGGGGCCGCGCTCCCGCACGTGGGCGATCTGCTCGCCGACGTTCGCGGCGCAGCCGTCGGGGTGCGCCGTCATGCAGATGAAGCCACGCACACGGGGTTCGATGATCATGCGTCCGAACCCTCATGGCTCGCGCAGCCGATGTCAAACGAATCGTCGCCGAGGGCGCGCCGCAGCAAAGCTCCCGCGCTCGGCAGGGAGCGCACCGCGTAGCGCGCCGCCAGGATGAGCCGCTGGTCGGCCGTGAGCTCGCCATCGCCGCCATGAGCTGCCGCGCGTGATCGACGCGCGTGCTGCAGCACCATCGCCACGGCGACGCTGATGTTGAAGCTGCGCGTGAACCCGGCCATCGGGATCGAGAACCAGCCGTCGGCCGCCTGCGCCGTCGCGTCGGTGACGCCGGCGTGCTCGTTGCCGAACACCACCGCGGTCGGCCGCGAGAAGTCCGCTTGGTCTATGGTCGACCCCTCGCCGACGCGGGTCACCAGCACCCGGTAGCCGTCCGCCCGCAGCCGCTCGAGCCAGGCGTCGCCGGCGTTCCACCACGCCATCTCCAGCCACTTGTCCGCGCCCTGGGTGACGCGGTTGGGCGGTCGGGCCGGCGCGCCCGGGTCGGCCGCTCTGATGACGTGCACGACCGGAAAGCCGATCCCTTCGCAGGTGCGCAGCACGGCGGCGATGTTGCCGTCGTCGTGTACGTGCTCCAGCACTGTCGCGACCCGGAAGCTGCGGCCGGCGGCGACTTCTTGGATCCGCTGCCGGCGCGCAGGCGTCAGGTGCGGGGCCAGCGCCGTCCAGACCGCCGCTGCGGGGAACGCTGCGCCGTCCACTTCGACAGTGTCAGAATGGGGAAATGGGTCCGAGGTCATCGGCGCGTCCTGGGATGGGCAGGGTACGAACCCCACGCGCCGGCGTCACCACCGACATCCGGCGTTCTGCGGTGCGAGCCTTCGTGCGCACCCTGCGCGGCTGCTTCATCGCAGTGCTGCTGGCCGCCACCGCATCCCAGGCGGGCGCCGACGCCCTCTGGGAGCGGGCCGTCGCCATGGCCGCGGCCACCGGACACCTGGTTCCCGGCACCATGGTGACGCATACGCAGGAGCACTCCGCGGACGGCAAGCTCAGATCGACGCGTGAGACCGTCATGCGAGCGCGGGTGGTCGACGGCGAACTGACGTACGAGCTGGTGCGCGACGTCAAGGACGGGGAGGCGGTCGAGCACGCCGAGGAGGCCGACGGCAGGACCGGCGCCAGTTCCGCGCGTTTCTCCGATGCGTTCCAGGCCGACCTTTCGGCCATGACGGGCGCCGAGCGGATGGGCGAACGGCGCACGATCCGCGGGCAACCGGCGATCGGCTACCGCATCGAGCAACCCGACGAGCTGTACACCATCCGCGGGCAACTCTGGGTCTCCGAGGACGGCGCTCCCCTGGAGCTGCACTATACGGTCGATCCACTGCCGCGCTCGGTGCGAGGCATTGCCATCCTCGCGACCTACGAACTGCGGGACGGGCTCGCGCTGGTCACGGAAGTCACCGTCCAGGTCGCCGTCAGCGTCACCTTCCTCTACCGCCGGCTGTACACGATCACGGTCGATCTGGACGACTACTTCGATCCCGACGCCTGACCGACGGCAGCGAGGTCGAAAGCGCCGCCGCCCGCACCGACGTTAACCCTCGCGAACGTGCAAACGGACACGGGAGCGGTGGATCACCGCTACGAGGATCCGGTGGAGGCGGAGGCGCGCGCCACGTTCGGGGTGCCCTACCTCTACCCGGCGCAGCGGCTGGTGGTGGACAACATCCTGGACGGCTGCAGCCAGATCGTGCTGATGCCGACCGGTGGCGGCAAGTCGCTGTGCTTCCAGCTTCCCGCGCGCCTGCTGGCCGGTCCGACGATGGTGATCGTGCCGCTACTCTCGCTGCTGCAGGATCAGCTCCGGCGGCTGCGGGAGGGGCCGCTGCGGGTCGCGGCGCTGATGGGCGCCCAGGAAATGCCGGAGCGCCGGCAGATCCTGCACGGGCTGGCCGAGCGGGAGATCGACGTGCTGTTCACGACGCCGGAGGCCCTGGCCGGCCGCTTCGGGGAGCAACTCCCCAGCCTGAGCATCTCCCACTGTGTGATCGACGAGGCGCACTGCATCTCGGAGTGGGGCGACCGCTTCCGGCCCGCCTACGTGGAGCTGGGCGCGGTGATCCGCGCCGCCGGCATACCGGTCGTGAGCGCCTTCACCGCCACCGCCAGCGGCCGCATCGTCCGCCGCATCCGGGAGGTGATCTACGCCGATGCCCCCGTATCGGTGGTGTCGGTCGATCCCGACCGCACCAACCTGCGTTACTCGGTCCGGCAGGTCCTGTCCAGGAGGCGCGCCCTGCTCGAGTGCGCCCAGACGATGGCGCGCCCGCTGATCGCCTTCGCGTCCAGCCGCGGCGGCACCGAGCACTACGCCCGCCACCTGCATGCCGCGGGCATCGCCTCCGCCCGCTTCTACCACGCCGGCCTGGACGCCGACGAACGGCGGGCGATCGAGCAGTGGTTCTTCGACTCCTCCGACGGGGTGCTGGTGGCGACCTCCGCCTACGGGATGGGCGTGGACAAGGGCGACATCCGCTCTGCCGTGCACCTGGAGCCCCCGCCGTCGATGGAGGCGTACCTGCAGGAGGCGGGACGCGCCGGGCGCGACGGCCGTCCGGCGGAGGCACTGCTCCTGCACGCCGGTGGAGCCGAGCGGCGCCGGCTGGAGACGATGGCGCCGGCCGACCGGCGGCGCTACACCGGCATGCTGGACTACGCGGCGTCCCGCCGCTGCCGGCGCGAGCAGCTCCTGGCGCCGTTCACCGATGGCGAGGTGGCGTGCAGCGGCTGCGACGTCTGCGACCGGGAGGTGACCGGGCCGCCTCCGGAGGCCGCCGGGATCGCCGACCTCGTGCGCCGCCACCGGGGCCGCTTCGGCCTGCGCGAGACGGCGCTGCTGCTGGGCGGTCAGCCCACGTACGAGGCGGAGGCCATGGGGCTGCGCCGCACGCGCGGCTTCGGCTACCTGCGCGGCTGGCGGGAGGCGGAGATCGACGAAGCGCTGGCGGCGCTGCTGGCTGCCGGGACGATCGAACGCCGGCGGCGCGGCTTCGTGCCAGCTCGCCTGTGCGCGCCGCGCCGCCGCTCGCTGCAGCCGGTGCTGAACGCCATGCCCTCGGGTGAAGCGGCGCACGCGGAATCGTCCGGCTCAGGCTCCGTCGGGTGCGCCGGAGGGATCCCAACTTGGATGCGCGCGCAACGGTGAGCTACCCTTGGTGCATGGCCGCTGCGGAAAGCGCCTCCGTACCCGCTGCCGGACCCGCTGCCGGAACACTGCCGACCCGACACGCAGACGGCCCGGCCGTTCGGCCGCGCACCGCCCCCGAGCCGCCGGCGTTCCCGGGCTGCACGCCCGTCCACCTGCCGCCCGCCGAGCTCGAGTCCTTCGACCGGCGCCTGGAATACTGGGAGGCGGCCACCGAGACCGCCTGGATCTGCGAGCCGGTCAGTCCCTATCACGAACGCCCGTCGCGTCTCCTGCCTCAGTTGGCGGTTTCCATAGCCAGAGTGCGCGGCTCGCGCATCGAGTGCTACGGCTCCATGGACCTGCTGCTGCGCGACCACCGCGGCCGGCCGCAGAGCATCATGCAGGCCGACGAGTCCCTGTACCTGCATCCCGACCGCGCCAGAATGCCGGACGCCGCCATGGTGGTGGGCCAGGACGACTTCCCCGACGTGGTGCTGGAAGTCGACCACACCACCGACGCCCGCCGCGGCAAGCTGCCGCTCTACGAGTCGTGGGGGTTCCCGGAGGTGTGGGTGGACGTGCCGGAGGCGCCGTCGCCGAGCCGGCCGCGGTCGCGGCGGCCGGGGTTGAACATCCATCTGCTGGAAGGCGGCCGCTACCGGGAGGCGGCCGAGAGCCGTGCGTTCCCCGGCTGGACGGCGGCGGAGATCCACGCGGCGCTGAACGAGCCGGCGCCGTCGACGCAGACCAGCGCCGTGCTGGAGCGGGTCGGCGCAGCGCTCGGCGCGCGTGAAGGCACCGGACCGGACGACGACCCGCTGCTGCGCTCGCAGCGGCGGCAGGGGTTCGAGCGCGGCCGTGCGGAAGCCCGCGCGGAGATGGTCCGCCAGATACTGCGGTCGCGGGGCATCGAGGTCTCGGCGGGGTTCCCCGGCGACGCGGCGGCGTTCGCCGCAGCGACGGAGGCCGTGCTCCTTGCGGGGGCATTCGCCTGCACGGATCAGGCGGACTTCCTTGCCGCACTCGCTCGCGCGGATCGTTGACAGCCGGCCCGGCCGGTCGCGCCGCGCCCCGTCAGACTGCGGGAGCTTCAGTCGAGCTCGGCCCGGAAGCGCACGCCCCCCGCTCAGGTCCCCGCCGAACTCCCACGTGAGCGCCAGGTGCGAGGGCCGCACGCACGCCGTGACCACGCCGCCTGCATTGCCCTCCAACTGGTAGCGACCGCCCGGCGCGAGATCGCCGGTGATCGGGAGCCTCGACATCGAAGTCCATGGCTGATGGTACCCGCGCCGACGACGGCCGTCTTCGCTGCCTGACCTGGTTCCGCCCGCTTCCCATGCAGAGCGAAGCCGTTGTAAAAGAGTCCTCTTCCTTCACAGCAACGACTTCGTCATCCGTCCCCCGCGACGGCGCGGGAGGGTCGGGCGAGGTCGGCGTCCTGGCCCCATTCAGGAGATTCACGATGTCGTCCTCCGCGCCACCGGTGCGCACCCGCGCCGACAGGAGACCCGGCAGGTACGCCGCGGTGGCCTCCGTCCGCCTTCGCGCGATCCTGCAGTATCGCGCCGCGGCGCTCGCCGCCGTGGCCACACAGGTGTTCTGGGGACTGCTGCGCCTGATGATCCTGGACGGCTTCTACCGCAGCGATCCGGGGGCCAGCGACTTCTCGACCGTCCACCTGGTCTCCTACGTCTGGCTGGGGCAGGCGCTGTTCGGGCTGTTCCCGATGAACGTCGACCCGCTGGCGTCCGAGCGGATCCGCAGTGGGGCCGTCGCCTACGAACTGCTCCGCCCGCTCGACCTGTACGCCAACTGGGGCGTCAGCGTCATCGGCTGGAGGATCGGCAGGACCGCGCTGCGCGCGGTGCCGTTGCTGCTGTTCGCGGCCGTGCTGCTGCCGCTCATCGGCGCCCCGAGTTGGGCCCTCGACGCGCCGGCGAGCGTCGCCGCGGCGCTGGGCTTCGCGGTCGCGATCGCGCTGGGCGTGCTGACCGGCATGGCGATCACGCTGCTCGGCCAGACGATCATGCTGTGGACACTCAGCTCCACCGGCTGGAACGCGATCCTGCCCCTGGCCTCATGGATCTGCTCCGGCATGGTCGTGCCGCTGCCCTACCTGCCCGACGTGGCACGGACGGTGCTGGAGCTGCTGCCGTTCGCGGGGCTGATCGACACGCCGTTCCGGATCTACTCGGGACACCTGGCCGGCGCCGAGGCACTGCGCGCGTTGCTGGTGCAGGCGGCGTGGGTGGTGGCCCTGGTGGCCGCCGGCCACCGCCTGATGGGGCTCGGGATTCGCAAGGTGGTCATCCAGGGTGGCTGATCCAGGAATGGCTAGACGGGAGGACCGCGCCGTGGCCGCCGGCCTGGACACGAAGCCGCGGGGACTCCCGAGGACCGGTCCGGGAACGCTGCGCATGGCCGTGCGCTACGCGGCTGCCAACCTGCGTGCGGAGATGCAATACCGCTCGTCGTTCCTGATGGACTCGCTCGGCACATTGCTGTCGGCGGGGGTGGAGTTCCTGGGCATCTGGGCGCTGTTCAGCCGCTTCGGGAGCATCAGGGGTTGGACGTTGGCGGAGGTGGCGCTCTTCTACGGACTGGTCCACGTCGTGTTCGCGGTGGCCGAGGCGATCGGGCGCGGATTCGACCTGTTCGGCCCGCTGATCAAGGAGGGGGCGCTCGACCGTGTGCTGTTGCGGCCGCGCTCGACGCTGCTGCAGGTGCTGGGCAGCAGCCTCGCTCCGAAGCGGATCGGCCGGCTGCTGCAAGGATCCGTGGTGCTCGGCTGGGCGCTCTCCGCCCTGGAAGGCGGCCCCTCGCCCGGCGACGTCGCGCTGCTTCTGTGGGCGTTCACGGGTGGCGTCGCCGCCTACTTCGCCTTGCTCATGCTCTCCGCCGTCCTGTCGTTCTGGACCACCGAGACGCTGGAGCTCTTCGCCATCGTCACCCACGGCGGCGTGGAGACCACGCAGTATCCGATCCCGGTGTTCCACCGCGCGCTCCGGTACCTGTTCCTGTTCGTGGTGCCGATCGGCAGCGTCACGTACTTCCCGGTCGTGCATGTCCTGGGCCGCCCGGATCCGCTCGGCACGCCGGTGGCCGTCGCCTGGCTCGCCCCGATGGCCGGGTTCATCTTTCTTGCCTTGACCTCCGTCCTGTGGCAGCTCGGTGTGCGGCGCTACACCTCGACCGGCTCGTAGCGGCGATCGCCGCGCTTCCATCGGCGGCGCCGCTGCGGTAACGTCACCGTTCGCCTCCTTCGCTTTGACGGCCTCGTGATCCGCTGCCCGGACCGGTGCCGGGCGGCGACGGACGAGGTCGGCGTCCTTGACCGATCAGGAGATGTCGCATGAGCTCGTCGTCCGCTTCCGAGATCCACATCCGCGCCGCCGGCCTCACCAAGCGCTTCCGCGTCGCCGAGCGCAGGCCGGGCATGCTGGGCGCGCTGGCCGGCGTGATCCGGCGCCGCCACCGGCTGGTGACGGCCGTGGAAGACGTCTCCTTCACCGTGCGGCGCGGCGAGCTGGTCGGCTACATCGGCCCCAACGGCGCCGGCAAGAGCACCACCGTGAAGCTGTTGTCGGGCATCCTGGTGCCCGACGCCGGCACCTGCCGGATCGACGGCATGACGCCCTGGATCCACCGGCGCCGCTACGTCGCCTCCATCGGCGCCGTGTTCGGGCAGCGCACCCAGCTCCTCTGGGACCTGCCGGTCGTGGAGTCGTTCGACCTGCTGCGCGACATCTACCGGGTACCACAGAACCGCTACGCAGAGACGCGCGAAGAGCTGGTCGAGCTGCTCAGCCTGCGGGACCTGCTGGACACGCCGGTACGGCAGCTCAGCCTGGGGCAGCGGATGCGCTGCGACCTGGCCGCGGCGTTGCTGCATCGCCCGTCGCTGCTGTTCCTGGACGAGCCGACCATCGGCCTGGACGCGGTCGCCAAGCTGGCCGTGCGGGACTTCATCGGCCGGCTGCGCGACCGCGGCGTGACGGTGATCCTCACCACCCACGACATGGACGACATCGAGACGCTCTGCGACCGGGTGATCGTGATCAGCGCGGGCCGCATCGTCCTGGACGGTTCGGTCACGGAGCTGCGCGCGGCGGTCGCCGGCGAGCGGTACCTGTCGATCGACCTGGAGGACCGGGACTGCGAGCTCTCCATTCCCGATGCCGAGGTGGTGGAGCGGCGCGCCCATCACGTCCGCGTGCGGTTCGATCCACGCCGCATCTCGGCGGCAGAGCTGATCCGGCAGGTGACCGACCGCTATCCGCTTCGCGATCTGTTCGTCGAGGATCCCCCGATCGAGCGGATCATCGCCGAGCTGTATCGCCGCCATAGCTGAAGGCGATGTCGGCCGCAGCGACCCTGCGCGGCTACGTCGCACTCGGGTCCGTCCACCTGCGCGCCATGCTGCAGTATCGCGCGGTGGCTCTTGCCGCCCTGGCCACGCAGGTGTTCTGGGGGCTGCTGCGGCTGATGATCCTGGACGGCTTCTACGGCAGTGCGCCGCACGCCAGTGACTTCTCCAGCATGCACTACGTTTCCTACATCTGGCTGGGTCAGGCGCTGTTCGGCCTGTTCCCGCTGAGCGTCCATCCGCTTGCTTCCGAGCGGATCCAGAGCGGAACGGTCGCCTACGAGCTGCTGCGCCCGCTCGACCTGTATGCCAACTGGACGATCAGCGTCATCGGCTGGCGGATCGGCAGGACCGTGTTCCGCGCCGCTCCGCTGGTGCTGCTTGCAGTGTTCCTGCTGCCCCTGTTCGGGCGCCCGGAGTGGGCGCTGGGACCACCCGCGGACGCGGCTGCCGCGCTGGGCTTCGCCGCTGGAGTCTTGCTGGCGGTGCTGACCGGCGCCGCGATCACGATGCTCGGGCAGGCGATCATGCTGTGGACGCTCAGCTCCGCGGGTTGGAACGCGCTCGTGCCGGGGATCGCCTGGGTCTGCTCGGGGATGGTGGTGCCGCTGCCCTACCTGCCCGAGTGGGCACAGGTCGTGCTCGAGCTGCTGCCGTTCGCGGGGCTGATCGACACGCCGTTCCGCATCTACTCCGGGCACCTGGCCGGCGCAGCGGCGGTGCAGGCGCTGGCGGTGCAGGCGGCGTGGGTCCTCGTGCTGGTAGCCGGCGGCCACCGACTGCTGGCGCGCGGCCTGCGCAAGGTGGTGATCCAGGGTGGATGATCGAGGAGTCGATGATCGAGGAGTCGATGATCCAGGAGCCACGAAGGTGCTGCGCGGCCCGGGGCCGCTGCGCATGGCACTCCGTTACGCGGCGGCCGGTCTGCGCGCCCGGATGCAGTACCGATCTTCGTTCCTGATGGAGTCGCTCGGTCACGTGATGGCAGCGGTCACCGAGCTCCTCGGCATCGTCGTGCTGTTCAGCCGCTTCGGCAGCATCAGGGGCTGGACCGTCTCGGAGGTGGCACTGTTCTACGGCGTCGTGCACGTCGTGTTCGCGGTCGCCGAGGGGGTCGGCGGCGGCTTCGAATCGCTCGAGTCGCATGTCAAGAACGGCACCTTCGACCGTGTTCTGCTGCGCCCGCGCTCGACGCTGCTGCAGGTGCTGGGCAACGCGCTTGCACCCGAAACGATCGGCCGCCTGATGCTGGCCTCCGTGGTGCTGGCGTGGGCGCTTGCCGCTCTCGACGGCGGACCCGTGGCAGGGGACGTCGCGCTCTTGTTGTGGGCATTCGCCGGCGGCGTCGCCGCCTTCTTCGCGCTGCTCATGCTGTCGGCCGCCCTCTCGTTCTGGACGACGGAGACACTGCTGATCTTCGCGATCGTCACCAAGGGAGGATTGGAGACGACCCAGTACCCGATCGCGGTGTTCCACCGCGCGCTCCGGTATCTGTTCCTGTTCCTGGTGCCGATCGGAACCGTCACCTACTTCCCGGTGGTGAACGTGCTGGGCCGGCCCGATCCGTTGGGGACGTCCGCGGTCGCCGCGTGGCTCGCGCCGCTCGCCGGGTTCGTCTTTCTGACCCTGATCGCCGGCATATGGCAGCTCGGCGTGCGCCACTACACCTCGACCGGCTCGTGACTCGGCCGGGCTTGCGGCCGCGTGCTCAATCGGTGCGCCTCAGCTCCCCGGCGGCATATTGGTGGATGAGCTCAGCGATCAGCGGCTGATAGTCGACTCCGAGCCGTCGCGCCTTCGCCTTGATCGCCAGGAGATCGCCCGCCGGCAAGCGGAGCGTGATCTTGGCGTCCTTGCGTTCGCGTCGGGCCGCTTGGGCAAGCGTCTCCCGCATCAGTGCTTCTTCGCGCGCGTCCAGTCCTTCCCCGACGCGCGGGTCATCCTCGATTGCGCTGACGATCGTCCGTTCTTCCTCATCGAGGTACTGCAGCTCAGTCATGCTTCCTCCGTAATCGATGGTACTTCCGCGACGGGTAGACGGTTTTCAACGTCAGGACATCGCCACTACGTACCGCGGGACATACCCACGTATAAGCGCGGAACTCGAAGATCAGCAGGATCTGAGTCGGGTGCCGTTCTCGATCGGGATGCGCCCGGATCTCGTACGTGCCTTCCTCCAGCACTTGCTCGACCACCTCGAATCCAATCTTTCGTGCGCCCCACAGGAGCCGATTCTTCGCAGCGTCCCACTCGATCCGCACGTCTCCACGGTACTCGCTTGTATGGCTATTGGCAATACATTCAGGTCTGGCCCATGCTCGTCTCTGCGAAGCGACCCGTTTGACCCGCCGACGGTGCACGGGTAGACTGCGCCTCGCTTTCGGGTCCCCTCGGGCCCGTCCTCTCGCCTGCATGCAAGAACGCTTGTTGGAGACGTACCGGACCAAGCGCCAGGAGGCCGAGGCCGGCGGCGGCGAAAAGCGGATCGCCGCGCAGCACGCCAAGGGCAAGATGACGGCGCGCGAGCGGATCGCCGCGCTGGTCGATCCCGATTCCTTCATCGAGCAGCAGCCGTTCGTGACGGTGCGCTCCACCGACTTCGGCATGGACCGGCAACGCGTGCCCGGCGACGGCGTGGTGACCGGCAGCGCCAAGATCGAGGGGCGGCAGGTGTTCGTGGCCGCGCAGGACTTCACGGTCGTGGGCGGCACCCTGGGGGAGATGCACGCGACGCGCATCGCCCACGCGCAACGGCTCGCCCTGGAATCCGGGGTGCCGTTCATCCAGATCAACGACTCCGGCGGGGCGCGCATCCAGGAAGGGGTGCTGTCGCTGGACGGCTACGCCAAGATCTTCCGCGCCAACACCTTGTCCTCGGGCGTGATCCCGCAGTTCTCGATCATCCTGGGGCCGTGCGCGGGCGGAGCGGTCTACTCGCCTGCGATCACGGACTTCATCTTCATGGTCGACACGATCAGCAACATGTACATCACCGGCCCGGAGGTCATCCGGGCGGTGACAGGCGAGGAGATCTCGCACGGCGACCTGGGCGGCGCCGCCCCGCACTCGGCCACCAGCGGCGTCGCGCACTTCCGCTTCGCGGACGAGGCGCAGTGCCTGGCCGGCCTGCGCCGCCTGCTGGGCTACCTGCCGCTCAACAACCAGGAGTCGCCGCCGCTGCTGCCGGTCTCAGACCCCATCGACCGTGCCACCGACGGCATCGCCGATCTGATCCCCGAAGACGCGCGCCGGCCGTTCGACGTGCGCGCGATGATCGCGGAAGCGGTGGACGCAGGCTCGTTCATCGAGGTGCAGCCGGAGTTCGCCCAGAACGTCGTGGTCGGCTTCGCGAAGCTTGCCGGCCGCACCGTCGGCCTGTTCGCCAATCAGCCGAGCGTCTACGCCGCCTCCCTGGACATCGACTCTTCGGACAAGGCAGCCCGGTTCCTGCGCTTCTGCGACGCGTTCAACGTGCCGATCATGTCGCTGGTGGACGTCCCCGGCTTCCTGCCGGGCATCACCCAGGAGCACGGCGGCATCATCCGCCACGGCGCCAAGATCCTGTACGCGATCGCCGAGGCGACCGTCCCCAAGGTGGCGCTGATCATCCGCAAGGCGTACGGCGGCGCCTTCATCGCGATGGCCTCCAAGTCGCTCGGCTACGACCGCGTGCTGGCGTTCCCGAGCGCGGAGATCGCGGTCATGGGGGCCGAGGGCGCGGCGAACATCATCTTCCGCCGCGACATCGCCGCCGCCGAGGACCGCGCCGCCAAGCGGCAGGAAAAGGTGGAGGAGTTCCGGGAGACCGTGATGAATCCGTTCATCGCCGCCGGCCACGGCTTCATCGACGACGTCATCGAGCCGGCCGCCATGCGCATCGAGCTGATCCGCTCCATCGAGATGCTGGCGCGCAAGCGCGAGGACCGGCCGGCCAAGAAGCACGGCAACATCCCCCTGTAGCAGCCATGGATACCCCGTCCACGCTGTTCGTCGCCGTGCTCGGCATGGGCGTGGTGTTCGCTTTCCTGGTGTTCCTGAGCGCCATGATGGCGGCGCTCACCGCGGCTTCCGGCCGACGCGAGACGGGGCAGGACGCCCCGGATGCAGCGGCCCCGGACCCGGCCGGAGCGGGCAGCCCCGGCTGGATCGCCGCCGCAACCGCCGCGTATCTGGCCGCTGAACAGGACGCCGAACAAGCCGCGTCCAGCTTGCCCGCGGCAGGAATGCCGAGCGCCGCCGCCTGGCGGCCCTACGACACGGTGGAGGCCGCGCGCTGGCGCCTGCGGATGCCGGCATCGGCGACCGTCGCGCGGCAGGCAACCTCATGAGCGCGATCCGCTTCCGCTACGAAGGGGTGCTCTACGAGGTCGAGGTCGTCCGCGACGGCGACGTCCTCACCATCACCCACGAAGGCACCGCCCATCGCGTCGAGCTGGAGCCCGGAGCGGCCCCGGCGGCCCGCACTCCTGCGCCCGCTACTCCCGCGCAGGCGCCGCCTCCGGCCGCTCCTGCACCGACCCCGGCACCCTCGCCCGCGGCTCGCTCGCCGACGCCCCCTCCGACACCGGCGCCAGCGCCGGCCGCGGCGGGACCCGGCGTGCTGCCGGCGCCGATGACCGGCACCGTCAAGGAGGTCAAGGTCGCGGCCGGCGAGCAGGTGAGCGCCGGGCAGCTGGTCGTCGTGATGGAGGCGATGAAGATGGACATCGACGTCACCGCCACGGCCGCGGGCACCGTCTCGGAGGTGCACGTGAGCGCCGGCGACAACCGCGCGGCAGGCCAACCCCTGCTCACCATCCAGTAGCGGCCGATGGGGCTGTTCGAACAGTTCCTGCAGGCGACCGGCCTGCCCGAGCTGACGCTCGCGCGCGTGGCCATGCTGGCGGTGGCCGGAGTGCTGCTCTACCTGGGAATCGCCCGCCAGTACGAGCCGCTGCTGCTGGTGCCGATCGGCTTCGGCGCGTTGCTGGTCAACCTTCCGGGGGTGGACCTGATCGATCCCGGAGGACTGCTGGAACAGATCTACGTGTTCGGGATCAAGTCGAGCGTGTTCCCGCCGCTGATCTTCCTGGGCATCGGCGCCATGACCGACTTCACGCCGCTTTTGGCACGGCCGCAGACCTTCATCCTGGGCGCGGCGGCGCAGTTCGGAATCTTCGCCACGCTGCTGGGCGCGGGCGCGCTCGGCTTCAGCCCGGCGGAGGCCGCGTCGATCGCGATCATCGGTGGCGCCGACGGTCCGACCGCCATCTACCTGACCGGCAAGCTGGCCGACCACCTGCTGGGGGCGGTCGCCGTGGCCGCTTACTCCTACATGGCGCTGGTGCCCATCATCCAGCCGCCGATCATTCGGCTGCTGACGACCCGGCGCGAGCGGCTGGTGCGCATGGCCGACCTGCGGCCGGTCTCCACCCGGGTGAAGATCCTCTTCCCGATCATCACCACCGTGACCGCGGCGCTGGTGGTGCCGGCCGCCGCCCCGTTGATCGGCATGCTGATGCTGGGCAACCTCCTCAAGGAAGCCACCGCGCTGGTTCCCAAGCTGGAGCGCCTGTCGCAGTGCGCCCAGAACGAGATGATCAACATCGTCACCATCCTGCTGGGCCTGTCGGTCGGTTCGCGCATGAGCGCCGGCGCGTTCCTGAACCCCAGGACGCTGCAGATCATCGCCCTGGGCCTGGTCGCCTTCGCCATCGGCACCGCCGCCGGCGTGCTGATGGGCAAGCTGATGTGCGTGCTCACCGGCCGGCGCGTGAACCCCATGATCGGCGCGGCCGGTGTCTCCGCCGTGCCGATGGCGGCTCGCGTCGTGCAGAAGGTGGGACAGGACGAGGATCCCGGCAACTTCCTGCTGATGAACGCGATGGGCCCGAACGTGGCCGGCGTGATCGGATCGGCGGTCGCCGCCGGCGTGCTGATCGCCATCTTCGGATGAGCCGCTTCATCGAGCTGCTCGACCGCGTCCGCGAGCATACGCCGCGGCCGGCCGGCTTCGCTTCCACCGGCAGGAGCGTCGGCGAGTTCGCGCTGATCGCACAGGCGGCACCGGCCGCGCTGGCCGACGATCCGCGGCTGGCCGCCATCGACGCGGACGCCTTTCTGCTGCGGCTCGCCAGCGTCGACGATCCCGCCCTGCCCGACGCCGTCGAGGCGCTCTCCGGCCGCATCTGGGGCGTACGCCTGCCGCTGTTCACCCTGGAACAGACCAGGACCCTGATCGGCATCGGCTGCGACTACGTCATCTTCGACGCCGCCGGAACCGAGGCGGCCTTGCTGACGCTGCCCGACCTCGGCATCGTCATCACCGTCGATCACCGATCCGACGAAGGGATGATCCGTTCCCTCGGCGAGCTGGCGATCAACGGCCTGCTGTTCCGGCCGGCGATCCGCGAGTCGCCGCTCTCCTTCCACACGCTGGCGAACATCCAGCGCGTCTGCGGCGTCATCGACCGGCCCCTGCTGCTGGAGCTCCCGGAGGGCATCTGTGGCACCGACCTGGAGGTCCTTCGCAGCGTCGAGACCACCGGCCTGATACTCGAGGTGCCCCCCGCCGACCGGCCGGCCGCCGTCAGGCGCTGCATGGCCGATCTGCCGCCGCGCTCCGAGAGCCGCATGGTGCGGCGCGCCATGCCGTTCAGCGTCGGCGACGACGGACTGTAGCGGCGGCTCCGATCGTGTGAAGTCGAACCGTTGACATGCAAGCACTGGCTTGCATATCGTCGGCTCCTGACATGCAAGCGATCACTTGCCTTAGACTGGTCGTGTGGACGTGTATCGCGCGATCGCTGACCCAACCAGGCGAGCCATCCTGGATGAACTCGTCGATCGGTCAGGTCAATCGCTCTTCGAACTCTGCGCACGCCTCACGATGAAGCACGGCATCAACTCCTCACGGCAGGCGATCACGCAACACCTGCACGTCCTGGAGGCCGCCGGACTGATTCGCACGAGGCGCGAGGGGAGGTCGAAGTTTCACTGGTTCGAGGGCGGCTCGCTGAAGGCCATCGCGGAGCGTTGGCCGATCTCAACAGATGAAAGGGGTTTTGAAAGATGAGAATTCACCTGGCCGGTGTCTTCGTAGACGACCAACAGAAGGCACTTCGCTTCTACACGGAAGTGCTTGGTTTCAAGCTGAAGCACAACATTCCCTTGGGCGAGTACGGCTGGATCACTGTGGTATCCCCGGAAGCCCCGGAGGGGCCGGAGTTTCTGCTTGAGCCTGATGCCCATCCCGCCGTCCGTCCGTTCTTGAAGGCGATTGTGGAGGACGGTATCCCCAGTACCTCCTTCGCGGTCGACGACGTGCAAGCCGAATACGAGCGTCTCGTGGCAAAAGGTGTGCGATTCGTGCAGCCGCCAACAGACCTAGGGACGGTCATCACCGCGATACTCGACGATACGTGCGGCAACTTGATCCAGATCGAAGAGCGGAAACGTCAACCGCGACCATCTTGAGTCGCCGCGCGGGTCGCTACCGCGCCTCGGCCTGCCAGGGCCAGGCGATGCACGAATCCACCTGGAACAAGGCGTAGTCGGCGTTGCCGGCGACTACCAGCGTGTGGATGACGGCTGCTCCGGCCAGTGCGCCGGCGGCGGCGCGCAGCGTGGCACCGGTGCGCGCCACGTCATCCACCAGCAGCACCCGCTTGCCTGTCACGTCGAAGGAGGGCGGGGTGACCAGTGGCTCCGCCCGATCCGGCTGGTGCGCGTCGTCTCGAAAGCGCACCGGAAGAACGCGGAGGTCGCACGCCAGCCTCTGCGCGGCCAGCGCGGCGGGCACGACGCCGCCTCGGCCGATGCCGACCACCAGATCGATCGGCGGCAACTTCATCGCCGCCAGGCGTCGGATCAACTCGGGAAAGCCAATCGCGGTGACGGCCGGGGTCACGGCTGAGTCGGGAGCGGTTTCATCGGCGATCGCCGGTCCATCCGCACGCGTACGCGCCCGCCGTCGACGCGCGCCGGGTAGGAGCGCACGCGGGTGCCGGAGTCGTCGAACAGAGCCTGGCCGTCGGTCAGCCCGAACGACCAGCCGTGCCACGGGCACTGCACGGCGCGCAGGTCAGTCTGAACCCAGCGTCCGTCCTCCCGGTGCATGCGGCAGGTCGAGATCACCCGGCCCGCCGACAGCGCCGCGCCCTGGTGCGGGCAGACGTCGCGCAGCGCGAACACGCGGTCGCCATCCCTGACCACCACCAGGCGCCGGCGGCCGACGTCGACCGCGACCGGCTCGCCCTGCGGGTAGCCGGTCACGGGGCCCAGGTCGTGCTCGCCTGCCTCCTCCTGCCTAGAATCCATACGTGGCCTGGGCGTTGCCGGCCAGGATGCGGCGGCGCAGCTCCTCGGGCAGCGTGTGCGGCAGCGCCCGGTCCGGCGAATCGAAGTCCCAGTGCGGGTAGTCGGTGGCGAACATCACGAAGCCGTCCTCGCCGATCATCTCGAACAGCCAGCGCAGGTGCTCGGGATCCTCCGGCTCCTCCATGGGCTGGCTGGTGGCCCGGAAGTGGCGGCGGATGTAGCGGCTAGGCAAATCGCGCAGCCACGGCACCTCGTCGCGCAGGCCGCGGTAGTTCTTGTCCAGGCGCCACATCAGCGGCGGCAGCCAGCCGAATCCGCCCTCGATGAGGATTACGCGCGACTCCGGGATCTCGTCGAACACCCCCTCGCAGACCAGGCTCAGCACCTGCGCCTCGAACGCCTGCGACATGGCGGTGTGGTCCTCGATGTAGAACGACGGCCAGCCGACCGCCGTGATCGGGTTGGCGGCCGAGCCGCCGAAGTGCAGCCCGACCGGCAGTCCGGCATCGGCGGCGGCGCGGAAGATCGGCCGGAACTGCGGCCGGCCGTAGGGAGCGCTGGAGCGCACCGGCAGCAGCACCTGCACGAACCGCTCGTCGCGGGCGAACTCCTCGATCACGGCGGGCGCGCCGTCGGGATCCTCCGGATTCACGCACAGCGCGCCGCGCCAGCGTTCGTCGGCGTCCAGCCAGTGGTCCTGCAGCCAGCGGTTCAACGCCGGCGTGATCTCCCGCGCCAGGTGGTGGTTCTTGATCCCGCCCAGGCCGTACAGGTTGTTGAGGATGGCCAGGTCGACCGACCACTCGTCCAGGAGCTGCTCGGCCGCGAACCCGGGGTCGCCGCCCGGACGCTTGCCCGAGGGCGGCCAGGCGTCGCGGCGGGATGCCAGCTCGAACACCTTGGGGTAGACCGGCGGCGGCGGGCCCTGGTAGCCGGTCTGATCGATCCAGCTCCGCCAGCGCTGCGGCAGATAGGGGGTCAGCTCGTGGATGTTGTTGACGTACGGGTGCACGTCACAGTCGACCAGGGCGAGCGCGCGCGGGTCATCCGCCGGTGCGGCCTCGGTCCGTGCGAGCGGTTCTTCGATCCGGGTAGCCATGGGTTCCCTCGCCTTGCTCGCAACGGCGGGTGCTGCGACGGCGCGGCGCTAACGGCCGTCGTGGCTGTCGTCGCGGTAGTGGCACCCGACGCTGCGCGTGTTGTGGTAGGCAGCGTACACGACCAGCAGGGCGGTCTGCACTGCGTTGCGCAGGTTCAACAGCGGCTTGGAGACCGCGTAGTCGCGGTAGAAGTCGTCCACCTGCGCGTGCAGCTCGCGCAGCATGTCCCGCGCGCGCTGCAGCCGGCGGCCGGTGCGCACAAGGCCGACGTAGTTCCACATGGTGGCCTTGACCAGGTTGAGGTCCTGCTGGATCAGGTCCTCGTCCGCCTGCACGCGGCGCCCCTCCCAGGGCCGCACGTCCGGCGGCTGAAACCGGCTGCCGGCAAGCTCGCCGGCCGCCGTGGCCGCGCCCTCGCGGGCCATGGTCACGCACTCCAGGAGCGAGGTGCTTGCCAGGCGGTTGGCGCCGTGGAAGCCAGTGCAGGCGGCCTCTCCCACCGCCGACAGGTCGATGATGTTGGTGCGGCCGTACACGTCGGTGTACAGCCCGCCGCACGCGTAGTGGGCGGCCGGCACCACCGGGATCGGCTCCTGCGTGATGTCGACGCCCGCGTCCAGGCAGTGCCGGTAGATGGTCGGGAACCGGTCGGTCACGTAGGCGGGCTCCAGGTCGGACAGGTCGATGAACACCGAGGGCGCGCCGGTGCGGATCATCTCGAAGGTGATTGCGCGGGCGATCACGTCACGCGGCGCCAGCGATCCGTCCGGGTGGTGATCATCCATGAAGCGGCGGCCGGCGGCGTCCACCAGGTGGCCGCCCTCGCCGCGCACCGCCTCGCTGATCAGGAACGGCGCGGCGTCCTTCCTGGTGAAGACGGTCGGGTGGAACTGCACGTACTCCAGATCGATCACGCGCGCGCCCACGCGGTAGCCCATCGCCACGCCGTGGCCGTACGCGCTCGGGAAGTTGGTCGAGTGCAGGTAGATCTGGCCCAGGCCTCCGGTCGCCAGCACCGTCTTGCGGGCGACGATCGCGTACACCTCGCCGGCAGCCACGTCCAGCACGTAGGCGCCGAAACAGGTCAGCGGCTCGTACTGGTGCAGCCGGTCGGTGGAGCTGTGCGACAGGGTGAGCAGGTCGACGGCGACCGTGTGCTGCGCCATCTCGATCCGCGGCGACGCGGCGACCGCCCGGTGCAGGGCGGTGACGATCGCCCGTCCGGTCTGGTCCTTGGCGAACAGGATGCGCGCCGCCGAGTGGGCGGCCTCGCGCGTCATGCGCAGCTCGCCGCGGTCGTCCCTCTCGAAGGGGACGTCGAGCTCGTCCACCAGCTCGCGGACCGCGGCGCCGCCCCGCTCGACGATGAAGTCGACCGCGCGCGGATTGGCCGCCTCCGCGCTGGCGGTCATGATGTCGCTCCGCAGGGAGTCGGGGTCCACCGCCGGATCGACGATGCCGCCCTGGGCGCGCGCGCTGTTGCACTCGTCCGCGCTCGGCTCCCCGGACAGCAGGATGCACTCCAGGCCCGCCTTCGCGGCCTGGTACGCGTAGCCGGCGCCGGCCAGCCCGCAGCCGATCACCAGGCAATCGGTGCGAACCGTGCGCATCAGTCGGCTTCCAGCTCCAGGCTCAGGTCGACGCGCCGCACCGTGCTGGTGAGCGCGCTGGTGGAGATCATGTCGACCCCGGCTTCGGCGAAGGCGCGGACGTTGTCGAGGTTGATCGACCCGGAAGCCTCGGTGATCGCCCGGCCGCCGATTTCCTGCACCGCTGCGCGCACCTCGGCCGGCGTCATGTTGTCGAGCAGGATCACGTCGGCACCTGCATCGAGCGCCTCGGCGAGCTGCTCCGGAGTCTCCACCTCCACCTCCACGCGGGCGACGTGCGGGGTGCGCGCCCGCACCCGCTCCACGGCCGCCCGCACGCCGCCCGCCGCGGCGATGTGGTTGTCCTTGATCATGGCGCAGTCTGCGAGCGTGCTGCGGTGCGACCGCCCGCCGCCCGCGCGCACGGCGTGCTTCTCCAGCGCCCGCAGTCCCGGCGTCGTCTTGCGGGTGTCGCACACGGCGGCGCCGGTGCCGGCGATCGTCGTACAGAAGGCGGCCGTGACCGTGGCGATGCCGGAAAGGTGCTGGAGGAAGTTGAGCGCCACGCGCTCGGCGGCCAGGATCGAGCGGACGGCACCGGAGACCAGCATCACCTGGCTCGGCGGCACCACATGGTCGCCGTCGGCGCCGCCGAGCTCGATGGCCAGATCGGGGTCGACCGCCCAGAAGGCGTGCGCGGCGACCTCCGCCCCGCACAGGGTGAGCGGCTCGCGCGCCAGGATACGGGCGCGGCCCCTCCGCGCGGGGCTGACGACGGCCTCGGTGGTCAGGTCGCCGTAGGCCAGGTCCTCCCGCAGCGCCGCGGTGACGGCCGCCTCGATGACGGGGCGGGTGAGCATGCCGCGAGTCTGCGTGGACCGCCGGTGGTGTCGCAAGCTCCCGGTCTCAGGCAGCAGTCCAGAACGCCGCCTGATAGTGATCGCGAAGATGTCGGTCGCGGGTGCACAGGGGAGCGGCGAAGGCGATGGCGTGGGCGACGATCAGCCGGTCGAACGGATCGCGCGTCCAACTGAGGTGATCGGCGATCTCGGCAGAGCGCAGCCATCCGGATTCCTCCACCCGCACTTCGAGATCACGCTGCAGCGCACTCAGAAACGCCTCTGCCGGAAGCCTCACGCGGCCGATTTCCGCAAGCAGCGACAACTCGAGGCGGACCATCGGCGAGACGAACAACTCTGCCCCATCGATCCGCTGGCGAACCGATGGCGGGATGCGGTCAGCCTCGGCAAACAGCCACACCACGACGTGGGTATCGAGGAATATCACGCCCTGAACCTATTCGCCCGAACCATCCGAGCGCGCATGCGCGTCGGGATGGTCACGCCACTCGGCCGGAGAGAACCGGTCCAGCTCGTCTCCGGCGACCACGACACCGGGGCGCCGCGGCAGATCGGCTACCTTGATGCGCCGCCGCAACGCGGCGATGCGCACCGTGCGACCTTTACGCGGCACGTCGATCGCGGTACCCGCCTCCAGGCACCGGTCGAGCAGGCGAAACAGGTCCCTGCGCAGTTCGCTGGCCTTGACGGTGATCACCTCATCCATCCCTGTTGTACATAACCGCACCAAAACCGTACAAGCCCGGGCTGGCGTGATCAAGAGCACCTGGTGACGGCGATGCGGTGCCAGCCTTTCCGATCAGTTCGACTTCGGGTTCGATTCGATCCGACGCAGGCGCCAACCATTCAGCAGCAGCACGGCGCCTCCCACCGCTCCCCAGATACCGATGATCTGCAGCATCAGCAATCCGGAGAAGAACGGATTCATGATCACCAGGACACCGATTCCGATCTTGATGACGGCCTGAACCAGCGAACTCCAGGAAATCCGCTCATTTCCCCGGTGATCGCGGGTACGCAGACCGGTCAGCTGCAGCGCGCCGTTGAGAATCGCGGCCAACGCGACGACGTACGCCACGGCACTGGTCGCAATCACCGTGCCGACCACCGGATTGAGCACGGCGATCAGGCCACCCACAGCACTCACGGAGCCACCGACGAGCAGCCAGGCACGGCTGCGCTCGCTGCGGCCCGAGATACCGTCGGCGATGCTGCCGATCCCGGATACCAGCAGGTAGATACCCAGCAGGGTGTACAGGATGACGGCCGAGGCAGCGGGCGCGATGAGGAGCATGAGCCCGAGCGCGAACACCGCCACGCCCTGTACCAGGACGCGCCACCAACTCCTGGCGGGGCGACTGCTGTCTCTCATCTGAACTCTCCTCGGCGCGACACGACGGTCGGCGACCCGGAGTTGTGGGCGAGGGGCGGTCAGGCCGCCAGCTCGAACATCCGGTCGATGCTGACCTTGGCGGCGCGCGCGATCTGCGGGTCCACCTCGATCACCTGCTCCGGCTCGGGACGGATGAGCGCGTCGCGGATCTTGGCCAGGCTGTTGAGCTTCATGTACGGGCACAGGCGGCAGGAGCCGATGAAGCGCTTGCCCGGATGCTCCGCCTCCAGCCGGCCGACCAGGCCGCACTCGGTGAGCATCATGAAGTACGGGGCATCGGTGTCCCGCACATGGTCCATCATCGCCTGCGTGCTGCCCACGAAGTCGCTGGCCTCGGTTACCTCGGGCTCGCACTCCGGATGGCTGACCACGCTCACCCCGGGGAAACGCACCCGCTCGTCCGCGATGGCGGCGGCCGTGAACTGGTCGTGCACGAGGCAGGTGCCGGAGGAGCTGACGATCTCCTTGTCGACGCCGCGCGCGCGCAGGTCGCGCTGCAGGTTGGCGGCCATGATCCGGTCCGGCACGAACAGGATGCGGCGCTCGGGGAGCCGCTCCAGGATCTTCAGGGCGTTGCCGGAAGTGACGCACACGTCGCTTTCCGCCTTCACCTCCGCGGTGCTGTTGATGTAGCAGACCACGGCGGCGTCGGGGTGCCCGGTCTTGAGCGCGCGCAAGTCGTCGGCGGTGAGCGAATCGGCCAGCGAGCAGCCGGAGGCGATGTCCGGCACAAGCACCTCGGCGTTCGGGCAGAGGATCTTGGCCGTTTCCGCCATGAACACCACGCCGGCGAAGACGATCACCTCGGCGTCGCTGTGGCGCGCCTCCAGCGCCAGCGCGTAGGAGTCGCTCTTGAAGTCGGCGACCCCGTAGACGATCTCGGCGTCCACGTACGAGTGCGCAAGGATGATCGCGTTGCGCTGCTCCTTGAGCCGGTTGATCTCAAGCGTGAGCGGGGCGATCTCCCGGCAGTGCTCGAGCGTCCAGCGGGTGCCGGGCCGGCAGCTCACGTTCATCAACGTCGTGAACAGCCGCTCGGCCTCGCGCTCCACCGCGCCGGCGGACACATCATCGACGACCTGTGGTCCGGAGCTGACCTGTGGTCTCATGACCATTGGACTAGACGTACTCATGAACCGGAACCGCTGTCAACGGTTTCCCGCGGCTCAGGGCGGTCGGCCAACGCCAGCATCTGCACCCGGTAGAGCTTGGCGTACACCCCGTCGCAGGCCAGCAGGGTGTCGTGGTCGCCCTCCTCCGCCAGCGCCCCGTCATGCAGGACCAGGATTCGGTCCACCGAGCGGATGGTCGACAGCCGGTGGGCGATCACGATCGCCGTCCGCCCGGCCAGCAGGGTGGCGGTGGCCTCCTCGATCAACCGCTCCGACTCCGCGTCGATGCTGGAGGTCGCCTCGTCCATGATCACCACGTCCGGGTCGCGCACGAACGCGCGCGCGAACGACAGGAGCTGCTTCTGCCCGGTGGACAGGGACTTCCCCTCCTCCAGAACCTCCTCGTCGTAACCGTGCGGCAGCGAACGGATGAATGCGTCCAGGTTGACCGCGCGCGCCGCCTCCACCACCTGCGCGCGGCTCACCGACCGGTCGAAGAGGGCGATGTTGTCGTGCACGGTGCCGGAGAACAGGAACAGCGACTGCGGGATGGTGACGATCCGCCGGCGGTGCTCTTCCGTGGCTGCCAGACGCACGTCGACGCCGTCCACCTCCACCGCGCCGCCGTCGGCGTCGTACAGACGGTTGATCAGGTTGATGACCGTCGACTTGCCGGAGCCGGTCGAGCCCACCAGCGCGATCCGCTCCCCCGGCCGGACCTGGAACGACAGGTCCGTGAACACCGGCGTGTCGGGCACGTAGGCAAAGCTGACGCCCCGGAACGCCACACCTCCCGAGCGCTCGTCCCGTGGCGGGAGGGACACCGGCCGATGCGGAGGCGCGATCGACTCGGTGCGGTCGAGCATGGTGAAGATGCGCTCCGAGGCCGCCATCGCCGACTGGAACGTGTTGAACTTCTCCGCGAGCTGGCGCAGCGGCATGAACAGCATGGTGATGTAGCTGGCGAAGGCGAACACATCGCCGACGTGCACGGACACGCCGATCGTGAAGTGTGCGGCCGCCATCACCGTGAGCATCCCGAGGTGGGCGACCACCTCGATCGTGGGGAAGTAACGGGAGAACGCGCGCACCACCGCCAGGTAGGAGCTCAGGTAGTCGCGGTTGTGCCGCTCGAAGCGGGCCAGGCTGCGCGCCTGGTGGTTCAGCACCGTGATCTCGCGGATGCCGGTAACCGTCTCGGACAGCGTCGTGTTGATCGCGGCATTGGCGGCGCGCACGCCGCGGAACCCGTGGCGCAGGGCGTTGCGGAAGGCGACGGTGGCGATCGCGAACAGCGGCAGGGAGACGAAGGTGACGGCCGCCAGGCCCGGGTTGATCAACACCATGGCGCCCAGGATGAACAGCACCTTCACCGAGTCGCCGAGGATGTTGACGATGCCGTCGGAAATGAACTGGCGGACCGCCTCCACGTCGTTGGTGACGTTGGTGAGGGTCGCTCCCACCGGCGTGCGGTCGAAGTAGTCGTTGCCCAGGCGCAGCACCTTGCGCAGCAGGTCCAGGCGCAGGTCGAACAGCAGCCGCTGGCCGAGCATCTCCACGATCACCGTGAATCCCACCTGGGTCGCGAACCGGCCGACCATCGCCGCGGCCAGCAGCAGCGCGGTCGTGCGCAGGCCGCGCAGGTCGCCGGCGGCGATGTCGCGGTCGATGCCGAGCTTGACCAGTGCCGGCACCGTCACGTGCAGCAGGTCGGTCGACAGCATCGCGACGAGCGACGCGCCGACCAGCGTCTTGTGGCCCAGCACGTAGGAGGCGAGCCGGCGGGTGAGGCGGAAGTCCAGACCGCCCTCGCCCCGCGGCCGCGCGCCGCGCCCCTTCGTCGCGGTGCTCACCGCAGCGCCGCCTCGAGCTGCTGCAGCTCCGCCAGCCGGGCGTAGCGGCCGCGGGCGCGCAGCAGCCGCTTGTGCGAGCCGGTCTCCACCACGGTGCCGCCCTCCATCACCGCGACGCGGTCGGCGAGCTGCAGCGCCGACACCCGGTGCGAGACGATCACGATCGTGCGCGACGAGCGCAGCCCGCGCAGGTTGGTGAGGATCGCCGTCTCGGTGTCGGAGTCCACCGACGACAGCGCGTCGTCCATGATCAGCAGGTCGCTGTCGCGCACCAGCGCCCGCGCGATCGCCACCCGTTGGCGCTGGCCGCCGGACAGCGTGATGCCGCGCTCGCCGACCAGGGTGTCGTACCCGTCAGGGAAGCGGGCGATGTCCTGGTCGACCGCCGCCAGGCGGGCGGCCGCGACGATGCGATCGCGGGAAACCTCCTGCTCGCTGCCCATGGCGATGTTCTCGGCGACGGTGGCGGAGAACAGGAACGGTTCCTGCGGGACGTAGGCGATGCGGCCCCGATACGCGGACGGATCGATCGCCGTCGCGTCGACACCGTTGAACTTCAGCGTGCCGCCCGACGGCGCGGCGATGCCGGCAAGCAGGAGCACCAGCGAGCTCTTGCCGCTGCCGACGCCGCCGGTGATGCCGAGCGTCCGGCCGGCTCGAAGCGCGAGCTGCACACCGGTCAGGGCATCGCGGTCGGCGTTCGGAAAGCGGTACGACACGCCGTCGGCGCTCACGGCCAGCGGTCCTGCCGGCACCGGCACGGGATGCGCGGGACGGGCGGCGACCGGGTGGTCCAGGATCGCGCGGATGCGCTCCATGGCGCTTATCCCCTGCTGGATGAGCGAGCTCACCCAGCCCAGCGACAGGACCGGGAAGGTCAGCCAGCCGACGATCGCCGCGAACTGCAGCAGCTCGCCGATGGTGAGGGTGCCGCGGATCACCGCTCCGCCGCCCAGCAGGAGCAGAAGCAGCGTGGCCAGCCCGTACATGAACTGCAGCAGGGGCCACAGCACGCCGCGCGTGCGCGCCAGCCCGACGTTGGCCGAGATGTAGCGCCCGTTGAGCTCCCGGAAGCGCTCGGTCTCGCCGGCTGCCAGCCCGTACAGCTTGACCGTGTTGATGCCGGTGACGATCTGCCACACGCGGTCGTTGATCGCCGCCACCAGCTCCTGCACGCGGCGGAACCGGGGGCGCAGCCGCGGCGTGATCACCAGGATCACGGCGACCAGCGCCACCACCAGCGCGCCCAGGGCGCCGGCCATCGGCGCGTGCAGGCCGACCAGCACGGGCGCGAACAGCGCCAGCCGCGACAGCCCGTCCGGCAGGTACATGATGCCGGGGCCCAGCAGCGTGCGCACGTCGTTCAGATCGTTGGTGCAGCGGGAGATGATGTCGCCGGTGCGGCGCCGCTGGTAGAAGTCGAAGTCGAGCGCCAACAGCTTGCGGAAGAGCACGTCGCGCAACTCGTACTCGACGTCGCGCGAGACGCCGATGATGAGCCTGCGCATGCCGTACATGCAGACGCCGACCCCGACCGCGAAGGCCAGCGCCTGGGCGATCAGCCCCAGCACGACCGTGCGCTCGTTGGCGCCCTCGGCGATCTCGTCCAGGAGCAGCCTGAGGAACTCCGAGCCGCGCAGCAGGGCGTAGTTCTGCCCGACCATGCAGGCGAACCCGAGCAGCAGCCGGCCGGCACGGCGCCGCAGCGCCGGAAGGAGGATCGTGAGGCTTTTGATGGGACTTCCGAGCGCCCGCGATTCTAGGCCGTCGGCCGTCCACCGACAAGCGCAAATCGTCTGACTCGTGTACCAACGGCCCGCCGGCCCTTCATTCCAGTTTTAGATCGGTTACATGTTGCTTCGTGGTACTTGACACACTTTTGGGAACGTTGTTATGGGTACTCGTGCGGATCATCAGCAAGAGGCGGTTGCGGGAGTTCTGGGAGCGACATCCGAGCGCCACAGCGGGGCTTCGCGCGTGGTTTCGGGAGGTGCAGCAGGCGGATTGGGAGATGCCGGCCAGAGTGAAGGAGCGGTACCGCAGCGCCAGCATCGTGGGAGACAACCGCGTGGTGTTCAACATCAAGGGCAACGACTATCGGTTGGTCGTGAAGATCAACTACCCCTACCGAACGGTGTACGTGCGATTCGTGGGCACGCACGCGGAATACGACTCGATAGACGTGGAGAAGGTATGAAGATGGAGATCAAGCCGATCCGGACCGATCAAGACTACGAGGCAGCGCTCGCCCGCGTCGACGAACTGATGGACGCCGAGCTCGGAACTCCCGAAGGCGAGGAGCTCGACGTACTGGTCGACTTGGTCGAGGCGTACGAGAGCCGGCACATGCCAATAGGGTATCCCAGCGCGGTCGAAGCGATCGAGTTCCGCATGGAGCAGGGCGGGCTGAGCCCGCGCGACCTGATCCCCTTCATCGGCACCCGAGCGAAGGTCTCGGAGGTTCTCTCCGGCAAGCGTGCGATCACGATGCCGATGGCGCGTGCCCTCCACACACACCTCGGCATACCAGCCGAAGTGTTGCTGCGTGACTCGGTGTCAGCCGTCGACGACCCGTCGGCCGACCTGGAGTGGAGTCGATTCCCCCTCAAGGAGATGGCCAAACGAAGCTGGATTCCCGATCTTCCCGACCTAGCACGGCATGCCAGGCAGCTTGTCGGTGATCTGATCGAACGGGCGGGCGGCTGGCAGGTTGCCGGTGCCGCCCTGTACCGCAAGAACGATCACCTTCGCGCCAACGCAAAGACCGATCCGTATGCACTCCAGGCCTGGTGCTGGCACGTGTTGGCCACGGCGAACCAGAGTGCACCGTCGAAGGCCTACGAGCCAGGTACCGTCACGCTGGCATTCCTCACGGAGCTCGCACGCCTGAGCGCGTGGGAGGACGGACCTCATCGCGCGCAAGTGTTCCTGGCAGAGCACGGCATCCCGCTGGTCACCGAGCGACACCTGCCACGGACCCATCTCGACGGTGCCGCCCTTCGGCTCGGCGACGGCCGGCCGGTCATCGGGTTGACCCTGCGCTACGACCGCATCGACAGCTTCTGGTTCTGTCTTCTCCACGAGCTGGCTCACGTGGGCCGCCACATGGACCACGACGCTGCCGCTGCGTTCGTCGACGACCTTTCGCTGTCCACGGTGGAGGGGGAACGCGAGGACCCGCGTGAGAGCCAAGCCGACGAATGGGCGGCCGAGGCGCTCATCCCGCACGATGCCTGGCAGACGAGCACGGCGCGTGAGAACCCCACTCCTCTGAGCGTCGCGACTCTCGCCCACGCGCTACGCATTCACCCCGCCGTCGTCGCCGGTCGCGTACGTCATGAACGACGGAACTATCGATTGCTCTCCCAGTTCGTCGGCACCGGTCAGGTCCGCCCCCATTTCACCACCGTCGCCTGAGGCATCCGGCCTTCGTGACAGCCTATCCGAACCAGCGGGGATCCAGGCCATCGGCCCGCATGGCCGCCTCGGCCCTGATCCGGTCGAACGGAACAGTGCCGCGCCGCTCGAGTTCCATCCGCAGCGTCATCGCGTAGCGGTCCGCAGACCGTTCCCGTTCGGCCAGCGGGCGCCTGAAGTAGAGCTCCGGCGTCGCTCCGCACCAGTCGACGTGATGGCCGATTTCGTGGAGCAGCGTGCGATAGAGCTGCGTGGTACGCGTGGAGTCCAAGGTGGGCCGAATCGACCACCAGCGACGGCTCCTCGCGACCCGATGTCCGTCGGCCGCCAATGCCGACAGTTTCTTCTGCTGGTCCGGCACGAGCGACGGACTCCACCGGATTTCCTGACTTGGGTCCTGAGCGTCGAGGTGGATCGCGCTGCCGGTGAGCCCCGACACCCGTGTTTCGAACACCAGGCGGCCCCACACCGGCCGCAGGAGATCCTGCTTGCGCGTCGGTTGCCGGAAGACGATGGCGGAGATCCCGGCCCAGTCGTCGAGCGGCACCTCGGACAGGACCCGCGCTACATCGTCGACGGTGCAGGCGTAGCAGCATTCTCGGGTCGGCGGTTCGACGAAGAACCACATCGTCCGCTCGCGGATCGTCCGGGAGCAACGCGCCGGATCCTTCAGAACGTGAAAGAACGAGCGATCGCCGTATGCGTCCGGCTGCGGGATGACCTGCCGGTTATCCTGACCGTGACCGCGCATGGCCGTGCCGTAGTTGCGGTTGCGGCGGCGCGGGTCCCGCCCCGGCCTGCTCCGCGACGATGCGGGTCGCCGTGCCGCCATCCGGCGGAGTCTACCGGATTGGACGACCGAGGCTTCCCTGGACGGTACAATGCGCTGCCGATGCAGGGTCCGCACACGACCAGAGGCGCGCGACCGTGAGCAAAGCACGCCGGCGCCACCTGCTCCGACTGCCGCGTGTCTCCGCCTGGATCGCGCTGGTGATCGGACTCGTGGGCCTCTGGTCTCTGGCCTACGGCGTGGGGCGGCTGGTCGTGCCGGAGTACCTGCCATTCCCGAACGAGAGCGGCGACGAGGTGTCGGGCCTCGTCAGGATCGTATTCGGCGTTCTCCTGATCCTGCTCGCCAAGGCCTTGCTGGAACGCCGGCGCTGGGCGTGGGGCGCCGCCCTGGTGGTGTCGATGGTGCACGTGGCGATCAACCTGTACCAGGCGATCCAGTCCGGCACCGTCGGCGTTCTGGTCCCGACGCTGCTGACGATAGCCGCGCTGCTGGTATTCCACCGTACATTCTCCGTGAGGGGCTCGACCCGTCTGAGCTACGGGCAGATCGCGGCCGTCATCGCGGTCGCACTGGCGCTGGCCTACGGGATCGTGGGGGCCTACCTGTTGCGTGACCAGTTCGAGGGCATTCAGGGCTGGTCGGACGCCGCGTACTTCGCGCTGGTAGCGTACGTCACTCTGGGGTACGACTACGATGTCGCCGAGATCTATCCGGTCGGCAGCGACGCCCGCTGGTTCGCGGTCTCGATGTTCCTCATCGGCGTGACGTTGTTCGTCACCGCGCTGTCGGTGACCCTGGGCCCGATCGTCGAAGGACGCATGAAGGGGGTGATGAGCCTGGTGAAACGGTTTCAACGGTTGAGCGACCACGTGGTGGTGTGCGGTTACAGCGGCGTCGCGGCCAGCGTCCTCGACGAGCTGCGCGACCGCAACGTGACGGCCGTGATCGTCGACGACCGGGAGAAGATCGCGCAGAGCCTGCGCGGCAAGGGCCACGATGTGCTGGAGGAGGACCCGACGCTGCGCGAGACGCTCCTGGACGCGAACGTGCTCACGGCGCAGGCGGTGATCGCGGCCTTCGACAGCGACTCGACGAACACGCTGGTCGCCGTCAACGCCAAGGACCTGCGCGACGCCACCCCGAACGCGAGCTTCGCGATCCTGGTCCGCATCGAGGACGAGGAGAACGTCGACAAGGTGCGCCGTCTCGGGGTGGATCAGGTGATCTCTCCCTCGACCCTCGGCGGGCGGCTGCTCGCGCAGCAGGCCGTGAACCCGGACGCGGAAAGCCGAACGCCGTCCGAGTCGCAAACCGGAGCCTGACATGGCGGACCCACCTTCCCGGCCGCTCGACGGCCGCATCGCGCTGGTGACCGGCGGCACGCGCGGCCTGGGCCGCCACATCGCCGCAGCGCTCCTGGCCGCCGGCGCGCGCGTGGCGATCACCGGCCGTGACAGCGAGCGTGCGCATCGGGCTGCCGCCGACCTTCAGGCCGCCCACCCGCACGGCGCGTGCGCGGGCTTCGGCTGCGATCAGAGCGATCCCGACGCGATCGCCGCCCTGCCGGCCGCGGTACGCACAGCGATGGGCGACCCGGATCTGCTGGTCAACAACGCCGCCGCATTCGCCGGCGGCCGCGTCGCCACGATGACGCTGGACCAGTGGAACCGCTCGATCCAGACCAACCTGACCGGCGTGTTCCTCGCGACCAGGGCCTTCCTGCCGGCCATGACCGAGCGCCGGCGCGGCGACCTGTTCATGATCGGCTCCATGAGCGGCAAGAAGGGCGATCCCGGCTCCAGCGCCTACGCCGCCAGCAAGTTCGGACTGCGCGGGTTCGCGCAGGCGCTGCTGTACGAGGTGCGCCGCGACAACATCCGCGTCGTGGTGCTCAACCCCAGCAGCATCGACTCGGGCCCGGACGACGGCCCGCCGGCCGGCCCCGGCCTGCACCCGCACGCGGCCGACATCGGCGCCACCATCGTGCACCTCGCCGCGCTGCCCGGACGGACGCTCATCCGCGACATGGAGATCTGGGGCACCAACCCGTTTCCGGGCTGACAGCCGGCGCCGGTTGACCGGTGAACCGTCCGGCCGTACTCTACAAATAAGACTCAAGAGGTCCGATTTGCTGAAGATTCACCGCAAGCTGGAATACGCGCTCCTGGCCCTGCAGCACATGCGCATGGTCGGTGCCACGGATGGCGCCGACCGCCTAGTGACGGCGCGCGAGCTGTGCGGGATCCATCCCATGCCCTTCGACGTGCTGTCCAAGGTGCTGCAGCGGCTCGCGCGCTGTGGCGTGCTGGCCTCCGCACAGGGGGCCCAGGGCGGCTACCGGCTCCGCGCCGATCTGCGCCGCTATTCGCTGTACGACCTGAGCGAGGCGCTGCTCGGGTCCATGCGCTTCGCGAACTGCATGGACGAACGCTGCGAGTGCCAGCTCACCGGCTCCTGCACGGTCATCTCGGCCGTAGTCAACCTGGCCAAGCGGGTGGAGCGGCTCTACCGCGACGTGAGCGTCGACGAGCTGCTGGAAAGCGAAGAGGTCCACGACGAACGGGAGATCAGAGAGCGATTCACCCGCAGCCAGCAGGCGATGAGCCTCTTGATCCAGGAGACCTGATGGAAATCGCAGCGCACGATCAGCAGAGCACCCTGCAACCAAACGAGGAGTACCGCGCCGGCTTCCACACCGACGTGGAGACCGACGAGGTACCCAAGGGACTTTCCGCCGATACGGTGCGGCTGATCTCGGAGAAGAAGAACGAGCCCGCCTTCATGCTCGACTTCCGCCTGCGCGCCCTGGAGCGGTGGCAGGCGATGGAGGAGCCGTGGTGGCGCTTTGTCGACTACCCGCAGATCGACTACCAGGACATCCGCTACTACTCTGCGCCCAAAAAGGTCGGCGCCAATCAGAACGGCGACAACCCGAAGTCGCTGGACGACGTCGACCCGGAGGTGATCGCCACCTTCGAGCGGCTGGGCATCCCGCTGCTGGAGCAGAAGCGCCTGATGGGCGTGGCGATCGACGCCGTATTCGACTCGGTCTCCGTCGGCACCACCAACCAGGAGCAGCTCGAGAAGCTGGGGATCGTGTTCTGTTCCATGGGAGAGGCGGTGCAGGACTATCCGGAGCTGGTCCAGCGCTACCTGGGCTCCGTGGTGCCGACGGCCGACAACTACTTCGCGGCGCTGAACTCCGCGGTCTTCACCGACGGATCGTTCTGCTATATCCCGCGCGGCGTGCAGTGCCCGATCGACCTGTCAACCTACTTCCGCATCAACGCGGCGGAGACCGGACAGTTCGAGCGTACGCTGCTCATCGCCGAGGAAGGCAGCTCCGTGAACTACGTCGAGGGATGCACGGCGCCGATGCGCGACCGGAACCAGCTCCACGCCGCCGTCGTGGAGATCGTCGCGCTGGACGAGGCGACCGTGAACTACTCGACCGTCCAGAACTGGTACGCCGGCGACGAGGAGGGCCGTGGCGGCATCTACAACTTCGTCACCAAGCGCGGCCGCTGCCTGGGCCGGCGCTCCAAGATCTCGTGGACGCAGGTGGAGGCCGGCGCCGCCATCACCTGGAAGTACCCGAGCGTCATCCTCTCCGGCGCCGACTCCGTGGGCGAGTTCTACTCGGTCGCGCTCACCAACAACCGCATGCAGGCCGATACCGGCACCAAGATGATCCACATCGGGCCGCGCACCAGCAGCACGATCGTCTCCAAGGGCATCTCGGCCGACCGGTCGGTGAACAGCTACCGGGGTCAGGTGCGCGTCCAGCCCGGCGCCGACGGCGCCCGCAACTTCACGCAGTGCGACTCGATGCTCGTCGGGGACGAGTGCGTGGCCAACACCTTCCCGTCGATCGAGGTGCGCAACCCCACCGCGACGGTCGAGCACGAAGCGTCGACCTCCAAGATCGGCGCCGACCAGCTCTTCTACCTGGCGACCCGCGGCATCGACACCGAGGGAGCCATCTCGCTGCTGATCAACGGCTTCTGCAAGGAAGTGTTCCGCAAGCTGCCGCTGGAGTTCTCGGTGGAGGCGGTCAAGCTCCTGGAAATGAAGCTCGAAGGGAGTGTGGGCTGATGCTTGCCGCACGCGGCCTGGCCGCATCCATAGACGATACCCCGATCCTGCACGGTGTGGACCTGGACATCGGCGTCGGCGAGGTGCATGCGATCATGGGGCCCAACGGCTCCGGCAAGAGCACCCTGGCGCGGGTGATCGGCGGCCACCCCGACTACCAGGTCACGGCCGGAACGCTTCGGTACGAGATCAACCTGCGCCCGCGCGACCTGTTGGCCATGGACGCCGACGCGCGCGCGCGCGAAGGAATCTTCATCAGCTTCCAGTACCCGATCGAGATTCCCGGCGTCTCCAACTCCGTGTTCCTGCGCGCCGCCTACAACGAGATCAGCCGCCACAACGGCCTGCCGGAGCTGGACCCGTACGACTTCGACCGCTTCCTGCGCGACAAGGCGCGCTCGGTCGGCATCGACGAGAGCTTCATCGACCGCGACCTGAACGTCGACTTTTCCGGCGGCGAGAAGAAGCGCAACGAGATCCTGCAGATGGCCGTGCTCTCGCCGCGCCTGGCGATCCTGGACGAGACCGACTCCGGGCTCGACATCGACTCGCTGCGCGCCGTGGCCGGGAGCATCGAGACGCTACGCACCGACCAGAACGCGATCGTGCTGATCACCCACTACCAGCGCCTGCTGGACCACATCACCCCCGATCGCGTGCACGTCCTGGCGGGCGGCTGCATCGTCCGTTCGGGGGGCGCGGAGCTGGCGCAGGAGGTCGAGCAGCGTGGCTATGACTGGCTGACCGCCCCGGTCGAGCCCGTGCGGGGCTAGGAATGACAGTCGCCGAGCAGGCGCGCTCCTGGATCGCCGAGCTGATCGAGCGCGCCAGCCACTTCGATGCCGAGCACGGCGGCCCTCCCTGGCTGAGCGCCCTGCGCCGGACGGGCCGCGAGCGGCTGGCGTCCGGAGGGCTGCCGCTGGCTCGCGACGAGGCGTGGACGTACACGAACGTGCGGCCGCTGCTCGGCGAGCGGTTTCAGGCCCCGGAGGAGCCCGAAGGGGACGGCGGGGATGCAGCGGCCACCGGCGGCTGGCGGCCGCTGGGGGCAGCGCAACAGCCGCCGGCGAGCGCGGTGAGCGACTATCCCCAGCACGCCTTCACGGCACTCAATCAGGCGTTCGCCGGCTCCGGGTTCCACGTCACCGTCGATACCGGCGAGTCGCGTTATGTAGAGATCGTCCACCGCCGTCGCCCTCGACCCGACGGCGGGACGCTGTACGCCGACGCCGTCCGCGTGGAGCTGGCGGCCGGGGCACGCGCCACGGTGGTGGAGCGCTGGGAGCCGCCGGACCGTCCGGCGGCCACGCTGCACGTACCGGGCACCGATCTGGTGGTGGCGCCGGGCGCCGCGCTGCGCTACTACCGGCTGGCGGACGACGACCCGAAGGCGTTCGGCTTCGGCTCGCTGCGCGCCGCCGTGGGCGCCGATGCGGAGCTCGACCTTGCGCTGATCGGTGGCGGGATGGCCATCGACCGGATCGAAGTGACCGTCGCGCTGCTCGACGGCGGTGCGCGTGCCCGCCTGGGCGGAGCCGCCGTCCTGTCGGGCCCCGCGCACGGGGCGGTACACACCTGCGTCCAGCACCGCGCGCCCGAGTGCTCCAGCGACCAACTCTTCAAGACCGTGCTGCTCGACGGCGCGCGCTCGGCCTTCCAGGGCACGATCGAGGTGGATCGCGTCGCCCAGGGGACCGATGCCTTCCAACTGAGCAACACGCTCCTGCTGCATCCCGAGTCGCGCGCGGACGCGCGCCCGCAGCTTCGCATCGGCGCCGATCAGGTACGCTGTACGCACGGGGCCACCTCGGGACCGCTGGCTCCCGAGCAGCTCCATTACCTGCAGAGCCGCGGCATCCCTCGCGGCATGGCGACCGCCATGCTGGTACGCGGCTTCCTGGATGAAGTGAACCGCAGGATCGAGATCTCCGAGGTGGAGGCTGCCCTGCAGGCGCAGCTTGACCGCGGCCTCGCCAGCCTGGAAGCCGCGTGATGCCCGCCCCCCGCGCAGCGGTCGATCTGACTGCCGTGCGTGGTGACTTTCCGATGCTGGAACGGCTCGTGCACGGCCGGCCGCTCGCCTACCTGGACAACGCCGCCACTACCCTCAAGCCGCGTGCGGTGATCCGGGCGGTGACCGATCACTACCAGGAGGAGGTCGCCAACATCCACCGTGGCGTCCACTACCTGAGCCAGCGAGCTACCGCGCGCTACGAGGCCACGCGCGAACGCGTCCGCGACCTGATCGGCGCGCGCGCGGGGGAGGAGATCATCTTTACCGCCGGCACAACCGCAGCCATCAACCTGGTCGCGCAGAGCTGGGGTGACGCCAATCTCCGTGACGGGGACGAGATCGTCGTCACCGAGATGGAGCATCACTCCAACATCGTGCCGTGGCAGATGGCCTGCCAGCGGCGCGGCTGTGCACTGCGCGTGCTGCCGATCCTGGACGACGGCAGCCTGGACCTCGATGCGGTGGAGCGGGTGCTGTCGCCGCGCACACGGCTGGTCGCCGTCACGCTGGCATCCAACGCCCTCGGAACAGTCGTGCCGGTGGCCGGCCTCGCCGCGGCGGCCCACGAGCGCGGCGCCGTGGTGCTGGTCGATGCCGCACAGGCGGTCGCCCACACGCCGATCGACGTTCAGGCCCTCGACTGCGACTTCCTGGCGTTCTCCGGCCACAAGCTGTACGGGCCGACGGGCGTCGGTGTGCTCTACGGCCGGCGCGAGCTCCTGGAGGAGATGCCGCCGGTGACCGGCGGCGGCGACATGATCCGGTCCGTCGCGTTCGAGGGGAGCACCTACGCTGAACTGCCCAACCGGCTCGAAGCGGGGACGCCGAACATCGCCGGCGTCATAGGCCTTGGCGCCGCGATCGACTACGTGCAGGGTCTGGGCTTCGACTGGATCGAAGAGCGCGAGCGCCACCTGCTGCGCGCCGCGACCGAAGCGCTGCAGGCGATCGATGCCGTACGCGTGATCGGCACCGCGGCCGACAAGGCACCGGTGCTATCGTTCGTGGTCGGCGACATCCACCCGCACGACCTGGGCACGATCGCGGACGACGAAGGGGTCGCGATCCGCACCGGACACCACTGCGCACAGCCGGTCATGGAACGCTTCGGCGTGCCCGCCACGGCGCGCGCGTCGTTTGCGTTCTACAATACGGGCGCGGAGATCGGGGCGCTCACGCGCGCGATCGACCGCACCATGGAGGTATTCGCGTGAGCGACCGTGTCGATTCCGGACAGGCTGACTCAGGACGGGCTGAGCTGTACCAGCAGGTGATCCTTGAGCACAACCGCAACCCGAGGAACTACGGGCCACTCTGCGACGCCACCAACAGCGCCGAGGGCGACAACCCGTTGTGCGGCGACCGCTTCACGATCGATTTGCGCCTGGACGAAGACGGCAAGGTGGCGGCCATCGGCTTCTACGGCGCGGGATGCGCCATCTCCAAGGCGTCCGCGTCCCTGATGACCGAAACGGTCACCGGCATGAGCGCCGACGAGGTGACCGCACTGTTCGAGCGCTTTCACGACCTGGTGCGCGGGCGCCTCGACTCCACCCGGCACTCCGAGCTGGGCAAGCTGCAGGTGTTCTCCGGCATCTGGGAGTACCCGGCGCGGGTGAAGTGCGCGATCCTGTCCTGGCACGCGCTGTCCAGCGCGCTCGTCGACGGTGGTGCCGTCACCACGGAGAGTTGAGGTCCACCGCCGTGCCCGTCGCCATTCTCACGCAGTTCACCCCCAATCCGAACGCGATGAAGTTCATCCTCAACCTGGACGTGAAGAGCACCGGCAAGATCACGTTCGAGGGGCCGGAGCAGGCAACAGGCGTGCCGCTGGTGGAGCGGCTGTTCGAATTGCCGTACGTCCGCCAGGTACACCTGTTCGAGAACGTAATCACCGTCAGCAAGGACGAAGACACCGACTGGCAGGACGCGGCCGATCAGATCAAGGAGATCGCCGGCAGCGAGATCCAGTCCCACGACCCCGACTTCACCCCGCGGCAGCCGGAGCGCAGCCGTGACGATCTGCCCGACGACATCAGGGCCATCGAAGACGTGCTCGACCGAACGGTGCGGCCCTACCTTCAGGGCGACGGCGGCGATCTGGACGTGCTGGCGTACGAGGACAAGCGGGTGGTGGTCAGCTATCAGGGGGCCTGCGGGAGCTGCCCGGCATCGGAATCCGGCACGCTCAGCGCGATCCAGGGAATCCTCCGCGACGAGATCGACCCGGAGATCGAAGTGGTCTCCGCCACGCTCTGACGCACACACCGGGATGGCAGGCAATTCATGCAGAACGGCTCCGCACCCGCGGCAGTGCTGTCCGACGCCGGCTTTCAGACCTACCTGGGCAGCTACTCCGCGCTCGACCGTTACTTCCGCACTGATGGAGCCGCTTCCGAGATCATCCTCACGCGCGGTGACCTGATCGCGCTGGCTCGGCTGTTCGACGAGCTGACGTTCCCGGGCTTTCCCCTCGAGCACGCGGCCACGCAGGATGGCGGCCGAAGCGTCTTCTTCCGCTGCGCCGACGACTCGGAGCCGTGGCCGCGCAACCCGTTCACGGTGCTGGACCTGCGCTACGACCCGCGGACCGGGGTGTTCCACGATCCGCACGGCGTCTACGGCGACCTGCGGCGCGCCGAACTCGTGCCGGTGCCGGTGGTGCACGCGGAGTGGGTGCGTCTGACCGAGGCGGCCCGCCTGGTGTCGCGCTACCACTACGCTGCCGATCCGACCGGTCTGACGCTGCGACGGGAGCCGCCCCCGGTCGCACCGGAGTACCAGCGCCAGCTCCTCTGCGAGATCCTGAGCTCGCCCTACCCGGAAAAGGGGCTGGACCTGCTGCTGCAGGCCGGACTGGTCGACCTTTGGTGGCCGGAGCTCAGCGCCCTGGCCGGCGTCGACCACGCCAAGGAACACCATCCGGAAGGCGGCGGCTGGCAGCACACGCTGGCGACCTTTGCCCACCGCAAGCGCGCGGACCTGATCCTGTCGCTGGCGCTGCTGCTGCACGACGTTGGCAAGGCGAGCGCGCGGCCGATCGGCCGCAAGCGCTTCTTCGCTCACGCCGACATCGGCGCTCAGGTGGCGCGGAGGTTCCTGCGGCGGCTCGGCTTCGATCAGCCGGTGGTGGATGAGGTCGGGTTTCTGGTCCGGTACCACATGATGCCGGGCGCTATGCGGGAGGGCGGTGCCAGCCCCGGGCGCCGCGCCTTGCTGGAGCGCATCATGGCCGAGCCGTCCTTCCCCCGGCTTCTGGAGCTGTTCCGCGCGGACACCCTGGCGACCTTCGCCAGCCCGGAGCCGTACTACCGGGCGTGCAGGATCTACCGCAGCTACCGCGGCGGGGGCCTGTCTGACGAGGCACCGTTCGGGGTTCTGGTGCGGCCACACCGGGAGCGGACAAAAAAGAATCGGCCGCCGCACGGGCGACGGCCGACGGGATCAAGGCGGCGCCGCGTACGGCGCCGCTCCGGTCAGAACGGGTAGCGGACCGCTACATCTCCATCGCCATCGCGGAGAAGTTGCCGAAGCTGGCCGCCGCCGACGTGGTGCCCACGCCGACCATGTTGTGGCCCTCTCCTTCCAGCGACTGACCCAGGGTGAACGCCCACCACGTGGTCGCGTCGAACGGATCCTTGACCCACACGTTGCCATTGCTGGAATCGATGCGGATGCGGACCGTCAGCGGGGTGTTCATCACCATCTCCGCCGTGATGCCGGCGATCATCGCTGCCGGGATCTCGAAGCTGTACGTGATGCCCGCGTACTCGTGAATCTCACCCGCGGCGTTGTAAACCTGCGCGTGCAGTCCGGAGCCGCCCAGATTGGCCGGATCCCAGACCAGACCCATCACGAAGCCGGGCACTATGGCGCCGAAGCCGATGGCGTTGTCCTCCAAGCCGCCCAGGTAGGCGACGTCGAATGAGTACTCGGCCTTGCCCTGGATGCCCGCGGGCACCGTGGCTCCAGCCAGCCATGCGGAGGCGTCGGTCTGCGCCAAGCGGCCATCGACCTCCTGCCACATGCCGCCGTCGGTATGGACGTCGACGCCCATGTACATGGCCATGTGACCATCCGCGAAGGAGAAGGAAGCCGCGAGGGCCACGAGAGCCAAAATCGTCACTACACGTTTCATCTTATCTCGCACCTCTTTGTTTGGGAGTTGCGGTCGATCATACCGGTGCCGTCCGGCAGATGCAACCGCCGTAGCAAGGGTCACCTTGACGACTGACGCCGCGGGCACGACAGTCATCTCGCGTGGAGCGGCTGGCACGGATCGAAGCGGTACTGTTCGAGGCCCTCCGCCTCCGGGAGCCGGGACCGCATGGTCCGACCCTGACGTCCGAGCGCGGCGCCCAGATCGTGGCGCCCGCCCGCCGCCTGATGGAACGGGGAGGCAAGCGCTGGCGCGCCCTGTTCATGCAGCTCGCCTGTGAGATGTACGGCGGCGGCGACCGTGCGCTGCCCCTGGTTCCGCTGGTGGAGCTCACCCACGCCGGCAGCCTGATCATCGACGACATCGAGGACGGCGCGCGCACCCGCCGCGGCGGCCCGGCCGCTCACGTCGAGTTCGGGGTGGACGTGGCAGTGAACGCGGGCAACCTGGTCTACTTCCTGCCGACGCGGATGCTCGACCGGCCGTCCGCGGACGTGCCCGCGCTGGATGCGGCGGAGGAACTGCGCGTCTATCGCATGTACGCCGAGACGATGCGCAAGCTGCACTACGGGCAAGGGCTGGACATCCTCTGGCACCGCCCCGGAGCGATCCTGCCCAGCGCGGCGGACTACATGTCGATGTGCACCCTGAAGTCGGGCAGCCTTGCCGGACTCGCTCTGGGACTTGGCGCCGCTCTGGGAGGCGCCGAGGCCGTAGCGGTGAGCTCGCTGGTCGCCATCGGCGAGCGCTTCGGCGTCTCCTTCCAGATTATCGACGACGTCACCAACCTGGAACGCGGCAATCCGGGCAAGGATCGCGGAGACGACCTGATCGAGGGCAAGAAGAGTCTCCCGCTCATTCTGCATCGCGAGCGAGGCGGCGCGGACGAGCTGTGGGGGATCCTGGACGGCATCCAGAACCGTCCCATCGACCGGGTGCGTCCACAGATCGACCGGGCCGTCGCCCTGCTGCAGGCGTCAGGCAGCCTGCAGGACGCGCGCAGGCGGGCGGGCGACCTGTACCGGGAGACTCGGGTGGACCTTGCCGCTCTCGTTCCGGAAGGTGAGCCCGCCGACCGGCTGCTGGAGATGGCCGACGCACTCATCGGCGCCGGGGGACCGACGGTTTGACCGCGTTCGGGGCGGGCGGTAGCTTGTCGGGGTGAGCGACCGTGGCTTGCTCCGTAGGCCGTTCCCGTATCGGCAATACAACGCAACCACATGGCTGATCGGCATCACGGTCGGCATGTATCTCGTGCTCCTGGCCGCTCCTTCCTCCCTCGGGGCGGCGGTCCTGCGCCCGCTGATGGTGGCTCGCGAAGGCGCCGTCTGGCAGCTCGTCACCTACCTGTTCCTGCATGGCGGTCCGCTGCACCTGCTGTTCAACATGCTCATGCTCTTCTTGTTCGGTTCGCCGGTGGAACGGGAGATCGGCAGCTCGGAGTTCCTGACGCTCTACCTCACCTGCGGCGTGCTCGCCGGGGTGTTCAGCACCATCCTGGCCGTGGCGTCGGCAGCACCGGTGGCCATCGTGGGCGCATCCGGCGCCGTGTACGGGATCATGCTGGCCTACGCGGTGTTGAACCCGTACCAGGTCGTGACCTTCTGGTTCATCCCGATGCGCGCCACCACCATGGTGCTCATCCTCGGCGGGCTGGCGCTGGTATTCCAGATCACCGGGCAGCGCACCCACGTCGCTCATCTGACCCACCTCGGCGGGCTGCTGGCAGGCTTCCTCTACCTGCGCGTGCGGCTCGGCATCGACCCGCTGGAAGCCTTCAGGCGCGGATGATGGGCAGGGCCGTTCGGATGCGGCGCACGCGCTCCTTGTCCGCGCGACTGGCGTCGGCCGCGCTTGTCGGCGCCGCGCTCCTGGTCACCGCAACTCCCACCGTCGGCGCCGACGAGACGACGGCCCGGGAGATGGTCGTCGCCCTCGGCACCGTGGACGTGGCGTTCGACCCTTTGCACGCTTACACCGCAATCGAAGCGCAACTCTTCACCGCGCTGTCGGAGGGCCTCGTCTCCTACCATCCCGATACCCTTGACCCCGTTCCCGGCGTAGCACGCTCCTGGCAGGTGTCCGAAGACGGGCTGCGTTACCGCTTTCTGCTGCGCGACAACGCCCGCTTCTCGGACGGCACGCAAGTGATCGCCGAGGACTTTCGGGCATCCTGGCTGCGCATCATCAACCCCGGCGAGCAGGCCGAGTACTCGGTGCTGTTCGACGTGATCAAGGGCGTGGCCGACTACCGGTCGGGGGCCAACAACGACGAAGAGGCCGTCGGCATCCGCGTGATCTCGCCCATCGAGCTCGAGGTGGTGCTGGAGCGCCCGGCCGAGCACTTCCTGAGCACGCTGGCACACCACGCCTTCGCCCCGGTCTACCCCGCCTACCGCGCCCAGGTCGGGTGGGAGCGGCAGGCGCCGATCATCGGCAACGGTCCGTTCTCCCTGACAGGCCGGGAGGCGGACGAGCTGGTGTTCGACCGGAGTCCGCACTACTGGGCACGGTCGGAGGTCGAGCTCGACCGCATCCGCGTCCGCGCCTTCGAAGACCTGGCCGCCGTCAATGCCGGTTTCCTGGCGGGAGAGATTCACTGGGCCGACCCCTTCGATGGACGTGGTGAGACCGCTGCGCAGATTCGCCCGTTCGTCGTCGCCAACCGGCTGTTCGGCACGACCTATTTCGTGTTCAAGTCGAGCGATCCGCCGTTCGATGACGTGCGCGTGCGCCGTGCGCTCGTCCTGATGGTTCCGTGGGATACGGTGCGCGACCCGGAACGGGTGGACTTCCCGACGAGCGGCCTGGTGCCGCGCACGGCGAACTATCCGGCCGTGGAAGGCATCCCGGCCCAGGACATGCGCACCGCGCGGCGGCTGCTGGAGCAGGCCGGCTTCGCGGACGGCAACGGGCTCCCGCCGGTCACGGTCACGGTGCCGGGCGCCGGGGCTGCTTCACTGGCCGCGGACATCGAGACCGCTTGGGAGTCCAACCTCGGGATCGACGTCACCGTGGCCGTGGTACGGGATTACGACGACTATCTGGCGGAAGTGAAGGCCGGCAACTTCACGCTGACGATCAGCAGTTGGATCGGCGACTTCATCGATCCGATCAGCTTCCTGCAGATGTGGACCAGCTCGAGCAACCTCAACGACGCCGGGTACTCGTCCCGCGACTACGACCGGATCATCGATCGCGCCATCGGTGCTACCGGCCTCGACCGCCTGGAGCTGCTGGCGGAGGCAGAGGAGCTGCTGCTGCAGGACGCGGCCATCCTTCCGGTCAATCACCTTGTGTCCTATTCGCTCATCGACCTGCAGCGCGTGTCCGGGTGGACCCCGAACCTGCTGGACATCCATCCGTTCCGCTACCTGGGCTTCCGGCGCGCGGACCTGCCGGCCGGCGTCGCCGCCGTCGCGGATTTCCTCCCAGGCTGACCGGGCGGCCCCGGTTCGGCGGGCGGCCGGGGCTCATCGAGCCGCGCGAAGCGCTGCAGCACCTCCATGAGTCGGCGGCGCAACAGGAATCCCACCACGAAGAACACCACGGCGATGCCCAGGGCGATCGCCACGACCGCCCACTGCCGCTCGGCGGCCGCGTCTCCGGATATCACGCTCACCGCCACTCCGGGGAGGCGCCCGACGGTGCTTGCCAACAGGTAGACGCCCAGCCGCAGGGGACCGATGCCGGCCACGTAGCACAGGACGTCCTTCGGGATCCCGGGAATCAGGTACAGCAGGAACAACATACCGACCCCGCGCGGCGAGGCGATCAGATCCTCAACCTGGCTGCTGCGCTTCTCCGACACGATCGCGTGCAGAAACGGGCGCCCGAGCAAGCGCGCGAGCAGAAACCCGATGGCCGAGCCAAGCGCCGCTCCGCCCAGCGTCAGGGCGATGCCGAGCGGGATGCCGAACAGGTACCCGGCGGCCAACTGCGGGAACTCTCCCGGGATCACGAAGACCACCACCTGCAGCACCTGGACGGCGATGAACACCGCAGGGGCCGCCACCCCGTAGGCCTCCACCCGTACGCGGAGCTCCTCGGGGTTCCGCATCAGGGACAACACGGGCTCCCAGAAGACGATCGCGACCACGCCGAGCGCCGCGAACAGGGCAGGGTACCCGGCAATGCTCAGCACCCGCGTCAGGCGGCTGCGGGGCCGCTCGGAAGGAGTCACCGGTGATTCTGTTTTGACCCGGAACGGTCTCTGTGCGATACTTCGGTCATGGGGTCAGCCGCGTCTGCGAAGGAAGACGCGACCAAGTCTACCGCGGACAGGTCTACCGAGCCCACGGAATCGACGCAGCCGCCGGTGGTTGGCGGACCGAAGGCCGCGCAGCGGAAGTCGACCAGCAAACCCGGAGCGGTCAGCAAACCCGGAGCGGTCAGCAAGCGTCCGGCCGCCAAGCGCCGCGCCAGATCGGCAACCGAGGCCAAGCTGGCAGCCGACACGGCTGATGGGACGAACGGCACGGTCGACGATGCCGCGGTCGAGGCGGACACGTCCCTGGACGACTTGTCGCCGGCCAAAAAAGCCGCGGCCAAGCGGAAGCCGGCCCGCCCCAGGACGCGTTACTCCGTGGGCCAGCAGATCGTATATCCCCTCCAGGGCGTCGGCAGGATCGAGCGGCTGGAGGAGCGGGAGTTTCAGGGCAGTCCCACCCTCTACTACGTCGTCTACCTGGAAGTCTCCGACATGACGATCATGATTCCGGTCGACAAGGCGGACGGGCTCGGCATCCGCGCCATCGTCAGCAAGCGCAAGGCCGAACGCGCCCTGCGGCTGATCGCCGAAGACTTCGACCCCATCCCCACCGACTGGAAGCTGCGCTATCAGATGAACCTCGATCTCCTGAAGCAGGGCGCGGTCGACGACATCGCCTCGGTCGTGCGCTCGCTGTCCTACCGCAGCAGGATCAAGGAGTTGCCCATCCTGGAGCGCAAGCTGTACGACAGCGCGCTGCGGCTGATGGTGGACGAGGTTTCGTACTCGCTCGGCAAGGACAAGACCGAGATCGAAACCCTGATCGAAGAGCGGCTGCAAAACGTCAAGCAGAAAGGCGACGAATAGCCCGGCGCGACCAGTAACCCGGGCGACCAGTAGCCGCTACGAGGACCCTTCCAGCTCGGTGATGCGGTCGCGCAGCCTCGCAGCCTCTTCGTACTTCTCTTCCTGGACGGCGATGGCGAGTTCGCGCTTGAGCTTTCCGACCGGGTCGCCTTCCGCCGCTTCGGCTGCTTCCGCGTCGTCTTCGTCCCCTTCCGGTGAGTCCCCGCTCTCCACCGTGGAAACCGGGATCGACGCCTGCTCGACCACGTCCTCGTCGATGAAGATCGGACACTTGGCGCGCAGGGCGATGGCGATGGCATCGGACGTCCGCGAATCCACCTCCACCTGCTGACCGTCCTGGAGCAGCACGAGCCGCGCGAAGAACGTGCCGTGACCGCCGACGCTCTTGATCTCCGTGATCTCCACACGCTCCACGGAAACCTTCATCGCGGCCAGCGTCTGCAGGAACAGATCGTGCGTGAGCGGCCGGCTCTGCCGTTCGCCGCGCAGGGCGATGTAGATCGATTGCGCGATGCAGTGGTCGACGAAGATGGGCACGGCCACGTCCGCCCCCGACGGCCGGATCAGCACGGCCGTGCCCTCGGGTGCCCGAGCCATGGTCCAGACGTCAGCGGGCAGCAACATGGGCGCTATGCCGACTGCTTCTCGTCGGCGACGAACACAACTTCCGGGCTCTGGGACGTCTCTATGACGTCACGGGTGACCACCACCTTCTTCAGTCCCTCCATCGAAGGGATGTTGAACATGATGTCGACCATCGCCGCTTCGATGATCGCCCGCAGGCCGCGGGCTCCCGTCTTGCGGTCCATCGCCTTCTCGGCGATGGCGGTGATGGCATCGTCCTCGAATGACAGTTCGACGTCGTCGACGCTCAGCGAGGCCTGATACTGGCGGATCACCGAATTCTTCGGCTCGATGATGATCCGCTTGAGCGAGTCGACGGTCAGGTCGCCGAGCGTGACGACGATCGGCAGGCGGCCGATGAATTCCGGAATCATGCCGTAGCGGATCAGGTCGTCCGGCTGCAGGTGAGAGTACAGGGACAGCAGGTTGCGGTCGCGCCGGTTCTCCACTTCGGCCCCGAACCCGAGCGGCGACTGCATCACGCGCGAGGCCACCACCTGGTCCAGGCCGATGAACGCGCCGCCGCAGATGAACAGGATGTTGGAGGTGTCGATCTTCAGCATCTCCTGATTGGGATGCTTGCGGCCCCCCTGCGGGGGCACGGAGGCGACCGTACCCTCGACGATCTTCAGCAACGTCTGCTGCACGCCTTCGCCCGACACGTCGCGGGTGATCGACACGTTCTCACCCTTCTTTGCGATCTTGTCGATCTCGTCGATGTAGATGATGCCGCGCTCGGCGGCGGCGATGTTGTTGCCCGCGTTCTGGATCAGCCGCAGCAGGATGTTCTCGACGTCCTCACCCACGTACCCGGCCTCGGTGAGGGTAGTCGCGTCGGCGATCGCGAACGGGACCTTCAGCTTGCGCGCCAGCGTCCTGGCCAGATGGGTCTTGCCGGTGCCGGTGGGGCCGATCAGCAGCACGTTGGACTTCTCGATCTCCACGTCGCTGTCGCCACGGTTGCGCATGGTGATGCGTTTGTAGTGGTTGTACACGGCGACGGCCAGCACCTTCTTGGCGTCTTCCTGGCCGATCACGTACTGGTCGAGGTAACTCTTGATCTCCCGCGGCTTCGGCACCTCGTCCCGGAACTCCGCGGAGAAGACTTTCTCCTCATCGTCGAGGATCTTCTTGCAGACGACCACGCACTCGTCGCAGATGTACACGCCGGGCCCGGCGATCAGGCGGCGTGCGGTGTCCGCCGTCTTGCCGCAGAAGGAGCAGAGCTTGTCGTCAGTCTTCGCGGTCTTGGCCATCAGCTCGCCTCGTCAGGACCCCGTCTCGTAAGCACCTTGTCGATCAGGCCGTACTCTGCCGCCTCGTGCGACGACATATAGTAGTCCCGTTCCAGGTCCTGAGCAACGACGCTCTCGTCCTTGCCCGTGCACTCCGCGAAGTAGCTGATGATGAGTCGCTTCAGGCGCACCAGCTCGCGCGCCTGGATGCCGATGTCGGCCGCCTGCCCGGACACGCCGCCCCACGGCTGATGGATCAGGAGGCGGGCGGACGGCAGGGCAGTCCGCTTGCCCTTGGTTCCGGCGGCCAGCAGCAACGCGCCCATCGACGCGGCCTGACCCAGGCAGATCGTCTGCACGTCCGCGCTGATGTAGCGCAGCGTGTCGTAGATGGCCAGCCCGGCGGTCACCATGCCGCCCGGCGAGTTGATGTAGACGTGGATGTCCTTCTCCGGATCCTGTGACTCCAGGAACAGGAGTTGCGCCACCACGAGGTCGGCGGTGATGTCGTAGATTTCGCCGTCGATGAAGACGATCCGGTCCTTGAGCAGCCGGGAGTAGATGTCGTACGAGCGTTCGCCGCGCCCGGTCTGTTCGATGACGATGGGTACGAGGGCGTTGAGTTGTTCGTTCATGGCCTGTTCGTTCAATGACATTGGTCGGCTCATGGGAGTGGTCGGTCCATGGTTGGTTCGCGGGCTCGGGGAGGATTCCCCGCCGGCCACCTCAAAGTTAGCTGTTTCCGGATACCAAGTCCATATAGGCGAGCTCTTCGCCTTCCTTGACCGCGGCGAGCTCGATCAGTCGGTCGTAGAGCTTCTCGTTGCGGACATCGGCCCGCAGCGCCGGCAGCATCTCGTTGCGCTCATACGCCTCGCGCAGCTCTTCGATCTCCATCGAGCGCGAGCGCGCGCGGCGCACAAGCTCCTGCTCCACCTCGTCGTCGGCGACCGCTATCTCCTCGGCGTCTGCCAGCCGGTCCGTGATCAGCATCAGGCGCGTGCGGCGCTCGGCCGCCGGCCGCCACTGCTCAAAGAGCGCGTTGCGGTCGGTCCCGGACCGCTCCAGCGCCAGCGTCACCCGGCGCTCGCTGCCGCCGTAGCGCGACACCATGGCCGACCAGTCGGCGGCCAGGCCGGCGTCCACCAGGGAGCGCGGCAGGGGGACCACCGAAGCCTCCTCAACGGCGGTGATGATCGCGGAGATCAGCCGCTCACGGACGATCCGGTCGCCGTCGCTCCGGATGCGCTCGCGGATGTCCGCCTTCAGATCCTCCAGGGTCTCGAATCGCTCGCTGACGTCCTGCGCCAGCTCGTCGTCAAGATCCGGAAGCTGCTTCTCCCGCAGCCGGCGTACGCGCACCCGCAGCACCAGCGACCGGCCGGCGAGCGCCTCATCCTCGAAGTCGTCGGGGTAGGTCTTGTCGATGTCGCGCTCATCGTCGACCCGCATGCCGACCAGGTCGTCGTCGATGCGGTGCTGGTTGTAGCCGGTGCCGACCTCGAACACGAACCCTTCGCGCCGGGTGGAAGAGACCGGACTGCCGTCCTCCACCTCCACGTAGTCGATCTCCACCACGTCACCGCTCTCGACCACGTCGGACTGCTTCTCCACCACCACGGCGTTCTGCTCGCGGATGGCGTCCAGCTCGCGCTGCAGGTCACCGTCTTCGATGCGGAAGCGGGGACGGGTCACGTCCACGCCCCGGTAGCGGCCCAGGCTGACCTCCGGCTTGGTGTCGTACAGCAGGTCGAAGCGGAACGCGGAGCCGACCGCCAGCGGCTCTTCCGCCTCCACCCGCGGGCGCGAGGAGCGGATCGGCGGATGCTCGGCGGCCTCCAGCGCTGCCTGGGCCGCCTCACCAATGATGCGCTCGGCAGCCTCAGCAAGCAAGGCATCGCCCGCCTTGCGGATCAGGACGTCACGCGGCACCTTGCCCTTGCGGAAGCCCTTGATGCGCACGGTTCGACAGTGCTCTGCCACCGTGGCGTCGTACACGCGTTGCACGTCGGAGGCGGCGACCGTCACCGACAGCTTGACCTCGGCGTTCTCCTGGAGTTGCTCGTCCTGCTTCTCTATCACGGGTCAGTCCGGTAGCGGCGCTCTGGCGGGTCGGCGGACGGCAGATCGTTGCGCCGCCATGATCGAAGAGAGCGGGAAACGGGACTTGAACCCGCGACTTCCACGTTGGCAACGTGGTGCTCTACCACTGAGCTATTCCCGCGTGGAGGAAAAACCGATCGAAGCACCTCTGGTCGAACCTGTGCGAGAGAAGGGACTCGAACCCTTATGCCTTGCGGCACCAGATCCTAAATCTGGCGTGTCTGCCAGTTCCACCACTCTCGCAGGCACCAACGGCCAGCGACCGCTGTCCCGGTCGAACACCGACCACCCTGCCGTTTCAGCCATCTCCGTGTGCCTGCCACAGTGTACGGCGAGCACCGCCCCGCGTTCAAGAGCGAGCGGAGACGATCGCCTGAGCCGTGAAGGACTCGAACCTTCGACCCGCAGATTAAGAGTCTGCTGCTCTACCAACTGAGCTAACGGCCCGCTACCACGCCCGGCAGGACTCGAACCTGCGACCTACGGATTCGAAGTCCGTCGCTCTATCCAGCTGAGCTACAGGCGCAGCCCTGAGGGCATCGGGTGGGTGATGGGGCTTGAACCCACAACATCCAGATCCACAGTCTGGCGCTCTACCGATTGAACTACACCCACCAGTGGACGGAGAACTTCAGCCCGGTTTCCCTCCGTTGTCAAGCGCATCGGCAGGCTCGTGCCGAAGCGACGCCGAGTTGATGCAGTAGCGCTTGCCGGTCGGCGCAGGGCCGTCGTCGAACACGTGGCCGAGATGGGCGTCGCAGCGCGCGCAGAGCACCTCGGTACGGCGCATGAACAGCGAGCGGTCCTCCTCCGTCTGCACCGCGTCTTCGTCACGCGGGGTCGTGAAGCTGGGCCATCCGGTGCCGGAGTCGAACTTGGTGGCGGAGTCGAACAGGGCACTCCCGCAGCAGCGGCAGCGGTAGACGCCCGGCTCCTTGCTGCGCCAGTAGCGCCCGGTGAACGGCGCTTCGGTCCCCTTGCGACGCGTCACCTGGTACTCCTCGTCGGACAACTCGCCGCGCCACTCGGCGTCGGTCTTGCTCACCTTGTCCGCCTTGCTCATTCTGGGCATCGTCAGGTCCTCCGCTTACAGGTCGATCCTCACAGATCGATGTCGGCCGCCACCGGCCGCATGGCGGCGATGACGGCGCCGATCAGGTCGTCGAGGTCGCGGCCGAGCATCGCGCAGCCGCGCTCGATCACCTCCCGGTCGACGCCGGCGGCAAAGCCCTTCTGCTTCCACTTCTTGCGCACGGACTTGACCTCGAGGTCGCGGACGCTCTTCGACGGGCGCACCAGCGCGCACGCGGTGACGAAGCCCGTCAGCTCGTCGACCGCGTACAGGGTCTTTTCCAGCAGGCTCACGGGCTCCACGTCGGTGCAGATCTGCCAGCCGTGCGACATCACGGCGCGGATGTATCCGGCCGGCCATCCCGCCTCGGTGAGGATGGCCTCCGTCTTGCGGCAGTGCTCCTCCGGGAACCGTTCCCAGTCCAGGTCGTGCACCAGCCCGATGACGCCCCACGCGTCAGCGTCTTCGCCCGCTGCCTCGGCCTCGGCCCGCATCACCGCCTCCACGGCCCGGCAGTGATTGCGCAAAGCCTGCGAATCGATGTAGCGCTGTACCAGGTCCCACGCCTCCGCGCGGGTGGGGACACCCCCGTTCGCACCCACCTTCGATTCACCTGCCATCACGATCCTCCCCACAGCGATCCGACCGCGTCCGCGGCGGCCGGGAACATCGGCTCAAGCATGCGCATGGCCAGCGGGATCGCCTGGTCGGCAGGCAGGCAGTAGCGCATGTCCAGAAAGCGCCCGCGCAGCGCGATCGCCTCCGAGCGCACGTCCTCGTCGCGCAGCACCACACGCGCGATCAACTCGGCGACCGCCTCGAAGTCGGAAGGCTGCATGCCGTAGCGGGTCATCTCCTGGACGCCGAGCCTCACCCCGCCTGCGACCGCGAAGCTCGCGTCGTCCGGCAGCGCCTGGTAGTTGGTGATGATGTGGTTGCGCTCCAGGCGCGCGGCCGCCTCGTCACCGGCCACCGCCGGCGCGACGCGGATGATCACCTGGTGGGTGTGCGTGTAGCCTTCCGACTCACCCCCTTCCACGGCGATGCCCGCGGCTGCCAGCGCCTGCGCGAAGGCGCGCGCGTTGGCGATCACCTGACGCTGGTAGTGGTCCTTGCAGTCGTTCATCTCGTAGAGCGCCGCCAGGAAACCGACCAGCGTCCCCAGGTGGTGATTGCTGGTGGTGCCGGGACACGCGCGGTGGCGCACGTGCGGCCACAGCGGACGGGCTGCGCGCGAGCCCAGCACCACGCCGCGCTGCGGCCCGAAGAAGGTCTTGTGGGTGCTGCCGGTGACGACGGCCGCGCCCTCGGCCAGCGGTGCCTGGAACGCGCCGTAGAGCCCCAGGACGTGCGCCATGTCGAACATCAACAGCGGCGGCTCGTCCAGGCCGGCCGCAAGCTCGGCCACCTCGCGCACCGGCTCCGGATGCAGGAACATGCTCTTGCCGAACACCACCAGGTCCGGGCGCTGCTCTTCGACCAGTTTCAGCAGGGCCTCGGTATCGGCCAGGTACGGGTTGTCGGCCCGCACCGGGATCGGACAGGTACGCTCGGCGCCGCCGTCGCGGTCCACCGCGTTGAACAGCGCGCCCATCGCCTGGGCGCTCAGGTGCCCGCCCTGGATCAGCCCATTGTTGATCACCGACGACAGCCGCCGCATCGGTCCGTCGTTGCCGCGGTTCTTCAGGCGCAGCAACGCTTCGAACACGACGATGTTGGCGAGCTGGCCCGACACCGGCCGCGCCTCCACGCGGTCGCAGCCGAAGAAGCGCTGCGCCTGGGCGTGCACCTCCTCCTCGACCTCCTGGATGAAGTCCGTGCCCTGGTAGAAGTAGACCTCTTCGCCCTTGAGACGGCGGTGCTCGGCGTAGCGGCCGGCGGCGTCGGCCACCTCGCACGCCTTCACCAGCAGGCTGGGCGTGGTCTCGGACGGAATCAGGTTGATGCACTCGCGCTGCCGCCACCGGTTGTTGCCGGCCACCCGGTCGGCGAGGACGGTCATGGTATCGATGAGTGTGTTCATGCGTGGTACTTCGTTCGGGATGAGAGGACTCGAACCTCCGATCTCCTGCTCCCAAAGCAGGCGCCTTGGCCGCTAGGCTACATCCCGCGGGTGGTGCGCCCGGCAAGCGTGCCACGCAGCGTACGGAGAGCGCCCGTGCAGCGTCAACCGAACGACGCGGGGGCGGGGCGCGCGGGGCGCGCCTTGCCGCGTGGGCGGCCGTCCGACAGACTCCCCTGACCGGCCGCGGGCGTCCATAGCTCAGTAGGATAGAGCAGCAGCCTTCTAAGCTGCGGGTCAGAGGTTCGAATCCTCTTGGACGCGTCCGGCGTCGCGCAGGCCGCCAACACGGGCATCATGGATCAGCGGATAACAGGACTGGCTCAGGAGAACGGCCGGCGCATCGTGCTGCTGGTGCTCGACGGGCTCGGCGGTCTGCCGCGCGATCCCGGCGGCCGCACCGAGCTGGAGAGCGCCCACACGCCCAACATGGACGCCGCCGCGGCGGCAGGCGAGTGCGGGCTGCACCTTCCGATCGGCTACGGGGTGGCGCCCGGCTCGGCGCCGGGACACCTGGCGCTGTTCGGGTACGATCCGCTGGAGGTGCCGGTGGGACGCGGCGTGGTGGCCGCGCTGGGAATCGGCTTCCCGCTGCAGGACGGCGACGTGGCCGTGCGGCTCAACTTCGCATCCAGCGACGACGCGGGCCTCATCACCGACCGCCGCGCAGGCCGCATCCCGACGGAGGTCTGCGCAGAGCTGTGCCGGTTGCTCGACGGCATCGAGCTCGCGGGCGCCGAGCTGTTCGTCAGGCCGGTGAAGGACTACCGGGCGATGGTGGTGCTGCGCGCGGCGGGGCTCTCCGACCGGGTCGCGGACACCGACCCGCAACGGACCGGCGCCGCGCCGCTCGAGCCCAGCGCGCTGGAGCCGGCCGCCGAGCCGACCGCCCGGCTGGTCGCGGAGTTCCTGCGGCAGGCGCGCGAACGGCTGGCCGACCGCCATCCCGCCAACGATCTGCTGCTGCGCGGCTTCGCGCTGCGCCCCGCGCTGCCCCCGCTGCACGAACGGTTCGCGATGCGCGGCGTGGCGATCGCGGTCTATCCCGACTACAAGGGGGTCAGCCGCCTTGTGGGCATGGACGTGATCGAGGATCTGCCTGACCTGGACGAACAGGTAACCTCGCTGTCCGCGGCGTGGTCGGGCGCGCACCGCTTCTTTTTCGTGCACCACAAGTACACCGACTCGGCCGGCGAGGACGGCGACTTCGACGGCAAGGTGGCGGAGATCGAACGGGTGGATGCAGTCCTGCCGTCCATCCTGGCGCTCGAGCCCGACGTGCTGATCGTCACCGGCGACCATTCCACGCCGGCGGTCGCGCGCACCCACACCGAGCACCCGGTGCCGTTCCTGATCCGAGCTGCCGCGGGACGGCCCGACACGACCCGTTCGTTCGGAGAACGGGAGTGCGCCTCCGGCGCATGGGGGATCGTGCCCGCCAGCGCCCTGCTGCCCATCGCGACCGGCTATGCGGGCAAGCGGCGCCGCTATGGCGCCTGAGCAGGCGGCGCCCGGGGTCAACGACGCCCTCCTCGACGAACAGGAGCGCACCGGCCGGCCCGCGTGGCGGATCTATGAACCTGCCGAGCCCGCGATCGTGTTCGGCGCCGCCGGCCGCGAGCAGACCGACGTGTACGGGGACCGCGTCCGGCGGGACGGCATTCCGCTGCTGCGCCGCCGTGGAGGAGGCGGCACGGTCCTCCTGGCGCCCGGGCAGCTCGTGCTTGCGCTGGTCGCCGCGGTGGACTCTCCGTACCGCAACCGCGAGCACCTGTGCGGGATCAACGCCTGGGTGACCGAGGCGCTCACGGAGCTGGGCGTGAGCGGCGTGCGTCCGCGGGGCATCTGCGACCTGGCGATCGACGGCCGCAAGGTGCTGGGCGCGTCGCTGTTCCGGCGGCGTACCGTGCTGTTCTACCAGTCCAGCCTGCTGGTGTGCTGCGACCTGACCCTGTTCGGGCGCTACCTGCGCCACCCGTCGCGGGAACCGGACTACCGCGCGCAGCGCGCGCACGCCGCGTTCTGCACGACCCTTGTCGAGCAGGGTTACCGGCTGGCTCCGGGACGGGTGGCCGATGCGCTGCGGCCGATCGTCACGAGCCGCCTCGAGGAGCCGGGACTGGGAGTCCCGGCCGCAGCGTGCGGCTGAACGCCGCCGCTTTCGCGGCGGTTGCGGCGATGCTCCTGGGGCTCGGGTGCTCGGCAGCGGTCGACGCCGGCTTCACCGCCGCGGACGGGCGCCAGAGTGTGCTGCGGGTGAGCTCCTTCGACGGCAGCCGCCACGCCCGGCTCGCGGCTGCGGAGGGGGCCTCCGCCACCGGCATACTGCACGCGCGCGCCCCGGTGACGGTCGGCGCCGGCCAGGCATTCTTCCTCCAGTATCGCTCCACGCTGGCCGAGGCGAACGTCAGCTTTCTGGCGGACGACGACCGCGAGCTGGCCCGCTATCCGCTCACGGCCGGGGGTGAAGCACCGGTCCGAGCGTACCTGCCGGTACCGGCCGGCCCGCTGCGCGGATTCCGCATATGGACGGAAGAGCCGGCCGGCACCCTCGACCTCGACGCCGCGGGCATCGCCCCGCCGGTCTCCGGATTGACCGTGCTCGACGGCGTCCTGCACGTAGGCATCGACGCCCAGCTTCCGCCCGGCACGCTGGCGGACGCGGGGGGCATGGTCGACCTGGCCGCCCGGCTGCGTACGCCCCGCACGACACCGCATCCGGGCCACGCGCTGGTCGTGCGGTCGGCCTTCCGGCCGTCGGCGGCCGGCGCCGGCGGCGAGGTGGTGCTTGCGGTCGCCGGCGGCGCGGGACAGCGGGCGACCGTGCGCGTGGCGCTGGCGGCCGGCGAGCGCTCCGTCCACGTGCACGAGGCGGTGCTGGGGTTCGTGCCGATCGAGGTACAGGCGCTCTCCCACGCCGGCGGCACCGTGCGTTTCCTCCAGGTCAGCCGGACCGCGGCCGGCACAGCGCCGCTGCCGGCGGACCTGGACACGATCCTGGCCTATCCGCCCAGTGCATGGCGCGGCGGCGACTGGGAGGTGTTCCGCTGGAACGCCCTCCCCGAGGTGGTGATCTTCGACACCGCGAGCTACGCCGTCCAGGACGAGATGTTCCGGCGGCTTGCCTACTACACGGAAAAGGCAGGTTTCCGCGGCACCGTGTGGAGCGACGCGGATCTCGGCAACCGCTACGGGTACCATGCCCACGACTACACTGCGGCGAACGTGGCCCGCTTCTTCACGGACGCCGAGCGAACCGGGGTCCAGCTCAACGCCAGGGAGCTGCTGCTGCGCGACTTCCTGGTGCGGGAGGCGGTGATCCGCGCCGCGGCCGGGCAGTCGGCGGCCGCGTGGCAGGCCGGCGCGGGGGCGGGCGCGGTGCTGTCGATCAGCCAGCAGTCCCCGCCGGCGCAGCGCGCGCTGCTTCTGCGCCACGAGGCCGCGCACGGCGTGTACTTCGTCCGCGCCGGCTACCGTGAAGAGATTGCGGAGATCTGGCAGGCGATCGGCGAACCGGCGCGGCACGCATGGAGGACCTATCTGGCGGCCCTGGCGTACGACGCCTCCTGGGAGGATCTGATGCGCAACGAGTTCCAGGCCTACCTCGCGCACAACCGCCGGCAGAACCTGGGCTACTACTTCGGAGAGCTGGTCCCCGCCCGCATCCGCAGCCGGATGCCGGGCGAGCCGGAGGCGGCCGCATGGTTCGAAGCCGGCGTCGAGGCGATACGCGGCCAGTACGACCGGGTGGACAGCGCCCTGCAGGCAGCCGGCGGCATGCGGGCCGGCCGACTCGCTACCGTGACGGTGCGCCCCGCCCGTTGACCGGCGCCTGCGGCGCCTACGCCGCGGCCGGCACCATCCAGCCGTGCCGGTCCTGCAGGCGTCCGAACTGGATGCCCTTGAGCTGCTGCAGGAAGTGCCGCGCGCGCGGACCGATCCTGCCGTCGCCGAAGGTGACCGTCCGGCCATCGTGCGTCAGCGAGCCGAAGTGCGCGACGCCGGCGGCGGTGCCGGTCCCGAAGAACTCGACCGCGTCGTCGAGCACCTCTTCCACCGACACGCGGCGCTCCTCGACCGTCATGCCCTGCTCCTCGGCAAGCGTCATCACCGTCTGCCGCGTGATGCCCGGCAGGATCGTGTCTCCCAGGGTGGGCGTCACCAGCGTGCCGCTCGACAGCACCGCGAACAGGTTGCAGGAGGAGCCTTCCTCCAGGTAGCGCTGCTCGGCGGCGTCCAGGAAGATCGCCTCCATGCAGCCTGCGGCCTCCGCCTCTTTCTTGGCCAGGGCGCTGATGACGTAGTTGCCCGAGCACTTGATCCAGCCGGTGCCGCCGGGCGTGGCGCGCACCCGGTGGGTGGTGGTGGTGGAGGCGTCGCTGTCCAGGTTGAAGTACGAGCCGACGGTCGTGTTGATGATGATCACCCACGGATTCAGCGACAGGTCGACGCCGATCCCGGACTCCGCGTAGGAGAACGGGCGGACATAGACCGAGCTCGCGCTGATGAAGTCGTCCCCTTCCCACGCCGGGTCGTAGGCGGGCGTGAAGCCGAGCTCCCGGTTGCGCTCGACGACCTGCTGGACGGCCCGGACGAACGTGTCGGCCGGGTAGGGCGGCATGAGCAGCCCCTCCATCGACCTCGCCATGCGCAAGCCGTTGTCGAAGGGCCGGAACAGCGACAGCGATCCGTCCGGCTGCGGGAAAGCCTTGAGGCCCTCGAAGCAGGCCAGCCCGTACTGGGTCGTGAAGTTGACCAGGGGGAGTTGCTCGAACCGGTTGCGGTCCAGATACAGCTGTTCGCGCTCGTCGTCCGGCAGGGCCGCCTCGGCATCCGGGGTCAGGTGCCGCTGTTCGGTGAAGTCCTCGCGCCACGTCCCGTCGAACTTGGCGCTGTACACCCACGGGTAGATCGCGAGAGAAAAGCTCTTTGCCACGGTTGCCGATTCTACAACGAGGGCCAGGCGCGCGCGAGCTTGATCCAGCGGGTGGATTTCGATATCATCCGGCCCGTTTCACGACCGATGGCTGACTCGCAGGAAGCAACCACCAAGACCTTGGTCGACCGGATGCACGACAAGCTCATGGACCTCAAGCACGAGATCCTGCAGCATCTGGCCGACGAGGACTCGCTCACCCGCGGCGCGCTGGGCAATCTGGACCCCAAGGACATGGCCGACGTCGCTACCGAGGACATGGACCGCAAGACGCTGGAGACGCTCGGAGCCCAGGAGGTGCGGCGCCTCAACCTGATCCAGTCGGCGCTCGCGCGGATCGAGACCGGTCACTACGGCGCGTGCATGCGGTGCGGGAACAGGCTTCCGGACGAACGGCTGGAGGCGTTGCCCTACGCACTATTCTGCATCCCGTGCCAGTCGGCGGAGGAACGCCGGAACCGCTGACGCGGTATACTTGGCAGCGCTAGCGCGGTATGCCTTCGGCGCTGACGCGGTATACTTGGCAGCGCTGACTTCGGTAAACCTCCGGCGCAGCGCGGTATACCGATCACGGCTCGCTTGCCGGCGCTGCCGCTCGCGGCCCCGGCTTGTACGCGCAGGCCACCCGCATCCCCGCGCCCACGCCCGCCAACCGCACGGCGAACGTCGACCGGTCCGCTCCGCGCGGTGCGTCCGCGTCGTCCAGCAGCAACTCCGGATGCCAAGCGAAGAGCACCCTGGCCTGCACGTGGTAGTCCAGGAAGTCGGTTGCAAACAGGATCCTCCCGTCCGGAGCCAGCGTGCCCGCCATGCGGTCCAGGATTCCGGCCCGCAGGAACCTCCGCCGCCGGTGGCGGCTCTTCGGCCACGGGTCAGGGAAGTAGATGTGGAAGACGTGGACGGAGCCGGGCGGCAGCTCCTCCAGGACCGCCTCGGCGCGGTCGTTGACCACGAAGGCGTTGGCGAGTCCGCGCCGCTCGACCTTGTGTTGCGCCTTCTCGCAGCGACGCTTCTTGAGATCGATCCCCAGGCACACGCTGTGCGGCCGGGCCGCGGCGTAGTCGGCCAGGAAAATACCGTTGCCGCAGCCGATCTCGACCTCCAGCCGGCCGCCGGCGGCTGCCGCCAGCGCCGCCCGCAGCACCCGCGCACGACCGCCTGCCGGGTCCGTATTTGCCGCGGGGACGCTCGCGGGCTCCGTCAGGACTTCTTGCTGCGCGCGAAATCGACGTTCACGCGCCGGCCGTTCAGCGTCTCGCCGGTGATCCGGTCGATCGCGGACTGGGCGACCGCCGTGGGCACTTCGATGAACGAGAAGTTGTCCAGGACCCGCACCTCGCCGATCTGATCCTGCGGGAGATCGAGCTTGACGACGAACAGGTCGGTCAGCATCTGGCGCGAGACCCGCCGGCTTCTTCCCACGCTGACGAACAGGCGCGCCATGTCGCTGTCGCTGTTCCCGGCGGGCGCATCCGGCGTGTCGGCGGGCGTCGGTGCGTCGGTGGCGGCTGCCTTGACGGGCGCCGGCGCCTCGGGCACACGCCGGGCGGCCTCGGTCGCCCCCGGCTTCGCGGACGGAGCTGTGGTGGAGGATGGTTTGGCCGCGGGGGGCTTCGCGGTCCGGGCAGCCGGTGCGGGGCGGTCCCGGCCGGACGCCGCTTGCGGTACGCCGGCGCCGACCGCCTCCCGCAACAGGTAGGCGGGCAGGTAGGCGCGGACCGACAGGGGCAGCGCCTTGCGGATCTGGCGCCGGATTACTTTGAGGCGCTCCAGGTCGGCGTTGTCACGGATGTGGCGTTCGAATTCCTCGAGCAGTTCCCTGAATCGAGGATCGGCCAATTCTTCGCTTGCCAAGGTGGATCTCCGGTTGCTCTATGGCCGGCATCGGCACGGTGCACGACCCGGACGCTCACCCGCGGGGACCGCGGGGCCCGGCGGCCGGCCTCGATTCACGGTAGGGATCGGCCCCCGGTTTGTCAAACTCGCGCGGAGGGCTCGCGCGGGCGGGGGCGGTTGCCGCTCACGCGCCGATCCGACAGACTCCCGTGCGTCGCCCACGGAGGAGCGGAGCCGATGATGCGGTCCGTCATCGACACCGACCTCCCGGCGTCTCGCCCACGGAGGAGCAACGTGAAGGTCCATTACGACGCCGACATCGATCTGAGCCGCGTCCACGGCGCCAAGGTCGCCATCATCGGCTACGGCAGCCAGGGGTTCGCCCACGCCAACAACCTGCGCGATTCGGGAGTGGAGGTAGCCGTCGGGCTGCGCCCGGACAGCGCCAGCGTCGCCAAGGCCGAGGACGCGGGCATTCGCGTGCTGCCCACCGCCGACGCGGCGGCCTGGGCGGACATGGTGATGATGCTGATCCCCGACCATCTGCAGGGAGAGGTCTATCGGGACGCGATCGCCCCCAATCTCGGCGCCGGAAAGACGCTGATGTTCGCCCACGGGTTCAACATCCATTTCGGCCAGATCGAGCCCGACGCCGCGGTCGACGTATCGATGGTCGCCCCCAAGGGACCGGGCCACACCGTGCGACGCCAGTTCGAGCTGGGATACGGGGTTCCCTGCCTGGTGGCGATCCACAACGACGCCTCCGGCCATGCCAAGGAGAACGCGCTGGCCTACGCCGGAGCGCTCGGCGGCGGGCGCGCAGGCGTGATCGAGACCAACTTCCGCGAGGAGACCGAGACCGACCTGTTCGGGGAACAGACGGTGCTCTGCGGCGGCGTGTCGCATTTGATGAGGGCCGGATTCGAGACGCTGATCGAGGCCGGCTACGCACCCGAGATGGCCTATTTCGAGTGCATCCACGAACTGAAGCTGATCGTCGACCTGGTATACGAGGGCGGCATCTCCCTGATGCGCTACTCGGTTTCCGACACCGCCGAGTACGGCGACTACCAGTCAGGCCCGCGCGTGATCTCCCCCGAGGTGAAGGCGGAGATGAAGCGCATCCTGGCCGACATCCAGGACGGCACGTTCGCACAGCGCTGGATGGACGAGAACCGTGCGGGCCGGCACCGGTTCCTTGCCGATCGTGCCGAGCACGCCGAGCACCAGCTCGAACAGGTGGGCGCTGAGCTGCGTTCGATGATGCCGTGGATCGACAAGGAACGGCTGGTCGACAAGGGCAAGAACTGACCGAACCCGGCTACGCCGACCATGCGTAGCGCCGAGCCACGCGTCCGGCAACGCGGGTGAGCACCTCGTAAGGAATCGTGCCCGACCAGGCCGCCACGTCGGCTCCGGTCGGGCCGCCGGGGCCAAACAGGACCGCCCGGTCACCGACGCGCACCGTCGGGCGCGGACCCACGTCGATCATGCAGTGGTCCATGCACACGCGCCCCGCATGCGGGTAGCGATCGACGCCGATGCGGACCTCCGGCAGCGCCGCGCCACGTCCGCCGGGCCATGGGTACCCGTCGCCGTAGCCGGCCGCGATGGTGGCGATCACCGTGTCGTGCGCAGCCCGGTACTCCTGCCCGTACGAGACGTGATCGCCGGCGCCGACACGGCGCAGCGCGGTCACGCGCGTGGAGAGCTCCATGACCGGCTTGAGTCGGCCCTGCAGGCGGCCTCCGAACGACGGATCGTAGCCGTAGGCGGCCAGCCCGGCCCGTACCAGGTCGAGGTGCGACGCCGGCACCGCGGCGATCGCCGCCGAGTTGGCCGCGTGCAGGACCAAGTCCGGGTGGTGCGGGCGCACCTCCTGCGCGCGCACCTCCAGTTCCGCAAGCTGGCGTCGGGTCTGCTCCAGATCCGCTGCATCGGCGGCCGGAAAATGAGTGCAGAGGCCCTCCAGGCGGACGCCGCCCAGTTCCGCGATCGAGCGGGCGACGGCAACGGCTTTGGCCGGCCGGCAGCCGGAACGATGCATGCCGGTGTCCAATTCGAGATGTACCGGCAGCGGCGGTCCGCCGTGGTTGGCGGTGCCGATCGCACGTACCGTGGCAACGTCGGCGCAGACCGCCGTCAGCCGCCAACGGGCCACGTCCCCCGCCTGATCGGGCACCGTGGGACCGAGCAGCAGCACTGCACCGCGGATGCCCGCCTCCCGCAACTCGCGCCCCTCGTCGACCGAGCTCACGGCCAGGAGGTCCGCCCCGCCCGGGGCGGACGCCGCCCGTGCCGCACGGACCGCCCCGTGCCCGTAGGCATCGGCCTTGACCACAAGACACACCCGTGTGGCCCGCGGCACGTGCGTGCGAATCGCCGCAAGGTTGTGCCGCAGGTGGTCGAGCCGGATACGGGCTACGGCGGATGCCATTCCTGTCCGGAGTCTGTCGGATCGGCCGAGTCAGCGGCAAATCCTGCGGCGGCGGCCGGGCTCGCGCCGGATCGGAGGGACCGTGCAGAGGTCCCACGGTAGATGCTATGACAGGGCATCGACCTCCCCCGCGGCGGCCCGCCGGATCAGGGCCATGACACGATCCTGCTCAAGGCGGGGCTGATCGCCGCCCCGGGCGGGCGGTTCGTCGCCGATCTGTCGATCCGCGATGGCTGGATCGTCGGCGTCGGCGTCGGCGTCGGCGCCGGCGCCGGCGCCGGCGGAACCACCGCGCGGCGCGTGATCGACGCCATGGGAATGATGGTGCTGCCCGGCTGGGTGCTGCCGCTGGTCCCGGCCGATTCGGCGGCAACGCCCCCACAGGAGTGGCTCGCACACGCCGGGGTCACCTGCGCCGGATGGGCGGATGCCGAGCCGCGCCAGCCGTCGTGCTGCGACGTGGTTCCGATGGAGCTGATCGAAACTGACGATCAGATCGCCTGCGCGCCGCGAACGATTCACGAGCGTGGACGAACGGCGTTCGTGCTGCCGGCGCGCCGCGGAGCCCCCCTGCTCGATGCCGCCGCGCAGGCGCTTGCCCGGCTGCGGGCCACGCTCATCATCTGTGTGGACGGGGATGAAGATGCGGCGGTCGAGGCCGCCAACCGCGCCGCGACGCATGGAGGCCGGGTAGCGGTCGGACCGCTCCGCGAGGCAGCGGCGCTGCGTCGCGCCCGGAGCGCGGGGGCGCTGACGGCCACCGATCCCGCGTGGCTGGTCGATGATCCCCACCTGTGGCGGCTGGTGGTGGACGGCACCGTGCGGCTGCTGATGAGCACGTCCGGGCATCCGCCTGGCGTCGATGCCCTGTATCGATCCGGTCCCGCCCGCGGGCTGGCCGGGCCGGAAGCGCTGGCGGCGCTTCTCGGCGCCTGGCCGGCCGCGCTCCTGGGCTGCGGGACCAAGGGTCTGCTCGCCCCGGGACGGGAAGCGGACGTCTGCCTGCTGGAGCCGTCCGGTGGCAGCGCCGTCATCGTGGAGACGCTCCTGCGCGGGGCCGATGCGCGCAGCCCGCACGGACGGACGATCCGCGCCGAGCCCGTCGACGGCCTGCCGGCACGCTGACCAAGCGCAACTTCCGGCAGGATCACCTTCCCGCCGCCAGCCGCCACGATCTCTTCACGCTTCGCGGAAGCCATTCGGGCGGCTCCTTCGTCCGCGGGACAATTCGCAGAATTGCCTGTGTTTTCGTGAAATGCCGTTGCTCACAAGGAAACAGCGTCGGAGATTTCATGGACGATGAGAGTGCGGAGCACGTCACGGGTGATGCCTGGCACGGCAGTCAGGACAGTTATGGACTGTTTGATCCAATTCGGTCCAAAATAGGGACGGTCATGGCCAAGCGAGGAAGAAAGCGAACGCCCTTCGATGTCGGCGCGGCCCTTGACAAGGCGACGCGGCTGTTTCGGACCCATGGATACCGGGGGACATCGATCCAGGACATCGTGGACGGTACGAGCATCAGCCGCGCCCGGCTCTACGAGACGTTTGGCGACAAGCAGGGCCTGTTCCTGACGGTGCTGCAGCGCTACGGGCAGGAGTGCGAGCTGGGTCGCCTGGCCGAGTCGGCTCGCACGGGGTCGCCGCGGCAGGTCATCCTGAACGCCTTCGAGTCCATCGTGGCGACCGCCCCCGAGGGGGGAGTCGGCTGCCTGATGATCAACACGGCGCTGGAAGTTTCACCGAGGGACGGTACCGTTGGGGAATTGGCTCAACGTGGGCTTTCGGAAATCGAACGCAACTTCCGCGCCTCCGTGGAGGCCGGCAAGGCTGCCGGAGAGGTCTCGGCGGCGGTGGACGCGCCCCAGACCGCGAGCGCCCTGCTCTCGCTGCTGATCGGGCTTCACGTGCTCGCGCGCAGCCGTCCCGAGCCGGAACTGCTGAACGCCATCGCCGCGCAGGCAGCAGTCCTGCTTGGGTCACCGGGCCAAGCAAGCACCGGTCCATAGCGAAAAGTCGGGATCGACCGAGAGCGGAGCCGTTCGCCGCGCGCCGTCCTCGGCAGGCGACGGTTTCGGGGCGCTAGCCCGCTTCGCTCACCAAGTCGATCGGCTGGCGTGATCGTGGGCCTAAGTCGACGGCGCCGGGCTTTTCAGAGAGCAAGAGGGGAGCTGGGGCGACGCAGCGTCTGTGGTTTGTGCCAAGTGCCGTCGACAGCTTCGTAATTGGTGATCACACGAGCTGAAGCCGCGTATTTGAGCACACCTCTCCTGGACGGCCTGCGGTGAGTTTCGTGGTCAGTGCGGCGGGGCGCTATCCGGGTGCGACACGCTCCGGGGCGCTGCACACGGGGGCGGCGCGCAGGGCCGTGAGCGCCTGTGCGAACAGCTCCTGCAGCGGATAGACCTCCGCACCCTGCGCACCGACACCGTGATCCGTCCAGCCAGCTTGATCAGCCGCGAGCGGATCGTGTCGAAACGTGCGTCGGCAAGTGCGGTTCTCTGCAGTCCCGCGCGGCGCAGGATCGTCATCAGGATGCCGGCAAACGCCGAGAAGTACAGCCGCAACTGATTGGCGCGCATCGTCGCCGCCGAGGTGCGGTCGGCGAACAGCCACAGTTGCTGCTCCTTGATCCGGTTCTCCATGTCGCCACGGGCGCAGTACAGCTGTTCGTAGAGGACCTGCTTGGCAATCGTGTGGCGGTCGAGGCTGGTTACCACGAAGCGCGGATTGCCACCGCCGGCGCCAGGCAGCCACTCGGCCTTGGCCACGACCCGGCGGCACCTGCTCCAGGAGTTGAGCGTCCGGTAGCGGAACTCCCGGAACCGCCGCGACGCCTGCCCGGTCGCCGCGCCGCGTCGCCGCGACTTGCGCAGCGCCTTGTCGATACGCTTCTGTAGACGTGCGTTGCGCGCCAAGCCGAGCACGTAATCAACGCCCTGCCCCTCACACCAAGCCATGATCTGTTCACGACAGAATCCCGAGTCGCCACGCACCAGGATCTTCGTATCAGCCCAGCGTTGGCGGATCTGCGCCACTACCGCTGCCAGTTCCTCCACGGCCCCGTCACTGGGGTCGCCGTCGGCGCGGCGCAGCCGGCATCGCAGCACGTGCTCGCCACAGGTGAGGTACAGCGGCAGATAACAGTAATGGCCGTAGTAGCCATGGAAGAACCGGCCTTCCTGAGTTCCGTGTAGCGCGTCGTCGGTCACATCCAGATCCAGCACTACCTGCTGTGGCGCTCGCCGCTCGCTGTGCAGAAACAGATCGACCAGAAGCGTGTCGATCTTCTCGCCATCGGCGACGATCTTCTTGTAGCGATCACACTCCGCGGTCGCCGGCTCGCCCAGCTCCAGCCGGTTCAAGGTGCTCGAACCGGCCAGGGCGTGCCCGCGGTCACGTTCGCGCACCCGTTGCTCGCCGCTCACATCGGTGCAACCACTGGCCAGCGCCAGAGCGCTGTCGTCACGCAGTCGGTCATGGTCGTTCAGATCCTCGTAGCCCATCGCCAAGCCCAGCACCCGCTGTGCGATCAGGGTCGGCAGGCCATGCTCGACCCGCGTGCGATCGCGATGATCACAGAAGCAGGCCGCCAGTCTGGCGGTGACGCCAAAGAGCCGGTCGGCTTCGCGCAGCAGCAGTACACCGCTGTCCGATGTGAGTCGACCGCCGTCAAACGCACCCACCACCGAGCGCCGTCCGAGGCCTTCGAAAACCAGATGATCTGTAGTACGGTGTGTATTCACGGGGTGGTTCCTTGTGGCTTTGTATTTGTTGGTACCAATTGCAAATAACACAAATACCACCCCGTGTCTATCCCCCTTGGTGAGCTATGCGGGCTAGCCCAACAGCGCCTGGACCTGGTGCTCGATCGATCGCAGCAGCGGCTCATCCGGCCGGCTGCGGGCGAGCACCAGCACCGCGATGGACAGGGCCAGCAGCGTCTGCGCGGTGCGCGACGGATCCAGGGTCTGCGGGACTTCACCACACGCCATGGCTTGCACCAGATAGGTACGAAACAGCGCCTCCTGCTGCACGAATATCCCGTTCACGATCTGCGCGATCTCATCGTCATGCGGGGCCAGTTCGAGCGCCGTATTGACCACCAGGCACCCGTCGCACGACTCGCCGGTCACCGCCCGTTCGACGATGGTCCTGAACGCGGTCACGATCGCCAGCCTGGGGGAATCCGGCAGGCGTACGCCTTGGAGCGCTCCCCCGTTACTTACATAATGCTCCAGGGCGGAGAGGAACAGCGCGCGCTTGTTCCCGAATGCGTTGTAGATGCTCGCCCGGCCGATACCCATGCAGTCCATCAGGTCCTCCATGGAGGTCGCATCGTAGCCGTGACGCCAGAAGGCGCTCATCGCGCTGCTCAGCGCCTGCTCGGGTTCGAACTGCTTACTTCTCGGCATGGCCGCAGTCCGTGAAACTAGTCATAACCGTGACGCTCCAATTCGTCTGCACAGCGGTCTCTTGAATCGAGCAGGAGCCAGCGTCGGCCGTGGATCAAGCGGATCCGGTCAGGGTTCGGCTTCGAGCCTGCGCTTCAGCTCGCGGAGCTCGCGCTCTGTCTGCAGTTCCTGCAACGCTTCCGCGGTCGCATCCGGCTCGCCGGCGATCGAGCGGAGCTCGGTGAGGAGCTGGTCCGCGTCGATGCCGGATAGCTCCGGCGCGGCGCGAAGCCTCTGCAACTCCGCCTTCAGCCGATCGATGACAGCCGACAGCTCGAAATCCTCCGCGCTCAGCCTCCCGCTGGTCTCGCGCGCCTCCTTCAGCCGACGTTGTGCCCGATGCTCGAGTTCGTGGTCGCCGGCCTGCCGGGCCAGCAGCGTGCGCTTCTGCCAGAGCGCTTCCTCCTCGCGGGCGGATCGCAGCTGTCCCCGCAACTCTCGCGACGATCGCAGATAGCCGGCGACTACCTCCCGCGCCGTCGCCGGATCAAGGCCCTGCAGATCGATGTCGGCCATCCTTTCCATTGTACAGGTTGAGGGAGCTTGTGTAAGGGGTTAAGGGACCTTTATGCGTCAGCCGTCCCTGCTGGAGCGCCCATCGATTTCTCTTCCTCCTTGATCTCTTCCATCAGGGCGACCAAGTCCATGACATCATGACTTGCCAGGGTGCCCAGGAACAGTCCCGAGACGCCGTCCATGACCGGTATCACGGTTATCGAGCTGCTCGTCATCCGATCCATGACGTCGACGATCAACTCGTCGGGCCCGGCATGCGGCGTCCGTACTCGCAGCAGATCCCGTAGCGTCGTCGTCGCCCGCGCGTCGCTGGGAACGGATCGTACCTTGGACATCGACACGATCCCCGCCACCTCGCCGCCATCGACCACCACGTAGTCGCGATGGTTCGGCACGGTCCAGTCATCCAGGAAGCTCTGCACCGTGGTGGCCGAGTCCGGGTAGCTGCGGGTCCTGTCCAGGAGGCTGCCGATCTTGACGCCGGAAAGAGCATACCGGACGTAGGACGGGATGACCTGCGGCATCCGCGCGTACTCGGACTTCGCGCGCTTGACCGAGATCTTGATCGCCTGCGGCATCAGCAGGATGTAGCCGAACATGACCAGCACGAACAGCGAGAACACACTCTGCTCGATCACCCCGGCTTCCAGCAGCACCAGCAGCAGGGCGATCTCCGCAACGCCCTTCGACATCAGCCCCGTGGCCAGCGTGAACGGCGACTCGATGCGGGTCACGATCGTACTCAGGAACGAGCCTGCGAACTTTCCCACCAGCGGGACCAGCACGAGGGCCGCGATCGTCCCGATCGGGATCTCCGTGAAGGACAGATCGAATTGCAGGCCGGCCGACGCGAAGAACAGAGGGACGAACAGACCTTCCGACGCGCTGCGCATCCCCGGAAGGATGTCGTGCCGCACGCCCTCGGGCAGCCCCGAGAGCGCCGCGCCGAACAGCAACGCCCCGATGGTGCCGTGCAGTCCGATCTTCTCGGCCCCGACCACCACCAGAAAGAGCCCGCCGAGCAGCAGGCCGAACGACAGCTCCGGCACCCTGATGAAACGCCGGAGGAACAGGATCGCCGGCGGCAGCAGCTTGGCCGACAGGACCCACGTCACGACCACGAATCCCGCGATCTGCGCCAGGAGGATCAGCACGTTCAGCGCGGACAGGTCGTGGCTGCCGTGGCCATGGTGATCGCCGATGCTGAACCCCACCACCAGCAGGGCGAACACCTCCGCGATCGTCACGATCGTGAACATCTTGAGGCCGATCGGCTCCTTGAGGTGACCGTCGTCGGCGAGCACCTTGGCCAGCAGTCCCAGGCTGGACAGCGACAGGATCCCTGCCAGGGCCAGCGCCTCGGTGAAGTCCAGTCCAAGCGCGAAACGAAGATTCAGCAGGTCCGACGTGACGATGAGCGCCGCCAGCAGCGACACCAGGACCGACAGCACGGCCGCCACGAAGTAGCGGCCGCGGCACGTCGCGACGAATCCGGGAATGTCGATCTCGTCCAGGCCGACCAGGAAGAACAGCACCAGGATGCCGATGCCCAGGAAGAGTTGAATCTCGGCCGTCGCCTCGGCGATCCCCAGGACCGGGCCGAGCACCACGCCCGTCGCCGTGTAGGCGATGATCGAGCTCAGTCCGAACCGGCTGAACACCCCCTCGGCGAGCTTGGCCACCACGACCAGGAGGCCGAGGGTGAGCAGAACCTCCAGTACCATTTCAAGCGCGCAAGTGTAGTGGGACGGACGGCGCGGGGCCAGTGTGCCGCGCAGGTCCGCATCCAGGCCGTCGCCCGACATCCGCGCGCCGGATAGACTGTCCGGGTGCTGTCGACCGATGGCTGAGACCGAGCAGGCCGGGCGCGTCCTCGACGCGTTCCGCGGCCACAAGCTGCTCATCGGGCTGTCGGCGTCCTGCGGCCTCCTGTTCTCGGCCACCACGCTGATCCCGCCGCTGTACGTCCGCCGCCTCATTGCCGCCATCACCGGGGCACCGGGCGGTTCGGAAAGCGGCGCCGGGCCGGACGGCGTCTCGCTGGCGGTCGTCATCGCCGCCATGGTGGGCGCGTTCCTGCTGCGCGGCGCCGCCCGCTATCTGTACGGGCTGACCTCCCATCAGGCCTCCTACGCGCTTCTGAGCGACCTGCTGCAACGCGTCTACCGTCACCTGCAGCGACTCTCCCACCGCTTCTTTGCCGACAACCGTACCGGCACCCTGATCGCGCGCTCGGTGAGCGACGTCGAATCGCTGGAGGACTTCGTCGCCCACGGCGTGCCCGAGCTGGCGCAGGCCGTCGCCATCCCCGTGGCCATGATCGTGGTGCTGCTGAGTATCGACCCCATGCTCACCCTGGTGGTGCTCAGCCCGCTGCCGGTGGCGGCGCTGGTGACCTGGCTGGTGACCCGCACCATCCGCGGAACGTGGCGCCGCGTGCGCGAGCGTTACGCGCAAGTGGTGGCCCTGGTGGAGGACAGCCTGCAGGGAATGAGCGAGATCAAGTCGTTCACCCGCGAAGCCGAGCAGGCCCGGCGCGTGGCGCGGCTGGCAGACCGCTATCGCGACGACATGACCGGCGCCATGCACCGCTCGATGCTGCCGAACGCGATCGTGGAGATGACCGGCGGCGTCGGCGTCGTCCTGGCCGTGGCCGTCGGCGGCGCCACCGCCCTGCGGGGCGGCCTGCAGGTGGCCGACCTGTACCTGTTCCTGGCCTACCTGACGTTCATCTACCAGCCGTTCCTGAAGCTGGCCGACATCGGCGAGGTCCTGCACCGCGCGCTGGCCAGCTACCGGCGCATCGACGAGCTGCTGGCGATCGAGCCGGACATCGAAAGTCCGCCGGACGCGGTCGTGCCGGCCACGTTCCACGGTTCCGTGGAGCTGGACCGGGTGACATTCGCCTACCACCCGGGCACGCCCGTGCTGCACCGGATCAGCTTGGCGATCGAGCCGGGCGAGGTGGTGTCGCTGGCCGGACCGACGGGCTCCGGCAAGACCACGGTTACGCGCCTGGTGCCGCGCTTCTACGACCCCGACGCCGGCCGTGTGCTGGTCGGCGGCCGCGACGTACGCACCCTGGACCTGCCGTTCCTGCGCCGGCAGGTGGCGGTGGTCAACCAGGAGGTGTTCCTTTTCCATGGCAGCGTGCGCGACAACATCCTGTTCGGGCGCCCCGATGCCGGCGACGCCGAGCTGCGGGCCGCGGCCCGCGCCGCGAACGCCGGGGAGTTCATCGGCGCGCTTCCGGACGGCTGGGACACGGTGGTCGGCGACCGCGGCGTGCGCCTCTCCGGCGGGCAGCGCCAGCGCATCGCGATCGCACGCGCGCTGCTCAAGGACGCGCCGATCCTGATTCTCGACGAGGCCACCTCGTCGGTCGACGCCGAGACCGAGGATCTGATCCAGGAGGCGATGCAGCGCCTCCTGTCCGGCCGCACCGCGTTGGTGATCGCCCACCGCCGCTCCACCATCGAGCGCGCCGACCGCGTGGTCGTGATGGAGGCCGGCCGCATCATCGAGTCCGGTACCGCCGCCGAGCTGCTGGCTGCCGAAAGCCGCTATCGCTCGCTCGTGGAAGCACAAGTCGGAGCGGCCATGCCGCCGCCCGGCCGACACGGGCGGGTGGCCGGCTGACCGCCAATGTCCGGCCGCCCGCATGAGCCGAAATGAGCCGGAGGCCATGACCTGGACAGACACCCTGAACTCCGGTCTGCGGGCACTCGGCCTGGATGCCGACGGTGGCGTGCTGGCCGCGTACGTCGCCGAGCTTGACCGTTGGAACCGGGTCTACGGCTTCGTCAAGGCAGACCGCGAGCAGATCGTCTCCCACCATGTCCTGGATGCGCTTGCGGCAGTACCGCTCGTGCGGCGGCTGGGACCAGCGGTGGCCGACTTCGGGTCCGGAGCCGGCCTGCCGGCCATTCCGCTGGCGATCGCCCTGCCGGGGCTGACCTTCACACTGATCGAGCGCTCGGAAAAACGCCGAGCGTTCCTCTCCGCGGTGGTCCCGCACGTGGGGCTGCAGAACGCCCGCGTGGTCGAGCACGCCGGCGGGGAGCGCTTCGATCTGGTCACCGCGCGCGCTGTCTCCCCCTTGCCGGAGCTGGCGGCGACCATCGCCGGCGAGCGGCTTGCCGCGCGGCTGCTGGTCTGGGCCGGCACCCGTGCGGCGATCGACGCGGCCCTGAGAACGCTGCCATACCGGACAACGGTGGAGCCCGTGCAGGTGCCGGGGCTGCGCGCGGAGCGCCACCTGGTGACCGTCGAACTGGCACAGGCGGGAGCGCGACGATGAGCGTCATCGAGGCGTTCGGGCTGGGGTTGCTGCAGGGGACGACCGAGTTTCTGCCGATCTCGAGCTCCGGCCACCTGGTGGTGGCGCGTGCGTGGCTGGGAATCGCCGAGCCGCCGCTGCTGTTCGACGTGGTGCTGCACGTCGCGACGCTCGTCGTCATCTGTTGGCGGTTCCGCCGGCGGCTGGCCGCGCTGCTCCGCGCCGGGGCGCTCCTGGCAACCGGCCGCGTTGCCGCCGCCGACCGCGACGACCTGCGCCTGCTCGCCGCGGTCGTGGCCGCCACCGCCGCTACCGCGGTCGTCGGCCTGACCGTCAGCCGCTTCCTGCTGCCGTCGGCCCGTACCCTCACCGCGGTGTCGGTCGCGTTCCTCGCCACCGCCGCGATCCTGCTTGCCACCCGCCTGCGCCGGAAGTCCCCGAACGGCGGCGAGCCCGGGCTCTGGCTTGCCATCGCCGTGGGCGTCGCGCAGGGGGTCGCCGTGCTGCCCGGCATCTCGCGCGCGGGCATCACCCTGGCGGCCTGTCTGATCGGGGGGATGAACCGCCGCCGCGCCGGCGAGCTGGCATTCCTGGTGTCGGTGCCGGCCGTGCTGGGCGCGCTGGCGCTGACCCTCGGCGACGCCCGCAGTCTGATCCGCGAGACCGGCGCCACATCTCTGGCGGTCGGGTTCGCGGCCGCGCTGGTGACCGGAGCGCTCTGCTTGCGCGCTCTGCTGGCGGTGCTGCACCGCGACCGGCTGGCCTGGTTCGCGGCCTACCTGCTGCCGCTGGGCGCCTTTGGCCTGCTCGTGGGCCGCACCATCTGAGATCTCCCACGGGAACCGATCGACCGTTCCCACGCGCCGCAGACCTTCTCAGCCGGCGGCGGCGCCATGCCGATAAGCAAGGGAGGGGAGGGTGTTGGCTACGCGCGATCCGACGCCGGAGTCGGTCAAGACACAGGACCGCACCGGCGTGATGGAGCGGGTGCCGGACTGGCCGATCTGGGTCCTGGCGCTCGCGTCCGCAGTGGCGGCCAGCGTGCTGAGCCTGTCGACGGTTCTGCAGGCGTTCTCGGGGGAGCAGCTACGCCTGCAGCCCGGAGCGGCGCTGCTGCTCGCCCCAGGGGCGTTCCTGATACGCAGCCTGGGCTGGGCGGCCATCCTGGTACCGGTCTACCTGTACGTGGTGGCCTATGCGGTCGGCCGGGCGCCGGCCGACGCGCGCGTGCCGACCCTGCACGTGGCGTTGCCGGTAGCGGCGCTCATCATCCCGATCGTGGCGTCCCTCACCCACATCCTGACCCTGACCGACCCGCCGCCCCTGCCGGCCGCGCTCGTCGACGCCCTGGGCCGGCCCACCAGCGTGCTGCTGCTGCTGGTCCTGCTGGTCACCGCCGCGGCGGCGGTCGTGCTGCTGAGCGGTGTCGCGCCCAGGCTGGGAGTTCCGACAGCCCTGCTGGCGCCGCCCGATGCGGCGCCAGGCACGCAAGAGGAACATGCGGCCGAGCGCGAACCTTCCCCCGAACCCGGCGACCAGGCAGACCAGGGCGGCCGGGCAGACCAGGACGGCCGGGCCGGTCAGGACAACGGCTACGACGAGTCGGCGATTCTGCAGAGCAGGGAGCCGTTCGCGGCGATCCTGGCCGGCGAGCCGGCCGACGACGAGCCGCCGGCGCCTTCGCCGGCTCCTCCCGAGCCGGCAGGGGAAGAAGCACCCCGCCGCGTACGACCGCGCCCCGCCGCGTCGCGCCGCCCCCGCACCGGCGGCCGCGACACGCCGGCGAACAGCGGCTATCACGTACCGATCGACCGGCTGCTGGACGAGCACCGCAACCGCCCCGACCGGGAGTTGCAGGCGGAAGCGGAGCAGCATGCAGAGGTGCTCACCGAGACGCTGCAGGAGTTCCGCATCAGCGCCAAGGTCACCGGCATCAGCCGCGGGCCGGCGATCACGATGTACGAGATCCTGCCCGCCGCGGGCGTGAAGCTCTCCTCCATCGTCAACCTGGCCGACAACATCGCCCTGCAACTCGCCGCCTCGCGCGTGCGCATCGTCGCGCCGATCCCCGGAAAGCACGCGGTCGGCATCGAGGTGCCGAACCGGACCCGCGCCATCGTCGGCTTCCGCACGCTGCTTGCGCACAAGGACTTCCGCTCCAAGTCCAACAGCCTGCCCATCGCCCTCGGGCAGGGAATCGCCGGCGAGTGCCAGATCATGGACCTGGCGCAGACTCCGCACCTGCTGATCGCCGGCGCCACCGGTTCCGGCAAGTCGGTGTGCGTCAACTCGATCATCTGCTCCCTGATCTGCGCGCGCACCCCGGAGCAGCTCCGGCTGCTGCTGATCGACCCCAAGATCGTCGAGCTCAAGTTCTACAACGACATCCCGCACCTTCTGACCCCGGTCATCACGGAACCCAAGCGCGCGTTCCAGGCCCTGCAGTACTGCCTGTTCGAGATGGAGCGGCGCTACTCCCTGCTCGACGAGGTGGGCGTGCGCGACGTCGCCTCGTTCAACCGCAAGGCCGCCCAGAACAAGGGAGAGAAGCTGCCTTACATCGTCATCATCATCGACGAGCTGGCCGACCTGATGGCCACCACGGGCAAGGAGCTGGAATCGACCCTGGCACGCCTGGCGGCCATGGCGCGCGCGGTCGGCATGCACATCGTGCTGGCCACGCAGCGGCCGTCGATCGACGTCATCACCGGCCTGATCAAGGCCAATATCCCGTCCCGGATCGCCTTCATGGTGGCCAGCAAGTTCGACTCGCGCATCATCATCGACGGCGTCGGCGCGGAGAAGCTGCTCGGCCGCGGCGACTTGCTGTTCGCGTCCGCGTGGGACCCGGCGCCGGTCCGCATCCAGGGCGCCTACCTGTCCGACGAGGAGGTCGAGGCGGTCGCCGACCACGTCCGTACGCTGGGCCAGCCCGACTACATCGACGAGGACGTGCTGTTCGAAGAAGAGGAGCTGGAGGGGCCGGTCTCCGAAGGCTCGGACGATCCGATGATGGAGCAGGCGCTCGACATCGTGCTGGCGTCCGGCAAGGCGTCCGCCTCCTACCTGCAGCGCAAGCTCAAGATCGGCTACAACCGCGCCGCCCGCCTGGTCGAGGAGATGGAAGCACGCGGCATCGTCGGCCCCGCGCAGGGCAGCAAGGCGCGCGAGGTCGTGCACGTCCCCAGCCGCCCGGACTAAGCGCAGGCTTTCGAGGCGCTATTCCGGCGCTGCGGACTCGGGCGGCACGAAGAACGTCGCCTCGGCCTCCGCGATCGTCGCGCCGTCCGCCGTGAGTTCCGCGGCGGCCGTGACCACGCGGCGCCGCTCGGAGAGGATCCGGCCGGCCGCTTCCACCAGCGTCCCGACCCGCACCGGCTGCCGGAAGCGAACGGAGATCTCTCCCGTGAAGCCGTTCAGCCCCTTGCTGGCGCAGGCGTGCGCCATGGTCTCGTCCAGGACCATCGCCAGCAACCCGCCGTGCACGACCTCCTTCCAGCCGGTGAAGTGGTCGGGGATCGTGAACGACGTGCCGGCCTCTCCGGGCTGCGGATAGCGGTAACGCAGCTTCAGACCCTGCGCGTTGGACTCCCCGCAACAGAAGCAATGCGGATCGAAGGTCGGCCGGTCAGTGACGGGTTCCACGCCGACAGCATACGGTGGATACTCGTCTCCGGTTCGGCGCCCGCACGGCGAGCGCCGGCGAGGAGTCGCGTGACATGGGCGCAGCGATCGAGGTTCGCGACCTGAGATACTCCTACGGCGACGTGCAGGCCGTACGGGGCGTCAGCTTCGAGGTGGCTCCTGGAGAGGTGCTCGGCTTCCTGGGCCCGAACGGCGCCGGCAAGTCGACGACGATCAAGATCCTGATCGGCCGCATGCACCCGCAGGCCGGCACCGCCCGCGTGCTGGGCACGGACGTCACCGCCGACGATCCGGCCATGCAGGCGCGTATCGGCGTCTGCTTCGAGGAGAAGAACCTCTACGACTCGATGTCGGCCGAGGAGAATCTGCGCTTCTTCGCCAGCCTGTTCGGCATCAGGCGCCTGGACACCGGCGCGTTGCTGTCCCGCGTCGGGCTGGCCGACCGCGCCCGCGACCGCGTCAGCAAGTACTCGAAGGGGATGCGGCAGCGGTTGATGGTCGCCCGCGCGCTGGTCAACGCCCCCGACGTGCTGTTCCTGGACGAGCCCACCGACGGCCTGGATCCCGTCTCCTCGACGGCGATCCGGCGCCTGATCACGGAGGAGGCGGCGCGCGGCGCGGCGGTCCTGCTGACCACGCACGACATGCACGAGGCCGACGAGCTGTCCGACCGCGTCGCATTCATCAACGAGGGCACCCTGTACGCCCTCGACACGCCGGAGTCGCTGAAGCTCCGCCACGGCACCCGCTCCGCGCGCGTGCAGGTGCGGCAGGACGGCGAGTTGGTCGAGCGCCGCGTCGACCTGGACGCCGACGGCGCGGACGATGCGCTGCGCGCCGCACTCAGCGCTCCGGAACTGGTCACCGTGCACACGGAAGAGGCCACGCTGGAGGCGATCTTCATCGAGATGACCGGCCGGCATCTCGACGGATAACCGGCGTCATGTACCAGGCGCGCACGGTTAGCCGGCCGGCGATCGTCGGCGCCATCATCGCCAAGGATGCCCGCGAGTACGTCCGCGACCGGCTGTGGCTGTTCCTGACCGCGCTCAGCTTGGTGTTCCTGATCGTGATCTTCTGGGTGCTGCCAAACCGGGTGAACGAGTCGATCACCGTCGGCGTCAGCGGCATCGGCGCGGCGGTCCTGGAGGCGGCCGGCGGAGAGGGCGGCGAGGCGGGGCTCCAGGTGGTGCCGATCGCGGATGCCGCCGACCTGCGCGCGGTGGTCGCCGGCGAGCGCAAGGCGTGGCGTGACGAGGCCGGCTCGCTCGTCGTCGCGGGGAGCGAAAGCGAGCGCGTGCCGCGCGGCGCAGACGCGGTGCGCCTGCCGATCGGCCTGGCGTTTCCGGACGGGTTCTTCGCCGCGCTGCAGGCGGGCCGGCGCGCCACCGTGGAGGTGCTGGTGGACTCCGGCGTGCCGGCCGAGCTGCGGGCGGCCATGTCCGCCCTGGTTCGCGAGCTGGCCTACGGGGTGGCCGGTTCGCCACCGCCGGTGAGCTTCCCGGACCCGCAGGAGCTGTACACGGTGGTAGGCGAGGACCGCGTCGGCTCGCAGGTGACCGCGCGCGAGCTGTTCCGGCCGATCATCGTGGTCATGGTCCTGATCATGGAGTTGCTCGGCATGTCGTCGCTGATCTCCCGCGAGCTGCAGGCCGGCACCGCCACGGCCGTGCTGGTGACGCCGGCCACGGTCGGCGACCTGCTGGCCGCCAAGGGGTTGACGGGCATGGCGCTGGGGCTCGCGCAGAGCGTGCTGCTGCTGGCGGCTATCGGCCTCTGGTCCACACAGCCGCTGCTGCTCCTGGCGCTCATGATCGCCGGCGCGGCGATGGTGTCGGGCGCGGCGATGATCGCCGGCTGCATCGGCCGCGACATGATGGCCAACCTGATGGGCGGCGTGGTGTTCATGGTGCCGATGATGATCCCCGCGGTGGCGGTCCTGTTTCCGGGCAGCGCCTCGCCATGGGTACGGGTCCTGCCGACGTTCGCGCTGGTGGAGGCGCTGGTGAACGTCACCGCGCACGGCGCCGGCTGGCGTGATGCCGCCGGCCACCTGGGCCTGTCGCTCGCCTGGGCGGCCGCGTTCTTCGCGGCCGGCTGGCTCGTCCTGCGCCGGAGGGTGCTGCAATGAGTCTCAACCGCGTGTCGCTGATCCTGGGCAAGGACCTGCGCCTGGGGCCCCGTTCGCCGATGGTTCTGTACGGCCTGCTGGTGCCGATCGTGCTGACGGTGCTGATCCAGGTGGTGTTCGGATCGCTGTTCGACCCGAAGCCCCGCCTGGGCGTCGTCGACCGGGGTGACTCGCAGATCACCGAAGCGCTCGCCGCGGCGGACGGCATCGTGCTTGCCCGGCTCACGGACGAGGAGGATCTTCACAGCCGGCTTGCCGCCCACGACCTGGACGCCGGGCTGGTGCTGCCGGCGGACTTCGACGATCGCGTGCGCTCGGGCGCACGCCCTCCGCTGGAACTGTTCGTGGGCGGGCAGGCCCGCGCGGCAGACCGCATCGTGCTGGCCGTCACCGCGCTCGACCTGATCCGCCGGGTGGAGGGATCGCCGCCGCCGGTGGACGTGCTAATCACCGCCCTGGGCTCGACCGCGCTGCCCATCGCCGCGCGCCTGACGCCGCTGCTGGTCATGTACGCGCTGATGATCGTCGGCCTCTACCTTCCGGCGCTCAGCCTGACCCAGGAGAAGGAGCAGGGAACGCTGCTGGCGCTGTCCGTGACGCCGGCGCGGCTGGGCGAGGTCGTCGCGGCGAAGGGGATAGCCGGCTTCGTGATGGGCGCCGTCATGTCCCTGGTCACCCTGGGGCTCAATGGCGCGCTCGCCGCCGGGGCGCTGACGCTGGCGGTCGTGGTGCTGCTTGCCGCGGCGCTGTGCGCCCAGCTCGGGCTGGTCTACGGCACGGCCTGCAAGGACTCGACCGCCCTGTACGCCGTGATCAAGGGCACGGGCTTCCTGCTGCTCGGCCCGACGGTGTTCTACATCTTCCCCCACTGGCCGCAGTGGATCGCCATGCTGCTTCCCACCTACTGGATCATCAACCCGATCTTCGAGGTGACCCTGAACGGCGCCGGCCTGGCCGACGTGTGGTGGCAACTGGCCGCGGCCGCCGGCATCGTCGCGCTCCTGTGGGTGCCGATCGCGGCGCTCACCCGCCGCCTCGGCACCGGGCTGGCGGCCGGCTGAATCGTCGTCACGTATCCGCGAGCAGCTCGGCGGGTGTCGTGACGCGGCCGGGAAACCGGTCGGTGAAGTGTTCACGGTCCCAGGTAACCAGTGTCCTGGCAAAAGCGAGGTGCCGGGTCGCGGTCAGCAGAAACAACGCGTCGCCCAGCGCCATGCGCCGCCGCAGGCAGCCCAGCACGTCGCGGATCGGGTACGGGGGCAGGCTGGCATCCGCTGCCGGAGCCGGCAGCACGCCCACGCCGTAGCGCTCGGCAAACCCATCCCACACGGTCTGCAGTTGCTGCTCGTTGAGATTGAACGAGAGTATGCCGCACAGCTCCAGCAGGTTGATCGTCGTCGTGAACCCGCTGCGATCCCGCTTCACGAAGTCCAGGAATCGACGGTTGACCGCATAGTTCCGGTCCCGGCGGTACCGCCGGTCGATGACGAAGACGTTGGTGTCTATCAGGTACGGCCCCGGATCCACGCGGTCGCCTCCCGCCAGTCGTCGAACGCGGGCTCGGACGCTTCCAGAGCAGCTTCGACCTCCGCCCACTCATCATCGGCGTTTGCCGGCTCGGCATCGCTCCGCTCCATCGATGGCGTGATGACGCCGATCCGGCGGCCCCGATAGGTCAGGACAAACGGCTCTCCGGCGCGCAGCCTCCTGATGAAGTCACCGGTCTTCTGTTTCAGATCCCTCGCCGTGATGACACCCATCCTTGAAGTGTACACATTACGAACATGAGTGTATACCCTGGCGGGATGACCGGACCGTCAGTCGACCGGCGGCGCAGGCGCCGGCCGCGATCCGTCGTGGGTCCAGGCGACGCCGGCCAGGTCCAGCTCCTCGGCGAAGTGGCAGGCGGCCGCACGGCCGTCCGGCAGCGGCGTGAGCGGCGGCTCCTCCTGCGAGCAGAGCGGCTGCGCGTAGCGGCAGCGGGGGTGGAACTTGCAGCCCGGCGGCGGCGCGGACGGACTCGGCACGTCGCCTGAGAGCACGATGCGCTCCTTGCGGTGGTCGGGGTCGGCGATCGGGATCGCCGACAGGAGCGCCTCCGTGTAGGGATGGCGCGGGCTTTCGAACAGTTCCCGCGCTTCTGCCATCTCCACGATCTTGCCCAGGTACATCACCGCCACGCGGTCTGAGATGTGCTCCACCACCGACAGGTCGTGGGCGATGAACAGGTAGGTCAGGCCGAGCTCTTCCTGCAGGTCCTCCAGCAGGTTGATGACCTGCGCCTGGATGGAGACATCGAGCGCCGACACCGGCTCGTCGGCGACGACCAGCTTCGGCCGCAGCGCCAGCGCCCGCGCGATGCCGATACGCTGGCGCTGGCCACCTGAGAACGCGTACGGGTAACGGTTCATGTGCTGGGCCTTGAGGCCGACGGCCTCCAGCAGCTCCTGCACCTTCAGCCTCAGCGCCGCTCCCGAGGCGACCCGGTGGATGACCAGCGGCTCGGCGACGATCTCGCTGACGGTCATGCGCGGATTCAGCGACGAGAACGGATCCTGGAAGATGATCTGCATCTCCCGGCGCACGGCGATCATCTCCTCCTTCGGCAGCGTTGCGAGGTCCACCACGCTGCCGTCGCTGCGGCGGAACAGCACCTGTCCGTCGGTCGCCTCGATCGCCCGCAGGATGACCCGGCCCGTGGTGGTCTTGCCGCAACCCGACTCGCCGACCAGTCCCAGCGTCTCCCCCTTGCGGAGCTGGAAGTCGACCCCGTCCACGGCCCTGACGTACCCGACGGTACGACGGAACACACCCCTCTGGATCGGAAAGTGCTTCTTGAGGTTGCGGACCTCCAGCAGCACCTCGTCCGGCACGGCCGTCGGCTCAGCCATGGTCCGCGTACAGTGTGCAGCGCACGTGATGGGTCGGCTCCACTTCCCGCAGCGCTACCGCGGCCTCGCAGGCATCCGTCTTGGCGGCCGGGCAGCGCGGATAGAAGGCGCAGCCGGGCGGCACCGAGAAGGGGTCCGGGACGCTGCCCGGGATCGGCGCCAGGCGGCCCGGCATGCCCCGGCCCACCTGCGGGATCGAGCGCATCAGGCCGACCGTATACGGATGCAGCGGGCGGTGGAACACCGTGCGCGCGTCGCCTTCCTCAACCACCTTGCCCATGTACATCACGGCCACCCGGTCCGCCATCTCCGCGATCACCCCCAGGTCGTGGGTGATCAGCATGATGGCCATGCCCAGGTCGTGCTGCAGCGCCTTCATCAGCTCCAGGATCTGCGCCTGGATGGTGACGTCGAGGGCGGTCGTCGGCTCGTCGGCGATCAGCAGCGACGGGTTGCAGGACAGCGCCATCGCGATCATGGCCCGCTGCCGCATGCCGCCGGAGAACTGGTGCGGGTAGCCGGCCAGGCGCTGCTCGGGCATGGCGATGCCGACCTGCTCCATCAGCTCGACCGCGCGCTCGTGTGCGACGGCCCGGTTCACCGCTTGGTGGAGCCGCACCGTCTCCTCGATCTGGTTGCCGATCGTGTGCACGGGCGACAGCGACGTGAGCGGCTCCTGGAAGATCATGGCGATCTCGTTGCCGCGGATGTCGCGGATCACCTCGCCGTTGGCGTCCAGCCCGGCCATGTCCACCGGCGCGCTGCCGTCGCGCCGGTCGAACAGAATCCGGCCGCTGACGATGCGGCTGGTCCGGCGCGGCAGCAGCCGCAGGACGGAGAAGGCGGTGACGCTCTTGCCGCATCCCGACTCCCCGACCACGCCCAGCGTCTCGCCCGGGTGCACCGCAAGCGACACGCCGTCCACCGCCCGCACCACCCCGTCCAGGGTCGTGAAGTGCGTGCGCAGGTCCTCGATGCGCAGCAGCGGCCGTTCGCCGCCCGGCGTGCCGGCGGTCACTGCGTCCGCCGGCCGGTCAACTGGTGTACGGATCGGCTGCATCGCGCATCCCGTCGCCCAGGAAGTTGAATGCCAGGATCGCCGTAGCGATGAAGATCGCCGGCGTGAACACCCACGGGTACACGGCGATGGACTGGATGTTCTGCGCCTCCTGCAGCAGCACGCCCCAGCTCGTCAGCGGCGGCTGCAGGCCCAGGCCCAGGAAGCTCAGGGCGGTCTCGCCCAGGATCATGCTCGGCATGGCGAGGGTGGATACGACGATGATGTGGCCCAGCGTGGCCGGGATCAGGTGCTTGAAGATCACCCGCCGGTCGCCGGCGCCCGCCATCTTGGCGGCCAGCACGAAGTCCTCGGAGCGAAGCGACAGGACCTTGCCGCGAAGCTGTCGCGCCAGCCAGGTCCAGCCGATCAGCGACAGGATCAGCGTGACCGCGAAGTAGATGCGCAGTTGCGGCCAGGTCAGGGGGAGCGCCGCCGACAGCGCCATCCACAGCGGGATCGACGGGAACGACCGCACCAGCTCGATCACGCGCTGGATGAGGTTGTCGATCGCGCCGCCGTAGTAGCCGGACGCCACCCCCAGCACCGATCCCAGGAACAGGCTCAGCGCGACCCCGATCAGCCCGATGGTCAGGGAGATCTGGCTTCCCAGAACGATGCGGGTGAACATGTCCCGCCCCTGACGGTCCGTGCCGAGTATGGACACGACCCCCTCGTCCACGCCGAAGAGGTGCAGGTCGGTCTCGAACAGCCCGAACAGCTTGTACGGCTCGCCCGCGGCGAAGAACCGCAACGGGATGACGTGCTCGCGGTCCGGCTCGTAGATCTTCAGCAGCGTCTTCGGGTCGATGCTGCGCTCGATCCCGTAGACGAACGGCCCGAAGCGGCCGTCGTGAAAGAAGTGGATGCGCTGCGGCGGCATGTAGATGTAATGCCGGTGCCGGGTATCCAGCGCGTAGGGGGAGACGAAGTTGCCGAACAGCGCGACCAGGTAGAAGCAGGCGATGACGATGCCGCCGGCGATGGCGGCGCGGTTGCGGATGAACTTCCGCCACATCAGCCGCCACTGCGAAGCCGCGTAGCGCGCGCCGGCGGCGCGGGGCGCCACATCGGCGGCATCCTCCGCGTCGCCCCGGTCCTCCAGCTCTTCGTAGAGCTTGAAGAGCTCCGCCGACCTGGATGCCAGGTCGGTCATTCCGAATCGCTCTCGTAGACGATGCGCGGGTCGACCAGGGCCAGCACGATGTCGGCGATCAGGTTGGACACCATCAGCAGCAGGGTCATGAACAGCAGGAAGGTGCCGGCCAGGTACATGTCCTGGGTGCGCAGGGCGCGCAGGAACAGCGGCCCGGTCGTCGGCAGCGACATGACGATGCCGATCAGCGCCGATTCCGAGATCATCTTCGGGATCTCCAGCGCCAGCACGCTGATGAGCGGATTGATCGCCACCCGCACCCCGTACTTGTTGATGACCTTGCGCTCCTTCAGGCCCTTGGCGCGGGCGGTGGTGATGAACTGTTGCCCGAACACGTCGAGCATGCTGCCGCGCATGATGCGCTGCAGCTGCGCCGTCGAGGCCAGCCCCAGGATGACCGCCGGGGGCCACAGGTGGTTGAGGTAGTCAGCCGCCTTCGCGATGCTGAACGGGGCGTCCTCCATTTCCGGCGACAGCGTTCCCCAGACGTCGATGCGCAGCACCAGGGCGCCGAAGAACATCCAGGCCAGGGCCAGCAGGAATCCGGGCAGCGACAGCCCCACGAAGCCCACGAACGACAGCAGGTTGTCGCTGATCGCGTACTGGTGGGTGGCGGTGTAGATGCCGATCGGTATGGCGATGAGCATCGTGAACGCGAGCGAGATGCAGCCGAGCAGGACAGTGTACCCCAGCCGGCTGGCGACCAGCGGCCACACCGGGCTGTTCCACTCCAGCGACCAGCCGAAGTCGCCGCGCAGGAAGCCGGTGATCCACTTCAGGTACTGGATGTACTGCGGCCGGTCCAGCCCGTACTGCTTGCGGAGCGCCTCCAGCGTGCGGGCGTCCTGGCCGCCGCCGGTCTCGGCGATCTCGGCCTGCAGCGAGGTGAAGAAGTCGCCGGGCGGCAACTGGATGATGACGAAGGTGATGATGGAAACGAACAGCAGCAGCGGGATGATCGCCAGCACCCGCTGCACGACGTAGGCGAGCATGGGAAGGAGTGCTCCTGACTAACTGTGTCGAGCGGCGGGTACGGCGGGCGCGGAAGTAGAGTGTCTTCCACGCCCGCAACCCGCTGCCAGCACGTCCGGCGTGCGGACGCTACGACTGGTCGAAGTAGTAGTGGCTGGGATCCTGCGTCCCCGGGGACATGATGAGCCAGTCGGCCGTGAACTCCTCCACCACGTTCTTGAAGTTGTCCTTGACGACGACGATGCCCGGCGCCATGCCGACGGTGCCGATCGTGTACAGCCGCTCGGTGGAGAGCCTGACCAGCTTCTTGGCTATCTCGAGCTGCGCCGACGAGTCGACGTTCCCCTTGTACTCGTCGTACAGGTCCATCAACTCCTTCATCTCGGCCGGCGGCTCCTCGCCCAACTCGCCGCCCGTCTTGTACCAGGTGCCGAATGCCGGAGCCATCCATGAGCGCTCGTCGAACGGGAACTGGTAGATCGGGTCGACCATCGGAACCAGGCCGCGGTCCGTGCCCCAGGTGGCGATCATGACCTCGTTCGCGCCGGCCCGCGGCCAGTACACGTCGCGCGTCATGGTCTTCAGCACCGTCTTCAGGCCGATGTCGTTGAAGCCCTCGACGGCGATCTCCAGAGCATCGGTGTTGCCGGTGCCGACCGCTTCGACGATCAGCTCCAGCGGCGAGCCGTCCGCGAAGGTGCGGACTCCGTCGTCGCCTGCCGGCAGCCCGAGCTCGTCCAGCAGGGCGCGCGCCCGGTCCAGGTCGTACTCGGCGTAGTAGAACTCGATGTCAGGCTGGAAAAGCGCCGAGTCGTTCACGACCGACTCCGTGCGTGGCGTGCCCAGGCCCAGGTGCACGACCTCGTTGATCAGGTCGCGGTCGATGGCCAGCGACAGCGCCTGCCGGAACTTCAACTCCTGCATCAGCGCGCGGTACTTGGGATCGCCGTAGCTCTGATTCGGAAAGAACGTCGCATGCGATGCGGCGGCGTTGCTCCACAGCAGCGTGTGGTACTCGCCCGCCTCGGCGTTCTGCTGGTAGACGGGGAACTTGCTGAGCTGCATGTGCCGGGTCTGCATGTCGATCTCGCCGGCGATGGCCAGCAGGTTGGCCGCCTCGTTGTCCTCCACCAGCGTGAAATGCAGGCGGTCGATGTACGGGAGCTGATTGCCCTCGATGTCCACTTTCCAGTAGTAGGGGTTGCGCTCGGCGACCAGCTCGGTCGCCCCGGCGCCCCACTCGGTGACCCGCCAGGGGGTCATGGCCGGCCGCTCGATGTTGAAATCGAACGCCCTGTCCTCGAACTGCTGGTAGTCGCTCACGTTCGAGTTGTACGCGGGATGGTACTGCTCCAGGTAGTGGCGCGGCGCGAAGAAGCCGAAGCGCTCGAAGCCGAGCGGCCACTGGTTGCCATGGAAGGCCAGCCCGACCGTCTCCGCCAGGCCGTTGGGGCCGGCGAACGTGAGCTTGATGGTGACGTCGTCGATCTTCGTGAGCTCCATCGGCTGGCCGTCGATCACCCACTCCGCGTGCGGGGCGGCGGTGATGTTGGTGTCGGTCTCGATCGCCTCCCACCAGAAGATGATGTCGTCGACCGTGAACGGCGCGCCGTCGGACCACTTGAGGCCGCGGCGCAGGTGCAGGGTCAGCTCCGTGCCGTCCTCCGACCATGTCCACTCCCTGGCCAGGCCGGGCTGGACCGGGTCCTTGGGATCGCGCGGCCAGCGCAGCATCGGCTCGTAGTTGAGGCGGCCGAAGGCGTGGAAGTCCTTGATCCCCTTGAAGGCGCGGCGCCACGTGCCGCCGTACTGGCCGACCGAGTCGACCGGCTCGACCACCAGCGGATCTTCCGGCAGCCGCTCGCCCACCGGCGGCAGATCGCCCGAGGCGACCATCTCCTGAAGCATCGGCGCTTCGTTGTACTGCTGGGCCCATGCCCCGGCGGCGACGAGCGCGAAGCCCGCCAGCAGCGCCAGCAATTTCCCTTGATTCCTGAGTGTCACTTTTCGACCCTCCATTCTGTTGTAGGCAGCGGAAACGCCGGACGGCGATCCCCCAGCCGAGCAGGTACGCTATCGGCACGTCGATCGTCGCGTCAACGCCTTTGCATCGCCAAGTTGGCAGATCCGTCGCCGAAAGAGCACGTTTCGGTGACGGGGCCGGGGGTCGCGAATGCCGCTGCCAACCAAGATCCTCCTGACTGGCAGCATTTCGGAAGGTACGGGTGCCAGGTCTCGGTCCTCCACCTCAGGGTTCTCGCTCAGGTGGATCGGGAACCGCGTGCAGAGGGACGCGGCCCGGTGGCGCGCGGCGACTATGGCGTCTCCGGTGGACCTCGGTCGCAGCCGTCTCAATCAGATCGGAGATCACCTCTGCCAGCTCCCGTAACTCCGGCTCCCTCGGGCCGCGTGTCGTGGCTGAACTCGACCCCAACCGGACCCCGACCCATCGGGCGGGCTTCGGCGAGTCGAACGGGGAACGTCACCTTCCCGGGCTCCCGGCGTCGTTTCATACTGAGTTGACCATGCCAACGCACCTGTCAGCCGGCGCTGACCTGCAGCGCGTCCTGCTCACTGCCGAGGATTATCTCGCGTGGCTGGATCCGGAAGGCACACCATTCCATCCTGGAGTCGATTGCCCGGATCGGTGCTCAGTAGCGCTGCGCGCGAAAGGGGGCGAAACGGATGTTGCAGCACCATGCCGCTACGTTGGTGACCTGGAACGTCGAGTGGGCCACGCCTCGCTCCTGGAGCCGCCGTGACGAGATCCTGCGCCGTATCGAACGACACGTGCCCGACATAGTCTGTCTCACGGAGACGGACGTCAGGCTTCTTTCTGACCAAGCCGGCCATACGATCCACTCACAACCGGACGGAGTGAAGGCGACCGGCAAACTCAGGAAGGTGGTTCTCTGGTCCAGAGAGCCCTGGGGAACAGGTCGATGACCGTGGGGGCGCCTCGCTGCCTCCCGGGAAGTTCGTATGCGGCGTTACACGGACGCCTCTGGGCAGGGTGACCGTGATCGGAGTCTGCATCCCCTTTCACGGAGCGCGGACGCGGTGGACCAACGACGGCGTGGTCCGCAAGGCATGGGAAGATCACGAACAGTATCTGACCGGCCTATCGGAGGTGCTCGAACGAACGTCGCCGAAGCGCTTGATCGTGACGGGAGATTTCAACCAGCAGGTGGGGCAGCCCGGCTACGCGCCGGCCGCAATGCGCGACTCTCTGCGGGCCGCCATCCCGCCGCACCTGACGATCGCCACCTCGACGCTTGGCTTCGGCGGACGGAGAATCATCGACCACGTTGCGCTGAGCGAGGATCTGTCAGCCAAGTCGCTGACGCTGATCGACCGGTTCCACGGGGACCGAACACTCTCCGACCACCCGGGGATTGTTGCCGATCTTTCGGCACAACGATACACATCACGCCCAGAGTGAACGTCTTGGGGAGTTGCCGGCCGGGCTCCCTCGGCGTAGAGTCGGGCCGTTCACGACGACCAATTCTCGGAGGGATTCAGATGGCAAGCAATCGAGGCGTAGCCTACATCAAGCCCGGCGTGGTCGAGATCCAGTCGATCGACTTTCCCGAGCTGGCGCTCGGCGATCGCAAGTGCGACCACGGCGTGATCCTCAAGATCGTATCGACCAACATCTGCGGCAGCGACCAGCACATGGTGCGCGGCCGCACGACCGCGCCCGAGGGGCTGATCCTGGGCCACGAGATCACCGGTGAGGTGATTGAGGCCGGCCACGACGTCGAGTTCGTCGACGTTGGCGACATCGTCAGCGTCCCCTTCAACATCGCCTGCGGCCGCTGCCGCAACTGCAAGGAGACCAAGACCGGCATCTGCCTGAACGTGAATCCGGCCCGTCCCGGCGCCGCCTACGGCTACGTCGACATGGGCGGCTGGGTCGGCGGGCAGGCCGAGTACGTGATGGTGCCGTACGCGGACTTCAACCTGCTGAAGCTGCCCGAGCGTGACGTGGCGATGGCCAAGATCAAGGACCTGACGCTGCTGTCGGACATCTTCCCCACCGGCTTCCACGGCGCGTTCTCGGCCGGCGTCGGGCCCGGCTCGATCGTCTACGTGGCCGGCGGCGGCCCGGTCGGCCTGGCGTGCGCGCATTCCTGTCAACTGCTGGGCGCCGCGGTGGTGATCGTCGGCGACCTGATCGCCGAACGGCTGGCGCAGGCACGCAGCTTCGGCTGCGAGACCGTCGACCTGACCAAGGACGCCACCCTGGGCGAGCAGATCGCCGAGATCGTCGGCGAGCCGGAGGTCGATCAGGCGGTCGACTGCGTGGGCTTCGAGGCGCGCGGCCACGGCAAGGACTCCGCCGTCGAGCAGCCGGCCACGGTGCTCAACTCGGTGATGGAAGTGACCCGCGCCGGCGGCGGCATCGGCATTCCCGGCCTGTACGTGACCGGCGATCCGGGCGGCGTCGACGACAACGCCAAGATCGGCAACCTGGGGATCCGCATCGGCCTGGGCTGGGCCAAGTCCCATCACTTCACCACCGGCCAGTGTCCGGTGATGCGCTACCACCGCCAGCTCATGCAGGCGATCGTCTACGACAAGGTGCAGATCGCTGAGGCGGTCAACGCGCAGGTCATCTCCCTGGACGACGCCCCCAACGGCTACCAGGACTTCGACAAGGGCGCGGCGACCAAGTTCGTGATCGACCCGCACGCGATGATCGCCGCGTAGCGCCGCACGCATCGGATAGACCGGGAGGGCGCTGGCGCGGATCAACTCCGCGTGCGGCGCCCTTTCTTCTCTGAGGCCCGGCGCCTCAGTCGCGGAAGCGGGAAGAGGTGTCCGCCGCCTCGGTGAGCTCGCAACGGTCCTGCGGGTGGTAGCCGATGGCGCGGCGCCCGTGGTCCAGGTCGTACAGCGGCCACACCGCGTCGGAGACGCCGAAGACGATCTCGAAACCCACGCCGGGATGGGTGAGGGCCGCCTCGAACACCCGCACGGCGTCGCCGTGGCTGAGGTCGTGCGGGTGCCGGGTACCGGTCCGGTCGGCGCTGAAGTTGCCGATGCGCACCGCCACGAACTCGATCGCGAACTCGTCGTGGTAGCGGTGGCCGAGTTGCTCCCCGAACGCCTTGCTCACCGAGTAGTCGTCGCGAGGCCGTGTCGGCAGGTCCACCGTGCGTGTCAGCTTGCGCGGGTAGCGCTCGACCAGTCCGGCACGGCTCGCGAACACGAAGCGCCGCACGCCGGCGCGACGCGCCGCCTCCAGCGCGTTGCGCATACCGACGATGTTGGCCTGAAGCACGGCCTCCCAGCCGTGCGCGCCGCCCACGGCGGCCCCCAGGTGGACGATGCCGTCCACCCCTTCCGCCGCGGCGGTCAGCCGCTCCAGGTCCTGCAGGTCGCCGACCACGGAATCCTCGACTCCGGGCGTCGGTTGCAGGTCGTAGCCCCGTAGCAGGTGCCGTTCGGACAGACCCGCGGCCAGCACCCGGCCCAGTCTGCCGGCGGAACCGGTGATCAGTACGTGCATTCGCTTCCTCCCGTCGAGGTCACGGCTCGACAACCAGAGCGTCCATGAAGTCCGACACGGTCATGTCCGCCAGCGCGGCACCGTCGTCGAACCAGGCCGCGATGCGCTCCACCTGCTCGGCGTCGAACGCCGTCGCCAGGTTGGCCCGCAGCTTGCGCCGCAGCCGGGGCAGCGCCTCCGCGCGCCGGCGCGGGTGGCCGATCGGGTAGACCACCTCCACCGGATCGGTGCTGGTGCCGTCGGCGAAGTGCACCTGCACGGCGTTGGCGATCGAGCGCTCGGCGGGATCCAGGTAGCCGGCGCTGTACGACGGCTCCTCGGCCACCCGCATCAGGCCGCGCAGCCGGTCGATACGCCCGTCAGCCGCGAACTCGTCGTCATAGTGATGGTCGGTCAGCTCGCCGGCCAGGAGCCCCACCGCGACGATGTATTGCAGGCAGTGGTCGCGGTCGGCCGGATTGGCCAGCGGGCCGGTCTTGTCGATGATCCGCACCGCCGCTTCCTGGGTGCGGATGTCGATGCGCTCGATCTCGTCCAGCCGGTCGCGCACGCGCGGGTGCAGGGCGATCGCCGCCTCGGCCGCGGTCTGCGCGTGAAACTCCGCGGGGAAGTCGACCTTGAACAGCACGTGCTCGACGATGTGGCTGGCCAGCGGCCCGCAGCGCAGCGGCTGCCCGCGCAGCAGCACCGCATCGAAGCCCCACCTCGGCGCCTCGACCGCGCGCGGGTAGCCCGGCTCGCCGCGCATCGTCAGGTAGGCGAGCTGCACGGCGCGCGCCGCGGCATCGCCGGCTGCCCACGACTTGCGCGACCCGGTGTTGGGCGCGTGGCGGTAGGTGCGCAGAGGCCCGGCGTCGACCAGTGCCTGCGACGCGGCGTCCGCCACGGTCCGCGCGTCGCCTGAGAGCAGGGCGGTGACCGTGCACGCGCAGGCCAGCTTCACCAGCAGGACGTGATCGAATCCCACCCGGTTGAAGCTGTTGTCGATCGCCAGCACGCCCTGGATCTCGTACGCGCGGATGATCAGCGACTCCAGCTCGCGCACCGTGACGCGGCGCTGCCCCGTGCGGCACAGGTGGTCTGCCACCGCCAGCAGCGCGCCCATGTTGTCGGAGGGGTGGCCCCACTCGGCCGCCAGCCACGTGTCATTGTAGTCCAGCCAGCGGATCAGCATCGACGTGTTGAACGCCGCCTGTATCGGGTCCAGCGCAAGCGCCGTGCCGGGCACCCGGGCGCCGCCGGGAACGGCCGCGTCCTGGCCCGGGACGAACGGTCCCAAGAGGCGCGTGCAGGCAGGGTGGCGCAGCGCCAACGCGGCGCAGCCCACTGCGTCCAGCAGACACAGACGAGCGCCGTCGTGGGCTGCCTGCGGGAACGGCGGCGGCTCCGCCGCGTAGGCGGCGAGCCGCTCCAGGACCTCATCCGTTTTCATGCGATGCACACCATCTCAGAGACGACTCCCGAACTCTACCGGTTCACGCGCGCCGGCGGGTGTGAGACAGTGCCGCCATGCAGGCACACACGACCCTGAGCTCGTTCGAGCCGCTGCAGCGGCTGCTGTTCTACGACGACTTCAACGACGGCTTGAACGGCTGGGGCGCGCTGATCGGCAACTACGAGGACCGTGTTGACGCCATGCTGCCGGAGTACATGGACATGCGCCCGCCGATGCTCAGCAACCTGACCATGTGGGACGCGGGCACCTCCGGCGCGATCGGCGGCGCCTACGCGCTGAAGCTGGCCACGCGCGCCAAGCCCGGCACCTTCTGCACGGCGATCAAGCGCTCCACCTTCCGCACCGCCGGACCGCTGCGCGTGGAGGCGATCGTCACCTTCAAGCCGGAAGCGAACGAGCTGGAGCTCGGCGAGACGGCGGTGCGCGCGTTCGGGATCCTGCTCGACCTCCAGCACGCCGACGGGCAGGCGGCCGAGCCGCTCCGGGTCATGCCGCACATCCGCTACCTCAACGCATTCGAGGGCCGGCGCGCCGAGTGCTGGCAGTACAAGAACGAGCGCGAGCCGCTCCATGACATCGGCACCCGCGGCAAGACCTGGTCGCACTTCCACTTCAAGTCCCGCAACTGGGTCGACGTTCCGGGCGGCGGCCAGCGGCTCTGCTACAACGAGATCGCCACCAAGCACAACTGGTACTACCTGCGGCTGGACTTCGACCTGTCCGGCATGCGCTTCCTGGGATTCCGCTGCAACGAGCGCGACCTGGACGTGGCCGGCATCGAGCCGATGCGGCTGCCGGCGATGCCCAACCTGTGGTCGATGCTGAACGTCGCCTTCTTCGTGGAGAGCGACGCCGCCACGCGCGCGTTCCTGTACGTGGACAGCGTCGCGGTCTCCACGGCCACGTGAGGGGAGAGGAACGATGAGGCAGAGTCACACCGCGGCGATCGAGCTGGGCACCACCTGGGAAGGCGAGTTCGCCACCGAGCCGTACGAATCGGCGTGGGCGCGCGAGGCGATCTTCTTCATCCGCCTCATCGACGGCGAGGCTCCCGCCGGCGCGGTCGCCCGCGTGCAGATCGCGCCGGACGGCATCCACTGGACCGACGAGGGCACGGAGATCGCGCTGCCGAGCACGCCGGGACCGACCACCTTCGCGCGCCTCCGCCACTTCGGCGGCTGGCTGCGCCTGACCGGCACGCTGCCGGCCGGCGTCGCGCTGCCGGTCATCGTCCAACTGGCGCTCAAGGAGTAGAGCGCTCCGAAAGCGGCACGAACGCCCGGTCGTCGGGGCCGACGTACTCGGCGGTGGGGCGGATCAGCTTGTTGTCGGCGAGCTGCTCGATGACGTGCGCGGCCCAGCCGGTCAGACGGGCGATCACGAACACCGGCGTGAACAGGCGTTGCTCGATGCCGAGCTGGTGGAACACCACGGCGCTGTAGAAGTCCAGGTTCGGGAACAGTCCCTTCTCCCGCCGCATCACCGCCTCGACGCGACGCGCGATGGCCAGAAGATCGGCGCCGCCGTGCCCGGCCACCAGCCGCTCCGCACACGCCTCGATGATCGGTGAGCGGGGATCGCCGCTACGGTAGACGCGGTGGCCGAATCCCATGATCAGCCTTTTCTCCGCCAGCGCCCGCATGACGCCGGCTTCGGCCGCGTCCGGGTCGTCGAAGGAGCGGATCAGGTCGAGCGCCGCCTCGTTGGCGCCGCCGTGCAGAGGCCCGCGCAGCGTGCCGATGGCGGCCGTGATCGCGGAGTGGAAGTCGGTGAGGGTGGAGGCTGCGGTGCGCGCCGCGAAGGTGGAGGCGTTGAACTCGTGCTCGGCGTACAGGGTCATGGCGACGTCCAGGGTGCGCTCGGCCTCGGGCGTCACCGGCCCGGCGCCGAGCTGCACCAGGGTGTGGGCGGCAAGCGACCCGGCGCCGGCACCATCCGCGGCGGCGCCGCGCCACGCGCCGATGACGGCCGGCAACTGCGCCAGCAGCGTGTCGGCCGCGTCCACCATGGCGGCGGGATCCACGACCGGGGCGACCGCTCCCAGCGCTGAGCAGCCGGTACGCAGCACGTCCATCGGGTGGGCGTGATCGGGCAGCCGCTGCATGATCCCGCGGACCGCCTCCGGCAGTGCCCGGCGCGCGGCCAGCCGCTGCCGATACACGTCGAGCTCGGCGCGTCCCGGCAGCTCGCCGTGGATCAGCAGCCAGGCCACCTCCTCGAAGCAGGCGCCGCCCGCCAGCTCCTCGATCGCGTAGCCGCGATAGCGCAGGCCGTGGCCCTTGCCGACGGTCGCGATCGCCGAGCGGCCGGCGACCACGCCGCTCAGACCGGCGCTCGCCTCAGCCACGGTTGCCGTTCCGTCCCTGGTCCGCCCGGGCCAGGATCGCGTCCGCGCGCGCCTCATAGCGCTCGTAATCCAGTGTCTCGTACAGCTCCGCACGTGTCTGCATCTGCGTGATCGTCTCCCTTTGCGTGCCATCGCGCCGGATCGTCTCGAACACGCCGGCCGCCGCCTTGGCCATGGCGCGGAACCCGGACAGCGGGTAGAGCACCAGCGCCACCCCAGCCGCTGCGAGCTGCTCGCGCGTCCACAGCGGCGTCTTTCCGAACTCGGTGATGTTGGCCAGCACCGGCACCCCTGCCGCGTCGGCCACGCGGCCGAACTGATCGAGTGCGGTGGCCCCTTCGAAGAAGATCATATCCGCTCCGGCTTCCACGTAGCGCCCGCACCGCTCCACCGCCGATTCCAGACCCTCGACCGCCAGCGCGTCGGTGCGCGCCATCACAACGAAGCGCTCGTCGGGCCGGCCGTCTGCGGCCGCGGCGATCCGCTCCTGCATCAGGTCGGCCGCCACGAGCTGCTTGCCGCCGCGGTGCCCGCACCGCTTGGTCTGCACCTGGTCCTCCAGGTGCATGGCGGCGGCGCCCGCGCGCGCCAACTCGCGGGCGGTGCGGCCGATGGTGAGGCCCTCGCCCCAGCCGGTGTCGGCATCCACCAGCAACGGCAGGGGCACGGCGCCGGTGATTCGGCGCGTGTCCTCCAGCACGTCCCCAAGGCCGGTCATCGCCAGGTCGGGTAGCGCGAATCCCGCGTTGGCCACGCCCGCGCCGGACAGGTAGATCGCCCGGAATCCGGCCGACCGCGCCTGCACCGCGGCATAGGCGTTGATCACGCCGACCACCTGCAGGGGACGCTCGGCGGCCAGGGCCGCACGCAGATCGCCGCTCATCGCCGGCCTCAATTTGCAGATCCCGGAGTCGATAATCAAGTGGATGTACGCCATCTTCCTGGCTTTGTTCGCGCTCATCGCCGCCGGCGCCGCCGCGCAGGAGGCGCTGCCGGTATCGTTCACCGCCGCGCCCGGCCAACACGAGCGGGCAGCACTCCCCGCGGGCACCACCGGCCTGGCATCCTGGTACGGCTGGCAGTTCCATGGCCGGCCGACCGCGAGCGGCGAGCAGTACGACATGTTCGCGCTGACCGCCGCGCACCCGACCCTGCCGTTCGACACCCTGGTGAGAGTCTCCCTTACGGGCGGTAGCGGAAGCGTCGAGGTCCGCATCAACGACCGCGGTCCGTTCGTGGCCGACCGCATCATCGACCTGTCCCTGGGCGCCGCACGCGAGTTGGGGATGCTGCGTTCCGGGGTGGCCCGGGTGCGCCTGCACGTTCTGCAGGTACCGTCCCCGACGCGGTACCTGCTGCAAGTCGGGGTGTTCAGGATCCCGGACAACGCCCGCGACCTGCTCGACCGGCTGCGACTCCGGGACATCCCCGCCACCCTGGAGCCGTTCGGGGACCGGATCCGGGTCGTCACCGAACCCGCCTCCGAGGCGCAGCTCTCCGAGATCGAGCGGCGGCTTCGCGACGCCGGCATCGGCGCATGGGTACGCCGGGCGTGCGTGGAGCCGCACCCGGAAGCGCAGGCCGTGGGGCTCGGGACTCGCCGTCCGTGCCCGAGCGGTGTAACTTGATGCGGCGCCGTGCGGCGCACATGCCCCAGTAGCTCAGGTGGATAGAGCAACGGTTTCCTAAACCGTGGGTCGGACGTTCGAGTCGTCTCTGGGGTAGGAAGCTCCCGCAACAGGAGGGGTCGTGCGGATCGCCCTGGCCCAGATCAACCCGACCATCGGCGACTTCGCCGGCAACGTCGACCGCATCGTGTCCGCCGCGCGGGCGGCGCAAGCCGGCGGCGCCACGCTGATGGTCTGCCCGGAGCTGGCGGTGTGCGGCTACCCGCCGATGGACCTGCTGGACCACCGGTCGTTCGTGACGGCCAACCTCGACGCGGTCGACCGGCTGCGCCGGCTGCTTCCGCCGGGGCTGGGCGTGGTGGCCGGACACGTCGCCCCGAACCGGACGGGTATCGGCAAGGCGCTGCACAACGTCGCCACCCTGCTCGCCGACGGAACCATGGTCGGCTCGCAGGCCAAGAGCCTGCTGCCCACCTACGACGTGTTCGACGAGGCGCGCTACTTCGAGCCGGCCGCCGCCTGCCGGCCCGTGCCGTTCGCCGGCGAGCGGCTGGGGCTCACCATCTGCGAGGACATCTGGTGGGAGTCGGACCCCGATCCCGCAGGCGTCTACGCGCGCGACCCGGTCGCCGAGCAGTCGCGCGCCGGCGCGACGCTGATGCTGGCGCCGTCGGCATCGCCGTACCACCTCGGCAAGCCGGCGCTTCGCGCCGCGCTGCTGGCTCGGGTGGCGGCCACCGGTGGCTGCCCGGTCGTGTACGCCAACGCGGTCGGGGGCAACGATGGGCTCATCTTCGACGGGCAGTCCATGGCGTGCGCATGCGACGGCCGGCTGATCCACCGGTCGCCCGGGTTCCGGGAGGACGTGGCCGTGATCGACACCGACTTGGCCCGGGACGCCGCCCCCGCCACGGACGACTACCGGGAGGTCGAATCCGCGATCGGCATAGGCCTGCGCGACTACCTGGCAAAGACCGGCCACGACCGTGTCTGCCTGGCGATCTCCGGTGGCATCGACTCCGCGGTGGTGGCCGCCGTCGCCGCGCGCCAACTGGGCCCCGAGCGCGTCACCGCCTTCGCGCTGCCCTCGCGCTACTCGTCCCCCGGGAGCCGGGGCGATGCGGAGGACCTGGCGCGCTCGCTCGGGATCGATTTCCACGTGCTGTCGATCGAGCCGGCGTTTGCGGCATACCTTGACACGCTGGGGCCGGTCTTTGCCGGCCGCCCTCCCAACACGGCGGAGGAGAACCTGCAGGCGCGCATCCGCGGCACGCTGGTGATGGCGTTCGCGAACAAGACCGGCGCGCTGGCCCTGGCCACCGGCAACAAGAGCGAGCTGGCCACCGGCTACGCCACCCTGTACGGCGACATGGCAGGCGCGCTGGCGCCGATCGGCGACCTGTGGAAGACGCAGGTGTACGCGCTTGCCCGCCGCATCAACGAAGACGGCCCGGCCATCCCGCAGGCGACCATCGACAAGCCGCCGTCGGCAGAACTGCGGCCCGATCAGCTCGACAGCGACTCGCTGCCGCCGTACGACGTGCTGGACGCGATCCTGCGCCGCTACGTCGAGGAGAGTGAAGGCGCCGAGCAGATCGCCGCCGCCGGCTTCGAGCCCGAGCTCGTCGGGCGCATCCTGCAGATGGTGGCGCGCTCGGAGCACAAGCGGCGCCAGGCCGCGACCGTGATCAAGCTGTCACCGCGCGCCTTCGGGCCCGGCCGCCGGTTCCCGATCGCCCGTTACGCCGAGAGTTAGGAGGCGGCCGCCTCCAGCGTCTCCAGCTCCAGCTCGCAGGCCGCGCACGGCATCTGGATCGCCCACGACGCCAGCGTCTCCGGGTGCAACTCGCCGATCACACCGGCACGCCTATCGTCCGCGCCGACCAGCACCTCCGCGGCGCGGCCCGGCGCAAACCTGCGATCGGCGCACGCGCGCAGCCGGTAGGGGATGCGCAGGTAGTAGAGCAACCCGGCCAGGTGCTCGTTGACGTCGTTGAATCCGGCCGCGCCATCGGCGATCAGGAAGCCCAGATGGGTGCGTGTCACCGTGCCGGAGTCGTCCCCGGCGTCGCGGCGGGCGACCTTGCCCACCTCGAACAGGCGGTGCGGGTAGACGGCGTGCGCGCTGGCCGCCTCGCAGCGCAGCAGGCTGGGCAGGCTGGAGGCGCGCACCACCGCGTAGCTTTCCGAGATCGGGTTGGCGATGCGCAGGACCTGTCCGTCCAGCTCCGCGTCGCCGGCCGCCCGCATCCGCTCGACGTGGTCGCGCTCCGAGCCGAGGTAGCTGACCATCAGTTCCTCGTACCCCAGTCCCACCATCAGCGCCCGCGCGCGCCGGCTGAACAGCTCGACGTCGGTCAGCCGGCCGGCCGTGAAGTCCTCCGGCAGCGTGGGGCGAAACGTCTCGAGGCCGCGGCCGATCACCACCTCCTCGATCACGTCCACCGGATGCAGGAAGTCGTTTCGGAACGGCGGCGGACGCACCGTCAGGGTGTCGCCGGACACCTCCGCCTCGACACCGGCGCGCCGCAGGGAGTCCAGCGCGTCGGCCGCCGCGACCGGCTCGCCGAGCAGCCGCCGCACGTAGGACAGCTCGACGCGGACCGGCACCTGGAACGCCAGCGGCGCGGTCACCTCCCGGCCGAACGGCGTGTCGTACGGGTACCTGGTGGTGACCGGATGGATGCGAAAGCCGGCATCGGCCAGGTCGCAGGCGACGACCGCCGTGGCCAGCAACAGGTGGCTGAGGTCGGTGCCGGTCACCTCGACGAACAGGTCGTCGTCGGCAGGCGTGACCGCCCCCAGCCCGGCGCTGTTGATGACCGGCGGCAGGCTCAGCGCATCGCCCGCGGCGTCCACCAGAAAGGGATAGCGGTCGTACCCGGCGATGATCGGGCCGAACTCCGCGCCCTTGGGATGGCCGGAGAGCACCTGCCGCAGGCTCATCTCCTGAGGCGGCTGCTCGTCGGCAGGCAGGGGCGCGAACGAGGTGGCATCCGGATCGGCGGCCACGTAGCGGATCGGGTAGCGCATGCGGCCGGCCCGGTAGACGCCCATGGCGATCGACCGCCGCTTGCGGCCGAAGCTCCAGCACAGCTTCTCCTGCGTCTGGATCAGGTCGACCAGCAGGGCCTCGCCGACCGCGGTCCCGCTCGCCTGGAAGCCGACGATGTAGGGCCGTATCGACTTCAGCCCCGCGTCGACATCGATGACGCGCTGCTGCGAGGGGAGGGAAGCCCCTGGCTCGGAAAAGCAGTCGTAGGACGGAAGCGGCTCGCCCAGCCGGGCGCGCAGTTGCCGTGCCAGGCCGGCGGTGGACCACAGGTCGGGCCGGTTGGTGTCGTTGAGCTCGATGCGGCGGATGCCGGCATCCAGGTCGCGCTCGTCCAGCACCGCCTTGGCGCAGGACAGCAGCGGCTCCAGCTCCGCGTCGTCGATCGGCCGGCCCAGGAACCGCTCCAGCAGGCCGTCGGCCACGTCGATCTTGGGCATGCCTACGCTCTCCCGCCGGCCGCCGCCGCGGCAGCGCGCGTGCGCACGCGCTCGATATCCTCCGAGAACAGTTCTCGCACCGTGTCCAGCCCCAGCGACAGCAGCGCCATGCGGTCGATGCCAAGCCCCCACGCCAGCACCGGTACGTCCACGCCCATCGGATCGCACACCTCGGGGCGGAAGATGCCCGCTCCGCCCAGCTCGAACCAGCCGAGCTGCGGGTGCTTGACCCACAGCTCCACCGACGGCTCCGTGAACGGAAAGTAGCCGGGCTCGAAGCGAACCTCCGTCGCCTTGGCCACCTCCCTGGCGAACAGTTCCAGAAGGCCCAGCAGCGAGCGCAGGTTGGCCCGCTCGCTCAGGACGATCCCCTCGGTCTGGTAGAAGTCGGCCAGGTGGGTCGCGTCCACGTCGTCGTACCGGAAACAGCGCACCACTCCGAAGTACTTGCCCGGCACCTCGGCCCCGGTGAGCGCCTTGGCCGACAGCACCGTCCCCTGGCTGCGCAGGATCAGCCGGCGCGTGAAGTCGCGGTCGAAGCGGTAGCCCCAGCCGCGGCTGCCGGTCCGTCCGCCGCGCTCGTGGGCGTCGGCCACCGGGTCCAGGAACCGCTCCGGGATCGAGGCGGTGTGGGTCGGCTCCCTGACGTAGAACACGTCGTGGATGTCGCGCGCCGAGTGGGACTGCGGCATGAACAGCGCGTCGCAGTTCCAGAACTCGGTCTCCACCAGAGGCCCGTCGAACTCCTGGAAACCGAGCGAAACCAGCTTGTCCTTGAGATCGTCCAGGAAGGTCGCGTACGGGTTGTGGCGGCCGAACAGCACCCGGTTCGGCGGGGTCTCGACGTTGTAGGGGCGCAGGCCCCGCTCCCGCCAGGCGCCGGACGCCATGATCTCCGGGGTCAGCACGCCGATCGCCTCGGCCGCGCCCGCAGGACCGGCGGCGAGCGCCGCCGCGACCTGCGCTCCCTGCCCGGTCAGGCGGTAGAAGACCGTCTCCCGGTCGCTCGCGCGGAAAGGGCCGCGCGCCCCGCGCCGCCGGCTGAGAGTCGCCAGCACCTCCCGTTCGCCGTCCGCAAGCGCCGACTCCCGCAACGGCCCGGCCACGGCGGCGTCAAGCAGGCGGCGGGCGGTCGCCAGCGCCGGCGGCGGGGCGCCGATCGCCATGGCGCGCTTCTGATCGTCCATCCGCACGGCGCGGGCGCGCGCGAGGGTCCCGAACGCCGAACCCACCTCGCGCTGCTCCAGCGCGGTGCGCTCGGCAAGGTCCGGCAGCGACAGGGGACCGCCTTCGAGCTGCCGGAGGATCCGCTCCTCCGGGGTGCCGTCGCGCTGATACGAGCGGCCCAGCTCGGTCAGATCGTGCTCGACCTCGCTGACGCGGCTGGTCTCGGCCAGCCAGCCCTTGCCGGTGAGCCAGGAGATGACCTGATTGACCTGACCCAGGACCAGGCCGGCCGCCGCGGCCAGCGCTTCCGGAGTGTAGTCCTCACCCGGCTGCACCTGGCGGAGCGCTGCCGCCTCCAAGGGGTGCAAATCGGCCGGGGCTCTCGAACTCGGTGGTTGCATGATTGGTTATTGCCCTGCCTGTGATTCGGGATCGCGTCAGAGCGCCAGCTCGGCCTCGAACTGGTCGACGGCGTGGCGCATGAAGGCAAGCTTCTCCTGCGCCATCTGCGCCGACACCTCGAAGCAGAACCGCTCCGAGTGCGCAAGGCGCTCGCGCAGAAACGCCAGGACCTCTTCCATGGTCTTCAGATGGTGCCAGAAGAACGCCCCGATCGACAGGCGGGCGAACCCCACCGCGCCGACGGTATCCAGCAGGTTGGCGTCGTAGAGCAGCTTCGCCTCCAGTCCATCAGGCTGCGAGCCGGGTGCGTGCTCGGCGATCGCGTCGCACACGGCGTTGACCTTGCTGACGTCGAAGCCGACTTCGCTCAGCAGCACCCGCGCCCGGTCGGTGGCGGCGCCGGCTCCACGCGCCGGCGTCTCGATGTTGTGCAGGAAGCAGGCGGCGTGCAGGACATCGTCGTCGTAGTCCATGCCCTCGCCGATCTCTCGCGCCAGGTGGTAGACGCGCGCCGAGTGCTCGAATCCCGAGGCCAGACGGCCGGCCGTCAGGTCCTTGACGTACTGCACCAGCAGTTTGCGCATGCTCCAGTATAGGGGTCTCGGGTTCGGGGCGCCAGCGCGGGGGTCGGCAGCGCCGGCAGGGCCGGCACCCGGCTACTGGCGGAACACGCGCGCCGTCGTGGATAATCGCCGCTTCATGGTAGTCGTTCTGGCACGCGGCATCTCCGAGTCGCGCCGGCAGGCAGTCCGCCGCGAGCTACAGGAGCAGGGATTCACGGTGCGGCAGATCGAGGACGGCGAGCGCACCGTGCTGGCGGCGGTCGGTCCGCGGGTAACCGATCCGGGTGAATACGAGGCGATCGACGGGGTGGAGCAGGTGCTGCCGATCTCCAAGCCCTACAAGCTGGCTTCCCGTGAGGTGCAGCGCGCCGACACGGTGGTGTCGGTGGGCCCCATCCGCATCGGCGGCCAGCGCATCGCCGTGATCGCCGGCCCGTCGGTGGTGGAGAGCCGCAACCAGATCATGGAGTGCGCCGCGCTGGTGGCCGAGTCCGGTGCTGTGCTGCTGCGCGGAGCGGCGATCAAGCCGCGCACCTCGCCGTACTCCTTCCAGGGTCTTGGCCTGGAGGGCCTGCGCTTCCTGCGCGAGGCGGGCGACCGCCACGGGATGCCGGTGGTGTCGGAGGCGTCGTCGCCCGACCACCTGGCGGAGATGGCCGAGTTGGTCGACGTGCTGCAGATCGGCGCCCGCAACATGCAGAACTTCGACCTGCTGCGGCGGGTGGGCGCCCTCGGCAAGCCGGTAGTGCTCAAGCGCGGCATGGGCGCCAGGGTCCGCGACCTGCTCATGTCGGCCGAGTACCTGCTGGCCAACGGCGCGGAGGACGTGATCCTGTGCGAGCGCGGCATCCGCACGTTCGAGACCGCCACCCGCAGCACGCTGGACCTGTCGGCGGTGCCGGCCGTGCAGGCGCTGTCGCACCTGCCGATCATCGTCGATCCCAGCCTGGGCACCGGCGACCGCTCCAGGGTGCCGCCCATGGGGCTGGCCTCGCTGGCTGCCGGCGCACACGGACTGCTCGTGGAGGTGCACCCCGATCCGGAGCGTGCGCTGTCCGACGGGCCGCAGTCGCTGCACCCGGCGCAGTTCGAAAAGCTGATGCGCGACATCGACGGACTTGCCGCCGTGCTGGGCATGGAGGTGGCGCGGTTGCCGCTGGGAGCGGCCAGGACCGCGACGCCGCGTCCCGCGGGCGACGACGGCGAGCTGCCCAGGGTCGCCTTCCAGGGGGAGATGGGCGCCAACAGCGAGATCGCCATCCGCCGCTTCCTGGAACGCGCCGAGCCCGTTCCGTGCCGGGAGTTCCGGGACGTGTTCGAGGCGGTGCTGTCGGGCGCCTGCCGCTACGGCGCCCTGCCGGTCGAGAACTCGCTGACCGGCACCATTCACCAGAACTTCGAGCTGTTGCTGCAGTTTCCGGACCTGGCGATCGTCGCCGAGCGCAATGTCCGCATCGTGCACAACCTGATCGGCCGGCCGGGCGCGACCATCGACGGCATCAGGCGCGTCTATTCGCACCCGCAGGGACTGGCGCAGTGCCGGCGCTATCTGAGCGAGCATGATTGGCAGTCGGTGTCGTTCTACGACACCGCCGGAGCGGTCGCCCACCTGGCCCGCGAAGGACAGATGAGCGACGCCACCATCGCCAGCGAGGAGGCGGCGCGTACCTACCGGATGCGCGTGCTCAAGCAGGGAATCGAAGACAACCCCCAGAACTACACGCGGTTCCTGCTCATCGCCGCGGCCGACCACCCACCCCTGGCGCCGGCCGACAAGGCCTCCCTGGTGTTCTCCACCCCGGACCGCCCCGGCGCGCTCTCGGAGTGCCTGACCGTGTTCGCCAAGCACGACCTCAACATGACCAAGCTGGAGTCCCGCCCCATCCCCGGACGCCCCTGGGAGTACCGCTTCTACGTCGACGTTGCCCTGGGCGCCGCCGCCGACGCGCTCGGCAACGCCGAGGCGGAGCTGCGCGATCTCACCGCCAGCTACCGCATTCTGGGCGTCTACAGCTCGTAGGCGAGTTCTGACAGGGTGCCGGCCCAGCCGTCGGCGTGTAGCGAACCGCGCCAGGCGAGCTTGAATTGTTGCCCATGGCTTGACCATGATGTGGCCATGATCCAGGTCAGTACCGCGGAACTGAAGTCCCGGCTCGGCAGGTACCTCGCAATGGTGCGGGCGGGAGCGACCATCGATGTCACCTCCTACCGCCAGAGTGTCGCCAGGCTGGTGCCGGCCGTCCAAGAGCCGGCCGTCGAGGAGGAAGTGCACATCGAAGAGCCGACCGAGTCGCCCGAGACCCTTGTCCGGCTCGACCGGTTGCCGTCCGACCGGGCGATTCCCGGGGTGGCCGCGCTACTGACCGACCGCAGGCGGCGATGACCGTCTATCTCGACACCTCGGTGGTGCTGAGCTGGTTGCTCAACCAGGACCCGTCAGTCGCAGAGTGGGGAAGGTGGCATGCCGCCTATACCAGCGAGATCTGCCGGGTCGAGTTTCACCGCACCATCGACCGGCTCCGCCTCGGCGGCGACCTGGACGATCACGAACGTGTCTTCGTCCATGAGCGGTTCGCCACGTTCTGGAGGTCCGTCTATCGGATCCGGGTTTCAGGTGCGCTCCTGACCCGCTCCAGCCAGTCCTACCCGACGGTCGTCGGAACGCTGGAAGCCATTCACCTGACAAGTGCGCTCGCCGTCCATGAGCGCCGCAACCGCCGGATCGACGAGTTCCTCACCCACGACGGGCAGTTGGGGACGGCAGCGCGAGCAGTCGGATTCGCGGTGCGAGGTGTGGCGGACGGGGCGTGATGGACTGATTCCGGGAACAGGTCCGGCTCGGTGACCGAAGCGTGTTCTCCGTCGGGCGCTATCCGGGACGGCCCGTCCTCCAGTCCCAAGGCCGGAACTGAGTGTCGGCGAAGATGTCCGCCTTGCCATAGGGGCTGTCAGCCAGGAAAGCGCGCGCAGCCTCCAGGGAAGGCGCTTCGGCGATCAACAGCAAGCCGACGATGGTCTTCGCGTCGTCGGCGAGCGTCGGACCAGCGTTGTGTACGACAACTCCGGGATGACCGGGATGATTGCGCAGATAGTCGATGAATGCGCCCTGAAGCTCGCTGCCTGCCTGTACCCGGCCCGGCTTGTGTGTGACGAAAGCGACAACGTACATCTGTTTTCTCCCTGTCCCTTGGATGGATTCCTTCGACTACGCTAGGCTCCTCATCGCGTTCCGTCAATGGGCGTTCTGCCATTTCGATGACCGCATGCATGACGGCGCGAACGGCCTCTACATCCCGCGTGACATCCGCGCCCCCGGCGGCTCCACGCGGACGGTCACGATCTCCGTGTCATGGTACTGCTGATGGCGGACCGAGGAGGCGAGGTGGCGCAACAGCCGCAGCGAGACCTCCCGCTCGATCGACGCTCCGGCGCTGGCGTCGCCCAGCAGCGCGATGCGGTCCTCGATGTTCTCCTCTCCTTTCGAGGCAACGAACTCCAGGACCGCTCCGCCGTCCTCAGCGCGCGCCGTGAGGTGCAGCCGCCGGCCTCCGCCGTCCGTACCCGGCTCGTCCTGTTGCTCGAGCGTCAGCAGCGTCTCTTCGCAGACGGCGTCGAGGCGATCCACCATCTGCGCGTCCCAGCCCCTGCGCGATGCGAATGCGCCGATGAACTCCCGGATCTCGCGCAGGGCGGAGGGATCGAGCGCCACCTCCAGCCGGCGGCGGCGCGACTTCGCCAGCTCCACGAACGCGGTCATGACGATCGCCGCGATGCCTCCGGTCAGCATCCCGTTCTTCAGCAAAGCGTTCGCAAACTCCCAGACATGCTCCGGAATGATCGCGCCGCTCTGAAAGCCCACGCCGATCCAGAACGAGATCCCGGCAATCAGGCCCTTGCGATAGTCGACTCCGTCCTGCGTGATCATCTTCATGCCGATGATGAAGATCGTCGCCATGGTGACGGTGACGAACGCCGTGATGACCGGACCGGGTATCGCCAGGATCACGGCAAGCGCCTTGGGAACGAACGCCAGTACGATCAGCACCGCCCCGAGCGCGAGTCCGATGCGGCGAGAGCTGATCCCGGTGATCTCGACCATCGACGCGCCCGTCGGCCGGAAGCCGAGCGGCATCGTGCCCGCCAGGCCGGACAGCAAGTTGCCCACTCCGTCGGCAGCCACCGCGCCCTGCACCGCCCGGAAGTCCACCGCCCGGCTCTCGGCCCACGACACGCGCTGGATGGCAACGGCGCCGCTGATGGTCTGAATCGTGCAGACCAGGGCGATGAACACGAACGCGGGAAGCAGCGCCCAGAAGTCGGCTCCGAAGCGCAGGTCGAGGGCCGACCATGCCGGCCTCGGAATGCCGATCCACGAAGCGCGGACGATGCGGTCCGCGTCATAGAGACCGAACATGGCTCCGACGATCGAGCCCGCGACGATGCCGATGACCGGCGCCCACAGGCGCACCCGTTCCTTCGCCGCCAGCGTGATACCGGCTATGACGACCAGGGTCGTCAGGGCGCAGAGCGTCGCGGCCAGCGGCGGCGTGCCGCCCGGCACGTTCTTCAATTGCTCGAACATGACCGGCATGACCGTGACCGGCGTGAGCATCAGGACCGTCCCCGTGACGGTCGGCGTCAGGATGCGCCGGAACAGCGAGAGGCGCGTGGAGAACACGAACTGGACCAGGGCGAGGATCACGACCAGGGTCGCGAGCAGCGCCGGGCCGCCCGCCGCGAGGGCGGCGATGCTGACCGCGATGGCGGCCCCTGACGTGCCGATCGCCAGGATGTAGCCGGCGCCGAACCGGCCGATCCGCCGAGCCTGGAGCATCGCGGTCGCGCCGCAGGCGGCCACGGAGGCGAACACGGCCCACAGCAGGACGTCCTCGGGCTGGCCGGCGGCGCGGAAGACGACCGTCGGAATCATCACCGCGCCGGGCAGCACCAGGCAGGCGATCTGCAGGGCCAGGCCGACGCTGAGCGGAAGCGGGATCTTCGCGTCGGGATGGCGGCGGCCCGCGGAACTATTCTCCATTGCCGTTCAGACCAGTCTCGGCAGCCAGAGGCACGTCACGGGCACGGCCAGGAGCATGGCGACGCGGGCGAAATCGACCAGCAGGAACGGGAAGATGCCCCGGAACGACTCGCCGAGCGAGACGCCGTCGGCCAGCGAGTTGATCACGTAGACGTTGAGGCCGATCGGCGGGGTGATCAGACCGATCTCCACGACGATCAGCGTCAGGATCCCGAACCAGATTGCGATCTCCGGCTCCGTAAGGCCGAATTCGAGGCCCGTAACCAGGGGAAAGAACACCGGTACGGTCAACAGGATCATGGCCAAGCTGTCCATCACGCAGCCGAGCAGCATGTAGATGAGCAAGATGCCGATCATGATCGACATCGGCGCCAGCCCCGATGACGCGAGCGTGGCGGACAGCCCGACCGGGAGCTGGGACAACGCGAGGAAGGCATTGTAGATCTCGGCGCCGATCAGGATCAGGAAAATCGCCGCAGTGGTCTGCGCAGTCTCCAGTATGCTCGACGCGAACCCCTCCCAGCTCAACCGCCCAAGCGCGATCGCCAACAGGGCGGTGGACGCCGCCCCGATCGCGGCGCCCTCGGTCGGGGTGAACATGCCGAGATAGATGCCGCCAAGGACCACCAGAAAAATCGCTACGACCGGCAACACCGCACCCAGGCTGCGCACGCGCTCGCGGAACGGCAGGGCCGGAACGACGGGGCCGGACTTCGGGAAGATCCGAACGTAAGCGCTGATCGCGGCGGCATAACCGATCGTCGAGATGACGCCGGGGATCAGGGCGGCCAGGAACAGCTTGCCGATCGACTGCTCGGTGATGACCGCGTAGATCACCAGGATCACCGACGGAGGGATCAGAATGCCGAGCGTACCGCCGGCGGCCAGCGCTCCGGTAGCCAGCGCCCCCGAATACCCGTGCCGCTTCATCTCGGGCAGCGCCACCGAAGCCATCGTTGCCGCGGTCGCAAACGACGAGCCGCAGATGGAGCCGAACGCCGCGCACCCGTACACGGACGAGATGGCCAGCCCGCCGCGGCGGTGCCCGACCCAGGCGCGGGCCGAGTCGAACAGCGAACGGCTGAGCCCCGCTCGGGAAGCGAACTGACCCATCAGCAGGAACAACGGCAGCACCGAGAGCGTGTAGCCCGACGCCCGGCTGAACGGAGTGGTGTTGATCAGGTTGAGAAACGCCGGCCATCCCGCGAGTGACGCGAAACCGATGCCGCCGACTACGAACATCGCGATCGCGACGGGCATCCGCAACGCGATCAGCAGCAGGCAGGCGCCGAACAGTAGTCCGGCGAATCCCATTTCGGTCATGGTTCAGACCACGCCAAGAAACAGCCTGCCCATCATACCCAGGAGCGTCGACTGTCTCGCCTCAGGGCGTGAACGTGGCGGAAGACCACCAGGACGCAGATCGCGGTCAGCAATCCGGCTCCAAGTAGCGCGGCGAAGTAGGCCCAATGGAGCGGAATGCCCAGGAACAGCGTCGTCTCGCCGTCCTGCAGCTTGCGCACGCCGCCGACGAGCAGGCGCCACGTGACCAAGCCGGCAACCAGCGTGAAGGCGACGCTGTGCACGGTGCCCAGCGCCGTCTTGTGACGCGGACTCAGTCTGCCGGTGAAGAACTCCACCACGATGTTGCCGCTCCTGGCGTGGCAGTACGGGAAGAAGGCGAACACCGCGATGCCGCAGGCGAGCTCGGTGATCTCGTAATCGCCCGGGATCGGGGCGTTGAAGAGATAGCGCCCGAGGACGCTGATCACGGTCATCAGCACGACGCCGAACATCAGCAGGCCCCCGGCGATCGCAACCTGCGCGGCCAGCCGCTCCAGGCGCGCTCCCACCTGATGGCCCGACGCCTGGTCCTCTCCCCGCCTACCGCTGGAGGTCATCGCCGTACTCGGCGACCAGGCGTCGTGCATCGGCGAGCATGGCCGCGCCGTCGTGTCCCATGGCGTCGACCTTCTCCACCCAGTCGTCCGTCACCGGCTGCAGGACGGTCCGCCAACGCTCGCGCTCCGCTTCCGAGAGCGGAACGATCGAATGGCCCCGTTCAAGCGCGATGGCACGGCCCGGCTGCTCGTCGTCCTGCCACAGGCGCCCCAGTCGCCTGGCCAGGTCCATTCCCGTCGTCTCGTCGATGATCCTACGGATCTCCGCCGGCAATCCATCGTAGCGCGCCTTGTTCATGGTCATCAGGAACAGGGCGCAGGAGAAGGCAGCCTCGGTGTGGTTCCGGGTCACTTCATGCAGGCGGAAGGGCCGCATGATGGTCCATGGGATCAGTGCGCCTTCCACCACGCCCCGCGAGAGCGCCTCGTAGACCTCCGGGACGGGCATGCCGACCGGCACGGCGCCAAGCGCCTCCAGCATCGCCGCGCTGATCCGCGAGGGGGCACGGATCTTCAGGCCTTCGAGGTCTTTCAGCGTGCGCACCTCCCGGTCGGCGGTGTGGATGTGGCCGGGCGCTGCCGAGTGAAACACCAGGGGATGAGTATCGTCGTACTCACCCTGCAGCCACATCCGGTAGAACTCGTGGAACGCCTGACTGGTCGCCTCCGCGTCCCCGCAGACGAAGGGGAGCTCGAACGCCTCGGTCAGTGGAAACCGCCCCGGCGAGTAGCCGGGCAGTGTCCAGACGATGTCGACCACGCCGTCCCGCGCCTGCCCGTAGAGATCCGACGGCCTGCCGCCGAGCTGCATCGCCGGGAACACCTGCACCTCGACCCGGCCCTCGGTTCGCTCCTCGATCTCCTCGGCCCATGGTTGCAGAAACAGTCGGACGGCGATCGACTGGGGTGAGTTGAACGTATGAAGCCGAAGCGTGATCGGCTCTGCGCCCGCGCCGTTGGCGAGCGCACAGCAGAGCGCCACGACAAGAGGGGAGAACCGCGCGGAGACGATGGCCCGGCGAATCACGTCCATCGTTAGCCTCCCCCCAGAAACCCGGTTCTTCGGACAGTCCCGATGGGCCTAGTTAAGGTGTGATCCATTGACTGTCAACCCACCCCTCCGTCTCTGAACACCTCCGGACTATGTACATGTGTTGTACGTATCCGGGTTGTGTGCCAGGGTCGCGGGCGAACGAACATCGTGGAGGTGGCGAAGTGGCAGATTCTCTGGGGGACGGCGACACCGAGACGACCGCCGCACCCGTTACGATCAGCGAGTTCCGCGCCCGGCTCGCTGAAATGGTCGGTCGCGCCGAACGGGGTCAGGAAGTCGTGATCGCCCGTGGCCGGCAACCGGTGGCGAAGCTCGTGCCCTTGCGGATGAAACCTCGACGCCGCCTAGGACTGCTCAAGCAACTGCTGAGTACGGAAGACCTGGAAGCGCTCACGGAAGCGGTCGAAGCACCCTTGTCACCGGCCGATCAGGCCGCCCTGGAAGGGGAGCATACCGACGCCCTCGGAATCGCCCGGCGACAGGCGCGCAGCTCTCCATGAGGCTTCTTCTCGACAGTCACACCCTCTTCTGGGCGATCTCCGAAGATCGGAAGCTCTCCGGCACGGCGCAACGGCTCATTCTCGACGAGGAAAACGACGTCTTCTACAGCCCGGTGAACCTGTACGAGATCACGTTCAAGGCACATCGTGGCCGGATGCCGGAGGCGGCCAGGCATGTGCCCGAAACGGCGCTGGCGTCGGGCTTCGAAGAGCTCGCCCTGACAACGCTGCATCTCGTCCACGCGGCGCGTCTCGACTGGTCTCACGGCGATCCATGGGACAGAATTCTCTTGGCGCAGGCAACGCTGGAAGACCTGCATCTGGTTTCGGTCGACGCGGCATTCGATGCGCGAACCGACAGGCGACTGTGGTAACAGCCGCGGAGGGTAGGAAGCAGTCTTGAACTACATGCGTTCCAGGGGCCGCATGCCGAGGACGAGCATGCCGTTGCGGAGCGTCTGACGCGCGGCGTCGACCAGGAGCAACCGGCCGTCGCGCAGGGGCGGGGGCGCGTCCAGCACCGGGCAGGCGTGGTAGAACGCCGTGAAGGCGCGGGTCAGCCCGTACAGGTAGTCGGCCACCACGTGCGGGCTGGCCTCCCTGAGCGTGCGGGCCACGGCGTCGGGGAAGCCGGCGACCGCCTTGGCCAGCTCCAGCTCGGCGGCGTCGGCCAGCAGGCTGAAGTCGGCGCTCTCCGGGAGCTCCTGCCCGTGGCGGCGCAGCAACGCGCACATGCGTGCGTGTCCGTACAGCAGGTACGGGCCGGTGTCGCCCTCGAAGGCGAGCGCCTCCTCGAAGTCGAAGCGCACCATTTTCTCGTTGGCGACGCGCAAGATGCTGTAGCGGACCGCGCCGTGGGCGACCGCCTCGGCGCGGTCGCGGTCGAAGGCGACGCCCCGCTCGGTCAGCGCCCGGCCCGCGCGTTTCACCGCTTCCGCCATGAACTCCTCCAGGAGCACCACGTTGCCGGACCGGGTCGACATGCTGGCGTCGTCGAGGCTGAGGAAGGCGTAATGCACGACCTCGGGCGCCGTGGCGCCCAGCAGGTCGATCGCGGCGGTGAGCTGCCGGTGGTGCAGCCGCTGGTCCTCGCCCAGCACGATCAGGTTGCGGCCGGCGCCGCTGTCGATCTTGTCCAGGGTGTAGGCGATGTCGCGGAGCTGGTACATGGAGGTGCCGTCGGAGCGTTCCAGCACCACCACCGGATTGCGTGACGGCAGGTCGTAGCCGTCAAGGTCCAGCACGGAGCGGCCCTCCTCGTCGGTCGATAGCCGGCCGGTGTGGCGAAGGCGCTCGATCACCTCCCGGGTGCGGCCGCTCCACAGGTACTCCGACTCCTTGTCGAAGCGGTCGTGGCGGATGTCCAGCGCCTCCAGGATGGCGCGCTGGCCGGCGACGCAGACGTCGACGATGGCGTCGAAGCGGCGCCGCGTGCCGGCATCGCCCTGTTCGAGCTTGCGCAGCAGGTCGAACGTCTGCCGCTCCAGGTCCGGGTCCCGCTCCAGGCGGGCGTTGGCCTGCACGTAGAGGTCCAGGATCTCCGCGAACGGCACCTGCCGGTCGCCGGCGGCCAGCACCAGCAGCGCGATCTGCTTGCCGACGTCGTTGACGAAGTAGCGCACCTCCAGGCCATAGCCCTCGAAGCGCAGCAGCCGCGCCAGCACGTCGCCGATCAGCGCGTTGCGCGCGCGCCCCACGTGCGGGGAGGCATTCGGGTTGATCGAGGTGTGCTCCAGGAGCGCCGTGCGGCCGATGCCGGTGCCGTTCGACCCGTAGGACGCGCCGGCGGCGCGCACGGCGCCGACGGCGCCGGCGATCAGGTCGCCCGGATCGACGAAGAAGTTCAGGTACGCGCCGTCGGCGGACACGCTCCGGAAGGCGGCCGGCAGCTCGACGGCCACGGCCAGCTCGGCGGCGATCTGCGCAGGAGCGCGCCGCAGCACCCTGGCCAGCGGGAAACAGGGTACGGACAGATCGCCGAGCGACGGATCGGGGGGCGTGGCGGCGCTCAGCGCGCCGGCGTCGGCGCCGGGCGCCAACACGCCGAGAGCGGCGGAGACCGCATCGAGCGCCATGCCGCGATAGTTCTGCATCGGCGCACGCTACGGTTACCGGCACGATCCCGCAAGGGGATCACTCGCTCGCGCGGCGGTGCCATAATCCCGGTATGAAATTGCGCGAGCTGGTGGCGGTCGAGCGGGTGGTGTTCCTGCGCAACCGCGACAAGCGTGCCGCGCTGGCCGAACTGGTGCATGCGGCCGCCCGCTCAGGTGGTCCGCTGGACGTGGAGGCGGTGATGGACGGCCTGTGGCAGCGCGAGCTTGCGCTCAGCTCGCGCATTTCCGACCGCATCGCGTTCCCGCACCTGCAGATCCCCGGCTTCGGGCGGACGGTGGTGGTGATCGGGCGCTCTTTCGACGGCGTGAGCTACGACGCCGGCGAAGACGGCCACGTCGCGCTGATCTTCCTGATCCTTGGCGATTCGCTGGACCCCGACGGGCACGTGGCGCTGCTGGCCGACATCGCCGCCACGCTGCGGGACAAGGGCCTGGTCGAGCGGCTGCTTCAGGCCGACCGCCCGGAGTCGGTGTGCCGGCTGCTCATAGGTCCGGACGGGGCGCCGAGCCGCGCCGGCGCCGACCGGATCTCGGCGCGGGTGCTGGTGCACGCCGGGGCGCTGGCCGCGGAGGTGGAGGCCAGCACGGTCATCCTGCACGTGGACGAGGTCTCGCGGCCCATGGTGCGGGAGTTCGGCGCCGCGGGCGGCTTCGGCATTGAGCGCCGCGCGGTCCTGGCCAGCTCGCATCCGGCTTCGGAGGCGTCGCTGCCGGCGGGGTTCTCGGACCAGGTGCTGATTCCGTTCTCGGTGCCTTCGCGGTCCAGCCAGGTGGAGGTCGCCATCCTGCTGGCGTTGTCCCGCGGCGTGATCGACCACGCCGACCGCGTCGTCAGCGTCTTCGGCCTCCCGGACACCGGCGTGCTCGACACGGTGGTGGTCACGGACGTGGGCGTGGAGTTCGAGACCTTCGCGTCGGTCCGCCGGCAGCCGCTCGCGGCGATGGCGCGACGCGGGGTGCTGGAGCGGGTGCTGCAGATCGGCCGCGAGCTCGCTACCCAGGGACGGGAAGGCCGGCCGGTGGGCGCGCTGTTCGTGGTCGGCGACCACGAGCGCGTGCGCGGCCACACCAGCCAGCTCGTGATGAACCCGTTCCGCGGCTACCCGGACGACGAGCGCAACCTGCTCGACCCGGCGCTGGACGAGACGATCAAGGAGTACGCGCTGATGGACGGCGCCTTCGTCGTTCGCCGGGACGGCGTGGTGGAGTCGGCCGGCGCGTTCCTGAGCGCCCCGGCCTCACCCGCGCAGACCCCCGGCCTGGGCGCCCGTCATGCGGCGGCGGCGGCGATCACCGCCGCTACCGACGCCCTCGGCATCGCCGTATCGGAGTCCTCGGGCGAGATCCGCATCTTCAAGGGCGGCCAGCTCGTCCTCACCATCGGCTGATCGGAGAACCCGCCGCGTCGTCAGGGGCGGCCGCCCTTGTCAGGGGCGGGTGCGCTTGCGGTCGCGGGGGAAGAGGGCGGCTTCCTTGACGCTCTCCAGGCCCAGCACCTTCTGGGTAAGGCGCTCAAGGCCGATCGCGAAGCCGCCGTGCGGCGGGCAGCCGTAGCGGAATACCGACAGGTAGTCGGCCAGCGACTCGACCGGCAGACCTGCGGCCTCGATGCTCTCGGCCAGCAGGTCGTGCTGCTCGATGCGCCGGCCGCCGGTGGTGATCTCCACGCCGCGGAACAGCAGGTCGAACGACATGGTCTTGCCGTCCGGCGCCGGGTGCGTGTAGAAGGGCCGCTTGCGGCGCGGGTCGCCGTACACGAAGCAGCCGTCGGTGCCGTGCTCGCGCTCCGCCCAGGAGCAGAGCTCGCGCTCCACCTCCGGCGAGACCTCGTAGACCCGCCGGCCGAGCAGCTCGGAGGCCAGTTCGAGCGCCTGGTCGTGGTTCAGTCTCGGCAGCGCGTCGACCGCCTCCGGCGCCGGCACCGACGCGCCCCAGGCGTCGAGCTCGCGGCCGTTGCGCTCGGCGATCGCGGCGAAGATGGTCTTCAGGATGCGCTGCTCCAGGTCCATCAGGTCGTGCTCGCTGTCGATGAAGGCCATCTCCACGTCGAGCGACACGTACTCGTTCAGGTGGCGGGGAGTGTCGTGCTTCTCCGCCCGGTAGGCGTGGCCGATCTCGAACACCCGCTCCAGGCCGGATGCGACCATCGCCTGTTTGTAGAGCTGCGGCGACTGCGCCAGGAACACGTCGCGGTCGAAGTAACGCACCGCGAACAAGCCGGTGCCGCCCTCGGTGCCACTGCCGATCAGCTTGGCGGTCTTGATCTCCGTGAAACCCTCACCGCGCAGATGGCGGGCGAAGCCCTCGACGATGGTCGCCTGCACCTTGAACACGTCCAGCAGCTTGGGAATGCGCAGCGCCAGCATGCGGTGGTCGAGTTGCGCGTCCAGCGACAGGTTCTCCGGCCGGCCGTTGACCGCCAGCGGCAGGTCCGCCGCAGCCGTCGACAACACGCGGTGCCCGGTGACCTGCACCTCGAAGCCGCCGGGCGCACGGTCGTTGGCCTCCACCGTGCCGGTCGCCGTGATCACCGACTCGGAGGACAGGTCCACCGAGCCCGGGAACACGAGCTGCGCGATGCCCGAGCGGTCGCGCAGCAGCACGAATGCCACTCGGCCGAGCGAGCGCACCCGGTGCACCCAGCCGGCCACCGCGACCTCGCGTCCGCGTCGATCTCCGATATCGGCCACCAGGGTCCGTTCGGACCACGAGCCGGCGTCCGCCATCACTGTCCTCCTATGCGGGCTTGCAGCATCCGCCGCAGGGGCTCCGGGGCCGCGCGTCCGCCGGTTCGCTTCATCACCTCGCCGATCAGGAAGCCGACAGGCCGCCCGTCGCCCTGCCGCAACTGCGCGGCCGCCTCCGGGAACGCCGCGATCGCGGCATCGACGTACCCATCGAGCTCCGCTTCGTCGGCGATCAGCCGCAAGCCCTGCCGCTCGACCACGTCGGCCGGGTCCAGGTCGTCGGCCAGCACGGACTCCAGCACTCCCTTGGCGATCTTGCCGGAGATGGCGCCGGAGTCGATGAGCTCCAGCAGCTCGCTGAGGCGGCCGGCGCTCAGCGGCGAGTCCGCAATCGCCATGCCGGTCCGGTTCAGCAGCCGGCGCACGTCGCCCGCCAACCAGCGGGCTGCCTGCTGGGCATCGGCGCCAGCGGCGACCGCCCGCTCGAACAGCTCGGCGGTCGCCCGCTCCTCGCTCAGGAACTCCGCCTGTGCGCCGGTCAGGCCGTGATCGGTTGCCAACCGGTCGCGGAGTGCCATCGGCAGCTCCACCTGCGCGGCGTCCACCGATTCCAGGAACGACGCGTCCGGCCGCAGCGGCGGCAGATCGGGCTCCGGGAAGTAGCGGTAGTCGGAGTCGGACTCCTTCACCCGCATTGGCGTGGTGACGTCGCGGTTCTCGTTCCACTGGCGGGTCTCGACCCGCACGCTCCGTCCGGCCTCGAGCTCCTGGCGTTGGCGGTCGAGCTCGAACTCGATGGCGCGGCCGACGAACTTGAAGGAATTGAGGTTCTTGATCTCCACCTTGCTGCCCAGGCCGGCGCCCGCGTGATTGATCGAGACGTTGGCGTCGCAGCGCAGCGACCCCTCCTCCATGTTCCCGTCGCACACCCCGAGGTGGCGGACCACGCGCCGGAAGTACTGCAGGAATGCGATCGCCTCGTCACCCGAGCGCAGGTCCGGCTCGGTGACGATCTCCACCAGGGGTGTGCCCGTGCGGTTGAAGTCCAGCAGGGAGACGTCGCCCGCGTGGATCATCTTGCCGGCGTCCTCTTCCAGGTGCACTTCCCGGATCGCCACCGGCCGGGTGGGGGAGAGCGGCGCGGTCAGCGAGCCGCCGGCGCCGATCGGCGCGCCGTACTGGGAGATCTGGTAGTTCTTGGGAAGGTCGGGGTAGAAGTAGTTCTTGCGCTCGAACACCGCCTCCGCCGACAGCGTGCAGCCGACCGCCTGCGCGACCACGTAGGCCATGCGCGCCGCCTCCCGGTTCAGGGCCGGCAGCACGCCCGGGAAGCCAAGGCAGATCGGACAGACGCGCGTGTTGGGGTCGCCGCCGAAGGCGACCGGGCAGCCGCAGAACACCTTCGTGCGGGTGTCGAGCTGGATGTGGATCTCCAGCCCCACGAACGTATCGAACGCGCCCCGTTCGGTGTGGGCGCCGCTCATCGCCAGTCCTCCGAGTATCCCTGCGGCCGGGCGGGCGCATGCGCCGCCGCATACCGGGCCGCCACGTCCAGCAGCAGCCGCTCCCCGAAATTGGGTCCGATCAACTGCATCCCGATCGGCACCCGCGGCTGCGGCGTGGGGAAGCTCACCGCCGGAGCGCCGGCCAGGTTGGCGACGGTCGTGTACAGGTCGGCGACCTTCTGCTCGAACGGATCCAGGCGGGCGCTGCCGCGCGCGAACGGCGGCACCGGGTAGACCGGCATGAGCAGCAGGTCGACCTGACCGAACAGGCCGGCCAACTCGTCGCGAAGCGCCGTGCGCACGCGCTGCGCGCGCAGGTAGTAGCGGTCGTGGAAGCCGGAGCGCAGCACGTAGGTGCCGGCCAGGACGCGGAGCTTGACCTCATCCCCGAATCCCTCGGAGCGGGAGGCGATGATCGTCTCGTCCGCCGACTCGGCGGCGGCGCGCGCCCCGTAGCGAACGCCGTCGAAGCGGGCCAGGTTGGCGCTGGCCTCCGCGCAGGAGATCACGTAGTAGGCGGCGGCCGCGTAGCGCAGCGTGGTGAGGTCGACATCCACGACGCGGTACCCCAACTCGCCGAGCTGTTCGACGGTGGCGTCGAGCGCCATGCGTACCTGCGGATCGCGCAGCTCCTCCCGGCACGCGCGCGGCACGCCGATCGTACGCACCTCGTCCCGGTCGGGCGAGCCCGCGACCGTTGACTGGTCGTGCTCGTCCACGCCGGCGATCACCTCCAGCACCTCGCCGCACAGCGCAGGGGTCTCGGCGATGATGCCGATCACCTCCAGTGACGAGGCGTACGAGACCAGCCCGAACCGCGAAACCACGCCGTAGGTGGGCTTGAGCCCGAACACGCCACAGAAGGAGGCCGGCTGCCGGACCGAACCACCGGTGTCCGATCCCAGGGCGAACGGCACGATGCCGGCCGCAACCGCGGCCGCCGATCCGCCGCTGGACCCGCCGGGCACCAGTTCGGTGTCCCAGGGGTTGGCGCAGCCGCCATGCACGGACGCCTGCGTGTCGGAGCCCATGCCGAACTCGTCCAGATTGGTCTTGCCGACCACGATCGCGCCGGCGCGCTGCAGCCGCCGAACACAGGTGGCGCTGAACGGGGCCACGTGCGCGCCGAGCAGCGCCGAGCCGCAGCGGAGCGGCTGGCCGGCTACCGCGATGTTGTCCTTGATCGCGCACGGCATGCCGATAAGGGGTCCGTCGGGTGCGCCGTCCGCGCAACCGTCTCCGCCGCCGTCCGCGAAGGACACGAAGGCGTTGATCCGCTCGTTCCAGCCGCGGGCGTATGCCAGCCAGCGGCTCCGTCCACTCTCATCCGTGAACACCGCGCGCCAGCGCGAAACCTCCGCCATTCGTCGCTCACTTCGAATGTTACAGGACGTTCGGAACGACGATGAACCGTTCGTCGCGGTCCGGAGCCGCCCGGACCGGGTCGTATGAGGTGGGCAGGTCGGAGACTTCATCGTCGCGCAATCGGGATCCGGTCAGCAGCGGATGGGTCGTCGGCCGCAGGTCGTCGACGTCGGCCTCCGCAAGCAGCGCGAAGTAGTCGACGATACGGGACAACTCCGCCTCGAGCCGGGCACTCTCGTGCGCGCCGAGCCGCAATCTGGCCATGGCGGCAGTCGCTTCGAGAGTACCGGGCGCTGTCTTACCCACCGATCGAGTCAAGCACCATTCCCTGCCCCTGTCAATAGTTGCGTACGTGGCCACGGGCCTGCTCCGCTTTGACATCGAAACGCCGGCCCGTGCTATGATTGCAGTTCACGCTTCCCGCACTTCTCTCTTGCAGGCACCAGTCATCTCCAACGTAGCAGTTCCGCAGCAGGCACCGGTCGTGAACACCACGCGGGAGGAGCTTCCCCGCCTCGTCCACGACCACCAGGCGCTCGTCGACCTGTTCGACGCCACCTGGGAGCTGATGCCCGGCTATTGGCGCCGGGGCGAGCCGGGAAGCGGTTTCGATCGGGTATTCTGCGATCCTGCGCAGGATCGCGTGAACCAGGTGGCCGCCTGCTGCTCCACCTTTTCGCTCGTGTACTCGAACCGGGAGTTTCCGGTGGAGGCGCAGCTCGACGCCTTCTACGCCAAGCAGCAGCCGTGCGGAGCCATTCACGGCGAATACAGCCTGCTGGACGGACAGCCATTCCTGATCAAGGCCAACCCGCACGGCGTGCAGGCGCCGCTGTTCGCGTGGGCGGAGTACAACCTGTACCACCGCCTGGGCTCCAAGCGACGCCTGCGCGAGGTGCTGCCGATTCTGGAACGCTACTACCAGTGGATTCAGACCAGTTTCCGGCGGGACAACGGCCTGCTGGCGGTTCCGCGCCAGGCGCTGGGCATGGGCAACAGCCCCCGCGACCGCATCGCCTATCCGGTGGACTTCAACGCCCAGCAGGCGGCCAGCGCGTCGTTCATCTCGACGATCGCCGACGCCCTCAACGACAAGGAAGTCGCCTTTCGCTACAAGCGCGAGTACTTCGCCCTGAAGACGCGCATGCAGGAGAAGATGTGGAACGAGGATGACTCGATCTACTACGACCTCGACCGCTACGGCCAGCAGCTCAAGGTCAAGACGATCGCGGCCTTCTGGACGCTGTTGGCCGAGATTCCGAGCGAGGACAAGGCGCGCCGGCTGATCGGCCACCTGACCAACCCGCGGACCTTCGGCGGCAGCCACCCGTTCCCGAGCCTGGCTGCCGAGGAAGCACTGTACGACCCGTACGGCGGCGGCTACCGGGGTTCGGTGCTGCCGTACGTGAACTACGCGATCATCAAGGGGCTGGAGCGCTACGGGCGAATCGGCATGGCGAGGGAGTTCGCGTTGCGCCACCTGTTCGCCATGCACGACGTGCTGGTCCCGGAACGGGGCGTGGGCGACTTGTGGGACGCGTACGCCCCGGAGCACGAGTCGGCGGCCAAGTGGCACGGCAAGGGCGGTTTTCCCCGCAAGTCCTACCTGCCGTTCGTCGCCCTTTCCACGGTGGCGCTGGTGATCGAGAACGTGCTGGGGCTCTCGATCTCCCTCCCCCGCAAGACCGTGGACTGGACGCTGCCGGCGCTGGAGGGCATGGGGATCGAGAACCTGACCCTGAAGCGCAACCTGGTCTCGATCCGGACCCACAACTCGGACCGCGGCTGGGAGGTGCGCCTGGAGTCCGAGAAGCTCTACTACCTGGCGATCCACGTGCTGGGGCGGCGCCGCAAGACCTTGCCCATTCCCTCGGGCAAGTGCGCCATCCTGGTCGACAAGATATAGGGCCTGGTCGACAAGATCTGACTACGGGAGATCCACGCCGGAGATCCTCACCTCCACGTCACACCGCCGTGCGGCCGTTCAGGGCGCGCGCCAGCGTGAGGCGGTCCGCGTACTCCAGGTCGCCGCCGACCGGCAGGCCCAGGGCGAGCTGGGTGACGGTCAGCTCGGCGCCAGGCCCGCCCGCCCGCTGCAGGAGGCGGTCGCGCAGGTACAGCGCGGTGGTCTCCCCCTCGACCGTGGGGTTGGTGGCCAGGATCACCTCGCGCACGGGGGAATCGCGCACGCGGCCGATCAGGGCGTCGATGGTCAGGTCCGCCGGCCTGATGCCGTCCACGGGTGATATCGCTCCGCCCAGCACGTGGTACAGCCCGCGGAAGGTCTGCGTGGACTCGATGGTGATGACGTCCCGTGACTCTTCCACCACGCAGAGCGTGTCGGTCTCCCGCGTGGGATCCGAGCAGTAGGCGCACAGGTCGGCTTCCGCATACACGCCGCAGCGGGTACAGGGGCGGGTGTTGCGCTTGAGGGCGATCAGGTCGCGGGCCAGCGACTCCACGAACTCGTCCTTGGCTCCGAGGAGGAAGTAGACCAGCCGCTCGGCGCTCTTGCGGCCCAGGCCGGGCAGGCGGGAGAACCCGTGTACGAGTCGGTCCAGGGTCTGCATTCGAGTGCGGTCAGGCGCCGGGAAACCCGGGTGGGAGATTCAGCCCGCCGCCGACCTGCTGCTTGAGCTCCTCGCGAACCTTGCGCAGGGCATCGCCCATCGCCGCCGTGATCAGGTCCTCCAGCACCGAACGCTCCTCGGGATCCACCACGATCGGGTCCAGCGTCACCTTCACCACCTCCAGGTTGCCGGTGACCTCCACCTGCACCATGTCCCCGCCGGCCGTACCTGTGACGCGGACGTCGGCCAGCTTGCCCTGCACCTCAGCCATCTGCTTCTGCATGCCCTGGATCATCTTGAACAAGTCGAACGGGTTGTTCGCCATGCGCGCCTCAGCCTCCGCCCTGCACGATCTCGCCCCGAAAGATGCTTCTGATCATCTCCACGCCTGGCGCTGCCGCCCCTTCGTGATCGTCAGGGTCGTCCTCGCCTGAACCCTGTTGTACGCTGATTGTGCCCGGTCCGGCGAGTCCGTATGCCGCCGCGACTTCCGCGGCGTGCTCCCGGATCGTGTCCGCCGGGTAGCGGTCTCCCTTCGCGAAGCGTACGCGCAACTCCTCTCCGTGGAGCTCGACCGATTCCGCCCGCTCGAGCGCGGACGCGACCGGCGGCCTGCGTTGGCGCAGGGCGGCGATCGGCTGCCGAGCCGCCGCGGCCGGCTCGCCCGATGCGTCCGAGCCGGTCGCGGCATCGGCTGCCGGAGCCGGTTCCCCGGCCGGCGCAGCAGGTGCGGAGGCGGGTGACCGCGCCGGGGCGAGCGGTGTCGGCCCCCCCGGAGCCGGCGCCGGTGCCGGCTCCGGCACGCCGACGGCCGCCTGCAGCTCGCGCAGACGCTCCAGGACCTCGGCCGGCGTGATCAGGCGGTCGAGCTCGGCCAGGCGGCTGAGCGCCAGCTCCACCTCGCAGCGCTCGTTCAGCGCGCCCTTGAGGTTGCGCTGTGCGGCGAGCAGCAGCTCGACCGCCTTTTCGGCCTGCTCGACGCGGATCGCATCCAGAACGCCGCGCGGAAACGCGTCGGCGGGCGCGGACAGCCAGGCATCGCGGTTCAGGCCGTGCTTGAGGAACAGCACGCTGCGGAAGTACTCGACCAGCTCCGCCAGGAAATGGTCCACCGCCACGCCCCTGCCCAGGGCCCGGTCGAAGGCGGTGAGCGTCCCCGGCACGTCGCGCGCGGCGACCGCCTGCGCGACGCCGTTCAGATCGTCGAACCCCAACAGGCCGATGCTGTCGCGCAACCCTTCCAGGGTCACGGTGGCCTGACCGTCGCCGCGGGCGCCGGCGATCACCTGGTCCAGGATCATGAACGCGTCGCGCAAGGATCCCGCCGACTGGCGCGCGATCCAGTGCAGGGCGTCATCGGCCACCTGCGCGCCCAGCTCGGCCGCGGCGTCGCGCAGGCAGCCGGCGATGCGTTCGTGCCCGATCAGGCTGAACGCGAAGTGCTGGCAGCGCGAACGAACCGTGGCGGGCACCTTGTGCGGCTCGGTGGTGGCGAACACGAAGGTGACATAGGGGGGAGGCTCCTCGATCGTCTTCAACAAGGCGTTGAAGGCCGAGGTCGACAACATGTGAACCTCGTCGATGATGTACACCCTGGTGCGGGCCGAGCTCGGCGGAAACACGACCTGATCGCGCAACTCACGGACGTCGTCCACCCCCGTATGGGAGGCGCCGTCGATCTCCACCACGTCCAGGGACTGCGCCCGCGCGATCTCCGTGCACGGGCCGCAGGTTCCGCACGGCGTATCGGTCGGCCCCTGCTCGCAGTTCAGCGCCTTGGCCAGGATGCGGGCCGCGGAGGTCTTGCCCACACCCCGCGGGCCGGAGAACAGAAACGCCTGCGCGACGTCGCCCGAGCGCAGCTCGTTCTGCAGCGTCTGCACGACGTACTCCTGCCCCACCAGCTCGGTGAATATCTGCGGCCGGCGCCGGGCGGCGGTGACTTCGTAGGCCATCGTCAGAACGCCAAGTCCATTTACCGGTCGGGGACCCGTGGTGAAGAAAGGCCCCTCGGGCGAGACCAAGCGTCCTGCGGCTCCCGAGTCGTTCGCTTACCGCTGCTACCTTCCGGTCCTGACGGGGTTGGGCGGCGACCCGTAGCACAGTGCCCGACCTGCGTACCCGAGGGGCCGCCATCGGCGAACGGAGAGAGTGGGATTCGAACCCACGGTGCCCGGGTAAGGGCACACACGCTTTCCAAGCGTGCACCTTCGGCCTCTCGGTCATCTCTCCCGGCCATCGGTCACGTACGGCCAGAGCGGCGGACGCCACCCGTGCAGCGCCCGCCGCCCGTGCGGAGAGAGTGGGATTCGAACCCACGGAGCCACCGCAGCGGCTCAACGGATTTCGAGTCCGCCCGATTCAACCGCTCTCGCATCTCTCCGTTCCGTGCCCAAGAGGACTCGAACCTCCGACCTCTAGATCCGCAATCTAGCGCTCTATCCAACTGAGCTATGGGCACTCAGTCTGTCCGGAGAGGGTGGGATTCGAACCCACGGTACCCCAGGGGTACAACTCCTTAGCAGGGAGCCCGATTCGGCCACTCTCGCACCTCTCCCGGCGGCTGCCCGTCAGCCGCTGTGCGGAGAGGGTGGGATTCGAACCCACGGAGCCGCAAGGGCTCAACGGTTTTCAAGACCGTCTCCTTCGACCACTCGGACACCTCTCCGATTCTCGGGAACCGAAGACCCGACTATAGGGACGCCGCGCCGTTTCTGTCAAACGCGTGCTGGTGGAGTTGGCGGCGGGGACTCGCGATCCGCGTGACGGCATGGCGTATCCGTATGTGGTACTCTTGGTCGTCGTGGGCGAACGGGACGACGACGCGCGATCGGCCAAAAAAAAGAACGGCAAGTCCCGCAAGAAATCCGAAGGCGCGCTTGCCAGCGGCTTGGCGTGCACGTTCGTGTTCGGGGCGCTCTGGATCATTACAGGCGCCTGGTTCTGGATCTTCCCGCTCGCGTTCGCCGGCCTGGCGCCGAGCATCAGCGGACTGCTCGCCCTGAGACAGGCACGGGCAGCGGACGCGCGCCAGCTCCCTTCCACGACCGATCCCGAGCACGAGGTACTGCGGATCGCCCGCGCTCAGGGCGGCAGGGTGACGCCGTCGGTGGTCGCCGTCGAATCCTTGCTGTCGCTCGCCGAGGCCGAGCAGGTGCTCGACCGGATGGCGCGAGGCGGGCACGCCACGGTCGCGGTCGCCGAAGACGGCCGCGTGGAGTACGAGTTCCGGGAGTTCCTGCCGCCGGCTGCGCGGTCGTAGCGGCGCCGCCGAATCGTGCGGGCGCCGTCCTGCCGAGAACCCGTCGCGAAACGCACAAATCCATGTTCGGTTTCGGTTTACTTTTCTTCGGCGACCCCTTAAGATATGGGGGTTTAGCAGCCGAAACAGTAAACAAACGGCGCGCATAGACCACTGGGGAGGGGATCAGAGCTCGTGGCGCAAGACTATACCGCGCAAAACATCCAGGTGCTCGAAGGCCTGGAGCACGTCCGCAAGCGGCCCGGCATGTACATCGGCACCACGGGCCCGGAAGGACTCCACCACCTCGTGTACGAGGTGGTGGACAACAGCGTCGACGAAGCGCTGATCGGGCACTGCTCCCAGGTCCAGGTCACCATCGAGCCGGGCGAGGTGATCCGCGTTGCCGACGACGGGCGCGGCATTCCCACCGACGTCCATCCGACCGAAGGCATCAGCGCCCTCGAGGTGGTGATGACCCGGCTCAACGCCGGCGGCAAGTTCGACAAGAAGAGCTACAAGGTCTCCAGCGGCCTGCACGGCGTCGGCGTATCCATGGTCAACGCGCTGTCGCTCTGGTGCGAGGTGACCGTGCACCGCGACGGCGTGATCTACCAGCAGCGCTACCAGCGCGGCGCACCGGACGCCCCGGTCCGGGAGGTCGGCAGCACCGACCACCACGGCACCATCACCCGGTTCGAACCGGACCCGGAGATGTTCGCCAAGATCGAGTTCAGCTTCGACATGCTGTCGTCGCGGTTGCGCGAGCTGGCGTTCCTGAACAGCGGGGTCAGCATCGAGCTCATCGACACGCGCGGTCAGGAGCGACGGTCGAGCACCTTCAAATTCGACGGCGGCGTGCGGTCGTTCGTGGAGTACCTCCACCAGAACAAGAAGACCATTCACGAGCCGGTGATCGCGTTCCGGGGTGAACGTGACGACGTCCTGCTGGACATCGCACTGGCCTGGAACGACGGCTATGCCGACCAGGTCTTCAGCTTCGCCAACAACGTCAACACGCGGGAGGGAGGCAGCCACCTGAGCGGCTTCCGCGGCGCGCTGACGCGCACCCTGAACGACGCGATGCGGCGCATGAAGCTCGCCAAGAAGGACGATGAGGCGCTCACCGGCGAGGACGTGCGCGAAGGTCTCACGGCGGTCGTGTCGGTCAAGGTGCCGGAGCCCCAGTTCGAGGGGCAGACCAAGCAGAAGCTGGGCAACAGCGAGGTGCGCGGCCTGGTCGAGTCGTTCGTCAACGAAGAGCTTGCCCGCTTCCTGCAGGAGTGGCCGCCGGCGGCGCGCGCCATCCTGGAGAAGTGCATGCTGGCCGCCAAGGCACGCAGCGCGGCACGGCGCGCCCGGGAGATCACCCGCCGCAAGGGGCTGCTTGAGAGCACCGGCCTGCCCGGCAAGCTGGCCGACTGCTCGGAGACGGATCCGTCCAAGTGCGAGCTGTACATCGTCGAGGGCGACTCGGCCGGGGGCAGCGCCAAGCAGGGCCGGGACCGCCAGTTCCAGGCCATCCTGCCGCTGTGGGGAAAGATGCTCAACGTGGAGAAGGCGCGCCCCGAAAAGGTGCTGACCAATGAGAAGCTGCTGCCGATCATCACCAGCCTCGGCGTGGGCATGGGCTCCGACCTCGACATGTCGCGCCTGCGTTATCACAAGGTGATCCTGATGGCGGACGCCGACGTGGACGGATCGCACATCCGCACGCTGCTGCTCACCTTCTTCTACCGCCACATGAAACCGTTGATCGCCAACCGGCACGTCTACATCGCCATGCCGCCACTTTACAAGATCGAGCATTCTGGCGAGGTCGCCTACGCCCACGATGACGCGCAGCGCGACCGGATTCTGGCGGGCAACGGTGCCAGGGCGAACATCCAGCGCTACAAGGGACTGGGCGAGATGAATCCGGACCAGTTGTGGGAGACCACGATGAACCCGGACACCCGCAGCATCATGCACGTCTCCCTGGACGACGACGTGGAGGCGGAGAGCGCCGTCACCACGCTCATGGGCGAGGCGGTGGAGCCGCGGCGGAAGTTCATCGAGGACTTCGCGCTTTCGGTCGGGACGCTCGACATCTGACCGGCCGCCGGCGGCCGTGGGCGGGCTCCGAACCGTGCGCCGTGCGGCGCGCCGGCACACATAACCGATTCGGGAGGGGCATCTCACATGGCGAGGAGGGTACATGGCTGAGGAGTTGAGCAGCCGCGTCATACCGCGGCAGGTGGAGGACGAGGTTCGAACGTCCTACCTGACCTATGCCATGTCGGTCATCGTCAGCCGCGCGCTGCCCGATGCCCGCGACGGCCTGAAGCCCGTGCACCGGCGGCTCCTGCACGCGATGAACGAGATGGGGCTGCGGGCGGACCGGCCCTACCGCAAGACCGCGCGCGTCGCGGGTGAGGTCCTGGGAAAGTTCCACCCGCACGGTGAGCAGGCGGTCTACGACGCCCTCGTGCGCATGGCGCAGGATTTCTCGCTGCGCTACCCCGTGGTCGACGGCCAGGGCAACTTCGGCTCGATCGACGGCGATCCGCCGGCGGCGATGCGCTATACGGAGGCGCGGCTGGCACCGATCGCGCAGGAGATGCTGGCCGACATCGGCAAGGAGACGGTCGACTTTCAGCTCAATTACGACGATTCGCTGGAAGAGCCCGTGGTGCTGCCGGGCGCGTTCCCGTTCCTGATTGCCAACGGTGCCTCAGGCATCGCCGTGGGCATGGCCACGAATCTGCCGCCGCACAACCTGCGCGAGGTGGCGCGCGCGGTCGCCGCCTACATCGACAATCCCAGGATCACGATCGACGAGCTCATGCGCTCGATCACGGGTCCGGACTTCCCGACCGGCGGAATCATCTACGGCCGCGACGCCATCGCCGAGGCGTACCACACGGGGCGGGGGCGGATCCCCATCCGAGGCCGCATCGTGTTCGAGACCCTCAAGTCCGGCCGGGAGGCGATCGTCGTCACGGAAATCCCGTACCAGGTCAACAAGGCCAACATGGTCGTGCGGATCGCCGACCTCCACCGGAACCGGCGTATCGAGGGCATCGCCGATTTGCGAGACGAATCCGACCGGCGCGGCATGCGCGTCGTGATCGAGCTGAAGCGCGGCGCGAACCGCGACGTTACGGTCAATCAGCTCTTCGCGCACACGCAGTTGCAGATCACGATGAGTGTCAACGCCCTGGCCCTGGTCAAGGGCCAGCCGCGCGTGCTGGACCTGAAGAGTCAGATCGAGCTGTACGTCGACCACCGCCGCGAGGTGGTGACGCGGCGCGCCCGCTTCGACCTGCGCAAGGCCGAGGAACGCCTGCACATCCTGGACGGTCTGAAACTGGCACTGGACCACATCGACGAGGTGATAAGGATCATCCGCGGGTCGCGCGGCACCACCGAGGCTCGCATCGGCCTGCGGGAGCGCTTCGAGCTGAGCAAGAAGCAGGCCGACGCGATCCTGGACATGCGCCTGCAGCGCCTGACCAGCCTGGAGGTGGAGAAAGTCGAGGCCGAGATCGTCCAGGTCCGCGAGTTGATCGAGTCGCTCAGGGAGCTGCTCGGCGACCGGAGCAAGATCCTCGCGGTGGTAAAGCGCGAGCTCGCCGACATCGCCCGCAAGTACGGCGACGACCGCCGCACGGAGGTGATAGCGACGCCGATCACGGACATCGACCTTGAGGACCTGATTCCCGAAGAGGACGTCGTGGTGCAGATCACCAACCGCGGGATCGTCAAGCGGCTGCCGGTGGCGGCCTTTCGCCGGCAGTCCCGCGGCGGCAAGGGCAGCTCCGTGGCCGTGGCCGGCAACGACTTCGTGCGCCACCTGTTCATCGCCTCCACCCATACGTACATCCTGTTCGTAACGGACACCGGCAAGTCGTACTGGGTGCGGGTCCACGAATTGCCGGACCGGACCCGATCGGCCATCGGCCAGGATCTACGCTCCCTGCTGGGCATGACCGAAGACGAGCAGGTCACGGCGGTGGCCTCGCTGACCGAATTCGACCGCGAAACGTACCTGTTCATGGCGACCGCCCAGGGGGTCGTCAAGAAGGTCAGGACCACCGACTTCGCCAACGCGCGCACTCGCGGGATCGTCGCGATCAACCTGGATCCCGACGACCGCCTGGTGTCCGCAATGCTCACCGACGGCAACAGCGACGTGGTGCTTGCCACCCGAAGGGGCTACGCGCTGCGATTCTCCGAGAACGGGATCCGCTCCATGGGCCGCGCGACCCGCGGCGTTCGCGGCATGCGGCTGCGGCCCGACGATGCCGTGGTCGGCGCGGTTGCGGTCGACCACCACCAGCGCTTGTTCGTCATCTCCGCGAACGGTTACGGAAAGCGGATAGCGTACAGCTCTTTCACACCGCACGGGAGAGGCACGATGGGTCAGATTTGCTACAAGACCCACGACAAGACCGGTCTGGTGGCGGGCATCACCTCGACCCACGCCGATGACGACGTGGTGTGCATCACCGAGCAGGGAAAGGTGCTCAAGGCGACCTCCAACGAGGTACCAGTGCAGGGCCGGAACAGCTCTGGCGTCCGCGTGGTCCGCATCGACCCGGAACATCCGGTGGCGGGCATCGCCCGCGCGGCGCAGGAAGACGAGCCCGAGGGTCCGACTCTCACGATCGGCGCACCCGGCGAGTAGGCTCCGGGGCGCCATGTCCCGGAGTGGCATGGTCCCCAGTGGCATGTTTCACGTGGAACGTTCCACGTGGAACATGAGGCGTCCGCGGTTTGCCCGCACGCCACGCACTCGCTATCCTGTGCGCGCGTTATGGGCCGCCGATTCGCCTTTGCCAACCAAAAGGGCGGCGTCGGCAAGACCACCACCACCGTCAACCTGGCGGCCTATCTGGCTCTTTCCGGACGGAAGGTCCTGGTCATCGACTTCGATCCGCAGGGGAACGCCACCAGCAGCGTGGGCGCGGAGGCTTCACCGTCGATCTACCAGGCCGTGATCGGCGCCGTAGATGTTTCCGAGGTCATCGTCACCACCAGCATTCCCGGATTGTCGATCGCGCCCGGCGGCATCGAGTTGAGCGGCGCGTCGGTCGAGTTGGCCGACGCGCACGGCCGCGAGGGGTACCTGAAGCGCGTGCTCAAGGGAGCTACCGCTCCGTTCGACGACGTTCTCATCGACTGCCCCCCGTCGCTCGGACTCCTGACGATCAACGCCCTGGTGGCAGCCACGCACGTGGTCATTCCCCTCCAGTGCGAATACCTCGCGCTGGAGGGGCTGGCGATGCTCCTTCGCACGATCGAAGGGGTACAGCGCCGCCACAACAAGAAGCTGCGGGTCGGCGGCATCGTCTTCACGATGTACGATGGCCGCACCCGCCTGACCCATGAGGTGGTAAGAGAAGTGACAGGATACTTCCAGGACCAAGTTTTCAGAACAGTTATTCCGCGTAACGTCCGCCTGGCCGAAGCCCCGTCCCACGCACAGCCGATCTGCGAGTACGCCCCGTCGAGCATCGGCGCCAGGAGTTATCGCCAGCTTGCCGAGGAGTTCGTGTCCCGTGTCTAAGCGTTCCCGCGCCAAACGCCCTGCCCTCGGTCGCGGAATCGAGGCACTGTTGGGCGACAGCCCCCCGGCCGAGTCGCCGAGCGAATTGCCGCTGGACGAGATTTCACCCAACCTCGACCAGCCGCGCACCACCTTCGATGAACGCGACCTTCGGGATCTCGCAGACTCCATCGCCACGCATGGAGTGCTGCAGCCGCTCGTGGTTCAATCCGACGGCGCTGGCTACCGCATCATCGCCGGCGAGCGGCGCTTTCGAGCAGCGCGCCTTGCCGGACTCTCGACCGTTCCCGCCGTGGTACGCGCGACCCAGGGGCTCGAGCACCTGGAGCTGGCCCTCGTCGAGAATCTGCAGCGCGCCGACCTCAATCCGGTCGAGGAGGCGCGCGGCTACCGACGGCTCATGGAGGCCGGCGGCCGCACGCAGGACCAGGTCGCACAGCGCGTCGGCAAGAGCCGCGTCACGGTGACCAATGCCCTCCGCCTGCTGAAGCTCCCCGACGACATCCTGGCCTCGGTCGAGCGCGGGGAGCTCTCGGCCGGCCACGCGCGGGCGCTCCTGGCAGTCACCGACGATGCGTCGCGCCGAGAGCTGTTCGACCGCATCCTGGCCGAGCAGCTTTCCGTGCGAGCCACCGAGAACGCGGCCCAGCAGCTCCCGGGGCCGGTGACGCCCGAGACCGCCGGCCCCGCCGACCCTCCATCGCGGCCGCCCGCCGATCCCGACCTGGCGGCCCTCCAGCAACGGCTGATCGAAGCGCTCGGTACCAAGGTGGATGTCCGCGGGTCGGCGCGGCGAGGCCGGATCTCCGTCACCTACTACTCCCCCGACGACCTCGAACGAATCTGCGAGCGCATCACCGGGATGCCGACCTCGGACATCCAGCCGTAGACAGGCACCCGTCAGCTCAAGCGGGGCCGAGCTAGCCACCTCCTCGTACAGCGCGCTCCCGCCGCGAACGGCGCTCCCGCCGCGAACGCTTGCACCTCCTTGTCCCGTGCGCTACACTGAAATTGGTCCGGTCGTTGATAACTTGTTTATAACTCCTGAATAAGGAGTGGCCAAAGGGGGTTCTCAACATGTATCGAAACCATCGCGTTCGAGCTCTTTTCATCCGTTCGGATCTGTCAATATAATTTCTTACCTATACATGATCTGCTTGCTTAGTACCGTTCTATCGGCTCGCCTCCGGTGGCCCTCGGAGCGTCCCTTCCGCGAAGGTCTTACGCCGACCGCTCCCAAGGGAATGTGGAGCACATGTGGATAACATGAGTAATAACGGCTCTGTATGGGATTACGAAGTCTTCTGGAACGAAGCCGTCACCCACCTCCGATCCGAGATCAGCGAGCAGGAGTACCAGACGTGGTTCTCCGGAATGAGCTACGCCGGCGCCGACGATTCTCAGGTCCGGCTGAACGTCCCCTCCTCGTTCTACCGGGATCAGGTGGACCAACGGTATCGGACGAAACTCGAGGAGTCGCTGTTGGATCTCTCAGGACAGAACCTCCGCATCACCTTCGAGATCCGCCGCACCAACGGCAGCGCGACTCCCGTCCCGGTCGAGCCGGAGACCATGCCACCCAACGCGACCACGCCACCCAACGCGACCACGCCACCCAACGCGACCGTGCCACCCAACGCCGAGAGTTCCTACATCCGGGCCGAACGCCCCCGCCATGCCCAACTCAACCCCGAGTACCGCTTCTCCCGCTTCGTGGAAGGTGACGGCAACTCGTTCGCCCTCAACGCCGCGGTGGCAATCGCCAAGAACCCCGGACGGACCTACAACCCCTGCCTGATCTACGGTGGGGTCGGGCTTGGAAAGACCCACCTGCTGCAGGCCATCGGCAACGACGTCTACCAGGAGTACCGCGACCTGAAAGTCGTCTACGTCACGGTCGAGACCTTCACCAACGAGTTCATCCAGTCGATCAAGGACAAGACCGGGCACCGCTTCAAGAATCGCTACCGGTCAGCCGACGTTCTGCTGATCGACGACATCCAGTTCCTGCAGGGCAAGACCGAAACACAGCAGGAACTGTTCCACACCTTCAACGCGCTCTACGACGCCAACAAGGAGATGGTGTTCTCCAGCGATCGCCCCGTGTCCGAGTTGAAAAGCCTCCCCGACCGCCTCATCAACCGGTTCGAGCGCGGCCTCAACATCGACCTGCAGCCGCCGGATTACGAGACTCGCATCGCCATCCTGACTCAAAAGATCGACGAGAACGGCGTTTCCGTTCCGACCGACGTGATCGAGCTCATCTGCCAGAACATCCAGAGCAACGTGCGCGACCTGGAGAAGGCCCTCATCAAGCTCACCGCCTACTCCAACCTGGTCAACCGCACGATCACGCTCGATGTCGCTTCCCGAGAGCTCAGAGAGTTCTTCTCCGCCCCCACGAACGTCTCTCTCGACACCATCCAGCGGGTCACCGCCGAGTACTTCGGCCTCAGCCAGAACGAACTGAAAGGCAAGAAGCGCACCCGTGCCATCGCGTTCCCCCGCCAGCTTGCGATGTACATCGCCCGCGACGTCACCGAACTCTCCACCACCGAGATCGGACTGGAGTTCGGCGGGCGCGATCACACCACTGTCATGCACGCCTGCCAACGCGTAGCCGAGCGCAAGCGCACCGATCCGACCCTCGATCCGGTCATCTCCCACCTGACCCGCACGATCACCCAGCGATCCCGGTGACCCCCGGATAGGTGTGGACAACGACCGTAAAGACCGTGGACGTATACGGGACAAGTCGCCCCGACGCCGCGGACCGTTGTCCGGTCACGGACCATCCGCTGACCACGGGGATTGACACCACCCGTTTACTAATCAAATAAAGTACATTATTGTAATGATTTACAAGGATATCACCATCATCCACAGCACCGTTCCTACCACCAACTATCTTCTCATGGTAGTTACGGAAAGACCCATCCGTTGCATGATCGGTCCGCAGGGCACCGTCAAGGAGGCGCCGACACCATGAAGTTCACCATCGACAAGGACGTGATCCTGCGAGAGACCGCTCACGCCCTGGAGATCATCTCCACCAGAAACGCCATCACCGTCCTGTCAAACGTCTTCCTCTCCGTCGATGACGGCACGCTCACCCTGCGCGCATCCGATCTGAAGGTGAACTACCAGGCACGGGTGCCGGTGGACATGCAGCGGGATGGCGTCACGACGGTGCCGTGCGACAAGCTCGCGGGCATCCTGCGTTCTTCTCCGGCCGGGGACATCGAGTTCGAGACCAGCGCCGAAGGCATGCTTGCGGTTCGCCCGCAGGGCAGGAGGATCGACTTCACCCTGAAGACGCTGCCTCCGGACCGGTTTCCCGAGTTTCCCGCGACCCACGACAGCGAATTCGTGGAAGTACCGCAAAGCGACTTCGTCGAGATGATCGCGCAGACGATATTCGCGGTCTCTGACGATGAGACCCGGTACTTCATGAATGGCACCTTTCTGGACCAGGGCGACGGTGAGTTGATGATGGTCGCTACCGATTCGCATCGGCTGGCATACTGCAAGAAGGAGATCGAGCCGGCGCTCGATGGCGCAGGGGTGATCGTCCCTCCGAAGATACTCACGCTGATACGCAAGTTCTGCACCGGGGAGGGATCGCTGCAGTTGGCGATCGCCGACCGCAACCTGCATGCGCAGGTGGAGCATCGGCGCATCAACTCGGGACTGATCGACGCGCAGTTCCCGAATGTGAAGAGCGTGATTCCGGAGAGCCAGGAACACCGGCTGGTGGTCGATCGCTCCGCCTTGACGGAGGCCTTGCGACGGGTGTCGGTCCTGGTGGAACAGAAATCGCGGCGCGTCCGGCTGGAGGTCGAAGCGGGCCAGGTCACCGTACAGTGCAGCGAGGGCGATGTCGGCACGGCCCGCGAGGAGCTCCCGTGCGAGTACCAGGGCCCGGCTTCTTCGCTGGCACTCAACTATCAGTACTTGCTGGACCCGCTGCGCGAGATGGACACGGATCAGGTGGTTCTGGCCTTCACCGCTCCGAACAAGGCGATCACGCTGTCGGCGGAGCCGGAACGCCACTACTTCCATATCATCATGCCGATGCAGGTCGGCTAGCGACGCCTTGCGACCGTCGGCCGAGCGGGCACGACTGTCGGCCCTGCGTCTCGAGCGCTTTCGCAACCTTCAGCCGTTGCGCCTGGACAGCCTGGAGGGACAGGACTGCGTGTTTCTGATCGGAGAGAACGGACAGGGAAAGACGAATCTCCTTGAAGCCATCTATCTGCTGTGTTTCGGCGGCTCGTTTCGAACCCGACAGGACGCGGATCTGATCCGATCGGGCATGGACCAGGGCGTAGTCGGCGGCTCGTTCGTGCTCGACGCGGACACTGCGTCGCCGGGGGCCTGGCATCGCGAGGTTGCCGTCCACCTGCGCAAGGACGGCCCCAGAGAGATCCGGGTCGACGGCTCTCGCGTAGTGGACCGCGCCGAGGTGGTGGGCGCGGTGCCGTGCATCCTGTTCTCCCACGACGATCTTCGCGCGGTCGACGGGCCGCCGGCGGAGTTGCGGCGTTTCTTTGATCAGACCGCCGCGCTCTCGGATCCGGGTGCGCTGGCGGCGCTGCGCCGCTACCGCCGCGTGCTGATGGAGCGCAACGCCCTGCTTCGAGGAGGGCCGTCGGACGACTTGCTCGACGTCTACGACCGGCAGTTGATAGAAGCCGGCTTGGTGATCGGATCTCAACGAAGCGATCTGATCGGCGACTACGCCGGCCGCTTCGCGGCGATCTTCCACCGCGTGACGGAGTCGGACGTGGCGGTATCCATCGGCTACCAGCCGTCCTGGTCGAGCGCTGCCCCCGAGGAGGTTGCCGCGCAGATGCGTTCGGCCCGCCAGCGCGATCATGCCTTGCAGACCACCACCACCGGGCCCCACCGTGACCGCTTTCCGTTGCGGATCGACGGGCTCTCGTTCCGCCGATACGCGTCCACGGGGCAAAAGCGGCTGGCGTCGCTGGCACTGCGTGCCGCGCAGGCCGCGCGGGTTGCCGAACGATCCCGGCCGGCTCCGTTGCTGTTGCTCGACGATGTGCTGCTGGAGCTCGATGCCCGCAAGCGGGAGCGGTTTCTGGCAGCCCTGCCGGCGGCCGATCAGCGGTTCTTCACGTTCCTTCCCGACGAGCCGTTCGATCGCTACGAAACCGGGCCGACTCTGCGGATCACCGTGCGGGACGGCTCGCTCACACCGTGGAAGTCGTAAGGCGGACGACCGATGGAACGGCTGGGAGAGACCTTGCGACGGTGGCTTGCCGAATCCGGCGACGCGGCCGGTTCCGCCTCTCTGTTCCAGGGCTGGCCGGAGATCGTCGGGCGCGAGTTGGCCGCGCATACGCGCCCGGTCGAAGTCGAGCGGGGCCGGCTGATCGTTGCCGCCGATCACCCGGGATGGGTACAGCTCCTGCGAGCTCGGGAAACGGCGATCGTCCGGCGGCTCGGCCGCTCGCACGCGTCCCTCCGCATATCGCGGATCGCTACCGTACTTGGCGATCGGTCGGGCGACCGGCGGTTTGACACCGGCGAACGCTGAACCTACATTGAGCCGGCTCCCTGATCGGATTCCCTTATGAAACGGACCTACCAGCCCAGCCGCGTTCGCCGACGTCGTACCTTCGGATTCCGTGCGCGCATGAAGACACGCGGGGGTCGCCAGGTACTCAAACGGCGACGGCGCAAGGGTCGGCACCGGCTGACCGTTTCCGATGAACGCAAGCCGTACTAGGTGGTTGTCCGGCTTCAGACGACCGCTGACAGGTGGACGAGTGGAACCCAGACGCCGACAGCACGAGGGTCATAGCGGGCATGCCCGACCCCGGAATGTCCGACCCGGGCGCGGCGGATTCGATCGGTTGTCCCGGTCCCAGGACATCCAGCGGCTGTTCCGGGCCGGACGGTTCAGCCGGACGCGTGGCCTCAAGCTCGGGTATGCCGCGAACGGACTGGGCCATCACCGGGTTGCCTTCGCACCCACCCGCAGCCTCCGCCGGGCCGTGGATCGTAACCGGCAGAAGCGCATCAGCCGGGAAGCATACCGCCAGCTCGTCGGCCGCATTGCCGGCTCCTATGACCTGGTGTTCGTGATTTACGGTGACGCGACCACCACGACCCGCGAACGGCGCAGCGACATGGCGACCGTGTTGGGCACCGCGCGGCTGCTCCAGCGCCGGACGGAATAGCTGCCACCCTTGAACGGCAACAGATCGCGCCCGGCCGCCGGCAACGTGCCGGCCGGTCCCGGCAGCAAGGAACACGATGCGCGAAGCGACCTCCCCATGTCCTCCGTGAGCAACGCGCTGCGGTTGGCCGCCGCCGGCGGCGTACGGATCTACCAGCTCGTCGTGTCACCGTGGCTGCCGCCGTCGTGCCGATTCACCCCGACCTGCTCCGAATACACCAGGCAGGCGCTGATCCGGCATGGCATCCTGCGCGGCACCTGGATGTCGCTGCGGCGCCTGTCGCGCTGCCATCCGCTCGGATCCGGAGGCTACGACCCGGTCCCGTAGCAGGACCAGACACCGATCATGGACGTAAAGACCATCATTGCCGTCGTCCTCTCGGTCGGCGTGATTCTGGCCTACACCCTGCTGTTCGCGCCGGATCCGCTGCCGCTGGAAGAGGGAGCGGAAACCCAGGAGCAGACCCAGCCGCAGATGCCGTCGCTGTTCGGCGGCCGGTCACAGCCGGCCGTACCGCTCGCCGACCTGGCGCCAAGCGCGGTGACGGCAGCCGACTCCGAGGCGGCCGGCACCGGCGGCGGCGCGTTCGCGGAAGACCTGATCCACCGGGAGACCGATGTCTTCAGGATCGCGTTCTCGCGGACAGGTGGCACCATCGCGTCGCTCCAGCTCAAGGATCACCTGGACGTCAACGGCGAGCCGGTCGAGCTGGTCCATCGCCCGGAAGACGGTACGGAGTACCTGACCGTCGCGTTCGGGGGCGTGGATACGGCGCCGAGCGACGATCCGTTCGCGTTCCAGCAAGTCGACGCGACGACCTGGGAGTTCAGCCGCGATTTCGTGGCCACCGACGGCACGCCGTTCCGGCTGATCAAGACCTACCGGTTCGACCTGGAGTACCTGTTCGAGCTGCGCATCCGTATCGAGAACTCCGTGAACGCGGTGCCGGCGCTCGACTTCGGCGGTGTCAGCTACACGCTCGGCATCGCGCCGCAGCTCGGACCGGACTATGAGAAGCTCGACCGGCGCAACGAATACCGGGAATACATGCGCTATTACCCGGAGGGCAAGCGCAAGCGGCAGCGGCTGCGCAACGATCTGACCCTGGAAGAACGCCGCGTCCGCTGGACCAGCATCGTCGGCAAGTACTTCACGCTGGTGGTGATCCCGGACCAGACCGACTACCGGATCACCTACGACGGCCGCCCCGATCCCGATATCGACCGGCGCACTGCCCTGTACCTGGGCCGGCCGGCGATCGCCAGCGTCGGGGAAACGGATGTCTTCCGCATCTACGCCGGGCCCAAGGACCGCAGCACGCTCGCCCGCTACAACGACCCGGCTCTGCCGTCCGTCGACCAGCTCCACCTGGAGGAGACCGTCAGCACGGCGGCGATCATCGGCTGGCTGGCCAACGTCGTGCGCTTCCTGCTGGACGCGTTCTATCGGGTGATCCCCAACTACGGCGTGGCGATCATCCTGCTCACGGTCTTCATCAAGGTGGTGTTCTTCCCGCTCACGCGCAAGAGCTCGGAGTCGACCAAGCGGATGGCGCAGCTTCAGCCGCAGATCCAGGAGCTGCGCGAGAAGTTCAAGGGCAAGCCCGAGCGCCTGAACCAGGCGACCATGGACCTGTATCGCCGCGAGAAGGTGAATCCGGTCGGCGGCTGCCTGCCCATGCTGCTGCAGATGCCGATTTTCTTCGCGCTGTACACGGTGCTGATCGAACACTTCGACCTGCGCGGGGCCTCCTTCATCACGGGGTGGATCGCCGATCTGTCCGCGCCGGAGAGTTTCCTGCCGTTGGGCTTCCAGCTCCCGCTACTCGGCTGGGACGAGCTGCGGCTGCTTCCGTTCTTCATGCTGGGCTCCACCTTCCTGCAGACCAAGATCATGCCAACGGCGCAGGGCGCCAACGCCAGCCAGATGAAGATGCTGCAGTACGCGATGCCCATCTTTTTCTTCTTCATCCTCTACGACATGCCGTCGGGATTGGTCCTGTACTGGACGGTGCAGAACATCCTGACGGTCGTGCAGCAACTCTACATCAACAGCCGCGGCGACACCCCCGGCAAGCCTCGGTCGGGCGGAGCGACGGCCCCGAGGAAGAAGCGGCCCGCGTAGCGAGCCCCGCAAAGCGGGCAGTGAACTGACGTGACGGCGCCGTCCTCGAACGGCGCGTGAGGAGTGACGATGGAGGTACACGAGTTCGAAGGGCGCACCGAGAAGGAGGCGATCGCCAACGCGATCGAGGCGATGGGTCTCGATGAGGACGAAATCGACGTCGAGGTGGTCAAGGCCCGATCCGGCCTGTTCGGCGGCGGCAAGGTCACCATCCGTGTGCACGTCGGGGAAGAGCAGCCGGTGGAGGACCTGGAGCCGCACACCGAGCAGGAGTCGGACGCCGCGGGGTTCGTCTCCGACCTGCTGCGCCACATGGGGATCGAGGCGGATCTGCGCATCGCCAACCGGGAGGACGACCGCGTCGTCCTCGAGATGATCTCCGATGACGCCGGCATTCTCATCGGCCGGCATGGCGCCACGCTGGAGGCCATGCAGCTCCTGACCAACATCGCGTGCGGTCGCCGGCATGAGGACGGGCCGCGGGTGATCCTGGATACCGAGGACTACCGCTACCGCCGCGAGCAGAGCCTGACCCGCATGGCGATGCGCGTGGCGCGCGACGTGCAGCGCTCGGGGCGGTCGCAACTGCTCGAGCCGATGAACCCGTTCGAGCGCAGGTTGGTGCATACCACCATCAGCGGAGTGGACGACGTGAGCACGGAGAGCGAAGGCGACGGGCCGTACAAGCAGGTCCGCGTCACCTATACCGGGAGCGCGTATCAGCATCGCTGACGCGGCGCCGGAGGCCGCCGACGAGCAGCGGCCGGAGGACGGCGCCGAGTCGGCGCGCGCCGATGCGCCCCCCGCCGGCGTGGCGCCGCCGCTTGAGCGCGTGGCGTTCGGCGGGCGGCAGATCGTCATCCTGGGAACCGCGCACGTCTCGCAACGGAGCGTCGAGGACGTGCGCGGGCTCCTCGAACGCGAGAGGCCGGAGGTGGTCTGCGTAGAGCTGGACCAGGCGCGCTACCAGACGCTCACCAAGCCGGATGCGTGGCGGGATCTGGACATCCGCTCCGTGCTGCGCAGCCGGCGCGGGTTCCTGCTGCTGGCCAACATGGTGCTGGCGGCGTTCCAGCGGCGTATGGGCATGGACGCCCAGGTGCGGCCGGGCGCGGAGATGCTGGCGGCGGTGGAGGAGGCCGAGGCGGCCGGAGCGCGTGTGGAGCTCTGCGATCGGGATGTCCAGGTGACCCTGCGCCGAGCGTGGTCGCAGAGCGGGCTGTGGGGCCGCTCGAAGCTGCTGTCGGCGCTCCTGGTCACCGGGTTCAGCTCCGAGAAGCCCGACCCGCAGGAGATCGAGCGGCTGAAGACCGACGGCGCGCTCACCAGCATGATCTCCGAGCTTGCCGAGTACCTGCCGAAGGCCAAGGCGGTGCTGATCGACGAGCGCGACCGCTACCTGGCTGCCCGCATCTCGCAGGCGGCCCGCGCCGCCGGTCCGGGCGGCGGGCCGGTCGTCGCCGTGCTGGGCGCCGGCCACAAGGCCGGGGTCGTACGCGCGTTGCAGGAGATCGACGCCGGCGGCGAACTGCCCGACACCGATGAGCTCGGCGCGCCGCCGCCGCGCTCGACGGTCGGCCGGATCCTGCCGTGGCTGGTGCCGGCCATCGTCGCCGCGGTGATCGGTGTCGGCTTCGCGCGGTCGGGCATCGATCTGACGCTGACGATGCTCGGCCGGTGGGTCCTGATCAACGGATCGCTCGCTTCCCTGGGGGCGCTGGTCGCCCTGGCGCACCCGGTCACGGTGATCGTCTCGTTCCTGGCGGCGCCCATCACGTCGATGAACCCGACCATCGGCGTGGGGTTCGTCAGCGGCGCGGTGGAGGCCTTGGTCCGCAAACCGCGCGTCAGCGATTTCGAGTCGCTGCAGGACGACCTGATGAGCGTCCGCGGCTTCTTCCGCAACCGCATCAGCCACGCGCTGGTGGTATTCCTGGGCGCCACCCTGGGGAGCGCGGCGGGCACGTTTATCGGGCTCCCTTTGCTGGGCACGTTACTGTTCCGCTGAGCCACCCCAACGGGAACCATTCATCGGCTTTCCGTTGCTGGGAACGCTCCTGTTCCGCTGAGGCCGCCTACGCGCCTCCCGCGGCCGCGCCCGCCGGAACCATGGCCGCCCGCACGGCCTGGCGCACGTCGGCGACCGCCCGCGAGCCGGATGCGTGATCGGCGGGGAGCGGCCCCGGTGCGAGCACGGTGGTGATGCCGAGGCCGGCGGCCGCCCGCAGGCGCCGTTCGGTGCCCACCGCGCGCCGGATCTGCCCCGCCAGAGTGATCTCGCCGAAGGCCGCCAGGGTCGCGGCCGGGGTAAGCTCGGTGCGCGCTCCGTACAGCGCCAGCGCGATCGGCAGGTCGGCCGCCACGTCGCGCAGCCGCAGACCGCCGGCGACGTTCATGTAGATGTCGCGGTCAAGGAACGGCACCTGCACCGAGCGCTGCAGCACGGCGGCGATGCGAGCGACCCGCCCACCGTCGATGCGGTCGGAGACGATGCGCGGGCTCGCGCGCTGCGCGGGCACGGCGAGCGCCTGTACCTCGACGCACAGCACGCGTGAGCCTTCGTAGATCGCGGCGATCGCCACGCCGGGCGGCGGCCGGCCTGCGCCCGCATGCTCGACGAACCGTGACTCCGGATCGGCAAGCTGCCGCAGGCCGCGGCCGGTCATCTCGAAGAGCGCCACCTCTTCGACCGGGCCGAAACGGTTCTTGGACGCGCGCAGAAAGCGCAGCTCCGCGCTGCCGGTCTCGAAGGAGAGGACGACGTCCACCATGTGCTCGATCGCCTTGGGGCCGGCGATGCCGCCTTCCTTGGTGACGTGCGCGACCAGCACCGTGATCGCGTTGCGCGCGTGCGTCCAGCCGGTCAGCGCGTCGCAGATCTCCTTGATCTGGTTCACGGCGCCCGGCTGGGCGGAAGAGCCCGCGGCCGTCAGGGCCTGCAGCGAGTCGACGATGACCGCCGCCGGCCGGGCGGTGTCCAGCAGCCGCAAGAGCTCGCCCAGCTCCGCTCCCGCCCAGACCTCCAGCCTCGGCGCCTGCAGCCGCAGCCGGTCGGCGCGCAGCCGCAGGTGCTCGGCCGATTCCTCGGCGCTCACGTAGAGCACCCGTCCGGCGGTCTGCAGCTTCGCGGCGACCTGCAGGAGCAGGGTGGACTTGCCGACCCCGGGCTCGCCGCCGATCAGCGTGGTCGAGCCGCGCATGAACCCGCCTCCGAGCACGCGGTCCAGCTCGCCGTTGCCGGAGGCGACGCGGAGCCCGGGATCGGCTTCGATCGAGGCCAGCGGTACCGCCAGCGGTGCCTCGCCGGCAGCCGAGGCGGAGGCGGCAGAACCGCCATCGATCTCGCGGAAGCTGTTCCACTCACCGCAGTTGGGGCAGCGCCCCAGCCACTTGGGCTCACGCCTCTCGCACGAGGTGCAGACGAACAGGCGCTGATCGCGCCCGCCCTGCCTATCCCTGGCGCCCGGCCCGTTCCGCATGGCTCATCGAATCCAGCAGCACCCCGCGCAGCCGGCGCAGGGCCCGGCCGCGGTGCGAGATCGCGTCCTTGGCGGCGCCGTCCATCTCGGCAAAGGTCTTCCCGGCGCCGAGAGGCAGGAAGATCGGATCGTAGCCGAACCCGCCCGCGCCCCGCGGGGCGGAGATGATGCTGCCCTCCACCGTTTCCTGGGCGACCAGAAGCCGGTGATCGGCCAGCATCACCGCAACGCAGCACACGAACCTCGCGGAACGGTCGGCCGCGCCGGCAAGAGCGTCCAGCAACAGGAGGTTGCGCCGCTCCTGGGTGAGGTCGCCGCCGTAGCGCGCGGAACGCACGCCCGGCGCGCCGCCGAGCGCCGTGACGACCAGCCCGGAGTCGTCGGCCACCGCGGCCGCGCCTGTCATCGCGAACAGATGGCGCGCCTTGCCGAGCGCGTTGTCGAGGAAGGTGGTGCCCCGTTCGTCGTAGGCGAAGGGCAGCCGGCGGTCGGCGGGGGTCAGCACCTGCACCTCCGGCAACACGCGGCGAAACTCGCGGACCTTTCCGGCGTTGGTGCTGGCCAGTAGCAGCGTCAAGTGACGTGCAGGCTACCGCGGGGGGAAACGGTGCTTCAACCAGAACAGCCCGGTGTCCACCGTTCCCTTGGGGATCCCGAGGAGCTGGGCGATCTGCCGGTTGCTCGGCCCCAGCCGCACCGCCCCGAGCTCCGCCCTGGCGTTGGTTGCCGTCCGGCGCGCGCGCTGCAGCCGATGCTCCAGGAGCCGCCGCCGGTCCGCGTCGGTCTCGTCGCGGAGCTGTCCCTCGATCAGCCGCGCCATGGCGAAGGCGTGATTGGTCCGCTGGCTGAGTCTGGTCCAGCGGCGCTGCGACGGCCCGCTCGCCCTGCGCGCCACCCCGATCAGCGCCTGCAGATCGTCACGGCCGCACAGGCCGGCCCAGGCAGGCACGTGAGTGTCGTGCATCCGCAGGCAGTTCTTGAGCACCGCGAACAGCAACCGCCTGCGCACGGCCGGGTTGCCGGCCGCCGCCGTCGTGGCCTGTGCGGAAGCCAGCGTGGCCGGCAGCGTGGCCGGCGCAGCAGCGGGCGCCCGGCGCGCGCGCACGTCGGCTGCGCCGGAACTGAGCTCGGCCGCATCCGGATCCCAGAACGGCGGGGTACCGGCGAGCCGCCACGCGGCGTCCCGGCGTCGCTTCGCGCGGTAGTAGCTGCGGAGTTGCCAGGTCAGGACCGACTTGAGGTACGCCTCGAACGGCCGCCCCTGGTCCTGGAAGCGGTCGATCAAATCCTGCAGGCGCGGCCGGCAGTACAGATAGAAATCGCCGCAATCGTCGTCGTCCACCGGTCCGCCCTGCCAGAGGGGAAAGCGGTAGACGTATGCGCCGATCCGGTTGAGCAGTTCGCGCCGCCCGGCGCCGGTGCGCTGGTAGCGCAGCACCGCCGGCTTCATCGGGTCATCGAGGGTCCTGGTCACTGACTTCGTCATGAAGACCAGGAAAAACAGGAAGCGTGCCAGGATCGGGCTGCCGGAGAGGCCGTAGATGGGCCGCCTCGGCGCGCCCCTTACCCGTGTTTACTCAAAAGGGCGACGGGCGCTCCTCCAGCGTCCGAGCCCTCGGGAACGTCGCTATCGCTGCCGCTGGAGCCGTTCGATCTGGGGAGCCAGCACCGCCAGCGCGGCCTGCCTGGCCTGCTCGACGGTGCCGCGGAAGGAGCATCCGGCCGCCTGTGGATGACCGCCCCCGCCCAGCTCGTGCGCGCACGAGCCGACGTCGACGGCGGTGGTCGACCGCATGCTCACCGAGCATTCGCCCGGACTCTCCTCGCGCACGACCAGCAGCGCTTCGGCGCCGGCGACCGTCTGCAGCAGAGAATACAGGTCGTCGTCGCCGCGCCCGGCCTCGCCGATCTCCGCCCGGTCGCTCGCGTACTTCGCCGTGTACAGGAGCAGCCCGCCGTAGAGACGCTGGGAGCGGGCCAGCATGCGGCCGAGCATCACGCGACGTTCGAACGGGCGCGCGCCGAACATGCCCGAGTAGGCGGCCTCGGTGCTGGCGCCGGCATCCACCAGGCGCGCGACGGCGCGGAACACGTAGCCGGTGTCGTTGCGCAGGTGACGGAAGAAGCCGGTGTCGGTGCAGGTCGCGAACAGCAGCAGGTCGGCCTCCTCCTTCGTCGGCCGGTCGCCCAGCAGCTCGATCAGGCCCTGCACGAGCAACGCGGTGGCGGGAACCGTCGGCACGATCAGGCGCTCGTCGCCGAACGGATCGCCGGCCGCGTGATGGTCGATCACCAGCGTCGGCAGACCCGCGATGCCCTTTCCGGGCTCGCCCGTGCGGTCGGCGGTCGAGCAGTCCAGGACGATGGCGGCCGCGTCGCCGGCGCGGTCCTGCGGGGTCACGCCGGGGGCGAACTGCGGCGCGAACGAGGCGATCTCCGGCCGGGTGAACGGGCCTTCGCAGAAGGTGCGCGCCTGCTTGCCGCGGCGCCGCAGGAAGCTGGCGAGCGCCAGCGGCGAGGCCAGGCAGTCGCCGTCGGGATCCTGGTGGCCGAGGAGGAGGTAGGTGTCGTGCGCTGAGAGAAAGCGTTCGATGGCCGGCGGGACCTCGAACGGATAGCGGTCGGTCACGGGCGCAAGAAGTACGCCGGCGGCGGGGCGCAGTGCAACCAGAGGGCCGCGGACGCTACGGCAACGATAGCAGGGCCTCCTGGGCCGGGCCACCGGATGCCACCGGCCGGCCGCACCGTATTGATACGTCGATCTCGGTGCGCATGCCGAACTCGCCGGGGAAATAGACGCCGGGCTCGACCGAGAAGCAGGCGCCCTCGGTGACCGGGCGCTCGTCCGGAAACTCGAACGAGTCGAGGTTCACCCCGGAGCCGTGCAGGTCGGTGTCGATGCTGTGGCCGGTGCGGTGCCGCACCGCGGACAGCAGATCGCGCTCGGCCAACTCCTGGCGGCAGGCGCGGTCGACGTCGCTGCCCGACACCGTGCGACCCGCCTCCGCGGCGTCGGCCAGGAACGTCACCGCGCGCTCGCGGGCGGCGAGCACCGCGGCGAAGGCATCCCGTTGTCGTGCGGTCGGCTGCCTCGCGGCCACGCCGACCCAGGAGATGTCGGCGTAGACCGCTTCCGGCGCGGGCTCCTTGCACCACAGGTCGAGTTGCACCACCTGGCCCGGCGCGAGCGCCGCTCCGGCGCCGGACGCGCTGTAGTGGGGATCGGCCGAATGCGCTCCGAAGGCGGTGATCGGCTCGTGATCGGTGACCATGCCGCGCTCCTCGAACGCGGCCAGAATGCCGTCGCGGACGGCCCCTTCGGTCACGGCCCGCCCGGCGGCGCAGGCCCGCGCGATGCGCTGCCAGGAATCGGCGACGATGTCGTGCAGCGCCTCCGCGGCGCGGTCGTGGCTGGCGAGCTGGGCGCCGCTCAGGCCGCCGATCGTCCACTGCACCAGGTCCTCGGAGGGTTGCAGGGTGAAGCCGGCCCGCTTCAGCAGGCGCGCGGTGCCGTGGTCGAGCGTGGACAGGCGTGGCAGGGTGGGCGAGCACTGCGCGGCCAGGGCGCTGCCCGGCGGAGCGATGCCGCCGAGCAGCTCCGCGAAGCGGGAGCGCGACGCGTAGCGGTGCGTCGTGCCGTCCACGTGGTCCAGGACGCCGGCTTCGATCTCGTGGACGAGCTTGATCACGGGGCCGTCGGCCGGCACCACCGCCAGCCACGGCCGGCTGTTGCTGGCACCGGCGCCGATGCCGAGCACCGCGTCGGCGATCTGGTCGCGGTGGTAGACGTTGTAGAACAGCCAGCCGGCGCAGCCGGAGCGGCGCACCGCGGCGCGCGCCTGGTCGAGGCGGCCGCTCATTCTTCGGGTGAGGTTCGCTTCGCTCACTCTTCGCCGACCAGCGTCGCCAGCATCAGCGCCTTGGCCGTGTGCTTGCGGTTCTCCGCCTGCTCCCAGACCATCGAGCGGGAGGACTCGAAAACACTGTGGGTGACCTCGTTGCCCTTCACCGCCGGCAGGTCGTGCATGAAGATCGCGGTGTCGGCCGCCCGCCCCATCAGCGCGTCGTTGACCTGGTAGCCGGCCAGGAGCTGCAGGCGCTCCGCCTCGCGGTCCTCCTCGCCCATGGACGCCCACACGTCGGTGTAAACGACGTCGGCCCCGTCCACGGCCTCCAGGTCGGCGCTTACCGTGAGGGACGCGCCCGATCCGTTGCGGCAGGCCGCTACCAGCTCCGGAGCCGGCTGCAGCTCGCTCGGCGCCACCAGCGTGCAGCCGACGCCGGCCATGGAACAGCCCACCATGAGCGAGGTGGCGACGTTGTTGCGCGCGTCGCCCACGTAGGCCAGCGACACGCCGTCGAGAGCGCCGTAGTGCTCGCGGATGGTGAGCAGGTCGGCCAGCACCTGGGTGGGGTGCCGGCTGTCGGTGAGCCCGTTGTACACGGGGATGCCGGCGTACCGGGCCAGGGTCTCGACGGTCTCCTGGGCGTAGCCGCGGTACTGGATGGCGTCGTACATGCGGCCGAAGACGCGCGCGGTGTCCTCGATCGACTCCTTGGCGCCGAGCTGCAGCTCGTCCCGGTTCATCACGACCGGAAAGCCGCCCTCTTCGCCGAACGCGGTCGCGAAGGCGGAGCGGGTGCGGGTGGACGGCTTCTCGTACAGCATCGCCAGCGCCAGTCCGGCGAATCGCTGGTGCCGCTCTCCCGAGTGGCGCTGCCGCTTGACGACGGCGGAAAGGTCCAGGAGCCCCCTGAGCTCGTCGGGGGAAAGGTCGTGCAAGGTGAGCAAGGAACGTCCGAGCAGTCTCATGTCTGCCTCCAAATCCCGGTGGAATGCTCCCGGCGGAGCGCGGAGAAGCGCGTAACCTACCGAAAGACGCACTCCCCCGGCAACCCCGGACGCGCGGAAGATTGACGCCGGGAAACCCGGTTTCCTATAGTGCGGGCCCACCCGAGCCCGAACGCTGCGGTGGTGGAATTGGTAGACACGCTAGCTTGAGGGGCTAGTGGGAGTTAAATCCCGTGAAGGTTCAAGTCCTTTCCGCAGCAACAACTGTCGTGAACGAATCGGTAGCGTGCCTGAGGTGAGTCAGGACACGGGCACCGTTGTCGCGCCGCTGCTTTCGGTGCGCGACCTGCGCACCTACTTCCACACCGAGGATGGCGTGGTGCCGGCCGTGGACGGAGTGAGCTTCGACCTGCCGGCCGGCGGGACACTCGGCCTCGTCGGCGAATCGGGCTGCGGCAAGTCCGTTACGGCGCTGTCGGTGCTGCGTCTGGTCGCCTCGCCGCCCGGCCGCATCGAGAGCGGCCGTATCCTGTTCGAGGGGCAGGACCTGCTGCGCTTCCCGGAGGCGCGCATGCGCGAGATCCGCGGCAACGAGATCTCGATGATCTTCCAGGAGCCGATGTCGAGTCTGAACCCGGTGTTCAGCGTCGGCTTCCAGATCGCCGAGAACATCATCCATCACCAGCGCCTTCGCAAGCGCGAGGCGTACCGCGGAGCCGTCGAGATGCTCGAGATGGTCGGCATACCCGCCCCGGAGAAGCGGGTGCGCGACTACCCGCACGAGATGAGCGGAGGCATGCGGCAGCGGGTGATGATCGCCATGGCGCTGTCGTGCCACCCGAAGATCCTGATCGCCGACGAACCGTCGACCGCGCTGGACACCACGATCCAGGCGCAGATCCTGGACCTGATGCGTCAGCTCCGCACGGAGCTCGGCATGGCGATCGTCCTGATCACCCACGATCTGGGCGTGGTCGCCGAGATGGTGCAACAGGTGGTGGTGATGTACGCCGGCAAGATCGTGGAGCGGGCCGATGTGGTCACCCTGTTCCGCGAGGGCCGCCACCCGTACACGGAGGGCCTCTTGGGATCGTTGCCGAATCCCGCCGAAGAGCGCGATGAGCTGGTGGCGATCGAGGGCGTGGTGCCGAGCCCGCACGCGATGCCTGCGGGGTGCCGGTTCCATCCGCGCTGTCCGTACGCGCAGGAGATCTGCGGGACCAAGGAGCCGCCGCTGCACGCGTTCTGGCCCGGGCACGAGGCGGCATGTTACCGCTACTCGGACTTCCGGCCGATGCGCGAAGCCACCGCGGCCCGCGACAAGGCCGGGTCGTGATGGCGACGCCGGCCGCGACACCCAGGGCGCCGCTGGTGGAGGTGCGCGACCTGTACAAGCACTTCCCCGTGCGCGGCGGCCTGCTGTCGCGACGCACGGGCGCCGTGCACGCGGTCGACGGGGTGAGCTTCACCTTGCAGCGCGGCGAATGCATGGGCCTGGTCGGGGAGAGCGGCTCCGGCAAGACCACCGTCGGCCGCCTGCTGCTGCGGCTGCTGGAGCCGACCGGGGGCCGGGTCCTGTTCGAGGGCAGGGACGTTGCGCGCGCCGAAGGCGAGGAGTTGCGGGCGCTGCGGCGCCAGATGCAGATGATCTTCCAGGACCCGTATTCCTCGCTGAATCCGCGCATGACGGTGGAGCAGATGGTTCGCGAGCCGCTGGCCATCCATCGCCTGGCGCAGGGGAGCGAGCGGGCGCGTCGCGTCGCGGAGCTGTTGGACGTGGTCGGCCTCAGAGCCGAGCACGCACGCCGCTACCCGCACGAGTTCTCCGGCGGCCAGCGGCAGCGCATCGGTATCGCCCGCGCGCTGGCGGTCAACCCCAAGCTGCTGGTCTGCGACGAGCCGGTATCGGCGCTCGACGTATCGATCCAGGCGCAGGTCATCAACCTGCTGCGCGCGCTCCAGCGGGAGTTCCGCCTCACCTACCTGTTCATCGCCCACGACCTGGGCGTCGTGCGTCATATCGCCGACCGGGTGGCGGTGATGTACCTGGGCAAGGTGGTGGAGATGGCCGCCAAGCCGGCGCTGTTCGCCCGCCCGCTGCACCCCTACACGCAGGCGCTGTTCTCGGCGATACCGATCCCGGATCCCGAGGCCGCGCGCGAGCGCATCATCCTGCAGGGCGACGTGCCGACCCCGATCGACCCGCCGTCAGGCTGCCGCTTCCACACCCGTTGCCCGTTCGCGGAGGAGGCCTGCCGCCAGCGGGAGCCGCCGCTGACGGAGGTCGCGCCGGGCCATCGCGCCGCCTGCCACCTGGTGACCCCGGAACGGATGGCCGCCGGTGACGTGCCCACCCCGCTGGCTGCCGCGCGGGCGGGCGGCGCCGAGCGTCAGCGCCCCGAAACCGTCGCCTCCGGCTCCGCTTTCGGCCCATCCCCACCTTCCGCGTCGGAGTCTGTCGGCCTTCCCGCTGGCGCGGCAAAACCGACAGACTCCTAGCGGAACCGAAATCCGTAGAGCTTGACCCAGCGTCCCAGGAAGCGCAGCCGAACGCGCCGGCCGCGCAGGGCGGACAGGTCGGCGCGGCCGTTCCAGGTGACGGTCCGGCGCAGGTCGTTGGCCGTGAGCCTGTCGGCCTCGGCGGCCGCGTACCCCCACAGCGCGTGGCCGCTGGCATCGAGCACCTCGACCTGCAGCCAGCCGCGTGAGCTGGCGTCCATGTTCACCTGCAGGCGGTCGCCGGCCAGCTCGAACGGCACCGTGGTGAGGCTGGCGCGCTCGCCATCGGCGTCCTGCGACACGAAGCCGTCGCGGCGCAGCCGCAACCTGCCGATCGCCGAGGGTTGGGCGTCGCCGCTGCGCTTGGCGTCGACGTCGATGTCGTGGCGGGTGCTGACGCCGGTGTAGAAGAGGTACAGCTCGTCGTCGCCGGCGACGATGCCGCTGGCCAGGTACAGCCCCTTGGCGTCGAAGGCGCCCGCGGGTCCCAGGCGGACGAACGGCGTTTGCCAGCGCGTGAAGACGATCCCGTCGCGGCTGGTCGCGAGCTGTACGTCCAGCGTGTCGCTGGTGTGGTGGTACGCCGAGGTGAAGATGAAGTAGCTGTTCGCGGCCCACGTGTACTTGATGGCGGCGCTGTTGTAGAGGCCGCCGCCGGCCAGGTCATCGTCGGCGGCTTGGCTGAAGTCCGGCTCCAGGACCTTGCTCGGCTCCGGAAACCGCGAGAAGTCGGACGACTCCGCGCGCGCCACGGCCCGATAGTCGAACGATCCGACCTGCCTTCCGTCCGCATCGAGATGGAGATGCTCGTTCCACCGCACGAAGGCGACGTAGCGTTGCAGGCGCTCGTCCCGGAAGGCGACGTTCTGGGTGTCCGTGTACCACGGCATGATCGGCGCCGGGTACTTCGTCCAGGCGATGCCGTCGGGCGAGATGGCGCCGATCACGGCCGGGTAGACCCAGGTTTCCAGCTTCTCCTTGAAGTACCGGAACCGTGCGCCGCCGCAATTGACGCTGGTGACGCCCCAGGGGGTGCGGTCTTCGCCGATGAACTTGAACCGTTCCCCCGCCGGCGCGGCGGGATCGACGAAGACGCTGCCGGTAGCTCCGCGCATCACGATGTTGGTGGCGCTGCTGGCGGCATGCTCGACCACGCCCAGATCGGGCCGATGCCACTCCACGCCGTCTTCCGACAGGGCGACGCAGAGCGAGGTCGAGCCGTCGTCTGCCGTTGCCGAGTAGTACAGCCGATACCCGTCCGGGACGCCGACGACGCTGGCGTGGTGGACGCCGCGTGCCTCCCAGGGCCGCTCGGGCCGGAGCGCCGGCGACTCGGCGCGCGCGGGTGGATTCAGGGTGAGGCTGAAGCCGCTCTTGTCGGCGACCAGCGCGTCGTCGAACAGGAGCTGGTTGTCGGTGCCGATCGTCAGGCTGCTGTCGTCTTCCATGTGCTGATGTTATTCCAATCGAGCCAGCAGCACCTCGTGCAGTTCGACCCTGGGTACCAGTACTCCGTGCGGTGCATCGCTGACCTCCAGGTCGACCCGCGCAAGCGGAAGCCGGGCGGACCGCACGCGATGGTCGTTGAACACGACGGCGATGTCGTGAATGGGAGGAAACCTCGTACAGCGCGAAGAAGGTTGAGAGAGAGCCGGGAGTGTCGCGCTTCCGGCGCGGCGAGCAACTCCGTGGACCGCCTCTCGAGCGAGACGAACAGGTATCCGCAGCAATCGGCTGTCACGCGGCGAGGCCGCGGACCAGAGCACGGGCTTCGTGCGCGTCGAATTGGGGCACCAGCTTGCGGGTCAGCGTAGCGTACAGCTCCCGCAGCACCTGGAAGCTGAGACGGCCCAGCCGCAGTCGCCAGACCAACTCGTATCAAGCTTCGGCGCGCGCCTGCTTGACCGGGTCCGTGCTGTCATGGCGGTAGACGAGGACGTTGGTATCAACGAAGACCGGCGCGATCATGAAGCTCCTCGCGGGTGGGCTCAGCGTCATCATCGGCTTGCCGCGGTTCGTGACGGTCACGGTGTCCTGAGAGGGACGAATCGGGCCTCATCGTCGATGAAGACGTGTGCGCTATCGCCGTCCCACTTAATGCGGGAGCAGATTCATGTTAGTATCGGCCGCCATGTGGCCAGTACACATCAGGCGTTCCCTCCCCGGACACCGAGTATCGGGACGCCGGCGACTCGCTCAAGCGACGCCGGCCGCGCTCGCGGCTCTCGTAATCGTGATAATCGCTGCTTGCGAGCCAGGCGCCATTCATCCCCACAGTTGCCCATACACCAACGACGGACAATGTGACGAGCCGAGGCTATGCGGTGTAGGCACCGACGCTGCAGACTGCACAGGCACCGGCGGAACAGGCACCGGCGGAACAGGCACCGGCGGAACAGGCACCGGCGGACAGTGTCCCGGCGTGACCGACGAGGACTTCCAGAACTGGATTGACGCGCCCGAGCCGAAGCCATCGCCGCCCGGTTGGGAAGGACCGCCGGTTACGATTCAGATAACCGCGCATTGCGCGCAAGCATGCAACTACGCCCATTTCGGGCACCCGGAAGAAAACGTCGCTGCGGTCTGCAGAATCCTGTTTGCGTTCTACCCCGAAGCACACCGCGGCGAGCAACTGCCCCGCGGTTGGTGCCCGGTGTGCGAACCCTACCGCTCCAGAAGCTCGGCAGCCGCAACGGTCGACAGATTGTTTTGAGCGAACAGACGACGTAGACCAACCGAAGCGGTAGCGATAGCGAAAACCGAAGGCGACCGCGCCGGTCCGGCCGCCCTCGTAGGGTTGCTTGCTTCGTTTCGTTACTCCCGGTGGACGGTCAACTCCCGGTGGTTCCCGCCGTCATAGATTACGCCGTCACGAAATCGTACGTGCACGCCGTCTATATAAGGACTGTCACGAGGTTTTCTACGGTGCGCCTCGAGATCGTTGCACCAAGCGGAGACGTGAACGCTTGGGCCATATTCGCTCGGGCCGAAACGCGCGTTCAACGCCTCTTCGTATTCGGGCCAGTGGTTCACGATCCTTGTACCCTCTTCCTCTTCTTCGAGATAATTTGCCGGCCACGTACACCACCGCATGCGGAAGCTGTCTGACGGCGTTCCGTTATGCGGGTGGGGATACTCGATCCAACCCTTAAGAATACGCTTCGTCTCGTTGGGCCTAATAAGGAGTTGAAAGTCTCCTCCTCTTATGCTCGACCACCAAGTACCGTCGATCTGTTCATAGTAATGATCGAATTCCAGGCTCCTTCCTCTGTACCATTCTTCCCACAATGCCGCGTAATCTGGCGGTACCGTCACTAAAGTGTTTGTGGCTCTTAATCCCACGTCACAGCTATTGACAGCCTCTATTTCGAATAGCCATTGACGACTCGGGCGGCCACTAAAAGGTTCCGGCCTGTTGTATGCGCCACGAACCACGTTGAGGGTCAGGCACTCGGCGATGCAATCGCCAACGGCCGCCGGGCTATCCCGATCCATGCACGGCAAGTCCGCGCCGGGTAGAGACGTCGGCGGCTGGGGATCCTCAGGCGCGCAGTCCGCAACGTCCGTGCCGGTGGGGCAGATTCCCAGATCAACGTCGCACTGGCCGTCGTTCTCGTAGGGGCACGTGGCGCCCGGCTCCGCGTCCGCCGGTGCGACGGGGGCACCCGGATCGTTGCAGCCGGCGAGCAAGGCCGCTGCGATCACCGAAACGAGAATCGGCAAGACGTGGTGGTGTTTCATGGACGCCGAGCGTGCCACACCAAGAGCGAGGATGCCAATAGACGTGCTTGGAAGTTGCACGAGGTGACCCGCGGCGAAGTCGACAACGACCTTTCGCCGCGACGCCGCAACGACCGGATCGGCGGCCGCGGGGCCGCGTCGTACTGCGACCGATACGGACGGCTCCATGGTCGCCAAGGCCCGGAAGGAACAGGAGTTGGTTGTCGGTCCCGATCGTCACGCTGCTGTCGTCTGCCATGGGGATGGATGTTATGCCAATCGAGCCATCAGCACCTCGTGCAGTGCAGGTCGCCGCCGACCGTCGCCGCGGTGACCTCGATCACGGCCGGCGCGCCCGAGTCGTATTAGCGCCGGGAGTGTCACGCTTCCGGCGCGGCGAGCAACTCCGTCGGCGGTCTCTCGGGGGACACGAACGGGTCGATAACCTGCACTCCCCCGAACCTCTGCCCATGCTGGAGGTCCTCGGTCAGCAGTGCCCGGCAGCCGCCGGTCTGCGCGGCGGCGACGATCATGGCATCCCACCAGGAGAGCGAGTAGCGTGACTCCAGTCGCCAAGCGCGGTCGAGCAGCGCGAGATCCGCGGTAATCGGCTGCCACGCGGCGAGGTCGCGGACCAGAGCACGGGCTTCGTGCGCGTCGAACTGGGGCACGAGCTTGCGGGTCAGCGTGGCGTACAGCTCCTGCAGCACCTGGAAGCTGAGACGGCCCAGCCGCAGTCGCCAGACCAACTCGTACCAGGCTTCGGCGCGCGCCTGCTTGACCGGGTCCGTGCTGTCATGGCGGTAGACGAGGACGTTGGTATCAACGAAGACCGGCGCGATCATGAAGCTCCTCGCGGGTGGGCTTGAGACCGTCGATCCACGCCAGCTTGCGCGGCCTGATCGCCAGACACCGCTCCATCGCGGCGTCGTAGTCATCGGTGCGGCGTTTCGTGACATTCAGCAGGTCGGCCAGCCACGCGGACACGCTGCGATCGGCCTTGGCGGCCTCGACCCGGACCCATCGGGCGGTTTCTTCGGGAAGAGAGACCGTCACATTCTTCACCATCCCACGAAAATAGTGAGATGCGAAATTCGTGTCAACCCGGGAGATCACCGTGGGTCGAATGGATCACCAGCACGACCAGCGTGTCTCTGGCTGTCGCGGTCAGGACGACCCGGTACACCTCAGGCGAGTTCGCGCTCGACCTCGTCGAAGCCGATCGCATCGCCGCTTCGCGCCTCCCGCAGGCTCTTCCGGAGCTGCGCCATCAGGTCGGGATCGCTCATGATCTCCAGGGACTCCATGATCGACTCGTACATCTCGTAGCCGATAAGCGTCATCATCGGCTTGCCACGCAGGCGTCCTCGCTACCGCTCCGCCTTGCGGAGCGCGACCGCGGCGTCGTGGCCGTTGACGGTGAGGTCCTGCGATTCGGCGGCGCCGTCCGGGAGCGAGCCGATGCGGAGGTCGACGGCCAGGGTCTCGCCGCTCACGTAGTCGCGGTGGCCGGCGACCGCCGCCTCCACCTGATCCGTGCCCTGCACGCCGAGCTCGATGCGGTCCGAGACCTCCAGGCCGGCGCTCTTGCGCAGGTTCTGGATGCGGTTGACCAGCTCGCGCGCGAGCCCCTCGGCTTCCAGTTCCGGGTCGAGCTGGGTGTCCAGACCGACGCCCAGGTTGTTCGCAAGCGCGGCGACGATGCCGGGCTTCTCCGTGCGCTGCACGTCCAGGTCGTCGAGGGTGATGCGGCCGCCGGCGACCTCGATGCCGCCGCCGCCCTTGAGCTCGGCGATGTCGGCCGGGCTGAGCGAGCGCACGCGCGCGGCGACCTCCTTCATGCCGGTGCGGAAGCGGGGGCCCAGGCGGCGGAAGTCGGGCTTGTAGGAGACCTCGCTGAGCTCGGTCTCGTCCTCCACCAGGACGACCTCCTTGACGTTGAGCTCCTCGGCGATCAGGTCCCGCATCGGCTCGAGCTCGTGGCGGCTCTCCTCGTCGGCCGGCAGCAGGTAGAGGCGGCGCAGCGGCTGGCGGACCTTGAGGTCGTGCTTGCTGCGCAGCGAGCGGCCGAGCACGACCGCCCGCGTCGCCAACTCCATGCTGCGCTCCAGCGCCCGGTCGCGCAGATCTTCGCGCGCCTGCGGCATGTCGCAGAGGTGAATGCTCTCCGGGGCGCCGGGGTCGGCGGCGCGCGCGAGGTTCTGGTAGATGCGCTCGGTCACGAATGGGAGCACGGGCGCCAGCGCTTTCACGAAGGCGGTCAGCACCTCGTAGAGCGTCGCGTAGGCGGCCGCCTTGTCGGCGTCGTCCTCGGACTTCCAGAAGCGGCGGCGGCTGCGCCGGATGTACCAGTTGGTGAGCCGCTCCACGAACGCGACCATGGCCGGCACGGTGCGGTAGAGGCGGTAGGCCTCCATCTCCCGGTTGACGTCGTCCAGCAGGGTCTGCAGCGAGGAGACGATCCAGCGGTCCAGGCGGTTCGCGGAGCGGGTTCCGGCCGCGTCCGGTCCCGCGGCCGGCTTCCAGCCGTCGATGCGGGCGTAGGTTACGAAGAAGCTGTAAGCGTTCCAGAGCGGGATGATCACGTCGCGCAGGCTCTGACTCATCCCGGACTCGCTCAGGCGCAGCTCCTCCGCCTTCATGGCCGACGAGTTCAGCAGGTAGAGCCTCATCGCGTCGGCGCCGTAGGTGGCAAGCATCTTTGCCGGGTCGGGGTAGTTGCGCAGGCGCTTGCTCAGCTTGCGGCCGTCCTCTGCCAGCAGCATGCCGCCGACGATGCAGTTGTGGAACGCCGGCCCGTCGAACAGCGCCGCCGCCAGCACCGTGAGGGTGTAGAACCAGCCGCGCGTCTGGTCCAGGTTCTCGGAGATGAAGTCGGCGGGAAAGCTCGCCTCGAAGTCCTCCGCCCGCCCGAACGGGTAGTGGCTCTGCGCGTACGGCATCGATCCCGACTCGAACCAGCAGTCCAGCACCTCCGGGATGCGGCGCAGGGTGCCCGCGCCGGACGGCGAGGGGATCTCCAGGTCGTCGATGCGGTGCTTGTGCAGGTCGTCGACCGGCTGGCCGGTCAGCGTCGCGAGCTCCTTGATGCTGCCCACGCAGACCGCCTCGCCCGTCTCCTCGTCGCGCCAGATCGGCAGGGGCGTGCCCCAGTAGCGGTTGCGGCTGATCGCCCAGTCACGGGCGCCTTCCAGCCAGCGGCCGAAGCGGCCGTCGCGGATATGCCCGGGTACCCAGCGGATGCGCCGGTTGGCCGCCAGCATCCGCTCCTTGAGCTCGCCCTCGACGCGCACGAACCAGGTGGAGACGGTGCGGTAGATCAGCGGCGCGTCGCAGCGCCAGCAGAACGGGTAGTTGTGGACGATGGTGCCCTCGGAGAACAGCGTGCCGGCGGCGCGCAGGGCGCGGACGATGGGCGTGTCGGCGTCCTTGACGAACTGGCCGGCGTAGTCGGCCACCTCGTCCGTGAAGCGGCAGTCGGCGTCGATCGGGCAGACCACGGGGATGCCCGCGCGCTGGCCGAGCAGGTGGTCGTCCTCGCCGAAGCCGGGGGCGATGTGGACGATGCCGGTGCCGTCCTCGGTCGACACGAAGTCGGCGGCCACGACCCGGAACGCGCCTTCGTCGCGCAACTCGGCGAAGTCGTCGAACAGCGGCTCGTAGGTCATGGCCAGGAGCTCGTCGACCGGCTGCTCGGCGACCGAGGCGATCTCCGCCGTGCGCTTGCCGAATACGGCGTCCAGGCGGGAGCGCGCCAGGATCAGCGACTCGCCGTCCGTGGTGGCGACGCGCACGTAGTCGATGTCCTCTCCCACGGCCAGCGCCATGTTCGACGGCAGCGTCCAGGGCGTGGTGGTCCAGGCCAGGATGGACAGGCCGGGCGCGCCGCGCACGCGGAAGCGCACGGTGATCGACGGGTCCTGCGTGTCCTGGTAGCCCAGGTTGACCTCGAAGTTGGACAGCGGCGTCGCGCAGCGCGGGCAGTAGGCCAGCGACTTGAAGCCCTCGTAGATCAGGCCCTTGTCCCACAGCGACTTGAACACCCACCAGACCGACTCCATGAACTCGGTGTCCATGGTCCGGTACTGGTGGTCCCAGTCGACCCAGCGGCCCAGGCGCTGGATCAGCGTCTGCCACTCGGCGGTGTAGCGCAGCACCACCTGCCGGCAGTACTCGTTGAAGGGGCCGATGCCGTAGTCGATGATGTCGCCGCGGGTCTTCAGGCCGAGCTGGCTCTCCGCCTCGTTCTCCACCGGCAGGCCATGGCAGTCCCAGCCCCAGCGGCGCTCCACGCGGTAGCCGCGCATGGTCCAGTAGCGTGGCACCACGTCCTTGGAGATGGAGGCGAGCAAGTGCCCGTAGTGCGGCAGGCCGGTGGCGAACGGCGGCCCGTCATAAAACCGGAACGGCCTGTCGGCGGGGCGGCTCTCGACCGACTTCCGGTACAGGCCGCCATCGTTCCAGAAGGCCAGGATCTCTTCTTCCATGGCCGGGAAGTCGACCTGGCTCTCCACCGGCTGGAAGACGGACAAGGGTGCTGTTGCGGTGCTCATCGCTCTATAAAGGATTATCGGATTGTTGGGATGCGGTCAGCGATTCTATCGAAAATACGCGAGCGGGGGCGCAGGCGCCGGGAGGTCCGAATGCCGGCCCGTGATACGCTGTGTCGCGACAGGCAGAGGCCGCTTCGGCGCCGTGCCGGGCGTCCCCGCCTGCGCTGACCAACCCCGAGGAGAGACCTCATGACGAAACGACTGGCACTGGTCCTGTGCGCCTGCGTGATCGGAGCCGCCTCCGGCTTTTCCGCGGGCCAGGAAGACGCGGACGCGCCCAAGGAGATCTCGTGGCAGGTGTGGGTGACCCCCAACCTGAGCCTGGAGTTCTGGCAGGAGATCGCGGACGCCTTCGTGGCCGGGACCCCGGACGTGACCATCGAGCTGATCGAGGCCAACGCGGCCGTCACCCCGGCCGCGGACGACTTCATCAAGACGCGGATCGCCGCCGGTGACGTGCCCGACCTGATGACCAACATCACCATCAACGTGTTCGCCGACGCCGGCATCCTGTGGCCACTGCCCGACGATGATCCCGACCTCCAGCGCATCCGCAACGTGGATACCGCGCGCTACAAGGGGGTGCTGTACGGCCTCCCCACGGCGATCCAGCCACAGGGATTGCTGTACTACAACAAGTCGCTGTGGGCGCAGGCCGGCCTGGGCGATCCGCCTGCGACCTGGGACGAGTTCGCGGCCGCCTGCGAAACGCTGAAGGCAGCGGGGATCACGCCGATCATCACCGGCGGCGAGTGGGTTGCCGGCTACGCGTTCTCGATCTTCACCTCCGCCGAGGTGTTCCATCACAACCCGCGGTGGTATGCCGACCGCTGGGCCGGTGAGGTGTCGTTCGAGGAGGGCTTCGCCGAGGCCGCGGAGTACTACAAGCAGCTCGTGGACAGCGGGTGTTTCAACAAGGGCGCCCTCAGCGTCGGCTACGCCGACCTTGAGCAGCAGTTCCTGGCCGGCAAGGCGGCGATCTACCCCATGGGGAGCTGGTTCACGGCCGCCGAGGCCGCCGCCGACAAGGACTTCGAGGTGGGGGTCTTCTACGCGCCGTCCTCGGACGGCGTTCCGCACCTGCTGCAGAGCCTGAGCTACGGCTCGGGCGGCATCTACAACGAGTCCGAGCATCCCGAGGTGGCGTTCGAGCTCCTCAAGTTCGCCCTCATGGACGACGTGTACGGCACCAAGCTGCTGCAGGTCGACGGCTTGTTCTCGGCACTGGATCCGCCGCTGACCTATCCCATGTCCGTGCTCCAGCAGGAGATGATGGACATGCTCTCGGTGCCGCCCACCACCTCCGGGCTGTACGGCCTGATTGTGGGCGAGGCACCGCCGGGCGGTATCAACGCGATCTACGACCGGGTCGGCCAGGCGTTCCTGGCCGGCAGCGTCACCGACGTGCGGGAGACGCTCCGGGAATTCGACGAGTTCTGGGACAGCGCGACGCAGTAGAGGGCCGACTCCCGCCCTCTTCGGCGCCGGCGGCGCGGTTCGCGCTGTCGGCGCCGAAGTAGGCGCAAGCGGGGCCGGTACGCGCCGATCTACGTGCTCATGCGGTCGAGCAGACCGGGAAGCTCGCGCAGGGAGGCGATCTCCGCGTCCGCAACCGGGTCGCCGGCTGCGAGCACCGCGCCCGTGCGGTTGATCCAGACCGACGTCATGCCGGCGCCGTTGGCGCCGGCGACGTCCCTGGCCGGCGAATCACCGACGTAGACCGACCGCGACGGCGCGGCATCCAGGGTGGCCAGCGCGTGGTCGAAGATCGCCCGCAGCGGCTTGCCGGCGCCGACGTCGGTGGTGGTCACCGACCCGAAGTACCCGCGCAGACCGGACGCCTCCACCTTGGGGAGATGGGTGGCCGCCGATCCGTTGGTCAGCACGCCCAGCCGGAATCGGCCGCGCAGCGCGTCCAGGCACTCGATCACGTCGTCGTAGATGGGCACGTCGGTTCTGCTGAGAGCGGTCCAGATCTCCGCTGCCAGGGCGGCGTCATCGCGGGACGCGTCCGGCCCCAGGGTCCGGCCCCACACCTGCTGCAGGATACGCCGGTCGTCCATGTTCCCCCACGGCGGCTCCAGGGTGTCCCTGATCTCGTCCCAGACCCGCTCTGCGGTCACGTAGTACGCGGCGGCCAACTCCTCGGCGTCGACGTGCGGATGGCACCGAGCCACCGCCTCGGTCGTCGCCGCTACGCAGCGCCGCAAGCTCGCATCGTGGTCCATCAGCGTCCCGTCCCAGTCGAAGACGACGGCGTCTATCACGTGGCCTTCCGGGCGTCGGGCAGTCCCTCAGCCGGCGGGCGCTCGCCCTGGCCGCCCGCCGCATGCCGTTGGCGGTGGTGCGCGAAACACAGAAGCCTGAGGTTCTGAAGCTCCGTGCCCCCTCCGAGCGCGTACGGATGGATGTGGTCCACCTGGAGCAGGTGCCGGGAGGCACAGCGCCGCCCGCTGACAGGATCCTCGTAACTGCAGCAGCCCTCGTCGCGCTCCCACACCCGTCGCCTGATGCGGGCCGGGATCGCCCGCCCGGTCGTAGCGCACCGCTTCGGCGCCGAAGTGATGCCGCGCGGCACCGGTGCGGCCGGGTCGGGCGTCGACGGGATCGGTTGATCAGGTTCGCAGGGCCTGTTCGAGGGCGAGGAGTCGGTGCCCTCCGTCGGCCCACGCCGCTTCGACGCCGAAGTGGCTCCGGGATCCGGGTTGCCTGGTGCCTTCGACGGCGAACTGCCGGGGTTTGCCGGGCGCTTCGGCGCCGAAGCAGGGACAGCCGCCGATCGGGTTGCCGTACGCGTCAGGGACGGCTTGGTCGGCGCCACCGACGGGATCCCGCGATCCTGTGACGGCTGCGTGGGTTCCGGCCCTGGACAGGTAGCGGTGTCGCGCGAGGCATTCTGCTCGCTGGCCGACCACGCCGTGGTGTCCGCACGCTTCGCGGTCCGCTCTGCGGACACGTCGCCGTCCGAGGGTGCCCCGTCCTTGGGCGCCGAAGTTCGCTCGGCGGCCGGCTGGAGTGCGGTTCGCCCGCCGGCGCGGGGGTCGGCTCGGGTCGTAGCGGTCGAGCCCATCCCTGACAAGGCGCCCCACGAGTTGCCTCAGTGTCATGCGCGGATCGACGTGGGAGATGAGCCCCTTGAGCTGCTCCAGTCCGCGCTGGCACTCCTCGTCGACGACCGCCTTCAGCTCCCATCGCCCCTCGCTCAGAGGCCGCATCCTGTCGGCCGGCACCGCCAACGCCGGATCGACCGCGGCCAGCATCTGCATCACCTGCCGGGTGCTCTTGCCGGCAGCCTGCTCGACCAGCGCCTTCCGCGCCGACAGGTCCAGCACCGGCGCCGGCTTCCGCTCCGGGGGATGTGCCGGGGCCGATGCCGACCTTCCGTTCGGCTTTGCGGCCCCTGCGGTCCCGGCCCTCGCCCCGCGCGCCAGGTTCCGATCACGGCGTTCGAAGGCGGCCTGCAACTGCGCCGCCGCATCCAGCGTGATCGAGCCGTCCCGCAACCGGTCGCGCGTCCCCTCGACCCGCGCGCACAGCTTCATGGCAGCGATCCGGCGCCACGCGGCGCCGTCGCTGTAGCCGAGCCCGCGCGTCACGTAGGCGAACAGGTTCGAATAGCCGCGACTCAGGTACAGCCCGCGCGCCTCGATCTCAAGCAGGTGATCGATGACGAAGCCCTGAACCTCGTGATCTAGGAGAGCCAGCTTCGTGGTCTGCTCCAACAGGCGGTCGTCGGACAGGGCGGAGACGGTGGATGGGAGCTCTCTGACGGCGGCGTCCATCATGAGGTAAATCTAATTAACAAAATGATTTGAGTCAAGTGTCCGGCCCGGAATCGCGCAATGTTCGAGGCATCATTCGAGGCGCATCCTTTCGGCCGGCCGGTGAATCGCAATCCGCAGCGTACGGCCCAGAGCGCGTCGCCGATCGCTGCGCGGGCCTGGCAGGTCGCAGCGCTCCCGCTACGGGTGCTCGCCGGCACCGGTGAGCCGTCGCTGGATCTCGGCATAGGCGTCTTCGCGCACCGTGCCGCGCTCGGCGGCCGCCAGGTTTTCGGCGAGGTGCTGCGGATTGCTCGTTCCGACGATGGTCGTGTGCATCCCGGGGTGGGTGATCGTGAGCCGCAGCAGGAACCCGGATCGTGACTCGCCCTCGGCCACGAACTCGTCGAGGTTGCAGGTCTCCCACAACTTCCAGCGGTTCGCCATCCGGGCGGAGTGCTCCCCCTTGGCGACGCCGCCGCGGATGATCACGCCCGCGCCGGCGGCCGCGACCTCGCGGATCACCAGCTCGTGCTCCCGCTGCAGCGCGGAATAGGGGATCTGGTAGGTAGCGAACGCTCGCCGCAGCAGGTACGTGCGGATGTCCGGAAGCGTGGACGAGATCGACACGTGGCGAGCCTTGCCGGTGGCCTTCACCTCGTGCATGACCTCAAGCAGGCCGGCGCCGTCTACGTCCTCGACCCGCGCGCCATGGAGCTGCCAGATGTCGACGTGGTCGGTGCGCAGCCGCCGCAGCGACTGCTCGATGTTGCGGAGGAGATGTTCGCGCGTCCAGACGTGGCGGGGTTCGCGGCCGGTGCCGCGGTCGTCCACGTTGCAGCCGCACTTGGTGGCCAGCACGTAGTCGCTGCGCCGATGGCAGAGGTATCGGCCGATGCGGTCCTCGGACTCGCCGTAGTCGGGACTGGTGTCGATGAAGTTGATGCCGCCGTCCAGGACGGCGCCGAGCAGGCGATCCGCCTCGCGGTCGCTCACTCGCCCTGGATCTCGCAGTTCCATGGCGCCGTAGCCGAGCACCGTGGCACGCAGCTTGGTCTTTCCGAGGATCCTGCGCTTCATCCCCGGCAGCGTACTACGTGGCGATATCCGCGTGCTGCGCCGCCAGCAGGGGCGGCTCTTACCGATGGGCTTCACGTCGTCCATGTCCCCTACGATGATTGCGGCAGGGGGAAGTTCCATGGGCAGCAATGGCAATCGGCGCGTAACGACAGGGATCGGCGGCGGCACGTACCTTCTGGTCGGGGTTGGCGTGGGCATCGCCTCGGCGGCATGGGAGTCCGTCGTCGTGGCCGTCATCTCAGGTGCGTTCTGGCCGGCCACGCTCGGCTACTGGGCGATCCGGGCTGTACGGCAGTTCGCTCTGGGCAACTGAGGCACCAGGACGCGGGCCGACAGCCGCCGTCCGGCGACGCGCCCGCCCGTGTGAATGAGTGCGGGGAGGGGCCGGCGCGAAGACGCAGTCGTCTTCGCCCGGCTTGAAGACGACCGTCCTCGCGACCGTCTGCTGCTGCTTGCCGGTTTCGGCGGGGAGCGTGCGACGGAAGTGAATTGACTTTAATAATGAAGTAATATACAGTATTTACCGTGTCCGGATTGATTTCGATTCGCAACGTCACCAAGGTGTATCGGAGCGGCACGACGGAGGTCGCCGCGTTGCGCGGCGTCAGCCTGGAGGTGAACCGCGGCGAATTCCTTGCCATCGCGGGACCCTCGGGATCCGGCAAGTCCACGCTGCTCAACCTGACCGGCTGTCTGGACGCGGCCACCGCCGGCGAGGTGCTGATCGACGATCAGGCGGTGTCGGGCCTGAACCGCAAGCAACTCGCCCTGTTCCGGCGGAATCACCTGGGGTTCGTGTTCCAGTCGTTCAATCTGATTCCGGTTCTGACCGCGTACGAGAATGTCTCGCTGGCGCTGTCGCTGCTCCCGCTTGACGCCGGCGAGGTGCGTACGCGGAGCCTGGAGATGCTCACGGAAGTCGGCCTGCAGGACATGACCGGGCGCCGGCCGGCCGAACTTTCCGGCGGCCAGCAGCAGCGGGTGGCCATCGCCCGGGCGCTGGTCAAGCAGCCGCAGATCGTGCTGGCGGACGAGCCCACCGCCAACGTCGACTCCGAGATCGGCGAGGGGTTGCTGGAGCTGATGCGGCGGCTCAACCGTCAGCTCGGCTCGACCTTCATCTTCTCCACCCACGACGCCATGGTGATGGACTACGCGGACCGTCTGGTGCGGCTGCAGGACGGCCGCATCGTCGCCGACGAACGCCGGGCCGGGGCCGAATGACCGGAGGCGGCGCATGAGGTTGTGGGTCATCGCCCTGCGCAACGTGGCGCGCAACAAGCGCCGTTCGCTGCTGTCCGGCTCCGCGATCACCGTGGCGACGCTTTCGGTGGTGCTGGGGTTCTCACTGCTCTCGGGCATGCTCGGCGACCTGGTGGCCACCGCCCTGACCTACGACAGCGGTCACGCGCGGGTACGCCATGCCGAGTACGGCCGCTACGAGGCCCTCAGCCCCGTGCACCTCGCGGTGACCGGCGCCGGCGCCCTGGCAACGCGGCTGCAGGAGCTGCCCGAAGTGACGGGCGCGCTGCCGCGGGTGCGCTTCGCCGGCGCCATCTACCGCGAGGATCGCAATCACGGCGCCTTCGGCCTGGGCCTCGACTTCGCCCGCGAGATCGAGGTGGCGCGCGCTCGGTTGCCGCAGATGGGCAAGGCCGCTGGCAGCGCCGCCGGCAGCCCCACTCTGGAGGAGTTCGCCCGCGCCTGGCAGCTCGACGTGCACGGCGGCAGCCTGCCGCGCGCCGGCGAGCGCGAGGTGCTGATAAGCGCGGCGCAGGCCGAAGAGCTGGGCCTGGCGGTCGGCGACAAGCTGACGATCCTCACCCGCACCGCGGTGCTGAGCACCCAGGCGTGGACCTTCACGGTGAGCGGCGTGATCGGGACTCCGACCGGCGGTCTGCGCGGCATGCTGATGGCGCCGCTGGACACGGTGCAGCGCTTCCTGAAGTTGACTGCGGCCGACGGCGTGACCGAGATCCTGCTGTACACCGGCAGCGAAGAGGAGGTGCCGGCGCTCACCGCCGCGCTGGCGGAGGCGCTGCCGGACGGCGATCCCGGTCTGGCCGTGCAGGCGTGGACGGAGACCAACGAGCTGTTCTCGACGCTGCAGCTCACCACCTGGGTCTTCAACATCCTCGCCCTGTTCTTCTTCCTGCTGGCCACCACGGCGATCGTCAACACCACGATGATGGTGGTGTTCGAGCGCACGAAGGAGATCGGCACGATTGCGGCGCTCGGTATGACGGGAGGCCAGATATCGCGCCTGTTCTTCCTGGAGTCGCTGTTCATCGGCATCGCCGCGGCGCTGGCCGGCGTGGCGCTGGGCAGCGCCATCGTGCTGCCGCTGTCGCAGGCAGGGATCGACTACAGCGCCGCCATGGAGGGAGTGGAGTTCGACATGTCCGATGTGTTGTACCCGCGGCTCGACGCGCGCTCCACCGTGCTGGTGTTCTGCTACGCCATCGCGGTGACCGCCGCCGCCTCCTACTGGCCGGCTCGCAAGGCGTCCCGGCTGCACCCCGTGGAGGCATTGCGCGGGGCCCTGAGTCGATGATCGCGACACTGGTGCGGCTGGCCCTGCGCAACCTCGGCCGTCACCGCCGCCGAACGGCCATCACCGCCGCGGCGCTGGCTGCCGGGATCGCGCTGTTCATCTTCATGGATTCGATGATGCGCGGGATGGACTCCGAGTCGCAGCGCAACCTGGTGTGGTACGAAACCGGCTCCGGCCGCTTTGTCTCAGACGCGCAGCACGCGGACCTGGAGCGTCCGGAATTGAAACACGAGATGGTCGAGTATCGCCCGCTGCTCGCCGCGCTCATCGAGCGGGGAGTGGCCGCGGCCCCCCGCATCCGCTTCACCGGCGAGTTGTTCTTCGGCGAGGGGTCGCTGCCGGTGCGCCTGATCGGCATCGACCCGGAGCACGATCCCGACGTGTTCCGGCTGCCCGGGAGCGTGCTGCCCGGCGGCGACTACCTGGAGCCCGGCGTGCCGGGGCTGCTCCTGGGCGTCTGGACGGCCGCCGACCTGGAGATCGCCGTCGGCGACTTCGTCGAGGTGCGGACACGGACCCGGCACGGCGCGGTGCAGATACTGGAGCTGGAGCTGGTGGGTATCGTGAGCAGCCCGAACCCGACCATCAACCGGGGAGTGGGCTTCCTGCCCCTCGACGTCGCCCAGCTCGACCTCGACCTGGAGGGGGTGACGGAGATCTCGCTCGGCGCGCTGCGCACCCGGTTCGGACGTATACTCCAGGTGCCGGCCGGCGCGCCCCTGGAACGCGAGATCCGGCGCCTGAACGAGGATCTGGCATCCGCCTTTCCGGACGTGGTGGCGGTGGGCTGGACGGAGCTGGCGCGGGACTACTTGGCGCTGTTGGAGTCGGACACCGCCGGCAACAGCATCCTGCTGTTCCTGGTCTTTCTGATCGCCGCGGTGGGCGTGTCCAACACCATGCTGATCGCCGTGTACGAACGGATCCGAGAGTTCGGCACGCTGCGCGCGCTGGGCATGGACGACGGCGCGATTCGCGCCGCGATGGTGCTGGAGGCGGGGGCGATTGGTCTGCTGGGGTCGCTTTCGGGGGTGGCGGTGGGCGCCGCGGCCACCTGGTGGCTGGTGAACTGGGGCATCGACTTGAGCGGACTGTACGGCGACGTGAACATCGGCTACCGGGTGACCGGCGTCTTCCGCGGCGCCTGGAACCCGGGGACGATGGTGGCGGCCGTGATCTTCGGAATCGCGGCCAGCATGGCGATCGCGCTGCTGCCCGCGCGCCGCGCGCTCAAGCTCGACGTCGTGGAGTGTCTGCGCCATGAGTAGCGGGCGCCGACCGGTATCCACAGTTTCGAGACCCAAGGAGAGGACGATGATGAAGACCCGGCGATACGCCCGCGGCGGCGTGCTGCTGCCGCTGGTGCTGATGATCGGCGCCGTTCCGCTCGGCGCCCTGACCGGCGCGGAGGTGATCCGGAATATGGAGCGCAACGAGCGCCACTCCTCGGCGCACACCACCGGCTCGCTTGAGATCAGCGACCGCTTCGGGACCCGTACCAAGACATTCATCTCCACGGCCGTGGGCGACGACCGTCTGTTGCTGGAGTTCACCAACCCGGAGGAGGCGGGACAGAAGATCCTGCGCCTCGACGACGAGATCTATCTCTACTTCCCGGAGGCGGAGGAGGTCATCCACCTGCAGGGCGCGGCGCTGCGCGACGACGTGCTCGGCTCCGACTTCTCGTACGAGGACATGACCGCCGAGGGCAGCCTGCTCGACGACTACGAGGTGGAGCTCGAGGGCACCGAGCTGATCGACGGCCACGACTGCCATCGTCTGCGGCTCACCGCGACCAGGCGCGACGTGGCGTATCCGATTCAGGTCACGTGGATCGACGCCGAGCTGTTCGTCACCCGCCGCACCGAGCAGTTCTCCCTGCGCGGCCGGCCGCTGAAGCAGATGGCCATCTCCGACTACCGCGAGGTGGGGGGCAAGCTGGTCCCGGTGCGCCTGGAGATGTCGGACCTGATGAAGAAGGACTCGCGCACGGTGTTCCTGATCGACACGATCGAGGTGGACATCGACGTGGAAGAGAGCCTGTTCTCCCTGGAGGAGCTGACCTTTTGAGCCGGCGATGCGCCTCGAAGACGGTCGTGACGGCGTTCCTGCTGGGCCTGCTGGCGGCGGCTCCTGCGGCGGCCGATGTGAGCACGACCGTGACCGTGGAGGCGCTCCTCAGCGGGCTGTCCGATCCGGACGCCACGGTGCTGCTGGGCGCCGGGGGCAACGCCCGGCTCGACTTGGCGGCGACCGGCAACCGCAACGTGCGCGGGCAGCTCAGCCTGCGCGCCGACCTCCGGAGGGAAGCGGCCGAGGACGGAGCGACCGTGTCCGACGTCGGGATCGAGCGCGCCTTTCTGCGGGCGCGGCTGCCTGGGTTCCGTCTCACCGCGGGAAAGACGCGACTGTCGTGGGGACGGGGCCGGTTCTTCAACGCCGGCGACATCCTGTTCGGGCAGGCGCCAGGTTTCGCGGCCGGTGCCGGCGAGTTCCTGAGCGCCACCGACTGGCTGCTGGCGGCCTACGTGCCGCTGGACCGCTTGTCCTTCCTGGAGCTGGTCGCGCTGCCCCCGCTCGAACCGCTCGCCATCGACCGCACCGACGCCGGCGGCCGTGCGGTGGTGCGGCTGGGAAAGCTGACCGTGGAGGGCGGCTACCTGTATGCCGCGGCGCGCGCGGCGGACGCACAGCCGCACGAGCGCGAGCACCGCGCTTACCTCAGCCTGAAGGGCGCGCTCGCCGGCGTCGATTGGCATCTGAGCGGCGCCACGGCGCTGCCCGCCGCGCCCGGCGCCGACCTGCGCCGCGCCGCCGAGCGCGGCCTGCTCCTGACCGGCGGCGGGCTCGCGTTCCTGGACCTCGGCCCGGATGCCGGCGTCGTCACCGTGCTGCTGGAAGCCGGCGTACGTCCCTGGCGCGCGTGGGACGACGCGACGCCCGCGCCGGCCGCCGTGCTGGACCACTACGGGTTGTACCTGTTCCCGGAGCTGGGCTACAGCCCGGCCGACGGCTGGGACCTGTCGCTGAGCGGGGTGCTGTCGCCGATCGACGGATCCGGGGTGGCCGCCGCCGGCGCCTCCTGGAACATCTTCCAGGGCCTGACGCTCGGCCTGCACACGGCCGCGATGTTCGGCGAGGGGGAGGACACCTTCGCCTGGGAGCGGCCGGGCGGAATCTCCGCGACCCTGCTCGCCCGCTACGTGTTCGGAACCTCGTAGCCTGAGGCCGATGCGGTACAGTCTTGGTCGTGTCCGGGCTGCGTGAGCGCAAGAAGGCGAGAACCCGCGCGCAGATCCTGTCGGCGGCCCGCCGGCTGATCGAGGACCAGGGGTTTGCGGCGACGACCATGGAGAGAATCGCCGCCGCCGCGGAGGTGGCGTGCGGATCGTGCTACAACTACTTCCGTTCGAAGAATGGGCTGCTCGCTGCGCTGTGGTGGGACGTCGCGCGCGAGACGCTCGCGGCAGCAGACGAGCGGGTGCGGCGCGCGCCCGACGGCGCCGCGCAGTGCGTGGAGCTGCTCGCGTCGTTCGTCGCGGCGGCCGAGCTGTTCGAACCGCCGGTGATGCGCGAGATGCTCATCAGCGCCTTCGCCGCGCCGCCCGCCGAGCTGGCGGGCTTCAAGCGGATCGACGAGGCGTTCATGGCGCGCCTGGTGGCCTTGCTCGAAGAGTTGCGGGACGCCGGCGACATCCGCGCGGACGTGGATCTCGACACGGCCACGATGCTGCTCTACGGGGCGGTCATGAGCCGGCTCCTGGTCGACCTCGACCGCCCGGCCGGCCGCGACTCGGCGCTCGCACGGGCAGCGCTGGCCGAGCAGGTGGACCTCGTGTTCCGGGGATTGAAGCCATGATCGGACCGCGATCAGGTGGTGGTTGCAGTCACTGCAGCTCGTTGTGAAGCGACCTGATGATCGCATCTACCGGGCGGCCTGCAACGGCCCCGAGGTTCGTGCGCACCAGATAGCCGGCGGAGCCGCCGAACCGCTCCAGCACACGACGGTGCCGCCGCGCATACCAGAACCGCGCGGCACGACTCTTCCAGAGCATCCCCACGCATTGGTCGATGCAGAATGGGATGATCTGCGCTGCGCGCTGAAACCGCGAGCCCATGAACTCCAGCGTACCGTCCGGTCTCCTGGCCGATCCCTTGTAGTGATGTGACCATCCACACCACACCATGAGCTTGCCGGTCCCGGGCAGCCGATCGAGCGCGGCCGCGAGATTGCGGGCCTGCTGTTCCTCGCGGTCGTTCATGGCGGACACGTGCCGGTAGTCGTCCGCAGCGATGGATGTGTCGTACGCGATCAGATCCCATCCATGCGCAAGGGCCGCATTCATCAGTTCGCGCAGGTCGTACTGCGCCAGATAGCCGCTGCCCGGTCCGAGGCGTCGGTCCCGATTCACAGTTGCGGTGAATTCGGGCGTGAGGGCTTCCATCGCCAGGTACCGAACGCCGGCCGCGTGGGCCGGCTCGATCATGCGGACGCCGATGTCGCGGGTGCGTATGCAGCGCTTGAAGCCGTTGTGGGCCTCGTTCACCATCAGGACGCGACTGCGAGACAGGCCGATCTCGACCAGCTCCTCGGGACTGTGCCACGTTCGCATCGTTTCGACGTTGGTCGCTGCCGGATACCGGCGTCAATCTCCGGCCCACATCCTCGCGGTGGCCGTGACCGACCTGCTGCCGATACAGTGATCTTCCGAGCGTAAGGACATGGCTGTGCGCGAGCGTTGGAAGGGAACGAAGCCGGTCGGCCTGTCGACCAGTGAGTGCGTCGACCTGCTGGTGCCGGCAACGGTGGCCGACGCGCGCGTTCAGGCCGTCTACCTGTTCGGTTCGCGGGCTGCCGGAGAGGGTCACGCCGATTCGGACGTCGACGTCGCCATATACACCACGGACGACTACGAGTGGGATGACCTGTTCACGTTGCGCGGGACGCTCACCGGGCTGCTCCACACCGAACGGCTGGATCTGATCTGGCTCAACCACGCCAACGCAGGAGTGGCGTTCTCGGCGATCCGGGACGGCCGGCTTCTTCACTATGCCGACGCCGATCGCCTCAACGAGTTCGAGCGAAGGGTGATCTGGCGGTATCGGGATCGCGCGTTGTACCTGCAAGGGCGCAGGAACCGGCGTCATGGTGTATCGGCCTAGGAACCTCCTGGAGAGGCTCGAGCTGCTCCGGCAGTACGGTGCGGATCTCTCTCAGTGGGGTAGCCTTTCGCTGGACGACTACCTGGCAAGCCGGACGACCCGGTATGCCGTCGAGCGCCTGCTCTTCCTCATTGCCGGGAGCGTCCTCGACATCCTGGACCACGTGCTGAGCGCGCGGCACGAAGTGGTCAGCGACACCTACGAGGAGATCCTGACCAACGCGCGCCGGCACGCCCTGCTCTCTGCCGATCTCTACGGTGGGCTGCGCGGGCTGGGCGGGTTTCGCAATGTCCTGGCCCACGAGTACGTGGGCTTGGCCGATGCCACGGTGCACGAGCACCTCGTCAAGATGAATCGCGTATTCAGCGCACTCATGCGAGAGCTCGAACTGCTCGTGGAATCCGGCGACGCGCCGTAAGGCGGACGCGAGGGGGAGACGCGGGTCCTAGCCGGAACCGAATCTGGCGCGGCGTGCGGTGACGTACGTCGTGAAGCGTAGGCAGGGGGTGACAACGCGCCGCGGTAAGCCCCGAGTGACAGTCGACCGCCGGCTCTGGGCAGTCCTCGATCTGCTGGGAGTCCGCACCCCAAGTGTAGCCAGACGCGGACTTCTGCTGTTGATCTTAATTGTCGCTTCAATAAAGATTTAAGGAGATTACCGCTCTGCAACGCCGGCATGGGCAACCGGATCAAGGTGCCGGCGCTCGCAATTCACTCCTCTCCTCAGCCAACACTTGACAAGCTATATGAGACTCAGTATCACTAAGTACTAACTGAGACACGGTCTCATACTGAGGAGCTGCCGATGAGAAATCGCTACCCGGTCCACAGCGACCGAGAATCCCGGGGGATTCCAGACAGGATTCGAACCGACCCAGAGGGGCTTGCCATGGGCAAGAAGCATCCAAGGGCAGGCGTCCTGTTGCTCTGCGCCGTTCTGGCCGTCGTCGCGGCTGTGCCCGCCGTCTTCGCCGCGGGTAGTCAGGAAGCAACGGTCGAGTCTTCAGCCCAAGCGGAGACGATCGTCCTGACCGACAACATCGGACGCCGCGTCGAGCTTCCCCACCCCGTAAGCAGAGCCGTCGCCGCCAACCGGTACAACAGCGAGTTGATCAGGGCGTCCGGCGCGATCGACTACATGATCGGGGCGGATCTCAACACGATTCAGGACCGGGAATACTGGAAGCACTACGATCCGGACAGCGTGATCGGGAAGAGTCAGCGGGAGCTCAACTACGAGAAGATCATCGAACTGGACCCGCAGGTGGTGATCCTTCCCCACAACGGCGCAGTCCAGGAGGCGGAAGAGAAGCTGGCGCCCTTTGGGATCAAGGTATTCGTGATCTCCGGCTATGACACCGGCGACTTCGAGAACCAGATCACGAACATAGGCAAGATGTTCGCCACCGAGGAGGACGCGCAGCATTTCCTCGACACCTTCACCGAGCCGCTGGACTACATCCGTGAGCAGCTCGACGGCGTGCCGAAGAAGACGGTGTACTTCGAGACGACCCGGGAGCTGGGGACGACCTTCCCCGGCGGGTACTACTACACGATGATCGAATACGCTGGCGGACAGAACATCTTTGCCAATCCGCCGGCCAACCTCACGGAGTCTGCCATCGACCCGGAGGCCGTCATCACGATGAACCCCGAGTACATCGTGAAGAACATCACACCGGACACGGCACGCACAGGCACGGGTGTCTACGCGCCGCCCTCGCTGGAGCAGAGAAAAGAGGAGATCCAGAAGATCAGGAGCAGACCGGGGTGGGACGAGATCGACGCGGTCAAGAACGACAACGTCTATGTCATGTCCCAGTTCGGTCACGGCGGAGCGTCAAAGATCGTCGGAGCTCTCTACGTTGCGAAGTGGATGTACCCGGAGAGGTTGCCCGATCTGGACCCGGACGAGTACTTCCGAGCGTGGCTGGAGGACTTCCAGGGATTCAACGACCTGGACGGACACTTCTATCCCAAACCGTAGCCCGGGCTGACGGGGGCAGGAGCGCCGTCGCGCGATGGGCGGCGCCCTTGTCTGCATGCTCGCCATGGATGTGAAGACATCGCCCGGAACGACCGAGCTCAAGGCTCGCTACGAGTGGAAGCGGGTCGTGAGCCTTCTGGCTTTGACCGGCGGGGTTGGCGTGCTCGCGTTGGTATCGCTCGTCTCGTTGCAGATGGGCATCGCGGACATCTCGCTCGGCGAGACCGCGGATGCTCTCCTGAAGCTTGTGCGGCGCGAGGCAAGCATCACCGTAGAGCAGAAGATCGTGCTCCTCCTGCGGCTCCCGCGGGTTGTTCTGGCTGTTCTGGCCGGGGCGGCGCTCTCGGTCTCCGGTGTCGTGATGCAGGCGCTTACGCGCAACCCGCTGGTCAGTCCATTCACGATCGGCGTATCGTCCGCCGCCGCGTTCGGCGCGAGTGTCGCCATCGTGTTCGGCTTCGCCATCGTACCCGGCACCGTCGGCGGCATTGTTATCAACGCGTTCTCCTTTGCGGTCCTGTGCGCGCTGTTGGTGTACGCAATCTCCTGGAAGCTTGGGATGTCGCCGGAGACGCTGATCCTGACCGGCATCGCCCTGAACTACCTCTTCGCGGCCCTGACGTCCACCGTCCAGTACGTGGCCGAGGAGCACCAGCTTGCCGCAGCGGTTCAGTGGGCGTTCGGCAGTCTGAACGACGCGTCGTGGGACCAGAACCTGTTTCTGGCCGTGGTTCTGGTGGTTTCGCTGCCGGTCCTCCAACGTTTCTCGCTGAGCTTCAACGCCCTCACCGCCGGAGGAGACGAGCTGACCAAATCCATCGGCGCGAACCCGACCAGCATCAAGGCCATCACCGGTATGGCGGCGGTTCTCCTGACCGCTTCAACGATCAGTTTCACCGGCGTCATCGGATTCGTGGGGCTGGTCGGACCACACATCGCCAGGCTTCTGATCGGCGGCGATCACCCCCGGCTTCTGCCCTTCTCCGTGGTCATCGGCGCCATCCTGGTCGTGCTCGCCGACACGATCGGCCGCACGCTCCTCTCTCCGGTCGTCATTCCCGTGGGGATCGTCATTTCGTTTCTCGGTGTGCCGCTCTTTCTGAGCCTCATCATCGCACGCAGGGCGAGGCACTCCGGATGAGCTTGTCCGTGCGGGGCGTGCACTACGCCTACCGCCGGAGGGAGGTGTTGAAAGGGATCAGCTTCGAGGCTGAGGGGCGGGAGATTCTGACGATCATGGGGCCGAACGGGTCCGGCAAGACGACGCTGCTCAAATGCCTCAATCGAATCCACGACCCGGAGGCAGGCACGATCAGCTACGAAGGAACAGACGTGAGGCGCATGCCGCGGAGGACGCTGGCCCGCTGCATGAGCTACGTCCCGCAGGACCACGGAACGGTGTTTCCGATCTCCGTGGTCGATACGATCATGATGGGCCGGATCCCACACGCCGGGATGAGGATCAGCAAGGCCGACCGGGACGTGGCGTTCGAGGCCCTGGAGCTGATGGGACTACACGGCCTTGCCTTCCGCCCCATCAACGAGTTGAGCGGTGGAGAGAGACAGCGAGTGGTCATCGCACGGGCCCTTGCCCAGCAGACGCCCGTCGTGCTGATGGACGAACCAACGGCCAGCCTCGACGTCCGGAACCAGCTGGAGACCATGAGCCTTCTGCGCAGTGTCGTGGAGGACAACGGTCTGATCGCGATTCTGTCCCTGCACGACATCAACCTAGCTTCCATGTTCTCCCACCGCGTGGCCATGCTCAAGGAAGGCCGTCTTCTCGAGTCCGGCCCGGTCGAGCAGGTTATCAACGAGGCGAACCTGAAGTCCGTCTACGGTGTCGACACTGTCGTGAACAACCGCTCTTCCGAGATCCATGTCAGGTTGCTGAAACCGGCGGCGCCAGACGAGGGACCGATGAGAGGCGGTAGTCGGTTGAACGGGCGGCGGGAACGAACATGACACACGACCTGCGGGCGTTTCAGAACCTGTGGGAGCAAGCGGTCCGGGCGGCCCGATCCGACCGGCTCGACGCCACGGCGGACCGGGCCTTCTGGGAACGCTACGCAGCGCACTATGATGAACGAACCGGCTCCGGCGGCGAGCGTTACGCTCGAGTATCTGAAGAAGATCGTCCGTCCGACCGATTCGCTTCTTGATGTCGGAGCCGGCACGGGCCGTTTCGCGCTCCCGCTGTCCGAAAGCGTGGAACGGATCACCGCGGTGGACCACTCACCGGACATGCTCGGGATACTGCGAAGAAAAACGACCGCAGCCGGCATCGCCACGATCGCCACCGTGCAAGGCGAGTGGCCTCACGTGGACGTGGAACCCCACGATGTCGTGCTCGCGGCATGGTCGCTGTATCGCACCATCGACCTCGCGGCCGCACTCGCCGCTTGTGTCGCTGCCACGCGTCGATCACTCGTGATCGTTGTTGGCGCGGGTGGCTCGCCGCCGCACCGCCGCCACGTGGAGGAGATCTGCGGCAGATGGACTGAGTCGACCGTTCCCGCGCACCTCTACATCGCCGGCGTACTCTGGGAGATGGGCCTGTTGGCCGATGCCCGCATCCTTCCGACACGTCGCCTGGTCATTGGAGAGACGCCGACCGCGGTCGCCCGTGCACTTGCGCCGCTCGGCGCCCGCGATGCCAATGTGGAAAAGCTGGCCGTCGCGCTGGGTTCCCACATCCACGCAGGGGACTCCGGTTTCGAGTATCTATTCCACTACGGCGTAGGGGTGGTCACGTGGCGCAGGAACCGTGACGAGTCGGGTTTTCGTGGGAATCCCTGGGATCATGTCTGAGCCGGGAGTCGAAACGGAATCGAAGCGTGAAAAACGGTGGCCGTGCAGGGGCGCCGGAATCCGCAACAGCGCACCCGCTTGCTGGCACCCGACCGCCCATTCGATCAATGTCTCGTATTGCCAATCCTCGGAAAGTCCCCCGAACCACTGCCCGGTTCCATCGCTTGCCAGCACATAGGCAACGTTGGCCACATCGCATGGGCCAAGGCAGCCACTGATCGTGAGCTGGATCGTTCCGTTGAGGTTGAGACTCTTCCACGACTCCTTCATCATATCCTTAGGCAATGGCGGGAATCCCTTGTCTGCTCGTCCACAACAACAGCCTTCACAAAGGAAAATCTGCCCCAACCGCTCGGCGCGTCGCGTCGTCAGGGATGCCCCCTGCCGAACGGTGTGGCGCAGTCGTTGTGTCTGTGCGTTGAAGTTCGGGCGATTCAGGGATTCGTCCTGCATCGACCTCAACCTCCAGCCGCCGACTGGACCTCGAAGATGACGACCTTGCCATCTTCCTGCCCAGCCGCAAGCTTGCCGCCTCTGCACCACCGCAAGCAGCTCGCAGATGATGAAAGCGCCACCCGTCCAATGACGCGGTCGTGCTTCAACGGGTCCCACAAAAAAAGGTTCGCATCGGCATCCGCCGAGGCCAGCAACTCCCCGTCGGGTTGAAAGACCAATTGAGTCAGGTTGCTGGAATGCGCGTCGTATTGACGAGGCTTCCGTCCCATCGGCCCTCTTCCGCTGCAATCCCACAAACAAGCCGATGCGCCGCCTCCGGTCGCCAGCCATCGCCCGCTCGGATCCCAACTCAGCTCACGCACCTTGGTGGGGAAGCCCCACATCTGCGCATCTTTCCCCGATTTGACATGCCAAAAATGAACCGTCGAATCCTGTTCCCCGGTTGCCATGTACTTCGCATCGGGACTCCATGCCAACACGAGGCTCGAACCCTTCCACGTGTACTTCCGCGGCTGACCCTGCTTGCCAGGTACATGCAGCGTAATCCCATTGTAGGCAGCCGCCGCCACCCCGGAACCGTCCGGATTCCATCCTGCATCGGCGATGGTGCTCGAGTGATCGGAGGACTCGTAGACCCCTTCGCGTCGTTCGTTCCACAACCTGAGATGGCGGCCCGCAGCCGTTGCCAACAGGTTGCCTCGAGGACTGTAAGCAGCCTTGGCAACCCAGGAATCCTGCGCTTCGAGCGAGCTGAGCTGTTGCCCCGAACTCCCATCCCACACCTTGGCCAGCCCGTCATGTCCTGCCGTTGCGAACTCCGCCCCATCGCGGCGCCAAGACAACGAGTTGGCCCCATCGGCATGTCGACCTATGAGCTGGGAGTGTCCGGAATCGCCGTGATCGTCGATCAGGAACACCGAACCTTCCACCGCTACCGCGGCCAGTCTCGAGCCGTCCGGGGACCATGCCAGATCGATGATGTAGTCGCCCAGGGCTACACGCCATGACTCTGCAAGTAGCCCGCTATCCGGCATCGAAGCGCCTACGTCAAGCAGGATTCGAAGCCCGCGTTCAGTGTCTCGCGATTCAAGTTGCGACCGATGAAGATAAGGGAATTCGCCCGCTCGCCGTCGCGCCAAGGCCGATCCATACGCCCATCGAAGAGCATGTGCACGCCTTGGAACACGTAGCGCGCCTCAGCGCCCCGGAACGACAAGACCCCCTTCATCCGGAAGATATCGGGCCCTTGATTGGCAAGCAGATCGCTTAACCACTTCTGAAATTTGCGGAGGTCGAGATCACCTGGCGTGTTGATTCCGACGGATGTCACTTCCTCGTCGTGTTCATGGTCCGGCTTGTACTCCCGTACCAGGAGCGAATCGATGCGGTTTCCCCTGGCATCGCTGAGAAACGCTTCGAACTCATCGGGATGATGCTCGGTGAACAGCACATAGGGACCTGCCGATGGGACCCGCAATATGTAGTCAAGCTGCTCTCCCTCAAGACTGAGGTGACTCAGCTGGTCGCCTGGCGCGATCGCTGCACCAGGACCGAGAGCGACTTCACTGTCCGAGAAGACTCGGACCGCTTTTTCGACCGTGTCGCGCATGGCGGACTCGCTGGCGTCGGTAGCCGCCCTGAAGTTGAGATTCATCGCTGGATCAGGGCCAGGCTTCAGAACCAGCCGATAATTCCCTGCCCGGAGCTCATACAGACCACTCCACTCGAATGGATACTCGGGTTCCATGAACTTGGGATCGACCTCGAGAGCGCGATCGAGGTCAAATCCCCCGAGGTTGAGCACCATATCCATATCCACGGCCGCATCGCGTGTGCGATAGATCGTGGCAGCCGAATTCATCGAGTGGATTCGAGCTTCCAGTTGATCGAGCTGTTCCGCTGAAACCAGATCGATCTTGTTCAACAAGATGACATCGGCGAACGCGATCTGCTCCTTGACTTCATCGTTGTCCTCGATGTGCAGCAACACATGCTTGGCATCGATCATCGTCACGACCCCATCCAGGCTGAGCGCTTCGCGGAGCTCATCATCCATGAAGAATGTCTGCGCGACGGGACCGGGATCAGCCATCCCGGTGGTTTCGATCATGATGTGATCAAACTTGTCACGGCGTTTCATGAGATTGCCAAGGATGCGAATCAGATCTCCACGGACGGTGCAACAGATGCAGCCGTTGTTCATTTCGAAGATCTCTTCTTCGGCGCCGATCACCAGATCGTTGTCGACACCGATCTCGCCGAACTCATTTTCGATCACGGCGATTCGCTTGCCGTGGTTCTCCGACAGGATGCGATTGAGCAGCGTGGTCTTGCCCGAGCCCAGGAAACCGGTGAGCACGGTCACCGGAACGGTGGAGGTTGTATCTGACATCGGATAATACTCCGTAATTCGTTGATTCAGGAACGAGATGAAGTGTCTAGGTGCCTGCCGGAGGCTTCTTGGCCGCTAGTTCAACAACATCGGCGAGGGTGATATCGGGCATCGCTTTATGAAGCTTCCACTGACGCGTCTCCTTGTCCTGCTCCATCGCGGCAACGACCGTTTCGAGTGGCGGGCAACCAGGTTCGCGGCACTCAAGCTCCATGACGGTCACGGTCGCCGCCGCTGAGACCGGCAAGCACTCGTACGCCCAGTCCTTTATCTGTCGGATCAAGGCTGGGTCGCGTCTAGGACGGCCTAGCAGCATCAACAGCTCCGGCGGATTCGAGCTTCACGAGGGTCTCCGGGTTGATCGAGTACGAGGTGCCCGTCACCGGCGCCCCTGGTCGATGACCGGCTTGCGGCAGAGGGGTCCATCGAGTAGCGCCGGCAGGGCTGCTGTCGGCCGTTGATCAGATGGAAGCATCGTGTCCTTCGAATGATACTGGGTATCATACGCGCCGGGCATCGGAGATGTCAAATGAACGAGACGGAGTATCATTCCATCGGGCAGGCGATGGTGTTACTCTGAGCTAGTGAGTGCTGATCACCATGAGGCCGACCTCCGGTACGCCGTGGCGCGGCTGTCCGAGTCGGGGGCCAAGGTGACTCGTGCCAGGCGCGCCGTTTTGGAGGTGATGGCCGACTCGCGGAAGCACCTGAGCTCGACGGAGATCGTTGCGGGCGTGCTGGAGCGGGCGCCGAGTGTGGGACGGGCGAGCGTCTTCCGCACGCTCGACCTTCTTTCCCGGCTGGCGATCGTTCGACCGACCTTTCTCTCGGGGCGCGCCCCGGTGTACGTGCTGATGTCGGAGGACGGCCACCACGCACACATCGTCTGCCCCCGGTGCCTGAATGTGATCGAGATCGACGAGTGTCACGTATCCGACGCGTTGAGCAAGATTGCGCAGGAGCATGACATCCACGTGGCGGGCCATCTGTTGGAGGTGTACGGCTTGTGTGCCCCGTGCCGGTAGGTACTGGAGGCGCGCCGGTCACCGTCAGGCGTATGTGACGGATGTCGACATCAAGACAAACTGCACGTCCGACGCACCCACGAAAGCGGTTGCCCGGCCAGCGAGGCCGCCATCGCGTCGAGCTCCTCTTGGGGCACCTCCAGGTGCCGGGTGCCGAAGGCGATGCGGCCCTCCTCCAGGCGGATGTGCCGGCCGGAGGTGATGTCGGTCGGCTCGTGCTGGGGGACGACCAGCAGGTGGGCGTGCGGGACGCCGAACCCGTGCACGACCAGGCCGACGCGCCGCGGGCGCAGCGTGCGCCGGATCGCCCGCGAGAGCCGTTGCGCCACCACCAGGATGTGGGCGGCCAGGTCGTCGGGGAGGTCACAGAAATGGTCGACGTGCTGCTTGGGGATGATCATCAGCTCGCCGGGCCGCACCGGGCGGATGCCCATGAAGCCCAGGGAGACGTCGTCCTCGTGCACGCGGCTGCAGGGCTCCCCGCCGGCCACGATCCGGCAGAAGACGCAGTCGCTGACGGTCATCCCTTGACCGCGCCCAGCACCAGCCCCTTGGTGAAGTAGCGCTGCAGGAACGGATAGACCAGCAGGATCGGCACCATGCCGATGAAGATCTGCGCCGCCTTCGAGTTCTCGTCGGAGATGAACTTGAAGAATTCCTCGTCGGCGTAGTCCAGGTCCACGGAGGTGAGGTCGATAAGGATGGTGCGGAGATAGGTGGCGAGCGGGACCTTGCGCGGATCGTGCAGGTAGATCAGCCCGAAGAACCACTCGTTCCAGTGGAACACCAGCACGAACAGGGAGATGGTGGCGATCGCCGCCGTGGAGACCGGCAGGTAGACCCGCCACAGGATCTGCAGGTGGCCGGCGCCGTCGATGAACGCCGCCTCCTCCAGCTCGACCGGGACGCGCCGGAAGAAGTTGAGCAGCAGGATGATGTTGAACACCTGGGTGGGCAGCAACGGGATCAGGAGCGACCAGAAGCGGTTGATCATGCCCATCTTCAGCACCACGAAATAGGTAGGGATCAGCCCGCCGTTGAACAGCATGGTGACGAACAGGAACCACATATAGGCGGACCGCCAGGGGAAGAGCTTCTCCCGCTTCGACAGCGCGTAGGCGGTGATGCAGTTGAACACCATGTAGATCGGCAGGGCCGCGCCGAGCCGCAGGAAGGAGACGCCCACCGAGCGCAGGAACTCCACGCGGGTAGCGACGAACTCGTACGCCTTGGTGTTGAACCCCACCGGCCACAGGCCCACCAGGTTGGCCACCGCGGCGGCGCCGGTGCTGAACGACACGGCCAGGATGTGCAGCAGCGGGATGAAGCAGACCGCCGCGTACAGCGCCATCAGCGTGTAGTTGCCGGCCTGGAACGCGATCCGGCCCGGCCCCACCCGCTTGCGCAGCCGGCGCGGGGCCGCCGCGCGCGGTTCGGTCGCCACCTGCGCCGGCATCAGAAGATCCGGTAGTCGGCGTAGCGCACGGCCAGCCAGTAGGACAGGCTGATCAGCACCAGCGAGACCACGGACTGGAACAGCCCCACCGCCGCCGCCACGCTGTACTGGAACTCCAGTATGCCGACGCGGTACACGAACGTGCTGATGATGTCGCCGGTCTCGTACACCACCGGGCTGTACAGGTTGAAGATCTGGTCGAAGCCGGCGTGCAGGGCCTGGCCGAGGCTGAGCACCCCCAGCAGCACGATCACGTGGCTGATGCCGGGAATGGTCACGTAGCGGGTCTGCTGCACGCGGCTGGCGCCGTCGATGGAGGCTGCCGCGTACAGGTTCTCGTCGATGCCGGTGAGCGCCGCCAGATAGATGATCGTGCCCCAGCCGACCTCCTTCCACAGGTGGGTGGTGATGACCGTGAACCGGAACCAGCGGTTGCTGCCCAGGAAGAAGATCGACTCGAAGCCCAGCCACTCCAGCACGCCGTTCACCATGCCGCCGGTGGGCGACAGGATCACCAGGAAGATGCCGCCCAGGATGACCCACGACAGGAAGTGGGGCATGTAGATCACGGACTGGACGGTCCGCTTGACCGGCATGCTGCCCATCTCGTTGAGCAGCAGCGCCACGCCCACCGGCAGCGCCAGCCCGAGCACGATCTTCCAGGCGGAGATCACGAACGTGTTGAAGATGACGTTTCCGAAGTTGGGCAGGGAGAAGACGTAGCGGAAGTTGTCCCACCCGACCCAGGGCTGCCGGCCGAACAGGCCGAGCGCCGGGTCGAAGTACTGGAACGCCATGGTGGCGCCGTACATCGGCAGGTAGGCGAAGATCGCCACCGCCACCACCGCCGGCACCATCATCAGGTGCAGCGGCGCCGCCGGCGGCCGGTCGCGGCGGCGGCGCCAGAAGCGGCGGAGCTCGGGGCGCACGGTGGCGCTCACGTCCCGCTCCGCCGCATCGAAGTCGGACCGATTACCGAAGGCTCCCTACTTCGTGGTCTGCCACCACTCGTTGACCTCGTCGGTGACGTCCTGGCCGCCGAGCCGGTACCAGTCCTCGACGAAGGTGTCGAACGCCTCCAGGGCCTCCTCGCCGATGATGATCTTGGCGAAGACCTCCTCCTTCATGGAGTTGAGGGTGGCGCCGCGCTGGATGTAGGCGGAGCCGAGCGGGCCGTAGAACTGGTTGTACACGAAGTGGTCGGAGTCGTAGAGCTCGCCCACCGCCACCATCGGGCCTTCCGGACCGTTGATGCGGTAGGAGATCCAGTTCTGGGTGACCCCGGTGTCGCCGTCGGCGAACGCCCTGACCTCGTTGAACGCCTTCATCTCGCGACCCTCCGACAGCCGTGAGGTGTCCCCGTCTTCCAGCGCGGCGTTGATCCGCATGGCCAGGTCGTGGCCGGCGAACATGCGGATGTTGTGAAACAGCCGCACGTGGTTGATGACGATGCCGTCGTCGTACTCGTTGAGGTCGGCGTCGCGGGTCGAGCCGTGCACGTAGGTGTGGTTGTAGAGCTTGATCATCGCCTCCGGGTTGGGATAGTCGGCCCGCACCGCGAAAAACGTCGGCGGTTTGAGGTTGGAGGGCGACAGCGCCACCGACCCGTCCTCGGACGGCAGGTCGACCCAGTGCCAGTCCTCTTCGGGATGGTTGTCCCGGAACTGCCGCAGCGGCCACGCCGGGTTCCAGCGCTCGCCGTACAGCAGGCCGTACTTGCCGGCGGCCACGTCGCCGTAGGCGGCGCCGCGGTCCTTGACCACGAACTCGGGGTCGAGCAACCCCTCCTCGAACATCTCGCTCAGCTTGCCGAGCGCGGTGCGCACCTCCGGCTGCACGCCGGCAAACTCGAGGCGGCCGTCGCGCTCCAGCCACATGTCGGCGATGAAGTTGGCCGGGTAGGCGCCGTAGCCGGCGAAGAAGCCCTCGCCCAGGAACTTGAAATCCTTGTCCAGCGGGAGGCCGAAGGTGTCGTCCTTGCCGTTGCCGTCCGGGTCCTGCGTGGCGAACGCGCGCGCCAGCTCGATCACGTCGTCCATGGTCTCGGGATCGGGCAGTCCCACGGCGTCCTGCCAGTCATCGCGGATCCACAGGTATTTCGCGAACGGCTGCCGGTTGTAGTCCGGCAGCGCGTACAGCTCGCCGTCCACGGCGCCGGCCTCCAGGGTGATCGGGCTCCAGTCCAGGTGCTCGCGCAGCTCGGGCAGGATGTACTCCTCGTAGAGTGCGCCGAGCGGCGCCAGCTTGCCGGCCCGCGCCAGCGACACCAGCTTGTCCTGCTCCAGCAGCATGATGTCGGGCAGGTCCGCCGAGGCGATGGTGACGGCGATCTTCTGGTCGTACTGGTCGTCGGTGCGGGCGATCCAGACCGGGGTCACCTCGATGCCCAGCTCCTCCAGCCAGCTTCGCGTCCACGGGTTGTTCTCGAAGCTGTCGCCGTCGGCGAACTGCTGGTCCACCAGGACCTGGGCGACGATGTTGGCCTGGATCGGCGGGTCGTATTTTCCGAGCGGTCCCGGCGCCATGGCGACGGCAGCCTCCTCCGACGCCGGAGCGGCAAAGGCGATGCCGCCGGCGACACACGCCGCCAGCAACGCGATGGCCATGCGCGATTTCATGTTCTTCGTTCCTCCTCGTGAGCCGCGGATGCGGCCCCGCCCGAGAATGTAGCCGATAGCCGGCCGCACGGGGAACTTACGGCAGGCGGTAGGGGCGGTACGGAGCTTGGTGGGAGGGGCCGGCGGTGGCCCACAGGGTGCGCGCGCGCAGGTCCAGCACCAGCGAGGACAGGGTCTCCAGGGAGGTGATGCGCGTGTCGCCGGGCCGCGGCGTCTGGCAGATGCGGTCGTCGCCGTCCCGGTCGGCGAGCCAGGATTCGAGCGTCCCTGGCGACACGTCGCGGGCACCTCCGGTCAGCTCGCTCCAGCGCCGGCCGCGAGCGAGGCTGTTCTGGAACCCGGACGGCTCGTCCGCCTCCCGGCAGTGGTTGGTGTGCCAGTAGAGCTCGGCAGGCGCCAAGTCCCGCCGGACCGGGCCGGCCGGCGTGTACTCGATCTCGTAGCCGGCGCCCGCGGCCTGAGCCGCGATCACGTTCACGGTGGCCAGCGGCGGGTTCGCGGCGAGAACGGCGCCGGCCTCCCCGATCGACGTGCACTGCAGCGCCGTGCGCTTGAGTCCCACGTAGAGCTGATCGCCGGTCGCGTGCCTGGCCGTGCAGTCCAGGCCGGCCGCCACCAGCCCGAGCCCGGCGGAGTTCAGTCCGAACTTCCCGGGCTGCCCGCACTCGCTGATCATCACGTGGTCGGGCCCATCGTCGCACCGGCTGCGCAGGATCACCCGGAAGGCCGCCACCTCCGGCCGCCAGTCCCAGTTCTGGCCGAGCAGCGTGGCGCCGGTCGTGGACCGTTCCGCGCCCACGAACACGTTCGAGCACTCGCCGAGCGCCACCTCCGTGAAGGCGATCTCGTAGCGCGCCGACAGCGCGTAGACGTCGTGCAGGTGGCAGCGGGATCCCTCGGCGATCCCCTCGAACTCGGCGGCCAGCAGCCGGTTCAGCCGGTGCGTGGGCTCGACGAAGCGCGCGGCGCGGCGGCGCACCTCCGCGCCGGTCAGCCCCAGCCGGCCGAACAGCCCGGCGTAGAACTCGACCGCCTGCCCGATCTGCCCGCGGAGGGCGCGCCCGTGCTGCCGTCCGCGCTCGGCGCTCGACCCGCGCAGATCGACGACCGGCAGGTCAGCCACGATCGGCCGTTCGTGGCGCAGCTTGATCGCGGAGCGTCAAAAGTGTTACACCGGATGGAGGAGAGGAAGCCATGCCGTCGAAGAATCCCAGGATAAACATCGTCGTCGATCACCCAGTTTACGAGCAGATCGAGCAACTTGCAGAAAGGCGGGGGATATCGCTGTCGATGGCGGCGCGCGATCTCATACGGGACGCGCTGGCGATGGAAGAGGATGTGGCGCTGGCGGATCTGGCGAGTGAGAGGGAAGCCACGTTCCGGGAGGACACGGCTCTCTCGCACGAAGAGGTCTGGGGCTGAGCGCGGTCTATCGGCTTCGCTACCATCCCGAGGTCGCAGCCGTCGACCTGCCCGGGCTGAATCGCGACGTTCGTGATCGGATTCGCCGAGCGATCGAGCGGCGGTTGCTTGAACATCCGGAGCTGTACTCGGAGCCGCTGCGGAGGACGCTGAAGCCCTACCGGAAGCTGCGGGTGGGCGACTACCGGGTCGTGCTGAAGATCGAGGATCGGGTCGTGACGATACTCGCGATCTGCCACCGGAGACACGTCTACCGGCGAGCGGAGAAACGAAGCGGGTGAGTCAGCCGGCGGCGAAGCGGCCGGTGTTGGCTTCGTCATGATACTTGTTGATGCCGGGGACCTCGCGCATGCCGTGCCAGACGCCGCGGAACAGGGTGCGGCGCAGCGGCGGCATCGCGGCGATCACCTCCGGCGGCGGACAGCCCTTGCCCCACTTGGCGTTCACGGTGTTGTAGCAGGTGAACAGGCTCAGCCGGTCCCGCGCTTCGTTGGTCCAGCGGGTGCCGGTGTGGCAGAGCGCCTCGGTGAAGATGACCGCCGAGCCGGCCGGGCAGGAGTAGGTCTCCCACAACGCGCTGTCGCGGCCTGACAGCGCGTCCGGGCGCGCAAAGGCGCTCTTGTGGCTGCCGGACAGGAACAGCGTGCCGCCCTCGCCGGCGGCGACCTCGTTCAGCTCCCACACCACCCGCACCAGGCCGGCGTGGATGCGGCCGGGGTGCATCTGGTAGAGGTGGGAGTTTCCCGAGAAGTTGAACAGCCCGCCGCCGCCGTGCGGGGCGAAGTTGTCATGGCCGGCCTGCCGGTGGCTGGTGTAGGTGTGGTCGAAACGGAACCCGTAGCAGTCCTCTGCCGCCAGCGGCTGGTGGGAGACGATCTCGTTGAGGACGCCGACCACCGCCGGCGCGTCCAGCAGCACCTGCGACGGGCCCCCGTGGTTGTCGCGCTCCGCCGGCGGCAGCTCCTCCGGGTGGTACAGGAAGCGCATCTGGTGCTCGCGGATCGGCTGGAGCTGCGCTTCGTCCAGCAGGCCGGGCAAGGCGATCCAGCCCTTCAGGTCGAACAGGTACTTCTGTTCCTCGCTCATCGACACGACGGGCAGCCCGTCGCCGTTGACCGCCGGCAGCAGTTGCCTGGCCTCGGATACGGTCACCACAGCCATCGGTTCGATTCCGCCCGCCGGTGCATCATGATTCCTCCCCGGCGCCGCGCGCTGCGATCAGGGCGAGCGTGCGCGCCATCTCGTTGCCCACGATCTGCAGACCCTCGTCGATCCCCATGCCGGGTCTGGCCAGCACCCAGGCCGGCTCGGTGGCCAGCGCAAGGTGGGCGATGACCCGCGCCGACTGGTCGGTGTCGGCGCAGGAGCCGCCCAGGATCGGCCGCACGCCGGCCGCCTTGCAGTCCACGATCGCCCGGCCGGCGTTGAGGATGGAGCCCAGGTCCGGGCTCTTCACGTTGACCATGTCCACGGCACCGGCGGCGAGGAAGGCGCGGATGTCGGACAGCGTGTTGGCCCACTCGTCGACGATGATCGGTACGCGCGGCTTGCGCGCGGACAGCGCCTCGCGCAGGGCTGCCAGCGTCTCGATCTGGGCGCTCCGCGAGTCCATCAGCACCGGCGTCTCCACGCACAGCCGATGCGGCAGCGCCCGCTCGCCCAGCCCGGCGAGGTAGTCGGCCATCCGCCCGACATCGTGGCCGAACGCGACGCCGACCATGCCGTACACGTCGATATGCAACTCCGGCCGGTAGTCGTCCGGCGCGTGGCGGGCGATGCGAGCGACGATCCAGCTCACGTACTCCTGCAGCCGCTCGCCCTGCGCCCCGAGCACGTCCAGGTCGTTGATCAGGCCGTGCGGCAGCACGTCGGCCCGCTTCATGATCGCCTTGTCGACGCCGTGGTGCCGCTCGTCGCCGCACTGCACGTTGATGGCGACCGGCGCGGCCGCCACCGGCCGGCCGAAGTGGGCGGCCAGCACCTCCGCGGCGGTGCGCCCCTGTGCGACCGCGACCGCCTGCGCCAGCGCCTGCGATGCGCCGTAGAAGGCGGCGTTGCGGTGCAGCCGGTCGTCGAGCGGCAGCGCTTCCAGCTCCGCGCACATCTCTGTCAGGCCGCCGATCGTCCGCCCGCGCAGGTGCTCGGCGATAGCCTGCAGGTGCGGGAGCTGCTCCGCTGCCCGGAACAGTCCGTGCCTGCCGCCGGCCGCCGAATAGGCGACGCTCATGCCGTCGCCGGCGACGGTGGCGCCGCCCTCCAGGCGCAGGATCAGGGAGAACGCCTCGCTCGGCTGGCGGATCGCGTCGAAGCCGGGCGCCTGCGGCGTTCCCGGGTAGAGGTAACCGTCGCGGTGGGCGCCCGCGCGGATCGCCTGGAGATCCTCGTTGTAGTGGCCGCCGCGAGCCGGGATCACCACGGCCTGCTCGATACGCATGCCGGGCAGTATCAGCGGCGCTGGCAGCGCGGGCAATAGAAGGTGGATCGGCCGCCGGAGCGCAACGCGCGGATGGCCGCACCGCAGCGCGGACAGGGCAGACCGGCGCGGCCGTAGGCGGACAGCTCGATCGCGAACAGGCCGGGATCGCCGCCGGGCGTGCGGTAGTCGCGCAGGGTGGTGCCGCCGGTGGCGATCGCCCGCTGGAGGATCGCGCGCACGGCGCGGGCGATCCGCTCCAGGCGGACGCGGCCCAGCCGGCCGGCCGGGGTGCGCGGATGCACGCGCGCGGCGAACAGCGCCTCGCTGGCATAGATGTTGCCGATGCCGGCGACGATGCGACTGTTCAGCAGCAGGTCCTTGATCGCCACCGTGCGCCGGCGGCTCACCGCGTACAGGTATTCGCCGTCGAAGCCGCCGTCGAGCGGCTCCGGCCCCAGGCTCGCCAGCAGCGGGTGCTCGCCGGGCGTACCGGCCACGTGCAGCGACCCGAACCGGCGCGGATCGCGCAGCCGCACGGCCAGCCCCGAGCCCAGCACCACGTCCGCGTGGTCGTGCTTTGCCGGCGGCGCATCGGCTTCCACCACCAGCAGCCGCCCCGACATGCCCAGGTGGGCGATCAGGCTCTCGGGTCCGGCGTCGACCACCAGGTACTTGGCCCGCCGCCGCACGTCGCGAACCGTACGCCCGGCCAGCCGCGGCGGCAGGTCGTCGGCCACCCGCCACCGCAACCGCGGCTCGCGTACCACCACGCGTTCGATGCGCTGCCCCACCAGCACCGGCCGCACCGCCCGCGCGATCGTCTCAACCTCCGGCAGCTCCGGCACGCCCAGCACGCTACGCCCCCTAGCACAGAAATACCAGAGCGCTAGCGGTGCGCTAGCACTCGTCCGGGACCGTTCCCTCGATTCTGAACATCGCGAGGAGAAGCATGCGAACCAACCCCATCATGGCGGCGGCCCTGGCCGCCGCCATGGCGCTCACGTCGATGACCGTCCTGGCGCAGGTGTCGGTCGACCCGGACCTCACCATGTACGCGCAGGTGCAGGGCGTGTCCGGCAGCCTCAAGAGCGTCGGCTCCGACACCATGAACAACACCATGACGCTGTGGGCCGAAGGCTTCCTGGGGATGTACCCGAACGTCCGCATCGAGATCGAGGGCAAGGGGTCCTCGACGGCGCCGCCGGCGCTGATCGCCGGAAGCTCCCAGTTCGGCCCGATGAGCCGCCGGATGAAGGCGGCCGAGGTGGACGAGTTCGAGAGCAGGTACGGCTATCCGCCGACCAGCCTGCCGGCTGCGATCGACATGCTGGCCGTCTACGCCAACAAGGACAACCCGATCTGCGCGACGGGACTCACCGTGCAACAGGTCGACGCCATCTTCTCGACCAACCGCCTTCTCGGTCACGAGAGCGACATCCGCACCTGGGGGCAAGCCGGCGTGACCGACGGCGCCTGGGCCGACCAGCCGATCAGCCTGTACGGCCGCAACTCGGCGTCCGGCACCTACGGGTACTTCAAGAAGAGCGTGCTGGGAAACGGCGACTACAAGCCGTCCGTGAAGGAACAGCCCGGCAGCTCCTCGGTCGTGCAGGGCGTCGCCAGCGACGCTCCCGGCATCGGCTACTCCGGCATCGGCTACCTCACCGCCGACGTGTGTGCGGTGCCCGTGGCCCATGACGCCTGGTCCGACCCGGTCCCGGCCACTCCCGAGTATGCGTACACCGGCGAATATCCACTCTCCCGCTTCCTGTACGTGTACGTCAACCACCGTCCCGGCAGCGACCTCGACCCGTTGCGGCGCGAGTTCGTCCGGTACATGTTCTCCACCGAGGGTCAGGAGGACGTGATCAAGGACGGGTATTACCCGATCACCAACCAGATCGCCTCCGAGGCGATGGAGGCGCTGGGCATCTGAGCGAGTCCGGCGGAGGGACGTTCGGCATATGAGCCAGCCGGCGTTCACGGGATACCGGCGCGCGCACAAGACGCGCGCCGGTGTCCGTATCGCGGAGGTCGCATCCAGGTCGATCATCACGATCGGCGGGATCGGCGTGATCGCCGCGGTGTTCCTGGTGTTCGTGTTCCTGGCTTCCGTCGTGGTGCCGCTGGTGGGCCGGTCACGCCTGGAGCCGGCGGTCTCCCAGTCGGGATCCGGCCAGGGGCCCGCGGCCTTCCCCGCCGCGGTGGACCGCTTCGTGCTGGTGGACGAGTTCCGCGTGGCGGCCGCCGAGCTGGTCGACGGCGGGCGGGCGCTGCGGCACTTCCGCATCGACCCGGGCGTCCCCGGCGGCATGCTGCTCGAGGAGGTGCCGCTGTTCGACGATCAGCCCACCTCCCTGACCTACTCGGACGACGGCGGCTGGCTGGCCGCCGGCTTCGCCGACGGCACGTTCCGGCTCGGCCAGGTGCTGTTCGAGACCGCGTTCTTCGAGAACGAGGACGTGCCGGCCGGGCTGCGCTCGCTCCGCGAGGGCGAGGTCGGCGTGCTCGACGACGCGTCGATCCAGCGCACGCCGATCGGCCAGTTGCGCCTGCAGCGGCTGGAGGCGCACATCCAGGACCCGGTGGCGAGCGGCCACGCAGGCAGCGTCCTGCTGATCGACCAGACGGTGCGCTCGGTCGGGCCGGTGATCGCCATGGTGACCGATGACGGCGTGATGCGGATCAGCGCCGTGACGCGGCGGCGCAACATCCTCACCGGCCGCGTGACCGCGACCGTGCGCGGCGGCAGCGCCGCGATTCCCGACTTCGGGCGCGCCGTCCCGCTGTCCCGCGTGCTCGTCAGTGGCAACGCGGATGCCGTCTACGTGCTCTGGCAGGACGGGGCGTTCGTGCGCTTCGATACCCGCAACCTGCGCGAGCCCGTGGTGGCCGCGCGCGGCGACGTGCTGCGCGACGATGCCGTGCGCCTCACGGTGGCCCGCTTCCTGCTGGGCCGCGATACCCTGCTGATCGGCGACAGCCGCGGGCGCGTCCGTACCTGGTTCCGGGTGCGCGACGAAGACGCCGCGACGGCCGATGGGCTGCTGCTGGTCAACGCCCATACGTTCGACGGCCCTGCTGTCGCTGGCGGCCCGGCGGCCGTCACCAGCATCGGCAGCTCGTCGCGCAAGCGCATGATCGTCGTGGGCTACGTGGACGGCAGCGTGCGCAGCTTCTACGTGACCAGCAACGCGTTCCTGGCCGAGGCACGGCCCTTCGCCGGCGTGCCGATCACGGCCGTCGCGGCGAGCCCCCGCGACGACGCGATCGCGGCCGTGACCGACCGGGGATTCGCGCTGCTGGCGCTGGACAGCCCGCACCCGGAAGCCACCGTGCGATCGATCTTCGCCAAGGTCTGGTACGAGGGCAACCGCGATCCCGAGCACGTCTGGCAGTCGTCGAGCGGCACCGACACGTTCGAGGCCAAGTACGGGCTGGTCCCGCTGATCTTCGGGACGATCAAGGCGACCATCTACTCGATGCTGTTCGGGGTGCCGCTGGCGCTGCTGGCGGCCATCTACACCAGCGAGTTCCTGCACAGCAGGCTGCGTGCGCGCATCAAGCCGATCATCGAGATGATGGCCAGCCTGCCGAGCGTCGTGCTCGGCTTCCTGGCCGGCCTGGTGTTCGCGCCGATCGCCGAGCGGGCGGTGCCGATGATCCTGGTCGCGTTCCTGATGATCCCGCTCACCTGCCTGGCCGGCGGCTACCTGTTCCAGCTCCTGCCCGACCGCACGGCGATCATCCTGTCGCGATTCCGCATCCTCTTCGTGCTCGTGGCGGCGCTGCCGCTCGGCCTGCTGCTGTCGCGGCTGGCCGGGCCGGTGGCCGAGCGGGCGCTGTTCGCGGGCGACATCAAGCTCTGGCTGGACGGACAGATCGGCACCGGCGTCGGCGGCTGGGCGATGATGCTGCTGCCGCTCACCGGGCTGGCCACGGTGTGGTACGTGTCGCGCTCGCTCGCTCCCAGGCTGCGGACGTTGTACCGGAACCTGCCCGCGCGGAATGTGGCGCTGCTGGAGATCGTGAAGGTCGCCGCCGCGGTGGCGGTCGCGGGCGGCGCCGCCCTGCTCGGCGGCTGGCTCCTGCAGGCGCTGGGACTGGACTCGCGCGGGTCGTTCCCGGTCATCGGCCCCGTGCTCGGCACCTACGTGCAGCGCAACTCGCTGGTGGTGGGCTTCGTGATGGGCTTCGCGATCATTCCGATCATCTACACCATAGCCGACGACGCGCTGAAGAGCGTGCCCGAGCACCTGCGTTCCGCGTCCCTGGCCGCCGGCGCCACCCCGTGGCAGACCGCGATGCGGGTGATCGTTCCGACGGCCATGAGCGGGCTGTTCTCGGCCGTGATGATCGGGCTGGGCCGCGCCGTGGGTGAGACGATGATCGTGCTGATGGCGGCCGGCAACACGCCGATCCTGGAGATGAACCTGTTCAACGGCTTCCGCACGCTGGCGGCGAACATCGCCGTCGAGCTGCCGGAGGCGGTCGTCGGCAGCACGCACTACCGCATCCTGTTCCTGGCGGCGCTGACCCTGTTCGTGATGACCTTCGTGGTGAACACGATCGCGGAGTCGGTGCGCCAGCGGTTCCGCCGCAGGGCGTTCGAGCTGTGAAGTCGACCGTCGCTCCGAGCGCCTTCGCTGTCGCGCCCCCGGCCAGGTTGGCCGCCGCCGCGCCTGCCGCGCCGCGCCGCCGCGTGAGCAGCGGCGCCTCGCTGGTCGCGCAGGGACAGCCGATGATGTGGTTGACCGCCGGCACGCTGGTGATCGCCCTGGTGATGACCCTGGGGTTGCTGCTGCTGATCCTGGTGCGCGGCCTCGGCACCTTCTGGCCGGCGCCGCTGGCCCGCTTCGAGATGGCCGACGGCTCCGTCCACGTGGGCGAGGTGACCCGCCGCGACCGCTACCAACCGGCCGCCGGCGCGATCGACTCGCTGCCCGCCGCCGCGCAGGAGCCGGCGCGGGAGCTGCTGGAACGGCAGCGCGGCTGGGCCACGCGGTGGCTCGTGCGGACCGGCAACTTCGACGTGACCGGCGTGCACTTCACGTGGGTGGACGACTTCGCCCTGGCCGGGCGGAGCGCCCCGGAGTGGGCGGTGATCCTCGAACGCCTGACGTGGGGGCGATTCTACGGCGAGCCGGTGGCGTTCCTGGTCGACGGCGCGGCGACCGCCGAAGGCCCGCGGGCGGCCTGGAGGGAGTTCGAACGGCACCACCCGGCCGTGGAGGGCTGGCGGGCCGAGCGCAGGCGGCTGGAACGGCGCGACATTGGCGACGTGAACCACCGCCTGGAGAAGGCGCGGCTCCGCGTGCGTGAAGCCGCGCTTTCGAACGACGACGCCCGGGCCGAGGGCAATGCGTCCTCGATCGCGGCCGCCGGGGACAAGCTCGCCTCGGAGCGGGAGAAGGCGGCGTCCGTCGAGGCGGCGGCGAATGCGGAGTATGCGCAGATTCGCGCCCGGATCGACGAGCTGCAGCGCTGGAGCGACCGCTACCAGCTCGCGATGCGGCTCTCCGACGGCTCCGAGGTGCTGGTCCCGCTCGGCCAGGTCGTGCGCGGCTACCCGGCCAACCGGCTCGGCCTGCTGGGCAAGCTGGGCATCTACCTGTCGCGGTGGGCGGAGTTCCTGACCGCCGACCCGCGTGAGGCAAACAGCGAAGGCGGCGTCTTCCCGGCGATCTTCGGCACGGTGGTGATGACCCTCCTGATGTCGCTCGCCGTGGCACCATTCGGGGTGATCGCCGCGCTCTACCTGCGCGAGTACGCCAAGCCGGGGCGACTGGTGTCGACCGTGCGGATCGCGATCAACAACCTGGCCGGCGTGCCCAGCATCGTCTTCGGCGTGTTCGGGCTGGGCTTCTTCAGCTACCTGATCGGCGGCGGCATCGACGAGCTCTTGTTCCGCGCGAAGCTGCCCAGCCCCACGTTCGGCACCGGCGGCATCCTGTGGGCGTCCCTGACGCTGGCGCTGCTGACGCTGCCGGTGGTGATCGTCGCAACCGAGGAGGCGCTGGCCGCGGTGCCGGGGTCGATGCGGGAAGGGTCCTATGCCTGCGGAGCCAGCAAGTGGCAGACCATCGAGCGCATCGTCATGCCGCGCGCACTGCCCGGCATCATGACCGGCATGATCCTGGCGATGGCGCGGGGGGCCGGCGAGGTGGCGCCGCTGATGCTGGTGGGCGCCGTGAAGCTCGCGCCCGAGCTGCCGGTCGACCGCTACTTTCCGTATGTGCACCTGGAGCGCAGCTTCATGCACCTGGGCTTTCACATTTTCGACGTCGGTTTCCAGAGCCAGAACAGCGAGGCGGCCATCCCCATGGTGTTCACGTCGACGCTGCTGCTGATCCTGATCGTCGTGCTGCTGAACGTGACGGCGATCCGGCTGCGCAGCCGGCTGCACCGCCGCGTCGCCGGAAGTCAGTTCTAGGAGAGGCCAATTCCAGGAGAGTCTGCCAGATGGATGCCACCAGAGACCGTAGCGAGCACGGCCGCCTCAAGGTGGACCGGCACCTCGCCCCGACCGCCGACGGAACAGCGCACGCGGACGGCCGCCCGCGGGGTGGGGCGGCGGGCGTCGTCCGGGAGAACCTGCTGGAGCGCGTCGCCGCCGGCGGCGACGTCAGGACCGCCGTGCATCCGAGCACGCTGGAGCTTGCGAGCGTGCTGGAGGTGGACCGCTTCAACCTCTGGTACGGCGCGGCGCAGGCGCTGTTCGACGTGTCGATGAGGGTCCCGTTCGGCAAGGTGACGGCGCTGATCGGGCCGTCCGGCTGCGGCAAGTCGACGCTGCTGCGCTCGGTGAACCGCCTCAACGACCTGGTCGACAGCGTGCGGATCGAGGGCGACATGCGGCTGTCCGGCGACTCGATCTACGCGCCGGGTACGGACGTCATCGAGCTGCGCAAGCGCATGGGGATGGTGGCGCAGAAGCCGAATCCATTCCCGATGAGCATCTACGAGAACGTCATCTACCCGCTACGGATCGACGGCGAACGCGACAAGCAGGTGCTCGACTCCGTGTGCCATCGCGCGCTTGTGGGCGCGGCGCTCTGGGACGAGGTCAAGGACCGGCTGCAGGAGAGCGCGCTGGGACTGTCCGGCGGCCAGCAGCAGCGGCTGTGCATCGCCCGCGCGGTGGCAGCCGAGCCGGAGGTGCTGCTCATGGACGAGCCGGCCAGCGCCCTGGACCCGATCGCCACCAGCAAGATCGAGGATCTGATCCACGAGCTGAAAGGCAGCTACACGATCCTGATCGTCACCCACAACATGCAGCAGGCATCGCGCGTCAGCGACATCACGGCGTTCATGTACCTGGGCCGGCTCATCGAGTTCGCGCCCACGGAGGACGTATTCCTGAAGCCGCAACTGCAGGAGACGGAAGACTACATCAGCGGCCGGTTCGGATGAGCCGGCCGAACAGGCAATGAAGCAAGGCCCACGCACCGGAGGAGGAGTGGAAATGGGAATTCGCAAGCGGAACGATCGCATGGTGGCGGTCATGAAGCTGGTGGTGGCCGGCGCGCTGATCGCCGGATGCGCGACCGCGGCCCAACAGCAGCCGCTGGATCTGGCGATGTACGCCAAGGCGGGCTTCGTCGTCCTGGAAGAGGAAGGCCGGCTGTGGGTGTTTCGCGAAGGGTCCGACGACCTTGCCGCGTTTCAGGAGTCCGGCGAGCCCGCCAGGCAGGTGGTACGGCCGCTGGCCGCGCCGGGCGGGGTGACGGTGAAGTCCACCGAGAGCGCCACGATCGACGAGTACCTGACCACGCTGCCGGGGTTCTACACGCAGATGGAGGAAGGCCGGCTGTGGGTGTTCAAGGCCGGAAGCGCCGAGCTGGACTCGTTTCTGCAGACCGGCGAGCCCGCCAAGCAGGTGGTGCGGCCGCTGGCCGGACCGTTCGGCCTGACCATCAAGGCGGTCGGCAGCGAGGTGATCGACGAGTACCTGGCGGCCTGGCAGGCCGCGACGGGATAGACAGGGACGGAGTCTGTCGGATGTGTCGCCGAAGCGCCGATCCGACAGACTCCGCAGGAGGCAACCGTGAGTGAGCCGCAACCGCTCCGTCATCAGTTCGAGCGCGAGATCGAGGAGCTGCAGCAGCGCCTGCTGGACCTGGCCCAGGCGGTCGAGTCGGCGGTGGGCCAGGCGACCAAGGCGCTGCTGAGCCAGAACGAGGCGATGGCCCAAGACGTTCTCGTGGGGGAAGACGCGGTCAATCAGGCCACCTACGAGATCGAGGACTACGTGAACAAGATCGTGGCCCGGGAACAGCCGGTGGCCACCGATCTGCGCTTCATCATCACTTCCCTGCACGTGGTGATCGCGCTGGAGCGCATCGGCGACCTGGCCGTGCATGTCGCCAAGGTGGCGCAGAAACTGGCCTCGGAGACCTACATCAAGCCGCTGATCTCCATGAACCTGATGGCGGACCGGGCCACACGGATGGTCCGCGACTCCGTGCACGCCTTCGTGAGCCGCGACGAGCTGGCCGCGCAGGACGTGGCTGCCGGCGACGACCTGATCGACAACACCTACTCGCAGATGTTCCGCGAGCTGCTCACCTACATGATGGAGTCGCCGAAGACGATCGCGCAGGCGCAGACGCTGCTGTTCGTGGCGAAGCAGTACGAGCGGGTCGGCGACCACGCCACCAATATCTGCGAGGCTTCGGTCTACGTGGCGACCGGACAGCGCGTCGAGCTCTGAGCCCGCAGCTCCGAACTGCGCTTCAGCGCTCCGGGCGCGGCCGGCGGGCGATCAGCTTGCCGGCCGGCTCGCCAAGCTCGGTGCGGGCGCGCCGCCCGGCCGCCTCGTGCATGGCCTCCTGGCTTCGGTAGAAGGGCTCGTCCGCCGAGGACCGCCTCACCCGGACGTACGTGCCGTCGCTGCGCAGCCGGTAGGCGTTGGTGTTGTCCGAGAACGCTGATTCCAGTATCTCCAGCGCGCGGCGCTTCAGCCGGGGATCCGCGATCGGGACCATCAACTCCACGCGGCGGCTGAGGTTGCGCGGCATCCAGTCGGCGCTCGCCAGGTAGCACTCGTCGGCGCCGCCGGCGCGCACGTAGAGCAGGCGCGCGTGCTCGAGGTAGCGGTCGATGACCGACACCACCGTGATGTTGCGGCTCATGCCGCGCCGCTCCGGGATCAACAGGCACTCGCCGCGTACGTTCAGCTTGATGGTGACGCCCGCGCGCGAGGCGGCGTACAGGGCGTCGATCACGTCGCGGTCGGTGAGCTGGTTGAGCTTGGCCATGATCAGCGGCTCTTCGTTCGCCGGCCGCGCCGCCTCGCGCTCGATCATGGCTAGCAGGCGCTGCTTGAGGGTGGTGGGCGCCATGGTCAGGCGGCGCAGGTTCGGGACCGTGGAGTAGCCGGTGATCGCGTTGAAGAACAGGCCGGCCTCCATGGCCATCTCGTCGTCGGCGGTCAGGAGCCCGACGTCCGTGTACAGGCGCGCCGTGTCGTCGCGGTAGTTGCCGGTCCCCAGGTGGACGTAGCGGCGGATGCGGCCGGATTCGCGGCGGACGATCAGGAGCGCCTTCGCGTGCACCTTGTGCCAGGCGATGCCGTACACGACGATCGCGCCCTGCCGCTCCAGGAGCGCCGCACGCTCCAGGTTGCGCTCCTCGTCGAAGCGCGCTTTCACCTCCACCAGCACCGTCACCTGCTTGCCCGCCTCCGCCGCCCGTCCCAGCGCGGCCACGATCGGCGACTCGCGCGACACCCGGTACAGCGTCATCTTGATCGCCAGCACGTCGGAATCGTCCGCGGCCTGCTTCAGCAGGTGCACGACGGCGTCGAACGACTCGTAGGGGTGGTGCAGCATGCGGTCGCGCGTGCGGATCACGTCCCAGATCGTCTCGGTGCCGTCCAGCCAGAGCGGGCGCACCGGTTCCCACGGCTCGAACCGCAGGCGGTCGAGCCCCGGCATGTCGACCAGGCTGGACCAGCCGGCCAGGTCCATCGGCCCGTCGCAGGCATAAACGTCCGCCGGCTCGACCGCCAGCTCGGCGGCCAGCACCCGGCACAGCTCGCAGTCGGCGTCCGACACCTCCAGGCGCACCGCCACCCCGCCGCGCCGCGCCGAGATGACCTCTTCCATGGCCTCGACGAAGTCGTCGTCGCGCAGCTCGTCCACCTCTGCGTCACCCGAGCGGGTGACGCGGAACCGGAGGCTGTCCAGGATCCGGAAGCCGGGAAACAGCAGGTCGGCGTTGCCGGCGACCAGGTCCTCCAGCAGCGCGTAGGTGACCGCTGGTGCCCGGCGGCCGGCGCCTTGATGTGCTGTTCCCGCTTTACTCCCTCGGCCGGTGTCCGCTCCCTCCCGCGGGACCGGCACCAGCCGGTCGAGGGTGCCCGGCAGCGGCACCACGGCTACCACGGGGCCGGCGCCGGCCGTGGCCGCGGCGGACGCGGACCGTGCCTGCTCGTCGGCCGGCTCCAGCAGGAAGCCCACGTGCAGCCGCAGGCTCGGCAGCGGCACGCTCTCCTCGCCCGTGATGCGCACCGGGGTGAGGGCCGGGTGGATCTGGCTCCGGAAGTGGTCCCGCAGCAGTTCCAGGGTGCCGAGCGGGTAGGCGTCGCGCTCGAGGATGCGCACGCCGGCATCGGTCAGCGGCGGCAGCACCCGTCGGCGCAGGCAGTCGGTCTGGCCGCGCACGATGCGCTCGACGCGGCCGCGCACCTCAGCCAGCCGGCGGCCTGCGTCGCCGGCGCGCCGTAGCGCGGGCACGCGCACCATGAAGAATTCGTCCAGATTGGTGCCGACGATGCTCAGGAAGCGCAGGCGCTCCAGCAGCGGCGTGGCGGCCGTGTCCGCCCGGTCCAGCACGCGGCGGTTGAACGCCAGCCAGCTCAGCGCGCCGTCCAGATAGCGTGCCGGCGGCAAGGGGCCGGCCGCCCGAGGGCGCGCTCTCGCGGGCGAGGTCGCGGGGGTAGCGGCGTCCGGAGTCCCGCTGGCGGGCATGCTGGCATGATAGCGCCCAATCATCGGAGAATCGCAACGCGGGCGGCAGAGTTCGGCCGCCCCGCGTGAGAGGTGCCCATGGATGCGCTGGTGGTCGGCATCGACCTCGGCGGCTCGAAGATGCTCGCCACCGTGTACCGCGGCGCGAAGGCGCTGGGGTCGGACAAGCGCACGACCGACCCCACCGCCGGCGCGCGCGGCCTGGCGATGGGTCTGGTCGGCACCGTGCAGGCGGCCTTGAAGGACGCCGAGGTCAAGCGGTCGGCCGTGGCCGCGATCGGTATCGGCGCGCCGGGACCGATGGACGCGCAGCGCGGCACCTTGACCGGCTCGCCGAACCTGGGCGTTGCCGACTTCCCGATCCGGGACTGCCTGCAGGATGCATTCGGTGTTCCGGTGGTCGTCGAGAACGACGTCAGCGCCGGCACCTACGGCGAGCACCGCTTCGGCGCGGCGCGCGGCCGCCGGCACGTGGTCGGGGTGTTCCCCGGCACCGGGATCGGCGGCGGGCTGGTGCTGGACGGCCGCCTCTACCGCGGCGCCAACGGCAACGCCGGGGAGATCGGCCACATGATCGTGCAGCTCCACGGGCCGCTGTGCGGCTGCGGGCAATACGGGTGCCTCGAGGCGCTGGCCAGCCGCAGCGCCATCGCGCGCGACCTGATCGCCCAGGCCGCAATCGGCAAGGCGCCGGCCGTGACCGCGAAGGCCGGAACGGACGTGCGGTCGGTGCGCAGCAAGATGATCGCGCGCGTGCTGGCCGCCGGCGAGCAGCCGGGCGTCGAGCTGCTGGAGCGGGCGGCGGAGCGTCTGGGCATCGGCATCGCCAACTGCGTCAACCTGCTCAACCCGGAGATGGTGGTGCTGGGCGGCGGCCTGGTGGAGAAGCTCGGCGACTGGCTGGTCGAGCGCGCGGCCGACTCGATGCGCCGGCACGCGCTGCCGTCCCTGGGCGAGGGGGTCGAGGTCGTCGCGGCGACCCTCGGCGACGAGGCGGTCGTACGCGGCGCGGCGGCGCTGGCGCAGGAGTCGCTGGCATGAGCGGCGGTGCGCCGGACGGCCGCAACGGCGCCGCGCGGGCGGTGATCGACATCGGCTCCAGCGCCATCCGCATGGTGGTCGGCGAGGTCGAGGCGACCGGGGCGATCCGCATCCTGGACCGCGCGGACCGGCCCGTGCCGCTCGGCCACGACGTGTTCGGCTCCGGCACGGCCAGCCGCACCACGATCGGCGCGTCGCTGGACGCACTGGCGTCCTTCCAGGAGTTGCTGCGCGGCTGGGGGATCGGACCCGGGGAGACCACCGTGATCGCGACCAGCGCGCTGCGCGAGGCCGAGAACCGCGACACCTTCGTCGACCGGGTGGCGCTCCGCACCGGACTGGACGTGCGCGTGATCGACGGCGTGGAGGAGAACCGGCTGACCTACCTGGGCGCCGTGCACGCCATCAAGGCTGCGATCCCGGGGTTCGCGCGCTCGAACTCCCTGATCATGCAGATCGGCACGGGCAGCACGGAGTTCATGCTGCTGCGCCGCGGGCGGATGGCGTTCGTCCACTCGCTGAAGCTCGGCAGCGCCCGCATGGAGGACATGCTGCGGCCCATGCACGGCAATCCGGAGCGGCTGCGCCGCGTGCTGTCGGAGACCGTGGCCCCCACGCGCGAGGTGCTCAGCCACGAGCAGCCGCTCAAGCACATCCGCCGATTCGTGGCAGGCGGCGGCGTGATCCGGCTGGCCGCCTCGCGCGCCGGGCGGCGGATCGCCGAGCACTGCTCGCTGATCGAGCGCCCGGCGCTGCAGGATCTGATCCGCGCCCTGCAGGCGCTGCGGGTTGAGGAGCTCGTTCACGAGCTCTCGATCCCGTACGAGGACGCCGAGGGCATCCTGCCCGACCTGATCGTCTACGACCTGTTCCTGGAGTCGACGGCCGCCCAGCAGGTGATCGTCCCGGAGTTGAGCATCCGCGAGGGCGTGCTGCTGAGCGCCGCGCTCGACGACGAGGAGTCGCGCCGCGAGTTCGAGCGGCAGACGATCGCCTCGGCCCTGAGTGTGGCGCGCAAGTATCACGCCGAGGACCCGCACGTCCGCCACGTCACCAGGCTGGCGCTGGTCCTGTTCGACCTGCTGGCCGCCGATCACGGGCTCGGCCACCGCGAGCGGCTGCTGCTGAACGTGGCCGCGCTGCTGCACGAAGTCGGCAAGCTGATCAAGGCGTCCGGCCACCACAAGCACGGGGCCTACATCGTCGCCAACTCCGAGGTATTCGGCATCGACGAGCGGGACACGGCGGTGGTCGCCAACGTCGTGCGCTACCACCGCCGGGCGCTGCCTGCGATGTCCCACCCCATGTACGCGGAGCTCTCCCGCCGGCAGCGGCTGGTGGTCAACAAGCTGGCGGCGATTCTGCGGGTCGCCGACGCGCTGGACGTCAGCCACCTGGGCCGCATCGACCGCTTCGACGCCGAGCGCGCCGGGGACGTGCTGCGCCTGAAGTGCGGGTATCAGGGCGACCTGTCACTGGAGCGGATGGCGCTGGCCCGCAAGGGGGAGCTGATGGATCAGGTCTTCGGGCTGCGCGTCGAGCTCTCCTGAAGGCCGGCCCGAAGCGGCTCACGACCGCCCGGCACATGGTACGATCAAAGGGTCCGAGTGGTGAATACGAACGCAGACCAGGGGGCCGGCGCGGCGACCATCATCAAGGCGTCCGAATTCAAGGCCAAGTGTCTTCAGCTCATGGATCGTGTCGCGGATACCGGGGAAGAGATCGTGATAACCAAGAATGGGCGTCCGGTATCGCGACTGGTACCCTATCGGACCAGACCACGAAGCTTGTTCGGCATAGACCGCGGCAGAATCGAGTTGGTTGGCGACATCATCGATCCGATCGATGTGGACTGAGACTGGGAGAAAACGGGAGCTTGGCACCGGAGCCGACCGACGGTTTGGCTGCGCTACTCCATGCCTCGTCTGTATAGTACCGGGCTTGAGCCCATGGACAGCTCACGGGCGGACGGTCTGTTGGAGCGGCCGGTGGTGGAGACGGTGGCCGCGCTGGTCGACCGCTACCTGTCGCAGGCCGATCGGGCGGTCCGGCACGTAGGGCGGCCCGGCAAGCCGGAGGCGCTGCACGACTTCCGCGTCGCGTTGCGCCGGTGCCGCGGCGTGCTGCGCGCCTACCGGCCTTGGCTGGGCCGGGCCGCTGGCAAGCGGGTGCGGTCGGCGCTGCGCCGGTTGATGCGGCGGACCAACAAGGGGCGCGACGCGGAGGTGCAGATCGCGTGGCTGGTGGGCGTCCGCGCGGCGCTGCGGCGCAGCGAACGGGCCGGCCTCAACCACCTGCTGGAGCGGCTGCGCCGGCGGCGGCACGCCGGCCACGCCGCCGCGGCGGCCGCGGTGCGCAGCCGCTTCGAGCGGCTGGACGCGGAGTTGCGCGCACGGCTGGAGCAGGCGGTGCCGGCGCCGCTGACGTTTGGCCGTGCGTTCGGTGAGCGGCTGCAGGAGTACGCGGCCGACACAGGCGCCCGCTTGGCGGCGGCCGCGGAGGCTGCCAGCGACGACGAGCTCCACGACGCGCGGTTGGTCGTGAAGCGCCTGCGCTACCTCGTTGAACCAGCGGTCGGCGGTCTCACCGGAGGTGCTGCGGAGGCTGCGGAGCTGAAGCGCCTGCAGGACGTGTTGGGCGAGCTCAACGACGCCCGCGTCCTGGCCGCGGCCGTCGACCGGGAACTGACGCGGGTCTCCGCCGCGCAGACCGCGAGGCTGCGGCGGCTGGCCCTCTCCGGCACGGAGGAGGAGCTGGCTCGCGCCCGCCGCCGAGACGAGCGGCTTGGGCTGCTGCGTATCATGCGGCTGCTCGAAGGGCGCCGGCAGGAGTTGCTGGCAGTGCTGCGCCGCGACCACCTCGCCGCGGCGCGGGACGCCTGCGCGGCGCTCGGGCGCGAGGGCGAGGCCTTGGCCGGTGGCAGCGTCGAGCCGGCGCCGGCGGACCACCGATGACGCGCATGGCCCCACCCGGTGCGCGCCGGTACACTGGGACAGACGCGGTGCGGGGGTTGGAGGCATGGCGGTCGTCGTAGCAGGCAAACGGAAGCTCACCTATACGGAGTACGCGCTGATCCCGGAGGACCGCAACCGGCACGAGATCATCGATGGCGATCACTACGTGAGTCCGGCCCCGACCATCTATCACCAGGAGTTGGCCGCACGGCTCTACGAGTTGCTGCGAACGACGTTCGGGAGCACTGGCAGGGGGCGGGTGCTGTTCGCGCCGGTCGACGTCGAGCTGACCGAGACGGACATCGTCCAGCCGGATCTGCTCGTGGTGATGGCAGAGCACGATTCGATCGTGACCCGGACGCGCATCATCGGGGCACCGGACCTCCTGGTCGAGATACTCTCGCCGTCGAATCCCCGGCACGACACGGTGCTCAAGCTGGAACTGTACCGGCGCGCGGGGGTAGGGGAGTACTGGATCGTCGATCCCGAGGAGCGGCAAGTGACCGTGTACGCTCGTTCGGAGCAAGGCTTGGCCGAGCTGCCGGCCGTACACGGCGAGGTCACCTCACCGCTCGTCGGCGGTACCGTGGCGATTCAGCAGATCTGGTAGCACCGGCAGGCCGGGAGCGGCGCGCGCTGCTCTACGCCCTGATCAGCGTCGCGCTCTGGTCGACGGTCGCGACCGGCTTCAAGCTGGGACTTCGGGAGCTGCAGCCGGTGCAGCTCCTGTTCCTGGGCTGCGTGGTGGCGCTGGCCTTCTTCGCCGCGGCGCGCCCGTTCGTCAGGGCGCCGATGAGCCTGCGGCAGCACGTGCGCGCGGCGGCCCTTGGGCTGCTCAACCCGCTCGGCTACTACCTGGTGCTGTTCGAGGCATACGACCGCCTGCCCGCGCAGATCGCCCAGCCGCTCAACTACCTGTGGGCGGTGACGCTGGCACTGCTGGCGATCCCGCTGCTGAAACAGCGCTTGTCGGTGCGGGGCTGGATCGGGGTGGCGGTGAGCTACGCCGGCGTCGCGGTGCTGTTGACCCGCGGCGGTTCCGCCGGGTTGGGCCGTTTCGATACCGTCGGGGTGGCGCTGGCGCTGGGCAGCACCGTCCTTTGGGCAGGGTACTGGCTGCTGACCGTTCGGGTCGGCGCGCACGCGGTGCCGCTCATGCTGAACGGCTTCGCCGCGGCCACGGTGGCGATTGGAGCGATCTGCGCGGCCACGGCCGGCCTGCCGGCGATCACGCCGGCGAACCTGGGCTACGGCGCCTGGGTGGGGCTGGTGGAGATGGGCGTCGCCTTCCTGCTCTGGCAGCGCGCTCTCGCCCTGACCGCGGTGGCCGGCCGGCTGGGCCAACTCATCTTCCTGTCGCCGTTCCTGTCGCTGGTCCTGATCGCCACCGTGCTCGGCGAGCGCATCCACCCGAGCGCGCCGGTCGCCCTGGCCATGATCGTCGCCGGCTTGGCGCTGTCACGGAAGCGCGCGGCGTGAAACGATCCGATGCGTGATGCTTGACATCACGCACCCCACTCGCCACGGTATCCGTCCATGAGGACGACCCTGAATCTGTCCGCGGAGGCGATGGCCAAGGTACGGCAGCTCGCGCAGCAGCGGCGGAAGACGCTGGGCGAGGTCGCCTCGGAGCTGATTCTGAAGGCGCTGCAGCCGCAGAGCGGGCCGGCCGTGCGGAACGGGGTGACGATCTTTCCGGCACAGGAGGGCCCGGCCCCGGACCTTCACCTGGTCAATCGGCTCCGCGACGACGGACCGTGAGCTATCTGCTCGACGTCAACTACCTGGTGGCGCTGTTCGACGCGCGGCACGTCAATCACGATGCTGCCCACCGCTGGTTCGAGACGTTTGCCGCCGACTGGGCGACGTGCTCGACCACCGAGAACGGGTGTATCCGGGTGCTGTCGAACCCGGCGTATCCGACGGTGTCGGCAACGCCCGCCGAAGTGCTCGAGCGGCTGGCCGGGTTCTGCGACTCGGGCGGTCACAGCTTCTGGGCGGACGATCTGTCGCTGCGTTCCCTGGACGACGACGTAAAGAGACGACTGCAGGGCCACCAGCAAGTGACCGATCTCCACCTCGCGGTGCTGGCATCGCACCGGCGCGGACACCTCGTCACCTTCGACGGCCGGCTGCTGCGGTCATTGACCGGCACGAGCCTGGAAGGAGCGGTCTTCCTGGTCGAGTAGGGGACGCCCGGCAGGCGCGCGGCGGGGCCGGCGTGGCGTCAGTCCCAGGTGAGGGAACCCGCGGTCTGGTACTCGGTGACGCGGGTCTCGAAGAAGTTCTTTTCCTTGTTGAGGTCGATGGCGCCGGCCATCCACGGGAACGGGTTCTCCCGCTCGTACTGGCTGGGCAGGCCGATGCGCTCCACGCGGCGGTCGGCGATGTACTCGACGTAGGCGGCGAACTGGTCGGCGTTGATGCCCAGCAGGCCGCGCGGGCAGGCGTCGCGGGCGTAGGCGGCCTCCAGCTCCACGCCGCGCCGGATCAGGTCGATCAGCTCGTCCTGGAAGGCCGGGGTCCAGGTGTCCGGGTACTCGGCCTTGATGGTGTTGATCAGGTCGGAGCCGAACGCCAGGTGCACGCTCTCGTCGCGCATGATGAACTCGAACTGCTCGCCGACGCCCACCATCTTGTTCTGCCGCTTGAGGGCCAACATCATCGCGAATCCGGCGTAGAAGAAGATGCCCTCCATGATCACGTAGTAGCCGACAAGGTCGTGCAGCAGGTCGCGCACGCCCTGCCCGGTGGTGGTCGTGAAGCCGGGCGCGAAGATGGAGCGGGTCATCTCGATGACCATCGAGTCCTTGCGCTCGATCGACGGGATGGTCCGGTACATGGTGTAGATCTCGTCCGGGTCCAGCCCCAGGCTGTCGCAGCAGTAGATGAACGTGTCGGTGTGGATGGCCTCCTCGAACGCCTGCCGCAGCAGGTATTGGCGGCACTCCGGGTTGGTCACGTGCGTGTACACGGCCAGCACGATGTTGTTGGCGGTCAGCGACTCGGCGGTGGAGAAGAATCCGAGGTTCCAGAGGATCAGGCGCCGTTCGTCGTCGGAGAGCACGTCGGGCGCCTTCCACTGCTCGACGTCCTTCTGCATCGACACTTCTTCCGGGACCCAGTTGTTGGCGACCCCGGCCTTGTAGTAGCCGCGCGCCCACTGGTAGCGCAGCGGCAGGATCTTGTTGGGGTCGGTGGCGGTGTTGTTGATGATGCCCACGGCTACGGAGTCTGTGGGAATGCCGCGCCAGCGGCAATACCCGCGGGATCCGGGTAGTGGGTCAGTTCGGAATCTTCGCGGTAGTGGAGCGGCCTCAGATAGCCGAGCCGTCGCCCGTGGCGGGTCCTTTTAGTACCCCATCAAACTGTAGGTTGCGGGTTCGTGCTACGCGACTCGACCTCGCGTGCGCTGTTCCAGCCCGCTTGAAGCCAGTGTAACCACCGATTGCATCCGTCGACATCAGTTTGACGGGGTATTAGAGCGCCGCACCGCATCCTCAGGTCGTGCCGCTCCACGGAGCTGGTGTTGATCGCCTTCGGGTCAGGCTCGAGACGATGGACTCTGACGGCATCGAGCTTCACCTGCAGTGCGTCGGAGACTTGGACCCCCTGCTCAGAGCCAGCCCGTCCTTGACGGTAACGGAACGAAGTGCAGATCTCGGAGGTCACATCGTCTGGTCACTCCGGCGCACCGAAGAGTAGTCGACGCGCTCCGGAAGACAGCCCCCTTTCTCAGGGGGCTGGTTCATCCCAGAACGCAGGCTCCTCCGGGTCCCGATTGATCGTCCTTGAGAGGCGCGCGATCTCGCGTCTGAGGCGCGTCATGTCTCTTCGCAATGCGTTGAAGTCCTCGCGCGTTGGTTCCGGCTCCCGGGGCAGCCGGAGATGACTCGGGTGGCCGAGCATGTGCGCATGGGTGGACGGACGGCTCCTGGCGGACCTGCTCTGAGAGGAAGTGATCATGAATGTCTCCTTGCACGCCGCTTGACAGCTAGGAAACCGGGCCGGCAAACTGCCGATGTTGTTTCGGTTCGCTGCTGTTCTTCAGCAGAATAGCCCGCCCCCTGCCAGGGGCGGGTTTTTTGTGCCTATCGGCGTAAATTCATTTCGGCCCTCATTTTACCATGTATGTACTCCGGAACGTAAGGCTGCCGCCGCGCCAGCGGACACCTGCTCCTTCCCCAAGGAAGGCGGACCGTCGGCTCCTTTCAACTGACCTACTACCGGGCTCCGTGGGAGCAGAGGTGGGGCGCTATTGGCAGGCATCGCAGTCTTCGTCCAGGTTGCAGGCGGGGGCGTCCTGGCCGTTCTGTGGCGCGGCGTCCGGGGCTTGCCCGGCCGGCGCCGGCGTCCCGTTGGCGGGCGTCCCGTTGGCCGGCGCGCCGTTGGCGCGCTTCTGGGTGAAGCCGTACTCGCTGCCCAGGGTGGACTTCTCCACCTGGCTGGCGGCCAGCGTTCGCAGGTAGTAGGTGGTCTTCAGGCCCAGCTTCCAAGCGGTCTGGTAGATCTCGCTCAGCGCCTGCCCGGACGTGCCGCGCATGAACACGTTGTGCGACTGGCTCTGGTCGATCCACTTGCTGCGCGCGGCGGTCATGCGCAGGCAGTGCAGGGGGGCGACCTCGAACGCGGTCCGGTACTTGGCGCGCAGCGGCGCCGGGATCGCTTCGATCGCCTGCACGCTGCCGTCGTGGAACTTCAACTGCTCGAACATCTCCCGGTCCCAGAGGCCGGACTGCTTGAGGTCGCCCACCAGGTAGGGGTTGGCGACGGTGAACTCGCCGGAGATGTTCGACTTGACGTAGACGTTCTGGTAGATCGGCTCGATCGACGGGAAGCAGCCGGAGATGGTGGAGATGGTCGCCGTCGGGGCGATCGCCATGGTGTTGGAGTTGCGCATGCCGTGCTCGCGCACGTGCCGGCGCACCGGCTCCCAGTCCAGCTCGCCGCCGCGCGCCACCTCGACCGGCAGGCCGCGCTCGGCCTCCAGCAGGTCCAGGGTGTCCTGCGGCAGCAGGCCGCGCTCCCACTTGGAGCCGGCATAGCTGTCGTAGGGGCCGCGCTCGGCGGCCAGGCGCGAGGAGCCCAGGATCGCGCTGTGGGCGATCAGCTCCATGGAGCGGTCGGCGAACGCGATCGCCTCGTCCGACTCGAACGGGATGTCCAGCTTGAACAGGGCGTCGGCGAACCCCATCACGCCCAGGCCGACCGGGCGGTGGCGCAGATTCGACGTGCGCGCCTCCGGGGTGGGGTAGAAGCAGACGTCGATCACGTTGTCGAGCATCCGCATCGCGGTCTCGACGGTGACGGCCAGCGACTCCGCCTGCAGCGCGCCGTCGACCACGTGCTTCTCCAGGTTCACGGAGCCCAGGTTGCAGACCGCCGTCTCTTCCCGCGAGGTGTTGAGCGTGATCTCCGTGCACAGGTTGGAGCTGTGTACGACCCCGGCGTGGTCCTGCGGCGAGCGGATGTTCGTCGGGTCCTTGAAGGTGATCCACGGGTGGCCGGTCTCGAACAGCATCGACAGCATCTTCCGCCAGAGCTTCAGCGCGGAGACGGTGCGGGTCCGCTGCAGCAGGCCGGCGCGCGCCTTGCGCTCGTACTCGGCGTAGCGCTGCTCGAAGGCCTGCCCGTACAGGTCGTGGAGATCCGGGGTGTCGTCCGGCGAGAACAGCGTCCACTCGGCGTCGTCGGCCACCCGCTTCATGAACAGGTCCGGGATCCAGTTGGCCGTGTTCATGTCGTGCGTGCGCCGGCGCTCGTCGCCGGTGTTGCGGCGCAGATCCAGGAAGTCCTCGATGTCCAGGTGCCACGTCTCCAGGTAGGCGCAGGTGGCCCCGCGCCGCTTGCCGGAGCGGTTGATGGCCAGGGTCACGTCGCTGGCGATCTTCAGGAACGGGATCACCCCCTGGCTCTCCACATTGGTGCTCTTGATGTGGGCGCCCGTGCCGCGGATCGACGTCCAGTCGTTGCCCAGGCCGCCCGACCACTTGGAGAGCTGCGCGTTGTCAGCGAACGACTTGAAGATGTGCTCCAGGTCGTCCTCGACCGTGGTGAGGAAACAGGAGGAGAGCTGCGGGTGGGTGGTGCCGGAGTGGAACAGGGTCGGCGTCGACGGCACGAAGCGCAGCGAGGAGATCACCTGGTAGAAGGCCACCGCGCGCTCGTCGCGATCGTCCTCCAGCACGGCCAGACCCATCGCCACGCGCATCCAGAACGCCTGCGGCGTCTCCAGCAGCACCTCGCCGGCGCGGGCGAAGTAGCGCTCGTGCAGGGTCTGCACGCCCATGAAGTTCAGCAGGTCGTCGCGGGCGGTATCGAGCGATTCGGCCAGCCGGCCCAGGTTGAACTCCAGGAGGCGCTCGTCGAACAGGCCCTGCTCGACGCCGTGGCGGATGCCGCGCACGAACGCCTGCCGGTAGCCGTCCTCGTGGCTGCGGGCGACGCCGATCACCTCGCGGTAGATGCGGCGCAGGAACAGCCGCGCGGCCACCTTGGCGTAGGCGGGGTCTCGCTCGATGAACGAGGAGGCGGCCAGCAGCACCGCCCGGTCGATGTCGGCGGTGGAGATGCCGTCGAAGACGTTGCGTACCGTCTCGCGCGCGATCAGCTCGACGTCGATCTCGCCGTCGCTACCGGACTGGTCGAAGCCGTGCGCGCACTCCTGGATAGCCTGCTGGATCTCCGAGATGTCGAACAGCACCGTGCGGCCGTCGCGCTTGACCACCGTGAGCTTGCCGAGCAGCGAGCGCTCGGCCACCTGGTCCTTGCGCTCTTCGCGCGCCTTCTGGTGATCGGCGCGGTACAGGATGTAGCGCTTGGCGACCTCGTAGAGACCGTGCTTGACCAGGTGTTTCTCGACGATGTCCTGGATGTTCTCGACGTTGGGAAACAGCTCGACGAAGCGGTCGTCGATCTCGGTCGTGACGCCCGTGAGCAGGTCGTGCAGCTTGCCGTTTCCCAGAACGGCGGTGATGTGTGGCTCTCCGGTTGCGCGCACCGCCTTGCTGATGGCGGTGGCGATCCGCTCCCGGTCGAAGCCCACGACTTCACCGGTGCGCTTGATGACCTTCAGTTCGGCCATGCCCCTCCCCTGTCGACTCGATGAACGAGCCGTGCCTTCCGACGCTACCGAAGCGGTTCGGTCTTAGGCAAGCGCATCGGAGACCGGGCCGGATTCCGCGTCCTCCCGGCCGCTCGCCAGCGCGACGATGCCCCCGGTCATGTCGAGGAAGCCTTCGGCGGTCAACGCCCGCAGGTTGCGGCGCGCCCGTTCGCGGGCGGTGGCGTCATCGGCGCCGATGGCACAGGCCAGCTCGTCGCCGTCCAGCGGGCCCCGTTCGGCCAGCACGCGCAGGATGAGCCCCCGCTGCTGGCGGTTGGAGCCGTCGAAACTGCTCTGGCGCGTGTAGTGGGCGCTCCGTCGGTTCGGATTGGGGCCGGTGCGCCCCAGGGCGGCGCCGTAGTCCATCAGCGCCTGATACCAGGTGCGCGGGTCGGCGCGATCGAGCGCCCGCTCCAGCACCGGCTCGAGCTCGCGGTCGCTGACATGGTCGCGGCCCGGGAACAGCTCGTGCAGGACGGCGCGGCGGATGTTCGTCTCCACGAACACGGCCGGCAGCCCGAAGCCGAATGCCTGCACCGCCCCGGCGGTGGCCGGCCCGACTCCGGGCAGGGCGCGCAGATCCTCTTCGCCGCTCGGCACTTCGCCGCCGAAACGATTCGCGATCAACGCCGCGGCGCGGTGCAGGGCCACGGCGCGCCGGTTGTAGCCAAGGCCGCTCCACAGCGCCAGCACCTCGCCACGGTCGGCGGCGGCCAGCGAGCGCGCGTCGGGGAAACGCGCCACGAACGGGTCGAAGTGCTTGAGCACGCGCGCCGTCTGCGTCTGCTGTAGCATGAACTCGGAAACCAGGATCCGATACGGGTCGCGTGTCTGCCGCCAGGGGAACCGGCGGCCGTGGCGGCGGTAGTGGTCCAGTACGCGGCGGCGGAAGCGAGCGATGTCAGACACGGACGCACACGGAAACGGCCAAGTCACCGGCCATGACCTCATCGTCATCGGCGCGGGCCCGGCCGGCTTGGCCTGCGCGATTCAAGCCGAGGCGGCCGGCCTGGACTACGTGCTGCTGGAGAAGGGCTGCCTGGTCAACTCGATCTTCCACTTCCCGCGCAACATGGTGTTCTTCTCCTCGCCGGAGCGCTTGGAGCTGGCGCGGATGCCCTTCGCGTCGCTGGCGCGCAAGCCGTCGCGGGCCGAGACGGTCGAGTACTACCGGCGCGTGGCCGAGCGCTTCGCGGTGCGGGTGCGGCAGTACGAACGGGTGGTCGCGCTGGAGCGGGACGAGTCCGGAGGCGCTGAAGGATTCGTGGTCACCTCGGTGCGCGGATCGCGGAGCCGGCGGTCGGCCGCGCGCGCCGTCGTGGTCGCCACCGGCTTCTTCGACTGGCCACGGCGGCTGGGGGTGCCGGGTGAGGAGCTGCCCAAGGTCGTGCATCGCTTCGACGAGGGACACCCCTACTACGACCGTGCCGTGGCCGTCATCGGCGGGCGCAGCGCCGCCGCGGAGGCCGCGCTGGAGCTGCAGCGCGCCGGCGCGCATGTGACCCTGATCCATCGCGGCGAGCGGATGCAGACCAAGTACTGGGTGCTGCCGGAGTTGGAGAACCGCATCGCACGCGGCGAGATCGGCTGGCTGCCGTCGGCGACGGTGGAGCGCATCGACGACGACTCGATCACGGTGCGGCAGGACGGCCGCTCGCAGCAGATCGCCAACGACGCCGTGATCGTCCAGATCGGCTACCGCCCCGACCTGAGCCTGCTGGAGGGGGTCGGCGTCACCCTGGAGGGGCCGGACCGGACGCCGCGTTACGACCCGGACACATGCCAGACGGACGTGCCCGGGGTGTTCGTCTGCGGCTCGGTGTGCGCAGGAGACCGGGCCGGCAGCATTTTCATCGAGACCGCGCGCTTCGACGGCGAGAAGATCGTCGGCGCGCTCACCGCTCCTGCCGCCGCTACCAGATGATCGCTGCGTCGGGATAGTCCGAGAAACGGCGGTCCTTGCTCACGAGGGGGCAGCCGAGCTGCTGGGCGGTCGCCAGGATCAGGCGGTCTGCCGGATCGTCATGAATGTCGGGGAGCTGCACCGAGCGGCGGGCGACGCCGTTGTCGACCGCGGCGAACCGCACGTAGGACAGGCGCTCCGCCCGGTGCACAAACGCCTCCGGTGCGACGGCGAGCTGCAGGCGGCCTTTCTTCGTCAGCATGAACAGCTCCCACACGCTGATCGAGGAGACGTGGACGGCGAGGTCGCGGCGAGCGTCATCGATCGCGGCACGGGCTGCCGCCGAGAGCTGGGACGGATCGCTCAGGTGCCAAATCCAGGCGTGCGTATCCAGCAGGATCAATCGGCTGACTCCCAGGGTTCGTCGACCGGCTCCAGCGGTTCGTCGTAACGCAGCACGGACCCGCGCAGGGCTGCCAGATCGGCATCGTCTTCTTCCGCAAACGGCGTGATTTTGAGTACCGGCGTGCCGCGATCGGTGATGACCAGTGTCTCGCGCCGCTCCTCGACCATGCGGAAATACTCGAACGCCCGCGGCTTGAACCGGGATTTGGACACGGTTGTCATAACCGGACTATGTGCCATGGTCCTATGACTTGGCAAGCCGCGGCGTGCGAGACCCCGCTGCGGCGCCGAGCCGGGCCGCCTCCACCGCATCCAGCTCCGGCCAGAGGCTGAGCGCCTGGGCCACTTGGCGCGGGTGCCGTGCCCCCAGGATGGCCGCGTGTACGCCCGGCTGCGCGAGCAGCCAGCCAAGGGCCAGCCACGGCAGCGGCCGGTCTCCGGCTATTGCGCGCAGCCGCTCGACGACCCGCAGGTGCGCGGCGAGCCGCGGCTCGGTGAAGTCGCGGTGGCCGCGCCGCCAATCGTTCCCTGGCAGCCGCGCCACCCGCGCGCGGTCGAAACCGTCGGCCAGCATGCCGCTGTGCAGCGGGCTTGCGGCCAGCACGGCGATGCCGTGGCGGCGGCAGTAGGGCAGGAGCTCGGCTTCCGCGTCGCGCCGCAGCAGGCTGTACGGCACCTGCAGCGCTTCCACCGGAGCGATGGCGAGCAGCCGGTCGAGGTCGGCCACGGTGGCGTTGCACACGCCGCAGGCGCCGATCAGGCCGCGCTCGCGCAGGCGGGCCAGCTCCTGCCAGCCTTCGGCGAGCTGCTCCGGCGGGCGCGGGTGGTGGATCTGGTAGAGGTCGATGCGCTCGGTACGCAGAAGCCGCAGGCTCTGCTCCAGCTCGCCGCGGATGCTGGCGGCCGTGAGCCGCGCGAATGGACGGGCGCGCCGGCCCACCCACGGCCACCCGCACTTGGTGGCCAGGCGCACGCCGCGGCCGTCGCCGGGGCGCTCGGCGAGCGCGCGGCCGATCAGCTCCTCGGCGTGGCCGCGGCCGTACAGCGGGGCGGTGTCCAGCCAGTCGACGCCGCGGTCCAGGGCGGCGTGGATGGTGGCCAGCGAGTCGGCGTCCGCCTGTGCCCCCCAGCCGCCCCGCCAGCCGGGGCCGCCGATCGCCCAGGTGCCGAGGCCGACGCGACTGCCAACCGGCGCGGTCATCGCGCGGCCGGCGAAACGCCCGTCAGCAGCTCGACCAGCCCGGTATGGCGCTGGCGCGCCTGCGCGTTGCCGACCGCGATATGCGCGGCGCGGGGGCTGCCCACCACCACCGCCAGCCGCCGCGCGCGGGTCAGCGCCGTGTACAGCAGGTTGCGCTGCAGCATCGGGTAGTGCTCGGTGGCGATGGAGATCACCGCGGCCGCGAACTCCGAGCCCTGCGACTTGTGGATCGTGATCGCGTAAGCCGGCACCAGCGAGTCCAGCTCCGACGCCTCGTACCAGACCGGTCCCGTCGAGAAGTCCACCAGCACGCGCTGGTCCTCCGCGTCCAGGTCGCGCACCAGGCCGATGTCGCCGTTGAACACCTCGAGCTGGTAGTCGTTGCGGGTCTGCATGACCCGGTCGCCGACGCGGATGTCGGCGGCTCCCTCGATCGCGGCGCCGTGCGGGTTCAGCGCCGCCTGCAACTCTCGGTTGAGGGCGGCGGTGCCCAGCTCGCCGCGGTTCATCGGGGTGAGCACCTGGATGTCGGTGCGCGGGTCGAGGCCGAAGCGGTCCGGCATGCGCTCGGTGACCAGGTGCACGATCGTCCCGCGCGCGGCCTCCCGGTCGTGCCGGCTGACGAAGAAGTAGTCGCCGGCCTCGCCGTCGCTGCGGCCCGGGACCTCGCCGTGGTTGACGGCGTGCGCAGCCATGACGATGGCGCTGCGCTCGCCCTGGCGGAACACGGTGGTGAGGCGGGCGACCGGGCAGACGCCCGCGGCGATCAGGTCGGCCAGCACGTCGCCTGGTCCCACCGACGGGAGCTGGTCGCTGTCGCCCACCAGCATGAGCCGGCACTCCGCCGGGGTCGCAGCCAGCACGGCGTCAAGCAGCGTGACGTCCACCATGGACAGCTCGTCGATGATCAGCCCGTCGCAGTCGAGCAGGTTCTCGTCGTCGCGCAGGAATCGGCCCTCGCGCGGGCTGTACTCCAGCAGCCGGTGGATGGTCGAGGCCGGGCGTCCGGTCTGCTCCTCGATCCGCTTGGCGGCGCGACCGGTCGGAGCGGCGAGCCGCACGAGCAGGCCGGCCGCGTCGTACAGGCCGAGCACCGCCCGGATCAGTGTGGTCTTCCCGGTGCCGGGGCCGCCGGTCACCACCAGCACCGCTGCCTGCGCCGCTTCGGCGGCGGCGTGGCGCTGCTCGGCCGACAGCTCCACGCCGCTATCCTGCTCGAAGGCGGCGAGCAGCACCGGCACGCCGGCGGCCAGCGGCGGCACCGCGTGGCCGGTCAGCTCCCTCAGCCGCGCCGCGGAGCGCTGCTCGGCCAGCCGCAGGTGGGGGAGAGCGATCGCGGCACCGCCGGCAGCCTGGCAGGACAGGACCGCGCCGCGGTCGAGCAGCGCCTGGATCGCGTTGCGGACCGCCCGCTCGTCCACGGACAGCAACTCGGCGCCGGAGGCCGCCACGTCCTCCACCGGCATCTGCGTGTGGCCGCGCCCCGCGCCGGTGCCGAGCACGTGCAGCACGCCGGCGGCCGCCCGCTCCGGCGAGTCCCGGTCGACGCCGAGCGAGGCGGCGATGCGGTCGGCGATCAGGAAGCCGATGCCGGCCACCTCCTCGGCCAGCCGGTACGGGTTGTCCGTGACCGCGTGGCGTGCCCCGGCTCCGTAGCGGCGGTGGATGCGCAGCGCGTAGGCCGGGGAGATGCCGTGCCCCTGCAGGAAGATCATGGTGTCGCGGAGCTGGCGGTGGTCGGCCCAGGAGGCCAGGATGCGGTCGCGGCGGTCGGTGCCGATGCCGGCCACCTCGGTCAGCCGCTCGCCGTGGCGGTCCAGCACGTCCAGCGCGTCGGTGCCGAAGCGGGCGACGATGCGCTTCGCCAGCGCGGGGCCGACGCCCTTCACCAGGCGCGAGGCCAGGAAGCGCGCGATGCCGGCCGCGGTGCTCGGAGCCACGGAGTGGAATGAGGTGACCTCGAAGCGCGGGCCGTGGCGGCGGTGATGGGTCCACGCGCCCCGCAGGTGCAGGAGCTCGCCCGGGCGCACGCCGGCCAGCGGGCCGACCGCGACCGGCTGCGCATCGGGGTCATCCTCCGATTGCAGGCGCACGACCGCGAAGGAGCCGTCGTCGGTGACGTAGATGATCGAGTGGACCGTGCCGCGCAGCGATTCCTCATCGCCGCCGGACGCGGCGGGCAGGGCCGGTCCGCTGGCGCTCAGCGGACCGCTCAGGCGGTCTGGTCGCGCAGCTCGGTGAAGAAGCGCGCGTCGGACTCGTTGCCCCCGCGCGCGTGCGCGACCGCCAGGTTGGCGGCCACGCGCAGCATGATCGTGGCGGCCGGGGTGCCGCGGCGGATGCGGGCGAGCTGCGCGGTGGCGTCGTGTCCCTTGGGAATGAGTTGCGCGACGTCCAGGGTCGCCCCGCCGTTGAAGCAATCGACCAGGATCAGCCGGTCGCCGGCCACGGCGCGGGCCAGGAAGTGGTTCGGCACGTTGCAGCCCTCGATGTCCAGACCGAGCCGGGCGCCGACCAGCAGGTAGATGCACGACAGGCTGATCGGCAGCCCGCGGCCGCGGGTGATCACGGACACCAGGTTGCTCGCGGCCGGTGTGTAGTAGTCCTTCTTGCCGCAGCCGGTCAGCCCCCTGGTCCGGAACAGGTAGTGGGCCAGCGTGAACACGTCGGCGCCGACGTGGGCGCTGCGGTAGTCGTCGGCCAGCCCGTCCAGCAGGCTGGTCAGCCGCTCGGCGGCGCCTTCACCCAGCTCGTACTCCGCGATCAGCCCGAGCGCGGTCTCCAGCTTCACCTTCTCGTTCGGGACGGCCAGGCACTCCTGCCAGCGCTCCAGCAACCGATCGCGCCGCTGGATGGCGTGGACTTCGTCGAGCAGCTCGCGGCGCGCGTCGTCGACCTCGATTCCCTGTCGCTCGATCTCCGCGTCCAGCTCGTCGCCGAAGTCGGCCAGCGCCTCCATCACGCGCTGCTGGACCGCCGGCGTCTCGTCATCGAGAAGCTGGATCATGAACGGGAGTTGAGCGCGGTCCACCCGCCGATGGTAGATCGACGCCGCCGCCGAAGCAAACGAGGTGAGGGCCGGTGACACCTGCCTCCGACCATCGTCGACGCGCGATCTGCTATAGGATGCCGGACTCGCGCAGAGAGCGAGAGAGGAACGAATGGGAATCTACGAGGAAATGGGCGTACGCCCGCTGATCAACGCCGCCGGCACCGTGACCAACTACGGCGGCTCGGTGATGGATCCGGAGATCTTCGCGGTCATGCGGGAGGCCAACCGCGAGTTCTGCCGGCTGGAGGATCTGCACCCGGCGGTAGGCCGACGCATCGCCGGGCTACTGGACGTGGAGGCGGCCTACGTGACCTCCAGCGCCGCGGCCGGGCTGCTGGTGACGGCGGCGGCCTGCATCGCCGGCACCGATCCCGAGCGGATCGCGCAGCTTCCCGACACCACCGGCATGAAGTCGGACGTGGTCGTTCAGCAGATCCACCGCCTGGCCTACGACCAGGCGCTGCGGCTGGCCGGCGCCACCTTCGTGGAGGTCCCGGACGGAGGCGAGCCCCCCACCGATGCGTTGCGGGCGGCGGTCGGCCCGGACACGGCCGCCATTCTGTGCATGGCCCACCGGCTGGGGGACCCTGCCTCGGTCCCGCTCGCGGACCTGGTGAGCATCGCCCAGGGGGCCGGCGTGCCGCTGATCGTCGATGCCGCCTCCGAGTGCCCGCCGCTGTCGACCCTGACCCGGTTCTGGAAGGCCGGCGCCGACCTGACCATCTTCAGCGGCGGCAAGAGCATCATGGGGCCGCAGTCGACCGGGCTCGTGGTCGGCCGGCAGGACCTGATCGACGCCTGCATGGCCAACGGCAACCCGTTCGCGACCGTCGGCCGGCCGGCCAAGGTCAGCCGCGAGGAGATCATCGGCTTCTTGCGGGCGCTGGAGCTCTACCTGGCGCGCGACCACGACGCCGACCGCGCCCGCTGGACGGCGCAGGTCGAGCACGTCGAGCAGGCGCTCGCGGGCACCGGCCACGCGATCGCGCTGGAGCGCATGGAGAAGGGAGACACCTACACCGTGCCCATGCTCGCCGTGCGCACGCTGCCGGACGCCGGCTTCACGACCGGGCAGCTCTTCCAGGGCCTGATGGACGGAGATCCGCGCATCGCGCTGGCCCAGCACTTCATCGACGGCCTCGTCGTCAATCCGCACATGCTGAAGCCGGGCCAGGAACGGATCGTCGCCGAGCGCTGCCTGGAGGTGCTGGCCGGGCTCGCCTGATCCGCCGGCAGCGGGGTCAGGTTGAAATCGCGTGGAACTGACGGTACACCTTACTTCTTGTGGAAACACCTTATTGGACCGAATCAGAGTGTGGCGGGCCGATCCTGGTAGCTCCCGGGATAGGAACAGTTGTCGTGTGGCTGGCAAAAGTGGAGGGGCAGGTCTACATAACATTGAAATTTCAGGCCGCCGACACCGAAGACCAGATTGCGATATTGGACGGCCGCATCTTTGATCCCAGCGCCGAGGAGGAGTGGAAGAGGGCTGGTGAACAGTGGCTCGGCAATCGTTCGAACTGACGCGGTAACGACCTGCGCGAGCGCTTGACAGCGCGCGCGGGCTCGCCCAGCGTAGCCGGTTGTGGGTAGGGCAATCGTATTCAGCGACTTCAGCAGGGCGACCCCTTCCGGCGCGATCTCCTCTGACGCGCGCCCCGGCTACTGGCGCGTGTGCGACTACACCAGCGGCGACCTCCAAGGCCGGCTGCTGTACGCCGCGGACGCGGGCGACACGCCGCACCTGACGCTGCCGCTTAACCTGCAGGGCTGGCACCGGGTGACGGTCGGCGTCTGGGGCGACTGCTTCAGCCTTCACCGCACGTACGCTCCGGCCAGCAACCGTGTGAAGCTGAGCGGCGACCCCTGCTTCCGGGCCTTCGAACGGGACCGCACGCCGCCGTCCGACCGCATCAGCATCGAGGAATTCGAGCTCGCCTGCGCCGACCTGAGCGGGCAGGACCTGGTCATCGCGCCGCCCCGGCGGGGAAGCGGCGCCGCCACCGCGCTGGCCTACGTGCGCTGCGAGCCGCTCGCCGAGCGCGAGGTGGCGGAGCTGCAGGCGGACCGCGGCGACGGCGGTCACCGCAGGCTGATCGCCTACAACGACGGCGTCGGCTTCGTCACGTCGGGCGCGTTCGGTGACCGCCGGGACATCTGGGAGCTGGTGGAACCGTACCGCCACTCCGACGTGGAGAGCCTCTACTGGGGCGTCATCGGCACGGCCACGACCTTCCCGGTCACCAAGGGCAGGATGCTCGCCGGCCACGACGGCCCGGCCATGGGCGTGCAGGGCCACGAGTCGTTCGAGGCCCTCAACCGGCGCGGCATCAACACGCTGACCACCGCCATGGAGTACGCGCAGGGGATGGGACTGCGATTCCACGTCTACCAGCGCATGGGCGCCTGGGCGATGCCCTTCCCGCACGAGTCGCCGACCAACGCGCTGTGCGTCGAGCATCCCGAGTGGCGGTGCGTGAGCCGTGCCGGGATCGCGACCAGCAGCCTGAGCTATGCGTTCGGCGAGGTGCGCCGCCACCAGGTCGACTTCCTGGCCGAGCTGGCCTCCTGGGGGGCCGACGGCATCGACCTCAACTTCCTGCGCGGGCCGCCGTTCGTCGGTTACGAGGAGCCGCTGGTGAGCGGCTTTCTGCAGGAGTACGGGGACGACCCCCGCGCGCTCGACGAGTGGGACGAGCGCTGGCTGCGCTACCGATTCCGCGCCTTGACGGCGTTCGTGCGCGAGTTGCGCGCGGAGCTCGACTCGGTCGGCAGGAAGGCGGGCCGGCGGATCGCCCTGTCGGCCGACACCTTCGCGCTGCCGGCCGGCAACCTCTACTACGGCCTGGACGTGGCGGCGTGGGTGGCCGAGGGGCTGGTCGACCGCCTGCATCCGTGGGGGAAGATCCGCGGGCAGCCGGCGGTCGACATGGCCCACTACCGCGAGCTGGTGGACGGGTCGCCGGTCGAGCTCTGGCCGCACCTGCGGGTCTGGGACGACGGCACCGACGCGGCCTACGACGCGTACCGCACGGAAGCCCTGTCGCTGTACGACGCGGGCGCGGCGGGCCTGGCCATCTGGGACGCCTGCAACCTCGACGGCAAGAGCGTGAAGGGTCCGCTGCAGCGCCGGCTCGGGCACGTCGACGAACTGCGCACCGCGCTCGCCGGACCGCGGCGCCGGGAGCTGAAGCTCAGGGCGATCGACACGCTCGGCCACGAGCACCTGGGCGTGGTCTGCATCCCGGAGACCCACCCGGAGCGGATCATGCCGGACGGCTACCCCAAGCACCAGTACATGTGGCACGGCTGACGCGCGCAGCCTGTTGGCTTGCTGCGCTTGACCGGCGCGGGGCGCCGTGGAACGATCCTCGGATGGTGATTGCGATTGCACTGAACGTGGAGTCGTACGAGCCACCGCTGCGCGCGCCGGCCGATCGCCCGCCTGATCCGGGACGCGCGCACTGACCGGCGGGGCGGCCATGCGAGCATCCAAGGCTCTCGACCCTGCCGCCCGACGCGACCCTGCCGCGCCAGTCACCGAAGAACGCACGCGCACGCGGATGTCCGTGCAGCGCGCGCTCACCCTGATCTGGCGGCAGCGCGCGCTCTACCTCCTGCTGCTGCCGGCCGTCGTGCTCACGTTCGTGTTCCGCTACATCCCCGTCTACGGGCTCACGCTGGCGTTCAAGGACTACAGCACCACCCTCGGCCCCTTCCGCAGCCCCTTCACCGACCCCATCTTCTACAACTTCTTCTTCTTCCAGGACCCGGAGTTCTGGTACGTGCTGCGCAACACGGTGCGCATCTCGGTGGCCAAGTTCCTGGCCGCCTGGCCGATGCCGATCGTCCTGGCGCTGCTGCTCAACGAGGTGCGCCACCGCTCCTTCAAGCGCACGATCCAGACCGTCGCGTACCTCCCCCACTTCCTGTCGTGGGTGATCCTGGCGCGGATCATCTACGACCTGCTGTCCTGGGAGGCCACCAGCCCCTTCAACCAGATCCGCGCCGTGCTCGGCCTGGACCCGGTCGCGCTGATGGGGGACAAGTCCGCCTTCATCCCGATCCTGGTGGTGAGCAACATCTTCAAGGAGGTGGGCTGGGGCACGATCATCTACCTGGCGGCGATCACCCGCATCGATCCCGAGCTGTACGAGGCGGCGCTGGCCGACGGCGCCGGCCGTTGGGCGCAGCTCTGGCACGTCACCCTGCCGGGGATGCTGCCCATCATCGCCATCCTGCTGGTGCTCGGCATCCCGGGCATCCTGTCGGCCGGGTTCGACCAGATCTACAACCTGATGAACCCGACCATCGCGGAGATGGCCTACGTTACCGACTACTACGTCCTGCGCGTCGGGCTGATCCAGGGCAACTACGCGTTCGCGGCCGCCATGGGGCTGGTGTTCAGCGTGATCGCCCTGGCGCTGGTGCTGACCGCCAACTGGATCTCCAAGCGCTCGGCCGGGACCGGCATCTGGTGAGCGGCGGGTACCGGGCACGTGCACTACCGGCGTACGCCTTCGGAGACGCTCTTCCGGGCCGGCAACTACGCCGTTCTGGCGTTGCTGGGGGCCGTGACCTTCTATCCGTTCTGGTACCTGGTGGTCAATTCGCTCAGCGATCCCGTGGCGGGCGTGGACGCCATGCTCTGGCCCAAGCAGTTCTACTGGGCCAACTACTGGATCGTCGCCGACACGCCCGGGGTGTGGCGGGCGCTGGGCATCACGGTGCTGCGGGTGGCCACCGGCGTTCCCCTGATGCTGGTGGTGACCGGCACGGCGGCCTTCGCCCTGACGCGCAGGGAGCTGTTGGGCCGCAAGATCATCATCCTGTTCTTCTTTCTGTCGATCTTCTTCGAGGTCGGGCTGATCCCGTACTACATGGTGCTGCGGGCGTTCGGGCTGCTCAACACGTTCTGGGTCTACATCATCCCGGCCGGGTTCTCGGTCTGGACCATGATCGTGATGAAGACCTCCTTCCAGGGACTCCCGGAAGGCCTCACGGAGGCGGCGCGGATGGACGGCGCCGGCTACCCGACGATCTTCTTCAGGATAGTCGTGCCGCTGTCGATCCCGATGTTCGCGGTGCTGGGCCTGTTCAGCGCCGTCACCCACTGGAACGACTATTTCACGGGCGAGTTCTTCGTCAACACCGAGCCCAGGCTGTGGCCGCTGCAGACGTTCCTGCGCGTGTCGCGGCAGAACGCGATCGACATCCTCAAGGGGGTCATCCTCGACTACTCGAACATGAGCCCGCTGGAGGAGGAGGCGTCGCGCCTGACGCAGCGGTCGCTGGACATGGCGTTCACGGTGTTCGCGATGGTGCCGATCCTGCTGGTGTATCCGTGGCTGCAGCGCTACTTCGTGAAGGGAGTATTGATCGGATCGATCAAGGAATGAACGAGAACGGGAGGTGTTTGGGAACTCAGGACCGTGATCTTCGCTGCTGCCGAGTGCGGCACTTGACACTTTGGAGGAGGCTTTCGATGAAAAAGCTATCGATCGTGCTGGTGGTGCTCCTGCTGGGAGCGTCCATCGGCGTCGCCGAGGATCCCATCTGGATCTGGGGCATGGGCTCGCGTCCCGCGGACGGACCGTTCAGCGATCCGGACGGAACGTTCGAGGAAATAGGCAACCAGTGGGTCCAGGAGATGTTCGGCATTCCCGGCATTCGCGCCGAGGGCTCGGGCAACCTGGAGGCGCTGCGCGCCCTGGTCGCCTCCGGCGACGTGCCGGACGTCATCGCCAGGGTCCGCTTCAACGCGGAGTCCGTGCGGCTGCTCACCGACCTGGCCAAGGACGGGCGGCTGCACGCGCTGGACAAGTACTTCGACGACCCGGAGAACTACCCCGTCTTCGCTTCGGCCGACAAGGGTCACCTGCGCGCGTACCGGCTCGAGGGGACGCTGTACGCCGTGCCCTCATGGGTCTGGCGGATCAGGGCGGACGATCCGTTCTCGGCCCATCCGCACTGGATGATGCGGCTGGACGCCTACGAGAAGTACGGCTACGCCACGACCTATGACGAGCTCCACGAGCTCCTGATGAATCTCAAGAACGACGACTTCACCACGCTCGACGGGAGCCCGCGCATACCGTTCGGCCTGATGACCGACGCCAACATGCGCTGGCCGAAGATGGTCATCAACCAGGGCGGCGGCGCCGGCTGGGAGGTCGACGGCGAGAAGCGGCTCATGCCGCAGTGGGCCTCGGAAGAGCTCTACCACCAGTTGAAGTTCTTCAACATGCTGTGGCGGGACGGCCTGATGAGCCCCGGCGCTTTCCTGGATCCGGGCGCGTTCGAAGGCGACCTGGCGGCGGGCCAGTACTCGGTCATGGCCGGACACGGCGGCTACTCGGGCGCCGGCTACCGCGATCATCTCACCGCACGGGTCGACCAGCTCGGTCCCGACCACGAGGACGTGAAGGCGTACCAGGCGCAGGCGATCATCATGATGCTGCCTCCCATCACGGACAATCCGGGCCGCTATACCAACAACCAGTCCAGCTTCAACCTGATCATGGCGAACAACCCGTACCCGGACGAGACCATGAAGCTGCTGGACTGGATGTTCAGCGACGAAGGCGTGATCTCGACGTTCGTGCACGTCGGCCAGGTGGGCGTGGACTGGGAGCCGGCGCCGCCGCCGCTCTACTGGACCAGTCTGCCGGACGGGTTTCACGGCCCGAGCGAGCCGGGGACGCAGCACAAGCGGGTCAACAACCTCTGGGAGTCCGGCTACACCGATCCGGAAACGGGCGAGAAGGCCGGCCGCTTTCCGAAGCTCTTCCCGCTGGCGGCACCCGCCTATGCGTCATGGGTCGAACGGCTGAATTTCGAGAACATGGAGCACAACCGCAACCACTACGGGATGCTCATACCCTCCGAGCCCTACGACTCCGGCGTGCCGGGCGGCGTGGAGTGGGGTCAGCCTTATGCCGAGGCGCTGGCGGCGTTCGCCAGTCCGATCCCGTCCTATGCCCAGGTCGCCGAGGTGCTGCCGCCGCTGGAGGCGACGGCGCTGGCGTCCGCGGAGCAGAAGTACAACACGGGGCTGGTGACGGTCCTGACCGCGGGCAGCGAGGACGAGTTCCAGTCCGCCTACGACGACATGATCGCGTCGCTGATCGACACCGCGCGCTGGCGGCGGATCTACGAGGACCGCACCAAGCGGTGGGTCGCGTGGCTGGAGTCCAACGGCATCGACGACCGCGCCGAGCTCAAGTCCGTGACGCCGATCGCCGCGTGGAAGGAGGTCATGGGCTGGTAGTCCACGACTGACGGCATCGCGCCGACACGGCAACCGAGAGGCTGGCGACGCGAGCCCGTACACGGGCTTATGCGCCAGCCTCTCTTTTTCTTGGCGAACTATATCCGGGCGCGCGGCATCCCCGGAAAGAACCCGGTAACGCAGGAGAGCTCTTGTCCCTATGTTCGATCTTCACGTTTTTCCCTGGTACGGGGGTATGCGGTTCCCTGTAGCAGAAGACGGCCCAAGGCAACGATGTCCGCGATGATGCCGCAGGAACTTGCCGCCATCGAACGGACTGGGCACGAAGCTGTCCGACGGATGTCATCAGGACTCTACCGACAGATTGCCACATGGATATATGGCCGAATGGATACGTTGTCGTATCATTATTGAGAGGTCTGCAACTCGTGGCATAGGAGCACAAACCCCTTGACCGTGGCAGTCGGGTTGGTGTTTATTTTGGCCGGTACCCCCGCGCGGGCGTGACCGCGACTCCGATCTTCGGAAATCAAGACCGCCAGTTGGTTGTGAAAGGCATAACAGAGGAGTCGTAGGCTTCGCTGCGAAGAGACGAAGCCCGCGCGGGGGTTCTTCATTCCACAGTTGCAGCAGGCACGCAATGATCATTTCTGATTCATGTGTGTACCAAATCTGATTGGGGATGATCTCTTTTCCCACCCATTCCCTGTTGCAGTAATCCTCCGACGGGCGCATCATGCGTGCCTAGGTGAAAGGAGCAGAGCACCGTCCCCGTCAATGACGGACGCATCCCCATGAGCCGCAGCCGGTTCGACTTCCCTCCATGAGCGCGTTGCTCGCCTTTGAGGCGACGGCGCGGCTCGGCAGCATCACGCTCGCCGCCGAAGAGCGCACGACTTCCCACTCGGCGATCAGCCGTCACATCCGCATGCTCGAAAAGACGCTCGGGGCGGCGCTGTTCGAACGCCGGGGCCGTGGGGTCGCCTTGACGAAGAGCGGCGAGACCTACTTTGGCGCCGTCCAGTCAGGATTGGATGCGCTGCATGACGCGGGCCAGAGGATGCGCAGCAACCGCCGGTCCGGGCTCACCATCGGCTGCACTCTGGAGATGTCCGTGTTGGTGCTGAACCGCGTCTTCCTTACGCTCAAGCGCACACTTGGCGACTCGATCGCGGTGCGGATCGTGGTCTACGACTACGACCTCCTTCCGCTGCTGCTCCCGTCGGGCATCGACATCGTGTTCGAGGGCGTGGTCGGACCGCACCCGAACCCTCGGGCGGTTCCGCTGTTGCGCGAGGAGATCGTGCCGGTGGCCTCTTCCGCCTTCATGGAACGCTTCGGCGGCGTGCTCGCCGAGCATCCGAGCACGTGGAGCGACGTGCCGCGCCTGGACGTCCCCCGGACGGCCCACGGCTGGGCAACTTGGGACACGTGGTTCCAGGCTCATGGCTGCGCGGCTCCGCCGGCCCCGGTCGAGACGTTCGAGAACCATTTCAACCTGCTGCCGGCCGTGGCCAATGGGGATGGCCTGGGCATCGGCTGGAACGGCTTCATGAGCGATTATTTCGAGACCGGGCGCCTGGTGGCGGCCGGGAACGCCTGGCTGGCAACCGAGCTCACCATGTACGGAGTGCCGACCCCGAACGGCAGCAGGAAGGACGCTTCGCGAGCGTGCCTCAACGAGCTTCCCCGGCTCATCCGGGGTCTCTGCACCCAGCTCCGGTAGCAACGCCCCTCAGTCGATGCGGAGGCGCACCCAGCGCGTGTGGGTGACGCCCTCGGACGTGCACCAGAACCAGGCGAGCACGGTGCCGTCGGCCAGCACGATGCCGGACGGCTTGCCAAAGGCGATCTGCATGTGCTCGGCCAGGAAGTTCTCGTGCCCGGGCTCGCCCAGGGTGGCCTCGTCGCCGGCGTCGAACACGACGATCTCGTGCTCGACGTCGTAGTGCGACAGGTCGCGCGTGAGCGCGACGTGGATGCCCTGCGGCTCGTGCCGGTAGTTGTAGATCGCCGCCACCCGACCGTCGGACAGCGGGATCGGCGAGCACACCTGGCCGCGCAGGTTGGTGGGCACGGGCGCCGTCCACGTCCGGCCCTGGTCGGCGGACACGCTCCAGTGGTTGACGGCGTCCTCGGACGTCCCGTAGCGGTGCGTCCAGAACATCGTGTAGATGCGGCCGTCGGGCAGCACCGCGCACATCTGGTCCCACCACAGCAGGCGGCCCGTGGGATCGTCCGCTACCACGGTAAGCTCGGCCCAGGTCCGCCCCTGGTCGGCCGAGAACACGGCGACCGCCTTCTGGTCGGGCGGCCCGTCGTAGCCTTCCGGCTTCCAGGTCTCGAGCGGATACATCCAGCGGTCCGGCGCGAGCTGCTTGAGGCTGCCGGCGCCATTTACGGTGTACTTCTCCGGCGGCAGGTCCACCGGCACCACCTGCGGCTCCGACCAGCTGCGCCCCCAATCGTATGACCAGAGCAGCAGGTTCTCCGGGGGGTTCAGGGCCTCGGATTCGGGATCGAACATCGGATCGTCGCTCAGGAGGGCGCGCCCGGCGGTCATGACCAGGCGGCCGTCCGGCACCTCGCTCACCTGGGGGCCGCCGTAACCATAACCGTCGGTGGGCGGCCCGCCGCCCGGATGGGGGCTCCCCTGGCTGACCCAGTGCCTGCCGTCGTCCGAGCGCAGCACCTCGATCAGCTTGTCCGAGGAGGCCAGGTCCGGCCCCACCGACTGGCTGGCGATGAAGGTGCCGTCGGACAGCGGCGTGATCCACGGGTGGAACGCGCCGCGCCCCGGCACGTGCGACAGGATGCCCTGGTCGATGATCTCCATCATGGTTCCTTCCTTCTCCCGGGCGGGCGGCCGGTGCCGTAGCCCAGCTCGATGGCGCGCGCCAGCATGCGGCGGCGGCGCGGGCCGGCCGTCTCGATCAGGCGGTCCGAGTAGAGCCGTCCCCGCGCGCGGCTCGACTGCTCCAGCACGCCGGTCAGCCAGTCGAAGTGCTCGCGGTTGCGCACCGGCGTCGTGTTCTGGACGCAGTTGACGTGGATGGCCCGGCGCCCCGGCTTCCCGGTGAGGGCGGCGTGATAGACCTTGTGGTTCATGAAGATCACGTCGCCCGGCTCGTTGCGCAGCGAATGGCGGCCGGGGATTTCCTCCGGCTCCACGCCCAGGTCGAGGAGGCGGTCGCCGAAGCCGTCCTCGCCGTAGTCCCGCGGCGTGCGCGTCAGTGCCTCGCCGAACTCCAGGAAGTGGCTGCCGGGAATGATGTCCAGGCAACCGTCGCCCGGCCCCAGCCGGTCCAGGTAGATCGCGGCGCGCATGCTGAAGAGCCCGGTCGGCGCGCGCGCGTCGTGGTGCCAGCGGCTGCCCTCCGTGTGCAGCAGCCCCTCGCTCTCCAGCAGGATGAAGTCCTCCCCGAGCAGCGTCTCGAACACGTTCACCAGCCGCTCGTCGTCCAGAAGCGGGTAGAACGCCTCCGGGTCCAGGTCGAAGAACGACGCCACCTGCTGACGCCGGTCCCCCGGTCCGGGGGCCGGCGCGCCGCCGCGCTCGCGGCGCATGGCCGCGTCGAACGCGTCCGACAGGGCGCTCATCTCCGGCGGAGAGAAGAGCCGCGGGCACTGCAGGAACCCGAGCGTCTGAAAGTGCGCTACCTGTTGAGGGGTCATGGGTCCGCTCCGGTGGTCCGGGAAGCGTACCGGATGGCGGGCGGCGTACCAATGCGCGAGGCGGTCGGTCCGGGCGGTGCCGATTCCTTGACCGGGCGCGGGACCCGTGCCAGCGTCGGGGACGGCATGGCAGAGCGAACGCGCAGGCGGCGCCTCATCTACAACGAGGACGGCGACACCCTCGGAGGCTTCCGCAGCAGGCTCCACGAGGCGCCGATGTCGGCCGGGGACTACCTCTCCGAGCTGTTCGCGCCGCTGGCCGGCACCCACGTCGACACCTACGTCTGGTGCTGCGGTGCCACCCACGGGCTGAACCTCGTCCCGCCCGGCGGGAAGCGGCCCGGCGCAGAAAGCCCGGCCCTGTGGATGGAGCACCACCGCACCGCCGACGGCAAGTTCCTGAACGTCCACAACTGGCGCTCCTGGTGCAACCTGCAGTCCTTCCTGCAAGCCGGCCACAACCCCGCGGCGCTCGTCGCCCGCGGCGCGCGCGACTGCGGCATGGAGCTGTTCTTCTCGCTGCGGATGAACGACGCGCACGACGCCCACGACCCCGATCCCAAGGTGGCGGCGGCGGGTGTCGGCGGTATCAGCCCGATCAAGAGCGAGCACCCCGACTGGCTGATCGGCGAGCCGGGCGCCGTCTACGAGCCGAAGTCGATCCCGTGGTGGATGCGCCGGGCGTTCGACTACGCGGCCGAAGGCTGCCGCGACCACGTGCTCGCGCTCGCCGAGGAAATCCTGGGCTTCGACAACGACGGGATCGAGCTCGACTTCATGAGCCACCCGTTCCTGTTCCGGCTCGGCCGCGAGCGCCAGGACGCGCCGTTGCTCACCGCCATGATCCGCCGGGTGAAGGCGCTGGCGGCCGAGCACGGCAAGGCGCTCATGGCGCGCGTGCCGGGGTCGATCGAGCGCTGCGAGCGGATCGGCATCGACGTCCGCGCCTGGATCCGCGAGGAGATCGTGGACGTGCTGTCGCTGGGCCGCAGCGTCACCCCGGCCACCATCCCCACCGGCGCGTGGATGCAGGCGGTGGCCGGCACCGCGTGCCAGGTGTTCCCGTCCATTAACCCCAACCACGACCCGCGGCTCGCGCGCGCCGAGGCGCTGCGCGCCTTCGCCATGCTGCACCTGCGCGACGGCGCGCACGGCGTCTACCTGTTCAATTTCTTCCGGCAGCCGTTCTCCAAGCACTACCGGCAGTTCTTCGACCTGGACCGGTGGGGCTGGGACGCGCTGCGCGAGATCGGCGATCTCGACACCCTGGCCACGCGCGACAAGCTCTACATCTTCGACTTCCTGAAGGCCGGGACGCCTGGCGCCTACGGCCATGGGATCCCGGAGGAGCTGGTGGACCTGCCGCTGGAGCTGGCCGGGGACGGGCAGCAGGGCCGCGTGCGCTTCCGTATCGGCGACCGGCTGGACGGGAGCGTGCCGCAGGAGATCGCGCTCCGGGTGGAGATTGCCAACCTCACCGGGCGCGACGAGCTGGAACTGGCGGTCAACGGCCGCCGGCTGGTCGGGGAGGAGCGGACCTATCCCTACCAGTACGGGGCGGAGATCCTCTTCCCGGTGTCGCCGCACGTCCTGAACACCGGCGGCAATGAGCTGCTGGTCACGGTGCGGAAGCGAAACCCGCACATCCATCCGCCGCTGATCGTCGAGTGGGCGGAGGTCTCGATCCGCTACCGGTGAGGCCGCCGCGGGCTTCTCACACCGTGATCGTGACCGTGCCGTTCTCGACCCTGACGGGGTAGGACTGCAGGCGCAGCGGCTTCCTGGACAGCGCCCTGCCCGTGCACAGGTCGAAGTCCGAGCCGTGCCAGGGGCAGTAGAGGATCTCTCCCTCCCGCTCCCAGCGGGGCTGCCAGCCGGTCTCCGGGCCCTGCGCCAGGGTGCCGGTGATCGTGCCGGCGCAGACCGGCCCGCCGTCGTGCGGGCAGCGGTTGCGGTAGGCGCGGAGGCTGCCGCCGGCGCGGAAGATGCCGATGTCCACGCCGTTGACGGTCACCTGGCGGCAGGTCCCTTCCGCGATCTCCGCTGCCGGCATGAGCTGGTAGTCGGCCATGGCGTGCTCAGGGCTCGGGGATGCCGAAGAACTCGGCGGCGTTGGCGCCCATGGTCTGCCGCCGCACCTCGTCGGGCATCGGGTACCTGCCCAGGCGGTCGGGATGCAGGAAGTCGTGGTGCGGCCAGTCGGAGGCGTAGATGACGTTGTCGTGGTTCCCGGTGAAGGTGCTGATCAGGTCAAGCAGCTTCACGTAGTCGCGCGGATGCTCCGGTTCCTCCGCCGGCTGGGTGGAGAAGCGGAAGTTCCGGAGGTAGTGGCTGGGCCGCTCCTTGAAGAACGGCAGCAACCGGCCGCGCCACTCCAGGTACTCGTTGTTGAGCCGCATCATCATCCACGGCACCCAGGCCAGGCCGCCCTCGTTGAAGCTGATCTTGAGGTCCGGGAAGCGCACGGGGATGCCGTTGCACATCAGGTGGTAGAAGTTGGCCGACATCTGCAGCGAGTGGCCGAAGCCGTGCCGCCCCACCTCGTCGAACTGCTCCAGCTGGCAGGGAAAGGTCGGATGGCACATGGCGAGTCCGTGCAGGGACACCGGCAGGCCCAGCTCCTGCGCCGCCTCGTAGATCGGGTGGTACATCCGGTGCCCGTACAGGGGATTCACGCCGGCGGCCGGCAGGTACACGCAGACCATCTTGTGCCGGCCGCCGAGCTCGCGGATCTCGGCCGCCGACCCCTCCGGATCCTGCGGGGCGATGCACAGCGCGCCGTAGAAGCCGTCGACCGGCAGCCACCGGTCGATCAGCCAGCGGTTGTAGGCGCGCGCCACGGCCATGGCGTAGCCGGCGTCGACCTGCACCGCGAGCTTCAGCAGCAGGTCGGGAAAGAGCACCGCCGACTCGATGCCGAAGCCGTCCAGGTCGTGCCGGCACTGCGCGGGATCGATCTCGAACAGGGGCCGGTTCTGCCCGCCCGGCCACAACGGGTCGGAGCCATCGCCCGACCCCTGCGCCAGTCCGGGCACGATGTAGTCGCCCACCGATCCGAAGCGCGAGGTGACGGCAGCCGCCGGGGCGATCGCCTCCAGGGCCTTGCGCCACGGCAGGTCGCAGTGGCGGGCCAGCTCGTCCGGCAGCTCGCGGACGTGCACGTCGCAGTCCACGATGCGGAGGGTTTTCGCATAGGAATTGCGCCTTCCCTTCGAGGAGTCGTAGTGGTCCCTCATCGCCCCACCTCCGCTCATAGTAGCCTGCATGAACCGTTCCATGAGTGAGCTCGACTCTGTAGCGGCGACCCTGGCGCCCGATCCGCTCCGGTTCGAGGACGGCACGGAGGCCGATGCGTCGTCGTGGCCACGCCGCCGCGGCGAGCTGGCCCGCGCGATCATCCCGCACGAGTATGGCGGCATGCCGCCGGCGCCGGACGGCGTGGAGGTGATCCGGCGGTCGGCCAATTTGATCGCGCCGGAGCGGGTGGTCGCCTATCACACGTACGAGATCCGGGTGAACGTCGCGGGCGGCGAGATCCGCTTTCCGCTGAGCCTGTGGATCCCGCCGGGCGAAGGGCCGTTTCCCGTCGTCCTGGACGGCGACGGCTGCTGGCGCTACTTCAACGACGAGGTGGTCCGCTCCGTGCTGGAGCGCGGCTACATCGCCGCCTCGTTCGACCGCACGGCCCTGGCCGCCGACAACCCCGACCGGTACCGGGAGACCGGCCTGTACCGCCTGATGCCGGGCGCCGAGTGCGGCGCCCTGGCCGCCTGGGCATGGGGCTTCCACCGCTGCGTGGACGCGCTGGGCCGGATCGACTCGGCGGCCGCCGATCGGATCGCCGTCACCGGGCACTCTCGCGGCGGCAAGAGCGCGCTGCTGGCCGGCGCCACCGACGAGCGGATCGCGCTCACCAACCCCAACTGCTCCGGGGCCGGCGGCTCCGGTCCGAACCGGATGAAGGGCGACGGCGCGGAGGTGATCGAAGACTTCCTGAGGAGCCGCTATATCTTCTGGTTCGGCAAGGAGTTCGCCGACTACGCTGGCCGCGACGCGGAGTTGCCGTACGACCAGCACTTCCTGCACGCGCTGATCGCGCCGCGGGCGCTGCTGATCACCGAGGCGTTCGGCGACCCATGGGCCAATCCCTACGGTTCCTACGCCGCGCTACGCACCACCGAGCGGGTCTACCGTATGCTCGGCGCCGCTGACGCCATCGGCTGGGCGTTCCGCCCTGGCGTGCACGACCACTCCGCCGCCGACTACGCGGCGCTGCTGGACTTCGCCGACCGGTCGCTCCGCGGCCTCCGCATCGAGCGAGACGTTCAGATCGGCCTCTTCGGCGACGCCGCTCCCTGACCGGACCAGCGGCGCCTGATCGAGCGCTCAATCGCAGTTGTCCGACCTCGCGCACACGCCGCCGGCCTCCAGCAACAGCGCGATGATGTCCGGATGGCGGGCGCGATCCAGCGGCGTGCGGCCGAATCGGTCCGTCGGGTTGACTTCCGCGCCCGCCTCCAGCAGCGCAGCCACGATGGCGGGATAGTCGCCGTCCGCGGCGCTGTGCAGCGGCGTGCGGTCCAGACTGTTGCGGGCTTCCAGGTCAGCGCCGGCCTCGAGCAGGGCGACGATGATGGCGGGATTGTGGTGGAGCGCGGCGGCGTGGTGCAGGGGCGTACCGCCGCCGATCCGGTGCCGCGCATCCAGGTCTGCGCCGGCATCGGTCAACGCGGTGATGATCGCCGGATTCTCGGTGTTGCCGGCCGCGGTGATCAGCGGCGTTGCGCCCAAGTCGTTGCGGGCTTCCAGATTCGCGCCGGCCTCCAACAGGGCGACGATGACGGCGGGGCTCTGGTTGGTGTAGGCCGCGGCGTGCAGCGCGGTGCCGTTGCCGTCACTGAGCCGGGCTTCCATGTCCGCACCCGCTGCCGCCAGGGCGGTGATGATGGTCGGATTCTGGTTGTACGCGGCGGCACTGTGCAGCGGCGTTGCTCCGTTCTCACTGCGTGTCTCGAGCGGCGCGCCGGCGCTCGCAAGAGCCGCGATGACGGCCGGATGATCGCTGTGCCGGGCTGCCAGGTGCAGCGCCGTGTTGCTGTCCGTCGTGGTACGCGCGTCCAGGTCGGCGCCCGCGTCCACGAGCGCAGTGACGATGGCCGGTCGATCGTTGTAGCGGGCCGCCCAGTGCAGCGGCGTCACGCCGTCGTCGTGGCGGGCATCCAGGTCGGCACCGGCGTCCGCCAGTGCGGCGATGATGGCCGGATGGTCGCTGTAGCGGGCCGCGGTGTGCAGCGGGGTGCCGCCGATCCGCTGTCGGGCGTCGAGGCTGGCGCCGGCGTCGGCCAGCGCGGTGATGACGTCCGCGCTGGCGCTGTAGCGGGCCGCCCAGTGCAGGGGCGTGGCGCCCGCCTTCTGGCGCGCGTCGGGGTCGGCGCCGGCGTCCAGCAGCGCCGTGACGGCCCTGGCGGCGCCAGCGTAGCGGGCCGCCCAGTGCAGGGCGGTGTTGCCGTCCGGGTCGCGCGCGGTGACGTCCGCGCCCTGCCGGATGCAGGAGACGACCCGCGCCGCATCAGCCCACGCGAAGAACGCCTGGGTGTGCATCTGGTCGCAGCCGGGGACGGGGGTCAGGCTGCAGCCCGCCGCCGCCAGCACGGCAGCCGCCAGCGTAGCGGAGAGGATCGCGCGCTGACCGGCTTCGTTGGAAATTTCGGACTTCATCATTCCGAGAATACCATCGCGGCCGGTCACGCACCTGCCCCGGTCACTCGGGCATGGGCCGGCAGCAGCCGGCAGGCTCTATCCGTCCGAGAGGGCCGCCACCACCCCGGCAGCCGCCAGCAGCAGGTCGAGCGAGCGCTCCATGCCCAGATCCTCGCTTCCGCGGAAGCTGCTGCACACGCAGATCGTCACGTCCCGCTGCGGATCGCCCAGCACCACCGCGCCGTAGCCGTTCATGTCGCCGTGGTGGCCGAAGGCGACCACCTGCGTGCCGTCCAGGTAGAGCTCGACGCCGACCCCGTAGCCGTTCGACGGGCCGGGCGAGCACTCCTCGGACTTCCGGGTCGCCACCCGCAGCATCTCCCGCCGCGCCGTCGCGCTCAGCAGCACGTCCTCCGCGGCCGGGCCCAGCGCCGCGCCGAATGCCGCGATCTCGCTCGGCGTCGAGTACAGGCCGCCGCTCGGCACGCGGAAGCCGCGCCCGGCGTGCTGGCGCTCCGAGTCGCGGGTGCTGATCGACCCGCCCACCAGCCGCTCGTAGCCGGTGGCCAGGCGCGCGCGGTCCGCCGGCGGCAGGAACCCGGTCGCGGTCAGGCCGAGCGGCGCGCAGATCTCGGCGGCGACCAACTCCGGGTACGGCATCGCGCCCGCGCGCCGCACCGCCAGGCCCAGGATGGCGGCGCCGACGTTGGAGTAGTCGAAGCACGCGCCCGGCGGATGGGCGAAGCGGGTGGCCGGGATGGCGCCCAGCAGCGTCTGCTCCCACCGCTCCACCGTCCCCGCCAGCAGCCGCGGGATGCGCGGCTCACGCGCCAGGCCGCTGGTGTGGGTCGCCAGGTCGCGCAGCGTGATGACGCGCGGCTGCGCCCCGTAGCCGACCGTGGTCTCGATCTCAGGCACCAGCCGAGCGACCGGCTCGTCCAGGTCGAGCACGCCCCGCTCCGCCAAGCGCAACGCCGTCACCACCGTCACCGTCTTGCTGATCGACCCCACCCGGTAGACGGTGCCGGCGTCGGCAAGCCGGCCCTGTTCGCGATCCGCCCAGCCGGCCGCGTGGGTCCAGACCGTGCGCCCGCCGTGCCGGACGGCTGCGCTCAGGCTGCCGGTGCCGTCGGCCTCTGCCGCTGCGTCCAGCGCGCCGGCCAGCTCCTGCCAGCGGGCTACCTCGGCCATCGGCTACTCGTCAGCGGACGCGTCGGGCTCGGACTGCCGTCATGGAGCCCCCAGCCGAGACAGGAACTCACGGACCTTGGTGAATGCAGCATGCTCGAAGTCCGAGACGCCTTGCTTCGCTGCCACGCCGACCGAGACGCGAGGATCGCTGCTCGTGGAGAGGTAGGCGTATGCCCGTGCCTTATCAGACCGACGAATCGTCCCACCGCTTGACTCGATACACGTGAAGAACCGATCGATGCAACTGTCTTCTTGGGTTTGCGCAAAGGAACGCGCCAGCACCGTTTCGAGCATGCCTGGCGCGTCTTCGGGCAACACCAACACGCTGACCATGGGACTTCCCGGCGCAACCATGCCTATCTCTTCGGGGAGCGCCAGCCTTGCCTTGTCCAGTGCCGAACGCACGCTTTGAAATGCCGACCGAGCGGAGGCCTCGGCATCACGCACGATCCCGAGATGGCGGACATCGGCAAACCTGGGAGCCCTCACCAGTGCCGAGAGAAAGCCACTCAGTTCACTGACGCCCCCGTAGTTCTGAATCTCCATCCGCGAAATCCGAAGATGATCACGGAACGCTTCAAAGAAGTTTCGGTAATCGTTGCCTTCAACCAGCAGTTGAATCGCTGACGTGATGGCATGCGGCTTCACAGTCAACGAACCTCAATGTCATGGCGGATTGCGGCCGCGATCTCGGATCGCTCGTAGGTGACACACCTGCATCGGCCTTCGTCGACCTCCAGGCGATGGAGAGCAAGGTCGTCAGTCTGGATGGCTTGGTCGGCGGCTTGGACGCATTCGAAGCTGTGGGTGGTGGCGAATACCTGCACGCCATAGCGCCGTGAGGAGTCATCGATCACCCGCCACATGTCGGTCAGCACGGAGTGATGGATGCCGTTCTCCACCTCGTCGATGAGCGCAACACCGCTAGGAACTCCGACGATACCCAGAATGACGCTCGCAAACCGTGTCATGCCCTCCCCCATCACCGCTAACGGCACGAGTTCCGACAGTCCGATGTCGCCCCAGATCATCGGAGAGCCACTGGAGGAGTTGTCCTCAATGCTGCGCAAGCGGGGCTCAATCACGCGAAGTGCGTCGAGCAGGACATCCCCTTGTTTGCGCTTTCGTAGGGAACCTAGGCGGATTGCGTCGTCTCGGTCGGTGCGCTCGCGTGCATACTGGAAGTCCGCCACAAAGGGAGACTCTTCTTGATGGCGTCCGAACTCGATTCGGTTGGCACCGATGTGTGCTGACGCCGTGATCTCGTCCTGGTCACCTTGCTTGAATCTCAGCACCAATTGTTCGGCCCTACGAGCTACGTCGCTGCGTGCGGCGTCAGCCAGAGGCAAATCGAAGCTCTCCTTAGTCTCAAGTGCGATCTTCAGTGAGAGGGGACCGGCGGGTTCATGTTCCGCCGTGATTTCGATCGTGCGGCTCGCATCGAATCCAAAAAACAGCGGTTTCCACAGCGTTTCGAGAATCGCGTTCGCGTTCAGTCGGCCTTCCAGCTCATCGCGCATGTTACGGGTGATGTAGGGTGTGATAGTAATCGCGGGATGGCCTCCTCCCGATAGGAGAAACAGCGCCTCCAGGAGTGAAGTCTTCCCCGCGTTGTTACCGCCTGCGACCACGTTCACGCGGCTCAGCGGCGTTACCTCAAGGTCGCGAAATGTGCGATAGCTCTTGATCCGCACTCGTTCAAGCATGGGACACCCCCAGCGGCCCCTAGCGGTCCGACAGCGCCGGCACCACCTCGGTGGCCAGGAGCTCCACGCAGCGCCACCAGCGCTCGTCGTTGTCGGAGTCCTGGGCCAGCATCAAGAGCGTGCCGAATCCGCCGGTGATGTCGATCACCTCGCGCAGGCGCTGCACGACCGTGTCGACGCTGCCGATGATGCACAGGTTCTCGAGCACGTACGGGACGTCGATGTCGTCGTCGGCCATGCCCGGGTCGAGCTTCATCGCCTCCTGCACCATGCCGGCCTTGAGGATCTTGATCAGGTACTCGTACGAGCGGGCGTAGGCGCCGTCGGCGCGGGCGAACTCCCAGGCGTCGGCGTCGGTGTCGGCCACCATGATGCTGCGCGACACCCGCCAGTCGGCGCGGTCCGGCTCCGGGCGGCCGGCCTTGGCTGCGCCCTCGCAGTAGACCTCCCACTGCCGCTTGAGCACCTGCGGGGTGACCATGTTGGCGCTGATCGGGATGTAGCCGCGCTCGCCGGCGGTGAGCGCGCCGCGCGACTCCGCCTTGATGATGCTGGTCGCGATCGGCGGGTGCGGCTTCTGGTAGGGCTTGAGGATGTCGCCCATGTTGAAGTCGGGGCGGGGGTTCTGGACCTTGATCTCCCAGAACTCGTCCTTGAGCTCGTACGGCGCCTCGGATTCCCACAGCTTCAGGACCATGTCCATGCCGCGTATGGTCATCAGCCCGACCTCGGCCGGGTCCAGGCCGAACAGCTCGTAGTCGCACGGCACGCCGCCCTGGCCGAAGCCGATCAGGAAGCGGCCGCGCGCCAAGTGGTCGAGGTAGGCCAGCCGGGTGGCGATGTTGGCCGGATGGTGCAGGGGCATGATCGTCACGCCCGTGCCCAGCTTGATGTTCGAGGTGCGCGGCAGCGCGTTGGCGATGAAGACGTCGTTGGAGGGGATGGGCTCCCAGTCCAGGGTGTGGTGCTGGCCGATCCACGCCTCCTCGTAGCCGAGCTTGTCGCAGCGCACCACCAGCTCCAGGTCCTCCTCGTAGCCTTCGGTGCGGTCGCGTTCCGGCGGATGCAGCGGCATCATGAACATTCCGAGTTTCATATCGCGTCAGGCTCCTTGTCCCATCTCTCGGGCGGTTCGCCGGCATGGTGGCCGGGTTGTAAGCTCGCCCCGATGATAGCAAAGCGTCCGCTCCGGCACCGGTATCGGCCCACCCACTACTACCGCACCCTTGGCACGCACGAGCCCGTGGTGTCGATCGGCGACGGCGACACCGTCGTGACCTCCACCGTCGACGCGGGCGGCGGCGACGCCACGGGCGATCAGGTGACCCCGCGCGGCAACCCGCAGACCGGTCCCTTCCACGTCGACGGCGCCGAGCCCGGCGACGCGCTGGCGGTGACTCTGAACGCCGTCACGCCCAACCGCGCCACCGGCTTCACCACCTCGCCCGTGGATGCGCAGGTGCTGGAACCTGGGTTCGACGCCGGGGCGAAACGGATGGTCGACTGGCGTCTCGACCTCGACCGCGGCACCGCCACGCCGATCGACGTGCCCGGCCTGGAGGCGCTGCAGGTGCCGCTCCGCCCCATGATCGGCTGCTTCGGCGTGGCCCCCGACCGGGGGGAGGCGATCTCCACGGCCACCTCCGGCGCGCACGGCGGGAACATGGACTACGCCGGCTTCGTGGCGGGCGTCACCGTCTGGTTCCCGGTGTCGGTGCCCGGCGCGCTGTTCTTCCTGGGTGACGTCCACGCCGTGCAGGGCGACGGCGAGATCACCGGCAACGGCGTCGAGGTGTCGGCCGACGTCACCTTCTCCGTGCGCGTGCTGTCCGGGCGCACCATCGCCTGGCCGCGCGCGATCTCCGCCGAGCACCTGATGACCGTCGGTTGCGGCCGCCCGCTCGACCAGTGCGTGCAGTACGCGACGGGCGAGATGCTGCGCTGGCTGGGCGAGCTGGGCCTCCCGGAGACCGCCGCGCACACCCTCCTGGGCCAGGCGGTCGAGTACGACCTGGGCAACGTCTACGACCCCGCCTACGTGATGGTGTCCAAGGTCCGCAGGGATACCCTGCGCGCGATCGGCCTCCGTCCGGACGATCCGTAGCTCGTTCCGCGTTTGGACGAATCTGAACTAGACCGCTGCACGGTGGCGCCGAAGTTTGACGGCTCCACTCTTCTCGCCGACGTTGACCCAAGAACGACCGTGACCTCTGCCTGACAGTTGATCGCTATCCCGGTGTCCCGTTCGGCGCACGATCCTCTTGATGGAGTCGTGCAGCGCGCGGCTGCTCATCCGGACCTCGCCGTAGTGGTCAGCCTGAATGCGTTCAACGGCATCTTCGTTCATTGACGCACCGACCTCACCAATGTACCCGGTCAATCGTGGACCGATGCCGAATCCCAGCTCGCTGGCAAGAATCACCCCGCGGACTACGGTGAGTTCTGGAAACGGATTGTCCTCAAGGTTGAGTTCGATGGTCTTGGCGAGTATCCCTTTGAAGAATTGGTCGTTCCCGGCAAAGAGCGCGCGCCGCCCTCCGTGCAATGGCCAAGCCTCGACCGCGACCGCTTCTAAATTGAACGTCGTGGTCGCCGGCAGCGTCGCGAACTCAGCCACTCCGGCTGCTCGATCCTGCTTGAAAGCCCAAGTCTCGCCAACGGGCCACACGTCGAACTGCCACACTCCGCTCTGTAGCCGTAGTCCACCGAAGCGTGTTCGACGCGCCAGAATGTGGCAGAATCGCTTTTCAAGCTGCGAAAGAGTAGCTCCGGAGACGACTATGTCTATATCTCTTGGCCTGCCTAGCTTTCGCTGAAAGACTCGCGACGCCAGGAGCGACCGAAGCGTGCCACCGAACAGCACGGCCGGCACATTCGCGGCTCGGAGCTCCTGAACCACATCGAGGATAGGCTCCTTCCAGACAGAGCCGTTCCGACGGAAGAGGGATCGAACTTCCTCCCGTAACTGCCGCTTGAGATCTTCTACGGTAGTCCTACCGTCCATTGAACAGCTCCGCGTGAAGATTCTTGGCGAAAGAGTCCGTCATGCCGCTGATGTAATCTGTTACCAACTGAAGTCGGCAGTAGTCTTCCGGTAGTAGTCCTTCAGCCAACGTAGTCTGAAAAATCCTGCGGTAGTTCGAGGAGATAAGTGCTGCCGCTTTGCCTGCGAACGTCGACGTCTTCGGGTTGCCTGTCGACGGCATCTCCTGGGCTCCCTCCCAGAGGACATCCATGAGGTCTCCTATTACGTGCCGACCCATCAATTCCAACTGCAAAGTCGACCGGGTCGGATAGACGTGCTCAATGCCGATGCACCTCAAGCAATCAGCGAGCTCGGCCGCTTCACTCTTCTCCAGCAGTGAGCTGGAGTACGTTCCTTCCATGATGTCGTCGTACCGGTCTTGGAATATCCGGGATGCATGGCGTGCCATGACGCTGATTGCTGCCGTCCTAAATGCTGACGCCCGGATGTCGTCGTCCAAGTCATTGGGCACACGGGGCTGGCCGGCCTTTAGAATCTGCTCCTGTACATACAAGGCGTCCTTGACGGAAGGCGCTTGCGAGGCCATCAGTGGCTCCTGTACAGTGCTCCAGGGAAACACGTCCTTTTTCACCGCATCCTCGACGTCGGCAGCAAGGTAGACGATGTCGTCAGCTGCTTCGACCAGAAGACAGATTGGATTCCGCGCCGCGCCTGTGCCTGTAGCGTCTCGAAGCTCTTTAATGATGTCAGCCTCGGACGCGAAGTAGCCTGGCTTTTTCAAGGCGCGATTCGTGGCGTTGCGGTTGGCTTGTTCGGAGGAAGCTACGTATTTGCTCAGTGCAGATAGTGTTCCGAATGTGAGATTGAGACCGGTATAGTCTGCAAGTATCTGCAGCTTGGCCACGAGTCTGAGTGACTGAGCGTTACCTTCGAATCTCAGGAAGTCCTGGGTCTGCTGATCGTCCAACGCTGCTAGCAGGATTTCTCGCTTGGGACTGCGGAACCAAGCCCTGATCGCGTCTTCCCCGGCGTGGCCAAACGGGGGATTACCCAAGTCATGGATGAGCCCAGAGGTCGCGGCGATAGCCTCGATCGACCGATCCATGCCTTCAGAGATGAGCCCCTGTTCCCACAGCCACTTGGCGGTGCGTGTGGCGAGTCCGCGGGCGACGCTGGAGACTTCGAGAGAGTGGGTCAGGCGAGTGCGTACTGCATCATGCGGCTCCAAGGGAAAGACCTGCGCCTTGTCCTGCAGGCGCTTTACCGGGGTGGAGAAGACGGCGCGATCGAAGTCTCGCTCGAACTCACTGCGGGGATCGGTGGGAATCGTCGTCGGTCGGCGTCGCTTGTGGTTGAGCAATCGGGGCCAATCCATGCGTGCACAATATATCAGACGGCCACTTCGGATGGCGGTGAGAGGTCTCCACACTGGGTAGTGAGGTCCGTTCGCGTAAGAGGCTCATCGCCAGCGCCGCACGGGGCTGCAGAGCGCCATCCGATTACTCGTATGCTATGCTGATCGACATAATGCTGTCGTGCATAATACCGCGATGGAGTTTCTCGATCGTGCCGGCGAGCTACGCCGCCTCGACAACGCGTTGCGCCACTCCGGGGCGTTCGCCGTCATCTGGGGGCGCCGCCGGGTAGGCAAGTCCCGCCTGCTCCTGGAGTGGTCGCGGCGCCGCGACGGCCTCTACACGGTCGCGGATCAGTCGGCGCCCGCCGTTCAGCGGCGTTATCTGGCCGCCGCGGTCGCGGAGCGGTTCGGTGGGTTCGCCGACGTCGAGTACCCGGACTGGCGGTCGTTCTTCACCCGCCTCGTCGACGCCGCCGTGCGGGCGAGCTGGAACGGGCCGTTCATCCTCGACGAGCTACCGTACCTGATCGCCGCGGACCATTCGCTGGCCGCCGTGCTGCAGAACTGGCTGGACCGCCCCGGCGGGCGGCCGTGCCTGGTGGTAAGCGGTTCGAGCCGGCATATGACGCATGGCGCCGTGCTCGACGCCGACGCTCCCCTGTACGGCCGTGCGGTGGAGGCATTCGCGGTGCGCCCGCTGCGGCCCGGCTACCTGGCCGACGTCTTCACCGCGGCGACGCCGCGCTCTCTGGTGTCCGCCTACGCGCTCTGGGGCGCCCTGCCGCGCTACTGGGAGCTCGCCGAACCGTACGGAGGCGACCTCGCCGCCGCGGTCGACGAGTTGGTCCTCGACCCCTCAGGACCGCTGCACGAGGAGCCGGACCGCCTGCTGCTGGCCGAGACGCCGCCGGCCACCTCGCGGCGCCCGCTGCTGGATGCCATCGGCGCCGGCGCCCACCGCATCAGCGAGATCGCCGGCCGGCTCGGCAAGCCGGCCTCCAGCCTGACGCGGCAGCTTGCCGCCCTGACCGAGATGGAATTCGTGCGCCGGGAGATCCCGTTCGGGAGCAGCCCGGCGTCCGGCAAGCGCAGCCTCTACCGGCTCGACGACCCGTTCCTGCGCCTGTGGTTCGCGGCCGTGGCCCCGCACCGGGCGGCCCTGGCGGAAGCGCCGCGCGATACCCGGCTGCACTACTGGCGCCGGCACCGGGCGGCCTTGGAGGGCTACGCGTGGGAGGAGCTCTGCCGCATGGCGGTGCCGGAACTGCACCGGATCGACACGCCGCTGGCTCCACTGGGACCGTGGGAGCCGGCGCGGCGCTACTGGCGCGGCAACGCCCCCGAGCTCGACGTCGTGGCGCGCTCGGTCGACGGCCGGCGGCTGCTGGTTGGCGAGGCGAAGTGGTCCGCACGATCCGGCCCCGTATCGAGGGCCGGTCCCCTGCCCGGCATCGGCGGCGTGCCGGGAACTGCCGGTCTGGAGGCGGTGGGCGTCAGATTCGTGCCCGAGGCGTCAGCCAGGATCGATGCCTCGACCGGCGTACACCTGGTGGACGCTAGTCACGTGCTCTCCGTTTTGCGCGAGACGGACCGCTAGGCTAGGGGACCCCGGACTCGTCGAAGACGGCGGTGATATCCGCGGTGGGTTGGCCGTCGGGGCTGGCGATGGCGCGCGCCGCCGGCGGCTGCGTCCGGTAGGCGTCGAGCCGGCCGCCGATGCGGTTGCCGAAGTCGCTCACCCCCTCCCTCTCCAGCAGCAGGCCGATCGGGATGCGGTCGCCCCACTCCAGCGCCTTGGTCGAGAACGCGGCGATCCGGTCGGCGTAGAAGTCCGCGTCGGCGTCGGCCGGGATGCGCCCGTCGTAGTCCGTCGTCTCCAGGTCGTAGATGCGCGACTCGCCGCTCTCGGTGCCCTCGCCGCCGAACCACGCCTTGTCGTGCAGGTCGTTGTAGGTCGGGCACGGCTGGACGATGTCCAGGAACGACAGGCCGGGGTGCTCGACCGCGCGGGTGATCATCCGCACCAGGTGGCGGACGTCGTACGAGTATCCCCGCCCGATCCAGGTGAAGCCGCTGGCGTAGGCCAGCGACGGCCCGTTGACGCTCTCCTGGATGTTCGGCTCCGCCAGGCTCTTGGTCTGCAGGCCGAGTTGCAGCGTCGGCGCGCCCTGCCCCTGCGTGAGGCCGTACACCTCGTTGTTGAACAGCAGGTAGGTCAGGTCGACGTTCCGCCGGCCGGCGTTGACGAAATGGCCGGCGCCGATGCCCAGCCCGTCGCCGTCGCCACCGACGATGATCACGGTCAGCTCCGGGTTGGCCAGCTTGATGCCGGTCGCGAACGGCAGCGGCCGGCCGTGCAGGGTGTGAACGCCGTAGCAGTTGACGTAGTACTGCGCCTTGCCAGAGCAGCCGATGCCGCCGACCAGCACGACCTCGTGCGGACAGCGGCCCATGGCGGCCAGCGCCTGCTGCAGCGCGCCCAGGATGCCGAAGTCGCCGCAGCCCGGGCACCAGTCGTTGGCGTAATCCACCCGGAACTGCTTGAGCGCCTGCCTGCGGTCCAGGGTTGCTGTTGCCATATCCTCGCTACTCCCAGGGATTGCGGACGACGGTCCGCGCCTCGGCGCCGCCGGCGGCGATGCGGCGCAGCGGCGCCTGCAGCTCGGCGGCCGTGAACGGCCGGCCGTTGTACTTGAGAATGCGGTGCGCGGCGCGCACGCCGGTCTGCTCCGCCAGCAGGCGCGCGAACTGCCCGGAGTGGTTGAGCTCCACGGTCACCACCGGGCCTGCCGCCCGCTCGCCGGCCAGCAGCTCCGCAAGCTCCTCACCCGGGAACGGCCAGAGCAGCCGCACCTGCACCAGCCGCACGCCGATGCCCTCGCCCGCCAGCGCATCCATCGCCTCCAGCACCGCGCCCTTGGTGGAGCCCCAGCCCACCACGGTCACCGCCGCGTCGGCGGCGCCGTAGACGGCCAGCTTCTCCGCCGCGCCGATCTCGGCCGCCGCCAGCTCCAGCTTGCGCTCCCGCTTCTCCACCTGTTGCTCGCGCACCACCGGGTCCTCGGTGACGCGGCCCTCCTCGGTGTGCTCGCCGCCGGTCACCCAGTGCATGCCGCCCGGCTGCCCGAGCACCGGTCGGGGCGAGATGCCGTCGTCGGTGACCGCGAAGCGCGGAAAAGACCCCTGCTCCGGCGCGCGGCCGTTCGGCTCGTACAGCACGCCGCGGTCGATCGACAGCGTGGACGGATCGAAGCGGGTGAGGGTCTGCGTCGTGCTGGACAGCGCCTTGTCCATCAGGTGGATGACCGGGAGCTGGTAGCGCTCGGCGTAGTTGAACGCCTGCGCGGCGTCCGCGAACGCCTCCTCCAGGTCGGAGGAGGCCAGCACGATGCGCGGGAACTCGCCGTGGCCGGCGTGCAGGGCGGACAGCAGGTCGCCCTGCTCCGTGCGCGTGGGCAGGCCGGTCGACGGGCCACCGCGCTGCCAGAGCGTCACCACCAGCGGCACCTCGTTGATGCCGACCCAGCCGAGTCCCTCGGTCATCAGCGAGAAGCCGGGGCCGGAGGTCGCGGTGGAGGCGCGCACGCCGGTGAGCGCCGCGCCGGCCGCCATGGTGATGGCCGCGATCTCGTCCTCGGTCTGCACCACGACCACGGCCTGGTCGCCGCCGCCTTCGCGGCCGATGCGGGTGTGCCGCTCCAGGAAGGTGTTCTCCGCCGTGGCGGGGCTGATCGGGTAATAGGTCTGGAAGGCGAGGCCTGCGGCCATCTTGCCCATGGCCACCGCCTCGCTGCCGTTGATGTACAGGCGGCCGTCCGCGGCGCCGCCGGGCTTGAGGCTGAGGTGAAACGAGTGCTCCTCGAACCGCTGCAGCGCGTAGCGGTACGCCTGGTCGATGGCGTGTACGTTGAGCTCCACGATCGGCTTGCGGCCGCGGAACACGCGGTCCAGGGCGCTCACCAGGTAGGAGCGGTCCAGCCCCATGGCCGCGCAGCAGACCGCCACCGACACCGTGTTGCGGGTGCGGTCGGCGCGCGCCGGCGGGATGCCCATCTCCTCCGCCAGGGCGCCGGTCACCGCGCCGAAGTCCACCGGCAGCGCGTGCACGCCGCGCTCGGCCGCCAGCTCCAGCAGGCCGGCGGTGCCGTGCGGCAGGCCGCGCTCGTCCAGCAGCGCGGTCAGGTCTTCGGCCACCCGCTCGTCCAGCATGCTCAGCCGGCTCAGGGGCACGTCGGCGTCGCGCTCCGAGTGGAGCAGCCAGCCGCCGTCCGTGACCGTCATCACGTTCCGGGCCAGCGTCTCCGCGTCGAACGACGCCATGAAGTCCACCTCGCTCCGGTGGCAGGTGAGAGGGTGGTCGGCCACGCGCACGTCGTAGTACGAGTGGCGGCCCATGATGTTGGAGTAGTATTCGCGATGGCCGAACACGTGCAGGCCCGCCGCCGCGCAGGAGCGGGCGAAAAAGCGGGCCGCGGTATCGACGCCGCTCCCTTGCGGTCCGCCGATCCGCCACGCCAGATCAGTAATCAGTTCCATGTTCTGTCGATCGGTTGATTCTTGCGAGCAGGCAAGACCTGATCGCTTCGCGCGTCGCAAACGGCTCGCGCACGCACGCCGGAAGCTACGCTAATGTATTGGCCGATTTGACGTACTGTCAAACTGCGGGACTCACGCCCTCCCTTCGTGGGCGCCACTCGTGAAGATCGCCATCCTGGCCGACGTGCACGGCAACCTGCAGGCCCTGCGCGCGGTCATCGATCACGTCGACCGGTGGCGGCCGGACGCGGTGCTGGTGGCCGGGGACATCGTCAACCGCGGCCCGCGCTCCCCGGAGTGCTGGGACCTGGTCGCCGAGCGGCGCGCGCGCGACGGCTGGATCGTCATCCGCGGCAACCACGAGGAGTACGTGATGCAGCGCGGCTCTCCGGACGCCGCCCGCCCGCCGCCGGCCCATGACGTGTTCGCCGCGGTCGACTGGTGCCGGCGGTCGCTGGGGGCGCGCGCCGCCGAGCTGCCCGCCATGGCGACCGAGGCGATCCTGCCGACGCCGGGGGGCGAGGTCTTCATGACGCACGGCACGCTGCTCGGCTCCCGCGACGGCATCTACCCGCACACCACCGGCCAGGAGCTCGACAGCAAGGTGCGCGCCGGCAGCGCCGTGTTCGCGGTCGGCCACACCCACCGCCCGCTGATCCGCCGCCACCGCGGCTGCCTGGTGGTCAACGCCGGCTCCATCGGCATGCCGTTCGACGGCGACCCGCGCGCCGGCTACGCGCGCCTGGAGCTGATCGGCTCCACCGGGTGGGGCGTGCGCATCGTGCGGCTGGACTACGACCGCGCCGCCGCCGAACGCGACTTCGCTCTCACTGGCTTCCTGGACGGCTGCGGCCCGATCGGCCGCACGATCCTCAACGAGTTCCGCACCGCCCGCGGCCGGCTGGCCGCCTGGACCCGCGACTTCCAGGACCGGATCCTGGCGCGCGAGCTGACCGTGGCGCAGGCGGCGGAAATCTTCCTGTCCGGAATTCGTGGCTAGCGCCCCAGGATCGTCGCCTGGGGCTCCGGTCCTGGCCCAGCCCCGCCTTGCGGCATGAGTCGGTCGGACGTGCCGCTGGCGCGCCACGTTCGACCGATTCCTACCGGGACTCTGCTGCTCGGGACTCTGCTGCCAGTTGGTCAGCCAGATCCTTGCGGATTTCGTCGTCGGTGAGGCCGGCCTTGCGGTCGAACGCGATGGCGCGGGCGACCAGCAGGTCGCGGTGCGGGTCGCTCACGTAGCCCTCCGGCAGCAGGCCGGCCGCCTGCGCGGTCTCGATCGTCCACTCGACCCGCTCAGGCGTCGGCAGGAACAGCCGGCGGACCGCCTGCGGCGTGCGCGCCACCAGCACCCACAACCCGGCGGCCGCCGCCCCGGCCAGCGGGGCGGCCGCGGCGTGCGCGATCCGCTCGAAGCTCGACGCCATCGCCTGCCAGCCCACCCCGGCGCTGATCGCCTGGGCCATGGTGACCCCGGCGCCGATCGTGACGGCGATGATGCGATTGGTCGTACTGAGGTGGGAGGGCATCGGCGAAGCGACAACGCATCGTAGCCGTCCAAGCCGACTGCCGTCAGGCCGGCGGCGCCGGGGTATGATGAGCCCCATGTCCAGTCACAGGCCACGGGGAGCGGACTGAGCGATGGCACCGCGCGCCGCGCTGGTCGGGATCGGCGGCTACGGCCGCACGCTGCTGGAGGTGCTCGCGGCCGGGCAGGCCGAGCGGCGCTGCGCGCTGGCCGCCGCCGTGGTGCGCACGCCCGGCCGCTACCCGGAGTCGGAGCGCATGCTCGGCGAGCTCGGCGCAACCGCGCACCCGACCCTGGAGGAGCTGCTGGGCGCCGAGGCGGGCCGGCTGGACCTGGTCGTGGTCGCCGGCGGCATCCCCTGCCACGAGACCGCGTCCGTCGCGGCGCTGGAGGCCGGCTGCCACGTGCTCTGCGAGAAGCCGGCCGCCGGCACCCTGGCACAGGCGCGCCGCATGCAGCAGGCCGCGGCGCGCAGCGGACGCATCCTGGCCATCGGTTATCAGGGCATGTACTCCCCGGCGGTCGCCCGGCTCAAGGCGCTGCGTACCGGGGGCGGGCTGGGCGCGCTCACACATGCGCGGACGCTGATCTCAGCCACGCGCGGCCGGCGCTACTACCGGCGCCGTGACTGGGGCGGCCGGCGCGGCGGCGCGGAGGTCCTCGACTCACCGATCCAGAACGCCTGCGCCCACCAGCTCCAGCAGATGCTGTACGTGGCCGGCGCGGGCGAGCGGCAGGCGGCCACCCCCGTCGCCGTCACGGCCGAGAATTACCGCGCCGCGCGCGACGCCTGGGCCGACACCCAGTACCTGCGGGTCGAGACCGGCGAAGGGACCGTCATCGGCATGCTGGCGTCGCACGCCTGCCTGGAGGCGACGGACGCCCACATCGAGTACCGCTTCGAAGGCGGCACGGCAACCGCTGACGGCGGACGCGTGGTGATCGAAGGGGAAGGCAGGAGCGAGGAGATGGCCGACCCCCCCTACGACCCGTCCCGGCCGCTACGCGCACTGCTGGCGTCGATCGAGACGGGCGAGCCGCCCGCCTGCACGATCGGCAACGCCCTGCAGCACACCGCCTGCATCGAGGCCGGCTTTGCCGCCGCCCCGCCCGCGGAGGTACCGGCCGAGTTCGTGCTCACGGCGACCCCGCCGCCGTTGCTGCCCGCGGACGCCGCCGGCCCGGTCACCGCGATCCGCGGCATCGAGCGGACCCTGCAGGCCGCGCACGCCGCGGCGACGGGCTACGCCGGCGCCGGCGCCCCCTGGGGGCTCCCTCCAGGCCGCGTCAGTCTGTGCGAAGACCTGACGCCCGCCGGCTGAGCCCCTCCGTTCACTCCTCCTCGCCGCACGTCCAGCGGCGCGCGGACGTGCTTGGCCGATCGACGCGGCTCGCGTATCTTCCCGGCTTCGGGAGGATGTCGATGAAACAGTGGACTTCGTTGTTCGCCGCCGGCGCGGCGATCCTGCTGGCGGTAGCGGGCTGCTCCCGCGGGCCGGCTCCGGAAATGGCGCCGGCCTACGTCGGCACCTGGCACATCGCCGGCCAGGCCGACCCGACCACTCTGACGTTCGGGGAGGACACCTTCACGTTCACCGTCGGTGACGGCACCAGCGTCATCGACCCGCCGGTGCCGATCGAACCGGAGGAGGGAATGGAGCCGCCGGAGAACGTTTCCACCAAGCTCACCGTCAGCGGCAGCCTGGCCGTGCAGAACGAGACCGGCTTCAAGCTGACGGTCCCCGATGACGGGGTCTCGATCGAGTTCGAGGAGAGCTTCGAGGACCCGCTGGGCCTGAGCGTCCTCTTTTTCACGGTGCTCTTCCAGGGTCTCACCGAGGAGCCGATGCTGGTCGATATCGACGACGCCGGCACCACGATGACCATGATCGGTCTCTTCTCCGGCCTCCTGACCGCGCCGGATCTGCTGGCGCCGCTGACGGCCTGCAGGGCCGCGCCGTGCGCGGGCGGATAGGCGCCTGAGCGCCCGCGGGTCAACCTTGACCGCGTGCTGACGGGGCTCAGATGTCCATCGCCACCTCGGCGCGCTTGCCGGCGCGTTTCAGCTTGGGCGATCGCTGCATCAACGACGCTACCAGACGGTTGATCGGGCGCATCCAGCGCGGCAGGTCGGCGTCGCGCAGGACGTTCAGGAACAGCACGACCCGCGGGTGAGCGCTCCTGTTCCACACCTCGTGCCGGTAGGTGTCGTCGAACAGCACGCCTTGCCCTTCCCGCCAGTGGTACTCCTGGCCGCCGCAGACGATGTAGACCGGCGCGTCGTCCGGCACGATCAGGCCCAGGTGGTAGCGGTACACCCCCCGGAAGAAGCCGCGGTGCGCGGGGATGTGCTTGCCGCCGTCCAGGATCGAGAACATCGCCGTTTCGACCTCCGGGATCTGCCATAGCACCTCCACGGTCTTCGGGACCAGTTTCACGTTGGTGTCGTGCCAGACGCCGTGACCCTTGAGAAAGAAGGTCCGCCACGGGATCCCGTCCTTGCCGGAGATCGGGGTCTGCAGCGGGTCGACCTCGTGGAATTTCGGGATCCGCTCCGGGTTCCGCAGCAGCGCCTCCGCCTCCGCGCGGATCTCCGGGTAGGCGTCCTCGATCAGCCGGTGGCCGGGGAATCCCCGGTCCAGGTCCACGAACGGCGGATTTCGCACGAACACGGGGGTGATCAGACTGAACGCCAAGGCGAAGATGCCGGGCTCGATGAAAAACACCCCCAGCCCCACCACGACGATGGCGCCGACGATGATCAGCAGTACCACGTTCTCCTAGAGGTACCCGAAGCACCCGGTACAAGCAAGCGCTGGGGCTGACGGGCTAAACTCCGGCCATGTTGACCCTGGAGGGCTGTGCCCGACGCCTCGACCGCGTGCGCTCGATTCTGGCCGACCGCGAGCTCGACCTGCTGCTGCTCACCGATCCCTGCCACGTCTACTACGTCACCGGCTGCCTGCCTCCGTGGTTCGCGCTCGGGGCGGTGGCGATCGGCGTCGAGCGCTCGGTGCTGGCCACCAGCGAGCCGCGCTCAGACGGCGCCACCGTGGACGACGTGCGCGTCGCCGAGGCGCAGTCCAACGCGACGATCCGCCTGGACCAGGCGGACGGCATCGCGGCGTTGCTCGCCCCGGAGCTTGCCGGCGCGCGCCGCGTGGGCCTGGACCAGGGGGTGCTCGGCGCCGCCGTGCTGCAGCGCATGGACGCCACGTTTGCGGACGTGACGACCGACCTGCTGCACCTGCGCAGGCGCAAGGACCCGGACGAGGTCGAGCTGATCCAGGCCGCCGCGCGCTGCGTCGACGCCGCCTATGCCCGTGCCGCACAGGTCATCGAGCCGGGTCTGGACGAGCTGGCCCTCTACAGCGAGCTGTCCGCCGCGGTGGTGGAAGAGGCGGGCGAGCTGCCGCTGCGGTTCGGCCAGGACTTCCAGTGCGGGTCGCCCGGCGGCCCGCCGCGGCGCCGGCCGGCGCGCGCGGACGAGCTGTGGATCCTGGACCTGGGCGTCAACTACCGCGGCTACTATGCGGACGCCTCGCGCGTGTTCGCGGTGACCGCGCCCACCGACGAGCAGGAGCGGGCGCACCGGCAGGCGGTCGACACGCTGGCGGAAGTCAAGCGGATGGCACGGCCGGGCGTGGCCTGCGTCGACCTGTTCAACCTGGCACGCGAGCGCATGGACCGGATCGTGCCCGGCGGCATGTTCCATCACCTCGGCCACGGCATCGGCCTCTGCCCGCACGAGCCGCCCTACCTCAACCCGGCGTGGCCGGACGGCGTCCTTGCCTCAGGTGACGTCATCACCGTCGAGCCCGGCGTGTACGGCGACGGCCTGCGCGGCGGGGTGCGCGTGGAGGACGACATGCTGGTGACCTCCGACGGGGTCCGCACGCTCATACACGCGCCCAAGTCCCTGCGCCCGCTCGAGCGCGACGGCTGACATCTCCCGAACGGTGCCCATTTCCTGGCCGCTGCTCATCGATCTCGGCCTGATCGGCGCGGCGTTGGCGGCCGCGACCGCCCTCCGCGCGCGCGTCCGGCTGCTGCAGCGCTTCCTGATCCCCAACGCGCTGACCGCCGGCGTGCTGCTGTTCCCGTTCTACAACTGGGTGGCGCCGCTCGCCGGGCACGGCACTGGCGGCGTCGAGCAGCTCACCTACCACCTGCTCAACCTGGCGATCATCGCGCTCGGCCTGCGTTCGACCACCCGGCGCCGCGCCAGGGCGATCACCGGTTCGGCGGCCGTGATCCTGTCGCAGATGACCCTGCAGGGGCTGGCCGGTTTGCTGCTCACTTTCGCGCTGATCGGGACGCTGCTGCCGGAGCTCTTTCCGAGCTTCGGGTTCCTGGCGGCGATCGGCTTCTCCCTGGGGCCGGGCCAGGCGTTCGCGATCGGCTCGGGCTGGGAGCGGCTGGGCTTCGCCGGCGCGGGCAGCATCGGCCTGACCTTCGGGGCGCTCGGCTTCCTGCTGGCCTGCGTCGGCGGCGTGCTGCTGATCAACGCCGCGATCGCGCGCGGGTGGATCGAGCCCCCGTCCGGCTACGGCCGGCGCACCGGGCTGCTGGACGCGCGGGAGGCGGGGCCGGAAGGCGCCCGGCAGCGCACGGAGCCGGACGCGATCGATTCGCTGTCGCTGTGGCTGGCGATCGTGTTCGGAGTCTACCTGGCCAGCTACGGCCTGCTGGCCGGGATCACCGGGTTGCTGGCCCTGCTAGGGCCGGCAGGGAGTGAGCTGGCGGCCAACCTGTGGGGTATCGCCTTCATCTTCGGGCTGCTGACGGCGCTGGCCGCGCGCGCGCTGGCCGAGCGGCTCGGCCTTGCCCACCTGCTCGACGGCGGCGGGCTGACGCGCGTCGCCGGCGGCGCCGTCGACTTCATGATCGCCGCCGGGCTGGCGTCGATCGCCGTCGGGGTCATCGCCGAGTACTGGCTGGTGCTGGCCGTGTTCGCGCTCCTGATCGGGACGCTGACCCTGGCATCGCTGATGTGGATCACGCCGCGCATGTTCGCCGACCACTCGTTCGCCCGGCTGCTGATGTTCTACGGCAGCCTGACCGGCACCCTCACCACCGGCATCGCCCTGGTGCGGGTGGTCGATCCGGAGCTGCGCACACCGGCCGCGGCCGACTACTGCTACGCATCCGGGCTCACCTTCTTCCTGGCGATCCCGATGATCCTGGTCCTGAACGTGCCCGCCAACGGGGGCGGCGCCTGGGTGCCGGCCGCGGTGCTGGCGGCGTACGCGCTGGCGATCGCCGCGGCATTCCGGGCGCTTATCGGAAAGAGGGGCTGGCGGCGGCCCGAGGCGGCCTGGAACCGCCGATCCGAGAAATCGCGCCGCGCCGTGTAACCGAACTGCCGTGGGGTTGTTTGCTTAGTTACCTACACGAAGGACATCTCGCCTTCGGGCCCCTGGGGTTTCACCTCCTTTACCCAGGGGCCTTTTTTTGTGTCCTCTGCGCTGTTCTGGTCCGTGCGCCGTCCTCCCCCGAGATGCAGGAGGTTCAGCCGCTGACGAGGTCCGGGATCTCTTCCGGGTGGGTGGCGATGCGCGCGCCAGCGGAACGGAGGGCGTCGATCTTGTCGCCGGCCGACCCCTCGGCCCCTTCCACCAGCGCGCCGGCGTGGCCCATGGTCTTGCCTTCCGGGGCCATCCGTCCGGCGATGAAGGCCACGACCGGCTTGGACATCTCGAGCCGGATGTAGTCGGCGGCGCGCTGCTCGTCGGTGCCGCCGATCTCCCCGATGAGCACCACCCGGTCGGTGCCGGCGTCGCGCTCGAACAGCTCCAGCACGTCGATGAAGCCGGTGCCGTTCACGGGGTCGCCGCCGATGCCGATGCAGGTGGACTGGCCGATGCCGCGCTCGGTCAGGGCGTACACCGCCTCGTAGGTCAGGGTGCCGCTGCGCGACACCACGCCCACGCTGCCGGGCGAGGCGATCGTCCCCGGCATGATGCCCACCTTGCTCTGCGCCGGCGTCAGCAGTCCCGGGCAGTTGGGGCCGAGCAGGCGGCTGCCGCCGCGGTCGACCCGCGCCCGCACGAGCTGCATGTCCCGGATCGGGATCCCCTCCGTGATGCAGACCACCAGCCGGATGTCCGCATCCACGGCCTCCAGGATGGCGTCCGCGGCCAGCGGCGGCGGCACGAAGATGACGCTGCAGTCGGCGCCGGTGCGCTCGCGCGCCTCGGCCACGGTGTCGAAGATCGGCCGCTCCAGGATCGATTCGCCGCCCTTGCCGGGCCGGGTGCCGCCGGCCACGTCGGTGCCGTACTCGATCATCTGGCCGGCGTGGAAGCGGCCGTGATTGCCGGTGATGCCCTGCACGATCACGCGCGTGCTCCGGTCGATCAGGACAGACATATGAGTATTGGCATCAGCCGCTCCGCGCCGCATCGACGGCGGCCTGCGCCGCAGCCTGCAGGGACTGCGCCACCGTGACGTTGGCCAGCCCCGCCTCCTCCAGCAGGCGCATGCCTTCCTCGTGGTTGGTGCCCGCCAGGCGAATGGTCATCGGCAGCGCCGTGGGCACCTCTTCCAGCGCGGCCATGATGCCGCGCGCCACCTCGTCGCCGCGGGTGATGCCGCCGAAGATGTTGATCAGCACCGCCCGCACGTCGGTGTCGGACAGGATGATGCGCAGGCCGGTGGCGACCTGCTGCGCGGAGGCGCCGCCGGAGACGTCCAGGAAGTTGGCGGGACCGATGCCGTGCGAGTCGCCGAAGTGGCCGACCAAGTCCATGGTCGCCATCGCCAGTCCGGCGCCGTTGACCATGCAGCCGATCTGGCCGTCCAGCTTCACGTAGTTGATGCCGGACGCGCGCGCCTCCGCCTCGCCCGCCGGCTCGGCGGACGCGTCGCGCAGCTTCGCCAAGCCGCCCTGGCGGAACTGCGCGTTGTCGTCGATGCTCATCTTGCCGTCCAGCGCGCGCAGGGCGACGGCGTCACCCTCGGCGACGATGGCCAGGGGATTGATCTCGCACAGGGTGGCGTCGGTGGCGCGGAAGCAGTCGTACAGCGATCGCGTCAGCGCCGCGAACGGTTGTCGGAGACCGGCCGGCAGCGCCGTCGCCTGCGCGCGCGAGAGCCCGGAGGCCAGGCCGGCGACCTGGTAGTCGCGCAGCCCGATCTGGGGATCGACGTGCGTGCGCAGGATCGCCTCCGGCGTTTCGGAGTTCACCGTCTCGATGTCCATACCGCCGGCAGCGCTGGCCATGATCAGCGGCCGGCGCGCGGCGCGGTCGTTCGTCACCGCCAGGTACAGCTCGCCGCGGATGTCCGCCGCCGGGTCCACCAGCACCGTGCGCACCGCGTGGCCGCGGATTTCCATGCCCAGGATCGCCTGCGCGGCAGCGCGCGCCTCCGCCGCCGAACGGCAGAGCTTCACGCCGCCGGCCTTGCCGCGCCCGCCGGTGAGCACCTGCGCCTTCACCACCACCGGCGGCCCGAGCCGTTCGGCGGCGTGCGCGGCCTCCGCCGCCGTGGTGGCCACGTGCCCGCGCGCGACCGGAATGCCGTGGCGCTCGAAGCACTCCTTTGCCTGGAATTCGTGAAGATCCATGGGGAATCGGTGACCGAACGTTCGGCCGACACGCAATATAAGGGTATATTGGGCATCGCTCCACCGTGACAGTAGCCCGCCCGTCCGCGCGCTCCCTTCGTGCGGCCTCCGCCATTCTCCGCCACTCCCGTACGATCATCGTCGCCTGGGTGGCGATCACGGTTGCCCTCGGGCTTGCCGCCCTGGGCGTGCGCGTCGATCCGGAGGTGGTGCGGCTGCTGCCGCGCGACGACGAGGCGCAGCGTCTGTTCGACACCTACGGACAGGAGGACAAGGACCTCAACTACCTGATCCTCATGCTGCGCGCCGACGAGCCGTTCGCCGTGAGCTCGCTGCAGGGGCTGGCGGACGCGGACCGCGCCATATCCGCGCACCCGCTCGTCGTCTCATCCGTGACGCCCCTGAACCTGCCGGCCTACCGCCTCGCAGGCGGCCGGCTGCAGCTCGCTCCGGCGCTCGCCGAGGGACGCGCGCCGGCCACGGAGGCGCAGGCCGAGCGCGTGCGCACGGCGCTCCGCGACGCCCCGGAGGCGCGCAACCTGGTGCTGGCAGCCGACGGGTCCGCCCTCGCGGTGGTGTACGCGGTCACGGTGATCCCCGACTACCAGGAGTTCCTGGTGTCGATCGAACCGGTGCTCGACGGGCTGCGCGAGCACTACGAGGTGACGCTGGCCGGCTGGATACCGCTGCACCAGGCCACGCTGGCCGCGCTCAACCGCGACCCGCCGATCCTGGGGCTGCTCGCCGCGGGCGTGGTCATCCTGACGCTGCTTGCCGCCCTGGGACGGCTGCCGGTGTCGCTGTCGGTGGTTGCCGTCGCCGCCAGCGCCGCCATCTGGGCGACCGGACTGATGCGCCTCACCGGCGTGCCGATCGCGATCATCACGCTGGTGGTGCCGATCCTGGTGCTGGCGTTGACCAGCTCGTACGGCGTGCACCTGGCGTTCCGCTTCGGGCGCGGACCCGGCGACGTGCTCCCCGCCACGGCGGAGGTCATCCGCCCGGTGGCGCTGGCCGCGGTGACCACGATAGCGGGGCTTCTTACGCTCTTGCTGTCGAGCATTCCGCGGCTGCGCGAGTTCGCCCTGATATCGGCCGCCGGCGTGGGCGCAGGCGCGCTGCTCTGCCTGACCGTGCTGCCGGCGGCGCTGCACCAACTGCACCGCCGGCACGATCCCGAAGCCGGGCGGCGCCGGCCCGCCGCCGTGCTCTCCGTGCTGCAGCGGTTCGCGGTGACCCTGACCGGCGCGCCGCGCGCGGCCCTCGCCGGCGCGGCGCTGGTGCTGGTCCTGTTCGCCGTGGCGTTGCCGGCGGTCCGCTACGAAACCGACTTCGCCGGACACGTGCGCGGCGAGAGCGACGCGGTGGCCGCCAACGCCGAGTTCATGCGCGAGTTCGGGAGCTTCATCGACCTCAACCTCACGCTGCAGGCCCCGGACGACACCGTGCGGTACTTCGCGCTACCGCACGTGCTGTCAGCCGTGGACGACCTGGAAGCGCGGCTGGCCGCGCATCCCGACGTCAGCCACATCTCGTCCTTCACCACCAGTCTGGCCGCGCTGCGGCGCGCGGCCGCCGGTGGCGAGCCACCTGGCCCCCTGACGGCGGCCGACCGGCCGCTGATCGAGCTGGCGGCGCGCATGAGCACGCTGGCCGCCGCGGCCCGCTCCGGCCCCGGCCTCGGCGACGGCGCGACGACCCTGACCAGCCGTCTGTGGGTGATGGAAGGGTCGACCGGCGGCTACCTGTACGAGGCAGGAACGGCCGAGCTGGCCTCCTTCGTCCGCGAGGCGGTGGGCGAGACGCTGCCGGAGGTTCGCTCGGACCTGTGGGGCTGGAGCATGTTCGGGCTGCGGCTGTCCGAGCTGCTGCGGCGCGACCAGATCATCACCGCCCTCTCCAGCGCCGTGCTGGTGGTGGTGCTGACCGCGGTCGCGCTGCGCTCGATCCTCCTGGGTCTCGCCGCGGTGGCGCCGCTGGCGATCGGGATCATGGCCACCGCGGCGCTGATGGCAGCCGCCGGCGTGCCGTTCGACGCGCTGTCGGTGATGGTGGCCAGCCTGGCGATCGGCATCGGCATCGACGACGCCCTGCACCTGCTGGTCTGGTACAAGCGCGAGCGCAATCACGGAGCCGAGCGCGAGCAGGCCATGCGCGCGGCGGTGGCCCATGCCGGCTGCCCGATCCTGGTCACCTCCGGGGCGATCTGCTTCGGGCTTCTGGCGCTGGTGGGATCGACCTTCGTGCCGGTCGGCCGGTTCGGTTTGCTGCTGAGCATCGCCATCGCGGCGACCACGGCGGGCGCGCTGACCGTGCTGCCGGCGCTGCTGACCTGCCGTTTCCCCGCGCGGCGCGCGCGGTCAACGGTACAGCCAGCCGTAGTACAGCTTCAGCAGCCGTTGCAGCCACGGAGAGTGCCACGACGCGTCCATTAGGTGGTCCATGAACGCGTCGGGCGGCGCGGGGAAGTACGGTTGGTACCCAAGCCGCCGCTCAAACATCCGCGCCGGCATGATCGCCACCTGTCCGCGACAGTCGGCAAACGCGCGGTCGACCGCGCCGGCAAGGAACATCGGTCCGGTTCCGAACGCTATCGATAGTTCCTTGTGGAACCGCAGGAACGTCGATCGCCGCGGCAGCCGCCGCAACACCTGCAGCCACTCGTCCAGTCCGGGCTCCATGCCCAGGATCGCGTTGGTGATCAGCCGCCGCGTCCCGCAGGCCAGTGAGATGAGCCGCTGGTCCAGTCCCGCGAACGGCAGCGCCGAGGTGATCACCCGCGCGTGCGGTACCATCGCCGTCAGCTCGTCGAGCGGGCGCAGCGCCCGCGCGTCCACGTCCGCGTAGAAGCCCCCCTGCTCGTACAGCACGAACAGCCGGCCGGCGTCCGCGCGCTGGTGAAGGTGCCGGTAGCGGTCCCAGGTCGGCAGGAACCACGCGTGGCGGGCCTCGATCAGCTCGCGCAGCGCCGGCTCGTCCCAGAGACGGTACTCGTGGCCGGGGTTGAGATCGCGCCAGGTGCGCTGCAACTCGACCAGCCGCGCCGGCAGGTGCTCCTGGCCCTGGATCCAGATCTGGTGGAGCCGGCGCGGCACCCGCGACCGTTCAGCCACGCGGCGTCGCCAGGTGGCGGTCGATCAACTCCACCGCCGCCGCAACGCCGTCCTCGGCGCGCAGCCGTGCGCCCAGTCCGGCGGCCCGCTCCCGCATCGATGGCGAGGCTAGCACGTCCCGCAGCCGGCCGGCCAATCCGGGAGCGTCCAGCCGGGCCATCGGCAGCGGCTCCGGCCCCGCCCCCAGCGCCGCCACCCGGCGGCCCCAGAAGAACTGGTCGGCGAAGAACGGCACCACCACCGTCGGCACGCCGGCCATGAGGCTGGTGGCCACCGTGCCGGCGCCGCCGTGGTGGACGGCCGCCGCCACCCCCGGCAGCGCGCGGGCGTGCGAAAAGCCCTCGGCGACCAGCATGTCCGGTGCCTCCGGGAGCGGCGGCCGCGCGCCGGCCGCGCCCGCGGTTCCGGCCGCGGCCGCGAGCAGTCCCCGGCAGCCGACGACGCGCAGCGCCTCCACCACCCGTGCCAGCACGCGCTGCGGGTTGCGGGAGGTCATGCTGCCGAATCCCACGAACACCGGCGGCGGCCCGTCGCGGAGGAACGCCGCCACCCGGGCATCCTCGCGGTCCCACGACCCGCGCGCCGGCGCCGTCCAGTAGCCGGCGGCACGGTGCCAGGCGGGCCAGTCGGCCGGGCGCGTTACCACCAGGCTGCTGAAGCCGTACACCACCGGCACCCGGCCCGTGTACAGCCGCGCGGCGGGCCCGAACGGCCCGGCGTCCGGCATGCCCGCGTCGCGGCGCCAGCGCTGGAAGCCGGAGCGGTAGGGCTGCCACACCGCCTGCTCCATCAGCCGGTAGGACAACCGGTTGCCCGCCCGGCCCAGGGGCAGGCCGTCCGGGACCAGGAACGCCCGCCACGCGCCGGTCCGGGTCACCGGCTGCTGGCCGACGACGATGCTCGGCAGCTCCAGGCGCTCGGCGACGTGCGTGGCGAACGACGCGAACGGGGTGTGCAGGACCGCCGCGCAGGAGCGGCAGGCCGCGTACGCCTCGTCGAGCACCACGCGCTGCAGCGGCCGGGCGATGCGCACCAGGTGCAGGGCGAAACGCAGCCCGTTGCCGCCCGACTCCAGCCACCGCCGGCCGCGCTCGTCCTCCGGGATCGCCACCGGATCGCCCGACAGCGGCGCGAAATCCAGGCCGGCGCGGGTGGCGTCCCCGGCGTAGGCGGCGTGCGTGACCAGCACCACTTCGTAGCCGGCACCGGCAAGCCCGGAGCCGAGCGTTATCAGCGGACCGACGTCCCCCCAGGAGCCGATGGCGACGATGGCGACGCGCTTCACAGGCCGCCGCGGCGCAGATCGTCCACCGCCAGCGAGCACGCGCGGGCGGTCACCGCCATCATCGTCAGCGTCGGGCTCTGCCAGCCGGAGCTGGGCCAGCACGCGCCGTCGGTGACCAGCACGTTGGGCAGGTCCCAGCAGCGGTTGCGCGCGTCGACCACCGACGCCGCGGGATCACTGCCCATACGGGCTCCGCCCACCTCGTGCACGAAGGCGCCCGGCGGCGGCTCGAGCCAGAACCGCTCCAACCGCGCCGGCAGCCCCAGCAGGCCGGGCAGGCGGGCCAGCGACCCGAAGCGCCGCACCGTGCGCCCTCCGGCGGCGTCCATCATCTCCTCGACCGCCGTGCCCATGGCGGCGTGCATGGCCCGGTCGTTGTCACCCCACGCGCAGCTTATGTGCACGCCGCGCAAGCCGTCGGCGCCGCGCTCGCCGTTCAGATCCACCCGGTTGTCGGCCCGCGGAAGCATCTCCCCCTGCGCGACCACCAGCCCGAGCGCCGGCCGGCCGCGCCGCCCGGCGTAGCCCCGCCGCTGGATGATCCCCCACAGTCCGTAGCCGCGCAGATACCGCTCCACCCCCACGCCGTCGAGGTTCTGAAACCGCGGCACCAGGAACGAGTCCGCTCCCGTGAACGGCGCCGGCGGATCGTACGGCACGCCGTCCAATTCGACCGCCGTCCCCATGATCACGTGATCCATCAGGTAGCGGCCCAGGCAGTCCGACTCGCACACCGGCAACTCGGGGTGTTCCATGCGGCTGGCCAGCAGAATGCGAACCGTCTCGATCGTCGAGGCGCACAGGACGATCAGGCGGGCACGCGCCGCGTGTGCCGCGCCCGTGGCGGCGTCCACGAACATCACCCCGCCGGCGCGGCCCGGGCGGCCGGCGCGGCCGCCGGGGATCAGGTGGCTGACCGCCGCGCCGGTGCGCACCTGCAGGCGGCCGGTGGCCCGCGCGGCGGCGATGCTGGTGCCCACGCTGTTCAGGCGCGGCTCACGGCCGCCGTGACGCTGCAGCGCCAGCCCGCGCGAAGGGATCAGCCGCCGGTCGGGCCAGGCGGCCGCCACGCCGTCGCGCAGGCGGCGCTCCGCGCGCGTCAGCGGCCGCGCTCCCACGTAGCACCCGTCCGGGAGCTGCGGCAGGCCCTCCCGTGTGCCGTGGATGCGCAGGAAGCGCTCGATCCGGTCGTAGTGCGGGGCCAGATCGCGGTAGCGGATCGGCCAGCGCGCTCCGTCGCCGTCGCGCTCGGGAGCTTGCAGCTCGTAGTCCGACAGGCGCAGCGTCACCCCGCCCCAGAGGAGCGTGCGTCCGCCGAGCTGCCGGCCGCGGATCCAGACGAACGGGCGGTCCGGCGGCGTGGAGTAGCCGTGCTCCTCGTCCTTCACGAACAGGTTGGGATCCTTGATCCAGTACTCGCTGTGCAGCTCCTGCACGGTCTGCGCGCCGCGCGCGTGACGCCACAGGCGCGTCGCCCATGCCCGGCCGGCTCGCGCCGGCTTCCGCTCCGGCCCCGCTTCCAGCAGCAGCACGCGCAGTCCGGCCTCGCTGAGCTCCTTGGCCGCCCAGCCGCCGGATGCGCCGGAGCCCACCACGATCGCGTCGGCATCGTTCATTGCCCGATCACCGATGTCTCTTCGGGGCCGTCCGTCAGCCATGCGAGCTGCCCGTGGTCGAGCGCCAGCTCCAAGGCCCCCTGCAGCTCGGCCAGCCGCTCCGGACGCTGCGTGCCCACGATCGCGTGCACGGTGCGCCCGTGCGCCAGCACCCAGGCGAGCGCCGCCTGCGCCGGCGTGCAGCCGACCCGCTTCGCCAGTTCCGCCAGGCGGCCGTGGCGCGCGTCGTTGGCCGCTCCCCGGTACGCCCGGCTGCGCGCACGCCCGCCGGACGCGCGCAGCCAGCCGCTGCCGAGCGGCGACCAGGCCAGGACCGCGGCGCCGGTGTCCCGGTAGGCACGGAGCGCCGCGGCGGAGCCCGGCCCGCCGATCGACACGCAGCCCGGGTAGGGCGTCGCCACCCACTGCGGCAGGCTGAACTGCGGGCTCGAGGCGGCCGGCGGCGGCATGCCCCGGCGCAGCGCCAGCGCGCGCAGCGCCGCGAACCGCTCGTGCGTCCAGTTCGACACGCCGTAGGCGCGCACGCGCCCGTCGGCGACGAAGGACCACAGCGTCTCCGCGATCGGTTCGAGCGGTGCGCCGGGGAGGTCCCGGTGCAACAGGTAGAGGTCCAGACGATCCGTGCGCAGCCGCCGCAGCGATGCCGTGAGGTCGCGCTCCAGGTCGGCCCGGCCCAGTCGCCCGCGGCCCAGCAGTGACGGGTGGCCTCCCTTGCTGATCAGGTAGATCCGGTCGCGTACGCCGGCGTCGCGCATCCAGGAGCCGATCAGCCGCTCGCTGCCGCCGAACTGATAGATCGCGGCGGTGTCGAGCGCCCGGATGCCCAACTCGAGCGCTCGGTCCAGGAGCTCGAGCGCCGCCGCCCCGCGCATCGAGCCGGGGAGCGCCGGCCCGTTCCCGGCCAGCCGGGCGGTACCCAGGACGAGGCGCGATGGGAGCGCCGGCGGCGCCTCCGGCACCGGCCCGTCAGGCAGAGGCGCCCGCGGGTCCCGCGGCCGCCTGCAGCACGCGGCTGGGGATCAGCGGCGCGGCGGTCACCCGCCGGCCAGTAGCGTGCCGGACCGCGTTGGCGATCGCCCCGGCGGTGGCGATGATCGGCGGTTCGCCCACCCCGCGCGCGCCGTGCGGGTCGTTGCCGGACGGCCGTTCCACCAGCAGCGTCTCGATCGGTGGGATGTCCTTCGCGGACGGCACCGCGTAGTCCATCAGCGTGCCGGTGAGGAGCTGGCCGTCCTCGTCGTAGACCAGCCGCTCGCAGAGCGCCCAGCCGGCCCCCTGCGCGGCGCCGCCCATCATCTGCCCGGCGACCGTCAGCGGGTTGATCGCGCGGCCCACGTCCTGGGCCATGACGATGCCGTGCACGGTGATTCGGCCGGTCTCCTCATCGACGCTGACCTCCGCCATCTGAGCGCAGAAGGCCGGCGTGCGTCCGCCCGGGGCGCTGCGGCCGTGGCCGGCGATCGGCCCGTGCAGGGCGCGCATGCCGGCCAGCTCGCCGATCGCGACCGCGGACTCCGGCACGCCCTTGACGCGGACCGCGTTGTCGGCGATCTCCAGGTCCGCGGCGTCCGCCTCCAGGTGCGCCGCCGCCACGCGGAAGAGCTGCTCCCTGGCGTCGCGGGCCGCCGCGGCCACCGCGGGCCCCACTGACCGGAGCGTCTTGCTGCCGCCGGCGTTGGACAGGTGGTAGGGGCCGTCGACCTGCCCCTGCCAGCGCACGCGGACCGCGTCCGGGCTGACGCCGATCTCCTCGGCTACCAGGAGCACCACGCTGGTGCTGACGCCGGTCAGGTCCACGGCGTTCAGGTGCACGGTGATGCCGCCGTCCTCTTCCACCGTGCAGCCGGCGTTGCTGGCATCCACGCCCCCGAACCACGCGCCGAGCGCCACCCCGACGCCGCGCCCGGAAGCCGCCAGGCTCTCGCGCTTCTGCCAGAGCGGATGCGCGCGCAGCTTCTCCAGCACCTCCCGCATGCCGATGTCCGGCCACTCGCTGCCGTCGGCCAGCTCATCGCCCGCCTGCGACACGTTGCGCAGGCGCAGCTCCAGCGGGTCCAGGTCCAGGGCGATCGCCAGCTCGTCCATGGCGCTCTCCATCGCGAACGCCTGCTGGGTCATCCCCGGCGCGCGGTAGGCGCCGATCGACGCCTTGTGCGTCATCACGGTGACGCCGCGGACGTCGATGTTGGGCGCCCGGTAGATGCTGCCGCACATCATCACGCCGATGCCGGTCGGCGAGTTCGGAAAGCAGCCGCCGTCGTAGGTGAGGTCCGCCTTGACCGCGGTCAGCGAGCCCCCTTCGTCCGCGCCGAGCCGGATGCGCAGGCGCCCGCCGGCCGCCGGCTGCGCGGCCAGCAACTCCTCGCGCCGGGTCATCACGAGCTGTACCGGGGCGTCCACGGCGCGCGCGGCCGCGGTCACCAGCGGCTCGTAGAGGATGAACTTGCCGCCGAAGCCGCCGCCGACGTGCATGACCTTGGCGTCCACGTCCGCCGCGGGCACCCCCAGCAGCGCGGCCGACTCCTTCTGCACGTTGGTGGGCGCCTGCGAGGCGCTCCGCACCGTGGCGCCGCGCTCCTCACCGGGTTCGGCAATGGTGGCGTGCGGCTCCAGGTAGCTCTGGTGGACGCGGTCGACCTCGAAGGTGAGGTCGACGCTCCGGTACGCGGAGCGCAGCGCGGCGTCCGCGTCGCCGCGCTGAAAGCCGACCGGGTTGGCGACGTTTGACGGCGCGGCGGGTCCGTCGGCCGCGCCGCCCACGTCCGCGCCGTGGTCGGCTGCCTCAGCGTCCTCGCCCGGCACCCCCTCCGGCCACACCAGCGGGGCGCCCGGCCGAACGGCCGCGTCCATGGTGGTGGCCGCCGGCAGCGGCTCGTAGTCGACCATCACGGCGTCGACGCCGTCCTCGGCCGCGGCCTCGGTCTCGGCGACCACCAGCGCCACCGGGTGGCCGGCGAACAGCGCGCGGTCGCGCGCCAGCAGCAGCCGGACGCGGGTCGTGGGCGTGATCTCGGGCAGGTCCGCCGCGGTCAGGACGCGCACCACGCCGGGCAGCGCGCACGCCGCCTCCGTGTCGATGGAGCGCACGCGGGCGTGCGCGTAGGGGCTGGTCACCAGGCGCATGGCAAGGGTTCGCCGGTCGATGTAGTCCGCCGTGAAGCGGAGGCGGCCGCGCACGCGCGCCTCCCCGTCGATGAGCGGCGTCGGCATGCCGACGCTCGGCGGCGCGGCCCCGGCGGCAGGTTGCGTCTTCACGGCGCCGATTCTACCGCGCCCCGCCAGCGAAGACACAGGGGAGGCACTACGGGTATGGTCCGGCGCGATGGCAAAGCTGAGAGTCGGATTCAACGGCATGGGGCGCATCGGCAAGAACGTGATGCGCGTGATCCTGGGGCGGCTTCCCGACCGGTTCGAGATCGTCGCCGGCAACGACCTGGTGGCGGTGGACGACATCGCCGCCAGCCTGCCGCGCGACTCCGTCTACGGGCGCTTCCCGGCGCCGGTCGAGCGCGGCTCGGGCAACAGCCTCCGCATCGGCGGCCACGACGTCGCCATCTACGGGGAGAAGGATGCCGCGTCGGTGCCGTGGGGGGACCACGGCGTGGACGTCGTGTTCGAGTGCACGGGCTTCTACCTCACCCAGGAGCGGAGCGCCGCCCACCTGCGCGCCGGAGCGCGGCGCGTGGTCGTCTCCGCGCCCTGCGACGACGACACTCCGACCGTCGTGGTCGGCGTCAACCACGAATCGCTCACCGGGGCAGAGTCCATCGTCTCCAACGCGAGCTGCACGACCAACTGCCTGGCGCCGCTGGCCGCCGTGGTCGACCGCTCCTTCCCGATCCTCGCCGGCCTGATGAGCACGACGCATGCGGCCACCGCGACCCAGAAGGTCGTCGACGCGTTCGGCGGCAGCAAGAACCGGGCGACCCTGAACAACATCATCCCGGCCTCCACCGGCGCGGCCAAGGCGGTCGGCAAGGTGCTCCCGCACCTGGACGGCAAGCTCAACGGCACCGCCCTGCGCGTGCCCACCGACACCGGCAGCGTGGTGGAGGCGGTGTTCCTGATCGAGGGCGAGCACGGCGCGGACGCGGTGATGGAAGCCATGCAGGCCAACATCGCGGCCATGAACGCATCGACCATCCTGGGCCAGATCGCCTACCTGGGCGACTGGTACGAGTGCTCCCGCGACTGCGTGGGCGAGCCCTGGTCGTCGATGATCCGCGACGACCTGCTGGCCGTTCCCGCCGGCGGCAACACCCTGATCAAGGCCACCAGCTTCTACGACAACGAGGTCGGCTTCTCCCACCGCATGGCCGAGCTGGCCCTGCTGCTGGCCGGAGGCGACTGACCGCTCGGAGCTTCCTCCCGGATCGTGCGCTGCTGGATCTCCGCCGTCTCACGGTAGGACTCAACCTCGAGTTCGGGTACACGCTGGAAGTGCGCGAGGTTGCCGGTTACCAGCGGGATTCCGGCGTCGAGGGCCGTCGCGGCGATGAGCACGTCGAAGTCCCCGATCATCTGACCCTCGGCGCGAAGTCGCCGTCGCAGGCGGCTACCGCGACGCGCGATCCGGTCAGTGACCGGGAGTTTCGTATACGCCTCCAGGAGCGTTTCGCCGTCGCGCGGATGCTCGTATCCCTCCAGAAACTCGAGCAGCGAAATCGTCGAGATCGCGAACGACGTACCCTGGTGCTGACGCAGGTACGCCGTCGCGGGCCCGGTCTCGCCAGCGCTCCACTCTCGCTGCCGATCGATGAGCAAGTCGGTATCGACGAGCTTCACTCGTGGCTGCTCCATCGCGACGGCGTCGTGGTCCTTGCCGCAACGACTCCGGATGACCAGTACTTCACGGCTTCCCGATCAACGGGGCGCACGGTCAGCTCGTCCATCAAGGCGAGAATCGTCTTCCCGGTTGAATCGGCCGGACCGAAACGAGCCCGCCGGACGGTGGCAGAGAACGACTCGCCGGAACGCTTCGCCGCCTTCAGCTTTTCGTACGCGTCGAGCTCAAGCGTGATAGTCTTGGTTGCCATGCACGGAACAATACACGAAAATGTTCCGGTTCGCCCAGCCGGCCATCGCGGCAACGCTGACGCTTTGGGGCTTAACTGACCGCGCGGCGGTAGAGGCGCACGGCCAGCGGCGCGGCGGCTGCGACGATGGCGAGCGCCCAGATCAGCGCCGCGGTGACCTCGCCGGCGACCGTCTGAGTGGGCGCCAGTGCCCCCTCGCCCAGGATCAGGCCGCGCACGGCGTTGGCCGTGCGGGTCACCGGCTGGTGGTCGGCGAACACGCGCAGCCAGTCCGGCAGCGTGCCGGTCGGCACGAACACGGAGCTGGCGAACACCATCGGAAAGATCGGGATCATCGCCGCCGGCTGCGCCGCCTCTGCGTTCTTGACGGCGAGACCGATGCAGGCCATCACCCACGACAGGGCGAAGCCGAAGATCATCGCCACCAGGAGCCCGCCGGCCACCGGCACCACCGAGGTCTGCGCCCGAAAGCCGAGCGCGTAGCCCAGGCCGAGCACCAGGGCGAGCACGAAGACGTTGCGCACCAGGTCGGCCACCGTGCGGCCGGCCAGCACCGCGGAGCGTGCCATCGGCAGCGACCGGAAGCGGTCGATCACGCCCTTGTTGAGGTCTTCGATCAGTCCCATCGCCGTCTGGGTGGAGCCGAACACGGCCATCTGCAGCAGCACCCCCGGCAGCAGCCAGTTGAGGTAGTCGCCGCCGGCCGCGGCCGGGATCGAGCGGCCCACGGCGCCGCCGAACACGTAGTTGAACAGGACCAGGAACATCACCGGCTGCACGGTCGCGAACAGCAGGAGCTGCGGCATGCGCACGACACGCCGCAGGTTGCGCCGCACGATGACCGCGGTGTCCTTGGCCGCGTGGCCCGGAGAGACACGGGTGCGTCCGAACCGCGGCGCCGCGCTCACCGCCGTACCGCTCACGCGCGCCTCCTGCGGCGGCCGGGGAAGCCGCGGCGCCTGCCGGCCGGCATCCCGTCCGTAGCGCCGGTGCCGTCGGACGTGGCGCCATGCCCGGTGAGCGCGATGAACACGTCGTCCAGCGTCGGACGGCGCAGGCCGATGTCGGTCGGATCGATGCCGGCCGCGTCGAGCGTTCGGATGGCCTGGGCAAGCGATCGCGAGCCTGCGGGGGCGGGCAGGGTGATGATCCCGTCGGCGCCGCCGTCCGCGTCCAGGGCCCCGCGTGTCGCCTCCCGGTCCGCTTCGGGCACCTCCACCTGGATCACCGCGCCGCCGAGCCGGTCCTTCAGCTCGTTTCCCGTTCCCTCGCTGATGAGCCTGCCCTCGTGAATGACGCCGATCCGGTCGGCGAGCTGGTCGGCCTCGTCCAGATACTGCGTGGTCAGGAGCACCGTGGTGCCGGAGCCGACCAGGTCGCGGATCAGGTCCCAGACCTCCAGGCGGCTGCGCGGATCGATGCCGGTGGTCGGCTCGTCCAGAAACAGCACGTCGGGCCGGCCCACCAGCGACGCGGCCAGGTCGAGGCGCCGCTTCATGCCGCCCGAGTACGTGCGCACCATCCGGTCGGCGTCGGCGGCCAGCGAGATCCGCTCCAGCACCTCCGCGGCGCGTTCGCGCGCGACGCGAGCGCTCAGGTTGTACAGCCGGCCTACCATTTCGACCGCCTCCCGGCCGGTCAGGTACTCGTCCACCGCCGCGAACTGGCCGGCCAGGCCGATGCGGGCGCGAACCGCGACCGGATCGCGCACGACGTCGATGCCGGCGACCGTGGCCGAGCCGCCGTCGGGCTTGAGCAGCGTGGCCAGCACGCGGATCAGCGTGGTCTTGCCGGCGCCGTTCGGCCCCAGCAGGGCGTAGATGATGCCGGGCTCGATCTCCAGGCTGACGCCGGCCAGCGCCTCGATGGCGCCGAATCGCTTCTCGACCCGGTCGGCGCGCACGATCGACTCCATCGAGTGACCCCGCGCCCAATCTATGGACGGCGAGTCCCGGTAGGCAATCGCCCGCTGAACGTCAGTGATCGAACGGCGTACGGACTATGGCGCCGATCGGCCGTAGGGTGTCGTATCGAGCACCTCGGGCACGCCATCCCCATCAGTGTCCTCCCATCCGAAGAGAATCGGCGGGGCTATGAACGGTTTGAATCCCAGGTCTGTCGCCCCGCAGAACGGTGCCCACTCGTGTGCCCAACCCCAGATGTGCCCCACTTCGTGGTGATACGCCGTGATCGCGATGTCGTCCATGTCGCGCGCCGTGAGCGATCCCTGCCATCCCAGGTAGTTGCCGACGTAAATGAAGGCACCTGCAGCGAAGCCGCCCTCCGAGGAGTTCGGATCGATGTTGATGGAGATGATGATGTCGAACCCCTCGGCAGAGACGCCTTGCCTCTTCGCAGCCGACATCACATCTCTTTCGTCGCGCGGATCACGAATTCGTGACGGCTCAATGACGAGGTTTACGTTCTCGAACACCACGATGGGAGCGTCGTAGCCTCGGTTGCTGGCGAACTCGGCATGGCTCCTGTTGATTCTCGCCTGAGCATCTTCCCAGAGAGCCAACCTCTCTTGCGTCGTTTCCGGGTATTCGACCAGCACCGTCAACACGCGAAACGAACCCGCCGGGCGGAGCGTCGCACGCCACTCTTCCCGGAACCTGACTGTCCCTCCATCGCGGGACAGGTACAGGTACACCAGACGCCGCTCTCCCAGATAGGCCGTTGTCGTCAGGTGGCCGTCGCCATTGCAGTCCACCGAACGCGAATCGCTATAGATCGCCGGTCGCGGAACGGTCTCCCCGAACTCACGCTCATAGGCTGCCTTGACGGCAGCCGCCAGCTCGGCGTCTACCGGTGCAGGGAGCTCGGGGGCGGCGTAGCCCGGTGCTGAAGCCACAGAGCCACCAATACGAGCCCCAAGAACGCGACGAGTACCCTCCCTGTCCTCCGCTGTTTCATCTGATGCCCCCGACTCTTTATACCCTGCCACCTCATCGTTGCGTGGCACACTCTGTCAGCGGCCAGGCTGCGCCCGGCTTCAGTGGTGGAAGAGGCGGGTGCCGGTCTTGACCATGGCGATGCCGTGCTCCCGGCACGCCGCCTCGACCGCGCCGTCGAAGGCCGAGCCGCCGGGCTGTGCGATGGAGCGCACGCCGAAGCCGCCGGCCACGTCGACGTTGTCCCGGTTGGGGAAGAAGCCGTCCGAGCAGAGGCTGATCGGCGGTCCGCCGCCGATCCAGCGCCGCTCCTCCTCCGCGCCGATCGGCTCCGGGCGCTCCTCCAGGTGGGCCGACAGCGCCTGGCCGTCCGGGCCGGTCAGACCGCGCTCCACGTAGCACGCGACGGCGGTGTCGCGGTCCGGCCGGCGGACGCCGCGCCGGAAGCGCAGCTCCAGGGCCCGCGGGTGCTGGCGCAGCAGCCAGGTGCGCGCCTTGGCGATGGCCAGTCGCGTGCAGTGGATGCGCGACTGCTGGCCGGCGGCCACGCCGATCGTCTGCCCGCGCGCGCACAGGCAGACGGAGTTGGACTGCGTGTACTTCAGCGCGACCAGGCCGACGGTCAGGTCGCGCACCACCTCGGCCGGCAGCCCGGCGGCGGTCAGCGTCTCCGCGTCGCAGGCGCGGTCGTTGCGCGCCTGCTCCAGCGTCACGCCGAACACGGTGCGGCGCTCGAGCTCCGGCGGCCGGTAGCCGGCGTCGATCTCCAGCACGGGGTAGCCGCCGCCCTTCTTGGCCGCCAGCAGCTCCAACGCGGCCGGCTGGTAGCCGGGGGCGATGATGCCGTCGGAGACCTCCGGCCGGATCAGGCGCGCCGTGGCCACGTCCACGGGGTCGCTGAGCGCGATCCAGTCGCCATAGGAGGAAACCCGGTCCGTGCCGCGGGCGCGCGCGTAGGCGGTCGCCGGCGCGGAGAGCTCGCCCCGCGCGAAACAGGCGGCGCGCTCGGCGTCCGACAGCGGCACCGCCACCGCGGCGCCGGCCGGACTCACGTGCTTGAATGACGCTGCCGCCGCCAGCCCGGTGGCCTCACGCAGCTCGCGCACGAGCTGCCACGCGTTCAGGGCGTCCAGCAGGTTGATGTAGCCGGGCGCGCCGTTCAGCACCGCGAACGGCAGTCGGCCGCCCTCCAGCGACGCGCGGGCGTGCGCCTGGTGCGGGTTGGTGCCGTAGCGCAGCACCAGGCCGTCAGCCACGCGCCGCCTCCGCGCCGGCCGGCTGCAGCTCCGGCCTCCTCGCTCCCCGCCGCGGCAGCAGCAGCCCCACCACCGCCGCGGCCAGCGGCAGCACGGCCAGGATGCGCATCGCCGCAAGCACCCCGGAGGCGTCGGCGATCAGCCCGAACAGCGGCATGGTGAGCCCGGCCACTCCCCAACTGAAGCCGCCCGGCAGGCTGGAGACGAAGCCGGCGTTGGCCGGCGCGTGCTGCTGCGCCATCGCCACCATGATCGAGTTGGAGGCGAACGCCATGGTGCCGCCGGCGGCCAGCATCACCAGCGCCGCCACCCCGTCGGCGTTCAGGGCCAGGAGCATGAAGGGCGTCGCCAGCACCAGCGACGCCAGCACCAGCGGCTTGGGGTCCCGCCGGTCGGCCAGGTACCCCAGGATCAGGCTGCCCACCACTCCGGACAGGTTGTAGACGGCGAGCTGCAGCCCCCAGACCAGCGGCGGCAGCCCCCGCTCCTGTCCGAGCAGCGGCAGGAAGAACGCGAAGCCGAACCCGCCGATGGAGCGCACGATCACCGTCGCCACGATCACGCCGATCGGCGCCAGCGCGCTGCGGAACTCCGCCACCCGCTCCGGCAGCGCGGAGCGCGGCGTGCTGCGCGCCGGCACCATGGCGATCACGAACGGCAGCATCAGCAGCCCCGGGATCGTCGCCAGCGGCAGCCACCCCATCCCCAGCGTGGTCACCATCGCCGGCACCCACAGCGGCGTGAAGCCCAGCGCCGCGGTCCCGCCGAAGATGAACAGCGCCAGCCCGAAGGCGCGGCGGTCGCCCGACAGGTCGCCGGCCAGCGCGAAGCCGGAGGGATGGAAGGCGGAGACGCCCAGGCCGGCCAGCATCACGCACGGCACCAGCCAGGCGAAGCTGGGCACCACGCCGATCAGCGGCGCGAACACCGCCGCCACGGCGATGCCGACGAAGATCAGCCAGCGCCCGCGCAGGTAGTCGCCCAGGATGCCCAGCAGCGGCTGGCCGAGGTTCGAGAGCTGCACGAAGGAGCCGAGCAGGCCGATCTGGGCGAAGGTCAGTCCCAGCCGGTCGCGCACGAACGGCAGCGCCGGGGTGAGCATGGACGCGTACGAATCGACGAAAAAGTGGCTGACAGTGAACACGAACAGCCGCAGGCGCTGCATCGGGACTCCGCGCGGCAGCGGCTACGGCGTGGGGGCGTCGGGGTCGATCAGCTCGCGCTGGCCGATCTCGCGCCAGAAGGCCGCCGGGACATCCGCCGCGGCGTGCGCCAGGTCGGCGTGCAGCTCGGCGGCGTCGGCCGCCCCTACCGCGGCAGCCGCTACGGCCGGATGGGCCAGCGGGAACTGCAGCGCGGCGGCCGCCAGCGTGACCCCGTGGCGGGTGCAGACCGCCTCCAGCCCGCGCGCCCGCTCCCTGACCTCCACCGGCGCCGGGGCGTAGTTGAACGTCGCGTCGCCGCCCGGCCCCGTGGCCAGGATGCCGGAGTTGAACACGGAGGCCATGATCACGGAGATGCCGCGCTCCGCGCACTCCGGCAACAGCTCCGGCAGCGCGGTCTGGTCCAGCAGCGTGTAGCGGCCGGCCAGCATGAAGCAGTCGAAGTCGCCGGCGCGCGCGAATCTCAGCAGCATCTGCCACTGGTTCATGCCCAGTCCGACCGCCCCCACCGTGCCGGCGGCGCGTAGCTCGTCCAGGGCCGGATAGGCGCCTTCCATCACCGCGCGGAAATGGTCGCCGGTGGCGCGCTCCGGGTCGCCCTCCGGGTCGTCCGGCGCCCAGTCGGGGTCGTGGATGAGGGCGATGTCGACGCGGTCGGTGCGCAGCCGGGCGCAGCTTTCCTCCAGCGAGCGCAGCACCCCGTCGCGCGAGAAGTCGCAGATCACGTCCACGTCGACCCGCCCCGTGCGCGCGGGCTTCGCCGGCTCGAGCAGGAAGCCCACCTTGGTGGAGATGGTCAACTCGTCGCGGGGCAGGCCCGAAAGGGCCTCTCCCAGCCGCTGCTCGGACAGGCCCTTGCCGTAACGGGGGGCGGTATCGAAGTAGCGCAGGCCGGCCTCCCACGCGGCGGCGACCGCCCCGGCGGCGGCCTTGTCGGCGGCCTTGGTACGCAGGGCGGCCAGCGGGGCGCCGCCCAGTCCCATCCGGGTGACGGTGACGCCGGTGTTGCCAATGCGAACGCGCTCGGTCGGGAGCACGGTAGCATGATAGCACAGCTCCGCTCGACGCTGGCGCCGTACCGCCGTTCCGGGCTACCGTCCCGCCGAGGTGCAGCGATGTTTCAACTGATCCGAACCCTCAGCGCCAGCCACCTGCTGGCCCGCCAGCTACCGGTCGCGGGCGTCGCCTTCCTGACCGCCACCCTGTTCTACAAGTTCGGAAACTTCGCGCTGGAGTGCGTGGCCTTCCTGGCCACCTGGTTCGTGCTGGACGCGATCGTGCAGGGCGTCGTGCGCGTGTTCGTGCCGGCGGCGCAGGCCGCCGAGCAGGGCGCCGCGCCCCTGACCTCCGACTGACGTACCTCCGGCCGACCGATCTCCGGCCGACTCAGAGACCGGCCGCGGTCCGCAGGAACCCCGGCAGCGCGGCCAGCGCCTCCGGCGGAATCGTGTGGCCGCCCATGAACGGGCGGAAGTCCACCCGCAGGCCGGCCGCCGCCAGCGTGTCGCGCACCATCTCCGCCCCCTCGTACGGCAGCACCGGGTCCAGGCGCCCGTGCGTCTGCAGCACCGGCCGGCCGGCCATCGCCTCCGCCTGCCGCCCCCAGCGGGTCAGGTCCAGCGGCGCTCCCGACAGCAGGCAGAGCCCGGCCCAGGCGGCGCCGGAGCGGAACGCGCACTCGCACGCCGCCATCGCCCCCTGCGAGAAACCGCCCAGCACCACGCGGTCCGGCTCCAGCCCCAGCCGTTCGGCGCAGGCGGTCACCGTCTCGCCCAGCGTGGCCGCCGCCTCCGCCGACCCCGGCGGCACCCGACCCGCCATCTCGGCCGCGTCGAGCGGCGACCCGGTCGCAAGCCGGCTCAGATCGAGCGGCCACCACGCCCGCCCGCCCGGCATCCCCTCGTCGGCCAGCGACCGCGGTGCCGCCGGGAACAGCAGCGCCAGCGTCTCGGTCCCCGGCGCGGCAAGGATCTCGGCGCCCAGCGGCACCAGGTCGTCGCCCGGCGCGCCGAACCCGTGGCAGAAGACGCCCAGTCCCTCCGCGCGTCCACCGGGCGGCGCGAACAACACGCAGTCCAGGCCGCCCAGCGTGAGCGGCCGCGGCATCAGGAGCATCCACCGATGGTAGCGCGAACGCTCGAAGAGATGCGCGCGGCCGGGATGGAGGTGCTGGTCGGCGCCTCGCCGGCCGCGCTTGCCGACCTGGCCGACTACCGCAACTGGATCGATCCCCTGTTCCGGGAATACATGATGCGTCCCGGCGCCTCCTCCGACCTGCAGCAGGCGCTGGTCCTCCTCACGTCCGAGGGCGAGGTGACCCTGCTTGTCTCCGCCGAGATGGCCGCCAACGCCAGGGACAGCAGCGCCCACCGGATCGTCGTGTGGGGATCGGGAGAGGCGGCCCCCCGCGACCTGCCGGACGGGTTCGAGAAGGTGGCCGAGGCCTTCGGCCGCCCGCGCCGCGCGACGCGGACCGAGGCCCTGCTGGACCTGCTGGGCGCCGCGGCCCGCGTCGGCGCCGAGCGTGAGGCGCTGGCAGCCGGCACATGGGAGGCGCTGGCCGGCGGCGGCCACCGGGCCGGCGACTGCACCAACCTGCTGCGCATCGGCCGCATGGTGAAGGATGAAGCGCAGATCGCCCTGCTGCAGCGCGCCGCCGAGGCCGCGGAGTACGCCGCCGCGGAGACCCTGGCCGTGGCCAGCGTGGGGTCGAGCTGGCGCGAGCTCACCGACCTGTACCGGATGAAGCTGGCCGAGCACGGCGCCGATCTCGACCACTTTTCCGGCAGCCCCACCGGCTTCGGCCTGGCGACCGAGGCGGAATACCGCCTGCCCGAGCGCGGCTCCATGTACTTCGACCACGGCTGCCGGCTGCGCTCATGGTTCTCGGACACCGGCCACACCATCGCCTTCGGTCCTCCGGACGATGCCTGCCGGCGTCGGCAGGCCGCGGTGCGCGACGTGCTCCGGGCAGGCGTCGAGCACCTGGCCCCCGGCACGCCGGCCTCCGCGGCGGCGGAAGCGATGCGCCAAGCCCTGGCGGCGGCCGGCCTGGACGGCTTCCCGCACGGCCACGGCATCGGCCTGGAGGTACGCGACTACCCGATCGTCGTTCCGGACACCGGCCTCCGTATCGAGGACGACTTCGTCAGCCGGCCGGCCGACCTGCCGCTGGAGGCGGGCATGGTGCTGAACCTGGAGTCCGCGGTCTGGGTGGACGACGTCAGCTCCGTGCACTGCGAGCAGTCCTTCGTCATCGAAGACGGCGGCTGCCGGCCGCTCGCCGACCAGCCGCGCGACGAGCCCCTGTCGATCTCCTCGGGGGCGTGACGGTGCCGGCGTCGGCGGAAACCCTCTGGTCGATCGCCCTGGCCGGCGGCAAGGGCACCCGACTGGCGGATGCGCGCAAGCGGCTGAACCGCGAGACCTGCCGGCACCTGCCGCCGGGCTCTTGGGGTACGATCGGCCCCAAGGCGCTGGCGTCGATGCGCGCCGGCCCCGCCGGACCGGTCAAGCCCATGATCGAGTGGCATCTGGACGTGCACGCGGCGTGCCGGCGGATCGAGCGGATCATCCTGGCCGCCGGCACGGGCGGCGACCTGCTCCGGCACCACTTCCAGGCCGCCGGCGGCTCCTACCGCGGCCTGCCGGTCGAGCTCCTGATCGAGGAGCGGCCGGCCGGCACCATCGCCCCGATCGTCAAGCTGCACGCCGCCGGCCGGCTGCCCGAGCGGCCGGTCGTCTACGCCAACGCCGACAACCTGCTCGACGCTGACCTGTATGGCTGCTACCGGCAGGGGCTGGAGCGCGCCGCCGCGTGCGGCATCGACCCCGGCGAGTGCGTGATCGACGTCGCCGCGCTGGTGCCGTGGGAGGAGTCGGGCGACTACGGCGCCCTGGATCTGGACGAGTCCAGCGGCTTGGTGCGCGGCTTCCGGGAAAAGGCGCCGAAGGAGCGCAACCCGTTCCTGGAGCGCGCCGGCCGCCGCTGGACGCCGATCAACTCCGGTTTCTCGATCATCCCCAACCCGCGCCGCCTGTTCCTCCGCTACCTCGACGAGGCGATCGTGCGCACCTCGCAGGCGCTGGAGCGCGGCGATCTCGATTACGCCGTCCATGAAGGCGCGGTCAAGTACGAATCGCTCTACGAGCGGATCGCCGCCGACGGCCGCATGGTCGCCGTGCTGGCCGAAGGCTACTGGACCGACCTGGGGACCGAGCAGAAGATCCGCGCCGCCGAGGCGTGTCTGCCCCGACTGCGCTTCACGTAGTACCCCTTCAAACTGATGTCGACGGGTGACACAGGTCGCTACACGGGCTGCAAGCGCGCTGGAACAGCGCGCACAGGCCGAGTTCCCGTAGCACGCACCCCCAAACTACAGTTTGAAGGGGTACTACTAGGCCGTCATCCGAAGAACTGGAACAGCGACATCATGGTCGCCAGCAGCACGACGCCGCCACCTACCATCCACTGCATCCCGTTGAAGCGCTTGTGCATGTCTTCGAACCGCTTGTCGGTGTGCCGATGCATGTCTTCGAAGCGCTTGTCCACCGCCTCGAAGCGCTTGTCCACGGCCTGGAAGCGCGTCTCCATGTTCCGATGCATGTCCTCGAAACGCTTGTCCACCGTCTCGAAACGCTTGTCCACGGCCTGGAAGCGCGTCTCCATGTTCCGATGCATGTCCTCGAAGCGCTTGTCCATCGCCTCGAAACGCGTCTCCATGCTCCGATGCAACCCTTCGAAGCGCTTGTCGACGACCTCGAACCGGGTGCAGATGAGCTCGCGCTGCAGCGCGAGCGCGTCCTCCACGGGAGCCGTACGCTCCAGAACGTGCGGTCCCACGACGTCCGCCATCCACTCCGCCAGGTTGGCCCGCACGTAGCTGCCGATCTGCTCGATCTCGGCGCTTCCCAACGGCATCATCCAGCCCTGACCGCAGTATACATCTCCGCCTCCTGACCTCTATACGGCACGGCCGTCGGCGGCGCTTCAATCCCGCGCTGCTGCGGGCACCGGTCCGTCAAGTCGAACGGCCAATGACCCGACGCTATAAGGGGTACCGATGAGTGACCCGCAGATGCCCCCGTCTGCCCAGGCGGACGCGGACCCCGTTCAGGACGACACCTTCACCGTGCTCGACCTGGTCCTGGTCCTGGTCCGCCGCCGTCGCCTCATCGTGGCCACCACCGGCATCGCGGCCGTGGTCCTCCTGGCCTACAATATCGCCGCCATCTCCATGGACCCGGAGTCGCCATGGAACGTGCTGCCGACGTGGTTCACCGCCAGCGTGACGGTATCCATCGCCGACGACGGTCCGGACTACGGCGCGGGGGCCGCCACCCTGCTCAGCCGAATTCCGGACACCGGCGGCCTCGCCGACTTCGCCAGCCTGCTGGCTCCGGGCACCAGCACGGACGCCAGCCGCGCGCAGGAGCTGCTCGTCGGCCGGGAGATCCTGGACGCCCTCGCCCGGCAGCAGGGCTTCGTCACCGACGCGTCCGGCAACGACGACATCTTCCTGGCGCGGGAACGGCTCGCGGAGAGCCTGAATACCGAGTACCTGTTCGAATCCGGCCTGCTGGTGATCTCCTACGACCACCACTACCCCGAGCAGGCCGCCGCCGGGCTGGAGTTCGCCGTGCAGCGGCTCCGCGACAAGATGCACGGGCTCACGATCGAGCGGGTGCGCCGCAGGAAGAGCTTCCTGGAGGAGCGCCTGGCCGAGGTCCGGCAGGACCGCACCGACGCGCAGGACGCGCTCACCGAGTTCCAGCAGGAGTTCGGCGTGGTCAACCTCACGTTCCAGTCGGAGGCGGCGATCGAGAACCTGACCGCCCTCAAGACGGAGCTGTACCTCAAGGAGGTCGAGCTCCACTCCCAGATCGAGCTGTTGGGCGAGAGCACGGCCGCCGTGGTCCGGCTGCGGAGCCAGGTCGACAAGCTGCGCACGCTCATCCGCGAGATCGAGCACGGCTTCGTCGAGTTCCAGGACTCCACCATCCCGCTGAAGGAGCTGCCCGCGCTGGGGGTCCGCTACATGGACCTGGCCACGGAGCTGGGCGTCCACGATGCGATCTACGCCTTCCTGCGCTCCCAGTACGAAAGCACCCGCATCGAGGAGAACGCCAGGGAGTCGGCCTTCCAGATCGTCGAGGCGGTGGAGGTGCCGCTCCGCAAGAGCCGCCCCGGCCGCGCCCTGATCTGCATCGTCGGCACCATGGCCGCCTTCATGGCATCGATCCTGGCCGCGTTCACGGTCGAGCGGTTCAAGCGCGCCGAGTCCGATCCCGCGCAGCGCCGCCAGCTCGACGAGATCCGCCGGGAAATCGGCTTCCGGCGGAAGAGAACAGGTCCACCCACATGATGAAACGAGCTCTTGCCATCCTTCCAATACTCTGGATCGCCGTCCTGCACGCGGCCGCCCAGGACGGTGCCGAAGCGCAGTCCGGGAACGGGGGCGACAGCGTGGTCGCGTTCGGCCAGCGTGTCCCGGCGCCGGCGGTGCTCCCGGACGCCCAGTTGCTGGCCACGCTGCTGAGCTCCCAGCGCTACATCGTCACGCCGGGGGACCGCTACCGCCTGACGATCGCGATCCCGGAGACGGCGCGCTTCGACCTGACCGTGCAGGACGACGGCTTCCTGGAGGTCCCTTACGTGGGCGGCGTGGACACCAACGGGCAGGAGTACTCGGCCCTGCGCGCCTCCGTCCTGGAGTCCCTGCGCAGGATCCCGGCCGACTACATCGAGTTCGAGCTGGTCCTGCCGGCGCGCTTCGAGGTGTTCGTGGGAGGCGCGGTGCGCGCGCCGGGCACCATGATCGTGCACGCCATCAACCGCGTGCAGGACGCTATCCGGCTGGCCGGCGGGGTGGACGAGCATGGCAGCGTCCGCCGCATCGAGCTGGCCCGTGCGGACGGCTCCTCGCGCCGCATCGATCTGGCCCGCTACTTCGAGGTCGGCGGCGACGACTTCAACCCCCTGCTCCGTCCGAGCGACCGGATCTTCGTGCCCGTGGCGGAGACCACGGTCACCATCGCCGGCGCCGTCCGCTATCCGGGCCCGTACGAGCTGCTGCCCTCCGAAGGGGTCACCGCTCTGGTCGCCTGGGCCGGCGGCCTGCTGCCCGACGCCGACCCCGACAACATCGAGATCTCCGGCTACGACGGAGCGGGATCATTCGCCCGCAGGACCGCCGCGATCGATACGGCCGACCGCATCCCGCTCCGCCACCAGGACGTCATCATCGTCCGTTCCACCACCCGCCACACCGACCCGGTGGTGCTCTCCGGCGCCTTCTACGGCCGCGCCCAGGATGGCACCGCGCCGATCACGATCCCGAAGACTCCGGTCGAGGTGACCATTCCCTACTCGAGCGGCCTGTCGCTGCGCCAGGCCATGGCCGCCGCCGGCGGTCCGACCCCGCACGCCGCCGGGGGAGCGGGCTTCATCATCCGCGCCGACGCGGACCGGGTGTCCTTCGACGCCGCCGCGATCTGGGACGGAAGCCGCCCGGACATCCCGCTGCGCGCCAACGACCGCGTGGTCGTGCCGATCGACCGGGTGACCGTCAGCATCTCCGGCGCGATCGAGCTGCCGGGCGAGTACGAGTTGCTGCGCGGCGCCACGGTCGCGGACCTGGTGAACCAGGCCGGCGGCCCCACCCCGTACGCGAACCGCCGGCGCATGCAGGTCCGCCAGCCCGACGTGAACGGGCAGTACACCTCCATGGCGGTCACCTTCGAGGAGGGAATGCTGGTGACGCTGCGCGACAGCGCGGTCGTGCGCGTGCTGTCCAGCTACGGCTCCGGCTCCGCGGTCGTCGTCGAGGGGGCCGTCTTCGGCACGCCCGCCGACGGCGACGGGCCGATCAACCTGCCAACCGCCCTTCCCTCCAACTCCGCGGAGCTCCGCACCGGCCTGCCCGCGCCGATCCCGGTCCGGCTGGTCCTGCCGTTCTATCCCGGCATGACCGTCTACGAAGCCCTGTACGCCGTCGGCGGCCCGACCCCGTTCGCGCGCGCCGCCGACACTTACGTCGTCCGCGCCGGCGAGCGCATCGAGATCGACGCCGCCGCGCTCTGGGACGGCGACGGCCTGAACGGCGACCTGCCCCTGCAGCCGCGCGACCAGATCGTCGTCCCGGCCGCCGAGGTCTTCGTCACCGTGCTGGGCGAGATCAACCGCCCCGGCATCATCCCCTTTCAGCACGGCCTCACCGTCAGCGACTACCTGTTGCGCGCCGGCGGCCCCACCCGCGAGGCCGACCTGGGCCTGGTCCACTTCGTCGACAAGGCCGGCCGCAGCCTGCGGCATGCAGCGCTCGACGCCCCCGTGAGCACGGGCGACATCCTGATCGTCGAACGCCAGGTGATCCTGCGCCTGCTGGAAGGCATCGGACGCGTCGCCCCGATCATCAGCCTGTTCAACAACACCGCCACCGCCATCAACACCGTCGGCGACTGGATCGATTCGTCTCCCGGTGGCGGTCAGTAGCGGCCGCCGGCATGCCGAAGGCCGTTTCAGCCGCGTCGATCGGCACCCCTATTCCCTCCCCAGCCGGTCACGATCACGTCAGCACCGTGTCGAGGACGTGTCTGTTTCTTCTTCCGATCCTCGCCGTCCTCGGGCCCCATCTCGGCGGCGTTGAAGCGTTCGGCGTCACCTTCTTCCCCTACCGCATTGCCGTGCTGGCCATCGCCCTGACTTCGCTGGCTCTCCTCCCGCGGCTCCCATGGACGCGCAACCGACACATGGCTTACTACCTGCTCCTTGGATGCGTCTGGACCGCCTGGGCTTTGCTCGGGGTTCTTTGGGCGCGCAGCCAGATCGCCGCCCTCCGCGGGGCCTTTGCAGTTGCCTTCGGATTCCTTGCCTTTTTGGCCGTCGCCAACCTCGAAAGTTGGAAACCCCACGCACTGCGTTGGCTGCTACGAGGCTGGGTCGCCGCGGCAGGCGTCGTTGCCGCCGTCGCCATCTGGGAACTGGTGACCGGAAACCATCTCCCCGGAACTTGGTTTGCCTCCCGACCGCGCGTGTCCCCCACGATCATCGCTTCCACCTTCGACAACCCAAACAATCTCGGCGTCTTCCTCCTCGCCACCGTTCCCGTTTTGCTGCACGTGTTGGAAAACGCTCGCGCGCCAGCAGCCCGGGCCTCACTGGTGGTGTTTATCGCGCTCGTCCTGGTTATGAGCGTCCTCACAACGAGCCGGGTCGCCGTCTACGGAATCCTGCTCATCGGCGCTCTCTATCTGCTCCGACGACCCCACATCACCAAGTCGGACGTCGCGACCGTCTTGATCCTCGCAGCACTAATCGTGCTCATGCCCGCTACCAACCGTCTCCTCTCGTTCCTCGGGTCCATCGACCCCCGATTCGTAACTACTTTCATCTTGCATGGTTCGACACTGATCCGCCTCAACCTTTTTCAAATCGGCGTAGACATGACCACCACCAGCTTCGGCGCCGGAGTGGGAGGTGGCAACTATCCCGTCATATTGGCAAACACCCACACCTACTCTGACTACTTCACGTCCGGCATAATAGACCCTCACAACTGGTGGATCGAGATCCTCAGCGAGTACGGTGTCATCATCTTCTCGGCGTACTCCATGTTCCTGGTACTCCTATATCTTAGACAACGGGCCGCGCTCAAGCAGCATCTGCAACCTGCGATCCGCCATCTGCCCCTGTTTTTTGTCGCTTTCGTAGTGTCGGGAGTCGGCCCGAGCAGTTTTATCAACCTGAGCTGGCAATGGCTGTATCTTGCGGTCCTCGTAGTCGCCTCGTCCAATCCTGCCGGCCCGCGACGGCTTCAATCCCGCAACGCGCGCCCACCCACGCGAACTGTACCGTCCCCTTCAACTCACTAACATGAGATACATGTTCGATCGCGTCAGAAAGAACGCGTCAGTTTCGATCAAGAGGTGCCGACCCAACAGCCGTCGCGAGAGTGGGAGGCGCGTAAAGGTTCCACGCGAGCTCTGCACGCGCAAACCGCCGAACCGGGCCAACGCGTCGATGTTCTGCCGCGTGAAGGTCGCTACGTGGCCTTCGGAATCAGGCCGCGATCTCAGGTTGCTCAGAACCTCCATCCAGCAATACGGATTGGGTACAGAAATGATCACACGCCCGTGAGGGTTCAACACCCGCCGCGCTTCCTCGAGGAACACCGTCGGGTTCTCCAAGTGCTCCATCACTTCCAGACAGACCACATAGTCGGCGCTCCGTGCATCTAACGGAAGCCCGGAGTTGACATCATGACAAATGAACGACTCTCGGCTGTCCCGTACGTTGGGCGCTCCGATGCGATCAAGCGTGCCCGCGTCGATGTCGATGCCGATGTACCGGTAGTCCAAGCCGCGAACCTTCAGGTAGTCCCTCAGCAGCCCGAACTTGCAACCCACGTCCACGATGACCTGCCCAGGCTGCGCATCGATCCACTCTGTCGCTCGGCGGTACCGTATCGCGGCTTCCGGGTCCGTAGACGCGTACTGCTTCGCTCTCTCTTTGTAGAATTGTCCTTTGCTCAGCGGTTCCACTCTCTACACTCCGACGCATCTCGTATCGAGGCGATCCCGGCAGGGCTCAACTCACGGGAACCCCGCCATCGGGTCCACACCGAGGATGCGCCCCAGCGACTTGACCCCGTGACAACGCAGGATACAACATACCGTTCAAGAGAGACAGTGCACGTACTTCAGATTCCTTCGTGGTATGTAACGCCCGCGGCTCCGGTGCGGGGAATCTTCTTCAAGCGGGAAGCGTTGGCGCTTGCGGATGGGGGGCATCAGGTCGGTGTGGTTTATCCGGAGCTCCGGGGAGTCCACACGCTGCACCGGGGAACAATACAATATGGCCACCGGTCGCTCTCCGAGGGGCCGATCCAGACCTACCGATATTATGGATTCCGCCTTCCGAGGCGGCCGAGGAGCTTCCGACGCCGATGGACGGAGTTGGCCGCCCGCCTGAGTCGCACCTACGTGGCTCAAAACGGCGCTCCAGACGTGATACACGCGCACTCTGCTTTGTTCGGGGGAGAAGTGGCGCGGGAGATCTCCGAAGAAACGGGGGTGCCATATGTCATTACGGAGCACTCGAGTGCCTATTTGAGAGGAAGTTTGCCTCCTTTTCAGATAGCGTCTACGCATCGGGCTGTCGAGTCCGCCGGGGCGGTCGTGGCCGTCAGCTATAGACTCAAGGCAGCGCTCCAGCGACTTACCGGGCGACGGAACATTCACGTGATACCAAACGTAGTCGATACCAGCCGGTTTTCACCGCCTGCGAGTCCAAGAGACAGTGGGATGTATCGCTTCGTCTGCATTGCCATGCTGGTCGCCGGCAAGAATGTTCAACTACTGCTGCGAGCGTTCGATCGCGCGTTCCGCGGAGACGAGGCGGTGTTTCTCGACGTCGTTGGTGACGGAAGGGAACGCCGGCGCCTGGAGAAGATGGCGCGGGGAATGCGGCAGGGCCATCGGATCAGCTTCCAAGGCTCTCTTGACGCACAGGGTGTCGCGAAGATACTCGAAAGATCGCACTGTTGCGTGTCCTCCAGCGACGTCGAGACCTTCGGGGTAACGCTGATCGAAGGCTTGGCCGCTGGACTGCCCGTGATCGCGACGCGGTCCGGCGGTCCGCAAGACATTGTAACGCGTGAAACCGGCCATCTCGTTCCTGTGGGCGACGAGGGCGCTCTGGCCGACGCCATGCGGACGGTCTATTCGGATCGTACGTACTGGGCGCGCCTAACCCACCGCTTGAGCGACTACGCGCATCATACATACGGCCCTCGAACCGTCGTATCGCAGTTGGAATCGGTGTACCGATCACTGTAGCGTGCCGTCCCCCCGGACTATCGTACGTCGGCTCTTTCGCGATGCCCTCGGGCGCGACATCGTTACCGTCGCATCGGGCAATGCTATAGCGCAGATCCTACACCTCATCGCCGTCCCCGTCCTGATGCTGTTGTACAGGCCATCAGACTATGGCATCTACGCCGTCTATCTTTCCGCAGTAGCCGCCCTCGCTGTCATCTCCGCCTTTCGGTACGACTTCGCGATACTTGTCGCGAGCAGCCGGAGATCGGTATACAGCCTGCTCACGCTGTGCACCTTTCTTATCGGGGCTTGGTGTGCGTTGCTGGCGCTTTTCAGCACCGGAGCGATTCTTCTCGAGGACTACGCGCCGTTCGCATCGATCTCCCTCCTATTCGTACCGTTTCTTCCTCTCGGAGTGGCGCTCAGTTCTTTTTATACCGTCTTGCTCCAGTACGCCACGCGCAACCAGCGGTACGAGGTGCTTCGAGCGGCTCGAGTCCTCTATGGCTTCGTGACCTTGGTAGCACAGGGCGTCCTGTTCTTCTTCTATGAAAGTGCCGTGGGTCTTATCCTCGGTGAGGCGCTTGGCCGCTTTGTAGGCGTCCTGGTGTTGGCTCGCGTTGTGGTCGTCGATTGGCGTTTGGGCACGGCCCGCGTAACCATTCGCAGCATCTTCGTTGCGGTACGCCGGCATGCCCGCTTTCCTCGATACCTGGTGGCCATGGATTTCCTGAGCACCATTTCCCGCCACGCACCCGTGACCCTGTTCGCGGTCATTTTCGGGGCAGCTGTCGCGGGGGTGTACGGGCAGGCGCAGCGCCTCTGCGGCGCACCGTTGACGCTGTTAGCTCAGGCGGTGGGAAGGGTCTTCGTGGGCCGGGTGTCGTCCGCGGTTCGCGGCAAAGCGAGCGATCTGCGACTGACGTTCCGGGAAGTTTCATTAAGGCTTGTCATCATGGCACTTGTCGCTGTATCCGGGATCGCCGCAGTCGCGGCGGTCATCCCGCTTCTCCTCTCCGACGAGTGGCAGAACATACGACCGGTTCTGCTGCTGCTGCTGCCGTCATTCTTTGCACTCTTCGTCGTGAGCCCTGTCGCCCCCTCACTCACGGTTCTGAACCGCCAGCGCGTGCAACTGGTGTGGGAAGTGGCGAGGCTTTGCGCCGTAGTCGGCTCGATTCTCATCGGTGCGCACCTTGCGTTGGGTTTCGAGGTGGTGTTGCTCACGTACTCCCTCGTCCTCGCGGCTTGCCTGTCACTGCTGTACGCAATATGCTGCCAAGCGGTCCTCAACACGTCGTAGCCCCATCGAACGGAGAGTTGCCCGGGAGGGTCGGCTACGTTCTCGACGGCTTCTGCGACCCGTAGAGCCTTCGGAGACGGTTCCAAGCATGGCCCCAGTGGTAGGTAGCTTCTACAGCCTGCCTTCCACCGGTTCCCATGCGCTGCGCCAAATCGGTGTCTTCGACGAGGCGCTTGATCGCCGCCGCGATCTGTTTTGGATCGGTCGGATCGACCGTGATCCCGCAATGAGCCCTAGTGACGATGTCGTTCCAGAGCGGGAAGTCGGAAGCCACCACCGGAATCCCCGCGGCCATATACTCGAACAGCTTGTTTGGAAGCGAGTACCAATGATTAGGCCCGGGTTTGAAGATCACTAGACCAACACGGGTGTGTTCAAGATCTCCCTTCACCTGATCGCGGTTCCTTCTGCCGAGGACTTCAACATCAAGCCCGTGGGACGCTTGTCTGACGCGGCGCTCCAGATCGGCGCTGTCGAAGGGGCCGGCAATTCGCATGGCGACGCCAGTATAAGCGGATGTCAAGATCCGTGCTGCCTCTACCATTTCGAAGCAGCCTCGGATCTCCGTGATCCCGCCGACATAGTAGGCGACCGGCGGGCGACGGTCGAAAGGGGTTCGCGTGGGAGCTGCAAACTCGGTCAACGAGGGATAGTTACATACGACGACCGCAGCTTGCCGTCGGATTGGTAGCCGCTCTCGAATCCTGGGCGTGGCGGTCACCAGCTTCGACGCTCCCAAGCAAAGCAGCAGCTCCCAGCATCTGGCCAAGCGGGAAGCGATCACGCGCGACCAACGGCCCAAGTAAGGCTTGGTCCTGACCTGGGCGGAGAACTCCTCATGGAAATCGAATACCACGCGCCTTAGGAAGAGCCGGAGCGCCCAGATGGCGGGAAGCAGTTCTGGATCGTGGACATGAAATGCGGCGGCGTCGATCGCGAGCGCCTTCCGAACGGCCCGGAGCGTACCAAGAGAAGCCCGCAGCAGGCGGCTCCTGTACTTACGGAGCGGGTGGACCGTGACCCCGTCGGTGTCGGCGACGGGATTCGAGAACGTTACCGGGGCGACCAGATGGACGCGAAAACCGTCTGTTCGGGCGGATCGGCACATCTTCACGAAGATCCGCACGTCGTTCCAATCGTGGACCGTCGTCAAATGGCAGATGCTCGTTTCGGCTCGGGCCTTCAGCCCAGGATCGTCGTCGCGATCAGCGTCCGATGCCAAGGTAACTCGCATCCGTGCCCGTCACGGCTTCGGGGGACAAGACGTTGCGGCCGTCGAGAACGACTCGGAGCGCAGGGAAGGAGGTCATGTCGATCGACCGATAGGCGTCGTGGTAGGCCTGGATCACCAGGGCGTCCACTGCGGGCGGGGGTTCCAGGTGAGTCGGCGTCAAGCCTTGGGCGGCGATCTCGTCGTGCGAGAAGAGCGGATCGTGTACGAGAACGCGGGCACCGGCGGCGGACAAGGCTTCTGCCAACAGGATCGCGGTGGAGTGATAGCTCTCCTTCACATTGGCCCGGTAGGCCAGCCCCAGGACGAGAATGGTCCTGCCGGCCACGCCGCCGAGCGACCGCTCCAGGAGGCGCACGGCCTCGCCCGGCATGCCGTCGTTGATGCGGCGGGCGAGCTCCGCGAGGGGTGCCGGTCCCACTCCGTTGATCAGGAACCAGGGATTCACCGGCACGCAGTGGCCGCCCACCCCGATCCCGGGGGCATGCACGTGCGCGTACGGTTGCGAGTTGGCCGCGGCGATCGCCTCGGTGACGTCCACGCCCGCGCGCTCGGCGCAGAGCGCGAACTCGTTGGCCAGAGCGATATTGACGTCCCGGTAGGTCAGCTCCATCAGCTTGACCAGCTCCGCGGTGGCCGTGCTCGCCACCGGCAGGACACGAACCCCGACCGCCGTTCCATAGAATCGTGCCGCCGCGTTCGCGCTCCTCTCGTCATCGGCACCCACCACCTTGGGATAGCTCTCCAGGTCGGCAAGGGCGCTGCCTGACGAGATCCGCTCTGGACTGAAGGCCAGCCGAAACCCCTCGCCCATCTCCAGTCCCGACCCGGCGCTGAGGATCGGGCCGAGCCGGTCGCGCGTCGTACCCACTGGAAGCGTCGTTTCGAACACCACCAGCGTGCCCTCGGTGAGGCCGCCGGCGATCGCGCGCGCGGCTGCATCCACGGCGGACAGGTCGGCTTGCCGGTCGGCGGTCAGGAACGCCGGCACGATCACGGCGACGGCTTCCGAAGGCCGAACGCCTGCTGCCGTGTCGGTCGTCGCGGTGAGCCGTCCTTCTGCGACGCACGCGCGCAGCATCTCGTCCAGGCCGTCCTCACCCGCTATGGGGCACTCCCCGCGGTTCACCGATTCCACGACTGCCGGGTCGATGTCGCAACCCACGACAGAATGGCCAAGCGAGGCGACTCTCGCCGCCAGCGGCACTCCGATCTTTCCCAAGCCGACGACGCAGACGTCCACCGGCTAGCCGCTCCCGCTCGCCACGAGGCTCACCACGTCGAGCGGCATCCCGTTGTCGGCCGACTGCAACAGCTTCTCCGCCACGTCCAGCGTGGCAATCGCATCAGCGCAATCCGCCGTCGGTTGCTCGTGCGCCGCCACCGATCCGAGAAACGACTCCAGCTCCACGCGGAGCGGCTCCCTCTTCTCTACCGGCACGAGCTCGCCGGGCCCCGCGTCCGCTCCCGGCGAGCCAAAGCCGCCGCCGGGGTCCTCCCGGTAGCGCCGGACCTCCTGAGTCACGTAGTCCAGGCGCAACAGCCCCCGCTCACCGATGATCTGCAGCTCGCGCACCTTCATCGGCGAAAGCCAGTTCACGTCCAGCACCCCGGTCACTTCGTTGTCGAAGCGCAGGGTCGCGAACACCGTGTCCTCGAACGCCGTGCGTATCCCGGTCCGTGTCACCGCGTGCACCCGGGCGATCCCCGTCTCCAGCAGATAGCGCATCACACCGATGTCGTGCGTCGCGAGGTCCTGCACCACGCCGACGTCCCGCTGGCGCGGCTGGAACGGGCCGACGCGCCGTGCCTGAATCTGCAGCGCCGGACCGATGTCATCCTTCCGCAGGCGCTCCTTCAGCACCCGCACCGCGGGATTGAACAGCTCGATGTGCCCGACCGCCACGATGATGTCGGCGCGCTCGGCGGCATCCCGGATCTCCAGTCCCTCCGGCACGCTGCGCCCGATCGGCTTCTCGATAAGCGCAGCCGTCCCGGCATCGATCGACGCCAGCGCGACCTCCTTGTGCAGGCCGGTCGGCACGACGATGGAGACGGCATCCAGGCGTTCGCGGTCGAACATTTCCCGATGGTCCTCGTAGCAGCGCACTCCGAATCGCCGTGCTACCGTGTCGAGACGCTCCTCATCGGCGTCCGCCACGGCGACCAGATCCGCTTCCGCCATCTCCGAATAGACACGGACATGATTGCTGCCCATGTAGCCCAGGCCGACGACTCCGACGTTCACGCGCCAGTCACGAGAGCCCGGCTCGCGAAGAAGCTGCTGGTCGCGGTGGCGATCGTATCCAACTCCGCCTCCGTCAGCGATGGGTGTACCGGCAGCGACAGCACCTCCGTGCTCAGGCGCTCCGCCACGGGAAGCGCGTCGCGGTAGCCCAAGCGACGATAGACCGGCTGGCGGTGAATCGGCATCGGGTAGTAAACGACGGCGCCGACGCCGCGCTCGCGAAGATGGCTCAGAAGCTGCTCCCGGTGTCCCGAGGCACGGACCGTGTACTGGTGGTACACATGATGGTCGCTCTCTCGCTCCACCGGCGTCACGACCCCGTTGCATCCTTCGTTCAAGCGCCGGGCATTGGCCCGCCGACGCGCGTTGGTATCTTCCAGGCGGTCGAGCTGCGCCAGTCCGATCGCCGCGGCCAAGTCCGTCATGCGCCAATTGAACCCGATCCGCTCGTGTAGATACCGCTCGCTCTGGCCGTGGCTGCGCAGCATCCTCGCCTGTGCCGCGATGTCCGCGTCGTCGGTCGTCACCATTCCCCCTTCGCCGGTGGTCATGTTCTTGGTCGGATAGAACGAGTAGCAGGCGGTACCCCACGACCCGACCGGGCGGCCTTCGATCGAAGCACCGTGGGCTTGGCAGCAGTCCTCGACGATCGTCAGCCCGTGACGCTGTGCTATGGTTTCGATCTCGCCCATCCGGCATGGATTGCCGTAGAGATGGACCGGGATGATCGCTTTGGTGCGCGGGGTGATCGCGCGCTCGATCAGTGCCGGATCGATGTTGAAGTCATCGTCGCACACATCGACGAACCGCGGGCGGGCCCCGGCGAATAGGGCCGCGTTCGCGGACGCGATGAAGGAGAATGGCGTGGTGATGACCTCGTCGCCTTCGCCCACGCCATGCGCCAGGAGCGCAACCAGAAGCGCCGCCGAGCCCGATCCAACGGCGACGGCGTGCCGGACGCACAACCGCTCGGCGAATGCCTTCTCGAACGCCTCGACGACGGCAGCCTGCGCCAGGACGCCGCTTCCTAGCACCCTCAAGACGGCCGCCTTCTCTTCGTCTCCGATGACGGGCCTCGCGATCGGAATCACGCTTCCCCCCTGTCGTCGAACCGAAACGATTCCCTGCACTCCTCACATCGCGCAACGCCACCGCGGTCCGTCTTCAGCTTGCGTCCACACCGGCAGACGCGACCGACCAGCCGAGCCGGGTTCCCTACCACCAAGCCATGTGGCGGAACGTCCTTCGTCACGACCGCTCCTGCACCAACCAGCGCCCAGCTGCCGATCGTAACGTCCGGCAGGATTACTGCCCCCGCGCCGATCGATGCGCCCCGTTGCACCAGAATACGCCCCACCGTCCAGTCGCTCGCGCCCTTCAGGGTGCCCGACGGCGTGACGGACCGTGGATACCGGTCATTCGTGAGAATCGCGCCGGGACCGATGAAAGCGCCTCCTTCGACGGTTACCCCGTGAAACAACTGAGCGCCATTCTGGATCTTCACATCGTCTCCCACCGTCACCGATTCGTCGACATAAACATCTTTTCCCAAGATGCATCGATCGCCGATCGCCGCCTGCTCGCGTACCTGACACTGATGCCATATTCTCGTCCCGCGACCCACATGCGCTCCCGGAGAAATCTCCGCCGTATCGTGAATCGCAATGTCTTTCATCTCGATTTCCGTTGTCCCGGTGAGTTGCGGGCGGCCCTGTCATACCCTCACGCGAGCGCGCGCGTACGCCATGACCGCTCCGCCGCGATCTACTTACTACGGCGCGCACGCGCTGTCAACCTGCGGCCCGCGACTGATCACCCGTCTCCCACTTTGCCGCGCGGTTCACGCAGCGTCAGCTCGCGCGCTACCAGAAGGCCCCGCTCCGTGATACGCTTGACGGCTATGCTGGTATCGCACGCCCGGCCGCAGCCTTTTCCAGAAACCTCTGGTCAATCAAGCCCCATGATCGTGTTCTTGATCGACCGCCGCGCATCGCAACTTGCTGGTCGTCACGATATGGCCATTTGACGGGGTAAGCCGTGCGTATTCTGTTTTTTTCTCACTACTTTCCGCCCGAACGGAATGCGCCTGCGGCACGCACGCTCGGGCATTGCAAGCGCTGGGTCGCCGCAGGTCACGACGTTACCGTCGTAACCTGCCCTCCGCACCACCCACGCGGCGTATTGTTCCCTGGCTATCGCAACCGGCTTCGAAACGTCGAGACCGTTCAGGGCATACGCGTAGTACGCTGTCTCAGTTATTTGGCGCCAAACCAGGGTACGTTGAAGCGCAGTGCGAGTTTCCTGTTCTATGTCATCTCGGCCGTAGCGTGCGCTTTGTTCGAGCCGGCGCCGGACGTCGTGGTTGCTACCTCACCTCAGTTCTTCTGCGGATGGGCTGGTGTGTTCCTTAGCAGGATCCGGCGGCGGCCCCTTCTTCTGGAGATTCGCGATCTGTGGCCGGAGTCGATCGAAGCCGTAGGGGCCCTGCGGACGCGCAGCGTGCTTCGCGTCCTCGCCCGACTTGAGCGATGGATGTACCAGGCATCGCAACATGTCGTGACGGTGGCAGAGAGTCTGCGCCAGAGCCTGATCGAGCGCGACGTCGATCCGGGGAAGATCTCCGTGATCATGAACGGCGTGGATCAGGAACTCTTTGCGCCGCGCGCTCCAGACCGCAAATTGATCGACGAGCTCGACGTTCGCGGGGCGTTTGTCGTCACGTATTGCGGAACCATCGGCTTGGCTCACGGCCTCGAAGTGGTTCTGCGTGCTGCGGTGCGCCTACTCGATCACGGCGACACGCGCATCAGATTTCTGCTCGTAGGCGATGGTGCTCAAATGGCCGCCTTGCAGGATGAGGCCCTTCAGCTCGGGCTCCACAACGTCAGGTTCGTCGGGTCCGTGGACCGAAGCCACGTTCCCGCCGTTCTCTCGATATCAAACGCGTGTCTGATCCATCTTCGAAAGGCGAGGACCTTCATGGGCGCGATGCCTTCGAAGATATTCGAAGCTGCCGCCATGGAGCGACCAATCATACTAGGTGTGTCCGGCTTCGCACGTGACTTCATCGCTGACGCCGGTTGCGGCATATGTATCGAACCGGAGAACGCCCGTCAACTCGCCGACGCGGCGGTTAGGTTGGCCGAAGCCCCCGATCTTTCAATCCGCCTGGGTCGCGCCGGCCGTGAGTACGTATCCGTACACTACGGTCGCGATCAACTCGCTGCCCGATACTTGCGGCTGATCCAACAGGTCGTCGGCGACCATGGGTCGAAGCAGCCATAGTGCGTCAGATCAGTCCGGACGTTCGAGCCTGCTTGATCGTGGCGAGCACGCGCTCGGCGGCATCGCCCGCGCCGTAGTCGGCGACCTCCGACCGAGGTCTGTAGTCGGGCGTCGTCCACAGGCGATTCCAGCCATGTTCGATCGTCTCGATCCACTCCGTCTCGTCGCGGAGCGTGACGCACGGCACGCGGTGAAAGTATGCTTCCTTCTGTAGTCCACCGGAGTCCGTATGGACGGCGCATGCGTAGTGGACCATCAGGCACATGTCGAGGAAGCCTAGCGGTTCCGTTATTGTCACACCCGGTGCGGTGAGGCTCAAGCGCCACCGATCGAGGGAGTTTCGGGTTCGCGGATGCAGCGGAACGACGACTCGACGCGTCTCACCACGGGACTTCACGTAAGAGACGACTCGCTCAAGCGCTTCGGCGCTGTCGGTGTTCTCGGCTCGGTGGACGGTGGCGACGTCGTAGCCGTCCGGCGACAATCCGAGCCGAGTCAGGACATCGGAATTCGCGCGCGCCACCGGAAGCATTTTCAGAGTGACGTCATACATGACGTCGCCGACGTGATGCACACCGTCGACGATTCCTTCGGCGGCCAAGTTCGAGACGGCTGAACGCGTCGGACACAGGAGCAGACGACTTACCCGATCTGTCAATACGCGGTTTATCTCTTCCGGCATGCATCGACTGAAGGAACGCAGTCCCGCTTCGACGTGAATGACAGGAATGCAGAGCTTTGTAGCAACGAGGGCGCCCGCCAGGGTGGAGTCGGTGTCCCCGTACACCAGCACTGCGTCCGGCCGCTCCTCGATCGCGATCGGCTCCAACGCTTGCAGCATTCTTCCCGTCAGTTCGCCGTGGCCGCCGCCATGGATGCTCATGTGGTGATCCGGCCTCCGCATCGCCAGTTCGTGGAAGAACACGTCGGACATCTGCGCGTCGTAATGCTGTCCCGTATGCACCACTACCTCGTCGATGTCAGCGTCTGTACGGAACAGGCCGGATAACATCATCGCCTTTACGAACTGGGGACGGGCACCGATTACGGTGAGAATACGAATCGCCATTCTATTGCACTCCGTCCTCGCGCGACATCACCGACGGCGCGCCGTTCTTGTCCACGCGCCGCTCTACGTCTTCAAGACCAGCATCCGGGAAATCCATGTGATCGTGCTCGATCGCGTCGGCTGCAGCGACTACCGTCGTCTGACGCTGGCACTTCCAGCTAAACCCAACACTGTTACCTGAGCGGCAAAGAGGACTGCGGGTGTCAGGGCTGTGAGGGGGGATCGAAGCGGGCGAGGAACGGGGCGGCGGAGTCGCAGCGCACCAGCCGGTCACCGACCTCGGCCAGCCGTTCCGGATCGGCGATCGGCGCCGCCAGGTCGGCCAGACGCGCAGCGGTGTCGGGATCGAAGCGCGCCGCCGCCTGCCGACACAGCAGTGCCCGCTGTCTGATCGACACCCTGTGTAAGGCCCTTTTCACGACCCTCGCCCACGCCCCTGTTCGCGGCCTTCGGGGAGCCACTGCTTGGGCCACTCGGCGACCCGTTCGACCAACGTCATGCTCGCCTCCTCCAGCGTCCGTATCGCCGGCACTATCGCTCCGGGTGGCGCCATCCGTTCGGCCATCTGACGCAACCAATCCACGAACGCCCGCCGCAACTCCTCCGCGCCCCGCTTCGGCAACCAGCGGAGCAGCGCCGCCACGTCCCGCGGCGACCGGCTCTGCTCCAGCCGCGCCACCGCCCGCAACAGGTTGCGGTAGGGCAGATCATCTGCCGGCACCCCCTGCAGGTCAATCAGGTGGTAGCGCTGCGCCGGCTGATACGGGGGCAGCCACGGCCCGACCGGCGTGATGAGGGAGCCCATGTCCGGCGCCGCCGTCCACGGCTCGGTGCCGTTTTAGAGCGCTACCGGCAGCACCGCCGGGAGCCGCTCCCCGGCCACCTCCGGGGGGCTGATCGCTGTCGGCAACGGATCGAAATCGACGGTGGCCGCATCGAACGGCGAGGAGACTGCGCCATGACCACGATGTCGACACGCTGAAGGCCACCGCGCGGTTGGCAGCAAGCGACGGCTCGACGGACCGTCCCGGATCACGGAAGCGTTGCGCGGTGCAGTGCTCACGTGAGCCCGCGACGGATCGCCCGGCACCGCCACGCCCATATCGTCACGCCCAACGACAGTCGCGAACAGACCTTCGGCGCGCGACCTGGGCGAGCCGGGAGTGGACGAGGTCTACGGGCACGGCCTGCTCGATCTGGAGCAGGCATTCGCGCAGGCGGAGTCCCTGGCGGCCACGTTCGCAGACTACGACTCGACCATTCCCGCCACCACGCCGTAGGCTCGCAAACCGGCCCGGGTCTTGTGGGCGTTTCTTTTCAGTTCGTCCCGTTGTGCTCCGGGTCAGGCGGCGGTGGAGGCAGGGGCTGCTTGGCCTTGTTCTCTTCGTACCAAGCCTTCCAGCGGTCGGTGACTTCCTGCCGACCTTCCTGCCGACCTTCCTGCCGGCCCTGCTCTCGGCCTTCCGTCCGAGCCCGTTCGAACAGCAGTTTTGTCGCTCCCATGACGAGACCCTCCAGGCACGTGAGAATCGTGACAGCCGCGGCGCCGGCAGCGGCTATCCGTGGGGCTGCGGAGAAGATCGCCTCGCGCAGGGTGCCGGTTGCGGCGGCCATCGCCATGACCGTGACGACGCCCACGATCACGGCGTAGACGACCAGGTAATACGGCAGCCGTGCTGCCGACACGCTCCACAGCGACTCTCGCGGCTTTTCCTTCGCCCCGTTCACGTCAAACCTCCATGACCCTCCCGACGCGTGTCAAGCTCGCGGCCGCGCGCGTGGCGCGCGGACCATCGAGTCCGTCGACCCGTGCCGAGAGGAGCTGCCGTGATAGCGCGCCGAACGACGGTGGCGCTTCAACGCGCGTTGCCGGATGGTGAGGCGGGACCGGTGTCGCCGTCGCGCGTGCGCAGGGAATCTTCGCCGACTCCGTGCGCGATTGGCTCAGGCCGGTGCTACAATGTCGTTCCGCATCCTCCACGGGATGCGCCCCCTGGCCGCCGAACTCGATCGCGATACTGGAGATGACCGCTGACGGTGGCCGATCGCCGCGATCACCGCACATAGTGCTGTCGCATCTGGGATCGTTCCCCCCTTCAGCGAGAGGTTGGCTTTGCGCGCGCCGCCCCCATACCCTTGGAGTGTCGCTACGGCCATAGCATGGAGGCATGCCATGAAACGGCACGGAGGGTCCCTTCTCCCGGTCGCGGCCGCGCTGCTGGCGCTGGCGGCCGCCGCGCCCGCTCCGGCGCATCACGCCGGTGAGACCGAAGCGCTCGTCCGCTCGGCCGAGCAGGGAGACGCGAAGGCCCAGTACCAGCTCGCCGTCCTGCAGGGAAGCGGCTTCGGAGACGTCGAGCAGGACGCTGCCGCGGCCCTCACGTGGCATCGCCGGTCGGCGGAGCAGGGCTACGCCGCGGCGCAGGCCGCGCTCGGCACCGCGTACGCCTTGGGCCACGGGGTCGAGCAGGACTACGGTCAGGCCGCCCGCTGGTGCCGGCGCTCCGCCGAGCAGGGGGACGACGAGGGCCAGCTCTGCCTGGCGCTGCTGTACGCCAGGGGCGCTGGCGTCGAACGGGACGGCGCGGCATCCGTGCAGTGGCTGCGGGCGGCGGGCGTTGGGGGAAACGGCATCGCTCAGGCCCTGCTCGGCGACCGGTACGCGACCGGCGCAGGCGGCGTGAGCCGGGACCCCGACGAGGCCGACAGGTGGTACCGCCTGGCCACCCGGGCGGACCTCGAAGTCACCGTGATCGCCGGCACGGAGATCACGTCCGGCCGGGAGGTCCTGTTTCACCTGCGCGCGCTCGCGACGATGTACCGGGACGGAATCGGCCTCCCCCGCGACGACGTCGCCGCCTACAAGTGGCTGGACATCTGGAATCGCTGGACGCCGGGCTCGCCGTGGTTCACCCCCACTCCCGACGGCGACGTGCCCATACAGGAGGACATCGACCGGCTTGCCGAGGGCATGACCGCCGCACAGGTCGCGGAGGCGAAGCTGGCCGCGGACACCTTCCTGGCGACCTACCGCGACCCGTCCGCGGGCGATGGCGCGTCCGTCCCGTGGTTCGGCACACGCCCGAGAGCCCCGGCCTCGCTCCTGCGGGCTGCCGAGCACGGAGACGCCATGGCGCAGGCGCGCCTCGGCGACCTCTACGCCGCCGGCGGGAGCGGCCTGGTCGCGGACGCCGACGAGGCCGGCCGGTGGTACCGCGTTGCCGTGCGGGAAGACCACTCCATGCTGCTCATGCTCGGCCTGAGCTACCGCGACGGCACCCACGGCATCCCCAGGGACGCCGCCGCCGCCTACAAGTGGCTGGACATCGTGGAGCGCTGGGACCGCGATTCCTCGTGGACCATCGAGGACGTACCCCTGCGGCTGTTGATCAGTCGCCTGGCCGAACGGATGACCTCCGAGCAGGTCGCGGAGGCGAAACGCGCCGCCGACGCGTTCCTGGAAGCGTACCGGCCTTCCTGACCGGCGGCATGCGATGACGGCTGGTCAGCGATCCACGTCCGCCCGATCCAGCCATGGAACAGCCGATACAGGAACGCGAGGATCGCCTGGTGCGAGAAGGTAGACATGGGCAGGTCCTGAACGTACCCGTCCGTGAATTCGATCAGGCGGCGGCTCCGGTCCGTGAGCCACAGGTACTCCTCGTCGCTCCAGGCCCCCTGCCGCGGCAGGACTCCACACACGATGGCGTTCAGCTCGTCCTGAGAAGCGGATACAGGCGGCGCGGGTCCGGCCATCTCGCCTCATGCCGCCGGCTCCCCGGCACCTCGTCAACGCGATCGCGCCGGCCGCCGATCATCAAGGCATGCACCGTTCCCGCGCCCGCCTGGCGGCGCTGCCCCTGCTCTTCGCCGCGCCGGCCGTCCTCGCCCCGGCCCAGGACCTGCCCGTGCTCACCTTCACCTACGAGACCGCGCAGGGCGTGGAGGAGGACGACGAGGAGGTCCTGGAGCCCACCTACATCCGGCACACCCTGCTTACCAGCGCGCGCCAGGACCTGGGCGACGCCGCCCGCCTGACGCTGCCGGTCCGCCTGACCAGCCGCTCCGATCCGCGCGAGCCGGCCGAGGGCGCCACCCAGTCGGTGAGCGTGCAGCCGCGCCTGGACCTCGACCTGACCGACCGGCTGGACCTGGGCACGGAGCTGATCCTGCGCCGCAGCGACGCTCCGCTGTTCGTCACGGCCGGCGGCAAGCTGCAGTCGCGCCTGAAGGTCGGCGACATCGCCCTGGACGGCTGGCTGAAGCCGCTGTTCGACCTCTACGCCGAGCAGCCGGAGCGCAACCGCCAGCTCTACACGGCTTCTCTCGGCATCACCTACACGGGAGGCGGCCTGCGCGTGAGCACCCGCTACCGCGGCACCGCCCGCTTCGCCTTCGGCGAGGAGAGCGAGGTCGACCACCGCCTCTCCCACCTGCTGACCGTGTCCATGCGCCTCGACCTGGGCGCCCTGCGCTGACCGGGTCGCGTCCCCAAGAGCAGGAGACGCTGACAAGAACGGAGAGTGTGGTAGGCTCCGAAACCGTGGATGCTTGGATTAAGGACCCCCTCCGGCCGCGCCGTCAGCGCGGAACATGGACCTTCGCGCCGGTCACACTTGCCCTCGCGGCACTGGCAGCGCTCGGCTGCGTCGCGCCCACCTCTATCGAGAAGGAGCCGACCATCCCCCCGACGTTCCTGGAGAGCATGGAAGAGTTCGAACTGTCCTACCAGGTCGGCCGGAGGATCGACAGGCTGTTGCTGCCCCCTGCCACCGCCGGCAGTGGCGCGCTCACCTACAGCCTGACGCCTGAGATCCCGGGGCTCATCTTCGATGCGCACCTCCGTATCCTGAGCGGCACGCCGACCGAGGTCGGCAAATACGACATGACCTACCGGGCGACGGACACGGATGGCAACACCGCCACGCTCCGGTTCACCATCACCGTCGAGACGGCGACCGCCGTCAGGACCATCGTGTCCGCGGTGGCCGGCGGCCAATTGCGCTTCATGGAGGTGCCGCAGCCGGACGGCGGCCCGGCGGTCGACGTGGCAGGCAATCCCGTCGTTACCGCCGGCGGTTCGTTCTTCCTGGACGTCGACACCGGTAGCGCGGCCGACAAGCTGCTTCTCTCGATCGGTGGAGAGCCGTTCGGGTACTACGAGGTCGACCTGGAGAGCGCCGCCTCACCGCACCGGCTGACCGGCCAGCTCCCATTCGATCTCGACCCGGCCGTCGGGCCGTTCTGCCTCCAGGTGACGGCGGTGGATGGCGCCGGGGCGGCCGGCCAGCCGGCGTGCCAGAAGCTGCACATCGCCCCGGTGGGCGGCGGCGAGGTGCAGATCACGGTTTCGTGGGATACCGACGCCGACCTCGATCTGCACGTGCTGGACCCGAACGGCGATGAGGTCTACTTCGGCCAGGAGAAGGTAGATAGCGGCGGCGTGCTCGACCTCGATTCCTTCTGCGGACCCCAAGCCTTCATCCGCAACGAGCACGTCGGCTGGTCGCAGGCAAGCGCCCCGCCGGGCCGGTACGAAGTACGCGTGAACTACTGGGAGAACTGCGAGGCCGTCCGGACCAACTACATCGTCAGCATCTACAACCACGGGCGCACCACGACCTTCTCCGGCACGTTCACCGGTCCCGGCACCGAAGACGGCGGCCGCGGGAGCGGCAGGCTGATCACGGTGTTCGAGGTGCCGGGCGCCACCGACCGGCCGCAGCTCACCCCGGCCATCTCCTCCACCTACCGCGGCAGCGGCGACCAGGTGTTCGTGCTCAACCCGGGCGGTGAGATCCTCGACGACACCACCGTCACGCTGGAGCTCGGAGATGCCTCCGCCGACGTGTATGTGATCGCCACCAACACCACTGTCCACCACGCCGATCCCCACGTCGAGCGGCTCGACATCAAGGACGCCCAGGCGAAGCTCCGACGCTCCGCGGCCACCGCGGAGGAGTACGAGCCGGAGCCCAGGACGTGGGAGAGCCAGCCGGCGGCGGAGCGGGCCTGGATTACGGAGTTCAACAATGACCCGCCGCTGCAATCCCGCGGATCGTTGAGCCGGAGCGGACGCCTGCAGGCGCAGTCGCAGGGCGGGGTCGCCGCGGGCGGGGTCGCCGAGGGCGACCGCTTCACCTTCCTCGACCGGGACGCAGCGCGGAACCTCGTTGAGATTCCGGCGACCGCCCGCAAGGTGGTCACGGACGGCACCATCACCGCGGCGCTGTGGGTGGCCGACACGGAGTGGCACTCCATCTGCGGCACCGACGAGGAGTGCGTGACCCAGGAGATGGTGGACGCCGCCGCGGAGCGGTTTCTCCGGCCCGGCGCCGCGAACGACATCTACGACTGGGTGACCGCCGTCTTCGGCGCCCCGTGGGGTCCCTATCCGCCCGGCGGACCGGATGACCTGGAACTGATTCCTCCGGACGCCGCGGACGAGATTCACATCCTGCTGTTCGACGTCGAAGATGACGGCATCCCGACACGGGGAGGATCCCGCATCGTAGGCTTCTTCTGGGGCCTGCACAGCGTCGTCAGACAGGACGACCATCCCCTGTTCCGGTTCTCGAACGAACGGTTGCTGTTCGTCCTGGACTCGGCGCTGATGGCGGCTCGCACCGGTCCCACCTGGGAGATAACGGACCGCTGGCCGAGCATTGTCGTCGGCACCCTGGCGCACGAGTTCCAGCACATGATCCACTTCTACCAGAAACCGATCCTGCGGGATGTCGGCAGCGCGACGTGGCTCAACGAGATGTCCTCCGAGGTGGCGGAGGACCTGATCGCCGACAAGCTCATGATCGGAGGACCGCGCGGAGTCGACTATGACGATCCCACGGGCGGCGGACCGGACAACCTCCGCGGCCGCCTGCCGGAGTACAACTTCTTCAACGACATTCGCGTGACGAGCTGGGAAGGGACTCTCGCCAACTACTCGATCAACTACGCACTGGGCGCTTACCTCGCCCGCACCTACGGCGCCACGTTGTTCAGCCGGATCGTGCAGAGCGATGCGTACGGCGTCGAGGCGATCGAAGGGGCGCTGGAGGGTCTGGGGCAGGCCGTCTCCTTCGGCGACCTTCTGGCGAACTGGGCGTCGGCCACCCTGCTGTCGGACTACACCGCGGCCCCCGCTCCGTACCGGTACAACACCGGGACGTGGACCACCTCGCGCGCCGGCGGCAACGAGTACCGGCTGGGATCGATCGACCTGTTCAACTACGCATGGGTGCCGCCTGGCGTGTCGCTGGAAGGCATCGGTCCGAATCTGATCCGGCGCCTGGCCTTCTTCGGCCCGTACCTGCACTCGCTCCGTACCTTCAACGCGCGGACGCAGCCGCCGCACTCCAACATGTACGCCACCATCGGGCGCGCCACCGGCACCGTCCGCCTGAGCGTCAGCGCCCTCAGCGACAACCGCATCGCCGTGATCGTCAAGGAGTGATCGTCAAGGAGTGATGCGTAGAGGCGCGGCGGTGGCGCTGTCGGCCGGGGTGCTGCTGGCCTGCGCATCCCCGGAGGACCGGGTTGCCGCGCCAGACCGGCCGGCGTCCGCCCCGGTTGTCGAGGTCGCCGGCGACGTGATGGTGACCGGCTCGGACCGCGACACCAGGCTGGTCATCGTCACCGACACGCGCGAGCACTACGAGCTGGTCGGCGAACTGGCGGCCGAGTTGTGGCGCTTGCAGCCATTCGGTGTCACCGTCCATGGCCGCGTGGTGCGGCAGGGGCGCGGCGCGATCTTCCCTGCGCAGCTCCACGTCGACTCATACACCCTGGCGACGCGCTAGTGGATTGAGCGTGCCGCGTCACGGTGGTGGTCAAGGAGTAGCGTGATGGGCGTCACGGCATGACGCGCGCCCGCGCGGCCGTTGCCCTGTCCGCCGGCGTGCTCCTGGCCTGCGCTTCCCCGGCGGAGGAGGAGCCCGCCGGGCCGGACCCGCCGCAACCGGACCAGGTCATCGAGCTCACCGGCCGGGTGACGGTGACCGGCTCGGCGCCGCGGACCATCCTGGTCCTGGTCACCGAGACCGATCACTACGAGATCGTGGGCGACCTGGCGCCGGAGCTGCGCAAGCTGCAGCAACTTCACGTTACCGTCCGCGGCCGGGTCGCCCGCGAGGCGGCCGGCCCCGGCTTCCCGGCGCAATTCCAGGTCGACTCCTACACGCGAGTCCGGCGCTAGCGAAGCCCGAGCTGCCACATTTCGAGTAGATTAGCCGATGCCATGGACCGCGACGCGCTCCTCGCCCACATTCGCGCCACCCACTTCGAGTCCGGGGATCGCGACCGCGCGGAGGAGGACGCGCGCCGCATCGCGCGGTTCCTGAAGGGCGCGGGCGCGCGCAGAGTCGTCGGCATCGGCTCCGCCTTCGACCGGACGCGGCCGTTCACCCATCGCTCGGACATCGACCTGGTCGCCGACGGCATCCCGCCCCGGCGATTCTACGCGGTGTCGGCCGAAGCCGCCGCCATGACCGGGTTCCCGCTGGACCTGACCGCCGGGGAGATGGCGGCGCCGGCGCTGCTCGCCGCCGTCCGCGAGCACGGAACCGAACTGTGACGCGCGAAGAGACGCTTCTCCGGCGGCTGGCCGCGGAGGTCACCAACGAGCTCGCCAGCCTGGAACGGCTCGCGCAGGAGCTGGCGGGCGCTCCGAGCGGGTCCGACACCTATTCGCTGCGGGCTCGAGGATCGATCTTGCACGACTTCTACAGCGGGGTGGAGCGGATCTTCGTGCGCATCGCAGGCGAGCTGAACGGAGGCGTACCGCAGGCCGAGCGGTGGCATCAGGAGCTCCTCGGCGACATGGTCCTGGAGATCCCGAAGGTCCGGCCTGCCGTGATCGATGCCCAGCTATCGAAGGAGCTGGGCGAGTATCTGCGTTTCCGGCACGTCTTCCGCAACGTCTATGGATCGGGACTGGAAGCCGACCGCCTGCAGGCGCTGGCCGACCGCCTGCCCGCCACCCTGGCGACCTTCCGCGAGCGCATCGGCGCGTTTCTCTCGTGGATGCTCGGCGACTCCCCGGCCTGAGCGCGCAGGGCGGCGGTCACAGCGCGGTCGGCGGCCACTCACCGGCCGGAGGACGGTTCAGGGCGTCCCGCGGGCATTCCGTCAGGCCGCACACCTTCCTGGCCTTCCGCGCGGCGCGCGCCCGGATCGCCGGCGTGACGTAGGCGGCGACCGCCCTCAGCGCCGTCGCCAGGACAGCCAGGTCGTCGCAGAACCCGGCCGGCGCGGCGTCCGGAATCGCGTCCAGCGGCACGATGAAGTAACCGAGGGCGGCGTGGGCGCACTCCCGTGCCCAGGCCGGAGTCTCCGCGGACACGGCCACGTACCTGAGCGCCAGCGCCCGTTCGACCACGGCGCTGCCGGCGTGCCGCGCGGCGGTGCGCAGCTTGTCCCGGAACGACGCGTCGCCGTACTCCGCCGCGTACTCCCCGGCACGCTCCGCACTCCCGGCCGCGGACGACCCTCTGCCGATCCGTCCGGCGGAGAAGGAATAGGCAAGCAGCAGGCCGGCGAGCCGCCGCCGCGCCTGCTGCGCCGAACCGGCGGGGAGCGGGCGTTCCGCAGGCGCCCACCGCTGCCGGGGCGTGCCCGGCATGCCCTTCACCAGGATCTCCCGGACGACGATGGCCACGGCCAGCGCGAAGCCCGCCGCGGGCAACAGGGAGGCGGCGTCCACGGACCGAGCATACATCGGACGGGCCGCATGTCCGTGAACGGTTCGTGGCCATGCGGTGAATAATCGTGATTCTTTCGTGAATTCACGATACGATCGGCCGCGTGCCACCCCGCGACGACCTCGTGCGCGAGAACCGGGCGCTGCGCGAGCGCATCTCCGGGTTGAGCGCCGCCATCCTGCGCATCAATGGCAGCCTCGACCTCGACACCGTGCTGCGCGAGGTCCTGAACAGCGCCATCGCGCTGACCGGCGCCGTGCGCGGCGTGATCACTGCAGGCGACGACCCGATCCCGCAGGACTTCATCACGTCCGGCTTCACCGCTACCGACCTCCGGCGGATAGAGGAATGGGGGCCCGGCGGGCTGGATCTCTTCGACCACCTGGGCCGGCTTTCGGGTCCGATCCGGCTCCCGAATCTGGCCGACTACGTGCGCTCGCTCGGCTACGCCACGGACCTGGTGCTGCCGGCGGCCTTCCTGGGTACGCCGATACGCCACCGGGACGTGCGCGTCGGCAGCTTCTTCCTCGGCGGGACGGAAGATGGCCGGGAGTTCACGGACGAGGACGAGGAGGTGCTGCTGCTGTTCGCATCGCAGGCGGCGGCGGCCATCGTCAACGCCCGCGCGCACCGCGACGAGCGGCGGGTGCGCGCCGACCTGGAGGCGCTGGTCGAGACCTCGCCGGTCGGCGTGGTCGTCATCGATCTCCGCACCGGTCGTCCGGTGTCGCTCAATCGCGAGGCGCGGCGGATCGTGGAGGGCCTGTGCATGCCGGGCGGCACGGTGGAGCAGCTCAAGGACGCGCTGATCGTGCGGCGCGCCGACGGACGCGAAGTCCCCCTCGCCGAGGCCCGGCTGGCGCAGGCGCTCCGGAACTTGGGGACGGTGCGCGCCGAGGAGGTCGTGCTCTCCGTCCCCGGCGGGAGCAGCGCCACGGCCCTGGTCAACGCCACGCCGATCCGCTCCGTGGACGGCGCGGTCGAGTCGCTGGTCGTCACCATGCAGGACATGGCGCCGCTCCAGGAGCTGGAGCGGCTGCGGGCGGAGTTCCTGGGCATGGTCAGCCACGAGCTGCGCGCGCCGCTGACCTCGATCAAGGGCTCGGCGGCCACCGTGCTCGGCGCCTCGCCCGGCCTGGACCCGGCCGAGATGGTGCAGTTCTTCCGCATCATCGACCAGCAGGCCGACCACATGCGGGGCCTGATCGGCGACCTGCTCGACGCCGGGCGCATCGAGACCGGCACCCTCTCGGTCTCCCCCGAGCCGTCGGAGGTGCCTGCGCTGGTGGACCAGGCGCGGAACACCTTCCTGAGCGGCGGCGGCGCGCACCGGGTCCTGCTCGACCTGCCGCCGGACCTGCCGCGGGTAATGGCCGACCGGCCGCGTATCGTGCAGGTCCTGAACAACCTCCTCGCGAATGCCGCCGCGTACTCCCCGGGCTCCGCTCCGATCCGGATGGCCGCCCTGCGCGACGGCCTGCAGGTCGCGGTGTCGGTCGCCGACGAGGGCCGCGGCGTGCCGGCGGAGCGCCTGCCGCACCTGTTCAGCAAGTACGCCGGCACCGGCGAGGGCGATCGCGAAGCCGGCACCGGCGGCATCGGCCTGGGCCTGTCCATCTGCAAGGGGCTGGTGGAAGCGCACGGCGGCCGCATCCGGGCCGAGAGCGGCGGGGCCGGCCAGGGCACCCGGGTCACCTTCACGCTCCCGGCGGCGGAGGAACAGGGCCCGGCGGCCGGCCTCCCCGCCGACCGTCCGCGGCCCGCCCGGCACGGGCGCGACCCGGAGCGCATCCTGGTGGTCGACGACGATCCTCAGACGCTCCGCTACGTGCGCAACGCGCTCTCGGCCGCCGGCTACGCGCCGGTCGTCACCGGCGACTATCGGGACGTGTCCCGCCTCATCCGCACGGACAAGCCGCGGCTGGTGCTCCTGGACCTGATGCTGTCGGGGACGGACGGCATCGAGATGATGGAGCGGGTCCCGGAGCTGGCCGACCAGCCGGTCATCTTCATCTCCGGCTACGGTCGCGACGAGACGATCGCGCGCGCCCTGGAGACCGGCGCGGCCGACTACATCGTCAAGCCGTTCTCACCGACGGAGCTGACGGCACGCGTCCGCGCCGCCCTGCGCGGGCGCGCCGAGCCCGAACCGTTCGTGAGCGGCGACCTGGCCGTCCACTACGAGCGGCGCCAGGCGACGGTGGCCGGCCGGCCGGTGCGGCTGACGGCCACCGAGTACGAGCTGCTGCGCGTCCTGTCGCTCAACGCGGGGCGGGTGACCACCTACGACACGCTGCTGCGCCAGGTATGGGGCCGCCGGGAGACGGACGACACGGAGCTGGTGCGTACCTTCATCAGGAAGCTCCGCCGGCGGCTGGGCGACGACGCGGCCAGCCCGTCCTACATCCAGACGGAGCGCGGAGTGGGCTATCGCATGCTCGGCTGACGCCGGTCAGTGGCCGTTGCGCTCGACCGGCTCCACCGCCATCGCCGCCGGCGCGGCCAGCTCGCGCGGCTGCCGCCGCTCGGCCCCCTCGGAGGCCAGCCCCCGCTCCAGCGCCGCGCGGGCGGCCGTCATCAGCGACACGCCGCCGCGCCGGGCCGCCTCTTCCAGCCGCTCGCTCAACTCCGGCGACACCGCGATGCGCAGGTCCTCGTGGCCGGTGGGCAGGGTCCCCGCCTCGATCCTGGCCACCCGCTCCGCGGCGGTGCGCAGCGTCGCGTAGGCGGCCGTGTCTTCCTGCAGCATGTCGTCGACCCGCCGGCGCAGGCCGGCGCCCTGCAGCAGCGCCAGCGCCACCAAGCCGGCCAGCGCCACCACCGCGACGATCACGATCGTCTCGGCGGTCAGCAGGTTCGTCAGTTCAGTCGGCAGTTCGATGGCCATGGCAGCCTCCCTTCAAGCGCGCCCCCGGATGATCGAGACGCAACACCACGCCCTATATATCGGCGGCAGGCGCCCGGACGGTGAGTCGGCACCCGGACTGGGCGGGGTGACGTCCGGCCGAACCGGCGCCCCGGCGTCCCGGGCATCGGCCCACGGGACGACGCGAGCAGGGTCTCCCGGACGCCCGGAGCCTAGGTCACGTCTCGGCCGATATGATGCCCGACACATGCCAACCGCACCGATCGGCCTCGTCCCGGGCGTGGGGCGATTCGTTCTCAACTGCGACAAGTCGGCCGGCGTGCAGATGGACTGGACCTTCGCGGACGCCGTGGATGCCGGGGTGGTGGCGGACGCGGCGGCCCGCGCCGAGGTGGACCTGCGCGCGGAGGACTGGCCGGTCAGGGACCAGGGGACGACCGGCGCCTGCGTCGGGTTCGCGGCGGCGGACGGGGTGCTGCACTGGCACTACCGGCAGGCCGGGCTGCTGGCCGGGGGCGAGCGGCCCTCGCCCCGGTTCATCTGGATGGCCAACAAGGAGACGGACCTGCTCACCTCGTTCCCGACGACCTTCATCGAGTCGGCGGGGACGCAGATCAAGCTGGCCCTGCGCGTGGCGCGGAAGTACGGGTGTGTGACCGAGAGCACGCTGCCCATGGACGGGGCGCTGAGCTCGCTGAGCACGGAGGCGTTCTATGCCCGGGCGGCGAAGTACCGGATCGCCAGCTACCACAACCTGGGGCGCGACCCGGAGCGGTGGCGGGCGTGGATCTCGAACCAGGGGCCGGTGCTGGTGCGGGTGGTGGTGGACCGGACCTGGGAGCGGGCGGCGGCCGCGGAGGGTGAGCTGGACCGGTACCGGGAGGACGCCTCGGGCGGCGGGCACGCGGCCTGCCTGGTGGGCTACACGGGGACGCATTTCATCGTGCGCAACAGTTGGGGGGAGCGTTGGGGGGACGGCGGGTTCGCCTACGCGTCCGACGCCTATGCGGCGAGCGCCTTCGACGAGGCGTACGGCGCGGTTCTCTGAGCGGTCGCTGCCCGGCGTCCGCCGCGCGAAATCGTCCGGGAATGAGACAATCGTGCGACATTTCGCGGCCATCGTGGGAGTGATGATGAAGCGCACGGTGCTGATCGTCGAAGACGAGCCGCGGATCGCGCACTGGCTGAAGGTCCGCTTCGAACGGGCGGGGTTCGATGCGGAGGTCGCCCACGACGGGCGTGCCGGCCTGGCGCTCGCCCGCGCTCGCCCTCCGCACCTGGTCGTGCTCGACCTGATGCTGCCCAAGCTCGACGGCATGCAGGTGTGCCGCATCCTGCGCCGCGAGTCGTCGGTGCCGATCATCATGCTCACGGCCCGCGAGACGCGCGCCGACCGCATCGCGGGGCTGGAAACCGGCGCCGATGACTATATCGTCAAGCCGTTCGATCCCGACGAGGTCATCGCCCGCGCGAAGGCCGTCCTGCGGCGGGTCGAGGACGAGGTGCAGCAGGTCCTGACCTGCGGCCGCATCACGATCGACCAGGCGACCCGCGACGTGACGGTCGGCGGCCGGCGGATCGACCTGAGCCACACGCTGTTCGCACTGCTGGCCGCGTTCATGCGGCATCCGCGGCAGGTGCTCAGCCGCGAGCAGCTCATCGGCCTCGCGTTCGACGACGGCTTCGACGCCTACGATCGCGCCATCGACAACCACATACTCCGTCTCCGCAAGCAGCTCGGCGTCGACGGCCGGCAACCGATCCGGACCGTGTACGGCGCCGGCTACCGGTTCGTGCCGGAAGACTCGTGAGCGGACGGGCCGCGTCGCTGCACGGGCGCATCCTGCGGGCGTTCGTGGTGGTGGTCGTCCTGGCCGTGGCGCTCAGCGTCGGCATCGGCTACTACGTGACGCAGCGCCAGATGGACGCGTTCGTCGCGCAGCTCGCCCGCGTGGAGGCGGGCAGCGTCGCCCGCCACCTGAGCCGCGAGTACGCCGCCGCGGGCGGCTGGGCGGCCGTGGACCGGGCGCTGGCCGACGCCGGCTACCTCTACGCCGATGAGGGCGAGCACGACGAGGGGCGCGGTGAGCGCGGCGAGCGCGGCGCGGAGACGACCTTCCACGTCGACCGCATCAGGATCGTCGTCGTCGATGGCGGCGGGGTGGTGATCCGCGACAACCTCTCGCGCCTGCCCCGCGGGACCCCGGCGCCGGCGCTGGGGGGAGAGCGCGCGGCCGTGACCGACCCGCGGACCGGGCGCGCGGTGGGCTACGCCTACGTGGACGTCGAGCGCGAGTTCCTGGTGACCGAGCTGCACGGATTCCTGCGCGCCATGCTGGCCACCACGGCGATCGGCGGAGCGCTGATCGCCGCCGTGGCCCTGTCGCTGGCGGCCTGGATCTCGCGCCGCATCACGGCCCCGGTGACGCTGCTGACCGCGGCGGCCGGGAAGATCGCGCGGCGCGGCGAGAGCTCCCTGCTGCCGGTCACGTCCTCCGACGAGCTGGGACGGATGAGCGCTGCGTTCAACCGGATGACCAACGCCCTGCAGACGCAGCGCGACCTGCGCCGGCGGCTCGTCGACGACCTGTCCCACGAGCTGAACACGCCGCTGACCGTCATCCATCTGGAAGCGAAGGGGTTGCTCGACGGCCTGCAGGAGCCGGCGCCGGCCGCCGGACTGATCGTCGACGAGGTGACGAAGCTGCGAAACCTGGTGCGCGATCTGAACTGGCTTGCGGAAACCGACTCCGGCGAGCTGCCGCTCGACCTGGAATCGTGTTCCGTCGCCGAGCTGCTCGACGCCGAACGTGAACGGTGGCAGTCGCAGGGGCAGATGCGCGGGGTCAGCCTGGTGTTCGAGCCGCTGCCCGCGTTGCCGGCGCTCGAGCTCGACCGGCTGCGAATGAGCCAGGTGCTGGGCAACGTGCTGTTGAACGCGCTGCAGCATACCGGGACCGGCGGCCGGATCGCGGTGACCGCGGAAGCGGCGCCGGACGGTGGCGTGGCTATCAGCGTGCAGGACGACGGCGCGGGGATCGATCCGGCCGATCTGCCGCATCTGTTCGAGCGCCTGTACCGGGCCGACGCGTCGCGCACGCGCCGCACCGGCGGCTCCGGGCTGGGACTGGCCATCGCCCGCGCCGTCGTCACCGCCCACGCCGGGAGGATCACCGTGGCCAGCGAGGGCCTGGGCCGGGGGACCACCGTCCGCATCTGGCTCCCGGCCGCGTCTTGACTACCGGACTCGGTATGATACGTATAGATTATCAAAAAACGGAAAAGTGCACGTTATAGTGATGGACGTACGGCCCCGACCGTGGTACGGTGAACGTCCTTGATTCATGGAGCCCGGTTCGCCCGGTACAGACCAACGGGGGTCGCGTCCACAACGAAACTCCTTGCGGAAAGCGAACCGGGCTCCTTCATCCCACACAAGGAGTTGAAGCACGGTCTGGCCCCCGGCGGGTGCCTTTGGCGGTTGCGTTCACAACCCCTCCCACGAAAGCCGCCGGGGGCCGTTCTCCCGGATGTCCGCGGCCGGACGCGTTGAGCCCATGGGGCTGATCGCCGGCGTCGTCGAACGGCTCGTCCAGCCGATCGCAGTGCGCGTGCTGCTGGCGCGGGAGCGGCGGGAGTCGGGCGTCGCCTACGACCTGACCTCCGCGGAGGTCAGGGAAGACCCGTACCCGACCTATCACGAGCTGCGGCGCATCGATCCCGTCCACCGTCTGCGGCTGGTCGACGCGTGGGTCCTGACCCGCTACCGGGACGTGGAGACGGTGCTTCGGGATCACAAGCGCTTCGGCAACGCCGGCCGCATCCTGGTCCCGACCGTCCCGCTGAGCATGCTCGACCTCGATCCGCCCGAGCACACGCGCCTGCGGGCCCTGGTCTCCAAGGCGTTCACGCCGAAGGCGGTGGCGATGCTCCGTATACAGATCGAGGAGACGACCGCCCATCTGCTGGACGCCGTCGCCGGCACGGACCGGTTCGATCTCATGGCGGCACTGGCTTATCCGCTGCCGGTCACGATCATCGCCGAGATGCTCGGCGTCCGCTCCCGCGACCGCGACCGGTTCGAGGAGTGGGCCGGCGTGCTGGCTCTCGCCGTCGACCCGCTCGTCAGCCGCGGACAGGCGGATCGCATCAGGAACGCCGCCGGGGAAGCGTACGCGTACTTCGAGACCATCATCGACGAGCGGCGCCGCGGGCCGCGGGAGGACTTGGTCAGCGCCCTGCTGGCCGCGGAGGAGGAAGGTGACCGGCTGACGCACGAGGAGTTGCTGTCGACCATGTTGCTCATCCTCATGGCCGGCTTCGAGACGACGCGCAACCTGATCGGCAACGGCATGCTGGCTCTTCTCAGGAACCCGCACTACATGCAGCGGCTCAGGAGCGACCCGGCGCTCCTGGATTCGGCCATCGACGAGTTGCTCCGCTACGACAGCCCGGTCCAGCTCAACGGCAGGTGTGCGCGCGAGGAGACGGAGCTTGGCGGCAAGCGCATTCGGGCGGGCGACGTAGTGATCTCCGTGATCGGGGCGGCCAACCGGGACCCGACGGTATTCGACGATCCCGACACGCTGGACATCGGGCGCACGGAGCGGAGCCACTTGTCCTTCGGGCGCGGCATTCACTACTGCCTGGGCGCGCCGCTGGCGGTGCTGGAGGCGCGCATCGCCTTCGCCGCCGTGCTCGAGCGCTTCGCTTCGATCCGCCTTGCAGCCGAGCCCAGGCTCCGCGAGACGGTCGTCCTGCGCGGCGTCGAGGACCTGTGGATCGAGGTCGAGCGCGCCGGATAGCAGGCTTCTACAGGCCGCCGAACAGGCGTTCGGCCGCCTCGCGGGCAGCGTCCGCACGGTCGTCGGCGGCCGGACCGGGGCCGGTCTCCTGCCTCACCTTGAAGTACTCGCAGAAGTTCGACCGGTCCTTCTGCGCCACCGGCTCGGCGATCGACTCCCGGCACTCCATGTGCACGGACTTGTCGTAGAAGCGGCAGTTCAGGCAGACGTGCGCGTCCTTGCCGCAGCTCGGGCAGGTGGTCGTGCGGAATATTTCCAGGTCCGGATCGAACGCCGCGCCGCACGCGAAGCAGCTACCCACGACAGCGCGATCATAGTGCCGGCGCGGGCTTCTTGACCAGCGCCCGCCGGCCGGGTTGGGATGCGCCATGCCTAGGCGATGCGTGTACGCGGCCAGCTTCGACCCGATCACCAACGGCCACCTGTGGGTGGTGGAGCAGGGGGAGCGGCTGTTCGACGAGCTGATCGTCGCCATCGGCACGAACCCGGACAAGCGCTACGAGTTCTCGATCGCCGAGCGCCTGGCGCTGGTCCGCGCCTCGCTGGCCGGCCACACCAAGGCGACGGTGGAAACCTACGAGAACCGCTTCCTGGTCGAGTACGCGCGCTCGCGGGGCGCGGAGTTCGTGCTGCGCGGCATCCGCACGGAGCTCGACTACCAGTACGAGCGGTCGATGAAGTACATCAACAGCGACCTGGACGCGGGCGTGGTCACCGTGTTCCTGATGCCCCCGCGCGAGATCGCCGAGGTGAGCTCCAGCGTGGTGAAGGGACTGATCGGGCTCAGCGGCTGGGAGACGGTGCTGGCCAAGTACGTGCCGCCGGCCGTGCACACCGCGTTCGTGGAGCGCTTCAGCTCGCCGGCGGCGCAGGCTCCGGCGGAGGATCGCTGACCGCCCCGCGGCGGCCCAGCTCCGGGTAGCGCCACCGGACCAGCGCCAGTCCGGAGAGCCCGATCAGCGCGAAGCCGGCGAGCGCGGGCTGCGGGCCGACCTGCTCGGCGACCAGTCCCAGGATCACGTTGCCCAGCGGGTTGACCCCGATCGCCAGGCCGACCACCCCCAGCGCGCGCCCGCGCAGCGCGGGCGGCGCCGAGCGCAGGGTGATCAGGATCTGCATGGACGCGAAGCCGGAGAAGCCGATGCCGCCGGCCAGCAGCAGCCCCACCGACAGCAGGTAGGCGCCGGACAGCGCGAAGCCACAGATGCAGACGAACAGGCTGGACATGCCGGCGAAGAACACCCATGGCGGCCGCCTGACGGCGCGCGCGGCCAGGGTGACGGAGCCTGCCAGCGCGCCGACTCCCCAGGCGGCCACCAGGATCCCGAAGCGCAGCGCGTCGGCCGCCAGCACCTCGCGGGCGATGACCGGCACCATCTGGTGGAACGGGAACGCGAAGAAGTTGGAGACCAGGGTGACCGCCACGGTCGCCTGCAGGGCGCGCTGGCCGCGCAGCGTGGCCAGTCCGTCGCGCAGGCGCGCGGCGATCGACAGCCGCTCCGGGGCCGCGGCCGGCCGCGGCGGGCGCTGCCCGCCGGAGGGGAGGAGGACGAGCGAGGCGGCGTGCATGACGGCCAGTCCCGCGTAGGCGACCGCGAAGCCGCCGGTGCGGGTGAGGACGCCGGCGATCAGCGGCCCGGCGATCAAACCGGCGGTGAACGTGATGGTGTCGACCGGGACCGCGGTGGTCAGCTCGCGCGGCTCGAACAGCTCCGTGTACAGCGAGCGGCGGTTGGCGAAGTCGAAGCTCCACACCGCCCCGACCAGCCCGATCACGAGGTGGGCGCTCCAGGGGACGGGCGCGGCGAGGGCCAGATAGGCGGCGTAGGCGGCGACGATGGCCAGGGTGAGGCTCTGCGTGATGCGCAGCAGGCGCAGGCGCGAGACGCGGTCGGCCAGCGTCCCGCCGACGTACGCCAGCAGCAGCATGGGCAGTCCGCGGGCGGCGGCCAGGGCGGCGACGGCGGCGACCGAGTCGGTGAGCTGCAGCACCAGCCACGACAGCACCACCAGCTCGTAGGCGCGGGTGGCGTACCACAGCGCCGAGGAGGCGACCAGCCGCCGAAAGCGCGGCCTGGCAGCCAGGAGCTGCCACCCGGATACCGGCGGTCCCGGCGCGCTGCCCGGATCGCTCAGGTCAGGTGGCTCAGGTTCTGCTGCACGGCCTGCAGCTCGATGCGGGCGTCGGCCAGGCGCTGCCGCTCCCGCTCGACCACCTCGGCGGCGGCGTTGTTCAGGAAGCCGGCGTTGGCGAGCTTCTTTTCCGAGCCGCCGATCTGGCGCTGCAGGCGGTCGCGCTGCTTGGCCAGGCGCTGCCGCTCCACGGCGACGTCGACCACGTCCAGCAGGTGGAGCTCGTGATCGCCGACGACCGCTGATGCGGAGCCTGCCGGGGGCGCGCCGCCGGCCGCGAAGCGGAGCGACCGCAGGCCGGCCGCGCGGCGGATCAGCCCCTCGTAGGCGTCGAGCCGGGAACCCCCGCCGCCGTCGCCGGTGGGCCGGATGATGGCGTCGAGCGGCTTGCGCGCCTCCACGCCGTGCCGGGCGCGCAGGTCGCGGACCGCGCGGGCGACGCCGCGCAGGCGGTCGACGTCGGCTTCCAGCGCCGCGTCCTCGAGCAGCGCGTCCGGCCGCGGCCAGTCCGCGACCGCCAGCAGCTCCGCGTCGGCCGGCTGCCAGCCGGCGATGCCGCGGCGCGGCGCCAGCTCGCGCAACCGCGCCCACAGGGTCTCGCTGATGAACGGCACGAACGGGTGCAGCAGGCGCAGCGTGCCGTCCAGCACGGCCGCCACGGTCTGGCGGGCCGCATCGGCGTCCGCATCGTCAGCGCCCGCCGCGTCACCGGCGCCGGACAGCCGCGGCTTGATCAGCTCCAGGTACCAGTCGCACAGGTCGCCCCAGAAGAACTCGCGCACGGCGGCCAGCGCCGCCGACGGACGGTAGCTTGAGAGCTGCTCCTGCACGGCCGCGCAAGTGCGCGACAGGCGCGACAGGATCCAGCGGTCCTCGCTCTCAAGCTCGCCGAGCGCCAGCTCCCGGTGGCGGTAGCCGCGCAGGCTGATGAACGCGAAGCGGGCCGCGTTCCAGAGCTTGGTGCAGAAGGAGCGGCCGACGTCGAAGCGGTCGCTGATCAGGGTCGCCCCCGGCAGGTCGGGCATGGTGCCCAGCACGTCGAACTCCTTGCCGGTGTCCGGGCACAGGTAGGTGAAGATGGTCTGGCCGTGCTCGGCGGTGGCCAGCTCGATGGTCTTGCCCGTGAACGGCGACACCGCCTGCACCGGCAGGCGGATGTCCTGGCTGCCGGTCTGCAGCTCGCACATCACGTAGCGCAGCGCGTCGGCGCCGTAGCGCTCGATGATGTCGACCGGGTCGATGCCGTTGCCGGCCGACTTGCTCATCATCTCGCCCTTGCCGTCCAGGATGTTGGCGTGCACGAAGCAGTGCTCGAACGGCAGGTCGCCCAGGTTGTACATGCCGGCGATCACCATGCGCGCGACCCACAGCGTGATGATGTCGCGGCCGGTCACCAGGCAGGAGCCGGGGTAGTAGTAGCTCAGGCAGTCCTCGCCTCCGGCCGCGCCGAGCGGCGGCTGGCCGGGGTCGACCGGAGCGTCGCCGGGATCGGGCCATCCCAGGGTGCTGTGCGGCCACAGCGCGCTGGAGAACCAGGTGTCCAGCACGTCCGGGTCCTGCTCGAAGCCGAGCTCGGCCAGCTCCTCCGCCAGCTCGCGCTCCGCCTCCGCGTCGCGCAGGCAGAGGTCGATCTCCACCTCGGCGGACGCGGGCGCCGCGGCCGCCTCACCCACCGTGAGGGAGCCGCCCTCGCGTCCGATCGCGTCGGTGACCTCGCGGAGCTGCACGGCCACGTCCTCGCGGCCGCCGAGGCGCCCGGCCAGGTCGAGCGCCTGCCGCAGCCGGCCGCCCGTGCAGCGCGCGGTCCAGATCGGGATCTGGTGTCCCCACCAGAGTTGCCGGCTGATGTTCCAGTCGCGCTTCTCGCCCAGCCAGTCCAGGTAGGTGCGCGCGTAGCGGTCGTCCGGGAAGAAGGCGAGCTTGCGCCCGGTCGGCGAGCGCCAGCCGCCTGCCACCGCGTCGATCGCCACCTGCGCCAGGCCGGGGACGGTGGCCTCGTTGGCGGTGCCGCGCCCCACGGTGACGCCGCCGGGCACGTCGCCCATGCGCAGGTACCACTGCCGCGACAGGTAGGGCTCGATGGCGGTGCCGGAGCGGTCGGAGTGGCCGATCTCGACCCGGTGCGGCTCGATCCGGTCCAGCAGGCCGGCGCTCTGGAGGTCGGCCACCACGCGCGTGCGCGCCTCGGAGCGGTCGAGCCCGGCGTAGGGGCCGGCCGCGCCGTTCAGGGTGCCGTCCGGCTGCAGGATGTTGATCAGGCCGATGCGGTCCTGGTGGCGCTGCCACACCTCGTAGTCGTTGGGGTCGTGGCCGGGCGTGATCTTCACGCAGCCGGAGCCCACCTCGGGCTTGGCCCACTCGTCGGTGATCAGCGGGATCTCGCGGTCCAGCAGGGGCAGCCGGATCAGGCGGCCGGCCGCGGCCATCTCCGCCAGCCGGACCAGGCCGTCCAGGTGGGTCTCGCGGCGCCGGCGGAGCGCTTCGAGCTGCTCCTCCAGCGCCGGCCGCTCGCGTTGCGGGGCGCGGGCGGCGCGCTCGGCCAGGCGCTCGATGGCGCGGTCGAGCGCCGCGCGCGGGTCGGGGTGGCAGGCGACGGCGGTGTCGCCGAGCATGGTCTCCGGACGGGTGGTGGCCACCACCACGTGGGCGGGCTCGCCCGGCTCGGGATCGATCACGGGGTAGCGCAGGTGCCAGTAGGCGCCGTCCACGGTGCGGTAGCCGATCTCGTCGTCGGAGACCGCGGTGCGCAGGGCGCAGTCCCAGTTGACCAGCCGCGTGCCGCGGAACACCAGCCCGTCGCGGAACAGCGCCAGGAAGGTGTGGCGCACGGCGCGCGAGCAGACCGCGTCCATGGTGAAGCGCTGCCGGTCCCAGTCGCAGGAGCAGCCCATCGCCCGCTGCTGCTCGACGATGCGCTGCTGGTAGCGGTCCTTCCACTCCCAGATGCGCTGCACCAGGGCGTCGCGGCCGATGTCGTGGCGGGTCTTGCCCTCCAGCTCCAGCAGGCGCCGCTCGATCACGGCCTGCGTGGCGATGCCGGCATGGTCGGTGCCGGCCATCCACAGCGTGTTGTCGCCCAGCATCCGGTGCCAGCGGATCAGCAGGTCCTGCATGACGTTGTCCATCGCGTGCCCCATGTGCAGGGCGCCGGTGACGTTGGGCAGCGGCATCATGACCACGTAGCGGCCTTCGCGGCCGTCCGGGGTCGCGCTGAACGCGCGCGCGGCCGTCCAGCGCTCGGTCGCCTCCCGCTCGGCCGTGGCGTGCTCGTAGCGGGTCGGCAGCGGCTCGTCCGCGAGCGGCGGTCGTCGTTCGGTTGTCGGGTCCATGTCGTTGCCCGATCGTAGCCGGACGAAGCCCGATGCGTAACTACGGCAGACGCCGCTCGTCGCCGATCACGGCCACGCGGCACGATCGCTTGTCGAGTCCCGGTCGCTGGCCGCACCTTTGAGTGCCGAACGCATGATCGAGGTTCGCGAGGTCGTGAAGCGCTACGGCGACCACCTGGCCGTCGACGGGGTCTCGTTCCGGGCGCAGCCGGGCGAGATCTTCGGGCTGCTGGGCCCCAACGGCGCCGGCAAGAGCACGATCATCCGCATGATCATGAACATCCTGGCCCCGGACGCGGGCCGAGTGCTGTTCGACGGCCGGCCGCTGGCGGAGGCGGACAAGGAGCGCATCGGCTACCTGCCGGAGGAGCGCGGCCTGTACCAGCGGCAGACGGTGCGGGAGGTGCTGACCTACTTGGCGGCGCTCAAGGGCGTGCCGGCGGCGCGCTCGGCGGCGGCGATCGCCGCGTGGCTGGAGCGGTTCGAGCTGGCCGACTGGCGCGACCGGCGGGTCGAGCAGCTCTCCAAGGGGATGGCGCAGAAGGTGCAGTTCATCGCCGCGGTGGCTCACGATCCGGAGATCGTCTTCTTCGACGAGCCGTTCTCGGGCATCGACCCGGTGTCCACCGACGTGCTGCGGGGCGCGCTGATGGAGCTGGCGCGGGCGGGCAAGACCGTGCTGTTCTCCACCCACCTGATGGATCAGGCGGAGCGGATCTGCGAGCGCGTGCACATCATCGACCGCGGCCGGACCGTGGTGGAGGGCCGGCTGAGCGAGGTCAAGGACCGCTTCGGCACCGGCAGCATCCAGGTGGAGCTGGACGGCGACGCCGGTTTCCTGCGCGGCGACCCGCTGGTGGCCGGCCTGACCGGCTATCCGAACTACGTCGAGATCGAGCCGGCCGAGGGGGTCGCGCCGGAGCAGATCCTCAAGCTGCTGGTCGACCGCGTGCGCGTGCGCCGCTTCGAGGTGGTCGCCCCCTCGCTCCACCGCATCTTCGTGGAGCGCGTGCAGCGGTGAGGAAGCTGTGGCTGCTCACCGTATAATCGCGTCCCATGAGCACCGCGACCGCGCGCTTCGATTTCCCGCCGCTGGCCGAGGTTCGCAGGAACTTCCGCGTCAAGTGGTATCGCTGTCCGATCGACCCGGCCGTGCTGCGCACGCTCATGCAGCGCAGCGACCTGCAGGGCGCGTTCCAGACGCTCGGCCACCTGGGGCTGTTCGCCGTGACCGGCGCGGTGACCGCCTGGTGCTTCGCGCACGGGCTCTGGCTGCCGTTCGCGATCGCGCTCTGGTGCCACGGCACCGTGGGCACCTTTTTCCGCGGGCTGGCCGTGCACGAGCTCGGCCACGGTACCGTGTTTCGGACCCGCTGGCTCAACCGCTTCTTCCTGCGCGTGCTCAGCCTGCTGTCGTGGTGGAACCACCACGAATACGCGATGAGCCACACCTACCACCACCGCTACACCCTGCACCCGGACGGCGACCGGGAGGTGCTGCTGCCGCTCGACCTGGGCCTGTCGGCGCGGTCGGTGGTGCAGATGCTCACCGTCAACGTCGACGGGCTGATCCGGGTGGTGGGGGAAGCCGGACGCATGGCGATCCCGCGCTACAACCTGAAGGTGTCCGGCATCCACACCAGCGAATGGACCAAGGCGCTGTTCGCGATCGCCCCTGATGTCGAGCGCAAGGCGGTGCGCTGGGCGCGCCTCACCATCCTGTTCCACGCCGGCGTCCTGGCCGTCTCCGCGGCGACCGGCGCCTGGTGGCTGTCGATCGTGCTCACCGGGTACCTGTTCGTCGGCAACTGGCTGACCTACCTGTGCGGCAAGCCCATGCACGCCGGGCTGCGCGACAATGTCCCCGACTTCCGCCTGTGCGTGCGCTCCAACACCCTGCATCCGTTCATCTCCTTCCTGTACTGGCGGATGAACTGGCACGCCGAGCACCACATGTTCGCCGGCGTCCCCTGCTACAACCTCAAGAAGCTGGCGGCCGTGATCGCCGGCGACATGCCGGTGCCGCGCACGCTGCTCGGCTCGTGGCGGGAGATGCTGGCCATCGAGAAGCGCCGCGCGCAGGACCCCGAGTATCAGTTCGACACGCCGCTGCCGCCGACCGCGCGTCCCGCCGTGGTGAGTCAGGACCAGGTGCGGCTCCCCGCCGACGACCGCGTGAAGCTGGAGGCCTCGATCGGCGAACTGGCCCCGCGGGGGCAATAGAACGGCCGCACCGGTGAGCAAGCTCTGGCTGGTCTGTTGCAAGGAGCTGCGCATGACGGCCGTGACCAAGGGGTTCCTGATCACCACGCTCACCGGCCCTTTCATCATCGCCGCCCTGTTCGCGCTGCCGTCGGTGCTGGCGCGGAATGCGGCCGACGACGTCTCCGCGCTGCAGGGGCGGACGCTGGCCCTGGTCGGCGCGGGCGGTCTGCTGCCGCCGATCCGGGACGAGCTGGCCGCGGTCGGCATCGCCGTGGAGGAGGCAGTCGAGGCAGAGCCGCTGGCCGACCGCGTGCGTGACGGCGACCTGGACGGCTACGTGGTGTTCGCGGCCGACCCGCTCGGCGAGGAGGATCCCCGCTACTTCAGCGACGAGGCGGTGGACGTCGCCCTGCGCGTGCTGGTGGATGGCGTGATCGGCCGGGCGGTCGTGCAGGGCCGCGTGCAGCGCGCCGGGTTGGACGCGGAGCGCATCACCGCCCTGACGCGCCAGCCGCGCCTGCAGGCGCTGCTGCTGGACGAGGAGGGGGCGGTCGAGCAGGACCTGGAGGAGTCGTTCCTGGTGGTGACGGCGTTCGTGGGACTGCTCTACATGATGCTCATCCTGTACGGCCAGTCGATCAGCCGCGCGGTGCTCACCGAGAAGACCGGCAAGACCGCCGAGATCATGCTGTCCTCGCTGCATCCCTTCGCGCTGCTGGCCGGCAAGCTGGCGGGACGGGGGGCGGCGGGCGTGCTGCAATACTTGGCCTGGATGCTCATCGCCCTGCTGGTGATCGAGGTGCTCGGGCCGCTCGTGGGCGTGTCGGTTCCCCCGGTCGTGCAGCCCGGCAACCTGCTGAAGCTGCTGGTGTTCTTCGCGCTGGGGTTCCTGCTGTACTCCGCCGCCTTCGCGATGGCCGGCGCGATCGCCGCCGACGAGCAGAATCTCGGGCAGCTCCTGTGGCCGGTGATGGTGGCGCTGGTGGTGCCGATGCTGGTGATGCCGTCCGTGCTGATCAGTCCCGACGGGACCGTCGCGGTCGCGCTGTCGCTGATCCCGGTGACGGCGCCGGTGGTGATGTTCATGCGCGTGCTGGTCGGCGAGCCGGGCGCGCTGCAGGTCGCCGTGTCGGTGGCCGGCATGGCCGTGGCGACGGTGGGCGCCGTGTGGGCCGCCGCCAAGGTGTTCCGGCTCGGGATCCTGCTCACCGGCACGAAGGGCACCCTCGGCCAGGTCGCGCGCCTGCTGCGGGCCTGAAGGCTCGCGAGGGCCGCCCGCCCAGGCGCGAGTGGGATGGTGTTCCAACCACGTCCGTGAGCGTCGGGACGGAGTAGTATCGAGATGAAACTCAACGAACGAGAGCAAGCTTTCTGGGACGATTCTGTTCGGGGCGGATCTGACCGGCGCAACCTCACCGGCGCGGACCTGACCGGCGCCCCGCGTCGGCCTTGCGAGCGTCCGTTGCGCCGCGTCATGAGTACGCTCCTGAAGTGGTAGCCGCGTCGGTTTCATCGCCGAAGGTCTCCTGATAGAGCGCCTCGACCCGGCTGATCTCCTCATCGGTCAGCCGTGCGAATTCTCTCGTCCGTCCGCGAGTGGACAACGTGCCGCCGTTCTGGCGCAGAAACCGGAACAGGAGATTGGACAGACGTTCCGGCATGTCGACGATCGAGCTCACCCCTGCGTTGAACGCATCGTACTGTTGCAGATACTTGGTTTCCTCCGGCAGGTCGTGTTCGACGGTGTGCTGCACGCACCCGTACAGGAACTCTGCGTGCGGCGTGGCATCGAAGAACCGGTAGAAGTCGGCCGTGTCGTTCAGCACGGTCACGTTGCCGCGTTCGGTCGGGTTCCAATCGACTACGGGCAACAGTCTCTTCGAGTAGTCCTCCAGGGTCGTGCGGTACTCGCGGATTCTGTCCAGGATCGCTGCCGAGACGGGAAACGTGACGCCGGGGGGGTTGAAGCCCCGCTCGGCCAGGACGTGGTGGATCAGGTAGCGGTGCATTCTGCCGTTGCCATCCTCGAACGGATGGATGTAGACGAATCCGAATGCCAGAACCGCAGCGGCCAGCACCGGATCGAGGTCCCGTGCCGCGGTCCGGTCGAAGGCGATCAGGCCATCGACGAGATCCGACAGATCCTCCGGCCTCGCGCTTACGTGGTCGGGGATTGGCTGTTGGGTGTACCGATCCCGCTCGCCGACGAATCCTCCTTCGTTTCTGAGACCGAGTTGCACGAAGCGCGCATCGCCGATCACGATCTCCTGCAGGCGTAGCAGTTCGTCGAAGTCCAGCGGCTGCGTGCCCGCTTGACCGATCGCGCGGCTCCAGCGCTGGATGCGGTTCTGCGGGGGGCGTTCGCCTTCGATGACGAAGCTCGCCTGAGAGTCCTTGAGCAGCAGAAACGCCGCGGCGCGCGCCATCAGATCCTGCGGCACCGCAGCGCTGGCTTCTCGTGCAATTGAAGGCAGGTCCAGCTTGATGAAGCGGTCCAGCGCCTGGGTCCGGGACACGAGGGGGCAGAACTCGGGGATACCGGGCAGGTTGTTCTTGACGCGATGGCGCGTCGAATTCTCGGCCGCGGCGGGGAACTGCAGTCGCGGGTCGAGAACCGGTGGGTAGGCGCCGCGGTCGGCGTTCGGCAGATCAAGCCTCCTGCCGGTGAGCCATTCGTACAGGAACCAGACGCGCCGTGCGTAGGCGCCGGTGGGCGAGGCTCTGACGACTGCCTCGATCGGCGCGGGCCCGGTGGCGCGAAACAGCCGCTTGAGCACGGCGAGATCGAGCCCCTCGTGTTTCAGAGCGAAGGTCAGGTGCCCTGCCAGGCTCGGCGGAGGAGCGTGCCGTGGCGAAAAGATCCGCCATCCGGCCTGTGCCAGGAACCGATGCCGCTCACCGGTGGCACTCAACGTGCGCGGAAGTGGCACGTGCAGATCGTATGCGTCGATGAGTGCCGCGTAGCCGGCCGGAGTCGCGGTTACCGGCAAGCGCTGTTCGCGAAAAACCCTTACGGATTGTGAAAAACGATCCGCTTGAGCCACTCTTTTCGAACTGTTCTTCTTCAGCCTCGTGTTTCCTATGGGCCGTGATTGGTATCGCGGATCGCGCGACGACGTGACGCATCGCGAAAAACGATAACAATCCGTGAATTATGATAATTCAATTGGAAATACATGAAAAACGATAACGTGGCGGCAGCGGCCTGTCAATCCGCGCGGGCCTGAGGTCCGGGAAGAGGCCGGCGCCCCGCTTACGGCCCGCCGGCGGCCTGCCGCGCCAGGGCGATGCCGGCCGCGGTCGCCAGCAGGCAGGTGCCGACGTTCAGGACGACGTTGCCGGCCAGGGCCAGCCAGCGGCCGCTGCTCCACAGCAGCGCCGACTCGTAGCTGAAGGCCGAGAACGTGGTGAAGGCGCCCAGGAACCCCACCATCGCGATCAGCCGGAACGCGCTGCCGGGAAGCGCCCGCTCCGACAGCATGGTGGCCAGAAAGGCGAGCGCCAGCGAGCCGGCGACGTTGACCGCCAGGGTGCCGTACGGAAACGAGTCGTCGCGCGCCTGCAGCCAGCCGGTCACCAGGAAGCGCGCCACGGCACCGAAGAAACCGCCCAAGCCGACCAGCAGGCCGTCGCGCAGCAACCCGCTCACCGGCGCACCGCGTCGATCACCCGCCGCTCGGTCACGATGTGGTGCAGCGGCTGGTCGTGGGCGTGCGGCAGCACCGAATCGACGATCTGCGCCTCGAACGCCAAGCCGATGCGGAGCGCCCGCGCGCAGCCGACCAGGAAGCGGTCGTAGTAGCCGCCGCCGTAGCCCAGCCGATAGCCGGCCGGATCGAAGGCGAGCCCCGGCACCAGCACCGCGTCGATCGACGCCGGCTCCACCACCGCGGCCGTGGCCGGCGGCTCCAGGATGCCCAGGCGGCCGCGCACCAGCGGCGTGCCGGCCAGGAGCATCGCATCCATGCACCCGGCGTCCGCGACCCGCGGTGCGGCCACCCGGTGCGTGCGGCGCAACTCGTCGATCAGCCCGGCGGTCTGCACCTCGCTGCGGAAGCTCACGTAGACCATCACGGTGTGCGCGCCGGCCTCGCTCAGCAGGGTCCGCGCGCGGCCGCAGATGCGAGCGCTCAGCCGCGCGCGGTCCGCCGGCGGGACCGCGTCCCGGATGCGGCGCGCCCGCTTACGCAGGCCGCTTCGGTCAGCCCGACCCGGCGCCATCGGTCCGCAGCGTCCCGCTGACGATCCCCGGCACGGCCGGGCGGCGGGCGCTCGGTGGTCTGCTCACGGTACCGCCATGATGGTAGTGGATCGATGGCAATCAATGGACGGGCCGGCCTTCGCAGGACCGGGTCCCGAGAGAATCCGAAAAGATACGTAAGAGATCATCACGATGTTCATGAAGTTATGAATTGGACAGATACCTGGACGGTCATCCGCGTATAAGATGGACCTGTCATGCACGGTCATGTCCCGGTTCAAGCGCCGGGGGCGCGTCCCATGGTGAGCGTCATGGTCCTTCCCGGAAGGGCCTCCTCACCCCCGGGCGGGAGCTTCACGACCTGCTCCGAGCGCGTGGTCGGCTTGCCATCCCTTTGACCGCCGTCGTGTCCCGGGTTCCGGCCGTGCTTGCCGGTACCGTCATCGCCGTGCTGCTCGCGTCGTGCGAGGAGCCGGCGATGCTGAGCGTGTCGGTGCATCGGTCCGTGCTGCTGGGCGACTACGCAAACCCGCCCCTCTGGGAGTGGAGCGGCAGCGCGCCGACGGTGGCCGCCGTCGAGGTGTCCCTGAACGGTGGGCCGTATCGGCGCCTTGATCCGTATGCCACGTCCTACCGGCCGCCGGGTCCGCTTGCTCCCGGACGCCACACCCTGACCGTCCGCGTGCGCACCTCGGGCGTGGCCGGGTTCGACCTCCACGCGTCCGCCACGGCAGTCGTTGCGGCGCTGCCGGGACGGCCGCCGGTTCCCGGCGATCCGTGTTATCCCGCCGGAGCGGCTGCCGTCGGATGCGGGTTTTCGAGCGACGGCCAGTGGCCGCTGCGCCGGATGCGGCTGCCGGAGGTGTGGCAGGCGCTCGCGGCGCACGTGCTGCCGGAGCCGGAGCCGGTGATGGTGGCGGTGCTGGACACCGGCTACGTCCCGCACCCGGACCTGCTGCCCAATCTGGACACCGCGGCCGGCTACGACTTCATTCGTGACCCGGAGGCCGGCGCCGACGGCGACGGCATCGATCCCGACGCCACGGATCCCGCAACCGGCGGCCCCTGGCACGGGATGGCGATGGCCGGCGTCATCGCCGCGCAGACCGACAACGGCATGGGCCTGGCCGGCATGGGGTGGCCGTGGGGCCGCTCGCAGGTGACGATCATGCCGGTGCGCGTGGTGGCGCCCCGTGGCGCGACGAGCTACGACGTGGCACAGGGCCTGCTGTACGCCGCCGGGCTGGAGAACGACTCCGGCCGCGTCCCGGGCCGGCCGGCGGAAATCATCAACCTCAGCTTCGCGGACTCCCTGCCGGGGCCTCCCGACGAACTCCTGGAGGAGGTCCTGCGCCGCGTCACCGAAGCGGGCGCCATCGTGGTGAGCGCTGCGGGCAACCACGGTTCCGCGGTGCGCGCCCCGGCCAACTCCCGCTACACCGTGGCGGTGGCGGCCTCGGGGATGGACGGGTCGCTCGCGCCCATGTCCAACTCCGGCCCGGAGACCGACGTCATCGCACCCGGCGGCGACAGCCGGACGGGGGTGCCGACGCTGGGCGCGGGCAGCCCGGGCGCGGAGCCGTGGATGGTCACCGTGGACCATGGGACGTCGATCGCGGCCGCACACGTGAGCGGCGTCCTGGCACTGCTGGCCGGTGTCGCCCCCTCCCTCACCCTGAGCGACGTGCGGACGATGCTCGCGCGTGCCGGGGACGGACTGCCGGGCGCCGGTCTGCTGGACGCGTTCGGCCTGTTCGGCTCCTATCCCGGAGCCTCCTACGGACGCCATCTGCGCTCCGCCGGACGCTTCCGCGATCCCGGTGCCACTCCTCGGGGCGCATCGGCACCAGGCGTCGATCCACACAGCGTGATCGTGCGCTTCCGCGATGGCGACACGGCTGGCGGCGGCTATTCGCTGCTGCGGCTGGACGACGGCGAGGACCGCGAGCTGGCCAAGGCCCGGCTCCGGGACGATCCCGCGGTGGCGTCCGTTCACGACAACCGGATCTATCTGCCGGCCGTCGTCCCGGCCGAGTAGCGGCCGGCCTCAGCGCCGCTCCCGCAGCCACGCGCGCACGCGCGGGTGGTCGAGCGCGTCCGGGTTGAGCACGTGGTCGGGCTGGCGTCCGTGCACGGCGTCGGTCACCTGCTCGAAGGTCTTGGCATCCAGGCGCGCGGAGGACTCGACGGTGATGCCGCCCGAGTGGTTGGTGGCGATGATGCGCGGGTGGTCGCGGTGGATGGCGCGCGGGCCGTCCACGGGGTCGTCGACCACGTAGTAGAAGATCTTTCCCTCCTCGACGGCGCGGTGCGCCCCGTCGTCGTCCACCAGCGTCCCGCGGGATGGATTGATCACGGACGCGTGCGGCTGCATGAGGGCGAGTTGCTCGTAGCCCACCACCGGGTCGGCCCCGGAGACGTGCACGCACACGGTGTCGCAGCGGCGGAACAGCTCCTCCGGCTCCGCCACCGCCTCGGCGCCGAAGCGGGCGGCGAGCTCTGCGATGTCGTCGCGGATGTCGTACACCAGCAGCCGGCCACGCTCGCCCAGCAGCGGGACGGCCCGCTTCGCCACCTCCTGACCGATGCGCCCGAACCCGTAGAGCCCGAGGCAGGAGCCCTGTACGTCGAAGCAGCGGATCACCCGCCAGTCGCCGGAATGGGCCATCCGGTTGAAGGTGTAGGTGCGCTTCATGGTGGCCATCCACTGCGCGATCGTGTACTCGGCCACGGTATCCATGTGCACGGGGGTGACGGTGACCGGCACGCCGCAGCGTGTGGCGCCGGCCAGGTTGACCTGGTCGAAGCCGACGCCCCAGCGCGCCACGACCCGAAGGTCGCCGGCAGCGGCGTAGAAGTCGTCGGAGAAGAAGGTGCCGTCGGCGATCACGGCGACCAGTCCCGGCGCGTGCTCGGGGGTCAGCGGGGCGGGCAGCTCCTCCACGTCGGCAAGCTCGCCCAGGCGGGCGATGCCCGCCCGGCGGGCATCGGAGGAGAACTCCGGGTTCTGCAATTGGCGGCTGATGTAGATGCGCATGGCCCCGTCATTGTGCCGCGTCGGCGCCTCCTGTGCATGCCGGCTCCAGCAGGTCGTCGATGGTCACGCCGAGCGCCTCGGCAATGCCGTGCAGGGCCTTGATCGCACGACCCGCGCGTGGCGCCGTGCGGATGGCGCCGCGCGCGGGAGTAACGGTTCGCGAAAACTACGAGCAGGTGTTGTCGGCGCCGGGCGTCGCCGTCATCGCGCGGAAGTCCAGGCCGTTGTCGTCGCTGTCGAAGCCGGCCGGACACCTGCCGATCGAGGTCGCGTCGGTGTCGGGATCCTGCGGCGCAGGCGAGCCTTCGCCGGCACCGGGAACGACGCCCTCGTAGTGGACGGCATCCACCACGCGGCCGTTCGCCTGGCGCACGATGCGCACGCCGTCCGGGCCGTTCGTCACGCTGTTCCCGGTCAGCGCCAGCGTGAGCGTTCCGGCCGGCAGGAAGTTAGGGGTGTCGATCACCGCCTGTTTCGCCAGCACCAGGAAGGCGCCGCCGGCGAGCTGCCCGCTGCCGTCCACGGACTGATACGGCTCGTCGTCGGCGCCGTCCACCAGCTCGAAGCGGTAATCGGCAAGATCGACCGTGGCCGTGCCGGGGTTCAGGATCTCGATGAACTCGGCGGTGTCCGTGCTGCCGGCCTGATCGTAGTCGATCTCGTTGACCAGCAGCGTCGCCGCCTGCGGCATGAGCGGGAGAGCCGGGAACATGCCGGCGGCTACCGCGAGGCTGGCGCTGGTCTGCAGGCCCTCCGCATCGGTGACGGTGACGGACAGGGTGCCGGCGGTCGTCTGCCCGTAGCCGGTCATGATCGTCGGATTCGCTGCCGCGTCCGTGAATGTCCCGGTACTGTTGTCGCTCTTGGCGAACGTCCAGGCATAGGTCAGCCCGGTGTCCTCGCCGGCAGCGGAGACGGCGGCCGTCCAACGGACGCCCGCGGGAGTGCGCTTGCCGGAGATGCCGCGCACGACCGGTCCCAGCCGCGCCGCCAGACCCGAGGTCTGTACCCTGATCTGGAAATCCACCTCGACCCGGTTGCCCTGCGCGTTGCTCAGGGCGACCTGCACGGTGTACCAGCCGACGATGTCCGGCGGCTGGTAGGTGCTGTTGATGGTCCCCGCGCCGGATGCAAGGGTGACGGTTCCCGACGGCGGATCGAACGTACCGCCGCCGAACTCGTAGGCGAGATCCTCCGAGCCCGTCCCCGCCACGGTGATGCTCACGTCGGCCGGAATGCCGGTGGAGACGTTGCTGATGCTGATGCCGGTGACCTTCGGGACGCGGTTCGCCTGATTATCGTCGACCGCACTCAGCCGGATCGTGATCTGCGCGCCGACGTCGGTGAGCGTTGCCTTGTGAGTACCCTCGAAGATCACCGTGCCATCGCCGTCGAGCGCCTTGGCCGTGAAGATCAGCTCAGTGTTCATGGTGAGCCCGGAGAGGGTTCCGGTCCAGACGCCGGCCGGCGAGCGCACGAGCGTGGCCGTGGCCAGCGGGTCCTGGTGGTTTCCGTCGGCGTCGTTGCCGGCCACGCTGATGGTCACCGACGCGATGTCTTCGTGGCCGCCCTTCGCCGAGGCGACGGTCAGCGGCCCGGCCACCCGCACCGTCACCGACGTGGTGGCGGAGCGCGGTGGGCTCTGGACCGGAGCCGGCTGCACCACCACCGGTTCCGTGGCAGCCGGCTCCGTGGCAGCCAGGGCCGCCATCTCCATGAATTCCATGCATCCAACCAGGGATGCGGCGGCGATCATCGCCGCCACGCCGGCGACGATGTTGCGAACGAAACGTGGGTGTTTCATGCCCGAGATACCGCAGCGGCGTCCGTGCCGCTTCAGCCGGAGAGCAGGCCGGCGCAGTCGTTGGCCGCGCCCGGCGTCGGCGTCATCGTCGCGAAGTCGGCGCCGTTGTCGTCGCTGTCGAAGCCTTCGGGGCATCTGCCGATCGATTCGGGTGAGCCGGTGGCGTCCTCCGGCGCCGGACTGCCTTCGCCGGTGTCCGGGATCGCTTCCTCGTAGTGGAGGGCGTCCAGCACGCGCCCGGTGGCGGCCGCGACGATGCGCACGGCATCCGGGCCGTTCTGCAGGCCGCCGCTCTTGAGCGGCGCCGTGAGGGTGCCGGCGGGCACGGAGGCGGTGACCTTCGGATCGCCGATCACGAGGTAGCCGCCCGATTCCAGGCGGCCGGCAGCCGTGTAGGAGCCGTAACGGCGCCCGTTGGAGCCGTTGATCATCTCGACCCGGTAGTCGGCCAGGTCGACGGCGGACGGGTTCGGGTTGACGATCTCCACGAACTCGGCGTCATCCGCGCCGGCCTGGTCGTAGTCGACTTCGTTGATCACCAGCTTCAGTGCTGGCGGCCGCGGAGCGTCCGGCCCGCTGCCGTCCGGCGCGGCGTCGGTGTTCTCGGAGCTCGGCGGGCTCTGCGTCAAGGTCGCGTCCGGAAAATCCATGCATCCGCTCAGGGATGCGGCGGCCGCGCCGGCGGCCAGCACGGCGACGAGGCTGCGAAGCGAAAGAAGCTGTTCCATGCCGGCATGAGCGTGCGCCGGCGCCGCCCTGCTTTAATGACTGGGCATTAACGACCGGGCGCGTCGATCCTCCGGTGCCGGCGCGTCAGCGGTCCGGCCACGCCATCGCCTCGCCGCGCACGATCCCGGAGCGGCGTTCGTGGCGGCCCGGCCACTCGACCGGCAGCTCGCCTGACTCCGCCATCAGGCTGAGCGGATTGACGCGCGTCTTCAGCGGCAGGTGGATGCGCTGCCGTTTCCGCGCCGACTCGAACAGCGCCATCATCACTTCCTGCACCGCGCGCCCGCGGTCGCCGCCGGAGATCGGCCGCTCGAGCCGCCCCTCGACCCAGTCGATGGTCTCCCGGCACTGGTGCGCCCACGGGTCGTGCCACGGCGCCTCGACCGTCTGCCAGCCGCCGGTCGACGCGCCCAGGTAGCGCGCCGTGCCGATCTCGCGGTTGTAGCGGGAGGTCGGTCCCTCCGGCATGTACATCGGCGCGTCCGAAGGGAGCTCGGCCGGCGGGGGCATCCGGGTGCCCAGCTCCATGACGCCGTCGGTGCCGGTCACGCGCAGCGTCTGCGGCACGTCGTTGCCGTGGATGAGGATGGTCGCGCCGTTGTCGCAGCCGGCGATCCCCAGGCAGGCGTCCTCGGCCGGCAGGCCGCGCTCCACGTGGTCGGTGGTGCGCTCGACGGCGCCGAGCACCCACTCGACCGCCGGCTCGTCCATCAGGAACAGCGCCAGGCGGATGTTGTGCGAGTTGACGTTGAGCAGGTTGCCGCCCGACTCCACGGTCACCTGCGCGACCCGGCCGATGACGCCTTCGCGGATCAGCTCCCGCGCGAGCAGCCAGGCGGCGTGGTGGGGGCGCTGGTAGGCGATCGCCAGCTTGACGCCGTTGCGCTCGCAGGCGGTGAGCATTCGGTCCGCCTCGCCCAGGTCCACGGCCATCGGCTTCTGGCAGATGATCGCCTTCGGCTGCCGCGCGGCGGCGGCGATCACCATCTCCGCGTGCTGGGCGTGCCAGGAGCAGACATCGACGAAGTCCGGGCGCTCGGCGTCCAGCATCTCGCGGTAGTCGGCGTAGCGGTGCCCGGCGGCCACGCCGAAGAACTCCCCGAACTCCCGCAAGGCGTCGGGGTTGCTGTCGGCGATGGCCCCGATCCCGGCCGGCCGGCCGGGCACGCCCTGCCAGGCGCGGGCGTGGGCGCGGGCGATCATCCCGCACGCGATGATGGCAGTCCGGTACCGGCTCATGGCGGCTCGATCATACGACGGCCACGGCCCCGGCAGGTGCCCGGCCTGCGCCGATCCCGGCTGATCGGCATAATCCGTACGGACCGGTCATGGAGCTGTTTGCCACCGTCGCCGCCCTGCTGGCGGTCACCGCGCTGCTCGCCTTCCTCAACGAGCGGCTGATCGGCCTGCCGACCACCATCGGCGTGATGCTGATCGCGCTGGCGATCTCGGTCGTGGTGCTGGTCCTGGGGTCGGCGGGCGTGCTGTCGATCGCCGAACGCGCCCGCGAGCTGGTGGCGGCCGTCGCCCTGGAGGAGACCCTGCTGCGCGGCATGCTCAGCTTCCTGTTGTTCGCCGGCGCCCTGCACGTCGACCTGGGCGACCTGCTGGACCACTGGCTGGAGGTGGGGCTGTTCGCGACGCTGGGCGTGATCGTCTCGACCACGCTGGTGGCGCTGGCGGCGTACGCCAGCGCCGGACTGCTGGGGCTGCCGCTGGGTTTCGCCTGGTGCTTGGTGTTCGGCTCGATCGTGGCGCCCACCGACCCGGTGGCGGTGCTCGCCATCCTGCGCCGCAGCGGGGTCGGCGCCGGGCTGCGCGCCCTGATCGCCGGCGAGTCGCTGTTCAACGACGGATTCGCGGTGGTGGTGTTCGCGACCCTGGCGGGGCTGGCGGCGGGCTCCGTGCAGCTCCACGCCGGCGAGCTGGGGCTGTTCCTGGTTCAGGAGGCCCTGGGCGGCGCGGCGCTCGGGCTGGTCCTGGGCTGGCTGGGTTACCTGGCGCTGCGCAGCATCGACAGCTACCAGGTCGAAGTGCTGATCACGCTGGCGCTGGTCGCGGGCGGCTTCGCGCTGGCGGGACGGCTGCACGTGTCCGGCCCGCTGGCCGTGGTCGTGATGGGGCTGTTCATCGGCAACCGCGGCCGCCGCCTGGGCATGTCCGCGAAGACGCGCGAGCACCTCGATTCCTTCTGGGAGTTGCTGGACGAGGTGCTCAACGCCGTGCTGTTCGTGCTGATCGGGCTGGAGCTGCTGGTGATCGACCTGAACCCGGCCGCGCTGGCGGCCGGCGCCGTGGCGATCGCGGCGGTGACCGGTTCACGCCTGCTGGCCGTCGGCGGGACGATGCGGCTGATGCGGCGTTCCGGAGGGCTGGTGGCCACCTGGGCCGGGTTGCGCGGCGGCATATCGGTGGCGCTCGCGCTGTCGCTGCCGGCCGGAGGCGAGCGCGAGCTGATTCTGACGATGACCTACGTGGTGGTGATCTTCTCGATCGCCGTGCAAGGATTGACGCTGCAGCCGCTGGCGTCTCGCCGGCGCTCGCCGTGACCGGGTGAACCCCATGAAGCAGGAACACGCCGCCGAGCAGGAAGTCCGCTACGAGCCGGACGAGCGGCTGCGGCCGGCACTTGCCCTGGGTCTGGCCGTACAGCACGCCGCGCTGTCGCTGGCCAGCATGATCGTGACGATCCTGATCGTCGTGCGCAGCGCCGGTCTGGAGGACACCTACCTGTCATGGGCCGTGTTCGCGGGCCTGATCGTGAGCGGCCTCACGACGATGCTGCAAACCACGCGCCGCCGCCGGCTCGGCTCCGCCCACCTGCTGCTGATGGGACCCGCCGCGGCGTACATCGCCGTCTCCATCACCGCCCTGGAAGAAGGCGGTCCGACCCTGCTGGCGACGCTCGCCCTGATTTCGGCGCTGCCGCTGTTGAGAGTCGCGCGGAAGCTGCGCCGGCTGCGCCGCATTCTCACGCCGACCGTGTCGAGCACGATCATCATGCTGATCCCGGTCACGCTGGCGCCGGTCATCTTCGACCTGTTCGGCCAGACGCCTGCGGGGACGCCGCCGGTGGCCGCGCCGCTGACGGCGGGCGTGACGCTGGCGGCGATCATGGTCGTGACCCTGCGTACCCGCGGGGTGGCGCGGGTGTGGGCGCCGGTGATCGGCGTGCTGGCAGGCTGCGTGGTCGGGGCCCTGTTCGGCACCTACGACGTGCAGCGGGTCATGGACGCCCACTGGATCGGGCTGCCGCGCTTCTCGGCGTGGCCGGGACTGGACTTCTCGGCACTCGGGCGCCACTTCTGGCTGCTGCCGTCGTTCATGTTCCTGTCCCTTGCCGGCGCCGTCGAGACGGTCGGCGATGCGATCGCCATCCAGAAGGTCTCCTGGCGCCGGCCGCGCGCGACCGACTACACGCTGGTACAGAACGCGGTGGCCACCGACGGCGTCGGCAACCTGCTCTCCGGGCTCGCCGGAACCCTGCCGACCACCACCTACTCGACCAGCGTCGGCATCGCCGAGATCACCGGCGTGGCGGCGCGCCGCGTCGGCGTGTTCGTCGGACTGCTGTTCGGCGTGCTGGCCTTCTTCCCGAAGGTCGTATCGCTGCTGCTGGCCATCCCCAATGCGGTCGCCGGCGCCTTCACGCTGGCGCTGGCGGCGGTCCTGTTCACGCTGGGGATCAAGCTGGTGGTCGCGTCCGGGCTCGACTACCGCAAGGGCGCGATCGTCGGGATCTCCTTCTGGGTGGGGGTTGGGTTCCAGAACGGATGGCTGTTCCCGGAGCTGCTGGACCAGGCGGGCGGCCGGCTGGGCGTGCTGCTGGGCAACGGCATGACCGCCGGCGGCATCATGGCGATCGTCCTGTCGCTGATCCTGGATCCGCCCGGACAGTGGAAGCGGCGGACGATGGAGCTGAACACCGAGGCGATTCCGGCCGTGGACGAGTTCGTGGTCGCGCTGGCCTCGCGGCGCGGCTGGAGCGAGGCCGCCATGACGCCGCTGCGCGCCGCCTGCGAGGAGGTGATCCTCTCGCTCAAGGAAGAGGAGGATCCGTTCGCCGACGACCCCGAGTTCGCGTCGGAGCGGAGCCAGCGCCTGCGCGTGTCGGCGCGCATCGGCCGCGAGTCGGGGGAGCTGGAGTTCGTCGCCGCGTTCGGGAGCGGCAACCTGGAGGACGAGATGGCAACGCTCGGAGAACCCGACGCGTCAACGGCGGGAGAGGAAACCTCGCTGCGCCTGTTGCGGCACTATGCGTCGTCCATCCGCCACCAGAAGTACCGGAAGGCCGAAGTCGTGACAATAACGGTCAAGCGCCGGGGCTGACCTCCTACTTCAGGGCGTTTTCCAGCCGCTCGGCCGCGAGGTCCAGGCGCTCGGCGAACGCGGCGATGCCCGGGGTGTTCGCCTTCAGGGCGGCGGTGTCCGGGTTGAAGTTGGCGCGGAAGTTCCTGAGCCGTTCCAGCATCGACTGAACGTTTTCGCGCGGCACGGTGAGGGGATCTCCTGCGGTCTCCAGGAACGCCTGAATTCGCTCGATGCCCAGGTCCAGGCGCTCGGCGAACGCGGCGATGCCCGGCGCGTTCGCCTGAAGCGCCGAGAGGTCGGGGTTGAAGGCCCCGCGCAGCGTCTTGAAGATGGCCTGCGTCGCTTCCACGTTCTCGCGCTCGACCGTGATGCGGTCTTCCGATTCTCCCATGTCTGAATCTCCTTCCGGAACGGGGAGTATCGTACCCCGCCACACGGTGTCAAGGCGCGGGCTCCGAGCCTTGATGATCGGGGCGCGGTCGTGGATGGTTGCGGCGAAGGAGAGCGGATGGCCAGGGTGCTGGTGGTCAGCGGCGCGGCGTCCGGCCTGGGGCAGGCCTCGGCGCTGCGCTTCGCCAGGGGCGGCTACGACGTCGGGTTGATCGACGTCGACCGGGTCCGGGGCGAGCAGGCCGCGCAGAAGGTCCGCGCGCTGGGACGCCGGGCGGTGTACTGCCCGTGCGACGTCACCGACCGGGGACAGGTGGACGCGGCGGCGCGCGAGATCAGGCGGGAACTCGGGCCGGCGGACGCGCTGCACAACAACGCGGGGGTGCAGGTGCCGGGCGGCATCCTGCGCTGCACGGAGGAGGATTGGGATCGGCTCCACGACGTGACCGTCAAGGGGATCTTCCACGTGACGCGCGCGTTCGTCCCGCTCATGGCCGGCCGGACCGGGGCCGCGATCGTCAACACCGGATCGATCCTGGCGGCCCGTCCCGTCGGGGAGCGGGCCGCGTACGCCGGCGCCAAGGGAGCCGTCGAGGCGCTGACCCGCTCCATGGCCGTCGACCTGGCCGGCCGCGGCATCAGGGTCAACTGCGTGGCGCCCGGCGCGATCGACACGCCGTTGCTGCAGCGCTACATCAAGGAGTCCGCCTACCCGGCGGCCACCGGTTCGGGGCTGAAGGCCAGGTCGCTCTTCAACCGCTTCGGCCGGCCGGAAGAGGTCGCCGGCGTCGTGTTCTTCCTGTGCAGCGAGGAGGCGTCGTTCGTGACCGGCGCGACGTGGTCCGTGGACGGAGGCTGGTCAGCCGCGGGCTGACCTCGGAAGATCTCCGCGATCGGGGACCCGGCGTGGTACCGTGCCGCGGCACACCAGCCGGAACAGGAGGAAACGGTGGCGAAGACTCGGATGGCTCAATACGGAACCAGGCACGGGCACGCGTCCGGCAAGCTGCAGGCGATGCAGGCGAACGGCGATGTCGAGGTCGCCGGGGTCTTCGAACCCGACCCGGCGCGGCGCGCCGAGCTGGAGGGGTCCGGCGGCGCCTTCGCGGGCGTTCACTGGTACGGCGACAGGAGCGAGATGCTGGAGGACGAGAGCATCGCGGCGATCGCCTCCGAGGGGCACAACGCGGAGAGTCTCGACCAGACCGGGGAGATCGTCTCCGCCGGCAAGCACGTCTGGTATGACAAACCTGCCGGCGACGACTGGGGGCAGTGGCAGCAGGTCGTGGCGGCAGCCGGACGGAAGGGTCTGCTCATCCAGATGGGTTACATGCTGCGCTACCACTCTTCCTTCAGAATGGTCGCCGAATGGGCCAGGTCGGGCCTGCTGGGCGACGTGTTCGCCGTGCGCGCCCACATGTCCACGCACATCGACGAGGCGGGGCGCGCCCGCATCGCCGGCGCGCACCGGGGCGGCATCTTCTTCGATCTGGGCGGGCACATGCTGGACCAGGTCGTCTGGATCCTGGGGCGTCCGGTGAAGGTGACGTCCTTCCTGCGAAGCGACGCGCGGTCGGCGGCGGCGTTCGAGGACAACACGCTGGGGGTCTTCGAGTTCGAGAACGCCCTTGCCTTCATCGACATCGCCGCGCTGGAGACGCAGCCGGCGGCGCGCCGTTTCGAGGTGTACGGCAGCCGGGGCAGCGCCATCATCGTCGAGCCCTTCGAGCCCGGCCTGCAGGTCCGGCTCTGCCTGGCGGAAGCCGGGGCCGGCTACCGGCAGGGCGAGCAGGTCGTGAGCGTGGACGGGGAGAGCCGGCAGCGGACCTACGAGCTGGAGCTCGACGCGTTCCTGGCCACCATCGGGGGGAGGCAGCCGCGTGACCGGCCGGTGTCGCACGAGTTGCTGGTACAGGAGACCCTGTTGCGCGCCACGGGCGTGATCCCGGACTGAGGCGCCTCCCGCGGCCGCCGGCGCCGGCGTCAGGTGCGGATGCCGCGGCCGGCGATGAACTGCCGGTAGCGGGCGAAGGCGGCGTCGACGGCCTCCGGGGTGAGGTCGTAGTCCTCGAGGTCGTAGCTGTGCCGGACCTCGTGCCGGCGCCGCTCCGCCTGCCGTTCCTGCCACGCCTGCATCGCGGCACGGGCCTCGGCCGTGAGCGGCCAGTCGAAGTGCTCGTAGACGGCGCTCACCGTTGCCCACGGGTCGTCGACCAGGTCGGCGTAGCCCACGTCGCACCAGCGCTCCCCCAGCTCCGGATGCGCTTCGCGGAAGGCCACGGCCCGGTCGAGCATGCCGCTCATGTCCGCGAGCTGCTCGGCTCCCAGAACGCCGCGCGGAGTCGGCTCGGTGGAGCGGGCACGGAGCTGCTCTATCAGGCTGACCCATGAGCCGGTGAACTCCCGCGGTTCGCGGTGGGTCTGGATGAAACAGGCGTCCGGGTAGGCACCGATCAGCGCCTCCAGCTCCATCAGGTGGACGGGCGCCTTCAACAGCCACTGGGCCACGCGCCCGGGGTCCCGCATGCGCCGCTGCCAGGTGAAGTGCTGGATGGCGCGGCGGTGGTATCCGTATGCCGGGTGCGAACCTGCCGCGGAGAGCCAGCGGCCGTATGCGGGCACCTGGTAGATGTTGGTGTTGGACCAGGAGCGGAAGGTGTGCCGCAACAGCGGCAGGTCCTCCTCGGGCTCATCGACGTCCAGCTCGTGCGCACCCGCGAACGACTCGAAGAAGCCCGCCGCGATGAACACGTCCCGCAGCCGGGCGCGCCTGATGTCGGCCTCCGTCCATGCCCTGGCGTAGTCGCCGTCCGCCACCACGGGCTCGGCCAGCTCGTAGCTGTGCAGGGTCCAGAACCGCGGGTCGCGCGCCAGCAGCCGGTGCAGGAACGTGGTTCCGGTGCGGTTGATGCCGACGATGAACACCGGACGCGCGATCTGTTCGCGTGCGATTTCCGGATGCCGCACCCGCTCGCCCGAGAGCGCCGCGTTGTTGCGCAGGCTGGCGCTCAAGTCGGAGACCACGACGGCGCGCTTGGCTTTCAGCAGGCGCGCCTCCGGTGCCTGCAGGGACTGCACCAGGCGGGCCAGTCCCTCCCGCAGCCACTCGGGATAGGTCTCGGCGAACGGCGCCCCGAACCGTTCCGCGTAGTGCTCGGCGCGCGTCATCAGGCGGTCGTAGTCGATGCGCGGCTGAGGCATCGAGAAGGGCCATTGGTCCGGGTGCGCTCTGATCCAGTCGTTGGTGCGCCGGAACATGGTCAGGATGCCCGGCCACTCGATCGGAAACGGACAATCCTCGCGCAGCGCGCGGTCGCTGACCGGCAGGTCGGTCAGCGCCTTGCTGGGACTGAACCAGTACGGCGCGAACTGCTCGAACAGCGCCCAGTAGCCGTGCAGCGGCGAATTCTCGCCGCGCGCCTGGCAGGCGCGCTTGAAGGTGTCGTAGGAAACCGTGCGCAGATAGAGACCGAAGTCGGCCAGCTCCAGGTCGTGCGGGACCGGATTCGCGTTGCAGCAGTGATACAGGGTGAACTGCCGCTTCGGGTTGGACGCAATCGCGGCACAGATCCGGCTCAGGGTGTCCACCGTGTGGTTCTGCCGCTGAAACGAAAAGCCGTTCGGCATCATCTTCACGTCCGCGACCGCCGCGTACACCCGCACGGAGGTGTCGCTCGGCTGCGTATACCCCGTGGTGGACCGGCTGGTGAGCGGCAATCGAAACACCCCCACCGGCAGTCCGGCCTGGTGCGCGAACAGCACGCTCTGCTCGGCGACCAGCTTGCTCCACGAGTAGCCGCCGAGGGAGAGCGGGAACATGCGTTTCATCTCGGCCAGGTCCGGCTGTCCGTGATGCTCGATGCCGTGCCCGGCGAACTCTTCGGCGAAATCGCAGAAGTACTGCGGGAACACCCCCATGGTGGAGGCGTGGAACAGGTGCTTGAGGCGGGTGTGCAGGCACAGCCCCAGCACGTTGCGCATGCCGACCGCGTTGATCGTGCGGATCGCGGAATAGGAGGTGGAGAGGCTCACCTCGGCCGCGAAGTGATGGACCGCGTCGATGCGCCGGGCCAGGTCGCCGAACGCGGTCTGCCCCAGGCCCAGATGCGCCTGGCCGATGTCGCCGGCCACCACGCGGATGCGGGCCGCGAGCGCCTCGTCCCAGATCCCGGCCTCCTGCATGGCGGCGCGCAGGCGTTGCAGTCCGTGCTCGGCGTCGGCCGCCCGTACCAGGCAGTGCACGACCAGGTCACTGTCCAGGCACAGCAGTTCGCGCAGCATGAAGCGGCCCACGAATCCGGTCGCCCCGGTCAGCAGCACCTCCTTTACCTCGGTCACCGGCACCGCCGCCGCCGGATTGCCGTCGCCAATGGCGCGGCGCACGAACGCCCGCAGGCTGTCCAGGTCGCGCTGACACTGCGGCGGCAGCGCGCCGGCCAGCGGCGCTACTCTCCTGTCGGCTGCGGTCGCTGCCGGCGGCACGTGCTGCGCTAGCGGTCAGCCGCGGCGTCGGCCGTGCCCGCCGGCGCGGCTGCGCCTGCGGGGAAGTGGTCGGCGGCGGCGCTGGCGAAGGCCGAGGGCACGCGGCGGGCGGCCGGTGCCTCCGCTTCTGCCTGCTGGGCACCGGCGGCGTCCGCGCCCGCTTCCTCCTCGCCGCCGCCCTGATCGCCGGTCATGATCGCCTCGGCCAGCGACAGGCAGGTGGCGGTGGTCATCAGCTCCAGGGCGCTGACCTGGTGGTTGAACTGCATGCGGATGAACGCGCCGAGCTCGGCGACCGAGATGGAGGTGAGGCCGAAGCTGGACAGGGGCTCCTCCGGGCTGCCCTCGTCGTGGCCGCAGAGCTCGGCCACCTTGGCGGCGATCTGCGCGACCACCGCGTCCTGGGTGAGTTGGCCGCCCGTGTCGACCGCGAACGCGTCCTGGTTGCTGAGCACCCGCCCGGTGCGCGGGTAGTCGGGTGAGTCGACCGTCCAGGGCGGGCGTGAGAACAGGGCGGTGACCAGGTGGTCGCGGTCGCCCATGGCGCGCATGGCGTAGTCGAGGTTGGTGATGGCGAAGTCGGCGCTGACCGGCGGCACGCCGCCGGCGCGGCTCATGCGCAGCACGTGCAGGTTGCGGGTGGCCATGCCGGCCTCGGCGACCGCGGCCAGGTTGTAGCTCAGCGCCGGCACGCCCTGCCGGCGGCGCAGGGCGGCCAGGCCGTCGACGAAGCCGTTGGCGGCGCTGTAGTTGACCTGGCCCGGATTGCCGAGCGTGGAGGCGATCGACGAGAACAGCACGAAGTGGTCGAGGTCGCAGCCGGCGGTCGCGCGGTGCAGGTTGAGGGCGCCGAGCGCCTTGGGCGCGAACACCGTGGCCAGCGACTCCGGGGTGAGATCGGCGAGCAGGCAGTCGTCCAGGGTGCCGGCCAGGTGGAACACCCCCTTCAGCGGCCGCCCCAGTGCGGCGATGCTGTTCCGCACGTCCGCCTCGGAGGCGACGTCGCCGGCCACGATGTCGATCTCGATGTCGTCCGGGAGATACCACAGGGCACTGGTCTTGCGCAGCCAGTCGGCGCTGCGGCCGCGCCGCGGATCGCGGTCCAGCAGGGTGATGTGGCGCGCGCCGGCCGTTGCCAGGTAGGGCAGCAGCAGGCGGCCGAAGCCGCCGAACGCGCCGGTGACCAGGTAGGTCGCCTCGGGGTCGAGGTAGGGGCGCAGATCGGCGACCGGCGGCTGCTCGCCGCCGCCCGCCGGCGGGGCCTGCAGCACCAGCTTGCCGGTGTGCTGGCCGGCGGTCATCAGGCGCAACGGCTCCTCGTAGTCGCGGTAGGGGAAGGTGGTGATCGGCAGCGGCGGCACGGCGCCCTTCTCCAGCAGGTTCAGGCACTCCTGCGACAGCTCGCGCGTCAGATACGGGTCGTCGTTCATCAGACGGTCGACGTCTATGGCCGCGAAGCGCAGGTTCTTGCGGAACACGGACAGGCTCAGCGCGTTGTCGGCATAGATGTCCACCTTGCCGATCTCGCAGTGCCAGCCGCCGGGCCGCAGCGCCTCCAGGCAGAGGGCGATGTGGCGGCCGGCCAGGGAGTTGAGCACCACGTCGACGCCTTCTCCATCGGTCGCCGCCGCAAGCTCGTCGTACCAGTCCAGGCTGTGCGAATCGAAGGCCGCCCGGACCCCCAGCTCGCGGAGCTGCTCGCGCTTGCTCTCGCTGCCGGCGGTAGCGTAGATCTCCGCCCCGGCGTGTTTGGCCAGGGCGATCGCGGCCTGGCCGACGCCGCCCATGGCGGAGTGGATCAGCACCCGCTGGCCCTTGCGCAACCGCGCCAGGTGGATCAGCGAGTAATAGGCGGTGACGTAGACCGACAGCACGGAGGCTGCCTGCTCCATGCTCAGCGCCTCGGGCTTGACGAACACCAGGTAGTCCTTGACCACCGCACGGTTGGCGATGCAGCCGCCTTGGGTGAATACCACCGCGTCGCCGACGCGGCAGGTACGGACCGACTCCCCGGCGCGGCGCACGACGCCGCTGGCCTCCAGCCCGACCGTGCGGCCCAGCGCCGAGCGCTCGAACGAGCTCGACGGCAGCAGCCCCAGCGTCACCATCACGTCGCGAAAGTTGAGCGCCGCGGCGGCCACCTCGATCTCGACGTCGTGCGCTCCCAGGGGTGCAGGCTGGTAGCTCTTCATCGCCAGGCCGCCGATCTGCCCCGGGTTGTCCACGGACAGGCGGTAGGCGGCATCCTCGCCGGCCGGGACGCCCGGGAACCGTTCCCGGAGGCTGACCAGCCGCGGCACCCAGAAGCGGTTGTCCCGTATCGCCAGCTCGCGCTCCCGCAGGTCGCAGCCGTCGAGCCGGGCCAGGGCATCCAGATCCTCGCGCGCGTCCAGATCCACCAGGCGGAAGTCGAGCCGCGCGGCGGTGCCGGCATCCGCGGCCACCTCCTCGGTGATGGCGCGCAGCGCGCCCCACGCGGCACCGGCACGCGGCTCGGTCACCTCGATGACGGCGCCCCGCGTCACCACGGTCAGGCGGCACTGCGAGCGCGCCTGCGCCACCCGGTACGGTATCAGCGCCTTGACGAAGGCCACCAGACGCCACGCCAGGTTCTCGCCGGTGGGATCGTCCGGATCGTGGCCGCACAGGAAGTCGATCGCCTGCACGTCGGCGGCGTGCGGCCAGTCGGCCAGCTCGGCGACGCGGTCGTCCGCCAGCTCCGCGTACGGGATGGCGGCCGCCGGACTCCCGGCCTGCTCGAGCCGCGCGAGCCAGTCGTCCGCCAGGCTGCCCGGTTCGCCGATCACCCAGCGCGGGGCGGCATGTTGCGCGGGCTCGGCGTCCTCGAGGGCAGCCAGCGGCGCCTGCAGGAGGGTAGCGCGGCGTCCCGAACGTACCGTGGTCCAACCCGCCTGGTCCCAGCTTGGGCCCGGCTCGCCCTCGCCGCCGTCGTGGCAGACCAGCGCCAGGCCGCCCGGCACCGCCAGCCGGCGCAGCAGGCGCCACTGCTCCGGGCCGTATGCCGCTGCCTCGCCGTGCAGCAGCAGGATCTCGGCCGCGTGCGGCCGCAGCAGGCCGGTGTTCAGCTCCGGCGCCTGGTCGGCGGCGAGGTCCAGGACGGAGAAGCGCAGGGCGGCGTCGCGGTTGTGGTACGCGTCGTAGTGGGCGCGCACCTGCTCGTCGGTGTCGCCGAGCAGCCAGTATTCGGTTTGCGCGCGGGCGCTGCCCAGGTAGTCCAGGCAGCGATCGGCGATGGCCTGCTCGGGGGCGCGCGTGCCGGCGACCTCGATCACGTGGCAGGCGTACGCATTGCTGCCGGCGTCCGGATGCTCCAGGGCGGCGATCAGCGCCGCGGGCTCGATCCCGTCCGCATCGCCGCCGGCCAGGCGGGGCAGGAGAGAGCGCGCCTCCGGGACGAACTTGGGCTGCCAGGAGACGGCGTGCTTGCTGTGCGGACGGTCGTTCCAACTCGGGTTGGAATTGAACGAGACGTAGGCGTCGATGCACAGCACCAAGTCGCCGGTGTCACTGTCGTAGAAGCGGATGCTGCCACCGGAGCGTTCGCCGCGCCGTTCCGTGAACTGGCCCTGCTCGTTGATGTCGGCCCAGTCGGGATCCTTCTTCACGTAGCAGGTCAGGCGCGGTCCGGTCGGCGGGCGCAGGAACGTCACGCCCACGGCACGGCGCGGCATGGCGAAGATGTCGGTGGCGCGCAGCAGGTGGTAGAGGAAGATCTGCAACCCGCCGTCGAGCAGCGCCGGGTTGGCGACGTAGCCCTCTTCGCGGCCGTCCATCCACAGCCGCTCGTCCATCTCCACGTCGAACAGGTAGTTGGCGGTGGTGTCCTCCCACAGGACGCGCTGGATGTTGCGGAAGTAGGGCCCGTACTGGAAGGTTTCGCCCAGACTGGCGTCGATGCGTTCGTAGAAGTCGCTCTCGCCCACGTAGTAGTAGGGCTCGAAGCTGCTGGTGTCGACGTCCGTCAGCCGCGGCGGCACGTCCACGGGATAATCGGCGCTCACCAGGCGCAGTGTCCCGCGCGAGTGCAATTCGCTCTTGGCGTCCACGTCGTAGGCGCGTGACGAGATGGTGAAGGTGAACAGCTCGGGCGCGCCCGCCACCGGGAACAGCTCGGTCTGCAGGCGCACCGGCGTCTTCGGGATCGGACACGGCTGCAGGAACTCGAGCGACTCCACGTGCAGCGGTGCGCCCCCGAACGCCTGCAGGAGCAGTTCGATGTAGCCAGCCGCGGGCATGATCGAGGCGTGGTGCACGCGGTGCTCGGCCAGCCACGGAAAGTCGCGTTCCGACATCCGCGCCTCGAACAGCAGGTGGTCGCACGGCACGCGGTGGCCGATCAGCGGGCCATGGGCGTACTCGCCTGCCTGCAGGAACATCTCGTCGTCGCTCATTTCGTCGGCGGCGGTCTGCTCGCTGCGCGGATAGCCGGGCAGCAGGTGGGTGACCGGCTCGGGCCGCGGGTACTGCGACGCGAAGTCCAACTCCACTCCGGCACGGAACAGCGCGCCGAGCGCCTGGTGAAACCCGAGGCAGACGTCGGTGTCGCGTCTCAGCGTGGGGATGCTGACCGCGCTCGATGCGTTGCTCTCCAGGCACTGGGCGATCGACGGCTGCAGGGCGCTGTGCGGGGCGAGTTCCAGCACCACGTCGGGCCGGAAGTCGCGCACCGCGGTCTCCAGGGCGGCGGCGAAGCGCACCCGGCGGCGGATGTTCGTCCACCAGTAGGCGGCGTCCATCCGTTCGGTGTGCTCTCCGGTCACCGAGGAGATGACCGGCACGGCGGCGTCGAAGGGGATGTCGTCGAGGAAGGAGAGCGCCTCGTGGGCGTCCTTCTCGAGCTGGTCCATCGCCGCCGAGTGGAACGCGATGTTGCCCGGCAGCAGGCGGTGCTGCAGCTTGCGGCGCTCCAGTTCCTCCAGCACCGGCTGCAATGCCTCTTCCTTGCCGCAGATTACGGTGCTGGCCGGCGCGTTCTCGCAGGCGATCTCGACCGGCGGCGCGGCCCCGTTCCCTGAACTGTCATGCGGCCGGAACGGCACCTTCAGCTCGTCGAGCAGCCGCTCCACCCCCGCCAGATCCAGGCCGATCGGCAACATGCGCCCCGAGCCGGCGGTTCGCTGCTGCAGGGTGGCGCGGTGGTACACCAGGCGCGTCGCCTCGGCCAGCGACAGCGCGCCGGACGCGTAGGCGGCGGCGACCTCCCCGGAGCTGTGGCCGACCACGCAGTCGGGATACACGCCCCAGGTCTTGAACAGCTCGACCAGCGCGCACTGCAGCATGAAGGTGACCGGCTGCGCCAGCCGGCACTCGTTGAGCTCCGCCGCCGACGCCTCGAATGCGGCAGCCCGCAGCGAAGTGTCGGCATGCTCGCGCCAGTGTTCGTCGATGGCGTCGACCGCGCGCCGGAACACCGGATGAGCGTCGTACAGCGCGCGCCCGCAGCCGGCCCACTGCGTGCCCTGGCCGGTGAACACCATCAGCAGCCGGCGTCTGCCCTCGTCCACGGTGGCCGCCGGCTCGGGATCCTCGGCAAAGGCGTCGAGCGCGTCTTTCAGTTGCCCGGTGTCGTGCACGGCGAACGCCGCCCGCGCCGCGAAGTGGGTGCGGCGGCGGCTCAGGTTGCCGGCCAGGGTGTACAGGTCGGCAGGTGGCTCGTCGAGCGCCTGCCGCAAACCCCGTGCGCTGTCCACCAGGGCGCCTGAGGTGCGCGCCGACAGCGGAATCAGGTAGCCGGCACCCGGCGCCAGCGGCAGCGACCAGGTGCGAGGCTGCTTGGGGCGGTACTCGCGCACCACGCAGTGGCCGTTGGAGCCGCCGAAGCCGAACGAGTTGATGCCGACCACCACCGGATGGTCCGGGAACGGTTCACATTCGGTCTGCACCTGCATGCCGAGACCGTCGAAGTCGATCTCCGGATTGGGCACCAGGTGGTTCCGCGACACCGGCGCGAAGGTGCGCCGCTGCATCATCAGCACCGCCTTGAGCAGGGCGCAGGTGAACGCCGCCGCTTCCATGTGGCCGACGTTGCTCTTCACGCCAGCCACCCGCAGCGGCGCCGCACGCGCGGCGCCGCCGAGCGCCGCGCCGATGGCGTTGCCCTCGATGCGGTCGCCGACCACGGTGCCGGTGGCGTGCGCCTCGACGTAGTCGAACTCCTCCGGCGCGCGTCCGGCGCGTGCGGCCGCCTCCCGCATCAGAGCCATCTGCGCATGGCGGGTGGGGGCAGTGATGTAGCGTCCCTGCGCCAGCCCCACGCTGCCGTCGGCGGCGCCGGCGGCGTTCACGGCGGTGGCCTCCACCACGGCGTGGATGGGATCGCCGTCGCGTTCGGCCGCCGCCAGCGGCTTGATCGCAAACACGAACGCCCCTTCCGAGCGCAGGTAGCCGTCGGCGTCCGCGTCGAACGAGTGGCACTTTCCTTCCGGACTGATCACCCCCAGGGCGTTGAAGCCGGCGCTCTGCCGGGACGACCCCAGGTAGTTGGCGGATCCGACGAACGCCTGCTCGCAGTCCCCGGCGCGCAGCGCGTTGATCGCTTCGTGCAGCGCGGTCAGGCTGGCGGAGCACGCCGAGCAGCAGGCGAGCGACGGTCCCATCAGGTTGAAGTGATAGGAGATGCGGTTGGCCAGCATGGACAGGCTGATGCTGGCGATCGAGAACTCGTTTGCCCCGAGCGGCGCCCGCCAGTTGGAAGTCGCCGGCACCTGCGCGCCTACGAACACGCCCGTGGAGCTGTTGCGCAGCGCGTGCAGATCCCAGCCGGCGCGTTCGCAGGTCTCCCAGGTACAGGTCAGGAGCATGCGCACGTGAGGATCGGCGGTCATCATCTCGTTGTGCGACATGCCGAACAGGCTGCGGTCGAACAGCTTTTCGCGATCGTCGCGGATCAGCCCCTCGTAAGGGCTCGCGAACCGGCCCGGTCCCGAAAACTCCCCGATCGGGCGGAAGCCGCGCTCATAGCGGTCGACGATCGGCTCGCGCACGATCTCGCGCTCGCTGAGCACGCGCCAGAAATCGTCGTCGGTGACGATGCCGCCGGGCATGCGGTGGCTGTACCCGACGATGGCAACCGCTTCTCCCATGTTCTTCGTAGTCCCCTTCGCCCTGGTCAGAGTGGCAACTACGCGGGCGAGCCGGCAGCGGCAGCGGCAGCGCGGCGGCGGGCGTAGAGCTCGCGCATGATATCCGCGCGTCGCTTGGCGTCCAGCCGGTAGTGCAGGTAGCACCAGATGCCGGCGGCGGAGAACACCATCAGCACGGGACCGTAGAAGATTCCCAGGTGGACGATGGTCTCGGCCGGCACGGCGCCCACCGTGACGCCGGCCCCCCGCGGCCAGTCGATCACGTCCAGGCCGATTCCGGCGATGATCTGGGCGATCGCCGCGGACGCCTTGACGGCGAACGTGATGACCCCGAACAGGGCGCCTTCGCGGCGGTGGCCGGTTTCGAGCTCGTGCAGGTCGGTGACGTCGGTCATCATTGCGAAGTAGGCGACCAGCGCGAAGGCAGAGAATGCGCCCTGGATGATCTCTATCACGATCAGCGCCCACACCAGCGCGGACGTGCCGTTCGCGGGAAAGAGGTCGACCAGGCGCAGCAGAACCGGCAGGACCTGGAACGATACGGAGCCTGCCGTGCCGAGCAGCAGCGTGAACCGCTTGCTCGTGCGGAACAGGACGAAACGGAGCGCGACGATGCCGGCGAACAGTCCGAGCAGCGCCGCGAGTTGGACGACCACCATCTGTCCGCTGCGGAGTGCCCAGAAATACTCCAGGAGATAGAGGCTCAGCGTCCTGTGCACCCCTGCCGACAGGAACAGTGCCGTCGTTCCGGCGGCGAGCCACACGAACGGCTTGTTGCGCGCGCTCTCCCGGACATCGCGGAGGAGCTGCGCAAGAAACCCCTGCTGGCGGGGCGGGGCGGTGTTCACGTGGCGGATCTCCGACCGCGTTCCCAGGGCCGCCACCAGGATCGCCACCGTCATCGCCGTGCCGAGCGCGATCGCGAAGGTCGGGTAGTTCTCCGCCAGGAGCCGGCCGCCGCGCGCGTCGGAGAAGAACCAGCCGACGCCGACCACGATCGCGAACGTCGTGCCCAGGTAGGAAAAGAGCTGGCGCAGCAGGATGAGCTTGGTGCGCTCCTCCGGATCCTCCGTGATCTCCGTGCCCAGGGCCAGGTGCGGGACGTTGTAGAGCGTCAGGGCGAACCGGGTGAGCACGGCGAAGGCGGTCAGCCAGAGGAACAGGCCGATCTCGCCCAGTGCGGACGGCGGCGCGAACAGGCCGATGAAGGCCAGCCCCACCGGCAGGGCGGCCGCGAACATGAAGGGATGGCGTCGTCCCAGCTTCGACCGGCAGTGATCGGACCACGTTCCGATCATCGGGTCCGTGAACCCGTCGACCAGCAGGGCGATGAACAGCGCCGCGCCCGCCAGCGTGCCCGGCAGGCCCAGCACCTGGTTGTAGTAGAACAGCACGAACAGGGAGGTCGCGTTGCGCTTCATGCCCTCGGCGGATTCGCCGATGCCGTACGCGATCCTGGTGAAGAACGGCACGCGCCGATCCTTGGCGACGGTGCTCATGCTATCCGGCCCGACCCCGGGGCCTGCTCACGCTACCCGGAGCGCGAACGCTACTCCGAGCGCGAGCCCTTGCACGTCGCCAGCTTCTGCTTGGGGCCGTCGATCGTGCCGCTGATGGTGTCGCCGTCGACCGTGAAGGTGCAGGTCACCGTCCGCTTGCCGGGAAACATGGGAATCGACACGTCGGACTTCCACCTGATGGCGTTGCCCTTGCGCCTGCCGTTGTCGAACTCGATGGTCATCCGCTCGCCGATCAGCGCGCCGCTCACCGTGTCTCCGTCCGCCGAGAGGTCCAGCGTGGCGGTTCTCTGCTTGCCGCGAACGGTCTCGATCTCCAGGTTCCAGCGCCCGTCTACATCGCTCATGCGTGCTACCCTCGCTTGACTGTGCGGTCGGCCATGGATGGTGACCGATCGTTCTGCGAGGCGCAACGCCACCGCCCGCCGCCGTGGGCTATGGTCGGGAGCCGTGACGGCGGTCACCGGGGCTACGGGTTTCGTCGGGCACGCGTGCGCTGCCGCGCTCGCCGCGGGCGGGGAGGAGCTGGTCTGCACGGTGCGGGCGCGCAGCGACACCGGAGCCCTGCGGGAGCTGGGCTCGAGGGTGGCCTTGGCGCCGGCCGCGCTGGATGACGTGCCGGGCCTGTCGGCAGCCTTCGCCGACTGCCGGGCCGTCGTCCACTGCGCGGCGCGCGCCGGCGACTGGGGCACCCGCGCCGAATTCGGGCGCGACAACGTCGCCGGCGCCGTCAACGTCGTGGAGGCGGCGGCGCGTGCGGGCGCCGGGCACGTCGTGCACGTATCGACTGCCAACGCCGGCGGCTACGGCTGCGGCCTGGACGAGGACAGCGGCGGCGCGAGAGTGTCCTCGGCGTACTCGCGGTCGAAGCGCGCCGCCGAGCGCGCCGCCCGCCTGCACGCCGTCCGCCGTGGAGTCCGGCTGACGATTCTGCGTCCCAGCGCCGTGTACGGGCCCGGCGACCGACGCTGGACGCTGCCGATGCTGGAGCGGATCGACGCCGGCACGTGGGCGCTGGTCGACGGCGGGCGCGCGCTGCTGACGCCGCTGTACGTCGGCAACCTGGCGCAGGCGGCGGCGCTGGCCCTGGAACGGCGCCTGCCCGGCACCTTCATACTGACCGACGACGTCACGATGAGCTGGAGGCAACTCACCGGCCGCTGCGCCCGTGCTCTAGGGGTCAGCCTGCGGGCGCGCAGCGTGCCGTACGCGGTGGCGCGGCCGGTGGCGGAGGCGGCCGAGGTGTTCGGACGGATGGCCCGTCTGCGACGGCCTCCCCTGGTCACCCGCTATCGCGTGGTCCGCGCGGCGAAGGACTTCCACTACCGGTGCGACCGCGCCAGGAGCGTCCTGGGCTATCGCCCGGACCGCGACGTCGACGCGCATCTGCGCGCCTGCGTGGACTGGTACCGCAGCGCCCGGCCGTCGCCGGGTTGATCCCGTTCGCGCTCCGGGATGAGGCGGGCGCAGGACGCTGAGCCTATGCGGTAGGCTACCGGGGTGCGGCTGATCCCGGAGGGGCTCCTGGAGCGGGCGGCGGCCCGCTGGCGTTCGGAACGGTTCGCCGACGCCCGTGACGGTCTGCGCCGGCGCGCCGGCGCCCTGCTCGCCGTCGAACTGGAACCGCCCGACGAGCCGGCCGGGCTCTACCATAACTACTTCTGTCCCGACCACGCGGCCGAGCTGCGCTTCGATCCGAGCACGCCGCACGCGCACGTCTGCCCGGTCGACGGGCGCGTGTGGAGCGGGTCGCCGTTCGACGAAGCGTGGCGCTTCGGCGCCAATCACCTGCTCGCCCACGGCGCGCTGCAGGCTGCGCTGCTGTGGCGGCTGGACGGCGACGCGCGCGCCGCCGACCGTGCCGCCGCGGTGCTCACCGGCTACGCGCGGCGCTACCCCGGATACCCGCTTGGGACGCACACGTCGCGCGGCGGCGGCCGCGGCAAGGTCACCTACCAGTCGCTGGATGAGGCGAACATCGTCGTGCCGATGGCGCGCGCCTACGACCTGCTGCGCGAGCGGTTGCCTCCGCGCGACCGGGATCTGATCGAAGGCGACCTGCTGAAGCCGGCGGCCTGTCACATCCGCGCTCAGCGATTTCACGAAGTCCACAATATCGAGTGCTGGCACCACGCGGCGCTGGCCGCGGTGGGCACGGCCATCGGCGACGACGCCCTGGTGGACGAGGCGATCGACGGCGCCTTCGGCTTCTGGAGGCTGCTGCGCGACGGGCTCGCCGACGGCCTCTGGTGGGAGTGCTCGTCGAGCTATCACTTCTACGCGGCCCACGCGCTCACCACGCTGGCCGCGGCCGTGGCGTCGGCGCGCCCGGAGTGCGCGCGGGCGGCGGAGCTCCGGCACATGTATGCCGCGCCGCTGGCGATCAGCATGCCGGACGGACGGCTGCCGGCCACCAACGACTGCTGGTTCTTCTCCTCCCTGCGCGGCGACGTCTGCCACGGGGTGCCGCCCGCGCGCGCCCTGTACGAGGTGGCGGCCGGCTGGTTCGGCGATCCCTCATTCCATGCGGTGTTGGTGGAGAATTACCGCAGCCAGCCGCGCGACTCGACGGAGGCGCTCCTGTACGGCCCGGAAGAGGTGCAGGCGGCCGGCCCCGGCGCCGGTGACGCCGGCTCGGACGGAACCGGCAGCGTCAGCCTTCCGGACATCGGCCTGAGCGTGCTGCGACAGCGCCACGCGCCTGGCTCGCCCGATTCGTGGGTGCTGCTCAAGCACGGTCCGCCGGGGGGCGGGCACGGCCATCCGGACAAGCTGGCCCTGTCCCTGTACGCGACCGGCGAGGCGGTCTCGCCCGACCTGGGCTCGCCCGGCTACGGGGTGCCGCTGCACCGCTCCTGGTACCGGCAGTCGTTCAGCCACAACACCGTGATCCTGGACCGCCGTTCGCAGCCGCCCGCGTGCGGCGAGCCGATCGGCTTCGAGCATCGTCCAGGCGGCCCCGACCAGGTGCAGGCGCAGGTGCGGTTCGGCGCCGGCGGTGCGGGTGCCGGCGATGAGGCGGAGGCGCTCTATGCGGGGACCACCATGACGCGGGCCGTGGCGTCGGATGGGCGCTGCTTCCTGGACTGGTTCAGCGTCCGCTCGCCGGGCGAGCACGTGGTGCAGTGGCTGTTCCGCGTGCGCGCAGCGCTCGCCTGGCTGCGCGGCGCGGCCGCCGCGGCTCCGGCCGTCGATCTCCCCCACGTATGCGTGCGCGAGAGCGGGGTCGCCGCCGGAGGGGCGGCGGCGCTCTGGAACACGGCCGGCGGCTGGGTCGCCCTCCACCTGCCGCGTGAGGCGGGCGGCTCGGTGGCGGTCGGCGACGCGCCGTTCAACCCCGCCTCCGAGCGCACCGATGTTCTGGTGCGTACCCGCCGGGGGCGGGCCGCCGACTTCCTTACCGTGATCGAGACCGGCGGCGTGAACTCGGAGCCCGCGCGGATCGAATGGGAAGAGGCAACTGCCTCTCTGGTCATCCGCCGCGGGGACGGCGAACGCCGCTGGCAGACTCCGGACGCGGCCGGGGCCGGCTGGCGAGCCCTGGACGGATGAGCATGCGCGCGTTCTTCTTCTGGGAGGCCGGCGGCGACCTGCGGCTGGGCGGGCGCTCCAATCAGTACGGGGCGCTGCTGGCGCGGTCGCTGCGCCGTCACGACATCCACCTGGAGCCCGGCGACTACGCATTCGGCGCCGACTGGCTGGAGCGTTCGCGGCCGGTATACTCGGTGCTGCACCTGAACTGGCTCGACCGGTTCTACACGCAGGGCGGCCCGGAAGGGGCGCTGGGCGAGTACGCCCGCTTCGCCGAGACGCTCATCCACGCCAGGCGGATCGGTTACCGCGTCGTCTGGACCCTGCACAACCTGTTCCCGCACGAGCGTCCGCACCCGGAGTTGGACCGGCTGGTCAACCTGCTGGTGGCGCGCGAGGCGGACGCCGTGATCGCCCACTGCCGCTACGGCGCCGAGCAGCTCACCCGCCGTTACGGAGTGGAACCCGTGCACGTGATCCCGCACGGGCACTTCATGGACGTGTTTCCGGACGAGGTCACGCGCCCGGCGGCGCGCGCCCGGCTGGGGATCGAGGACGGCCGCTTCGTGTATGTGTTCTTCGGCAACCTGCGCGGATACAAGGGGCTGGAGGAGCTGGTCGACGCGTACCGGGAGATCGCGCGGCCCGAGGACCTGCTGATCCTGATGATGAAGACCAACGCGCGGGCGCCGGGGCTTCTGGAACGGGTGGCCGCGGCCGCCCGCGCGGCGCGGTCGATTCGGATCGAGACCTCCGACTTCTTCCCGGAGGAGGAGTTTCAGTACTACCTCAACGCCGCGGACGTGGCCGTGCTTCCGTTCCGGGAGGTGATGACCTCCGGCAGCGCCATCCAGGCGCTCGGCTTCGGGTTGCCCGTGGTGCTGCCGCGCCGCGGCTGCATGGCGGACCTGATCGACGCCAGCATGGGGGTCCTGTACGACCCGGACGAGCCCGGCGCTCTGCCCGAGGCGATGCGGCGCGCCCGCGGCATGGACCTGCAGGCGGCCGGCCGCGCCGCGCGGGCGCGGGCGCGGCAGTTCGACTGGAACGACATCGGCGATCGCATCGCAGCCCTCTACCGCGGCGCCGGCGACGCGCGATGACGCGGCCGGGCGCGGCGGCGACGCCTGCCCGGAACGGCGCAGATGGACCGGTCCTCGTCCCGTACTTCGCGGCCGGGGCCGGCCACCTGTCGGCGGCGCGCGCGGTCGCGGCGGCGCTGGAGGAGCGCGGCCGCGGCGCCGAGCTGGTCGACGCGGCGGCCCTGGGCGGGCCGCGCACGGAGCGCTTCTACGTCTCGTCCTGGGACTGGATCCTGCGCCACCGGCGGGCCGGCCAGCTTGCCTTCGCCGGCGGGGCGGCGCTGCCGGCGGTGACGCGCATGGTCAACCGCGCGGCGGCCGCGCAGGCGGTGCCGCAGGCTCGCGAGCTGCTCGACGGCCGCCGGCCGGCGGCGGTGCTGGCCACCCACTGGGGCACCGCGCACATCTTCGCCCGCGCCCGGCGGCTGGCCCGGCACCGGCCGCCGCTGCTCTACGTGTTCACGGAGCTGGGCGGGCCGCACCACCTGCTGGCCTGCCACGCCGACCGCTACTTCGCCATGGGCGCGGCTGCCGCCGACGCGGTGCGTGACTCCGGCGTGGGGCGTGAGCGCATCGAACGCGTGGCGCCCATCACCCACCGGCGGTTCCTTGCCGCGCCGGACCGCCGGGAAGCCAGACGGCGGCTGGGCCTGGAGCCGGGGCGGCCGGTGGTGTTCTACGGCCTGGGCGGGGCCGGCATCGGCGATGTCGAGGGGTTCGTGCACGCGTGCACGCGCGCGGTGCCGGACGCGCTGATGCTGGTCGCCACGGGCCGCAACGCAGCGCTGCGGCGGCACCTGGCGGCGCGGTTCGCCGGCAACCGGGTCGTGCCGCTGCCGTTTCGCGACGACATGGAGGTGCTGCTGGCGGCCGCGGACCTGGCCGCCGGCAAGTGCGGCACGCTGTTCACGCTGGAGGTGACCGCCGCGCGGCGGCCGTTCCTGATCACCCAGGTCGGCGCTCCCAACGAGCGCCACAGCCGCAGGTTCATCGTCCGCAACGGCTACGGCTGGTACGCGCCGTCGGCCCGCGCGTTTCAGGCGGCGCTCCGGCGCGCCCTGGTCGAAGGCGAGGTGGAGTCTGCACGCAGGGCGCTGGCGCGCGCGCCGCGGCCGACCGGCGCCGCCCAGGTCGCGGCGGCGGTGGCCGCCGCCGTGGACGCCGCGTCGTGATCGGCTGGGCGCGGCGCTCGGAGTCGGCCGCGGTCCTCTTCGCGGCCGCCGTGGGGGTGATCCTGTTCGCGCTGGCGGCGGCCCCGCCGGGAGCCGCGACCCTGGCCCGGTTGCTGGCCGGCGGCGAACCGGCGCCGTTCGCGGACTACGCCGCGCGTTTCGCCGCCGCGCTGGTGCTGCTCGGGCTGGCGCCGGCCGCGGTGCTGCGCCTGGGCGGCGGACGCCTGCACGAGATCGGCGTGCGCAGGGCGAAGCGCATCCACCCCGCCGCGGTGCTGCTGGCCTGCGCGGCCGCCGCTCTGGTCGGGTTCCTGTCGCGCCGGAATCCGCAGCTCGCCGCCTTCTACCCGTTCGGGCGGCCCGAGATCCTGGAGCTGGCGCGGTCGCCGCTCGGCATCGCCGCGCACGCCCTGGCCTACCTGTGCTGCTACTACCTGCCGTGGGAGCTCACGTTCCGCGGCGCGCTGCTGTTCCCGCTGGTACCGCGCCGCGGCGCGGGAGCCTCCGGGGTGCTGCTGGCGGCCACGCCGCAGGCGCTCGCGTCCACGCTGCTGCACATCGGCCATCCGCCGATGGAGCTGGCTGCCGCCTTCCCGTTCGGCCTGGCGTTGGGGCTGCTGGCGGTACGCACCGGCTCGATCCTGCCGGGGCTGCTCATCCACGCCGCCGCCGGCATCGCCCTGGATCTGTCGATCATGCTGGCGCTCTGACGCGGGGACCTGTCAGTCGCTGCGGGCGCGCGCGGCCAGATCGGCGGCGTGGTCGTAGACGACCGCCCCGTCACGTACGAACGGCACGGCCTGCGACCACAGACTGCCGTCCGCTTCCAGGATCGGCTCGGCGCTGTACTGCGTGAGGTAGATGCGCCGCATGCGGCCGGTCGTGTTCGGTCCGGAGCGGTGGAAGTTGTAGCTCGTGAACGCCACCACCGAGCCGGCCGGAACGATCATCGGGATCCCCGGATCGTCGCCGTGGTAGCCCACCAGGTCGTGGTCCACCTCGTCGCGCACGTGGTCGGCGATCATTGCCCTGGTACCGCCGCGGGAGTGGGGGAGGACGTACACGGTTCCGTTGGACTCGTCGACGTCGTCCAGGGTCGTCCAGCAGGAGAGATACGGCCGGTGAGTGGTCTGCCGGTCGCGGTTCTTGACGTAGCCTGAGTCCTGGTGCCAGGCGAACGCACTGCCGGTGTCGGCCGCCTTGACCACCCACTGCTCGTTGAACAGGTAGACGTCGGATCCGAGCGCAGCCCGGCACACACGCTCCAACACGCGGCCGTACACGAAGCGCCACAGTCGCGGGCTCAGGTGGTAGCGGTTGCTGATGAAGTAGCGGTTGCCGCGCTGGTGGATCCCCTTGCGCTCGAGCCCCTCGGCGTCCATCACCGCGTCCATGTACCCCATGAAATACGAGCACTCCTCGCGCAACATCTGAAGCGTGTCGTCGTCGACCACGCGCTCCAGGACCAGGTATCCCTCGTCGTGGTAGCGGTCGATCTGCTCCCGGGTGATCGTGACGGACGGGCCGGCCGGCAAGCTGGTGGTGTTCATCAGGAGCTACTGGATGCATGAGGATCCAGCGCGCCGTCAAGGCGCCACCCGGCTTGCCGCGCGTCGGCCGGCGGGTCCACGTTGAACGCATGGGTCGGGAGCCCGCCGTGGACACTGTCGTGACCGGCGCGTCCGGGTTCGTCGGCTCCGCGCTCGCCATTCACCTGGCGGCGTCCGGACGGCGGGTGCGCGGCATCTGGTTCCGGGGCGGTCCCGAGGAACGGATGCGCCGGCTGGCGGCGGCCGGCGTCCGCCTGCAGCGCCATGACCTGAGCGGCAATGCCGGCGCGGGCGCGGCGCTGCAGGGGGCGGCGACCGTCGTGCACTGCGCGGGGGCGGTGACCGACTGGGGCACGGCCGACCACTTCCGGCGCTACAACGCCGAGCTCACGGAACGTCTGTGCCGGGCGGCCCACGCTGCCGGCTGCCGGCGGTTCGTGCACGCCAGCTCGGCGGCCGTGCACGGCTTCGGCCCGCACCGCGACACTACGGAGCAGGGTCCGTTCTATCCGCCGGTCAACCCCTACCAGGAGAGCAAGCTGGCCGCCGAGCGGAGCGTGCGCGTGCTCATGCCCGACGCCGTGGTGCTGCGCCTGGGCAACGTCTACGGCCCCGACGACACGACCAGCTTCTACCGCATCCTGCGGGCGATCGAGCGCGGGCTGCCGGCCTTCATCGACGCCGGGCGCCACCTGACCTGCCCGGCGTACGTGGCCGACGTCGCGCGCGCGTTCGAGCTGGCGCTGGAGACCGAGGCGGCGGCTGGCGAGGTGTTGCTGGTGACCGGGGGCGAACGCGTGACATGGCGGGACCTGCTCTGCCGCGCGGCGCTGCTCCTGGAGCGCAGGCCGCCGCGCTGGGCGGTGCCGGCGCGGGTGGCGCTGCCGGCGGCCCGGATGTGCGAATGCCTGTACCGCGCCGTTCCGGCGGCCGGCGAGCCGCCGCTGACCGTGTACCGGGTGGCCCAGACCGCGCACGACTACCACTTCTCGATCGCCCGCGCGCGGGCGGTGCTGGGCTATGCGCCGGCGACCGGCTACCGCTCCGGGATCGAGCGGACGGTGCGGGCCTACCGCCGGTCGCGGCCCGCTCCAGTTTGATGGGGCGCTACGGTGAAGCGGCGCGGCCGGCGCGGTACTCGGCCAGAGCCTCGACCACGACCTCGAAGGCGCGCTCGTCCACGACCGGACCCACCATCGGCTCGAAGCCCTGCTGCAGCACCCGCCACTCGGCGGCCTGCTCGGCCGTGGGCTCGTGGATGGTCAGGCCGAAACGGCGCATGAGCTCGACGGCAATGCGCTCGGCTTCGAGCACTTCCGCGGTCGCCTCCGTGCCGATTTCCTGCACGACCTCAAGGAACGGCGCCCGCAGCTCCTCGGGAAACCGCCTCCACGTGCGCGTGGAGATCAGCATCGCGCCGTAGAACGGGGCGATCTCCAGCGCGTTCATGTGCGTGGCGACGCCGAACCACTGCATGGGCGCGACGATCAGCGGGGTGTTCAGCACCGCGTCGACCAGCCCGTTCTGCAGGCCGAACATGAGCTCCGTGGCCGGCACCTCGGCGATCCGGAAGCCGGCGGCCTGCCATGCCGCCACCACGCCCGGATCGGCGTCCGGAACATTGAGTTTCTGCCGCTGCAGGTCGGAGGGGGTGAGGGTGGGCTCGCGGGTGAAGAAGTACACCCAGCCGGCCGCCGTCCACATCAGGATCTTGAAGCCGCGGCGCTCGAACTCCTCCTCGATCAGCGGGCGGAGTTGCTCGGTGGCATGCGCCACCTCCTCCTCGTTCTCGAACAGGAACGGCATGCCGAGCGCCAGCACGCCGGGATACACGCTGGCCAGGCCGATCGCGGAGATGGCGGCGGCGTCCAACTGGCCGGTACGCATCTTGCGCAGCATGTCGGTTTCGTCGCCGGCCACGCCGCCGGGGAAGACGGTCACCTCGATGTCGCCGCCGGAGAGCCGGTGCCACTCGGCGCCGATCTGCTGCAGCGCCTTGTCCCACAGCGTGTCCTTCGGCGCCAGGCTTGCGAACTTCAGGTTCTGCCCGGCGGCGCCGGCCGCCGCCAGCGCCAGCAGCACCACGCACGCGCAGGCGCGGCGCGCGGCCGAACGCCACCGCGGGGTGCGGCGACGATCGCCGCGTCCTGACCAGACTGCATGTTCCATGACCGTGAGCATGGTCGCGTGCGGTACCGGGAGCGTCAATTCACCGCGCCGCCGGACAGACCCAGCAGGCTGACCAGCGTGGTGGTGAGGGGCGGCACGTAGGTGATCACGAGCACCGACACCAGCAGGATCGCCAGGAACGGCAGGGTGGTGCGGTACAGCTTCGCGAGTGGAATCTCGAACCGGTAGGAGGCCAGGAACAGGTTCAGGCCGACCGGCGGGGTCAGGTAGCCGAGCTCCAGGTTGGCCAGGAAGATGATCCCCAGGTGCACGGGGTCTATCCCGTAGGACGCCGCGATCGGGGTCAGCAGTGGCACCAGCACGACGATCGCCGAGAAGATGTCCATCAGGCAGCCGGCGACCAGCAGCGCCAGGTTGAGCAGGATCAGGAACACGAAGGGCGAGCGCACATGGTCGGAGAACCACTGCACCAGCGCCTGCGGCACCTGCGCGTCCACGATCGCGAACGACAGCGCCTTGGCCACTCCCAGGATGACCAGGATGCCGCCGATGATGGGTGCGGCCTTGGCGAACAGGCGCGGCAGGTCGCGGAGGGACAGGTCGCGGTGAATGACCATCTGCACGACCAGCAGGTACACCACGGCGATCGCGGACGTCTCCACCAGGTTGGTGACCCCGCCGAACAGCAGCCCCAGGATGATGACCGGCAGCGCCACCTCCCAGCCGGCGTCCCGCAGCGCCCGGCCGACGTCCCTCAACGGCACCGGGGCGCCCGGGGCGCCGGCTGCGGGCGGTCCTTCGGACGGCACCGGCGCGCCGGCGGCGCGTCGGGCCATGCGGGCGCGCACCAGCGCGAAGGCGATCAGGGCGAACACCAGGAGGATGCCGGGGCCGACGCCGCCGGCGAACATCGCCTTGATGTTGGTCTGGCTGACGACGCCGTACATGATGATGGGGAGGCTGGGCGGGAACAGCAGGCCGATGCTGCCGGAGGCGGTCAGCAGCCCGGTGGACAGATCCTTGCGGAATCCGTTCTCCGCCAGCAGCGCCGCCAGCAGGCCGCCCACCGCCAGGATGGTCACGCCGGAGGCGCCGGTGAAGGTCGTGAAGTAGGCGCAGACTAGCGTCGCGACGATGATCAGGCCGCCGCGGTAGCGGGAGAACAGCGCCGTGCACAGCCTGACCAGGCGCTGTCCGGCGCCGCTCTCCGAGAGCAGGAAGCCGGACAGGGCGAACAGCGGCAGCGCCGGCACGTGCACGCCGATGAGCATCGTGTACGCCTCCCCGGGGACGGTCTCCAGCACGCCGTTGGACGCGAACATCAAGAGGGCGATGCCGCCCAGCACGGCGAAGATCGGTACGCCGGCCGCCGCGGAGACGATCATGACGATCAGCAGGGGCAGCCGCAGCGACCTCATCGCGCCGTTCACGGTGTCGCCAAGGTCCAGGAGGGCCGTCTCGATCGCCGCCGGCAGCCCCGTGCCGATCTCCCAGAAGACGCTGACGATCATGTTGGCCAGCGGCTGCGTCGACAGCACCACGCCGAGCGCGATGCCGAGCACGCCGGCCGCGGTTTCCGCCCGTCGCGAACGGCCCTCCGCCTGCGGACGGGCGGCGGCCAGCACCATGCGCAGCGCCATGAGCCCGAAGCCGACCGGCAGGATCGCCAGCACCGCCCGCTTGGGGAACGCCCCGACCCGTTCGTACCCACCGAAGCCCACCAGCGTCAGCGACGCCGCGCTGACGGCGATGCCGGTGGTGACGGCCACGGTGATGGTCGTGGCGGCCACCGCCGCCCAGCGATCGTACGGGGCGGGCAGCTTCGGCAGGCCGGCGCTCAGCGACAGGTGCTGCCGCTCGCGGGTGGCGACGATGCCGGTCAGGCAGGCGCCCCAGACGACCAGGTGCCTGACGTAGCTGGCAGCCGCGGTCAGGGCGGTATCGAACAGCAGGCGGGCGACCACCTGCGCGGTAGGGATGACCGCCAGCAGCAGCAGCGCGACGATCACCGCGCCGTCCTCGATGCGCGCCGCGCGCGAGGGCGGCGGAGCCGTCGAGTCCGGAGCGGATTCGCTCATGGGCCGCCGCTCATGCCGGTCGCCGCTCGGGTGACGGACGCGGACCCCGGGCGACCGCCCAGGTGACGACCGCCGCAACCAGGAAGCGGTACCGGTCCAGGCTCAGGATCTCGCGGTCGGCCAGGCCGCCGGCGAGCTGCTCGGCCGCCGGCGCATCGAGCGCCGCGCCGGACAGCACGGCCAACAGTGCACGGGCGGCCTTCGCGAAGCGCGCATGATCTTCGCCCATCAGGTCCAGCATCTTAACCACCTGCTCGCGCGGCGTCCGCGAACGCCGATTCTGAGTCAGCTCGTCGCGCAGGCTGTCCAGCCCGGCCGCGGCGTCGTCCAGGAAACTCCGGTAGTGGGGGTACAGGAAGCTGCCCGCCCCCAGGATCGCGGCGATTGCCAGGATCAGCTCGTCGCGCACGTAGGGGGCGAACCGGCGGCTCAGCTTGGCGATGAGGACCGGGACCGAGGTCGCGCTGCCGAACAGCTCCAGGGCGGTGGCCGCGTGGATGATCAGGCGCGGGTTCTCGGTGTCGGCCAGGAGCTGCTCGATCCGTCCGACGCTCGGCCGGTCGCCGAGCCGCCCCAGGGCCACCATCGCCTTGCCGGCCAGGAAGAAATCGCGGGAGTCCAGGCTCTCCCGCAGGGCCGGGATCGCCTCCGTGACGCCCTTCTGCCCGGCCACGTTCGCGGCGAGGTAGGCGGTGGTGAAGTCGTGGTTGCGCAGCTCGTTGATCAGGGCCGGGGCCAGGTCCTCGCGCGTGTCGGCCGTGCTGAGCGCCGTCAGCGCTTCCGCACGCACCGCAAACCGCGGTGAGGACAGCTTGCGCACCAGGTCGCGGGCGGTCACGCGCGAGCGCGACGAGCCGAGCTCCTGGATGAGCTGCTCCTCCTCGAACGGGCTGCGCACCCGTTGCAGCCGGTTGAGCAACCCCAGCGCGCGCAGGTCGCGGATGGAGAACATCATCGACAGCACGTCGCGCGCGCGGTAGGCACCCAGCCGCTCCAGCCCGCCCATGCCGACGACGATGGCCGCGAACAGCACTGTCACCAGCGCGAAGTAGGCGCGGAACGAACCGGTCACCCCCAACGCGCCCCCCAGCAGGTCCAGCAGCGCGCCGCCGGCCAGCGAGCCCAGCGTGCCGCCCAGCCCGGTGGCCAGCATGTACAGGATGCCCAGGTTGAGCCGCTCGGATGGCTTGCCGATCGACAGGAAGTAGACGGTGGAGGCGCTCTGCAGCCCGCTGGCGCCCAGCATGAAGACGAAGAATGCGGCCGCGCCGTAGATCCATGCCGCGGTCGCGGGCAGGGGAGGCGCCACCACCAGCGGCAGCATCACCACCGCGATCGCGGCGGACGACAGTACCAGCAGCGGCTGGGCGCCGATGCGGTCGGTCATCAGGCCGCTGAGCAGGGCCATGACGATGGCGCCGACGGAGCCGACCACCGTCACCAGCATGATCGAGTTGTCGCCCATGCCGTAGACCTGCCGCAGGAACACGATGAAGAACGGGCTGACCATGAAGGAGCCGGCGAACACGGCCAGGATCAGGATCAGGAAGCGGCGCATGGTGGCGCCGCGCAGCGCCTCGGCCGCGGCCCGCAGGAGCGGTCCGGAGCGCTCCTCGCGCGGCGGTTCCGGCAGGCGGAACACGGAGAAGGTGGCGACGACGCCGGCCGCCACGCCCACCGCCAGGATGACCGTGAACACCGCCAGCGGCGACTCCCGGTCCAGGACCAGGCCCATCAGCAGGCCGGTCACGATGATCACGGCGTGGATGATGAGCTGCATCCGCGACATGAACAGGCCGCGGTCCTGCGGCGTGGTCAGGTGGCCGATGACCGGCTGCATGCCGGCCATGCCGGCTCCGCGCGCCAGGTTGAAGCCCAGCACGCCGATGAACAGCAGCGCTACCGCCACGGTGGTCTGCCCCGCGCCCGCGAACAGCGCCACCACCAGCAGCGGCGCCGCCATGATGGAGCGTGCGCTCCAGAACAGGCCCATGGCGCGCACGTTGCCGAGCCGGGTGACGAACAGCCGCCCGATGAGCGGCATGAACTGGGACAGCGGGATGACGGCGAACAACACGCCGATCATCACGCTGCCCAGTCCGACCCGGAGCCCGAACAGGGTGATCAGGTTGCCCGACAGGCATTGGAACGCGCAGACGTTGAACAGGGTGAAGATGTGAAACGTGCGCTGCGCGGCCATCCGCTGCGCGGGGCTGAGCACGCGGCGCTCGGGCGGTGGCTCCGCGGTGCTCACCGGCCGAAGGTAGATTCGGCCCGCGGGGTCGTCAAATCGGGGTCGTCAAATCGGGGTCGTGCCGCGGCCGTCGAGTGGCGGGGGGCTCAGGATGGGCACGTCTCCGCGGCTTGGTTCCCGTACGCTGCGGCATCGACGACGTTTCCGGAGCGATCCTTGAGGCATGCCACATCACCGGGGTTGCCCCAGATGTTGTTTTTCAACGGATACAGGAACGGCTCGGGACTGCCCACACACCCGCTGCCGCTGCACACCGCCAGCGTCTCTCCCGGTGCCAGCATGGTCCGCGCGGGGATCATGATAACGCTGCCGTCGTCATCACAGAGTCGCCATCCGGAGATGTCCACCTGGGCGGACGTGTGGTTGCGGAGCTCTACGTGTTCGTTTCGGCCCCGGTTCCGTATCGCCGCGATCATCACGCCGTCTCCGTCTCCGTCTCCGTCTCCGTCTCCGCATCCTGCAGCCCGTTCAAGGTCCTCGAAAGCCTCGTAGAAGTACATCAGGTCATCGTGGCGGTAGAGTTCTCCGAGACACTCTTCGATGAGCTCGGCGTTGAGCAGCGTGCCGTTGGCCAGGTAGACAAACGCTAGCAGGCGCCCGAACCGGTCACGACGCTGGAAGTCGAACGCCAAGTACACCGGCCCCCCGCCAACGGTGCGCACGACGTGGTCAAGCGCCTCGGTGCCCCCCGGCTCGTCCATCTCGGGGGTGTCGATGCCCATGAACCGGACCTTCTCTTCGGCGCGCATGCCGTATGCAGGGTCCGCGATCGCGACCTCGAGGGTGTCTCCGTCGACATGACGGATGACCGTCGCGGGCGTCATCTGCCGCAGGTCCGCGTCCCGGTAGTGCTGCAGGCGCGCCACCGTGACGTCGTAGACGACCGGCCGCACCCCCCTCTCGCCCGTGGCGTCCAGGGCCACCACGGTCAATCCGGCCAGCACCACTGCCACCCGCGTCCACCCCGTCATGGCGCGGAGTATAGGGACCGGCGCGCGGTGGTGGGCAATGGGTCCACTCCGACATGATGGCGTCGTCCGGGTTCCTGTGGGCGAGACCACGGGAGGGGCGACCTGTGCGGCGGCAGGGCTCATCCTTCAGGAGTGCGCCTTGAGCGATGCGGCGCGTGCCGATGACGGTGATGGGCTGCGCAGCGGAGCCTGAGGTTCCCGGGATCGGCGCCGCCGCCCAGCGCATACGGGAGGATGTGGTCTATCTCGATCAGATGTCGTGAGTTGCAGCGGCGTCCAGTCTCTCGATCGACGTAGCTGCAGCGGCCGCTGTCCCGCTGCCACACTTGTCGCTTCACCGCCGCCGGAATCGCACGGCCCGAAGCGCGCGGCTTCGCCGCCGGAGTGGCGGTGCGGGCCGGCTGTCGTCCGGCAGCGGCCCGGCGCTCCGTCGCCCCCTGCCGGCTCGGCGGCCGTGTCGAGTTCGGTGTTGCGTTCGGTGTTGGCTGCGGCTTCCGCTCCGGCGTCGAAGTGGCGCCGGCGGGAGACGCCGCGTCCTGCACGGTCGCAGCGTGGCCGCGTTCCCGGGCGGCCGGCTCCTTCGACGCCGAAGCGGGCGTGGAGTCGTCCTCCGCCGGCCGGCTGGCGGTGCGCGCCCGGCGCGGCGGCCGGCTCGGGTCGTGACGGTCGAGCGCCTCCTGGACGATGCGGCCGACGAGCTGCCCGATCGTCATGCGCGGGTCGACGTGCGAGAGCAGCCCGCGGAGCTGGTCCAGCCCCTGCTGGCAGTCGGCGTCGATGACGGCCTTCAGCTCGTAGCGGCCGTCGCCGAGCGGGCGCACGCGGTCGGCCGGCGGCGCCATCTCCGGGTCCAGGTCGGCCAGCATCCGGCGGACCTGGCGGGCGCTCTTGCCGGACGCCTCCTCGACGAGCTTCCGCCTTCCTGCCGCATCGAGGACCAGCGGCGGCGCAGGCTCGGAGTGGCTCAGCGTTGCGGCTGGCGTGGTATCCGTCAGCGGATGGTCTGCCGACGCGATCTCGGCCGGCGCTGACCCCAGCGCACCGCCCCCCAGCGCTGGGGCCTCCGTCGGCGCTGAGCGTGGCAGGTCAGCCCCGGCTGCCGCTATCCTCGGCGCCACCGCCCCCGCCGGCGCGGCCGACGCGATGCCGGCGATCGACCCGCGGCGCCGCTGCCGGTCGAACGCCCACTGCAGCTCCGCGGCGGCGCTCAGCGTCAGCGAGCCGTCGCGCAGCCGCTCGCGCGCGTCGGGCTGGTCGGCGCACAGCCGCACGGCGCCGATGCGCCGGCCGGCGGCGGCGTCGCTGTAGCCGAGCTCGCGCACCGCGTAGTCGAACAGGCTGGAGCAGCCGCGCCGCAGGAACAGTCGGCGGGCATCGATCTCGGCCAGGTGGTCGATGATGGCGCCCTGCAGGTGGCGTTCGTGGTGGACCAGGGTGGTGGTCTGGCGCAGCAGCTCGCGGTCGGAGAGCACGCCGATGGTGGAGGTGATGGCGGGGCGGCCGGCGGTCTCAGGAGTGGCGGTCATCATGGAGTAAATATACTCATGGTTTCCAGATAGACCTTCTTGACCGGTCCGGGAAGGGCAGTTGATTCGCGCCCAGCGGGCGTTGAAGGGGGTGCCGGGCGGCCGAAAGGGCGCCCAGGCTTCCGGGAGGCCGGAAGGGGCCGGTGCGTGCGGTGGCGTGCCGCCTCGCAGGCGCACTTTGCCGTCAAGACCCTGAGGCACGATTTTCGCCCTTTTTTTCCGGCGCGCTCGTTGCCGAGCCGGCTCGGAACAATCAGAACCCCTCGACCTCGATGCCACCGGCGGACCTGCCACTCCCATGCCCGCCGATGCGAGCTGCAGCGGCTGCGGTCGTCAGCCGGCCGGCCACCTCACGCGAGCGACCGACGGCCCGGCGGTGTATCAATCCCGGCGCCGCGGCTACCATGCGCCTCATGACGGCGAACGACTTTCGGCTCGACGGCAGGCTCGCCCTGGTCACCGGCTCGACCTCCGGCATCGGCGCTGCGCTGGCGCGCGGCTTGGGCGAGGCCGGCGCCCACGTGCTGGTCAACGGCCGCCGGCTCGACCGCGTCGATCAGATGATCGAAGGGCTGCGCGCGGACGGGATCGAGGCCGACGCCTGCCCCTTCGACACCCGTGACGAGCAGGCGGGCGACGACGCGATCGGCGCCGTCGAGCGGTCCATCGGGCCGATCGAGATCCTGGTCAACAACGCCGGCATGACGCGGCGTGCGCCGATGGTCGAGCTGGACTCCGCCGACTGGCAGGAGGTGATCGACACCGATCTCACGGCGCCCTTCCTGGTCGGCCGGCGGGTCGCGCGCGGCATGTGCGAGCGGGGCCGCGGCAAGATCATCAACACCTGCTCGCTGATCAGCGAGCGTGCCCGGCTCGGCACCGCCGCGTACGGGGCCGCCAAGGGTGGACTGCAGATGCTGACGCGGGCGATGGCGGTGGAGTGGGGTCCGCACGGGGTGCAGGCCAACGGCATCGGCCCCGGCTACTTCGTCACGGAGATGACCCAGCCGCTCGCCGACGATCCGGCGTTCAACGCCTGGCTGCGCGAGCGCACGCCGGCCGGCCGCTGGGGGGACACCACCGAGCTGGTGGGCCCGGCCGTGTTCCTGGCCTCGGACGCCTCCAGCTTCGTCAACGGCCACGTGTTGTACGTGGACGGTGGCTTCCTGGCGCTGCTGTGAGGCCCGCGGGGCGGCGCGGCCGGTAAGATCTGTCCGGCAGGGCCGTCAGACTGGTACGTTCGTACCGCCGATGACGCGAGAGACCGACCCGCCGTTGCCGCTGCTTCGCACTCCGCTGCATGCCGCCCACGAACGGCTGGGCGCGCGCATGGTGCCGTTCGCCGGCTGGAGCATGCCCGTGCAGTACGCCGGGATCGTCGCCGAGCACCGCGCGGTGCGCGCGGCGGCCGGCCTGTTCGACGTCAGCCACATGGGAGAGATCGACGTGGCCGGCCCCGGAGCCGCCGCCTGCGTCGCCCGGCTGGCCTGCCTGGACATCGGGCGGCTGGCGGTCGGCGCGGCTCGCTACTCGCTGATCCTCGATGATGCCGGCGGGGTCATCGACGACGTGATCGTGTACCGGCTCGCGGAGAACGGGTACCGCGTCGTGGTCAACGCCGCCAACACGGACGCGGTGGTCGAGCACGCTCGCGCGGTCGCCGCCGGCATGCGCGGAGTCGAGCTGCGCGACCGGAGCGCCGAGCTCGGACTGATCGCCATCCAGGGACCGCGGGCGGAAGCGATCCTGCAGGGCGTTGCCGCCACCGACCTTGCCGCCATCGGCATCTATCGCTGCCGGGATACCGAAGTGGCCGGCGTCCCGGCGCTGGTGGCGCGCACCGGCTACACCGGCGAGGACGGGTTCGAGGTGTTCGCCGCCGCCGACCGCACGGAGGCGCTGTGGACGGCGCTGCTGGAAGCGGGCGCCTCCGCCGGCGTGCAGCCGGCGGGGCTCGGGGCGCGCGACACGTTGCGGCTGGAGGCGTCGTTCCCGCTGTACGGGCACGAGCTCACGCGCGAGGTGTCGCCGCTGGAGGCCGGGCTCGGCCGGTTCGTGTCGAAGGGCGACGCCTACGTCGGCGCGTCCGCCATCGCCGCCCAGCGGGCCGCGGGCGTGGCGCGGCGCCTGGCCTGCCTGCAGCTCGACGGACGCGCGATCGCGCGACAGGGGTTCGCGATCACCACCGCCAGCGGCGATCCGGCCGGAACCGTGACCAGCGGCGGCTATGCGCCGTGGCTGGAGCGCAGCGTGGCGATGGGACTGGTGACGCGCGAGCACGCGGCGGTGGGCGGCGACCTGGCCGTGATCATCCGGGACCGTCCGGTGGCCGCCACCGTCGTTCAGCGCCCATTTTACAGGCGGAAGCCCGAGTAAGAGGAAGCGATGATGGAGTTCCCCCAGGACCTGCGGTACACCGCCGAGCACGAATGGACCCGGCCGGACGGCGATCGGGTCGTGATCGGCATCACCGACCACGCCCAGCACGAACTGGGTGACGTGGTCTACGTGGAGCTTCCCGAGGTGGGGACCGAGCTCACGCAGGGCAGCCCGTTCGGCGTGATCGAGAGCGTGAAGGCGGCCAGCGACCTGTTCGCCCCCCTGTCGGGCGAAGTGGTGGCCGTGAACGGTGCCCTGGAGACCGCGCCGCAGCTCGTCAACGAGTCGCCGTACGGCGACGGCTGGATCGTCACGATCCGCCCCAGCCGGCCGGACGCGGAGGAGGCGAAGCTCATGGACGCGGAGGCCTACTCGCAACTCGTGCAGTCGGCCTGAGCCCGCCGTGCAATACGCCCCGCACACCGACGCCGAGGTCGCCGCGATGCTGCAGGCGATCGGCGTCGCCAGCGTCGAGGAGCTGTTCACGGACGTCCCGCACGCCCACCGGTTTCCCCGGCTCGACCTGCCGGACGGGTTGAGCGAGCCGGAAGTCGCCGCCGCCTTCCGCGACCTGGCCGACCGCAACAGCGCCCTCGACCGGCACAGCTGCTTTCTGGGTGCCGGCGCCTACCACCACTACACGCCGGCCGTGGTCCCGCACCTGCTGTTCCGCAGCGAGCTTTACACGGCCTATACCCCGTACCAGCCGGAGGTGAGCCAGGGGACGCTGCAGACCATCTTCGAGTTCCAGACGATGGTCGCCCGGCTGCTCGGCATGGAAGTGGCCAATGCGTCGATGTACGACGGCTCCACCGCGCTGGCGGAGGCGGCGCTCATGGCCGCCCGGCTGCGCCGCGGCCGGGAGACGATCGCGGTCAGCGAGGCCGTGCATCCCGAGTACCGGGAGGTGCTTGCCACCTACCTGTCCGGCCTGGGCCTCCGTATCGTGACCATCCCGTTCGACCGCGCGTCGGGACGCACCGATCCCGGCGAGGTGGAGCGGGCGCTCGGCGACGACATCGCCGCCCTGCTGCTTGCCTACCCGAACTTTCTGGGCGTGATCGAGCCGGTCGCGGAGCTCTGCGAGCGGGCCCACGCGGCCGGTGCGCTGGCGGTGGTGTCGGCGGACCCGGTCGCGCAGGCGGTGCTGCGCCCGCCCGGCGAGCTGGGCGCCGACATCGCCACCGCGGAGGGACAGCCGCTCGGCATACCGCTGTTCTACGGCGGCCCCTACGTGGGCCTGCTGGCCACCTCCATGCGCAACGTCCGGCAGATGCCGGGCCGCCTGGCGGGTATCGCCCGCGACGAGCGCGGCCGGCGCGGCTTCGTGCTGACCCTCAAGCCGCGCGAGCAGGACATCCGCCGCGAGAAGGCGACCAGCAACATCTGCACCAACGAGGCGCTGATCGCCACCGCCGTGGCCATCTACCTGGCGGCACTGGGCCCGTCCGGGCTCCGCGAGGTCGCCGACCAGTGCTATCACCGCTCCCACTACCTGGCCGCCGAGCTGGCGCGCGTGCCGGGGGTCGAAACGCGCTTCTCCGGGCGGTTCTTCCGCGAGCTGACGGTGCGCACGCCGGTGGCGCCGGCCGAGCTGAACCGGCGGCTCTGGGCCGACCACGGCATCGTCGGCGGGCTCGACCTGGGCCGCTTCGACCTGGGCCTGGACGGCTGCTGGCTGCTGACCGCGACCGAGCTGAACAACCGGGCCGACATCGACCGGCTGGTGGCCGGGATAGCGGAGGTCGTCGCATGAGCGCCGACGCCGTGTCCGCCGCCCCCGGCGTGTCCGGAGCTGCCCTGCTGCCGGAGCAGCCGCTGCTGTTCGAGCGCTCGGTCGCGGGACGGACCGGGGTGCAGCTCCCGCCGCTCGACGTGCCGCGCGCCGAGCCGCTGCCGGAGGAGTTGCTGCGCGCCGAGCTGCCCCTTCCGGAGCTGTCCGAGCCGGAGGTCGTGCGCCACTTCACCAACTCCTCCCGCCGCAACTTCTCGGTCGACCAGGGCTTCTACCCGCTCGGCTCCTGCACCATGAAGTACAACCCCAAGATCAACGACCGCATCGCCGACCTGCCCGGGCTGGCGTCCATCCACCCGTACCAGGACGAGGCGACCGTGCAGGGCGCGCTGCGCCTGCTCTGGGAGCTGCAGGAGTGGCTGGGAGAGATCGCCGGGCTGCCCGGCGTGTCGCTGCAGCCGTCGGCCGGCGCGCACGGCGAGCTGACCGGCGCGCTCATCATCCGCGCCTGGCACGAGGCGAAGGGCTCGCAGCGGACGACGATGCTGGTGCCGGATTCCGCGCACGGCACCAACCCCGCCACCGCCGCCATGGCCGGCTACCGGTCGCGCACGGTGCCGACGGGGGCCGACGGCAACCTCGACTTCGCCGCCGTGCAGGATGCGCTGGACGACAGCGTGGCGGGGCTGATGATCACCAACCCGAACACGCTGGGGCTGTTCGTGGAGCGCATCACGGACATCGCCGACGCCGTGCACGATGCCGGCGGTCTGGTCTACATGGACGGCGCCAACATGAACGCCATGGTCGGCGTGGCCAAGCCGGGCGACCTGGGCACCGACATCCTGCACTTCAACCTGCACAAGACCTTCAGCGTCCCGCACGGCGGCGGCGGCCCCGGAGCGGGGGCGACCGCGGTCACCGAGGAGCTGGCGCGCTTCCTGCCCGTGCCGGTGGTGAGGCGCGACGGAGACACGTATCGGCACGACCACGACCGGCCCGACTCGATCGGCCGCGTGCGCGCCTTCTACGGCAACGTCAACAACGCCGTGCGCGGCTACGCCTACCTGCGGTCGCTGGGCGGCGACGGGCTGGCCGCCATGAGCCGGCTGGCGGTGGTGGCCGCCAACTACGTGCGGGCCGCGCTGGCCGACGTGCTGGAGGTGCCGTATCCGCGCGTCTGCAAGCACGAGGTGGTCTTCAGCGCCCGCCGCCAGGCGCAGGAGCACCGCGTGCGCGCCCTGGACATCGCCAAGCGCCTGATCGACTACGGCATCCACCCGCCGACCATCTACTTTCCGCTCATCGTTCCGGAGGCGCTGATGGTGGAGCCCACCGAAACCGAATCGAAGGCCACCCTGGACCAGTTCGTGGCCGCCATGCGCGCCATCCTGGTGGAGGCGGCCGACACGCCGGAGCTCGTGCGCACCGCTCCGCACACGACGCCGATCGGACGCCTGGACGAGGCGACCGCCGCCCGCCGGCCGGTCCTGGTCTGGCCGCACGAAGGAATCACGTCCATCTGACCGGCAACGTTCAGAACGTCCGGGTGCGGGTTGCAGGTTGCGAGCCGACTAGTCGTCCAGTAGGTTGACCCCCATGAAGACCGTGGGTATCTACGATGCGAAGACGCGGCTCTCCGAGATTTGCGAGCAGGTCGCCCAGACCGGTGAGGCGGTGCTCGTCACCAGGCGCGGGGCGCCATTGGTGCAAATCGATCCCGTGGAGCCGCCCGACTCGGGTTCCGCGATATGGCGAATGCGCGAACGGTTCGTCGCTGCGCATGGCGAAATCGAAGCCGACCTCGATCTGCCGGCAAGAGCCGTAGAGCGGTTCGAGAATCCGCTCTGAACCGATGCCGCTTACCCACCTGCTCGATACCAGCGTCTACTCGCAGCCGATCAGGAAGTCGCCGCTGCCTTCCGTCCAGCGGCGATGGGCGATGGTCGGCGATCGGGCGATCGTGACGTCGGTGATCTGCGAGGCCGAGGTGTTGCAGGGTCTGGAGGCGAAGCGGTCCGGCCGCCTCTGGGCCGCGTACGATGGCGTCCTGAAGGGGCGCATACCGCTCCTTCAGGTAGACGCCCGAATCGCCTCGCGCTACGCGCGGCTGCAGGCGGAGTTCGAGCGGAACGGCCGGAGGCGTCCGGCTTTCGATCTGTTGATCGCCGTGACGGCGCTCGTGAACGATCTGACGCTGGCGACCTGCAACGTCCGACACTTCGACGGTATCGAAGGTCTGGCAGTCGAGGACTGGAGTCAGGACCCGAATGGGGAGCGGCGTGCCGTGTCCGGTTGAACCGGCGTCGAGGTCGGGGAATACTCGACAGATCCCGACAAGCATCCCGAAGGAGGAACCGATGGCATTCACCCTTGAAATCGGCGACCGAGCGCCCGACTTCTCCCTGCCCGCCGTCGACGGCAAGACCTACACCCTGGACGACTTCGCCGGCAGCGCCGCGCTGGTGGTCGTCTTCTCGTGCAACCACTGCCCGTTCGTGATCGGCAGCGAGGACCGCATGAACGCGTTCGCGGCCGACTATGCGCCGCGCGGCGTGGCCATGATCTCGATCAACTCGAACGAGACCGAGAACCATCCCGACGACTCGTTCGAGCACATGGTCACCCGCGCCGCGGAGAAGGACTTCCAGTTCGTCTACGCCCGCGACGAGGACCAGAGCGTCGCCCTGGCGTACGGCGCGCTGCGCACCCCGCACTACTACCTGTTCGACGCGGACCGCAGGCTGCGCTACACCGGCCGCATGGACGACGATCCCCGCGACGCCGCCAACGCGCGCACGCACGAGCTGCGCGACGCCGCCGATGCGCTGCTGGCGGGCAGCCCCGTCGCGATCGAGCTCACCAACCCGCTCGGCTGCAACGTCAAGTGGGCTGGCCAGGACGCGCACTGGATGCCGGCGGAGGCGTGCGACCTCGTCCAGGCTTCATGACCCGGAGGTGATCGGCGCCTATCTCGATCCGGCGGGAACGCCGCCGGACCGGCCGCGGCTGGCCGCGATGGATGCCGCCACCCGCGGCCTGCATGAGGGCATCGACGCCGCGATGCGCCGCACCGGGGTGCCGTACCTTCATCCCGACGGAGAGACGATCCAGCTCGACCTGCTCGGCAGCGGCCCCATGGTGCGCTGGCAGGAGCGCAAGCAGGAGCTGATGTTCCTGGGCTCCGCGTGCTGGTCGGAGCAGCCGCAGATCTACGGGCGCTACGGCACCACGGTTTCGCGGCGGCTGCTGGCATGGGTGCGCGAGCTGGAGGGTGCCGAGGCGGCAGTGCTCACCGACACCGGCATGCAGGCGTGCGCGCTGCTGTTCGACGCGGTGCTGGAGCGTGGTGACCACGTGGCCTGCGCGCGCGGCGTGTACAACAAGAGCAAGGCGTACCTGAGCCGGCTGACCACGCTGCTCGGCGGCGAGCTGACCCTGGTGGACGACCTGAGCTACGCGGGGCTGGCGGCCGCGCTGCGGCCGGACACGCGGCTGCTGTTCGTCGAGACCTACACCAACCCGCTGATGCGGGCCGTCGACCCGGAGGCGCTGGCGCGCGCCGTGGGCGAGGTGCGCGCCGCCGGCGGCGCGCGGCTGGTGGTGGCGCTCGACAGCACCATCGCCAGCCCGTGGGGGCTGGCGGAGCCGGCGCTCCGCTGGGAGGGCGTGGACGTGGCGGCGGTGTCGGGCACCAAGGCGCTGGCCGGCCAGGACCGCGACATGTGGGGCTACCTGGCGTCCGACGACGTTCGCCTGCTCAACGGGGTGATGGACCTGCAGGCGATGCGCGGCGGCATCGCCGACTGGCGGCGCGCCACGGCGATCCTGGACGGCCTGGACCAGGCCGAGCCGCGCTTCCGGCGGCGCTGCGCCACCGCGCGGGCGGTGACCGCGTTTCTGGCCGCGCATCCGCTGGTGGAGTCGGTGTTCCATCCCAGCGCGCCGGGCCATCCGGACGGCGTTGTGATCGCCCGGCACTACACCGAGCCCGGCTCGATCGTGAGCTTCCGGCTGCGCGATGCCGACGAGGCCGAGACCCGCCACTTCTGCGACGTGCTGGCGATGTGCGGGGTGCTGCGCTACGCGCTGAGCTTCGACGGACTGGCCACCAAGCTCAACCACCACCGCTCCGTGTCGGAGTACTTCACCGCCGAGGAGGAAGTCCGGCGCATCGGCGTGGACCGGCTGGTGCGGCTGGGGATCGGCGTCGAGCATCCCGACGACCTGATCGCCTGCCTGAACTGGGCGCTCTGGCACCGCGGGGACGTCGGTCCGCCGGAGGTGGAGGCATGGCAGGCCGAGCGCGCCGGATCGCTGGGCCTGGACGAGTCCTGAAGAGAAGTCAATCGCCGCCGGGCAGCCGGTTCTGGTCGAGCCGGTTCCGGTCGAGCCAGCTCCAGTCGAGATGGAGCGTGCCGTCGCGAAACACCGTGCCGGTTCGCGCCAGATCGGTCGAGCCGTTCTCGATGCGGCGGTGGACGTTCTGCGGCGGCTCCGGCACGGTGTCGCGCCCGCCGGCGAATCCGGCCGCCTCGCGGCTGCGCACCAGCGCCAGGTACGCCTTGTCGAGCAGGATGGCGCGTTCGCGGGACGGCAGGATCAGGTCGGTGATGTCGCCCCCGCCACCGGGCGCGGCGCGCGCCACGCGCGCGGTGTCGATGCCGTCGGCGGTGATGAAGCGCTGCACCATCTCCCGGTTGGCGCGGAACTCGTCACCGCCCCGCACGCGCTGCAGGTAGAGCGCGTATTCCGGCGTCCCGGCACCCGCCTGCGGCACGTCGGCGATGCCGTGCGGGTTCTGGTAGGCCCACCCCGCCAGTCCGGGCACCTTGCGGGTGAGGGTGAAGGTCGAGTCCACGGTGACGCCGATGGTGCCGTGGCAGCCCATGCACCAGCGGTGCTCCTCCTCGGTCTGCAGGCGCAGGCGGCCGGCGGGATCCTCGATGAAGCCCTGGAGCTGCCAGCCGAAGCCGTTGCGAAGCCCGATCCGCGGCGAACCGGCGAACTTCGGCAGGACGCCCTCCGCCTTGTCGTTCAGCTCCTCTTCATAGGCGCGCCCGATCGCCCAAGTGTCCAGGAACCGTGCCTTGCGTGAGTAGCGCACCTCCTTCATGCGGCGGGCGATGAATCCCGGCCGATCGGGATCGAGATAGCGCACCGTGTGCAGGAACTCCACCCCCGCGGGATAGCGCGCACGGGTCACCGGCACCGTGTCTGCCGCACCCACGAAGTGGGTCGGCAACCCTCGCATCAGCATCGTCACGCCGCCCACCGTGCCGTCTCCATCCAGGTCGATGCCGGCAGCCCGCTCCTCGAGCGGCTCGGTCAGCCGTACCCACTCGGCCACCGGCCGTGCCGGGTCGCCGGTCATGGCCGCTTCCAGGATCGACAGGTTGATGCGGTAGACGTCGATCGACGGGCGGCCGTCGCCGGTCGCACGGAACTCCTCCGGCAGGCGGATGAACACGTCGTCGGCCGAACCGTTGGTCGGCCAGAACGTGCCGAGGAACGGCTTGTAGCGCAGCGCCCGCCAGCCGCTGCCGTCGCGGGCGAACCCCAGCTCGTCGAACCCCTGGTCGAAGTCGAGGTCGGGGATGTAGCCGGGATAGGAGGCATGCGCGGCGAGCGCCTCGCGCAGGGCCGCGTAGTTGTCCTCGCGCACGTAGGCGAGCGCCTCGGCGTCGCCGATCGCGGCGATCGCGGCGCTCCGGTCCTCGAACAGATTGGACCAGCGGTTGGTCAGCGCGAAGTCGCTGAAGGCGTACTCCTCCTGCAGCGCGAAGTCGTCCATCTGGTTGGGCCACCGGGATGCCACGTGGCAGGCGTAGCAGGCGTTGGAGACGCCGCCGGTCTTCGTGTAGCACATCGCCGGCACCACCGCCTCGTAGTTCACGGTGCGGCCGATGCTGGCCTCGGCGAAGTCCACCGGGTCGTAGGCGGCGCGGCCGTCCGCGACCCGCACCCCGTAGGCGGTGCGCACGGTCACCACCTCCGCGGTGCCGGCGACGACCAGGAGGGCCGTCAGCCCCGTTCCAATCCACCGGTTCCACCGCCTGCGGCGGTCCCGCCACCGGCGACGGGCACGGCGGGGAGCTAGCTCCCGCCCGCTCTCCCGCGATCGGATGACCGGCTTCAGCGTTGCGGCCACGTGCTCGGCGCGGCCTCGAAGTCTTCGCCCGGATGCTGCACGTTGAAGAACAGCGTCGTCATCGTGGCGTTGAACGCCGGACCGGTCGCCTCGGAGTCGGCCGGTCCGGCGGCGAACCGGAACGCCGTGCCGTAGGTGGCGTGCGCGGGATCCAGGTCCAGGTAGTACAGCGCGTCGGCGGTGCCGTTGCGCCCGTAGTTGCCGTCGGTGCCGAACCACACGCCGCCATCGCGGTCGATCGCCAGGTTGTCGGGGTTGGCGGCGTCGAACGGGCCGGGTCCCTCGGTGCCTTCCCACACCTGCCAGAAGGAGAACCCGGCCGAGCGCCCCGGCCGCACCGGGTCGTCTTCCTCGAGTACGAAGATGCGGCCGAGCGAGTCGTCGCGGATCGGGCGCTCGGCGTCGCCGGCATTCAGCGTGCCGTCGGCGCGCAGCACGTTGGGCCGCCCGTGCTTGGTGAACGCGACGTACAGGCGCGGCGTGCCGCTCGGGTCGAGCGGGTTCCATTCGACGTCCTCGGGCCGGTTCTGCTCGCGGACGCCGATCTTGGCGGCGGCGGTGAACAGCGCGGCGCGGACCAGGACGTCGGAAGGGAATCCGCCGATCCCGTTCCAGTGCACGTCGCGCAGGGCGGCCCCCACCGTCATGTCCGGCCGGTCCAGCGCCGCCGCGTTGGGCGCCGTGTCGGCGGTGTTGTCCAGGCTCATCCAGATCCAGCGCCCGCGCCCGCGGTTGCCGTCATCCAGCGCCCGGCCGTTCACGTGCAGGTAGCCGGTGGCGTTGTCCAGGTCGGCCAGGTGCGAGACGTAGGTGCGGCCGGCGACCAGCAGCTCGCGCACCTCCGCCTTGCTCATGCCGGACCGATACGCCCGCTCGGAGACCCACTTGTAGACGCGGCCGCCGCGGCGGTCGTTGGCCGCGTACATCACGACCGGCTGCCCCGCGATCAGCTTGAACGAGCCGTCGGTGACGATGCTGGCGTTCTCCCAGCGGGCGCGCCCCACGGCGCCCAGCTTCTGGTGGCCGGCTCCGCCGGTCAGGCTCGCCTGGCTCGGCAGGCCGGGATCGATCTCGCTCAGGTACCCGTACGCGTCGCGCCTGTGACGGCCGTCGGGGTCGCTGATGCGCCCGAAGTCGGCGCTGGTCGAGGCGGTCATCACCGGATCGAGGTCGGCGCCGGGGTCGAAGCCGGCGCCGGCGACGAACTTGTTGTTGGAGCTGGGGAACGCCGCTTCCAGGTCTCCGTAGTAGTCCTGCACGTTCTCCTCGGCGGTGATCACGGTGCCCCACGGCGTGACGCAGCCGGAGCAGTCGCCCATGATGCCCACGACCACGCCGGTCGGCAGGTAGAGGCCGGCGTCGTCGTGGTCGAGCCCCGACAGCGTGGTGCCGGTGACCAGCAGGCGGGTGGCGCCGGTCGCGTCGTAGCGCCGGTTGGGTGCGTCGCGGTCCAGGTGCCAGGCGCCGGTGCCTTCATCCTGGACGACGTGGAACCACGAGCCGCCGACCTGCCGCTTCTCCTGCCGGATATAGGCATCCACGTCACGCTGCGCCCACAGGTCCGACTCCACGTCGTTGGCCAGCACGTCGGCGGCACGGAGAAAACGGGCCAGGGTCAGGTGCTGGCCGGTGGGGGCGCTGGTCGGCGTCGGCGCCTCGTTGGAGACGTACTCGTGGTTCGACCAGACCCAGCCGGAGGTCCCGCTGCCCGAGAACTGCGGCGGGCTGCCGATGCCGCCGGCCGTCCAGTCGGCGTTCCAGCCGTCGCCGAAGTACGCCAGGAAGTCGGCGTTGGCGCCGAAGCGCGGCGCCGCCGGGCCGTCGGCGAAGGTCAACGGATCGAGCCACTTGACCACGACGTTGTGGCGAAGGCCGTCGAGCACGCGCACCGTGTCGCTGGTGGCGTTCTCGAGCGGGAAGCGGATGCCGCGGAGCCTTGCCCGGTCGGTGTTGTACAGCGCGACCAACTGCTTGAGATAATCGGAGAGGTTGTCGGCAGTGGTCGGGCCGGGGTCCCGGAACACCACCGCCACCATGCCCGACAGCGGCGCGTCGGGGTCCGCCGCCGGCTGGCCTGCGGCATCGCTCCACCCGGTGCCCGCCGCCAGGGTGAGCAGGCCCACGAGAACGGCGATCGATCGGTTCGGACGGAAGATCATTGCGATCACTCCTTGCGATGTCGATTATCCGGAGAAGACGGCACGGGCGCTGGGGAGCCGTGACGGCGACGCCAGGATACGCCTTGTTTACGGATCGGTGAGCGCGCCGTCGAGGGCCGTACGCCACACTCGATTGACACGGCGGCACGCGGCGCGCACCGTCTCTGGCCATGCGGGAGACCACGGCGACCGGACGACCGCACTCGTCGGCGGTTCGCTTCAGCCTTCGTCCGCGCGTCGCCGCGAGCATCTGCTTCATCCTGGCTTCCGCCGTTACCCTCACGGGACTGCTGAACCACTACGAATACCAGAAGTACCTGGCCGGCCTGCTGCGCGACCGCCACGCGCTCGTGCTGCAGGACATCGGTCACAACATAGAGGCGTCGCTGTCGCTGGGACTGGCCCTGAACGCGCTGCCGGGCGTCGACGGGGACCTGTTGGACAGCATGCAGCAGCACGACCAGGTGCTCTCGATCGAGATGTTCGACGAGCACGGGATCGTCCTCTACGGCACCGACGAGAGCCTGCGCGGCGACCTGGTATCCGAGGACTGGGTGGCCGCGTGGAACGCGGGCGAGCCGGTCTGGTCGCGGCTGGAGCCGGACGCGCACGTGGTCGGCCTGCGGGTGGAGAACAGCCTGGGGCAGGCGGTCGGATCGCTCGCGCTGCGTTTCTCACGCACGGAGTTCGACGAGAACGTGCAGGACATGGCGCTGCGGATCGCCGGTCTGTGCGCGGCGGTCGTGATCGGGTTCGTGCTGCTCGGCGCCGTCCTGTCGGTGTTCGTGACGCGGCCGTTGCGGCAGCGCCTGCATGCGATGCAGGCGCCCATCGATCCGGGGATCGAGATCCATGCCGGGATGGACCCCGATCCGCACGCCGTGCGGTTCGCGGAGACGACGGAGGCGGCCAGCCGGGCGGTTTCCAACGGGGCCGAGGAGATCCGCCGGATCGCGCGGGAGGCCGGCCGGCAGGTCGGCGCCGGCAGCGCGCGATGAGCGCGGCTTCCGCTGGTGTCCGCCGCGGCAGCGCGCCGGACCGGACCGCGGAAGGATCCGAGCGGGGCGTCTACCGCAGCGTGGTCCTGCGGCTGGCCGGCCTGACGGCGCTGCTGCTGATCCTCTCCCAGGGGGCCCTGTCGTTGCTGCTGGCCCGGACCTTCGAGGACACCCTGCTTCCCGAGGTCCGGCGCAAGGCGGAGGTCGCCGGCGAGCTGGTGGCGGAGCAGATCGGCTATGCCGTGTCGCTGGGCATCCCGCTGGGCTCGCTGGTGAAGATGGACGAGTTCCTGGACGGCGTGCTCGCGGACAACGAGGACTTCACGTACGTGGCCGTCCTGGATCTGAACGGCGCCGAGCTCTATGCGCGCGGCATCGCGGCGGAGTCGACCCGGGATGCCGGCGGCGGGGAGCTGGTGGAGCTGCCGGTCAGGCTCGAGGACGGGAGGCAGGTGGCGTCCCTGCGGGTGCAGGTGCAGGAGGGGACGGTGCGCTCCGAGCTTCAGGCGCTGCGCCTGGACATCGGCACCGTGCTGCTGGTCACTCTGCTGATCGGGATCGAGTTGCTGGTGGCCCTGGTGGTGGTCAGGGTCTCGGGGCCGATTCGCCTGGCGGACCGCCTGCTGGAGCTCAGCGCCAGGGGCGACTTCGGCAGCCGCTTCGGCGTGCGCCACCGGGACGAGGTGGGCCGCTTCGGACAGCTCATCAACACCGCGCTGCACCGCATCAACACTGCGTTCGCGGACCTGGTGGAGGAGGCCGAGGACGCGCACGAGGTGCAGCTCGACCGCGGCGTCCAGCGCCGCATCCGCGACGTGCTCGACGACATCAGGGCGCGCTTCCACTTCGCGATGCCCGGCGCGGAGAACACGCTCGTTTCCCGCTCGCCCATGGACGTGCGGATTCCGTTCTTCCTGTTCATGCTGGCGCAGGAGATCTCGCGTCCGTTCCTGCCGCTGTTCTTCAATGAGATCTACGTGCCCATCGCCGGCCTGAGCCGCGAGGTGGCGATCGGCCTGCCGATCACGGCGTTCATGGTCATGGTGCTCATCGCGACCCCGATGGTCGGATCGCTGACCGACCGCATCGCGCCGCGCGGGATGTTCGTCGCCGGCATCGTCCCGTCCGTTGCCGGCCACGTGGGCACGGCGTATGCGACGACGATCGTCGAGGGACTGCTGTGGTGGACGCTTTCCGGTCTGGGCTACGGCGTCATCTTCATCTCCGCCCACGCCTACGTCGCCCAGCATTCCGAGCGTTCGAGCCGGGCGGTGGGCATGTCGGGCTTTCTGGGGGCCGTGTTCGCCGCCTTCGTGTGCGGCCCGGCGATCGGCGGGATGCTGGCGGGGCGCCTGGGCTACCAGAACACCCTGCTGGTAGCCGCCGCGCTCGCGGCGGTAGCCGCCGCGGCCGCGCTCATGACCATCGATCCGGGAGGCGTGCGCCGCGTGAGCCGCGGGAAAGGCGGCCTGCGCGGCTGGCTCCGTTTGCTCGGGCACCGCCGGTTCATGGCCGTGACGGTGTTCACGGCGTTGCCGAGCAAGTTCGTGCTCGGCGGCCTGTTCTTCTACCTGGTGCCGCTCTACCTGGCGTTCCTCGACAACACGCAGTCGAACATCGGCCGGGTGATGATGGTGTACGGCATCGCGTGCGTGGTGGTCACGCCGCTGGTCGCTCGAGCCGCGGATCAGCTCAGGCGGCCGCGGCTGCTGATGATCGCCGGCAACTGCATCCTCGGCGTGGGGTGCGCGCTGCCGGCGCTGACGGACGCGACCGGACTGGTGCTCGCGTCGGTGGCCCTGATGGGAAGCGGGTTCGCGATCGTGACCGTGCCCCAGCTCGCCGTGATTCAGGAGATCGCGCAGGAAGCCAGCGGCGAGGTGGGAATCAGCCCGGGCGGGATCGTCGGCATGTTCCGCACCCTGGAGCGGATCGGCACCGCGGGAGGAGCGGTGGTGGTAGGGGCGGTGGCGGCTGCCACGGCGTACGGGCAGGCGATGCTCGCCGTCGGCGTCCTGGTGCTGATCTGCACGGCGGTCTATGTCGTGTTGAGCCGCGCCGGCGCGCCGGCGCGGGAGGCGGCATGAGAAGGCTCACCTCACCCTGCGGGCTCGCGGCAGCCATCTTCGTCGCGCTTGCCGGCGCGGCGGTCGCCCAGATTCCGGCCGGCGCCCGGACCCCGGACGATCCGTTCCACGTGTTCCTGGTGGTGTGGCGCGGCGAGACCGACGTCGAGCACGGCTTCCGGGCCCACATGCGGGAGCGCGGCATCCCCGTGCGCTACACGCTGCGCAACCTGGAGCAGGACCGGGGCAATGTCCCCGGGATCGTCGCCGAGATTCGCTCCGCCCAGCCGGACCTCGTGCACACCTTCGGCACCTCGGCGACGCTCGGCATCCTGGGTCCCCGCGACGCCGCCGACCCCACGGCGCACGTGCAGGGGATACCCGGCGTGTTCTCGATCGTGGCCTACCCGATCGAGGCCAACATCGTCGAGAGCTTCGAGACCACCGGCCGTCCGGTCACCGGCACGGCGTTTCTGCCGCCGGTCAAGAAGCAGCTCGACGCCCTGCTGCAGTACCGCTCCGTCGAGCGCCTGGGGGTGGTCTACAACTCCCTGGAGCGCAACTCGTTGATCAACATCGATGAGCTCCGCAAGGAGGCGGAGGAGCGCGGCATCGAGCTGCTGGAGGCGCCGGCGCCGCTCGACGCCGACGGCAGGCCGGATCCCGGCCGGCTGACAGAGGTCGTCAACGGGCTGGCGGACGACGGAGCGGAGTTTCTCTACATGGGTCCCGATTCGTTCGTGACCCGCAACGACGTCCGCATCACGGAGGCGGCGGTCGCGCGCGGCATTCCCGTCTTCGCCGGCACCGAAGCGAGCTTCGCGGGTTCGCAGGCGATGCTCGGCTTCGTGAGCCCCTACTACCTGGTCGGCAAGCTGGCCGGCGCCCAGGCCGAGCGGATTCTGGTCGATGGCGAGCCGCCGGAGGACCTCCCGGTCCGCTCGCTCGGCCGGTTCTCGCTGGTAATCCGCATGTCGGTGGCGCTGGATCTGGGGATCTATCCTCCGCTGGGCCTGCTGCGCGTGGCGCAGGTGGTGGTGGAGTAGGTCCGATGGGCCTCAAGGCGCGGATCGGGGTCATCGTCGTCGTGTTCATGGCGGTGATGGTGGCCGGCCTGGTGCTCGCCGGGCGCCAGCGCGAGCAGGCGCTGCGCGACCAGCTCGACCGCACCGCCATGACCGGCAGCCGCGCGCTCTGGAGCAAGATCGTCGAGACCGGCGTGCAGCGCATGCGCGAGCGCGTGCCGATCGTCGCGGAGCACCGGGCGCTGCGCGCCGCCCTGGCCGGGGGGGACCGGGGCGAGATCTCGCAGGCGGCGCAGGCGGCGCTCAGCACCCTGCGGCGCACCGGTGACGTGACCCGCCTGGACCTGGTCTCGCCGGCCAGGGAGGTGCTGTACTCCTCGCAGCCGGCATTCGAGCCGGCCGCGGCTGCCAGCGACGAGGCGCTGGCGCGGATGATCGAGCGGGGATGGACCGGCGGCGGCGTGGCGATCGACGCCGAGCGCAACGTGACGCTGTCGGTCGGCTTTCCCCTGCACGGCGCGGACGGCGCGACGCTGGCGGTGGCCGTGCTGGCGACCGACATCCTGGAGGCGCTGACCGAGCTGAGGGAGGACACCGGGGCGGAGGCGCTGATCGTGAACCGGCGCGGCCGCCTGCTGGTGGGGACCGATCCGGCGATCTGGGAGTTCATCCGCGAGACGGGATGGCTGCCCGGAAGCACGTCCGAGCCGGTCCGCTCGGGCGACCAGGTGTTCTCGCACGCCGCGTTCCCGCTCGACGCCGAGCTCGGCAACCTGGTGGCGAGCGTGGTCACGGTGCAGGACGTGAGCGCGGTCTACGCCGGCCAGCGGCGCGTCAGCCTGATCACCGCTCTGGCGGGGGCGGGATTCGTGCTGGCCTCGCTGGTCGGGCTCACGCTCTACCTGCGCGGCGCGCTTTCGCGCCTGACCGAGGGCGTCGTGGTGCTGGACGCGCTGTCCCGCGGCGACACGCAGGCGACCGTTGCGGTCAGCGAGGAGGAGTCGGACGACGAGGTGGCGCGCATCGCCCGCGCCGTGAACACGTTCCGGACGCAGACGCTGACATTGCGCCGGCACCGCCGCCGGGCGCTGCTGCGCCGGCGCCAGCAGGAGCGGTTCATTCAGGGCGAGATGACCCGCCTTGCCGACACCCTCAACGAGGAGGAGCGGCGGGACATCCTCAACGACCTTGCCGAGGTGCAGGCGCCGGCGGCCACGGTGGACGTGGACGCGGCCGGCGACAACGACAGCGGCAACGAGCTGCAGATGATCGGGCTGGCCTTCCAGAAGATGACCAGCCGGGTCGGCCGCCAGCAGGAACGGCTGACGACGCTGGTGGCCCAGTTGCAGGAGGCGCTGCGCACCAGGACCGCGTACATGGCCCTGCAGCGCGATCTGCAGATCGCCAGCCGGGTGCAGCGCTCGTTCCTGCCCGGCGAGCGCTTCGAGGCGCCGGGCGTCAAGATCCAGGCCGCCATGCATCCCGCCAAGGAGGTCGGCGGCGACTTCTACGACTTCTTCCGGCTGGACGCGAACCGCATCGGCGTCGTCGTCGGCGACGTCGCCGGCAAGGGCGTGCCGGCGTCGATGTTCATGGCGGTCACGCGCACGGTCATACGCGCCACCGCCCGGCAGGTGGAGCACGGTCCCGGCGAGTGCCTGCGGATGGTCAACGACACCCTGGTCGAGGCCACCGCCGGGGACATGTTCGTGACGGTCTTCTACGGCGTGTACGACGTTCGCGACGGCAGCTTCGTGTACGCGAACGGCGGCCACAACTCGCCGGCGCTGGTGACCGACGGAGGGGTGGAACGGATCCCGCTGACCGGGGGCGTCGCCCTGGCCATGTTCGACGGGCTCACCTATGACGAAGCGGCGGTCAGCGTGCCGCCCGGCGGCAAGCTGTTCGTCTATACCGACGGCATCCCCGAATCGGCCGACGTGACCGAGGAGGAGTACGGCTACGAGCGCATGGAGGAGAGCCTCCGGGACAGCGCCGGCCGCGGCACCGGCGACACGCTGGAGATGATGCTGCGATCGATCGAGGAGTTCGCCGGCGAGGCGGCTCAGTTCGACGACGTCACCATGGTCGTCCTCGGCCGCGAGACGGTCGAGGACGAGATCGCGGTCCGGCGCTTCTCGCTGCGCAACAACCGCGCGGACCTGCCCCGCATCGGCGAGGAGATGCGGGCGTTCGCCGAGAGCGCCGGCATCGGCCAGACCGGCGCAGGGCACCTCCGGCAGGCGCTGGAGGCGGTCGTGATCGATGCGATCGACGAGCGGCTGTCGGCGGTCAGCGAATACGAGATCGCGGTGTCCGCCACGCTCGACGGCGGCGTGGCGGAGGTCACGGTGGAGGATGACGGAGGCGCCTACGATCCGCTGGAGGAGCCCGCGTTGGCGGACGGCAGCGGACGGGGTGAAGCGGAGGAGCCGGCAAGCCTGGGAGCGGGGCTGATGCGCCGCTCGCTGGTGGACGAGGTGTCCTACATGCGCGTGGGCGAGCGCAATCGGCTCACGCTGCGCAAACGGGTCGACGCATGACGATGCATGAGCCTCCGGTCGACCCGAGTGATGGTTTTCGGCTACCATCGGAGGCCACGACGCGGCGCGGCAGGCGCCGCATGACGGGAGAAGGATGAGTGCAAATCAGCAGTGAGCGCGACGGCAGCGCGTTGATCGTCGCCGTCGACGGTCGCATCGACGGCAGCAATTCCCAGGAATTCCAGGACCGGTTCGAGGAAGTGGTCGGCGACGACGATTCCGCGGTGGTCCTGGACATGGACAAGCTTACCTACATCAGCAGTTCCGGCCTGCGGGCGACGCTGCTGCTCGCCCGGAAGCTGCAGCGGCAGCAGGCCAAGTTCGCCATCTGTTCGCTCTCGCCGTCGATCAAGGAAGTGTTCGAGATCAGCGGTTTCGACCGCATCATCCAGGTGCACGCCTCCAGGGAGGAAGCCACCCAGGCGGTGAGCGCCTGACATCGATGGGTTCCGTGGGGGCGACCACCGGCCGCACGGAACCTCCGCGCGGCGGCGAGAGCCGCGCATGAGGCGCTCGCGCCGGAGGCGGCGCGAACGGGGGAGGCTCCGGGCGTGAGCGCCGACCTGCACCTGAAGCTGGACGCCGACCCTGAACGGCTTTCGGACATCACGGATGCCATCGAGGAACTGGGAGAGCGCGAGCGGTGGCCCCCGGACTTCCTGTTCCGCATGAACCTCGTGCTCGAGGAGATGACCCTCAACGTGATGACCCACGGCCGCGAGGCCGGGGCGAGCGAGCTGGAGGTCATCGTGGCCTGCGAAGCGGACACCGTCACCATCGAGATTTCCGACGACGGCCCGCTTTTCGATCCGCTTCAGGACGCTCCGGTCCCCGACACGGACGCGGCGCTCGACGACCGCCCGGTCGGCGGCCTGGGCGTCCACCTGGTCCGCGAGATGATGGACGAGGTCAGCTACCGCTACGAGGACGGCCGGAACCGCCTCCTGATCAGGACCAGCACGACCGATAACGCTTGACCGGCAAGGCAGTTAACGTACGCTCGGCAGCACCGGGGCCGGGCGCGTACGTTGACAGCGCTCCTTGAGGGGCGCACAGTAGGCGTCTCATGCGGAACGCCGTGTCCACGGCTTCCACCCTGACCAAGCGGGCTCCATTGGCGGCGTTGTGGAGGCGGATCAAGCTCGAACGCGCCTGGTACGCCATGATGGCGCTGCCGGTCGTCTATCTCGTCATCTTCCACTACGTGCCGATGGCCGGCATCGTCCTGGCCTTTCAGGACTACAAGATGGGCCGCGGCGTGTTCGGCAGCGACTGGGTCGGCTTCAAGTGGTTCATCCAGTTCTTCGAGTCGTTCTACTTCTGGCGGCTGATGCGCAACACGCTGCTGCTCAGCTTCTACAGCATCGTCTTCGGCTTTCCCGTGCCGATCATCTTCGCGCTGATGCTCAACGAGATGAAGGTGCTGCCGCTCAAGCGGGTGGTGCAGACCGTGAGCTACCTCCCGCACTTCATATCGCTCGTGATCATCGTCGGCATGCTGGTCACCTTCCTGTCGCCCAACAACGGCATCATCAACATCGCCATCAAGTCGCTGGGCGGAGAGCCCATCAATTTTCTGGGCCTGCAGAGCTGGTTCCGGCCGCTCTACATCGGCTCCGGCATCTGGCAGCACTTCGGCTTCAGCTCGATCATCTACCTGGCCGCGATCGCCGGCATCAGCGAGGAGCTCTACGACGCCGCGGAGGTCGACGGCGCCTCGCGCATCCAGCGGATCCGCTTCATCACCGTTCCGGGGATGGCGCCGACCATCACCATCCTGTTGATCCTGAACCTGGGGCGGGCGCTCTCGGTCGACTGGGAGAAGGTCCTGCTCATGTACACCCCGGCGACCTACGAGGTTGCCGACGTGATCGCCACCTACGTCTACCGGCGCGGCATCATCGACAGCAAGTACGGCTTCGGCTCCGCCGTAGGGCTTTTCGCAAACGTCATCAACCTCATATTCCTGGTGATCTTCAACCGGCTGGCGCGGCGCTTTACGGACACGTCGTTGTGGTGAGCTCGCCATGACGGGAGGGATCGGCGTCCGGAGAGCGCTGACGATGGAGGACGTGGTCGTCGATGCCTTCGTCTACATCGGCGTGGCATTCGCCTTCGTCATCACGCTCTATCCGTTCGTGTTCGTGCTCAGCATGTCGATCAGCGATCCGGTGGCGGTGGTGCGGCGGGACGTGTTTCTGCTCCCGAAGGGGTTCAGCCTGGCCGCCTACCGGACGGTGCTCAACGATCCGGTCGTGCTGCGCAGCTACTACAACACGATCTGGTATACCGGTGTCGGCACGGCGCTGAACCTGGTGTTCACGGTGATGGCCGCCTATCCGCTGTCCAAGCGCAACTTCTCGGCGGGGCGCGTGCTGATGTTCCTGTTCGTCTTCACCTGGTTCTTCTCCGGCGGGTTGATCCCGCTGTTCGTGGTGGTGGTGAAGCTCGGGCTCTACGCGACGCGCTGGGCGATCGTGATCCCGACGCTGATCGCCATCTTCAACCTGATCATCTGCCGCACCTTCTTTCAGACCCTGCCCGAGGACCTGTTCGAGTGCGCCCGCATCGAGGGCGCGGGCGAGTGGCGGATCGTCTGGAAGATCGTGCTGCCCTTGTCCAGGCCGATCGTCGCCGTATTGGTGCTGTTCTACGGGGTGAATCACTGGAACAGCTTCTTTCCCGCCCTGCTCTACCTGCCGAAGGCCGACCTGCAGCCGATCCAGCTCTACCTGCGCCGGGTGCTGATCCAGGCGTCGCCGGAGGCCATCCAGCAGTTCGAGACGGGCGAGCAGGGAGAGGGGGTCATGGCGATGGTGCAGATCAAGTTCGCGGTGATGATCGTGGCGGTGCTGCCGATCCTGCTGCTGTATCCGTTCCTGCAGAGGTATTTCGTGAAGGGCGTCCTGATCGGCGCCCTCAAGGGATAGATCCGGCCCCCAGGAGGGCGGGCCGGTGAGCTGGTTGGTGGAACCCAGTCGAGAACCACCGAGCGACGGAGCGAAGGAAGGAGAACGACATGAAGCTATCGAGGATGGCCGTCCTGGGGACGGTGCTGATGCTGGTTGCCGCCAGCGCTTTTGGCGCGGGCACGGAGGAAGGGATGGCGCCCGGCGAGCTGCCTACCCTGCACGTGGCCACGCACACCGGCTGGGCCGCCAGCCTGCAGCCGGCCAGCAACGATCTGCCGGTCTATCAGGAGCTCGAGCGCCTCAGCGGCGTGCACATCGAGTGGGAGAACATCCAGGTAAAGAACTACGCGGAAGTGATGAAGGCGCGCCTTGCCGCTGCTGTGGATCTGCCCGACGTGATCAACATGTCGCTGCTGGGGGACATCGGCCAGCACGGGCGTGACGGGCTGATCATCCCGCTCAACGACTTGCTGGAGACCCACGCGCCCAACATCAACAAGTGGTGGAACACCGGCACCAACAGCATCTACAAGATCCTGGACACCAGCCCGGACGGGAACATCTACGGCGTGGGCAACTACGTGCTGCCGCACTACCTGTCCTTCGGGCCGCTGTGGAACATCCTGTGGCTGGAAGCGGTGGGCATCGCGGACATGCCGGAGACGCAGGCCGACATGATGACGGCGCTGCGGGCGTTCCGGGACGACGACCCCAACGGCAACGGCCAGCAGGACGAGATTCCCCTGACGCCGGCCGCCGGACGCGGGTATCTGAACTACCTGGGCAATATCTACGGCTTCGAGAACTCGATCATGACCGAGTACCTGGTCGACGATGCCGGCCAGGTGTTCTGGATCTTCCAGAGCCCGCGGATGGAGGAGTACCTCACCTGGATGAACCAGCTCTACACCGAAGGGTTGCTCGACAAGGCGTACTCCACGGACAGTTGGACGGAGACCCTGGAAAAGGTCTCGAACGACCAGGTCGGGCTGATCTCCTGCTGGACGACCTTCGCCAGGATCTACTCGGGCGCCCACCCCTCCGGCAAGCCCGACGCGTCGATCCCGGTTTTCGTGAACGGGCCGCCCATCGAAGGGCCGTACGGCGACAAGTTCTTCGTGAAGCGCGAGCGGTACGGCGGCGACCAGATGGGGATCACGAAGGACTCCAAGCAGCCGGAAGTGGCCATGCACTGGATCGACTTCATCCGCAACAGCGATGAAGCGCTGATGCTGCAGAACTTCGGCATCATCGGGGACACCTACCGGATGGTCGACGGCGAGATCGAGACGATCGGCAGCGAGGACAAGCCGTTCGACGAGCGGCTCCGCGAGATCGGTGGCAGCCAGCCGCCGTACGCTCACCTGCAGTGGGCCTACGCCTGGGACTTCCGCAACCCGCAGTGGGTCCTGGACAACAATAACGCCTACCAGAAGTACTACAAGGCGCCGTCGTTCCCGCAGGTGCGGCCGACCCTGGAGGAGCAGGAGGTGCTGAACCGCCTGCAGGCCGACCTGAACACCTACAAGACGGAGTGGTTCGACAAGTTCGTTACCGGCCAGGAGCCGCTGAGCAAGTTCCAGGAGTTCGTCGACGGCCTGAACAGGCTCGGCGCCCAGGAGGTGATCGCCGTGCGCCAGCAGCAGTACGAGCGCTACGGAGAGCTGGTCGGCAACTAGGAAGCAGGCCGATTCCGACGGGGATCGATCTTCTACGCGAGCAGGCGGGCATGCAGCCCGCCTGCTCGTTTCCGCCCTGCGCCCCCTGTTGGCTCTGCGCAGCGAGCCGTACCGCCGCACCGCGCGTCGCATCGTTAGCACCCACGAGACAGGTGTCGCAAATCGCGACAGTCGCGACAGAGCCGTGTAATCCTTTGTATACATAATAGTTGTGCAATGCGCGCACGCTGTCGGCCGCGTCGGCGTCGCATGATGCGACACTCATGGGGACGTGTGGCGGCCGATGTCCGGGCCCTGATTGCCCTCCCGTGTGTCCCGGTCTTCTGTAATAGCCGTAAATATTTTCATTAGAATCATTTACGAGATTCCTACGGGAAATGGCACGGCGTTTGCTCTATGTGTCATGGGAGGCGTCTGCCAGGCGCTGTCTCTCGGGTCGGTCCGACGGCTCGGTCCGATAGAAAGAGGGGAATATCGAGATGGTGGCAATTGTCGGTGGAATCGCCGGTGGCATAGGACTGTTCTTCATGGGGGCGAAGATCCTTTCGGAGCACCTCAAGTCGTTGGCCAGTCGCCGCTTGCGAATGAGTGCGTCCCGCTGGACCGGGAGTCGCTGGTCGGGATGCGCCTGGGGCATCATCGCCGGCGCCATCACGCAGTCCATGCCCGCGTTGACCTTCATCTCCATCGGCATGTTGAGATCGGGCCTTCTGACCTGCCGGCGGGCGCTGCCGATTCTGCTGGGCGGCAACGTGGGAGCGGTGCTGGTCCTGTTCGTGGTGATGCTCGATATCAAGCTTGCGGTGCTGTACGTGCTGGGCGTTGCGCAGATCATCGCCGTGATGACGACAAGAGGCCGCACCGCCAAAGTAAGGTTGCAGACCATGGGCGCGGCCCTGTTCGGCATGGCGATCATGATCCTCGGCTTCGTCATGCTCAAGGACTCGGTGGCTCCGCTGGCGGGCTATACTTGGTTCACCCACGCGGTGCAGTGGGCGGCACGCTCGCTGCCGCTCTGTCTGGTGGTCGGCCTGGTGTTGTCGGTCCTGGTGCAGTCGTCGGGCGTGGTCGCGGTCTCCGGGATCAGCATGGCGGCGGTCGGTATCCTGGGTGTCGACCACGTCATCGTGCTGCATGCCGGCGCATGCCTCGGTTCCAGCCTCAGCCTGTACCTGTTCTCGATGAACCTCAAGGGCCGACCGCGTCAGATAGCCATGTACCAGGTGCTGCACAACTGCCTGTTGTCTGCCGTATTCGTGCCGATCGTGCTCGTCGAAGCGTTTTTCGGCGTACCTTTGCTCAAGGCCGCGATGCTCGCCACCGACCTCCCGGTCGCACCGCTCCTGGGCCTGTACTTGATCTTCTGTGAGGTCACCACCGGCGTGATCCAGCTTGTCGTGCTGGATCGTGCCGAGCGGCTGCTCGAACGATGGTGGCCGGTCACGGACGTGGAACGGCTGTCGCTGCCGCGGTACGTGCACGATCGTGTCCTGGAAGACGCCGACAGCTCGTTGACCCTGGCCGATCGCGAGCAGCGGCGCCTGCTGGAGATTCTGTCGTCCTGTCTCGACACGGTGCGCACGGAGGTTGCACTGGACCCGTTCCGCGATGCGGCCAAGGATGTGCTGAACCGAATCGAGGAATTCCTGGACGACGTGGCTGCGCGTTACCCCGACCGCTCCATCGACGGCCACGTCTCGCTGCTGACACGTCAGCGGTTGCTGTTCTGGCTGGATGAGCGGGTACTGAAGCTGTGCGAACTGTTGCACGACATGCCGCGCGGACCCGCTCTCGAGGCGTGGCGCATGGGCATGGTCGAAGGCGTCGATGCCGTGCTGCTGATTCTGGGCGAGATCGTGAGCATGGAGGACGACTCGGACTGGTCGCCGACGATACAGATGATGAACGACCGGGGTGGGCTGATGCGCAGGATGAGGAGCACGTATCTCGGGGAAGAGTCGCGCCTGTCCGGGGAGGAACGAACGAGTGTGCTGCGCATCACCAGCATAACCGAGCACGTATTCCTGTTGCTCACGGAACTGGCTCACGAGTATCGCCAGGCGGCCACGGGGATCGACGCGTCGGAACCGAAGATGCGCCGCGCGTCGGCCGCGGCCGCGTAGTACCCCATCAAACTGATGTCGACGGGTGACATAGGTGGCTACACGGGCTTCAAGCGCGCTGGAACAGCGCGCACCAGTCCGAGTTCCCGTAGCACGCACCCCCAAACTACAGTTTGATGGGGTACTAGAGCTGCGGGGTCGGAACGCCGGACCACGAAACCCCGACCTCGCAACGCGTCGGACGTGTGCCTTGCTCGTCGATCCTCGGGCGGGTTTTCCGTCGAATCCATGGCGTGGCGTCCGGCAGCTCCGGCCGCCGGTTGACGTGATCGCCGGCTCCGTGTTCGGCTCACGCCGGAGGATAACGTCCCTGTCAATCAAGCCTTTCTTGCCATGCGAACTCGTGCCGCCGGGCGCCCGCGCGGGCGATCCGTATCGCATCGTCCTCGCGATTCCGGGTACCGGATGATGGTGCGGATTCCTTCCCTCGGCGATACACCTGCACCGCCCGACGAACGTGCTTCGGATGCGCGCGGCGCCGACGGCGCGAGCGCCGCGGGCGCCAGGATATTGATCGTCGGCGCCGAAGCCGCCGGCTTCGAGACTATCTTGCGGGCAGCGGGGTACGACGTTTCCTTCGCCTCGTCGGGAGGACACGGCATCGCCGCGGCCGCCGAGCGGCTTCCCGACCTCGTCCTGATGGACCTCGAACTCGAAGGGCCGGTGGCCGCGCTCGATGCGGCCGCCGCGATCGGCGCCCCGATTATCTACGTGATCGGCGAATCGGCTGACGATCCCTCGCCGCAGGTTCGTCAGACGGAACCGTCCGGCTACCTGGTCACGCCGTGCTCGCCGCGGCAGCTCCGCTTGAGCATCGACGCCGCGCTGCGCCGCCATCATCGGGAGATGCAGTACGTCGATCACGCGGAGCTCCTGGAGTCCGCGCTGGACTCGGCCGCCGAGGGGGTCGTGGTGACCGATCAGAAGTGCGAGTACCTGTACGTCAACAGGCGCGCCGAGGAGATCGTCGGCAGCCTCATTACGGAGACGGACCCCGACAAGTGGCACAGTGAGTACGGCACGTATCAGCTCGACGGCACGACGCCGTTCCCGCTGGACGAGATGCCACTAATCCGTGCTCTGGCCGGCCACAAATCGGACGACGTGCGGTTGCTGCTCCGCAACGAGCGGCGGCCCGAGGGGGTGTACGTCAGCGTCAGCGGCAGACCGCTGCTGCGCGGCAAGACCGGCGGACAGGGCGGCGCGGTCGTCGTATTTCACGACATCACCAGACTCATGGCCGTCGAGGATGAGCTCCGCGAGGCCATCGAGGACCAGCGCCGGCAGATCAGGCTCACCGACACGGTACTCAACAGCATTACCGACGCCCTGATCGTCACCGGTCCCACCGGCGACATCGTCATGACCAACAGTGCCGTGGAACGCATCTTCGGCACGATTCCGGCGGCACACGAGCTGGACCGGAGGTCGGCATCGTACGGCCTGCACTATCCGGACACGCACGCGGTCATCCCCGCCGACGACCTGCCCACCGCGCGTGCTCTGCGCGGCCAAAAGACGCACGCCCGGGAGATATTCGTGCGCAACGAACTCCGGCCCGAGGGGGCGTACGTGAGCGTCAACGGCAGCCCGATGTACGACCGCTCCGGCGAGTTGACCGGCAGCGTCATCGTGATCAGGGACGTGACCGAGCTCCGGACGACCGCGACCAAGCTGCGCGAGACCACAGACCAGGTGCAAGCGCAGAATCGAACCATGGAAGCCATATTCAACAGCATCAGCGACGGAGTCGTCGTCGCCGATGAGGCCGGACGCTTTCTGATGTTCAACCCGAGCGCGGAACGAATCGTCGGCGTCGGCGCGACCGATACGCAGCCCGACCACTGGTCGGAACGATACGGGGTATTCTACACCGATACCGTCACCCAGGTACCGACCGACGAGCTGCCCCTGATGCGGGCCATCAACGGCGACTCCTGCGATCAGGTCGAGCTGTTCGTATGCAATGAGCACGTGCCACAAGGCGCCTACATCAGCGTCAGCGGCCGGCCGATGCGCGATGCGGAAGGCAACTCGAAGGGCGGCGTGATCGTGTTCCGGGACGTGACCGAGCGGATGCGGGCGGATCAAGCGCTGACGCAGGCGTTCGCGCAGGGCCGCCTGGAGGTCGTCGATACGATCCTGCATAACATCGGCAACGCCGTCAACAGCGTGTCGATAGGGGTAGGCACGATCGCCCAGGAGTTGCGGAGGAGCAGGGAGCTGCGCACATTGCAGGCGGTCGCGGAGGCGCTGGAGACGCGTCGTGACGACTGGCCGGAGTACATTGCCACCGATCCTCGGGGCCGTCGGGTGCTGCCGCTGATCCTGGCTCTGGCGGCCGACTTCGAGGAGCAGAGAGATCGGCTCACCCGCACCGTCGAGCGCATCGGCGGTCGCGTAGCGCACATCGTCGACATCATCCGCACGCAGAACTCGTTCGACGACGGCGCCATGGTGCGCAAGGTCGTGGAGGTCCGCACGTGCATCAACGACGGCATCAAGGTGCTCAGCGAATCGCTCCGATCGCGGGGGATCCGCCTGCGGGTCGACTGCCGGGGAGCGCCGGAGGAGATCTGGATACAGGAGAACAAGCTGCATCAGGCGTTGGTCAACCTGGTGAAGAACTCGATGGAAGCGATCGACGAGCTCACCAGGTCCGTGCCGCTCGATGAACCGACGATCGACATCCGTTGCTACCGTCAGGATGACTATCTGGTGATCGACATCATCGACAATGGCATCGGCATAACCGATACGCACAGCCGACTGATCTTCTCGGCGGGCTACTCGACCAAGGACGGCGGCAGCGGCCTGGGCCTGCATTCGGCAGCAAACTTCGTGATCGGCTCCGGCGGCAAGATCCTGGCGTTGAGCGACGGCGCGGGCACGGGCACGACGATGCGGCTGATGTTGCGCAACTGGATGCGGCGGTGAACCGGATGCCGTCGAGCTCCGATGCGCGCGCGCGTGTGCTGATCGTCGATGACGAGCAGGACATCCACGAAGACTTCAAGGACATGCTCAAGCCGTGCGTGCGCGGCCCCTCGGACGATTTGGCGTCGACGTTCATGGTCGATGAGGTGTTGGACCTGCCGCTCGAGTTCGAGTTGATGCATGCTTCGAGCGGCGAGGAGGCGCTCGGTCTGGTAGCCCGCGGAGCGCGTTGTCGCCGCCCGATCTCGGTCGCCTACATCGACATCAGGATGCCGCCGGGGATCGATGGCGTGGAGACGATCCGCGAGATACGAAAGATCGATCGCGACATCGAGATCGTGATCATGACGGCCTACACGGACAAGCCGCTGCCGGAGATCGTCCAGGACATGGAGCTGCTTCACAAGCTGCTGTATATCAGAAAACCGTTCGCGCGCGAGGAGGTGCAGCAGATCACCCTCGCCCTCGTGGAAAAGTGGAAGGTCGAACAGGAATTGGCGGAGCGGCGCAAGGAACTTACCACCAGTCACCGGCGGCTCGAGGCCGTGCTCGACGCGACCGGAGAGGCGATGGCGATGTATGACGACCGGGAGCGTTTGTCGTTCGCGAATCGCTGGTACGAAGAGATCATGGGGGGCAGCAGGTCGGCGTTGCAGGCGATGACGCCGGAGTTGCTGAAGGAGCGCATCAACGAACGCGTCCGAAGGCCGATCAACGCGGCCGATGAGGAGGACTCGGCCGATCGGGAGAGCGGCGGGATCGTCGAATACGTTGAGGGAGATGGGGGGCAGCGTCTGTTCTACCGTTCCAGAAAGCCGGTGTGCGACGATAGTGGAGAGGTGATCGGCAGCCTGTACGTGTACCGGGACGTGTCGCGGGAGATCGAGATCGAACGGATGGAGGCGGAAGTGCTGCGGTTGCGAGCCGAGCTGCAGACGACCTATGCGTTCTCGAAGATGGTCGGCTCCGGTATGGCGATGCGACGGGTGTACGAGCTGATGGAGCGGGTCAAGCAGGCGGACGTCACGGTGCTCGTCGTCGGCGAGAGCGGCACCGGCAAGGAGATCGTGGCCAGGGCCTTGCATGACAGCGGACCGCGCAAGCGTGGGCCGTTCATTGCCGTGAATTGCGCGGCCATTCCGCCGACGCTTATCGAGAGCGAGCTGTTCGGACACGAAAGAGGGGCGTTCACGGGCGCTACGGCACGGCGGAAAGGGTGCTTCGAACGCGCGAGCGGAGGCACCATCCTGCTCGACGAGATCGGCGACATGCCACCCGAGTTGCAGGCGAAACTGCTGCGCGTGCTGCAGGAGCGAGAGATCCAGAGGGTCGGCGGAACGACGCCGATCAAGGTCGACGCGCGGGTGATCGCGTCGACCAACAGAGACCTGCAGGGAGCGATCCGGGCCGGCGAGTTTCGCGCCGACCTGTATTACCGTCTGGCCGCGTTTCCGATCGTCGTCCCACCGCTCCGGGAACGGCGTGAGGACGTTCCGCTGCTTGCCAACCACTTCCTGAAGGACAGCGCTGCGCGCAATCGCAAGCCGGTGACCGGCATCTCCGCCGCAGCGCTACGGAAGATCATGCAGCACGATTGGCCCGGCAACGTCCGCGAGCTGCAAAGCGTCGTCGAGCGGGCCGTGTTGGTAGAGTCGTCCGACGTGTTGCAAAGCAGCAGTCTGCCGTCCGAGCTGGCCGCGGACGCTCTGCCTCGCGCCGACGGCAACGGCGTGCTGCCACTGGCGGACGTGGAGCGGCGGGCGATCCTTGGCGCCATGCGGGCAACGGACCGCAACGTGTCGAGGGCAGCGAAGGCGTTGGGGATCAGCCGGGCAACGCTGTATCGAAAACTGCGCAGACTGAATCTGCATGGAGCCGACGGTCGATCCGCCAGTCCGGCGCCCGCACCGGTGTGATCCCCCGCCCGATGTGAGCGGACGACGACAGGATGGTCCGGTGACCATCAACCACGTATTTCACGATTCGTGAATCGCGCGCCGGAGCCCACCGGCCGATGCGATGCGCACCATTCACGAATTTGGCGTAGAACGGCGAAATACCGGCGCAAGACTACGTATCGGATACGCATCCGACCCCGTGCGTCATGTAATCATTGACCAAACTGGGAAGGCACGAGCTATCCGAACCCGCCCCGCGGGGATGGAAGCCGAGCACGCCGGGGGAAGCGCAGTGACTGGCAAGCAACCGTCGAACGACAGAGTGCTGGTCGTCGACGATCAGAAGGACATCCACGACGACTTCAAGGAGATGCTGCTGGCGCGCGCCGCGGCGGCGGACGACCTGGCCGGATCGTTCCTGGGCGGCGAAGAGCCGGACCATCATCTGCCGGAGTTCGAGCTGCTGCACGCGATGGGTGGCGAGGAGGCATGCGAGCTCGTGGCGCGGGCAGTGCGCGACGAGCGTCCGATCACGGTCGCCTACATCGACATCAGGATGCCGCCCGGAATCGACGGGGTGGAAACGGTCCGCAGGATACGCCATGTCGACCGCGCCATCGAGATCGTGCTGATGACCGCGTACACGGATACGTCGCTGGCGGACATCGTCCAGGACATGGAGCTGCTGCACAAACTGCTCTACATCAGGAAGCCGTTCGCGCGCGAGGAGGTACAGCAGATCACGCTGGCGCTGGTCGAGAAATGGAACCTGGAGCGGGAGCTGGAGGCGCGGCGCCGGCAGTTGACCCTCACCAACCGGCGGCTGACGGCGGTGCTCGACTCCATCGGCGAGGCGATCGCCGTCAGCGACGACGCTCACCGCCTGGTGTTCAGCAACCGGCCCTACCAGCGCCTGATGGCCGCCACGGAAGCCGAGATGCAGGCGATGACCCTGGAGGAAGCGGACGCGCTATGGGCCACGCGGCTGCGCCCGATCGCGCCGACGGACGCAGGCGGGCGCCTCCCGTCCAAGACGGGCGGCGAGCTGGTGGAGCCTCGGGAGCCGGAGCCGCCGGCCGCGGGAGGCTCCGGCTCGGCGGGGCGGCTGTTCTATCGTCAGCACCGGCCCGTGCACGACGACCGGGGAGCGGTCATCGGCGACCTGTACGTGTACCGCGACCTGTCCAGCGAGGTCGAGATCGAGCGGATGAGAGCCGAGATGCTGAACCTGCGCGCCGCGCGCGAGACTTCCGCTTCGTTTGTGGGCATCGTGGGAACGAGCGTGCCCATGCAGCGGGTGTACGGGCTGATGAAACGGGCGATGGATGCCGGCGTCACGGTGCTCGTCCGCGGTGAGAGCGGCACCGGCAAGGAGCTGGTCGCGAAGGCCCTGCACGCCAACGGCCCCCGCCGCACGGGGCCGTTCCTGGCGGTCAACTGCGCCGCGGTTCCGGAGAGCCTGATCGAGAGCGAGCTGTTCGGGCACGAACCGGGGGCGTTCACGGGCGCGACGCGGCGCAGAGTCGGATGCTTCGAACGCGCGCACGGCGGCACGCTCCTGCTGGACGATATTGCCGACATGAAGCCGGAGTTGCAGGCCAGGCTGCTGCGCGTCCTGCAGGAGCGCGAGCTGCAGCGGGTCGGCGGAACGACCGTGATACCGGTGGACGTACAGGTGATCGCGGCCACCAGCCGCGACCTGGAGGCGGCGATGCGAGCCGGCGAGTTCCGCGACGACCTGTACTATCGCTTGGCCGCGTTCCCGATCGAGATTCCGCCGCTGCGGGAGCGGCGGGAGGACCTGCCGCAGCTCGTCGACCACTGCCTGCGGCAGCACGCCGCGCGCCACGGCGAGCCGGTGAAGGGCGTCCACCCAAGCGCGATGCGCCGGCTGCTGGCGTACGACTGGCCCGGCAACGTACGCGAGCTGCACGGCGTGATGGAGCGCGCCGCTCTGCTGGAGACCGGTGACACTATTCGCGTTGTCAGGTTGCCGGCCCATCTGCAATCGGCGCGGCCGGAACGCGCGACCGAGCGCACCGCCGCCGAGGCGCCTCTGGCGGAGGTCGGGCGCTCGATGGACGCCGGCTCCGGCGCCTGAAACGGAGGGTCAACCGGAAGACGGAGGCGCGGCGGCCTGCCGATCCGGCAACCCCTCGGTCGCGGCGCGGCGGAGCTTGATGCGGATTGTCGTGCCCGTACCGTGGCCGTCACTCAACGCCCTGATGCTGCCGCCGGAGGCGATCACGAAGTTCGCCGCCGAATGCAGCCCTAGTCCGCTGCCGCTCTCCTTGGTAGTGTAGCCGGCGGTGAATACGAGCCGATGGCGCTGCTCCCCGATCCCGATCCCGTTGTCGATCACGTCGAGCACAAGGTACTCTGCCTCCAGGTAGCAGGCGATGCGGATGCGGGGCGGGTCCCGCGGCGCGGAGCCGTCGCCGGCCGCGGCCAGCGCGTCGATCGCCTCGATGGCGTTCTTCAGCAGGTTGACCAGCATCTGGTGGAATCGGCTCTCATGGATCCAGATTTCGCGGGGGGCGCCAGTACAGTCGACTTCGACCTTTATGCCGCGTGAGGTACATGAGTCGGCCAGCACCTTGGCGGCATCGGCGATCGACTGCCGCAGGTTGATGAGCTTGCGCTCCATGCTCCGGCCGTCGAACGACATCTGCGTTCTGATGAGATCGACGATGTGCGTCACGCGGCCGCGCACGCGCTCGACGGTGTCCGTCAGCCGCCGATTCCAGGCCTCGAAGTCGGCGGCGAGCGCGACGATGAACGGCAGCACCCGCTGCCCCTGCGGGTCGTTCCGCACGTATGCCGGCCAGTCGTCCCGGTGCTGCTCCACGGCGTCGGCAAGGGCACGGAAGCGGCGCAACTCCCGATTCCGCGCCAATTCGTGCTGGATGGTCCCGACTCCGATCGCGACGCTGTTGATGGCGTTGCCGATGTTGTGGACGATCGTGTCGAGCACGTCCAGCCGCCCCTGGGCGAACGCCTGCAGCAGCGCTTGGTGGGCGCGGACGTGCTCGGTCACGTCGCGGATCACGACGACTCCACCGTTCAGCGTGCCCGCACTGTCGCGCAGGGGCCGGCCGCTGACGCTGACGAAGACGCCGTGCGGCACGCGCGGATTGCGGACGAAGAACTGCTCCTCGTCCGACGGCTCGCCGCGCGTCGCACGCGTGAGCGGCAGGCCATCTGCCGGTACCGGGGTCGCTTGGTCGGGATAGTACACGCCATACCGCTCGGCCCGCTGCTCCGGGGGAACATCGGTTGCGCCCAGACCCAGAATGCGTGCCGCGCTCGGATTGAACAGGGCGAGCGTGCCGGCTGCGTCGGCGGTCACCACGCCGTCGCTGATGCTGTCGAGCACCGTCTGCAGAGCCCGGTGCTGCTCTTCGGCGCGGCGGGCCGTGTCCTTCAGCTTCCACTGGGTATCCTTGAGCCGGGTGATGTCGCGGAACACCGTCACGCCGCCGCGCACCGCGCCGGCCGAATCCTTCAGCGGGCGGGCGCTGGTGCTCAGCAGCACGCCCCGCGGACGCTTGTCGTTGCGAACGAACACGTCAAACAGGTCGATCGACTCGCCCCGCAGCGCGCGCACGAGCGGCAGCCGGTCCGGCGGAATCGGCGTCTTCCGATCGGGATAGTACAGGCCGTAGACCCGCGCACGCCGCGCGAAGTCGGCGTCCGGTTCGGACTTGCCGACCAGGCGCTCCATGGCGGGATTGGTCATCATGTACCGGCCGTCGCGATCGGCCACGATCAGGCCCTCGCCCATGCTGTTCACCACCGTGTTGAGCAGCGCGGTCTGACTCCTGAAGTCCTCCACCTGCGTGCGCAACGCGGCCTCCGTCTTCTCCGCGCGATCCTGAAGCGTTGCGATGCGACGCCTGAGCGCGCCGCGTTCGCGGACGAGCTTCCGCGCGCGCTCGGCGAGCTCGGTTTCGCGGCGGTGCTGCGCCAGGGCGGCGTCGATGGTGGCACGCAGGTGCCACGGCGAGACCGGATTCGCCACGTAGCCGGCCGGTTCGGCCATCCGGGCGGCGCGCGCCACGCGCGCCGGCAGTTCGCCGTCGCACACGTAGATCACGGGAATGCCGAACCGGCGGCGCAGCCGCCGGGCGGCGGCGCCGCCGGAAACTTCGCCGTCGAGCGCCGGATCGATCAGCGCGAGATCGGGTCGCGGTTCATCGCTGTCCGCCATCGCCTCCACCGCGGCGACGGCCTCGCGGCCCGAGCGCGTCGCGGCGCAGACCGCATAGCCCAGGTTCGCAAGCAGCGCGTGCAACTCGGCGACCTCGGGGTCGGCCCCCGCGATCAGCATGCGGGGACCGGCAGCATCCATCACGCCGGGCGAACATACGCGCCGCGCGCGGGCAGCGGCAACAGTAGGCACATCTGGACGATGTAAAGACTACCCGAATACTCTAAGAAGATTTATTCTCATTATGATACATGGCGCGCCGTAGGGAATGATGGGGAAAGAGAGCTTGGCTACCAGGCGCGGACTGTGGCGTGGTGCGTACCGAGAGCTGCTGAGACCTCGGACGGTCGCCGTCGCGCTCGCCAGCGTCACCCTGTTCACGGTGGCGATGACCATCTTCGGCCCGCTCGGCACGTCGACCCTCGAACCGCTCCCCCGGTTCGCGTACTGGGCACTGTGTGCCGGCATCACGTTTCCGCTCTGTTACGCCGTGGCCGCCGTGGTGCTCTACCTGACGAGGCTCGCATCGCTCATCGAGATCGTGCCGGCGGCCGCGGCGGCGGTGCTGTTCGAGGGCCTCGTCTGCACGGCGGTCGTGCTGGCTGCCGACAGCCAGTTTCTCCCGGCACGCACACCGCCGCTGAACCGGGCGCACACCTATCTGACCGTGACGATCGTGGTAGCCGTGTGCACCTTCTTCACCCACTACGTCGTCTTCCAGCGGATTCTCCACAACCGCGCGCTCAGCACGCGCGGCAAAGCGGACCCGGTCCGCCCGCCGGACGACGCTGCCGCACAGCTCACCCCACAACAGGCACGGTTCCACGACCGCCTGTCCCCAACGGTGAGCCGCGACGTCGTCTGTCTGAGGATGGACGACCACTACGTCAACGTGTACACCACCGGCGGCTCCTGCCTCGTCCTGATGCGCTTCGCGGACGCCGTCGCCGATCTCGGTGCCCTCGGGATGCAGGTGCACCGTTCCTACTGGGTTGCCCATCGCCACATGCTCACCACGGTACGGCGCGACGGGCGCACGATGCTGCGCGTCACGGGCGGCCAGAACGTGCCGATCAGCCGCCCGTACCTTCCCGCCGTGCGCGAGGCCCTGCGCGCGCAGCCGTCCCCGCCTGCCCCTGGGGAACGGAACGCGTGAACGGCGAGGCACTCCTCCGAATCCTCGCAGATCCGCGTCGGCGCCGAGCGCGACGGCGTCCACATCGCGGTCTCGACGGCATCGAGCTGATGGAGCGCGTCCCCGAGCTCGCCGACCTGCTGGTGGTCTTCATCTCCGGGTACGGACGTGACGAGACCATCGCCCGGGCGCTGGAGAGACAGCGTGCCCAGGAACAGGCTCTTGGCGAACCGCGGCAGGCGCGACAGGAAGATACAATGACATTATGATTCGGTTACGCCTCGGTTACGCCATGGACGTGCGGGCCCAGCAGACAAGGCGTAACGCGATCGGGAAGCGAAGTGAAACGCAAGCAACCGGCGAACGCCAGGGTGCTGATCGTCGACGATCAGCGAGACATCCACGACGACTTCGAGGAGATGCTGCTGGCGCGCGCCGCGGCGGCGGACGACCTGGCGGCATCGTTCCTGGGCGCCGAAGAGCCGGACCATCATCTGCCGGAGTTCGAGTTGCTGCACGCGATGGGCGGAGAGGAGGCATGCGAGCTCGTGGCGCGGGCAGCGCGCGACGAGCGTCCGATCGCGGTGGCCTACATCGACATCAGGATGCCGCCCGGCATCGACGGGGTGACCGCCGTCCGCAGGATACGGCGCGTCGACCGGGCCATCGAGATCGTGCTGATGACCGCGTATACGGAGACGTCGCTGGCGGACATCGTCCAGGACATGGAGCTGCTGCACAAACTGCTCTACATCAGGAAGCCGTTCGCGCGTGAGGAGGTACAGCAGATCACGCTGGCGCTGGTCAAGAAATGGAACCTGGAGCGGGAGCTGGAGGCGCGGCGCCGGCAGTTGACCCTCACCAACCGGCGGCTGACGGCGGTGCTCGACTCCATCGGCGAGGCGATCGCCGTCAGCGACGACACGCACCGCCTGGTGTTCGCCAACCGGCCCTATCAGCGCCTGATGGCCGCCACGGAAGCCGAGATGCAGGCGATGACCCTGGAGGAAGCGGACGCGCTGTGGGCCACGCGGCTGCGCAGGGTGCCGCTGAAGGACAACGGCAGGGACCTCATATCCGAAGCGGGCGGCGAGCTGGTGGAACCATTGGAGCCGGAGCCGCCGGCCGCGGGAGGCTCCGGCTCGGCGGGGCGGCTGTTCTTTCGACAGCACCGGCCGGTGCACGACGATCGGGGAGCGGTCATCGGCAACCTGTACGTGTACCGCGACCTGTCCAGCGAGGTCGAGATCGAGCAGATGAAGGCCGAGGTGCTGAGCCTGCGGGCGGCTCTGGAGACGCCATCGTCCTTCGCGGGAATCGTCGGCTCGAGTGTGCCCATGCAGCGGGTGTACGGGCTGATGAAACGGGCGATGGATGCCGGTGTCACGGTGCTCGTCCGCGGTGAGAGCGGCACCGGCAAGGAGCTGGTCGCGAAGGCCCTGCACGCCAACGGCCCCCGCCGCACGGGGCCGTTCCTGGCGGTCAACTGCGCCGCGGTTCCGGAGAGCCTGATCGAGAGCGAGCTGTTCGGGCACGAACCGGGGGCGTTCACGGGCGCGACGCGGCGCAGAGTCGGATGCTTCGAACGCGCGCACGGCGGCACGCTCCTGCTGGACGATATTGCCGACATGAAGCCGGAGTTGCAGGCCAGGCTGCTGCGCGTCCTGCAGGAGCGCGAGCTGCAGCGGGTCGGCGGAACGACCGTGATACCGGTGGACGTACAGGTGATCGCGGCCACCAGCCGCGACCTGGAGGCGGCGATGCGAGCCGGCGAGTTCCGCGACGACCTGTACTATCGCTTGGCCGCGTTCCCGATCGAGATTCCGCCGCTGCGGGAGCGGCGGGAGGACCTGCCGCAGCTCGTCGACCACTGCCTGCGGCAGCACGCCGCGCGCCACGGCGAGCCGGTGAAGGGCGTCCACCCAAGCGCGATGAGCCGGTTGCTGGCGTACGACTGGCCCGGCAACGTACGCGAGCTGCACGGCGTGATGGAGCGCGCCGCACTGCTGGAGACCGGTGACACCATTGGGGTCTTCAGGTTGCCGGCTCATCTGCTGAAGAAGCACGGGCAGACCGCCGACGCTGACGGCGACGCCGGCTCCGACGACTGAGGGCACCCCAGTGGTCGTCGACGATCTTTGCATCGTAACGTCGCGTGTCACCCGTTCGGCTGAGCCCAAGCTGGTCGCGACGAGCTCGGGTAGGTGAGCGCCTCCGCACCGCCGCCGGTGTCCTGGCGCTTCCCGCGCACGGATCCGATCCTGGCGTGCGGGCTGGGCGGAGATGCCGACGCCCGCCGTGCCTCGAGTCCGCACGTGCTGAAGGTCGGCGACGATTACCACATGTACTACTGGGGCACCGGCGCGGACGGCTACCATCGGATCTGTTGGGCGGTCGCCCCGACGGCCGAACCGCATGAGTGGCGCTTCTCCGGCTCGGTCCTGGAGCGCCAGGCCGACACCGCCTACAACGCGGTGGGGCCGAGCTTTCCGTTCGTGGTGCCGCGCGGCGACGGGCCGTGGCTGATGTACTACGGGGCGTGGGGGACGCCCAGAGACGACGGCAAGCTGGCCAACACGACCGGTCTGGCCCTCAGCGAGGATCGCGGCCGCACCTGGCGGCACGCCGGCGAGTCGCCGGTGCTGGCGCTGGACCGCCCGTGGGACCACGAGGGCACCGGCAGCGTGTGCGTGCTCGCCGACGGCGGCGTCTTCCGCATGTACTACACCGCCCTGGGCGACTACTCGCCCAAGCCGGCGGGTGTGCGGACCGGTCACGGGGACGTGATTCCACACATCGGTGTGGGCTATGCCGAATCGACCGACGGCATCCGCTGGACCAAGCCGCTGGACGGCCTCTTGGTAAGCCCCCGCGGATTCGACACGGAGCCGTTCGAATACATCGTTTCCAAGCCGTTCGTGCTGCGCCACGACGGCCGCTGGACGATGTGGGTCAGCACTTTCGGCACGGCGTATCGCGTGCGCAGCCTGACCAGCGGCGACGGCGTGAACTGGACCTGGACGGACTCCGGACCCGACGGCGACCTGGGAGTCGGCGCGGCCGGCAGCTTCGACGACCACCAGCGGTCCTACGCTGCGGTGGTCGCGCACGACGGCGGGTTGCGCTGCTGGTACACGGGCAACGGCTTCGGGCAGACCGGCATCGGCTACGCCACGACCGTTCAGTCGGGCGGGGGAGGAGTCCACTCGGCGTAGAGCCACGCGTCGAACAGGTCGTCCAGGTCGCGTTCCGCGATCTCCTCGGCGACCGCCACGAAGTCGGCGGTCGTCACGTTGCCGCCCGCGTGGCGGGCCACGTACTCGCGCAGTACCCGGAAGAACGCATCATCGCCGATCTCTTCCCGCAGCGCGTGCAATGCCATCGCCCCTCTCCAATAGACCGTCAGGGCGAAGGGATCTGCGGGGTCAGGATCGCCCGGCGGTCCCAGATCAGGTCTCCACACGACGTCCCAGAACCTGTCGAACAAGACGCTGTCGGGGAGGCCTCGGCCGAGTTTGTGGTCTTGCCACAGCCACTCGGCGTACGTGGCGAACCCTTCGTTGAGCCATATGTCCCGCCACGAGTCCGGCGTAAGCAGATTGCCGAACCACTGGTGCGCGAGCTCGTGCGCGACGATCCAGTCGCCGCGGGACGCAAGGGTTCGCGCTTCGTAGACGGGCCTTGGTTGCGTCTCCAGTGCCAGGAACGGGAACGGACCGTCGATCACGATCGCACCGGTGGAGTCGAACGGGTACGGACCGAACACGTCGCTGAAGAAGCGGATCATCGCCGCCGTGCGGTCCAGGTGGCGCCGGACCGCAGCGTCGACCGATCGCTGGATCCAGTTGACGACGGGTACTCCTGAGTGTGGTACCGCAACCTCGTCGAAGCGAGCGATTGCAAGGACGGTCAGATAGCTTGCCATGGCATGACCGCTCTCCCATACGTAGGTGCCCCCATCGCCGTGATCGACGGTCTCGACCAGCTCACCGTTCGATACCGCCTCATAAGGATCCGGGACGGTGATCCTGAACGTGTAGGTCGCCTTGTCCGATGGATGTTCGTTGACGGGGTACCAGTAAGACGCCCCCCACGGTTCGCCGACCGCGACGATCCCCGCGTCGTAGCGGATCCAGCCCTGCAGGGGAGAGGTTTCGGACGCTGGCTGATGCGAAGGACGCCCCTCGTATGCCACGGCGGTTCTGAAGGTCCTTCCTGACCGGACCGGCACGGCGGGTGTGATGGTCAGCTCGAATCCGTCGCGGGCGTGGCCGGCGGGCCGGCCGTTCACGCTGACCTCCGTGACCTCGAGTCCGCGAAAGTCCAGATTGAATGACGAGAGATCCTGGTTTGCGACCGCGTCGATCCGCGCGCTGCCGGCGATCCGGTTCGCGTCCACGTCGACGTGGAGCTCCAGCGTGTAGTGGGAGACGTCGTAGCCGCCGTTGCCAAGGCCGGGATACAGCGGATCGCCTACCCCCGGAGCACCCGGTCGCGGATCGAACCCGGAGGTCAGCTCGACGTCGAACGCGGTCAGTACGGCGGCTGAAAGGCATGCCATGCCCACCCGCGCGATCGCGCCGGCGACGTTCCGCAGAGGACCCGGAACCCACGCCGCGGCGTCTCGTTCTCGGTCCACGGCGTCAATGTGTGCGGGCGAGGCGGTATCGGCTACTCTGACGGCGCACCGGGGAGGTTCCATGCACGAGGGTGAGATACGCGTCGGCGTGATCGGTGTCGGCCGCGGCGAGAGCTTCATCAAGGGCGCCACGGACGCCGTGGGGATGAAGCTGGTCGCCATCTGCGACACGTGGGAGGAGCGGCTGCAGGCCGCCGGCCGCACCCACGGGGTCGCCACCTACACGGACTACGACGCGTTCCTGGAGCACGACCTGGACGCCGTGATCCTGGCCAACTACTTCCACGAGCACGGGCCGTTCGCGGTCAAGGCGCTGGACGCCGGCAAGCACGTCCTCAGTGAGACCTCGTCCAACGGCACGATCGCCCAAGGAGTGGCGCTCTGCCGTGCGGTGGAGCGCTCGGGCTGCACCTACATGCTGGCCGAGAACTACTGCTACACCGTGTTCAGCCAGGAGATGCGCCGGCTGTACCGCACCGGCGAGATCGGCCGGGTCACCTACGCCGAGGGCGAGTACAACCACCCGATGGCGCCCGACGCCCGCCTGCGCCTGGCGCCGGGCGAGCACCACTGGCGCAACTGGCTGCCGTCGACCTATTACTGCACGCATGCGCTGGCGCCGCTGGTGTACATCACCGGGTCAATGCCGAGGATCGTCAACGGCCTGTCCATCGTCGCCCCGGAGGTCGACGAGCTCTCCATGCGCCGCAGCGATCCCGGCTCGGTGATCCTCTGCCGCATGGACGACGGCTCCGTGTTCCGGATCTTCGGCCTGGTGCTGCCGGGGCATAGCTGCTGGTACCGCGTGCACGGCACGCGTGGGGCGATGGAGATCGCGCGCGGGCCGGGCTACTTCGGTCCGGGGGAGGTGCGCGTCTGGCACGAGTCCTGGAACCGCTGGCCGGATCAGCCGCTGGAGCGCATCTACCTCCCCGACTGGCCCGAGCACGCCGAGCTGGCCGAGCGCGCCGGCCACGGCGGCGGCGACTTCTGGACCAACTACCACTTCGCGCGGGCGATCCGCTCGGGCGAGCGGCCGTTCCTGGACGTCTACCGGGGCGTGGCGATGAGCTCGGTCGGCATCCTGGCGTGGCGGAGCGCGTTGCAGGACGGCCAGCCGGTCGAGGTCCCGGACTTCTCCGACGAAGCGCAGCGGGCCAGGTACCAGGACGACACTTGGTCGCCGTGGCCGGACGGCGCCCGGCCGCCGGATGCGCCGCCCAGCATCGCGGCGACCCGCGAGCCGACGCCGGCGGCGAAGTCGCGCGCCCGGGAGCTCTGGGACGAGATGGGATACGGAGGCAGGTGATGGCGACCGGCACCGAGTCACAGGCCACCGCCGAGCACGTGACGCAGCTCCAGCAGGACGGCTACTGCGTGATCCGCGGGCTGTACTCCGAGGAGGAGACGCGCCCGGTCCGCGCGCGGATCGAGGCGATGTACGAAGGGCGCCACGACTACGGGTGGCCCAACCCGCATCTGCAGACCTGGGATCCGGACGACCGCGACACGCCCGGCGGCAACTACCGCTCCGGCTCGCTGCAGCGGCCGGCGGGCATCGAGTCCGTCTTCGCCGATTTCGCGGCAAGCCCGAAGCTGACCGGCGCGATGGAGACACTGCTCGGCGGCCCGGTCCGCCACTACACCGACCAGACGATCTTCAAGCCGTCGGTGTTCAAGGCCGGGCGCAGCTTCTACCACCAGGACTGCTTCTACTGGAAGCTGCGTCCGAAGGTGTGCCTGAACTGCTGGGTGGCCCTCGACCGGGTCGACCGCGGGATCATGGCGCTGGGTTTCCTGCCCGGCTCGCACCGCCGCTGGCGGGTTCAGTTCCACGAGGCGTACTGGGACCAGGTGCCCAAGCACGGCCGCGACGGCAGCACGTACCAGCGCCGGCGGATACCGCTTTCGGTCGTCGACGACTCCGCGGAGGATCTGATTCCGGGCGAGCCCGGCGACGCGTACTTCTTCGACAACTATATCTGGCACCGCGGCGAGCCCAACCTGGGCGAGGTCAACCGCGCCGCCTACGCGATCGCCTACCAGCTCGACCGCGACGACAACCGGCTGACGGACGCGGAGTTCGCGGAGTTGACCGACGGAGCGCCGTAGCCGGCGGCGGTATAGGAGGGCCTGATGGTCACCGAAGCACACAAGCAGCAGCTCGAGCGGGACGGCTACTGCATCGTCCGCGGCCTGTTCGACCAGGCGGAGACCGTCCCGGTGCGCGCCCGGATGGAGGAGCTCTGGAACGGCTACCACGACTACGGCTGGCCGCACCGCCACCTGCAGACCTGGGACCCCGAGGATCGGGACACCCCCGGCGGGAATTACCGCTCCGGCTCCCTGCAGCTTCCGTCCGCCATCGAAACGGTGTTCGACGATTTCACCGGCCATCCCAAGCTGGTGGGCGCCATGGAGGCGCTGCTCGGGGGACCGGTGAAGCGCTACACCGACCAGACGATCTTCAAGCCGTCGGTGTTCAAGGCCGGGCGCAGCTTCTACCACCAGGACTGCTTCTACTGGAAGCTGCGTCCGAAGGTGTGCCTGAATTGCTGGATCGCCCTCGACGAGGTGGCGCCGGACGCCATCGCGCTCGGCTTTCTGCCCGGGACGCACGCCCGCTGGCGGATCCAGTTCCACGAGCAGTACTGGGACCAGGTCCCCCAGCACGGCCGCGACGGCCAGCAGTACCAGCGCAAGCGGATCGCCCTGGACGTTGTGGACGACTCGCAGGAGGACCTGATCTCCGGCGGGCCCGGCGACGCCTACTTCTTCACCAACTACGTCTGGCACCGCGGCGAGCCCAACCTGAGCGGCGTCAACCGCGCCGCCTACGCGATCGCCTACCAGCTCGATCGGGACGACAACCTCCTGTCGGACGACGAGTTCGACGCGCTGATGGACGGGGCTCCGGAGTGACCGAGCCTGCGCTCCGTTCCCTGCGCGACCAGTGGACGGAAGAGGGCTACTGCGTGTACCGCTCGCTGCTGCCGGCGGACGAGGTCGACGAGCTGCTGCGGATCACCGAGCGCGTCCGCCGGCAGTGGCTGACGGCGAGCGCCGAGGACGGCAAGCCCGGCGACCCCGACCGCCACAACATGCGCCACCTGAACCACCCCGGCTACTTCCGCGACGACCCCGGCGAGTTCGTTACGCTCATGAACCTGATCGCCGACGAGCGCATCCTGGCCTTCGCCCGCGAGCTGCTGGACGGCGAGCCGGTGTTCCGCGCCACCACCCTGTGGTTCGAGCCCACGACCGCGCAAGAGGACGGCTCCTGGCACCGCGACGTCCAGTTCCTGAAGCCCGACGAGCAGGACCAGCGCACCGTCGTGGCCACCCGCACCAGGCCCGACGGCATCCAGCTCCAGATCGCCCTGGTGGAGACCTCCGATGTCGAGTACGTCCCCGGCTCACACCTTCGCTGGGACACCGACGAGGAGTACCGCATCCGCCTGGCCGACGGCCAGGCCAACAGCCGTTCCAACGACATGCCGGGTGCGGTCCGCATCCACCAGCACCCCGGCGACGCCGTCGCCTTCGAGGCCCTGGGCCTGCACCGCGGCCGCTACCACACCGACAAGCGCCGCCGCACCTTCATGCTGACCTACACCTCCGACCGCGACTACCTGTTCGACTACTTCTCCGACCAGCCCTGGATCCTGTCCTCGCCGATGATGGCCGAGCTCCCCGTCGCCACCCGCGCCTTCTTCCAGGGATTCATCGACAGCTACGAGCGCGACCTGCGGACCCGCAGCGCCGTCGCTCAGGAGTTCCGCAACTGAGCAGCGACTACAGGAGAGCCTTGCCCCTGATCACTATGTCCGTACCGATATTCCACAGTCTGGCGAATCGGCGGTTGTCGGCGGCTGCCGCACCGATCTTCTTTTCGAGTTCGTCAAGTTCCTCATCGGTGATGAATGTCTCCTCCGGCAGCCCCACGTTCGTGGGCATCTTGAGGCTGAACCGATTGGAGGTGTCCTGAATGACCTCCTTCTGAGCCTTCAACAGGGCTCGGAAGGCCTCAGCGTATCTCTCCTGGGATGTCTTGGCCATGGCACACGCTCCTTGCCATTGGATCTTCGAGTCCTACCTCGGGGGCGGAACAAGGGCTTTCGTGACGCTCTCATTGATGAAGTCCTTCGGAAAGGGGATGTTGTCCCCCACGACTTCCGAATAGAACGTACGTTGGGCTCTGTCGAGCTCCAGCAGCGACTCCGTCATGCTCTGATTCGTTGCGTGAATCTTGACGAGCCGCTGCCAGTTGCCTGTATCAGAGTAGCCGGACAGCAGATCAAGTCGCGCTTGGTCGGCCTCTGCGACCGCCGCCAGGTATCGCTTCTCGATCTCACGTAGTGCGTCCAACGCAACCACCGTGAGAGGATCGCCCCCGTCGGGGTTGGGCAGATCCATGGTGACTTTGGCGAGCTCCGACGTCCGTATGTCGTCGAGCCGCGCCAAGCGCTCCGCGTACCAGAAATCTGCAAGCTGGCGTACGCTCTCTTGATGTCGGGTTTGGAGAAACGCTATCCCTTCTGCCTCTCGCTGCATCGAGGTGCCAAACTCGGGCGGGACGGAGGCACAGGCCGTGATCAGTGCGGCCGGAAGGAAGGCGGCGAGGAAGGGCTTCATACGAGCCTCCAGTTCAGCGAACGGAACGCGGACTTCGGTGGTGCGCGCCCGCTTGGTCGTGACGGCCGGGGACGATTGGTTGGTGTCGGGCGACAAGAGTCTCATGAGGACGCACTCACAAGACATCGTGCGGTGTCGAATGGCAAGGGACGCACGCGCGGACGGCGGGAAAACGGGCAACGAAGGGATGAAAAGCGCATGAGCTGCGGTTGGGAAGCACGAGTAACCGGCCTGATGATGAGTGTCGCGACGGACCGAAAACGCTTTGGGGGAGCATCCCTGAGTTCGGGGCCGTGGGTCCCGTCGGTTGGCTGGCAATGGTCGAGGAGTGCGATGAGCGTGGCCTGTAGAGAGACATCGGAGATCGTGTCGAGTACAAGCTCCCGGCCTCCGGGGGCGGGGAGGAGACCCAGGTCCGGCGTAGACGCTATGGGTATTCCGGGTTTCGTGTGGATGAGGGTGCCGGAGGTCGCGGCGTGAGGGCCGGCACGGCTACGCCGGAGCCATGCATGCCAAGGAGCTGTACGCGAGAGTTCTGAACATCGAGGACCCCTGGCGCGTAGCAGAGGTGGAGCTCAACGAGCAGGCGGAAGAAGTGATCGACTGGCTGCAGAGGCGACCATGGCGGCGGTGGCCGAGCATAATGGAGCTGAGCTGAGCTGAGACGAGGTCGACGGCATCATGAAGCGTGCCGTGCCGCGCGGGTTGGAACGCCGGGAGGTACAGGTTCGATTCCGCAACGCCATCTACTTTCACCTCCGTCGGCGGCCTCAAACTCTATCCCGCCCGCGTCATCCGGTGACCCACTCCACCCGGAATCCTGAAGACCCACTAACCAATCGCGAACGCGGCTCTTTCCATCGACGATAGAGGGAAACCCGCATAACTCCGGGTTTCTGCAGAAGCTGCTCGTTAGAAGCCTGAGAAAATATCGTCCTCCGGCGGCTCGCCGCTCTCACCTAGCGCAAAATTCTTGGCGATCTCGACCAACGTTGCTTTGAGGGTCTCCCTCTTGAGCAGTATCTGTTCGAGTTTCTGGGCATCTATCACATCGCGAAGGTCGGGATGACTGAACATCTCGACGCTCTCCTTTTCCTCCGTCCCTTCAACCACGTTGCAGTTTGTGTCCGCGAGTACGTCCTCAACACCTTCCTCCAACTCAGCGTCCACTGCGAGGATCTCGGTCCGCTTAATTTCTCCCAACTTCTCATTAAAGGCTTTCCTGAAATTGGGCTCGACGTCCCCCTTCTTTATGAAGGACCTTTGCGCATACCTCATAACGCTCTCATAAATCTCAAAGTTGAATGCACCTCGAAGTACCACGAGAATCGAGTTATCCCGCGACTCTGACGCGGGGGCAAAATAGCAGTTGGTGCTGATGGAAACGCGGGCACCAGAGACGGTCTGAAAAAAACGCGAGATAGTCCGTTGGAAAGCAAACGCCCCTCTCTGGTAGGATGTGTTCTTGATGAAGTAGAAAATCCGAACGGCCTTGATCGTTCGATAGAACGGCGTGATAGCCCGAAGTGCGCTGATCTCTTCATCTGCAGGCTTGTCGCCGTCCAATGCTTCGACGATACGACGAACCAAGTCAGATACCTGCAAGTCCACGGATCGACCGTGTTCCTGCTGCGTCACCCTTACGGCGAGGCCCTGTAGAGATCGGTCCTCGTAGGACATGGGACAGATGGCTCTAATGAAGAAGTCTTTGGCCGAGAAATTCTCGCTGGAGCAATATCCAATGGTGCAAACACCAGCAAGAAAGCGCTTGCCGTCCATCGGATCAAAAAGTTTGCCAAATTTGGTTATGGTCTTGTTTTCGTTAATCATCGAGAAGTCATGAATGAACGCGGATATATACTCGTTCATAATGGTGAGAGGCTCGGATCCGTCCTCTTGCGAAGCTTCGTCTATGAGGACGTTGTTTGCGGCCTCGTTGCTGAAGAGGATCAGGGTATGGAACCGCTTCTTGTGGTCGTTGCCCAAATATTTTGTCAAGTACCTTCCAGCGTTGGAGAACTCCTCAACGTTTTGCCGAAGAGGGAGTATTCCGACGCCGACTGTGTATCGCTGCACGATGTTTTTGTACTTGGTCAACAGCGCAAACAAACTGCCGGAACCGGTGCCGCCACCAAGGGAGAAGATGCCGATCAAGGCGCCTCCTTTGCGCTTGTCGATCGACCTCAACAATTTCGTGTCCTGATTGGCGATCGCTTCGCTGAGATACTGAAGACCGCCGGCGCCCCCGATCTCGAGTAGTGGTTTATTGTTCGCCTCGAAGTAGAGAGCCTCTACCACCTTGAGGGCCTCTTGTTGCTTCGCGACCTTGGAAATCATTGACATATCAGCCTCCTCAAGCAACAGAGAGCTTTCGGAGCTGTTTCGGTTTATCTTGGACAGGATTTCGGCGGGTGAGGACAAGCCCTCGATCTGGTGGAGATTCTCGCGAATCGCTTGGGCTTTACGGAAGTAGACGTAGACGTCATTCGAGGTATTGAGGTCGGCGATGTAGAACGCGGGGCTATTGGTGCGGTCGTCGGGCGGGGCGGCGCGAAAGCGGCGGCGAACGAACGTGAGTTTCGCGTGCACGGGCGTGCCCTCGGTGAGCAATGCAGTGGGGTTGAAACTCGCTGAGATCTCGACGGCGACTTTGCTGCCGCATTGGCCAAAGCCGAGGATACTGAGCTCGTTGCTCATAGTTCACGCTCCTTCATGGCTATGGATAGTGGATCAGTGTCGGATAGGTGCTCGCAGGATACGGGCCGGCGGAGGGTGGGGCGAAAGGGTAATGGGGTTGGAGACGTGGGGAGGGCGTGTGGGGGAACGAGTGGTGGACGAGGCCGGTCGGGACTCGACGAGGTCATAGTTAGGGGCCCCATGTTATTCTTGGGGGAAGCGGGTGACCATCGGGAGCTACTCCATCGGCGGGAGATTTCGTGGACGGCAGTAGATTCTGTCGCGGATGGCGTCGAGGTAGCGGGGATGACGGATGGCGAGAGGGTAAGGGGCGGGGACCTAGGCGGGGGTGAGAGGAGGTGCTGGGCTATTTGATAGCCGCGCAGGCAGCTTGCGCGACAAGTTCCAGGCCGCCCGTGCCGGGGAACGACACCCAATCCTGATAGAGGTCCTTGCCGTACAGGTCGCGGGGCAAGAGGTAGGCAAGGGTGCCGTTGGTGACTACGGAGATGAGGATGGGCCGGTCGGGGGCACAGGAGCGTAACTCGTTTTGGAGAAGGGAGTAAGGCTCGGCTGGCACAGCCAGGAGGAAGGCGTCGCCGATCTGCCAGAGGTGCAGGTCGAAGGGGATGGTGCCGCCGTCCGGGAGGGTGGGTCCGCGGAGGAGGCGGCGGCGGGCGCGTTCGCGGAGAGCGGTGGCGTCGCGGATGGCGATGGGGTCGCCGGAGGCTTCCGCGACTTCCAGGTCGCGGGTGGCCTTGTCGTGGGCGGCCTTGAGGGCGTCCCGTGATTCGTGCGGCTTGATTGGCAGGTCGATACGCAGAGTGCGGCTGCGCAGCACGAGCGAACGGTCGTCTGCGGGCAGATCGAGCTTGGTTCGCTTCCAGGAGCCGAGCGTGGCGCCGGAGATGATGGGGCCGTCGTATTCGAGCTGCGTCCCCGCGGCGAGCAGCGACTCGACGGCGGCGGCGGCGGCGAAGCCAAGGCGGCGGCCGTTGGAGTCGGCCACCGCGGTGTCGCCCACGAATCCCTCGCGGGGGCCGGTGTCGCCGCACGGGCTGAGCAGGAACAGGCAGGGGGCGCCGAAGGCGTCCTCCATCACTTCGCGCATCGCGCCGATGTAGTCGGGGGAGAGCAGCCGGTTGGTCGGCCCGAGGGTGGTGGGGTGGCAGCCGTAGTTGACCAACGTGGCCAGCACGCTGCCGTCGTCGGCGCTGACGCGGGCGACCAGGACCGTGTCGTCGGCTTCGCCGTCGGGGTTGAAGCCGGTGACGAACTGCTGCGAGTCCTCGTCCCAGGCGTCGCGGTTCTGGGCCAGGTCGCAGGTGCCGGAGCCGAAGGTGAGCCATGCGGGCACGAGTTTGGCGATCGCCTCGGCGCCTGCTTCGGCGCAGCGGGCGATCAATCGCTTGAAGTAGGGGCGGATCTTGTCGCCGCCGGGCCGGTCGCGCATGGAGGTCGACAGGTTCGCGCCTGAGTGGGTGTGGGAGAAGGCGATGAGCAGACGGCCCTCGTCGAGGCCGAGTGGTTCGCGCACCCCGTCCAGGAACTCGGCCATCTCGTCCTTCTCAAGCCAACCGATGTCGACCGCAAGCAGGAGCATCGGACCGCCGTCGCCTTCCAGCTCGTCCAGGGCCAGGGCGGTGGCGGTGAAGGGCCGGTGGACGCCCTCGGCGGTCTCGTGAAGGGCGGCGCCGAACGAGCGGCTCTGGATTCCGACCGGCGGGGTCACGTCGCGGCGGGCGACGCCGGCGCGGCAGCGGGCGGAGGGCGGATGGTACGGATGCAGTGAGCTCATGACTGCCGCTCAATCTATCACTGCGGCACGCGCGGTCGTACCGCCGGGCTCACGTACGCCGCCGCCCCTCGCCATGAGTGCTGAAGAGGCTGCGATCATCGCCGTGCTCCGACTCGCCGGGGGGCCGGCGGGCTGCCTCCGTAAATTGTCAGTTGACAGGCGACATCATAGAATCGGCGGGTGATCGCATCGTTCCGCCACCGGGGGCTGAAGGCGCTCTATGAGGGCAGGACAGCGCGGCGAGTCGCGCCGCAGCATGTCGATCGGCTGCGGGACATCCTGGCGGGGCTCGACCACAGCTCGGGGCCGCAGGGCCTGGACCTGCCAGGGTTCCGGCTGCACGCGCTCAAGGGACGGCTCGAAGGGCACTACGCGGTTTCGGTATCCGCCAACTGGCGCGTGACGTTTCGGTTCGAGGACGGCGCGCCGGTCGATGTGGACTACGTTGACTATCACTGAGGAGGAAACGAACCATGGCCATGCACAATCCGCCGCATCCCGGCGGCATCGTGAGGCGGCAGTGCCTCGAACCTCTGGGGTTGACGGTGACCCGGGCCGCCCAGGGGCTGGGGGTCACCAGGCAGGCGCTGTCCGAGTTGTTGAACGAACGGACGGGGATCTCGGTCGAGATGGCGATCCGGCTATCGAAAGCCTTCGGCTCGACGCCGGAGGCGTGGCTGGGGATGCAGATGGCCTACGATCTGTGGCAGGCGCGCGGGCGGGCCGCGGAGATTGCCGTGAAACGCTTCGTGGCGGCCTGATCGGATGCCCGTCCAGCACCACGCGCGTGCCACCCGCGGCGCCGGAACGGTACGATGGCGTATGCGCTGGGCGGCGGCGGAACCGGACGTGGGGAGCGTTCTGGCGGAGCATGCCGATCCGCTGGCGTCGCTTGCGCGGGCGGAGGTCCCGGCGATCGTCCTGCGCGGTGCCTATCCGGCCGAGCACTGCGCCGCGCTGATCGACCGCTTCGTGGCGCGCGGGCTCATGGACCCGAGCCTGCTGAACGCCGACAGCGTGCAGCCGCGCCGCGTGGACATCGGAACCAGCCTGAGCAACCGCGCCGCCGACAGGGAGGGGTTCCTGGCCCACGCAGAGCAGACCCGGGAGCTGTTCGCGACCCTGTTCGCGGGCCATCCGGACCCGGTGCAACTGATCTACGATCGGCTGGCGGGGTTGGCGTCGGGCAAGCGGGTCACGACCGCGTACGAGCCCGGCGGGCGCGCGTACGGGCCGGCGATCTTCCGCATCCACTACGCCGGGCACCGCTACCGGCCGCACGTCGACCACGTCGGCAAGCACGAGCGGCGGCTGGATTACGCCGTCAGCCGCTTCGCGCATCAGTTCGCGGGCGTGCTGTGCCTGCAGAACAGCCGCTCCGGGGGTCGGGTCGCGCAGTCGATCCTGCACCGCTGCCTGTGGACGCCGGAGCTGGAGCCGTGCCTGCAGGCCGACGCCTTCGCCGATTACGCCGCGGCCAACGCCGTCGAGCACTACCAGGTGGACCTGCAGCCCGGCGACCTCTACTTCTTCAACACCCGCCTGGTGCACGAGGTACCGGCGCTGGAGGGCTCCTCGCCTCGCGTCGTCCTGGCGGTGTTCATCGGCTACTCCGAGGACGATCCGGAGGTGTTCGTCTGGTCGTGAGGGTGGGATGCGCTCGTGATCGACACGGTAAGCTGCGGACGAGCCGATAGCGGCTACGGTCACCATGAGCACGATTCTTCCCGTCAACCTGGACGCTCTCCTGCACGGCCGGGGCGTGGAGTCGGAGCGGGTCGAGTTCAAGGCGTCGTGGGATGAGCACACGACCGGTCCACAGGTGTTGCGGACGATTTGCGCGTTCGCCAACGACTATCACAACCTGAACGGCGGCTACGTCGTCATCGGCGTCGCGGAACACGCCGGCCGAGCGGTCCTGCCTCCCGCCGGCCTGTCGGCCAAAGACGTGGAGGAGGCGCAGAAGTGGGTACGGGGCAACTCCAACCGTCTGGATCCTCCCTACCCTCCCATCCTGTCGCCCGAGGCGATCTCCGGCCGGCACATCCTGGTCGTATGGGCGCCGGCAAGCCAGATGAGACCCCATCGCGCACCGGCAACTCACGGCGGGGCAAGCCGTTACTGGGTTCGCCTCGGCTCAGAAACCGTCGACGCCGAGCGGCGCGGCGACCTGCTCCGAGGGCTCATTCAGCAGACGGCACGCGTTCCGTGGGACGATCGCCGCGCGCTCGACGCTCAGGTGGAGGACCTGCGCGAGGTCAAGGTGCGGGAGCACCTGCGCGACGTCGGGAGCGGGCTCCTCGACGAGCCGAGCGAGCGGGACATCTACCGGCGCATGCGCCTCACCATGCAGGTCAACGATCACGAGTCGCCCCGGAATGTGAGCCTCCTGTTTTTCTCGAAAGACCCGTCGACATGGTTCCGGGGAGCCCGGATCGAAGTCGTGCAGTTTGCCGCCGACCGGGCAGGGGATGTACAGGAGGAGCGCACCTTCGGCGGCGGCCTGGTCGATCAGCTTCGCGACTGCCTCAACTATCTTGAGAACCTGTCGGCGTTCCATCTGCAGAAACAGCGTGACCGGAGCCGGGTACGAGGCTGGGTCAACTACCCGCAGCCCGCCGTTCGCGAGACCCTGGTCAACGCGCTGTATCACCGCGGGTACGACGTCGACCAGCCCGAACCCACCAAGGTCTACCTCCATCCGAATCGGATCGAGGTCATCAGCTATCCGGGGCCTGTGCCGGGAATCGAACCCCGCCACCTGCTGCCGAACGCGGAGGTTCGCGCCGCACCCGCGCGCAATCGCCGCATCGGTGAGTTCCTGAAGGAGCTGGGGCTTGCGGAAGGACGGCTTTCCGGGTTGGCGAAAGTGTTTCGGGAGATGGACGCCAACGGCTCGCCGGTGCCGCGCTTCGACTTCGACGAGCAGCGCACCTATTTTCAGGCGACGCTCCCGGCCCACCCGGAGTACGCGGCCCTGTCGGCACTGCGGGACGCGGCACATCTGCAGGCCCTGGGTGACAACCAGGAAGCTCACCGCCGCATCGAGTCCACCTGGACGGCCAACCCCGCTTCGGCTGTGCTCGCCGCGGCGTTGATCCGCTCATACGCCGAACGCGGTGAGATCGCTCGCGCGGAGGAGGTGCTGGAAACCTTCGAATCGCATGGACCGCCGCATGCGGGCCCGCACGTCGCCAATGCCCTGATCGATGCGTTCATGCAGGCGGGTGACGAGAGCAAGGCACGGCGCCTGCTCACGCAGAGCAGTTTCGAACGGTTCGGCCACGATGCCGTCGACGCTGCCATCCTGGCGCGGCGCGCCGGCGACTTCCGCCTCGCGCACCGGTACTTCAAGCGCGCCGGAGAGACGGTTTATGGCGACCCGCGCGCGCTGCACGAGTTCGCCCAGACCAAGCTCCGGTTGGCCGGCGAGTCCTACCGGCAGCGGCGGCGCGACTCGAACCGCAGGTTTCTCACGGAGGCTCGCGCGCTCCTGGAGCGTGTCGTCCAGCTCGATGCGCCGACGGCTCGCCATGCTTGGGCGTGGCGGGACCTGGGGCGCTCCCTCCACTGGCTGCGGGCGCCGGCGCGAGAGGTCGAAGACAGCTATCGCAAGGCGATCGAGCTGTTGCCGGACGAACCGCGCTTCCTGCAGGAACTGGAGCGCATTCGTTCAAGGTAGCGGCAGGACCGGTCAGAACGCATGAGTTGGCACTGCGACCCTGGAGACGTAGACTCGGAGCCATTCCATCCAACCGGCTCAGACCGGTTCAACCGACAAGGAGGAACGTACCTATGCGGATGAGAATCGACCTGCTGCGCCGCGTCGCACCGATCGCGGTGGCCGTGGCGCTGCTGATCGTGCCGTCGCTGGCGACGGCGCAGATGATGGACACCAACTCCGAGGTGCACCAGCTCGACGAATGGCAGGGCATGCACGGGGCGATCAGCTCGTTCAGCGAGGCGCCCATGCTGGCCAGCATGGTGGCGGCCGGCGATCTGCCGCCGCTGGCGGAACGGTTGCCCAGCAACCCGCTGGTGGTCGAGCCGGTGGACGAGATCGGCCAATACGGCGGCGTGCTGCGCGAGCTGCGCCCGGAAGGCACCATCATCAACGGCGACCACTGGGTGTGGGAGTACGCCACGGCGTACTCGCCGGACATGAGCTCGATCTTCCCGAACGCCCTGGCGGGCTGGGAGTGGAGCGCGGACGGCATGACCATCACCCTGCACCTGCGTGAAGGGATGAAGTGGAGCGACGGCAAGCCGTTCGTCGCCGACGACTTCCTGTTCTACTGGAACGAGATCGGCCTCAACGAGGAGCTGTTCCCGACGCCGCCTTCGCAGATGCGGTTCGGCGGCAACGCGGGGACGATGACCAAGGTCAGTGACACCGCGGTGCAGATCTCCTGGGACGTGCAGGCCGGCATGTTCGTGGAGTTCATGGCGCGCTGGCGGCCGGCCAACTACGCGCACTCGGAATTCCTGAAGCAGTTCCACCCGGGTCATACCGCGATGGACAAGGTCGAGGCGGCGGTGAAGGAGAACGGCTTCGAGACCTGGACCGACCACTTCAAGGAGATCTACAACCCGCAGCACAGCCCCAAGACGCCGGTGATCGGCCCCTGGAAGCTCGAGAACGAGAAGACCGACCAGGTGCTGGTGATGAACCGCAACCCCTACTACTGGAAGATCGACACGGCCGGCAACCAGCTTCCCTACATCGACGCCATCCACTCGCAGGGCGTTCCGCCGGGTGAGGCCGAGCTGCTGAAGATCCTGGCCGGCGAGTCCGACCTGCAGGCGCCGGGCCCGTGGGGCGGCATCGCCAACCTGCAGGTGGTCAACGAGAACGCCGACAGCGCCGGCTACCGCCGCATCCAGTACTGGTGGCCGGGGGGCGAGCAGGGCCTGATCATTTTCAACTTTGCCCACCAGGACGAGGTGCTCCGGGACCTGCAGAGCGACAAGCGCTTCCGCATCGCGCTGTCACACGCCATCGACCGCGATGAGATCAACCAGACCTTCTACAAGGGGCTGGGCGTTGCGTCGCAGCCGACCGTGGAGGCCGGCCCGCCGTACTACGGTGAGAACCTGTTCAAGATCTACCTGGAGCACGACCTGGACAAGGCGAACGCCATCCTGGACGAGCTGGGTCTGGACGAGCGGGACGGCGACGGCTACCGCCTGCGCTCCGACGGCGAGCGCCTGCGCATGCAGATCTACGCGATGCCGTCCGGCCTTACCGCCGAGATCGCGGATCTGTACACCGGCTACTGGGGTGAAATCGGTATCGAGACCGTCGCCCGCGCCGGAAGCTGGGACGCGTTCGGCGGCATCTACAACACCAACGACTTCGACCTGATCATGTTCCCGTTCGGGCTGGCCGGCCGGCCGATGAACCCGCTGGTCCGGGGTGAGGTCGTACCGGTCGGCACCTGGTTCACGCCCGGCAGGGAGTGGGCCGCGTGGCTGAACTCCGGCGGCGAGGAGGGCATGGAGCCCCCGGATGAGCTGAAGCAGATCGCGGCGCTGCGCGAGCGCGCGATCTCCATCTCGGACAATGAGGAACGCATCGCCATCACCATGGAGATCTTCTCGCTGTTGGAGGAAGGGCTGTACATGATCGGCGCGGTCCGCCCCCCGAGGCAGGACTACTACGGAATCGCCAGCCTCAAGCTGGGGAACGTCCCCGATCCGATCATCGCCGAGCACATCCACGAGGTGCCGGCGCAGTTCTACTTCAAGTAGCCCCGAGGTTGCGGCGCCACGGGCGCCGCAACCTCGGCCCAGCCCCTCCTTTGACGTGGAGCGCATCGGTTCCCGATGCGTTCCACGTCGGATACGGGCCAGCCCGCGGATCTGTAGCGAACCGGGGAGGGGGGATCGATCCCTCCTCCCTTTCCTTATTAAGTGGAGGTGTACGGATCGGCCGCGTCGCGCAGCCCGTCTCCCAGGAAGTTGAACGCCAGCACCGTGACGATCACGAACCCGCCCGGGATCAGCAGCCAGGGCGATCCGGCCAGCACGTGGATGCGTTGCGACTCCTGCAGCAGCACGCCCCAGCTTATCGCCGGGGTCTGCAGCCCCAGGCCGATGAAGCTCAGCGCGGTCTCTCCCAGGATCATCCCCGGCACCGACAGCGTCAGCGAGGCGATCATGTAGCTGGCGAAGGAGGGCAGCAGGTGGCGGAACAGGATGCGCCCCGTGCCGGCGCCGGAGACGACGGCCGCGGTGACGAACTCCTCCTCGCGCACGGCCATGAACTTGCCGCGGACCACGCGCGCGATCGAGGTCCAGCCGACCAGCGACAGGATCATGACGATCCCGAAGTAGACCCGCTCGGTCGACCAGTAGCGGGGCAGCGCCACGCTCAGCGCCATCCACAGCGGCAGGTCCGGGATGGAACGCAGGAATTCCACGAGCCGCTGGATGGCCACGTCCACCGTACCCCCGAAGTAGCCGGAGATCCCTCCCAGGACGATGCCGAGCAGGAAGCTGATGGCGATGCCGACCAGCCCGATCGACAGGGAGATGCGACCGCCGTGGATCACCCGCGACATCAGGTCACGCCCCAGGTTGTCGGTGCCGAACAGGTACGCCCTGCCGCCGTCCGCGACTCCGAACAGGTGCAGGTCGGACGGAAACAGGCCCCACAGCTCGTACGGGTCGCCGCGCACGAACAGCGCCAGCGGCTGCCGGGCGTCCCCGTTCACCTCGTATACGTAGCGGAACGTCTCCAGATCCAGCTCGGACGAAAGCCCATACACGAACGGCGCGGTCAGGCGGCCCTCGTGGAACACTCGGATCCGCTGTGGCGGTGAGTACTGCTGCTCCGGGCTGCGCTGGCGGGGGTCGTAGGGCGCCACGAACTCCGCGAACAGCACGCCGAGGTAGAAGATGCCGAGCAGCACCAGCGCGGCGACCGCCACCTTGTGGCGCAGGAAGCGGATGCGGATCAGCCGCCACTGCGATGAGACCTGCTCGCGCTCGGCGCGGTCGTTCCGTGTGCTGCCGGGACCGGCCACGTCAGACCGCCTCCCGGATGCGCGGATCGATCGCGACCAGCAGGATGTCGGAGATGAGGGTGCCGAGCACGGTCAGGCTGCTCAGCACCATCACCACGCTGCCGGCCAGGAACATGTCCTGGTTGATCAGCGCCTGCACGAACAGCGGCGCGATCGTGGGCAGGCCCATGACCAGCGATACCAGCAGCTCGCCCGACACCAGCGCCGGCAGGGTCCAGCCGATCGTCGAGATCACGGGGTTGAGCGCGATGCGCACCGGGTAGCGGAACAGCAGTGGCCGCTCGGCCACGCCCTTGGCGCGGGCGACCGTGACGTAGAGCTTGCGCAGCTCGTCGAGCAGGCTGGCGCGCACCACCCTGATCAGGCCGGCGGTACCCGCGGTGCCGACGATCAGGGCCGGCATCCACAGGTGCTTGAGCAGATCGACCACCTTGGCGAAGCTCCACGGCTCGTTGGCGTACTGGGCGGAGAACAGCCCGATTGCCGCGGTGCCGGTGGCCTCGAAGGTGATCCACAGCAGGATCAGCGCGAACAGGAAGTTGGGAATCGCCAGGCCCATGAAGCCGATGAACGTGAACACGTAGTCACCGGGCGAGTACTGGCGCGTGGCCGAGTAGATCCCGATCGGCAGGCCGAGCAGGTAGACCAGGATCAGCGACAGGGTGGAGATCGCCAGGCTCGCGGGCAGCCGTTGCGCCAGCAGCTTGTTGACCTCCATGTTGTGCGCCATCGAGCGCCCCAGGTCGCCGCGCAGCACCCCCCAGATCCACTTCAGGTACTGCACGTGCATCGGACGCTCCAGGCCGTAGCGGGCTTCCAGCGCTTCGATCCTGGCGTCGTCGACGGCGTCGCCCTGCATGCGCAACTGCGTGATGTAGGTGTCCAGGTAGTTGCCCGGCGGCGCCTGGATAATCAGGAACGAGAGGACGGAGATCGCGGCCAGGGTCACCACCATCAGCCGCAGCCGGCGCAGGACGGCAAGGATCATCGCATCACCGTTCGTAGTGGTAGCGGCAGGAGATGATGGTCACGCGGGTCTCCTCGACGGCGTAGACCAAGCGGTTCTCCCGGTCGATCCGCCGTGACCAGAAGCCGGTCAGGGTCTCCTTCAGCGCTTCCGGTTTGCCGATCCCCTCGAACGGGGAGCGCATGGTGTCGGCGATCAGCCGGTTGATCCGTCGCAGAGTCTTTCTGTCCTGTCCCTGCCACCGCAGGTAGTCGGCCCATGCCGCGTTGGTCCATGCCAACGTGCGCGCCATCGCTTACGGGCGGATCGGCTCTCGTTCGACCACGTCGCCGGCCCGGTACTGCTCGATCGAGTCGTGGAGGTGAGCGGCGTTCGCGGGCGACTTCAGCAGGTGCACGGTTTCCATCAGGCTGTTGTAGTAGTCGAGCGACATGACCACCGCGTCCTCGGCGTCTCGGCGCGTGATGATGGCGATGTCCGCATCGCCCGCGACTCCGTCGAGTATGGACTTCAGGCCATTCCTGGCTTCCGTGAACGAAACCGTTCTCACATCACCCTCCAGCTTGTCGCTCTCAGCGGAAGTCTACCGTGAACCGGGAACTTGTACCACTAACCGTACAGGTCGGACCCGGCGTACACGGGTCACGCCGTGTACAGGGCGTAGAGCTTCGCCCGCGTCATCCGGAACTGGATCACCAGGGGCCTCTCGGGATGGACCGCGATCTCGGGGCTGCCCCGCCAGGTCACCGGATGGCGGATCCGGTCGCCCCGCACCGGGTCGCACTGGGCAAACGCATATCCGTCGACGGGCACTCCCGTCTCATCGGTGAGCTGGACCCGTATCTCCCCCGACGGATAGGTCGTGGCGTTGACCGACAGCGCGGCCAGCGGGTCGTCGAACACCGGCGTCGCAAAGAAGCCGCGTTCGTCGGCCTCCACCGCCGCGAAGCGGTCGGTGCTCCAGGTCGCCCAGAAATACTCGCCCTGGTACTGCGCCCGGAATCCCTCGGCCGTGTCCTCGTTGTGGGTGTGGTGCCAGCGGCTGCACGCCACGGCCACGGTATCCGCGCCGAGCGGTGCGATGCCCACCCCCGCATAGACGCGCTTCTCTTCTCCTGCGCCGTCCGCTTCGATCGGTACCACCGGCCGGTCGCCGAAGTACTCCAGGCGCACCCCGTCGCGGCTCGTGGCCAGGTGGACCTGCAGCGTGTCCTTTTCCCGGCTGAACTGGGCGGGGAAGAACAGATGCAGATCATCCCGTCCGGGATAGAGGGCGTGGGCGTTGGTGTACAGATCGTGGGACGGATGGTGAGCCACGCCCAGGTACGCCGTCGTCTCGGGATGGGGCCAGGTCCGGAAATCGGCGGTTTCGGCGCGGGAGATCGACCTTCGGGACTGGCGCGAGCGAAACGATGAGCTGGGGACGTCGCTTTCCATCCATGTGCGGAAGTAGCCGACGTAGCGGCGCCGTACCGGGTCGTAATGTGCGGTGGTCTGGGTGTCGCTCATGAATCCGTCGATGAGCGGCTCGGCGATCGGAGTCCACTGCAGCCCATCCGCCGACACCGCGCCCTGCATCTGCCACTTGTCTGGCTCGGCGCCCAGGAAGATGTGCTTGTAGCGCTCGGCGGCGGGTGCGACCGGGTCGACGAACACCGTTCCGCCCAGGCAGGCGCGGCCGCCGTTGCGCGTCCGGTCGAAGACGATGTTCGTGTCCCGGTCGCCGCGAAACTCCACCAGGCCGAGGTTCGGCTTGTGCCAGCTCACGCCGTCGCTCGATTCGGCGTAGCACAGCCGGTGGCTGTAGTCGGTCAGGTCCGAGGAACGCCAGTTGTAGTCGCTGGCGGCCGCCTCATACCACAGCCGGTAGGTGCCGTTCTCGTAGATCAGCGACTGCGACTTGCCGAGCGCCTGCTCTTCCCACGGCCTGTCGGCGCGGAGCCAGGGGACTGAACGGTGCGCGGGTTGCGAGCGGATCGCGATGCCGTGCGGGACGTTGCCGTATTTCGGCGAGCGCGGCATGTGCTGGTAGCCGGGCTGCACCAGCGACCAGTCCAGGAACGGCCATCGGCGCGGCGTCTCTCTGACTGCCATTTTGAGGATGCCTCAGCGAGCGCTCAGATCGAACGGATTGGACCAGGCCTTGCTGCCGTCGGGCGCGATCACCTCGAACCGCACCCAGCGGGCGTCGATCTTCAATGGGAACGTCGCCTGCTCGAAGGTCGCATCCGGCTCGCGATAGGACGCTCCACCCAGATCGCTGATCGCATCGATTCGCTTTGCCTCCGAGCAGGTCACGGTAGCCGCGATTCGGCGCCCGCTCGCCGATCGCTCCCGTCGCAACTGGATGTCGTGGATGACCGGTCCGGTAGTCCCGTAGGAGGCGCCGCTCACCAGCGCATCGACGATCGCCGCCGCCGACCGCTCTCGCGCGCGCACCATCGTCCATGCTTCGTACGTGTCACGACGATCCTCGTCGCGGAAGTGGGCGTCGTCGTTCGCCAGCGCCGGAAAGAGCCGGTCGGCGTGCAGCATCCACTCGTCCCAGAGAACCGCCGACTCAGCCTTCCCCTGCAGGCCGCACGCGGCGTTGAATACCTCGATGCCGGCCAGGCCGCGCAACGGCAGCGTGTCGCGCGGAATGCAGACGGAGCTCCAGTACGGGTGGGCCAGCCACACCGAGCCGCCCTGCTCGCGGACCGCGTCGATCACGTGTTGCGGCGCGAGCTTCGCGGCATCGATGTCGTCGCTGACGTGCAGGCCGACGAAGTGATGGATTTGGCCCCCGAAGGGGTTATCGGGATGCAGCTCGACGCCCTGGATCAGGACCAGTCCGCGGGCCGGGGTGATGCCGGAGAGGCTGGTGATGCGGTAGTGGTCGGTGATCGCCAGGAAGTCGTAGCCGTTGGCCGCGTAGGCGTCGGCGCGCTGCTGCGGTGACAGGCGCCCGTCCGAGCAGGTCGTATGCGAGTGCAGGTTGCCCTTGAGCCACCCATAGCCGTCGGCGGCGCTCAGCGCGAACGGATCGATCAGCTCCGCGCGGTCGTCGGGCATGTTCCGACTATACATCGAGCGCCGGGCCCGCCGGAGTGACGCCGATCACCGAGGTCGCTCACCTGTCCGGCTCGAACACCAGTTCGGGCATGACCACTTCCCAGTCGTCGCATCTCATGGCGTCGTGGTATTTCGGGTCCGAGGCCTCCCGGCTCCAGCCCACGACCGCGAACGTTGCCGCCGACCGGCACCGTGACGCGGGCGGCGGGCTGAACGACCCCGCCAGGCGCCCCACGGTCCGGCCGGTCCGGTCCCGCAGCGTCCGGCGCCCGTCCGTTCCGACCCGCACGTCCAGGGGATCGCCGATCGACAGCGCGGCGATGGCGCGGTGTACGGGATCGCCGGCACGGCGCCGCCCGGCGAACCCCAGATCGACCTCCTGAAGGGTGGGCCGGACATGGCGATGCTCCACCGCCTCCGGGCACGGGGGAAGCTCGGCAGCCTCGCGACGGATCGTGGCGGGATGGTCGGCCAGTTCGGCACGGAAGCTCCGGGATCCGTCGAGCCTGGCCAGCGTCAGCGTCTGCCGCGCCCGCGTCATCGCCACGTAGTAGAGCCGGCGCGGCGCGTCGGGATCCTCGTTGCGGCCCACGCGGTCCCAGCCGCCATCCAGGACCGCCACGTGATCAAACTCCAGCCCCTTGGCGCGATGGGCGGTGAGCAGCAGCAGCCCCCGCTGGCGGCGGCGGATGTCCCGGCCCCACTCGGCCAGCCACTCGATGAAATGGTCCACCGGTGTTTCTCCGCCGCCGGTTTCCAGCGCATGTTCCTCCACCGCCTGCCGCAGCAGGTCGTGCCAGGGATCGGAGGGCCGCGCGTCGGCCCACCCGCGCAGGGACGCGCCGTCGACGATCCGCGTCTCGCGTCCGCGCAGCCATTCGACGAACGCCCGGGTTTCCCGCAGGCGCCAGAAATTCGGGATCTCCTCGTTCGCCGCCTGTACGGGGATCTCATGCGCCTCGCAGAACGCGCGCACCGAAACCAGGTACTCCCACTGGCGCGCGATGACCGCGCACCGCGACCAGTCCCACTCCTGCGCCAGATCGGAGAGACGCAGCATCTCGGCCATAACGGCACGCGCCTGGCCGACCGGATCGCCTCCTGCCGGCAGAACCTGCACCCGCCCGCACGAAACCGGGTCCAGCGCCTCCCACGCTCCGCCCGGCGGGTCGTTCTCTCGTACGCGGTCGACCCGGATGGGATGCCCGGCCTTCATGCGGTTCCGCGCAGGCTCGACCACCGCATTGGCCGCCGCCACGATATGGGCGGTCGAACGGTAGTTGGCGGTCAGGTAGGTGGGCCTCGGCCCGTAGTCGGCCTCGAAGCGCCGGATGAACTCCACCGACGCTCCGTTGAAGGCATAGATGTTCTGATCGTCGTCGCCGACGGCGAACAGGGTGAGCTTGCCCGCGTCGTCTTCCAGCGTCCGGCCGGCCAGCGCCGAGATCAGCTCGTACTGCTCCAGGCCGACGTCCTGGTACTCGTCGACCAGAATCCACCGGAAGCCCGCGAGCAGGCGCTCGCGGCGCTCGTCCGCCTCCTCCGGCGACAGCTCCTCACCGCGGAGCAGCGCGACGGCACGGCGCATCACGTCCCTGAACGTCTCGTCGTCCGGGCGCTCCGACCGGCCGGTGAAGCTCGCTCCCGCCAGGCGCATGGCAAGCGCGTGGCACGTGAGCACCGTCACGCCGCGCGCGTCGTCGCCGATCACCTCCGCCAGCCGGCGGCGGATGTCGACGGCCGCGTGACGGTTGTAGGCCAGCGCGAGGATGCCGCGGGCGTTCTCCCGCCTGACGCGGATCAGCCACGCGATGCGGTGCACCAGCACGCGCGTCTTGCCCGAACCGGGGCCGGCGAGGACCAGCACGTTGGTCTGTTCCCGCTCGTCGGCCACGATGTGCTGCTGAAGCGTGTTCCCCAGGCTCTCGACGATGGCGCGCCAGGACGCGGGCGTCGTCTGCCGGCCGATCTCCCGGTCCCGGCCAGGCAGCCAGCGGGCCAGAAACTCCTCCTCCGTGAGTGCGAAGTAGTCCATCGCCAGGCGCAGCGCCTCGCGCATGGCCGCGAGGCCGCGCTCGGCGAACTCCTTCATGACGTGGATCTGCAGCACCTGTCCCTGGTAGTGCAGCGCCAGGGGCACGAAGTCCGCTTTGGCAAAGCTGCGCCGTTGCCGCTGCTCCAGCCGGATCGTCATGGCCGGGCGGAACACCGCCAGCCCCTTGTTGAGGCGGATCACCTCCAGCTCGTGGAGCCAGAGCAGGGCGCGGTCCAGCAGCTTGGCCGGGTTCCTCACCGTGCTCTTCAGCACCAGGTCGGACTCGATCGCCTGCAGGAGCTTCCCGAGCGTGGTCTCTGCCAGGACATCGGTGCCGCGGATGCCGGACGGCAGGCAGTCGAGCAGATGTTCGAGCAACCGCCCGGCCGCGTCGCGGCGTATGCCGGCGATCTTTGCTACCGCACCCCATTCGCGATGCAGCGTGACCCGTGCGGTCTCCGCGTCCCGCTTGCGGACCGTGAGGCTGCCCGCGGCGCCGTCGTCCTCGCCCCTTCCGTCGGAGGCGATGCCCCGGACGATGCGGAACAGCCGTTCCGGCAGCGGATCGGCCAGACCCTGGTCCCGCAGCACCTGGGCGGCGATCCGCAGATGGAGCGACGAGCTGTCACCTTTTCCGAGGTCGGGAGCGGCCTCCTGCATGTGCTCGATGAGAGCGGTCTCCAGCGCAGCCGCCTCCTGGAGGCGTTTCCTCGACGAGCGGTCCACGCCGGTGTGGACGAACGCGGTCAGCGCCGTGTCGTTGCTGGCGATGCCGAACCGCTCCAGGTCGTACAGGGCGCCGCGCACGCGTTCCGGACTCAGGCCCGAGATTCCCATCAGATCGTCCGTGCTCACCCCCTCGTCGGCGTCCGCGCCGATCAGGGCTTCCGCGATCAGCAGGAGTTGCCTGCGATAAGCCGCCGCGATCCCTGCGTTGGCGAGTCGCCCTTCGGCCTCGTCGACCGTGCTCACCCGGAGCGAGGACGGGAATACGTTCACGACATTCTCCTCGCGGGTGAGGAGTCGCGACTCCTCCAGCCAGGCGACGGCGGTGCGCACGCGGGTGTCGTCGGTCGCGGAGTCGCGTTCGAACACCTTCTCATCGTCCTCGCCCAGGATCTCGCCGGCGGTCGCCACCACGTCACCGTCGAAGCGCTTCTTCCGGTCGAGATTGCGCAGGGCCCTCAGGATCCCGTGGATCTCCTCGCGGGTGAGGCGCGAGCGTGCCGACATGCCGAACTGTCGCTCGACGTCGTCCGGCGCATAGAGAAGAACGCAGCGCGCCGGATCGCGGTCGCGACCGGCGCGGCCGCCTTCCTGCAGGTAATTCTCCAGTGAGCCCGGTATGTCGGCGTGGACGACCAGCCGGACGTCAGGCTTGTCGATCCCCATCCCGAAGGCGTTGGTGGCCACGATCGCGCGCAACTCGCCGGCGATGAAGCGCCGCTGCACCTCCTTCTTCGTCTCCGGAGGAAGGCCCGCGTGGAAATGGTCCGCCGCGATCTCTTTCAACTGAAGGTACTTCGCGACGTCCTCGCTCTGCTTACGCGTCGCGCAGTAGACGATCGCGCCGCCCGGCGCGTCGGGCGGCAGATGGGACGTCAGGACCTGCAGGATGTCCGGGAACTTCTCTCCTCCCGTGGTCGGGATCACCTCGAAGGCCAGATTGGCACGTTCGGCGCCGCCGTCGAACACGGTCAGCTCGATGTCGAGCTCGTTCCGAAAGTGCCGGGCGAGGTCCCCGACGACATCGGGTTTGGCGGTCGCGGTCAGGCAGAGGATCGGAGGTATCGGTCCATCACCTGCTTTCTCACGGATGAAACGTCCGACGTAGCGGTAGTCGGGCCGGAAGTCGTGGCCCCAGCGCGACAGGCAGTGCGCCTCGTCCAGCACCCAGGCGCCGATCTCGCGCTGGTCCAGAACCCGTCGCAGGGAGCGCGAGCGCAGTTGTTCCGGCGAAATCAGCAGGATGCCGGCGTCTCCCAGCCGGGTCCGGTCCAGGGCGTCGCTCCGCTCCGGCATCGACAACAGCCCGTTGACGGTCACGCAGCAGCCGATGCCGCGCTGCTCCAGCCCGGTCACCTGGTCCGCCATCAGCGCGACCAGGGGCGATATCACGACCGTCAACGCACCGGTCTTGTCGTAGCGCGACAGCGCGGGGATCTGGTAGCAGAGCGACTTCCCCGTCCCGGTGGGCAGGATGCCCAGAACATGTTTGCCCGCCATGGCATCCTCGACGATCGCCCGCTGCATGGGCCTGCCGTCGGCATCCGCCGGGTCGGGACGAAAACCGTCGTAACCGAACCACCGTTTCAGCTCCCTGCCCGCGTCATGGCGCCACCGGCACCAGCCGCAGGCCGGATCCGTGCACGCGGTGTCCCTGAGGCGGCGCACCAGCCGCCCCGCTTGTGGAAACTGGTGGCGGACCCAGGGCGGCATCACCGAGTTGCCGCCGGCCACGGAAAGCCACGCCAGGGCATAGGCCAGCGGCCAGCCGAGCTGGCCCACATCCGCAACGACATCGCGTGCCCACGTCGCGCAGGCGGCGTTCTCCAGCCGCCGCTCGATCGTCGCCTCAGCCTCCGTCCGCGGTGGCCGGTCCCGCCCTCGAAGCCGGCAGAAGAGCCCGTCCAGGGCGCCGTCCACGCCCCCGGGCTCGGGGGTGCACAGCCAGTGCCATGCGGCGAGCACGTCCGGTGCGGCGTTCGCCAGCGCCTCGCACTCGTCGCGATAGAGCTGCAGCGCGATGCGGGAGTCGAGCTCGGGATCGTTCACCCGGCCGCGCTTGAGACCGCCGTCCTGGTAGTGCTTGACGAGACTGTGATAGGGGTTGCGGGGGAAGGCGAGCGGGCTGAGACGCAGCGTGTCGACGGCCGGGAGCTTCAGAAGCCGGAGGGCTGGTTTCGCCGCCGCCAGGTGGGGCAGGTCGAAGGCGATCAGGTTGTGTCCCAGCAGGAAGGACGCGCCCTCGGCGAAGTCGTCCAGCCTCGAAAGCAATGCGGCCAGACCGCCGCCCGAATGCGTCAGACTCCGGCCGTTATCCGCCCTTATTGCCCCGATGGCATGAATCCTGTCGTCTCTGCCGACCTCGAGATCCAAGGAAACGCAGGGCGGCCTGTAGAGGTCGCCATCCCGCGACACGTCGGCCGCTCCGCTCCTCACGTGCCGCCCAGTTCAGGGTTCCGGAATTCTCGCATGTCCGTTCTATTATGCCGAACGTCGCCACGTGGCGATGCGCTATTCGCACGCGAACGCTTCGGTCGCGTCGCTGAATGCACCAAGGGTACCGAAGGAGCTTAGAGATCAGTATGTTTCGGGGTCTGCCTACATCAGCTTGCGAAACTCGTCCGGGGTCAGACCGACATCGCGCGCGATCGCACCCATCGTGAACGCGTTCACCGGATTATGGCGCGGGATCGTGACGGTTACTTCGCCGTTGGACAGCACGGCGTGTCCGCTCTGACGGACGACGCGGAATCCGAGTTTCTCGAGCACGCGCACGGCCTGTCGGTAAGGAACTCCCGCGATGCGGGGCATCAGACCACGACTTCAGTCTCGATGACCTTGAGCTCGGTGAGTTGCTGCTCCTCGACTGCCAGCCATTCTCGGATCGCTTCCTTGATGTTCGCGAGCGCCTCTTCGAGCGTCGTTCCCTGCGAGTGGCATCCCCGCAGCGCTGGACAGCTCACCGCGTACCCTTCTTCAGACTCGATCAGGACGACGCGGTACTTCATGTGCGACCTAGCCTACTGTTCGCGGTGTCAGCCGACAACCAGGCCATGAACCGGACCAACGTCGTCTTCCTGCACTCGCACAACACCGGCCGCTTCGTGCAGCCGTACGGGCACGCGGTGCCGACGCCGCACCTGCAGCGGCTGGCGGGGCAGGGGGTGCTGTTCCGGCAGGCGTTCGCCGCCGCGCCCACCTGCTCGCCCAGCCGGGCGAGCTTTCTCACCGGCATGTGTCCCCACTCCTGCGGCCAGCTCGGCCTGGCCCATCGCGGGTTCGGCATGCCCGATTACTCCCGCCACCTCGTGCAGGGGATGAAGCGGGCCGGCTACCACACCGTCCTGTCGGGCGTCGAGCACACCGCGCCGGACCTCGCCGTGGTGGGCTACGACGAGGTGGTCTGCGACCACGACACGAACTACCCGGAGACCGAACCGGCCGACGCCGCCGACGCGGCCGCTGCGTTCATCCGCGGCAGACATCCCAAGCCGTTCTTCATTTCGGTCGGCTTGAACGAGACGCACAGGCCGTTCCCGCCGGCGGACCCGGCGCATCACCCGGCGGAGGACGAGCGCTACTGCAGCCCGCCGGCGCCGCTGCCGGACACGCCCGCGACCCGCCGCGACACCGCGGACTTCAAGGCGGCGGCGCGCGTGATGGACGCCGCGTTCGCTCGCGTGCTGCGCGCGCTCGATGACGCCGGGCTGGCCGACGACACGCTGGTGATCTGCTTCACCGACCACGGCCTGCAGTTCCCTCGCAACATGTGCAACCTCACCGACCAGGGCATCGGCGTCTTCCTGGTCGCCCGCGGTCCCGGTGGATTCCGCGGGGGACGGGTCATCGACGCCCTGGCCAGCCTGATCGACCTGGCGCCGACGGCCTATGCAGCCGCGGGGATCGACGTTCCGGACTTCGTTCAGGGCAGACCGTTGCAGCCGCTGGTGCGCGGCGAGGTCGACGCCCTTCACGACGAAGTCCATGCCGAGATCAACTACCACGCGGCGTACGAGCCGGCGCGCTGCGTGCGCACGGCGCGTTACAAGTACATCCGCCGCTACGACGACTACGAGCGCGTGGTGCTGAGCAACGCCGACGACGGCCCGAGCAAGGAGGAGCTGCTCTCCCGCGGATGGGACGACCTGCCGCGCGAGCGCGAAATCCTGTACGACCTGATGTTCGATCCCGCCGAGCAGCACAACGTCGTCGCCCGCCCCGATCTGTACCCGGTGGCGGCCGACCTGCGCGGCCGGCTCGATCGGTGGATGGAAGCCACCGGCGATCCGCTGCTCACCGACAGGGTGGACCCGCCCGCAGGCGCGCGGATCACCGACGCCATGGCCCTCTCTCCAACCGACCGGTCGCGGACGCGCACCACGGGTTGACGACCGGAACGGGTCGCCGGTACAAGCGCCGGGGAGGCTGCGCTGATGGCACAGCAGACGAGAAAGTCGAGTCCTGGTGACGCTGCGAACACCTTCGTGCGTGTTGTCCTGTCGGATGCGGGAGCGCGGCTGGGTGGGCTGACGGAAACGGAATGGAAAGAGACGCTCAGGTGGTTCGGCGAGCGGTGCGCCTACACCGGCGATGAGTTGGTCGATGGCGGGATGGAGCGCGATCATGCCATTCCGATGAACCGTATCCATTGCGGCCTTCACCTCTACGGCAACGTCCTGCCCGCGACCAGGGCGGCGAACCGTCAGAAGGCGGGTAAACACTACCGCGACTTCGTCGCGGATCCTGACCGACTCGAGCGAGTCGAGTCGTTCGTTCGGGAGTCGGGGTATTGGGAGCGCGCTTCGGTGTTCGGCAACCTCCAGCGCTATTGCGAAGCGCAGTACCGGTCGATCGTTGCGCTGAGTCAGGTGAGCGGGCAGTACCTCGCAAGTCTGTTGCCCGAAGATGTGGACGACGAACAGGACAGCTCCCCGGAGCCTCCGGGCTCGTCCCCGGTCACTCGGGGAGAAGGAGACGTATTGCCGATTGCTCTGGATCCGCCTACGGAGGAGGCGTTCAAGGCCGCGCTGCTACGCGAGCGAGAGGCGCGGATCTTCGAGATGCACCGGGATGGCCGGACGACCGAACGGCGCTGGGCCGCGGACAGCATGTCCGAGTCGTCGAACGTCGTCGGGAACCTGCGAAGCCGTCCGCGGTATCGGCGAGATGCCTGGAAGCGCCTGGGCATCCGTTCCCTGACCGTTTCCGTCAAGCAGCGGTGAGGGATCGAGAGAGCGCCATGCTGCTCGACCACGTGCAGGTTGCGATGCCCGCCGGCCGCGAGGAAGCCGCGCGAGCGTTCTACGGCGCGGCGCTGGGGCTGCCGGAGATTGCCAAGCCGGCTCCTTTGGCCGCGCGCGGAGGTGTCTGGTACGCGGTCGGCGACCTGCAACTCCATCTGGGGGTAGCGGATGACTTCTCTCCCGCGAAGAAGGCGCACCCCGCGTTTCGCGTCCGGGATGCGGCCGCGGTTGCGGAACGGCTGCGGGAGGCGGGCTTCGCGGTGCGCTGGGACTCAGCCCTGCCCGGATGCACACGCTTCTTCACCGACGATCCGTTCGGCAACCGTATCGAGATCATCGGCGCGCCGCGCGGCACCGAATGGCATGCGGAAGAGCGCGACGCACTGACCGGTCTTCCGCTGATTCGCTCAGCGCGGCCGATCACCGAAGACGATGCTCGATCACTCGAAGACCACGAGTGACACGACTGCACTACAGTACCCGCCCATGGACATCGGCACGCGCAAGCAGCTCCTGGTCGACGATTTCGTGGTCGAGGATACGTGGAACCTGAAGCGGGTGGTCACCCGGCCGGCCAAGCACCACGCCAACCCGCTGCTGGTCGCCGACCAGCCGTGGGAGCACAGCAGGCAGCCCGGGCAGGGCAACAAGGGGCTGCACGGCAACTCCGTGATCTACGACCGCGAGGAGGGCCTGTTCAAGCTCTGGTACAACTCCTCGCACTTCGTCCACTGGAACAGCCCGGAGGACTGCACCTACACCTACTGGATCGGCTACGCGACCTCTCGCGACGGCATCGTGTGGGAGAAGCCGGAGGTGGGGAGGTTCGAGTACGACGGATCGACGGCCAACAACGTGGTCCTGACCGGCGAGTGGTGGGCGACCTGCGGCACCGTGCTGAAGGAGGATCACGAACCCGATCCGGCGCGGCGTTACAAGCTGCTCTACACCGACATCTTCGGGGTCAAGGCGCCGGAGAAGCTGGTCGCGCAGCACAGAGCCGGCGAGCTGCGGGCGGGCGTCTGCATCGCGTACTCGCCGGACGGCGTCCACTGGACGCCGGATGCGGGCAACCCCGTGATCGACGGCGAGTCCGACACCATGAACACCGTGTTCTGGGACCGGCGGCTCGAGCGCTATGTCCTGTACATGCGGCCGCCGGTGTACGCCGGGCGCTGGAAGCGGCGGGTGGCGCGCGCGGAGAGCCCCGACCTGCTGAGCTGGAACTTCCCGGAGACGGTGGTCACACCGGACGAGCTGGACCCGGTCGAGGTGTACGGCATGCCGGTCTTTCCGTACGAGGGCCTCTACTTCGGGCTGCTGCAGATGTACTACTCGGACACCTCCATGACCATCGACTCACAGCTCGCCTTCAGCCGCGACGGGAAGCGCTGGGACCGGCTGCCGACGCGGCAGACCTTCATCGAGCGCGGCATCGAGCACGGCCAGGCGCGGGAGTTCGACTGCGGCATGCTCTTTCCGCTGCCGCCCGTGACCGTCGGCGACGAGCTGTGGTTCTACTACACCGGCCACAACGTCCTGCACAACGATACGGGCGCGCAGGAAAGCGCCTTGGGGCTGGCGACTCTCAAGCGCGACCGCTTCATCGCGCGCACGCCGGTGCGGCAGAGCGAGGGAACGCTGGTGACGCGGGCGTTCGCATGCGAGGGGGACGAGCTGCAGATCAACGCCGGCGCCGCCAACGGCCGGATTCAGGCCGAGGTTCTCACCGAAAGTGGGGAGGCGGTCGAAGGGTTCGGCCGCGGCGAGTGCGCGGCGTTCTCGGGCGACGCCCTCGCGCACCCGGTCCGCTGGAACGGCGGCGGCCTGTCGGCGCTGCGCGGCCGGACGATCCGCCTGAAGTTCTACCTGAGCGAGGCCAGCCTGTACGCCTTTCAGATCACGGCGTAGCGTCGCCGGCCGGCGGCGGTCATCTGTCCAGGGTAGCGGCCAGCAGACCGCGGTTGTGGCGGACCACGTCCAGCAGGGTCGTGGTGCCGGCGGTGCCGGGGAAGTTCAGGAACGCCACCGCCGGCGCCGGGGTGTGCATCTCCGCGAGCGGCGCGGCCACCGCGTTGTGGTGGTTGTCGATGATCAGCGCCACCTCCGCATCGGCCAGGGAGGCGAGAGCGGCTGCCTGCGGCGGCAGCGGTCCGAACACCGCGACCACGTCGAAGCCCAGCTCGCGCGCCAGCGGCTCCTGGAAGCGATGGACCAGCGCCGGCGCCCCGGCCAGGCCGCGAGCCGCCAAATCGGAGCGCCATGCGGCGTATTCCCTGGCGATCGCGCGGAGGCTTGCCGCCGCGGCCGCCGAGGTGCCGCCGGCAGCCTGCAGCGCCGCCAGCGATCGGCGGAGCGTCGCCAGCGAATAGTCGGTGTCGATACGCAGAACGGTCGCCTCCCGACCGGCCAACTCCTGCAGGCGTGCCGCCATCGCCTCGTACCCGGCGAAGATCAGCGCATCCGCGGCGGCGACGGCGCGCAGGTCCGACGGCCGCAACTGGTATTCGGCCGGATGGCGCGAAGCGGCCGGTGCCAGCACGGTCACCTCAACGATGCCGGCCGCGCGCGCGAAGGCGGCCGTCCACTCGGTCGACGCGACGACGGCGCCACCGTCCGCTCCGGCTGCGGCCGCGCAGCCGATCCACCCAGCCATAAGCAGGTGCCGCAGTTGAGGAAACCGCCGTGAGCCGGCCACGGCGTGCCGGCTCACGCGTGCCTCCGCCGCCGGGCGACGATCACCACCGGCAGCAGCAGGGCTGCCGCCAGCGTCACGCCGGCGCTGGCCGGCAGGTCGACCAGGAGCGCCACCGCGAACCCTGCCGCCGCCACGGCCAGCCCGGCCGCTCCGGCCAGCAGGAACAGGCCGCGCACGCTGCGCGCCACGGCCAGCGCCAGGATCGCCGGCAACAGCAGGATGGCGTCGAGCAGCAGCGCGCCGATCAGCTTCATCGCGAAGGCCACGGCGCAGCCTACCGCAAGCAGCACCGCCGCCCGCACCCGCCGCACGGCCACCCCGCTCGCGGCCGCCACCTCCTGGTCGAACAGGAGCGCCGCGATGCGGCGGTGGGCCAGCGCCACGAACGCGATCAGTGCCGCCCCGAATGCCGCGACGGCGATCAGGTCGCTGCGACTGAGCGCGAACGGATCGCCCCACAGCACCGCGAACACCTCCGGAGCCGGCACCGCGGCGCGGTAGATCACGGCTGCCGCGGCGCCGATGGTGATCACCATCAGGAAGGCCGCCACGTAGCCCAGCCGCAGTCCCGCCGCCTTGGCCAGCGGCGCGTGCGTGATCACCAGCAGCAGAGCGACAGCCAGGCCGGGAAGCAGCGGATCCAGCCCGACCGCCAGCGCCACCGCCGCTCCCAGCAGTGCCCCGTGCATGAGGGTGAAGCGCAGGGTCACGAGCTCCAGGCGCAGCACCAGCACTCCGGCCAGTGGCAGCGCGGCGCCGGCGATCAGCACGGCGGCCAGCCCGCGCGCGATCGGCGCCACGGCGAGCGCTTCGAGCAGGATGCTCAAGTTCGCACACGCCCGTCGCGCAGCTCGCGCACCGGCCACGGGACGCGCGCCCGCGCTTCCGGATCGTGGCTGACCATCAGGATCGCCAGCCCCAGCCGCTCGCGCACGCGCTCCAGGAGCTCGATCAGGCCGGCGCGCGCCGCGGCGTCCAGGGCCGACGTCGGCTCGTCCAGGAGCAGCAGCCGCGCGTCCTGCGCGAGGCAGCGCGCCACCGACACGCGCTGGCGTTCGCCGCCCGACAGCTCCCCGTAGCGGCGCCGGCGCAGGTGTCCGCACCCCGTGTCATCCATGGCTGCGGCCACGACCCGGCCGCGCTCGTCGGCGCCCAGGCTCCGCGCCACGGTGCCGATCTCCACCACCTCGGCCGCGGTGATCGGCAGGTCGCCGGCAGGCGACTCCTGCGGCACGTAGCCGGCTGCCGGAGCCCGCACGGGGCGCCCGCCGAAGGTGACCGCGCCGCGCCGCGGCGGCAGGAAGCCCAGGATCGCCCGCAGCAGCGTGGTCTTGCCGGTGCCGTTGGCGCCGGTGATCAAGAGCCCGCCGCCGCCGGCGACCTCCAGGCTGACGCCCTGCAGCACGTCGCGGGTGCCGCGGCGCACCCACAGATCGTCGACCCACAGATCGTCGACCCGGCCCCCGTGAGCCATGCCGGCCACCTCAGGACGACTCGCGCCGCCGGCCCTCCATGAGCCGGGTGAACGACTCGGTCGCCGGGATGTTGGCCAGCACGATGCGCAGCGCCGCGGTCATCGGCACGGCCAGCAGGGCGCCGATCGGACCCCAAAGCCACCCCCAGAAGAACAGGAAGATGAACACCACCAGCAGCGACAGGTTCAGCGCGTCGCCGAGCAGCTTGGGCTCCAGGATGCTGCCGGTGAGGACCTGCGCCGCGGCCACGCACGCGATCACGGCGATCGGCGTCAGCCCGCCGCCGAACTGCGCAAAGGAGAACAGCGCCACGGCGGCGATCGACAAGAGCGATCCGACGCTTGGGATGAAGTTGAGCAGGAACGTCAGCAACCCCCACACCACGGCGAAGCGGACGCCGAAGGCCAGCAGGATCAGGCTCGTGGCGGTGCCGACCGACAGACTGATCAGGGTCTTGACGCCGATGAAGCGGCGCAGCGAGCGGTCGATCTGCCCCAGGATGGCCGGCATCGAGCTCTGCGGATGCGAGAACGCGTCCGCGAAGCTTCGCGTCATGTGGTGCTTGGCCGACAGGAACAGCAGCGCGAAGAAGAACACCAGCAGGAAGGAGGTGACGCCGCGCAGCACCGACTGCGCTGCGTTGGCCACTTGATTGAAGGACGACAGCAGCAGGCCGCGCAGCTCTTCCAGGGGATTGAAGGAGAGCTCCACCCCGAATCTGCTCGCGAGGAAATCCGTCGCGTTCTGCAGGGTCCGGTCGATGGCCGGCATGAAGTCGTCGAAGTCCCGCGTGAACTCGACCAGGCTGCGGATGATGATCACGCCGATGCCCGACAGCACGGCCAGCGACAGGATGGCGGTCAGTGGCAGCGCGACCCACAACGGCAGCTTCAGGCGCTCGTCCATCACCACCATCACCGGATCGATCAGGTAGGCCAGCATCAGCGCCACCAGGAACAGGGTGAGCACCGGCTGCATCAGCTTGAGCGCCACGCCGACGGCGATGATGACGATGATGAACAGCAGGACGTTGAGCGTGCGGGAGTGGTCCACGTGCGCGGGAGCATAGCCCGACCGTGGTACGGGTTACACTGATCATCGTCATGGCAAGCGTCTTCACGCGGATCATCGCCGGCGAGCTGCCGGCCCACTTCGTCTGGCAGGACGAACGGTGCGTGGCGTTCCTTTCCATCAATCCGCTGCGCCCCGGTCACACGCTCGTGGTGCCGCGGGCCGAGGTCGATCACTGGATCGACCTGGATGACGAAACCCTGAACGCGCTGATGGGGGTGGCGCGCACCATCGCCCGCGCCCAGCAGGCGGCGTATCGGCCGACCAAGGTGGGGCTGCTGATCGCCGGGCTGGAGGTCCCGCACGTGCACGTCCACGTCAGCCCGATCGACGGCATGCACGACATGGACTTCGCGAACGTCGGTCCGAACCCGGGGGACGAGGCGCTGGCGGCCGAGGCGGCGCGCATCCGCGCCGCGCTTCCGGGCTGAGCGCGCCGGACATGGACGGCCTGGCGCGACTGGCCGACGGCACCTACCGCGGGCGCGGACTGGCGCTGGGGCCGGCGCCTGACGGCCGGAGCGTGGCGATCGTCTACTGGATCACTGGCCGCAGCGAGCGCAGCCGCAACCGGCGGCTGGTGGAGTCGGCCGACGGCACGGTACGGACGGAGTTCGTCGATGCGGGGCGCGGTGACGATCCGGCGCTGGTGGTCTATCCCCTGCTCATGAGCCGTGGCGGGACGCACGTGGTGAGCAACGGGGAACAGACCGAGCCGGTCCTGAACGTCCTGAGCAGCGGCCACACGCTGGAACGTGCGCTTCAGGCATGGACCGCGGAGCCGGACGAGCTCGCCACTCCGCGCATCACCGGCACGGCTGACGTCGGCGCCCTCGGCGCGTGCCGGCTGGGCGTGGTCCGCGAGCGCACCGTCGACGGCCAGGCGGTCACCGAGCGCAGCGTCTTCTCGTACGACACGCTGCCGCCGGGCAGCGGGCGCTGCGTCACCACCTACGCCGGAGGTGCCGGCGACCCCGCGCCGTTCGCCGGCGACCCGCTGTGCGTGCGCTTCGATGCCGGCCCGGAGGACACCTGCGAGCGTTTCCGGGAGGCGCTGGCCGGCCCCCTGCTGGTGAGCGTGATCGTCCGCTTCGTCGGTCCCGGCGGGTCTCGCACGGCCATCGCCAACCTGCGGGGCTGACCGTGCACGCGATCGTCGTCGGCCGCGCCCCCGAGCACTCCCTGCGCTGGGAGGAGGTCTCCGACCCGGGGGCGCCGCCGGCCGGTCACGTCCTGGTCGAGGTGGCCGCCACGGCGGTGAACCGCGCCGACCTGCTGCAGCGCGCCGGCCGCTACCCGCCGCCGCCCGGGGCTTCGGACATCCTGGGCCTGGAAATCGCCGGGCGGATCGGAGCGCTCGGCCAGGGCGTCGCGGAATGGTCCGCCGGCGACCGCGTCTGCGCGATCGTCCCCGGCGGCGCCTATGCCGAGCGCTGCCCTGTGCCTGCCGGCAGCCTGATGCGCGTGCCGGAACGCCTGTCGCTGGCGGAGGCGGCGGCGGTCCCGGAGGCGTTCCTCACCGCGTACGTGAACCTATTCCGGGAAGCGGAGCTGCGGGCGGGCGAATCGGTGCTCATCCACGGCGGCGCCAGCGGGGTCGGCACCGCGGCCATCCAGCTCGCCGCCTGCGCGGGCGCGCGGGTGGCGGTCACCGCGCGCGACGGGCGCAAGCTCTCGGTCTGCCGGCGCCTGGGCGCCGAGCTCGCGATCGACCACACCCGGCAGGACTTCGCCGCCGAGATCGAGCGCGAGTGGGGCGGGGTGGACGTGGTGCTGGACATCGTCGGCGCCGATTACCTGGAGCGCAACCTGCGGGTGCTCGCGACCCGCGGGCGCCTGGTCCTGTTGGCGACGCTGGGCGGCGCGCAGGCGACGGTCGACCTGGCCGCGCTGATGCGGCGCAGGATCCGTATCATCGGCTCCGTGCTGCGCGGCCGCTCGGACGAGGAGAAGGCTGCGATCACGGCGGGATTCGCGCGGCGGTTCCTGCCGCTCTTCGACGAAGGGAGGCTGCAGCCGATCATCGACCGCACGCTGCCGATCCGGCAGGCGGGCGAAGCGCACGCGCTGGTCGAGGGCTTCGGAAACGTCGGCAAGGTCGTCCTGTCGGTTCAGTAGCGATGGCTCATGTAACCTCGAGCGGCGCGGCGCTCTTCCGCAGGATCGACGGTGCGCTGCACTTCCTGGCCGTGGAGTCACGGTCGGAGCGCGGCTACTGGGGGCTGGTCAAGGGCCACGTCGAGGCCGGCGAGAGCATCGCCGAAGCGGCGCGGCGCGAGATCGCCGAGGAGGTGGGCCTCCGTGACGTGAGCTTCCTGCCGGGGTTCCGCGAGGAGGTGCGCTACCGCCTCCCGTCCGGGGACGACAAGGTCGTGTACTACTTCCTGGCCGACGCGGGCACGGGCAGGGTCCGGCTGCAGGCCGAGGAGATCGCCGACTGCCGCTGGCTGCCGTTCCCGGCGGTGTGCGAGCTGTTCACCTTCCCGGAGGCGGGCCGGGTGGTCGAGCGCGCGGCTCGCTTCCTGGAGGCCGAAGGCGGCGAACGGGAACCCGGCGAGCACGCGCTCACGCGGCCGCACGTGGCCGCGCTGGACGAGATCCTGGGCCGCCGGCTGGACGTGCTGGATGACGGGTTCGTGCGCGTCGTCGACTACCTGGGCAACGACGCCGCAATCGTGCAGGCGGCGCGCGTCTCCTACGGGGAGGGCACCCGGCGGGTGAGCGACGACCGCGGGCTGATCCGCTACCTGATGCGCCACCGCCACACCACCCCGTTCGAGATGTGCGAGCTGAAGCTGCACGTGCGCGCGCCGATGGACGCCTGGCGGCAGTGGATCCGCCACCGCACCGCGTCCGTCAACGAGATCTCGACCCGCTACTCGATCGCCATCGACGCCGCGCAGGCCACGGCCCCCGCTGAATGGCGCACGCAGGCGTCCGGCAACCGGCAGGGATCGGGCGAGCCGCTGGACCGCTCGGTCGGCGAGCGGCTGAGTGGCGCCGAGGAAGCGCTGCAGCGGCGGGCGCGGGCCGTCTACCAGGAACGCCTCGATGCCGGCGTGGCGCGCGAGCAGGCGCGCAAGGACCTGCCGCTGTCCACCTATACCGAGGCGTACTGGAAGATCGACCTGCACAATCTGCTGCACTTCCTGTCGCTGCGCATGGACGACCACGCGCAACTCGAGATCCGCCACTACGCGCAGGTGATCGGCGCGGAAGTGGTCGCCCGCTGGTGCCCGCTGGCCTGGGAGGCGTTCTGCGACTACCGGCTGCACACCACCAGCCTGAGCCGGATCGAGACCGATCTGGTCGCCTGTTTGACCGCCGGCGACCACGAGCAGGCGGCCGCGATCGCGCGCGCGGCGGGCTGGCTGGCCGACCGCAAGGGTCAGCCCGGCCGCCTGGCCCGCAATCGCGAGCGGGCGGAGGCGGAGGCCAAGCTGCGCGCGCTCGGCCTGCCGGCGCCGTGGGCGGACGGATCCGCGGGTAAGGGACGGCCGGCTGCCGGCGTCGACTGAGGAGGAAGCGATGGAGCGGTCACGACGAGGAGTGCGCGTCCTGCTGGCAGCTGCGGCGGCCGGCCTGCTGCTGGCCGGCTGTGGGGGCAAGGGCGGAGACGGTGGCAGCCCGGTCCAGGCGGACCTGCCCATGGCCCCCGACTTCTATTTCGAGGCGTACCAGGGCGAGAAGGAGCTCGGCGGCCGAGAGCTGCACCTGAGCGACGTGGTCGCCCTGGGCAAGCCGATCATCCTCAACTTCTGGGCGGCCCAGTGCCCGCCGTGCCAGGTCGAGATGCCGGAGTTCCAGGAGTACTACGACAAGCACCGCAAGCAGGTGCTGATGCTGGGCGTCGACATCGGCGCGCTGGCCGGGCTCGGCCTGCCCGAGCACGCGATGTCATTGCTGCATACGCTGGAGATCACCTACCCGGCGGTTACCACCGCGGACGAGCATATCCAGAAGGAGTACGAGCTGCTGGGTCTCCCCGCCACCTATTTCATCAACTCCGCGGGGCAGATCGCCCACACTTGGACCGGCTTTCTGACCAAGGAAAAGCTGGAGGAGCTGGCCGGCGCCCTGATCGACGCGGAGAAGTAAGCGCATGGCCACCGCCCGGACTGCCGACCCGTCCCGGCCCGCGACCGGCGGGTGGCGGCACCTCCTGTGGTACTACGTGGTGCCGGCAGCCGCGGTGGTGGCCCTGGTCTATCTGCTCACGCGCGTGCAGGCCAGCGCCGAGAACGCCGCCACCGAGCTGGCCCGCTCGGTGCGGCTCGGCACGGCGTTCGGGGCCGGCATCGTCGCCTGCGTCAACCCGTGCGGCTTCATCATGCTGCCCACCTACCTGTCGCTGCAGCTCGGCACGCAGGAGAGCGGTTACGGCGCCGCGTCATGGCTGCGCCGCACGCTCGGGGCGCTCCGCATCGCCGCGGCGACCACCGTGGGATTCGTGGCGGTGGTGGCGCCGGTGGGCGTGCTGGTCGGGCTGGCCGGGCAGGCGCTCGGTCCGGTCCTGCCGTATGCGGCCACGGCGGTGGGAGCCGTCATGGTGGCGCTGGCGCTGTGGCTCTTGATCTCCGGCCGCAAGATCGGCATCGCCGCCGCCAGCCGCGTGCACGTCACGCCGCAGCGCAACACCCTGAACGCGCTCCTGTTCGGGATGACTTACTCCATCGCGTCGCTGAGCTGCGCGCTGCCGATCTTCCTGCTGGTGGTGTCGACGGCGCTGACCGCCGACGGATGGCTGGTCAGCCTCGCCCAGTTCGTGAGCTACGCGCTGGGCATGGGGGCGGTGATCACCGTGGTCACCGTCGCGGCCGCGCTGCTGCGCACCACGCTGGCGCAGCGGTTGCGGGCGCTGATGCCGTTCGCCAACCACGTCGGCGTGCTGTTCCTGCTGGGAGCCGGCGCCTACCTGGTCTACTACTGGGTGGCGGTGGCGCCGGTCGGGCTGTAGGGCGGAATCGGCGGCCGGCGATGGGGTTGCGCCCGCCGGCGTGTAGTTGGCTGCAGCAGCAGATCCTTTCGCAGACGCCATCTTGAGCCCCGTCAGTCCGCACGCCCGATGATTGAGGTCGTCTCGTCGGTAGTCTACGGCCCCTCCTCGGTTGAAGAGTCCTACTGCGCGTGACCATCGATGACGAACATCTGGGAGGATGCGCACCCATCATGCAACCAAGTCGGGCAACTCAGCGCCAGTATCCGAAATGTGAAGCAGAGCCGCCTAACGCTCTGCTCCTCGTGGTATCGTACGAAGGGTAGATTGTCATGGCGAGAACGATGGACCGAGAGTGCGCGCTGAATTTTCGGGACCAACTCCGAGATGCCAGGTATGGCGTATTGGCGGATGCGGAAGGATACCAGAAGATTCTTTTCGTTGTGGAACGGATAGGTTCTTATCTCCTCGGGAAACAAGGCAACCTCGGCGCGTACGAGTGTCCCTTAAGTCTGTTCGTGAAGTGCTATCATCCTGATGCTGGTCGCCCAACCGCAGATCACTCTATCGGATTCGCGACGTTGTACAAGCTGGTCAGGGAAGCGCGAAACGACGCATTGCATCAGGGATCGGTCGCCCGAATTCTCACTTCCCATTCGACCGAGCTAAGCATCATGATGGAGGATGCTTTGGTGGGAAAGGCAGGATCGTGCGACGATACGAGAATCAAGGACTACATGGTACGAAACCCGGTGTGCGCGTATCTGTGGCAACCGATCGGCTTTATTCGACAAGTCATGCTTGAGAGGTCGTTCTCGTATCTTCCGTTCCGATGTGGAGACACGTGGTACGTCGTTTCTGACACGGATATTGTCGCCTATCTGCAGAGCTGTAACCGCAAGCAAGGCTGTATCAGAAAGAGGCTAAGCAAAACGCTGGAATGTGCCAGGAGATGTAACGGCGACGGGGAACTGGTTTGTAGAAAGTGCTCGTGGTGCGCGGCACCAAACGACACAGTCAGCTCGGTGTTGGGTGGTGCCGAAAAAAGGGAGTGGCCGATACTGGTAAAAGGACACGGCTGCGAGGATCTCTTGGGTATAGTAACTCCGTTTGATCTTCTGTGACTGATCGGACACCCATCCGAGGGTACTGCACGGTCCCGACCTCACTACTCACGGCCGTTTGAGAGTGCTGTCCGTCAGAGGAAGTCATGGTTGAATCCTCTTGCGCTGGGCATCCTGCCAGGTAGGGGCAGTCGAGGTGCTGACACTGTTCCTTCCCCTGGCCCAGGTGGAGGTATGGCTGCCGGGCGTGGTGGTGCTCGGCTTCTCGGTGGGTGTGCTCACCGGCCTGTTCGGCGTCGGCGGCGGATTCCTGCTCACGCCGGCGCTCAAGGCGCTGTTCGGGGTGCCCTACCCGGTCGCCGTGGGCACCGACCTGGTGCAGATCTTCCTGACCGGCACGGTGTCCGCGTACCGGCACCGGCGGGCCGGCAACGTCGAGGTGCGCCTGGGGCTGGTGCTCGGCGCCGGAGCGGTGGCGGGGGCCGAGGTGGGCCTGCGAATTCAGAACGAGCTGGAGTCGATCGGCGAGGTGAGCGTCTCCGGCGCCGGCATCACGCTGCTCGACCTGGTGCTCGGCGGCCTGTTCGTGGTGCTGCTGGCGTCGGTCGCGGGGATGATCTGGCGCGAGACCCGCGTGGGGCGCGGTGACGTGGACACGCGCGCGGGGCGGGCCCTGCGACGCATCCGGCTGCGGCCGATCATGGCCCTGCCGCGCTGCGGGCTGGCCGGCATCTCGGTGTGGGTGCCGCTGGTCATGGGTTTCGGCACCGGCATCCTCACCGGGCTGATGGGCGTGGGCGGCGGGTTCATCAACTTCCCGCTGCTGATCTACGTCCTGGGCGTGCCTACCCATGTCGCGATCGGCACCAGCGCCCTGCAGGTGGTGCTGGCTTCCGGCTACGGGGCGCTCCGCCACGGGGGGCAGGGACACGTCGAGCTGCTGCTGGTGGTGTTGCTCACCGTGGGGTCGGTGCTTGGCGTGCTGCTGGGCGTACGCCTGGCCAGGCGGTTCAAGGGCCCGCGCATCCGCCGCCTGTTCGCGGCCGTCCTGCTCCTCGGCATCGCCACCATCGTCTGGGACACGGGCCGGCACCTGATCGCCGGGTAGGCTATTCTGGATGTGACGAGATGACGGAGGAGGCTCCATGAGCACACGGATCAGGGTCGGCGTCGTGGGCGCCGGCGCCAACACCCGACACCTGCACATCCCGCGCCTGCAGGCGATCGACGGGGTCGAGGTGGTCAGCGTCTGCAACCGGTCGCACGCTTCGGGCGCGCGGGTCGCGGAGGAGTTCGGCATCCCGCAGGTGCTGACGACGTGGCGGGAGGTGGTCGAGTCCGACGTCGACGCGGTGGTGATCGGCACGTGGCCCTACCTGCACGAGCAGGTGACCGTCGCCGCGCTGAACGCGGGCAAGCACGTGCTGTGCGAGGCGCGCATGGCGCGCGACGCGGCCGAGGCACGCAGGATGCTCGCGGCGTCGCGGGCGCATCCGGATCTGGTGGCGCAGATCGTGCCGTCGCCGATGACGGTGCGGGTGGACCGCACCATCCAGAGGCTGATGGCCGAGGGGGTGCTGGGCGAGCTGCTGGTCGTCGACGCGCGCGTCTCGACCGGCTTCCTGGACCGCGACGCGCCGCTGCACTGGCGTCAAGACACCGACCTGTCGGGCCGTAACATCATGACCATGGGCATCTGGTACGAGGCGATGATGCGCTGGGTCGGGACGGCCCGCCGCCTGTCGGCGATGGGCAGGACCTTCGTCACGCGTCGGCGCGATGCGTCGGGCGTGCTGCGCGACGCGCTGGTCCCGGAGCACATCGACATCACGGCGGAGCTCCACTGCGGTGCGCAGCTTCACCTGCAGGTGTCGGCGGTGATGGGGCTGAGCGGCGGCTCGCAGATCCACCTGTGCGGCTCGGACGGCACGATCCGCTTCGACAGCGACACCGATACCGTGCGGGCCGGACGCAACGGCGACGACGCACTGGCGGAGGTGGAGGTGCGCCCCGAAGAAGCGCAGTCCTGGCGGGTGGAGGACGAGTTCGTCGGCGCCATCCGCGGCGAGGAGGAGATCGTGCTGACCCCGTTCAAGATCGGCCTGCAGTACATGGAGTTCACCGAAGCCGTCAGCCGCAGCCTGACCAGCGGCCGCGTCGTCCCGGTCGAGCCGGCGTAGGGCCTCGATCACCCACCACACGGGCGAGACGCTGGAGGAGACCGAGGCGCTCCTGGCGCTCACCCATCCGGCGGAAGCCGTCGGTCGTTCGCTCAACGGGTGCTCGGCGCGGGACTAGCGACGCGAACTCGGGGGAGCGACCGGCATGACTCGCTCGCGGGTGACTGAGCGGTCCCGGCGGGACGGCCCGACGGCTGGATACGCTTCCACACCGCGCGCTGGCGGTCGTGGTCGGTGGTGACGGCGAAGGCCATCAGGGTCTCAATGTTGAGTTGCTCAGCGCGGTAGGCGTCCAGCGGCTCGGGCGCGGCGTTGCCCAGGCGAAGCGCTCGATGCCGTCCCGAGTTTGGTGGCATCCTTTATCCTGTCATGTCAAGGAAAGGCGACGCGGACAGTGCTCGAACAGGCGGACATGATGCGAGCGGGGAACGCTCAATGTCACGGGACAGCTTCTGGAAGAACAATCCAGATCTGATGATGACGCGGGCAAAGGAACTCGGGCGGCTTGTGGAACATCTCGATGCTGAACCGAGGGACGGTGCATGGCGTAAAGGAATGTCTGTAGCGGTTCCGGTTCTCTTGTCCCTCGCCGTCGAGATCGGTTTGAAGGCATGGCACCGCAGAGAAGGCAATCGGTCGCCCGTCAAAACTCACGATCTTCTGAAGCTGTTCGATGGCTTGGGAGAGAACACGCGGAAACAGCTTGAGGACAGGATGCCCGAAGTAGCAGGCCCCATGCCAGATTGGCCGATCTGTCCGGGCATAAGAACCGCATTGCGCAAAAACAATAATGTCTTCACGGAGTGGCGATATGCGCATGAACACGATGCCCTGTTTGTCGAAACAGGAGTCCTGAAGGCGGCGCTCGCGGCAATTGTCGAGGCATATTTCGTCGAGGTTCCGCGACGGGTGCTCGGAAGGTAGGTCTTTGCGGCCTTGCTCTTCGTGGTCGCGGCTCCGACCCGCTCCACATCGAGATCGGCGCCCCATTCGATTGCGATCGCGCCGTGGGGAGTTGGGACGCGTCCCTCCGTGCCTTGGGTGCGGGTCTTGCGGTATCGGTCGCAGGCGCGGCGGATTGCGTTGGTCACGGTGCCGATCAGTCGGGGGCGGACCTTTTGGAGCTCCTTCGGGCGGTATCGGTCTGGTGTGCTGTGCGGGGAGTGGGGCCTTGATCGTATCGCGGGCGAGATGAGCGGTAGCGGACTTTAGTGCCTCGCCGAGCCGGAACAGCTCCTCGCGGGTCAGGAACCGCTCGTGCTTCTCGACCCGGAAGCGGGGCACGCCCCGGCACGGGTTGGAGCCGAAGGGACGTCAGCCCCACGCATCCGCCAAGTTGAGGATCTTGACCGGGATGGCGGTAGCCGGGTTGGCGACGGTCGGCATCTGGTGCAGGCTGTTGTGAAAGGCGAGGATGTCGTTGTACTTGATGTCCGCGACGAGGCGTTCGCCGAAGGCCGGCACGAGGTCGACGGAGAAGTCTGTGTCGCCATGGGTCCCGAGACTGACGCGCTTGGAGCGGCCGAAGGCGTGTGTGTGGACGACGAAGACCCTCTTGCCGGAGGGGTACACTCGAACGCCGAAGTCGGGAAGTTCGTTGTCCCAGAAGACGGCGTCCTTGCCGTTGACCGAGAGACGGTCCGCGGTGCGCTTGGTGAGGGTGCGGTGCTGGCGGTTCCGCCATGGTACGGATGCTCCTTCGAGGCGCCTTGTGCGCCGCGACTTGCGCAAGCAGACCGTAAGCGCACCCGAAGCATGGAGACGGCGACAGTGTACGTGATGTATCCCACCGCCGAGGTGCTGCGCACCGCGCATCGAGGTGCGGTCACCTATCAACTGAGCTGGTTCGATGCGCATACGTGGGCGTACGCCGAGCACTACGGTGTGGACGGGGTCGTGTCCGAAAACTTTCGACACGAGCGGATCTACGGCACTGTCCGCGCTCACGATCCTTTTCGATAACCTCCCGTGGAACTACCCGAGCTCGCGCTCGTGCTGGTGGTCGGCGTCGCCGGCGGCTTCCTGAACACGGTGGCCGGCGGCGGCAGCGCGCTCACCATGCCGGTGCTGATCTTCCTGGGCATGCCCTCCAGCGTCGCCAACGGCACTGTGCGGGTGGCGATCATGCTGCAGAACATCACCGCCGTCGCCGGCTTTCGCAGCAAGGGCCACTTCGAGCCGGCGCTCGCTCTGCAGCTCGGCCTGCCGGCGCTCGCCGGCGCGGTGGTCGGCTCGCGCATCGCCGTGGACGTGCCGGACGCCGTGTTCAACGCGGTGCTGGCCGGGGTCATGGTGCTGGTGCTGGTGTCGATCTTCTTCAAGCCCAAGCCGGCCGACGGGCAGGGCGCCGTCGAGCCGCCGGCCGGCTCGCGGCGCATCCTGCTGATGGCGATCTTCTTCGCCATCGGCGTGTACGGGGGTTTCATCCAGGCGGGGGTGGGCTTCCTGATCATGAGCTCCCTGATCTTCTTGACCGGCTACGACCTGGTACGCATCAACGCGGTCAAGGTGGCGGTGATCCTGATCTTCACGGTGTCGGCGCTGACGGTGTTCCTGCTCAACGGCAAGGTCGAGTGGGGACCGGGCCTGACCCTGGCGGCCGGCAATGCCGCCGGCGCCTGGATCGGCGCGCGCTTCTCGGTGGCCGGCGGCGAGCGCTGGATCCGCGCGATCCTGGTCATCGCCGTGGTCGTGATGGCGGTACGGGTCTCGGGACTTCTGGAGGTCTTCGGCATCCTGTAGCGCCCAAGTGCGGTATGGTCTGGGCATGCCTGTGACCGAGAATGCCGTCGTGCGCAAGCTGGCGGCGGGCGAGGTGCCGATCGGGGCGCTCGCCACCGACAACACCCACGAATCGCACATTGAGGTGCTGCAGAACGCCGGCTACGACTTCCTGATGCTGGACGCCGAGCACGGGGAGTATCCGCCGGACCGCCTCGCCGCCATCTGCCGGGTCGGCCGGCTGGCCGGCTTTGCCGTGATCATGCGCACCTTCTGCACCTACGAGCACGTGCGCCTGGCGCTCGACTACGGCTCGCTCGGGGCCATCCTGCCGATGGTCGACACCGCCGAGCAGGTCGACACGCTGCGCCGCGCCGCCTTCCTGCCGCCGGTCGGCGAGCGCGGCCCGGGCGGCCCCGGCAACCGCCACGTGGGCGACTTCCGCCGCGAGACCTGGGCGGAGCTGGAGGATCAGCTCGCGCTGATCCCGATGATCGAGACGCCGCGCGCGGTCGACGACCCTTCGGTGTTCGACCGGCCGTGGGTCACCGCCTGCCTGGTGGGGCCGTACGACCTGGCCATGTCGCACGGCATCGCCCTGGCCGACTTCTACCGGGCGGGCGGACCGCACGAGGCGGTCATCCGCCGGGCCATCGAGGGCTGCGCGCGCGTGGGCAAGCCGTGCGGGACGGTGGTCCCCGACGGCGAGAGCGCGGCGCGCTGGATCGAGATGGGCGCCAGGCTGATCATCTGCGGCGAGCTGAACGGCATGCTGGCCCAGATCGCGCGCCGCAACGTCGACGCCATCAGGGAGGCAACGGGCTGACCGTGGCCGACCGGCCGCTCTATCCGACCGAGATGATCGGCAGCTACGCGCTGCCGAGCTGGCTGATCGCGCTGGAGGAGCGCGCCGCGTCCGCCGGTGACCTGGGTGAGGCCGACATCGCCGAGGCGCTCGACGACGCGGTCAACGTGGCGCTGTTCGACCAGGAGCACGCCGGCGTCGACGTGGTCACCGACGGCGAGATGCGTCGCCGCGACTTCATCCAGGGCTTCTACGGCCGCTTCACCGGCCTGATGCAGCTCCGACCCGCGCGCCGGCTCGGCGCCGCCGGCTACGACCAGAACCCACGCTACCGGGTCGAGGGGCCGGTGCGCGCCGCGGAGGGCTTGGGCATCGTGGAAGAGGTCGCCTACCTGCGCCGCCACACCGAGCGGCCGATCAAGGTGTGCGTCCCCGGCCCGGTGACGCTGTCGCTGCCGCTGCTGCTGCCGGACAGCGGGACCAGCCGCGATGCGGTGCTGGCCGACATGACCGACATCGTCAATGCCGAGATGCGGGCGCTGGTCGCGGCCGGAGCCACCTATCTGCAGATCGACGAGCCGCGCTACGCCACCAGCCACGCAGCGGGCTCCGAGCTGGTCGAGGCGCTCAACGCCACCCGCGACGGCGTGCACGCGCGCGTCGGCGTGCACCTGTGCTTCGGCAACTTCAGGGGCCGCTCGCGCGACCGGCGCGACTACCGCTACCTGTTCCCGGCGCTCAGCAGGGCGCGCTGCGACCAGCTCAACTTCGAGTTCGCCAACCGCGAGCAGGCGCAGCTCGAGCTGCTGGCCGGGGTGCCGGAGCCGATCGACGTCGGCGTCGGCGTCGTCGACGTGAAGTCCTACTTCGTCGAGGACGCCGAGGAAGTGGCCGTCGCCCTGGAGCAGGCGGCGCGCCACGTGGATGCCGCGCGCATCGTCGCGGTGCCGGACTGCGGCTTCAACCACTGCCCCCGGCACATCGCCCGCGCCAAGCTGCAGGCGCTGACCGCCGGGGCTCGACTGGCGCGGCAGCGCAGAGGAGGAGACGCATGAAACGCTACGGATTGATCGTCGGCCTGCGGGAAGAGAAGATCGAGGAGTACAACCGGCTGCATGCCGACGTGTGGCCGGACGTGCTGGACCGGATCCAGCGGTCCAACATCCGCAACTACTCGATCTTCCTGCGCCGGCTGCCCGACGGCAAGCACTACCTGTTCTCGTACTTCGAGTACGTCGGCAACGACTTCGCGGCCGACATGGCGGCGATGGCGGCCGACCCCAGGACGCAGGAGTGGTGGAAGATCACCGACCCCTGCCAGGATCCGCTGCCGGACCGCGCCGAAGGCGAGTGGTGGGCCGCGGCCGAGGAGGTCTTCCACGTCGACTGAGACCGACCGCCACATCATCGCGCTCGGCGGCGGCGGGTTCGGCCCGGGGGACCTGCTCCTGGAGCGTTACATCCTTGCGCAGGCGACGGCCGAGCGGCCGTCGATCGGCTTCATTCCCACGGCCACCGGCGACGCCGACACCTACCTGGTCCGGTTCTACTCAGCCTGCGGCCGCCTGAACTGCCGGCCGTCGCACCTGTCGCTGTTCACGCGCACGCCCGATCTGCGCCAGTGGGCCTTCGCTCAGGACGTGATCTTCGTGGGCGGGGGCAACACCCGCAGCCTGCTGGGCGTCTGGCGCGAATGGGGTCTGCACGAGGTCCTGCGGGAGGCGTGGCAGGCCGGGATCGTGCTGTCGGGGGTCAGCGCCGGGGCGATCTGCTGGTTCGAGCAGGGCAGCACCGACTCCTGGGCCGACCGGCTGCGGCCGCTCGACTGCCTGGGCTTCCTGCCCGGAAGCTGCTGCCCGCACTACGACGCGGAGCCGGAGCGCCGGCCGACCCTGCGCGCGATGCTGGGCGCCGGGGAGATCGTCCCCGGCATCGCCCTGGACAACGACGCGGCCGCCCACTACGCCGGCACGGAGCTGCGCCGCGTGGTGACGGCGCGGTCCGCCGCGGGCGCCTACGCGCTCAGCGTCGCCGACGGCGACGTGTGCGAGGCACGGCTGCCGGCGGTGGACCTGAGCGCGGCGGACGCCGGGGGCGGCTACTCCGAGCCGCTCTCCGACTCTTCCGGCAGCAGCACGACCCGCACATAGCGGTCGCGGCTGAGGTAGCGGCGGGCCGCCTCCGCCACCTGCTCCAGGGTCAGCGCGTCCAGGCGCTCGTCGAAGCCGGCGATCGCCTGGAACGGCTCGCCGCGCTGCACGGCTCCCCGGATCTGACCCAGCCAGAAGCCGTTGCGCCGGAGTTGCTCCTCGCGGCTGGAGCGCAGGATCTCCTTCGCCTTGTCCAGGTAGCTCTGCTCGGCGCCGTCCAACGCCCAGTCGACGCCGATCAGCACCTCCTCGAACAGCTCGTCGGCGCGTTCCGGATCGCTGGAGAACCAGACCGTGACCCGGTACTCGGGGTCGGGCAGAGCCGATGCCGAAGCTCCGATGCCGATCGAGTAGGTGCCCCCCAACTCCTCACGGACCCGTTCGCGCAGGCGGATCTGCAGCATCTCGCCGAGGGCCGACAGCTCCAGGGACGCCTCGCGGCTCCAGTCCATGTCGCCGGCGAAGGCGACGCGGGTGATCGAGCGCTCGTCGATTCCCTGCCGGACGATGCGTTCCTCTATCCCGGGCGGCGGGTCGATGCCCACGTCCCGCCAGGTCTCGACCCGGTCGGTCGCCGGCAGCGTGGCGAGGTAGGTGGCGGTCAGCGAGCGCAGCGCGTCCCACTCGAACGCGCCGACGACGATGAAGGTGAAATCGCCCAGGTCGCTGAACCGGTCGTGGTAGATCGCGGTGGAGCGCTCCAGGTTGAGCTCCTCCACCCACTCGACCGTGAACGGCCGGGTGCGGAAGTGGTCCTGGCTGATCGCGCTGCGGTAGGTGTCAGAGAACACCGCGTCCGGCTGCGACAGCCGGTTCTCGGCCTGGCTCCTCAGGTTGGACGAGTAGCTCTCGAAGTAGTCGGCGTCCATGCGAGGGGCGGTCGCGTACAGGGTGACGAGCTGGAACAGCGTCTCGAGGTCGTCCGGGGAGGAGTCGCCGGTGAATCCCTCGAACAGCCCGCCGATGTAGGGGGACAGCGAGGCGGTGTTGCCGGCCAGCAGCTTCTCCAGCGCCACCACGTCATGCGCGCCGACCCCGGAGCCATTCACCAGATTGTCCGCAGTGACGGCGGCCACGTAGTCGGCGTCCTCCACCAGCGAGGTGCCGCCGGGGCTGGTCGCGGACAGCAGGACCTCGTCGTCCCGGAAATCCGTCTGCTTGGCGATGACGGTGACGCCGTTGGAGAGGGTCCAGCGCACGGCGTCCACGGCGTCGATGGCCTCCTCGGCGACGATGGCGCCCGGCTCCGGGATCTCGGCCAGCAGCGGCTCGTCGCTGGTTTCGTCGGCATAGGCCGCGACCTCCAGGGACGGGGCGGCGGTGACCTTCGCGATCAGCTCGGCTTCGGTCTCCGGCCCCGCCGGTATGCCCTCCGGACCCGACAGCAGCACCACCGCGTTGTGGATCCCGCGCCACGGCTCGGCGATCCGGTTGACCTCCTCCACGGTGATCTCCGGCAGCATCTCGTTATACAGGACGTATTCCGCGTCGACCCCCGGGACCGGCTCGCCGTCCAGGAAGTGGCGCAGGTACTCCTCCGCCAGACGCTGCGAAGGCCGCTGGTCCTTTTCGTGCCACGCGCTCTCGATGGCGCGCAGCATGGTGGCCTTCTCGCGCTCCAGCTCGGTGGACGTGAACCCGTGCTGGGCGGTGCGCTGCATCTCCTCGAGCAGCGTGTCCAGCCCGCGCGCGATGCGGTCCTTGTCCACGTAGGCGGCCATGTACAGGGTAGCGGCATCTCCCACCAACAGGGACCTGCCGCTGCCGGCGGCCAGGAACGGAGGATCGGCCTCCCGGCTGCGTTCGTACAGCCGGGCGTTGATCATGCCGCCGAACAGCCGATCGACCAGCAGGCGCCGGTAGGCGGCGCGGTCGTGGCCGACCTGCGCCGGCACCTTGTGGTAGAGCCACAGCGTGGTGAGGTTCACCTCGGGATCGGTCGACACGTTCACCCGCAGGTCCGGGTGCGGGGGAACGGGAAACTGCGTGCGGTCGGTCGGCGGATCCGGCGGGTAGGCGCGCGGGAAGTCGGCCGCACCCTCCGGCGGCGCCGCGAAGTGCTCGCGGATCAGGGCTTCCATCTCGTCGAGGTCCAGATCGCCCACCGCGACCACGGCCATCAAGTCGGGCCGGTACCAGCGCTCGTAGAAAGCGCGCAGGTCGTCGGCCGACGCGGTCTCGATGACTTCCAGCAGGCCGATCGGCAGCCGCACCGAGTACTGGGAGTCGCCGAACAGCACCGGAAACTGCTGGTCGCGGATGCGCTGGTCGGCGCCGCGGCCGAGCCGCCACTCCTCCAGCACCACGCCGCGCTCGCGCTCGACCTCGTCCGGATCCAGGGTGATGGCGTAGGCCCATTCGCTCAGGATGTCGAACCCCTGCGCGACTACCTCCGGATCGGTGGGGAGCTCCAGGATGTAGACGGTTTCATCGAAGCTCGTGTAGCCGTTGATGTCGGGTCCGAAGGCGGAGCCGATCGACTCCAGGTACTCGATGATCTCGTTGCCGGCGAACGAGGCGGTGCCGTTGAAGGCCATGTGCTCCAGGTAGTGTGCCAGGCCGCGCTCGGACTCCTGCTCCAGCACGGAGCCCGCGTTGACCCCCAACCGGAGCTGGATGCGCTCGGGCGGCTCCGGGTTGACCTTGATGTAGTAGGTCAGGCCGTTGCCCAGCGTGCCGCGGCGCACCTCCGGGTCGAACGGGATCTCGTCCTGCGGGTCCTGCGCCCAGGCGGCCGACAGCAGCATGGCCAGGGCCGCTACCGCGGCGACGGTGGCCACCAACCGGCGGCACCGGCGAGTGCGGAGCAAATCAGTCTTCATCGTGGACGGAAAGTACCGCTCCCCATACGCATCGTCGAGGACCGCGCGATGTCGGTCAGAGAACGGCTGCTTCGGTTGCCGAGCGGCCGATGGCATGCTGAGCGCGTCATGATCCACCGCTTCCACGTCGATGTCTGCGCGGGCGACGGCACGCATCGCGCCGAGGTGGTCATCGACGGAGCGGGCAAGCGCCATCTGGGCATCCAACGCTTCGTGCTGGCCGACGGCACCGACGCGGTCGAGCCCGACATTCCGACCTGGGACTGCCGCGAGTGGCAGTGGTGGGCCGGCTACGCAGGATCGACGGAGATGCGTCCACGCATGGTCCCAGCGGCGTGCGGCGGGGAGGAGGGCGGCGGTGTGGCGCGAGTGTGGAGCGAGTACCGGTGCGACGGCGTGCGCACCCGTCACGAGTGGACGGTCCCCACCGTGCAGGATCCGCCGCGGCTCCGTTACGACTGCGCGATCACGGTCGCCAACGAGACCGGAACGGAGCTCGCCGAGTACGGGCAGTTCTTCGCCTGCTACACCAGCCTCAACCGGCCGGCCGGCCAGAAGCCGACGCGCGAGACGGCGATCGGCTGCAGGTTCTGGGACGCCTCTGGGACCCTGGTCAACTTCCTGGACATCGGCGGCTACCACATCGACCGGCTGGTTGTGGCGCCGGACAGCCCGTTCCGGGAGCTCGGCAGGGTCCCGCACTGCCCGCGCGGCGACGGCCGCGTCGGCGGGTCGTGGACGCATCCGGCGCTGGTGTCGCACCCCGCCCCGGGCGGCGAGCGGCACATCATCCTGTTCGAGCCGGAGACCACCGCCGCGGTGTGCATGGGCGCCGGCGGGCCGGCGATGGACTACGTCACCTGGCCCGGCTCGCTCTCTTTCGCGGCCGGCAGCAGCTACACGACCCGCGTCCGGCACCACGTGACGCCTCTGACGGAGGGCCGCGAGGTGCACGCGCTGCGGGAGCTGTGGTCGGAGTTCGCAGCCGATCTGGCCGGTCAGTAGGAGAGCACCTCCAGCCGCGGTATTCGCCGGAAGTGCTCGGGGTTGCGCGTGACGACGGGCATCCCGTAAGCCAAGCCGGCAGCGCCGATCCACAGGTCGTTGCCGCCGATCAGCCGGCCCTGCTCCTGTAGATACCGATACGTGACTCCATATTCCCAGCTCACGTCCCGCGTGAGCGGCAGGATGCGTAAGGGCCTGATGAACTCCTCCCATTCCTCGCGCTTGCCGAGCGAGACACCGGCGGCGAGCTCGCCGGCGACGACGGCGGTGATGAACAGGCGACAGCGGCCATGACGGTGGAGAAAGTCCCGCGTGGAGCCCGTCCGCCGCTTCGAGCGCTCGCGTTCCAGATCGATCAGGAATGTCGTTTCCAGGATCAGCGAACGGTCCACTTGTCCTCGGGCTCGGGTTGCTCCGTCTTGGCTCGCTCGATGGCGTCGAGCTCTTCGGCGGTGAACGTCGCCGGGGTGCGATCGAGCCGGCCGAGGAGCTCCGCCGCCGTGATCGTGTCCTCCGGCCACGTCGCCCGCAGGATCACCTGGGTGAACGACTCGCTCGGGTAGCGTCGGGCGCCCCGGAGCTTCTCGTAGGCGTCGGTCGTGATGGAAACCGTCTTGGTCGCCATGCACGGAGTGTGTAGAGTCCGTGTATATCGGTCAAGTGGATCTGTCGTTACGGCCTGCGCCTGCATGTTGACACCTGACAGGGGCAGTGGCAGGCTCAAACCATCCTTTCGAGGCTCCGCCAGCCGCCAAGGATTGGAGTGAATGGCTGACCTCTCCATCGTCGCGACCGCGACAGTACCCGCCGTATGCGGGGACGCGGGCGTAAGCGCGGGCGGAGGCACGGGCAGTGTCTGACGTCTCCACGGCTCCCGCCGGCGTAACGGCCGACACCCAGGTCGAGTCGTCGCTGCGGGAGCGCAGGGCCGAGCCGCGCACGCTCGGGTCCCGGTTCGCCGGGAACATCGACGTGATCCGCCGCTTTCCCGCGCGGCACATCATGATCGCGATCGCCTTGGTGTGGCTGGTGATCTTCCACTACATACCGATCTGGGGCCTCACGTTCGCGTTCCGGCGGTTCAGCCCGATCGAAGGCTTCTTCGGCGCCAACTGGGTGGGGTTCCGGTACTTCGAGGACTTCCTCACCGACCCCAACACCCTGCGGCTGCTCCGCAACACCGTGCTGCTGGGACTCCAGCAGCTCGTCTACGGTTTTCCGGCGCCGATCATCTTCGCGATCCTGCTCAACGAGCTGGCGAACGCCAAGTTCAAGAGCTGGATGCAGTCGCTGACCTACCTCCCGCACTTCGTGTCGCAGGTCGTGATCGTCGGCCTGATGTTCCAGTTCGTCAATTTCGAAGGCCTGCTCACGCGTATCATCGCCGACATGACCGGAGAAGCGCCGGTCATCCTGGCCGATCCGCGCGCGTTCCGGCCGATGTACGTGATCTCCGGCATCTGGCAGAACCTGGGCTGGGGCTCGATCCTGTACCTGGCGGCGATGACCGGCATCAACCCGGAGCTGTACGAGTCGGCCGACATCGACGGCGCCGGACGCTTCCAGAAGATCTGGCGCGTGACCCTGCCGTCCATCCTGCCGACGATCCTGGTGCTGCTGATCCTGAACACCCGGACGCTGATCGACGTCGGCTTCGAAAAGGCGCTGCTGATCCAGAACCCGGCCACCTACGAGACGTCGGACATCATCCAGACCTACGTCTATCGCCGCGGCATTCAGAACGGCCAGTACGGATACGCCACCGCCGTGGGTCTGCTCAACTCCATCGTCTCCTTCTCCATCGTCTACGCCACGCACCGGATCGTCCGCAGGGTGCGCGGGCAGGGGCTCTGGTAGCGATGACCCGCGTGTACCGCCAGTCGTTCGGGTCGCGGCTGTTCGACGTCGGCAACGTCATCCTGATCTTCGCGATCGCCGTGTCGGCGCTCTATCCGTTCGTGTACATGGCCGCGATCTCGACCAGCGACTTCTTCGCCGTCGGCTTCGGCAAGGTAACCCTCATCCCGGTTGACTTCAGCCTGGAGATCTATACCTACCTGTTCCAGTACAACCCGTTCATCGCCCGCGCCTACTACAACTCCATCCTCTACACCGTGCTGAACACGGTGCTGACGGTCATCCTGTGCGGCATGGCCGGCTTCGCGCTCGCGCAGCGCAGGCTGGCGTTCCGCGGCTTCGTCGGCGGCGTGCTGCTGGTGTCGATGTTCTTCGGCGGCGGCCTGATCCCGAACTTCCTGTGGATCAGGGAGCTCGGCATGCTGAACACGCTGTGGCCGATCGTGCTGCCGACGGCGGTCAGCGCGTACTACGTGATCCTGTTCCGGGTCTACATCCACACCAACGTCAGCGAGGAGCTGCTGGAGTCGGTATACGTCGACGGCGGCGGCGACTTCCTGGTGTTCTTCAGGATCGTGCTGCCGCTGATCAAGCCCATGCTGGCGACGATCGCGCTGTTCGCGGCGGTGACCATGTGGAACTCGTTCTTCAGCGCGCTCATCTACCTGAGCGACCGGAGCAAGTACCCGCTCACCCTGTTCCTGCGGGAGGTGGCGGTGGTCGGCGGCTTCGGCGGCTCCAGTGTCGGCAGCCCGGACGCGGGGCCGGAGCAGCTCACCGCGTACGAGGTAGAGGGGCAGTACGACGCGGCGCAGGAAGTGTGGCAGGGCGGCTACCTGAAGGCCACGCAGATGGCGTTCACGCTTATCACGGTGGTCCCGATCCTGTTCGTCTATCCCTTCGCGCAGCGCTACTTCGTGAGAGGAATCACCCTCGGCTCGGTCAAGGGCTGAGATTGCGGCGCCCCGCCACGCGGGTGCATACTGACCGGTACGAGCCGCGCGCCGCGGCGCGTCGGCAATCCCGAGATAAGGAGGCATTGCATGAGGCAATCGCTATCCCGTCTGAGCATCCTGGCACTGGTGCTGCTGGTGGCCGCCGCCGGCACGGTGTCGGCCGATGGGCCGGTCATCCGCTGGTCCGGGTTCTACGAATTCAACAAGAACGCCACGTCGGAGACGCTGGTCATGAAGTGGCTGGGCGAGGCGACCGGCACGACCATCGAGCCGATGCACGTCGAGCAGGGCGACATGTCCACGTGGTGGAGCACGACCCTGGCGTCGCTGGATTTTCCGGACGTCATGCAGTACTTCGGCACCATGGGGGACGACCCGAACATCTACGGGCCGCAGGGCCTGTTCGTCGCCCTGGACGTCGAGCGCGAGGCGGGCAAGATGCCCAACCTGGACCGCGTGTACGCCGCGTGGGACATCGACAACTATCAGCGCTTCGCGCCGGACGGGCACGTCTACCTGGCCAACCGGCTGGACACGCGCTTCCTGGCGCCGCGGGTGCCCGGGTTCGTGCTGCGCAGCGACCTGATGGAAGCGGCCGGCTACGACCCGAGCGTGCCGGACCAGTTTACGGACATCGACCAGGTCCAGGAGGCGATCCTGGCCATGAAGCCGCACTGGGACGCGATGTTCGGCGGTCCGACCACCGGCATGCACACGCGCGGCGACCGCGGCATCCGCAATCAAGGCCAGTTGCCCCGCGTCATGTACAAGGACGAGTTCGCTGCGGACACGGCCATGCAGATGGAGCCGGACAACGTCTGGCGCTTCGGGCCGCTGAACCCGCGCTTCAAGCGCGCCACCGAGTTCCTGCGCGCCATGCACGAAGCCGGCATCCTGCACCCCGACTACCTGACCATGGCGGAGAAGGACCAGCGGCGCCTGGACTGGGACGAGGGCAAGACCATGTTCTGGTGGGGCACCTGGGCATCCAGCATCGAGCCGACGCAGGCCGAGCGGTACTGCACCCAGGGCACAGGCGGCGATCAGTTCTGCGGCTTCTCGTCCTATCCCGTGGTCGCCCCTCAGGTGAACGGCGAGGACGTCTGGATCCGCCAGCGCGGCATCGCCGGTCCCAAGGCGCTGCTGTCCGCACGCGGCGACAACGTGGCCGCGGCGGTGGCGCTCCTGGACTTCATGTACAGCGACGAGGGCGCCACGCTGAACAGCTACGGCCCCGAGGGCTACGCGTGGGAGTGGGACGACACCCCCGGCAACGACTGGCACCGCCGCTGGACGCTCTGCTGGAGCGGCGCCTACCCGAAGGTGGAGTGCGAGGAGAACGACCCGGACCGTTCCAAGACGCGCGGCGAGATGATCGGCGAGGGACCGCAGATCATGATGCAGGGCGGCCCGAGCGACACCTGGGGCATGGACTGGACCAACTACTACTGGGATCCCGCCGATCCGGACGGCCGCAAGGCGGCCCGCGCCGCGACCCTCAAGATCTGGGACGAGTGGCGGGAGGCCGGCACCTGGGACGTGCCGCCGGCACCGAGCTTCGGCTTCAGCCCGGACGAGCTGGATGAGAAGGCGCAGTTGGAGCAGCAGCTCCATACCTACGTCGACGAGCAGATCGCCCGCTTCATCAACGGGCAGAACAACATGGACAGTGACTGGGACCGCTTCATCAGCCGCATCGAGCGCCTGGGCGCCGAGGAGTTGGAGGAGATCTACAACACCGCCATGAACCGGTACCTGGACCAGGCGGGTATCAAGCTCTGAGCTTCGCTTCCTGAAGAGCGATGCCGACGGCCAGGCTGAAGCCACGCTTCGGTCTGGCCGTCTTTTTTTTGACATGACATCCAGGGACTGGAAGCAGGGAGGGCGGTGCGCCGCCGCGGTGCTCGCCTGGATCGCCGCCTGCGCCGCGGCTCACGCCGATGGAACGACGGCCGACGCCAGCGTCGAGGTCCGGCGGTTCCTCCCTCGGTCGGGGTGCGAAGCGGCGTTCCGGGCGCACGACCTGGACCACCGGACGCTGCCGTCCGGACTGCCGATCGAGCTGTTCGACAGCCACGGCGCCGGCGTCGCCGCGGGTGACCTGGACGGCGACGGCGACCTCGACCTGGTGCTCACCAACCTGGCGGGGCCGGTCTCCCTGCTGTGGAACGAGGGCGGCCTGCGCTTCCGCCGGCAGATCGTGCCGATCAGGCACACGCGCGCGGTGACCGTGGTCGATGCTGACGGCGACGGCCTGCTCGACATCGCCTTCACCCGCGGCAACGGCCCGCCCGAGCTGTGGCGGCGCGATACGCTGGACGGCGAGTTCGATCGCCTCTTTCACCCCGCCCCGGCCGAGACCGCCTACACGATGGCGTGGGGCGACCTGGACGGCGACGGCGACCTGGACCTGGTGACGGCGACCTATGACGCGGAGCTGGTCAAGAACCTGGGCTTCGGCCACGGCGCGGGGGGCGTCTTCTACCACGAGCGCGCAGGCAGCAGCTTGCGCACGACGCGGCTGGCCGACCGGGCGGAGGCCCTGGCGCTGCTGCTGGTCGACCTCGACGGCGACGGACGCCTGGACATCCATGTCGGCAACGACTTCGCGCTGATCGACCAGGTCTGGCTGCGGACCGACGGGGGCTGGACGGAGGCGATGCCGTTCCGGGCGATCAGCCGCAACACGATGAGCCTGGACGCCGGCGACGTGGACGCGGACGGCGAGGAGGAGCTGTTCGCGGCCGACATGAGCCCGTACTCGCTCGAGCTGGCCCGCCACTACCTGACCGTGATGATGAAGATGGCCGAGGTGCCCGGCGAGCAGGCCGATCAGCAGGTGATCGCCAACGTGCTCCTGTCGCGCGAGGAGGACGGGCGGTACCGGAACAGCGCACGCAGCGCGGGAGTCGCCTCCAGCGGATGGAGCTGGTCGGCCAAGCTCGGCGATCTGGATCACGACGGCGCGCTCGACCTCTACGTGGTCAACGGCATGGCCGGCAGCGAGCAGTTCCCGTATCTGCCGGACGGCGAGTTGATCGAGGAGAACCAAGCGTACCGCAACGTTGGCGGCGGCCGCTTCGCGCCGGCCCCGGAGTGGGGGCTCGCCTCGGAGCGCAGCGGACGCGGCATGGGAATGGTCGACCTGGACCTGGACGGCGATCTCGACATCGTCGTCAACAACCTGGCCACGCCCGCGCAGCTTTTCGAAAACCGGATGTGCGGCGGCTCCGCGGTGCAGGTCGAGCTGCGCCAGAGCGGCGCCAACACGCGAGCGATCGGCGCCGTGGTGCGGCTGCGCACCGCCGCCGGCGTGCAGCGCCGCGACGTGCGCTCCGCGAGCGGGTACCTGTTCGGCGACCCGCAGCGCGTGCACTTCGGCCTGCCGGGCGATTCCGTGCTTCAGACCCTGGAGGTGCGCTGGCCCGACGGGGCCGTGTCGACGATCGACGATCCGCCTGCCGGCGCGTTGCTCACGGTCAGGAGAAAGCCCTCCTGACGCCGCGTTCCAGGTCCCGCGCGGCGATGCTCCTGGGCGCGATGGGAGTCGGCGCCGCGGCCATCGCGGTGGCCTTCGCGCTCGCGCGGGAAGCCGATGATCTCGAACACCAGGCATGGCAGGCGCTCCCCGACGTCCCCCAGGTCGTCGTCTCGAGCTGCACCGGCTGCCACGGCCCCCCCGACCCGGGCGAGCTGGCGCGCGCCGACTGGCTGAAATCGCTCGCGCGCATGCGGGCGATCATGGCCGAACGGGCCGCGCTCGAGCTCACGGACGACCAGTATCTGGAGGTGTGGCGGTACTTTCGCAACCGGGCGCCGGACGCTCTCCCGTTGCTGCCCGCGGATCCTCCCGACTCGCCACTCTCGTTCGTCGCCGAGGCCGTCGCGCCGCCGGAGGCTGTCCCGCCGCTGGTCACCTCGGTGCGGACCGTGGACGTCGACGGAGACGGCTCGATCGAGATCCTGGTGAGCGATGCCCGGCGCAACACCGTCTCCGTTCTGGCGCGTGCCGGCGATGGGTGGACGGAGGCGGTGCTGGCCGACGTCGCGGCGCCGGCCCGCGCGGCGGTGCTCGACGCCGACGGCGACGGCGACCTGGACCTGGCCGTGGCGTCCCTCGGCAGCCTGGCGCCCACGGACGGGCTGGTCGGGGGTGTCGTGCTACTGGAGCGCGGCCCCGGGGGCTACAAGCGGCGGATGCTGCTGCAGGACGTGGGGCGGGTGGCGGACGTGCGGGCCGGTGACCTGGACGGGGACGGCGATACGGACCTGGCGGCGGGGGTGTTCGGTCACGTGGCCGTCGGTTCGATCGGCTGGCTGGAGCAGCGGGCGGCCGGGGAGTTTGCCTACCACGAGCTGGAGGAGGTCGCCGGCGCCAGCCACGTGCCGGTGGTCGACATTGACGGCGACGGCCATCTCGACATCGTCGCGCTCGTCTCGCAGGCCAGCGAGCGCATCGACGCCTTCCTGGGCCGCGGTGACGGAACCTTCGTGAAGCGGACGCTGTACCGCGCGCCGACGCCGCTGTTCGGCTCGTCCGGGATCGCGCCGGCCGACCTGGACGGCGACGGGGACCTGGACCTGCTCTACAGCAACGGTGACGCGTTCGACGTGCCCGCGGCGCGGTCGACGACCATGCTGCGTCCATACCACGGCGTCCAGTGGTTGGAGAACCGCGGCCGGCGCGGCTTCGTCCGGCACGACCTGCTGCGCTACTACGGCGCCTTCAGCCCGATTCCCGCCGACCTGGACGGCGACGGCGACGTCGACATCGTGGCCACCAGCCTGGTGAGCGACTGGGCCGATCCGGAGCGCCGGAGCCTGGTCTGGCTGGAGAACGACGGCGCGCAGCGGTTCACCCCCCATGGCATCGCGGGTGCGCCGACCCACCTGGTGACCGCCGACGTCGCTGATCTGGACGGTGACGGCCGTCCGGACATCGTCGCCGGCGGGTTGCACATGTTCGGGCCCTACGACCGGCTTGGCCGCGTCACGCTCTGGGCCAATCGAGGACGGCGCGGCCGGTGAGGCGCTTGTCCCGCGCGGAAGCGCGGGACTACAGTGAGCCCCTGACGGAGGCTGTCGATGGGCTGGGCAGAGTTCAAGACCGGCGCGATTCGGTACTTCACCGTCCTGGGCGTCATCGTCGCGATCATCCTGCTGGTCGCCGCGTACTCGCTGCGTGGCAAGATCATCAGCAAGGTCTACGAGCACCGGGCCGGCCGGCAGGTGGTCGGCGTCTGGGAGGCGGAGCGCGACTCGCGGACGCTCGAGCAGATTCCGAGGATGCGCGCCCGCTGGGTATTCGACGAGAGCACGTTCAGCCTGACGACCGACTACTTCTTCGCCGAGTCGAACGAGTGGCGGCGCGTCCACGAGATGCGCGGCGACTACGAGTTCATCAAGCGCGGCGGCCTGAACCCGTCCCAGGTGGCGTTGAGCAACGTCACCGTGCGGCGTTCGGACAAGGAGACCAGCGTCGGGGATCCGATCGACCTGCGGCGCGCCCTGCGTCTGGACCCGATCGACGAATCCGAGGATGCCTGGGGAGCGCCGCGCATCGACTATCCCGACCTGACCGTCAGGTTCTCCCGGGACAGCGAGGTGCTGACGATCGGCACCAACCTGATCGGCGTCGCCAACTACGACAAGGTGGACTGATCGGCAGGGGGCGGGTCCGGCCACGCCGCCACCATCCTCCGTCGTCGATAAATAATCGACAAATCATGTCGTTATCTGTGATACTAATGAGCACGTGATCTTCTCCGCGCCGTAGGTGACCGCGGCCGACGAGCGCGTCCTCGGGCGTATCGGGCAGCGTCGCGAGGAGTTGCGCTTCTACCTGCATCGGCCGCGGCGGTGGTACGGGACGCTTCGGCGAGTGACCGAGGCGCGCGCGATCCAGGGATCGAACTCCATCGAGGGATACCACTCCAGCGTCGAGGACGTGGCCGCCATCTTGGACGGGGAGGAGCCCGGCGCCGCCGATGCGCCCACGCGCGCCGCGATCGGCGGTTACCGGGACGCCATGACTTACGTCATCAACCTGGCCCCCACGGCGCCCGCCATCGACGCATCGCTGCTGAAGTCCCTCCACTTCATGATGCTGAAGCACGAGCTGGACAAGGCCCCTGGCCGGTGGAGGCCCGGCGACGTTTCGGTGAGGAGCCCGGATGGCGACGTCATGTACTCGGCACTCGACAGCGACATGGTAGAGCCTCTGATGGAAGAGCTGATCGAGCAGATCGCGCGCCGTGACGCGCCGCTTCCCGTCGTGGCTGCCATGGCCCACCTGAACCTGGCCATGATCCACCCGTTCAGCGATGGCAACGGCCGGATGGCGCGTTGCCTGCAGACGTTCGTGCTGGCGAGCGACGCAACGCTCAGCCCCGAGTTCGCAAGCATCGAGGAATACCTGGGACGCAACACCCTCGCCTACTACGACGTGCTCGCGGAGGTGGGGCAGGGCACGTGGTCCCCCCATTGCAGTGCCGGTCCATGGGTCCGTTTCTGTCTGACGGCCCATTATCGGCAGGCAGCCACCCTGCTCCGTCGGGTGCGGGAAACCGAGGCGCTGTGGGACCGGTGCGAACAGGTCGCGGCCTCCCATCGACTGCCCGACCGGGTGGTGGGCGCCCTCTGCGACGCCTGCCGCGGCTGGAGGCTGCGGCGCCCGCTCTACATGAAGACCGTTGCGAGCTCAACCGGAGAGGAGATCACCGCGGCGTCAGCGACGCGTGACCTGGCCGCCATGGTGAACGCCGGTCTGCTGGTTCCCTCGGGCGAGAAACGCGGGCGCACCTACCGAGGGACGGATGTGCTGCGCTCCCTGTGGCAGGAGATACGCCACCTGCGCTTGGTGGACACGGCGGAAGACCCCTACCGCTCCGAGTGAGGTCCGGTTCAAGATCCTGCGATGGTCGGTGGGCGGCAGCCGTCCGCCATCACAGCAGATCGGGGCGTACCGGACTGCCGAGCTCGGCCGACCGGATGGCGGCCAGCGCGACCTGCAGCGACGCGCGCCCTTCCGCGGCGCTGACGCTGGGCTCCCGCCCGGTGGCGATGCCCTGCAGGAAGTCCTCGATCTCTTCGGCGATGGCGTGGCCGAAGCTGGGCCGCTCGTAGCGTTCGCCGGTCAGGCAGACCGCCAGTCCCTGCTCGACCAGGTCGACGCGCGCGGTGCCGCCCGTGCCGATCACCTCCAGCTTGATGTCGCCGCCGCGCGGGATCTCCGGCGGTAGCACCCATCCGCTCTCCACGCAGGCCACGGCGCCGCCGTCCAGGCGGCCCACGGTGAAGGCGACGTCCTCCACGTCGTATCCCCTGGCTGAGAGCAGGCCGCTGCTCGCTTCGGTGTGCACCTGCGTGAATTCGCGTCCCGTTAGCCAGCGGATGGCGTCGTAGTCGTGGATGCCCAGGAAGAGCTGCACCGACACGCGGCCGCGCAGGTTGTCCTGCGACGCGCTGGAGGTGATGCGGCGCGCGTGCAGGCTGATCGGATCGCCCAGCGCCCCGTCGTCGAGCATCCGTTTCACGCGCACGTAGCGCGGATCGAAGCGGACGATCTGCGCGACCATGAGCTGTCCCGCGGCCGTGTCCGCAGCGGCGACGATACGGTCGGCGTCCGCCATGGCGGTCGCGATCGGCTTCTCCAGCAGCACGTGCTTGCCGGCCGCCAGCGCGGCAAGGGTCGGCTCGACGTGCTCGGCATCGGGGGTGCAGATGCTGACCGCCTCCACGTCGGACCGGGCCAGCAGCTCGTCCAGGCCTGCGAACGCGGCGGTGCCGGCCTCGCCGGCGACGGAACGAGCCGTGTCGGGGCGGGCATCGAACACGCCCACCAGGTGCGCGCGGGGCTCGGCGGCGTAGGTGCGGGCGTGAATGGCGCCCATGTAGCCCACACCCACGACCGCAACGCCGATCGCGGCGCCGCCCGCCGGGCCGGTCAACCCGGTGCCACGCCGTGCATGTTCCAGCCGGCCAGGCTCAGAAGCGGCTGGATCGCGCGGTCCTGCTCCAGCAGCTCGGGCCGCACGTCGTGCAGCGCCGCGCAGCGCTCCTTGAGCTCCCGTTCGGTCAGCGGCGTCCCCAGCGGCGGCTCGCCGGCCGCGTGCCAGCGGTCGATCTCGTCGCGGTGACCCAGGCGGCGCAGGGCGTTCCAGTACCCGCGGTGGTGGTCGCGCTGGTAGCTGTCCCAGAAGAACAGGTGCTCGCTGCCGGCGTCGTAGAGCATCCTGGCCATGCGGCGGAACTCTTCCGGCGGCATGAAGCGCGGCATGACGTTCATCGCCAGCCGGCAGTCGGTGCCGGCCACCGCGTCCGCGAACGGGCGCACCTGCTCGGGGCCGCTCCAGGTGTCGGTGGGCACCGGCAGGGCGTAGGGGGCGCTGCTGTACGGCATCACCGTGTCCACCAGGCCTTCGCGCGCCCAGGCGGCCACGTCGATGCCGAAGAAGAGGTTGTCCTCGATCGAGCCCAGGATGCAGGCGGAGATCTGGACCGGCGCACCGCGGGTGCCGGCCTCGCCGTCCATTGCCTGGCGGACGCGCCGCATGAATCCGGTCAGCACGCCGGCGCGGTAGCGCAGCCACTCGGGATCGTCGGCCGGGATCTCGAACGGGTCCCTGCCCGTGTCCGCCTTGAAGCCCTCGATCAGCGGTGCCTCGTAGTCCAGGTACGGCGGGCGGCGATTGTAGAGCAGCGTGACACCGTCGACAGGGTAGGCGCGCACCACCTCCCGCAGGACGGAGATGCAGTATTCCTGCACCTCCCGGAACGCGTAGGACAGGCGTGCCTGATCGCGGCCGTCGCGGTCCTTGCAGCGCCACTCCGGGTGGCGGTCGTAGAGGCCGTCGGCGAACGCGTAGTCGAGCAGCGGCGGCGGATAGGTCCATCCGGCCAGCCGGTAGGCCGCGTGGAAGCCCAGGCCCATGCCGTGCGCGTAGCCGACCGCCTCCCCGAACGGGTCGATGCCGGCGGCCACCAGGCGGTTCCAGCCCTCGTGGACATAGCGGTCCCACTTGCGTCCGTAGTCGGGGGGGGCGATCTGGTCGAAGGTGCGCCCGATCCTCGAGGGATAGTTCATCAGGTCGCCGGAGCCCAGCTCCCAGTGGATGCGGTCGAAGTCGCTGTCCCGGTATGACTCGAGCTCCTCCCGGATCGCGTCGATGGTGCCGGCGCGCAGCACGTTGCTGATGTCGGTGTGACCCTGCAGGCGCTTGTGCGACCGGTCGGCGCGGTCGGCGCGCACCAGCGCCGCTTCCTCGTCGGTAAGGGGCACCAGCTTGATGTAGGCGATCCGCGCCGGGGCGTGGTCGCCCAGCTCCGGATGGTCGTCGGTGCCGGCGCGCAGCCGGTACTGCGAGAAGGTGATCTCCTGATCGGTCAGGTCGGCCACCTTCCAGAAGATCTCCTCCAGGCGGCGGCGCTTGAGGTGTCCGCCGGGATCCCATTCGAGGACGGAGAAGGATTGATCGCCGGTGAGCCTGGCCCGCAGCCACACCACGTCGCCGGTGGAGTTGTGCCAGTCGATCTGGCTGACGTCGCTGGGGTGGATGCCGATCGAGATGGCGTGCGGGCCGCGAAGGTCCAGCCGGCAGGTGACGTCAGGTGCTCCCGTCTCCGGGTTGGCCATGAGCATGGTCCCACTGAACGCCGGCGTCTCGTAGGGCAGGGTGCGCCAGGCGCCGCGGCGGGACTCCGTGCTCAGGGCGTCGGCAGGAGCGCAGCGATCCAGGTCCGAGACGTAGATCGGAGGCGAGGTGAATGCGCGGTCGCCGATCAGGTCGGGTGGAGATGCCATGACGGCTACGCTACGGAGTCTGTCCGACGTGCCGTGAGGCCGGCAAGGCATCGCCAGACGACCGCGCCAGCATGTCCGCCGTGACGCCGAACACCGCTCGGAGGCGCTCCTGTACCTGCGGGTCGCGGAAATGCGGGCGCCATTCGAGCTCGCTCAGCGAATCGCTCACCACGCAGAGCCCCGCTGCGGCGACGCCGCGCACCTGTGCCGCGGCGTACACGGCGGCAAGCTCCATCTCCACCGCCAGCACGCCCCCGGCCTGCATCTCCCGCACCTCGGCCTCGGTCTCCCGGAAGGGCGCGTCCGTGGTCCAGCTCCCGCCGCTTACGGATTCGATCTCGGCAGCCGCCAACGCTCGCCGGCAGGCATCCAGCAACTCGGGGTTGGCCCGAGCTTCCGCTTCCGCCCGGAGGTAATGGTAGGAGGTGCCCTCGTCCCGGATCGCGCGATCGCACACCAGCACGTCGCCGGGGTGCAGGTCGGGCTGCAGCGAGCCCGCGTACCCGACCACCACAATGCGCCGCGCACCCAGCGCGACACACATCTCCAAACAGACCGCCGCCGCCGGCGCCCCGACTCCGAATCCGCCGGCAACGGCGACCGGAGCGTCGCCGCGATCCAGGACGATGAACGGCGCGCGATCGCCGGTCTCCTTGCGCACGGCGGCGGCGTTCAACTCCCGCCACAGGCTCTTCTGATAGAGGAGGATCAGGTCAGGCGGACACTCCGGCGGAGCGCCCTGCCGGCCAGCCTCGATCGCCCGGCGGGCCGTGATGATCGCCCGGCTGCCGTACTTCGCGGGACAGCGCGGAAGTGCCATGGCGGATCAGCCGCCACGCGCTAACCGCTCGATCAGCTCCTCGTTCCATTCGATGCCGAGGCCGGGGCGGTCGGACATCACGATGCGGCCGTCGCGGAATTCCGGCGGCGCGACCAGCTCGTCGGACAGCAGCGCCGGGCCCATCTCCACGATCTGCCCGTTGGTGACCGCCGCGACTGCGACCGCCCCCAGGTGCGCATCGCCGTGCGGCGCCATCGGCAGGTGGTGCGCGCCGGCGTAGGCGGCGATCTTCACCCACTCGGTGAGCCCGCCGCAGACGTTGGGATCGGCCTGGATGTAGTGCGCGGCGCGCGCGTCGATCAGGTCGCGGAAGCCCCAGCGGGTGAACTCGTTCTCGCCGCTGGCGATCGGGATCGGCTGCGCGCGGGCCAGCGCCGCGCTGCCCTGCACGTCGTCCGCGTGCACGGGCTCCTCGAACCAGTAGGGGTCGTGGCGCTCGACCAGGAGCGCGAAGCGCAACGCGGTAGCGAAGTCCCAGGCGTTGTTCGCGTCGATCATGAGATCGACGTCCGGTCCGATCGCCTCGCGCACGGCGCCCACCCGCTCCGCGTCCTCGCGCAGCGTCGCCCCCGCCCAGCCGATCTTCATCTTCACCGCGCGGAAGCCCAGCTCGACCGCGTGCGCGGCCTCGGCCGCCAGCTCGGCCAACCCCTTGCCTTCCTGGTAGTAGCCGCCGGCCGCGTATGCGGGAAGCTCGCGCTGAGCGCCGCCGAGCAGCTTCCACGCTGGCTGGCCGGTCACCTTGCCGCGCAGGTCCCAGAGGGCGTTGTCGATCGCCGACATCGCGCGGATGTGCTCGCCCTTGGCGACCGGCTTGCGCCAGTTCCCTTGGTACATGCGCTGCCAGAGCGCGTCGGCGGCAAGCGGATCCTGCCCCGTCACCACGGCGGCCAACTGATCGATGAGCGCCCGGTTCGGCCCCGGCCCCGGCGCCATGCCAATCGCGCCGTCGTCGGTGGTGATGGTGAGCCGCGAGAATCCCTTGCGCCGCGGGCGGGGCGGATAGCCGATGATCCCGTTCCAGAGACCGGGCTCGGGATCGCCGTACGAGAACGCGGTCAGCGTGATGCCGGTGATGCGCATGACGATGAGCAGCCTACGATGGAGCGCGGCAGTCGGGTAGCTGATCCGTTTCCACTCTCAGATCCCCGTCGTCCCTGACCTGCGCCAGACGATGCGGCAGGCAGCCGGTCAAGGAGTTTTCGAACAGGTACACCTCCTCGAGGCTGTCGAGATCCCCGAGCTCGGCGGGGATCTCTCCCGTCAGGCCGTTCATGCTCACGTCGAGGATTTCGAGCGCGTGCAGCGCTCCCAGCTCAGCCGGTATCGGTCCCGTCAGGTGGTTGCCGCTCAGGTCCAGCTCCTCCAGTTCATGAAGGTCGCCGAGCTCCGCCGGTATCGTCCCGGTCAACCCGTTGTCGTGGAGCGACAGGTGGCGCAGGTTCGCGAGATTGCCGATTTCTGCGGGTATCGGTCCGTGAAGGTCGTTGCTATCCAGCGAAAGGTGCTGCAGCTCGCCGAGCTCGCCGAGCCAGGCGGGGACGGTGCCGCCGATCCTGTTGCCATCGATGCTCAGCGCGGCGAGGTGGGCGAGCGTGGACAGTTCCCGGGGGATCGTGCCCGTCAGGCGATTGAGACGGAGATTCAGGTTGTGCAGACGGGCGAGCTCGCCGATCTCCGGCGGGATGCCGCCGGTCAGGTCATTGTCTTCGATCCAGAGGAGGTCGAGGTCCTGCAACTCGCCGAGCGAGGGCGGGATGGTCCCGCTCAGGCGGTTGTGGCCGAGCCACAGGCTCGCCAGACGGCGCAGATTGGACAACTCGGCGGGGATGGTCCCGGTCAGGAGGTTGCGGCCCAGCCACAGCGTGGTGAGGTTGGTGAGGTCCGCCAGCGAGGACGGTATGGGACCGCTCAGCCGATTGGCGTGGAGGTAGAGGCCGCGCAGGTTGCTGAGATCCCCGAGCTCCGGGGGTATGTCGCCCGTCAACGAGTTGCCGGCCAGCGACAAGTTGCGAAGCTCGCTCAAGCCCCCGATCTCCGGCGGTATGCCTCCGCTGAGGCGGTTGTCGTCGAGCGACAGGCTGACCAGTTCGGGGATCCGGGCAAGGGCGGCGGGAATGTTCCCGGTCAGCCGGTTTCCGTCCAGGGACAGTCCCCACAGGTGGAAGAGACCGCCGAGCTCCGGCGGCACCTCACCGGTCAGCGCGTTCCTGCCCAGGTCGAGGTCCTCCAGCTCGTCGAGGTCCGCCAGCACCGCCGGCAGCTTGCCCTCAAGACCCGCTTCCCGAAGGTCCAGGCCGATCACGCGATCAGACCGGAGCGACACGCCAGTCCAGTCGCCGATCGGCGTATCGGTGTCCCAGTCGAGGACGGCGGCTCCGCCGTCGAGGGCATCCCTGGCCTGCAGCAGCGCTTCGCAGTCGGAGACGAGTCCGGCGTCGTCCGCCACCTCACCGACGGCGACGGTGCCGGCGCACGTGACGCCCGGGATCGCCGTCTCGTCCAGCCGGGCGCCAGCATCGATGAGGATCTGCGCCACCCGAGGGTTGGAGTTGTAGGTCTCCGCGTACCGCACGGCAGTCCAGCCTTCATGGTTGCGCGCGTGGATGTCGGCGCCGGCATCGATGAGGAACAGCATCACATCGGGATTGGGGTTGAAGGCTGCCGCCATCACGGCCGTCCAGCCGTCCAGCGTGTGCACGGCCCGAACGTCGGCGCCGGCATCCATGAGCACCCGCAGCACGTCAGGGTTCTGGGCGTAGAGGGCCGCGGTCATCACGGCCGGTTCGCCGCCGGAGGTCAAACGGAGATTCCAGACCCCGGCGTCCCCGATCGCTTCTTCCGCAAGGCGGATCTCTTCGGGATGGCCGGGCATAGTGGAGGCCGTGATGCCGAATTCGCCGCCCGGTTTCGCTTCTGCCCCCGCGTCGAGAAAGATCCCGGTTACCTGCGGGTTCGCGTTGAATGCCGCGGCGGCCATCAAGGCCGTCCACCCCTGGCCATCGCGGACGCTAACATCGGCGCCAGCGTCGAGCAGCGCCAGGATGACGTCGAGATGCTCGTTTTCGGCTGCGGCGAGCATGAGTGCGGTAACACCGTAGTCATCGCGCGCGTGCAGATCGGCTCCGGCGTCCAGGAGCAGTCGGATCACCACCGGGTTCTCGTTGTGGCCGGCGGCGTGCATGAAGACCGTCCATCCGGAATCGTCTCGTGCATGCAGATCGGCGCCTGCGTCCAGGAGTACACGCGCCATCTCGGGGTTCCCGTTGTAGCGCGCCGCTTCCATCAAGGCCGTGTTGCCGTTGTCGTCGCGGGCGTGAAGATCGGCCCCGGCGTCGAGCAAGACACGAACGACGTCGGAAATCTCGTTGAAGCCGGCGGCGTCCATCAGGGGGGTGTCGCCGTTGTTGTCGCGAGCCTCCAGGTCCGCTCCGGCGGCGAGCAGAATCGCAATGACCTCCGGGTTCCCACTGTTTGCCGCGGCGTTCAGGAGAGCGGTGTCTCCATCGGTATCCCGCGCGTGGAGGTCGGCCCCGGCTTCGAGAAGCGCCAGCGTTATCGCCGGACTCGGGTTGTAGGCTGCGGCCGACATGAGGATGGTCCAGCCGGTGTCGTCGGGCGCGTGCAAGTCGGCTCCGGCATCGAGCAGCACCTGGATCACGGCGGGGTTCCGCGTGAACGCGGCCGCCGACATGAGTGGGGTCTCACCCTCGTCCGTGCGCGCCATGAGGTCGGCGCCGGCGTCGATCAATGCCCGGGTGACCGCGGGGTTGGGATTGAGGCCCGCTGCGGCCATCAGTGCCGTGCCGCCGCCGTCGACCGGCGCATTGACCTCCGCTCCGGCATCGGTCAGAGCCCGAACGATCTCGGGACTCGGGTTGAAAGAGGCCGCGGCCAGCAAGGCGGCGTCACCGCCACGAACGGGGCTGTCCACATCGCCGGCTTCGATCAGCGCCGGCATGAGGTCGACGATGGGGCTGTGGCCGGAGATGGAGCGGAACGGGATCGCTTCGTACTCGCTGCTGGCGGAGGACTCGGCTCCATGATCCAGGAGCGCGTGCACCACGTCGGGATTGGGGTTGAAGGCGGCGGCGAACATCAAGGCAGTCCAGCCGTGGGCGTCGCGCGCCCCCACGTCGGCCCCGACAGTGAGCAGCGCACGCGTTACCTCGGGGTCCAGGTTGTACCCGGCGACGTACATCAGCGGCGTCGTGTCGTGTTCGTCCCCTGCCTGGAACGGGGCGTCGGCGGCGATGGCGGCGCGCACGTCGGCGACCGTCAGATCGGCGGCGGACTCCGGAGCGGATCCGACGATCGCGAAGAACGCATCGAGAGAGTTGCCCTGCGGCGCGGCGTAAGCCGTGAGGCCGCTCGCCAACGCGAGCACGACGGCCACGTGCGACGGACGCGGGATGCTGAGCATCGAGCCTCCCTCAACGGACCAGGCGCCTGAAGCCCTCCACCGGCAGCGGACCGCGCAGTCGGTCGGCGACATCGCCCTTGCGGATCGCGTCGGCGAGCTCGGCCAGGACCGGTTCCATCGCCTCTTCGTACCGGTCCAGCACCTCCTCCGTGTGTGCCACCGAGCAGTAGATCGTCGGCGGGGCCAGGAAGCCGCGCTCCAGCATCAGGTGCGTGTAGAGCGTGCTGAGTTCGCTCGCCTGCTCGTGGTCGAATGTGGCGCTGGCGATGCAGGGGTAGCTTTCGCTGACCACCATCGGCACCCCGGCGGCAGAAGCCTGCCGGCGCCACGCCGCCTTGACCCGCTCCCCCACCGCGGCGACCAGCGCCGGCACGTCGAGCCGCTGCGTCATCTTCTTTACCGCTGCCACCGCCGCCGCCGGGCCTACGCCCTCGGTCCAGTAGCTGGAGGAGATGAACGAGTGCTCGGCGCCCTCCATGGCGGCCGCGGTGCCGATCACGGCGCCGATGGCGTGGCCGTTGCCCAGGCTCTTGCCGAACGCGGCCAGGTCGGGATTCACGCCGAAGCGGGCGTGCGCGCCGGCGCGCTCCAGGCGGAAGCCGATGGACGTCTCGTCGAAGATCAGCATCGCGCCGACGCGGTGCGCCTCGTCGCGGATGTGCTCCAGGTAGCCGGGGTCGGGGTCCTTCCCCCGACACGGTTCCATCACGACGGCAGCCAGCCGGTCGCCGTGCTCGGCGATGATGCGGTCGAACTTCTCCAGGTCGCCCCATTCGAAGACCTGCGCCGTGCCACGCAGCTCGCGCGGAACGCCGAGCGGCTCCAGGCCCGGCATCAGGTGGCCTCGGAGCGCGTCGCTCTCGCCCAAATTGGCCGCCAGGTACCAGTCGTGCCAGCCGTGGTAGCCGCTGATCGCGACGACCGACCGGTCGGTGGTCGCGCGGGCGATGCGCACCGCCACGGTCATCGTCTCGCCGCCGGTGCGCGCCAGCCGTACCCTTTCGGCCCAGGGGTGCAGGCCGCACAGCAGGTCGGCCAGCTCCAGCTCCTCGCGCGGATTGAGGGTCGAGCAGCTCCCCAGGCTAACGCGCCGGATCACCGCGCGCGTGACGTCCGGATCGCGGAACCCCAGGATGGTCGCGCCGATGCCGTGCGAGGAGCAGTCGAAGAAATGGCGTCCGGCCTCGTCCCACACCTCGCAGCCGCGCGCCTCGCGGAAGTAGGGCGGCCACTGGCCTGGCGCCATGCGGTCGGGGTTCTTGCTGAGCAGGTGATTACCGCGCGGGATGATGGTGAGCGCGCGCTCGTAGCTCTTCTGCCCCATCTCGGGATCGACTGCCCGGAGACCCAGCAGGCGCTCCGCGTTGTCGCAGAACACGTCCTGCAGGTCGGCCTCGTTCAGTCCGAACCGGTCGGCCGCGTGGAAGATGGCGCGCACCTCCTCCAGGCCGACCTGGATCGGCTGCCCGAAGAAGGCGTGGTCGTTCCACTCCACCTGGTCGGTGGCGACCCAGGCGAAGCCGCTGCCGAGCGTAATCGAGCGCCCCCGCTGGTGCGATACCGGAAAGTCGGAGCCGTACAGGAGCCGGCGCGGCCCGAACTCGTCCAGGATGGCGACCATGGGCTCCGCCTCGCAGATCGCGGAGGTGTCGAACCAGATGTTCTGCAGGCCGCGCAGCGAGGCGATTGACTTCGTGGTGTTCGGGCCGTGGAAGCCGCGCGCGGCGTGCGCCAGGATGAGCTGAGCGTTCGGGAACCGCTCGCACTTCTCGCGGATCTGGCGCTGGTTCTCCGGGTCGTCCAGCGCGGGGTCGCGCACGATGTGCAGCATGATGAACCAGCCGCGCTCGTCGGCGACCCGCCACGTCCAGTCGGGAAGGAACTCGTCGATGTAGGATTGCTGCGTGTCCTCGCGGGCGCTGTAGCAGTGGTAGCACTTGAAGCCGCCGACTCCCTCGCCGTCCAGGTCTCCTCCCACCTCCGCCAGCGTGGTGCTCGCAGCGACCAGGTACGCCCGGATGGCCCTCGGATGCCCGGCGGTCTGCTCGGCGACGTACGCGTTCTTGGGGGCGATCGGCAGATCCGGCGCCGGAAAGGGCAGGACCAGGGCGCCCGCCATCCGCTCCGGGCCGCCGAGCTGCGCGCCGACCAGGTCCCGCCAGTCGTCCAGGCCGACCCGCTCCGGTCCCCACTCCAACATCGGGCCCACGCTCGGAAAATGTGCTATATCATAGAGATGCATGTGAGCGTCGAAGACGCGCGGGGGGATGCGCGCCGCCAGCTCCGCCGCTGCCGCGCGATCCTCCTCGGTGGTGGTCCAGCCGGTTTCCAACCGGTCTTCGGTGAGCATCGGGGCCTCCTTGGTCGATCGGTGCAAATCGTACCATGACGGGTTGCCACAACTTTCAGAATCTGCGATTGTTTGTTCCATGAAAGTTCTAGCAGCTCTTCTGACTATCGCACTCGTCGGAGCGGCGGCTGCCTGGGCCAAGACCGGCAGCTTCACGTACGACGACGGCTCGACCTACGAAGGCGAGTTCGAGGATGGCAAGGTCCACGGCCAGGGCACCTACACCTGGGCCGACGGAACGATGTACGAAGGTGCTTTCGATTCCGGTCTGCCGCACGGTGAAGGCCGGCTCACGTGGCCTTCGGGCGCCATGTACGAAGGCCCGTTCCAGGCTGGCGAGATGGCCGGCGTCGGCATGATGACCTGGCCGAGCGGCGCGTCGTATGAAGGCAACTTCACCGCCGGTCGCATCAACGGCTCGGGCACGCTGACCTGGCCCGACGGCCTGACCTACAGCGGCATCTTCGTGACCGAGACGATCGAGGGCACGGGCATGCTGATGTGGACCGACGGCACGAGCTATGAAGGCGACTTCATGGCCGGCAGCATCGACGGCTCCGGCATGATGAAGTGGCCTAGCGGTGACATGTACGAGGGCGGATTCATGGCCGGCGCGCCGAACGGCGAAGGCACCTATACTTGGGCCACCGGTTCCCGCTACGAGGGCATGTACGAGAACGGCATGGCAACCGGGGGCACCTTCTACGTCACGGACGAAGACGGCAGGGCCTGGCACTTCGTCGCGTCGCAGGACGCGGACGGGAACTGGATGGTCGACCATCCCGAAAGCCAGGAGATGTAAGAAGGGCCGACAAGGTCCGAAGCGACAGAGAAGATAGGACAGCCGAGCTGAGCGTATAAGCCGGGAGGACGATGCTCCGGACGGTCGGAAAGGACCGGCCGGGCATCGAACCCCCGGTGTTTGTCGATTCTTCAGCGCGCACGCCGATGACACGCCAGGTCGCTGGCGGGTTTCACGGCGGCGCGCTTTGTTGTGTCCGGAGGGGTTCGCGCCCGGTCAGGCGCTCCGGTACTCCTCCAGCACCCGGTCCATGATCCGGCCGGTGCGCGCGGCGCTCATGCCGGTGCTCGGGCAGCTCCCGGAGCCGCGCAGCTCGTCCACGATCGACTGGATCAGCGGCTGCTGTACGTGCTCGGGATGGGCGATCTCGGTACGGGTGGTGCCGCTGGCGGTCGCGATCTCGAACGGGACGTCCCCGAAGGTCGAGTAGCGCAGAACGCCTCGGCTGCCGGCGATCTCGACCAGGTCGACCTCGTCCTGCGCGGTGAAGGCGAAGCGCGCCGTACCGACGACGCCGTCGCGGAAGAGCATGGCGAACGCCACCGCATCCTCCGCCTCATAGGCGCCGAGCTGGTTCACGGCGAAGCCACGGACCTCCTCGATCGGGCCGAGCAGGTGGTCCAGCAGGTCCAGCACGTGGGAGCCCATGTCCGCGAACAGTCCCCCGCCGGCGATCTCCGGCCGGTATCTCCACGGCAGCGGACCGGAGCCGAGAGCGGGATCCGGAGGACTGACGTACTGCGCCGTCACCGTCAGTGGCGTGCCGATGCTGCCGCCGAGCAGCGCGTCGCGCACCGCCACGAAACGCGGCAGCATGCGCCGGTAGTAGGCCACGAACAGCGGCAGGCCCGCGGCATCGGCGGCGGCGTTCATGGCCCGGCACTCCCGGTGGGAGCAGGCCATCGGTTTCTCCACGTACACGGGCTTGCCGGCCGCCAACGCCTGCAGCGCATAGTCGTGATGGGACGACGGCGGCGTGGCGACGTAGACCGCGTCCACCTCGGCGTCGCCGATCAGCTCGGCCGCGTCGTCGTAGGCGCGGGGGACGCCGTGGCGGCGGGCGTAGTCGCGCGCCGCATCGCCGTTGCGCCGCATCACGGCCATCAGGCGTGATCCGCTGGCCTTGGCGAACCCCGGTCCGCTCTTGACCTCGCAGACGTCGCCGCAGCCGATGATCCCCCAGCGGATCGCGGGCGGCGGGCTCATCGCGCCGGCTCCGCGGGCGGCAGCAGCGCGCGCATGGCCGCCGTGTGGATCCCGCGCTCGGCGGAGCCGCGCAGTGTGCCGGCGGCCGGGTTCCCCTCGCGGGCGTAGGCATCCGCCTGCAGCGCCATGTCGATCTTGTCCAGGTCCTTGATCAGCCGGCCTTCCGGCGTGCGCCGCTCGGCGTAGTCCAGCCACGCGGCCATCAGCGTCCCGTCGGGGTCGACGTCCGCCAGGATCCGCCGCGCCGCCTCTTCTTCCTTCCGCTGCTTCTCGTGGGCGGGCACGCCGTCGGCGGGGGTGACGTCGCCGGTGAGCGCCTCCGCCAGGTCATGAATCACGGCGATGAGGGCCGCCCGCGCCGGATCGGCGCCGGTCGCGGAGGCGGTCACTGCGGCCAGCGCCGCCACGCCGAACGAGTGTGCGGCCACCGATTCGGGATCGGGGACCCCCCGTTGCACCCATCCTCTGCGCGGCATCCGCTTCAGGGCCGCGACGTGCGTGAAGAACGCCTGGAGCCTGGGAGCGGACATCGCTCCGGTAGCGGACATCGGTCTCGATTCGGTCACCGGTTGAGGGTAGGCCGAGCGGGGGTGTCTCGACTACCGTTGCGGACGGGACGCCATGGACGGGACGAACGGCTCGCTGCAACTGGTCCTGCAACGGGACGAGATCGAGCTTGCCGGCTACGCCGAACAGGCGACGATCGGCGATCTGATCACCGCCCTGGAGCGGATGCGGCTCCGTCCCGGCCTGGCCACCGTCGGCTGCGCGGGCTGCGGGCTGTGCTGCCGCGACCGCGTGCCGGTGCTGGGCGCCGACCTGCCTCGGCTGGAGCGGGCGCTCGGACTCAGCCGGGAACGGTTGCTGCGCGACCATCTGGAGCTGCCGGAGCCTCCGGACGCGAGCGAGCGAGCTGCGCGCATCGCCGACTTGGCTCGGCAGTTCGATGCCTCACCGGCGGAGGCGACGCTGCTCTACGAGTGGAACACCGGCGAGCCGATCGTGCCGCGGCAGGGCGATGACGGCTTCTGCCACTGGCTGCGGGACCGCCGCTGCTCGGTCTATCCCGGCCGGCCGCTGATCTGCTCCTTCTACCTGTGCAACTTCGGCGACAGGCTGTCGGCCCTGTTCGACGCGATCGTGCGGCAGGGGGTGTGGCACAGCTACGTCGCGGTCGGCTGGATCGAGAGCGGCGTCGTCGCGCACAATCCGTTCTTGTCGGTCGGCGACCCCACACGGGCGCCGCTGGGCGCGTTCGACATCGATGTGGCGCCCCTGCTGCAGCGCATGGCCGACACCTGGTAGGAGGAGGAGCCCAAGCCGAGGGCTCCTGAAGACCCAACCGAGCTTGGACGTCAACCTCAAGCGTCATACTATGAGCGTGCGTCCCGGATGAAACATGAGCGAGCAGTCGGGTCTCGAGGCCAAGTTGCACAGCAACAGGCGAACACGATCCGTTGGAGGTAGCAGCGCCTGACCGGGAGGATTTCGTGCTGACGCTCCTCGGGCCCGGCTACGGAGAGTGCGCCATCATCCAATCTGGTCACGGCGAATGGATCGTCGCGGACTCCTGCGTGGATGGCGCCGGCGACATGCGCCGCATCTGTGCGTGCTCTTCTCGCGGGCGTTCGCGATGGACCGCTCAGCTCGCGGGCGCGGCGTGCCGCCTCCATCCCGGAATCTTGTGAGTACCGCAGGATCGGTGATCCGGCCGGCGGATCGCATGACGACCTGGGCCGGGTTCGGCCCGGTGCTGCGCGTGCTCCGCATGGCGCTGGCCCATCCGGTGCGGCTGACGGTCGCCGTGACCGCCACCGTCGCCGCGGCCGTGTTCCAACTGCTGCTGCCGCAGTACGTCGGCGACGTGGTGGACACGGTCAACGTGATCCTCTCGGAGGCTGCCGACCCGTCGGCGGCCAAGCGGCAACTCCTGCAGCTCGCCGCTCTGATCCTGGGTGCCAGCGTGGTGCGCGGGCTGATGATGATGGTGCACACCCAGCAGGCGGAGATCGTCGGCCAGAGCGTCGGCTACCGGCTGCGGATGGACTACTACGACAAGGTGCAGCGTCTCAGCTACGGCTTCCACGACCGCGTGCACACCGGCGAGCTGATCACTCGCGGCATGCTCGATGTCGAGTCGGTCGCCACCTCCTTCAACCGCGGGATGATCAAGGCGGTCTGGCTGCTGGTGCTGCTCGGCTGGGGCACCTGGCTGCTGCTGAGCACCGATCCGCTGCTCACGTTGGCGGCGATGAGCTTCGCGCCCGTGGTCGCGTGGCGGGCGACGGTGGCGCGCATGCGGCTGCGGGTGGCGTGGCTGCGCCTGCAGCAGTGCCTGGCGCGGCTGACCAAGGTGATGGAGGAGAACCTGGGCGGCATCCGCGTGGTCCGCGCGTTTGCGGCGCGCGAGCACGAAATGGGCAAGTTCGACACGGTAACCGAGCAGGCCAAGCGCTACACGGACCGCACCATCAACATCCGCGTGCGCGACGTGAGCCTGATGACGTTGGCCTACTACTCGGCGATGGCGCTGATGCTCTGGGTCGGCGGCACCCGCGTGCTGGCCGGGCACCTCACCGTCGGCGACGTCACCGAGTTCCTGGTGTTCATGCTGATCTTGCAGATGCCGATCCGGCAGCTCGGCATGGTGGTGAGCGCGCTGTCGCGCGCATCGACGTCCGGCGGGCGGCTGTTCGAGATCCTGGACCTGGACCCGGACATCAGGGACCGGCCTGACGCGTACGACCTGGAGATCCGCGAAGGGGTGTTGCGCTTCGAATCGGTGAGCTTCTCCTATGGCGGGGACGGCGATACGGTGCTGGACGGCATCAGTTTCGAGGTGGGGCCCGGCCGCACGCTCGGCATCGTCGGGCCGCCGGGGTCCGGAAAGTCGACCATCGCGCTGCTGACCGCCCGCTACTACGACGTCGACGCGGGCCGCATCACCATCGACGGTCAGGACATCCGCTCGGTGACCCTGCAGTCGCTGCGCTCGGCGGTGGGAGTGATCCAGCAGGACAACTTCCTGTTCACCGCCAGTGTGGAGAGCAACGTCGCGTACGCCGACCCCTGGGCGCAGCGCGAGCAGATCACCCACGCCAGCTCGTCCGCACAGCTCCACGACTGGGTGCTGGGCCTGCCCGAAGAGTACCGGACGCTGGTCGGCGAGCGCGGCGTGTCGCTGTCCGGCGGGCAACGGCAACGGCTTTCGATCGCCCGCAGCATCATGGTCAGGCCGGCGGTCATCGCCTTCGACGACTCCACGGCGGCGATCGACGCCGGGACCGAGCGGCGCATCCGCACCGCGCTGCGCAAGCTGACCGAGCGCACCGCCACGATCATCGTCTCGCACCGGCTGAGCTCGCTCATGCACGCCGACGAGATCCTGTTCGTGGACGCCGGCTCCATCGTCGAGCGCGGCACCCACGCCGAGCTGATGGAGCTGGGCGGCCGGTACCGCGCGCTATACCAGCTCCAGGCGAACCCTTCGGAGTCGCTGGACCGGATCGCCGACAGCATCGCCGGCGGCGCGGCGCGCGCCGGGGAGGTGGCGCGTGGCCGTTAACGAAGCGCGTGCCGAAAAACGGCCCCGCCTGGCGTCGGTGGGGGCGCAGTCCAACCGCGAGGAGGTGATGTTCGGCGCGACCTTCGACGGCAAGGTCGTCCGCCGGCTCCTGGCGTTCGTGGTCCCCTACCGGCGGCGGCTGCTGTTCGGGCTGGCGGCGGTGCTGGTGTTTACCGCCACGCAGCTCGCCATCCCGCTGATCGTGAGCAACACGTTCGATTACGTGGCGGGCGCCGGTGATGCCGCCCTGACGCTGCTGCGGGCCACGGTCGCCGTCTTCGTCGGCATCATCCTCGTCAACTTCATCGCCAACGTGCTACAGGAAGGCGTGGTGGCGCGCGCCGGCGAGCGCGTGCTGTTCGACCTGCGCCGCGCCATGTACCGCCACCTGCAGCGGGTGTCGCTGTCCTTCATGGACCGCACCGAGACCGGGCGGCTGATGTCGCGCCTGCAGGGCGACGTGTACGCGTTGCAGGAGTTCCTGGAGTCGTCGGTGTTCGCGGTCGGGGACATGGTGCTGCTCGTCGGCATCATGACGGTGCTGGTGGCCATGGACTGGATGCTCGGGCTGCTGGCCCTGGCGGTGGTGCCGACGCTGATCATCGTCCGCATGGTCTGGCTGCCGCACGCCCGGCGCACCTTCCTGCGCGCGCGGGAGGCGTCGTCCATCGCCAACGGCGCCATGGCCGAGGCGATCAACGGCGTGCGCACCGTGCAGGAGGCCGGCCGGGAGCCGGTCAACCTGGATCTGTACCACGACAAGGCGCACGAGAACCTGGTCGCGCAGTCGCGCGCGGTGATGATCGCGCAGATGATCATCCCGATCGTCGACACGCTCACCGGCATGGCGACCGGGATCGTCGTGGTCGTGGGCGGGTCGATGGTGCTCGACCGGAGCCTCGACCTGGGCGTGCTGATCGCCTTCCTGATCTACATTCAGCGGTTCTTCCAGCCGATCCGCTCGGTGACGATGCAGCTCAGCATCATGCAGCGGGCCATGGCGGCCGGGCAGCGGATCTTCGAGGTGATGGACGTGCCGGTCGAGATCAAGGATCGGCCCGGCGCGATCGATCTCGACGACTGCGACGGCTCGGTCGAGTTCCGCGGCGTCACCTTCGGCTACGTCCCGGATCATCCGGTGCTGCGCGACATCAGCTTCAGCGCCCGTCCCGGAGAGACCGTGGCCCTGGTCGGGCCGACGGGCTCGGGCAAGACCAGCATCACGGCGCTGGCGCACCGCTTCTACGAGGTGTGGGACGGGAAGGTGCTGGTCGGCGGCCACGACGTGCGCGACGTGTCTCAGGACTCGCTCGGCCGCCACATCGGCATGGTGCTGCAGGAGCCGTTCCTGTTCTCGGGCACGATCGAGGAGAACATCCGCTACCACAAGCCGCACGTGACGCTCGATGCGGTCGAGCAGGCGGCCCGCACGGTCGGCGCGCACGGGTTCATCATGCGCCTGCCGGACGGCTACCAGACCGAGATCGAGCAGCGCGGCGGCAACCTGTCGCTCGGCCAGCGCCAGCTCATCAGCTTCGCGCGCGCCGTGGTGGCCGACACCAAGGTCCTGGTGCTGGACGAGGCGACCGCCAACATCGACAGCTACACGGAGATGCTGATCCAGAAGGCGCTCACCAGGCTGCTCGAAGGACGGACCGGCCTGGTGATCGCGCACCGGCTGGCCACCATTCGCGGAGCCGACCGCATCCTGGTCCTGCAGGAGGGCCGCATCGTGGAGCGCGGTACGCATGCCGAGTTGATGGCCCTGAACGGCCTGTACGCGCGGCTGTACTCCATGAACTACTCGTCGTTCGACGACATCCCGGACGAGCTCATCGAGGCGGCGATCAGGGCCACAACGTGAGCTGGTCCGCGCCCTCCCGGTAGCGGTCCGGGACGCGGAACGAGCCGGTGTCGAGATCGGGGGCGCGGTCGGCGACGCCGGCGCGCGCGCACGAGCGGGCGAACATGGTGGCGACCAGGTCCGCGAACGGCCCCGAGCCCCGCATCCGGGAGCCGAAGCCGGCATCGTTGAGCCGGCCGTCCGCGTGCTTGCCGCCGCGGACCTGGCGGATGCGTGACAACACCTTGCCTTTCCGGTCGGGCCGGTGCCGTTCGAGCCAGTCCTCGAACAGCGGCGCTACCGCCAGCGGCAGCCGCAGCATGACGTAGCCGGCGAACGAAGCGCCTGCGGCTCCCGCGGCGTCCAGGATCGCCGGTATCTCGTGATCGGTGAGGCCCGGGATCACGGGCGCCGTCAGGACTCCCACGGGCACGCCTGCCGCCGCCAGGCTCTCCATCGCCTGCAGCCGCCGGGCGGGGGTGCTGGTGCGCGGTTCCAGGGCGTTGCTCAGGGAGGCGTCGATCGTCGGGATCGACAGGAACACCGCGGCAGCGCCACCGGCGGCAAGGTCGGCCAGCAGGTCGGCGTCACGGGCCACCAGGCGGTTCTTGGTAACCACGATCACGGGATTGCGGAACTCGGCCAGCACCTCCAGGCAGCGGCGCGTGATGCGGAGTCGGCGCTCGACCGGCTGGTACGGATCGGTCACCCCGGAAAGCGCCAGCGGCTGCGGACGCCAGCGTTGACGGGAGAGCTCCGCGGCCAGCAGCTCGGGCGCGTCTTCCTTGACCACGATGCGGGTCTCGAAGTCGAGCCCGGCGGAGAAGCCCAGGTACTCGTGCGTGGGCCGGGCGTAGCAGTACGCGCAGCCGTGCGCGCAGCCGCGGTAGGGGTTGATGGAGGCGTCGAAGCCGATGTCCGGGCTCAGGTTGGTGGCGATGATGGAGCGCGAGCGGTCGCGCAGCAGCTCGGTCTCCGGCCGCCCGGGCGGGGCCTCCGGATCGGCGACGTACTCGATCCGCTCGAAGCGATTGGGCGGGTTGACGGCCGCCCCGCGCCCCTTCATGCCCCGGCCCCGCCGGCGATCAGATCGGCGATCACACGCCAGTACAGGTCGTGCTCCGCCGCGGCCGCGCGCCGCTGCAGCGACTCCGGCGTGTCGTCCGGACAGATCGGCACGGGCCGTGAGGCGATGAGCGGACCCCGGTCATACTCGGCGGTGACGTGGTGGACGCAGACCGCGCTCTCGTTCAGCCCGGCCGCCAGCACGGCGCGGTGCGGTGCCAGGCCGTACATGCCCGGGCCGCCGAAGTGCGGCAGCGGCGCCGGATGGATGTTGACGATGCGGCCTGAGTAGTGTGCGACCACCTTCGCGGGGACGAGCTTCATGAAGCCGGCCAGGACGATCAGGTCGATCCCGTGGGATTCCAGGAGTCGGAGCATCGCGTCCCGGTAGGCATCCGTATCCGGGTGCGTCGCCGCGGAGAGGTGCGCCGTCGGGATGCCGTGGCGGCTCGCGATGGTCAGCGCGCCGCTGCCGCTGTTGTTGCTCAGCACGAGGGCGATCCGCGCCGGCAACCGGCCGGCGGCGGCCCGCGCGATCAGGACGTCCAGGTTGCTGCCCCGGCCCGAGGCGAACACCGCCAGGTTCACGTTCGGACAGGATCGCACGAACGCGCGCGGCCCGGTCGACCTCCGCGGTCGAGTGACGGTTGGCATCAAGGACCGAGCGTGCTATCTCGATGCCATGGCACGCATCCAGATTCAGCTTCCCGATGCGCTCTGCGAGGAGGTCAAACGGGTCGCTCGTGAGCGCGAGATGCCGCTGGCGGAGGTGGTACGGCGCGGCGTGGAGTACATCACGCGAGCCTATCCGGCTATCGGCAGCCAACGGAGCTGGGCTCCTCCTCCGCCCAGCAGGCTCGGCGCATTCAAGGCGTCCCCCGAGGACTGGCGGCTGCTGGCGAACGAGCCGGTATCGGAGCTCTGACTCATGAACTTCGCAGAACTGAAAACCGAGCGCTTCGACTTCGATCTGCGCTTCGACCGGTTGCGCACCGAGGAGCTGGCCGTGCGCCTGGAGGACGACACGTTCTCGCGCGCGCCGGTGCGCGAGGAGTCGCTGCTGTCGAGCTGGGACGCGCCCAACTGGATCATCGAGGGCAGCAGGGTGCGCCAGATCCGCAGTTGCGCGCGCGAGCGCGAGAGCCGAAAGCAGCGGATGCTGGACGAGTGCGGCGCCTTCGACCCTTTCGTGACGATCCAGGTTCCGCCGATCCCGACCCTGGCCTTCGGCGACTGGGGCTGGACGGACTACGAGCTGCGAGCGAGCTGCAGCGGTGGTAAGGACGGACCCACCGGCGTTGCGTTCCGTTACCAGGACGCCCGCCACCACTACGCGCTGACCGTCGATGACGGCGCCGGAGTGCGGCTGGTGCTGCGCTCGGGCGACCGGCACCAGGTGCTGGCCCAGGTGCCGCTGCCCGCGCCGCTTCCGGAGTACCGGATGCTGATCCGGGTCACCGGCAGCGAGTTGCAGGCGGGGCTGGCGGACGGACCGACCATCCGCGTCGTCGACGGCCGCTACACCCACGGCAGAGCGGCCCTGGTGTGCAGCGGAGAATCGACCTACGGACCGGTGCGGGTCACGGGCTACCGCGTCCGGCAATCCGAGCTGCCGCTGCCGGAGGCCCCGGAGATGGAGCTGCTGGCCGAGGGCGCCCTGGACGAGGCGCTCTGCCGCAGCCGCGTGGTGTTCCAGGATCTGGACGGCGACGGGCTGCCTGAGCTGCTGGCCGATGAGCATCACGGCACCGAGGTTCACTGCCAGCACCTGATCCACGGCCACCGGTGGCGGCTGGGGCCGTTCGAGCACCCGCTGAGCCAGGGCGGCGACCTGCCGCTGTGCGCCATCGACATCGACGGCGACGGACGGCGCGAGGTGGTGTTCACCGCCGACTTCGGCATCCACGTGCACGACGCGGTGAGCGGCGAGCAGCGCGCCACGGTGCCGGCGCCCGCGGCCAATCCTTACCGCGAGGACGCCGACTACCCGCACGAGCGCATGCTCGGCGATGCCATCTGCCCCGTCCTTACCGAGGTGGGACAGCCTCCGGGCTTCTACGTCAAGGACCGCTACTGGAACATCTGGCTGTACGACCGCCGCCTCGATCTGCAGTGGCACCGGGCGCTGAACACCGGCCACTTTCCGCTGCCCGTGCAGCTCCGGGCCGGAGAGCCGGACTACCTGTTCGCCAGCCGTACGCTGCTCTCACCCGCCGGCGAGACCGTGTGGTCGCTCGATCTGCCCGATCACTCGGACGCCATCGGGCTGTTCTCCCTGAACGCGGAGCCGCGCTTCTACGTCGCCGCCGGGGAGGAGGGGCTGATGGAGATCGAGCCGCGTACCGGCGTCATCCGCACGCAGCTCAAGTGGGGGCACGTGCAGCAGTACGCGCTGGGACGCTTCGTGCCCGGGCGGCCGGAACCGCAGATCCTGGCCATCACCCAGTGGCGGGAGCCGGGCATCGCCGTGCTGCTCGACCACCGGCTCGAGCTGATCGGCCACTGGGTGGAGTTGTCGGCCGAGGCGGGCTGCCGCCCGCTGCCGTGGGGCACCGCCGGCAGCGACCTGGCGGTGAACCGCGGCGGCATCCTCGATCCGCTCACCGGCCGCGTGGTGCGGCCGTTCCCGGAGCGTTGTGGGCACGTGCGCCACGTCACGGTGCTGGACCTGCCGCGCTACGGGTGCGGCTGCCTGCTGGTGGTGAACGAGTCGAGTTGGCAGATCTGGGGAGCCGGCGGCAACGTGCCGGCGGTGGCGCCGCGCTGGCGTCCCAACGCGCTGCAGCCCAGCGGCTACCTTCCGGCGCTCGATTTCTAGCGCCGGCGCCGTTGGCGCCGTCCACTCCGATCCGCGCTCAGATGCCGCGCAGTCGCAGCTCGTCGGCGCGCCAGCAGGCGACCGCGCGGCCGGTCGCCGCGCGGTCCCCGCCCGCAACCGGCGCCAGCTCGGGAACCTCGCGGTGGCAACGCTCCTCGGCGTGCGCGCAGCGGGACGCGAACACGCATCCCGGGCGTTCGCCGATCGGGCTCGGCACGTCGCCTGAGAGCAGATCCTCCGCCCACGGGGTGTCGGGATCGGTGTCCGGGCTGGCCGCCAGCAGGCCGGCGGTATAGGGATGCCTGGGGTGGGTGTAGATCTCCCTGGTGTCCCCCTGCTCGACGATCTTGCCCAGGTACATGATCGCCACTTCCCTGCAGATGTAGCGCACCACGCCCAGGTCGTGGGCGATGATCACCACCGTCAACCCCATGCGGGCCTGGATGTCGAGCAGCAGGTTGAGGATCTGCGCCTGCACGGAGACGTCGAGGGCCGACACCGGCTCGTCCGCGAACAGCAGCGAGGGCGAGGAGGCGAGCGCCCGCGCGATGCCCAGCCGCTGCCGCTGGCCGCCGGAGAACGCGTGTGGATAGCGTGACAGGAAGCGCGGATCGAGGCCCACCAGGTCCATCAGCTCCTCCACCCGGCGGCGGTAGTCCGGCTTCCGCCACTTCAGCACCTTGAGCGGTTCGGCGACGATGTCGAGCGCGGTCATGCGCGGATTCAGCGAGCTGAACGGATCCTGGAAGATCATCTGGATCTCCTTCCGCAGGGGTTTCAGCTCCTTCCTGGTCAACTGCGCCAGATCCACCTTCCGCTTGTCCTGAGTGAGGTACTCGATGCTGCCGGATGTGGGTGGAGTGGCCCGCATGATCGTCTTCACGGTCGTGGTCTTGCCGCATCCGCTCTCGCCGATGAGTCCCAGGACGGTGCCGCGGAGGACGTCGAACGAGATGTCGTCCACGGCGCGGATGAAGTCGTCGCCCCGCCTCAGAAAGCCGTGCTCCACCGGAAAGTACTTCCTGAGGTTGCGCACCTGCAGGAGGGTCTCGCTCACGGGGTCGGGACCGTGATGTTGTGGCAGGTGGCCACGTGGCCCTCGCCGATCTTCACCGCCGGCGGATGGGTCACCTCGCAGGTGCCGGCGATCGCCTCCTCGCAGCGCGGGTGGAAGGGGCATCCCGTGGGCAGCAGGTAGGTGGTGGGGACGGCTCCCTCGATGGTATGCAGCCGCTCTCCCTGCTGGCTCATGCGCGGCACCGACTTCATCAGGTTGCGGGTGTAGGGGTGGCGCGGATTGCGGAACAGCTCCCGCACCGGCGCGGCTTCCACCACCTTGCCCAGGTACATGACGTACACGTGCTCGACCATCTTGGAGATGACGGCCAGGTCGTGGGTGATCAGGATCAGCGACAGTCCCAACTCCCGCTGCATCTCCTTGATCATCTTCAGCACCTGCGCCTGGATGGTCACGTCGAGCGCCGTGGTCGGCTCGTCCGCGATCAGGATGCGCGGGCCGCAGGCGATCCCCAGGGCGATCATGGCGCGCTGCCGCATGCCGCCGCTGAGCTGAAAGGTGTAGTCGTCCACCCGCTGCTCGGGGTCGGGAATGCCGGTGCGGCGCAGCAGCTCGACGGTCCTGTCCCTGGCCTCATCCTTGTCGATGCCGGTGTGCAGCATCAGCAGCTCGGAAATCTGGTTGTTGATGGTGTGCACGGGGCTGAAGGCGGTCATCGGCTCCTGGAAGATCATCGAGATGTCGGCGCCGCGCAGTCTGCGGATGTGATCGCCGTCCGGGTCCAGCGTGGTGAGATCGGTCACGGCGCCGTCGCGTTGCCGGTAGCGAATCGCGCCGCTGGTGATGCGCGCGGTGTCGGCCAGCAGGCGCAGGATGGAGTACGCCGACACCGACTTGCCGCAGCCGCTCTCACCGACCAGGCCGACCGACTGTCCCTCCCGGACCGCAAAGGAGACGCCGTTGACCGCCTTGGCGATCCCTTCGTCGCCGTGGAACTCGACCGTCAGGTCGTCCACTTCCAGGATGTTGCCCGGCTCCATTCCCGCCACTCTAGCGGCTGCCGTAGGGATCGGCAGCGTCGCGCAGCCCGTCGCCGAGCAGGTTGAACGCCAGCACGACGATGATCACGCACACGCACGGCAACAGGATCCACGGCGTGATGGCGATGGCGTATACGTTCTGCGCGTCCCGCAGCAGCACGCCCCAACTGATGGTCGGCGCCTGCAGGCCAAGGCCCAGGAAGCTGAGCGCGGTCTCGCCCAGGATCATTCCCGGTATCGACAGCGTGAGCGACGCGATGATGTAGCTATAGAACGAGGGCAGCATGTGGATGAAGATGATCTGCAGGTTGTTGCGGCCCATGAGCTCGGCGGCGGTGACGAAGTCCTCCGTGCGCAGGCTCAGGAACCTGCCGCGCACGATGCGCGCCAGTCCCGTCCAGCCGATGATCGACAGGATGATCGTGATCAGCAGGTAGTTCTGCAATTGCGACCAGTCCCGCGGCAGCGCCGCGCTCAACGCCATCCACAGCGGCAACTGCGGAATCGACAGCAGAATCTCGATGGCGCGCTGCACGACGTTGTCGACGAAGCCGCCCAGATACCCGGCGATGCCGCCGATCAGGATCCCCAGAAAGAAGCTGATGGCAACGCCGAACAGTCCGATGGAGAGCGAGATCCTGCTGCCGTACAGGATGCGGCTGTACAGGTCGCGGCCCAGACGGTCGCAGCCCAGGAGGTGAAACGGCACGCCGGGGCGTTCGGGTCCGAAGAAGTGACGGTCCAGCGTGAGCCCGAAGAGTTGGTATTCGAATCCCTTCGCGAAAGGTACCAGCCTGGTCTCTTCTTCGACGATTTCGCTGAACTCTACCTCGAAGGTTTCCGTGTTCATCGCCTTGCGAAAGGGATAGACGACGGGAAATAGTGAGAATTTTCCGGAGTGGTTTACGAAGTGGATGCGCTGCGGCGGCGCCTCCCGGTAGTCGGCGTTCTTCTCGTTGGGATCGTGCACGGCGAAGAACGGAGCCAGCAGCGCGAGCAGGTAGCACACCACAAGGACGAACAGGGACACCACCGCCGGCTTGTGCTTGCGGAAGCGGATGACGATCAGCTTCCACTGCGAGGACGTGTACAGGTCGTCGAGATCCTGGGTCTCCTCGGTTTGCCTGCCGCGGCCGGCCTTGAACGCTGACAGCACTTTAGAAGAACCGTACCCTTGGATCGACCGCCGCCAGCAGCAGGTCGGAGAAGAAGGTGCCGATCACGGTCAATACGCTGAGCAGCAGGATGAAGCTGCCGGCCAGGTACATGTCCTGGGTCTGCAGCGCACCGAGCAGCAGCGGGCCGGTGGTGGGCATGTTCATCACCACGGAGATGATCGCCGAGAAGGAGATCAGGCCGGGCAGGATATAGGCGAACGAGCTGATGAACGGGTTCATGGCAATCCGCATGGGATACTTCATGACCACCTTGCGATAGGCGACTCCCTTGGAACGGGCTGTGATCATGTACGGCTTCTTGAGCTCGTCCAGCAGGTTGGCGCGCAGGGTACGGATCAGACCGGCGGTCCCGGAGATGGCGATGATGAAGCCCGGCAGCCAGATATGCTTGAGCAGGTCGAGCACCTTCCCGAAGCTCCACGATGCGTCTTCGTATTCCGGCGAGAAGAGCCCTCCAACGTCCAGTCCGAACGTGTCGAACGCGACGTACATCAGCACCAGCGCGAGCATGAAGCTGGGAACGGAAATGCCGACCAGGCCGACGATGGTAAACACGTAGTCGCCGAGCGAATGCTGCCTCAGCGCGGAGTAGATACCGATCGGCAGCGAGATCATCCAGGTCAGGATCAGCGACGACGTGCTCAGCGCTATCGTGAGCAGCAGCCGCTCCCATATGAGGGTGTTGACGTTGGCTCTCCACTCGAAGGAGTACCCCATGTCGCCCTGCACGAAGTTCGTTATCCAGATGACGTACTGCTCGAACATCGTCTTGTCGAGCCCGAACCTGGTGCGGTAGCGCTCCAGCATCGCCTCTTCGACCGGATAGCCGCTCTCCTCAAGGTTGATGGCGAGCGTGGTCAGGTAGTCGCCGGGAGGAAGCTGAATCACGACGAAGCTGATGATCGATATGATCCACACAGTGAGGATCATCAGGAGGATTCGCCGGACGGTATACTGCAGCATTACACGAGCGCGCGGCCGCCGCGCCGATTGCGAAGATCATAGCGACGGCGCCGCGGCGTGTCATCCGCTCATCGCCGCCGCGACCCTGCCGGTCCCGCCGTCGGCGACGCGTTGACGACCGTCCGGGCGCCGGCTACACTCGCCGGAAGACCCCAACGACATTCAAGCATACCTGTCGCTGTTCAGGAGGAACTCATGAAGAGAATTCCGTTGGCACTCGGTCTGTGCCTTGTCTCCGCCGCGTACGCGGCCGCCATCCCGACGACCTGGCTGGAAGCGCGCACCGCGTCGCAACTCGGGATCACCAGCTTCAACGAGGCGCCGATGCTGGCCGCGCTGGTGGCATCGGGCGATCTGCCGCCGGTGGCCGAGCGGCTGCCCGACGACCCGCTGGTGCTGGAGCCGCTGGGCGAGATCGGCACCTACGGGGGCACCATCAGCGCCGCCAACACCGGGGGCTGGTCGGATCTGGGCCATGTCCGGCTCTCCTACCTGTTCACCACCGACCCGAGCTGCTCGGCCGTCATTCCCGACATCGCCAAGGGCTACGAGCTCTCGGAGGACGGCACCGAGCTGACCATCTACCTGCGCGAGGGCATGAAGTGGTCCGACGGCGCGCCGCTCACCGCGGACGACGTCATGTACTTCTACAACGACGTCATGCTCAACGACGAGATCAACCACTGGGTGCGCTTCGTGTGGACCATCGGCGGCGAGCTGGCGACCTTCGAGAAGCTCGACGACTACGCTTTCCGCATCAAGATGGCCATTCCCTATCGCCCGGTGCTGTCGATGATCAACCACTGGTACACGCTGCCCAGCTTCTTCATGATGCCCAGCCACTTCGCCAAGCAGTTCCACATCGACCACAACCCCAAGGCCAACGAGCTGGCCAAGGAGCTCGGGCACGAGAACTGGGTCGACGCCCACTCGAAGGAACTGAACGTGTTCCCCAACGTGGACGCACTGAAGAAGGTCCCCACCCTCGGCACCTGGGTGATGGAGACCGACGTGCAGTTGAAGAAGACCTTCGCCAGGAACCCCTACTACCACGTGGTGGACACGGCCGGCAATCAGCTCCCGTACATCGATCGGGTGGTGGTCAACATCGTCACCGATCAGCAGGTCACGATTCTCCATGCCCTGCAGGGCAAGTCCGACGTGGCAGGCCGGCTGCTCAAGCAGTCGGAGATGCAGCTCTACAAGAGTCGCGAAGGGCAGGGCGACTACGAGCTGCGCAACTGGCAGCGGATCTACGCGGCGGACCCGGGACTGACCTTCAACCAGAACCACAACGACCCGGCCAAGCGGGCCGTGTTCGGCGACGTCAGGTTCCGCCAGGCCATGTCGCTGGCGCTGAACCGCGATGAGATGAACGAGTTCCTGTTCCTGGGCATGGGGATTCCGCAGCAGGCCACCATCCACTACGGCGCATCGTTCTACGATCCCGCGTGGGCGACGAACTTCGCCGAGTACGATCCTGACGGCGCCCGCGCGCTGCTCGACGACATGGGCCTTGGCACGAACGACGACGGCTACCGGACGATGGCTGACGGCGAGGTCCTGCGGATCAACATGGACGTCGACGAGACCAACTCCGACTCCGCCGAGCTGATCCGCGACTACTGGGAGGCGGTCGGCGTCGATGTCGACCTGAAGGTGGTTTCGGGCGAGCTGATCAGCCAGCGGATACAGGCCGGCGATTTCGACGTGCGCGTGTCGCGCATCGACCGCATGCTGGAGCTGCGTTCCTACATCCCCAACTCCACGCCGTTCGACATCACCTCCAGCGTGTGGGGGCAGAAGTGGGGCGAGTGGTTCACGTGGTCGACCTGGGACCAGGGCGGACGGATCGGTCCGGAGCCGCCGGCCGGCGAGGAGCCGCCGGACGACGTCAAGGCCTATTACGAGTCCTACATCAACTCGCTGGAGGCGGTGAGCGACGAGGACTACCGGCGCTATCGCGCCGAGGTCTGGCAGTTCTTCTCGGACACCCTGCCGGTGATCGGCACGGTCGCGTGGCCGGTGGCGCCGGTGATCGTCAGCAACCGGCTCGAGAACGTGCTGGAGACTGCGATCTTCTCCGACGACCTGAGCTGGTTCAAGGTGTCGCAGCCGGCCCAGTGGTTCCTGAACGGATAGCACGGCTCCCGGAGCACCGTAGCCTTGGGGGCGCCCGTCAACACGGGCGGCCCCCTTTTTAGGTGGGTTGCCGGTAGGTCGGAGCGTGGCAGAAGCGCTTCATGCCCAGCCGCACTCGCAGCGCGCGGCCCGGCGGCAGCACCACCTCGAGGTGGCGGTCGCCGACGTCGGTCTGGCTGCCCGAGTCCAGATCGCGCACGGTCGTGAAGCGATGCTCGCCGAAGGCACCCGCCTGCAGCAGTGCGCGGCGTTCGTGCACGGCGCCGAGGTTGACCAGTTCCAGCGTGATGCCGTCGCCGTCCAGCGCCGACACCAGGACGGCCACCTCCGGAGGGAGCCCCGGACGCCCGGCTTCGGCATCGAAGTGGCGCACCCGCACGTGCAGCAGGCCTCCGTGGTAGATCACCTGGGGGCCGCCGCAGGTCTGCTGCACCAGCGCCTCGGTGTGCACGGGGTTGATGTCCTGCCAGTGGTGCACGTCCCACTCCTCGGGGTCGCCGTCGTCGGCGCGCAGCAGGTCCATGCGCCGCACCACCTCCCGATACTGCACGTCCAGCAGGCGCCGCGGGTAATCGGGCAGGCGCCCGTCCAGGTAGCAGAACCAGGGACCGAAGTGGACATCGTCCCCCTTGCCTCGGCCCTCGGCCAGCGCCGTCCATTCGCACCGGCTCTCCGGCAGCGAGTCGATCACGTCGCGGTCGGCCTGCGCCTGTGACAGGTACCAGAGCTGGCCGACGGTGTGCGGCTCAAGCGGCCGCCAGGAGGTCCAGCCGGCGTCGGTGTGCCGGTGCGGCACCAGCAGCCGGCCGCCCTCGCTCCGTCCCATCTCGATCAGGCGGGCGAGCTGTCCGCGCGGGATCTCCAGGTAGCCGGCGTCGCCGGTCAAGAGCAGCGCGTTCATCGCCGCGATCAGCAGCGGCTCGATGATGGTGCGGCTGCCGTGCGGCCAGGCCCAGCCGTAGTAGCCGCCCCACCACTTGCCGTCCATGGTCTCGCCGATGGTGCCGCCGGGGCCGACGTTGTCCGGGCACAACCCGCCGTTGGCGGCGATGCGGTCCGCCCAAGCCTCCAGGTAATCCAGCACCCAGCGCCGGTAGCGCTCCTCTCCGGTGAGCAGGAACGCGTGCGTGATCAGGCTGGTGCAGGTCAGGTTGAGCGGCACGTCGCAGCGCATCTGGCGCCGGTTCAGCGCCTGGAGGATCACCGCGAACACGGCGTCGTCGTTCCAGTCGGCCTTGGCCACCACCTCGCCGGGTTCCCACTCGGCGTCGCGGGTGGGAACCTCCAGGTCGTCGAACGGCACCGGGTAATCGGCCAGCACCCAGCGCACCGCCTCCCAGTCCTCGAACGTGTTTTCGAAGCGCGGCCCGCGGCTGCCGGTGATGGGCGAGCGGATCATGCGCCGCCCGGCGTCCCAGTTGTCGGCCTGCGGGTCGGTTCCCAGGTACATGCCGGCGAAGCGCTGCGCCCGCGCCCGGTCCGGCTGCCGCAGCGGGTCGGCCAGCCCGAAGTAGTACAGGTACAGCGAGGACTCGCCGTGGTGCATCCAGTCGTAATAGGCGTCGAACTCGCGATGGATCTGGCCGTAGCCCGTGAACTGCCGGGTCACCGCCTCCCACAGAAAGCGGCTGCGCTCGTGCAGATCCGTGGCGCCGCCCAGGGCATAGAGCAGCGGCCAGTTGTGATAGCTCTCGTAGCCGTCGTCGGAGCCGTCCATCCCCGGCCAGCGCGTTCGCCAGACGAAGCTGCCGTCGGGCCGGGTGTAGCGCTGCTGATACACCGGAGCCGCCTGTTCCATCACCTCGATCAGCCGGCGCTGACGTACCCCCCAGTCCGGCGGCGCGCTGATCCGGGTGGCTTCAATAGAGGGTATAGTTGACCTCCGTGATCTCGGGCAGCCCGGGGGCCGACATGGCTCCGTGCTCGTTGCGATACAGGAAGATCGTGCCGCCGTGGTCGGCCGAGATCATCACGTCGGGCACGCCGTTCCCGGTCAGGTCGCCGCGCCCGCAGATCAGGCCGCTCGGATTGTCGACCCCGGGGGTGTCGAAGACGGCGACCTTGTCGCCGCCCCCGTCGAACAGGGCGTGCTCGCCGCCCACCACGAACAGGTCGCGGCCACTGCCGTCCCAGTCGATGGGGAAATGGAAGCGCGAGTTCCAGGTGAACAGCTTCCCGAGCAGCGCGCCGTCCTCGTCGAGCACGTGGATGGGCGCCACCACCTCCTCGTACTTGGCGACGTCCACGACGATCTGCGGTCCCGGCAGCTCGGGATAGATCGAGCACACGTCGACCGACTCGTAGTGGCGGTTGTCCAAGGCCCACACGGTGCGGCCGGTGCCGTCGACGGACGCCATCCGCTCGTTGGCGCAGCAGGTCACGACGAAACGCCAATCCGCGGCCGTTTCGCCCCGGCGCAATACCCGCGCGCAGTCCACGTGGCAGCCGATGCCCAGCGGCAACCCTTCGGCTGCCTCCATCTCCCAGCGCATCGAGCCGTCCGGATTCAGCATCGCGTAGCCGACGATAAGCTCGTCACGGCCGTCGCCGTCCAGGTCCACCGGAAACACCTGGTGGGCGGTCAGGCGTCCGGCCGGATGGCGGACGTTCCACAGCTCGCGCCCCTCTCGATCCAAAGCCCAGATCTGCTCGTAGCGCGTCTTGATCAGCACGTCCGTCGGACGCTCGGCGCCGGACAGGTTCACGAAGGTGAGGCAGTCGGCGGCGTCCTCCGGGACCGGCAGGCGGCGCTTCTCGGCTCCGGTGGCGCCGTCCAGCTCGACGATCTCGCGCGCGCCGACCACGACCACCTCCAGGCTGCCGTCGCCGTCCCAGTCGTGGACCTGGCAGGCCACGTCGTAACCCAGGCGCGCCACCCCGGCCTGCGGCTCGCCCCACTCCCACAGCACCGTGCCGTCGAGCTTGTGGGTGATGACCGACACCACCTCCTGCGACGGGCGGTCCGGGTTGTTGCGCGCGCTCACCAGCTCCACCTCGCCGTCGCCGTCCAGGTCGCCGGCCACGATCCACTGCCCCGCGCGGTCCGGATCGATCCGGATGGTGCGCCAGGGTTGGATCCGCGGCACCTTGGAGTAGTCCTTGCCGTAGGTCAGGACGTCGAAGTATCTGGGTCTCATAGTCTGCCCCCGGAACGACCGGCATGCTGCTTTGCCGGCCGCAACTCGTCAAATCGATCGCAAGGAGTCTCTCGGACTTGCCGCGCCAGCGGGAAGGCCGACAGACTCCGACGCGAAAGGAGGGGATGGGCCGAAAGCGGAGCCGCAGGGACGGTTTCGGGGCGCCTGACATCGGCTACTCCCGGAACCACGCCGTAAGCGCGAGCGTCTCCGTGCGGCGAGCAACGCTGCGCGCGGAAGCCGGAAACCAGGCCAGCTCCCGACCGCTGCCGTCAGGCGTCTGCGCCGAGCGCGCGCGAATGCCGCGCAGCCGCTCGGCTCTCACCCGTACGCCGATCCGCTGGCAGCGGGCGTGCGGCACCAGCGAGCCGTCATGTTCGAGCGGGTAGGTGTCGGGCAGACCCGCCGCCCGAACGCCGGCACGCGAGCACACATCACACACGATCTGACGGCGCGGCAGGAAGCAGCCGACCAGCACCGGACCGGTATCGTCTCGGAGGTCTTCCGGCTCATAGGGCCATGAGGCGATGAACGCACGGAGATTCGCTCGCGCCGTCGGCAGATCCTGGTTGAGGTAGAGCGCCGGATGGCTGCCCGGTGGGTTCCACCGTCCCCCATGTCGCTGAGCGAATCCGGGATCGAGCGGATCGGTCCAGGCTGGATCGGCGACCCGCCACCACTGGTGGGAGTCAGGCAGGGGCTCGCGCAGCAGTTCCACGGTCAGGCGTGTGCGCGCTCGAACCGGAACATGTCCCGGCATGCGGCCAGTACCGATTGCGTGTCGCCCCGCGCCAGCAGGTCCATCAGGGAGATCCCGCCCAGCGACGGAATCGGGCGGCGCACGACGGCCGGGATCCGGTCGCGCTTGAGGTAGTGGACGAGCAGGTCCGTGGCAGCGGCCAAGTCGGCGACCGCTCCCGCGCGCTCCGCGGGCACGCCGCGGCGCAGCCACTTGCCGATCGCCTGCCGGCTCACGCCGAACCGGCGAGCCGCCTCCGCCTGCTTCATGTCCCATACCTCGATCGTCCGTGCGAAGGACTCCGCCGCACGCCGGCGATCCAGGCTCTCGGTGAACAGATCGAGCCAAGCGCGCTCGTGCCGGTGAGCGGTGAAGATATGCTCGGCCGCATCTTCCGGGGCGAGGTCGCGGATCGTCGTCATCGTGCTCATGAAATCTCCGCGTCGTAGCTAACGTGACCCTGCGGCTACCGAATGTCAACCTAGGCAATGAACGACAGCGGCGAGACGGTCGAGCGGCCGGTCCGGTCGCAACGGATGGAGGCGACGCTCGGCGGCGGGCGCGGTAGGGTGATCCCGGATCGCGTTGGAGGTGACGCCATGAACGGACGCTACCGCGCCGTGGTGATCGGACTGGGACGGATGGGAAGCACCATCGACGACGAGCGCGGCAAGTGGGCGCGCCACCTGTTCCCCACCGCCCACACTCCCTGCTACCGGGCGGTCGGCATCGAGGTCGCCGCCGGCGCCGACCCGCACGAGGGTCAGCGAGACGCCTACCGGGCCAAGTGGGGGGTCGAGACCCTCTACGCCGACTACCGCGAGATGCTGGAGCGCGAGCGCCCCGACCTGGTGAGCATCTGCACGTCGGCGCGGCCCCGCGCCCGCGTGCTGCTCGACGTCGTCGAGATCGGCGCCTCGCGCGGCCTCAAGGCGATCTGGGCGGAGAAGCCGCTGGCGATCTCCCTGGAGGAGGGCGACCGCATGGTGGCCGCCTGCCGGGAGGCGGACATCGTCTTCGCGGTTGGCTGCTCGCGCAACTGGTCGGCCCCGTACGACCGCATGCGCGAGCTGGTGGAAGCCGGCGAGCTCGGCGACCTGCTGCAGATCGTGAGCATGGGCGAGGCGTTCATCTCGCACAACGGCAGCCACCTGCTCGCCCTCACCAACCGGTTGGCGGGCGGTCGGGTGCGGTGGGTGTTCGGCCACATGGACTCGGACGAGAACGCGGCCGGCGACGACGACCTGCAGGGCAACGGCTACCTGCACTACGAGAACGGCGTGCAGGGATTGGCGCGCATGCTGCCGTGCGGGGCGGGAGGCTGGCAGTTCGAGCTGACCGGGACGCGCGGGCGCCTGCACGCCCTGGCCGATGCCCAGGAGGTCGCCTTCCACAAACTGCATGCGTCGAGCCTGGAGGGCCGCGGCGAGGAGCCGGCGCGGCTGATCTTCCCGCCACCGCCGTCGGTCGAGAGCCCCAACACGCGCACCGTGCGCGACCTGCTCGGCTGCATCGAGACCGGCAAGGAGCCCAACTGCTCGGGCGCCGACGCCCTGCACACGCTGGAGATCGCGATGGCCATGCGCGAATCCCACCGGCGCGGCGGCGTCCGGGTGGAGTTGCCGCTGGCCGACCGCTCGCTGCGCATCTTCTCGCGGGAGACCTTCGGCGACTCGGAGCCGGCCGCGGTGCGCGCGGCGCGGCGCCGGGCCGGCGGCTGACGCGCGGCGCGCTTGTCTGGCCCGCGCGCCGACGGTAGGTTGAGCCGGTGGCCTCCCCAACGCTCACGAGCCGCCCGCGGCGCAACCGGCGGAACGAGGGCATCCGCCGCCTGGTGCGCCAGACCGCGGTGCGTCCGGCCGACCTGGTGCTGCCGCTGTTCGTGGTCGAAGGCTCCGGGGTCCGCGATCCGATCGCCGCGATGCCGGGCCGCCACCGCATTTCGATAGACACCCTGGTCGCGGACGCCGGGGAGGCGTCCGACGCCGGCGTCCCGGCGGTGGCGCTGTTCCCCGCGGTGCCGGACGAACTGAAGGACACGCGGGCAGGCGAAGGAATGAATCCGGACGGGCTGGTGCCGCGTGCGGTGCGCGCCCTCAAGGACGCGCATCCGGAGTTGCTGGTGATCACCGACGTGGCGATGGACCCGTACTCCAGCGACGGCCACGACGGGCTGGTGATCGACGGCCGCATCGACAATGACCAGACGCTGCCCATCCTGGCCGACTTGGCTCTGTGCCACGCGGAAGCCGGCGCCGACCTGGTGGCGCCGTCCGACATGATGGACGGGCGGATCGGCTACATCCGGGCCGCACTGGACCGGGCGGGCCACACGGAGGTCGGGATCCTGGCCTACTCGGCCAAGTACGCATCCTGCTTCTATGGGCCGTTCCGGGAGGCGCTCGACTCCGCCCCGCGCGCCGGCGACAAGAAGACGTACCAGGTCGATCCGGCCAACGGACGCGACGCTCTGCGCGAGGTGCGCCTGGACGTGGCGGAGGGCGCGGACATCGTCATGGTCAAGCCGGCCCTGCCGTACCTGGACGTGGTCGCCGCCGTCCGCGGCGCCGTGGACGTGCCGGTGGCCGCCTATCAGGTGTCGGGTGAGTACGCGATGATCAAGGCGGCCGCCGCCGCCGGCTGCATCGACGGCGATCAGGCGATGGTGGAGTCGATCACGGCCATCAAGCGGGCGGGAGCCGACATCGTCCTGACCTACTTCGCGACGGAGATGGCGCGACGCTGCGATGGCTGAGACGCTCCTTCCGCTGTTCCCGCTCAAGGTCGTGCTGTTCCCGGACACCGCCCTGCCGCTGCACATCTTCGAGGAGCGCTACAAGGAGATGATGGGCGAGGTGATCGACGCCAACGGCGAATTCGGCGTGCTGTGCGCCAACGAGAACACCGTAGCCGACGTGGGCTGCTCCGCCCGCGTGGCCAGGGAGCTCCGCCGCTACGACGATGGCCGCATGGACGTCCTGACCATCGGCCGGCGCCGCTTCCGGATCGACCGGCTGCAGCGTGACCGGGCCTTCCTGCAGGGCACGGTGAGCTTCTTCACCGACGAGCCGGCCGACGAGCGGCAGGAGCTCAAGACCCGCTGCCTGCACCTCTTCCAGGACCTCTACGAGTCGACGCCCGGGCACCTGCCGGTGGCGGAACTTGAGCAGGTCTCCACCGAGGTCGTCTCCTACTATATCTCCTATTACAGCGACCTGCCGCTTGCGAAGAAGCAGAGCCTGCTGGAGCTCACCAGTGCCGAGCAGCGGCTGCTCGACGCCGAGGAGGCGCTGAAGGAGCGCATGCTGGCGCAGGGCGACGACCGCGAGCGCCGCCGCATCCTGCGGGGCAACGGCCACTTCCCGCGGGAATAGGCTGCCCGCCCGCGATCACGGTCGAGCCCCACGGGTCATGCCGCCGCGTGGCCGTGCTACCGTACGGCATGCCTGCCGACGCCATCGCGGACCTGTATCGACGGTCGATCATCATCGACTCGCTCAACATCAGCAACTGGCACAGCGACAACGTGTTCGCCGACCTCTACGACGGCGGCCTGACCGCCACCAGCGCGACGGTGGCCACGTGGGAGGGGTTCGTGGAGACCGCCGACGCGGTGGCCGCGTGGTACGAGCGCTTTCGCATGCGCTCGGCGCAGATCCGGCCGGTCCGATCGGTCGCCGACATCCACGCCGCCAAGGCGGAGGGCCGCGTCGGCATCATCCTGAGCTTCCAGAACGCCACGCCGATCGAGAACGACCTGCGCCGGCTGGAGCTGTTCGCGGACCTGGGGGTGCGCGTCATCCAGGTCACCTACCACGAGCAGAACCTGCTGGGCGCCGGCTGCTACGAGGCACACGACGCCGGCCTGACCAACTTCGGGCGCGACGCGGTGCGGGAGATGAACCGGCTGGGGATCCTGGCCGACCTGTCGCACGTGGGGCCGCGCACCACCCTGGACGTGATCGAGCACTCGGAGCGGCCGGTGGCGATCACGCACGCCAACTGCAAGGGCTACTACGACGTACCACGCAACAAGACCGACGAGGCGGTGCGCGCCTGCGCGGCGCGCGGCGGCGTGATCGGCGCCACGGCGATCACCAGCTTCCTGCGCACGGGCGAGGCGTCGACCCTCGACGACATGGTTGAAGCGATCGACGACCTGGTGGAGCGGGCCGGCATCGACCACGTGGGCTTCGGGTCCGACTACACGCAGGACCAGCCGCGCGAGTTCTGGCGCTTCATCTCCTCGCAACAGGGGACGAAGTTCCCGTCGACGTTCACGAAGCCCGACGTCGACTACACGGCGATGCAGATGTACCCGAAGGGGCTGGAGACACCGCGCGAGATGCCCAACCTGGCGACGGCGCTGACCGACCGCGGCTACGCGTCCGACGACGTGGCCAAGGTGCTGGGCGGCAACTGGCTGCGGCTGTTCGGGGAGGTGTGGCATCGAGGCGCGTAGGCTCGGCCCGACCGACCTGGAAGTGACCCGCCTGGGGGCCGGGCTGTTCGAGCTCAGCACGCTCGATTCGGATGCCGAGGCGGCGGCCGTGCTGCACGCGGCGCTCGACGGCGGCATCACCTTCCTGGACACCGCCGCCTGCTACGGCGACAGCGAAGAGAAGGTCGGGAGGGCGGTGTCCGGCCGGCGCGACTCGTTCGTGCTGGCGTCGAAGTGCGGCCATCAGGCGGGCGACGCGAACGCCGGCGAATGGACGGCCGCCACCATCGCGGCCAGCGTCGAGCAGAGCCTGCGCCGGCTCAAGACCGATCACCTGGACCTCCTGCAGCTCCACTCCTGCTCGAAGAAGGTGCTGGAACGGGGCGAGGCGATCGAAGCGATGGAGGATGCGCGGCGCGCCGGGAAGACCCGCTACATCGGCTACTCCGGCGACAACGAGGCGGCGATGTGGGCGGTGCGGAGCGGCCGCTTCCAGACGCTGCAGACGAGCTACAACGTGGTCGAGCAGCGCGCCCGCACCAGCGGTCTCCTGCAGGCCGCGCGGACCGCCGGCATGGGCGTGATCGCCAAGCGCCCGATCGCCAACGGCAGCTTCGGCGCGGCGGAGAGCCCCCTCGCCTATGCCGACACCTACTTCGGACGGGCGCGCAAGGTACTGGAGCAGGGCGACCTGCCCGGCGGCCCAGCCGACCGGATCGAGCTGTCGCTGGCCTTCACCCTGGACCGGCCGGAGATCGACACCGCCATCGTGGGCACGCGCAATCCCGCGCACATGCGCGCCAACATCGCCCTGATGAACCGGGGGCTGGGCCTGCCCGAGGAGCTCACGGCCGAGCTGCACCGCCGCTTCGAGATCCTGGACGACGACTGGTTTCAGCAAACCTGAGAGTCAAGCCGGCCTTCCGCCGCATCAGCTTCTGAAGTAGCGAGCGGTCAATTCGCCGTGGCCCAGCACCGCGGCATCCCAGCCGGGAGCGGCGCTCGCGAGCATCCGGGGCTGCCGGGCAATCCGCCGTGCCAGTCCGGTCACCTCCTCCAGCAACGCACCGACGACGGCGACTGCGTCGGACTGGCCGACCGGTACCGTGCGCACTGCCACCTGCGACCACTGGCGGACGGTTCCCAGCAGGAACACCTGCAGGAGCTCGGCGGCGTCGATGCCCAGCGCGCCGCCCACGAATCCCCAGGCGACAGGATGCTGGAGCCGGTCGTCGCGGCCGGCTGTCACCCGGGTCACGCCCGCGTGGGCGGGATGATCCCGCAGCGCCGGCAGCGCGTCCGCGGCAGCGCGGAGCAGCGATCGGCCAAGCTGGCCTCCGGCCGCGCGCGCTTCGCGGGACGGCTGGAAGCTGGCGACCTCGTCGCTGAGGCGGGCCAGCTTCCGCACTGCCCACTCCGTGCCCGGAGCCGACTCCGTGCCCGGAGCCGTCACGGCGGCGGCGCGTGCCACCGCCCGCCCGTCCAGCGGCGCGATCCCGAAGCGCAGCGCATCGCGGGTCCAGGCAACCAGGCTGCCGGCGTCGGTGACCCAGCCGGCCCGCACTGCCCACTCCAGGCCCCAGGAGTGCGCGAACGCGCCGGTGGGAAAGGCGCTGTCGGCCAGGAGCAGGAGCCGCGCCCGCGTTCTGTCGTGTGCCTCCTCACCCATCGGATCGTCCGCTCGTTCCCCTCAGAACATGAAGTAGCGTTGCGCCAGGGGGACCTCGGCCAGCGGCTCGCAGGTCAGCGGCTCACCGTCCGCGCGGAACTCGTAGGAGTCGGGATCGACCTCCATCACCGGCAGCGCGTCGTTGAGGGGCAGGTCGCGCTTGCTCACCCCGCGGGTCCCGTGCACGGCCTCCACCCGCCGCCGGATCCCGTCGGCGGTTGCCACCGCGTCACGCGCGGCGGCGCTGACGAAGGTGACGCTGGTGGAGGCGCGGGCGCCGCCGTGGGCGCCGAACATGGGCCGGCCCCACACCGGCTGCGGCGTCGGGATGGACGCGTTGGCGTCGCCCATTGCGGCGAAGGCGATGAAGCCGCCCTTGAGCACGACTTCCGGGTGCACGCCGAAGAACGCCGGCTGCCACAGCGTCAGGTCGGCGAGCTTGCCGACCTGCACGGAGCCGATCAGGTCGCTCACCCCGTGGGCGATCGCGGGACAGATGGTGTACTTGGCCACGTAGCGCTTGATGCGGCCGTTGTCGTGGGCCGCCGGGTCGCCGGGCAGGGCGCCGCGCTGCACCTTCATCTTGTGCGCGGTCTGCCACGTGCGGGTGATGACCTCGCCGACGCGGCCCATCGCCTGGCTGTCGCTGGCCATGATGCTGATGGCGCCCAGGTCGTGCAGGATGTCCTCGGCGGCGATCGTCTGCGGCCGGATGCGGCTGTCCGCGAACGCGACGTCCTCCCGGATCGACGGGTCCAGGTGGTGGCAGACCATCAGCATGTCGCGGTGCTCGGCTACCGTGTTGACGGTGAAGGGGCGGGTGGGATTGGTGGAGCTGGGCAGCACGTTGGGCTCGCCGCAGACGCGCAGGATGTCGGGCGCGTGGCCGCCGCCGGCGCCTTCGGAGTGGAACGTGTGGATGGTGCGGCCGCGAAACGCGCGGATCGTGTCCTCGACGAAGCCGGCCTCGTTGAGGGTGTCGGTGTGGATCGCCACCTGCACGTCGGTCTCGTCGGCCACGCCCAGGCAGCAGTCGATCGCCGCCGGCGTTGTGCCCCAGTCCTCGTGCAGCTTCAGCCCGCAGGCGCCGGCCGCAACCTGCTCCCGCAGCGGCTCGGGCAGCGAGCTGTTGCCCTTGGCGAAGAAGCCCAGGTTCACCGGGTACTCCTCGGCTGCCTCCAGCATGCGCGCCAGGTTCCAGGCTCCGGGCGTGCAGGTGGTCGCCAGGGTGCCGGTGGCCGGTCCGGTGCCGCCGCCGAGCAGGGTGGTGACGCCGCTGGTCAATGCCGTGGTCACGAGTTGCGGACAGATGAAGTGGATGTGGCTGTCGATGGCGCCGGCGGTGCAGATCATCCCCTCGCCCGCCAGCGCCTCGGTCCCCGGACCGATCACCAGGGCGGGATCGACGCCGTCCTGCAGCCCCGGGTTGCCGGCCTTGCCGATGCCGCAGATCAGACCGTCGCGGACGCCGATGTCGGCCTTGTAGATGCCGGTGTGGTCCACGATCAGGGCGTTGGTGATCACCAGGTCCGGGGAGCCTGCGGCGCGCGTGGCGCGGGGGTCCTGCCCCATGCCGTCGCGGATCACCTTGCCGCCGCCGAACTTCACTTCGTCGCCGGTGACAGTCAGGTCGCGCTCTACCGCGAGCACCAGGTCGGTGTCGCCCAGGCGCACGCGGTCGCCCGTGGTCGGTCCGAACATGCCGGCGTGGCCGGCGCCGCCGGTGCGGAATCCGTAGTCGGCGTCAGGCACCGCCGAATCCTCCTTCGCGTGCCGCGGCCAGAGCGGCCGCGCGGATCGCGTCGTCGTCGAGGGGGCCGTTCACCAGCCCGTTGAGGCCGTGGCAGATCCGTTCGCCGCCGAGCGGCACGAGCGTCACCCGATGGCGCTGCCCGGGCTCGAAGCGCACCGCGGTGCCGGCGGCGATGGCCAGCTTCATGCCGTAGGCGCGAGCGCGGTCGAAACGCAGGGCGCGGTTGACCTCGAAGAAGTGGAAGTGGCTGCCCACCTGGATCGGGCGGTCGCCGGTGTTGGCCACCTCGACCTGCACCGCCGGCCGCTCCGGCAGGCTGCGCCAGGAGTCGCGCGCGGGCCAGACCTGGCCCGGCGCCCAGCCGTCGTGGCGTCCTGAAGATGCCGCACTCATTGGATTTGGGTTCATTGGATCGGATGGTGGACGGTCACCAGCTTGGTGCCGTCCGGAAAGGTCGCCTCGACCTGCACGCTCGGGATCATGGCCGGCACGCCGCTCATCACCTGCTCCGCGGACAGGATCGTTCCGCCCAGGTCGACGATGTCGGTCAGCGAGCGGCCCTCGCGCGCCCACTCCATGATCTGGGTGGCGATGACGGCCGTGGCCTCGGGGTGATTGAGCTTGACGCCGCGCTGCAGCCGGTCGCGCGCCACCATGCCGGCCACCGCCAGCAACAGCTTCTCTCGTTCGTGCGGTGTGAACATCGATGCTCCATGGGACGGAACGTCGCGGCCGATAGCCGCGCTGGAAGTCGCGCATCATAGCTCCCCGCGGGCCCCGTGCGTAATCGTGATGAGCCTTCGCCCCGGCGATCGCCGACCGGGAGGCATCGTCCCATCGCGGCAAATCCGCGCACACGGGAGGGTTGTGCGGGGGCGTCCGGCGTTGACCGGGACGGCGCCGTGCCCCTACGGTGAGCGGACGATGGGAGCGAAGAAACGGATCCTGACCGGCGACCGGCCGACCGGTCCCCTGCATATCGGCCACTACGTGGGCAGCCTGCACAACCGGGTGCAGCTCCAGGACGAATACGAGTGCTTCTTCATCGTGGCGGATGTGCACACGATGACCACGCGGCCGGAGAAGCACCACCTGGCGGAGTTGGAGCGCACCATCCGCGAGGTCGTGCTGGACTACCTGGCGGTCGGCATCGACCCGGAGCGCTCCACCATCTTCGTGCAGAGCGCCATCCCGGAGACCTTCGAGCTCACCACGCTGCTGAGCATGCTGGTGAGCGTGCCGCGCCTGGAGCGCGTACCCACCGTCAAGGAGATGGCCCAGGCGGCGCACCTGGACGCCCTGCCGTTCGGGCTGCTGGGCTATCCAGTCCTGCAGGCGGCCGACATCCTGCTGCCGCGCGCCCACCTGGTCCCGGTCGGCAAGGACAACGAGTCGCACCTGGAGGTGACCCGCGAGATCTGCCGCCGCTTCAACAAGCTGTACGGCCCGGTCTTCCCGGAGCCCGGCACCCTGCTCGGCGACTTTCCGGTCCTGCTGGGAACGGATGGTCAGGCCAAGATGAGCAAGAGCCTGGACAACACCATCTACCTGTCCGATGACCAAATGACCGTGCAGCGCCGCGTGATGGGCATGTACACCGACCCCAAGCGGGTGCGGGCGGACATCCCGGGGACAGTGGAGGGCAACCCGGTCTTCCAGTACCACGACGCCTTCAATCCCGACACTGCGGAGGTCGACGACCTCAAGGACCGCTACCGCCGCGGCGCGGTCGGTGACGTGGAGGTCAAGCGCACGCTGGCGCGTGCGCTGAACGCGTTCCTGGATCCGATCCGGGAGCGGCGCGCGGCGTACGCCGCCGACCCGGAGCGCATCGAGGCGATCATCGACGCCGGCAACGCCCGCATGCGGTGCGAGGCGCGGGATACGATGGAGCAGGTGCGCGCCGCGATGGGGCTGAAGTTCGCGGAGGCGGCCGCCGGCGTGCTGGCCGGCGCCTGAACCGCGGTACTACCTTTCGACCGATGGCCAAGAAGAAGTTCAAGACGGAGGTCGCGGAGCTCCTCCACCTGATCACCCACTCGTTGTACTCACAGCGGGAGATCTTCCTGCGCGAGCTGATCTCCAACGCCTCCGACGCGCTGGACAAGCTCAAGTACCTGACCCTGACCGAGGACGACTACAAGGGCTTCCCGTTCGTGCCGCGCATCGACGTCGAGTTCGACGACTCCGAGCGCGCGACGCTGTCGGTTTCCGACACCGGGATCGGCATGGACGCCGACGAGCTGGCTCAGAACCTGGGCACGATCGCCCGCTCGGGCACGCGCCGCTTCCTGGACGACGCCAAGGGTGATGCTGCGGCCGACACCAACCTGATCGGGCAGTTCGGGGTCGGCTTCTACGCCTCGTTCATGGTCGCCGACCGGGTCGAGGTGACAAGCAGGCGCGCCGGGGACGACCAGGCGCACACGTGGACGAGCGACGGGCGCGGCCAGTTCGAGGTGGAGCCGGCCGAGCGGGCGCAGTCCGGCACCACGGTTACCCTGCACCTCAATGACGACGGCAAGGAATTCGCCTCCCGGTACAGCATCGAGGGGATCGTCAAGCGCTATTCCAACCACATCCCGCATCCCATCCACCTGCACTACAAGGAGCCGGCCCGCACCGATCAGGCCGGCACCGAGGAAGGCGCCAAGCCCGAGGACAAGGTGGAGCAGATCAACGCCGCCTCCGCCCTCTGGAAGCGCGCCAAGTCGGAGCTGACCGACGACGACTACCAGGAGTTCTACAAGACCCTGACCGTGGACAGCGAGGATCCGCTGCACTGGGTGCACACGCACGCGGAAGGCACGCTGGAGTACACGACGCTGTTCTACCTGCCGGCGAAGGCGCCGCCGGACATCTACTACCCGGACTACCAGCCGGGCGTGAAGCTGTACGTGCGGCGCGTGTTCATCACCGACGACGACCGCGACCTGCTGCCCGCCTACCTGCGCTTCATCCGCGGCGTGATCGACTCGGAGGACCTGCCGCTCAACGTCTCGCGCGAGATCCTGCAGCAGAACCGCACCATGGCGGCGATCAGGCAGGCGTCGGTGAAGAAGATCCTGTCGGAGATGGCCGGCCTGGCGAAGAACAACCCAGGCGCCTACGATCGCTTCTTCACGGAGCTGGGCCGGGTGCTCAAGGAGGGCCTCTACCAGGATCCGGGCAACCGGGAGCAGCTCCTGGAGCTTACGCGCTACCGGTCGAGCTCCGAGGAGGGGCTGGTCAGCCTGGCCCAGTACAAGGAGCGCATGTCCTCCGACCAGAACGCCATCTACTACATCACCGGCGACCGTTCGGCCGACCTGCGGCGCTCGCCGCTGCTGGAAGCGTACCGGGCGAAGGGCTTCGAGGTGCTGATCATGGAGGACGAGATCGACGAGCTGGTGGTGCCTGCCATCGGCACCTACGGCGATCTCGAGCTCAAGTCCGTCAACCGCTCGGACACCGCCGACGACCTCAAGGACGATCGCGATGAGGAGAGCGAGAAGAAGATCGAGCCGCTGCTCGGCAAGATGAAGAAGCTCCTCTCCGAGCAGGTCAAGGACGTGCGCCCGAGCGCCCGGCTCTCGGACTCACCGTCCTGCGTGGTCGCCGACGGCAGCGATCCGACCCTGGCCTTCCAGAACGTGCTGAAGCAGCTCGGCCAGCGCGACCTGCCGGACAGCAAGCCGATCCTGGAGGTCAACCCCGGACACCCGATCATCGTCGGGCTCGCCGAGCGCGGCGACGACGCCCTGCTGGACGACGCCAGCCGCCTGCTGCTGGAGCAGGCCCTGCTGATCGAGGGGGTCCGGCCGGAGGATCCGATCGCCTTCGCCAAGCGCTTGAACCGGGTCATGGAGCGCGCCCTCGGCTGACGTGCGCATCCTGCTCGTCAGCGACTCGTACGGCCTGGTAGACGGCGTCAGCCGCAGTATCGAGGCCGAGCTGGCGTACTTCAGGGAGCGGGGCGACACGGTGGTGGTGGTCTCCACCAACACCGAGCACACGCGCACCTACCACCTGGTCGCCTATCGCGGTTTCTACCACGTGTTCGACGCCGATCCGCGCCGCCTGGCACGGCGGCTGCGCGGATACCGGTTCGACGTGGCCTACGGGCACTGCGTGGCTCCGCAGGGGCTGTTCTTCCTGCTGTACCTGTCGGCCCGCTTCGGGGTGCCCGCGATCAATCGCTTCACCACCTACGCGCCCGACTACATGGTCTACACCTATCCGCCGGGCTCGGGTCCGGCCGCGCAGGCTTTCATCCGCTGGATGCTCACGGGGCTGCTCGGCCTCACGCAACGGCGCATGCGCCGCGTGCTCCTGAGCATCGTCTGTGAGAAGATGCGGCGGTATCTGGTGGAGGTCCTGCGCGTGGCAGCCTGGCGTGTGGTCGAGAACCGGTTCCCGGAACGCGCCACGCCTCCGCCGCGCACCCGGCCGCGTCCGGGATCGGCCGCTGACGCGGGTGCCGATGCCGCCCCCCGCCTGATCACGCCGGGGCGGCTGTCCGCGGAGAAGAACGTCGAACTCCTGGTCTCGATCTGGAACGAGGAGTTGGCCGACCGCTACCCACGGGCCGAGTGGCATCTGGTCGGACCGGGACCGCTTACCGACTGGGTGCGCCGATCGGTGCGGGCGCCCGAACGGGTGCGGCTGGCCGGCGCGGTCAGCCGTGAGCGCATGCTGCGCGAGATGGTGGAAGCGGACCTGATGCTGTACGCGAGCCTCGGCGACACCTTCGGGTTGGTGATCACCGAGGCAAAGCTCTGCCGGCTGCCGATCGTGGCGTTGGCCGACGAGGCCGGCGTGTCGGCGCAGATCACCGACGGCACGGTCGGCGGCTACCTGGCCGCGAACCGGGCGGCATACGTGCGCACGATCCACCACGCGCTGGCCAACCCGGAGGAGGCCGCGCGCGTGGCGAAGCGCGGGGCAGAGGATGTCGCCGAACGCTTCAGCGGTGCCGAATACGACCGGCTGGCCGCCATCCTCCAGCGGGCTGCCGCCGCGCGCCCCAGTCGATCGCATCGGCTTGCGACCCTGGCGGTGGCGCGGCTGGTGCGGCTCCTGTGCTGGACGCTGCCGCGCGCGTTCATCCGCATGTACGAGCCGGCGTGAAAAAGAAGCGCGATCCGCGGCCGCACGCGCTCATCGTCGAGGACGACCGCGACATCGCGAAGCTGATCGCTTTCAACCTCGACAGCGCGGGGTTCGAGCCGCGGCGGGTGACCAGCGGCGAGGAGGCGCTGCACTCGGTGGCCCGCAAGCCGACCGAGCTGATCGTCCTGGATCTGGCGCTGCCCGGCGTCGACGGCCTGACGGTGTGCCGCCGGCTCAAGGACGACGCCCAGACACGTGCCATTCCCATCCTGATCGTGTCCGCCCGCGGCGAGGAGGAGGACGTCATCGCCGGCCTGGAGATCGGTGCCGACGACTACATCACCAAGCCCTTCAGCCCCCGCGTGCTGGTGGCACGGGCGCGCGCGCTGCTGCGGCGCCTCGATCCGCTCGGCAGCTCGGCGGGCGCCGCCGCCGGCGGGGAGGAACCGGCCGCTCCGGTCTCCGCCGGACCCATTCGGCTCGACCCGCGGCGGCACGAGGCGACCGTGTCCGGCACGCCGTTGAAGCTGACCGCCACCGAGTTTCGGACCCTGCTGTTCCTCACCGAGCGCGCCGGCTGGGTGTCGTCGCGGTCGCGCATCGTCACCGGCGTGCACGGTGCCGACTACCCGGTCACCGACCGATCCGTGGACGTCATCATCGCCTCTCTGCGCAAGAAGCTGGGCGACGAGGCGTGGCGGCTGGAGACGGTGCGCGGCGTCGGCTTCCGCATGCGCGAATGAGCGCACCGGAGGGACCGGGCGATCCCGGCGATCGCGGCCGGCAGGTCGCGGCGGCGGTGACCGGCGCCGGGGTTGCGGCCGCGGGCATCGCGGCCGCGGTGCTGTTGCCGGCGGATTTCCTGGCACGGGGGGCCGGCCGGCTGGCGATCGCGCTGCTGGGGGCGTCGGCGGGCGTGCTGGCGTGGTGCCTGAGGCGCGCGTGGACGGCGGCCGTCAGGGCGCACCCGGATGCCGGCACGACGGTCGCGGAGGCCCGCGGCGTCCGTCGGGTCGAGCGCTTGCTTGCCCAGCTTCCCGACGCGGTGGTGGCGGTGGACCCGCGCGGCGTCGTCTGCGTCGCCAACACGGCGGCCGGGGAGCTCCTGGGGGTCCGTCCCGAGCACGTCGGCCGGCCCCTCGCGGAAGCGATGCCCGCGCAGTCGCTGCGGGAGCTCCTGGCGCCGGTTCTGGCCGGCACCGCCGAGCACGGCACCCGCGACATGACCGATCTGGTGCCGGAGGCGGTGATCCACATCCGCGTGAGCCGGGTCCAGGCTGACGAGGAAGGCCTGCTGGTGCTGATCTGCGCGTCCGACGCCACGCGCCTGCGCCGGTTGGAGCGGCTGCGCCACGACTTCGTGGCCAACGTGTCCCACGAGCTGCGCACGCCGATCACGGCCATCAAGGGGTTCGTGGAGACGATGCTCGACCGCCGCCTGTACCGAGGCTCCAACGGCAAGCGGTTCCTGCGCATCGCCGGTGCGCAGGCGGAGCGGCTGGACGCGCTGGTAGAGGATCTCCTGAGCCTGTCCCGCATCGAACAGGGCGAGCACGACGGCATCGATGCTACCGCGCAGCCGCTCGCCCCTATTGTCACGCGGGCGGTCGACGCTTGCCGGTCGCGACTCGGCGGGGGGCGCGCACGCATCGGCATCGCCGGCGTCGACGGCTTGCGGGTGCGCGCCAACGCCCCTCTGCTGGAGCGGGCGCTGGCAAACCTGCTGGACAACGCACTGCTCTACGGCGGCGACCGGGCATCCGTGCGCATCAGCGCGCGTTCCGGGGACGGCGCTGGAAGCGAGGACGCCGCCCGGAGCGAAGGAGGCGTGCGCATCGACGTGACCGACGATGGACCGGGCATCGCCGGCGAGCACCTGGATCGGGTGTTCGAGCGCTTCTACCGGGTCGAGCGCGATTCGAGCATCCCCGGGTCGGGCCTGGGCCTGGCGATCGTCAAGCACATCGTGCAGGCGCACGGCGGCCGCGTCAGCGTGATGAGCGAGGTAGGTTCCGGCACCACGTTCACCCTGCAGATCCCGCCTTAGTCCCATCTCGGGTCAACCCTCGCCGGGATCGGCCCGTGATAGGATGGGCGGACGTCAGGTTCGGAGGCTCACAGGACATGGCCGAAACGGCCCGTATCGTGCTGGATGAAAAAGAGATCGATCTCGCGGTCATGCGCGGATCCGAGGGTGAGGTCGGCATCGACATCGGCGCCCTGCGCCGGGACACCGGCGCGATCACCGTCGATCCGGGCTACGCCAACACCGGCTCCTGCCGGAGCGCGATCACGTTCATCGACGGCGAGCGGGGCGTGTTGCGCTACCGCGGCATCCCGATTGAGCAACTCGCCGAGTCCAGCCACTTCCTGGAGACGGCGATGCTGCTCCTCGACGGTGAGCTGCCCACTCGCGACGCGCTGCACGCTTTCATGCGCGACATCACCTATCACACCATGGTGCATGAAGACGTGCGCAGCTTCTACGAAGGCTTCCCGAAGCGGGCACACCCGATGGCCATATGCGGTGCCGTCGTCGGGGCGCTCTCCACGTTCTACTCCGACTCGCTGGACATGCACGACGAACGGCAGGTCGAGATCTCCATCCACCGGCTGATCGCGAAGCTGCCGACCATCGTCGCCTACTCCTACAAGCACTCGATCGGACAGCCGTTCATGTACCCGCGCAACGACCTGGGGTACGCGGCCAACTTCATGCACATGATGTTCGCCACCCCGTGCGAGGAGTACGTGGTCGATCCGGAGATCGCCCGCACCATGGACACGATCTTTCTCCTGCACGCCGACCACGAGCAGAACTGCTCGGCCTCCACCGTCCGCATGGTCGGCAGCTCGAAGGCCAACCTGTTCGCCTCCATCGCCGCCGGCGTGCACGCGCTCTGGGGACCGCTGCACGGCGGCGCCAACCAGGCGGTCGTGGAGATGCTGCGGCAGATCCTGGCGACCGGGGATGGAGGCGCGGAGTTTCTGGAGAAGGTCAAGAACAAGGTCGCCGGCGTCCGCCTGATGGGATTCGGCCACCGCGTCTACAAGAACTTCGACCCGCGCGCGCAGATCCTCAAGAAGGCATGCTTCGAGGTGCTCGAGAAGCTGAACGCGTCGACCCCTTTGCTGGACCTCGCGGTGGAGTTGGAGGAGATCGCGTTGCGCGACGAGTACTTCATCGCGCGCAAGCTCTACCCGAACGTGGACTTCTACTCCGGGATCATCCTGCAGGCGCTGGGTATTCCGGTGGACATGTTCCCGACGCTGTTCACGATCGGCAGGCTGCCGGGCTGGATCGCGCACTGGCACGAGATGATCCTCGACCCCGACGCGCGCCTGGCGCGGCCGCGGCAGATCTACACGGGCCCGACCGAGCGCGACTACGTGCCGATCGGCAAGCGCTGACGGCGCGGAACCCGCACGGGTCTCAGCTCAGCCGGCCGGCCCGTCAGGCGGTGTCCTGGTAGACGCGGCTTCCCACGGCGTCGCGCTGGTTCTGGTACTTGCCCCCGTACGGCCGGGCCGCCGGCCGGTCCATGCGGGCGAACACGATCTGGCAGATGCGCCGGCCGGCGGTGAGACGGATCGGCAGGCGGTTGGCGTTAAACAGCTCCAGCGTGATCGTGCCGTCGAATCCGGGGTCCACCCACCCGGCGTTCTGGATGAACAGGCCGATCCGGCCGATCGAGCTGCGGCCCTCGACGAAGGCGATCATGTCGTCGGGCAACCGGATACGCTCGCGGGTGACCGCCAGCAGGAACGATTGCGGAGGGATGACGATCTGCTCGGCCCGCAACTCCGTGTAGCGGATCGGGTCGGTCAGCGAAATGCTCTCGGCGGTGTTCTCGTCGACCTTCAGGAAGTGGTCGCCGAGCCGCAGATCGACCGATGCCGGCTGGAGCTGGTACTCCTCGAGCGGGGCGATCTCCACCGTGCCCGTGTCGAGCAGTTCCCGCATGGTGGCATCGGATACGATCATCCCTCCGCCATCGTCGCCTGCAGCTTGACACGCAGGATGCGGCGCACGGACTCGTCCAGGCGCTCCTCGCTCTCCATCCCGGTGCGGACCAGGCGGACCCCTTCCTCGATGAGCGGCAGCACGTCACTGGACCGGGCCGCCAGGATGACGTCGACTCCGGCATCGAAGCTGTTGCGTACGAGGTAGGGCTCCATCAGCGCCGGGGCAGGGGCCCGGATCTCGATCGCGTCCGTGATCACCACGCCGTCGAAGCCGAGCTGCTCGCGCAGCAGGCCGGTGACGATCGCCGGCGACACGCTGGCCGGCAGCTTCGGGTCCAGATCCTCATACAGGATGTGCGCGGCCATGACCGAGTCGATGCCGGTGTCGATCGCGGCGATGAAGGGTGCCAGGATCGCCGCGCGCTCCGACCGCGTGAGCCGCACCACCGGGAGGCGGTCATGCGAGTCGTACGCGGTCACGCCGTGGCCGGGGAAGTGCTTGGCCACCGAGATGATCCCGGCGCGGTTGGCGCCACGGACGTAGGCGCGCGCGTAGTCGGTGATCAGCCGGGAGTCGGCGCCGTAGGCACGGCCGTCTATCACCGTGCCGTCGTTCCGGTCGTACAGGTCGAGCAGCGGCGCCAGGTTCATGTTCACGCCCAGGCGGCGCAGCTCCACGCCGGTCACGTAGGCGGCCGCTTCCACGTAGTCGCTGTCACCGTGTTTTCCCTGGTGGAACGCCGCCGGGAAGAGGGTGAGCTCCGGCAGGCGAAGGCGGGTCACCCGGCCGCCCTCCTGGTCGGTGGCGATGAACAGGGGCACGGACGACGGACCGTCCTGCGCCATGCGCTGCAACGCGTCGATCAGCTCCCGCACCTGGTCGTGGCTCTCCACGTTGTGCTCGGTGATGATCACGCCGCCGACGTGAGCGTGATCGATCAGGGCGGTCACCCGCTCCGAGCCGGCCGTGCCGGGAATCCAGGTCATGAAGCGCTGCCCGACCTTCTGCTCGATGGTCATGGCGGCCAGCAGCTCGTCGATGCGGGCCTCGATCGGATCGTCGGGTTCGGACATGGACGCGGTCCCGGCCGGCGGGGCGGGTTGAGCGGGCTCTGAGGCGGTGGTGGACGTCGCCGGTTCGTCCGCCGCGTCGGTGGTCGCCGGCTGTGCAGGCTCCGTGACGGTGGTTACCGAGCCCGATTGGGTAGCGCTCTGGGGGGCGTCTATCTCCTGGGGTACGACCGGCCTCAGGTCGAGTCCGGGAACTTCGGGATTGGTGGCGCAATTGAGCGTGACCACCGTGGCCACCAGCACCGCCGCCGCCCGCGCCGCGTGCCGTGCGCGCGAGCGTGCCGCGGACGTGGCGGAGTGGAGGATAGGGGACTCGAACCCCTGACCTATAGATTGCGAACCTATCGCTCTACCACCTGAGCTAATCCCCCGCCGGGTGATGACACAACCTATCAAGATGCAACTCCTTCGACAAACCGCGTGCGCGGCCGGTCCCGGCCGGCCGCGACGATAGGTCTACACTTGACCATCGGCACGACGGTACCCTGAGAAAAGCACAATCTGCGGAAAGATATGGAGCTCACGCACGATGTCCGATGAAGATCTTCGCGCTCCCGCGGACCTTCGCGCGACGGCCGCGAGCCTGCCGCAGGTGCCGGGCGTGTACCTCTTCAAGGACCCGTCGGGCTCGGTCCTCTACGTGGGCAAGGCCAAGAAGCTGCGCGCGCGCGTGTCCAGCTACTTCAACCGGGGGCCGCGCGACTCGCGGACGCTGATGCTGGCGGCGCGGACCGCCTCGATCGAGACGGTTCTGACCGGCAGTGAGTCGGAGGCCTTCCTGCTGGAGAACTCTCTCATCAAGCGGTTCGCGCCGCGCTACAACATCAATCTCAAGGACGGCAAGTCCTATCCCGTGATCCGGCTCACCGCGGAGGAGTTTCCGCGGGTCTACCGCACGCGCACCATCGTGTTCGACGGCTCCGAGTACTTCGGGCCGTTCGCGAAGGCCAACCAGATCGACGTCTACCTGGACCTGATCGATCGGCTGTTCCCGCTGCGAAAGCGCGGCGAGGCGTTCCGGCGCCGTCCCGCTCCCTGTCTCAACCACTACATCAACCGCTGTGCGGCCCCTTGCGTCGGCGCCATCGACCCCGGGGAGTACGCCGAGCGCGTGCGTGCGGTTCGCACGCTGGTCTCCGGCCGCGCGGACGACCTGACCCGCGATCTGACCCGCCGGATGAGCCAGGCTGCGTCCGACCAGCGGTTCGAGCGTGCGGCGGCGATCCGCGACCAGCTCCAGGCCATTCGCGACGTGACCGAACAGCAGCACGTCGCCAGCGTGGACGCTGATGCGCGCGACTACATCGGCCACTTTGCCGGCGGCGACTGGCACCGGTTTCTGGTGCTGCAGTTCCGTGGCGGCAACTTGGTGGGACGCGAGCGTTTCCATGTTCAGGACCGTGGTCCGCAGTCCGACGAGGCGGCGGCGCGCGCCAGGTTCGTGCTGGGCTATTACGGCGGCAGGAGGACGGCACTGGCGGGCCTGACGATATTCACCCGCCCCGTGGAGGAGCCCGAGGCGCTCACGGCGGCGCTGCGCACACTGCTGCCGTCGGATTCGGGCCGCCGGCGGGCCGCGCCGCGCGTGCACGTCCCGCGGCGCGGCAAGCACGCGCAGATCCTGCGGTTGGCGGACGCCAACGCCCGCGAGGACGCCGAACGCGCCAACCCCGGCGTCGACCGCGAGCGAGGTGTCGAGGAGCTTGGCCGGGCGCTGGACCTTCCCGCCGCGCCGCGGAGGATCGAAGGATTCGACATCTCGCATCTCGGCGGGCGCGACACCGTGGCGTCGCTGGTGGTGTTCGAGGCCGGGCAGCCGGCGAAGGGCGAGTACCGCCACTTCAGGATCAGGTCGCTGGGCGGCCGGGTCGACGACTTCGAAGCGATGCGTGAGGTGGTCGCGCGCCGCTATGCGCGCGTGCTCAACGATCGCCTGCCTCGCCCCGATCTGGTGCTGGTGGACGGCGGCGCCGGCCAAGTCAGCGCCGCAAAGGGGATTCTCGACGGACTGGGGCTGACCGATCTGCCGCTGGCCGGCCTGGCCAAGCGCCAGGAGCAGATCTACCTGCCTGGCAACGGCACGCCGCTGGCGCTACCCGATGGGAGCGCGGCGCTGCGCCTGCTGCAGGCGGTGCGGGACGAGTCGCACCGCTTCGCGACCACCTACCACAAGCGGCTGCGTACCAGACGGGTGGCGCGCTCGGCGCTCGAGGAGGTGCAGGGCATCGGACCGGCGCGTTCGAAGCGCCTGTTGCAGCGGTTCGCTTCCGTTGCGGGGGTGGCGCGCGCCACGCCGGGCCAGATCAGCCGTTGCGCGGGCGTCAGTGAGGAAACAGCCACGGCACTCCTGGCCCACCTCGAGCGAACATCCATGCGCGGGCGTCAGTGAGGAAACCATCGCCATGCGCCCTGTCCACCTCGAACGACGACGTAGTAGAGCAGAAGCCGGAGCAGGCTGAGTTGCATGTGCCCGGCGGCGGCGCGGATGCGCAGGTCGAACTCGGCCAGTACCCGCAGGATCGCCTGCAGCTCCGCGGCTTGGTAGCGCTCGGCCGCGCGGGTCAGGCTGGCCTGGGCCCGCTTGCCGGACACCTTGAGCACCCGCCACGCCTCCCGGCGGTCCATGCGAGGCAGCAGTTGCTGCAGATCGGCCGTCTTTCGAAACTGTGAGGCCAGGCCGCCAAGGAGCTGCGACGGGGTCGCCTGCCGGGTCAGCATGATCGCCTGCAGGGTGCGCGCACCGGCTGCCAGGTCGCGGCTTCCCAGGTGGTCGAACAGGGTGAACACCGTCTCGGCCCTGCTGTGGTGCACCCACCGGTCGATGTCCTCGGCGGTGAGCATGTCCGCTTCGCCGGACGTCGCCCGATGCATGGCGGCCAGCGCCGCGCACTCGCTCTCCAGCGCCGCCGATGAGGAGCCGACGACCTCGTTGAGCGTCTCCACCGCCTGGTCGTCGATGGCGATTCCGCGTTCGCGGAAGAATGCGCTGATGCTGCGGCGCCGCTGATCGGGAAAGCGCTCCCAGAACACCCGGCGGCAGGATGCCGGCACCGCGTCCTGCAGGCGCTTGGCGACGCGCAGCTCCTCGGTCTCTATCACGAGCGTGGTCCCGTCGGCAGGTTCCCGGCAGTAGTCGGCCAGCGCCGCGGCGTCGGATGCCTTCAGAGCCTCCGCCTGACTGAGCACCACGAGCCGCCGCGGTGCGAACAGGCTGGGCGTGCGCAGCGATGCGATGACGTCGACGATGACGGTGTCGAACGGATAGTGGCGTTCGATAGCGAGCGTGACACCGCCCGAGCCGCGCTGAAGCTGCGCGCGCAGCCGTTCGACCGCGCGGCGCTTCTCACCCGTGTCGGGGCCGCAGAACAGATGGATGGGGGCTTCAGCCATCACAGCGGCGCCGGAACGGCGCGGCGCGGCATCTCAGCGGTAGTCGCGCACCAGGCACGCGAGCTTGCCCAGGATCCTGAGGTCGGTCGCGTAGAGGGGTGGGTAGGCGGGATTCTCCGCCTGCAGCCGGACCCGGTGGCTCTCCTTGAAGAAGCGCTTCAGCGTCACTGCGTCGTCGATCACGGCAACCACGATGTCCCCATCCGTGGCGGTGGGCTGCTGGCGGATCACGGCCAGGTCGCCGTCATGGATGCCTGCGTCCTTCATGCTGTCGCCGCGCACGTGCAGCGCGAAGTGGTCCCCGGCGCCGATGCTGGACCGCGGCAACTGGTAGGTGCCGTCCAGGTTTTCCTCGGCGAGCAGGGGCTGTCCCGCCATCACCGTGCCCAGCACCGGTATGTCGACGACCTCCGGCGCCTCCGAGCCGTTCCCGGTCACGGCGATCGCCCGCGACCGCCGGCTGCCGCGCGTGATGCAGCCCTTGCGCTGCAGCGCCCGCAGGTGGTCGTGGGCACCCTTGGTGGTGACTCCCAGGTGGGACGCCACCTCGCGCACCGTCGGCGCGAAGCCGTGCAGGTCGAGGTAGTGCTCGATGAACTGCAGGGTCTGCCGCTGGCGCTGCGTAAGGCCTCTCACGGCAGGTCGTCCGTCGCCTGGAACTTGCTGTCCACCAGGCGGACCAGCGCCTCCACGGCCTCCGCTTCGTCAGCGCCGGTGGCGATCACGCGCAGCGTCGTCCGATAGGCGGCGCCGAGGGCGATGATCCCCATGATCGACTTGCCGTTGACCCGTTCGCCGTCCTTCTCGAGGTAGATGTCGGCCTGAAACCGGTTGGCGGTCCGTACCAGCAGCGCCGCGGGCCGCGCGTGGACGCCGGCCCGATTCGCGATCATCACCTCACGCTCCACCATCCGGTCTCACCTACCACTCTTCGACCGCGGCGGTCTGCGGGTTGCGCGCCGACATCCATGCCATGACGCTGCGGTTGAATTCCTGGGCCGAGTGGTACCCCATGTGCTTGAGCCGTTCGTTCATTGCCGCGGTCTCGATCAGGATCGGCACGGGCCGTCCCGGCCGCACCGGGATCACGATCTGGCGGACGTGGGTGCCGATGAGCTCCACCTGTATGTCCTGGTCGCCGATTCGATCATATTCGCGCGAGTTGTCCCACTCCTCAAGCTGCACGGCCAACTGGATGTGCTTGGATTCGCGGATGGCGCCGACGCCGAACAGGTGGGCGATGTTGATGATGCCGATGCCGCGGATCTCCAGGTGGTGGCTGGTGACCTCCACGCCGTTGCCGATCAGGGTGTTGCCGACGCGCCGGATCTCCACCACGTCGTCGGCCACGAAGCGGTGGCCGCGTTCGATCAGCGCCAGCGCCGCCTCGCTCTTGCCGACGCCCGAGGGCCCCTGCAGAAGCACACCCAGTCCGAACACCTCCAGCAGCACGCCGTGCACGCGGTCGGAGGGGGCGAAGATGGAGTTCAGTGCGCTCACCACCCGCGCCGTGAAGGAGGAGGATGAGAGCGTGGTCTGCAGGATCGGGCAGCCGGCGGCTTCGCACAGCTCGCGGAAGTCCTCGGTCGGCTGCTGACTGTCGGTGAACACGCAGCACGGAACCGCGTGGTCGAACAGGCGCTTGAGCGTGTCGGTCTTGCCTTCGGCGGAGAGTTTCTCCAGGTAGGCGCGCTCGCCACGGCCGAACACCTGGATGCGCTGAAACGCGAACCGTTCGTAGAACCCGGCCAGGGCCAGTCCGGGCCGGTTGAGCTCCGGCGCGTTGATCTCGCGCGTGATCCCTGCGCGTCCGCCGATGCACGACAGATGCAGCGCTTCGTTCTCCCGCAGGTCCAGCCGCAGCAGGTCGAGGACGGTGAATGACATTATGGGGGTGCAACTCCTGTTTGCGGTCGGCGTGTCAAGCAGCATCGCTCGATCCTGTTCGTCCGTAGCGTGGCGAACAGCCGGGCCGGAGAACGGAAATGTACCCCCATATGGTTTCAGCGCTCCAGGGAACTCTCGATGTCCAGCTCGCCACGGTACTTGGCGACCGTACGCCGGGCGATCCTGACGCCGCGTTCGGCAAGGATGGCGGCGATGCGGCTGTCGGACAACCGCTTGCCGTCCGGCCGCTCGGCTTCGATGATCTCTCGCACCATCTCCTTGACGCCGGCCTTCGAGTATCGCGACCCGCTCGATCCGGCGCCGGAGATGGAGTTGGTGAAGAAGTGGCGGAGCTCGTAGATCCCCCACTCGGTCTGCACGAACTTGCCGTTGACGATGCGCGAGACCGTCGCTTCGTGCAGATCGACCTCCGCGGCCACGTCGCGCAGCGTCAGCGGGCGGAGTTGTTTCGGCCCGCTGCGGAAGAACTCGCGCTGGTGGCCGACGACCGCTTGTGTCACCCGCACCAGCGAACGGTTGCGCGCGGTGACGTTGCGGATGAAGGAGCGGGCCTCCTGCAGGTTCGCCTTGGCGAATCGGCGCGCTTCCCTGCCGGCGGCGGTGCCGCCGTGGCCGTTGCTGCCGATCTGCTCGAAGAAGCTGTCGACGCCCAGGACGGGGATCACCTCATCGTTGAGGATGATCGCCAGCTCGCCGTCGTGCATGCGCGCGATCACGTCGGGCACCACGTAGCGAGTGGGCTCGGACAGAAAGCTGCGGCCGGGAAGCGGATCGAGCGTGCGCACGAACGCGAGCACCTCGCGCACCGCGGCAACCGGGATGTCCAGCGCACGCGCGATTTCGTCGAGCCGGCCGCGCTCCAGCGCGTCCAGATGGCCCTCGACCACGGTCGCGGCGTGCGGCGCCGGTGCATCGTGATTCCGTACTTGGACGTTGAGCGATTCCCGGTAGTCGGCGACGCATGTGCCGACCGGATCCAGGCTCTGCACCAGCGCCCGGGCGCGGGCGAGCGTCCGGGGTCGGGCGTCCGGTGCCGCCAGTTCAGGAGGTTCCAGGAGGAACCCGTTGTCGTCCAGGTGGCGGATCAGCAGCTCGGCCGCGTCCAGGACCTCGGCGTCGGCCGGCTGCAGGTGCAACTGCCACAGCAGGTGCTCCTGCAGCGTCTCGGGCCGCTGCAGCGCGCCCTCCAGAAAACGCTGCTTCGCGTCCGGGTCGCCGTCGCTGTGCAGGCCCTGAAATCCGGGATCGGAGGAATCGCCGAACAACTCCTCTTCCGGGCGGTCCTCGATTTCGTCGAGCGAATCGGTCGGATCGTCGGACACGACCTCCAGCGCCGGATTGCGTTCCAGCTCCTGGTCGATGGTGAGCTGCAGGTCGGCAAGCGGCAGCGCCATGATCTTGATCGCCTGATAGAGCTGCGGCGTCATCCGCAGGCGTTGTTCCTGCCGAAGCACCGGCTGCTGCGCTTGCATGGTGACTGTCGCCCATCGAGGAGTCTGGCGGGTTTGCCGCGCGAGCGGCAAGCTACATGCGGAACTCTTCGCCCAGGTACGCGCTGCGGGCCGCCGGATCGGCCAGCAACGCCTCGCGGCTGCCCTCGGCGATGATGTGGCCGCCGTCGATGATATAGGAGCGGTCGGTGATCTCCAGGGCGTCGCGGACGTTGTGATCGGTGAGCAGGATGCCGATGCCCTTGCCCGCAAGCGACCGAACCACCTCCTTCAGATGGTGGACGGCGATGGGATCGATGCCCGCGAACGGTTCGTCAAGCAGCAGGAAGCGGGGGTCGCTGGCGAGCGAGCGAGCGATCTCCGTCCGCCGGCGCTCGCCGCCGGAGAGCGTGTGCGCCTTCTGGTCGGCGACCTCCTCGATGCCGAGCTCGGCGAGCAGCTCGTCACAGAGATCATGCCTCTGCCCGCGGGGCATCCGCCGGGTCTCGAGGACCGCCAGGACGTTCTGGCGCACGGTCAGCCTGCGGAACACGGACGGTTCCTGCGGCAGATAGGCGATGCCCAAGCGCGCACGGCGGTACATGGGCAGCCGCGTGATGTCCCGGTCACCGAGCAGGACGCTGCCTTCCGACGGCTCGATGAAGCCGGCGATCATGAAGAACGCGGTCGTCTTGCCGGCGCCGTTGGGGCCGAGCAGGCCGACCACCTCGCTCACGGCCATGCGAAATGAGATTCCGTCCACCGCAACCTTGCGTCCGAACCGCTTGCGGAGACCGCTGACGGCCAGCGTCGCCGCGCGACGGTTCGTCTCGGGGCGGTCGCTCACGACACCGTTATGGTGCCCTGAATCTCCCCTTCCATCCGAACCGTTTCCCGGTCCAGGTCGATGAAGATTCGCATCGCCCGGTACTCGTCGCCCTGGTAGGTCACCACGGGCATGCCGGACAGGTCGACGGTGTTCTCGTCGCGGCGGTAGCGCGCGAACTCCGACCGGGACACCAGGTCGGGCTTGAGGATGCGCACGCCGATCTGCACGGTCGCCTCGCCCGTATCCTGGTGGTACTCCATGAAGCCGCCCTTCACCACCACCTCGTTGTCGCGGTCGATCAGGAGCGCGCTGCCCTGGATGCGCAGCACCGACCGCTCGCGGTCGAACAGCAGGTGCTCGCTGCCGATCTCGATGTTCTCGTCCTCTTCGATCACCCGCACCGCGCCCTGGCACAGGATGATGCCGGCCTCCTCTCCGAACAGCTCGACGCGCTCGGCGCGGATGATGGTCGTGTCGCCCACGACGATCTCGACCGCGCCGGTGAGCACCGTGCGTTCGCGGCCCTTGGCGCCGACCGTCTCCATGCTGTCGAGCGCCTTGATCGTGATCGTCGTCTTCTCAGGCTCCTCGGCGGACTCGTCCTGGGCGAACGCCGGGGCGGACGTCAGCAGGGCTGCGGACACCAACATAACCGCGGACGCCAGCCGGACGGCGGCCGGCCGGCCGGGCCGCCTCATCGGTCGAACACCAGGCTGCCGGAGACCGGCCCCAGGTAGCGCACGATCCGGCGAGCGACGTCGGCCTCGAAATCGAAGCCGGCCAGTTTGGATCCGTCGCCCCATTCCAGCACCACCTCCGCGCCATCATCGCCGGTCAACATGCGTTCGGCGTCGCTCCAGTTCAGTCCCGTGGCGGTGATGCGGGCATCCTCCCGGTCCGACGACACCACCACCGACCCTTCGGCGCGGGCGTCGCCGGACTTGCTGCGGTACTCGGCTCGCTCCGCCCACGCTTCGGTGATCACCAGGCCATCGGCATCGAACTCCGTGAAGTGAATGCCGGAGAGTACCAGCAGGTCGCGCTCGTCGTAGCTCTCCGCGCGATCGATGCGCAGGACGGCCGTCACCCGGTCGCCGCTCATCACGGTGTGCTCGACGCCGTTCAGCACCGTATTCGGCACCTCCTCGGCCAGCTCCTCGTCGAGCTCGGTGGATCGGTAATCGAAGGAGCAGCCGGCCAGCAGCATCGCCGATGCCAACGCCGCCGATGCCGAAAGCGGCGTGAGCCGGCCCCGGAACTCGTGCCGACGCCGGTCAGCCGGCGTGCGCATCGGCTCCCTCCGGCGTGGGACACCGTACCTGCAGGCGCTCCAGAGCCACCGCACGGCCGTCATCATCGAAGCGGGCCAGCACCCCCTGCAACTGCAGGTTGCTCCACGTGTCCGCCGACCGTTCGTAGATCCCGGTCCGCCACTTGCGGATCTCGATCTCCGGGTCCAGCCCGCCCACGGAATCGATGCTGCCGGTGCGCCCGCAGTGGGTGAGGGTCGCGGTGCCCTTCGCGCTGATCGCTTCGTCCGCCGATTGGACCCGCACGTGCGTCCCGAACACCGCGCTCACCTTGCCGTCCATCCACACGCACATGTTGCGCTTCTCCGCGGTGGTGCAGGCGTGGAAGTCCAGGATCATGATCGGTGTCTCCGCGCGCCGCTCCGTGGCCAGCCACTCGGCCGCCGCGAACGGGTTGCCGGGATGCACGCGGTCGTAGCCGGACTGGCCGAGCAGGCAGGCCACCGTTACGCGCGCGCCGCCGCGGGCGGTGACGGTCGTCCATCCGTGGCCGGGATTGTGGCGCGGGTAGTTGAACGGCCGCAGCACGTAGCGGACCTCTTTCAGGTAGGGCACCATGTCGCGCTTGTAATAGATACACTCCCCGGACGTGATCACGTCCACGCCGAGCTTGTGCAGGTAGGCCGCATGCCGCTTGCCCAGCCCGAAGCCGCCGGTCGCGCCGTCGCAGTTCGCGATCGTCAGGTCCACCTGGTGGGTGCGCCGCAGGTTGCCCAGCAGGCTCTTGACGCAGAAGACGCCCGGCTTGCCGACGAGGTCGGCGATGAACAGGACGGTGGTGGTGCGCGCCATGCCGCGCTGAGGGTAGCAGATGTCGGCCCATCCGCATGACCGGGCGGGGTACGGCCCCGAGGCGTGGGCGGATCTGGTCCGCGCCGTGCACGCCGCGCCCGTGGCGGCCGTCCTGGAGCTGGCCGGCGGCACGCAGGGACTGGCGTGGCTGCACGCGGTAGGCGGGTCGTCCGCGACGGTGCTGGAAGCGCACGACCGCTACCATCACGACTCGCTGGCCACGGCCCTGCGAGCCAGGCCGGCCCGCGCCACCGATCCGGCGGTGGCGCACGACTTGGCGGCGGCGGCGTGCGGCCGCGCGCGGGAGCTGGCCGGCGCGGGCGCGGCGGTGGTGGGCCTGGGCTGCACCACCGCGATGGTGACCGGCCGCGCGCGCCGCGGCGCGCACGTGTGTCACGTCGCGACACGGGACGGCCTGGGGTCGCGGCGCGTGACGGTCCAGCTCACCAAGGGGGCGCGGACCCGGGAGCAGGAGGAGGCGGTCGCCGGCCGCCTGGTGCTGCTGGCGCTGGCGGCGGCGGCCGGCGTCGATCCGGCGGCAGTGCCGCCGTGGCCGGAGCCGGAGCCGCTGCAGGTCTCCGTCGACGCCGGCTCGGAGCTGGCGGCGCTCCTCGGCGCGGGGGCGCGGGCGGTGTGCCGGGAAACGGACGGCGGCGTGCTGCCCGATCCGCCGGGGGACCGGCGGTCGCGGGTCGGGGCGCTCCTGTCCGGGGCCTTCAATCCCGTGCACGACGGCCACCGCGGGCTGGCGGCGGCGGCGGCGGCGTTCCTGCGGCTGCCGGTGTCGTACGAGCTGCCGGTGGTGAACGCCGACAAGTCGCCGCTCGACGCGGGCGAGGCGCACCGCCGCGCGGCACAGTTCCTGGGACGCGCGGAGCTGTGGCTGACCCGCGCGGCGCTCTACGCGGACAAGGCGGCGCTGTTCCCCGGCGCGGTGTTCGTGGTCGGGGCCGATACGGCCGAGCGGGTGCTGCAGCCGCGCTTCTACGGGGGCGAGCGGCAGATGATGGATGCGGTGGCGGCCATCGGAGCGGCCGGCTGCCGTTTCCTGGTGGCGGCCCGCCCGCTTCTGTCCGGGCTGCTGACCCTCGGCCGGCTGCGCGTGCCGGATGCGCTGCGCCCGCTGTTCTTCGAGTTGCCGGCCGACCGGTTCTGCCTGGAGCGCTCGTCCACCGGCATCAGGGACGAGCTGGCCGCGCGAACGCGCGGTTCCGGAGCCGTTTAGATGGGATTGCCCGGATGTTTACGGCCGTGGCGGACCATACTGTCGCGGATGAGCGATGTCTGAGAGCAGGATCGTAGATACCGGCAAGGTCAAGGCGTACCGTCCGCCCGGCCAGCGGCGGCAGTGGCGCCTGGTGCTGCTTGTCGGTGCTCTGGTGGTGGGGCTCGCGGTCGCGGCCTACCTGGTGCTCGGACCGCGGCAGGAGCTGTACACGTTACGCTCCTACAACGTGGAGGAGGTGACCCGTGGCCGCCTGGTGCAGACCACGCAGGCCAGTGGCACGGTGGTCTTCCCGGTGCAGATGACGCTGCTGAGCCCGGAGGCGGGATCGGCGGCGGCGCTGTACGTACAGGAGGGCGACCGCGTGGAGCCGGGCCAGCTCCTGGCGGAGCTCGCCGCCACCGATCTGGTGGAAGCGCTGGAGGACCTGCGCGCCGATCTGGCCGACGCGGAACGGTCGCTGACCAAGCAGCGGCTGCAGAGCCGCATCGACCTGGAGCGCAAGCAGCGCCAGATCGACGACCTGGGGCAGGAGATCGAAGAGGCGACCGAAGAGCGGGACGAGGTGAAGTCGATGGTCACCGCCGAAGTGTCACCCCCGAGCGACCTGGAGGCCGCGGAGCGCACCCTGCAGGGGCTGATCGACAACCGCGACGAACAGGTCCTGCAGCTCGCCGAGGACCGGGAGATCGCGGTGCTGGAGGACCAGGTATCGCTTGCGTCGATCGACGCGTTGCAGGTCGAGATCCGCCGCCAGCAGGACAAGATCGCTTCGATGGCGGTCACCGCTCCCATGAGCGGCGAGGTACTGAGCGTGGAAGCGGCGCTCGGCATCACCGGCAGCGCCGTCAGCGACAACCAGGAGTTGTTCACGATCGCCGACCCGGACAGCGCGGTGATCGAGCTGGAGGTGCTGGAGCAGTACGCGGGAGCTTTGCAGCCCGGCCAGCCGGTCGAGCTGGGCATCGGCGCGGTCGGCCTGACGGGGTGGGTGACCTCGATCGGCCGGGTCGCCCAGCAGTCCCCGGACGGCCTGGGCGCCACGGTGCTGGTGCGGGTGCAGCCCGATCCGGAAGCCGGGCCGCTGCTGTCGGGCGCCACCGCCGTGGGCGTGCTGGAGGTGGGCGTCACCGAGGACGCGCTGCTGCTGCCGCGCGGCCCGTACCTGACCACCGGCAGCCAGCGCTACCTGTACCGGATCGAGGGGGAGCGCGCCGCCAAGATCGCCGTCACCTTCGGCCAGGTGGAAGGCAACCTGGTGGAGGTGCTGACCGGAGTGCAGGCGGGCGACCTGATCATCGTGAGCGGCTACCAGAATTTCATCGAGCATGACATCGTCGTGCTGGAAGGGAGCGACGCATGATACGACTGGAGAAGATCGGCAAGAGCTACGACCTGGGCGAGGTGGAGGTGAAGGCGCTGACCGACGTCAGCCTGCAGATCGAGCGCGGCGAGTACATCTCCGTGATGGGGCCGTCCGGCTCGGGCAAGTCGACCTTCATGCACATCGTCGGCCTGCTCGACGTGCCGAGCGAGGGCAGCTACTTCCTGGAGGACGTGGAGATCACGCAGCTCCCGGACAAGGAGCAGGCGCGCATCCGCAACCGCCACTTCGGCTTCATCTTCCAGAGCTTCAACCTGTTCAGCGAGCTGTCGGCCATCGAGAACGTGATGCTGCCGATGGGCTACGCCGGCATGGGGCGCGGCGAGCGGCGCACGCGCGCGGCCGAGCTGCTGGAGGAGGTGGGCCTGAGCGAGCGCATGTACCACCTGCCGACCATGATGTCAGGCGGCGAGCAGCAGCGCGTGGCCATCGCCCGCTCGCTCGCCCTGAAGCCGGACCTGATCCTGGCCGACGAGCCCACCGGCAATCTGCCGAGCGACCGCGGGGAGGAGATCATGCAGATCCTGGAGGGACTCAACCGGGAAGGGGTCACCATCGTCATGGTCACGCACGACGACGACCTGGGCCGGCGCGCCCGCCGCTGCATCCGCGTGCGCGACGGCCGCGTCGCCCAGGACGGGGAGGCGGCCGCATGAATTACCGCGAAGACCTGCGCATGAGCGTGCGCTCGGTCATTGGCCGGCCGGCCGAGTCGCTGCTGCTGTCGCTGGGCGTGGCGCTGGCGGTGGGGGCGACCGCCGCCGGCATCGCGCTGGCCGGACGCACCGCCGAGCAATCGAACGAACTCCTGTCGTCGCCGCGATATCGGGAGATCGTCGTCGCCGCCCGCGAGGACGCAGATGAGATGGACCTGCCCGCGCAGGTGCAGACCTCGACGGAGGTGAGCATTCTCACCGCCGCCGACCTGGAGGCGCGCTCGGTGACGCAGGCGATCGGGTACGCTTATCTGGCCAACCGGACCGGCTTCTGGTTCGGAGACAGCGGCTTCGGCCAGCGCGGCGGAGGGCAGAACCAGGGCCAGGGAGAGCAGGGTCAGGGTACGCAGACGCAGGGTACGCAATCCGGGCAGCAGAGCCAGGCCGGACAGGGCAACCAGGCCGGACAGGGCAACCAGGCCGCGGGTGGCCAATTTCAGCGCGGACAGGGCGGTCAGGCAGCTCAGCAGGGTCAGGGCGGCCAATTCCAGCGCCAGGGTGGCCAGGCTCAAGGCGGTCAGGCCGCGCAGCGCGGCCAGCTCCAGCGACAGCCCGGACAGGGGCAGCAGGCGCAAGCGGGCCAGGGTCAACAAGCCCAGGGCCAGCAAGCCCAGGGTCAACAGGCCGACGCCGGCACCGCAGCGAGTCCGGCCTGGCAGCCCGTTGCGCCGCCCGAGGGACCGCAACCCCAGATCGAGTTCGTGGAAGGCTGGGAGGTCACCCCCGAGTTCTTCAAGGCCTGGGGCCTGGCGGCAGCCGAGGGCGACGTGTTCCAGGCGGCCGACCTGGACCGGGGCGAGCCGCTGCTGGTGCTCGGCTCCACGCTGGGCGCCACGCTGTTCGAAGACGGCGAGTCGGTGGGCCGCCAGGTCCTCTCGCGCAACCAGCTCTACCGCATCATCGGCGTGCTGGAGCCCAGCGGCACCGAGGTGGACAGCCTGGCCTTCGCGCCCGCGGTCATCGCCGCTGAGCAGTTCCAGGGGTTCCGCGGCCGCTTCCGCGCTCTGCGCACCAACCTGCGGTTCATGGTCGACGATCCCGACCAGTTGGAGGAGGCGCGGGCGCAGCTTGCCAACTGGTTCGACTCCTCGCACGGCGTGGGCGCGGTGGCGATCAGCGTCCCGCGGGAGGAGGCGGAGGCGACCGCCGACCGCAACGGCCGGCTGGCCACGGTCATCCTGTTCCTGGCGCTGTCGGCGCTGCTGATCGCGGCGGTCAACGTCACCAACATCTTCTTCAGCCGCGCCGTCCGCAAACGGCGCACGGTGGGCATCCTCAAGGCGGTCGGAGCGAGCATCCGCCAGGTCTTCACCGTCTTCTTCCTGGAGGCGCTGGCGATCGGTGCCGTCGGCGCGGCCGTCGGGCTGGGACTGTCGGCGCTGCTGTCGCGCCTGATGGAAGAGACCATCGGCTTCGGTGCGCTGCAGATCGGCCTGATCGTCGTCGGCGTGCTGGTGTCGTGGGGGATCGTCGCGGTCTTCAACGTGGTGCCGGCGTCGGCGGCGGCGCGGGTGCCCGCCGCCGAAGCGATCCGCTACGAGTAGGTAAGGAGTCGAGGAGGAGTCATGCGTACCATCCGCTCCGTACTGACCAGCCTGACGCGTTCGCCGGTCAAGTCGACCGTGACGCTGTCCACGGTCGGCCTGGGCGTCGGCGTGCTGATCTTCGCGCTTTCGATCAGCGGCGCGTTCAGCCGGCTGGTGTCCGAGCAGCTCGAAAAGGAAGGCCTGGTGGTGATGGTCGCCAACGTCGAGATCGACGAGGACGGCGAGTTGCAGGCGATACGGCCTCCGCAATTCGACGGCAACGTGATCGACGCGCTGCGCACCGGCGTGTCCGGAGCCGCGTCGGCCAGCCCCGTCGCGTTCGTCCCGTGGACGGAGTTCCTGGTCGGCGGCAAGCAGTACCGGTTCCGCAGCGTCGTCGGCGTGAACGAGGACTACGTCGACGTGATGGGCCTGGAGGTGGTCGCCGGCTCCGCGTTCACGGCGGAAGACGTCGCGCAGGGGGTTCGCGAGGCGATGGTTTCGGAAACCATGGCCGAGGTGCTTTTCGGCTCGCCGGTGGATGCGCTCGGCCAGGTCATCCAGCCGCCGGCCGCGACGCAGGGACAGGGACAGGCCGGCCAGCGCCGGCGCTTCACGCCGCCCACCTACACGGTGCGTGGGGTCTTCGGCGACCCGAGCGAGATCCAGCGGCGCGCGTACGGGGTGGGCGACATGATCGTGCCGTCGACCTCGGCGTTTCCGAGCAACGTCAACTCGGCCATGCTGGAGCGGTTCCTGAACTCCCGGATCTCGCTGCGCGTGCAAGGGAGTGGTCTGGCGACCATCGAGAGCCAGGTGCGCGAGGCGCTTGCCCAGCAGTACGGCGACGACGTGAAGGCCGAGGTGTGGGAAGGGCGCCCGGACGGCGGCACCGCCGCCCTCGAAGAGGCGCGTGCCACGGTGGCCACCTTCTCGCTGGTGGTGAACCTGCTCGGCTTCGTACTTCTGGTGACCGGCTGCATCGGCATCCTCAGCATCATGCTGGTGGAGGTGCTGGGCCGCACGCGTGAGATCGCCGTGGAACGGGCCGTGGGCGCATCGCGCGGCGTGATTGCGCGCGAGTTCTTCGCCCGCTCGCTGATCATGGTGAGCGCGGCGGCGCTGATCGGCGTGGCGCTGAGCCTGCTGCTGTCGGGTCCGCTCACCGAACTGGTGGTGCCGATCTTCCGCGGCACCACGCAGGCGGAGCTGGGCGGCAGCGTGATCAGCCTGGCCGCGATCCTGATCGGCGTGGGCTCGGCGATCGGCGTCGGCGGGCTGTTCGGGGTGCTGCCGGTGTTCTCCGCGCTGCGCGTCCCGATCGCGGAGGGAATGCGCGAGGGCTGAGGAAGGCGACGGTTTCGGGGCGCTACTCGCCCGGCGGGCGCGGCATGCTCAGCGTCTGCCAGTCGGCCGTACGCGTGCGGGCCAGATCGACGATCTGGCCGACGTGGTAGTTGGTGTGGGTCACCGCGCGCAGCAACGCCTGCAGCACGGTGTGCGGCTCCGCGCGGATGGTGATCGTGCGGTGCAGATCGGCGGGATCCAACTCCGCGAGCGCGCGCTCCAGGCACGCCCAGCCGGCCTGCCACCTGGCGGTCACCGCCGCCTGGTCGGTCACGTCGTTGCGGAATTCGGAGTCTCGGTCGCGGTCCGGCTTCTCCCCGTCGGTGGTGAGGAAGTCCGTGAAGCGGGAGCGCAGGTTGCCACCCAGGTGGCGCATGAGCATGGAGACGCTGTTGCCGCGCTCGTCGGGCCGCCAGGACAGGTCTCCGGCCGGCATCTGCGCGACCGCCCGCTCGGCATACTCGCGCGCCTTGGCGAACTCGACAGTGACGAAGCGAAGGAATTCGGTCCCAGTGTCCATGAGTCGATATGCTTGCATGCGAGGACCGACGCGCCAACGTGGATCAGAACCCGACCGCCGGCGAGCAGCGCTGGGACCCGGAACGCTATCGCCGCTGGGCACCCTACGTACCCGAGCTGGGCCGCGGCGTGCTCGATCTGCTCGATCCGCGCCCCGGCGAACGGGTGCTCGACCTGGGCTGCGGCGACGGGGAGCTCACCGAGCAGCTCGCCGCGCGCGGCTGCCGGGTGCTGGGCGTCGACCGCAGCGCCGAGTTCGTGGCGGCGGCGCGGCAGCGCGGGCTGTCCGCTCGGGAGGCCGACGCGCGCCACCTGGCCGGACCGGAGCTGGCGGCGGGGAGCTTCGACGCGGTGTTCTCCAACGCCGTGCTGCACTGGATACCGGAGGCGGCGGCGGTCATCGCCGGCGTCCGGCGTCTGCTCCGCCCCGGCGGACGGTTCGTGGCCGAGTTCGGCGGAGCCGGCAACATCGCCGCGGTCCGGGACGCCTTCCACGAAGCCCTGCGCCGCCGCGGCATCGACGCGGTCGCCCGTGATCCCTGGTACTTCCCCACGGACGGCGAGTACCGGCGCCTCTTGGAGGCACACGGGTTCGAGGTCACCGGCATCCGGCTGTTCCCGCGCCCCACGCCGGTGCCGGGCACGCTCACCGAGTGGATGCACACCTTCGCGGCGGCGTTCCTGGACCCGCTGGACCAGCATGCGCGGCAGCAGGTCGAGGAGGAGGTCTCAGCCGCCGCCGCTCCCGTGTTGCGCGGCGCCGACGGTGCCTGGACGGTCGACTACGTAAGGCTACGCTTTCGTGCCGTCCGGCGCTGACCGGTCAGCCGCGCACGCGGCTCATGTACTCCGCGGCGCCCGCCTGCAGCCAGCCGCCGACGCCGGTCAGCATGAAGCGGACCCCCTGGTCGATGTAGGACCCGACGTCCGCGGTGGAGGTCAGGGTGCCGGCGGTGCGGCCCGCCGCCACGATGCGGCGGAGGGAATCGTCAATCTTCGCCTGCACGTCGGGGTGCCCGTGGTTGCCGATGTGGCCCATCGAGGAGGCGAAGTCCGACGGCGCCACGAAGAACACGTCGATGTGGTCGACCTCCAGGATCTCGTCCAGGTTGCCGTGGGCGACGATGTCCTCGATCAGGACGATCAGGCAGGTCTCCTCGTTGCCGCGCGCGGTGTAGTCGGCCACCCCGTGGTACTGCCGGCTGCCGTACAGGCCGCGGGCGCCGGCCGGCGCGAACTTGCCGCCCTGCACGACGTTCTCGGCCTCGGCGCGGGTGTTCACGTGCGGGACCACGACCGCCTGGGCGCCACGGTCCAGGGTGCGGTAGATCAGCCCCTGGTGGTTGTCGTTCACGCGCACCACGGAGGTCAGGCCCCAGATGTCGCAGGCGCGGGTCAGGTTGCCCAGCTCGGCGGCGTCGACCGGCCCGTGCTCGCCCTCCAGCCAGATCCCGTCGATCCCGTTCGCCTCCGCGATCGCCCCGAACGTGTCGATGTCGTCGGGATGGGTGATGCCCGACACCACGGTGGCCACCTCACCGGCGGCCAGCCGGTGCTTGATGCGGTTCTTGCGCAGTTCCATGCCGCGACGGTAGCACGCGCGGCGGCCCGCTTCAGTCCGCCGTGAGGTCGGCGGACGTGGTGGTGTTGCGCTCGATGTAGTCCCAGTCGTAGCTGACGCCCAGGCCCGGTCCGTCGGGAACGGGCACGCAGCCGTCGGCGCCGACCGCGTCGGGCTGGTCTGAGTACCCGTCGTACACCGGCGGGACCAGGTTGCGCATGCCGGGACCCATCAGCGCCAGCTCGTACAGGTGGGTGTTGCGCAATGCCGAGACCACCGCCCGGTGCGCGGGTCCGCAGGCGTGCACCTGCAGGTCGAGCCCGAACGCCTCGCTGAGGTGGGCGATCTTCATCACGCCGGTGATGCCCAGGTCGTACTCGGGATCGGCGTGGATCATGTCGCAGCCGCCGGCCACCAGGAACGCTGCCTTCTGCTCCAGCGTGCGCACGTGCTCGGTGACCAGCAAGGGCGTCGACAGCCGCTCGCGCAGGCGGCGGTGCCCTTCCGCGGCGATGCCGGCGTCGCGGTACGGGTCCTCGTACCAGAAGCAGCCGATCTCGTCGCAGACGCGGCCGACCGCCAGCGCATCGTTCCAGGTGCGGAGCTGGCACGCCGGGTCCAGCATGATGCGCCAGCCGTCGCCGACGCGGGCGCGCACCGCGCGCAGGTTGTCACTCTCGCGCGCTACGTCACCGTCGTTCCAGCCGTGGATCTTGAACCCCGCGAAGCCGGCCGCCTGGCATTCGGCGGCGAAGTCCGCGAACGCCTGCGGGCTGTTCAGACCGCCGGGCCCCAGTTGCCCGTGATAGGTGCTGGCGTACGTCGGCAGCCGCTCACGGAAGCCGCCCAGCAGCCGCGACACCGAGGTGCCCAGCCGCTTGCCGGCCAGGTCCCAGAGGGCGATGTCCAGCACGCCCTGCCCCATGTGGTCATAGGCGCGCAGCTCCCGCTTCAGGTCGTCGTAGATCTGCTCGCGCCGGTCCGGGTCCCGCCCGATCAGCAGCGGCGCCAGCATCTGGGCCTGCGCAAGCGAGGCGGGCGTGCCCACCCAGTGCGTGACGTATTCGCCGCTGGCCCCGTCGTCGGTGCTGACGCGCACCGCGAAGCGGCGGGCGGTGTGGGTGGCGCCTTTGACGTAGGCCATGTTGCCGACGCCGGCGGCGGCCTGCTCAAGCCCGATGTCGGGCACGTCGAACGAGAACTCGTGAATCTGAACGCGGTCGATCCGGCTCACAGGAACCTCCGGGAAACCTGACGGTCAGCCCCGATCATAGCGGGTCGAGCTTGTCATAGCCCGCGCAGATCGTTTGCGCCGGAAGGTCGTGCGGAGGACCGATCGCTTGACGAATGGGACACAAATGTCCTATGGCTCGTGTGTGACGGGCTGGCAGTTTATCGCCCGGGTTCGTGAGATTGGCCGCTCGCGTGGCGTCGAGGTTCGGATCGACACGATGAAAGGCAAAGGTAGCCATGTCCTTCTTCTGTACGGCGACGATCGCAGAACGATCGTCAAGGACCGCCGCAAGGAGCTGGGCGCTGGCCTGTTGTCCGCGATGATTCGCCAACTTGGACTGCACCGAAGTGACTTCGAGTAAGCCCCCGTCACCGGAGAACGCCATGCGCTTTGTCTATCCAGCACGATTGCACCGTACCGGCCCGGACGAGGTCGTCGTCTCGTTCCGGGACTTGCCGGAGTGCCTGACCTCGGGCGCCGATGAAGCCGAGGCTCTCGCAGAGGCTGCAGACGCTTTGGACGTAGCCATTTCCGGCCGCATCGTACACCCGCCTGCTGAAGGAGACCCGATTCCGGTGCCGAGTGTCCGGCTCGCTGCAGAACATGATGTTGCGGTGCCGGCGGACACGGCGGCGAAAGCCGCATTGGTGCTTGCGCTCCGGGACAGCGGTCTCTCACGGAGCGGTCTCGCGCGGCGCCTGGGCGTTGACGTGAAGGTGGTGCGCCGCATGCTCGACCCGCGGCACCGTACTGCTGCCAGCCGAATCGGGGCGGCGCTCCACGAGCTCGGGCGGGAACTGGTCGTGGAGACACGCGTCCCCCAACCGGTCCGGTAGACGTCGCGTTCGATCACGACGCGTGGGCGCTGGCGCCGGCGAGCTCGGTCAGTCGGGCGCGGTCGCGCTGTGCGCCAGCTTGGTCCGAGCAAGAGCGCACGTTCGGTCAGGTCGAGCTTCACGCGGCATGCCAGTCCGCCACCGCCGAGGAGTACTACCGCCGGCTCAACCGGGCTGTCGACTTCATCGTGCGCCGTCTCGACCGGCCCTGCACGATTGAAGAAGTGGCGGCCGAAGCGGCGTTCTCGCGGTTTCACTGCCAGCGCATGTTCCGAGCCATGACCGGTGAGTCGATCACCGATCTGGTGCGGCGACTGCGCCTTGAGCGCGCGGCGTACCGCCTGCGCCACGAATCGGTCCCGGTGACCGAGGTCGCTCTCGATGCCGGCTATGACACCCCGGAAGGCTTCTCGCGGGCCTTCCGCCGCGGCTGCGGGATGAGCCCAAGCCGATACCGCACGGCTTCGCCGCCTCCGGTCTTCAGCGGTGCAGCCGCCAGGGTCAGGTATTACCCCGGCGAGGAGCGCGTTGAAATCGACTCTCCAAATGGAGACACCAGCATGGAAGGAGACATCACCATGGAAGTTCGCATCGAGACCTTCGACGACATCGAGGTCGCCCGCATTCGTCATGTCGGTCCCTACAGTGGGGTGGGACCGTGCTTCGAGCGCCTGTCCCAGTGGGTGGCAACCATCGGCGCCCGGCCGGGCCGGGTCATCGGTATCTACCACGACGATCCCAGCGTCGTCGCTCCGGAGAGTCTGCGCGCCGACGCGTGCATCGAGCTTTGCACCGACGCCTCGCCCCCGCCCGACATCACGATCGCGAAACTCGGGGCCGGCCGCTACGCCATCCACACCCATCGCGGCCCCTACGCCGACCTTCGGGAAGCGTACCAGCGACTGTACGGAGAGTGGCTGCCGCAGAGCGGCGAGGAGGTCGACGACCGGCCCTGCATGGACATCTATCGCAATTCGCCCGCCGATACCGCCCCTGCGCAGTTGCTGACCGACGTGTGCCTGCCGCTGCGGGCTGCGCCGAACGGCTGATTTCGACGGTCGAGATGCGCTCGGCCGAATCAGGATCGGGGTCGCTCGCACGCCAAGTCGGTCAGACGTGTACGGTCCGGCGTGCCAAGGGGCGAAGAGCGTCCTCTGCATCGCGAGGTAGCGCACGAGGGTGCTTGTAGTGCGGCAGGCGCTCGGCGAGCAGGGCGACTATCCGGTCTCCTCGTGGATCGTCCCCAACAGTCCTTCCAATGCACGACGAAGCGCCGGGACGTCAGTTCGGATGATGTCCCAGATCACGTCGTCGTCGATGCCGAGATACCCGTGAGCGACTCGGTTGCGCGTTCCGATGACGGCGCGTCCTGCTCCATGTTCGCCGTGTAAGCAAGCACCTTCTCAGTGAAGTCGAGCATATCCCGAACGTAGCAGCGCCAGTCGCGTGCTTGATGTCCGGCCTCAGACACTGACTATCTCTTTCTCTACATAAGGGCGGAACTCAGTTCTGAGTGCCTTGTGCGTGACCAGATCGACTCGGTGATGCAGGAGGTCTTCGATATAGAACTGGACGCCAAAGTAGCGTTTCGAAGTTGCTGGTCCATCGAATCTGACCAAGATGTCAACATCGCTGTTGTCGCCCGCCTGATCGCGAGCGACGGAACCGAAGAGGCCTATCTCCACGACGTCGAAGCGATTCGCGAGGGTTTCCTTGTGCGTGCGCAGCAGCGCAACGGCTTCGTTTCTGCTCATGGATTCTACCCGAACGTTCCTGACATCCAGCCGCGAGTCCTCACAACACTCTATCAGATCAGGCGCCACTCGCGGCATCACTGATGCGTGCCAGGTCGGTCAGCCGCACGCGGTCGGGCTTGCCGAGGGGGGTGAGGGCGTCCGCCGGCAGCGGATGGTAGCGGACGGGGTGCTTGTAGCGAGGCAGCCGTTCGTCGAGGAGGGCCTGCAGCTCGTCTTCGGGCGGCAGGTCGCCGACTGACTGGATGAACGCCACCGGGCGGGAGCCGAACGCGGGGTCGGGGGCGGGCACGACCACGGCGAGCGCCACCGCGGGGTGGGCGCCGAGCACCGCCTCGATCTCCTGCGGATGAATGTTCTCACCGCCGGAGATGAACATGCCGTCGGCGCGGCCGGTGATGGTCAGGACGCCGTCTTGGAGGCGTCCGCCGTCGCCGGTCGCGAACCAGCCGCCGGATGGGAGCGGCGGCGGTTCGATGCCGTCGGGGCCCAGGTAGCCGGCGAAGAGAGTCTCGCCGCCGACCTCTACCTGGCCGTCGCGGATGCGCAGCCGCCGGTGCGGCAGCACGCGGCCGCTCGCCGCAGGAGGCGGATCGATGCCGGGGGCGGCGGTGGCGACCTGCGATGCCATCTCCGTGGAGCCGTAGGTGGTCAACACCGGGATGCCGGCCGCCCGCGCGCGCTCGAGCAGGGCCGGCGCCGTCGCCTGACCGCCGACTAGCACGCTGCGCAGGGCGGCGCGCCGGTCCTCCGGCAGCTCGATCAGCCGCTGGAGCTGTGCCGGTACCACGGAGAGCCGGGTCGCCCGTGGCAGCAGCGACAGCGCGTCGTCCCCGCCTCGATCGTCCTCGCGAAAGGAGCCGGAGCGGGCGATGAGGGCCGTCGCCCCGGCGAGCAGGCAGCGGAACAGGATCGACAGCCCGGCCACGTGGCTCATGGGCAGCGCCACCAGCCAGCGGTCGTCGCGCTCCAGCGGCAGGTTGGCGGCGGAGCCGATGGCGCTGTAGAGATGGTTGGCCAGGGTGTGGACCACCGCCCGCGGGTTGCCGGTGCTGCCGGAGGTCAGCAGCGCGGTAGCGGGGGCGCCGGGGTCGACCGGGCCCGCGCCGCGGCCGCTGGGCAGATCCAGGTCGGCGGCCGTGAACGGCGGCCCGCTGCGGAGCTCCGTGCCCAGCTCGCGCACGCGCTCCACCGGGAGCAGCGGGCTCAGGATCAGCGGCAGCAGGCCGGCGGACCACACGCCGTACAGGAACGCGGCCAGCACGGCGCTGTTCTCGGCCTGCACGGTGAGCCGCGAGCCGGGAGTCAGGCCGTAGGCGCGGAAGCGTTCCACCCATCCGCCGGCCGCGTCGGCCAGCCGGCGGTAGCTCAGCCCCTCACCGGACGGGTGCTCGGCGCCAACCAGCGCGATCGACTCGCCGTGGGAGCGGAGCAGCTCGATCAGGTCGAGCGGCCCGGACTTCAGGCGATCGACCATCCGATGGAGAAAAGCAGGGCGTGGATGAGCATGGCGCGGGCCGTGCCGGCCAGGGCGTGGTTGAGATCGGGGGGCCGGCTGTCGGGACGCAGCACGATCAGGACCCACGGCATCGCGGCGATGAGGGTCATCAGGGGCAGCGCTCCGGCCCAGCGGCCGGTGGCGATCGCCAGCACGGTCGGCACCACGGCGGCGCCAACGATGCAGCCTATGTATTCGGCGCGCGCGAAGCCGGCGCCGAAGCGGACCGCCAGGGTGCGTTTGCCGGCGGCGCGGTCGGTTTCGATGTCGCGCAGGTTGTTGACGGTCAGGATCGCCGCCGCCAGCAGGCCGGGGCCGGCGCCGGCGACGATCGCCTCGACCGGCCACGCGCCCGCATGCAGGAAGTAGGTGGCGGCGACGGCGACCGGCCCGAAGAACACGAACGCCATCACGTCGCCGAACCCCAGGTAGCCGAGCGGCCGGGGCCCGCCGGTATAGGCGAGCGCGGCGGCGACCGAGGCGGCCAGCACCACCAGGATCGGCCAGCCGCCCACGATCGCCGCGATCACCCCCACAACGGCGGCTGTGCCGAACACCACGGCGATGCCGCGTTTCAGCTCGTCCGGCTCGAGCAGGCCGGCCTGCGCCACCCGCCGCGGCCCGACCCGGTCGGCGGTGTCGGCGCCGCGCGCGTGGTCGGCGTGGTCGTTGTGCAGGTTGGTGCCGATCTGGAGGGAGAGCGCCCCGAGGATCGCCAGCACCGCGGCCGCCCAGGCGAAGGCGTCGTCGGCAGCCGCCATCACCGAGCCGATCAGGACCGGCGCGGCGGCGGCCGGCAGCGTGCGCGGGCGCGCCGCCTCCAGCCAGATCGCGGTCTTGCTCTTCTGCTTCACCCCGGCGGCGTCAGGGGCGGCGCGGGAACCCGGAGAAGTCCGGCTGCCGCTTCTGCACGAAGGCGTCCCGGCCTTCCTGCGCTTCCTCCGTCTGGTAGAACAGCATGGTCGCCGCGCCGGCCAGCTCCTGCAGCCCGGCCTGCCCGTCGCAGTCGGCGTTGAACGCCGCCTTCAGGCAGCGGATGGCGGTGGGTGAATGCCGGAGGATCTGCCGGCACCAGTTCACGGTTTCCGACTCCAGGTCGGCCAGCGGCACCACCGCGTTGACCAGGCCCATCGCCAGCGCCTCCTGCGCGTCGTACTGCTTGCACAGGTACCAGATCTCGCGGGCCTTCTTCTGGCCGACGATGCGCGCCAGGTAGCTGGCGCCGAAGCCGCCGTCGAACGATCCGACGCGCGGGCCGGTCTGGCCGAACACGGCGTTGTCGGCGGCGATGGTCAGGTCGCACATCACGTGCAGGACGTGGCCGCCGCCGATCGCGAAGCCGGCCACCATGGCGACGATGGGGAGCGGACAGCGCCGCATCTGCCGCTGGAACTCCAGCACGTTGAGGCGGTCGACCCCCTCCTCGTCCTGGTAGCCGGCGTGGCCGCGCACCTTCTGGTCGCCGCCGGAGCAGAACGCCAGCTCGCCCGCGCCGGTCAGGATGACCACGCCGATGCTGCTGTCGTTGGTGGCGTCGCGCAGCGCGTTCATCATCTCTTCCACGGTCAGCGGCGTGAAGGCGTTGCGCACGTGCGGGCGGTTGATGGTGATCTTAGCGATCCCGTCGGCCTTTTGGAAAAGGATCTCGCGGTACGATCCGCAGGCCGTCCAGTCGATCTGACTCATGGTTTCCGGAGCTCCTCGTCGAGGAAGGTCTCCACCTGTGTAGCAAATTCGGCCGGCTTTTCACAGAGCACGGCGTGGCCGCAGTCCGTGAGGAGGCGAGCGCGGATCGCGTCGTTCCGTTCCTCCATCCGCGCGGTGATGCTCACGTAGCGGTCGTCGAGCGTGCCGGCCACGACCAGGGTGGGCTGCCGGAGGCGAGGCAGCTCGTCCCAGAGCGGCGGCAGCGCGCCGGTGCCCAGGTGGGTCAGCGTGGCCGCCCAGGAGCGGGGGTCGATCCGCAGGCGGCGTGCCAGCATGGCCTGGTAGCACGGATGCGAGCGCACCCGGGCGAAGATCGGCTGGGCGTACCAGTCGTCCAGGAAGCCACGCAGCGCTTCGCCGCCGTCAAGCCCGCGCAGGCGCGCGGCCAGCCAGGCGTCGCCGCGTCGCCGCTCGGCCCGCCCCGTCGCGGTGGGAACGCCGGGGGAGCCGCAGGCCAGCACGCCGGCCCGGTAGCGGTCCGGGTCGCGCAGCAGCAGGTGCAGCGCCAGCCGGGCGCCCATCGAGTAGCCGATCAACACCGCCGGACCGGAGACCGCCCGACGGATCGCCGTCTCCAGCGAGGCGAGGGTCGGATGCTCCACCAGTGGCGGCGCCACGCACTGCAGCCGTCCGCAAAACCGGTCGGCGAGCGGCTTCCAGTCGTCCGGGCTGCCCAGGAAGCCGTGCAGCAGCACGGCGGTAGGCGCCGCGTCGTTCATTCCCCCGCCCGCCCGGCCGCGTCGATGGCTGCGCCCACCGCGGCACGCAGCCGTCGGTGCAGGGCGAGGTTCTCGTGCCGGTCGGTGCCGACTTCGACGAGCGCCGGCCGCCCGGTCGCGAAACAGCGTCCGAGCGCCGCACGCGCTTCCGCGCGCGTGCCCGGCCGGTGGTAGTCCAGGTCGAACATCCGGCAGGCGTGCTCGAACCGGTAGCCGTGCGGAGTGCCGAAGCAGCGCTCGAACACGTCTTCCTGGCCGGCGAGCGCCGGCAGGAAGCTGAAGATGCCGCCGCCGTCGTTGTTGACCACCACCAGCACCACCGGCCGCGGCGCGCGGGCCAGCACGGCCAGTGAGCCCAGGTCGTGCAGGACGGCGAGGTCGCCGAGCAGCGCGCCGACCGGCGCCCGGAGGCCCGCAGCGAACCCCGCCGCGGAGGCGATCGCGCCGTCGATTCCACTGGCGCCGCGGTTGGCCCCGACGGCCAGCGGCGCGGGGCGCGAGGCCGAGTCTTCCGCAAAGGTGTCGAGGTCCCGGACCGGCATGCTGCTGCCCGCGAACGCGCCCCAGCCGGCCGGCAGCAGCTCGATCAGGTCGCGGGCGGTCGCCGGCTCGCTGACCGGCTCGGCGTCGAGCACTGACGCCACCTCGCCTGCCGCAGCCGCGCCTGCCGCGACCAGCCCGGGCGCTCCGCCTCCGGCCGGCTCGCCGGCGCCGAGCTCCGCTTCGAGCGCCGCGCAGAAGCGGTCGGGCGCCGCCTGCACGCGGCTGGTGACCACGTGCTCGGGGTCGATGCGGCGCGGGTGCCCGGCGACGTGCACGCAGGCGGCCGGCCGCGCCGCGCCCAGCAGTCCCAGGTACGCCTTGGAGGTGAGCCGGCCTCCGAGGTGCAGCACCACGTCCGGGGCCGGCAGCGCCGTGCTTGCGTGCGCCAGCACGAGGTCGTGATGGCGCACGATCGCGAGCTCCGGACGACCCGGCCACGGGTGGCGCAGGCCGGACTGGATGTCGGCCAGCACCGGCCAGCCCAGCGTCGCGGCCAGAGAGGCGATCACGTGCCGGTCGGTCCCCGCCGGCAAAGGCCCGACCGCAAGCAGACCGGCGGTGGCGCCCCGCAACTCGGTGGCGGTATCCGCCACCGCCGCAGGCTCCGGTTCGGTGGGGGCCGCGGAGTAGGTGGTAAAGGGACGTCTACCGGCCGGACGTCCGATGGCCTCCACGCGCCCGTCATCCAGCAGCGGTTCGGAGAACATGCAATTCAGGTGCACGGCGGCCGCCGCCGTACGGGCCCGGTGCACGGCCTGATCGATCGTGGTCAGAAGCGCCGCCGGATCGATGCGGTCGTCCGGCACCGGCAGGTCGAAGCGCCATGCTGCGGCGCGGCCGAACAGGTCGGGCTGGTCGATCGTCTGGTTGGCGCCGGTGTCGCGCAGCTCCGGGGGCCGGTCGGCGGTCAACAGAAGCAGCGGCACGCCGCTCAGGCTCGCCTCCACCGCGGCCGGCAGCAGGTTGGCGCCGGCCGTGCCGGAAGTGCAGATTACGGTGGAGGGAACTCCGGAGGCGCGCGCGGCGTTGACGGCCTGGTAGCCGGCGGCACGCTCGTCGATGCAGATCGACACCTCCAGCTCGGCCGAGCGGGCGGCTGCGGCCGCGAGCGGAGCGGAGCGGGCGCCGGGACAGACCCACGCGGCGCGGCAACCGCAGCGGACCAGCTCGTCGATGATCAGCTCGCCCCATAAGCGGTTCCGCATGGGTGCGGTCAGTGGGAACTCAGCCGCCGGGCGTGAAATAGCAGCCGATCTTGGCTTCCAGCTCCGCCCATTCCGCGTCCGGGCAGGAGCCGTTCACCAGCCCGTTGCCGGTGTAGAGCGACACCGACCTGCCGTCGATCAACGCGGAACGGATGGCCACCGCGAAGGAGGCCTGGTCGTGACCGACCCAGCCCACCGGGGCGGCGTACCAGCCGCGGTCGAACGGCTCGTGCCGGGTCAGGAAACGGCGCGCGGCTTCAGCCGGCTCGCCCCCCACAGCCGGTGTGGGATGCAAGGCGTCCACCAGGTCGGCGATGCCCATGCCGGGGGCCAGTTCGCCCGAAAGACGACTCATCAGGTGCTGGAGGGCGGGCAGACTCAGCACGGTGGTTTCTCCGGCGGCGGTATCCGTGCACAGACCGGTGAGTGCGCGGGCGATCGCGTCATGCACGATGCGGTGCTCCAGCACGTCCTTGGCCGACGCCGCCAGCTCCCGCCGCAAGCGATCATCGTCCTTCGGAGAAGCGCCACGGCGACGGGTGCCGGCGATCGCCTCCGTACGGACGGTGCGTCCGGACAGTGAGAAGAGCCGTTCTGGAGTGACGCTGACGAAGGCCGTGCCGGGCCGGGGCTGCACCACGAAGCGGAACGAGCGGTCGTCCGACCGGCTCATGGCGGCCAGCAGCGCCGCGGGGGTGATCGGCGCGGCCGCCGTGGCGCCGGTGCGGCGCGCCACGACCACCTTGCTCAGAGATTCGGCGGGATCGTCGATGGCGGCGAGCGCCGTGCGCACGAGCGTCGCCCAGCCCCCGCGGTCGGGCTCATCGGCGTCGCGGCGCAGACGGACCGATCCGGCCGGTTCCGGGACCATTGCCGGCGGTCGCTGCAGGTCTGCCAGCAACGCCGGCAGGCCATCGCGCTCTGCGGCGCGGAAGTTGCAGGCCAGCAGCTTCCTGCCGTCGCGCCTGACGGCCTCGAAGCGGGGCACCACGAACCGGTAGGCGCCGAGTGTCCGCCACTCGGGAGCGGCAGGCGCCTGCGGGTCGAAGCGCGTGCCTCCGTAGAAGCGGACGCCTTGGTCGGCGGCTTCCAGGTGAGCGGCGATGCGCTCCATCCAGACCGCTGCCCCGGGTGCCGCGTTGCCGGCGACCTCGGTCAGGATGCCGGCGGCTGCGATCTCTTCGTGGCCGTCGCGGTCGGCCCAGAAGCACAACTCCCCTTCGGGGCGGCCGGCCAGCCACGCCAGCGGCTGGACCTCGGCGGCCACCTCGACGCGGCAGATGCTGCCGTCGCCGCGGCTGGAAGGAGTCTGGCCGTTACCGGTCGCGGTGTGCGGCAGAGGCGGGGAAGCGACGTCGCTCATGCGCTGGGCCGTCAGTATAGCGCGGCCGGGCGGCATCATGACTTGCGTGCCAGGTACAGCGTCGCGACCCCGAACGTGAGGGGGCGGGTGGTGACTTCCGGAAAGCCGGCCTGCCGCAGCATGGTGACGAAGCGCGTGCCGTACGGGAACGTTTCCACCGATGCGTTGAGGTAGCGGTAGGCTTGCCCGTCCCCGGAGACGAGCCGGCCGATGGCCGGCAGCACGTGGCGGAAGTAGGTCAGGTAGAGCGCGCGCAACCGCGGAGACTCGGGAAGCGAGAACTCCAGCACCGCCAAGGTGCCGCCGCGGGCGAGCACGCGGCGCATCTCGGTCAGCGCGCGCGGACGGTCGTCCATGTTGCGGATGCCGAACGCGACCGTGACCGCATCGAAGGAATGCTCCTCGAACGGCAGGCGGTGGGCGTCGCCCAGCGTGAGCTTCGCGGCGCAGCCGGCCCGCGCCAGCTTGTCGCGGGCGATGTGGAGCATGTCCGGGGCCAGGTCGACGCCCACGGTGCGGGTCAGGCGGGGCAGGCGCCGGTCGATCGCCAGCAGCAGGTCGCCGGTGCCGGTTGCCACGTCCAGGACGCTGCGGATGCGGCGGGCGGCCAGCGCGCGGGCGACGCAGTCGCGCCAGCGCACGTCCGAGCGCAGCGACAGCAGGCGGTTGAGACGATCGTAGGTCGGAGCGATGCGGTCGAACATCGCACCGACCTCGCTGGTCCCGGGCACCATAGGGGTCAATATGCGGACGGAGTCGACAGCCGACAACCGCCCCATGTGTGCCTCGATGGGCCGCAGTCGTTCTCGTGTCCGGCATGCGCCGAGCTGAGCTAGGAATCGCCGGCCGGAGTCGCCGTCGCCCGGATCAGGCACGCTCCGCGTCGGGGGTCGATGCTGACGGTCACCGGGCCGCCGGCCGGTGGCAGGGGCTGATCGGCGGGCACCCGGAAGCGGAGCTCGATCCCGGCCACGGTGACCTGCAGGCGCTGCGCGGCGCCACGGAAGGAGCGGCCCATCAGCTCGCCCTGCAGGACCCAGCGGTCGGCGCTGGAGACCGCCCGCCCTGGCGAATCCTTCCCGATGGTGATGCCGGTGGGGCGGAGCAGCAGCTTCAGATCCGACACGCCGGCAGCCGCGGGAGCCGGCAGCACCTCCGCCGGCAGCTCGCCGATCGCCGTGCGAAGCACGGGGCGGCCGCCGGCCCGGTCCAGGCGGGCGGCGACCAGGTTGTCCAGGCCCAGGAAACGGGCCACGTACTCGCTGCCCGGTTCCCGGTAGATCTCCTGCGGCGTGCCGATGCGGGCGATGCGGCGCGGCTGCATGACCGCGACGCGGTCGGCGACCGCCAGTGCCTCCTCCACGTCGTGGGTGACGTAAATCGCTGGCAGGTCCAGTTCCTCCAGGATCGCGCCCAGGTCCTCCGCCAGCCGGTCGCGCAGGTTGCGGTCCAGGGCGGCCAGCGGTTCGTCCAGCATGAGCAGGCGGGGGTCCGGCGCCAGCGCGCGCGCCAGCGCCACGCGCTGCCGCTCTCCTCCGGACAGGGTGGTGACGTCCCGGTCGCGCAGGTGCTCCAGGCCGACCAGCGCCAGCACTTCGGCCACCCGCTCGCGCAGGCGCGCGGCCGGCGTGCGGCGGAGGCGCAGGCCGAAGGCGACGTTCTCGAACACGTTCAGGTGCGGAAACAGGGCGTAGTCCTGGAACACCATCCCGAACCCCCGCGCCTCGGCCGGCGTGCCGCTCAGCTCCCGTCCGTGCCACACGATCGCGCCCTCGTGCGGCTCCAGCCCGGCGACCAGTGCCAGCAGCGTGCTCTTGCCGCAGCCGCTCGGGCCGAGCAGCGCGAGCGTTTCGCCGCGGCGCACCTGGAGGTCGACGCCGTCGAGGGCCAGCGTCTCGCCGTAGCGCTTGCTCACGCCGCGCAGCTCCAGATCGACCGTCATCGCGTGCCTCAGAAGCTCGACACGCGCGCCACCCGCAGCCGCTCGATCGCGGTGACCACCACCGCGGTGACCAGCATGAGGATGGTCGCCAGCGCCAGGGCCTGGCCCAGGTTGAGGGCGCCCGGCCGGCCGAGCAGCCGGAAGATCGCCAGCGGGATGGTCGGCAGATCGCCGCGTGCGACGATCGCCGTAGCCCCGAACTCGCCCAGTGAGATCGAGAACGCGAATGCCGCCGCCACGCCCATCGCCCGCGCGACGATGGGCAGCTCCACGCGGCGCGCCACCTGAGCGCGGTCGGCGCCCAGCGCGCGCGCGGCCTGGATCAGGCGCGGCTCGACGGTGGCGAGCGCTGGCGCCAGGCTGCGCACCACGAACGGCAGCGCCACCAGCGCGTGCGCGATCGGGATCAGCAGTGGCGAGGCGCGCAGGTCCAGCGGCGGCCGGTTCAGCGCGACGATGAAGCCCAGCCCCAGCGTGACCGCCGACGTGCCCAGCGGCAGCATCAGCAGGGGGTCGAACAGCCGCGAGGAGCGCGCTGCGCCGTGCCGGCCGAGCGCCCAGGCGGCCGGCGTCCCGACGGCGAGTGCAATCACCGTGGCCGCCGCCGCGAAGGCCAGCGAGTTGCGCACCGCGGTGAGCGCGCTGCCGTGAAAGGCGCCCTGCCGGCTCTCCACGCCCAGTTGCCGGTAGAACGCCAGCGTCGGCCCCTCCGCGCCCGAGACGGAGCGCGTGGCCAGCGCAGCCAGCGGCGCGAGCTGGAAGAAGGCGATGCCCAGCAACACGGCCGCCGCCACGGCGCGCGCCGGGCTGCCGCTCAGGGAGCGTTCGTTCTCGCGCGGCGCACGCAGCGGCAGAGGTCGGGTCACGCGCCGCATCAACCGCGTGTAGGCGATGCCGAGCGCCAGCGTGATCGCGATCTGCACGAGGGAGAGCGAAGCGGCCAGCGGCAGGTCGAACAGGCTGATGGCCTGGTAGTAGATCTCCACCTCGATGGTCGCGAAGCGCGGCCCGCCCAGGATCAGGATCACCCCGAAGGAGGTGAAGCAGAAGATGAACACCAGCACCGCCGCCGCCGCAACGGGGGTGGCCAGCAACGGCAGGCTGACGCGCAGCCATCGCTGCGCGGCGCCGGCGCCCAGGGTGCGGGCCGCATCCCACAGGCGGCGGTCGATGCGCGACCAGTAATCGCCCACCAGCCGCAGCACGATCGAGGTGTTGTAGAACACGTGCGCGACGAGGATGGCGCCGAGCGTACGCGTGAAGCGCAGCGGCGGCATGCCTGCCGACTCCAGCGCCGCGTTGATCCAGCCGCGCGAGCCGAGCAGTGCGTCGAAGGCGGCCGCCACCACCAGGGTGGGCAGCACGAACGGGATCGCCGTCAGCGCCCGGAACAGCGTCTTGCCGGCGAACCGGTAGCGCGCCACCAGCCATGCGCCGGGCAGCCCGACCAGGAGCGTCAGCGCCGTGGAGGCCGCCGCCTGCCCGAGCGTGAACAGCACCACCCGCCCGGTCGCTGGCGCCGTCAGCGCGCGCAGCAGGCCGTCGGCCTCGCGGCCGAAGCTGGCCGCGACGATCCCGGCCATCGGCCAAGCGTAGAACAGCGCCAGGAAGGCGAGCGGCCCGGCCCAGAGCAGGGCCGCTCGCCGAAGCGGAGCGCCGCTCCGGAGCATGGAATCGTTCAGCGCAGCACGGTCTCGGTCCACTCGCGGATCCAGCGCTCGCGATGCTCGGCGATCTGCGCGGGATCGAGCAGCGCCGGCTCGTCAGGGACGGCAAGATGGTCCAGGAACTCCTTTTGCAGCACGGCGTCGCGATTGACCGGGAACACGAACATGTTCAGCGGCAGGTCCTCCTGGAACGTCCGCGACAGCATGAAGTCCACCCAGAGCTCGGCCAGGTCGCGGTTCTCGGCGCCGGCCAGGATGCCGACGAACTCGATCTGCCGGAAGCACGACAGTGGTCCGGTGACCGCGGCGGTGGGAGGTTCGTCCATCGGCGATTCCGCGTACAGCACCTCGAACGGCGGACTGGAACCGTAGGAGACGACGATCGGGCGCGGACCCTGTCCGGCGGAGCCCGTGAACTCCGTGAAGTAGGCGGTCTCCCAGTCGTTGACCACCAGCACGTCGTTGGCCACCAGCGACCGCCAGTAGTCCAGGTAGCCGGGATCGCCGTAACGGGCCACGGTAGCCATCAGGAAGGACAGTCCGGGCGAGGAAGTTGCCGGGTTCTGGACCACGGTGAGCCCGCGGTACGCCGGGTCGATCAGGTCGTCCAGGTCCTTCGGTGGCGGCGGTCCGTCCTCTCCGAACGACGCCACGTGGTAATTCAGGCAGACGTCGCCGTAGTCCACCGGCAGGGCCCGGTACGACGGATCGATCTGGAACTCCTCGGGCACGGACGCCAACATCCGGGAGCGGTACGGCTCCAGGATGTCCTCGTCGAGCGCGCGGCTCAGGAAGGTGTTGTCGATCCCGTAGATCACGTCGGCCAGGGGCTTGCCGCGCGCCAGGATCGCCTTGTTCAGGGCGGTGCCGGTGTCGCCCGCTTCCAGGATGCGGACGCGCACGCCGTGCCGGCTCTCGAACGCGGCCAGGACCTCTTCCGAGGCGGCGAACGAGTCGTGCGTCATCACGGTCACGGTGCGGCGCCACTCGGACGTCTCGGCGTCCGGGCCCGCGAATGCCGCGAGGGGAGCGACGACGAGGACTCCGGTTGCGATCAGGCGGGCGAGCCGCCCGCCGAATGCGGTGCGATTCATGCGAAACCTCCTCCATCATCGGGGTTCCGCGACGTGAATCGCGTCTGAGAGATCCATCCCTCCGCCGGCATTACCCGGATCAGGTGGTGCGAGTCGAGGGCTGCTGCGCCCTCCTCTCAGCTCGGCGCTACCGAGCTCCCCGTGACTTCTGTCTGGCCGAAACCATGCCTCGTGCGGCGCGGGTCGTCAAGCGTCGACGGGATCAGGGGCGTCCGCAGCCTGAGCGTGCGCATGGTCACCGGCACCGAACGGTGATGGGCTCGGGCTCGGCATGGTGGTGCGGCGGCCATCCGGACCGGCCGGCCCGGTGAGCGCCGCGCTCAGCAGGCGCTTCTGGACGGCCCAGCCGTCCTCCGGGGACAGACGCTCGCAGTAGATCACGCGGCCGCCGTCGAGGACGGCGATCGGCCTCCCGGCCCGGTAGGCGACCCGGTTCCCGGTGCGCGCGGCCACCTTGGCGCCCGACGGCGTGGTCACTCCCAGTGCGTTCACGGGATCGACCGCGCTCAGGACGGTGACCTCGTCGCCCGTTTCGCCGCGCCGCACCTCGCGCAGGGCGCCGACGGCCTCCGGCAGCGCGAACTGCTCGCCGCCGACGCCGGACACGAAGTGGCCGCCGCGGATCTCGCCCCGCGTCTCCAGCCGGCGCAGGGTGCGCACCAGCTCCCGCCACGGCGGCAGGTGCGGCTCCCGGTCGGTGAGGCGGCGGAATACCACGCCGTACCGCCTGAGCAGCGCGCGGGCGGCGGTCTCGCGCGCCTGCTCGTCGTCATCCCCGTCCGCGGCAGGCGCAACCGTCCGCGCCAGCGACCAGCGGCCGGCGGTCTCCAGGGACGACTGCTGCCGGCGATAGACGGCGCCGGGGCGGCGGTCCCCGAAGCGGCGCCGGGCGCCGTTCCCGGATCGGCCGGCGGGCGAGGCCGGTCCGATCAGCGCGCGCAGCCCGGCGAAGCCGTCGCAGGTCACCAGGCCGGCCGCAACCAGCTCGCCGAGCGCTCCCTCCACCTGCGTGCGCAGCAGCCGCGTGCCGGCGACGATGTCGTCGAAGAAGGAAGCGCCCGCTTCCCGGAGCAGGGAGTGCACGGCCCGCGCCGTGGCGGTCGACGGATCAGGTACCGCGCCCGCGGCCAGCCGCTGCCACACCGGGCGGCGCTCGCGGTCGAGCAGCGCGATGCGGGTCGCCTTGACCGGCCCGCCTGCGGTGTCGTCCGGGAAGCGGGCCCACACCACGCGGCCCGACAGGCACAGAGCGTCCAGCCACGCCGGGTCGTAGTCACGCACGCGCAGCGGCAGCACCGCCTGCTCCCAGGCGGCCGCCGGCAACTCGACGCCGTCCATCACCGCCAGCACCTCGGCCAGGCCGTCCGGTCCCGTCATCCGGTGCGCCGGCCCGACGTGCTGCCAGCGCATCAGGAAGCGCACGTAGTCGGCCTTGGAGACCGGCTCGATCTCCCGCCGCAGGCGGTCCAGCGTGTAGCGGTTGATGCGCGCCAGCAGCCGACGTTCGCACCACTCGACCTCGCCGTCCTCGTCCGCCGCCCCCGTGAAGCTGCCTTGCATCACGAAGCCCTCGGTCTCCAGGGCGGTGAGCGCCGCCGCCACCGCTCGCGGCGGCTGTCCGATGGAGGCGGCGAGCTCGGCCTCCGTCACCGGGCCGAGCGCTTCCAGGCGGCCGCGCAGCAGCTCGCGCAATGCCTCGTCGGCTTCATAGCTGCGCAGGTAACGGGCGTTGAGGGTGAGCTCCGGGGTGCGCCCGGCCTCCGGGGCCAGCGCCTGCCACTCCGGCAACCGCTCGGCGGCTACCCACAACGGGCCGGCCGCTGAGCTCTGCCGCGTGGCCCGGCCCGCAGCGACCAACTCCTCGAACGGCTCGACCCAGCCGCGGGTGCCGTCGCCGCGCCGGCCCTCGGCGTCGGTCAGATAGCCCAGCAGAACCAGGGCGTCGTGCAGGTCGTCGGCGTCCTCGACCCGAGGCCACGCCTCGTTGCGCACGCGGGCGATCGCCGCGGGGTCCAGCGCGCCCAGCTCGCGCGCCTCCTGCGGGTCCAGCCAGCGGCGATTGCGCACCGCCTGCGTGCGCCGCTCCTCCAGCGGCGCGTCGTCCAGGAAGGCATACGGACGGGCGTTGAGTATCTCCTGCGCGAACGGGGACGGCTCTGAGAGATCGCGGCAGACCAGCGTCAGCTCGCCGGACCGGACCGCGCCGATCAGCGCCTGCAGCGCCTCGATGTCCATCGCCTCGGTCAGGCAGTCGTCGATGGTCTGCGCCACCAGCGGGTGGTCGGGCACTTCCCGCTCGCCGGTCAGGTTCTCGGCGCAGGCGAGCTGGTCCGGGAACACCAGCGCCACCAGGTCCTCCGCCTGCATGCGCTGCAGGTAGGGCGGCGTCCGGCGCCCGCCGCGCCAGCGGGGCACGGCCAGCGCGCGCGAGGCGTTCCAGCGCCAGCGGACCTGGAACATCGGCGCGTCGAGCAACGCCTGCACCAGCACCTCACGGACCGTCTTCGGATGCAGGTAGCTCCACACCTCCTCCATGCGGAAGCTGTGCGTGGGGCCGAGCGACAGCACGATCGCGTCGTCGGTGGCCGCCGCCTGCAGCTCGAAGTTGAAGGTGCGGCAGAAGCGCTTGCGCAGCGCCAGCCCCCAGCCGCGGTTGAGCCGCGAGCCGTGCGGGGAGTGGACGACCAGGTGCATGTCGCCGGCCTCGTCGAAGAACCGCTCCATCACCAGCGTGCGCGCGGTCGGCATGGCGTCCAGGGCGTTGCGGCCCGCGGTGAGATACTCGGCGGCCTGCTCGGCCCCGCTCGCCGGCATCCCCGGCAGCGACTTCAGCCACGCGGTCGCGGCCGGCACCGCCGGGTCGCCGCGCTCCTCCGCTTCGCGGATCGCCGCCTCCGCTCCTTCGCGCAGCTCGGACACCGAGGCCGACAGCTCCGGGGTGCGGCCCGGCGCCTCGCCCAGCCAGAAGGGGATGGTGGGACGCTGGTCGCCGGCATGGGCGACGCGCACGGTGCTGCCGGTCACCTGCAGGATGCGCCAGGACGTGTTGCCGAGCTGGAATACGTCGCCGGCCATGCTCTCGATAGCGAAGTCCTCGTGGATGGTGCCCACCACGGTCTCGTCCGGCTCGGCGCGCACCTCGTAGTCGAAGGTGTCGGGGATGGCGCCGCCGCCGGTCAGCGCCACCAGGCGGGCGCCGCGCCGCGCGCGAAGCCGGCCGTTGACCGCGTCCAGGTGAAGGTAGGCGCCGCGCCGCCCGCGGCGGGTGGTGAAGCCCTCGGCCAGCATGCGCACCACCGTGTCGAAGCGGTCGCGGGCCAGGCCGCGGTACGGATACGACCCGCACACCACCCGGTACAGCTCGTCGGCGGACCACTCGCGCGCCGCGCACTCGGCGACGATCTGCTGCGCCAGGATGTCGAGCGGGGCCTCGGGGATCGGAATCTCGTCCAGGTCACCGCGCGCCGCGGCCGCCAGCAGCGCGCACCCTTCCACCAGGTCGTCGCGGCTGAGCGGGAACAGGCGGCCCTTGGGCGTGGCTCCCACGGCGTGGCCGGAGCGGCCGACGCGCTGCAGAAAGGCCATGATCGAGCGCGGCGAGCCGAGCTGACACACCAGGTCGACGGAGCCGATGTCGATGCCCAGCTCCAGCGACGCGGTGGCGACCAGGGCGCGCAGCGATCCCTGCTTGAGCCGCCGCTCCGCGTCGAGGCGCGTCTCCTTGGACAGGCTGCCGTGGTGGGCGGCCACCGCGTCCGGGCCCAGGCGCTCGCTCAGCTCGTGCGCGGCGCGCTCGGCCATGCGCCGCGTGTTGACGAAGATCAGCGTGGTGCGGTGCGCGGCGATCAGCTCGCACAGGCGGGCGTAGATCTCCTCCCACACCTCGTTGGACATGACCGCCGCCAGGGGCGAGTCCGGCAGCTCCAGCGCCGTGTCCATGCGGCGGCGGTGGCCGACGTCCACGATCGCGCACGGATCGCCCGACGGCACCAGGTACTCGGCCACCCGTTCGATCGGCTTCTGCGTCGCCGACAGGCCGATGCGGCGGGGAGGCGCCTCGGTCAGCGCCTGCAGCCGCTCCAGGCTGAGGGCGAGGTGGGAGCCGCGCTTGGAGCCGACCACGGCGTGGATCTCGTCGACGATCACGGTCTCCACGGTGCGCAGCATGCGCCGGCCGCCGTCGGCGGTGAGCAGCAGGTACAGCGACTCCGGTGTGGTCACCAGGATATGCGGAGGGCGGCGGGTCATCGCCGCGCGCGCCGCCGACGGCGTGTCGCCGGTGCGCACCAGGGAGCGGATCGGCGCCGATCCCTCCTGTCCGTCAGCCCCCTCCGCATGGAGCAGGGCGTGGATGCCGGCCAGCGGCTGCTCCAGATTGCGGTGGATGTCGTTGCTGAGCGCCTTCAGGGGCGAGACGTACAGGACCGAGGTCGCTTCGGTCAGCGGTCCGTCGACCGAGCGGCGCACCAGACCGTCGATCGCGGACAGAAAGGCGGCGAGCGTCTTACCCGAACCGGTGGGAGCGGCGATGAGGGTGTGTCGCCCCCCGGCGATCTGGGCCCAGGCGCGCTGCTGGATCTCCGTGGGGGCGGCGAACGCGTCGCGAAACCAGGCGGCGACCGCAGGATGGAACCGCTGCAGCGGATCGGCATGCCGCGAGTCAGCATGCCGCGAGTCGATAGTGTGCGCGCCGTTCATCGGGTCAGGCAAATCGTGCGTGAGACGCAAAGACCCCCGCCCGCGCGGGGGTCTCCTCCAACGTAGCCGGCAGTTCGGGCGCTACGGTGCTAAATCGTGTTGCCGTGGCCGCTCAGCGGGCAATTCTCGCCAAGGCCGTAGTCCTTGGAGGACTGGGCCTCGACCGCCGGGGGCTCCGGCACGGTAGCGGCGGTCGCGCTGGTCACGAACACCACCGCCACAGCGGCTGCCACGACCAGGGTTCCGATCCCGATCAGCAGGGTCTTCAGTCTCACAACCCTGAAATCGTAGCCGATGGTCCGGGGTGCGTCAACGCGCGGGTGCGCGCTGCTAGTCGTAGCGGATGCGGGGGTCGAGCATGGCCAGGGCGATGTCGGCCAGCAGGTTCCCGAACAGAAGGAAGATCGCGTAGAACTGCAGGATGCTGGCGGCCATGAAAATGTCCTCGCCCAGCACGGCGTCCAGCAGCAGGGGGCCGGCGGTCGGCAGGTTGAGGACGATGGAGGTGATCGCCTCGCCCGAAAGCAGGGCCGGCAGGGTCATGCCCAAGCTGCTCACGAACGGGTTGAAGGCGATCCGCACGGCGTGGCGGCGGGTGACGATCCGCTCCTTGACGCCCTTGGAGCGCGCCGTGGTGACGTAGGGCTCGCCCAGCACGTCGAGCAGGTTGGCGCGCATCACCCGGATGGTGCCGGCGGTGCCCGCGGTGCCGATCACGACGATCGGAATCCACAGGTTCTTGATGAAGTCCAGCACTCTCATGACGCTCCAGTCGGCGTCCTGATACGCCGGCGAGAACATGCTCCCCACGTTCATCCCGAAGGTGAACAGGGCGAGCACCATGAGCGCCAGCGCAAGGAAGAAATTTGGGATCGACAGGCCGACGAAGCCGACGAAGGTGGCGATATAGTCGCGGATGGTGTTCTTGTGGAGCGCCACGTAGATCCCGATCGGTATGCCGATGCCCCAGGTGAAGATCAGGGAGGCGAACGAGATGATGAAGCTCAGCAGCAGGCGGCTGCCGAGCAGCTCGGCGACGGGCCGCTGGTAGGAGAACGAGATGCCCATGTCCCCCATGGTGAAGTTGCGGATCCAGATCAGGTATTGCTGCCACTTGGGCTTGTCGAGGCCGAAGTGGATGGCGAAGTTCTCCACCATCTGCATGGCGGCCTCCGTCCGGATGCCCGAGCGCTGCTCCTGCAACTCCCCCAGCATGTTGGTCAGGTAGTCGCCGGGAGCGATCTGGATGGTGATGAAGATGATCAGCGACAGCAGGAAGTAGGAGACGATCATCGACAGGAAGCGCCGCAGCAGGAAGACCTTCATGCCGGCGTCCTTCCCTGTAGCGCAAGCTCGCCGGTGCGCAGGCAGGAGGAGCGGTGGCCGGCTGCGACCTCCACCAGCGGGGTGGCATCCACCCGGCAGCGGTCTTCCGCATACGGGCAGCGCGGGTGGAAGTGGCAGCCGGACGGCGGATTGACGGGACTGGGGACGTCGCCCTCCAGCGCCACCTCCGCCGGCTTCTCGTTCGGATCGATCGACGGGGAGGAGGCCAGCAGCGCTTCCGTGTAGGGATGCCGAGGATGGCGGAACACCTCCGCGGCGCCGCCCGTCTCGACGATGCGTCCCAGGTACATGACCGCGACCCGGTCGCTGACGTAGTGCACGACGTTCAGGTCGTGGGCGATGAACAGGTAGCTCAGCCCCAGCTCGCGCTGCAGGTCGATCATGAGGTTCAGGATCTGCGCCTGCACGGACATGTCGAGCGCGGAGACCGGCTCGTCGGCGACCACCAGGGAGGGCGCGAGCGCCAGCGCGCGGGCCAGGCCGATGCGCTGCCGCTGCCCGCCGGAGAACTCGTGCGGAAACCGGTCCGCGTGCTGCGCCCTGAGTCCGACCAGCGACAGCAGGCGCTGCACCTCGCCCCGCATCTCCTGCCCCTTGGCGATCTTCTGCACGACCAGCGGCTCGCCGACGATCTCGGAGACCCGCATCCGCGGGCTGAGCGACGAGAAGGGGTCCTGGAAGACGATCTGCACCTGCCGGTGGTACTCGTGCATCTCCTCGCGGGTGAGGGCGCGGAGGTCCAGCTCCCTGCCGTCCTTCCGGAAGACGACGCGGCCGTCGGTGAGCTCGTGCAGGCCGACGATCACCCTGCCGGTGGTGGTCTTGCCGCAGCCGCTTTCCCCGACCAGCCCCAGGGTCTCGCCCGCCGTGATCGAGAAGTCGACGCCGTCCACGGCCCGGACGTAGCCGACCGTGCGCCGCAGCAGCCCCTTCTCGATCGGGAAGTGCTTCTTCAGGCCCGCCACCTCCAGCAGTGGGGCGGCAGCCGGCCGCTCAGGGGGCATCGCCGCTCTCCGGGTACAGCCAGCAGGCTACGGTGTGGTCCGGGCCGACCGGCGTGACCTCCGGCTGGGTCCGGCACTGGTCGGTGGCGTGCGCGCAGCGCGGCGCGAACGGGCAGCCCTCGATGACGGTCATGGGGTCGGGCACCGAGCCCGTGATCGCCTCCAGCTTGGACTTGGGAGCGGTGGCCATGGACGGCACCGACCGGAACAGCGCCTGCGTGTAGGGATGCCGGGGATTGGCGAACAGCTCCGCCACCGGCGCCTGCTCCATGATCCGGCCCAGGTACATGACGATCACGTCGTCGGCCATCTGCGCGATGACGCCCAGGTCGTGGGTGATGAACAGGATCGACATGTGGTACTCGGCCTGCAGGTCCCGGAGGAGCCGGAGGATCTGTGCCTCGATGGTCACGTCCAGGGCGGTGGTCGGCTCGTCGGCGATGAGCAGCCGGGGCCTGCAGGACAGCGCCATGGCGATCATGGCCCGCTGCCGCATGCCGCCGCTCAACTGGTAGGGGTACTCGTTCACCCGCTGCGCGGGGTCGGGCATGCCGACGCGGCGCAGCATCTCCGCGGCGTACTCCCTGGCCTGCGTCTTGTCCATGTCCAGGTGGATGAGCACGCTTTCGGTGATCTGGTAGCCGATGGTGTAGATGGGGCTCAGGGTGCGCATCGGCTCCTGGAAGACCATCGCGATCTCCTTGCCCCTGATCTCCCGGATCTTGCGGCCCTTGGGCGGGACGCGCGCCAGGTCGACGACCTCGTGCTCCCGGTGCAGGGCGATCGATCCTCCCTCGATGCGTCCCGGCGGGCTCGGCACCAGGCGCAGGATGGTCGCAGCGGTCACGCTCTTGCCGCAGCCGCTTTCGCCGACGATGCCGACGGTGCGGTTGGTGCCGATGTCGAAGCTCACGCCGTCGACGGCGCGCACGATGCCGTCGTCGGTGTGGAACCACGTGCGCAGGTCCCTGACTTCGAGGAGCTTCCGGCTTCCGGAAGGGTCTTTCGCCATGGCGTCAGGTCGCGAACGGATCGGCGGCATCGCGCAATCCGTCGCCGAAGAAGTTGAAGCAGAGCACGACCAGGATGATCATGAGTCCGGGAATGGCCAGCCACAGGTGGTGGACCAGCGCCTGCACGTTCTGTGCGTCCTGCAGCATGACCCCCCAGCTCGTCAGCGGCGGCACGATGCCGATGCCCAGGAAGCTCAGGCTGCTCTCGCCAAGGATCGTGCCGGGCACCGCCAGCGTGGCGGTGACGATGATGTGGCTGAGCGAGCCGGGCAGGAGGTGCTTGTTGATGATCCGCCAGTGGCTGGAGCCGACCACACGGGCCGCCATCACGTACTCCTCCTGGCGGTAGGCCAGCACCTTGCCGCGCACCACGCGCGCCAGGCTGCCCCAGCCGATGAGCGACAGGATGACCACCACGCCGAGATAGACGAATCCCGACGGCCACGTGACCGGGATGGCGGCCGACAGGGCGATCCACAGCGGTATCTGCGGGAAGGAGATCAACAGCTCGATCACCCGCTGGATGGCGTTGTCCACCATCCTGCCGAAGTAGGCGGAGGCCACGCCCAGGATCGATCCCAGCACGATGGTGATCAGGGTGCCTGCCAGCGGGACCGACAGGCTGACCTGCGCGCCCGTCCAGACCCGCGACAGGATGTCTCGGCCCAGGGTGTCCGTGCCCCACAGGAACAGCGTCGCTCCGGGGTCCACGCCGTACAGCCGTACGCTCATCGGGATGAAACCGACCAGCATGTAGGGCTCCGAGGGTACGAGGAAGCGGATCGGGTACTTCGTCGTCTTCACCTCCCGGTAGGAGATCGCCAGGGTCGTCATGTCGATGCTCCGTTCTCGGGCGTACACGAACGGACGCGAGAGCCTGCCCTCCTCGTCCCTGAAATGGACCTTCTGCGGAGGGGCGAACTTGAAGGTGACGTGGAACGCGTCGTGGTGATAGGCGCTGAAGAACGGGGCGAACAGGGCGATGGCATAGAGGACGACCAGGATCACGCCGCTGACGACCGCCAACCGGTTCTTGCTGAAGCGGCGCCACATGAGCGCCCGCACGCTCCGGATCGACGCTGTCTCCGCGATCGCCGTCTGAATCGCCGCCTCGCTCACGGCCTCCCCTTCACCAGCACTTCGATCTCGTGCAGGACGACGTCGTCCCGCGCTCCGGGAGCGCTTCGCGTGAGCCGCATGCCCAGATGGTTGTCCCCGTACGCCGCCGGGGGGGAGCCCAGGGCGAAGCGGCACACCGGGAGCTCACCCTCCGAGTCCGGCCACTCGCAGCGGACCGACTCCGGCGGAACCCGCTGGCCGTTGAGATCGAACTCGATCTCGTCGCCCGGCACGATCGCGGGCCGGCAGAGCAGCTCCGCGGGCGAGTCCTCCGGCAGATGCTCACACAGCCGGAAGCGGATCCTGCCCCGCGTGCCCGGCGCGTCCCGCGGCAGGATGATCTCTTCCGCGCGGTAGGGAAAGTCGCCCTTGTACCCTGCCCGCCGGCCGGCGTTCGACCCCCAGATCGGATAGAAGGCGTAGTGGCGGTCGTGCTCGTCGACCCGTTCCGGGTCGCGCAGCGTCCGCAGTATCGGGAAGCGCGAGACATCGAAGACGTTCTGTGTGGAAAACCCGTCGGCGCCGGCGCCGTAGAAGTTGCGCACTGTCGCGCAGTAGTGCTCGGGCGTCTGCGTCAGGTCGCGGTGGTTGTAGCCCAGCCACTCCTGTACCTGCGGATACACGTAGCAGTCCGTGTCGCGGGCCAGCCGCACGAACTCCTCGAAGCGGGGATTGGGATCGGTGAAGCCGATGTCGCCGGGGACGACGTAATCGATCAGCCGGTCCGCGATCCAGACCGGGATGTCGTACCCCACCCGCAGGCACCCGTCCAGGTGCTGGAGCACGCGCACGCCCAAGAGAAGCCGGCGGCCCCGCCCGGCCCCGACCGCGTCGAGCATCGCGCGCACCCGCCGGACGAAGCCGGTGAGGATCGCGTGGCTTTGCTCCCCTTCGCCCACGGGGAAGCACGCCGGCAGGCGGGTGAAGTTGAACTCGATGCCGTCCACGTCGAAGCGGGTGGCGACCTCCTCCATTACCGTGAACAGGAAGTCGCGCACCTCCTCCTCGGCGTAGTTGAGCGCGCAGCCCAGCTCGTAGCTGCGCGGGTCGGTGGTGCGCTTCGACGACGGGTCATACCCCTTGAGAATCCAGTGCGGCTTGTCCTGCGCCAGCCTGGCGAACCAGTCGGCGTTGTGGCCGTGGCGGTCGTTCATCCGGAAGCCGGCGATCAATTCGATGCCGTGCCGGTGGCATTCCTCGGCGTAGACCTGGATCGGCATCACGCCGTCGTCCATCATCGGCACCAGCCGCTGGTGGTGCGGGCGGGCGTCCCACTCGCACGACTCCCCGCGCCACCAGTGGCTCCACCCCTGGCTGAAGACCTCCTGCACGACGGTGTCGATCGCCTGCGCCTCGGCGTAGTTGCGCACGACCCCGCGCAGATCGTCCGGCGTCGCGCGGCCCTCGGTCATGAAGCGCGTGGTGTTGGACGGGTCGCTGCAGTAGACGACGCGGCGCGTCCCCCGTGGTTTCAGCGAGCCCAGCGCGAAGTCGGCCATGTGTTCCTCCTGGTCAGTGCGTGCCGCCGGATTCCTCGAGGTGCAGCATGTCCTGCCACACGTCGTCGGTGAGGTCGGCGACGTAGCCGGTGGTGAACGCCTCGAAGTACTTCTGGTCCCACACGGGCACGTGCGTGAACAGCTCGCGCGGGATCGAGTTCAGCAGGTCGCGGTAGCACCACTCCAGCAGACGGTACCCGGAGGTGGCGTGCGGCTTGAAGCGGGCATGCGGGCGCACCAGGCCCAGCTCGACCATGCGCCGGTCCAGCAGCTCGTGCAGGGTCTCCATGATCTCGAAGCGGCGCTCCCAGGTGGCGCCGTCCGCCGTCGCTTCGTCGATCAGGGGGACCATGGCGGGGGCCAAGTGGTCCAGGCGGCGGAACAACGGGTACAGCCACTTGTTGTAGGGGAAGTAGGTCCGGTTCAGCAGGAACGCCAGCTCGATGGTGCGCTTCAGCGTGTTGGCGAACGAGGTGTGCAGGAAGACGAGGTTGTCCCGCAGGCGGGCGCGCTGCATCCAGTAGAGGCCCATGCCACTGGCGTAGCGGCACCAGTGGGCGATGCGCCGCTTCCAGACGGCGTCGGGGTAATAGCCTTCGAACACGGCGCGGATGCGGCTGAACCCGCCTGACGGGTCGTGCCAGACCTCGCCGTTGACCACGTGCACGATGTCCTCCTCCGGGATGTCGAGCCAGTCGGCGTCGCTCCCGGGAGGGGTGGTGCGGCCGATGGTCCGGCTCAGGAAGGATCCTATGCCCTCGGGGGCCAGGCCGGGTCCGCCGACGTAGCCGGCTTCCAGCCGGAAGCCCTGGAAGGAGGCCGGGAACCGCTCGGCCACTTCCGCCCAGATCGCGGGGTCGGTGTCCCGGAACAGGCCCTCGGGCAGCAGGATGTCGACCTTGGGACCCCAGTGGTGGTCGCGGCTGACCGCGTCGTCCATGCCCAGGCACTCGCTGCCCATCCCGAAGCGGCCGCAGGCGGCGGCTTCCAGGTGGCGGGGACAGACCCGCTCCATCGCCGGCCTGACAACCTCGCGGAAGAAGTGCCGGCCGAGCTCGATGGCGCCGACGGTCGGCGGCTGTCCGGTGCCCATTCGGGTTCAGTCGAGGGCGGACGGCCCGTCGGTGATCGGGATCACGTGCGGCACGGGGGCCGCCGGGGAAAACCCCGGCAGCCCGTCATGCCTGATCACTCTCCCCAACCTGTGTCCTTATTGCGCCTCGTACTTGATGTAGAACTGGTCGGGATAGGCCGAGTACTCCATCTTCTGGGCGGTCGCCACGTCCGGCAGGTTGCCGATGCGGTTGTGGCGGATGATGATCACCGGGAAGTCGGAGGTGATCGCGATCCAGCTCGTCACCTCCTCGGCCTCCATGATCCACAGCTCCTTGGTCAGGGCCGAGTAGGACTCCGGGTCGATGGCGGAGATCACCTGCTGCTCCAGCTCCCAGGCGGCCAGGAACTCCGGCGGCGGGTTCGAGTACTTGGTGCCGAGCGTCTGCGTCTCCGGGTTGTAGCCGCCCGAACGGAACACCCACGGCAGGGACACCTGCAGGGACGGTCCCCAGTGCATGACCACCTGCATGTCGTAGGCGCGCATCTTCTCGAAGATGACCGAGCGCTTGACGGCGTTCATGATGGCGTCGAGTCCCACGTCCCGCCACTGCCGGACCACCATCTCCGTCTGCGGGGTGTTGACGAACCGGTCGGTGGGCGTGTCGATGATGATGGTGACGTTCTGGCCGTCGGGATGCTGCAGGATGCCGTCGCCGTCGGTGTCCTTGAGCCCCAGCTCGGCGAAGATCCGCTTCGCCTCGTCGGGGTCGAACCCGGCGTACGCCTCCATGCGGCTGTCGTAGAACGGAGAGTCGCGGCCGACCATCGTCCCGGACGGCTGCGCCAGCCCGAAGTACAGCGCCTCGTTGATCTCTTCCCGGTTGATGGCCATCGACAGCGCGCGCCGGAAGTCGACCTGGTGCATGAGCTTGGCCAGGTTCTCGTCGGAGGGCTCCAGGGCCAGCTTCAGGTAGCCCTGGAACGCGCCGCCCTTCCAGGCCAGGACCTGGTAGTCGCCTGCGGCCTCGCCTTCCTTCATGACCTGGTAGTTCTGGAAGCCCTGCATGCCGCGGCCCTGGACGTCGATCTGTCCCTGGATGACCGCCAGCGCGGCCGTCTGCTGGTCGGCCAGGATCCTGATGTGGATGTTGTCGATGTACGGAAGCTGGTTGCCCGCGGTGTCGACCACGGGATAGTACGGGTTGCGCACGGCGCGGGACCCGTCGACGTCATCGAGCTGCGTGACGACCCAGGGACCGATCTGCGGGATGGCGGAGGGATCGTCCATGAAGCGAAGCTCGGTATTGTTCTTGAAGTCCTCGTAGGTCGAGTCGGAGTTGAACTTGGGGTGGAACTGCTCGGCGTAGTGCTTGGGGTACAGCGCCCACGGCCCGGACACGTTCAGGGTCATGTCCGGGTTGGGGACCACGGAGATGTACTTGACCGTGTAGTCGTCGATCTTCTCCACCTTGATGGGCTCGCCGCCGGAGTGCGTCCACCAGCTTCCGTTCGGATGGATGTTCGTGTCGTGGCCGACGTTCTCCATGGACCAGATGATGTCGTCGGCGGTCAGCGGATGGCCGTCCGACCACTTCGCGCCCCGCCGGTGCCAGACGGTGAGCTCGGTGTAGTCGTCGTTGAACTGGTACTCCTTGGCGTACAGCGGGTCCAGGCCGCCGAAATGCACGCCGTCGTCGAGGTATCCCGCCAGGTCGTAGGGGATGATGAAGCCGAAGCCGCCCGCATCACCGAGGCCGCGGTAGTAGTTCAATTGGATCCAGCCGCCGATGGCGTCGGGGGCCCAGCGGCGCAGCGTGCCGCCGTACTGGCCGATCTCGCCCAGCACCTCCCGGACCAGCGGCTCGTCGGAGACGCGCTCCGCGACCGGTGGCAGATCGCCCGCGGCGACCATCTCGGCCAGCATGGGCGCCTCGCTGTAGTCCATGGTCTGGGCGTGCGCGTACACGCCGGCTAGCAGGCCCGCGAGGGCCAGTGCGATCGATGTGCGAAAAGCCTTCCTCATCGAATTCTCCTTGATGCTCGATGGCATTCGGTAGCGGTAGCGCAATCGCGAGTGGCTGTCAACGAAACGCCGCTGCGCTATCGGTCCCAGGTGCGCTTGCGCGGATCGGTGACGTCGACCGACAGCTCCGGCCCCAGGCCCTCGATGGACATGCGCACCACGTCGCCGTCCTGGATGGGCGACAGCGCGTAGTGGTGGGTGCCGGTGGAGACCACGTCGCCGGGCTCCAGGGCGACGACGGCGGTGACCTCGGCCAGCAGCTCGGGCACGTGGCGGGCCATTTCGCCGGTGTTGACGTCGTGCTTGAGGTTGTCGTTCACCCACAGGCGCATGCCGAGCGCGTTGGGGTCGGGGATCTCGTCGGCGGTCACCAGCACCGGGCCCATCGGGCCGAAGGTGTGCCAGCTCTTGCCCAGGAAGAAGCCGCCGGGCAGGCCGCGCGCGGACACGTCCATGAACTGGGTGTAGCCGAAGATCCTGCCCAAGGCGTCTTCCGGGGCCAGCTTGGCGGCCGGCTTGCCCATGACTAGCGCGAACTCGGGCTCGAAGTGGAACACCGTGGCGTCGGCGTCCGCCAGCTCGACGGTGTCGCCGGTGGTCATGACCGAGGTGGGCGACTTGAGGAACGCGTTGAAGGTTTCCTTCTCCGGGTGGTCGGGCTCGATGTAGTTGCCGGCCAGGCAGACGAGCTGTCCGGGACGCGGCACGGGCGGGCGCAGCGTGACCTGGTCGACCGGCCGCGCGGTGCCGGATGCGGCGGCGGACGCGATGGCGTCGCGGCAGTCGTCCCAGCCCGCGATGACCTGGTTGAGCAGCGCCTGGACGCTGGGGCTGGGCAGATCGGCGACGGCGCCCGAGACGTCGACGACGCCGTCGTCGCGCAGCACGCCGAGTCGGTAGTCGTCGAAGAAGACGAGTTTCACGTGGTGCCTCCGTGTGAGGGTATCGGTGTGGTGACGGCCCGCGTTGGGGCCGGAACTCCACGCATTGTACCATGCTCGACTTATGAATGAGGAAGGCGAGGCCGCCCCCATGGTCTTCGACGTCTTGTCAGGCGAGGCGTTGGCGGGCGAGCGGGCCGTGTACTCACGCGAGTTTCCCGCCGGCACGGCGCTGATGAGCGGGCCGGCCCTGTTCGATCCGCAGGTCAACGGGTTCGCCGGCGTCGATTTCCACACCGCGGACCTGACCGTGGACGGCGTCGAGCACGCGGTCGCGGCGCTGTGGGACGCCGGCTGCTCGCACCTGTTGCCCACGGTGACCACCGGCCCCGTGGACCGGATGGAGGCGCAGCTCGCCGCGCTGGCGGCGGCCATGCGGAGCCCTCGGGTGCAGGACGCCGTGCCCGGCTTCCACGTGGAGGGTCCGTTCCTGAGTCCGGTCGAGGGGTTCCGCGGCGCCCACGATCCGGCCTGCATGATCGATCCCGATGCGGCCGTCTACGAGCGGCTGCAGCGGGCCGCTGGCGGCCGCGTCGTCATGCTGACCCTGGCTCCGGAGCTGCGGGGATCGGTGGAGTTGATCCGGCGCGCCGCGGCCGACGGCGTGACCGTGTGCGCCGGGCACAGCGATGTGGACGGCACACACCTGGCCGAGGCGGTGCGCGCCGGGTTGCGGCTGTGGACGCATCTCGGCAACGGCTGCGCGGCGGAGGTGAACCGCCACGACAACGTGATCAACCGTGCCCTGGCGTGCCCGGATCTGGCCGCCTCGGTCATCCCGGACGGCATCCATCTGCCGCCGGCGCTGCTCGGCCGGCTCACGGCTGCGCTCGGGCCGAGCCGGCTGGTCGCGACCACGGACGCCATGTCGGCGGCGGGTGCCCCGCCCGGCATCTACAGCCTGGGCGAGAAGCGGCTGGAGGTCGGCGCCGACCGGGTCGTCCGCGATGTGGGCGGCACCTACTTCGCGGGCTCCAGCCTGACGCCGCTAGAGGGGCTCTACAACCTGGTCCGTATCGGCGGGCTGGGCCTGCAGGCGGCGTGGCGGGCCTGGACCTGGCTGCGCGACCGGATGTTCCCGGCGATCGAGGCGCCGCGCATCGCGGTGCCGTTCCCCACCGGCCGGGCGCCGTCGCGCGGGGAGATGTGACGGTGGCCGACACCGTACGGCTGGCGGTGATCGGTTGCGGCGGCAGGGCCGGCCGCCTGGTGCAGCAGATCGCGGAGATCGACCCGGCGGTGGAGCTGGTGGGCGTGCTCGACCCGGACGCGGACGGAGTGCGGTCGCGGCTGCCGGAACGGTTCGCCGACGCATCGTTCTACGACTCTTTGGGAGCGCTCAAACGCGGCGCGCGGCCGACCGCGGTGCTGGTCGGGACGCGCTGCCACCTGCACACCGAGTATGCGATCGAGGTGGCCGAACTCGACCTGCCCCTGTTCCTGGAAAAGCCCGTGTCCATCTCCATGGAGCAGGCGCGGCGGCTGGAGGCGGCCTACGCCGGCCGCTACGAGCGCGCGGTGGTGAGCTTCCCGCTGCGCGTGTCGTCGCTGGCGGAGATGATCGCCGAGCGCATCGGCTCGGGGGCAGTGGGAACGCCGGAGCACATCGCCGCCACCAACTACGTGAGCTACGGCACCGTCTACTGGGAGCAGGGCTACCGCGACTTCACCATCACCGGCGGGCTGTTCCTGCAGAAGGCGACCCACGACTTCGACTACATCGCGATGTTGATGGGCTCGGCGATCGTGCAGGTGGCGGCGATGGGCAATTACGGCCGGGTCTTCGGTGGCGACAAGCCGCCGGGACTGCGCTGCTCGGAGTGCGACGAGACCGCCACCTGTCCGGAGAGCCCGGAGAGCCGGCGTCGCAACGGCCTGCGGACCGCGGACGACCACCTGTGCCTGTTTTCGTCCGATACGCGTACCGATGAAGGCACCAATGAGGACTGCTCGACCGCGGTGCTGCGCTTCGCCTCCGGCGCGCACGGCACCTACACGCAGGTGTTCTTCACGCGGCGCGACGCGCACCGGCGCGGCGCAGTGGTCTCCGGCTACCAGGGGACGATCGAGTTCGACTGGTACACCTCGGATTACCGGGAGGTGCGCCACCACGACCGCTTCAGCGAGCAGGGCCACCTCGATGAAGGCGAGCACGGGCACCACGGCGGCGACGCCAACCTGATCGGCGACTTCCTGGCGCTGGCCCGCGACGGCACGCCCCCGCGCGCCGACCTGGCATGCGGCCTGAGGAGCGTCTACACTTCGCTGGCCGCCAGGGAGTCGGCCGCCACCGGCCGCTTCGTCGACGTCCGCCAGCTCGGAGCGTGAGGTCCCGGTCGGACGCGCTTCCCGTCAACCAGATCTGATCTGAGCGGTCCTTGCTCGGCGGCCTCTGCCGGTGACGAGCACCCTTGGTGGCGATGCCGGTGATGGGCGAGGCACAGGAGGCACACATTGTTCGGCGCCGCGCTTCCGCCCAGTGCGTGCGGCACCCGGTGATCGATCTGGAGCAGGGGGCGGGAGGCGCAGCCGCGCCCGCTCCGCGGGTCGACGTAGCTGCAGCGTCCGCCGTCTCGCTGCCAGGCCTCCCGCCTGGTGGCCGCGGGATGGCGCGGCCGGCCGATGCACTCCGCTTCGGCGCCGAAGTGGCAGAGTCTGCCGGCCGCGCGACCCTCTTTTGCGCCGAGCCGGCTTCGCGGCCCAAGCCCTGCTGCGACTTCGGCGCCGAAGTCCGCCCGCCGCCCGCCGGCCCGTTGCCGGTGCGCGGGCGGCGCGGCGGCCGGGCCGGGTCGTGGCGGTCGAGCCCCTCGCGCGCCAGCCGCCCCACGAGCTGCCCCAGCGTCATGTACGGGTCGACGTGCGACAGCAGCCCACGCAGCCGCTCCAGCGCCCGCTGGCACTCCGCGTCGATCACGGCCTTCATCTCGTAGCGCCCGTTGCCCAGCGGGCGCACCTTGTCGGCCGGCACGGCCAACTCGGGGTCCACGCCGGCCAGAAGCTCCTGCACCTGCCGCGTGCTCCTGCCGGCCGCCTGCCTGACCAGCGCCTTGCGCGCGGACACGTCCAGCAGCGGCGCGGGCGCCGGCGGTTCGGGCATCTCCGCTGGCGGTGCCAGTAGCGAGTCCTGCCGCGGTTCGGCCGGCCTGCTCGCCATGACCGGCCCGCGCTTGCGGCGGCGGTTGCGCCGCTGCCGGTCGAAGGCGTTCTGCAACTGCGCTGCGGTGGTCAGCGAGATCGATCCGTCCTGGAGCCGGTCGCGCACCTCCGGCAGGTCCTCGCACAGCTTCAAGGCGCTGATGCGGCGCGAGGCAGCCGAGTCGGAATAGCCGAGCTCTCGCACGGCGTAGTCGAACAGGCTGGAGAAGCCGCGGCGCAGATGCAGGCGGCGGGTGTGGATCTCGCGCAGGTGGTCGCTGACGGTGACCTCGAGGTGGTGTTCGAGGTGGGCGAACTTCCTGGTCTGAGCCAGCAGTGCGTCGTCGGTGAGGGCGGAGACGGTGGAGGTGACCACGCCATCGGTGTCGGTAATCATGTATTAATATATATCAATAAATGATATAAGTAAAGCATTCGCATCGTGGCTGTGATGATGGTCCGGGAGACGTTTAGCGCGCCCGAGATCGCAACCCGACGGTCCGAAAACGGGAGAATAGCGGTTCTGGATCGCCATCGTGACGCCCGAGTGAAGGAGGCGAACGAAGCGGCGGTCGGGTCCTTGCTACCGCGGTCGGGCTCGGTGTCCGGGAGATTCCGCCGCCGGCCGGAGCAGGTCACGGGCGGTGGAGACGAGGGAGCGGGCGTGGCTCGGGGTGTCGGCCAGGGCGGTGAGGTGGCCCATCTTGCGGCCGGGGCGCGCCTCCGCCTTGCCGTAGAGGTGGAGGGAGACTCCTTCGATCGCGGCAGCGCGTTCCCAGCGCGGTGGGCCGTCTGACCACAGGTCGCCGAGCAGGTTGGCCATCGCGGCCGGGCGGTGCAGGCAGGTGGCGCCGAGCGGCAGGCCGCACACGGCGCGCAACTGCTGCTCGAACTGACCGGTGGCCGCCGCCTCGATCGTGAGGTGGCCGGAGTTGTGCGGCCGCGGCGCGATCTCATTCACCAGCAACTCACCGCCGGCGGTCAGGAACAGCTCGACGCAGAGGACGCCGACCACGTCCAGTGCTTCCATCAGGTCGCAGGCGAGGGCACGTGCTCCCTCCGCGACGGCCGTCGGCACCTCGGCCGGGCAAGTCGACAGGTCCAGGATGCCTCCTTCGTGCCGGTTCTCGCACGGCGGATAGGTGACCGTACGGGCGGCGGCCGACCGCGCGGCGATTACGGACAGCTCGTGTGTGAAGTCGACCCGCCGCTCCAGGATGGCCGCGGGCTCGCTTCCGGCTCCGCTGGCTGAGGCCGGGTCGCCGGCGTAGCCGGTTACCGCGTTCCAGGCCGCTTCCGTCTGATCGGCGTTGATGACGGCCGCCTGTCCCTTGCCGTCGTAGCCGAAACCGGCGCTCTTGAGGATCGCCGGCAGGCCCACCTCCGCGACCGCGGCCCGGACCTCCCGAGCGCTTGCGACCGCCCGGAAGCGGGTCACCGGAAAGCCGAGCTCGGCGAGCGCCGTCTTCTCCCGCAGCCGGTTCTGGGCGATGTGCAGCACGCGGCCGTCCGGGTGAACGGGCGCATGCTCGGACGCCGCGGCCGCGGTCGCGGCCGGCACGTTCTCGAACTCGAAGGTGACCACGTCCACGGCCCGCGCGAACGCCCGCACCGTGTCCAGGTCCTCGTACGGCGCAACCACCTCGCGGTCGGCCACCTGCCCGGCCGGGCTGCCGCGCTCCGGCGAGAAGACGTGCAACCGGTAGCCCATGCGCCGGCAGATGAGGCCCAGCATGCGGCCGAGCTGGCCCGAGCCCAGGACACCGATCGTCGCGCCGGGAAGCAGCGGGAGAGCCACGTCCGCAAGTGTGCCCCGCCTGGGCCCGGCGCACGCAAGGGAGCAAACGCGCTACTATTACGGAACGGCCGATCGGGTGAACCGCTCGCGGCCCAAAATCAATCACCGGCACGACAAGGAATTGCCATGAACGACCTTCAGTTCATTCGCCGCGGCCCCGTCACGGTACGGCTGCTGCTGGTGCTCGGCCTGCTGATGGCGGGATCGAGCGCCGCCTACGCGGCCGTCGCGGAAGAGACGGCCTTCGTCCTCAACACCTTCTCGTTCCTCCTCTGGGGCGGACTGGTGATGTGGATGGCGGCCGGCTTCACCATGCTGGAATCCGGGTCCGTTCGCACCAAGAACGCCTCCGTGATCTGCCTGAAGAACATCGGCCTCTACTCGATCGCCGGGCTGGCCTACTACATCCTGGGCTACAGCCTCATGTACACCGACGTGGGCAGCGTGATCGGCTCCTTCAGTCTGTTCTACCGGCCATCGGGCGACGAGCTCGCGCTGCTCGCGGAGGTCGCTCGGCTCGCGGAACTCGATCAGGGCGGCCAAGCCGACCCGTCGGCCGTGATCGGCAACGGCTACTCGGTGATGTCGGACTGGTTCTTCCAGATGGTGTTCGTGGCGACCGCCGCCTCCATCGTGTCGGGCGCGCTGGCCGAGCGGGTCAAGATGTGGCCGTTCTTCCTGTTCACCCTGATCCTGACCGGGTTCATCTACCCGGTCGTAGGCGCCTGGACCTGGGGCGGCGGCTGGCTGGGCAGCATGGGATTCCAGGACTTCGCCGGCTCCACGATCGTGCACGGCACCGGCGGCTGGGCGGCGCTGGCCGGCATCCTCGTGGTCGGCCCGCGCCTGGGCAAGTTCCGCAAGGACGGCTCGGTCAAGCAGACGCCGCCCTCCAACGTGGTCGTGGTCACGCTGGGCGTGTTCATCCTCTGGTTCGGCTGGTTCGGGTTCAACGGCGGCTCGCAGCTCGCGCTGGGCAGCGCGGCGGACGTGGTGGCCATGGGCCACGTGCTGGTCAACACCAACCTGGCGGCCGCGGCCGGCGTCATGACGGCCCTGGCGTTCTCCCGCCTGATCCTGGGCCGCATGGACATGTTCGCGGGCCTGAACGGCGCCATCGCCGGCCTGGTCTCGATCACGGCCGGACCCGACATCACCTCTCACGTCTGGGCGGTGATCATCGGCGCCATCGGCGGCATCGTCTGCACCGCCGCCATCAAGCTGCTGGAGAAGATGAAGCTGGACGACGTGGTCGGCGCGGTGCCTGCGCACCTGTTCGCCGGTGTCTGGGGCACCCTGGCGGTCTGCATCGCCGCGGGCGGCAACTTCGGCGTGCAGCTCCTGGGCGTGGTGGCCGTCGGCGCGTTCGTGTTCGTCGTGTCGCTGGTGGCGTGGAAGATCGTCGACGCCCTGCTGGGCGCCCGCGTCTCCAAGCAGGTCGAGCAGCTCGGCCAGGATGTCGCCGAGCTCAAGATGGAGGCCTATCCGGAGTTCGTGCTCATGCCGGAGGAGGACGACGAGGAGTAACCCGCGCCGGCACCGCGACCGCGGGCGGTGAGGTCAGCCGAGCGTCTGCTCCAGCACCTCCCGCTCGCGCTCGGCGCGGAAGGCGTCCAGACGCTCGCGCAGCACCGGCCGGCGCACGGCCAGCAGCGCCACCACGAACAGTCCGGCGTTGGTGGCGCCGGCCTCGCCGATCGCCATCGTCGCGACCGGCACGCCTCCCGGCATCTGCGCGATCGACAGCAGCGAGTCCAGCCCCGACAGCGCCCGGCTCTGCACCGGCACGCCGATGACCGGGACGGTGGTGAAGGCCGCCACCATCCCCGGCAGGTGGGCCGCGCCGCCGGCGCCGGCGATGATCGCCTCGATGCCGCGGCCGGCCGCCCCGCGCGCGTAGCTCCGCATCAGGTCGGGAGTCCGGTGCGCGGACACCACGCGCCGCTCGTGAGGGACCTCGAACCGGTCGAGCACCTCGCCCGCCTTGCGCATCGTCGGCCAGTCGGAGGAACTGCCCATGATGACGCCGACGACCGGCCCCTGCTCTGCCATGCGGCCCAGTCTGCCACGACAGACCGGCCCCGATCCGCTACCGTACCGCCCACAGTCAGATGGGCACAGCCATGACCGCCGTCGCCGACCATGTGGCGCTGAGCGTTCGCGACCTCGACACCTCGATCGCGTTCTACCGCGACCTGCTGGGCTTCGAGCTGCGCCGCGTCATCGAGGTGCCGCCGGAGATGAACCTGGGCGGCATAGCCGGCCTGCCGGCCTGCACGGCCCGCATCGCGCACCTCTTTCAGGGCGATTTCATGCTGGAGCTGTTCCACTACCTGGACCCCGAAGGGCGTCCCGTGGGCGACCGCACGCAGGCCGACCGCGGCTTCACCCACCTGGGGTTCCTGTGCACGGACATCCGCGCCGACCTCGACCGGCTGCGCCAGGCGGGGGTGGACATGGTGGGCGACCTGGTCGAGTTCCGCCCGGAGGTATGGGTGCAGTATTTCTACGGACCGGACCGCGAAGTGCTGGAGCTGCGGCAGCTCCCGGAGACCGGATGAGCCGGCGCAAGGTGGCCAGGCGCAAGGTCGCGCTGGTGACGGGCGCAGCGGCCGGCATCGGGCGGCGGATCGCCACCACGCTGGCGCGCGACGGCGCCGACGTCGCGATCGCGGACCTGAACATGGAGGAGTCGGCGATCACCGCCGCCGAGGTGGAGGAGGCAGGCGGCCGGGCGGTCTGCGTGCGCACCGACGTGGCCGACGAAGGGGCGATCCTGGAGCTGTTCGCGACCGTGGACGGCGAGCTCGGCACCCTGGACATCCTGGTCAACAACGCCGGCATCTGCGAGCTGACGCCGATCCTGGATCTGGAGACGGACGCCTGGGACCGGATGATGGCGATCAACCTGCGCGGCACCTTCATCGCCAGCCGCGAGGCGTTCCGCCGCATGAAGGAGGCAGGCCGAGGGCGTATCGTCAGCGTCGCCTCCATGGCCGGCAAGATCGGCGGCGCGGCGGCCGGCGCCCACTACTCGGCGTCCAAGGCCGGCATCATCTGCCTGACGAAGTCGCTGGCGCTGCAGGCGGCCGCCTACGGCATCACCGCCAACGCGGTGGCGCCGGGGCCGATCGACACGGCGCTGACGCGCGAGTGGGGGGACGAGACCAACCAAGCGTTCGCCGCCAAGATCCCGCTGGGCACCTACGGGCAGCCGGAGGACGTCGCCGAGGCGGTCGCCTTCCTGGCGTCCGACCGCGCCCGCTTCATCACCGGGGAGATCGTCGACGTCAACGGCGGCTTCCTGATGGACTGAGGATGCCAATCTACAGAGGATGCCAATCCTCAGAGGATGACTGTCTACAGAGGATGACTTCGTGAAACGTACCCCGATCGACGGCTCCTTCCCGTGGGAGCGCTGGGAGTCCGACGCGGCCGACGTCGAGCAGCTCGATCGGCGGCAGGCCGCGAGGCTGCTGTTCGACACGCTGGCGATCAACCGCTTCGAGCATGCCCTGCTGGAGCTCAAGAACGCCGGCGCCGTCTGGGGCCCCGTGCACACCTCCGTCGGCCAGGAGGCGACCGCCTCCGCGGCGGTGGCGGCGCTGCGCCCGACCGACAAGATGGCCGCGACCTACCGCGCCCACCACCAATTCCTGGCCAAGGTGCTGCAGGCACAGGTGCCGGCCGACTGGGACCCCGGGGCAGGCGAGCTGCCGGCCGAGGCGCAGGAGGTCTTCTACCGCACCATGGCGGAGATCATGGGACTGGCGCCCGGCTACTGCGGTGGGCGCGGCGGCTCCATGCACCTCCGCCACAACGAGTCCGGCTTCCTGGGGTCGAACGCGATCGTCGGCGGCGGCGTGCCGCTGGCGGCCGGCGCCGCCTATGCCGAGAAGTTCGCCGGTTCGGGCAACGTGATCGTCTGCTACATCGGCGACGGCGCCGTGAACCAGGGCGCCTTTCACGAGGCGTGCAATCTGGCCGGCCTCTGGTCGCTGCCGCTGATCGTGTTCGTGGAGAACAACCGCTACGCGGTGGCCACCCGCGTGCAGGACGCCTGCGCGGTGGAGCCGCTGTCGCGGCGCGCCTCCGCCTACGCCATGGACGGGTACGTCGTCGACGGCGACGACGCGATCGCCATCCTCGGGCTGGTGCGGGAGGTGGCCGACAAGCTGCGCGACGGCGGCACGCCGGCGATCATCGAGTGCGAGTGCTACCGCCGCTACCACCACGCCGGCGACGTGCCGGGCAGCTCCTTCCGTTACCGCAGCAAGGAGGAGGAGGACCGCTACGCCGGCACCGAGGTGACGCGCGTGCTGCCGCGCATCCTGGTGGAGGCCGGCCTGCTCGACCAGGCCGCGGTGGAAACCATCGACGCGCTGGCCGAGCAGGGCGTGCAGGCGGCGCGGGCGGCGTGCACGGAAGAGGGCGATCCGCCGCGCGTGCGCGAGAGCCTGTGGCCCGATCCCGGCACGGCCGGCGACGGCATGCGCTCGAGCGGCGCGGAGCTTGCCGGCCTGCGCTTCGTCGACCGTTCTCCGGAAGGCGGGAACGGGGCGGACGGGAACGGCACGGACGGGAACGGCACGGCGCTGGAGCCGATGCGCTACTCGGACGCGATCGCCGCGGTGACCGGCCGCTGGCTGGAGCGGGAGGCGGACGCGATCGTCTTCGGCGAGGAGGTGGCCAACCTGGGCGGCGGCGCCTATGGCGCCACCAAGGGTCTGGTCGAGCGTTTCCCGGAGCGTGTAATCAACACCCCGATCTCGGAGGGTGGCTTCTCCGGGCTGGGTTTCGGCGCCGCGATGCTGGGCATGCGCGTGGTGGTGGAGATCATGTTCGCGGATTTCGCGCTGGTGGCCGCCGACCAGCTCTTCAACCAGCTCTCCAAGGCGCGCCACATGTACGGCGACACCACCGACCTGCCGATCGTGGTGCGCAGCCGCGTCGGCACCGGCCTCGGCTACGGGGCGCAGCACTCCATGGACCCGGTCGGCCTGTACGGGATGTTCCCCGGCTTCCGGATCGTCGCGCCGGCCGACGCGTACGACTACATCGGCCTGTTCAACACCGCCATGCACTCGCTCGATCCGGTGGTGTTCCTGGAGCACAACGCCCTCTACACGCAGCGGTCGCCGGCGCCGGCCGGCGACCTGGACTACGCCATCCCATTCGGCACGGCGCGCACCGTGCAGGCCGGCGACCAGGTGACCGTGCTGACCTACGGCGGCATGGTCGGGCGCTGCGCCGCCGTGGCCGCGGCCCTCGCCGAGGATGGCGTCTCCGTCGAGCTCCTGGACCTGCGCTGCCTGGACCGGCTGTCGATCGACTACGCCAGCATCGGCGCGTCGCTGGCCAAGACCGGCGCCATGGTCATCGTCGAGGAGGCGGCCCGCAGCCAGGGGATCGGCCCGGCGCTGGCGGCGGAAATCACCACCCGTTGTTTCGACGAGCTGGACGGCCCCGTGGCCTGCCTGACCTCGCTCGACATCTCCACTCCCGTGTCCCGCCGGCTGGAGCTGGCGGCCCTGGTGAGCGACGAGCAGATCGACGAAACCGTACGGGCGGTAGCCGACCGGAGCTGGCGCTGATGGGCTCCGTCGAGTCGATCCTTTCCGGCGTGCCGATCCCGGAGGTGATGACCGTCCGGCAGTCGCTGCCGCGCCCACGGCTCGCCCCCGGCCAGCTCGAGGAGGTGCTGTCGCCCGCGGCCCTCGGCCGCCTGGTGCGCCCCGGCGAGTCGATCGCCATCGCCGTCGGCAGCCGCGGTGTGGCGAACCAGGCGGCGGTGGTGGCGCGGCTGGTGGCGTCGCTGCGCCAGGCCGGCGCCGAGCCGTTCGTCGTCCCGGCCATGGGCAGCCACGGCGGTGCCACCGGCGAGGGGCAGGCCGAGCTGCTGGCCGGCATGGGAGTCAGCGAGCGGACCGTGGGCGCGCCCGTGCGCTCCTCCATGGAGGTGGAGCGGACAGGCGAGGCCGATGGCCTGCCGGTGATGGTCGACCGGCTGGCGTGGCGGGCCGACGGCATCGTCATCGTCAACCGCGTCAAGCCGCACCCCTCGTTCCGTGGCGAGCGGGAGAGCGGCCTGGCCAAGATGATCGCCATCGGCCTCGGCAAGCAGGCGGGGGCACAGGCGTATCACAGCCGCGGCATGACGGCGATGGCGGACACCGTGCTGACGGTCGCCTCCCACGTGCTGGCCACCGGCCGCATCCGCGCCGGGGTCGCGCTGCTGGAGAACGCCCATCACGAGACCTGCCACGTCGAGCTGGTCCCCGGCGACCGGATCATCGAGCGCGAACCGGCGCTGCTGGATCAGGCGCGCGGCCTGCAGCCCACCCTGCCGTTCGCGGAGCTGGACGTGCTGGTGCTCGACCGCATCGGCAAGAACATCGCCGGCACCGGCTTCGACTGCAACGTGGTCGGCCGCTACAGCAATCCGGACCTCACCGGCGGCCCGGCGATCACCCGCATCGCGGCGCTCAGCCTGACCCCGGAGACGCACGGCAACGCCAACGGCATCGGCCTGGTGGACGTGACCACCCGCCGCGTGTTCGACCGCATGACCTTCGATGAGACCTACCCGAACGCGCTCACCTCGACTGCTTCGGTGAGCGTCAAGATCCCGATGGTGCTGGCCAGTGACGCGCTGGCCATCCGCGCGGCGATCCAGACAACGGGCATCACCGATCCGGCGGCGCTGCGCCTGGCGCGCATCCGCGACACCCTTTCGCTCGGCGAGCTGCAGGCCAGCCCTGCCGCAGTCGCGGCTCTGAACGGGGCGGCGCAGACCGAGGTCGAAGGCGCGCCCGAGCCCCTCGCTTTCGACGACGCAGGCGATCTCCCCGGGGTCAACGGCGTCTAGATAGCTCGCTAGCGCTAGCTTTCCCGTTACTCCAGTATAGCGGCGAGGCGGGCCAGCACCTCGTCCATGATCGCTTCCGGCACCGTTTCGAGACGCCGCCCGTTTCGGGCACCGAGATCGAGGGCGCGAGGCTGATCACAGCGGATCACGCCAGCGGTTCGAGTATCGGCATCATCAAGCGAGACGGCGAACCCGCGACGGTGCGCGAAGCGTCTGCCGGTGGTAATGGGCAGGACGACGGGTGTCCCGGTAAGCGCATTGAAGGAAGCGGGGGAGACGACCACGACCGGCCGGGTCCCTCGTTGCTCATGGCCGGCGGTGGGATCGAGGCTGACCAGCCAGATCTCGCCCCGCTGCACTACAGCAACTCGTTGCCGACCGGTTCGGCCTCAAGCCACGCTCGATCCCCGTCGTCCGCCGGGGCGGTCTCGTCGCACTGCGCGAGGAGTTCGTCGAGGGTGTAGCTGGGCCGCGTTCTCGGCGCGACGATCAGGCGGCCCTGCTCGATCCCGATGTCCACCCTGGCGCCAGCCCGAAGTTCTAGGACGTCGAGCAGCGCCGGGGGCACCGCGAGCATGACGGAGCCGCCGACCTTGCGCAGATTGGTGCTATGCATGTGGCCTCCTCGAATTATACTCGAATATAACCCAGAGGAAGGACAGGGGCCTACCGGAAGACGACCTCCAGATCGACCGGTTCGTGCAGGAGCAGCAGGTCGAGCACGTTGAGCTCGAAGATCGCGACACCGTCCTCGATGCGGCCGCCGCGCTGGGAGACCAGCTCGCCGTCGACGTTCAGCCGGATGGTGATCACCGATTCGGAGATGGCGTCCGGGCCGCTCGGACCCAGGACGAAGCTCATCATCGTCAGGTAGTCCTCGGCGGTGATCTCGGTGTTTTCCTCCGGCCCCATGGCACGGATCACCGGATCGTCGAGCACGGGGAAGATCTGCTCGAGCTGCTTGTAGTTGTCCAGGTCCAGGAAGAGGCGCACGCGGGTACCCTCCTCCACCTCCTCGAAGGTGACGATGCCGGCCTCCCAGAGCAGGCTGGGGCTGGGGAACATGGCCGGCGCATCCTCGAAGCTGAACGCGAGATCGAGCAGATTCTCTTCGGGTGCCTCGACTTGGGTGACCGTGACTCCGGGCAGGGCGGCCAGGGTCTCGTGCAGTGTCTCCAGGTTGATCATCCCTTCGTCCGGAAGCTCGATGTCCGCGAGCGCGGCCATCTCCTTCACGCGGGCCACGAAATCGGGGGCCAGGTCGATGGCGATAGCGGTTTCGCCCGAGCGGTCGGCGCGAACGGTGAGCTCCTGCGTGACGGCGCAGGCGCCGAGCGCCCACAGGGCGGCCAGGACGAGAACGAGTGCGCGCGCTGCGCGGCGAAGTCGATGCGTGGTCATGTTCTCTCCTCTTACGCCGCCAGCCCGGACAGGCGGTCGAGCAGGCGGCAATAGGCCACCTTGCCGCGTTCGTAGCTTGCCAGGCGGAAGAACTCGTTCGGACCGTGCGCGCCCTCGTCCTCCAGGGCGAACGCGAAGATCACGGTCTTGGCTCCCAGGTAGCGCTCGAACATGTTCAGGATCGGGATGCTGCCGCCGGAGGCGATCGCGTACGGCTCGGTGCCGTACAGGTCGGCCAGCACGGCGCGCGCGGCCTGGTTGCCGGGATGCTCGCTCGGGATGGTGTACGGCATGCCGGCCGAGCCCAGCGACCGCACCTCGACGGCGGCGGCCGGGTCGGCGTGCCGGCGCACGTGTGCGGCGATCGCTTCCCTGACCCGGGCGGGGTCCTGGTCGCCCACCAGGCGGCAGGTGATCTTGGCGTGCGCCCGGCTCGGCAGGACGGTCTTGACCCCGTCGCCCTGGAATCCTCCCCAGATGCCGTTGATCTCCAGCGTCGGACGCCGCCACTGGCGAGCCCGCGTGCCGTAGCCGGGCTCGCCGAACAGCCCCTGCGAGCCCAGGCCGTCCAGAAAGCTCCGCTCGTCGAAGGGGACGCGGTCGAATGAGGCGCGCTCGGCGTCCGACAGCTCCGGCACGCCGTCGAAGAAGCCGTCCACCAGCACCTTGCCGTCCGCGCCGCGCATCGAGTCCAGGATGTGCACCAGCGCGTGGATGGGGTTATGAATGGCGCCGCCGTAGGTGCCGGAGTGCACGTCGCGCGCCGGCCCGGTCACGTCGATCTGCAGCGAACAGAGGCCGCGCAGGCTCAGCCACAGCCCGGGCTCGGTCTCGCTCCACTGCGAGCCGTCGGCGCTGACGACCAGGTCGCAGGCCAGGCGTTCGGCGTGCTCGGCGACGAACGGATCCATCGTCGGGCTGCCGATCTCCTCCTGGCCCTCCAGCAGGAACTTGACGTTCACGGGCAGCGACCCGCCGTCGGCCAGCAGCGCCTCCACCGCCTGCACCGGGACCAGCAGGTTGCCCTTGTCGTCGGAGGAGCCGCGCCCGTAGACGCGGTCGCCGTCCAGCACGGGGTCGAACGGATCGGCGTTCCAGCCGTCGGAGCGGAGGGCCGGCTGCACGTCGAAGTGGGCGTAGATCAGCACGGTCGGCGCGCCGGGCGCGTGCAGGTGGTCGGCGTACACGGCCGGCTGGGCGCCGGTCTCCAGGATCTCGGCGTGCTCGAGCCCGGCGCGGGTGAGCCGGTCGCGCACCCAGGTTGCGGCGGCGCGCACGTCGTCCTGGTGGTCGGGGAGCGAGGAGATGCTGGGGATGCGCACGAACTCGCGCAGCTCGGCGACGTAGCGGTCGCGGTTCTCGGTCAGCAGCTTCAGATGATCGGACATTGCGTTCTCATTTTAGCGCACCGGCGCGGGGTTCACGCGAATGCTCGAGAGTGCCTCTGTGGGCGATCTCGGCCAGCGACTTGCGGTCACTGGGCCGCTCGCGTTCCCGCAGCTCGGCCGGGAGCGCGTCGCGGGGGCCCAGCCTGCCGGCGGCGAAGGCGCACATCACGGTGTAGCGATCCTCGCTCACGCCCAGCCGCTCGTGCGCGGCCTGGCGGTCGATCCCGGCCATCGCGTGGGTGTAGATGCCCAGCGCCTGCGCCTGCAGGGCCAGAGCCATCCATGCCGCACCCGTGTCGAACTGGGCGGTGCGGGGCTCGCGGCCGTCGGGGGTCCGGGTGTTGGCGAAAATGAACCCCAACAGCGGCGCCGTGGCCGCCCATTGGCGGTTGCGTGGCATCAGGATGGAGTCGAACACCGGCCGGTCGGGGCCGTCGGTCTCGTAGAGAAAGAGCCACGGTTGGCCATTGAAGGAGGAGGGCGACCAGCGGGCGCCTTCGAACAGGGAAGCGATGTCGCCGTCGCTCAAGGGATCGGGGGCGAAGGATCGTGGTGACCAACGGTTGATCAACAGCGGGTGCACCTGCGCCGATGCGACGCGGGGGTTGTCCGGGCGGCTCATGGGGCCGGCCCGATCCCGAAACGGTGCTTGAGCATGTGTGGTCTCCTTGACGGGGGACGGACCATATCACGCGGCGGATGCCGGCCCACGCCGACGCCCGTGTTGACGAGGCTCGATGGCGGAACCCACAGTAGCGGCGGAGGTCGCACATGATCCCGCGCATCGGCGGCGCAGTCTTCGTCGCCACGGCGGTCCTGGTGGCGGTCCACTTCGTGATCGAGCCGCTCTATCACGTCTCCACGGAGGACGCGCCGTACAGCCGGTTCTGGGACGTCCTGGACGTGCTGAGGGCGGTCACGATCGCGATGGGCCTGGTGTTCGCCTACCTGCGCAAGCGCGCCGCCGGCGGTAAGAGCGGCGGCGGCGCGGTCACCCGTGAGTTTCTCGTCGCCAATACGCTGTTCTACGGGCTGCTGTCCGTGGGAATCATGTTCTATTGGAACTGGTTCAACCTCCTCAGTCCCGCGTACACGGCGGTGCCGGCCGCGGCGGTATCGCTGACGTGGATGATCATCGACGCCGCGTTGCCGCCGCTGCTCGGGGCCATCGGCGTGTCCCTGCTGCGGGGCGGCCGCGACCGGTAGCGAGGCGAGGTGCCATGACAACCGCAACGGAGCAGGCGTCCGCCTGCACGATCGTGATCTTCGGCGCGTCGGGCGACCTCACCGCGCGCAAGCTGATCCCCGGACTCTACGACCTGTCCCGGCGAGGACTGCTGCCTGCGCGGTTCGCCGTGATCGGCGCCGGCCGCACCGGCATGAGCGACGAGCAGTTCCGGAACCGGATGGCCGAGGAGTTGGCGGCCGGCGCCGGTGACGAGCCGGCGGCGGACCGGGAGCGGTTTCTCGGCGCCCTGCACTACCAGCAGCTCGATCCCGGGTCCGCGTCCGGGTTCGGGAGGCTCGCCGAGCGGCTGCGCGCCGTGGCGGACGAGGCCGGCACCGGGGGCAACATCCTCTACTACCTGGCGACGCCGCCAAGCCTGTTCGAGCCGATCGCCGGCGGGCTGGCCGGCGCCGGCCTGGCCGAGCAGCGGGACGGCGCGTGGCGGCGCCTGATCGTCGAGAAGCCGTTCGGCTATGACCTGCAGTCGGCCCGCGCGCTGAACGAGCGGCTGCACACCTGGTTTACGGAGCGTCAGATCTACCGGATCGATCACTACCTGGGGAAGGAGACGGTCCAGAACGTGCTGGTCCTGCGCTTCGCGAACGAGGTGTGGGAGCCGCTCTGGAACCGCGCGACGATCGACCGGGTGGAGATCACCGCCGCCGAGCAGGTGGGGGTAGAGGGGCGGGGCGGCTACTACGACGGATCGGGCGCGCTGCGCGACATGTTCCAGAACCACCTGCTGCAGGTGGTGGGCATGATCGCCATGGAGCCGCCGGCGCACTTCCGGCCGAGCGCGGTGCGCAACGAGACGGTCAAGGTGTTCGACTCGCTGCGGCCGATCGATCCGTCGCAGGTGTCACGGGACGTGGTGCGCGGCCAGTACACGGGATCGCTGACCACCGACGGCGCCATGCCCGGCTATCGCGAGGAGCCGGGCGTGCCGGCCGGGTCGCGCACGGAGACCTACGTGGCGCTGCGCTTCCACATCGACAACCGGCGCTGGGCGGGGGTGCCGTTCCTGGTCCGCACCGGCAAGCGGCTGCCGGCGCGGGTGACCGAGGTCGTCATCCACTTCAAGCAGGTCCCGCACCACCTGTTCGGCACGCCGCCGGCGGCAACCGACAGCGCGCCGGACCCGGCGGGCTACGGCGGGCACGCGGTCTCTGCGGCCGCGGCCGATGCCAGCAAGCTGATCATCCGCATCCAGCCGGACGAGGCGATCCAGCTCCGCTGCAATGTCAAGCTGCCGGGCGCCGGCTTCGACGTGCAGCAGGTGGGGATGCACTTCCGCTACGCCGACCTGGCCGACACCTACCTGCCGGACGCCTACGAACGGCTGCTGCTGGACGGCATCACGGGCGACGCCACGCTGTACGCGCGCGCCGACGCGATCGAGTCGTGCTGGGAGTTCGTGACCCCGATCCTGAAGGCGTGGGACGAGCACCCCGGCATCCCCCTGCACGGCTACCCGGCCGGAAGCTGGGGGCCGGCGGCCGCCTCCAGCCTGTTCCGTCGCCCGGGCTACGGCTGGCGCACGCCCATGCCCTCCCTCAGCGACTCCGGCGGCAACGTCGAGCTGTAGGCCGGCCACCTATGTCCACGACCATGCTCAACATGCAGGAGGCGAAGACGCACCTGTCCGCACACATCGCCAAGCTGACCGAAGGCGATCGCATCATCCTGTGTCGGCGCAACCGTCCCGTTGCCGAGATTCGGCCCATCGAGCAGCCGATGGACCGGCCGCGGCCGGTAGGGCTTGGCAAGGGGCTTGCGGAGGTGCCGGAATCGTTCTTCGATCCGCTTCCGTAGCATGTGCTCGAATCCTTCGAGGCCCGAACGGATTGAGCGCCGCCGTCACGCAATGAAGCTCATGCTCGACATGGTCACGTTCTATGGCTGGCCCACCGGGACCCGTTCGAGCGGGTCGTCGCCCAAGCGATCGTGCATGGCATGTCGGTCGCGACCCCTAACGACATGATCAGGAACTGCCCGGTGCTTGCCGTTTGGTGAACGCAGGCGGAGGTCACGGTATAGTCAGGGTTGAGGCTACGATGGCGGCACGATTCTCAACCGTGGTGCTGGATCGCGCGTTGAGGCAGAAGCGGAAGGAACAGGAGCGCCGTCGACAAGCCACGTTGGCGCGTCTGCTCGACCTGCTTGCCGCCGCGCCGATTGCCCTTCCGGAGGCCACCATCTTCGGTTCCATCCTGCGTCCCGGAGCCTTCGACGATCGGTCGGACGTTGATCTCGCCATTCCCCCGGTAGCACCCCGCTCGTATTTCGACCTCAAGAGCTACCTTGAGGATGGTCTGTGCCGCGTGGTCGACCTGGTCGATCTGGACGGCTGCCACTTCGCTGCTGCCATCACGCGTGACGGTCTGCAATGGAAGAGTCCCGCTACCTAGTGTTGGCGGCGGATGTGCGCGCTCAGCTCCAGCAGATCGAGCGCATCTACGGTCTCATCGATGAGCGCGAGCCCATCGGCGGCGTGGCCGGCATGGAGAGTCTGGCGTACCAACTGCACAACCTGTACGGCGCGATCGAGGACCTGTTCAAGGTCGTAGCGGATGCCTTCGAGAACAACGTCGCACCGGATGGCGGGTACCATGCCGAGTTGCTCAGACGGATGACGATAGCCGTGCCGGGGATACGCCCGGGCGTCATTTCGGCCGAGACACGAGCGTTGCTCGACTCGTTGCGCGGGTTTCGCCATGTGTTCAGACACGCCTACGCGCGCGGGCTCGATGTACGCAGGCTGCGCATCGTCCTTGAAGACGCACGGGCGGCGCGCCGACCCATGGCCCGCGACCTGGAAGCATTCCTGGGGTCGGTCGAGGTGACCGAGTAGCCGATGAGCCGCCGCCTCAACCCACTTCCGCAGCTCGTGGCGGACCGCCTGGCCCGCATCCAGGCGAACGTGGACCGCTCGATCTGGGCCCGGCGCGAGCTTCTGGCCGTGGAAGGAAGCCCGGTGACGGACGAGATGCTCGACGGGGGGAAGGCAGCGGCCCTCGCCTATACCTCCGTCACTCCCGGCGAGCACTTCGGCGCACCGCACGGCGGCTGGTCGCACCGGTGGTTTCGCGTGCGGATTCCGGACGCCCTGGAGGGCGAGCGCGGCCGGCGCTTCCTGCGCTGGAAGTGCCAGGGGGAGACGACCGTGTTCATCGACGGCGTGCCGTGGGCGGGCCTGGATCCCGGCCATCCGACCTGCCCGCTCCCCGATGGCGCGGCCGTCCTCTACCTGGACACCGCCACCTGGCAGACCGGCATCTGGGCCTCACCGCCCCCGGAGCCGATCGGCCCGTACGGGCTGCGCTTCGACTTCGCCGAGCTGCGCATCCGCGACGCCGCGGCTTGGGACCTGAAATGGGACCTGGACGCGCTCCGGCAGCTCGCCGACCTCCTGATCGGGGACGAGGACGCGGCCGTCGACGCGTCGGGCCATGGCTACCGAGCGGCATTCGACGACGTCTCGCCGTTGCTGCGCCGGCTCATGCGCGGCATCGACACATGCTGTGACGCCTGGGTGGCGGCCGGGGTGGAGGCGATGCGCGCGGCGGCGCGGGCGCTCTTCGCCGAGCTGCCCGCCGAATCCTGGCAGCCGGAGGCGGCGCTCATCGGACACGCGCACATCGACGTCGTCTGGCTGTGGCCGGAGTTCGCGACGCGGCACAAGAACGTCCACTCCTTCGCCACCCAGCTCCGCATGCTGGATGCCTACTCGGAGATGGTCTTCGCCCACAGCACGCCCGCGGTATATCGGGCGGTACAGGAGGACGCCCCAGCCCTGATCCCGCAAATCAAGCGCCAGATCGCCGCCGGCCGGTGGGAGCTGATGGGCGGCTTCGAGGTCGAGCCCGACGTGAACATGCCGGCAGGCGAGGCGCTGGCGCGCAGCGCCGTGTACGGCAACCGCTTCATCGCCGAATTCACCGGCGCGCCGAGCGACGTGTGCTGGATCCCGGACGTCTTCGGCTACAGCAACTGCCTGCCGCAGATCCTGCGCCTGGCGGGCATCAGCGGCTTCTACACGACCAAGATCACCTGGTCACAGGTGTCGCGGTTCCCGTACAGCAGCTTCGTGTGGCGCGGCAGCGACGGCGACAGCGAGGTCGTCGCCCACCTGGCCACCACCGGCTACAATGGCCAGGTCCGGCTGGAAGAGAACCGCCGGGCGCTCCGCCGCCACCGTCAGCTCGACGTCCACGACGCGCTCCTGATCGGCACCGGCCTGGGCGACGGCGGCGGCGGCCCGAGCGAAGCGGAAGCCGAGCGCGCGCGCCGCTTCCGGGACTTGGCCGGCTCCCCGCGCCATGCGTGGCGGACCAGCGCCTCCTTCTTCGCCGAGCTTGCGCGGGTGCGCGATCGCCTGCCGGTCTTCCAGGGCGAGCTCTACATGGAGGCGCACCGCGGCGTGCTGACCTCGCAGGCCGAGTACAAGCGGCTCTACCGGGCATGCGAGGTCGCGCTGCAGACCCACGAGGCGCTGCGCGTGGCCGACGGCGGCGCACCGCTCGGCGAGCAGGCGTGGCTGCGCGTGCTGTTTGGCCAGTTCCACGACGCGCTTCCCGGCAGCTCGATCGCCCGCGTGTACGAAGACCTGGAGGCCGAGTTCGCCCGCATCCTGTCCCGCGAGGAAGAGGCCACGGCGGCCGAGCTGGCGAACGGCGGCGATGCCGTCGCGTTCAACCCGCTGCCCGTGCACCGCCGCGTGTACCTGGCCGATCGCGACCTGCTCCTGGACCTGCCGCCGCTCGGCACCGCCCCGCTGGCCGAGGCGCCCGGCAGCCACGCCGCCGTGGCTGCGGACCCGACGCGGCTCGACAACGGCATCGTGCAGGTTTCGTTCGACGGCGACGGCCAGCTCGCCGGCCTAGCCGTCGACGGCCGGCACCTGGAGCTGAACGGCGCGGCCGGCCTGCGACTCGGCCACGACGACCCGCACAACTACGACGCCTGGGAGATCGACCACTACACGGCCGCCACCATGACGCCGGTCGCCGGCCGCCTGCGGCTCGCCGCGGGGCATCGCGGGCGGCGCGGGGTGCTTGAGGGCGGGGGGCCGATCGGCGAGTCCAGTCGGGCGACGGTCCGCTACCTGCTCGATCCCGGCAGCCGCCATCTGCTGATCGAAGTGGACGTCGACTGGCGGGAGGAGCACCGCCTGCTCCGCTACCACCTGCCGACCGGCTACCGCGGCCGCACCGCCACCTTCGGCGCTCCGTTCGGCTCGATCGAGCGCCCGCAGCTTCCCGGCCGGCCGGAAGACGAGGCGATGTGGGAGGTGGCCGGCAGCCGCTGGGCCGCCGTCCACGACGACGACGGCAGCGGCCTGGCGCTCCTGACCGAGGCCAAGTACGGGTTCTCGTGTTTCGACGGCGAACTGGGCGTGTCGTTGCTCAAGGCGGCCAGGCACCCGGATCCGGTGGCCGACGTCGGCCTCCACACGATCCGCTTCGCTGTGGGACGGCACGAGCCCGCGACGTTCGGCGCCGGCCCCGACGCGGTGTTGTCCACCGCATGCGCCGCGAACGCGCTCTTCGCCCCCGTGCCGACGACCGGGTCAGGCGTCGCGCGCCCCTCTCCGTTCGTGCTCGAAGACCCGGGGTCGCTGTGCCCGGCTTGGGTGCTGCCGAGCGAGGCCGGCAGCGGCTACGTCCTCCGCCTGCACGAGACGGCCGGCCGGCGCGGCATCGCGAAGCTCCGCCTTGCCTGCCGTGCCGAACAGGTCACGCTGGTGGACTTCCGCGAGCAGGAGCTCGGCGCGCCGAGGCAGCTCGACGAGACGACCTACGCCATCGACTACGCGCCGTACCAAGTCGTCAGCATCCTGGTGCGGTCATCCTGACTGCAGCGATTCCGCAGGCCGACGGACGAGTTCGGCGCGTAGGGTATTGCTGACACGACTCGCCCGCGAGATGATTACGATGGTGAACGAGAGCCGGACGACGGTGGCGCCCCCGTGCTGTTCCTGCTGCTGATCCTGCTGGTATTCCCGGACAGCGGCCCCGGTGTGGTGCGTTTGTCGCTGTTCCTGACCGTCCCGCCGGCTGCCGGGCTGCTTGCGCTGGCGGTGCGCGGGATGCTTCGGAAGCGAACCGGCCGGGGAGTCAACCTGGTGGCTGCCGGCCAGAGAGAGTAACGCTTCGAGCGAGCCGGTAGCCCCGCTCGTATGAGCGCACTATACTCGTCATATGACGCCTACATCGTCGCAGAGGCCCCAGAATCTCCGGTTCTACGCGGAGCCGGACTTGATGCCTGCCAGTGAAGCAGCACGGATTGCCATGCTGCTGGCAATTGACGAGCCGGACCTGCTGAGCGACGTACAGCTTGCGCGCCGTGTGTCCGGCGGACTGCTGCCGGAGTCAGCCATGGCTCTGGCCGGGGTGCTCGGCAGGAGTCGTGTCGTGGGACCCGTGATCCCCGAGGCAACGCTCAGGCGGGTGCGCAAGGCCGGAAGAGCGCTGTCCAGGCAACTCAGCGAACGGCTCTATGAACTGGGCCGCGTGATCGACGCCGTCAGCCGCGCGTACCACGGAGACCGGAAGGCACTCGACGCGTTCCTCAATGCTCCCCATCCGCTGCTGGACGGCGATACGCCGCTCGAAATGGCGCAGTCCAGTTCGGCCGGTGCGGAAGCCGTGCTGAATCTCGTTCGTCGGGCGGAGGCCGGCATGCCCGTTTGACGACCCCGCGAACCCTCCAGGAGACGCTGCGCGCGTATCGGATCGGTGATCCAGCGGGACGATTTCCGGTGTGGAGCACGGAAGGCGCCCGACGCGTCTCCGGCCGATGGCATGAGGCCGGTGCGGAAGTGATCTACGCCTCCGCAACCTATTCGACCGCGATGTTGGAAATGCTCGCGCACTGGAACGGCACTGTGCCGCCGAACCAACACTTCGTGGAGATCACGATACCGAGAGGCACCCGCTACGAGGTGGCAACGGCTGACATGGTCCCGGGCTGGGCCGGGCCTGGTGGCGAAGCGGCCCGTCGTTTCGGTCGCACGTGGTACGCGGAGAACCGAAGCGCCATCCTGATCGTCCCATCGGTCGTGGCACGGATGGAGCGGAACATCGTGATCAATACCCGGCATGACGACTTCGCGAACGTGACGGTCGGTCTGGAAACCCCGGTCTGGTGGGATCAACGCCTCTTTCACGATCGGCAGTGAAGGCGTGAGCCGTTGGCCATCTGTATCCGTTACGGAGTCAGCCGTTCATACGGCTTTGACGGATCGATTCACGTGCGAGAAGGGGGCGTGTCTGAGCTACCACTTGCCGACCGGCTACCGCGGCCGGACCGCCACCTGCGGCGCACCATTCGGCTCGATCGAGTGCCCGCAGCTTCCAGGCCGGCCGGAAGACGAGGCGATGTGGGAGGTGGCCGGCAGCCGCTGGGCCGCCGTGCACGACGACGACGGCATCGGCATGCGGGGCTCGCTGTGCCCGGCTTGGGTCCTGCCGAGCGAGACCGGCAGCGGCTATGTCCTCCGCCTGCACGAGACGGCCGGCCGGCGCGGCACCGCAAAACTCCGCCTTGCCCGGCCCGCCGAACAGGTCACGCTGGTGGACTTCCGCGAGCAGGAGCTCGGCGCACCGCCGCAGGTCGACGAGACGACCTACTCCATCGACCACGCGCCATGATGAACGAGAGCCGGACGACGGTGGCGCCCCCGTGCTGTTCCAGGAGTCATCCGCGCGGTCACATCTGATCGTGCTGCGTACGGCCTGCGGCGGATAGATGCCATGCGATCAGCGGGAGATTCGCCTTCGATCATCCAACGGTCACGGAATCCACGACGGCGGTGGGCTCCGGGATTGGGTCGCCGGTTTCACGCACGAACTCCAGGTGTGCCTTGATGGCTTCCGTCATGTTGCGCTTCGTTTCTTCAATCGTCTTTCCGGTGGCGATGCATCCCGGCAAGTCAGGGGCGTATGCGGAGCAGTTTCGCTCTCCCGCCTCGATGATGATGACGTAAGTGCGTCTCATCGAGGGTCGCCGAGCTCGTCGATCGACGGTTCGGTGCCGATGACCTCGATCAGCTCGGCGATCACTTCGACGGGGCTCTCGTCCTCGGCAATCAGCTCGATGGGTTCATAGTCCGGATTGAGGGGCTCCAGAACGATAGCGAGGTGTCGCCAGCCGTCCTCCGGCGGCATGGCGTCCGCACTGGTCGTGTCGGGAAGCGCCGTCGGTTCGAGCAGGCGCACGCGTGGCTCCAGCTCCCACAGCACGCGCTCCTCGGTCGGCGAGCGGCTGTCCTTGTACTCCACGTGCACGAGGTGCAGGCGTCCCGTGTCGCCGTCGAACGGCTCGACGGCAGTCACCACGCCGCTCCGGTTGCGCACCGTGGCCAGCATGCCGGCGCGCGGGATGTCGTAGCTGCAGGTTTCACTCATGGCACGTCCCACGTAGACCGAGCCGGGGTGATGAGCCGCCCAGTTCGCCACCCCCGCAGGCCCATGCTCCCTCGAAGACTGCCATGGACCGCATCGGGAACGCGACACAAGTCGATAGAGCACGCACGACCGCCTCCTGGACTGCCTTGTCATCTCCCGAAGGCTGTCAAACGCCCCGTTGATATCCGCCTTTCTCCACAGCCCATTCTCAGGGCCTGAAGATCCCTCGCGATCCCGACCGCCACCGAAAGTTGGCTGACATCCGTCTCATCGCTGTGGACTGAATACAGATCTGCGGGTGCTCAGGGCAATCCCTGTGCCCGTAGCGCCACACCGTTGAGCCGGTCACACATTCGTGGTACGCTGCTGCCCCCTCGATGGTCTACCGCTTCATGGGAAGGAGTACCTGAGCACCACAACTAATGCCGCGCAGCTACTCTGAGAAAACCATAAAGATCCTTTTCGGCCTAAGCCGCAACCAATGTGCCTACCCTGACTGTACGCTACCAGTTGTCACGCACCCCGATGAGAATTCACCCAGCCATATAATGGCGCAAATATGCCACATCTACTCTCACAGTGCTCGCGGCCCACGAGGCAACTCCGGACTTACTCCCGACGAGCTGGACTCTGTAGAGAATCTCCTTCTGCTTTGCCGGAATCATCACGGGTTGATTGACGACCAACCCGAGAAGTTTCCACCAGAGCTCCTGCTGAAGTGGAAGCACGATCACGAACGTTCGACAACTCTGCATCCTGAGCGACAACAATCAATTTCCGGGATTCGTTTTCCGACCGAGCTTGTCGACCAGGCTGTCGACGAGCAAGTAGCCACTCTGTGTCAATCGCGCTTCTTTGGGCAGTTTGATGCCACTCACTATGCAGAGGTCTTCGCCCGTAAGTTGGTGGATGGCGAGCTCTCCGGGAGTAGCGATGACGTAAAATGCCGAGCGCTATCCTGGTGCGCACGAATCCTGGCGACTCCGGAGTACATCGACCAAGCGCGCGAGTGCTTGCGAGAGGCTAGGAGCGTAGGCAATTGCAGCGAGACGAAGATTGCCGAGGCTCTCATCGCCTCGCGGGACGGGAAAAGGAACGATGCGCTCGCCGTCTTGGCCGCGGTAGCGACCCCAGCGTCGCGTTCAGCGGCGCTATCGGTCGTCGCCGACCACGATGGTCAGGACGCCGCCGTTCGTTGGCTGGAGATAGCTCAAGTAGGAGCCGCCGAGTTGGACGCCGACGGAAAGTGCGTCCTTCTGGGCCTGCTTCACAGAGTCGCTGATTGGGAGTCCGCGGACCTTTGCCTCGATGCAATCACCGACGAGGACCTGCAGCAGGCACCAGTGCTGCATTACTTGATGGCGCTGACGTTGGTGGCGAGTACCGTCATCGACCAACTGCGACCCCGCGTGATAGACCAAGTCCCGCTATTAGCGCCGGATTTCCCGCTTGCCTCAGACGAGGTGGCAGTCGGCCGTCGCCGGGTTGCGCGCAGTCACTTCATCAACGCGGAGCGCGCAGCGAGGGAACTGGACTGTCCTGAGAGTGCCACACAGGCAAGTGAATACGCGCTCTGGATCGATCTAACGGATCCACCCAATTCCGGACGAGGACTCGCGCGGCTGAAGTCCGAGCTGCGAAACCTCGACGCGGGATTGCGTTATGTACCCCTTGCCGTTCAGTTTGGCGTTGACCTGAATACTCGTGCGATCGAAGAGGAGATCGAACGGAAGACCGCGTTGAACGGTCAAGTGCCATTCGACGCGGCTGTTGCGCGATTCGCGTTGGCGTTCCGGCAACCGACGCCGGAAGCGGCGGCGTCGTATATCGCGACTCATATGGAGCAACTGGCTGAACATATAGATCGTCGAGCGATGTCGTGCGTCGAGGTCGAGATGTTGGCGCACGCGGGGCGGACGGCGGACGCGGAAGAGCGACTTGAGAACTTGGTGACCGAGGGTCTCGACGAGGTGGAAGCGAGCGGACTGAGAACCCTGATTCAGGGTGCGAAGGGCGCGGACGCCGTGAACCAGCTGATAGAGCAGTTCAGTGCGAGTGGCTCGATCGAGCACCTATCTCAGATCGCCGTAGAGCTTGAGCGGCGGGAAGATTGGCAACGCCTCTGTCGTTATGGTCGAATGCTATTTGAGCAGACGGGTGCGCTGGCGGATGCGAAACGGTTGGCGGTAGCTCTGGTGAAAGCGCAACGATCGGACGTACTGATCGAGCTCGTGGGAGAGATGCCGAACCTGCGTCAGCAGTCAGACACGTTGCAGCTGATGTACTGCTGGGCGCTGTACCACGAAGGCAAACTCACGGGAGCAACTTCTGAACTAGCGGCATTGGACGGGATGATAGAGGACGAGAACTATCGTGCGTTGCGCGTCAATCTGGGAATATCAACGGGGGATTGGGCTTCGCTAGCGCCGCTCATGGAGTACGAGTATGAGCGTCGAGCCGAAAGGTCCGCGGAGGATCTGATTCAAGACGCGCGATTGGCGATCCATTTGGGCTTGCCGCGAGGACGCGATCTGCTGTCAGAGGCCGCGAGCAGGGGAGCGGAGGACGCTGAAGTCCTCGCCGCTGCGCACCTCCTGGCGGTCAACGCTGGCTGGGAAGATGAAAACTCGGTTCGAGGGTGGTTGAAGCGAGCGGTGGAGCTGTCGGGGACGGATGGGCCGCTCCAGCAAATGTCAGTTGGGGACCTTATAGCACGCAGACCGTCTTGGGAAAGGCAAACATCGGAGACGTGGGACCTACTGATGCGAGCGGAAATGCCAATGTTCGCGGCGGCAAGACTATTGAATCGCTCGCTCGCGGGTATGCTGATTCTACCAGCAGTTATCAGTGGCAGCGAACCGGATCCGCGGCGGCGGAGTGTTATACCGGCGTACAGCGGACGCCGGAACTACGCGAACAGGAGTGGCGACGGAACGTTGGGCATGGACCCATCGGCACTGCTTACGCTCGGCTATTTGGATCTCTTGCAGATTGGCCTGGACTCGGTCGAAAAGGTGATGATATCGCACGGCACCATGCACTGGCTGTTCGAGGAGAGACAGACGATCATGTTTCATCAACCGAGCAGGATTAGAGACGCACGTCGTGTGCGTGACCTGCTGTCGGAGGGAAAGCTCGAAAGGATGGTGCGTCGCAGCGAATCCGACGACGAGCTGGATGCACTGGTGGGAGAAGATCTCGGAGCGCTATTGCGGGAAGCGGCCGACGGTAGCGCGCAACGGGGGGAGCAGTGCGTCGTGGTGAGGCCCTTTCCGGTGATAAGGGCGGGATCGTTGTTGAAGGAGGAGAGCGTCGACCTGACGGATTACGAGGGTGTGCTGGCTAGCTGCGGGGCACTTGTGAAGGCGTTGACGAAGAGAGGGCAACTTACTGCGGAGGAAGCGATGCGGTCGCATGGGTACTTGGGACAGCATGAGAAGCCTTGGCCAAGGGAGCGTGAGATAGCTCATGGAGCGACGTTGTACCTCGACGATCTGGCAGTGGCGTACCTACTCCACTTGGGGCTGATCGAGAGACTGACGGTCGCTGGATTCAGACCAGTTCTTTCGGAAAGGTGTGTGAACGAGTTCGACGAGCTGATCGAGTATGAAGGCCGCTCGCAGGAAGTAGAAGTGGTAATTGAGCGAATCCTATCCGAAGTTAGCGCCGGCATATCGTCAGGTAAAGTGTTGATTAATAGGAAGGGGAGCCACGACACACAGGGCCGGGGGGTGATGGAAGGGCATCCGTCGTTCGATTTCGCTGCCATGACGGAGCGCTGCGACGCGGTGATCGTCGACGACCAGTTCTTCAATAAGCACGAGTATGTCGAGGAGGGCGGCCGCCGCGTGCCCATACTGACGACTCATGACTTTATTGTGGGCCTCGAAGCGTCAGGACGGATCGATGCGTCCCGGGCACGCGTGGTGCGCCATCGGCTACGGCGCTCGGGATTCCATTTCGTACCTCTGGTTTCGGATGACCTGCAGTTTCACCTAATGAGCGCTGAGGTTAACGACGGCAAGGTCGTGGAGACGGCGGAGCTGAAGGCGATTAGGGAAAGCATGCTGCATGCGAGGATGGGCCGATGGCTTCAACTGCCGAGGGACGCAGTCTGGGTAGACGCGTCCTACCGTGAACTCATCCAGGTGCTGCGGAGCTTTTGGAAAAGCGGGGAAGACGTTGCTGGCGCTCGGGCCCGGTCGACCTGGATACTGGAACAGATCGACGTCCGTGGTTGGGCGCAAAGCCTTGGCGGCGTGGCGGGAGAAACCCTGGTGACGGAGGGCCGTGGTGTCCACCTACCCGCGCTATGTGCCCCGCTCGCTGGAGTGGACCACAGGCTCAAGGCGGCGTATTGGAAGTGGCTCGAAGAAACCGTGCTGGGACCACTCAAGGAGGAAGACGGGGCAGCGTACTCGTCAATCGTGGATACGTACCGAGAACTGATTGCTGAGACAGTAAGGGCGGCGCTTCGGGACGAGGAGTGAGATGGTAGATAGAGACTTTGTCCGATCAGCGGTGGCGCATGTCGCCCTGGAAGATGCTCCGCCCATGGTGCGTGCGAGTCTCCTGGAAGACGCTCAGTTTAGAGCGGAATATAATGTCGTAACGGACGAGATAATTGCCTTTGGCGATCGGGAGAGGGCCTGGTTCCAGCGGTCGATCGTATTCGGGGTTGTACGGCGTGTTCTTGATGATCGGTCCGAAGCGGAAGTCGTCGATACGCACGGGAGAGAGTGGAAGGTGACAGTCTCGGACGACGAAGGAGCGTCGCCGAAGCTTGTGCTTTCGCGGTCCGGCCGGAAAATAGATCTTTCGATTCTTGTGGGGTTATCCCCGGACCGAGACGAACGGATGGAGAGCTTGAAAGGAATAGTTTCAGATGTCAACCTTGAGGTGTCAGCGGCCGAAGCGTGGGAAAAGGTGTTGACGGTACGTGCTCTCCATGACGAGGAAGTGCAGGTCTTCTTTCGGGACGTGCAGGACACGCCGGTTGCGACGGAACGGTCGATACTAACGAGCATCCGGGCGAGCATCGGCGACAGTCGTATTGGCGTAGCGGAGCTTGTTCCCTCCTCGAGACGGTATTTCGAGCGTCTTGTAGGTAGATACGACGGGAGTACATCTGTACCGGAATACGCAGCCGGTGGCGCAAAAGAGGTGTTTGAGCAGCTAAGAACGTGGAAGCGTTACGAGGGGGCGGAAATGAGCCTCTACCTTGCGTGGCATTCTGCGCTAATGGAGGAGGTCAATGTGGATAACTTGAGTGGCGAAGATATGGTTCGTGTATTGGAGTCGGTAATCGCTTGGGGAGACAGTGCGTCGCAGTTGGGTGCGATCGAATTGGGGCTTCGTGTCTTGGCCAAGAAACCGGAACTTGAGCCGTTGATCGTGTCACTTATTGCGAAATTGAGGGACGATGATCCTCGGGAGAGGGACGATGGATTCTCGACGCTGTCGGGATTGTTCGTGCTCGTTGATGGAGAGATCGCGAGGAGGCGGATTTTAGCGGCGGAGCCGCCTTTCTATAGAAGGCTAGCAGGTTTGGCGCACGCGGCGCTGGTTCATCGGCAGTTTGTGAGGTCGGGAGTCGTCGGGCGAGGCTTTCGTGAGTGGGCGCATGAGGTCCGCGGGCGGTGGTTCCTTGCGCAATCGATGAGTGATCAACGGAGGGAGCCCAGATGGTGCGCATTCTGGGGTAGCGAACCGACCCAGCTCAAGGTGGAGTTTCTTGCGCGAATCAGCATGGCAGCAAAAGGGCGAGTAGATGCGGCTAGAAGTAGAGAACTGTGGGACGTGATTGCGGACATGGAGAACGAGATGCCTGTTGGCGCGCATCGGCCAGGGCCGCTGGAAGGGATTCGACCTCGTGAGGGCGTGGCACCGCAAGAGATTCGGGAGGCCATTGAAAGGGACGTTGGTACGGAGCCAGCACAGCCGAAGTCGTTTGAAACGCTTTTGAAACTGGGGTTTTTAGGGCAAGCTTGGAAAGAACAGGCGGATTTGGCAGCCAGGGCGTTGAGGTCGAGTGGGCATCGCTTGGCAGAGATCGGTAGTAGCGAAGAGTTGTCTGTTGTGCTTCGAGGGCTTGCGACGGTTGCTGGTATCGCGGGGAGTTGGGAGCTGGCGGACGAGTTGCGGCTTGTCGCAGGGTACTATAGGAACGATCGGGAGTGCCGATTGGGGATCGATCGAGTGATTGAGATCGCGGTTATAGCTGCAGCGAGTCGGGTCGAGGACACGGAATGGAGGGAGTTCATGGGCGAATGGATCACGGAAATAGCCTTCGGCGAGTTGGATGAGACGGAGGGTCAATTTGCGCACTCGTGTGTTTGGTCCCTATGTCAGGTGGTGCCAGAACTATGGTTGTCGTGCGGAAGGGCGGAGGCAGCGCTGGCGGCGTACAACGGTCGGTGATGAGCGGGGAGTTCGTTGGTAGGTGGGCAGACGAGTTCTTGGTGACCGAAGCTCACTTGTGGGCGCAGCGAACCGCGACGCGATGAGTGGCGCGTCAAGGGGACGTCATGACCTTCGCCCACAACGTCAGTCGGAGTTCGTCGCCGAACAGGGCGTATTCCGGGCGGCGGCCGGAATGGGCTTCGCCGTCCTGGAGGATCTTGCGGACGCCCTCTCCGCGCGATTCCAGGAACACCCGTCCGGTGCGCTTGCTGCGGATTCTCGACAGGAAGTTCACCAGGAGCTGGTTTCGGGTGAACGTGCGGTAGGGCATGTCATCGAGCGTGATCGTGTTGGGCAGCTTCCCCGGGCTGTAGAGCTCCAACCGGTCCGCAAAGAGGAACAGGCGGATCTTCGAGCCGGCGATGGCGTAATCGCGGTGGGTGACCGCGTTTACGATTGCCTCGTCGACGACGTCGAGGTCGTAGTGCGGGCCGCCGGCAGGCGAGTCGTCACCGCCGATGAACCGGGCGACGAAGCCGATCCCGGCGTCGATCTGATCGGAAACCGGGCCCCCGAGGCGCTCGGCATGGACGAGGTCGTCGGAAGACAGGCGAGTGTCCCGGTAGCGTGCCGCTTCGATCGAGCCTGACGCAAGGAAGTCGGTGGGCTCGGTCGCGAAGACCAACAGCCCGGCCACCGTCGGGCGGTCGACGCCGTCCTCGTCTGCGACCGTCACGCGGGTGTTGCGCAGCAGGTCGAGCCAGGGGATGGTGGGCGACCGCCCGAAGAAGGCTTCCAGGCGGTTGCGGTTGAGGTCTTCCACCGATGCGGCCGGTACCGGCTGCTCGTCGAACACGTACTCGCGGCCCCTCTGCTGGAACAGCCGGGCGAGCTCCGGAGGCGTGAGGTCCCGTTTCGTGGATCCGATCCTCACGTAGTAGCGCCCCCCGGACGTGCGGTGGACGTACAGACCACGCGGGATCTCGACCAGCAACACCGGCACGTCCGCTCCATCGGCATCCGGCAGCAGCACCTTGCGAAGGACCGGCCGGATCGGCGGGTCGCAGTTGTGGGTCGCGACGTTCAGAAGCCACTGCTCGACCAGGTCCACCCGCTCGGGCGGAAGCCCGTGCACGACCCCGGAATCGGCGACGCCGACGAACACGGCGCCGCCCTCGGCGTTCGCGAACGCGACCAGCTCGCCTGCGAGGTCCTCGGTGTTCGGGGCGACCACGCGCCGGTCCCGCAGGCGCAGCTCTTTGAACTCGGCGCGTCCGTCCTCGCCGGCGCGGAGTTGAGCCAGCATCTGGTCCACGGTGCTGAACACGGCCACGGGGCAACACTGGCACGGCTCGCGCGACGGACGCGATACCTGACGCCGAGGGCTCGGCGAAGATGGCGGCCCGGACGATCAGCGCGTACACTGACGGCGACGTTCCGAGAAGGAGCTTTCTCCGATGACGAAACTACGAACCTTGATACTGGCGGCGGCAGCGGTCGCCGTGCTGGCCTCCACCGCAGCCGCCGAGCGCGGCACCGACGGGGACCTGAAGATGCTCTACTGGCAGGCGCCGTCCCTCCTCAACCCGTACCTGTCGGGAGGCACCAAGGACACCCACGCGGCCTCGCTTATCCTGGAGCCGCTGGCACGCTACGACGAGAACGGCGACATGGTCCCGTGGCTGGCCGCCGAGATTCCGACGCTCGACAACGGCGGGGTGGCCCAGGACCTGATGTCGATCACCTGGACACTGCGCGACGACGTGGTGTGGGCCGACGGCACACCGTTCACGGCGGAGGACGTCGCGTTCACGGCTGCCTACTGCATGGACCCGAGCGGCGGCTGCAGCTCGGCGGCAGCGTTCCAGGGCGTCGCCGCGGTGTCGGCGGTCGACGAGCACACGGTGCGCATCGACTTCGACGTGCCGATGCCGTTCCCGTACGCGCCGTTCGTGGGCTCCATCCTTCCGATTCTCCAGAAGCGGCAGTTCGAGCCGTGCATGGGAGCCAGGGCGCCGGAGTGCACGGCCGAGAACTTCGCCCCGATCGGCACCGGCCCGTACAAGGTGGCGGAGTTCCGTCCCAACGATGTCGTGCACTACGTCGTGAACGAGCGGTACCGCAACCCTGATCAGCCGGCGTTTTCTTCGGTCCTGATGAAGGGCGGGGGCGACGCGGTGTCGGCCGCCCGCGCGGTGCTGGTCACCGGCGAGTTCGACTACGCCTGGAACCTGCAGGTCGAGCCGGAGATCCTGGCGGACATGGAGAGGTCGGGCAGGGGCGAGGTGCTGTCCGCCTTCGGGACCTTCGTCGAGCGCCTGGAGATCAACCTGACCAATCCCGACCCGGCGCTGGGCGAGGAGCGAGCCACCCACCAGGACGGCGGCAATCCGCACCCGTTCCTGGCCGATCCTGTGGTGGTGCGAGCGTTGTCGCTGGCCATCGATCGCGACATCCTGGTCGAGGCCGGCTACGGGCCGGCCGGCCGGGTGACGTGCAACGTCCTGCCCGCCCCGCCGGTCTACGCATCGACCGCCAACGACTGGTGCCTGACCCAGGACATCGACGGCGCCAACCGGTTGCTCGACGAAGCCGGCTGGGTGCGCGGCGGCGACGGCGTGCGCGCCAAGGACGGGGTCCGGCTGTCGATTCTCTACCAGACCTCGACCAACTCCGTCCGGCAGGGGACGCAGGCGCTGGTCAAGCAGATGTGGCGGGAGATCGGCGTGGAGACCGAGCTGCGCAACATCAGCGCCTCGGTGTTCTTCGGAAGCGACCAGGCGAGCCCGGACACCTACCAGAAGTTCTACGCCGACATCCAGATGTACACCGGCACGTTCGACGGGACCGACCCGCAGGCGTTCATGTCCGGCTGGGTCTGCGAGGAGATCCCCGGCCCCGAGAGCCAGTGGCTGGGCAGCAACATCGCCCGCTACTGCAGCCCGGCGTACGACGCACTGGCGGCCGAGCTCGCGAAGACCGGGGGTATCGAGCAGCGGGCGGAGATCGCCAAGCGCATGAACGACCTGCTCATCGGGGACGGGGTGCTGGTGCCGCTGATCCATCGGGGCGAGGTCGCCGCCCGGTCGCTCACCCTCGGGGGCATGCGTCACAACGCCTGGGACGCCACCCTGTGGAACGTCAACGAGTGGCATCGTACAGAGTGAGGTGACGTGGGCCGCACGGTCCCCGCATGCTGCGTTACGCGATACGGCGCTTGCTCTTCGCCATCCCGACGCTGTTGGCGATCAGCTTCGTCGTGTTCGCCCTGCTGGACCTGGCGCCCGGTGACCCGACCGCCCAGCTCCCGCTGACGATTCCGCCGGAGGTGCGCGAGCAGATCCGGCAGAGCCTGGGGATCGGCCAGCCGTTCCCCGTCCGCTACCTGCGGTGGCTGCAGCAGTTCATGGTGAACGAGCCGCTCAACCTGCTGGAGGCGGTGCTCGGCGCCGAGATCGGCGACTCCGGCTCGCGCCTGCGGGTACGCTCGTGGGCGACCCGCTCCCCGGTGGTGGACCTGGTCGCCGAGCGGCTGCCGCAGACGCTGACCGTGGTGGGCATCTCCTACCTGGTCGCGGTCCTGATCGCCGTGCCGGTCGGGGTGCTGTCCGCCTACCGGCAGCACTCGATCTTCGACCGGTTGGGCACGGTGGTGACGATGATCGGCTTCTCTGTGCCGACCTTCTTCACCGGCACCGTCCTCATCGTCGTCTTCAGCGCATCGCTCGGCTGGCTGCCGTCGATCTACGACACCACCCACCGGGTGACCGACCTGGACAGCCTGGTCTACCAAGTGAAGCAGATGATCATGCCGGTTCTGGTGCTGGCCCTGTTCAACGCCGCGCAGATCAGTCGCTTCACGCGCTCGGCGGTGCTGGACACCATCCACCAGGAGTACGTGCGGACCGCGCGCGCCAAGGGGCTGACCGAGCGCGTCGTGGTCCTCATCCACGTGCTGCGCAACAGCATGATCCCGGTGGTCACCGTGATCGCGCTGGGCATTCCCACGACCTTCGCCGGAGCGGTCATCACCGAGCAGATCTTCCGCATCAACGGCATCGGCGCACTGCTGATCGGCGCGATCGAGGGGGCCGACATTCCCACCGTGCAGACGGTGACCTTCCTCTTCGCGGTGCTGATAGTGACCTTCAACCTGGTCGCGGACCTGCTGTACGGCGTGCTGGATCCGCGCATTCGCTATGACTGAGGCGGTCCGCTCCCGGGCCGCCCGCCGGCTGCGGCGTCACTCCGGAACGATCGCGGGCGCCGCGGTGTTGTCGCTGATCGCGCTGGCGGTGCTGTTCGGGCCGGCCGTCCACGACGTCGATCCCCAGTTCCTGGACTACCGGGCGAAAAACCAGGGCCCGTCCCTGGAGCATCCGCTGGGCACCGACAACCTGGGCCGCGACACGCTGGCGCAGTTGCTGGCCGGCGGGCGCATCTCCCTGGCCGTCGGCATGGCCGCGATGCTGCTGTCGTTGACGCTCGGCACGATGGTGGGAGTCACCGCCGGCTACTTCCACCGGTTCGACGGCCCGCTCATGCGGTTGACCGACCTGTTCCTGGCGTTGCCCGTGCTGCCGCTGCTGCTGGTCACGATGATGCTGTTCCGAGACCCGCTGCAGTCCGCGCTGGGCACGGAGGCCGGCATCTTCATCCTGATCGTGGTGGTCATCGGCATCACGAGCTGGATGCAGACCGCGCGCATCGTCCGCGGCCAGGTGCTCGCCATCAAGCAGTGGGAGTACGTCGTGGCCGCGCGCAGCATCGGCGCGCGGCCGCTGCGCATCATCCTGCTGCACATCTTTCCGAACGCCTTGAGCCCGATCGTGGTGGCGGCCACGCTCGGCATCGCGCAGGCGATCATCACGGAGAGCGCGCTGAGCTTCCTGGGGCTGGGGTTTCCGTCCGACTTCCCGACCTGGGGCCGGCTGCTCTACGACGGCGTGCCGTTCCTGACTCTCACGCCGGCGCGCGTGATCTGGCCGGGGGTGGCGATCTCGCTGACCGTGCTGAGCGTCAACTACCTGGGCGACGGTCTGCGCGACGCGCTGGACCCGCACGCCAACGTGGGCGGCGGCTGATGCCGGTGATCACGAGTCGGCCCAGCCCGCGGTCTCGGACGTCGGTGCCAGGAACGTCTGCTCGTCGACCAGCATGCCGCCGGAGCCGGACCGGAGGTCCTGGAGGATGCGCTGCTCGCAATCGCCGGGGCTCTCGATAGGTACCAGGCGGGCGACCGGTGTGCCGTACTTGCTGATGACGATCGGCGTCCCGGAAGCGGCGACGCGGTCGATCAGCGCCAAGCAATTCTGCTTGAACTCGCGCGCGGGCACCGTATCGACCGTTTCGTCCATGGACATGGAACATGGACAACACGGGCGGAGCGGTCAATCGGCGCCGGACTGGTAGAAGGCCATGCTGGCGTAGCTGACTAGCGAGCCGGTGTCCGGCTGGCGGTTCTGGCCGTAGGCGAGCAGGGTGCCGTGGCGTGCTCCTCCTCCCAGCAGCGGGTACAGGGAGTAGAGGCCGGAGACGGCGTCCACGTTGCGGCTGTTGCCGCAGGCGGCAAGCGAACGCGTGAAGCCGGTGGAGTCGAACCGCTGGGCGTAGTCCAGCAGGGCGCGGTCGGCCTGCTCGCAGGCCGCGGCGCCGGCGTCGTCCACGCGGTCGGCGCCTCCGAACTTGGGGCCGATGTGCGCCAGGTCCACGCTGAGCACGTACAGCGCGCGCTTGCCGGTGGCGGCGACCGCCTCGCGCAGCGCCGCAAGCTCGCCTGCGACCTCCGGAGCCTGCAGCGGGTCGGAGCCGTCGCGCAGGTACGGGTCGACGCTGCCGAGCAGCACCGGCACCACCTCGTACGGCGGCAGGGCGGCGCGTGTCTCTGTGTAGTGCAGGAACAGCAACGGGAATTCCACCGAGTGCTCGGTCCGGTGCAGGGCGTGCCGGTCGGTGACGTCGCGGCCGGCGCGGCGCGACCACTCGTCGATCACGCCGCGGCTGGTCGGCGCCTGGCCGAACGGGGTCGCATAGTCCTTGTCGGTCGTGATCGCGAACCCGGCGCCCGGCTCCACGCCGGCATGGTGGGCGACGCCCAGGATGACGTAGAGCTCGATGGGCCGTGGATCACGCGCCGCGGCGGCCAGCGCCGCGAAGGCCGGCGGGTAGATCGCGCCGCCCGCGCGCAGGTCGATGTGCGGGCACATCACGGCCGCCAGGCACGGTGCGTCCGCGCGAGCTGCCGGGACGGCCGCGGGCTCCATCGCCTTGGGGATCGCCGTCCGGGCCTCGACGAAGAACCGGTCGAACATCGCGGCCAGCTCGCCCGCATCGTCCGGGTACGACCTGCCGGCGTGCCAGGCGCTCCGCACCGTGGCGCGCTCGAACTCCTTTGACACGAGGGCGATGCGCTCGGCCGCCACCCGGTCGTCCAGGAAGCAGCCGCGGCTCAGCGTGCGCAGCAGCCGGCGAATCTCGGCCGCGTCGATGTCGGCGCCGGGGAGCCGCTCCCGCAGAACCTGGCGGACCTGTCCCATCGAGTGCCTGCCGTCCAGGCAGGACAGGATCAGCAGCCCCGCGGCGCCGAGCACGATCGGCTGCGGGGCGAACTCCAGTGGATCGCGCACGTAGAACGCGCGGGAGCCGTCGTGATCGACCGGGATCACGTCGACGTGACGGACCCGCGGCAGCGGCGGATCGATGGTGTAGCGCACGCGTGGGCTTACGTGCTGCTCATTCGCTCTCCAGCTCGGCAACGGACACGCCGACCTGCACGATCCGCGGCTGGTCGATGCCCCCGACGCCGACGTACTTGAAGACCGCCGCGTCGAGCTCGCGCGGCTGCGCGTCCTGGATCACGACCCCCCCGCCCTGCAGGAGCATGGCGAACGGCGCCGCCTGCGTGCCGGCGTCGGGATCGGTCGGGAACGCGAACTCGGCGCCGGGGATGTTCGTGAAGGCGATCTGCCCCGTCTCGTCGCTGATCCAGAACTCGGAGATCACCGAGTTGGCGGCGATGTCGGCGAGCACGGCGTTGATCTGCTCCGCGTCCATGCCGGCTTTGAGCGCGGCATCGATGAAGTGGGCGGTCAGCATGGCCTGCGCGACCATGTGCCGGGAGGTCTCATCCATGATCGCGGAATGCTCGTCCGCCGCGACCACGCCGCTCGCCAGCAGACACACCGCGATGCACCCGATGGTCAACAGTCTCTTCATGGCGCCGGAAGTATGTGTGGCGGCTGATGTTGCGTCAAATCAGCACCCCCGTTCCGGGATCAACCCGACTTGAGATAGGGGATGCCGCTCGCCCTCGGCGCGATCGCGCGGCCGACGAAGCCGGCCAGCAGGAGCACGACCAGGGCGTAGGGCAGCGCCTCGATCACGAACGGCGCCGCCGCCACCAGCGCCCGCAGCGCACCGGCGGTGCCCTGCAGGTCGAAGGCGCCCTGCAGCCGGGCGGCCAGGGCTTCCAGGAACCCGAACAGCAGGCAGGCCACGAGCGTGCGGCCCGGGCGCCACTTGCCGAAGATCAGGGCGGCCAGCGCGATGAACCCCTTGCCGGCGGTCATGTCGCGGATGAACGCCGCGGACTGCGCGGTGGCCAGGTAGGCGCCGGCCGCGCCGCACAGCGCTCCGCACAGCAGCACGGCGCGGTAGCGGATCGCGGCCACGGAGATGCCGGCGGTGTCCACCGCCTCCGGGTTCTCGCCGACGGCGCGCAGCCGCAGCCCGAAGCGGGTCCGGTAGATCACCCAGAACGCGGCCGGCACGGTCAGGAACGCCGCGTACACCAGCACGTTGTGCCCGGACAGCAGCTCGCCGTACAGGTGGCCGATGACCGGCACCTCCTGGACCGCCTCGGCGCCCGGCCAGACCGTCGGGCGAAACCGCCCTTCGGGCGGGAGCTGCGGCGTCCGCCCCCCTTGTCCGAACCAGGCGCTGGCCAGCAGCACGGTGAGGCCGGCGACGAGGATGTTGATCGCCACGCCGGAGACGATCTGGTTGCCGTGGAAGCGGATGCACGCCACGCCGTGCAGCAGCGCCAGCAGCACCGCGCAGGCGATGCCCGCCGCCAGGCCCACCCAGGCCGCCGCCGGCAGCAGGGCCGTCAGCCCCGCGGCCGCAAGCAGGTCCGAGGACACGTACGACGCGGAGGCGGCCGCGAACGCGCCGCCGAGCATCTTTCCCTCCAGCCCGATGTCGACGATCCCCGACCGCTCCGAGAACAGCCCGGCCAGCGACGCCAGCACGAGCGGCACCGACACCCGCAACGTGGCGTCCAGCAGCAGGACGAAAAACCCGAACGCCTCCATTCGCTACGGCTCCGCCGCGGCCCGCCGGCGGCCGCGCAGCCAGGGCAGCAGCACGGGACGGAACAGATACTCCAGCGCCCCCACGAACAGGATCACCAGGCCCTGGATCACCACCACCAGCTCGCGGCTCACCTTCGGCATCTCGAACGCCAGCTCGGCGCCCCCCTGGTACAGCGCTCCGAACAGCAGGCTGGCGACCACGATCCCCAGCGGGTGGTTGCGGCCCATCAGGGAGACGGCGATGCCCACGAACCCGTAGCCGGCGGTGAAGTTGAGCAGCAGCCGGTGGCTGACGCCCATGATCTCGTTGAGCCCCATCATCCCCGCCAGCGCGCCGGAGATCGCCATGGCGCGGACGATGTTTCGAGACGGCGAGATGCCGGCGTAGACCGCGGCGTCGGTGTTGGCCCCGACGGTGCGCAGCTCGTAGCCCCAGCGCGTGTGCCAGATGAAGATCCACACGCCGGCGCCGCACATCAGCGCCCACGGAAATGCCATGTTGAGCGGCGTGCGCGGGAAGTCGATGCCGATCCATCCGAGCACTTCGTGCATCGCCGGCACCCGCACGTGTTCGGCGAAGGAGCGGCTCTGGGGCGACATCTGACCGGGGTCGATGAGCACGTTCACCAGCAGGTAGACCATCAGCGTGGCCGCCAGGAAGTTGAACATGATGGTGGTGATGACGATGTGCGAGCCGCGCCGGGCCTGCAGGTAACCCGGCACCCACGCCCACACCGCCCCGAACAGGGCGCCGGCCGCGACTGCCAGCGGCAGCAGGACCACCAGCGGCAGGCCGTCCAGGAACAGGCACACCAGCCCGACTCCCAGGCCGCCGAGATAGCCCTGGCCCTCGCCGCCGATGTTGAACAGGCCGCAGTGCAGGGCGACCGACACGGCCAGCGCGGTGAAGATGAAGTTGGTGGCGTAGTACAGGGTGTAGCCCCACGCCTCCGGGAACCCGAACGCCCCCCGGACCAGGACCGCCAGCGCCTGGATCGGACTCTCGCCGATGATCAGGATGACGATGCCGGCTACCACGAACGCGGCCAGCAGGTTGACCAGCGGCAGCACGCCGTTGGCGGCCCAGCGCGGCAGGCCTCCTTCCGGCAGGGCGGCAGCCACGTCAGTCAGCCACGCCGGTCAGTCACGGGTGGCAGCCACCTCAGGCCGCCGCGCCGATCCCGGCCATCAGCGGACCGATGGTCTGCTCGGTCGCGTCCGCGCCGGCCACTTCGCCGGCGATGGCGCCGTCGAACATCACCAGCACCCGGTCGCACAGCGCGATGATCTCGTCCAGCTCGACCGAGACCAGCAGGATCGCCATGCCGCGGTCACGCAGCAGAATCAGACGCCGGTGGATGAACTCGATCGCGCCGATGTCGAGCCCGCGGGTGGGCTGGCCGATGAGGAGCACGTCGGGATCGCGGTCCAGCTCGCGGGCGACGATGATCTTCTGCTGGTTGCCGCCGGAGAAGGCATCGGAGCGCAGCAGCGGATCGGGCGGGCGCACGTCGAACTCGTTCATCTGCCGCCGTGCAGAGGCGATGATCTCCCGCCGGTGCATGAGGATGGCGCCGTTGTAGGCGCTATCGTCGTGGTAGCCCAGGATCGAGGATTCGTTGGCCGCGAAGGCGGTGACCAGCCCCATGCGCTGGCGGTCCTCCGGCACGTGCCCCAGGCCCGCGTGGCGCATCCGGCGCGCGTCGGCGGCGTCGCGGGCGTCGCAGACCAGGCGGCCGCTGACCGTCACCGTGCCGGCGTCCGGCCGCTCGATCCCGGCGAGCAGCGCCATCAGCTCCGACTGCCCGTTGCCCGCCACGCCGGCGATGCCGACGATCTCGCGCCGGCGCACGTTCAGGCTCACGTCCCGCACGCGGCGCACGCCGGCGGCGTCGGTGTAGTCCAGGCGGTCGGCGGCAAGCATCACCTCGCCGGGCGTGGCGGGGCTCTTCTCCACCCGCAACAGCACCGCGCGGCCCACCATGAGCTCGGCCAGGTGCTCCTGCGAGGTCTCCGCGGTGTCCACGTGGGCCACCACCTGGCCGGCGCGCATCACCGTCACGCGGTCGGTGGCGGCCATGATCTCGCGCAGCTTGTGCGTGATCAGGATCATCGTTCGCCCCTGTTCCTTGAGCGCGGTCAGGATCCGGAACAGCTCGTCGGCCTCCTGCGGCGTCAGCACGCCGGTCGGCTCGTCCAGGATCAGGGTCTCGGCGCCGCGGTACAGCGCCTTGAGGATCTCCACCCGCTGCTGGATGCCGACCGGCAGGTCGCCGACCGGGGCATCGACGTCCACCTCCAGCCGGTACTCCCGCGCCAGGTGGGTCAGCGTCTCACGCGCGCGGCGCAGGCCGCGCTGCAGAAGCGCGGCGCCTTCGGCGCCCAGCAGGACGTTCTCCAGCACCGTCAGCGGCTCCACCAGCATGAAATGCTGGTGGACCATGCCGATGCCGGCGGCGATCGCGTCCCGCGGGCTGGCGATGCCGGCCGGCCGGCCGGCTACCTCGATCGTGCCGGAGTCGGCCCGGTAGAACCCGTAAAGGATGCTCATCAGGGTCGACTTGCCGGCGCCGTTCTCGCCGACGATGCCGTGGATGGACCCCGCCGCCACCTCCAGCGACACGTCGCGGTTGGCCTCTACGGCGCCGAAGCGCTTGTTGATCCCGCGCAGCGCGATCGCGGGAGGAGCTGACTCTATGGGCAGGAGTTGGTCGCCATGTAGTCGTGGATCTCCATCTCCCCGGCGACGATCGCGGCTCGCGCGGCCTCCACCCGCTCGGTCATCTCGTCGCTGATCAGTGCCTGGTTGTGCTCGTCGAGCGCCCAGCCGACGCCGTCCTCGGCCAGCCCCAGGTTCCTGAAGCCGGGCTCCCAGGTGCCCTCCAGCGCGGTCTTGAACACGTCGTAGGCCGCGACGTCGACCCGCTTGAGCATCGAGGTCAGCACCGATCCCGGGTGCAGGTAGTTCTGGTTGGAGTCCACGCCGATCGACAGCTTGCCGCCGTCCGCGGCGGCCTGCAGAACGCCCAGCCCGGTGGCCCCGGCCGCCGCGAACACTACGTCCGCGCCGCGGTCGAACTGCGACTTGGCGAGCTCCGCGCCCTTGACCGGATCGCTCCACGCCGCCGGCGTGGTTCCGGCCATGTTCTGGTAGATCTCCGCGTCCGGGGTGACGTACCGCACCCCCTGCACGTAGCCGCAGCCGAACCGGCGGATCAGCGGGATGTCCATGCCGCCCACGAAGCCGACCGTGCCGGTCTCGGACGCCATGGCGGCGATCATGCCCACCAGGAACGAGCCCTCGTGCTCCTTGAACACGATGGACTGCACGTTGGGCAGGTCCACGACCATGTCGATGATCGCGAAGCTGGTGTCCGGGTATTCGGCGGCAACCGCCTCCACGGCCGGCGCCTGGCTGAAGCCCACGGCGATGATCGGGCTGTAGTCGCGGCGGGCGAAGTTCCGGAACGCCTGCTCGCGCTGCGCCTCGTTGGTGATCTGGAACTCGGCGTATGCGACGCCGGTCTCCTGCTTGAACCGCTCGGCGCCGTTGTAGACGCCCTCGTTGAACGACTTGTCGAACTTGCTGCCGACGTCGTAGACGACGGCCGGCTTGATGTCGGCCATGACGGCGCCGGCGCACAACAGGCCGATCGCTGCCGCACAGAACATTCGTCGCACGGTGATGCCTCCGTATCGGTGGGTGCGCGGACGCATGCGCCGCGCAGCTGCTCGACATGCTCGGCAAAACGGCCGAGTCGTGCAAGCCCATACCACGGGCGCAACTTGACCAGGGGCTTTGACCAACTCTGGATGATACATGTTGTCATGACGACGATCCCATGCCAACATACAGGCTGTGATTAGAACACAAGTGCAGCTCACGGAGGAGCAGCTTCGCCGACTGAAACGGCTGGCGGTGGATCGTGACGTGTCGGTGGCCGAGTTGGTGCGGAACGGGGTGGACAGCATCCTGGACTCAGCGGAACAGACCTCACAGTCGGACCGGGAGCGTCGTGCGCTCTCGGCATTGGGACGATTCCGCTCGGGACGATCCGACGTCTCCCGAGAGCACGACCGCTATCTGGCTGAAGCGTACGCGCAGCGCGGTCAGCGTGAGCGATGAGCGTCTTCGTCGACACGTCCGCGCTGTACGCGGCGCTCGATACGAACGACGACGGACATGCTCGGGCGCTTGAGGGTTGGAGCCAGTTGATTGCCGCCAGAACGCCGCTCACCACATCGAACTACGTGTGCGTGGAAAGCGCGGCGCTGCTCCAGGCGAGGCTTGGCATGGAGGCCGTGCGCGCGATGTTCGACGATCTCCTGCCGATCGTCACAGTCATCCTGATCGATGAGGCGGTCCATGCACAGGCAGTTGCCACCTTCCTCGACGCCAACCGACGCCGGTTGAGCCTGGTCGATTGCGCCAGCTTCGCCGTGATGCGGCAGCACGGTATTTCCTCGGCGTTCGCTTTCGATCCCCACTTCGAGGAGCGTGGTTTCCAACTCGTGTAGGATGACGCCATGAGCGAACCGCTCCGTCTGCTGGCCGTCATGGCGCACCCACACGACTGGACCTGGGTGTCCGGCACCCTCTGCCTGCATGCCCGCGCGGGCGATCGGGTGACCGTCTGCAGCGTCACGCACGGCGGCGCCACCCACCGCGAGCGCTTCCTGGACGAGATGGCAAAGCCGGAGGCGGAACGCGACCCCGCCATCGTCGGCGAGCCGGTAGAGGCATACACCGGCCGCAAGGAACAGGAGATGCGGCAGGCGGCGGCGCTGTTCGGGATCGACGACGTGCGCGTGCTGGGGTTCGACGACAAGCCGTTCACCCGCGGCGAGCAGCCGCAGGCGATCGACGCCATCCGGGAGCTGATCGTCGAGGTCGGTCCCGACATCCTGATCACCGAGAACCCGTACGGCGACTCCGGCTTCCGCATGGCGCACCGGACCGACCACACGGAAGTGGGCCGGGCGGTGCTGGAGGCGCGCGACCGCGCCGCCAACCCGCGCGCCGGGCGCCCGCATCGCGTCGCGGTCACCTACTTCTCCGGCATCATGTTCGACACCAGCCAGGTCACCTGCGGGGTGGAGCTGCCCGCCGATATCGTCGAGCTGCGCGTGCAGGCGGAGGCGTGCTACCGCACGCAGGAGCACGACCCGGAGCGCGCCCGCCGGCGCATCGAGATGGAGCTCGCCCATCTGGGCCGCGTGATGAGGACCCGTTACGCGGAGACCTTCGTGCAGGAGAGCCCGGCCCTCCTCGGGCGCCTGGCGGCCCCGGAGCGCATGCTCGCCGCCTCCCGCGAGGGCCGCGTGCAGCGCATCCGCCGCCTCATGTAGCGTCCGGCTCGGCTACTCCGCCGGCACCTCGACCCGCCGGCCGGTGCGCGCCGACTCGTAGGCCGCATCGACGATCAGTCCCACCCGCACCGCCGCCTTGCCCGGGATCGGGACGGGACCCTCGCCGCGCGTGGCGGCGATGAAGTCGCGCACGAGCCGCTCGCCGTAGCGGCCGCCGTACGCGCGCGACTCGGCCGGCGTGAAGGTGAACGTGCGCTGCGGCGCGGCCGCGAAATCCGGCACGCCGCTCTCCAGGTGCAGCTCGGGCGGGCCGCGGTCGTTCCACCAGAGCCGCCCCTCGCGGCCGTTGACGCCGACGTGCTGGTCGTAGCCGGCGGGGTTGTAGAAGCCGCCGCCCGCCACGGCCAGCACGTAGGCGGCGTGCAGGGACGCCAGCGCGCCGGAGCGCAGGCGCATCGACAGGGTCGCGGTGTCCTCGACGTCGAAGCCGTCCTCGCCGCGCGTGGCGACCTCCGCGGCCACCGACACGATCGGATCGCCGGTCAGGAACGGCATGAGGTCCAGCGAGTGACAGCCCAGCCAGGAGAGGATGCCGCCGCCGGCCCTGGCGCGGTCGAACAGCCAGTGATCGGGTCCGCGGAAGCGGACCTGCGTGGTGAGCATCCGGATCTCCAGCGAGAACAGCGCGCCCAGCGCGCCGGCGCGCACCAGCCGGCGCGCCTCGGCGATCAGCGGGTTGTAGCGGTTGGTGTAGAAGACGGAGAGTTGCCGGTCCGCCCGCTCGGCGGCGGCCACCACGCGCCGCGCGTCGTCGGCGGTGCGGCCCAGCGGCTTCTCGGCCAGGAGGTGGTGGCCGGCCTCCAGGATGCCTGCGAACAGGTCCGGGTTGCGGTCGTTGCGCTCGGCGGCGACCACGAAGTCCAGGTCGCGTCGGCCCAGGAGCTCGGCCAGGCTGCCGGCCTGCTCGACCGGCGTGTCGCGCACCTCGCCGCGCAGCTCGTCCAGAGCCGAGGGGTCCTCGTCCCAGACCACGATGCGGGTCACCTCGGGCAGGCAGTCCAGGGTGCGGATGTGGCCCGCCGAGTGCGGATGACGGAGCCCGATCAGGGCGGCGGTCAGTTGCATTACTTCTCCTCGATTCGTCGTTCGCCCATGATGGTGTCGGCCGGATAGGCGCGGTAGCTGTTGCGGATCGTCGGGCTGCGCAGGTCGGCCTGCCAGACCACGCCGCCGTCGGCATCCGCCTCGACGATCACGCGCTGCGGGTCACGGTCGTTGGTCTCGAAGTTGATCAGCGTGGTGCCGGACGGCAGCCGGTAGGCGCTCGACCGGGACAGCGAATACAGGTCGGGGGTGTGGCGGTACTCCCACACCTTCACCGCGATCAGGTCGTAGGTGTTGAGTGCCAGCTCCAGGGCGCGGGAGTACTCGCCTCCCTCCTCCTCCGGCCGGTCGCGGCCGTTGTCGAACAGGAGGATGTTGCCGTTCGGGAGCTCGGCGGCGGTGTGCTGGAAATAGAACCGGTCGGTCGGGTCGGCGAATTCGTAGCTCGACTCGGGCCCCCCGAGCCGCCACTCGATGCTCTTGAAGTCGGGAGCGATGGAGATGATCTCGTTGCGGTTGGCGAGCGACAGGATCACGTTGCCGCGCACGCCGAAGGCCAGCGAGTTGACGTTCAGCCAGTTCTTGATGTCTCCGCTCCAGCGGACGCGGTTGGCCAGCGACAGGTGGTCCCGCGCGTCCCACATCTCCTCGGTGGTGTGCGTGGTCTGGTCCCAGCGGCGCAGCGAGTCGACCAGCACGCGGGTCTCCGCCTCGCCTCCCTGCTCGGTGTCGTCGATGGTGACGATCTCGTGGGCGATGTAGAGCACCTGCTCGTCCGGCAGGATCGCCAAGTCGTGGTGCGCCCACTTGTCGATGTCGTTGTTGACCAGCCGCGTCACGACGCGCCCGAGCGGGTCCATCTCGCGCAGGCAGCAGTTCACGAAGCGGCCCGTGGGGCCGCCCTCCCAGTAGACGAGGTTGTGGTTGGGCTTCTGGCGCACCGCCCGGATCGGCGTCGGCGGATCGGCGACGACCGGCCGGTTGCGGTGGTACCAGACGATGCGGCCGCGGCGGTCCAGGAACAGGAAGAAGCTGTCCGGGTTGTCCTGCAGGTCGAGCAGCACCAGCTCCGCGGTGGACTCGCCGGTCACGTCGATATCGAGGCGGGCCAGGGCCGGCGGCAACGCGCGCGTGCGGAAGGTGCCTTCGGCGGCGGGTGCGGCGGGCGTGCCATCGTCGGCGACCGGCACGACCGCGAAGGTGTACGCCGTATCGGGGAGCAGGCGCACCAGCGGCACGGTGAACGTGCGTGCGGGCTCGGCCGTCGTCGCCGAGCGCAGCGTGCCGTCCGGTCCCGCGTACTCGACGTACGCGCGCCCCGGCGCGTCGAGCTCCACGGCGATCTCTGCTATAAGGCTGTTGTCGGGGTGCAGCGCCGCGGTCGCCGACACGACGCGCGGCGGGTTCGACTCCTCGGCGGAGGCGAGCAGGGCGGCCAGGACGAACGTGGCCGCCAGCACACGGCGGAAGGAGGTAACGGCATCCATGATCGAGAACCGGATCCTATGGCGTAAGGCGCGAGGCGAAAAGGCGCTGGGCGTGTCGATGAACGAGCCCTCGGAGGAGGTGGTGGAGCTGGCCGGCCGCATGGGCCTGGACTTCGTCAACCTGGACGGGCAGCACGCGCCGGTGAGCCCGCAGCAGGTGGGCACCATCTGCCGCATCGCCGAGGGGTTCGGGATGAGCACCGGCATGCGCATCCCGGACGGCGCGGAGTCGACCATCCTGTCCTACCTGGACCGCGGCGTGCAGCTCATCGTGGTCCCCAACCTGCAGACGCGCGCGGAGGCGGAAGCGCTGGTCAAGTACACGTTCTTCGCGCCGCTCGGACTGCGCAGCTCGACCAGCTACCCGATGGTGCTGCGCCAGGACGGCCCGGAGCGCATCTCGCTGTTCGAGGCCGCCAACCGCAACACGCTGCTGGTCCCGCAGCTTGAGAGCGTCACCTCGGTGGACAACCTGGACGAGATCCTGCAGGTGGACGGCATCGACTACTTCGCCGGCGGTCCCGAGGACATGGCGCAGTCGCTGGGCATCCCCGGCGGGCACGCCGACCCGCGCGTGGCCGAGCAGTACGCACGGGCGGAGGCCAAGGTCAGGGCAGCCGGCAAGTTCATGCTCGGCGACTTCACCGAGTCCGTGCAGGTGCTCGGCGTCGTCAAGGGAGCGATCGAGGAGGCACTGACCGGGCTGGGACGAAGCTCGGCGCTGCCATGGTAGCCAGCTCATGGTAGAATGAGCAGTCCATGGCGACGGCCACGTCCGGAGGCGTAACCGCGCGACCGGGTGAGTCCGCCGCCGCGCAGAATCCGGCGACGGACGGCCTCCCGCCGTACGTCGAGTTCGCGTCGATCGACAAGAGCTACGACGGGCGCACCCTGGTCGTCAGGGACCTGAACCTCAGCGTTCGCGAAGGGGAGTTCCTGACCCTGCTCGGGCCGTCGGGCTCGGGCAAGACCACCTGCCTGATGATGCTGGCCGGGTTCGAGACCCCGTCGGCCGGCACCATCCGCATCGCCGGCCGCTCCGTGCACGACCTGCCGCCGCGGCAGCGCAACATCGGCGTGGTCTTCCAGAACTACGCGCTGTTCCCGCACCTCACGGTGGGACAGAATCTCTCCTTCCCGCTGGAGGTGCGCCGGCTCGATCCTGCGCAGCGGAGCGAGCGCGTGCGGCGGGCGCTGCGGCTGGTGCGGCTGGAGGGGTTCGAGGACCGGCGGCCCGACCAGCTCTCCGGGGGCCAGCAGCAGCGCGTCGCCATCGGCCGCGCGCTGGTGTTCGAGCCCAGCCTGGTGCTGATGGACGAGCCGCTCGGCGCCCTGGACCGCAGCCTGCGCGAGGAGATGCAGTATGAGATCCGGCGCATCCACCGCAGCCTCGGCGTCACCGTCGTGTACGTCACGCACGACCAGCAGGAAGCGATGGTGATGTCGGACCGCATCGCCGTGTTCAACCGAGGCCGCATCGAGCAGGTGGCGACGCCGGAGATCCTCTACGAGGAACCGGAACGGCCGTTCGTGGCCCGCTTCATCGGCGGCAACAACCTGCTGCGCGGGCAGGTGGCCGCCGTCGACGGCGACTACTGCCGGGTGGCGGTGGGCGATCAGACGATCGCCGCCTTCCGGGTTGCGGAGTGCGAGGCCGGCGACGACGTGACGCTGGCCATCCGCCCCGAACGGGTCGCCCTGGCGACCGGGTCGCACGAGTACAGCAACCAGTTCGAGGCGCAGGTCGAGGCCATCACCTTCCTGGGCGACCACCTGATCGTGCACGTCCGGGCCGGCGGGCGCACCGACTTCGCGCTCAAGATCCCGAACATCGTCGGACATGGCGCGATGCTGGAGGGCGATACGATCACCATCGGATGGGCGGCAGCCGACTGCCGGGCCCTGGACGTCGACGACGAGGAGGAAGAAGAGACATGAGGATGACCAGACTTGCGGCGACCCTGGCCCTGGCCGCGCTGGCGGGGAGCCTGCCGGCCACCGCCGAGGAGATGACCATGGTCTCCTGGGGCGGAGCGTACGGCCGGGCGACGCAGAAGGCGCTGCTCGATCCGTTCGGCGCCGACACCGGCTACGACATGCGCATGGAGGACTTCAACGGCGGCCTCGCCGAGATCCGAGCCCAGGTGGAGACCGGCAACGTGCATTGGGACGTGGTGGACCTGGAAGCCGCGGACGCGGTGCGTGGCTGCGACGAGGGGCTGCTGGAGGTCCTGGCGCCCGAAGACCTGTTCCCGGGGCAGGATGCGGATGCTGCGATGCAGGACTTCCTTCCCGGCATGATCTCCGAGTGCGGCGTCGGACTGATCGTGTACTCGACGATCTACGCCTACCGCACGGACCTGCTCACCGGCGAGCAACCGTCCACCATGGCCGACTTCTTCGACCTTGAGAAGTTCCCCGGACGCCGCGGCATGCGGCGCTCGCCGTACGGCACCATGGAGTTCGCACTGGTGGCCGACGGCGTGCCCGCCGACCAGGTGTACGAGACCCTGAGCACGCCCGAGGGCGTGGACCGGGCGTTCCGGAAGCTGGATGAGATCAAGGAGCACGTGGTCTGGTGGGAGGCCGGCGCGCAGCCGCCGCAGATGCTTGCCGACGGCGAGGTGGTGATGAGCACCGCCTACAACGGCCGCATCTTCAACGCCCAGGTGGCCGAGAACCAGCCGTTCGGGATCGTCTGGGACGGTCAGGTGCTGGACCACTCGCAGCTTGCCATCGTGGCCGGGGCGCCCAACCTGGAGGCGGCGCTGGAGTTCCTGGCGTTCACGGCAAGGCCGGAGTCGATGGCTGCCATGAGCGGCTTCATCTCCTACAGCCCGACCCGGCACTCGGCGCTGCCGCTGGTCGGCACCCACGTCGAGACCGGCGTGGAGATGGAGCCGCACATGCCGGTGACGCCTGCGCGCCTGGAGCGCTCGGTGTTCAACGACTGGGCGTGGTGGGCGGACTACGGCGACGAGATCAACGACCGCTTCGGAGCGTGGCTGGCCCGCTGAGCCGGCCCCGGCCGCGCATGTCCGGAACCGGCGGCGCCCGCCTCCGCGCCGCGCTGCTGGTCCTGCCGCTGGCGGGGTTCGTCGGCGTGGCGTTCCTGGCGCCGCTGGGCGCCATGCTGGTGCGCAGCGTCCACGACCCGGTGGTCGCCGACGCGCTGCCGGACACCGTGGCGCTGCTGCGGGGCTGGGACGGAAGCGTCGCGCCGCCGGAGCCGGTGTACGCGGCGGCCGCCCGCGAGCTGCTGGCCGCGCGGGAGGAGCGGACGCTCGGCCAGATCGCCACCCGCGTCAACCGTGTGGAGGCCGGTCTGCGCAGCGTTTTCACCCGCAGCATGCGCCGGCTTCAGGGCGTGGAGACCGACGACTGGCGCACCGCCATGGTGGAGGCCGACCCGGCGTGGGGAGAGGCGCGCACGTGGCGGGCGCTGCAGCGCGCCGGCGAGCGCTGGACGGCCCGCCACTACCTGAACGCCGTCGACCGGGACCGCGGCCCGGACGGCCGCATCGTCCGCCGGCCGGAGGAGCAGCGCATCTACCTCCAGCTCTTCGGCAGGACGTTCCTGGTCAGCCTGGCGGTCACGGCGCTGTGCCTGGTCCTCGGCTACCCGCTTGCCTACGGAGTCGCGCACGCGCCGCCGCGACGCGCCGCGCTGATGCTGGTCGGCGTGCTGCTGCCGTTCTGGACGTCGCTGCTGGTGCGCACCACGTCCTGGATCGTGCTGCTGCAGTCGCAGGGGGTGATCAACGACCTGCTGGTAGCGATCGGCGTGATCGGCGACGATCAGCGGCTGGCCATGATCTACAACATGGCCGGCACCCTGATCGCGATGACCCACGTGCTGCTGCCGTTCATGGTGCTGCCGCTCTACTCGGTCATGCGCACCATCCGGCCCGAATACCTGCGTGCCGCCGCGTCCTTGGGCGCGGGGCCGGTGCAAGCGTTCGTCCGCGTCTACTGGCCGCAGTCCCTGCCCGGCGTGGGCGCCGGCACGCTGCTGGTGTTCATCGTCGCGCTCGGCTACTACATCACGCCCGCTCTGGTCGGGGGCCGCACCGGCCAGCTCATCTCCAACCAGATCGCCTACCACATGCAGGAATCGCTGAACTGGGGACTGGCGGCGGCGCTGGGCGGCATCCTGCTGACCTGCGTGCTGATCTTCTTCGTGATCTACGACCGGGTGGTGGGCATCAACCGCCTGCGGCTGGGCTGACCGTGGCAAACCGCACCGTGCCGGCTCGCACCCTTCCGGAACGCGCCGGCCGGGCCGTGTACCTGGCGTTCTGCACGGCGGTGCTGCTGTTCCTGATCGCGCCGCTGCTGGTGTTCGTGCCGCTCAGCTTCAACGTGGAGCCCTACTTCACCTTCACCGAGGGAATGCTCAGGCTCGACCCCGACGCCTATTCGCTGCGCTGGTACCGGAGCGTGGCGGGCGACGAGGAGTGGCTGCGCGCGCTGGTCAACAGCCTGGTCATCGGCGCCGCGGCCACGGCGCTGGCGACCGTGCTGGGCACCGTGGCCGCGCTCGGCCTGTCGAGCCCGGCGATGCCGGGCCGCACCGCGATCATGGGGCTGCTGCTGTCCCCGATCGTGACGCCGCTGATCATCTCCGCGGTGGGCATGTTCTTCTTCTACTCGGCGATCGGGCTGGCGCAGACCCACCTGGGGCTGATCCTGGCGCACACCACGCTGGGCGCGCCGTTCGTCGTCATCACCGTCACCGCGACGCTGTCCGGCTTCGACCGGAACCTGCTGCGCGCCTCCGCCAGCCTGGGCGCCGGCCCGCTGACCGGCTTCCGCCGCATTCAGCTCCCGCTGATCGCGCCCGGCGTCGTGTCCGGCGCGCTGTTCGCCTTCGCCACCTCGTTCGACGAGGTGGTCACGGTGCTGTTCATCGGCGGGCTGGAGCAGCGCACCATCCCGCGCCAGATGTGGTCGGGCATCCGCGAGGAGATCAGCCCCGCGATCCTGGCCGTCGCCACCGTCCTGCTGGCCTTCGCTCTCCTGTTCATGGCCACCGTCGAGTGGCTCCGCCGGCGCGGCGACCGGGAGTCAGCGGCGGCATAGGAGCGCCCGGAGCACTCGCGGCGCCGCAAGCGTTGCTCGCGCAGGCGATCCGCCGCCTGCACGGCCTGGGGCAGGATGACGAGGCAATCTCGGCGGCGTTGCCAGTCGATGTGGAAGAGGTGCTGCGCGTGCTGTCGGCGTGACCGCCCCAAGCGGACGCCGGGGCTCAATGGTTGCGCGGGGACCTCCAGCCGATACTTCCGAGGGCCTTCTGGATTTCGTGTGGGCGACACCGAAGGAGGTGCGACCGCGGCGGGCTCGGGTCTGGTCCTCCGGGAGCCACCGTTCAGCCGTGCGGCGCGTGCCGATGGCGATGATGGGCATGACAGAGCAATCTCAAATTACTGGGGTCGGCACCACCGCCCAGCGCATAGGGGAGGATGTGGTCTATCTCGATCAGGTGTCGTGAGTTGCAGCGGCGTCCGGTTCGCCGATCGAGGTAGCTGCAGCGGCCGCCGTCACGCTGCCACACCTGTCGTTGCACCGCCGCCGGAATCGCGCGGCCCGCAGCGCTCCGCTTCGCCGTCGGAGTAGCTGCGCCAGCGGGCTTCGTGCCGGCAGCGGCTGGTCGGTCCGTCGCTTCCTGCCGGGGCCCCGAAGGCGCGGAGGCCGGCCTCGGGTGCGGCGTCCGCTCCGGCGTCGGAGTGGTGCCGGCGGGCATCACCTCGTCCTGCACCGTCACGGCGTGGCCGGATTCCGGGGCGGCCTGCTCCTTCGCTGCCGGAGCGGGCCCGGATTCGCCCTGCGCCGCCCGGCTGCCGGTGCGCGCCCGGCGCGGCGGCCGGCTCGGGTCGTGCCGGTCGAGCGCCTCCTGCACGATGCAGCCGACGAGCTGCCCCACGGTCATGCGCGGGTCCACGTGCGAGAGCAACCCGCGCAGGTGCTCCAGCCCCTGCTGGCAGTCGGCGTCAATGACGGCCTTCAGCTCGTAGCGCCCGCCGCCGAGCGGGCGCACGCGGTCGGCCGGCGGCGCCAGCTCCGGGTCCAGGTCGGCGAGCATGCGGCGGACCTGCCGCGCGCTCTTGCCGGCCGCTTCCTCGACCAGCTTCTGTCTTCCTGCCGCGTCGAGCACCAGCGGTGGCGGAGGCTCGCAGTGGCTGGGCGTTGCGGGCGGCGCGGCATCCGCCGCCGGAACGCCCGCCGGCGCAGCCTTCGCCGGGGCTGACCCCATCGCGGCGCCCCCCGGCGCTGAAGCCTCCCCCGGCGCTGAAGCTGGCAGGCCAGCCCCCGCCGGCGCGATCGACGCGGTGCCGGTGATCGACCCGCGCCGCCGCTGCCGGTCGAACGCCCACTGCAGCTCCGCGGCGGCGCTCAGCGTCAACGAGCCGTCGCGCAGCCGCTCGCGGGCATCCGGTTGGTCCGCGCACAGCCGCACGGCGCCAATGCGCCGCCCGGCCGCAGCGTCGCTGTAGCCGAGCTCGCGCACCGCGTAGTCGAACAGGCTGGAGCAGCCGCGCCGCAGATACAGGCGGCGCGCCTCGATCTCGGCCAGATGGTCGATGATGGCGCCCTGCAGGTGGCGCTCGTGGTGGACCAGGGTGCTGGCCTGACGCAGCAGCTCGCGGTCGGAGAGCACGCCGATGGTGGAGGTGATCGCGGGCCGGGCGGCGGTCGCAAGAGTGGCGGTCTTCATGCGATAAATATACTCATGATTTCCAGATAGACCTTCTTGACCGGTCCGGGACGGGGCGGCGATGCGCGTTCAGCGGGCGCTGAAGGGGGTGCTGGGCGGCCGAACGGGCATTCGAGCTTCCGGGAGGCCGGAAGGGGCGCGTCCGTGCGGTGGCGTGCCACCTCGCAGGCGCGAGAACCCCGTCAAGGCCCTGGGACAAGAATCCTCGATCTTTTCCTAGCCAGCCCATGGAGACGAAGGTGCGTGGCGATGGCGGCTTGACGGAGTCCTGAGCCCGTATCGGATCGGGGGCCTCGCTGGGGCAAACCTCGGCGTTTACGCCAACTCTTGCTACAGCGCGACACCGACGCGTAGCGGTCAGGTGTAGTTCAGCCTGATTCGCTCCGGTCTCAGGGCGAACCGTACTGCCTACCGTGCTGCCTCCTGCTCCGGCGGCTCGTCGGTCGCCGGACGACCGGCGGCTTGACCACGTATGAGGCTCTGCGGAGAGTGGAAGGGGATGAACGAATGGATCTGACGCGCCTTGCACGCACGCCGCGCTGGGAATGGCCCCCGAACGGCGGGAGCACGCTGCTGGAGGTTCTCGACGACCGGCAGGCGGATGAATCGGACCGCCTCCTGGCCGCGGAGCTGGCCGGCGAGGTCGTGGTCATCAACGACGATCTCGCCGGCATCCTGCTGTCCCTCGTCGGCGAGTCCACCGCATCCGAGCCGCTGCGCTGCCGCGCCGCGCTGTCTCTCGGACCGGTCCTGGAGCAGATGGATCTGGACAGCGACGATTACTTTCTGCGCCTCGACGAAGACGCATTGGGTCCCCCGCCGATATCCGGGCACACCTTCCGCAGGATTCAGGACACGTTGCGCGTTCGGTACCTGGAAGATGACGTGCCGCCGAACGTGCGGCGCCACATCCTGGAAGCCTCGGCACGAGCTCCGGCCGACTGGCACGGGGACGCGGTCCGTGCCGCCTACGCCCGTGAGGATCGGGAGTGGCGGCTGACCGCCGTCTGCGCAATGTGCCACGTGGATGGTTTCGACGACGAGATCCTCGCCGCGCTGGACGATCCCGATGCCGAGATTCGGTGCGCAGCGGTGTCCGCCGTCGGCGCGTGGGACCTGGAAGCGGCATGGCCGCACGTTTCCTCACTGCTCTCAGCGCCGGACACCGACAGGGAGCTCCTGCTCGCCGCCATCGAAGCGGGAGCCATCATCGATCCGCACGAAGCTCAACCACTGCTGCTTGCATTGATCGATTCCGACGACGCCGACATTGCCGCCGCCGCCGAGCAAGCGGCGAGGATGGCCGCAGTCGCCGTCGAGGGCGAGTTGGATGAGGACGCCGAGAGGTGACATTGAGCCCGTGACCGGAAGCACCAAGCCCAGCAGGAAGCTGCAGGAGTGGATCGACGCGCGCAAGGGGCAGCGCTGACAAGCCGATGGAGCTGTCGTCCGCAACCTCGGATCGGGAAGAAGCGGCAGCGATCAGGAAGAGACTGGCGGCGCTGGCCGCCGAACAGTCCGCGCTGCGGGAGCGGCTCGCCGAGATCGGCGCGCACGACGCGAACGACCACAGCCCGTCGCGTGGCGCGCCACCCGTAACGGCGTCGTCGTCGCCGGCCGAGAAGATCGCGTTGTTTCGGTCGCTCTTTCGAGGCCGCGACGACGTATTCCCGAGGCGATGGACGAACGCGCGGAGCGGCCGGTCGGGTTACGCACCGGCCTGTGCCAACGAGTGGGCGCCTCGCATCTGCAACAAGCCGCGGATCAAGTGCCGGGAATGTCCGCACCGCGCCTTCATACCGGTGACCGATGAAGTCGTCGGCCGACATCTCCGCGGCAGGGACACGGACGGCAAGGACTTCACCATGGGCGTCTATCCCTTGCTGTCCGACGAGACCTGCCGGTTCCTGGCCATCGACTTCGACAAGCACACGTGGCATCGGGACGCGGTCGTCTTTCTTGCCACTTGTCAGGCCAATCGAGTTCCGGCGGCGCTGGAACACCGGCCCGTTGCCGGAGACCGCCGACATCGTGCTGGGCGATCAGGTGTACGTCGACCGACAGGGGCTCCCGGCCTCCCTGGTCAACCGGCTTGCCCGTGTGGCGGCGTTTCAGAATCCCGAGTTCTACAGCAATCAGGCGATGCGTCTGCCGACGTTCGGCGTTCCGCGCGTCATCGGCTGCGCCGAGTTGCTGTCGCACCACGTGGCCCTGCCGCGCGGATGCGCAGACGCGTCGGTAGAGCTGCTCACCGCGCTCGGCATCCGCGTCCGCCGGCGGGATGAACGCAATGCCGGGCGTCCGGTCGAGACGACCTTCGCAGGCGAGCTCACACCCGAGCAGCAGGCGTCCGCCGAGGCACTGCTCCGGCACGATACCGGGGTGCTGGCGGCGACTACCGCGTTCGGCAAGACCGTGGTCGCCGCCTCCATGATCGCTGCGCGCGCTACCAACACGCTGGTGCTGGTGCATCGCCGGCAGCTCCTCGACCAGTGGGTTGCCCGACTGGGCAGCTTTCTCGATCTCCCGGCCGACCGGATCGGCCGGATCGGCGGTGGCAAGCGCGCACCGACCGGCGTGATCGACGTCGCCGTCATACAGAGCCTTGTCGGCAGAGGGGAGCGCCGCGATGAGGTCGACGACATCGTCGCCGACTACGGACATCTCGTGGTCGATGAGTGCCACCACCTGTCTGCGGTCAGCTTCGAGGCGGTCACACGCCGCTGCAAGGCGCGCTACGTGCTCGGCCTGTCGGCGACGGTGACGCGCAAGGACGGGCACCATCCGATCGTCTTCATGCATGCGGACCCGTCCGGTACCGCGTCGATGCCCGTCGCCAGGCTGCCAAACGCCCGTTCATCCATCGGGTGCGGCTCCGCGCTACCCGCTTCGTACTCCCGGCGGAGCTGGACCCCGAGCGACCGCCCATCCAGAGGATCTACGGGGCGCTGGCCGAGGACGGAGAGCGCAACCGGATGATCCTCGATGACGTGTTGAACGCGGTGGCGGACGGACGATCGCCCATCGTCCTGACGGAGCGCAAAGCTCACGCATTGCTGCTGGCGGAGAGGCTGTCGCGCCATGCGCGCAACGTGCTGGTGCTGCACGGCGGCATGGGCCAGAAAGCCCGCAGGGAGTTGACGGACCGGCTGGAGACGATCGGCGATGCAGAGGAGCGGGTGCTGATTGCCACCGGCCGCTATATTGGCGAAGGTTTCGACGACGCCCGGCTCGACACGCTCTTCCTGACCATGCCGATCTCCTGGCGGGGGACGCTCGCCCAATACGCCGGCCGGCTGCACCGCATCCACCCCGCCAAGCGCGAGGTGGTCGTCTACGACTACGTCGACGGTGACATGCCGATGCTGGCCCGCATGAGCGCCAAGCGCATCAAGGGGTTCGAAAGCCTCGGCTATTCCGTCGCTGATCCGTCGTGATGGTGCGTCACGTTGACGGCCACTGCGACGCAAACGCATCGCGTACGGGAATCGAGAAGCCGGGCAGACCGGGCGAATCGGCATGTGCTCCCGGACCGAACACCCCGTGCTCCCGGTATGCTGCGCCGTCGCCAAGGACGAGCACGGTAACGGTCTCGTCGACAGGATTGACGATCCAGTATTCGGGGATGCCCGCCTCGGCATAGTCGACGCGCTTCTCGACCAGGTCACGGTCGGGATCGTCAGGACTCACCACTTCCATGACCAGGTCGGCACCGAGCCAATACTCGTCCCGGCAGCGCGGGTCTCCCGCGTCGCGGACGAGCATAAGGTCCGGCTCGCGAAACTTGCCGTCACGAATCCGCAGGCGCAGAGGGGCGAAGAACACCTCGCCCCCGCCGTCGCGAACGATCGAAACCAGCGCCAGGAACAGGAATCGCAGGATCCGCTGATGTCGTTGCGTGGGCATGGGCAGAACCTCGATGCAGCCGTCGGTGAACTCGATCAGACGATGGCAGTGGTCGGTCAGCGTCAGATATTGCTCCTGAGTCCAGAACCGATTCAGCGCGGAAAGGTCGGCTACCGTACTGTCGTCGGACATGACGATGCGCAGTGCGGGGTCATGGCGAGGAGCAAGCGTCGTGTCCATGTGTTCCCGTGAGTGTCAGCCCGCCGGTTGCGCCTGTCAACAAAGCGGAAGTCACTCTCAGCGCAGGGCGGACTCGCCCATGATGGACTCGGCGGCGTAGACCCGGTACTGGTTGGGCTTGCCGGGCGAGCGGTGGCCGACCTCCCAGACGGTGCGGCCGTCGGGGGTGACCTCGGCGATGATGAACACGCGGCAGCAGCGCTCGGCGCGGCTCGATCCGTACAGGATCAGGGTGTTGCCGCCCGGCAGCCGCTGCACACTGGAGCAGCACGCCGCGTACAGCGGCGGGCGGTGCCAGTATTCCCACACCCGGCGGGCGGTCATCCGCTCCAGGTCGAGCTCAAGCTCCACCGCGCGGGAGAACTGGGCGCCCTCGTCATGGGGCCGGCCGGTGCCGTTGTCGAACAGCAGCACGTTGCCCGAGGCGAGCGGCACCGCCGTGTGCTGCGCGTAGAAGCGGTCGCGCGGATCCTCGAGGGTGAAGTCGCTGCCGGGGCCGCCCAGGCGCCAGCGCACGGAGGCCAGGTCGGGGGCGATCGAGATCACCTGGTTCAGGTGGCCGAGCGACACCAGCACGCTGCCGTCTTCGGCCATCACGGCCGAGTTGCCGTGGCTCCAGTCCTGCACCCGCGGATCGCGCTCGCAGCCGCCCCACATGGGGTGTCCCGGCAGGGTCCGGTTGGACGCGGGCGCCGTCCGGTCGGCCGGGGAGAGATGGTCGAAGATGTTCCAGACGATCGAGGCGGTGCCGGCCTCCGCGTCCCAGATCCCCAGCGTGTCGCCTTCCTGCGGCACGGCCGGGTCGCCGTAGCCGTCCCACAGCACGTCGCGCGACAGGTACAGTACGCGCCCGTCCGGCAGCACCTGCACCTCATGGTGCATGGGGCCGAACGGCGCGCACTCGTCGGTCAGGCGGTGCAGCTCGTGGCCGGTGGGGTCGATCTCGACCAGGCCGGCGGCGGTGGTGCCGCCCTTGAAGCCGGCCAGGTAGACGATGTTGCCGTTCGGGCGGCGGGCCATGACGTAGGGTTGCTCGCCCTCTGGCGCCTGAAAGTACCAGACGACGTGGCCCTGACCGTCGAACGCCGCCAGGCCGAAGAACTCGCTCTGCCGGAACTCCAGGAACGTGACCGGCAGGGTGGGCGCCCCGCGCCACACGTCGAAGACGGCGTCGCGCAGGCCCTCCGGCAACTCGCCGGTGGTGAAGCCGCCTGCCGGCGTTGGCGCGGACAGGTGGCCGTCGGCCCCGGTGACGCGCACCTCGTAGCGGTACTCGGTCGCGGCGCGCAGGCGAACGAGGTGCGTGGCAAATGCGGTGCCATCGCTGGCCACCGGCGCGGAGCGCAGCGCCGCGCCGCCGGCGGCGGGCCAATAGTCGACCACCACGCTTCCCGGTGTGGCCAGCTCGCCATCGACCACGGCGATCAGGGCATTGCCGGCGTGGATGCGTGCGGAAGCCCGTACCGGAGGTGCAGGACCGGGCGGCTCGTCATCCGCCAAGCAGAGCGCCGCCGCGATCAACAGGGCCGTGGCAAGGAACGTCGATCGGGCGATTCCGGCCGGCCGACCAGGGGAGCGGTCGGCCGGCGGCGACGGGTACGGAACGGCAGGCATGCGGCGCGCAGCGTGCCACGCCGGCGCCCTCCCGGCCAGCAGGCGGCCTTTTCCTTGACAGATCGCGGGCCGGAGGGCGACTATAGAGCACGCTAAGCGCGACCGCGCTCAAGCGTTTGGAGGAATCATGCGTACGCATACGAAAGTAGGGGTGTTGGCATTGACCCTGGGCTTGGCCCTGTCGATGTCGGCATCCGCCGAACTGACGACCTTCGCCTACGACGGTCCGATGCCGACCTCGTTCAACGAGGCGCCGATGCTGGCCGAACGTGTGGCGGCTGGCGAGCTGCCCCCGGTCGAGGAGCGGCTGCCGATCGCGTCGGACGTCCTGGTCGTCCCGGTGGTCGAGCAGATCGGCGAGTACGGCGGCACGTGGCGGCGCGGCTTCGCCGGACCCGGCGACGGCCAGAACGCCGACCGCATCATGATGGACCACCTGCTGCTGTACGACATCGACGGCACCAACATCGTCCCCAACAACGTCCGGGACTGGACGCTGGAGGACGACGGCGTCACCTACACGTTCCATCTCCGGCGCGAGATGAAGTGGTCGGACGGCGAGCCGTTCACGGCCGACGACTTCGTGTGGGCCGTTGAGCACATCGTCTGCCACGAGACCCTGAACCCGGAGAAGAACTGCCGCCTGGGCTTCTCGTCCTTCAACCCGGGAGTGCGCAAGATCGACGACAGCACCATCCAGTGGTACTTCGAGACCCCGCAGGCCGGCTTCATCGACGACGTGGCCACCTACCGCATCGCCGGCTGGACGCTCAACGGCCGCGTCGGCTCGCCCTCGTTCGCTCCCGCCCACTTCCTGGAGCAGTTCCACAAGGACTTCGTGGACGAGGCCGACATCAACGAGATGGTGTCCGAGGAGGGCTTCGAGAACTGGGAGACCTTCTTCAGGAACAAGATCGACGTGCACAAGACGGTCGAGGCGCCGACGGTCGCCCCGTGGGTGGTCACCAGCCCCAACAACACCGACCTGTGGGCGTTCGAGCGCAATCCCTACTACTACGGGGTCGATCCGGTCGGAAACCAGCTCCCGTACATCGACAACATCCAGATGCGGCTGTACGCGGACTCCGAGGTCCACAACCTGCGCGCCCTCAACGGCGAGTACGACTTCAACCACCGCGGCATCGCCTTCAACAACGTGCCCTCTTTCATCGAGAACGGGGAGAACGAGAACTACCGGCTGATGCTGTGGCCGGGCGACGCCACGGTGGCGGTCGCCTTCAACTACACCTACGGCCTGGGCGAGGTCACCGAGGAGGCGGATCCGGAGATCCGCAAGTGGATCACCAACCGCGACTTCAAGATCGCCATGTCGCACGCCATCAACCGGGACAAGATCAACGAGCTGATCTACTTCGGCACGGCCACCGGCCGGCAGGCGGTGTTCCCGCACTGGCACGCCCACTATCCGGGCGATGAGATCGCGTACCGCTACGCCGATTACGACCCCGCCAAGGCCAACCAGATCCTGGACGAGATCGGTCTGTCCGAGCGGGACTCGGACGGCTTCCGCCTGACCAGCGACGGCAGCAAGAGACTGACCCTGGACTTCTCCCTCAGCCTGGGCTGGTTCACCACCGCCGGCATCGGCGAGCTGCTCAAGGAGGACTGGGCGGCGGTCGGCGTCAACGTCAACCTGCGCCTCGTGCAGGGCCAGGCGGCCACCGACGAGCGCGGCGGCAACCTGCAGCAGCTCTACCTGGACGGCGACGTCAACGCGCGCGAGCCGACCAGCCTGATCTCCGGCCGCAGCGCCTTCCCGGCGTACTCGAACTGGTACGCGCAGCGCGCGGGCTCCTACACGCTCGGCGCGGTCGTGGCCGAACCGCCGGAGTCCGACACCGAATTCTGGCGGCTGGTCGAGCTCAGCGACGAATCGCAGTTGCTGCGCTACGCCGACCGCACGGAGAACTACCTGGAGACGCAGGAGATCGCCGTCAACAACCTGTACTACATCGGCCTGATCGGCGACTCGGCTGCCTCCAACGGCGTCATCGTCGTCAAGAACAACTTCCGCAACGTGCCGGAGCGCGCGCCGAACGTCTCGGCGCTGCAGAATCCGGGCAGCGGGCGGACGGTGCAGTTCTTCTTCGAGGGCGGCCTGAACGACGCAGGCTTCTAACGTCGAGCCACGTGGATTCACTCGAGCGGCCCGCTCCGTTGCAGGGGCGGGCCGCTCTTTGATTCCGTCCTGACCCCATGGGTGCCTATCTCGCCCGCCGTCTTGGCTACGCGGTGATCACGTCGCTGGCCATCTCCCTTATCGCGTTCCTGATCGTCCAGCTCCCCCCGGGTGACTTCGCCACCTTCTACGTGCAGTCCCTGCTGGGGGCCGGGCAGGGAGCCGGCGCGTCCGGGAACATCCTGGGCGACCCGGCCCTGGAGGCGCAGTTGCGCTCCGACTTCGGGCTGGACCGGCCGGTACCGATCCAGTACCTCAAGTGGCTGCAGCGCATTGTCACCGGCGACTGGGGGATGTCCTTCGCGTTCGGCCGGCCGATCGCCGAAGTGATCGCCGACCGGCTCGCCAACACCCTCATCCTGGCCGTCGGCACCATCCTGTTTACCTGGATCCTGGCGATACCGATCGGCATCTACTCCGCCGTGCACCACAACACGCCGCAGGACTACGCAGTCACGTTCATCGGGTTCCTGGGGCTGGCGGTGCCGAACTTCCTCCTGGGCCTGATATTGCTGTGGTTGGGGGCGCTCGTGTTCGGCTGGGAGATCGGCGGCCTGTACTCTCCGGAATACCTCAACCAGCCGTGGACATGGGCCAAGTTCGTCAACATGCTGCGCCACCTGATCGCCCCCGCAATCGTGCTGGGCACCGCCGGCACGGCGGCGCTGATCCGCGTCATGCGCAACAACCTGCTTGACGAGCTCGGCAAGCAGTACGTGATGTCGGCTCGCGCCAAGGGCGTGGCCGAGTGGAAGCTCATCTTCAAGTACCCGGTGCGCCTGGCGTTCAATCCGTTCATCTCCACGATGGGCTACCTGCTGCCGTTCCTGCTGTCCGGCGACGTGATCGTCTCCACGGTCCTGAGCCTGCCGACGGTGGGGCCGGTGCTGCTGCAGTCGATCCTCAGCGAGGACTTGTACCTGGCCTCCACCATCTTTCTCTGGCTTGGCATGCTGACCGTGATCGGCACGCTGATCTCCGACCTGCTGCTGGCCGTGACCGACCCGCGTATCAGGTTGAGCTGACGCGATGTCCTCGGAATCCGACGAAGCCGTGGCAGCCACCCGCTCTCCCGTAGAGGACGAGCGGCGCTACCTGGCCGGCCAATGGAAGCTCATGTGGTGGCGCTTCCGCCGCCACAAGGCCGCGATCGCCTCGGCGATCGTGGTCGCACTGTTCTACCTGGTGGCGATCTTCGCCGACCCGTTGTCGAGCTCCGATCCCGCGAGGTCCGACGAGCAGTTTCCTACCGTTCCGCCGCAGCGCCTGCACTTCTTCGACGACGGGGCGTTGCGCCTGCACGTGTACGACCTGGTCGGCAAGCGCGATCTGAAGACGTTCCGCAAGGTGTACGAGCCGGACCCCGACACGCGTCTGCGCGTGCGGCTGATCGGCGACGGATACGAGTACAAGCTGCTGGGCCTGTTTCGGAGCACCAAGCACTTCCTGGTCGTGGAGGGCCACGAACGGAGGACGGCACCGTTCCTGTTCGGCACGGACGAGCAGGGCCGCGACATCGTCTCGCGGATCCTGCACGGCACGCGCCTGTCGCTGTCGATCGGCCTGATCGGCGTGGTGCTCAGCCTGATACTGGGCATCCTGATCGGCGGTGCCTCCGGGTACTACGGCGGAAAGGTCGATACGGCCATCCAGCGCCTCATCGAGATTCTGCGCTCCATCCCGACGATACCGCTCTGGATCGGGCTGGCAGCGGCCCTGCCGCGGGAGTTCACCGTCCAGCAGAGGTATCTGGCGATCACCGTCCTCCTGTCGCTGTACGCGTGGACGGAGATCGCGCGGGTCGTGCGCGGGCGGTTCCTGGCCATGCGCGAGGAGGAGTTCATCACTGCCGCGCGGCTGGCCGGCACCCGCGACCTGACCATCATCGTCCGCCACATGGTGCCCAACTTCGCCAGCCACCTGATCGCGGCCGCGTCGCTGGCGATTCCGTTCATGATCGTGAGCGAGACCTCATTGAGCTTCCTGGGACTGGGCCTGCAGGCGCCGGCGATAAGTTGGGGGGTGCTGCTCAAGGCGGCATCGAATGCGCGCACGGTCGCCTCGCTGCCGTGGCTGATGCTCCCGGCCATCCCGGTGATCATCTCCGTGCTGGCGTTCAACTTCATGGGTGACGGCCTGCGCGACGCCGCCGACCCCTACGATCGCAAGTAGCTAAGGCTGCCGCCCGCTACTGACGTTCCTCCACCCTGATGTACTTCGCGAGCTGATCGGGACCGCCTACGTGCGTCCAGTAGAGGTCGCCGTTCGGGGCGACGCAGACGCAGTGGCCCCAGTAGTCGATGTTCTCGGCCAGCAGGGTGCCGTCCAGGTCCATGATGCCCGAGCCGGCGAACACGTGGTCCCGGCCGTCCAGGGCGATGTTGTTGGCCCGCACCAGCCGGCGCTCGCGGATGAAGCGACCGCCGGCGTCGAACACCTGTACCCGGCAGTTCTCGCGGTCGGCGACCCAGACCTGGCAGCGGCGGTCGACGCCGATCGAGTGCGGGGTGTCGAACTGGCCGGGCCCGCCGCCCGGCTCGCCCCACGAGGTGATCAGCGTCCCGTCCGCGGCGAACCGGTGGATGCGCGCCTGCCCGTAGCCGTCGGCCACGTAGAGGTCCCCTGACGGTGCCTGGAACGCCTGCGTGGGACTGTTGAACGGCTGCCCTGGCGCTCCCGGCCGGCCGGCCGTGCCCAGGGTGCCGAGCAGCGTCCCGTCGGGCGTGAAGCGGTGCACGACGTGGTCCAGGACGTCGGTGACGTAGAGGGTATCGTCGGCCGCCACGCTGATCCCGTGGATGCCGGCCGGATGGCGGAACGCCGCGTGCGTCCACGCATCCAGCCGAGCTCCGTCCGCGTCGTAGACCAGGATCTTCGGGTCCGGCTCGCGGCTGCACAGGAACACGCGACCCCGGCGGTCGCACGCCACGCTGCTCAGCACCCCGCGCGCCGCGGCGTCCCCGTGCGCCCACTGGTCGTCGACCCGGTAGCGAAACGCCCCTTCACCGATTGTCATACTGCGACTCCTCGCCGGGGCCGCCGCCGGCGGTGTGCAGCGTCGCGGCCGCGATCGGCGCCGGATAACGCCAGCTCCATCCGGGCCGGCCGAACGCCTCGTCCGTCGCCAGCGAGTACGGCGAGGCCAAGCGGTCGTGCATGGCCAGGTCGATGCCGGCCATGACCTCCGCGGTCAGCAGGGCATCGAGCCGCAGAAGCTCCCGCGCCGCGGCCGGGTCTTCCGCGCGGTCGACCAGCTCGTCCGGGTCGTCGGCCAGGTTGAACAGCAGCGGCGGGTGTCCGTGATACTTGCAGAGCTTCCAGGTGCCGTCGAAGGCGACCCAGGCGCCGGCGAGCACGCCCAGGATCTCGGTTCGGCCGTCGCCGTCGGCTCCCAGGCCGGGCAGGGGGCGGGCGTCCATGTGCGGCGGCGGATCGACGCCGGCGATCCGCAGCATGCTGGCCGTGACGTCGCGGAGCTCCACCAACCACGCATGGTCCTTCCCACTGCCGATCCCAGGACCCTGCGCCACCAGCGGGATGCGCATCGATCCCTCGAAGAAGTTGCCCTTGCCTTGCATGCCGTGGTCGCCGAGCAGGTCGCCGTGATCGCTTCCGAAGATGACGACGGTGCCGTCGAACTGGCCGCTGTCGCGGAGCGCCGCGATCATGGCGCCAACCTCGTGGTCGATCCCCTTCACCAGCCCCGCGTAGTGGGAGCGTAGCGTGGCGCTCTCCTCCGGGCGGAGCGGGCCGTCCGGCATGCCCATGCCGGCGCGTTGGCGCTCGTGCGCCTCCCGCAGGCCGCCGGGATCGCCCGCGCCGCCGCGGATCGGCGGCGGCATGTCTTCGTCCCGGTACCGCACCGGAAAGTCGCGCGCGGGATCGTACGGGTCGTGCGGTCCGGGGAAGCCGACCATCAGCGCCCAGGGCTCCTCCCGGTCGTAGCGCTCGATGAACCGGCACGCCTCGCGTCCCGTGAAGCGGTCCCAGGAGTGCTCCCACGGGATGTCCGTGGTCGCCGTCCCGCGCGTGCGCAGGTAGCCGCCGTACTCCGACCAGCGCAGCTTGGCCAAGCCGTGCGATTCCAGGTAGCGGGCGTAGTCGTCCCGGATCAGCGGCCAGAGCTTGTCCTCGCAGGCCACCCGCTCGTGGAAGCCGTGCGCGGCGTCCCACGGGTAGAAGTGCATCTTGCCGATCGCCGCCGTGTGGTAACCGGCCCCGGCCAGCAGCTCCGGCCACGTGCGGATGCCGGCCTCGCGGTAGTCGGGCCGGATTGCGTGCAGGTTGTCCGCCACCCCGGTGCGCGCGGCGCTCATGCCGGTCAGCAGCGCGGTGCGCGCGGGCACGCACAGCGGGGAGGCCGAGTACGCCCGTTCGTAGCGGATGCCGGCCGCGGCGATGCCGTCGATGTGCGGCGTGTCGATGAAGCCGGCGCCGTAGCAGCTCAGGAAGTCGGCGCGGAGTTGATCGGCCATGATGAACAGGATGTTGGGCGGGCGATTGGTAGAGGTGCTGGCCATCGGCGAACGGTATCACGGAGGTCGCTCTAGTCGTCCGCACACCACACCGCAACGCACCGCATTACGTGACCGGCTTACGACGGGGCTTCCGCCGATCGTCTGCGGAGGCCAAGCTTGCACTCACATCGCGGGTGTGGCGAATCCGATTCAAGCAGGTTCGTATGAGTTCAGGTACAGCGTTCGTGACTCTCGGCCCGTGGCCTCGATCTCTTCGATTTCCTCAACACAAGAGAACTTGTAGTGTCCTCCGACTTTCAGACCATTCAAGCTCGGCCCACCCTCTTTGATCTTGCCAGACCGTACTCCGTCTTCAGTGAGCAGCCCCCAGGATCTGACGCCGCGATTGACCCTTTCAAACTCTCCGACAAGAGTCACCGGCTCACTACCAAGATTCGACACACCGGAGAGGATTTCGACTAGTGAGGTGGCTTCTGATTCCGAAACCGAACCGTAGCTTGCCTTGACTGAAATCGGCTCTGCCCAAGAATACTGGAGACCGGTCTTGCGTTCAATGAGGAAGTTTAGGAGGCGCAGATAGGACCCCGCCAAGTGACCGCGATACTCCTTCAGGGTGATGAGCGTCTGCTCTGGACTATCCGCATGCTCAAAGATGCTGTCCACTCGCCGTAACGCACGAGGAAGCTCTGCAATTCCAAACAACCCTGGCGTCTGGGATCCTTCAAGGACCACGCGAAAAGACCCCGCCGAAGCCGGTACTACTACGTCCAAGAGATGGCCATCGTCGGTATGTAGTCTACTTCGAGTGCCAGTGGAGACCTCTCGCAGGGCAGCCCTATAAGCATGCCTGACTACGGTTTGGACGTGATTCAACAAACCGGCAAGTGTCCCTATACGGATACGGTGCCCATCGACTGCTTCCGGAGGGTCAGCGGTGATCTCCAGCACGACATTGTTGCGCATCCGGGCCTCAGTGAGTGCGAGCTCGTGGGCAGGACGGTCGTGCAACACGAACCCCTCGTCCGGGAGCAGTCCGCTTTCGGCTAGCGATCCGTGCTGAGGCTCAAGTGTCATGATCTTCTCGAGTCCCGCCGGAGCCGATGCGAGATACCATTCGTCTGCGTCGGCATCTACCAACAGTGTGCGAAGGTCCAGAATTCCGGATCGGAATTGACGCAATCGCTCCGGCGCCACACCCGCGACGAGGTAGCGGTCGTAGCCCTCCATCTGCTCCACCATCACAGCGACGTAGTGCCCGCCGATGGCGTCGCGAGCCTCAAGAACCTGTGGGCCATCGTAGTAGTAGAGCGTGCTGGCAGGTTTGACGGTCTTCATCACGCTTCCCCGGTACAGTGACGAAGAATATCGTAGTCGGATAACGGCCACCAAGTGTGATGCGAACGAGTTCTCGTCTTCAGGATCCGACCGGCGCCGGACTCCAGCCGCAATCGACAGATGAGGCGTCCGCGGAGGCTCGGGAGCTTCAGCGCTAGTTCGCTATCCTGCCGGTCAGTGTGGACAGACAGCCCGCGCGCCTCGCACTCCGTGGCTCCTCGGAATACGTGGCCCGGCTTCTCGGCACGTTGCGATCTGAAGTCGTCGTCCGTCGGCGGACTGGTCCGGACCAAGCGGAACACCTCCCATGGTTCGGAGATCTCCAACGAGTCATCGGGTGGGCAGCCCTCGGGTAGCTGCTCTCGGTAGCTCATGAAGTGGCGTAGGGTATGCGGCTACCGCTGTTCGGGCAACAGCAACTCAAGTTGTTGCGTGCCCCGATTCTCGGTAGACATTCCTCGTATGAAGGCCGCTGCCAGCCCCTGTGTCTTCTCGGCGGGCGTCGCGTTCGGGCCGTGGGGACGGCGCTTGCCGCTTCCCCGACGGGTTCTTGAGCATCAGGACGGGCGCGTATCCGAACGGCTGCGTCACCCGCTCCGGGGCAGATCGAACGCGCCGGCGACCAGCTCGTAGGAGCGGGCGCGGTCCTCGAAGGCGAAGCAGTTGGTGACGATGCCGATGTCGGCCGTGCCGTAGCGGGCTGACGCGTCGAGGATGCCGTCACGGACCTGGCCGGGGTCGCCGTCGATGTACTGGGCGGATAGCTGTGAGAGCGCCGCGCGCTCGGTCTCGCGCAGCGGATGCTCGGCGGCCTCCTCGGGCGGCAGCAGACCCGTGCGCAGGGCGCCGCCCGCGGACACCGGCTCTGAAGGACGCTCCAGGTGGAGCTGGCGGAGCTTGTTGAGGTTCCTGCTGGACGCCAGGTAGCGCGCCTCCTCCTCGGTCGGAGCGCACATCACCTGCACGGTGACGTTGAGCCGCGGCGCGTCCAGGTACGCCGACGGCTGGAACTCCCGGCGGTACAGGTCCGCGACCAGCGGTCCGTGCTCGAGGTTGCCGAAGAAGTCCGCGAACGCGAACGGCAGGCCCAGCATGGCGGCGAGCCTGGCGCTATAGTCGCTGGAGCCGAGCAGCCAGACCTCCGGGCCGGTGGCCGGCTGCGGCCCGGCCAGCGCGCTGATCCCGGCGAACGGATGGTCGGCGGCCATTTCTCCGGACAGGAAGGCCAGCAGGTCGTGGACTTGGCGGGGAAAGGTGCGCACGTCCGCGGGCTGTCGCGGATGGGCCAGGGCGAAGGCGGTGCGCTGGTCGCTGCCGGGTGCGCGGCCCACGCCCAGGTCGATCCGGCCGGGATGGAAGGCGTCCAGCGCCCGGAACTGCTCGGCGACCTTGAGCGCCGAGTAGTGGGACAGCATCACCCCGCCGGAGCCGACGCGGATGGTCGAGGTGCCGGCCGCGATCTGGCCGATCAGGATCTCCGGGCTGGCGCCCGTCCACGAGGTGGAGGCGTGGTGCTCGGCCACCCAGTAGCGGTCATAGCCGAGCCGCTCGCAGTGCTGCGCCAGGCGCACCGACTCGGTGAGGGCGTCGGCGCCGGTTCCGCCTCTGCGGAGTGGCGACTGGTCCACAACGCTCAGTGTCAGATCTTCGGGTCGATTCACCGCCACCGCAGCGTAGTATGCTCGGTGCCGATGTCCCAAATAGTCACCGTCAGCCCGTGCAGCGAGGCCCGGCCCCGCAGCGACAGCTCCTCGCTGGTCGAGCTTGCCGACGGCCGCCTGCTGATCGTCTACCACGGCTACCGCGCCGGTCCGGAGGGAGGCGGCGACTTCGGCGACGCCGCGATCTTCATCCGCGAGTCGGCCGACGGCGGCGCGACCTGGAGCGACGAGCGCCTGCTGCTCGACGTCGACCCCGGCGACGTGAACGCCATGAACCCGTCGCTGGCGCTGATCGGCGACGAGCTGCTGCTGGCGGTCACGCGCAACCACACCCGCACCGACTCCTCGCTGGAGCTGCGCCGCTCGGCGGACGGAGGGCGGACCCTCGGCCCGCCCTCCTTCATCTGGCAGCGCTGCGGCGAGCACCGCTTCACCATGTACGACTGCTTCCGCCGGCTGCAGGACGGCCGCCTGCTGGTCATGATGCAGAGCTCGGCGCTGATCTGGGAGCCGGGCGAGAAGCAGTGGGTGGACAGCTACGTCAGCGAGGACGACGGCCATACGTGGACCCTGCAGGGCGGCCGCCTCGACCTGCCCATGCGCGGCGCGATGGAGCCGGCGGTGGCGCAGATGCCGGACGGCGAGCTTGTCTGCTCGCTGCGCACCCAGCTCGGGCGCGTGTTCATCACCCGCTCCCATGACTGCGGCCGGACCTGGGAGCTGCCGCAGCCGAGCGGCCCCATCAGCCCGGAGTCGTGCACGTGCCTGACGCTCCTGCCCGGCACCGAGCGGCTCGTGCTGTTCTGGAACGGCGGGACGTACGTCCACGACCACCACCACTTCGGCGAGCGCACGCCGCTGTCGGTCGCCGTCTCCGACGACCGCGGGCGCACGTTCCGGCACGTGACCGACATCGAGTCGCACCCGGCCGGCGAGTACACCAACCTGACCTGCCGCTTCCTGTCCGACGGGCGCGCGGCGCTCGCCTACCTGGCCGGCATCGGCGAAGGGCCTGGGGCGTTCAACCGCACCAGCCTGTCCCTCAAGCTGGCCCTTCTGCCGCGCTCGCTGTTCACCGGCTGAGCACGCTCGCACCCCGGCCGACCATTGGCAGTCACCGGTCCATGCGGTAGCGTATCGAATGGCTGAAAGACGGGGGCCCGACAGGCCCTCCGTGACGCCGCAGACCGATCCGTTCACAAGGAGAAAGGTATGAAACGCACCCGTACGTTCCTGCTGCTGATGGCCTTCGTGGTCCTCGGCGCGCCGCTGGCGCTGGCTCAGAACGTGGAGCTGTCCATCCTGCAATGGAGCCACTTCGTCCCGCGCTACGACGAGTGGTTCGACGCCTACGCGGAGGACTGGGGCAAGGCGAACGGCGCCGACGTGAGCGTCGACCATGTCAATGTCGGGGAGCTGCCGGCAGCCCTCACAGCGGCCATCGAAGCCGGGGAGGGTCACACCCTCATCGAGATGGCGTTCCCGCCGACCGCCTTCATCGAGGGCCTGCACCCGCTGAACGACATCAACGAAATGGCCGCGGCCGCCCACGGCGAGCGCACCGCCAACTGCGAGGCGACCAGCTACCTGCCGGTCACCGATACCTACTTCGGCTTCACGCACGGCTACATCCCGGACCCCGGCGACTACCAGATCAGCCTGTGGGCCGACGTCGGCCTGCCGAACGGCCCGTCCACCTGGGACGAGTTGTACGAAGGCGGCGTCGCCATCATGCAGAAGCACGGCGTCCCGGTCGGCATCGGCCTGAGCCCGGAGCTGGACAGCCGCATGGCCACGCGCGCCGCCATCTGGTCACACGGCGGCAGCGTCCAGGACGAGAACGGAAACGTGGTGCTGAACTCGCCGGAGACCATCGCCGCGGTCGAGTACTACGCGAAGCTGCAGAACGACGCGATGACCGAGGAGGTGTTCGCCTGGACCCCCTCCTCCAACAACCAGGGGCTGATCGCCGGCGAGCTGAGCTACATCCTCAACTCGATCTCGGCCTACCGCTCGCTGCAGAAAATCGACGAGGCGGCGGCGGCGGACATCGGCTTCGTGCCGGCCCTGGAGGGCCCGGCCGGCGCCTTCGCTTCCAGTCACGTGTGGCAGATCTACGTGATTCCCACCTACGTGGAGGGTGCGCAGCTCGAAGCGGCCAAGCAGTTCATCCTGGACCACACCGCCGTCTACCGCGACGCCGTCTACCACTCGGAGCTGTACAACTTCCCGTGCTATCCCAGCACGGTGCCGGAGCTCGCGGGCTGGCTGGAGAACGATCCGTTCGACTCGCAGCCCGCGGACAAGCTCAAGGTGCTTGCGACCGTGAACGACTGGTCGGTGTACATCGGCTACCCGGGCGTCGCCAACCCGGCCGTGATGCAGGCATTCGGCGAGAACCTCGTCGTCAACATGGTCGCCAGGGTCGCCAAGGGCGAGCAGACCGCCGAGGAGTCGGTGACGGAGGCGCACGCGCGCGCGGAGGAGATCTTCGCCGACTGGCGCGCCCGCGGCTATCTGCGCTGAGGCCCTCGGCCGGCACGTGGCGCGCGGGCGCCGCACACGGAGCGAAGGGCCGGGCGACGCTGGCCGCGGCCCTTCGCGCCATACCTTGCTGCGGGACGCGTTCGCGGACGACCGTTCGGGACGCTGAGGAGCGAGCATGAGCGCGGTGCGCCTGTCCGGAATCGTCAAGCGCTTCGGCGACGTCACCGCCGTCGCCGGGGTGGACCTGGAGATCGAGTCCGGCGAGTTCCTGGTCGTCCTCGGGCCGTCGGGATGCGGCAAGACGACCCTGATGCGCACCGTGGCCGGACTGGAGAAGCCCAACGCCGGGCGCGTGTACATCGGCGCGCGCGATGTCACGGTGCTGCCGCCGCGCAAGCGCGGCATCGCCATGGTCTTCCAGTCCTACGCGCTCTACCCGCACATGACCGTGGCGGGCAACATCGCCTTCCCGCTGAAGGCGCAGGGACGCACCCGCAGCAGGGCCGAGCGCGACGAGCGCGTCCTGCGGGCGGCGCGCAAGGTCAGCATCGATCACCTGCTCGACCGCCGGCCGCGCCAGCTCTCCGGCGGCGAGCGGCAGCGGGTGGCGATCGCGCGCGCGATCGTGACCGAGCCGGACGTGCTGCTGCTCGATGAGCCGCTCAGCAACCTGGACGCCAAGCTGCGCGCCTACGCCCGCGACGAGCTGAAGTTCTTTCAGCGCGAGCTGGGGATCACCACCATCTTCGTCACCCACGACCAGATCGAGGCGATGGGGCTCGGCGACCGCATCGTCGTGATGGAGCAGGGGCTGGTGCAGCAGGTCGGCCCGCCGCAGGCGATCTACGACCGGCCGGCCAACACCTTCGTCGCCACTTTCCTGGGCTCGCCGGGGATGAACCTGCTGCCGGTCGCGGAGGACGAGTTGCTCGGCTTCCGCCCCGAGCACCTGCAGCCGGCCGCCGCCGGAGACCGGAGCCAGTTCGAGTTCCGCATCACGCGCATCGAGTACTTGGGGGCCGATCGCCTGCTCTACGGCCAGGTCGACGACTTCCGCGGCGAGCCGCACCTGACGCTGGCGCGCCTGCCGAGCAACGTGACGATGCCCCTGCAGGTGGGGGAGTCGTATTCCTTCACCGTCACGGACTCGCACCGCTTCGCCCGCGGCAGCGGCGAGCGGCGGGACGGCGCGGGAGCGTCGCGGTGACCGACGCGGGCGCCGAGCGCGGCAGCGTGCTGGACAGCCGCCGACTCATGGGCTTCGCCTTCCTGGCGCCGGCCGTGCTCTACATCGTCCTCCTGATCGGCGTACCGTTCTTCACGGCGTTCGCGTTCAGCCTCAGCGACGCCACGGTGGGGAACGCCAGCATCCGCTACGCCGGCCTGCGCAACTTCCAGAACGTCCTGAACGCGCCCGACTTCCACGCCGCGCTGCGCAACACCTTCGTCTTTACCCTCGTCGCCCAGTTCTTCGTCCTGATCCTGGCCAACATGCTGGCCCTGATCCTCACCGCGCCGCTGCCCGAGAGTCGCTTCGTGCGCGGCGGGATGTGGATGGCGCGGCTGCTGCTGATCATGCCGTGGGCGACGCCGCTGTCGCTCTCCGTGATCGGCTGGTCGTGGATGTTCGATTCCAAGTACAGCCCGATCGACTACGTGCTTGAGCAGATGGGACTGCTCGGACCGGGCACGGTCTGGGGTCCCTCCCGCAACCTGACCTGGCTGGGCAAGACCTACCTGGCCAAGGCTTCGGTGATCTTCGTCCACGTGTGGCGGATGACGCCGCTGGCGACGGTGATCCTGATGGCCGGCCTTTCGAGCATCCCGACCGACGTGGTGGACCAGGCCAAGGCGGACGGCGCCCGCTACTTCCGCTCGCTGTTCCAGGTGAAGCTGCCGCTGATCCTGCCGATCATGCTCAACTCCCTGCTGTTCTCCTTCATCTTCACCTTCGGCGACCTGACCGTCGTGTACGTGCTGACTCAAGGTAGGCCGATCAACCACACGCTGACGTTGCCGATGTACAGCTTCCAGGTCGGCATCGACGGCGGCAACTTGTCGCAGGGCGCGGCGATCGCGCTGTTCATCTTCCCCGTGCTGCTGGCGGTGGCGATCGTGCTGCTGCGCACGGCCAGCCGCGCGCAGGTCCGCTAAAGGCGCATCCGGGATGGTCGACCTGAAGATCCCGCCCGAGCTGATGGCGAGCCCGCCCGCGCGGGTCAGCCCCCGGCGCGTGATCAAGGGCACGCTCTACACGATGTCGGTACTGTGCTTCTGCCTGCTGGCCGCGGCGCCCTTCCTGGTGATGGGGATCACCACCTTCCAGACCGACCGCGACCTCTACAGGCGCGACGCCAGTCCCTTCGACTACGCCGAGGCGCCCACCCTGGAGCACCTGGACAACCTGTTCAACGACACCAACTACCTGGTGTTCGTGCGCAATTCCGCCGTGGTGGGCGCGGCGGTAGTGGCGATCACGCTCATGCTGGCGCTGCCGGCGGCCTACTCGCTGGCCCGCCTGACCGGGCGCTGGGGCGAACGCGCCGGCATCCTGATGTTCATCGTCTACCTGGTGCCGCCGACGCTTCTGTTCATCCCGCTGTTCCGGATCATCGTGTCGCTGGGGTTGAGCAACTCCCTGTTCTCGCTGATCCTGGTCTACCCGACGATCACGGTACCGTTCAGTGCCTGGCTGCTGATGGGTTTCTTCAAGTCGATCCCGCCGGAGACGGAGGAGGCGGCGCTGGTCGACGGCTACCATCCCTACGGGGCGTTCCTGCGCGTCGCGCTGCCGCTGGCGCGGCCGGGCATCATCTCCGTGATCGTGTTCAGCTTCACTCTGACGCTGCACGAGTTCATCTACGCGCTGGTGTTCATCACCCGCTCGGAGTGGCGGACGCTGAGCGCCGGCGTCCCGACGGAGCTGATCCTGGGCGATGTCTTTTTCTGGCAGCCCCTGCTCGCCTCCGCCCTGATCATCGCCATCCCGGTCGGCCTGGTGTACAACGTGTTCCTGGACCGGCTGATCCAGGGTTTCACCGGAGGAGCCGTCAAGGGCTGACAGCCGTCTGAGTTGACATCGATCACGATCGGGTACACGATCGAGTACACGGTCGGCGTCAGGAGGCAGATGAGTGGAGTTCGTCAGCGTTCGTGAGTTGCGCAGCCGGTCGGCGGCCGTCTGGAGTTCGCTGGCCCGGGAGAAGGACTTGGTCGTTACCTCGAATGGCAAGCCGATCGCCGTGCTTTCGGCTACGACGGCGTCGACGCTCGAAGCGTCGCTCGCCGCCCTGCGGCAGGCGCGGGCGCAGCTCGCGGTGGGCGCCATGCAGCAACGCGCCCGCGAAACCGGTGCGGATCGAATGACCCTCGAAGACGTAAATGCTGAGATCGATGCGGTCCGGCGCAGCCGGGATGGATGAGGGTCGTCGTCGACACCAACGTGCTGGTCTCCGGGCTGTTGTCGCCGTTCGGCCCGCCCGGAGTGATCGTCAGCCTGACCGCGGCCGGCCGGCTCAGCCTCTGTTATGACGCCCGCATCCTCGCCGAATACGCGGAGGTCCTGCATCGACCGTCATTTCCCTTCGATGCGGAGGCGGTAACCGCGCTCACGACTCAGATCGAGACGGGAGGTGTGCTGGCTTCGCCGGTGCCGCTGACGAAGAGGCTGCCGGACGCCGCCGACGAGCCGTTTCTGGAGGTGGCGATGGCTGCAAGCGCCGAGTATCTGGTAACCGGCAACGCCGCTCACTTCCCGCCCGAGTGCCGGGCCGGCGTCCGGGTGGCGTCGCCGCGGCAATTCATCGACTCGGCGCGGGGCCGTGGCGAGCGCGTCGTGCCAACGGAAGAGGAGGGAGCGAGGTAATGAACAAGGCCAAGCCGTCAACGAAGGTCGCCAATCGGGACGACGGGAAGCCGGTCCTTCTATCGGGCGGCAACCCACAGATCGCGAAGGCCGACGGAGACGCCCCGGTGCAGGCCTACATCGCGGCCATGCCCGGCTGGAAGAGCGACCTCGGGCGCCGCCTGGACGAGCTCATCGTTCGCACCGTGCCTGACGTGCGCAAGGCGGTGCGGTGGAACTCGCCCTTCTACGGCATCGAGGGCCAAGGGTGGTTCGCCAGCTTCCATGTCTTTACCCGCTACGTGAAGGTGACCTTCCTCAACGGTGCGTCGCTGCGACCCCTCCCGCCCGGCTCGGGCAAGGACAAGGATGCGCGCTGGATCGACATTCATGAAGGCGAACTCGACGAGGAGCAGATGGCGGCGTGGTTCCAGCAGTCAACCGCCCTTCCCGGTTGGCCCGGGTTCTGAAGTCCTCGGTTGCGTTCGAGCTCGTATCGGACTAAGCTACTTGGACTAAGTCCGGAGGAAACCATGCGTGTGGTCAACATGCACGAAGCCAAGACACACTTGTCTCGCTTGGTTCACGCAGCCGCACAGGGCGAGCCGTTCATCATCGCTCGCGCCGGGACGCCGATGGTGAGGGTCGTCGCGGTGGACGCGCCGGAGCCTGGAGCGGTGCGCAGGACGGGGTTTCTGTCGGGTGCCGTGTCGGCGCCGGCCGATTTCGACCGCATGGGATCGAACGAGATCGAGCGGCTGTTCGAAGGCGATGCATGAAGTTGTTGCTCGATACGCATATTCTTCTGTGGGCGGCGGGGGAACCGGAACGGTTGCCGGCCGGGGTGCGGGGGCGCCTGGATGACCCGGCGACGGAGCTGTTCTACAGCGCCGCATCGCTCTGGGAGGTCTCCATCAAGAGCGCCCTGGGCCGCGAGGATTTCAGCGTCGATCCGCGCCTGCTGCGACGAGGATTGATCGAGCACGGCTACCGGGAGCTGGCTGTCACGGGGGCGCACGCCGTAGCGGTGGATCTCCTGCCCGCCGTTCACAAGGACCCGTTCGACCGAATGCTGGTCACGCAGGCACAGATCGAGGGCATGACCCTGCTCACGTCGGATGCACTGGTCGCCGGCTATCCCGGACCGATCGAGCTGGTCTGAGAGCGGAGCGATGAAGAAGATCCTGTACGTCTACAACGAAGGCGACTTTCACATCAGCGAGTCGGCCGGACGGCTGATCGGCGACGACTTGGCCGCCGACGGACGCTACGAGCTCGAGATGACGACCGACCTCGACGCGCTCGCTGCGCTGCATCGTAGTGAGTACGCGGCGGTCGTCGTCTACACGACCGGTTGCCGCGACGAGCTGCGCGTTGCGCGGGAGGCCGGGCTGCTGCAGTTCGTGGAGGCCGGCGGCGGCTTCGTCGGCCTGCATGCGGCCGCCGACAGCTTCCGCGGGAGCCGCCCGTACCTGGAGATGCTGGGCGGGGAGTTCCTGAACCATCCCGCTCACCACGAATTCGCGGTCCGGATCCTGGACGGCGACCACTACATCACGCGGCGCATCCGGGACTTTCCGGTCTTCGATGAGCTGTACCGGCTGCAGGGCTTCGATCCGGAGCGGTGCACGGTGCTCGCGGACGCCGGCTTCCGGAACGAGCGCCATCCGCTCGTCCACGTGCGCGAGCACGGGCGCGGGCGGGTGGCCTATCTGGCAAATGGACACACCATGCAGGCATGGAGGACACGAGCTTTTCGCAAGCTGGTCACCCGCTCCATCGCCTGGACCGCGGGGGCGGATGCCGAGGAGAAGACGCTCCGATGCGGCCTGCTGGGGTACGGGCCGAACCACAACATGGGCCGGAACCATTACGGCTGGCTGAACCAGGTGCCCGGCCTGCGGCCGGTGGCGATGTGCGACATCGATCGCGGGCGTGTCGAGGTGGCCCGGCAGGAGTGTCCCGACCTGGAGCTCTACGCCACCAGCAGCGAAGAGATGCTGGCCGATGGGAACCTCGACCTGGTTGTCGTGATTTTGCCGCACTCGCTCCATGAGCAGGCCGCCGTGCAGTGCCTGGATGCCGGCGCGCACGTGGTCATCGAGAAGCCGTTCTGTCTCACCGTGGAGGAGGCGGACCGCATCGCCGGGCGCGCGCGCGAGTCGGGCCTGTCGGTCAGCGTGTTTCACAACCGGCGGTGGGACGCGGACTACCTGACCATCCGGCACGTGATCGAGCGCGGTCTCATAGGCGAGGTCTTCCACGTCGAGTGCGGTCACGGCGGCTACGGGCACCCGGGGCACACGTGGCGCGCCGACAAGGCCGTCTCAGGCGGCGTCCTCTACGACTTTGGCGCCCACTTCCTGGACTGGATCCTCAACCTGGTGCCGGCCAGGATCGCCCACGTGACCGGCACCCGCCACGACCTCGTCTGGCACGGGGCCACGAACGAGGACTACATGAAGGTGGCCCTGCGATTCGAGAACGGGGTGACGGCCGAGTTCGTCTCGTCGGCGATCAGCGCGCTGCCGCAACCGAAGTGGCGGATCCTTGGCACGCTCGGTGCGCTGGAGGAGGGCGCGACGAGGGACGAGCTGCGGCTGGTGAGCTACGCGTCCGGCGTCCGCCACGAGGGTGTCGTGCCGGTGTCATCGGGTATGGAATCGTGGGTCAGCTACTACCGGCAGCTCGCCGACCACCTGCTGCTGGGCGAGCCCAATCCGGTCACGCCCGAGCAGGCGCGGCGGGTGATCGGCGTCATTCAGGCCGCCGAGGTGAGCGCCGAGCGCGGGGCCGGCATTCCTCCGTTCGAGGGGTGCGAGTAGCGCCCGCTTACTCGGTGACGTACGCCGCGTACAGGAAGACGTCGTCCAGGCGCTCGGCATCCCAGTCGACGCGCAGCATGAAGGGGGCGGAGAGTCCTGCCACCAGCTCCCCGCCGCGCCAGCGCACCGGCACGCGCAGTCCCTCGCTTTCCAGCGGCACGCAGTCCTCCGCCGTGTAGCCCGGTATCGGCCGCATACGCTCGTCGAGGAGCGTGCACCGAAGCCGGTTGCACGGCGAGAGCCCCTCCGCGTTGACGCTGATCCGGGCCGTGGCTCCCTGCAGGTCGATGGGGCAGGAGATGAAGTGCGGCGCTCCGTACTCCGGCACCATGTCGCCGATGTGCTCGCGCCAGTAGAGCTGGTGGGTGTCCTCGCTCGGCTGCAGGTTCGGCCGCGGGTCGGGCACGACCTCGAAGTAGCCCATGCGGTCGCGTGGGAAGCGCGCCACGTTCAGGTCGCCGCCGCGCCAGTTGGCGTACCAGATGAGCGACTCGCCGCCGACGTTGGCGAACCCCTGCCCCTGCTCCAGGCACGGGAAGGCGAAGTCGTCGGAGCGGTCGATCTCGTAGCCGGGAATGAAGCGGAAGTCCGGGATCGGCTCGGTGAAGTGCAGGCCGTCGTTGCTCACCAGCAGGCCCAGGTCCATGCTGACGAAGCGGCGGTCGTTGGACTCTCCGTGCCACATGCCGTACACGCCCAGCAGCACGTTGCCGCGGTCCCACAGCCCGGCGCCCAGGTGCACCTGCTCGCCGGCGTGGCAACCCGCGATCTGCCGATGCGGCGGCTGGTCACGGCGGAAGCCCAGGGCGACCGCGTCGCTCCAGTGGTCGAAGTCGTAGGAGACGAAGGTGACCAGCGCGCGTTTCGTGCCGACGTTGCCGCCCTGGCCGTTCAGCAGGTACCGGCCGCCGTGCCTGATCAGGCCGGTCGGCTCGACCGCGTTGTGCTTGAGGATCGGGTTGTTCGGGCCCTCGGTCCAGTGCAGGCCGTCCGAGCTGAACGCCGCCATGATGTAGTACGGATGCGCCTCGTTGATCATCTTGAAGCGCCGCGACGGGTCCGGGTCGTCAGGATCGTGGAGGACGGAGCAGGAGGTAGGCTCACGCTCGGTCTCGAACGCGACCAGGTTGTTGCGCTTCGAGCCCGCGAACTCGACGAGCCCCAGGTCGGGCTTCGTCCAGTTGACGCCGTCGGAGCTGGTCGCGTAGCAGACGCGGGCCGGCAGGCGGCGTCCGTCCCGCGTGGCGTGTCCCAGGTACCACAGCCGCAGCTCGCCGTCGACCTCGCACACCGCCCCGTAGTACTTGATCACGGCGTCGTGAGCGTCCGCGGCGCCGCGCTCCATCGCGACCAGGTGACCCTTGTAGGGATTCATCCCTTCGACCAGGCCGATCCGCAGGCGGTAGCGGAAGGGGATGGTCCGGTCGTCGTACGGAAACAGTACGGCCTCGGAAAGCGGCGTCATCAGCCCGCCGTTGTGGACGATCATCGCGGTTCCGGTGATAGACGATCCGCCGCCGCGGCGCAAGCGTCTACGCTGAGCGCAGAGGACGGACGCGTCAGGCGACCACGTTCCAGATGAGGCCCGCGACCACCGAGCCTACCAGCGCGATGCCCAGGTAGGCGGCGAAGACCCGCGTCTTCACGAGTGCCCACACCGCGATGGCCGCCGGGATGCAGCTCACGCCGCCGGCGATGACGAACGACATGGCGGCCCCGTCGGACATGCCCTGCGCCAGCAGCGCGTCGACCAGCGGCACCGTGGCGTACCCGTTCAGGTAGGCCGGTGCCCCGACCACCGCGCCCAGCAGGATCGGCCACAGCCCGTCGCCGCCGAGCACGGTCGCGATCACCTCCGCGGGCACGTACCGCAGCATCAGCGCCTCCACCAGGTAGGCGAGCAGCAGCCACTTCCCCAGGAACAGCGCATTCCGGACCGCGGTGTCGCGGAAGCTGTTGCGGCGCTCCGGCGTCTTCCAGAAGGCCCATTCCGGGCGACCCGTGAGCGGGCCGGTGCCCCCATCGGTTCCGCAGCTCGTCGCACAGGCGCCGACGGCGGAGCTCGCCTTGAGCGGATCGGCGAACATGCGGCTCCCCGCCCACGCTTTCACCAGCAGGCCGCCGCCCATCCCCAGCGCCACCGCCGCCACCGTCTTTGCCACGGCGAATCCCGTGCCGAGGGTGCCCGAGGTGATCAGGAACATCGCCGGGTCCATCAACGGCGACGCGAGCCAGAAGGCCATCACGGCCGACAGCGGCGCGCCGACCGCCAGCAACGCGGCGATGAACGGGATCACCTCGCAGGAGCAGAACGGCGCCAGCCCGCCGATCAGCGCGCCCAGCGCGATCATCCGCATCTCGGGCCCCGTGAACGCCTTGCTCAGCAGCGCCTCCGCGCCGGTGGCGCGGAGAACCGCCACGGCCAGCACCGCGCAGGCGATGAACACGCCGGTCCGCAGGATCTCCTCGCCGGCGAACCGCACGGTGGGCAGCACCTGCGCCGGATCGACCAGCGCGAGCAGCGCCGGGATCAGCCCGATCACCAGCCACGCCTTGTCGGCCCGCCGCCACAGACCGGGCAACGGTTGTCCGATCCGCGACGAGGAAGCCGCGGCCGGCGGCGCGCTTGCGCAGCACGCCGCGTCGTCTCTGGTCTCGGGCAGCGTTACCGCCTGCTCACTCATGGTGGGCTCCGGGATGAGGCTGCGCGCTGTCGGTGCAGCACTCGGACAGGAGGTAGTCCGACAGCGCCTGCACCCGCGGATAGGCGACCGCGGCGCAGATGACGGAGCGGCCGCGCTTGACGCGGTTGACCAGGCCGGCCTGGGTGAGGATGCGCACGTGATGGGTCAGGGTGGAGCCGGTGACCCCGCTCCGCTCACCCAGCGACCCGATCGGCAGACCCTCCGGCCCGGCGCGCACCAGGACGTGAAGGACCGTCAGCCGCTGCTCCGACCCCAGTGCCGCGAAGGTAGAGGCCGCGTCCTCGACAGCCAGAGTCGCGGGTCCTTCGTTAGCCATGATTCTATAATTATCGAATTATAGAATCGATGTCAACCCCCCGATCTGCGATCAGTGTCATCCCACGGTTACGGTGCTATTGCTTGCCAGCCAAGCTCCATACGTCGCGCACTCGTAGACGTCCTCGATCTTCAACGCGGGGTACTCGCGCACTAGGTCCTCCGCTCTGTATCCGGCTCCCAGAAGCTTGAGCACGAACTCGACGGTCATACGCGTGCCCTTTACGGTCGCCTTCCCCTCGCAGACGTTGGGATCGGTTGAAATCCGCGGGAAATCCACGGACACAGGGTATTCCGACCCGCCTTGGAGGCGCCACCATCGGCTGACTCGTGACCTCCGGCATCACGGTGCGACGTCGAGCACGGCCATCAGCAGAAACGCCAGACCCAGAAAGCTCAGAAAGCCAAGCACGTCGGTGACCGTGGTGAGCACGATGGAAGAGGACTGCGCCGGGTCCTTGCCCAGCGCCGTCAGGACGATCGGGATCAGGGCGCCGGTGAGGCCGGCCATGGTCATGGAGAAAACCATCGCCGGGCCCAGGATCAGTGGCAGCGTCATCGTGCCGTACCAGACGTACGCGGCGGCACAGGCTGTGACCGCAACCGCGAGTCCGTTGATGAGCCCGGCCAGCAACTCCTTGCGGGCGACGGGAAACCAGCCGCGAGGCCGAAACTCGCGCAGTGCCAGTCCACGCATCGTCACCGCCATCGCCTGCGCTCCGGTATTCCCCGACTGGCCGGCCACGACCGGCAGCAGGACGGCCAGCGCGGTGAAGCGGGCGATGGTGTCCTCGAACACGGCCACCACGGCAGCCGCAAGAAAGGCCGTCCCGAGGTTGATCTGCAGCCACGGCAGTCGCTTGCGCACCGCCAGCGACAGCTTCGACAGGGCATGCTCGTCCTTGCCCGCACCGACCAGCGTCTTCATGTCGTCGCTGACCTCGCGCTGGGCGGCGTCCACCAGCGCGTCGTGCCGGATGATGCCCCGCAGCCGTCCGTCGAAGCTGACCACCGGTAGGGAGGCGAGCTTGTGCGCCTCCAGGAGGTCGACGACTTCCGCCTGAGACGACATCGCCTGCACCTGCACCGGCGGATGGTTAGCCAGTCGGCGGAGCGGGACATCCGGCTGCGCCACTGCGACCTCCTGGAGCGGAACGACGGCCGACAGCCGGCCGTCGGAGTCGACGACGCACAGGTCGTGAACGCGCCGGTCCGGAAAAGAGCGTATGCGATCCAGCGCCGTCTGCGCCGTTTCGTCCTCGTTGAATACGGTGACCGCCGGATCCATGAGACTGCCTGCCGAGCCGTCGGGGTAGCTCATCAGCTCCTGCATCTCGGCCGCCAGCTCCGGGGAGAGCGCTGCCAGCCGTGGCTCCCGCTCGCCGGGATTCAACCGGCCCAGCAGAGCGGCGGCGGCGCCGGCGTCCATGACGGACCACAGCCGCCGGAACAGCGAGGCGTCCATCGCTTCGACGATCTCCATCGCCCGGTCGGGATCGAGCCGCTCGAACACGGCCGCGGCGCCGGTATCGGTGGCGGCCTCGATCAGTTGCAGAGCCTCGGTCGCGGGCACCTCCGCCAACGCGGCGGCCGCTTCGGCCGGGTGCGCGTCGAAGTACTCCTGAATCAGCGCCTGTGACGTACCATCGAGTGAGCCCATGGGTCGATCCTCCGGTTCCGGCCTACCGCTCGCCGTCACGTGACGGTTCCTCGTCGATGGCCGAGCCGTGACCCCGCGTCCGGGAAGGCTCGGACGCGGTGCCGCCGATGGCCCCGTTCATCAGCGCGGACAGGCCGATGCCGTACAGCTCTCCCAGCGCCCACGCAGCCTGATCCGTCGGACTGCCCGGCCTTGCGGAGGCATCTCCCGCGCTCCCTGCTGAGCGGTGCAGGACACCGGCGAACAGCCCCTGTTCGTCGACCACCGGCAGCATCCGGTACTCCGCCCATGCAGGGTGCACCGCGGCCGACGAGAGGGAATCGCCGGTCCGCAGGAAAACGACGTTCCGGGTCATGAGCTCGGCAACGGAAGCGTCATCGGCGCCCGCAAGCAGGTCCTTGATGCTGACGACCCCGGTCAAGCTGCCCCGACGATCCACGACATACAGGTAGCGGGAAAGGCGCGAAGCGTCGGCCCGGACGTGCGCTATCGCCTCCGCGGCAGGAGTTTCCGGCAGCAGGGCCGGCGCCCGCGGGTCCATCAGCGAGCCGACGGTATCTTCGCGGAAGGAGAGCAGACGCTCCACGTGTCTCTTCCGGTCGGATGGCAGCAATCCGACGACGGACCCTCGTACTTCCGTGCTCAAGGCTCGGGCGAGTGCCACGGCGCGTGCCGCTGGCACCAGGCCCAGGACAGCGGCCGCTCGCGAGGGGTCCATGGCTTCCACGCTGAGCGCAGCCTTGCCTGCCTCCATGCTCCCGAGCAGGACGGCCGCATATTCGGCAGGGAGTCCCGCCACGAAAGAGACCAGCTCGTCCCGCGGTCGCCGTTCCAGCACACGGCACGCCTCCGCCGGGTGGGCGTGAATGAACCTGCCGATCAAGCCGACCACGTGGTCGGTCATGTGCGCTCCATCAGCCGAATCGAAACCTCTCTGTCGAAGATCGAGGCCGGCACCGATACGCGCCCCTCGGTGGAGTCCAGCACCACGGCCGTGGCGGTCGTCTGCACGATCTCTCCCTGATGGTCGCCGATCCGTACGCGCTGTCCGACCTGGTACGTCTTCTGCAGTTGGGATGAGGCGAGGATGTTGGCCACGGTCGCCCGTGCACCCAGGCCGAACGTGAGCGCGCCGCCGAGGAGGCCGCCGGCAAGCAGCAGCAGGAGCACGTTGGTGAGAAAGTTGACCGACAATCCGGCCTGTTCCACGGCGATCAGTCCGCTGACGATCAGCGCAGCGATCTCCGCCAGGCGCCCGAGGGTCTTCGCGTGCACGATTCCCGCGGCAGGAGCGGCGCGCGTGATCAGGTCGCCGAGCAGACGGCCGCCGACCAGGCCGGCGAACACGATGAGCGCAGCGGCGAAGAGCCGGGGCAGGTAGTCGGCGACGCCGCCGAACCACGCCGCCACGACCGGGAGGCCCAAGCTCTCACTGGCCGCGAACGTGAACAGCAGCAGGACCGTCCAGAACAGCGCACGGCTGATGGTCAAGTCCGCGTACCGCCGCAGGTCCGCGCTCCGTCCCCGCTGCGCCTCGCGCGCCGGAATGAGACCGGTAAGCCGGCGCACCAGCCTCCGGCTCAGGCCGCGCACCAGATAGGCCAGCACGATGCCTGCGGCGATCAGCGCCACCGCCACCGCCAGCCGCGGGACGATCACCGACAGCGTCAGTGCCGATTCGCGAATCAGTCCGGAGAGTTCGGAGAAGAGTTGCTGAAACATAGCGATCGACGTTAGCAATCACGGGAACGTCGCGTCCACGATCCGTGGTCAGGATACGGGCGGTGATCGGCCCGGAATGCGCAGTCGCCACGCATGGACAGCCGCGGCGGCGGCCACGAAGAACCGGAACGGTTCGGAGGCAGCGGTCGTTGAGTGATTGACGGCGTTGCGGAGCACCGGAGTCACGTCGACGTGCTCGACCACGACCGGGATCTGATCCAGCGCGCGCGTCGCCGCGTCGCGAAATCGGCGCCGGTCGTCCATCAGTCCCGGCAGCGACGTGAGCGTCTCGAGGACGGGCTCCGACAACGGATGCCGCTCCTGCCGTTCGGACACGAAGTCGGCCAGGAGCGCCAGACCCCGGCGGCGTTCGACCAGGAACTCCCGGTAGAGCGCATAGAAACTGTCCGCCATATCCAGGATGCCGGCGGCAGCCAGGATCACCTCGTCACGGACCGGGGGAATCGGTTCCTTCTGCAGCGCGGACAGCAGGATCGGCAGCGACTGCGGGCTGCCGAACAACTCCAGTGCGGCCGCGCCGTGAATCAGCAGATACGGGTTGGCGGTGTTTCGGAACAGGTTCTCGATGGACGCGCGGCTGTCTCCATCGCCCAGGCGGGCCAGCGCTACCATGCACTTGCCCGACAGAAAGAAGTCGTCGGAGGTCAGGCCGCGTCGCAGCGCCGGAAGCCCTTCGGCCATCTGCTTGCGGCCGATGATCTCCGCCGCCAGGTGAGCGGTGGTGAACGGCTGGGTGTCCACCTCGGCGACCAGCGCCTGCTTGAGCTCCGCGGTCAGCTCCGTGCCCGTGAGCGTATCGAGCGTTTCGGCACGGACCGCGAAGCGAGGCGATTTGAGCATGCGGAGCATGTCCGGCACTGCCATCCGCAAGTCGACCGTCGCCAGACGCTGTACCAGCGATTCGTCCGCGGCGGACGTGCGGCTTTCCTTCAGCCTGTGGAGCAACGCTAGCGCACCGATCTCCCGCGGCGATACGAAAATCCCCAACACATCGTGCACGGCGTACGCACCGCGCCGCTCGATGACGGAGGTGAGCATGGAGATGCCGAAGTAGGCGGCGACGATGATTCCGTAATACACCCGGTACGCGCCCAGCGTATCCAGGCCTTCGATGGCGGCTATGCCGTGCAGGATGGCCCCGCCCGACAGCGAGCCGAGCGACGCCGGGATACCGGTGATCAGGAAGTTGAAGACTCCAAGGTTGAGGCGCTCGGACGGTGGGACAAGGCTGTAGTAATACACGCCGTTCGCACTGGCCATCCCGTTCGCGGCGAACGTCGAGAAGAAGAAGATCGCGCCGAGATACAGCCATACGGCAAGCGGTCCGGCCAGCGGGGGCGCCACGACCACGAGGACGATGGCGATCGCCATGAGCGCCGTGAACACGGACATCAGCGGCTTGGCCCCGACCCGGTCGATGACGAAGCCGCTCATCAGGGCGGCGGCGATCGCGCCGCAGGCACCGATGACGGTCAACAGCATCGCGACGCTGTCGCTCTGTCCGTAGGCGCGCTTCACGTAGACGATGAGAAACGGCAGCGCCATCGAGGAGACGAAGCTGTTCGCCGCGAGGAGCAGCATGAATCGCAGCGTATTTCGCTCGCGCAGCGCCCGGCCGACGGACTGCAGGAACCCGCCGACACGTTCGGCCGCCGGCGGCTCGGGCAGCCGGAAGATCACGACTGCCGTCGCCATGCCGGTGGCGATGCCGGCGGTGAACAGGAGCGAATACAGGATGAGCGGCGTTCCTTCCTGCAGCAGTGCACCCATGATCGCCCCGGTGGCGATGGACCCGAGGCTGACCACGACCTGCTGGCGGGACAGGAACGAACCGCGGTCTGCCTCGGTCGTGATGGCGCCGACGATGGCGCTGTTGCCGGTGATGGCGATGCCTCGCGCGACGTTGAAGCCGACGACGCTGACCACGATCAGCACGATGCCGATCTCGGGCCGCGGGCCGTTGGCGAACAGCGGCGCGAACAGAATGGGAACCATCAGGACGTTGCGGGCGATCCAGAAGAATCCCATCGTGCGCACCGTGCCCAGGGGACGCACGATCGCCCGGCCGATCACCGGCAGCAGTTGACCGAGGGGGATCAGCGAGTAGAGGGTGCCGACCAGCAGCTCACCGGCCCCCATGCGCAGGGCATACAGGGTGATGATGTTGCCAGTCAGCAACTGCCAGGAGACGATGTTGAGCAGCGAGAACCACGTGAAGTTCCGCTGCGCGGCACGCAGTTGCCGCGGCGTGAGGCTACTGTCGCCGTCCGTCATGGCGCGCCGGCGTAGTGACAACGGCCACTTCTTGCCGAAACGGGATCGCGGTGTTCACCCGAGTTTGTTTCCCGATGGAACGGAACGGGTGTCGGCTCGATCACTCAGGTTCGTACGTCGCCGGATCCGGGCAGGCCACCGTTGGCGCGTGCGGACCGATGGACTGGCTGAGCCTCCCGTGACGTTCTTGATGTCGCCCCTTGGTGCCGCGATCTCCTCCCGCTTGCGCCGCGGCATGCTGTCCTGTCGAGCCGGTTCTTGCGCCGTGGTGGATGACCGTCCATCGCGGTCTGCGGTGCGACGCCTCCTGCGGGTGAACGGCAGCACCAGCAGCGCCCCGAGTGTGAACGAAATGAGGCACGAAATGTATATGGGCACATCGACGAACGTGTGGACAGCCAGCGACACGTCTGATCGATTGTCCAGATTGAAGGCTGAAAAGACCGCAATCAATACCAGGAATGCGATGAACGCGAACGCCCGCAGCGGCACGGGGTGATGGTTTCTCATCGATCGCCGGACGTGCGCCCCCGTCTACATTCCCGTCCCTGGCGGGTTGTAGGGCTGCACGGACTCGGCCACTGACTCTTAGCCATGGGAGACTGCTCCCCAGGGGTGCTTGTTCTGATCCATGGCAAACCTCCAACGTGTTTGCAGAAAATAAAATATGTCTATCTCCGATTCCCGTCGCGCAAGTTCGCGTATGGTCGAATATACGGAGCCAGTATCGACCCGGGCAACGACAGGAGAGGCTTGGCTGCGGCCGGCGTCGTTCGCCGATAGCCTTCGTCAGGCGCTGCGGACGCCGACGGCGGACTTAGTGGCCGCCCGAAGCGCCGGCGGCCGCACCCGCCGCCCCGCCGGCCGATATGGCTGCGATCGTCGCTGCCTGCTGGGCATCCAGGATCGCCTGGATCGACTGCAGGGCCGCCAAGTCGCCGGCGCTGCGTTCGCCGGCCCGCTCGGTGTCGGCGGACAGCTCGATGCCGGCGGCCAGCGTGAAGGCCACCGACTTGTCCGGTCGTGACTTGGCCTCCCGGAGCCGGTCGCGGTTGTCGAGCACGCGGTCGACCACCTCCGCGGCGGGACTCTGCGTGAGTGCCAGCAGCGCCACCTCGTCGTAGCGGCTCGGTCGGACCCGTTCCTCCCGGCTCCTCAGCCGCTCGGCAACGTCGCAGAACCGGTCCACTCCGGCGTCGGTGCCGCGCGGGTCGACGGCAAGAAGCTGCGAGACGAGCTGGAGTTGCTGGCCGCGAGTGAAGTCGGCGTCATGCAGGCGCGTGTAGGCGCGCTCGATGTCCGCGGCCAGGACGTCGACCGGCACGTCGCGGGAGGCATGCAGCGCCGCGGCCGGCAAGTCGCCGGCGTTGGTCAGCCACCGGTGCTCGGTGCGCCAGCGGCGGTAGATGAGCGCCAGGCGTTCCAGATCCTCTTCCGGTACCGGGGCAGCCTCGCCGTGCAGGGCCATCAGCAGCGCCGCCAGCGTCGGGCCGGTGCCCCGGCTCGGGACCTTGTGCTCCTTGAAGGCGTCGCGCGTGGCGAACACGCACTCGTGGATCGGGGCGGTATCCAGCCCGCGCCGCAGGATCATGGCGGCCACCACGTAGCGGATCTCCGACTTGAGGGGGCTGGACCAGCGGGCGCGCTTGCGCAGGTCGGTAGCCGCCTCCTCCAGCCGGTCGTAGCCAATGGTGGAGGCGGCCGCGCCCAGGCTCAGCGCGACGAACCGGAACGTCACCGACTGCGTCGACCAGCGCTTGCGCGCGCGCAACGCCTCGAACGTCTGCAGGTAACTGGCGACCGGGTCGCCCGATGGGCTCATGGCCGGCAGCATAGGACGGGCCGCGCCGGAGTGTCAGATCGGTGACGGGGCTACGGATCGCGTCGGTTGAGTTCCAGCGCTTCTTGCAACGTGACCTTGAGGCTCTCCAGCAACGCCTCCTTGGTCCGTTCCTGGCAGTTGACTCCCGGTACTTCCTCGATCCAGCCGATCCACCAATCCGTGGTCTTCTTGATGACGGCCGTATATCCGTTTTGCACGAGGATGACCTCACCGTGGAGTCGATGAGATGTCCTGTCAACGTGCATGGTCCACGCTGCGGCGTCCTCCGCGGCCCTGGCGTCGCGTTGCAGTGGGATGCACCGGCCCGACCACGCATCTAGAATGCGAGCATGGCTGAAACCACCGGAGACCTGATCGGCGACGGCTGGCTCTCGGAGCCGGCGATCTACCGCACCGACCTGGACGCCTGCCGGCCGGCGGCGGCGCTGTACCCGGGCTCGCGTGCTCGCCACTGGCGGCTGCTGTCGTACGAGCTGGAGGGGCTGGCCGGCACGATGCTGCGGGCCGACGAGGAGACGGACGCTCCCGAGCTGACCTACCCGCTGCGTGCCTCCGGGTACCACGCGGTGTCGCTGGGGCTGATGGCCGAGTCCTCGGAGGACATCGTGGTGCTGACCCGCCTGAACGGGGATGCCAGCTCCACCGTGCTCACCTGCCCGATGACCGACCGCGCCGGACGGCACCGGATCCGGGAGCTGTTCTGGAAGATCGCCGACCTGAGCGGCCAGGACCTGGTGATCGGCCAGAACAACCGGCGGATCGCCGCCGGCGACGCGCCGGGGTGCGTGGCGGGCAGCCCCGTGCGCCTGGCGTACGTGAAGCTGGTCCCGCTTACCGAGGGGGAGGTCGCCACCTTCCGGGCCGACGCGGCTCGGCAGGACACCCGGCGGCTGTTCGGGCACAACGACGCCCACGGCCTGCACTACGCCACGCGGCCGACGGAAGCCAGCCACATCCGGCGCCGCATCGAGATGTTCCGCAACACCGATTTCTCTCGCCTGTACTGGGAGTGCGGCATGGGGGACCTGCTCTACTACCTGGGGACCGCCGGCCGGCTGCCGACGCACGACGGCCTGGACGACTTCGCGCGGAGCGGCGACCGCCTGCACCGGGAGAGCTGGCAGATCCTGCGCGAGCAGGGGATCGATCCGTTCCGGGTCGCCCGCGAGCACGCCCGCGACATGGGGCTGGAGTTCCACGCGACCTACCGGCCGGCCGGGTTCCGGTTTCCGCCCGACCACGACCACTTCGACCACGGCGACTCCTTCTACGGGCGCCACCCCGAGCTGCGGGGCCGCGACCGCGACGGGCGCGAGACGCCCCGTATCTCCTACGCTTACCCGGAGAGCCGGCGCTTCGCGGTGTCGTTGCTGAACGAGGTGGCCGCCGACTACGACGTCGACGGTATCTGCCTGGCCTACAACCGGCGGCCCCCGTTCAGCGAGTTCGAGCCGCCGCTGATCGACAGCTTCCAGGCGGAGCACGGCCGCGACCCGCGCACGCTCGCGGACGACGACGAGACGTGGCTGTGGCACCGCTGCAGCGTGCTCACCAGCTTCATGCGCGAGGTCCGCGCGGACCTGGACGAGGTCGCGCGCGCCCGGCAGCGGCCGCGGATCCCGGTCACCGCCATCGTCATGCGCGACGCCGCGGAGAACCTCTACTACGGCATGGACCTGCAGACCTGGGTGAGGGAGGGGCTGGTGGACACCCTTATCCCCTACACGTCCGCGGTGTTCCTGGACAGCGCCGCCGACTCCTGGGAGGACCCGCGCGGGGCGGACTGGTTCGTCGAGCTGACGCGCGGCACCTCCTGCACGCTGTCGATGAGCCTGCTGCCCCGCATGATGCCGCCCGCGTTGTACCGCGATCGGGCGGCGGGGCTGTACCGGGCCGGCGTGGAGAGCTTCTTCTTCTGGGACTGCACGCCCGGCCGCGGCAACTACACGGAGTCGTGGAGCGCCCTGCGGCGCCTGGGCCACAAGGAGGAGGTCCTGAGCTGGGCGGACGGCGGCCGGCCGGACCTCGGCCACGCGCGGCGTCCGCTGACCAGCCTGGACGGGTGGGACCTGTCGTACGCCACGCCGGGATAGCCTGTGGGCGCGGAGACGTACGAACGTTCCATCGTTCTCTCCCACTCCCTGGAGCGCGTGTTCGCGTGGCACGAGACCGCGGCCTCGTTCGAGCGCTTCCTGCCTCCGTCGCCGCCGATGGAGCTGCTGGAGCGCACCGGGACGATCCGTGACGGGGACCGCGCGACCTTTCGCGTCGGGGTCGGTCCGCTCGGCTTTCGCGGCACGGTGGTATACGAGGGCTACCGGCCGCTCCAGGAGTTCGGGAACCGGCACGTCGGCGGTCCCCACCGTTCGTTGCGGCACCGCCATCTGTTCCGCTCGACCGGGGAGGCGAGCTGCGAACTCACCGAACGGATCCACTGTGAGCCGCGTCCCATCATGGCGACGCTGGGCCGCGTGTGGCTCAAGCGCACAATGGAGCGCACGCTGGAGTTCCACCTGGAGCGCGTACGGCGCGACCTGGAGCGCCACGCGGCCGGGCCGGCGGAGCCGCTTCGTATCCTGATCACCGGTTCGTCGGGGCTGATCGGCGTTGCGCTCACCGGGTTTCTTGAGAGCGGCGGCCATGAGGTTGTCCGGCTGGTCCGGCATCCACCGGCGTCCGGCGCCGAGATCTTGTGGGATCCGGCGGCAGGCCGGATCGACGCGGGCGCGCTGGAAGGGTTCGATGCGGTGATCCATCTCGCGGGCGAGAACATCGGCGCCGGCCGCTGGACCGCGGCGCGGAGACGGCGCATCCGCGACAGCCGCGTTTCGTCAACCGAACTGCTCTGCCACGCGCTCGGCGGGCTGCAGCGGCCACCCGCGGTGCTGGTATCCGCGTCGGCCGTCGGCTGCTACGGCGACGTCGATGGCACGGTGGACGAGTCCGCGCCGGCCGGCGACGGCTTCCTGGCCGAGGTGACGGCCGCCTGGGAGCAGGCGGCCGAACCTGCGCGGGCCGCAGGCATCCGGGTTGCCCATGCCCGTCTCGGCCCGGTACTCAGTCCCAGGGCTGGGATGCTCAAGCGGCTGCTGCCGGTGTTCCGCGCAGGCGCGGGCGGCGTGGTCGGCAGCGGCCGGCAGCCGATCAGTTGGATCGGGCTGGATGACGCGGTCGGCGCGATGCACTTCCTGATGAGCAGCGACCGGGCGCAGGGCGCGATCAACGTGGTGGCGCCGCGCCCAGCCACCAACCGCGAGTTCACGCACGCGTTGGCGGCGGTCCTGCGACGTCCGGCTTTCGCGCCGGTTCCCGGCACGGCTATCCGCGCCCTGTTCGGGGAGATGGGCGATCAGCTCATCCTCAAGGGGCAGGCGGTGGTCCCGGCGCGGCTCACCGAGCTTGGCTTCTGCTGGCTGGACCCCACCCTGGACGGCGCTTTGCGGTGGGAGCTGCGCATGCCCTCGCGCGAGCCCCCGGCCGGCTGATGGCCTTGTCTCGAACGCGTTGGCGGAGCGGTTGGAGAGGACGAGATTGCCCTATCCTCTCTGCACTCTTTCGTCCCATACGGGCAGCCTTCGGATCCTCACCCGGTCGTTCTCCACGGTCGCGATGATGCCATCAGCGACGTCGTCCTCCAGAGTTGCAAGCACCTGGCGGAGTCGCCGATTCACATTGGCCACACGAGGGTCGGATAGCCGGAGCGATACGAGAGACGGCTTCGCCAAGCCGGCCTTCGCCAGAATTCCGGAGAACCCGAGGTCTTGCGTCAAGACCACCCGACTGAGCCGGGAGGCCATGCGGACTATCTCCGGGTCAGGAGCGTCCGGCGGCAGCACCGACTGAACGGGGATCACGTCATGACCGATCGAGTTGAGGAATCGAACAGTACGAGGAGAGATATGGATGTCCGCGATCAGTCTCATCCCACCGAGACGGTGTTATCGCTTGCCAGCCAAGCCCCATACGTCGCGCACTCGTAGACGTCTTTGATCTCCAACAGCGGGTACTCGTGGACCACATCCTTCGCGGTGTATCCGGCCCCCAGCAGCTTGAGCACGAACTCGACGGTCATGCGTGTGCCCTTTACGGTCGCCTTGCCTTCGCAGACGTCGGGATCGACTGCGATACGCGTGAACTCCACCACCTCAAGATACGGCAATCAGCTTGGCCGCGCCATCTTCGGCGCATTCATCAGCCCGCGGTTGCACCCGTCGAGTTTCACTCAGTAACCCGCGGCCTTGTCCACCAGCCCCAGGAGGGGCCGGCCCTCCCGAAATCGGCGCAGGTTCTCGACCAAGTGATCCGCGAGCCGCCGCTGCGTCGCGACCGAGTTGGCCGCGTGGTTGGAGAGGATGAGGTTGTCCAGTTCCCACAGCGGCGAGTCCGCGGGCGGCAGGCCGTGCTGGATCTGCAGGTCCGCGCCGGCGATCCACCCCTCGCGCAGCGCGCGCACCAGCGCGTCCAGGTCGAAGAGCACGCTCCGTCCGGTGATGTCGACCAGGTAGGCGGTGCGCTTCATCGTCCGGAACTGCCGCGCGGCGAACAGGCCCTCGGTGAGCGGCGTACGCGGAACGCAGACGATCACGAAGTCCGACTCCGCCAGCAGATCCTCCAGCCGGTCGCTGGCGAGCCAGGCCGCCAGGTGAGGGGACGCCTTCGCGCTCCGCGAGCAGCCGATGACGCGGGCGCCGAAGCAGGTCGCCAGCCGCGCCAGCTCCATGCCGATCCGGCCCAGGCCGACGATGCCGACCGTCTTGCCGCGCAGCTCGTGCGGGGCGACCCAGTCGTGACGCCGCTCGCGTTGCTGCCGCAGGTAGGCCGGCAAGCGATAGGTGAACGCCAGCATCGACGCCATGGCGTGCTCGGCTCCGGTCACGTCGAAGATCCCCTTGACGCAGGCGACCGGGATGGGGCTCGCGACAAGCTCCGGGATCAGCACGTCCTCCACGCCGCCCGTGCACGCGTGAATCAGCTCCAGCCTGGGGGCGCCGCGCAGCATCTCCGCATCCATGCGGCGCGCGATCAGCACGCGGGCCGTGGCGAGGCGCCGCCGTATCTCGGCGCGGTCCTCGGTCATGGTCAGCCTGATGCCGTTCATGCGCCGGACCCGTTCACCGACGTCCGGCAGCACAAGCATCGACAGCACCTCGATCGGTTCGCGGTCGGTCATGGTTCGCCTCCGTCTCTGTCGCGGAATGCGGTCACCCTGAATGCTGCGCGCCCGACGCGCACGACTTCTGTCGCCATCCGCACCGCCAGCGCCACCGCGTCCGGCGCCGGCAGATTCGTGCTCAGTCCGTGCAGGAGGCCGGCACTGAACGTATCGCCCGCTCCCACGGTGTTGGCGCCGGCGACGGGAGTGGTCGGTACGCGCTGCACCGTGTCGTCCGTGGCGGCGACCGTGGCGCCGTCATGCCCCTGCTTCACGACGGCGCAGGCCGGGCCGCAGTCCAGGACGTGCCGCGCAAGCGCCTCCGGATCCTCCGCCGGGAACCATGCGCCCAGCTCGAACTGCGTAGCGCTCAGGCAGTGGACACTGGAGAAGAGCTCGAGCATGGCGTCTCTTTCGACGCGCTGCGCGAACCAAGGGCTGGGGTCGAACACGACCCTGATGCTCCGGTCCTGCAGCTCTCGGAACAGCTCGCTCAGACCCTGGAAGTCGGCCTCGCCTACGCCCGAGTAGCCGCTGGCAAAGAACCATCGAGTGCCCGGCGCGGAGCGAAGCCGCTCCGCGGAGGCTCGCCAGTCGATGGGTTCGCCCGGATAGACGAAGCCCGAGGTCAGCCCACCCTCTGCTGCCGAGATCACGCTGACCGCCGTTGCCGCCGCGTCCGGGCCGACCACCTCCACTCCTGCCCCTGCCAGGCGATCGCGGAGCACGCTGCCGAACAGGTCGCGCCCCAGTCGCGTGTTGAGTTGCACCGGGTGTCCGAGCTGGGCGAGCAGGTAGGCCGGCCATCCCGCTCCCCCAGCCAGCGTGACCGAAGGCCCTGCATCGAGTATCCGGAGCGTGGCAGAGCGCCCGCGCTCCTCCTTCGCGCCGTCCTCGCCGATCGCGTCCGGGACCATCACATCCACCGCGCAGTTGCCGGCAAGGTGGATCGGCGTCGGCAGCGCCCCAGGTGCGGTCGTTCGCGGATCCTCGCCCACGGCGCTACCATAGCGTCAGAGGAGGCGGGGTTCATGCACTCCGATCTGAGAACCGCGCTGCTCATCGCCCTGCTTGCCTTGGCCGGCTACGCGGACATCTACGCCGAGGCCGAGCCAGCACGGTTGGTGTCCGATTCGGGCGATGTCTCGGTGACGACCGCAGCACGCCTCACCGTCGACGAAGTCGGATCGGCCGTCCCCGCTGGCGCTTCGCTCGGCCGCCTGCTGCGCGTCGTGGCAACCCACAATCCGGATCCCAAGGTAACCGTGGAGGTACTGCGTGCCGGCGCCCCGATTGACGGCCGCGACGGGCACGGCTGGACGGCCCTCATGTATGCGGCCGCGTTCAACCGGCACCCGGAGGTGGCGGACGCTCTGCTCGCGGCCGGCGCCGACCGGCGAGCGAGCGGCGACTACGAACCGCTCCCATCGGCGCGGTGGTTCTCTTTCGACACGCTGTACGACGTCCTGGCCGACGAGTCCGGCGGCCGTGCGTTGTTCTTCATGGGGTCGTCGCGGGACATGGACCTCCCGCCTTTCGCCATCATCCCCTGGTACCGGACCCTTGGACTCACCGCCGTGTTCGAGGACGTGAAGCTGCACGGAGGCGAGCCGGCGCTGTTCGCCGCGGCGGCCTACAACCCGAATCCGGCGATGGTACGGACGCTGATCGACCATGGGAGCGACGTCAATGCAGCCCTGGCGGATGGCGCGACCGCCTTGATGGCTGCGGCGGGTCTGAACTCGGAGCCGGCAGTGGTCGCCAGCCTCATCGCCGCCGGAGCCCGGATCGATGCCCGCAGCGAAGCGGGGCTGACCCCGCTGATGGTGGCTGCCAGGTACGACAATCCTGGAATAGTGGCGGAGTTGCTGGCCGCCGGCGCGAACGTCGACGCGCGCGACGACCAGGGCCGGACCGCCTTTCTCCACGCGGCGAGAGCGGCCGATCCCAACTCGCTTCTCGCCCTGATCGAGGCGGGTGCCGACGTGCACGTGCGATTCGGGAAGGACCGCGCTACCGCCATCATGTATGCCGTCCGCTTCAACCCCGACGCCTCCTGGATTCTGGACACGCTGGTTCAGGCGGGCGTCGAGCTGGACGCCCGCGACCGTCACGGCCGGACGGCGCTGATGAACGCCGCCGCGTACGGCAGCGCGGACCCCCACGTGGTCCGGAGCCTGGTGAACCACGGCGCCGATCCATCTCTGGAGACCGACGCGGGCCGGACCGCCCTCGACCTGATGCGCGACAACCCGAGCCTGAACGGAAGCGATCTGTACTGGTGGCTGCACGACCGGCTGGTCGGCGCGACCGTCGGTCTCACGCGGGCCGAGGTGGCCGAGCTGACGGTCGCGGACGTGAAGGCGGCGCTCGCCGACGGGGAGCCGCTCGCCCGCTTGCTGCTGGAGGCGGCATGTTACAACGGGAACGCCGCGGTCACTCGGGCACTGTTGGATGCCGGTGCGCCGATCGGATATCGCACCGGCGGGTGGACGGTCCTGATGAACGCCGCGGCGGTCAATCCGAGCCCGACCGTCGTGCAGGCGCTGCTGGATGCGGGCGCCGAACTGATCTCGACCAACGCGTATGGAACGGTCCCCGAGTGCATTCATCCCAATCCGGATTACCGGGACACGATCGACCTGGTGGACGTGCTCGTCAGCGAGGACCTCAGCGAGTGGAGCGAGTTCTGGAACTTCTTCGAGGGCGAAGCAGCGTGGGCGCTCTTTGCGGCGGCAGCGTACAACGAGAACCCGGCCGTGGTGCAGGTGCTGATCGACGCAGGGGCAGAGGTGGACGGGCGTACTCCGTATGACGGGGTGACCCCACTGATGGCGGCGGCCGGCCTCAACCGCAACCCCGACGTGGTCCGTACCCTGATCGCGGCCGGAGCGGATCCGAATGCGCGGATGGAAGGCAGCGATTATCCCGCCTACACCGCCTTGATGGCGGCCGCCTGGTACAACCCGAACCCGGCGGTTCTCCAGGCGCTACTGGAAGCCGGTGCCGACGTGCATGCCGCCACGCGCGACGGCTGGACGGCGCTCCGGTACGCGGTGAGCGGGCACTACGGAGTTGGGGGACAGCGAGCTCTCGGCGTTCGGCAGTTGCTCGCCGCCGGAGCCGATCCCCACGTGCGCGACGCTCACGGAACCACGGCCCTCATGCACGCCTCCGTCTCCGGCAACCTGGAGGTGGTCGAGCTGCTCGCGGCAGAGGGCATCGAGGTGGATGCGCAGAACGATGCCGGCTGCTCGGCCTTGATGTGGGCCGCCGCCTTCGCCGCAAGTCCCGAGGTGGTGGAGTTGCTGCTGGACCTCGGCGCCGATGCAGCACTCGCGAACGACGACGCCGAGACCGCTTGGGACCTGATTCAGCACAACGGGGAGTTGCGGTCCACCTCGGCGTATCGGCGACTCCGCGATCTGCGCGGCACGGCCGATCGCGATGAGCCGTAACCGGCGGTTGCCCGACCATGCGACCGCGATGCGCGGAAGGCGGTCACCCTGAATGCCGCGCGCCCAACGCGCACGACTTCGGTCGCCATCCGCACCGCCAGCGCCACCGCCTCCGGCGCCGGCAGATCCGTGCGCAATCCATGCAGCAGGCCGGCGCTATTAGCACCGGCTGTCTGCCTCCAGTTCGCGCACGCCCTGCTCGACGAAATTGCCCAGACCGAGCCCGGGCCGGCTCGACAGCCGCAGGTGCCCGTCGACCAGTTCGGGCGGGTGGTCGACGATCTCGAACTGGGCGATGTGCGCCGGCACTGCGGTGCTCTCGGGTAGCGCGTCGAAGCCCGGGTACTCGACCATGCCGCCTGCGCCGACCGAGGCCAGGATGTGCAGATGCGCTGCGACGGTCAGCGCCGACCACGGGCCGTGTGGGACACATCGCATGCCGCCCTCACGGGCATTCACGGCCACCTCGAACGCCTGCGTCACGCCCATCTGGGCAGCATCCGGCTGCACCACGTCCACGGCTCGCTGCTCGATGAACGGCTGGAACTGATACACCGTCGACAGGCTTTCGCCGGTGGCGATGTCGATTGTCGTCCGGTCGGTGACTTCCTTGTGGCCTGCCACCTCGTGCGGCGGCAGCGGCTCCTCCAGGAAGTGGCAGTCGAACTGCTCCGCCACGCGCGCTGCACGCAGCGCCGCGGATGCGCTCCAGCCGTCCGACCAGTACGCCGGGCAGCCCACGTCGAGCATCAGGAGCACGTCGGGTCCGATGGCGTCCCGCACCGCCGCCAGCCGGTCGCGGTCTTCGTCGCCGAAGTGCGCGCCCCAGCCAAATTTCAGCGCGTGGAAGCCGCGCTGGACGATGGCATCGCTCTCGGCCGCCAACCGATCCGGGCTCTTGAGCGTGGCGGCGTCCTGAAATGCCGTGCCGCTGGCGTAAGCGGGCACGTCCTCCCCCCCGGATCCGGGCTGGGAGTTTGGCGGGGCGGTGGAGGCGGCTCCGACAGCGTCCGCGTCTGCTCCGCCGAGCAGCCGATGCAGCGGCAGGTCGAGAAGCTTCCCCTTCAGGTCCCAGAGCGCCATGTCGATCGCCCCCATGGCGTTGACCGCAAGCCCGCCTTCCGAGCCGCGCCCGCGCTGCGCTTGCCACCTCTGGAACATCGTCCGCCACAGGCGCCGCGGCTCCAGCGGATCCTCGCCGATCACCAGATCGGCCAGTCCACATCCGCGGACGATCGCGTCGATGGCCGGCACCGGCGAGCCGGTGGCGCCGATCCCGGTGACCCCCTCGCCGGTGGTGACCTCGATCAGGCTCAGGACGCCTCGGGTGCCGCCTCGGACGCGAACGTCCGTGACCCGCGCCGAGCCGGCCGTCATCGAGGAGGGAGCGGCGACCCGCTGCCGTCGAGCAGGGCCACCCGCAGGTCGATGCGGTCGTTCGCCATGCGCCGGTCGGGCCGATAGCGGCAGGTCCAGTAGTTGACGATCGCGCTGCCGTCCTGCAGGAAGCAGACGCCGGGGTTGGTGAACGCGCGATCCGCGTCCGATTCGATCACGCTCCGTCGCTGCCACGTGCGCCCTTCATCGCGGGAGACGGCAAGGCTGAGCGGACTGCGCTTGCCGAAGTGGCTCCCGAACCCCGGGTCGTACTCGCCGTCGTTCCACAGCAGCCACAGCTCTCCGCTCCGCGGGTGGCGGGTCAGCTCCGGGCAGGACTCCGGCGCTCGCAGCTCCGTCGCCTGGGGCAGCGACCAGGTCATGCCTTCGTCGCGCGAGCGGCAGGAGAAGACGCTGCCGAGCTGGGTGCGCATCACCATCAGCACCGAGCCGTCGGTCAGCGCCTCGATGTGCGGCTCCATGCAACCGCGGAGCGGCAGCCGCACGGCAGCGCCTTCCTGCCAGGTCTCGCCTTCGTCGTCGCTGATGACGCAGCGCGCCTGGATGCTCGCCTCCGCGGTCCAGAGTTCGCCCACGTGGTGCTCGACCGGGAACAGCAGCCGGCCCGACGGCAGCCGCGTGACGGCCGAGCTGGCGGCTCCGAACGGGCGGTGCTCCCAGACGACCCTCCGGTCGCTGAAGTGCTCCCCCTCGTCGCTCGAGCGTGCGAGGTAGCCGGTGCTGTCCACCGCCTGGCCGGCGCCGATCGCCTGGTAGGCGTAGTAGAAGAGCAGCAGGTCGCCGCGCTGCGAAGGCAGCAGGGATGGGCTGTAGACGTTGACCTGGTCCGGGGCCGGCTCTGCCACGATCCGTTTGTCGGTCCAGGAGCGCCCTCCGTCGTTCGACACCACGGCCACCAGCCTGTTCGGGGCGTCGTCACCGCCGCCGCGCTCACTCGCCAGATACTCCTGGTAGATCAGCAGAAGCGACCCGTCGCTGCGCTGAAAGACGGCGCCCTCCGAGTTGCGCGGGTGCTCCGCCGAAGCCGCCGCGACGGTCATGACAGCGACCCATGCTCCAGGTCGAACAGGAGCCAGTCGAACCCCTGGTGCGCCAGCATCTCGCTCACGTCCGGGTGGCCGATGGAGATCCCGGTGCCGACGGAAACGCGGCGGGAGAGGATGCTGTTCTTGAGCTCCGACAGACGCACGTGGCCTCCAGGTCACTCCTCAGATGACGGCCCGGACCTGCGCCAGGTAATGAGCCATCTGCGCGGCGGTGTCGATGAAGATATCAGGATTGGCCTGCAACTCCTCGTACCCGCTGAACGCATGGGACCACTGCCCGGCCGCTTCGTCGATGTAGCAGGACTGGGGCCCGAGGAAGAAGCCGCCGTCGGCCTGCTGTCCGTCCACGATGCGGTCGGCCATCCTCACGGCGGCAGCCAGGTAGCGCGGTTCACCGGTAGCCTGGTGCAGCGCGGCGCAGGCCCAGGGTGTCTTCCACACGTGGTCGGCGAACCCGGCATAGCCGTCGAACAGGTCGAACATCTCGCGGGCGGCGCCCAGGTACTCGTGCGAGCCGGTGGCTCGGCTCAGAGCTGTCAGGAAGGCGATGATGTAGCCGATGTCCCAGTACGCGTTGCCGCCCTCCGGGTTGTCGCGCCGCAGCGCCGATCCGCTTCCCCACGGCATGTCCGCACCGCTGTCGTAGTCGGCGACAAGCGCGTCGCATCGCGTGTCCCAGACCGTCAGGTAACGGTCGGCCGGATCCCGTTGCATCCGGTGCAGCCGGAGCAGGAACTGCCCGGCCCGCTGCGCGTGCTGCAGGTGGCCGGTGGCAAGCAGCGCGATGCCGCCGTGCGCGGTCGTCGCGGGGTCGATCAGGCCGGGTGCCTCGATGCGATAGCGGATGCCGCCGCACGGGTCCTGGAAGCGAGCGAGCGACCTGGCCAGCGGCAGGGACAGGTCGGTCCGTCCCCACGTCGCGGCACCGCGTATCAGGTAGGGGTAGACGTAGAGATCGTCGACGTACGGCAGCGGCTCGACGCCGACCGTCCCGGCGGGGGTCACATGCTCGCGCAGGACGAAGTCCAGGCACCGATTGGCACAGCTCCAATCTTCGGGCGACCCTCCGCTCAGCAGTGCCAGCGGTTGCGAGTAGTAACCCCAGACCGAGTCGGCTTCGGCGGTGGACCCGTCGCGCCGTTGCATTTCGCGCAGGAACGCTCCCGCCCGGCCGAGCGCGCGGTCGTACCGGTCGTGCGCGGCAGCCCGGTCGACCTCCATCGGGGCGACGATAGATCGGCCCCGTGGCTGCCACAAGGCTGCGGGAGCCCGGTCTACTGGACCCGCGCGCGGCAACGGGGTAGGCTCCGTTCTTCACCCGCGTGTTGAGGGACCGTCACCGACCGCGTGTCACGCTCTCGCCTGCGCGGGCAGAACGCATCGGACACGGAGGATGAACATGCACAAGCGATCAAGCAACGTCGCGGCCGTAATGGCCCTGTTGGCGCTCTGGCTGGTGCCCTCGATGGCATTCGCCGAGGGGCAGGCGGAGGGTGCCGCGGACCAACCGATGGAGATCACCTGGCAGTTGCGGGAGGAGACCTCCTACGCGGCGCAGGTGGCCGAGGAGATCTTCAACGTGCGCATCCTCGGCAACGGCATCTGGAACAACGACCGGGAGAAGATCGACCTGATGTTCGCCGCAGGCGAGGCGCCCGAGGTCTTCTCGGCCGGCGACGACCAGTTCCACTACCGCGACGGGCTGACCCGCGAGATCCCGCTGGCGATGATCCAGGAGCACGCGCCGCTGCACTACCAGTGGATGCTCGACCATCCCATCGCGCTCAACATCAGCAAGAGCCCGGACAGCGACGATGCGTACGTCGCCTTGGTCGGGGTGACGATGTCGACCAACGTGCCGCTGATCGGCTTCTGGTCGACCCGCGCCGACTGGGCCGAGAATGTCGGGCACCCGATTCCGGATTACTACGAGACGCGCTGGAAGGTCAGCACCGAGACGGACCGCACCTGGTTCGTGCCGGCCAACCTCACGCTCGACTGGATGGAGGAGCTGATGGTCCTCTATCGCGACGGCGATCCCGACGGTAACGGCAAGATCGACACCATTCCGGCAAGCGCGTCCAACGTCATCCCCTGGAGCTTCACCACGCTGTTCGGCGCGTTCGGCCTGCCGATGTATTCGATCACGGTGGGCACCGGCGGCGTGGCCAACTACCAGGACGAGAACGGCGACCTGGTGCTGCAGCCGGTTTCACCCCGCTACAAGAAGTTCCTGGCCCACCTGGCCGACTGGTACGCCAAGGACCTCATCGACAAGGAGTTCCCGACGATGAGCCGCCAGGACCAGTGGCAGAAGGACATGGCCGGCATAGTCGGGGTGCAGTTCATGAGCAACTCCACCTACGTGAACCCGACGCTGGAGCGGCCGCCCAACCACGCGACCCTGGAAGAGGTCGCGGCCGGCGCCAGCGTCGCGATGATGCCGCCGCCGATCGGTCCCGAGGGCTACCAGGGCGTGCAGGTCTACCAGGCGCACTCGCCGATCAGCAACTGGGCCTCCCTGAAGATCCGCCACGACGTGAGCGACGAGAAGCTGGCCAAGATCCTGCAGATCTGGGACTGGCGCCAGCATGACCCGGAGGGCTGGATGATCAGCCAGTTCGGCAAGGAAGGCGTGCACTTCACCTGGTCCGGCGAGCCGGGCAACTCGAAGCCGAACCGTGTGACGGAGGAAGACGTCGTGGCGAACCACCCGGACGAGCCCAAGCTCGGCAGGTTCTTCCACTATCCGTACGGATATCACATGGACATGATCCGCTGGATCTATTCGCCGCAGTTCGTCCAGATCTGGGACAACTGGTTCGCCCCCGGACACTCCGAGTACTACCACACGCGACCGTACAAGTGGGATCTGTTCACGGAGACCGAGATGAAGGCGATCGCCGATCGCCAGGGCGAGGGACTGAACACGCTCGCCAACGAATTCTTCATGCGGGTGGTGACCGGGCAGGTCGACCTGGACGCCGAGTGGGACGCCTACGTGGCGCGCTGGATGGCCGAGGGCGGCGACCAGGTGTACGAGGCCATGCAGAACTCGATCATCATCGAGGCGCTGCACGAGGGCCGCATCGAATACTGATCCCTGTCGTCGATGGACATGAAGGGGATGGGCCGCCGGTCCATCCCCTTCCGCTCTAGATCCAGAGGTTGAGGCCGATGCCCGCATCCGCGGTCGACATCCAGTTACGCGACAACCTGCGGCGCGAGCGATGGAGCCGCGTGCGGCGGATGCGGCTGCTCTACCTGTCGCTGCTGCCCGCTCTGCTGCTGCTGCTCGTGTTCAACTACGTCCCGATCTACGGGATCGTCATCGCGTTCAAGAACTTCCAGGCAAGCCGCGGCATCCTGGGCAGCCCCTGGAACAACTTCGAGAACTTCGAGGTGCTGTTCGGCAGCTTCCAGTTCCAGCGGGTCATGCGCAACACCGTCATCATCAGCCTGCAGCGCATCGTGTTCGGCTTTCCGGCGCCGATCCTGCTGGCCCTGATCATCAACGAGTTCGCCAACTCCTGGTGGAAGAAAGGGATCCAGTCGATCACGTACCTTCCGCATTTCATCTCCTGGGTCGTGATGGCCGGCATCCTGGTGGAGATACTGTCACCGCAGCGCGGCATCATCGGGTACCTGTACACGATGCTCGGCAGGGACGCGCCGCTGCTGCTCACCAACCAGAACGTCTTCCGGCCCATCCTGATCGCCACCGAGGTCTGGAAGGAGGTGGGGTGGGGCTCGGTGATCTACCTGGCGGCGATCTCCTCCATCGATCCGACCATGTACGACGTGGCTCGGATCGACGGCGCCGGGCGGATACGGCAAGCCACCTCCATCACCCTGCCGTCGCTCCTGCCGGTGATCACCATCCTGTTCATCCTGCGCCTGAGCGGCATCCTCAACGCCGGCTTCGACCAGATCTTCAACCTCTACAACGAGCTGGTGTACGAGGTCGCGGACATCATCGACACCTACATGTACCGGGTCGGCATCCTGTCGCAGGAGTTCGAGTTCGCCACCGCCGCCGGCCTGTTCAAGAACGTCGTCGGGGTCGCGCTGATCGTACTGGTCAACGCCGTGATCAGGCGCTTCAGCGATCACGGAATCTGGTGATGGCGGCGCCGCGGTTCGGGACGGTCTGAGCGATGGCCAAGCAGATGATCGACCAGGGGCTGGTCGAGGTCGACATCAGCGGCGCGCGCATGCGCCGCGTGTTCGGCTTCCAGCGCCAGACCGCGGGGGAGATCGCGTTCAAGGCGGCGGCGTCGGTGGTGTTGTTCCTGCTTGCCCTGACCTTTCTCTACCCGTTCTGGTTCACGATCATCCTGTCCTTTTCCGGCTTCAACGACGCGCTGACGCTGGGCCTGCACATCTGGCCGAGCGAGTGGAAGATGGAAGCCTATGAGTTCGTGTTCACCGAGAACGTGATCGCGGTCGCCTACTTCAACTCGATCTACCGCACTGCGGTGGGCGGCGCGCTTACCGTGGTGGTCACGTTGATGGCGGCCTATCCGCTGTCCAAGAAGAACCTGCCGGGGCGCACCGGGATCACCATCTACATCCTGATCACGATGTTCTTCTCCGGCGGGCTGATCCCGACCTACCTGCTGGTCCGATCGCTGGGCCTGCTGGACAGGTTCATCGTCCTCATCATTCCGGTGCTGGCGATCGGCTTCTACATCATCATCGTCCGCAACTTCCTGATGACCATCGACATCGCCTACGAGGAGTCGGCTCTGATCGACGGCGCCAACTACCTGGACATCCTGTTCCGGGTGATCATGCCCCTGTCGAAGCCGGTGATGGCCGTGATCTTCCTGTGGGCGGCGGTCTACCACTGGAACGAGTGGTTCCACTGGCTGATCTACATGAAGAGCGATTCCAAGATCGTGCTGCAGATGATCCTGCGGCGGCTGCTGATCAAGGAGCGTGAGCTGTTGGAGCAGGTCATCGAGTTCGGCGACCCCGGGGACTTCACCAACCAGCAGCGCCTGCCTCCGGAGGCGCTGAAGGCCGCCACGACCCTGATCACGATCGGGCCGATCATCCTGCTGTACCCGGTCCTGCAGCGCTACTTCATCAAGGGCATCTTCGTCGGCTCGCTCAAGGGCTGAGCCGGTACCGCCAGGCGTCGCCGCGCATGTGCCCGGCGGCGTCCACCCACAGCCGCGTCATGCGCAGGATCAGGTCGTCGCCGGTGCGTTCCTGGTGCACCTCGAAGTTTCGCAGGCGCACGGGCGCGGGGTCGTCGTCGCGCCAGGTGTCGATCTCGGTGACGCTGTCGCGGATCAGCAGGAAGCGGTCCGGGTCCACCTCGCCTGCGACCAGCGGATAGTCCGGGCCGTTGCCTTCGGGGTTCTCTTCGCACAGGTTGCCGATCCAGTAGTAGCGGCCGTTCGAGTGCGGCACGATCGTGGAGTAGGAGGCGGGCGAGTGAAACGGCGTGCCGTCGGTCCAGGTCCAGGGCTCGATGGGGCTCCAGGTGAGGCAGCCGTCGCCGGAGGTGCAGCACCATTTGTGGCCCGGCAGTGACAGATTGCCGGCGTTGCTGCCGCGCATCACCATCAGGAAGCGTCCGTCGGGCATCTCGGCGACCGCCCCCTCGCTTACCCCGCGCGTGGAGACGTCGGGCTCCAGGACGACGCGCTCGCCGGCCTCCCACCGCAGCCGCCTGCCGGGCTGCCAGGTGCCGATCAGGACCATGATCTCGTGAAACGAGAGCGCGCCCGGCGGACAGAACAGCGTGCCGTCGGGTTGCAGGCGGGTGATCTGCACGGGGAGGATCAGGCGCCCGGCGCGGTCGAAGAACGGCACGTTGGCGAAGTGGACGGCGTTCTGGCCGGTCCACACTGCCTGCAGCGGATGGGAGGGATCGTACTCCTCTCCCTCCTGGATGATCCGGTCCTCGAACAGCCAGGTAAGGCCGTCGTCGTCGGAGACCCGGTAGGTGGGGAAGGTGTAGGTGAGGGCTTCCAGCATGTGGTCTGTCGGCATCACCGAGGTGCCGTTGAGCGCGACCAGCAGCCCGCTGCTCGGATCGGTTACCAGCGTGCCGTAGCCGGTCCGTACCGTGCCGGCCGGGGTGAGATGGCTGACCTGGTAGGGGTGGTCCTCCGACCACGTGGCTCCGTCGTCGTCGGAGTAGCTCAGGCGCAGCAGGTCGTAGATGTCGTTGCCGATCTCGCTGAAGCGCTGCCTGAGCAGCTTGGGCTCGTGGGCGGAGCGGTAGCCGACGGTCTCGTAGGCGGCGGCGACATCGCTGCCGCGATAGCTCAGGGTCCGTTCGCTGACGGTCATGTCAGGCCTCCCTTCGTACCTACAACCGGAGCCGGTAGTGATAGGCGTCGGCGCTCCAGACGTCGCGGCCGCCGCCCCTGGCGCCGAGGCGTGTCAGGTAGAGCTCCAGGTCGCCCGTCTCTCGGTTCTCCAGCAGGCTGAAGTTGGTGAGCTGCAGGGTGTCGGCATCGCACTCGGGATCGCGCCGGTCGATCACGGTGACGGTGTCGCGCTTGAGCGCGATGCGTCGCTCGTCGACCTCGGCGATCTGCAGCGGGTGGCGCGGCGCGTTGGCTTCGGCCGGCCGCTCGGCGATGTTGAGCACGCAGTACAGTTTGCCGGTCCTGGATGCCCGGATGGTCTTCGCGAACGTCGCGGGCGAGTAGAATTGCCCGCCGTCGTCGTAGCGCAGGTCGCGTATCGGGGTCCAGGTCAGGCCGCCGTCCGACGAGGTCGAGCACCACTTGCGGCCGGGGCACTCCAGGGGGTCGAGCCCGGCGTTGGAGCCGCGCATGATCAGCAGCAGCCGGCCGTCGGACAGTTCGCTCAGATCGAGCTCGACCAGTCCGCGCGTGGAGGTGCGCCGCGGCAGGAAGATCGGCTGCGAGGTCTGCCAACGGTAGTCGCCGGCCGCCGCGTCCCAGCGGCCGACGAAGCAGATGACGCCCGCGACGCAGCCTTCCCGATAGGTGTTGGGGAACACCACCGGGACCTTCTCGTCCTCCGCGTCCCGGTACGGGACCGGGACCGTGGCGCTGATCACGACGGTCCCATTGCTCGTGACGAGCGGCCGGCCGACGTACATCTCGTTGCGCCGGAAGAAGGTCTCATTGCCCCAGTCCTCGAGGTCGAAGTCCGGCCCGGATTCGTACTTGAGCAGGCGCGCGTCGCCCCAGGCGCGACCGTCGTCGGCCGACAACTGGTAGAAGCCGTGATCGGCGAAGCGCCGCTCGCCGGTCCGGAGCAGGTGCAGCGCCTCCCGCGGGTCGCCACGCAGCAGGCGCTGGAATACCGGCTTGATCAGCATGCCGGACACCGGATCGTAGGTCCCCGTGCCGCGCTGGCTGGCGCCGCCGGACTCCGTCACGTCGCCCTGCCGCGGCCGCTCCTCGTACAGGAGCTCCCAGTCGCTCCAGGTCCTCCCGTTGTCGGGAGACTCCCGGCTGCGCGCCCGGTAGTTCCAGTCGGAGGAATTGACCAGCGCGCGCGTCTCCTCCAATCGAAGGCCCCGGCCGATGTAGGACACGGAGCAACTCACCGCCACCAGTTCCTGGCCCGAGGTCGCGTACCGCTTGCGCTCGACCTCGCAGATGGGCGCCATGTGTCAGTCGGTCGCGGTCGAGCCGTTGGGGGTTTCCCTCTCGCGTTGCTTGAGGGCGCGGAGCTTGTCCTGGTCTATGCCGGTAGCGGCCTCGATCGTCGACCAGGGAACGCCCGCTTTCAGGAAGTTCTCGACCATCTCCACATGAACCTCTCGCCGTCCTTCTTCGCGCCCTTCCTCTCGGCCTTCCTCGATGCCCGCCTGCCGGGCCTCCTGTCGTGCCTCTCGAGCTTCTCGTCGAACCTCTCTTCGAGCCTCTTGTTGTGCCCTGTGCGCGAGATACTCCATGGAGACTTCCAACATCTCTTCCGCCTTGTTCATCACTTCTCCCCCTATCTTCGGGACCTCCCGCCGTACCGCGGTAGCGAATCTCCGCCAGTCCTCCGCGTCTCGCGTCGTTACCGCAATGTACACCACGATCCGGCGGAGGTCCTCGATGCTCCCGACCCGCCCCAACTGCGCCAGCAACGGCACCAGCCGCCGCAGTACCGGCCAGCTCGCCCGGTACGCCGCCATCATTGCCAGTTGTGCGACGCGACCGGATAACCGCCCTTTCGGCGCCAGCGCTTCACGGCTTGGAGAGACTCACCTGCCGTTCAGCGTCCGCACGAGCCACGGCACGGCCACCGCGTGCTTGAAATTGTGGTTGGGCACGTCCACGTTGGCGTAGGTGAAGTACTCGTCCATGGTCAGCCCCTCCGGGATCTCGTCGTCGTCGTGGATCCGGGCGGCGGCGTCGGCGTAGCGCGGGTAATGGTGGATCGCAAGCAGGTGACTGGATCCGCGTTCCCGGTACGCGCCGCGGACCTGGTCCAGGTGCTGCCTGGCGCCGCCCTCGGTCATGATCAGCGGCCGGCCGGCCAGCGAGCTCAGCAGGTCCGGGAAGTCGAACCACCTGAACATGCCGGGCACCACGTGCCACAGCGGGTCCACGTCGCGCCACTGCCCGTCGCGCGGCAGCCCGAGCACCACGTGCCGCTGGCGGACGTGGCAGAGAAAGTCGTTGAACACCAGCGCGGCCAGGCTCGGGTCGAGCACGGCCATGCACATCGCCGGCTCCGTGCCGAGGGAATGACCGCTCACCGCCACCCGCCCGGCATCGACGAACGGCAGCGAGCGCAGCCACGCCAGCACGTGCAGCTTCTGCGACACGGTCAGCTCCACGTAGCTCCGTCCCAGCCGGATGAGCTGCGCGGTGAGCTTCACCCGGCCGCTGTTCGGCGGCACGCCGGCAGGGAGCAGATCCAGCTCGCCGATGCCGGGGTTGTCCAGCGTCACCGCCACCAGTCCCGCCCTGGCGTAGTACCAGGCCATGCGGTTGGCCACGGGATGGCGGTTGGGCGGTTGCTCCGGCCGCAGCTCCGGCTCGCCGGCCAGCAGCTCCTTGCTGGAGGCCGAACCGGGAAAGCACATGACCGCGGCGCCGGGCCGGGCAGCATCGACCGTGTCCGGCACCAGCATGAGCAGCGGCACCACCGACCCCGGCTCCGGATACGCCTCCCACTTCTCCAGGCGGTAGCCGTCACGCCGCTCGGACCACAGGCGGACCGGCGGGGGAACGGGCGGCGGCGGCGCGTCCGGGGCGATCAGCTCGGGCGGCAGCGCCAGCAGATCGGCGAGCTTCTCGCGCACCCGTTGCCGCCACTCCATGAACCCGGCGTCGTCCAGTCCCGCGCGGTAGGCCAGCCTGCCGGTAGTGGTGCGCAGCAGATGCTGGCAGAACCCCATGGTGGTCGCGTGGCGGCCGTCGTCCCGAGCCGCCGGGTAGCGTGCTTCGTCGCTCATGTCAGTCACTATACAATTCGGATGCTCATCATCGGAGGAAGATCATGGGAATTCGTGGGACTTCAAGTGACGAGCTGAAGGCGGTGCTCACCCAGCTTTCCGAACATGGATACGCCGTAATCGAAGGCGTGCTGGATGAAGCCGAGATCCGGCACTACCGGAGTCTTGCGGAGGAGCTCTTTGCACGCGAACGACGACAGCCTTTCGAGCCGGAAGACGGGCCAGCGTTGCCGGGAGATGACGAACTCGAAGCCTATCTGCAAGAAAGCTACGAGATCAGCGAAGCGGAGCAGGCCCGGCTCATGCGGCGAATCCGCCATTCACGCGCGGAAAACCAGGGCACGCCATGGCCCGTCCCACCTGCAGCGGTCGTCAAGAACTTCCTGCACCTGCCGACTCTGTTCGATCACGACCGGTCCCAGCGTATCTGGAACGTGCTCAACAAGGCCCCGGACTTCGGGAAACTGATAGAACATCCCGTCGTGCTTTCGCTGGTAAGGGAGCTTCTCGGCGACGATTGCGTGCTCGCCGACTGCAGTGCGACCAGTATCGGTCCGCACACCGACGAAGGCGGAGCGTGGCACGTGGATGTGCCTCTCGGTCAGTTGCCGGAGCCGTTACCGGACTTTCCGCTGACCGTTCAGAACGTCTGGATGCTCGATGCCTTCACGGCGACCAACGGGGCGACGCAGATCGTTCCCGGCAGCCATCGCACGCGCAGAAAGCCCAAGTGGGGAGGGCAGCAGGAGAACGGAACGATGCTGACCGGGCCCGCCGGATCGGTCGCTGTCTGGCTTTCGAGTACTTGGCACCGATCGGGACCGAACGCGACAGACGATCCGCGGCGAGCGATTCTCTGCTATTACTCCCGCTCCTGGATCAAGCCGTTTACCGACTATACGTCGATACCGCCGGAGATCGCCCAGACCTTCTCGCCGGAGTTGCGGTATCTGCTGGGATTCTCGGCGAGCGCGCTCGTGCGAGGGTAGATCTGATCCCGGATTATTCGCGCTGGGGCCGGAAAGTTTGCTCAGCCGACGGAACAGTCCTGGCGAAAGCAAATCGTATGGGTCAGGAGGAACTGCTGATTCACGATCTCGAGGTGTGGTCGCGCTGCTTCTTATGCCGCCGCCGACGAACCTCGGCTCCGCGTTTCGGCCCGCGGGCTCGGCGCCGGTCACTGGCCACGGGTTAACCGGGAGATCTCGAATAGACGATGGATTACGAACTGTCTGGTATTTCACAGCCCGAGGACGCTCCTGATGTCGGGGCGAAGATTCGCTTCGGGCCCCCGCGTGTCGTGATGGCGGCGCCTCGGGGCGACACGAGCTGGGGTTCGTTCAATTTTCCGAACGTGTGGGGTCTGCGCGACGGACGGCTGGTTTGTGCCGTGACGATCGGCCAGGACGAGATGTCGTCGGACGCCGACTATCATTATCTCTGGTACATCTCAGACGATGAGGGGGATCATTGGACCCACGCCGTCGTCGACGAGAACGAAGCGGAAGGGTTTCTGCGCGAGAGGATTACCCTTTCCGATGGACGTCAGCTCTACTACAGGCCGAAAATGGTCTCTGTGGACAAGCTCGGTTGCGAGCCGGTTCCCCGCTTCCAGGGGATCGGGTGGAAGGGCATGAACGTTTACTACCGGCTGGGTGAAATGGACGCGGAATGTCGTTCCCTCGACATGTACAGCCGTGGCCCCGGAGAGAGCACATGGCGGAAAGAGAGGGCGATGATGGACCCGGACATCATCGTTCCGGCCTACAAGGAGACGGTCCTCGAGAAGGACTCGGTCCTGGGACCGACACACTCGGCCATCGGTACGCACCTCAGAAGGCTGATTCAGTACGTGGGAGACGATCGACTGCCCGCTCTGGGAATACACAAGATCCGGGACGATCAGCCGCCGCACCTGGACCGCTTGGATCGCCCGGGGTTCAGCATCCACAACGCTTCGTGGGGCGTCTCTCCGGAGGAGCTTACGGCATCCCGCGCCCGGAATCTGGCGATTCGCGTACAGATACCCTCGCCGCTCGGTTGTAGGCTGCACGACTACCCCTTGCTGCCAATTATGGAACTCGCCGACGGAGCGCTGATGACCACGAGCTACTACTTTCCAGCTCCTGCAAGCGGTATGCGGATCATACGGGAGAACGGAAAACTGGATACGGGAAGCAAATCCAACCTCTTCAAGAGCGTGGATGGCGGCGCGACGTGGTCGTACCATTGCAGTGTTCCATTCGAGAAACTCGGAGAACGCCAGATCGTTCTGGCGCACATTACACCGAATATGCCGCGGGGCAACTGGGCCGCGATGTTGCGCACGACGGGCGATGAGAGCACGGAGAACTCCCCGCTGATGGCGACTCGATCCTACGACCAAGGGCAAACCTGGAGCACCCCCGAGGCGATTCGGCCCTCCAGCGTGAATCCCGTTGGTGGGCTGCTTCCGAACGGGGTCGCCTTCAGGATGTACGGCAGGCCGGGGCAGTACATGACTTTCTGCACCGACGGTGAGGGGAAGGAATGGGGCAACGATGTCACCCTCACCCACGGCGGGTCGTGCGCGAATAGCTGCACCTACATAACGGGCGCGAATCGCCTCATGGTCGTATATTCGGACTACGCCTATCGAGATGCACTGGATCGGCCGAGAAAGGCCATCGTCTCCCGTCAAATCGTTGCAGAGGGATGAACGCTGACATGTAGACCGTGAGCGACCGAAGGCGGGATCCCGCGGCCTCCGCGGCGTGGGCCACCATGCGGGAGCGCAGCTCCGGCAGCGTGCCCGATGCGCGAGCGACCACCTTGCTGTCGCCGTCGATCCCGTCGATCACCGCCGGCGGAGGCGGCGGCGCATGCTGTCCGGAGGCTGGCGGACGCGTCGACATCGGCAGGCTCCGAGGCAGGGTATCATGCAGGTATGGCCTCACGTATCGAGATCATCGACGCGGGCATCATCTCCCGGAGTGCCAGGCACGGCGCATTCATGCCCGTGATCACGCCGCTCGCGGACGGCACGCTGATCGCCGCCCAGCACGTGGGGGAGTCGCTCGGCTCCTCCGACAACCACATCGAGGTGCTGCGCTCCGCGGACGGCGGGCGCACGTGGATCAACCAGGGCGGCATCCATCCCCGCAACCCGCCGCGCGACGGGTACACCTACCGCGGGCCGCACATCCACACCGTGCCCGGCGGCGGGCTGGTGATGACGGCCGGCCGCTTCGAGGCCTCCGATTCCGACCTCTTCGACGCGGACACCGAGTCGCTGCAGCGCCCGGCGATGCTCCTGTTCTGGTCCTCCGATCTGGGCCGCACCTGGTCGCAACCGCAGGTCGTGCCGGTGGATTTTCCCCCGGACCGATACACCTGCAACGGAGCGGGCGGCATGTTCCAGTTGGCCCCCGACCGCTGGATGTATCCGTTCGAGACGTGGAAGCCGAGCGGCTACGAGGGCCCGCCCGACCAGAAGGCGGGAGCGGTGTTCTCGGCGGACCAGGGGCGCACCTGGGGCGAGCTGACCATCATCGCCGACGACCCGCGCGGCGAGCTGCTGTGGTGGGACCAGCGATCCTGCGTCCTCGCCGACGGCCGCATCTACACGCTGTTCTGGACGCACGTGTACGGCACCTCGGAGGACCTCAACACCCACTGGGCGATCTCGGAGGACCAGGGCCGCACGTGGTCCGACCCGCGCCCTACCACGCTGCGCGGGCAGGTCAGCACGCCCATCGCACTGCCCGACGGGCGCGTCGCCACCATCTACAACCACCGGCACGAGCCGCAGGGCATTCGCGTCGCCCTCACCGCCGACCTGACCAACTACGACGCGGACTCGGAGATCGTCGTGTTCGACGCAGGCGCCGAGGCCACGCTCGGCACGCCCGACAGCGACAACTTCCTGGCCGAGCACATGCTGATCGCCTTCGGAAGACCGGGCGGCACACGGTTCCCGGACGGCGACCTGATGACCTACTACTGGTGCACGACCGAGGGGGTGACCCATACCCGTTGGGCACGGCTGCGCGTGCGCTGACGCGTGATAGGCTTCGGCGATGTCCTTCGAGTTGACCGGGGCGCAGCGCGAGTTCTTCGCCACGTTCGGCTACCTGCACCTGCCGGGGCTGTTCGCGGACGAGTCCACGCGGATCGAGGACGCCTTCGAGGAGCTCATACGGCGGCACGGCGGCGACGGCCATGACGGCCGCGAGCGGCTGTCGGTGGCGCCGTTCCTGAATCACAGCGAGTACCTGTGCAGCCTGCTGGACGACGAGCGCCTGCACGGCGTCGCCCGCGCCGTGTGCGGTGACGGCTACCAGTACTGGAACAGCGACGGCAACTACTACGTGGGCGACACCCGCTGGCACTCGGACGGAACGCTGTCCAACCCGGTGGGCTTCGTGAAGCTGGCGCTGTATCTGGATCCGGTGGACGCCCAGAGCGGCGCCCTGCGGGTGATACCGGGGAGCCATCGCGAAGGCGAGCCGTATGCCGAGATGATCGACGAGCAGATCCGCGGTGAGCGGTTCTGGGGCGGACTGCCGGGCGACCGGATCCCGGCTGTCGCCCTTTCCAGCCGGCCCGGCGACCTGGTGCTGTTCACCCAGTCCCTGAAGCATAGCGCGTGGGGCGGGGGCACCCGGCGCCGGATGTTCACGATCAACTACACGCGCGCGATAACGCCCGGGGTCCTCGGGCGGTACCGCGACGTGATCGCCAGCCACGGCTACAGCAAGGCGGACGTGTTCGGCGATCCGCCCGGCCCGCTGCTGACGGGGGCGCCCGCCCGCCGGATCGACCACCTGAGCGCGCTCCGGGAGCACATCCCGGACGCCGCCTGACCGACCGCCAGGAGGAACCGCACGTGGCCGACACACAACCGTTCAGCGAAGTCGCCGGCAAGTTCGCCGTGGTGACCGGGGCCGCCCGAGGACTGGGGCAGGGCACGGCCGAGACGCTTGCCGCGCACGGCGTGCACGTGGTGGCGGCCGACATCCTGCCCGCCGTGCACGAGACCATGGACGGCATCCGCGCGGCGCACCCCGACAACCGGGGCTACTCGCAGGAAACGGACGTGTCCGACGAAGGGGCGGTGCGCGACCTGGTGGAGGGCGCCGTCAAGGAGTTCGGCCGCCTGGATATCATGGTGAACAACGCGGGCACGCACCTCTCGGAAGGCCCCGTCGCCGACATGGATACCGAGGTCATCGACCGCATCTTCGCGGTCAACTTCAAGGGCATCTTCTTCGGCTGCAAGTACGCCTCGCGCCAGATGCGGGAGCAGAAGGGCGGCACGATCGTCAACCTGGGATCCTACGGCGGCAAGCTCGGATTTCCCGAGTACGCCGCGTACTGCTCATCGAAGGGGGCCGTGCACACCCTGACCATCTCCCTGGCCCGCGAGATGGCGCCCTACCACGTCACCGTCAACGCGCTCTGTCCCGGGCTGGCCGCCACCGAGATGCACTGGAGCTTCATGCGCGCCGAGGCGGCCAGCCGCGACATGACCTTCGACGAGTTGAAGACGGAGGAGCTCGACAGCATCCCCCTGGGTCGCTACGCGGAAGGCCGGGACATGGCGGGCACGATCATGTGGCTGGCTTCCGGCGCCGGCTCCTATGTCACCGGCCAGTTGTTGAACCTCAACGGCGGCCTCTATTTCGCCTGATCGTGCGCATCCCTGAGGAGGCCGTGGCATGACCCGGGGCTTGATGGCCAAGGACAGCGAGATCCGCGTCGACTACGACAAGCTGCGCGCGGACCGCGTCCGCAAGACCAACGAACAGATGCTCGAGGACGGCATCGCGACGCTGCTGGTGTTCGATCCTGACTGGATCCGCTACATCACCAGCACCCGGGTCAACGACTGGGCCAACAACAAGCTGTTGCGCAGCGCCCTGATGGTGGCCGGGCAGCAGCCGGTCCTGTACGAGCTCGGCAGCGCCATCGCCGCCAAGAAGAAGCTCTGCCCCTGGATCGCCGATCGGATGGTGCCCTCCATCGGCACGTGGCGCGGCGCGTTCCCCACCGCCGTGGGCATCGAGAACGCGAAGAAGTTCGCGAAGATGGTCAAGGACCATCTGACCGAGTTCGGGGTGCAGGACGAGCCGGTCGGGATCGACCTTGCCGAGGTGCTGATGATCCGCGCGCTGGAAGCGGAGGGCATCCACGTGGTCGACGGCCAGCAGACCCTTCTGGACGCCTCCAAGATCAAGACCGACGAGGAGGTCGACCTGATCGAGACCTCCATCTCGATCGTCGAGGCGGCCTTCTGGGAGGTGGTCAACCGCACCCGCCCGGGGGTGCGCGAGAGCGACATCGCCGGATTCATGCGCGAGACCATGTATCGCCTGGGCGCCGAGGAGATCCAGAACATCAACGTGATCTCCGGCGACCGGGCCTACCCTCATCCGCACGACTTCTCCGACCGCATGCTGCGCATGGGCGACATGCTCTACATCGACGTCGTGAGCGTGTTCAACGGCTACAAGACCTGCTACTACCAGACCTTCGTGGTCGGCAAGCCGTCCGCGGTGCAGCTTGACGTCTACCAGAGGACCTACGACTGGCTGTTCGACGCGGTCGCCAGGGTGAAGCCCGGCGTCAGCACCGCGGAGATCGCCGAGGTGTGGCCCTCCTACGAGGACCTGGGGCTGTCGAGCGAGGCCGAGGCGTTCGCCCTGCAGGTTGCGCACGGCATCGGCATCACCCACTGGGGCAAGCCGGTGATCAGCCGCTTCTTCTCCTTCGATCATCCGGAGGTGATCGAGGAGAACATGGTGATGGCGTTCGAGACCTACTGCGGCCGCGGCAACGACGCCGCCCGCATCGAGGAGCAGTTCGTGATCACCGCCGACGGCGTGCGGCAACTCAGCAAGTTCCCCTCGGCCAACCTGATCTCCTGCCCGTGCGTCGGTGCGCTGCTGCCGGGCATGGAGGGAACAGATGGTCCCGCTTGACGCCGGCATCGCGTCGCTCGGCAACTGGAAGCAACTCGGCTTCATCGCGCCGGACGCGAGGCCAATGATGGATCGCCTGAGCGCCGTCGGCTTCGGACCGTTCAAGGTCTACCGCGTCGACAGCGGCGACTGGGAAGGGGTCACCTACCGGGGCGCCCCCGCCGAGCGGTACGCGCTCGAGGTCTGCATGGCGGCCGGGACCTGGGATGTCGAGATCATCGTGCCCATCCCCGGCGGTGGCAGAACGATCTACAGCGAGTACCTGGAGCAGCAGCCGGCCGGCGGCCTCCACCACATCGGCGCGTACCTGGCCGCCGACCAGTACGACGCGGCCTACCGCTACCTCGAGGGCTTGGGGTATCAGCAGATCCAGGGCGGGCCGATCTTGGGCAACGACCGCAACGGCCGATTCGACTACTTCGAGTCCGACGCGCAACTCGGGCTCACGCTGGAACTCCTGGACATGCCGGAGGTCTACGGCACACCGGACTACGAGTATCCATAGCGCGCCGTCCCGGAGATCGATCTCCCTGTACTACAACCGGAACTGTCCGGACTGCGCGCGTCAGGCGGCGCGGACGGCTCGGCTGGACTGGTTGAGTCGGGTCGAGTTGCGGACGGACGAGTCGCCGCTGGGAGCGGTTCCGGCAGGGGAGATCGTCGTGGTGGAGAAGAGGAGCCACAGGACGTTCACCGGCATCTACGCGACGCGCAAGGTGTGCCAGCAGATTCCCCTGCTCGTTCCCTACGCTCTCGCCCTTTACCCGCCCCCTCTCCGAGCGATCGCCGCACGAGGCAAGCCGGGCTGCAACGGAGACACGTGCGAGATCTGAGGCCAGAAAGTACCCGCGCGAATGCGCGTCAACCTCCGAGAGAGACCTCCGACGTAGGAGGAGGCAGTAAACCGTTCGTCCACACGCAGACTATCCTGCGCCGTGCTGGAGGGGATTATGAACCAAAGCCAGAGAAAGACGATAGAGAATGTGGCCTTCGAGTTCTTCCATGCCGCACACAAATACGTCTCTGAAACTGTAGGCGGAATAGAACTGTCTCGCGTGTCAGCGGAGGCGACGGTCGAATTAGACGGTCCTCTATTCGGCATGAACGATCAAGTACGTGCAAAACAAAGTGCGCTGGTCGACAGTTGCATAAGATTCCTGGGTGTTGAACTTGGTAGTGAGCAAGAGATAGAAGAACTCGCTTGGAAACATGTTTGGGCGCATTTCTCAGAAACGCAGCCCGCACCGTCCGTCCATGCTGAGTCGTCCGTGAAGCAGACCGCGAAACGGTTCGTCGAGCAGGTCGCGATGTACCAGCAACGGGCTTATGGTTACATCGCACCCAACTACTTGCTCAAGTTTAAAGGTCAAGCCGAGAGAATCGCGATCGGCCCGGTGGAAGCGCTCAAGACCGAGCTGCTAGTCCGAGACCAAAGTGGCACCTCGAAAAGCAAGAAGACATTCGAGCAAATCTTGGCCGGGGATAGTGTCCCTGCGGTATTCCATCTCGGGTCTAAGTTTGACTTTTCGTTTTCTGACAGCCAGATGTTGATTGAGCTTCCAGAGTGCTGCTGGTACCTTCCGATGGGCTCTGTCAAGGCGGCGCGTCGAAATGCCGAGGAAAGCGCGCTTTGGTTGATCAACATCGCGATAGGTCTGCTTCGGCTATGCCACCCGAAGCCAGGACACTCAGACTATCCGAAACCGGGTGACATAGAAGAGATGCCGATTGCAGAGCCAAAGGTGTACTGGGTCGGCGGCAGACGAGACGAGAGGGGGCTGGTGCTGTACGACGTCAAGGATCCCAGTGAGCGATCTGTCTTTTCCGTGGGGTGGGCGGTCCCGGTCAACTCGGACGTACGCCGAATGATGTGTACGTACACTGTCGATGATGCCGTGCTGAAGCTTACGGAGGACAGAGAGTTCATAGACAAAGCAGAGCAGGTGTTTGTGCCCCAAAGGGCGAGCTTGGCTGAGCGGTTTGGGCAGGGTCTCGGATGGCTTACGCGCGGGCGCCAATCAAGCGATCGCGCGGAGCGGTTCCTTTTCTTCTTCACAGCGATTGAGGCGTTGTTATGTGGCGACGATTCGAGGGCTCCGGTAGTTCAGACGATTTCGAGATATGCGGCAGTGATCCTGTGCGGGAATCCCGACGAGCGAGCGATGTTTGCTGGAAAGCTTCGCAAGCTGTACGAGTCGCGCTCGAAGCTGGTGCATGCGGGAAAACGGAATGTCTCGCTGGCACAGTCGATACTAATACAAGAAATAGCAGAAGGGGCGTACAGAACCGTGATGGAACGCTATCCGCTGGACGCTCGCTTTGATGAGTTCCAGAACTCGTTGTCGAGGGCGAGTTACGGGTCATGCTGGCCGGAGTTGGGGTCTTTGGGGGGAAAGGCCGGGGGTGTGGAGGAGTAACGGGCTGCAATGAAGACGTTGCAGCAATCTGAAACCTCGTGCGAGTCAGTCCCAGCGGAGGTGGACGGTGTAGGCGCGGTGGCCGGTCGGGGAGCCGCGACGGAAGTGGCCGAACACGTACATCGCCTGCGCGTCGCCCAGGGGGACGAAGGTGCCGTTCATGGCGTTGTAGTAGTTGTCGAACGGCTCGCCGTCCGGGGTGCGGTCGAACAGGAGGTCCGTGCTCCAGGTGCGACCCTGGTCGAAGCTGCGCGCCATGTGCATTCCGCTGAATGGCCGCGGTGGCGGCTCCAGAGAGACGGCAGGCGGGCCGGCAGGACCAGGGAGCCGTCAGGGAGTGCCAGGCCGTCCGCGGGCGCTCCGGTTCCGGACAGGTTGGTCGGCTCCGGGGACGACCACGTCTCGCCGCGGTCGCCGGACTCCGCGCGGAAGAACAGGCAGTCGCTGGAGTCCGGATTGGTGCCGGGGATGCCGCCCAGATGGTCGCGGCCGCGGATGACCGAGACCAGCGCGCCGTCCGCGGCGGCGAACAGGGTCTGCTCGTTGAAGCCGGCCATCACCTCCGGGTCCTTGCGGATCGCCGGATCCGGCTCGTAGCCGACCTGCCGGTAGCGGAGCGTGTGGCCGCCGTCGTCCGAGAGGAGCACGCCGCACTGCCAGTTGTCGCCGCGTACGGCCGATCCCCACATGGTGAACACCAGCCGGCCGTCCGGCAGGGAGATGCCGGGAGCGATGAACTGCTCGGTGAGGAAGGGGCCGGCGGCCTCCACCACATCGGCGCGTACCTGGCCGTCGATCAGTACGACGCGGCCTACCGGTACCTGGAGGGCATCGGCTATCAGCAGATCCAGGGCGGGCCGATCCTGGGCATCGACCGCATCGACTACTTCGAGGCGGATGTCCGGCTCGGGCTCACTCTGGAGCTCCTGGACATGCCGGAGGTCTACGGCACGCCGGAGTACGAGTATCCATAGCGCTTCGTCCCGGAGCTCGATCTCCTCCGACGTGCAACCGAGTCTGTCAGGCGACCGCCCCGAGACCCTTCTTCGCGACCAACGTCAGGAGCTTCAGCGAAGCGCCGCGCGGCCGCTTCACGCCACGCTCCCACTGGCTTACCAAGCCTGTCGTCACGTTGAGGTAGCGGGCGAACACCGCTTGGCTCGCATTTTCCCGTAGCCGGATCTCTCGGATTCTCTCCGGTGCCATCTCCTCGACCGGCGTCAGGCACATCTCGTCGAAAGCCCTCATGGTTCGAGTCACCATGACGCCCGCCTCCGTCAGACCCAGCGCCGTCTCGTGAGCCGCCGCTAACGCGTCGCTCTTGTATTGCTTAGCCATGGCATATCACCTCGGTTATCGTCCCGTTCGAGAGCACCGCCCGCAGGCCGGCCTGATCCATTCCCAGCATCTCGTTCGCCAGAAGGCGGAACGCCTTCAACTCGTCCCGCCGAAGACTGTCTCGGCTACTCTTCGCGAACCCGAAGACGAAGAAACACCGTTCACTCCGGCGAAAGAGCAGGATCGCGCGAAACCCGCCGGAGCGGCCCTGTCCCTTCCGTGCGATACGCTGCTTGAGGACGCCGCCGCCGAGGTCGGCATCGATCGAACCTCGTTCAGCGCGGCGAACGGCATCGCACAGGGCTGCATCTGCTATTCCCTCGCGTTCGGCGAAGCGAGCGAAAGGCTTGGTCTTGAACGCGCGCAATCCGAACCCTCGTGGTCGGCTTTCATCGTTCGCAGTACTATAGCACTCGGTGCGACATCATTCAATCGGCGGTCCGGAGCGACAAAGGGGGCGCCTCGGCGCAGCCGTGCTCCCGCTCCGAGCGATCGCCGGGCGAGGCAAGCCGGGCTGCAACGGAGACGCGTGCGAGATCTGAAGCGTCGCGAGCGTCAGTCCCAGCGGATGTGGACGGCGTAGGCGCGGTGCCCGGTCGCGGAGCCCCGCCGGAAGTGGCCGAACACGTACATCGCTTCCGCCTCGCCGAGCTCGACGAAGGTGCCGTTCATGGCGTTGTAGTAGTTGTCGAACGGCTCGTCGTCCGGGGTGCGGTCGAACAGGAGGTCCGTGCTCCAGGTGCGGCCCCGGTCGAAGCTGCGCGCCATGTGCATTCCGCAGAACGAGTGCCCGCGGTGGCGGCTCCAGTGCGACGGCAGGCGAGCCGGCAGGACGAGGGAGCCGTCGGGCAGCGGCAGGCCGTCGGTGGGCGCTCCGGTTCCGGACAGGTCGGTCGGCTCCGGGGACGACCACGTCTCGCCGCGGTCGCCGGACTCCGCGCGGAAGAAGAGGCAGTCGCTGGAGCGTGGATTGGTGCCGGGGATGCCGCCCCGATGGTCGTGGCCGCGGATGACCGAGACCAGCGTGCCGTCCGCGGCGGAGAACAGGGTCTGCTCGTTGTAGCCGGCCATCACCTCCGGGTCCTTGCGGATCGCCGGATCCGGCTCGTAGCCGACCTGCCGGTAACTGAGCGTGTGGCGGGTCCTTGACCCCAGCCACGACCCGCTTGCCTGACTGGCCCGGACCGTCGAAGCGCCGCTCGTCGCGATGCCGGTTGGGTTGCTTGCCGTCGAAGTACGCCTCGTCCGCCTCCACCGGCCCGGTGGACATCTCCGGGTTCTCCTCGAAGCTCTGCCGAATGCGGTGCGCCATGTGCCATGTGCTCTTCTGCGTGATGGCCAAGTCGCGGTGCAGCTTCATGCTGCTGGTGCCCTTGAGGCCCGTCGCCATGATGTAAATGGCGATCGCCCGCGCCTGGTAGCCGATCTTGGGACTCTCCATCGCGGTGCCGTGCTTCACGGAGAAGAACTTTCGACAGCTCCGGTGCCGGTGCGGGAGTTCCTGGGATCGTTAGCTGCCGAAACCAACATACGCGGTGCTGGCGCGCTGCTGGTGGCGCATCGCACGAATGCCGCCCGGAGTAGCCGAAAGCCGGACCTGGACGAGCCTGGTCACGTGGGCGGTAGCTCGCACTGGGCAGACGGCGTGCGGCTTCACGTTGTCCTTGGCGAAGGCCAACTACGCCCCGCGTTCAAGTCGTGTGCCATGAACGGAGACGACGGCCGGAAAGCGCAAGCCGTCGCAGCGTGAGCTGCCTGAGCCGATCCGGTGAGCACCGAGGCCGTCGCCCGCCTGCGTGACAGGCTGATGGCGGGGCGCGAAGCGGCTCGGCGGCCGTCGGGATTTCTGAGGCCGTCTGCCCGGTAAAGTCGGCGATGCGCGCTCAACGAAGGCCGGAGTCCACGCTCCGGAGACGCGGCCGTAGCCGATCGTGGCGTTGCCGGCATCGTCGCACGCTCAACGAAGGCCAGAGCCACGCTCCGGCGACACGCGAGATTTCGTCCGACCAGTAGGCGTCATCCACGATCGCTCAACGAAGGCCGGAGTCCACGCTCCGGCGACACGACCCTCGTGCTCGGCGACTGGATGCCGATCATCGCGGACGCTCAACGAAGGCCGGAAGTCCATGCTCCGGCGACACTAGACCGCCTCGTCGTGCGCGTCCTGATCGTCGTTCTGCGCTCAACGAAGGCCGGAGCCAACGCCCCGGCGACACACGACGTCCCGGTGCACATGGCCGGAATCGGCTACCACGCTCAACGAAGGCCGGAGCGCACGCTCCAGCGACACCGCGGCCACCCCACTCTTCATTATCCGCCTCGTAGGCCGCTCAACGAAGGCCGGAGCCGACGCTCCGGCGACAGCGGGCCGAACCCGGCCGTGGGGGTGTTCATGGACCCGCCCGCTCAACGAAGGCCGGAGTCCACGCCCCGGCGACACACCTTCCTGCACGCCGACGTGATGCAGATCGACGGTGACGCTCAACGAAGGCCGGAGTCCATACTCCGGCGACACTGCCAATTCGGTGAAAAGCCGGATCCTTCTGCGAAACATGGAGACTTCGAGGCCCCAAGAGCGTCTCAGACACGACGAAACCGAGCATATCCTCCCCTCTTGCAGTAGCGACGCTCAGAGAATCACCCGAATACGACCGAAACGGGGTCGGCGACACACGCTACGTCCGCGGCTCCCCAGGATCACCGGAGGTTCGCGTGCCCTGAGAAACCCGGGCCGACCCGAATCCTCGGGTTCGGTCCGACGAGCCTCTCGCCTTGAACGGGACGCTCTGCCAGGCGGCATGTACGCCTATCGACGGCCAATGCTCCTCGTGCGGCCTCCAGACATCGAGCAGCGCATCGATGCCGGCATCGTCAAGAGGGGCGCTCCACGCCGGCCACGTGAAACGGTACTCGTGCCTAGGTCCCGGGACTCTGTGCCAACCTCGCTGGACGGCCGGTGCGAGAACCGAGCTCCCGTCCGCATCGATCCCCGCGCCACGCACGGGCAGCAGAGCGAGTCCGAAGAACGCGAGCACCTCAATGACGGGATCGACCGCCATGCCGGACGCATCCGCCTGCGATCCCATCCTGGTCAGGTCGAACCCCAGCCCGTTGTCCTTGATCCGCTCTGCCCTCCCGGAAAAGGAGTCCATCAGCCGTTCAACCGAAGGCTCGACTTGGCGGTGCAGCTTCTGCAGGCGATGGTGCAGCCACTTGATCGTGCCCGGCCCTGCAGGATCGAAAGGAGCGTGCACGACGTCGCCGTTCGCATCGAGGGCGAGATCAGTCATGGTCGACGACAGCGCCCAGGAGAATGGATGGCCACGCGTGGCGCGCGCTCGTGCGCAGAACGCCTCCACGGATACCTTTCTTGGCAGCGGAGGCGTGTCGTTCCAGCGCTCGGCGATCGGCAGGTCGTCCACCACATCCGCGGCCGGCCATGAAGCCGCCAGCGCTGCCACGGGATCCACCTCTTCGGCCGAGAGGACGGCAAGCGGCGCTCCCTTCGCCGTCCAGCGGAGGCGAATCCTGGAATCCAGCACTGTCGCCCCCACCGCAGCCAGCCACGCGTTGATCCACGACGCCGGCAGTCCCGGACACCTCACTTCGCCCATCAGTCGACCTCCCGTTCGCCTGACACCGCGTGGTCGGCCTGCCGCACAATCGCCTCCAGCAGCGCCAGTCCCCACGGCCCGAAGCGGTCGTTGAGCAGTCTGAACCGAGCCGGTTGCGTCCAGTCGATCGACGCCAAGTCCGCCGAAACCTCGATCGAGACGCCTTCGATCTTCGCCGCCACCGCGTCCGCGGTGTGGTCGTCGACGGGCACCACGAGCGGACGTCCCGAACCGTGATGGCTCATAACCAAGTGGACGAGCAGAGTCCTCTGCAGCGAATCGAGACTCCCGCGCGGTTGTTGCAGTAGCCACCGGCGAACGAGCCGGGCCGACAACGCCTCGTGGCGCCCCCCTCTAGGCCATCCCGCCGCTGCCCTTGCTCCGTTCCACTGACTGCGCGGCATGCCGGACTTGGCCATCGGGGCCGTCTGCTTTCCGTCGGGGTCGAGCCAGCGCTGAAATCGTCGATCCGCCTTTCCGACGTCATGCCAGCGACCGGCACGCTCCACCACATCCGCCAGATCCGACGAGATGCCGAGACAGGCTGCGATCGACCGTGCACGCACACTTACGGCCTCGCCGTGACGATCCAGCTCGACCGCCACCCCGGCCCGGGACCACTCATCTAGCTCGTCGCTCCGCGGTTCGCGCCGAACCGCGCGCCTGGGCAGGCGCGCTACTTCGCTGCGGGCAGTGACAACCCGTGGCTGCAGGTCATGGATCAGATCGGCCCATTCGCCTTCCTCCCAACCCGGCGGCACCGGCGCATCGGCGATGGCCTCCAGGACCTGTGCGCCCGCCTCGCCTTGGTCCGCTACGTCGAGGTCCTCATCGTCGGCTGCGGTGCCCAGTACTCGGGCGACTAGGCTGCCGACGGCGGCTCCGCAGAGCCGCTGGATCGCGGTAGCGTCCAGAGGCACCCCGTGTTCCGCGATCGACACGTCAACCACCAGGGCGGCCGAGTCCGGAGCCCATCCGAAGTCGTCCAGCAGCCCGCGGTCAGACGCCAGCACGATCACGTCTCCAGGGCGAAGGGATTCGCTGGCCGTCGTCTCGATCGTCACGCCGTCCGGACGTAGCCGCCGCACTTCCTCGTCTTCTCTGAGCGCAGCGCGCACCTCACCTATCGGGACATCGACCGCTTCGCGATCCGTCACGCGCGGCCACAGCAACTCGCCGTCTCCGGGGACGTGGGCACGCCAGATCAGCGACACCGAGTACTCCGGAGTCGCGATCCCAGAATAGTAGGGCTCGACCGGCGCCGCGCCGGCGGGTGGAGCCGTCGTCTTCACCCACTCCCACAGCAGGCCGTGCAGCACCTCCGGCGCTCGGCCGGGGTCGTCGCGTGGCGGTCCGAGAATTCCGGCAATCCGCCGGGGCGACAGGTTCACTGTCCGGCCACGGCTTGTAGCGGCCTCAAGCCTCTTCAAAACGGTCGCCGGCTCACGGCCGTAGACCGGCCAGTCGTCCGGATCGCTGGAGGGCGGCACGTGGACGTAAACCGCACGCGCATGCGCAGAGCGGCCCAGCCGGTTCAGGCGCCCGAGACGCTGTGTCAGAGCCCGTGCGCCGCACGCTTCTGTGACCAGCAACTCGGCGTCAATGTCGGCGCCCACCTCAAGGGTTTGCGTCGCGACCACGATGAGATGGCGTTGGCGGCCACGCGCGGGATCGCCAGTCGCAGCCATGCCGTCAAAGGGATCCAGGATCCGCCCTCGCGCGCGATCCGCCTCCCGTTCCCTGGCGCGGCCGGTCAGCAACAGGACCTCCGCCGTTCCATCGTCGGTCAGGCCCTGCAGGTGATCGAATACCGCGCGAGCCGTGGCGGGGGTGTTGGCAAACACCAGACAGGCAGCCGGATCAGGTGCCGCCTTGAGCAGCGCTCGCGTCGCTTGAACGAGTAGCCGATCGACCGTTCCTGATTCACGTCGCCATAGCTCCATCGGCTTCGCCGCGTCGAGCCGCTGGCGCACCACGGGATGCGCCTCGTCGTCGGCGTCGAGATCGAACCGACTGCTTCCCTCGGCATCGCCCGTTGCCGTCAACGCCACCAGCGTGGGCCGAGATCGCTCACGACCGAGCACCGGCCGCACGCAGGGTGCGCAGTCGCCTAGCGCCGGAATCAGGCGCCGCAGGTGCGGGGCCAAGTGCGCCTCGTCCAGAATCACCAAGCTGTCGGTTCCGGCCAGGGCGGCGTCGATCGGCCGCATCGACCGGAACGTCCCGTAGGCGCGGAACAACAGCCGGGAGCCGTACATGGGAAGGGTGGAGAGCACGATCGCCGGCTGCGACGGATCGGCGGGCCTGCGCGTCGGCACACCGCCCCGCAGCCGGATCACTTCGAGCGGTTCTGCCCTCGCATCCGCGGCCAAGGAACGCAGACGGTCCGCGACCGTGGCGACCGCGTCGGCCGCTGAGTCTTCCAGCCCGCACTGCCTCGGGTCGCGCAGCGCCTTGCTGATCGCTTCAGCATGTTCGGTGGTCGCATCGACCAGCAGGCGTCTGTTCACGAGCCACCAGATCCGGGTCGGCGCAGTCCGCTCGGCGGGTGGCCGGTCCGCCTGAGACGCGAGCCACCACACAGCGATGTCCAGACAGGCGGTCTTGCCCAGCCCCGTCGGCACGCCTACCTCGACGGGCCACCGCTCGGTGCCGGCGACTTGGTCGGCCAGGCGCGATTGCCACGGGAACGGATCGCGCCCGTTGATCGCCCGATAGAACGCGGCGAACGTCGGCATCGGTCCTCGGACAGACCGTTCAGGCGTGCTCGTCACCGCCGTCGACCGGCACACAGAGCCCGAAGCCACGTTGCCTGCCGGCGCCGATCACCACCGGCCCGGGCACGGATTTCTCGAACCACAGTTGGACGTGGGAGTAGGGCAGGCCCGGCCGACCGGGCCGATTCACTTCCACGGGAGCGAGATCCACGCCGCCGCGGATCAGCGGCGAGCGCGTTGACCGAAACCCGATCGGCGCTGGCAGACCAGCGTGCGCGCACCACCGGGATACCTCCGCTAGATCGAGAGGACCTCGACGTTCGTGGATCGCGGGAAACGCCGTCACCCAGCAACGTGATGATCGGTGCCAGCGGCGGGGATTCGCAGCGAAGGGCCGATCCTCGCCCTCCCGAGGGGCGACGGACACGTTGACACCTGGTCCGATCAGGCGCCCGATCGCCAACGCGGCATCGCGAGCCCGACGACACATCACGTCGTCGCATCCAGGAGGCATCCACAACGCCAGACCATGGACGCGCCCGCGCGATCGCCGAAAGCCGACATCGGGTAGAGCGAGGAACCGGGCGATCTCGTAGGCCCTCGTGCCGAACCCGTGCCCGTGCAGGACCGCGGGAGGCTCGCCGTGGATCCTCTGGTGCTGACTCAGGACGGCTCTCTTGAACAGCGCCGTGAGCGTTGCGACGCGACGTCCGGAGACGGCCGGGGCAAGACGCAGCCACGCCACCACGGTTCCGCTGTCGTCCGGAGCTGCAGCTCGCGGGGAACGGTAGGCGGCTGGATGGTGAAGCGCCGGAAACTGGGAACGAGCCACGGAGGCCCCGCGTTCGGTCCACTGGTCGTACATCTCGTCGAGGATGCGTACATCGCCCGCCAGGGAAACGCTGACCACCGTGTCCCCGTCTGGGTCAGGGAGGAACACATCATCCTCGGCTGCAGCCGACTCCGGCAACCGGTCGCCGATGCGGACCCGCACCGGCGAATCGGCGGCTCCGAGGTACCCTATGCGCGCCGCACGACGCTGCAGGGCGGCGACCATGCGCGGCGGGCACTCGGCATCCCACGAGTAGACGACGTAGGGCCGACGAGGCGTGACCCGGACACCCGGTCGTACCGATGCGCCCTTGCGCGCGAGGTACTCCTGATGGGTCGACCGCTCCGGGCTTCCCTTGTGCTCCACGACGTAGCGCGGCTGGAGGACCTGGTGCCACGGATCCGCGTGAGCGTGAATGTCCGGCGCCGGGAGCTGCTCGAACCACTCCAACTCGGAGCCGTCGGTCACTCTGCAGCGCTCTCGCGTGCCGTCAGCCGCGACCAGAGCCGCCAGAAGGCGGGACGGAGCGGGTGGCCACTCCCCGTGGGTCAGTTCGCCGGTATGCGCGGTGCCGTCCGGATCCGCACGGAAAGTCCCATGCAGAAGCTCGACCGAAATGGCGAGCATCAGTCGTTGAGCTCCGGCCACGTGGCGAGGATCGCGGCGCGCAGGTTGTTCTTGGGGGTGAGTGTCAACTGCGGTTCGTCCCAGCCGTCGAGCGGCACGCCGACCGACGCGGCATGATCGAGGGCGCTTCGCAGCAACGCCTCCGTCGCCTTGGCGTCGCCGATCGAACAGGCTTGATCCCCGTCGCTTCCGAGCCACGTTGCCACGGTTGTCGACAGGCGCAGCTCAGCACCGGACCGCAGTGCGAACCCTCGACCGAAGGCGAGCACGTGGGCATGTAGTCCGAGTGCAACCAGCACGGCGCGGGCCGCGGGGTCCGTCTTCGCAGAGTGGTCTGGCCCCAGGCTGATCCGCCTCAGTTGGGCGAATGACACCGTGGCTCGTTGCGTCACCCGTGCGAACGACACCGCGGCCGCCGCCGCATCGGTACCCATGAACGGCACTTGGCCGTGACCTATCTCGGAAAGCCTGTCCTTCCTGCCTCCCGGAATCATCTCACCTTTGCCGATGTCCCAGTGCAGCCCGTCGTTAGCATTGGCGGTGACAGTTTCATCGGTGCTGAGGTTCAGCGGATCGCCCTTGAGCCCGAGTGCCTTGGTGTCGACCTTCGCCGGCTGCCAGCCGACGATTTCCGACACCCAGGCGCGGGCGTGCTTGGTGTTCTGGCGCTTCTTGCCAAGGTGGGATTGCCAGAAGCCGTACAGCAGCGCCTGCGGGAACCACGCCAGCAGAGGGCCGCACATCTGCGGGGTGGCCTCGAAGATCGCTCGGCCGAGGTCGGTACGGACGAAGTCCATACCATTGAGCTGCGCATCCCGGAGATACGCATCGGCGTTGCGATGCGGGAACTGCAGGCTGGAGAGTTGACGCGGCAGGTGAGCCGGCAAGCTGCTCAGGTCGGACAGATCGAGCACCAGCTCGGGGAGCGTGACTCCGTCGACTCCGGGGGCCGCGTTGTAGCGCCGGAGAGCTTCCTCCAGGCGGTTGGCTTGCGACGGTACGTTGTCAATCACGATCACCGGCGTCGACTCCTCGTCGGCCGGCGAAGCCCAGCGTTGATCCTGCTGGTAGGTGCCTCCCTCGTAGACAGCCGGCTTGACCAGGCCGCCAGGTCCGGACAGGGGCTCCAGATCCGCGTCGATGCGGATCCCGTCATCGAACGAGCCGTCTGCGCAGCCAGCGAGGAGCGAATCGAGATCGAATGCGCGGTTCATTTCATGCCTCCTACTACAATTGACGGACGATCACATCCAAGATAACTATTGCGAGACTGAATGCCCATGCAAGGTTCTTGGATTGCTCGTCAGCTTGCGGAATCGAGATTTTGACGACGAAAATCCTGATTGATACTCTACTGCTCGGTGTCGGTACTCTACAGCTCGCTTTGTTGTTCATATTAGATCCCCTCCGTGCGAAGGTATAATACGGGATCCGAGTGGGAGGCAAGTCGCCTCGGGCCTTCACGGCTCCGGGCCTTCGTTGAGCGTCGACTGCTCGTTTCGTCGAATCGGCTCATCCGCCAGTGTCGCCGGGGCGAGAGCCCCGGCCTTCGTTGAGCGCAGACCGCGGGGTGACGACGACCGACGACCTCCGACCCGAGTGTCGCCGTCCAGCGCTCCGGCCAGCGCCGTATGGAGAGCATCCAGCAGCCGGTCCGCGAATCGCGGCGCCGTCAGGCCCGCCATCCGCCAGCTCCGCCCGCAACAAGTCGGCTGCGGCGGGATCGACCAGCGCCTGTGGATCCGCCGCCGAGGTGTCCAGCCGATCCGAGGGAAGCGCTGAGCGGACGCTGTCGGGCACGACCTCGTCCGGCCTCGCGGAGAACCGTCCGGCCGTCACGACACCCATCACCGCCAGCCCCGGCATGCCGCCGACGGGACCGGAAGAACTGCAGCGCCGACGTGGCCGCGTCTAGGCGCTGCTGGGCGAAGAACGGCGCCGCAAGGCGACCCTGGTCATGATTATGTACGGGGCGCTGCAGCCAACGGCCGGACCCTGCGGTGGCAGGGCCGATCGGTAACGATCGTCAGTCGGGCAGCTCCGTGCGACTCCGGTCGTCGCTGAGCAGGTTCGTCGACCGGCCGCTGATTTCGACAGAGGCGATTAAGGGATACCCCGACGCCGTTGACGGCGCCTTCGGCGGCGACGCGGACTTCGCGCAGATCATCAAGACGTACGGCAAGCCGCCGGGTGAGGAGAACCCCGAGCGGCGCTACAGCCCGGCGATCTGCAGCGGCATCGAGAAGAAGCCGAAATGGGGCACCCCGGACATGCGCAAGGCGAACACGTCACACGTGGAGCACCACAACCTGACGATCCGCATGAGCATCCGCCGGTCCACGCGGCTGACCAACGCGTTCTCCAAGAAGCTGGAGAACCACTGCGCGATTCTGTCGTTGTACTTCCTGCACTACAACTTCTGCCGCCAGCACAAGGCGCACCGGGTGACGCCGGCGATGGAGGGGGGCATCGAGACGACGTTCCGTGACGCCGAGTGGATCGTCAGGCTGATCGACGCGCGCGGGCCGAAGCCCCGGCGCCCCAAGACCTACCGGAAGCGTACTGCCCGGTAGACGAAAACCACTTGACGAAAAGAGCCGTCACGGTATAGAAAAGATCGAGCCGGGGGCCACTACCCCGGCTCGAAAACTTCGCTTGGCTGAAGACCGAGAAAGCGAGCCGCGAGCGCATTGTGCCTTCGCTCCTGGCCTTCCGTCGAGCCCCAAGGGAGGGGATTGATGGGGAATGACGAAGACACGAAGCCCGCGAAGCCACCAGAGCCAGCCCAGCCGCAGAAGCCCGACCGCAAGGTCACGCGAACGGTCCGGATCCAGGGGTTTCGAGACAAGCCGCGTGTTGAGGCAGAGGACAAACCTCAACCGCCGCCTCCGACGGGAGGTAAACCGGTTATCAAGAAGTCGGGGACGGAGGAGACGAAGGACTGAGAGGGATCCAGGCGGCCAGCAACCCGATAGCCACAGTCAGTAAGGCCAGGACCGATAGCGCCCAGTAGCCGCAGATCAATGTCTTGCCTTTGGTACGCAGAGTGCACTCGTTCTTGGCAACGTCGATCGCGGTGCCATCGGCAATCCACTTGACGATGTCCCAGTCAGCCTCGAGATGCTCTTCGTACGTGTCAAGATCAGGCCCGAGGTACCACTTGCCAGGGCGCAGAACCTTGACAGATAGCGCCTGAGTAACGATGAACGTAAGCGAGAACAACAGCGCAGCGCCCAGCACGAGTCCGGATGATCCTTGGTAATTCCTCAGGAGGAGACCGGTCACGCCGGCCAAGGCTATCGACACCGTCATGGTCGCGGCAGCACGCGAGTAAAACCCGGCGAGCCGTTCGTTCTGCTCGCCGAGCCGATCCTTGACTGCGCCGAGGTATAACTCGGAATTACCCATAGCGACTATGCCGAAGAGGGCAGGCGGCGTCATGCCCGCCCTGCCCCGCTAGCAGCCCCAGCCTAACGGCTCCTGGGATCATGGGCGGGTTCGAGCTGTCACGCGGGCCGCGGGCGATAATACACCCGCACGATAGCGTCCGTCTCGGGCGGCAGGGTAGCGGGAAAGAGTGCCTTGATGAACGGATACCACTGGCCGCCGCAAGCGTCCGGGAGCGCCCAAGCTTGGTCCCGCTGATTGGCACGGCACAGGGCGGCCTGAACGGCCGGCCAATACTCGGCCAGACGGTGCGAGTCGATGCCGATGCCGGCCAGCATCTCGGAGACCGACATCGCCACGTGAACGTCCGGCATCTGGTCGCCCACCCGATTCCTCTCGGCCTCGGCGGCGGTGATGAGAAGATCCCGCAACGGAACGTCCAGTGGATCATCGGGGCGGATCATTGTCTACCACCGTACAGCCCGGCTTCATGGACGCGCAACCCGTCAGTGCGTCGCCGGAGGCCGGGCGACGTGGAGGGCGATCTAATGGCGCCGTGCGGAGCGTACAGTCAACCGCGGGCACCGAACCCTCAAAGTGAGACACTACCCGTCGTCCATGTGGGTTGACGCACTAGCACGCGGGCGGGGTTTGTCAATGGCAATCGAAAATTGCGCATTCTTGTCAATCGAAAATTGCACACCTTCTCCCGAACCGAGTGGTCGGCGGTGTTGACGTTGTCCTGGGGCTCGGATGGGGCTCTGGGGTGGGGCGCCGGGAGCGAAGCGACCAGAGCCCTGCCCCAGAGCGTGCCCCCCACCCATGGCCGGCCACCAGTCACTGGGTTGTCCCGGGAGAGTCGCCGTGATCCTGAGAGCGCTCCTTGGATCGCCAGAGTCCCTGGTGCGCACGCATCCGGTAGCTGTTGCCGCGGATGTTGACGATGTGGCAGTGGTGCAGCAGCCGGTCGATCAGCGCCGCGGCCATCACCTCGTCGCCGAGCACCTGGCCCCACTCGTCGAAGTTCTTGTTCGAGGTCAACACCGTCGATGTGTGCTCGTGGCGGGCGTTGATGAGCTGGAAGAACAGCACAGCCCCCTCCCGGCTCACCGGCAGATGTAGGGGCGGCCGGAGGCGCGGTGGTCGGGGGTCTCACCCAACTCCGTCTCCTCCGGCCGCCCTCCGAACCGGACGTGCGCGTCACCGCGCATCCGGCTCTCCGCGAGGTCCGCAGGGTTCAATCGAACGCCAAGCGCAGTTGTAGGGTCTCCAGATAGGTCGTCTCGTCCGCAGGCCCGCGGGCGAAAGCACCCACGGGTCGAGGTCGTCCGGGTTCATCCAGGGAAGCAGGTGGAGTTGACCCGCTTTCGTGGACACATCGAGAGTGAGCACGAGAGGAGGGTCGACGATGGCGAGAACACATCAAGCCTACCCACCTGAGTTCCGCCGGCAGATGGTCGAGTTGGTGAGGTCGGGGAGGACGCCGCAGGAATTGGCTCGCGAGTACGAGCCGTCAGCCGGGTCCATCCGCAACTGGGTGGCCCAGAGTGAGCGGGACGCAGGAGAGCGCAGCGACGGTCTGAGCACCGACGAGGTGCTCGAGCTGCGGCGGCTGCGGCGCGAGAACAAGCAGCTGCGAACGGAGCGCGACATCCTAAAACGAGCGGCGGCCTGGTTCGCGCGGGAGAGCGACGCGATCCCCGGGAGGGATTCCGGTTCGTGAAGGCGAATCAGGCCGCTTGGCCGGTACGCACCATATGTCGGGTGCTGGGCCTCTCCCCCAGCGGCTACTACGCATGGGTGCGTCGAGGTCCGTCGGGACGAGCTCGACGAGATGCGCAGTTGACCGAGCGGATCAAGGAGATCTGGAGCGCCAACCGTGAGGTGTACGGACGGCCGCGCATCCACGCCGAGTTGCAGGCCGGTGGCGAGCGGATCGGCGCGAAGCGGGTCGGGCGGCTGATGCGCCGTGCCGGGATCGTAGGCGCCAGCCGCAGGCGATCGACGAAGACCACCACGCGCGACCAACGAGCCGCGCGTGTGGTGCCGGATCTGGTTGATCGGGACTTTCGTGCCGCCAGTGCCGACCAGCTGTGGGTGGCCGACATCACCTATGTCAGGACGAGGACTGGGTTTCTGTACCTGGCGGTGGTGCTGGATGCGTGGAGCCGCCGGGTGGTGGGCTGGTCGATGGCCACCCACCTGCGCACCGAGCTGGTCCTGGATGCGCTGAACATGGCCATCTGGCAGCGACGGCCGCGAAGCGTGGTGCACCACAGCGACCAGGGCTCGCAGTACACGTCGATCGCGTTCGGAGCTCGGTGCCGGGAGGCTGGCGTGCGACCGTCGACCGGCTCGGTGGGCGATGCGTACGACAACGCGCTGTGCGAGAGCTTCTTCGCGACCCTGGAGTGCGAGCTGCTGGATCGGCGCAGCTTTCGCAGCCACGCCGAGGCGTCCATGGCGATCTTCGAGTTCGTCGAGGGCTTCTACAACCGGCGCCGGCGCCACTCGGCGCTGGGCTACCAGTCACCGGCCGCTTTCGAGGACCTGCAGGGGGAGGCGGCAGCATGAGTGCACCACGCGTGGCGATTCACGGCGCCCAACGCCGTCATCGAGCACCGATCCGCGATCTGGGGACCGATCGCCGTCCGGACGAGGCTCATAGCGGCCCGCTACGGGCTTTGCGAACCGTGGGGCGTACCCGCGGATACCCCCTGACTCGGCCTTCATGGCGCTTGGCCGCGGCGGCCGCGTGCCTCTGCGACCGGGCACACGGCCGCCGCCCCGTGCTCGACGCCGTCGGCGCCGCGGAGACAGCCCGCATCGCCTCCCATTCGCTTGACGCACCGGCTCTGTCGGGAGGACTGTTCGCTGCCCGGACAGAGTCACGAAACGCAGAGGTTACCTGTCCACCAAACCGGGACAACTCCAACTACGGGCAGCGGATGTTTCATGCGCTCATCGCCAGTTGCGCCGAGAGCGGCGAGATGCTGGGCGGCACGCTGCGCCCCGGCGCGGTGGGGTCGGCCGACGGGGCGCTTGCGTTCATCGAGGCAGTGGTCGAGCGGGTGCGGCGGGTGTGCGAATCGGTGCTGCTGCGCATCGACGCCGGCTTCGCCGACGGCGCGACGCTCAGCGGCCTGGAGTCCTCGGGCATCGACTACGTGGCGCGGCTGCGCAACAACGCAAAGCTGGACCGCATGGCGCAGCCGTACCTGCGCCGTCCGCCGGGGCGCCCGCCGCGCGAGGGACGGGTGTGGTGTCACGATCTGCGTTATCAGGCCGACTCCTGGGAGCACCCGCGGCGGGTGGTGCTGGTGGTGTTGGAGCGCCCAGAACAGCTGTTTGTCGATCACTTCTGGTTGATCACCAACCTGAGGCGCGACCGCTACAGCGGCGCACGGCTGCTGGGGCTGTACCGCATGCGGGGCAAGGCCGAGGGGCACCTGGGCGAGCTGATGGACGTGTTGGCGCCGGCGTTCTCGTCGGCGGCCCGTCCGAAGAGCCACTACCGGGGCCGCCGCCTGGAGGCCGTCACCCAGCCGGAAGAAGCAGGAGTACGGGCGCAGAACGAGACGCTGTTGCTGTTGAACCTGTTGTCTTACGAACTCCTGCACGCCGGGCGCTGCGTGATGGAGCAGGCCACCGGCACCGGCTGGAGTCTGCGCCGGTTGCGCGAGCGGGTGCTGCGGGTGGCCAGCCGCGTGGTCCGCCACGGGCGCAGGCTGACGTTCGTCATCGCCGAGCACGCGGCCGCTGATTGGCTGCGGCTGTGGGGCAAGCTCGGGGCGCTCGACTGGGCGCCGGGCTGATCCGCAGCTCGGCACTCCGATCCGCTCACACGCGTCCTCCTACGGGGCGTGCTGTGTCCGGCTCATCGCTCGGCACGCCTCGCGCACCGTCTGAGGCGGCCAATTGCGGCCCACGGATCGCCCGCAGAGCCTCCCTGCGATCACGAGCATCAACCTCGGTCCCCGCCGCTTGCCGAGCCGACCCTCGAACTACCTCGGAGCCTCAATTCAGCCAACTTTCCGCCCCCAGCGCGAATATTCCGGGCTTATCGCACTGGGCGCGAAGCTGGGGAACAAATGCGAGATCACGCCGATGTTGAGATATCGAGAGAACGGCTTGTGGTACTGGCCGGTAAACGAACCCCGGGGTGAGTTCTATACGATTGATCCCGGCGTATTCGCGTAGGAGTGGAGAAAAAGTAGGCGCGTCCGCCGATTTGCAGTAGAGTCAAGGTGTTACAAGCAACACCACCACAAAGGACGGGACACGCCGTGGGTGAGACTCTACCAATCTTTTCGACGACCTTCAACGGCTCGGTGCAGGTGGAGGCGCGGGCGGACCATCTCAGCGCCGACAGCGGCGCGCTGCTGCTGCGTGAGATCATGGAGCGCACCGGCATCGTCGACTGGATGGATGAGCGGCTGCTCGATCCGCGCAATCCGCTGCTGATCACCTATCCGCTGGCCGACTTGGTGCGGACGAGCCTGTTGCTGCTGGGCCAGGGCTGGCGCGACCAGGACGACGCGGACCGGCTGCGGCACGACCCGAGCTTGCGTGTGGCCAACGACACGCGCCGCGGCCTCGCCGCGCTGGAGCCCGACAGCGTGCTGCCCTCGCAGCCGACGTTGTCACGGTTGGTGGGCCTGTTGAGCGCACCGACCAACCAGGAGGTGGTTCGTGAGGGGATCATCGAGCTGGCGCTGCGCCGGCTGTGGAAGGACAACGGGGGCCGGCGGCGCAAGCGGTTGATGATCGACGTGGACGGCCTGCCGTTCGAGGTGCACGGGCAGCAGGCCGGCAGCGAGTACAACGGCTACTACGGCCAGCGGATGTTTCATGCGCTCATCGCCAGTTGCGCCGAGAGTGGTGACCTGCTCGACGGCACGCTGCGGCCGGGCGCGGCCGGCTCGGCCGACGGGGCGCTTGCGTTCATTCAGAGGGTAGTCGAGCGCGTGCGACGGGTGTGCGAGTCGGTGCTGGTGCGCCTGGACGCCGGGTTTCCGGACGGACAGACGCTCACGGGTCTGGAGTCGGCAGGCATCGACTACGTGGCGCGCATCCGCAACAACGCGATGCTGGACCGCATGGCCGAGCCGTACCTGCGCCGGCCGCCGGGGCGTCCGCCACGCGAAGGGCGGGTGTGGTGCCACGAGTTGCGCTACCAGGCCGATTCCTGGGAGCACCCGCGGCGGGTGGTGCTGGTGGTGTTGGAGCGCCCCGGAGAGTTGTTCCTCGACTACTTCTGGCTGATCACCAACCTCAAACGCAACCGCTGCAGCGGCGCGCGGCTGTTGGGGCTGTACCGCATGCGGGGCAAGGCCGAAGGGCACATGGGAGAGTTCATGGACGTGTTGGCGCCGGCGCTGTCGTCGGCGGCGCGTGCGAAGAGCCACTACCGGGGCCGCCTCCTGGAGGCCGCCACCCAGCCGGAAGAAGCAGGCGTGCGGGCGCAAAACGAGACACTGTTGCTGCTGAACCTGCTGGCCTACGAGGTGCTGCACGCCGGGCGGTGCGTGATGCAGCGGGCCACCGGCATCGGCTGGAGTCTGCGCCGGTTGCGCGAGCGGGTGCTGCGGGTGGCCAGCCGCGTGGTCCGCCACGGGCGCAGACTGACGTTCGTCATCGCCCAGGACTCCGCTCCCGATTGGCTACGGCTGTGGGGCAAGCTTGCGGCGCTCGACTGGGCGCCAAGCTGAGGCTCAGGGGCTCTCTGATCGGCTCGCAGGCGTTCTGCTACGGGCATTATCATGTCCGGCCCATCCGCTCAGAAGACCCGCGAATCGTCACACGCGGCCGATCAGGGCACGCAGATCGCTGACCCAGCGTCTCGTCCGATCACGAACGTCAACCGAGGTCCGCGTTCTCACCGATCCGCCCCGCCAACCGCCTCGAATCCTTCAACTCAGCCAACTTTCGGGCTGGAGCGCGAATAGGCCGGGTTGATGGCTTGGATCGAGTGACAAAGGGGATGGACGAGGTGTGCCTGTTACTGGGGCTAACGGCCGTGCCGGAGGCGATGCTGTTGACGGCCGAGTCCCTCCGGATGGGCGC
>CBDEWD010000001.1:0-444186 GCA_965243845.1 Spirochaetia bacterium | reverse complement strand
TGCCCCTCGGCCTTGCCCCGCATGCGGTACAGCCCCAACAGCCGCGCGCCGCTGTAGCGGTCGCGGCGCAGGTTGGTCAACAGCCAGAAGTGATCGACAAACAGTTCTTCTGGGCGCTCCACCACCACCAGCACCACCCGCCGTGCGTGGTCCCAGGAGTCGGCTTGGTAACGCAGCTCGTGACACCACGCCCGCCCCTCGCGCGGCGGACGCCCCGGCGCACGGCGCAGGTAAGGCTGCGCCATGCGGTCCAGCACCGTGTTGTTGCGGATGCGAGCCACGTAGTCGATGCCTCGCGCCTCCAGCCCCCTGAGCGTCTGGCCGCCGGGAAACCCGGCGTCCAAGCGCACCAGGACCGACTCACACACCCGCTTGAGGCAGCGCTCGACCACCGTCTCGATGAACGGCAACGCCCCGTCGGCCGACGCTGCCGCGCCGCGCCGCAGCGTGCCGTCGATCAGGTCGCCGCTCTCGGCGCAACTGGCCACCAGCGCGTGGTACATGCGCTGCCGATAGTGCCCGTGGTACTCGCTGCCGGGTTGCTGCCCGTAGACCTGCACCGGCAAGCCGTCGACGTCGATCATCAGCCGCTTGCGCCTGCGCCGCCCGTTGTCCATCCACAGCCGGCGCAGCGCCAACTCGCCGACCGCCTCGCGCACCACCTCCTGATTGGCCTCCCCGCTCAAGGCGTCCAGCAACCGTGACATCGTCGGTTGCGAGGGCAACACGTTGTGAGCCTCCAGCGCGATGGTGCCGCGGCGGGTGTCGTTGGCCACCCGAAAGCTCGGGTCATGCCGCAACCGGTCGGAGTCGTCCTGGTCGCGCCAGCCCTGGCCGAGCAGCAGCAGGCTGGTGCGCAGCAGATCGGCCAGCGGATAGGTGATCGCGTTCGGGTCGCGCGGATCGATCAGCCGCTCGGTCATCCACTCCACGATCCCGGTGCGCTGCAGGATCTCGCGCAGCAGCAGCGCGCCGCTGTCGGCGCTCAGATGATCCGCCCGCGCTTCGACCTGCACGGAGCGGTTGAAGGTGGTCGAAAAGATCGGTAGAGTTTCACCCACGGCGTGTCTCGTCCTTTGCGGTGGTGTTTGTCTAACACCTTGACTCTACTGCAAATCGGCGGACGCGCCTATTCTTTTCCTACCCCTCGATGAATAATCCGGGCTAAGTCAACCTCGTACCGTCACGCTACTTCGACGTCGAAGCAGCGCTGAGCCGAAAGGTCGGGGCGTGCATTCCGCAACGCCTACGAGGAGCTGACGACGGCCGGAGCGGAGGTGGTCGGCGTCAGCAGCGAATCAACGGAGTCTCACCGTCGATTCGCTGCGAAGCGGGAGCTACCGTTCCCGATCTTGAGCGACCCGGACGGCTCGGTGCGCCGCCTCTACGGGGCGAGCTCGTCACCGCTGTTCGGCAAGGCCGGCCGCGTCACCCACCTGATCGACGGGGAGGGCGTCGTGCGCGATGTCTTCTCGTCTCATCCATGCTCCGTGCCTTCGAGCACGTACGCCCCGCCCGCGCGTGGCTATCCTGCCATCGCTGAACGCGAAGGAGTGCGATGAAGCGCCCATGCGCAAGGCGAGACTGCGTTTCTGGGCGAGGCTACAGCTTCCTCACGGCATCTCCAGCCTGGATCGTTCCGGAACGGACGACCTTGGCGTACACCCCACGGAGCCGCAGGTGTTTGCCCATGGGCGTGCTGATGAACTTCAAGGCATCCAACCCGTAACGGGCCGCGTATTTCCTGCAGCCGGTGTGAGGCGTCTCCGTGATCTGGATCACTGCGGCACCGATCGCCAGGCGGGTCCCCGGAGGCGCGTTGTCCTGGCTCAGATCGAAGTCGACGTAGAGCTGGTCCCCGGCCGGCGGCCAATGGCGCTTCTCCCGTCCTACCAGGGCCATCAGGCGAGCGTTGGCCAGCGTGAGCTGGCGCTCCAGCTCGGCAGAACCATCGTCGGTGTTCGAGCTGCCACGGGTCTTCCAACCGTCGCCAACCAGGCCTTCGGCCACGTCGAGCGCGGCGACATCCGCGACTTCGCGAACGTCCGTCCGCGGGCGGCGGACGATCAGTTCCAGCACGCCGGTCGTCGCGGGCGACCGCCGAACCTCGTCCAGCCCGGCGGTGAGCGTGTCCATCGGCACGTGCTTCAGTTCGGCCAATCTCTCTCCTCGATCTTCCGGCTACTTGACGAACACCGAGCCGTCGCCGCGCATGCGGACCTGCGGCGGGTACTCCCAGGGCTGATAGGGGTAGCGGTCGACGATGGCGGGATCGAAGTCGACCCCCAGGCCGGGGCCGTCCGGGATCGGCAGGTAGCCGCCGTCGCGGCGGAGCGGGGACTTCAGCATCTCGCTGCGCGGCGGTTCCTCCTCCCAGAGCAGGTACTCCAGGGTGCCGGCGTTGGGGATCGCGGCGTAGAGCTGCAGCGTGGCCGCGGTGACCAGCGGATTGAAGAAGTTGTGGGTGACCACCTGGGCGTGGTGCGCCTCGGCCAGGGTGGCGATCTTCTTACAGTGGGTCAGCCCGCCGGACATGCCGACGTCGGGGCGCAGGAAGCGCGCGCCCCGCGCCAGCATCTCCTGAAACTCGTAGATCGTGGTCTGACGCTCGCCGACGGCGACCGGGATGCGGCTGTGACGCAGCACGTCGGCGTGCGCGTCGGCGCTGTGGGGAGGGATCGGATCCTCGATGAAATACAGCCGGAAGCGCTCCAGCTCGCCCGCCAGGGCGATGACCTCGCCGGGGTTGAAGTCGCGGTGGAGCTCCAGGATCAGGTCTATCTCCCACCCCACCGCGTCGCGCGCGGCCGTGACGCGCTCGACGATCGTCTGCATGGCCCCCGTGTAGGTCTCCGTGGCCTCTACCGCACCGTCGGGCAGGGCGTCGAACTTTACGGCCGTGAAACCGGCGGTGACGGCGCCGGTGGCTTCCGCGGCCAGCGTGTCGATATCCGGGCTGTCGATGAGCAGGTGCAACCGGGCCGTCTCGCGCTGTTTGCCCCCCAGCAACTGGTACGCCGGCACCCCGAAGTGGCGCCCGGCGATGTCCCAGAGCGCGATGTCGACGGCCGCAACGGCGCCGGTGATCGCGCCGTCGCGGAACGGCTTCCAGTGGAACAGGCGGTTCCAGTGCTGCTCGACACGAAGGGGATCGGTGCCCACCAACTGCTCCCGGAACGCGCTGACGATGCGCTCGGCGGCGTCCGGATACCCCCAGTAGGCGCTGGGTCCGTAGCCGGTGATGCCGGTGTCGGTGTCGATCCGGACCACCAGCCAGTGGTGAAAGAGGAAGGGCTCGACGGATTCGATGCGCACGGAATCTCTCCTGCTTCAGCGCCACTCCTGGTGAGCCTCGGACCAGACGATCCTGCCGCTCAGCGCCATGCCCCGGCTGGTGGCGACGTAGAGCGCGATGTTAGCCAGATCCGCGGGCTTCTGAAAGCGGCCGGTCGGCGTCTCGGCAAGGTGTGCTTCGGCCGCTTCTTCCAGGGACTGCCCGCCCGCGGCGGCCCTCCGGGAGACGATCTCCTTCCACATGCCCTCGTAGACCATGCCGGGAACCACCACCGTGGAGGAGATCGCCCGCCCCTCGAGGGCATCGGCCAGGGTGTGTGACAGGTAGTTGAGGGCGGCCTTGCTGGCGCCGTAGGCAGGCGAGGAGGGAATGGGGAACTCCGCGCCCTGCGAGCCGATGTTTACGATGGTGCCGCGCCGGCCGGTCTCCGGGCGCACGGCCTGCGCGGTCATGAGCGCCGCCGCCTGCTGGGATGCCGTCAGCACCGCCTCGACGTTCACGGCGAAGATCTCCCGCCACGTCTCCACCGTGACATCCAGCACATCGTCAAAGTGGGTGATGCCGGCCACGTTGACCAGCACGTCCAGCCGCTGCCATCGCTCGCGCGCCGCTCCCACCAGCCGCGCCACCTGCTCCGGATGGGTCACGTCGCAGTCGACCGCCGCCGCGCATGCCCCCAGATCGGCCGCCAGCGCGTCCAGCGCGTCGCCGCGCCGGTCGCCCAGCACCACCCGGGCGCCGGCGCCCGCGAACAGCCCGGCGACGGCTTGACCGATCACGCCGGCGGCGCCGGTCACGACCGCCACCTGGCCCTGCAGCGTGCGCCGCTCAGCTTCCCGCCGCTCGGCCTCGCCTGCCCTGCCGTCGCTCACCGCGCCGCGCGGGTCAACGCTCCGGCAGGAGCGCCGTCAGGCCGCCGTCGATCACGAAGCTGGCGCCGGTGACGTTGCCGGCGCGCGCGGAGCACAAGAAGAGCGTGAGCTCCGCCACCTCCTCCGGGCGCGAGAAGCGGCCGGTCGGATACTGCGACTCCCAGTCCCGGCGGGTCTCGTCGTACGAGCGTTCCGTGTCGGCGGCCATCAGCTCGATCGCATGCTCCACCAGGGGCGTCTCCACGGAGCCGGGACAGATCGCGTTCGCCCGGATGCCGTGCCGAGCCAGGTCGATGGCCTCGCTCCGGGTGAGCGCGAGCATGCCCGCCTTGGTCACCGAATAGGCCATGCAGCCCGCTTGGTTTGCCATGCCGGATACGGACGAGATGTTGACGATCGAGCCGCCGCCGGACGCGATCATGAAGGGAACGGCGTGGCGCGCCAGCAGGTACGCCGACGTGAGGTTGACGCTCAGCGTCCGCTCCCAGACCTCGGGCGCCAGGTCCACGACGTCGCCCATGTTGTCGACGACACCCACGGTGTTGACCAGGTGATCGACCCCGCCGAGGGTGCCCGCGGCCGACGCGCAGAACGCCCTCACCGCCGCGTCGTCGGTCACGTCGACCACGCCCTGGTGCACCGTCGCGCCCTGCCCCGTGAGGGCCGATGCCAGCTCGGTCAGCTCTGTGGCACGGACGTCGGCCAGCGCGACCGCCGCACCGACGCCGGCGAAAGCGCGCGCGATCGCCTCGCCGATGCCGCCGCAGGCGCCGGTGACGATGACCCTGGATCCGGTGTGATCCTCCACGGCATTCCCGTGTCCCTGACTCATCGTGCGCCCCCTTGCGGTCCCGAGCCGTTGCTGCCCACCTTGATCGCGATGTCGTCGACGTAGAAGCCGCCGGCGTCGCCGAGCGCCACCACGATCGCGGCCAGCGCAGAGTGGTGGCGATAGGTTTCGTCAGGGACGACCTTGGCCCACGGTTCGCCGCCAGCGTCTGCGTCCGCGTCTCTGCGGCGCGTCGCTACCTCCACACGTCCCCCGGCCAGGCGAATGGTGGTGCGCCACCACTCGTCGCCGACCTCGATTCCGGACAGATAGGGCACGCTGCGGTTGTCCCTCGCCCAGAGCTCCCCGTACACGGAGTCGCTGCGCAACTCGACGATCGTGTCGGCGTCCTGGTCTTCCAGGCGCAGGATGCCCACCCGCTGCCGGCCCCGGTGGGTGACGGTCAGCTCCACGACCTCGCGCTCCAGATCGTAGGGGCCGACGTCACGGCGCACGACCTCCTCCAGGCCGCCGATGTTGCGCGATCCGGTCATGCGCTCGCCGTCGATCACGACGTTGTTGCCGAGCGGCCCGTAGTCCACCTGCTCCAGCCACTCCGTCGTGCGCCACAGCTCCGGGATCTGCCGCACCCAGCCGGCCTGCCCCGCCAGCTTGCCGCGGCGGTACGCGGGCGGCGCGAAGTCGATGGTGAGGTTCCTCGACGGGGCCAGCAGCTCGTCACGGCGCAGGCGGTAGCCGCGTATCTGCGGCCGGTCCTCGGATGCCGTGTCCACGATGTAATTGACCGCGTAGACATCGCCTCCCGGCAGCTCCACCCAGTCGCCGTAGCCGTGGTCGGCGAACGGGCTGGTGTCGTTGTCGATCATCCCCCACGTGTCGGCGGGCGGGTTCATCCGGGCTTCCGGCCGATTGGGCGTGGGAGCGAGCGCCGTTTCGGGAGACTCGACGAAGAAGCCGAACCAGTGCTGGGGCTCGAATCCGCCGACGCGGTGCACGACCAGCGCCTCGCCGCTGGACAGCAGGCCGGCGTTGACGCGGCCGGCGATCGGCCAGTAGCCGGCGGCGTACGGACCCTCCCAGGTTCTGCCCCCATCGCGGGAGATGGCCTTCATGCCGGTGCGCGCGGGGTTGTCGTCGCTGCGGATGTACATGACCAACTCACCGCCGGGCATCTCGACGATGTCCCCCTCCGCGGCGAGGAACCGCCGGTCCGCGACCACCGGGATCGCGTCCGACCAGGTCCGGCCTCCGTCCTCCGAGCGGTACAGCACCTGCGCCTCCTCCAACCCGGCGACGTGGAAGTGCGTCCCGGACAGGAACACGGTCCCGTCGCTCACCTGTTTCAGGTTGAGGCTGGCGGTCATGCAGCCGCTGCGCTCGGGTCCTGTCCAGGTCAGCCCGTGATCGGTGCTGCGGTACAGCCACGCCTCCCGGAGCAGGCCGTTGGCCGGGTCGAAGCTCCAGTCCCAGGGCATGCCGCGATGCGCGTACCACCGCTCGGACGGGCCGCGCAGCGTGTCGGTCTTGTTCCAGTCGCAGCCGAGCAGGAGCGAGTCGTCCTGCAGGCGGATGACCGACCGGCACATCGTGTACCCGCAGTCGGGCCGGTCCATCAGGGTGTCCACGACGACCGGCTCGGACCAGGTGGCGCCCTCGTCCTCGCTCAGTCGCACCACGACGCCGGGCACGGCGCCGCCGCCGTGCCGGTCGGCTTCGGCGTAGGAGCACACCAGCGTGCCGTTGGCGGCGATGCAGACGCTCGGCCACGCCTCGTGGTAGCGGTCGTCGCGCGAAACAGTGAATCGTTGCATACGTCAGTCTCCTGGATTCGGTTCGTCGAGTCGGGCCATCGACGGCAGCAGCGGCCAGCGATGGGTATCGGCGGGCCGCGTCGAGCACGCCCACGCTTCGATGAGGCGGTTGTCGGCCTCCTTGGCATCGAGCCGTCGGGCGATCGCCTCGGGGTCCCAGCCGTCCATGACGCGCTGCGTCAGGGCGGCGCGGATGTCCGCGCACGCCGGGTCACCGGCGCGGTCGCACAGCTCGTGCGGATCGTCGTGCAGGTCGAAGAGCTGCGGCCGATCGCCGTGGTAGTAGACGAGCTTCCAGCGCCCGCTGCGCACCATGCGCTGGAAGACCGGCTCGGACGGAACGTAGCGGTCCGCGCAGTACTCGGCGAACGCCTCGTCCGTCCACGCCTCGGAGGGCGCCCGGCCGGCGCTCTCCTCCCGGATCAACGGGAGCACGCTGCGCCCCGGCGAGCCGGGCAGCGGCGGCCCGTCCATCGCGTCCACCAGCGTGGCGGCCACGTCGACCGCGCTGACGACGTTCGCGCAGCGTTGCCGGGCGGCCACCACCCCCGGCCAGGACACGATGAGGGGCACCCGGATCGACTCCTCGTAGAAGACGTGCTTCCACCACAGGCCGTGCTCGCCGAGCATGTCGCCGTGGTCGGAGGTGTAGACCACCAGGCAGCGCTCCCGGAGCCCGTTGGCATCGAGCGCCGCAAGCATCTGGCCGACCAGTTCGTCCACGCGCGCCACCAGTCCCCAGTAGGCGGCGCGGGCGCGCTCCTGCTCGGCGGCGCCGACCGCTTCGATTCCCGTGGCCGAGCGCCACGCCCGGAGGTACGGATGGAGCCGTTCCGAGAACGGCTCCGGATGGTGCGGCGGCGACACGCGCCCCGCGTAGCGGTCGAAGTCCTGCCGGCGGGCCACGTACGGGGGATGCGGCAGCATCAGACCGGCGCTCAGGCAGAACGGCGCCTCCTCGCCTGCCCGCCGCCTAACCCCGATCCGGTTGAGGCAGTCGACCGTGGCCGCGGCCACGTACTCGTCGTGCACCTGGTACGGCGACTGGCCCGCCCCGGCGTGGCGCAGGCTGATCCGCTCCGGCCCGGCGGTCCCGGCCAACGCGCCCATGTCGTGCGCGACCCCGCCGATGTAGTTGGCGGCGTGATCGCCGACCAGCCGGTCGACGTAGCCGTGCAACTGGTCCGGGCCGACCGAGTGCATGCGGCCGATCAGCACGGGACGGTGCCCGGCCGCCCCCATGGCGTGCGCGATCGTCGGCGTGTCGGAGGGCAGCATGTGATCGTTCGTCCACACGCCGTTCTGGTGCGGGTGGCGCCCGGTGAGCATCGACATCCGTGACGGCACACAGATCGGCGACGTGCAGTACGCCGCGTCGAACACCGTGCCCGCCGCCGCCAGGGCGTCCAGATGGGGCGTGTCGACCACGGCGTCGCCGTAGCAGCCGGTGACGAACGGGTTGTGCTGGTCGGTGTGGATGTAGAGCAGGTCCGGGACCGGCCGGCGGGTGGGAGCCATGTGGCGCGATACTACGCGCCGCCGCCGCGCGTGCATATCTGACGGCGGGCTCTGGTACCATCGCCTGATGGACGCCTCCCTTGACTTGTACGGCGACCGCTGGCTCAGCGGCAGCCCCACCTACCTGAGCGCCATGGAGCGTTGCACCCCGGCGTCGGCGCTGTCACCCGACTCCGCCCACGGGCGCTGGCGGCTGCTCCCCTACCGCAGCGGGCCGCTGTCCGGCACGGCGATCGTCGCCGGCCAGGAGACGGAGGCGCCGCCGGTGCGGATGGCGGTGAACGCCCGCGGCTGGCACGCCATCTCCATCGGCGCGTGGCGCCTGAAGTGCTGGTACTTCGGGCTGTACGACGACGCCGGCGCCGCGCAGTTGCTGGTGCGCTTCGCCGGCGATCCGACCTACTCCATCCTGCACCTGCCGACGCAGCCGTTCCCCCGTGACCCGATCGCCGACTGGCACAAGCACACCGGCGGCGAGGAGCTGTCCGAGTGCTTCTGGCAGGTGGCCGAGCTGAACGGCGCCGACCTGGAGTTCGGACAGGTGACGTGGCTGGAGACCACCTACGGCGGGGAGGAGCACACCCGCTGCGCCATGGCCAGCGTCGCCTACGTGAAGCTGGTGCCGCTCACCGAGGCCGAGGTGCGCCGCTTCACGGCCGAGCGCACGGCGCCGGCGCTGCCGCTGTACGGCCACGACGACGTGGTCATGGCCCGCTCCAGCACACCGGAGGAACTGCGCCGGCACATCATCGGCTACGCCGACACCGACTTCACGCGCATCTACTGGGAAGGGGCGATGGGCGACCTGGCCTACTACTTCCGGACGCGCTACCGCACGCCAGAGGCCCCCGGACGGGAAGACTTCCTGCACGTCTCGGGCCGTGACGAAGCCGCGTGCTACCGGCGCTGGCGCGCGGCCGGCAACGATCCCATGCGCGTTGCCGCCGAGCAGACGCGCGACCTGGGCCTCGAGTTCCACGCCTGCCACCGGCTGGGCGGCTTTCACCTGCCGCCGCCGCACGACTACTACGATCACGGCGACACCCTCTACGCCCGCCACCAGGAGTGGCGCGGGCGCGATCGTGCGGGCAACTCAAGCCCGGTGCTGTCGTTCTCCTATCCGCAGGTGCGCGGCCACGTGGTGGAGATGTTCCGGGAGATGACCGCCTACGGGATCGACGGCATCTGCCTGCTGTTCAACCGGCGCCATCCGATCGTGGAGTACGAGCCGCCGCTGATCGACGGCTTCCGCGAGCAGCACGGCGCCGACCCCCGCGACCTGGAGCCGGACGACCCGGCCTGGCTGCGCTACCGCGCGGGCGTGCTCACCGGCTTCCTGCGCGAGCTGCGCGCGGCGCTGGACCTGCCGATCACGGCCATCGTCATGAGCGGCGAAGCCGAGAACCTGGCCAACGGCCTCGACCCGGCCGCGTGGCTGGCCGCCGGCCTGGTGGACACCCTGGTGCCGTTCACGGACCTGCCGGAGCTCAACATGACCGCCCACCCCTGGCGCGACCCGCGCGCGCTGGCACCGTACGCCCGTCTCACCGCGGGGAGCGGCTGCCGGCTGGCCCCCTGCATCGACCACGGCGGCATGGATCCCGCGGTGCTGCGCCGCACCGCCGCCGGCCTGGCCGCGCAGGGCGCGGACGCGGCGTTCTTCTGGAACGGGATGGTGGAGCCCCTGATCCACTACGGCCCGGCGTGGACCGCGGCCCGGGACCTCGGGCACCTCGACGAGATCGCCGCCTGGCAGCGCGCCGGTGAGCCGCCGCTGGAAGCGCCGGTGATCGACCTGGACCTGCTCGGCGACTGGGACTGCCGCTACGTGACGCCGGCGTAACGACATCGGGCCGTGGAGGCCTTGGTCGGAACGCGTGCGTAGAGAGCATAGCCGGTATCGCCAAGCAAGCGCCCCATTAGTGATAATGACAAATCAGTACCTCCTCACTGCACGTTGCGGTTGAGGCCACAAGGGGGCGACGCCTGGGATGATGGTCCATCGGAAGATGCTGGCGCTGACGGAGGGCGCGCGTGCTCGCATCGCCCTCACCGTGGCGCTGGGGTTGGCGATCTCCGGCACGTTCGTCGCGCAGGGCGTGGTCGTGGCCCTCGTGGTCAGCCGCATCCTGGCCGGCGAGCCGTGGACGGGGGCGCTCGCCCTCGTGGGGGTCGTCGCTCTGCTGGCGGCGTTTCGCGCCGTGCTGCTCCGGTGGCGGGAGATGAGCTCCATGCTCACCGCCGCGGAGGTAAAGGTGGCCCTGCGCCAGCGGCTCTACCGCGTGCTTCTTGCCCTCGGCCCCGGGTACCTGGAACGGACGCGGACCGGAACGGTGCAGTCCACCCTCGTGGACGGCGTGGAAGCCCTGGAGGCCTACATGGGCTACTACCTGCCGCAGTCCATCGTCGCGGTGGCCGTGCCCCTGGCCGTGGTGGCGTACATCTGCGTCCTCAGCCCCCTGGTGGGCGTGGTCGTGCTGGTGTGCGTGCTGGCCGTTCCCCTGGTGCCGCGCCTGTGGGACGGCCTGCTGGGCGAGTACGGCCGGCGGCACTGGCGGGCGTACACGGACCTCAACGCCCAGTTCGTGGACAGCATGCAGGGAATGGTCACGCTGAAGGCGCTCGGCGCCAGCGAGCGCCGGGGGCGGGTCCTCCGGAACGCCGCGCTCGCGCTCTACCGGGCGACGATGGCGCAGCTCGCCGTCTCCATGATCCGCAACGGCGTCGTGGGGCTGGCGATGAGCGCGGGCGTGGCGATGGCCGTCGCCGTGGGCGCGTTCCAGGTGGCGGACGGAGCGCTCGACCTGGCGGGACTCCTCGTGGTGCTGTTCCTCACGGGGGAGTGCTTCCGCCCGTTGGCGGAGCTGGACTCCTACTGGCACAAGGGCTACCTGGGCGTGTCCGCCTCCACCGGCATCTTCGCACTCCTGGAGGCAAAGCCCGAGGTGGCTGACCGCGAGGCCTCGCCGCCGCACCCCGAGCGCGCGAGCACGCCGAATTCCCTCGCCTTCGTGAACGTCACCTTTGCCTACCACCCGGACAACGCGCCGGCGCTCGACGGCCTGTCGTTCGCCGTGGACGCAGGCCAGAGCATTGGCCTGGTCGGTCAGTCGGGGGCGGGGAAGAGCACCGTGGCCGCGCTGCTGCTGCGGTTCTTCGACCCCCAGCAGGGACGCGTGGAGATCGGCGGCGTGGACATCCGCGACTACCCGCTGGAGACGCTGCGAGGCCTGATCGCCGTGGTGTCCCAGGACACCTACCTCTTTCATGGGACGGTCGAGGACAACCTCCGGCTCGGGAAGCCGGGAGCATCCCCGGGGGAGCTCGAAGCGGCGGCGCGTGCGGCCAACGCGCACGGGTTCATCACCGCACTCCCCCAGGGGTATCGGACCGTGGTCGGGGAACGGGGAGCGAAGCTCTCCGGGGGTGAGCGCCAGCGCATCGCCATCGCACGGGCGTTGCTGAAGGATGCCCCAGTCCTCATCCTGGACGAGGCGACCTCCAGCCTGGACGGCGTGAACGAGAGCGCCATCCGTGACGCGCTGGAGCGGCTGGCCCGGGGACGGACGACCATCACCATCGCCCACCGCTTCTCCTCCGTCGTCCACGCCGACCGCCTCGTGGTCCTGGACGCGGGGCGGGTGGTCGAGGCCGGCCGCCACGGGGAGCTGATGGAGCGGCGCGGCGCCTATGCCGGCCTCGTCCTGGCGCAGCAGGAGGCCATGTGGGCACCCTAGCGAGCAATCGCGCCGGCACATGGGAGTTCGCTCCACGCAGCGGCAGATGGGGGTCCGGGTTCTGGCAGCTCCTCCGCATCCTGCGCCCGTACTACTGGCTCATGGGAATCACCGTGCTCACGGGCATCCTGAACCACGGCTTCATGATCGCCGCCGCCGGGATCGGTGCGTTCATGGTGGGAAGCGTAGCGACGGGGGCGGCGGCTGAAGCGCTCTACGTCAGCGCCTTCGTGCTCGGCGGTGTCGTGGCCGGCAAGGCGGTGGCGGCCTGGGTGGAGATGTGGCTGGCGCACGACCTGGCCTACCGCATCCTGGCGGAGCTCCGCACCTGGCTCTATCAGGCGCTGGAGCGGCTGGCGCCGGGCTATCTTCTCGACCGGCGCTCCGGCGACCTCTCCACCGCGGCGATGGCCGACGTGGATACCATCGAGTGGTTCTACGCGCACACGGTGGGGACGTTCATCGTGGCGGTCGTGGTGCCGCTGGGGGCGCTCGGAGCCCTCGCGGCGATGCACTGGCTGCTCCCCCTGGCGCTGCTCCCCGCGACCCTGGCGGTGGCGACCGTTCCCTTCTGGCTGCGCAAGCGGGCGGCATCCCAGGGCCGGAGACTGCGAGAGGCTTTGGGCTCGCTGAACGCGGAGGTGGTGGACGGCGTTCAGGGACTGCGCGAAGTCGTGGCCTTCGGGCAGGGACAGCGCTTCCTGGAAGGGTTGCTCCGGAGCAGCAGGAGCCTGGTGGGCGCACAGGTCGCCCACGGGCGCAGAGCCGGTGGCGAGCAGGCGGTCACGTCCGTGCTCATCACGCTGGGGATGGTGAGCATCGTCGTCGCCGCAGCATTCCTGGTGTCGTCCGGCTCGCTGTCGCCCGCGCTTTATCCGGTCGTCATCATCCTGGCCATCTTCATCTTCGGGCCGGTGACCAGCATCACCGGCATCGCGGAGAGCCTCGGCGTGGTCTTCGCTGCGGCTGACCGGGTGTTCGCCGTGCTGAACGCGCCCGCTCCCGTGCCGGACACGGAGGTGGCGCCGCCCCCGGGTCCGCTGGAGCCCCGCATCGAGTTCAGGGCCGTGAGCTTCCACTACGCCGCGGATCTGCCTGCGGCGCTGGACGCAGCGAGCTTCTCCGTAGAGCCGGGCGAGAACGTGGCCCTCGTCGGGCACTCCGGCGCGGGCAAGTCCACCTGCATCCATCTGCTCATGCGGTTCTGGGATGTCACGGAGGGGGCCGTCACCATCGGCGGGCATGATGTCCGGACGTTCCCACAGCCCGCCCTGCGCGAGCTCATCGCCTGGGTGCCCCAGGACGTCTACCTGTTCAACATGACCATCCGCGAGAACATCCGCCTGGCGCGCCCGGATGCCCTGGACGCGGAGGTGGAGGAGGCCGCGAGGGCCGCTCTGGCACATGAATTCATCATGCGGATGCCCCAGGGGTATGAGACCAACGCCGGTGAGCGGGGGGTCCGGATGTCCGGGGGCCAGCGGCAGCGCATCGCTATCGCGCGTGCGGTCCTCAAGGACGCCCCCATCCTGGTGATGGACGAGGCCGTCTCCAACCTGGATGCCGAGAACGAGCGTCTACTCCGGGAGGCCATGGCCCGCGTCCGCGCCGGCCGCACCTCGCTCGTCATCGCGCACCGGCTGTCCACCATCCGCAGCGCCGACCGCATCGTCGTCCTGGAGAAGGGGCGCACCGTGGAGGCCGGCGCACACGACTCCCTGCTCGCCGCGGGAGGTGCGTACGCGGACCTGGTCGCCTTCCAGCAGCGGCCGTTAGACTAGCGCCTGGGAGGATGGCAATGCCCGAGTCCTTCGAGACGTCAGACGTGATATTGGCCACCCCGAAACGCATCTACGAAGCTTGGCTTGACAGCCAGGAGCACACGAACATGACGGGCGGGAAAGCCGAGGCTTCGGCCGAGCCGGGCGCCTCGTTCAGTGCCTGGGACGGCTCCATCACCGGGGTCAACCTGGAGCTTTCGCCGTACCGCCGCATCGTTCAGTCGTGGCGCTCCTCCCGCTTTCCCGAGGGCGTTCCCGATTCCCGCCTGGAGGTCGAGCTGGTCCGCACCAGAGACCAAAGTGCCGGCATCACCGCCACCATCAGGCACTCCAACGTGCCCGACGGACACGGTGACTCGTGCATGAAGGGCTGGTCCGAAAGCTATTTCGAGCCCATGAAACGCTACTTCGCCCAGGCCAACAACCGTTACATGCGGCCGTAGGCGAAGCGCGTGGCCGAGTTCATCAGATTCACGGAGCGGCTCGTTTCGTCGGAGTTCAGATACGCCTTCGCCCTCTCCGCCGTCGACCTGACCGGCAGCGGCAGCCTGGACCTGGTCGCCACCGACGCCGACCGGGGCCTCTACTGGTTCGAGAACGACGGCGCCGGCACCTTCACCCGGCACGTCGTCCACCTGCGGACCAACGAGCTGCTGGAGCGGCACGCCGTTGCCGACGTCGACGGCGACGGGAAGCCGGAGATCGTGTGCGTCGACAACCTCAACGGCTGCCTGCTGTCGTTCGGCTTCGACGGTGACCCGCGGGCCCCGGACTCATGGAGCCACAGCTACATCACGGAGGGCGGTATCCCCGGCGCCTACGACGTGGCGATTGCCGATCTCGACGGCGACGGCGACCTGGACGTGGCCGCCTCCGGATGGCGCATCAGCAACCAGCTCGCCTGGTTCGAGAACCGCGACGGTGCCTGGGTCAAGCACATGATCGACGACGACGCGCCGGAGGCCCGCGCAGTGTGCGCCGCCGACGTCGACGGCAGCGGACTCATCGACCTGGTGGGCACGGCGTCGAACCGCGGCGAGGTCGCCTGGTACCGGAACCCCGGCACCTCCCCCGACTCGCCCTGGACCAAGCACGTCATCGATACCGCGCCCAGGCCCATCCACGGTCACCCCGTCGACATGGACGGCGACGGGGACGCCGACCTGGTGATGGCCCTCGGTTTCGACCATCCCAGAGGCGGGCACCCTGCCGGCACCCAACAGATCGTATGGTACGAGAACGACGGCAGCCCGGGCATCGGCCCGTGGCCCAGGCACGTCATAGCCGGGCACTTCCCCGGGGCCTTCGAGGCGACAGCCGCGGACCTCGACGGCGACGGCCAGGTCGAGGTGGTGGCCACCGCATGGGGAGAACCCGGGCGCGTGGCGCTCTTCAAGCACCGCGGCGACCCCAGAGGACCCTGGGACACGCAGATCCTCAAGGCCAACTGGGCCCACGCCAACATGATCATCGTGGCCGACCTGGACGGCGATGGACGGCTGGACGTGGCCGCCTGCGCCGAGCGCGGCAGCAACGAGATTCGCTGGTGGAGGAACGAAGGGATCGCCTGAGACTCCTCAGGGAGCGCCGCCGCCGTCCGTCTCACTGACCACGAAAAAGGGAGGCGCCGCCGGTGCGGCAACCTCCCTCGATGGCTCGAACGCGGCGCCCGCGGCGCCGCAACCTAGGGGCGTATGAACCAGGAGCTCCGCTGCGAGGGGATGATCTCGCCCGGCATCGGTTCGGGCACGTTGCCCAGCCGGTTGTTCTGGATGTAGCTGAACGACGTCTCCGCGTCCCACTCCAGGATGCCCAACTGCCAGAGGTTGTTCGTGTGGATCGTGAACGCCTCGTCGTAAAGCGCGAGCTGCTTCTGCGGATCCGGCTCCGCGTAGATCTCGTTCTGGATCTCCCGCAGCCGCTTCACGTCGTCCGGCGGCTCGACCCCCGACGCCCCTGCGGTGTTGAGCCAGCTCGACCACTCGGGCTCGGTCTCGAAGTTGGTGGCGAACAGGTTCGGGCTCATGATCGGCACCATTGGCGGGCCGACGTAGTAGCCGACGCGCAGGCGCATGTCCGCCTCGTCCGCATCGTTGATCGCGGTATAGGCGGCCGCGTCCATCGCCTTGACCGCCAGGTTGATGCCGACCTCGGCCCAGTAGCCCCTGATCAGATCGCCGAGCTCGGGATTCTCGGGCGGCCACGACGGGTGGTACAGAATGAACTGCAGCGCGTTGCCGTTGGGATCGAGGCGGTTGCCGTCGCGATCGCGGGCCGCCAGGCCGATCTCGTCGAGCATCGCGTTGGCCTTGTCCGGGTCGTATTCGATGAACTGCTTGAACATGTCGCGCTCGCCGTGGAAGGGCGGACCGGCGTTCGGGGAGAGCTGACTGGGGGTATACCGCCCGCCGAACAGCAGGCCGTTGATCTCGTCCCGGTTGATCGCGTGCGACAACGCCACTCGGAAGTCCTTGTTGGCGTAGAGCGCGGATTTCACCTCGTCAGCCGTGGTGTGGTTGAAGTACAGCGTGGAGTGGTTGCGCCACCAGGTGAACGTCTTGACCTTGTAGCCGCCGCGCGATTCGTTCTGCTTCAGGAAGGTGAAGTTCTTGCCGGGATCCAGGAACGAGCCCAGGACGACGTCCTCCTCGCCCGCGACCACCTTGAGCAGCCACGCCTCCGTGTCGGAGATCAGCGGACGCTCGACGCGGTCGATGTAGGGAAGCTGATTGCCCTCGGGATCGATCTTGAAGTAGTACGGGTTGCGCACCGCGGTCTGCACCGGCGCGGTCTTGGGATCCTGGAACAGCCAGGGAGCCAGCGTGGGGCAGGCCGGGTCGCTGACGCCCTGTGACGGGTGACCGACGCAGTCCTTGCTGTGATAGAGCTCAGGCCAGCTCGAGAACCCCTCCGACTTCACCAGGTCGTCCAGCTTCTCGCGGTCGGTATAGGTGGGGTGGAACTGGCTCATGTAGTGCTTCGGCGAGTACTGCGGCACGAAGTACATCCACCACGTCCCGATCATGTTCACGAACGGGCTGTTGGGCAGGCTGAACGTGAACGTCACCGTGTTGTCGTCCACCTTGCTGACGACCAGCAGCTCGTTGTTGCGGGTGAAGTAGCTGATCGGCTCCGGAGTCAGCTCCTTGTTGCTGATCAGGTCCTCGTACCAGAACAGGAGGTCGTCGACGCCGAACGGCGCGCCGTCGCTCCAGCGCATGCCGGGGCGCAGCGTGAAGGTGATGGTGGTGCCGTCCTGGGACACCTCGAACTCGCGGGCGACGTTCGGCAGCGTGCTGAGCAGATCGGGAGAGATGATCGTCAGCGGCTCCTTGGTCATGACCCAGGCCAGCCAGTCGGACGCATCCAGGTTGCGGACCTGCTGCAGCGCCCCGCCGTAGGTGCCGATCTCGGCGACCTCCAGCACGCGCGGCGTCTCGGGCAGGCGCTCCTCGACGGGTGGCAACTCTCCTGAGGTAACCAGGGCGGCCAGCATCGGCGCCTCTCCGTATTGGCCGCTGCGCACGGGCGCGGCCCCTGCTTCCGTCTGGCCGGTGGCCTGGTCGGCGGCCGCAACCAGGACCAGCGCCAGGGCGAGGGCAGTCACGTTCCTCATACTCTTCTCCTTGGATGAATGCGGAGCATGAGGGCCACGAACGGTCGCGCGAGCCGACTGCCCCGTTCGTTGCGATATCGTGGGGAGGCGGCCGGGATGGTGTCAAACCACGCCGGCCAGCTCGAGCTCCCTGGCGAAGTGGCAGGCGGCCAGATGAGGATCGCCTGAGTCCGCTCCGACCTCCACCAGCGGTGGCTCCTGCTCCCTGCAGATCGCCTGCGCGAAGCGGCAGCGCGGATGGAAGTAGCAGCCCGACGGCGGATTCGCGGGGTCGGCGATGTCGCCGCCGAGCAGGATGCGCTTGCCTCGGGAGCGGGGATCGGGCTTCGGCACCGCCGAGAAGAGCGCCTCCGTGTAGGGGTGCCTGGGCATGGCGAACAGCCGGCGCGTACTGGTCAGCTCGACGATCTTGCCCACGTACATGACCGCGATCCGCTCGCTGAAATACTCGACGACCGCCAGGTTGTGGGCGATGAACAGGTAGGCGAAGTGGTGGTCCTGCTGCAGGTCCTGCAGCAACTCCAGGATCTGCGCCTGCACCGACACGTCCAGGGCGGACACCGGCTCGTCGGCGACGATGAACTTCGGCATCAGCGCCAGGGCGCGGGCGATCGCGATGCGCTGGCGCTGCCCGCCCGAGAACGCGTGCGGATAGCGCGTCATGTAGACCGGGTCCAGGCGCACCATGCGCAGCAGCTCGGCCACGCGCTCCTCCATCTCGCGCCGGCTGCCAAGCGTCCCGTGGATGACGAACGGCTCGGCGATCGTCTGCGCGATGGTCATGCGCGGATTGAGCGAGGAATAGGGATCCTGAAAGATCATGCCCATCTGGGTCATGACCTCCTTGAGCTCGGTCCGGCCCAGCTCGGGAACGTTGACCGCGGCATCGCCGCCGTCCGGATGGAAGAGCACCTGGCCGGAGGTGGGCTCCACCGCCCGCTGGATGCAGCGCCCGGTGGTCGTCTTACCGCACCCGCTCTCACCCACCAGCGCCAGCGTCTCTCCGGCGTGCACGGTGAAGCTCACGTCGTCGACCGCCTTGACGACGCCGGTCACCTGCCGGCGGAGCCCGCGGGTGCGCTGGAAGTGCTTGACGAGGTTCCGGACCTCCAACAACGGCTGCCGGTCGCCCATCAAGCTCCGCCTCCGGCGGTGCCCGCCGCGTCGTCCGCTCCACCATACAGGTAGCACGCCGCCGAGTGTCCGGCCCCGACCTCCAGCAAGGGAGGCGCATCGCCGTCGCACACGCCGGGCATGCAGTCCGGACAGCGCGGATGGAACAGGCAGCCGTGCACGCGTTCGACGTGCGTGGGCACCGACCCCCGGATCGGCGTGATCTTCTGCGCCGCCCCCTCGCCGAGCTTCGGCACCGAGCCGAGCAGGCCGCGCGTGTACGGGTGCCGGGGCTGGTAGAAGATGTCGTCCACGGGGGCGGACTCCACCTCCTGGCCCAGGTACATGATCAGCACCGTGTCGGCCAGCTCGGCGATCACCGCAAGGTCGTGGGTGATGATGATCAGCGCCATCCCCAGTTCCTGCTGCAGGTCCTTGATCAGGTCCAGCACCTGCGCCTGGATCGTCACGTCCACGGCCGTGGTCGGCTCGTCGGCGATCAGCAGCCGCGGCCGGCACGACAGCGCCATGGCGATCATGGCGCGCTGGCGCATGCCGCCGGAGAGATTGAACGAGTAGGAGTCGATGGTCGCTGCCGGTTGCGGCATGCCCACCCGGTCCAGCATGTCGATCGCCTCGGCGCGCGCCTGCCGCTTGGTGACCTGCTGGTGCAGCATGATCGCTTCCATGATCTGGTTGCCGACGGTGTGCATGGCCGAGAACGAGGTCATCGGCTCCTGGAACACCATCGCGATCTCGGCGCCGCGGATCTCGCGTATGGCGCTGCCCTGGGGATCCAGGGTCACCAGGTCGACCCGGCCCTGGCTGGGCGAGTCGAACACGATGCTGCCGTCCACGATCGCGCCGTTCTTGGGCACGATGCGCAGGATCGACTGGGTGGTGACGCTCTTGCCGCAACCGCTCTCGCCGGCGATGCCCAGGGTCTCCCCCGGAGCCAGGTCGAAGCTCAGCCCGTCCACGGCCTTGACCGTGCCCTGCCGCGAGAAGAAATGGGTCCTCAGCCCGAGAACGCTGAGCAGGGCGTCGTCCTGACCGGGGGCGCGGTCCGCCATCAGACGTTGGCGTAGGGGTCGGCGGCGTCGCGCATGCCGTCGCCCAGGAAGTTGAACGCAAGGATGGAGACGATCACGAACAGCGCCGGGATCAGCAGCCAGGGCGCGTCGGCCAGGACCCGGATGGCCTGGGCATCCTTCAGCAGCACCCCCCAGCTTATGGCCGGCGTCTGCAGCCCCAGGCCGATGAAGCTGAGCGCGGTCTCGCCCAGGATCATGCCGGGCACCGACAGGGTGAGTGAGGCGATGATGTAGCTGTACAGCGAGGGCAGCAGGTGGCGCATGATGATGTAGCCGCGGCCGGCCACGTGGATCTGCGCCGCCACCACGAACTCCTCCTCGCGCACCGACAGGAACTTGCCGCGCACGACCCGCGCCAGCGACGTCCAGCCGACGAACGACAGGATGACCACGATCGCGAAGTAGACCTTGGTCACGCTCCAGTGGGGAGGAAGCGCCGCGCTCAGGCCCATCCACAGCGGCAGGGTCGGAATCGAGCGCAGGAACTCGATCAGCCGCTGGATGATCACGTCGGGCGCGCCGCCCAGGTAGCCCGAGACGCCCCCCAGGACGATGCCCAGCACGAAGCTCAGCGCGATCCCGAGCAGTCCCACGGTCAGCGAGATGCGGCTGCCGTAGATGATCCGTGAAAGCAGGTCGCGGCCGAGCGCGTCCGCGCCGAACAGGTAGCCGCGCCCGCCGGCGAAGCCGAACAGGTGCACGTCGGTCTCGAACAGCCCCCAGAACTCGTACGCGTCGCCGCGCACGAACAGCGCCAGCGGGTGGCGCTGTTCCGGGTCGATCGCGTACTCCTTGGCGTAGGTGACCTCGTTGATCGTTTGCGCGAGGCCGTACACGAACGGGCGCAGGTGAAACCGCCCGTCCACGTCAACGAACCGAAGGCGCTGCGGCGGTTGCAGCACGCGGTTCTGGTCGTACAGCCGGCCGTCGTAGGGGGCGATGAACTCGGCGAAGAACGCGCCGACATAGAAGAGACCCAGCACGCCCAGGGCGGCCACGGCCACCCGGTGCCGCAGGAACTTCCAGCGGATGAGCTGCCACTGCGAGGCGACGAACAGCCGCTCTTCGGAAGGTGCAGCCGTCGCGGCCGGGACCGCCGGTTGAGCCATGTCAGACCGCCTCGCGGATGCGAGGATCGAGCCATGCCAGCAGGACATCGGACAACAGCGTGCCGGTCGGCACTAACGGTTGCACCACGTCACACGGCCTCGCGAATGCGTGGATCGAGCCATGCCAGCAGGACATCGGACAACAGCGTGCCGATCACCGTCAGGACGCTGAGGACGAAGATGATGCTGCCGGCCAGAAACATGTCCTGGGTGAGCAGCGCCGACAGCAGCACCGGCGCGATCGTCGGCAGGCCCAGCACGATCGAGGTCAACAGCGCGCCGTTGACCATCTCCGGCAGGGTGTAGCCGATGGTGCTGACTACCGGATTGAGCGCGGCGCGAAACGGGTACTTGTAGAGCAGGCGGCGCTCGGTCAGTCCCTTGGCGCGCGCTACCATCACGTACGGCCGGTGCAGCTCGTCGAGCATGTTGGCGCGCATGATGCGGATCAGGCTGGCGGTCCCGGCGGTGCCGACGATCAGGGCCGGGATCCACAGGTGCGAGAGCAGATCGACGAACTTGCCGAAGCTCCACGAAGCGGTGAGGTATTCCTTGGAGAACAGGCCCACCGCCGCCTTGCCCGTCCACAGGAAGAACAGCCACAGGAAGATCAGGGCGAACAGGAAATTGGGCACCGCCAGGCCGATGAAGCCGACGCTCGTGAACACGTAATCCCGCACGGAATACTGGTTGATTGCCGACGTGTTGCCGATCGGAATGGCGATGATGTAGACGACCAGCAGCGAGCTGAAGGCGATCAGGATCGTCCAGGGCAGCCGCTCGTACAGCAGGGTCTTCACCGACTGGTTCCACGCGAACGATCGTCCCAGGTCGCCGCGGGCCAGATTGGACACCCACTTCCAGTACTGGACGTACACCGGCTGGTTCAGCCCGTAGCGTTCGCGCAGGGCGTCGATCTGTCCCTGCTCGACGATCTGCCCGAACTGCCGGAGACCCGCCACGTAGGTGTCGACGAAGTCGCCGGCCGGCGCCTGGATAATCAGGAACGACAGGATCGACACGGCGATCAGCGTGGGGATCATGAGAAGCACCCGCCGGACGATGAACTTCAGCATGAACGCCCGGCTATAGTACCGCATCGCAAGGAGAACGGCAGAGACATGGCAACCGTCGCGTTCGTGACCGAGGAGGGCGCCGCGCACCAGGCGCCGTATCGCGAGGCGATCGACAGCATCGCCGCCATCGACCGGGCGCTGCTGATGGATCCCGACGGCACGACGCTGGAGGAGTCCCGGCGCGCCTGCGGGGCCAAGGTGCAGGCCGCCGAGACCTCGGTGGACGCGCTGCTCCGCCACGGCACCCCGGACATGGCGATCGTGACCATGATCGGCGCCCACGCGCCGGCGGTGATCGAGCCGCTGCTGGAGGCGGGCGTGCACGTGATGGCGGAGAAGCCCTCCTGCGTGCATCCCGACCAGTTCGAGCGCCTGGTAGAGGTCGCCGAGCGGCGTGGTGTGTACCTGATGATGGCGTTCGCACAGCGCCGCGACCCCGTGAAGGTCGACGCGCAGCGGATCATCGCCGAGGGCGGCATCGGATCGCTCTACGCGGTGCAGGCGTCGCAGGTGAGCGACCAGTCGCGCATCCCGGGCAAGGTGGCCACCGACGACTGGACCTTCCGCAAGGCGCTGGCCGGCGGCGGCCACCTCACCTGGCTCGGCATCCACGCCCTGGACCTGATCCGCTGGCTGACCGGCGGGGAGATCGAGGCGGTGCAGGCGATGGCGCCTGTGGTCGGCGGCGAGCCGATCGACGTGGAGGACCTGGCCCTGGTCAACTTCCGCTTCGCCGGCGGCGCGCACGGCTCGCTGTTCTCCGGCTACCTGATGGAGCAGAAGGCGGGACACGCCACGATCACCGTGTACGGCGACGCCGGCTGGCTGCGCATCAACGTCGCCGAGCAGGGACGGCTCGAATGGACCGCCACCGGCCAACCCACCCGCGTGGTGAGCTACGGAGGCCGGGGCGGCGGCTACACGCCCTGGGTGAGATCCGCGCTTGCGGCGTGCATGGGCGAGGCGGAGCCGCCGGTCACCGCGCGCGACGGACTGGCCGCGCTGCGCATCATCCACGCCGCCTACCGCTCGGCCGCCGAGGGGCAGACGGTGGACGTGCCCACGTGATCAGCCGGCCGGACGCGCTCCGCTGAAGGGACCGTGACCGCCACCGCCGACACCGACACCGACTCCCTGCTGGCCGGGCGGCGCGAGGACTTCGTCGGTCTGACCGTCCGCGAGCAGCACGCCTTCTTCTCCGACAACGGCTTCCTGTGGATCCCGGACGTTGTGACGCCCGAGCAGGTGGCGAGGATCGTCGAAGAGATGGGCGGCGACGAGGCGACCAACAGGCTGGAGTTCGACGAGCACTGGCCGGGAGGCACCCTCGCCGAGATCATCCCCTGCCCGCCGGTGATGGCCGCCTTGCGCGCCTGCTATGGCGACGACATCCGCTTCTTCAAGGGCGTGTTCGCGACCTGGAGGCAGCAGAGCGACGACAACCTGGCGCGCGGGCGGCAGATCCTGCACCGCGACTACACCGGCTTCGCGCCGCCTGCGGATCCGCGCAACACGCAGGCGGCGTGGTGCAACGTGGGCTTCTACTTCATCGACCTGGAGGTCGGCGAGGGGCCGCTGTGGGTCGTTCCCGGCAGCCACCGATTCGCCGACCTGCGGAACCGGAACTCCCTGGAGGAGCACGCCGCCGCGGCGCGCATGGTGCTGGCGAAGGCCGGCGACGCGGTGCTGTTCCACTGCCGGACCATTCACGCGGGCGGTGTCATGGGGTCCGGGCGGCCGCGGCCGAGCGCGTTCCTGTCCTATCGTCCCGGCTGGGCCGCGCCGCTCGCGCCGGCCGAGGAATGGCCGGAAGAGGTCATTCGCGGCGCACCGCCCGAGCTGCGGACGCTGCTCGCCGGCCAGAACGACGGCGTGCCGGTCGGCCCGGAGGGTATCCTGGTAGTCGCGCCGGCCGAAGGTGCCGCGGGGGATTGACCGGCAATTCGCTACTCCGCTGAGCCGCCCGCTCACTCCCTGGGCTCATACCATCGACGACCAGGGTCGGGATGGTGTCAAGTGGGAATCCCCACATCTTCTCGTCGATCTGACGGAACGGCTCGGTCGCTCGCTCGAACTCGGCCGCTTCCGTCTCGCTCCATGTTCCCGCGAGATCCGAGAGATCACGCTTCCTCATTCCTTCCGGAACGACACCGAGCGACTCTGCCAGGATTCTGTTGATCGCGGCATTCAGGCTCTCGCCGTTCTCTTGCGCGACGGCGCGCAGGCGCCGCTCCACCTCGGGCGGGACCTTACGGAGTGAGAACTGATTCATCGCTGTGACTCCATGACATCACCTCATGATCGCGTTTCCTGCTGCCAACCCTCAATCCTTGAGGTGAATGCGCAGTCACCACCCGATGCCCTTGGAGGTCGCCTGGGGCTGTGTCAGAGTAATCGAGCGATGACCGCGGCAGTCTCGGTGAGCGCCCAGGAACTGGCGCAGTGGCGCACGGACGGCTTCCTGGTGCTGCGCGGGCTGTGGAGTCGCGATGAGATCGCCGGCTGCGCCGAGCGGTTCGCGGCCATCACTGCGGACGGGCAACCGATCCCCGGTCACTGGGACCCCGACCCCGACAGCGACGATCCGCTCCTGCGTTGCCCGCGCATCATGCACCCGCACCGGTTCGACGAGCTGGCGTTGCGCATGCTGCTCGACGCGCGGATCGAGATGGTGCTGGCCGCGCTGATGGACGAGGAGCCGATCGCCGCCCAGTCGATGTTCTACTTCAAGCCGCCGGGCTCCAAGGGCCAGGCCCTGCACCAGGACAACTACTACCTGCGGGTGCGGCCGGACACCTGCATCGCGGCGTGGACGGCCGTGGACCGCTCCGTCCCCGAGAACGGCGGCCTGTACGTCTGCCCAGGCACGCACACGATGGAGGTGGCCTGTCCGGAGGTGGCCGACCCGGAGGAGAGCTTCACCACGCACTTCGTGCGCCCGCCTGCCGGCTTGGCGCCGGTGCCGGTCCGGCTGGACCCCGGCGACGTGCTGTTCTTCGGCGGCAGCATCGTGCACGGCTCGCGCCCCAACGCCTCCGGCCACGAGTGGCGGCGCAGCTTCATCTGCCACTATCTGCCGGCGAGCGCCCGCGAGCTGTCCCGGTACTACCGCCCGACGCTTCGCTTCGACGGGCGCGAGTACGACTTCGGCGACGCCAGCGGCGGCGGTCCATGCGGCACGGAGTTCCCCGACGGCTTGGTGCCGGGCCGGTGGGAGGAGGTGCGGCGCCTCGGGCTGCGCGCGGCGGCTGACGGAAGCGTCCCCGGGTTGTAACCGGGTCTTCAGGACTCCGTGCGGAACGATGCTCACGGGACGCGGCCGGCGGAGTGCTGAGCGGACCGTCGGCAACCCGTCTCATAGGACATGGGCGCCAGGAGGTCGGTCGGCGGCAACGAGATCCACGGTTCCTGATTCTTCCGAGACCGGCTCGGCAGCGAGCGCACCAGAAAAAATCGAGAAATCGTGCCGCAGGGTCTTGACGGCAATGTGCGCCTGCGAGGTGGCACGCTGCCGCACGGTGCGGCCCGGTCCGGCCTCCCGGAAGCTCGGGGGCCCGTTCGGCTGACCAGCACCCCCGTCAGCGCCCTCTGCGCGCCGATTGGATACCCGTCCCGGACCGGTCAAGAAAGCCTATCGGAAAACCATGAGTATATTTACTCCATGAAGACCGCGACTCTTGACGGCCCCGCCCGCCCCGCCATCACCTCCACCGTCGGCGCGCTCTCCGATTGCGCGTTGCTGCGTCAGACCAGCACCTTGGTTCGCCATGAGCGCCACCTCCAGGGCGCCGTCATCGACCACCTCGGCGAAATCGAGGCCCGCAGTCTGTATCTGCGGCGCGGCTGCTCCAGCCTGTTCGACTACGCGGTGCGCGAGCTCGGTTACAGCGACGCTGCCGCCGGGCGGCGTATCGGCGCCGTACGACTGTGCGCCGACCAGCCGGACGCGCGCGAGCGGCTGCGCGACGGCTCGCTGACGCTGAGCGCCGCCGCGGAGTTGCAGTGGGCCTTCGACCGGCAGCGGCGGCGCGGGTCCATCTCCGGCATCGCGTCGATTGCGCCGGCGGGCTCAGCGCCGGCCAACGCTGCGGCGACCGAGGATCCGGTCGCGGATTCCGCGTCGGCCGTACCGGTGGGCTCGGCGCCGTCCAGGGCCGCGGCGCCGGACGATGCGGCGGCCGATGCCGCGCCGCCCCGGACCTCAGCTCCTCCTGCTTCGCCCCCGCTGGTGCTCGATGCGGCAGGAAGGCAGAAACTGATCGAAGACGCGGCCGGCAAGAGCGCACGCCAAGTCCGCCGGATGCTGGCCGACCTGGACCCGGAACTGGCGACGCCGGCCGACCGGGTGCGCCCGCTCGGCGACGGCCGCTACGAGTTGAGAGCGAGCATCGACACCGACTGCCACCAGGGGCTGGAGCAACTCCGCGGGCTCCTTTCGCACGTGGACCCGCGCATGACGATCGGGCAACTCGTCGGCCGCATCGCGCAAGCCGCGGCGGCCGCCGCCAGGAGGCGCTCGACCGCCACGACCCGAGCCGGCCGCCGCGCCGGGCGCGCACCGGCACCCGGGCGGCGGAGAGCAACTCAAAGCCAGCTCCGGCAGCGAAGCACGAGGCCGCCCCGGATACCGGTCACGCCGTGACGGTACCGGATGCGGCGACTCCCGCCGGCGCCACTCCGGCGCCGGAGCCGGCGAGGCAACCGACACCGACCTCCGCACGCTCGCCGAGCGGGCAGGGAGCGATGGACCGCCGGGCCGTTGCCGGACGGAAGCCGACCCGCGCCGCCACTCCGGCGGCGAAGCCATGCGTTTCGGGCCGCGCGATTCCGGCTGCGGTGAAACGACAGGTCTGGCAGAGGGACGAGGGCCGATGCAGCTACGTCGATCGAGAGACTGGACGCCGCTGCAACTCACGACATCTGATCGAGATAGACCACATTCGTCCGTATGCGCTGGGCGGCGGCGCCGATCCCCGAAACTTGAGATTGCTCTGTGGAGCCCATCACCGCCATCGGCACGCGCCGCATGACTGACGGTGCGTTCCTGAACGATGAGTCCTGATGCACCTCCAGGCGCACTCCCTGGGTCTCGCCTACGCGAAACCCGGACCCACGTTCCCTTTCGCGTTGGTCAACTCAACAGACGCGGGTACGCGCCGCCGAGCGATCCGTCATTGAAGCGGATGGCGGCCTCCGCAAGCGCGCGCTTGAGCGCCGGCGGATCGCCACGAAACAGACCGGCGCGGGCATCCAGGACGCAGGTTCCGGCCTGCTGGCAGCTCGTCGATGATCGCCGCCGCCTGTTCCAGCGCCGTCCGCCACGTCACCGCCAGGGCGTGGGCGTCGGGCGGACTGCCCTCGAACGCCAATTGCGCGATCTCCGGCGCCGAATAGTGTGTCGTCCGGCGCGCATGCTCCAGGAGGGAGCCGGGACCGAACCCGGGGTCCTTGCCGCAGGCCGCCCACAGCAGGTACCCCAGCGGCTGCAGCCGCTCGTGGGAGCTGATCGCGTCGATCCAGTCGCGGACCTCGAGCCTGCCGACCAGGGCCAGCACCTTGTTCGTCGCCAGGTCGAACGGATGCAGCGTGAGCCCCAGATCCTCGTGCTCCATGAGCGGAAAGAACCGGAACGCGCTGTCGCGAGCCCACTCCATGCGCACCTCGTCGCGGGCCTTGCTTACGACCGCCTCGATGAAGGCCGGGAGCTCGCGTACCGTCTCGATGCTGTAGCCATGCAACTCGAGGAGCCTCCGGTCGGCAGCGAACGAGGCGTGGACCGCCGCTTCCGCATCGTGAAACACGTCGATGTCGCGGGAGACACGGCCCGCTGTCCAGGAGCAGGTTCAGCGCCACCCCGCCGGCCACGTAGCTGACGCCGGCCTCCTTGCGCTGGCCGGCTACGAGACGGCAGATCGCGCGTTGGAAGTCCGTGAGAGCCAATCCTGCAGTCCTCTGGCTTCAATGAACCCGCTGGTGTCAGCGCACGACGCGATCCGGCGCAGCACCATCGCCGCGACATCCCGTTCCTGCAGATCCAGGTCGGGCTTGAGATCCCACAGGCACTGCGCGCGATAGCGGCTCGCCAGCGCGTGCAGCCGCCGTTCGAACCCCTGCTGATCCACTACGCCTCAGTCGAAGGCCGGCAGCAGCGGCGCCTGCGCGTCGAACATCTCGTCGCAGACCTGCCAGATCTGGTCCAGCGTAAGGCTGGCGGCGGTGTGCGGGTCGAGCATGGCGGCGTGGTAGACCGCTTCGCGCCGGCGTGACTCGGCCGCCTCCACGGTGGCGAGCTGCACGGCGACGTTGCTGCCGACGATGCCGGCCAGCACGGTCGGCAGGCGGCCGAACGCCACCGGCGCCAGGCCGGCGCCGTCCACGTGGCAGGCGACCTCCACGCAGGCGTCCGCGGGCAGGTTGTCGATCAGCCCGTGGTTCAGCACGTTGCCGTGGATGGTGGCCGGCACCCCGGTCTCAATCGCCTCGATGATGGCCGACCCGTACTCGTGGCTGAGCGGCTTGGTGTCCACCTCGTGGTCGGGGTCGGAGAACCCGCGCTGCTGCTGCTCCCACTCGGCGACCTGGATGGTGCGGCGGCGGATCAACTCGTCCAGCGGCACGCGGTAGCGGTCGACCATCCCGCCGCCGTGGTGGATGAAGTACGGCGTGTACTCGGCCTGGTGCTCGGAGCTCTCGGTGACGAAGTAGCCGGTGCGCTTGAGCATCTCGAAGCGTACGGTTCGGCCCAGCCCGTCCGGATCGTCGCGCAGGCGCTCGAACAGCACCGGGTACAGGTCGCGCTCGGCGGTGCGGAACTCCGTGTAGAAGGCCATGTGGTTGACCCCGGCGCAGCGGAAACGCACCGCTTCCTCGGCGACGCCGGCGATGGCGGCCAGCTTGGCGGCCGTGCCCTGCACGCTGTGGCACAGGCCGACCGCGGGGATGTCGGCGGCGCGCAGCAGCGCCAGCATGTTCATGGCCATCGGGTTGGTGTAGTTGAGCAGCAGGCAGCGCGGCGCGGCGACCGTGGTGATGTTCTCCACCAGCTCCATCATCACCGGATAGGTGCGCAGCGCGCGGAAGATGCCGCCGATGCCGAGCGTGTCGGCGATGGTCTGGCGCAGCCCGTGGCGGGCCGGGATGTGGAAGTCCTGGTTGATGGTCTCGCTGTCACCGATCTGCACGCAGCAGATCACGTAGTTGGCGTCCCGGATCGCCTCGCGCTGGTCCAGAGTGGTGCGGATGGCGGCCGGCTTGTCGAGCGCGCGGGCGGTCTTCTCGGCGGCGATGCCGGCGATGCGCAGTCGCTCGGCGTCGATGTCCATCAGGCGGAACTCGGGCGTCCCGATGCCGTCGCGCTGCAGGATGTCGCTGATGAGCTTCTGGGCGAAGACGACGCTGCCGGCGCCGATCAGGGCTATGTTGGGCATGGCGGCCCGGAGTCTATCCGGGTTCGCCGGCCTCGTCCCGCCCCACCATCAGGTCGAGGTCGGCGCCCTGGTCGGCCTGCAGGACGTGCTCGGCATGGATGCGCGCCCAGCCGCGCTCCGGCACCGGAGCCGGCCGCCACTCCCGGCGGCGGCGCGCGAGCTCCTCCGGCGCCACCTGCAGGTCGATCGTGCCCTGCACGACCGACAGCCGGATCGGGTCGCCGTCGCGGACCAGCGCCAACGGACCGCCGACCGCCGCCTCCGGCGCGCAGTGCAGGGCGACCGTACCGTACGCCGTGCCGCTCATACGGGCGTCCGACACGCGCACCATGTCCTTGACGCCCTGCTCGGAAAGCTTGCGGGGAATCGGCAGGGAACCTGCCTCCGGCATGCCGGCCGCCACCGGGCCGGCATTGCGCAGCACCAGCACGTGCCCGGGCCCGACCGGCAGATCGGGATCGTCGATCCGTTCCGCCACGTCGGCCGGCGAGTCGAACACCACCGCCGGCCCTTCGTGCTCGCAGAGCTCGGGGCTGGCCGCCGCGCTCTTGATGATCGCGCCGTCCGGGGCGAGCGAGCCACGCAGAACGGTGAGCGATCCGGCGCCGCCAAGCGGCTGCTCCAGCGTGCGGATCACCGACTGCCACGTTCCCGGCGGCGCCACGTCCGCCAGCCGTTCCCGCAGCGTGCGCCCCTCGACGTCGATCGGCTCCGGGTGCAGCAGCGGCTCCAGCACCTTCAACACGGCCGGCAACCCGCCGGCCTCGTGGAAATCCTCCATGTAGCGCGATCCGGAGGGCTTGCAGTCCACCAGCAGGGGCACCCGCGCGGACGCCGCCTGCAGATCGGCCATCGACAGCTCGACGCCGGCCCGCCGCGCGATGGCGGTCAGGTGGATGATCGTGTTGGTCGAGCCGCCCAGGGCGACCAGCACCGTGAGCGCGTTCTCGAACGCCTCCCTGGTGAGAATCCTGTCGGGTGCGATCGGCTCGCGCGCCAGCACCGCCGCCCGCCGGCCGGACGCGACCGCGTTGCGCAGCCGGTCAGCGCTCCCCGACGTGGGCGAGGCGCCGCCGGGGAGCATTAGTCCCATGGTCTCGGCGACGCAGGCGATGCTGGAGGCGGAGCCCATCACCATGCAGGTGCCGGGGGTCGAGCACAGTTGCTGCTGCACCTGGCGGAGCTCCTCCTCGCCTATCCTCCCCTCGCGGAAGCCCGCGTAGTAGCGGCGGCAATCGGTGCAGGCGCCGACCCGCTCGCCCCGCCACGCGCCGGTGCGCATGGCACCGGTCACGCACACCACGGCCGGCACGTTCGCGGAGGCCGCCGCCATGAGCTGCGCCGGCACCGTCTTGTCGCAGCCGCCCAGGAGCACCACGGCGTCCATCGGCTGCGCCCGGATCATCTCCTCGGTCTCCATGGCCAGGAGGTTCCGGTAGAACATGGTCGTCGGCGAGAACAGGATCTCGTTCAGGGAGATCGTCGGGAACACCAGCGGCAGCCCCCCGGCCTGCAGCACGCCCCGCTTCACGGCATCCACCAGCGCCGGCATGTGCGCGTGGCAGGTGTTGTAGTCGCTCGACGTGTCGGCGATGCCGACCACCGGACGCTCCAGGTCGGCGCCGTCGAACCCCTGCGAGGCCAGGAACGCGCGGCGGATGAAGCGGCTGAAGGTGGGGTCGCCGTAGGTCGTGAGGTTGCGGTCGATGCCGGTCAGATGCTCGGCCATGGCTACCCTGCCGTGACCGTGACGCGGCCGATCGCCGGCCATCCGGAGGTCCCGGTGGCGCTCACCGCCAGCCGCAGCCGCCAGCGCTCGGCCGGCAGCCCGGTGACCGTCACCCGGTTCTCCCCGTCATGGAGCTCCCGCCAGCCGGAGTCCCGGTCCGGCACGCCGTCGCCGCCGCGGTCCGCCTCCACCATCACCCGCGCGCGCTCGCCGCCGAAGGTGTACTGCTCGACGTCCGCGACCGTGGAGTCCCGGTTCGCGTAGTAGGTGGCGGCCACGAAGGTGCCGTCCACGCGGCGCTTGAGGTCGCCGTAGCCGGTGTCGGTCCCCGGATGCATGGGGCCGTGCAGCAGCTCCGGCCCGCGCCAGGTCCTTCCGCGGTCATGCGAGTGGTAGACGACCGGCTTGCGGGTGTAGCCGCCGCCGATGCTGTGCAGGCCGAAGCCCCACAGCCGGCCCTCACCCGCGGCGAAGTCGAGCCGGTTGCCGTGCTGGAAGGCCGGATTGCTCTCCTGGTAGAGCCGCGCGCGCTGCCAGAGCCCGCCGGCCACGCCGCCGTCGATCCGGTCGCTGATGTCGACCGGCGGCGCGAACGACTCCCCCATGTCGGTGCTGACCGCCTGCCACGTGCAGCCGGGGTCCCCGCGCTCGCGCCGGGCCGCGTCGCGCAGCACGGCCACGATGGTGCGGTCGCCGACGTACTCGATCGCCGGCTCGAACGTCGCCCGCCCGGCCGGATCGCTCTCGGGCGCCGGCGGCACGATCCAGCTCACGAACCGGTAGCTGCGCCCGTCGTCCCGAGACCGGGCCAGCAGCGTCCCGGAGGTGGAACGGTAGTGGAAGTACTGGAATGCGAAGTAGGCGTCGGCGGGACGCTCCGGGTCGACGAACCAGTCCTCGGTGCCGAGCGCCATGTCGCCCTCCGCCCCGTCGACGCCCTCGACACAGACGCGGTCCGCGTCGGTCCGCCACGTCCTGCCGTCGTCGGTGGAGCGCATCTGCCGGGTGCCGGAGGTGTAGCCGGTCCGCCAGAACTGCAGGACGAGGTCCCCGTTCGGCATCCGGTACAGCCCCGGCTCCGAGTGCGTGTGGCCGTCCTGGTACGGCAGGCCCTGGATCGGCGACCCGTCGAACCAGCGGTCCAGATCGCTCCAGGTCCTCCCCTCGTCCGTGGAGGTGATGAGGTGAATGGCGTCGCGGTCACCCCACCTTATGTGGGAGACGCCGGAGCGCAGCGCCATGATCCAGCGCCGGTCGTCGACGATGGCGATCATGCACCGCCCGTACCAGGTGTGCGGGACGCCGGCCGCGTCCGTGAACGGCCGCTGCGATCCGTCGACGACCGTCTCGATCGTCTTGTTGTCGAACAGATCGATCGCCGCCTCCACCCGGACCTCGGCTCGGTCCACGACTCCCGGCCAGCGATGCCACGCGCTCGTCCACGTGCGGGTGCGCCCCTGCCCGGGCGGCTCGCCACGCAGGGGCGACTCGATCGACCAAGTGTGTCCGCTCACGGCATGATTCTACCAAAGGCCTTCGGACACGGATGAATTTCTCAGAACCCAGCTTCACGTTCGGCATCGAGGAGGAGTACCTCCTGATCGACCTCAGCACCCGCGATCTGGCCATCGATCCGCGGCCCGAGATGATGGAGGCGTGCCATTCGGCGCTCGGCAACTCGGTCGGCCCGGAGTTCCTGCGCTCCCAGATCGAGGTCGCCACCGGCGTCTGCCACGATCCGGGCGAGGCGCGCGCGCAACTCGCCGACCTGCGCGGCACCGTCGAGCGTGTCGTCGGCCGCTTCGACTGCGCGCTCATCGCCGCCTCCACCCACCCGTTCGGGCGCTGGCAGGACCAGAAGCACACCGCCGCCGCCCGCTACTCGCAGATCGCCGAGGACCTGCGGCTGGTCGCGCAGCGCCTGCTGACCTGCGGCATGCACGTGCACGTCGCCATCGAGGACCCGGAGCTGCGCATCGACCTGATGAACCAGGCCGTCTACTTCCTCCCCCACCTGCTGGCGCTGTCCACCTCCTCCCCCTTCTGGGACGGGGCGGACTCGGGCCTGATGTCCTACCGTCTCTCGGTCCTGGACGAGCTGCCCCGCTCCGGGCTCCCGGACCCCTTCCAGAGCGCCGGCGAGTACGATCGCACCGTCGCCAGCCTGGTGACCGCCGGCCTGATCGAGGACGCCACCAAGCTGTGGTGGGACATCCGCCCGAGCGTGCGCTTTCCCACGCTGGAGATGCGCATCACCGACGTGTGCACGCGGCTCGAGGACGCCTTGTGCCTCGCCGCGCTGTTCCGCTGCCTGTGCCGGCTGCTGTACCGCCTGCGGCGCAACAACCAGAGCTGGCGCATCTACTCGCGCCTGCTGGTCAATGAGAACCGCTGGCTGGCGCAGCGCTACGGGAGCGATCGCGGACTGGTCGACTTCGGCATAGGCGAGGTCGTCCCGTACCAGAAGCTGCTGGCCGAGCTGCTGGACCTGATCGACGAGGATGCCGCCCACTTCGGCTGCGCCGCCGAAGTCGAGCGCGCCCGCGGCATTCTGGCCGACGGGACCAGCGCGCACCAACAGTTGGCGATCTGGAAGGAAGCGCAGGCGGCGGGAGCCGACTCGGCCGCCGCGCTGCGCTCGGTCGTCGACTGGCTGGCCGAGGAGACGGTCGCGGGCACCTGACCGAAACAGTAGAATATCCATTACGGAAATGTGAGAGGAGGGTCGCCATGAAGCCGAAGCTACTCCCCTGCCTCATGGCCCTGTGCGTGCTCGGAGCCGGCCATGCCGCTGCGATCGAGTGGGAAGTGTGGCTGTCCGATCAGGCGAACAGCGCCGACATCAGCGCCGAGAACCCCGCCGGAACGTTCGGCAGCCGCATGGTCGTGTACGAAGGCCGCGACCTGTTGCTGGCGCCGCCCGGAACGTACGGCGAGGACGATCCGGATTTCGGGGCGACCGTCATCCAGGCGCACCACGTCTTTCCCAATGCGCTCGCCGAGCTCGGCGTGAACGTCGAGCGCCTGCACGGCATGCTGCCGCACCCGTCGCACCGCTACCTGAACGCCAACTTCTTCGGCCCGGGCACCGGCCTGGTCGGGATCATCGACGCGGAAGGGCAGTGCACGGCAACCGCGGACGGCCACCGGATCTGCCCGCCGCTTCGAGGCTCCCCGGACGACGCGGCCAGGCTCGCCAAGGCCCTGTTTCGGACCACGGGGCCGGAAGGCTCGGCGCCGTCCAATCACATGACCTTCTGGAGCGCCGACGGCAGCAAACTGATCGTCGGGAATCTCGGCGCGAAGCTGCTGGAGCGCATCGACTACGACCGGGAGACCGACACCTTCACCTTCAACAAGACGGCCACGCTCGACCTGGTCGGCGGCCGCGACCTCACCGCCATGGAAGCGCGGGCCGACCCGACCCTGCCGGCCGGGAAAGTGAGCGGCGAGTACGCCAACTTCCAGTCGCGGCACACGCCGAGCGGCGCGCTGAAGGAAGGGCCGGGGCGGCCGAACAACGTCGTGGTCTGTCCGGTCCCCTCTAGCAACGGCCACGTGTACGTCACCTTCGGCGGCGGGGGACTGTTCGTCGTCGACGCGACCACGGAGCCGATGTCGATCGTGGCGGAGTACACGAACGACGTGATCAGCGCCGCCGGCTGCGGCGGCGCTGAAGGGGGCGGCTTCATGCACCTGAACGCCGGCGTCTCCGCGAGCGGCGCGGGCGCGGACGACTCTACGTTCATCCTCTATCGGCTGCCGCTGGACTATCCGGACGGTTCGGACCCCATCACGACGCCGAACCAGCCGCCGGTCGTAACGTTCCACCAGGAGAAGACGATGGACATCTCGGCGGACGCGGAGCTCGCCCAACGCCGCGATGCGCACGGCCTGGTCATGTCTCCCAACCGCCGCTTCCTGTATCAATTCGACCGGATCCGGAACAACGTGGAAGTGTTCGACATGGGCAAGGTCATCAACGACCCGGCCGCCACGGTTGCCGAACAGGCGCGGGCGCACGCGGGCACCCTGGACCTCACCGGGTCGGGCTACTGCGTCGGCGACCCGGCTCCGTTCGTGAACGTCGACGGGAACGGGTACGAGCTCAGCGACGACCCTGCCCCCGACCTGGTGGACATCACGCCGGACGGCCGGCTGCTCATCGTCTCCTTCCGGGGGCCGCACCCGGTCACCGTCAGGCACGCGGCCGTCGGTAGCTGCCCCGGGTTCGGCATCGTCACCCTGGAAGGCGACGGATCGGCCGGCGCCCTGACCCACGTCTTCCGCACCTTCCTGCCCGACGCGACCGGCACCAGGAACCTCAGCGACATCCACGCCGCCGTCGTCCGCATCAAAGGTCCGAACGCGCCGGCGGAGCGGTAGCGCGCATCGAAGAGTAATCCGTGCCGTTGAGCCGTTGCTTCGCGATCTTAGTCCGCTTATGTTGAACCCATGGCGGTAGAGACCTCCGTGAGCCGGTACCTGTCGGTAATCGGCCGCAAGGGTGGCAAGAAGAGCCGCCGGCGGCTCTCCAGCGAGCAGGCTCGCGACATGGTCCGGGTTCGCGAGCTCAGGCGCGCGTTCCGCGAGTACTACGCTCGCTGCTTCTGGTACATGCGCCCGGACGCCGACCTGACGCTGGATGACCTTCCGGAAGTGGTGCGCGGCCTGCGCAAGAACGGCGGAAAGGAAGGGATCCTGCGCGCCGCCAGGCTGTGCCGGTAAGCGAGCTGCAGGGCCGCGTCCTGCGCGAGATCGCCGCCAATCGCAGCCCGGACAGCTATCTGGCCGGAGCGACCGTTCTGCACCGTGCGGATGACAGCCCGCGGTTCTCGCAGGATCTGGATTTCTTCCACGATCTGGAGGAAGCCGTCGCCGCCAGCCCGGACCCGTCGTCCGATCGATTCCGGACGCTCGAACGTCATGTCGGCAGCGTCGGCGGCGCGTGGCCCACGGCCTGCTGATCCAGCGCTGAGCCGCCCGTCCCGTTACCGCTCCGCGACGATCAGCGACCGAAAGCGGCCCTCGTCCCACTCCGCGCCCCAGCCGGGCAGGTCGGTCGGCGCCAGGTGGCCGTCCTCAATGACGGGGGCGTTCACCACTCCCCACAGCTCGCCCTGCTTGCGGAGCGTGTCCGCGGCGTAGCTCATGTACTCGTAGTAGCTGGTGTTGTCGATGCAGCAGCCGAGCGTGGCGTGGATGTGGCCGTACACGCCGCCGGCCGCGTTCATCTCGATGGTGGTGTCGTAGAGCTCGGCGAAGTGCGCCATCTTCAGCACCAGCGTGGTGCCGTGGCGGGCGTTGGCGCGCAGCAGGTCGGTGGCGCCGTGCATCAGCCACTGGGTGGAGATGCCGATGTCGTGCATGAGCATCTCGTTGGCCATCACCGGCATGTCGAGCGCGCTGCAGAGTTCCTGGTAGTGGTGCATCTTCTGCTCGTGGAAGGGCTCCTCCAGCCAGACGAACCCCAGCTCTTCCATCACGCGGCCGACCTCTATCGCTTCGCGCAGGTCGTATGAGCAGACCGGGTCGTTGATCAGGTCGAAGTCGGGCCCGACCGCGTCGCGCACCTCCTCGAACAGCGGGATGTCCGCCTTGCCGCCCTTGTAGGTGTGGAACTTGTAGGCGCCGATTCCCATCTCGCGGGCGGCGTCGATGTGCCCGAAGTAGCCGTTGCGGTCCATGTCGCCGCCGGTCAGGTAGCAGGGAAAGCGCTCGCGCACCCGGCCGATCAGGGCGTGCACGGGCAGTCCGGCCGCCTTGCCGGCGATGTCCCACAGGCAGTTGTCGAAATCGCCAAACCAGCCCGGCTTCTGGTACAGCCAGCGGGTCCCCTTGTGGAACATCTGGTAGAGCCGCTCGCGGTGCAGCGGGTTCTCGCCGATGGCCATCGAGCGCACCAGGTCGACCTGGAATTCCTCCATGGTCGAGGCGGGAACGCGGCCGGTGATGCCTTCGTCCGTGCGCACCTCCACGAAGTGCTCGCGCGGCTTCGCCGGGGCCGTCAGGATCGGCTCCCGATCCGGGTTCAGCCCCGCACGGTACTGGATGCGGTGCAGGCCCGGCACCTGCACGAGCTGCGGGATGCGCTGCGCCCCGCCCCCCTCCGGCAACTCCAGCGTGATCAGCTTGATGTCCGTGATCTTCATGTCATCCACCCTTGATTATTCGCTTCTGCAGCACGGCGTCGTTCAGGATCAGGCCGAAGCCGGGGGCGTCGCTGAGGGTGATGGCGCCGTCCACCGGCAGGACCGGCTCGTTGTAGAGCTCCTGGGCGCGCTCCAGGTTGCGGTCGGCCAGCTCCTCGTCCGAGAACTCGTGCGGCAGCGTGTTGCCTAGGCCCGTGGCGAACAGGTGCAGGCTGGCGAACGATCGGATGCCGATGGCCGGGCTGTGCGGCATGAGCGGCTTGTTGTGCGCGGCGGCCAGGTCGAAGATGCGCCGCACCTCGGTGGGGCCGCCCGCGTTGAGGATGTCCGGCTGCAGGATGTCGGGATTGGCCAGCAGGATCAGGTCGCGGAAGCGCCAGCGGGTCGCTTCCAGCTCGCCGCACGACACCGGGATCGACAGGGAGTCGGCCACCTGCCGGTAGCCCGGCAGATTGACGTGCGGCAGCGGCTCCTCGTAGTGGAAGGCTCCCAGCTCCTGGAGGAGCTCGCCCTGGCGGATGGCGGTGCTGACGGTGTAGCCCCAGTTGCAGTCGAAGCTGAGCGTGCAGTCGTCGGGCAGAAAGTCGCGGCAGACGCGGAAGCGCTCCATGTCCGCGGCCGGATCGGCGTCCAGCACGGTCGGTCCCCAGTCCATGCGGATCTTGTAGGCGCGGAAGCCCATCCCGTGGCCGCGCCGCACGTCGGCCAGCATCTCCTCCGGCGTCTTGCGGCTGCCGAGCCCCTGGCTCCAGTAGAGCGGCAGCGTGGTGCGCGCGGCGCCGCCCCACAGGTCGTACACCGGCCGGCCGAGCGTCTTGCCCAGCGCGTCCCAACAGGCGATGTCGACGGCGGCGATCGCCTGAATGTGCTGGCCGGTGCGGCCGTGGCGGTAGAACAGCCGGTCCCACAGCACGGCGGGGGCGTGCACGCTCATGCCCGTCACGTCCGGGGCCAGCAGGTCGCGGACCACCGCGACGCCCACGCTCGGATGCGCGCGGAATGCGCCGATGCCGACTGCGCCGCCACCGGTGTGCAGCCGGATGACGATCTCGCCCCCTTCGAGCGCGTCCACCTGGACCCGCTGGATCGCGTCGTGAGCCTGTGCCATCGCGCCGACTTTACAGCACGCCGCCGGTGAGGGGATAACCTCGCCCATGTCCGAACCGCGCCGCTCCCCTCGCCTGGTCGCCCTGCTCAACCCGCGCCACCGGATCAGCGAGGCGGGCATCCGCGACGCGCTCGGCGGCATCCCGCCCGGCGTCGAGCTGCGCAGCTTCGCGGATGCGCCGCCGGACGGCCTGCTGCCCGAGATCGAGGGCCTGATCAGCAACGGCTGGCTGCCGGAACCGGCCCGGACGCCGCGCCTGCGCTGGGTGCAGACGCTCAACGCCGGACACGAGGACCTGCCGGACGCGCTGGTGTCGGCCCCGGACGTGGAGGTCTGTCACGGCAGCGGCCCGGCCGGTGTGCCGATCGCGGAGTGGACGCTGGCCGCGATGCTGTTCTTCGGGCATCGGTTCCGCCGCATCCTCGCGCACGAAGACGCCCGGACCTGGCACCGCGACCGGGCGGCGGAGATGTCGGCGTCCGTGCTGCACGGCAGGACGGTCGGCATCCTGGGCTACGGGGCGATCGGCCGGCAGGTGGGACGCCTCTGCCGCATGCTCGGCATGCGGGTGGTGGCCACGCTCGGCCGCGCGGGCAGGCGGCAGCAGCTCACCTACCGGACACCCGGCACCGGCGACCCGGAGGGCGAGCTGCCGGAGCGCTGGATCGGCTGGGACGAGCTCCATGGCGCGCTGGGCGACCTGGACTTCATCGTCCTGGCCCTGCGGCTCGACGGGCAGACCGAACGGCTGATCGACGACGCCTTCCTGCGGCGCTGCAAGCCGCAGGCGGTGCTGGTCAACATGGCGCGCGGGGGGCTGGTGGACCAAGGAGCGCTGTCCGCCGCGCTGGCCGCCGGACGCATCGGCGGCGCCGCGCTCGACGTGTTCCAGACGGAACCGCTGCCAGCCGACGACCCGCTGCGCGACGCTCCGAACCTGCTTCTGTCGCCCCATTGCTCGCCGGAATCTCCGTTCTTTCAGGATGAGATCGCCAACATGGTGGCCGAGAACGTGCGCCGCTTCGGAGCGGGCGAGCCGCTGCTCAACGTCATTCGCCCCCGCGCGAGGCCCACGTGATCGAGTCGATCACCACCGAGGTCATCTCCAGCACGTACGACGGGGGCCGTTTGTGGTTCCATCCGCGCGCGTGCACGGCGCCGCACGCCGGCGGCACGAAGCTGGTGATGACCGGGCAGAGCATCTCCGGTTCGGACGTGTTCGGCCACGTCCACTGGATGACGTCCACGGACGGCGGCCGCTCCTGGAGCGAGCCGGAGCCCATTCCCGAGCTCGGCCGCCGGTTGCGTGACGACGGCATCGAGGACGGCGTCTGCGACGCGGTGCCGGAGTACCACGCGCCGACCGGCACTGTGCTGCTGCTGGCGTTCAACGTCTTCTACCGCGACGACGTGCTGACGATGGCCGACCGGGAGCGCCACGTCGTCTACTCGGTGCTGGACCCGGCGACCGGCCGCTGGGGCGGGCGCAAGCGGATGCCGTGGGACGAACCCGAGGCCTCGGCGATGTACACCAGCAACTGCTCGCAGCGGGTGACCCTGGACCACCGGGACGGGGAGCGGGCCGGCGACGTGATCGTGCCGCTGACGTTCGGGCCCCTGGGGCGCACCCACCGCGACGTGTGCACGGTGCGCTGCGCGTTCGACGGCGCCGAGCTGCGCGTGGCCGAGCAGGGATCGCACCACGAGCTCCCGGTCCGCCGCGGCCTGCTGGAGCCGAGCGTCACGCGCATCGGCGACACCTTCTTCCTCACCGTGCGGGCCGAGGACGACCGCGGCTACGTGTCGAGCTCCGCCGACGGCCTGCACTGGGAGCCGCTGCGGCCGTGGTGCTGGGAGGACGGCGAGCCGCTGGTCATGTCCACCACGCAGCAGCGCTGGCTGCCGCACGGCGACGCGCTCTTCCTGGTGTACACGCGCCGCACAGAGGCCAACCGCAACGTGTTCCGCTGGCGCGCTCCGCTCTGGCTCGCGGAGGTGGACCGCGACCGGCTGTGCCTGCGGCGCGACAGTGAGCGGGTCGTCCTGCCCATGAAGGGCGACGGCATCAGCGGCCCGGACGGCGTGCCGCGTATGGGCAACTTCCACACCACGGCCGTCTCTCCGGACGAGTCGATCGTCACCGTCGGGGAGTGCCTGCCCACTTGCGGCTACCAGGGAGAGACCCTGCTGGCCCGCGTGCGCTGGAGCCGGCCGAACCGCCTGTTCGGCTGATGGAAGGACGTCGCCTGGTGGCCGTCGGCGGCCACGTCGAGATCGAGTCGTTCGAAATCCCGGAGCCGGGCCCCGGCCAGGTGCTGGTGCGCGTGGCGCGGAGCCAGGTGAGCGCCGGATCCGAGAAGAACGCCCTGCTCGCGGCGAGCGGCGGGCGCCGGCCGCTGGGCTACACCCTGGCTGGCACCGTGCAAGCCTGCGGTCCCGGCGTGGATGCCTGCCGCGTGCACGACCGGGTGCTGGCATTCGGCAACCACGGCAGCCACTGGCTCACCGGGCAACAGGGGCTGTCCGAGCTGCGCTCGTCGCTGCAGCCCATCGAGCACGACGCGGCGGAGCTCAGCGACGAGCAGGCCACCTTCGCCGTGCTCGGCGACGTGGCGCTGCTCGGCATCCGGCGCGCCGAGCTGCAGATCGACGAATCGGTCGCCGTCTTGGGCCAGGGTGTGGTCGGCCAGCTCACCACCGCGCTGTGCCGAATCTCGGGCGCGCACCCCATCATCGCCGTCGACCTCGACGCGCGGAGGCTGGAGCTGGCGCGCGGCAGCGGCGCCACGCACACCGTCGACGCGTCGGTGGACGATCCGGTCGCGGCGATCCGCGACCTGACCGGCGGCGGCGCGCAGTGCGTCTTCCACGCGGCCCGCGATCCGGGCGTGCTGGTGCCGGCCATGCAGGCCGCGGGCGACCGCGGCAAGGTCATCCTGGTCGGCAGTCCGCCCGGCACGGTCGAGCTGGGTCTGCAGACCGAGCTGCTGAGGCGCGAGCTGGACATCCGCGGCGTCTACGGGCGCGGGCTGGAGGACACCGCCCATCCGAAGTTCCCCTGGACCCGGCGCCGCAACCGCCGCGCGATCATGCGCCTGATCGCACAGGGGGCGCTGGTGGTGGATCCTCTCATCAGTCACGTCGCCCGGCCGGAACAGGCGCCACGCCTCTACCGGCAGGTGCTGGAGGGCACCGCGGGCTGGATGAGCATCCTGTTCGACTGGGACTGAGCCCGTGCGCTCCGACCAGCCGCACACGCCCCACGCACGCGACATCGCGGGAGCGTCGTGGGACCCCGGGCAGTACCTGAAGTTCGCCGACCACCGCGTACGGCCCGCCGTCGACCTGATGGGGCGAATCCCACTGGCGGACCCCGCATGCATCTATGACCTCGGATGCGGCACCGGCAATGTTACCCGTATGCTTGCCGACCGCTGGCCGGCCGCCGACATCGTCGGCATCGACCACTCGCCACAGATGCTGAAGCAGGCGCGCGCCACTCCGTCGCGCGTGCGCTGGCAACACGGCGACTTGGCGGACTGGAAGCCGGAGGAGACGCCAGCGCTGCTCTTCTCCAACGCGGTCATTCACTGGCTGCCCGACCATCGGTCGCTGATCGGCCGTCTCTGGTCGCTGCTGCCGCCGGGCGGCTGCCTGGCCGTGCAGGCGCCGATGAGCTGGGAGCTGCCCTCGCACCGCCTCATGCGCGAGACGCTTGCCGGCGGCGGTGCGGGAGGCGCGCCGCTTGGCGGCGCCGAGCTGCGGCAGGCCACGGAGAGCCCCGGGCTGCACGATCCCGGCTTCTACTACGACCTGCTGGCCGCGGACGCCGCCCACCTCGACGTCTGGACCACGGAGTACCAGCACGCCCTCACCGGCACGGACGCCGTGCTGGAGTGGGTCACCGCGACCAGCCTGCGCCCGATCCTGGCCGGCCTCGGCGATGCGGACCGAGCGACCTTCCTGGACCGGTACCGCGAGCGGCTCACGCACGCGTACCCTCCGCGGCCCGACGGGACCACCCTCTACCCCTTCCGACGCCTGTTCTTCGTCGCCGTGCGCGGCTGAAATTCACGGAGACGGCTGCTTCCGCCTATTGACAGCACCGGACCTCCGCGGCATGGTCCTTGACTGGAGGGTACAATTATGCAGCGAACGCTGCGCAGAAACGCCGCTTCGAGTCTGGGCGCCGTCCTCTTGTTGCTCCTGGCAACCACTCACCCGTTGTTCGCGAGTGCTTCCACCGAAATGGCGGAAGAAGAGAAGCCCGTCATCCAGTTGATGGTCGGCCCCGTACGAATCCCCCTGGCCGCGGACATGTACATCATCCAGGACATCGGTAAGCGGATGAATGCCACTATCGAACCGATCAATGGCGACAAGAAGATGCTGCAAACCCTGATCGCATCGCGCCAGGTTCCCGATATAATGTATGGCAACTCGATCATGTCGAGGCTGGAGGCACTGGATTACGGACCACAAGGAGTGCTGTTTCCGCTCGATACGAAGTTCGACATGATGCCGAACATCAGTCGTTTGCGAACGGAGTACAAGGAGTGGGACGCGGCCATGACGGCAAATGACGGACATCAGTACGTCACGCCGTGGGTTTCGGAGTTCCCCTACTTCTTCTATGCACCCCTGATATCACCCAAGGTGGCGGACTACGGGATAGATCCGCGGACGGACATAGAGACCTTCGATGACCTCTATGAGATATTCAAGATGTTCAAGAACGACCATCCCGACAGCCATCCCTGGGTGACGCGCAGGGGCCTGCGCTCGCATCTCTATATCTTCGGCACCGACCGCCGCTTCTACCTGAATCGTTTCGAAGACAGGTACGTATTCGGACCCATGGAGGAGACCTACCGTCTCATGGTGGAATTCATGGCGAAGAACTATGCCGAAGGCCTCATGCATCCTGATTGGTTCACCATGAACGAGGACCCGTGGCGCGAGAACATGGCAGCGGGCAAGGCCTTCTTCACGGTGGATCAATTCAGGCAGAAGACATCGCTGGGCGGGACTCCTGAAGACGAGTCCAGTTGGTGGATCTCGTTCATCGTTCCGAAATTCCATGGCACCCGCTACTACACCACCGACGACTATACCCACGTCAATGAGAGCATTTGGAAACTCAGCGCCGACACCGAGCATGTCGACAGGATTCTGCCCTTTGTCGATTGGCAGTACACCGAAGAAGGTTCCGTGTGGACCATGTTCGGGAACGTCGGAGAGACGGCTGAACGAACCGATGACGGCGTGCGCTACCTCGATATCCCGGAAGGGGTCGACGCGGGCACCTGGGCACAGGAACAGGGCATGGTCGTTTTCCGGGGCGCACTCCAGACCAGAGCCGTCTTCTTCAACCGGGCAAGGATAAAGCAGGCCGGAGGGAACCTGCTCGCCCTGGACTTGTGGGAGGCGGACATCGACTATGTGGAGGGCAGCGGTACGGTCAGACCGGCTCATCCGATTCTCACGTTCGCCGACGATGAGTTCGACAGCATCAAGCAGCTGCAGACGGATATCGAGACCTATGCGAGTGAGAACGTCATCCAGTTCGTCACGGGGCAACGGCCCCTCAGCGAATGGAATGACTACGTGAACGAACTGAAGAAGCTGGGTGTCGAAGAGGTGATCGAGATCTATTCCGCCGCCTACGACCGCTATGCGGCACTAGTCCAATAGCGGCATCGCATCATTCCGGGGGTGTCCGATCCTGTGATCGGGCACCCCTGTCACGTTAAGAGAGCGGAAGGGTACCGAATTGAACGCGTTTCTCTGTGAGAACTTCCTGTCGTCCGGAGACCCGAACGAATCCGGGTATGTTCAATCGAAGAACTTCCTGCGTCAATGGTATGTTCATGGACCGTTCCCCATGGCTCCTGGAACGCGGGCCGCCGCGGAGTCCGGAGACTGGGACACCGTTCTGAACGAGGAGGCCGTCCCGGACGAGGCGAACCTGAAGCCGGACGTCAAGCCGGTGTCCGATCCCCGCGACATGGTCAGGAACGGCGCATGGATGCGATGGGAAACCTATTGTCTCCGGACCCACTGGCGCTACCCCGAGAGGATCGTGCCGTGCGCGCTACTGCACGAATGGTACCTGCCGCGGCACCCGGACTTTCCCAAGGCGGTCCTGCCTCCGGGTTACGCTCACCTGCCCATCGAAGCATACACACGGGATGACACGCTCATGCCGTATTGGGTGAATCTGGACCCGTCGCAAACCGGAGACGGCAACCCCCGTGAGCCGCATTGTCCGCGGTGCGACGAAACGGTGGAGATGGAAGAGAAGAGCTGCCCCCGTTGCGGCCAGCGCATGGGCGGATACGCGGGATACAGCGCGATAGGCTGGCCACGGAAGGACTCATGGCAGCCTGCTCTGCCGGACGATTACTCGTTCTACTTCATCGCCGCATACGTACATGCCCCTAGCGGGATGCGCCGGATGACGCTGCGGGCGAGCTGTGAGGGCCGCTACAAGCTCTTCCTGAACGGCCGGGAGGTCGGCATGTATGCCGGTCCACATCGGTATCCTCAATGGGATCTGGACGAATATGCCGTCGGACTGAAGGAAGGTTGGAACCTGCTGCTCGTCAAGCTGGCCCATGACACGATCTGCGATGATCACCGGTTCTACCACTCACGGAAAGAAGTGCGGAGCGCGTTCCTGGCACGGATGGTCATGCCCGACAACCGACCGGTGACCGTACGGAACTACGCGAAGCGCAACTTCGCTCTTGAGCGGCAGCTTCGCATCACCGTTTCCGATCCGATTCCGATCGGCACCGGAGCGACCGCTCGCCTGCGGCGTTTCCCGGACGGCACCCTTGTCTGCTCCGAATATCGAAGCACGGATGATGGCAACACCTGGGCGCCTTGTCCAAACCTTCAGGGAGGTGCAGGCGGATCGTGGGAGTCATCCACACCGGCTGACCCGTCGACCTGGTCCCGGGAGCAGGATCCGGCCACACTGGTGATGGCCACCAACTGCCGGGAGCTCCGGCCCGGTCTCTACAGCGGGCGGCTCTGCCGGAGCCTGGACGGCTGGCACACCCGCGAGGTTCTGGATGTCGCCATACATATGGAAGACGCCACGAACCTGGTGGACGAGGGAAACCAGGAAATCGGCCCCGGCAGCATCAGGGGCCTCAACATCGTCGGACTATCCGACGGCACCCTCGTCGTGCCGATGTACGGCAGCTTGAAGCAGGACGTCGTCTGGTTCGACTATCGGGCGTTCGGAGGCTACCTGAAATACCCCCAGGAGTGGCCCAGGCAGTTCAAGTACCGCTCCTGGCTGCTGCGGAGCGAAGATGGAGGGCTGAACTGGCATTACTATAGCACCATAGCCGCACTTCCCGAGCTCGGCGATGAGGGTTTCTGCGAACCGAGCGTAACGACTCTGCATGACGGCTCGCTCATGGCCCTGCTGCGCAACGGAGGCAGCGACGACGGTCCCCTGTGGGTGTGCCGCTCATGGGACGGCGGCCGCACGTGGTCGTACCCGGTGCGCACCACTCCCACCGGTAATGCCCCCCAAATCCGCCAGATGCCCAACGGGGTATTGGCATGTTCCTACGGTCGCCCCGATAACCGCGTCAGTTTCGATCTCACCGGTTCCGGGCTTGCCTGGTCGCATACGGTCGTCGCGGCCAATTGCTACGGCAACGCTCACATCGAGTTTGCCGTGACGGGTTCGGATACGTTGTACTGCGCCTACGCGGACGATGAGTTTGACGTCCAGGGCAACAGGATGCCACGCAAGGTTCGACAAAAGTACGGACGGCACATCACGGCAGAGAGGCTTTGACATCGCTTGACATGCGCAGTCGGTATCCGGAATCGCGGACATTCACGATGGAAAAACAGGAACTCACCCTAGGCGGTCTGCGCGTCATCCTGAGCACGCCGCGCGTCGTGGCTGAGACGCCCAGAGGCCGTTGCTGGTACCCGGACTTGCTGAAGTTCTCTACCGGCGAGCTCATGCTGAACCACAGTCTGAACGCAGACCGTCACGACAACGAGCACAATTCGCAGGCCGTCTACCTGTCCATCGACGAAGGCCGCACGTTCGATTTCGCCTACGACGTGAATGGATTTCACAACGGCGGCGGCGAGCCGAGAATCAGTCTGCCCGACGGTCGCATCGTCGGCGCGTCGTCCTTCCTGAGACCAGGCCCGTCGCCACAGGGGCAGCGCTTCCTCGCGCACCACTGGTGCTACGACCAGGGCGGCAGGCGCTATGAGGTCGAGCCCTGGAGCGTGGTCGTGGAGGGATTCCCCAGAGAGGTGGATCGTTGGAGGCTGTCGAGCCGGACCTCATGGACCACGATCAACTGGTTCAGCGACATCCTGATCGTCGACGGCGGTGCATGGCTGAGCTTGATGAGTCTCAAATACCGTGGCGACGAACGGTGGACCGTCGTGGCCGTGACTTCCAGCGATGAGGGCCGTCACTGGCAGTATCTGTCTACCGTCGCCGTCCCGGACGATGCGCCGCGCGGCCTGGAGGGTTTTGGCGAGCCCTGTCTCGTCCGACTTCCAAACGGCGACCTGATGAGCGTCATGCGGGTCGGGCAACACCAGAAGCAGCCGGACCAGTGGCTCACTCGCACCTACAGTAGAGACGGCGGCCGTAGCTGGACCGCAATCGACGTTCTTCCCGCGTGGAGCGTGGCGCCGCAGATCTGTCGACTGCACAACGACGTGCTCGTGCTCTCTACCGGGCGACCGGGTATCCATCTCTGGCTCTCGACCGATGAGAGAGCCGCCGGGTGGCACCCGATCGACGTATTGGATTGGCACAACACCGCCCTGGACAGACCATTGCATATCGAAAGGGATCGGATCCTGGGGCCCGAGCCGGCGAGCGCCAAGGGCCAGACAACCTCATATACCGCGATCGTCGAGGTTTCACCGAATCGCATCTACCTGGTGTACGATCGCACACCCTACGGCTGGAAGGCGCTGCCGGCAGAGTCCGGTGAGCGCAGCCGGATCTTTCTCCTCGAAGCGGAAGTGCAGCGCATCGCCACAGCGTGAACCCTCATCCTGCCTGTTCTCAATCCTTGACCGAACCCACCAGGACTCCTTTCACGAAATACTTCTGGATGAACGGATAGACCACGACGATGGGCCATATCGTCAGAATGATCGCCGCAAACTTGAAGGACTTGAAGAAGCCCGGCCCCACCCATCCTTCGAGAGAGATATCCCGCAAGGGACCCGACTGCAGGTTGCTCTGGAACGACCCGGTGTATCTGCCCACTCGTCCGTCCAGGAGGATCCTCTGCAGTATCAGCGGCAACGGAAACTTCGCGGCGTCGGTCAGGTAGATCAGCGGGCCCGCGTAGTTGTTCCAGCTTTCGACGGCGGCAAACAGTCCGATCGTCGCCAGAATGGGTTTGATGAGAGGCAGGACGATACGCAGGTAGACATACAGATCCCCCGCACCGTCCATGTAGGCTGCTTCTCTCAGATCCGCGCCTATCGTCGACCTGATGTTCGCTCTCATGATGAAGATATACCATGCGCTGAAGCATGCAGGGAGGATGATTGCCAATCTCGTATTGTAGAGCCCGATTCCCATTATGACCAGGAAGCTCGGGATCATGTTCGTCGGAACGAACATGGTCAGCACGATGAAGACGAGTATGACCTTTCTGAACGGCAGCGACTGGCGCTCGAGGGCAAAGGCAGCCGCGCTGGTGACAAGCAGAGTCAGGATGACGGTGAAGACCGCGTACAGTACGCTGTTGACGTAAGCGACTCCGATATTGGTTGCCATCAAGAGGATACGATATGAGTTCAGATGGAGCTCGCCTTTCGGAAAGAGCTTCACGGCATTCAGCGTGATCTCCGCGTATCCGCTTATCGATACCGAGAATATGTAGACGAAGGGAAATATGAAGGAAACGATGAGTACAAGAAAGAGGAAGTGATTGGCGACATCAAAGGCCATCGAGCCCGGGTTGTGCCTGTATCTCATCTTCGGTCACCTACCACAAGCTGTTCTCGCTCACTTTCCGACTTATGTAATTGGTCGCGATTACGAGCGCGAGCGCCAGCACCGCATTGAACAACCCGACGGCAGCCGCGAAAGAGTAGTCCAATCCGAGAATGCCTCTCCTGTAGACGTAGGTGGAAAACACGTCAGCCACGCTGTAGATTCCGGGGTTGGACATGAGAAAGACCTTTTCGAAACCCACATTGATGAGCTGACCGACATTCAGAATGAGCAGGATGGTAATCGTCGGTGCCAGTCCGGGAAGCGTGACATGGATGGCCCTTTGCACCCTGTTCGCTCCATCCAGATAGGAAGCTTCGTAGAGCTCCGGATTGATGCTCGCCAGGGAGGCAAGGAACACGATGGAACCCCAGCCCATGCTCTGCCACACTCCGGAAACGACATAGAGCGGTCTGAACCACTGCGGATCGTTGACGAAGTCCACGGCCCCGATTCCGAGACCGCCCAGGATCCGATTCACATATCCGTCGTGGCCGAAAAAGCTGTACAGCATGCCGACGATGATCACGACAGACACGAAGTGCGGGAGGTATGTAATGCTCTGGGCGATCGTCTTGAACGGGCGATTGTGGATCTCGTTCAGCAGGAGAGCGAGCAGGATGGGAGCGGGGAAACCGAATACCAGACTATAGAGTCCGAGTAGAAACGTGTTCTTCAGAAGCCGAGGAAAGAACGGGCTCTGCATGAACTGGATGAACCACTTGAAACCCACCCATTCACTTCCGAAGAAACCGTCCACGATACTGTATCGCGTAAAGGGTATGGTGATCGCTCCGATGCTGGGCACGTACTTGAAGATCAGCAAACCAAGAATGGCAGGAAGCAGCAGCAGATAAAGTGCGGCGTGCTTTCTCAGTTGTGGAATCAGCGAAGAGTTGCGGAGGAGAGCTTCTTTCTTTCGAGCCTTCAGCTCTATGGAGCGTTGCATCGTTCTCTCCAGTGGAGTAGCGTACCTCCGCCACCCGAGACTGTCAATGGCCGGTGCACGGCATCATCCAGGTCTCCCAGGGTCCGATGCCCGGGGAAGTCCTCCACACGGACGTCTTCACCCGGCCCGGTTCGTCGCGAGACTCCAGCGCTATCGCGAGAACGATCCGCGGGCGATCAAGTCAAAGCCAGTGCACGTGGTCCTGAACGAATCCAGGCCGTTGACCGCGGTACTACCGGGTACTACCCTGGTGCCCGGCAGGTTTCTCATAGCGGTGAAGTCCTCGATCTCGCTTACCGACGAGCAGCATGCCTTTGCCCGACGGTTGGTCGACGCCGGTCGCTACTCCAGCCTGAACGCGGTCCTGCAGCAGGGCGTCGACTTGCTGCGGCCGCGACTGGACGCCCAGGAGCTGGAACATGCGGTGATGCGCGAGCTGCTGTCGCGCCGCCGCCAGGGCGAGTTCGTCAGCGCGCAACAGATGGACGCGCGGCTGGCGAGGGTGATTGCCGACAAACGTCGCGCGCATGGTCTACCAAGACCGGCGTGATAGTTTCTTCAGGTCGGCCGCCAGACCAAATCACATCGACGTCAGCACACGAATAATCTGGCGGCAGAACCTCGGCCGGCACAGATCCTCACCTCTCAATCAGGTGCACAAGATGCCAACGAGGTCGGCACATGACCCGATTGCGGGCCGCTGGCAACTGTCTTTCAGATTCAGCGGGTGTCTGTCTTCGGATACAAGATAACCGGCGAACCCGTCGATAGCGCAGATCAGGAAGATCTCATCGTCGGGGTCTGACGGTCGTACCGGGGCGACGGAAGAGACTACGGTCACCTCCTCGAATGCACCGATGAGATACACGGGCTGCCACGCGTCGTGCTTCGCGCTCGTTGAACGAGGTTCGTCGATCACCGGCGTCACTCGGTTGCAGTGGGGAAGGTGGTGGCTCGGCCATGCTCATCGATCCGTGAGAAGCTTCGCAATCCGCTCGCGCAGGGACTTCAGTTCGGGACACAAGCGGTACAGGAGCGGCAGCCTCTTCAGCGATTCTCCGATCATAAGGTCCCGGCCACCGCCCGGCCGGCGCCGATCGCCGTGCTGTGCGAGGAGCGGTTGGAATACTTCCTCTTTCATGCGCGGATTCGAGCGCGCATCGTCCCATGTTCCGCTCATCTCGTGCCGAAATGCAGCACAAGCGTAGATCTCCACCTCCGGCTGTGCCGGGCAGCAGAACAACGATCTGCCCCGTGCTTCCAGCTCCATCTCGAGCACTCGCATCGCATCGGAACTCGCTCGGTCGGCATCAGGAAAGAACAACCAGAGGTCATGGAGTGGGTAGAGATCAGAGAGTTCCTCCCGAATGACCGTCAGCGCGTGAGAGTAGCCGCGGATTCTTGGCTTCGGTGGGATCTCCACCTTGGCGGACGCTCGGCCCGCGTCCGCCATGATCGTCTTCACCAACGGTCTGAGAATGTATCCGTTATAGGTCTGGTCTTCCGGAATCACGAGCACCTTCACAGCGCGGCTTCCAGCCACCCTTCAGCGAACAGATCAGAGAGAGGGTACTTCCCGGAAACCTCTGAGAAGTGTGGTACATCGGTCAGCGCGCGGATCGTGGACTCTCCCGTCTCCTCGTCGCGCTTGCAGACGAAAGTAGTCCGGTACTCCTTCTTCTGGAGCCACGCCAGGGTCGTCGGCGAATGTGTAGTGGCAAAGACCTGGGTCTTGCCAGACCTGCTCTGGCTTACGAGCAGCTCCACGAGCAATCGAAGGCGGCTTGGATGGATGCAGTTCTCGATCTCCTCGATTGTCATGACTCTCGGCATCTCCGGTTGGAAGAACGCGGCGGCAATCGCCGCGAAGCGAAGCGTGCCGTCGCTCAGCACTGGTGCAGCAAACGTCTTGCCCTTCTCGCTCAGCATGAACAGCGGCTCACCGACAGCGCCGCTCAGAGTGCCGACGTCGTCCACCTCGTCCGGACGGAGTTCCTGGAGCCACGCCAAGTAGGCGCTCTTCGCCTTTTCGTCCTGGCAGATCGTTTGCACGAGCGCCGCGAAATTTTCGCCGCGATCTCCAAGACGCTCAACACGATGGGACAGCGAATATCTTTGCAGGACCGGCGGTGACGGGTCGACCTGTTGAGCGTTTGCCAGCAAGCTGACTACTCCGCTCGCGAGTTCCTTGTCCAGTTTGTTCTTGATACCCGGATGCTCCAAGAATTGCCCCAGAACTGGTCGAGAGCTCTCGAACGTGAAATCCGGAGGTCTTCCCGGAGTTCCGGGATAGTACCGTACCTTGATGGTCGGAAATCTGCGAGAGCTCACTCCTACGGACTCATAGATCGTACCTCCGACCTCCAGATATTCACTTAACACCCGGCCTGACTCCGGCGAGAACGCGATCTTGAACAGCCACGGCTTCCCCAGGATTCCGTGAGCCTCAATCGTGACGCCTTCGGTCTCCTCGGCTCCAGCAGAGATCGCGTTCAGACTCCCGCCACGGATGCCTTCCCAAACGTCGCTCGTGGCGCTCCGTGGTTTCCCATCGAGTATTTCGCCAATGGAGAAGCCGTTACCAATTCCTTGCACGATCCGAAGTGCGTCGAGGAAGTTGGACTTGCCGCTGGCATTCGTACCGATGAACAGGTTCAACCTGCCCAGCGACAGATCGACATGGCGGAGGCTCTTGAAGTTCCGAATGATGATGCGGCTGATCATGGCGTCCCGCCCTCCGTCAGCACTTGAGCGCTTCTCGCGTCCGAAAAACAGCGTAGCCCATGTTAAGCGAATATACCCACGGTGATGGCCACGCCGCACGCGGGCTGCGCCACTACGACGGCCCGAGCGGCGGCATGCCGGGGTGCGAGCCTCCCGCGTTCTTGGCGAGGTTGCCTCCGTCGAAGGGGACGAGCGCGCCGGTCATGAACGACGACGCGTCCGAGGCGAGCAGGATCGCCAAGCCCTTGATCTCCTCGGGCTGACCCAACCGGCCGATGGGCAGGCCCCGCAGGAAGTTGCTGCGCAGGACGGGGTCGGCCTCCATCCGGTCTCGCAGGCCCTGGTTCTCCACCTGCGCGCAGACGATGGCGTTCACGCGCACCCCCAAGGGCGCCCACTCCGAGCTCAGCTCGCGCGTCATCTGCGCCACCGCGCCCATTGCCATGCTGTAGGGGATGTGGTGCCGGCCGAGTGCGGTGAAGCCGGCGATGGAGACGATGTTGATGATGCTGCCCCTGCCGGCCGCGATCATGCGCCGCCCGGCGTGCTGCGTGCAGTGGAAGCGCCCGATCAGGAGATTCTGCAGGGACTCCTGAATATCCCCGGGGGTGAGCTCCGCGGGGTCGCCGTGGCCCCCTTCCCCGGCCACGTTGGCCAGGACGTCGACGCGGCCGAATTCCCGGTCGAGCGTGCCGTAGAGAGCGTCGATTTGCTCCGTGTCCGAGACGTCGCACGCCACTGGCACCGCCTTCCGACCCAGCGCCTCGATCGTCGCCGCCGTGTCCTCCATGCCCGCCGCGTCGATGTCGGCGAGCAGCAGATCGGCGCCGTACTCGGCGAAGCCGATCGCCATCGCGCGGCCCATCCCGCGGGCCGCGCCGGACACCACGGCGACGCGATCGGTCAGGTCGAACAGATTGTCGGCCATGTCAGGCATCTCCCTTCAGGCGCTCATTCCGTTGACCACGTTCGGGAGCTCCTCACCCCTCATCGCGGCGGCCACGGTGTTGGCGACGCTCGTGCGCAGCGTGCGGCGGGCCGGCTCGCTGACCGACGCGACGTGGGAAGTGATCAGCACGTTCTCCATCCCCACGAGTTGATGGCCGGGATCGATCGGCTCCGGATCGGTCACGTCCAGGGCCGCGCCCGCGAGCTTGCCGCTCCGCAGCGCGGCCACCAGGTCGGCGGTGTCCACCAGCGTGCCCCGCGCCACGTTGATCAGCAGGGCGCCGTCCTTCATTGCGCCGATGGAGTCCGACGCGATCATGGAGCGGGTCTCCTCGGTGCTCGGGCAGTGCAAGGTGACGATGTCGCTCTCCGCGTAGAGCCGCTGGAGGCTCACCGGCTCCACCCCGTCTGCCTCGATCCGGGCCGGTTCGACGCCGGGGTCGAAGGCAACGACCCGGCACTTGAACGCCCCCAGCCGCAACGCCACCTCCCGCCCGATCCTGCCGTACGCCACGACGCCCACGGTCTGTCCCTTCAGAGCGCGCATCTCGGCGGGTTCGACCGCCAGCCCCCAGCCTCCGCCCCTCACCGTGAGGGCGTTCTGGGTGATCCTGCGGGTCAGGTCCAGGATCATCGCGATCGTGTGGTCGGCTACCTCGTCGATGCAGTAGTCGGGCACGTTGCAGACCGGAATGCCCTTCCGCTCCGCCGCGGCAACGTCCACGTTGTCCACACCGATGCCGTAGCGAACGATGATCGTACACTTTTGCATACATTCGATCACTGCCGCGTTTACCGGCGCGAACTGAGTGATGACGTAGTCCGCATCGCGCACCAGATCGATGAGGGCGTCCTGATCCGTGAACGCTCGCTGGGAGACCACCGAGCAGCCGAGCGGCTCGAGGATGGACTGCTCGACGTCGGGCGTCTCGAACGAGTGATCGGTGATTACGGCTTTCCGCATGAATCGCCTTCCATCTGCATCTACTGGATTCGGCAGCGGCCGTCAACCGGATCGATAGCACGTCGCTCATGGGGTACATTCGGACCCTGAGAGGTACCGCGTACGTGAAGGCACAGTCGGCGACGAAGAAGAAGCGCGCGGCGGGCGGGAAGCCGGACAGGGAGCTGCTGCTCGGCTGCTACCGGACCATGGTCACGATCAGGAAGTGCGAGGAGCGGCTGGTGCGGTCGTTCCAGGCCGGCCTGATCTACGGCGGCTGCCACACCTACATCGGCGAGGAGGCGGTCGCCGCCGGCGTCAGCGTCGACCTGCGCGACGACGACCTGGTCTTCGGCACGCACCGCGGCCACGGCCACGCGCTGGCCAAGGGGCTGGCTCCGGCCGAGCTGTTCGCCGAGCTGTACGGCCTGGCCGGCGGCGCGTCGGGCGGGCGCGGCGGCAGCATGCACCTGTTCAAGCCCGAGATCGGGCTGATGGGCACCAGCGGCATCGTCGGGCCCAGCATCCTGCTGGCCGCCGGCGCCGCCTACACCTTCAAGCTGACCGGGAGCGACCGGGTGAGCGTGGCCTACTTCGGCGACGGAGCGGTCAACAACGGCGCCTTCCACGAGGGGTGCAACATGGCGACCGTGTGGGAGCTGCCCGTGCTGTTCGTGTGCGAGAACAACCTGTACGCGACCGAGGTGCCGTTCGCGACCGTGACCAACGAGCAGAGCGTCGCCAGGAAGGCGGAGGCCTACGCGCTGCCGCACGCCGTGGTCGACGGCAACGACGTGCGGGAGGTCCATCGCGAAGCCGCTCAGGCGATCGCGCGGGCGCGCGCCGGCGGCGGGCCGACCCTGCTGGAGTGCCGGACCTACCGGCAGCGGGCGCACGCCGAAGGGATGCGGGACTCCGGCTACCGGACCCGGGAGGAAGTCGAGGAGTGGAAGGCCAGCGACCCGATCGCGGCCTTGCGGACCTCCCTGACCGACGACGGGACGGCCTCCGCCGAGGAGCTGGACGCGCTGGAGGCCGAGATCGCCGCCGCGGTCGAGTCCGCCAACGAGGCGGCGCTTGCCTCGGGCGAGCCCGATCCGGCGACCGTGCTCGACCATGTCGTCTGCGGCCAGGTTGTCGGTGGCCCGGTCGTCGCGCGGTAGGAACTGAGCATGGCGGAAACCAACTACGTCGAGGCCGCCCGCGCGGCGCTGGCGCAGGAGATGGAGCGGGACGACACCATCTTCGTGGTCGGCGAAGGGATCGGCGAGCGCGGCGGCAACTTCAGTACCACCACCGGCCTGTTCGCCCTGCACGGCCCGGAGCGGCTGCGCGACACGCCGATCTGCGAGCGGGGGTTCTCCACCATGTGTGTCGGAGCGGCCGTCGCCGGCGCCCGCCCCGTGGTCGACTTCATGTTCGCCGACTTCGCCCTGGACGCGTTCGGGGACCTGATCAACCAGGCATCGCGCATGCGCTGGATGAGCTCCGGCCGCATCAGCGTGCCGATGGTGATCCGCGCCTGCATCGGGCTCTACAAGTCCGGATCGTCGCACCACTCCGGCAGCTTCTACTCGTTCCTGGTTCATCAGCCGGGCTTCCACGTCGCCCTGCCCTCGGGTCCGCGCACCGCCAAGGGCCTGTTGACGACCGCCCTTCGCTCGCACGATCCGGTGGTGTTCCTGGAGCACCGGGCGCTGCTGGTGCTGAAGGAGGAGGTGCCGGACGGCGAGTACGCCATCCCGTTCGGCCAGGCCGAGGTCGTCCGGGAGGGAAGCGAGATCACCATCGTCGCCATCGCCGCGATGGTCCCCAGGTGCGTGGAGGCCGCCGCGCTCCTGGAGCGGCAGAGCGTCTCGGTGGAGGTGGTCGACCCGCGCACCGTGGCGCCGCTTGACCTCGACACCATCAAGGAATCCGTGCACAAGACCGGCCGCCTGCTGGTCGTGGAGGAGGACTACGCGCCGTGCAGCGTGGGCGCCGATATCGCCGCCCGCGTCGCCGACGAGTCCTTCGACGACCTCGATGCGCCGATCCGGCGCCTGCACTGCGGATTTGCGCCGGCGCCCTACAGCCCGGTCCTGGAGAACGAGCTCCTCATCGACACCGACGCCGTCGTGCAGGCGGTCCTGGACCTGAGGGACGAGTAAGAGGGAGCGGATGGCGGTCGAGGTGATGGTCCCGCGGCTCGGCTGGTCGATGGAGTCGGGCGCCTTCGGACAGTGGCTGAAACAGGACGGCGATGCCGTCGCCGTGGGCGAGCCCGTCTTCACGATCGAGGGGGAAAAGGCCACCGAGGAGGTGGAATCCCTGGACGCGGGCCTCCTGCACATCCGGCCGGGCGTGGCCGAGCCCGGCGTCGAGCTGACCGTCGGCACCGTGATCGGCTGGCTCCTCGCCGAGGGCGAGGAGGTCCCCGAGGCTCCCCCCGATCCGGCCGCCGAGACGGCGGGCGCCGAAACGGCGCGCGCCAAGTCGGGCGACGGTTCGGCGCCGAAACCGGAAACGGATCCCGGCACGGCGCCGCCGGCAGATGGGCGACCCGCCGCCGCAGCCGCCGTGGCGGTGACCGTGTCCCGCGGCGCAGGTGCGGACGGACGGCCTGCATCGAGCCCCCGGGCCAGGCGGATCGCGCGGGAGCTGGGCGTCGACTGGCGGCTGGCCTCCGGGTCCGGCAAGGGAGGCCGCATCCGCGAGCGCGACGTGCGCGCGTTCGCGGCCCGCCGCAGCGATGGCTTCGCGCCGGGAGCTGCGGGTCCGCTGCCCGACCTGGGCGAGTGGGGTCCGGTCGAGATGGTGCCGCTGTCCGCCGCGCGGCGGCTGACGGCCGAGCGTCTTGCCACCGTGGCGCAGACCGTGCCGATGGCCACGCAGCTCGGCACGGCCGACGTCACCCGCCTGGAGGCGCTGCGCGAGCGCTACGCATCCCGCGCGCAGGAGGCCGGCGGCACGCTGACGATGGCGGCGATGCTGGCCAAGGTGGCCGCCTCCGCGCTCAAGGTGTTCCCGCAGTGCAACGCCAGCATCGACTTGGCCGCCGGCCAACTGGTGCGCCGGGGCTGCTGCCACGTCGGCATCGCCGTGGACACCGAGCACGGGACATCGTTTCCGGTGGTCCGCGACGCCGACCGCAAGAACATGCTGCAGCTCTCGGCGGAAATCGCCGAAATAGCCGAGCGGGGGCGCGCCGGCACGCTGGCGCCTGCCGAGATGCAGGGGGGCTGCATCTCGATCTACGCGCCCGGCGGCACCGCCGGCGCCGGCATGGGCCACTTCACGCCATCGGTCAACGCGCCGGAACCGGCTATCCTGGGCGTGGCCCCGGCGCAGCGTGAGCCGGTGCTGGACGAGAACGCCGGCACCGTCGTGCACCGGTTGCGGATGCCGCTCGCCCTGACCTACGACTGCCGGGTCCTCGACGGCACCGCCGGGATGCGCTTCCTCGGCTGGATCATCGACGCCCTGGAGGAGCCACTGCTGCTGTCCCTCGAAGGTTGAACGACCGGTCCCATACTCCATGAGTGCTTCAGATTGACCAGAAAATACTCATGAGTGTTTTCGGGTAGACCAGAAAATACTCATGTTTGCGCCGCTACCGGGCTGACGGATCGAATCCTCGCCGAGCCGGTGCCCCAGGTCGAAAAGGGCATTCGATGGAGTTGCGCTTCTACTCCGGCTCGTCGATCTCGATGACACAGGCGACGGTGTCGCCGGTGATCACGCGCGGACGGGTGCGCAGCAGCAGCACCCGCCCGGTCTTCGTCGAGCGCACCTCGGCCACCACGCGGCCGTCCGCGCGGCGCACCACCCCCAGGCGGTCGCCTGCAGCCACCCGGCCCCAGACCGCGACGTCCGGCAGGAACAGCCCGGAGGTGGGCGCATGGGCATCCAGGTTCATGTCGCCCGAGCCTTCGCGTTCGTCCTCGACCAGGAACGGCGGCGGCCCGCTCGGGTAGTCGCCAGCGACGATGCCCAGGTAGGCAAGCAGGTTGCGCAGACCCTGGAGCGCCGCCGCGCAACTCTCCGGCCGGCCGCGCCCCTCGCCTTCCAGCTCCACGTAGATCGCCGGCACCCGCTTCTCGCCGGCGGCCGACAGGCTTCGGCCGGGCAGGACGGTCGTCCCCCACACCAGGTCAAGGCCGAAGGCGATCGCGGCCTCGCGCTGGGTCGCGCCCAGCTCCGGCCGGATCTGGTACCCGGCGAACTGCTTGATGCGGGCGTCGTTGCCGGCCGAGTGCAGGTCCGCGTACAGGTCCGCGCGGGGGATGACGTACTCCGCGAGCGCGTGCGCTATGCGCTCGGTCGGCGAACCGCCGGCATCGCCGGGAAAGACGCGCGCCAAGTCCTTGTGGTCGTGGCTGCCGGTGCGCGTCCCGGCGGTGAACGCCGGGCCGTTCACGACCGGGATGCCGATGAAGGCGCCGGACATCCGCTCCGGCCGCAGCTCCGCGAACAGGTCCTGGATGGCCAGCGCCCCCTCGTACTCGTCGCCGTGGATGACGCCGGTGGCCAGCAGCGTCCGGCCGGGCTCGGCGCCGCGGCAGACCAGCGCCGGGAACGCCAGCGGCTGGCCGTCCGGAAGGTGATCGATCACCAGACTGGTGCGGCTCTTGCCGCCGCGCGGCGTCCGTCCCGGGTCGAAGTCGGCAGCGCTCGCGGTCGCCGTCACCTCCTCCATCGCATCCGGCCCACGGCTCAATGCGGAATGCCGAGCTGGTGCATGCGGCGGTGGATGGCCTCGCGCGCCTGGTGGAAGGGCCGCTCCAGGTACGCCAGGTGGTCGGGTTCGCCGTGATGGAAGGTCGTCTCCGCGTCGGGCCGCAACGGCGCGGTGTGACGCACGTAGTTCAGGCAGCCGTCGATCAGAGTGAGCATGTACTCGGCCGCGTCGCGGTCGAACATCCACCAGTCGCCGCCGACCGCGACGTAGACCGGCGAGGTGTGGGCGAAGATGCCGCGCTGCCAGCCGTCGTGGTGATCGACCTGGCCGTAGCCCGGTCCGCCGACGCGGGCCGCCAGCCAGCTATGGCCGTCGACCTTCACCTTCTCGCGCAACTCCAGCCGGCGCCGCCCCGGGCCGGTCGCCGCGGCGTCCGCCTGCGCCACCACCCTGCCCTCCTGCACGATCTGCAGCGTGTGGATCGGCAGGATGCTCTCCGCCCAGGCGTGCACCTCCACGGTGCCCGACGCCGACAGCCGCAGCGTATCCCCGATGCCGGCGCCGTCGACGGTGATGCCGATCAGCGGGCCGCCGCTCAGGAACGTCCGCCCCTCCTTCACGGTGTCGCACCAGGCGCGGTAGGTGAACTCCTGCTGGTCGCCCACCTGCGCGTAGGTCCGGTACAGGCCGATCGGCACGTCGCTGGACATCTTGTCGGTGCCGCCGACCAGGGGCAGCCGGTAGCCGCAGTTGAGGTAGCGGTAGTACTCCAGGTGGTTGAACTCGCCCTGCCGCAGCATCTCCACGCCGTCGGCGCGGCCGGTGGCGATGAGCGCGGCGGGCTCGCCGTTCGGATTGGGCAGGTGCGGGATGATCACGTGGCCGCCCTGCGCGTGGGTCTGGTCGGCCCAGTCGCTCATGGTCACGTCCAGGCTGCCGCCCGGCTCCGCCTCGCCCGGGCCGTCCGAGCACCACGGCATCACCGGCTCCTTGAGGCCCCAGAGGATCAGGTGTCCCAGGAAGTGCTGCCGGTTCTCCTGGCTGACATAGACGATGTTGTTGCCTTGCTGGTGGACGCTCGCGCCGCCGGTGAACTCCTCGGTGTTGGTGAACAGGCTCCCCCACTGCGACTGCAGCAGGTTGACCACGTTCAGGTCCTCGCCCTGTGACTCGGTGTGGCTGCCCTGCGCGGACAGGAAGTGGACGTGCGAGTCGCCGGAGTACCACCCCTGCGCGTTCATGTCCGTCCAGCGCGCCAGGCGCAGGGTCAGCTCTCGCTGGCCGGGCTCGATGCGGACACGGGTGCGGAGCGGCTCGTACTCGAAGCCGCGCGCCACGTCGACGATCACGTCGCCGCGCGGCAGCCAGCCCTGACAGCGGCCGTCGATGTAGGCGTAGGTGGCCTGGCCCATGCGCACGTCGCCGCCCACGTCGATGTGCCAGGTCCCGTTGTTGGAGTTGACCTGGTTGTGGTGACCATGCGGCTGGAACGGAACGCCGGCCGGCGAGCGGAAGTGCACCCGGCACGGCACCGGCTGGCCGGTGCCCTCGTCGAGCACGGTCACGTGCACCCAGTTGCGGCCGCCGTCCAGCAGCTCGACCCGCACGCCTCCGTCCTCGGCGCTGCCGCGCTCTTGCACGTCGCCCCAGCGCACCGTGCCGAGGGAGCTGCCGGCCTGGCTGACGTCGACGGTGGCCGACGGCGTGGCGGCGATCTCCGTGTACGCGGGGCTGGACGCCGGATTCTGCGCCTCTCCCCAGCCGGCGCGGCCGTCGGTGACGAAAGCGTCGGCGTCCGCCTCGGGCAGCGCGTGGACGTAGGTGGCGATGCCGCGGTCGACGGTCACGTCCAGGTCGAACGGCCGCCGGGCCGCGTCCGGGTCGGTCAGGGTGACCCGGACGTCGCGCCGGCCTTGGCGCGTGAACGGATGCTCGTCGACGTGGCCGGTGGTGACGCCGGCGATGACGAGCGCCGGCCCGCCGGCCGCCGGCTCGATGACCAGCTCCTCGACGACCCGCTCGGGATCGGGGTTGCGCCACGCCCACAGGAAGTAGGTGGCCGGCCCGCGCGACGCCTCGGTCTGGCGGCGTCCGGCCTCCTCCCAGGGCCCCTGGTAGCGCGGATGCAGGAACTCGCCCTGGTGCTCAACCGCCGTGAACGGGCGGTCGCGAAACGGCGCGGCGATCTCGAACCGCTCGCGGATCGCCACGGCGTCGGCCGCTTCCACGCCGGCGGCGGCGCGGAACGTGTATGTGGCGACCGGCCGGCCGAGTGGGCCGCCCTCCATGAGCATGCTCTCGGTCAGGGCGTGCGCCACCACGACCGTGTGGCAGGCGCGGCCGATCGGGATCGTCACCGGCCCCGAGTCCGGCCCGCAGCGGATGAGGCAGCGCTCCGTCGCCGGCTGCCGCCCGCCAACCTCGAACGGCAGGCCCTGAAAGAGCTGCCTGCCGACCGGCGGCTCGTGATCGAGTTGCGGCAGCGCGTCGACGCCCGCGTTGCAGAGGCGCTCCAGTTCGACCGGCTGATAATCCGTCATGCCCACAGCGTAGCAGTCCGTCGGACGTGGCGCCTGCGGGGGCTCAATGCACGAAAGCCCCGGCCGGCCGGAGCCGGTGGGGCTTTCGTGGGTGTGATCGCCGGTGCTACGCGGCGTTGACCGGGATCTGGCGGGCCTTGCTCGCCTCGGTCTTGGGGACGGTCAGCGTCAGCAGTCCGTCCTCGAACGAGGCGCTCACGCCCTCGTGGGCCGAGTCGCGCGGCAGCACGAAGCTGCGCGTGTACGCCGCGTGGCGGCGCTCGCGGACCAGGTAGCCGTCGGTCTTGCGCTCGGCGTCCTTGCCGGTCTTGGCCGAGATGGTCAGCACGTTGTCGTCGACGCTGACCTTCAGGTCCTTCTCGGCGACGCCGGGCAGCTCCGCCTGCACCAGGTAGCCGTCATCCTCTTCGCGGATGTCGACAGCCGGGGCGCCGGGGCGCCAGACCGGCTCGGTGAAGACCGAGTCGAAGATCTGGTCCAGCCCGTCGAAGATGCTCAAGCGGCCGGGTCGATACGGTACGAGATTCCTCATGTCGTTCCTCCTGTGGTTGAGGTTGTTTCTCATACCACCTATAAAGCACAACCCGTGCCAACTATTGCATCGCAATCGCAATACAGATATCAAATCATTTCAAGGAATTGAATTACATCGTAACGACCCGAATCCAGCCACACGTTTGCGGGCCTCTCTCTTTCCGGATGATCGTGTCATTATGATACATTTATGGTCAATATGTTCCTTTATGCGCTAAATCGGCCCATTGTCGGCTCGATTCCGGGCCCGCGGATCTGCCTGCGCCGATGGCAGATCTCGCGCGACGGGTGCCCAAGCCTCATACTGCCCTCCACATGAGATACCAGGACGTCACCCTGCACGGCATCGAGGAGGCCGTGCCGCAGCCGGACGGCTCGGTGCGGCTGCAGCGGGTCACCGAGCAGCTACGCGCCCGCCTGGAGCCGCCGGCACAGGAGAAGACGCTGCTCGCCGCCGGGGCGGAGATCCGCTTCGTGCTGCGCGGGCCGGCCGCTCGGCTCACCCTGTCCGCGGAGGGCCTGCAGGAGTTCCGACCGACCGCACACGTGTTCTTCGGGCCGCTGGCCGGCCGCCCGCACGTCCATCCGATCGGCACCGAGCCCACCACCATCGAAGTCAGCATCGGCGACGGCCAGCGGCGTGCCTACGACTCGATCCCGGATGACGTGGCGGCGGCGATGCCGTTCCACCCGCGCGTGGTGCGCGTGGTGCTGTTTCGCGGCATCTTCCGGCTGCACGACATCCAGGGCGACGTGCGCCCGCCCGCCGCCGCCGAGCTGCCCGACCTCACCATGCTCTCCTACGGCACCTCGATCACGCACGGCTCGGTTGCCACCGCCTTCCACCTGACCTACGTGGCGCAGGCCGCATGGCGTCTGGGCGTCGACCTGGTCAACCTGGGGGTCGGCGGCGCCTGCCTGTGCGAGCCGGCCTTCGGCGAGCACATCGGCGGGCGCACGGACTGGGACCTGGCGACGCTCGCGCTGTCGGTGAACATGGTCGGACGCGGCTTCACGATCGAGGAATTCACGCGACGGACTACTTACCTGGTACAACAGGTAGTGAGCAAGCGCGCGGCTCGGCCGGTCTTCTGCATCACCATCTACCCCTACTACGGCGACTGGTCGAGCCAGTTGGCGGGGTCCACCGCACCGCCGGAGGAGTTCCGGCTGGCGCTGGAGCGAGTCGTCGCCCGCCTGCGGGCGGACGGCGCGGGGGCACGCATCGAGCTGGTGCCGGGGCCGTCGATCCTGACCGATCTCGGCGGCCTGTGCGTGGACATGATCCATCCCGGCGATCACGGCATGCTGGAGATGGGCGAACGGCTGGCGGCGCGCATGCGGCCGGCCGTCGAGCGGCTGCGCGCGGCCGGCGTCAACCGCCGACGAGGAGGAATCTCATGACCAGGCAACGCACGTCTTCCGGCGCTCCCTGGGAGGAGCGCTACGGCTACTCGCGCGCCCTGCGCGCCGGCAACCAGGTTTTCGTTGCCGGTACCAGCGCCACCGGCGATGACGGCAAGCCGGTGGCCGCCGGCGACCCGCACGGCCAGACGATCTTCATCCTGCGCAAGATCGAACGGGCGCTCACCGACGTGGGAGCCTCGCTCGCCGACGTGGTGCGGGCCCGCTACTACGTGACCGACATCGGCGATGCCGACCCCGTGGGCCGCGCCCACGCCGAGCTGCTCGGCACCGTCCGGCCGGCCATGACCATGGCCGAGGTGTCCGGCCTCATGCTCCCCGAGCACCTGGTGGAGATCGAGGTGGACGCCGTGGTGACGGCCGGACCCGAGGGCGGCGATGAAGAGTGATGAGTCCGTGCGCGAGCACGCGGCGGAACTGCTGTCCGGGCGCGGCGCCCACCTGCCGTTCGAGCGGGCCGTGGCCGACGTGCCCGACGACCTGCGCGGCGTCGTCCCTGAAGGCGCATCCTCCTCGCTGTGGCAGCAGCTCGAGCACCTGCGCATCGCGCAGTGGGACATCCTGGAGTTCAGCCGCGATGCCGCCCACGTGTCGCCCGCGTTTCCAGACGGTTACTGGCCCGACACCGCGACGCCACCCGCCGGCGCCTGGCAGCGCAGCGTCGACGCGTTCCTGGCCGATCGCGACGCGATGATCGCGCTGATCAGGGACCCGCAGGCGGACCTGTACCGGCGCATCCCGCACGGTACCGGACAGACCCTGCTGCGCGAGGCGCTGGTGCTGGCCGACCACAACGCCTATCACGTCGGGCAGATCGTGCTGCTGCGGCGCCTGCTGGGGTGCTGGTAGCGGCTACCCGAAGTTCAGTCGTTGCCCCAGGCACGGGGGTCGATGGGCCGGGTGCGGTGCGTTACCGGCAGGCTGACGGGCGCGCCGCCGGCGGCATGCGACTCGTGGATGGCAAAGCCGATCTCGGTAGCGCGCCGGATGTGCGGCACGTCGCCCTGCGTGGCGCCGCCGGTGCGCACCGCCTGTGCCAAGTCACGCACCAGGGTGGCACCTCGCGGCCACGCGGCGTCGGGTTGCGGCACCTCCAGCGCGGCCGGTGCTGCGGCGAGGCGGTCGGCTCCGCGCCCGCCAGCCGTCGCCTCCCACAGATACGCCTGGTGGGCGTCATTGACGATCTCCAGGCGGCCGCCGCTGCCGATCACCGAGAAGCCCCGGCCATCGCCCTCCGGCAGCAGCGTCAGCAGCACCCCGTTGTCCAGCCCTACCCAGGCACGGCCCGGCGGGTCGAGGCGGCGCCCTTCGTCGGGCTCGTCGGCCGCCACCGCGTCCACCCGGCCGCTCACCCACAGCGGTTCCGGATCGCCCGCCAGCAGCAGCGCGGTGTCATACCAGTGGCAGCCGTGGAAAATCAGGTTCGGAGCGCCGTAGCCGACGATGGCCTGCACGTCGCCGACCAGCCCGTCGCGCAGCCACTGCGCCAGCAGGCCGTAGGCCGCGTCCCAGCGCATCTCGGTGCCGCACGCGATGGCGACGCCGGCCTGCCGGCAGGCCTCCAGGGCGGCGTCCGCCTCGGCGAGCGTGGTGACGAACGGCTTGTCGCACAGGACCCCACGCACCCCGGCGGCCGCGGCCTGCGCGATCTGGGTGGCGTGATGGGTCTGCCGGGTGGCGATGCAGACGATGTCGGGGCGCACCTCGTCGAGCATCCGCCCGTAGTCGTCGTAGGCGGCGATGTCCCCCCATGTCGCCTGCCAGGCGGCACGGAATTCGGCGCGCGTGTCGGCTCCCCGATCGTAGACCGCCACCACCCGCGTCTCCGGGACCTGGGCAAACGCCGTCGCCCAGTTGTGCGACCCCGGCTGCCGCGTGACCTGGCGGTGGCAGCCGGCCACCGCCACGCGGAGCACCGCGCTGTCGCTCTGACTCATGTCATCCCCCTCGACCGAGCATGAGCACGGCAGCCCGCACCGTCAAACGCGCGCCTCGACTACGCGAAGAGCGTCCGCGCGAACGCCAGGTCCTCGGCTGCCTGCCGCTCGACCGATACCGCGCCGCTGTACTCGGCGGTGAGGCACACGGTGCCGGCGTAGGCCCGCCGCCGCAGCTCGGCCGCCACCCGCGGCCACGGGCTGAGTCCCAGGCGGCCGGCGGTCCAGTAGGCAGACCACTCGGCACTCGCGGCGCCCGCCTGGGCGTTCTGCAGCCAGATCGCGTTCTTGAGGTTCACCACGCTCAGGTGCGGCCAGATGATGTCGATCGCCAGCTCCGGCTCGTTCCCGGCCAGCGCCTCGTGCCCGGCGTCCCAGACCGCGGCGACGTGCCGCGGGTCATGGTGGCCGATCAGGCTGCGCAGCCCGATCGCGTTCGCCACTTCCCTGCCCGCGTGATTCTGCACCCCGAGGGTCACGCCCGCGCGGTCCAGCACCGGCAGCAGCGCGTCGAACTCGCGCCGGTACCGCTCCTCGGCACCGGTATAGCTTTCGTCCGTCCGAACCGGCGCCATGATACGGAGCAGCGGCACGCCGGCGTCCGCGCAGGCCATGATCGTGGGCTCGTCTGCAGCCGAAGCCACGCTGCGGATCGTCACGCCCGCATCCGCAAGCTGCCTTGCCGCCGCCGGCAGATCGCGGTCCGCGCGCTCGGGCGCCACCTGAAAGCCGGGGCGCACCGGCAACTCGACCCCCTCGAATCCCATCCCCCGCACCAGCTCGGCGAGTCGGCAGAGCGGCACCGATTTCCAGTGCTTGGTGAACACCGAGAACGCGACGTCAGCCATCGCCGGTCGCTCAACCATTGTCCGCCCCCGCCGACAACCGTGTCTTCACGGCGTCGAGAAAGCGAGTGGCCGTGTCGAAACCACCGCGTGCTCTCTCCGACGTTGCGGCGGAGAAGGGGCCATAGTCGCCCGACATCCGGTCTTCCAGGAGCGCGCTGTACTCACGCATCAGATCACGATCCAGTCTGCCGTAGTGCACGAATTCTCGATGCAAGAGGGTGATCACCGCTTGGTGGGACCTCGCCTTCAGCCCCACGGAGTCCAACAACGCGCACGCGGCATAGAACGCCGCGTAGTATGCACGATTGATGGCTCCCGACGGGTGGTCCCGAGCCAGAAGTACTCGTGCCTCTTCGAGAGTCGCTGTTGCCTGCCGCAGAAACTGATGTGCGGCGCTCTCGGGATCGATCAGAGCGTTACTCCGTCGTCCTGGACAAACGACACGAGCCAACGCAACTGTCCGGTAGGACGCTCGAACTCCCGGTCAGAAACCACGACCGTGGATATGTAGACGCCGCACGTCTCCAGTACGTCGTAGACCGCTTCCGAAACCGTTGCTCTAGCGTTTTCGGCAACCGGTTCGCGCAGGACAACGACTACGTCGATGTCCGACGAAGGGTGGTCGTCACCACGTGCCTTGGAACCAAACAGAGACACTCGCCACAGGGCTGTGCCAAAACGCTGCCTCAGGCCGTCGGCGAGCAACTCCAATGCGTGCTTCTCTGCTTGCTCCAGCGACATCGAACTCTCCGCGCGTGGCTCAGTATCCCCAATTGTGACACACCCACGGCTTACGAGCGCAAGTGAGCGCGACGCCATGACGCTGCGCAGGCCGTAATCATCCGCCAGCGACGATCTTCTCCAGGGGTGGTGGGCGTCGTTCACGATCTCCAGGCGACACTGCCGATGACCGAGAAGCCGCGGCCGCCGCCAAGAACTGGAGGTCGTCGTCCGGGTGGCGGGCGGCATGACCGGCGTGTTGCTCGACCACCGGTCAGGGACTGATCGCGGAGCGGCCTGCTGGCGGGCCGACGGCACTCACGTCGGCATCGACGGCGGCCGACGAAACTCGGGACCGCCGGCGCGACCTACGTGCTATGAGGCCCACACGCCTACGACCGCTCAGTGTGCAATCTGCTCCGTGGCGAGCTACTCGCCCAGCAGGTCCCGTGGCGCGCGCTTCTGAGCAGCGTGCGCTTCGGTTTCGCCGATCAACTCCGCCAACGCGTCCCGCCGTACCACGCCCCTGTGGAGGAGCGCCCGGCACAGTTCGAAGTCCTTCGGCCTCCCAAGCCAGGGCCTTGGCGACCCACAGGTCCTCCGGCGAAAGACACCAGGCAACCACGCCGGCCGTCGCCGGTGCCGCGAACCGAACGAGTCGCTTCCTCGATCCAGGCATGAATCGCCTGAGATCCGATGACGATCACCTCGTGCTTACCGGAGACGGCGGCGGCCGCCCGGACCGCATGCTCGAACTGCGCGCGGGTCATCGCTGCGTCTCGTCGCGGCGGAACTCGCGATACACGGCAGCGCGCTCCGATGCACTCAGTACGCCGGCGAACGGAGTAACGTGGCGAAGTTCGCGACAATGCAGACCAGGGTTGACCAGCGCATCGACGAGTGCAGTCGGGGAGCCTCGCAACAGGCGTTCCCACTCATCGAGAAGCTCCGAAGCCCATGGGTGAAGAGCACGCATGCGCAGCAGGTTCGTCTCCGCTCGGGCCAGCGTCTCGGCAGGAGTAGCCCGAAGCCGGTCGGCGATCCGTTCGTGCAGGGCCAAGCTCCGGCGGTCTTCCCGCGTCAGATGCGGAACGAGCGCGACATGGACGTCGAGACCGGCGGCAGAGGCCAAGCGTTGGAGCGTGCGCAGACTCGGACGCTTGGCTCCCGTCTCATACGCTGCAATCGTCGGTTGCGATGTGCCGGCCAACTCGGCCAACGCGGCCTGCGTCAGACCTGTGCTTCGCCGTAGACGGGAAACCAAGTTCATCCCATCAGTATATCCACTTGGATATATCTTTGCCAGCTGGGTTGCCGGGATCCGCGCCTGTTGGCGAAAGAGGGTAGCAACGTCTGAGTAAAGGTAGTAAAGAGGTACTGGGGACCCTGCGCGGCGTCAGCCATCGAGGGCGGTCACCCGCTGCCGGCGACGCCCGTCTCCGCCTCGGGCAGGCGGCGATCGATCTCGTCGAGGCGATAGCCGAACCCGGGACCGGTCACGGTGGACAGGTCCAGCCGGCCACGTGCGCGGCGGTACAGCCCCGGGTGAACGGCCGCTTCGGGAGCGGAGGCGTCTGGATAGAACTGCATGGCGTTCGTCTCCACGCCCATGATGGTCGGCGCGTGCGCCGCCAGCAGCACGTGCGGGATCTGCGCCAGCATCGGGTTGGTCAGGTCCTGCACCATCAGGGTCATGCCGTGCGCGTGCGCCCAGCAGAGGCTGAGCAGCGCGCCGGTCTGGGTCTTGCACGTTTTCAGCGCCACCCCGGACCAGCCGAGCTCGCGGCCCAGGCGCACCATTTCCCAGTCGTGGGCGCTCTCGTCCATGAACAGCGGCTTGCGCGCCGCCACGCTGCGCACGTCCAGGCGGTCGCGTTCCAGGTCGTACGGGAAGGGTTGCTCCACGTACAGGAGCATGCCGTAGATCCGCGGCTGCTCGCGCAGCAGCCGGTCGAGGATGCCGGTCACGTAGGCGGGGTCGGTGACCGTGCAGTTGAAGTCGGCCGACAGCCAGGACACGCCCTCCTCGGCGGCCAGCGAGCCCACCTGCACCAGCCGGCCGTAATCCCACGCCTCGTCCGTGCCGCGCAGCTTGACCTTCAGGCAGACGAGCCCGTCGCGCCGCACCCAGTCGCGCAGCAGCACCGGGTAGCCGTCGTCCGGCTCGCTCCCGTCCCGCTCGGCCGGCTCCACCGGATCCAGCCCGCCGACCAGGTGCCACGCCGGCATCTCGTCATGGCGCTCCCGCAGGAAGTCCTCAGGGCAGGTTCCGGCGAACGACACGCCACTTCCGGCCGCCGGCGTCAGGTAGCGGCTCAGGTCGTGGTTCAGGTAGCGCCGGTTGTAGGTCGTGTAAGTTGGCACGCCGTGCAGCACCCCGAACGCGTCGTGCAGGGCAATATCGAACGCCGACGCGCACACCAGCGCGGCCAGCCGCGGCATGCGCGCCGCCGGCTCCCGGCGTCGGTTGATCCGCTCCACCAGCGCGGGCAGACGCTCCTGCAGGAAGGCGTGCCCGACCTCCAGCGGGTGCCCGGAGAACCCGGCATCGCTCCAGTCGGCCGCGATCAGCAGGCAGAGGTCGCGCATCAGGTCGTGCCGCTCCTGGTAGGGCAGCTCGCCCGGCCACGCCCACTGCACGCTCAGCGGCGTCTCGCCCCACCCCACCGCCCGGCGGCCCGTTGCGTCCTGCACCTGCAGCGACACGCGCACGCAGCTCACGGAGGTCAGCGCTTCGGCGCCGAACTTCAGCGGCACCCGCGTCGTCACCGGCAGCAGGTACACTCCCGCGCCGACCGCCTGGATGTCCGTATCCACTGAGTGCCGAGGTTAGGAGCCGGGAGGCCTCACGATCAAGGCGAGGCCGCTTGACCTATACTGCGGCGCGGAGGAACGGGACATGGAGCACGTGCAACTCGGACAGAGCGGGCTGAAGGTCTCGCCGATCTCATTCGGCACCTGGCAGCTCAGCCCGCGATTCTGGGGCGAGCAATCGAGCGAGGAGATCGCGCGGGCGATCCGGCGCGCCTTCGACGGCGGCATCAACCTGTTCGACACGGCCGACGCGTACGGCGACGGCCATGCGGAGACGGTGCTGGGCGAAACGATCGCCGACCTGCCGCGCGACGAGCTGGTGATCACCACCAAGGTGCTCGCCCGCTTCAAGCCCGACGGCTCGCGGGTGCCGGACCTGTCCGCGGAGAACATCGCCGCCCGTTGCGAGGTGTCCCTCGGGCGCCTGCGGCTCGACACGATCGACCTGTACCTGCTGCACGGCTTCGATCCGCTCACACCCCTCGAAGAAACCGCCGGGCAGCTCGACCGCCTGCGGGCACAGGGCAAGATCCGCGCCTACGGCGTGAGCAATCACGGCGTCGAGCAACTCCGCGCGCAGCGCCGCTTCGGCGCCTACACCGTCGTGCAAGCACCCTACAGCATGATCGATCCGGCCGGCGAGGACGACCTCTTGCCGTACTGCCAGGCCGAGGACATCGGCGTGATGGCCTACTCGCCGCTGCACAAGGGACTGCTGTCCGGCAAGTACCAGGGCACCGAGACCTTCACCGATTTCCGCGCTCACCATCCCGACTTCCAGGGCGAGCGCTTCGCCGAGCTGTGCGAGAACGTGCAGAGCCTGGGCCCGATCGCAGCGCGGTACGGCCTGTCGATCTACCAGCTCGCGCTGGCAGCGACGGCGCAGCATCCGTCGATCCACACCGCGGTCTGCGGCATCAAGACCGTGGAACAGATCGAGGAGGCGCTCGGCGCCGCCGGCACCGTCCTGTCGCGCGACGACCTCACCGCGGCGCGCGCCGCCGTCGGACCCGGCTCCCGCCGAACCGCCGACGCCCGCGGCGTCAGGAAGTAGCCCGGCGCCTGTCGACGAAGGGCAGTGTCCGGCACTCCCGCAGAGTGCCGGGTCGCTGAAGATGCAGCCTGACATGGACGCCGCGATCATCGGCGGCGGCCACAATGGGCTGACCGCTGCCTGGTATCTGGCCCGCGCCGGCCTGCGGGTCAGGGTCTTCGAGCGCCGGTCCTTCGTCGGCGGGGCGGCCATCACGGAGGAGCTGTGGCCCGGGTACCGATTCTCGACCTGCGCCCACATGGTGCACGCGCTGGACCCCGGGATACAGGCGGACCTGCGGCTCGAAGAGCGTGGCATGGTAGCGATTCCCCGCGCCGGGGCGCTCGCACCGATGCCGAACGGCGACTACTGGGGCCCGGCCGGTCACGAGTCCCCGCGGAACCTGTCGCTGCAACTCACCGCGGAAGAGGCCGAAGCGGAGCGCCGCTACGCGGACATGAAGCGGCGGCTGTGCGAGCTGTTCGCGCCGTACCGCCTGCAGCCACCGCCGACCCTCGCCCAAATCCGCGCCGACGCGGCGGAGCGCGGCGACGGCCAGCTTCTGGATGATGCGCTGACCCGGACCGTCAGGCAGCTCCGCCACCGCTACCTCCCCACCCGCCGGCTGCGCGACCGCCACGCGGCGGAGGCGGCCGCCATCGGACATGAGCCGGGTGCGTTGGCCCTGGCCTACGGGTCGATCGACCTTGCCGGTCCCGATGCGCGAAGCACACCGCACAACGGCTACATCCAGGGCGGCATCGGAGTCATCACTTCCTTGATGCGCCAAGCGGTCGAGGAAGCCGGGGTCCGCATCCACACCGGTGCCGAAGCGGTCTCCCTGCTCCATGAAGGCGGCGCCGCCACCGGCGTCCGGCTCGCCGACGGCACGGAGGTGACGGCGCGCTGCGTGGTATCCAACCTCGACCCGAAGCGGACCTTCCTGCGGCTGGTGCCGGCTGAGCTTACATCCGCTCAGCTCCGGCGCAGGGTCCGCGCGCTGGTCACGAACGTGAGCTGCTACAAGCTGCTGGCGGCCGTGGACGAGCTCCCGCACTGGCAGGCCTGGGACGGGGACCCGGCGCTGCCGAGCCGTGGCGCGGTCGGGCTGGGACGCAGCGAGGCGGTCGTCGACGCCGCCTACGCCGACTGCGCAGCCGGCCGCCCGCCGGTCGAGCCGATCGTCAACTTCTCGGTGCCTTCGGCGCTCGATCCGACCCTGGCTCCGGAGGGCCGGCACACGGCCTCGGTGTGGATCTACCCGGCACCCGCCCGGCTGCGCGATACCGACTGGGACGCGCAGCGCGACCGGGTTGCCGAACGGCTGGTGGATCAGATCACCCGCTACGCGCCGAACTTCCGCCGATCGATCCTCCACCTGAGACTGCGGACGCCCGCCGACCTGGAACGGGAGAACGGACTCACCGACGGGTGCATCTGGCACATCCAGCACGGCGGCAATCAGCTCTTCTGGAACCGCCCGCTGCCCGACCTCTCCCACTACCGCGCTCCGTTCCCCGGCCTCTATCTCTGCGGAGCCGGCCAGCACCCGGGAGGCGAGATCTCCGGGATCCCCGGACGCAACGCCGCGCAGGAAGTCATCCGCGACCTGGCTTGAGCAGCGCCGAGTCCAACGTGGTGTGCATTTCCTCGGACACGCTGTTTCTGCCCCAATCGAGATGCCCGTTGCTGCCGCCGACGCAGAACAGACCGGCGGAGAATGCCGCCGAACGGAGCCGGTGCGTCCTCGACATCTCGTATTCGGGTGAGTAGCACACGACGCCGCTCACCCCGCAGTCCCGCACGCCGGCCATCAGGTCAGGCTGCAGGAACGCATCCTCGGTTCCGGGCAACACCACCGCGACGGCTCCGATGTCCGTGGCGAGGGTGGCAAGCGAGGCCAGCTCTTGAGGCAAACGTGAAGGCAAACGGAGCTCGGAGTATCTTCCGAGATACATGATGACATCGGTCGTGCCGTGCCCGGACATCGTCAGCCCGCGGATCAGGATGCCGGCGTACGGAACCGCTTCGGGACCCCGCAGCCAGGCAGCGAGCCTGCTCGCCTGACCGATCGCCTGACAACCGGGCACGACCGGCGCCAACCGGGGCCTCCGGTGACCCGCCGCTCTCCTCGCGAACGAGTCGAAGCGGTCCGGCGTCACGAGGGCGATCTGATCGATGAAGACCCCATGCTCGTCGACGTTCAGCTCGGGAAACAGCCGCTGGAACTGCTCTTCGTACTCGTTCCCCGGTTCCGTGGAATGGATGAGGTTTCTGTAACTGTCACAGTGGAACGCTCTCCGCAGTTCCGACTTCAGCCTCCGGCACTGCCAGGTGGCCTGCCTTCCCCTAACCGCGATCGCCCGCGAGGGTCCCTCGCGCAGGTACCCGACGTACTCCTCGGCGTCTCCTTCCCGCCAGAACGTGAGCGCCTGGTCTTTGCTCAGAGTCAGTTCCCGTGCTGCGACCTGGCGGAGCGACAACTCCGCCAGCCGCCTGTCGAGCATCCTTGAAAACTCGTGGTGGCGCACACCGTCCGGCTTCACGATCAGCAGGGCGTGCTCGGATGTGCTGCGCACTCCGATGAGCTTAACCCACACGGTGCTGACCCGGCGGCGGGCATCGGCGGTACCGCCGATCATCTCCAACCGGCACTTGATGTTATGATGTCATGATGCGATCATGCGCTCGTGCGTACGACTCTAACGATTGACGACGACGTACTCGCCGTTGCCCGCGCGCTCGCGGAGAGACGCGGCAGCAGCGTGGGAAGCGCGCTGTCGACGCTCGCGCGCAGGGGTTTCAGGCGAACGGAAACCGACGACACCGGCGATGTCCCCACCTTCCGGGTCGCTGCCGATGCAGCCCCCATCACCAGCGAGGATGTCCGAGCGGCGCTCACCGACTGGCCATGATCGCGTTGCCCGACGTCAACGTGTTGATCGCGCTCGCCTGGCCCAACCACGTGCACCATGACGCCGCGCGATCATGGTTCGCGGTGAGCCGCGCCAGCGGGTGGGCGACCTGTCCGGTGACCGAAGCCGGATTCGTACGCGTCTCCTGCAACCCCTCCGCGGTCAAGCAGGAGGCAACGCCGCTCGACGCGATGGCTCTGTTGCGCACGCTGAGGCGCCGCGGGTCGCATGCGTTCTGGTCCCACGACCGCTCGATCACGTCGCTTCCGGACGAGATCCTCATGCGCATCCAGGGGTACCGCCAGATCACCGACGCCATGCTGCTCGCTCTCGCCATGCAGCACGGAGGTCGACTGGCAACGCTGGACGCCGGGCTCAAGAACCTGCTCCCGACCGATGGACAGCAGCCGGTGTACGTGATACCCGTCTGATCAGAGCGATGACAACTGGCCCGGCGCCATGACAACGTGTAGCGCGCTGCCCATGCGAGTCGAGTTTCAACGCACGCGGGTGGAGTTCCCGAGCGCGGAGCTCGGCTATCTGCGCGACAGCACCGACGCGCTGGCCGACATCGACGAGTTGCGCCGCCGCATCGCCACCGACGGGTACCTGTTCGTCCGCGGGCTGATCGACCGCGACGCCGTTATGGAGGCACGCCGCGTCGTGATGGAGCACCTGCAGGGACAGGACGCGCTGGTCCAGGGCACGCCGCTCATGGAGGGCGTGATGCCGCGCGACGGCAGGAGCGTCGGCATGAAACGGGTCGCCTACCGGCCGGAAGTGCTGCGCGTGCTCGAAGCACCGGAGCTGCACTCGTTCTATCGCCGTCTCTATGCCGAGGAGCCGGCGACGTTCACCCACAAGTGGCTGCGCGCGGTAGGCAACGAGAAGTTCACCGGCTCGCACATGGACGTGGTGTACATGGGCCGCGGCAGCGAGCGCGTGAACACCGTCTGGATCCCGTTCGGCGACATCCCGATCGCGCAGGGCACGCTGGCCGTGTGCGAGGCATCGCACCGCCTGGACAGCTTCGCCAGGGTCAGGGAGACGTACGGCAGGAGCGACGTGGATCGCGACCGCACGCAGGGCTGGTTCAGCGAGGATCCGGAAGAGATCCGCGAGCGATTCGGCGGCCGCTGGCTCACGGCGGACGTGCGCGCCGGCGACATCATCACCTTCGGGCTCTACACCCTGCACGGCTCCACGAACAACACCACCAACCGCTTCCGCATCAGTTGCGACGTCCGCTATCAGCCGGCCTCGGAGCCGATGGACGAGCGCTGGGGCGGAGACTCCCCCACCGGCCACTACGCGAGTCCGACCATCCCGATGGCCGAAGCCCGCAAGCGGTGGGGCCTGTAGCGCGGTCAGTTGGGTCCTGAGTAGTCGTACCGCCTGAGGCCGATCAGGTGGTCCTTCGGCGCGGGCACCAGGGGGATGACGTTCTCGATGGGGCAGCCGGCGAACACCGGCGCGCACTCCTGCGCCAGCTCGGCGCGGGAGCCCCGCCGATACCACGCGACGGTGTGGATCATGGCGATCATGAAACGGGGCGCGGCGCTGCGGTTGGGCGTGCCGCGGTGCCACAGCCGCATGTCCCGAATCAGCACCGCCCCCTTGCGGGTACAGCCACGGAGCGGCCCACGCACGGCCCGCCGCGCCTCGACATGCTCCTCCGGCACCCGGATGTTGTTGCCGATCACCATGAGCGTGTCGAGGTGCGTGCCGGGCCACAGCTCGATGGCGCCGTTCTCCTCCGTGGTCTCGCTCAGGGGCACGTTCACCACCAGCCGCGCCGGCGGATGCGCCAGGCTCAGGTTGGGCCAGAGCTGACCGTCGTCGACGTGCACGGGCTGCAAGCCGCTGCCGGGGACGTTGGTGTTGCCGGTCAGGGCGTTGTTGAACGCGCCTGAGCCCAGCACCGCGCGGGTCACCTGGCACACGAACGGGTTGGCCATCACGTCGCGGAACACCAGGTCGGCATCAGGGGGCGGGGTCTGCTGGATGTTGCCCCACACGAAGTTGTGCGGCACCACCGGCATGGCGCGGATCTTCTCCAGGTCCTGGCTCATCCGCTCCTGCAGCCGGTCGAGGTGGGCGTGGTCGATCACGTCGTCGATCACCACGTAGCCGTCGGTCTGCAGCGCCGTGACCGCCCGCTGCAACGCGGCGTCGCCGAACCGCTCCGCGGCGCGTTCCGCCGCCGTTGGCGTGAGCTGGTTCATCGTTACAGCTCGCGCAGCTTGCGGTTCAGCCAATCGATCATCGGCCCCGTGGCCGGGTCGGACACCTCCACCATGGTCCCGGGAAGCGGCCGGCCGATCAGCGCCTCCACCTCGGCGCGGCACTCGGCCACGACTCGCGGATGGTCGGCCACGACGTTGTGGCGCTCTTCGGGATCGCTGCGCACGTCGAACAACTCGTCCCCGTCCTCGTCCTCGTAGCCGACCGCCGTGCAGTAGTTCCAGCGGTCGTCGCGGACGCTCGCCCGCGCCCGGGCGTTGCCGGGCGAGCCGTCCGCCCAGCCGGTGACGATCCGCTCCCGGATCGCCGTCTTCTCGCCGGTCACCAGCGGCCAGAGATCCCGGCCGTCGGTCCAGCCGCACGGGATCCCGAGCCGCGCAAGAATGGTCGGCATCAGGTCGTGGTTCTGCACCAGCGCCGTGACGTCGCGGGCGGCCGGACCGCCGGGATGGCGCAGGCACAGGTTCAACTGCGTGTTGAACGGATGCAGCTCCCGGTCCGACTTGCCGAAGCGGCCCTGGTCGCGGAGCTGGGTGCCGTGATCGGACACGAAGACCACCAGCGTGTCATCGAACAGCTTCAGCTCCTCCAGCTTGTCCAGCAACGCGCCCACCCATTTGTCGACGAACGTGACCTCGCCCAGGTAGAGGGCTTCGATGCGGCGCAGCTCCTCCTCCGTGGCGTCATCGTCCTGTGCCGCGCCCGGCATGATGAAGTCCTTGCCCTCGTAGCCGGGGCAGTAGAGATCGGCGTACGCCCTGGGCGGATCCCACGGCTCGTGCGGATCGAAGCTGTCGATCCACAGGAAGAACGGCTTCATCGCGTGGTTGTCGTGCAGCCAGTCGCAGGCCGCGCGGAACACGCGCGCGCAACTGTAGTCGTCCTCCGACCGCCGGTGGCGCTGGTTGAGCAGGTAGTTGACCAGGGTGGCGTGCCGCGGCCAGTCGATCGGCTCGCGGACGTGGGTGCGGAGCTGTTGCTCGATCGAGCGCGGGTCGCCGCTCTTCCAGTTGTCCGATTCCTGCCCGCGGACGAAGTCGAGGTGGGCGAAGCCGCGAGAGTAGTTCATGGTCGGCTTGAACATGTGGTACGTGTCGGCGATCAGGGCGGTGAGGTAGCCGCGCGCCAGCAGCACCTCGGCGATGGTGTCCTGATCGGGCGGAATCTTGTGCCACCCCGGCGCGTGATGCCAGTGGCCGCGGCGGTCGAAGTTGCAGCGGAACGGGAAGCTGCGCCGGCCGGTGAACAGCCCGCGGCGGATCTGCAGCGTCGGCTGGCACTCCCCGAAGGCGCGCGTGAAGCGGATGCTCTGCGCGGCCAGGGCATCGAGATTGGGGGTCCGCGCGTGGCTGTACTTCTTTCCCGAGCCCACGATGTCCGCCCGCAAGGTGTCCAGGCAGATGCAGACGACGTTCATGTTCGACATGGAGGCGATGGTAGCGCGGTCATTCACGGCGTGCACCGGCGCTCCGCGGGGCACCGGCTGCTATAGTCGCCCCGGACTCCCACGATGAAACCGGCAAATGAGCTCGAGGCGCGCTTCTTCGCCGCCACGCCGCGCTCCCTGGAGCGATTCACCGCCCACGCCGGCGCCACGCCGGGCGGCGTCGCCAAGGGCGCCTACTTCTACCGCCCCTACCCGCTGACCATGGAGCGCGGCGACGGCCCGTACCTGTTCGACGTGGACGGCAACCGATACGCCGACTTCGCCAACCACCACACCGGCCAGATCCTCGGCCACAGGCACCCGGCGGTGATGGCCGCGGTGCGGGCGCAGTTGCAACGCGGCATCGCGTTGGGCGCACCCATGGGGCACGAGACCGAGGCGTGCGCGGAGCTGTGCAGCCGCGTGGCCAGCCTGGAACGGGCGCGCTTCACCAACTCCGGGACCGAGGCCAGCCTGCACGCCATACGCCTGGCGCGCGCGTTCACCGGCAGGAACCGGATCGCCAAGTTCGAAGGCTGCTATCACGGCAGCCACGACTCGGTGGAGGTCTCGGTCGCGCCGCCGCTGGAAGCGGCCGGCCCGGCAGAGCGGCCGCTGCCCCACGCGCAGGCGATCGGCATGTCGGCCGGGGCGGTGGCCGACACGATGGTGCTGCCCCTGGGCAACCTGGAGGCGGCCGAGCGGCTGATCGCCGAGCACGCCGCCGAGCTGGCGTGCGTCATGCTGGATCCGAAGAGCGGCGTCCTGGATCTGCCGGCGGACTTCATCCGCGGCGTGCGCGAGATCACGGCCCGGCACGGCGTGCTGATGGTCTTCGACGAGATCGTCGGCTTCCGGCTGGCGCAAGGCGGCGCCCAGGAGTACTACGGCATCACGCCCGACCTGACCACATTCGGGAAGATCGTCGGCGGCGGCTTCCCGGTGGGCGCGTTCGGCGGGCGCGCCGACATCATGGACTGCTACGATCCGACGGCGGGGCGCGGCATCGGCCAGAGCGGCACCTTCGCCAGCCACCCGGTGACCTTGGCTGCGGGCCTGGCGATGCTGCGCGAGTTGACGCCGGCCGCCTTCGAGCACCTGGCCGCCTTGGGCGACCGCCTGACGCGCGGTCTCGGCAAGGCGCTGGCCGCCTGCCCGGTGCCAGCGTCGGCGCACAACAACGGGTCCGCGTTCGCCATCCACTTCCGCGCGGAGCCGCCGCGCGACTACCGCTCGTCGCTCGACACCGACAAGCGCTGGGTATCGCCGCTGTTCCTGGCCCTGCTCGATCGCGGGTTCTTCCTGGGCCACACCCTAGGGATGTGCTCGATCTCCGTCCCGACCACACCGCAGATGATCGACGAGCTGGTCGATGCGGTAGCCGATGCAATTCGCGATCCTTTGGTGAAGGCAGCCGCGACGGACGGATAGACTCGGACCATGGTCACGGCGCTGGACTCCATGACTTCAAGAACTTCGAGGAGGAGACGCTGCGCGTCGGCCCGTTCACGGTGATCGTTGGCGCGAACGCCAGTGGCAAGAGCAACATCCGCGACACGTCCCAATCCACCAGGTCGCCGGTGCCTCCCTGCCCATGACCAACCCTCTCTCATCCGCGATTCTCCCGCATCGCTGGCGGTTTGCTCTCGCGGACTCGATGACTCCGGCGACAAGCCGGGGTGTCGGGAAGCTCGCAGGTTAACGCGTCACATCCTGGCGCGGTCCTTCCAGCCCTTGTAACTCACGGTGGGCTGGTACCTTGTTTGTCTACATCGTGCACCTGCCAAGACATGCGAGCCGAGTGAGGCTTGACGACGCATTGACGCTGGCACGATGTTCGCTGGCTAAGCAGGAATTGGCGTCTGTCTCGCATACGCATACGTCAATCCCGCCGGCCGAGGCTGGCACCTCGTCCGGCTGATGCTCCCAATTTGGCGGGTGACCGCCATGGGAGTAAACCCCTCGGTCGAGCTTCGGCTCCCGAGGGCCAAGCTCCCGAACCGCGCAAGCGTAGCCCCACGTTACCGTTTGCGGCGACGCAACCAGACAACAAGCGCCAGAATAGTCATCGCCTGAATAACTGCCGTCAGTGCCGATAGATACTTCATGGATTCCTCCAACTCAGATATTCGTCGTGAGGCGGCATCTCCAACCGATCCAGCCTGCTGGTTCCATCGCGCCCAAGTAGACCGTATCTGAGCGAAGTGGCAAGACGCGCATCGGAACATAGAGACGGCCAGAGAAATACTGCGGCTTCCCGCTGACGCTCAGGCACTATCCCTCGATCCATTCGGCACTAACGTAGAAATGTTGAACATATCCCCGAATACGTCGACCGTCGCCCATAGCTTAGCTTGATAGATCGTGCCGAATACCGCTTGACAGACTGGGTGATCCGTGGCGCAATGGCTCGCCATGAAATTGCCATGGAAAGGGCCGGAATTTCGCGACCATCTGTTTTTGGGGGATTCAGAAGTGTGGATGGAGCTTGCCGCTACGCTCCATAGTCGCGGATTCCCCTTACGCACTGCTGAGCAGATGCACGCGCTAAACGTCGCCAACGTCTGCGCTGGATACGCTTTTGAGCTTGTCTTCAAGGCTCTATCACAAATCGCCACCGCAAAGCAACCAGCCGGCAAACATCAGCCTCGCGTGGCATTCGGCGCGATGCTTAGGGAAGCGCCAAGCCGCGCCGCAGAAATAGATCGTGTCATCGTCGAAGCCGGGTGGAGCCGATGTGAACTACTCGAACACCTCGATCTACTGTGCAACATCGACCGCAAGTACTGGATGATCCCCAGAAAAGCGACAGATCCGACCTTGGCGTGCTTTGAGGCCTGGCACGGGAAGAAGGGGTTAGAAGTTCTCGGCCGCCTTCATGCTGATCTAGCATCTTTGGCTCGCTCCTGGAGTTCTCAAGGGCATAGCACGAAATAACGGATACACTATGAGTGGATGTCGAGACGTTGCGAACGAAGTACGAAGCGCTCGCGCCGGCGCTGAACGAGCGCACGCGTCGGCTGTGGGCGGCCGCCGAAGCCGACGCGGTCGACCGCGGCGGCATCGCCATGGTCGCGCGCGCGACCGGCATGTCACGCACGCGTATCGCCCGCGGCATCGAGGAGCTCAGATCCGACGATCGATTGGAACCAGGCCGTACGCGGCGCGCCGGCGGCGGCCGCAAATGGGTCGTGGACACCGACCCGACGCTGGTCTCGGACTTGAACGCGTTGCTGGAGCCCATCACCGCCGGGGAGCCCGACGACAGTCCCCTGCGCTGGACCTCCAAGAGCGTGAGCAAGCTCACCGCCGAGTTGCAGGCGCTGGGGCACGCGGTGGGTCGTCGCGTCGTCAACGAGCTGTTGCAGCACCTCGGCTACACGCTGCAGGCGAATCGCAAGAGCACCGAAGGAACCCAGCACCCGGACCGCGACGCCCAGTTCAACTACCTCAACGAGCAGGTGCGAGGCGCCCAGGAGCAGGGCCATCCGGTCATTTCGGTCGACACCAAGAAGAAGGAACTGATCGGGGAGTTCAAGAACGGCGGCCGGGAGTGGCGAGCGAAGGGCACCCGGAGCAGGTGAAGGTGCACGACTTCGTCGTCCCGGAGCAGGGCAAGGCCATTCCCTACGGCGTCTACGACCTGAGCCGCGACGAAGGCTGGGGCAGTGTGGGGATCGATCATGACACGGCTCACTTCGCCGTGAACGCGATCCGCAGGTGGTGGAACCAGATGGGGCGTAGCGCCTACCGTGGTACGGGCCACCTCGTGATCACCGCCGATGCCGGCGGCAGCAACAGTCCGAGAACGCGGTTGTGGAAGTGGGAGCTGCAGCGTTTCGCGAATCGCACCGGGCTATCGGTAACGGTCTGCCACTATCCGCCGGGCACCAGCAAGTGGAACCGCATCGAGCACCGGCTGTTCTCGTACATCGCCAATGAACTGGCGCGGCAAGCCGCTGGTCAGCTTGGCTACCGTGGTCAATCTGATCGGCGCCACGACCACACGCAGCGGCCTGCGCGTGCGCTCGGAGATCGATACGCGCTCGTACCCGCAAGGGGTGGAGGTGACCGACGAGCAAATGCAGCGCATCAATCTGTCACGTCATGAGTTTCACGGCGACTGGAACTATACGATCGAGCCGATATCCGTCAGCCTAATCACAAATATACCAGTTGTTTCGCGCTAAGCCCTTAGTAGCCTCAGCGCTTCCCCCAGTCATAGTCCCGGATCCACCGCCAGAACCCGGGGTTGATGATGTCGTCCGGGAGGTCGGGCACCGCCTCTCCGATCGCCTCCAGGAGCCGGCCGTCCAGGGGGCCGGCCAGGGCGGCGGCCACATTGCGCTCCATCTGCTCGTGCGTCTCCATGCCGACCACGACGCCGGTGATGCCTCCGAGCGACGCGACGTAGCGGAGCGCGAGCTCCTCGATCGCCAGATCGCCCGCCAGCGCCCCCAGCCGGGTGAGCACGGCGCCCACCTCCGCCATCGGCTCCGGCAGGTCCGGGATGGCCATGGTCACGACGCCCTGCAGGTAGACGCTGCGGGCGAAGATGGCGACTCCGGCCTCCGCCGCCCGCGCCAGCACGCCGGCGCGCAGGAACCGCTGGTCGAGCACGCTCACCGGATGCTGGATGGCGTCGACGCCGGGCGTGGCGATCGCCCCGAGCGCCTCCTCCACCGAGTACACGGAGACTCCGACCGCACCGATGTCGCCCGCCTCGCGCTTGCGGTGGAGCGCCTCCACGTACGGCAGCGCATGGTAGCCGTGCAGGAGGTACAGCGGGATCCGGTCCACCCCCAGCACGCGCAGCGACCGCTCCACGGCGGCAGTGATCTGCTCCTCGGGCGTCCCAGCCATCTCCGGGCGCGGGCGCGCCTTGCTGCAGATGAAGATGCGGTCCCGCATCCCCAGGTCGCGGAGGGCCCGGCCCAGCACCGTCTCCGCCTCGTTGTACATCGAGGCGGTGTCCAGCGCGTTCACACCGGCCTCGAACGCCGTGGCGAGCATGTCGTTCACCGTCGCCTGCGACGGTTTGCCGGTGGTGTTGGCCACGCCGTAGTCGAGGCCGAACTGCACCGTCCCCAGCACCAGGGCCGAAATCTCGTGCTCGCCGAAGCGGCGGTACTCCATGTCGCCGGTCACCTCCATTCGCTCGCAGGGATGCACCTGCGAGTTCAGAGTATCACCGTCGCCGCCATCATCCCCACCGAGGGCGAGCGACTCCAGGGTTGCCGGATGAGGTTCAAAAGGACTATCGTCACCCAAACGGTTGCTAAGAAGATTCCAAATGGACAATCGGCCGAAAGAAAGGCTGCCCAAGCCACGTCGCGGGATGAAGCCGGCGAACCCTGAGGTATCGGCGTCCAATGCCGACACGATCGCGGAGCCCGGAGCGCCGTACGTCGTCGATCAGACCGGACTCCCGGCGCTCGGCGGCGATCTGTCCCGCCTATCGAACCACGGCGGGGTGCTGGCCCTGGTCCGCGAAGGGCTGCCGTACTCGATGCTGGAGGAGCTGACGGTCGCGATCGGAGGGTCACAAAAGGACCTGGCGCGGGTCGTGGGGATTCCCGCGACGACCCTGGGCCGCAGAAAACGCGCGGGCAGGCTGACGCCGGCCGAATCCGATCGACTCGTGCGCATCGCCCGCTTGACGGACATGGTCCTGGCTCTGATGCGCGGCGACGCGGCAGCCGCGCGCCGGTGGCTGAACACTCCCCAGGACATCTTCGACGACGAGACGCCGCTGCATCGTGCCTCGACGGAAACGGGCGGCCGCGAAGTGGAGCAGCTCATCGGCAGACTGCGGCACGGCGTATTCAGTTGATCAGTTGATCACCGCCTGGCGCCTAGCGGCGCCGGAGTTTGCACAGGCGGCCGAGGAGTCGATGTCAGGGGAGGGGGCGCGTCGATACGGCGGACGCTGGAACAGCCCCGGACGTGCGGCGGTCTACCTTGGCGACAGCCTGGCGCTGGCGGCCATGGAGTTGCTGGTCCACCTGAAGGCGGAGGAGGTGCTGACGGTCTACCGGAAGATGCCGGTGTTTATCCCGGAGCCGCTGATCGCGCACATAGACGAAGACGAGTTGCCGCCCGGCTGGGCGAAACCGACGCTGCACCCGGTGACCCGGGCGATCGGCGACCGATGGATCGACAGCGTGGAGTCAGCGGTGCTCCAGGTGCCCAGTGCGACGGTCCGCGGCGAGAGCAACTTCATCGTCAACCCCGCGCACGCGGACTTCGACGACATCCGGACGGGACCGGTCTCCGACTTCCGCTACGACGCCAGGCTGACGGCCCGCGCCCGGACGTCATAATCGATGGGCGCTACTCCGCGTCCCCGAGCAGGCGCTGGGCGTTACGGTAGGCGATCTTGTCGAAGACCGCAGGCTCCAGGTTCAGGGTCTTGAGGAAGTCCATCAGGCGGCCGTCCACGTAGTCGCGGGCGAACAGCAGGCGGTCCTGGTAGCGGATCAGGAACTGCTTGCCGAACTCGGGATCGCGGGAGATGGCCGTCAGGCCGGAGCCGGCCGACAGGTCGGCGTACAGGTTGGGATAGGTGTCCAGCAGGTGGAGTACCCGCCCGCCCGGCTTGACCGGCCCCTTCGGGTACGACTCGGTCATACAGCGGTCGTCGCCGGAGATGTGCCCCCAGAATCCGGGCGCGTGGCCGATGAAGATCGTTTCCGGACACGCGGCGATAGCCCGCTCGAAGCTGTCCAGGGAGCCGCCGTACCACCAGTTCGGGCGCGGATAGCGCTGTCCGTTGGGGATCGGGTAGTCGAGGTGGATGGTGATCGGCAGCTTCTGCTCGCCGCAGAAGTGGTAGATGTCCAGTGCGTCGGGGTCGTCGAACAGCACCCGCTGCTTGAGCTCCGACGCCACGCGGATGCCGTGGATCTCCACCGCCGCCTTGATTCGGTCGATGGCGTCCGGGCGCTTGACGTCCGGCATGTAGCCGAGCACGAAACGGTCCGGGGCCGCCCGACCGACGTTCAGCACATCCGCAAGCGGAATGCCCACGCCGCCGGGCGGCAGATGGGCATGGTAGCTGGGGCTGTAGTCGGTGGCGGGCACCTCCCAGGAGAACAGCCACATCTGGTCGATACCGTGCTCCTCCATGTTGGCGAGGAGCCGGTCCGCGTCGTGGCCGTGCCAGTTCGGGTGGTTGTGAGCGTCTATCAGCATGGCGCGCAGGATGCCGGAAACGCCCGGCCCGTTCCAGGCCGAGTCTGCCCACCCCGCATTGCTCGTCCGTAATCGGTGTTCTACCCTCGGCCGAACTCGGCGCCGCCTGCTCGGCGGAAGCCCGATCGGAGGAAACCCATGCCAAAGCTCTCCGCCATCATCCCGCTGTCGCTGTTCGCACTGCTGCTCGTCCTGGCGGGATGCCGGACGATCGAGCAGCCCCCGGAGGTTCCCGTGACGGTGATGACGTACAACCTCTACGTGGGCAGCAGCGCGGAGCCGGCGCTGGAAACGACGAATCTGTTCCAGATTCCGATGGTCGTCGGCGAGCTGTACGGCAACGTCGTCGCCTCCGACTTCCCGGCGCGCGCCGCGGCGATCGCCGCCATCGTCAAGGAATCGCACCCGCACGTCATCGGCCTGCAGGAGGTCGAGCTGATCCGGCGGCAGGACCCGGGCGACTTCCTCACCAACCGGGAGCCGAACGCCGAGGAGATCGATCTCGACTACCTCGAGCTCCTCATGAACGCGCTGCAGGCGGAAGGTCTGGACTACCAAGTCGCCGCGAAGGTCCAGAACCTGGACCTGGAGATGCCGATGCTGCGCGACGGCAAGGTCACTGACGTGCGTCTGACCGACTTCGACGTGATCCTGACCCGCAGCGACGTCGTCGTTTCGCGGCCCACGGCCGCGAACTACGCGGCCGGGCTGCCGATCGCACCGCTCGGGCTGCACGTCATGCGAGGCTACGTCGCCGTCGACGCCACCATCGACGACGTCACCTACCGGATCGTGAACACGCACCTGGAGGCGGTCGATCCGGGTCCGCGGGTCGCGCAAGCGCAGGAGCTGGTAGACGCCCTGGCGGGTGAGGAGCTCCCGGTCATCCTCCTGGGGGACTTCAACACGCCCGCCCCCGATGGGACCGCCTACCAGCTCATCCTGGAGGCCGGCTACGTCGATGTCTGGCAGTCCGACGCCGAGGGAGACGGAGCTACCTGCTGCCAGGCGGCCGACCTCGGGAACGAGACGAGCGAGCTGAGCAAGCGGATCGACCAGATCTTCGTGAAGGGCGTGGCACTGCACCCGGCCGGTTCCATCCGGACCCTCACCGTCGGCGACAAGCCGGACGACCGGCTGCCCTCCGGCCTGTGGCCGTCCAACCACGCGGGCGTCGTCGCGCACCTTCCCGTCGAGTAGCACGCCGTGGCGACCGCACGCGACAGCGGCCGTTCGACCATTGATGTGGGTGCAATGAGCCGGAATAAGACGGAATGATTCAAATCATTTGATATTATACGTTTACGCGATCCACGAACCAGCGATAGAACAGAATGAGCCAGAATAAGACGGATCGTCTGTAACTGGTAACTCATACGACACTTAGGTCTCTTCCGAAAGCGATGGCGATCGGGAATAAGACAGAATAAGACAAACGGCCTCGTGCCCTGCGATTACTGACGCTTCCACCGCGCGCTGCGGCCATGTCCTTCGCTTCCCAGCGCCACATACTTGCATCGCCGCAGCTTCGGCTCGCCGTGGACAGGCGGCGAGGGCACGGACGCGCGACGCTCCGCGTAGTATGGTCGCGCCGCGCCGGTTCAGCGCGACCGGCAGCGATCCCTGTTCATCGAAGGAGAACCTCCATGCTCAGCGCCATGCGCACGTTCCGCCAACAGCTCGACTCCGGCAAGGTCTGCGTCGGCTGCGGCATATCGACCACCGATCCGTCGGTCACCGAATCAATCGCCGAGCTCTACGACTTCCTGTGGGTCGACCTGGAGCACAGCGCGCTCACCTTCGAGTCCATGCAGTCGCACCTGATCGCGGCGCGCGCCACCGCCACGCCGGCGATCGTGCGCGTGCCGTCGAGCGACGTCGCCTGGGTGAAGAAATGCCTGGACACCGGCGCCGGCGGCGTCATCCTGCCCCGCTCCTACTCGGTCGCGGAGATCCGCGCCTTCGTCGATGCGTGCCTCTACCCGCCACGCGGCACGCGCGGGTTCGGGCCGCGCCGGCAGTCGCGCTACGGCCGCGACACCGGCCCCGCCTTCATCGAGCAGTCGGACGCCGACGTGTTTCCGGTCGCCCAGATCGAGACGGCGGAGGCGCTGGCCGCGATCGACGAGATCGTGCGCATCGACGGTTTGGCGTCGATCGTGCTGGGGCCGAACGACCTGTCCGGTGCGCTCGGCCACATGGGCGAGATCGGCCATCCCGAGGTGGTGGAGGCCATGAAGCGGATCATCGGCACCGCCCGCGACGCCGGGATTTACGCCGGCTCGGGACTGGGCGCGGATCCGGAGATGGCGCGGCGCCTGGCCGGCTGGGGCGCGCAGTGGCTGCAGTGCGGCGGCGACATGTCGCTGATTGACATCGGGGCCGAGGCGCTGTTCGCCCGGTTGGGCGACATCCGGCCGTAGCGGCGGACCGCCGGCCCGCGAGGATCAGGCGGAGCCGGCGCTGCCGGAGCGGTCGGTGAGCTCCGGGAACTCGTAGGTGACCAGCCCGCCGTCGGAGACCTCCATGCGCACGCGCACGCCGTCGCAGAGCTGGTCCATGTACGCCTCGGTCTGCTCCAGCGACATGCCGGTCTCCATCACCACCTGGGAGACGGTCACCCGCCCGCCGTTGCGATAGGCCAGCCGGAACACACGGCTGTCCAGCGACCGCCGGCCGAACGGGTTCTGCATGTTGAAAGGCGGGCGGCGCTCGGTCGCCACCTCCTCGTCGGCGGGGTAGCGATGGACGCCGCCGCGGCCGCGAAGATACCGGTCGTCGTCCGACTCGTCCTGGATGCGGCGGAAGATGGTCGTGCCGAGCCGCAGCAGGGCGAAGGCCAGGAGCACCGGCACCAACAGCGTGAGAAAACCGAACGGTCCCCAGCCGAAGAACAGCATGGCTGTGAGCGAACGTACTACGCGGGCCACGCCTGAGCAAACCGGCCGCGCGGCCCGGCGGACGGTCCGCTACCATACGGGGGTGATCTACCTGGATTGGGCGGCCACCGCGCCCCCGGTGCCGGAAGCCCTCCCGGCGGACGGGCCGTGGCACGCCAACCCTTCCTCTCCTCACCCCCGAGGACGGCAGGCCGCGGCGGAGCTGGCCTCGGCCCGCGAGCGGCTCGCCTGTGCGCTCGGCGTGGACGCGGCGGAGATCGTGCTGACCTCCGGCGCCACGGAGTCCAACAACCTGATGCTGCAGTCGGTGCTGACGCTGCTGCATCCCGAGCGCGGGCTGCCGCGCCGCGACACGCTGGTGATCGGCGCCGTCGAGCACGACTCCGTCGAGGGGCCGGCAACGCTGCTCCAGAGGATCGGCTTCCGGGTCCTGCGCGCGCCGGTGGGCGGCGACGGCGCGGTCGACGTCGAACGCCTGCACGAGTTGCTCGACGAGCGCACCTACCTAGTCTCGGTGCAGACGGTCAACAACGAGACCGGCACCATCCAGCCGGTCGTCGAGGCGGCGGCTGCGGTCGCCGATGCCGCGCGGCGCTCCGGCACGCGCATGCTGTTCCACACCGACGCCGTGCAGGCGCTCGGCAAGGTGCCGTTGCCGCTCGGTCCGCACGTGCATGCAGCCTCCTTCAGCGCCCACAAGATTGGCGGTCCGCGCGGCGTCGGGGCGCTCTGGATCCAGGCCGGCGCCCCGGTCCGCTTCATGCAGGCCGGCGGCGAGCAGGAGGGCGGACGCCGCGCCGGCACCGAGAACGTGGCCGGGGCCGCGGGGTTCGCGGCCGCAGCCGGCATCGCGACGTCTCTGCACGATCGGAACGCCAGCGCCGCTGCGGAGACCATGGCGCTACTGATCGAACGGCTCCGGTCGATGCCTGGGGTGACGCTGATCCCGGCCGACCGCACGACGCGCGACGCCCGGTTCTCGCCCTTCATCCTCAAACTGGCGGTGCCGGCGCTGCCGTCCGAGGTGACCGTGCGGCTGCTCGGCGACCGAGGCGTCTGCGTGTCGCCGGGCTCCGCCTGCGCCACCGGATCGCGCAAGCGGCTGCGCGTGCTGGAGGCGATGCGTGTGCCGCCGGAACAGGCCGCGGGGGCGGTACGCGTGTCGATCGGACCACGGACCTCGCCGGACGAGGTGGAGGCGTTCGCCTCGGCGCTGGACGCCGAGCTCAGCGACGTGACCTCCCGGATCACCGCCCCGGCGACCCGGGAGGTCGTCCGGACATGAGCCCGGGCACGCGGGTGTTCCTGGTCAAGTACGGGGAGATCTCGCTCAAGGGAGCCAATCGCCGGCAATTCGAAGAGCGGCTGATCCAGCAGATCCGCCGGCAGCTCGCAGGCACCCCTCACCGGGTGCGGCGCGCCTGGGGACGGCTGTACGTGGAGGACTACCCCGATTCGGCGGCCGTGGCACGCGCCTTGGGCGACACGTTCGGGATCGTCTCGTACGCGGAGGCGCAGATGGTCGCGCGTGACCCGGAGCTGCTGGACGAGGCCGCGGTGGCGCTGGCCCGGCGTCTGGCCGCCTCCGCGCCCGCTCCCACCTTCAAGATCGAAGCGCGGCGCAGCGACAAGGAATACCCGGACACGTCATACCGGATCGCCTGCCGCCTGGGAGACCGGGTGCGCGCCGCCATGCCGGCGCTCGGCGTCGACGTGCACGCCCCGGGGTTCGTCTTGTCCGTGGAGGTACGCGACCGGATCTACCTGTACGGCCCGCCGTCCCCGGGCCGCGGCGGCCTGCCGGTGGGCGCGTCCGCCCGCGGACTCCTGCTGCTGTCCGGCGGGATCGACTCTCCGGTCGCCGGCTACCTGATGGGCAAGCGCGGCATGCCGCTCGACCACGTCTACTTCCACTCCTACCCGTACACGTCGGACGACGCGCTGGCCAAGGTGGAGCGGCTGGCCGAGCATCTGGCCCGTTACGTCCCCGATGCTCTCATGTGCACTATTTCATTCACTTCCGTCCTCGAACGCATCAAGCAGCGCGCGCCCGGCCGGTTCACCACCCTGCTGCTGCGCGCCTGCATGATGCGCGCCGCAACCCGCCTCGCGCAGCGCACCGGGGCCGTGGCGCTGGTCACCGGCGAGAGCCTGGGCCAGGTGGCGAGTCAGACCGGCGAGGCGATCGCCTTCACCGACTCCACCAGCGAGCTGCCGGTGCTGCGGCCGCTGATCGGCATGGACAAGGAAGAGATCGTGCGCACGGCGCGCGCGATCGGCACCTTCGAGACCTCGACCCTGCCCTATCCGGACTGCTGCACGCTGTTCGCGGCCAAGCACCCGGTGCTCCGCCCGAGGCTGCCGCACATGCACGGCGCCCTGCGGGCGCTGGAGGCCGACGAGCTGATCGCCGCCGCTGCCGAGGGCACCGCGCCAGGCGCGGAGCGGCTCAGTCCTTTGCCGCCGTAGCGGCGGCCGGCTCCTTCTTCTTCGTCTTCGTGCTCGTGTCGGACGTGGGGTCGGACTTCGAGTCGCTCTTGCTCTCGCCGGCGGAGCTGTCCTTGCCGGCGCTCTCGCCGTCCGCCTTGGACGCTTCCTTGCCGTTGCCGCCATCCTCGCTCTTGCCGGAGGCGCGCGAGTCGGTCGAGTAGAACCCGGATCCCTTGAAGATGATGCCGGTCCCGCTCGATATCAGCCGCCGCACCGCGCTGCCGCAGCGCGGACAGTCGGAGAGCGGATCCTCAGTGATCCGCTGGAACTGCTCGAAAGTTCCGCAGGTGCCGCACTCGTACTCGTAGGTAGGCATAGTTACTTTTCGGGACTCATTATAGCGCCGCTCCGCGACGGCCGGCAAGGAGTCGGAGCCGGCATCACTCCCTGCGGACCGGCACGCCGCACGCGGCCAGGTGCTCCTTGATGTCGCCCACGCTGCATGTCCCGTAGTGAACGATGGAGGCCACCAGCGCGGCGTCGGCGTGACCGTCCGTCAGCACCTCCGCCACGTGCTCGACCGATCCCGCCCCCCCCGAGGCCACCACCGGCACCGGCAGCCGGTCGGCGAGCATGCGCGTCACCGTCAGCTCGTAGCCGGCCTGCGTGCCGTCGGTGTCGATCGCGTTGAGCACCACCTCGCCGGCACCCAGCTCGACGGCCCGCTGCCCCCACTCCAGGGCGTCCAGGTCGGTGGCGGTGCGCAATCCGTCGATGTAGACGCGGTAACCGCTCGGCATCGCCGGATCGCGCTTCGCGTCCATGCCCAGGACCATGCACTGCCGGCCAAACGCCGCCGCCCCCTCGGCGATGAGCTGCGGGTTGCGGACGGCCGGAGAGTTCACGCTGACTTTCTCCGCCCCCGCAAGGAGCACCGCCTGCATCTGCTCCAGCGACCCGATGCCGCCGCCCACGGCGAACGGGATGAACACCTGCGCGGCGACCGCGCGCACGACCTCCAGCATGATGCCGCGCCGTTCCGCCGACGCGGTGATGTCGTAGAAGACCAACTCGTCCACACCCTGCTCGTAGTACGTTCGCGCCATGGTCACCGGATCGCCCACATCCTCGTTGTCCACGAAGCGCACGCCCTTGGTGGTGCGCCCGTCGCGCACGTCCAGGCAGACGATCACCCGGCGCTCAAGCACCGTCCCATTCCAGGAAGTTGGCGAGCAGCCTGAGCCCGTTCCGCCCCGACTTCTCGGCGTGGAACTGCACCGCGGCCAGATTGCCGGCGGCGTACACCGACGCGAACCGAACCCCGTATTCCGTAGAGCCCAGCACGAGCGAGTCGTCGTCCGGGCGCGGGTAGAACGAGTGCACGAAGTAGAACGAGCCGCCGTCCCGGATGCCGTCGAACAACGGGTGGACGCGATCCTGCCGCACCTGATTCCACCCCATGTGCGGGACCTTCATCCCGTCTCCCGGGCTGGGTTCCGGGAACGCGACCGCCCGGCCGCGGACCAGCCCCAGGCACGTCGTGTCGCGCTCCGCGGAGTACTGCAGCAACACCTGCGCGCCGATGCAGATGCCGAGCAGCGGACGCCCTTCTGCGCTCACCGCGCGCAGCGCTGCGTCCATGCCGCGACGGGCCAGGTCGTCCATCGCCGCGCGCGCCTCGCCCACACCGGGGAAGATCACCCGCTCCGCGTCGAGCAGCGCCGCGGGCTCGGAAGCGACGGTGAAGTCGGCTCCCAGGAAGCGCAGCGCATTCTGAACGCTGGTGCGGTTTCCGGCCGCGTAGTCGACGATGGCGACGCTCACCGGTCGGCCTCCGACCCGCCGGCGGGACCAAGCTCTTCGAGATTCAGCATCGCCCGGGCCGCGGCCATCAACTCGTCGTGTCGCATGAGGCCGGCAAGCCTGACCCACGTTCCGTCGGCCCGCAACCGAACGTCCGCCAGCGTCAGTTGTCCGCTTGCAAACGCCGCCAGCAGGCGCGCCAGGTTGCGATCGACGGTACGCATCGCGCCGGCGATGACGAGCCCGTCGGCCGACGCCGTACCCGCCAGCCAGACGTCTTCGGTCGGGAACACCTCGGTGACCAGGTCCAGTCCGGAATCGGGAACCAGCCGGTCGATCGCCCCGGTAAGATCGGGCACCACCAGCAGCAGATCGACGTCCCCTTCCTCGATCGTCACGTCCTCGGGCAGCGTGAACGCCGCGGCGTCGAAGGCGCGCTGCACGCGGTCCAGCGGCAGGTTGGTCATCACCAGCACGTTGCCGCCGGGCAGCCACGCCGCCGCATCGGCAGACCGGTAGTGCGGAAACGGTGCGGCCACGTAGAACCAGTCGGGACTGAGCAGCAGGCGCGCCGTCATGCCCCGGTCCAGGTCCACGCCCCGCATCCAGATCAGGTAGCCCGGCTCCGGGCCCACGTAGACGCCGGCGACCACGACGGCCAGGCGCTCGAGCAGCCATCCCGGCACCGGCACCTGCGCTTCCTCGACGACCGCGGCAAGCGGGGCGCGCAGCGCCGCCACGTGCGCCGCCACCGCCACGTCGACGTCGGCCGGCATCGCGCCCAGGCTCGCCCGGTCGAGAGACGGCGTGCTGGCGCAGGCGGCCATGACCGCCGCGCCGATGGCCGCGAACGATCGGGTCCACGCGAACCGGGACCGGAGCCCGGCGGCGCTGCGCCGCGCAGCGGTACGCCGCCTGGTTATGCGCTGGTACAATGTGCGGTGGTACAGGGCATCGCTCCGGGCGAGGACACAGTACACCGATAACGAGATGGTGGAGAACACGACGAAGGCGAAGGCGTCCGCTCCCGACTCCGTGGGCCTGGTGAGCCCGCGCGACCACACGTTCGCCCATCCGCCCAACCCGCTGAAGCTCGACAGCGGCCGGTTCCTGGGGCCGATCACGCTCCGGTACGAGACGTACGGAACCCTCAACGCCGATCGCTCCAACGCGATCCTGGTCTTCCACGCGCTCTCCGGCAGCCACCACGCCGCCGGCTACCACTCCCCCGACGACAAGCGGCCGGGCTGGTGGGACGACATGATCGGGCCCGGCAAGGGTTTCGACACGCGCACGTTCTTCGTCATCTGCTCCAATTTCATCGGCGGGTGCAACGGCTCCACCGGCCCGTCTTCGCCCCGCGCCGGTGACGGCGGCCGGCCGTACGGGCTGGAATTTCCCCTCATCACCATCGGCGACATGGTCGAAGCGCAGCGCCACCTCATCGACCACCTCGGCATCGAACGGCTGTACAGCGTTGCCGGCGGATCGATGGGCGGCATGCAGGCCCTGGAATGGGCGATCCGTTACCCGGACCGGGTGCGCTCCGTCGTGGTGCTCGCCTCCACCGCCACCGTTTCCGCGCAGGGGATCGCCTTTCACGCCGTCGGCCGCAACGCCATCATGTCGGATCCCGACTGGAACGGCGGCGACTACTACCAGGGCCCCGCTCCGGCCAACGGACTGTCGATCGCCCGCATGATCGGCCACATCACCTACCTGTCGGAGATATCGCTGGGCCGCAAGTTCGGACGTACCCTGCAGGACCGCGCCGCGTTCACGTACGAGATGTCGGGCGAGTTCCAGGTCGAGTCATACCTCGCGCACCTGGGCACCCGCTTCGTGGAGAGCTTCGACGCCAACTCCTATCTGTACATCACCAAGGCCATGGACTACTACGACCTCTCGGAAGCATACGGGTCTCTGCCGGAGGCGCTGGGACGGACCCGTGCCACGTATCTGGTGGCCTCCTTCACCTCCGACTGGCTCTACCCCTCAAGCCAGTCGCGGGAGATCGTCAGCGCGCTCATGCAGGTCGGGCGCGAGGTGTCCTACGTGGAGCTGGAAAGCGTCTACGGCCATGACGCCTTTCTGTTGGAGAGCGCCCGCCTCTGCCAGATCGTCCGCTCGTTCCTGGAAAACGTCGCCTCCCCACCCGCTGGCCCCTCCCGCTGAACATGGCCGCAAGCGAGCGCCGGCAACACCTGGACTATGACCTGATCGTCGATCTCGTCGGGCGAGGCAGCTCCGTGCTGGACCTGGGCTGTGGCGACGGCGAGCTGCTGCTCCGCCTGCGGGACTTCAAGTCCGTGCACGGACTGGGCGTGGAGATCGAGGAGGCGATGATCTTCCGCTGCCTGGCGCGCGGCATCACCGTCTTCCAGGGCAACCTGAACGACGGCCTGCGCGACCACGCCTCAGGCAGCTACGACTACGTGGTTCTGAACCAGACGCTGCAGCAGATCGACCGGCCCCTCGAGCTGCTGGCCGAGATGCTCCGCGTCGGCAGGCAGGTGATCGTCTCCTTCCCGAACTTCGGCTACCTGGGGATCCGGCTGGCGCTCCTGCTGCGCGGCAGGATGCCGGCGTCGCGGGATCTCCCGTACGCATGGCACGACACGCCGAACATCCACCTGTGCACCCGCAGCGACTTCCTGGACTACTGCCGGGCGAACCGTGTGGCGGTGACCTCGGTCATCGACATCAGGAACGGCCGCCGCATCGGCCCTGTGGCCGCCAATCTGCGCAGCACCCAGGTGCTCTTCATCCTCAGAGGTGACGCGGGACCGGCTCCCCCGAATCGGAAGGAGCCGCGCGATCGGCGCCGGGAGTAGTCACGGCCCAGGAACTGTAGTATGGTCACGGCAAAGGAGGCGATTCCCGCCTAAGGAGGCTTATTGGTCAAGGATCTCAGGGTAAACGACATGATTCGAGTCCGGGAGGTGCGCCTGATCGGCGCCGACGGCTCCCAGCTCGGTGTCGTCCCGACAGAAGAGGCGCTCAGTTCCGCGCGGCAGAACGGGTTGGACTTGGTGGAGGTTTCCCCGACGGCTCGCCCGCCCGTCTGCAAGCTGCTCGACTACGGCAAGTACAAGTTCGAGCAGGAGAAGCGCATTCGCGAGTCCAAGAAGCGGCAGCGGCTCACCAAGCTCAAGGAAATCCGGATGCAGCCCAAGATCGACTCGCATGACCTGGACTTCAAGTCCCGGCACATCAAGTCGTTTCTGGACCAGGGGAACAAGGTGAAGGTGACCGTCCGGTTCCGCGGGCGCGAGTTGGCGCACACGGAAATCGGTCGCGCGGTGCTGGATCGCGTGGTGGAGCTCACGAGTGAGTACGCGGTGCTCGCCCGATCGGCGCAGATGGAGGGACGGTTCATGTCGATGGTGCTGAGTCCGAAGTCCAGAAAGTAGACGATGGGTACCAAGGCAAAGACTCACCGCAGTACCGCCAAGCGCTTCAGTGTCACCGCAAAGGGAAAGGTGAAGTACAAGAAGCAGGGGCTGCGGCACATACTCACCAAGAAAGGCAGCAAGCGAAAGCGGCGGCTACGGCGTTCGGGCCTGCTCAGTCCCACCGAGCACAAGCGCATCCGCCGCCTGCTGCCGAACGGATAGAGGCAGAACGGATAGAGGCATATGGCACGAGCGATCGACAGTCACAAGCATCACGCCAAGCGTCGCAAGATCCTCAAGCAGGCCAAGGGGTACTGGGGACGACGCAGCAAGCTGTATCGGACAGCCAAGGATGCGCTGGCCAAGGCGGGCATGTACGCCTACCGCGACCGGCGGCGGCGCAAGGGAGAGTTCCGCCGCCTCTGGATCGCGCGCATCTCGGCCGCCTGCCGCCAGCATGACCTGCGCTACTCGCAGTTCATGCACGGCCTGTCGCGGGCCGGGATCACGCTGAACCGCAAGGCGCTCTCCAACCTCGCGATCGAGGATCCCGCCGCGTTCGAGGCGATCGTCAAGCGGGCCCGGGCGGAACTCACCGCCATCGACTCATGATCCGCGTGCAGCAGATCGCCGACCTGGAGGCGCGCGTGCTGCGCGCCATCGATCTGATCGAACGCCTGCGCGCGCAGAACCGCACGCTCAGCGCGTCGCTCGAGTCGGCCGAAGCGCGCACGCAGGAGTTGGAGGGGATGCTGGAGAACGTCCGCGGCGACCAGCAGAACGTCGAGGAGATCATCCAGCGCACGCTGAACAAGCTCGACGGTCTGGAAGACGCCTGGGCGGAGATGCAGAAGGACGATGCGCCGGCGGTGTCTGAAGTGGCGGCCAAGTCTGAAGTGGCGGCCGAGGAGGAGGCGGCTCCTCCCGATCCTCCACCGAGCCCGCCCGGCTCCACAGCCGCCGGCACGGGCCAGGGTCCACTTGGAGGCCAGGGCTCACTTGGAGGCCAGGGCTCACTCGGAGCCGGTGCACCATAGTCGGGCAGGCTGAGGCACCCGGCACCGCGGTGAGGCAGTAACCGGTGGCCAAGCACCTTGCCGAAGTAGACATCCTGGGCTCCTCGTTCACGATAAAGTCGGACGAGTCCACCGAACACCTCTCACAGCTCATCGAGCACTTCTCCAGCCGCGTGGCCGAGGCGCGGCGGGCCATGCCGCAGGCGGATTCGCTGCGCGTGGCCATCGTGTCCGGTCTCAACATCACCGACGAGCTGTTCAAGGCGCAGCGGGCGGCGTCGGACACGCAGCGGGACTCGCACGCCGCCGCGCAGATCGCCACGCGCCTGATCGGGATGATCGATCAGACCCTGATCGACGGCGACATGCCCGGCCATGGCGCAACGGCGCCCGAGTTCTCACCCGCAACCGATCCTGTCGGGCCGCCAACCGCGGCCGGCGATCCTCAGAACGAAAGCCCGCCGCCGACCGCCCGGTAGTCGCATCCTTCCACTTCCACGATGGCAGCCGCCACGCGGTTGCCCAGCGTCGCCGCTTCTCCGGCACCACATCCGCGGAGCGTCGCGTACAGGTAGCCGGCCGCAAACGAGTCGCCGGCGCCGGTCGTATCGACGACCCTTGCCTCCAAGCCCGGCGCGCGCGCCACGATCGCTCCACGCTCCCACACCAGGGATCCTGCCGCTCCGAGCTTGACCACCACCGCAGGCGCCAGCTCACCCAGGGCGGCGCAGGCCAGCTCGATCTCCCCGGCGGCCGGTGAGCCGGTTACGATGCCGGCGAGCGTGCGCGCTTCCTGCTCGTTGGCGAACAGCAGATCGACCGACCCGGGAATCCACTCCAGCAACTCATGGCCGCAGTCGCCCACCACCCCCATGTCCGCCACGTCGAACGCAACCGTGGCGCCGCCGGCCCGCGCCGCTGCCGCCGCGGCGGTCAGCGCGTGCCGCGCGCCGGGTGGCCCCCACAGGTAAGCGGTCGCATAGATGCAGTCGCTGCCGGCGATCGCCGCCCGGTCGAGATGATCCATCGAGAGTTCCAGGCATGCCCCGAGGGACGTGAACATCGTGCGCTGGCCATCGGGGGTAACCAGCACCACGGAGGTACCGGTCGGCTGGTGTGGGTGCGCGCTCAGCCTGCTGACAACCCCGGCCTCCTCGAGCCGCCGGGAGAGGTCGCGGCCAATCGCGTCGTCGCCGATGACGCCGGTCATCACCGGCGGCGTGACAGCGGCCTCGTCTGCCATCCGGGCCAGCCGGGAGAGCCAGGCGAGCCCGCGCAAGGTGTTGGCGCAGCTTCCGCCGGGCCGGCGTCCGGGCTGCACGAGACCGGCGCCGATCCGCGCGGCGCGTCCGCCGTCCACCAGCGTCATCGTCCCCGGCTGCGCGCCGACACGCTCCAGGTGTTCGTGGGACACATGGCCGATCACGTCCATGAGGGGATTGCCCACACCGAACACCGAGTAGTTCGCCACCGTCCTCTCCTGATACGCTCGTCGAGCGGTCATTGTACGCCACCACCGGGCCGCGCACAGGAACCAGTCCAAGGATGCCCCGGAACGACCCCCTGGAACGAATCGTCTTCATCGATCTCCCCCACGTTCCCGACCTGCGGGTCGGCCACTTCCCGATCGATCCGGGCATCCCCCTGCCGCTGGAGATGGACACCGATGCCGATGAGGTCGACCCGGAAGAGATCACCTGGGAGTCGATCATCGCCGGGATGCTCAAGGTTCTGGCCTACCGTCCCGGGCACCGCGACGCGGCATACTTCCGGCGGTTCGTGTGCGCTGCGCGCCCCGGCATCAACGAGGAGCTCACCGAAGCGGGGATCTTCAAGGCACGCAACGGCGACCTGGACCTGGCCGAAGAGTTGTTCCTGGCGCTGACCGGCCTGTTCCCGGAGAACCCGCAGCCCGCCGTGAATCTGGCGCTGACCTACGAGGAACGGGTGCGGTCTGCCCTGCAGGTCGACGACCGCGACGAAGCCGGGCGCCGGCACCGCGAAGTGCTGACCGCGTACCGCCGGGCACTGGACATCGACCCGTTGTTCCCGGATGCGCACTTCAACCTGGCCTTCTTTCACTCCGAGATGGCCGACCACGACAGTTGCCGCCGGCACCTGGAGCTGTACCTGAAGTACGGCAAGGACGAGGAGAAGCTCCAGCAGGCGCGCTCTCTTCGCGAGGAGATCCACGCCGCCGGGCTCGGCGACGCCCTCTTCCGGAAGGCGGTGACGGCAATCCGTGACGGCCGCGAGCAAGAAGGTATCGAGCACGCGCGCCGTTTCGTCCGCGACCATCCCGAGACCTGGAACGGCTGGTTCGTGCTGGGCTGGGGCCTGCGCCGCGCCGGCGACTACGCGCAGGCTCGCGTCGCCTTCGAGAAGGCGCTGCAGCTCGGCGAGCCACAGGTGGACACGCTCAACGAGCTGTCGATCTGCAACCTGGAGCTCGGCGATCTGGCGGGATCCGAACGCTGCCTGCACCTGGCCCTGGAGCTTGCCCCCGAGGATACGCGCGTGATCTCCAACCTGGGCGTCCTGCAGTTGCGGCGCGGAGACACGGAAGGCGCACTGGGCTACTTCCGGACGGTACAGGAGATCGATCCCGACGATCCGGTCGCGGCCCGCTACCTGGCCGCCATCGCCGGTTGAGGACGCGTACGGTTCCCGTGTGGTCGCGCGCTCCCGGCGAACGGTCACGGCGGCACCGGCTACGCCGCATCGCCGCCGCGGGCGGCATCGACGCCGCCGATGCGGCGGTGCTCGACCGGCTGGCGCGCCGCAACGGCACTCGAAACCCGGTCCGACTGATCGGCGACCGCGAGCTCCTTGCCGCCGTGCTGGCACATGCCGTCGACACGGCGGAACGACGGGCCGATCTGACGGATCCCGAGCGTCAACGCCGGCTGGCGCGCTATTACCGACTCGAGGAGCGGCTGGAGCGCAACGCCGCCGGCGACCCGCGGCGCAGGCAGCTTCGGCGGCAGGTGGAGCGGCCGTGCATCGTCACCCCGTTCGTCGCGGTACCCGGTCACCTCCTCGGGTCGCCATCGCGGGCTCCTGCCCCGGCTCCGGCACGACGCACCATGGCCACGATCCTGGACGTGTCGACCGGCGGCTGCGCGATCTGGCGCCTCGCACCCCTGCAGGTCGACAGCGTGACGCGCATCGAGTTCGATCTGGGTCCCGAAGCGCGCGTCGTCGCGACCTGCCGGGTACGCCACGTACGGCCGCAGTGGCCGGCCGGCACGGTCGTGCACCTGCAGTTCACCCGCTTGTCCCGCGTACACCGCAACCGGATTCACCGCTTCGTCTACGGTGACGACCGGTGACCGGCCCGTGAACGACTCGCTGCCGCCCGCCCCTGAACCGGGTCGCCATCACACGGTGGAGGCTGCGGAGACCGAAGCTCTCGGCGAGCGGCTGGGCCGCTCGCTCGGTGCCGGCGACGTGGTGACGCTTTCCGGGCCGCTGGGCAGCGGCAAGACCACCTTTGCCAAGGGCCTCGCCCGCGGCCTCGACATCCCGGACGACGTGACCAGCCCCACCTATGCGCTGGTCAGCGAATATCGCGGCCGTCTGACGCTGTACCACGTGGACCTGTACCGCATCTCCACGGCCGGCCAGTACGCGTCGCTTGCCATGGATGAGATGCTGCACGGTCCCTGGATCACCGTCGTCGAGTGGCCGGAGCACGCGCAGCCGCCGATCACGGATGCCATCCAGGTGGAGTTCTCGGTCACCGACGGCGGAGGCCGGACCATCTGCGTGAGAGGCCCGGCGTGACCGCCGTCGCCTTCGACAGCGCCACGCCGGTGATGGGCGTGTGCGTCTCGACCCCTCAGGCCACCGTGGTGTCCTCGCTCTCCGTCGGCCTGGAGCACGGCACGCGCCTGGCTCCGCTGATCGCCGGCGCCCTGGAACAGGCCGGCGTCGGGGCTGACGAAGTGGATCTGGTGGTGTGCGGCATCGGGCCCGGATCGTTCACGGGCACACGCATCGGCATCGCCACCGCGTTGGGGCTGACCGCCGGTGGGCGCGGCCTGATCGGCGTGTCGGGACTGGATGCCGCCGGCCACCGCCTGCGCTTTTTCCCTGGTGTGGTCGTGCCCCTGGTCGATGCCCGCAAGGGCCGGTTGTACGCGGCGCTGTACCGCTCCGGCCGGCGTCTGACCGGCTTCCTGGACGAGAGCCCGGACCGGATCCGCGACCGCCTGCGCGCCTATCCGGCCGTGCTCCTGACCGGCCCGGCGGCGCCGGCGTCGCATGCCGCGTGGGGTGACGACGGCGGCATCGCCCTGGACCCCGGCGCCGGGCAAGCCGACGCCGCCGCGCTGCTCGACGTCGGCGTTCAGCGTTTCTCACGGCAGGCGGTCCGCCGCGTGATTCCGCGGCCCGCCTACCTGCGTCCAAGCGAAGCGGAGCTCGGCAGACCCGGACCGGCGCCGCCGGCCGTACGCGGGCTGCCCAAGGCCGGAGCCGAAGGCGACGGGAATTCCAGCCTGCTCCGGTGTTGAGCGGGGCGGCGCGTCAGCGCCGCCTCGCTCGACCCCGGAGCGAACGGCGGGGCTGGGCCAATAGCCGGAGCCGAAGGCGACGACTATTGGGGCGATTGGGGCGGGGGCGACCACCTGATGAGGTCCTCGACGCGCACGACTCTGCCGGTACGCATCGACACATTGCCGGCGATGCCGGTCAGGATCGCGTTGGCGCCGTCCACGTGCGACGCCGCGCGCGACAGCGGATCGTCCGCCTGCTCGCCGAACAGGTCGTGCAGCATGCGTGGATCGGCGCCGCCGTGGGCGCCGGGCGCGTCCTCCAGATCGATTTCGCGGGCGTCTGCGAACATCGGCAGCACGCGCAGCCGGCGGCTCGCCGCGGCCGCTTCGTGGGCCTGGTCGCCGCCGGCGGATACATAGGACGTCTCCACCTGGTGTGCCTCGATCCGGCCGCCGGTGCCGGTCACGGAGAGCCGGAATCCCTCCCATGGCGCGTAGGCGGTCAGCGAATAGGTCACTATCGCCCCGCTGCGCATCCGCACCAGCAGCCCCAGCGTGTCCTCGATGCTGATGCCGTCACCGAACACGCTCTGATCGCGCAGGTAGCCGTCCTCGTGCTCGGCCTGCAGGTACATCTCGCGCAGCGCATCGCTCCCGGCCAGGTCCAGGGCGAAGGGATCGTCCACAGCGGCGTCGCTGCCATGCGCACGGGCGTAGAAGCGCGTCTCTCCCCGCTCCTCCGCGTTGGCGCGGCCGTAGAACGCCAGGTCACCACACGCCGACACCGTCTCCGGCGCGCTCGCCAGCCAGAAGTTGACCAGGTCGAAGTGGTGCGATGCCAGGTGCACGAGCAACCCGCCGCTGTTGCGCTTATCGCGGTGCCAGCGACGGAAGTAGTCGGCACCGTGCCGGGTGTCGAGCAGCCACTCGAAGTGCACGGAGGTGACTCTGCCCACGGTCCCGTCGGCGACGGTCCTGCGCACCGCGGTGGCAAGCGGCGAGTAGCGGTAGTTGTAGGCGACCCGCAGCGAACGTCCGGATCGTCTGACCGCGTCCAGGATGGCCTGCAGCCGGTGCTGGTCGATGGTCAGCGGCTTTTCGCTGATGACGTCGCAACCGCGGTCGAGCGCGCCGATGATGTAGCGGTGATGGGTGCGGTCGATCGTGCTGACGATCACCGTGTCGGGACGCTGCTCGGCGAGCATCGCCTCGAAGCGGTCCGGCCCGTACAGCGCCGCCTCGCCGCCTCCGGCCTGGCGTCTCATCACCCGGTTGGCGTACTGCATCCGGGTGCGGTTGAGATCACAGAGCGCCACCACCTGCGCGCGATCGGCGAAGTCACGCGCCAGCGCTTCGTAGAAGAAGCGGCCCCGCCCGCCTGCCCCGACCAGGGCATATCGCCGCTTCGGGTCGTCCATAGGCGGTGTACTGTAGCAGGGCGTGGACGTACTCGACGGCGGTCCGGTCCGCCTGATCTGTCATGAGCCCGGGGACGGTCCCTGGAACATGGCCGTCGACGAGGTGCTGTCCGCCTCCGCCGCCGCACCCGGCGGGCGGCCAACGATCCGGCTGTACGGATTCCGTCCACCCACCCTGTCGATCGGGCGCTTTCAGCCGGTCTCCGATGTGCTCCGGGAGCGGCTTCGGGAGGAGGATGTCGGCCTGGTCCGTCGGCCCACCGGTGGGCGCGCCGTCCTGCATGCCGCGGAGGTGACGTACGCGGTGGCGCTCGGCACGGCCCACCTGCGCCCGTTCGGCAAACGTCCCGTGTACCGGTTCGTCGGCGATCTGTTGCTCGCCGCCCTGACCGAGCTCGGAGTTGCCTGCCGGCGCAACCCGGCGCAGATCGGCGAAACGGCCGATCCCGACTGCTTCGGCGCGGTGGGCGAATACGAGGTGGTAGGCCGGTTCGGCAAGCTGGTGGGCAGCGCGCAGATGGTCACCCGTCACGGGGTGCTCCAGCACGGCTCCATCCCGCTTGACGACACGTTCCGGCGGGTTGCGCGCTACCTGACGGCCGGGCCCGCTGCGGGCTCGGCCGCCGCGTCCTGGCTTGCGAAAGAGACCGGTCGCCCCGCCGACTTCGCGGAGGTGGTGGACCGTCTTCGGCGGAGCCTTGCGGCTGTGCTGGCGCCGGTGGAAGCGTCGCGCCTGGACGCCGCGGAGACCGAGCGCGCAACGGCTCTGCTGACGAAGTTCTCCGGGCCGTCCTGGACGCTGTCGGGCGTTGCGTGACGGCGCCACGCACGCCGATCGTCCTCGGGGCGCTGCTCACGGTTGCGCTCTCCCTCTGCGCGGCGCCGCCCGACCCCGCGGTCGTCTGCCGGCCGGAGGAGTCGCCGCCGTGCGTGGGATCCGCCGGGTTCTGGCGGGACGCTCCGGTCGATGAGCAGGTCGCCTACCTGATCGAAACGATGAGCGACTCGGAGCTGCTCGGCCAGATCCTGGCGCTCGGCTACCGGGGAACGGGTTTCCCGGACGAGCTGCGCACGTGGATCGAGCGGCGCCACCTCGGCAGCGTGAAGATCTTCAGCCGCAACGTGGACGGGCTGGCGGAGCTGGCGGCCGGCGTCGGCGGGATGCAGGAAGCGGCGCGATCCACCCGTCTGCAGGTGCCCCTGCTCGTCATCACCGACCAGGAGGGCGGCTGGGTCCGCCATGTCAAGGACGCCACGTCGCAGACGCCGGGCAACCTCGCGCTTGGCGCCGGCGGGCTTCCCGACGACGCGTATCGGACGGGCCGGTTCATCGGCCTGGAGTTGCGCGCGCTCGGCATCAACATGAACCTGGCGCCGACCGTCGACGTGTATGCCGACGCCGGTGCCGCGGTCATCGGCCCGCGCGCGTTCGCCGCGGACCCGGTGCAGACCGGGCTGCTGGCGGTCGCGTTCTATCGCGGGCTGGCCTCGGCCGGCGTGATCGCCACCGCCAAGCACTACCCCGGGCACGGAGGCGCCGCCGGCGACTCGCACGGTGTCTTCCCGAGCTCGGACGCAGACCTCGCAACCCTCTGGGACCGCGACCTGGTGCCGTACCGCCTGCTGTTCCGCGAAGGCATGCAGGCGGTCATGAACGCCCACGTCGGCTATCCCCGCATCACCGATCCGGACTTGCCGGCCTCCCTGTCCCCGTTCTTCCTGCGTGAGCTGCTGCGCGACCGGCTCGGCTTCGACGGCCTGGTGATCAGCGATGACCTCGAGATGCGCGGCGCTCTCAACACCACCTTCGACACGCCGACGGCCGCCGAGCAGGCAATGCTGGCGGGCAACGACCTGCTCCTGGTCTCCCACACCCCGGAGCTGCAGGAGCGGACCTGGCAGGTACTGCGGCAAGGAATGGACGATCCGGCGTTCCGTGCGCGCGTACGGGAGGCCGCGGCACGCGTGCTGGCGGTGAAGCTGCGCGCACTCCGTTCGCCCGGCGCCGTACCGCTGTTCCCGGCCGGCGACGCGGAGTCCGCCGTACCGGCGCCCGGAGCCGCCGAGTTCTTCCTGGACAGCGCGGCACGCAGCGTCACGGCGATCCGCGGCGCGCACATCCCGTTCCGGCCGGACCCGGCCCGGCGGCTGTTGCTGATCGGCCAGAGCGACGAGTTCTTCCAGGAGGGCCTCCTGCGTTTCCCGCAGGCCGACACGCACCGGTTCCCGTACAGCCCGTTCTATTCCTCGCGCCCGAGCGACCGCGTGGCAGTGCGCAACCTCGCCGGCGACTACGATGCGATCATCTTCCTGCTGATGAACTACAACAGCGGCGAGGTGCTGGCCGAGCTGTCGCCGTTTGCGGACCGCGTCCTGGTGGTGTCGGCGCTCACGCCGGTCTACCTGGCCGACCTGCCGTGGGTACGGACGGCGGTGGCGGTATACGGCGCGAGCCGCGACTCCTACCGCGCGGGACTCGCCGTCCTGGCCGGCGACTACCCCGCGGAGGGCCGGCTCCCCATCGACTTCGGACTGGCGGACGGGTCGCCGTGATGCGGTACCACACGGGCTGGTTCGAGGCCGGCCCCCGCCACCGCCGCGCGGTGCTCGAGCGTCTTCTCGACCGCGAGTGGGCGTACGTGCCGCTCACCGCCTGCCTGCGCGAGTCCGCGTCACCCCTGCGGGGCAGGCCGTACAACCTGTACGCGACGCGCCGGGACGGAGCGATCGCAGACGTCGTGCTGCGCGCCCGCGACGGACTGCTGCTGGCGGCATTCGAGTACGAGCAGGATTCGCCGCGCGCGGACGGCATCCGCCCGTGGAACGAGCGGAACATCCGTGCGCTGCGCGGCAGGATCCACGCCTCCGGCACGCTGCACTCGTGCATGGGGATAACTGCCGACGTGCTTCGCGCGGAACGGCTGCTGGGGCTGCATCCCCGCGTGCGCGTGGACCACGTGCTCATGACTCTGGATCGCGGAGCGGCGGGCACGCTGCCGGCCGGGCGCACCGGCGGCGACGGTCTCGACCTGAGACGCGCGACGGTCCGCGACACCGAGCGCCTGTTGGCACTGCGGGAAGCATACGAGATGGAGGAGGTCGTCCTCGATCCCGCACGGTTCAATCGCGACGACTGCCGCAGGCGGCTGCGCCGGGCGCTGCGCGGCGAACTGGTCTACGTGGCGGAGCACCGCGGACGTCCGGTCGCCACCGCCGCCACCAACACGCGGGGCTTCCAGGTGGACCAGATCGGCGGTGTCTTCACCATCCCGGACTGCCGCCGCACCGGCCTGGGCGCGGCCGTGATGCTCGCGTTGCTGCGCGACATCTTCCACCACAAGAAGCAGGCGTGCCTGTTCGTCAAGACCGGCAACGTGGCCGCGCTGCGCCTGTACGAGCGGCTCGGTTTCTCGGCGCGCGGCGGCTATCGCATCAGTTACTACCGCTGAGACGCGCGCTTGCGGCGCAGGCGTGCCACCCGGCGCAGCATGTCGTCGTGGAGCCCGCTCGCCCCGTTCCTGACGCCGCCGAAGAACGGCCGCACGCAGTCGAGCGCGGCGTCGTAGTCCTTCGCGCGGTGTTCGTAGTACTTGGCCAGCTCGACTGCCGCCCCGTGGTCGCGGTGCCGCTCGGCCATGTCCCGCCACAGCTCGACAGCCTCGGTCCAGGCACCGGCGCGCTTCAACTCCCCGCCCAGAGCGGTGCCGCAGGGAAGCTGCCCGTCCACGTATCCGCGGCGCAGATGGTCAAGTCCGCACGGATCTCCCAGGGCCAGCAGCAGGTGGCCGACGCCGCGCGGGTCCACCCGAACCGTGTCGTCCCCGGCCAGCGCCTGATCGATCGTCGCCAGAAGCTGCGCGAGGGTAACGACATCGCTGTGGTTGTGCTCGAACACGACCGGCAGCCGTCCCAGCTCGCCGGTTCTGAGGAACTCGAAGTAGATGTCGGGCACCTCGAACCCGTCGATATCCTCTCCCCGGTCGATGCCCAGGATCTCCTCCTCCAGGGTCTTGAGCCGGCAATCGACGGTGATAGACGCCCACAGGCGGCGCGACGGGTAGAGCAGGTCCAGGTGCTCCGGCATGTTCAGGCTGCGCCCGTCCATCAGGAACCTCGTCGTCAAGATGGTCTTGTCGAACGCCTTGCCGTTGAACGACACGAACAGCCGGTGCTCGGCCAACAGGCGTTCGATGTGTTCCAGGAACGCGGTCTCCCCTGGAAAGTCCTCCAGGAACACCTGCTCCACCACCATTCGGTCGCCCCGCACCGTGGCGATCCCGAACAGGAAGATGACCGCCCCGGCGCCGGCCAGCCCCGTGGTCTCCGTATCGAAGAAGGCGCAGCGCTCGATCGGCACCGACTCCGGCAGTAACCGAGGTCTGTCCGTGAGCGGCGAGGGGACGATCGCCACGCGGCGATGCACGTACGGCGCCAGCCGCTGCCAGTCGGCGCCCAGGCGTTCGGAGAGGCAGCGGCCGTCGTGGTCGTCGGGCGCGAAGGGCGGGAGCTCTTCGCCGCCCGCGCGCAAGTAGTCCAGCCGCCGGCGGATCGAGTCGCGCAGCGATCCGGCAGGTGATCCCGTGGTCATCGATCCCGCGGTCACCGTCCCGCTCCGACCGCAGCCGTCTCCGGTTCGGGCACGGCAATGGCGTCGTCCGGAACCGGCGCCGCGCCATCGTCCGCCTGACCTGCGCCGAGCCAGGCGTCCAGGAAGTCGACCATCAGTTCCTTGGGATCGTGGCTCCCGCGGCTCTCGAACGGGCCGATGCAGGAGGGGCACCCCCGCTCGCAGGCGCAGCCGGCCACCAGGTCGCGGCATCCCCGCAAGATGCGCTCGGCGTCGTCGCGAAACCCCTCGGCCAGCCCGGAGCCGCCCGGATAGGCGTCGTACAGATAGAGCGCCGGCGCTCCCAGGTCGGGATCGCGCGCGCGTTCGGCGACGCCGAGGTCGCGCACGTCGCAGAGCAGGAACACCGGCGCCACGTTGCGGATCAGGTAGCCCAGCCGGCCCATCACGGTGCGCTGCTGCCAGTCGGCGAGCGACGCGAAGTGGCGCCCGCCCGCCGTGTCGGCGCCGAGCACGACGGCGACCGTCCGCGTGTGCATCTCGTCGGCGGGCAGATGGATATCGCCACGGCCCACCCGTTCGTGCGTGTGATACCTGATCTTCCGGAAGCCGGTCGGCTGGGTGCGCACCAGGATGTCGCCCAGCACCAGTCCGTGCGCCGAGCCGGTTTCGTCGTCCCGGTGCAGCAGCCTGATGTCGGTACGGACGACCGACTCGGTGAAGTAGTCGGCCGCCACGCGCGTCACCGTGCATGTCTGCTCCTCCAGGTCCAGGCGTTCGACGCGGTACTGCTCGCCGCCGTGCAGGTAGATGGCGCCGTCGTGCAGCAGCATCTTCGCCGACACCTGGTCCATCTCGCCGACCAGGCGGCGCCCGCCCCGCGTGCCGTCGACGATGACGACGTTCTGCGCCGTGGAGGTGCGCAGGGAAACCTGCTCCGCCGGATAGGCGCGGTCCGTCCAGTACCACGAACCGTCGGCGTGGTGGAGCACGCCCTGCTCTCCCAGGTAGCGGAGGAGCTCGGCCACGTGCGGTGTCTCCTCATCGCCGTCGCGGTACGGCAGCTCGAAGACCGCGCACTTGAGCTGGTCCAGCAGGATGTGGATGTTGTCCGGATCGACGTGGCCGGACTCCGGGGAGGTGCCGAACAGGTACTCGGGATGGCGAATGACGAACTGGTCGATCGGCGCCGGCGAGGCGATCAGAACCGACAGCGACACGTCGGCCGTGCGGCCGGAGCGGCCCGCCTGCTGCCAGCATGAGGCGATGGTTCCGGGGAAGCCGGCCATCACCGACGCGTCCAGTCCACCGATGTCGATGCCCAGCTCCAGCGCGTTGGTCGACACCACACCGCGCAGCGACCCGTCGCGCAGCCCGCGCTCGATGCCGCGCCGTTCGTTCGGGAGGTAGCCGCCGCGGTACGAGGCGATGGCATCGGCGCCGTCCGGCATGGCCTTGTCCGGCATGGCCCGGCCGCCCAGCGACTCCCTGACGTAGGCGGAGATCAACTCCGTGCGCGTGCGCGAACGCGCGAAGACGATGGTCTTCACGCGTCGGCGCAGCAGGCGGGTGGCGATCTCGTGCGCCTCTGAGACGACGCTGCGGCGGATGCCGTGCTCCGCGTCCAGCAGCGGCGGGTTGTAGAGCAGGAAGTGGCGCTCACCGGCGGGCGCGCCGTTGCGGTCGATCAGGACCGCGCCCTCCTCGATGATGCGGCGGGCCAGCTCCAGCGGATTGCCGATGGTCGCCGAGCAGCAGATGAAGCGCGGGCGCGCGCCGTAGAAGGCGGCGATCCGTTTCAGCCGGCGGATGACATTGGCCAGGTGGGAGCCGAACACGCCGCGGTAGATGTGAAGCTCGTCGATCACGACGAAGCGCAAGCCGGCGAAGAAGTGACCCCACTTCGTGTGATGCGGCAGCACGCCGGTGTGCAGCATGTCCGGGTTGGTGATGACGATGCGCCCCTGCTCGCGCACCCGGCCGCGGACGGATGCCGGCGTGTCGCCGTCGTAGGTGAAGGCCGGCACCGGCAACCCGCCCCCCTGCACCATCCCGTCCAACTCGGCCTGCTGGTCCTGGGACAGCGCCTTGGTCGGGAACAGGTAGAGCGCGGTCGCCAGAGCGTCGCGCAGGAAGTGCGAGAGGATCGGCAGGTTGTACGCCAGGGTCTTGCCCGAGGCGGTGGGCGTCACCAACACCACGTTGTCGCCGGCGCGCACGTGCCGGTACGCGTCCGCCTGGTGGCCGTACAGCCGCTCGATGCCGCGTGCGCGCAGGACGCGCCGCAGGCCGTCGTCCAACTCCTCCGGGAACGGCGCGATGGCCCCAGGACGCGCCGGCACCACCTCCCAGTGGGCGACGTTGCGCATGAAGGACCGGTCGCTCCGCAACTCGGCCAGCGCCGAGCCCAGCGACGACACTGCCCCCAGCATCTCCCCTCCCCCTACAGACGTTACCCTATCGCGGGCGCCGTGGCAAAGCCACCGCGGCCGGCCGAATGGTCGCAGAATCGCAGCGCAATTGAAGGAGTCAAGCGATTCCCTTCGCTCCGACCATGGCAGCCGGCCGGAGGATCAGGCGAGGGCGTTCAGCTTCTCGCTGATGAACTCCGACTTCTCGCGCAGGTCGATGCCGCCGGTCTTCAGCAGCAGGCAGTTGGGGCGGTCCTTGTCCAGCATTACCGTGCCGCCGCTCTCGCCGATCAGCCGCACCACCCGCTCCGCGGAGACGTGGCCGATGCGGGCGAACTCGATCGTGACCACGCCCTGGCGCTCCTTCAGCGACGAGATGGCAAGCCGCCTGCACGCCACGCGGATCTCCGCGATCGCCAGCAGGCTCAGCACCGCGTCCGGCGCCGGACCGAAGCGGTCCTCGATCTCGGCATGCAGCCGCGCGAGCTCGGTCTCGTCGCCGACGGCGGCCACCTTCTTGTAGATCTCCATCTTCTCCATCGGCTCGCTGACGTAGTCGTCGGGAATGAAGCCTGCGTATTCGAGCTCCAGATAGACGTCCGGCACCTCGACCTCGTCATCGCCGCGCACCGTCGCGATCGCGTCGTCGAGCAGGCGTACGTACATGTCGTAGCCGACCGCCAGGATCTCGCCCGACTGCTCGGCCCCGAGCAGGTTGCCGGCGCCGCGCACCTCCATGTCCTTCAGCGCCACCTTGAAGCCGGATCCCAGGTCGGTGAAGTCGGAAATCACCTTGAGCCGCTTCATGGCCAGCTCCGACAGCGCACGGTCGCGCGGATAAAACAGATAGGCGTATGCGGGGCGGTCGGACCTCCCTACCCGCCCGCGCAACTGGTAGAGCTGGGCGATGCCGAACATGTCGGCACGGTCGATGACGATCGTGTTCACGTTGGGAATATCCAGACCGTTCTCGATGATCGACGTGGACACCAGCACGTCGAACTCGTGGCCGATGAAGCGGCGCATCACCCGCTCCAGCTCGTCCTCGTCCATCTGCCCGTGCGCGTGAGCGAAGGACACGCCCGGCAGCAGCCGCTGCAGGTAGACCAGCACTTCGCGGATGGTGCGCACGCGGTTGTGCAGGTAGAAGACCTGCCCGCCGCGGGCGACCTCCTTACGGATCGCCTCCGCGACCAGCAACTCGTCGAACTCCTCGATGTAGGTCTCCACCGGCAGCCGGTTCTGTGGCGCCGTGTTGATGATCGACATGTCGCGGATTCTGGCCAGCGACATGTGCAGCGTGCGCGGGATCGGCGTCGCCGTGAGCGTAAGGCAGTCCACGGAGGTCTTCAGCTCCTTGAGCCGCTCCTTGTGCTTGACCCCGAAGCGTTGCTCCTCGTCGACGATCAGCAGGCCGAGATTCTTGAAGCTCACGTCGCGCTGAACGAGCCGGTGCGTGCCTACGACGATGTCCACCTGCCCCGCCTGCAGGCCGTCGATCACCTGCTTCTGGTCCGCCTTGCTGCGGAACCGCGACAGCATTTCCACCCCCACCGGAAACGGCGAGAAGCGCTCGGTGAAGGTGTCGTAGTGCTGCTCGGCCAGGATGGTGGTGGGCGCCAGCAGCGCCACCTGCTTGCCGCCCATCACCGCCTTGAACGCGGCGCGCAGGCCGACTTCCGTCTTCCCGAAGCCGACGTCCCCGCACACCAGCCGGTCCATCGGAGCGGCGTCCTCCATGTCCGCCTTGACTTCCTCGATGCATCGGACCTGGTCTTCGGTCTCCTGGTACTCGAAGGCGGCGTCGAAGCGGTCGTGCCAGTCGCTGTCGGCCGGAAACGCGAACCCCTGCTGAGCGCGCCGCCGCGAGTAGAGCCGCACCAGCCGTTCGGCCATCTCCTCGACCGACTGGCGCACCCGCTGCTTGCGGTTCTCCCAGGCGCGCCCGCCGATCTTGTCCAGCCTGGGCTTGAAGCCGTCGCGGCCGATGTAGCGCTGCACGAGGTTGACCTGCTCGATCGGCACGTAGATACGCTCCTCGCCGGCGTACTCGACCTCCATGTAGTCGCGCTCGTTACCGGCCGCGGTCATGCGCGAGATGCCGTGGTACAGGCCGATTCCATAGTTGACGTGCACGACGTGATCGCCCGGACTGAGGTCGACGAAAGAGTCGATCGCGGCGCTCTGCGTGCTGCGCGCCACGGTCTGCGGCAGCCGGCGCTTGCGGCCGAAGATCTCGTTCTCCTGGATGAAGATCACCCGGCAGTCGGGCAGGGCGAAGCCGGCCGAGATGCTGTACGGAAGGATGGTGATCTCCCCGCCGGTGCCGTTGGCGGGGTCGACCATCGCGCGGATGCGCGCCGCCTGGAAGTCGTACACCGCGAAGACGAACACCCGGTAGCCGGAGTCCATGAGCGCCGCGAGCTGTTCGCGGAAGTAGGGAATGTTGCCGAAGAAGGAACGCGGCGGGTCACACGGAAGGTTGAGGAGCGGCTCCGGATCAGGCGCTTCCAGCGCCTGCGCTCCGCTCAGACGGGCACGCTCGGCCGGCGCGGTACGCTGCAACGACGCGACGGTGACGCGCCGTGCGTGCCGCTCGGCGACGCGGGCGTAGTCGAGCAGCACGGACTTCGGGCGCGGGCCGAAGGCGCCGTCGCGTTGCGCCCGCCGGTACAGCTCATGCACCTCCCGGCGCAGCGCCTGGAAACCGGCCCGCAGCCGCTCGCCGTCGGCCAGCACCAGCGTGCCGCCGTCGCCCAGCAGATCCACCACGGAATGGCGCTCGGGAAAGCACAGCGGGTAGTACTGCTCCACGCCGGCGTGCTGCGGGTCGCGCTGCAGCGTGTCGAGCAGCTCTTCGCGGAACGGATCGGGGAGCTGCTCGCCGGCGAGCGTGTCGCGGAGCTGCGCGAGCCGATCTGTTTGCAGCGTCACCTCGCGGGCCGGAGCGACGTCCACGCGATCCGCGTGACCGATGGAGCCCTGGGTGAGCGGATCGAAGTGCCGGATCTCGGCCACATGGTCGAAGTCCAGCACCACGCGCACGGCGGCGTCGAGCGCGAAGGGGAAGACATCGATCACCTCGCCCTTGACGGAGAACTCGCCATGCACGGTCACGCGCGGCACGCGCAGGTAGCCGACGGTCGCCAGTGTCTCCGCGGTGCCGACCGGGTCGACCTCCTGGCCGGTGCGGAACCGGATGGCATGCGCGAGCAGGTGCGAAGGCTCGGGCGTCGGCGTCAATAGTGCCCGCAGCGGCGCCACGGCCAGGCACCGCTCGCCGCTCGCCAGGCGGACCAGCGCATCCGCGCGGCGGCCGAACACGGCCGGCAACGGGGCCTGCCGGGCGTACGGCAGCGTCCCCCACCACGGCAGCTCGACCACCGGTCGGCCGGCGAACAGGCGCAGGTCGTCCGCGACCAGCTCGGCCTCCTGCTCGGTGGGGGTGACCACCAGAATCGACCCGCCGGGAGCGTCCCGCGCGTCGGCCAACAGGGCGGTCAGCACCGACAGGAACGAGCCCTGCGGGCCCTGGATCGTGACCGGCAGGTCGCCGTCGGCGTGCGCACGCAGCAAGTCCCGTACCGGCTCCATCCGGGCCGCGCACGAGGTGACCGCCGCCAGCGCCGTGCGCAGTGGATCGCTCATGACCGGGACGGGACTGTGCGGCGAATGCAGCGCCCGCGTCCAGATCCTTGGCGTGTTTGACCGTCGGTCCCGGCTCTGGTACGTTCCGGCGCGGTTCCGAGATGACCGCTGCCGAGTACACCTTCACCTCCGAGAGCGTCGGCGAGGGCCACCCCGACAAGCTCTGCGACCAGATCTCCGACGCGGTGCTCGACGCCGCGCTCGGCGACGATACGGATGCCCGCGTGGCGTGCGAAGTGTTCGCCACGACCGGCCTGGTGCTGGTCGGCGGTGAGATCACCACGCGTGCCAGCTTGAACATTCCCGCAATCGCCCGCGACGTGCTCCGCGACGCCGGTTATGACGATCCCGCCTACGGGATCGACGCCGATGCCTGCGCCGTGCTCAACACCGTCCACGAGCAGTCGCCGGACATCGCCCGCGGGGTGGACGCGGACGACGACCGGGTGCAGGGCGCCGGCGACCAGGGCCTGATGTTCGGCTATGCCTGCAGGGAGACCGACCGGCTCATGCCTGCGCCGATCGACTTCGCGCACCGCATCATGCGCCGCGCCGCGGAGGTCAGGAAGGCCGGACAGCTCCCCTTTCTGAGGCCGGACGGCAAGTGCCAGGTCTCGGTCCGCTACCGCGACGGCATCCCGGTGGCGATCCCGACCGTGGTGCTGTCTCACCAGCACGATCCGGACGTGGACAACGACACCCTGCGCGAGGCACTGATCGAGCAGGTGATCGGAAGAGCTCTTCCGGGCGAGATGCTGAACGGCACCGTGCGCTACCTCATCAACCCGACCGGCCGCTTCGTGGTCGGCGGGCCGCACGGCGACACCGGCCTGACGGGCCGCAAGATCATCGTCGACACTTACGGCGGCACGGCCCGCCACGGCGGCGGCGCGTTCTCGGGAAAGGACCCGAGCAAGGTCGACCGGTCCGCCGCCTACATGGCGCGGTACGTGGCCAAGAACGTGGTGGCGGCCGGCTTGTGCAGCCGTTGCGAGGTGCAACTGGCGTACGCGATCGGTGTCGCCGAGCCGGTGTCGCTTCTGGTGCAGGGGTTCGGCACGGCCAAGGTGCCGGAACAGCGCATCGAGTCGGCGGTCCGCGACACCTTCGACCTCACGCCTGCCGGCATCATTCGCTGCCTCGATCTCCGCCGCCCGATCTTCCGGCAGACCGCCGCATACGGCCACTTCGGCCGGGACGGCTTCTCGTGGGAACGGACCGACGCCGCGGACCGGCTGGCCGCCTGCGTCGACTGAACGCGCCCCGGGCGGCGGTGCGGGTCGGCCGGTGAAGCCGCTCGACTACGTGACGCTGCTGTTCGCCGCGTCGCTCGTGGTCGCGATCTCGACGGCGGTCTACGGCGGCGCCGGCGGACGGACCACGGTGCTCGTCACCGCTCCGGACGTCGAGTACCTGTTCGCCTCCTCGGTGGAGGAGACGGTCGCCGTCAGCGGACCGATCGGACAGACCGTCGTCGAGATCGCCGACGGCGGCGCCCGCGTGGTCTCATCGCCGTGCGACAACCAGATCTGCGTCCGCACCGGCCATGTCGAACGCGCGGGACGCTGGATCGCGTGCCTGCCCAATCGCGTGTTCGTGTCGATCGAGTCCGGGAGCCGGACCGACGTCGATGCGCGCAGCTACTGACGTGTCCCGCCACCGGGCGGACCGCCACCGGGCGGACCGCCACCGGGCGGACCGCGACACGGTCGCTCTGCTTGCGGCGACGGCGCTGTTCCTGGCGTCCGTCGAGTTCGCGATCCCCAAGCCGGTCCCGTTCGTGCGGCTCGGCCTGGCCAACCTGCCGGTCCTGATCGCCATCGCGCGCCTGGACACGCGGTCGGTGGCGCTGGTGGTGGCGCTGAAGGTCGTCGGACAGGGCTTCGTGCAGGGGACGCTGTTTTCCTACGTGGTGCTGTTCTCCGCGGCCGGCTCGATCGCCAGCGCAACCGTCATGCTGATCGCCTGGCGGGCGCTGGGGGGGCCGCTGTCGCTGATCGGCGTCAGCGTGCTTGGCGGGCTGGCCAGCAACGCGGCGCAGGTCGCCGCCGCCCGCTACGTGGCCTTCGGGCCGACCGCGTGGCTGATCGCACCGGCCTTCTTCGCCATCGGCACGGTCTCTTCGGCGCTGCTCGGGGCCTTCGCGCAGCGCTTCGTGCGCACGTCGCGGTGGGTGGCGGAGCTCGGCAGACACGCCCCTCTCGGGTAGTACGTAGGCGGGGATGGGCCGAAAGCGGAGCCGCTCATCGACGGTTTCGGGGCGCTACGCCGTGCGGGTTACCGTGATCGGGCTGCTCCAGGCTCGCGAGCGGTCCACCTGCGTGACGCGCACCCAGTACGGCACCGGCGCCGCCGTCGGCGCCGGTCCGTCATCGGTCAGCGCGACCTGCGCCGCCGCCTGGCCGTCGGCGACCGGCGACGGCCCCACTTCGACCTGGCACCCGGCGCCCCCCGCGGGGACGCGGGCAGGGCTTGCCAACGCCGCATCGACAGAGAAGCCGAAGGTCGCCGGAGCGCTCTCGAAGCGGCACCGGGCAGGTCCGCCACGCAGCGACAGGACCACGCCGGCGTGCCCGCCGGCCGTCGCGGAGCACCAGCGCAGAGAGCCGCCTTCCTGCTCCAGGCGGTCATACGGGCTCTCGAAACGAACCGGCTCGGCGTCGTCGACGTCAGCTCCATCCACGATCAGCCCGCCGTCCCATACGACGCGCTGATCGCGCGCGGTGCCGTGTTTGCGGGTCCCCCCCCATAGGAGGCGCAGCCGCCCGTAATCGAACGCGGCCACCCGGGCGGTCGCCACGACCTCCGTGCCGCGCAGCAGTTCGATCACTTCGATCGCGGCCGTTCCGTCGGCCTCCACTTTGACGACCACCGGTTCCCCGGCAGGAAGCTGACACTCCCCACCCATCGGGACGCCGTCGATCTCGACCCACAGCCGGATCCGCTCACCGGTGGTGCCGTAGCAGCGCCGGGCCTGAAACGCCTCCCAGATCGCCCGGCGCGTTGCCTCCGGGGCATACAGACCGGTCACGCCGCCCCGGCAGTTGCGCGACAATCGCCGCCCGGGGTGACAGGCACCGGGGCGGCCCATCACTCCGTCCGTGCCGGCGGTCACGCCGACCTTGTACCCCCGCCTGATCGCCTCCAGCACGAACCAGTCGGAGGTCCCGTGCGTGGAGTGGACCTCGAACAGCGGTTCCAACTCCGGTGCGTGCCGCGAAAGATCGGTCGGACGGCCGCCGGCGTGGAGGTTGAGGAGCACCTCGCTGCCGGCGAGCCGCCGGTGCAGGTCCCCGGCCTGTGCGGCATCCACGGTCGGGTCGGCCGGCCGGTCGCTGAAGAACCGCCCGGAGCGCGGCAACTCGGCGCTCCGGCCTCGGAAAACCAGGTTGCGGTCGCCGCCGTCGGCGGTCAGGGCGCTCCACTCGCAGCCCAGGAACGCCACGAAGCGTCCGTCGTCGTGCCAGCGTCGCGTGATCCGCTGCACCTCCTGCCAGCGCTCGGCGGTCACGTAATGGTCGTTCGCCTGCTGAGAAGCGAACTGCAGGCCGGCCACGTCGCGGGCGAACGCAAAGTGGTGTTCGAGGGAGTCGAGGCCGCAGCCGGTATCGCCCTGGCCGGCATGCAGGTCCCCCCACAGCAGCCGCTGCGGCGGCGCGGCGGCGTGCACGTGGATGGGATTGGCCTCCGCGCCGAGCCCGCACGCACGCGCGCGCAGCACGGCGCGGCCGGCTTCGCCGAAGCGGACGGGAACCCGCCACGCCCCGGCAAGCGCGGTCGGCCAGGCCGGACCGACGCGCGCCGCGGGACCTCCGTCGCGCACGGCGAGCCGCGGCGGCTCCGGGAGCGCGGCAGGGTTGCCGAAGCGGTCGGTGGCTCGTACGACGGCCTCCGTCTCCCGGCCGACGACAGCGTCGGACGGGACGACCACGCCGAGCATGGCGGGCGCGCCCGGACGCACGGCGATCGGCGCCGGGTCGACCATCTGGCGCCAGTCGGCGCCGGCCTCGTCCTGCGCCACGACCAGAAAGCGAGCGGCCAGCGTCGAGCACGTCGGAGCCTGCCAACGCGAACAGGTCACCGTAACCGTTCCGTTCGCGGGCAACGGGCCGCCGGTGACCGACACCTCGATAGCGTGGTTCCAGGGGTTGAAGCCGCTCACGCAGTGATAGCGGGCCTCGACGTCCGCGGCAGGCGACTCGGCGCGCGCGCTCAGGTATTCGAGGCCTGCGGGATCCGTTACCTGGAGATCACCGAAATCGAGCGGCCAGCGCCACGCGATCGCGAGCCGGCCACCCTCCGGCAACCCGCGCTCGCCGACCGTGACCTCGAATTCTGCGGTGATCGGCGATCCGGCCGTCACCGGCTTCGAGCACCGCAGCCGCGCGCGGCCGACGGCACGTTCCCGCGCGGCGGCGGTAAGCTCGGGCTCATGATGAACGATGTACTCGCCCGGCTGCCCGCTGCTCAGCAGCACGCCCGCACCCAACCGTCGCGCGCGGCCTCGTAGTCCGGGATCTGTCCGTCCACGAAAAGCCAGACCCGCCGCAGCCAGGGCGTATTGAACAGCAGCGTCGACGCCAGCGCCTGCAGGCGATCGGCGCCCTGCAACTCGGCGCCAGACTGGTCGAGCAACGCTGCGGCGCTCAGATCAAGGTACAGCGTGTCGCCCCCGAGCGTCAGGAACCTCACCTCGGTGGAGCGCGGCAGCACCGCCCGATGGTCCCGCAAGCGGGGACCCAGGATCACCTCGTCCACCAGCAACCGGAGCGGTTCGATACGGCCGGTGCGACGCGGCAGGTACCGCGTCTCGCCGACCAGTCCAGCCTCCCCCACCAGATCGTCACCCGGGCCGGCGAAGAACAGCACGTGGGCGACCGGAGGCTCCCGACCGACGAAGAGCAGGACGGACACCGCGAATGTGACGGCCAGGCCACCCAGCGCAATCCATTGATGGAGCCCGCCGGCTGCCGGCGATCGTGCCGGTGTTCGCCCGGCCGCCGGCTCCCCTTCTCCGCTTACTGAGCCAGTGCCGGCGCCGCCTCGAACCACTCGATGAATCCGCGGATCCCATCGTAGATGCCGCGCGCGAGGTCGTTCAAGTAAGCCGGCTGCAGCATGCGGCGCGCCTCCGCCGGATTGGACATGTAGCCAACCTCCACCAGCACCGCCGGCATGCGCGCGCGGCGCACCACGGCCCATTTCTCCTCCCGCAAGCCCCGGTTCGGCGACCGGTCTCCCACGTGGGCCTCGAGGCCGTCCAGGATCTCGTTCGCCAGCACGACGCTCTCGCGGCTGATCTGCTCGTCCAGCATGGCGTTGAAAATCGGCTGTGCGGCGCTGTCACCGCTCGGCGTCGAGCCGGTGGGAAGAACCGTTCGTTCGTGTTCCTTGGGCAGCACCCAGACCTCGAATCCGGTGGGTTCCGTCCGGAACGCGACCGTATTCGCGTGGACGGAAACGAACAAGACGATGTCCTCCTCCTCCGGGAGTGCGTCGAGGGCTTCGTTGGCCATCGCCGGGCGGTCTTCGAGCTCGACGAAGACATCCTTATCGCGTGTCATCAGGATCCGCGTGTACGGCAACTCCTCGGTAAGCATCGCAGACAGCCGCAGACCGACGGCAAGTGCGATGTCCTTTTCGTGGATGACGACCCGTCGGCCGTCGAATCGGTGCTCCCTGACCGCGCCGGGGTCTTTGCCGCCGTGCCCGGGATCGATCACGACGGCCACCACCTGCGGCCCCAGGCGCTCGGGACGCGGCGGATCCAGGAGCGCGGCGATGAGCTCGGCACCCTCGTCGGTGAAGCGGATCGAGGCGCCGTCCCGCGTGACCGGCCCGATGTCCAGGCGGTCCTCGTAGTCGACCACCGCCCACGGCAGGCCTACGCGGAACGCGACCGTGGTGCCGCGGTTCACCAGCAGGCCCCGCTGAGACCAGGGATCCCACTCCAGGGTGGAGCCGGTCCGGCTGCGCAGATCCATGAGATCGGTGTCACACCATGCCGCTGACGCCGTGGCGAGGAGCACGGCCGCCAACGCCAAGACACACGCAACCCGTGAACGGAGCATACCTCGCTTCATGTATCGGCAGTACCGCACGCCGGGTGCAGGCCGGCTGCCGCCCGGTGCCGCGCCGCGTTGCCAAGGGGGCCGGCCGCCACTACGATCTGCCGCGTGCTCGGGCGAGGTCGGACGCCTCAGCGCCACGTCTACTCCGTGTCGGACGTCACACGGAGAGTCAGGGGCATGCTGGGGGGAGCGTTTCCGGACATCACCGTCGAGGGAGAGGTGTCCAACGCGCGCCGGGCGGCCAGCGGTCATCTGTACTTCAGCCTGAAGGACCGCCGCGCCGTGCTGCAGGCGGCGATGTTCCGCACGCAGCTCGCCCGGGCGGACTTCGTCCCACACGACGGCATGCTGATCCGCGCGCGTGGCGCGATCGATGTCTATGAACAACGCGGCACCTACCAGTTGGTGGTCGAAACGCTGCAACGGGCCGGCACCGGCGATCTGCTGGCGTTGCTGGAGGAGCGCAAACGCCGGCTGGCGGCGCGCGGCTGCTTCGACCTGGAGCGCAAGCGGCCGATACCGCGCGTGCCGCGGCGCGTGGTGGTGATCACCTCTCCAGCCGGCGCGGCGCTACGCGACATCCTGAACGTGCTGCGGAGGCGGCATGCCGGCATCGACCTGGTGGTCTTGCCTGCACAGGTGCAGGGAGCCGGAGCCGCCGGCATCATCGCTTCGCGGCTGCGGACCGCCAGCCGCCACCGTATGGGCGACGTGGTCATCCTGGCCCGGGGCGGCGGGTCCCTGGAGGACCTGCTGCCGTTCTCGGACGAAGCGGTGGTCGAAGCGATCGTTCGCTGCGAATTGCCGGTGGTGAGCGCGGTCGGCCACCAGACCGACACCTCGCTCGCAGATCTGGCGGCCGACGTTCGCGCCCCTACCCCGTCGGCCGCCGCCGAGCTGGTGTCCAGCGAACGCTCCGATCTGCTGCGCCGCCTGCACGCCGCCGCCGGCTCGATGCGCAGCAGTCTGGACCAGCGGCGCGAGCGCGTCCGTTTCGCCCTGGAGCGGTTTCAGCCGGCCGGGCTGGAGCGCAGCCTGCGCCTGGCGCTGGCACCGGCCACGCAGCGTCTGGATGACGCCGTGGCGGCCGCCACGCGTGCGCTGCAGGCACGTGTGCTCGACAGCCGGCACCGCGTGGTGCTTGCCGCCGAGGCGATCCGCTCCAGGTCGCCGCTCGACATCCTTGCCCGGGGCTATGCGCTGGTGACCGCCGCCGACGGCGCCCCGGTCACCGACGCATCGCAGGCGGCCCCTGGCGACCCGATACGCGTACGGCTGCACCGCGGCCGGCTGGCGGCCTCCGTCACCGGCACGGAACCGGTCGCTGCCGGAGGTGGTGATGACTGAACCGGAGACGCGCTCTCCCGGGACGGGCGAGTCCAGCTTCGAGGAACGCCTTCACGAGCTGGAAGTACTCGCGGAACGGCTGAAGGACGGCGACGTGCCCCTGGCGGAGGCGGTCGACCTGTTCGAGTGCGGCATGAAGCTGGCCCGCGATCTCGGCGCGGAGCTCGCCAAGATCGAGCGGCGCATCGAGATCATGATCAACGAGCCGGAGTTGGCGGACGGCGAGCCTCAACTGGAGCCGTTCGTGGACGAGGCCGGGGACTCATAGCTAGCGCCAGTTCCGCGGAAAGCCGACCAGATCTCCGACCTGGGCGCCGGCCTCCGTGTAGGCGCCGGCGTTGACTTCCAGCGCATAGCGCGCGGGTCGCCAGGAGCTCACGATCACTTCCGAGAACGGTGTCAGCGGCTCGATCTGCAGGATTTCACCGTCGGTGGACAGGAACGCGATCGACAGCGGCAACGGCGTGTTCTTCATCCAGAACGACAGCACCTGTTCGTTCTCGAACACGAACAGCATGCCCTGCCGAGGCCCCAGGTCGGTGCGATACATCAGCCCGCGCGCCCGTTGCTCCGGGGTGCGTGCCACCCAGACGGTAAACCGCTCCTCCCCGACCCGGAGCCTGACGGTCTCCACCCCGCCCCGACAGGCGACGAGCGCGACGGCCAGCAGACCTGCCAGTGCCGCGCACGCGCACTTCCGGGCTGCCCTCACGTTCGCGGGCCGTTCACGTCAGCGGGCAGACAGTCGGTGCGCGGTCGGCACGGCCCACCCGACCGCGATTCCGAGGAGTGCGCCCGCCAGAACGTCGCTCACGAAATGACGGCCGGCGGCGATCCGAAGAATCGCCGCCATGGAAGCCGTTGCGTAGGAGCCGACGGTGAGGATCGTCGTGTAGCGTTCGTCCCAGTACTGGTCGGCGATGGTGCTGATGAACGTGGCGCTCGCAAAGGCGACGGCGACATGGCTGGACGGAAACGAGTTGGCTCCCGTCCGGTCGGCGGCACGCGCGGGAGAGACGTTCGGGTCGTACAGGAACGGACGCGCACGCCAGACGGCGGCCTTGACCAGGTATGAGCTGCCATAGGTGATGGCCAACACCTGGTAGTGGCGGGCCAGCACGTCCTGCGCGTCCCGGCGCTCCAGTCCGAACGCCGCAGCGCCGACCGGCACCAGGACCTGGCTGTAGGCGACCATGTCGCTGATGCCGCCGATGAGTGGCTGGTCCGGAAACACCAGCACCCGGTCCATCGGGGGCAGATCCTCGATGCGGAGTTGAAGGCGCTGCTCCTCCGTCACCGGAGGGACCCGGTTGGCGACCAGGAGGCCGCCGCCCGTGAGGGCCGAGCCCGCCAGAGCGAGCGTCAGGTCCAGCGGCTGAAGCGCGACGGCGCGGCCGGCGCCAAGCAGGAGAACGGTAGCAACGATCCTTGCCGCACGCACGGCGACGTGACGATGGCGGTGTGTCAGCGCACCCGCTCGACCGTACGCTTGAATCTCTTGTACACCGCGTACAGCGGGAAGTTGAGGCGCTGCGATTCCGCCCACTTCCGCAGGTTGGTGCCGCGCTCGGCGCCCCGTTCTGCCAGGAAGTTCTTCAACTCCCGCTCTCCCTTGCGCAGGCGGGCGTAGTTGAACTGGTCCTCCAGCAGTCGCACGAACTCGGTTGCCTCCGTCCGCTCGGGCTCGTCCAGCGGCTCGTCGGCCGGATCCAGGATCTCCGAAACCAGCCCTTCCAGATTCTCCGCCTCGTAGCGGCGCAGCGCCTCTTCGACCCGGACCAGGAACTGGCTGGGGACGAAGGTGATGCGGTCGATCGCGTTCTTCAGCGCAACGCGCTTCCTGGTCGCCATCTCCGAGGCCAGTTCCTTCCTGCCTATCGCGAGGTACGCGACGACGCTGGCGCCCAGCGCGATCGCCAGCTCGTCGATCACCGGGATCGGCAGCCCGCCGCGGAACACATAGGCCATCACGAACATCGCCAGCACGAACACACCGGCGGACGCCAGAAAACGGGGAATGAACCGCTTCTCCGACAACCAGCGGCGAACGGCGGCGTCCACCGCCCGGTACAGCTCATTGCGATACAGCGTGAGGGCTTCGACACGCGGCTCGGTCCCGAACCGACCTTCCACGGTGCGCTCCGCAAGGGTGCTCTCCAGCCGCTCCACTCCCCGGAACGGATCGAGCAGCAGCGACTCGCCGTCCTTCAGCAGGACGTGAAAGATGTAGGCCGTCTGCTTCTCCGGACCAGCTTGATCGGGCTTCTCAGGCACTGCGATGCTCCGCGCCATCCGGCACGCCTGCCCTGGCAGCCGGCACGCCATCGCATGCGAACCGTCGCCGGCGGCTCACCTGCTCGCTCATCACCACTATCCTACGTATTTGCCGGAATCCCGACAAATCAGGGCGGGTGTGGCCGGTCGGGCGTGACGGTCCGCCTTCCATCCGCGCGCCGGCTCTCATCGGGCGGCCTACCGGCCGATTCATCGGGCGGCCTTCACGCCGCCGCCCCGGCGGACACGTTCCGCCTCGGCGATCACCTGTTCCTGGCGGACCATGGTCGTGTCGCCGGGCGTCGACTGCACCAGGATACCGTGCGCGGCTCCCCACTCGACCGCCTGCTGCAGGTCCTTTCCCTGCAGGAGCGCGCTGACGACGCCGGCGGTGAAGGAATCTCCCCCGCCGGTGCGATCGGCTATGTGCACCCGCTCGCGGACCGGGGCGGCGTACCAGCGGCGAGTCGCGGTTTCATACAGCACCGCACCCCAACTCACCACGTCGGCGTCGTGCGCGCCGCGCCACTGCGTACCGATCAGGCGCAGGCGCGGAAAGTCTGCGGCCACCCGTTCGATGGTGGCCCGGTAGCGCTCCAGCCACGGCTCGAAACGATCGTCACCATCGGGTGTGTCGTAGCCCAGGGCGTCGGCGAGATCCGAGTCGTTGCCGACAAGAAAGTCGATGCTCGGGATCAGGCGCCGATTGATCCGGCGCGCCCGTTCCCGGTCGGGCTCTACCTTGGAGCGGTAGTTGAGGTCCGCGGCGACGAAGGTGCCGGCGGCCCGAGCGGCCTCCGCGGCTGCGATGGCGGTCTGCGCGGTGCGGTCGCCGATCAGCGTGAAGATGCCGCCCGTGTTGAACACCCGTACCCCCTCGCGGGCGAACAGCCCCTGCAGATCGAAGTCTCCCGGGGCAAGCAGCGAGGCGGCGGTGTGGGCGCGGTAGTAGAGCGTCTCCGACGGCAGCACGCCCTTGCCGGCGAACGTGACCGAGATGCCGTTGTGCACCGTGCCCTTGGCGTCCGTGCTGTGGCTGTCTGCAGAGCGCGCGGTGTCCCACCAGATGATCCGGCCCGTATCGACCCCCGCCTCCGCAAGCTGGTTGCCGATGTTGCGGCCGATGTCGTCGGCCACCAGCGCGGTGAGGACGGCGGTACGCAGACCGAACGTCGCCGAAACGCCACAGGCGACGTTGGTCTCCCCTCCACCCTGAAAGACCCGCATCGAATCGCGCACACGGGCCAGCGGAACGTCGCGCGGGTCAAGCCGCCAGAGCACCTCGCCCAATGAGACGAGGTCGTAGCGGCACCGGTCGGCTGCGGGCAGGTCGATCACGGGCGCAGACTATCACACGGGCCTGGCACAGCGGGCCGGGCACAGCGAGCCGGGCACAGCGGGCCGAGCGCACCCAGGCTTGTGCCGCGCGGTCGCTGGGGCCACCCTCACGGCATGTCTGCCACCCTGAGACCACTGTTCCCGATCGGGCTGGACCTGGTAGGTCAGCCGGTGCTCGTCATCGGCGGAGAGGACGAGGCGCGGGACAAGGCGGCGCGGCTGCTCGACGCCGAGGCCCTGGTCACCGTGGTCAGCCCGGCGGTAGAGCCGGAGATCCGGTCATGGGCAGCGAGCGGTCGGCTCGTCTGGCTGCGCAGGACCGTGCGGCCGGCCGATCTGCGCGGGCGCCGACTGGTGGTCAACACCCTGGCCGACGGCAACCCCGCCCATCCGGCCGTCGCTGCCTGGGCGCGGCGCGAGCGGGTGCTGCTGTCCACGTATGACCAGCCCGACCGGTCGGATCTGGGGATGCCGGCGGTGGTCAGCCGCGGCCACCTCCGCATCGCCATAGCCACCAGCAACGCCAGCCCTTCCGTCGCCGGGATTCTGCGCCGGGAGCTGGAGCGGGTGATCGACGCTTCCGACCTGGTTCCATTCCTCGACGAGCTGGGCGAACTGCGCCGGGAACTGCGTGATCGCGTTGCCGACGGCGACACGCGCCGCGCGCTCCTCCGCCAGGCGGCGGCCGGGCTGACGGTGGCGGGCACGATCCGGACACCCGCAGGCTGGCGCGAACGGCTGGCCGATGTGCGACAGAGGTTCCGCATGATACGTTCCAAACCACATATGACAGGCCCCAAGGTGACAGGCCCCAAGTGATAGACATCTCCCTGATCCGGAATGAGCCGGACGCGGTCCGCGAGGCGCTCCGCAAGCGGATGGACCCCGTTGACCTGCAGCCGATCCAGAACCTCGACGCTGCCCGGCGTGAGTTGATCACATCCGTGGAGCAGCTCAAGGCGCGGCGCAACGACGCGTCGCGAGAGGTGCCGCGCATCAAGCGCGCCGGCGGCGACGCGACGGAGCTCATCGCCGAGATGCGCGCCGTGGGCGACCGGATCAAGGAGCTGGAGACCCGGCTCGGCACCGTCACGCAGGAGCTGGACGAACTGCTGGCCGGACTGCCCAACCTCCCGGATCCCGATGTCCCGCCGGGCGGCAAGGAGGCCAACCAGACCCTCCGCGAGTGGGGCGAGCGGCCCGCCGCATGCGCGGCCGGCATGGACCACGTGGCGTTCGCAGGCAGGCTCGGCCTGGTCGACTACGAGCGCGGTGCCAAGCTGGCCGGACACGGGTTCTGGATCTACCGCGGCTGGGGAGCGCGCCTGGAGTGGGCATTGCTGAACTACTTCATCGACACGCACGTGGCCGACGGTTTCGAGTTGATCCTGCCGCCGCACCTGCTGAGCTATGGCTGCGGCTTCAACGCCGGGCAGTTCCCCCGATTCGGCGTCGATGACGTCTACTTCCTGCAGGAAGGCGCCGAGCGCGGCGAGGCGCCGTTTCTGCTGCCTACCTCGGAGACCGCGCTGGCCAGCCTGCACGCCGACGAGATCTTGAAGGAGTCGGAGATGCCCAGGCGATACGTCGCCTACACGCCGTGCTACCGGCGTGAGGCGGGCTCCTACCGCACCCACGACCGCGGCACCCTGCGAGGGCATCAGTTCAACAAGGTCGAGTTGTTTCAGTTCGTGATGCCGGATCGCTCCGAGGAAGCGCTGGAAGACATGATCGGCCGGGCGGAGCGGCTGGTGCAGGGGCTGGGGCTGCACTACCGGGTTACCAGGCTGGCCGCCGGCGACGCCTCGTCGGCGATGGCGCGCACCCTGGACCTGGAGGTCTACCTGCCAAGCACGGGCAGCTACGAGGAAGTGAGCTCCGCGTCGAACGCCCGGGACTACCAGACGCGGCGCGCCAACACCCGGGTGCGCGGCTCCGGCGGCACCCGCTTCGTACATACCCTGAACGCATCGGGCCTGGCGACCAGCCGGCTGCTGCCTGCGCTGCTGGAGACCCATCAGAACGCCGACGGTACCCTGACGGTGCCCGAGCCCCTGCGGCCGGCGCTCGGCACGGATCGTGTGCCGACCGGCACGGATCGTGTGCCGACCGGCACGGATCGCGTGCCGACGGGGACTGACAGGCTTCCGCCGGCCTGAACCGGCCAGCCTGAAACGGGAGGACCGATTGGCAGTCGTCATCGACGAGATCTCACGGACGTTCAGCGAGTACCTGCTGCTGCCGAACCTCACCCGCAAGGAAAACGTGCCCGCCAACGTGCGGCTGCAGACGCCGCTGGTAAGCCACGCCGTCGGCGAGCCGGCAGCGATCTCACTGAACATCCCGCTCGCCTCCGCGGTCATGCAGACCGTCTCCGACGACCGCATGGCGGTCGCGCTCGCGCGTTTCGGCGGTATCGCGTTCATCTACGGCTCCCAGCCGATCGACGATCAGGTGGAGATGGTGCAGCGTGTCAAGAAGTTCAAGGCCGGCTTCGTGGTCTCCGACTCCAACCTCACGCCGGACGCCACGCTGCGCGACGTGATCGACCTGGCCGGCCGCACCGGCCACACCACGATGGCGGTGACCGCGGACGGGCGGCCGGACGGCCCGCTGCTCGGCATCCTGACCAGCCGCGATTACCGCGTGCACCGGCAGGACCCGGACACCCGCGTCGACACCCTCATGACACCGTTCGACCGTCTGGTGGTCGGCCATGACGGCATCACCCTCAACGCCGCCAACGACCTGATCTGGGAGCACGGCCTGAGCTGCCTGCCGATCATCGACGGCGGGCGACACCTGCGGCATCTGGTGTTTCGCAGGGACTACGACGACCACCGCGAGAATCCGGATGAGCTGATCGACGACGAGAAGCGGCTGGTGGTCGGCGCCGGCGTCTCGTCGCACGACTATCGCGACCGGGTGCCGCCCCTGGTCGAGGCGGGCGCCTCGGTGCTGTGCGTCGACTCCTCCGACGGGTTCAACGAGTGGCAGGCGGACTGTCTGGCATTCGTACGCGAACGGTACGGCGGGGCCGTGAAGGTCGGCGCCGGCAACGTCGTCGAGCCGGACGGCTTTCGCTACCTTGCCGACGCGGGCGCCGACTTCGTGAAGGTGGGCATCGGCGGCGGCTCGATCTGCATCACGCGGGAGCAGAAGGGCATCGGCCGCGGACAGGCAACCGCGGTGCTGGATGTGGCCGCGGTTCGGGACCGCTACGCCGAGGAGACCGGACGCTACGTTCCCATCTGCTCCGACGGCGGTATCGTCTTCGACTACCACATCGTCCTCGCCCTCGCGATGGGCGCCGATTTCGTGATGATGGGCCGCTACTTCGCCCGATTCGACGAGAGCCCGGGGCGGCAGATTCGCCTCGGCACGAACGTCGTCAAGGAGTACTGGGGCGAAGGCACCAACCGCGCGCAGAACTGGGCACGGTATGACGCGGTCAACGGTCAGTTGGCATTCGAGGAAGGGGTCGACGGCTATGTGCCGTACGCCGGCTCGCTCGCCTCCAATCTCAAGCAGACGCTCGCCAAGATCAAGGCGACGATGTGCAATTGCGGGGCGCTGGATGTCCCCGAGCTTCGCCGCCGGGCTCGCTTGACGGTCGTTTCCGCCACCAGCCTGCGCGAAGGCGGAATGCACGACATACTGCAGAAAGAACGCGAGCTGGTAACGGAGCTGTAGCGTCGTGTGCGGGCGCTTTACGCTCACGACCGATCTTGATGCGGCCGCCTTGGCCGCGCTGTTCGGCGCGCAGTCCCGGGTTCGCGAACTTCGGCCGCGCTACAACATCGCTCCGACGCAGCCGGCCGTCGCAGTCCGGGTGGAACGCGGCCAGCGCGTGCTGGATGCGCTGAGGTGGGGGCTGATGCCGGCCTGGGCCCGCGACCGCAGCATCGCCGGCCGGCTCATCAATGCGCGCGCCGAGACTCTGGAGCGGCGATCGGCATTCCGCGATGCGTTTGCCCGACGCCGGTGCCTGATCCCCAGCGACGGGTTCTACGAATGGGGCGGACGCGAGCGCACACCGCACTGGATTCGGCTGCGTGACGGCGCCCCGTTCGCCTACGCCGGTTTGTACGAGCGGGGTTCCGGAGCAGGGGAAGACGACACCGCACCCGCGACCTTTACCATCGTTACCACCCAGCCGAACGAGCTGGTGGGCACGTTGCACGACCGCATGCCGGTTATCATCGCGCCGGACCGCTACGATCGGTGGCTGGATCCTTCACGGAGCACCGACGAGCTGCGCGCCTTGCTGAGTCCCTATCCGGCGGCGAAGATGGCCATGCAGCCGGTCGCACGCACCGTCAACCACGCGCAGGCCGAGGGGCCGGCGTGCGTTCTTCCGGCCCCTGAGCCGCCGATAGCCACGAATGTGAACCTGGAACTGTTCGAGGAGGGGCCCCATGGGCAGACTTGACGACCGCGTCGCCATCGTGACGGGAGCCAGCACCGGCATCGGCCGCGGAATAGCGGTGGCCTTCGCCCGAGAAGGCGCCCGCGTGGTAGTTGCCGACGTGCAGGAGGAGCCGCGGCGTGGAAAGTACCACGAGACCGAGCCGCGCCCGCCGACCGCCGAATCGATCGACGCCGAGGGCGGCACTGCCGCGTTCATCGCCACGGACGTCTCCTCACCGGTGCAGATAGCCGCAATGGTTTCCTTTGCCGCGGATCGCTTCGGCGGCGTGGATATCCTGGTCAACAACGCCGGCATCGGCATCGTCGGCACCGCGGACCGGCAGACCAACGAAGAGTGGGAGAGTGTGATCGACGTCAACCTCCGTGCCCCATTCCTGGCCACCCGGTGCGCGGTTCCCCATCTGCGCGCGTCCGCACACGGCCGCGTGATCAACATCGCCTCCGTGCACGCCTTCGGCGGCAGTTCCGGACCCGCCTACGCCTCATCCAAGGCGGCTCTCGTGAACATGACGCGCGACGCCTGTTTGACGCTCGGGGCGGATGGGATCACCGTCAACGCGATCTGCCCCGGTTACATCGAGACCCCCATCCAGGACTACCTCACACCGCAGCAGATCCAGGCGGTCCGTGAGAAGACCGCCATGCCACGGCTCGGCAAACCGGAGGACATCGCGCACGCCGCGGTCTTCCTGGCCTCCGACGAGGCGGAGTGGGTAACGGGCGCCACCCTGCTGGTCGACGGTGGCCTGATCGCGTCGATCTGAGCCGCCGGGATGTGCGGAATCGTCGGATATACCGGGCCGAGGCGTGCGCTCGAGCCGCTCCTCACCGGCCTGGCAAGGCTGGAATATCGCGGCTACGACTCGGCGGGAGTGGCGCTCGTCTCGCCGCACGAGCTGCACGTTTCACGGGCCGTCGGACCGGTCCGTGAGCTCCGCAGCGAGGTCGCCTCGGCCGCGCATGACCGCGTCCCCGCCACCTGCGGCATAGCCCACACCCGCTGGGCAACCCACGGAGCGCCCAGCGAGCGCAACGCGCATCCTCACCTGGACACTTCCGGCCGGATCGCGCTGGTACACAACGGCATCATCGAGAACCATGCCTCGATCCGCCAATACCTGACCGGGCAGGGGATCGCGTTCGCGAGCGACACCGATACCGAGGCGCTGGTGCAGCTCATCGGCTTCCTGTACGAAGATGGAAACGGCTCCGGCCCCGAGGGTCTGTTGACCGCCCTCTGCGGTGCCTTGCGCGAAGTGCAGGGAACCTTCGGCATCGCCGTCTCCTGCGTCGAGTTTCCGGAATTGTTGATCGCCGCTCGCCGCGGCAGTCCGCTGCTAATCGGCATCGGCGAGGGCGAGCACCTCATATCCTCCGACGGCGCGGCGATCGTCGAGCACACGAGCCGCGTGGTCTACCTGCATGACAACGAGGTCGTGACCGTCGACGGCCACACCCTCAATGCCAGCACGATCGACGCCGTTCCGCTGCGCAAGAAAATCGAACGCCTGGAGCTGTCGCTCGAGCAGATCGAACGAGGCGGCTACCCGCACTTCATGCTGAAGGAGATTCACGAGCAGCCGGAGGCGCTGAGGAACACACTGCGCGGACGTATCGACCCAAGTGGAAGCGGCGTGAACCTCGGGGGCCTGGGAAGCGTGGACTGCTCTCCTACCCATCTGCGGCGAATCGTAATCGCCGGCTGCGGCACCGCCTGGCACGCCGGTCTGGTCGGGAAATACCTGATCGAGGAAATCGCGCGCGTGCCGACCGACGTGGAGTACTCCAGCGAGTTGCGCTACCGCAACGCGATCGTCGAAGCCGGCACGATAGCGCTCTTCATCAGCCAGTCGGGCGAAACCGCCGACACCATCGCCGCCATGAGCGAGATGCGCGCCAAGGGAGCGACCGTGCTGGGGGTGATCAACGTCGTCGGCTCGACACTCGCGCGCGAGACTCAGGCCGGCATGTATCTGCACGCCGGACCCGAGATCGGCGTGGCCTCCACCAAGGCGTTCACGTCCCAGGTAGCGGTCCTGACCCTGTTCTCCGTCCTGCTCGGCCGCCAGCGCCATCTGTCGGCGGAGCGCTGCACGGAGATCCTGGAGGGCCTGCGCGCATGCCCTCGGGCAATCGAAGCGGTCCTGCGCTCGGACGACGCAATCCGCGAGCTCGTGGCACGCCACATCGACCGTCAGAACTGGCTCTATCTGGGCAGGGGTGTCAACTTCCCGGTGGCGCTCGAGGGCGCCCTGAAGCTGAAGGAGCTGAGCTACATTCATGCGGAGGGCATGCCCGCGGCGGAAATGAAACATGGGCCGCTGGCGCTCATCGATCGCGGCATGCCGGTGGTTTTCGTCGCGCCGCGCGACAACACCACCGACAAGGTCATCGCCAACATCGAAGAGGTTCGCGTGCGTGGCGGCCATGTGATCGCCATCGCCACCGAGGGCGATAGTGCGCTGGCGGCTGTCGCCGACGACGTCGTCTTCGTCCCGAGGGTTCTCTCGCCCTTGTCGCCACTCGTGACCACGGTTCCGCTGCAACTGATTGCCTACCACGCCGCTCTGCAGCGCGGCCATGACGTGGACCGGCCGCGCAACCTGGCCAAGAGCGTCACCGTGGAGTGAGCGGAGCGAAACTCCGATCGAAGTGGCCGGCGCCACTTTGGCGGCGCCGGTTTTCATGACGATAGGAAAGTGCTATACTCCCTCCGGACTCTCCTTGGCAGAGTCCTACATTCCATACAATACGAGGTGAAAACGTGCCGACGCTCATCATCCCCGGTGATGCCAAGGAGGCAGCCGGAATTCCGCCGAAAGTCATCGCACAGTACCGTCGCTTCATCGACCGCCTCCCTGACAAGCAGGTAGGCTTTCTGAAGTTCTCCGCCAAAGAGGACATCAACCAGGGGCGCGAGGCGCTTCTGGAAGCGGCCGCCAAGTCCAAGAAGTACGTCAAGATCCGCAAGGCGCGCGGCCAGGACCGCACGCTGCAGTTGCAGCGCTGCACGAAGGCCGAATTCGACAAGGCCAACAAGGCGGCGAAAGCCGCACCCACGACCACCACACGCAGGCGCGGACGCAAGCCGGGCCCCAAGCCCAGGGCCGCTGCTGCGGCAGCCGCGCCGGCTCCGGAGGCGCCGCAGCCCTCCGACTCGTCCGACGGGCAGGCTGAGTCGTCTCAGGAGTAGATCTCGAAGGCATACCGCGCACCAGCGGTTGCTACCTGTTCCGGGACGCGGCGGCCGAGGTCATCTACGTCGGCAAGGCTGCCGACCTGCGCCGCCGCGTCCACTCCCACTTCGACAGCCGCGGTCGCCAGGCGGTCGCCACACGAACGGCAGCCGTCGATGTCATACTCACCCGCTCTTCGTACGAAGCGGCCGTACTGGAGAGCGCGCTCATCCGGCACCACGGACCGCGTCTCAATCGCGCCGACCCGCTCGATCGGGGACAGTGGCACCTTCGCTTGAGCGAAGGGCCGTTTCCGCGGCTGGAGCGCATTCGGCCAGGGGTCGCCGAGACCTCCGACCCCAACCGGGTGTTCGGGCCGTGCTTCTCCTACCGGGAATCCGAGGCCTTGATCGCCTCGGTGAGCGACTACTTCCAGCTCCGCACGTGCACCCTCGACGGAACGGGGAAGTGCGCTCGTTACCACGCCGGTCACTGCATCCCCGTCTGCGAGGAACCCCAGCGGCGGGATCGCTATACCCGGGCCGTGGCACAGGCAGTCGCGCTGCTGCGGGGCGACACCTCCGCCCTCAAGCCCCTGCGGCGCCGGATCAGCGCCGCAGCGGGTGAGCGGCGCTACGAGCGGGCGGCTGCACTCACCCGGACCCTGCGAACCCTGGAGCGCGGCGCGGTCCCGCAGGCGGTGCTCCGGCCCGGCGGCGGCGATGCCGCCGTAGTCTGCACCCGGCGCCTACCGAACGGGCGCCACCTCGCCACGGTGCTGCGGGTTCAGAGCGGCGCGCTGGTCGCTCTGAGCCGCGTCGACGCCGGGACCGGCGCCACGCCGGCCGGCGCCCGCCGCGCGGCACTGGCGCCAGCCACCCACGGCCTGCACCATCCGGTCGTCATCACCGATACCCCCGCGGGGAGGACGCCCGACGGATGGGTGGAACCCGACCAGGCACGCGGACTGCTGGAGCTGGCTCGGCTCAACCTTGCGTAACGCCCCCCGCCGACAGATTCCGCAGCGAAAGATGGGGATCGGCCGAAAGCGGAGCCGTTCGCCGCGGGCCGTCCTCGGCAGGCGACGGTTTCGGGGCTAGCCCGCATAGCTCACCAAGGGGGATAGACACGGGGTGGTATTTGTGGTATTTGCAATTGGTACCAACAAATACAAAGCCACAAGGAACCACCCCGTGAATACACACCGTACTACAGATCATCTGGTTTTCGAAGGCCTCGGACGGCGCTCGGTGGTGGGTGCGTTTGACGGCGGTCGACTCACATCGGACAGCGGTGTACTGCTGCTGCGCGAAGCCGACCGGCTCTTTGGCGTCACCGCCAGACTGGCGGCCTGCTTCTGTGATCATCGCGATCGCACGCGGGTCGAGCATGGCCTGCCGACCCTGATCGCACAGCGGGTGCTGGGCTTGGCGATGGGCTACGAGGATCTGAACGACCATGACCGACTGCGTGACGACAGCGCTCTGGCGCTGGCCAGTGGTTGCACCGATGTGAGCGGCGAGCAACGGGTGCGCGAACGTGACCGCGGGCACGCCCTGGCCGGTTCGAGCACCTTGAACCGGCTGGAGCTGGGCGAGCCGGCGACCGCGGAGTGTGATCGCTACAAGAAGATCGTCGCCGATGGCGAGAAGATCGACACGCTTCTGGTCGATCTGTTTCTGCACAGCGAGCGGCGAGCGCCACAGCAGGTAGTGCTGGATCTGGATGTGACCGACGACGCGCTACACGGAACTCAGGAAGGCCGGTTCTTCCATGGCTACTACGGCCATTACTGTTATCTGCCGCTGTACCTCACCTGTGGCGAGCACGTGCTGCGATGCCGGCTGCGCCGCGCCGACGGCGACCCCAGTGACGGGGCCGTGGAGGAACTGGCAGCGGTAGTGGCGCAGATCCGCCAACGCTGGGCTGATACGAAGATCCTGGTGCGTGGCGACTCGGGATTCTGTCGTGAACAGATCATGGCTTGGTGTGAGGGGCAGGGCGTTGATTACGTGCTCGGCTTGGCGCGCAACGCACGTCTACAGAAGCGTATCGACAAGGCGCTGCGCAAGTCGCGGCGACGCGGCGCGGCGACCGGGCAGGCGTCGCGGCGGTTCCGGGAGTTCCGCTACCGGACGCTCAACTCCTGGAGCAGGTGCCGCCGGGTCGTGGCCAAGGCCGAGTGGCTGCCTGGCGCCGGCGGTGGCAATCCGCGCTTCGTGGTAACCAGCCTCGACCGCCACACGATTGCCAAGCAGGTCCTCTACGAACAGCTGTACTGCGCCCGTGGCGACATGGAGAACCGGATCAAGGAGCAGCAACTGTGGCTGTTCGCCGACCGCACCTCGGCGGCGACGATGCGCGCCAATCAGTTGCGGCTGTACTTCTCGGCGTTTGCCGGCATCCTGATGACGATCCTGCGCCGCGCGGGACTGCAGGGAACCGCACTTGCCGACGCACGTTTCGACACGATCCGCTCGCGGCTGATCAAGCTGGCTGGACGGATCACGGTGTCGGTGCGCAGGGTGCGGATTTCGTTCTCGTCGGTCTATCCGCTGCAGGAGCTGTTCGTACAGGCGCTCACGGCCCTGCGCGCCGCCCCCGTGTGCAGCGCCCCGGAGCGTGTCGCACCCGGATAGCGCCCCGCCGCACTGACCACGAAACTCACCGCAGGCCGTCCAGGAGAGGTGTGCTCAAATACGCGGCTTCAGCTCGTGTGATCACCAATTACGAAGCTGTCGACGGCACTTGGCACAAACCACAGACGCTGCGTCGCCCCAGCTCCCCCTCTTGCTCTCTGAAAAGCCCGGCGCCGTCGACTTAGGCCCACGATCACGCCAGCCGATCGACTTGGTGAGCGAAGCGGGCTAGCGATCGGGTCCGCCCGATCCCGGGATCCAGTGGGTGCCCGCGAGCGGCACTCCGGCCATCGCGGCCGCCTCCACGGTCAGCGCCACCAGGTCCTCGCGCTCCAGGTGGTGGACGTCCGACTTGCCGCAGGCGCGCGCCAGCGTGGCGAGCTCCATGGTCAGGGTCGCCAGGTAGTTCCGCACCCGCCGGGCGCCCCATTCCGGATCCAGACGCTGCTCCAACTCCGGGTCCTGCGTGGTCACGCCCACCGGGCACAGCCCGGTCTGGCACTGGTGACAGTGGCCCGGCGCGGTTCCCAGGCGATGGTAGTCGGCGGTGGCGTCCATCCGCGCGCCGTCGCGGACGTAGGTCGGGCTGTTGCAGCCCAGCGCCATCAGCACCGCCTGGCCGATCGACACCGCGTCCGCACCCAGGGCCAGCGCCTTGGCGACATCAGCCCCCGACCGGATGCCGCCGGAGACCACGAGCTGCACCTCGCGCGCCGGATCGACCTCCTCCAGCGCCTCCACCGCCTGCCTCACGGCTGGCAGGGTCGGGATGCCTGCGTGCTCGATGAACACCTGCTGGGTGGCTGCGGTGCCGCCCTGCATGCCGTCCAGGACGATCACGTCGGCTCCGGACTTCACGCACAGCTTGACGTCGTCGGGCACGCGGGTGGCGCCGATCTTGATGAAGACCGGGATGCGGTTGTCCGTGACCTCGCGCAACTCCTCGATCTTGATCGCAAGGTCGTCCGGGCCCACCCAGTCGGGGTGACGGCAGGCAGACCGCTGGTCGATGCCGGCGGGAAGCGTGCGCATCCTGGCGACCCGTTCGGAGACCTTGAGCCCCAGCAGCATGCCGCCACCGCCCGGCTTGGCGCCCTGGCCGATGACGATCTCGACCGCGTCGGCGCGGCGCAGGTCGTCCGGGTTGAAGCCGTAGCGCGACGGCAGGCACTGATAGACCAGCGTCTTGGAGGAACGGCGCTCTTCCGGCGTCATGCCTCCGTCGCCGGTGGTGGTCGAGGTGCCGGCCGCGGTGGCGGCGCGGCCCAGCGCCTCCTTCACGTTGGCCGACAGCGAGCCGAAGCTCATGCCGGCGATGGTGATCGGCGTGGCCAGGGTCAGTGGACGCTCCGCGCGCCGCGTGCCCAGCACCGTCCGGGTGGAGCACCGCTCGCGGTACCCCTCCAACGGGTAGCGCGACATCGACGCGGTCAGGAAAGTGAGATCGTCGAAGCTGGGCACGCGCCGCTTGGCGCCAAGTCCGCGGATATCGTACACGCCGGTCTCGGCGGCGCGCTGGATGTAGTCGAGAGTGGCCTGATCGTAGTGGTGGCTCACCTCGCCGGGCCACTGCGGCTCCGGGCCGCGTGGTTCAGTCATCGCCATGAGCCGCGCCGGCAAGGCGCTCCGAGTCCGGGCTCCAGTGGTAGAGCTGTTTGGCCGAGGCGACCCGGGTGAACGACCCGGGATCCTCGTCGCGGCCGGCGCGGCCGAGCATCTCGGCGAGCGCCTGCCGGTCCTCCTCGCCCAACGGCTCCACCTGGGCGTCGGCGCCCAGTCCGTGGATGCGGCCACCCACGTAGATCACGGCCTCGTACAGCGAGTCGCCGAGCCCCGCGCCGGCGTCACCGCAGACGACGATCCGGCCCGCCTGCGCCATGAAGGCGCTCATGTGGCCGACGCTGCCGCCGACGACGATGTCACCGCCCTTCAGGGAGATCCCACACCGGGACGACGCGTCGCCGTCGATCACCAGCAGCCCGCCGTGCGCGGACGCTCCCGCGCACTCGGAGGCGAACCCTTCGACGCGCACCGTTCCCGACATCATGTTCTCCGCCACGCTCCAGCCGACGTTGCCGTGGACGGTGACCGACGCGTGCTGGTTCATCCCTGCGGTGAAGTAGCCGGAGTGACCGCGGACATGCACGTCCAGCGGCGCGTTCAGGCCGCAGGCGATGTTGTGGCGGCCGAGCGGATGCAGGATCTCGACCGCGGCGGGATCGGTGAGCGCATGCAGCCGGCGGTTCGCCTCGGTGACCGAGCACTCCGCCAGGTCGAAGGTCAGGGAGGTCTCTATACGCTCCACGAATAGATCTCCTCCGGCGCGGGCTCGAACAGGTTGGCGTGCTCGATCCCCGGCAGATGCGCGAGCGTCCGGAACTCCGAGCCGATGGCGACGTAGTCGTCGGTCTCCGCCGCCACCGCCGGTTTGCACGCGAACGCGTCGCGCACCAGGACCAGTCGGTCGGCGGTGCCGATCAGGAGCGTGAAGAACCCGTCGAGGTCGGCGAACGCCTCGTCGATCGCCGCCTCTATCGTCGCGCCCTCGCTCATCCGCCACTGCAGGTACCGGCACGCGGCTTCGGTGTCGTTGTCGGTCTCGAACTCGATGCCGAAGCGGCGCAGGCGGCGGCGGATCTGCCACGGGTTGGAGATGGAGCCGTTGTGCACCAGGCAGAAGTCGGCGCCGGCCGTGAACGGATGCGAGTGGGCGGGCGTGACCGCCGACTCGGTGGCCATGCGAGTGTGGCCGACGCAGTGTGAGCCGCGCACCTGATCCAGGCGGTAGGTGGCGATCAGGTCGCGCGGGTGGCCGGCGTCCTTGTAGACCCGCATGCGGCGGCCGTAGCCGAAGGTGTCGATCCGCTCCGGACGTGCGGCGATCTCGGACTCGACCGCGTCCGGCGCCGCGGCGGTGGACAGCGTGGCGCAGCGACCGATCGCATCGACACGCGCTCCCTGGAAGCGGCCGGCAAGGGCGTCCCAATCGACCTCGACTCCGCTGAACAGGCTGTACCGGTAGAGCTCCGGGTCGCCGTCCTCGGAGAACACCGCCAGTCCGGCCGAATCCGGCCCGCGGTCGCCCATGCAGGAGAGCATGGGCGCGACGAACCGGCCGAGCCGCTGGCGGTCCGCAGGCCGCTTGGCCGCAAAACCGACGATACCGCACATGTCTGAAGCCTCCCCGGTCCGCTAGTAGTACTCGAGGTAGCGGTCGATCTCCCAGTCGGAGACGTGACGCTGGTACTCGACCCACTCCATCTCCTTGATGGCGATGAACTCCCCGATCACGTCGGCGCCCAGCCGATCGCGGAACAGCGGGTCGGCATCCAGACGGTCCAGCGCCTCCCGCAGCGACTGCGGCAGCGTGCCGATGCCCATCTCCCGGAGCTGCTCCAGCGTGTAGTCGTACAGGTTGAGGTTGTGCGGTTCGCCGGGATCGAGCTTGCGGTCCACGCCGTCGAGTCCGGCCGCCAGCACGGCGGCGGTGGCCAGGTACGGGTTGCAGCTCGAATCGCTGAGGCGCAGCTCCAGGTGGCCGTGCGGGACCCGCACCATGGCCGTTCGGTTGTTGTCGCCGTAGGCGATATGCGCGGGAGCCCAGGTGGCGCCGGACAGGGCGCGGCCGACGACCAGCCGCTTGTAGGAGTTGACCGACGGCGCCACCAGGGCGGTCAGCCCCGGTCCGTGGTGCAGCAGGCCGCCAAGGAAATGGTAGGCCAGCTCGGAGAGCCCCAGCCCGTGCCGGTCGGATTCGTCCTCGAAGAGCGACGTCCCGTTCCCGTCCGCGATCGAAAGGTGGATATGCATGCCGCTGCCAGTGCGGGTGGACATCGGCTTGGGCATGAACGTGCAGATCATCCCCAGCTCGCGGGCGATCTCTCCGGCGGCCATGCGGAAGAACACGTAGCGATCGGCCGAGGTGAGCGCCTCCGTGTAGGTGAAGTTGATCTCGAACTGGCCGTTGGCGTCTTCGTGGTCGACCTGGTAGACATCGAAGCCCACCTCCTGCAGGGAGGCGACCAGCTTTTCGATGAAGTGCCGGCTGCGCGACAGCCCCTTGTAGTCGTAGCATGGCTTGTCGAGCAGGTCGGTGCCGTCCGCGGGATGGACGCCGCCGTCCTCATCCCGGCGCAGCAGCATGAACTCCGGCTCCAGTCCCGTGTTCAGCGTCCACCCGCGCTCGCCGAGCCCCCGGAGCTGCTCCTTGAGCACGTGGCGGGTGTCGTACGGCCAAGGCTGCCCGTTGACCCGCCCGTCGCAGACGATGCGCGCGTAGCCCGGCTGCCACGGCACCAGCGACAGGGTGGACAGGTCGCCCACCGCCATGAAGTCGGGGTCGTGCGGCTGCTGACCCATCCCCCATACGGCGAAGCCGGCGAAGCCGGCGCCGTCTTCCAGCACGTCGTCGAAGTGCGATACGGGCACCGCCTTGGTCTTGGCGACGCCGTGCATGTCCACGAACTGGGCGAGCACGAACTTCACGTCGTGCCGCCGGAGCAGTTGCTGCGCGTCCTCTCGTGTCATGTCCCCACCATGTCCTCTGTCGTCGTTGACCTGGTCAACCGTTCACCGGGCCGGCAGCACCGCCGCCAGGGCCGCGTCGCCCACCGGGCCGCCGCCGCAGTCCCGCACGATCACGAGCAACTCGTCCCACAGGTAGAGCCCGTAGCTGGCGGCGGTCCACAGATGGTAAACCGGACCGCCGGCCGCGTCTTCCTCCCCGTCGACGTCGGCCAGGCCTCCCTCGACCAGGATCGAGCAGGAGACCATCGCCACCCGCGTCATCACGAACGTGCCGGCGGCGCCGCGGAAATCGTACGAGCATGCCTGCGCCAGCACTTCGAGCGCACGCTCGCCGCACAACAGGAACGCAGCGTCCTCGCGCCGCACCGGCCAGCAGGCAGTTCCGGACGGGGCTCCTGCCAGCCCTTCTTCGGCCGCGTCGGCGTGCGGCCCCTCCAGGAACAATTCGCCGCTACCCACACGCACGCTCAATCCGCCGCCGGCCGCCCGTGTCCAGCCGTAGATCTCGTCCGGCACGGAGATCCCCTGCGCGCGCGCCCACCCGAGGGCATCCGGTCCCTTCAGGCCGATGCGCGGAATCGTGCCGCGGTCCGCCAGGGCGAGCACGGGCGCGATCGCGGCCTCCGCCTCCGGATCCCCGAAGTGCACGGGGCGCAGGGCGCCCTCGCGCAGGGCGCCCCCGCGCTCGTCCCAGACCGCGCCGAGGCGCTCCAGACGCGCCTGCACGGCGCTGACGCGCGCGCTTCGGCGCACCGGCGGCCTCATGACCTCGACCTCGCGCCTTCCGGGTCGAAGAACGGCGTTGCGGCAACCCGCGCCGCAATGATCTCACCGCCTTCGCCCTTGATCTGCAGCGCGGACCCGATTTCCGCCGCGGACTCGGGCACGTAGGCCAGGCCGATCGTGCGCCCCACCGCGCCGCTGCGCCCGACGCTGGTGACCCGGCCGACGATCTCGCGGCCGTCATCGACGATCAGGTGGTTCTCCAGCGGCACCGGCGCATCGGGCGGCAGCTCGAACCCGGCCAGCCGGCGGCGCCGCGCCTTCGCGGCGATGATCTCGAGGCTCCGCTTGCCCACGAAAAACGGCTTGTCGAGCTTCACCGCCCAGCCCAGACACGCCTCGAACGGGTCGGTGAGGCCGTCGGTGTCCTGGCTGACGATCAGGTGCCCCTTTTCCAGGCGCAGCAGCCGCTGCGCCTCCACCCCGAACGGGACGATCCCGTGCCGCTCTCCGGCGCGCAGCAGCTCGTCCCAGACGCCCGCGGCGAAGCCGGCCGGAACGTGGACCTCGTAGCCCAGCTCGCCGACGAAGCCCACCCGCGACAGGCGCGCCGGCGCCCCCGCCACCGCCCCTTCGCGGATGCCCAGATAGGGAAATGCCTCCGCCGACAGGTCGACGTCGGTGAGCCCGGCCAGCACCTGCCGCGCGTACGGGCCGGCGATGTTGAAGGCGCCGTAGGTGCTGGTCGCGTTGACCAGCGTGACGTCGAGCCGCCAGACCGCGGCCCACCGCTGCATCTCCCGATACACCTGATCGGCGCCCGACGAGGTGGTCGATACGTAGAACCGTTCCGCGCCGAGCCTGCCGATGACGCCGTCGTCCACCACCACGCCGGTTTCGTCGCACATGACAGCGTAGCGGGTCATGCCGACTCGCAGCTTCGCAAAGCGTCCGGTGTAGATGCGCTCCAGGAAACGCACGGCATCCGCACCCGAGATCTCCAGCTTGCCCAGCGTGCCCACGTCGATCAGCCCGACCTGCGACCGAACGTCGCGCGCTTCGGCGTCGATGCAGCCCTCCCGGTCCAGGCCCGAGCGCGGATATCGGGCCGGCCGCAGCCAGGTCCCGGCGTACATCATCTCCGCTCCCAGCCGCTCGTGACGGTCGTGCGCGGGCGTGCGCTGGACCGGCGTGAAGCCGCGGCCGGCCAGGTGCGCCATGGGCACGGGGCTGGCGAACGGCCGCGCTGTCGTGAGCCGGGAGTCGCCGAGCGAGCGGCCGGTCAGGCGCGCAAGCACGCGCAGCGCGTTGACGCTGGCGTGCTTGCCCTGGCTCGGTCCCATGCCCACCGTCGCGTACCGCTTGAGCAGCTCCGCATCGTCGTAGCCCTCCTGCACCGCGTGCGCGAGGTCGTCGACGGTCAGGTCCTCGTCGAGGTCCACGAACGCCTTGGCGTGCGGCCCCGCGAACACCGGATACGGGTGACCGGACTCGGACGCGCCCCGATCGGGAGGCCCCTCCGGCGCCGGGTGCGGCGCCAGGCCGAGCCAGGCCGCCGCCGCATGGCCGGCGCGGCGTCCGTCGGCCGCCGCGGTCCCGCCATCCGTTCCGGCCACGCTGCCCGCGGCGAACACGCCGTCCGGCAGCGAGTCCGGCACGTGCCGGTGCAGCCGCTCATCGTACGCCATCGCGCCGCCGGCCTGCCGCAGCAGCCCGTCACGCGGGGAACGGCCGACGCAGACGATGATGCCGCCGCAGGCGACCGTTCGCGCCGCGCCGGTCGGACGGCCGCCTGCGTCGACGGGGCGGATGAGCGCCGCCCGCACGCCGGCGCCGCCCCGAGCCGGCAGGGCTTCCACCACCGCGTGGCCCTGGAAGACCGGGATGCCGGCAGCCTCCAGCTCGCCTCGCGGCGGGTGCCCCGCCGCCTCCTCCCGGAGATCCACCACCGCGGCGATGCCGATGCCGCGACCGCGCAGGTCGTCCGCCAGCCGGTAGCCGACGCTGCCGGCGGTCAGCACCAGAGGCTGTTCCGCCGGGCGAACCGCATAGCGCTCCACCAGCCGGCGCGCGGCTTCGCCGAGCATCACGCCCGGCAGGTCGTTGTTGCCGAACACGGCCGGCTGATCCTCACAGCCGGCCGCGACCACCAGCGAACGGGCGCGCACCTTGGTGAGCCTCCGGTCGTCGACCAGCGCCACCCACAGGTCGTCGTACACCCCGGCGCAGGTGGTGCCGAAACGGCAGTCGACGCCGCTCTGCACCGACTCGCCTACGCAGCCGTCCAGCCGCTCGCTCGACTCCGCAAGCACCACCTCCGCCCCGCTCGCCGCCGCGGCGTTCGCGGCTGCCACCCCGGCCGGCCCGGCGCCCACGACCAGCACGTCACAGAAGGCGTACTCCTTGGGCGACGGCGCCGCGCGGTGGTCGGCGCGGATCCGCCCCAACCCGGCCAGACTGCGCAGCGCCCGCTCGTAGAGAGGGAACAGCGCCCGCGGCGTGTGCAGCGCCTTGTAGTAGAAACCGACCGGCGTGAAGGCGGAGAACAGGCCCAGCACCGACAGCAGGTCCCTGCGCACGCCGCCGAGCGTGTTCACCGCGCGCACATCCAGACCATCGGTCAGCGGCGTCTGGTCACCGCGCAGGTTGGTGCCGGCCGATCCCTGCAGCATCACGTTGGCATCCGCGCCGGACAGGCTGAGCACACCGCGCGGCCGGTGGTACTTGAAGCTGCGGCCGAGCACCCGCACGCCGGCCGCGAGCAGGGCCGAGCTGACGGTGTCGCCACCCAGGCCCCGGTAGCGACGTCCCTCGAAACGGAAGGAGATGGGGCGCGACCGGTCGATCCACTCGCCTGGTTGTGGCGGCAGGCGCCGGCCCGTCGGCGAGCTCATGCCAGCCGGTCCGGCAGGTAGGTCTGCACGACCCGGTCGGTGCCGGTGTCGCGCTCGGCGATGAACCACGTGCCGCTGGGCACGTGGTACCACCACTCGCGCCGCACGCCGGCGGCGCCGGCCCGGTCGAAGACATACGACGCCCAGCGTTCGTCACAGACCGCGTCGGGGTCGGGCTGCGGGCGGTATTCGCCCCCGTAGTCGAACTCCTGCAACGGCCGTTCGCCGTTCACGGGACAGCGCAGCAGCTTCATGCCAGGCCCTTCATCTCAGTGGCCGACGGAGGCCGCCCCCTTCTCTCCCACCAGCTCGTACTCACGGAACCGCGACAGCCGGAACGGCTCGATCAGCGGGTGGGGCTTCCCGTGCGCCACGGTCCAGGCCATGGTCTTGCCGCTGACCGGGGTCGCCTTGAACCCCCAGGTGCCCCAGCCGGCGTCCAGAAAGAAGCCGTCCACCGGGGTCAGCCCCATGATCGGCGAGAAGTCCGGGGTCATGTCGGCCAGACCCGCCCACTGCCGCAGCACCTTGACCCCGCCGAGATGCGGAAACACCGCCAGCACGTGGGCGGACAGCCCCTCGGCAAACTCCAGCGTCGAGCGCGTCGAGTGCACCTCGTACGGGTCCAGCGACGCCCCCATCACCATCTCGCCGCGCGAGGACTGGCTGACGTAGATGTGGAACGACCCGGAGACGACGATCACGTCCAGCCACGGCTTCAGCGGCTCGGTCACGCACGCCTGCAGCGGATGGATGACCAGCGGCGTCCGGATCCCGGCCATCTCCGTGACCGCCGGCGTGTACCCGGCGACGGCGCTGACCACCCGGTCGGTCTCGATCAAGCCGCGGTCGGTTTCCACGCCGGTGACCCGGTCGCCTTCGAGCCGCAGGCCGGTCACGGGCGTGTGTTGATGGATCTCCACCCCGAGCCGGTCGGCCCCGCGCGCGTAGGCCCAGGCGACCGCGTCGTGCCGGGCGATCGCTCCCGGCGGATGCCAGAGCGCGCCCATCACCGGCATGCCGTGGCCGCAGTCCAGGTCGAGCAACGGGCAGGTGCGGGCGATGAACTCCCGGTCGACCAGCTCGCTGTCCACACCCAGGTGCTTGTTGACCTCCGCCCGCCAGCGCATCGTGCGCACGGCCGAGTCGGTGTGGGCGAGCGTGAAGTGTCCGCGCTCGCTGTAGAACAGGTTGTAGTCGAGGTCGGCCGACAGGCGCCGGAAGAGCTGGACGCTCTCCTCGTAGAAGCTCACCCCCTCCGGAGTCAGGTAGTTGGAGCGGACGATGGCGGTGTTGCGGCCGGTGCCGCCCGCGCCGATGTAACTCCGTTCGAGCACCGCCACGTCGCGCACGCCGTGGTCGCGCGCCAGGTAATAGGCGCACGCCAGCCCGTGCCCGCCGCCGCCGATGACGACCGCGTCGTAGCGGCGCTTGAGACGCGCGGGCGCGCGGAACATGCGCGGTTCGCGGTAGGTCCGCTGCAGGGCGAACCGGAGAAGTCGATGGGGCACGGTTCGGAGCGGACGGTGCGCCATACCGGGCGTGTTCGGCAAGACCGGGCCGTGACATCGACTCCGGGTTGCCGGCAGGGTCGCCGCGGGGGAGACTCGCCTCATGAAGATCGCGCGCATCGAGACCCATATTGTCCCCGGCGGCATCCGCAACCTCTGCATCGTCAGGATCGAGTCCAGCGACGGCCACGTGGGGCTCGGCGAATCGGGCGTGACCGGCCGTGAGCTGGCCGTCCGAGGGGCGGTCAGCCACTTCAGCGAATTCCTCATCGGGCGCGACCCGCGGCGCATCGGCGCCATCTGGCAGGAGGTCTACAGGAGTCAGTACTTCGAGGGCGGCCGGGTGCTCACCGCGGCGCTGTCGGCCATCGACATCGCCCTGCACGACTTGGTGGCCCGCTCCCTGGGCGTGCCCGTGTACCAGCTCCTGGGCGGCACGCACCGCGACCGCGTCCCGTGCTTCGCGACCACGACGCACGGCTTCGGCGAAGACGCGGTGGCCGACGTGGTGCGGCTGGTCGACGCCGGATGGCCCTGCGTCCGGCTGCCGATACCCGTGGACGACACGGCAGGGATCTTCGATCCGCGCCCGTCGATCGGCGCGGCCGCCGACACCCTGATCGCCGCGCGGCAGGCGATCGGCCGCCGCGCCGCGCTCGGCATCGACTACCACCACCGCCTCTCGGTCGCGGAGGCGGCGAGCTTCTGCCAGGCCATGCCACCGGGCACGATCGATTTTCTGGAGGAACCGATCCGGGACGAGACGCCCGGCGCGTACGAGGCGCTGCAGCGCATGACGCAGGTGCCGATGGCGATCGGCGAGGAGTTCGCCAGCAAGTGGCAGTTCCTGCCGTACCTGGAAGCGGGAATCCCGGCGTTCGCGCGGCTGGACATCTGCAACGTCGGCGGTTTCACCGAAGCCATGAAGGTGGTCGGCTGGTGCGAGGCGCACTACATCGACCTGATGCCGCACAACCCGCTGGGCCCGGTGAGCACCGCAGCCAACCTGCACCTGGCAGCCGCGACCGCGCAGTACGCGTGGCTGGAGGAGCGCAGCCCCGAGAAGATCGCCCTGTTCGACCGGGAGATGTTCCCGGTGATGCCGGTGCTGGACGGCGTGACCTACGCGGTGCCGGAGGGACCGGGCCTCGGCGTCGAGTTCGATACGGAAGCGCCCGTTGCCAAGACCCCGCTGAAGCTCTGGGAGGCCCCGCACCTGCGCCGGCCCGACGGGTCGTTCACGAACTGGTAGGGGCTGCGGCCGGCGATGCCCCTCGGGGAGCGGCGCGTCAGGCGCTGATCGCGCTCGCGATCTGCCAGTTCCCGCACGCGTCGCAGGCCGCGTAGTACATGCGCCAGCGGCCGCCGGCAAGACGCACCAGCGCCATGTCCTCGGCATGTACGGCGTCGACGTCGCCGCTGTCGTGCCCGCCGCCTTCGACGACGACGCTGCCCGGCCCGAAGCGCGCGCCGTCGGCCGAGGTCGCCGCCAGGATGCGCGAACGGTAGCCGCAGAGGTCGACGGCGATGGAGGCGGCCGCGAAGTCGGCGCTGCGGCCGCTGGCGACCGCGTCCGGATCGTGGCTGGGATGCAGCGGCACCTCGGTGCCGGGCGGCACGTCCTGCCACGCCGAGTAGATCATCACCCAGGGAGCACCGGTTTCCTCAGGAGCGGTTACCTCCGCCGCGGTGATGCCGGAGGAGTCCAGCTCACCGGTGCGGCTCGACATGCGCACGCCTTCTTCCGGCGTGAACGACAGCCCGTCCTCGGTGATCGCCGAGTACACGGCATTCCGGCGCGGCGGTCCGTCGTCGGCGCGGAAATGGAACAGCCGGCCCGCCCCCGCTCCGCATGATGAGCCGCCCAGCGGCAGAAACCGCGGCGCTCCGCAGCGCTCGGAGCCGGCGACCCGCAGGCCCGGCTCGACCTGCCAGCGCAGCAGGTCGGCCGACACGGCGCTGGCGATCACCGTCGGCCGATCGGCCCGCCCACGGCCCTCGAAGTACATGCGCCAACCGCCGTCGATCGGCGTGACGCTGGGCGCCAGCGCGCGTAGCGACAAGTCCGGCCGTCCGGGGTCGGGCGCCACGCGGATGCCCGGCTCCACCTCGAAGGTCAGTCCGTCGGCGGAGACGGCGCTGAGGATGCAGCCCTGACAGTCGGCGAACGGCTTGTCCGGCCCGACCGCCGTGTAGAACAGCCGGTAGCCGCCGCAGGGCAGCGCGACCACGCCCGGCGCCTGCACCTTGAACCGATCCAGGCCGCGGCTGCCGGCCACGCGCACGCCGGGCTCCTTTCGCCACGCGAGCAGGCGGTTCATCGCCCCATCGGACTCCGCTCAGGCGGACTGCCGTTCACCGGGCGGCCATCCCAGGGTCGCCGCTCCAAACGCACGCTCGAACTCGTCGTTGGACGCGTAGCGCCACCCGAACGCCTGGTCCCAGATCGTCGCCTTCTCCATGCACAGGTACATGAATACCCGGCCGTGCCACGGCGCGAACGCCCGGTACATCGTGCGGAACATCCGCACCTTGAGCTCGTCCGGATAGGTGAGCTTGCCGTGCGGGTCGGCGACGAGCTCGGCCTGGAGAATGCGCGTCGGCTCCCCACGCTGCCGGATCTGCTTGATCACGGGCTTGATGAAGGTGACCGAACCCATGGACAGGAAGGCCACCTCCTCCGGGGCGAACGAGTCGAGCAACCGTTTCGCCAACGCCGGATACTCGGTGTCCCAGCCGTCGTAGTGGACCATCGGATGGAAGTGGAAGGCCACCATGCGCCCGCCGTCGGCGAAACGGCGCGCGGCGGCCAGGCGGCGCTCCAGCGAAGCGGTGAAGTGCTCCTCGTGCTCGATCACGGCAGCGGTGTTCAACGACCAGCTACACACCAGGTTCGCCGGCACTCGTCGGTCCAGGAAGTAGCTGACGTTGGCCGACTTGGTCTTGAGCTCCAGCAGCACGTTGGGATGCTCGCCCGCGAAGTGGCACAGTTCGTCCAGCATGCCGGCGCGGTTGCCCCACACCAGCGAGTCCGAGGATTGGCCGGTGCCGATGTGGTAGAAGCGCCGGTTGTCCAGCTCGATCTCGCGCAGCTTGCGGCCCAGGTCGCGGTCCACGGCCACCCGGTCGCCGTAGAAGGTCTGGATCGTGCAGTAGCTGCAGCCGAACGAGCAGTTCTGCACCGCGTCGATCGTCTTCAGGTTGCAGCACAGGGTGCGGTCGGAGCGCACCGGGCAGTCACCGAACACCGATGTGTCCGCGGGCGCGTCGACGAATTGCAACGGCGGCCGTTGGGGCTTCGCCGGCGGCCGTTGGGGCTTCGCCGGCGGCCGCTCGGGCTTCGCGGCGGGGCGATCGTAGCGGGTCGGCTCGGACCGCAGCCGCTGCATGTGCTCCCGGAGAGCGGCGATCAGCCGTTTCTTGCGCTCGCGCGGGTTCAGCCGAAGGTGGGCCGCCGAGTCCGCGCCCGCTGCCTCAGCGCCCGCTGCCTCAGCGCCCGCTGCCTCAGCGGCAGCCCACCACTCGTCGATTCCGGGCTCGCCCCACATCGCCAGGTCGCGGGCCGCCTCGCATAGTTCCCGTACCTCCTGCATCGTGCAGCGGTAGCGCGAAGTGACCCCATCGATGCACGCCTGTGAGGTGGCATCGAGCCGGTCGTACAGCGTCCCGTCGTGCATCACCCGCTTCCCGGACCCAGCGCGCTCAGAAACGCTTCCACGTCGCGCTGCAGCAGTGGGCGGACCGCCCGGGAGTCCTCCAGGACGATGCGCAACTGCCGCCCGTCGATAGGCGCGCTGTACGCATGTCGCACCACGTGCCGGAATCTGCGCAAGGTATCGAGCAGCGTAGCCGTCTCCGCCGTGACGACCGCGGGGCGGACTCCCGGCACGGCCACCCGCATCGTGCGGAGCAGCGCTCTGTGGTAGCCGGATTCGCTGCCGACGTGGTTGTCGAACGTCGCCGCAATGGTTTCGAGCAGCACCTCCACGGCGCTGTAGAGATTGTGCAACTGGAGCGCCACGCTATCGAGACCGGCGGCACCCGGCACCTGTTCCCGTTCCGTGATTCGTTCGTGGATCGCTGCGATGTCGTCAAGCTGGGCCCGAACCTGTGAGGCCAGCGTTACGTGCGAGTCCCGGTCCATCGCAGTCCGGTTCGCCGTATCGCATCGGCGAAGTGGCAGGAGTCGATCGTGACCACGTCGACGTCACGCCCGAGCCCGTCCTCGAGGTGGCCCATGAGTACGAAGTAGGCCCGCGGGGCGACCGCAGGAATGGCGACATCGACATCGGATTCGGCGTCGAACTGTCCGGGCCGCACCACGGACCCGAACAGGATCGCCTCACCCACATCGACCGGTGACTCATCGAGCAGACGGAGAGCGCGCGTCTGCACCGCGCGACGCACGCGCTCTCGTTCCTCTCGCTTGCGCGCCAGCGCCCGATCCAGCACGCCGGTGTCGAACCGGCTCGCCACGGTTGCCTCAGTCGGCCACCGGCACGCCGTCGAGCTTGCCGTCGGCGTGCATGGCGTTCCATTCGTCGAGGAAGGTCTTGTTCCACTCGGTGGTGAGCGGGTGGTCCATCATCTCCTTGAGCGTGGTCCAGAAGATGATGATGCCGTCCGCTCCCGCGCGCAGCGCCGCGTACGCCACGTCCAGCGACCGCACCAGCGCCGCGGTGACGAAGGGACGCTGCGCCCAGCCGTCGAACATGCACCGGCACTCGCGCACCAGCCGGGCCGGATCGTCGTTGAGCTGCTTGACCGGTTCGCAGAACGGCAGCACGTGTGTGGCGCCCGCCTGCGCGACCGCCGCCGCCTGCGTGAGCGAGAACACCGTGGTGCAGAATGTCTCCACCCCCTCGGCCGCAAACGCCCGGAAGGCGCCGAGGCCCTGGGAGGTACACGGTACCTTGATGATGATCTGGTCCGACATGACCGTGAAGGCGTGCCCGACATCGATCAGCTCGGCCGTGCTGTGGCCGTCGATCTCCACCACGACCGGCTTGTCGGTCATATCCAGGTAGCGCTGGGTGACTTCCTTGAGCGTCCCGTACTTCTTGACCAACTGGTTCTGCACGACGGTGTTGGTGACGATCCCGGCCGCGCCGCGCTCCATCCACTCGCCGAGGTCGGCCGGGTCGCCGGCCAGCCAGATCGCGGGGCCCCGCCCCTCGCTGCGCGCCTGCTGCGCGGTCTTCATCGCGTTCCTCCTCCTGCCCGTTCCGGCTTCGAGCCGGCGGCATGCCAATCCACGGCGCGCGTAGCGTACATGATCGCGGCCAGGATGAGAAAAAGCGCGCCGGCCCCGGCCAGCAGCGCGTGGTCGTCGAGCTGCAGCAGCACGTAGATGCCGGCATACAGGACACAGAGGACGCCGGCCAGCAGCGCGGCGCGGCGCGGCGCGAGCAGCGACCGGGCGTACGCTCCGTTGGTGACCACCACGAGCGCAGCCGCCAGCGCGTAGGCCGCGGGAAAGCCGATGTGCTCGCTGAGCGCCAGTTCCAGCAGGTAGAACAGGCACATGGCCGCGCCGATCAACGTGTAGTGGGCGAGGTGCAGTCGCGCACCGCCGAGCACCTCGAACAGCCACGCGACCCCGAACGTCAGCGCCAGGAACAGCAGCGAGTACTTCAGGCTGCGCTCCGACTGCCGGTACGGATCGACCGGTGTCAGCAGATCCACGCCGACCGAGGCAGTCTCGATCTCCTCGCCGTACGTCGTCCCGCGCCAGTTCTGCGGAAAGCCGCGCCCGAGGTGGGAGATGCGCCACGCCGCGCTGAATCCGTCGTCGCGGAGCTCGCGCTCCGCCGGCAGCCACCCTCCCCGAAAGCTCGGGTGCGGCCAGTCGCCGGTGACCTCCACCGTGGTCGCCTGGCCCGTCGGGGCCACCCGCAGGCTCGCGCTGCCGGCCAGATCCAGCGTCGCCTGGAACGTCAACCCGTCTCGACTCCGCCACGGACCGCCGACCCGCGCGTGGATGCCGGTGCCGCCGGCGCGCAGTCCGGTCCCCGGCTCGAATTCGAGATCCGTCTCCCCCCACCGCAGCCGCGCACCGGTCTGGATGGACCGCACGCCCGACACGTCGAAGGCCAGCTCTGCCCGCTCCCACAACACCTCGTGTGAAGGCACCGCCCACTGCGCGAAGTCCGGCGGCTCGAACGTGCCGGAAAGCACGATGGCCGCCCGATACACCGGCGCCTCGAACAGCCCGCGACGCAGGCGCTCGGTCCTGAGGTCGGCAGCCACTCGGAGCTCGGCGGCCAGGAACGTGGCCACGGCCTCCGCCGGCGCGCGATCGGCATCTGCGGACGGAACCCGGTACGGCACGACCAGAAACGGCCCGGCAAGGCGCTGCACGCCGCCCCAGGTGGATCCCATCTCCTCCACGGCAGCGTCCCGGGTGCTCCGGCGCTCGCGCACCAGATCGCCGATGAGGAGCAGCGGAACCTGCAGCACCAGCGCCAGCCCGCCGATTGCCAGCAGCCGCACCAGCGGCGAGCGGAGCATGCGCTCCAGGCGTTCGATCGGACCTGCGGCAACGCCGTGTGCACCCATGAAGACCTGCCTCTCCCCTCCGGTCGGCCAAGGATGCTTTACATCATAAAGTTCTTTTCAGATATTTGCAAACCCGTCGTCGTGCTCAGAACGCGATCCCGACGTCTACCCCCCACGGGAACCGCAGTCCCGTGTTCACGTTGTCCACCAGGTTCCTCATGCGCGTGTCGAAGCCGGACACCGGACTCAGAGCGAGCTGGTAGCTGATGCCCACGCGCGGAGTGATCGCCACGGGACCCCAGATGAGCCGGTAGCCAACGTGCGCGCCCGCGGTCAGGGTCACGGTCGAGCCGTCAAACGTCTCTTCGGAGTCCTCCGCGAGCGCGCTGGCCTCGAATCGGGCGCGCCCATAGCCGGGCTGCAGCCACGCACCGGCGAACACCCCCGCCGGAGCCGTGCCGTTGATGAAGTAGTTCACGCCCGCGGCAACCGCCAGATACCAGAGGTCGTAGTCCTCCGGCTGAATGTCCGCGAGGCTCGCCAGCGCGTCGAAAACGCCCAGCTTGGCGTTGAAGTAGGTGGGGATGACGAAAATGCTCAGATCGTCGTCGATCGCCTGCTCGAAGGACCCGCTGTAGAGGCCCACCACGGGACCGAGCAGGTTGAGCCCGACGACGGTGGTCTGGTCCTCCGTCGTCTGGCCGAATGCCGGCGTCGCGGCGAGCCCGACGGCGGTCAGCACGAATGCGATGCGATGGACGACTTTCATGCAGATAACCTATTCACCGCGCCAGCACTTTGCAAAGCGCGGCCACCACGGCCTCGACCTGCGCGCGCTCGATGACCAGCGGCGGCAGGAGCCGGATCACGGTCCTGCCCGCGGGCAGCGCCAGCACACCCTCCTCCATCAGCGACACTAGGTGCGGCTGCGACCGCTCCTTGAGCTCGATGCCGATCATCAGCCCGAACTGCCTGAGCTGCCGCACGCACCTCGGGCGCGATCGCTCGAACAGCTCCGCGAAGTAGGCCCCGGACTCGGCCGCCTGTGCTGCCAGGTTCTGCTCGACCAGGTAGCGGATGGTCGCGTCCGCCACCGCGCACGCGAGCGGATTGCCGCCGAACGTGGAGCCGTGCATGCCGACCGCCGGCTTGACCCTGTCGCTGAATAGCGCCGCCCCCATCGGCAGGCCGCCGGCGATGCCCTTGGCCACGCACATGACGTCCGGCTGCACGCCCGCGTGCTCGACCGCGAACATGCGGCCGGTGCGGCAGAAGCCGGTCTGGATCTCGTCGGCGATCAGCAGCGCCCCGCGCTCGTCACACAGCTCGCGCGCGCCTGTCAGGTAGTCGTCGGCGCCGCGGTGCACCCCGCCTTCGCCCTGGACCGGTTCCAGCACCACCGCCGCGGTGCGGTCGGTGACCGCCGCCGCCAGCTTGTCGAGGTTGTTGTACGGCACGTGCGTCACGCCCGGGACCAGGGGCGCGAACGGCTCCCGGTACTTCTTGTTGTGGGTCGCGCTCAGCGCGCCCATGGTGCGGCCGTGGAAGCCGCGCGCGGCGGCGACGATGTCGGTGCGTCCGGTCGCCAGTCGGGCGAACTTGAAAGCGGTCTCGATCGCCTCGGTGCCGGAGTTGCACAGGAAGGCGCGCGTGAGGCTGTCCGGCGCCACCGACACCAGGCGGGCCAGCAGCGCCGCGCGCCGGTCGTTGTAGAACACGCCCCCGCAGGTGATCAGCGTCCGCGCCTGCCGGGCGAGCGCTTCGGCGACGACCGGGTGGGCGTGCCCCAGGCAGGCCACGCCGGTGCCGGCCGCGCAGTCGATGTAGCTGCGTCCCGCATCGTCCCAGACCAGGGCGCCTTCACCCCGCACCAGGGTCAGGTCCCGCTTCGGGTATACCTCGAACGCGTAGCGTCGCTCGGTCTCTTGAGTGTTCATCCGATCCTGGTTCCATGCCCCGCAAGGCCGTCGCGCACCGGGTGTTCGGTGCGTCCGTCGCACAGTATGACCTCAACTTCGCCCTGGGCAATCAAGTCCTTGAGCGCGCGCAGCTTGCGCTTGATGCGCCCGTCGGCCTGCGCTTCGAACCGGTCGAGCGCCACGGCGTCCACCTCGCGCAGCACCGACGACTCGTCACCGGCGTGCTCCAGGAACCCCGGCGCTTCGATGAGCTGAATCACCCGCCGCGCCCGCAGCTCGGCATGCAGCGCCACGACGATATCGTCGTTTTCGGAGTTGATGGCGATGCCGTCCTGGTCGGCGATGGGGATGCTCACCACCGGCGTGTAGCCGCCGTCGAGCAGGGTGCGCAGCAGCGCGCCGTTGACGGCGGCCGGCTTGCCCGAACGATCACGCTCGATCACGGTGCGGCCTTCGCGCCGCACGCGGATGCCCTTGTTGCGCCGGCCGCGTATCAGGCGGCCGTCCAGGCCGGTCAAGCCGATCGCGTTGACCCCGGCCCTCTGGCAGAGCTCGACGAGCTGGGTGTTTCGCAACCCCGCGTAGGCCAGCATGATCATGTCCAGCGCGCGGTCGTCGGAGTACACGCTGGAGTAGCCGGACACCGACGTCAGCACCCGTTTCGGTGCGCCCAGACGCTCGGCCAGTTCGTCGCGCAGCGCGTTGGCGCCGTGCACGACCACCGCCGGCTCGGCCAGATCTGCCAAGTCGGCCGCGATTCCCGGCAGGTTGATGGCGCTGCCGCCGCCCACTTTGATGATATTCAGCGTTCAGGTCCTGCCTTGTTGGTCCGGCCGGTCGGTCCAGGCCATGTCGGTCCAGGCCATGTCGGTCCGGTACGTGTGCACCTCGCCGGTGGCGAGCGGCTGCCACTCGCCACCGGCGGAAGCGCCGGATACGCCGCTCGCGGGCAACGGGTCGGAACAGAGTATCAGCCGCTCCGGGGATGCCGAAACATGCATCTGGAAGTAGCCGGGCGAGTCGTTGAAGCGGTTGGTCACCCGGATGGCGTCGGCGTCGGCGATGATGATGTTCATCGCGCGGACGAACCGGGTGCGCCGCTCGATGATCGCCAGCCCCTTGCGCATCGCCTCCGCCATGTCGCCGCGGTCGAAGCGGCGGATGAAGTTGAACACCTTCTCGGCACCGATGCGGCCCTCCTCCTTCATCCGAACGCCGCGCAACTCGCCGTTGAACAGGAACAGCGAGCGCCCGTCGGTGAACGGCATGTTGTTGCGTACCTCGATCCCTTCGTCCCGGAACGCGCTGCGCGCGTGCGCGACGAACAGCCGCGTGCGCCCGCGCGGCGGTGACGGGTCCTCCCAGACCGGCGCGATGTCATGGTAGAGCCGCCATCCGCCCGGGGTCATCCAGCCACAGCCCCAGCCGTGTCCCTGGTATTCGCTGCTGGTGCGGGCGACCTCCGCAAAGGGCTCCAGGTAGCGCTGAAGGTCGAACGGCTGCGGGGACGAGACCGCGAGCAGGCGGCACACGGGCGGGCGCTCGGCCGCTCAGACGGGGTGCAGGCCGGGAAACTCCAGCCCGGCGCGCTCGTCCAGCCCGTGCATGACGTTGAACGCCTGCACCGCCTGGCCGGCGGCGCCCTTCATCAGGTTGTCCAGCGCGCTCATCACCACCAGCCGGCGGGCGCCGGCGTCGAGCTCGAAGCCCACGTCGCAGTAGTTGCTGCCGGTGAGGATCTTGGGCTCCGGAAACCGGTAGATGCCCTGGCGCTCCTTGACGATGCGGACGAACGGCTCGTCCGCGTAGGCGCGGCGAAAGATGCGCCAGACGGCCTTCTCGTCCAGGGACGCCCCGTCCCCGTCTTCGCAGAGAAACACGTGCGCGGTGGCCAGGATGCCGCGCACCATCTCAACCGCGGTCGCCGAGAAGCTCAGGCGCAGAGCGCCGCCGAGCTCCTGCAGCATCTCGGCCTGATGCCGGTGGCCGGTCGGCTTGTAGGAGCGCACGCTGCCCGACCGTTCCGGGTGGTGGCTTGCGGCGCTCGCCTCGTTGCCGCCCTCGCTCGAGCCCGCCTTCACCTCCACGACGGCCTGCTCGACCACGCCCGCGGCCACCAGCGGGCGCAGCGCCAGGATGGTCGCCGTCGCGTTGCAGCCGCAGCCGGCGACCAGCGCCGCGCCCGGCAGCCGGTCGCGGTGCAGCTCGGGCATCCCGTACACCGCGTCGGCCAGCAGTTCCGGACGCGGATGTGGGCCTCCGTACCAGCGGACGTAGGCCTCCGGATCGCGCAGCCGAAAATCGGCGCTGAGATCGACGATGCGCTCGGCCAGAGCGCGGAACCGGTCGATCCGGTCCATCGCGCGCCCGTGCGGGAGGCACAGGAACAGCACGTCGCACGGAGCCAGCTCGGCGGCCGACACGAACTTCAGATCGGTGACGCCGCGCAGGTTGGGATGGGTGTGGCGGACGTATTTCCCCGCAAGCCGCTCGGAGGTGGCCTGCGCTACCGACACCTCGGGGTGGAACAGCAGCAGCCGCAGCAACTCGCCACCGGTGTAGCCGGAGGCGCCGACGATGGAAGCGCGGATCACTGGTTCGCCTGGCTGTGGGGCGCTTGCCTGTGGGGCGCCTGGCTGATGGTGTAGTCGACGATGTGGGCCGGGATGTCGACTCCGGTCGTGTGGATGCTGTTGCTGAACTCCATCGTGTAGTTGACCTCGTTCACGAGCAGGCCGTCGTCGCTCTCCAGGATGTCGACGCCGACCATCCCGCCGCCCACGGCCTGCGCCGCGTTCAGGGCCAGCTCGCTCAGCTCCGCGGTCACCGGCGCACCCTCGGCGGTGCCGCCCAGCGCGGTATTGGTCTTCCAGTGCGCGGAAGAACGGTAGATCGCCGCGATGCACCGGTCGCCGATCACGAAGCAGCGGATGTCGCGGCCGGGCTTGTCGATGTATTTCTGCACGAAGAAGATCGAGTGGTGATAGGAGCCCAGGATGCGCTTGTGCTCCAGGATCGATTCGGCCGCCTCGCGGTCGTTCACCTTGGCGATCAGGCGCCCCCAGGAGCCGACCGCCGGTTTCAGCACCACCGGGTAGCCGATCTCCTCGATCGCCTGCAGCGCGGACTCGTCGGTAAAGGCAACGCGCACCTCCGGCTGCGGCACGCCGTGCTCCTGCAGCGCGACGGCGGTGAGGATCTTGTCGCCACACACTTCGGCGACCTGGTAGCTGTTCACGCAGCGGATGCCCAGGCTCTCCAGCAGGCGCAGGGCGTGCAGCGCGCGCGAGTGGTTGATGCAGCGCTCCAGGACCACGTCGACCTCCGGCCGGCGCTGCAGGTCGAACACCAGCTTGCGGTCGTCGATCAGCGTTACCTCCACGCCGCGGTCGCGGAACGCGGCGAGCAGGAGCTTCTCCTCCTTGCGCACCAGGGAGTGGAGGACACCAACCGTCACTCCTCGAGTGGGGTTCGCTTCGCTCACTCTGCGAGTGGGGTTCGCTTCGCTCACTCGCCCCAGTCCTCCTCTTCCTCGGGCGCCTCGTCCAGCTCCAGCGGATCGAGACAGACCACTTCCAACTCCGATCCGCACTCCGGGCACTCGATCAACTCTCCCATGACGACGTCGTCCTCCAGCGGCACGTCGGCTTCACACACGGGGCAAGCAGCGGCCATAGGTTCGTCCTCCTTTCCGATAGGTCTACCGCGAAATGCGCCGGACGGCCAAGGGGCCGCACGGTCGGCTTCCCTGGCCCTGCCGCCCTCGATAGGCTGGTCCGTACATGCACGACCCGCACCTGCATCTGCTCGTGGACGATGCCGAGGTGCTGGGCCGACGCGGGCTGACGCGCCTGATCGAGCGGCCGCAGCGAGTCACCCCGGATCCGGTGCTGCGCCCCGAGCGGCCCTGGGAGAGCAATTCCGTATCGGTCTGGGGGTCGATCTACCGCGTCGGCGGACGTTACCGCATGTGGTACATGGGCGCCTACCTGGCGGATGTGCCGTCGGCCAGCCTGTGCTACGCAGAGTCCGACGACGGGCTGCGCTGGGAGCGGCCATCGCTGGACCGCGTCCCGCAGGCCGGTCCCGGCAACAACCTGGCCCTGATCGACGAGCGCGAGCCCCGCCTGCGGCGGCTCTACCCAGCCACGGTGCTGTACGACCCCGACCGGGATCCGCAACGGCGCTTCGCGTTCATCTCATTCTTTCACGACGTGGCCGGCGGCCGCGGCTACGTGGTCGCCTTCAGCGCCGACGGCGTCGACTGGCAGCTCCATCCGGAGCGGGTCGCGCTGCCCCGCGGCGACCGCACGGCGGTGATGCAGGACTTCGTCCGCGGCGGATACGTGATGACCTCGCGCAGCGACCGCGACCTTTCCATCGATCGCAGGGAGCTCGCGGTGCGCCGGGACATCGCGGTGTCGCGCTCCGCGGATCTGCTGTCGTGGACGCCGACGACGCGCGTGTTCGACGCGGACGACGCCGACGATCCGGCGTGCGAGTTCTACGGCATGCCGCTTTTCAACTGGGGCAACCAGTATCTGGGTCTGCTGGAGCGCTACGATCCGACCAACGAGATCCTGGACGTGCAGCTCGCCTCCAGCCGCGACGGCGACCGGTGGGAGCGGGCGTGCGCCCGCGAAACCTGGCTGCACACCGGGCCGTCGGACGCCTGGGACAGCACCTGGGTGGCGATGAGCATGTCGCCGCCGGTCGTGGACGGCGACCGCATGCTGATGTGGTACACCGGCCGGCCGTACGCGCACCGGCCGCTCCAGGGCGCTCCGCTGCGCAGCGCGATCGGGCTGCTGCGGGCGCCGCGCGACCGCTTCGCCGGGTTGCGCGCCGGGCCGGGCGGCGGCGTGCTGACCACCACGGAGGTGACGGTCGGCGGCCCCCGGCTGCTGCTCAACATCGGCGCGGCGGCCGGCCCGGTGTCGGTCGCGATCCTGGGCGAGACCGCGCCGATCGCCGGTTTCGGCCACGACGACTGGGACCGCCGCGTCGAGTCCGGCGTGGACGTGCCGGTGACCTGGGGCGGACGCGACCTCGGCGCGCTGGCAGGACGGCGTGTGCGGCTGAACTTCCGGATCACCTACGCGACGCTGTTCGCCTACCGGTTCGCGGCCGCCGCCGCGTGAGTCCGGCTCAGTCTGACCGGGCGGATGCCCGGCGTGCGGCCTCCAGCCGTTCGATCACCGCCGGGCGCGCCTGACCGGCCCGGCGGAGCGCCTCGGGAAAGGCGACGCGAGCCAGGCGCGGACCCGCGGGCGTCTGGGCGCGCAATGTCATCCCGTAGCGGTCGATGCCCGTCAGCGAGGCTTCCGTGGCATCCGCAAGCCCGGCCAGTGCCTGCACGTACAGCAGGTTGGCGTCGGCGTGGTCGTCGTTCATGTGGGCGACGATCCCGTCCGCCGCCTCCGCCAGCGGATCGGCGGCGGCGGCCCGATAGTCGTCGGCCGTGACCCAGCTCATGTGACCGAAGCCGCCCACGAAGCGGCAACGCTCGACGTCGAGGAGCCAGAAGCCGAAGTCGCTGAAGTCCGCGTAGTAGGACGCGTACGGATGGCGCTCCAGGTAGGCATCCCGCCGCGTCCCCGGACGATCCAGCGGTAGCAGCCGGCCGACCAGCGTCAGGCGTGCGGTGCTGAGCGGATCCGCGTGCTCCGGAGTCGGAGCCGTTATGAGCACGCTGGCGCGATCGTCACCGCGCGCGTTGACGGTGTGCTCGGCCATCTCCGAGATCAGCACGACGGGCGCACCGGCATCGTCCGCAACGTAGGAGACGGCGCTCCCGTAGGGGTAGCCGTCCGCGGTCAGCGTGCAAACGGTGGCGCGATCGCGCGTCGCGGCCAGCGTGCGCGCCAACTCCGGGTCGGACGGGAACGATTCGGGATTGCCGGCGATCGGCGGCCCGCCGCCACCGCCACCGTGTCCGTCAACTCGACTCACCGGCGCGCTCCGCGCGCAGACTATCCCGCACGCCCACGCCAGCGCCAGTCGCGTGCTCTGTCTGAGCGGAGCGAACCTCACTCGCAGACTGCCGGTCCCGGTTGCCCCGGACGCACGCGCACGGCAGAGCCGCTTCCGGCCCCGCCCGCAGCGCCCGCACGCACCCGCAGGGGACGGCGTGCGCTGCGTCCTGATCCATGTCTGCCTGATCCATGTCTGCCTGATCCATATCTGATTGCCCGGCATGCGGCCGCCCGTCGATCTCGTCCATGATCTCCTCCCTTGGCTCGACTCGATTAATTCATATTCACATACTTAATGACGCTTGACAAGACTAATTCAACTTACTTCACTACTCCTGATCACATTCCTTACAGGAGGTCTCTGCATGAGACGCACATTCCTTTTGCTGGTGTCGCTCGCCTTCGTCCTGGCGGCTGGCGGCACGGCGCTCGCCGACGGTGAGGTCAACGTCTACTCGCACCGTCACTACGACACCGATCAGGCGCTCTACGACCGCTTCGAGGAGCAGACCGGGATCGAGGTCAACGTCATTCAGGGCAAGGCTGACGAGCTCATCGAACGGCTGTCCCGCGAAGGCTCGGCATCCCCGGCGGACATCCTGATGACCGTCGACGCCGGCCGCCTGGTGCGCGCCCAGTCGATGGGCCTGCTGCAGCCCGTGACGTCGGCGCTGCTGGAGGCGAACGTGCCGGCCCACCTGCGCGACCCCGAGGGCAACTGGTTCGGCCTCACGCAGCGCGCCCGCGTGATCGTCTACCACCCGGACCGCGTGTCGCCGGACGAGCTGTCCACGTACGCCGACCTCACCCACCCCATGTGGGCGGGACGCATCCTGATCCGGTCGTCGTCGAACATCTACAACCAGTCGCTGCTGGCTTCGATCATCGCCAATGAAGGCGAGGCCGAGGCCGCCGCGTGGGCCGCCGGCCTGGTCGCCAACATGGCGCGCACGCCGCAGGGCAACGACCGCGACCAGATGAAGGCGGTCGCCGCCGGCGAAGGCGACCTGGCAGTCGTGAACACCTACTACGTCGGTCTGCTGATCAACTCCGGCGACGAGTACGAGCGCGAGGTCGGCGCGCAGGTGCGGGTGTTCTTCCCGAACCAGGACGGCGCTGGTCAGGACGGGCGCGGCGCCCACGTCAACGTCAGCGGCGCGGGCGTCACGAAGAGCGCCGGGAATCTCGACAACGCGGTCAAGCTGCTGGAGTTCCTGACCGGGGCCGAGGCGCAGGAGCTGTTCTCGGCCGCCAACCACGAGTACCCGGTGAACCCGGCGGTGAGCCCGTCGCCGCTGCTCCAGTCGTGGGGCGACTTCACGGCCGACGATCTGCCGCTGCACCGGCTGGGCGAGCTCAACGCCGACGCGGTGCGCGTCTTCGACCACGCCGGCTGGCGATAGCGTACGGCCATGCGGCCGGTGCCGGATGAGCGCCGGCCGCATCAGCCTACCCCCGTGGGCCGGCGCGGCTGCACCGCTGCGCCGGCCCGCGGGGTCCCTCATCCTCACCACGCCTCTTGCGCTCTTCGCTCAATCCGTCTATATGGACTTAACGTAGCTTGATTTATATGGTACCGGTTCAGACACGGAATGGCTGACCTGCTGACTGCGCGGCTGCCGAGGACCGGCCGCACCGGTGTCGCCGCGCAGCGGACGCGGGGCGGTCCCCGGTCGCGGGTCCCGGTGTCCCGCGGCTGGCTGGCGGCGCCGGTCGCGGTCGCCATCCTGATCGGCGCGCCGCTCCTGGTCGTGATCGCGAACCTGGACGGATTCCTGTCCGCGGAGATGGGCCACCTGATCCGGACCGTCCTCCCCCGCTACATCGGCACCACCATCGCCCTGGTCGCCCTGGTCGCCGGGCTGTGCGCGATCGTCGGCGTGGCCGCCGCGTGGCTGGTGACCGTGTACGACTTCCCCGGCCGCCGCGCGCTCGGCTGGCTGCTGGTGCTGCCGCTTGCCCTCCCGACCTACATCGGCGCCCTGGCGTACGCCGGCATCTTCGACTACACGGGGCCTGCACAGCTCCTGTTCCGGGAGGTGCTGGACATCCCGGCCGGCGCCTACCCCATCCTGCGGGTGCGGGGCTTCGGCGGGCTGGCGTTCGTGCTGACCACGCTGCTCTATCCCTACGTCTATCTCACCGCGCGCGCGGCATTCGCCCAGCAGGGAGCGACCCTGCTGGAGGTGACCCGCAGCCTGGGCAGCTCCGGCTTCGAGGCGTTTGCCCGCGCGGTGCTGCCGGCAACCCGGCCGGCGCTGGTCGCCGGGGTGATGCTGGTGGTCATGGAGACGCTCGGCGAGTTCGGGGCCTCGCACTACCTCGGCGTCGACACCCTCACGATCGGCATCTTCCGCGGCTGGTTCGGCCTCGGCAGCGTGAAGGTCGCCCTGGCGCTGGGAGCGCTGATGCTCGTCATCGTCGCGTTGCTGCAGGCGCTCGAGCACCGCGGCCGCGGCGCGGCGCGGTTCGGCGATGCGACGCTGCACGATCGCCCCCTGGTCCGTCGGCGGCTGCAGGGCGCGCGGGCGCTGGGCGCCATGGCCACCTGCTCCCTGCCGGTGATAACCGGATTCGGGCTGCCGGTCGGGCAACTCCTGTGGTGGGCCTCCCGCCGCTTGCCGGGCTTCGACGTGGATCTGGTCCGCTTGACCGGCACCAGCATCGGCCTGGCGGTGGCGGCGACCGCCGCCACCGTGGCGCTCGCCCTGCTGGTCGCGTACGCGGCGCGGATCCGCAAGGACCGGCTGGTCGGAGCGCTGGCCCGCTGGTCGACGGCCGGCTACGCGGTGCCGGCGGCCGTGCTGGCGGTCGGCATCGCCACCGCCTACACTTGGGTCGACCATCGGTTGAACGACGCCGCGAGTGCCATGCTCGGCTTCTCGCCGGGACTGCTGCTGACCGGCTCTGGGCTGGCGCTCGTAGCCGCCTACGTGGTGCGCTTCTTCGCCCTGGGGTACCACGCGATCGACTCGGGCTTCTCCCGCATTCCGGCGCGCTTCGACGAAGTGGGGCGCGCCCTGGGGTTTCGGCCGGGACGCGGCCTGCTGCACGTCGCGCTGCCCGGCCTGCGTCCCGCCCTGATGACGGCGTCGATCCTGATGGTCGTCGAGATGCTGAAGGAATTGCCGCTGACGCTGATCCTGCGGCCGTTCCGCCTGGAGACGCTGGCCACCAACGTGTTTCGGCTGGCCGGCAACGAACAGATCATCGAAGCCTCCCCGTACGCGCTGGTAATCATCGCCGTCGGGCTCGGCCCGGTCCTGATCCTCAACCGCCTGCTTGCGGCCGGCCGCGCGCCTCGGCGGTCACGCTCGACGCCCGTCCATGCTCCGGCTCCGGCGCAGGCGTAACCCTCCGCCGCGCTCCGGCGGCGACCTGAACCTCGACTCCGTCAGCAAGCGCTTCAAGGGCAGCCCGACGCCGGCTCTGGACCGGGTCTCCCTCACCGTGGAGGAAGGCGGCACGACCGCCGTCCTGGGCGAGAGCGGCAGCGGCAAGACCACGCTGCTGCGCCTGGTGGCCGGATTCGAGGAGCCCGACTCCGGGACGATCGACATCGGCGAGACCCGGGCGGCGGACGGCAGGCACTCGCTGCCGCCGGAGGAGCGCAGCGTCGGCGTCGTCTTCCAGGACACGGCGCTGCTGCCCCACCTGACGCTGCGGCAGAACATCGGGTTCGGCCTGCACCGGTTGCCGGAACGGGCACGGGCACGGCGGATCGACGAGGTGATGGACTTGGTGCGCGTCGGCGACGCCCAGCACCGGTTCCCGCACCAGGTCTCCGGCGGCCAGGCGCAGCGCGCCGCCATCGCCCGCGCGCTGGCCCCGCGGCCGCGCGTGCTGCTGCTGGACGAACCGCTCAACAACCTGGACGGGCCACTGCGCGCGCAGCTCATCGAAGAGTTGCGTGCGATTCTTGCCCTGCGGACCACCACGGCCATCTTCGTGACCCACGACCGCGACGAGGCGTTCAACATCGCCGACCGGGTGGCGGTGCTGCGCGGCGGCCGGCTGCAGCAGACCGGCACGCCGGAGGAGCTCTACTGGTCGCCGGCCAACGGCTTCGTCGCGTCGCTGCTCGGCAAGACCAACCTGGTCCGGGTCCGCCGCAACGGCACCGGCTGGGTCTCCGACCTGGGGCCGGTCGGCACCGCGCAGCCCATCGACGCCGGCGGGCAGCGGGTGGTGTCGATCCGCCCCGGCCAGGTGTGCGTGTCGGCCAAGGCGGCAAACGGCACGAGCCGCCACGGCACGGTGGTCACCGCGCGATTCCTGGGCGAGGTGCGGGAGCTCACCATCGCGCTGAACGGCGAGCGCGGCCCGCTGGAGGTCACCGCCCATGCCGCCGCGGCGACCCGCTTCAGCGCCGGCGACCACGTGTTCGTCTCCCTGCTGCCGTAGACGCTGCGCCGATGCGCAGAATCATCCAGGCCGACAATCTCCAGGCCCTCGCGGCGATTCCGGACGAGTCGGCCGCGCTCATCTACATCGACCCTCCGTTCAACACGGGGCGGACTCAGTCGAGGAAGACCCTGCGAACGGTACGTGATGAGGCGGCCGGCGACCGCACCGGCTTCCAGGGCAAGCGGTATCGAACGATCGAGCTTGGCTCCAGCGGCTATTCCGACACGTTCGACGACTACCTGGGATTCCTCGAGCCTCGATTTCGCGAAGCCTGGCGCGTGCTCAAGCCGAACGGTTCGTTCTTCCTGCATGTGGATTACCGGGAAGTCCACTACTGCAAGGTACTGCTGGATCACCTGTTCGGTCGGGAGTCGTTCATCAACGAGATCATCTGGGCCTACGACTACGGCGGCCGCTCCAAGTCGAGGTGGCCGGCCAAGCACGACAACCTTCTCTGGTATGCAAAGGACCCGCAGAACTACGTGTTCCAATATGAAGAAATCGACAGGATCCCATTCATGGCCCCCAGCCTGGTCGGTCCCGAGAAAGCGGCTCGCGGAAAGACTCCCACCGATGTCTGGTGGCATACGATCGTCAGTCCGAATGGCAGGGAGAAAACCGGCTACGCGACGCAGAAACCTCTTGGCATCATCGAGCGCATCGTCCGAGTCCACACGCTTCCCGGCGATCTGGTGATCGATTTCTTCGCCGGCAGCGGAACTCTGGGAGAAGCTGCCGCGCGCCTCGGCCGCGACTTCCTCCTGATCGACCACAACCCCGATGCGATACGGGTCATGGCGAAGCGGCTGGCAGAGTACGGAGTCGAGCTCGAGGGCTGCGATGAGCCCATCCGGCCCGAGGACGCGACAGCCCGGCCGTGACGGCCCTCCGCGCGGTGGCCCCGGGCCGGCCACCGCGATAGATTCTCGGCTTCATCGGATCCGTATCGATGGGGAGGGATGACACGATGCGACGCACCACCGAGAGAACAAAAGCGCTTCGATGCTGCCTGGCGATCGCACTGCTGGGGCTGATGGCAGCCGACGAAGGGATCGCGCATCCCTTCGCGGACGAGGTCGAGCTGACCGCGCAGGCCGCCGCGGAGGGCAGCGGCGCGGCGCAGGCATGGCTCGGCGACCGTTACGCGTACGGCCTGGGCATGGAGCAGGACCCGGCCGAGGCCGCCGCGTGGTACCGGCGTGCCGCCGAGATCCGCAGCATGGACTTCGAGAACGTCCAGATTCACGGAGACGGTGCCATCTCTCGGGAGGTACTCAAGGAGACCTTCGACAAGCGATGGGGCCGCCGCCACCTGCGCACGTTGAGCGACATGTACCGCGACGGCGCCGGTACGCCTCGGGACTACGCCGCTGCCTACCGGTGGCTCTACGTCTATTCGCGTGCCGGCGGCTGGGCGGAGATCAGCCCGCAGCCAGACGGGAGCTCGACCACGTTGGCCCAGGAGTTCCGCAGCCTGGCCGAGCACATGAACGACGAGCAGATCTCGGAAGCGAAACGATCAGCGCGCGAGTTCCTCAAGTCCTACGTCTGGTCATGGTCCGCGGGGAATGGCGCATGAAGCAGAACGCTTCCTGGAACGCTGCCTGAAGGAGACCGGCGGCCGGTCGTCGGTCGGCGCTGACAGCGCGGAGGGCGCTACGCGCGCCCGCCGGCCAGGTTCGCGGCGACGGCGGCCGCGGTTTCGCGTGCCTGCCGGATGCAATCCGGGATGCCTACGCCGTCGTAGGGGGCGCCGGCCAGCCAGAGCCCGGGGCTTGCGGCGCACGCGGCGCGGACCCCGGCCAGCCAGTCCGCGTGACCGACGCGGTAGAGCGGCGTGCCGTCCGGCCAGCGGTGCACCCGGCTCACCGCCGGCTGAACGGAGCGCGCGAACGAGGCACCTACGGTGACGGAGAGCTCGTCCTGCAGCAACGCGATCAGCTCCCCGTCGCCGAGGGCCAGCACCTCCGGTTGGCGCCAACCGCCCAGGAAACCGCGCAGCAGGACGCCGCCGGCCGGCGCCCGTCCCGCCCACTTGGCAGAGCTCCAGGTGCAGGCCAGAAGCCTGCTGCTCTCGTCGCCCGGGACGAGAAAGCCCGACCCGGCCAGCGGAAGCGCCACGCGCGGGTCGTGGTAGCCCAGGGTGACGATGACCGAGGACGCAGCCTCGGCCCGGGCCAGCAGATCCGCGAGCCGCGGATTCGCCGTTCTCACGAGCCTCGCGGCGCCGGCAGCCGGCGTGGTCACGACCACGGCCGCGGCGGCGAGGGGTGCATCGACGGCGCTCCGCAGGTGCACCCGGTAGCCGCCTGCCGCAGGAACGATGCTGGTGACTCGGGCGCCGACCCGTACGCAACCCCCGAGGTGCGTGCACAACGCATCGACGAGCTGTTGCACTCCACCTTCGAGGCTGGCGAACGGACTGCCCCGTAGCTGCGCGGGCCCTTCAGGCGCTGTCGCGCCCGGCCGCGCCCGGCGCACCGGAGCACGCAGGGCCGGGAAGGTAGCTTGCAGGCTGAGGCGCCACGGATCCGCAAGGTGAATGCCGGCCAGCAGCGGCTCTCCGAGGACCGTCAGCAACTCCGCTCCATAGCGCCGCTGCACGAACGCGCCCACGCTCTCGTCACCGCTGCGACTCGCCCCCACAAGCGGGTGTGCCAGAGCGCGGATGCGCCCGGGCAGCGAAAGAAGCGGAGACCGCAGGAACGACAATGGCCGCGTGGGATGGACCAGCCGCATGCCGGGCGGGATCGGCACCAGCCGGCCGCGGCGTGCTACGTAGGCGCCGCGCGGCTCCTGCTGCGGGATCAGGGCTTCGGCAAGGCCCAGCTCGCGGCAGAGATCGACGGCCGCGGGCTTGCCGGTCAGGAACGAGTCCGGCCCGGCCTCGACGAGGAAGCCGTGACAGCGCTCGGTGCGCAGTTTGCCGCCGGCCTCCGGCTCGGCTTCCAGCACCACGACCTCGAATCCGCGGGGTCCTTCCCGTGCGATCCGCAGCAGGTACCAGGCGGCGGCCAGACCGGTGATCCCGCCCCCCACCACCGCGACCCGCGGGAGCGCCATCAAATCAGCGACATCAGATCAGGGCCGCCGCATCCTGCACCCGATCCGCCAGCGCCGCGATCAACTCCGCATCGGTGCCGAGCGAGGGCGTGCGGGTCACCGTCACTCCCAGCGAGTCGGCGAGCTCGCGGAGCTCGATGTCGACGTCGAACAGGATCTCCACGTGATCGGCGACGAATCCGAACGGCACGACCGTCACCTCGCGCACGCCGTCGGCCGCGGCGCGCCGGACCTCGTCCTCCAGCGGCGGCCCCAGCCACGTTCCCGGCCGCGCCCCGGCGGACTGGTAGCACAGCCGCCACCGCGACGGCTCCAGACCGGCCGCGGCCGCCACCGATTCGGCGGAGGCGCGTAGCTGCTCCGGATAGGGGTCGCCGCCGGTCACCCAATCGGCCGGCAGGCTGTGTGCCGAGAACAGCACGCGGGCGGCCTCCGCGTGGTGCAGCGACTCCCTGACCCGCCCCAGATCGCGCGCGACAGCGGCGACGAACCGCGGATGATCGCCGAAGTGGGAGACGAACCCGAAGCGAAGCGGCCGCGCAAGACCGGCCACCGCGGCGCGCACCTGATCCTGATACGCACCGACGCTGCGGCGCGAGTAGTGCGGCGCCAGCGCCAGCCCGACGGCGGACGTCACCCCCTGCTCCGCCAGCATCCCGACGGCCGTGTCGATGCGGGGGTGCCAGTGGCGCATGCCCACCGCCACCGTAACCGCCATGCCACGCCGGCGCAGCTCGCGGCCAAGAGCGGCGGCCTGCGCCTCCGTGATGGCGCGCAGGGGTGAGCTGCCGCCGATGCGCCGGTAGCGATCGCGAATCTCGGCCACCAGCGCCGACGGCGTCGGCCGCCCGCCGCGGATGTCCAGCAGGTACGGCCCCACGTCGTCCAGGGAGTCGGGGCCGCCGTAGGCCATCACCAGCAGGCCGAGGGAGGTCATGCGTCCGCGGGGCCGGGGCCGGGAGCGGCGCCGGGCACCGGCACCTCATGGCCGTGCACGACCTCGACCAGCCGGGCGACGGACTCCGGCGGCGTCTGCGGAAGGATCCCGTGGCCGAGGTTGAATATGAACCCCGGATCGGCCGCCGCGCCGGCGAGGATGGCGCGCGCCCGCTGCTCCATCACCTCCGGCGGCGCGAACAGCAGCGCCGGCTCCAGGTTGCCCTGCAGCGCCAGGTGATCCGGCAGCGCCCGCCGCGCCCGGGCCAGATCCACGCGCCAGTCCAGGCTCAGCGCCGCGCACGGCAGGCTGCCCAGGAGATCCAGCATCCCGCCGGTGCCGGTGCTGAAGTAGATCAGCGGCACGCCGGTCCGCTGCACGCCGGCGCACACCTCCCGGACATGGGGCAGGACATGCTCCCGGTAGTCTTGGGCCGACAGCGTCCCGACCCAACTGTCGAAGATCTGCAGCACCTGCGCACCGGCCTCTGCCTGGGCGATCAGGTAGTCGGTTACCAGCCGGGCCAGCTTCGCCATCAAAGCACGCCACGCAACCGGCTGCTCGAACATCATCCGCTTGGTGAGGGTGAACTGGCGCGACGTGCTGCCTTCCACCGCATAGGTGGCCAGGGTGAACGGCGCTCCGGCGAAGCCGATCAGGGCCACCGTGGGCGGCAATTCGCGTCGGACCAGCTCCAGCGCACGCAGCGTGGGGCGCAGGTGGTCACGCGGTTCGGGAATCCGTAGCGCCTCGACGTCCGCCGCCGACCGGACCGGGTTGTGGATCGCCGGACTGGTGCCGTTGCCGAACGACAGGTCCAGCCCCATGCCGATCAGGGGCGGCAGGATGTCGGCGAAGATGATGGCGGCGTCCAGATCGAACCGCTGCAGCGGCTGCAGCGTGACCGTGGCCGCCAGCTCGGCGTCGCCGATGATGTCGAGCATGCCGTGCCGGGCGCGCAACGCCCGGTACTCGGGCAGGTAGCGGCCCGCCTGCCTCATCAGCCAGATCGGCACGCGCGTCGCCGGCTGCCGCCGGCAGGCCGCCAGCAGGGGTGCGGCGTTCACGCGGGGGCTTCGGCGGGACAGGTCATCCGAGCACCTCCAGAGCGCCTCCCTCCGGATGATGAAGGGCGGTCGTCAGCGGCGTGTCGCGTTCCGTGTAAGCGCGCGCTTCGGTGCTCCGCAACTGGTTGACGAGGTCGGAGAAGCGGGTCAGGTCGTCGGTTTCATAGACGACCACGAACTCCTGATCCTGCACGCCCACGGAGTACAGCAGAAGCTGAGTGATGTCCGGATACTCCTTTCCCACGCGGATGTGTCCGTTCATCATCCCCTGCCGCGTGTCGCGGCTCAGCGCATACCAGGCGCTGGTCTTCACGAACGGATAGACGACCAGGAAGCGCCTGCGCTCCGGGCCGAACGGATCCACCTCCTGGGTCGACCGCGACCGCGTGTACGTGGACGGCCGCGTGAAGCCCCAGAGCGGCTGCCTGACCTCCGTCAGCGCCCGCAGGGGCGCGAGCGCCTGCGCGTACTCCCGGAAATAGGCGTGAACGCGCTCGGGCTCGGCCGACCGCAGGGCCGTCCAGACCAGCAGATCGGCGCTGTCGTGCAGCGGGAACACCTGGTAGAGGTGCCGGGCATCCGCCACGCCGGCCAGCCCTTCCCACAGGGACCGGCGCCGCTGCCGGCGCTCATCGTCACCGAGCAGCCAGTACGCCTGCGTGAACTTCAGCAGGGTGAAGTGGCTGAGAGTGCGCGGCGTTTGTCGGGGTCCATCGGACTCGCTCATGATCGCTCCTTGTCATTGGCGGAATCGGGCTCGTCGGCAGCCGGGTCGGTGAACAGGTGCTCCAGCGCCTCCCGGTAGCGTCCCGCGCGGTCGCTTCCGGCTGCGTCGCGCAGGCGCAGCATTGGCTGGCGCACCAGGCGCCGCGCCAGGTTGTGAGCCAGCGACTGCACCACCCGCCGCTGCCGGTCCGTGAGCTCCGGCAGGCGCCGCCATGCCCGTTCCAGCTCCGCGTCTCGCGCCGCCGTGGCCAACTCCCCGAGCAGGCGCAACGCCGGCGCGACCTCGTGCTCGCGCAGCCACGACACGAAGCGCGCCACCTCCTGATCGATGATCGCCTCCGCGCGCGGCACCTCAGCGGCACGCGCCGCACGGCTTGCGCGGGTGGCCTCTTCCAGGTCGTCGAAGTCGTAGTGGCGGACATCCTCGACGGCGGCGACGTCGGGATGCACGTTCTGAGGCAGCGCCAGGTCGACCAGGTGCAACGGCTTCCCCGTCCGCCCCTTCATCACCTCGCGCAGCAGCTCCGCACAGAGGAACGGCTCGGGGGCTGCGGTGGCCGCAATGGCCACGTCGGCCGCGCGCAGCGCGTCGGCAGCGTCGGCCCACGGAGCGGCGCGGCCGCCATGGAGCGCGGCCAGGCTCTCGGCACGCGCCGGCGTGCGGTTGGTCACCGTCAGTCCGCGGACGCCGCGCGCGTCCAGCCGCTCGCAGGCCCGCCGGGCCATCGTCCCGGCGCCGAACACCAGCGCGTGCGCCCGCTCGGCCGGGTCGAGACGCTCGACGACCAGATCGACCGCCGCCGACGCAAGCGACGCGGCGTGCCGGCCGATGCCGGTCTCAGTCCGTACCCGCTTGCCGGCATGGAGCGCGGCTCCGAACAGCGCGTGCACCACCGGGCCGGCGCTGCCAGCCTCCGTCGCCCCCGCCAGCGTCGCGGCAACCTGGCGCTGGACGTCGGTCTCGCCCAGCAGCATCGCATCGAGCCCGGCGGCCACGCGCATCAGGTGACGGGCGGCGCAGCCGTCACCGACCGCCGTCAGGCCTGCCCGGGCCGCCGGCGGGAAGTGTTCCCGAAACACACCGAGCAGCCACTCGGCGCTCACCCCGTGGCTGTACACCTCGCAGCGGTGACAGGTCGACAGCGCCGCCCACTCCGGGCGCCGGCCGCCGACCCGCGCCATCGCCGCGCGCAGCCGGTCGGGGAGCGTGGTGGCGGCTGCCGCCGCCTCGCTTGCCACCGGCGGCGCAAGAGGGCGGTAGTCCAGAAGCCAGGCGCGAATCATCGGTTCTCGTTGGAATGCGCGAGGTCACTCGGGCTGGAGCGAGCGCCCCTTCACAGGCAGCCTCGCCAGCCGTCGCCACGATGCCAGCCGTTCCGGCACCCGTGAGATGCCGCCTCGGAGGCGCGCGCGCGCCACGAAGTAGCTACCGATCACGAAGCCGGCGGCCGCAACCTGGCCGCCCATGGTCTGCCACGTAGGATAGACGCCGAACCAGTTGCCGATCCAGTAGGGCAACGCCAGCCCGAAGATCGGCGACAGCGGCACCCAGCCGACGGCCTGCATGATGTGCACGGTGGTGCCGCTCAGGGTCACCAGCACCGCGCCGATGAGGACACCGGTGACCACCAGCATCTTCTTGTACGGCAGCTTCTTCTCCAGCCGGAACGTGAGGATCCCCACCACCGCGACGCCGGCCAGGCCCAGGGCGACGCCGGCGAGCACGGTTTCGACGCGCGCGCGAAAGATCAGCGCCTGCAGGAACAGCGCGGTCTCGAACCCCTCCCGGTAGACGCTCGCGAAGCCCAGGAGCCCGAAGCCGACGGCCTGGCCGGCGGCGCCCGCAAGCAGCAGGCGCTTGCGGCCGTGAAACTTCGCGATCCAGCCGCTCCAGTACACCTTGTGGAAGAACCAGTTGGTGATGATCAGGAGCATCGCCACGGCGACCAGCGAGACGATCGCCTCCAGCCGTTCCCCGTAGGTCCGGAACAGGTGGACCAGGCGGTGGGCGGCAAACCAAGTTGCCGCCGAAGCCGCCAGCGCCACCACCGCTCCCACGTACAGCGGCCTGCGGAACGCGGCGGCCGCGCCGACCATGCCCGCCACCAGCGCGGCCAGGATGACCACCGCCTCCAATCCTTCGCGGAACACGATGACGGCTGCGTTCACCGCCGCGGCGGCCGGAGCGGCGTCGTCGGAGAGCACCGCCTGGGCATCGCCCAGCGCCGTGCGCAGCCTGGCGGCGGTGGCAAGATAGACGTGGAACGCCTCGCGTCCGGCGATCACGGTCGCCAGCCCGGGAGTGCCCGGGGTGCCGGACCAGAACAGCGCGTCGATCCGGTGCGCGAGCGGGGGGTTGATCCCGAGCAGCGACAGTTCCGGGCCCGCGTCGAACAGGCCGTACACCTGAATCCGCATCCGCTCGGCGCCGGTCCAGTCCCCCTTGCGAACCAGCCCGTCCAGGCTGTCGAACATCTGAGCGATGACGGTGAACACCGAGTCCCCGTCGATGCCGCCCATCGCGCCCAGGGTCGTCGTGACGATGGCACGCGCCTCTGCGGTCTTCTCGACGACCTCCCGCGTCGGCCCCAACTCGGCCACCTGCGTCCTGAGATCCTCGAGCAGCACCTCAAGCCGGGCCGCCTCCGCCTCGTCCACCGCCGCGATGCGCGGGGACAGCTCCGAGGCCGAGTGGATGGCCTGCTCGAGAAACGCCACGGCCTCCGCGTATTCCGCGTCGATGCTGATACGGCCGTTCCGCACGCCGTCTCGGTACTCGATGGCCACCAGCTCCAGGAAGAGCTGCATCAGGTCGGCACGCCGGGCCAGTTCCTCCGCCGGCAGCTCCACCGCCTGGTACCCGCGCACTGCCGCATCAACCCCGTGGCGGCGGCGCGCACGCCGTCGGGGTCGGCCGCCAGTGCGGCCTCGGTGAGCGCGTCGGAGGTGCCCTGCAGCGCCGTCCACGCCCCCTGTCCCTGCTTGGCCACGAAGTCGTCGCCGAACATGGACAGGTAAGATCCGATCAGGCCGGCGCTCTCGGCGGCTCGTATCACCAGGCCGCGATCGGCTGCCTTCAAGGCGCTGCCGGCGGCGTAACCCACCCGCGCGTGATACGTGTCATCCAAGTCGTCGCGGACGATGGCCGCCGCGGCCTCCGCCCCGAGGGATCCTGCGGCCAGATCCTCCACGGCCCGGGACGCCAGCGAGTGAACGAGCGTCACGCGCGTGGCCCGGCGGTACTCGCGCAGGGCAAGCCATGCGACCGCGTGGTCGGGATCCTCGGCGCGGGTAGCGGCGATCGCGCCGAGCCGGGCCGCGGCGGCCAGCTCGCCGAGCACCCGGCCCCTCGCGAACGCCTGCCGCGCCAGATCGGAATCTCGAAGCCCGGTCAGGAGGTCGAGTTCCGCGCGAATGCGCCCGTCGGCACCCGGCGCCGTGGAGGCCACGGAGGTTCCGATGTGGGCGTAGGCAGCCGCGGCGTTACCGGCATGCTTCGCGGACGCGGCTGCGTCCCCACGCTCGGCGTCCGCCAGCATGGCCAGCAACTCGCTCCGAACCGCCTGCGCAGGACGCCACAGATCCGGCGCGCCACTCTCCGACCAGACAGCCGCCGGCCCGACGACAGTGGCGAGCGTGACCGATCCGAACAGACAAATCGTTCGTTTAACGCGATTAACGTGATTGACAGGCATTAAGGGCGTTAAGACAGATGTAACACGGCACGAATCGGGGCGCAAGGGGGTTGACAAAGATCAAGAACACTTCAATGTGTTAATAAAACTTAATTATCAGGGAAATTCCCGAGGAGTACGTTTCATGTCCTATCTCGACATGGTGCCGCGGCGTCGCGCCACCCGATGGCTATGCGCCGCGCTGCTGGTAGCGCTGAGCTCCACGATCGCCTTCGCGAGCCCGCAGGCCGATCAGTCGGCACCCGACCTGCAGCCGATCAAGGACTACACGCTGAACCAGGCGCGGCTGATGCAGACGGCCACCGAGCGGCTGAACCAGATGGCGGCCGACTACGAAGCGTTGCTGGGCCGGCACGGCGGCAACTACGAGACAGCCTGGCAGGCGGAGCCCGCCGCCCTGCGCAACCTGCTCGTCGCCGGGCGGGCAGCCTGGGTGGATGCCAGCACCTTCTACGAGTTGAGCGAGGGGATCATCGCCGGAGTGCCCTCGCTCGCCTTCTACGACACGTGGATCGACGCCGGACCGTCAGGCGCAGAAGACCCGGCAGAGGCGATCGACTGGACCCTGGAGGTCGCGGACGGCCGCGTCCTGGACAAGCCGGGGAATCTGTTTCACCACCTGACCGAGCCGGTGTTGTGGGGGACGGTCGACGAATGGACCGGCGCGCGCGTGGACCTCGATGGAGACGGGCAGATCGCCGCCGTCGCCGACGCCCTTCCCGAGACGGCCATCCTCATGGCGGTCTCGGGCGCGATCGACGGCGCCGCCGCGGAGATGGCGGAGGCGGTAACCGCCTGGAGTCCCACCCTCCCCGACGTGTTCACGGCGCTGGTGGTGATGGTGCCGACCATGAACGAGTACTTCGAGCAGTGGAAGGAATCGCGCTACGTCGCCGGCGGCGACTCCACGGAGATCAGCTTCGTGGCGGTCAGCCGCCTGTTCGACATCAACGGCATCCTGGCCGGGCTGGACCTTGCCTACGACCACGTCTCACCGCTGGTGGCCGGCGCCGATGCCGACCTGGACTCCCGCATCAACGAGGGATTCACGCAGCTCGTCGGCTACGTCAGCAGCCTCTACGAGGAGGAGCGGGCCGGGCGCCAGTTCACGGCGGCCGAGGCGGACCTGTTCGGCACCGAGGCGCAGGAGCTGGCCACGACGCTGTCCGCGCTCCTGGCCCGCGCCGCGGAGTTGCTCGAGGTCAGGCTGGACCTGGCATAACGACCGACCGCCACGCCACGGCCGTGCGAAGGCGACGGCCGCGGCCGGTGGCGACGGAGGCGGGTCTCACTCGAGGCCCGCCTCCTTTTCGTCCTGATGGCGTCGCCGACCCGTGCGAAGATCGCATGGAGTTGCATGGGATGGCCGGCTACTCAGGCACCCCGCTGGCGAAGAAGCTCGGCATCAAGCCGGGCTTCCGGGTCCGGCCGAAGAACGAGCCGATGTCGTACGGTGACCTGGTCGGCATCGACGACGCGGACGGGGTGGCGATCTCGTCCCGCTTTCGCGCGCACGTCGATCTCTGGCACCTGTTCACCCGCTCCGAGCGCGAGCTGGCGGACACGCTGCCTCTCGCGATGCGGCAGATCGCTCCGGACGGGATGATCTGGGTGTCGTGGCCGAAGCGCTCCTCCGGCGTGCCGAGCCAGATCGGCGAGGACGACGTCCGCCGCCATGCGCTCCCGCTCGGCCTGGTGGACGTGAAGGTCTGTGCGGTGGACGACGCCTGGTCCGGCCTCAAGCTGGTCATCCGCAAGGAGCACCGGAGCCGGAAGCGCGCCTGACGTTTCAGCCGATCAGAAGCACCTTGGAGCCGGTGACGTCTCCTCGCCGCAGGTCGGCGAGCGCGCGGGGCGCCTGCTCCAGCGGACAGGTCGACACCTCCGGCCGGATCGGCACGTCCGGGGCCAGCGCGAGGAACTCACGGATGTCGCGTCCAGTGACGTTGGCGACCGACTTCACTTCACGCTCCATCCACAGGTGCTCGTGGTAGCGCAGCTCGCCGAGCGCTTCCCGGTCGCGATCCTCCTTGCGGATGGCGTTGATGACCAGCCGGCCGCCGGGCTGCAGCACCGCCAGCGCGGCGATCACCGGGCGCCACGCCGGCGTGGTGTCGATGATCGCTCGCGGCGGACGAGGCGGGTCGTCCTCGATCGCGCCGGCCCATGCCGCCCCGAGTGCAATCGCGGTCTCGCGCGCCCGCGGCCGGCGCGCGAACACGTACACGGGACTCGACGGAAACCGGTGCCGCGCAAGCTGCAGGACCAGGTGCGCGGAGCCGCCGAACCCGGTCAGGCCGAGCGGTTCGCCGTCGTGAATCCCGGCCAATGCCAGGGCGCGGTAGCCGACCGCGCCCGCGCACAGCAGCGGTGCCGCCTCCGCGTCGGCGTACGAATCGGGGATCGGATGAGCGTAGCGCTCCCCGACGGTCAGGTACTCGGCGTAGCCGCCATCGGCATCCCGGCCGGTCGCCCGGAACGCGGTGCTGAGGTTCTCGTCCGGCTCCCCCGTCGAAGCATGAATCCAGCCGATCCCGACCCGGGCGCCGAGGCGATGCTCCACGACCCCGGCGCCGAGCGCCGCCACCCGACCGACCGCCTGGTGGCCGGGTACGACCGGCAGGCGCGGCGGAGCGATCCGGCCCTCCACCTGATCCAGGTCGGTGTGGCAGACGCCGCACGCCTGCACGCGCACCAGCACCTCGCCCGGTCCGGGCTCGGGGACCGGGAGCCGGCGCAACTCCAACACCGGCGGGTCCCGGCCGTCGTCGGCGAGCGATCCGGTTCGTGCCAAGACCATCGCCCGCATGGTCGCGCGGCTCATGCCGACGCCCCTGGGGCGCCGGCCGGCAGCATCAGCGCGAACAGGGCCACGCCGGCCGGCGCTGCCACCGCGTTGTGCCTCGCCAGCGCCACCCCGAGCGCCGCCAGCCCCAGGTCGACCAGCTTCCACACCCGAATCTCGGCCACGCTGTCCAGGAATCGAGCCTCCTCCAGCTTGGTCAGTGTAATCCAGGATGCCTAGAGCACGTCCTCCATCAGCCGGGGAAGGCACGCTTCAGCCGTGCGGCGCGTGGCGATGACGGTGGTGGGCTTGGCAGAGCAATCGGAGATTCCCGGGATCGGCGCCGCCGCCCAGCGCATACGGCACGATGTGGTCTATCTCGATTAGATGTCGTGAGTTGCAGCGGCGTCCGGTCCGCCGATCGAGGTAGCTGCAGCGGCCACCGTCCCGCTGCCAGACCTGCCGTTTCACCGCTGCAGGGATCGCGCGGCCCGAAGCGCACGGTTTCGCCGTCGGAGTGGCGGTGCGGGCGGGCTTCGTGCCGGCAGCGGCTCGGCGGTCGGTCGCTTCCTGCCGAGTCGGCGACGGCGGCGTGTGCTCCGGCGTCGGAGTGGGGCCGGCGGGGATCGCCCCTTCCTGCACCGTAACGGCGTGACCGGGTTCCGCGGCGGCCCGCTCCTTCGCTGCCGGAGCAGGCTGGGATTCGCCCTGCGCCGCCCCGCTGCCGGTGCGCGCTCGGCGCGGCGGCCGGCTCGGGTCGTGGCGGTCGAGCGCCTCCTGCACGATGCGGCCGACGAGCTGCCCCACGGTCATGCGCGGGTCCACGTGCGAGAGCAACCCCCGCAGGTGCTCCAGTCCCTGCTGGCAGTCGGCGTCGATGACGGCCTTCAGCTCGTAGCGCCCGTCGCCGAGCGGGCGCACGCGGTCGGCCGGCGGCGCCAGCTCCGGGTCCAGGTCGGCCAGCATGCGGCGGACCTGGCGCGCGCTCTTGCCGGCCGCCTCCTCGACCAGCTTCTGCCTTCCTGCCGCATCGAGCACCAGCGGCGGCACAGGCTCGGAGTGGCTCGGCGTTGCCGTCGGCCCGGCATACGCCACCGGATCGTCGGCCGACACTGCCCCCACGGCACCGTCCCCTAGCCCGCTTCGCTCACCAAGTCGATCGGCTGGCGTGATCGTGGGCCTAAGTCGACGGCGCCGGGCTTTTCAGAGAGCAAGAGGGGGAGCTGGGGCGACGCAGCGTCTGTGGTTTGTGCCAAGTGCCGTCGACAGCTTCGTAATTGGTGATCACACGAGCTGAAGCCGCGTATTTGAGCACACCTCTCCTGGACGGCCTGCGGTGAGTTTCGTGGTCAGTGCGGCGGGGCGCTATCCGGGTGCGACACGCTCCGGGGCGCTGCACACGGGGGCGGCGCGCAGGGCCGTGAGCGCCTGTGCGAACAGCTCCTGCAGCGGATAGACCGACGAGAACGAAATCCGCACCCTGCGCACCGACACCGTGATCCGTCCAGCCAGCTTGATCAGCCGCGAGCGGATCGTGTCGAAACGTGCGTCGGCAAGTGCGGTTCCCTGCAGTCCCGCGCGGCGCAGGATCGTCATCAGGATGCCGGCAAACGCCGAGAAGTACAGCCGCAACTGATTGGCGCGCATCGTCGCCGCCGAGGTGCGGTCGGCGAACAGCCACAGTTGCTGCTCCTTGATCCGGTTCTCCATGTCGCCACGGGCGCAGTACAGCTGTTCGTAGAGGACCTGCTTGGCAATCGTGTGGCGGTCGAGGCTGGTTACCACGAAGCGCGGATTGCCACCGCCGGCGCCAGGCAGCCACTCGGCCTTGGCCACGACCCGGCGGCACCTGCTCCAGGAGTTGAGCGTCCGGTAGCGGAACTCCCGGAACCGCCGCGACGCCTGCCCGGTCGCCGCGCCGCGTCGCCGCGACTTGCGCAGCGCCTTGTCGATACGCTTCTGTAGACGTGCGTTGCGCGCCAAGCCGAGCACGTAATCAACGCCCTGCCCCTCACACCAAGCCATGATCTGTTCACGACAGAATCCCGAGTCGCCACGCACCAGGATCTTCGTATCAGCCCAGCGTTGGCGGATCTGCGCCACTACCGCTGCCAGTTCCTCCACGGCCCCGTCACTGGGGTCGCCGTCGGCGCGGCGCAGCCGGCATCGCAGCACGTGCTCGCCACAGGTGAGGTACAGCGGCAGATAACAGTAATGGCCGTAGTAGCCATGGAAGAACCGGCCTTCCTGAGTTCCGTGTAGCGCGTCGTCGGTCACATCCAGATCCAGCACTACCTGCTGTGGCGCTCGCCGCTCGCTGTGCAGAAACAGATCGACCAGAAGCGTGTCGATCTTCTCGCCATCGGCGACGATCTTCTTGTAGCGATCACACTCCGCGGTCGCCGGCTCGCCCAGCTCCAGCCGGTTCAAGGTGCTCGAACCGGCCAGGGCGTGCCCGCGGTCACGTTCGCGCACCCGTTGCTCGCCGCTCACATCGGTGCAACCACTGGCCAGCGCCAGAGCGCTGTCGTCACGCAGTCGGTCATGGTCGTTCAGATCCTCGTAGCCCATCGCCAAGCCCAGCACCCGCTGTGCGATCAGGGTCGGCAGGCCATGCTCGACCCGCGTGCGATCGCGATGATCACAGAAGCAGGCCGCCAGTCTGGCGGTGACGCCAAAGAGCCGGTCGGCTTCGCGCAGCAGCAGTACACCGCTGTCCGATGTGAGTCGACCGCCGTCAAACGCACCCACCACCGAGCGCCGTCCGAGGCCTTCGAAAACCAGATGATCTGTAGTACGGTGTGTATTCACGGGGTGGTTCCTTGTGGCTTTGTATTTGTTGGTACCAATTGCAAATACCACAAATACCACCCCGTGTCTATCCCCCTTGGTGAGCTATGCGGGCTATCCATGCCGCCCTCACGCAGGCCAGCGCGGGGCGCACGACCATCGTCATCGCCCACCGTCAGTCGACGATCCGGTCGAGCGAGCGCATCGCCTTCCTCGCCGGCGGGCGGGTCGCGGCCATGGGGAGCCATGAGGAACTGCATGCAACCTCCCCGGAATATCGGGCCCACTTCGGAGCTGCCGAATGACTGGGGCTGCCGAATGAACGGCGCGGACCTGGACACGATGAACCGGCGCGTGGTGCTGCGCTCGCTTGCGCCCTGCGTCAGGCCCTACCGGCTGGGCCTGGCGCTGGCGCTGCTGTTCAAGTTCCTCCTCGTTCCACTCGGGCTGGTGCCGGCGTTCCTGTTCCGGGCGTTCGTCGACGAGGTCCTCGTGGGTGGAAGGATCGGCTTCCTCGCCCCGTTGCTCGCCGGCTACCTGATCGCGTTCGGGCTGGAGACGCTGCTGCACACGCTGTCGGCACGGCAGGCCAATCGTGTCTACAACCGGGTGGCCCTGGAGGTGAGGCGACTCATCTGGAGCTCCTACCTCGCGGCGCCGGACGACGAGGCGCAGGGAGCATCCGCCGGCGAGATGCGCACGGTGGTCGACGAGGACGTGGAACGGATCGAGTCGTTCCTCAGCGGGCACGTCATCGAGACCGGTTTCCAAGCGACCCGGGCAGTCGTTACCGCCGTGGTCATCGTGATCATCAGCTGGCAGCTTGCCCTGATCAGCCTGGCGCTCGGGACGGCGTCCTTCGGGTTGGCGCGCTGGCTGAGCCGGCGGATGCGCGCCAACGCGGAGCTGCGTTGGCCCCGGTACTACGAGTACGTCGACTGGCTGCATGAGCGCATCCAGGGATGGCGCGAGCTCCGCACGATGGCGGCGGAGGCACGCCACAGGCGGGAGTTTCAGGAGCTGAACAAGGAGCAGACCTACTATCGCGTCGTCCAGGCGCTGGTGAACTCCGCCCAGCAGGGGCTTGCGCAGATCAAGGACAACCTCGTCACGCGCGGCGCGACGTACTTCGTCGGCGGGCTGTTCGTGCTCACCGGCCAGATGTCCGTGGGGGTGCTGCTGGGGTTTCTCCGCCTCTACACCAACCTGATCGAGACGACGCAAGTGCTGGCGGAGATCACCGTGCGCACCCAGGACTCGTATCCCGGTCTCCGGCGCGTGATCCTTCACCTCCGCGGCCGGCACGGCGTGCAGCGGCCGCCGTTCGAGGACGCGAGGTCGGGCGAGCTCCGCCTTCGTCACGTCAACTTCGCCTATCACGGCGGCGCCCCGGTGCTGGAAGACGTGAGCGCTTTCGCCCCGCAGGGCGCCGTGACCGCGATCGTGGGGCGCAGCGGCAGTGGAAAGTCGACGATGGCGAAGCTCATGATCGGCATGGAGCGGCCGACCTCGGGCACGGTCACGCTTGCCGGACAGGACCTGAAGACCATCGACCGGCGCGAGCTCCTTCGGTCGTATGCCGTGGCGTGGCAGGAGAGCATGCTGTTCAATCTCACCATCCGGGAGAATCTGACGCTTGCCGATCCGGCGGCAGACGACGCGGCCCTCGCGGACGCCTGCCGGCGCGCGGCGATCCTGGAGTTCATCCTGTCCCTGCCCGACCGCTGGGACACGCTCATCGGCGAGCGCGGGATCAAGCTCTCGGGCGGCCAGAAGCAGCGGCTCGTCATCGCCAGGGCGCTCCTCAAGGACGCGCCGATCGTCGTGCTCGATGAAGCGACCTCACAGGTCGACTCGGCCACGGAGTCCAGGCTGCAGAGCACCTTCCGCGAGCTGGCCGACCTGCGGACGGTGATCGTCATGGCGCACCGGCTGTCGACCGTAGAGCTCGCCGACCGCGTGCTCGTGCTCGAAGACGGAGTCATTGCCGGGACCGGCACTCCTGGCGAGCTGATGCGTACGAGCCCCGCGTACCGCCGCCTGTTCGCCGATCAGTCCGCGGAGCGGCGCTGACCACGCACGCAGGGGCAGCCCGCGATCAGCGGCTCCGGGACGTGCATGGACTCAGGGCGCACAACCCGCGACCATGGCAGCAGCCCACACGCGGCGAGGAGGATCCATGATTCCGGCCTACTTTCGCGGCACGCCCGACGATCCGGGACAGGACCTGCACCTGTTCCTGGACGACTTCGCCATCGAGGACCGCTGGGACGCCACGCGCGTCCAGAACGAGGCGGTACGCCATCCCCACAACCCGGTGCTGGTGGCCGACCTGCCGTGGGAGCGGACCGCGGGCGGCCCCAACGTCCTCTACGACGAAGAGGAGAACCTGTTCCGCATGTGGTACGTGCTGGCCAGCTCCAGCGTCTGGACCAAGGGGCTCTCCGGCAGGGCCCCGGCGGCCGACGAGTACGGCCCCTACCTGATGTCCTACGCGGAGAGCGACGACGGCGTGCACTGGCGCAAGCCGCTGACCGACCGCTTCCCTTACCGCGGCTTCGACCGCACCAACATCGTGCTGACCGGCCGCGAGCGGTGCCAGGAGTTCTCGGTCACCTGGACGCCGGCGCCGATGGCCGACCGCGGCCGCTTCATGTGCGTCTACAAGGACGTCGCCCACCGCGAGTACGCGCAGGCCGACCTCAACGACTACCCGGTCAAGGACGCGGTCTGCCTGGCATTCAGTGACAACGGCGTCGACTGGAACATCTACGAGGACAACCCGCTGCATCCGGCGCTCGACAGCAAGTACAACCTGTACTGGGACGCGCGGCTCGAGCACTGGATCATGAGCGGCCGCCCGTTCGCGCGCGCGGCCACCGAGCAGCTCCAGGGGCTCATCGGCCGCGCGCTGCGCAGCGGCCGGGCGCTGACCATGGCCGGCGGCATCGGCGCGGGCGAGGAGGTGCCCGGCAGCGCGGAGGCCGGCATCGCCGGCATCGGCCGCGCCGGCGCCGTGGAGAACGTGCGCACCCGGATCAGCATCCACGTCAGCCCCGACCTGAAGACCTGGTACCCGCCGCGCGAGGTGCTGATGCCGGACGGCGCGGACGACGAAGAACAGATGTTCTTCGACCACATGACCATGCAGCCGTACGGATCGCAGTACCTGGGCTACCTGGGCGTGCAGCCGCGCGACGGCACCGGCCACTCCTGGATCGAGCTGACCGCCAGCCCGGACGGCATGCACTGGCACCGGCCGCGCGACCGCAAGCCGTTCCTGCCGCGCGGACCGGAGGGAAGCTGGGACGCCGGCCACGTCTGGTCGATCCGCGCCGCGATCCCGTATGGCGAGTGGCTCTATATGTACTACTCCGGATCCTCGCGGCCGTGGCGCTACCGCTTCCCGGACAACACCCGCGCCATCGGCCTGGCCCGCATCCGTCGCGACCGCTTCGTCGGCTACTACGGCGGCGTCGGCGGCGGCCACCTGCTGTCGCGCGAGGTCAAGGTCGGAGGTCCCCGGCTGCTGGTGAACTGCTCCGCCGAGCATCGCGCCTTCAGCCGCGAGTGGCACGGGTCGCTGCACACCGAGCTGGTCGACCGGGCCGGGCGCGCCATCCCCGGCTACACCTTCGCCGAGTGCGACCCCAACCACATGGACGACACCGCCGCGCCGATCACCTGGGGCGGCAAGGACCTGAGCGCGCTGGTCGGGCAGGCAGTCTACCTCCGCTTCTTCATGCGTAACAGCTACGTGTTCGGCTTCCGCTTCGCCGACGCCGACTGACCCGGGGTCAGCCCTTCAGCGATCCGAGCATCACGCCCTTGACGAAGTACTTCTGGATGAAGGGGTAGACCATGACGATCGGGCCGATGGTGATCAGGATGGTCACCGCGCGCACGGATTGCGGCGGGATGTGCTCCTTGACCGGCAGGTCCTCCACGTAGTCGAGCAGCTCGTCGAAGGTGACGAGCTGGATCATGTCGCGTACCAGCATCTGCAGGACACGCTTGTCGGCGTCGTTGAGGTAGATCAGCGCGTCGAACCACGCATTCCAGTGCGACACCGCCGCCCACAGCGCGATCGTCGCCAGCACCGGCTTGGAGACCGGCAGGACGATGCGGAACAGGATGGTCCAGTAGCCGGCGCCGTCGATGATCGCCGAGTCCTCCAGCGACTGGTCGATCGTCATCATGAAATTGCGGGCGATGACGATGTAGTAGACGTTCAGCGCCACCGGGATGATGAGCACCCAGCGGCTGTTGATCATCCCCAGCGAGCGGATCAGCAGATAGGTGGGTATCAACCCTCCCCCGAACCAGAGGGTGAAGATGAACAGCGTCGTGATCGTGCCGCGGCCCGGCAGGTCGCGCTTCGCCAGCGCGTAGGCGCCACTGAAGGTGATCAGCAGCGTGGTCAGCGTGCCGAACACGACGCGGTGGATGGTGTTCAGATAGGCCTGCAGCACGTCGTTCTCCTGCAGCACGAAACCCCAGGAAGAGATCGTCCATCGGTCGATCCAGAGGTGCATGCCGAGCGACGTCACCTCCTCGACCGGCGAGAACGAGGTCAGGAACAGGTTCCAGAACGGGTAGATGATCGACAGCGACAGCAACAGCAGCAGCGCGTAGTTGCAGGCGTCGAAGGCCAGGCCGAGCGCCGAGCGGCGCCCCAGCGCGGTCGCTACCATATCGCGTACTCGCTGAAGCGGCGCAGGATCCAGTTCACTCCGATCAGCACCACCACGCCGACGGTGTTCTGAAACAGGCCGACGGCCGTGGAGTAGGAATAGCGCGCCTGCTCGATGCCCGATCGGTAGATGTAGGTGCTGAACACGTCGGCCACCTCGTACACCGCCGGGTTGTACAGGTTGAAGATCTGCTGAAAGGACTCCTCCAGGATGTTGCCCACCTGCAACAGAAACAGGATCACGATCGCGGGAATCAACGACGGCAGGGAGACGTACCGCGCCTGGTGATAGCGGTTGGCGCCGTCGATGGCCGCCGCCTCGTAGAGCGTGGGGTCGACCGAGCTGAGGGCGGCCAGGTAGATGATGCTGCCCCACCCCACCCCCTGCCAGATGCCGGTGACCACCAGCAGCCCGCGAAAGGTCTCCTTGCGCGCCAGCCAGTTCACCGGCTCCCAGCCGAGCAGGGTCCAGAGATAGCCGGCGATGCCGCGCTGCGGCGACAGCACCTCGGTGAGGATGCCGCCCAGGATCACCCAGGAGATGAAGTGCGGAAGGTAGGTAATCGTCTGCGAGGTCCGCTTGTACAGGCTCGAGCGCACCTCGTTGAGCATCAACGCCAGGATGATCGGCATGGGAAAGGAGAAGACGATGCGCAGGACGCTGATCCAGAAGGTGTTGAACAGCACCCGGAAGAAGAACGGATCGCGGAACAGCCAGCGGAAGTGCTCGAAGTCGTTCCAGGGGCTGCCGATGATGCCCCGGTGGATGGTGAAGTCCTTGAAGGCGATCAGCACCCCGTAGATGGGGATGTACTTGAAGACCACCAGCAGGCCGAAGGACAGCACCAGCAGCGAGTAGACGTGGCGCATGCGGATCGCCCGCGCGATCTTCTGGCGGCGCAGCGCCGCGCGGTGCAACTCCGCGGGCGCATCCGGCGGGGCCGCGGCGGGCGCCGATTCCGACACCGGCGGCCTCAATGGGGGAAGCCCGGCCGCAGAGCCGGGCTTCCCGTGGCTGTGTACCGGTTCACGTCAGGAACCGTTTCTCGCCTTAGTAGACGAATTTCCCCTCGCGGAGCGGCAGCACCTGCGGCATCTTCGCAAGCTCGTCCAGCAGCTCCTGGCCGCCCGCCGACAGCCAGCGCTCCACGTAGGCGTCCCACGCGGCATCGATGTCCAGGTCCGTGGTCACCGCCTCCCAGGTGAACTCGTCGCGGAGCGTGTTCAGCGCCCCGCGCAGCTTCGCGGACAGCTCGATGTAGTCGGTCTCTCCCAGCACGTCCTGGCGGAACTGCGGCACGGCCCAGTCGGCGCCGGGACCGAGCTTGAAGTACTGCTCCAGCTCCTTGTTCAGCACCGGGATCTGGTAGCGGCTGTACAGCTCCTTGTGGCGGGTGTTGGCGTTGTAGTAGCCGAAGCCCCACTGGCCGCCGAACCCGCGCTGACCTTCGATTGCGGTCGGATAGGAGTTGCCGGCCTCGCCGTCCCACTCGAAGTTCACGCCCTCGGTGCCGTACTGCGTGTACAGCATGCCGTTGGCGTCGAAGTTGACGTAGTCGTAGATCTGCAGGATCTTGGCGAGCTTCTCGTCGGAGACGCCGACGTGAACGGCGCTGATGCCGTTGGCATCGATCGGGAACGCGGCGACGCCGGCGGGCGCATACTGCTTGCCGTCGTAGGCGATAGTCGGCGGCGTCACCACCACCCTGGCGTCGGGGTAGCGGGCGATGATCGACTGCGGGATCTCGTGGTCGCGGCTCGGATCGCCGCTCAGCCCGATGTTGCCGTAGGCGAAGGTGTAGGTGCCGTAGATGCCGGCGATGATCTTGTCGTACATCGTCGGCTTGCGGTTCACCGCCGGCAGCTCCGAGTCCATCAGCCCATCCTGGAACCAGCGCTGCGCCGTCTTCAGCGCCTCCCGGAACTGCGAGTGCACGGCCTGCTTCACGGTCTTGCCGCCGTCGTCGTAGTTGTCGACGCCGTTGAGGCCGTGCAGCGCAAGGATGTAGTACAGCCCGAACGCGTTGGACTCGTTGGAGATGCCCAGTGGAATCACGTCGTGCACGCCGCCGGAAGGATCGCCGTCGCGGAACAGGTACAGGATCTCCTCCACCTGGTCGGCCGTGAACGCCTCCTTGGTCCAGAAACAGGCGCCTTCGCAGTGCCGGGCGCCGACCGGAATCAGTCCCGGAACCTCGACGCCGACCGCCTCCAGGTAGTCCAGGCGGAAGAACGGCTCATAGGTAGTGCCGATCTTGTAGTCCAGCGCCCGCACCAGCCCCATGTACTCGTCCTCCGATCCGGGCACCAGACCCAGGTGCCATGCCACCGGCCCGCTGGCGTCCAGCCACGCGGTGTAGCCGGGCGCGTGCTCGCGGATCATGTCCCGCGGGATGCTGCGGAACGCCCCCTTCGTGAAGAAATCGACCATGTTCACGAAGGCGTACGTGTAGTCGGTGTGCTCGCCGGAAGCGATCATGAGATTGATCTTCTCCCGATCCTTGTAGTCGATCTGCTTGTTGACGAGCGTGACGTCGAACATCTCCTCCAGGTGCTGTTGCACCTCGTTGCCGTCCTGGATCTCGGCCCCGTAGAGCCCGAACCAGGAGATCTCCATCGGCTCCGCCGTGGTAGCGACCTGTTGGCCGGCCGCCACAAGACCGAGGACGGGCAGAACCATCAGCGCAAGAACGACCGTGGTCAACTTTTTCATTGGACCACCTCCTATGACGGCATGATGCACCCGGGCGAGGGGCCGTTCAAGTTCGCACGAGTGCCGGCATGAAATCCTCCACTGCGCGATCGAACAACTCGCGACAGAGGCGTGAACGACGGCCTCCTATGCAGGTGTATCATGGATGCATGGAAGCTCTCCCCGCCGCAGCCTTCGGCGACACCGGCCTGAACGTGACCCGGCTCGGATTCGGCACCGCCCTGGCCGGCGCCGACAGGCCGCACTGGACCGACGAGACCGCGGACCGGCAGCTCAACCGGGTGCTGGATGCCGGCATCAACTTCATCGACACCGCGTACGACTACGCCGAGGCCGAGCGCCGCATCGGCGCCTCTCTGGGCAACAGGTATGGCGAGTTCATCCTGGCCACCAAGTGCGGCTGCACCGACACCCTGCCCGGACTGAATGCGTCCACGCACGAGTGGACGCGCGACAACCTGTTCCGCGGCCTGGAGATCAGCCTCAAACGCCTGGGCCGTGACAGCGTCGACGTGATGCAGCTCCACAACCCCGGCGTCGCCGAGTGCGAGGCCGGCGGCCTGGTCGACGCCCTGCAGGAGATGCGCCGCAACGGGCAGGTGCGCTTCATCGGCGTCTCAACCATGCTGCCGGATCTGCCCACCTACCTGGAGTGGGGGGTATTCGACGTGATGCAGATCCCCTACTCCGCGTTGGAGCGCGCGCACGAGGAGTGGATCACCCGCGCGGGCGAGGCCGGTGTGGGCATCGTCATCCGCGGCGGCGTGGCGCAGGGCGAGCCGGGCAGCGGACGCGGGTCTGCGGATCGCTGGGCGATCTTCGAGCGCGCCGGCCTGGACGAGTTGCGCGAAGCCGGCGAGAGCCGCTCGGCGTTCGTGCTGCGCTACACGCTGAGCCACCCGCATGCCCACACCATCATCGTCGGCACCACCCGGCCCGCGCACCTGCAGGAGAACGTGGCCGCCGTGCAGCGCGGGCCGCTGCCGGAGGACACGCTTGGCGAGGCGAAGCGGCGGCTCGACGACGCCGGCGAGCGGTCCGCTCCGGCCGCGTAGCCCCGGGACGTGATGGAGATCACGCCCGATCTCGTCATCCCGGACCACGAGCTGGACGAACGCTTCATCCAGGCCAGCGGGCCGGGCGGCCAGAACGTGAACAAGGTGGCCACGGCCGTGCAGCTCCGCTTCGACGCGGCGGGCTCGCGGGTGCTGTCCCCGGAGGTGCGGGAGCGCCTGCTGCGTGCGGCCGGGTCCAGGCTGACGGCCGACGGCGCGGTGCTCATCACGGCGCGCCGCTTCCGCACCCAGGAGGCAAACCGCCGCGATGCGCGCGCACGGCTGGCCGCGCTCATCGCGCGGGCGATGCAGGAGCCCCGGCCGAGACGCCCTACCCGTCCGAGCCGCGCCGCCCACGAGCGGCGCCTGCAGGAAAAGGCACAGCGTGGCGCCATCAAGCGGCAGCGCGGCACGCGGCCGGACGACGATGAGTGAACGAAAGGCGCTCGCTCGGCGCCGCCGCCGGCTGATCTTCAACAACGACGGCGACGACCTGTTCTCGATGCGTCCGGACCGGCACGAGAACGCCGCCGAGGCGCTGCTCGCCGAGCGGACCGCGGCGCTCTGGGGCTCCCAGGTCGACTCGATCTGGTACTACTCGACGCACGGCATGCGGCTGCACCACTCGGACGGCCCGCTCGGCCGGCTGTACGGCTGCCCCGATCCCGACGGCACCGCTACGGCCAACTACCGCCGCCTTGTCGCCGAGGGCGCCGACGCCCTGGAGGTGATGATCGATGCCTGCCGGCGGCACGGCGTGGAGATCTTCTACTCCAACCGCATGAACGACTGCCACGACGCGTTCGACGACGCGATCCTGTACCACATCCGCAGGCAGCACCCCGAGTGGTCGCTGTCCACGCGGGAGGCGGGCCGCCGGCACCGCTACCCGGAGATCCGCTCGCTGTGGACGGCGTGGAACTTCGAGGTCGACGAGATCCGCGACCTGACCGTGGAGGCGATGCGCGAGGTGTGCCGGACCTATGACGTCGACGGCATCGAGCTCGATTTCTGGCGCTTCACCTGCTACTTCCCGGAGAGCATGCGGCACGAGCCGGTGACCGCGGCGCATCGCGACCTGATGACCGACCTGGTGCGCCGCATCCGGCAGGCCGTGGACGAGGAGGCCGACCGCCGCGGCCGGCCGGTCCTGCTGGCCGGAAGGTGCGTCGGCGACCAGGAGATCTCCCGCAACGCCGGCCTGGACGTGGAGGCGTGGCTTGAAGAGGGGCTGGTCGACCTGCTGTCGCTGGCGTACGGCGCCGAGCACATCCCGCCGATCGGCCCGCTGGCCGCGCTGGCTCACCGCCACGAGACGCCGATCTATCCGATACTCGCTCCGCACCGCAAGACCCCGGCAGCCGCCATCGGCCGCGAGCACGCGTCGAAACTCGAGCACTACGGGAATCTCCCCGCCTGGCGCGGCGTGGCGCGCGCGCTGCGCGTGCAGGGCGCCGACGGCTTTCAGCTCTTCAACTTCTTCAACCCCACCCGCCCGCAGTGGTGGCAGGTCGGCGAGGAGGAGACGATGGCCGGCAAGGACACCGTGTACGAATGGGACTTCCTGCCATCCCAGCGGGACGGCTGCCGCACCTTCGCGGCCCTGCGCCTGACCCGAGACCGCTGGTCGGTGGAGGCGGACGCCGACGGGACCGAGTCGCTGCCGCTGTTCGTGGGCGAGGACGTCTCGCCACCGCCGGCTCGGGTCGCGAAGCGGCACGCCGCGCTCTGCGTGCATGTCACCGGCGGCCTCACCCGCCATCACCAACTGTGGCTGACCGTGAACGGCTCGCGCCTCGACCGGTGGAGGCCTGCCGCCCTGCAGCTCCTCACCGACGATCCGGTCGCCGCCTGGATCGAGTTCCACGACGGCCTGCAGGCGTTCCGCAAGGGCAGGAACGAGATCCGGGTCTTCGCCCACTGCACCTCCCCTGCGGCCGCGGCCATCCTCACCATCGACCGCATCCAACTCGAGCTCGCCTACTAAGGACTACGGCGCCGCCGGCGCAAGCCGAGTTGATGATTCCTGCATTCCTCCATAAGATCAACCTTGGAGGATCGACATGCCGCTCAACATCAAGGACGCCGAGACGCACGCCCTGGCGAAACGGCTCGCCAGCCTTACCGGCGAGTCTCTGACCAAAGCCGTCAAGCACGCGATCGAGCAGCGACTGGCGCAGGTGGAGGCGTCGCGCGGTGCAATCCGGCTCGCCGATGAACTGGATCACATCGCCCTGCACTGCGCCAACCTGCCGCGGCTCGACCGGCGGAGTGCCGAACAGATCATCGGCTATGACGAGCGCGGTCTGCCGGTGTGATGGTGATCGACACGTCGGCTCTGATCGCCATCCTGGACGATGAGCCGGAACGCCGGCTCTTCAATCGGTTGATCGAGGCGGCGACCGCCACCTGTGTTAGCGCCGCGACCCTCCTGGAGACTCGGATCGTGTTGTTTGCCCGTTCGGGCGACGCCGCCGTCCTTGCGCTGGACGCCTTCCTGCTCAAGAGCCGGATGCAGGTCATGGAGGTCTCACCTCGCATCGCCGACATCGCCTTCGACGCCTACCGAAAGTATGGCAAGGGGAGCGGGCATGGAGCGGCGTTGAACTACGGGGACTGTTTCTCCTACGCCCTGGCCAAGCACTTGGACGCCCCACTTCTGTTCAAGGGCGACGACTTCTCGCGCACGGACCTTCGCTCCGCCGCCGATGAGTTGACATGAGTGACGTTGACAGGCGTGCGCCGCGCCGCATTCTTCTCAACGCGGGATGCTCGACGCCGGAACGGCTGGCCGCTCGCGAGTTGCAGGAACACCTCAGGCTCCTGGGCGTGGATGCCAAAGTGACCGAGTTGCGCGACGGCGAGAGCGTACCTGGCGGATCGGTCTGCCTTGGCGCAGAGCTGTTGCCCGCCAGCGCCCTGGATGCCCTGTCTCGTGTTCGCGACGACGGCTTTCTTCTCTATCGAGCGAACGACACGATCCACGTCGCCGCGCACCTGCCGCGCGGAACCCTGTTCGGATGCTATTGCTACCTGGAGTCCCTGGGCGTCCGCTGGCCGGAGCCCGGCCAACCGGGGGAGCTGACCGGGCGGACGTTCGATCTTGCTGCCGAGCCTGAGGCCGGCATCGACAACCCCGACTTCCCCATTCGCGGCAACAACTGCTACTGCCCGACGAATGCGCGGGACCTGCAGATCACCATCGACATGATCGAGTGGTTCACGCGACAGCGCTGCAACCTGCACTCCCTCTTGCGCGGAGACACCCCGACCCTCACCGGGTTCGACGAGCTCTGGTATGCGGCAGCGGACTACGTCCATCAGCGCGGGTGTGAGTTCGCGCTCGGCTCACACCTCGCCTGGCCCGCCCTGCTGATGTACGAAGACCGCGACCTGTTCGCAACGCATCCGGAGTACTTCCCGTTGCGCGGCGGCGAACGGCAGCAAACCGGGCCGTATGGCCCGCCGACCCGCTACGGCCCGGACGCGGTCCCGGCCTTGACCGGCAGCGGGATGAGCCTGTGCGTTTCCAACCCGCACGCCGTGGCGACGGTGATTCGCAACCTGCAGAGCTTCCTCGATGAGCACCCCGAGATCGACGTCATGGGACTGTGGCCGCCGGATACCAAGTGGGAAGGGTGCGAGTGCCCGGAGTGCCGGAAACTGGTGCAGCCGGATCGAATGTGGAGCAACATTCCATACCATGCGAACCGGTGGCGCGCGACGTCCGATCACCTGGCTCACCTGATCGGTCAGGTGGCACGTGCGATCGAGGGATCGCATCCGCAGGTCCGTGTCCTCAGTTGGGGCTGGTGCACGACCGAGCACGCGCCCCAGAACGTCACGCCGGCAGGGCGATTCCAGTGCGATCACTTTCTCGTGCCGTGCTACGCGCATCCGCTGGATTCCGACAGCTGCCTGAATCGACATGTTCATCCCGAGGCGCTGGTGCAATGGGCCGCAACAGAGAACGTCAGCCTCGGCTGGATCTTCGCGGGGACGGCGTTCACGGCCGTGACGGCGGAGTACCCCTTCGCCTGGCTGATCAAGCGAAACGTCGAGTTCATTCGGCAGATCGGCGGGCAGGCCGTTACGACCTGCCTGGAGATCGGCGAAGCCGACGATCGGTCCGTGCGCGGCGACATGACCGACCATTACCTGTTCTCGGCCTGCGGCGTGAACTACCTCGCGATGAGCCGGCTGGGCTGGAGGTCCACGGCATCCCTCGAGGAACTGTATCGCGACTATGCCGAAGCCCGGTTCGGCCCGGCAGCCGGAGCGTTGATCGCCGAGCACTATGGACGGATCGTCGAACGTTACGAGGCGTGGGGGCGCTCAGAGCCCGCCACGGACTTCTACGACGTGTGGGGCGGATCGCACATCCGCTGCAGACCGGGCTGGGAAGTGCCTCTCGATCTCTTGACCGAGGAGCTGATCGCCGGCGCACGCGAACTGCTGCAACGAGCGCATCGCCGCGCCCGACGGGACCTCCACAAGCAGCGCGTGCAAGCCGAGCGCAACGTGTTCGAGCACACCGTGCGGATGCGGGAGCTCTTCAAGATTCATCAGGCACGACAGACGCTCGAAGCGGCGGGGCTGACCGAAGAGTCCGGGCAACTCTCCCGAGCGCAGCAGCGGATCCTGGCCGCAGCCAGGAAGATCGACGTACCCAAGCACCACGGGCCAACCATGATCGCGGCCGACAAGACCTGGGTGGAACTGATGTGGATGTGATCTCACCTGCTCACCGCAACAGCTCCAGACGCACCTTGTGCGCTATCAGGTGGCGGTACGGCTGGCTGCGCATGTCGTCGCGTTCCGGACGCCACAGCAGGTCCTCGCAGACGACCAGCAGCTCACCGGGCGCGATCTCCACCGCTGACACGCCCTGCCAACCCGATGCGGTCGAGACGATGATCTCATACGGCCATCCCTCGCCGCGTCCGTCCAGGCACACCGCGATGCGGTTGTCCGGCCGGCCGTAGGTGGCGACGATCATGCCGTTCGACATGGTCAACAGGCCCGGCCACTGGCCATTCAGACGGCTGCGGACCGGGTCGCTCCAGGTCCGTCCGCCGTCCGCCGAGCGCGACAGGTACAGCGGCGCGTTGCCCTCCCCGTTACGCAAGATGGTCAGCAGCTCGCCGTTGGGCAGCAGCGTGAGGCCGGGCTCGGCCCAGCCTTCGTCGCCCATCTCCGGCAACGGCGGCACGCAGCCCGCATAGCGCCAGGTCATGCCGCCGTCCTCGGAGCGCAGGCACCAGCTCGAATACTTGTAGATCTTGAATGCGTGCGGGTACTTGTCCCACCCGTCGGACATGATGTCGGTGTAGACCAGGTCGTGGTCGCAGAAGCCGTAACACATTCCCACCATGCTGCCGTCGGGCATGGCGACCGCGCCGCGATGCAGCGTGGCGATCCGCACCACCCCGTCCTCGCCCATCGACGGAACGTGCGGTCCGAGGTGGAACGTCAACTCGATGTCTTCCACCGTTCGCCACCCGTCGGCAGATCGATGCGCCGCGCATGTCGCCACTCCCTCTCCGGCCGCCCTTCCCGTGGAGGCGAGGACGAGGTCCGGTTCGCCTGGGAGGGTCACGGCCGCCCCCCCGACCGATGCAAGGTGCCTCGGACCTGCTTTCGCCCAGGTCGCTCCGTCGTCGCGGCTGATGTAGTCGCTGACCAGCAGCGTCCCATCGGAACACCGCATCAGCACCGGGGAGAAGTCGCTTACACCGATGTAGATCGGTTCGCTCACGCTCACGTGCAGCCTGCGCTCCGCAGCGACCTGCTCGCCGCGCGTGCTGTGCACGAAGACCCGCGAACGGTCCGGCTTCTCCAGCCTGGCGCAGAAGCAATGTTCACCGTCATGCGAGGTCGACAGGACCGTCTTGGTCACCACGCGATTCCAGCCGGCCCGCAGGTGCACCGGATCGGAGAACAGGTCCCACTTGCGGGTCCGGTTCGTGCCGATGAAGAGAAAGGGACCGTCGAAGCGGGCCGCATCCGCGCCGTTGACCCAGATGCGGCAGGGCGTGGTGGAGCTCCAGCGCAGGGCGTAGTCTCCCCCTTCCTGCGCGTGCACCAGGGCCGCCAGATAGGTCACCGAGTAGTCGTACGGATACGACGGCCGCGCCCACGCCCGGCGGGGAAACCCCCAGGAGCTGTAGGAGGTGTAGGAGCCGATGCGCTGACCGCACGCGCGGCAGCGCTGCGGCCGCTCCGGTATGGCTGTTTCACAGCGCGGGCAGTACGGCTCCCGCGGCGCGCCTTCCAGTTCCGATGTCCAGCACGGCATCAACTCGTCGTCGACCGTGAAGTGGTCGATCGTCACGTGCACGCCGCCGGGCGGCTCCAGCACGGGATCGGTGCTGCGCATCCGCAGCCCGTGATGCTGCTTCAGCAGCACCCGCTCCGGGGCCAGTTCCCACCACTTGCTCATCACCGCCACCGCCGAGTAGCGCCGCCAGGTGCGCCCGGCCACCTCCTGGTCCTCGTGCGGCACCAGGTCCGCCTCGTCATCCAGGAAGGCCTCATCCAGCGCTCGGGCCGGCTCGGACTTGGCATACTCACGATCGGCGAACGAGTATGGCCCCAGCACGAACCACTGGCGCAGGAAGTTGCGCCAGTGCACGTAGTCGCGGTTCGGATCCGGCGGCACCAGGAAATTGGCGACGACCCGTTCCGGGCTGCTCTTCTCGCTCATCTCATTCCCTCCTTGACGTTCGCCTCAACCTTTGAGGGAGCCTATCAGAATCCCCTTCACGAAGTACCGCTGCAGAAACGGGTACATCAGGATGATCGGTCCTATGGTCACGATGATGGTCCCGGCGCGTATGGACGGTGTCGTCGTCCCCTGCCTTTCCAGGAGAAACGGCCTGCGCGTTATCTCATATTCCTCCACGGTCAGCCGGCGCAGCAGAATCTGCAGGACGACCTTGCTCTCCTCCCGCATGTACAGGAGGGCGTCGAACCAGGCGTTCCAGTGCATCACCGCGGTCCACAGCGCCAGGACAGCCAGCACCGGCGTGGAGATGGGGAACATGATCGAGAAGACGATGCGCAGCGGGTGCGCCCCGTCGGCCAGGGCAGCGTCCTCCAGCTCTCGCGGGAGGGCCATGAGGAAATTGCGCGCGATGAGCAGATTCCAGGCGCTGGTAGCGAGCGGCAGGATGAGCGCCCACCGGCTGTTCATGAGCCCCAATTGGAGAATGTTGAGATAGATCGCGACCAGCCCGCCGTTGAAGAACATCGTGAACACCACCAGGGCGGTGATGCTCTTGCGAAACGGCAGGTCCGCCCGTGCCAGCGCATAACCTGCGCAGTACGTAACCAGCAGGGTAACAGCGGTGCCTGCGACCGTGCGTAGAATCGAATTGTAATACGCTACCGCGAGTATCTGCGAGCTGAAGATCACCCCGTACGAATCGAAGGTGATCGGACTGGTGAAGAACCTCACGCCCAGCCGCATCGCGTTCACCGGCGTAGACAACGACAGCATGAGCGTGTCCCACAGCGGATAGAGACAGAGCAAGGCCAGAACGCCGACAAACAGATAGTTGAAGATGTCGAAGACGACGTTCCCTCTGGCCCTCAGCATGCTCTGGTCTCCCCGAAAGATGAAGGAGCGCGGATCGGAGTCGTTCCAACCCGCACTCCCCGATTCAGCGCGTCACGGTGTGATCACGCTCACCCGCCGGCGTGCATCCGTTCATACTCGGCCTTGATATCTTCCACTCCGGCATCCTTGAGCCGCTGCTGGAAGTTCGGCCATTCGGCATCCAGGTCGACCTTGCCAAGGACCACGTCGAAGTAGAACTCCGACTTGATCGTCAGAACATCGACCCCTCGCTCGATCGCGTGCTGATTGGTGCTCGGATACGAGAGCTTTACGCCAACAGCCTCATTCGGATCGGTATTGAGGGAGAATGCGTGGGCGTAGATCTCCTGCGACGGCTTGTCGAGGGTCAGGTACGCCTCGTCCAGCAGCGCCGGAATCCACGAGTAAAACACTCCAACACCCTGTTGTTCCAGCTCTTCGCGCGATACGTCCCTGAGCGTGAGAACGCCGTCATGCCAGTCCCAGTGGACTCCCTCTTCGCCATATTGCCCCCTGAGCCAGAAGTCCAGCTCCGAGGAGAACGCATCCTGGATCTGCATGATCTTCTTGACTTTCTCATCGCTGGTCTTGGCCCCGAAGTGGGCGCTGCCCTCGGTGTACAGCCCGAACGGCTGTGACGTCAGAGGACCGCGGCCGTGATCCGGTCCCTGCAGGTGCCCGACATAGGCGAATTCGGCCTGCGGGTTCTGGGCGCGAACCAGGTCCAGGATGTTGCCCTTCGTCGACGATACCATCCACCAGGCGTTGTCCAGGAGTATGCCGAAATTGCCTGCGGCCCATTTCTTCCGCTGCTGATCCCGCTTGTCTGTCAAGGACTCCGGGTCGACGGCCCCGGACGCGTACAGGTCCCTCACGAACCGCAGCGCCTCCTTCCAGTTGTCCGTTTGCGGCGGGAACGTGACCTTCCCGTCGACGAGCTCGTAGCCGAAGTAATTGACGCCGTGGGCAGCGAATATGTACGTGAATCTCGCCCGATCTCTATCGCTGCGGGAGTGCACCCCGTAGGTATCGTTCTGGCCGTTGCCGTCAGGATCGTCGCGCGTGAACCTGATCGCCAGTTCGCGGAACTCGTCCAGGGTCTGCGGTGCTTCCGCCACCCCCAGTTTGTCCATCCAGTCCTTGCGCACGACCGGGAAGCTGGGAAGGAAGTCACCGTAGTTGCCGTACGGAACTCCGTACACCTTGCCCTTGTAGTGCGCCTGGTCGACGACCAGGTCTCTGCCGAACAGAAAGACCATCCGCTCCATCCAGGCCGGCATGTATTCCCACATCCACTCCTCCGGGAACTCTCTGATGATTCCCTGATCGATGAACTTGTAGAGCGTCTCGCGCGGGAAGATGGTGATCTTGTCCGCCGTGTTCCCGGACGAGTAGTACAGGTCCCGGGCCTCGATCGAGGGGAAGGCAAGCGGCGTGATGCTCACGTCGAAGCGTTCCTCGATCAGCAGCTCGAGCGGATTGCCATCCTCGGGTCCAAAGCTCATCGGTCCGGCGACCCCCTGCCAGACGATCTCCAGAGGACCGTCCGCTGCCGCCGCCTCCTCGGTCGGCGCAGCGAACGCCCCGCCACCGACCAGGGTCAGCCCGGCCGACAGCAGCGTGAAAAACTTGAGACTCTTCATGAGAATCCCCCTTGTGAGTGGTGCGCCTCCTCTTCGGAGGCGGCTCTTCGCGGTGGCAACGCCACCGTCCGGAGGAGCTTGCGGGTCGAAATCCCGCGAGTCCCTCCGTCTTTTCTCCGTCGAACGCCCGCTACGACGTTGTCTACCACAGCGCATGCTCGCTGAAACGCCGGACAAAGGCGTTCACCACCAGGAGCAGCACGAGCCCGATCACGTTCTTGAACAACCCGACGGCGGCACCGAAGCTGAACTCCGCCGAGAGGACGCCCACCCGGTAGACGTACGTGTCGATGATGTCGGCGACCTCGTACACGCGTGGATTGTAGAGGTTGAAGATCTGCTCGAATCCCGCGTTCATGATGTTCGACAGGCTGAGAAGGAAGAGGATGATGATGACCGGCGCGATCCCCGGGATGGTGATGTATGCCGCCTGCTGCAGCCTGTTTGCTCCGTCGACGTACGCGGCCTCGTACTGCTGCGTATCGATGCCCGAGATGGCGGCGAGGTAGACGATCGAACCCCACCCGATCTCCTGCCAGATGCCCGAACCGACCAGGATGGCGCGGAAGTACTCCGGGGTGGCCAGGAAGAAAATCGGCTCGATACCGAACAGACCGAGCACGGAGTTCACCGCGCCATAGCTGGGTGACAGGATCTCCCGGAGCATGCCACCGATCACGACCCACGATATGAAATGGGGAAGGTAGGAGATGGTCTGGACGATCTTCTTGTAGCGTACGTGGTATATCTCGTTCAGGAGCAGGGCGAGCAGTATCGGCGCCGGGAACGCGAATACGATCCTGAGCACGCTGATGATGACGGTGTTGCGGAACACGCGATAGAACAGCGGGCTGCTGAACAGCCGGTCGAAGTAATGAAACCCCGCCCACGGGCTCCCCAGGATCCCATCCAGCATCCGGTAATCCTTGAAGGCGATGAGCACGCCGTACATCGGCTTGTAGTGAAAGAGGATGAAGTAGACGATCGCGGGGATCAGCAACAGGTAGTAGTACCTGTTCTTGTAGATCTGCTTCTTGAGGGGTATCGCCAAGGAGACAACGCTACGTACTGGAGACTGTCCGGGAGCCGTCGTGGACAACGCCTCACCTCCCGGTCCCAACTCTTACACGACGGCCGCGGATCCTGCAAGCGGGAGGTCGCGCGCGCTTCCCCGGGATCGACGGCCGCTCGGCGCTGCACGGCAAGCCCCGACACCACGCCGAGCACGTTGACGGCACCGTTGCGCGCCGCCATGGTCACGGACGGCGGCATGGCATGCTGAAGACCGGACGGAGCAGGCCGCTGACGGACGGTCGCCTCCTGCTGACCAAAGCAACGCTTCGTGTTCACCGCGGGAGGGCTGGGCCGCGCCTATCTGGTCGCGGTGCTCGACTCGGAAGATGAAGGAGCGCGGGTCGGCGTCTCCAACCCGCGCTCCCAGATTCACCGCGTCACGGTGTCAGCACGCTCACCCGCCGGCGTGCATCCGTTCATACTCGGCTTTGATCTCTTCCACTCCCGCATCCTTGAGCCGCTGCTGGAAGTTCGGCCACTCGGCATCCAGGTCGATCTTGCCGAGGACGACGTTGAAATAGAACTCCGACTTGATGGTCAGGACATCGGCCCCTCTCTCGATCGCAGGCGTGTTGGTGCTTGGATACGAGAGCCGTACCCCGACCGCCGCATTCGGATCTGGATTGAGAGAGAACGCATGCGCGTAGATCCCTTGCGACGGCTTGTCGAGCGTCAGGTACGCCTCGTCCAGGAGCACCGGAATCGGAGAATAGAACCAGATTCCTTGTTTCTCCAGCTCCTCGCGCGGCACGTCCCTGCGCGTGAGAATGCCGTCCTGCCAGTCCCAGTGGACTCCCTCTTCGCCCCAGTGTCCCCTGAGCCAGAAGTCCCGTTCGGAGGAGAACGCATCCTGGATCTGCATGATGCGCTTGACCTTCTCGTCACTGGTCTTGGCGCCGAAGTGGGCGCTGGCGTCAGTGTACAGCCCGATCGGCTGCGACGTCAGAGGACCCCGACCGTGATCGGGCCCCTGCAGGTGGCCGACGTAGGCGAATTCAGCCTGCGGGTTCTGGTCACGGACCATGTCCAGGACGTTCCCCTTCGTCGACGATATCATCCACCAGGCGTTGTCCCAGAGGATGCCGAACATGCCGGCGGCCCACTTCTTGCGCTGCTGATCCCGCTTGTCCGTCAGAAACTCCGGGTCGATGGCGCCGGCCGCGTACAGGTCCCTCACGAACCGCAGCGCTTCCTTCCAGTTGTCCGATTGCGGCGTGAAGGTGACCTTGCCGTCGATGAGCTCGTAGGCAAAATAGCTGACGCCGTGCGCGGCGAAGATGTACGAGAATCTCGACCTGTCGTAATCGCTCCGGTCATGCACCCCGAAGGTGTCGTTCTTGCCGTTGCCGTCGGGGTCGTCGTGGGTGAACCTGACCGCCAGGTCGTGGAACTCGTCCAGGGTCTGCGGTGCCGCTGCCACCCCCAGTCTGTCCATCCAGTCCTTGCGCACGACCGGGAAACTGGGAAGGAAGTCACCGTAGTTGCCGTAGGGAGCTCCGTACACCTCACCCTTGTAGTGCGCCTGGTCCACGACCAGATCTCTCCCGAACAGAGAGACCATCCGCTCCATCCAAGCCGGCATGTACTCCCACAGCCACTCCTCCGGGAAGGCTCTGATGATCCCCTGATCGATGAACTTGTAGATCGTCTCGCGCGGGAAGATGGTGATCTTGTCCGCCGTGTTCCCGGACGCGTAGTGCAGGTCCCGGGCCTCGATCGACGGGAAGGCAAGCGGCGTGATGCTCACGTCGAAGCGTTCCTCGATCAGCAGCTCCACCGGATTGCCATCCTCGGGCCCCCAGCTCATCGGTCCGGCGACTCCCTGCCAAACGATCTCCAAAGGAGCGTCCGCCGCGGCCGTCTCTTCCGTCGGCGCAGCGAACGCTCCGCCACCGACCAGGGTCAGCCCGGCCGACAGCAGCGTGAGAAATTTGAGACTCTTCATGAGAATCCCCCTTGTGAGTGGTGCGCCTCCTCTTTCGGAGGAGGCTCTTCGCGGCGGCAACGCCACCGTTCGGAGGGGCCTACAGGTCGAATCCCGTGAGTCCCTCCGTCTTCTCTCCTCGAACGCCCGCTGCGACGCGCCGCCCATCGCCGGCCGCCCGCTACGGCGCCGCCTACCACAGCGCATGCTCGCTGAAGCGCCGTGCAAGGGCATTAACCAACAGCCTGCTGCAGCCTGTTTGCTCCGTCGACGTAGGCGGCTTCGTACTGCTGCACATCGATGTCCGAGATGGCAGCGAGGTAGACGATCGCCGGGGATCAGCAGCAGGTAGTAATGCCTGTTCTTGTAGATCTGCTTCTTGAGGGGAAGCCCCCAGTGAGAGGGCGGCACGTGCAGAACGTCCGGTCGCCGTCGTGGACAACGCCTCACCCTCCCTAGTCTCGCGATTCTGCATGAAGGTCGGCGCACTCGCAAGTGACGGTTGATCCCGCCGTTGCATGGCGCTACGGTCGGCATCGATGCCGTCGCGTCATGCCATGCTGAAGGCCCCACGGAGCAACGCGCCGACCGGAGGTCACTACTCCTTGCCGAGTCGCTGATCATGCGCGTGGAGTCACACGGAGAGCTCGTCCGCCGGGTGAGCCGGAGGCGGTCCTTCGGGGCCGAAGATGCAGGCGCCGCTGCGTGGAGCTACTGCTTCCGGGGCGCGGACGGCTGGATCTACCTGCACGGCGACCGGAAGTGCAGCCCCGACGGCCGCGAGGTGCTGGCACATGCGGGCCCCTCGCTTGCACCCATCACCCGAAGGCCTGAAGGTGCGGCCCTGGTGCGGGACGGGCTGGTCTACGCCGCGGCCGGGCATCCCCGCTACCTCTCGCCGGGACGGTATGCGGCAAGCGCATGGCGCTCGCACGACGGTCTGGCGACGCTCGAAGAGGAGACGGTCGAGCTGCACGTGCCGGAGGGCGCCCGACCGGCCCAGGACCACACGTGGCACGGCGTCTACTTCTCGTCCAGCCGCGGGATCCTGACCCTCGCCGACGGCACGTGGCTGACGGCGATGACCGCCAGTTTCGAGGAAGACACGCTTGCGCCCACCGATCGGCAGAGCGCTCTGGAGACGAAGTACCGGAATCGGTCGATCGTGGTCTCCTCCACCGACGAAGGGCGCACGTGGCGCTACCGATCGACAATTGCGGCCCCGGTCGCCGGCGATCCGGTCGGGGAAGGCTTCGGGGAACCCACGATCGAACGGCTTGCCGACGGCAGGATCCTGTGCGTACTGCGCACCGGGCACTTCTCGCCGCTCCATGCGTGCTGGAGCAGCGACGATGCCGGGACGTGGAGCCCCCCGGTATACACCGGGTTCGACCGCGGCTGCTGCCCGAAGCTCACCCGGCTCGCGGACGGCCGCATCCTCCTGAACTACGGGGTGCGCTGGCCGCCGGGCTCGCGGCTCGATCAGAGTGGTCCCCGCTGGCAGGATCACTCGCTGCTCAAGCTGGCCGTCAGCGGCGACGGCGGCGGGGACTGGGACGCGTGGCGGGTGGCGACCCTGCCCCCCGGACTGGGCTCGACCTATGCCACGATCATCGAGGTGGAGCCGAACCTGCTGTTCTGCCAGGTCGACGGCTGGTACCTGCACGTGCACCTGGAGGCTGCTGATGGCGCAGAGCCGCGTCGCTGAGCTGGTCGCCGCCCTGCGGCCGGAGGAGAAGGTGGCGCTCCTCATGCACGAGTCGCCGGCCGTCCCGCGGCTCGGCATCGCCGCCTACGACTGGTGGAGCGAGTGCCTGCACGGCGTGGCGCGCGCCGGCGTCGCCACCGTCTTCCCGCAGGCCATCGCCCTGGCCGCCACCTTCGACACGGGGCTGGTCGCGGAGGTATACGAGGCGGTCGCCGCCGAGGCGCTCTACAAGCACCGGCTCGCAGGCCGCCGCGAGCGCTACTGGGGCCTGACCTTCTGCACGCCGAACGTCAACATCTTCCGCGACCCGCGCTGGGGCCGCGGCCACGAGACGTTCGGTGAGGATCCGTTCCTGACCAGCGCCATGGCGCGGGCCACCATCCGCGGCCTGCAGGGGCCGGACCCCGAGTCCCCGCGGGTCGCCGCCTGCGCCAAGCATTTTGCCGTGCACTCAGGCCCCGAAGCGCTCCGGCACGGCTTCGACGTGCCGGTCACGCCCAAGGACCTGCAGGAGACCTACCTGCCGGCGTTCAAGGCCTCGGTCGACGCCGGGGTCGCCGCGGTCATGCCAGCGTACAACGCCGTCAACGGCGTCCCGTGCTGCGCCAGTGACGAGCTGCTGCAGCGGACGTTGCGGGGCGACTGGGGCTTCCGGGGGCTGGTCATGAGCGACGCGTTCTCGATCGCCGACTGCCACCAGGGACACGGCTACACCCGCGACGAGGCCGAGTCGGCGGCGGCAGCGCTGCGCGCCGGCTGCGACCTGGAGATCGGCCGCTGCTACCGGTCGCTCACCGGCGCGCTGCAGCGGAACCTGATCGGCGAAGCCGACGTCGACCGGTCGCTCACCCGCGTCCTGTCGCTCCGCGAGCGGCTGGGCGTGCTGGGTGACACGACCGCCTCCCCCGGCGCGGTCGACTTCGACGCGCACGCGGCCCTCAGCCGGCGGGCCGCCGCCGGCGCGATCACCCTGCTCAAGAACGGCGGCATCCTGCCGCTGCAGCGCGACGCCCGCCTGCTGGTCACCGGACCGCTCGCCGCGGACGTCCCGGTGCTGCTCGGCAACTACCACGGGATCAACCCGGCACTGACCACGGTCCTGGAAGGGATCGCCGGCGCGGTCGGCCACGCCGCCGCGGTGCAGTACCAGCCCGGCTGCGAGCTGCACGGCGACACCAGAGCCGGGATCGCCGCCGCGCGGCGCGTTGCCGCCAACGTCGACGTCGTGGTGGCCGTGGTCGGCATCAACAGCACGCTGGAAGGCGAGGAAGGCGCGGCGATGAGCTCGCAGGCGAACGGCGACCGCGCCGACATCGAGCTGCCGGCGGCGCAGCAGGAGCTGCTCTCAGCCCTCCACGAGACCGGCACGCCGCTGGTCGTCGTGGTCGGCACCGGAAGCGCCCTGGCGCTGGGCCAGGCCGCGCGGCACGCCGACGCCGTGCTGTGCATGTGGTACCCGGGGCAGGCGGGCGGCCACGCGGTCGCCGACGTGCTGTACGGCGACGCCAATCCGGCGGGGCGGCTGCCGGTCACCTTCTACGGTGCAACCGGTGACCTGCCGCCGTTCGACGACTACCGCATGGCCGGCCGCACCTACCGCTACTTCACCGGAGAGCCCGTCTTCCCCTTCGGGTTCGGCCTGAGCTACAGCAGCTTCACCTACCGCGGCCTGGAACTGGACGAGGACGCCATCGTGGCGGGTGGCCGCCTCACCTTCTCCTTCGAGATCGCCAACGACAGCGACATCGCCGGCGAGGAGGTGATCCAGGTCTACTTCGCGGCGGAGGACGCCGGCATCGACTCGCCGCGGTGCCAGCTCGTCGCCTTCGAGCGCTGCCGCTTCGCGGGCCGCGAATCGAAGCGGTTCGAGCGAACGATCCCGGCCGGCGACCTGGCGCTGGTGGACGCGGACGGCAGCCGGGCCCCGCGCCCCGGGCGCTACACCCTGTACGTCTCCGCCAGTGCGCCAGGGCCACGCGCGCGGGCGCTCGGCGTCCCGCAGCTCAGCGCCGGTTTCACGATCCGGGCATAGCGCTCACACCGCGGGGAGCGGGGCGTCGTCGCCGGTCTCCAACTGCCACAGTCGGATGCGCGCCGCCAGCTCGCGGACCCGGTCGCGCTGCGCCGGATCGTCGAAGCGGTTGGTCTGCTCGAACGGGTCGTCGTTCAGGTCGAACAGCTCCGACTGGTCACCGGCGCACAGATTCAGCTTCCAGCGGTCACCGGTGACAATGCTGCGCCACGGCAGCGTGGCCATCAGGTTGGTGACCGGGTTGCCCAGGTCGCGGTCGCCGACGCCGTTCCACTCCATGAACGCGGCGTGCTGCCGCAGGTCGAGTTCGCCGGTGAGGGCGCCCGCCAGGCTGCGGCCTGGAAGCGTCGCGGGCCGGGGCACGCCCGCCAGGTCCAGCAGCGTCGGCACCAGGTCGACGTGGCCTGATACGCCGTCGATGCGCCTGAGGGTCCGCGTCAGCCACGGCACCGACAGCAGGAACGGCACCCGCGCCGACTCCTCGTAGAACGCGCGCTTGCCCATCATGCGGTGGTCGCCGAGCATCTCGCCGTGGTCGCTGGTGAAGGCGAAGATGGTGCGTTCCATCTGCCCGCTCTCCTCCAGCACCTGCACCATGCGGCCTACCGCATCGTCGATGATCTTCACGTTGCCGTAGTAGTTGGCGCGCTGCGCCAGCAAGTCTGCGTCGTCCTGCCACGACTCGTCGGTGGCCCGCGGGTTGGGGTGGTGGGCGGCGCGCGAGCGGTTGAACAGGGAGTGGCCCTCCGGGATCGCCCGGAACGCGGGACGGTCGGGGATCGCGTCCGTGTCGTACACGCCGTCGTGGGGGCCGTGATGGGGCGGGTGCGGCTCGAAGGTGCTGAATACCAGCAGCCAGGGGCGTTCGGTGTTGGCGCGGATGAAGCGCTCGGCATGGCCGGCCACGAAGGCCGCCATCTGGTGCTCGGGCCCCAGCGTGGAGCGTTGCGCGGGCGAGAAGATCAGCTCGCCTGCGGCAGAGCGGTCTTCCGGTTCGATGCCCTGCTCGCGCATCCAGTGGTAGTAGCTGGAGAACGGAAGACCGGGCCGCGTGTAGCGGTCACGGTGGTCGTCCTCGGTGCTCACCCACTCGTCGAAGCCGTGCTGGCGCAGCGAGTCGTCGCCCAAGTGCCACTTGCCGAAGTGGGCCGTGCGGTATTCGTCGGGCAGCATCTCGGCCAGGGAGGCGATCCGGTCGGCCAGCTTGTCCCGGTTCACCAGGCAGCCGTGGGTGTGCGGGTAGAGGCCGGTGACCAGCGAGCCGCGCGCCGGCGTGCACACCGCCTGGGTGACGTAGGTGTGCTCGAACAGGAAGCTGCGCGCGGCCAGCGCGTCCTGGTGCGGGGAGCGGATCCACGGGTTGCCGTAGCAGGCCATGGTGTCGGTGCGCTGCTGGTCGCTGATGAACAGCAGGATGTTCGGCTGGCGGGCCATGTGCATCGTCCTTCCGGTCAGCCGCTCGCGTCGGCGCCGGGCCACCGGTCCAGGCCCAGCAGCCGGCGTCCCAGCTCGGTCAGCGTCGCCGGTCCCGGCTGCCGGAGCTCCCAGCCGCGCGGGTCGCCGGGCCAGCCCGTGGCCGGCTTCCGGGTGCGCCAGGCGGTGATGCGCTCCCGGCGTTGCTCCTCGTCGTCCGGGCGCGCCGGGCTCATGGTGATGTACTGCGCCAGGCGGGGGCGTTCTGAGGTGTTGCGGCCATTGCCGTGCGGGAGCAGCGAGTTCCAGATGAGGAGGTCTCCGGCGCGGCCGGGGATCGAGCGCACCTCCAGTCCGGTGAGGTCCGGAACGCGAGGATCGCGGTCGGCAGGCTGCGTGCGCACCCACTCCGGGAAGCGCGCGGGAAAGCCGGGCACGCACTGGAAGCCGCCCTGGTCGGCGGAGGTGTCGGTCAGGTAAAGCACGCCCTGCACACGGAACGGCACGGGGTCCAGGTCGGTTTCGAGGTCCCAGTGAATGAACCCGGGATGCTGCCACGCCGGATCGTCATCCCGCACCGGCGGCTTCATGTTGGCCCGGTCCAGGCTCACCTGGAGATGCGGCGTGCCCCAGATGTCCACGAACGCCTGGTACACCCGCGGGTGCTGGCGGTTGTCCCACAGCGCCTGGTGATGGTAGACCTCCACCATCCCGGACTGCGAAAGCGGCCCCACGTTGCCGGTGGTCTCGCGCGGCGGGATCCGGTACCAGCTCTCCGGGTCGTCGGGGTCGGCGCCCAGGAAGTCCCAGATCACGTCGATGACCGCCTGCAGGTTCGCAGGCGGCACTGCCTCCGGCACCACCACGTAGCCCTGCTCGCGGAAGAAGGTCAGATCCGCCTCGCTCAATACGCCCATCGCACGCGTCCTCCTATGCTCCAGGCGCCGGCGGCGTTCCTACCGCCGGAACCTCGACATCCATCAGGAAGTCCCGTCGGTCGCCCGCTCCGGCGACGCCACGGAAGTAAGTCTCCGTCACCTCCGGATCGCTGAATGGTACCACCGGCAGCGGCACGCGCCGGCCATCGGGCAACTCGGCGTCGAGGATGCCGTGTCTGGCGCCATTCCGAGCCCGACACGTCGTCAGGTCGGGTGCGGCGTCCGCGGGCGGCGCACCGTCATCGCCCAGCGCCGCTTCCGTCGTCGCATACAGCAGCGGCCCGCGCATGATCGCCACGCGGCCGCGCTGCCGGCGGAACCCGCGCACCAGGTGCCAAGGCATGGCGAACGTGATCTCCACGCGGTCGGCTGGCTTCCAGGTACGGTCGATCGCGAACCAGCCGGGACCCTCCGCGGCCGACACCTCGACGCCGTTCACGGCCACGACCGCCGACTCCGCCCAGCCCGGCCGGCGCAGCCGCAGCGCGAAGCGGAGCGGTTCGGCGGCGTCGATCTCCACCGCAGCCGTACCGCTCCACGGCAGGCCGCCGTGCACGCGGAGTTCGACCTCGGCGCCGCCGATCTCCGTCCGCAGCCGGCACGCCTCGTAGAGATCGAGCGCCATGCCATCGGCCGTCCTGCGGGCGATCAGGGACGGCAGATCGGCGACGATGCGCCGGTAGTTGCCGGGGCAGCAGTAGGTGTCGCGCGTGAACCAGAGCCGCGGGCCCGACGCGGGCGAGTAGTAGCGAATCCGGCGCCCGTCGGGGCTGTTGGCGGCGAACAGGGCGTTGTACATCGCCCGCTCGATGAGGTCGGCATACCAGGAGTCGTCCGTACGCCGCAGGAGGTGGCCGGCCCAGCGAATCAGGTACGCGGTCGCGCAGGTCTCGCCGTGCTTGCCGTCCATCCGCTGGTCGGAGTGCCAGCACTCCTCCTGTCCGCAGGTTCCGCTCACCGTCAGCCCACCGCCGCTACGCAGGTAGCCCAGCGCGGCGGCGGTCGCCCGCGGCAGCGCGCCCCCCGCGCCGTTCCGGTACAGCTCAAGCTGCGCCAGGCAGCGGCCCAGATAGGCGTAGGCGTGGCCGGCCACCACGCCCTCGCGCCCTTCGACGATCGGCTCGAACCAGTCGCGCACGCCCAGGTCGTCCTCCACGAAGCCGCGATAGGCGCGGTCGCCGGTCACCTCGCCCACCGCCAGCATGCCGCGATCGACCCCCAGGAGCACCATCGGGTGCCAGATGGCGCCGCCGCCGACCCGCCGCCAGCCACCGTCCGACAACCGCGGCAGCAGCCACGCGGCAAGGCGGCACGCGCCGTCGCGGGCGCCGGCGTCGCCGAACCACTTCCACGTCTCCGTGAGCGCCTGCAGCAGGTAGCCCTGCTCGTGCACGTCCCAGATGCCAAGGGTGCGATGCTCGCCGGCAAGGATCCCGAGGTAGCCTGAGTCTTCCTGCGCCGCGAGCAGGCCGGCGGTCACCCGCTCTCGCAGCTCCGCCGCGGCGCCGCCGTACAGCCGCGCCACGCCGTTCAGGGCGGACAGCGTCTTGCCCATGCCGACGTAGCCGCCCGCCTCCCGGCGCTCCCGGAACGGCGCCAGGAAATCCCGCTCCCAGTCCAGCCGGCTGAGATTGCCCTCCCAGAGAGCATGCACGCGCTCGCCCAGATACCCGTCCGGTGCCAGGACATCGATGCCGCCTGCGTGCGCCATGGGCCGCCGAGTCTACCAGCCCTCGATCCCGTTCGCGCCTCAGACGTCGAGCCGGAAGGCGCCGCGCCGCCGACCGCGCTCGATGCCGGTCAGGTCCAGCGTGTCGGCGAAGTGGCATGACACCAGGTGCTGCTCCGAGCCGTCACCCACGTCCACGAGGGGCGGCTCCTCGGCAGAGCACTCCGCCTGCGCGTAGGGACAGCGCGGGTGGAACATGCACCCCGGCGGCGGGTCGGCCGGATCGGCCACGTCGCCCGGCAACACGATGCGCGTGCGGGCGCGGCGCTTGAGATCGGCTGAGGGGACGGCGGACAGGAGCGCTTCGGTGTAGGGGTGCTTCGGGTCGAAGAACAGCGTCCTGGTACGGGCGAGCTCGACGATCCGCCCCACGTACATCACCGCGACCCGGTCGGCCAGGTACTCGACCACCGCCAGGTTGTGCGACACGAACAGGTAGGTCAGGTCGTGCCGCCGGCGCAGCTCCTGCATCAGCTCCAGCACCTGCGCCTGCACCGAAACGTCCAGGGCCGACAGCGGCTCGTCCGCCACCAGGAACCGGGGCCCCAGCGCGAGCGCGCGGGCGATGGCGATGCGCTGCCGCTGGCCGCCGGAGAAGGCGTGCGGATAGCGGCGCAGGTAGGCTGCATCCAGCCCCACGTCCTCCAGCAGGGCCGTCACGCGCTCCTCCAGGTCCCGCCGCGAGGTGATCACGCCGTGGGTGATCAGCGGCTCGCCGACCGACTCCAGCACGGTGAGCCGCGGGTTCAGCGACGAGTACGGGTCCTGGAACACCATGCCGGCGCGCCGCCAGAACGACTTGAGCTCCCCTTCGTTCAGCGTGGTGACGTCCAGGGGCGCCTCCCCGTCGAAGCGGTAGACGACGCTGCCCGCGGTCGGGTCGATCGCGCGCAGCACGCAGCGGCCGGTCGTGGTCTTGCCGCAGCCGCTCTCCCCCACCAGCGCCAGCACCTCGCCCGGCTGAATGGAGAAGCTGATCCCGTCCACGGCCCGCACGTCGCCGACGTGGCGGCGCATCACGCCCCGCGTGATCGGGAAGCGCTTGACCAGGCCGCTCACCTCCAGGATCGGCTTGGCCTGCAGGCGCTCGCTTCGCTCACTCATACAGGTAGCAGCTCACCAGGTGCTCCGGCCCGACCGGGCGGGCCTCCGGGTAGGCGCCGTCGCACACCCCCGCGATGGCGTGCGTGCAGCGGGGATGGAACGGGCAGCCCGGCGGCGCGGCCAGCGGCGACGGCACGCTGCCGCCGATCGCCTCGATCCGCTGGTCGTGGCCCTCGCCGAGCGTCGGCACCGAGTTCAGCAGCGCCACGGTATACGGATGCTTCGGAGCCTGGAACACCTGCTCCACCGGGCCGGACTCCACGTCCCGGCCCAGGTACATCACCATCACCCGGTCGCACAGCTCGGCGATCACGGCCAGGTCGTGGGTGATGATGATCAGCCCCATCCGCAACTGCTCCTGCAGCGCCTTCATCAACTCCAGCACCTGCGCCTGAATGGTGACGTCCACCGCCGTGGTCGGCTCGTCGGCGATCAGCAGGCTGGGCCGGCAGGCCAGCGCCATGGCGATCATCGCGCGCTGCCGCATGCCGCCGGAGACCGCCCACGGATAGGCGTCGATGGTCTGCTCGGGTTTCGGCATGCCGACCTGCTGCAACATGTCGACGGCGCGCTGACGCGCCTCCCGCGCCGAGCAGCGTTGGTGCTGGCGGATCACCTCCGTGATCTGGTTGCCGATGGTGTAAACCGGGCTGAAGGCGGCCATCGGCTCCTGGAAGACCAGCGAAATCTCGGCGCCGCGGATGGCCCGGATCTCCCGCCCTCCGGGCTCCAGCCCGGTCAGCTCGACCGGGCCGCCGGGACGATGCAGCACGATGCTGCCGGAGACGATGCGCCCGTTGCGGGGGACGATCCGCATGATCGACTGGGCGGTCACGCTCTTGCCGCAGCCGCTCTCACCGGCGATGCCCAGGGTCTCCCCGCGGTGCAGCTCGAAGCTCACCCCGTCCACCGCCCGCACCGTCCCCTCGCGGGAGTCGAAGTGGGTGCGCAGCTCGCTCACGCCCAGCAGCAGCTCGCCGGCACGCCGGGCCTCCCGGCCACTCATATCCGGGCTGCTCATACGTGCGCGTACGGGTCGGCCGCGTCGCGCACGCCGTCCCCGACGAAGTTGAACGTCAGCACCACGGCGATGATGAACAGCCCCGGAATCAGCAGCCACGGCGAGAGCGCCAGCACGTGCGTCTTCTGCGCATCCGCCAGCAGCACGCCCCAGCTTATGGCCGGCGCCTGCAGCCCCAGGCCGATGAAGCTCAGCGCGCTCTCGCCCAGGATCATGGCCGGAATCGACAGCGTCAGCGACGCGATGATGTGGCTGAGAAAGCCCGGCAGCAGGTGCCGGAAGATGATCCGCTTGCGGCTGGCGCCGTGGAGGCGCGCCGCGGCCACGTAGTCCTCCTCCTTGAGCGCCATGAACTTGCCGCGCACGACCCGCGCCAGGCCGGTCCAGTCGATCAGCGACAGGATCACGACGATGGCGAAGTAGCGCATCGTGATCGACCACCACTTGGGCAGCGCCGCGCTCAGTCCCATCCACAGCGGCAGCGTGGGCAGCGACTGCACGAACTCGATGACCCGCTGGATGACCAGGTCGACCGTGCCTCCGAAGTACCCGGAGATGCCGCCGATGATGATGCCGAGCACGAAGGTCACGGCGATGCCGACCAAACCGATGGTCAGGGACACGCGGCTGCCGATCAGGATGCGCGTGAGCAGGTCTCGTCCCAGCCGGTCGGTGCCGAACAGGAAGATGCGCGCCTCCGGGTCGTCGAGCCCGAACAGGTGCAGATCGGTCTCGAACAGGCCCCACAACACGTAGGAGTCGCCGCGCGCGAACAGCCGAATGGGCACCCTGCGGCTCCGGTCCTCGGAGTAGACGGTGCGGAACTCCGCCAGGATCAGCTCGGACCGGTACGGATAGACGAACGGGCGCAGCCGGAAGCGTCCCTCCTCGTCGACGAAGTGGATGACGGTTGGCGGCGCGTAGACGAAGGCGGCGTCGTGGCGGCGCGGATCGTACGGGCCGACGAAATCGGCGAAGGCGGCCACCAGGTACATGAGACCAAGAAACACCAGCGCGACCACCGCGAGCTTGTGGCGGGTGAAGCGCCAGCGCATGAGCTGCCACTGCGAGGCGACCGAGAGCTCCTCGGCGGCACCGCCCGGAGCGGCCGCGGCTTCGGCTTCGGGACGCGTCATGCCGCTCACACCGACTGGCGGATGCGCGGATCCAGCCACGCCAGGACGATGTCGGAGACCAGCGTGCCGATCACGGTCAGGGTGCTCAGGATCATGATGATGCTGGAGGCCAGGAACAGGTCCTGACCGAGCAACGCATCCAGCAGGATCGGCCCGAGGGTCGGAAGGCCGATCACCAGCGACACCAGCACCTCGCCGCTCACCAGGCTGGGCAGCAGCCAGCCGATGGTGCTGGCCCAGGGGTTGACCGCGATCCGGAACGGGTACTTGTAGAGCACCCGCGCCTCCGACAGCCCCTTGGCGCGCGCCACCGTGACGTAGGTCTTCTGCAGCTCGTCCAGGAGGTTGGCGCGGATGCTGCGGATGGTGCCGGCCGTGCCGGCCGTGCCGATCACGACGGCGGGGATGATCAGGTGCTTGAGCAGGTCCCAGATCTTCGCCGGACTCCACGGCTCCATCGCGTACTCGCGCGAGAACAGGCCGATCTGCACCTGGCCGGTCCAGGCGAACCACGCCCACACCATCACCAGCGCCAGCAGGAAGTTGGGCACCGCCAGGCCGATGAAGCCGATGAAGGTCGCGACGTAATCGCGGATCGAGTACTGCTTCGTGGCCGACAGCACGCCGATCGGGATGCCGACCACGTGCACGAACACGAACGAGACCATCGTGATCAGGATGCTCCAGGGCAGGCGCTCGCGCACGATCACGATCACGAGATCGCCCGAGAGCGAGCGGCCCAGATCGCCGCGCACGATCTTGCTCAGCCACTTCAGGTACTGGACGGCGAGCGGCCCATCGACGCCGTACTGCACGCGCAACGACTCGATCAGGCCCTCGTCGATCACCTCGCCCTGGGCGTAGAGCTGCTCAATGTAGTAGCTGAAGTAGTCGCCGGGCGGCAACTGGATGATGATGAAGCTGAGGAGCGAGACCGCCAGCAGCACCGGCACCATGAGCGCCGTGCGGCGGGCAATGAACGGCAGCATCCGCCTTGAGAAAGCGAAGGAGGGGCGCGCGCCCCTCCTTCTCGCCTATTCCGTGAGCCTGGAGGCTACATGCGCAGGTAGAACTGCGCCGGAATGTTGAAGATGCCGGTCCCCTGCTGCGGATTCGGCACGTTGCGCAGGCGGTTCGTGGCGATCTGGTAGCCGCCCAGGGTGGGCGGCACCACCGTGCCGAAGGTGACGAACAGCTCGTCGTAGAGGATCCCTATCATCTCCTGCACGGCCGCGATGCGCTTGGCCTCATCCGGATCCTGCACCGCCTGGTCGCGGATCGCCCGGTAGCGCTTGAACGCCTCCGGCGGCTCCTCCCCCTCGGCTCCGTCGCTGGCGATCCACTTGTACCACTCCTGAGCGAAGCGCCAGTGCTTGACGGCGCCGAAGTCGGGCCGGAACAGCGGATTGACGATCCGGCCGCCCATGCAGTTGGCGTGGATGGCCACGTCGTGCTCGCTGTTCGCGAGCTGTGACCAGAACGCCGACCACTCGACGACGGTGGGCTGCACCTCGACGCCGACCGCCTCCCAGTAGCCGTCGTACAGCTCCGCGGCCTCGCTGGCCAGGTTCGACCACTTGTTCGGGATGGAGAGCAGGATGCGCATCCGTTCGCCGTCCGGACGCAGGCGAAAGCCCTCGGAGTCGCGCTTGTCCAGCCCCGCCCCGTCGAGCAGGCTGTTGGCCAATTCCACGTCGTACTCCAGGCCGACCTGCGCGAAGCGCTCGCCGTGGTAGGGAGGCCCGAACATCAACGTCGGGTTGGCGACGGTCCCCGCGCCCTTGAACAGGAGCTGGTTGACCTCGTCGCGGTTGACCGAGTGGGACAGCCCCAGGCGGAAGTCCTTGTTGCGGAGCACCTCGCGCATCCCGGGGTCCGGATGGAACAGGTTGAACCAGGTGGTGCCGACCGAGCTGGCGCAGTTCGGGATCACATTGAGGATGCGAAAGTCGTTCTCGATGCCCTTCTGCAAGGCCAGCGGCAGGCTGTCCAGGCCGCCGGCTGCGCCGGTGAGGAACCAGTCGACGTCGCCGGAGATCGACTTGAGGAAGAACGCCTCTGGCCAGCCCGAAATGCTCTCCATGTCGACCTGGTCGATGTACGGGAGCTGGTTGCCGGCCGAGTCCACCTTGAAGTAGTAGGGGTTGCGCTTCAGGGTGAAGATCGGGTCCTTGTAGGAGTTGGCCGGCACCCAGGACGACAGGTACGGCCGGTTGACCGACAGGCTCTCCTGCTTCCACTCCTGGTTCATCACGTCGGTCCAGGTCTCCAGGCCGCGCGCCTTGATCTCCTTCTCGATCTCGCTCATGTCGGTGTAGGTGGGGTGGAACTGCTTCAGGTAGTGCGCGGGCAGGTAGGGCGTGGGCCGCAAGAAGGTCATCTGCTCGATGAGCGTGCCGCGGGGCCCGTCGAAGGAGATCTGAATCGTGTAGTCGTCGATCTTGCGAATCTCGCCCGGCTCCTCGGCGCCGTCCACGAAGGAGATGCCGCTGGCGAACATGTCCGTGTTGAGGGCCATGTCGTTCCAGTAGAACAGCCAGTCGTCGGCGGTGTGCGGCGTGCCGTCGCTCCAGCGGATGCCCTCGCGCAGGTAGAGGGTCCAGGTGCTCGCGTCGTCGTTCGCCTCCCAGCCGGCCAGCGTGTTGGGCACGATCTTCGCGAGGTCCGGGGTCAGGACCGCCGGGAACTCGTACAGGAACCAGTTGTCCGTCCAGCCGCTGCCGCCGTCGGTGAGGAAGTTCATCGTGCCGCCGTAGCTGCCTACCTCCTCGGTCGGCACGATCACGACCGGTTCGGCCGGGATGCGCTCGGCGAGCGGCGGCAGGTCACCGGCGTCGACCATGGCATGAGTCATCGGCGACTCCGACAGGGTCAGCGGGCCGGACTCCGCCTCCCAGGCGCTCAGCTCGTAGACCTGTGGGAAGCCGTCGGCGGATGCCGCGAGCGGCGTCAGAAGCAGCGCGATCGCCGCGATGAGTAGAAACCACGGGTTTCTACGTCCAGAGTATCGTCCTAGCATTGCGGAACCTCCGGTGAGAATGTCGTTCGGCGGGAGTTGTACCCCGTCCCGTAGGGCCGGATCAACCCGCGGCGACAGGCGGTGCCGCGACGCCGCCGTCGATCAGCCGTCGCCGGGGGGCTCGATCACCAGCCGGCCGTCTTCCTCCACCAGCCGCACCCGCCCGCCGATGCCGTAGCGGCCGCGCAGATCCTCCGGGACCTGCATGCGGCCGGCAGAGTCGAGCAGCACGAAGTGGTCGTGGCTCGGTGCATCGGCGTCGGGTGGGGCGTCGGCTGTCTCGTCCGGCTGCGCGGCTCCCTCCCCACCGTCCTCCGCGACTTCCCGGGTGGCCAGCCGAGGATCCGACAGGCGCACCGCCTCGGCGGCGGTCTTGCCGTCACGGATCGCCACGTAGCGGTCGAGCGACCCGGCCACGTTGGTGTCGTGGGTGACGATCACGACCGTGACGCCGAGCTCGCGCCGCACGGTGTCGAACAGGGTCAGCAGCCGGGCGGCGTTCTCGTCGTCCAGCGATCCGGTCGGCTCGTCGGCCAGCAGCACCTGCGGCTCGTTGGCCAGGGCGATGGCGACCGCCACGCGCTGCTGCTCGCCCGTGGACATGGCCTGCGGCCGGTGGCGGGTACGGTGGCCCAGCCCGACCAGGCGCAGAAGCTCCAGCGCGCGCGGCCGGTCGAAGCGGCCGGCCACCATCATGGCCAGCTCGACGTTCTCCACGGCGGTCAGGTACGGGATCAGGTTGCGCGCGGTGTTCTGCCAGACGAAGCCCACGTCCCGGCGGCGGTAGCGGAGCCGCTGCCGGTCGTTGAGCGCCACCAGGTCGATGCCGGAGACCCACGCGCGGCCGGCCGACGGCGTGTCCAGCCCGCCCAGCACGCTCATCAGGGTGGTCTTGCCGCTGCCGCTGGGGCCGATGATCCCCATCAGCTCGCCGCGCCCCACCTCCAGGTCCAGCCCCTGCAGGGCGACCACCTCGATGTCCTCGATCTTGTAGATCTTGATGAGGCCGGCGCAGCGGATCGCCCGGGAATCGGTCGGATCGCTCACGGCTCCTCTCCCAGGCGTACGGCGCCGGCCACCTGCCGCCGGCCGATGAACATGGCCACCGCCACCACCGCGGCCGCCAGCGCGGCGGCCACCACCAGCAGCAGCGCGGTGAGGTCGGCCACGTCGCTCACCACCAGGTACGGCGGCACGGTCGACACCTCCGCGGCGCGGTCGCGCAGGAGCGGCAGGAACAGCAGCGACGCGATGCGCGCGCCGGCCACGCCCAGCCCCACGCCCACGCCGACGGTCAACATGCGCTCCACCGCCAGCACGCCGGTCGTCTGCAGCGCCGACAGGCCGTTGGCGCGCAGGGCGGCGAGCTGCACGGACTGCTCCCGCGTCGAGGAGATGGTGGAGACCAGCAGCGCCAGCACCGTCACCGCCGCCGCCGCGACGAAGCCCAGCGACAGCACGCCGAAGAAGCCGCGCCGGTACGGCTCGCGCTGCAGCTCGGCGAGCTGCCCGCGGGTGTCCATGACCCGCTCGGCGATCACGCCGATCGAAGACAGCTCGTCGACCAGGAGGTCCACCCCGGTCACGCCGTCCGGTGAGATCATCTCCTCCTCGTTCACGGTGTACCAGCTCTCATACGGTTCCAGCACGGTGAAGTCCTGCACGTGCGCGAGGTTGGCCACCACGAACGCGCGGTCGGACGGATCGAGCGCCGGCCAGTAGGGGATCACGGCCACCACGTACACCTCGATCGGCTGGTTCTGGTACTCGATGGTGAAGGCGTCCCCCGGTCCCAGGTCGTGGCGGCCGGCCAGCCAGCGGCTGATCAGCACCCCCTCCCGGTGGCGGGCCAGCGCCACCAGGTAGTCCGTGAACGGGTACGGCAGCAGGTCGTCCCGCTGCCACGCCGCGTGCACGAACTCCTGCGGCGCCAGGGCCATCAGGTTGAACGCGCCGAGCTGCCGCGATCCCCTGCGCCCCTCCGCCCGGCGGTAGAGCACGCGCGCCATCGCCTCCACGCCGGGGATCTCGGCGCGCGCCACCCACGGCGGCTCGCTCGCGGCGACCGGCCGCGGATCCTCGCGCCGCCGCGCCGGTTCCGGGTTCTCGGGGTCCGGCGGAATCCACGACTCGATCACCACCACCTCCGCGCCCACCAGGTAGCGGATCCGGTCGGCGATGTTGAGCTGCAGGGTGCGCGCCGCCGAGCCGTTGTAGATGCCCATCGCCACGGTGACGATCAGCAGCACCACCACGGAGACGAACGGCCCGGTGTTGCGCGCCAGCCGGCGGAAGCTGAGCTGCCACACCACCCCGCGCACGACGGCGGTCAGCCGGCTCAGCGCCGCCATCGCCAGCGGAAACAGCCGCAGCAGCAGCAGTCCGAAGCCCAGGAAGAAGAGCACCGGGACCACGAACAGCAGCGGATCGGCTTCGACGGTGGCATCCGGCGCCAGGCGGATCGACTGCCAGCGCAGGCTGGAATAGCCGTAGAAGCCGACCCCGATCACGATCACGTCAATGAAGTAGCGGTGCCAGAACGAGCGGCGCATGCCGCGCGCGCGAAGCTGCCTGAGGGTGACCACCGACAGCCGCCCGCCGGCGGCGGCCGGCCCCACCGCGGCGGCCACCGCCAGCACGCTCGCCAGCGCCGCGAACCAGCGGGCCTGCCGTGTGACCGCCAGCGGCAGGCCCGCGCCGGCATCGCCGGCGGCGCTCGCGATCGCCGCGAAGCCCAGGAACCCCTCGGTCGAGCCGACCGCGCGCGCGGCGATCAGCCCCACGTGCGGGCCGATGAGGGCCGCCACGGCGGCCAGCACCGCCCACTCCAGGGCGAAGCTTGCCAGCACCTGCAGCCGCCCCGCGCCGCGGCTGTGCAGCGTGGCCACCTCCGCGATGCGCTGCTCGACGCTGAGCGCCGCCATCAGCATCACGTAGGCCACGATCATGGCCAGCGTCGGCGCCGCGAGGGACAGCAGGAACAGCGATACCTGGTCCAGGATCCGCTTGAAGCCGCGAAAGAAATCCAGCGGCGACAGCCAGAACTCGGTGTCCGGGATCAGCTCGGCCATGCGCACTTCGATCGCTTCCAGGTGCGCGATCAGGCGGCCGACGTCCGCGACCTGCACCAGCCGGTCGTCGAACACCCACTGCCAGTCGGCACGATCGACGCGCAGGCCCGCCTCCTGCATGCGCGCGAACGGCTCGCCGCGGATGAACAGGCGGTCCGGCAGCAGCGGGTAGATCCATTCGCGGGAGGTCAGGCCCGGCCGCGGACGCACCAGGCCGACCACCTCGACCGGGACGACGGCAAAGCGCTGTCCCTGCAGGGTGCGGATGTCGATGCCGGCCTCCGGATCGATCTCCTCGTCTTCCCGCAGGCCGTACGCCCACCAGTAGCGCGCCCCGACCAGCAGCTCCAGCTCGTCCAGCGTGCGTCCGCCGACCACCACCTCGACCACGCCGTCGGAGCGGTCGCTGAACCAGCGGCCGTCGACCACGTCCGCGTGCTCCTGCAGGTTGCTCATGACGCCGAGCTCCGCGCGCGTGACGCGGCCTCCCGGCTCGGCATCCGCGGAGAGCATCAGGAAGTCGACGCCGAACGTCTTGTAGGACGAGACGCTCTGTGGCGGGTGGCCCGCCGCCGCCTGCAGCGCGTCACCGAGATAGCGCTCCAGCTCGGCGATCCGCGCGGGCTCCACCGCCAGCTTGCGGCGCGGATTGCGGTGCGACGGGATGACCGCGAACGGGGCGCGAAAGCTGTCCTGCTCGCGCCAGTGCTGGATGAAGCTGCGCTGCAGGCTTGCCGCGGAGTAGATCGGCACCGCGGCCACGAACGCGGATGCCAGGACCAATCCCAGCAACAGCGGCGTCACCATGCGCCAGTTCTTGGCAATCCGCTTGCACGTGATCAAGAGGAGCGCAAGCACGAAGCGCCCGACCCTGGCCGACTGCAGGATCACCTCATCCTCACTTGCACCGTCACTTGAGGGTGCATTTCCCGGCTGCAGTAGCCACGTGACACAAGCCGCCCAGACGTCACCACATCAGGTACTCGTTGGCGCCGTCGCGACACGGGGAAATGCACCCTCACTTGCCGATGACGGTCTGTCCGGACTCCAGGCCCTCCAGGATCTCCACGCGCGTGTCGGTGCGGACACCGACCTTCACGTCCACCTCGCGCCGCTGCACCCCTTCCAGGACGCGCACGTAGGTCCGGCCCTGGAACTCGCGCAGGGTCGAGATGGGAATCAGCAGCGTGTCCTGGCGAAAATCGACCAGCACGCGGGCCGCGTGGCGGGCGCCCATGCGGAACGACACCGCGTCGGCTTCGTCCAGTCGCAGGTGCACGACGTACTCCTCGCGCCGCAGGGCGGCATCGCGGCCCGAGGTGCGGCTGGTAAGCCGCGACACCGTGCCCGGCGCCCAGGTGCCTCTGCTGATCTCGACGTGCGCCGACTGCCCGACCGCCATCCGGTCGAACTGGTCCACGCTGACGTCCATCTGCAGCTCCAGGTCCTGTGGATCGGCGATCTCGATGATGGTGCGGTAGCCCTCGACGACCTCGTCCACCACCGGGTTCACCCTGGTGATCACGCCGTCGTAGGGGGCGCGGATGGTGTGCGCTTCCACGCGCCGCCGCAGGAAGTCGACCGCCGCCTCGCGCTTGGTCAGCTCGAGCTGCCTGATCTGCCGGTCGACGCTGGAGGAGCCCGGACCCTGCGAGGCGGCGCGCAGGCGGTCGATCTCCAGGTCGATCTCGGCCAGGCGCAGGCTGTGCTGAAGCGGGCCGCTGGCGACCCGCGCCAGGACCTGCCCCTGCGTCACCTGGTCGCCGGTGCCGACGTTGAGCTCCGCCAGCCGGCCGCCCTCCTGGAAGTACAGCTCCTGCAGCCGGACCGATTGCACGCGCGCCACCCGCTCGATCTCGACGGCCAGGTCGCGCCGCTCCACCGGATAGGTGGGCGCCGATGCGCGGGCGCCCAGCTCCGACAGCTCTGCCGGCAGCTCCAGGTCGTCGGCTTGCGGACCGCATCCCGCGAGCACGGCGCAGAGCGTCACGCCGAGCGCAGCGAGCGCCCCGCCCACCCTCACGACGTGCCCTCCGCGGGCGGCTCGACCTGATGCAGCATGCCGTCCGCGATCGCGTACACCCGGTCGGCGTAGCCGGTCGCCAGGTGATCGTGGCTGGTGACAACGGCGGTCATGCGCCGCTCTTCGACCGCGGAACGGAGGAGTTGCAGCACGGTGGCGCCCGATCCCTGGTCGAGCTCGCCGGTCGGCTCGTCGGCGAACAGCACCGCCGGCTGCTTGACCAGGGCGCGGGCCACGGCGACGCGCTGCTGCTCGCCGCCGGACAGCTCGAACACGCGGTGGTGGGCGCGGGGCCCGAGGCCCACCCGTTCGAGCTGCTCGCGCGCTCTGGCGGCGGCGATGCGCGGATCCACCCCCGCGATGCGCAGCGGCAGGTCGACGTTCTCCAGCGCGGTGAGCCCGGGCAGCAGCGCGAGCGCCTGAAACACGAAGGCCGCGGTGTCGCGCCGCCAGCGGTTGCGCTGCCCACCGCTCATGGCCTGCAGGTCGCGTCCGTCCACCTTTACGGTGCCGCTGGTTGGCCGATCGAGTCCGCCCAACAGGTTGAGCAGCGTGGTCTTGCCGGAGCCCGAACGGCCGCGGAGCAACACGAAGCAGCCGGTCCGGACCGAGATCGACACGCCCCTGAGCGCGTTCACCTCCTCGGCGCCGGCGCCGAACACTCTGGTGAGGTCCTCGGCTTCGATCAACGTGTCCCGCGCTTCGCTTGTCATCGTGCTTCCCGGATCGCGGCGCATCTTAGCACCGCCACCAGTGACCGGCGTCCGCCGGCGTGCCCGGCGGCGATCACCCGCCGCCTGGGCCGGTACCGGGTGCCGTCCGGCCGTTCAGTTCGGCGACGCTCGGGTACATCGGCGCGCACTCCCCCTGCGGATCCATGGCCACCACCTGGTCGCCGTCCCAGACCACGTGATAGGGCCGGTGGTTCACCCACTCGGTGGCGCCGCGGCGTGCCACCGGGAACGTGATCTCGACGCTGGCGGCGCCGACAACGGGGACGATCATCCAGTGGTCGGTCAGAGACGGCCGCTCCGCTACGCCGTCGCGCCGCACGGCCAGCCGTCCGCCGTCCAGCCAGCTCGGCCGGCGGACCCGCAGCGCGGCGGGCGCGCGGCCCGTCCCGCGAATGGCGATGCGCAGGAGGCCCTGCCCCGGCAGGCCGCTGTCAACCTGGAGCGACGGAGCACGGCTGGAGAACAGCAGGTTCACGGCCGTGCCGAGATCGTCCTGGGCGATGCCGTCGCGGATCGCCGCCCACAGGCACTGGATGCCGCCCTGCGTGATGTCCAGGACACCGAAGCGCGAGCCGCCGTAGCGGTCGTTGACCGCCGGGCATCCCCAGCCGCCGTCCTCCCCGTCCGGCACCCGCGGCGGCGGGTTCTTCGGGTCGTCGGCCGGCTGGCGGTAGGGTTGGCCGCCAACCCGCCACTGCGACGGCAGCACGTGGCTGCGGATCATGCGTTCGGCCGACTCGAAGAAGCCCGGCCAGCCGGCGCGGCCCAGGATCAGCGCGGCCTGCACCATGTCGCCGGTGTTGTTGACCTCGCCCCGGCCGGGGATTGCCTCCCGCCACGCGCCCTCGATCGACCAGCCGAAGCTGGAGCAGGTCGGCGGCAGCCCCACCTGCATGATGCGGCGGGCGTGGTCGAGGGTGTCCAGGTCGCCGGCCAGCAGCCCCCAGTCGGCCAACCCGTGCACGGTGCCGGTGATCGAGTGGGTGTGATTGCCGGCGAGGTGGGTCAGGCGGCCGTCCTCCGTGAACGCCTCCGCGCGCACCAGGCGGACGAAACGCTGCGCCAGCTCCAGGGCACGGGGGTCGCCGAGCGCCCGATAGGCCTGGGTGAGCGCCATGATCAGCCTGCCCCGGTTCTGCGTGCAGGACTGGTAGAACTCGCCGACCACTTGGTGGTCGACGAACGGAACCGCGCCGCTCAGCAACGGCTCCGCCGCGATCCGGTCGGCGCGGAACAGGCCGCCGTCGTCGGTGATCGCCAGCAGGGAGTCGAGCAGCGAGCCGAGCCGGCGCCGCGCCTGTTGGTCGCCGTCGGCGAGGTACAGCTCCACGAGCGCCTGCACCGCCTCGCGAATGTTGTGCGGCGAGCAGGTCACTCCGGGACGCTGGCCGTCGTAGTAGAAGTCGGCCAGACGGCACCAGGCGGCGGGGAAGCCGGTCGGGTTGTCCAGGGTCGCGAACAGGACGCGGCGCAGGGCGGCGAGCACCGTGCCGTCGACCGAGCGGCCGGTCGCTTGCCGCCCCTTGAGCAGGGCGTCGAGGGCGCGGCCGGCGTTGTGGGTGAGGTCCTCCGCGATGTAGCGGTCGTCGCCGCCGACGACCGCGGCGGCCGCGTCCAGCTCCGCCAGCGCCGCCGCCCAGCGCTCGACATAGCCCATGGCACGCTCGATCGGTTCGCGCAGCTCCACGGTGCCGTCCTGCATCGGGGCCGCCTACGCCTTCACGTGCAGGCGGTGCGTGAGGATGCGCCCCTGCCCGTTCTCGACCGCCCAGTGGGTGGCCAGGACCTCGGTCTCCGAGAGGCGCAGCAGCGACGGCTGGCCGAACTTGAGACTGACCCCCATGGTCGCGTAGGCCGCGATCTGCATGGCCGGCGCGTTCTCCCACAGGCATGACTCCGTGATCGTCCGCCAGCGGTCGCCGGCCAAGTCGGCCAGCCGCGCGTACACGCCGATGTCGCTGCCCTCGCGCTGCGAATGGACGGAGAGCACCAGGTCGCCGTCCCAGGAGATCAGGTTCGACGCCTGCGCCTCCACGCCGGTGTCGATCGGCGCGGACCAGGTGGCGCCGCCGTCGTGGGAGATCGTGACGTGGTTGGTCAGGTTGGTGCCCCCGACGTGGTCCATGATCCATGAGAGCGCGACGATCCGGCCGTCCGGGAGCTCGCACAGCCTTGGCTCGGACGGAGCGTAGCGGCCGGCCGGGTCGACAAAGAAGTCGGTCCGGTCGTCCCAGGTCGCGCCGCCGTCGTCGCTGCGCAACAGCGCGCCCACGCACCCGGACGGGTTGCTCCCGTCCCAGCGCGGGAACATCGAGCCCGCGCCCAGGATCGCGCCGCCGGCGACCTGGATGGTGGGCCCGGACAGCTCGATCAATTCCGGGCGGGTGCGAGGGATCACCGCGGGCGGCGACCACGTCCTGCCGTCGTCGCCGGACCACGACACCAGGTTGTCACCGCCGCGCACGCCGTCGGTCGCGGCGTTGGTCACCGGCTCGTCCCGGCCGCTGCGGTGGAAGTGGTAGCCGGCGGCGATCAGCCGGCCGTCGGCCAGCAGGGTCGCCTTGAGGTAGTCGGAGTAGTGGGCACCGGCGCCGCTCGCCGGCCGCTCGTGGAGCGGCCCCTGCAGCTCCCACGTGCGTCCGCCGTCGGCCGAGCGGGACACCATGGTCGTGCCGTCGGTGGCCTCCAGCGCCTCGCCCAGCATGAACAGCGCGAGCAGCTCTCCGGACGGCAGCGCCACCAGCCCGGGAAAATAGGCGTGCCGGCTGCGCAGGCTCGGCACCGGGTTGTCGTACACGGTGTGATGATCGATCAGGCGGATCGTGGGCATGGCGGCTCCTCCTTCGTGGTCGTAATCATGCCCCGTTCCAGCCCCCCTGTGCGACGTACCGGAACAGATCCGGCAGGCTCACGAAACGTACGCGGAGCCCGCGATAATCGCGCACGTAGGAGCGTTCCGTGTCGGCGGTCACCACGTAGTTGGCCCCGGCGGGGTACTGCGCGCGGAACGCGCGCAGGTTGCGGACGTCGAGTCGGTCCGCGCTCCACTTGCACTCCACTGCGACCGGCGGCTCCTTGCGCCCTGCGATGACGAAGTCCACCTCATGGCCGCGCTTGTCGCGCCAGTAGGAGATGCGCCGCCGCTGGGTGCGGCCGAGGTATTCGTTGAGCACGCGGTGCTCCCACAGTGCTCCGCGATCCTCGTCGCGCAACAGCTCCCAGCCCTTGAAGAAGCAGACGAAGCCCGTATCGAAGCCGTAGACCCTTGGTGCGGCGACGATCTCCGTGGCGCGCCGCGTGCTGTATGGGCGGACGACGTGCGCGACGGACGTGTCCTCCAGCACCTGGAGATAGTTGGCCACCGTCGTCCGACTGACCTCGCATCGGGTGGCATAGGCCGTCGCTTCGAACGTCCCGCCACTGGCAGCGAACAGGAGTTCCACGAAACGCAGGAAGGACCAACGGCTCTGCAGCCGGAAGTGCTCCTGAATGTCCCGTGCCCAATAGGAGTCGATCCAATCCTGAAATCCCCGCTCCGGCACTTCGGTCGCGCCATAGAAGGGCGGCAGCCCGCCGAACCGGAACCGGTGGTCAAGGCTTCGCAGGCCGAACTCATGCTCGTCCTGGATCAGCATCGGCGTCAGCCAGAGGTCACGCTTGCGGTCGGTGAGGGTGTCGCGGAAGCGCCGCGAAGCCCCCAGGGAGGAAGATCCGGTCGCAACGATGTGGGTTCCCGGATGGTAGTCTGCGGCGATCTTCAACAGCTCGGAGGGATTGGCCAGGCGGTGCACCTCGTCCAGCACCATTCGCCGTGGCCCGAGATCGCGGAGGAACCGCTCGGGATCCTCCAGCGTCCTGCGGATGCTCGGCAGCTCGCAGTCCAGGTACTCCATGTCCGGCAAGGACTGGCAAAGGAACGTCTTGCCGACGCGCCGCACACCGGAGAGCCACACGATCGACTTCTCGCGCCAGAGCCCCTCGATCGCCGAGATCCAGTGGGTGCGATGTACCATGTGCGCTGTACGTTTTCATATAGTGCTACCAAATGCAACCAGACCGGACATCTGGTAACGACCGTGAGCCATTCCCGCAGGCCGTTCTTGCATGTGCGGAGTCGCGTCAGCCGCCTGCGGTCGCTAAACTGAACTCATGATCCATCGCCGTCGCCGTTTGTGCGCGGCGGTGCGGGCCGGAGGCCTGCTGCTCCTGGCATGGGTGGCTCAGGCTCAGCAGGAGCCACCCGGATCCGAGCCCCTCACTCGCCCCGAGTTCGTCGAGTCACCGTGTCCGTGGGGCGACCGGGCACACGGCGCGCACATCGACTGCGGCTACCTGTCGGTGCTCGAAGACCGCGCCAAGCCGGGCGGCAACGTGATCAGGCTTGCCGTATCCCGGCTGCGCGGATCGGTCCCCTCTCCGCATCCCGATCCGGTGATCTACCTGGCAGGCGGCCCCGGCGAGAGCGTGGTACGGAGCACGCACTGGTTCGTCCACGAAGCGCGGTTCATCTGGGAGGAACGCGACCTCATCCTCCTGGACCAGCGGGGCGTCGGCCGCTCCGAGCCGCGGCTGGAGTGCCCGGACTACCAACGCCGGAAGGCGGAGTTGCGGAGACTCGATCTGGACCCGGGCGAAGCGCTCCGGCGGGAGGTGGACGCGTTGCTGGCCTGCAAGCGCGCCCTCTCGGAGGCGGGCATCGATGTGAGCGCCTACTCGCCGCAAGCGGTCGCGGCGGACGTGGCCGATCTTGCCGCATCGATGGGCTACGAGACCTACAACCTCTACGGCAAGGGGTTCGGCACCAATCTGGCGCTCGCCGTCATGCGCGACTTCCCGGAGGGCGTCCGTGCCGCGATTCTTGACGGCGTGTGGCCGCCGCAGGTGACCGCCGCGGAGGCTCGGCACGCGAACGCGGCATCCGCACTCCAAGCGCTCTTTCGTCGCTGCGAAGCGGACCCGGACTGCGCCCAACGGTATCCGGAGCTGGAACAGGTTCTGTGGCAGGTGATCGACCGCTATGAGACCCGACCGACCACCATCTGGGACTTCGGCTCCGATTCATCCGAGCATTTCGAAACGGAGGTCGGCGGCCACTTCATCCTCGGGAGGGTGATCGAATCGCTTCGCAGCCGATCGCTGAGCGGCCACTCGTGGATACCCTACGTGCCGTTCCTGCTGCACGAGATCCGCGACGGAAACCACGAGGTCGCCGATGCATTCATCCAACCGTCGAGCTGGCGGACATCAGACGACAACTCGGCGGCGTGGGCGTCGCTCCTCTGCCACGCCGAGGGCCGCTTCGCCGACCTGTCCGGCGTTCTCGCGGATCGTGCCGCGTACCCCCGCATGGCGGATCCCGAGGCGCCGGATCTGGTTCCCGCGCTCTGCGCGGCCTGGCATGACCCGATTGTCGAGCCGATGGACAGGACCCCGGTCACCAGCGACATCCCCACCCTGCTGCTGTCCGGTGAGCTCGACCCGGACACCCCGCCTCGGTGGGCCGCTGTGGCGGCGGCAACCCTCCGCCAGAGTCACTCCGTCGTGGTGCCCATGGCCGGTCCGGGCGTCGGCATGGAGACGCCATGCGGACATACGCTGACCGGCGCGTTCCTGAACTCGCCGCGCACGGATCCCTCGCCGGCATGCCCAGCAGTGGCAGACCAGCAAGGATCCGCGTTCCGGACGATCTACCTGCAACCCGCCGCGCGCATGCCGCGTTCGATCGTGTGGTTCCAGGAGGCCCCGATCGCGGATCTGCTGGCACTGGGCGTGCTGCTGATCCTGGGGTTTCAGGTCTCGGCGTTGATCCTCTGGCCGGGCGCGGCGGTGATCCGCCGCTTCCGATCCGGAACCGCAAGGGCGGCGCGGCCGATCGCGCACCCACGGCTGACTGCCGCCGCTGTCATCGTGGTCGGCATGGGGTTCTCCCTGTCGGTGGGCGCGACGACCGAATTCCTGCATGCGTTCTGGGAGCTCACGTCCCAGCCGGTGCCGTGGCTGGTGGTTACCGTTCTGGACGGACCGGACGACCTGAAGTGGCTGACGGACGAGGTCGTCAAGCACTTCGGTTTCTACCCGTGGGTCCGGTGGCTGTTCGTCATTCCCTACCTCACCGCGGCCGCCACGCTGTACGTCCTCTATCTGGCGTTGCGATCGTGGCGGAAGAAGTGGTGGACGGTGCTCGGGCGCGTGCACTACACCGCTGTGGCGGTCACGCTCGCCTGGTACCCGTTCCAGATGGTCTACGCGGGGTACATCCCGTGAGTTGCCGCTCGCCTGTTCGCGACGCGGTCGGACGCTCGAGCGGGCTGACGTGCGACATGAGCTATCGCCACAGGCTCGTGAGCGTGGCGGTGCTGACCGGGGCGGCCCTGCTCCTGATCGCCTGGGTGGCGCAGGCTCAGCAGGAGCCACCACGGGGAAAGGATCCGCCCGGAGCATTCCAGGACGCGTCAAGTACCGACCTGTCGCTGTGCTTCCCGCCCAGGCACCAGACTCTGTTGCGATCCGTAGCCGCGGACCCGGCCGACCCCACGGTCATCCACCTCGGGCCGCGCATGGCCCTGGTCCTGGGTGTGCTGCTGATCCTGGTGCTTCATGTTTCGGCGCTGATCGTCTGGCCGGTGGCTGCCGTGGTTCGACGCGCCGGGTCCCGTCCGCGCGCGGCGGCACCGAAGGGCTTCCCAAGGCTGACGGCCGGAGCAGTCATCGCACTCAGCGTGGGCTTCTGGTGGTGGGTGCGGGCGTCGCTCGACGTGATATTCGCCCTGTTGATGGTCCAGTTGCCGCACGCGGTCAGCCGGCTGCTGTTTCTCGAGCTCCACTCATCGGGCCAGGTGGATTGGGTGGGACCGGGCCAGCTGCGATGGCTGGCGGACGACGTGGCGCGGAACTGCGAGTACCCCCCGTGGATCCTGCCGCTGTTCTACGTCCCGTACCTCACCGCCGCCGCGACGGTGTACGTCCTGTACCTGGCGTTCCGCTCATGGCGCGAAAAGTGGTGGACGGGGCTCGGGCGCGCGCACTACAGCATCGTCGCGATCACGCTCGCCTGGTATCCGTTCCATCTGTACGCCCTGGGTTTCATCCTCTGAGTCCCGGCCCGCCCCGGAGTCAGTCCGCGATCACCGCGGGCGCCAGGTCGCCGATCGACGCGCCCAGCTCCTCGCCCCTGCCGTTCGCGCGGGCGGGCTTTCCGCGCGCGGTCACGGACTCGTCGAGCCGGTTCGCGGTCGGCGGCAGCGGCATGTCGTACTGGTAGTCGGGATCGGTCAACTGGCGGCGCCAGATGGCGCGCATCTCCCGCCACGCGCCGAACAGCGACTTGCGCTCCGGCAGGTCGGCGGCGATCACCTTGTTGAGCTTGCGCAGGTTGTAGCACGGCACGCCGGCGTACATGTGGTGCTCCAGGTGCCAGTTCATGTGCGAGTACAGCAGGCTGCTCACCGGATCGAGCTTGATGCTGCGCGTGCACTTGCGGAAGTCCGGCACGTTGGTGCGCAGCCCGCAGTGCATGGGCAGATGAGTCAGGTAGCGCCACCAGTTGGCGATGAACGGCGCCAGGCTGATCACTACCGGCAGCAGCCAGAGCCCGAAGACGATCGCGACCGCCAGCACCGCGCCGTGGAACGTCAGCACCGCGCGCGCCCAGCGGACGGACCTGCGCCGCTCCTCCGGGTGGCCGGCGTAGATGGCCGCCATCCACTCCAGCTTGTCCTTCCTCGTGTTCGTGCCGGCGTAGCGGGAGAGGGGTTTGCCGAGCGCGGTGCGAATGGTCATGCGCAGCAGGGGCACCATCCCGCCGGTGTGCGGCCCGCCGGTGAAGTTGACGGTCAGGAGCTGCAGCACGTACAGGAACTTGAACGCGGGCGCGTGCGGCAGAACCTCCTCCCGGTCGCCCATGGGGTGCAGGGTATAGCGGTGGTGGTAGGTGTGGCTGAGCGCGTAGTCGTAGGGGTTGAACCAGTTGAGCAGGGCGAACACCCGCAGGAACAGGCGGCCCAGCCACTTCGTGCGGAACACCGTGCCGTGGGTCAGCTCGTGATTGGCGGAGCCGTACAGGCCGGCCATGGTGCCGTGCAGGAACAGCGCCGCGGCGAAGCCTGCCCACACCTGCCGCTCGAACAGCACGTAGGTCAACACGCCACTGGCCGCGACCAGGCCGAGGGAGCCCAGGACCTGCGCCAGTCCCTTGAGGTCGCTGCGCTGCATGAGCGTGCGCAGCACGGCCGGGTCGATGGGGCTGCGGTACCACCTGACGCGGAGCGTCCGGCGCACCTCGTCGAGCGGCGCGTAGGCAGGCGCGGCCGCTGCGCCGTTGGCGGTCGGTGCCGGTGCCCGCATGGCAGTTCATGAGAATCGCCGGAGCCCCGGGCCTTGTCAACGGCCGTGGTATCGTCGCGCCATGACCGAGCGCCGCCGGTGCGACTGGTGCGCGGGCGACGAGCAGATGCAGGCGTACCACGACACCGAGTGGGGCACGCCGATCCGGGACGACGACCGGGCGCAGTTCGAGTTCCTGATCCTGGAGGGGGCGCAGGCGGGGCTGAGCTGGCGCACCATCCTGCACAAGCGGGAAGGCTACCGGCGCGCCTACCAGGGGTTCGATCCTGCCCGCGTGGCCCGCTACGGCGACGCCGAGCGCGCGGCGCTGCTCGACAACCCGGCGATCGTGCGCAACCGGCTGAAGGTGGCGTCATCGATTGACAACGCGCGCGCCTTCCTGGCCGTTCAGGAGGAGTTCGGGAGCTTCTGCGCCTACCTGTGGCGCTTCGTGGACGGCCGGACGGTGGTGGGCGGCTGGCGCGAGCAGGGCGAGCTGCCGGCGGAGACCGAGCTGTCCCGGCAGGTAAGCCGCGACCTCAAGTCGCGCGGCTTCCGCTTCGTCGGTCCCACCATCGTCTACTCCCACCTGCAGGCGGTGGGAGTGGTCAACGACCACGTCACCGCCTGCTTCCGCTTCGCCGAGCTCACCTCCGCGAAGCAGCCCTGACCGCCCGGGTCTACACGTGAGGTCTACACGTGAAAGATGTACAGGTCGCGCTCTGCCAGCGGCAGGTCGACCCAGGCGCCTCCGCGGCGGTGGCTTTCTGCGACGGCCACGCAGGCGTCGACGACGCGGGCGCTGAGGTCGACCGGGCTGCGCGTCGGCCGGCCTGACTCGTACGCATCGACCAAGTCCTCCAGGCACGCCACCACCGGGCTCCGTGCGTCCGGAACCTCGATCGGGACCGGCACCTGATCCGGGCGGCGCCCGGGGCCGTCCGCCTTGCGCAGCGAAATGCCGGATCCGTTGTTCTCCGAGCGGATCACCCCCTCGCTGCCGAGCACCTCGAACTCCCAGTTGCCCGCCGGCACCGACCACGCTTCCACGCCGCCGGCGAAGCGGAGCTGAAAGGTCGCGTCCGGGTCGCTCGGGATGTGGTCTCCCTCGACCGTCCGGGGCGCGCCGCCCGCTTCGCGCGGCAGCAGCTCGCCGCGGATCGCCTCGAACGGCGGATCGCCGAGCAGGAACGACAGCGTGTCGATGGAGTGCACGTGGCCGTGCATGAGGTTGCTGCGGGCGTACTGGACGGCCGCCTGCGGCGTGCCGATCGCGCCGTCGGCGATCGCCTGCCGCACGGCGTCGTAGCGGTTGTCGAAGCGGCGCAGCACACCGGTGTTGAACAGCGTGCCGGCGGCCATGCAGGCGTCGCGCGCGGCGTCGGCCATGCGCGGCGAGCTGGCCATCGCCTTCTCCATGTACAGCATCGGTACCCCGAGCTCCGCCAGCGCCACGGTGAGCTCCGCGTGCGAGTCGCCGCGGAAGCCGGCATCCGGCGCCTGGTTGGCCGGCTTCTGAAGTCCCGAGGCGGTGGTGCAGACCGCCACCAGGTCGGGCCGCTGCTCGGCGACCATCTGCCGATAGTCCTCGTACACCGCCTGGACCCCCCAGCGCTCGCGGAACGCCTCCCGCCGCTCGGGCCGCAGGTCGGCGGCGGTCGCCACCTCCAGGCGCTCGCTGGCGCGGCACGAGGCGGCGATCGAATACGGCTCCCTGCTGTGGCCCTCGTCGTCGATGGTGCTGCCCATGCGGCCCAGGCCGATGATGCCGACGCGGTACCGCTTCATGCCGCGCTCCCCTGGGGCAGCTCGAAGTAGCCGAGCTCTTCCATGCGGTTCAGCCAGCGCTGCCGCTTCGGACTGCCGGCGGGGTTGGCCAGCCACTCCTCCGGAAACATCGGCTGCCCCTCGCGCCCGTACTGGGTTGGGGTCTTCCGCGCCTGCTCGGCACGCTTGCGGGTAGCCGCCTCCTCGGCCGCCCCGCGCGGATTGTTGTAGTAGACGCAGGTGGACATGCGGCGGCCGGTGGCACCGCCGTGGCTGGCGTGCCAGCACCGCATGTCGAAGGCGACCACGTCGCCCGGGTTGGAGGCGCACACGTAGGCCGGCACGCCGGCCACCCCCAGGTCCAGCGACTCGAGCGAGCCCCGGATCTGTTCGTGGAAGACGCGGTTGTGCGACCCGGGAATCACCCGCAGGGCGCCCGTGTCGGCGTCGACCGGGTCCAGGTAGAACGCGAACTTCACCCCGTGGCAGTCCTCCTCGGGATCGGGGCGGTGATCGGGATGCCAGCGCGTGTCGCCCACGTAGCGGTTGGCGTCGGTGCCGATGCCGATCACGTCGTCGCCGTAGAGCTGCTCGGCCACGCTGCTGAAACGCTCGTCCTCCAGGAGGCTGGAGTACAGCGGCGTGCGCGGGTGCAGCATCGTGGTCCAGTAACGCTCCTCGCCGGTGAACGGCGCGTGCGCGTAGACGCGGTCGAGCTCCGCCTCGTACTCGGCGCGCAGGGTCTCCACCTCCGTTGGCGTGAAGAAGTCGCGCAGGACGATGAACCCGAAGGTCCGGTAGTGCTGGAATTGCTTGTCGGTGAGCATGGGGCCTCCTTGGACGTTGCGAGTATGCCGCGCCGGCCGTGCGTTGAACCAGCAGCCCCGGCTGCGTGGTAGAGTGCCGCCATGAAACCTGATACGGGAAACGGGGAGGGTTCCGCCGCCGGCCGCGTGGTCGACTTCGAGAAGGTCGGCGGCCTCGTGCCCGTGATCGCACAGGACCATGAGACCGGCGAGGTGCTCATGATGGCCCACATGAACCGGGAGGCGTTCGAGGAGACGCTCCGCACCGGCCGCGTGTGTTACTTCTCGCGCAGCCGCAACCGCCTCTGGCGCAAGGGCGAGGAGTCCGGCAACGTCCAGGAAGTGCACGGGATCTACGTCGACTGCGACGCCGACGCGGTGCTGGTCAAGGTCCGCCAGGTCGGCGGCGCGGCATGCCACGAGGGCTACCGGAGCTGCTTCTTCCGCCGGGTCGCGGACGACGATCTGCAGGTCGTCGCGGAGCGCGTGTTCGATCCGGCCGACGTGTACGCCGGCAAGACGTAGCGACTCCGTGGACCGGAACATCCTCAAGCTCGGCATCCCGGCCGGCAGCCTGCAGGAGGCGACCGCCGGACTGTTCCGCCAGGCCGGCTACCGGATCACGTTCCGCTCGCGCTCCTACTACCCCGAGATCGACGACCCGGAGATCCAGTGCATCCTGATCCGCGCGCAGGAGATGGCCCGCTACGTGCAGGACGGCGTGATGGACGCCGGCCTGACCGGCCACGACTGGATCGTCGAGAACCGCGCCCAGGTGGTCGAGGTGGCCGAGCTGGTCTACTCGAAGGTGAGCCGCCGGCCGACGCGCTGGGTCCTGGCCGTTCCCGAGGACTCGCCCATCCGCGGCCCCAAGGACCTGCAGGGCAAGCACATCGCGACCGAGGCGGTGAACCTCACCACCGACTACCTCAAGGGCCACGGCGTGGAGGCGCACATCGAATTCTCGTGGGGGGCGACCGAGGTCAAGCCGCCGCAGCTCGCCGACGCGATCGTGGAGGTGACCGAGACCGGCAGCTCGCTGCGCGCCAACAACCTCCGCATCGTCGACACCATCCTCACCAGCACCCCGCGCCTGATCGCCAACGAGGAGTCCTGGCAGGACCCCTGGAAGCGCAAGAAGATCGAGAACATCACCCTCATGCTGCGCGGCGCCATGGCCGCCGAGGGCAAGGTCGGGCTGATGATGAACGTCCCGCAGAAGAGCCTGGACGCGATTCTGGATGCGTTGCCGGCGCTGCTGAAGCCGACCGTCTCCCCGCTGGCCGACGGCGGCTGGGTCGCCGTCGACACCATCATCGACGAGTCGGTGGTGCGCGACATCATCCCGCGCCTCAAGGAAGCGGGCGCCAGCGGCATCGTCGAGTATCCGCTGAACAAGATCATCGACTGAGGCGCGCGGCGAGCGCCGCGCGCCCCGTCGTGCTACCCCTGCCGCGGCTCGGTCGCAGCCCCTTCGGCCGTTGAGATCGCGCCGAGCGCCTGCAGCGTCAGTCGCGCCTTCTGCTCCTCCACCGGGTGCGGATGCACGCCGGAGATCGGCGCGTGCGTCCCGCCGGCCCCGGAGATGACCGTGGCGTGCTTGGCCGGGAACAGCGACAGCGTCTGCGAGAACGGCTCGATGAACTTCTCGAAGTTCTCGATGATGTAGGCCGCAAGCCCGGCCTGGCCGCCCTTGCGGAGGATCTCGATCGTACGGTTGAGCTGATCGATCTCACCCTGCGCACGGCCGCGCCGCTCGGCCGCTTCCGCCTTTGCTTGCAGCGTCATCCGCTCCTGCTCCGCCTCCGCGGGGATCAGGATCTCCGCGCGGTAGCGCTCCTTGAGCATCGCGATGCGCTGCTGCTCGGCGCCGATCTGCGCCTTGATGCCGGCCACCTTGGCCTGCGCGTCGCGCTCGGCCCGGCGCACGCCGATCGCGCTGCGCTGCGTCTCCTGCGCCACGTTCACGCGCGTCTCCGCCAGCAGGCTCTCCTTGGCGTTCTGGGCATCGCGCACCGCTACCTCCGCGCGCCGCGTCTCGGACTCCTCCTTGGCCGCCGCGTGCGCCTGCGCCTGCGCGGCGCGTGACTGCGATTCGGCGTTCGCGGACTGGATCCGCTTCAGCAGGGCGATGTAGAGCTCCGGCTCGCGCACGCCGTCCAGCCGATGGTCATCCACGTCGGCGATGTTCATCGCCGTGATCTCCAGGCCGATGCCCTCCAGGTCACTCTTGCAGACGCGGATCATGTTCTGCACCAGCCGGTCCTTGTCCTGCATCACCTCCTCGGGCGTCATGGTCGCGATCGAGTCGCGCAGATGCCCCTCGATGATGCCGGTGGCGATGCCGGTGAGCTCGCTCCAGTCGCGGGTCATCAGCAGGATCCGCCGGATCGCGTTGCGCAGCCCGTCGCCGGATGAGGCCACCGCAAAGCTCACGGTGGCGACCACGGTAAGCGGCACGATGCCGGCCGCAATCGCCGACTCCACGCGCACGCTGGTGGTGCGGGGCCGCATGTCCATCCGGAAGAAGCGGTGGATGAGCGGGAACACGAAAACGCGCCCGCCGCGCAGCCACGAGAACGCCTTGCCCTTGCCGGCGACGATCGCCAGCTCGTCGGCGCCGACGATCTTCATCTTGGTGACAAGCTGGATGATGAGCGTGATGACGACCAGAAGAATGAATACGATGACGAAGACGCTCATGAGCGCTCCTCCGGCGTGTCCGCCGTGGCGCCGTCGGCGCCGGCCTGGGTCATCAGCTCCTTGACGCTGATGCCGAATCCCTCCTCGAACTTGTGCAGGAAGTCGACGAAGGCATCCGGGCCGCGGTTCAGCAGCCCGTTCATGCCCCGCTCGTCATCCATGATCACGACGTTGTCGATCGCCATCTCCCGCGCGTAGCGTTCGTAGGCGGCAAACAGCCCCGGAAGCTGCTGCTGGACGAACAGCGCGATCCTGCCCACGTCGGCCTCGGCGACCATCGTGGCCTTCTGGTCCAGCAGGTCGTTCTGGGTCGACTCGACGATCTGCACGGCCTGGTTCTGGCCGCTGGCCAGGATCTCCGCGGCCTGCCGCTTCGTGTCCGCCTCCAGCGTCACGTCGGAGACGTTCTTGAGCTTGCGCAGCTCCACCGCGATCTCCTGCACGGAACGCTCGCCTTCGCTCTCGGCGCGCTCGACCGCGCTGTCGGCCTCCAGGCGAGACTGCTCCACCTCCGCCTCCGCGGTGCGCCGGAGCACCTCCAGCTCCTGCTGGGCGGCGATGATCTTCTCGTTGGCGGTGTTCTCGGCCACGGTCTCTCGTCGCTTCGCGTCCGACTCCGCGCGCTCGGCCTGCGCCTTCAGGCGGGCCTCCTCGATCTCCACCTCCTGGCGCTTGCGGGACAGCGTCTTGTTGGCCAGGTTGGCGATGTAGTTGGAGGTGTCCCAGATCTTCTGCAGCGACACCGACACCACGCGCATGCCGAAGGTGGCCAGGTCCTGGTTGCTGTCGCGCAGCAGCTCCGCCCGGAACTGGGCGCGCTCGCCCTCCGTGTCCGCGCTGTCGGCGTCGGCTCCGGCGCGGGCACCGCCCTCGCCGACCCGGTCCTCCTCGTCGACGCTCTCCAGCATGCCGATCGCCTGCAGCGGGGTGGTCTTGTTGAGCGCGCCGCGGAAGTTGCCCACCATGGTCTGTTGGATCTGCTCCTGGATCTCGCCGCGCGACTTGCCCATCAGCCGCTCGACGGCCGAGTACAGGAGCCCGTCGTCCTCATGGTCGACGCAGACGCAGGCGGTCGCGTCGGCGCCGACGGTGATGCCGTTCGCGGCGTTCACCCCCTCCACGCGCACGTCGATCGGGATCGTCGACAGCTCCAGCCCCTGCGCGCTCTGAAAGAACGGGATCACGAACGTCCACCCGCCGCGCTGCAGCCGGAAGCCGTAGCTCTTGCCACCGACCTGCGTCTTGGTGCCGGTCACCACCAGCACCTGGTTGGGGGGACAGACCTTGATGAGGGACCGGAGCCCCCCGACGATTACGAAGAACACGGCGACCGCGGCGATCGCGCCGCCTACAAACCCTTCCATGGCTCCTCCAGCCTTATCTACGGTGCGATCGGCGCCAGCGCTTCGATCCCGTCGTCACGGCAGCTCTCGCGGAGCATCCATTGCACGCACGTACACGCACCGGTCGGTGACCTGCGCCACCTGCACGCGCGCGTCGACGGCGAAGCGCTCCTCGGGATTCTCGGCCAGCGCGTAGCGCTCCGCCACCGACTGGCCCAGGCTGATGCGTACCTTGCCCATGCCGCCGTCGGCGATCGGGGCGATCACGGTGGCCTGCTCGAACAGCAGTTCCTCTTCCTTGATGCTGGAATCGAGGTCGGTGCGCTGCAGGCGGAAGAACAGGCGGGCCAGCACGGCGACCGCGCTGCCACCCGCAAGCGCCCAGATCAGGCTGCCGACCGGCCCCGAGCCGAACGCGGTCGACGCGAGTCCGAACGGTCCGAAGCCGAGGCAGAAGTAGATGGCCGTGCGAACATAGCGCAGGAACGAGAGGACTGGAGCGCCGCCCGAAACCTCGCCTCCCCCCTCCTCGCCGGCCCCATCCTCCCCGGCGGAACCGTCGTCGCCCGCGCCGCCGTCGGCCTGGCCGCCGGAGCCGATCAGGCCCAGCAGATCGATCAGCGTCACACCGACGCCGAAGATCGCGGTGAACCAGAACAGACCCTGCAACATCGTCCCAGCCTCGACGGCTACATCAAGTATACGTCGAGCCGCCTGGCCGTGATAGCATCGTCACGGCCAGCGCTCTTCACGGAGACGAGATGTGGGCACCCTGAGTGTGAGAAAGGGATAGGGTAACGGCATGACCCCGAACGACCGACCGGCCGGGACGGCGGCCGCGAGCCGCCGGAGGCCCTACCGGGTCATCGACAGCGATGTCCACCACTCGCTGCCGGACTGGCAGGCGCTGCAGCCCTACCTGCAGGAGCCGTGGCGCTCCAAGATCCTGGAGGCCAACTCGATCGTGGGCGGCCTGGGGCTGGGCGCGGGCCGCAACCGCCTCGACAGCGTGACCCCGGACGGCGGCACGCCGGCTTCCGACCCCGAGTTCACCATCCGGCAGCTCATCGTCGAGAACCACATCGACCTCGCCATCCTGACCGGCAACATCTACGGCTGGAACGTCCATCCCAACCCCGAGTACGCGAACGCGGTGATGTCCGCCTTCAACGACTGGACCGTCGAGCACTGGCTCACCCCGCACCCGCAGTTCCGGGGCTCCATCGCCGTGAACTCCAACGATCCGGAGGCCGCCGCGGCCGAGATCGACCGCCTCGGTGAGCGCGACGACATGGTGATGGCGATCATCGGCGGCACCTCGACCGCGCCGTACGGGCAGAAGTTCTTCCACCCGATCTACGAGGCGGCGGTCCGTCACGACCTGCCGATCGGCATCCACGTCGCCGCGGCCGGCACCGGGCTGGCGCCCGCCGTGAGCCCGGTGGGCACGCCGCGCACCTTCTTCGAGTACCACTCGGGCCTGCCGCGCATCTACATCACGCAACTCATCAGCCTCATCGCGGAGGGGGTGTTCGAGAAGTTCCCGCGCCTGCGGTGGCTGTTCATCGAGGGCGGCGTGGCCTGGCTGCCGCACGTGACGTGGCGCCTGGACAAGGAGTGGCGGGCGCTGCGCCGCGAGGTTCCGTGGGTCAAGCGTCCGCCCAGCGAGGTGATCCGCGAGCACTGCTACTTCACGACGCAGCCGCTGGAGGAGCCGCCCCAGCCGGAGCTGCTCGTGCAGATCCTGGAGATGATCGACGGCCGCAACTGCCTGCTGTACTCCAGCGACTACCCGCACTGGGACTACGACGCCGTGCACGTGCTGAACGCCCTGCCGGCCGACTACCAGCCCAACATCTTCCAGCGCAACGCCGAGCGGCTGTTCGGGCTCTGATGGTCGGGCTCTGATGGCGCGCCACGTGGTCGGCCCGGCGGACGCCATCCCGCCCGGCGGGCGGCGCGTAGTGACGGTCGCAGGACGCAGCATCGGCATCTTCAACGTCGAGGGCCGCTTCCATGCGCTGCGCAACTCCTGCCTGCACAACCAGGCGCCGGTCTGCCTGGGCGAGGTCGGCGCCACCTACCTGCCGTCCGAGCCGGGCCAGTACCGCAGGGGCCTCGACGGCCGCGTGCTGCGCTGCCCGTGGCACGGCTGGGAGTACGACATCACGACCGGCCGCAACCTGATCGATCCCGGCCGCAAGCTGACGACCTATCCCGTCACCGTCGAGGACGGCGACCTGATCGTCCACATCGGCGCAAGGAGGGTGCCATGAGCCAGAGACTCTCGACTCCGGACTTCGACTTCTATCCGGTCACGCGAACCCTCGGCGGCGCCCGGATCGCGGGCGGTGACGTGGAGGTCCGCTGGGACGACGGCAGCACCAGCGTCCTGCCCGGCGTGTGGCTGCGCGAGTTCAGCCCCGACCTGGGCACCATCCACCCGGTGACGCGCGAACAGGTGATCATGCTGGTCGACCTGCCGGAGGACCTGCGCGCCGGCGATGCCGAGGTGCTGCCCGACGGGCGGCTGCGGGTGATGTGGCACCCGGAGGGTCTGGACAGCGTCTACGATCCCGGCTGGCTGTGGGCGCACCGCCCCGAAGCGCCGGAGTCCGACGCGCTGCCGCCCCGCCGCCTCTGGCCGCACGGCGAAGCGCCGAACCTGCCGCTCACCGTCGTGGACGGCGCGGCGGTCCGCTGCGGGGACGAGGAAGCGCTCCGCTCCTGGCTCACGGCCATCCACGTCGACGGCGTGGGGCTGATCGACAACCTCCCGCAGGATCCTGAGGTCGTACCGGACATTCCGGCCCGCATCGGCTGCCTGCGCAACTCGAACTTCGGCGCGATCTGGGAGGTGGAGAGCCGCCCGGACGCCGACAGCAACGCCTTCACGGACGTCGCCCTGCCGGCGCACAACGACCTGTGCACCCGCGAGCACATGCCCGGGCTGCAGTTCCTGTTCTGCATGCACAACTCCTGCGAAGGCGGGGACAGCATCTTCGTGGACGCCTACGCCGTGGCCGAGCAGCTCAAGGCCGAGTCCGCGGAGTCCTACGACGTGCTGGCCACCGTCGCCGTGCCGTTCGGCACCCGCAACCAGGACTCCGATCACCGCTTCCACGCGCCGGTGCTGGAGCTCGACGCCGCGGGCGAGCTCACCACGGTTCGCTACACGTGGTGGCTGCGCAACCCGATGGCCGGCGACACCGCGACGATCAAGGCGTTCTACGCCGCCTTCAGGCGCTTCCAGCGCCTGGCGAACGACCCCGGCAACCAGCGCCGGCTGCGCCTGCGCCCCGGCCACCTGGCCGCCTTCGACAACCGGCGCATGCTGCACGGCCGCACCGCCTTCGACACCGGCTCCGGCCGCCGCTGGCTGCGCGGCTGCTACGGTGAGCGCGAGGAGCTGGAGTCCCGCCTGCGCATGCTGGCGCGGGCGGAGCGGCAGCGCCTGGTCGAGCGCGCCGCTTCCTGACGGGCGCGGCCCAAGGAGAGAACGCATGCCCCTCGCCCCGTCACGGGAGGTCTTCATCACGGCCGCGGTCACCGGCGCGGGCGCCACCCAGGACCGCAGTCCCCACGTTCCGCGCAGCCCCCGGCAGATCGCCGACAGCGCCATCGACGCCGCCCGCGCCGGCGCGGCGATCGTCCATTGCCACGTGCGCGACCCCGAGACCGGCGCCCCCAGCCGCAAGGGCGAGCTCTACCGCGAGGTCACCGACCGCATCCGCGGCGCCGGCGTCGACGTGGTGCTCAACCTGACCACCGGCATGGGCGGCGACCTGGTCCTCGGCTCCCCCGACCGGCCGCTGCCGCCGCGCGACGCGACCGACATGGCCGGCGCCGCCGAGCGCATCGCGCACATCGGTGAGTGCCTGCCCGAGATAGGCACGCTCGACTGCGGCACCATGAACTTCGGCGAGGCGGACTACGTGATGACCAATACGCCCGCGATGCTGCGGGCGATGGCCGCCGCGATGACGGAGCTCGGCGTGCGGGTGGAGATCGAGGCCTTCGACACCGGCCACCTGTGGTTCGCCAAGGCCCTGGTGGACGAGGGCATCGTGCCGCACCCGGTGCTGGTGCAGCTCTGCATGGGCATCCCCTGGGGCGCGCCGGACGACCTGTCCACGTTCCTGGCGATGGTCGCCAACGTCCCGGAGGACTGGCTGTTCTCGGCATTCGCCCTGGGCCGCAACCAGATGCCCTACGTCGCGGCCGCCGTGCTGGCCGGAGGCCACGTGCGTGTCGGCCTTGAGGACAACCTCTTTCTCGGGCGAGGGGTACTTGCGACCAACGCGCAGCTCGTGGAGCAGGCCGTGACGATCATCGAAGCGATGGGTGCGACCGTGATGGGGCCGGACCGCGTGCGCGAACGGCTGAAGCTGACGAAACGGGCCCCGCGATGAGGGCCGCCATCGTCGGCGGCGGCGTGATCGGCGCCGGCTGGGCGGCGCGCTTCCTGCTCAACGGCTGGGACGTGGCGGTGTACGATCCCGGCCCGGAGGCGAGGCGCCGGCTGAGCGCGGTGCTGGACAACGCACGGCGCAGCCTGCCCGCCCTGTACGACCGCGCCCTGCCGGCGGAGGGCGAGCTGACCTTCTGCGACTCGATCGCCGCCGCGTCCGCCGGCGCCGGCTGGATCCAGGAGAGCGTGCCCGAACGGCTGGAGCTCAAGCGGCAGGTCCTGGCCGAGATCGAGCGGCACGCGCCAGAGCACGCCGTGCTCGCCTCCTCGACCTCCGGGTTCAAACCGTCCGACCTGCAGCGCGGCTCGCGGCGCCCCGGTCCGATCCTGGTCTGCCACCCCTTCAATCCGGTGTACCTGCTGCCGCTGGTGGAGGTCGTCCCCTCCCCCGCCACGGATGCGTCGATCCGCGATCGCGCCATCGAGCTGCTGCGAGCGGTCGGCATGCATCCACTCCCGATTCGCGCGGAGATCGACGCGCACGTCGCCGACCGGCTGCTGGAGTCGGCCTGGCGGGAGTCGCTGTGGCTGGTGAGGGACGGCGTCGCCACCACGGCCGAGATCGACGACGCGATCCGCTACGGCTTCGGCCTGCGCTGGGCACAGATGGGCCTGTTCGAGACCTACCGGATCGCGGGAGGCGACGCGGGGATGAAGCATTTCATCGCCCAGTTCGGCCCGGCCCTGCAGTGGAACTGGAGCAGGCTCACGGACGTCCCGGAGCTGACCGGCGAGCTGGTCGACCGGATCGCAGAGCAGTCCGACCGGCAGTCCGGCGGACACGACGTTCGCGAGCTGGAGCGCCTCCGCGACGACAACCTGGTCGCCATCATGCGCGCCCTGAAGCGGAACGATCACGGCGCCGGCCTGACCGTCGCCGCACACGAGCGCTGCCTGCCGCAGCCGGAATCAGCCGAGGACGCCCTGCCGGTGACGGTCTCGCGCCACGTCCCTGCAAGCTGGACGGACTACAACGGCCACATGAACGAGGCTCACTACCTGGAGGTCTTCGCGCAGGCCAGCGACCGCACCATGGAGCTGATCGGCGCCGATGCGGACTACATCGCCGGCGGCAGGAGCTACTTCACCGTGGAGACCCACCTGCGCCACCTGGGCGAGCTGCGGACCGGCGACCGCATCCGCGTGACCACGCAGCTCCTGGGCGGCGACGGCAGGAAGCTGCACCTCTTCCACCGCCTGGAAGACGGCGCCGGCCGGCTTGCCGCCACCGGCGAGCACCTGTTGCTGCACGTCGACCTGCACACGCGCCGGACCTGCCCGCCGGAAGCCCCGGTCACGGCCACGCTTGCGCCGCTGCTGTCGCGCCATGCCTATCTGCCCCGGCCCGAGGGAGCGGGCCGTCGTGTCGGACAGGAACGATAACCGCGCCACCGTGTCCGCGAGTCGGGCCACCGAACGTGACGTGGCCGCGGTACACGGGCTGATGGCCGAGTGGGAAAGAGAAGGCATCACGATCGGCCAGGAGGCGCGCGACGAAGCGTATCTGCGCGACTTCCTCGCCGAGTCACTCTTCATAGCGCGCGAGTCAGGACGGATCGTGGGGTTCGTCTGCGCCAGGATCATCGACAATCCGGGCTACGCCGTGATGCCGACAGCACTACGGGTTCTGCAGATCGAGGAGCTGTATGTGCGGCCTCAAGCGCGGGGCCGTGGAGCGGGCACCGCTCTTGTCGAAGCCGTGTTGCAGGCGGCACGCGAGCAAGGCGTGCACGCGTGCCACGTCTTCTCCTCCTCCCGGAACACCGATGATATCCTCCGGTTCTACGGGCGGCACGGCTTCGAGCCGTGGGGAGTACAGATGTACCTGGCACGGACGGACGAATCACGCACGGAGCCGACTGGTGGCTGATGTTCAGCGGGAACTGGCCCAGCTCTCCACGGGCGGATACTGCGTCGTGCGGGGCGTCATTCCGCCCGATCGCATCGCGGCGCTGCGCGAGCAGGTCGTCCAGGGCCGGCAGGCCGCTCAGCGCGAATATGAGGCGGTCGGCGGCAACCTGACGTTCCAGCAGACGGCGGACGGCGGTCCGGGAAAGAACGTCGCGGCGTACATACCCGGGTTTGCCGCCCATCTGGCGGACGAGCGCATCCTGGCCATCGCGCGCGCCGCGCTCGACCCCAGGGTCCGTGTCGCCCAGATCGAGTTCAAGTTCCGCCCCGCGGCCGACGACAACGCGGCGTATCGTTCGTGGCACTCCGACTGGCCCCACGATCTCAAGGACAACGAGCGGGGCGGCTCCATCCGGCAGCCGTTCCCGGACCTCACCATGGCGCTGACGACGGTGTGGATGCTGTCGCCGTACGGCCCGGATTCGGGCGGGACGTGGGTCGTGCCCGGCACCCATCGCAATCCGAAGAACCCGCGCGGCCCGTCCGACGGGATCGACGAGTTCGGCCCCCTTCCGGGAGAAGTGCAAATGGCCGGCGATGCCGGCGACGTGGTCGTCATTGATTCGCGGATCTGGCACTCGAACGCGCACAACCCGTCGCGCGAGGACCGCGTCGCCCTGGTCGTGCGCTACGCTCCGTGGTGGCTGAGCGCCGAGTACGGTGGCCGCAACCGCTCGATCGTCCCGCGCGATGCCTACACAGCCTTTCCCCCGGCCGTCCGCACCCTGTTTCAGCACCGCGCGGAGGGCGCGACCGATCACCGCGTGACCGTGCTCGGTCAGCGTTAGCGCTGGCGGTGCCCGCCCTCCTGCGCCATGCTGCCGCAGGATCGCATCCGAGGGAGGCTTCGAGCACGTGAAGGGACAGACCTATAGGGCGGGTATCGCCGGCCTGGGCATGATCGGCGGCGCCGACCAGGTGTCGGCCGAGGCGATCGGCCAGTCGGTGGACGGCATGGACGGCACCCATTTCGCCGCGCTGGCCGGCCACGAGCGGGTCGACGTGGTGGCCGGCAGCAGCCGCGACGCCGGCCGGCGCGAGCGGTTCGCGGCGCGCTCCGGAGCCAGCGTGTACGAGCAGCTACAGGAGATGCTCGACCGCGAGCGCTTGGACATCCTGAGCATCGCCACCTATGCGCCTGCGCACGAGGAGGCGGCGCTGGCCGCCGTGGACGCCGGCGTGAAGGTCCTTTACTGCGAGAAGCCGATCGCGCAGACGGTCGCCGCCGGCCGGCGCATCGCCGACGCCTGCGAACGGGCGGGGGCGCTCCTGGTCGTCAACCACCAGCGCCGGTTCGCGCCGGGCTACCGGCGGCTGGCCGCGCACGTGGCCGGGGGCGGCCTGGGCCGCCTGACCTCGGCCTACGTGCATTGGGGCAGTGGCCGGCTGGGCAACGTGGGCACGCACACGATCGACGCGCTGCGCATGGTGATCGGCCAGGAGGTCGAGGCGGTCTCGGGGCTGCTCGACCTGGCCGGCCGCGAGGACTGCCGCGGGCCGGAGTTCCGCGATCCCGGCGGCTGGGGGATGCTGAGGATGGCCGGCGGCACGATCGCGCTGCTGGACGCCCCCGACTACGCGACGACGCCGATGCGCTTCCTGCTCAACGGCACGGAGGCACAGGCGACCATCGCGCCGGACGCCGTCACCGTGGACTACGCCGACGGCCGCAGCGACTCGTGGCCGATCGGCGAAGGCGGATTGAGCTCCATGGACCGGGCCGTCACCGAGATCGTCGCCTGGCTCGACGGCGACGGGGACGAGGTCGCGGGCTCGGGCGACGACGCGGCGCGCACCCTGGAGGTGATCGCGGCGCTGCACGCGTCGCACGAGCGCGGTTCGGCCTGGGTCGACCTGCCCCTGGCCGGCGCGGACCTCGACCGCGTGATCCGCTCCGGATAGCGCGCACCGTTGTACCGCGGTTACCCGATCGCGGTGGTGGCCTTCCTGTCGACGGGGCTCACCATCGGTACCAGCCAGTACGCCTTCGGCGAGTTCGCCGCTCCGCTGCGCGAGGCTTTCGGGTGGAGCCAGACCGCCCTCAACCTGTCGCTCTCGCTCGCGGTCGTGTCCGGCCTGGTGGCGCCCTTCGCCGGCCGCGCCATGGACCGCTGGGGCGCGCGGCCGGTGACGGTGATCTCCCTGCTGCTGGTCGCCGCCGGCTTCCTGCTGCGGCCGCTGATCACGTCGCTCTGGCACTGGTACCTGTTCAGCGCCCTGGTCTACGCCGGCTTTCCGGGTGCCACGGTGATGCCGGCGGGCAAGCTGGTGGGGCTCTGGTTCCCCGCCACCCGCGGGCGGGTGATGGGCGCGGTGACCTCCGGCAACAACGCCGGCGGGCTCACCATGCCGGCGCTGGCCGCCGCCCTGGTCGCCGCCGCCGGCTGGCAATGGGGCTTCCTGGCCTTCGGGATCCTGCTGCTGGCTCTGGCGGTGGCGGCGCAGGTGATCATCCGCGAAGACGAGGATCTGGTGGCGCGCGAGATGCACCGCACCCGCCGCGGCAGCGCCGCCCGGGAGTCACGCCGCCTCATGGAGAGCGGCATCACCCTGCGGCAGGCGCTGCGCACGCGGAGGTTCTGGCTGATTCTCTGGGGCCTGTTCGGCGCCACCTTCACCTATCAGGGCGTGCTGACCCAGCTTCGCCAGCACTTCGCCGAGCAGGGGTTCGCGCCGGCCCTGGCCACCACCGGGCTGGCGGTGATCGCGGCCATGGGCATCGGCTCGAAACTGGCCTTCGGCAGGGCCAGCGAGCGCTGGACCGCGCGGCTCTGCTGCGTCGTGTCGGTAGCCCTGCAGACCGTGGGGCTGGTGATCATGGCGCTGGCCTCATCGGCGCCGGCGATGTGGTCCGGGATCTTCGTGTTCGGGCTTGGCTTCGGCGGACTGGGCGCCCTGCTGGTGCTGATCGTCCAGGAGGCGTTCGGGATGAAGGAGTTCGGCGCCATCCAGGGCGTCGTGCAGGTGGCGGCCACCGGCTCGATGGCGGCCGCGCCGGTCCTGGCCGGCTGGATCCACGACCGCACCGGATCGTTCTCGGCCGCGTTCCTGATCATCGCCGCCGTGTTCGTGGTGGCGATCGTCTGCCTGCTGGCGGCCGGGGGACGAGGAGCGATGGCGGGCGCCACGAAGGTCCCGCGGACGACTGACACCTCCAGATAGCGATAACGGACCGCCCCTGTTTGGTTCGGCACTGGCTCAAAGCGCTCGGAGCAGCCGGTCGTACTCCGCATGGGTCCCAATCCAGAACCACACGGCGACATCGTCGTCCAGAACAGCGAGGGCACGATGCCCAAGTCCGACCCGCGCGGCGTAGACCGGCCTGGTTGCATGAACCTGTTTGAAGCGGAGGCTCGGGTGGTTGGGATCGTCCGCGAAGCGGCGGTAGGCTTCGCGGGCACGGCGGCGAACCTGCTCGGGCAGCCGCCAATGGGAGTCGCGGAATCGGCGTGTGGTCCGGGAAGTCAAAGTTCATTGGGATCGAGAATCTCGGTCCTGCCCGACCGATGCTCTTCGAGCGCCTCGTTCGCGAGCAGATCGAGCGCCGATTGCGATTCCTCGAATGCGACATCCCACCGCCGGTCAGCCGCAAGCTCCTCCAGGATGGCCGATGCCAGCTCGTCCTGCTGGGCGTCCGGGAGGTGAGACGCCGCCTCGAACGCTTTTTTCAGTTCCGTGGTCATGGCCGATTCCGATGTGGTAATCGTACCAACACTCGCAGACGACTTCCACGGGACCAGCGGACGCAACGTGGCGGCGCGCAGGTGCTCGAGCTTCCGCTCCGCGTCGGATTCGCGCAAGGTCTGATCGTGGGATCGAAACTGAGAAGAATTCGATACTGTTGCGCGATCAGCCTGGATGGCTACATCGCCGGATCCGGAGACGAGTTCGACTGGATCGTCATGGACCCCGATATCGACTTCGGGAAGTTGTCCGCGCAGTTCGACACCTGGCTGATTGGCCGGCGGACCTTCGAGGTGACCGGCGCCCAGTCGTCGCCGGGCTCGCGATCCTTCGTGTTCTCGCGAACCCTGGATCAGAGCGACCATCCGAACGTGAGCATCGTCGGCGAGAACTGGGAGGAGGTGGTGCAGTCGCTACGGGAGGAGCCGGGGAAGGACATCTGGCTGTTCGGCGGAGGATCCCTGTTCCGCAGCCTCGCCGCCGAGGGATTCGTCGACACGGTCGAGGTCGCGGTCATGCCGACGATCCTGGGTGGCGGAATTCCGCTCGTCGCCGAACCGTCCGACCGCATCCCGTTGACGCTGATCGAACGGAGAACGTACGAGAAGACCGGCACGGTCATGCTGGTGTACGCCGTGAAGAACACCCGCCCGCGGGAGGCAGGCCGGCCATGATCGACTCCCGGCGGCTGCTCGACACGTTCCTGACCATCCTGCGCATCGACAGCTACCACCCGAACGAGGATCCGGTCGTCGACGCCCTGCGGCCCAGGCTGGAGCGTGCCGGGCTGCAGCTGCACGCCGACCCGCACCGCAACGTCCTTGGCTTCTGGCCGGGGTCGGGCACGCGGGCCGGCGAGGAGCCCGTGCTCCTGTGCGCGCACACCGACACGGTGCGGCCGACCCCGGGCATGGAGCCGGTGATTCGCGACGGCGCCGTGCATACCGACGGCTCCAGCGTGCTCGGCGCCGACGACAAGGCGGCGGTGGCGGCCATCGTCGAGGCGGTCGAGTCGATCGCCGCGTCCGGCGCGCCGCATCCGCCGGTCGAGGTGCTGTTCACGGTAGGCGAGGACGTCGGCCACATCGGCTCCAAGGCGTTCGACGTCGCGCCCGTGCGCTCGCGTCTGGCCTTCGTGCCGGACATCGACGGGCCGGTGGGCGGGATCGTCATGGCCAGTCCGTGGACGGACACGCTGCGGGTCACCTTCCACGGCCGCGCCGCGCACGCCGGCACGGAGCCGGAGGCGGGGCGCAGCGCGCTGCAGATGGCGGCGCGCGCGATTCAGCGCATGCAACTCGGCCGCATCGACGGGGACACGATCGCCAACGCGGGGGTGCTCACCGGTGGCGAGGCCAAGAACATCATCCCTCCCGACGCCTCGCTGACCCTGGAGGTGCGCAGCCTGGACCAGAGCCGGTTCGTCGAGCACCGGGACGCTCTGCTGGAGTGCTGCCAGCAGGGCGCCGCCGCGTTCGGCGGCTCCGTCGACGTGGAGTCGCTGGACGCGATGGAAGGCTACCGGTTCGGCGAGGACGACGCGCCGGTGCTGCGCGCCGAGGCGGCGATCCGGGCGGCCGGACTGGATTCGTGGCGCACCACCACCTGCGGCGTGAGCGACGCCAACGAGCTCAACGCCAAGGGGCTGCCCACGGTGGTGATCTCGGTCGGCTACGTGGACATCCACACCGACCAGGAGTCGATGCCTATCGCCGAGCTGGAGCGGCTGGCGGAGGTCTGCCGCGCGCTGATGCTCGATGCCCGGGACACGGACTGACCGGCCGGCGGCCTACCCCCGGACATAGGCGGCGTACGCCGCCTCGACTTCATCCACCGCCGGCTCCTGATCGAGGATCGCGAAGCCGTACCGCAGCCGCAGTGGCTCCCGGCGGTCTACCTCCAGGTCACCCTCCATCAGCAGGCCGGCCCCGAGCAGCTTCTCGCGCGTGAACCAGGTGACCGGATGCCGGGGGTTGTCCGGGTGGTCCATCATCACCACCGCACCCCCGTCGGCCCCCGCGGCGGCGACCCAGCGCGCCCGCTGGCCCATGATGTTCTCGTGGCCGACCAGCCCCTCGCTGCTGCGGTGCCGGCCCGGAGCGAACGGAGGGCCCATGCGCAGCACCAGGCCGCTGTAGCGCGCCGCCCGCGACCCTCCCAGCACCAGCCGCTCCCCAGTCGCCGTGATCCAGGTCTCGATGGTCCAGAAGTACCCTGCCCCGTTCTCCAGCGCGCGGAATCGGTATTCCCGCCGCTCGGTGGCGATGGGCTGGTCGCTACCGTCCAGCCACGTGAGCTCCTCGGTGATCCCGGATCCGTTTGCGACGCCGCGATGTTCGATGAACCGGTCATGGCGCTGCACGCCGTGGCTGTTCGGGACGTGCTCGTACGTGCCCGTCTCCGGCAGGAACCAGTTGCCGCCCCACAGGTTGGCGTCGTTGGCATGGACCCAGCCGAAGTACAGCCCGGTATGCCAAGCGTGGTCAGCGGGCCGGTACTGGGTAACCAAGGCTCCGGAGCGAGTATGGATCGGCGCGAAGCAGGGCTTGGGCGACTCGTTTCGCGGCAGCTCCTCCCGGGCCCTGTACAGCGCCACGAAGCGCTCCCCGTCGTGGAGCTCGAAGCCCAGGCAGTTCTCTCGCAGTTTCACGACCGTCACTCCTCCGGCTGCCGTCCGGGCCGGTCCGGACCAAGATCGGCCGGGTCCACGCGAGCCTGGATGAAGCTCTCGCGCTGCACGGGAGAGCCGGACAGGCGGCGCAGCATGGCGAGCTGTCCGACATGGGTCAGCGCGTCGGCGAACGGACCCTGCAGCATCTGCTCTTCGCTCATGCCCTGGGGCTCCGTACCCGCCCTGACGTGCCGCGCCACGTCCTCGATCATCGCGTGGAACCGCGTGATCTCCGTGCCCAGATCCGGCAGCGGGTCGAAGCGAGGCCGCTCCGTTCCCTCGAAGCACGAACGCACGTATCCGAGGACGCTCGTCATGTGCCGCACGAGCTCGGCCGGCGTCCACACCTCGTTGCCGGCCCGGAACGAGCCGAACGACTCGGGCGCACCCCTGAGCGCATACCGCGCCCGGTAGGCGATCGTGGCGAGAAGATGCAGAAACAGCGCCCGCGTATCGTCCATGCCGACTCCTAACAGTCTACCCTACGACGCTTCGACGGCGAGGCTGCCGTTTTCCGGGTGAACGACCCCCGTCAGCGCGTCCGCGACGTCACTCGGAGGCTCTCGTGATGGAGCCCGCCCTGCATGGCGCTGGCGGTGATGAGCTGTGCTCAGCAGCCTCAGACTCCCGAGCTCCGGACCGCCGCCCAGCGAGTACGGGAACACGTGATCGACCTGGAGCAGATGTCGCGACGCACAGCGGCGGCCGGTGCGTGGATCGACGTAGCCGCAACGTCCTCCGTCTCGCTGCCAAACCCGCCGCTTCACCGCCGCCGGAATCGCGCGGCCCGTTGCGCGAGACTTCGGCGCCGAAGTAGTGGCGCCGGCCGGCCGAGCTGGCCGCGTCGCCGCCGAAGGCCCTTGCCGGCCCAGGTCCCGCTTCGACTTCGGCGCCGAAGTAGCGACACGTGCCGACCGAGTCGGCCGCTTCGGCCCGAAGGCGCCTGCCTCCATGTCCCGCCGCTGCGACTTCGGCGCCGCAGTGGCGACGCGCCCCGGCCGAGCTGATCCGTTCATCGAAGAAGTGCCCTCGTGATCACCGTCGCGCTGAGCCTTCTTGGGCGAACCGGTGATCTCGGCGGGCGGCACCGACCGCTTCGGCGCCGAAGGCTGCCCTGCACCTGCCGGCCGGCCGGAGGTCCTTCGACCACGCCTTGGCCGACCTGGGTCATGGCGGTCGAGGCCCTCCCGCACGAGCCGTCCGACGAGTTGCCCGAACGTCATGTGCGGGTCGACATGGGAGAGCAGCCCCTTGAGTTGCTCCAGTCCGCGCTGGCACTCCTCGTCGATCACGGCCTTCAGCTCCCAGCGGTCCTCGCCCAGCGGCCGCACCCTGTCGGCCGGCGCGACCAGCGCAGGATCCACCCCCGCCAGCATCTGCATGACCTGCCGCGTGCTCTTCCCGACCGCCTCCTGCACCAGCGCCTTCTGCGCCGAGAGATCCAGCGCCGGCTTCGGCGCCGGCGGTCGTGCCGGCCCCGCCAGTGCCATGCCACTCGGCCCCCTCTTCGGGCTCGCGGCCGAGTCGCGCGCCTCGCGGGCCCGTTCCCGTTCCCGTTTCCGTTCCCGCCGCTCGAAGGCGGCCTGCAGTTGCGCCGCGGCATCCAGTGTCAGCGATCCATCCCGCAGCCGCTCGCGGACCTCATCGATCCGCCGGCACAGCTTCATGGCGTTGATTCGCCGCCACGCTGCGCCGGCGCTGTAGCCAAGCCCGCTCGTCACGTAGTCAAACGGACTCGAGTAGCCGCGCCGCAGATACAGTTGGCGGGCGTCGATCTCGCACAGGTGGTCGATGAGGACTACCTGAGTCTGGTGGTCGAGGCGGGCTAGCTTGTCCGTCTGCTCCAACAACTGGTCATCGGAGAGGCCGGAAACCGTGGAGTCGACCGTCGTTCGGCATGTGCTTGACATGATTTAAATATACTATATGACATCAAATAAATCAACTTATTCGAGACCGTGTTCGTCGGTTTTCTGGGTCAGCGGCCGTGTCCAAGACGCCTCGGATCAGGCGAGTGCCGCCGGGACGATGACGGCGCCGTCGTTGCTCACGACGCGGCAGGAGAAGGTGAAGGCGCCCCAACTGAGCCGGTCGTCGGCGTTGTCCAGGTGGATCACCAGCGTGTTCTCGCCTCGCCTCAGCGTGACCGGAACCGCCCGATAGCCGTAGGTCTCCCGCAGGCCGAGGTGGCGCGGCGGCTCGGCGTTGAGGCGCACGCGCAGGTCGCCGTCCCAGCTCAGATGCACCGTCGCCTCGGTGTCGCGCTCCACCGTGAGGCGCCCCACGGCGGCGGCGTCGCAGGGCCACGTCTCGTTGGAGCCGGTGCTGCGCACGTTGAACACGTGCGAGAAGTCGATGAAGCCGTGGCAGGCGGGCGCGACGATCCCGGAGCCGATCGACTCCGGCGGCTGATGCAGCGCCCGGTCGCCGCGGTGGAGTGACCAGGTGCCGTCGTCCTCGCTCGCCGGCACGGCGTCCTCCCCCGATGCCCCACACGGCAGCAGCAGGTCGTAGGTGCCGCGGGGCACCTCGACCTCGTGCTCCCAGTCGCCGTAGCACAGATGCTCCGCCGAGGCCATGCGCACGAATGGCCGATGCGGCTCGGTCTGGTACCAGTAGGCGGTCGCGCACATGTCGTTGCAGTGGCTGCCCCAGCGGAAGTGCAGCGAGCGGTGGAACGGCAGCAGGTCGTGCACGTAGAAGCGGTAGGCGCTGAGCACGTGGCGGGCCAGCGCGGGACCGGCGTCGCGGTACTCCAGGTACGGGATGCCGCTGTACAGCCCGGTGTCCGGCGCGTGCGTGACGCCGCCGAAGCCGGCGTCGAAGGTGTTCTCGCCGCCGCCGGCCCGCAGGTAATGGGGCACGACGCCCCCCTCGCCCGTGGCCTCGCCGTCGAGGTACAGGTTCTCCGAGCCGGCATGCGACCAGCGCTGCTCGTCGCTCCGCAGCCTGACCCCGAGCGAGAAACCCGCCAGGTAGCCGCTGCCCATCGCATCCATCACCAGGAAGTCGTCGCCCCACGCGGGCGCCGGATTCTCACGCCGCCACGACGCGTGGAAGCGCAGCGGCTCTTCGAGCCCGCCGTCCAGGTAGCGGTGCCAGTCCAGGGTGTAGATGAAGGTGCCGTCCTCCAGCGCCTCCACCTCGACGCGCGCCGAGTGCGCGAACGGCATGGGAAAGTAGCAGCCGAACCCGGCGTCGGCCTTGGCCGTCACGTAGAAGCTGTTGATCGGGTAGTAGGAAACGTTGTGGTGCACGCCGAACAGGTCCGCCAGCGGCACCTCGACGCTCGGCTGCTCCTCGCCGTCCCAGTAGAAGCGGATGATGAAGGAACGGTTGCGATTGAACAGGTCGCCGCCCGAGCTGCCCCGGCTGCCCACGCAGTAGAAGTGGCGGACGCAGCCCGGGCCGCGGAGATCGGCGATGATCCGGCGGTCTCCCGCCCGGTAGTCCTTGGCCTTTCGAACGACCCGCTCGTAGCGGAAGCGCTCCGGCAGGTTCAGGCGGGACTCGATGCCGATGCCGTCACCCATGTGCCCGACCCTCGGCGCAGCCCGCTACTGCAGCAGCGTGCCGCCGACCTCGAGCGAGTAGAGCCGGCCGCGCTCGAACAGGACCTCCACCCGCACGGTGCGGCCGATCAGCTCGTCCAGGCTCCGGCCGCTGCTCCAGGTCGGCGTCCAGCGCAGGCTGTCGCCCGTGAACGGCCGGCACTCCGCGGCCGAGAACCCCTCGGCTACCTCCTGCACCGCCGGCGGTTCGCCCGGATCCCGGTCGGTCTGCACGTGCACTTGCGCCCGGACCTCCCCGATCGGCGCCTCCACGTTCAGCGCCAGGCCGCCTTCCGTGAGCTCGAACCCCTTGGTCAGCACGCTCGCGGCGCCGGAGCGGCTCTCCAGGTACATGAAGCCGTCGGGCCGCAGCGTGTGCAGGGTCATCGCGGTGCGGTGCTGCCCCGCGGGAATCGGGCCCTTGCCGCCGTGGTCGGTGCGGCCGCCGCTGGAGTAGATGCGCAGCTCGTCCGGGAGCTGCACCAAGCTGCAGGGATAGAACCCGAAGCCGCCGAAGTCGCCCGGCTCGGCCGGCTCCACGAACTGCTCGCGGAACGTGCGGTTGATGTTGCGCCCGTTGATGCTGTAGACGAGGTGGTTGGACACCGGGCCCGCGCCCTTGGTGGTCGTCTCGTTCGGGTCGCCGACCAGGAGCCACAGGAAGCCGATGAAGTAGTCGCCGTACGGGAACATCGGCATGCCGTACGGCTGTGCCAGCGGCGGGTCGCACGAGTCCGGGCGGACGATGACCTCCGGCTCGGTGTAGTGCACCCAGTCCTCGGTCTCGATGCTCGCCACCAGGCGCTGGCTGAACGGCGGCTTGATGTCCTTGGCGCGGCACATCACCTGGTGCCGGCCGGTGAGCTTGTTGAAGAACACGGTGTGGCAGGTGTCGCTGGACCAGTCGCCCCAGCGCGCCCCCGGCAGCTCCTGCCAGTGGTAGCCGTCGGCGGAGACCACCACCGGGTTGCGCATGGTCGCCGCCCCGCTCCGCCAGTCCCAGTCGAGGTAGAGAACCTTGTACGGATGGCGGGAGTCGCGCGGGTCCTGGTACACGTGCCCGCTCTCCGCGTTCCTCCTGGCCTCCGCCAGGCAGTGCGGGAAGGAGCCCGACCACGAGGTGTGATCGTCCGCCACCGGGTCGATCTCCCAGTGGACGCCGTCGTCTCCGATCGCCCCGAACAGGGCGTTGCAGATGAAGTCGTCCGGGTCCGGCGCGCCGCCGTAGATCACCCGCCACTTGCCGCGGTTCTGGTCGTAGAAGACCGAGGGGTAGGCGTTCCCCAGGTCGTACGGGTCGGACCAGGTGCCCTCCGGCACCGGCTTCGGCCGGCCCAGCCGCCGCACCACGTTGTGCGTCGTCTCCAGGCACCAGTCGTCAAGAAACAGGATCTTCTGCATGGGTCAGGTCATTCTGGCACGTTGTCGCCCTTGCGGGGATGGGCATCCAACTGAAGCCGATAGCTGGTGCTGCGGCCACCCGCGCGGTTGCGCACGATGATTCCGCGGGCGAGCAGTTCCCGAATGTCGCGCAGCGCCGTGTCGTTCGAGCACTTGGCGATCCTGGCGTATTTCGATGTCGTCAGATGTCCCTCGAAGTCGCCGAGCAGACGGTTGATGATCGTCCGCTGCCGATCGTTCACGGGCTGCTCGTTGATCCGTTCCCACAGCCTGGCCTTGAAGAGGACGGAGGCGAGTTGTTCGTCCGCGTGCTGGATGGTTCGGTCGAGGCAGCCCAGGAACCAGGCGAGCCACGCCGTGATGTCGAGGCCGCCTCTCTGGCCGGATTCGAGTTGGCGGTAGTACTCCTTTCGCCGAGCCTCAATCGCCGATGACATGCTGTAGTAGCGCTCCTTGGTGCCGTCCGCTCGTGACAGCGCCATTTCGGCGATCGCGCGGCCGATGCGCCCGTTGCCGTCATCGAAGGGGTGAATCGTCACGAACCAGAAGTGGGCGATCCCGGCCTTGAGCACGGGATCGATCGACGAGGACTCGAACCAGCCCAGGAAGCGATCCATCTCATCGGCGAGCCGCGGCGCCGCGGGCGCCTGGAAGTGCAGCCGCTCCTTGCCCATCGGTCCCGACACGACCCGCATCGCTCCCGCCTCGTCGGTGCGCCACGCGCCGACGGTGATGCGTGTCATCCCACCGCGTCCCGTCGGAAACAGCGCGGCGTGCCAGCCGAAGAGCCGCTCGGCGGTGAGCGGCCCGCCGAAGTTGCGCGTCGCGTCGAGGATCATGGCGACCACGCCCTCGACCTCCCTGCCCGGCATTGGGAGCCCTCCGACATCAAGGCCAAGCTGGCGGGCGACCGATGAGCGGACTTCACCGGGGTCGAGATGCTCGCCCTCGATCGCCGAGGACCGGACGACTTCGTCGGTGAGAGCCAGGACGTTCGCCTCGGTCCGGAGGTCGAAGCCGAGCGCCTCCATCTTCCCGAGGTGTCGACCCTGCCTGTAGCGCACACCCGCCAACGGGCGCGCCAAACCTGCCTCGTCCCATGTGAACTCAGGCCATCCGGCTTTCTCGTAGATCCAGCTCACAATCTCCGCACTTCCTGCGGTGATTATGCTTCATGCTCACGTATTCGCGCAAGTATTCCCCGCATGAGGAGCGGCGAATACTACGCCATTCACCGCACCGCCGATGCGGCTCGGCTGATTCACCCGCCTACTCGTGCTCGAAGCCGTGGTCCTTGAACTTGAGCGTGCTGCTGTTCTCGTTGACGGTACGCACGACGTGATCGGGGAATCCGTCCGGTAGCTCTGCTTCGATCTCCAGCGTCACCGTGACCTTGGCTCCCACCAGCCCGTCCATATGGGCGATCACCTCGCTGGCGATCTGGCCTGCGTCGAGGCCCACGCGACCGGCGTCCAGGGTGACGGCGCCATGGAAGCGCTTCAGCTGCAACGGCGGCGTTGGATCAGGCGGCTGCGGCCCAGGGCCCGAGTCGTCTCCGCCGGTGCCGTCGGGATCGGGCTTCGGCTTGTCGCCTCCGTCGGGTTTCGGCACTTCGTCGTCGAGTTGCTTCCGGGCCACAGCGGGCTTGACGAGGAGTCCCGGTGCACTTGCGTCGCGGAGTTCGATCCCTTCCCCGGCGCGCAAGCCGCGGTAGCGGCCCGCTTCTTCGTCGAAGCTCTCGGCGTACGCGAACGTGTCCTGTACCCAGGTGAGGAGATTCAACCCGCCGCGGATACTGCCCAACAGAACCTGCGGATCCCTGAGCCTTGGCAAGTACGGATAACGGGCGTAGTCCTCGACCAGTTGCGCGATGGCGACGTGCTCACCTCGCCAGAGTGGGACGCGGTCCAGCTCCATGCGCAGCAGCGTTGAGGAATAGGAGGTGACAAGTCCCTCCTGACCCTTGAGCTTGCGGGCCGCGCGTACGGCCAGCGCCTCCGTGCCTGTGACGTTCAACGCGTCCCACGTGACCGGGTCCTGCGGTGTGTTCTGCGTCGGCACCAGCAGCCAGCGGTAGGTTTCCGGGATTCGCGAGGCGGCTTCGGCCGCGGCCGTGTCGCGCCTCGTCTCCGCCTGCCGCACCTGCTGGGGCGCCAAGTTGAGCTGGTCGCTCTCGGCGACGATCGACTCCCACGCCAGGAAGCGGCGCACCGCCTCGTCGAGCTCCTGCAGACGCGTCGCGTCGGCGGCAAGGAACACCAGCGTGTTGCGATGGATGCGAGGAGTGGTGCCGCGCGACTCCAGGATCGCCAGCGCCTGCTTCTCCGCCGCGCTCTCCCCTCCCTTGCCGTAGGGGTGCTCGATCCCCAGCACGACCAACCGGGCGTCGGGATCGTCCGGCACGTCATGGCCGGAGTGCGGCCATGCATGCACCCTGCTGAACTCGCCGATTTCCCTCAGATCCGCCCGCATGCGCGTGCCGATCTCCTGCTCGATGCGGTCGGAATTGCGGCGCATCTGCTCGGCGCGGTCCTCCGCCAGCTTGGTGACGGTGGGCTGAGTCGCGTACCAGTAACGGGCGTTGTCCTCGTACAGGTAGGTCGCGGCCGTCGCCAGCCGCCGTAGCGCGTCCCCGAATACTGCCGGCGCTTCGCCCGGCATGACGCAGCCGAGCTTGACGCGGCGGTCCTCGATGCCCCGATGCGCGGCCCCGATGGTCGGCGCGGAGCCCAGGAAGATCGCCCGCGCCACGCGACGACTGGCCGCGAACTTGCCCAAATTGGGCTGCTCGTTGTCGATCCGAAGCGGAAGCGAGTCCGCGCCGTCGACGTCCCGTTCGATAATCGGAGACCAGTTGTCATCCAGGTACCGCGTCAACTCCGCCTGCACGCGCCCGTCGTCCAGCGCAAGATCCCCTGGCAGGATGAGAGGACTGCGGTTCCCCTGCTCCCATTGATGGTGGATCACCGCGGCCATCAGCCGCAGCACGCCGCGGGTGCGTTGAAACTTCGCCAATGCCGACCAGTCGGTGTGCAACCGTTCGAAGGTTTCGGGATGGATCGGATAGGCCGCCTTGAGCCGCTGCTCGTAGTCGGCCTCCCGGCACTCGGAGGGAAACTCCTGCTGCTGCGAGCGATAGAACTCGGAAAAGCCCCGTGCCACCACGTCGCGCGCCTTGAACTGCTCAGCGTCGTTGAACGGCTGGAACAGGCGCCGCCGAACGATCTCGAAACTCTCGTCGACTGTTGCGGGCCGCCAAGGAGCCGCTACGCGGTCGATGACGTTGCGTAACCGCGTCAACGCCTCGCGTCCTCGCTGGCCGCCCACCTCGGCGTCGTCCGCTTGGACGTGCGGCGAGTCACCGGTATCCGAGGCGGGCAGGCTGATGACCAGCAGGCAGTTGCCGGCCAATCTCGCCGACTCGGTGAGTGTCTGCGCAAAGGTGAACTGGGTCTCGAAACTGCCGGCCGGCAGATCGTCCTCATCGTCGTGGAGTTGTCGCGCGTAGGCGACCCACTCGTCGATCAGCACCAGACACGGGCCGTGCTCAATCAGAAGCTCACGCAATACGTCGCCAGGGTTGGTGGCTTTATCGTCGTCCGCAGCGACACGTGCGAATGCCTCGGCGCCACCGAGCTGCCACGCCAGCTCACCCCAGAGGGTCCGCACCGCAGTGCCGTCCGGCTTCGTGCCCGGATTGCCGGGCGAGATTCGATTGCCGACCAGCACGACGCGACGTACCGAAGGCAGCTCGCTCGTGCCCGCGTCTTTCAGGACTTCGTCGATGTCGGCCAGCCCGGACGCATGCACGCCGGAGAACAGGTGGTAGAGCGCGAGCATCGAGTGCGTCTTGCCGCCGCCGAAGTTGGTCTGGAGATTCACGACCGGGTCGGCTCCCGATCCAGACAGACGCTGTACGGCTCCGGTCAGCAACTGCTTCAGGCTGTCGGTAAGGAAGGTGCGCCGAAAAAACTCCACCGGATCGCGGTACTCATCCGTCCCCTCCTTCAGGTAGACCTGCCACAGATCGGCGGCGAACTCCGCTTGTTGGTATTGGCCGCTAGCGACGTCGTGGTGCGGCGTCACAACCTCCCGCCAGGGCTTCAAACCGGCGACTGATCCGACGTTGGACGTGCTCCTGGTGGTCCGGCGCCGCTCATCGCGGACCTGTTCCTGAAAACGCACCCGCAGCAACTCCTGCTTGAGCGCGTCGACCTCGCGGGCCTGGGGCGCGGATACCGAGGTCAACAGCCGATGCGCGGAGTCGAGGGCCCGATACGCGTCGTCGCTCGAGAACGGCTGCTGGTGCGCCCAGTTGTTGCGGTGCTCGCGCAGCTCGCTGACCAGACTGCGCTCTGCGTGGCCCAGGATGTCGCGAAACACCTCGTTCCAGGTGTCCCACATCACCTTCAGCAGGACCTGAACGTCCGATTCCGACGGTTGTCGCCGCGGACCGGGATCGCTCAGGATCTGCCGCAGGCGGTATTCGTCAATATCGCGGACGTGCACCGCCCGCTTGAGCTCGCGTCGGACGAACGGCTCCAGTCCGGCGCGCAACAGCTCCAGACCCTTGCCGACTCGTTCGTGATTCGTGACTGCCATGTAAGCTCCCCACCGACCTCAGGATGCGGTCTCTCAAGTTCCCGGGATTCGTCCTCGTCTGCTTGGAAGGCCTGATCACGTCCTTCCGCGAGGCCTCCAACATTCAAGCCTCTTGTTCACCTCGGCTCGCGGAAGCTGGCACCGCGGATGATCGCCTATCGCCTTGAGCCCCGAGTATAGGGTACGCCGATCGACTACGACGGACTCGACCATCTGGTCGAGCACCCACAGCAGACCGTGGCAATCAACACCCTCCGAACGTGCCAGATGCCTCAGGACACGGTCGCCGGTCAGCAGTGTCCAGCGGTTCTCCACCGCGAGGGCAAGGGCGAAGCTGTCGACGAGAGAAAGCGATGGTTCGCGGCCCCGGTAGCCAAGCGCACGCACCACCCCTGGCCCGTCCAGTTCCTCGACCCTCAGCCCGAGCTCACGCAGTTTCGCGCCGTCGTGCTGGCGCAGCTCCCGTTCGTACAACAGGTCCGGGACCACGAACTCCACTGGAAGGCCGAAAACGGCCTCGACGAGTGAGCCGCGATCGAGGTCAATCAGCACCGACGTATCGGACACGCAGACACGCAGCGGCTCGCGGTGTTCGGATGGCAACGGTCCGGCCGCCTGCTACTGGCGCGGGGGCTGCTCCATGCGCTCATGGAGCTCGCGTATCGAAATGCCGAGCAGCTCCGCCGCCTTCGCCTCCGAGATCACGCTCTCGGCCAGTGCACGGGAGCACAGACGCTCGAACCGGGTCGGCTCCTCCCGCGGGATCGCCTGCGGCTCCCGGTACGGAGGGCTCCGCCAGCCGTGCCTGGACATGTTCTGAAAGAGTCGCCTGAACAGCGCCTCGTTGATGATGCCGAGGTCTCGGCACCGATAGACGAGGGCCTGCACGCTCACGCCGAAGAGCCGCTTCAGGCTGAACAGTTCGCTCCAGCCGATCGATGTCCGTCGCCGGCCGACTTCCATCCGCAGGACATCTGCCGGCATGAGGAACGCGCCGGCGAAACGGTGGGCCGCAGGCTCAGGGTTCACGTCGGCGTCCACGGCCAGCACCAGGTGACCCAACTCGTGAGCAAGGGTGAAACGTTGGCGCTCCCCCGAGTCCTTGGAGTTTACAACTATCACGGAAGCCACACGGTTTCCGCCCCGCCGTGCGTACGCCGTCAGGCCGCCGATCGCGCTCAGATCGAATGCAAGGACCTTGATCCCACACTCCTCCAGGAGCTCGACCATGCTGGGAATCGGATTCCGCCCGAGATCCCAGTGCGTACGCAAGCTGAATGCTGACTGTTCGACCTCCGCGAGATCGTCGACTACCGGATAGGGAGCCTCCCGGGGTCTGTTCCAGTCGACGCTCGGCAGTGCAAGTAGTTCCTCCACGGTAAGATACCGCTCCACAAGGTCGACCACCCGCGCCTGGACGCGCACTTCCTCCCGTTTTCGAGGAATCGCCTTTCTTCGGAATTCGACCGCTTCGAGCACCAGATCCTGATCGCTGGTCAGGTACTCGACGGAGACGCCCAAGGCATCCGCCAGCGCGATGAGCACGCCGGAACTGGGCATCGACTCGTTCCGTTCGTACTTGCCGATCGCCTGAGCCGTCACCCGGCCGCCGATGCGGCCCTCCAGGGCTCGAAGGGACAGGCCGGCAGCCCCGCGAGCCAGCTTGAGTCTGTTGCCGATCAATGGTGTCCTCTCTTCAAGACCTCTCCTCAGTTGCCAATATACGAGATAATATTCTATTTTGTAAACTTTCCAAGGAGCAAGCAAGAATGATAGGAGAAGTGATCGGAACGGCCATCGGTGCCGACATGGCGATCTCAGCGAATGCTGGCCGGATCCGCGACAGGAACCAGACCGCCACGGGCCCGGAGGAAGCAAGCCCGGAACTGAAGCCCGGCGAAGTCACCTTCGACAGGGATTCCGTGAGGCTCGCCAAGGGAGTCCTCTACACTTCCACCATCTTCGTGTGTTCCACGGCGCTGCTGCTCGCTCTCCTGATCGGCCTGTAGCGAGGCCGCGGACCGCCGCCCGTAGTGCCTTGCGTCAGCACGGCGGCTCGGCACGGGCGAGGAGATCCTTGAAGGAGTAGTTGACGCTGGCGGCGTCGAAGTCAGGCTCGCGCTGGAACGGCTCGCGCAGGTAGTGCACCCGGTGGGCGCCGTCGTCCAGGAACTCCACGATGGCAAGGCGGTAGTCCTCCGGCTTGTTCATCGAGTACAGGATCTCGTTGCGGGTCACCGTAACGGTGTCCGCGCCGCGGACACGGCCCTTGACCTCGATGAAGCGTAACCGCCCCGTGCTAGGGATGCGGCTCTCGATGTCGTAGCCGAGCTTCTCGGTCTCCCGGTCGGTGGGCTCGAAGCCGAGCGTGCGCTCGGTCTCCATGATGATCGCCCTCGCCCGCGCGGCGGACTCCTGGGTATCGATCGCTTGGTGATCGGGCTCGGCGGGCTTTCCGCTGATGGCCGTGATCAGGCCGCGCGGAACGACCAGCACACCGCCGAGGATCACCGGCGGCAGCGCCGAGAGCTTCGACTCCAACTGCAGCCGCTCCAACCGCTGGCGGAGCCGGGTCCGCAGATCCTCGGCGCGGCGGCGCGCCTCGCCCGAGTTCAGCCGTGCGCCGGGGTTGCCGGCCTGCTCCTGAGCCTGGATCTGGAGGAAGCGGTGATCCCAGTAGGCGATCTCCTTGGTGAGCCGGTCCTTGACCGCGGCCTCCGTCTTGCCGAGCAGCTCGATCCTGGCCGACTTGATCTCCTGCAGGTGCTCAGGAACGACGTGGATCACGGCGTGCTCCTGCGCCTTGCCCTCCAGGTCGCCGGTGACCCACGCACACTCCGGGCGCTCCAGAATGGCATCGATGACCGGCTCCTCCTCGGCCAACGGGCGGTAGTCCAGATACGGCGCGTAGTGCAGGTGGCGTGGCGCCTCAGCCTCGGCCAGCTCCACGTAGAGCAGCCGCTTGGAGACCACCCGCCGGTCGCCACTGCGCGTGCGGCTCTCGTCCTGGATGGCGTGCTCCAGGTAGAACAGCACGCGCGGCGCGGTCCCCGGGTCCCGGTCCTCGACCAGCACCGTGCCCCGCTTCAGCAGGTCGCGATGGCGCTCCAAGGTCAGGTCGATCACCGAATCCAGCAGCGGATGCCCCGGACACAGGAACTCCGCCGGCGCGTTGCCCGGCGGGGCCAGTCGCCCCTTCTCGAAGGCGATCCGCTCGTAACGCGCCACCACCGGCTCTCCCGTGCCGATCAGCCGGTCGCGGCTGCGCACCGCGCCCGGCACATGGGTGATCTCGTAGCGCCGCGGCTCCCGCTGCCGGAGCGAGCCGCCCAGGCGCGCAAACGCCGCGCGGAAGAACGACTCGATGTAGTGCGGCTGCAGCCGCCGCGCCGCCGCCCGCTCCATCTCCTCCCGCACCCGTTGCACGCGCGTGGCGTCCATGGCATCCGGCGCCAGCGCCTGATCGTCCAACAGCTCCTGCAGCTTCCCGCGGTCGAGGGCGTCATCCAGCACCGTGCTCAGCCGCGCCCGCACCTCCGGCTGCTCCCCGTAGCGGATCGCCTCCATCAGCAGATCGCGGAGCGGCCGGCCGGAGAACTGCAGCTTGCCGAGCACGTCGAACACCTGCCCGCCGAGCGCCTCGCGCGCCTGCTCCAGCTTCTCCAGCAGCCGGCGGTAGACGTCGCCCTCGCGCGTCTCCTCCGCCACCAGGTTCCACAGGTGGCACACCTCGGTCTGGCCGATCCTGTGGATGCGGCCGAAACGCTGCTCCAGTCTGTTCGGGTTCCACGGCAGGTCGTAGTTCACCATCAGGTGGGCGCGCTGAAGGTTGATCCCCTCGCCCGCCGCGTCGGTCGCCAGCAGAATCTGCACGCCCGGATCGTGGCGGAACGCCTCCTGCGCCTTGCTCCGCTCCTCGCGCCCCATGCCGCCGTGGATCACCACGATGGCCTGCTCGCGCCCGAGCACCGTCGCGATGCGCCCGCGCAGATACGCCAGCGTGTCGCGGTGCTCGGTGAAGATGACCAGCTTCTGCGCATGTCCCTCCTGTGCGGTCGAGGGCACCGTACTATCGGCGGGCAGGATCTCGTCGAGCAACCCGGTGAGTTGCCGCCACTTCGCGTCCGTGCCGCTGCGCCGCACCCGGTGCGCGATCTGCTCCACCTGACGCAGCGTCCCAATCTCGGTCTTCAGCTCCGCGATCGACCGGGCCGCCGTCGCCTGGTCCAGGATCTCCTCGGCCGCCTGCTCCTGCTCGTCGGCCGGCGCGTCCTCCAGGTCCTCGAACTCGTCCGGATCCAACTCGATGTCACGCGACAGCCCGATGCGGGCCACGGCCTGACCGCCCCGCCGCAGCAACTCCAGCTCGCGCAGCCGGCTCTCCAGCCGCTCCCGGCGCCGCCGCAGCGACTGGTAGATCGCCTCAGGCGAGGACGCCAGCCGGCGTTGCAGGAGCGTCAACGCGAACCCCACGGCACCGGCGCGCTGGTTGTTCTCCAGCGCCTCGGCGCGGTTGAACTCCTCGCGCACGTAGTTGCTGACCTCGTTGTAGAGGTGCGCCTCCTCATCGGAGAGCCGGTACGGGATGGTGTGGGCGACGCGCTCGGGAAACAGGGGCGTGCCCTCGAACTTGAGCAGGCGCTCCTTCACCATCCGCCGCATCAGGTCGGAGACGTCCGCCATGTGCACGCCGTCCCGGAACCGGCCTTCGAATCGGTCGCCGTCCAGCAGCGCCATGAAGAGCTGGAAGTCCTCCTCCTTGCCGTTGTGCGGCGTGGCGGTCAGCAGCAGGAAGTGACGGGTCAGCCCGCCGAGCAACTGCCCCAGGTGATAGCGCTTGGTGTAGCGGATCTCGCCGCCGGTGAAGGTCGCCGACATCTTGTGCGCCTCGTCGCACACCACCAGGTCCCAGCGGCAGTCGGGCGCCTGCAGCTTCTCCTGCAGCGCGGTGTCACGCGCCAGCTTGTCCAGCCGGGCGATGGCGAGGTCGGTCTCCAGGAACCAGTTCCCCGTGCGCGCCGCGGCCAGCTTGTCGTTGGTGAGGATCTCGAAGCCGAGGTGGAAGCGACGGTACAGCTCGTCCTGCCACTGCTCGGCCAGGCTGCCGGGACAGACCACCAGGCAGCGCTGCAGGTCGCCGCGGGCGATCAGCTCCTTCATCAGCAGGCCGGTCATGATGGTCTTGCCCGCGCCCGGATCGTCGGCGAGCAGGAACCGCAACGGCTGCCGTGGCAGCATCGCCTCGTACACCGCGGTGATCTGATGCGGCAGCGGCTCTACTTGCGAGGTGTGGACCGCCAGTGCCCGGTCGAACAGATGGGCGAGGTTGATGCGCAACGCCTCCGACACCAGCCGAAAGAGATCGCCGTCGCCGTCGAAGCTCCACGGCCGGCCCTGCTCGACGACCTCCAGCCGCGCTTCGTCGTCGCGGTAGAGGATCTGGCTGCCCAACTCGCCTCCGGACGTCCGGTAGACGAGTTCCACCGCGTCCGCGCCGATCCAGCGCGCGCTCACCACCGTGACCAGGGAATCGGCCACAATGCCGCTCACTGCGGCCGGCGCGTGCAGGTCTTCCAGCTTCACGAAGAAGACACTACCGGTCGAGAGCCCAGACTGCGCCTCGCTCCGTCACAGCCGTCTCCAGGTGTTGATCTGCTCGGTCAAGTTCGCCAGCAGTTCGGGAATGGCGTTCGCCTCCGCTTCCCGCTGGCCGACGATCCGGGCCACCTCTGGAACGGTTCGATCGAGATCGGATGCCAACGCACCCACAGCCGCTTTCGCCTCCTCGGGCCGACGCACCGCTCCCTCGACGAGACTCTGTACGTTGCGAATCGTTCGCTCCAAGTCAGCAGCGGGGAGCCCCAACCGAGTTGCGTAGTCCTCCGGACGCCGACGGATCGTGTCCCACAGCCAATGCTCGGGGGAACGCTCTCCGGGGAGAAAGAGTGGTTCCACGTACTGTTTGTACTTCGCCGCAGTCGCCTGCAACTTGCCCGACAGACCGCGGGAATCGCCATCCAATACCAGGATGAAATTCCGCAGCTTACCGAACTTTCCCAGCGTACGAACGTGGCTGGGAAACTCGTCTCGACCCGTGTTTCTGCCAATGATCACGTCCTCATGGCGCAGCCCCAGATTGACGTTGAGTACGTCGAGCACGCCGCGGACTATCCCTTCGGCGACGTCGTCCTCGCAGAGAATCGAAAGGTGGTCCCGCGATTGCCCATAGAGCGCCTTCTGAAAGATGTCACGATACAGGGGCACGCGGTGGATATGCCCGGCCGTCTCATCGCGGTCAAGGAAGATGCGAGCCTCCGGAGGAACGCTGTCAAGTATGACCGGGCTGTGCGAGGCGACGATGATCTGAAGGTTCTGTCGCAGCGCGCTACGCTGCAACTCGAGCATCGCCTGTTGTTGCGTATAGGGATGGAGCCCGGTGTCCACCTCATCGACCAGAACCAGTGCGTTGTCGAGACGTGAAATGTCCTTCGAGATCCGCAAAATGCTGCGTTCTCCCGACGACATATGAAGCTCGGAATAGCTCGTCCGCTCAGCGTCGTCCAGCTCGGCGAACAGCAGATTCCGCGTCGGCCGTTCGCTGATGACGGCGAGCTTGCGGTAGCGCCATGGCAGGATCCGGTGGGCGAAGATCAAGAGCTCGGGGCTGACGACATCGAAATCGGTCGGCTTTCTGCCGAGCTGCAGGATGCCGCGCACCTCGGAGGGACTGGTGAGATTGGCAATCGTTCGCAAGTACACGTCACGCTGCGGTTGACCATCGCTTCCCGTGCGGCCGGAGAATGTCCTTTTCCAGTGTCTGGTTCGCCTCCAGATCATGGAGAGACGATCACCCCTGTGCAGATAATGGAACTCAAGCTCCGAACGTTTGGCATTATCCGACCACGTGCTATGTTGCCGATCCGTGAAGTCGGGAAACAGCCTGCCGGGCACGAAGTCCCTGGTTCCGCTGCCTGGAACGTCGTACGCACACGCACAGGCGAACAGCACCGTCGACTTGCCGCACGCATTGGGGCCAGCCAATACCGAGACGGGATACTCGAAAGGTACGCGCAGGTCCCAGATGCCGCGCAGCTTCCGTATGCGAACTTCCGCCAGAGCATCGTCGCGATCGCGGCCGTTGGCACGCAACGCGTCCCAGACTTCGTCAAGTTGCCGGTCGATCAACGACATGGGGACCCCGCAGGCGGCCGGCCCGAGCCACTCCGACTCCCTCGACTCACTGAATCACGCCCCTGTCGTTGTCGTCATCAAACAGTCTGGCCTGTTCCGCAGGTGTGTCCATCCTCGCGAGTCGGCTGATCTCCGGCCAGCTCTGCACCAGTCCATTGTAGGCCAGAGCCTCGGCGGCACGCTTCTTGCGCTCGCACACCGTGTACAGCCGGTAGCAGAGGTCCCGGGCCACCTCGGCCAATCCGCCGAGTTTGCGGACGAGCGCGGCCGCAGCAGACTCGCCGCCCTGACTCAGTACGCGGATAAGGTGATGTACGCCCTCCCAGGTCGTGAGGCGCTCGTCGTCGACCGGGTCCCAGCCGGACGCCAACTCCCGTGGTCGCAGGAGCCGCACGTTGCCTGCTTGTGAGCGCACGATACCCGCCTGCACTAGGCCCTCCACACTGGTGTTCTTGGCCTTGGACAGAGTCTCGGCGATCCCGTAGTCGCCAGCGTCGAAGCCATATTGCTCGAACCACGCCAGCGCCCATCGGCTGTCGGCGTCGAAGTCGCCCTCCTGCTCGGCGAGGATCTCATCGAGCGTCTGGTTGATGAGCGCCAAGGCTTCTCCGACCGAAACGCGCTTGCCGGAAGCATCGAGCACCTTCGCGTAGCGTGTGTAAACCGCCATGCCGGGGCCGATGGCAGCCTGCGCGAGGTCGACTGGCGCGATGTTGCCACGTTGCAGTTGGCCGAGCGCGGGAGGCAACTCGGCCTTGAGAGCGGTCAGGAAGTCTCGGCGTGTGGTGACTGGAGCGTCCGACGCGCATCTGCGGCACACCAAGACTATGCTCGAGGCGAGCGCATTTGAACCCATTCCCACCATTCTTCGACCTAGTTCCGTGCGCATCGGCCACGTCCCGGAAACCGCGAAGCCGGAATGGATCACAGCGTCCAGGAATGTCTCCCAACCCGTGCTAGCTGTGCCTGTGTCTGCGTTGCGCTCCGCTTGTTTGAATGCGTAGTAGATTGTGGAAGGAAAGCCGGGATGCGCCTGATGCGCCAGCCGCTGCATCGCCTGCGTCATGCCGGCCATGAAGAACCTCTCGGCCCTGTCCTTGGATCCGTGGCGATAGGGCGTAGCGACCAGTTCTTCGGCCTTGGGTACGGCCATTGTGGCAAACAGCTCGGGGAAGATCAGTCTCAGCGAACGCCGTAGCCACACATAGAAGAAATCGGAAAGATCAGCGTAACCGATATTGTCGTAGTAGGGTGGATCGGTAGAGGCTACCCTTTCAGGGCCAGGTAGAGGTGACCGGGCATCTCTTTGCGCGCCAAATCCCCCCAAGTTCGTATGGACGGAATTGAGGCCAGAGCAGATAGAGAGTATCCCGCCCCAGAAATTTCCGCTCGAATCCGATAGCGGGTTACTCTCGGCGAAGTCCCAGACCATTGGGATCGCTTGTCGCCCGAATGTGTTGCGCGCGTGCTCTCGCAAAGTGGCCCACGCGCAGACCGTCGAGTTTCGGTCAGCAACCTTGTCAACTGCCAGTGCCAGATACACCGCTACCGCCTCAGCATACGCGGTAGCGCCGGTGCCGCCGTCACGGAGCGGCCGGCCGTCGTCAGGCAGACCCGCGGCCGCGGAGTCGCGTCGGACGTGTTCCATCGCCGCTCCCACCAGATCGGAGAACGTGGTAAGGGCAACGAGCTGTCGGTCCGTGAACAGGTCGCCGAACGTGGTGAGACCGTAGCCGTAACACGTACCGCCGGTAAGACGTTCAGGAACACTTACGTCAGGAGTCCATCCCGGCTGCGCATGTGACGCTACGACCGTATGGTCGTCGGTCGGCGCGAGGTACACGCGACCTCGCTGTCCTTCTGCGACGATGGCCATCAACCGCGCGCCCATGCGGCCGGCCATGCCTTCGGCCTTGATGTAGTCTCCGGCGATGGGCGCGCCCGACATCAAGCAGCGGAAATTGGCACCGCGCGACAGTTTGGTTCCAGCCTTGGCCGCCGCTGCATCGCGTGGCGTCCCCACCCTGACCGTGAACCGGTACTCCCGGCCCTCGATCACCGGCTCGACGTACGCCTCCTTGCCCTTCTTCGTCGACAGCATGAACGTCGACGCCAGCGGCACGTCCACATCAGCGAACGCCGGGTTCGGGCTCTTCACCGTCCGCGCCCACAGCCACGCGATCACCGTCAGCTTCCGCCCCTCGTATGGCTTCAGGTCCGGCCGCTCTCGCACCATCTCCGCCGTGATCTCAATCTTCGGGTACAGGTGCCCGATCCGCTTCTCGGCCTCGTCCCGCATCCAACGCCCGTAGTAGCGCACGTCCTCGGCGAGTCCCTGCGCCCCTCGCCACTCCCGGGACAGCAACCCGGATGTCGTCCGTGCCTCCGGGTTCACCGGAGGCCGCCCGGCGAACTTCGGCGGGATCTCGATCATCGCCTTGTTGATCAGCACCGCCACCGGGTTCAGGTCGCTCGCATGCGCCTCCAGCCCCAGACGTTGTGCCTCCAGCGGCAGCGCCCCACCGCCGGCGAACGGATCATGGAACGCCGGCAACCGCTCTGGGTCGAACAGCTCGGCAGCGCGCGGATGGTCCGCGTTGTCCGCACACGTGCGCCGCCAGCTCTTCCGGATCTCGTCGCGAGCCGCCTGCAACACGACTTCGTTGGTCGTGTTCTCCCACTTCACCAACTCCTCGATCAGGCGGAACAGGCGCTCGCGCTCGCGGTCCTGTTCCTCGACGGTGGCGAACAGCTCCGGCCGGCTGGCCGGATCGTCCACCATCTGGGCGAAGATCACCGCCCGCGCCGCCGCCAGCGGGCGCCGCGCCCACCACAGGTGCAACGTGCTAGGGTGTCCGTGCCGAATGGACTTCTCCCGCGCCGCCGCCGCGTTGATGGCATCCAGCGGCAGCGCCACCTCGATCAGCTTCCTGACAGGCACCGTCAATGCTCGTGCGCGCCCCCGGCCAGGGCCGTTCTCAGGGCTGCACCGCAACGGATACGGACGATTCGGCGTCTTCTGCCTCGCAGGCAGACCGTTGTCCGACGAAAGTTCTCCCTACCCTGACGATGGATTGGCTTTGCATGGGCCAACACGGGCACGAGCCGAAACGAAGTGGTGTCGGAAAGCCACCCGTCGGCCAAGTCGGCGCCTGCCTGGAGCTGCGTCGTGACGTGATTCGCGTTGAGCCGACCGCCTTTCAGTTCCATCGGAACTACCCAGGCTGCAACACCATCGTCTTCTGACACGAACAGATAGTCACATCGCGCCCGCCGCGAGAGTCCGAGGGGCTCACAGTCCAAGTCTATCAGGACACTCGGGCTCGGCGCACTCGCCATCGAGACCGCGCACCCCTCCTTGTTGCAGTGACGTACGTGACACTCGCCGGAGACCTGTCCGGCCACGTGCGCAACCAGTCCTCTCACTTCGTTTCGATCTCCTGCAGTCGATTGTAGACGCGGGCGCTCTCGTTATACAGGGCTTCGCTCACACTCTCATAGTCGGTCGCGAACAAGCCGGTTTCCCGATCCAGTTGCGCTTCCGATACGACCGACCCCTTTGGTCGCTTCCGGGTCGTGAACAGCCATACGCCGACGTCGGACTCGTTCAGAGCAACATCGCCCTGTTCGCTCGCAGGCAGTGCGGACCGGTGCACCAAGTTGCCGATCTGTTCCAGGAACCACTCGCTGTGGGTCGTAACGATGATGCGGATTCCGGCGCGGACAATCCGGGCCAGCTCGCGAGCAAGGACGGCCTGCATTTCCGGATGCAGGTGCGACTCCGGCTCCTCGATGATCAGGAGGTCTCCGGCACGGACGACGTTCCGCAGATACAGTACGACCGGTGCGAGTTCGGACACCATGGACGACGAATTCATCAGCGGCAGTTCGCTCTTCCAGTCATCCGGGCGATACACAAATGAAGGGTAACCGGACTCCGATCGAACGACACCGATGGACCCTCGCAGCATCGCTTGTTCTATCCGGCCTCCGAGGTCTCTCCCGGACTTAACCGCGCGCCGACGTGGCTCGTCGAGCTCGATGAGCTCCTCCAGAAAGTCAGCCAATATCCCGGACATCATGGGCGTTCGCGGTGCCGATCGCAGGCCCGCCATAGCCGCCCGCTCGACGAGCGTACTGACCACCACGCGATGCGCGTGCATCACGCCCGTGCGGTCCGCAGGAAGATAGAAGGCGGGGGAATGCAACGGACCGACGACGTACGGCAGCACCATTTCGGCAAGATCGTACAACACATTCCATCCATACCGATCGCGGTTGCCGGCGCCGGGAGCCCCGAGTGACAGCATGCGACGAAGTCGGGAAAGATGATCGTGAACTGTCCGTTCTGAACCTCCAGCGATTCGTATGGGTGTGGCGGGGGGCAGGGACGGCTGGAACGTGACCCTCGATCTGGTCAGAGCTATCGAGAACAGAAACGGATCGGTGTCACTCGCGGCGTCGGCAGCTTGATTCCGCAAGGCCACGCGGGCACCATTCGTGGTACGCAGCCGGACCAGATCCCCGGTGTCGCCGACTCCGAAGCATCTCGCGATCTCGGCACCGAGGAATTCGCCGGCGCCGTCCGTATTCGACACGAGACGACGGATCACGCTCGCGACTATCTCCGGCAACGCGATGCCGTGAGAGTCTCCTCCCGCGTCCCTGTCATCCAGCAATCGATCCAACCCTCTGATGATCGCTCTTCGAGCTGCCTCGGAGAGTTCTTCCGATCCGTAGCGCGGCACGAGCCAGGGAGTCCTCGCGACGCGTGGACCATAGCGCGGTGAGCGCTCGAAAAAGAACCGATGCAGCGCATAGATCAGGATCGCCAGATACGATTTCCCGGTGTTGCTCGGCCCGACGAATACGGTCAGTGGACGCAGATCGATGTTGGCGTCGACGATCGGCCCGAAGTCGGCCACTTCAAGTTCGAGCCGGCCGGTGGAGGGTCGATTCGTCATGCGCTTACCCACTCTTGCCGCCGATCATGGAGGAACACCATATCAGAGACGCCGCCGGCATCCACGTAGCCACAGGATCGCCCGAACTGGGAGGGTGGCTGCGCCACGGCTGGCCGCAGGAGGCAGACTTGGGCAGCACATCGCGTTCATCCGCGACGAGCGCGGAATCCGCGCGACATGCGAGCCATGGCGCGGGCGAGCCGCAGCGCGTTTTTCCGCCGAGCAGCGTCGAAACGACGCCGTTCGAGGAGGTCGCCGAGGAGGTATTCGCCCGGTACGGACGCGCATGGAAAACGGGTACCGTCGCCGTCAACCGATCCTATCTCCGCAGTCAGATCCTGCCCTGGTTTCGCGACCGTCCCATTGGCGAAATCACCCATACCGAAGTCCAGCGCTGGTTGGCCGGTCTGCACGCGACGCCGGACGCTGCGAATCGCTCGCTCCCCATCCTGTCGGTCGTCCTGCGCCAAGCGGAAATCTACGGCTATCGGCGGGAGAACAGCAACCCGTGTGCGGGCGTCCGCCGCTACCGGCGACCGCCACGCGAGCGGTTTCTCACCACGGACGAGACGCGCCGTCTGGGTACGGCGCTGTGTGCTCGGGAGGCCGTGTCGCCCGTGCCGGCTTCCGCCGTCCGTCTCCTGCTACTGACCGGGTGTCGTCAGGGCGAGATCAGGGAGCTGCGCTGGAGCGACTATCGTGAGGGCCATCTGTTTCTGCGCGACAGCAAGACCGGGCCGCGAACCGTGTGGCTCTCGTCGCCCGCCCGCGCGTTGCTCGACCGCCTGCCCCGTACGGCGCGCTGGGCCTTTCCTGCGTCCAACGGCGCCGGCCCCCTGTCCGCGGGAACACTGGACCGCTTCTGGCGAACCCTTCGGGAGGAAGCTGGACTGCCCGACCTGCGGTTGCATGACCTTCGTCACAGCTTTGCCAGTTTCGCTTTGCGCCAGGGCGAGACCGTGCTCACGATCGGCCGCCTGCTCGGACACCGCGATCCGACGACGACCCTCAGGTACACGCATGTCGTCGACACGCACGCGCGCGAGGCAGTTGAAGCCGTGGGCGCATCGCTGGCGGGCTGAGCGATGGCGGCGCCGACATTTCGAGCGTTTGTGGAAGGAGCGTGGAAGACCGCCTGTTATCAGCGTTGCAAGGCGTCCACGCGCAAGCGCATGGACAGCGCGCTACGGAGGCAACTGGTACCGACCTTCGGAGACCGGTCGCTCGACCGGATTGACACCATCGCCGTGCACGGGTGGTTTGATCGCTACAGCGCCACAGCGCCGGGCGGGGCGAACCGAACGCTGGACGTACTGCGCCAGATCATGGGCTACGCCGTGACGTGCGGCTACGCGGCGACGAATCCGACACGCGGCGTGGCTCACAACCCGCGTACCAAGCGGACGCGCTTCCTATCGAGAGCGGAGGTCGACCGCCTGCACGCCGCGCTGGATGCGCATGGGGGCCGGGGATCGGGGCGGCAACAGGCGGCGATCATCCGTCTGCTGCTGCTGCTGACCGGGTGCCGGAAGAGCGAGATCGTGCACCTGCGCTGGTCGGAGGTCGACGGAGACGCATTGCGCCTGAGAGACAGCAAGACCGGACCCCGCACGGTGCTGCTGAGCGCGCCGGCGCAGGCGGTCCTGGCGCGGCAGCCGCGGACACGCAGCCCGTACGTCTTTCCCGCCGGGGCCGATGCGCCGCAGGCTCGCTCGTCCGAGCTGTCGCTGTGGAACAAGGTGCGCCGGCAGGCGGGGATCGAAGACGTGCGCTTGCATGATCTGCGCCATACGTTCGCCAGCCACGCCGTAATGGGCGGAGCGCCGCTGCCGGTGGTCTCCCGCCTGCTTGGGCACGCCCACGAACGGATGACCCTGCGCTATGCGCACGTCGGCGACCGTGAGATCGAAGCGGCAGCCGAGCGGATCGGGACCGCCATCGCGACCGTCCTCTCCGAACCGCCTCTTTCGCCGCCCGGACACGAATCGTAGGACGCGCCGGCACCAGCGTCCGCCGTGTGTGCGTATTGTCCCGCGTCACCCGGCCATTGCGGGTAGCCGATGGTTCGCGACGAGTTCGTGAAGGCGAACTCGTCGGCGGCTGGCCGGTCGTGCCGCGCCGACCGTACCGAGGCTGCGCTGATCCACCCGAATCAACCCACGCACATCTCGCCTGCGCACGGCCGTTATCCCGACAGGCCGCGCCTCACCTCGTCCGCATCCACGGCCAGCGCCGCGGCGATCGCCTCGGCATCCTGCTTTCGGGGTGCGGCGCACGGCGGTCTCCTGCGGGCTGACGGTGAGCGACTGCACGGCCAGACCGGTGATCCTGCGCCTGTGGTTCGTCCGAGACTCCAAGGGGGTGTTCCTATAGGATCGGCGCTGTAAGCGCGATCTGACGGCGCAGTGCCCGTAGGAGAAACCGGCGGCGTACGCGCGGCCTGAACGCGAGAGGGACAGAATGTTTGAGATCCTGTTGCTGCTGTTGCCCGGCAGTGTCCTCGGCGCTTGGGCGCTCGTTCGAGCGGTGCGTCGAGGCCCAGACGCGGTCGGCAAGCTGGCAGTGCGGCGAGCCTCGTACCGTGCGGCCCCGAAGCTGACCCGGGCCGCCTATGATCTGCGCGCGGCAAGCCGCGGCCCCGGTGCCTACGGCCGTCGGGTGGTGCGGCGAGCGGTTCGCCGATCGATGCTGCGATCGCGGCTATGGTGATCGGCCCGGTACAACGCAGGAAGCTGATCGAGGTGGCGCTGCCGCTGGATGCCATCAACGCGGCGGCGGCGCGGGAGAAGTCCATTCGGCACGGACACCCCAGCACGTTGCACCTGTGGTGGGCGCGGCGCCCGCTGGCGGCGGCGCGGGCGGTGATCTTCGCCCAGATGGTGGACGATCCGGCCAGCCGGCCGGAGCTGTTCGCCACCGTCGAGGAACAGGACCGCGAGCGCGAGCGCCTGTTCCGCCTGATCGAGGAGTTGGTGAAGTGGGAGAACACGACCAACGAAGTCGTGTTGCAGGCGGCTCGCGACGAGATCCGGAAGAGCTGGCGGCGCACGTGTGCGGACAACGCGGACCATCCGCGCGCTGCCGAGCTGTTCGACCCAGAGCGGTTGCCGGCGTTCCATGATCCGTTCGCCGGCGGTGGGGCGCTGCCGCTGGAGGCACAACGTCTGGGGCTGGAGGCGCATGCGAGCGACCTGAACCCGGTGGCGGTGCTGATCAACAAGGCGATGATCGAGATCCCGCCGAAGTTCGCCGGGCGGCCTCCGGTGAACCCGGAGGCACGGACGACATCCGGGTTGCTGTCCCGGGAGTGGCGAGGGGCGCAGGGACTCGCCGAGGACGTGCGCTACTACGGGCGTTGGATGCGGGACGAGGCCGAGAAGCGGATCGGGCACCTGTACCCGAAGATTGAGATCACGGCGGAGATGGTGCGAGAGCGGCCGGACCTGAAGCCATACGAGGGGCGGAAGCTGACGGTGATCGCGTGGCTGTGGGCGCGGACGGTGAAGAGCCCGAACCCGGCGTTCGCTGATGTGGACGTGCCGCTGGCGTCGACGTTCATGCTGTCGACGAAGAAGGGCAAGGAGGCGTACGTCGAGCCGGTGATCGAGGGCCGGGAGTACCGGTTCACGGTCAGGGTGGGGACGCCACGCGATGCAGCGGCGGCCAAGGCTGGAACCAAACTGTCGCGCGGTGCCAACTTCCGGTGCCTGATGTCAGGCGCGCCAATCGCTCCGGCCTACATTCATGCCGAAGGAAAGTCTACACGTATTGGCGCTAGACTAGTTCCTGTCCGTAAACTCACAACTCGTTGGGCAGGCTTGAGTTGAATCTTGGAAGCGGGCAGACAAAGAAACGGTGTTTCGGTCATCATCACTGATGAAAGCCAAAACAACAACCGAAACACCGGAGGTCAGATGCGCTCCACACGCACCATCCAGCCCAGCGTATTCCAAGCGCCCGAAGTTGTCCATCCCGTCGCCGAAGAGCTGGAACGTGCCTCCACATGGCTCGATGAGCACCCCGAACTGCTCGATACGGTCAGCGGTTGTGTTGGCGGCTCGGTCGCCTGTGGGCGGCGCGGGCTGACCTGCGAGACGATCCTGCGCTGCGCGGTGCTCAAACACCTGATGGGCTACTCGTACCGGGCGTTGGAGTTCGCGTTGCACGATTCGGCCACCATGCAGCGCTTCGCGCGGATCGATCCGCACGAGGTGCCGAAAAAATCGGCGTTGCACGCCGGCATCAAGGCGATCGACGCCGAGGCCTGGAGAAGCATCGACGGCGTGCTGTTGCAGGACGCCAAGCTGCGGGGGGTCGAGTCGGGCACTCAGGTGCGCATCGACTCCACGGTGACCGACACGGACATCCTGGAACCGTCGGACAGCCGCCTGTTGTACGACGGCGTACGGGTGCTGACGCGGTTGCTGCGACAGGCGCGGCGGCACCTGTCGTGGGTGTCGTTTTGCGACCACTGCCGCGCTGCCAAGCGACGCGAGCAGGAGATCCGCTCGGGGCGCGGTGCACGGCGGCGGGCGGCCACCTACCGGCGGCTGCTGAGGCTGGTGGCTCAGACGACCGGCTACGCGGCGGCGGCGCGGGCTCGCGTGTGTTGCGTAACTGAGCCATGGGCCGAGAGTTGGTGTGCCGAGGTGGGCGCCTGCCTGGAGCTGGTCGCGCGGGTGGTCGACCAGACCAACCGGCGCGTGTTCGACGGCGAGACGGTGCCGGCCAGCCAGAAGGTGGTGAGCCTGTTTGAGCCGCACACCGACATCATCGTCAAGGGTGGGCGCGCGATCGAGTACGGGCACAAGATCAACCTGAGCACGGGGCGCAGTGGGCTGGTGCTCGACGTGGTGGTCGAAGCGGGCAACCCGGCCGACAGTACGCGCTGCCTGCCGATGTTGAGGCGGCACGTGGAGTTCTACGGCGAGCCGCCGCAGCGGGCGGCGTTCGACGGCGGCTATGCGTCGCGGACGAATCTGGCGGACGCCAAGAAGATGGGCGTGGAGCACGTAGTGTTCCACAAGAAACGTGGCTTGGAGCAGACCGACATGACGCCGTCGGCATGGATCTACGGTCAGTTGAAGCGCTTTCGGGCCGGTGCGGAAGCAGCCATATCGTATCTGAAGCGCTGCTTTGGGCTGGACCGCTGCACCTGGAGCGGCTGGGACCGGTTCCAGGCGTACGTGCACTCGGCGGTATTCGCCCACAACCTGATGAGGCTGGTGCGCTTACTGCCGAGGTGAGGCGCCGCGGCCAGCGGCGATTCTCGTTCTCCCACAGTTTCTCAGGGGTCTTGATGGGATTGGTGCGGCTTATCTGTTCTTATAAAGAGAACTTACGCCCTATTGCCGCGAACTCAGCTCTCCGAACGAATGTCAAAACCAAGCTCGGCTACGCCCGACTCTCGATTCCCACACGTCCTGCATACCCCCGAGACGCGCTCCTCCTGACTCGCTCTCCCGAAACCGGGGATTGCCGGACAGGAACTAGACTAATGACCATCGTCGCCGAGGGCGACCGTGGCCGAATGTACGTAGGGCCAACTGACGAGCATGAGGCAGCGGCACGAGAAGCGCGCCTGATCTGGAAGCCGTCAATAAACATGCCCGACAATCGGCGGTGGTTTTCGCCACCACTCTACGGCCTCAGTACCTTCGGCGACCTGTTCACGCACCGTCAGCTCGCCGCGCTGAACAGCTTCTCGGACTTGGTAACCGAAGCGCGCGATCGTGTTCGGCAAGACGCCATCTCCGCCGGTCTTCCGGACGACGGGCAACCGCTGCGAGACGGGGGCACCGGTGCCACCGCGTATGCCGAGGCGGTAGCGGTGTATCTCGCGTTTGCTCAGAGTAAGGCATGCAATCGGAACACGAGCCTTTGCTTGTGGGAGCACAGAATGGACAGGCTGGTCGCTACATTCGGGAGGCAAGCTCTGCCCATGGTATGGGACTATGCCGAGACGAACCCTCTTGCTGGGGCCGGCGGGGACATCTTCGGGACAGTAGCGTCCGTGTGCGAAGTCATCGAGAAGCAATTGAACAACAGACCAATCGCTCAAGCGCTCCATTCGGATGCAGTGACACAGGGAATATCTTTAGATAGAGTCGTTTCTACGGACCCTCCTTACTACGATAACATCGGATACGCAGACCTCTCGGACTTCTTCTACGTCTGGTTGCGACGCTCATTAAGAACAGTTTTCCCTGACCTATTCTCTACGATGGCAACTCCAAAGGCTGAGGAGCTAGTCGCCACACCCTATCGCCATGGAACCAAGGCCCAAGCCGAAGTCTTCTTTATGGACGGTATGTCTCGGGCGATCAAGCGAATGGCTCAGCAGTCGCATCCCACGTTTCCGGCGACGATCTACTACGCTTACAAGCAATCAGAGCGGGATGCCGAGGCTGGCATGACAAGCACGGGATGGGAGACGTTCCTGGATGCCGTGCGTGCTGCCGGATTCTCGGTCACTGGTACATGGCCAATCCGGACTGAACAACCGAAGGGGCTCCGATCCTTCGGGAAAAACTCCCTCGCGTCGAGTGTCGTCCTGGTGTGTCGCAGCCGACCTTCAGACGCGCCTATCACAACACGCCGCGACTTCATCTCTGCGCTGAAGACGGAGCTGCCCGTGGCTCTGGTTCATCTACAGCGCGGCAACGTCGCCCCCGTGGACCTCGCCCAAGCGGCGATCGGGCCAGGGATGGCGGTTTACACACGCTACGCGACGTTCGTCTCGATCGTCGAAACGTGGATCGAGAGGCGTTCTACCTTGGTCGTTACCATGGCGGCTTTGGGGATTTCGCGTGGTTTGAGGGGGAGGCTTGAACGGCCAGTGACAGCGTGTAACTGAGCATCGTGCCGGCGCGCGCCTCATGCGTCTGCGCTTCCAGACCCTTCGCCTCTCCGAGCGCACCCGCCACGGCGACACATCTGGCACCTGCGCCTGGGCCGGTGCCGGGCGTTTCTGGTGGTGCTGCTGGAGTTCCAGGCGCAGGACGATCGCTTGATGGCGCTGCGCGTCCTCACCTACAGGGGCTGCTGTTGCTGGAGCTGGCGCGCAATCAGCCCCGGAGTTGGTGGGCGAGCGGCTCCCGGCGGTGCTGCCGGTGGTGCTCTACCACGGCACCGAGCCGTGGACGGCGGCGCCGTGGCTGGCGCCGTATCAGCCGGCCCAGCGCTACCACCTGATTGACCTGCAGCGGGTGGCGGCGGATGATCTGCCGTACCGCAACCTGTTGCGGGCGGTGGCGCGGCTGGAGCAGAGCCGGTCGCCGCAGGACGTGATGCGGGCGGTGACGGCGTTGCAGCGCTGGCTGCCGAATCGGGGCGCGGAGGAGTTGCGGCGCGCGTTCGCGGATTGGTTGCGGCAGATAGCCGAACGGATGGCGCCACCCGGAGCGATGGTGCCGGCGGTACGGACGCTGGAGGAGGCGAGCATGACGTTGGTTGAACGGGTCGCCGAATGGCCCAAGCAGTGGCTCCGGGAAGGCCGCGAACAGGGCGTGGCGGAAGGCCGTGAACAGGGTGTCGACCAGCAGCGGGCACTGCTGTGTCGGCAGGCGGCGGCGCGCTTCGGGCACCGAAACCGCCGCCCGCTTGGCCGACCGGCTGGCGCCGGTCGCCGATCCCGAGCGGCTGGCCGAGATCGGCGACTGGCTGGTGCGCTGCCACACCGCCGCCGCGTTCCTCGCCCGCGTCGATCCCGCCTCACCCACCCGACGCCCGTAGTCCGGGCTGCACCCGCCGATCTGTGAGCGTCGGTCGCGTCGGTCCGCGCCGGCGTGAAGCCCGGCGACGCCGCCGAGGATCACGATTGCTGCGATGGTCGCGATGAATGATGCCATGGCGGGCGTGACGGTCCATCTGGTCGGGGGATTCCTGGGCAGCGGCAAGACCACGGCCATCCGCAGTGCGTGCGAGTTGCTGCGGCAGCGTGGAGAGCCGGCGGCCGTCATCACCAACGACCAGGGAACGCTGCTGGTCGACACGGCGTTCCTGCGGGGCTCGCATCCGACCCGCGAGGTGACGGGCGGCTGCTTCTGCTGTCGCTACGATCAGCTGATCGCGCTGCTGGCCGAGGCGCGCCGCGACGGCGCGCAGCACGTGTTCGCCGAGGCCGTGGGCTCCTGCGCCGACCTGGTCGCGACCGTGGTGCGACCACTGCTCGGGGCGGAGTCCGACCCGGTCGATCGGGTGTCCTTCACGGCCATGGTGGACGCGCGGCTGCTGATCCGGCTCCGGGCGGGCGAGCCGCTCCCGTGGTCCGGCGATGTCGCGTATCTGTTCCTGGAACAACTCCGTGAGGCACCGTTGCTGGTAGCGAGCAAATGGGATCTGGTGACCGATCCACCCTCACTATCCGCTTCCGGCAACGGGTCCGGCATCCCCGTGCCGGGTCAGACCGTGCTCCGTCAGGACGGACGGACGCCGGCCGGCGTGGCCGGATGGGTCGACGCGCTCTGCGATCCCGATCATCCGGCCACCGCAGCCGCCGGCGCCTGCGATCTGGGCATCGACTACGCGCGCTACGGCGCCGGTGAGGATGCGCTTGCCTGGCTTGACGCGGAAATCCGGGTGAACGCAATCGAGGGAGGCGCCCGATCGGCCGCCGACCGCCTGGTGCGCGCTGTCGTCGCCGAGGTCAGCGACGAAGCGGACGCGATCGGCCACGTGAAGTTCCTGATCCGGGATCACCTGTACGACGTCAAGGTCAGCCACACCGCTGCGGATGCGACACCCAATCAAACGCTGCTCGATGAGTTGCGCCAACTCGAGCGGCTCAGCGACCGCCGGCTCCACGTGGTTGTCAACGCGAGAGCCGAGATCGGTGCCGACGCGCTGCAGCGTATCCTGAAACGCACCGCGGCGCAGTCCGCCAGTCGAGAAACCCTCACCATCATCCGGTCCGCTACGTTTCACCCCGCCCCTCCTCAACCGGTCCTGGAGACGACCCGATGAGCGAACGATTGCCGCAACGATCCTCCGAACGAAGTCTTGACCGAGCAGACAGTGACCTATCTCATCGAGATCGGAGGCAGGCTTCTCTCCCGAGTCGCTCGAACGGTTACAGCAAGCAGCGTGGGCGTCGATGGTGCTCGAAAGACAATCTCAAGACCACTAATGCCCTAATCCGAAAGATGTCCCGATTTTTCGACTTCCGCGATGAGTCTATGCACCTCCGGCTCCTTCCGCACGATAGATCGCGGGTCTTCACTCACAGCAGCTACCTTGGCACTCCGCGGGCTGTGAGTTCCACCTCCTGATTCCAATATCTTCCGCAGAGCTCTCTCTGCAGGTATTCCAGCGTCCCAAGTGCCATACCTTCTTATCAATCCATCCACTTCCCTGAAAACCCCGACGCAATGAGTGCTCCTCAAGCGGAGCAGCTCGCGACCATAGAACGTGAGTGCCAACGCCAATTTCTCGAAATCACCTTCACTCCGAAAAAAAGTGATCGCTTTCTCGTATTCCTGGCGGCCTATCGATGACTTTCCCTCGCGAAATGCAATCAGACCACGTGTAGCCGTAACACACGCTCTCTCCGTGTCGTCAAGCAGCTTGTTATGTTCAATACGTCGAAGCTCTTTGCTTGCTTGATCAGCTTGTCCCTTGCTGGCGAAGCAGAACGCCAGATTATTGATCACCATGGGATCGGAGTACGTGCACCGTGTGCTCGCTTCCCTGAGAAAGTCGATCGCGGCCGGAATATTCTCCACAAGAACCGATAGCACAAATGAACCGATCAACAACGGGCGGGAGCTAAGCGGTTGATAACGCGCCCATTCCCTTGCGTTCCCAACGGTATCAGAAAACGACTGAGACCACAATGCGCGCATAGTTCGTGCTTCATAGTCGAATGGCGCATGCTTGTCCCCAACGTCTTTGTCTTTTCCAATCTTGTGGCGATTCACCAGATGTTCCGCTTGAGCGATAGTATTCTCATTAGGCTGGACCAAGGCTTCCCGCAGCCACCGACGTCCCTTCTTCAGGCTCGTGCTGTGTCGGAATTCCAGCGTTGCAAGAGATCCGAGAAGTTCCGCTTTATTGAGTGGGTGGGTGTCCATTTCTGCAACCATTTGAATGGCGCGCTTTACATTTCTTGTACGTAGATCGAACGCCTCCGATACCGAAATATCAGCGGAAATTAGCCAAGGGTCGAATTTCATAGAATCTGCCGATCGCAGCAGTCTGAGGGCCGTTTCCGGATCTTCCTTATGGGAAAAAAATCGAGCTGCCGACCGTAGCACAATGCGGCTATTAGGAGACAATGAGACGGCCGTAATAATGCACTTCTCGGCTCGTGATGAGTCGCCAGAGAGTTCATACAGATACGCTAAATCAACCCACGAAATCGCGTCCCTAGGATGTTCTACCAGTCTCTTGCGCAAGCCCCTTATAAGAATGCCTGGAGTATCCCGCTCGGCGGCGTCATCCTCCGCTTCGCCGCGGTCAAATGCACGAAGCAGCGCACGCTGAGAGTGGGAAAGGTCGGCGACGGCAAGAGATTCTATCGCCTGAGAGACGATCGGCGTATCAGTCACGCCGAAAGCGAGGGCGGCACCGAGGAGATCAACGCCTGCCGAAGTGCCCCGCTCGTTGCGCCATACAGACTCTTTTACTGACAACAGCTCCCGGTCTGATGGCGGCAGTGCCGGCGCAGGACGAAGGTTTAGGGTATCTCCGATTCGACAAGAAGTGACTGAAAGGTTCCAGCGCGGAATGAGTTGGCGGTTTGCGTACTCCCCGTCCGATGTCACTTTAGGCGGTACTCAGCTGTCTTCGCGAGGATGTTGAGCCGAGTGACTATTCTTTCAAGTCCATATTGATCAAATCCCTGGCTCACGTTCTTTGGATGTCCCCGCTTCAGGGGATCGGGCTCGCAAAGGTATCGTGCGAGGAGTATAATGTCCTCGGAGAGATCGTGAGCTATCGGTTCCACATCTGACCTCAGGTTATCAAGGGCGTGATGGAAAGCGGACTCCCAATACGCTATGTCCTGTCGAAAATCGTCGTTGTAGGATCTATGTCCCATGGTTCTAGCGAGCTCTGCGATGATTGCTCCGGTTGCCGAGTTGCCAGCAAAATGAAAGAACATGAGACTACCGAGATGGTAAATGTCAGCGGCGTACCTGTAATCGAAGGATGCGGAACATCGATATCCATAACGTTGCTCAGGTGGTGCGTAGCTCGTGTCCCCCGGAACTTGCAATTGATCAGTAGCTGAAGGCGACAATCGGTACGAAGCACGCCCGAGGTCACTGACTTTTGATCCGTCGTCGGGAAAGTACAACACATTCGATGGCTTTAGGTCTTGGTGCGCGATGCCTGCACGATGAAGCTGGGATAAGCCGACCGCGGTATTGTGTAGAGATCTTAGACACCAAGCGAGGTCAAAACCGGCGAGCGAGTCATGATACGATCGAATATCGCCAGCGGCAAGTTCAAATATTATGTACATTACCGTCCCAAGCGGGCCGAATCCAGGCACGGATATGGATCCATCGGCAAGCGGGATCGAGATCCGACGCATTCGTGTAGTCTTACACACTTGGAGGAGATTTCGCTCAAAATTGTAAGCAGTCGTCATTGCTTCTAGGGTCCGAGCTGGATCGGGGGACTGGAAAGCGGCTGAGAAGTCTAGGGCCTTCAAGAATGCATTTCGACCATCTCTATGTTGAACGCGGTAGCCTACAGAAAAGCGCCCACCAGTGGCAGTAGCGGGTCGGTGCACGAAAGAGACAACTTTCCAATCGTTGTCCAAGCTGCGTCCGACAAGGTGAAGTGCCGGACTTTCGACGAGATTATCCATCTAGGAGCGGGGCAACGGCGGCGTGGTCTCGGCGGTATGTGAAAAGCGATGGTTGGGGTTCATGGGTGGTGTTGGGGCCGGTGCTTGGACCTCCCTATAACAATGTAACGATGGATGAGGGCCGGGGCAACATTCGGAGAACGGCTGATTGTGCGAGAACAGAGGGGGATACGGGCCGAGTGGCGAGGGGTTCGAGGGAGGGAAGGAGGGTGTGTCTTTGCAATGAAATGAGGTCGTCGTTCGAGTGCCTGAAGTATCTTGGCCAGTGGATGGCGAGCGGGGGTTCGAGCGCTTGCACCCTGTAGAGGGGTCAACACGCGTAGCTGAGCGCCATGGTCCTCTTGATCGCCGGGAGTTCGGTGGGCAGATCGAGCCGAGCGTAGAAGGATCAGCCGGCGTGGCGGGTTATGTCCCAAGCTGTTTGCGGATCTCGGCGAAGGAGATCGTTTGATGCGTACGCCGCTGGGCGATCTCGTTCCAGAACGACCGGCTGGTCTCCACTGCAACGGTCTCCCGGTCCAGACCTTGCATGCCAAGCACGACAGCGATTCGTTGATCGTCTCCTGTGATCGCCACTTGGCCGTTCTGACCGGTCGCCACAACGGATCGAGTCGGTTTCTGCAGGTCGCACACACTGTTCGTCTTCATAACATATTCTACGTGAAACGCGATTGGGGATTTGACGTCGGCCACGGCGTCTTCATGGGTGTCGCCCTGCCCGACGACGACTCCCTTCAGTCCCAGCGGATACGCGACATATCCGTCGGCGTGCTTCTCGACGATCAGCTTCACCTGCGCCCTGTCCATGGCTCCTTCATCATAGAACGTCAGGGACCCCCCAGTTGGCGTGCCAGCGGGAGTCGGGTGAGACCGCGCCGTCGCCGTCCTGCATGCAGGCGAAGGTCGGAAACTCGGGGGCGACCACCTCGGACCACAGCGCCTCGACCTCGGCGTAGGTGAGGAGCCTCTCCTCCGGGGCGAGTTGCTCATGCTCGGCCAGCAGGCCGGCGGCCACGCGTCCCAGGTAGGCGGTCTTGTGGCGGAGCAACGCCTCACCGCTCCGCCGGGCGGACTCAGCGGCGCTGGGATCCATGGCGAAGTGGGGGCCCGGCTCATCGCGCCCGGGCAGGCGCGACAGGTCGACCGCGTCGGGCTCGACCGCCCAGAGCTGAGAGGTCTCGCCCTTGCCGGCGTGGTCGGCCCACTCGCCGTACGCGAAGGGGCTCGACGGGTCCTTCAGGTCGTCTCCCTCGACCACGAAGGCCAGGCGCGCACCGACCCGCGGCTGGATCAGCTCCAGGAATCGCGCAGCGTCCTCCGCGTGCGGGCCTCCGTGGCCGGAGTAGAGCACGGCGGCCCGGAAGCCGAGCTGATCGGCCGCGCGCACGTGGTAGCAGAGGGTCTTGAAGAACAGCCACGGCGGAACCGCCGTCAGCCATGGGCGCGCCACCTCGCCCACCTTGCGGTTGGCCCAGATGCCGAAGCCCCCGCTCTCGTGGATGTGCCAGTAGTGCGGCGGGGCGACCACGCCGCCGTGGGCGGTCGCGGCCCTGCGGCAGATCGCGTGCGCGCGCAGCCCGTCGCAGCCCAGGGCGCTCTGCGGACCGTGCGGCTCGCACAGCCCGTAGGGCAGGTAGAGGACCGGGCAGCGCTCGAACGCCGCCTCCAGCTCGTCCGGGAACATGCGCTCCCAGCGGACCTCAGGGACGCCGAGCGGCCGGTCCATCAGCCGCTCTTGGCGTCCGCCACCGCCTCGCTTCCCGCCACTTGGTCGCCGTTCAGCCGCGCGATACCGAACAGGCAACAGAACCAGGCGACGAAACTCCGTGCCGCATGGCTGTCGTGGCCGAAGTATCGTGCGCGAATAGCAGATCCGTACGGCAACCCAGGCTCCTCTTGCCAAGCAAGCCAGGTGTGCAGTTCCGCCTTGGCTACCAACCTGTCGGGGAAGCTCGCGTGCAATTCCCTGGCTCCCTGCGTCGAGATCCTGGCGTGTGGAAGCAGCCTGTCGTTCTCACGAACGAGACCCTCAAGAAAGCGCTCCAACGTCCCTTCGCGTTGATTATCGGGCATGATCCACGCACCCACTCGCGTGCGGTATCGTGATGCCTCGGCGATAAACCCATCCGGAGGAACTTCGGTTGGAGTCTTGACGCCCGACCCCATGAGTCGTGACGACACAGCAGCCCATCGACTTGCCAGCGACGAGTTCGCATCCAACACGAATCCAATCGACCGGCCACTGCTCAAGGAGACGGCAGTCGCCATGCCAGACAGAAGCTGATCCTTGCCGCCGACCGACTTGATGTTCGGGAACCTCTCAGGCCATGGCTTCTGATCGTAGTCTATTCCGTGCCTGATGAGCAGGTGGGAGATGGCGTGCAGATCATCCTCCCCTTCCACATGAAGGAGAGACCGCTCCAGCGAATCCATCAGCGAACTTCCATGTCCTGAGCCAGGGCAATCCTGATTTTGTCAGCGTCCAGACTCACAGCTTGTCCCAATAGTCGATCGATTTTCTGAATGGAGACTTCGGGAGCGAGATCCGGGAAGGATTCGACGAGGGAGGCAAGTCCCCGAACGCAATCGTAGCTGTGGGTCGTGGCGAAGACCTGCACGTTGGAACGTCTCGCTGCCGTGACGATCAACCGCCATGTGTCTTCCATCGCCGTCCAATGCAGACCGGTATCGATCTCGTCAATCAGCACGAACCCGTCTGCCGCTCGAACGACGGCGAGAGAGAGGGCTAGCAATCTGCGCATGCCGTCTCCGCAGCTTCCCAGCGGCACGCGCTGTCCGGTGCGCAGTCCGACCAGGACGCCTGCCCGCTCCGACGTTCCGCGAAAGAAGCCATGCGTCAGGAAGTGAATCGTGTCGAGTTCCCCGTCGAGGATCCTCAAGGCTTCGACGACGTCCGACTCGCGGCCGTCTGCCAGGACCTTGTCCCACGCGCCGCGCATCGATTCTGGGTACAGCGACTCCGCCGTAACGAACTGCACGACCGGCGCAGCAGGGACATTCTTGAGTCGCATGCGGCGGGAACGAGGCATCGCCAACACGGAACCATCTTCGGAGACCGGCAGGAAGGGCGTGCTCGACCGACCGTCTACCTTGGTGACCAAAGCCAATACGTCGCTTGTATCCTCGTCAAAGAGAGAGAGCATTCCATCGATCTCGCGGTAGTCAGCGTCCTCCGTGACGTCGTCTACGTCCGCGAACTCGATGGATAGCGATCGAGTGTCATCGTTCGAGGACAGATGTAGACCGATTCCCGGCTCGACGACTCGTCCTAAGAAGAGGTGTGAGACGTCAGGGACGGCTTGTGTGCCGTAGGGTTCAGGGTCTTCGCGCACGTTCATCTCGCCACGACGGTCGGCACCTTGTTCGATTACGGAGGGACTCCCCCCGGACACGAGGAGATTGACAGCCTCGAGAATCGACGTCTTGCCGCAGTTGTTCTTCCCGACAAGCAGGTTTACCCGTGTCAGATCGCTCAACTCGTACGACTCGAAGCTCCGGTAATGTTCCAGCTTCATATTCCGAAACATGTTGCCCTTCCTTCGAAGACTATACCGCCGCAACGCCGGGAGCGACCATCACCGCTCTGGTGTGGAGTCACTCGCTCGGCCGCTCCGCGTATTCGAACCACAGCCTCAGCGCCAGCGGAAAGTCCCGCTCGCGCAACGCGACGACGGCGCGTACGGCCAGGGAGTCGGAGCAGCGGTGCAGGGCGCAGGCGCGCTCGGCGTCGTCGCGGGCCTGACCGCCGCGCCCGTCGCGGAGCGCCAGGCGCGCCCGGCGCCGCAGGGCGGCGGCGGCGCGCTCTATCAGCAGCACCTGGTGGAGGTCAGTCTGGCAGCGGTGGCACCGCGATCCTCCGCGGTAGCGGGCGCCGCAGGTCGGGCAGTGTGTCACCAGCTACTCCAGGTAGAACAGGATCTCGTCCAGCTCCTGTCTGGCCTTGGCCGCCTGCTCCGTGTCCCCCGTCTTCACGGCATCGCGCAGGTCTTTCATCAGGTCGGCGATCTCCTCGCGGTCTTCTTCCGGGGCCGTTTCGAGGGCGGACTCCGCCCGTTTCAGGGTCTCACGGATCTCCGGCGGCGCCTGCAGGTCGTCGGTCTGCCCGGGCGCCTCGGCGTCCTCCTCCTCTGCGCCCCAGCGGGCGGCGACCCGCTCTTTCGAGGCGCTGAGCGCCTCCTCGGTGGATCCGCCCATGGCCCGTTCGATCACGCCCCTGATCTCCCGGCCGGTAGCCCGTTCCACGGCATGGACGTTGAGCATGCCGTCGAGGTCCAGGTGGTACGTGAACAGGATGCCTCGCTCCCTCGCCCCCTCCTGCTGATTCAGACCCTCGATCATGAAGGTGCCGATCTCGACGTTCTTCAAGGCGTCGGGATCCTCGCCCTGAAATACCTTGATCTCCACCCTCTCCTGGTCGTCGAACACGGTGTAGAACGTCTCGGTGTGCGTGGCCGGGAGCTTCGAGTTGCGCCGGATCAGGGGCACGAACTGATCCGGGTACGGACGCCCGTGCAGTTCCCCAAGGACACGGGTGCCGAACGTGTACGGGGTGATGTCGACCAGCACGGCCGGCATGTCGTGTCCCATTTCGATACCGGCCTGGATGCCGGCCCCGAGCGCCACGCACAGGTCCGGATCCACTTCGCCATGCGGCTCCTGTCCCAGGCGCTCGGCCAGGAGTTGCGCGATGCGTGGAATGCGCGTCGATCCGCCGACCAGCAGCACGCGATCGAGATCGCTCGGGCGGACCGCCGCGTCGTCGAGCGCGGTGGTCACCGCCTGCATGGTCCGGCCCAGCAACTCCTCGATCGCGCCCTCGAAGTCGGCGCGGCTCAACTCCCAGGAGAGGTGCTTCGCCGCGCCGCGCACGGTGGCCACGTGGTCTTCTTCGACGAGGGCGTACGGCTGGCGGGACAGCTCGACCTTGGCCCGCTCCGCCGTCCGCCGCAGGCGTGCCTGCAGCAGGCGGTCCCCGCGGGCGTCGCCAAGCCCCATCTCGCCTTCGAGATGATCGTTCAGGCGATCCAGGACGATCGCGTCGAAGTCGTCGCCGCCCAGGTGGTTGTCACCGCTGGTAGCGAGCACCTCGACGACCCCGCTCTCGATCTTTACCACCGAGACGTCGAACGTGCCGCCGCCAAGGTCGTAGACCAGGATCCTGCGCTGCCCTTCGTCGCCGGCATGGTAGGCCAGGGCGGCAGCGGTGGGTTCGTTGATGATCCGCACGACCTCCAAACCGGCGATCTGTCCCGCCTCGCGCGTGGCCTGCCGCTGAGCGTCCGTGAAGTACGCCGGTACCGTGATCACCGCCTTGCCGACCGGCCGGCCCAGGGCGCCGGCCGCCCGCTCCCTGAGTGCTCTCAGGATGAACGCGGAGATCTCCTGGGGACGGTACGCTTCCGGCCCCATCCGCACGCGCGTGTCGGAGCCCATCAGGCGCTTGATGGACAGCACGGTGCGCTCCGGGGCGACCGCCTGCTGGTTGCGCGCTTCGCGACCCACGATCACGCCGCCCGACTCGTCCAGCCCCACGCACGAGGGCAGGATCGCATCGTCCCCGCTGCCGACGATGCGCGGCGTTCCGCCGTCGATGATCGCCACCTCCGAGTTGGTGGTTCCCAGGTCGATGCCGATGACCGGCTCCCGATCCAGCGCCATCACTCCGCTCCTTGCACGCGGTTCACCGCGACCTCGGCCAGGCGCAACAACTCGCCATCGCGCGTGAAACCACTGACGAATTCGTCCACGACCACGCCGTCCTCACGATCCGCGACCCGGCGCATCTCCACGGCGTGCATGGTACGGGCATCGAAACGCCCGCCCAGGGCGGACACGGCCCGCACGCCATACCGCGCCAGCGCTCGGTCGCAGCGTCTGAGCGCAAGCTCGTAGCCGTCCACGACTCCCGCGATCGCCGGCTGCAGGCGGCGAAACGGCTTGGGCCGGAGCGCCCGCTTTCGTCCCGCCTTCTTCCCGGCGGTCTTGCCGGCCTTCTTCCCCGCCTTGCGCAGCTTCCGCGCCGCCTCGCGACCGCGCACCAGGGCGTCACGCAGGTCCAGCACCGACAGCAGGCAGCGATCCTCGGCGGCCCGCGAGACGCGTTGTTCGAGTGCCGACAGCTCCTCGTCATGCCGCCGCGTCGTGCGGTCGATCGCGTCGTAGCGCGCCGCGGCATTGGCCAGCTCCCGGCCGGCCCGCGACTGCTCCCGGTTCTGCAGCCGCACCTCCTGGCGCAGGGCGGCGAGCTCGGCGAACAGGTCGTGCAGGTCGCAGGACGGCGGCTCCTGTTCTGCGCCGGCCGGCGGAATCTCCTCCAGTTCGTCCAGCCACCGCCTGAAGTCGTCCAGCGCCCGCTCCTTCCAGTTGCCGGCCATGTCCCGATCACGGTTCCCGTCCTGACTCCCATCGGCGCCGGTCTTCCGGATGTCGGCCGGTCTCATTACGACAGACCTTCCGCGGCCAGCAGCTCGTGCAGGCCGGGTGTCTTGCGCGATCCCTGGCGAGCCTCCACCAGCGCGTCCAGCGCCAGCTCCCAGTCAGCGTAGGACGCCATCCCGAGGATGGCCGTGCGCACGCGCGAACGATCGTCCTGCAGCGCTTCGTAGGCGGCGGCGATGCGCCGGAAGCGATCGGGATCGCGGCTGGGGGGATGGGCGCGGGTCAGTTCCAGGTACCGCCGGCGTATCTCTTCCTGCGAAGCGTCGAGAGAGAGGTCCAGCGTCAGGTAGTGAGCCAGCATCAGCGTCGCTCCTTGCCGGCGTCGGCGCCGGTCGGGGTGGTGAACAGCATGGCGGCCAGCTCCGGCGATACGTCGCGCTGTCCGGTCGTGCACCAGTCGGCCAACTCGTCCAGCATGCGACCCATTTCCGGATCGGCACGCGCGGCGTCGGCGACCTCTCGCAAGACCTCCGGCGGGGCTCCCCGCAGGCCGGCGCCTTCGATCATGGTCTCCAGGCGGTCGACAATGGCCATGATCGCCTCGTCCGCGAAGAGCAGCCCCTGCGCCGACGGGTCCAACCTTCCGTTCCGCGCGGCCTTGCGCAGCTCCGCCACCAGCTCCGGGTCCGGCGACTCGGGCTCCGCGGGTTCGTCGGGTTCCGCCGGTTCCGGCGACGCGATCGGGGCCGGACTCGCGGGTGGCTGCGTGCGGTTGATAATCTCGTCCAGCATCGCCGGCAACGGCGGCACGACAAGATCCAGAACGTCGAAGTCGAAGCGCTGCAACGCAAGCCGCAACGGCCCGTCGGCGACCGGTGCGAGTCTGGACGCCGCGGCCCGCATGCGCTGGAGCTCGCCGGGGTCGGCCCGCTTCAGGACGTCGGCAAAGCGCTTGGAGTCGTGGTCCTCGCCTTCCTGGTAGCGGATCACCGCTTGGTAGAATCGCAGCAGTGAGTCGCGGCCACGCGCGCGACGGCCGCGCAGGCGGCGATCCAGCTCGGCGCGCACGGCTGCTCGCCCGCCGCAGGCGAGCAGCGTGTCGAAGCATGCCAGGAGGCGGTCGCCGTCGAGCCGGGCCATCACCGCCCCCCACCATTCGGCCAGCACCGGGGCGATCCGCAGATGCCCGTAGAGCACGCGGTAATCGGACGGCAGGTCGGCGATCAGCCCGAGCGCGTCGTCGGGTTCGAGTTTCCTGATGGCTCTCGCACCGCGCGCCAGAATCTGCCGCAACGCGGAGGCCATCGTGAAATCGGGGTTCGACAGGTTGATGTTCTCGTCCAGATCGTGGATCGCCACGGCCAGCGTTCTCAATCGCTCACCGGGCGGCAGCTCCCGCAGGTGGGGCGCGGCTGCCGCGGCGGCGTTCCTGCCGGCCCGGACCACGTCGAGCACCAGGCGCTTGACGCGCAGGATCGGCTCCAGCTTCCGGCGCCGCAGGCTCGCGGCTTGCTCCAGGTCGCGCTCCGCGAGCGCGAACCGACCCCGCTTGCAGCTCTGAGCAGCGGACTTGAGAAACCCGGTTGCCTGCAGGTCGAGGATCCGCTCGTCGTACGGGGCGCGCCGCCGCGCCTCGGCCAGCGCCGTCTCCGCGCGCCGGTACGCATTCCGGGCGTAGTCCAGGGTGACCATGTCCAGCCACGGCTCGGGGTCGTCGGGGTGGCTCTGCGCCAGCTCCTCCAGGATGCCCCGCACCCGTCCGGTGCTGCCGAGCGAGGGCCTGCGCAGCAGATCGAGCAACAAACGGTATGCGCTCGGCGACTCCGGATCGGCGGCCAGGCTGGCCATCAGCAGGTCGACCAGCATCGTCGCCGGGTCTTCGGGGCGCGTGCCCAGCAGGACCGTGAGCGATTCCACCGCCTCGGGATCGAGGAGGTGAGGGGCGATTCCCGAGCTGACTCCGGCGCGCGCGAGCGACTCCAGCACGCAGGAACGCGCCATCGCCTGATCGGCCAGGCGGGGGAACGCGACCGGCAACTCTTCGAGGTAGTCCTCGGCAACCGAAGGATCCCACACGTCGCCGGCCTCCAGCGCCTGCATCAGCAGGCCGGCCTGGGCCATGACGATGTAGACGCGGTCGCGGGGCACGACGACGCCGACCATGCGAGCGAACGAGCCGACCGCCAGCGGTCCCTGGATCGTCGCCGTGGCGGTGATCATCAGCAGATCGATCCGCGCCCGGACGGGGTCCTCGGGGTAGGCGGCGTCGGCCAGGCTGACCAGGTGCCGCTCGATCTCATGCGGGCTATCGGCGTGGATCGCCTGGACCAGGCTGGCGGCGGAAGCCGCAACCGGCGCGTGCCCGGTGCCGAGCGCCCGCCGCACCGCGTCCGGTCCACCCGGCCCGCCACCGGTGGCGGAGCGCCTGAGCTCGGCAACCGTGCCGCGCAGCGCAAAGTCGTCCGGCAGCAGGTCGACGGTGCGCCGCAGACCCTGCTCGTCACCGGCGGCGAAGCATCCCATGGCCTTGCAGAAGAGCCGCCAGGGCGCGAACGGCGAGCGGCGCGCCACGCCTGCGAGGAGCCGTGCGGCGCCCTCCCAGTCACCGGCGTCCATGGCTTCAAGGCTGCGCCGTACCGGATCGGCGTCCCGCCGGAGCGGGTGCTCGGCAGCGAGGTGCTCGATGCCATCCCAGCCGCGGTCGATCACCAGGCGGTCGGCCACCGCCCGCTCGGCCGCGGGCAACGACGGCCCGACGGCGAGGTGCTCGGCGTAAACCGCCACGGCGTCACCCGCCTCCAGGCAGCGCAGATAGCGGACCAGGTCTTGTTCCGCGAGCGTCTCGACGTCGATGGCCGCGCGATGCTTCGCCGCGCGGCTCCGCAGCGCCGCGGCCTCCTTCGCCGATCCCTTGCGGTGCAACTGCCGCGCGCGTTCGACACAGGCGCAGAAGAGCCACAGCGGCGGCACGGCCGGCGCGCCGTGCTGCCGTGACACCCGGCGAAGCAACTCCAGGGCCTTGCGGGGATCGCCGTCGTCCAGGCTCCGGCGCGCCTCGGCCAGCGCACGCTGGGGATCGATGTCCCGCTGCTGGGCTCGCTGCTGCGGGGTCCGCTTCTTCTGTTTGCGGCTTCGCCGTCGCTGCCTGCCCGGCATCGATCCTCGGGCGTCCTCGACTCCTCAGGCCGCGGGAGGGGCACCCGGCGCGTCCGCCACCGGCTCGCTGCCGGGAACCACCGCCGGCACCTCGTGCTCGCGCAGCAGGTCCGCGAAGGGCGGAAGCCGGCCCTCCAGCGTCTCCTTGAGCCGGGCGAGCTGTGCGTCGATCTGGCCGGCCAGGTGGTCGTACACCTCGTACGCCTGCTTCGGCGGCGCCACGTCGGCGTTGGTCACCACGCTGGTCAGCGCGCTCAGCTTGACGACCAGCTTGACCGGGTGGTTGAGGCGGTTCAGCGCCCCCTCGGCACGCGGCTCCACCAGCTCCTCCTCGATCGCCGTGAGCTCCTTCTTGAGCGCGCTTGCCGCGTCGGCGACTGCCTGCTCGCCTGGACCGTCCTTGGCGCGCCCCGCCCACTCGTCCACCTGCCGGCTGGTGCTGCGCAGCTCGCTGACGGCGTCGTTGGCCTCGGACACCTTGTCGCGGATCCGGATCGCCAGCTCGAACTGCGCATCCAACCCCTCTTGCGTCACCTCCAGGCGCGGGTCCTTGCGGATCTCGAACGCCTGGCGGTGCGTGACGTCGGCCACGGTGAGGCGCGCCTCGTAGCGGCCCGGCGTCGCGATCGGCCCGGCCGGGCGGTCGGTGGTGCCGGTGATCGGGCGCGAGCCCGGGTAGCGCATGTCCCACGCGAAGCGGTTCATGCCGGCCTTGGCCGGCACCACCGGGTCCTTCGGCGGCTCCTCCTTCCCCTTCTCCTTGTCCTCCTCAGAGGGCGGTTCCGGTTCCACGCTGGAGAACGTGCGGATCTCCTGCCCCTCCGCGTCGTGGAACGACAGGGTGACCTCGCCTTCCGGCTCCTCCTGCAGGTGGTAGTGCAGGACCACGCCCGCGCGGGGATTGACGCCGCAGTCCAGCGCGCGGCGCTCGAAGCCCCCGCCGGGTTTCTGTGCGACGTAGAGGGTGCCCGGCTGGCCGAGCCCGACCATGTACTGCTTGGGCGAGGCAGCCGTGGGGTCGGCCTCACCGGCCATGCGCAGCGTGGGGGCAGGCGCGAACAGGTGCACCGGGGCTACCTCGCCTGCCGCCAACTGCCGCAGCAGCCCCAAGCCATCGGTGATCCAGAACGAGCGGCCGTGGGTGGCCGCGATCAGGTCGTCGCCGCGGATCGCCAGGTCGTGGAGCGGCGCCACCGGCAGGTTGCACTGGAACGGCTGCCAGGACGCGCCGTCGTCCGCGGAGACGTGCACGCCGCGTTCGGTGCCGGCGTACAGCAGCCCGGGACGCTCCGGGTCCTCGCGTATGACGCGCGTGAAGTCGTCGTCGGGCAGGTTGCCGGTGATCTGCGTCCAGGTCGCGCCGTAGTCGGCGGTCTTGAACAGGTAAGGCCGGTAGTCGTCGAGCTTGTAGCGGAAGGCGGCCACGTAGGCGGTCGCCTCATCGTGCGGGGACAGCTCGATCGTGGCCACGGTCGCCCACTCGGGGAGGCCGGGCGGCGTGATCTCCTGCCAGTTGGCGCCTCCGTCGCGGGACAGGTGCATGAGCCCATCGTCGGAGCCGGCCCAGAACAGCCCCTGCGTGTGCGTGGACTCGACGAAGGCGAAGATCGTGCAGTAGTGCTCGGCGCCGGTGGTGTCCTTGGTGATCGGGCCGCCCGAGGCCTCCTGCTTGCTCGGGTCGTCGCGGGTCAGGTCGGGGCTGATCACCTCCCAGCTCGCGCCGTCGTCGGTGGAGCGGAACAGCACGTTGCCGGCGATGTAGAGCACGTCGGGGTCGTGAGGCGAGATCAGGATCGGGTACGTCCACTGGAAGCGGTACTTGAGGTCCTTGGGGCCGTAGCCGGAGTACTCCTCCGGCCAGGCGGTGATGATGCGAATCTGCGCGGTCGCGTGGTCGTAGCGCAGCAGCACGCCGCCGCCGCCGGGGGCGCTGCCGATGGCGCCCGAGTAGACGATGTCGGGGTTGTCGGGGCGCACCTGGATGTGGCCGCTCTCCGAGTGGCCGACCGTGTAGCAGTCGCCCATGCGGATGATGCCCTTGTCCGAGCGGCTGGGCACGCTGATCGCGGAGTTGTCCTGCTGCGTGCCGTACACCCGGTACGGGAACTGCGTGTCGGTGGTGAGGTGGTAGAACTGCGAGGTCGGCTGGTTGTAGATCGTCGACCAGGTGTCGCCGCCGTTGAAGGAGATGCAGGCGCCGCCGTCGTTGCCCTCGATCATGCGGCGCGGGTCGGCCGGGTCGATCCACAGGTCGTGGTTGTCGCCGTGCGGGGTCGACACCGTCGTGAAGGTCTTGCCGGCGTCGGTGGACTTCCACGCCGACAGGTTGAGCACCCACACGGTGTCGGCGTCCTGCGGGTCGGCGAATACGTGGTGGTAGTACCAGGGGCGCTGGCGCAGATCGCGCTCGGCGCTCGCCACCTCCCAGTTGGCGCCGCCATCCTCGGAGCGCAGCAGCGCGCCCTTCTCCGCCTCGACGATCGCCCAGACCCGTCCGGCCTTCGCGGGCGAGCAGGCGAGGCCGATGCGGCCCTTGATGCCCTCCGGCAGGCCGGGATTGGCGGAGATCTCCGTCCACGTATCGCCGCCGTCGGTGGACTTGAAGATGCCGCTGCCGGGGCCGCCGGACTCCAGGATCCACGGGCGGCGGATCACCTGCCAGAGCGCGGCGTACAGGACGCGCGGGTTGGTGGGGTCGATGACCAGGTCGATGGCGCCTGTCTCGGCGTCGCGGTGCAGGACGTGCTCCCAGGTGGCGCCGCCGTCGCGCGAGCGGAACACGCCGCGCTGCTCGTTGGGGCCGAAGGCGTGGCCGAGGGCGGCGACGTAGACCAAGTCAGGGTCCTCCGGGTGGATGCGAATGCGGCCGATGTGGCGGGTGTCGGTCAGCCCGACGTTGCTCCAGGTCGCGCCGCCGTCGGTCGAGCGGTAGACGCCGTCGCCGTGCGAGACGTCCACGCGGATGCACGCCTCTCCCGTGCCGGCGTAGACGACGTTGGGATCGGCGTCGGCAACCGCGATCGCGCCCACGGCGGCGGTCCCGAAGGAGCCGTCGGAGACGTTCTCCCAGTAAGTGCCGCCGTCGGTGGTCTTCCAGACGCCTCCCGCGCAAGCGCCGAAGTAGAAGGTCTGGGCATGCGAGGGGTCCCCGGCGACCGCCACCACCCGGCCGCCGCGGTGCGGCCCGATGCAGCGCCAGTCGATCGTCTCGAACAGTTCAGGTGCGAGCTGAGTGCGTCCCATGGTTGCCCCGCATCATACGACGATCGCCGTGACGCTGTAGGAGCGCTCCGCTACCGGGGTCTGAGGGGCATGACGAACGCCAGCGTCGGCTTGTTGCGCTCCATCGGCTCCACGGCGAACCCCATGGCCAGCTTGAGCTGCCGGTTCGCGGCATGGTCTGCGCCGCTCACCGATCGCACCTGGTAGCAGCCGAGCTCCCTGGCTCGGCGAATGACGTGCTCCTGGAGCGTCCTGCCGATGCCTTGGCGGCGATACGCCTCCTTCACTCCGAAGGCGACGATCTTCGCTTCCGTGAGTTTCTGTCCGGCGACGACCAGAGGTGGGTGACTGCGATCATGGGGACCGATGTCCCAGACGACATACATCATGAAGCCGACGATCTCGCCTTCCTGTCTTGCCAGAACGTAGTGGCGCGGGAATTGTTCAAAGTGCGCGTCGAACGCCCAACGTCCCTGACCTTCGCCGTCGATCAGGTCAACGTAATCGTTCCAGTCACGATGCTCCGGCGTCAGCTCATGGATCGAGGGACAAGACCGCCTCACCGTGGGCTCGCTCTGTGGTGAGTTGGTCGCCATCGCCATCAGTCTCCGCCCGCGCTCCCCGTTGTCCATGACAGCCGTTCCGCCGCTACAGGGCGATGACATCGCCGGGGCGCATATCGGGCTTCAGATCCCAATACCAGGAGCCGTCGGCCAGCTCGATGCGGCGAGAGCCGAGCTCGCGCAGGCGTGTGCGCAGCCTCGCCAGCTTGCGGGCCAGAACCTCGCGTGGATCGAACAGGATGATGCCGTGGTCGCAGACGTCCAGCAGGAGCCATGGCGTGTCCGCCAAATCCTCCTCGGAACGGAACACGGGATACGGCTCGGTCGGGGCGCCGCGCGCCTGCAGCTCCGCTGCCAGTGGATGGTCCCGCAACCGAAGCGCGACATCGAGGAAGACCTCGAACACGGCAGCCCGTTCGCCGCGATGGACCACGAACAGGTCGATGTCGCTGGCCGCGCGCGCCTGGCCGCGGGCAACCGACCCGTAGAGGGCCACCGCGGACACGTCCGTCCCGAGCCCGTCGCGCACCTCGGCCAGGTACACGTCGAGCAGCGGTTTCAGGTCGGGGTATCCGTGACCCCGATCCTCGCGGGGAGACGACACCGGACCGCAAGAGTAGCACGCCCCCGCGGACGCGTACGGCGACCGGCGAGAGGGACCGCTCATCCGTTCAGGTCAAGGACGGCCAGGCGTTCGCTGAGCAGCGCGAGATAGAGCTCCTGGTGCTCCGGCGGCAGGAAGGAGTCGCCTATGCGCCGACGCCACGCGGGAGCGGCCTGGGACAGTTCCGCCTGGACCCTGCCGATGACCTTGTCGGGAAGCCCCAGGCGCTCGCTGCCGAAGTAGGCAATCCATGACCGGCGGATCAGGCCTCGCTGTTTGCCTCCGAGTGGCAGAGCGGTCTCCATGATGGTGTCGGGGCGCTTGCCGAGAGCCAGGTACGCGACCGTGGAGCTGAGGAAGTCGTACGCGGGCGCAAGCTCGACCTTGCCTTGGCGGGTGATCAGCGAGTGGTTCTTGAGGTGCATGTCCTCGTTCCCTACCAGGAAGTTGAACAGGCTCCGCTTCAGCAGCTTCACCTTCTCGATCGCCGGGAACGTGCAATGGGCATCGAGCAGACCCACCAAGCGCTCCATGCTGAAGTCGTACTTCGTGTCCCGGTTGCGGCCGGCAAGCTGCGCGAAGTCCTCCACCGGGACCTTGCGGTTGTGCCCAGTGCGGTCGAAGCGGCGGACGAAGTACGACCAGGTTCCGTCGGCACAGCGCACCATCCCGCTCGCCGGCACCTCGATCCCGCACAGCCATGCCAGATGCATGGTCAAGCCCTCGTTCTCCGGCAGGTTCGGGTACACGTGGTGCTGCGGCTTGAGGACGTACTGTCCGCCCCGATCGACGATCCGGAACATGCCCGCCGTGGCGTGGAGGCGTACGCTCAGCTTGGGCTGCACTCCCTGGATCGACATCCTGCCGGCGCGGATGACGGCCTCCTGCCGTTGCCGTTCGGCGGCGTAGGGAAAATCGTGCAGGTACTTCAGATTGGGCGAAAGCGAACGCAGCCCCGCACGGGAGTACCGGTCATCGCCGCACGGCTCATGGGTGATGGGGCAGCGGTTCAAGCCGTATCCTCGACCACCGTTACCGCCCCGACCACCTCCTCGCCCACCGCCAGGAGTTGGGCGAACAGGTCGTCGCGATCGAGCTTGCGCTGGCGCAGCAAGCCTTCCAGCATTTCGCCCTCGGGCAGCAACCCCTCGAAGAACGGCGGAAACCGGTCGAACGAGTGCTCCTGCCTCGCAACCGGCATGGTAAGCGAGACCGGCGGGCCGTCGTAGGCATCCAGGTACCGGAACACGAACCGCCCCCGCTCGAGCTCCTCAAGGACTCCGGCCGGAGCGCCCATCACGCGAACCGCGGCTCTCCTCACGGCCCGTTCTCCTCGCGCGCGTTCCGGCGCTCGGCGTCCAGCATGGCACGGCACTCCGCCATCAGCGGTCCATCCAGCAGCAGATCGACGTTGAGGACGCGCAGGACCGCCATCAGCGTCGCCAGGCGTACCGTGGGCTTCCCTTTCTCGATGTCGAAGACCGAGGTCTTGCCGATGCCTGCAAGGTCGGCCAGTGCATGCTGGCTCAGTCCGCTACGGCGGCGGTGGTACCTCAACACATCGCCAAGCGACTGAGCAGTGAGGATCTTCATGTCTTCAGGCCTCTCTTACCGGCATAGCGGCATGTTCCTGCCTTAATCCCACGTCGTCAAGCGATCTACGCGAAAATCACCGCCATAGCGGCATTATCGATCAGAAACAAGGCTGATTTCTGTCGATACCGACCTAGACTACCGCTATGGCGGCAATCGAGAGGGATTCGACCAGCGGTTCGATCATGAATCCGCTATCGAGTGAGCGCCTGACCTGTCAGACCGCGTCGCCGGTAGCCTCAAAGCTGATCCTCAGGCGTGTACCGGTAGCCTTTGCGAACCGCATCAGCGTCGTCGTGGATGGAGAAGTGCGCCCGCCTTCCAGACGCGCAATGACCGACTGCGTCGTGTTCATCCGCTTGGCGAGCTGTTCCTGCGTGAGGCCTGCGCCCTTGCGAGCCAGAATCACTGCACGGGCAATCTCAAACTCCGGGCCAAGTTCGTCATAAGCGTTCCGGTACTCTGGATCGCTGCTCCACTTCGTGTGCAGCCGATCTACGTTGCTGCCGGATTCTCCTGCATTCATAGAAGCTTCTCCTATTTCGTTTCAGTCCAAACCTCGCATGCTTATCTCAAGACTTCCCTGGCCCTTTGCAGAGCCAATTTGATCTCGCGACGGGGTAACCTCTGAGTCTTCTTCATGACGACCCGCACCACGACGACTCGCATGACTTGGACGGTTACATAGATTGCTCGGGATATCCCGTCCCTGCCTGTCATGCGCATCTCCCAAAGCGGGCCGGTCAGTTGCTTGATGTGCGGCGCCCCGACGTGTTCCAAGCCGACCTCGGCGATCAGCCTGCTGATCCGCACGAACCTTGCGCGCATGTCGGCCGGGAGAGCCTCAAGCTCCTTGTCCACCGTCGCATTCACGGTTTCGACAGTCCACGCCATGCGGGACCTGACTATATCATTTTTGCGATGCTCAATCAAGCGCCGCTATGTCACCCGATCGAGACGCGCCCGCGGTCCACGCCGGATCGCTCAGACGCCGATGCGGGGATTGAAGCGGACCCGGTTGAGGCCGGCGGTGGAGACCACGATGTTGGCGGCGGGCGGCATGTAGTGATCGACCCAGAGGCGCTGCGCGGCCGCGCTCTCCAGGCCCAGGTGGATCATCCAGTGATCGGTATCCCAGCGGCTCAGGCCGGTGGCGCCCTGCCGGTAGCAGCCGTCGGCGCGCGTGCGTACCTCCCGGACCGTCATCGCGTGGTCGGCGAAGCTGCCAATTGACGGGACCAGATCCACGTCCGTCCCTTGCAGCGCCTTCGCGTACTGCCCCACTCCTTCGACGAGGAGCTCACCGACGTCCTCCCGACGCTCGATCCCGCGCGGGTACGGCGCGACGACGTCGACCAGGCCCGCCCTTCCCCAGGCCCCTACGTCGATCCCGTAGCCCAGGCACCACTCCATGTCCGGGCCCGCGATCAGCGCCAGCTTGCGCCGCTCGTACCGCTCCGACGGGCCGAACTCGTCCAGCAGCTCGCGGATCTCACGGATCCACCCGGTCGTGATCTCCGCCCAGACGGCACGCAGCCGCTCGTCGTGGTCGTCCAGCTCGCGCGCGTCACCGCCGTAGCGCTCCCGGTAGCGGTCCAGCACCGGCTGCTCGTAGCGCACCAGCGGGAAGCCGCGCGCGAAGCACAGGCACACCCCGTCGGCGCCGCGTTCCAGGGCCTCGCGCATGATGCCGTTGAGCTGCCTGCGCACCTCCGGGAACGCAACGCTCAGCTTGCTGTGGTCGGCGACCCCGTCGGCCTCCACGCAGCAGTACTCCGGGTGCGCGGCGTAGAAGCGGGAACGGAACTGGTGGTCCAGCGGCGGCTCGCAGGTCCAGAGCTGCACGCGCAGGTAGACGATCAGCGCCAGCCCCGCTCCGTGCGCGCTGTCGATCGCCACCTGCAAGGGGTCGAGCCCCATCGCCATCATCCGGGTGATCACGTCGTAGCTGCCCAGGTAGCCCTCCTCGGCATCCCAGGCGTCCTGGCCGTTGATGTTCCCGACCTCGGTGGGGTAGTCGACGCAGTCGGCGCCGCACACGCCGTAGCAGCCCGCCGTCCACGCGCTACCGGCATACGGCCGGAACAGCCGTTCGATGGCCTCGGCGCCCGGCTCGGCGACGGCGCTGTCGTGGATGAACATCGGCGGCCGCGGCCGCTCGGCCGCAAGCTCCCGCACATGCTCGTCGCGCACGGGAACGGCCCGCACCGAGCACAGGCGCGCCAGCACCGGCCCCCGCACCTGCCGCGGGAAGCGCACCTGCAGCGACCGGCCGGTCAGGTCGGCGATGATCCACGGCTCCTCCACGTAGTCGATCCACCCCTCGGCGCGCAGGTACTGCCAGTGCTCGTCGCCTTCGAGCCGCACCTCGATCGAGGCCGGCCCCCGCTTGACGCCGCTGGCGGCGATGCCGATCGACACCGCGTGCCACCCGTCGCATCCGAGCGGCACCGTCAGCACGGCGGCCTGCCGGTCGGATGCCTGCAGGAACCGGCCGCCGAACAGCTCGGTCTCGTAGTCGATCAGGCGCCACGCGCCGGGCTTCGGCCTGGAGATCGGGCCGAACGTCGTCCGGTCGTCGGTGATCAGCCGGTCGGCCGGCTGCGCGATCGAGAAGTCGGTGATGAGGGTCACGGGGTCACACGCCGATGCGCGGGTTGAAGCGGAGGCGGTTCAGGCCGGCCGTGGACACCACGGCGTTGGCGGCCGGCGGCATGTAGTGGTCGACCCACAGCCGCTGAGCGACCGCGCTCTCCAGTCCCAGGTGGACCATCCAGGGGTCGGTGTCCCAGCGGCTCAGGCCGGTGGCGCCCTGCCGGTAGCAGCCGTCGGCGCGCGTGCGCACTTCCCGGACCGTCATCCCGTGATCGGCGAAGCTGCCCAATGACGGCACCAGCTCCACGTCCGTCCCTTCAAGTGCCCGGGCGTACTCGCCCACTCCTGCGGTCAACAGTTCGCAGATGTCCTCCCGCTTTTCGATGCCGCGCGGGTACGGCGCGACGACGTCGACCAGGCCCGCCCTTCCCCAGGCCCCTACGTCGATCCCGTAGCCCAGGCACCACTCCATGTCCGGGCCGGCGATCAGCGCCAGCTTGCGCCGCTCGTACCGCTGTGACGGCCCGAACTCGTCCAGCAGCGCTCGAATCTCACGGATCCACTCGGTCGTGATCTCCGCCCACACGGCGCGCAGCCGCTCGTCGCGGTCGTCCAGCTCGCGCGCGTCGCCGCCGTAGCGCTCCCGGTAGCGGTCCAGCACCGGCTGCTCGTAGCGCACCAGCGGGAAGCCGCGCGCGAAGCACAGGCACACCCCGTCGGCGCCGCGCTCCAGGCACTCGCGCATGATGCCGTTGAGCTGCCCGCGCACCTCGGGAAAGGCGACGCTCAGCTTGCTGTGGTCGACGACGCCGTCGGCCTCCACGCAGCAGTACTCGGGATGCGCGGCGTAGAAAGAGGAGCGGAACTGCTGGTCCAGCGGAGGCTCGCAGATCCAGAGCTGCACGCGCAGGTAGGCGACGATCCCCAGGCCCCAGCGGTGCGCGCTGTCGATCGCCACCTGCAGGGGGTCGAGCCCCATGTCGATCATGGCGGTGACCACGTCATAGCTGCCCAGGTAGCCCTCCTCGGAATCCCAAGCGTCCTGGCCGATGATGTTCCCCACCTTGGTGCCGTAGTGGACGCAGTCGGCGCCGCCCACGCCGTAGCAGCCCATCGTCCACGGGCTGCCCGCGAACCGGCGGAACGCCTGCTCCACGATCTCCGTGCCCGGCTCGGCGCCGTTGAACATGTTGCCGTCGTTCGAGAACACCAGCGGACGCGTCGGGTCGTCCTGGAGCTCGCGCACGTGCTCGTCGCTGACGGGAACCGCCCGTACCGAGCACAGGCGCGCCAGCACCGGCCCCTGCACCTGCTGCGGGAAGCGCACCTGCAGCGACCGTCCGGTCAGGTCGGCGATGATCCACGGCTCCTCCACGTAGTCGATCCACCCCTCGGCGCGCAGGTACTGCCAGTGCTCGTCGCCTTCGAGCCGCACCTCGATCGAGGCCGGGCCCTGCTTGACGCCGCTGCCGGCGATGCCGATCGACACCGCGTGCCACCCGTCGCATCCGAGCGGCACCGTCAGCACGGCGGCCTGCCGGTCGGATGCCTGCAGGAACCGGCCGCCGAACAGCTCGGTCTCGTAGTCGATCAGGCGCCACGCGCCGGGTTTCGGCCTGGAGATCGGGCCGAAGGTCGTGGGGTCGTCGGTGATCAGCCGGTCTGCCGGCTGCGCGATCGAGAAGTCGGTGATGAGAGTCATGAACGGTTCCGTGAAAGAGAATCGGGAGAGGCCCGATGCGGAGCCGGCCGTGCCGGCTCCGCCCGGGCGTCCCATGACGACCGCCGCGCGAAGCGGCGGTCTGCGGCGCTACGGCGCCAGGGTCGAGCGGCCGTCCTTGTTCGGTACGGGCTCGATGATGTGGCTGTCGGCGCGCTTCAGCGTGTCGGCACGCAGCGCCAGCAAGTCCTGCAGGCCGGCGCGGTCAAGCGCGGCCAGGTAGTCGCCCCAGTCGTCGTCCACGTTCCGCCTGCCAAGAATGAAGTTGTCCTCCCACTCCTGGACGACCGGATTGATCTGCGCGACCAGGGTCGCCTCCTGCTCCTTCTGGGAGTCGTCCATGGCGAACACGTCCACGCGGCGGACCGCGGTCTTGCCGCTGTGCTCCATGACCTGCGGAAGGGTCGGGAAGTCGTGGTTGAACCTGCGGAACAGCAGGAACGCGCGCTCGTACGTGCTGTAGGAGGCTTCAATCTCCTCCGCGGTCGCCGGCCGCCGCTCCACCATCGCGTCGCCGAACGACGGCCACATGACGTCGCCGGCGGCGGCGTTGGTGTTGACCCACTTGACCCCTTCGGGCGAGGAGATTCCCGTCCACGCCGCTCCGTACTCGGAATAGAAGAAGTCCAGCCAATTCGCGGCCACCTCGGGCATCTCGATGTTGGCGTTGAAACCGATGCCGAAGGGGTTCACGTTGCTGGACGGCGGGCTCACGCGCTTGGCGCTGCCGTGCGTGGGAATGCTCATGAACGCGAACTTCGCGTTGAGCTTGTCCAGCACGGCCTGGCCGGCCGGACCGAAGGGATCGGCGGCTGCTGCCGCGTTCTCCTCGCTGCTGATGCCGAGCAGCGTCGGCGCGTTGCCGTGGAAGGAGTAGCCGTGCGTGCCCTCCATGAAGGTCGTCGCTTCCTCGTTGAGCGCCTTGTTCCACTCCGCGTACTGGCGGGTCGGAAACTCCTGGTCGACGGCGCCGGCCGCGTACAGGTCGGCGATGTAGCGCAGCGCGTCCTGGTAGGCGGTCTGGTGGTAGTAGTCCTCTCCCTGCGGATAGTCGTACACGCCGAACATCACGAAGAACGGCCACCACCAGTCGCGGAACGTCATGTACGGGATGCTGTCCGGATAGAGCTCCTTGAGCTGCTTCAGCACGTCGGCGAGCTCCTCGCTGGTCGTCGGCACTTCGATGCCGTGCTCGGCGAAGATGTCGCTCCGGTAGATGATCGCGTTCTTGATGTTCTTGTACCAGCCGCCCAGCGTCGGCGACACGAAGTAGTCGCCGTCCGCCGTGCCGGCGCGGGCCAGGAACGTGTCGAAGTCGAACTTGTACCGTTCGATGGTGTCGACGAAGTTGGGCCGGTGCTCCTCGAGATCACGCAGCCCCATCAGCAGCCCTTCCAGGCCGAACTGCAGCGACAGGTTGCCCGGCAACCGGGCGGCCAGGTCGGGCAGGTCGTCGGCGGCGGCCATCAGCGCGTAGTGGTTGGGAATGTCGTCTTCCGGGAACAGCCGCGGCTCCAGGCGCACGCCGGTGATCTTCTCCAGCTCGACGAACATCGGTTCCTCGAAGGTCTTCTGGATGCTGTCGCTGACGATCGTGTAGGTCACGGTCTGCGCGACGGCCGGCGCCGCCAGCAGCGCCAGCAGCGCCGCGATCGGCAGCAATCGTCTGACTATCGTTTGCATCGTTGCTCCTTGTGAGTGTGTCAGGTGTGAGTGTGTCAGGACCGGATCATCGATCCTGCCGGGTTTCTTTCTGTCTTTTCGAGTCTATTTCAGTGCTCCGATGATCACCCCCCTGACGAAGTATCTCTGAATGAACGGATAGACCAGCAGCAGCGGCACGATGGAGACGAACAGCGCCGTCCACTTCAGCTTTTCGAGTTGCAGCATGACCGAGAAGTCAGTCAATTCTTCGGCGAACGGGTTCCTGTTGGAGATGGCCCGCTGCCGCATGATGTCCCCCCAGATCATGTCGCGCACGATGATCTGCAGCGGCATCTTGTCGATGTCGCGCAGATAGACCAGCGGCGCGAAGTACTGGTTCCAGAGGCCGATCGCGTAGAACAGGCCGATGGTGGCCAGCGCCGCCTTGGACAGGGGCATGATCACGGTCCGCAGGGTGCGGAGCACGCCCGCGCCGTCGATCCGGGCCGCCTCCTCCATCTCCTCCGGCAGGTTCTGGAAGAAGGTGCGCAGGATGATCAGGTTCCAGACCGCGATCGCCGGCGGCAGGACCAGCGCCCACATGGTGTCCAGGAGCCCCAGCGCCCGTACCAGCAGATAGGTCGGGATCAGGCCGCCGGAGAAGAGCATGGTGAACACCATCATGAACGTGATCGGCACGCGCGCGAACAGCCGGCGCCTCGACAGCGGATAGGCGGTCATCGCGGTCAGCGCCACGCTGATGAACGTGCCGGTCGCCGTGTACAGGATCGTGTTGGCGTAGCCGCCGATGATGCGGTTATGGGTGAGCATGAACTTGTAGGAGATCAGGTCGATGTCGCGCGGAAACCAGGTGATGCCCTGCACGATCGCCCGCTCGCTCGACAGCGACAGCGACAGGACATGCACCAGCGGATAGAAACAGGCCACGCCGATCAGCAGCAGCAGCAGGTGGTTGAGCACGTCGAACGCCTGCATGCGCCGTACGCCCGCACCCGCGCCCGCTACCACAGGCCCGTTCCCGCGACGCGCCTGACTACCGCATTGGCGGTGACCAGCAGCGCGAAATTGATCACGGTGTTGAACAGGCCGACCGCGGTGGCCAGATCGTAGTTCCCGACGGTCGTCAGACCGACGCGATAGATGAACGTGCCGATGACGTCGGAGACCTCCAGGTTGGTGCCGTGCTGCATCAGCAGCACCTTCTCGAAGCCGCTGCTCAGCATGTTGCCCATGTTGAAGATGAACAGGATGGCCACCACCGGCAGGATGCCGGGGATGGATACGTGCCGGATCCGCTGGGTGCGCCCCGTGCCGTCGATGATCGCCGCCTCGTACAGCTCCGGATTGATCGAGGCGAGGGCGGCCAGGTAGACGATCGCGCCGAACCCGGCCGTCTGCCAGATCCCGGAGATCACGTACAGCGGCCGGAACCAGCCCGGCTCGATCATGAAGTAGATCGGCTCGATGCCGGCCAGCCCGAGCAGGCGATTCACGCTGCCCGAGCCCGGCGAGAGCATCATCCGCATGATGCCGATGATCGCGACGATGGAGATGAAGTTGGGGAGATAGGTGACCGTCTGGATGCTGCGCCTGAACGGCGCGCTCGGCGACTCGTGCAGCATGACCGCCAGCACGATCGGCACGGGAAAGGCGAAGATCAGCGAGTAGAGGTTGAGCAGGAAGGTGTTCGCGATCAGCCGGCCGACGTTGTAGACCGAAAAGAAGCGGATGAAGTTGGCCATGCCGAACTGGTCGGCCCAGGGGCTGCCCAGGATGCCCCCGCGGAACGAGAAATCCTTGAAGGCGACCTGCAGGCCGTAGATCGGGATGTACTGGAAGATGACGAAGTAGGCGATGCCGGGCAGCAGCAGCGCCAGGTAGTAGCGGTCGCGGTAGAAGCGCCGGAACAGGGACGACTCCCGCAGCCTGGCCGCGCGTGCGCGCGATGCCACGGAAATGCCTGCCATGTGCTGCCTCCTGCCGGCGCCCCGCCTCCCTCGGGACGGTCCGTCGAGGGTCCCATGCTACCCGGCCGGAAGGAGGCGAAGCAATGTACCGGTGGCGGCTGGCTCGTACGAGGGGCCGACCGATGAGCGCGCTGCGCGCCGCGCCGTTTTCGGATGTGGTGGGACGCCGGGCAGGATCGCGGCTACTCGTTGGCGTCGTCTGCTCTCGGGATGAGGTCGTCTACGGTGACCTCCAGGGCATCGGCCAGCTTCTGCAGGGTGCGGACCGAGCCGCTGTTGCGGTCTGCCTCGATGTCCACGATCTGTACGCGGTTGACACCGCTGGCGCGGGCAAGCTGCGACTGGGTCAGGCCGCGGAACTCCCCCCATACCCGCAATGGGGGCTCTCCATCGAGGAGCCGATCGACTATATCGGCCGGGATGAGCTCTTCCTCGCCATTGGCGAGCCGCCCCTCCACGGCCAGGGCCGCCTGTGCGTCCGCGAGATCCTCTTCCAGGACCCGCAGCCTGTCGTATTCGACCTTCGGGATCGTCACCGTCTCGCCCATCGTTCTCACTCCCTGTAGGCGTCGCCCCGGCTGGACACATCCAGGATCGTACACAGATCTGCCTCAGGTCCTAATCCACGACCAGCCTGCCGAGTGCATACTGGTAGCCTGAGGCGCAAGGAATCGCGAAGAAAGGGCGCTCCAGTCTCGAAGGAGGATCTGATGGATGACGCGCGGCGTGGACTGCCGGGCCAGCCGATCGAGTTGGCCGCCGGCACCCACCTGTTCATCGACGACTACGTGATCGAGCGGACCAGCGCCCTCAGCCGCACCGCACACCGGGCGCGCCGGCTGCCGCGGCAGGTCCTGGAGTCCGGACCCGGCACGCGGCACACGCAGGTGCTGTTCTTTCCCAGGGTGTTCCGCGATCCGGACAACCGCGGCGCGCCGTTCCGGATGTGGTACGACGCCGGCTTCACCGGCTCCGAGCGCCGCAGCTACGGCTACGCCGAGTCGGACGACGGCCTGACCTGGCGCTTCCCGGAGCTGGGCATCGTCGAGATCGCCGGGTCGCGCGCCAACAACGTCGTGCGCCGCGGAGCCTACTGCCTGTGCCTGGTCGACCATGCCCGGCATCCGGCAAGCGCCGTCATCGACCCGGAGCGGCGCTTCGTGCTGCTCTACACCGGCGGCGACCGCTTCTCCGCCGCCTGGTCGCCCGACGGCTTCCATTGGACCGACGACCCCGACAACCCCGTCTACCTGGACACCGCGCGCCGCATGGAGGACCGGCTGAACGGCTGCTGGGACCCGCTGCGGAAGCGCTACCTGGTCACCGCCGGCTATTCCGGCCGGCCCGACGACGGCTTCACCGGCAAGCCGCCCTTCCACGGTGAGGGCTATCGCCGCCTGGTCGCCCAGACCACCAGCACCGACCTGCGCCGCTGGACGCCGTTTCGCCCGATCGTGGTCTCGGACCCCGAGGAGGAGGGGCCGATGCGGGAGTTCTACGGCATGCAACCGGTCATGCGCGGGTCGCTCTACCTGGGGCTCCTGCGCGTGCTGCGCGACGACCTGCCGGCCGACCCGGGCGGTCCCGTGCACGGCATCGGCTGGACGGAGCTCTGCACCAGCCGCGACGGCGAGCACTGGACCCGGCAGGACGGCGTTCTGCTGGACCGCGACCGCCGGCCGGGGAGCTGGGACCACGCCATGGCGTGGGCGGGCGAGTGCGTGACGATCGGCGACCGCGAGCTGATCTACTACTCAGGCTACGCGCGCGGCCACAAGATGGGCATCTGGGACGGCGACCGCCAGCTCGGCGTGGCAACCCTGCGCCGCGACGGGTTCGTCTCCTACGACGCGGGCGCGGAGCAGCCGGGCACGCTGCGCACGCGGCCGTTCGCCTGGAACGCCGCGCGGCTGACGGTCAACGCGCAGGTCCGCGGCGAGCTCCGCGTGCGCCTGCTGGACGAGGCCGGCCTGCCGGTGCCCGGCTTCTTCTTTCGCGACTGCCGGCCGCTGACCGGGGCCGGCGTGACCCAGGAGGTGCGCTGGACCGGCACGCCGGCGTCGCTGCGCGGCCGGGTCGCGCGGCTGGAGTTCCGCCTCCGCGACGCGGAGCTGTACGCTTTCACCCTCATCGAATGACCAGGAGGACCTCGCCCATGCCGCCCGTGATCGACGCCCACATCCATCTCATCCAGCCGTTCGACGCGGCCGGCCGCCCGCAGCGCTACAGCGTGTGGAAGGAGGACGGCACCCCGAAGCCGACCAGCGCCGAGGACTTCATCGCGCTGATGGACGCATGCGGCATCGACCAGGCGTTCTACATAAGCTGGTGCCCGGAGGACATCCCGTCGGACCTGTCCCGCAAGGGAATCGCCCAGGAGAGCGTCCGGGCGACGATGAACGTGACCTACCCGCTCGACGCCATGCAGCGCTGCGGGGAGCGGTTCTACTGGTTCCCCTGTCACCTGGGGCCGGCCGTGCCGGACCACATGGCGCAGGCGCGCAGGAACCTGGAGGCAGGCGCCGCCGGGCTCAAGCTGGTCACCTCCTTCTGGGGCGAGATCGCGGACGATCCCCGCTGCCGGCGGATCATCGCCCTTGCGGCGGAGTTCGAGGCCCCGGTGATCATCGACACCTCGTTCTGGTACCTGGGAATAGACGAGCCCGAGCCGCTGGAGGCGATCGCACCGGGACACCGGGAGGTGAGGCCGCGGGTGCGCGATTGGGAGGACTACGCCGGCCACCTGCGCCGAACCTTCGAGGCCTTCCCGTCGATCAACATCTCCCTGGCGCACGCCGGCGCGCGCACCTTCACCCCCGAGCACGCGGCGGAGGCGGGCGCCCTCATCGCCGAGTATCCGCACGTGTACGCCGACCTGGGAGCGCTGGACCCGGGGTCGCCGGCGCTGGAGGCGCTGGTCGAGGCGGCCGGCGCGGACCGGGTCATGTTCGGCACCGACTGGCCCCACTTCGCGCAGGGCTCCGACATGGCCGCACGGATCGCCGCCGTGCGGGCTCCCGGCAGGTTCAGCGCCGATACCGCGGCAGCCATCCTGGGCGGCAACGCCCTCGCCTTCATGAAGGGCAGCCCACCGGGACTGACCCCGCGGCGATGAGCGACGCGGGAGGAGTCTGTTGGCCGCGCCGCGCATGCGGCACGGCTCGACAGACTCCGAGCGAAAGGCGGGGACGGGCCGGAAACGGAGCCGAAGGCGACGATTCCGGGGCACGGGCGGAAGAGCTGCACCGGTCCTCCCCGGTCTTCGTCGGGCACGACCACTACTGCCACGAGGAGCACCTGCTGGCCATGCACCGCGCCGGCCTGGCCGGCAAGGTGACCCTGGCCTCCGTGGACGCCCGCGTCTTTTCGGACGTCGAGGACCGGGAGCGCTCCCTGCACGAGTACACCGGCTTCACGGAACCGGCGTGGCGGGAGATGCGGAGCATCCGCGCGATCGTCGACGCCCACCCCGACGCGCTCCTGCTGGCGCGGGGCGCGGGGGACATCGTGCGCGCCCACGAGACGGGCCGCTCCGCGGTGCTGCTGGGCTTCGAGGGCGGCAAGCCCATCGAGCGCGACCTGGGGCTGCTGCACGAGGCCTACGGGCTGGGACTGCGCGTGCTGCAGCTCACCTGGGCCGGCGGCAACGACATCTGCGACCGGCGCGACCCTCCGGTGTGCGAGGGCCTCACCGACTTCGGCCGGGAAGCCGTGCGCGAGATGAACCGTCTCGGCGTCCTGGTCGATCCCGGGCACTGCAGCCGGAAAACCTTCTTCCAGGTCATGGAGCTGAGCTCCCGGCCGGTGGCCTTCCTGCACGGTACGCCGCGCGGGGCCATCCCTGGGGCGGGCGATCTGGACGACGACCAGCTCCGGGCGGTCGCTGCGACCGGCGGCGTGGTCGGCCTGCACTTCTTCAGCCACTACCTGCACCCGGCGCGCCCGGCGACGGCCGCCGACGTGGTTACGCACGTCGAGTACCTGGCCGAGGCGATCGGCGTGGAGCGCATCGCGCTCGGCTGCGACTACCTCTACTTGAGCGACGACTTCCGCCGCGCCCATGGCCTGCCTGCGAGCGGCTACCTGGGCATTCCGGAGGAGCTCGACAGCTACGACAAGCTGGTCAACGTCACCCGCGAGCTCTGCCGCCGCGGATTCGGCGACGAGGAAGTCCGCATGATCCTGGGCGGCAACCTGATCCGGCTCTTCCGCTCGGTCATCGGCGACTGACCCAACGGCGAGGCGCCCGATGAACTCTCGTCTCAACGGAAGCCTTGCAGGACGCATTCCGGTCAACAGTCCCTGCCAATTCGCCCCGGCTCTCCGAGCCACCGGGATCTTCTCAGCGCGACCTCCTTCGCTGCCCACTTGTCTCCCAATCTGCACGGGCGCACCTCCCCCCCGGGAAGCTCAGGCAATACCTCGATCGCGAGTCTCCGCCATTCGTGGCCAACGAAGACCTATGTCCAGTAACTCTCTATCATCGTGCTCTTTACCCGTTCCTTGCCTCCAACATCGAGTTCCGTTACCCTGCGTCCATGGAACAGCAACAGCAACCGGAGCCAGAGCCGGAGCCGGCAACAAGGGAGCTCCGGAACCCTGTAACCGGCGATCTTGAAGACGCACGCGTGGTCGAAATTGTCGGCATTGAGAACCGGCCCATATTGGTTTCGTTGTCCGACGGGTCACGAATTCGAGTCACGTTCGATGTCTTCGAGGCTGCTCGGTTTCCGTCAGGAACCGACAGCCAAGGATATCCACTCTACTATCTGCGGTGGGCCAATTCGATAGTGGTGGTGGATAGACCGTCCAGCGAACTGAATAGCGATTAGAGATCCATGGCACAAGGTGTGTTGGTCAAATCGGGAGGCGCTGGCAACAGCAACTCGTTCGCCGGTGCGTCGTCCATATCCGAATGGCTGACCGCCGCTGTCACGCAATCTGCACAGGATAACCATTCGATGTCGGATACGGTGGTAAGCGGTATCGGAACAGCTGTTGTTGAACCGCATGAGCGTACCGACGCTGCAGAGATGATCAAGACAGTAGAACGAAGAGGGCTAGACAAGATCGCCGACCGTCTGCTGGATCTTCGTGAGATTTGTAATCACGATCCGGATGAACCAGACATCGAGGTAGAGTCGCTATCTACACTGGCTAACTTCTTCGTGGACCATGGCGTAACTCTGCCAACACCGAGGATTTCCGTGAGTCCAGACGGACGATTGGTTGCCGAATGGAAGACGAAACTCCCGAACGATCCAGAATCAGGAGCTGTCGCCATCGAGTTCCTTCGACACGGCTGGGTTCGGTTCGTAGCGTTCGGAGCAACGTCAAGGAAAAAAGGAACCAAGAGAACGGATGCTGCACTATTTGATCTGCAGCCGTTTTTTCGAACAAGTTGAACAGCACACCCACGCCGGTTCCTGACATAGATCACGTAGCTCGCTACTGCAAGCCATCTACCGTCGAGGGCGGCATGCCTACCGTAGGTTCATTCATGCGTCGAGAGAGTGAGGATCACCTTTCTGTCAATTGGCTAGAGAAGAGCGGACAGAGGCGCCACGATGACGCAGTTGATTGTGTTCGCGAGCTGTTGATAGGGAAAGGCTTCGGTGTCAGGAAGGGAGGGAGATTCGCAGTTCTCAATGTCGGATCAGTGAGAGACCGAATCGGCAATAGTATTCGTGTCGACCATTTGCCGGAGACCGACGACCATACTCATTCGGGGATACATGGATATACCAGGGAAGATGAGTTGGAAGTTGCCATGGCGCTAAGTATGCTCGTGGGGATGACGGATGTGTACCCTGGCCTCTTGATCTCGCCGTGAACAATGGGTTGGAACTCTTGGCGTTTAGTAGCGAGCATCCCGAGTCAACAGACAAGACAATTGAAAGTCAATGAACGCTGGATATCGGTTGAATCATTTAGCTTTGGCTTCTGCCGCGAGCGGCGCGCTCAATAGCGGACCAACACCTCCACGCTGGCCAGGCTGAGCGGGCAGCCGACGCGGTCATTCCGGGCGACCACCCGCACGGACAGCGCGTTCCACCCCTGGCGCAGGTGCCCGGTGGCGTCCAGGTCCAGCCAGGCGTCGTTGAAGTGGATGCGCCGCCGCGCCCGGTCCGGGTCGAGCGGGGCGCCGTTCAGCTCGATGGCGACCTCGTCCGGCGCGGTGAGCTGCTCGATCAGCATCCGCAGCGTGGCCTGCCCTCCGTCGGCGGGGTCGTCGGCCACGTCGAGACGCAGCTCGGCGCGGTCGCCGGGTCGCTGCAGGGCGATCGGCAGCGGCCCGCCGGCCGTCTCCCGCTGATCGACCAGGTAGTGCTTGTCGCGGCGGGCGATGAGCGCCGGGTCCGAGATCTCCCGCCACGGCTGGCGGTCGTAGCCGGTGTCGCGGGTGACCGAGAGATAGTGGTTGTTGAACAGGTAGAGGCCGTGCGCCCCCGCGCGGTGATGCACGGCCGCGACCGCCCGGCACATCTCGGTGGAGTAGTAGTCGCGCTCGCCGAACAGCAGCCCGGCCCAGCGCGGGCGCGGCTGCATGAACAGGCCCAGGTTCTGGGCGATCACCTCCACGTCCGTGCCGCGCGCCGCGGCCACGTACTCCTCCACCGGCAGCCGGAACCGGGAGCCGGTGGCGTGGCCGACCACCACCACGTCGATCAGCCCCCGCTCGATCCAGGTGCGCACGTCCAGCCCGGCCGCAAGCGCCCCGTCGAGCGATCCCGGCACCCGCGCGGAGAACAAGACCTGCCGCCCCGCCCGCTCGCTCTTGCACACGAGCGCCGCCTTGAGCCGGCCCACCAGGTCGGTCATCAGCGCCGTCCCGTGCCCCACCTCGCCGGGCCGGAAGAAGACCGGCACGCGGCAGAAGTCCCAGTCCAGGCCGTCCAGGTCGTGGCGGTCGATCGCCTCCTCGGCCAGCGCCAGCTTGTAGTCCCGCACCGCCGGCACCGCGAAGTCCAAAGCGGTCCGGCGCATGCCCTCGCCGCCCAGGATCCAGTCCCGGTTGTCCCGCTTCATCGGCGACATCAGCGGATCGTCCAGGCCGCCCGGCAGGTTGCGGTCGTGCACGTCGTTGACCCGCATCGACAGGAACACCTGCAGGCCGGCGCGGTGGCCGTGCTCGATCAGCACCTCCGGCGGGTCGGTGCCGGCCTCGATCAGCGCCCGCGTGTTCTCGTACACCCGCCACTGCGACGCCGTGGCGAAGCGCTCCGTGCCAGCGCCCCAGCGCGGACCGACAGCCGTGTCGTGGCTGTAGTGGTCGGTGAGGCGGTGCGTCGGGGTGCCGAAGTACGGGTCGGTGCCGAGCTGCCAGTACAGCGTGTCGACCAGCGTGCCCCGCAGCGGATCGATCGCCAGCTCCACCAGCCCGCGTTCGCCGAGTGGCGCCTCACGAGTCGGACCCGCGATGGCGTTGCCGTCGTTGCACAGGATCAGCCGATGGGGTCGGCGGCTGCTCATGGAAGTCTCCACCTTACCCCATTAAGATGAGCGCACGCCGCGGCACGTCGCCGATCACGAAACCGGCGCCCTTCGACCCAACATGGCGTATCACTTCGGCGCCGAAGTTCGCTCGACCCCTGCACGGCGGCGCCGCGGTCGCACACGGCCGCGCGCGCGTCGAGGCCGTGTTCGCGCCCCACGCGTTATAGTGAACCCGAGGAGGGACTTGGCCATGGTGAGGATCCTCGCGCACGCCGGCGCCATCATCGGTCTGTATATAGCGTTCTCGTCCGTCCTGTTCCTGGGACTTCAAGTCAACCCTCTCTACGGGAACCTTGGTCTCGTGGCCTTTGGCATCCTGGTGGCGTCCTACGTCTACTTTGGCTTCATCAGGAAATAGCCCCGAAAGACGGTGAGCGGAGCGCCCCGCCCTGACGGTCACCGCCGGGGCGCAGCGGCCAATCGCCTCCCGGCCAGCACCAGCTTGCACCAGCTTGCAGTCGCGCACCGCCGGCGGGTCGGTCTCGAGCTGCCAGTACAGCGTGTCGACGAGAATGTCGCGCGACGGATCGATCGCCAGCTCCACCAAGCCCCGCTCGCCCAGCGGCGCCTCCCGCGTCGGGCCGGCGATGGCGTTGCCGTCGTTGCGCAGGATCAGCCGATGCGGCAGGCGCGTGCTCACTCAAGTGATCTCTCCTCCGTTGAGATCATAGACGGAGCCTTCCGATGGCTGCCGGATCCGTCTTGTTGTGGAGACCCAATCGGCCACCATGTCGGTCTCAGGGGATCCCGGCCCCTGCTCATTCCAGTCGGCGAAGGTCCGGATCGGGATCTCGTCCTTTGACCACCTGCCCGGTGTCGCGTATGAGCGGCTCTTCCTCCGGAGCCGCAGCGTTGCGCCTGGTGAGCCAATGCGGATTGTTGACAGCCGACAACCAGCAGTGTATGGGTAGCCAAGGAGCCCGAAGCAAGCGTTCGCAGGCGCGACCCATAGCCGCGTTCTTCGTGTCGCCGGCAAGGACCACCTACGCCGAGAAGGAGGAAGTGCACAGACGTGCTCCCCTGGATCTTCACCCAACGGGAGAGACCGGTCCCGGGAGTCACCATTGGAACGTTGGGAGGAACTCAGGAACGCGGGATGCTCCATGGGCTTCCATGCAACCGCCGGCCTGGGTGCGGGGAACCGCGGCCACTCGAGGCCAAGATCAAGGAGATCAAACATGAAGAAGACCACCACAGGGATGCTGGTGGCCGTAGCCACCCTGTTGCTGCCCATCGCAGTCTTCGCTACAGGTGAACAGGAGGCTGCCGAAGCGCCATCGGCTACGACCGTTTCCATCTGGTATTGGGGGGATGATCTGCGTCAGCATGCCGAGTGGTACTCGGCAAGAGCAGAGAACACCGTCGTGGAAATCGTCCCCGTAAACCACGGTGAGTATTACCAGAAGTGGGCGACGGCATTTGCCGCAGACGGCGAACTTCCCGATGTCGGCGCCCTTGAGATGACCTGGAGGCAGAGGCTGATCAATCTCGATGCCTGGGAACTCCTGGAGCAGGCCCCGTACAACCTCGACCGTGATGACATCTTCGGCTACGCAGTGAGCCAGACGACAAACGACAACGGAGAGATCGTCGCGGTGGAGATGGGCATGACTCCCGCGAGCATGGCCTACAAGAGGAATCTGGCGGGCGAGCACCTCGGCGCCGAGGATCCGGAAGACCTGGAAGCCATGTTCCCTGATTGGGCGCACGTGCTTGCCGAGGGGAAGCGACTCAACGAGGCTACCGGCGGCGACGTATACATGTTCGCCAGCCCCAACGACCTGCTGAACATGGTCAGGGCACAACTCGATAACACTATCGTCAGCCGGGACGGAGTCATCGACGAGGCAGGTCTTCGGGCAGTGCTGTCATTCATGTTGGAAGCCAAGGACCACGACTTGTACGACCCGCAGTTGTTCGAGGAAGGGTATGGCGCGTCGTTTGTTCAGGACAATCACATCTTCTATGCGAACCCGATCTGGGCTCCCGATTACATCATCAAGGGGAACGATCCTGATTCCATGGGCCGTTGGGGTATCATGGATGCGCCCGGTGGCAATTTCAGCATGGGCGGAAACGCTTTGGCGATCTCTTCGGGGTCCGAAGCCAAGGATGCGGCGTGGGACTTCATCCGAGAGGTGTTCCTGTCAGCCCGGGTTATTCACCCCTGCGTGAAGAGAGCTGGCTGAATTGAGGATTCGAGCTGGTTCGCGGGGCGGATTGGTGACAACGCGGACGTCGGTTGGCGCGCGTGATTGGATGGGGCACTCGTTGAGAGATCCGCGGGCCGTGATCGGCCGCGTCTGAGGATTCGCGGGCTGCCGAGCGGATGGGCCGGACATGGTACGGCCCGTAGCAGGACGCGTGCGAGCCGATCGGAGCGCCCCCTAAGCCTCAGCTTGGCGTCCAGTCGAGCGCCGCAAGCTTGCCCCACAGCCGTAGCCAATCGGGAGCGGAGTCCTGGGCGATGACGAACGTCAGCCTGCGCCCGTGGCGGACCACGCGGCTGGCCACCCGCAGCACCCGCTCGCGCAACCGGCGCAGACTCCAGCCGATGCCGGTGGCCCGCTGCATCACGCACCGCCCGGCGTGCAGCACCTCGTAGGCCAGCAGGTTCAGCAGCAACAGCGTCTCGTTCTGCGCCCGCACGCCTGCTTCTTCCGGCTCGGTGACGGCCTCCAGGCGGCGGCCCCGGTAGTGGCTCTTCGATCGGGCCGCCGACGACAGCGCCGGCGCCAACACGTCCATGAACTCTCCCATGTGCCCTTCGGCCTTGCCCCGCATGCGGTACAGCCCCAACAGCCGCGCGCCGCTGTAGCGGTTGCGGTTGAGGTTGGTGATCAGCCAGAAGTAGTCGAGGAACAATTCTCCGGGTCGCTCCAACACCACCAGCACCACCCGCCGCGCGTGCTCCCAGGAATCGGCCTGATAGCGCAACTCGTGGCACCACACCCGCCCCTCGCGCGGCGGACGCCCCGGCGGCCGGCGCAGGTACGGCTCGGCCATGCGGTCCAGCACCGCGTTGTTGCGGATGCGCGCCACGTAGTCGATGCCTGCCGACTCCAGACCCGTGAGCGTCTGTCCGTCCGGAAACCCGGCGTCCAGGCGCACCAGCACCGACTCGCACACCCGCCGCACGCGCTCGACTACCCTCTGAATGAACGCAAGCGCCCCGTCGGCCGAGCCGGCCGCGCCCGGCCGCAGCGTGCCGTCGAGCAGGTCGCCGCTCTCGGCGCAACTAGCGATGAGCGCATGAAACATCCGCTGCCCGTAGTACCCGTTGTATTCGCTGCCGGCCTGCTGCCCGTGCACCTGCGCCGGCAAGCCGTCCACGTCGATCATCAACCGCTTGCGCCGCCGGCCCCCGTTGTCCTGCCACAGCCGGCGCAGCGCCATCTCGATGATCCCCTCACGCACCACCTCCTGGTTGGTCGGCGCGCTCAACAGGCCCACCAACCGTGACAACGTCGGCTGCGAAGGCAGCACGCTGTCGACCTCCAGCGCGGAGGTGCCCCGGCGGGAGTCGTTGGCCACCCGAAAGCTCGGGTCGTGCCGCAACCGGTCGGCGTCGTCCTGGTCGCGCCAGCCCTGGCCGAGCAGCAACAGGCTGGTCCGCAGCAGGTCGGCCAGCGGATAGGTGATCAGCACCGGATTGCGCGGATCCAGCAGCCGCTCGTCCATCCAATCGACGATGCCGGTGCGCTCCATGATCTCGCGCAGCAGCAACGCGCCGCTGTCCGCGCTGAGATGATCCGCCCGCGCCTCAACCTGCACCGAGCCGTTGAAAGTCGTCGAAAAGATCGGTAGGGTCTCACCCACGGCGTGTCCCGTCCTTTGCGGCAGTTTCGGCCTAACACCTTGACTCTACTGCAAATCGGCGGACGCGCCTACTTTTTCTCCACTCCTACGCGAATAAGCCGGGGTCAGAGGAAGGCGCACAGCAGGTACTGACCGTTGGCGCCCTGGTTGTCTACAAGCCCGTGTATGAGACCAGCTTGGACCTGTTCAGCAATCCCGACCCATACTTCGCGGGGCAGGACGTAACCGGCAAGTTCATTGAGATTGCGGGTGAGATCGAGATTCCGTCGCCGACGCGGTACGACGCTTCGGTCACGGCTGCATTGGGCAGGGCGTTGGAACTGATGATACGGAACGACGCGGGCCTCGAGGAGATGATGGAGGCGGCCCTTGGTCTCCTCAGAAGCGATATTGAGGCGATCGGCTAGCCTCGCACCGTTGCGCGGAGGGCCACCAATACCTCCGCGCAACGGGGGCCCGCGTAGTTCGATGGAATCTCGTCGCCGATCGACGCTGGACGGGGGCAAGCTCCGGGCAGTCGCATACGGCGACCCCGCGAGGGTCCACCGTCAAGGCGAACACCCGCCCTGTGCGTGTCGCTCATCCAGGGGCCACAGCACGTGCCGCCGGTAGAAGAAGCGTCTCCGGCTGCACGGTTTTGAGACCCCGGACCAAGCGTTCATGAGCATCCCAGACAGGATCGGCAGAATCATCCCGAGTGATCGCTCTCGGCGCTCGGCCCCCGAAGGCCCGCAGAGCGTTGGAGCGGGAGCGACTCCCCCGCCGGCCCTCTCCAGGTTCCAGGTAACATACAAACACCTGACCGCACCAGAACGAAGCAGGCTGCTGCTGCATCATAATCGCGCCATCTGGCCGGCCCTGTTCTTGTTGCCTTACATCGTGATCTACCTCACCTTCGGTCTCTTCCCTGTGCTGTATTCCTTCTTTCTCAGTCTGACCAACTGGGACGGCCTTACCGAGAGGGAGTTCATCGGGCTCGCCAACTACCGCGAGCTTCTTTTCGATCGCACATTCTGGTACTCGATACAGAACACATTGCTGCTCGCTTCCGTCGCGCCGTTTCACATACTGATCATCCTGATAGTGTCGGTCATGCTGCACAGCAAGTTATGCAAGTTCAGGAAGACGGCGCAGACGATAATCTTTCTTCCCTATATCACCGCGATCGTCGCACTTGGGGTCATCTTCTCACAGCTCTTCCAATGGAAGCACGGCATCGTGAACCTGCTCCTGCTGAGACTCAACATCGTCGGCCAGGGTGTGAACTGGCTCGGTGAGCCGTGGCTCGCGCGCTACATCACGACCGTGGCGATACAGTGGAGGTTCCTCGGGTACTCGACGGTCATCGTCATGGCAGGCTTGGCGAACATCTCCGCCGATTACTACGAGGCCGCGGAGATCGATGGAGCGAGCGCGATGCAGAGATTCCTCAGAATCACGCTGCCGCTGCTCAGACCTATCCTGCTGTTCATGACGATAACCACCATCAGCGGTAGCATGCAACTGTTCGAAATCCCCTTCATGATGTTTCCGTCAAGCGCCGGTCTGGTGGGCGGGCCCAATGGCAGCGTACTGACCGCCATCTGGTACATGTTCGACACCGCCTTCAATCGGACCACCCGGTACGGCTATGCCTCCGCAATAACGTATGCACTGTTCGTGATAATGGCGACGCTTTCGGTCATCAGCTTCTATGCCTGGAACAGGAAGGAAGAGCGGTGAAGAGGCTGAACACTCTAATCCTCAATCTCACGATCGTCATGGTCTGTGCGGTTTCGGTCTTCCCGTTCTTCGTGATGCTGGTAATGAGCACCTACAAGACGAGCAAGCTGTTCCTGTCCATTCCGCTGCTGCCATCCGACTATCTGGCGGAGAACCTCCGCACCGTCTTTGATGCCCCGTTCCTGATCTACTACTGGAACTCCACGTATGTGGCGGTACTACACTCGATCCTGGTGGTCTTGATCGCGGCGATGGCCGCTTTCGCTCTGGGGAAATATGAGTTCAAGCTCAGGAAACCGATCTACGCCGCGATCATAGCGACACTCCTCATTCCCGTGCAGTTGAGCACGATCGGATTCGTGCTGCAGATGAAGGCATTCAACATGTTGAATAGTCATCTGCCATTCATCCTGACTGCGGCAAATCCGTTCGCGGTCTTCTGGATCACGTCGTACATCAAGAATGGGCTGCCCGACGAACTGCTCGCCTCCGCGCGGATAGACGGGTGCTCCGAGCCCAGACTGTTCGTTACCATCGTCCTGCCCCTGATCAAACCCGCTTTGGCTTCGATGGCGTTGATCGCCTTTCTCGCGTCCTGGAACAACTTCATGCTGCCGACGATATTGCTCACCAGGCAGAGCCTGTACACGCTCCCGGTGGGAATCAGGAACTTCGGCAATCAGTACCTCAGGGATGTTGCCGCACAGATTCTGGCGACGAACCTGGCGATCTTTCCGATCTTCGTCGTGTTCATCGCATACAGCAAGACGCTCATTCGCGGCATTACCGCCGGCGCAATAAAGCAGTGACCGGGCCGCATGACCGATGATGCCGTACGCTGCGCGAGTTCAGACTATATTGGCTTCCAGTGCGCGCAGCGCGTCGTCCTTGCGGCCCTCCACGATCGCGTCGAAGATGCGCCGGTGTTCATCGTAGCTCTCCTGCAGATCGCGGAAGCGGTCGTAGCGCATCATCATGCGGACGATGACGCGCCGCCACAATGCCAGGAGATCCGAGTCACCGTAGCGGGTCATGATCGCTTCGTGAAACTGCACATCGGCGGCCACAAGATCCGGCACGCTGTCAGCCTCGCAGGCAACGCGGATGCGCACCAGGATTTGCTCCATTCGCGCGTTGTCGTCCGCGGAGAGCTCGCCGAATACGTCATCGAGGGCGAAAACCTCGATTCGCCGTCGGATCTCCGTGATCAGCGGCCGGATGGACTCACGCGGCTGACTTGCCACCGACGCGCCGACGTTGGGACGAGAGTTTACCAACCCCTCCTGCGCCAGCTTGAGCAGCGCGTCGCGAATCGGTCCACGACTGACCCCGAACCGCTGCGACAGATCTTGCTCTCTGAGCGGCGAACCAACCTCGATCTGCCCGGACATGATCTCCAGGCGCAACTGCTCCACGATCTGCTCCGGGATGGAGCGATACACCGCATCCGGCAACCGATTCGCCTCCTCGACATGCGCCGCCAGTGTACTGGCTCACGCATTGTCTGTGATTCAATCATCGACAATCCTATCCTGTGTTGGCCCAGGTGGCCATCCTTGTCTGGCAGCAGCTTCATCTCCCCGGAATCGCAGTCAAATGTATACTGTTGACAATCTATGACATGACATCTGACCATCGCTTCAGGATGCGCCTCACCGATGAGCGGCTCCGACCTCCCGGCTTCAACGGCGACGGCCCCTACCGTGAACGCGAACAGGTGACTCCGTAGCAATGATGATCACGGAGGTCTCCGCCGACCACTATCGCATTCCGCTCGATGGGCCCATGACCGACGCGTCGCACGGTGTGCACACGGAATTCGAGGTAGTCGTGGTCCGGCTGGCGACGGACCGCGAAGCGTGCGGGCTCGGCTACACGTACACGGTAGGTCGCGGAGGCGCCGCGGTGAAGACGTTGTTGGACGTGGAGCTCGCTCCGCTGCTCGTCGGCTGCGATCCAGCCGCCATCGATGCAATCTGGCAGCGGATGTGGCGGCACCTCCACTACATCGGCCGAGGCGGTCTGGTGGCGTTCGCGATGTCTGCCGTCGATATCGCCCTCTGGGATCTCAAGGGGCATGTCACCGGCCGACCGCTGTGGCAGCTTCTCGGCGGCAACGATCCGCGTGTATCTGTCTACCCTGGAGGCATCGACCTGCAGCTCGACGCAGACGAACTTGCCGCTCAGAGCGTGGAGCACGTCGCCGCCGGCTTCGGGGCGCTGAAGGTGAAGATCGGACGCAGCATCCTGGAAGAAGATGTAGTGCGCGTGCGGGCGGTACGCGATGCCGTGGGGCCTGAGACTCGTGTCATGGTGGATGCCAACAAGAGCTATACCATCGAAGAGGCCATTCGCGCTGCCCGCGCGCTTGCTGACCTCGACCTCTATTGGTTCGAAGAGCCCATCGATCCCGACGACGTCGCCGGACTGGCACGCGTGGCACGCGAAGGCGGGATCCCCATCGCCGTCGGGGAGAACCTGCACACCGTCGCCGAGTTCGACGCTGCAATAGACAGCAACGCGGTGTCGTTCGTGGAGCCCGACGTGACCAACTGCGGCGGCATCACTGCGTTCATGGAGGTAGCCAGACGCGCGGAGGCCGCCAATCTGCCGGTGACGTCTCATGGCGTGCACGAGCTGCATGTCCCGCTGCTGGCGGCGTTGCCCAATGCGTCCTACGCCGAAGTCCATGGCTTCAGGTTGGATCGGTTCCAGATAGACGCGCCGTTGGCGGACAATGGTGTCATCACCGCCAGCGACCGTCCTGGCCATGGCGTGCGCTTCGACTGGGAAGCCCTGAGCAGCCACCGGGTAGCAGCAGATGCGCCGGCGCGCGAACCTACTCGTACGCACTGAAGTGACAGCGCCGGGTGGCGCGTCGCGTCGGGATTCACCGTCACCCTCCCGGCAAACCGGAAGGCAGCCTACCAGATCCTATTCATACCTGACTCGCGCCAAATATCTTTGCTTCTGCCGCTCGTCGAGATCGAATCTGACGATGTAGTGCCACTCGCCGCTCACATCATGGCTGAGCCCCCACCGGATTCCGTCGAGCGGCTCGTCACTCTTGCCGCTCACGAACGGTCCGGGCGCCTCCGGGGAGCCCTTGATCCCGGCCATGATTACGAAGTTGATCCCGTCCTCTGCGTACTGAATGGTGTTTCTCTCCATCCCATCCGTTCTCAGCAGTGCAGCAACTCCATCCCGGTAGTTCCACACGCAGGTCTCATGCCCGCTGTTGGTTACCGGATTATATGGTGACTTGAGATACGGTCCTCCCGGTTCGTCACTGATCGCGACGCCCCACTTGGTTTCCCTTCCCCCCATGTACAGCCTCTCGCCCATCCGCTCGCCCTTGTAATACAAGTAGAACTTGCCTTTGAAGTATAGCAAGCACGGATCATGTACTTTGTGGCTGTCGAAGTCGCCTTGCTCTCTGACCAGGAAGCGATTGTCCTCGTCACCCTCCCATACGCCGTTCTCTGCCGTCTTGAGTATTGGTGCTGGCAGCTTGACGAATGGTCCGTCGGCGTCTTCCCCAATCGCCATCGCGATATGCTCCTTGACCCTGTTCACGTATGGATGCTTCACCACTTGATAGACAAGGTAGAACCTGCCCTCGTGTTCAAGAACCTCAGGGGTGAATACGCTCCTGTCATCGAACCGACCTCGTTCACCGCGGGCCAGAGCACACCCGGCTTCGCGCCACTCCTGACCGTCTTCGGAGGTTGCATACCATATGTCGGACTTGTCCCACGGGAAGACCTTTGCGTCAAAGTCCCCGGTGCTGAACCCGACATGTCGACCAACCGACTTCGTGTACCAGACGTAGTATGTGCCGTCGACCAGAAGAACGCGGCTGGGGTCACGCCGGTGAACGCCTGCTTCGGGCCCCAAGCCGGAGACAGGCGATACGCTGAAGTCGCAGTACCACGCGCAGTCCCGGTAGTAGCCACGCTCTCTCGCCCGCTTCGTTGCCAGACTCTCGAGGTTCATGCACACACCCCTAAATTCGCTTCAACGCGGCGAAGTCGCAAGGCTCGCACTGCCCATGCACATGGGCATGGGGGACAGCCAGTGTCTGTCAGGCAAGCACCCGCCTCAGCGACTTCCACGGTATGTTACTGGTTGTCGACTGTCAACAATCACCCCAGAGGCCAACTAATCACAACCGGCCCCAATGCCGGCGGAGGAACGGGACCGTCCTGCGGTGGTTCCAGGCGTGCGGGCCGTTGAAGAAGTTGCGGTCGAGGTTGCCCGGAGCGCCGCGCAGCTCGTGGACCTCGCCTGCGCCCGTGAGGCTCGGCGTCTCCCTCATGCAGGGTGGAGCCGGACCGCCATCTCCTTTTCCTCCCCCGACCACGCCTCGACAGTGAGTTGCGTGCGCTTTGCCCTGTCCATCTGATCGAGCCTGTTGCCGTCCTGCTCCATGATCGCACGGGCCGACGCGGCGAGCACCAGGATGGTCATCCCCAGGGCCAGCACGATATAGGATGACGGTGACCTTATGCGGCTCTGCGCATGGCGCTGATGCGGTCGGCCGCCACGGTGCCGGTACACCTGCTGTCGGAGTTTCTCTGTTCCGGGAAGACCACGTTGCTGAACCGGCTGCTGGCGTCGCTTCCGGCAGGCGCGCGGCCCGCCATCGTGGTGAACGAACTTCGGCGCCGTGACAGTGGACGGCGCGCTGGTGGACCGCGGTCGCGGAGCTGACCTCGGGATGCGTGTGCTGCACCCGGAGCGCGCCGCTGCAGGAAGCGCTGAGCGCGTTGCTGGACGAGGAGCAGCCGGACACGATCCTGATGGAGACTCCGGCCTGGCCGAACCGGCTGCGTTTCCGGCGCTGCTCGCCGCACCTGAGCTCGCCCTCTACCTCCATCTGGGAAACGTGGTGTGCATGGTGGACGCCAGCACCTATCTTCGCTATGCCGACCACCTGCTGGCGCTGCCGCGCCAAGCGGAGGCCAACACCGTCATCATGAACAAGATCGACGTGGCCGACGCTGCTGGCCGCCGAGCGCTGCGCCGTCGACCTGCGCGTGATATACGACGAGCGTCCGTTCTACTTCGCCGGCGGCCACCGCGCCGGCCACGACCAGGAGTAAGAGCCCGTCGGTCGAAGCCGCGCGTCGGGTGCGGCTGGCAGCGCTACGGAAACTCCTGCAGGGGCTGGCCGGCGGCGTGGAGCGGGCCAAGGGAGTGGTGCACACCAATGCCGGCCCGATACTGGTGCAACTCACCCTCGCGGGGGTGGAGATCGAGATTGGCCGGAGCCGCCGGCGGACTCGCACATCACCTTCGTCGGCCGGGATCTCCAGGCGCTGGGCCGGCAGACACCGTCACCCCTTGATCGCACCGACCATCACCCTGCGGATGAAGTACCGCTGCAGGACGAGTCAGGCAGAGCCGGCGGCCTTTCGTTGCGCACCGGCTCTCGCATGCCCGGCCACCTTGAGACGCCAGCCCCGCTTGCTGGCGCTGTCAGCCTCCCGGAGGGCTGGCGAGCTTGCCGACGAACAGGATGGTGCCCGAGAGGCGCTCCCGGATCAGGAAGAGGAAGGGGCGGTCGGCGCGGACGACGGAAACGGAAGTCTCACGAACCGCGACCACGGTTGCCGCGGCCGCCTCGGTCCCCTCCTCGTTGACGTCCACCCAGGACTTCTGCTTCACCTCGGAGATCAACAGGCCGTCGACCGGCGAGAGTCTTGTGAAATCCGCCCGGTCATCGAATGCGTCCACCATGCCCAGGGCTGCCAGGTCGTCATTCAGCGTACGTTCGTAGGCGATCCGAAAGCGCGGCAGGAAGAGCCGCAAATCGGTTTCGCGGAAACTATCGGCAATCTCCTTCCATTCCACTGCGCCGAGGGATGTGGCGAGGTCGTCCACGCTCACGCCGTGCTGCGGAAGTAGCACGGTCATCGAATAAGCGCGGCCCCCGTACGGCAGGTCCACGGCTTGGAACCGGCTGTTCTCCTGATAGGAGAAGTCTCCCCGGAGGGTCATGAGTGGCACCGTCCGAATGGACCCGTCGTCCAGGTGGAAGGGCTCCGGTCGAGTGTCCGAAGGATCGAACCGGAGGGTCCAGGAACCCTTGAAGTAGATCGCGTTGATCAGGTACATGACGACGGCGGCCGGAATCTGGGCGGGAACGATGTCCTCGATTCGGCCGTGCGTCGCGTCCTTGACCCACCCGTTGATCCGCTCGGACGCCGAAGGACTCGCGAAATCGAGCTCCGCCACCTCGGCGTGGAAGGTCTCGCGCACGGCGTCCAGGAAGCCCGAATGCACCGGAAAGCCCTGCCTGGTCCACACGGAATTCCCGATCGCGGTCGCCACGGCGGGATCGAGTCCGACGAGGAGCTCGAGCAGGGACTGGTAGGAGGCGTTGATCTCTTCCTCGGCGAGGCTCCCGACCCCTATCGTGTCCCGCATCTGGTTCCAGGTGTCTCCCATGGCTCCGTTCATGGTCATCCCGAGCGCCATGGACGCCGAGAACGGCGAAAGGAAGAGATTGCCGTTCGGGCGATTGGCCTGCACGAGGAGGTCAAAGGCAAAGCGGTTGTTCGCCTTGATGATCTCGACCTCCGCAGCACTCAAGGCGCGCGGCAGGCGGATGATCTCGCCTACGGCGTCGGACGGACCAGTGGCGGGTCCTGCGCACCCAGCCGCGGCCAACAGGAAGAGTCCTAGCGGAATGGAGAGAAACCGGCGGCTCGCGGCTTGGTGGGCACAGTCCGTCGGACCTATGCGTGCACGGATGATCGTCCCCCCGTCGTCCAGTGCAGGGTTAGCGGACCCAGTCTGGTCACAGCCGGCCCCAGTGCCGGCGCAGGAACGGGACCGTCTTGCGGTGGTTCCAGGCGTGCGGGCCGTTGAAGAAGTCGCGGTCGAGATTGCCCGGAGCGCCGAGCAGCTCGTAGACCTCGGCCAGCTCCCGGAAGGCTCGCCTGGTGGCCGCGATCGGAAAGATCGTGTCGCGGGTGCCCGCGATGACCAGCATGGGCTTGGGCGCGAACACGGCCGCGATCTCGCGCATCTCCCCCCACCTCATCATGTCGGGCACGCAGTTGCAGATGCAGTGATGGATGGAGAAGATCGAGTCCCGGAACGTGCAGTAGTAGCCGCCGATCATGGCCAGGGCGATCCGCGGCTCCAGCGCGGTCAGGAACAGGCCGGTCGTGCCGCCGCCCGACAGCCCGGCGACGCCGATCCGCTCGCGGTCGACCGGCTCCTGGGTCTCCAGGAAGTCGACCAGGCGCGAGGCGTCCCAGCACCGCAGGCCCACCGGGGTCATGCCGAGCAGGAAGGCGTCCATGGTGACGCGGTGGCAACTGTGGGTGCCCTTGGCCTGGTCCTCGGGCAGCGCCGTCTCGTTCCAGCCGCGTTGCACCGCCGCCAGCGTGATGTAGCCGTGCTCGGCCAGGTGGACGGCGTAGTCCAGGTCCCCCTCCCGGCACTGGTGACGCTGGGCATCATCGCCCTCGCGGATGTAGGGAAGGATGCCGCTGTGGCCGTGCAGGCAGAGGATCGCCGGCGTCTTCTCGCGCACCTGTTTGGGGACGAAGTAGTAGGCGGGCACCCAGTAATGGGCCTCCGAGCGCACGTAGACCTTGCGCCGCACGACGGTCCCCAGGTCGGCGGCCTCGTCCCACCTGACCTCCAGCGGCACCCGCCGGGGCCGCTTTCCGACCAGGCGCTGCAGCCGCCCCGAAAAGGCTCGGCGCCACTCGGCATGCTCCGCCGGTGACCCCGCAGCCCACCGGAGCGCGGGCTCCAACCCGTCGGCGGCCAGCTCGAAGTGGCTCCTGATCGTGCTGTTGGCGTCGGCATCCGCCGATGTCTTCTCCATGGGGCCGCTCCTGCTCCATGATCGCACGGGCCGACGCGTTGAGCACCAGGAACGACCGCTTATAAGATGACGGTGACCTGATGAGGCTCTGCTCATGGCGCTGATGCGGTCGGACGCCACGGTGCCGGTACACGTGCTTTCGGGGTTTCTCGGTTCCGGCAAGACCACGTTGCTGAACCGGCTGCTGGCGTCGCTCCCGGCAGGCACGCGGCCCGCGATCGTGGTGAACGACTTCGGCGCCGTGGCAGTGGACGGCGCCCTGGTGGAACGCGATCGCTACGCGGTCGCGGAGCTGGCCTCGGGATGCGTGTGCTGCACCCTGAGCGCGCCGCTGCAGGAGGCGCTGAGCGCGCTGCTGGACGAGCAGCAGCCGGACACGATCCTGATGGAGACCACCGGCCTGGCCGAACCGGCTGCGTTTCCGGCGCTGTTCGCGGCACCGGAGCTGGCCGGCGACATCCACCTGGGAAACGTGGTGTGCGTGGTGGACGCCAGCACCTATCTGCGCTACGCCGACCACCTGCTGGTGCTGCCGCGGCAGGTGGAGCAGGCCAACACCGTCATCATGAACAAGATCGACCTGGCCGACGCGGCCACGCGCGAAGCGGTACGCCGCCGCCTGCTGGCGACCTGCCCTCCGGGCACGATGCTGCTGGCCGCCGAGCGCTGCGCCGTCGACCCGCGCGTGATATACGACGAGCGTCCCGTCTACTTCACCGGCGACGGCCACCGTGCCGGGCACGACCGGGAGTTTCGGAGCCTGACGGTCGAGACCCCGCGCCCGGTGCGGATGTCGGCATTGCGGCAGTTCCTGCAGGGACTGTCCGGGGAGGTGGAACGGGCCAAGGGCATGGTGCACACGGAGGCCGGCCCGAAGCTGGTCCAACTCACCCTGGCGGGAGTGGAGATCGAAGACTGGCCGGAGGCGCTGGAGGACACACGCGTCACCTTCGTCGGCCGTGATCTCCAGGCACTCGATCTGCCGGCCCGGATGGCGGCATTAGGAGCGGCCCGTGTTGGAACCCGGCGTGGCACCGAGAGCGGCGAGGCGCCCGGCCGGTAGACATCCCATGTACGACTACGGGGCCATCCTGGCTTTCCAGGCCCGTCGCGTCGAGCGCGCCTATCCGACCCAGATCACGGACCGGTCGCATCCCGCGCACGGTGCTTTCCTGTCCGAGACCAGCGGCGCCCATCCCAACGCCGACCACGGTGCCAACGCGTCGCTGCTGGCCAGTGCCTGTTTCGTCCTCATGGCCGACGGTTCCAGGCTGGAAGGTGACGCAGAGCTGTTCCACCGGGTGCAGTGGAGCGTCGCTTTCCAGCGCCGCTGGCAGAGGCCGACGGGGCTGATCGACCTGCTCAGCATGAACTGGGAATCCCCGCCCGACACCGGCTTCGCGGTACAGCTCCTGGCGCCGGCCGTGGACCTTGCCCGCCGCCTTGCCTCGCAGGGCAACAGCCAGGCGCAGACGATCGCCGACTCGCTCGGGGCCTTCGTGCGGACCGCGGCCGCCGGGATGATCGATCGGGGCTTTCACACGCCCAACCATCGCTGGGTCGTGTGCTCCGCTCTGGCGCAGGCCATGACGCTGTTCCCCGAGGTCGAGGCCGGAGCCTATGTCGAGCGCATCTTGACCGAAACGGTGGACATCAACGAGGACGGGGAGTACACGGAGCGCAGCACGGGCGTCTACAACGCGGTCTGCAACCGGACCGCCTTCGCGGTGCGCTACGGAGAGGTCAACCTGCGCTCGGTCAAGTTCTCCGGGAGCTACCTGCGCAGCGCCAACTTCGCCGCCGACAGCATGGCGGCGATCGCTGGCGGGGTGCGGCTGGAACGGGAGGGGAAGGCGCACCCGCTGCCGGGATACGAGCTGCCCCTGGGACGGCCGCTGCCGGTCGGTACGGTGCACGCGGCGCGATCGTCGCGCGAGCGGTGGACCCTGCCCGCGATCGATCTGCGACTGGAGATCCGGGAAGTCGCGAGCGGGTTCGACCTGCGCTACGTGACCGGCGGCGGGCTCGACCGGATTCCATCGAGATCGAGTGCGCCTTCGCCGGACCGGGAGAGTGGGAGACGGCGGACCAGGTCATCCAGGCGGATGACGGCATGACCGCGGTGCTCAAGTCAGGTTACGGCACGTACCGGTGCGGAAGGCAGGCCATCCGCATCGGGCCGGGCAGCGGCGTGCATTACCATTGGGAGATGCGGGAGTCCGAGCCCGGCCTGGACAGCTTCAGAGTGCTGATCACCCTGCAGACGCCGGTCGACCGGACCTCGAGATCCGGTACGGAACCTGGTCGCTGGCAACCCGCTCCCTGGAGCGCGCCGAGCGCCGGTAACGGTCACCCCTTGATCGCGCCGATCATCACGCCGCGGATGAAGTAGCGCTGCAGCCACGGGTACACCAGCAGGATCGGCACCGTGGCAACCATGATGGTCGCCGCCTTGATGCCCTCTTCGGCGACGAACTCCGCGATGCCCTGGGACCGCTCCTGCTCCATGATCGCACGGGCCGAGGCGTTGAGCACCAGGAACGACAGCTTCATCTGCAGCGGGTAGATCTTTGGCTCATTGATGTAGAACAGCGCGTCCTGGAAGGTGTTCCACCGCGCCACCGCATAGAACAGCGCCAGGGTGGCCAGCACCGGCTTGGACAGCGGCAGGTAGATCCGCAGCAGCGTCGTGGCTTCCGAGGCGCCGTCGATGTAGGCGGAGTCCTCCATCTCCGCGGGCACGCTCTCGAAGAACGTCTTCATGATGATGAGGTTGAAGGCGCTGATCAGGATGGGGAAGATCAGCGACCAGGTCGTATTGAGCAGTCCCAGGGACCGAACCAGCAGGTACTGGGGGATCAACCCTCCGGAGAAGTACATGGTGATCAGGATCAGCATCAGGAAGAACCCGCGTCCGGCCAGGCGCCGCTTGGACAGCGGATAGGCGCCGGCAATGGTCATCCCCAGAGCCAGCACGGTATAGATGACGGTGACCCGGATCGTCACCAGCAGGGAGCGCAGGATGGTGATGTCGCCGAGCGCTTCCCCGTAGAACTTCAGCGTCGGCTCCACCGGGAGCAGTCCGACCGCGCCGCGCAGGATGGCGCTGTTCGAGCTCAGCGACAGCGCGATGACGTGCACGAACGGCAGCGCCGCCGCCAGCACGGCAAGCGCGACCAGCGCCGTGATCGCGACCCGCCCCGCGGTCAGCCTGCGCCCTACCATATGCCCCGGCCTCGCATGCGGCGGATCACCGTGTTGGCGGCGACCAGCAGGATCATCCCCACCACCGACTGGAACAGGCCCACCGCCGTGGCGATCTCGAACTGCGCGGTGCGCAGCCCGATGTTGTAGACGAAGATGCTGATGACGTCGGCGAACTCGGCCACCAGCACGTTCTTGAGCATGTACGGCTGCTCCAGCCCGATCTGGATCAGACGCCCGACCGTCAGGATCAGCAGGATGACGATGGTGGGGGTGATCTCCGGCAGCGTCACGTGCCAGGTCTGGCGCCAGCGACCCGCTCCGTCGATGGCCGCCGCGTCGTACAGGTCGACGTTGATGTTCGACATCGCCGCCAGGTAGAGGATGGTTCCCCAGCCGGCCGACTTCCAGATGGCGATGCCGGTATAGGAGAACAGCCAGGCCCACTTGTCGGTGAGGAACGGGACGGGGCCCAGTCCGATCGCCGCCAGCGCGGTGTTGACCAGCCCGGTGTTGGTGGCCAGCATCTGCACGGCCAGCCCACCGACGATCGTCCACGAGATGAAGTGGGGGAGGTAGAGCGTGGTCTGCGCCGCCCTCTTGAACCGCCGCGAGGTCAGCTCGTTGATCATCAGCGCCAGGATGATCGGCGCGGGAAACCCCAGCACCAGCTCCAGCCCGTTCAGCACGAACGTGTTGCGCACCACCTGGCGGAAGTAGCTCATCCCGAACACGGTGCGGAAGTGCTCCAGGCCGACCCAGGTGTCCTGTTCGAGAATGCCCTTGAAGATGTTGTAGTCCTGGAACGCGACGACCACCCCGTACATCGGGCCGTAGTGGAACAACAGGAAGTAGCCGATCGGCAGCGCCAGCAGCGCATAGAGAAACCAGTCGCGCCGCAGGCGGACGGACAGGCGGGCGCGCACTGGTGCGGCGGGCCGGCCGGCGGTCGCGGCCCTTGTGGTTTCGCTCATGTCCCTATCGCGTACCGAAAGAAAAGCCCGGCCACCGAGTCTCGGATTCGGTGGCCGGGCGAGCAGGCTGACAACGTGAGTCAGGCCTCGTGCGGGTTAGTTGCCGTAGGTCTGATCGTACAGCGCCGTCAACTCTTCGTAGATCTTGCCCACACCGAGCTCATTCAGCTCCTCCACCGCCTGCGCGTAGAGACGGTCGACGTCTTCCGGTGCCGCGGCGATGATCCTGACGACCCATTCGATCTGCTTTTCCCTGATGGTGCCCTGCATCCGGGCTTCGGTCTCGCTGACGCCGTCGAGCTTTACCTCCGGTCGGCCATCCCGGACCGAGATGTCCATGTTGAGACGAATGCGCTCGGCGTATTCGGGATACCTGCCGGACGTGACTTCGATCCACGTGTCCTGACTGAATGCCTGGCCCATCACCACGAAATACTTGTCGCCCCACGCCTCCTCGGGGGGAGCTCCTCCCGGCACCCTCGTCTCCCCATACGGCAGGAATAGCTGCGGGTCGTCCTGAATCAGGAAGGTCAGGTACTTGATCACGTTGATCGCCGATGCGTCGCTCGTCGTCGCCGGAATGATGTTCCGTACCTGCGCCGAGGTGTAGGTTTGCTTGACACGCTTGCCGTCCGCGTTGCGGAAGTCGAACGGCCACCACTCGGCGCCGGGAAGATCCCGTGCGCCGGCCAGGGAGTCACCGAACAGGACGTGCGTTTGATCGCTGAAGACCGCCACGCGCCCGGCGTTGATGTGCCCCCAGTAGTTGCGTGTCTCGTAGTTGTCGAGGGCCCAGTCGGGGTGGAACAGACCGTCGTTGTGGAGCTTGTTCAGGAAACGGAGGCCATCGAGATAACCGGGCGCCGTCATCAGGGTGTTGCCCGGGTAAAGCCGCCATCCGTAACCCGCTCGTTCTCGGGCGTCGTCGCTGACACTCGGGTCGATGAAGGAGGACATGAGGTTGGTGAACGCTTCCCCCCACAGGCCGGCGTTCATCGCCATGGGCACCAGGTCACCACCCAGATTGCCCGGATCCTGCTGCTTGATGGTCGACAGCGCCTGGTGGAGCTCGTCGGCGGTTTCGGGGACGTCGAGCCCCACCGCGTCCAGCCAGTCCTTTCTGACCCAGAATCCGTGGTTGCCGATGGTCTCGCGCGGAGACGGTATGGCGTACTGGACGCCGCCGACCTGCCCGTACGAAAGCACGGCGTCTCCCAGCCACGCCGCGAGCTCCTGGCCATGCTGCTCCAGGAGATCGTCGACCGGCCGCACGCCTCCGTCCTGGACGAACTTGAAGATCAGCGGCCAGGAGTACGTGAAGCTGAGGTCCGGTGCATCGCCGGCCGCCATCCAGAGGGTGAGGCCGCTCTCCTCCTCGCCGCGAGGCAGCACCTTCCACTGAAAGTCGATGTTGTTCGGCTCGGCGAAGTTCTCCAGGATGTACTGGGTGATCGGCCCCTCGGTCAGCGAGTTGCCCTCCATGTTGCCGCGGTCGAAGAGCTCGACGGTGAGCGTGGTACGCTCCCCGGCCGCCCCTTCGGCAGCCCCTTCCGCGAACAGCGGAAGCCCAGCCAGGACAAGGACTGCAGACAAAGCCAGTATTTTCGTTCTCATTGTCTCGTTTTTCTCCTCATTGGGAAATGCTCGGACGCACCGTACCCCCCCCCGGGGGGGGGGTCAATCGGCTGTTGCTCGTCTGCGGCGAGGACGTGCGCAGGGATTGAGATAGAGTCGCAACCCGAGGAGGCGAGCATGGGACCGCGATTGACCGAGGAGATCCTTGCCCAGCTCCGCACGCGGGGCTACGCCATCGTCCCGCGCTACTTCCCCGAAGAACAGCGGGCTGCCATGGCAGCGGCCCTGCGCCGTCTGCTCAAGCCCTGGGACCAGGTGCGGGACGACCCGCCGGCCAACCGCCGCGACACCTCCTTCTTTCCCTATCCGGAACAGGTGCTCAACCGCGCCATCGTCGACCGCGAGGCCATCGCCTTTGCCCGCCGCTGGCTGGGGACCGAACGGATCCAGTACCGGCCCGGCCTGGGCCTGGTCACCTACCCGGGGTTCCACGGCGACGGCGACCGGGCGCACATCGACAACGGCAACAACTCGCTGTTGCCGCCGACCCTGCAGGACCGCGGCCACAGCCAGATCATCTTCTGGTTCTATCTGGAGGACGTGGACGAGGACCAGGCGCCCACCCGCTTCCTGGCCACGGCCGACGGGCAGGACATGAGCCGCGCGGTGCCGATGGTGGCGCCCGGCGGCTCGGTGGCCATCTTCCACAACTACACCTGGCACGCTGCCACCGCCTACACGCGGCCGAGCGGCCAGCGCTACGTCTGGAAGTTCGCCTTCGGCCGGGCCGACCACTACTGGGAAGGCACGGCCCACTATACGCAGGTAGGCCGGGATCCCCATTTTCGCGCCTTCATCGGCGGCCTCTCCGCCCGCGACCGCGAGCTGTTCCGCTTTCCGCCCGCCGGCCATCCCTACTACACGGCTCAGACGCTGCAGGCGCTGGAGGAGCAATACCCGGGCTGGAACCGGGATGGCGAATACAGGCCCGCCTGATGCCGGATCCGACCGCCGCCGTCGGCGTGATCGCGAATCCGGCGGCCGCCACCGACATCCGGCGGGTGACCGCCAACGCAACCGGCATGCCGATCGGCGACCGCGCCAATACCGTGCTTCGGGTCATGGCCGCGCTGGGCGCGTGCGGCGTGCCGCGAGTGCTGATGATGCCCGAGGACGGAGGCATCCGCAGACACCTGACACGCAGCCTGGAGCGCGAGCGCAACCAGGGACACGCTGATCTGCCACGCCTGCACTTCACCGACACTCCGGTCACGGGTACCGTGAAAGACACCTTCTCCGCCACCCGGGCGATGGTCGCGGCGGGGGTGGCGGCGATCGTCGTCCTGGGCGGCGACGGCACGCACCGGGCGGTGGCCGCGTGCTGCGGCGGAGCGTGCATCGCCGGCATCTCGACCGGCACCAACAACGCCTTTCCCGAATTTCGGGAGCCGACCGTCACCGGACTGGCGGTGGGGCTGACCGTGACCGGCCGCGTTCCCGCCGCCACGGCCTTGCTTCCGAACAAGCTCCTGCAGGTCACCGTCAACGGCGGGGAGCAGTCGGACGTCGCCCTGGTGGACGTGTGCGTGACCACCGAATCGTACGCGGGCGCGCGGGCGCTGTGGCGGAGCGAGCACCTGCGCGAGATCTTCGTCACCTTCGCCGATCCCGAGGCGATCGGCCTGTCCGCGGTCGCCGGACTCCTGCATCCCGTGGGGCGGCGCGAGCCGTTCGGACTGCGGGTTCAGCTCCAGGACCCGTCCGCTGCGGGGACCGTGCTGCGGGTGCCGATCGCGCCAGGATTGATACGACCGGTCGGCGTCAGGCACCATGAGGCGCTGGCTGCGGACGAGGCGATTCGGCTGCATCACGAGTCGGGCATGATTTCCCTGGATGGCGAGCGTGAGATACACGTGCGGCCTGACGATCGGGTGGAGATCACCCTCCTCCGCGATGCCTTCGATACGCTGGACGTGGGCGCGGTGATGCACTACGCCGCGGAGCACGGCCTGCTCCGGGAGGAGAGGCCACGGGAGGACCGATGAGCAACGACACCATTGCGCTCGGCCGCGAGGAGCTGCTGCAGGCGTACCGGACCATGAAGACGATCCGGGAATTCGAGGAACGGGTCCACGTGGAGTTCGCCACCGGCGACCTGCCGGGGTTCGTCCATCTCTACGCCGGCGAGGAAGCCGCCGCGACCGGCATCATGATGAACCTCCGGCAGGACGACCACATCGCCAGCACCCACCGCGGGCACGGCCACTGCATCGCCAAGGGGGTCGACGTCAAAGGCATGTTCGCCGAGCTCTACGGCCGCGCCACCGGCACCTGCCGCGGCAAGGGCGGCTCCATGCACATCGCCGACCTGGACCTGGGCATGATGGGCGCCAACGGCATTCTCGGCGCTGGCGCGCCGCTGGTCTGCGGCGCGGCGCTGGCGTCCAAGTTCAAGCAGGACGGCAGCGTGGCGGTCAGCTTCGTCGGCGACGGCGCCTCCAACGCCGGCAACTTCCTGGAGAGCCTCAACCTGGCCGCCGTGTGGGACCTGCCGGCCATCTTCGTGGTGGAGAACAACGCGTACGCCCAGTCCACCTCGCGCGACTACGCCGTGGCCGTCGACAGCTACGTGGACCGCGCATCCGGGTTCGGCATGCCCGGGGTCACCGTGGACGGCACCGACTTCTTCGCCGTCCACGAGGCCGCCGGCGCCATGATCGACCGCGCCCGCGCAGGCGGCGGTCCGGGGCTGCTGGAGTGCGGCATGATCCGCTTCTACGGCCATTACGAAGGCGACGCGCAGACCTACCGCGCTCCCGGAGAGGTGGAGGAGCTCCGCGCCAACCGCGACTGCCTGGCGAAGTTCGTGCAGCAGGTGACGCGGGCCGGAACGCTCGGGCAGGACGACCTTGAGGGCATCGACCGGGAGGTCGCGGCGTTGATCGACCAGGCCGTGGCCGCAGCGCAGGAGGCGCCGCAACCCACCGCGGACGACCTCCTCACCGACGTCTACGTCAGTTATTAGGCGAGGAGAACATGGCAGAGTTATCGATTCGCGAGGCGATCAACCAGGCGTTCGACCAGGAGATGGAGCGGGACCCCACCGTGATCCTGATGGGCGAGGACATCGCCGGCGGCACCGGCAGTCCGGGCGAAGACGAGGCATGGGGCGGCGCCATGGGGCTCTACAAGGGCCTCTACAAGAAGTACGGCGACCGCGTGCTCGACACGCCGCTGTCCGAGGCCGCGTTCGTCGGCGCCGCCGTCGGCGCGGCCACCTGCGGCATGCGCCCGGTCGCGGAGCTGATGTTCATCGACTTCCTGGGCGTGTGCTTCGACCAGATCTTCAACCAGGCGGCCAAGTTCCGCTACATGTTCGGCGGCAAGGCGGAAACGCCGGTGGTCATCCGCACCATGTACGGCGCCGGGCTCTCCGCCGCCGCCCAGCACTCGCAGACGCTGACCTCCATCTTCACCCACGTCCCCGGCATCAAGGTGGTGTGCCCCTCCTCGCCGTACGACGCGAAGGGGCTGATGATCGAGTCGATCCGCGACGACGACCCGGTCGTCTTCTGCGAGCACAAGAAGATCTACGACGTCACCGGCGACGTGCCCGAGGAGCTGTACGCCATCCCGTTCGGCGAGGCGAACATCGTGCGCGAGGGAGACGACTGCACGGTCGTCGGCTACGGGATGATGGTGCACCGGGCAGTCGAGGCGGCGGAGGAGCTTGCCGGCGACGGGATCGAGTGCGAGGTGATCGACCTGCGCACCCTGTCCCCGATCGACACCGACACCGTCCTGGAGAGCGTGGAGAACACCGGCCGCCTGGTGGTCGTGGACGAGGCGCACCCGCGCTGCAGCGTCGCCGCCGACGTCGCCGCAGCCGTGGCGCGCGAGGGATTCGGGGACCTGCAGGCTCCGGTCGGCATGGTGACCGCGCCACACACGCCGGTGCCGTTCTCGCCGGAGCTGGAAAAGCACTTCGTGCCCTCGGCCGAGAAGATCGCCGCCTGCGTGCGTGAGACCGCCGCATGATCACGGCGATCACCATGCCCAAGTGGGGACTCGCCATGACCGAGGGCGTGGTGGGCGACTGGCTGGTGGCGGAAGGCGATGCGCTGGAGTCCGGCGCCGAGGTGGTGCTGGTCGACACGGAGAAGATCGCCGGCGCCGTGGAGGCCGCCGATGCCGGCGTGCTGCGCCGCGCCGTGGCCGCGACCGGCGACACCCTTCCGGTGGGCGCGCTGCTGGGCGTGATCGCCGGCGATGAGATAGCCGACGCGGACGTCGACGCCTTCGTGCAGCAGTTTCAGGAGAGCTTCGTGCCCGAGGAGACGGGCGCCGAGGAAGCCGGCGACCAGGTCGAGACGGTCCAGGTCGGCGAGCTGTCGATCGCCTTCGCGCGGCAGGGGTCCGCGGCCCGGACGGCCGTCCTGCTGCACGGCTTCGGCGGCGATCTCGACAACTGGCTGTTCAATCAAGGGGCGCTGAGCTCGGACCGCACCGTCATCGCGCTGGAGCTGCCCGGACACGGCCGCTCCACGAAGGCGGTGGGCGACGGCAGCTTCGCGTCCATGGCGGAGGTCGTGCACGACACGTTGCGGGAGCTGGGCGTGACGGAGGCCGACTTGGTCGGACACTCCATGGGCGGGGCGATCGCCCTGCACCTGGCCCGATCGCAGCCGCACCTCGTCTGCTCGCTGACCCTGCTCGCGAGCGCCGGCCTCGGCCCGGAGATCGACGCGGTGTACCTGCAGGGGTTCACCAGCAGCCGCAGCCGCCGGGAGCTCAAGCCGCACATCCTCAAGCTATTCGGCGATGAATCGCTGGTCACCCGCCAGCTTGTCGAGGACCTGCTCAAGTACAAGCGGCTCGACGGGGTGCAGGAGTGCCTGGAGGCGCTGGCAGGCCGGCTCACCGACGCCGGCGATCACGCCGAGGACGCCCGCCGCATTATCGACGCCGTCCCGACCCTGGTGATCTGGGGCGCGGACGACCGCATCATCCCGGCCGGCCACGCCCGCGATCTCCCGAACCAGGACCGGGTGCACATCCTCGACGACACCGGTCACATGGTGCAGATGGAACGCGCCTCCGAGGTCAACCGCCTGATCACCGCCTTCTGGAACGACCGGGACTGACGGCGCGGACGCACAATACCCCGTACAGGTGGGCGCGCAGAAACCGCAGGACCTCCGCCTCCCGCACGGCACAGATCAACGGACTGCTGCTGGAAATCACTGGCGATCACGGGTAGTGTCTAATGATTTTTCACCGATTGGACGTAATACAACATCCAATCGAAACAGGTGAATTCGATGAATAATCCTGATATATCACAGCGTATCGCGTCCAGCCAAAGCAACAGAAACGCCTCTACAAGCGATCCCTACCAGAGCTTTCGCGTCGGCCTCGTAAGCATGCGTGGGTTTCCATACGCTATCGAAGAGAATTACCGTCGACTGGAATCTTATGTCCGCGAAGCAGCGAACCTCGGGGCAGAACTAGTAGTGGCTCCCGAATCAGTAATTGATGGATATTGCTGCACATATCCTACTTCACGACGCCGCATGATTACCATTGCCCAACGCATTCCTGATGGCCCCTACCTGGTGAGAGCAGCGTCTATGTGCCGACAACTAAACATCCACCTCGTATTCGGCTTTCTTGAACGAGTAGATATTCGCGGTCGCCAACCGAGGCTACGTAATAGCTGTGTGATGCTATCTCCTTTGGGAAATGTCATCTATAGATACAGCAAGGTATTCCCTCAGACCGAGCAGTGGATCGATGCTGGTCGTAATATGCCGTGCAAGGACACTCCTTTCGGCCGGATGGGCATGTTGATCTGCGCCGACCGGACAATAGCCGAGCATTTCTCCCCATATGCTGCGCAAGGGGCTGAGATCGTTGCGATTCCAATGGACGGAGGTGGCGGTCCCATCAATACGCGCGTCATGAGGAAGCACGCAGTTGAAGGAGGTTTTGCGATTCTGATCGCTAACACCTGGAGTCGTGTAATCGTATTGCAGGATGGGTCTATAGCCCTGGAGGAATACCAAACGGAAGGAGTCTCGGTAGGGAAAATCGGTGTCCAACAGCAAGATCCTCCGCTGATACACGCCTCCTCGCTTGTGGAACACACGCTGACTCGTTTCTCCGATCATTGGGACCAAAAAGGACATCCAACCCGCAGAGAACGTCAATCAAGACGTATATCTCGTCGTAAGAAGTCGATTCAACAGCGCAGAATTGACACGCTACTTGCACAAGAAGACTTTGCAATCGGAGATGGCATGATCAACCTGAGCGGTACCAGGGTGACCGATACGGGTATTCAACACCTAGTTAAATTCAAGGACCACGTCCAGTGTTTGTGGCTTAGAGGTTGCGCCATTACTGACGCGGGAGCAGAAATACTGAGTCGCTTGCACCGACTACGAGCGCTTGACATTCGGGGTACGCGCTGCACAGATCTGTGCTTGGAGTACATAGCCAAGTGCTCTCTCCTGACATTTCTTGATCTATCTCATACAAACATCAAAGGAATCAACTTCCAGGCTTTAAGCAGGCTCAATCAACTCACTCGCCTACGATTGGCAGGATGCCCACTTCAGGAGGAAGCTATTCTTGTTCTCGCCTGTATCCCTCGGCTACGCTTGCTAGAAGTGTCCGGTAACATGATCGGAAGTCGAACGTTCGGCTATCTATCTGATAAGCGCCGTGATCTCGAAATAGCCATCGCCAATAATACATAAGTACAGAAACTATTATTGATTTGCATTGTAACAGCTCGAATTTGAAGATCTTTAGTGGCTGGTAAATACTCTTCTCGAAGCCGTGCCGGATAGGCAACCAAGGCCGCCAGTAGGCCACTGATGGCCGGTTACCGGCAGGATGTAAAGACGCTTCTACAGCGTCTGGGTCATCTCCTCTACAGGAGTGGTGGCGAAAATCCTCGATGGGCAGCCGTCTGGAGTCACGTAACCGTTCATGCCGCGTCCTCATCAGGACCGGGTGCACATCCTCGACGACACCGGCCACATGCTGCAAATGGAGCGCGCCTCCGAGGTCAACCGCCTCATCACCGACTTCTGGAACGACCAGGGCTAACCGCGGACGCTCAGGTCACCACGTCTTCGACGCCGAAGCCCAGCGCGCCATCCTGAATCTCCGGATCGACTCCGCCACGACCCCAGAGCGCCAGCGTCGGTTCGTCCACAGGGTTGGGAACGAACGGCACCTTCCTCCGCAGCGCCTCCAAATCTCGCCTGCCGAGCGGCGTCGGCTGCCAGCGTGCCTCGCCCAGGAGGGCCGTACGGCTGCCGCGAAGACCGAGCACGTCGACCTCCACGCTCGCGCCGCGCGGTGACCACCACCGTCCGACGACCAGGTCCGCCGGTAACCCTCCCCGTTGCACGAGCCGCCGCGCGTGTGCTCGCGCCTGCTCCTCGAAGACGAGGCCGACGTGTGTCTGCCACCGTGGCATCACCCGTTCCAGCACCGCGTCACCCTGGCCCCCTTCGATGAGGGCGGTCTCCGTGTAGAGCACCTGGAACCAGAAGCGCAGGTAAGGATCCGGGATCTCGTATGTGCCGCGCGCCCCGCGCGGCGCTCCCACGGGAAAGACCTTGCCGACGACTCCGGTTCTGATCAGCACGTCCAGGGCATGGTCGATACGCTGGCCGACCTCGCCGGCTATGTGGGAGAACCGGGTCCAGCCGCGTCCGATTGCCGCGAGGATCTGGGAGTAGCCGCCGGTCGGCGAGAGCTCTTCCCGGAGCATGCCCTGGGCATCTTCGAGGAGAACGCTGCCCGGCGTGAACGCCAGTCGGCGCAGGTTCTCTCGCGTCGGTACGCCGGCGTCCCACTGACGGAGGTGCAGCGGGTATCCGCCGCACGCCGCATACGCCTGCAGCAGGTCTGCGGCCGGAAGATCGGGAAGGAAGTCCCTGATCGCGACCAAGTCCAACGGCGCAAGCGGCAACGACAACGTCGGCCGTCCACGCAGCGCTCCACCGGCACCCAGGATCTTCTCCATCACTCCGACGGCGGAGCCCGTCAGGACCAGCACCAGCTTGGTCCCGGGGGGCAGGTGGTCCCACACCACCTGCACGATGCTCGCGAACCCGGGGGTCGAGCGCGCGAGATACGGGACTTCATCCAACACCACGAGGAGGGGCCGCTCCATGGCCACCGCGGAGAGGAACTGTAGCGCCGCCTCCCAGCTCGGGAACCCACCGCCTGCCAGATGTGCGGCCTGGTCACCAAGGTCCCGGCGGATCGCCTCGGTAAACCGCCGCAGTTCGACAGCCTCCGCCTGCTGGGTTGCGCCGAAGAACACGGCCCGCTTGCCCTCCGAGAAGTGGGAGAGCAGGAACGTCTTGCCAACCCGCCGGCGGCCCCACACGACGAGGAGCTGGGGAATCCCTTCGGTGGCGCGTTGCCACGCTTGATCGAGCTGGCCGAGCTCCTCGGCCCGATTCACGAGCGGTGCGAGCATACGGGACGGTACCCCTTTCGCACATTACTTGCAATGCTTCGTAGTTTCAATGCTTCGTAGTTACAACGGTTCGCTGCTTATTCTGGGGAGGCCACGGCGACAGTCGCGGCCCCTTCTTCAGCGGTGAACTGCAGAACCACGTTCTGTCCCAGCGCCCTCGCCCACTCGCGTACGAACTCGATGGTCGGGTTGCTGGTGAAGCGCTCGGACTGGGCGATCGCCTGCTGAGTGCGACCGAGGCGAGCCGCGAGCGTGTTCTGGGTGAAGCCAGCGGCTTCTCGCGCCTCGCGCAGCAGATAACCCGGAGGATCGGCTTCCCAGTACGGGACTTTTCCCCATCTACGCAACGCTTTCCATTCGTCGTACGCCCGAGGCTTCCGCCGGCTCAGACTCGTCCGCGGCATCGCAGCACGCTCCCTCGGAGCCACGTAACGGTTCATGCCGCGTTCTCCAGGGACTTGCTCACAACCTATATATTGTATGCCTTCAGCCGGACAGGGCAAGCGCGCTCGTCGGTTCTCGGCACCATCCGGAGCACGACACCGCTTACAGGTGGGCGCGCAGAAACCGCAGGACCTCCGCCTCCCGGATGAACTCCTTGCGCTCGCCGGGGCAGGCGGCGTTCATGGCGAAGTGGCCGTCGGACACCTCCAGCAGCTCGGGAGCGTGGCCGGCGCGGCGGAGCGCCGCGAACATGACCCGCGACTGGGTGACCGGCACCACCGCGTCCTCCGTGCCGTGGATCAGCAGCATCGGCGGCACGCGGCCATGGACGTGATGGAGCGGAGACGCGGCTCGCCAGACATCGGGATCCTCGGCCGGAGCGGCCCCCATGAAGTCAGCCGCCGTGGTGCTGCCAGGAATCAGCCGCGCCAGCTCGTGGTGCCAGGCGGCCATGTCCATCACTCCCGCGTACGAGATCGCCGCCCGAATCGAGGCGATCCCGCGCTCCTCGCCGGTCGCCCGGGTGGCCAGCAGCGACACCAGGTGGCCGCCCGAGGAGCAGCCGAACAGCGCGCACCGCCGCCGGTCCAGCCCGTGCCCGGCGCCCCGATCGTGAACCCAGCGGAGCACGTGCACGACGTCCCGGTAGGCGCCCGGAAACCGCGCCGTGCTCGCCGGCCGATGGGAGCACAGCACCAGCGCCACCCCGAGCGGGCGCAGGCGCTCCCAGCACCAGTCGTAGGAACGGCGGTCGCCGTTCTGCCAGCCGCCGCCGTGAATGCCCACCACGACCGGATGCGGCCCGGCGCCCGCGGGCAGCCGCACGCTGACGACGCCGCGCTCGCCGATCGTCGGGTTGGCCTGAATCTCGGTCATCGTGCGGTGGCGCCCTGCGGCTATCGGTCCGCCGGAGCCCCCTCGCCTGATCCTCCTGCCTGCATGAACGAGTACAGCCGCGCGCGGTCGAGGTAGAACTTCAAGCGGATCGCCTGGCCGCGAAACTCGTCCAGCCGGACGTGCTGGCGCCACGTCACCCGCTGCCGCACCGAGTCCCCGTCGATCACGGCGCAGTCCGCGCGGCCGAGATCTGGCCTCTGCACGCCTTCCGCGCCCAGTACGGCCACGGAGATCGCCCCTCCTCGCGCCGCCGCGTTCACGTACAGCGCGCCGCCTTCGCACCGAAACGGCCTGGTCACCACCGTGCCGCCGTCCGCCGCCGCGGAGAGCGACGCGAATCCGTCGCGGCGCAGCTTTGCCAGGCAGATCGGCCCGCTGCGGCCGGTGATGCCGTGCTCCTGGGCGCACGTCGAGTAGTAGAACCAGATCTCGTCCCCCACGGAGACCGGGGCGCGCGCAGCGTAGATCTCGCCGGCGTCGATGGTGCCAGGAGGGCCGTTGGGGAGGAACGGCTGGCGGTCGCAGGCGCGCTGCCAGTGCACGCCGTCACGGCTGACCGTGAGCTGGACGTCCACCCGCCCGGAGAACCGGATCTGCGGTTCCTCCGGGGGCGCGCGCAGCACCAGGAGCTGGCCGAGGTAGAGCCCCTCGTACTTGAACACCGGCATGCCGTAGAACTCCGTTCCCGGAGGGTCCTGCGCGTCGGGCTCGAGCACATCCACCGGATCGCTCCAGGTGACGAAGTCGGGGCTCACCGCGCGCCCGATGCGACGCGTCCGGTTGCCCTCGTGCACGGACGGCCGGCAGTAGCCGACGAAGCAGCCGTGGCGGTCGTCCCAGCCCAGCAGCGCGTGGGTGTCGCTGGAGCGCCGGATCACCGGATTGCCGGCGTACTTGGTCCAGCGCAGGCCGTCCGGGGAGAAGGCCACCGACACGCCGTCGCCCATGTTGGGCGTCCCCGCGGGGTCTCGCGCCTCGAAGAACAGCGACTTGTAGCGGCGCTCGGGATCCTCTTCCCGCGCGTCTTCGATGACGTTGGCGTAGGCGGCGTCGAGGAGCACCAGGTTGTTGACCCGCGAGCCGTCGTACTCGACCAGCCCCAGGTTGGGCCGCTCCCAGAACACGCCGTCGGCCGAGGTGGCGTAACCGATGGTGTACAGCAGGTTCCGGGCGTCGAACCCCGTCCACGGGGAGCCCGCTTGGTCGAAATCCAGCGCGGGGACGCCCATGCCGCCGTAGCCCTGGTACCACATCCGGAACGTGCCGTCGCGCGGGTCGCGCATGACCGTCCCGTACAGCGCGACCCGGCCCTCCCACGGGTAGAGGGGGCTCAGGACCGGGTTGCCCGCGTACTTCGCCGGCTGGTGCAGGCAGCGCGTCACGCCCTGCATCTCCTCCACGATGAAATCGTCGACGAACAGCTGCCGGGTCGTGCCGATCCGGAGGGGTGTGGTCACTCACTCGCACCCGCGAAGCGGTTCTTCATTGTTCGGTGTCCCCCGCGGGGCCACAATAGCGCATGGAAGCGCATTCCTCCTCCGATCGATTGGGCGACACTTGGCTCGACGGGACCCCGTCCTACGTCACCGACCTGAGCCGCTGTACGCCGCAGAGCGCGCTCAGCGACCGGGCGGCGGCGGGACGGTGGCGCATGCTGCCGTATGAGACCGACACGCTGGCCGGTGTGATGCTGCGGGCCGATCCGGAGACGGCGGCGCACCCTGTCACCTGTCCGCTCACGGCGCGCGGGTGGCACGCGGTCTCGGTCGGCCTGTACGCCGTGCACGCCAGCGAGCAGGTGATCATGCTGGTTCGCCTGTCCGGCGAGGAGACCTTCACCAAGCTGGCCGTGTTCGAGGCGAGGCGAGAGGAGCAGGGGCACATCACCGAGCTCTTCTGGCGAATCGCCGACCTGACCGGGCACGACCTGGTGCTGGCGCAGCTACTGCGCCGCACGGCACCCGGCGACGCCGCCGGCGCGATGAGCTGCCCGCGGGCGCGGATCGCGTACGTGAAGCTGGTGCCGCTCAGCGCGGAGGAAGTGCGGATCGTGCAGCGGGAGCGAGCCGCACGCGGCACGCGCCGCCTGTACGCGGTCAACGACGCCCACGGGCTGCATGCCAACTGCCGCGCCACCACGCCGGAGGCGATCCGCCGCGAGCTTGAGCCGTTCCGCGACACCGACTTCGGGCGCATCTACTGGGAATGCGGCATGGGCGACCTGCTGTATTACCCGGGCAGCGCCGGCCGGATCCCGACCTTCGACGGGCTCACCGACTTCCACTCGGCCAACGCGCGCTACCACTGCGAGTGCTGGCGTATCTTCCGCGAGCGGGGACTCGACCCGTTTCGGATCGCACGCGATCATGCACGGGACATCGGCATGGAATTTCATGCCAGCTATCGGGTCGCCGGCTTCAAGTTCCCCTCCGATCACGACCACTTCGACCACGGCGACTCGTTGTACGACCGGCACCCCGAGCTGCGCGGCACCGCGCGGAGCGGTGAAACGACGCCGCGGCTCTCCTATGCCTACGCCGAGACCCGCCGCTTCGCGGTCGATCTGCTGCGCGAGGTTGCCTCGACCTACGACGTCGACGGCGTCAGCCTGGCCTACAACCGCCGGCCTCCCCTGGTCGAGTACGAGCCGCCCGTCGTGGACGGCTTCAGGGCCGAGATGGGGCTCGATCCGTTCGAGATGGACCCCGCCGACGGCTGCTGGCTCGCCTACCGGGCCCGTGTCCTCACCGGCTTCATGCAGGAGGTGCGCGCGGCGATGGACTCGCTCGCGCAGGAGCAGGGCCGCCGACGGATCGCCGTCTCCGCGATCGTGATGGCGAGCGAGGAGGAGAACCTGCAGATGGGCATGGACCTTCCGGCCTGGATCGAGCGGGGGCTCGTCGACACGATCATCCCGTACACCTCCGCGCCGGCGCTGGACAGCACGCAGGACTCGTGGGCCGACCCGCATGACGGAGCGTGGTTCATCGCGATTACCAAGGGCACCGCCTGCGAGGCGGCGTTCAACCTCCTGCCCCGGCGGATGAGCGCGGAAACCTACCGCCGGCGAGCGGCGGGGCTGTACGGCATCGGCGCCGAGCGGTTCGCGTTCTGGGACTGCACGCCGGAGCTCCGCGCGGACGGCAGCAGCGCCTGGTCGGCGCTCCGGCGGCTGGGCCACCGCGACGAGGTGCTGGCCTGGGCCGCGGCCGGCGAGCCGGAGCTGGGTGTAGGGCTGGTGCCGGTGAGGAAGCTGGCGGGATGGGATCTGTCGTACGCCACGCCGGGATGACGACCCCGCCGGAACGAGCCGGGGCAACGGGTCAGCTATCGGTGTCGACGGTTCCCCGGTGCAACTCCACGGCGAAGAGGCGCGCTCCGGTCAGGCGCAGGCGCAGCCGGAATCCACCTTCGGGGAGCCGCTGGCGACCCTTCCAGGCGATCGGCTGCGCGAACCCGGAGGCGCGGATCGGCACGCTGTCGGCGAGGGTGAAGCCGGGCAACTCACGGAGCCCCTCCGGATCCAGCAGGGCCGCCTGCAGGTGTCCGCCCGGCTCGACCACGGCGTTGGCCGCGAGCGAGGTCGCAGGCCCGGCGCCGATCACGGCCGTCACCACCTGTCCGAACGCGGCATCCGCCACGGTGACCAGGCTGCCGAAGCGCTCCCGCGGCATGCGGGCGACGCCCAGGTTGCTGCGCCCCTCCATGCGGTCGCCGGTGGGCGTGAACGCGGTGTAGTAGATGAAGGTCTCATCGCCGGCGTTGACCATCGGGCCCTGGATCATGATCAGGTGGTCGTTCGTGGTGTTGCGGCGGAAGTCGCGATCCCAGCCCATCTCCTGGTCGCGCGGCACGAAGGTGAAGCCGGGCGCCGGCTCCTGGAAGTGCACGCCGTCCTCGCTGTAGGCGAGCCCCAGGTCGACGGAGACCTGCCCGGCCAGGTAGTCGGGATGTTCCGGCGGCGCGTCCGTGATCGGGTGGTGCCACTGGCCGGTGACCGCCAGGCAGACGTTCGGGTACGGGGTGACGTAGGCGCCCAGATGGTTCTCCTCCCGGTCCCAGCCGGTACGGAAGGGCGAGGACGACTGCATCGGCTTGAAGAAGCCCACGCACATCTCCAGCGGCCAGGAGTCGACCGTCGGCGACCGCCACACCGCCAGCATCTTGGCGCCGACCATCCAGATCGCCGGGTGGCGCTGCAGCGGCGCGTACGCCATGGGCGGCCCGATGTGGCCGGCCACGTGGTAGTTGCCGCGGTAGCGGTACAGGCAGGAGCACTCGAAGTGCTGGCCGATCGCGCCCGGCTCGTCGCGCAGCATCGTCCAGCGCAAGCCGTCCGGGCTGGCGGCGAACAGGGTGATGGACGGCCGTTCCAGGGCCGAGCCCGCCCGGTGGCGCCACGCCATGTACTCGTTGACCATGAGATAACGGCGCTCCGCGGGGGCGTCCGGCTGATACAGGATGTCCATGTTGCCGGAGCCCGGCGGCAGGTCGACGATGTTGTTGCGGCGGGAACCGCCGTACTCCACCAGCCCCAGCTCCGGCCTGGTCCACGTCAGCCCGTCGTCGCTCTCCGCGTAGCAGATCCGTCCCGTGTCGTAGGAGTGCACGACCTGCGGATCGACGTCCGCGTAGCCACCTTCCGCTCGACCGCGTCCGGCGCCGCCGTCGTCGCGGGCGATGTACCACATGCGGAACCGCTCGCCGTCGTGCACGACCGGGCAGCACTGCATCCGCCGGGAGTCGACCGCGCCGGCCGGCCCCCGCTCCAGGATCGGGTTGCCGGCGTGCTTCTCCGGCCGGTGCATCTGCAGCCGCACGCGGTAGCGCCACGGCATCGCGTGATCGTCGAAGGCGAACAGCACCGCCCGGTCCCCGGCACCGAGGCGCGCCCGGTCGGCCACTTGCTCCTGGCTTGACAATGCCTTCACCGTGCTCGCTAGGATGCGCCGTCATCAGCATCGCTTCAACCGAATCGGAACGTCGACCAACCGGCACGGAAATGGACGTACTCGTCGTCGACGTCGGCGGCAGCAAGGTGAAAGTGAAGGTCACGGGCGACGATCGGCGGCGCGCCGTCCCCTCCGGGCCGGAGATGACGGCGGCGGACATGGTAGCGGCGGTCAAGACGCTCGCCCACGACCGGCACTACGACGCGGTCTCCATCGGATATCCGGGGCCGGTTTCGGACGGCACGATCCTGCGCGATCCGAAGAACCTGGGAAGCGGCTGGGTCGGGTTCGATTTCGAGGCCGCGTTCGGCCGGCCCGTGAAGGTGATCAACGATGCGGCGATGCAGGCGCTCGGCAGCTATCGCGGCGGACGGATGCTGTTCCTGGGGCTGGGCACCGGCCTGGGATCGGCCATGGTCCTGGCCGGCACCGTGCAGCCGATGGAGCTGGCCCATCTTCCGTACAAGAAGAAGATGACCTTCGAAGACTACGTCGGCGCGCGCGGCCTGAAACGGCTGGGAAAGAAGAAATGGCGCCGGGAAGTGGCTGCCGTGGTTGCCTGTCTGCGCGCCGCCCTGATCTCCGACTACGTCGTCCTGGGTGGCGGCAATGCCGCGCTCCTCAAGGAGTTGCCCGCGGATACCTTCATCTGCCCGAACGACAATGCGTTCGTGGGCGGCTTCCGGATGTGGGACTAGCTCCGGACGGGCCATGACAGCCGTGAATGGAACGGCGGAACACGCGCGCCTCGCGGCCCATCAGGCGCGCACGGCCAACTGGAAGCAGTGGGGGCCGTACCTCAGCGAACGGGCGTGGGGCACGGTGCGCGAAGACTACAGCGCTCACGGCGCGGCGTGGGACTACTTTCCGCACGATCACGCGCCCAGCCGCGCGTACCGCTGGAACGAGGACGGCCTGGGCGGCATCTGCGACCGCTCCCAGTACCTGTGCTTCGCCGTCGCGCTCTGGAACGGGCGCGACCCGATCCTCAAGGAACGGCTGTTCGGCCTGACCGGCGTCGAAGGCAACCACGGCGAGGACGTCAAGGAGTGCTACTTCTACCTGGACAGCACACCCACGCACAGCTACATGAAGATGCTCTACAAGTACCCGCAGGCCCCGTTCCCCTACCGGGAGCTGGTGACGGAGTCGCAACGCCGCGGCTACCACGATCCCGAGTACGAGCTGCTCGACACCGGCGTCTTCGCGGAGAGCCGCTACTTCGACGTGTGCGTGGAGTACGCCAAGGCGGATCAGGAGGACATCCTGATCCGCGTCACGGTGCTGAACCGCGGCCCCGAGGAGGCGGAGTGCTGGACGCTGCCCACCCTGTGGTTCCGCAACACGTGGAGCTGGGGATACGAGGCCGGCCCGATGAACGACGTCGCGGCCAAGCCGGTGCTCCGTCGGCTCGATCAGCCGGGCGGGACCGGCGGCGGCGCCGCGGTGCAGGCCGATCACCCGGCCGCCGGGCGGTACATGCTGCATGCCGCCGCGGCGCCGGAGCTGCTGTTCACGGAGAACGAGACCAACGCCGTGCGCGTGTTCGGGGCACCCAACCCCAGTCCGTACGTGAAGGATGCCTTCCACCGCTTTCTGGTCGATGGGGACCCCGACGCCGTGAATCCCTACGGCCTGGGAACCAAGGTGGCAGCGCTCTATCGGCAGAGCATCCCGCCCGGCGGATCGTCGACCTGCTGCCTGCGCCTCTCCCGCGCGGCGCAGGACGACGCGTTCGAGCGCTTCCGTGAGACGTTCGAGCAGCGCCGTGCCGAAGCCGACGAGTTCTACGCCGCCATGCACTGCCCGGGCCTCAGCGCCGATGAACGGAACGTGCAGCGGCAGGCGCTCGCCGGCATGCTCTGGTCGAAGCAGCTCTACTATTACGACGTCGAGCAGTGGCTCGGAGGAGACCCCGCCGCCGACCCGCCGCCGGCCGACCGCCGGCGGGGCCGGAACGGGGACTGGGGTCATCTGACCAACTTCGACGTCATCTCGATGCCGGACAAGTGGGAGTACCCGTGGTACGCCACCTGGGACCTGGCGTTCCACTGCATCCCGCTGGCCCTGGTCGACGCCGACTTCGCCAAGCGGCAGTTGGAGCTGATGACCCGCGAGTGGTACATGCACCCCAACGGCCAGCTCCCGGCCTACGAGTGGGCGTTCGATGACGTCAACCCGCCGGTGCACGCGTGGGCCGCGTGGCGCGTCTACAAGATCGACGGCCACGCCACGGGCAGTCCCGACCACGCGTTCCTTGAAGGGGTGTTCCACAAGCTGCTGCTGAACTTCACGTGGTGGGTCAACCGCAAGGACGAAGACGGCAACAACGTGTTCCAGGGCGGATTCCTGGGGATGGACAACATCAGCGTGTTCGACCGCAGCGCGGTGCTGCCCACCGGCGGCCACATCGACCAGTCGGACGGCACCGCCTGGATGGGCGCCTATTGTCTGACGCTGCTGAAGATCTCCCTGGAGCTGGCGCGGCGGAACCGCGTCTACGAGCACACCGCAACCAAGCTGTTCGAGCACTTCCTGCGCATCTCCCATGCCATGACCGAGGGCGGCCATCACGGTCACAGCCTGTGGGACCACGCCGACGGGTTCTTCTACGACACCCTGCACCTGCCCGACGGCCGCACCCAGACCCTCAAGGTGCGCTCGCTGGTGGGCCTGCTGCCGCTGTTCGCGGTCGAAACGATCGAGCCCGACATGATCGACGACCTGGAGGTCTTCGACCGCCGCCTGCACTGGTTCGTGCACAACCGCCCGCACCTGGCCGGCAACATGGCCAGCGTGGACGTGCCCGGCGTGGGCCGGCGGCGGCTGCTGTCGATCCTGACCCGCGAGCGCCTGCTGCGGGTGCTGAAGGTCATGCTCAACGAACAGGAGTTCCTCTCCGAGTACGGCATCCGCTCGGTCTCGAAGTTCCACCAGGCGCACCCGTACACGTTCCACCTGGACGGGCACGCGCACACCGTGGAGTACCAGCCGGCGGAGTCCACCAGCGGCCTGTTCGGCGGCAACTCCAACTGGCGCGGCCCGATCTGGTTCCCGATCAACTACCTGATCATCGAGTCCCTGCAGAAGTTCCACCACTACTACGGGGATGACCTGAAGGTGGAGTGCCCGACCGGCTCGGGGCGCTGGATGAACCTGGAGGAGGTCGCCACCGACCTGTCATGCCGCCTGATCCGCCTGTTCCTGGCCGACGGCGATGGCAGGCGCCCGCTCCACGGCGCCCGCAGTCCGTTCCAGCGCGATCCGCACTGGCGCGATCTGCTGCTGTTCCCGGAGTACTTTCACGGCGACGACGGATCCGGCCTGGGAGCCGGCCACCAGACCGGCTGGACCGGGCTGGTCGCCAAGCTGATCCAGCAATCGGGCGCGACGCTGGCCGATCCCGCGCAGTGCGAGTAAGCGAAGCGAATCTCGCTCGAAGAGTGATCGTGTCGAAGCGGGCCTGATGCGCCTGTCCCATGTGCGCCCGGTTCCGGGCCAGTCGCTCACGGCAGGCCAGCAGCGCTGGCGCCGGGCCAAGCGCTACCGGCTGCTGTACCTGCTGCTCCTGTTTCCGCTGGCCAGCCTGTTCATCTTCGACTACATCCCGATCTACGGGGTCACCATCGCCTTCAAGGACTATCGCCTCTCCAAGGGAGTCCTGGGGAGCCCCTGGAACGATTTCTGGCACTTCAGGATCCTCTTCCAGGACTTCTACTTCGGGCGCATCCTGCGCAACACGGTCGTCATCAGCCTGCTGCGCCTGGGAATCGGCTTCCCGGCGCCGATCATCCTGGCGATCCTGCTGAACGAGGTCCGCAGCGCCACGTTGAAGAAGTCGGTGCAGACGATCTCCTACCTGCCCCACTTCATGTCGTGGGTGGTGCTCGCCTCGATCGTCATCGAGGTGTTCTCGCCGCAGCGCGGCCTGCCCGCCTACCTGTACCGGCTGCTCGACATCGAACCGGTCCCCAACGTCTTCACGGACCCCACGCTGTTCCTGCCCATGCTGATCTCCACCGGAATCTGGCAGGGGGTCGGATGGGGCTCGATCATCTACCTGGCGGCGATGTCGTCGATCGACCCGGAGCTGTACGAGTCGGCGGCCATCGACGGGGCCAGCCGGCTGCAGGCGGCCTGGCACATCACCGTCCCGTCGCTGCTGTACGTGATGGTGATCCTCTTCATCCTGCAGCTCGGCCAGCTCCTGAACGCCGGGTTCGACCAGATCTTCAACCTCTACAACCCGCTGGTCTACGAGGTCGCCGACATCATCGACACCTACGTCTACCGCAAGGGCTTCGAGGACCGGAAGTACGACTTCGCCACCGCCGTCGGCCTGTTCAAGAACGGCGTCGGCGTGGTCCTGATCGTCGGCGCCAACCTGATCATCCGCCGGCACAGCGAATACGGGCTCTGGTAAGGCGATGACGCCGCTGCGCTCGCGAACGCCGCTCGGCACCGTCCTCGAGGCGGTCAACCACCTGCTGCTGGTGGTGTTCGCGTTGAGCATCGCCTATCCGTTCTGGAACACCATCCTGCTGTCGTTCTCCGGCAACACGGCGGCCTCCTCGCTCGGCTTCACGATCTGGATCGACGAGTGGAACACCAGCGCCTACCGGTTCGTGTTCACCCGCGACGACGTCGGGCGCGCATACCTCAACTCCATCCACCGCACCACGATCGGCACGGTCCTGATCGTCGCCTTCACCCTGTGCGCCGCCTACCCGCTGTCCAAGCGCGACCTGCCGGGCCGCACCCTCGTGACCATCTACATCCTGATCACGATGTTCTTTTCCGGAGGCCTGATCCCGAACTTCCTGCTGATCCGCTCCCTGGGCCTGATCGACTCGCGCTGGGCTCTGATCCTGCCGCTGACCACCAGCGGCTTCTACATCATCATAATGCGCAACTTCCTGATGGCGCTCGATTCCGCGCTGGAGGACTCGGCGTTCATCGACGGGGCCAACTACCTGCAGATCCTCGTCCGCATCATCCTGCCGGTCGCCAAGCCGGTGGTCGCCACGGTGGCGCTGTGGGGGGCGGTCAGCCACTGGAACGCGTGGCTCGACGCCCTCATCTATACGACCGACAACGAGCTGCGGGTGCTGCAACTGCTCCTGCGCAAGATCGTGTTCGACGCGGAGGAGCGGTTCCGCCGCATGCTGGAGGGATTCATCCAGATCGAGGAGGACGTGGAGGAGCTGCCGATGGTTTCGGTGAAGAGCGCCGTCACGCTGCTCACCATCGGCCCCATCGTCCTGGTCTACCCGTTCGTCCAGCGCTACTTCATCAGGGGGATTCTGGTCGGCTCGCTGAAGGGTTAGACTGCCCCAACAAGCTGTGAGGAGGTCGTGCGAGCGACCGCCGGAGTCGTCGTCGCCTGCACGGGGTCCCGCAAGGAGGACAACGCCGATGAAGAAGACCATGACGGTACTGCTCGCACTGCTCATCGGGCTCGTCCCCGCTGCCCTGGTGACCGCCGCCGGGCAGGAGGAAGGGATGGCCGACGAGGTGATGACCATCACCTGGATGTCCCGGTTCCCGGACTCCGCGGGTGAGCAGCACCTGGAAGAGAAGTTCGGGGTCATCATCGAGAGCAACGGCGTCTGGCCGTTTCACGAGAAGGAGAAGGAGGACATCCTGCTGGCCACCGGCGAGTTGCCCGACGCGTTTCCGATCGGCCAGCTCGACGAGTTGGTGGCCGACGGCTACATCCGGCCGATCCCGATCGCGCTGATCCGCGAGAACATGCCGCGCTACACGGCGCTGATGGACGAACGCCCGCTCGGCTGGCTGTTGAGCCGCAACCCTGACAATCCGGACGAGATGATGCGCATCAACGGCTTCCTGGAGAACGCCAACGGCATCCTGATCTGGACGTCGTTTCGGGCCGACCAGGCGGAGAGCCTGGGCATGGGTCTGCCCGGCTATCAGGAAGGCAAGGTCCCCTTCGACACGTGGGGCGCCGTGTTCTCCTACGACATCGACCTGCCGCTGAGCTGGTTCGAGGAGTTGATGGTCGCGTTTCGCGACGGTGACGTCGACGGCAACGGCAGCGCCGACACCATTCCCATGAGCGGCCACGACCGCATGGCCTGGATGTGGGCGCCGGTGCTGGGGGCGTTCGGGCTGCACCACAACTTCGGAGTCGGCGCCAACGGCGTGACCAACTACTTCGAAGACGGCCAGACGCACCTGCAGCCGATCTCGGAGCGCTACCGGGACTTTCTGCGCAACGGGGCCAAGTGGTACGAGATGGGACTGATCGACACCGAGTTCCCCACCCTCTCGCTGCAGAAGTCATGGGAGAAGATCCACGCCGGCCAGGTCGGGCTGACCTTTGGGACCTCCGCGGGGTACGCGGGCAACCCCAGCATCAAGAACCGGCCGCCCACCGCGTTCGTGCGTGAGGAGGACTTCGGCACCGGGCCGGAGGTGGTCGTGGTGCCGCCGCCGATCGGGCCGGCCGGCATCCAGGGAGGCGGCAACTACCTGACCAGCCACGACGGCATCGGCTTCGGCGGCGGCCTATTCATCAACAGCTCGGTGAGCGACGAGAAGCTGGCCGTGATCCTGCAGATCCTGGATTACTACAAGCTCGATCCCGAGGGACGCTTCCTGGGCCAGTACGGGATCCCGGACGTGCACTTCACCTGGCAGGGAGAGCCGTTCAAGTCGGGAGTGACGCGCACGCCCAAGGAGGAGGTGCCCGAAGGCGACTGGCCGCAGGACGGCGAGTTCGCGATGTATCCGGGCATCGCCCCGTGGACGGACTCCCAGATCAGCCTCCGGCGCGAGACGGCCATGTTCTACAGCCACTACGTGGTCGACGGCCGCGGGCCGGACCTGCAGATGCGCACCTACCGGTGGGACCACTTCCGCGAGACCGACATGCCGACGATCCGCGAGCGCTACGGTGAGACGCTGAACACGATGTTCAACGAGTTCTACCTCAAGGCGATCACCGGCCAGGCGGACCTGGAGGGCGAGTGGGACGAGTACGTCGCCCGATGGAAGGCGAACGGCGGCGACGAGATCATCGCAATCGCCGACCAGTGGCCGATCGTCGAAGAGTATCTGCAGGGGCGCATGACCTACTGACGCCGCCAGATGACAGAGCAGAACAGTGCCCCGCTCGGAGTCTGTCGGGATTGGCGCGCCAGCGGCAATCCGACGGGCTCCGTAGCGGAATCGGTGGGGATGGGCCAAGAGCGGAGCCGAAGGCGACGGTCTTGGGGCGGGGTATGACCGAACAACAGAAGCGCGACTTCGATCAGAACGGGTTCATAGTCCTGGAGGACTTCCTCGGCCCAGACGAGTTGGAGCGGTTGCTGGCTGCGGTCGACGAGGTAGGCGCGCGGGTGCGGCGCACCAAGCGCCTGGGGCCCGGCGACCCGTTCGCCGTGCGTAACGCACTGGCCCATCACGAGGCGTTCCTGGACCTGATCGACCACCCCGGGATGTTGCCGCTGGTTGTCGACGCCATCGGCTGGAACATCCAGATCCGCACTTCCCACCTGGACTACCGCCCGCCGTATCCGCGGGACCTGCAGGCCGGCGCCTTGGGAAGCGGCGCGGGCGCCGACCACGAGGCCGGCTACCGGAACGTGGTCTGGCACCCCGACTTGTCAGGCGACCACCTCTTCGAAGCGCCGTCGCTCGACGGACGGCTGCCGTTCATGGAGGTCAAGGTGTTCTACGTGCTCTCCGACCTCACCGAGTCCAACGCCGGCAACCTGTGGCTGCTCCCCGGCAGCCACAGGCGCCGCCCGCAGGAGTTGCGCGACCTGAACTACCAGGTGGACCCCGAAGAGGCCGTGGAGCTCCGGCTGCCGCCGGGCGCCGCCGTGCTGTGGCGCACCGCCACCTGGCACTGCGTGGGACCGAACCTGTCCGACAAGACGCGGAAAGTCATGCACATCGGCTACCACTACCGGTGGCTCCGTCCCACCGACTACGTGCGCCAGGATCCCGAACTGGTCGCCCGCAGCTCGCCGATCCGCCGCCAGCTCCTGGGCGAGCTGGCCACCGGCAGCGATCCCCTGGGCGACGATCCCGAGTTCCACCCCGCGTCCGTCTATTGGACCCCGGCAGGTGCGGACTGGGACGACGTCCCGCTGAAGGCGTGGTCCGAAGCAGTCAGCCGCCGGCCACCTCGAATGCCGTCACGTTGCGCGTCTGGCGACTGAACTCCACGCCGATGAGGTGGATCGGCTCGTCCCCGCCGCGGTACTTGTCCGCGTAGCCCCGCTCCCGCAACTGCGCCAGTGCCGACCCCGGCGGAGCCAGCTCCGCCACCTTGAACTCGAACAGGTACACGTGACCGCCGGCACGCACCGCCATGTCCAGCCGGCCGTGGCTGCTCGATTCCTCCACGACGATCTCGTACCCCAGCGCCGCGAAGTACGAGTAGAACACGCTCGCGTAGTAGCCCTCGTAGTTCGCGATGTCGTTGCTTGTGTGCCACTCGTAGGGAATGCTCGCGAAGAACGCGTGGAACAGCTCCTGCAAGCCTGCGCAGTCGTGCGCGGCAAGCAGCCGTTGCAGCCGCAAGCTGTTCGCCGTCTGCTGCTCGGTGTCCTGCACGAGTTGACTCAGCAGCACCCGGTTCAGGCTCTGGCGCACCTCGCGATTGGGGTAGCCCAGCCGATACAGCGGTTGGCCGCCCAGATCCTCTTCGCCCGTGATCGTAAGGTAGCCGGTCTGGAACAGCAACGCCTCGGTGCCGATCGTGCCCACGTCGAACGTCGACAACAGCTCCTCCGTGCTCACCGTCCGGTCCAGCGACACCGACGAGACCCGCCGCTCGAACAGCGTGTCCACCAGGAATGCCGGCGTCCCGGTCTCGAACCAGTGTGCGGCGAACCGCCGGCGGCGGAACAGCAGCAGCACGTCGTACGGGTTGTACACCTTCTCTGCGCCCAGCCAGCTATAGCCGTTGTACCACTCGCGCACCCGCTCCCGGTCGAGTCCGGCCAGCTCCGGGCCGAACACCGTGTCCAGGTCACCCTCCGTGTAGCCGCAGATCGATGAGTAGACCGGATCCAGCGTGAGATCGGTGAGGTTGTTCAGTTGCGAGAACAGGTTCACCTTCGAGAACTTGCTGATACCCGTCAGGAAGGTGAACCGCACGTGCGCGTCCGAGTCCTTGATCACCCCGTACAGCCCGCGCAGAAAGTCGCGGTTGACGCGCGCCACGTCCGGCGCGTCCACCAGCGCGTCCAGGATCGGCTTGTCGTACTCGTCGACCAGCACGGCCACCCGCTGCCCGACATGCGTATGCATCGTTCTGAGCAGATGCGCGAACCGCTCCGGCGCGGTGGCGTAGCGGGCGGTCACGCCCGCCTGTTCCGCCGCGCCCTCCAACTGCGCCATCACGCTCGCCTGCAGATGCGCGGGCTCGGTGAAGCTGCCGCCGCCGAAGCTCAGTCGGACCACCGGATGGCGCTCCGACCACTCGTGGCGGCCGTGGATGTAGAGCCCGGCGAACAGTTCCTGGCTGCCCTCGAACAGCTCCTTCAGGGTGTCCAGGAACAGGCTCTTGCCGAACCGACGTGGCCGCGACAGGAAGTAATGCGTTCCCTCGTGGAGGAGCCGTTCGACATACGGCGTCTTGTCCACGTAGTAGCAGTCCTGCTCGCGCAGCTTGCGGAACGTCTGGATGCCGATGGGCAGCCTGCGTCTGGTCACCAAGGTTACCTTACACGGTCGCCGAAGCCTGAGCCGTCGGAGGCGAAACGGATCGCCGCGCTACAGCCTTCCGGCCTTGCTGAGCTGGATCGACGACGCGCCTGTCTGCACGCGGCAGACGACGGTGCCGGTGTCGCGAAAGAAGTCGGCGATCCGTTCGACCTGCTTCGGGATCGTGTTCGGAGGCAGCTCATCGGCCCGGAAGAACTCGATCCGGTCCGCCTCGTCAGTCAGCGCGATGTCGCCGCCTGTCCGCCGGCAGAGGAACGAGAACACCAGGTCGTTGGCCTCCGGCTTGCTGTAGACCCCGATCAGCCTGGAGACCTCAACGTCGAGGCCGGTCTCTTCCCTGACCTCGCGGATCACCTCGTCCCACGGCGCCTCGCCGTGCTCCAGCACCCCGCCGGGCAGGTTCCAGAGATCGTGATCGCGACGATGACACAGCAACACCCGGCCATCGTCGTCATGGATGATGGCGAAGACGCCAATCGTAAACGTGGGCTTCATGTCGGATCGTCGCCGGGAGTCTACCAGCATCGGGAGGAAGTCGGCGCCGCCCGATGAGACCGGCGGATACAAGCCTATGCGCAGGAATTGTTGCGCGAAGATTCGAAAGTTGCGCGATCAGCCACTATAGTTGCGCGTAGAGGCTCTTGCACGATCTGAGATCGGATAACGCGTGGCAGGAAGTCTGGAGACCATGAGCCGGGCGCCCAACATCCTGTTCATCATGAGCGACGATCACGCGTCGCATGCCATGAGCTGCTACGGCAGCCGGATCAACCGCACGCCCAACCTCGACCGCATTGCCGCCGGCGGGATGCGGTTCGACAACTGCTTCTGCACCAACTCGATCTGCACGCCGAGCCGGGCCGCGATCCTGACCGGCACCTACAACCACGTGAACGGCGTCACCACGCTGGCCACGATGATGGACAACCGCCTGCCGACCTTCCCAAAGCTGCTGCAGGCCGCCGGCTACCAGACCGCACACGTCGGCAAGTGGCACCTGGGCCAGGGACCGGCGCACTGGCCCACCGGCTTCGACTACTGGACGGTGTTCCCCGGTCAGGGGCGCTACCACGACCCCGAGATGGTGGAGATGACCCAGGCGAGCGTGATCCCCGGTTACGCCACCGACATCGTGACCGATCACTCGCTGCGTTGGCTCCGGCAGCGCGACCGGTCGCGCCCCTTCCTGCTGATGTGCCACCACAAGGCCCCGCACCGGCCGTGGGAGCCGCATCCCCGGCACTCGCAGCGCTACGAAAACGAGGAGATCCCCTATCCTGAGACCTTCGACGACGACTACGCGCACCGGGCCCGCGCCGCCGCTGCCGCACAGATGCGGGTCGAACGCGACTTCGTGGCCGGGGACGTGAAGGTCGCGCCCCCCGATCCCGGCCATCCCCGCCGCCGCCTCGGCGCCGGCGCCGACCCGCTCACGCCCGTCGGCTGCGCGCCCGTGAGTTTTGCAGGTCCCAGCGATCGCAAGCGCTGGCTCTACCAGCGCTACATCAAGGACTACCTGCGCTGCGTCGACGCCATCGACGAGGGCGTCGGGCGGTTGCTCGACTACCTCGACGACGACGGGATCGCGGACGACACCATCGTCGTCTACACCTCCGACCAGGGCTTCTTTCTCGGCGACCACGGCTGGTACGACAAGCGGTTCATGTACGAGGAGTCGCTGCGCATGCCCTTCATCGTGCGCTACCCGCGCGCCGTGCAGCCGGGCACCGTCAACGGCGACATGATCCTCAACGTCGATTTCGCGGAAACCTTCCTCGACTACGCCGGCGTGGCGATCCCGGACGACATGCAGGGACGGTCCTTGCGCCCGCTGCTTGCGGGCACCACTCCCGCCGACTGGCGCACCGCCATGTACTACCGCTACTGGATGCACGGCACCGATCACAACGTGTGGGCGCACTACGGCGTGCGCACGCACACCCACAAGCTCATCTACTACTACGCCGACCCGCTCGCCATTCCCGGCAACACCGGCCGCCGCGAGGAGCCGGAGTGGGAGCTGTTCGACCTACAGCGCGACCCGTGCGAGATGCACTCCGTGTACGGCGACCCACGCTACGCCGCGCTCACCACGGAGCTGACCGAGCTCCTGAACGAGCTGCAGGCCGCCGTCGGCGACCGGCCCCACGTGCCGGATCAGGGTTATTCTGAGGCATGAGCAACCGGCCGGGCGGAGACGGCGCGATCGCCATCGGGTCGCGGCTGGAGCCGCTGTTCGATCGGTTCCTGGTCGAGGAGACGCGCGGCGCGGTGCGGCTGGAGCTCGGCACCCCGGTCGAGCGCGAGCTGGTGTTCGTCCACGACCGTCCCTGGGAGGGGAACCGGTCCGGCCTCACGACCATCATCCGCGACGGCGCGGTGTGTCGCATGTACTACTGCGGGTCCCAACTTGATCTGCACGAGGGCGGCTACCGCATCCCGCACAACTACACCTGCTACGCACGGAGCGACGACGGCCTGGCCTGGACCCGCCCGGAGCTGGAGCTGGTCGACACTCCCGGCGGGGAGCCGAACAACGCGATCCTGACCGGCCAGCCTCCCCTCACCTTCACGCCGTTCCTGGACACCAACCCCGACTGCGCGCCCGAGCAACGCTTCAAGGCGCTGGCGCTCAGGTACGACCCGCCGCCGCGGGCGCTGTACGGCTTCGCCTCCGCGGACGGCATCCACTGGACCCAGATCGGCGACGGGCCGCTGATCACCACCGGCTACTTCGACTCCCAGAACATCGCCTTCTGGGACGCCACCCGCGGCGAGTACCGCGCCTACGTGCGCGATTTCCACGGCAGCCGCGACGCGGCCGCCCGCGAGGTCGCCGTGCGCGACGTGCGCACCTGCACCTCGCCCGACTTCCTGGCCTGGAGCGAGCCGCAGTGGTTGTCGTACGAACCGGAGCGGTTCGCGGAGATCTACACCAACCAGATCAACCCCTACTACCGCGCACCGCACCTGTTTCTCGGCCTGCCCATGCGCTACGTCACCGGCCACGGCCACGTGACGGAGCTCAACGAGCGCATCTCCCGATCGCAGGAGCGTTTCGGCACCAGCTACACCGACACGGCTTTGATGACGAGCCGCGACGGCAGCACGTTCGACCTGTGGGGCGAGGCGTTCATCCGTCCCGGACCGGTGGTGAAGGGCCGCTGGCACTACGGCGCCAACGGCACCGCGCTGGGGATGCTGGAGACACCGGACGAGGGCGGCGCCACCGAGCTGTCGCTGTTCGTCGACGAGGGCGGCTGGGACCACCCGTCGCGGCTGCGCAGGTACACGCTACGGGTCGACGGCTTCGCCTCGCTCCGCGCGGGTGCGGCCGGCGGCGAGGTGCTGACGAGGCCGCTGATCTTCGACGGCGGCAGGCTGGTGCTGAACGCGTCCACCTCGGCGCTGGGGTGCCTGCGTGCTGAGGTCCGGGACCGGGAGGGGCGCCCGATCGACGGGTTCGCGGAGGATGACTGCGCCGAGGTGTTCGGCGACGACATCGAGCACGAGGTCCGCTGGCAGGACGCCCCCGACCTGGGCAGCCTGGCCGGCACGCCGATCCGGCTGCGCATCACGATGCGCGACGCCGACCTGTACTCGCTGCGGTTTTCTTAGTCAGACGAGAGTGCAAGAACATCGATGAGCGACGTCACCCGCGTCGAGCCCGGAGGGCGGGCCGTGCTGTTCGCCTTCGACGACCGGAGCATCCCCTGGCGCTACCGCCTCCGGCTGCGGATGCACCGGCCCGAGAAGTACGACGGAAATCCGGTGGTGACGCGCGGGCCGGCCGGCTCGGTCGACGAGCGGCGCGCGCAGAACAGTCCGGTCGTCCATGACGGCGAGCGCTTCCGGATGTGGTACATCGCCCGCGACGACGGTGCGGGCGAAACCTCGCCCCGCGAGCGCGAGCGATACGAAGCGTCGCGCGGGGGCCACGGCGGCATCTCCGAGATGGGCACGACCAGCGACGTCGTCCACTCCTACGACACCGGCCGCATCTGCTGCGCCGAGAGCGACGACGGCTACCACTAGCGAAAGCCCGACCTGGGGATCGTCGAGTACCGCGGCAGTACCCGCAACAACATCTGCGACGTGGAGCCCGGCACCGGGTCGATGGACGTGCTGTTCCAGCCCGACGCGCCGCCGGAACGGCGCTACCTGATGGTGATCGAGTTCACCGCCTGGCGCCATCTGGGGAAGCCGCCGCCGCTGGAGATGGCGTCAATCACCCGCTTCGCCGCCAGCCCGGACGGCTACCGCTGGACGATGCTGCAGGAGGAGCCCGGCGTGGTCGGCCAGCACCACGAGGTGTTCTGTCTGTACCGGTACCGGGATCGCTACCACATCGCCGGCCACCAGGCGTCGCCCCTGCTGTACCTGCCCCTGCAGCGCCACCCCGCCCTCCCCTACCGCGGCCCGCGCACCATGGTGGTGTGGCGATCGCCGGACGTGGACCGCTGGCCGCTGGAGACCTGCCACGCCTTCTTCAAGCCGATGCAGTCCTCCTCTCCCTACGTGACCGGCTGGGACCGCGAGGAGGTGCACATGGGCGCCTACGTGACGCCCTACCCGAACGTCTGCCTGGGTGTGTGCGGGCAGTGGCACCACCCGATCGCCGGCACGCCCGAGCGGCCGGACTACCGGGGCGAGGAGGTCGCCGTCGACCTGGGGTTCATCCTCAGCAACGACGGCGTGCATTTCCGTGAGCCGGCTCCCGGCTTCACCTTCCTCGGCCGCGACCAGGAGCTGACGTGGGACCGTGACTGGCGGGACAACACGAGCCGTGACCGGATGCTGCTGGAGCAGGGGCCGCTGCTCAACATCGGCGACCGCACCGTCCTCTACTACACGGCCTTCACCCCGCACGGCAACCTGATGGGATCGATGAGCAACATCGGCATGGCCACGCTGCCGCGCGAGCGGTTCGGCAGCCTGGCGCCGGTGGACGGCGCCGCCTACGGCCAAGCGGTCACGGACACGATCCAGGCAAGGTCGGCGGCGCGGCTCCACGCGAACGTGGAGATTCCGGTGGGCGGCCGCGTGGAAGCCGCGCTCACCCACCCGGACGGACTGGCGGAGCTGCCGGGCTACGAACTCGACGCCAGCCGCGCGCTGACCGCGTCGGGCCTGGACCAGCGCCTCACCTGGCGCGACCGGCCGGCGCTGCCTGCCGGTGCCTTTCGCCTCCGCATGCGCCTCTCCGGTGGGTCCCGCCTCTACGCCCTCTACGTGGACGGATAGCCGGCACGCTCCAGCGCTCCCCGACCTGCTACCAGCTCGACACGATGCGGTCGCGGTTGGGGATCGGGGGGCGCACGGCGGTGCCGCCGCGCAGGTGAGACTCGTAGAGGCCGAAGCCGATCTCGGTGGAGAGCATGGCGATCCGCAGGTTGCTCACGGTCGGCTCACCCGTGCGGATGGCCTGCACCAGGTCGCGGATCTTGCGCACCGTGCCGCTCCAGTGCTCGAGCGGCTCCACGGGGACCGGGTCGAAGCCCGAGCGCGTCGCCTTGCTGCGCACGTGCAGCTCCTCGCCGTCGTTGTGCACACGGATCAGGCCGTCCTCGCAGACCAGCTCGAACTCCAGGTTGCCGGTGCCGGCCACGGCGATGTCAGGGCCGTCGGCGAACTCGATCAGCGCGCTGCGGATCTGCGTGTCCTTGACGAAGTGCATGCTCGACGTATCCCCGGGCGCCGGGTTGAGCGTGTCCAGCGTACCGCGGATCGAGGTGACCTCCTCCGGATCGCCCGCCAGGTACAGCACCGTGTCCAGCCCGTGGCCGCCCACGCTGTTGCCCCAGAAGCCCACCACGAGCTGCAGCCGCCCCAGGTCACCGCTTGCCGCGATGGCCCGCGCCTGCTGGTAGGCCGCCCAGTTGCGCCGCGGCGGGCCGAACTCCAGCATCGTCCCGGAGCGCTCGAACGCTTCCCGGATGGCGTCGGCCTCCCGCAGGGTGCAGCACAGCGGCTTCTCCGCGAACATGCCCTTCACGCCGTGCTCGGCGCCGTAGACCATCGCCTCCAGGTGCTGCTCCGGCCGCGTGCAGATGCTCAGGATGTCCGGCTGCTCCGCGTCGATCAGCTCCCGGAAGTCCCGATAGCCGCGCGGCACGCTCCAGCGGCGCTGGAACTCCTGCAACTTCGCCTCGTCGACGTCACAGGCCGCGACCATCTCGGTCACGTCCGTGGTTTCCGCGTAGCCGCCGGCATGGGCGAGCGGCCGTACGCTCCCGCCGCGCCACTCCGGCGTCCGTTCGTCGTCGATGGTGCTGGCGATCCGTCCGCAGCCGATCATGCCCACCTTCAGTCTCATGCGCCTGCCTCCTCGCCTTCGACAAGGTCTTCCGCGCGCAGCTTACGACACACCGCCGCCGCCGCATCCTCCGGGGACAGCTCCGGCGGCAGGACCAGGTCGGCCTGCACGCCGTGCAGGTCCTCGCCCATGCGCACGATCAGGATGTCGTTGGGCTGATTGAGAATGCGCAGCGTCTCCGCTTCGTAGACGTCCAGGTCGGCGACCGTCGTGAGCACGATCTGCCCGGAGTCGGTCAGGAAGTGGGCGATCTCGCCGAGATGGCGGATGTTCTCGTCGCGCGTCTCACCGCTGGAGGACTGCTGCTCCCGCTCGACATCGGCGTCCAGCCCGCCGGCGAGGTTGGACAGCCCGAAATAGTAGACGTTGCTGCCGCCGTGAAACAGCTCGCGCTCCACGTCGCGGGCAACCCGGACCAGCAGCGGATGCAGCGAGCCGGTCAGCACCACCAGCCGCGGCTCCTGGCCGTAACGGTCGGCGCGTTCGCCGCCCGAGACGGCGCCGTTCACCCAGGCGTAGTCGCGGCGCCGGACGTGCTCGCGCAGCGACTCGCTCAGGTCGGACAGGTACTCGGTGATGATGCCGCCGCCGGCGATCTCGTACTGGTCGACCAGCACGAAGCGGCCGGTGGCGACCAGGTCGGCGTCGATGCCGAGGTCGAAGGCGATCGGCTTGTGGGTCTCCAGCACGCACTCGGCCACCTCGTGCCGCCCGACGTGCTGCTTGGCGCCGCTGCGCTCCAGAGTGTCGGCGTCGAGGACCTGCACGATCTCCTTCACGTGCACGGTCACCCGCGTGCTGGCCAGTTTCAGGAGGTAGCGCCGGCCGCGGACCAGCGGGTTGCGGTCCAGCCAGAACAGGTTGGCGCGGAAGGTGGTGCCCACCCGCGGCGGCGCTTCGCCGTCCCGGTACATCACCTCTCCCGGCCGCACGTACAGCTCCTCGGCCAGCGTGATGCCGGTGGCGGAGCCGGCCGCCGCCTCGCGCGTATGGGGGATGTTGAATCCTTCGATGCTGCGCACATGCGACCGCTTGCGCGACGGCAGGAACTCCACCGCGTCGCCGACGGCCACGGTCCCGCTGGTGATGGTGCCGGCGATGATGCGCGCGTCGTCCCCCCGCACCGGGAACTTGTAGACGTCCTGCACCGGCAGACGCAGTGCCTGCTCGGTCTCCGCGCCGGCCGACTCCAGGGCGTCGATCCGCGCAAGCAACGGCGGACCCTCGTACCAGGGAGTGCGAGGCGAGGCCGTCACCAGATTGTCGCCGTGCCGCCCGCTCACCGGCACGAATCCGAGCGGCGTGGCCTGGATGTCGGCGAGAAAGGCCTCGTACTCCTGGTGGATGGCGTCGAAGACCGCCTGGTCGTAGCCGACCAGGTCCATCTTGTTGACCACCACCAGGATCTGGCGGATGCCCAGCATCGCGGTCATGAAGCCGTGGCGGCGGGAATTCTCGCGCACCCCTTCGCGGGCGTCGATCACCAGGATCGCCGCCTCGGCGCGGGCGGCGCCGGAGATCATGTTCTTCAGGAACTCCACGTGGCCGGGCGCGTCGATGATGATGTAGCGGCGGCGCTCCGAGCGGAAGAAGACCCGCGCGGCGTCGATGGTGATGCCCTGCGCCTGCTCGTCGCGGAGGGCGTCGATCAGGAACGCGTACTCGAATGGCTTGCCTGCGCGCTCGCAGTTGCGGCGCACCTGCTCGATCCTGCCGTCCGGGAGCGAGCCGGTGTCGTGCAGCAGGCGGCCCACCACCGTGCTCTTGCCGTGGTCGACGTGGCCGACGATGACGATGTTCATCGCCTCCAGCTCGGCCGGCGGGGCAGCCGTGGTGCCGGTGGCGAGCGCGGCGGCCGGCTCGGAAGCGGGACGGGCCATCACATGTATCCCTCGCGCCGCAGGGTTTCGAGGGTGCCGTCGCCCTCCTTGTCCTGCTCGCGGCCGGCCCGCTCGGCGATCCTCGAGAACCTGCCGGTGCGGAGTTCCTCCACGATCTCCCCCACGGTGGAGGCGGTCGACTCGACCGGCGTCGTGCACGGGTAGCAGCCCAGCGAGCGGTAGCGGGTGCCGTCGCCCTGGTCGAAATAGAGTGGCACCACCGGGATCTGTTCCGCCTCGATGTACTCCCAGATGTTGAGCTCCGTCCAGTCCAGCAGCGGGTGGACGCGCACGTGGGTGCCGGGCGCGAAGTCGGTCTTGAACTGGTTCCACAGCTCGGGCGGCTGGTCGCCGATGTCCCAGTCGCTGTGCTGGTCGCGGGGCGAGAAGTAGCGCTCCTTGGAGCGGCTACCCTCCTCGTCCGCGCGGGCGCCGACGATCACCCCGGTGTACGGCTCGGTGTTGGCGTCCTGGACGTAGCGGTCCTCTTCGTGGTCGAAGCGGTAGCGCGGCCAGGCGCCGGACAGCGTGTTGACCAGCGCGTCGGTCTTCAGCGCCTTGCAGCAGGCGATCCGCGACAGCGCGCCCGCCGGGAAGGTCTGCTTCGCGTCCAGGGCGGCACGGTTCTCGCCGTAGATCAGGTCGAGCCGCCAGTCGCGGACGAGCTGGTCGCGGTAGGCGATCATCTCCGGGATCTTGAACGAGGTGTCGATGTGCACCAGCGGAAACGGCACCGCCCCGAAGAACGCCTTGCGGGTCAGCCACAGCAGCACGGTCGAGTCCTTGCCGATCGACCACAGCATGCAGAGGCGCGAGAACTCCCGGTACGCCTCGCGCAGGATGTAGACGCTCTGCGCCTCCAGGCGCTGCAGCGCCGTCATCGGGGCGGCGGTCACGAGGCGGCCCTCATACGACATGTGCGGCCACGTGCAGCCCGCACTCCTTGACGGCGTCCTGCTCCCACCACCAGCGCCCGGCGCGCGGATCCTCGCCCGGCTCGACCGCGCGCGTGCAGGGAGCGCAGCCGATGCTCAGGAACCCGCGGTCGTGCAGGACATTGGAGGGCACGTCGTGAGCGCGCAGGTAGTCCCACACCTGTTCTTCCGTCCATGCGGCCAGCGGATTGGCCTTGATCGCGCCGTGCGCGGAGTCCCACTCCACGCACGGGGTGTCGGCGCGGTCCGGGCTCTGCGCGCGGCGCAGCCCGGTGATCCAGGCGGCGGCGCATGCGAGCGCGCGGCGCAGCGGCTCCACCTTGCGGACGCCGCAGCAGCGGTGGCGATGCTCCACGCTCTCGTAGAAGAGGTTGGGACCGGCGTCGCGCACCATCTCCTGCACCGCGCCGGCCTCCGGGAACAGCACCTCGTAGTGCATGTGGTAACGGCTCATCATGCGCGCCATCAGGTCGTAGGTCTCCTGGTGCAGGCGGCCGGTGTCCAGCACGAAGATGGATGCGTGCGGGTCGATGCCGAGCAGCATGTGGCTCAGCACCTGATCCTCGGCTCCCAGCGAGGACGCCAGCTTCACCGCGCGGCCGTGGCGTTCCACCAGGGCGCGGAGCAAGGCCTCCGCGCCGTCGGCGGCGACGGCGTTCAGCCGCTCGATCTCGGCCTGGTCTACCTGCATCCGTATCTCTTCATCGGCTCCAATCGATCGTTACGCCCAGCGTGTCCGGACCCTGCTGCAGCATCCGGTAGGCGGTCGCGGCATCCGCCGGCGCGAAGCGATGGGTGACCAGTTCGTCCACCTTCACCACTCCCTGCTCGATCAGGGCCAGCGTCCGCTCCATCCGGTCACGCCGCTGGCCGTTCGGGAAGTGGGTCGTGGTCTCCCCCGCCCGCAGCCAGTGGATGTCAACCTCGCAGGCGCCCGGCGAATAGTAACCCAGGACGACAAGATGACCGTCGTGTACCAGCAGGGCTGCAGCGTCGCGGACGAGATCGGTCTTCCCCGTGGTCTCCGCCGCGATGCGCAGGCCTGCCGGGGCGCGGCTCCGGACCCACTCGCCCGGGTCTTCGGCATGGGTGTCGACCACCTCGTCGGCGCTGTGCTCGGCAGCGATCTCCAGCCGCCGGCGGCGGTGCCCGGCCAACAACACCCGCGCTCCGCGGTGGCGCAGCACCTGCGCCGCCCACTGTCCCACCAGCCCGTCGCCGATGACCAGCGCGGCGTCGCCGGCGGCGACCGGCGGCCGCGCGCCGCCGTTGTAGCCCACCTGCGCCAGCAGCAGGGCCGAGGCGCTACGCGTGGGGACCGCGGCCGGCAGGGGAATCACGTCTGACGCCGCCGCGACGTGCCAGGCGCAGTGACCGGCCCACCAGCCGCCCTCCCATTCCGGCGGCTGCTTGCAGCGGGCACTGAACACCCGGTCCCCCACCGCTATTTCGGTCACCGCGTCTCCCGCGGCGCGCACGCGGCCGGCCGCCTGGTAGCCGGGCGTGAACGGGAAGCGGACGGTGCCTGCGCCCAGGCGTATGGTCCCGTGCAGGCAGTGCAGCTCGGTGCCGGCGCTGATCGTGGTGTGCTCGACCTCTACCAGCACATCGTCCGGCCCCATCGTCGGCAACGACACGTCGCGCATCTCCACCTCGCCCACGGCGGGAAAGACGATCGCGGCGGTCGATGTCGGACTCGGGCTCATCTTCGTGACTGTATAAGAAAAGCAGAGGCGCTTCCGATAGTCCGGTGGCTCACTGCTGATTCGGATCCGCTCCGGCGCTGTGTGGCGATGCCCACTGTTCCGCAGGCGGCTTCATCGGCGCGCGGTCGGCCCGATCGCGTCGGCCCTGCGCACGGCTGTACGAACAGCCTCGGACTCGCACCCACAGGAACGCGGAGACGGCTGGAATGACCGCCCTGCCATACGCCCACTATTGACTCAAATCACTTATATTTATATATTTATTCATGTTGTTCTCCGCCATCAAGAGCACGATCACGTCCACCGTGTGCGCCCTCTCCGACGATGAGCTCATAGAGCAGACCGGCAGGTTGGCGCGCCTCGATCACCAGGTCCACGTCTTCGTCATCGATCACCTGATCGAGATCGAAACCCGGCGCGTCTACCTGCGGCGAGGTTTTTCCAGCCTGTTCGACTACGTCAAGCGTGGGCTCGGCTACAGCGACGCCGCCACGTGGCGACGGATCAACGCCATGAAGCTGTGCGCGAGGATCGACGGCGTGCGCGAGCGGCTCTGGGACGGCTCGCTGACCCTGGACGCAGCCGCGCAGCTGCAGCACGCCTTTGAGCGGCGCGAGCGCGAACGAGCGCGAGAGGCACGCGGGGGCGGGACCGGCTCGGCCGTGCGGCCGAACGGCTCGACGCGACCGGCTCCGGCACGGTCGGCCCATCGGAAGCCGGCACCGACATTGGAATCCGACCCGAAATTGGCTCTGGACGCATCGGCGCAGAAGGCGCTGGTGGAGCAGGCGGCCGGCAAGAGCACGCGGCAGGTGATGCAGATGCTGGCCGATGTGGATCCTGCGCTGGCGGTACCGGCGGATCGGGTGCGGGCGCTGGGCGAGGGACGCTGGGAGCTCAAGGCGGTCATCGACGCGGACTGCCAGCGCGGGCTGGAGCTGCTCAAGGGGCTGCTCTCGCACGTCGACCCGCGCATGACGCTCGGGCAACTCGTGGGAAGGCTGGTCAAGGAGGGGCTCGATCGCCACGACCCAAGCCGCCCACTGCGCCGCGGACGCGCCCGGAGCGCTCCCGCGGGTGCCGACCGACCCCCGGCGGCGCAGAAGCCGAGCTCCGACGGGGCCGCCTGTTCGCCGGCGAAGGCACCGGAAGAACTGTCCCGCCGGGTCCCGGCGCCGACGCGGCGAGCCGCGCAGCCAGCAGGCGCCGGCAGCTCCCCCTCGAATGGGCAGCCGAGCGCGGATCTCCACACCACTTCGGCGCCGAAGTGGTCCGTCCGGTCCAGCGGCGCCAGGACTTCGGCGTCGAAGGCCGCGCGAGAGCTGATCAGTCGAGCGCCGGGGGCGCCGGACCGGTCCGCCCCAGCCGACAGCGCCGGCGCCTCGGCGCCGCACACGCAACGGGACGCGACCGGCCGAGCGCCTGAGGCCAAGCATCAGGAACGGCCGACCGACATTCCCACTTCGGCGCCGAAGGCGGGCGCCCGGGCCCCCCGTGCCATTCCCGCGGCGGTCAGGCGAGAGGTCTGGCGTCGCGACGGGGGACGCTGCCGCTACGTCGATCCACGCACCGCGCGCCGATGCGCTTCACGGCATCTGCTGCAGGTCGATCACGTGCTCCCGCATGCGCTGGGCGGCGGTGTTGAGCCGGAGAATCTGAGACTACTCTGCTTCGCCCATCACCGCGATCGCCATGCTGAGCGGACTTCACGTCGCGGGCCGCCCGCGCGATCGGCGTGGGACTCGCCCGGAATCTCGCGCTGTCCGCTCGCGCGCCCATCGGTCAGACGCCGTAGAGGGAGACATGGCTTGTGCTGGACGACGTGAACCGGGCGCCGGACCAGCCGCTCCAGCGCTCGCGCAGTCGCAGGCCGGCCAGACGCGCCATCAGGTCCAGCTCCGAGGGCCAGGCATAGCGGAGCTGCGCCGGGAACAGCCGGGTCCCCGCCGCGTCGATCACGAGGTGCTGGCAGGTCACCCGCTGGCCGGCGGCGTCGTGGCGGGACAGGTCAAGCTGCACGGCGTCGGACTCCACGTGCGAGATGCCCACGTTCTGGCCGTTCGCGAACCGCGTCGGGTCGGGCACGAACGCCTCGATCAAGAAGACGCCGCCGGCGCCGAGGTGCTCGGCGACGCGCGCGAAGCACTGCACCTGCTGCTCCTGGGTGGCGAGCATGAAGAAGGTGTTGAACACGACGAAGATCAGCTCGAACGTGCCGTCGACTCGAAAGTCGGCGAAGTCGCCGATGGTCACCGGAATGGCGTCGCCGCCCGGCTTGGCGCGCAGCTTCGCCACCATCGCCTCGGAGGCTTCGATCCCGTGCACGTCGACGCCCTGCGCGGCCAGGGGCAAGGCGACCCTGCCGGTGCCGATGCCCAGCTCCAGAGCGCGGCCGTCGCCCGCCAGCCGCGCCAATACCTCCACGGGGCCGGTGCCGGTCACCATCCGGTCGTAGATCTCCGCGATGCGGTCGCCGTAGGTCGCCGCCGTGTAGTCCTTCACGTCACCTCTCCTGTGGGTAAGAGCGCGGAGTATAGGCGTCTGGCGGATGTGCCCTGCAAGCGAGTGGTTGTGACGCTGTGCGTGTGGCCTTATCCGGTCACAGCAGCCGGGGCACGGAGACGGCGATGTCATGTGTCAACCAGCTAACGTGTCGCGAGCGAGGTGTGGCAGGTCGTGGCTTGAGGCCGCGGCACGACTCGCTTCAGCATGGGACGGAGCCCATGTTCGCTGCTGCCGACGGCGTCGAGTGCCTGGACTACGGATGCTCCTACCTGTGGCCGTACGATCGTCCGCGCGACTCGGTGCGCGTCCTCATCGAAAGCCGCATCCTGCTCGCAGGCGGCCCGCACGGGACCGGCATCCCCTACTACCTGGGAGCCTCCTGCAAGGGCGAGGACACCTACGGCGTCCGCAAGCAGTACGGCCCGATGGGCTTCCGCGCCGGGGCGCGCACCCTGTTCCTGGACCCCAACTACGACTTCACCTGGATCGTCGGCAGCGGCAGCGCCGTGATCTTCCGCCGCGCGCTCCCCGATGCGTCGAAGCCCGCCGGGGCGCCCGGCCGTTACCGGGAGGTGCGTGCGGACACCAGCCGCACGTGGGGACCGCTGCGCCTGCAGCTCACCCCGGCCACAGGCGCATACGAGATCCCGGTCGGCGATTTCGCTGCCGTCGCGGCCGCCACGGATGCCGGCCACGGTATCGTCGCGCAGACCGAGATCGCCGATGCCGGCACGGGCACGCGCGCGGTGATCGAGTACCCGGTGAAGACCATGAACGTCAGCCGGGCGGGGTACCCCGCCGCCGGCGACGGCAGCGTGTGGCAGACCGACACCGGTCCGATCGGCGTGCCCGATCTGTCGCGCCGGCACGACCCGCCGGTGGCCTGTTTCTCCCTCGGCTTCATCGCCGTCGCCAGCCGCCAGCCGGACGCCGCCGACTTCGTCCTGGAGCGGCCCACGGCGCTTGCCCGGCCGCACGCTGACGTGTCCGTGCTCCACTTCTCCGCCCCGTTCTCGCGCCCGGCGACCAACCGGCTGTTCGGGATACCGCCGCGCGCGCAGGGCCCGGCCGGTTGACCGGAAGGCGCTCGCGTAGTAGCAAATCCAAACGGTACGGGTACCATGAGCGAGCAGAGTCAGGTTGCGGGCTCGGCGCCATCGACGCCCACGACCGCCCCTGCGCGCGCCGTCGCCGACCCCAATCGAGATCTGTGGGCGCGCGTGCGCCGCCACTGGATGCTCTACGCCATGATCGCGCCGGCGATCCTGGGCTTCCTGCTGTTCAAGTACATCCCGGCGATCGGCGCGGTGACCATCCCGTTCACGCGCTACAGCATCGTCGACGGCTTCTTCGGGTCCGACTGGGTCGGACTGAAGTGGTTCGGCTCTTTCCTCTCCGGCGCCTTCTTCCCGCGCCTGGTCCGGAACACCTTCCTGCTCGGCTTCCTGGGGATGGTGATCGGCTTTCCCATGCCGATCCTGCTGGCGCTGTCGCTGAACGAGATCAGGAGCCAGCCGTTCAAGCGGTTCGCGCAGACCATTACCTATCTGCCCCACTTCATCTCCGTGGTGGTGGTGGTCGGCCTGATGTACTCCTGGTTCTCCCACGACGGGTACATCAACGACTTCCTCGGCCTCTTCAACCTGGACCCCATCGACTTCCAGGGCGATCCGCGCTGGTTCCGGCCGTTGTACATCGGCTCCGGCATCTGGCAGGGGATCGGCTGGGGGTCGATCCTCTACCTGGCCGCCCTCGGCGGGGTCAACCCCGAGCTGTACGAGTCCGCCTACCTGGACGGCGCCAACCGCGTGCGCCGCGCCTGGCACGTGACGCTGCCGGGCATCGCCCCGACGATCACCATCCTCCTGATCCTGGGCATGCAGAACATCATCGAGGTCGGCTTCGACAAGGCGTTCCTGATGCAGAACCCGGCGAACATGAGCACCTCCGACGTGTTCGCGACCTACATCTACCGCCGCGGCATCATCGGGCTGGACTTCTCGTTCGCGGCCACCGTGGACCTGCTCAACTCCGCGGTCGGGCTGTTGCTGGTAGTGAGCGCCAACTACCTGAGCCGCCTGGTCAACGAGCACGGGTTGTGGTGAGGGCGGCAGTCATGAAGGCGTCAGGCGCGTGATCAGGTTACCCTCATGATCAGGTATAGGGCGACGCCGGGCTCGGTGGCGTTCGACGTGGCGAACCACGCGCTGATCATCCTGCTGATGATCTCCATGGTGTACCCGTTCATGTTCGTCATCTCGGTGTCGGTGAGCGACTTCGAGGCGATCACCTTCAACCGGGTCAAGCTGCTGCCGGTCGGGCCGTTGCAGACCACGGCGTACAACGTCCTGTTCGGCGCCACCAACATCCTGACCAGCTACCTGAACAGCATCTTCTACGCGGTCGGCACGGCCACCATCACCCTGGTGGTCACCAGCCTGGCCGCCTACGTGCTGGAGCAGCGCACGCTCCCGTTCCGCAAGGCGCTGATCCTGTTCGTGGTGCTGACCATATTCCTGCCCGGGTACTTCATCCCCACGTACCTGCTGGTAAACCAGCTCGGACTGGTGGACACGCGGCTGATCGTCATCCTGCTGCCCAGCCTCAGCGCCTGGTACATCCTGGTGATGCGCGCCAACATCCGCACCGTCGTCACCCGCGAGCTGCAGGAGGCGGCGCTGATCGACGGCGCCAACCACCTCCAAATCTACGTGTCGCTCGTGCTGCCCCTGATCAAGCCGATCCTGGCCACCATCGGCCTGTTCGCGGTCGTCGGGAGCTGGAACAACTTCTTCCTGCCGCTGATCTACCTCAACGACCGCGACAAGCACCCGCTGACCCTCATCCTCCGGCGCATCGTCCTGGAAGGCGAGATCGGCAAGTACTCAGGGGGCGGCATGGCCCAGCTCTGGGACGACCAGGGCGTCCCGGGGTTCGTCGCCGTCGGCTTCTTCAAGTCGTTCAAGTTCGCGGCGGTCGTGGTCACGGTGTGGCCGATCATCGTCGCCTACCCGTTCGTGCAGAAGTACTTCGTGAAGGGGATCCTGGTCGGGTCGGTGAAGGACTGACCGTTGACACCGTTATCGAATACGCCGAGGCTCGGCGTACCAGAGCTGCGCGGGAGCGCAGAAGGAGGCACGTGATGAAGACAACCTCGCTGATCGCCGCCGCGGCGATCCTGGCCCTGTCCGTGACGCCGGTGTTCGGATCCGGCGAAGAGGAGGGCATGGCGACGGGTCCGCCGACGATGCAGATCTACGCGAACTACTGGGACCGCAATCCCGACTGGTCGCCGGAGACCCTCGTCGTTGCGAAGTTCGCGGAGGTCGCCGGCGCCGACATCGAGCTGGTCACCGGTGACGCGCAGAAGGCCAAGACCCTGGTCGCGAGCGGCGACCTGCCCGACCTGATGTGGAACAGCTTCAATCGCCTGGAGGCCATGGACTTCGGCACGAAGGGAGCGCTGTACGCGATCGACACCCTGTTCGACATGATGCCCAACCTGAGCACGTGGCGGGAGAAGTACCCGGAGTACGACTCCGCCATGACCGCCCCCGACGGGCACCAGTACGCGACCACGTCGGTGTACAACTACACGCAGCTCCGCCGCGCGCCGTCGATCTCGCCGGCCGTGCACGAGCTGGGCGTCGATCCGCGGGCCGACATCCAGACCATGCAGGACCTGCTGGACGTGCTGGGGCAGTTCAAGGCCCGGTGGCCGGAAAACCATCCGTGGGTCACCCGCCGCGGGCTCCGCGACGGCTACCACGTGATGTTCGGCACCAACCACTCCGTGTACCTCAATCCGGAGACCGACCGCTGGACCTACGGCGAGCTCGAGGACAACTACCGCGGCATGATCGAGATCCTCAGGCAGGCTTGGGCCGCCGGGGTCATGCATCCCGACTTCATGTCCATGACCGAGGACCCGTGGCGCGAGATCATGTCGCAGGGCAAGGCCTACTTCACGACCGGCCCATACAGCCAGATCTCATGGCAGGGCACCGACCGCGCAGATCCCAACACGTGGTGGATCCCGATCCTGGCGCCGGAGTTCAACGGCACGCGCCACTGGTCGACGATCCAGAACCCGCGCGTGCTGGACGCGGCCAGGTGGGTGCTGGGCGCCAAGACCGAGGTCGCCGAGAACGCGGCCGCGCTGATCGACTGGCTCTACAGCGACGAGGGCGTCTACTACATCTACTTCGGCGAGGTCGGCGTGACCAGCGAGCTGGACGACCTGGGCTACGGCTACTACGCGCATTTCCCGGAGGGCCAGCGGACCGAGTGGATGTGGGCGCAGGGCTTCCACTTCTTCCGCTACAACGTCGTGCACTCCCTGTGGGAGCTGAACCCGAGCAAGGCCGGCAGCGTGCCGGAGAAGGTCTTCACCGACGAGGTAGCGGATTTCTACATCAGCAACGACTCGGTGCGGCCGCCGGAGCCGGTGCTCACCTTCACCGCTGACGAGCTGGACCAGATCAAGCAGATCAAGGCCGACGCCGACGCCGCCGCCCTGGAGGGCGCCGCCACCTTCATCCGCGGCAGCCGCGCGATGAGCGAGTGGGGCGACTTCACGGCGCAGTTGGAGCGCATCGGAGTCAAGCAGCTCGAGGACATCTACAACGCCGCCTACGCGCGGACGAAGTAAATTCCGTAGCACTCGGCAGACGCGTTGAGCGTCATGGGGCCGTCGGCCGGCTATGCCGGTCCGGCGGCCTTCTTCATTTGAGCTGACGTGACGCGACCCACCCTCACGTCTGTCCCGGTCCGCTGGACGGTGCTGGTCGACGTCCTGCTGGCCGGCGCCGTGACCTGGGCCGTGCTGTCTGGCGAACGCGGCGTCGTGGCCGCGCTCGTCCCCGTATGCGCAGGCATCGTCTGCTGGCAGGCGGTCGTGCTCCTCAGGGCGCGGCGCCGCGGCCCGGCGCTGGAGATCGAGCGCAACGTCAGGCTGCCTCACTACTTCCAGGCAGCCGTGCAGGCGTGCCACTACCTGTACCTGGGGCTCTACTACCCGGCGGTCCGGGAGCACCTGCCGCTCATCGCGATCCAGATCGTCGTCTTCTACGCGCTGGAGATGCTCCTGCAGTGGTCTCGTGGCAGGAAGTGGCGGGCCGGCTTCGGCCCCCTGCCGGTGGTAGGGAGCATCAACCTGTTCCTGTGGTTCGAGCCTGCGTACTTCTTCGGGCAACTCCTGATGATCGCGGGCGCCCTGGCTACTCGGGAGTTCGTGCGCTGGCGGCGGGACGGCCGCTCCTCGCACGTCTTCAACCCGTCGGCGATCGTCCTGGCCGCGGCCGGCGTGTTCCTGATGGCGACGAACACGACCACGGCGACCACGGGCATCAATCACATCCTGGCCTTCGAGCTGCCGCCGAGCTTCTTCGAGCTGATGTTCGTGTTCGGCATCCTGCTGCAGGTCTTCTTCGCGACCAGCCTGGTCACGTTCGGCGCGGTGCTGGCGCTCGCGCTCATCCACTACGGCGGCACGCTGCTGCTTGGCGCGTGGCCGCTGTTCAACATCTTCCACATCAGCGTCTTCCTGGGTCTGAACCTGCTGGCCACCGATCCCGCGACCTCGCCCCGTACTCCTGTCGGCAAGCTCCTGTTCGGGCTCACCTGGGGCGCGGCCATCTGGTGCTGCTACCTGGGGCTGCGCCTCCTGGAGCTGCCTCCCTACTACGACAAGATCCTCACGGTCCCGCTGGTGAACCTGCTGGTGCCGCTCTTCGAACGGGCCGGCCGGGCGATCACGATGTCGTTCCGGTTCGACCGGGCGGTCTTCATCGCCGCCTACGCCGGACTGTTCCTGCTCATCCTGCCGACGCTGAAGCTGCAGTACCGGTCGGCCGAGTACTACCTGCAGGACCGCCTGCCCCCCATCGCCTCCCCCGAAGTCTGGAAGTCCGTCCCGTTGGTGCAGGAGAAGCGCCTGTACTGCGAGCGCCACCGGCGCGCGTGCGAGCCGTGGGGCATCGCCGAGGAGATCCGCACCTACGCGGCGTTCGCCCGCGAGCTCCGCCTCCGGTACACGGTCGTCCAGGACATCGACCGCCTCCGGAAGGCCGCCGAACGCGACGACCGATGATCGGACGGGGGATTCTCGACTCTTCTCCTGTCCACGGAACGTGATAGAGCCGCCCGGCCGGAAGGGAACGCGTCTCGGCAAATTCGAACCGGGGCTTCCGAAGAAGGAAACTCGTTCACGGTGTTCCGGGCAGCGCGCACTGGCCACGTCGTGGCGGCCGGCGCGCAGCGCAAGGCGGTCTACTTCGCTGCTTCATCGAAGTCGACATAGATGCCGGAGCCGATGACGGCCCTCTGTTCCGAGTTGGCCACCGTGAAGCTCACCGCGTAGCCGAATTTCGGGGAACCGGTTTCCTCGTCTCCCTCGATGGCCGGGTTGTCGTAGTGATAGCGCAGGAAACTCCGGCCCTCGTTCCGCGCACGTCCGATCAACAACTCGGCGAACCTCACCCCCTTGGAGTCGGTCCTCGTCATGTCGGTGGTCTTGCCTTCGCGAAACGGCTCGGACCCGTGAAACAGGGTGACGCCCCCGCCGCTCACGACGTACAGGTAGATGGCCCCTGACTTCCAGTCCCCGCCTTCCTGCCGGAAGGCATTTCTGATCCCGGTAAGGGCGCTGTAGCCCTCGGACATGACGGCTTCGCGGTACACCCTGGCCGCTTCCTCCACGAAGGTGATAAGCGTCTCGCGGTCCACCACCTCCGACGCGGTGACGGCGGGCTTCGGCAGTTCCGCGACCTGGACTTCGACATGGGAGACGTCCTGCGAGTAGCCGCCGACCAGCACGAATTTTCTTCCGGTGATTCCGGAGGTGTATTCGACGGCGTATGCCGTCTTCGCCCCATCGTCGTGGTATTCGACGAAACCGCCGCCTCGGTCAGCGGCCGCGAAGAGCTCCTGGACGACTTTGGTTCCGCGTTCGTCCTCGACGTCCAGCAGATTCTTGCTCTCCGCCGTGCGATCACCCCCGTGGATGAACGGCTCGCCGCTCCTCAGGAAGATGATGAGGAACATCGATCCCGACTTCCAGTCGCCCTCCGCCCTCAGTCTGTCTCCCCGGAGTTTCGCTCCTTCGTTAACGTCCTTGATCGCCTCGATTTTCGCCTTCACCCCTTCGACGAACGCCTTGAGGGTTTCGTCGTCGGTGACCTGGTCGGCAGTCGTCTCGGCAACGGCAGGCCCGCTCGCCAGCGTGACCAATGCCAGAACGACAAGGGCCGGTACTGCTTCGAGTCTCAGTCGCATCACATTCTCCTTCATGGTGTAGCGAGCCGCTCGTCGGGGGTGCGGTTCCATCGGCGGCTCGGCGGCCGCGTAGCGCGGGATCAGGGGGCGATCTTGGCCAACGCGTCGGGAGGCCACTCAATGCTCGATGAGAGCCGGCGGCGCCATGTTCGGGACGACACAGAAACCCTGCTGCTGCAGGTGCCGGAGACGCTCCGCGCCGACAGCATCGGCAGGTGTCAGCGTCGGCGCAGCGTAGGTCGCGGCCATGCCCGGATGCTAGTGCCTGGCGCCGGTTGCGTCAACGAGACCCAGTGGAGGCGCCTCACCGGCGGTACCACATCATGCACTGCGCCCCCATTTGTGCTTGCGCGTACGGCCGTTCGGTTGCTACCCTGCCGGCCGGCCGCTGTGCAGCGGCCGAAACCCTCCCATAGGAGCACGAAATGAAGCGAATCGTTACGTACGCTGTGCTCGCGGCGGTGGCGCTTGCGCTGCCATGGGCCGCGGTCAGCCAGCAGTATTCGGAGTCGCCGGTACTCGCGGCGCAGGTCGCGGCCGGAGAGCTGCCTCCCGTAGAGGAGCGCCTCCCGCCCAACCCGTACGTCAACGCCGAGGCGCCGGAGATCGGCACCTACACCGAAACGGTGATGACCCTTCCGCACGAGTCCGACCTCGACCTGCCGGTCAACTACTGGGTCACCGGTCAGTACGCGCGCAGCGTCCTGCACTGGCAGGAGCAGCTCGTGCAGTGGAAGGTCGATGAGACGATCGGCCATCCTTCGGGCATCCACAAGGACATCAGCATCGAGCCCAACCTGGCCGAGAGCTGGGAGATCTCCGCGGACGGCAAGGAAGTCACCTTCCACCTGCGCCAGGGCGTGAAGTGGTCGGACGGCGTGGAGTTCACGGTGGACGACATCATGTTCACCTGGGACGACGTGGTGCGCGGCGGCGTGATCGCGAGCACCCAGATCCCGAACATCGAGGGTCTCTACTTCGCCGATGGCGGCCCCCTGGCCGGAGCCGGCGGCGTTCCCGAGTTCGAGAAGATCGACAAGTACACCTTCAAGGTGACGATGCAGAACTCCTACCCGGAGATCGTGCCGATGTTCTTCTCGCCGGCCATCTGGCCGTCGGTCTCCATTCCCTGGCTGCCCAAGCACCAGATGGAGAAGCTGCATCCCAAGTACAACTCGGAAGCCACCATGGAGGACTGGAACTCGGCCCGCTTTCCGCGTGATCGTCCGCCGGTCCTCAGTGCCTTCCAGCCCACCGGCGTGGTCGGCGACAAGCTGATCTTCGAGCGCAACCCCTACTACTGGAAGGTGGACGCCGACGGACAGCAGCTTCCGTACTTCGACACCGTGGTGATGAAGTACCAGACCAACGGTTCCGAGATCGCGCTGGGACTGGCGTCCGATGAGCTGTGGGGCGACTTCACCAAGGCCAGCACCCAGGAGGCGGGCGTCATCCGCCAGAATGAGGAGCGGGGCAACTATTCGCTGCTGCCGCTGAGCAAGGTGGGCATCTACCAGGGCCTGCGCCTCAACCTGGACACCCCCAGGGACGGTCTGCGCGAGCTGTTTCAGAATCCCGAGTTCACCATGGCGTTGAGCACGGGTCTGGACACCGACGCGATGGGCATGCACACCTGCATCGTCTGTCCCGCCCACAAGGAACTGCATTCACCGGCCATGCTGGCCGCGTATCCGCAGTACGCCGACAGCCACGTGGAGACCTTCGACCGCGACGCCGCCCTGGCGGTATTCGACGAGCTGGGCCTGATGGACTCGGACGGCGACGGCTACCGCGAGTACCCGGCCGGCTCTCCCCAGGCGGGCGAAGCCATCGAGTGGCTGATCGTCGCCCCGTCCCATGACTGGATGCGCGTCCGCTGGATCGAAGGAGCCGGCGAGCAATTCAACCAGATGGGCTTCAAGGTTGCGGTCAACCCCATGAACGAAGTGGTGATGAACGAGACGCTCGTCGTGACCGGCGAGTACGACATGCGCGGCAACAGCTCGTTCCTGTGGGGCGGTTGGAGCAACCAGTCGGGCTTCGAGTCCACGCTGCGCAACGGCGGCGGGCTCTATCCCGAGAACGACGGCGACCCCAACCCGATGCTCCCGCGCACCATGTCTACCGAGCTGTTCGACTGGCAGGTCGAGGGCATGAAGATCCGTGACGCCTACTTCGCGGGCGACCTGGATCTGGACACGGCGATGGACCAGTTCGTCGCCTGGGGCGCTGAGAACGCGCCGCGGCAGGCATTCGCCCGCGGTGGCGTGACCGAGACCGTGGTCGTCGACAACACGCTCGGCAACGTTCCGTACTTCTACGTGCCGGAGCTCAAGGCCGGCGGCATCATGCGGCAGAGCTGGGATCAATACATCGCGATGCGCATGTGGCAGTGGTTCGAGAAATAGACATCTGACACGTTGTCTTTCGGCGGTGGGGGCACCTCGCCCCCGCCGCTTCTAACTCACCATGGCGCGCTACATCGTCCGGCGTCTGATCTACATGCTGCCGGTGACGCTGGTGCTGTCGTTCGTCTGCTTCCTGGTGATCGACCTGGCGCCGGGCGACTTCGTCAGCGTCTACGAGTCGAGCATCCGCGCCAACCTGAACATGTCGGAGGCGGAGAAGGAGGCCCAGCTCAGGGCGCTGGGCGAGTTGCGGGTCCAGTACGGACTGGACCGGCCGGTCCTGGCGCGCTACGCCACATGGATGTTCAACATCGTCACCCGCGGCGACTTCGGCTACTCGTTCCAGGTGGCGCGGCCCGTGCACACGCTGATCCTGGAGCGCATGGGCTGGACGATCCTGATGAGCCTGCTCGGGCTGATGGTGGGCCTGACCGCCAGCTTCACGCTGGGGATCTACTCCGCCCGCCACCAGTATTCGCTGTTCGACTACGTCGCCAACGTCGTTGCCTTTCTGGGGATGGCGACGCCCGGCTTTTTCCTGGCGCTGATCTTCATGACGGTCATGGTGTTCGTGTTCGGCCAGGAGGTGGGCGGCCTGTTCTCGTCCAACTATGTGGCCTCCGATTGGAGCTTCGGCAAGCTGATCGATCTGCTCAAGCACCTCAGCATTCCGCTGGCCGTCGGGCTGGTCACCGGCGCCGGCGCCGGCATGCGCATCATCCGCGGCAACCTGCTGGACAAGCTCAACCAGCCCTATGTGCAGACCGCCCGCGCCAAGGGGCTGCCGGAGCGGCTGGTCGTGTACCGCCACGCCCTCAGAAACGCCCTCCATCCCTGGGTGATGGGCATGAGCAACACCCTGTCGGAGCTGATCTCGGGCGACACCATCATCAGCATCGTGCTGGTACTGCCCACGGTCGGCCTGATGTTCTACCAGGGCCTGACGCACCAGGACAGCTACGTGGCCGGCACCTTCCTGCTGATGGCCACGATCCTGCTGCAGGTGGGCACCCTGCTGGCCGACATCGTGCTGGCGTGGCTCGACCCCACGGTCAGGTTCGAATAGGCAGATTCGAGCAGATGCAACCCTCCGGACCGGGAACGCCGGTGGCAACGACGGAGCCGCGGACGACGGAGCAGGCACCGGCGCGACGCGCCAGGCGCGTAACGGGACGCACCCTGGCGTGGCGGAAGTTCCGCCAGCACAAGCTGGCCCTGGTGGCGCTGGCGTTCCTGACGCTCAGCTACACGGTCTACATCTTCGCCGGCTTCTTCGCGCCGTATCCGCCGTCGGAGTCCTCGGAGCGCGTGTACATGCGGCCGCAGCCCATCCAGTTCTTCGATCCCGACGGCCGGCTGCAGCGCCCGTTCGTGTACGGCACGAAACAGGCCGTCAACCAGGACTTTCAGCTCGTCTATGAACGGGATGAATCAGCCCGTCACCCAATCCGCTTCTTCGTCAAACGGCCGCGCGCCCAGTTCGGCATCGGCGCGCAGCGCCTGCGCACCAAGCTGTTCGGCGTCGAGGGCGAAGGCGCCCACATCAACCTGCTGGGCACCGACTACCGCGGCCGCGACATGCTGAGCCGCATCATCTACGGCGGGCGCATCACCCTGAGCGTGGGCGTGTTCGGCGTGGCCCTGAGCACCCTGCTCGGCGTGATCATCGGCACCATCTCCGGGTACTACGGCGGCCGCACTGACATGCTCATCCAGCGCCTCATCGAGATGATCAGCTCCATCCCCACGCTGCCGCTGTGGCTGGCGCTGGCCGCCATCCTGCCGCCGGACTGGCCCTCCACCTGGCGGTTCTTCGGCATCGTGTCGGTGCTGGCGCTGATCGGCTGGACGGGGCTGGCGCGCCAGATCCGCGGCATGGTGCTGAGCATCCGGGAGCGCGACTACATCCGCGCCTCCGTCGCCGGCGGCGCCGACGGCCGCTTCATCATGCGCAAGCACGTGGTGCCGAACGTGATGAGCCACCTGATCGTGGTCAGCACCATCGCCCTGCCCGGGATGATCCTGGGCGAGAGCGCGATCAGCTTCCTGGGCCTGGGGATCCAGCCGCCGCTGACCAGTCTCGGACTGCTGATCAACGAGGCGCAGAACCTCACCGCCATCCTGCTTTCGACCTGGATCATGCTGCCGGGAGTGGTAATCATCCTGACCGTGGCGGCCTTCAACTTCCTCGGAGACGGGTTGCGGGACGCCGCGGACCCGTACAACTGATGGCTGTCGAGCATGTCTGAGAGGTCCGAGGCGGCGCCCCTGCTGCGGGTGGAGGACCTGCACGTGGAGTTCCAGACCCACCTGGGCGTCGTGCGGGCCGTGCGCGGGGTGGACTTCACCATCGCCCCCGGCGAGACAGTGGGAGTGGTGGGCGAAAGCGGGTGCGGCAAGAGCGTGACGGCGCTGTCCATCATGCGCCTGGTGTCGCGCCCCCACGGGCGCATCAGCGCCGGCCACATCTGGCTCCACGACCAGCAGGGCAGTGCCACCGACGTCACCACCCTGGGCTTCGACAGCCGCGAGATGCGCGCCATCCGCGGCGGCGACGTCACCATGGTGTTCCAGGAGCCGATGACCTCGCTCAACCCCTCCTACTCCGTCGGCTTTCAGATCATGGAGACCATCCTCCACCACCAGGCGGTCTCCAAGCTGACCGCGCGGGAGATGGCGGTCGCGGCCCTGCGGGGCGTCAACATGCCGGATCCCGAACAGGTGGTCGACCGGTATCCCCACCAGCTCTCCGGCGGCATGCGCCAGCGCGTGATGCTGGCCATAGCCATGGTGTGCAACCCGCGCCTGCTGATCGCGGACGAGCCGACCACGGCGCTCGACGTCACCGTGCAGGCGCAGATCCTGCACCTGGTGGAGGAGGGCCGCGACAAGCTGGGCATGGCGATCCTGTGGATCACGCACGACCTGGGCGTGGTGGGCGAGCTGTGCGACCGCGTGCTGGTGATGTACCTGGGACAGGTGGTCGAGGACGCCCCGGTGGCGGACATCTTCGAGGATCCGAAGCACCCCTACACGCAGGGCCTGCTGGCGTGCTCGTTCATCGTCGGCGAGAGCTCCGGAGAGGACGTCGATCCGATCGCCGGCAGCGTCCCCGGACCGTTCGAGGAGGTCACCGGCTGCCCGTACGCGGCACGCTGCCCGCGGGCGTGGGAGCAGTGCCGGGAGACGCCGCCCGAGGTGACGCACGGACGCAGCAAGGTGCGGTGCTGGCTCTATGCCTGAATCCACGTCCCCGTCCAACGGAACCCTGCTGGAGACGCAGGACCTGCGCACCTGGTTTCCCGTCAGGCGCGGCTTCCTGCAGCGCGTCGTGGGCCAGATCAAGGCCGTGGACGGCGTCGACCTGGCAATCCGCCGGGGCGAGACGCTCGGCCTGGTGGGCGAGAGCGGCTGCGGCAAGAGCACCCTGGGCCGCACGCTCCTCCGCCTGGAGCGGGCGACCGGCGGGAGCGTCCGCTACCGCGAGGCCGGCTCCATGGTCGACCTGCTGGCGCTGCCGCGCGAGCGCATGTTCGAGATGCGGCGCCGGGTGCAGATCATCTTCCAGGATCCGTTCTCGTCGCTGAACCCGCGCATGCCGGTCGGCGAGGTGGTGGGCGAGTACCTGCTGATACACAAGCTCCCGAACCGCCAACAGCGCATAGAGGCGCTGCTGGAATCGGTGGGTCTGAGCAGCGACTATCTCTACCGCTATCCGCACGAGTTCTCCGGCGGCCAGCGGCAGCGCATCGGCATCGCTCGCGCGCTGAGCCTGGAGCCGGAGTTCATCGTCTGCGACGAGCCGGTGTCGGCGCTCGACGTCTCCGTGCAGGCACAAATCATCCGCCTGCTGCGCAACCTGCAGCGCGAGCTGGGGCTGACCTTCCTGTTCATCTCGCACGACCTGACGGTCGTCCATCACCTGAGCGACCGGGTGGCTGTGATGTACGTCGGCAAGCTGGTCGAGTACGGGCCGGCGGACAGCGTCTACAAGCGGCCCCGCCATCCCTACAGCGAGGCGCTGCTCGCATCCATCCCGCGCTACCGGCCGGCGGCGGCCGCCCAGGAACGGGTGCTGCTGGAAGGCGACGTGCCGTCGCCCGCCAACCCCGCGCCGGGCTGCCGCTTCCACCCGCGCTGCCGCTACGCGGAGAGCATCTGCCGGCAGGAGGTGCCGCCGCTGGTTCCCGTGGGCGGAGACGGGGGCCACTTCGCGGCGTGTCACTTCGCGGAGCAGCTCCGGCTCGCCGGCATCACCCCGCCTTCCGCGGGAAGCGCACCAACGACCGAGGAGGAACCAAATGGTACGTGATCTGCAACACATCATCGTGTATCGAGACCCTGAGTGGAACGCCGCGTTCCCGGAGATCGCACGTCTGGCCGACGGCGACCTGCTGGTGTCGTTCCGGGAGGCCCGCTACGGGCCACCCGAGAAGGGGGCCGGTCACAACCACAGCGAGCCACGGTGCCGCGGATCGCTGATCCGCTCGACCGACGGCGGCCGGACGTGGCCGCTGTCCGGCTACCAGCAGCTCACCGACACCTTCCCCATGGAGCAGTGCTCGGTGAGCGCCGCCAGCGGCGACCTGGTGCTGTTCATCTACGCCCTCAACGTCCTGCAGACGCAGCCGAAGACGGCCACCCTGCAGAACGGCGCCGGCTGGAGCGCGGAGCGGAGCTACATCGACTTCGCGCGCCGATCACGCGATGGCGGACGGACCTGGGATGAGCCCACGCCGCTGATCCCGTCGCCGCTCAGCCACTCGGCCATTCACGCGCCGATGATCGAGCTGGCCGACGGCACCCTGCTGGCGCCGCTGTGCGGCAGCCTGGGCTCCGATCCCGCCGGGCCGCAGCAGCATCCGCAGTGCGTGGTCCGCTCCCACGACCGCGGCCTGACCTGGGGCGACGGCTCGATCGTGGCCCTCGACCCGCGCGGCCGGCGGCGCTACCACCAGGCATCGCTGGTGCCCCTGCCGGACGGAGAGATCCTGGCGGTCATGCACTCGGAGGAGTTCATCGACCTGCCCGACGGCCGCGAAGCGCGGGAAGTGAACGCGTGGCTTGCCCGATCGCAGGACGCCGGGCGCACCTGGAGCGAGCTGGAGTCGCTGCCGTTCCGGATTACCGGCTCCGCCACCAGCACCATCCGCCTGCAGGACGGACGCCTGCTGTTCACCTGGAGCGACCGCCACATCCCCAGCATGCGGGTGGCGGTGAGCGACGACGACGGGCGCACCTGGAGCGACCACGAAGGGTGGTCGGTGCGCGACGGCGAGCACATCCCCGGCTCGCGCCCGATGCTGCAGGCGTGGGCGCACGACGGTTCGGTGTTCGAGGACACCTACTCCGACATCGGCGAGCCGTGTACGGTCCAGCTCGCCGACGGCCGCATCATCAGCGTCTACTACTGGGGCGATCCGGGCGACACCGTACGCTACATCGAAGCGGCGCTGTTCTCGCTCGACTGAGCCGCAGCGTGGCAGACGCCGCCCCAACCGGGGTCGGGGACCGCTACCGGGTGGCCGTCAACGACGACGGCGCATCGCTCTGGCAGTACCGGCAGGTGCCGCTGAGCGCTGAAGGGTTCCTGCGCGCCGCCGTGGACCGCATGGCCGGCGCCGACCTCTTGTGCTGGGGCGCCGGCAACACCCGCTTCTGGTACGGCTCCGGCGTGGCCGAGGACCTGGACACCGGGCAGCAGGTGTTCCCGACCGTGCAGGAGTGGATGGCGCACACCACGCTGCGCAGCCTGCGCGCCGCGGGCCAGGAGCCGCTGGCGCTGGTGTGCGAGCGCTGCCACCGGCACGGGATGCACCTGTACGCATCGCTGCGCATGAACGACGGCCACTTCTCCTTCCCGCCGCCGGCGGACGCGCCCGCTCCGGGAGCGGTCGACTTCGGCACACCCCATCCCGACCAGCTCTGGAACCACCAGCGCGGAGCGGATGACAGCCCGCTTACCTCGGAGTTCTGGCGCCGCCATCCGGAGTGCCGCATCGGCGTGAACTGGCCGGGAAGCGTGTTCTCCGCCGACCTGTTGGACTACGCCCAGGGCGAGGTCAGGGCCCGGTGGGTGTCGATCATCACCGACATCGCCCGTCGCTTCGAGGTCGACGGGGTGGAGCTCGACTTCATGCGCAACCCGTTCTTCTTCCACCCCGCCCGGGTTGCTGCCGGCCGCACGCTCATGACCGCTTTCGTGCGCGAGGTGCGCTCGGTCTTGGATGAGGCCGGGCGCCGGCGCGGCCGGCACCTGGGCCTGGCGGCGCGCTGCCCGACCGGCCTGGCCGGCTGCGACGCCATCGGCCTCGACGTGGAGACCTGGGTGAGCGACGGCCTGCTGGACGTGCTGATCCCCAGTCCCACGCGCACCAACAAGTTCGAGACCGACCTGCGCCCGCTGACCGCCGTGAGCCGCGGCACGCGCTGCCAGGTGCTGGCCGGCGTGGACACGGTGATGCCCAACCAGACCTGGGAGCAGACCCGCGCGCTGCAGGACGAGGACCGCCTGCCTGATCCGGAAGGGACGGAATCGGATGCCGACTACCGCGTGCTCAAGGAGAGCCGGCACAACCGCGAGGGCAAGCGCGGCGTCCTGGAGGGGATGCCGGTCAACCTGTGGCGCGCGCTCGCGGCCAACGCCTACCTGGACGGGGCCGACGGCATCTACGTGTTCAACCTGTGGGACCAGGTCGCCCGCCACGGCCGCCACCTGGACGGAGCGATCCTGCGCGACGGGCGCTCGGCCGAAGCGCTGGCGCGCCGCGACAAGCTGTACTGCCTGGACTTCGAGGTCCCCGGCGTCGGCGTCGGGCACCCGCACGCGCACCTGGCGCAGCCGGCGTCGCTGCCGCTGGTGCTGGCCGAGGGCGAACCGGTCGACCTCCGCCTCAAGGTGGGCGACGCGCTGGAGGCGGTCCCGGCCGCCGAGCTTGCGGAGGTGCGCCTGCACCTGTTGCTGGTGAACCTGACGCCGGTGGACGGTCTGGCCGTGCGGCTCAACGGCATCGCCATCGACCACTTGCGCGACGCCCCGACCCTGCAGCCGGGCGCGCCGACCGGCCCCAACAGCGCCTTCGTCGATCTGGTCTATGATCTGCGCAGCCGCACACCGCGGCGTGGGGTGAACGTGTTCATGATCGAACTGACGCACAAGAACCGGCAGGTGCAGCCGGCCGTGTACCTGCGCGAGCTGGAGCTGTCGATCCGCTATCGGCGGGAGGCAGCGGCGTGAGGCTGCAGCGGCACCCGGCCAATCCGATCATCCCCGTGAAACCGGGCACGTGGCACAACTTCGTGACCGCCAATGCCGACGTGATCCGCGTCGGCGACCAGTGGCGGCTCTACTTCCGGGGCAACGCCAAGCAGGAGGACGGCACGGTCAACGCGGCCATCGGGCTGCTCACCTGCCCCGTGGACCGGTTCGACGGGGTGACGTGGCGGGAGCACGAGGGCAACCCCGTGACCCGTCCGGGACCGGCAGGCAGCTTCGACGACCTGGGCGCCCTGGATCCCGCGATCGTGGTGGCGGACGGCAGGTACCTGCTGTACTACACGGCGGTGCCGCAGGAGCGGCCGGACAGCGCAGGACGGAGCTGGGGACACTCCTTCAAGAGCATCGGCGTGGCCGTGTCCGACGACGGGCTGCGCTTCGAGCGCTGGGGCGACGAGCCGCTGATCCCGGCGTTCGCGGCCGCGCCGGAGGTCGTGCACCACGACGGCGAGTACTGGATGTTCTACTCCGCGCTGGACCCGCGCGGCGGTACCGACATCTGCCTGGTGCGCTCGCCCGATCCCTACCGGTTCGACCACACCCGGCGCCAGATCGTGCTGGGTGTGGGCGAGCCGGGAAGCTGGGAAGGGCTGACGGTGACCACCCACCGCATCTTTCGGGACAACGGCCTCTGGTACATGGTGTACGCGGGCAGCGACCGGCACGAGGACACGCCCTGGCACTTCGGCGTCGCGGCCTCGCACGACCTCTGCACCTGGACCCGCTATCCCGGCAATCCCATCTTCGAGCGCGGCCCCGAGGGCACCTGGGACGACTGCGGCATCTGGTACGGCACCACCGAGAAGATCGACGGCGTGTACTACATGTGGTACGAGGGACGCTCGGGCGGCGAGCCGCGCCACATCGCCGACACCCGTCCGGGCGGCCGCGGCCGCGGCGGATTCTCCCAGATCGGCCTGGCCACCATGCGCGCCGACACCTTCTTCTTCACGCCGTGAAACCGAGGGACGACTCCCCGCGGTACGATGTGATCATCACCGCCGGCCGCGTCCTGTGCGCCGCCGCCGGACTGGACGGACCGGGAGCGGTCGCCGTGCGCGGGGGCCGCATCGCGGCGGCGGGACCGGATGTTAGTGGCACGACCCGGGAGTGGGTGAGCTTCCCGGACGGGCTCTTGATCCCCGGCCTGGTGGACCTGCACGCCCATCCCGCGCGCGGCGGCTCGCGCTACGGCATCGACCCGGACGAGCACCTGCTGAAGCGTGGCGTGACCACGGTGTTGTCGCAGGGCGACGCCGGCGCCAGCAACTGGCCGGACTACCATGCCCGGGTGATCGGCGCCAGCCGTACGCGGGTGCGCCTTGCCATCCACCTGTCGCGGCGCGGCGAGTCCGACCCCGACTGCCCCTACGGCTCGCTGGCAGACGCCGACGTGGACGCGTGCGTCGCCGCGATCGAGGACGGCGGCGCGGACATCTGGGGGATCGCCGTGAACACCGGCCCCTCGATCGGCATGGACCCGCAGCCCGTGCTCGACCGGGCCCTGCAGGCCGCCGGGCGCACCGGCCGGCCGCTGCTGTTCGGCACGCGCATGGACCCCGACTGGCCGCTGGACGAGCAGCTCCCGCTGTTGCGCGCCGGCGACGTGGTCACCTACTGCTTCAACCCGCTGCCCGAGGGCCTGGTACGGGACGGCCGCGTGCGCTCCTGTGTCCGGGAGGCTCGGAACCGCGGGGTGCTGTTCGACATCGGCCACGGCATGGCCTCGTTCAGCTTCCCGGTCGCGGAAGCGGCCATCGGCGAAGGGTTCTGGCCCGACACGATCTCCAGCGACCAGTACCGCCGCCACGTCGGCTCCCGCCCGCAGCACGACCTCGCACTCACCGTCTCCAAGGTAATCGCGGCCGGCATGCCGGAACGCGAGGCATTCCGCCGGGCGACCCTGCGCCCCGCCGAGGTGCTGGGACTGGAAGGCGAGGTCGGCTCACTGCGTCCCGGCACGTGCGCTGACCTGACCGTGCTGGAGCGGGCCGCAGGAGGTGACCCGGTGCCGCTGCGCGACGTCGACGGCGTGGAACGGCACGGCGCGCGCTGGGAGCCGCGCCTGACCGTCCGCGCCGGCGAGGCGGTGGCAAGCACGACACCCTGACCGGTATCATCCGGGGCATGGAACAGATCTACCGGGCCGCGGTCGTCGGCCTCACCGGCATAGGCGCCAGGCGCGCAGAGGTCCTCGGCGGCGGGCTGCGACGGCCCATGGGCCGCTCCCACGTCTCCTGCTACGCCGAGCACCCGCGCACCGAACTGGTGGGGGTCTGCGACCTGCGCACCGAGGCCCTGGACGAGTTCCGGGAGACCTGGGCGGACCTGCCGGACGTCGCCATCCACAACGACTTCGGGAAGCTCCTGGCAGAGCAGCAGCCGGACATTGTCAGCGTCGTCACCGGCGACCACGTCCACGCCGACCTGACCGTGGCCGCCGCCGAGGCGGGGGCACGGGCGATCTTCTGCGAGAAGCCGATCGCCACCACGCTGGAGGACGCCGACCGCATGATCGAGGCGTGCGCGCGCAAGGGCGCGCTGCTGTCGGTGGACCACACCCGCCGCTGGTCGGTCGCTCACACCGAAGCGCAGCGCCTGGTGGCCTCCGGGGCGCTCGGCCCGGTGCGTACCGTGTCCGTAGAGCACTACGGCCCGCGCGCGATGATGTTCCGCAACGGCACCCACATGATCGACCTGCTCTGCTTCTTCGCCGGCGCGGAGCCGCGGTGGGTCACCGCGAAGCTGGAGCCCGGGTTCGACCACTTCGACCGCTACCAGGGCGACGGCGGCAAGGACCCGGCCCAGGACCCGTACGCCACCGCCCTGATCGGCTTCGAGGACGACATCCGCGGCAGCTTCAGCGGCTACAAGACCGAGTTCAACGCCGGGATCCTCAGCATCACCTGTGAGCGCGGCCGGGTGGAGTTCTACAACGAGCACGGCCGCATCCTCACCAGCGGCGGCAGCGGCATGCACCGGGAGCTGCACGCCGCGGAGCTGGTGCCCGGCGACTACCTGTACGCCAACCAGCTCGCCGCGGTCGACGAGCTGGTGGCGGCGCTGGACAGCGGTGACGGCACCCTGGTGTCGCCCGGCACCGACGCGCGCTGGACGCTGGAGATCCTGCTGGGAATCCTGGCCTCGCAGCAGAACGGCCACAACCGCGTCGATCTGCCCCTGCCCCGCAACGGATCCTGAGCGCCGCGGCAGCCAGCTCGCTCAGGGCACATCGCTTCTGGGCGCCCTGAGTCGCGGCGAAGATGCCGTTGCTTGCTTTGGTCGCCGCATCCATCAGCGGCATGAAGGAGTGCGGCTGGTGACCGGACAGGCGAGCCGCCTGCGCCCCGGGCGGCTCCCGCTTCAAGCCGGGTCGAGAATTTCCCGCGTCGCGGCCTTTTCGACGAATGCGGAGCGGGTCATGCCGCGCATGCGGGCGGCTTCGTCGAGCGTATCGAGGAAGCCTTTCTCCAGGCTCAGGTTGACCCGCACCACCCTTTTCCGATCCCGAACGTAGGGAATCATCATGAGGACCGAGCCATTGGCGATGTCGTCCGCAACCTGCTCGCGCACGGATTCGAGACCCCGCGGAGGCGCAGGCTCGATGTCCTCGAAGAACAGGCTCAACGCCTCGATCGAGTTGGGAACGATTTCCCCGAACGTGTCTGCGGCCGAGAAACATCCGGGGACCTCGGGAAACCAAACCCCGTATGCGCTGTCGGGGTCCTTGTCGATGACGGCGACGTAGTGCATGCCTTCCTCCTCAACTCCAGCCGACCTGCCTTGCGATGCTTCGGGCCGTGCCGAGTGGGAGGTCCTTCTTCGGGTGGGGCACAACCACGGTGATCGCGCCCTTTCTGAACTTGTGGTGCGACCCTTTGATGCTCACCAACTCGAAGCCCTCAGCCTTGAGACGCCTGACAATGTCTCGGCTGTTGCGAAGCATACTCAATTATATACACACGGGGCGCCCGCTCAGTATCTCCTGAAGACCTCGGTCAGCCGCTCCCACGCACGTTCGTCCGCCCGCAGCCTGTCGTTCCAGGCATCCCACGATGAGCCGTCCGCGCCGTCCACCCAGCGTCGCAGGGCGGGGCCGCCGGCGATCACGTCGATCGGCAGGCGGTCGGGCTCGTACTCGTACGGCGGGTCCCGCCAGAGCGGCAGGTCGGGATGCAGCTCCCGAACGCTCCGGAGGATGGCGGCGATCAGCCGATACGGCCGGCACGCGAGCGCGTCGTAGACGGGATCGGCGGTGATCAGCTCGAAGCCGGGACAGACCTGGCCGACGTGCTTGTGAAACGTCGGCTCGAAGGAGACATCGCGCAGCACCAGGCCGTTCATCACGTCGGGGCAGCAATCCTCGAGGCGGCGCCTCACCCCGGACCAGTCGACCTGCGGGTGCCCGACCAGCGACAGCGGGCGCGTGGTGCCCCGGCCCTCGCTGAGCGTCGTGCCCTCCAGCAGCACCGTCCCGGGATAGGCGCGCGCCGTTGCCAGCGCCGGCATGTTGGGGCTGGGCTGCAGCCAGACGCGCTCCTGCGGCCACGGTGCGAGCGGGTCCCAGCCGAGCATGGGCACCACCTCCAGCCGCACGTCCAGACCGGCGAACCGGCGGTACCAGCACGCGCACTCGCCGAGCGTCAGGCCATGTTGCATGGGCATGGGAGCCAGGCCGACGAAGCTCTCCTGGCCGGGCTGCAGCGTCAGCCCCTCCACGCAACGGCCCGCCGGGTTGGGTCTGTCCAGCACCCACAGCTCGCGGTCGGCTCGTCCGGCCAGATCCTCGAGCAGGTAGCCGAGAGTGGTCAGGAAAGTATAGACGCGCACGCCCACGTCCTGAAGGTCGAACAGCAGGACGTCGAACAGATCCATCCACTCCTCGCGCAGGCGCCGGGTCTCGCCGTACAGGCTGAGAATCGGGACCCGGAGCGTCGGATGGACGGCGTCGGCACTCTCCACCATGTTGTCCTGCTTCTCGCCGGCGAAGCCGTGCTGAGGCGACAGCAGCGCCGTGAGCCGCACGTCCGGAAGCGCGTCGATCAGCTCCCAGACCGGCCGCAGGCGGGCGTCGACGCTGGCCGGGTGGGCCACCAGCGCCACGCGCCGCCCGCGCAACCGCTCCCGGAACGCGGCGCCCTCGCGGCGGTGCAGCAGCACGTCGGCCCCGAACCAGACCGCCGGTCTCACTTGATGGCCCCCGCCGACAGCCCACGGACGATATGGCGCTGAAACAGGATGACCATCACCACCGGCGGGACGATGGCCAGGATGGTGGCCGCCGACATCAGGTCCCAGTGCACGTAGTACTGGCCCACGAACTCCGTGATCGTGACCGTCAGGGGCTTGGAGCGGAGCGTGTACGCCATGATCAGCGGCACCAGGAAGAAATTCCAGGAGTGCAGGAACGAGATGATGGAGACCGCGACGATGCCCGGCCGCACCATGTGGATGGTGACGCGATAGAGCGCCTGCAGGCGCGTGCAGCCGTCGACGCGAGCCGCGTCCTCGATCTCGGCCGGCACGGCCCGGAAGTAGCCGGTCATGAACCACATCTCGAACGGGATCCGGTACGTGAACAGCAGGATGACCAGCCCGAGCCGGGTGTCGAGGAGCCGCAGCGACGACATCATCGGGAACAGACCGATGATGATCGGCCAGCCCGGCAACGCGATCAGCGCGAGCACGAAGTAGAACAGGGCGCGGCGGCCGGGGAACTCGATCCGGCCGAACACGTAGCCCAGCAGCGGCGCCAGCGCCATCACCAGCAGCGTCGTCGAGGTGCTGATGATCAGCGAATTGAGCAGCCCCGCGCGGAACAGCTCCGCCGCCGCCTGCCCGGCGGCGCCGCGGAACCCCTCGCCCTCGAACAGCACCGTCCGATACGGCGCCAGGGTCGGTTCATGCGGGATCCAGTGCGGCGGCACCGAGTACAGCTCCGCGCGCACCGAGATCGAGGAGATGAAGATCCACACGATCGGTCCCAGGCTCCAGGCCGCCATCAGCGCCACCAGCGTCCACAGCAGTACACGCGACAGCACGCGGCGGAGCGGCGGGGCGCCGGCGACGGACAGCGCGGAGGAGGCCATCGGCTCCCTTATACGTCCCGCTCGCGGAGCGCCAGCCGCATGTAGACGATGGACAGGGCGAACAGCACCAAGCCGGACAGATACGCCATCGCCGCCCCCCGTCCGAAGCGGCCCCGCACGAACGTCGTCTCGTAGTTGTAGATCATCGGCGTGCGCGTGATCTCCTGCGGTCCGGTGAGCGCGTAGATCTCGTCGAACACGTTGAATGCCGTGATGCCGGTGAGGACCAGCGCGATCGCGGCGATCGCCGTCACCGCGGGCACGGTGATGTGCCGGAAGCGGCGCACCGGCCCGGCGCCGTCGACGGCGGCGCTCTCATACAGCTCGCCGGGAATGGTCTGCAGTGCGCCCAGGAACAGCACGGCCACGAAGGGCACGAAGCGCCACACGAACACCAGCACCGCGGCGGAGAGCGCGGTGAGCGGTTCGGTGAGCCAGAACCGGTACTCGCCGATGATGCCTGTCTGCAGAAGCACGCCGTTCAGCGCGCCGTATTCGCCGTTGAAGATCCAGCGCCACGCGTGTCCGGACACCACCGGCGGGATCGCCCACGGGATGATGATCACCGTCCGCAACAGCGCACGTCCGCGGAAATCGCGGTTGAGCACGAGCGCGAAGACCAGCCCGATCGCGAGCACGGCAACGATGGCCGCGGCCATGAAGTAGGCCACGCGCCCCAGCGCGGCGTGAAAGGCGTCGTCGGTGAGGACGTGGACGAAGTTGTCCAGGCCGACGAAACCGCGCCGCGCCGGCTGCTTGATGTTGTAGCGCGAGAAGGCCAGCCGTAGCGAGGAGAGCGCGGGGATATGGCCGAACAGGACCACCAGGGCCAACGTCGGCGCCAGCACCGCGCCCGCCAGCACCCGCGGCCGGTCGAGGGCACGAGAGAGCCGGGCTCCAAGCACCTGAAGCCCGGCTCCCGGCCGCTCGCGGGTCGCGCGAGCGGCCCTTCCTGAGTCCGCTATTCGTAGTCCGCCTTCAGCTCGCGCGCGAACTCGGCCAGCTCGGCCAGCGCGTCCTCGGGCGCCTGCTCACCGCGGGCGGCGCGCAGCATGAGCTGCTCGGCTTCCTTCTCGAATTCGATGTACCACGGCTGATCATACGGAATCGTGACGATGTACTTGGCCTGCTCGTTCATCGCCTCGAAGCCGTCGATGGCATCGGCATCGCCGAGCGCCTGGAACACCGCCGTGCTCGCCGGGAACAGGCCGTTGGCGTCGAACAGGAAGCGCTGCATGTCCTCTCCGGCGAAGAACTCGACCAGCTCCATCGCCGCCTCCGGATGGTCCGTGAACGCGCTCACCGTGAGCCCGGCCGGCAGCAGCCACGTGGAGTGCTGCTCGGGCAGCAGCAGGTAGTCGGCGTTCGGGGCGACCTCGGAGCGCTCCGGGTTGTTGGCGAGGCCGAGGGCCCCCTGCCACGCCTGGTGGAACGCCGCCTGCCCGGCCCAGAAGCTGGGATGGGGGTTGGCCGAGCTCAGGCGCTCCGGCGAGATCAGACCCTTCTCGAACCACTCGATCACCCGCACGAAGGCGGCATGGCCCGGGTCGGCCGGATCGTCGAACACGGGATCGTTGTTCGCGTCGAACAGCTCCGACCCCGAGGACAGCGCGATCAGGTACCACGTCCACGGCCGAATGCCGGCGGCGTAGGGATACTCGTACAGCCCCTGCTCCTTCATGGCCAGCAGCGCCGCCTCGAAGTCGTCCCAGGTGGCGATGTCCGCGGCGGTCAGGCCGATCGCATCGAGCGAGGTGGTGTCGTAGTCGATCATCACCATCTGCTGGTAGAGCGGCACGGCCCACAGGACGCCGTCCAGCACGAACTGGTCGACGCCGGCAAGGCCGCCGAGCATGTCGGCAGGAGCCAGGTCATCCAGTGCGCTGATCGCTCCGGCGCTCTGGAACGCGGCGAATGTGTCCGCGCTGACGAAGATCACGTCAGCGGGATTGGTCCTGCCGGCGGTCGCGGTCAGCACGCGGTCGCGGGAGGTGTTGATGTCCACCGTGGCGACCTCCAGGTCGATGCCGGACCGCTCTTCGAAGAGCGCCACGACCTCGTCGGACGGGGCGCCCCACGGCGGTGTCAGGTACACGAGCTTGTCGGGCCGCTCCTCGGCGGTCGCGAACAGACCGGCCAGCAACAGCAGGGGAATAACGAACAGGATGCGCTTCACGAATGCTCCTCTTGAGGCTCGCCCATGCGGCGAGCGGATGGGATGCCCGATGCTGGCAGCGCGCGGGCGAGGTGTCAAAGAGGAGTCTCCCCTGACGTGCTCCCGCTCGTATGCCTCAACCAGGGTTCTCCATCATGGAGGCAAGCGGATGCGACTCATGCTCCCCCACTTCGTCGACCACGAGGTCGAGAAGGGCGCTGATCCGCCGGTATTCGGCTTCGGTGTGGGGAACGGACAGGACCTCGCTGATCGGTGTCCATGCCGCCGACAGTCGTTCCAGCTCCGCAATCATCCGGGTACTCCTTCCACTATCTCATAACGAGATGGCCGTCCAACCGTGCGTGCGGCTTGCCGCCCCCGTATGCCGACGCCATGCTGGCTGCAGGCTAGCTTGACGAGGTGGCATGATGGACGATGACCTGATCGCGCTCGGTACGAGAGCCAAGGCGGCCGCCCGGCGGGCCGGCACGCCGTGGATGGACGGCAGCGAGTTGCGGCTCGATCCGGGGCCGCATCTGTTCCTGGACTGGCGGTACGTGCTGCCGGGCGAGGTGGGGTTGGTCGGGCCGTACTGGGCCGAGCCGGACGGCACGCCCATGCAGCTCCGGCTCTGGAAGGATCCGGACCGCGCCGACAAACCCTTCGCGGCGCGCTTCGTGCCGCGCGACACGCCGCACGGCATCCGCATCGTGCGCGAGCCGGCCCGCAAGAGCGACCCTCTGCCGGCCGGGGCGGCGCCGGGCGCGCGGATCATCCACGCCGATGGGCGGTACCGCACCTGGTACTCCACGGGCGAGAACGAGGCGACGCGGCCCATTCACTACGCCGAATCGACCGACGGGCACGAGTGGCACGGCGACACCGAGTGCACGTTCGACTTCGGCGCCGCTCCGGGGGTCGCCGGGCTGGAGCGCTCCGAGATCTTCCTGGATCCGTCGGCGCCCGACGCGGAGCGGTTCAAGATGTTCTTCCGGGGCGGGATTCCGGGCAACGAGCGGGAGCGGCGCGAGGTGGCCGAGCGTTTCCTGCGCGAGCGGCCCGAGGCCTTCTTCCCGTTGGGGAGCGACCTGAGCCACCTGTCCGGCATGTGGGGCGCCGTCTCCCCGGACGGCATCGCCTGGACGGCGCTGCCGGGCCCGCTGGTCATCCACTACAGCGACACCACCAACGTCGTCTACTACGACCAGCGGCTGGAACGGTACGTCTGGTACGCGCGCTGCAACTGGTTCTACGGCCGGCGCTGCATCGGCCGCGCGGAAACCGACGACTTCCGCCGCTGGCCGGGGCCGGAGATGCTGGTGTGGCCGACCAGCGATCGGCGCCCCTCCGACGACTGGTACACCAACTCCAAGACCATCTATCCGGGCACGGTGGACCAGCACCTGATGTTTCCGTCGCTGTACCACCACCACGACGACACCTCGGAGCTGCTGCTGTACTCGAGCCCGGACGGCATCGTCTGGAACGAGGTGCCGGGCGGCTCCGTGCTCGACGCCGGCCCGGAGCCGTGGGACGCCGGCTGCGTGTTCGGCGGCACCGACCTGATCCCGCTGGGCGGCGATGAGGTCGCCCTCCCCTACGGCGGCTATACGCAGCCGCACAAGTACCCGCGCAACCGCCACTCGTTCCGGCGCACGAACGCGCTGGCGATCTGGCCGCGCGAGCGGCTGGGCGGCATCCAGGCGGACGACGAGGGCGCCTTCGCCACGCTGCCGCTCATCACCGGGGGCTCGACCCTGCGCCTCAACGCTCGCGTGAGGGCTGCCGGCCACGTGCTTGTCGAGCTTGCCGGCCGCGACCGCCAGCCCCTGCCCGGCCACAGCTTCGCCGACGCCGACCCGGTGCTGGGCGACTCGCTCGACCATACGATCCGCTGGAACGGCCGCGGCGAGATCGCACGTGATCCGAACCAGCCGCTCACGATCCGCTTTCGCCTGCGCTGCGCCACCCTGTTCTCCTTCGAGCTACACTGACCAAGCTGATGAAGGAACGCGTTTCACCCGATGGGCCGCTCAACACTTCGATGCATGCTTGGCTCGGATCAGAAACGGTGGCGCCGGATTCGTGCTGTACGAGGACCAGACGCCGATCGCTGAACTGACACCGTTAGCCGACCGGCGCAGGGCCACGTTACGCGAACTCTGTGGCGCGCTTGCGGGAGTCCCCGTCGACGAGGACTTCGCCTCCGACCTGCAGTCGGTGAACGCCGCCGACCAGCCCCTGGACAACCCGTGGGAGTCGTCAGCGACACCTCGGCACTGATCGCGCTTACTTTGTCAATTCGCTGAGCGGGCTCATGCCCTCCACGAAGGAGCGGCCGGCCTCGATGGAGGCGATCACGTTCTGGTTGAAGCGGAACAGCAGGTGGCGCTCGGTCTTGTCGTCGGCGTAGGCGATCATCTGTCCGGCCACGGCGCGGGCGCCGCGCTCGGCGCGATCCAGGGCGGCACGGCAGCGCTCCAACCGGTCGGCCGCCGCGGCCTCGTCCCCGTGCAGGCGGGCCAGCCAGGTCCGGTCGAGCTCGATCCGCGCCTCCTCGCATGCCTCCAGCACGTCGAAGTAGCAGGCGAAGCTCTCGGTCTTGAAGATCACGTAGTCCAGCTCGGCGAGTGAGCCGGCCGGCACCTGCGGCCGCGCCTGCCGGAGCAGCTCGACCACGGCCCGGTACTGGCCGGCGCGGAGTCGCCAGAGCGCGTCGGGGCGCAGCGCTCGATCGTGCTCGTGCTGATCGCCCACCGCCTCCCGGCGCCAGAACCAGAAGGTGCCGTCGTCCCATGGCGCCTCGATGGCCCGCTCCAGCTCGGCGCGGTCGATGTCCGGCCGGCCGTCGCGGAGCTCGACGCCGGTACGCAGCTTGCAGGGCGAGAAGTCGTGGAAGGAGACGAAGATTTCGCTCCTGCCCCACCACACCAGGTCGCGCTCGGCAGCCTCCAGGAGGCGGTACGACTCGATCAGCAGCGGCGCCGCGTCCCGTCCGTAGAGCCGCGGCAGGTAGCCGGCGTAGAACGACCCCGCGTCGATCCCGGGGTCCCAGCAGCCGTCGGCCAGGAAGCGGGTACTGCACTCGACGCCACGCTCCTTGTCGAGCTGGCCGATGATGCCCGCCGCGCCGGACGCTTCGGCCCCGGTGACGATCTCGTCCCGGTCGTACATGGCGGCGTTCATCTGCATGTGCAGCTCGCAGCCGTCGTCGACGATGCGCGGGATGACGATCAGGTCACGGCCGTCGATGCCGCCGTAGTAGTCCATCTGCGGGCCGGCGTTGCCGCAGTTCTCCATGTTGGCGATCCACACGTCCTTGGGCAGCAGCCGGTCCAGCGCCCGCAGCAGGTAGCCGCGGAACAGCAGCGACACGCCCAGCCGCGCGTCGGGGTGGCGCCGCTTCACCCGCCCGATCAGCTCGGAGGCCAGGTGCATCTGCAGAGCGTCGAAGTCCAGGTCCTTGTCGGTCTTGGGGATGAGGTTGCCGCCCGCGTGGATCTCCGCGAGCGACGGCATGGACTCGCGGATCGCCATGGCGTGCTCGCGCAGCGCGCGGGTGGCCTCGTCGTCGTCGAAGTCCGGACTGTGCTCGGGCGCCCAGACCCCGTAGGCGTCGGCCTCCGGATAGGTCTCGATCACGGCGCACAGCGCGGCCTCCCAGATGTCCAGCGCCGCCGGGTCGCCGGTCGGCACCGCCACCCCGCAGTAGCGCTGGTAGCTGTAGCTCTCGCTCGGCGCCGCGCCGTGATCGACCTTGGCGCTCTGCGGGGCCAGGTTGGGCGAGACGAACGGCAGCTCGCCGGAGACCAGCCAGACCTGCACGCACCGCCGGTGCGCGTAGCGGATGATCTCGCGCAGGAACGGGACGGCGACGGCGAATGCCTCATCCTCGGATGAAACCTCCCGGAACTCGTCCGCACAGAGCCGCTCGTGCGGGAAGCACTCCCGGCCGACGCGGATATCGGAGCGGGTGCCGGTCGTGGTATGCACGCTACGCCCCCAGGAGCGCGTGTCCTTGCCGATCGCCAGGTAGCCGGACTCCGGCGTGGTGGTCAGCTCGCCGCGTACGCCGTCATGAAAGACCTCGATCCAGGGTGCGCCCATCCCCCAGAAAAACTGCAGGACGTTCATCTTCAACCTGGCGAGCTGATCGATCAGGCGGCGGTAGTCCTCCATCCCCATGTGCCAGGAGTAGGCGTGCCACACGTGCACGCCGCGGAACTTCCGCGCGGGGGCCGTCGCCACGTCGAGTTGCGGCAGCTCCAGGTCGGCCCGGCGTTCGGGAACGATGTCGCCGGTGAGCTGGAACACGACGCCCAGCCGCTCGAGGAGCTCGTACGCAGCGTACATGGTACCGGCGTCGTCCCTGCCTGCCGCCACCACGCAGCGCCGCCCGTCGAGATCGACCGACTTCAGCAGATACGCCCCGTCGGCCGCGAGCCCACCCGCGTCTACGGCGCCCCGATCCGCCAGGCCCCGAACGGCGTCGTTTGCCGAAGGGCCGCCGATCAGGATCAGGCCGCCCGCGGGCGCTGCGTCGAGCTCCGTCACGACCGGCAGCCGGCCGCCGGTCAGGAGCTCGACGTAATGCCGGACCTCATCTGCCACGAACCGGTGGAAGTCGCCGGCCGCGGCGCTCACGTGAATCCCACCGCGCGGGATTCCGTTCTCGACCAGGATCGCGTTGCTCATCGCATCCTCCTAGAACAGGCTGTAGCCGAGCCATCGCCGGGCGATGGCGTTGGCGGACAGCAGCAGCGTGGTGTTGACCACGGAATTGAACAGGCCCACCGCCGCCGCGAAACTGAGATTGGGAAGGCCCACGGACGCCGCGATCCCCTTCCGGTAGACGTAGGTGGCGATCACGTCGGCGGTCTCGTAGGTGAGCGGGTTGTACAGCAGGTACACCAGCTCGAAGCCGACGTTCATCATGTTGCCGATCTCGATCAGCAGCAGCACCACCATCGTATTCTTGATCCCCGGGATGGTGACGTTGCGGATCCGTTGCAGCTTGGAGGCGCCGTCCACCGTGGCGGCCTCGAACAGCTCCTGGCTGATGCCGGCGATCGCCGCCAGATAGATCACCGCGGTAAAGCCGAAGCTCTTCCAGATCACCGTGGTCACGTAGATGCCGCGGAAGTACTCCGGCTCGACCAGAAAGAAGATCTTGTCGAGGCCGAACACCTCTTCCAGGATCAGATTGATGACCCCCGTCTGCGGATTCACCAACATGTTGACGATCCCGATGGCGATGACGTTGGAGATGAAGAACGGCAGGTAGCTGACGGTCTGGATCGAGCGCTTGTGCAGCTTGCTGCGCACCTCGTTGAGAGCGATGGCGAAGATGATCGGAATCGGGAAGCCGAACAACAGGCTGTAGAAGCTGAGCAGAAACGTGTTTCTGACGATCGGGAAGGAATAGATGGACGACCAGAATTGCCTGAACTGCTCCAGACCGACCCAGGGACTGCGGAAAAACCCCAGCGACACGCGGTATTTCTGGAAGGCGATGACCACGCCGATCATCGGCAGGTAGTGGAAGGTGACGAAATAGACGATGGCCGGCAGCAGCAGCAGAAACAGGTATCGGTTCCTGCGCACCTCGGCGAAGAAACCGCCGAACAGCCGCTCGGCAAGGCGGCCCGCGGGCCGTGCGGCGACGAGCCGCGTCACGGACCCGTCACCGGTCTCGGCCCCATGAGGCAGGAAGAGGTCGGGCGTTGCCGGTCATCCCGACCCCTTCCGGTGAAGTCGCGCGTCAGTTTCCTACGAACGCCTGGTAGTTCTCGTACCAGCCCTGCACGATCTCAGTGCCGCGGTCCGCGCCGAGGCGCTCAAGCTGCGCCACGTAGCCGTCCCAGTCCGAATCGACCGAGAGATCGCCGGTGATGAACTTGTTGCTGGACTCCTGCACGTAGGTCTGCAGGTCGGCAAACAGGTTGGTCATCTCCTCGAACTCCGGCCCGCTGGTCTGCAGGCTGGGATAGCCGATCATGATCGGAAGGGTGCGCTCGAAGTGGTCCTTCATGAGGACGGCGCGCGGTCCCTGAAGGAACCGCGACAGGAAGATCGGGCTCACGAACATGCTGGGATAGCCGATCTCGTAGCGCTTGGTGCCGATCAAGCGGTTGTCCCAGCCGTCCACGGTCGGGTTGCCGTCATCGTCGCGGCCGTAGCTCACCCCTTCGATCCCGTACACGTAGAACTCGGCTCCTTCGTCCGTGTAGAAGTAGTCGAGCAGCGCCATCGCCTCGCGCTGGTGCTCGGACTCGGCGGAGATCGCCATGGCGAAGTCCGACCAGGGGTTGGCGACGCGGGTCAGCGCCCGCTCGCCCGTGGCCGGGTTGACCGGGAACTCCGCCGTGTCGTAGTCGACCGAAACCCCGGCGTTCTCGGCGGTGATGTTGGCGGCGTTAGCGCGCCACGTGTTGGTGAGCTGCATGAACTCCTTGCCGGCCGCGACCTTGCCGTTCCACCAGTCGTTGTAGTTGTTGGTGATGTACTCCTGGTCGAGCAGTCCCTCCGCGTGCAGTCGGTGCATGAACGACATGAGTTGCCGGTAGTTGTCCGTACCCGGAAGGAACGTCACCTGCCCCGCGTCCATCTCGCTGATCAGGAAGCCCCAGTACGTCTGATACAGGCCGATGCCTATGTCGTACGAGGGGCCGAACATCCGCAGGTAGCCTCCCTCGAACCACGCCGCGTTGGTGCTCAGCGGGATCAGGTCCGGCCGGCCCTCCTTGACCGCCTTCAGCACCTCGTACCAGCCCTCGATGTCATCCGGCTCGGTCAGGCCCAGCTCCTTCATGACGTCGACGCGGTAGGCGATGCCGTTCTCCGGCGATCCGGCCAACTCGTTGAAACGCGGGATCATGTACAGATGTCCGTCCGGCGCGCGGTGATGGTAGTTCTTGGCCGGATCGGAGTAGTAGTCGCGCAGCATGTCCGACTGCACCACCTCCAGCGCCAGGTCGTCGAGCGCCTGGAACAGGCCGTCGGGGCCGTAGGTGTTGGCGATGGCGGATTCGACGCTGACGATGTCGGGGATGTCACCGGACGCCAGCACCAAGTTGCGCTTTTCCTCGTAGGTGTCGGCGGGGAACACGATGAACTCGATCTCGGTATTGGTCCTCTCCTGCCACTCCACGTACCAGGGAAGCTCGAAATCCAGGGTGTCGTCCGGGTGGGCGCGATACCCGACGGTGAGCTTCACGGGACCGGTGTCGGCCATGCTCTCCTCCGTGGGAGCCGCGAATCCGAACCCTGCGACAAGCGCCAGAATGGCGATGGATGCGATCGTCCGCTTCATGTGGGCCTCCTTGACCTGCTTCATTCGAGCGATGCTAAGGGTCCACGCTACTGCCGGCTCGCCGCGGCGGTCAACCGACGCCCGCTCGGCACGGGCCGTCAACCCTTGACGCCGCCGAGCGTGATGCCCTTGACGAAGTAGCGCTGCAGGAACGGATAAAGGATCAGGATCGGCACGGTGGAGATCACCAGGATGGCCGCCTTGAGCGCCTCCGGACTCGGCAGCGGTCGGAGGAGGAGCGCGTCCAGGCTGGCCCCCTCCTGCACCAGGCGCAGCTCGGCCAGCTCGGCGCCGAGCACCAGCTCGCGCAGGTACACCTGCAGCGGGAACTTCTTCGCGTCGATCAGGAACAGCAGTGGATAGAAGTACGAGTTCCAGATCTCGACCGCATAATACAAGGTGAGCGTGGCGATGATCGGCTTGGACAGCGGCACGATCACGCGCGCGAAGATGCCGAGCTCGTTCGCACCGTCGATCAGCGCGGCCTCGCAGAGCTCCCACGGAAGCTGCTGCACGAAGCTCTTGGCCAGAATCAGGTGGAAGGCGAAGATCGCCGTCGGCAGCACGATCGCCCAGATCGTGTCGATGAGTCCGAGATTGCGGACCACGAGGTAGAGCGGGATCAGGCCGCCCTGGAACAGCATCGTGAACACGATCATGCGCATGAAGAAGCCGCGGTACCGGAACTTCCGGTGTGACAACGGATAGGCGGCCATCATGGTCAGCGACACGCTCAGCGTGACCTTCACGCTCGCGTACAGGATCGAGTTCCTGAAACCGATCCAGATGCGCGGGTCACCGAGTGCGCGCTCATAGGTCTCGAGGGTCGGACGGACCGGCCACAACACGACCTCGCGCAGCGTGACGGCGGCCGGGTCGCTCAGGGAAACGGCCAGGATGTACAGGAACGGGAACAGCGTCACGAACGCGACCGCGGTCAGGACCACCCCATTGGCGGCAGCGCCCGGACTGAACCTGAGCCTCCGCGGTCCGAGCTCGACCTGCATCACGACGCCCGTCTCATGACGGCCGGAACCCGAAGCAGTAGAAGCGGGCGCCGTCGCCCACGAGGTGGAATCGAACCCGGACGGCCGCCGCCGGGGCGGCCTCGCCCAGCCCTCTCCCCTGCCAACGAACGACCGCGGCATCGGCGTCGGTGTCGACCGCCGTGCAGTCCGCGACGGAGAAGCCCGGCAGGGCGACGCCATCCGGTTCGCGGATCAGCTCCGCCAGCAGGTAGTCGCGGCCGGGCCGAAGGTGGTCGGCCTTCACCGTCAGGTCGAGCCCGGTGAGGTCGGCGATGGCGATCGGATTGGTGGTGACCGAGCCCGTTGATCGGTCGGCGCGCACGCGCAGGTAGGTCCAGCCGTCGACCGGCACGCGCGCCAGCCCGGTCTGCCCATGGGTGGCGTCCTCGATGACGTAGTGGGTGGCCGGATGGCCGATCAGGTTCGGCTGGCGGGTGCCGGCGTAGTAGATGAGGATATCGCCGCCGGCGGTGACCAGCGTGTTGGCGTTGGAGACGAACTGCGCGTCCCACTCGCCCATCTCGCCGCGCGCGATGAGTTTCTGGCCACAGGCGACGCGCACGAAGTGGTAGCCGTCGCGGCTGACGGTCAGCTCGTCGTCGCAGGAACGGCTCTCCGGCCAGACGTCGGGAACGCCCAGGTAGTACTCCCGGTACGGCCAGACGCTGAGCAGGTGGTCCCCCATGTAGCTGCCGCCGCGGGGGTCGAGCACCGGGCGGTCCCAGTCGACGGTCCAGCGCTCGCCGTCCGGGCTGTGCGCGACCACGCCGACCCGCACCTCGCCGCCCGGCCCGGTGCGGCCGGCGCCCTGCCCGTAGATCTTCCAGCGCCGCGCCGCGTCCGGTTCCAGCTCGTCGTGGAAGAACGCGTTGGCCTCCATCAACTCGACCGTGCCGCGCTCGGCGCGCATGAACGGGGTGCGGCCGGTCACCTCGGGGTGCGGATCGGCGGGCGTCCAGCGGATGCCGTCGGGCGAGTACAGCAGCAGGCAGAACAGCTTGACGTGGTGCACGTACTGGGAGTTGAGCATCATCTTGTAGCGCCGCTCGGGGTCCGGCTCGCGCTCGTCCTTGACGACCGAGGGGTTGGGCGTCGGCCGGCCGCTGCGGATCGGCAGCTCGCGCGGCGGGATCTCGCCGAGCGCGCAGATGTTGTTGTCCGTGCTGCCGTGATACTCGAACAGGCCGAGGTTGGGGCGCTCCCAGGTGATGCCGTCATCGCTCTCCGCATAACAGCAGACGGCGCAGTCGGTGGTGCCGGAACGGGCCGTGTACCACATCCGGTAGCGCCCTTCGTCGTGCAGGACGGTCCCGTAGCAGATGGCCTGCGAGTCCCAGGAGCCCGGCTCCCCCTGCAGGACCGGGTTGCGCGGGTCCTTCTTGGCGGTGTTCACGGCCAGGTCCACGTGGCGCGTCTCGGCGAGCTCCCACAGGTCCAGGAACAGCACGTTGCTCCGGCGCCGCGGGTCGATCGCCGGCACCTCCAGCCGGCCGAAGCGGATCTCGCCGCCCGCCGTCTGGTAGAGCAGGCCGAGGACGTCGCCGTCCGCCGGCATCCGCTTCTCCACGCTCAGCGCCGGCGCCAGCTCCCAGGCCCAGCGGATGCCCTGCGGCGCTTCCAGGCCGCCGCCCATCCACCGGCTCATGAAGACGTGGTGGCGGTCCCGGTTCACCCATGCCAGCCGGGGCTGCCCGTAGCGGTCCACGAACGCGACCGGCGATGCCACCTCCTGCGATTCGTCCCGATTGAGGTTGACGTGCATCTTCCAGCGGCCCTTGACGGCGCCGTCGCGTGAGCTCCGCCAGGACGAGTAGAACACCCGGTCGACCATGCCGGGCCAGTTGCCGCGCGCCATGTAGCCGACCAGGATCGTGCCGCGCGACGCGGCGATCGTCGGGTGGTCGCTCGCGTACGCGACCAGCTCGGCCCCCGGGGTGTGGCCGTCCGCCCGCGTCCAGGTGGCTCCGTCCCGGCTCTGCGTGTAGTAGACGCCGTAGCGCTCGGCCACCTGCCGCGGATCGCGCAGGAACCCCTCCTCGAACTCACCGAAGTCGACCGAGCAGATCCTGTCCGCGTAGCCGCGCGGATCCGGGCCGTAGGCCAGGTGGAGAGTGCCCTCTTCGTCCACGTCCAGCACCGGATCTCCGTAGTCCCAGCGTTCGGTCATGACGGTGCGGTGCCAGCCGTCCGCCGCAGGGCGAGCCAGCACGACGCGGCGCGCGTCCATCTCACCCTGGCTGTAGGCGATGCAGACCGAACCGTCCCGGATGACGACGATGTCGCCGAGACCGGCGGGACCCTGCCCCTCCTGATCCACGCGGCCAGGGCATGCGCCGTTGCCGGGACCGCGCCAACTCGCCCCGTCGGCGGGATCACCGTCACGCAGCGAGCAACGCGCGTACCACAGCGTCCCGGTGCCGTCGCGGGACGTGCGGCGCCAGACGGCATGCGCGACGTCGCCGGAGTCGACGACGATGCTGCCCTGGTCGGCGGGACCGGCCGGGTCGCCGAGCAGGCCGGCGGTCAGGTTGCCAGCCAGCTCGACCGGCGCATGGAAATGCCCGTCGTCCAGGGGCACGGCTCGGGCGCTGACGCGCAGGACCACCGATGCCCTGCCGGTCACCCGCTGCCGGACGTCGGCGATGACCAGCCAGCGGCCGTCGCCGGCACGCGCGACCTGGCGGCCGTTGCCCAGCACGCAGCTCAGGTCCCCGGTCTCGCCGATCGACAGGTCTCTCACACCACTGCCTGCTCCATCCTCCACTATAATCGCCGGGCGTTCGAGCCCGGCCGGCGGCGTTTCTCAAGGCGCCGCACAGGAGGATCGCGATGGCACTGGTGAACAGGTCGCTGCTGGAGACGGCGTGGGACCGCCTGGAGTCACGCGGTCAGAGCATCGTCCGGGAGTGGCCGGATGCCGGACCGGGCGAGTACCTGATCTTCAACCAGAACAACGGCAGCGTGTTCGCGGACACCTTCAGCTTCGACGGCTACGGCGCCGTCGGCCTGCTGTGGCTGCTGCATGCGGCCACCGGCGATTCTCAGTACCGCGAGTACGCGGAGCGCGGAGCGCGGATCTTCTCCCCGCTGGCCGACATCCTCTCCAGCCACTGCGGCGTCGCCGCCTACCGGAGCGCCGTCTGGGGCTACCAGCTCACGGGCGCCGAGGAGCTCAGGCAGCAGGGGTTGCGCGCCGCCGCCACCATGAGCCGCTTCTTCGATCCGCAGAACGAGGTCTTCGGCCGCCATCCCGGCGCGCCGGCGGAGGCCGTCTTCCCCGGCGAAGGCGCGCAGGAGTCTGTGGGCCGTGCCGCGTCAGCGGCGAAGGCCCACAGACTCCGCAGCGGAAGGTGGGGATGGGCCGAACGCGAAGCCGAAGGCGACGCGTTTGGGGCGCAAACACCGCTTCCACAGCGTGCACGCTCCGGCGAACACGCCCGCGCGCTGCACCCACATCGACTGGTCGGGATTCTGGTTCGAGGTCCTGTGGTGGGCCGGGCGATTCGAGCCGCGCTTCGGCGACCAGGCGCGCCGCCATTGCGACGCCTACCTGCGCCTTGGCTTCCAGCGGCCGGACGGCTCATCCCATCACGGCCTGAGCTTCGACGAGCACACCGGCGCGCCGCTCGAGTTCCACTCCAACCAGGCGTACTCGGCTGACACCGCCTGGTCGCGCGGCCAGGCGTGGATGCTGATGGGGTACGCGCAGGCGTTCGAGGCGACCGGAGCGCGGCGCTTCCTGGACACGTACCTGCGCTGCGCCGACTACTGGATCGCCCACCTGCCGGACGACCTGATTCCGTTCTACGACATGAGCGACCCGGCCGTGCCGCAGGTTCCGCGGGACTCGTGCTCGGCGGTGATCGCCCTCAACTCGATGCTGCGCGTGTGCCGGGTCGATCCGTCGCTGGAAGACCGCTTTCGCGAGGTCGCGAACGCCACGCTGCGCGAGCTGCTGGACTTCTACATCACACCGGGCGGCATCGTCCTGCACGGAAGCTGGGGCGCCGACCACCAACCGATGTTTCAGGGGGTGCTGATGTTCAGCAACACGTACCTGGCCGATGCCGTGTTCATGGGGCTGTGGCCCGACCGCTTCGACGAGATTCGAGGATTCTAGGCGTCATGGGAAACGGATTGTTCGAGAACGGCGTCCCGCGCGGGGCTGTGGTCGTGGGCGCGGATGCGGACGAGTTCCACCGCTTCGTGGCCGGCGAGCTGCAGGCGCACCTGGAGCGGCTGACCGGCGGACGGCTGCCGATCATCACGGACGCGGAGCTGTCCCGAAGCCCGGAGGGCGACCGCGCCACGCTGATTCTGCTCGGAGGCCCCGATGAGAACGCCGCGGTGCGGCGGCTCGCCGATCGGGGCGCCGTCGACTTCGCGGTGCTGAAGGCCGAGGGCGGCTACCTGCTGAAGACCGTCGCCCTCGACGGCCGCGGCGAGATCGTCGCCGGCGGCAACGATCCCGCGGGCACCATGTACGCCGCCTACGAGTTGCTGGAGCGGCTGGGTATCGTGTTCCAGCTCTCGAACGACGTGGTGCCCGAGCGCACACCCACCCTCGACCTGCCGGATCTGGACCTGGCGGTGAATCCGGCGCGGAAGTTCCGGGGCGTGCACGTCTGGCACGGCTACTCCTGGTACATGGGGCTGGACGAGTACCGGCACCTGATCGACCAGCTCGCCAAGCTGAAGATGAACGTCCTGCAGTTCGCGTGGGGCATGGGCGCGGCCTGGATCCGGCTCTCCTACCGCGGCGTTCAGGGCGAGCTGACCACGACCCTCGAGTCCGGGCACCTGGCGATCGGCAAGGACTCGCGCTCCTGGGGCCGCAGCGTGCACACCACCACCGGCACCCGCGCCGACCTGCGCATCGGCGCCGACTGCTACGACCACGAACGGCTGTGCGCGCCGGAGTTCCGCGAGGTCCAGTCGGAGGAGGACGCCTACCGCGTCGCCATCCCGTTCCTGCGCGAGATCATCCGCCACGCGCACCGGCGGCAGGTGCAGGTGCGGCTCGTCACCGGTGAGCTCCCCTTCGTCCCGCCCAACCTGGCCCCACAGAGCGCCAAGGTCGACCACGGCCTGGCGCCGAGCGAAAGCTACAGCTTCCAGCGCTACTGCGGCGTGGCGGTGGCGCCCGGCGATCCGGCCGCGCTCGATATCTGGGAGCAGGCCATGCGCGCGATCATCGAGACCTACCCCGAGGCCGACTCCTACGGCTTCTGGGCGCCGGAGCACAGCCCGGACTTCGACGATCCGCGCACGCGGGCGCTGCTCGGTGAGTCGGCGGCCATTCTGGAGCACATCCCTTCCCTGGAGGAGATCCACGCCACGGGCAACCTGATCCCCCGCACACCCCGCGACCTGGAGTGCGACGCGCTGCAGATGTACCTGGCGGCCGAGCTGATCCGGCGCCTGAAACGCCACCACCCGGAGGCTCAGATCGGCGTCGGCGTGCTCTTTCGCGGCTACCTGATGCGGGCGCTCGACGCCGTGCTGCCTCCGGACGCGTGGATCGCGAACATGGAGAACTGCGGCAACGCCGGCCCCCTCATGGAGCGGTACTCGGGCATGCCGGGCCGCGACCTGGTCGTGGTCCCGCGCATCGTCGACGACGGCTGCGAGCTGCACATGCAGATGCACGCAACCATGTTCGACCGCGACCAGATCGTCACCGGCGCGGAACGGTTCGGGGCCACCGGGATCATCGGCCAGCTCGGCAAGGAGCGGGGACAGGAGTGCACGACCCGCTTCCTCGCCGACGGCTGCTGGGCTCCCGAGCTCGACTGCGAGTCCTTCTATCGCGGCTACCTGGAACGCCTCTACGGACGCGATGCCACCGAGCAGCTCGTCCAGGCGTACCTGCTGCTGGAGGAGCACGAGCGCGCGCTGGTCTGGTGGGGGCGGAGCGAGATCTTCGTGTCCTTCCACGAGTTCTCCCCGTGCCGGCTGCGCACGGACGTCGACTACGCGCGCGAGCCCCTGGAAATCGGCAGGGAGGAGCTGGAGCGCGACATCGCCGCGTCCTGGGACCAGTCCGGAACGTTCTGGTTCTGGCGCCGCAACGCGGTGGGCGCGCAGCACGAAGAGGACCGCGCGCTGCGCCCCGACGCCCTGTGGCAACGCCGCGCCGCGCAGTACCGGGCCGTGGCCGGCCTGCTGCGGGGCGCCCGGCCGCGGGTGCTTCCCGGGTCACGCAACGAGCTGGACTACGTGACCTTCAAGACCGAGAACTTCGCCGCCTACTTCGACGTGCTGCGCTCATGCGAGGAGGCCCGCATCGAGCTGGACCGGGCCTACCTGGCACGGCTGGATCGGAACCGGTTGGCCGCGGGCGACCGCCTGGAGCGTTGCCGGGCGGCGCTGCAGCGCGCCGACCGCCACGCGCGAGGGGCGGCGGGGCAGATGCTCGCCTACAGCGATGAGAAGGCGGAGCGCCACCTGCTGTTCCGGTTCAACCAGAACGTCATCGCCTCGATCGAATCGGGACGGGAGTTCGTCGACGGGGTGATCGACGCTCACAGATCGCAGATCATGTAGATCTGCTGGTGCGTGCCGCGGTCCTGCGGCGGCTTGGACGGATCGTGCCGGAAGCCGACCGATTCGTAGACGTGAATGGCGCGCGGATTGTCGTCGTTGACGCCCAGCCGGATCGCCTTCAGGCCCATGTCGCGGCCGACGTCGAGCAGGGCGCGGAGCAGCAGCCGGCCGATGCCGCGCTCGTGCCAGGCGTCGACGAGGCCGATCCCGAGCATGGGGATGTCGGGACCGCCGAGGTCCTGCAGCCACGCGTAGCCGACGATCGCTTCCCGTCCCCTGCGCTCGGCGGTGGCGACGATGCGGTACCACTCCGGCGAATCGAGGTTGCCGGTGACCGACTCGGCGCTCGCCCGATCGAACGCGAACGGACGGAAGAAGTGGCGGCTACGCTCGGACAACCCGTCGAAGTACTCGACGAACCGCTCGGTGTCGGCAGCCAGCACCCTGCGCAACGTGACCGTCGTCCCGTCCCGCAGCCGATGCGGGCCGGCTGCCTTGAAGTCATGGGCCATGTGGTCAACCCTATTTGACGGCACGTCCCGGCAGCCACGTCAACCCGCTGCACCGATCCGGTGGACGCGACCGGCGCCGGCCTGCATGCTGTCGCCAGCGTTCATGAAGCACGTATCCAACCCGTGACAGGACAGCCTGCGCGGGAGCGCTACACCGACGGGTGGGTCGCGAACCTCCTGGATGGGAAGAAGCGGTTTGGCGAGGCCGACCCCGGACCGATGCTCGGCGCGCTCGGCGTGACCGCCGGCTGCACCGTGGTGGACTACGGCTGCGGGCCGGGCTGTTCGCGTTGGCAGCCGCCCGCTTGGTGGGACCGAGTGGAACGGTCTACGCGGTCGACCTGGAGCCGCGCATGGTCGAGCTGGCGCACAGGCGGGCGGCTGAGGCCGGCCTCGCCAACCTCCGTGCCGTCCCGTCGGACGGCGTACGGGCGGCGCTGCCCGACGGCGTGGCGGACTTCATCCTCTGTGTGCAGATCATGCACTACCACGCGAAGCGCCAGGACCGGGTTGCGGTCGCGCGCGACCTCCAGCGCCTGCTGAAGGCGGAGGGACGCGTCATCATCATGCAGTGGAGCCCCGAGCGCGGGGAAACGGGGATCTCCTACCGCGCGCTGGCCGGCATCATGCGCGACGCCGGACTGATCACCGACGGCGCCCATGCGGTGACCGACGAGCTGTACCGCACGCTGGCCCGCAAGCCACCGGGAGACTGAAACGCCGGCCGGGCCGACCGGCCGGCGGACGGCGAACCGGCCTCAGACGGCGATCACCAGGATCACGCCGGCCACCGCCAGCAGGGTGCCGACGGCGGTCAGCGGACTCGGCGGCTCCCGCAGCAGCAGCGCGCTCAGAGGCGCGGCGTAGAGCGGTGCCGTGGCGCCGATGGTGGCCGTGAGCGTTACGCCCACCAGCTTGATCGACTCCACGTAGAGCGTGCTGGCGACCACCCACCCCAGCAGGCTCGCCATGATGAGCCACCACATCGTGCTGCCGTTGCGCAGCGCCTTTTGAGCGGCGTCGAAGGCACCCGGACGCCGCAACGCGACGGTAAGCGAGAGGAGCGCGGCGGCCGGCACGCGCACGGCGTTCACGGCCAGGGTGGTCGTGCCCTCGGCGGCGATGGCGGTCAGTACCGTCTCAAGCCCCCAGGCAGCGGCCGTGGCAGCGGCGAGCAGCAGTCCCAGGGAGCGGTGGCGGCGTGCCACCTCCACCCGAACCGCCGATCCGCCCTCCCGCGGGCGCGCCGGTCCCGGGTCGCGTTCGGACGCCGACAGCAGCGCTGCGCCGCCCACGACCAGCAGGGCGCCCAGGATCGCCAGCGGTGACGGCGCATCCCCCCACAGCAGGTACGCGAACAGCACGGTGAAGACCGGGAAGCTGCTGGTCAGGGGCACGGCGCGGGATACGCCGACCAGCCGCAGCGCCACCACATTGCAGGTGTCTCCGAGCAGCCCGCCCACCACGATGGAGGCCACGATCACCAGCATCTTCCCGGACGTGAGCGTCGGGCCGCCGGGAGCGCCGGCCGCCAGGAACCATGCCACCACCACCGCCGCGCCCAGCAGGGCGCGCAGGCCGTTGAGCACGAACACGTCCAGCCGCAGCGACAGGTGGCGCAGCAGGACGCTGGTGGCGCCCCAACTCACGGCGTGGGCGAAGGCGATGAGGATGCCCCAGGTGGTCATCGCCGCATGCCTGCGGGATACCGCCGGTACGCGCTCTTACCGAAGACGCCGTCCACGATGCACTGTACCGTGTCCTCCATGGCATCGGCTCGCATCGCCGCGATCGTCACCACGTTCTTCCCGAACAGCCACGCCGGCGTCCTGGCGGCCAAATTCCTCACAGGCTTTCCGACCGACGAGGGGCTGATCCCGCCGCGTACCCGAGTCGTCTCGATGTACATCGATCAGATCCACCGGAACGACGTTGGACTGCAGCTCGCCCGCCAGTTCGACGTGCCGGTGTACCAGAGCATTCCCGGAGCCCTGACCCTGGGCACCGGCGAGCTGGCCGTGGACGGAGTGCTCCTGATCGGAGAGCACGGCGACTACCCGCGCACCGCCCTGGGGCAGGAGATGCTGCCGCGCCGCTGGCTGTTCGAGCAGGTCTGCGGCGTGGTCGCCGAGCACGGCCGGCCCGTGCCGGTGTTCTGCGACAAGCACCTGTCCTACCGATGGGCCGACGCGCGCTGGATGTACGACACCGCGCGCGATCTGCGCGTGCCGCTCTGGGCCGGCTCCTCGCTGCCCGTCCACTGGCGGCGGCCCAACTTCGAGCACCCGCTGGGCGATGCGCTCGACGAGGCGCTCGCCACCGGGTTCCACATGCTGGAGCGCTACGGGTTCCACGCCCTGGAGTCCCTGCAGTGCCAGGTGGAGCGCCGCGCTGGCGGAGAGACCGGGGTCGTGGCCGTGACCTGCCTGTCAGGCCGGGACGTGTGGCGGGCGGCAGACGAGGGCCGCTGGCCGACCGACCTTGCCGACGCCGCGCTCGCGGCGACGAACCCCGGACCCGACCGGCTTGAGCCGGAACGGGTCAGCGATCCGCACCTGTTCCTCCTCGAATATGCCGACGGACTGCGCGGGACGGTGCTGATGCTCGGCGACGACGGCTACGTGCGGAAGTTCGCGTATGCCGGCCGGCGCGGAGGACGCGTCGACTCGTTCGCGTTCCATGGGGACGAAGGCCCCAACCACGCGCACTTCAGCTACTTCGGCCTGGCCGTCGAGGACTTCCTGCTGTCCGGCCGGCCGCAGAGCCCGGTGGAGCGGACGCTGCTCACCACCGGCGTGCTGGAGGCGGCGATGATCTCCCACCACCGCGGCGGCCGGCGCATCGAGACTCCACACCTGGATGTCGCGTACGCGCCGATGACCGGCGAGGTGCGCCGCCCCGCGGGATCCGAGCCTGCGGGAGCATCGTTGCAGCCGGTGCCCATACCCGAGCCCGGCGCCACTCCGGCGGCAGAGCCGATCCGCGTCGACCGGGACGGTACGATTCGATCAAGACCGCACGATTGATAGCTGCTATTTACCAAGAACGATGAGTTCCGGGTATACGGTCTTGGCCGCCGTCTGATCGTCAGTCGTCCAGCCGGACCCCGACCCACTCGCTGCGGTTGGAGGTGATGTCGACCACGTTGCCGTCGGGGTCGAGGACCTTGAAGGAGACCGGCGGCGGCTGGCTGGGGTCGATCGACTTGCGCTCCTTGACGCTCTCCTTCGAGAACGACACCCCCAGCTCGTGCAGCCGCTGCCACACCGCGTCCAGGTCGTCGACGACGATGCCGAAGTGGATGAACTCCTCGCCCTCTTCGTACTGGCGGCGGTCGGCCGGGTCCTGGTCGATCAGCGTGACGTTGAGCGTTCCGTCGCTGAGATCGAGCGCCTGCCCGCTGGGCCGATAGCCCACGAACCGCCAGCCGAATACGGTCTCGTAGAAATTCCGCGAGCGCTCCATGTCGCCGCAGCGCAGCGCGAGGTGCCGAAGCTGTGCCATACCGCGAACGGTACTGCCGGGCACGAATCCGTCGCAAGTCCTGCGCCGCGCGTGGTAGGTTGCGACCCATGGCGACGGACATCGAGACGGAGCTGCATGACCTGAAGACCGACCCGGCGATGCTCAGGCACTTCGAGGAGCTGGACGAGCACGGCTACACCATCCTCGAGGACACCCTTACCCAGCGTCAGGTCGACGAGGCGATCCGGGAGATCGCCATCACCTACCAGGAAGTGAGTGCCACCGAGCACGAGCCCGGCACCCTGCGTACGCACAACCTGACCGCGCGCGCCGAGGTGTTCCGGGAGATGCTGCAGGTGCCGCGCGTGATGGCATGCCTGGCGTACCTGCTGGGCGACGACTACATCCTGTGCGATTCCGGAGCGCGGTCGCCGATGCCGGGGATGAAGGCGCAGGGCCTGCACCGCGACGGCGACGACTTCATGCCCAACCCCCCCTACAAGGTGCACGCGGTGGTGCCCACGTTCGCGCAGTCCCTGTTCGCCCTGTCCGAGTTCACGGCGGAGAGCGGCGCCACCCGCTTCGTGCCCGGGTCGCACGTCCGGGACCTCGACTCCGCGAAGATCCCGCCCGAGGACGAGCGCCAGTTCATCTGCAAGCCGGGGGCCTGCCTGGTGTACGACGGACGCCTGATGCACGGCGGCGCGCCCAACGACACGGACCAGATCCGCTATGCCGTGCTGAACTTCCACTGCCGCGCGCGGATGAAGCCGTTCTGCGACCACACTCGCTCGATCCCGAACGACATCGTCGAAGCGGCCTCGCCCACGCTGCGCCGGCTCTGGGGCTTCGAGTGCCAGTCCGCGTGGGAGGAATCGCCGCGCAACTACCAGATCATCGAGGTCACCGGCGCCAAGCCGCGCTTCGAGTACCGCGGCATCGGCGCGGTCAAGGAACGGGAAAAACGGCAGAAGCGGGAACGGGCGGAGGCCTGATGAGTGCCGCGATCGACGCCGCACTCCTGGCGACCGTGACCGAGAGCCTGCCGGAGCTCGCCGAGATCACCGACGCAGGCCTGCGCGACAAGGTGGCGCGCGCCTGGGCGTATGCGCTCGCGCACAGCTCGTTCAACGCCATCGACGAGATCCGCGGCTCCGGCGTGCCGGACTCGCCGCGCATGAAGCGCGGCACCCAGCTCGACCACATCCGCGGGGTGACGCACCTCGCGCTGGCGATGGGCGACGAGATGCAGGGCCGGTTCCCGGAGCTGCCGATCGACCGCGACCTGCTGGCCGCCTGCGCGCTCTGCCACGACGTCGGCAAGCCGTTCGAATTCGATCCGGACAACCAGCGACGCTGGCGCGCCGACACCGTCGCCACCGGCCGTCCGGCGCTCCGCCACACCCTGTACGGCGTCCACGTCTGCCTGACCGTCGGGCTCCCGGAGGAGGTGTGCCACGCCGCCGGCTGCCACTCGGGCGAGGGCGAGCTGGTACAGCGCTCCCTGCACGTGAGCATCGTGCACCAGGCCGACGTCGTGTTCTGGCACACCCTCACCGACGGCGGGGCGATGGAAGACTGAGCGGACGCCTCACTCCTTGTCCTCCGCAGGTCGCCCTTGACATCCCGAATCGGGATGGCCTATCCATGTCTTGGTGCGCATCATCGCCAAGCGGACATTGCGTGAGTATTGGGAGCAGGAACCCAGAGCGGAACAGCCGCTGAAGTCCTGGTACGCGATCGCGTCGAAAGCCGACTGGTCGTCCCCGACGGACGTGAAGCAGATGTACGGAACCGCCAGCATCGTCGGGAACGACCGGATCGTATTCAACATCGGGGGGAACAGGTACCGGCTTATCGTCCGGTTCGACTACGCGAGTCGACTCGGATTCGTTCGGTTCGTGGGAACCCACGCCGAGTACGATCGCGTGTGTGCGGCCCACGTGTAAGGAGTTCGATATGGATATAAGGCCGATCAAGAACGAATTCGATTACGACGTGGCTTTGAACGCCATCGACAGACTCATGGGCACGCCGCCCGGCACTCCGGAGAGCGACGAACTCGATGTGCTCGTTACTCTTGTGGAGGCTTACGAAGCCAAGCACTGGACGATAGAGGCGCCTGACCCCATTTCGGCACTCGAGCACGTGATGGAGGCGCGCGGCCTCCGGCAAAAGGACTTCGCCGACCTGATCGGGTCGCAGTCACACGCGTCCGAGGTGCTCAATCGTCGCCGTCCGCTCACGCTGACGATGATCCGGACCCTGTCCGCCGCGTGGGGAATTCCGGCCGAGGTCCTCGTGCCCGAGTACGACCTTGCGACTACAGCATGACGGTCGTCGAGGGGCTCGGCGCCATGAAAGACTCAGCCTGACACGTCCAGCCTGATCCAGCGGATGCGGGTCGACCAGTCCTCGAAGCACCAGAACACCACCAGCACCTCGCCGCCGTCACGCTCGATCATCTGCGGAAATCCGAACTTCAGCGCCGCGAGCTCGTCCGAGGCGCCGCCGGCGCCGGTCATCCCCGAGTCGGCCAGACCGCCGTTCCAGAGCACGAGATGCTCTCCGTACCGCCAGCCGCCGCCGTTCAGGGTGCCCGGCACCGCCCACAGCCCAGGGGGATCGATGCGGCGGTAGACGAACAGCACCCGGCCGTCGCGGAGCGCCAGCGCCTTGCATGTCTGTCCGCGCAGGCCCAGCTCGGCCGGCGGCCCGAAGCTGCGCCCGCCGTCGCCGCTCAACGCGTACCGGTTCGGCCAGTGGGAGCCGGACTCCGTGTGGCACACCCAGCTCACCGCCAGCACGCGATCGCCGGCGAGCGGGACCACCGACACTTCCCAGTGCTCGACGCCCTCGGCGGTGCCGTCGAACATCACCGCGTACCGGGGCCACGTGCGCCCGCCGTCGTGGCTTTCCAGCACCACGGTCTTGCGGCCCTCGGGACGTTCCCCGTCCCACCCGGCCCAAGTGGCCGTCGGCGCCAGCCAGCGGCCGTCGTGCAACGCCACCACCGAGTGGCAGATCTCGAACGCGGGGCCGTTCAGCGGCGTGCGGATGATCTCCGGCTCGCTCCAGCTTGCTCCGCGGTCATCGGAGCGCACCAGGAGCAGGTTCATCGGCACCATGCCCAGCGTTGCGTGGTTGACGATTCCCTCGGCGGGATCGTCGCGCCGGTGCAGCGCACCGAAGCCGACCAGGCCGCCGGCGGCGGCGCTCAGCCTGACCGAGTGGGTGTATCCGTCCGCGTAGCGGCCGGGCAGCAACGGCCCCTCCGGCTCCCAGGTGGCGCCCCCGTCCCGTGACCGGGCAAGGTAGGTGCGGTAGTCCAGACCCTCCACCGCCTCGCCCACGTCATGGCCGCATAGCAACTCGCCCCCGCCCAGATCGACCAGCGTCGGATGAAAGGCGTGCCTGGTATGCAGGTGCGGCTTGGGATTGGCGTAGACCAGACCCGTGTCCAGGGTGCGCATCAGCGTTCCCTCCCCCTTCGGCTCACAGCAGCGACAACTCCCGCAGCCCGGCGCGCAGCCGCTCCAGCTCCTCGTCGGTGTAGTCGGACAGCGGCGGCCGCCGCCAGCGGCCGGAAATGCCGGCCAGCTCCATCATCGCGTGCTGCGCGGCGTCGCTCCCGGCCGGCGAGGCGGCTTCCAGCAGGTCGAACATCGGCATGTCGTAGTCGCGGATGACCGCTGCCGCCGCCGCCAGGTCGTCTTCCTCGATCGCGTTCCAGTACGCTCGGCTGATATCCGGCTTGAAGACCACCAGCACCGACATGTAGCCGTCGCATCCGTAGGGATGCATGTCCATGTGGGTCTGCTTCTGGCCGCCGGCGAAGTTGCTCCAGGTGCCCTGCGACAGCAGGCAGGCCGGCCGCGCGAACTCGGAGCCGTAGTCCTCCTTGAAGCCGACGATGCGGTCGCCTTCGGCCACGAGCGTCCGCACCGCCTGCAGCGCGCCGCCGAGTCCGAGCGGCGCCAGCGTGGCGCTCAGGATCACCGTCGGCAGCTCACGGGAGACGGCCAGGAAGTAGTCCACGGAGTCCCGCACGCTGACGCCCCGGTACGGCGGGGAGGCCAGCACGCCGTCGGCGCCGACCTCGGCGGCGTAGCGCGCGAACGCCACCGCCTGGTCCCGCCACCAGGGCGCCGCCGCGGCCAGGAACATCGCCCTGCCGCCGACGTGCTCGCGCGTGGCACGGGTCAGGTCGGCGATCTCCTGTTCCGACAGCACCGCGTACAGGCTGTCGCCCGGCGTGAACAGGACCGTACGCGCGCCGCCGGCGATGGCGGCGTCGACGAACCGGCGCAGGCCGTCGTAGTCGATGGCGCCGTCGGATCGGAACGGCGTGTTGATCGAGGCGAGCGGTCCCGTGAAGTGATGCTTGAAGCGCGCCCGGTCCATGGCGAGGCGAGCATACCCGAAAGCAACGGCCGCGCGCGTTGACGCCCGGCGCCGGCGCGCTATCGTTGCCGGTCATGGAGCACGGGTCATGCTGACGATAGACGGGAAGCGGGTCTGCGAGACCTTGGGCGAGGTGGTCGATCCGAGCCGCGCGGCGCTGGCCGTGATCGACATCGAGAACTCGTCGATGTGGGACGACGGACCCGACCGCGCCATCCTGGAGCGGGTGAAGCTGCTCGCGCAGGCGGCGCGCGCTGCCGGCGTGCCGGTGTTCTTCTTCTACAACTTCCGGGGTCCCGGCCTGCGCAACTTCTCGGCCGCCTACCTGCGCGCGCTGATCAACCTGGGCCATCCGGCCGACGACCTGCAAAGCCGCTTCGAGCCGGCCGCGAACCGCATGCGCGTGCATCCTCGCCTGGAACCTGCGCCGGAGGATGTCGTGATCCCCAAGGACCGCGGCAGCGCCTTCAAGGGCACGGACTTCGATCTGCTGCTGCGCACCCTGCAGCGCGAGACCGTGGTCGTGACCGGCTGCTCGACCGACTGGTGCGTGGAGGCGACCGCCTGGGACGGCAACGGCCTCGACTACTACCTGGTGATGGTCGAAGACTGCCTGCGCTCGCCCCGCCCGGACGGGCACGAGGCGGCCCTGCGGCAGTTCCGGGCGATCGGGCTGGACCTGACCACTTCCAGCGAGCTGCAGGAGCTCTGGGAGCGCACGGCACCCGCTCCGTAGCTCGCGGGCCGCCTCGGACGCTCCATCTGACTACTCAATGATCATTGTGTAAATTTACCTATTGAGTATTATGCATATTTGATGATCGGCGATCCGCGCTTCGCCCCGCACAACCTTCACCTCGACGATCCGGACGTGTTCCGCGCGATGGACCCGCAGCTCCGGGAGCTGAAGAGGCTCCCCATCGCCTACCGATACCCCATGCTGGGGCACCTGCCGGTTGACCGACCCGGCGTGTACTCGATCACCGGGGGCCGTCGCGTGGGCAAGTCCACGGTGCTCAAACAATGGGTGGCCGACCTCCTGGACGCAGGCGTGCGACCGCAGCGGATTCTGTACCTGACCGGCGAGCTGATCGACGACCACCATGCGCTGGTCTCACTGCTTGGCAGGATCACGCCGGACCGGTCCCCCACCCTGCCCGCGTACCTGCTCATTGATGAGGTCACCTACATCCGGGACTGGGACCGGGGCGTCAAATATCTCGCCGATGCCGGCCTTCTCGAAGACGTGGTCCTCGTCCTGACAGGCTCGGACTCGGTCATCATCCGCGAAGCTCGCGCGCGGCTCCCCGGACGCCGCGGGAGGGAGGCGCGCGTGGACTTCCATCTGTACCCGCTGTCGTTCGCGGAGTACCTCAGCCTCGGAACCGCCCACGGGCTGGAGGGCGGCAGCGATGATGCGGCACCAGGCCTGATTGCCGCGTTCGAGCGGTACCTGATGCACGGCGGATTCCTCACCGCGATCAACGACCTGGAAGCTCATGGGCGCATTCTCCCCGCCACGTTCGCCGTCTACGGCGACTGGATCCGCGGGGACATGATCAAGCGCGGCAAGCAGGAGCGCTATCTCGCGGAGATCGTCGGCAGCGTCATCCGGCGCTACGGCAGCCAGGTGACGTGGCCCAGCCTGGCGGCGGATCTGTCGGTCGATCATCCGATGACGGTGGCCGACTACCTCCAATTGCTCGCGCAGATGGACGTGCTCATCATCCAGCACGCGCTGCGCGAAGACCGGCTGGCTCCGGCGCCGAAGAAGGCGCGCAAGGTCGTGTTCTCCGACCCGTTCATCTTCCACGCCCTGCGGTCCTGGATCGAGCCGGTGAACGATCCGTTTGCCGCCCAGATCGAGTCCGTCGTGGCCGACCCGGAGTGGGCCGGCAAGCTGGCCGAGGCATGCGCGGCCGTTCATCACCACCGCATGCACCCCACCTACTACATCAAGGGCGAAGGGGAAGTCGACATCGCCTTCGTCGAGGGTTCGACGTTCCGGCCGATCGAGGTGAAGTGGACGGGGCAGATCCGATCGACCGACCTGAAGCAGGCGCGGAAGTACCGCAACAGCATGATCTGCTCGAAGCTTGCCGGGGACCATCTCCATGGGCTGCCCAATGAGCTGCTGCCCGCGCACCTCCAACGCCTCGGGCCGTCGCCGCACCACGTCGCCTGGTAGTACCATGATCATCATGCGAACGGACGTGCGATCGGTGATCTGCGTGCACGGGCAGTTCGAGCGCAGTTGGCCCTACACCGCCGATCACTGGCAGCGGCGCTGGGCCGAGAGCGGCGGCTGCGAGCTCATCCGCACCGCGGTCGAGGACGCCCGCCCGGCACAGCTCGTGGAGGATCCCGCATCGGTGCAGCGGCTGGTGCTGCTGGGGTTCGGGCTCGAGACGCGTGACCTGGATCCCTTCACCGCTCTCGAGGAGTGCTACCTCGGCGGACGGGACGGCACGCGGGAAGCGGCAGCCGCCGCCGAAGCGCGCGGCGTGTGCATCATCCCGCACCGCGCGGACGTGTACTGGGGCCAGACGGTGGCCGAGTACGCCCTGGCGATGACCATCTGCGGGCTGCGCCGGATCCCGCAGAACCACACCGCCATGCAGAGCAGCCTGGCGCCATGGGACTACACGCCGGAAGCGGGTGACGGCCGGATGCGCGGGTCCCAGTTCGCCGACGACCCGCGGTTCTGCAACGGCACGGTCGCCGGCAAGCGGGTGCGCGTGGTCGGGATCGGCAACATCGGCGCCCGCTACGCGTCCTGGTGCGCGGCGTTGGGCGCCCAGGTGGCGGCCTGGGACCCGTTCGCGCCGGACGCGTCGTTCGTGGCGGCGCGCGCCGAGCGCCGGTTCCACGTCGAGGATCTGGTCGCCGACGCAGAGATCTTCGCGCCGATGGTGCCTCTCACCGATTCGACGCGGGGCCTGATCACGGCGGAGTTGATCGACGCGCTGCCCATGCACGGCTTGGTGGTGCAGGTCACCCGCGCCGCGGTGTGCGATACGCAGGCGCTGTACCGCCGTGTGCTGAACGACGAGCTGGCGCTGGCCGCCGACGTGTTCGACGCGGAGCCGGTGCCGCTCGACTCGCCCCTGCTGGGCCGCCACAACGTCGCGCACACGCCGCACGCCGCCGGACGCACGCGCGACGCCAACCATGCCTTTGCCGACGACGTGATCGCGCGCTTCAGGCCCCGCTGAGCCCGGGGCGGCGGCTCAGGAGCGGAGCCCGCTCCAGGGGAGCTGCTCGTGCACCTCCTCCAGCTCGTACCCCTCCGCGCCGATGCAGGGCGCGAGGATCGCCAGCAACTTCGCGGGCGCCCCGGACACGTTGAACGAGGCGTGCACCATCGCGGCGGGGATAAACGCCGAATCGCCCGCGCGCAGCGTCCGGCTGCCGCGGTCGACCCACTGCTCGACCTCGCCGTCCAGGACGTAGATCACCTCTTCCTGATTGGGGTGACGGTGGAAATCGTGTCCTCCGCCGGGGTCGAGCTTGACCTCGATGACCACGATCTGCTCCGCCGCGGTGGTCTCCGGCCGGCTGTGCCAGCCGAGCTCGAAACCCTCCATCGAATCGCGCTCCACCTCGTCGCGCGCAAAGAACCGACCTTGGCTCATGCCTCACGGTAGTACCCCATCAAACTGATGTCCACGGATACCAGGAAGTGTCTCCATCGGATTCAAGCGCGCTAGTCGGCGGTGACCTGGCTGCCCCACCAGTCGGCGTTCGGCTGCCAGTCCGGGTCGAGATAGGCCGCGTGCTGCGCCTCCAGCTCGGGCATCAGTTCATGCTCGAGCCGATGCACACGCGCCTGATCCTCGGCCGCATCGTACTGCGGGTCGGACGCCGGAAATTTCGCACCCACTTCGTCGAGCCAACGTTCCAGGCGCAGCCACAACTCCTCGGCGGTGTCGCGCCGGTCGCTCAGGACGTCATGCCGCTCTCCGGGATCGGCACTCAGATCATACAGCTCGTTGTGACGGTCTTCGTGGTAGTGAATCAGCTTCCATGGCCCGCGTCTGACGATCGATGAGGGATCGCCGCCCTGGTTGCCGTAGTGGGGGTAGTGCCAGAACAGGTCGCGTTCCGAAATGGCCGGGTCCGGCCGGCCCCGTAGCAGCGGGACCAGGGTGCGCCCGTCGATCAACTGCTCGGCCGGTATGCCCAGACCTGCCAGCTCCAGGAGCGTGGGATAGAAATCGATGCCCGATACCGGCGCCTCGCAGGTGGTCCCCGGCTCCACCACCCCGGGAAAGCGGACATGGAAGGGCTCGCGAATCCCGCCCTCCCACTGGCGCCCTTTGCCGCCGCGCAGGGGCAACATCGACGCGGAGTAGGAGTCGCCGGAGGAGGCGCCGCCATTGTCGGACGTGAAGCAGACGATCGTGTTCTCGGCGAGCCCGAACCGATCCAGTGCATCGAGCACCAGGCCGACTGCCTCGTCCATGGCGGCGATCATGCCCGCATAGACCGGGCAGTCGGCCACCTGGCGCACGGGCAGGTTCCGATCGAACCGGAACCGTCGCCCCGGTGCTCCGAGAGCACACGCCTTTGCACGAAACCGCGCCCAGCGCTCCCGGCTGGTCTGGATCGGTCCATGCACCGAGTAAAACGACAGATAGGCGAGAAACGGATGGTCCCGATGATCGCTGATGAAGCGTGCGGTCTCCCTGCCGAGCCGGAGCGGCAGCGATTCGCCGTCGGGGCCCGACTCCAGCTTCGGGTTGTCCCACGGGGCGAAGTACCCGCCCCTGGGCGATCCGACCCTCCAACCCCCCTTGTTGATCTGAAAGCCGAAGTCCTCCGGATCGGCGCCGGTGTCGCCGAGGTGCCACTTGCCGGCGAAAAACGTGCGGTAGCCGGCTCTCCGGAACACCTCGACAAAGGTGATCTCGTCGGCTCTCAGGCTGCGTTCATACTCGGGAGGCAACAGCTTGCTGTGCCGGCCCTGCTCACGCCACGCTGCGCCGGTCGGGGCGCCGATCCAGTCGGTAACCCCGTGGCGCGGTGGGTACTTGCCGGTCAGGATGCTGGCACGCGAGGGGCTGCACACCTGACAGGCGGCGTAGCCCTGGGTGAAGCGCATCCCGCCACTGGCCAAGCGGTCGATGTGCGGACTCTCGTAGAAGCGGCTCCCTTCGATGCCGAGGTCGCACCACCCCAGGTCGTCGGCCAGAATGAAGACCACGTTGGGCCGGTTGGCGACGCTCTGCCTTCTCGCCATGGCCGCGCGAGGCTGGCACGCGGCAGCGCTCCCTGTCACTCGCGCACGTGCGGCGGGTCGATCCGGTCACGGTGCCTGAGGGCGCGCCGCCGGCGCACGGAGGCGGCGTGGTCGACGGCGCCGGTCGCGGGATCGATCACCACGCCGTAGCGCTCCGCTGCGGCCTGCGCCGACACGTAGCCCTGGCGCACGTCCTCGGCCACCGCCGCCGGGTCGCGCTGCCAGGGCGGGTGGTAGCCTGCGCCTCCCGGCAGGCGCAGGGTGAACCGTTCCCCCGGCTGCAGCGTGTAGCGCTTCTTGGGGTGCAGCGCGCGGCCGTCGCTGTGCACGACCTCTCCCACGCTGCCGTCCTCGCCGCCGGCGAAGCCGCGCGCCGGGTTGCGCGTGCGGTCGTACATCGGCGAGTGGACGGCCGCGTGGCCGGTGACCACCTCCAGCTCCATCTCCTGGCCCAGCCCGCCGCGAAACCGTCCGGGCCCGCCGGAGTCCCGGATCAGCGCGCGGCGGTGCAGCATCACCGGCGCCACCGCCTCGATCGCCTCGGCCGGCACGCCGGTGATGCCCGACGGAAACGCCGTCGCCGACAGGCCGTCGCGGTGCGCCCGCGCGCCCATGCCGCCGGCGGAGAAGAAGATGTAGGCGAACAGCTCGCCGTCCTGCCCGGTCCTGCCCTCCAGCATCGTGTTCCAGAGGCCGGCCGATCCCTCGGCCATCACCCGCTCCGGCACCGCCTGACCCAACGCGGTCAGGATCGGCTGCGACACAAAGTGCCCGATCAGGTGGCGGGCAGCCACCGCGGCGGGCCGGCGGCAGTTGAGGATCGATCCCGGCGGCGCGGTGATGGTCATCGGCCGGAAGGCGCCCTCGTTGTTGGGGATGGCCGGCGCCACCACGGTCATCACCGTGTAGGTGGAGTAGGCGTGCGTGTAGTTCATGACCACGTTGATGCCGCGCTCCACCTGCGGCGAGCTGCCGGCGTAGTCGATGGCGACCGTGTCGCCGGCCACCTGCACGCGGCACTCGATCCTCAAGCGGTCGTCGAAGCCGTCAATGGCCACGCCGCTGCGGTAGGTGCCGTCGGGAATCTCCCGGATCGCGGCGCGCACCGCGTCCTCGGTCCGGTCGAGGATCGCCTCGCCTACTGCCTCCACGTCCGGGATCTCGTACTCGTCGAGCATCTCCACGAGCTTGCGCGCCCCGACCAGGTTGCCGGTGTGCTGCGCGTACAGGTCGCCGATCACCATGTCCGGCATGCGCACGTTGACGCGGACGATCTCGAGCAGCTCGCGGTTGGGCTCGCCGCCGCGGAACAGCTTCAGCAGCGGCACGGCCAGCCCCTCCTCGAACACCTCGGTGGCGTCCGCGCCCATGCTCAGACCGCCGATGTCGGTGGCGTGGCAGGTGTTCGCGAACCAGCCGACGCCGCGGCCGCGGTGGAACACCGGCGTGACCACGGTGAAGTCGAACAGGTGCCCGGAGGCGGCCCACGGATCGTTGGTGATCAGGGTGTCGCCGGGGCTCAGGGACGCAAGCGGATGGCGGGGCACCACGTAGTCGCGCACGCAGTTGGCCATGGTGTTGATGTGGCCGGGAGTGCCGGTGACCGCCTGCGCCAGCATGCGCCCGCGGGCGTCGAACACGCCGGCGGACAGGTCGCCCGCCTCGCGCACCACGGTGGTGAAGGAGGCGTGGATCAGGGCCGCCGCCTGCTCGTCGACGATGGAGATCAGCCGGTTGCGCAGCACCTCCAGCGTGATGGGGTCGATCATGACGCGCCTCCCTCCGCTAGTGCGGAGCGCACCAGCAGGCATCCGCCCGAGCCGGCGGCGACGCTCCAGCCCGGCGGCACCACGGTGGTGGACTCCGCCTCCTCGATGATGGCCGGCCCCTCGGCGGCGAAGTCCGCCGCCAGCCGGTGGCGCTGGTAGACCGGCGTGGACATGAAGGCACCCGTGCCGTCGAACAGCGCATCGCGGCACGGCGCTTCCGCGGCAGCCTGAGCCGCACCACCGGTTGCGTCGTCGCGTGCCGCCATGTGCTCCGGCACCTCGCCGAGGTCGGGACGCGGCCCCTCCACGGAGACCCGCCAGTTCACGGCCTCCAACGGCACGCCGTCACAGAGCTGGCCGTAGAAGGCCGTGTAGGCGCGCTCGAAGCTCCGCCGCACGTCCTCGAGCAGGGCGGCGTCCGGCGTGCCCGGCGGCACCTCCACCCGGATCTCGTAGCCCTGCCCCGAGTAGCGCAGGTCGGCCGAGCGCCGCACGGCGATCGCCTCGTCAGCCACGCCGGCCGCGCCCACCCGCTCCCGGCCCTCCCGTTCCAGCTCCTCCAGGATCGCCGCCAGGGTCGAGCACTCGATCCGGTCGAGCCGCGCCACGTAGCTGCGCGTGAGGTCGAACGAGAGCGGCGCCAGCAGCAGGCCGAACGCCGAGCCAACCCCGGCCAGCGGCGGGATCACCACCGTGTCGAGCCCCAGACGCCGCGCCACGCCGCAGGCGTGCAGCGGGCCGGCGCCGCCGGTCGCCACCAGGGCGTAGCGGCGCGTGTCCAGGCCGCGCTCGGCGGCGTGCACGCGGGCGGCCGCGGCCATGTTCTCGTTGACCAGGTCGTGGATCCCCCACGCCACGCGCACCGCATCCATCCCCAGGCTCGCCGCCAGCTCCCCGAGGGCCGAGCGGGCGGCGCCCACGTCCAGCGTCATGGTGCCGCCGGCGAAGGCGTGCGGATCGAGGTAGCCCAGCAGCAGGTCGGCGTCGGTGACCGTGGGCTCGTGCCCGCCGCGCCCGTAGCAGGCGGGCCCTGGTTCCGAGCCGGCGCTCCGCGGGCCCACGGCCGGCAGTCCCAGGTCGCCCAGCCGGGCGATGCTGCCGCCGCCGGCGCCGATCTCGATCATCTGCATGGTGGGCATCAGCAGCGGCAGCCCGCTGCCGCGCTTGAAGCGGTGCACGCGCGCCACCTCCGACTCGGCCGTCACCGCGAACTCGCCGTGCTCGGTGAACACCGCCTTGGCCGTGGTGCCGCCCATGTCGAACGCCAGCACCTCGTCGTGGCCGGTCAGGCGGCCCCACCAGGCTCCCGCCAGCGCGCCGCCGGCCGGTCCCGACTCCACCAGGCGGATGGGCACGTCGGCCGCGGTCTCGACCGTGGCGGTGCCGCCGGTAGACAGCATGATGTGCACGGGCGCGGCCACGCCCGCGCGGCGCAGCCCGTCCTCCAGCCCGCGCAGGTAGCCGGAAGCGAGCGGCTGCACGTAGGCGTTGGCGACCGCCGTGGAGGCGCGCTGGTACTCGCGCAGGGCTGGCGCCACCCGGTGCGAGAGGGTCACGGGCAGGTTCGGCAGCCGCTCCCGCAGTAACTCGGCGGTTGCGACCTCGTGCGCGGGATTGGCATAGGCGTGCAGGTAGCACACCGCTACCGCCTCGATGCCCTCGGCCTGCAGCGCGTCGCAGATCGGCTCCAGGACCGACGGGTCCAGCGTCCGAAGCGGCGTTCCGGCCGCATTCATCCGCTCCGGCACCTCGAAACGCAGCCGGCGCTCCACCAGCGGCCCCGGCTTGACGAGCCCCAGGTCGTAGATGTCGTAGCGCCCCTCGGTGCCGATCTCCAGCGCGTCGCGGAAGCCGTCGGTGGTGAGCAGCGCGGTACGCGCGCCGCGCCGCTCGATCAAGGCGTTGGTCACCAGCGTCGTGCCGTGAATGACGCCGCCAATGCCTGCCGTCGCCACCCCGCTCGACTCCAGCAGTGCCGCGATCCCCTGCAGCACCCCGGCCGACGGGTCGGGCACGGTGGTCAGCACCTTGCCGACGTGGCAGCGCTGCCGCTCCTCGTCCAGGATCAGGAGATCGGTGAAGGTGCCGCCGATGTCCACGGCGACGCGGTAGCGTCGGGGCGGTTCAGCCATCGCCGCATCGTACCCCGCGGCGTGGTGAGCGTACGCGCGACGCGCTCCCGGATCTTGCCGCTCCGCCCGCTTTGCGCGAAGCTCGGGTGAATACGCACGAGGAGCGTTCAATGTCCGCAGACCGTCCCGCGCCGCTGCGCGGCTACATCATGCCCCTGCTGACCCCGTTCAACGCCGACGGCAGCGTCGACGAGCAGGGCATGCGCACCAACATCGACTACCTCATCGGCGAAGGCATCCACGGCATCACCCTCACCGGCTCGTTCGGGGAGTTCCCGCTGCTCAGCGAGCCGGAGCGCATCCGCCTGTACGAGGTGGCCGTCGAGGAGGCGGCCGGCCGCTGCACGGTGATCGCCGGCACCGCCCACGCGCGCACCGACACCGTGATCGAGCTCGGCGACGCCGCCGCCCGCGCCGGCATGGACGGGGTGATGATGACGCCCCCCCACTACCTGCGCCCCTGCGACGACGACCTGCGGTGGCACTTCGGTCGCATCGCGGCCGAGAGCAAGCTGCCGATCACGATCTACAACAACCCGCCGCGCGTCGCGATCAACATGTCGGTGTCGCTCCTGGTGGAGCTCAGCCGGCTCGACAACGTGGTGACCATCAAGCAGTCCAGCCTGGACCTCACGGAGCTGATCGACCTGATCGACCGCACCGACGGCCAGGACGGCTTCTTCGTGACCAACGGTCAGGAGCCGCGGGCGCTGCCGGCGCTGGTGATGGGAGCCGACGCCAACTACGGCATATCGCCGCTGATGCTTGGCCGCGAGTGCATCAGCCTGTATGACTGCGTCCGCGCCGGCGACCTGGCGCAGGCGCGCGCGATTCAGCGAAAGGTGAACAGCATTCGGCGCGCGTTCGCGGCCGCGGCCGCCACACCGGCCGCCGCGCTGCGCTACCTGGCCAACAAGCGGGGTCTGGCCGGCGGGTGCACGCGCGCGCCGATCGCGGCGCTGTCCGACTCCGACATGCGGCTGCTGGACCAGGCCGCGGCGGACGCCGGCATGACCGGCGTCTGACCCCCGGCACAGGAGCCGAGGATGGAGTTCCGCACGCTCGGCCGCACCGGCCTTTCGGTTTCACTGGTCTCCTTCGGCACCGGCGGCCCCAGCGGGTTCGGCGCCCCGGAGGCAGCCGAGCGCCCGCAGCGCGCCGCCCTGGTGCACCGCTGCCTGGACCACGGCGTCAACCTCTTCGACACCTCCGAGAACTACGGGGAGAGCGAGGCGCTCCTCGGCGAAGCCCTGGCCGGCGTGCCGCGCGACCGTTACCTGCTGCTGACCAAGTGGGCGCCTTCGCCGCGCTGGTCTCCGGCCGGGGTGGGCGGCGCCGACGCGCCGATCCAGAGCGATCCGGAGTCGCTCACCCGCGGGGTCGAGGCGAGCCTGCGGCGGCTGCGCACCGACGTCATCGACATCATGGAGCTGCACGGCGTCCGTCCCGAGCAGTACGAGGAGGTCGCCGAGCGGTTCATCCCGGTGCTGGACCGCCTGCGCGCCGAAGGCAAGATCCGCTATCGCGGCATCAGCGAGCGCTACATCGTCGACCCCGCGCACGAGGCGGTCTCGCTGGCGCTCGAACGCCACCCGGACTCCTGGGACGTGATCTCGCTCAAATACGGGATCCTCAACCAGTTCGCGGCCAAGCGGGCGCTGCCGCTGGCGCGGCAGCACGGCGCCGGCGTCGTGTGCATGAGCGCGGTGCGCTCGAAGCTCTCCCAGCCGGCCCAGCTCCGCGCGCTGATCGCCGAGCTCAAGCGGGACGAAGCGATCCCCGACGACGCCCTGGACGACGATGATCCGCTGGGCTGGCTGGTCGGAGGCAGCGTCGACTCGGTCATCACCGCCGGCTACCGCTTCGCGGCCCGCCATCCGGACATCCACACGGTGCTGACCGGCACCACCAACCTCCAGCACCTCGACGCCAACGTCGCCTGCATGGAGAGCCTGGAGCTCCCCGAGGAGCACGCCGAGCGCCTGCGCTCGGTGTTCGGCGAGCTGGCCGTCTGGGCATGAGATCGGAATAGAAGGGAGGAAACCATGGATACAACGACCGCGGGTCGCCCGACGTTTCGCAAACCGCCTCCGGAAGGCGTGGTGGAAGTCGTGGGGATCGGCCGAGAGTGGAGCATCGCGCAGCTCGCCGACGGCGCGCTGCTGGCGGCGCGCAAGCGCCACTATCGCCTGTCCCGTGACGGCGGCGAGTCGTGGGAAGAGGAACGGGAGTTTTCGGAGCCGGTCTGCGCGTGGGGGGTGCTGCGGCTGCAGTCCGGCGCCCTGGCCGCGTTCTCGCAGGAAACGCTATGGCTCTCGGATGACGACGGGAGGAACTGGGGCGAGGGAAGGCCGATCGAACTGTTCGGCAGTCCCTACTACGACACCCTGATCCAGTTGTCGAGCGGCCGCCTCCTCTACCCCAACCGGACGTGCTTCGCCAACCAGAACCACTCCGACCTGCCGCTGGACCAGATCCGCAGCTACGGCATCTGGAAGGGAATCCGGCGCCTGGTGGACGGGCACTACCACTGGCCGGAGATCGACATCGCCTCGGTGAGCTACTCCGACGACGAGGGCGCGACTTGGCAGGTGTGTGACGGCGAGCTGATGGGCTGGTTCGACCGCGACGGCATCGCCAACGGCTACGGCGGCATCACCGCCTGCGACGAGCCGAGCGTGGTCGAGACCGCCGACGGACGCGTGCTGTTCCTGGCGCGCTCCACCGTGGGCCGGCTGGTCGCCAGCTACAGCCGCGACGGAGGCACGACCTGGTCGGCGGTGCGCCCCACCGCGCTGGCCGCCTCCTACTCGCCTCCGGCCGTGACCTCGATCCCGTCCACCGGCCACCTGCTCTGCGTCTGGAACCAGACGTCGCGGGAGGAGATCCGCCGCGGCTACCGCCGAGGCCGGCTGTCGGCCGCGATCTCGCGCGACTCCGGCGCCACCTGGGAGCAGTTCCGCACCATCGAGGTGAGCGCGGGCCTGGACGACGTCGAGCGAATCCCGGAGGAGTACCCGCTCACCCCCGTGATCGGCGTGCCCGACCTGGGCCAACTTCCCGACGACTTCGCCGTGTTCCGCTACCCCAACGTGCGCGTGATCGGCGACCGGGTCTTCATCCTCTACGCGCGCGAGTGGTTCGAACTCGCGGGTGGCACGAAGTCCGGCTTCGAGGACGAGGGCAGCGCCGACGTGGTGCTGGGCCAGGAAAACGTGTTGCGCATCTACCCCCTCGCCTACTTCTACCCGTAGACCGGTCGTCGTTTGCGGCCGTTCAGCAGGGTGCCGATCGGCGTGTAGCGGACGAACGCCTGGTAGCTGAGCAGCAGGATCGCGGAGACCCCGCCGGTGATCAGCAGGAACTTGATCCCGGACGGCAGGGCCCAGTCACGGACGACGATCTGCGCGCCGATCACCAGCGGCAGGTGTACGACGTAGATCCAGTACGAGGCGTCCGCCAGGTAGCGCACGCTGGGCCGCTCGCGGGTCAGGAGGACACGGAACAGCCCGATCAGGCCCAGGCACATGACCAGGCGTAGAGCACCTGCAGGACCTGCGATGCCGCCCACGAGCGGACCTCCGGCAGATAGGTGACGGCGAGTCCTGCCGGGAGCACCGCCAGCACGGTAACCGGCAGCACGACCGGCCAGCGCCTGCCGATCGTGTCGGCCAGGAGCGCGCCGTTGCGGTCTCTGCGGCCGTACGCCAGCGCCCCGAACCCGAAGAACGCCCCGTAGTAGGCCGGCAGGTGGAGCGGGGGCAGCAGCCCGGTGTCGGTGTCCGGACCGAACATCGGGTAGGCGCCGCCGCCGGCCATGCCGAGTTGCGGCAGCAGCGTCAGCGGGATCAGCAGCCACATCACCCACGGCGGCCATGCCGGCTGCGTGGCGCGATCGCCACGCGAAGCTTCGCGCCGTACCCGATCCGCGACGAGCGTCACCACCAGGAAGCCGGCCAGCAGCCACAGCAGCATCCACAGGAACCACAGGTGATGGAGCCCGTCCAGCCACGGCAGCAGCTCGTGGGCGGAAGAGCCGTTCGCCTTCGAGCTGAGAGCACGGGCGACGACCCAGTCCATCGCCGGCCCGACCGTCGCCATGGCGAGTACCAGCGGCAGGGCCACCCGGCGCAGGCGATGACGGATCAGCGCCGGCAGGCCGCGGCGCCGCCACAGCATGGCGGTGAAGAACCCGCTCAACAGGAAGAACGCCGGCATGTGGAAGCCGTGCACGGCGAGGGAGATCTCTTCCCAGGGGCCGTGATAGCCGGACGTGCGGTCCTGGACCGGCCAGGGCGCCGGGAAAAACGCCAGCGCCGCGTGCAGCCCCACGCCCAGCAGCATGGCGAATGCGCGCAGGGCGTCCAGCTCGTGGCGGCGCGGCTCCTCGTCCGGCCGCACGCTATGGGTGCGAGGGAGTGCCGTCCGCCTCGTATGCCTGCAGGACCGGCCGGTGGCGGTATGGGTGGGCGGCGATCACCTCCTCGTCCAGGTCGACGCCCAGCCCGGGGCCTGCGGGCAGCGCGTAGCCCGATTCGCCGATCCGCATCGGCTCCGCCTGCACGGCGTCGAACAGCGGGTTGGCGTGCGCGTGCTCCAGGATCAGGAAGTTGGGGATGGTGGCGCAGACGTGCAGACTGGCAGCCGTGGAGACCGGCCCCTTGGGGTTGTGCGGCGCCACGGTGATCCCGTAGATCTCCGCCAGCGCGGCGATGCGGCGCAGCTCGGAGATGCCGCCACAGTGACACATGTCGGGCTGGATCACGTCCACGAGCTGGCGGATCACCAGGTCGCGAAACGCCCAGCGGCTGTGCAGGCGCTCGCCGGCGGCCAGCGGCGTGGACAGGCCGGCGGCGCGCAGCAGCGCCAGCTCGTCGGGATTGTCGGGCGGCACCGGCTCCTCGAAGAACAGCAGCCCCAGGTCGTCGACGGCCCGGATCTGCCGGATCGCATCCGGCGGCCGCGAGTGGCCGTGGTTGTCGACCATCAGCTCGGCATCCGGCGGCAGCGCCTCCCGGATCGCCAGCAGCTCCCGGCGCAGCACCTCCGGGGCCCGGCGGTCGTCCACGGCGTGGTCCGGACCGTGCCACCCGCCGCCGGCCTTGACGCCGGCGAAGCCCTCGGCGATCCGTTCCCGCGCCTGCTCCGGGTCGCCCGCGCCGGCGTACACGCGGATCGACTCGCGCACCGCCCCGCCGAGGAGCTGGTACACCGGCGCGTCCAGCACCTTGCCCTTGATGTCCCAGAGCGCCTGGTCGATGGCGCTCAGCGCGGAGCTGATGACCACGCCGCCGCGGTAGCGGTTGTGCAGGTACATGATCTGCCATAGCCGCTCGATCGCCGCCGGATCCTGACCCACGATCTGCCGGCCGAGCAGCTCGACCGACGCCGCGATCGCCGGGGTCTGGTTGACCAGGGACGCCTCGCCCCAGCCGTGCACGCCGGCGTCGGTCTCCACCTTGACGAACAGCCAGTTGCGGCCCGCCCCGCGGCCCCACAGGGTCGAGGAGAACTGGAATCCGCCCGCATCGCCGCCCCACATGATGTGCGGCGTCACCGCCGTGATCTTCACCGTGCGCTCCCGAACCCCGGACCGATCGCGAACAGGCGGTTGGCCGCCGGCAGCGAGACCAGCTTCGAGTAGTGATAGACCTCCGCCGCGGCTTCCCCCTCGCCGACCGCGGTCGGCGCCTCGATCACGAAGTCGGCGAAGTGGGGTGCGTTGAAGGCGACGAAGGCGAGCGAAAACAGATCGGCCAGCCGCTCGCGTCTCTCGCTCAGGTCCGGCCACGCGACCGGTCCGGTATCCACCTGGTAGATCCGGTCCGGCTCGTGGATGTTCATGGTCTTTACCGGATACTGGATGGTGGCGGTGAGGCCGGTCTCCTCGTTGCGGATCTCGGTCACCGCGACCAGGGGCTTGGCCTGGTGGGTAGCCGCGGCGATCTCCTCGAAGGTGGACACCTCCTGCACGTCGGCCGCGGGGACCAGGCGGTACACCTGACCGCCCCACCACTCATGCGCCGGACGCGTCTCGCGGTACCCGTGGTGCCGGGCGGACTTGCGCCGGAACACGATGCCGTGGTCCTGCCCGAAGATCGGCAGGAAGTCGTAGTTGTCCTCCACGAACAGGCCGCGCTCCGCGAAGGTGTGCTCGCTCTTGCAGGAGGCGCACTGGTAGAAGCAATCGCTCCTGCCGGTCACGCTGTCGAAGATGCGGGTCCGCGACTCGATCCAGAACCGCACCCGGTTCTCCTCGGCCCGCCCGGAGATGAATGAGAGCCCGTAGTCCAGGATGTCGCCCATCGAAATGCCTGAGACCACGTTACCCGGTCACCGGCGGCGGCGCCAGACAGGCGTGAGCGACGCGTGGTTGGGATCTACGCTGAGTGACTCCATCCCTGCGCCTGCGCCGTACTTGCGACATCGGCGGCCAGCCGTTGGAACGCGGTCAATCGGTACAGCGGGCGGAAGTCCCGGATGAAATCCGCTACACGGTGTCCGCTCAGCTTCCTGTTCAAGCTCTTTAGACGACGGCCGTGAAAACCGCTCGCCTGTCCCAGGAGACCATAGAGCACTCTCTTCGGATCCGACAAGCCTTCGAGCCTTGCGACGCTCGGCAGGTTCAGATGCTGCTTGCCGTTGGGATTCCCGGCGGCGCGCCTCAGCGCAGCTTCATCGATCAATAGCCAAGCCTCCGTCATTCTCACGGGAATCACGCACACCACAGGCTTCTGGGCCACCCGCGCTTCCTTCAAGGACTCCTCTATCTCTGCCAATCGCTCGTCCAAAGACGCACCCTCGGCGTCTCGATGGATGAACAGCACGTCGCAAGGATACAGTTCAACACTCCGGCTGATGCGGTCGGAAAGGCTTCTCGGAGGAGGCCGCAAGCGCCGCAGGTCAGAGAACGCTCCCTGAATCGGAAGCCGATCGCAGGACTGTCGCAACAACCAACCGAGAATGGGCATGAGGGCACGATCTGAGGAGCCATCTGCCACCAAGGTATACCGTAGCTCTCGCATCGACGGTCAGCTACGATGAGAACGCCAGTCGACTCATGTCCTCGCGGTCGATCACGCGTTTCTGAGGTCCAAGATCCAGGTCGTCCTCTTGAAGGACCGGATTCAGGTATGCAAGCAGATCGCCACGCGCCGCTGCTTCTCCCGCTGCGTCACGCCAAGTACCGGAGAGACACAGAAAGTGAGCGGCCTTGAACCGGCGGCCTGTAGGATCTACGGCTTCCTTCGTCTTGGCGAATACGACGCTCCCGTCGGGCACTTGTTGAAAGATTGCGGGCGAGTGGGTGTTAACGACTACCTGACGTAGAGGGTTGTCGCTCCCGACGGGCTCCGTCGTGTCCACTGCGATGTCCTGTAGCAGCTCCAATATGGCTGGTATCCGACCTGGGTGTATCCCATTCTCTGGCTCTTCCAGGCAGAGCACTCCTTGCATTGCAGGATCGCTCTCCAGAACTGAGAGGGCAAGAACACGCAGCGTGCCATCCGACAGCGCACGCGCCGGAAAAGAGGTGCCGGCTCCATCCCTGATATACAGCGTCAGGATCTCTCGTTTCTCGTCGAGATCCATATAGATCTCGTGTACGTCGTCTATGAGCGCGGCCAGACGGTTGGCTATTCGGCTGTACACCCGTTCGTCTTCGCACTTCGTCGTGGTCCCCCGTCGTGCAGCATCGTCGCCATCGTTGCTCTCATCTCGATCCGCATTGCGTGCCAATCGATACACGGTCGCCGCCAGATGGCGGCCATCCGGCCCTAGTTGGGTAGGCGCGATGAACTCGTCGGGCTGCCGCAACGCCGACGGTTCAAGCTGCACCAGTCGCCATGACTCCATCTCTCGACGCGCGGCCATCACGGTAGGGCTCTCCGCCGCATTGGCCGCCGAGAGCACGGTACGAGGCAACTCCGACGCCGGCCAACGTAGTGGGCGGCCACTACCGCCGACATCATGGTGAAGCTTTATCAACCGGTTATCAGCATCCCCTTCGGTCGAAATGAAGTAGGGAGCAGCTCGCGTTCCTGTCACGACAGACTTGCGCCATTGTCCTGCACTGTGGGGAAACAGTAGCTGCCTGGGAGCGTCCCGCTTGGAGATGTGGACCAACTCCTCCTTCACGATGGCAAGTGCGCCGCGGCCCAAGCGGCCGCCGGGATCTCGATAGGCAAGCTCGATCGAGTAGCGCAGGAAGGTAGTGCTTGCCTTTACCTCTTGGCCCAAGTCGTCGATTGCGCGCCCGGGCACGATCATGTCCGCGACGAACGTCATACGATCGGCATAGCGATCACCCACGTGATGGAACAGATCCCGTACTTGCGCGGTGCCGTTGCGTTGGTCGCGTACGGCCGTGACAGCCTCCATGAGCGTATGATTGGCCAGAGCGCCCAAGAATCGGATCGCATCAAACAGGTTCGATTTGCCCGCCCCGTTCGGCCCGATGACACACGTAAAGGGACCAAACCGCAAGTCCACGTCCACCAGATTCTTGAAACCGGAGACTCTGAGTCGAGTCAGCATGACACGTCGTTACCGATTGGCGCGAAGTCTGTCCATACAAGACACATAGGCGAATCCCCGGAGGTCGTGCGACATGCGCTCATGCCCCGCGGGAATGGTGCATGCTTTCTCCGGCCTTGTCACATGGCTGGCGCTTCGCCTTGTTGCGATCACCGAACGGACGGAACCCATCGCTTGAGTTCGTCAGGGCCATCGCGGATGATGGACGCCCATGAGCGATCGGTCAGGCGTGCGTCGGGCGCTCCGGTTGGAGCCGGGGCCGGGGAACACGCGCAACAGCGAAGGGGCATTCGTCGAGCTGCGCGACGGGCGGCTCATGCTGGTCTACTCGCGGTTCTCCGCGGGCCGCGGCGGCGACCACGATCCGGCGGAGCTGGCCGCGCGCTTCTCGGCCGACGGCGGGCTCACGTGGTCCAAGCGCGACGAGATCGTCCTCGGCAACGAGGCGGGCCTGAACGTGATGTCGGTGAGCCTGCTGCGGCTGGACGACGGCGACCTGCTGCTGTTCTACCTGCTCAAGAATGCCCTCTCCGACTGCAAGCCGGTGGTGCGGCGGTCGAGCGACGACGGGGCGACCTGGGGCGACCCGGTCGACATGATCACCGACGACGACGGCTACCTCATCCTCATCGCCGATCGCGTCGTGGTTTCCGCGAGCGGGCGCCTGATCGCCCCGATCGCCGACCACGGGCCCGCGTGGACGAACGATCCCGTGGCCACCGGCGAGGCGGTCTGCTACCTGTCCGACGACCAGGGCCGGAGTTGGCGCCGTGGACGCGGCATGGCGGCGGTGGCCGACGACCCCACCGGCACCGGGCTGCAGGAGCCGGGCGTCGTGCAGCTCCGCGACGGGCGGCTGCTGATGTTCAACCGCACCGTGCTGGGCAGCCAGTACCTGTGCCACTCCGAAGACGACGGCGAGACCTGGACGCAGCCGGTGCCGAGCGACATCCGCTCGCCTCGCTCGCCGGCGTCGATCAAGCGCATCCCGTCGACGGGCGACCTGCTGTTGGTCTGGAACGACAGCTACGATCCCGGGCACAGCCGCCATGGAGCCCGCACGCCGCTGACCACGGCGATCTCCTCGGACGACGGCTGCACGTGGCGGCATCGGCGGGTGTTGGAGGACAATCCGAACGGGCACTACTGCTACACGGCCATGCACTTCGTGGCAGGCGATCCGGAGCGGGTCCTGCTGTCCTACTGCGCCGGCGACTCCCGCCGCAACAGGCTGGCCACGCTGCAGGTCACCAGCGTCGAGGTGCCGTGGCTCTACGCGACAGGAGGAACGCCATGATTTACGACATGAGGATCTACGACGTGCAGCCGGGCGCCGTGCCGACCTACATGGCGGCGGTCCGGGACATCGCCCTGAAGATCAGGGAGGACCACGGCGTGAAGCTGGCCGGTTGGTACTACACCGACATCGGCCCGCTCAACCGCATCGTCCATATCTGGGCCTACCAGGACTACGCCCACTTCCAGGAAGCGCGCGAGAAGGTGCGCACCGATCCCCGCTGGACCGGCGAGTACCTGCCGCGCGTGAAGGGCCTGGTGGTCAGGCAGCAGGACATGATGATGCAGGGCGCCGACTTCTTCGCCGGCCCGACACAGGCAGTCAGCGCACCGACGGGTTCCCCACTCGTCCCGTGAGTCGATTGACCGTCGCCGCTCCGATCCTCGACGCCGCTGACCGCTGGAAACGTCAGTGTCTGCTCGATCGCGCGTCGCTGTTCAATGGCGAAGCTCTCTGGACAGCCGAGCATTTCGAGGAACTGCGAAGGTACTTCGTCGACCGCCCCGATGAGACCAGCAGGTCGTTTGAAGAAAAGTTGCGGGACCAGCTCGAACCCGCGTCCCCCCAGGCGAAGCGGTTGTGGGCGGAAATCACGTGGTTGTACTACCTGCTTGTCACTTCTGTCAGATCAGTTACCAAGTTAGACAGGATCCGCAGGGTCTACCAGTGGTCGGGAACGGAGTTGAGCGAAGATCATTGGGCCTTGCACGAGGACGTTCTGGGCGGAGGGATCGTTCACCCGGGGATCGGATTCGCCGCCCACCAGTGGCGCGAATTCAGCTTTATCATCACGCTAATGTGCCATTGGACCTCCCGTCCAGCGAGCGAACGCCAATCGCTGCTCCGCGATCCATGGGAATTCGCAGAGTGGGTCGATGCGCAGCCACACGGACATGGGCGGCAGTTCCGCCACGCACTGTTGTTCCTGCTATTCCCTGACCAATTCGAACCGATCATGTCAGTCAGCAACAAGAAGGCAATCGTGAGGGCGTTCCGCGAGCAGACCGGAGATCACCCTGACGTCGACCAATTGGACCGAATCGATCTCGACCAAGCGTTACCCCGGCCTATTCGCGCTCCAGCCCGAAAGTTGGCTGAGTTGAAGGATTCGAGGCGGTTGGCGGGGCGGATCGGTGAGAACGCGGACCTCGGTTGACGTTCGTGATCGGACGAGACGCTGGGTCAGCGATCTGCGTGCCCTGATCGGCCGCGTGTGACGATTCGCGGGTCTTCTGAGCGGATGGGCCGGACATGATAATGCCCGTAGCAGAACGCCTGCGAGCCGATCAGAGAGCCCCTGAGCCTCAGCTTGGCGCCCAGTCGAGCGCCGCAAGCTTGCCCCACAGCCGTAGCCAATCGGGAGCGGAGTCCTGGGCGATGACGAACGTCAGTCTGCGCCCGTGGCGGACCACGCGGCTGGCCACCCGCAGCACCCGCTCGCGCAACCGGCGCAGACTCCAGCCGATGCCGGTGGCCCGCTGCATCACGCACCGCCCGGCGTGCAGCACCTCGTAGGCCAGCAGGTTCAGCAGCAACAGTGTCTCGTTTTGCGCCCGCACGCCTGCTTCTTCCGGCTGGGTGGCGGCCTCCAGGAGGCGGCCCCGGTAGTGGCTCTTCGCACGCGCCGCCGACGACAGCGCCGGCGCCAACACGTCCATGAACTCTCCCATGTGCCCTTCGGCCTTGCCCCGCATGCGGTACAGCCCCAACAGCCGCGCGCCGCTGCAGCGGTTGCGTTTGAGGTTGGTGATCAGCCAGAAGTAGTCGAGGAACAACTCTCCGGGGCGCTCCAACACCACCAGCACCACCCGCCGCGGGTGCTCCCAGGAATCGGCCTGGTAGCGCAACTCGTGGCACCACACCCGCCCTTCGCGTGGCGGACGCCCCGGCGGCCGGCGCAGGTACGGCTCGGCCATGCGGTCCAGCATCGCGTTGTTGCGGATGCGCGCCACGTAGTCGATGCCTGCCGACTCCAGACCCGTGAGCGTCTGTCCGTCCGGAAACCCGGCGTCCAGGCGCACCAGCACCGACTCGCACACCCGTCGCACGCGCTCGACTACCCTCTGAATGAACGCAAGCGCCCCGTCGGCCGAGCCGGCCGCGCCCGGCCGCAGCGTGCCGTCGAGCAGGTCACCACTCTCGGCGCAACTGGCGATGAGCGCATGAAACATCCGCTGGCCGTAGTAGCCGTTGTACTCGCTGCCGGCCTGCTGCCCGTGCACCTCGAACGGCAGGCCGTCCACGTCGATCATCAACCGCTTGCGCCGCCGGCCCCCGTTGTCCTTCCACAGCCGGCGCAGCGCCAGCTCGATGATCCCCTCACGAACCACCTCCTGGTTGGTCGGTGCGCTCAACAGGCCCACCAACCGTGACAACGTCGGCTGCGAGGGCAGCACGCTGTCGGGCTCCAGCGCGGCGAGGCCGCGGCGCGTGTCGTTGGCCACACGCAAGCTCGGGTCGTGCCGCAGCCGGTCCGCGTCGTCCTGGTCGCGCCAGCCCTGGCCCAGCAGCAACAGGCTCGTCCGCACCAAGTCGGCCAGCGGATAGGTGATCAGCAGCGGATTGCGCGGATCGAGCAGCCGCTCATCCATCCAGTCGACGATGCCGGTGCGCTCCATGATCTCACGCAGCAGCAGCGCGCCGCTGTCGGCGCTGAGATGGTCCGCCCGCGCCTCCACCTGCACCGAGCCGTTGAAGGTCGTCGAAAAGATTGGTAGAGTCTCACCCACGGCGTGTCCCGTCCTTTGTGGTGGTGTTGCTTGTAACACCTTGACTCTACTGCAAATCGGCGGACGCGCCTACTTTTTCTCCACTCCTACGCGAATACGCCGGGCTTAACCCAGCACTTGTTAGAGGGCTACCGCAATTCTACCACAAGCACTTAGCCCTAGAGCTAAACAATCAGATTTGGCTGGTCACCCACTCGGATGCCTTCCTGCGAGAAGCGGTTGGCCGCCTAGGCAACGATGGGATCGGCGTCTGGCATATGCAATACGTGCATCCTGAGAGCACGCCAGACAACCAGCTTCGGCCGATTCGTCTTGAAGAAGAAGCGGAGGCGATCGTTGTTGAGTTGGTCGGTGACTTGGCAGCTTACCGACCCGGCGCGAAAGTAGTGTTCTTTGAAGGCTCGGACTCTGAGTTCGACCTGAAGATGGTATCGAAGCTGTTTCCCGACTTGGAGAAGAAGGCGAATCTAGTATCGGGAGGCAATCGTCATCGAGTAGCTGCTCTTCACAGAATTCTGGAAGACAGCGTGCATGCCGGGAACATACCCGTGAGAATATACTCAATTGTGGATCGAGATTCGGGAAATGGAGAAAACCCTGTCAGCTCTCCTCGACATCATTCGTGGGATGTATACCACATAGAGAACTACCTGCTACAGAGCTCATTCATTCTGCAGGCACTAGAACACCTTGGTGTCGATGACGAACACGTCGCATCGGAAGCACAAATCGAAGATCGCCTAATGGAGATTTCAGAAGAGCAGATCGGACGACTTGTGAGTCACCGGATTCGAGAGCGCATCAATCGTTTGCTTGTTGACAATCTGGACTTGAGCGTAAATGTGAGCTGTGAAGATATCGGCTTGGAGATGCATAGAGCGGTTCATCAATCCATAGAAAGAGTTACAAAGAACGCGAACACATCTCTGAAGACTTCGGACATTCAAGCCATAGTAGATAAGGAGACCAGTGCGCTCAGTCATTCGCTGCGAAGCGGAGACTGGAGGCGAGAGTTTCGAGGCAGAGATGTTCTTCGGGCATTCGCAGGCAAGCATCTCCCCGGCATGAGATACGAATATTTTAGAGATCTAATCGTTGGCATAATGGCTAATCAGGGACATCAACCCCAAGGCATGAGAGCGGTCTTGGATAGAGTCCTTGATGAGTGATCGGCCGAATGTGGATTGAATCAAGTTCTCGCAAACCGTGGCTGCGACCTGCCTCCAGAATGATCGACTTTCGAGCACGAACTCGCTGCCGGATTCCAGCGAGGCTGCGTCGGAAATCGACTATGTAAGTGCTCCAAGGCGTGTTGCTTTCCCGCCACGGATACGGCCCGTCAGACGGCAGCTTATCTCTCTCCTACTCAAGGATTCAACAGTTTTCCAGTGAAGCTCCACTGCAGATCTTACTGGTCCGAGCGTTGTTGGTTGCAGTCATGAGTCGGCACGGGCTGCGAGCAGCCGGCCGATCGCCTGCATGATCATCTGTTCGGCGCGCCGATCGAAGCGGGAGCCGGGCTCGACCTCGTAGCTTCCCTGGGTGTACGCGGCCGGCGGCGGCAGGTAGCCGAGGTCGCCGTTCGCCAGTCCGGCAATGATCGCCTGCTCCCGCGGGTGGCCCGTCCTGACGTCGAACGCGGCCTGCGCGAATAGCTCGCCGGAAACGCCGATCACGGTCAGGGCTCCGATCTGGATCGCCTGCACCTCGGCGGTCTCGTGCTCGGCGCGCGATGACTCGGTCCCGAACTCGGTCCGTGTTGGCAGATGGACGCGCTCCGACCGGACTTCGAGCCGGCCGCCATCCGCCACTTCCGCACGCTCGGCGGCGGTGGCGATCTGGGCAGCAAGCAGCCGCCCGATCCGCTGAAAGAGATGCCCTCCCCGTGCTCGCGACCGGTTGAGGTGGGGCAGGAAGTCGAAGTCCACGTCACCGCCCGCGCCGAAGGCGACGAGCGCCGTGCATCGGGGATGGAGCCGCTCCAGCGTCATCATGGCGTGACCGACGAAGTCCCCGGAGATCCCGGCCGGCGGATGGGACCCGCGGGTGTCGTTGTGGCAGCCGACAGCGGTCAGCAGCGCGACCGGTTCGCCGTCGAGATCCTCGATACGGAGCACGGTCAGGTCGCGATCGACCGGTCCGTCTTCGAACTCGACGGCGCGCAGCGGCAGCCACGACGACGGCACCTCGCGGCGCAGGGTGATCACGGTCTCATCCCCACATAGCAACCGGCGGTTCCGCGCGATGCCGTCGAGCGTCGCGGACGCGACGCCGGTGCGAGCCTCCCGCATGCGGCCGCCGGCGTCATCCAGGGCTTCCGCAATCCGCTCGACGACGTGGGAGCGGAACCGCTCGTCGATGTCCGGACCGGCGTGGTTGTGCGTGCACGCGATCATCACGCGCCCGGCCGGAATGCCGGTCCGCTCCTCGACCAGCCGGCGGGCCTCGCCGACCCATTCCCCGTCCAGTCGGCGCAGGTCGCAGACGACGATCGCCGCGGTGCGTTCCTCGAACCGGAGGGCCAGGGCGCGCACGTGCAGCGGTTCAAGCACTTCCGCGTTGCCCGTCAGTTCGGGCGGCACGGTGATCGGCAGCCGCGCCGCGCCCGCCCACAGGCGTCGCCGGCGGGAGGGAATGCCTCGATACCAGCGAACATAGTCGGCCCGTTCCCCATGCGCGAAGAACCGCGCCGGATCCCGGTGCAGCGCCTCGATGCTCCGAGCCACCATGGGCCGCGAGCTCACGGCGGTCACCGTCGCCGAGCCCAGCGCGCAGGTACGCACGATGCCGGCCGCTTCCAGCTCCCGGCCCATCGGCGTGCGGTCGAAGTATGGGTACGGCGGCGCCTTGGCGAATTCGCTCCAATACGGCTCAATGAAGCGCGACTGGATGTAGTGGAACATCGTATTGACTTCCCAGTCGACGCCCAGCAGCACGCAGATCGCGTCTATGTCGTAGAAGCGCTGCCAGGGGCTCTCGTGGCCGAAGGCAAGCTCGCCCCACGGACTGGGGCGCCCCTCGCCGCCAGCGTGACCGGCCGTGATCTCGTCCGCCTGCCGTCCGATCGCGGCGACGCTGTGGGTGGGGTTGTCGCTTCGGCACGCTTCGGGACGGAGCCTGAGCGTCTCGGTGATGCGTCCGACCTCCGACGGCGAGCGGATCACGTCGAACGGCGGCCGGGGTCCCTGACCCGCATAGACGATGGTCGGCACGCAGAGGGTGCCCTCCGGCCCAACCACGTCCAGGAAGGCGTCGATGACCGTGTCGGCTCCACCCTGCACGTACCCCATGCTGCTGAGCGAGCTGTGCACGTAGACGACGGCCCCACGGCCCACCTGCACCTGCCGCAGCGCGCCGGCGATGTCCTCGAACGTGACCAGCGGCCCCTCAGGTATTCTCCCGCCCGCCATGCTGGCTACTCGCCGGCCGCCAGCGCCTCTTCCTCGGCCTTGATGGTCTTGGCGGCGGTGGCCCCGGCCTCTTCCTCCCGGCGGAGTTCCTCGATGCTGCGCACCCGCAGCCGCGCGGCCCCTTCCCAGTCACGGGTCGGCAGGCGCGGCTCGGTGCCGAGCCGCTCACGGGCGGCTGCGATCGCCGTGCCGTACTGGGGCAGCCACTCGGCCTGCGCGATCAGCAGGTCGTCGACCATCTGCGCGATCTCCGGCGGCGTGCACACCGCGCCGACCAGCGGATCCATCATCATGGCCTGCACCAGCAGCCGCTCGTCACCGCGCATCGCGGCCTCGACGGCAAGCCGCTGCACGGAGATGCTGACGTTGCAGACCGCGGCGCAGCCGAGCGGCAGGTCGCCCACCCGCGGGATGTGGAGGCCGGTGCGGTCGACGTAGCCCGGCACCTCGACGCAGGCGTCGTCCGGCAGGTTGGTGATGCAGCCACGGTTCTCGACGTTGAAGTGGCCGCGGTAGACGCGCCCGGTCTGAAGCCCCTCCAGGATGTAGGAGCCGTGCTCGGTCGAGCGGTTCTCGCGCGTGTACCTCTCCGGGGGCTCTGCCATCCAGCGGGGGAAGTCCTCCTCGAACCAGTCGCGCCGCTCGCTCGACACGCGCAGGTAGCCGCCGGTCTCGCCCAGGATCCAGGAGCTCATGTCGATCCAGTCGCGGATCTCGTCGGGGCGCTTGCGGAACCACGGCACGTACTCGCTGAGGTGGCCGTTGGACTCGGTGGAGTAGCAGCCGAAGCGGCGCAGCATCTCGATCCGTACCTTCTCCGTCTCGCGGTAGACGGGGTGGCGCTCGTATGCCGCAAGCAGCTCGCCCGACACGTCGCGGCCGCGGTGCAGGAGCTGGATGTACCAGGTCTGGTGGTTGATGCCGGCCGCGCGGTAGTCCAGCTCCTCGGCGGGGATGCCCAGCGCGTCGGCGATCTGCGTGTGGCCGCCCTGCACGCCGTGGCAGAGGCCGACGGTGGGAACGCCACCGTAGCGGTTGGCCGCCCAGGTCAGCATGGCCATCGGGTTCGAGTAGTTGAAGAACCGGCAGCCCGGCTCGGCAGCCTCGCGGATGTCCTTGCAGAGCGCCAGGATCACGGGAATGCCGCGCTGCCCGTACATGATGCCGCCGGCGCACAGGGTGTCGCCCACGCACTGGTCGATGCCATAGCGCAGAGGCACCTCGATGTCGGTCGCGAACGCGGGCAACCCGCCGATGCGCGCGGTGCAGAACACGTAACGCGCCCCGCTCACCGCCTCCCGCTGGTCCAGGGTGCCGCTGAGCCGCACGCCGTCCAGGCCGTTGGCCTCCAGGTCACGGCGCACCAGGCGCTCGACCATCGACAGGTTCTGCTCGCTGATGTCCATGAAGGCGATCTCGATGCCGGCGAACTCGGGTACGGTGAGGATGTCCCCCACCAGCTTGCGGGTGAACCCGATGCTGCCGGCGCCGATGAAGGCGACCTTGAAGGATGTGGATCCGGAGGGGCTCTGATCACTCGACATGCCGGTATCCTGTGCCGGACCGCTCCGTGCGTAAAGGCACGCCGCGAGAGCCCGTCGCCTGTACGTGGATCATGATCCTTATTTCTCATCGAAATTATGGACTATGATCCACATTTCTAATATGATCCCGCCATGTTCCCCAGGCTTCTGGAAGCCAGCCGACGCAACTCGTTCTTCCTGTTCGGTGCGCGCGGCACGGGCAAGACCACCTGGATCCGGGATGCGTTCGACCCGGACGCGTCACTGTACGTCGATCTGTTGGACCCCGAGATGGAGGACCGGTACCGGAGAAGCCCGGGCCTGTTGGAGAACGAGGTCAGTGCGCTCGCCGCATCGGTGGAGTGGATCCTCATCGACGAGGTGCAGCGGGCCCCACGGCTCCTGGACGTGGCTCACCGGCTGATCGAGAGCACCGGCAGGCGGTTCGTGCTCACCGGCTCCAGCGGCAGGAAGCTTCGGCGCGGGGCGTCGAACCTCCTGGCGGGGCGGGCGTTCGTGTACAACCTCTACCCGCTCACCGTGTGCGAGCTGCAGGATGCGTTCGAACTCGACGACGCCCTGCGATGGGGCACCTTGCCCAAGATCTTCTCTCTGGAGGGCGCGGAGGAGAAACGGGCGTACCTTCGTGCCTATGCCCTGACCTACCTGAAAGAGGAGATCGTGGCCGAGCAAATCATCCGCAGGCTCGATCCGTTCCGGGAATTCCTGGAGGTCGCCGCGCAATCGAATGGCGCGATCGTCAACTACACCAACATCGCCAGGGATGTGGGAGCCGATCCCAAGAGCGTCATCTCCTATTTCAGCATCCTGGAAGACACGCTGGTCGGCTTTCTCCTGCCCGCGTATCACCGCTCAATCAGGAAGCAACAGAGCGCCAATCCGAAATTCTACTACTTCGATACCGGCGTCAAACGATCTCTGGAACGAACGCTCGACGTGCCGCTCCGGACCGGAACCTACGAGTACGGGAAGGCGTTCGAGCACTTCGTCATCACCCAGATCCTGCATCTGTCGCGATATCGCTTCCCGGACTGGAGGCTCTCCTACCTTCGGACGGGGGCGGGGGTGGAGATCGATCTGGTGATCGAGCGCCCGGGGATGCCTGCGGCCCTGATCGAGATCAAGTCGTCCGAACGTATCGATGAGCGGGACGTGCGACAGCTCGCCCGATTCACCGGCGACTTCGCCCAGCCGCTCGCGCTGTGCATCAGCAGGGATCCGACGCGCATGCTCATCGACGGCGTACTGTGCCTGCACTGGCGCGAGGCTCTGGAGGAGCTTGAAATCGGGTGAGTCAGGAACGTGTCAATCCCGGTCATCGTCGAGCATCTCTTCCAGCAGGTCATCACCGCGGCGCAGGGGCGCCAGCACCCGGCCCACGGACGTCGGGCTGAAGCCGACCGCGCGGCCGATCTCCTCATCCGACGGCATGGCGCGTTGCGCCCCCTCACGGGTGACGCACAGGCCGGCCGCTGCGACGGCGCGTCGCAGCGCGGTGAGCGGCTCGCCGCCGGTCGCGACCGACGCCGCGAACACGCCACCGAAGCAGTCCCCCGCCCCCACCGTGTCGATCGCCCGGACGCGATGCGCGGCCTGATGATGCGCTCCCCGTTCGTCGGCCAGCACGGCGCCTTCGGCGCCGAGGGTCAGCAGCACCTGAGAACAGCCGAGCTCGGCGACCGCACGGCGCGCCCCCTCGGCAGCCGAATCACCGGAGCGCTGCGCCGATAGCGCCTCCAGCTCACCCGCGTTGACGACCAGGTAGTCCACCTGCGCGATCGCGGACCGTTCGGCCTCGCCGACCGCCGTCAACGCGGGAGCCATGTTCCACATCACCGCAGCACCGCGTTCGCGCGCCAGCGCGACCGCCGCCGTGGTCACGCTCAGATCGATCTCGTTCTGCAGCAGCACGACGTCGTTCGGTCCGACTCCAGCGCAGAACGCCTGCACGTCCAACCGAAAGGCGCCGTTGGCGCCGGGCGCCACGGCGATCTGGTTCTCGCCGCGTGCATCGACGTAGATCAGCGCCACCCCGGACCGCTCGTCTGGGAGCACCGCCACCTGCCCCACGCCCACACCAGCCGCAGCCAGGTCGGCGATCCGTGCCCGACCGTACGTGTCGTCGCCCACGGCGCCGTGCAGCACGCAGGACGCGCCGGCGCGCGCTGCCGCTACCGCCTGGTTCGCACCCTTGCCGCCGGCGGTCTCCGCAAACCGGGCTCCGCCGACGGTCTCCCCGGGCTCCGGCAGGCGCTCGACGTAGGCGACCAGATCGG